>OZ245842.1:3795000-5528408 GCA_965228895.1 Alphaproteobacteria bacterium | reverse complement strand
GCGACGTGAAACCGGACCGCATCATTCAGGCGCTGCCGGAGCTGTTGGAGCCGGCGGGCGGCTAGGCCCCAGGGGTACGTCTTTGGTGTAAGTCAAGGTTGTATCAACCTGTGATACAATCGGTCTATGCGTGCATTCCTAGTTCTTGGGTTTAGGCAAACAACCGGATGTCTCGGCGTGCTCGTCCTCGCCATCTGCTGTATGACGACGCCCGCATTGGCCAGCTTGGACACCTGCCTGGATCGCGGTACCGCACCGCACGAGCGCATCGATGCTTGCGCGGTGACTATTGACGGCGGCGACCTCGACGATCTTGATCTTGCCGCGGCCTATCGCGGAAGGGGCATTGCCTACAGCGACTCCGGTCTCTACCGCGAGGCCATTCCCGATCTCACCCGCGCATCACGCCTTGACCCGACGGACACTGCGACATGGTTGGCGCGCGCTGCTGCCTTTGCCAAAAGCGGATCGCTGGAAGGTGCACGTATCGACTATCGCAGAGTGCTCAAACTCGATCCCCAGAACATGGCCGCCATCCAGGGGTGTTCTGATGTCCTGGTCAGGATGGGTTACCAGGATCAGCTTGAAAAGGCGCTGGAGCACGCTTGCGCCATCGTCCGATACGACGAGAGCGCTATTGCCTGGGCACAGGCCAATCGAGAGTTCACACAGGAACCCGACACATCGACCTCATTGAACAGAACACGCCGGGAGTTTGATGACGCAGTCCTCAATCACCTGCAGCAGATGAGCGATGCCCAAAAGGGGGGCGACTGGTTCCGCGCTGCGATCTACTACACCCGCGCTATGGAAGCCGATCCCAACGCAGTCTTCTGCCTCTGGGGAATGAAGCGTGGCTTCGACGGCGAACTGATGAGGCAGTACGACATGCTCTTGCGGCCGGAGCTTTATGCATACGGGCCGATACCGCGATCACTTCCAGAGCTACAGGCGGTGCTGAGTGAGAATCCAGAAGACACCGATGCCCTGCGAGAGCGTGCGTTGTTGTTTGCGGCCAGCGGTGGTGCAGCCCTGGCATTGAGAGATCTGGATACCGCACTCGAGTTTGAACCGGACTCCGCCGAACTGTTGGTTTTGGCCGCGAAAATCAAACAAGATATCCCAGAGAGTCCCGCCTATTGGGCGCTCATGAGGGATTTTTGGGCCCGGCATAACCGGGCCGATGTGCGCGACCCGCTAGCCTATCGGTTCGGATTGCCGAATGCCGTTCGAAGTTACTACAAGCCTGAGGCTTGGTTAGCGACAATCGAACGCGCCATCGCTCTGGGTGCGGATGACTTTTTTGCGCGGTATACCTACGCATTGATTCTCCAAGCGGTGATGTATGGCGAAGGCGACGTTACCAGAGACGAATGGTTGGCTGCTTGGGACAGCGCTATCGAGCTTCTGCCCGACTGGCCGGAGAGTTCTCAGAAACGCGTCTTGGGATACATTCTCTACTCGGAACGCGCCTCCATCATGATGGACTACACCGACATGGATGCCTTCATGGATGCGTGGGATCTCGCACTCGATCCCCCTGGAGTCGAATCGGGCCTCTACGACCCCCGCTGTTACCTCCCCTAACCTTCCCGTCCCAGCCATTCCCCCTTAAGCTCGCGCCAACGATAACTCCGGGGATACAGCATGCGCGTCGGTGTGGAAGTGGGCGGTACGTTTACCGATCTGGTGGCGGTCGGGCCGGACGGGATCAAAGTGACGAAAGTGCCGAGCGTGCCGGCCGCACCCGACGAAGGTGCGTTCAACGCACTGGTCGCCGCCGAACTTGATCTGGGCGCGGTCGAGGATCTGGCCCACGGGTCGACCATCGCGACCAACGCGGTGCTGGAGAGGAAGGGCGCGAAGGTCGCCTTTGTCACCACCAAAGGCTTTCGCGACATCCTGATCATGCAGCGCCATAGCCGCTCGCGCGTCTATGACCTCACCTATCAAAAGCCCGAGCCGGTGGTGCGTCGGCGCGACAGCTTCGAGGTCGCCGAGCGACTGCTGGCCGACGGCGGCGTCGAGACGGCGCTCGACGAACAGGCTGTCGTCGACGAGCTCATTCCGAAGCTGAAGGAAGGCGGCTATGAGGCGGTCGCAATCTGCCTGGTCAACGCCTATGCCAACCCGGCGCACGAGGAACAGCTTGCCGGGCTTATCGCGCGCCATTGCCAGGACGTTCAGATCGCCTGCTCGTCTGCCGTCAGCCGCGAGTTTCGGGAATACGAGCGCGCCTCGACGACGACGCTCTCGGCCTATGTGCAACCGGTCATCAACCACTATCTCGAACGCTTCGAAGACCGGCTCAACGGCGGCGGCTTCAAGGGCCGCTTTTCGGTCATGCAGTCGAACGGCGGGCGTTTGCCGGCCGACGGCATGCGGCGCAACGCGATCACCGCGTTGCTGTCGGGACCGGCCGCCGGTGTCATGGGCGCGGTGCGCCAGGCCGGGCGTTCGGGTTTCCATGACCTCATCACCTTCGACATGGGCGGCACCTCGACCGATGTCTGCCTGGTGACCGGGGGCCAGCCGGACCTGACGTCGGAGTTCGCGCTCGACGGTCTGCCGATCAGGACGCCGATCATCGACATCAACACGGTGGGTGCGGGCGGCGGCTCGATCATCTGGGTCGACGATGGCGGCATGCTGCGCGCGGGCCCGCAAAGCGCCGGTGCCGATCCGGGCCCGGCCTGCTATGGGCGCGGCGGCACCGAGCCGACCATCACAGACGCCCATGTGCTGCGCAAGACGCTGAGGCCCGATGCGTTCCTCGGCGGGCGCATGGCGATCGACGAAGCGGCCTCGGCGCGCGCGTTTGAGCCGCTCGCCGAACGGTTTTCCATGTCGCTCCAGGAGATCGCCGACAGCGCGATCCGCGTCGCCGATGCCAATATCGTGCGCGCCATGCAGATCATCTCGACCGAACGCGGCAAGGACCCGCGCGACTACGCCATGGTCGCCTTTGGCGGCGCCGGGCCGCTGCACGCCTGCCGCATCGCAGAGGATCTCGGTGTCGGCACCGTGGTCGTGCCGCCCAACGCGGGCGTGCTTTCAGCTTATGGTCTGATCGCCGCCGACTACCGCCAGTTCGATTCAACGACACGCAAGATGCTGGTCGATGACACGACACCCGCCGCCGTCGCCGAGGTGTTCGAGGAAATGCGCAAGCGGGCTGTCGAGCGGTTCGTCTTGATGGGGCTGGGCCACGATCCCGAGCTCACCTTCATCGCCGACATGCGTTTTGTCGGCCAGGCCTTCGAGGTCGCGGTCGAGATCGACCATCGCAGCCTGGACGCCTTAACCGGCGATGCCCTGCGCCAACTCTTTGCCGACGAACACCACCGGGTCTTCATGCATGGCGGCGATGCCGGCAATCCGATCGAGATCGTCGCCTTCCGGCTCGGCGTCACCGCGCCGCTCGACGACATCCCGGTGTTGTCGGAAGAAACCGACGCGCCATCCGCTCCGGCGACGGCCTGGACGATCTGGGAACACGGCCGCGAGCATCAGGGTCAGGCGGGATCACGCGCCGCCATGAAGCCCGGCGACAGTCTCGACGGTCCCTACCTGTTGGAAGACACGACCTCGACCATCTCGATCCCGGAAGGCTGGACCGCCAAGCTCGACGACAACCACAATCTGGTTCTGACACGCGGCTGATGTGAGCGTCAGGTATGCGCCTTCAAGAAACGGCGTACGTTGTCGGCGACCTGATCTGCAGCTTCCTTGAGGATCGCGTGTTTATAGTCCGGGATGATGACGAGTTCGGAGTCCGGCAGCTGATCGGCAATAAACTGATTGAGGCGTGGGTTGCAGCCGCCGTCGAGCTCGCCGGTCAACACCAGTGACGGCGTGTTGATCTGGTTGAGCCACGGCCCCATCTCGGTCGCCGCGTAGATACGGAAGACGGCGAGGAAGACATCGGCCGGCGTGTCGGTGACCTCCTGCAACCTGGCCTTCACCGCGTCGGCGTGATCGCGCATGAAATCGTCGGTGAACCAGCGGTCGGTCAGGGTTTCCAGGATGTCGGGAATACCGTCGCGCTCCATCGCAGTGATGACGCCCTTCACCTTGGCGGCGTCATCGGCGGTGCGCCCTGCCGCCGTCGACAGGAGGCCGAGCGACAAAACGCGCTCGGGAAAAGTCCGCGCATAGGCCGGGCCGATCATGCCGCCCAGGGAATGGCCGATGACGTGGGCCTTCTCGATGCCGAGCTTGGCGCGCAAGGCCTCCAGATCCTCGACCAGCTCGTCCAGAGAGTAAGGCGTCGGCGGCACCGGCGATTCGCCGTGGCCGCGCAGGTCGTATCGGATGCAGGTGAAGTCGTCCTTCAGCCGCTCGACGATCGCGTCCCAGCCGGACCGGCGCGAGCCGATACCGTGCACCATCAACACCGGCGGCCCGGCGCCTTCGACTGAATGAACACAATCGACAGCGGCCATTCCGGATCTCCTTAAGCGCCGACCGCAAGCTTGGCGTCACGGAACAGGGGCATGACGTCGGCGGCAAAACGTTCCATGGAGTCCATGACGTCCTGGTGGCTTGCAATGCCCAGATGCATGTCGAGCGCGATCTCGTCCATGCCGAGCGCCACATAAGCGCCGATCTTGTCGACGATCTCGTCCTTGGTGCCGACAATGAGTTGCTTCATCGCGTCTTCCATCTCGTAGTCGACCTCGATGATCTCCAGCGAACCGTTCTTGACCGTGCCCGGCGTCTCGAATCCGTTGGTGAAGCGCAGGCCGTATTCGTAGACGACCTCGCGCTTGGCCTGGGCATCCGCCTCGTCGGTCGCGACATAGGCCGAACGCAGCATCGACATGCGCGGGCGTTTGCCGGTCGCCTCCAGCGCCTCGTCGGCGCCGCGGTGGAACGCCTCCATCTGCTTGACGCCCAACGGATAGCCGCCGCGCAACGGCGTCGTCTGGACGTCATAGCCCTTGCGCGCGGTGTGATAGATCGCCTCGGGTCCCAGCGCCGCGATCCAGATGTTCGGTTTGTGCGGCGAACGCGGCATGGCGGTCAGCGAATCGAACTTGTAGTACGTGCCGTCCCAGGAGACCTCCTCGCGTTCGAACAAGGCTTCCAGAACCGCGAGCGATTCGTCGAAGCGGTCGCGCGTCTCCGCCGGGTCGACGCCCATGCGCTGCATCTCGTAGGCGAAGGCGCCGCGCCCGACACCCAGTTCGATCCTGCCCTCCGACAGGATGTCGGCCAGCATGGCCTGGCCAGCAAAACGGCGCATGTCGTGGAACGGCAGCACGACAACGGCGGTGGCGATCGGCAGCCGCTCGGTCACGTTGGCGACCTGAAGCGCCAGCATCAGCGGATCCGGGTTCATCAACACGTTGACGAAATGATGCTCCGGCACCGAAAGGCCGTCATAGCCGAGCGCCTCGGCATGGCGCGCCTGCGCCAGCATGTCCCGGTAAAGCTCGGTATGGCTGCGCGGGTCGCTGAAATGATGGCAGGACAAAAACACGTTGAACTGAACCATGGCTCAACCTCTCGTGACGATGTCTGGTCCGGCTATAGTTCTTATTTTACGATCGTACAATAAGAAAGATCAAGCATTGGCGAAACCGGGCAGATGCTGGCCCAGCATGCGGCAGCACGCAGCGTGCGCCGATTTGGCGGAAAAAATCTTTGGTTCCAGGCACATCTGCAGCCACAAGCCGTCGAGCAACGCGGTGAGATCCCGCGCCACGCGACGTGCGTCGACCTCGACACCGTCGGCTGACGCGGCCTCGGCAATCATGCGCGCGAGATCGCGCCGGTAGTCGCCGTAGAGCTTGCTGTGAGTCCTCGCGATCATCGGATTGCGCGGCACGAGGTCCCAGAACGCGATCTGCACACGCCGGCGCTCCGGTGCCGCGAGCGGCGGGCGCAGGGTGATGTCGATCATACGCGACAGGCGCTCGCGCGCCGGCAGATCGGTGCGTTCGATCAGCGCGCGCGTGGCATCGGCAAGCTCGAAAACCATGGCGCGATAGGTCGCGGCCATCAGGTCGTCCTTACCGTCGAAGTGATGGCGCAACAGGCCAGGCGACACGCCGGCCTCCTCGCAGATCCGGCGCACGGTCGCGCCCTCGCCACCGTCACGCGCCATGCAGCGACGGGTGGCGTCGATCAGCGCCTGACGGCGGACGTTGCGCGCTTCGCGGGTGAATTTGGGCGCCCTTTCGGATGATTTGGCGGTTGCCATGACGACGATGCCTTGGTGCTGGACCACCCCATGGCTACGCCGCGATGGGCTTCAGGTAAAGCGATGTTGTAGGATGGCGCACCATGACCGGCCACGCACCCCATTCCCTGGACCCCGTCGACTACGCCGTGATCAGCCAGGGCCTGATCGCCGCGGCACGCGAGATGGGTGCGAAACTCGTGCGTTCGGCCTTTTCGACGGTGGTGCGGGAGGCGGCCGATGCCTCGGCGGCCCTGATGGACCGGCAGGGTAACGTGGTCGCCCAGGCCGAGATGATCCCCATGCAGCTGGGCTCCATGAAGGCGACGCTTGCCGCCTGCGCCGCGCTCGATCCGATCGAGACGTTGGTCGAGGGCGATTTCTACATCTCCAACGATCCCTATAACGGCGCCCAGCACCTGCCCGATGTCTTCATCTTCTCCCCGGTGTTCTTCGAAGACGCGGTCATCGGCTTCGCCGCCTCGGTCGCCCACCACTTGGAGTTCGGCGGCGGCGCGCCCGGCATCAACGCCGGGGCCACCGATATCTATCAGGAGGGCCTCAGGATCCCGCCCGGGCGCTACAACATGGCGCGCGACTGGCATGGCGGACCGCTGCACCGGCTGATCGCCAGCAACATCCGCGTGCCCCAGCTCACCATGGGCGATTTCGACGCCCAGTTCGCTGCCAACGGTGTCGGCGCGCTCAGGCTGAAGGAACTCGCGGCGAAGTACGGCGCCGATGACCTTGATGCCGCCATGCAGGAACTGATGGCTTATTCCGAACGGCGCGTGCGCGCGGCGATCCAGGCGGTACCCGACGGCACCTATCGGGGCGAGGACCGGATCGACGACGATGGTGTTTCCGACGAACCGCTCTTGATCCGCGCCGCCGTTACCATCAAGGGCGATAGCGCCCATGTCGATCTTGCCGGCACCAGCGATCAGGTGACGCGGAACCTGAACAGCCCGCGTTCGTCGACCTTCTCCGCTGCGTTCACGGCGCTCAAGGCGGTCCTGACCAGCGCCGACATCCCGTTCAACGAGGGTATGAAACGCCCGTTCACGGTCGAGGCGCCTTATGGCTCGCTCCTCAACCCAAAACCGCCGGCGCCGGTCCACGCGCGTATGCTCGCCTGCTACCGCGTTTTCAACGCGGTCATGAAGGCGCTGGCCGAGGCGGTACCGGACAAGGTCATCGCCACCGGCTACGACACGACGACGGCGCTTTCCATGACCCATTTCGACGGTGAGCGTTACCGGGTGATCGTCGAGGTTCTGGGTGGCGGTTACGGTGCGTCCAAGGATCTCGACGGTGTCAGCGCCGTCGGCGGGCCGCTCGCCAACTGCACGAACACACCGGTCGAGGCGCTCGACCTGGATTACGATTTCTTCCGCATGACCGACTATGCACTCCGGACCGACAGCGCCGGCGCCGGGCGCCATCGCGGCGGGCTCGGCTATATGCGGCGCTATGAGATCCTGAAGGACGGCTCGGCGCTCACCATGTATGCCGACCGTTTCAAGCTCGCGGCGCAAGGCCTCTTCGGCGGCATGGCGGGCGAGACGGCGCGCTGCATCATTGAGCGGGACGGCGAGGTCCTGGACGTCGCGTCCAAGGGTATCGTGCCGCTGAAGGCAGGTGACATCCTCACCATCTTCACCGGCGGCGGCGCCGGTTACGGCGAACCGGACGACCGGGACCGCGACAACGTGCGCCGCGACCTTGAAGACGGTTATGTCAGCCCCAAGGCCGCCATGCGCTATCATGGCGTTCCGGACGCCGCCGAATAGGAATCTTAAGGAGAGAACCATGGCGCTCGACCCCGTCGACTATGCCGTTATCAGCCAAGGGCTTCTGGCCGGCGCCCGCGAAATGGGCGCCAAGCTGATCAGGAGCGCGTACTCGACCATTCTGCGCGAGGCCCAGGACGGTTCGGCGGCCCTGATGGACCGGGACGGCAATGTGGTCGCCCAGGCCGAACTCATTCCCATGCAGCTTGGTCCCATGCGCGCGACCTTTCTGCCCTGCGCCGAACGCCATCCCGTCGACGAACTGGTCGAGGGCGATTTCTACATCACCAACGACCCCTTCCATGGCGGCCAACACATTCCCGACGTCTTCATCTTCACGCCGGTGTTCTTTGAGGGCGAGGTCATCGGCTTCGGCGCGTCGGTCGCCCATCACCTGGATCTGGGCGGTGGTGCGCCAGGGCTGAACGCCGCGGCAAGCGACGTCTATCAGGAAGGCCTGATCATTCCGCCGGCGCGCTACAACATGGAGCGCGACTGGAACGGCGGACCGTTCGAGCGCCTGGTCGCCGCCAACATCCGCGTGCCGCAATTGACCATCGGCGACTTCAACGCCCAGTTCGCCGCCAATGCCATCGGCGGTCTGCGCATGCGCGAGCTGGCCGCCAAGTTTGGTGTCGATGCGGTGAAGGAGGCCATGGCCGAACTGCTCGACTATTCCGAACGGCGCGTGCGCGCGGCGATCGCCGCCGTGCCCGATGGCACCTATGAAGGTGAAGACGCGATCGACGACGATGGCATCACCGACGACCCGCTCGTCATCAAGAGCCAGCTGACGATCGCCGGCGATCAGGTCACCATTACCTTCGACGGCACCTGCGATCAGGTGAACCGCAACCTCAATAGCCCGTTCTCCTCGACCATCTCGGCCGCCTTGAGCTGCGTGAAGTCGGTGCTGACCAGCGCCGACATCCCGTTCAACGAAGGCATGAAGCGCCCGTTCACGATCACCGCGCCCTATGGTTCGATCCTGAACCCCAAACCGCCGGCGCCGGTGCGCGCGCGCATGGAAGCCGGCTATCGCGTCTTCAACGCGGTCATGAAGGCGCTTGCCCAGGTGGTGCCGGAGAAGGTCATCGCCTGCGGTTTCGACACGACAAGCGTCTTCGCGCTGTCGCATCTGGGTCAGGACGGCTACCGGGTCTATGTCGAGGTCTTCGGCGGCGGTTACGGCGCTTCAGCCGAGCAGGATGGCTGCGACGCCGTCGACAGCCCGCTCTCCAACTGCTCGAACACGCCGGTCGAGGCGCTCGACATGGAGTACGACTATTTCCGCGTCACCGATTACGCGCTCGCGCCCGATACCTGCGGCCATGGCAAGCATAGGGGCGGCATCGGCTTTTTCACGGACCTATGAGATCCTGAAGAACGAGGTCAGTTTCGCGGTCTACGCCGACCGTTTCCGCATCGCACCCGCCGGCCTTTTCGGCGGCTCGGAGGGTCAGCGCGGACGCTGCGAGATCAAGCGTGGCGAGGAGATCATCCCGGTCAA
Organism: Alphaproteobacteria bacterium; assembly: GCA_965228895.1. Classification (GTDB taxonomy): domain Bacteria; phylum Pseudomonadota; class Alphaproteobacteria; order SP197; family SP197; genus JANQGO01. Next base: position 5,518,918 of record OZ245842.1, on the reverse strand, counting down.
ATCCAAGGACGCGAATGTCTTGAGACGCGGCGACCTGCTGACCATCCATCTGGGCGGCGGCGGCGGCTATGGCGACCCGGCCGGCCGCGACCGCACGGCTATCGACCGCGACCTCGCCGACGGCCTGTTCACGCAGGAAGAGGCCGACCGCGCCTATTCGATCGCCGCGGAGTAGCCATATCACCTTCCCTCTCCCCTTGAGGGAGAGGGATGCGCAGGCTTGGGCGCGGCAGCGCCGTAGCCGAAGCTGGGTGAGGGGGTGTCAACTCAGCAAACAAAGCCGCAGATTTCTCTACGCGCTTGCGCGCGGCCCCTCACCCCGGCCCTCTCCCTCAAGGGGAGAGGGGGGATCCGCGGCGGGATCGGGACCTCAGGGATCGCGGCTCAGGCCCTGCTCGGCGAGCTTGTCGAGATAGGTCTGCCAGATCGTCGTCTGATTCTCGCCGAGATGGCGCAGGTAGTTCCAGGAGAAGATCCCGGTGTCGTGCAGGTCGTCGAATTTGATCTTGATGGCGTAGTTGCCGACCGGCTCGACCTCCATGATGCCGACATGACGGCGTCCGGGAATGATGCGCTTCTGGCCGACGCCATGGCCCTTGACCTCGGCGGACGGGCTTTCGACCCGCAGCAGCTCGGCCGGCAAGGCAAAGGCCTTGTCGTCGTCGTAGACGATCTCCAGCACCTTTTTCCGCGCTTCTGACCTTGATCACGACCGGCCAGTGCGCGGTCGGTTCGGCGGCGCCCGTCATGTCTCGTCGTCGAGCCGGCGGGCTTCGTCGACCAGCATGATCGGTATGCCGTCGCGGATCGGGAAGGCAAGGCCCGCCTGCTCACTGATCAGTTCCTGGGCATCGGCGTCATAACGCAGCGGCCCTTTGGTCAGCGGACAGACCAGGATTTCAAGCAGTTTGGGATCGACACCCGTCTCGGCCATGGGCGGTTCCTCGTGTCAAAAAAGTTTCGGCAAACTATGTGGGCCGAAACGGTGCCCGCGTCTACTGCGGCGACAGACTACCGGGGCTGTCGCCACCCATCTGAAGCAGTGCAAGCAAGGTATCGGCGCGGCTCTTGAGGTCGCGCGCTTCTAGGAGCGCCTGCTTCTCGCTGGGTTCGAACGGGCACACCATGGAAAGCGCCGTCACCAGGCTTTCGTCGTCAGCCTGTTCGATGGCGTCCCAATTGGCATCGATGCCGCGGCTGGTGAAAAAACTCTTCAGGTGCTGAAGGATCTCGTCGCGATCGATCAGTCCCGTCCCCGCCGTCGCGTCGAGATCGTCGGCGAACAGCTCGAAATCGGGCGACACCACACGAAACCCGCTATCGGTCTGCGGCAGCTCGCGGGCGATGGTGAACCGCGCCACGCCGGTCAGCGTCAGCACATAACGGCCGTCATCGGTTTCCTGGAACTGGGTAATGCGCCCGGCGCAGCCGATGTCATAGGTCGACGCGGCGCCGACATCGGGCGAGTCCTCGTTCGGCTGCACCATGCCGATCAGCCGCGATGTCGTGAGCGCATCGTCGAACATGGCGATATAGCGCGGCTCGAAGATGTTGAGCGGCAGTGTGCCGCGCGGCAGCAGCAAGGCGCCCGGCAGCGGAAAGATCGCCAGGCGATGGGGCAGTTGCTGGATCGATCGGTAGAAGGGCAGGCCCGCCATCAGGCTATGCTCCGAGGTCGGAGGATCCGGGACGTTCGCGGCGCCCTTACGAAAACCAGGCCGCCGACAATTTCTTACGGCCTTCGACGGTTGCCGGATCGGTTGGCCCGAACGCCTCGAAGAATTTGATCAGCTCCTTGCGCGCGGCCTCGTCGTTCCAGTCGCGCTTGCGTTCGATGATGCCGATCAAGGCATCGACCGCCTCGTCGCGCTTGTTCATGGCGGCAAGCGCCTTGGCCAACTCGAACCGCGCCTCGTGATCGTTCTCGTCGGCGGCGATACGCGCGTTCAGCGGCGCCAGATCGGTCGCCCCTTCCGACAACAGGTCGAGCTGGGCGATCAGGCCGTGGATACGGTCGTCGGCGCGGGTCGCCTCGTCCAGGCTATCGATCAGCTCGCGGACGTCGTCGACGTTGCCGAGCCCGATCATGGCGCGTCCCAGGCCAGCCAGGGCGTCGACATTGCCGGGCTCATGCTGCATGACCTGTTGGAAGACGGCGGCGGCCTGGCCGAAATCCTCGGCTTCCAGGGCAGCCTGGGCCTGCTCCAGCGCCTGATCCACCGGCGATGGTCCCACCGGGCCGATCAGGCGTTCGACAAAGGCTTTGATCTGGCTTTCCGATTGGGCGCCGACAAACCCGTCGACCGGCTGGCCCTTGTCGAAGGCGAAGACCGCCGGGATCGACTGGACCCGCAGCGCCTGGGCGATCTGCTGTTCTTCGTCGATGTTGACCTTGACCAAGCGGATCTTGCCGCCGGCCTTGGCGACGACCTTCTCCAGCGCCGGCTGAAGCTGTTTACACGGCTCGCACCATGGCGCCCATAGATCGACGATGACCGGCTGCTCCATCGACGCTTCCAGCACGTCGGCCTGGAAGCTCTCCGTCGTCGCGTCCTTGATCACGTCGCCCGCCGGCCCCGCCGCCGGGCCGTCCGGCCCCTGACCGCCGCCTTCGCCAATGATCATGGCCATGGTTCAATTCCCACTCGTCTCAAAAGGTTACACATCCTGTCCGCAAGATGGGCCGTTCAGCGCCATGAAACAAGGCCGCAGCGCTAGCTCTCCTGCACAACCGCGTCGACATTCATCACGCGAGGCTGGTGCCCACAGCTCTCAATGAAGCGCAGCAAATCCGCGGGCGTGAGCGCCGTCGTGCGGTCATTGCTCAGAGGATGGAAGTTGACGAGATCGGCCGCCATCATCGTTTCGTCCAGGATGACATTCACCCGAACCTCGGTGTCGTTGATCAAGCCGAACGGCGTCACCGCGCCGGGGATGACACCCAGAATCTCCATCAAAAGGTCCGGTTTGCCGAACGACAGCCGTTTGGCGCCAATTTCCTTTTCCAGTTGGTTAAGGCGTATCGGCGCATCGTCGCGCGCGACGATCAGCCACAACACGTCCTTTTTATCTTTCACAAAAAGGTTCTTGTTGTGACAGCCGGGCAGATGGCCGCAATGTTCGCGCGCCTCTTCCACCGTGAAGACTGGTGGATGCTCGTGAGTCTCGTGGTTGATGCCCAGGTCGTCGAACCGGGCGAAGATGTCATCGGGTGTCGCAGGCATGGGCGCGGATATAAGGACCGCAGAACCCGCTGTCTACGGTTGAGGTTAGGGCGGGGCGAAACCATATTCTGGGTGCCATGAAACCACGCAGCATCTTCCTGATTTCCGGCCTGGTCACCTTTCTAGTCCTGGCCGGCGTGTTTGTCGTCTTGGAGGTCTCCGATAGCCGCGATGTCACGGCCTCGACCGGCTCGGCCGAGATCGGCGGGCCTTTCGAACTGACCGACCAGGACGGGCGCCAGGTCGACGAATCGATGCTCGAGGACCGGCTGAGTGTCATCTATTTCGGCTACACGTTCTGTCCGGACGTCTGCCCGACCACGTTGCAGGATATCTCGACGGCGCTCGACATGATGGGCGACGACGGCGATGAGGTGCAGCCGGTCTTCATCACCGTCGATCCCGAGCGCGACACCGTCGAGGTCGTGAAGGACTATGTCGGCTGGTTCCGCCCGGGAACGGTCGGGCTGACCGGCACGGTGGAACAGGTCGAGGCGGTCAAAGCGGCCTACAAGGTCTATTCGGCCAAGGCGCCCCAGGAAGACGACGAGACCGGCGAGAACTACCTCGTCGACCACACGTCGATCACCTATGTGATGGGCCCGGACGGCGATTTCGTCACCCACTTTTCCTACGGCACCAGCCCGGAAGACATGGCCAAGACGCTGGGCGACCTGCTCTAGGTCGATTGCTCTTTGAGCTGACTATGACCGGCCCGCTGCTCAATGGCAGCGGAAGACCAGCGCGCGCATCAGGCCAAGGGTGGAGTCGTCCTTGGGCGCCAGCAGCAGCCCGCCCACGGCAAGCGCGATGACGCCCAGCAGAACGGGCAGGAAGATCCCTAGAATCAGTGCGGCCATGCGCTCGGCGCGGCGCAGGTCGGGGTCGTCCTCGTCTTCGCCGGCTATGCCGCCGCGTTGGATTGTCGGCTCAGCCATAATCCGATCCTAGGCTCAGCCCCGCACCGTCACAAGGCCCGACCCGGAGGCTCAAATTCCGGTGACCGGGATCACCGGCGCTGCTCTTGCTCCGGCCCGTACCATGGTGTAAACACCGCCCCCTTGCCATTGGAGTGCGGGCGTAGCTCAGGGGTAGAGCACAACCTTGCCAAGGTTGGGGTCGTGAGTTCGAATCTCATCGCCCGCTCCAATTTTCCCGACGACCGTGACAATCCCAGCGGGCGTGAGCCCGCGCCGATGCGGCCGTGCGTATCGTTTACGAATTGACGGCACTATCTGCCTCACCGGACGGTGGTGTCGCGCCGGCGGCATCGCCGCGAACCCAGAAGACAATAAGCTCGTAGGCGACCGCCAGCACGATCGGACCGATAAAGAGGCCGATCAGGCCATGCGCCATGGTGCCGCCGATCACGCCGATGAAGATCACCAGCATCGGCGTCGAGAGCCCACGCGACATGACGATGGGTTTCAAGACGTTGTCCAGGAAGGTCGCGGGGATCATGTAGAGCGTGAAGATCAGCGCGCTCACCGTGCCCAGCTCCGACCACGCCCAGATCAGCGTGCCAATTATGACGATGGCCGGGCCGATCTGGATGATGCCGAGGAAAAGGCAGATCAGCGCCAGGATGCCGGCCGCCGGCACGCCGGCGACCAGCATGCCGACACCCAGCAAGAGCGATTGGATAAGCGAGATGCCGATGACGCCGCGCGCGACGTTGCGGATGGTCGCCGCACCCAGGGCGACGAAGGGCTTGCCGCGCTTGACCGAGATGCGCTCGGCGAACGCGCCGAAGCCGCCAGCGAGCCGAATGCCGGGAACAAACAGACAGCCCGCGATGATGACCGAGGCGATGAACTTCAGGACATCAAGACCCACATTGGCGACGAACCCGAGCAAGGCCGTCGCCAGATGTTTAAGGTCGGGCGCGACCGTCGCCAGCGTGTCCTGCAGGTTGACAGACGCCTGTAACCAGAACTGATAGAGCTTCTCGCCGATCACCGGCCAGCCCTTGACGCCTTCGCCGGGCGGCGGCACCTCGAGCGTGCCGGCCTCAAGGCTCGCCGCCAAGTCTGTCACGTTCTCGGCCAGGGCCACGGCAAGAAAACTCACCGGACCGATGATGATCAGCAGGAACACGACGGTCATCACAACCGCCGTCAGCGCGCCCCTGCCCCACAAGACGCGGCGTAGCCATTCGAACGTCGGGAACAGGGCGACCGCCAGGATCACGCCCCAGGTCACGATTGTGATGAAGGGGCCGATCAGAATCAGCGACCAATAGGCCAGCAAGCCGACCAGCGTCAGGCGAATGGCGATATCGATCGCTACGACATCGACGCCGTTCTTGGTGTCCTTCGCAGGCACGTCGTCCGTCATTCCCAAAATCCCCCACCACGCCGGCCTTTGACATCAGGTCAAGATCGCGGCCAGCCTCATCAAAATCACAAAAGCAAAATCCCCACCGCCAGTCTTAGCCGAGACCGCAGACGCGACACAATGCGCGCGACCACAACCGCCGCCTTAAGGTGTTGGCCGATGATGAGCTAGACGAGTGCTAGCGGATAGATACCGATGACGGGTCCGTGCAGGACCATCAGAACGCCGAACAGTACGACACCGGCAACAACCTCAAGGGCGGTACGCACCGACACGGCTCGGCGTATCCGGTCCGATAGGCTGCCCCGCGACAACGCCATCGCCGCCGCGAACTCTTCTGGCGAAAGTGTCTTCTGCGCGCGCCGTTCCATACGTCCCATGCTGGCGAGGCTGAACAGCGCAAAGCCGCCGAACAGGATCAGCGCCACGAGGTCACCGTTGGCGATGGCGTGGCTCGCCGCCCACAGAAAGAACGCCCAAAGGATCGGATGGCGCACGACTGCCAGGACGCCTGGGTTCTGAGCGTCGGTCTGGCCAGCCACGAAGCTTATCGAGAGCGGGTTCGGTCGTGTCGCCGCGCCGGCCGCCAGAATGCACGCCGGCAGCATGGCGACGATCGGCACCAGCGCTGTCACCGGTCCGGTTGACCACAGGCCTATATAGGGTGCCCGAAGCGCGGCGCTGATCAGCCAGGCAAGGGTCAGCAGCGATACGATGGAATAGCCGGTCAAATAGGCTCGCCGGCCCAGGCGATCGATCAGCCGTTCCCGCAACCCGGTTGCCGCCGGCAATACATGCGCGGCCAGGAAGACGGCCAGGGCAAGTAGAAACTCGATCATACCGCCTCCAACGGGCGACCAACATGCGCGTCAACGCGTGGGTACCCACCCACACACCCCGTGTGCTTGACCTAGCTCAATGCAACCTGCGCGGTGCGCGGCAAGCTGAGGCTATCCATTCATCTCACGGAGGCAATCAACATGGTTGAATCGTCCCAGACTGCCCAGAACTTCTGGCCTTCCGTCTACGCGCCCTTGCGCGGGCTGAGCCAGCGGATCGCCGACTACTTTGCCCCGACCGCCGATGCCGCCGCGTCGAATGACGCCTATGAGATCACCATCGAGTTGCCCGGCGTCAAGGCCGACGATATCGACGTTTCGGTCCATGACGGGACGTTGACCGTCAAGGGCGAAAAAAGGAGCGAGCAAACCAAGGAAGGCCAAACCTGGTTCTTCAGCGAACGCACGTTCGGCTCGTTCCTACGCAGCTTTCGTCTGCCGGGCGATGCCAATGCCGATGCAATTGATGCGCAGCACAAAGACGGCGTCTTGACGTTGTCCATTCCGAAGAAGGCTAAGGCGGAAATCGGGAAGCGGATCGACGTCAGCGCCGGCTAACCCGCACAACCCATCCCGTCGCCGCGGTGTGACCAAGCTGACCAGTGGCGGCCGCCTCTTGCATGAGAGGTTGGGGGGTGTTGGCCTGCCTTTTCTGCAGGCCAACACCCCCGATGAGACCATCGCGGTCCTGATTCCATCGACCGGAATGGCGGGCCGGTACGCGCCTTCAGGCGCCATGTTTGCGCCGGAAAGGCGCCAAGATGTCGCCACAACACATAAGCCGTTGAAGAAACTGAGTTTTTCGCCCCGTCGAATGCGCAGAAAACTGCTCAATTTGTCGCAACGACAAGTCTGACAGCCTGCACAGTCCGTCTTTCAGATTGAGCGGTAGACCTTGGGGGTAGGCCCCATCTGCAAGCCATCGGACGAACGAACCAACAGCAGGTCGGGCGTCCATTAAGGGAACAAGAACCCATTCCCTTTCAGGGACTACACCACGTTAACCGGCTCGAAGACACCCACGACAAGAGCCGGACATGACGCCAAACGGGGCCGGACTCCATACCCCCCCAATCCCCCCATCCGGTCCCAATTGAAAGCACTGACGTACGGGAACCACGTCGGTGCTTTCTTTTTTTGCGCATCGGATTCCGGATCAGTCGATGATGGGTTCGTCGGGTTGCCACGTGCCGTCAAGATTCTCGATCTCGACGACCCAGATGTCCGGATCGAAGTCGCGCTGGCGGGCGACATAGGCGTCGGCGTCGGCCTCGGCGATGGGCTCCGGGCCGGTCGCCCTAAGCCAGGCAAGCGACTCATCCATTCGGCGTAGCGGCGATAAAACCGTCGCCTGGCCGCCAGCTAAAACCAGCTTGATCAACACCATGCCGGCATCGGGATCGCCACGGTTCAGCACATAGATTGGCAAAGACCGCTGATTGCAGATTCTGACCTGCGCGTTGACCCAAATGGCTGCTTTTAGCCGAGGAATCATCAGGTTGTGCCCATTGTGACCGGATCGGATTCGGCATCACCAACCGATCACCATGACATCGTGCGCTGTGCAGCGAGCCACTGACCGGTTGGTCTGGAACGCCAAGCGGCCAGACGCCGCTTCCATCACCACAATAGGCGGTGACGAGTTAAGGGTCGAGCGACCCCCACGGCGCATGACGAATGGCGCCGTTGTCCCGCAGCGCCGCGGGGACTTCCCTGAGCCCCGCGGCGCGGCCCCTCTTCTTAACGTTCTAGCAATCCTTGTCCCGCGCGCCCGGTGGTGTGCCAAACCTGCCGAGCCAGGCCGGCAAGCGGCCGTCGATCGCCAGCAAGCCAAGGCCGATCACGGCCATGCCGATGATGTGCCGCCAGGCCAGCGTCTCGCCCAGAAGGCCGACGCCCAACGCAATCGCGAAGACAGGCACCAGAAGTGTCACCAACATCAGATTGCTGGCGCCAGCGGTCCTCAGGATGCGGAAGTACATGACATAGGCGAGCGCCGTGCTGACAAGCGCCAGACCGGCCAACGCTCCCCATGTGATCGCGCCCGGTGCGGCGAGATCCCAGGGCTGGTCGATCACCAGCACGATCGGCAGGACGATGAGCGCGGAGGCGCTGACCTGCCCGGTCGCCGTCGCGACCGGCGGCAGGTCGCGGAACCGTCGCCCCCAGATACTGGCGAAGGCGTATGAGAGCGCGGCACCAACGATGGCGACTTCACCCATAACGTGGTCGCCGAAAGCAACAAAGGCCTCTGGCCCGATCATCGCGGCGACGCCGGCAAAACCCATCACGACTCCCACAAGCTTCCACCCGGTAAGCCGTTCATCGCGAGTCAGATAATGGGCCAGCAGCACCGTGAAGACCGGCGTCGCGGCATTCAGGATCGATGCCAGGCCGCTGGCGATATGAGTTTGGCCCCACAGGATCAGACCGAAAGGAATGACGTTGTTGATCAAGCCCATGACCAGAAAGGCGCCCCACCAATGGCGAAAGCCGAACAGCGATCGACCGACGATGATCAGGCCGATATTAAGCGCGATTGCCGCCAGACCGACCCGCGCCAAGAGAACGGTCAGCGGCGGCAGTTCGTCCAACGCGACCGCGCCGAAAAAGAACGAGCCGCCCCACACGAAAGCCAGTGCCAACAGCAAAAGCCATTCGATCGGGCCCAGGGCCAACGATCCGGGCGAATGAGAAACTGACATGGCGGTCCGACAGCGGCGGCAAGGAGATTGCCCTGGTTAGCCATCGACCGCCGACGCGACAATCCGATTCTTGCGATTTGACCGGCATCGGTCTTTCAGCCGGCGACATCACCGACTAGGCTTGCCGCTCGATCCGGATCCCCTTGGCCCTTTCCATCATGACCGAACACTATCTTCAGCCGCTTCTGGCGCCGCGCAGCCTCGCGCTGGTCGGCGCATCGCCGAAGGTCGGTACATTTGGCAACGGCATGATCCGCGCCTGCGTCAACGCCGGCTTCGGCGGCGAGCTCTCTCTTGTCAATCCGCGTTATGACGAGGTCGAGGACCGGCCATGCCACGCGAGCCTGACGTCCCTGCCCGGCCCGATCGACCATGCCGTTCTCAATGTGGCGAACGCGCGCCTGGAAGGTCTGTTCGATGAAGCCATCGCGGCCGGCGTCAAGGCGGTGACGATCTTTGCCAGCGGTTACCTGGAAGGCGACAGCGACCCGCCCCTCTTGGCGCGACTCAAACAAAAAGCGAAGGCGGCCAGCCTTCAGGTCTGCGGCGGCAACGGATCGGGGTTCTATAACCGTGTCGACAGGGTGCACTGCACGCTCGGCGAGGGCGACCGCGGCGGCGCCGAAGTCGGGTCGGTCGCGCTGATCTCCCAATCCGGCTCGGTCTATATGGGCCTCCTGCAAACCGACGGCAGACTGGCGTTCAACTTTTCGGTCTCCAGCGGCCAGGAGATATCGACCACCGCCGCCGACTATCTCGACTTTGCGCTGGAGCTCGACTCGACCCGGGTGGTCGGCTTGTTTCTGGAGACCATCCGCGATCCCGCAGGCTTCATCGCCGCCGCCCGGAAAGCCGCTGAGCGCGACATCGCCGTCGTCGTGGTCAAGGCGGCGCGCACGCCGGAAAGCGCGGCGATGGCGGTCAGTCACTCCGGCGCGCTCGCCGGCAACGACGATGCGCATGACGCCATCTTTGATCGCTACGGTGTCATTCGCTGCGACGACATGGCTGAATTCATCGCGACGTTGCAGGTGATGAGCGCGCCGCGCCGACCGGTCGCCGGCGGCCTGGCCGCGATCACCGATTCCGGCGGCGAGCGCGAACATCTGACCGATCTGGCCGCCAAGACAGGCCTGCCCTTCGCCGCCATCGGTCCGGAGACGACCAGGCAGCTTACCGACCGGCTTGAATACGGTCTCGATCCGGTCAATCCGCTCGATGCCTGGGGCACCGGCCACGACTATCCCGGTATTTTCCACGATTGCATGACGGCGCTGCTGGCCGATCCGGCGACCGGGTACGGCCTGTGGGTCGCCGACATTCGCGACGGCGAAAAGTTCCGTACCGTGTTTACCGAGAACGCGCCGGCCATCATCGAAGCGACCGACAAACCGTTGGCCTTCGCGAGCTGCATCCCGAACGGCATCGTCCATGAGACCGCGCGACGCCTGCGCCTGGCCGGTATGCCGCTGATCGACGGGCTCGGGCCGGCGGTCAGCGCCATTGCCCATGGGTTCGCCTGGCGCGATGCGAAGCGGCGCGAAGTGCTGCCGCCACCCAATCGACCGAAAGACGACGTCGTGGCCGAATGGCGCGCCCGTCTGACATCGGGCAGACCGCTTGATGAAGCCGACGGGCTCGATCTGCTTGCGGCTTTCGCCGTCCCGGCGATCGATCACAGGATCGTCGAAACCGGCGACGACGCCGTCGAGGCCGCGGCATCGTTCGGTTATCCGGTGGTCATGAAGACAGCCATGCCGGACATCGCGCATAAGTCCGATGTCGGCGGCGTGGCGCTCAACCTGGGCGATACGTCAGCGGTCCGTTCGGCCTGGGACGATATCGCCGCGCGGCTCGGGCCGCGTTGTCTCGTCGCACCGATGGCGCCTGATGGGGTCGAGCTCGTGTTTGGCCTGTTCCGCGATCCCCAGTTCGGACCTTTGGTGATGATCGGGACAGGCGGCATCTTCGTCGAGCTGTTGCGCGATCGCCAGGTCGCCGTCCCGCCGTTCGGCGTCGACGTCGCGCGCGCGCTCATAGACCGCTTGAAGGCACGAGCGATGCTCGACGGCCTGCGCGGCCAGGCACCCGTCGATATCGATGCTCTGGCCGACGCGCTCGCCCGCTTTTCCGTCCTGGCAGCTTCGCTCGGCGATCTGATCGCCGAAGCCGACGTCAATCCCATTCTGGCCGGGCCCGATGGCGTTATCGCCGTCGACGCCTTGGTGATCGCCGACCTACCATCAGACCATCAAAACAAGGAGGAGACCCCGTGACCGACGAAGTCCTCTATGAGGTGAACGACAAGATCGCCCGTATCACCATCAACCGGGCGAAGAAGATGAACTCCATCAACCCGCCGTTCATGGCCGAACTGTCGGCCGCCATCCGCAAGGCCGATGACGATGACAACGTTTCCGTCGTCATCCTGACCGGAGCCGGCGACCATTTCGGCGCCGGCTACGACCTCAAATACGCCTGGGGCAACGAATACGGCCGTGGTCCCATGGGCACCCGCAAGATGCTGACCGATTGCGCGGAATTCGAGTTCACGCCCTGGGATTGCACGAAACCGGTGATCGCCATGGTGCGCGGCTATTGCCTGGCCGGCAGTTGCGAGCTCGCCATGATGTGCTGCATCACCTTCGCCGCCCAGTCGGCCCAGTTCGGCGAGCCTGAGATCCGTTTTTCGACCGCCCCGCCGGCCGTCATCATGCCGTGGCTGGTCGGCCTGAAGAAGGCCCGCGAGCTGCTCTATACCGGCGACATGATCAGCGCCGACGAGGCCGAGCGTTGCGGCATGATCAACCGCGTCTTTCCCGATGATGATCTGGAGGCCGAGACCCTGCGCTATGCCAAGCGCGCCGCCGCGATCTCTCTCGAAGGCCTGCAGACCACCAAGGCGTCGATCAACCGCGGCGCCGAGATTGCCGGCCTGCGCCAGGCGATTGCCTATGGCGTCGAGGTCGGCGGCATCCTGGATGCCTCGGAAACCGAGCAATACAAGCAGTTCGAGGCGGTGCGGGCCAAAGAAGGCCTGGGCGCGGCCATTCGCTGGCGCGAGACGCAATTCGAGTAGCTATAGGACGCAAAACTCCGGCTGCCGTCCGGGTATCGCATGCGACTTGCCTGCGCGACTCCCGGGCGGCATAGTCCGGACGTGCAGACCAGAGCCGAAACGCACCCGTCCGATCTCAACGAGGCCGTGCGCCGTTATCAAGCCGGCGAGCGTGGGCCTGCGCTTGAACTGTGCCGGGATCTCCTGAAGCGGCAGCCGGAGGACCGGCAGGCCCGCTATGTCTACGCGGTGATGTTGCTGGAAACCGGCCGGCTTCACGACGGTGTCGACGAGCTCGACCGGTTGCTCGTCACGCAGCCTGATCACGCCGACGCTCACCATAGCCGCGGTATGGCCCGTGCCCGGCTTGGGGAGACCGCAGCCGCGATTACCGATCTTGAACAGGCGATCGCACTGGCGCCTGGCAAGGTCGAAACGTCGATTGCCCTGGCCGGCGTCCACCGTCGCGCCGGCGATGTCGATCGCGCAATCGCCGTGTTGCGCGATGCCCATAGGGCGTCACCCGATCATTCCGGCCTGACCAATAATCTGGCGTCGTTGCTCGCCGAAGCCGGTGCACTGGCTGAAAGCCGGGAACTCCTCGAGGCGCTGGTCGCCAGCGACGCCACGTCGACCGCTGGACACTACAATCTGGGCAAGACGCTCAAGGCCATGGATGAGCCGGAAGCTGCCGTCCAACACCTCACCCGCGCGACCGAGCTTGACCCCGGCTTCTATAGCGCCTGGCACAACCTGGGCAACACGCTGCTTGATCTGGGCCGCGTCGGGGACGCCGCCAAAGCCTATGAGCACGCGACGGCGATCAAGCGCCGTCCCGGTGGGCCGGAGACGCCACCGAACAACTTCAATCAGACCAGCCGCACCAAGCTGGAACACGATATCGAGCAGCTCGATTATCTGCTGGATCGCGGCATGCTCGCGTCGCCCCATCAGCAGACAGTCGCCGCCTACCGTGCAGCGCTCGACATGCTGGAAACGCCCGAAGCCGACAGCCACATGGTCGATCTGCCGGCAGTCACAGCGGCGGTGTTGAAGCCGACCTATAACCGGCTGATCCACAAAGACCCCGGCGCGGCGCTTGACGGTCCGGCGGTCAATCCGGATCTGGACATTGCCGTGATCGAAGCCGACTACGAGAAGAACGCGCCCGGTATCACGTTCTTTGATGGCTTTCTGACAACCGAGGCCGTTGATGGTCTGAGACGGTTCTGTCTGCAGTCGACGATCTGGTACGAGTTCCGTTATGCCAACGGTTATCTCGGCACGTTCATGGAGGATGGCTTCTGCTGCCCCTTGCTGTTGCAGGTCGCCGAAGAAATGCGCACGGCCCTGCCTGCCATCTTCAAACACCACACGCTGCGCAAACTCTGGGCGTTCAAGTATGATAGCCGTCTGAGCGGCATTCCCATGCATGCGGACTTTGCCGCGGTGAACGTCAACTTTTGGATCACGCCCGACGACGCGAACCTGGATCCAGAGGGCGGCGGGCTTGAAGTCTGGGATGTCGAGGCTCCGCTCGATTGGGATTTTGAAGCCTATAACCGCGACGGCCCGCGCATGCGGAACTATTTGAAGGAGAACCATGCCAAACGGATCAACGTGCCGCACCGGCAGAACCGTGTCGTGATGTTCAACTCCGACCTGTTTCACGAGACCGGGCGTCTGACGTTCAAACCGGGTTACGAAAACAGGCGCGTCAACATCACCATGCTCTACGGCAAACGCGGCGACAGCGACTGAGCCATGAGCATCGTTGAGTCCATGCTGAAAGCCACGATGCAGAACCTGCGCGCCGGCCGGCGCGACCAGGCGGCTGAACTGTGCAGGGATATCTGCCGCATGGAGCCCGAACACGCGCGGGCCCACAGTCTGCTCGGCATGATCGAGTTCCAGAACGGCGACACCGACCGTGCGCTCGATCTTTTGGCGCGCGCGCAACAGCTCAACCCGAATCTGCCCGATGTGCCGCGCGCCCTCGCGGAAATCTATTTGGGCATGGATGACCTGGAGAAGGCTCTGGAGGCGCAGAGACGCGCGATCAGCCTTAATCCGCGCGATGCCATGGGCCATCTTCAGGCCGCGGTGGTTCTCCAGCGCCTGGGTCGGCACGACGACGCCGAGGCCGAAACGCGCGAAGCACTCAATCGTAACCCCGCCATGACCGGGGCACACCAGTTGCTCGGTACCATCACGTATCTGGACGGCCGCTTGACGGAGGCGGTCGACGCCATGAGCACAGCGCGCGCCAGCGAGCGGCCCGTAGCCGATCCCAACCATACCCTGGCGCTTGCCTTGCTGGCGACCGGACGCGCCGACGAGATCGGCAACCTCAGCCCGGCGGTCACCGCCAACCAGACCTTCGGCGAAACGATCATCCGCGCCATCAGCGCGTGGGTCGACGACAGGCCGGATCAGTGCCGCGAGCTCTTGGCAAGCGCGCGGCCGCTAATTCCCAGCATGCCGGTCGAAGCGCCAAACCGGTCGGTCTTTATCACCTACCTCAACATCCTCGACGAGCTGGTGTCATGGCGGATGGACAATGAGGAAAGCTATCGAGGCGAAACCGACCGAACGCTTCACGTCATCGGCGACAGCCACACCCTGTCTTCGGCCAATCTGGTGTTGCCGGTCGACGGCGTACCGACTCGATTGCGGAGCCATCTGGTGTTCGGCTGCAAAGCCTGGCACCTCATTCGCGAGGCGCCGAGCCCCTACCGCGGCGGCTTCGATCTCGCCTTGGCGCGTATTCCCGATGGCGCAACGGTCGTCGCCGTGTTCGGCGAGCTCGACTGCCGCCTGAAGGAAGGCATGGTGCGCGCGCTGCGCAAGGATCCGAACCTCGATCGCGACGCGCTGGTCGATGACCTAGTCGAACGTTACGTCGATTTCATGTTGAGCGAAGGGGCCAAGCGCGGCCACACCGTCTGGTTCCAAAGCCCGCCCATGAGCAATGTCAACATGAGCTTGGTGGAGGGCGAGGTCCGCAACCTCTTTCTTTATGTTATCAAGCGCTTCAACGAGCGGCTGCGTTCGGTGACCCAAGAACGGGGCGCACGCCTGATCGACATCAACAGCGTGACAACGGCCGATGACGGATCAGCAGTGCGCGGTCACTACATCGACACCAACCACATTCGACCCAGTGCCCTGATCGAAGCGTTCGGAGTCGCGGATTCCTGATCCAAGACGCGTCCCGGTGGTGTTTCGCATGAGGGTTGGCACGATGCTAAGGTGGGAAACCGGCAACGCACCAGCATCGCAAATGCACTAGAAGGCGACCAGACCTATGCGAATGCTGTCTCATCTATTGACCCGCTTCATTCGCAACGGCACGCTTCGGATCTACGACGCGGACGGTCGCTTGCATCAATTTGGTGGCAAAGGCGAAGGGCCGGATGTCACGGTTCGGCTTCACGATCCCGCCCTGCCGGGAAAGCTGTTCCGCAACCCCGAACTGAATGCGGCAGAAGCCTATATGGACGGCACGCTGACCTTTGAAGACGGCAGCACGTGTTATGACTTTCTGTATCTGTTTTCTGTCAACCGCAGCGGCCTTGGCGGCCATCCCGCACAGAAGGCGCTGCGCACGGCATGGCGGCGCTTGCGAAGCCTGCAGCAGCATAACCCCCTGGGCCGCGCCGCCGAGCACGCCCAACATCACTACGATCTGTCGACCGAGCTCTATCAATTGTTTCTCGACGACGACATGAACTACAGCTGCGCGTTCTTCGAGGATCCCGACAACGACACGCTGGAGCAGGCGCAACAAAACAAACTGCGCCGCATGACGGCCAAGCTGAAGCTTGAGCCCGGCATGCGTGTCTGCGACATTGGATCAGGCTGGGGTGGGGCGGCCATGTACATGGCACGCGCCGCCGACGTGCATGTCACCGGCATCAACGTCGCTCACGAACAGATTGCCACCGCGAGATCTCGGGCGGAACAGGCCGGGATAACCGATCGCGTCGCGTTTAAGGAGGTCGACTACCGCGAGCTGACCGGCAAGTTCGACCGCATCACCTCGATCGGCATGATGGAACATGTCGGCGTCGGCCACTTCGACGAATACTTCGGCAAGATCAAGGAACTGCTGACCGACGACGGTTTTGCCTTCGTGCACTGTATCGGTCGCATGGCGCCGCCCGGCACGACCAGCCCGTTCATCCGCAAGTACATCTTCCCCGGCGGTTATGTGCCGGCACTGTCGGAAGCCTTTGCCGCGACCGAACGCTGCGGTCTATGGGTCGCCGACATGGAAGTCCTGCGCCTGCACTATTACTACACCATCCGACATTGGCGGCAGCGCTTCACCGCCAACCGGGATAAAGCCGCCGAGCTCTACGACGAGCGCTTCTGCCGGATGTGGGAGTTCTACCTCTGTGCCGTGGAGCTGGGTTTCCTGCACGGCTCCAACATGGTGTTTCAACTGATCCTGTCGATCAAACGCGACGCCATGCCCATCGTCCGCGACTATATGGCTCTCGAGGCGCAGGCCATGGCGACGGCCGACACCGTCTAACGCCGCTCAAACACCCGCGGGAACGCCGGCGCATCCAGCGGCTCGCCCGGTTTGAGCCCACGATCGGAGAAATCGGGTTCCATTTCGCCGGGACGTTCGATGTAAACGGCATCGTCACCGACCCATGTGGTCGAAACGACCCGTCGCCGACGGACCGCCTGACTGTTGCCCGGCGCGCCGTGCATACACATGCCGTGAAAAACCAGCAGATCACCCGGTTCCATGGCAGGCGCGAGAATGGCGTCGGCGTAGTCTCGGTCGATATCCGGCGGTTCGATGTAACCGTCGTCGTCAGCGCGGCCGTACCCGCCAAGATCCTTGAAACGCAGCGGTTTGAACGCCTTGCCCCAACGGTGAGAACCCCGCACGCAGCGCAGCACCACATCCTCTGGCACCGGGTCGACCGGCGCCCAGACAATGCAGATCTGCCGTCCATCGACCGCGTAATAGGGTTGGTCCTGATGCCAGGCGCTCGGTTTGGACGTACCCGGTTCCTTCACCCAGACGGCATCGTAGAGGAAGTTCGACCGGCTTGAGCGAAGCAGTCTCGCCGCGATCTCGGCAACCGGCGAGTGGAGCGCGTAGTCCATCAAGGCTGGCACTCGCGATGACGCGCCGTAATCGCTGAAGAAGAGCCCGGGATCATCGCCATCGGACTGGCGGCGCGTGTAGGGTCCGGCAGACCCCATGGCACTGTCGATGCCCTGCTCCAGAACCTGGACCCAATGCTGCGGCAAGGCACCTGTCAGACAGACAACGCCATCAGTGTCGAATTTTTCGACGTCGTCGTCGGTTATGGCGCGGGCGGGTACGTCAGGCATGGCGACGTTCCTTGGCTATTTGACCACAAGATCGTGTGGCATGGCCGAAACCGGCTCAAAACGGTCCGCATGCACAATGCCGGTTTCGCCGAGCGACATCGTAAGCCGATTTGAGCTATCGACCAAGATCATGTGCATGAAGATGACCATGCCCGGCTCGATCACCGTCGGATTGGCCGGATAGATCATCGGCTCCTCCATCCACGACGGCGAATAGTTCGCCGAGAGCGAATAGCCGCAGGCGTTAAGACGGAAGTCTTCGAGCCCGTGGGCGTCGACGACGCGGGCATGGGCGTCATAGATATCGCCGAACAGGGCGCCGGGCTTGGCGACATCCTGGCAGGCGGCAAGCGCTTCAACACCGGCCGCGTGCATCGCCTGGTGCCGCGCGCCGGCCTTGCCGGTGAGAACCGTTCGCATGATGCAGGCGTGGTAATGGCGATAGGCGGCACCGAACTCAAGCTGCACCTGATCGTCCGCGCCAACCTTCGCGCGCCCGGTGAAGTAACGCACCAGCAGCGCGCCATCGCCCGAGCCGATGATGCCCCGGCTGGCCGGATAGTCGCCGCCGCCCTCGAAGATCGCGTTGTTCATGACGGCGTAGAGATGGCCTTCATCGACGCCCGGTTCGATCGCGTCGTGCAACGCGTTGAGCGCGGCATCGGCCAAAGCGCCGGCCTTGCGGACATAGGCGAGTTCACTCTCGCTCTTGACGATGCGTTGCGACTGCACGAGGTCGGTGGCGTCTTCCCAGGAACAGAACCCATCAAGCGCGCCTTCGACCATGACCCAGCGCTGGCCGGTCAGACACCAGGCGTGCAGCTCGACACCGACCTTGCCGCCGGCGATCCCCTTCTCCTCCAGAACCGCTTTGACGTCGTCGGCCGGGTTGGCCCCGCCGCGGTCGACCCAGATACGGACATCGGGAATGACCGACGTATAGGCCGCCTGCTCGCGGTCAGCCGAGCGCGTCACCAACGTCATCGATCCGTCGGCGAACAGCATAAAGCACTGAAACAACGAGTACCCGGCGGTGTCGTAGCCGGTCAGGTAGTACATGCTCTCCTGCTTAAAAAGCAGCAGCGCATCGAACCCGCGCTCCACCATCGCCTCGACCGTTTTCGCGCGGCGTGTTGCCAGCTCGTCTTCGGTAAAATGCAGATAGGTCATGGCGGGGCTCTCCGGGGTGATGGACGGCCGCATGATGGCAAGCCCGGCGCCCGCCCGCTACCCATTGTCGCGGCCAATCTGGTCGGCTATGACAACGCCCGCCGCGCCATCACGAACCTGCCCAGGGAAACTCCATGACCGACGACCTCATGACCTATGACACCGTCGTCCGACCGGAATGGATCGACGAGTTCGGTCATCTGAACATGGCCTACTATGTGCTGATCTGCGACAGCGCGACCTTCAACTTCTGGGACATCGTCAACGGCGATCGAAAGCTGGAGGACCGCGATGGCAGCGAGTACGCGGTGGTCGAGGCGCACGTGAACTATCTGGATGAGGTACGCGAAGGCGATCCGCTGCGCATCACCACCCAGCTTCTGGACGCCGACGCCAAACGCTTTCGCCTGTTCCACACGATGTACCACGCGGAGAACGGTTACCGGGCGGCAACCAACGAGGTGATGGCACTGGGTTTCAATCTCAATGAGCGTGGCCTTGAGATCTTCAAGGAAGACGTTCAGGAGCGACTTCAGGAGATACTGGCGCGCCACACCAAGCTTGAGCGGCCCGACAATGCCGGGCGTGCGATCGGGCAGCCGAGAAAGCGCTGAGGTGTTGTGCTGCCTAGAGCGGATCATGGTGAGATGGAGCCGCTTGACGGTCCCATCTCACCATGTGAATCCGCTCTTTATCGATGAGTAGAGCAGATACATCTGTCTTAATGTCATCGCGAAGCGAATCCATCAAAACAGAATCTGCTCTAGGCTGAGGGTTTGTAGCCGACCACCTGTATGGCGGCTGCGGCGCTGACGACGAAGTCTTTCCCCGGCACCTGTGCCGCTGCGACCACCGCATCGATCTCGTCGTCGGTCGCAACGCCCAGCGCGACCAGATTCGGTCTCATCTCGTTCGACAGCGCGAGCCGAAGCATCGCAACGACTTCCGCCTGATCTTGCATCGGCCAGAAGCCGTTGACGTGCAGGTTTTCAAAGCCGGCTGAAATCATGTCCGACGGAAGCTGATCGAGACCATAGTTGGGGTTTCCGCCGCCATGCTCGATCAGGGCCGTAAACCAAGCTTTGAGTTTTTCGATCCAGTCGGATTTGCCGTGTTTGACATAGCTTTGGGCGACCTCCTCGCCGAAGAACATGCCCTTCGGTTTCAGCGCGCCGAAGATACTGGCGACGATGCTTGCTGCATCCGGTGAATAGGACAGGACATAGCGCGTGTGCGCGAGGTCGAAACGGTTGCTGCCGTAGTCGAAATCCTGGGCGTGAGCGCAAACGAACGAGATGTTATTGATGCCGGCATCATGTGCCTCTTTCTTGGCAATCTCGATGATATCGCTTGCTTGATCGAAGGCCGTGACGTGGCCATTCGGCACGACGTTCTGGGCGAAGTGGCGCGCGGTATCGCCGATTCCGCAGCCGACCTCAAGAACGTGCATGTCCGTCGTCAGAGGCAGATCCGCGAGACGGCTTGCGGTCCCCGGCATGTTGACCTCGTTGAACATCCGGTAACGCCGAAACGCATCCTTATGCACACCCAGATAATAGTGGTCTGAATCGCCTTCGTTCGGCATCGATCACCCTTGGGCAAAAAGGATCTCAATCAACCCCTGGCTAGAGCAAACTCGTGCTTGTCCAGGTGCCGCGCAGATGGTCACGCCGGGCGGTGCACTGATCCTCGATCACGAGGAACTCAACGGAATTGGCAAGGACGTTGAAGTTGTAGATGCCCTTGACCCCCGGACAGACCTGACTGCCAAAGGCGTTCTCGAACGTCACCGACTGGCCGGAGACCGTATAGTCTCCCTGATAGGTCGTCTGGTTCTGCAGTTCCATGGTGTAGGTTTCCATGGTGCTGTCGAACTTCAGCGTCATACCGCCGAGGCCACTGTTCCAGGTACCCGACAAGGAGTCTTGTGCAGCGGCCGGTGTTGCCGTCAACAGCACGGCCAGTGCAATCCATGCGGCTTTCATCGTTCAGCCTCCCCCTGCTGCGGATGCGGAGCCTATCTTGGCGCATCGGCCGCATTCGCGCTAGGTTCGCGGCAACCCAGGAGAAGCCATGGCCAGCGTCGTTTCGCCCGACATCCACTTCAGCGCCTGCCCGCATGATTGTCCGAGTACGTGCGCTCTGGAAGTCGAAAAAATCGACGATGACACGATCGGCCGGATTCGCGGCGCACGCGACAACACCTACACGGCCGGTGTCATCTGCGCCAAGGTCGCGCGCTATGCCGAGCGCATCCACCATCCCGACCGTTTGCTGCAACCCATGCGCCTCACCGGGGACAAGGGCAGCGGTGCCTACGAGCCCATTTCCTGGGATGACGCGCTCGACGAGGTCGCCGAGCGATTTGTTGCCGCTGAACAGGCGTCGGGTTCTGAAGCCGTATGGCCCTATTACTATGCCGGCACCATGGGTTTCGTGATGCGTGACGGCATCAACCGGTTACGCCACGTCAAGAAGTATGCCGGCCAGCACAGCACCATCTGTACGACGCTTGCGCGGTCCGGTTACATCACCGCGACAGGGTCCTTGCGTGGCCCCGATCCACGCGAGATGGCCAAAAGCGACCTCATCGTCATCTGGGGTACCAACGCGGTCAACACCCAGGTCAACGTGATGACCCACGCGATCCGCGCGCGAAAAGAACGCGGTGCGAAAATCGTTGTCATCGATGCCTATGAAAACGCCACCGCGCAACAGGCCGATTACTTCCTGTGTGTCAGGCCCGGCACCGATGCCGCGCTCGCCTGTGCCGTCATGCATGTCCTGTTTCGCGACGATCTGGCCGACCGCGACTACATGGCACAGTTCACCGACGTGCCGGATGAACTGGAAGCGCATCTGGCAACCCGGACGCCGGCATGGGCCGAAGCCATCTGCGGCGTGCCGGCGCGAGAGATCGAGGCGTTCGCCCATATGATCGGCAAGACCAAGAAGACATTTCTTCGCCTTGGTTACGGCTTTTGCCGGGGCCGCAACGGTGCGGTTGCCATGCATGCAGCGACATGCATCGCAAGCGTGACCGGCTGCTGGCAGTACGAAGGCGGCGGCGCGTTTCACAACAACGGCGCGATCTATCATTGGGATCGCACCATGAACGAGGGGCTGGACGTCCTTGACCCGTCGATACGCGTGCTCGATCAGTCACGCATCGGCCCGATCCTGGACGGCGACCGCGACGCACTGAAAGACGGTCCGCCGGTGACTGCCATGATCATCCAGAACACCAATCCGATGATGGTGGCGCCTGACCTGGCGAAGGTGCACCAAGGCTTCGCCCGCGACGACCTGTTCGTCTGCGTACACGAGCAGTTCATGACCGAAACCGCCCAGATGGCCGACATTGTCTTGCCGGCGACCATGTTCCTGGAACACGACGACCTCTATCAGGGCGGCGGTCACCAGCACATCATGTTCGGCCCGAAGGTTGTCGAGGCACCGGGCGCCTGCCGCTCCAATCATGAGGTCATCGTCGCCTTGGCCGAAAGGCTTGGCGTGGCAAACGACCATCCAGGATTTTCCATGACGCCTGAGGATCTAATCGAAAACATGCTGGCGTCGTCCGGCTGGCCCGGTCTTGCGACCCTGAAGGACAATCGGTGGATCGATGTACAACCGGATTTCGACACGGCCCACTTCATGAACGGTTTCGGCCATGCCGACGGGCGTTTCCGGTTCAAGGCCGACTGGACGCATTCCCTCAACACGTTTGGCCCTGCCGGCGTACCCGACAGCATGCCCAGCCTGCCCGACCACTGGGATGTCATCGACAAGGCAACGAAAGAACGACCGTTTCGCCTGGTCACCGCACCGGCGCGGCACTTCCTGAACTCCAGCTTCACCGAAACGCCGACATCGATCGCACAGGAAGGCCGGCCAACGGTGAAAGTTCACCCCGACGATGCCACGCCGCTCGGTATCGGCGACGGCACGAGGGTGCGTATCGGCAACGACCTGGGCAGCCTCGTCCTGCATACCGAACTCTTTGAAGGTCTCCAGCGTGGCACGGTGATTGTCGAGAGTGTTTGGCCCAACCATGCCTTCGAAGAAGGTGTCGGCATTAATCTGCTGATTACATCAGATCCCGGCGCGCCGGTCGGCGGTGGCCTGTTCCACGACACGTCCGTCTGGCTGAAGGTCGCTTAAGGTCTCAGCGCCATGCGAAGACCGGCTGCTCCAGGTGGGCGACACGCGTGTTGCGGCCGCACAGGCCGACTTCGCGGAACTGGTAGATGAAGGCGGCGGTCGGCGCATGGATCTTCGAGCCGGCAATCGGCATGCGAATGACCGGGCGGTCACTTTCGGGGATGGTCACGAACTCCGGCGAATCCGGTCTGAACAGATCGCGAAACGCGATCCGATGGATCGTCTCGACCTCGTCTGGATTGGCCGTCATGGTCGCGGCCGTCCCCGCCCACACGACGACCGGTGTGATCAGGTAGCCCGAACGGGTGGGATAGTCGTCAAGCAGGCCGAGGACCGCATCGGCCGTCAACTCAAGCTCGACCTCCTCGGAAAGCTCGCGTAACGCCGCGATAACCGGCGTCTCGCCGGGATCCAACCGGCCACCGGGCAGCGCCCACTGGCCTTTGTGACGCTTGAGCCGGCTCGAACGCCTGGTCAGGACAAAGGCGCCTTCGTCGCCCTCCCCCTCGACAACCACGAAGGCGACGGCCGCGCGCTTCAGCCCGGCGTCGTCATGGTGCATGCGGTCCAACCTGTCCAGGTTGGTCGTGATCGTGGCGCGCAGGGATGGGCCGAAGTGAAGGTTGGGGTCGCCGGTCATGGTGACCTTGACCTAGACTGCCTGCACGACGAGAGCAAGCCGGCGGTCGTTCACCGATCGCCCGATCGGCGCTACAGTCCCGCGCCAGAATCGGAGGATCAGATGGAATACCGCACCATGGGCCGGTCGGGCCTGCACGTCTCGCTGGCCGGTATCGGCTGCAACACGCTGGGCTGGTGGATCGAGGAGCCGGAGGCCAAGAAGGTCGTCCAAGCCGCGCTCGACTCGGGCGTCACCCTGTTTGATACCGCCGACATGTATGATGACGGCCGGTCGGAGACGTTCCTAGGCAAGGCGTTGGGCAAGAAGCGCCACGATGCGGTGATCGTGACCAAATGCGGCATGAAGCGCGGCGCCGATCAGCGCGATATCCCGCGCGGCGCGCGCGGCTATATCATCAAGTCGTGCGAGGCCAGCCTGAAGCGCTTGGGCACCGACCACATCGACGTCTATCTGCATCACGCGCCCGATCCTCATACGCCGATTGAGGAAACGCTGGATACCTTCGGCACCCTGATCGATCAGGGCAAGATCCGCTATGCCGGCTGCTCGAACTATGCGGGCTGGCAAATCGCCCATGCCCATTGGCTGGCACGCGAGGCGCGCTCGCATCCCTTCATCGTCGCGCAGAACGAATGGAACCTTTTGGAGCGCGACATCGAGACCGAGGTGGTGCCCGCATGTGACCACTTCGGTATGGGCATCATGCCCTATTTCCCGCTCGCGATGGGCCTGCTGTCGGGCAAGTACAAGCGCGGGAAGAAAGCGGCCAAGGGCAACCGCCTGGGTGGCGACGACGCGCGTTATGCGGCCATGCTGTCAGAGGCGAACTTCGATCGTATTGACCGCTTGACCGCTTTTGCTGCGGACCACGGCCACACGCTGCTGGAGCTCGCGATCGGCTGGCTGGCCAGTCAAGCCGTTGTCGCGACGGTGATCTGCGGCGCGACAAAGCCCGCGCAGGTCAAAGCCAACGCCGCGGCGGTGACGGCTTGGCGCCTGACGCCAGACGAGATGGCCGCCGTCGACACGCTGTTGGCCGACTGAGCAGATAGAGAGCGGATTCACGTCGTTAGGTGGAACCGTCAACCGGTTCCGCCAAACGACGATCCGCTCTAGCATTCTTGCCAGGCCGGGGCCGGCGTTGCACGCTGGCCCCAACACCTGCGAAACGAACACGGAAAGTCATGCAGCAATCGTTTCTCGTCATCGACGACTTCTTCGGCAACCCCGATAAGGCCCGCGAGACCGCTCTGTCGATGACCTATCCGGACCCGCCGCCTGAGGTCTATTACCCCGGGCGCAACTCCATGGAATCGATGGCGTGGCCGGGCCATGAGGAGATGTTCAGCCAGATCCTG
Organism: Alphaproteobacteria bacterium; assembly: GCA_965228895.1. Taxonomy (GTDB): domain Bacteria; phylum Pseudomonadota; class Alphaproteobacteria; order SP197; family SP197; genus JANQGO01. Next base: position 5,494,059 of record OZ245842.1, on the reverse strand, counting down.
GGCCATCAGGTGGTGCATAAGTCACAGGCGCATGGCCGGACCCGCATTACGCTGGCCGAGGATAAGCGCCGGGGTCGGATCCACGTGGATCCCGGATGCTGTTGGGCCGCCATTATCTATCTGACGCTTGACGAACATGCTTCGGGCGGCACGGACTTTTTCATCAATCGCCGCTACGGCACCGACCGCGCACCGCTGACCGATCAGGAAGCCCAGGAAACCTATGGAAAGCCGACGCCGCGCGATGCCTTGACCGACATTCTGACCCTTGAGAACGCGAGCGATCCCGAAGCGTGGGAGCTGCATTTCACGCTGCCGATGAAGTTCAACCGCTGCATCTTGTTCCGGCCCTGGTTCTGGCATTCCAGCGGTGACGGTTTCGGCGACAGCATCGAGAACGGCAGGCTGGTCCAGCTTCTGTTCTTTGCGCCCGGCCCGGATGCGCCGAATGCCATCGCCGTGCCGCCGATCTAGAGCGGATAATGGTTAGATGTCATCGCGAAGCGATTCCATCAAAACAGGTGAATCAGCTCTAGGACACGAGCCAATGGCCGGCACCTGTGCCATCTCAGTACGCAATGGGCTATGGTAGCGCCATGTTGATACGAAGCTTAGTCGCTCTCGCCGCTCGGCGCGTCGTCAATGATCCCAAGGTCAAGGCGAAGGCGCGCGAGCTCGCGGAGACCCACGCCAAGCCGGTGGTCGAAGAAAAGATCGCCGAGGTGCGCCAGGTCGCCCGCGACGCAGAACCCGGCACCCACCCGGCACGCGTCGCCGGTCGCGCGTTCAAAAAACTTCTCGACGGTTGATGGGAATAAAACCGCGGCGAGAACGTCCGTCATGCCGTCATGATTGGGCCAAATTGTTGGACCACTGTCTGACCTGAGCGCGCCTTTGTAGAAAAGGCTCGATGGTGCCCAGCGACAGTTCCCGTCGGCAGCGTGGCAGCACCGTCGGGTGACAGGTTGCTCATGTCCTCAATGTCTAGAAAGACGCTCGGCCGTTCGACTGCACAGACAGCCGCGGTCGCCGTCGCCCTTCTCGCGCTGATGCCGGTGACGCCGGCGCTTGCCTATGTCGGACCGGGTGCCGGTCTCACCGCGATCGGCACGGTGCTGGCTCTGGTCGCCGCGCTGCTTTTGGCGATCGTCGGATTTGTCTGGTACCCAATCCGTCGTTTGCGACGACGCCGTCATGGCAATCAGCCCACCAATCGAGAAAACGAAACGCGCGACGCCCGATGATCTATTTGGTTCTGGCGTTGGCGCTCGCGCTCTTTGTCGCGGTGCTCAAGCTTGGGCGTGTTGTCGAACGTTCGTTTGCGGTGGTGTCGACCATGCGTGAGGCGACGGGCGTCATGACATCGACCACGCTCAGCGACGATGAAAAGGAAACGCGCATTCAGCGCGACGCGCTCGCCATGTTGCGCGCGTTCGCCATGCTGTTGTTCTGGTCGGTGTGTGCGATCGGCCTGACCATCCTGTTTGTCGTCTCCGGCGGCGCCCTTGACCTCTATGACACCGCTAGCGTCATCGCCGCAGCCGAAAGCTGGGAGGTCATCGTGGTCGCAGGGATCGCCATGACGGCGCTCTTTGTGGTCCGCTGACCATGACGCTGGAGGTTCCCTACGGCCGCTTTGACCGGGCTCTTTATCGCCTGGCCTTCGCGAATGTCGATCTGCAGATCGCTCTGAACAGCGTCGAATGCCGCCTGTTTCGAGACCGCCTGGCACAAACGCAGTGTGAGCGGCCGGTCTTCGTGACATCGCTGCCGCGCGCCGGCACCACATTGTTGCTGGATGTGCTCAACATGTTGCCGGAGTTCGCCGCCGCGACCTATCGGCACATGCCGTTCGCCCTGTGCCCGCTTCTATGGCCCATGCTGGCATCGCGGTTCCAACGGCGCAGCGAGAACAAAGAACGCCTGCACGGCGACGGCATGGACGTCGGATTTGACAGCCCCGAGGCGTTCGAAGAGGTCGTCTGGCAGGCGTTCTGGCGCGATCATTATCAAGCCGACCGGATCCAGCCCTGGTCGTCCACGGACAGGTACCCGGCGTTCGAGCGTTTCTTCCGCGACTACATGAAAAAGATCGTCGCTTCCGGCGGCCTGACAGCAAACCGTTATCTGTCAAAAAACAACGTCAACATCGCGCGGCTCGACCTTCTCTCTACGCTTTTCCCCGACGCCACGTTTGTCGTTCCGGTGCGCCATCCCTGGGCCCAGGCGGCCTCGCTTTTGCGCCAACACCGTCATTTCTGCCGCATCCATAGCGATGATCCCTTTGCCCGGCGCTACATGACGTGGCTCGGCCATTTCGAGTTTGGCGCCGGTCTTCGCCAGATAGGCTTCGACACATGGCATCACGAATGTGGCGTCACACCGGATCAGCCGGCCTTTTGGCTTGCTTGTTGGGCCGCGTGTTACGAAGCGGTGCTGGAGGCGTCGCCCGAACGCCTGGTCCACATCGACTATGACGGCCTTTGCGCTTCGCCCTTGGAATACCTGGAGAGCCTGGCCGACGCGCTGGCCGTTGAACAACCGGCCGCGTTGATCGCCAAGGCTTATCGCTTCCGCGCCGCAACCGTGGCGCCGGAACCTGATGTTCCGGCGTCGCTCAAGGCGCGATGCCGCGATGTCCATCAAGCGCTCCTGGCACGCTGCCTGACGCCGGGGCAATCGATGGGTATCGCAGCGGCGGGCATCCGCTGATGACAGGAGATCGTTTCTTGCGATCGGCGTTCATTGCGTCGTTCGGCATCCTGTGCATCACGTTCGGCGTGTTTGCCGTCATTTACCGCGTCTTCCCGGCACCACAAATCATCGAGGCGCGGGCGACCGTGATGGATCTGGCCGAACACTGGCGCAACGATCTGGCGCTGGAACCGACCCGCCACCTTGTCCCGGCTGACGATCCTATGCGCGTTGCCTTCCGCATCGAGCAGCCGGCGAGCGTTCCCGACGGCCCGGTCCTTATCGCCGGCCTTGCGCCCGACCGCACGCTGCTTCAAGGCGCGACGCTCTATGACGATCAGGGAAATGAACTGCATCACTGGGCGATCGACTACGAGGCGCTCGACCCCGAGGGCGAGAAGCAGGAGAACGTGATGCTGCACGGTCTGCTCGCTTTTTCGGATGGCTCAATTGCTGTCGCGTTCGACAACGGCAACGTCATCGCGCGCATCGATGCCTGCGGCCAGCCGCTCTGGGTGACACCCGGTCGCTACCATCACGTCGTCGCGAACGGCGATGACGGTGTTATCTGGTCCTGGGTCAATGAGATCCTGACCAAACTGGACGCCGACACCGGTGAGGTGCTGGAGAGCATTCACCTCAAGCGTGACATTATCGCGGCGCAGAATCAGTACGGTGTCTTCTCGATTCATTCCGACGAAGACCCCGATCAGATCGTCTATCACGGTAGTGCCTTCCATTCGAACGACGTCGAACCGTTGACCGAAGACCTTGCTGCCGCCTTTCCCATGTTCGAAGCGGGCGACCTTCTGATCAGCCTGCGTGAGCTCAATCTGGTCGCGGTGATCGACCCCGAGACTCGGCTTCTGAAGTGGTGGAAGCACGGACCCTGGTTCCGCCAGCACGATCCCGACTTTCTGCCCGACGGCCGCATTTCCGTGTTCGACAACCAGATGGGGTTGGGCGCGTCGCGCATTATCGCCATCAATCCGGCAACGGACGAATGGGAAGTGACCTTCGAAGGTAACAGCGATGTTTCGTTCTATACCTGGCAGCGCGGCACCCATCAGGTGCTCGACAACGGCGCGATCCTGATGACCGAACCAGAACGGGGCCGGGTCCTGTTGGCCGATGCGGACGGCGATCTAGTCTGGCGGCGCGAGATGATTTTTGACGAGACCCAGAACCACATCGTCACCGCGGCCGCGCATTACCCGCCGGACTTTTTCGAGCCCGGCGCCTTCGACTGCGGATCCAGCCCCTAGTTTACGCGTCGCGATCTCATCGGGCGGGTGACGCCGACCCCCGATTTCGGGCAGGATGCCCACCCCTCGGTCTTCCGGAGTCGGAATTGAACCTGTTTGCCGGCATGCGGGCACGCGAAACCCCGGTTGGCGTCGCGCTGATCGGCGCCGGCAAATTCGGCGCCATGTTCCTCAACCGCGCCCGCCACACGCCGGGCATGAGGCTGGTCGGCATCGCCGATCTGGACGTCGACCGGGCCCGGCGGACGATGACTCAAGCCGGCTGGGACGCCACGCAGACGGCGCTCACGGACGACGCAGCGGACCTGATCGCGCGCGACGGCGTCGAGATCGTCATCGAAGCAACCGGCCACCCGGCCGCCGGTCTTCGCCACGGCGAGATTGCCATCCGCGAAGGCCGTCATCTGATCATGGTAAACGTCGAGGCCGACGTGCTGGCGGGGCCCCTGCTGGCCCGCAATGCCCGGAACGCCGGCCTGGTCTATTCGCTTGCCTATGGCGACCAGCCGGCGTTGATCGCCGAACTCGTCGATTGGGGCCGCACGGCCGGTTTCGAGATCGTCTGCGCCGGCAAGGGCACCAAGTATCTGCCGGCCTATCACCAGTCGACGCCGGACACGGTCTGGTCGCATTACGGGCTGACACCGGAAGAAGCCCAGGCCGGCGGCATGAACCCCAAGATGTTCAATTCGTTCCTGGACGGCACGAAGTCGGCGATCGAGATGGCGGCGGTTGTCAACGCAACCGATCTGGCACCGCCCGACGATGGTTTGGGTTTTCCGCCTGCCGGCAGCCACGAGCTCGCAGAGATCCTGAAACCCCAGGCCGATGGCGGCCTGTTGCCGGCATCCGGCATGGTCGAGGTGGTCAGCAGCCTGGCGCGCGACGGTTCTCCGGTCGCCGGCGACCTGCGCTGGGGTGTCTATGTCACGCTGGCGGCAGGCGACGACTATGCCGCACGCTGTTTCCGGGAGTACGGCCTGGCGACGGACACCAGCGGCCGTTATGCCGCCATGTGGAAACCCTACCACCTGATCGGCCTGGAGCTCGGCATCTCCGTCGCCAGCATCGCTGTACGCGGCGAGTCCACCGGTTCGCCCCAGGCGTTTCGCGGCGATGCCGTCGCCGTCGCCAAACGCGACCTGAAGACCGGCGAAACACTTGACGGCGAGGGCGGCGCGACGGTGTGGGGCAAGCTGGTGCCCGCGCACCGATCCGTGCAACAAGGTCTTCTTCCAATCGGTCTGGCCCAGGACGTCGCGCTGAAGCACGATATCGCCGCTGGACAAATGATTCGCTGGTCCGACGTCGCCATCGACGAGAACGATCCGGCGGTGCGAGTCCGCCGCATCATGGAGAACACCATAGGCCCTGAGGGCAAACGGGAGACCGCAGCATGAGAACCGAAGAGCCGCGCACGATCCGTCTTGAGGATTACCGTCCGCCGGCCTATCGCATCGAGGAGGTCGATCTGGATTTCGATCTCGATCCGGCCAAGACGCGGGTTCGCGCCACCATGTCGGTCGTCGATAACGGCCAAGGCGGTGGTTCATTTGAATTGCACGGCGACAAACTTCCGCTGCTGTCCTTGACGCTTGATGGCGAACCGCTCGACGAGTCCGCCTACGCCCACGATGACAACGGTCTGACCCTGCACGAGGTACCCGACCGGTTCACGCTGGTCACCGAGACTGAGATCGCGCCGGCGGATAACACGACGTTGGAAGGCCTCTATGTCTCAAGCGGCATGTTCTGCACCCAGTGCGAGGCCGAGGGGTTTCGACGCATCACGTTCTTCCAGGACCGCCCCGACGTGCTCGCGACCTACCGCGTCACGATGACCGCCGACAAAGCGCAGTACCCCGTCCTGTTGTCGAATGGCAATCCACACTCGTCGGAGGACGTTGACGGCGGGCGGCATCGCGCGGTGTGGCACGACCCCTTCCCCAAACCGTCCTATCTCTTCGCCCTTGTTGCCGGTGATCTAGGTTGCCTGGAAGACAGTTTCACCACGGCGTCGGGCCGGGACGTGACCCTGCGCATCTGGTCGGAGCACGGCAACGAGCCGCGCTGCACCTATGCGATGGATTCACTGAAACGCGCCATGCGCTGGGATGAGGAACGTTTCGGCCTGGAGTACGACCTCGACATCTTCAACATCGTCGCGGTCAGCGACTTCAACATGGGGGCGATGGAGAACAAGAGCCTTAACATCTTCAATTCGAAGCTGGTGCTGGCGAGCCCCGAGACGGCGACCGATGCCGACTATGCCTTCATCGAATCCGTCATCGCCCACGAGTATTTTCACAACTGGACCGGCGACCGCGTGACCTGCCGCGACTGGTTCCAATTGTCTTTGAAGGAAGGCCTGACGGTGTTCCGCGATCAAGAGTTTTCCGCGGACATGCGGAGCCGCCCGGTCAAACGCATCGAAGACGTGCGCGCATTACGCGCCGCGCAGTTCCCCGAAGACGCCAGCCCGCTGGCCCACCCGGTGCGCCCAGCGAGCTATATCGAAATCAACAACTTCTATACGCCGACCGTCTACGAGAAGGGCGCGGAAGTCATCCGCATGATCGAACGCATTGTCGGCCGTGACGGCTTTCGCCGGGGCCTCGACCTCTATTTCGAGCGCCATGACGGCGCGGCCGCGACCTGCGACGACTTCGTCGCCGCCATGGCGGACGCCAACGATGTCGACTTCACCCACTTCAAACTCTGGTACTCCCAGGCCGGCACCCCGGAACTCTCTGTCATCGGTCACTGGGACGAAGCAACGAACCGCTATTCGGTCGCCATAAGTCAGGTGACGCCGCCGACACCCGGCCAGCCCGACAAGAAACCGCTCTACATGCCGATCGACATCGCCCTGATTGGAGCCAGCGGTGCGCCGTTGACGACGACCTATGACGGCGTGTCGGGCGAAAGCCATGTCGTGCATCTGCAAGAGGCCGAACAGAGTTTCGTGTTCGAGGGCGTTTCCGAAAGTCCGGTGCCTTCCATGAACCGCGCGTTTTCCGCGCCGGTGCGCATCAAGAGCGATGCCGGCAACGGGGCCGACGCGTTCCTGATGGCCCATGACAGCGATCCCTTCAACCGCTGGGAATCCGGCCAGCAATACGGCACGCGGCTTCTGCTGCGCGGCGTCGCCTCGATCCAGAACGGGCGCGACATGGAGATCGACGGCACGTTCATCGGTGCTATCAAGAGCATCGTCGACGACGCAACACTGGATCCCGCCTTCGCCGCCCAGGCGATCCTGCTGCCCGGCGAAGGGTATCTCGCCGATCAGATGGAGGTGGTCGATGTCGAAGCCATCCACACCGCGCGCGAGACCCTGCGCGAGGCGATCGCCGGAGAACTGGATGGCGCGCTGCAGGACACCTATCGAACCTGCCTGAGCAACCAGCCCTATAGCCCGGACGCCGCGGAAGCCGGACGTCGTGCCTTGAAGAACACCGCGCTTGGTTATCTCGCTGCCGGCGGTCATCTCGACATGGTGGCGACGCAGTACCGCAACGGCGACAACATGACCGACCGGATGGCGGCCTTGAGCCTGTTGAGCGATCTGGAGACACCGGAGCGTCAGTCGGCGCTCGACGACTTCTACGACCGCTTCAAGGACGACGCCCTGGTCGTCGACAAATGGTATTCGGTGCAGGCGCGCTCGACCCGCGACGATACGCTTGATCAGGTGCAGGCGTTGATGGCGCGCGACGACTTCACGCTGCGCAATCCCAACCGGGTCCGCGCCCTGGTCGGCGCGTTTGCCATGGGCAACCCCTTAAGCTTCCACCGCGCCGACGGTGCAGGCTATGGCTTCGTCGCCGACCGCATCATCGAGATCGATGCCTTGAATCCACAGCTCGCCGCGCGTCTGATCGATCCCCTGGGCCGATGGCGCCGGTTCGACAGCGCGCGCCAGCAACTGATGAAAAGCGCGCTCGACCGCATTCTCGGCACACCCAACCTCTCGCGCGATGTCTTCGAGAAGGCCAGCAAGTCGCTGGATGACAGCGTTTCGTGAGTGCCGTTTCCAACGACAGCCTGGAGCTTGTGCCGCAAGCGCCGCCCGAAGGGCCGGGGCTCACCTTCGACTTTCCGGGTGTCGAGATCGGCGTCGCGGAGTATGCGGAGGGTCCGACCGGTTGCACAGTCATTCGCTTCGCCCAGACCGCCAACCTCGATGTCGACCGGCGCGGCGGCGCCGTCGGCATGGTGGGCGATTACGGTTCCGTCGATGCCATCTGCCTGGCCGGCGGTTCGATCCTGGGACTGGAGGCAAGCGCCGGCGTCGCGGCCTCACTCTCTGCAGCCCGCGGGCACGACACCGCTTTTGATGCGCTGCCGCTCGTCTCCGGCGCCATCATCTATGACTTCGGCTACCGCGAAAACGCGATCTATCCGGATAAGGCGCTGGGCGAAGCAGCCCTTGCCGCCGCGCAGCCCGGCTGGTTTCCCTTGGGCGCACGCGGCGCCGGCATGTCGGCCACGGTCGGCAACGCGGCGCCCCTGACCATCCACGGCTGGGAGACATCGGGTCAGGGTGCAGCCTTCCGGCAGATCGGCGAGACCCGGATACTGGCGATCTCCGTCGTCAACGCGGTCGGCGGCGTCTTCGACCGCGACGGCCGGCTGGTGCGCGGGTTCATCAATCACGAGACCGGCGAACGCCGGCCGATGACGGAGATCATGGCTGACGATCTGGCGGCCGACGGCGCCGGTCCCGGCAACACGACGCTGACCGTGATCGTGACCAACCAGAACCTGGACAGTTATGTCCGCCAGCAGATGAGCCGCCAGATCCATAGTGCCATGGGGCGTATGATCCGGCCCTTTCACACGCTTTATGACGGCGACGTCCTGTTTCTCGTCTCGACCGGCGAAGTCGACAACCCGCGACTCGGCCCCATCACACTCGGCGAGATGGCCGCCGAAACCCTTTGGGACGCGGTGCTCGCCGCTATGCCGCAGGACTAGGAGAAGAACCCCATGCCCCACCACAAAACGTCCGGCGCCAACCTTTACTACGAACAATCTGGCGATGGCCCCGACATCGTCTGGATCCCCGGCGGCGATCAGCGCGGCCGTGAGATGCGGTGGCAGGTCGAAGGGTTTCCCGATTGCCGCAACACCATCCACGACCCACGCGGCGTTGGCGAGACCGGCATCATCGATCCGCCGCCGTGGTCGATCTTGGACATGGCGCGCGACTGCGCCGAGCTGATCGAGGCAGTGTGCGAACCGCCGGTGGTCGTCGCCGGCCTCTCCATGGGTTCGATGATCACCCAGGAGGTCGCGATCAATTGGCCGGACCTGGTCAAGGTCGCGATCCCCATGGGCACGGAAGCCTATGCCAGCGGCTTTTCGCGCGAATGGATGGAGTCGGAAATCCGCTACCGCCGCGAGCACGGCGACCTGCCGCCCGACTTCGCCATGACCCATTACGGCGCCTTCATGTATCCCTCCGAAGTGCTGGGCGACGAGGCGTTATGGAACAAGCTGAAGCAGGTAACGTCGGAGGCCTATGAGCACCGGGACGGCGCCATGCTGGACGCGCAATGGCAGGCCTGCTGCGACTTCGATACCCGCGATCGGCTGCCGGGGTGTAAGGTGCCGATCCATGTGCTCGGCTTCAGCCAGGACATGCAGGCGCCGCCCCAATTGGGCCGCGAAGTCGCCGAGTTGGCAGCCGACGGCCACTTTCATATGCTGGAGGGGCTCGGCCACCTCTCGCTGTGCGGCCACAAGCCCGAGGTGGTGAACGCCAAGATCCGGGAGATCATTGCCGCCTATGCCTGATCCGATCACCGACATTGTCGACCTCGACCGTTATCCGATCGCCGATCTCACGTCGCCGGAAGCGCAGGCCCTGGTCACCGACGCGAAGGCAAAGCTGGAGAATCCCGGCTACTTCACCATGCCGGGCTTCATCCGCGCCGAGCACGTAACGTCAGTCGCCGGCGAAGCCGAAACCCTGCTCGGCGACGGTCACTGGCACGAGCGCATCCGAAACATAAAAACCGGGGAGGAGACCGGCCTCTACCCTTGGCACCGGCCGACCCGCGCCGCCGTGCGCTGCACCGGCGGCGACCGCATGGCGACGTCGTCGCCGCTTCGTCAGATCTATGGCTGGCAACCGTTGACCGACTTTCTGGGCACGGTCTTCGGCGTGATGCCCTATTACGCGACCGCCGACGTGATGGTCGGTTGTATGCTGACCGGTTATGGGCCGGGCGACGAACTGGGCTGGCACTTCGATCCCAATGACGGCGTCGTCACCTTGATGCTGCAGAACGCCGGCACCGGCGGTGTCTTCGAGTTCGCGCCCGCCGTGCGCCAGGCCGACAAGGCCCGCGCGGTCGACGTCTATGACGAGGTCATGGATGGACGCTGGCCCGACATTCGCCAGGAAGACCAGGAGCCCGGCACACTCGCGCTGTTCAACGGCAACCGTTCGCTTCACCGGGTCACACCCATCGAAGCCGGCCCCGACCGGCTGGTGTTGGTGCTCTCCTATGACTCCCAGCCCGGCACGGTCTTCAGCGACGACATCCGCATGAACTTCTTCGGCCGCACGTCCTGACACCAGCCAAGCCGGCTTTCGAGTCGATCAGACCAGTCCAGCTTGGCTGAACGGTAGCGTGTTGAGCTCACGGCCCGTCCCCCAGAAGACTGCGTTCGCGACGGCAGGACCGATCGGCGGCGTGCCGGGCTCGCCCGCGCCGGTCGGCGCTACCGACGACGGCACGATATGGGTTTCGACATGCGGCATGTCGCTGATGCGAAGTGGCTCGTAATCGTAGAATTGGGCTTCCTGCACCTCGCCGTCGACCATCGTGATCTGATTGCGCAGGACCGCGCCGAGACCGTAACCGATGCCGCCTTCCATCTGCGCGGCCACCTGGTCCGGCATGACGGCGACACCGCAATCAATCGCGCAGACGACACGCTCGACCTTCATGCCGCCGCCATCCAGCAGACGGACATCCGCGACCTGCGCGACGTAGGAACCGAACGACTTGTGGACGGCCACCCCGCGGTGCACATCCGCCGGCAACTCGGTCTCGCCCCAACCGGCCTTCTCGGCCACCAGGCTGAGCACCGCCGCCTCACGCGGGCTGTTCTTCAGATGCTTAAGGCGGAACGCGACCGGGTCTTCGCCGGCAGCGTTGGCCAGCCGGTCCATCATGGTTTCGACGACATAGGCCGTGTGCGTGCTGCCAACGGCACGCCACCACAACACGGGGACGCGGGCATCGGTATTGTGTACCTCCAGGCGATGGGCGCCAACCGTATAGGGGAGCTCCCGCGCGCCCTCGACCGACGTGTTGTCGATGCCGTCCCTGATCAGGAACGCTTCGAACGGCGTTCCCGTCAGGATGGATTGGCCGACAATGCGATGGTGCAGGCCGACAATGTTGCCCGCATCGTCCAGTCCGGCTCGGATCTTGTGCACATACATGGGCCGGTAGTAGCCGCCCCGAATATCGTCCTCGCGGCTCCATATCAGCTTGACCGGCGCACGGCCGTTGATCGCGACGGCGATGTTGACGGCTTCGTTGACGAAGTCCGATGTCGGGTTGGCGCGCCGCCCAAACGAGCCGCCGGCGTGGAGCGTGTGAATGTTCACCTGCGCGAGCTCGAGTCCGGCAATGCCGGCCGCGATCGAATGATCGAGGGTCGGAAGCTGGCTGCCGGTCCAGATATCGAGCGACTCGCCGGGCTTCAGAACCGCGACCGCGTTCATCGGCTCCATCGGCGCATGCGCCAGGAACGGAAATTCGAAGGTTGCCTCGACCACTGTCTCGGCACCCGCCAGGGCAGCGTCCGCATCGCCCGCGTCTTCGGCCACCAGACCCGGCTGTTCGGCGAGAGCGCGGTATTGGGTCATGAGCTCATCGGTCGAGCGGATCTCGGCGTTGCTGTCATCCCAGGTGATGTCCAGGGCGTCGCGCGCCTGCATCGCGGTCCACGTGTTGGCGGCCAATACGGCGATGCCCTGCGGCACCTGCACCACATCCTCTACGCCGGCAATCGCACGTGCGGCGCTATCGTCATACGATTCCACGACGGCGCCGAACTTGGGCGGGCGCGAGATGAGCGCGACCAGCATGCCCGGCAGCTGCACATCCTGGGTGTAGATCTGCGCACCCCGACTCTTGGCGGCGGTGTCAACGCGGCGGTGGTCCGCCTTGCCGATAAACCTAAAAGCGTCCGGCGACTTGAGCGTGAGATCTGCCGGCGGTGTCTCGTTCGACGCGGCAACGGCAAAGTCGCCGAAGCCCGCCGACTGGCCTGACGGGTGGGAGATGATGCCGTTCTCGACCACGATCTCGTTTGCCGGCACGCCCCATTCTCTGGCGGCGGCCTGCACCAGCATGGCGCGCGCCGCGGCACCAGCCTGACGGTACTGCATGAAGCTGTTGGGAATACCGGTCGATCCGCCGGTGCCCTGGATCTCGCCCCAGTGCAGGTTGTTGTAGACACTTGGGTTTGACGGCGCGTGATCACCCCTGACCATCGACCAGTCGGCGTCGAGCTCCTCGGCGACCAGCGATGCCAGGCCGCTCATGGTGCCCTGGCCCTTATCGAGATGTTTGGAGAGCACCGTGACCGTGCCGTCCGGGGTGATCTGGACAAAAGGGTTGAAGGCGCCGTCGCCGGTCGCCGCGCTGACATCGGAGACGCGAAAGCCAACGATAAGCCCGGCGGTCACGCCGCCGCTCGCCTGAAGAAACGTCCGCCGGCTCAAGCCGCCAGCCGTCTTCGTGTCGCCGTTAGACAACAGATGCATCAACGTCTTCATGGCTCAGCCCTCCAGAATGTCGGCCGCGCGATGAATGCCGGCGCGGATGCGGTGATAGGTGGCGCAGCGACAAACGTTGCCGTCCATCACCGCGTCGATGTCTTCGTCGCTGGGCTTGGGTGTCATGACCAAAAGCTCGGCCGCCTGCATGATCTGACCCGATTGGCAGTAACCGCACTGGGGCACGTCAAGCTCGGCCCAGGCCTGGCGCAGCGCCGCGACTTCCGGGCCGTCGGCCGCCTCGATCGTCGTGACGGACGCGCCTTCGACATCGCTCAAGAATGTCTGGCACGAGCGCATGGCGATGCCGTCCACGTGGACCGTGCAGGCACCGCACATGGCGACGCCGCAGCCGAATTTGGTACCGGTGAGGTTCAGTTCGTCTCTCAAGACCCACAGAAGGGGCATGTTCGGGTCCGCATCGACGGTACGGACCTCTCCATTGATGGTGAGCGTGGTCGCCATGGTGGTCGGTCTCCCTGAAAGAACGATTCTCTTAGGTAAACTACACAGTGTAGTATAGTGTCGAATTGGCGTTTGTAAACTCACAAGTTTACACTGTCACCGTTTGTTGATTTGTTCGTTCGTTTAGGAGAAGAAGGCGGATGCCGCCGATCGAAAAAAAACGTGCCCAAATCCTCGAGGCCGCCGTGGAAGAGTTCCAGCAGCGCGGCTTCGTCGGCGCGAGCATGGACCGCATCGCCGAACTGGCGAACGTCTCCAAACGCACGGTCTACAACCACTTTGAAAGCAAGGAAGCACTCTTCAACGCCATCGTTAGCCTGATGTTCGAAGAGGCACGCGAGACGGTCGACGTCACATACGTGCCCGGCCGGCCGCTGCGCGAGCAACTGGTCGACCTCGGCCGGGCGGAAGGCCGGCTTCTGCAATCCGAGCGCTTCATGAGTCTTGCCCGCATGGCGATCGGCGAAACCATGCGTGCGCCCGAGATCGCGAAGGCGGCTCAGGAGGAGTCCGACAAAATGTCGGTGTTCACTGATTTCATGGCGGCGGCGCGCGACGACGGTACCATCGCTATCGACGACATCGGCGATGCGACGTCACAATACATCGGCCTGATCAAAGCACGCGCCTTTTGGCCCTACGTGATTTCCGGCGGGCGCGTGAGTGCGCAGGACATGGAATCGATCGTCCAGAGCTCCGTCGATACCTTCATCGCGCGCTTCGCCAGCCCATAGCAAGCCGTATGGCGCCTACGTCTCCAGCCGCGCCCTGGCATCGACGGCGATGGCGCCCTGACCATGTGCGCGAACCAGCAAGGGATTGATGTCGAGTTCCCTGAGTCGCTCGCCTGCGTCGACGGCGAGCCAGGAAAGGCGCGCGGCGGCATCGGCGATCGCATCGACGTCGAGCTTCGGGCGGCCGCGGGCGCCATCGAAGACGGGCCACAGGCGAAGGCCGCCCATCAGACTCTTGACGTGTTCCGGCGCGACAGGCGCCGGCAGCAGGACGACGTCGTCGATGATTTCGGCCAGCACGCCGCCCAGGCCGACCAGCACCATCGGACCGAACTGGTCATCGTGCTTGATACCCAGGATGACCTCCTCGATCCCGTCGGCCATCTCGCTCACAAGACAGCCGTCGAGTCGTACGCCCAGACTTGCAGTCATGGCCTGCCAGGCTGTTTCGAGGGCGGCGTGGCCAGACAGATTGAGCACGACCGCACCCTCGTCGGACTTATGAATGAGATCGGGGCCGAAGCCCTTGAGCGCGACCGGGTAACCGATGCCCTCGGCAGCCGTCATCGCCTCCTCAATGCTTGCCGCCGGCGTTTCGCGGGTGACCGGCACGCCGTAGCGCGCCAAGACCTGCTTGACCCGATGTTCGTCGACCATGCCGTCGGCGATCCCGGCGAACGGATCGCCTGTCGGAAGGCCGTCGGGACGCGCGGGTTCGGGGCCCGCCGAACTCGGCGTCATCCAGCCCTGCAGCACGCGCAGTGCCTCGTCGATGGTCTCGTAGCCCAGCACGCCCATGTCGCGGACGATCTGGCGGCCCTCATCGCTGGCGTTGCCGGGTACAAAGACGACAACCGTGGGTTTGCCCGATACCTTACCGCTCTTCGCCAGGATCTCCGTCGATTTGGTGAGCTGCGGCGCGGTCGCGATGACCAACAGGTTGGCGCTGACATCCGGATCGGCAGCGGCGATCGAAAGCCCGCTGTCGTCGACACTGACGAAGTCCTTCGCCCGCGTCGCGCCGATATCCAGAGGATTGCCGAGCTGGACGGGCTCGTAGATTTCCTCCAGCGCCTTGCGCGTTTGTGTTGAGAATGCTGCGAGCCTCAAACCACGGTCGGCGAAGAGGTCGCTGGTAATGGCCGCTGCACCGCCGGACCCGGACATGACGAGGATGCCGTCGCCTTTGGGGTGGCCGTGACGCGAGAACATTTCGGCCGTCTGCATCATCGCGACCGTATCGTCGACGGCGATGACGCCTGCATCGCGGCAAACGGCCTGGAGCACGCGCCACGAACCGGCAAGGCTTGCGGTGTGGCTCATGGCAACACGCGCGCCCTCTTCCGACCGGCCGGCCTTCACCATCAGGACCGGCTTGCCGGCATCGCGGCATCGTTTGGCGGCGGCGACGAAACGGCCGGGGTTCTTGAAGCCCTCGACATAGAGCGTGATGACACGGGTCGCCGGATCGTCCGCCATCCATTCCATGAAGTCGGCGAGCTCAAGATCGGCCTGATTGCCGACGGAAACGGTGCTGGAGAAGCGCGCGCCGTCGCAGACGCCGCGATTGTAGACCGTCGCCATCAGCGCGCCCGACTGGCTGATGAAACCGATGCCGCCGGGTTCGTGGTCCGTCAGTTCCATGGAGGGCGAGGAGTTCATGATGAGCTTGGCGTGGGTGTTGATCAGACCCAGGCAGTTCGGACCGATCAGCCGCATGCCTGCGTCGCGCGCGACGGCATTGATCTCGTCCTGCAGCCGCGCGCCCTCCTCACCGGTTTCGGTGAAGCCGGCGGTAATCAACACGCAACAACCGACCCCCGACGCCGCGCAGTCCTTGAGCTGGTCCAGCACCAGCCCGCGCGGCACGGCAATCACGGCGACATCCACCGGTTCGTCGAGCGCCGAGACCTTGGGCACGGCGGTAAGGCCGAACACGGTGTCGCGCTTGGGATTGACCGGCACGATGCGCCCCGGAAAACCGCCCTGGATGGTGTTGTTCAGGACCCGGGCGCCGAACTTGCGCAGGTCTTCCGAGCCACCGATCACCGCGACCGAACGGGGGTTCATGATCTCGGCGATCGACAGGCGCGGCGCGGGGACATTGTTCATGCGGGGATACTCGGTCTAATGGCGGGCGAAATTGTCATTCGCTCTTCCGGCATCACCAGCCCACACCCCCGCCTCCGGGGCAAAACGCCGAAAGGCGTTTTCGCCGAGGCCACCCATGGCAGCATCCTCGGGGTGGCCGGGCGGGGGAGTGGGCCGGCTCGGATCCTTGCGAGCGCAAGACATCCCAGTGAACGTGCGCGAGGGCACAATCGTCAATAGCGCTTGGGCACGAACCGCGCGTAGTGCGCCATGACCGCCATGCCGACACCGCCCGCGACAAACACCGCCGGCAAGGCAAAGACCTTGAGCAGGACCGAAAAGACGGCCGGCGGGCCCATCTGGGAGGTATCGCGGAAGGTCGCGAAAACCGATGTCATTTCCGGCCGCTCGTGGGGATGGACGGCGCGCAGGAAGAGCATGTTGCCGGCGCCATCGATCAGTGAGGTCGCGACGGCGGCGAACAGAAGCAAGCCAACGCCGAGCCACGGCGAACCGGCGAAGACCGCGACCACCACGCTAACGACGGCGCTGGCCGCGTACCCCGCCAGCATCAGCGCGCGAATGCCGTAGCGCCGACCGATCTTTGCCCAAAGCGGCACCAAGAGCACCGAGGCCGACCCCGCGGACGCCATCATGCCGGCGACATCGTCGCCCAGGCCCGACTCGACGCAATAGATGGGCGCGTAGATGAAGAACATCGCCCACCACGCCGAGCGCCCGACCGCCAGTAGCCAGGCCAGGCGCAGCCGCGGCTGGCGGAAGAACCGTGGGAAGAAGCGCAGCGGGTTGGGTGGCGGCGTCTTGGCCGCCTGGATCGCCGGGTTGTCGGACAGTCTGAGGTAAAGGAACACGCCCATCAGGATCATGCTGAAGACGATGGTCAGGAGTGACGGCAGCCAGTAAGCGACATTGGTCCACAGCCAGACGCCGAGATAGGGTCCGATGATGAAGGCAACGCCCATGAACCAGATGCGCACCGGCTCGAACCGTGCGAAGTCGCGGCGCGGGATCGTATCCATCAGATAGAGGTTCAAGCTGACGTCGATGGCGATCGAGCCGGCGACATAGAAGAACATGCCGAGCGCATAGATGAAGAGGCTATCGCTCAGCAGCAAGGCGGCGGCGGCCATCATGGCAAGCGTCCCCAGGACGACGACGCGGCGTCGGCGGATCAGGTGGACCATAAGCGGAATCGTCAGGCTGACGGCCAGACCGCACGCACTGACCGCCAGGTAGAGCATGCTGACTTCCTGGGCGGTGCCGAGCAGTTCCAACGCACGCAACGGGATGATGGTCATCAGGACGGTGCGGGCCATGCCCTGGGTCGCGTAGAGCCACGCGAAGGGTATCGCCTTGGGTAAGTCGGCGACCCCGAACCAGACGGGAAGATGAATGCCCCGCACGTTGCTGCGCCCCCGGCAGCTTGGATGAACTTATGCGGAGCTTATCCGACGCGGTTTATCGCCATCGCACAAGCGCTAACCACGCATGGCTGGGTTGACTCAGGCGGGCGCAGGCTCGGTTTGCCCGGCCCTGCCGTTGTTGCCGTTGTCGGCGCCTTCCTGCTGGCGCCGCCACATCTCCGCATAACGTCCGTCGGCGACCAGCAGGTCGGCGTGGGTGCCACGCTCAACGATCTGGCCCTGGTCGAGCACGATGATCTCGTCGGCATCGACGACGGTCGACAGGCGATGGGCGATAATCAGTGTCGTGCGGCCCTGGGCCAGTTCGCGCAGGTTGGCCTGGATCTCCTGTTCGGTCTGGGTGTCGAGCGCGCTGGTCGCCTCGTCGAACAACAGGATGCAGGGATCCTTGATGATCGTGCGCGCGATGGCGACGCGCTGCTTTTCGCCGCCTGAGAGTTTCAGACCGCGCTCGCCGACCATGGACTGGTAGCCGTCGGGCAGAGCCATGATGAAGTTGTGAATATGCGCCAACCGCGCGGCGCTCTCGACCTCGGCCGGCGACGCATCGGGTCGGCCATAGGCGATGTTGTAGTAGATGGTGTCGTTAAACAGCACGGTGTCCTGGGGCACGATACCGGTCGCGCGCCGCACCGAGGCCTGGCTGACGTCACGGATGTCCTGGCCGTCGATCGTGATGCGGCCATCGCCGACATCGTAGAACCGGTAGAGCAGGCGGCTGATGGTCGACTTGCCGGCGCCGGACGGCCCCACGATGGCGACCGAATGGCCTGGCGGAACCGTGAAACTGACGCCCTTCAGGATGGGGCGGCGCGGATCATAGCCGAAGTCGACATCGTCAAAGCGGACCTCGCCACCGGCGAGCTTCAGGTCCGGCGCCTCCGGTTTGTCGGCGATTTCCGTATCGATCGCCAGCAGTTGAAACATCGTCTCGATGTCGATCAGCGCCTGCTTGATCTCGCGATAGACAAAACCGAAGAAGTTGAGCGGCTGGTAAAGCTGCATCAGGTAGGTGTTGGCCAAGACAAAATCACCGACCGTCAGATTGCCGTCGACGATGCCCTGGCCGGACATGATCATGACCAGCGTCAGGCCGATTGAGATGATGATGGCCTGGCCGATATTGAGCACCGACAGCGAGGTCGTGTTGCGCACCGCGGCGGTTTCGTACCGTTGGAGCGCCTTATCGTAGCGCTGGGCCTCGTGTTCTTCGTTGCCGAAATACTTGACGGTCTCGTAGTTCAGCAGGCTGTCGATCGCCTTGGTATTGGCGCTTGAGTCCTGCTCGTTCATCTGGCGGCGGAACTTGATGCGCCATTCCGTCACCACCATGGTGTAGCCGATGTAGACGAGCACCGTGACGAAGGTGACGGCGGCGATGGCAAAATCCAGCATCACCCACAGGATCACGGACACCATTGTGATCTCGATCAGCGTCGGGATGATGTTGAACAGGCTGAAGCGCAGCAGCAGCTCGATCGCCTTGGTGCCGCGTTCGATTGCGCGCGACAGACCGCCGGTCTGGCGCTCCAAATGGAATCGCAGTGAGAGCTTGTGCAGATGGCGGAAGACGTTGAGCGCGACGTTGCGGATGGCGCGCTGGCCGACCTTGGCAAAGATCGCGTCACGCAGCTCGCCAAAGGCCAGCGACAAGACACGCGCCGCGCCATAGGCGAGGATCAGCCCCAGCGGCAGCGCGACCAGCACCCCGGTATCGGCCGGCGCCAGCACATCGATAGCATCCTTATAAAAAATGGGGACATAGATGATCGCCACCTTGGCGGCGACCAGGAAGACCATGGCGGTGACCACGCGCAGCCGCATGCCCGGCTGGTTGCGCGGCCATAAGTACGGCAGCAGGCGTCCCAGCGTACGCCAGCCGCTGGTCGATTGCGCGGCCTTGGCCGCCTGCTCGGCTTGCGGCGCCGTCGCTGGATCGGTTGTGTTCGCCAAAGGCGGTCCCCGCGTGGATTAAATGGCGTGTCTATGATACGCGCGAAACATCGAAACAGGTCATATGGGGATCATCGTGCCCGAGACAAAGATGAAGGCTGTGATTGCGGCCGGCACTGGCGGCGCGGACGTTTTGCAGGTGGCGGACGTGCCGCTTGGCTGGCCGCGCGGTCCCCACGATGTTCTGGTCCGCTTGAAAGCCGCCGGCCTCAACCCAGCCGACGTCCACTTGCGCAACGCTGGCACCTTTCTGGAGAGCGACCAGCCGAGGGTGCTGGGAAGCGATGGCGCGGGCGTTATCGAAGCGGTCGGCGAGCGGGTTCGCGGTTTTCTGCCCGGCGAGGCCGTAGCGTTCTGCCACGGCGGCATCGGCGGTGATCCCGGCACCTACGCCGAGTTCGCCGTGGTCCCCGCGCACAGCCTGGCGCGCAAACCGGAAAGCGTGAGCTTCATCGAGGCCGCCGCCGCGCCACTCGTCACCATCACCGGCTGGGAGGCGCTCTATCAACGCGCCCAGTTGGCCGCCGACGAAACCTGCCTGATCCATGGCGGCGCGGGCGGCACCGGCCATGTCGCCATTCAGCTTGCCAAACTCAGGGGCGCCAAGGTGGCGGCGACTGTTAGCGACGACGACAAGGCCGCGTTCGTTGCCGGCCTGGGTGCCGACTACACCATTAACTACCGCAGCGACGACGTTGCCGCCGCTGCGCTTGCCTGGACCGACGGGCGCGGCTTCGATGTTGCGCTCGATAACGTTGGCGCCGATGTCATGCGCGCGACGTTCCACGCGATGGCGCCGTTTGGACGTGTCGTCGGCCTGACCGGCATGGCGGAAGACAACGAAAACGGTGACGCCTTCAACCGGAACATCACGGTCCACAACGTGATGATGCTGATGGCGATGTGGATCGGCGACACCGCCCACGCCGCCCAACAGGGCGGCATCGTCAATCAGGCCATGGACCTGATGGTCGACAGCAAACTGAGACTGCACGTCGCCGAGACCTTCCCGCTGACCGAGGCCGCCGCGGCCCAACAGCGTCTCGAGGCAGGCGGCATGACCGGCAAAATTGTTCTCTTGATGGATTGATCACCATGGCTTTGGACCTGAAACGTCTTCGCGGCGATACGCCCGCAACCGCCGACCTCGCTTACTTCTACAATTCAGGTGCCAGCCTGATGCCGAACCCCGTGCTCGACGCGGTGAAGGCGCATCTGGATCTGGAGGCGCGGATCGGCGGATATGAGGCCAAAGGAAAAGCCTCCGGCCCGCTTCAGAACACCTATGACGCCATCGCCGGCATGCTGAACTGCGGTACCGACGAGATCGCGGTTGTCGAGAATGCGACCGTCGCCTGGTGCCAGGCCTTCTATGGCTTGGCCCAGGACATGAAACCGGGCGACCGCGTGCTGACCGTGGTCGCCGAGTACGCCTCCAACTACATCGCCTTCCTGCAGACCGCCAAGCGGCGCGGCATCGTCATCGACGTCATCCCGAACACGGCGGATGGCGAGGCCGATGTGGAGGCGCTGGAAGCAATGATCGACGACCGGGTTAAGCTGATCGCCGTGACCCATGTCCCGACCTCCGGCGGTCTGGTCAACCCGGCGGCCGCCATCGGCAAGGTCGCGCGCCGTCACGACATTCCCTATCTGCTCGACGCCTGCCAGTCGGTCGGACAAATGCCGTTGGATGTCGATGCAATCGGCTGCGACTTCCTGTCGGCGACCGGCCGCAAGTTTCTGCGCGGGCCCAGAGGCACGGGCTTCCTCTATGCCCGCAACACCATGCTGACGCGCTGCGAGCCGCCGGTGCTCGACATGCTTAGCGCCGAATGGACGGCGCCGGACGACTACACCGTCCGTGGCGACGCCCGCCGCTATGAGAACTGGGAGAACTATGTCGCCGGCAAGATCGGGCTGGGAGTCGCCGTCGACTATGCCTGCGCCATCGGTCTCGACGCCATCTGGCAACGTATCCAGGACTTGGCCGGACCGCTGCGCGAGCGGCTTGAAGCCTTGCCCGATGTCCACATTCACGATGTCGGGAAGACGCGCTGCGCCATCGTCACCTTTAGCCATGACCGGCTCAGCCCAAAAGAGGTGCAGCAGCGCCTTGCGGCCGAGAACATGGCCGTTGGGACGTCGAAGCCATCATCGACGCTCCTCGATTTTGAGACGCGCCAGCTACCGCCTTTGGTGCGCGCCGCGCCGCACTACTACAACAGCGAGGACGAAATCGACCGGCTGGTGGACGCGATCGCGGCGCTCTAGAGCTGAGCGTGGCGCGCCACGTCTGCGAGGTGACTTAGTCCGATTGCGTGGGCGGTCTGGCAACGCGCAAACACCAGGTTACCGCCATCGCCGCGACAGAGAGGATCAGCATCAGCACGAACGCCGAATCAT
Source organism: Alphaproteobacteria bacterium (assembly GCA_965228895.1). Lineage (GTDB taxonomy): Bacteria > Pseudomonadota > Alphaproteobacteria > SP197 > SP197 > JANQGO01. Next base: position 5,472,197 of record OZ245842.1, on the reverse strand, counting down.
AGTTTCCCTCGGTGTCGAACAGTGCCGCACCCGCGAAAGCGCCTAGCCCGCCACAGATGTGATGGATCATCGTTATGAGCCCGCTGAGCGCGCCCAGGTGTTTCATGCCGAATGCATCGCGCACGAAGATTACCGTCAGCGGGGCAGTCACCAAGAACGTGGAGCCATAGAGCAACGCGAACGCGGCAACGGCGGGCGTGCTTTGGTCGAGCAAGATCACGCAGAAGATCACGATCCGCAGCGCGAAGCAGGCAAGCGTGGCCGAGACGGGGCCGGACCGATCACTCCATGCTCCTGCCGCGAGCACGCCGACCAAGCCGGTCAATCCCATGAGCGCGAGCAGGTTGCCGGCGAACAAGGTTTCGACGCCGCGATCCGTCGCGAAGGCGACCACATGCGTGGCAACAAAGAAGTCCTGGAAACCACAGATCGCGTAGACAACCGCCAGCAGCCAGAAATGACGCGAACGAAGCGCACCCCGCATCGCCAACCCGGTGTCGTGCCTGAATGTCGCGGCATCGGCCGCGATCACACGGCCGGTCGCGATCGCCGCGACAACGACCGGCACCAGAAGAAGGTTGGCCATGCCGAGCAAGCCATAGACCGAGCGCCAGCCAATCTGCGCGAGCACCGCGGCGAGCACCGCGATCATCAACAGCTGACCGACACTGATACCGGAGATGGCCACCGCATTGGCAAGACCGGTTCGCCCCGGGAACCAGCGGCTGACCATCACCCCGATCGGCGTCAGCGACGCCGCGCCGCTACCGATTGCGAAGATGACGCCGTATAGCAGGAAGGCCTGCCATGGCGCGGTGACAAGGCTCGTCAGACCGATGCCAACGGCGCAGATCGCAAGCCCACCACCCAAGATGAAACGCAGGCTGTAGCGGTCCGCGAGCCGCCCGGCCAGGAACATACATGTGGCGGAGACGACGAAAAACACCGCGACGGTCAGGCCGAGCGTGCTGCGGCTCCAACCCAGATCCTCAGCCATCGGCTTCAACGTGAGTCCGATGGCGAAGCGCGAGCCGCCACTGACGAATAGCACCAGGAAAGCCGCCGCCAGCACCGTGGTGCTGCGGGACATCAAACCATGTCTCGCCACCACATCGGACCCCCGTTCTGGACTACCGACGAGGTCAGTCTGCTCTCCAACCTGTGTGATGCCTCAAAAGCAACGAAGCGCCCCACATGGATTGACCGGTGCGGGACGCTTCGCAGGTTCAGGTCCTAGAAACAGGACGTATCAGGACGGTTCTGGCCAGACAAAGTCAGGGCGAAGACCTTCATAGACCGGACGGCCGTCGTCTGGTTTCGGCGCGCCAGTCGCCGGATCATAAAACGCATGATAGGTCGCCGGCATGCTGTCGGTGTCATATCCCATCAGATTGGGCACGATGACGCGAATACGGCTTTGCTTGTCGTCGAGCATGATCGGCGCGCCGCAGTCAGCGCAGGTGCACAGCTCCAGCGGGCCGTCCGGGTTGTTGGCGTTGAACGGCTGACGGTTCAGGCCATCAAGGTTGTCGACGGCAACGTCGCCGTGCTTAAAGAACACCACATGGGTCGTGTCCTGACCGGTCACGCCTTTGCAGACGGAACAGTGGCACGTGTGATTATCGATGGGATCGCTGTCCGCGTGGGTGTGGACGTGATCACAACCACCTGAATACTTGTGAGACATGGCTTTCTCCCCCTTGGTATGTCGCCGGTCATTGTTGTTTTTCTTGCGGCGGACTTAGCCTATCACGCCAGGACCAAACCCGTCATCAGGCTGACATCCTTTGAGAAAACCGTTCGCGACGGTCAGCCGTCGGTCCGGCCATGGACGCGGACGAACACGTACGTTGCGTCCAAAGCGACCTTGTCTTTGATCGAGACACTCACGTCTGCCGCCTCGGTCCGAAAACGGCGTACGTCATAGAAGTCCGGGTGATTAACGCCCTGGTCCCCATGGACGGTCGCATGTGGGCCCACACACTCACCGATACCGAGCGCGAGCTGGTCGAACGTCTCGGCCGCGATCTCGGCGCGATAAGGAAAGGCCCAAGCACAGTAGTACGCACTGTCTTCGGATGATGCGGTGATACGGCAATAGGTGGCGTCGGCCAGCACCCGCGTTGCCACGTGATCGCCGGTCTCGTCACTCGCTTCCGCGGCAATCTCGGCAAATTGCGATCGCGACTGTTCGATCAAATCATTGATGTCGGCACAGAGGTCTCGCGCATGCGCCGTTTCCAGGATCGCATAGACCGTCAGAACGAAGACTGTCGATCCAATCCACCGCCGCGTTGCACGCCCGGCACCTTGCCTCGATTGGCCCATCATCACGCGATCCACCTACGGCAACCCTCGGAACAAGCTAGGACCACACAGCGCAGCGGTCCAGCCCATCGGGTTGGCGTGGTCGCCCAGAGTGTTATCCTTGCCATCGGTATGGAGCGGTCGGAGGCTTCCCGTCATGAGCGCCGCATCGGATATCTTCGCGCCAGACTATAAACAGGCGCCGTATTGGTGGGACGCGGCGCCACGGCCGCAGCTCGGTGTCCAACCATTGCCCGAGCGGGCTGATGTCGTCATCGTCGGTTCGGGCGTCACGGGTCTGAACGCGGCGCGCGAGCTCGCACGCGGCGGTCGCCATGTCGCGGTGTTGGATGCCGAAGACGCCGGTTATGGCGCCAGCACGCGCAACATGGGCTTTGTCGGAAGCGCACTCAAGCGCAGCTTCGGTGACCTGATCAAACGGCGCGGCCTGGCGCAGGCCAAGGCCTACTATCTGGAAGCACGCGAAGCGTTCGAGAGCGTGAGCCGGACGGTGGAGGCAGAAAAGATCGACTGCCACTATCGCGCCTGCGGTCGGGTTTTTCTTGCCCGTTCGAAACGCCAGTTTGACGACATCGTCAATGAGTACACGTTGAAACAGGAACACCTCGGTCAGCGTTTCGAGGTGTTGGATCGCGACGCGTTGCTGGGCGAGTTCAACGGGTCAGAGGACTTCATTGGCGCCATTTACGTACCGGACCTCGGCAGTTTCCACCCCGGCAAGTATCACGCGGGCCTGCTTGACCGCGCCATGGAAAGCGGTGCGGAGGTGCACCCGCATACCAAGGTCGACCTTATCGGCGAGCCCGATGCGGACGGTTGGCTCGACATCGAAACGTCCCATGGCCGGATACGTGCGCGCGACGTCATCGTCGCCACGAACGGCTATACGGGTTCGGACCTCAATTGGCTGCGATCACGTTTGATCCCGTTTCATGCCTTTGCCATGGCGACGGAAGAGTTAAGCGAAAACCAACTCGACACGTTGATGCCCAACCGGCGGACCTATCTGGACTACAACTTCAACACCACGGCGATCCAGGTCGCACCCGATGGCCGGCGCATCTTGATGTCAGGCTTGACCGGTACGGAAGAAGACACCCTGGAAGCCAAGGCACGAAAGCTACGCCATCAGTTCGTCGGGGTGTTCCCGCAGCTTGGCGACATCCAGCTTGGGCGCTTTTGGACCGGATGGTGCTCCGCGCCCGTCGATCGTCTGCCGAAACTAATCCACCAAAAGGGTGTCTACTATGCCACCGGCTATTCGTTCGTCGGGATGCCCATGGGAACCTATCTGGGCCACAAGGTGGCCTGGCAGGTGATGGGTCTGGAGAAGGGCCGAACGATTTTCAGCGACCGTGACTTCCCGAACCTCTCGTTCTTGACCAACAACACATGGTTCGTGCCGCTCGCCATGCAGATGTACGACCTTCACGACCGGTGGGTGAACCGCTAGGTGACAACCGACTGGCGTAAGGTCTAGTTCTGTTTTGCTGTCACCAAACCATCGCGCCGGTCGGCGTCACGCAACGCGGCGTCTCGCCTGGCGGGATCGCCGTAACCGCCACCGCCGGGTGTCTTGATGATCAGGCGATCGCCGGCGGGGATTTCCTTCTCGCCCTTGGCCGGCAGCGCCGCTCCGGACGCCAGCCACAACTCGCCGGCGGCGCCATCGTGGCCGCCATGGCGGCCGCGCGGCGGATAGGTGACGCGCTCGACGGCGGAGCCCAGCATGAACGGCGCGCCGGCGCTGTGTTCGATTTCCAGAATCTGGCCAAAGCCGCCGCGGTACGCACCGTCGCCGGCGGAGTCCGGCCGCAGCTCGCGTCGCCGAATGATGAGCGGACACGTGCTCTCGGTCAGCTCGACCTGGCTTCCCATGACGCCCGACGGGTAAGCCGTCGCCGACAGGCCGTCGCTCGACGGACGACCGCCGGTACCCCCGTTGTGCACCGGCTCGATCATGAACGCCGGCGCGTTGCCATCGGCCTGGCTGCCGATCGTGCTGCGCATCACCATGCTCCACAGACAGCCCGTGCCTTCAGCCGGCACGCGGCCCGGCATCGCCTGGTCGAGGCAGCCGAACACGGTGTCGGGCAGAAGCTGGCCGATGACATGGCGCTGGGAGACCGGCGCTGGTTTCAGCGGATTAAGGATCGACCCTTCCGGCGCCGTCACGATGAAGGGCGCGAGCGCACCGGCGTTGTTCGGGATGTCCGGTGCGATGATGCATTTGAGCCCAAACACCGTATAGGCCTGGGCATAGGTAATCGGCACATTGATGCCGAAGCGCGAGGCTGGCGATGTCCCGGTAAAGTCGACAGTCAGCGTATCGCCCTCGATGGCGAGCCGCGCCTTCAGGGCGATCTCGAAATCGTAGCCATCGAGTCTAAGCTCGTGATCCCAGACACCGTCCGGCAGTTCGGCGATGCGTCTACGCGTTGCGTCTTCCGACGTCTTGAGAATGTGCCGGCCCAGATCGTCCAGGCCATCGATGGCGAACTCACGCATCATGGCGATCAGGCGCTCTTCGCCGACTTCCGCGCAGGCGATCAGGGCATAGACGTCACCTTCGTTCTGTACCGGCATGCGGCTGTTGGCGCGCACGATATCCATCAGGGTCTCGTTGATCGCGCCCTGATCGACCAGCTTGACCATGGGAATATAGAGCCCCTCCTCATGCACGTCGCGGCCTTCCGGTCCGGTGCCGCGCCCGCCCAGGTCGATCAGGTGGGAGGTGCAGGAGTTGTAGCCGATCAACCGATCGTCCAGGAAACAAGGGCGCACCAGCACAAAGTCGTTCAAATGACCCGAGCCCATCCAGGGATCGTTGGTCATGTAGATATCGCCGGGACGCATGGTCTGCGGCCGAAAGTGTTTGATGAAGTGGCCGACCGAGGCGGCCATGGTGTTGATGTGCCCGGGCGTGCCGGTGACCGCCTGTGCGATCATCAGGCCGTCCAGATCGAAGATGCCGGCGGAGATATCGCCGCATTCCCGGACGATCGGGCTGAACGCCGCGCGGGTCAGGGTCTGACCCTGCTCCTCAACGACCGCCTGCAAGCGGTCCCACATGATCTGCCGGTTGATCCGGTCAAGCGCGTCGCTCATTCCGCAGCCTCCTGGATTTGCTCCAGCACGATATGGCGGTGGCCGTCGATGCGTCCGGTGAAGCGCGATGTCACGACCGTCGAGGTCTGACCTTCGGTCACGACGCACGGGCCACGGAACCGTGCCCCTGGCTTGAGTGCGGCCCGATCGAAGACCGGCGCCTCGACGAAGTCTCCGGCATAGCCATCGAACAACCGGCGTGATCCGGCAGCGACGGCGTCGTGATCGGCGATCTCGTCCAGCGACGCTTCAAGACCCTGGCCTTTGGCGGTCAAGGTCAGCGTCCAGCTCAACACTTCGATATCCATCGCCGGCACCGTGCGCCCGTACATACGGGTGTAGGTTTCGTCATAGGCAGCGCGGATCGCGTCGCGGTCGTCGACGGTCAGCGGGCGCGCCGGCACCTCGACCTCGATCTCGTGACCCTGACCGAGATAGCGCATGAAACAGGTGCGCCGCTCGTCAAGCGGTACGTCCTTGACCGCTTGCCCAACAACGTCGCGGGCTTCGGCCGCAAGGTCGTCGAACAACGCCGTCACCGCGGCGGCGTCAAAACCGTCAAGTGTCATGTAGTGGCTTTTGACGACCTCATAGGCAACCGGCGCCATCAGAAAACCGACCGCCGAGCCGACGCCGGGACTCTCCGGCACGACGATGCGGGCGAGGTCGAGTTTTTCGGCGAGCCGGGCGGCATGCAGCGGACCGGCACCACCGAACGCGATCAAGGTGCGCTGCCGCAGTTCCTTGCCGCGCTCGACCGCGTGCACCCGTGCGGCGTTCGCCATGCTTTCATCAACGACCTCGGAAAGACCGTGCGCGGCAAGCGGCGCATCGAGGCCCAAGGGGGCGCCGACATCGCGGCCGACGGCGTCCTGCGCCAGGCCGGTGTCGAGCTTCATGCGTCCATCGGCAAAGCGGTCGGCGTCAAGGCGCCCCAACAGCAGATCACCATCGGTGACAGTCGGGCGCAAGCCACCCCGGGTGTAGCAGGCCGGTCCCGGCTCCGAACCCGCGCTCTCCGGTCCGACGGCAATACGCTGGAGTTCGTCGACATGGGCGATCGAACCGCCGCCGGCGCCGATCTCGATCATCTCGATGACGGGAATGCGCACCGGCGTGCCGCTGCCCTTCATGAATCGCGCGGCGCGTGCGATCTCGAAGCGGCGCGCGGTCTGTGGCGTGTAGTCGTCGATCAGACAGATCTTCGCCGTCGTGCCGCCCATGTCATAGGAAAGGACTTCCCGGTCACCGCGCTGCGCCGCAACGGTCGCCGACAGGATCGCGCCGCCGCTGGGGCCCGACTCGACCAGGCGTATGGGAAATCGCGTGGCCGTCTGCAACGCGCACAGGCCACCGCCCGATGTCATCATCAAGAGTGGCGCGTCAAACCCGGCCTTGGCCAAGGCGTCGTTCAACGCGCCGAGGTAGCGGGCCATCAGCGGCTGGACATAGGCGTTGCAGGCCGCCGTCGAGAGGCGTTCGTATTCGCGCATCTCCGGACAGACTTCCGACGATAGCGTCAGATAGAGATCCGGTCTGGCGTCACGTAGAAGATCGGCAAAGCGGCGCTCGTGCGCTGGGTTGGCGTAAGCATGTAGAAAGCCGATCGCCACCGCCTCGACCTGATGTTCGTCGATGGTTTCGAGAACACCGGCAAGCGCCGTCTCGTCGAGTGGATCGAGCACCTCGCCGTGAATGTTGAGGCGTTCGCCGACCGGCAAAGTCAGGTAACGCGGCACGACCGGCGCCGGCTTTTCAAGAAAGACGTCGTACTGGTCGTACCGGCTCTCATAGGCGATCGCCAGGGTGTCGCGGAAACCTTCCGTCACGACAAGCGCGGTCACCGCGCCTTTGCGTTCGATCAGCGCGTTGGTGGCCAGGGTCGTGCCGTGAATGACGTGGTCGATAGCGCCTGGCTTGAGGCCGGCGTCGGACAGCGCCAACAGGACGCCGTCCATCACACCGGTTTCCGGCGCTGCCGGTGTCGTCGGAACCTTGGCGGTGATCAGACCGCCGTCGTCCTTCTCAATCGCGACATCGGTAAACGTGCCGCCGATATCGACCGCCATGCGCGCCATCAGAACCTCGCCAGAAGAAACCGGCGAGACGTTGCCAGCGCGCGCACGCACTGCCAATCAAATTCCGACTCTTGGATAACCCCGCCCCTTAGCGGGGCCGGCGTTCACCAAGCCGGGCGGCTGATCCGAACAGTCTGTTCCGCCGACGGCGCATCATCGCGCCTGCGGTGCGTCACCATGCGGTGATGGAGGTCGGCAATAGCCGTGCTGCCGGTCTTGACGAACAGAAAAGGAAACAGGCCGTGAAGCAGACAGCAGCATCCTGCCGCCAGCATCTTCAGGCCGAAGCTGGAGGCCATGCCCATGTGCTCGAAATAGGTCTCGCCGACCGATTCGGGATGCCGAGTGAAAAGAGAAATCATCGAACCATGCTCACCGTTGTTGACGCCGCCTCACCTATGTCCCCGACCCGATTCAGGGTCTTCAGGACGGGCGGAATCGTAACCGTCCGCGCGAGAAAAAAGCTTGCCAATCATAAGGTCATTGGTAGAGGTTTGAGCAATTCATTCTATGAGATTTGGCCATGCAGGAAAAAACTTCCCTTAACACCAAGGATATTGAGATACTTGAGCTGTTGCAGGCGGATGCCAGTCTGTCGCTCGCGCAGATTGCCGAAGCCGTCAATCTATCGACCACACCGTGCTGGCGCCGCATTCAGCGGCTCGAGCGGGACGGCTTTATCACCGGGCGCGTGGCGCTTCTGGACCCCAACAAGGTCAATGTCGGCATCACGGTGTTCGTCGCCATCAAGACGGACCAGCATAACGCGGAATGGCTGACGGACTTTGCCCGCGAGGTCGCGGATGTGCCGGAGGTCGTCGAGATCTATCGCATGGCGGGCGATATCGATTACCTGCTGAAGGTGGTTGTCCCCGACATCCAGGGTTACGACCGGGTCTACAAGTCGTTGATCGCCAAGGTGCGGTTCTTCGATGTCAGCTCCATGTTCGCCATGGAGCGCATCAAGTACACGACCGCCCTGCCGCTGGCCTATGCCAGCGCCTGAAGCGCCTCTTTCTGGGCGTCCTTGAAGCCGACCAGACGGCGATCCCCCAGATCAAAAACGGGACGCTTCATCAACGCCGGATGGGCGAGGATAAGCGCCGCCGCCTTGGCATCGTCCATATCCGCCTTGTCGGCCGCATCAAGACCGCGCCAGGTTGTGCCGCGCGTGTTGACCAGAACATCGCTGCCCAGCTCGCTGACCCAGGCTTTGACGTCACCGGCGTCCAGGCCGTCCGCGCGGACATCGCGGAATTGATGATCAATGCCCTCGGTCTTGAGCCACGCCAGCGCTTTTTTGCAGGTATCGCAGTTCTTCAAGCCATAGACGGTGATCAACGCGCCCTCCCCGGTTCCCAGATGGTGAACCTAGCGCGGAGCGGGCGCCTGACAAAGCACCCATGGCGCGACCGCGCCTGTTGCGGCTAGACTTGATTGAACGAAGCGCCAACAACGCCTGAGGGAGGCGATCGCGTGGGACACGCCTATCTCGAACCGGTCGACCATCCGGCGGCCTGGAAGGCCAGTGATTTTTCGAGCCTGGACGACATCACGCTCCGGTTCGACCAACGGCACATCGACGCCTTTGAGGAAGCATGGCGGGCGATCGATCGCGCCGGCCTTAGTCTCGATCAAGTCGAGCGGGAGCACTTCGAGGTGCCGGCCATTGCCGACGACCTCGCCGATATCTACCGCGAGATCATCGATGGCCGCGGCCTGGTGCTGATCGACCGGTTGCCGGTCGAGGACTGGCCGTTGTCTAAAACCGAGATCGTCTATTGGGGCATCGGCACCCATTTCGGCACCGGCGTATCGCAGTCGGTCATGGGCGACAGGCTGGGGCATGTCATCAATGTCGGCGGCAAGGACCCGAAGGAGCGCGCCTACCGCAACAGCATGCCGCTCACCCTGCACACCGACGGCTGCGGCATCCTGGGCATGTTGTCGATCCGGCCGGCCGATGAAGGCGGGCTGTCGCAATACGCCAGCGCGCTCGCCGTCCATAACGAGATCCTGAAGGCCCGGCCCGACCTGCTGGAACCGCTCTATCGCGGTTTCCGTTATCATCGTTTCGGCGAACAAGCACCCGGCGAAGAACCGGTGACACCACACGAGGTGCCGGTGCTGTGCCATCGCGACGGTGTGGTTAGCACGCGCTACATCGCCGGCTATATCTACATGGCCTATGAGGAACTTGGTGAAGAGATCGGCGACTTCGAGCGTGAGGCGTTGGAATTTTTCGACGACACCGCGCAGCGTGACGACATGAAGGTCGAGTTCATGATGCCGCCGGGCCAGCTTTGTTTCGCCAACAACTATACGGTGCTGCACGCGCGCACCGGCTTCGAGGATCGCCCAGGCCCCGAAACCGGCCGCATGTTGTTGCGTCTTTGGCTGACCGCCCACGACAGTCGTCCGATCGACCCGAGGATCGAGATCTATCGAAGCCAGGGCATTAAGAAACAAGAGAACCGCGAGAATACCCGTTACGCCGGCGACGCGACCGACGTCCTAGAACAGGGTGTGCTGCGCTACTGAGCGGCGGTTTTCGTGATCGTCGTTGCATCAGACGCCGCCGCATGACGCGGCCGTTTCGATGCGATGAAGACAACATGGGGGAGTTGACCGGAACGTGACCGTCAGACAGGGTTTTTACATCGTCTCCATCGTGTTGTTCGTTGCGGTCGCGCTGTGGGCGATCGTGTGGCCGCCGGTTCTTTGGTCACTGCTCATTTTGGTGCCGCTCTTTCTGCTCGGTGTCTATGACGCGACTCACGGCGTCCACAATGTCCTGCGCAACTATCCGGTGATCGGCCACATCCGTTATCTCGCCGAATTCATCCGCCCGGAAATTCAGCAGTACTTCGTCGCCAGCAACCTGTCCGGCCGGCCATATCCGCGCGAGACCCGCGAAGTCATTCACGCGCGTGCCCACGGCGGCGACGGTATCCAGCCGTTCGGCACCCAACACGACCTGCTGTCGTCAGGCATCGAGTTCGCCATGCACTCGTTGTCGCCGAAAGAGCCGGCACAGGATGTGGCGCGTGTCGTTGTGGGTCCCGACTGCAGCCAGCCCTATAACGCGTCGCGGCTGAACGTGTCGGCGATGAGCTATGGCGCGCTTTCGCGCAACGCGGTCATCGCCATGAACCGCGGCGCCGCCCTCGGCGGCTTTTATCAAGACACCGGCGAAGGCGGCCTGACACCGCATCATCTGGAAGGCGGCGGCGACATCGTGTGGGAGATTGGCACGGGCTACTTCGGCTGTCGCACGGCCGACGGCAACTTCGATCCCGAACAGTTCGGCGACAAGGCCAGCCACGACCACGTCAAGATGGTCGAGATCAAGGTCAGCCAGGGCGCCAAGCCGTCTCACGGCGGCGTGTTGCCAGCACCCAAGATCAGCGAGGAGATATCGAGAATACGTGGCGTGCCGATGGGCCAGGACTGCATCTCGCCGCCGGCCCACACGGCCTATTCAAACCCTTGCGAAATGATGGAATTCGTCGCGCAATTGCGCGAACTCTCCGGCGGCAAACCCGCGGGGTTCAAACTGTGCATCGGTCGGCGCAGCGAGTTCCTGAGTATCGTCAAAGGCATGTTGAAGACCGGCATCACACCCGATTTCATCGTTGTCGACGGATCAGAGGGCGGCACCGGCGCAGCCCCCCTGGAGTTCTCGAACTCGCTCGGCCTGCCGATCAACGAAGGGCTTTCCTTTGTCCATACCAGCCTGGTCGGCGCCGGTCTGCGCGACAAGATCCGGATCGGCGCCAGCGGCAAGGTCGCCACCGGTTTCGATATGGTTGTCAAAATGGCGTTGGGTGCCGACACCTGCAATGTCGCACGGCCGTTCATGTTCACGGTCGGCTGTATTCAGGCGCTCCGCTGCCACACCAACAGATGTCCGACGGGCGTCGCGACGCAAGACCCCGAGCGTTACAAGGCCATCGACATCGATAAAAAGCGTTACACGGTCGCGCGGTATCACGAAAAAACCATCGAGAGTTTTCTGGCCCTGCTTGGCGCCATGGGCATAGAGCAGCCTGGAGATCTGACGCCGGGACATATCTTCCTGCGTGGCAACGACAGCACGGCCCGGTCCTATGCCGAGATCTATCCTTGGCTGGAGCCGGAGGCGATGCTGGGCGGCGCCCTTCCGCAGCCATTCGACCGCTACTGGTCGAATGCGAGCGCCGAGCGTTTCTAGCGACACGACCCGAGGGACCTCATGACCCATGTGTGAGCTGTTCGCCAAATCGAGCCGTCAACCGGCCAACGTCAACCTGTCGCTGGATACCTTCGCCGAACATGGCGGGCAAACCGGACCCCACCGCGATGGCTGGGGCATTGCCTATTACGAGGAAGGCGACATCCGGCTGATCAAGGACACGCACCAAGCAAGCAGCAGCGTCTGGGTCCGTTTCGTCGAAGAGCAGGGCCTGGTCAGTGCGACCGTGATCAGCCATATCCGCTACGCGACCACCGGCCACGTCGCGCTTTACAACACCCATCCGTTCAGCCGCGAGCTGGGCGGGCGCATGCATGTCTTTGCCCATAACGGTGTTGTTGACGGCGCGATGGGCGATTCCCGCTTTCCGCTTGATAGCTACCATCCGGTCGGCAGCACCGACTCTGAGTATGTTTTTTGCTCGCTTCTGGCACGCATGCGCAAGCTGTGGCGCGACGCTGATGGCGTGCCGGCCCTGGAGGCCCGACTGGACGAAGTCGCCAACTTTGCCGGCGAACTGCGCAGCGTCGGCCGCGCGAATTTCCTGTACGCCGACGGCGACGTCCTGTTCGCCCACAGCCATATCCGCCATCAAGACGACGGATCGACCGGCATCGGCTTGCATAGGTTGACGCGTACCTGCGGCGGCGAAGGTATTGAAGTGTCCGGCGGCGGCATCAGCGTAAGCACCGACGATAACGATCAGTCGGTCACGCTGTTGGCGAGCGTGCCCTTGACCGGCGAGAATTGGGTGCCGGTCGACGAAGGTACGGTGCTGGCATTGCGCGACGGCGCGGTCGTGGCTCAGGCGACGGCCTGAGCCTCAGCGAAGACCGGACGATCACCCGCCGCGGTCGTGCGGTGCATCAGCCGCGGCATGGTCTCGTCGTAGTCGTGAACCCCATAATGCATGGCACAGCGGTTATCCCACATCAAAACGTCGCCCTGGCTCCAGGCATGACGGAACACGTTCTCCGGCCGGGTCGCATGGTCGTAGAGGAAGGCCAGAAGCGGCGCGCTTTCCTCCCGGCTCATGCCCTCGAACGCTATGGTGAAGCTGGGGTTGACGAACAGGGCGCGACGTCCCGTTACCGGATGGCGGCGCACCACGGGATGGCTGGCCGGTGGCGGCGTCTTAAGGATCGGCAGCGCGTCGGTGCCCGGCTCGTTGTTGCGCGCGACCAGGGATTCAGCGCTGTGAAGCGCGTTGAGCCGGTCAAGCATGGCGCGCATGCCGTCCGACAACGTTTCGTAGGCCCGGTACATGTTGCAGAACATGGTGGCGCCGCGCCCTTCGGTCACCGTCAGCGCCTGCAGGACCGAGAGCGCCGGCGGTTTCTCCGAACACGTGATATCGCTGTGCCATTCATCGTTGCGCGCGCCGGGTTTGCCCGGCTGGTTCTCGATCACCAGGACCTCTGGGAATCCTTCGGCCCCGCGGCGCGACCGCAGCGGATGAGGCTCGACGGCCCCAAACCGTGAGGTAAAGGCAACCTGTTCGGCGGGCGACAGAGATTGATTGGGGAACAACAGAACCAGATGGTCGCCGAAGGCCTGCTGCACGGCTTTGAACAAACGGTCGTCCATGGGTTTGGCCAGATCGACACCGTCGACCCGCGCTCCCAGCGCACCTGTCAGCGTCGTGACGTCCATGACAGCCTCCGTCAAAACGACTGTTATCGAACTATGTCATGGGCAAAGGTGGCTGTGAATGTCATTTCGGGTCAAACTGATGCGAACCGTCGGGAGGTAGAGTATGTCGGGGTCCGGTGCGATTGATGTAAAGCGGCGCGGAAGCGCACTGCTTCATAACCCGCTGCTGAACAAGGCGACCGCGTTTACCTATGAAGAGCGTGACGAGCTCGGTCTGTTCGGCCTGCTGCCGCCACACATCGAAGATCTCGAAAGTCAGATCCAGCGCGCCTACCAAGCCGTCGGCACCAAGAACACGCCGATGGGCAAGCACATCTACCTGCGCCAACTTCAAGACACCAACGAGACGCTGTTCTATGCGCTGATCGGCCGCTACATCACCGAAATGCTGCCCCTGGTCTATACGCCGACGGTCGGTCAGGCGTGTCAGCGCTTCAGCGAGATCTACCGGCGCCCGCGCGGCTTGTTCGTGCCCTATCCGCGGCGCAACGTCATGCACAAGATCATGGAGAACGCCCCACTCGACAACGTCGAGGCGATCGTCGTCACCGATGGTGAGCGTATTCTGGGCTTGGGCGACCAGGGCGCCGGCGGTTTGGGCATCCCGATCGGCAAGCTGTCGCTCTATACGGCCTGCGGCGGCATCGACCCGGCAACCACGTTGCCGATCGTGCTCGACGTCGGCACCAACAACGAGGAGCGCCTGAACGACCCGCTTTACATCGGTTGGCGCAACGAACGCATCAGCGGCCAGGACTATGACGACTTCGTCGACCTGTTCGTGCAGAGCATCGAGGCGCGCTATCCCAAGGTCCTGCTGCAATGGGAGGATTTCGCGCAGCAGCATGCCGCGCCGATCCTGGAGCGTTACCGCGACCGCCTGCTGACCTTTAACGACGATATTCAAGGCACCGCGGCGGTCGCCTATGGCACCTTGCTTGCGGCTGTTCAGGCGGCCGGGTCAAAGGTCACGGACATGCGTGTCGCCTTTCTGGGCGCCGGTTCCGCCGGCTGCGGCATCGCCCAGCAGATCCATCGCGGCATGGTGCGCAACGGTCTGTCGGAGAAGGAAGCAGCCGAGCGCTTTTTCATGGTCGACCGCCAGGGCCTCCTGCATGACGGCATGACCGGCCTGTTGGATATTCAGAAGCCGCTGGTACAACCGAAAGACAAGGTCGCCGGCTGGGCATCTGAGGGCGAGACGATCTCGCTGGAAGATGTCATCGACAATGCCAAACCGACCGTGCTGATCGGTGTCAGCGGCCAGCCCAATACGTTCACGGAATCGATCATCCGAAAGATGGCGAAGTACACCGAACGGCCTATTGTCTTCCCTATGTCCAACCCGACGTCGCGCACCGAGGCAGCGCCCGAAGACATCATCAAGTGGACCGACGGCAAAGCATTGGTGGCGACCGGCAGCCCGTTCGATCCGGTCGATCACAAGGGCAAGACCTACGAAATCGCCCAGTCGAACAACGTCTATGTCTTCCCGGGTCTTGGCCTCGGCGTTTTGGCCAGTGGCGCCAAACGGATCAGCAACGAGATGATGATGGCCGCCGCCGAAGCGCTGGCCGCCGACGCGCCGATCATGTCCGATCCCAACGGCTCGCTGCTGGCGCACCTGGAAGACATCCAAAAGGTCAGCCGCGACATCGCGGTCGCCGTGGCGCGCGAAGCTCAGGAACAGGGCCATGCGCCCGAATCGAGTGCCGATGAGCTTGAGGCCAAGATCAACGGTAAGATCTGGAAACCCGTCTACCGGCCCTATCGTGCGGCCTGAGGGCGGTCGGCGGCTTACCTACGGGTTCTCGCGCCGCGTCAGCAACGCCGCCAACGCAATGAAATGATAGTCGTGGCGGCGGCGATCGTCGCGGATGAGACGTTTCGCACGGGCATAGATGTCGTCGATGAGGTCGTCGAGATTCGCTAGCCCCGCCAAGCAAAGCCTTAGCGGCGACTCACTAAAAACACGGAAGAACGCCGTGAACTCGTCGGCAAACCGGTCGGCATCGCCGGTATTCCTAAACGTCTCGACGAACGACACCGGGATCTCATAGGTCTCGGCTCGTTCCAGTGCGAAGAGTTGGGCACATGGTGATCGCGCATCCGTTAGCGGCGCGGTCAGCTCGTCGAGTGTGCGAAAGTAAGTGGGATGATAGTAGATCTCGTAGTGATCGCGATCGATCAGATTGTCGTCCACCATCTCCAGCAGCGCATCGTTCAACGCATCCGCGAAACCGTCACACGTTGCGTGTGTCGGCCCGGTGCCGAATACCTGCAGCAGGAGTTTGCCGCCCGGGATCAGCTCGACCGCACGCGCGTTCAAGAACGCCTCGAGATCCCGTCGCGATTGTGCGGCTAACGCTGCATGCTCCTCGTCTGTCACCCAGCCGGCCCCACTGCCCAGATCACTGGGGCCGTTCGCGACAATGTAACCGGGCAGACGATCGAGCGGGCGTCGGCTAAAGAACGCAATCGCGTTGAATGTCATCGCCAGGTGCAGGGAACACGGCGGTAGCAGCCGATCGTACATGGAGCCGCCGACAACAGCGGAAGAGACCGCGTCATCGCCGAATACGGAACGCCCGCCAGGCCGCAGACCGGTCAGCAACGCGGCATAGTCGTTGGTCGGCAAATCACTATGGATCGTCTGGATGGATCGCGGCGTGCGGGTGCGTAGTGTCGTTACGCCGTGTTCCATGACGGCAATAGAGTTACGCCCTTCCGAACAGCCGAAATCGGCCAGGCTGATGGCCGGCAACGAGTCACCCAACGGCAGGGCGGCAAGCGCGTCATCAAGCCAGGGCATGACATGGGCGATGGCCGCCATCTGCGGTGCGGAGTTGCGGTTGTATTCGCCGTGACCGATCATGCCGGCCGTTACGCCTGTCGTTGCCACGTCCCTGCTCCGCCAGCTTGGTTCCAGCGCTTGTCCTGACGTTACCATGATCGCGTCAATTCCACCGCAGTTCGTGTTTGGCCGGCGCGAATTGAGGGAGTAGGCTGCGTGCCTAACCCGCCGGTCCTGTGAATGTCTGATCCCCGCCGTTATCGTTGGTATGTGCTCGCCGCGTCGATCCTGATGCTGCTGATGGCCAACGGCGCGATGTTCCTGATCATCGTCGCCATGGCGGATATTGCCGACAGCTTCGACTGGCCACGTGGTGTGCCCTCGACCGCTTATGCGCTACAGTTTGTCGGCGGCGGGCTGGGCTGCATCGCCATGGGCTGGTGGCTCGATCGCGCCGGCATGGGAAAACCCGCGCTGCTCGGCGCCGTCATGATCGGTTCCGGCGCCATTCTCACCGGCATGATCTCAAGCCGCTGGGAGTTGTGGGCCATCTACGGTGTGATGATCGGCCTTTTGGGCACGGCCGCCATGTTCGCACCGTTAATGGCCAACATCACCCGATGGTTCGACCGCAACCGCGGCATGGCCGTCGGTCTGGTCGCCAGTGGCCAGAGTCTGGCCGGGTTCCTGTGGCCGCCGATCTTCGAACTGGGTCTGACCGAGATCGGTTGGCGGGCGACCTATATCTACTACGGCATCGCAACCATCCTGGTCATGGTGCCGCTCAGCCTCATCCTGAAACGAAGCCCACCGCCGGTCGACCACCACACCGTTTCCGGCGGCTCGGCCGCGCCGGGACGCAGCGCCACGATTTATCGTCTCAGGCCCAACAGCCTGCTTGCGCTGCTGTGTTGTGCCATCATCGGTTGCTGTATCGCCATGTCGCTGCCCTTGGCGCATCTGAAGGTCCATGCCACCGATGTCGGTATCGCGCCGATGCAGGCGGCGACACTACTCTCGGTCATGCTGCTGGCCAGCTTCGTTGCCCGCGCGGTCTTTGCCGGCTTGCTGATTAGCCGCTTTGGCGCTTTGAAGGCGCTCTTCCTGTTCTCGGTGATACAGGTCGTCATGCTGACCATCCTGCCGTTCACGCAGGGCCTGATGGGTTTCTACGTCGTCGCGGCCATGTTCGGCTTCGGCTATGGCGGCATCGGCCCGTGTTATCCCGTCATCGTGCGCGAATATCTGCCGGAGCGGCGCGCGGGGCGCTACACCGGCATCGTCGTTATGTTCGGCACCTTCGGCATGGCGATCGGCGGCTGGCTGGGCGGCTTCGGCTATGACATGACGGGCAGCTACACCTCGGCCTTCCTGGCCGGGACCGCGTTCAACGTCGCCAACTTGCTGATTATCGGCTTCCTGATTGGCTTGACCCGCACGCCGTCCTTGCGCCACGCGCCGGCTTGACACAGCAAGCCGGCCATAGCCGGCCCGCTCCCCCACCCGGCCACCCTGCGAGGATACTTGGGGTGGCCGGGTGGGGGAGCGGGCCGGAGCCGCTAAGGGGCAAACAAAGCGCCACGCGCCGGCTTGACGTCACGCCGCCCATGGCCGATGACAGATGAGGGGCGCCGGGATCAATCCCGGGCATAAGACGAGACGGGCGGCACCATGAAACGACAGCACATCAAAGCGTTCTTGGAAGAGAACGGTATCCGCACGGTCATTGCTGCGGGCACCGATCCGATGGGCGTCTTGCGTGGCAAACGTTTGACCGTACCCTATTTCCAGACGGCACTTGAATCGGGCCTGACCTTTGCCTGGTTCATCATGCGCACAACCACCGTCGACGACGTCCTACCGGACATGCTGGGCACCGGCGTGCCGGACGTCAAAGGCGTGCCCGACCTCACGACCCTGCAGATAGCGCCGTGGGAACCGAACACCGCCATCGTACTGATCGACTGGGTCTGGCCCGACGGCAGTCCCTGCCCCTATTGCCCGCGCAGCGAACTGAAGCGCCAGATCGCGGCGATGCGAAAACGGAACATCGCCGAACGTGTCGCGCTGGAGTTTGAGTTCTATTTGATGCCCAAGCCGATCGCCGATGTCAGGCGCGGCGACTTCTCCGGCCTCGGCCCGGCATCCCAGGACATCCACTGCTATTCGATTTACGAAGGCAGTTTCCACGAACCCGTTGTCGCGCGGATTCGCGAATGCTTCGAGGCTATCGTCGAGGGCTGCACGCCAGAATGGGGCCAGGGCCAGTTCGAGATCAACCTGGCGGCTACCGACGCGCTCGCCATGGCCGACCAGGTCATGCTGTTCAAGACGGCGGTGAAACAGATCGCAGCGGAGGCCGGCCTCTCCGCGACCTTCATGGCCAAGTGGCATCAGGACTTCTCCGGCAATTCCGGCCATATCCATCAAAGCTTCAGCGACGCCAAGACCGGCAAGTCGCTGTGTTATGATGCGGGGTCCAAGGACAACCTGACGCCGTGGTTCCGCCGCTTCATCGCCGGTCAGCTTGACCTTCTTTGTGAGACCACGCTGTTCATTGCGCCCTTTGTCAATTCCTACAAACGTTTTCAGGACGACAGTTTCGCCGGCGTCACCCGCTGCTGGAGTATCGACAACAGGACCTCTGGATTGCGTGTCATCAACACCGGCGCCGGCAAGACGCGGCTGGAACATCGTATCGGCGGCGCCGACCTCAATCCCTATACCGCTTTCGCCGTGCTGTTCGGCGCCGGCATGCGCGGCGTCGACAAAAAAATGCGTCTTCCCGCGCCCGTCGACGGCAACGCCTATCATGTCCAAGGCCTCGACCACGTGCCGCGTACCCTCGAAGAGGCGGCCGATCTCGCCGACACCACACCGGCCATTCGCGAGATCCTGCCGGCCGCGTTTGTCGACAACCTGATCGACCTCGCGCGTTACGAGTGTTCGGTGTTCCGCGAGACAGTCACGGATCTCGAGCTGCGCCGCTATTACGAGATGAGCTGACAGGCGCGGCGCGAGGACACGCGCGCCGCATCAAGTTCCTGGATTGGAGGGACCGCCCTGCGGCGCATAGATCGAAACCGGTTCGGTAAATCCGCGCAGCGTGTGTTCACCCAAATCGTCCAACGGCAGACTGAGCAGATCGGCGACGGGCTGTGTGATTAGAATAGGGCGGCCAAGCGGCTTGCACAGACCCTCGACCCGGCTGACCGCGTTGACCGCACGACCGATCACCGTGAAATCGAGACGTTCCGGCGCGCCGACATTGCCAAAAAAGACCTCACCGCGATGCAGAGCAATACCCGTGCGCAGCGGCCGCCAACCGTCGATGTCGGACAATTGGCTCTCATCCTTGTTCAGCTGATCGAGTACGCAAAGTGCGTCTTGCGCGGCGGTGATGGCGGCGGTGGCGGCATCGTGTTCGCTGCCGAAGCGCGAAAAAGGAAAGACGGCCAACAGGCCATCGCCGATGAACTTCAAGACCTCGCCGCCATGGGTCATCACCGAGCCTGCCAGCCGGTCGAAATAGGCGTCGAGCACCGCGATCATGTCCCGCTCCGTCAGCTGTGCCGCCAGATCCGTGAATCCCCGCATGTCCGAGGCCCAGATGATGGCATCGATCGGCTGACCCGATCCGCGCTTGATCGAGCCGCGCAACACCTGATCGCCAGCGGCCGCACCGAGATAGGTCGTGACGATGTTCTCCGAGATACGGAGCGCGATGTGCTTTTGGACATGAAGCGCGAGCAGGCGGAGGTAGTGGTTGATGTCAGCGAACTGAGCATCGGAAAACCCACCCGGCTGTTTGGTCGCGATGGTCACCGCATTGTGGACGTTGCTGCCGGCGGGTAGCGGCAAGGCGGCGTACTCCACAATGCCTTGCTCGGCGAGCTCCGTCATCAGCGGTGACTGCTGCGCGCCATCAGCCAAATCCGTGCGCGAACGGAACGGTTCGCCATGTTCGATGACTTGGAAAATGGGGTTAAGCCGATAGGCATCGGTCGTCAGAACACGCTCCTCGACCTCCAGCTCATCGCAGTACCCGTCATCGCTGTTCCAGTTCCACGAATAACCGACGAGTTGGGGATGGAGTGTGCCGATACTCAGGCCGACCCGTTGAACCGGTAGGCCCGCTGCGACCATGCGCCAGGCAAAGGCCTGGAACAGTTCCAGGAGGTCGGTTTCGTCAGCCGCGTCGTTCAGAAGCCACGTCTCGAGGTCCGGTTTACCGAGCCGCGCAGGGTCGTCCGGCTTCAGTTCCCCCCGGCGCAAAAGCATGACGGCGGACGAATAGCTGCGCGGCGCTGGGTCGAGGTAGTGGCGCGTCATCTCTGCTCCTCCCCAAACCCACCATAGCCTGAACAATTATCTAACGAACCGGGCTACCCGGTCTCAACCCAATGCGAAACCCTCGTAGCCCTTGGCGACGACCTGCTCGCAATGGCGGACATAGGTCGGATAACCGATGTGCGGCATGAAGACGCGCGGTTTTCCGGGGACGTTCGCGCCCAGATACCACGAGTTGCAGGTCGGATAGAGCGTGTGGTCGGCCAGATCGTTGACGTGGTCGACCCAGTCGTTCTCAGCATCCGGCGTCGGCTCGATCCGGTCGTGACCGTGTTCGGCCAGATAACCGAGGCAACCGGCGATCCACTCCACATGCTGCTCGATCGACGGCAGCATGTTGGTCAGCACTGACGGGCTGCCGGGCCCGGTGACCATGAAGAGGTTGGGGAAACCCGCCGACATCAGGCCCAGATAGGTGCGCGGGCCAGCGGCCCACTTGTCCTGCAGGCGCTCACCATCGCGGCCCTGGATCGCCACCTTCAAAAGCGCGCCCGTCATGGCGTCGAAGCCGGTTGCCATGACAATGACATCGAGCGCGTATGAGCGATTGCCGACGATCAGACCGTCCGGTGTAATCTGCTCGACCGGCGACTCCGACACATCGACCAGAGTCACGTTGTCGCGGTTATAGGTCGCGTAGTAGCCGGTATCGACGCACAGACGTTTGCAGCCGACGACATTGGTGGGCGACAGCAGCGCTGCGACCGCCGGGTCGTCGACAATCTCGTGGATCTTGCCGCACAAAAATTCGCGTGCCGTATCGTTCGCGTCTTGCCTGATCAGGAGGTCGTTGAAGGCAGCCATGAAAGGCAGACCGCCATATTCCCAGCGTGCCTCATATTCGGCCCGGCGTTCGTCATCGCCGACCGCCAGCGCGGAGACATCGTTGGGACGCGTATCGACGCCGTTCTTTGTCTGGCGCGCACGGGCGCGAAGTTCGCCATAGTGGGCCTTCACGTCGCGTTGGTAGGCGGGATCCAGCGGGTGATTTTGCGCCGGTACCGCATAGTTTGGCGTGCGCTGAAAAACGAACAGCTCATCCGCCTGCTCGGCGATGATGGGGATCGACTGGATGGCCGAAGACCCCGTGCCGATCACGCCGACACGAAGCCCGGTGAAATCGATGTCGTCGTGGGGCCAGGTACCGGTGTGGTAGATCGGACCTTTGAAGTCGTCGAGACCCTTGATCGCCGGCGTATTGGCGGACGACAGGCAGCCTGTCGCCATGACCACGAACCGGGTTTCGAGCGTGCCGCTATCATCGGTCTCGACGGCCCATGTTCCCGAGCGGTCGTCGAAGGTCGCGGCTGTGACCCGAGTCTCGAACTGGATATCGTCGCGCAGGTCAAACCGGTCGGCAACGTGATTGGCGTAGCGCAGGATCTCCGGCTGCGGTGCGTAGCGTTCCGACCACTCCCATTCCTGTTCCAGCTCCGGACAGAATTGATAGGAGTACTCCATGCTCTCGACATCGCAGCGCGCGCCGGGATAGCGGTTCCAGTACCATGTGCCGCCGACGCCGTCGCCAGCCTCAAGCACACGCGCCTTCAGTCCAAGGCCACGCGCCAGGTGCAGCATGTAGAGGCCGGCAAAACCGGCGCCGACAATGACTAAATCGAGAGCGCCGTCACCGTTGCCTTGATTGTCCGCCATCCCGAACCCCGATCAACAGAAGACGATCGCTTAGACCACGGCGGCCCGGGTTCAGGCAACCGCCTACTTCTGGACCGGCCCCGCGCGCTGGTTGTCCTCATGCATGATGAAGACGGAAAACAGGATCAAGATGATGGAGACACCGACAATGATCGTGCCAATGGCGTTGATCTCCGGTGTGATCCCACGCCGGATGACCGACCAGATATACATCGGCAAGGTGTTGTCGCGACCGGTCAGGAAAAAGGTCACCGGGATCTCATCAAACGACAGCGTGAACGAGATAAGCGACGAGCCAATCAGGGCCGATTTGATGTTGGGCAGGGTCACATAGCGGAAGGTCTGCCAGGGCCGCGCGCCCAGATCCGCCGATGCCTCTTCGATCCTGCGGTCAAAGCGCTGCAGCCGCGCAAAGACATTGGTGACGACGATCGCCGTCAGCGCCGTACCGTGCCCGATGATGACGGTGACAAGGCTGAGCTCGATGCCGGCCGTTCTGAACATGGTCAGCATCGAAACGCCGGTGATCAGGCCGGGAAGCGTGATCGGCAGGATGACCAGGCGCCGGAAGATTGTCTTGCCGGGGAAGTTATAGCGATCGAGCGCCAGCGCCGTCGGCACGCCAATAGCGATGCAGATACAGACCGCAGACAATCCGACAACGACACTGTTCCAAACCGCTGTCATCAGGTCGGGATTGTTGAGCGCCTTTTCGTACCAAGCAAAGGTGAACTCGGTCAGCGGTAATTTGGTGACCGGATTGGCGTTGAAGCTGAACACCATCAAGGTGGCGATGGGCACATAGAGGAAGGCCAGCACGCAAGCCGCGGCAACGGCCAGCGTGGTGTTGGAGATATCGAAAGGACGCCGCCGCTGCGTGGCACCGGCGGTTCCTTCTGCGGTTAAGACAGCCATCTTGCTCCCCCTAACCCATATTCAGCCGGCCGACACGCTCAAGCTTGTCGGAGGCGGTGATGATGCCGAGTACGATGAACAACAGCACGACGGAAAGCGCCGCACCGAGCGGCCAGTTCATCGAGATGCCGAACTGACTGGCGACGACATTGGCGATCATGTTGGAGTAAGGGCCGCCGACCAGAATCGGCGAAATGAAGTCGCCGACCGACAGCCCGAACGTGAACGTAAAGCCCGCCAAGATGCCCGGCATGGTCAACGGCAGGGTGATCTTCATGAACGTCTTCCAACGCCCAGCACCCAAATCCTTTGATGCCTCCATCAGGCTGCGCGGGATCTTCTCCAGTGATGCATAGATCGGCATCACCATGAAGGGCGTGAAGATATAGGCCATGGTGATGACCATCGCGAACTCGTTATAGAGAAAGATGGTGCTCGGCTGGTCGATGATGCCAAGCCACATCAGGAACGAGTTCAAGATGCCTTCCGAACCCAGGATGGTCTTCCAGGTATAGGCGCGCAGCAGATAGCTCACCCATAGCGGCACGATGGTCGCGATATAGAGGAACATGCGCAGCCGGCTGGACTGGACCTTGAAAGCCAGGAAATAGGCCAGCGGATAACTCAGGCAGAACGCCGCCACCGACACGAAGAGCGCCACCTTCACGCTGCGGCCGAGGACCCCGTAGTATTGAGAATCACCCAGTAATGTCAGATAGTTACCAAGCTGGAAGTCCGGCACGTGGAACGGGAACTGCTGGGTGTAGAAGCTGATCGCCAGCATCATCAGGTAGGGCACCAGCAAGACCAGGCCCCACCACAGCGCCGGCCCGGAGAACAGCGCCCAGAACCCGACCATGCGTCTGAGGCGATGGTTCATGCCGCCGCCTCCTCGGCCTCGACGGCCGCCACCTCGGCGGTGTCGAACAGGCCGACGATATCGGGTCTGATAGCACACGTCACCGTCTCGCCCGCCACCGGCAACCCGGCCTGCGACAGACCGGTGTCGAGCTGGTGATGCACCATCACCAATCGATCGGCGCCGATGTCCAGATCGAGACGAACCGCGTTGCCACTGAAAAACATCTCACGCACGACGCCATCGAACGTGACCGCGCCCTCGGGCGCCGATCCGGCGACAAGCCGTATTTTTTCAGGGCGGATGAACAGCGTCTTCGTCGCGCCGTCGCCGATACCGGGTGACGCGCCGGGAATCTTTACTGTAATCGCCCCTGCCTGCGCGACGACGCCGTCACCGTCACGGGTGACGGCTGCCTTCAGCATGTTCGACGTACCCAGGAACTCCGCCACATAGGCCGTCGCGGGATAATCATAGAGCTCAGTCGGCGTACCGACCTGCTCGATCCGGCCGGCATGCATCACCATGATGCGGTCGGACATGATCATTGCTTCGTTCTGGTCGTGGGTGACCATGATGAACGTGATGCCGATGCGATCATGGATATGACGCAGCTCGATCTGCATCGCTTCTTTCAGCTTGGCGTCCAAGGCCGACATCGGCTCGTCGAGCAGCAGAATGCGCGGTTCGCGGATCAGCGCGCGCGCCATGGCAACACGCTGGCGCTGGCCGATCGACAATTGCGCCGGCAGACGGCCGGCCATCTGCGGCATTTCGATCAGGTCGAGCATGCGCGTAACCTTGTCTTGAATCTCGTTTCTGGGCGCGCCCGCAATCTTCAAGCCGTAGCCGATGTTATCGGTCACCGACATGTGCGGGAACAGCGCGAAGTCCTGAAACATCATGTTGACCGGCCGTCGGAACGGCGGGTCGTCCGTGACATCGCGGCCGTCGAGCATGATCGAGCCGGAATCCGGGTATTCGAACCCGCCGACCATGCGCAGCGTCGTGGTCTTGCCGCAGCCCGAAGGCCCAAGCATGGTCAGGAACTCGCCTTCGGGGATATCCAGCGAGATATCGTCGACCGCGACGACGCCGCCGCGAAACGTCTTGGTCACATTGATCAGTTCAAGAATGTTTGCCATCGCTTCCGCATGTTCGGTGCGCGCTCCCAAGAATGCCCAGCGCAGCAAATCCAAATGGGTCTGGTCGGAACGGGGTCCGGCCCAATCACCGGACCCCGCCTACACAACAGACGGTTACTGAGCCGCTTTGATCGCGTTCCAGGTGGCGATATAGGCGCCCACATCACCCGGCTCCTGCCACAGGGCAAGCGAGTTGATGTAGTCGAAATCGTCCTGGTGCAGCGCGGCAAACTCTTCGTCCGTCAGGCACGTCTTGAGCGCCTCCGGATTGGAGCCGGAGTAGCCGGTGATACCGACTACGCCGCACTGGCCATCCGCGCTGAGCGAAAAGTTGAGCCACTGGTAGGCGCAATCTTCGTTCGGCGTGCCCTTGACGATCTGCCAGGCGTCGGCCCAACCATCGGCATTCTCGGTCGGAATGAACTCGACCATCTCGATGCCCTGCTCGGCCAACAATGCTGACTGATAACCGCCCCAGGTGTTGGAGACGGTGACCTCGCCATTGGCATAGAGGTTGACCAGTTCACCCGCCGTCGACCAGTACTTGCGGATCTGCGGCTTCATCTCGATCAGCTTGTCGCGAACCTGGGCAAGCTGGTCTTCGTTCAGATTGAAGACATCGACATCCGGGCCGAACATCATGCGCGCAGCGACATAGATGTTGGTCTTGTCGTCCCACAAGCTGACCTTGCCCTCGAGGCCAGGATCGAACAGATCGGCAAACGCCGTCGGCGGCGTATCGAAGCTGTCGACGCGGTACATGAACGGAATCGAACCCCAGGTGAACGGAACGCCATAGACCGCGCCTTCGTTTGTCACGCCGGGATGGTCGCGGAAGTTCTCGTAAACCTTGTCGAAACCGTCCAGTCGCGACAGGTCGATCTCCTCGACGACGCCCATCTTCCTCAAGATCGTCGTCGTGTCGACCGAAGGCGAGACGAGGTCGTAGACGCCGCCGCCGCCCGCAAGTTTCGCGGGATACTCGTCGTTCGAGCCGACATAGGTCGGTGTCACCTTGCAGCCGGTCTTATCCTCGAAAATCGCGACAAAGCTGGGATCGGTGTAGCCTTCCCAGGTCAAGACGTTCAGTTCGCCTTCGGCCCAGGCATTGCTGATTGGCAGGCCGGTCAGCGCAATCGAGGCCGCCGCGACGGCGGTGCCGACAGTTGATAAAAGGTTCCTCATGAAAAGCCTCCTTAGCGGATGTTGGTCGTTGCCCAACGGCGTTGACCGTCAAGCCCGGTGCGTTCCCCGCCTTGCACCGGATTGGTTACTTGTAGCGCCGAACGGGCGGCGTTGAAATGACGCGTTGTCCGCAGCTCAGTAGCGGCCGGGGCGCCAACGACCCGGAACGGCGGCCGCAACCGGCCGCCAGTCATCACGTACCCATGGCGTATCAACGCCCGGATCCTCGCCGCGTCTTGCGCACCACGGTACCGATATCGACACCCAATGCACGCGCGGCCTTGCGTTTGCTGCCGAGAACCCTGATCGCTTCGCCGATAAGTTGCGTTTCGTAGGCCCTGACTTCCTCTTTCAGCGAAATGTTCGGGAAACCATGAGGTGTTCCCGCACGAGTCGGATCAACAAAACTGGCAATCTCTTTGTCGGTGACCGATGGCGGCAGATCGGCCGGGCTCGCGTCCCCCTCGGCCACGACGGAGAGGTGTTCGACAATGTTCGCGAGTTCGCGAATGTTGCCGGGATAGTCGTGTGCGAGCAACGCCGCGCGGCAAGCATCATCGAGGTGGAGCGGCGGCATGCGCTGCTTGTTGACGCGTGACACGAAGAGATCGAGCAGATTGGCGATCAGATCGCGGGAGCCTCTTAGCGGCGGCACGTCGAGGGCGATCACGCTGAGACGGAAATAGAGATCGCGGCGGAAACGGCCTTCGTCGACCATCAGGTCGAGGTCGCGGTTCGTCGCGGCGATGACGCGCACATCGACCCGCTTGGCGGTCGCCGCGCCGATACGCTGTACCGTTCCGTCCTCCAGGAAGTTCAGGAGCTTGGCCTGGCTCATCAACGGGATCTCGCCGACCTCATCGAGGAACAGCGTGCCGCCGCCGGCGTTCTCGATCAGACCCTTCTTGCCACCCTGCAGCGCGCCGGTGAACGAACCGCGTTCGTAGCCGAACATCTCCGATTCGAACAGGCTCTCGGGAATGCTGCCACAGTTAACGTGGACGAACGGCCGGGCATCGCCGCAAACAAGGCTGTGCAGGTGTTTGGCGATCTCAGTCTTGCCGGTGCCGGACTCGCCAGTCAGCAGAACACGCGCGCGGCGCGCCATCGCGCGCTCGCCATAAGCAATAACAGCTTCCAGCTCAGCACTGGTCACCATGTGATCGACCGGGGTCGCATCCGTCGGTTTGGTGTTGCGGAACCGAAAACGCTCCTGGCCCGGCCGCGGCGCACCGGCGTTGCGCTGGTGATCGATGACGTCGAGATCACGCATGACAAACAACGTAAAGACCGTGTCGCGCCGGCGGTCGCGGACCGGCCTGACCGATATCAGCATGGCGCGACCATCCGCCGTCGTCGCGTAGAGGTCAGCGCGGGTGTTGTTATGAAAGGTGTCGACCAGTTCCGTACAGTCGAGCGCGCTGGTCTCAGCCAATTCGGCCAGACTGCTTCCCATCAGATCGGCACGTTTCAAACCGTGGACGCTTTCAGCCGCGCGATTGGCGAGCACGACAATGCCGGCACCATCGACAGCCATCAGCGCATCCGGCATCGCATCGGCGATAGCCCCGACCGCCGGTTCGGCGAGCGCAGCCAGCAGCTCGGCCGGTGGCGCGCCGTCCGGCGTATGGCCTATCTCGAGCGCGCGAAATCTCATGATCCACCCGCTACGGCGAGATTGGTCTCAAGACCGTGCAACGTCGCGACGTAGCGCGGCGCGGTGCCGCCTTCGTCAATCCGTGTCAGGGTCACGTCACAGGCGCGCGAGACGCCGGCGGTATCGGTGACCGCGACCTGCAGGCGCAAACCGTCGGTGCCGGTGTTAAGCCTGCCGGCGACGGCCATGAACCCGCCGTCAAAGGTGATGATGTCATCGATTCCCGTACCCAACGCGGCGTCGATCGACCAGCCAAGTGCCGCCTCAAGCGCCGGGTTCGCGGCCTCAAGCCGGCCGTCGCCGTCCAACACCAGAATGGGATCGGGCACGGCGCTCAGCACATCGACCATGTCGTCGACCCGACGCGTCAGCTCGTGCTCCTTACGCTTGTAGCCGGAGATATCGCGCGCCGTTCCCCACAACCGGTAAAGCTTGCTGTCGCGAATATGGGCGCGCACGTCGTTCTCGACATACATGGCAGTACCGTCATGGCGCTGGTCGACCGACAAGGCGTTGTCGAGGTTGAAGTTGGCTGCAATGAGGTTCTTGACGAACTCCTCGTTGGCCGGGCTGTGCGGAAAATAGAAACGAACGCTCTGCTCGTTGAAGTCGAGGTCGGCGGGAAGCTTGTAGAGCTTTGCCATCGCCTCGTTGCACAGCCGCCAATAAGAAACGTTCTCGAAGAACTGGCGCAAAACCTCCGATTCCGGCGCGCTCAGATCAAGCGGCTCGGCGTATTCGATGCACCAGCAGGCATCGCTTGCGGTTCCGACAATGCCGCGCAGCACGGTGTTCTCACGCGCCATCGATTCAGCACGCAGAGTCGTTTCGTTCGGCCGCGACTTGGCGAGCCTCAGCAACGGCGCGCCCATCGCGTTGCGGTCCCGTGCAATGTTGGCCAAGACGTTGACCAGCGAGCGGTTACGGCAACGAAGCTGCAGCGGCACGCCTTCCTCGTTGCCCAGATCGCCCGCCGCCGCATCCTCAAGCTGGCGTTGAAGGAGGTCCGCCGCCGAAGCGGCATAAACGTTGGCGAGCGGCATACCGTCCAGTGTCCCCGGCGCATAGCCTAAGGCATCCGTCTGGTAGCGGTTGGCCGCCAGCAAGCGTCCGTCGGCACCGATCACGTCACACATCATCGGCACGCTGTCGAACAGCGTGTACCGGTTATCGTGATCGGCGCGCTGCGTCATCGTTCAGGCAGCGCCAAGCCAGCCGTCGATCCAGGCCGAGCGGTGGCCGTCGCGTGTCCACAGGATCGGGAAGTAGTCTTCCTCCATCACGCGATCACCGCGATGCATGTAACGGCCGTACATCGGACCAGTACCGGTTCCAATGTTTTCCGGTACATACTCGGCGTCCGACGAGATGCAGTGTGAGACCAGTGACCGCCGCGGATAAGTCGCACGGTTGAAACCGGACCCATGCCACGTCCAGCCGTGATGGAACGAACCGCCGCCTTTCTTGGCGACAACCGGCACGACGTCCGGTTCATCAATACCCTCTGCCGCTGCCGCCTGACGCATGTATTTCTGGTAGTCCTCGGGACCGTGAAACTCTCCCTCCGGCTTGGCATGGCGCCACTTGTGGCTGCCGCGGACCAGTTCCATGGTGCCGCTCTCCGAGCTGGTGTCATCAAGCGCGATCCAGCAGCTGATCATGTCGGAGGGATTGATCCAGGCGAGATAGGCGGAGTCCTGGTGCATGCCAAGCGGGCGCGTGCCCGGCGGCTTCCACAAGACGTTGTCGACCTTGATGCGCGCGCCCGGCCAACCGCCGAGGGTCGCACAGGCACGGCCGATATCCTCGCGCAAGACAACGCGGGCGATGGCGCGATCGCCTTTCCAGCCATTGCAGATCTGACGTGTCAGGCTGGGATCGCCGGTGCTCTCCTGCCAATTCACCTCGTCCGGCCGAATGCCCGTTTCGAAGTTGCCACGGAACATCAGCTCATAGTGCTGCTTGATCTCTTCAGCGGTTTCTTCATCGATCAGGTTGTCGACGAACAGGAATCCGTCGTCGTTGAAACGGTCGATTTGTTCTTGGCTAAGCTCAATCATCAGGGGTCTCCGTCACGCCTCTAGGGCAGATCCTGCTTTGATGGAATCGCTTCGCGATTCCGTCAAGAAAGGTGAATCTGCCCTACTCATAGAGTGAGAGCGGATTCACGTGGTTATGTGGAACCGTCAACCGGTTCCACATAACCACGACCCGCTCTAAGGCAGGCAGTCCAGGTACGTTTTCAGGTCCCATTCGCTGACTTCGGCGTTGAACCTGTCCCACTCGTCAGTCTTGTACTCCATATAGATCTCGTAAAGCCGGCCGGGCAGCGCCGACTTGATCACCTCATCGGCGGCCAGCGCGTCGAGCGCTTCGCCGAAATAGCGCGGCAGGCGCTTGACCTCCTTGCCGGCTTCCATGGCGTCATAGATGTTGCGGTGTTCCGGCTCGCCGGGGTCGATGTCGTTTCGGATGCCGTCGTCGAACGACTTCAGAAGCGCAGCGGCCATCAAATACGGATTGACCATGGAGTCGACGGCGCGGAACTCGAACCGGCCGGGCGCGGAAACGCGCAGCGAGGTCGTGCGGTTCTGGTAACCCCAGTCGGCATAGACCGGCGCCCACATGCCGAGGTCCAGCATCCGACGGTAGGAATTCACCGTCGACGCGCCGATCGCGGTCAGTGCCGGCAGATGCGCCATCATGCCGCCGATGGCCTGGCGGCCGACCGGTCCGGGCATCCAGTCACCGGGCTCGCCAAGCAGCAGGTTCTCGCCGCCCTTGCGGTGATGGAAGACATCCTTTACGCCCGGCAGCGGCTCGTCGACACGGGCCACCAGTTCGTCATCGCCGCCGCGCCACAGGGACATGTTGTGATGGCAACCATTGGCCGGCATGCCCATGAAGGTCTTGGCCAGGAAGCAGGCGATCAGACCCTCCTCGCGCGCGACCTGGGCGCAAATCTGCCGGTAGGTGGTCAACCGGTCGCAGGTCCGAAGCGCGTCGTCGAACATGAAGTTGAGCTCAAGCTGACCCGGCGCGTCCTCGTGATCGCCCTGGATCATGTCGAGACCCATCTGCTGGCCGTAGTCGATGACCTTCATATAGACCGAGCTCAGTTCTTCGAACTGGTCGATGTGATAGGCATAGGGTTTGGTCGGCCCGCCGTCGGGCATGCCGTCCTCGCCCTTTTTCAGCCAGCACATCTCGGGCTCGCAACCGTGGCGCAGATGCATGCCGTCGTGGTCGTCCATGAACTGCTGGTGGACGCGGCGCAGATTGCCGCGCGCGTCCTCTTCCATGAAACCGCCGGGGTTGCCTTCCTGCTGGCGGCCATAAAACACCGTGCAATAGACACGCGCCGTACGCTTGTTCCAGGGCAACTGACAAAAGGTGTCGGGATCGGGGATCGCGATCAGCTCGTGGGCATTCGATGGAAAACCCAGCAGTTCGCCGGCACGGTTGGGAAACACATTCGTCACGCCGCCATACCAGGTCTGGATGCCGCTCATGGCCATCGCTTCCCAGTGCGGCGCGGGGGCTGCCTTGCCCATGATGCGACCGGTGATCGAGATATACTGATAGTAGATGAAATCGATCCCGAGCTCGTTGATCTTGGCGCGGACTTCGGCGATCAACTCATCCCGCCCGGGAGCCTGGGCATAGGCATCGACTTCAAGCACGTGATCGTCTCCTGAGCATTCAAACGGCCTCAATGTAACGCGCGCGTTCGAATGCGCTGACATGGCGACGCAGCACCGCCTCTTCACGGCGGCGGCTGGCGACGAAGTAGTCGATGAAGGCATCGCCGAAGATCGCGCGCGCCTTCTGACTGGCATCCAAACGATCGGCAGCCTCCAAGAGATCATGGGGCAGGCCGGGCATGTCCTCCGGCGTCTCGTCGGGCCCGCCACCGGCCATCGGCGCAGGCAATGCCGTGGCGTTCTCGATGCCGTCGAGCGCGGCGCCCAGCGTCAGCGCAATCGCCAGATAGGGGTTGGTGTCGGCGGCCGGCAGGCGATACTCCAGCCTCGCCGCCGTTTCCGGCACCGGTACCGCGCGCACGGCGACGGCATAGTTCTGGATCGCCCATGTAGCGGTGCGCGGCGCCCAGTTACCCGGCGTCAGCCGGCGCCAGGCGTTGACCGTATGGGCGGCCAGCGCCAAGGCATCGGGCGTCAGGTCGACCAGGCCGGCAATGCCGTGGCGCATGAGCGCACTCATACCGTCGCTATCGGCGGCGTCATGAAACAGGTTCTGGCCGTCCTCTTTGTCGGCGAGCGACAGATGGACATGGCCCGACAGTCCCGGAAAGTTGGCCGAGAGCTGCGCCATGAAACTTGCCGTGAGGCCGTTGCGCCGCGCGAATGCCTTGGTGAAGGTCTTGAACAGGACGGCTTCGTCGGCCGCACGCAGCGCATCGGTCGCGCGCAAGGTGCCTTCGAAACAGCCGGCGCCCAGTTCCAGGCCCAGGCCGAACAGGCCGACCCCCGCACGCTCCAAGACAGTTTCCAGTTCGGCCACCAGATCCGCATAGATCGCCGCCGACTGCGCCGACCAGCAGCGGTTGTCGACCGCATAGGTGTCGAAGCCTTCCCAGCCCTTTTCACGCAGACTTTCGCCGGTCTCGTCGATGACGATGAACTCGAACTCCAGCGCCGTATTCACCGCGTAGCCCATGGCATCGGCGCGGGCGATCTGGGTCTTCAGGACCTCACGCGGGCTGAGCGGCGCCGAAATGCCGGCATAGTCGGCGAAGACCAGGGCGGCATTGTCTTCAAACGGATAATCGCGCAGCGACGCGGTGTCGATCCGCATGGCCTCGCCGACAAACGGGCCGTCGCGATAGACCGCATCGGCGGTATCCCACTTGTGCAACACGTTGACGAAGCTGCCGTCATCGCCGAACACGGCGGTGAGGTCGCCGGGGGCCAGCCGGCGTTCCCTCAGGCTACCGTCAAGATCAGGAATCACCACGTGCACCGTGCGCACGCCGCGCTCGGTCAGTTGCTCGGTCAGGTCGTCGCTGGCCGACGTCGGCGTATTGGCGCCCGTCACGTGTC
This sequence comes from Alphaproteobacteria bacterium, assembly GCA_965228895.1. Taxonomy (GTDB): domain Bacteria; phylum Pseudomonadota; class Alphaproteobacteria; order SP197; family SP197; genus JANQGO01. Next base: position 5,439,175 of record OZ245842.1, on the reverse strand, counting down.
TCCCAGTTCCCTTCTCCGCCGGAACCCTTGATCGGTCTCTTGGCGGCAGTGCTTCCCGCCCTCATCGTTGCAAGGGCGATGCCATTCGGGAACGAAATTTTTTCTTATTAGAAATCAAAGGTTTAAACTGGTCGCCATCGGCACCGAGTATCACACGGCCCATTTTATGCTGCGAATCGCCATCAACTGCTGCAATTCTGCAGCATATAATCTACCCCGCCACGACCTCCAGCGCGACATCGCCCGGGCCGACGAGCATCTCCAGGCCGGCCTCGCCGAGCATCCAGGTGCCGCCTTGAATGGTGCCGCGTTGCTGGTCCGGCAGGGCGAGGCAGGCATGGAGGACAAACACCATGCCGGGTTCCAGGCGTTGATCGATGCCCCGGCTGATCTGCAGGGTCTCGAGCCAGACCGGCGGGTAGGCAATGCCGATGCCGTAGCCAAAGCGCATCATCGCCGCGTCGGCCAGCCCGGCGGCGTGCAACGGCTCAAGCGACGCCTCCTCGACGTCGGCTACCGGCACGCCGGGCTGGATCGCTGCCATACCCGCGGCCAGCGAGGCCCGGGTGAGCTCATAGAGGTCGCGGTCCTCGCGGTCCGGCTCGCCAGCCGCCATGGTCGAAATCGCCACCGCGTGATAGCGCCGGTCGACGCCGGCGAACTCCATATGCACGAGGTCGCCGGGTTCGATGACCCGTAGCCTCGGCGTGCCATGGCCGCCCGCGTTACGGTTGCCGGAGGTGAGTTCCGTCGGAATCGCCCAAAAGTCGCTGCCCGACCGGCGCATCGCCGCCTCGATCTCAGCGGCTAGGGCAACCTCGGTGATTCCAGGCCGAAGGGTGCGCCGGGCAGCCTCAAGGCCCGCTTCGGCATAGCCGGCGGCCCGGCGCAGCGCGGCGATCTCAAGGTCGGACTTCAGCCAGCGAAGCCTGCCCAGCACTTCGGTCGCGTCACGGAGCGGTGCCGGCGACAGCGCCTCTTGGAGCCGTTCGGCCAGCGCCCGGGTCACCACGTAAGACTGTGTCTCGATCGCGACCGGCCCGTCGCGCAGGCCCTTTTCCTCCGCCGCCGCCGCAATGGTCGCCATGGGATCGTCGACATGAAGATGATAGGTGCGGATGTCGCGGACCCAGGATGTCTCGGTCACGAGAGAGAGATCGACGTTGCGCACGACGATGACCGGTTCGTCGTCGTCGGCAAGACCGAAGATCATCGCCTGCGGACTGTTGACGGCAACCCAGCTGTCGTAGCCGCCCAGATAGAACAGATGCTCCGGCGCCATGACGACGGCGATTTCGAAACCGGCCTCGCGCAGCACATGGCGCGCGCGGGCCAGCCGCGCGCGATGTTCAGCTTCCGGAAAGGCGGCAAATAGCGGCATCGTTCCTCCGACCAGGTGGCGCAGAGAATAGGACGCCACGTAGCGTGGAGACCAGAACCTAGATCGTGTGCGTGGTCGGATCAGCTCGGCTGGACGAGACCTGGCACATGGCGTGGCGACGGACGGCTATCGTTGCGGGCGGCAAGATCCACCGTGTGGGAAAGCACGTCCGGCGGCGCGACTTCTTCGGGGATCAGGAAGAGCCCATGGCGGCGTGCGGCAAGCCCGACGTCGGGCCGTGCGGTGACCCAGACAAACGGTATCGAGAGCACGAGACCGATGACCACGGGTAGCAGCCACCAAATGTAATCGGGTGCCAGAAGCAAGACGCCGAAGCCGGTCAAGATACCGATCACGGTGGCCGCGACATGCGGACGTGCCGCATCGGTCCATGTCAGAGCGCGCACGCTGCGGCGTTGCGCCTTCCAACCGACAGCGCTGCCGACCAAAACGGCAACCGAAAAGAACGCGTGATGCACCATCATGATCGGCGCCAGCAGCGCGGAAAAGGCGATCTCCAGGATTGTGCTGATCACGACCCGCACGCCGCCGCCAAAGGCACGCCGCATCGGTCTATCGATCAGGGTCAGGGCAAGGGCGAGTAGCCGTGGCGTCGCAAGCATCGCCATGGTGACGGCAAACAGCGACAACGTCTCTTCGGTCCGGTCTTCGGGCCAGTTCGGGAACAGGCTATAGCCCTCGGGGAAATACGCATGGCCGACGAGCCGGGTGTAGCCGAGATCCGCCAGCGACAGCACGAGAAAACCGAGCCAAAGAAGCGACGACAGATAGGCCAGCGCACCCATGCTCAGGTGCAAGCGGCTCAGCAGGGTCAGGCCACGCAGTCCGATTAGGCGAAGGTGCTGCAGATTGCCCTGACACCAGCGCCGATCGCGCGTCGCGAACGCGATGACGTCACCCGGCAGCTCCTCATAGCTGCCTTCGGCATCCGGCAACAGCCAGACCGCATAGCCGGCACGCGCCAAAAACGCCGCCTCGACAAAGTCGTGACTCAAGATCTCGCCACCCAGGGGCGGTCTGCCAGGCAGATCCGGCAGCGTGCAATGGTCCGTAAATGCGTCGAGCCTGACGATCGCGTTGTGTCCCCAATAGTTGCCGTTGCGCCCTTGCCAGAAGGCGAGCCCGGTCGCCATCAACGGGCCGGCAAGCCGGTTGGCGAACTGAAGGACACGGCCGAACAACGTCTGCTGACCGACCGGCAGCGGTTGCGACTGGATCAGGCCGACATCCGGGTTGGCCTCCATCAAGGCTGCCAAACGCACCATGGTCGAGCCGGCCATGATGCTGTCGGCATCCAGCACCAGCATGAAGTCGTAGTCGGCGCCCCAGCGCTGGCAAAAGTCTTCGAGGTTGCCGACCTTACGCCGATGGTTCGCGGCGCGGCGGCGATAGATGCTGCGGCCCTCCGCGCATGTCGCCCGCTCGTAGGCGGCGAACGCGTCTTCCTCGTAAGCGGCCGCTTCGCCTGCCGGCGTGTCACTCAACAGAAAGACGTCGAAACGTTCCCGGCACCCTTGTGCCACCAGTGCACGGTGCATCGCCATCAGACCGGCGACAACCTGATCGGCGTCTTCCTGGTAGACCGGCATGACCAGCGCAACCCGTGCCGTTCCAGGGGCCACGTCGCCAACATCTAGCGGTGTCACCAGACGCGCCGGCGCGACACCTTTGATGCGGGCAATCAGCGTTACCGTGCCGCCCAAGACCGCCGTCCAGAACGAAACGGCGATCCAGCCAAACGTCACGACAAACAGTGCAAGGATCAACAGCTCAAGTTCGTTCAGGCCCTCGTTCGCCAGAATAGTCGTCATGACCCAGCCGCCGGCGCCAACGCTGGCCAGGACCAGGGTCGCGAACAGGAGTGGGCGCCAGGCCCAAGATGACCGTCTTAGGCCGGCGTCCATAAATAGCTCCATGTCTCGGTCAGGATCGTATCGTCGAGTTTCAGGAAACATCGGAGATCCGCCGGCGCGCCGTCGGGCTCATAGATGAAGGCCGCCCGCCAACAGCCGATTTCCGGCACCGCCTTGACGACCACCGGTTCGATGCGGCCGGCGCTGATCGCGACGTCGCCGGTCACCTGCTGCTCAGGCCGCAACAGATCGAGGTCACCACCGGCAAAGTCGATGACGAACTGACGTGCCGGACCCGTGTCCTCTTCCAGCCAGGGATTGGCCTTACCGACCCGGGTCGCCATGACCCACCCACCGGGCGGCTGGCCGGCAGATCCGTTGAGTGTTGCCGTCAGACGGTAGTTGAAGTCCAGAGGTTGGCCGGCAACGACCGGTTCGTCGGGCACCCAATAGGAGACGATGTTGTCATGGATTTCGCGCTGGCTGGGGATTTCGACGAGCTCTATCCGGCCCGGCCCCCAATCGCCCTGCGGCTCGATCCACAGCCCGGGCCGACGTTCGTACTCGGCCTCCACATCCAGATAACTTGCGAAGTCGCGGTCGCGCTGCATCAAGCCAAACCCCTGGGGCGGATCGGCGGCGATCGGCGTGATTGTCAGCTCGTCGCGGTTGACCAGAGGCCGCCACACCCATTCACCGTTCGCATGATGAATGGCGAGCCCGTCGGAGTCGTGCACCTCCGGGCGGATGTCATCGACGTCGACACGGTCGTTCTCACCAAACAGATACATGCTGGTCAGCGGGACGACGCCGAGCTTGGCGACGTCACGGCGCGGGTAGACGACACTTTCGACATCGACCACCGTGTCGGTGCCCGGCGTAATCGTGAAGCGGTAGGCGCCGGCCACGCTCTGGCTGTCGAGCAGCGCGTTGATGACGATGTGATCGGAATCCGCAGCCGGTTTCTCGATCCAGAAGGCGCGGAAAAAGGGGAACTCCTCGCCGGTTTCGCTGGCCGTGTCGATGGCCAGCGCGCGCGCCGAAATGCCATAGATCTGCTCGCGCCCGAGCACCCGAAAGTACGACGCGCCTAAGAAGACGGCGATCTCGTCGTCATAGTCGGGCTGATGCAAGGGAAAGTGCACGCGGAAACCTGCGAACCCGGTGACTTCCGCCAGGCCTTCACCGAGATCGTTGCCGCCAAAGTCGAACATCTCGCGCTCATAGGCCAGCGGTACCGCCTCTCCGGCTTCGACGAGGTTGATGGCGATCGGCCGCTTGAACAAAAAGCCCAGGTGAAAGAACTGCAGGCTGAAGCGTCCGTCACCGTGCCACAAGGCACCGTCGGGCTTGAACCTGATCTTGCGATAACCGTCATAGTCGAGATCGCGCAGCGAATCGGGCAGTGGCGGATGGGCATCGTCAAACGGGTTTGCCGCCCGCTCGGCCGCCATCGCCTTGACGGTTTCGAAACTGAACGCACCTGCAGACGCCGGACGATGACCCAGCGGCAACAAAACAGCGGCGGTGCCGCAACCCAAACACGCACGACGCGACAACATACCCGGATAAAACTCCCCGGTTCTGAGGCGCGCTCGACTGTCAGGGATATAGCGGGATCAATTTGGCGGAATTGAGGAGACGGCGCCGATCACGAACGCGGGCAGCACCCGACACGGCGCAGGCACAAATGCGTGCCGCGATCGACGAAGCCGCATTGCAAGAGAATGTCCCGCAGCCCTTCGTGATCGCGATCAAACGCCTCACCGCCGCTGCCGATCTGGTTGATGTGAACCGCACCGCACCCGGCCCGCCGGGCCATCTGCGACAAACCTTCGACGGCGCATGCGGTTATCTGGCCCAACGCAACGCCCGCAACGATGATGTCATGGCCGATCAACGTGCGCCCACACATCAAGTCCGGCTGGACGTGATAGGCGACGAGGCCGTGGATGTAGCCCTTGTCGTCCTCGATCGCGATCCAGCCCGCGTTATCGTTATCCATGTCCACGGATTCGTGGACATGGCGGCGCCATCGCTCCAGGGAGACGTCCTGAAAAGCGATCTGGATCAAGGCGAACGCCTTGTCCAGTTGATCCGGCTCCAACGGCCTAGCATGCAGGTTGTCAGTCATGACTTCCACCGGCATTGTGCCCCAAGGTAAAGCAGTTTACCGTCCAGGCCCGCGTCTGAATTGACCTAGGTCAACGGCCCGTACATTGGATTTATGATCCGGCCGGTCACATATATGTAAGGACAGGGAACCCGACTGGAGGGGACCGGTGGCACGCTTCGATATTTTGCCACAACCGGTGGCGCACGCAGGCAAAAAGCAGCCGGCGCTGATGCCGTGTGCGGCCTGCGACGTACGCGAATTGACGATCTGCGATGCCCTGCGTGATCGCGAGATCGACCGTATGGCCAAAATTGTCACCCGTATACCCGTGCCCGCCGGTCGCACCTTGTTTCAGGAAGGCGATGACGCCGAGCACGTCTACAACATCATTGATGGGGCGCTGCGCCTGTTCAAACTGATGCCGGACGGACGGCGGCAGATTACCGGCTTCTTGTTCGCCACCGACTTCGTCGGCATCGCGCTGAAGAAACGGTACGCCTATAGCGCGGAAACCATCACCGACGGCGTGATCTGCAGCTTCCCGCGGGAGAAGCTGGAAGCCCTGTTTGCCGAGTTACCGGCGCTTGAAACGCGCCTGCTGGAGACCGCCGGCAATGAGTTGATTGCCGCGCAAGACCAAATGCTGCTGCTTGGCCGCAAGACCGCCGTTGAACGTGTCGCCTCATTCCTGCTTCATCTGACCACGCGCCTGCAGGCGCGCGGCCTGAAGGGCGACAGGATCGCGCTGCCCATGACACGCACAGACATGGGCGACTACCTCGGTCTGACGGTCGAGACGGTCAGCCGGACTTTTACCAAGCTACGGCGCGACAAGCTGATTGCCACGCCGACACCGCACGAGGTCGAAATCTGCGACGTCGAAGGTCTTCAGGAGCTGGCGGAAGGCAGTTAGAGCGGATCTGCTCTAGCGGTCCTTCTTATCCTGGTCGGACTCGTCGCTGTCGTCATAGAGGATGCGTTCGGCAGCGCCGTCGAGATCGTCGTACTGGCCGCTTTTCAGCGACCAGAGGAAGGCGACAAGACCGGCGAGCCCGAGCAACAGGGCCGCGGGTATCAGGATCAGCAGTCCGCTCACGACCGTCTTCTGCGCCCGGCAAGGCGCAACGCGTTGCCGACCACGATCAGGGACGAACTGGACATCGCGGCCGCAGCAACCAACGGCGTCACGAAACCCATGATCGCGAGCGGCACGGTGATGATGTTGTAGGCCGTGGCCATAAAGAAGTTCTGGCGCACCAAGCGATTGGCGCGCCGCGCCACGTCCAGAACGGTCAGGACGGCGTCCAGACGACCGCCCTGAAACACCGCATCCGCAGCCGTCTGGCTGATATCCGCCGCGCTGCTTGGTGACAGCGACACATGGGCCGCGGCAAGCGCCGGCGCGTCGTTCAAGCCGTCACCAACCATGAGGACACGCCGCCCCTGCCGCTCAAGGTCGGCAAGTCGGTCACATTTTTCGTCCGGCCGACATGCCGCCTGCCAGCGATCGATGCCAGCAGCGCGAGCGGCCGCCTCGACAGCGCCGGCACGATCTCCGGACAACAACTCGACCTCCAGGCCCTGCCGCTTAAGGGCGGCAACGACGTCCCTGGCACCGTCGCGCAGCCGGTCGGAAAACGCGAACCGTACAGCCGAACCATCGCCCCGTCGCAGCCACAACTCCGGTCCGGTCAGATCATCCTGTTCGTCCTGGCCAACGCCGCACCACAAGCGATTGCCGAGTTTCACCTCGACCCCGTCGCGCATCATCACAAGGCCCGAGCCAGCCACTTCCCGAACGTCCTCGGCCAGCGGCGCGACCGGCGCCGCCCGGACCACGGCGCGGGCCAGTGGGTGGCGGCTGGCCGCTGCCATCGAAGCAGCAAGCGTCAAGTCAGCAGTGGCGATAGCGTCACGGTTGACCAGATCGGGCTCGCCTTGCGTGAGCGTGCCGGTCTTGTCGAACACGACGGTATCGATCGTGGCGAAACGCTCCAACGCGGTCGCGGATTTCAGCAGGATGCCGCCCCGCATCAGCCGGCCGCTGGCGATGACCTGAACCGCCGGCACCGCAAGGCCCAGGGCGCACGGACAGGTGACGATCAGGACCGCAATGGCGATCATCAACGCATCCTGCCAAGCCATGCCGCCCAAAACGAACCAGCCGAAGAAGGCGCCGGCGGCCAACCCATGGACGACCGGCGCGTAGAAACGCGCGACCCGATCGGCCAGCGCGACATAACCGGCACGCCGCTGCTCGGCGGCCTCCATCAGGCGCACAATATCAGCCAGCACCGTACCCTCGCCGGTCGCTGTCACGACCAGCGTCAACGGTGCGCCGAGGTTAAGCATGCCGGCATGCACGACATCACCGGCATGGGCAGGGCGTGGCATCGTTTCGCCGGTGATAAGACTGGTATCCAGTTCGCCGTCGCCGCTGAGGATGCGGCCATCGACCGCCACACGTTCACCGGTCGCGACCAGCACATGCTGACCCAGATCGACGTTGGCGGGATGACGCGCCTGACGGGTGCCATCCGGGTTGACCACCGTCACCGGCGCTTGACCCAAGGCCAGCAGCCGCTCGGCGGCAAACCGCACCTTGCCCCGCGCGCGGTGATCGAGATAGCGGCCGACCAACAGGAAGAACAGCAGCATCACGGCCGAATCGAAATAGGCGTGATCGGCGCCGCGCATCGTTTCGGCCAAACTCATGCCCGATGCCAGGATGACGGCGAGCGAAATCGGCACATCCATGTTGGCGCGCCGGTTGCGCAGCGCCGCGATCGCGGAACGGAAAAACGGGCGCCCGGCATAGACAACGGCGGGCAGCGCGATCAGTGCCGATAGCCAGTGGAACAGATCCCGCGTCGCCGACGTCATGCCTTCAACGTGGCCCGTCCAGATGGAAACCGAGAGCAGCATGACGTTGGCGGCGGCGAAACCGGCAACCGCCATGCAGCGCAGCAGCATGCGGCCGTCTTGTTCGTAGGCGCCGGATGCCGAGATCGGATCGTAAGGCATGACGCGGAAGCCAAGTCCCGCGACCGCACGCGCAAATGTGTTGGCGCGCGCGGCCTGACCTTGCCAGCCGACGGCAAGACGGCGCGTGCTCAGGTTCATGCGTGCTTCGGTAACGTCGTCAAAGTCCGCGAGCGCGCCCTCGATCTTACGGACACAGCCGCCGCAATGGGCGCCCTCGACAAGAAGGTGCAATCGATGGCCGCCGTCATCGCCGCTTTGAATGAAGTCCGAACAATCCACCGCGTCCGCGTCGTTGGCAACATCCCCTTGGGCGGCCGACGAAGCGGGCTTCAGGTGGACGATGTCGCTCACGGTGAGAGCCGCAACCGCTCGGCCGCGCGAAAAATGTCATTACCCCTGGCGATTTCAAACCGCAGATCCCATAGACCGGCGAGCGGTGCCAGAAACGCCGCGCGGTAACGTCCCGCCCCGACCTGACTGAAGTTGACGTCAAAGTCGTAGCCTTCATGGGTTGGTCGGACAAACCTGCCGATGATCGTCGCACCGTCGATCGGTGCGCCGTTTGCATCGGCGATAACCAGTTCGGCCTCATGACCGTCCGACGTCATGCTGGTCTCGATGTCGACCGTCCATCCCAGCGCGTCGCGCGTTTCGGCCTGGGCGATCGTTTCGTTGTAGGCCAAGCCGCGATTATAGGCCTCGCCGGTGGTCAAGCCGGTCCACGTGCTGAGCGCGACCCAGACCATGGTGCCGTTGGCAATAATCATGACCACGAAACCCAGCACGATCATACCCGGGATCCACCGGTCGCCGCGCATCAACCAGGCTTTTGCACCCATCATGTCAAGGCCCTCTGAACACGGTGTCACGCCGCACCGTTTCGGATGTTTGAAGTTCGGTCAGCACAAAGGCGAAGTCTTGAACCTGGCCCTGGACCAGGTCCGCCGGCACGATCATGAACACGCGATAGGTCGCCACCGTATCGGGATCGGCCGTCAGACGGGCGATGTTCTGGCTTGCCGAATCCTCTTGGCCGACAACCGTCATCTCGGCATAACCCAAACCGTCGAATGCGAGTTTGTAGACCTTCTCTTCGCGCGTCATGTTGAGGATTTTGATCGTATAGCCGTTACGGATACTGCCGTCCGACAGAGTCACGAAGAGCGGATTGCGGTCGTGCAGGACATTGATGTCGACCTGCGCACGGGTCGCCAGGCTCCACACCATGGCTGCGGCGACGATGGCCAACAGGACGGAATAGATAATCGTGCGCGGGCGGATCAGCCGATAGGCCAGCGGCTTGCCCGCGGCCTTGTTAGCGACATTGCGGTCGGTATCGTAGCTGATCAGGCCCTTGGGCAGATCAAGCCGCTCCATGATCTCGTCGCAGGCATCGATGCACAGCGCGCAGCCGATGCACTCAAGCTGCACGCCATCGCGAATGTCGATACCGGTCGGACACGCAGCGATGCATTGTTTGCAGTCGACGCAGTGACCACGACCTTCCCAGCTCGTGCCTTTCTTATGTTTGCCGCGGGGTTCGCCGCGCCAGCCCTCGTAGGTCACGATCATCGTGTCCTCGTCGAACATGGCGGACTGAAAGCGCGGCCACGGGCACATATAGACGCAGACTTGCTCGCGCGCCCAGCCGGCCAGCAAGTACGTCGTCGCCGTAAACAGCGCGAAGAAACCATAGACCTTGAGCGACGCCTGACCGGTCAGGATGTCGACCACCACGGTCGGTGCGTCGTTGAAGTACATGATCCAGGCGCCACCTGTGAGCGCGGCGATGATCAGCCAGATGCCGTGTTTGGCAGCCCTCTTGGCGACCTTTGATAACGATGTCGGCGCCTTGTCCAACCGCAATCGTTTGGAGCGGTCGCCTTCGACCAGGCGTTCGACCCACATGAAGAGGTCGGTCCAGACAGTCTGCGGACACGTATAGCCGCACCACACGCGACCGAGCAGGCTGGTCACGAAAATCAAGCCGACGGCGCCCAACAAGAGAATGCCGGCGAGGTAATAGACTTCCTGTGGCCAAATCTCGATCCACAGGAAGTAGGCGCGCCGGTGCGGCATATCGACCAGAAATGCCTGATCGGGAGCACCCGGTCCGCGATCCCAGCGGATCCACGGCGCGATGTAATAGATGCCGAGCAGGACAATCAGAATCGCCCACTTCAGGCGCCGGAACGTGCCCGATACCTTCTTCGGGTGTACCTTGACCCTACTCTGGTAGTGGCTTTCCTGCTTTTGTTCTTGGCGCGACCGGGCGTCCGCGTTGCCATAGATATCGACCATGGCGCCTTACTGTGACCTCGCGTCTTGTTATCGTTGTGGTGACACGCTTCTTCTAACGGCGCGCCCGCATCTTACTCTTCTATTGGCCGCCACCCAACGTGTGCACGTAGACTGTCAGCATCTTGATCGTTTCCGGATCCAGACGCTCGATCCAGCCCGGCATGACGCCATGCTGGGGCTCCCAGATCTGCGCTTCGATGTCGGCTTTTGTGCCGCCATAGAGCCAGACCTGGTTGTTGAGTGCGGGAGCACCCTGCTCCATGTCGCCGACGCCACCTTCGGCATGACAGGCGACGCAGTTCTCTTCGAACAGCACCTCGCCGCGCGCGGCGGCTTCGCGGTCGACAGACTGACCGCTCAGCGACAGCACATAATCGGCGACATCGGAAACCTGGGCTCGGTCCAGGATGCCGTCACCAAAGGCCATCATCTCGGAGTAACGCGACTGGATGTCGTCGTTTCGCACGCCATGCAAAATCGTCTGGTGGATCGCCTCCAGCGTGCCGCCCCAGTTCCAGGCGTCATCGGCGAGCGAGGGGAATCCCGGCGCACCGGCGCCGCCCTGGCCGTGGCACGGCGCACAGTTATCGGCAAACGACGAGCCACCGCCGGCCATGGCGAAGTTTAAGAGTTCGGGATCGTCACGAATTTCTTCCAACTGGGCAGCCGCGATCTTTTCCAGGAAAACCGCCTGCTCGGCGCGCGCCGCCTCCATCTCGCCGACCAGCTGCTCGCGTTTCGGTTCCTGGAAACCTTGAATGCCGGGGATCGGCGAGGACCAGAAGTAATAGCCGATTGACCAGATAATGGTTGCCCACAGGATGTAGAGCCACCACCTCGGCAGCGGGTTGTTCAGCTCCTTGATGCCATCCCATTCGTGGCCGGTCGTTTCCTGACCCGTAACGGAATCTTTTTCGATCTTGGTCGGCATCGGCTCAGGCCTCCCCGTTGTCGTCGCGGAACGGGATTTTGCCCTGTTCCTCGAAACTCTTTTTGCTACGCGGCCGGTAGGCCCAGATGATGATGCCGACGAACAGCACGATCAGCCAAACGACCCAGAGTTCGCGGGCGATGTCCGAGATTTCCTGGAGTGACATCGCGCTACCTATTGCTGGACCACGTCGCCGGCATCGATGTCGGCGAAGTCGACCATGCGGCCAAGGATCTGCATATAGGCGATCATCGCATCGAGCTCGGTAAGCTCGCGCGGGTTGCCGTCAAAGTCGCCGACCGCGGCCTTGGGATAACGTTCCAGCAGGCCGGTGTGATCGCCGTTGGGGTCGGCCTGAGCGAGCAGGTCGGCATAGGCGTTTTCGAGCATCGCCTCGTCGTAGGGCACACCGGCTATGCTCAGCGCTTCCAGACGCGCGACAATATCCTCGGTCTCCAGCTTGCGATCGGCCAGGAACGCATAACCCGGCATGATCGACTCCGGGACAATCTCGCGCGGGTTCAGGAAATGCGCGACATGCCATTCGTTGGAGAACTTGCCGCCGACCCGCGCCAGATCAGGTCCGGTTCGTTTGGAACCCCACTGGAAGGGATGATCGTACATACTTTCAGCCGCCAGGCTGTAATGGCCATAGCGCTCGACCTCGTCGCGGAACGGACGGATCTGCTGGCTGTGGCAGACATAGCAACCCTCGCGGATATAGATGTCGCGACCGCGCTGCTCCAGCGGCGAATAGGGGCGCACGCCGTCGACCCGCTCGATCGTGGTGTCGACCACATAGAGCGGCACGATCTCGACCAGACCGCCGATGGCGACGGTGATCAGGGTCAAGACCAACATCAGCGTTACGTTGCGTTCGATACGCTTGTGATTGATGAACCTAGCCATGGTCCCGCCCCCTATTCCGCCGGCTGCGTTGCGGATTGCGGCGGCTGGGCGAGTACCTCGTCGCGTACATCGCCGCGCACCGTGCGCCACAGGTTGTAAGCCATGATCAAGCCGCCGATCAGGAACAGGACGCCACCCAGCGCACGAACGACGTAGAACGGGTGCATGGCGGCAACGGTCTCGACGAACGAGTACTGCAGGAAGCCGAGCGCATCGTATGTCCGCCACATCAGGCCCTGCATGATGCCGGAGATCCACATCGAGATGATGTAAAGCAGGATGCCGACGGTCGAGATCCAGAAGTGCCAGTTGACCAGCTTGATCGAATAGAGCCGCTCGCGCCCCCACAGTTTCGGGAACAGATAATAGAGCGCGCCAAAGCTGATATAGGCGACCCAGCCCAGCGCGCCGGAATGCACGTGGCCGATGGTCCAGTCGGTGTAGTGGCTCAGCGCGTTGACCGCCTTGATCGACATGACCGGGCCCTCAAAGGTCGACATGCCGTAGAAACCCAGCGACACCACCATCATGCGCAGGACCGGATCGGTCCTCAGTTTGTACCAGGCGCCCGACAGCGTCATGAGGCCGTTGATCATGCCGCCCCATGACGGCATCCACAGCATCACCGAGAACGTCATGCCCAGCGTCTGCGCCCAGTCGGGCAGTGACGTGTAGTGCAGGTGATGGGGGCCGGCCCAGATATAGAGGAAGATCAGCGACCAGAAATGGACGATGGAGAGCCGGTAGGAATAGATCGGCCGCTCCGCCTGCTTGGGCACGAAGTAATACATGATGCCCAGAAAACCGGCGGTCAGGAAGAAACCCACCGCGTTATGGGCGTACCACCACTGGGTCAGCGCGTCCTGGACGCCGGAGAACAGCGAATAACTCTTGGCGCCCGTCCAGTCGACCGGGATCGCCAGGTTGTTGACGATGTGCAGCATCGCCACGGTGATGATGAAGGCCAGAAAGAACCAGTTGGCGACATAGATGTGCGGCTCGCGCCGCTTCATGATCGTGCCGACGAAGACGACCAGATAGACCACCCAAACCACGGTTAGCCACAGGTCGGCCATCCATTCGGGTTCGGCGTATTCGCGACTTTGCGTGACACCGGTGACATAGCCCCAGGCCGCGATGACGATGAAGAAGTTATAGCCCCAGAACAGGAAATTGCCGGCATGCGCGCCGCCGAACAGCGATGTCCGGCAGGTCCGCTGGACACAGTAGAGCGAGGCGGCAAAAAGCGCGTTACCGCCGAAGGCAAAAACCGCGGCCGACGTATGCACCGGCCTTAGCCGCCCGAAGGTCGTCCACGGCAAGTCCAGATTCAAGATCGGAAACGCCAGTTGCAGCGCGATATAGACGCCTGCGAGAAACGCCACGATGCCCCAGAACATGGTCGCGACGGCAAATCGCCGGATAACCGCGTCGTTGTACGTCACGGTTTCCCTGGGAACCGCGGTCCCACCGACTAGTGCCGTTTCGGCCATTCGTCATTCCCCCCAAACGGAATTGACACGCCACAGTTCGGCTATCCCGCTCTACGGTTGCCGTTTCCTTTGAACACGCGGTGCATACTCCAGGTCGTTCGCAAGTGCAGCATTGATCTGAGTCAACCCTGCCCTGCGCGCCGCAGATAGACGAACCAGTAAACCATCCCGACCAACACGCCGCCGCCCACGATGTTGCCAAGCGTGACCGGCACCAGGTTTTGCACCAGCCCGGCAAGCGTCAGGCCGCCAAAATCAGCCGGAGAGGCGCCGATCATGGCCCAAAAGCTGTCGGCGGCGAACGCCTTGACGATTATGGCGAGCGGGATGAAGTACATATTGGCGACCGAATGCTCGAAACCCGCGGCCACGAAGGCGGCAATCGGGAAGAGGATCGCCAGCAGCTTGTCGGTGGTCGTGTGGGCGCCGTAGCACAGCCAGACCGCCAGACAGACCAGTACATTGCACAAAATGCCCAGGAAGAAGGCGCGGGCGAAGGGCATCTCGGCCTTGGCGCTGCCGATGGCAAGCATTGTCTGGCCGACGCCACCCCCGGCGAAGTCGTGCTGCCCGGCCAAAAACACGAGAGCTGCGGTACCGACAGCGCCAATCATGTTGCCGACGAAGACGATCACCCAGGCACGACACAGAGCGACAAGACCGATACGGCGGCTGGCGGCCGCGATGACCATCAGATTGTTGCCGGTAAAGAGTTCGGCGCCGCCCAGGACCACAAGGATCAGACCAAGCGCAAACACCAGCCCACCCAGCATGCGCGCGACGCCGAAGGGCATGGCGGGCGAAGCGTCGGTCCACACAATGGTCGCGGCCATGGAACCCAGACCGATGAAGGCGCCCGCCAAGACCGCCAGAACCAGCAGCGACAAGGCGTTCATCTCCGCCTTGGCGACACCGACCTCCTCGGCCTTGCGGGCAATTTCGGCCGGCAACAGCGCATCAAGTGTCGCAGCCGCGCGGCGCGGCTGATCGCCCCCGGTCGGATCCGTCATATCAGTCGACTGATGTCCCGTGACGGCGCGCCGCCATAGCAACCCTCATCTCTTCCAGGTCCTGCGATGTCAGGCGCTGCCTTGCAAGCGGCAGGACGGTGCCGTTCTCCCAATTGAGATGGCGCCGTTGCAGCAGGGCGAACGCCTGGGCATCGCTCTCGAAGACCTCAGGATGGCGCAACGTACCGCCTTCGGCGAGCGTTTTCAGGGCGCCCTTCAGCCGCTGATAGAGGGCGTTGTCGGTCTCATGTTCGTGTTCAAGCTGATCGACCAGGTTCTCGAGGCCATCCTCGGGCTCGCAGCGCTCCAGAAGACGCGGAAACAGATCCTCTTCCTCATCGCGCAGATGGAGCGGCATGTCGGTATCGGCATAGTTGAGAATGAGGTCCGCCGTCTCGCGTGCATCAGGCGCACCTGGAGCGGACGCCAGGTGATCCAGCGCCGCGCAAATCACAAGCTGTCGGTCGTGCTCGCCATAAAGGAACTCAATGGGATCAGATATCCGCAACGCGCCGGCCCCTTCGGGGCTGGCGCCCGAATCGTTCTTGGCTCGGACCATGTGACGTCCCCTTGCCGTCCTGTCCCGAGAGCATGGGCCGGGCGCAGCAGCCAACGCATTGACCTGAGTCAAGCGCGCCGGTGGGCCGATTTGGAGCGAATGGGGTTGAACGTGACCGGCGTCACAGCAAACGAGGTCGCAACCCAGCCATGCGCGCGCCACATGAGTTCTATGGACGTGGGCGCCATGGCCCACAGGGGGAAGCAAGATGACCAAGATCAACACATTCAACCTGCATCAAGTAGCCGGAACGGTAACGGTCGTGGTGGCGGGGCTCGTGATGTCGACTCCGTTCATGGCCGTCGGCGCCTTTGTGCTGCGGCTCTACTGAGCCCGAATTGACCGTGTCGGCGGGCTTGGCCCCGTCAGAAGGGCCTAGCCCGCAGGCACGACGGGCGGCGCGCGATCGGGGCGCAAAACCTGTTCACCTACACCAAAAGATAGTATTCTGCGGCACCATGGTTTGCCTTTGCTTGCATCCTTCGATGGGCAGCGAACGTGACTAGAAAGGCGTTATGAACGGCTTTCTGATCATTTCCACCGGTCTGCTGCTCGCCTCGCTTGTGGTGGCCGGCATTATCGTCTTGCGCCACCGCAGTCTGCTGACGGCAGCCCTGGTCGCCTTGATCGGGTTCGTTGCGCTTCAATCGGTCGTCCACCTGCTGCAAAGCCATTTTCAGGCCGATCTTTCGACGTGGCTCGACTGGGTGCTCGCCGGCGACGTCGCCGCGCTGCTCGCCGCCGTCGCGACCTTCGCCGTCGTCATTATCCTGGCTCGCCGCCTGGATGTTCACTATGCGGACAGGCGGCGTCTGGCCGAATCAAACGCGCTGCTCAATGACGCCGCCGACCTTGCTGGCGTCGGCTACTACACATTCAACGAAGCGACTGAGCTTTACGAAGAGGCTTCCGAGCAGTTCGCCGCGATCCACGGCTATACGCTGGACTCACTGCCACGCGAGTGGGACGACGAGTTGACCTTCGTTCACCCGGAGGACCGCGAACGCATCGAAAGGATTTTCAACGAGGCAAGCGAGGCGCGCGCGCCCTACAACGTCGATTACCGCGTTGTCCATCCCGACGGCACGGTTCGCTATGTCAGGGAGTCCTGCCGTTTCCTGAAACGTGACGGCAAACCGACCGACCGGTCGATCGGTACGATCATGGACATCACGGACTTTCGGGAGAGAGAGGCCAAACTCAACGAGAACCAAGCCATCCTGGCGACCGCACAACGTATCGCGCGGTTCGGGCATTATGTCTATGACGACGACCTTGACCGCGTTGTCTCTTGTTCCGACGCATACATCGAGATCTCTGGCGTCTCAAGAGAAGAGGCCATGTCGCCATGGCAACGCACCATGGCATTTGTTCATCCAGACGACCGCGCCGCCGTCGCGCAGGAGTTTGGCGACGCCGCCGAACAACGCCGGCCCTATACGATCGACTTCCGCATGGTAAGGCCCGACGGCGACATCCGCTACGTGCGCGAGTCCGGCGAGTACGTCATGAAGGACGGTCAGGCGACGGCACGCTCGATCGGCACCGTGATCGACATGACCGATATCCGTGCAGCCGAACAGGAACTGCAAGACAACCGCATCACCATGGCTTTCGCACAGGAGGTCGCCCGCTTCGGCCATTACGTCATCGATCTCGACACCAACCGCTTCACCTTCGTGTCGAAGAGCTTGCAGGACATTTCCGGGTACACGCCCGATGACCTCAATGCGCTTGGAACCGCTCCGCTGGCCGCCGTGCACGAACACGATGTCGATCGCGTCGCACAGATTTTCAACGCGGTCGTCAAGGAGGGTTCACAGGGCGAGGCCGAATACACACTGACCTGCAAGGACGGCCGACTGATCCGCGTGCGCGACATCGTCGCTGTCCTGGATGCCGGGTCCGGCAAACCCAATCGCCTGGTCGGCGCGATAATCGACGTGACCCGCGACCGCGAAGCGGCCGCCCAGCTTCAAGAAACCGCGATGATTCTGGCGACGACCCAGCGTATCGCACAGATGGGCACGTTCATCTTTGACGACGTCGCAAACCGGTTCGTTCATGTGTCGCCGGAGTTCGCCGCCATTTATGGTCGATCCGAAGAGGAACTGCTGACCTATGACGGCAGCGAGTACAGCCTGGCGCATCCCGACGATCGCGAGCACGCGCAACGGATCATTGAAGCCGCGCAGGCGTCGCGCGAACCCTATGATCTTGAGTATCGCATCATCAGGCCCGACGGCGAGGTCAGGTGGGTACGCGAGATGGGCGAGACAATCGACGGTGACGGCAAGAACGCGCAGCGTGGGATCGGCGCGGTCCTTGACCTGACGGATATTCGCCAAACTCAACTGGACTTGGAGGAGCAGCGAACGGTCCTGGCGGTTGCGCAAAGCGTCGCGCGGGTCGGCCACGTGATCTATGACCTCGAACTCGATCGGGCAGTCGATTGCTCCGACGTTGCGGCCGAAATTGTTGGCGTTACGCGCGAGGACATGCTGCTGCCGTGGCAAGAAGAACTCAGTCTCTATGTGCACCCTGATGACCGAGACCGTGTCGCAGAGGCCTACCGGCGTGGTGAGGCGACCGGCAAACCCCTGGACATCGAGTATCGGATGATCCGCGGCGACGGGCAGATTTGCCACATCAACGAAGTGGTGCATCGTTTGGAGCAGAATGGCCGTGCGACGCACCGGGAAATCTCGACCATCCAGGACATAACGCCACGCAAGCAGATCGAGCAGACATTGCGTGACCTGAAGGAACAGGCCGAGGCGGCGAACGACGCGAAGTCGCGGTTCCTGGCAACCATGAGCCATGAGATCCGCACGCCCATGAACGGCATCCTGGGCATGGCGAACCTTTTGTCCGAGGCGGATCTCGATCGCGAACATGCACGCTATGTCAGCAATATGCGCCAGTCCGCCGAGGCGCTGCTGACGATCATCAACGACATCCTCGACCTATCCAAGATCGAAGCCGGCAAGATGGATCTGGAAATCGCCGCGTTCGAACTTGAAGACACGGTCACCAGCGTCATCGACCTGCTTTACCCCATCGCATCGGCCAAAGACCTGGTCATCGGCGCTCATATCGCGGCCGACGTCCCGGCGATGCTGTCAGGCGACGCGGGTAGGATTCGCCAGATCTTGCTCAATCTGCTCGGCAACGCGCTGAAGTTCACCGAGAGTGGCGGCGTGACCGTGGATGTCTCGACGACCGGCGACGATGGTGGTGGTCCAATGCTGCGGTTTACCGTTGCTGACACGGGCATCGGCATTCCCCATGACGCGCGCGAGCGTCTGTTCGATATGTTCACCCAAATCGACCCGTCTTCCGGCCGCTCGCGCGGCGGCACCGGATTGGGTCTGGCGATATCTCAACGCCTCGTCAGCATGATGCATGGCGACATCGGTTTCGATTCGACGCCTGAACAAGGATCGACGTTCTGGTTCACCGCCAAATTCGATGCGGTGCCTGGCACGCCGGCCCCGCAGGTCAAGCCACTTGCCGGCTCGCACGTCCTGTTGGTCGACGATACCGACGTCGGCAGCGCGCTGATCAAACGGCAACTTGTGACTGCTGGGGCCAGCGTCGACGTCGCAAGTTCCGGCACCGTCGACCACGTCGGCACCAGAAGCGAGCGCCACAACGCCATCTTGATCGGGCATCTCAGCGCCAACGTCGACATCGCCGGCGAGGTCCGACGCTTGAGCGCCATGACGGACCGGGACAGCGCCCGGCTCGTCAGCGCGGTGCCAATCGGCGTCAATGTCTCATCGCAAGACGGCGCCGATGGCTTCGTCCAGGTTCCCGTCCATCAGCGCGATTTGGTTCCCGCCATCCTGGGCACCGACAGCGCCGCCAGCAGACAGGCGAGATCACAAGCCAAGTCTGGTGACAAAGCGCTGCCTGGAAAGGGGCGCCGTCTGCTGTTGGCCGAAGACAACCGGGTCAACCAACTGGTGACGGTGAAAATCCTCGAATCGGCGGGATACCGTGTCGACATCGCGAACAACGGCCTTGAGGCGTTGGACGCCGCACGCAAACGGCACTACGACCTCGTGTTGATGGATGCCAGCATGCCGGAAATGGACGGTATCGAAGCAACGCGTCGGATGCGCCGCCTGGGCAACACCTTTGCCGACCTGCCGATCATCGCCCTGACCGCCGATGCCCTGCGTGGCGACCGTCAGCGCTACCTTGAAGCCGGCATGTCGGACCATCTGGCCAAACCCGTCCGAAAACCGGAGCTGCTGGCCCTCATCGCTCGTTGGTTGCCATCGAAACCCGCAACGCACGACATCCGGTCCAGCAACCACTAACAAGACGCCGCGCGTTACACGTCACTGACGCGCCGACGGTCGTCACTAGGCCTTGTTAAGCGACATGGCCGGGAACCTGGCGTTCAGCGCGTCAAGCGCCTCATCGATCAAGTCGTGAAGATCGGACGTCTGCGCCATCGCGCTATCGATCTCGTTGCCGCGGCAATCCAACATGATGCTGCGGGCGGCAGCGCCCAAACGCATGGCGCCGAATGTGGTGACCATACCGGCCAATTCGTGGGCGGCGCGCTCCAAACGCTCCATGTCGACCGTCTTTTGAGCCAGGGCGACCTCGCCAGCGAGGCGTTCGACGGCTTCGACAAATTCGCCAATCAGTTCGGCGAAATCGTTCTCGCCGGTGGAGCGATGGATCTCATCCAGAATTGTCGTATCTAACGTCGGTTCTTTGTTGTCAGGCATGGCCGCGATCCCAATCGCTGAACCTTACCGCGCTCGCCGTCTATCTGATCATCACAGTTCGGCAATATCAAATGCCGAACCGCCGGCGACAGCTCTCTTCAACACAAGACCGGTGAATGGGACCGCGATGTCGCACAAACCGGTTGACTGCCAATCGCGACAATCGAAGTCATGAATCGAATTTTACGGTGAAGAAATGACGTCGGCGACCCGCTCTAGTGAATCGTATGAGTCGTACCCGTCAGGAATGCAATCAGATCCATGATTGATTTGGCGCTAGCGCCTTTGCGGACAAGGGCCCAGGCACCATCAGGCAGAGCGCCAATGGGAAGCGCGACACTGGCGTTCTCGCTGATCAAAACCACCGTTGTTCCCGGTGTGTCGTCGCGCGCCAAGCCCTCTTCGACCGCCGCCTCGTGCGCGCCTTCGCTAGCGTCAATCAAGACCATGCCGCAATCGCGCCTGCCGCTGGGGTTGGGACCACCGCGACTGGGATGTAGCGCCGGCTGCGTCACGTCGTAACCGGTTTGCTCCAGCAAGCCGATCAGTTCACCACGGACCTCATCGCTCATGCCGACAACAAATGCACAAGGCGGTATTGACATCGTCTGAACTCCCCAATGCCGGGCCGATTGGGATTGGAACAATCCAAAATTGGCCCTGCTTGCCTGCACCCTCCCGTTAAGACCGCATCACACTTCTCACCGCCCCGGTATGAAGCGACCGGTCTCCGGGCTGCCTGCTAGTTATGGGGTTGGCCGTCGCTGGTTACTGCTCAATCGGTCAAGAGGCCTGTGCATCGCGCCATCTGCAAGCACCGGTTTGATTTGAGCAATTGCGACCGACGAAATGAGGAGGAATCGCGTCTCAACCGCGTGTGCACGGTCACATTTTGTCGGATTTGCTTGTCGGCGGCCTGAATGTTGCGTCGCTCGGTGCGTCGAGCAACTTCAAGCTCTTCTAATGCTGTTTCGGCAGGATTCTCTCCTGCAGCACGCCCACCATCTCGTGGTAAGCATCGACATAAGCTTTGACGGCGCTCTCGATCTCCTCGTCGCCGAAATACTCGGCTGTTTCCAGGAGTTTGAGAATCTCATCCGGCGAGAGGTTTCGGGCCATCTGGTAGATGGCGTTGAGACCTTGCTTCGTCTTCGACAGGTCAAACTCGATGCCGTCACAAAACCTCAGACCGAACTCGGTACCGCTGCTCTTCCAGACGACGTCACATTGAAACTCTTCGCCATTGCTGAAGCGCAGCGAGACGCGATCGGGGATCTCAACAGGCGCTTCGATGACAAACTTCGCGCCGTTATCGGAAATGTTCCTGACCAACCCGCTGACGCTTGAGGCGCGGTTGTTGAACACGAGATCCGCGCGCTTAAGCGATTTACGCCGCTCGTCAGTCCGTCGGTTAAAACTCTCACGTTGTCCAAACGTCACGACACCATACTCCTGGCTCACAGGCACTTAGATTGACCCGCGGCTACGCTCCGCTCCACCGCAATTAGGTGGCATCATACGGAATTGACCCCGACACCACACTATCCGCCTTGGAAATCAGCCACTTATGCGGTGATCCCACGGAAAACGTAGCCCCAGCGGGTTACGGCAGCTACCCTGGTAAGGATACACCCATCGGTGCATGGGCCGCACGCAAAACGGGCGACAATCTGGACATGTGATGCAATCTGTTGGGGGATTGTTAACCCAACGTGGTGCCGTTCTAGATTGAGACGGCCTAAAGGATCACGGGTTCGGCGCGCACGCGGCCTGTGACTGGCTCCGGCTCCGCGCTCACGTTCGCCTCGCCAGCGCCGACTTCATCATAGATCGCCGACAGCCACAGGCGCAGCTCTGCACCAACGACAAAAACGCAGCCCGCGAGGCCAAGGCCGGCACCGAAAATGACCAGCGTGACCTTGGCCACAAGCCGATCGATATCAGACGATTGACCGCCTGGCGCCATGCCGGTCATCAAGATACCGGACACCGCCGCAGCGATGCCGATCACCATCAGCAACCAACCCAAGAACTTCATCGTTTTCCCCAATCTGCCGCCCCGCCGAGTCGAGACCGTCTGTTGACAGCATAATTGAGGCGGCAAAAGGGCAATGCCGACGACAAGACATTACTAAGACCTTAATAGACTCTTAACGGACGACTTAATCCGTAAACGTTTTGGTAAGACTTCATTAATAATACCAGCTCTTTATACTTTTTCGCTCGTCAATCATGACGGCGGACACAGACCCGCAGACGAACTACGGCGAGTATTCGCCTTAGAGCCTAGCTCGATACGGGGATCAGAAAATGGAAACAGGAGACACAACCCGTTCGGAGACACCCATGGCTGGCAGGTCCAACGATATCTGGGAGGTCGGCGGTCAAGCGTTCACGCTTCACGTCAAACCCGGCGACTTCTTCGTGGTCGACGACAATGGTCGACTATGCCTTCAGCAGGAACGAACCCCGCTCGCAATCGTCAGCGATCCCGTCGAGATCCCGCGCGACAAAGGTGACGTTGTCGTCGGCGTTGCGCCGCGGGAAATGAAACTGACGGATCGGATCTTCGAGATAGATCCGGGCAGAATGCGCCGACCGTTCCCGACACCCATCGCACTATCGCGGCCGTCGTAACGGCTGACATCGCGAGTCAAATCGAAAGGGCGGCGTTCCATGACCAGGGAACGCCGCTTTCTTTTTGTGCCGACCATAGAGCAGGCCGGCCGCGCGATGCGTCGTTAGAACTCTGAAGTGTTTTGTTGCTGAGACCGGGCAGCCCGTGACCGGTGCCGGTTCGCTGGAACGTCTCAGGACTGCTGGGGCAAAATACGATCGCTGTAGATTTTGACGACCTGGTCGTACGAGGCGATGAAGCCTTTCATGATCGACTCGATTTCCTCGTCGCCGAAGAAACCGACCTTCTCCATCAACTGATAGAGTTCGCGCGGCGACTGGCTCTTGGTGAAGCTGCGCACGGAATCGACACAGTCCTTGGTCTGCGACTTGTCGAACTCGTTCGTATCCTTGAAGTGCAGGCCGAACTCGGTGCCGCCGATATCGCGCACGACCTCGCAATCGAACTCATCGCCGTTGCAGAACTGAAGGACCACCTCGCGCGGCAGATCCAACGGAAAGTCGACAAAAAACTTCGCACCCGTCCGCGAGATGTTGCGGACCAGACCGGTCGCGCGCGACGGGCCGTCGCCATAGTAAATGGCCGCTTGGCTCAGTACCTCACGGCGCGGTTCGCGCCTGCGTTCGTCTCGTTCGCGTCGTCCAAACGACATGACCAATCTCCTGCATCACCGCGATGGACCCGGCTTGACGCCCTGCGCCGTTGCCTATTGGTCCCCGCGTCCCCGCGGTCATTCATTCCCTCGATCAGATTG
This sequence comes from Alphaproteobacteria bacterium, assembly GCA_965228895.1. GTDB lineage: Bacteria > Pseudomonadota > Alphaproteobacteria > SP197 > SP197 > JANQGO01. The sequence goes on along the minus strand of OZ245842.1, from coordinate 5,415,476 downwards.
GATCATTTTGCCCGCAATGAGAGTGACCGGCCGCACAGATCTGCTCAGCATCGCCGCCCCGTGGGCCCAAAGGCCCAGGATGACCGCGTAGAAGTCGCAGAATACCGCGCCCTTTTGTCCATAGGCACGCACTATGTGCAGCCGTCACAGATCAGCTTGACCAATATACTAAAACTTTAGTATATTGGTTTTATGACGACACGCCTGCTCATTCTGTGGCTGCTCAGTGAGCACCCGCGCCATGGCTATCAGATCAAATCGATCCTGACCGATCCCGGCTTTGCCTTCTGGTTCCCGATCGAGGACGCGTCGATCTACGCCATGCTGCGATCACTCACGAAGCAGGGTCTGGCCCGCGTCGCCGGCGAAGAACGGGTCGGCAACCGGCCCAACCGCACGCTCTATAAGATCACCCCCGATGGGCTGGCGGCACTTGCCACGGAACTGACCGGGGCCTGGGATGGGGTCAGCGACAACGGCAGGCCCATTCATGCGGTCTTGGCCGCACGCGACGAATTCGAGCCTTACGAGATCCGCGATGGTCTCCATGCGCGCCTTGAAGCCCTGACGACGCGCCGAGAGCGCCTGGATGTTCTGGCGCCTAGGGCACCCAGCCCATTTCTGGCGCGCCGCGAGGCCGCCCTGCTGGACGCCGAAATTGCCTGGACCGAGCGCGAACTCGCCCAATTCACAACAACACCTGAGGGAGCAACACCGTGAACGACAAACCCGTGGAGACGCAGGTCATTGCCAATCTGGTCGTGCGCGACGATCAAGGCCGCGTGCTCTTTGTGCGCTACGATCCCGAAAACGAAAAGTGGTGGCTGCCCGGCAACGATGTCGAACCGTTCACCCACCCCGACGATACCGCCGCCAAGACACTCGCCGACCTGCCGGGGCTTGATGCCGGCACACCTCACCTGAACCACGTGGAGTCCTTCCGGGGACGGCGCGGTTGGCATCTTGTCTTCCATTACGACGTCACCGCCGCCGGCAGTCCCAACGGCGGCCCCGAGGCCGCCTGGTTCGCCAGCGACGAGCTGCCGCGCACCATGCATGGCGGCTGGGAAAAGCAGGTCGTCGCCACGGTCATCGGCGCCGACTGAACGACGGAGACGATGCGCGCCATTGCGGGCGGGCGCGCGGTCCCGTATCAGTAGCCGGACGTCTTACCAATCCGACCGGCACAGCATGACGCATCTTGATCGCGTTGTTCCGGGCCTCGCGTATTGATCACGCCCGCGATGGCCCAGTCCGACCACTACCTCGGCATCTTCGAGGGTCACTTCGACCCGGCCGTCGCCATCGTGCGCGATGGCCGCCTGATCGCCTATGCGGAGGAAGAACGCTTCATCCGCAACAAACACGCCTACCGCGTCTACCCGCACCGCGCGCTTGCCTATTGCCTGGACGCCGCCGGCATCGGACCCGACGATGTCGCCGGCATCGGCATCAATTGGGATGTCGACGCCTATGGCGACGGCCGCATGGCCGCCTTCTTCGATGACATGGCGGCGGCATGGCCGCTCGATCCGGCAACCAAAGGCTGGCAACGCAGCATGCTCGCCAACTTCAACCGAGACGCCATGACGACCCGCCACGCGCGAGCCTGGCGCGCGGCGTTCGGCGCAGTCCCCTTGCCGGAGATCGTCGCCACGCCCCATCACATGACCCATGCCGCCCATAGCTTTCTGCAATCGCCGTTCGATGATGCGGTGTGCTTGACCGTCGACGGATCGGGCGACCAGCACTGCACGGTGGCCTGGCATGGCGACGGCGAGACGATCACGCCGATGCGCGAAATCGTCATGCCCCATTCGCTCGGCTGGTTCTATGCGGCATTCACCGAGTATCTGGGTTTCGAGGCCTATGACGGCGAATACAAGGTCATGGGTCTCGCCGCCTATGGGCGACCCGACGACGACCTGACCGCCAAGGTTCGAACGATCCTTTTTCCCGCCGACGACGGCATCGAATACCGGCTTGATCCCGGCTATATCCACTACGGGCCGCGCAACTGGTCGGACCGTTTCACCGATCATCTGCCCGAGTTGTTCGATCGCGCGCCGCGCCTGAAGAACGAACCGATAGAGGACTGGCACCAGGATGTAGCGTTCGCCGTCCAAACCGCCCTGGAGGACGCCGTCGAGCCGCTGGCCCGTTGGGCACTGAAGGAAGCCGGCACCGGCAACCTCTGCATCGGCGGCGGGGTCGGTCTGAACGTCAAGATGAACACGCGCCTCCACGCCCTGCCCGAGGTCGACCACGTCTTCGCCCAACCCTTGTGCAGCGATGGCGGGGCCGCGGCCGGTGCCGCGCTTGCCGCGTGCTGGCACAAGACCGGCGCGCGCCCGGAACCGCTGCGCCTCTTAGCGACAGGGCCTCAGAACACGGACGCGGAGATCGAAGCGACGCTTAAGCTTTGCGGGCTCGCTTACGAGAAACCCGACGACATCGCCGAGGCGGTCGCCGATGACCTGGTCGCCGGCCGCGTCGTCGGCTGGTTCCAGGGCCGGATGGAAGCCGGACCGCGCGCACTCGGCCAACGCAGCATCCTGGCCGACCCGCGTAAGGTCGAAGCGCGCGACCGGGTCAATGCCGTCATCAAGTACCGCGAATACTGGCGTCCCTTCTGTCCGTCGATCACGGCCGAGTCGGCGGAACGCTATTTGAAAGCTTACGACGACGCGCCGTTCATGATTATCGCGTTCGAGGCAACGGATGCGTTGAAGCAGGACGCGCCGGCCGTCGTCCATGTCGACGGGACGGCGCGTGTGCAGATGGTGCACAAGGACGTGCTGCCGCTTTATCATCGTCTGATCAGCTGCTTCGAAGCACGCACGGGAGTCGCCGCCTTGCTCAATACGTCGTTCAACGTCAAAGGCGAGCCCGTCGTCTGCACCATCCACGATGCGCTGCGCACGTTCTTTGCGACCGGCATGGACACACTTGCCGCCGGCGGCTTCCTGTTGCGCAAGCCGAAGGAAAGCGTGGTGGTGTCATGAGCGCCGACGGCGTCCTGGTCATCGCGCCTCATCCCGACGACGAAACCCTGGGCGCCGGCGGTACCATCGCGCGCTGCGCCAAGGCGGGGCACAAGGTGACGGTCCTGACCGTCGCCGCCCACATGCCGCCGCTCTATAGCGACGAGGTGCACCAGCAGACGATCGCCGAGGCCAAGGCAGCCCACGCCGTCATGGGCGTCGCTGAGGCACGCTTTCTGGATATCCCGGCGGTCTATGTGCGCGACCAACCGGTGCCCGAGCTGAACGGCGCGATCATGAAGGTGATCAAGGAAGTCAACCCGGCGGCGGTCTTGTGCTGCTACCCCGACCGCCACGTTGACCATCGCGTCATCTTCGACGCTGTCATGGTCGCGACCCGGCCGGTTGGTCCCGGTGCCGGGATCAGGCTGGTCGCGGCGTTCGAGACGCTGTCGGAGACCCATTGGAACGCGCCCCACATCGAACCCAACTTTACGCCCAACTGGGTCGTCGACATCACCGACACCATCGACACCAAGCTTGAGGCGCTTGCCTGTTACGGCAGCCAGATCCCGCCCTTCCCGGCCGCACGCTCTGCCGAGGCCCTGCGCGCGCTCTCGGTCTTCCGTGGCACCCAGGCCGGCTTCGCCCATGGCGAAGGTTTCCACGTCATCCGCATGACCGGCGGCGTCGAAGACCTGATCGGCTGATCTCTCCAGCACCCCTCACCCCAACCCTCTCCCTCAAAGGGAGAAGGAGCCCGTCTTCGTTTCCCTCTCCCCAGCAAGGGAGAGGGTTGCGCAGGGTTGAGCGCGGTAGCGATCTAGCCGGAGCCGGGTGAGGGGGTTAGCGCCATCACCAGGAACACGTAGCCGTAGTAGTGGCTGTACGTGCGATGCATCGTGGTTTCCTCGACCGCCTCGTCGAGCACGGTCTGAGCAAAATCGTCGCCGGCATAGGTTTCACGGAGTGTTTCGATACGGGCGAGCTTGGGCGTGTAGTAGTCATCCCACCACGCCTTGTCCGGCAGCACAAAATCGCCGAGCAACCGGTAGCCGCACGACGCGACGAGGTCGCGGCAGGCCGGGATGTCGCGCATGTCGGGATATTCTTCGTCCCAAACACGGCGCAGATCCTCCGGCGGATCGCCTTTCAGCCACACGGCCTCGGATAACGCCAGGCGGCCGGCCGGCTTCAGCAGCGGCCTCCAAGCCTTGAGCGCTGCCTCGACACCCATGCTGTAGGCCGCGCCTTCGGACCAGATGAGGTCGAAGCTCGCGGGCGGATAGTCTAGCGCGGCCATATCGCCGACCTCGGCTTTGACCCGATCGTTGACACCCATTGCCTTGGCGCGCCGGTTGGCCTCATCGACGAACGGGCCGTGGTTGTCGATCGCGATGATCGTTGCGTCCGGCAAAAGCCCGGCAAGGTCCATCGTCTGCTGGCCCGGTCCGCAACCAAGATCGAGAATCCGAGCGTCCTGCGGCAGCGGTCCGCACATTGCCACGGCTTTTGCGGTCGACTTTCGGTTGCCCGGCCCTTCACGCGGCAAGTCGCTGTGAATACTGAAAAAGATCTCGACCATGCGAGGATCTGAGAAGTCCATGCGATCCCATTCCGTTCCAGATCGATCCATTTAAGACCAGCGCGTGCCAACTGGTCCCAAAGAAGACCACGCTATACCATCAGAACCCATATTTGTGGTGAGGATCATGCCCGCTTCATCATCGGCGGCATCGTCGCGGCCGCTAAGTCGGCGCCCATGGATCTGGGCGGTCTACGTCGCGCTCTTTGCGCTATCGATTCCCTGGTACCTGCCGGCGGATAAGGAACCGGCGCGATGGTTTGGCCTGCCCTATTGGGTCGTGCTGTCGCTTCTTGCATGCATTGGCATTGCTTGTTTCACCGCCTTTGTGGTGGGGCGTTACTGGCCCGATGACGAGCCCGGATCCGAGGATCGATCGTGAGCCTCGGCCCCTTCGGTCCCGGCGCGCTCGCTTTCGTCGGTCTTTACTTCGTCTTGATGATCGTGCTCGGCCTTGCGGCGCGGCGGCGGCGCGAGAGCGGCGATCTCGCCGACTTTTATCTTGCCAACCGCAGCATCGGCGCCCTGCTCCTGCTGCTGACGCTCTATGCGACGCAGTACAGCGGCAATTCGCTGATCGGCTATCCCGGCGAAGCCTATCGCGTCGGCTTCATGTGGGTCATGAGCGTCGGTTTCATGATGGTGGTCATCGTCGGTTACCTGACGTTTGCGCCACAGCTCTACCGCGCCTCCCGGCGCTTCAAATTCGTCACCCCCGGCGACTGGATCGACCACCGGTTCGGTTCGCGTGTTCTGTCGCTCGCCGCCAGCCTGGTTTTCCTGGTCACCATCACCAACTTCCTGCTCGCCCAGCTTATGGCCATGGGCCACACGGTCGATGCCTTATCGGACGGCGCCGTGCCCTATTGGGCAGGCGTTGTCGGCCTTGGGCTTGTCGTCGTGATCTACGAGAGCGTCGGCGGCATGCGCGCGGTGGTGTGGACCGACGCCCTGCAGGCGCTGATGCTGCTGGTCGGCATCATCGGCATGCTGATCGCCGTCTTGCCCGGCATCGAGGGCATGGCGTCAGCGACCCAATGGATTATCGAGAACGAACCGGCGAAAGCAGCGGTCCCGGAAGGCGCGGCAATCCGAACCTGGATCAGCACCATCGTCCTCGTCTGTTTCAGCGCCTCGATCTACCCGCAGGCAATCCAGCGCATCTTCGCAGCCCGGAGTGCACGCACCCTGCGTATGTCGCTGACCGCCATGGTTTTCATGCCGCTTGTCACCACCCTGCCGGTTTTTCTGGTCGGCATCCTGGCAATCCATCAGCTTCAGGGCCTCGACGGCATCGCGGCCGATCAGGTGCTGCCGGAGATGATCAGGCTATGGGCCGAACAGTCATGGTTTCTCTATGCCATGGCCGTCCTCGTGCTGACCGGCGCGATCGCGGCCATCATGTCGACGGCCGACAGCATGTTGCTGAGTTTGTCGTCGATCGTCGCCAAGGACGTGCTGGCCAAGATCTGGCTAACGTCCGCCAGCCCGCAACGTCTGACCACCATCGGCAAACGCCTATCCTGGTTCGTCATGCTGGCCCTGATCGCCGTCGCCTTCACGCCGCGCATTTCGTTATGGGGCCTGATCGAACTGAAACTGGAGATCCTGCTACAAGCCGCACCGCTCTTCGTACTCGGTGCGACGTGGCGGCGCTTCAACGCAACCGGCGCGTTGGCCGGCCTGATGGTTGGCGTCGCCCTCGCCGCCGGGCTGGACTTTGCCGGCTACGGCAAAATCGACGGCTGGCACGCCGGCGTCATCGCGCTGGTCGCCAACGTCGGGATCGGTGCGGTCGTTAGTCTAACAGCAAGTTCCCGCAAGCGAGGCGAACCACAAGCACGGCCCACATGACCCGCCTCTTTGGCCCTGGTCGCGGCGATCAGATGCGCAGCGCCATGTAGACCAAGTAGTCTTTTAGAGACTCAGCCGTCTCGCCCTCTTCATAGTAGTCGATGTCGGTGAATCCCATCGAACGGTAAAGGCCGTGCGCAGCGTCCATGTAGACGGCGCTGTCGAGCATGATCGACCGGTAGCCGACGGCCCTGGCTTCATCGATCAAGGTCGTGAGCAGTGTCTTGCCCAAACCCTGCCCTCTGAGTTCCGGTGACACGTACATGCGTTTGATCTCGCAGGTGTCGTCGCGAATTGGCTTGAGAAACGCCATGCCGAGCAATCGCCCACCATCCCTGACGAGCAGAAGCCGCCCTCGCGGCGGCATGTAGAGGTCGATCTCGTCAAGCGAGTTGTTGACGTAGGCATCGACGCTGAGTTCAACGCCGGACACCTGCCGAAGCTGATCGAGATCCCACGTCAGAAACTCGCGAAGCAGATCCGGCAAACCGTCAAGGTCGCCCGCACCCCGTGCAGTCATAATCTCGATCGCCATGTTTCTCGTCCTATCTCTGAGCAGAACCGATGTGTTGGAAGCCGGTCGCATCCAATCCGTCCAGCGATGCGACGGTGACGACCTTCTTTCCGTCGGCCTGTGCGTCAGCGCAGCGTTGACGCAAGCGCGGCATGTCGTCGCTGTCGATCTGCCAGATCGTCTCAAAAAGCGCCCGGGTCTCCGGCGGCTCGCCATGACCCGCCGGACCGTCCTGGAGCGTGCCCTTCTGCCACGCAATCTGCCGTTCGGTCGCGAGCCAGAAGTGGACCCACAAGGGCAGGTCGACGAGCACGATTGTGTCGGCGCGTGCAAATCGCGCCTCGACCGAGGGCCAGGTGCCGAAACCGTCGATCACCCAGCCGTTGCGGGCGATCAGCGCGCCATGGGCGGCGTGATAGGCATCGTCGCTGACCCGCGTCCAATCGGGGTTCCACAACAACGCGTCGACCTCGCGGTAAGGCAGGTCGTGCTCCGCCGCGAGGCGGCGCGCCAAAGTCGACTTTCCTCCGCCGGCGTTGCCAATGACCGCGATGCGTTGCGGCGGCAGAAGCGCCTTATCGTTCGACCGAACAGCTATCTTGTTTCCCACCCCTGCTTGACGCTATCCAGGATCACCGGCTCAATCCGAGAGCCGCAAGCGCCTCGCCAAACCGCGCGGCAACATCGGCCTGGCCGAAGCGTACAGGGCGCATGGTCGCCAGTGATAATCCGGCATACTCGTCGCGCAGCCGACGGGTTGCGGCGACGGCTTCAGCCGTGTCGCCTTTAAGCCAAAGGAGCGATGCCTGGACGGGTCTGTTGCGATCCATGCGCGGCTCGCTTTCGACCAATTGGCCCATAAGATTGGTCGCTGCGGCAACGTTGCCATCAACGAAATGTGCGATCGCCAGCTCGCGCATATGGCGGAAACGGTGAGGATCTTCCCGACTGGTACTGAGCGTCCGCTCCAGGATTGCGATACCGGCGGCGGGATCCCCAAGATGACACTGACAAATGCCGACCAAACCATGAGCGCCCAAGAGTTCCGGGTTTAGCTCGAGAGACGCCTGGGCATGCCGCAAGGCCCGCCCAAAATCACCGTGAAGATCCTGCAACGCCATGCCGGCGACGAGGTGCGCAAAATAGCTCTCGGCATTCGCCGCGACGGCCCGTTCCGCGAGACCAGTGATCTCATCGAATGTCTCGGTCGAGAGAGCCAGCGGCGAATACTCAAATCCGCGGAGCATGGCGAGTCCCAGCATCGCCGCGGCCATGGAACTGTCCGGCTCATGCACCAGCGCGGTGCGCAACGCCGCTTCTGCCAAATGGTCGTTGCCGGGTCCCGTGACGAAGAAGCCGGCGGCCTTGTCCAGGAGGTCTTGCACCGAAAGCTCTTTGTTGTCGGTTTCACGAAGACGCTCGAAGATGACGGCCTTTAACTTGACGCGGACCGCGGCGGCGACGGCACGCGCAATCTCCTCCTCGATATCGAGGGTGTCTTCCAACTGTCGGTCATAACGCTCGCTCCAGACCTGACTGTTCGTCACGACGTCGATCAGGTTGAAGATGATGCGCACGCGCGCCCCATGCCCTCGTACAGAGGCTTCAAGCGAGAAATCGACCGCGCGTTCGCCGTGCGGCTCGTGACGAATCACATCGATGGCCGCGTGTCGGCTCAAGCTGTTGATCAGTCCTTCTCGGAGTCCGTCGGCTAGAAACATGGCATCATCGGCGCCGGCCACCTTGAAGTCGCGAACGATCACGGTCGGATTGGACGTGCTCGATTTTGTGCGGTGGTTGGATGTTGGCCGGCGGTTGTCGCGTTCCCGGCTCGGTGGACGTACGTCTGAGTCCTGGCTCGCCGGGCGCACATGGAAAATGCCGATGGGCTGATCGATGTTCTTCAGTGTTTGAAGACCGCCGTCGGAAAAGGCCAGGTCGAGATTGCGGTGAACCTCACCGTGTACTTTGTGAGAGATGCAGATGCCGCCGGGCTCTCCCTCCTGTTCAACGCGCGCCGCGACATTCACGCCATCGCCATAGAGGTTCTCACCGTCGATCAGGACATCACCCAGATTGATACCGACGCGAAACCACATGCGCTGTTGTTCCGGTGTCTCGCGATTGAGATCGGCGACACGCTCCTGAAACTCTTTGGCGCAATGCACGGCTGTTAGCGGGCTGCCAAACTCCGCAATCAAGGAGTCGCCGGCTCCGCCAAACACGCGGCCTTGGTACTTGCCGATGCAGGTCTCGATGAGTTCGCGATATTGCTTGAGCGCGCGAAGCGTGCCGGTCTCGTCACGCCCCATCATGTCGGAAAACGCCACGACATCGGCGGCAAGAATAGTGGTCAGCTTGCGTTCAAACTCCGGCATCCGGCGGTCGTGCTGGGTCTCATCGCTGTCCGCGATCACGCAGGCCTGGCCGCGCAAGCGCGCTCGACAATCTTAATCCTGGCCAGAAAAATAGGGTTGTACAACCATACAGCTACTGCAATTCAGAGTTCGCAAGCCACACTTTGATGAACTTGATGACTGCTGCCTGGTCGATCGGGCCGCCTGCCTTCACGTTGATCAATTCCCCGAGGCCTAACGGGTAACCCTCCGCCAGGCGACGCATACGTCGCACCGTTTGATCGGCGTCTCTCGCCGTGTCCAAGTGTCCGGGATGGCGTTCCCGCGCCAAAAAACGTTGGGCGGCGCATTCCGGGGAGCAAACGCAGTGTACCTCGACAATGGTGTCGTAGGTCTCGCCGAGCCAAACCGTCGGGGTGCCCGTGTCGTCGGGACCGCCACGCGGACGCCAGTGGGAGATCAGGACGGCAGCGTCCAATGCTTCGGCCGCCTCCTGAAAAGCCGCATCGCTCTGTCGGCTCAACTGTTGGCGGCGCGCACCGTCGCCTACGCCTTCGCTGTCGAAGAGACACTCGAGAAACTCATCCTTGTCGAGATAGGGAAGATCCAAGGCATCGGCGATCGCGCGGCCCAGCGTCGTCTTGCCGCTGGCCGGCAGGCCGCTCAAGACAACGGCGAACGATGTCACGCCGCCTGGCGCAGCACGTATTGCAGGATGCCGCCGTTCATGTAGTAGGCGACCTCGTCGGCGGTATCGATTCGGCACAGCAGGCTGATCGTTTCAGACGAGCCGTCGGTGCGCGTCACCGTCGCCGTCAGATCCATGCGCGGGGTGATGCCGCCGGCAAGGCCTGTGATGTCCCACGTCTCCGAACCGTCGAGGTTCAAGGTCTTCCGGGTCACACCGTCCTTGAAGACGAGCGGCACGACGCCCATGCCGATCAGGTTGGAGCGATGGATGCGCTCGAAACTTTCGGCGACCACCGCCTTGACGCCCAACAGGATGGTGCCCTTGGCTGCCCAGTCGCGCGACGACCCGGTGCCGTACTCCTTGCCGGCGACAACGACCAGCGGCGTGCTCTCCTCCTGATAACGCATCGACGCGTCATAGATTGTCATGCGCTCGCCCGACGGCTGGAACGTCGTCCAGCCGCCTTCGGTGCCCGGCGCCATCTCGTTGCGCAAACGGATGTTACCGAAGGTGCCGCGCACCATGACCTCGTGGTTGCCGCGGCGCGAGCCGAAGCTGTTGAAGTCCTTCGGCAGCACCTGATAGCTCATCAGGTATTCGCCGGCCGGGCTGTCCTTGGCGATGTTGCCGGCGGGCGAAATGTGGTCGGTGGTGATGCTGTCGCCGAGCAACGCAAGCATGCGCGCGCCCTTCACGTCCGGCACCGCTTGAGGCTCGCCCTTGCCCATGCCGTCGAAATACGGGGGATGGCGGATATAGGTCGAGCCGGGATCCCAGTCATAGGTGCGCCCGGTCGGCACGGCGAGCGCGCGCCAGTCCTCGTCGCCGGTGAAGACGTCGGCATAACGTTTTTCGAACATGTCACGGTCGAGCGACGCGCGCATGGTTTCCTGCACCTGGTCATTGCTCGGCCAGATGTCCTTCAGATAGACCGGCTTGCCGTCAGACCCTTCGCCCAGCGGATCGCGGGTGATGTCGATGGCCATGTTGCCGGCCAGCGCATAAGCAACGACCAGCGGCGGTGACGCCAGATAGTTGGCGCGGGTCAAGGGATGCACGCGGCCCTCGAAGTTCCGGTTGCCCGACAAGACCGAGCAGACGACGAGATCGTCGTCGACAATCGCGTTGTGGATGGGATCCGGCAGCGGGCCCGAATTGCCGATGCAGGTCGTGCAACCATAACCGACGAGATCGAAACCCTGGGCATCCAGCGCGTCTTGCAGGCCGGCGCGCGCCAGATAATCGGTCACCACCTGGCTGCCGGGCGCCAGCGACGTCTTGACCCACGGCTTGACCTTGAGCCCGCGGTCCAGCGCGTTTTTCGCCACCATGCCGGCGGCCAGCATGACCGCCGGGTTCGACGTGTTCGTGCAAGACGTGATCGCCGCGATGACGATGGCGCCGTCGTCGAGCTTGTCGTCGGAACCGGCGATCGGCGCGCTCTTCGTTTCGCCGTCGCTGCGATAGTCCGCCATCACCTTGTCGAAGGCCTGGGCGGCCGACGACAGACCGATGCGATCCTGCGGGCGTTTCGGTCCGGCCAGGCTCGGCTCGACCGTGCCGATATCCAGCTCCAGCGTGTCGGTGAAGATCGGGTCGGGGGCGCCGGCCTCGCGCCACATGCCCTGCGCCTTGGCGTAGGCCTCGACCAGACGCACGACGTCGGGGTCGCGCCCGGTGAAGGTCAGGTAGTCGGTGGTCCGTTCGTCGATCGGGAAGAGGCCGCAGGTCGCGCCGTATTCCGGCGCCATGTTGGCGACCGTCGCGCGGTCGGCCAATGTCAGATGCTCCAGGCCTTCGCCGAAGAACTCGACGAACTTGCCGACCACGCCCTTCTGGCGAAGCATCTGGGTCACGGTCAGCACCAGGTCGGTCGCGGTCGTACCTTCCTTTGGCTTGCCGGTCAGTTTGAAACCGATGACCTCGGGGATCAGCATCGAGATCGGCTGGCCCAGCATGGCCGCCTCCGCTTCGATACCGCCGACGCCCCATCCCAGAACCGCGAGGCCATTGATCATGGTGGTGTGGCTGTCGGTGCCGACCAGGGTGTCGGGGTAAGCGAGCAGCTTGCCGTCTTCCTCGTGGCTCCACACGACCTTACCGAGATATTCCAGGTTCACCTGATGGCAGATGCCGGTGCCCGGCGGCACGACGCGCAGGTTGTCGAAGGCGGTCTGGGCCCAGCGCAGGAACTGGTAGCGCTCCTTGTTGCGCTCCATCTCGCGCTCGACATTGAGCTGGAAGGCCTCGTGGTTACCGAACGCGTCGACCTGGACCGAGTGGTCGATCACCAGATCGACCGGCGACAGCGGGTTGATGCGTTCGGCATCGCCGCCCAGTTCGACCATGGCCTGGCGCATGGCGGCCAGATCGACGACCGCGGGCACGCCGGTGAAGTCCTGCATCAAGACGCGCACCGGACGATGGGCGATCTCACGGCTCGACCGCTTTTCCTTCAGCCAGTCGACGACCGCCCGGATGTCATCGGCGGTGACCGAACCGCCGTCCTCATGGCGCAACTGGTTCTCCAGCAGCACCTTGAGCGAAAACGGCAGGCGGCTGATGTCGCCCAGCGCCTCCTGGGCGGCGGCCAGGCTGAAGTAATCATAGGTCCGGTTGCCGACGTCGAGGCTGCGGCGGGTCGAAAAGCTGTCCAGACTTGGCACGATCGTTCTCCCAGGGCGAAAGATATGAGTCGGCGCCGCGCGCAACAGCGCCCCCTCGTGATCACATGGTGCAGTGCAGCGTATACATCAAATTCAAATGCACGTTGACCCCGCTTGATGGACCTGTCCGAATAGCCGGCGACAGGAGGCGCAGATGGAACAGTTAGACGGCCGCGTCGCGGTAATCTTGGAAGGGGGTAGCGAAGCCGGGCAGGCGATCGCGCGGCCTCTGGCCAAGGCGGGCGCCACCGTGGTCCTGATCGACAAGGACGCCGAGGCCGCCGACCGGGCGGCGAGCGACCTGCGCAAGAGCTGGGGCACGGCGGCCGTCCAGGTCGTCGAGGGTTTCGACGCGACGACCGCCCAGGCGACCGTCGACACCATCAACCGGACTTGCGGCGGTGTTGATGTCCTGGTCCTGCCGCACAGTGATCCCGACGGCGAGGACCGGTTGATCGACGCCGCGCTGCCGGTCATGCGGAGCCGGGGTCACGGCGTCCTGATCCTGGCCGATACCCGCGGCACCGCGCAAAACGACCTCGCCGCCATCGAAGAGCGCCTTTCCGCCTGCCGTCAGCGCGTGGCGCGCCACGAGGGCCACATCACGCTGACCTACGCCGTCGCGCCGCTGGAGCCTGAGAAGGCCGATCTCGGCGGCGCCATCGCTTATCTGGCAGCCCACCGTCCCGACACCGAACTCGCCGGTCGTCTGATCGTCGTGCCGCCGAGCTAGATCGGCCGCGCGCTGCCACGGTAGGTGTAGGAGAGGATGCGTGGTCCTTCGACATAACCGTTGTTCGCGTCATCGATGCGGAAGCCGGATGCCTCGATCTCGCTATCCATGGGACGGTTCATGTTGCAGCCGCCCGAGAACGGACGCCAGAGCGGGTTGAGCCGGTTCTGCCAGCGCGCGACCGAGACCTCCGGCGCCAGACCATGCTCGACGAAGTGCAGCGCACCGCCCGGCCTCAGAACACGACGCACTTCTGCCAGTGCTGTCGCCATGTCGGGAATCGAGCAGAGCGCCCAGGTCACGACCGCTGAATCAAAGCTGTTGTTGTCAAACGGCATGGTCTCGGCTGAGACTTCGGCGATCTCGACGGGGAACGCCACCTCACTTGTGCGTTGGCGCGCCATGGCAGCCAGCTCGGCCGACGGTTCGACCGCATGGAGCGCCTTCACGTCGGGACCGTAGAAGCCGAGATTGTGGCCCGAGCCCATGCCGAGCTCCAGCACCTCGCCGGATGCACGCGGCACGATGACCGCACGGTCGGCCTCGACCACATCGCCGGTCATCACCTTGTCGATCATCCACGGCACGATCCGCCGCGCGTAGAAACCCATGGGCTGAGCGTTCCTCTTTGGCGACGTTCAGCCTGACACGCGGAAGCCTAGATATCGACCTCGATGAAACGCAGTGCCTGACGCGCCGTGCGCCGGGGCCGCTTGATGAAGAGCGGCGACTGCAGCAGCCGGTTGATGCTGGCCAGCGCCAGGTCACCGCCTTCACCCGTTTCGCCTGAGCGCACTTCGTCGCGCACTGCCATCGCCGTTTTCACCAGATGCACGGAGACGATGTATTCGTCCTGGTGATGGTTGAAGAGGTGCTCGCCGGCATCGTCGAAGAAACGGTCGGCGTCGGGCACCCGCCAATCGTCGGGGTCAAGATCGACATCGGCAATGCCGGCGTTGCGGCCGCTGAAACAGGCCATCTGCAAGAGGCCATTCGGCCACAGCTCCGGGTACTTGCTGCACTGGGTCCGCACCGCGTTGGCGAAGGTCAGACCGTGGGTCACATCAAGCCAGCCCTTCTCGCCGCCGAACGGCACGTCGAGATCGTCCTGGTGCTTCAGGTCGAAGGTCAGCATGTTGCGCGCGTTGGCTTCAAGCAGCGAGCGATAGAGATCCATCGGCGGCGCCGATCCGTGCTCGGCGGCAAGTTTCATCGCCTTCTTCACGTTCAGCCCGACGAAATCGTCAGCGGTCGGCGCTTTGCCGTTCGTCTTCGTCCCGAAGGCCTCGAGCGCGCCGGCATAGCTACGAAACTCCGGTATCAGGTCTTCGCGGAAGGCCTGGACGATTTCGCGCACCAGGGAGAGCAGCACGGGTTCCGCGACATGGTCGCCCAGGCGCTCGATCAGCTTGCCGGCCTTGGGCACATAGATCAGCGAATGGCCGAAGGCGTTGTAGTGGGCGAGTGCCGCACGAGTCAGGCCGCGTTCCAAATCGGCAAAGCCGAGACCGGCTCGCAGCGCGCCGCGCACCATACGAATCGCCTTCGGTTCGTCCTCGATCTCGACCGCCCGGACAAAACCCTCCTCGTCCCATTCCTCCGCCCCCTCGGCGAACGGATAGACGGGCTCGCGCAGCACGTCGTCGGCCATGTGACCGATCGATTCGAGCGCGCAGATCAACTGGGTTTCCGGATCGTTGCCATGTTCGTCGTAAAGCGTCAGCCAGTCGGCGGCACCGGCATAGGCATGGGTCCAGCCGAACTCCATGCGGTCATGGGACCAGCCGATGGCCGCGCTCATGCCGTCCAGCGGATCGGCGCCGATCTGCCGCAGCCGCGCGATCTCGCGCGCGATCCGTTCGTAGTCGTGATCGATGAAGCCCTGCTGAAGACCGTCCATGGTCTTGGCCTTGCGCTCGTCGAACGGCGGATCGACGATCTCAATCCACACCTCGCCGTCGCGTAGCTCGACCGGATAGACGCGCAACTTATCGCCGTCGCGCTGGTTCTCGCCGGTCTCCAGGTCGAACTTCCAGTTATGCCAGTTGCAGGTGAGCTTGCAGTCCTTGTCGAGGGTGCCTTCGCGCAGCGGATAGCCCTCGTGTGGACAGCGGTTGTTGCAGGCGAAGATGCCGCGCTCGGTCTTAAAGAGCGCGATCTGGCGGCCGTCCTGGCGGTACACCGTGCGGCCCTTGTCCTCCAGCTCGGCAACGGAAACCGCACGCGTCCAACCTTGTGCCATCGTTCGCATCCTCCAGGCTGAGCCACCGAGTTTATAAAGCAATCTCTTTCTTTTCAAGGGCCGTCTTGAAAACTTACGCGGCCAGATTGGCGGCTGTAGAGTGCGCCGATAATGAGCGACAGTCATATTCCCAATGCGGGCCTTTCGGCCCGCAATCTCGTCTGCGAACGTGGCGGACGCCTGCTGTTTTCAGGGCTCTCGTTCGATTTGGCGCCCGGCGATGCGCTGATCCTGCGCGGCCCCAACGGCAGCGGCAAGACGTCCTTGCTGCGCCTTGTGGCCGGCCATTTACCGGCGACGGGCGGGGATATCGTGTGGCGCGGTGAGCCGATCGAGAAAGACCGCGAAGCCTGGCGCAGCGCCGTGCGGTTGCTGGCCCATGACAACGCGGTGAAGCCGATGCTGACGGTCGAGCAGAACCTCGCCTTCTGGACCCGGCTCTATGACGGCACGCCCCGCGACGCAACGGCGCGCGGCCTGACCGCCATGGGGTTGGAACGCCTGGCTGACTTGCCGGCCCTCATGCTCTCGGCGGGCCAGCGGAGGCGCCTGGCGCTGGCGCGGCTTGCCGCTTGTCCTGGCCAGGTGTGGCTGTTGGACGAACCGACCGTGACCTTGGACGCCGACTCGGTGACGCGCCTGTCGCGCATGGTCGCCGACCACCGCGAGGCCGGCGGTATGGTGATTGCCGCGACACATGATGCTTTCGACGCGCCCGGCGCGCGCCATCTGGATCTGGGCGAGTCGCCATGAACGCTTTCACCGCCATCATCGTCCGCGATGTCAGTCTCGCCTTCCGACGCGGCGGCGAGGCCCTCCTCACCATCATGTTCTTCCTGATCGCCGTCGCGCTCTTTCCGCTCGGCATTGGTCCGGAACGGGAAGTCCTGGCGCGCATCGCGCCGGGTGTCCTGTGGGTCGCCGCGTTGCTCGCCGCGACGCTCTCGCTCGACCGCCTGTTCCGTGCCGATCACGAGGACGGATCCCTCGACCTCATGGCCTTGGCACCCATGCCGCTGGAAATGACGGTGCTCGCCAAGGCGCTGGCGCACTGGCTCAGCACCGGCCTGCCGCTCACCATCGCCGCGCCGTTCCTGGCGCTGATGATGCAGTTGGAGATCGAGACCTGGCCCGTGCTGATCGCCGCAATGGCGTTGGGCACGCCGACGCTTAGCCTGATCGGCGCGATCGGGGCGGCGTTGACCCTGGGCGCGCGGCGCGGCGGGGTGCTGTCCAGCCTGATCGTGCTGCCGTTGTTCATTCCCATCCTGATCTTTGGTTCCAGCGCCATCGAAGCGACCATCTTCGGTCTGGACGCTGGACCGCCGCTCTTGATCCTCGGCGCCTTTCTTCTAGCCGCCATACCGCTGACGCCGTTCGCGACGGCTGCCGCGTTACGCTTGGCCCTGGAATAGGAACTGGTATATGGGCGCGAGGAACACGATGTCGCCATTTTCGAGCGGAACATAGAAACCCGTGGCCAACCCACTTCACCTGCTCGCCAGTCCCGCGCGGTTCCAGCGCCTGAGCGCCCGGATTCTGCCGTTTGCGGTGGTCATCGCTGTGGCCTGCATCGGCTATGGCCTCTATGGCGCTCTGATCGCTTCGCCCGCCGACTACCAGCAGGGCGAGAGCGTCCGGATCATGTATATCCACGTGCCGGCGGCCTGGATGGCGATGTTGTGTTATGCCGTGATGGCGTTGTTTTCAGCCTCGTTCCTGATCTGGAAACACCAGCTCGCCGACCTTGCGGCGCGTGCCTCAGCACCGATCGGCGCCAGCTTCACCGCCATCGCGCTGATCACCGGCAGCCTGTGGGGCATACCGACCTGGGGCACCTGGTGGGAATGGGATGCCCGGCTGACCTCGGTCCTCATCCTGTTTTTCTTCTATCTCGGCTACATAGCGCTCAGCCACGCCTTCGACGACAGCCAGCGCGGCGGTCGGGCGGCGGCGATTCTGGCCATCGTCGGCGCCGTCAACCTGCCGATTATCAAGTTTTCCGTCGACTGGTGGAACACCCTGCACCAACCGGCGAGCGTGTTCCGCCTGGATGGCCCGACCATCCATTCGAGCATGCTGACGCCGCTTCTGGTCATGGCGGTCGGGTTCACGGCGCTTTACGTTGTCTTGCTGTTGATCCGCATTCGCGCGGAACTGCTGGCCCGGCGCATCGAAGTGTTACAACGCGCGCGTGCCGGAACCAGTTGAGCGCCACCGTCTTGCGCCCTATATCAAACGCGCGGCTCGCGACACCGTGAGGCCGGCGGGATTGGTTGATCTGGTAAAGACTGACTGAGCGGAAAAGGCAGGGATTGGTCGCCATGGGCGAACATGCCGTTTTTATCTGGCCGGCCTATGGCGTCGCCGCGGTGATCCTGATCGGCTTGCTTGTCGCCAGCTTGACCAGCCTGCGCCGACGCCGCGCCGAACTGGCGCGCCTGGAACAAGAACGGACCGGAGAGAACGAGCGGTGAAACGCAAGCAACGGCGGATGATCCTGGTGGCGGGCGGCTTCGTGTGCCTGGCCGGTGCCGTGGCCCTGGGCCTGCTCGCGTTTTCCGACAAGGTCGATAACTTCTATAGCCCTTCCGACCTGGTCGACGCCGATCTCGATACCGGCACGCGGGTCCGCCTGGGTGGCCTGGTCGAAGGTGGCAGCGTCGTACAGGCCGACGACGGCGTGACCACCGAATTTGCCATTACCGATGGCGGCGCGGTGATCGCCGTTAGCTATACCGGCGTCCTGCCGGACTTGTTTCGCGAAGGCCAGGGCATCATCGTGACGGGAGCGCATGGCGAAGAGGGCATGTTCATCGCCAGCGAAGTTCTCGCGAAACACGACGAAAACTACATGCCGAAAGAGGTTGCCGACGCGCTGAAGGAACAGGGTTTCTGGCAACATGCGGAGGACGGATCGCCGTGATTGCCGAAATCGGTCACTTCTGTTTGGTCATGGCCCTGGTCGTCGCGGTCGTGCAGGCGAGCCTGCCGCTGATCGGCGCGCAGCGCGGCAACATTGGCTGGATGGGTCTGGGGTCGTGGGCGGCGATGATTCAGTTCACGCTGATCGCCATCGCCTTCATGGCGCTGACCTACGCCTATGTGACGTCCGACTTTTCCGTCGCTAACGTCTATGAGAACTCCCACTCGCTCAAACCCATGCTCTACAAGGTGACGGGCGTCTGGGGAAACCACGAAGGTTCGCTGGTGCTGTGGGTCCTGATCCTGGCGCTGTTCGGTCTGGCGGTGGTGTTTTTCGGCGGCAACCTGCCGGCGACGCTTCGGGCCCGCGTGCTCGCGGTTCAGGCGATGATTGCCGTCGGTTTCCTGTCATTCTCCATCTTCACGTCGAACCCGTTCCTGCGCATGGACCCTGTCCCGCTTGACGGCCGCGACCTGAACCCGCTGCTGCAAGACCCGGGCCTGGCCTTCCATCCACCGTTCCTCTATTTGGGCTATGTCGGTTTTTCGATGGCGTTTTCCTTCGCCGTCGCCGCGCTCCTGGAAGGCCGCGTCGACGCGGCATGGGCGCGATGGGTTAGGCCCTGGACGCTCGCCGCGTGGACGACGCTCACCCTGGGCATCGCTTTGGGCAGTTGGTGGGCCTATTACGAACTCGGCTGGGGCGGCTGGTGGTTCTGGGACCCCGTGGAGAACGCGTCCTTCATGCCGTGGCTCGCCGGCACCGCGCTGCTGCATTCGGCGATTGTCTGCGAGAAGCGCAACGCGCTGAAAAGCTGGACCATTTTGCTCGCCATTGTCGCCTTTTCGCTGTCGCTCCTCGGCACCTTCCTGGTGCGCTCCGGCGTCCTGACCAGCGTGCACGCTTTCGCCACCGACCCCGCGCGCGGTGTCTATATCCTTGCGCTGCTGGTCATCGCGATCGGCGGTTCTCTTGCCCTTTATGCTTGGCGCGCGCCAAGCCTGAAGTCCGAAGGCCTGTTCGCGCCGATCAGCCGCGAGGGCGCGCTGATCCTGAACAATCTGCTGCTGGCGACCGCCTGCTTCACGGTTTTTCTGGGCACGCTCTATCCGCTGTTCCTGGCTACGCTGGGCGGCGGCACGGTGAGCGTCGGCCCGCCGTATTTTGAGATCACCTTTATCCCGCTGATGGTGCCGCTGATCATCGCGACGGCGGTCGGGCCGTTGCTGGCCTGGAAGCGCGGCGACCTGAAGGGCGTGCTGGCGCGGCTCAAGTTCGTCGCCGTCATCGCACTGGCCGCATGGGCAGCCTTATGGTGGTGGATGACCGATACCTCGCCCTTGCCCGCCTTCGGCATCGCGCTTTCGGTCTGGCTTGCCGGCGCCGTTCTGGTCGAGTTCGCCGGACGTATCGGTATCGGCCGGGTGACGGCGAGCGAAAGCTGGCGCCGCGCCGTCAACCTGCCGCGGGCCGCCTATGGCATGACGCTCTCCCATCTGGGCCTGGCGGTCTTTGTCGCCGGCGTCACCGCCTCGACCGCCTGGCAGAGCGAGCTCATCGTCGCGATGAAGCCGGGCGAAACCCAGGACGTCGCCGGATACAGCTTCACCCTGGACGGTGTCGCCGATGTCCCAGGCCCGAACTATCTGGCCGAACGCGCGACCTTCACGGTCTCCCATTCGGGCGAGGTGCTCGGCACGCTGACGCCGGAGAAGCGGTTCTATCCGGTGCAAGGCATGCAGACGACGGAGGCCGCGATCCGCACTACGTTCATTGCCGATCTCTACGCGGTGATCGGCGATCCCATCGCCAGCAATCCCGGCGCCTTCGCCGTCCGCCTCTATCATAACCCGCTGGTGCCATGGATCTGGGGCGGGACGATCTTCATGGTGTTCGGCGGTCTTATCAGCCTGACCGACCGGCGTCACCGGGTCGGCGCACCGGCCCGCCGCAAGGCGATGGCGGCCCAGCCGGCATGACGGTTTCGCTTCGAAAACTCCTGCTGGCCTTTGCCATGGTTTTGATCCTGGCGCCCTCAGCCAGCGCCGTGCAGCCGGATGAGATACTGGACGACCCGGCGCTGGAAGAGCGCGCACGCGCCATCACCTTGGAACTGCGCTGTCTGGTGTGCCAGAACCAGTCGATCGACGATTCGAACGCCCCCCTGGCGCGCGACCTGCGTATCCTGGTGCGCGACCGCCTGCTGGCCGGCGACAGCGACGACGAGGTCATTGACTATGTCGTCGACCGCTATGGCGACTACGTGCTGCTGCGTCCGCCCTTCCGTACGGCGACATGGCTGCTGTGGCTGGGCCCCTTCATTGTCCTGGCGATCGCGATCGGTCTGCTGGTCTCGGTCGTCCGCCGTCATCGGATGACCAAACAACCACCGCCGGCGCCGCTGAGCGATGAAGAGCGCGCCCGCCTCGACCTTTTGATGCGCAACAGCGAGTAGCCATGTCGTGGGTTGTCATCCTGGTTCTGGCGGCGGTCACGCTCGCGGTTCTGGCACTGTTGCTGGTCCCGTTGTTGCGCCGGCCCCCTGCCGAGGGCAACCGCGATCGCCACAGCCTGGAGGTCTATCGCGATCAGCTCGACGAGCTTGAGCGTGATGTCGCGCGCGGCGTGATGAATGATCGCGAGGCCGCCACGGCAAGACAGGAAATCGAGCGGCGAATTCTGACTCTTAAACCCGAGACCGATACCTCAGATGGCGCCAAGACGACCAAGGGCGCGCGCCTGACCGCTGTCGCGCTGGTCGTCGTCGTGCCGCTTGCCGCCGTTGCACTCTACGGGTGGTACGGCTCGCCCGGCATGCCTGACCAGCCGATGGCCGAACGCTGGGCCGATGACCGGCCGGTGTTCGACGGCGGCCCGACCTTTGGCGATGTCCGCCGCATGATCGTGCGTTTTGAGCAGACCTTGGCTGACGAGCCGGAGAATGCGGAGAACTGGGCGACACTGGCCGGCGCCTACGCGCTTCTGGAGCAATACGGACAAGCGGCTGAGGCTATGGGCCGGGCAGCCGCGCTGGACCCTCAAAACGCCGAACGCCAGTCGCTGTTGGGCGAATTTCTTGTTCTCGGTTCAGGCGGCACCGTGAGCAACGAAGCGGCTGACGCCTTCCGCGCGGCGATCGCCGCCGATCCCTTCCAGCCGGTGGCGCGTTTCTATCTGGCGTTGGCGCGCGCCCAGGACGGCGATATCGCCGGTGCCATGGCCGATTGGCAGGCACTCTTGTCCGACTCACCGCCCGGCGCGCCCTGGGAGCCCATGGTGACCGAACAAATTGCGCGCGCCGCGACCGAACTGGGAATCGATCCGGCCGAAGCGCTTGCGCAAGGCCAATCCTCCGGCCCCACACAGGAGGATGTCGACGCCATTACCAGCCTACCCGCGGATGAGCAGATGGCGATGATCCGCGACATGGTCGACGGTCTTGCCGCACGCCTTCAGGACGAACCGGATGATCTTGAAGGCTGGATGCGGCTGGCGCAGTCCTACGCCATCCTCGGCGAGTGGGAGCTCTCACGCGAAGCCTATCTGCAGGCGCTCGACCTGGCACCGAACAGCACGACGGTCGCCGACGGTTTCGCCAACACGGTTTCCGGCAGCCTGCCCCAGGACGGCGCCCTGCCGGAGCAGGCTGTCGAGGACTTCGCGACCGTGTTATCGATCAATCCGATGAATGAACAGGCTCTCTACTATTCCGGCCTCGCCGCGACCCAGGCCGGCGACACGGAGCGTGCCGTTACCTTATGGACGACGCTGCGCGACCAATTGGATGAAGGCAGCCGGGAACGCCAGTTCATCGAACAACGGCTCGGCGAGATCAGCGGCTGATGGCAGACGATCGATTCGACGTGGTCATTGTCGGCGGCGGAGTCATGGGATGCAGCAGCGCCTGGCACCTGATGATGCGCGCGCCCGACCTGAAGGTCGCCGTCATCGAACGCGATCCCACCTATACCCACGCGTCGACGCCGCGCTCGGCCGGCGGCGTGCGCCAGCAGTTCTCCATCGCCGAAAATGTCGAGATGTCGCAGTACGGCCTGGCGTTCTATCAGGCGTTCGGCGACCACATGGCAATCGACGGCGACAAACCGGACGTCAGCCTGCGCCAGCAGGGCTATCTCTTTCTGATCGGCGAACAAAGCCGTGAGACCGCGGTTGCCGTCAACAAGCTGCAGCGTGAACTCGGCGCCAAGAACGAACTCTTGGCCCCCGACGCCATTAGGCAGCGCTTTCCGTCGCTCCTTGTCGACGACGTGGCCCTGGGCTCGTTCGGTCCGGAGGACGGCTGGATGGACCCCCATGCCATTCTGCAGGGTTTCCGCAAAAAGGCGGGCATCTTGGGCGCCAGCCACATCACCGGCGACGTCGAAGCGATTGCGATCGCCGATGGTCGCGCGACAGGTGTCGTGCTGGCAGACGGCAGCAGAATCGACGGCGACCACATCGTGTGTTCGGCCGGCGCTTGGTCGGCGGCCCTGTTGCGGCCCGCCGGTGTCGATGTGCCGGTCGATCCGGTGCGCCGCATGGTGTTCTATTTCGAAATCCGCGAGGAACTGGAACCGCTGCCGCTGCTGATCGATATGACCGGGTTCTATTTCCGCCCCGAAGGACGCGGTTACATCTGCGGCAAGGCCAACCCGGCAGAACCGACCGGCGAGAACTTCGAGGTTGACCACGACTGGTTCGAGACCGAGATCTGGCCCGCCATGGCCGAACGCTGTCCGCCCTTCGAGGCGCTGAAGGTGATCAACGCGTGGTCGGGCCTCTATGACGTCAACCGGCTGGACGAGAATATGATCATCGGACCGTGGCCCGACGGTCCCGCCAACCTCTACGTACTCTGTGGCTTTTCCGGTCACGGGCTGCAACAGGCACCGGCGGCCGGGCGCGCGATCGCCGAACTGGTCCTGGATGGCGGTTATGTCAGCCTGGATCTCACCCGTCTCGGCTGTGCCCGTGTCAAGAACGGCGAACCGTTTCGCGAGGCCGCCATCGTATGACAGAAAGCGACAAGAAAGCCGTCGCTGCCTGGCTGTTTGGCGTTGCCGCCCTGATCTTTGCCATGGTCGTGTTGGGCGGCGTCACGCGGCTGACCGAGTCAGGTCTCAGCATGACCGACTGGCGCCCGGTCACCGGCTGGTTGCCGCCGCTGAACCTGGAATCCTGGCAGGCGGAGTTCGCGAAGTATCAGGCGACGCCGGAGTATCAGAAGATCAACTTCGCCATGACGCTCGACGGTTTCAAGACGATCTTCTGGTTTGAGTATTCCCACCGCCTGTTGGGCCGTATCATCGGCGTGGCGTTCTTTGTGCCCTTCGTCTGGTTCCTGGCGCGCGGCCGGTTGGATCGCCGCCACGCGGTCAATCTGGGTTTCATCTTTCTGCTCGGCGCGCTGCAGGGCGCGGTCGGCTGGTACATGGTGGCCAGCGGTCTGGTCGATCGGCCCTATGTCAGCCAGTACCGCCTGGCCATGCATCTGGGTCTGGCGGTTATCATTTACGCACTCATCGTATCCCAGGCGTTGAGACTTGTGATGGCGCCGGTCTATGGTCACGCGGAAACCGGCATCGACCGGCTGCGCAAGACAGCCTGGTGGCTGATCGCGCTGATCGGTCTCACCATGCTGTCGGGCGCCTTCGTCGCCGGGCTCGACGCCGGGCGGTCCTATAACACCTTCCCCTTGATGGACGGCCAGCTCATCCCCGAAGCCTACTGGGCTGACGAGCCGTGGTGGCTGAACCCGTTCGACAACATCGCCGCCGTCCAGTTCAACCATCGCCTGCTCGCGATCATCTCGGTCATTGCCGTGATTGCCTTTGCGCTGTGGTCGCACCGCTTCCGCGCGTCCATGGGATCGCTCAGCGCGATTGGCCTCTTGGCGATGACGGCGTTGGTTCAGGCCGGCCTGGGTATCGCGACGCTACTGATGTTCGTGCCGGTCTGGCTGGGCGCGCTGCATCAAGCGGGCGCCATGATCGTGCTGATGCTCGCGCTCTTCGTCGCCCATCACCTGAGGCGCCGGAGCGCCTAAAAAGAGCGAGCCGCTAACGGTTGGCGCGTGGGCCGGCGAGCAGCCAGACGATGAAACCGATGACCGGCAGGATCAGAATCAAGATGATCCACAGCACCTTGGCGCCGACCGAGGCCCGGCTGGAAACGGTGCTGACAATCGCCCAGATGTCGGCGATCAGAATGATCAGACCGATGATGCCGGTGAACTCAATACCCATTTGCCCGCCTCACGCTGCTTCGATTTACGAACCCAGATTATCGGCGGCAAACGACCAATTGACCAGATGCTCCAGAAAAGCGTCGATAAAGCCCGCCCGGTCGTTCTGATAGTCAACGTAATAGGCGTGCTCCCACACATCCAGGGTCAATAGAGGACGATGGCGATCGACGATCGGCGTAACGGCATTGGATGTGGTCGTGATCTTCAGCGTGCCGCCATCGTCGACCAGCCAGGTCCAGCCGCTGCCGAAGAGACCCGTCGCGGCCTGTTTGAAGGCGCCGCGAAAGTCGTCGACTGAACCGAAGTCTTTTGCCAGCCGCGCGGCAAGATCGCCCGAGGGATCACCGCCGCCATCAGGTGCCATGCTGTTCCAGAAGAAGCTGTGGTTCCAGTCCTGGGCCGCGTTGTTGAACAGGCCTTTGTTGCTGTCGTCGCCATAAGCGCCGCGAACGATCTCGGCCAGATCCTTGTCTTCCCACGGCGTCCCTTCGACCAGACCGTTCAACTTTTTGACATAGCCGGCGTGATGGCGGCCGTGGTGCAGTTCCAACGTCCGCTTCGACATCCACGGGTCGAGGGCGTCGAGATCGTAGGGAAGGTCGGGAAGGTCAAAGGCCAAGTGTTCCTCCTTGCCGGACACGCCGGTATGGTGTTGATGCCCCCTGAAACTGGGGCGCTTCGCGCGGGAAACAAGCCATGGGGCTTGCGCGGATGACGAAAAATTTCGTTTGCCGCCGCGACCTTAACCAAGGAATGCGACATGACGTATACGATCATGGGACGCTGTCCCAAAACCGGTCAGACAGGTTTGGCGATCGCCACGGTCTCGCTGAATGTCGCCGCCATTTGCCCGACGGTCAGCCGCCACGGCGACATCGTATGCAGTCAGGCCTATACGAACCGGCGACTGGGTGCGCTGGGCGCGTCTTGCCTGTCGGATGGCATGGGTGTGGCTGAGACGATGGCGCGGCTGGCCGATGACGATGGGAGTTTCGGCTTTCGTCAAGTCGCCATCGTATCGAAGGCCGGTGAGGTCGCGGCCCATACGGGCGACGACTGCAGCGACTGGAAAGGTCACGTGACCGGCGACGGTTATGTCGCCATGGGCAACGTCCTGGTCGGGCCCGAAGTGGTCGACGCGATTGCGGCCGCGTTTGAGGACTCAGTGGACCAACCGCTGCAAGAACGTCTTATGATCGCCATTGAGGCGGGCCGCGATTCCGGCGGCCAAGGCGCCGACGGCAAGCATATGACCGAGCGGTCTGCCGGTCTGGTCGTCTATGGCTGGGACAATGACGGCTATCCGGACATGGCCGAGATCAACGTCAGGATCGACGCCCATCCGACGGCGGTCGCCGAACTGCGCCGCCAATACGAAATGATCCGACATTTGAATGTCTATCAGCACATGAAGGCCGACGACCCCGCGACCCTGCCGCCGACCGAGGATTGGGAAGCCGAACATATGACGACCGTGTCGCCGCCGCCCTGGTACGATTGATTGTTCGTTAGGGCTGAACCGTCAGCAGCACGACCGACTTCTTGCCGCCTTCCGTCTCCTGTCGCCCGACCGGTTCAAAGCCGAACCGCTCATGAAAGCGCATGGAGCCGGGATTGGGCGGCCGCTCGTTGACCTCGCAACACAGCATCACGCCGGCGGTGCGCGCGGCCTCAAGCGCACCCTCATAGAAGGACTTACCGAGGCCCAGGCCGCGCTTTTGCGGATCAACGATGACCCGGTCGATGTAGAGGAAATCGTCGAATTTATCTTTAAACCACAGATAGTTAGCGCTGTCGTAGCCGGTTCCCGGCCGAAACGCGATCAGGCCGCCGGCAGGCTCCTCGCCGGCCAAAATCGCCCAAGCCAACGCTGCCTCCGCGAGCATCGCTTCCAGGTCGCCGCTCTCGAGCGCGTTGACATGGGGTACCGCGTTGTTGTTGAGCGGCAGAAACCAATCGGCATCCGCCATCGTCAGTTCGCGAATTGTCATAGCGCGTAAGCTTATCCGCCAAGTGCGCGGGCGACCGCGTCGAAACACCGTACGGAATCGAGCGACACGTTGTCGTCGGTTGGCAACGGCTGGGACGAAAACACAGCGATAACCGTCGACGCCTTCGGATCGATGTAAAGCCATTGGCCGAAGACACCGATGCCGGAATAAGCGCCGTGGTCATTACCGATGATCCACCATTTGTTGCGGTAACCGCCGGACGGCATGCTCTTCTCGTACTCGCCGGCGGCCCACGCGGCGCGGTCGAAGTTGGTCACCGTATCGTCGATCCAGGCACTGGGCACGATCTGGCGTCCGTTGCCATGACCGCCTTCCAGCATCATCTGACCGAAGCGCGCGAGGTCGCGCAAGGTAACGCAGATGCCGCCGGCGACGCGCTGTCCACCCAGCCGGTCGACCGTGATATAGGCGTCGAACTCCGCCCCCATGGGCTGCCAGATCATGTCGGAGAACATGGCGTGGAATGGCCGACCGCCGACCCGCTCCAGAATCCAGCCGAGCAGGTCGGTACAGGGCGAGACATAGTGGAACGCCGCGCCGTGCTCGCCTTTCCTCTTGACGCTGGGCAGCCAGCTCCTGAGGTCGCCATCGGCGGTCTCGGGCGTCACCGGTTTCCAGCCGGAGACCTCGCGGTATTCGGTGATGGCGCCCGCATTGGCCAGGTAGTCTTCGTCGAAGTCGGCGCCAACGGTCATGTCCAGAATGTGCTGCAGCGTGCAGTGTTCGAAGGCCGAACCCTGAACCTCCGGCATGAAGTCGATGACCGGCTCGGCCGGATCAAGCAGACCGCGTGCCACGAACATACCGGCCAGCGTTGCCGTCAGGGACTTCGAGACCGACATCAGAATGTGCGGACGGTGTTCGGTAAAGCCGCCGAAGTAACGCTCGGTGACGACGTTGCCGCGATGAAGCACGAGCAGACCGTCGACCTGGGTCGACGCGACGAAGCGCCTGAGATCCGACGACGCGCCCGTGTGGTCGATGAACGCGACATCCATCAGGTCGACGGGCTGGCGGTCCAGCTCCCAGACCGCGCCTGCGCCACGCCAGATACTGGCGGTCGGGATCAGCTCCCGCACGTGCTGGAACGCCCAACGGTTGTAGGGTGGCGTGCGCCAGTTTTCCAAGGTCACCTGGCCGGCTTCGGCTGGCGGAAAGTCCGCCATCAATCGCGGTTCACTCATGGTCCTACCCTCTTATGTTTCTGCCGCCAGCGACCCACCGATCGCATAGAATGCGCCCATCAGGTCACCCCACAACGCGTCTTCCCCAGCGCCGCCGGGAAAACAGCTCAGCTTGGCCATAACCAGTTCGGCCGCCGGGTCGACAAAAACCGTCTGGCCAAACGCGCCGAGCGTGAAGAACGGCCGATGGGGATGCTGGCGATTGGTGTACCACTGGGACCGGTAGTGGTGCCCAGGGAATGGGCCGGCCATCGTACCGTTGTCCCAGGCATCGGCGTCGCCGTTCTCGTGCATGTCCTTGATCCAGGCTTCCGGCACGACACGGCGGCCGTCGACGATGCCGCCCCTACGATGCAACTCGCCAAACCGCGCGAGGTCGCGCAACGTGACGTTGAGGCCGCCTTCGGTCTGCGAGCGGCCGCAGCGGTCGACCACCAGATCGGCGTCGAATTCGGCGCCCATCGGCTGCCAGATGTGACGCGACAGAAGATCCGCGAACGGTTCGCCGGCGACCGCCTCCAACACCCAGCCCAGCACCACC
This sequence comes from Alphaproteobacteria bacterium, assembly GCA_965228895.1. GTDB lineage: Bacteria > Pseudomonadota > Alphaproteobacteria > SP197 > SP197 > JANQGO01. The sequence goes on along the minus strand of OZ245842.1, from coordinate 5,386,940 downwards.
GAGTTGGCGGAGACGTAGTGAAACGCGCCGCCGTGCGGCGGTTTGGCGCGGATGATCCTCATGAAGTCCAAGAGGTTGTCCGGCGCGTCCGGCCTGATCGGCGGACGCCAACCGCTGGCGGCATCCAGATAGGCAAAATCGCATTCGGGATCGTCGTAGTCTTCCGAGAAGTCGAGCCCGACCCGCATGTCGAGCAGGTGGCGCACCGTCGCACCGCCATAGGCCGTCCCCGCAAGGTCCGGCAGCACGTCGGTGACACGGGCCTCGGTATCCAGCACACCCTGCTCGGCCAAGATGCCGGCCAGCGAACCGGTGAACGACTTGGTCGTCGACATCAAGATGTGCGTGTCCTGCGGACGCATGCCGTTTCCGTAAACCTCGGCGACGACGGCGCCCCTATGCAGCACGATAAAGCCGTCGAGATGGCTGTCGTCCACCATGTCGGCGACCGTCCGCGTGCCGCCATTACCGGTCTGGTAGGCAATGGCGCCAATATCGCGTGGCTCATCCGGCAATGCCCAAACGGGACCGTCGCCACGCCAAACCTTGGCCGTCGGCTGGCGCTCGCGCACGTGATGAAAACCCCAGGCGCTGTGCGGCGCGTCCTGAAAGTTTGTCGCGGTGACCGCGCTCGGGTCAGTCGCCGAGGGCACGGGCGATCGCCCTGAAGGCGCGCGACATGTCGTCGAAAAAGGCCTCATCGACCGGCGCCGGATGGCTGGAATGCCGGGCAATCACGACGCTGGCGGCAGGATCGATGAACAATGTCTGGCCGTGGATGCCGCTGCCCTGATAGGGCCGGTGATCGTCCTTCAGATCGGTGTACCATTTCGAGCGGTAGTGAAAGCCCGGCATCATGTCGGCGAAGTTGCCGCGATCCCAGGCTGCGGCGTCTCCGTTTTCCCGGATGTCGCGGATCCACGATTCCGGCACGATACGTCTGCCGTTCAAGACACCGTTTCTCAAGTGCAGCAGGCCGAAGCGCGCGAGATCGCGCGTCGTCACGCACAGCCCGCCATCGGTCTGCGGCGCGCCCAGACGATCGAGCGTGATATAGGCATCGGCTTCTGCGCCCATGAGCTGCCAGATCTCTCGGCTCAGCAAGGTCGCGAAATCGTGGCCCGAAACCCGTTCCAGGATCCAGCCGAGCAAGTCCGTGTTGGTCGAGACATAGTGGAACGCGGCGCCGTGCTTTCCGGCCGGGCGCATGGTCGCGATGTAGTCGCGCAGGTTGTCGGGCGCGCCGTCACGCGCGGGGCGCCAACCGGCCGCGACATCCAACAGCGCGACGTCGCTATCGGGATTGTCGTAGTCCTCGTCATAGTCCATGCCCACGGTCATATCGAGCACGTGGCGCACCGTGGCGCCGTCATAGGCCGAACCGGCGACCTCCGGGATGATGTCGGTAACGATATCGTCGGGCGACACAAGGCCGCGTTCGACAAGGATGCCGGCGAGTGAACCGGCGAACGACTTGGTGACGGACATCAGAAGATGGGGTTCGTGCGCTTGGACGCCGTCACCGTATCGTTCGGCAACCATGGCGCCTTCGTGCAGCACGACGAACCCGTCCGTATAGCCGGCGTCGAGGTGCTGTTTGATGGTCTGCGCCTTGCCGTCACGGTCTTCGAAGACGATGTCGTCGAGATGGGCCGGCGCCGCCGGCAGGTCGGTCACCGGGCCATCGCCGCGCCAGACATTGGCGGTCGGCAGCAAACGCCGCATGTTGCGGAACGCCCAGCGGTTGAAGGGACCCTCCTGCATGTTCGCGATGGTCACCTGCTCGCTGTCTCCGGCAGGGAACCGCCGCATCAACGAGAGTTCGTCAGCCATGAACTGCCCCCTTTTTCTTGGCGGCAGAGGCTAGAGCAGATCCCGGTTTGATGGAATTGCCTTGCGATGCCGTCAAACCGAGTGAATCTGCTCTAATCATGGATAAAGAGCGGATTCACGTGGTTGGGTGGAACCGTTTATCGGTTCCACCCAACCACGACCCGCTCTAGCAAGAGCATCAACGAACCAGAAGGTCTTTCAGGGCGTCAGGCTGGATCATCGACGTGATGGCCAAGCGCTCGACGGCCGGTGTGTTCTGCCAAACCTGATTTGCTATCGTGTTTGCCACCGCCATCCGGGACTCATCGTCGGCCATGTTGATGACCGGTACGATACGTGCCGGTGTCGCGACCCCTATGGTCGCAACCTGATGGCTTAAGGCAGCGGCGACATGGGCTTCCGTGATGACATCGCCGACCGCCGCCCCGACCAGACCAGCGAAGATATCGGGGTGGTGGACCGTCTCGTCATCCAGCGTTCGCCCGACGACGTGGGCTGAGGCGAACAGCAGCACGGTCGTCGTGCCAGGCACCAGGATGGGCTCGCCCGATTTGTGTCCCTTGGCCAGGCGCATGCGCGCGCCATCGACCTTCACATAGGTCGCATCGAAACCACCCGCCTGGTGGATGGCCGCTATGGTGTCCGGCGCGATCCCTTCCAGACGGAACGACCGGGTTTTAGGCCCGGCATAACCGGCGATCCGCTTGCCGGCGAGCGCGGCGAGCGCGGCCTCGACATCGGCACCCTCATCCAGCGGTATCAGATCGTCGGACTCGCGTTTCAGGCGAAACGGCACCTTGATGGTGTTGGTCAATCCGACATGACCATCGTGCAACGCGGCCAGATGGACCATGCTGGTCTTTTTGCCGCCGGCGCCGGCAAAGCAGATGATGCCGGTGCGCGCCTGCAAGTGGTCGAGCAGATCCTCATCGCCCGTCATTGCCAACGGGTTCTCCTCGGCTTCCATAAGATCGCGATCAGCCGCCGGCCATACGGGGCAGCACGAAGATCTCGTTCTCCGGCGTCAGCGTTTGATAGGTCGCGTCGCGATGCATCTGGCCATCAATCGAAACCGACACGCCTTTATCCAGCACCGGCTTCAGCTTCGGGCAGGCTTCGGCGAGGTTGCGCAACATCTCCATGACATTGCGCCCCTCGACCTCGAACTCGGTCTTACCACCGGCCTGACCGGCAAGTGAGCCGCCGAGCTTGACCGTCAGCATCACCTAGTCCGCGGCCTGCCGCATTTTGTTGTCGAGCGCGGCAAGCACCCGGGGTGGTGACATCGGCAAGGTCGTCGCCCGCACACCCATGGCGGCCGAAACCGCGTTGGCGACCGCCGCCAAAGGCGGCACGATCGACGTCTCGCCGACGCCACGGACGCCGTAGGGGTGACCGGGGTTCGGCACCTCGACGATCACCGTATCGATCATCGGCACGTCGGAGCAGACGGGGATGCGGTAATCCAGGAAACCTGCGTTCTGCAGCCGGCCATCCTCGCCGTAGATGTACTCTTCGTTGAGCACCCAGCCGATACCCTGGACGGCACCGCCCTGGTACTGGCCTTCGACATAGTCCGGATGGACCGCCTTGCCGGCGTCCTGCACAACGAGGTAGCGCAGCACCTCCATGGCGCCGGTTTCCGGGTCGACCTCGACGTCGACCACATGGGTCGCGAAGCTGGGTGCGGCACCATCGGCGTTGACCTCGTAGTGACCGGCAATCGGACCGCCCGTGGCGGCCGCCTTATCGGCCAACTCCTCGATTGTGAGCGGATCGAAGTTGCCGGCATTCGCACCGGCCGGCCGGGCGGCGCCGTTCTCCCACGTCACCGCGTCTTCGGGGATACCCCAGATCATGGCGGCGCGGGCACACAGCTTTGCCTTCAGTTCGCGCGTCGCCTGGATCGTGGCAAGCCCGCTCGAAAACGTCACGCGGCTGCCTTCGGAGATGTCGTTGTAACCGAGAGAAGCCGTATCGGCGACGATGGCGCGCACCTGCTTATAGGGAATGCCGAGCTCCTCGGCTGCCATCAGGCACATGGACGCCCGGCTGCCGCCGATGTCCGGCGTACCGACCGCGACGCCCAAGGTACCATCGCTGTTGAGATTGATGGTCGTGCAGGTCTGGCCGCCGAAGTTGAACCAGAAACCGGAGGCAACGCCGCGGCCCTGGTTCTTGCCCAGCTTGACCTTGTAGTTCTTGTGCTTTTTCGCGGCTTCCAGTGTTTCGACCAAGCCGACCGGACCGAAGGTCGGGCCATAGGACGACACCGTGCCTTCCTTGGCCGCGTTCTTCAGCCGAAGATCAATCGCGTCCATACCGAGCTTCTCACCGAGCTCGCCGATGCAGCCTTCGACCGCGAAGGCGGACATCGGTGCGCCCGGCGCACGATAAGCCGCCTGCTTGGGCCGGTTGGTAACGACGTCATAGCCGACGATCTTGACGTGCTTCATGTCGTAACAGGCGAACGCGCACATGGCGCCCATCTCGACCGGCGAGCCGGGGAAGGCGCCGCCTTGGTACTTCAGGATCGCCTCGCCGGCGGTGAACGTGCCGTCCTTCTTGGCGCCGATCTTGACCTTCATGCTGGCGGATGATGTCGGCCCGGTCGCCCGGAAGACCTCCTCGCGGCTCATGACCACCTTGACCGGCCGGCCCGCCTTGCGCGACAGCGCCAAGGCGACAGGCTCGATGAAAACGGTCGTCTTGCCGCCGAAACCACCACCGATTTCCGATGCCGTCACGCGCAGCCGCGAAACGTCCATGCCAAGCAGGCTGGCACAGACATCGCGCACCATGAAGTGACCCTGGGTGCAGACCCAAAGCTCACCCCAGCCATCACTGCTGACGCTCGCCAGGCACGCGTGGGGTTCGATATAGCCCTGATGGGTCGCCTCGGTCGTGAATTCGTGCTCGACGATGACGTCGGCTTCGCGGAAGCCTTTCTTGACGTCGCCATGGCCGAACTCGTAGCGCCCGGCAATGTTCGACGGACGGTTGCCCGCCGGCAACGTCCGTTCATCCTTGCCTGTGACATGAGCGGCCGTTTCCAGGAGATCCTGGTGATAGTCGTGCTCTATATGTTTGTGCAGCACCGGTGCGTCGGGCTTCATCGCCTCGTCGACATCGGTGACATGGGGCAGGACCTTATAGTCGACCTCGATCAACTTCAGCGCCTTGCGCGCCACCGAGGCATCGACCGCGGCGACGGCGGCCACGGCATGACCGTCATAAAGCGCCTTGCCGCGCGCCATGACATTGGTCAGCACGTCCATATCGCATCCCGGCTGGGCCTTCAGATCCTTCGACGTGATGACCGCCTTGACGCCCGGAAGCGCCTCGGCCTTTGACGTGTCGATCTTGCGAATGCGTGCGTGCGCATGGGGACTTCTGAGAATGTACCCGACCAGCATGCCCGGGGCCGACATGTCGGCGCCGAAGCGCGCGCGGCCGGTAACCTTGTCGACGCCATCGGGGCGGACAGGCCGCGTGCCGACAGTCTTGAAGCCGTTGGTCTTGGTGTCGTTCTTTGAATCAAGCGGCATTGCGACGTCCCTTCCTCATGTCTTTGGCGGCATCCATGACCGCGCGAACGATTTTGTCGTAACCGGTACAGCGGCAGAGATTGCCGGCGAGCCAGTAGCGAACTTCTGTTTCTGTCGGATTCGGGTTGTTTTCCAACAGGTTACGGGCAGCGATCAGGAAACCCGGCGTGCAGATGCCACACTGCAGGGCGGCATGCTCCAGGAACTTCGCCTGCAGCGGATGCAGCGTATCGCCGTCAGCCATGCCTTCGATGGTCTCGATCTCGTGACCGCCCGCCTCGGCGCCAAGTACCAGGCACGAGCAGACAAGTCGGCCATCCATCGTGACCGAACAGGCACCGCAGTCGCCGGTGCCGCAACCTTCCTTGCTGCCGGTCATGCCGAGGCGATCGCGCAGCACATCGAGCAGCGATTCATCGGGGCGGCAAACATACTCGATGTCGTCGCCGTTGATCGTGGTTGTGACGTGAACTGTACTCATGGTTCAACCCTTTGCCCGCTTGAGTGCGATGGCGGCGGCGCGGCGCGCGAGCACGCCGGCTACCTTGATTCGAAACTCCTTGGTGCCGCGTTTGTCGTCGATCGGCTTGGCGGCGGCCGAACAGATGGCGGCGAGATTATCGAGCGACTTCTTGTCGACCTTGGTGCCGATCAGCGCATCGGCGGCTTCGTCGACCACCAACGCACGTGCGGCGACGGCGCCCAACGACACGCGCGCATCCGAGCACACGCCCTTGGTGTTCAACGTCAGGCTGACGCCGGCGCCGACCACGGCGATATCCATCTCGGTTCTAGGGATAAACCGCAGATAGGCCTCGCCGGTGCGCCGCTTTGGCTTGGGCAGGAAGACCGAGGCGACAAACTCACCTTTCTTCAGCGACGTCTTGCCCGGCGCAACCGCGATGTCCTCGACCGGCACGTTGCGCGCGCGGTTGGGCCCGACAACGCGGGCGACGGCCCGCGCCGCGATCATGGCGGGCACGCTGTCGGCGGCCGGAGAGGCATTGCACAGGTTGCCGACCATGGTGGCGCGGCCCTGGATCTGGGTCGACCCGATCAGCTCGACCGATTCGACCACGCCCGGCCACAGCTCTCGGACCTTGGGGTGCTCGCCCAGTTCAGCCCCGGAGACAGCCGCGCCGATGCGGTAACCGTCCTTTTCCTTGGTGATGTCGTACATGCCTGGAATGTGCTTGATGTCGACAATCAGGTCCGGTTCCAGCATGCCAGAGCGCATTTGCACCAGAAGATCGGTGCCGCCTGCCAGGATGCGCGAGGTGCCCCGCGCTTTCGATAACAGGCCGACCGCGGCCTTGATCGTGTGTGGTGATTCGTAGCGCATGCTGTCCTTCCCCGAATGATATCCATCCATGTTGGCCCGACGCTCATCTGCTGCAATCGCTATGAGATCACATCACCATGCGACCGACGGAACGGTCCGCTCTTGAGCAAAAAAGCCGCCGCCCGACCGGGCCCCGCCTGCCGCATCTTTGCGGCATTGGCAGCACGTTGAACCCTGGCACCGGACGGCAAGCGTCGTGAGCCGTTTTACCGACCAGATGGAATGTAGAGGGCGGAGTGAAACCCGGTCAATTCCGCATTTGCTGCAAGTGGGTGCAAAGCGGTGCAGAAGACCGGCGCCAACTAGCTGTTGGCTTGGTAGATCGCGAGCGCCCGCGGCATGGCAGCTTCGAGTTCAGCAATCCGGTTGCCGGTCGAGGGATGGGTCGACAGGAACTCCGGCCCGCCCGATCCGGCGTAAGTCTGCATGTTGCGCCACAGATCGATCGCCGCACGCGGATCATAACCGGCGCGCGCCATATAGATCAGCCCGATCTCGTCGGCCTCGGCCTCCTGATCGCGGCTGAACGGCAGAATGACGCCCAGCGTCGCGGCCTGAGCCAGAAGCTCGATGTTCTGGGCGGCATACTCCGACGTCGCGCCGGCCGCCTCAAGGCCGTATTGCAGCGCCATCTGCTGGGACATGCGCTCGGCCGAATGGCGCGCCGTTGCATGCGCGACCTCGTGACCCATGACAGCGGCAAGCTGCGCTTCGGTCTCAGCAACCTTGAACATGCCGGTATGGACCGCGACCTTGCCGCCGGGTAGCGCGAAGGCATTGGGCTCGGGGTCGTCGATGACGACGAACTCCCAGTCATAGCCGGATAAACCGGTTGCCGCGGCAATCCGCTTGCCGATCCGCTGCACGGTCTCGTTCATCTGGGGATCGCGCGATATCGTGCTGTCGGCCAGAATTTCCTGGAACGCCTGGGCGCCCAGCTCGTTGGCCTCGCTGTCGGAGACGACGATAAACTGCTGGCGCCCCGTGACAGGGGCGGACTGACAGGCGGCAAGCAGCAGGACAGCAGCAATGGCGCAGGCGACCTGGCGCAGCGACGGCGAAACAACGAACATGATGCTCCCTCTTCTTCCTTAGAGACCGACTGGCGGCTGAGCCCCATAACGACAAGAACGCCGGTTTCGACTAGGCTCAGACCATGACATCAAACGCTAAGCTAGCACCATCGCTCTACGACGACATTAAGGCGCTTTTGGGGGATCGGGTCAGTACCGCCGAGGCCGTGCGCGAACAGCACGGCCACGATGAAGGCTGGCACCCGACCGAAGCGCCGGCCGCCGTCTGTTTCCCCGACAATGCCGAAGAAGTGGTTGAGATCGTCAAGCTGTGTGCCGCCAACGGCACGCCGTTGGTGCCCTATGGCACGGGCACGTCGCTTGAGGGCCACGTCCAGGCCGTCCGGGGCGGCGTCTCGATCGATATGATGGCCATGAATCGCGTCTTGGAGGTCAACGACGAGGATCTGGACTGCCGGGTCGAACCGGGCGTGACGCGCAAGCAACTCAACGAGCATCTGCGCGATCGCGGCCTCTTCTTTCCCATCGATCCGGGCGCCGATGCGTCGCTGGGCGGCATGACCGCAACCCGGGCGTCGGGCACCAATGCCGTGCGTTACGGCACCATGCGCGAGAATGTCCTGTCGCTGAATGTGGTTTTGGCCGACGGGCGCCTGATACGCACCGCGCGGCGCGCTCGCAAATCATCGGCGGGCTATGATCTGACCAGGCTGTTCGTCGGATCCGAGGGCACGCTCGGCGTGATCACCGAGGTGACGTTGCGGCTCTACGGCATACCCGAAGCGATGAGCGCTGCCGTGGTCAGCTTCGACACCATCGAAGGCGCCGTCGACACGGTGATCGCGACCATCCAGATGGGCATTCCCGTCGCGCGCATCGAGCTTCTGGATGAGGTCCAGCTTGATGCCGTCAACCGCTATTCGGACCTGGACTACCGGGTCGCGCCGACCTTGTTCCTGGAATTCCACGGCACCGAGGCCAGCGTCGCCGAACAGGCCGAGCGGTTCGGCGAGATCGCCCACGAGTTTGGCGGTGGTGATTTTCAGTGGACGACCCGTCAGGAAGACCGCAACAAGCTATGGCAGGCCCGCCACGACGCCGCCTATGCGGCGAAGGCGCTGAGACCGGGCTGCTCGCTGTGGGCGACCGATGTCTGTGTGCCCATTTCCAATCTCGCCGCCTGCATCGCCGAGACCAAGGCCGACCTCGCCAAGAGTTTCCTGACCGCGCCCCTGGTCGGCCATGTCGGCGACGGCAACTTTCATCTGGCGTTCGTGCTTGACCGCGACGACCCCAAGGAGATGGCGGAGGCCGAGCGCATCAACGACCGCCTGATCATGCGCGCCCTGGCGATGGGCGGAACCTCGACCGGCGAACACGGTGTCGGGATCGGCAAGATGAAGTATCTGCAGGCCGAACACGGCGAGGCCGTCGCCGTCATGCGCCAGCTCAAACAGGCGCTGGACCCGCAGGACATCATGAACCCGGGCAAGATCATCCCGGCCTGATCCCAAACCACGATTATCGACAGAGACGCCATGACACAAGCCTTTCAGCATTTGATGTCGCCGCTTTCGATCGGGCCGGTGACGTTGCGCAACCGAACTGTCTCGACCGGACACGACACGGGCATGGCCGACCACGACGGCTTTCCCGGTGACCGGTTGATCGCCTATCAGGCGGCGCGCGCCAGGGGCGGCGCCGGGTTAATCGTGATCCAGGTGGCGACCGTGCACCCGACCGCCTTCTATTCTGCGCACATCCTGCAGGCGCACCACGACGGCTGCCTGCCGGGCTACACGCGACTGGCGCAAGCGATCCACGATGAGGGCGCGGTTTGCTTCGGCCAGCTCTTCCATCCCGGCCGCGAGGTTTTGGGCAGTGCCGACGGCACGCTCCCGGTCGCCTGGTCGCCCTCGGGCACACCCAACGAGCGTTATCACATCAAGCCGCGCGCGATGACACAGGGCATGATTGACGAGGTCGTCACCGGCTACGCCGACGCCGCCGCGCGCCTCCAGCAGGCCGGTGTGGATGGCGTCGAGATCGTCGCCAGCCACGGTTATCTGCCGGCCCAGTTCCTGTCGGCGAAGATCAACCGGCGTAGCGACGACTATGGCGGCAGCTTCGAGAACCGCCTGCGTTTCCTCAACGACGTGCTGGTCGCCGTGCGTGATCGCATCGGCGCCGGCATGGCCGTGGGCGCCCGTATTTCCGGAGAAGACCTCGACGGGATCGGGCTGGAGACCGACGAGTCGACGGCAGCCTGCGAAAAACTGGCCGCCGAAGGCTTGGTCGATTATCTCAGTGTCGTTGCCGGCAGCTCGGCGACCCGGCCGGGCTCCTATCACATCGTGCCGCCGATGACAGAGGACGCCGGCTACACCGCGCCCTATGGCCGCACGGTCAAGGACAAGGTCGCGGTGCCGGTGATCGTCACCGGGCGCATCAACCAACCGCAGATCGCCGAACAGATCATCGCACGCGGCGACGCGGATGCCTGCGGCATGACCCGCGCCATGATCTGCGACCCCGAGATGGCGAACAAGGCAAGCGACGGGCGGATCGACGATATCCGCGCCTGTATCGCCTGCAACCAAGCCTGCATCGGTCATTTCTTCGCCGGCGCGGCGATATCGTGCATCCAGCACCCGGAAACCGGGCGCGAAGAGACCTATCAGCCGCGCCGACCGGCGCCGCAGCCAAAGAAGGTACTGGTCGCCGGCGGCGGGCCAGCCGGCATGAAGGCCGCCGCGGTCGCCGCGGAGCGCGGACACCAGGTCACCCTATGCGAAGCGGCACCACAGCTCGGCGGCCAAACCCTGCTCGCGCAACTTCTGCCGGGCCGCGCGGAGTTTGGCGGCATCGTCACCAACCTCGCCCGCGAGATGGAACTGGCCGGCGTCACGGTCAAGCTCAACACCCCAGTCGACCGGGCACTGGTCGAGGCGGAGAAACCCGACGCCATCATCATCGCCACCGGCGCACGGCCCAGCGACGCAGAGTTTGACGGCCGCGACGACGGTCACGTGGTCGATGCCTGGCAGGTCTTGAGAGGCGAGGCGAATGTCGGCCAAAGCGTTGTCATCGCCGACTGGCGCTGCGACTGGGTCGGCTATGGGCTGGCGGAGAAACTGGCGCTGGACGGCTGCCGGGTGCGCCTGGCGGTGAACGGCGGCCAGCTCGGCGAAAACGTCATGCAGTACATGCGCGACCACGCCGCCGGCCGTCTGCACAAGCTGGGCGTCGACGTCCACCTCTACGCGCGTCTCTATGGCCTGGACGCCGACACCGTCTACTTCGAACACGTCATGGCCAAGGAGCCGATCATCTGCGACGGCGTCGACACGCTGGTGACCGCGTTGGGCCACGATGCCGAGGACGGCCTTGTCCACGAACTAACCGGCCTGGGTCTTGAGATACACATGGCCGGTGACTGCCTGGCGCCACGAACCGCCGAGGAGGCGGTCTTCGAAGGGCTCAAGGTCGGGAACGAAATCTGACGCGCCGAGCGGCGCTCAAGCCTTGCTGCAGGAGCCGCCGCCCAGGACGCAGAACTTGGCGCAGTGCGGATGGTTCAGCTTCACCGCTCCCGTGGCCTCGGCGAGCGTCGCGCCAAGTTCAAACTCCGGCTCATAGGGCAGCAGGGTGCAGGCAATGACCGCCGGGCGATCCGTGCCCTTGCGTTTAACGACCATGCGAGAGCTCGAACACATCATGTCGCCGGGGTCGACGCCCAAAATGCCCCAGCAGGCGTCGGTGATTTCCGGCACCTCGGCCGCCAAGTCCATTTCCGGAAACAGCACCATGGTCGCGGGATCGTCAGCGTCGACCGGGATGTCATGCTCGGCGAACAGGTCCCGGAAGCCGTCGCGCAGACTGGCTTCTTCCTCGCCCCACATGGTGCGGCCGGCGACATGCATGCTGAAACCGTTTCGCGCGAGCCAGATCATCCCGTCCAAGGTCGACTGCCATGAACGCGCACCGCGTTCGAGTTCATGAAGGTCCTGGGTGTAGTGGTCGACCGATACGCGCACGACAAGACGCGCGCCGAAACGCTCCTTGAGCGCCAACAGTTCGTCGGCGCACTTCATCATCGGGCGCATGGCGTTGGTCAGGATCAGGACCCGGAAGCCGCGCGCAAGCGCATCCTCGACCATGATCATGAAGTCCGGGTTCATGAACGGCTCACCGCCGGTAAACCCGATCTCCTCGGTCGCCAGGCCGTCCCTTTCGATCTCGTCGTAATAGGCGGCGACCTCGTCGGCGGTGATATAGACCAGCCGGTCGTTGCGCGGGCTGGATTCGATGTAACAGCCGGCGCAGGCCAAATTGCACAGCGTGCCCGTGTTGATCCACAGCGTCTGAAGCCGGTTAAGGGCGACATGCGCCCTGCGCTCGCCTTTGGCGGTGATATCGGGATCGGTGAACTTCGCGCCGGGCGGCGGAACGACCTCTAAAACGGACATACAAACTCCCACAACGATAAACCGATCCCAGGGGCGAACGTGGCGACGGCCAAGCGGCCGGTCAATGCGCCGCGCGACGTGCTCACGAACAATCTATCGGCTGATGAAGTCCGTCGACCACCGCCTCTACGTTGTGCTGGACACTCTCCATGCTGTCCAGTCTCAGAATGGGACAGGTCTGGTCGGCAAGCCAGCGTTCGTGCGCGATACGGTTCCGCCCAACCGTTTCGGCGTCGTCATAGGCGGCCGCCCAGGCGAGAAACTCGACGGATTCCTGGTATTGGCTGCCGCCGGGTTCTAGGGTCGCCGCGCCGTAGCGCTGCTTTTCGCGGGCCCTGAGCCGCGTTATCCGAACGTCGCTGGGCAAACTCAGAAAGATCACCAGATCGAAGCTTGGCATCTCAAGACCGCTCCAGCCCATGATCGAACCCGACAGGACCCATGCCGGGGCCTTGCCCAGTGCCGCCACCAGCAGATCCGTTCGAGCCTTCGAATCCCGTTTCGTCTGAAACGGCGGATCGGTCTTGACCCAGAAGAAGTCGTCGCTGTCGAAATGCACCCAACCCAACCGCGCGGCGAGCGCGCGGCCAAGTGTCGTCGTCCCGGATCCCGACGCGCCGGTGATGTGGATGCTGTGCACGGCCGGCTCACTCTGTTCTGCTGGCATGATGAGACATGATCGGTTCGACGCCTAATCGTCAATCGGTCGGCGGGCCGCAATCGACGTGATGTAGGCAAACTTTTGGCGGTAGGCGGCAGGGGTCAGACCTGCCTTGCGCTTGAAGAGCCGCCGGAAGTAGGCCGAGTCTTCGTAACCCACCGCCTGGCTGACCTCGTTGACAGCCAGCGTATCGCGTTCCAGTAGTTGCTTGGCTTCTTCGATGCGTAGAGCGTGAACATAATCCATCGGCTGATAGCCGGTCGCAGCATGAAACCGCCTCGCAAAGGTTCGCGGTTTGAGCCCCGACCGTTCGGTCATGAGGGTCACCGGATTGGAAGAAGCGTAGTTCTCGGCGATCCACACCTGACATTCACCAATAACCGCATCAATTTTCTGAACCCGTTGGGTCATGGCGGCAAAGGGCAGTTGGCCGTCGCCGTGATCGCCCATCAGGTGCACCTTGGCTGTTCGGATCGCATGATCCGGGCCGCATAACCGCGCGATCAGGTAGAGAGCGAGATCCTGCCAAGCCGTGACGCCGCCAGCGGTTACGATGCGTTTTTCCTCGCCCGCTAGGCAGATCACCGAATCCTCACGCCACTTCACCTTGCTGAAGTGCTCGCGCGAAAGCTGGCGGTAGGCCCAATGACCGGTCGCCGGCAACCCATCAAGCAGACCTGTTTCGGCGAGCACCAACGACCCCGAACAGACCGAGGCGACGATGGCGCCATGACTGTGCACACGCTTGATCCATTCGACCTCAGCGGGATAGCGGTCGCGCGGCAGCTCATGGATCGGCGTATACATGTCGCAGATGATCGCGATGTCGACCCGGTCAAGGTCGTCGATTGCGTTGTGGGGATCGATGATCACATCGCCGGCGCAGCGAAACTGCTCGGCGCTGCAGGCGACAATCCTGACATCAAGCAGGGGCTCGCCCGTCTCGCCCGTCGTCATCTCATCAAAAACGGATCCGACCGACCAGAAAACGTCATAGAGCCCATAGAGCACAGCGGCCGAGGTCTCCGGCGCCGCTAACAGAGCAATGACGGGTTTTTCGGCTTGTCGCATGTCTGCACCACAAAATCCGCAAGCATGTCAGAATCGAACCGTTCTTGGGCATTCTGTCTCTTCGGACGATCCAACGCCATGCCTAGCTATAGTCAACGGACCCAACGTCCGGGTCTGAACGCTATGCAAACAGACACACGATTGGAACCGACCCATGGACAACTCTAACACCAACGCCTCCCGGCCCGTGGCCGGCGGCGACCCTTTGCCTATCAAGAACCTTCGCGCATCATTGCTTGGCGACGTCCTTGTTCCCGGTGATGCCGAATACGACAAGGCCCGTGCGGTGTGGAACACCATGATCGACCGCCGGCCCGCCGTTATCGCGAAGTGCAAGAGCGCGGCCGACGTTTGTTGCGCCGTTACCTTTGCCCGTAATCATCGCCTGCCAGTTTCCATTCGAGGCGGCGCACACAACGTCGCCGGTCATGCGGTATGCGATGACGGTCTGATGATCGATCTATCCTTGATGCGCGGCGTCGTTGTCGATCCGGATGCCCGACGTGCGCGGGTTGAAGGCGGTGCCACTTGGGGCGATGTCGATCAGGCGACGCAGGCCCACGGTCTTGCCTTGCCGGGCGGCCTCATCTCAGAGACCGGTGTGGCCGGTCTGACTCTGTCCGGCGGCATCGGTTGGTTAAGGAGCCGCTATGGTCTCACCATCGACAACTTGGTATCGACCGACGTCGTGACCGCCGATGGCAGTCTGGTGCACGCCAGCGAATGCGAGAACGCTGATCTGTTTTGGGCTTTGCGCGGCGGCGGCGGCAATTTCGGTGTCGTCACGACGTTCGAGTTTGCTGTTCATCCAGTCGGCCCGACCGTCATGTTCTGCGCGCCTATCTATCCGCTCGACGTTGGTCCTGGCCCGATCCGATTCTGGCGCGATTTCCTGGCCGATAAGAATGACGATGTCGGCTCGTTGATCGAGTTCTCGACGGTTCCGGAAGACCCGGAGTTTCCCGAGGCAGCCTGGGGTAAGCGTGTCTACACCATGGCAGCCGTTTATGCCGGTGACGCAGCCGAAGGCAAAACATTGCTGCAGCCCCTGCGCGAACTGGCAGACCCGGTCGCTGACTTCTCCGGTCAAATGTCCTACTGCGAGGTGCAGACTCTTTTCGACACTGTCATCCCGTTCGGCCAGCACCGGTGTTATTGGAAGAGCCACTATCTGGCCGATCTCGGCAATCACGTCATCGACGCGATTATCGACGGAAATGCTGAGCCGCCGTCACCCCATACGTTATCGTCGATTTGGAACTTCGGTGGCGCAACCGCGCGGGTGGCAAGCGATGCTACGGCCTTCGGCGACCGCTCCATGCCTTATATGTTTTCGATCGACTCGATATGGGATACGCCCGACCAGGATGAGACCAACATCGATTGGACCCGCGCGTTCTGGCACCGCATGAAAGCCCACTCCGACAAGGGCCGCATGTATCTCAACTTTCCCGGCCAGGGCGAGGAAGGCGACGAGCTCGTTCGCAAGACGTTCGGCGACAACTTTGTTCGTTTGGCTGAGATCAAGAAGCGATACGACCCCGACAATCTGTTCCGCTTCAATCAAAACATCGAACCGGCCGCCTAAGCCGGAACGGTCAATCCGTGGGTGCCGTCGATGTCTGTTCTCGGTCGCAACACACTGGCGAAGCTAGTGCACGGAGCGCGAGGACTGCGACGGCACCACCCATTCGTTGCCCGAGATGCTCGACCTTAAGGGCAGAGAAAGCGCATTGCGGCGCATCAGATAAGCCAAGCGTTCAACCGCCTCGACCATGGCGCTTAAGCCAGAACTTTCCACCATATCCCCGGCTAGGGCGCGGGCGAACGTTGCCTCGCCATGCTGGCAAGCCGCGATCAGGGTAACCAAACAGGCCTCGTCGGTGCCCAGGCACGGGCAACATGGATGGTGGTGCTGGATCTGGCGGCGGGCATGCATTTGCAGCGCGCGGATCAGCTTCGCGAGGTTGGCCAAGGCGGCAGGCCCGTCCGGCTGCCCCATCCGCACTTCGAACTCGCGCCAGACGACGTTCCAGTGCGATCCGTCGTTCTCGGTCAGGCCGAGCACCCAGCGGCGGAACGACCAGACAAGAAACTGTTCGCCATGAACAAGCTCCGCCATCAGCTCTGGCCAGCCTGTCTCAAACTCGTCTTGCGCCATGGGCTGCACGTGATCACTCCCCACCCTTTCAATGGCCTTCACACCACCATACTGAGAATAATTCTCATTCGCAATACATAGAAAGAAAACCCCTGGGCGCACGGCAAAATCAATGGCCGCCGCGCGACGGGGCGGCGACAATCGCGCCACAGCGGATGATTAGCGGAGAAGACCATGGCAGCGGTTGAAGGTGGGTTGGCGGCGGAGATCGACAAAAAGACGGCGCCGCCGCCGTTCGAGCGCCTCCCCACGGCGACGCCGGACAGGGCGTCGCTCGGCGGCGTCCTGTCCGATCAGATGATCGCCATGCGCGATGGCGTGCGGTTGGCAACCGATGTCTACCTACCCGAAGGCGACGGACCGTTCCCCGCCATCTTGACGCGCATGCCCTACGGCAAGACCGAACCCTACTGCTACATGCCGATCATCGGCGCCTATTTCGCGTCCAAGGGCTACGCCTATGTGGCCCAGGACGTGCGCGGCAAGTGGGCCTCGGAAGGCACGTTCGATCCCAATGTCGGCGGCGTCGAGGTCAACGACGCCTACGACACCATCGACTGGATCGCCGGCCAGGACTGGTCGACCGGCAAGGTCGGCATGTGGGGTGAGTCCTATTTCGGCTTCACCAGCTATGCCGGTGCGGTCAGCCGTCACCCGGCGCTCGCCGCCATCGCGCCCGGCGACATCACCATGAACCGCTGCACGGCGACGTTCCGCAACGGGTGTTTGCAGATGAACACGGTCGGCATGTGGGCGATCTCGATGATGGCGCGCCAGTACCAGGACCTCTCAAAAATCGACCCATGGCATCTGCCATTGGCCGACATGGCCAACGCCGCCGGGATACCCAGCAGCTACTTCGATCAGGTGATCGCCAACCCGGTGCCGTCGCCGTTCTGGCGCGAACGCAGCCTGCTGGCGGGTTACGATCAGATTCGCATTCCCGTGCTGCACTGGGACGGCTGGTACGACAACTATCTGGGCCCGATGCTTGCCGATTGGCGCATCCTGGCCGACGCCAACGCACCCGCCCGGCACAACCACGTCCTGATCGGTCCGTGGGATCACGAGTGCAGCGCCGACAAGCTGGGCCGTGCCGGCCTGATGCCGGTGCCGGCGTCTGCCTTCGCCCACCGCTGGGATCACGTCGCCGCGTTCTTCGACCACTACTTGATGGGACTCGACAACGGCTACGGCGACAACGGTCCGATCCACTATTTCACCTTGGGCGACGATACCTGGCGCGATGCCGAGGACTGGCCGCTGCCGGATACGGATTACCAGGCCTGGTATCTGCATAGCGCGGGACAAGCGAACACGGCCGATGGCGACGGCGTATTGTCTGCGGAGCCGCCCGGCGACGAACCGGCCGATCACTTCGTCTACGACCCCGACAACCCGATCGCCGAAAGCCTGCAGATGGATTGCTGGGCGCTGGCCGGGAACATGGGCGACCGCCGCCCCATCGAGACGCGCCACGATGTGCTTGTCTATACGAGCGTGCCACTTGACGCGCCGATGGAACTGACCGGGCCGGTGACGGCCACGCTGCACGCCGCATCCAGCGCGACGGACACGGATTTCACCGTGGTGCTTGCCGACGTCTTTCCGGACGGGCGCGTCAACATGATTCAGGACGGCATCCTGCGCACCGGCTTCCGCGACCCCGACAACGCACCGCAGCCGATCGAACCGGGCGAGGTCTATGCGCTGCCTATCGATCTATGGGCAACGAGCTATCGCATGGAGAAAGGCCACCGTCTGCGCGTCGAGATTTCCAGCAGCGACTTCAACCGTTACGACCGCAATCCCAACACGGGCACGACGTACGGTCACAGCGCGACAACCATCAAGGCCGAGCAGACGATCCATCATGACGCCGCGCGGCCGTCCCACATCGTCCTGCCGGTGATGCACCGCTAGGCGCGCGGATCATGAAGGACCTCAAGATTACGGTGCGCGACGGCGTCGACTTGGCGACGGACGTTCATCTGCCGGACGGCGACGGTCCGTTTCCCGCCGTTCTGTCGCGGGTGCCCTATGGCAAGGCGCAGCCGTTCGGCACCATGCCCGACCTGATCGAGCGCTTGCTGGACGACGGCTACGCCTATGTGGTGCAGGACGTGCGCGGCAAGTGGGGTTCCGGCGGCACGTTCGACGCGAGCGATATCGACGCCGAGGCCAAGGACGGATTCGACACCGTCCAGTGGATCGCCGATCAGGATTGGTCGAACGGGCGGGTCGGCATGTGGGGCAATTCCTATTACGGCTATACCTGCTTTGCCGCCGCGTCGCTCAAACCACCGGGCCTGGTCTGCATCGCGCCGGGCAATCAGGGGTTCGACCGCTACAACTGGAGCTACCGATCGGGCTGCCTGAAGCTCGCCAGCGAGGGGATCTGGGGCATCTTTATGCTCGGCCGGATCGCGGCCGACACCAGCGTGCTTGATCTGCGTCACCTGCCGCTTGCCGAGATGGCGGACCGGGCCGGCCTGTCGTGTAGCTATTTCGACGACGTCATCGCCCATCCCGAACGCACCATGCGCTATTGGACCGCGCGCAACCGGCTCGACGCCATGCTGGCGATCGACATCCCCGTCCTGCATTGGACGGGCTGGTACGACAACTTCATGGGGCCCATGGTCGAGGAGTGGCAGTGGCTGCGCGACGCGCAAGAAACCGCGCGCCACAACCACCTGATGATCGGTCCCTGGGACCACTACTGCACGTCCGACACGACACAGAGGGTCGGCCTCAACCATGTCGGTCCGGGCAATCACGAGCACCGGTGGCAGGCCTTTCTCGGTTTCTTCGATCGCTATCTCAGGGAACACGACAACGGTTTTGGCGCGGCAGGGCTGGTTCACTATTTCACGCTCGGCGCCGATGCGTGGCGCGATGCCGATACCTGGCCGCCCGATGGCTGCACGCTCCAGACCTGGTATCTCCACAGCACCGGCTTGGCCGGAGACAAACTGGACGATGGCCGTCTGGACCGATCGGCTCCGGGTGACGAACCCGCCGACCGCTTCACCTATGACCCCGCCGATCCGGTCGCCTGGAGCGAGGGCACAGACGCTTGGCGGGTGTGCCAGGCGATGGACGATCGTCAGGACATCGAGGCGCGAGCGGATGTGCTGACCTTTACCAGTGAGCCCTTGCCGCAACCGCTCGATCTCACGGGCCCGCTCTCAGCCACAATCCACATCGAGAGCGATGCGCCGGACACCGACTTTACGGTCGCCCTTGTCGACGTCTTCCCCGATGGCCGGGTCAACCTGATCCAGGACGGCATCCAACGGGCTGCGCTGCGCCATCAAGACGAGGGTCGCCAGCTTCTCGAACCCGGCAGGGTCTACGTCATCGACGTCGACATGTGGTCGGTCAGCTACCGGGTTCCTGCCGGGCATCGGCTGCGTGTCGAAATCTCAAGCAGCGACTTCACCCGTTACGACAGGAACCCCAACACCGGCGCGCCGTTCGGCAAGAGCGCGACCACCGTCACAGCGAAACAGACAATCCATCACGACACGGACAGGCCATCGCATATCATGCTGCCGGTGATGGCTTAGTCGTCGTCAGGACTTCGGCGCCGGTCGATTGCCGGCGTGTTTCTCGACGTTCGGGTCATCGGCGATCCAGCCGACGGCGCTGTCGGTCCAGATATCCATCACAAGCTTCAAGTCCCGTTTGTCGTCCAGCGTGCCGGCCTTGATCACGATCATCTCCGGGGTTTCCTTGCGCTGGGAAAACAGCGGCGAACCGCAATCGCCGCAGAACGTGCGGATCAGGGTGCGCCCGCTGTCGACAACCTTGGCATAGGTCTTCGGTTCACCGCCGGTCACCACGACGTTGTCCGACTTGACGACGATGTTGTGGGACGCGCCGGCGCCAGCCGCTTTCTGGCAGTCCGCACAGTGGCACGCGATGACACCGCCCAAGGGCTGGTTCACCGCATAGGTCACAGCGCCACACAGGCAGCTGCCGGTCGTTTTGTCAGGCATGGGCGTGGTCCTCCTGTTCTGCCGTTATCTTACCAGACGCCGATCAACCAGCTCTTTGGTTTCGCCGGCGGTGTCTGGCGTTCGATGTCGTCATCGCTGGTCGCCATGCGCATGCGGCGATCCATCATCCATTGCAGCAAAAGGTCCTTCATGGTGTCGCGTACGGTTTCGTAGTCGGCTTCGCGGCCGAGGTCGCGGCGCTCTTGCGGATCGTTCTTCAGATCGAACAACATCGGCGGCGCTGCATTGAAGTGGATGTACTTCCACGCCTCCGTGCGCACCATGAAGCTGCGCGCTTCGGCGGGCGATAATCCCAGCGTGACGCGCGCCCGTTTCTTGGCGAAACAACCGTCCGAAAACACGGCCTCGCGCCACGTCTCCGGTCTTTCGCCGGCCAACAGGGGAACCAATGAGCGACCCTCCAGGCGGTGAGGCTGTGCCGCCCCGCCCGCCATGTCCAGAAACGTGGCGGCCAGGTCAATCGCCTCGACAAAGTCATCGAGCGTCTTGCCGCGCATCGTATCCGCGCCCGGTCGCAGATCGGCGATGATCAACGGCACCTTCACGATCTCCTCGTGATAGAGGTCCTTTTCGCCCAGCCAATGGTCGCCCAAATAGTCGCCGTGGTCGGAGGTGAAGACGACGACGGTGTTTTCCGCGAGCCCCTGGTCTTCTAGGAAAGCCATTAACCGTCCGACGTGATGGTCGATCTCGGCGATCAGACCCAGATAGGTCGGGATCACGTTTTGCCTGACCTCGTCGCGTGAGAAGCTCAGGCTTTCCGCATGCTCCATGAAGGCGGCGTAGACCGGGTTGGGGTCAATGCGTTCCTTATCGTCACGGTTCGCCGGTGCAAGCTCGGCGTTTCTGTAGAGTTTATGCCAGGGCGCCGGCGCCATATAGGGCCAGTGCGGTTTGATATAGGAAAGATGCAGGCACCAGGGCGTATCGCCGGCATCGCGAATAAAGTCCATGGCGCGATCGGTCATGTAAGCGGTCTCGGAATGCTCCGGTTTGACCCGCGCCGGCAGATGGGCGTTGCGCATATGCCAACCCGACAGGATCTCACCGTCCGGTCCTTCGGCGGCATTGGCGATGTCGTGCCAGGGATGGTCGGCCCCGTAACCCTGCGCCCATAGATAGCGGTTATAGGCGAGGTCCGGATCGAACAGCGGTTCGGGATAAAGCCCGTCGTCGCGCTCGAAGGCTTCGAAACCGCATTCCTTGACCAGTGCGCCTGGGCCGCTAAGGGGGTCAAGGCCGAGCCGGGCGAAACCCTCCGCATCATGCGTCATGTGCGTCTTGCCCGTCAGCCCGACGCGATAGCCAAGAGGCCGCAGCACATCGCCGATCGTCGGTTCGTCGATGCCGAGCGCATAGCCGTTACCGTAGGCGCCGTGGCTGAACGCGTAGCGCCCCGTATAGGTCGACATGCGCGAGCCGCCGCAGACCGGCGACTGCACATAGGCCCGAGAGAACCGGACGCCGTTCGCCGCAATCTTGTCGAGCGCCGGCGTCTGCAATACAGAATGGCCGGCGCAACCGAGACACTCGGCGCGCATCTGATCGGCCATGATGAAAAGAATGTTCGGCTGCATAATCCCCACTGGATGGCGTTGCGGCGCAGACTAGCACCAACAGTGTGTGCGGATAGCGAGTTTGATGCCGGCGAGCGGCGGGCGACGCCGCCTGGTGCCTGGTTACTGCGATTGTGTTGCCATGCGATCGGCGATCGCAAGGATTCTGTGCATCTCGCGCAGAACCGGTTTTTCGATCAGCTTGCCGTCGATGACGACAAGACCGGTATCGGCCTCGTCAAACGCCGCGGTAATCCGCCGGGCGCGAGCGACCGCAGCGTCGTCCGGGGTGAAGATGCCGTTGAGGGCGGCGATCTGTTTGGGATGGACGGCGCCCTTGCCGCTGAAGCCGAGGTCACGCGCCAACGCGGCTTCGCGCGCCATGCCGTCGGGATCTTCAAGGTCGAGGAACGGCACGTCGATCACGTCCAGCCCCGCGCCAGCGGCTGCATGCACGACGCGCGAACGGGCATAGAGCAGCGGCTCCCACGCATTCTTGCAGCGCAACTCTGCGGCCATATCAACACCGCCAAAGAACAGCGCCTCCACGCGCGGACTGGCGCGCGCGATGTCGTGCACGGCTTCCAGACCGGCATTGGTCTCGATAATGACATGCAGACGCGTCTGGTGGCCGCGTTCGCTTAGGAGATCGTCCAGCCAGACCACCTCGTCCGGCGTCATCACCTTGGGCAGCATTAGCGCCGGCGGCGGCGTGTCGGCGGCGAGCACGGCCTCGACATCGGCCAAACCGAAGGCCGAGCGCACGCTGTTGATACGCACGATGCGCTCGACGCCGTCATCGGCCTGCGGCTCGGCGAACAGGGTGAGCGCCTTCCCCCGCGCCTCGTCCTTGTCCTTGGGCGCGATGCCGTCTTCCAGTTCG
This sequence comes from Alphaproteobacteria bacterium, assembly GCA_965228895.1. Classification (GTDB taxonomy): domain Bacteria; phylum Pseudomonadota; class Alphaproteobacteria; order SP197; family SP197; genus JANQGO01. Next base: position 5,364,357 of record OZ245842.1, on the reverse strand, counting down.
ACGCAGACGATGTCGGCACCGCAAGCAAGGGCCTTCGGAAACAACTCGGGCCTCAAGCCCGGCGAGAAGATGAAGCTACGGCGTGGTTTAATCATGCATTCCCCAGCGGCGGGTCGACATCGCGCATTGTCACAGAATCTCGGGTAGCGGCAAGCTTGGGTGCTAGCGAACGGCGATCGCATTGCATCGCACGTTGCAAAGTTGCATGGGCTGATCAGCTAAGCGCGGGTAAGCTGTTGATGATGAGCACAAAGAAAGAAGACGACCTAGACCTCAAAGATCGTGTGGTCCTGGTCACTGGCGCTGCGCGCGGTCTGGGCTCCAGCTATACTGAGGCGCTCCACCGCGCATGACGGGTCGGCCTGCGTGACCCAGTCGGCGCCTTACCTGCTGCGAGGTCGAACGTTCAGATGGCTGAGGTTTCTGATGCCCCGAAACAGCAAGTTCTATCGAATTCGACGTCTGCTGTTCACCCAGCGAATGATGTTCGTGTTGCTCAAAGCTGTGGTCTTGATAGGTGTGTTTTTTCTACTGTTCGATCTTCGTTCGACGCTATCCAACCAAGCTGAAGGATGGTCGCTCGCCTTGCCGATCACGTCACGGATGTGGCTGGCCTTAATCATCGGATGCATCGTTTTTCTTTCCATAGTCATCGATATCTGGCGGCTCGTCCGCGAGTACGTGTCTTCCGACCGCGTCCAAACCGCGACCGCACGCGAATTCATTCGATCGATTAACGCAAGGCAGGGCGAGTATGTCTTCATCTTGCGGCCTTTCGGATTTGACGGTTTTTTGAATGTTCCGCGACGACGGTCATTTCTGAACCGCCTTGTACTTCCAGCCAACCGCACCGTGACCGTCGAGCAGATCGTTGCCAGGGAGGCTCGGGCCGTCCTAGGTCATGAAACATGTGCGGTCGTGCAGCCGGATGCGAAGGATCTGGCGCCCGGGCCGCAGTATGTTTCGTGCGATGACAATTGGCAGACCGAGGTCGCCTTGCTGATAAGTCGCGCCAGTTGCGTCTTTTTCGTGTTTCCGCCGGGTCGAGGCGGGACGCCGGCCGTCGCCTGGGAAATTCGACAAGCGCTTGCGATGCTCGATGGTTATCGCGTTGTCATCGTGTTGACAGAGCGCGCCCGCAAGAAGCGTGACGAGTTCTCGGACGTTGCCAAACTCCTCCAAACCGAAGCCGGCTTTCTCGACATCGTCGCCCACCTGGACGCACCCGAACCTGAAGACGTTCTTCTCTTTGCGCCTCACGAATCATTCGTTTGGTACGAAGTACGCCGCGGTTTCCTGCCACGCTGGCTCACGCACGTAGGCGAAGCGACCTATGCCGATGGAGCCCGGACCGTCCTCAAGGAGGTGCGGGCAGTGCTGGAGCATCAGCCACTGTCACAGCGATATCCGGACTTTGACCCTGTGCGCGATGCGGCCGGCGCGACCGACCAAAGCGCGGATGTTAAGCCGGCGGCGCATTCCAACGTCATCCCGATCAAGCGAGAAACCTGAACTGTTCGCAGCGGCTCTTAAGAAACTGAAATCAACGACACGACAGGATCTGGTGGAGCTGAGGGGATTCGAACCCCTGACCTTCGCATTGCGAACGCGACGCTCTCCCAACTGAGCTACAGCCCCGTTCCGGCCAGATCCGTCGAAGTGGCGACCATGTAAGAGCCGGTCTTGACCCTGTCAAGCGCGGCGGCGGTTGCCTATTCGCCCGCGGTCACCGGCGTCCAGGCCGCGCGGCGCCGCGCCAGACGGGCTTCTGCATCCTCCGCATCATAGACCCGTGGTGTCTCGGCCGCCGAAAAGACCGCCTCATCGGCCAACATGCGGATGTTCACGATGCCGTAGGCCTTGTCGCCTTCGGTCATGGTTGCCGCGACATAGCAGCCGCAGTCCGGACAGATTAAAAAGTCGGTAACACCAAGCCCGAAACGGTAGGCTTTGGCCTCGCGGCCGGCCGCGGTCGTGACAGTCAGCGAGCCCTCGGGATCGGACACCGCACGGGCGCCGTGGCGGCGGCAGAAAGCGCACTGGCAGGTCCTGACATCCAGTGTGTCCGGCGCCTTGGCGGTTTCGAACCCGACGCTGACCCGGCCGCAATGGCAGGAGCCCTCAAAGCAATGCCGCGTTTGTGTCATGATCTTGTCTCTCCTGCCTATCGATCCAATCTTTCGGCCATGCCCGGAGCGGGTCGTCATTGGGCGGAGCCGTTGAACGGATCCGCCCAATGACGTGAATCCGCGCTCTATCTCTTGAGTAGAGCAGCACCAGTTTTGTTGGTATCGCGCGACGATGCCAACAAAACTGGTGCTGCTCTAAGGGCTGACCGGCGGCGGCGCTTGCTTTAGAATTGTTGCATAGGTACATCGAACGCGCGACGAGCATTGCGCCTTCGATCTTCAACCATTGTTACTTGAGGTCATATGGAACCGGTTCTCTGGCTGATAAACACGGTGATCACCATCTACATTTGGATCCTGATCGCCCAGGTGGTCTTGAGCTGGCTGGTGACGTTCAAGATGGTCAATACCCAGAATCAGATCGTTAATCAGATCGGCCTGGTGCTCTATCGCCTGACCGAGCCCGTCCTCGGGCCGATCCGGCGCATTCTGCCCAGTTTCGGCGGCATCGATTTTTCGCCGATCGTGGCGATCATCGCACTGATCTTCATCGAGAAGGTCATCTTCCGCGTTCTCGGACCCTACGCCTGACCGGTCGCCCGCAAGCCGCCTCACCGCTGACAGCAGGACCCAACGGCGCCCGACTGGCTGTCAGGCTTCAGCCCAAGGCGTCGCGCGCCGCCATCGACGGCATCGGCCTTGACGCCGGGGGTCGCGCTTACCTAAGAGTGCGCGTGAACGAGCCGCCGGAAGGCGGCAAGGCCAATCGCGCCCTGGTCAAACTCCTGGCCAAGGCCATGCATCTGCCGCCCTGCGATCTATCGGTCGTGGGCGGCCTGAAGGACCGCAACAAGATCGTCGCCATCGACGGCGATCCCACCACCATCGAACACCTGAAATCCTGGCTGGGGGCATTCCATGAGTGAGGCAAAGATTATCGACGGCAAGGCATTTGCCGCCGGCGTACGCGAAAAGGTCGGCCGCCAGGTTGCCGCCCTGACCCAGGCCCACGGCATCAAGCCCGGCCTGGCCGTCGTTCTGGTCGGCGAAGACCCGGCCAGCCAGGTCTATGTCCGCAGCAAGGGCAAGGCGACCGTCGAAGCGGGCATGGAGAGCTTCGAGTTTCGCATGCCCGATACGGCAAGCCACGACGAGGTCCTGGCCAAGGTCGAGGAGCTCAACGCCGACGACCGGGTGAATGCCATCCTGGTGCAGCTTCCCCTGCCCGATCAGGTCGACGAGGCCGCCATCATCAACGCGATCGACCCGGCCAAGGATGTCGACGGTTTCCATGTCATCAATACCGGCCTGCTGTCGACCGGCCAGGACGCCATGGTGCCGTGCACGCCGCTGGGCTGTCAGATGATGCTGCGCGCCGAACTGGGCGACCAGCTTTCGGGATCGAACGCGGTCGTCCTGGGTCGTTCCAACATCGTCGGCAAGCCGATGGCGCAGCTTCTGCTGCAGGACAACTGCACGGTCACCATCGCCCATTCGCGCACCCGCGACCTGCCGGGCGTGGTGCGCGGCGCCGATGTCGTGGTCGCCGCCGTCGGTCGGCCGGAGATGGTCAAGGGCGACTGGATCAAGCCCGGCGCGACGGTCATCGATGTCGGCATCAACCGGATCGAGCGCGACGGCAAGATGAAGCTGGTCGGCGATGTCGACTTCGCCGAGGCGGTCAAGGTCGCCGGCGCCATCACGCCGGTCCCCGGCGGCGTCGGGCCGATGACCATCGCTTGCCTCTTGGTCAACACGCTGACCGCCGCGTGCCGCCAGCACGGTGTCGACGTGCCGGAGGGCTAAATCGCACCTGTCGAATCTGGCAGGAGCGAGAAGCCTACCCATATGATCAAGTGGGGCTGGCCGCTGGCCCTCAAGGACGACTGCGGCCACATGCCATCATCAGGGGAGATGCATGACCGGGACCATGGTTTGGCTGATCGTTGCGGCGATCGCCTTTGTGGGCAGCCACTTTTTGTTGTCGGGAACGCCGTTGCGCGGCCTTTTGTCGCGCTGGTTGACCGAGGCCGGCTATCTCGGCCTGTTTTCCGGTCTTGCCCTGGCAACGCTCGTCTGGTTCGCCTGGGCCTATGCCGACGCGCCCTATCAGGAACTCTGGTTCGCCGCGCCATGGATGAAGATGGTGACGTGGCTGATCATGATCTTTGCCGTGCTGTTCGCCATTCTGGGGTTCGCCACGCCGAACCCGACCGCGGTTCAGGCCGAGCGGTTGTTTTCCGAGCCCGACACCGTCACCGGCATTCTTCGCATCACCCGCCACCCGATTTTCTGGGGCATCGGGTTATGGGCCATCGCGCACCTGATCTCCAACGGCGACCTCGCCTCGGTGATCTTCTTCGGCGCCCTGGCCCTGCTCGCCTTTGCCGGCGCGGCGAGCCAGGAGTCACGCAAACGCCAACAGCTCGGGCGCAGCTGGGACGGCTTCGAACAGTCCACGAGTTTCGTGCCCTTCGTTGCCATCATCGCCGGGCGTAACAAGTTCGTGTGGCGCGAGATCGGTTTGTGGCGTGTGCTGCTGGCGGTGATCGCCTATGTCGCGCTGGTCTCGTTCCATCAGCTTGTCATCGGCGTCAATCCGATACCGCATTGAGTTCTGCGCGCATGGATCAAGATCCGCTGACGTCACATCACGTCGCTGATGCGACGCCCATCAAGACCGGCATCGACCGGCCGTCGAGCGTGATCGCAAACGCCTCGTCAAGGTAAACGCACGTCAGGCCCACATCGTCGAACGCCTTCGACACTCTCTCGACCGTCATACCGTCGTCATCGTCGGCTGCGGCCAACCAGTCCCACTGCACAAACAGGCCGGAATCACCCAACGCCCCCGCCAAGATCGCAAGCGTCCGTTCGTAGTCGGGTAAGAACCCGCATACCGACGACGCGACAATAAGGTCAAGGTCTTCGAACCAAGGCACGGACGAGCGCACGGCGGGATCGTCCACATCCACGCACACCGCACTGACATTGCCAATCGCCTTGTCGCGCAAGACATCGATCATGCTTGACGACGTATCGACGGCGACAACGTGGGCGACCATAGGCGCCAGTTTTTCGGTGAGAAGGCCTGTGCCGCAGCCAAAGTCCAGGACGTTCTTGCGTCGACAATCATCGTCACCGGCCACGACATGCCTGAGTAACGACGCGAACGCCTGATCCGCGTAGAAACGGACGGCTTCCTGTTGCTCCCAGTCTGTGGCGTGTTCGTCCCAAGACGTCGTCATAGATACTCCCGGTCTTGTTGTGGCGCCACGGCCCGACCCGTGCCGGATCGGTCGCAACAATCGCCATGCAACTCGCCAAGACGGTAAACCAGTTATAGGTTTGCGACACCACGCGGATTTAGCCATCTTGATTTCATCGCACGTTGCTTCAACCAACATGAAATCTGCTTCACAAACCGACGCGAAGGAGATCATGAGCCATGTTGACGATCTGGGGTCGGCGCAGCGCGTTTAACGTCCAAAAGGTTCTGTGGCTGATCGGCGAACTGGGCCTGGACCATCAACATATCGATGCAGGCGGCGCGGCAGGCGGCCTCGACACCCCGGACTTCCTGGCGATGAACCCGACCGGGCGCATTCCGGTGATCGACGACGACGGCACGATCGTTTGGGAATCCCACACCATTCTGCGCTATCTAGGCGCGCGTCATGGCGATGGAACCTTCTGGGCGGACGATCCGGCACGCCGGTCCGAGATCGAACGCTGGATGGACTGGGGCCACACCCGCCTGGAGCCCGACTTCATGGATCTCTTCTGGGGCTACTACCGGACACCGGAGGACCGGCGCGACGCCGCCTTCATCGCCGACGCCATGGCGCGCTGCACCGCCTGTTACCGCCTGCTCGACGATCAACTGGCAGACAAAGCCTACCTCGGCGACGACGACCTGACACTGGCCGACATTCCAGCAGCGACGTCGCTCTACCGCTACTTCGCGCTGGATATCGAGCGACCGCAGCTTCCCGCGGTTGAGGCTTGGTACGCACGCCTTTGCGAACGCCCGGCCTATCGCGAACACATCATGCTGGACTTCTCCGACCTCAAAGACCGGCTCGACTACTAGCGCTGAACCTGCTTGCGGCTGCACCTAGTAGCCGCCTAGTGCTTCCAGTATCTCTTCGGCACCGTCACCCGAGTTTACATTACCAGCATAAACGAACTCGATCAGTCGAAGATCAAAGTCTGACAGCCAGTCGGTAGGCTGAACTTTAGATAGAACGCTCGGGACACCCGGGTTCGAAGATCCAAGAAATCCGAGTGCCCGCATGCAGAATGCGGCTATTCTTGAGCGAACCGCATAGGCATTTTCACTCGACTTAAGAAACATCATTGCGCCTGCTATGCCCTCTTCCGCCGAGCCGAAGCCTATCTGCATGAATCCATTCTCATTCGACTGAAGTTCAATGAACTCATCGGCCCTTGCGAGCCGCTCTGCTTCAGTGTCACCAACAAAAAACATAGAGAACACTTCCCTATGCTCACGAGCGGCCGCCACAATATCTTCTGAAACTACCAACAATACGTTTACCTTCTGGTTCGAAATAGTCGCTCCTAGAGCCTCGTGCATCTGAACTTCTGAGACGAATTCCTCAAGGTAATCACTCGCAAATCCACTCTCGTCCGATACGATATGAAATACTGGCATAACTTCTTGCCAACGAATCATCCAATCCAAGTGAACCTCACCAGGGAGATTCTTTCCCAGTAGTATGTTAACTACCGCAGACTTCTCCGGCTTGTTGAACCTGAGTTTTTCGGAACTTGCCGCGGTTGGACATAGAAGCAAAGCCGCTAAGACCGACGAAAAAGTCACTTTGGTCAGTCCTGCAATCTTCATTCACCGGCTCCGCTTCTTCACGCACATGTATTGACGATGAGCTGGAGGACTTGGCCATTGCCACCCCAATAGGCACCTCCCGATCAGCAACCGCTGCGGTAGTTTACCTACTAGTACGATAGGCGGTTTTTGCGCATTGCGGGAGTATAGGTCAACGAAAGCAACCAGTTTCAAGTCGCTCTGGTTTGAATTGCGTTTGAGTCTGATAAACGCCGTGCAAGATTGCGCCTAACAGACGTTCTTGCGCGAACTAGGCGGAGACAGGGCCATGGACGAGCGTTACGAGGTTCTGTTCACACCGGTCACGATCGGGCCGGTCACCGCGAAGAACCGCTTTTACCAGACACCCCACTGCACCGGCGCCGGCATCACATGGCCGCACACGGTTGCGGCCTTGCGCGGCATGAAGGCCGAGGGCGGTTGGGGTGTCGTCAATACCGAATACTGTTCGATCCATCCGACCGGTGATCCCGGCCCGCGTCCGGCCGCACGCCTGTGGCATGACGAAGACATCAAGGCGAACGCGCTGACCGTCGAGGCGATCAAGAGACATGGCGCGTTGGCCGGTTGTGAAACCATGCACACCGGCGTCTTCGGCCACAACCGGCTGACGCGCATGCCGGTGATCTCGCCCAGCCCGCGCCCGACCCTACCGAAAGACTATTACGGCCAGGCCCAGGTTATGGACAAGACCGACATCGCGGCGTTCCGGCGCTGGCACCGCGACGGTGTTACACGCGCGATCACCGCCGGTTTCGATATCGTCTTTGTCTATGTCGGCCACAGCCTGACGCTGTTCACCGACTTCCTGTCGCCGCGCGTGAACCAGCGCACGGACGAGTACGGCGGTTCGGTCGAGAACCGTGCGCGCCTGACCCGCGAGGTCTTGGAAGAGACCATGGAGGTCGCCGACGGCAAGGCGGCGGTCGCAATTCGTTTCTGCGTCGACGAACTGATCGACGGCGACGGCATCACCGGCGACGACGGCCGCGCCGTGGTCGAGATGCTGGCCGAGGTGCCGGACCTCTGGGATGTCAACGCCGGCGGACCCGATGATATGGCGACGTCGCGCTTCGAAAAGGAAGGTTGGGAAGAACCGCACATCGCCTTCGTCAAGCAGATGACCACGAAACCGGTCGTCGGCTGCGGCCGCTATACCAGCCCGGACGCCATGCTGGCGGCGGTGAAGAAAGGCATCGTCGATCTGGTCGGCTGCGCGCGCGCCTCGATCGCCGATCCGTTCCTGCCCAACAAGATCCGCGAGGGCCGCACCGACGACATTCGCGAATGCATCGGCTGCAACATTTGCCTCTCGTCCCACTCGCTGAATACGCCGCTGCGCTGCACCCAGAACCCGACCATGGGCGAGGAGTGGCGTCGTGGTTGGCATCCTGAAGTCATCCCGGCCAAGGGCGCGGCGGACCAGGTGCTGGTGGTCGGCGCCGGTCCGGCCGGTCTGGAGGCCGCACGGGCCGCCGGCCAGCGCGGTTATGCCGTGGCGCTTGCGGATGCCGGCACCGAGCTTGGCGGTCATCTGAATGCGCTGGCGCGCCTGCCCCGGCTCAACGAATGGGCACGGGTGCGCGACTGGCGCGTCGGCCAGATCCAGCCGATGGCCAGTGTCGAGACCTATCTCGACAGTCACCTGTCAGCCGACGATGTGTTGGCGTTCGGCGCCACCCATGTCGCCATCGCGACCGGTGCGACCTGGCGCAAGGACGGCGTCGGCCATCATCACGTTCGGCCGATTCCAGGCGCGGACAAAACCCACGTCATCTCCGCAGGCGACGTGATGGCCGGCGCATCGGTCAACGGCCCGGTCGTGATCTATGACGACGATCGCTACGCGGTCGGTCCGGCGATCGCGGAAATGCTGCGCAATGCCGGCCATGATGTCACCATCGTGACCCCCGCGCCGCTCATCTCCCATTGGAGCGACTACGGCTTCGACCAGCACCGCGTGCAGTCGACACTTGTCGCGCTGGGCATTCCGATTGTCGCTGGCCACGCGATTGCCGCCATCGACGATGACGACGTCGCGATTGCCGGCGTGTTCGGCGAACCCGCCCAGCGTCTTGAGGCCGCGACAGTCGTCATGGTCGCCATGCGTGCGGCCGAGGACGGCCTTTATGCCGACCTTGCCGCAGACCGCGTCAAGCTCGAGGTCGCCGGTATCCGCACGTTGACCCGTATCGGCGACTGCCTGGCGCCAGGCCTGATCGCCGAAGCCGTTTTCGCCGGCCACGACTGGGCACGTGGTCTGGACACCCCGGAGAAACCGATGCTGCCGTTCCGCGTGGAACAGGTCCCGGCCGACTTCGAACCGCCGCTGCCTTGCACAACGGGACTTTGACAGGCGGCTACGACCGATAGGGGGAAGATCGATGACGCTCGACGACATGAAGGCCCTTTCGCGCCGTGCCAACGGATTGTGGGGTAGCGACAGCACAGACAAGGCCGAGGACATCTTTGCCGCCGGTTACGTCAACCATCAGGAGTCCCATATCGAGGGCCAAGTCGAGGCGATCGATCTCGAGCGATGGAAAGCACTGGTCGCCAACCACATCGCCAAGCTGTCGCCGGCATCGACCCGCATCTTGATGCAGGTTGCCGAAGGCGATCTGGTTGCGACACGCTGGGCGTTCACCGCGACGCACACGGGCGCGTTCATGGGCGCCGCGCCGACCGGCAAGACGATCACCTGGACCGGCGTTCAGATCGATCGGTTCGCCGACGGCAAGATCGTCGAGAGCTGGGTCGACTGGGACAAGTACCGCTTCTTCCAGGGTCTCGGCCTGGTGACGTAGCGCTAACCCTGGCGGCGGCGATCGAGGCGCAGGCGCAGCGCGTTGAGTTTGATGAATCCTTCGGCGTCACGCTGGTCATAGACCGCGTCTTCCTCGAAGGTGACGTGTTCCAGGCTATAGAGCGAGTTCGGTGACTCGCGCCCGACCACGGTCGCGCTGCCCTTGTAGAGCTTCAGACGCACACTACCCGAGACACCTTCCTGGCTGCGGTCGATCAGCGCCTGCAGCATGCGCCGCTCGGGCGAAAACCAGAAACCGTTATAGATGAGCTCGGCATAGCGCGGCATCAGCTCGTCCTTCAGGTGCGCCGCGCCGCGATCGAGCGTGATGGATTCGATGGCCCGATGCGCGACGGCCAGGACAGTACCGCCGGGCGTTTCGTAGATACCGCGGCTCTTCATACCGACGAACCGGTTCTCGACCAGGTCGAGACGGCCGATGCCATGGGCGCCGCCGAGCTCGTTGAGCTTGGTCAACAGCGCCGCCGGCGACAGCGTCTGGCCATCAACGGAAACGGGATCGCCGGCCTCGAAACCGATCTCGATGATCTGCGCGGTATCCGGCGCGTCTTCCGGTGCGACCGTACGCGAATAGACGTATTCCGGCGCCTCGTCGGCCGGGTCCTCCAGAATTTTGCCTTCGGCGGAAATGTGCAGCAGGTTGGCATCGACGGAGAACGGCGCCTCGCCGCGCTTGTCCTTGGGGATCGGGATCTGATGTTTTTCGGCGAACTCGATCAGCCGATTGCGTGACGTCAGGTCCCAGGCGCGCCACGGCGCGATCACGCTGATATCTGGGTTAAGCGCGTAGTAGCTGAGTTCGAAACGAACCTGATCGTTGCCCTTGCCGGTCGCGCCATGGGCAACCGCATCGGCGCCGGTTTCCGCGGCGATCTCGATTTGGCGCTTGGCGATCAGCGGGCGCGCGATCGAGGTGCCGAGCAGATAGACGCCTTCATAGACCGCGTTGGCGCGGAACATCGGGAAGACATAGTCGCGCACAAACTCCTCGCGCAGATCTTCGACGAAGATCTCCTTGATCCCCATCATCTCGGCCTTTTGGCGGGCCGGTTCCAACTCCTCGCCCTGTCCGAGATCGGCGGTGAAGGTCACGACCTCGCAGTCATAGGTGTCCTGCAACCAACGCAAAATGACCGATGTGTCGAGCCCGCCCGAATAGGCGAGGACAACCTTGTTAACCTTTTCCATGCTCTTCCTTCCGCCCGAACGGTTCAGGGCACGGCATCGCCAGTTTCGCCCTGGTACAAAAAATCACCTTTGATCAACGAGTTAGCGCAAGTCTGCGATGACTTATCCAGACCGCGCCCCCGGCGCGGCTGTTTAAGGGAAGCGCTTCGTGACCGCAAGCACAGTGGATTGGCACAGCGCTTGCTCAACTCATCACCAGGGACGGCCGATAGCGCGATCGGTTGTCAGGGTAAGTCAGGTTTAGGGACCAGTATGTACCAGATTGAGACAATGACCGAGGCACAGGCGCGGAAAACGGCCCGGCGCTATATCGCCATCATCGGCACGACGATGGCGCTCGCGACATTTGCCTCCGTCACTATCGCACAATCGGTGGCCGGCGACAGCCAGCCACAAGCAGAGGCGTACCGCATCCTCGGCAACACCGAGGACGGGATTCTGCGCCTGAACGAGACGACCGGTGAGGTCACCCTATGCACCGCCGAGAATGACGGGACGCTGAGCTGCGCAGTGTCTCACGGGCTACCCCCCGTTGAGAATCTCCCGTCTACCACCTGATCCCCAATCTGCGGTATCGGCGGTGTTAGAAGGGCCGGGGATCCTTAGGGGTTCCCGGCCCTTTGCTTTTCTGCACATCCAATGAGTCCCGGCTTGGCGCGCGGGGCTTGCCGTGAGCGGCGGTCTGGCCGAAATTGGCACAGATGGCTCAACCTGTGGACCAAACCGACCACACGAGACCGGCGCGGCACGGGGTCCTGATGTCGGTCTGGCACACCGTGTGGCGGGCGATCACCCGTTTCTTCGCACACGAGGGCCCATCGCTGGCCGGTTACATGGCGTTCAGCGCCTTGCTCGCCCTGTTTCCCTTCATCGTGTTCCTGGTGTCGCTGTCGGGCATTGTCGGTCAGACCGATCAGGTTAAGGATTTCATTGCCTACGCTTTCGAGTATCTGCCGGTCGAGGTCGGGCGCGCGCTCTATCCCGTCGTTTCCGCCATCGTCTTGCAGCCGCCCCAGGACGGCATCTTGACCATCAGCTTGCTCGGCACGCTCTGGGTTTCGTCATCGGGTGTCGAGGCGGTCCGCACCGCGCTCGACCGCGCCTATGGCGTACCGAGCCGACGTCCCTTCTGGTGGCGCCGCTTGCAGGGGCTGGCCTTCGTCGTGGCGGGCGCCATGGCGATCCTCGTCGTCATGATCACGATCGTCATCGGGCCGTTGATCTGGCACACCGTAAACTACCTGTTCGAGATCCCTGACGATGTCTACGGGCTCTACAACACCATCCGCTACGCCACCGGCGCGCTTGGCCTGTTTCTGGTTATCTGCCTGCTCTACCGTTTCCTGCCCAACGTACGTCAGCGATGGTTCAACGTGCTGCCGGGCGCGCTGTTCGCCTGCTTAGCCTGGCTGGCCGTCGCGACGCTCTATTCGCTCTACCTCGGCAACATCGGCAATTACTCCGTCACCTATGGCAGTCTGGGCGGCGTCATCGGCGCGTTGATGTTCTTCTTCGTCAGCGCGCTGGTCTTCATCTTTGGCGCGGAGCTCAATTCGTCGATCATGCATGCCCGCAGCGAACGTTCGTCGTGAGCAAACGCCCGACCGACTCGCCCGTGCGCCGGTCGGCGCGCGTGATCCTGCTCGACGGAGCCGCGAACACGCTGTTGCTTCGCTATGTCGACGATCATCACTATGTCGATCCCAACGATCCCGGCCTCGTCGATTACTGGGTGACGCCCGGCGGCGGCATGGAAGCCGGCGAAAGCCTGCAACAGACGGCGTCGCGCGAACTGTTTGAGGAAACCGGTTTCACGGGCATCACGTTCGACGGGCCGGTTCTGCGCCGCCGTTATGACCTGCTGATCGCGGGCGTTCACACCGCATGCATCGAGCATCTGTTCATCGCCCGGCACGCGGCGATCGAACCGGACGTCGATATTTCGCGCCAGCATGCGGACGAGCTCGGCTTTCTGCGCGATGTCAGATGGTGGACGCGTGACGCGCTTGCCGCGACCAACGACGTGATCCTGCCGACCTGTCTGGCACAAACCATCGATGAATGGCTGGCCGGGTCGCTTGGACCGACGCCACGCGACGTCGCCTGAACAGAGGCGGCTAGTCCTTTTCCTTCATGGCGAAGATATCGATCTCGATGACCATCGACGGATAGGCCAACGCCGGCAAGGGAATGCCGGTTGTCGCCGGGCCGGGATCGGAGAAATAGGACGCGCGCACCGGCAGATTGGCGTGCAACGCGTCCGGTCCGCAATCGCCCTGATAGAACGCCAGCACCTTGCAGACATCGTCATAGTCCGCGCCCAGCTCGTTCAGGATCGTGCCGATATGCTCCATGGCCTGATGGGTCTGGGCCGTCAGGTCGTCGGGATGCACCGCTTCGCCCTTCTTGTTGAGCGAGACCTGGCCGCCCAGGAAGATCATCTCCTCGCATTTCAGGCCATGTTTGTAGGGCAGGTGGACGTGCCAATCCCATAGCGAATCCGGCCACACGTGCTTGCGCGGCAGGCGGCTGCCGTCCTCGCCCAGCATGGCGACCACGCCGATCTTGATCTTGACGTCACTGTTGGCGTGACGCGGCACCGGGATGCCGGTCGCCGCCGGTCCCGGTTCGTTAAAGTGGCCGGCGCAGGCGAGCGCTGCCGGTTCAAAATCGTCGATGCCGACATTGCCGGCATACCAGCGGCTGATCTTGACGACGTCGTCGTAGCCGGCACCGAACGCGCCAAGAGCGTCGCCAACCTGTTTCATGACCTGCTTGGTCTGGGCCACGATATCGCCTGTGGCCATCACCGCGCCCGTCTCGTCGACCGGCGCCTGGGCGCTGACGAAGATCATCTTGCCGCAGCGAACCGCCCGCGCGAAAGGCACCGGCAAGGCGCCCGCGCCATCGTCCGGCGCATAGGTGCGCGCAAGTTTGGCGCCGTCTTTGCCCAGCATGGCGTAGCCTTCGATCTCGACACGCATGCCGGCATAGCCGAGATAGGGAACCGGTATCGCGGAGACCGCCGGCTTGGCGCCTTCGGGCAAGGTGTCGCCGACCATCTTGAGGAACGCCGCTTCGTTGAGCGAACCGTCGTTGACATAGAAACAGTGCAAGGTCACGAGGTCGGTAAGATCGGCGCCGAGGTCGCGGAGCACCCGGTCGAAATAGGCCATGACCTCTTTCGTCTGGGTTGGCAGATCATCGGCATGCCGCACCACGCCTTCGGGCGTCAGGTCGACCTGACCGCCGACCCAGATCATCTCACCGCAACGCACCCCGTGCTTGTGGCAGATCGTGATCGGCCAGTTCCAATGATCGTCCGGCCACACATGCCGTTTTTCCATGACGTCCCCCGATAATTTTGTCGGCCGCAGCATGGCGTCGACAGATTTGGCTGGCAAGGCGCGTACCATGTGACACACAAAATGATCATGTGAAGCGGCTTCACATGACAACACCAAATCCACGCAAATCTGCCAAGCGACGGTGCCGCGCGGTTGTCGTGACCGTCAGGAATCGCAGGAATGCTGGCCGTTTTCAGGCGGGGTCGTGATCTGAAAAGACTTCACATAAGACTGGTGAATTAACCTTTCGCTAGGCCGCCAGGTTGGCGGCACCGCGCACGCTCTCCATCAGCGCATCTGCCAGCTTTTCCGTCGCCTCGGTCCGCGAACCCGGCGCGCGCTTCAGGCCGACATCGACCGGCGGCATGGCGGGATAGCCCTCGTCTTCGGTCAGGACGCGCATCTCCGGCGTGACCGAGCTCTCGGCAACGGCAGCGACCGCCAGACCGGTGCTGACGAAGACCGCCAAGCCGGTATAGCTGCGGCTGGAATAGGCGATGCGATAGGACTTGCCGACACTGTCGAGCGCGGCGAGCGCGTGCGAGCGCATCTGACAGCCCGGTTCGGTCAAAGCCAAAGGCACCGGATCGATGTCGTGCACCAGGTGCTTGGCGGAAACGACCCAAGCCATCGGCTCGCGATGGATCAGTTCGCCGGGATCCTCGACCACCGCGCAACTGATCAGCGCCAAGTCGAGTTCGTCACGGCGCAGCATCTGATCCAGCAGCATGCTGTTTTCGGTGCTGACCTCGACCTCGACCATCGGATACTCGTTGGCAAAGCGCACGAGAACCGTCGGCAGAAAACGCGCGACATAGTCGTCGGGTACGCCCAGCCTGACCGCGCCGGTCAGCTCCGGCCCGGAGAACCGCGCTACCGCTTCGTCGTTCAAACGGATCAAGCGACGCGCATAGCCGACCAGGGTCTCGCCGTCGCTGGTCAGGACCATCTGGCGGCCGTTGCGGGAAAACAGCGTCTTGCCGACGGCTTCTTCCAGGCGCCTGATCTGCATGCTGACGGCCGACTGGGTGCGGTGCACCTGTTCGGCCGCACGCGTCACGCTGCCAGTGTCCACGATGGCCAGGAAGCTCCTTAAGAGATCCGTATCAAGGTTGTTCATGGCACAGCGCCTCTATCAACGTTCTTGATAGATAGTATCTATTCAATTCGTTGGATTGATCAAGTGCGATGGCCCATTTCTAGACCACGGAACAATTCATCGAACGGAGAAAGACCATGCATTCCAACACGTTAAGTGGTCTCGGCCACAGCAGCAGCAAGGCTGACGGTATCGCCGCCTGGGTCGCCCAGCGGATCGGGCGTTGGCATGAACTGTCGCGTCAACGGCGCCAACTCGCCAGGCTCGACGAGCGAACCCTCCGGGATATCGGGGTCTCGCACTACGAAGCCCGTCAGGAAGCGCGGCGCTGGTTCTGGGACGACCCGCTGGCTTAAGAGGCGGCGGCAGCCTGCTCTTGCAACAATTCGCTTTTGCGTTTCTTGACCGTGTCGGATTTGAGCTGGCCGCAGGCCGCCAGAATGTCGCGGCCGCGCGGCCGGCGCACCGGCGCCGAGAGGCCGCCGTCGTTGACGATGCGCGAGAACGCGTGAATGCGGTTGTTCGACGAACATTCGTAAGGCGCGCCGGGCCACGGGTTGAACGGGATCAGATTGACCTTGGCCGGAATGCCCTTGAGCAGTTTGACCAGCGCGCGGGCGTCGGCATCGCTGTCGTTGACGTCCTTCAACATGACGTATTCGAACGTGATGCGCCGCGCGTTGTTCGCGCCGGGGTAGCGCCGGCAGGCGTCGAGCAGTTCGGCGATCGGATACTTCTTGTTGAGCGGGACGAGCTGTGTGCGGACGTCGTCGGTCACCGCGTGCAGCGAGACCGCGAGATCGACGCGCAGTTCGTCGCCACAACGTTGCATCATCGGGACGACGCCGGAGGTCGACAACGTGATGCGCCGGCGCGACAACGAGATGCCCTCTTCGTCCATAACGATCTGCAGCGCCTGCTTGACGTTCTCGAAGTTATAGAGCGGCTCACCCATACCCATCATGACGATGTTGGAGAGCTGGCGACCACCGTCGCTCGGCGTCGGCCACTCATCGAGCGTGTCGCGCGCCAGCATGAATTGGCCGACGATCTCACCGGGCGTCAGATTGCGCACCAGGCGCTGGGTGCCGGTGTGGCAGAACGTGCAGGTCAGCGTACAGCCGACCTGTGACGACATGCAGAGTGCGCCGCGGTCTTCTTCAGGGATATGCACGCTCTCGATCAGGTGACCATCGGCGACCTTCAAAAGCCATTTCTGGGTCCGGTCTTCAGACACCTGATGGCGCGCAACATGGGGCCGGTCGAGACTGTAGTGCTCCGCCAGCCGGGCGCGCAGGGGTTTGGAAAGGGTCGTCATCGCGGCAAAATCGGTCACACCGCGATAGTAGATCCAATGCCATAACTGCTTGACGCGAAACGGCTTTTCGCCGAACGCCGCCATCTCATCAGCCAATTCGGCGCGCGAAAGCCCGATCAGGTTCTTGCGTTCGCTGACGTTATGACTGGTGTCTTCCATGACGCGACATATAGAGACGAACGGCGCTTAAGCCAAATCGCAATAGGCAAAGCCCGTGTTCTTGGGTCCCGGCTCTACGGCCGGGACGCTACGGCGGTGTTTTCGTAGCCTCATTAACTCGCGCAGGCCGTCGTGATGGCCTCATAGGCTTTGGTGAAGCCCGAGAGCGAATAGGTGTCCTTGGTCTCGGTGCCGCGCCACGACACGCCGCGTACTTCCATCCGGTTGCCCGCCTTCATGGCCGCCACCAGCGACGCGTCATCGGCCTCGACCCGTGTCCAGGCCGTGTCGCCCTGGGTGAACAGGCTATAGGTGTTGCTGCCGATCTTGATCGTGACGTCGGAGTTTTCCTTGAAATTGTAGCCGATGATGATGCTGACCACGCCCTTGGTGCCGGGGCTGCGGTTGGTCACCAGCGTCCAGATATCGCCGCGTTCGGTATAGTTGCCTTCGTCCGTCGTCGGCTGGCTGCCGATGTAACAGACCTTCTCGCTGCCGGACTGGTAGGTATAGGCGACCCAATCGTTGAAGACGCCGATGGCGCGAGGTTCCTGCGCGCGCGCGACGGAGGCTGCCGCCACCATTGCCGCCAAAACCACCACCAGAAAAAGTCCACGTTGCTGCATCGTGTCCAACCCGCTTGTCGATGACCCCTGAAGAGTAGTCTTACCAGCATGTCCGAAACAGGGCAAAGCTAAGGCGCTTTGCCGTATTTGCTTGCTGTGTCGAGCCGAAGGGCTCGACGCCGGTGCCGGCCCACTCCCCCGCCCGGCCACCCATGGCAGCATCCTCGGGGTGGCCGGGCGGGGGAGTGGGCTGGTGATGCCGCGCCTTAAAGCGCACAAAACCTCACCGATCGCGCCGTGGCGGCCTTTTGCGCGAAATGGGATCGCCGTGAACGTGCCGCGGCAAGGGTTCGGCCGGCATGATCGGCGACACCGGGCGGTGGGCGAAACGGCCCATGGTGCGCACGCGGTCGTACATAACAATCGCGCCAGCCGTCGCGACGTTGATGCAGAAGCTGGTCGGGATGCGCACCACGTGCTCGCAGCGTTCCAGCATGGCCGGCGACAGGCTGCCCCGTTCCGGCCCCAGCACATAGGCCGCGCCGTGGGGATGGTGGAAGCTGGGCAGATCGACCGCGCCCTCGGTCAGTTCGACTCCGACCAGCTGGCAGCCCTCCGGCAGCCGCATGTCGTCGATACCGGCATAGGTATAGACGGGCAGGTTGCGCTGGCTGGCCGAGGTGTCGCTGGGAAACGCCATGCGCGGGTCGGGCGCGACCAGGAACAGGAAGCTCGCGCCGAAGCCATGGGCCGAGCGAAACAGGTTGCCCACGTTGCCGGCTTTGCTGATACCTTCGACGCCGATACCAAAGAATCCACGCATGATCCTCGACCCTGACGTAGAAACCGACCCGAAGGCAAGTGCCCATGGCGCATGAGACGCCGATCCTTGTCGAGGTCACCCGTGGCGGCATGGTCGAAAGCCGCCATCGCGGCTCGATTGTCGTTGTCGACAAACACGGCAAGGTGAAGCTGGCGCTGGGCGATTCCGAACGCGCGATCTTTCCGCGCTCGGCGATCAAGCCGATCCAGTCATCTTTGGTCATGGCCGAGAGCGGCGCCGCGCAGGCGTTTGATGTCAGCGACGAGGAGTTGGCGTTGGCGTGCGCCAGCCACAACGCGGAGACGGTTCATGTCGTCGCCGTGCGCGAATGGCTGCTGCGCCTGGGCCTGTCGGTGACGGATCTGGAATGCGGCGCCCACGATCCCTACGACGTCGACGCGCTGCACGATCTCTATCGCGCCCAGGGCACGGCGGGTCGCGAACACAACAACTGCTCGGGCAAACACGCGGGCTTTCTGACGATCTGCCGCCACAAGGATGTTGCGCCCAGGGGTTATCTCGACATCGACCATCCGGCCCAGGCCGAGGTCTGCAACACCATGGCCGCCATGTGCGGCGTCGATCTCGCGAAAGCCAGCATCGCCATCGACGGCTGCGGTGTGCCGACCATCGCCATGCCGCTCCATGCGCTCGCCCTCGGCATGGCGCGCCTGGCCGACCCCGGCGACTTGTCGGATACACGCGCCGATGCATGCCGCGCTATCGTCAAGGCGATGGCGGACCATCCGGTCATGGTCGCCGGCACCAAACGGTTCGGCACCGCACTGTTGCGCGCCGGACGCGGGCGTTTCGTCAGCAAGACCGGCGCGGAAGGTATCTACTGCGCGGCCTGGCCCGAACAGGGATTGGGCGTCGCCATCAAGATTGACGATGGCGATGTCGAAGGGCGCGCTTCCGAAGTCGTCGTCGCCCATGTGCTGCGCCGACTCGGCGCGCTCGACGACCGGGGCTGGCAGACGTTGAAGGGCCTCGGCCAATCGACCCTGCGCAACTGGGCGGGCACCGAGGTCGGCACCATCCGGCCTGCGGACGCGCTACGCGATCTCGGTTTGCGTTAGGTGAACGCATAGATTTACCGGCGGGGGATTGCGGCGTTTGATCATTTGTTTGAATGTCGAGGTGGGTCCTTTCGATTTGCATACATCGAGCGTTTATCCAATGCCCAACACTAGACAAGCTGTCTTAGAAGATCTCGTTTCGATCCTTGACCTGTATGACGCCAGCGACGTTAGTGCCGCTGCTCAACCAAAGCAGCGGGCGGATCAGATATGGCGGGATATGCTGGTTCGGGAAGGTGTTAGCGTCTTCGTTTCAGAGTTCGACGACAAGATCGTCGCGAGTTGCGTGCTCATAACATCACCAAATCTCTTGCGCGACGGTCAGCAACACGCGTTTCTCGAGAATGTTGTCACGCACCCGAACTTTCAAAGCCAAGGTCATGGTCGTGCAGTCGTCGAGGCTGCACTGACCGCCGCGTGGTCTAGTGACTGCTATCACGTCCTCCTTCAGAGCGGTCGCGAAGACCCGAGAGTTCATCGGTTCTATGAACAATGTGGCTTTGAACCGGGACAACGGACTGCCTATGTGGCGCATCATCCCGGCAGACCTTGACGTCAGCAATTGGCTAAATCCGGTCCACAGAGGCTCCGCTCCAACTCGGTCTGTCCTAGGCGGTCGCCTAGGCCGCAGCCAGCGTCGTCGTCGACAGCTGCTTCAACGGGCGCATGGCCATCGAGATCCGTTTCTCGAGTTCGGGGATCCGGTTCAGCGGCGTGACGATGCGGTCGGTGCGGCCGATCGCCTTGACCGCCCGGGTCAACGGCGCCGCCGCCTTCTTCAACGGCGCAAGCTTGGCGGCGAGCGGATTGAGCGAACGCTCGAGTTTGTCGACGAGGCGCTTCAAGCCGACCGCCTTCAAGATCTCGTTGACGATGGGATCGATGACCTTGTGCATCACCCATTTGACGGCATCGAGCGCCCAGCGCACCGGCCGCAACGCCTTGCGCAGCTCTCTCAACGGACCTTCCAGCGGCCGCAGCTTCTGCACGATGTCATTGGCGGCCCTCAGCGCCGGGTCGATGGGTTTCATCGCAACCGCGACGCCCTCGAGCGCACCGCTGACGATGTCCAGATTGTTTTGCAAACCGGGTTTCGCGGCGGCGACGGCCTTGATGTCGGGCGCCAGTGACAGGTTCATGGTCGCGCAGGCGGATTCGACTTCGGGCGGCGGCGTCTCGCCGAACCGACGCTCGAGCTCGGTGACGATCGCGAGCCAGCCCTGCAGCAGCGCCTGCGCCCGGTCCAGCGACATCTTCGCCTTGCTGACCGGCGGCAGGATGGTGGCGACGGCCTTCTGCGCGGGCTTGCTGCGCTTGTCCATCTGGTCGGCGGTGCGTTTGAATTTTTCCGCCGTCGATTTGACCTTGCGCATGATCGTGCCGATGCGGCTCGCCAGCGTACCGATCACCGGAAAGGGTGTCAGGACGACAGCCGAGTTGCTGAGCGTGTCCGCCTTCCTGATCAAACCCTTCATCGCCCGGGAGAGTTGCCCGGGTTTGGCGAGCGTCGACTTGGCCGTCTTTGCCGCCAGGTGAGTGCGGTTGACCGGCGCCTGCACCTCAGCGACATCATTCGATAGCCCGGCCAGGCCGACACGGAGTTTGGTCAGCTCGTTCATCGTTTCCCCATTCCTGCGATACCTGTGTGACGAAGCGCCCTTGGTGCAGAGCAGACTAGCCGTTCAGCCGCGCCGTTACACCTGCAACGCGGCGATCCCTTCGAACAGCTTGAGTGCTTCCGGGTTGGCGAGCGCTTCGGTGTTCTTGACCTGGCGGCCGTGCACGATGTCGCGCACGGCGAGTTCGCTGATCTTATTGGAGCGCGTGCGCGGGATGTCGGCGACCGCAATGACCTTGGCCGGCGTGTGGCGCGGCGAGGCGTTGTCGCGGATCTTCTTGCGGATCGCCGCAATCAGGTCGTCGGTCAGATCGTGGCCGGGACGCATGACGACGAAGAGGACGACACGCACGTCGTCGTCCCAGTCCTGGCCGATGCAAAGCGCATCGAGCACCTCGTCGAACTGTTCGACCTGGCGATAGATCTCGGCGGTCCCAATGCGCACGCCGCCGGGATTGAGCACGGCATCGGAGCGCCCATAGACAATGACGCCGCCGTGCTCGGTGATCTCCGCCCAGTCGCCGTGACGCCAGACGTTGTCGTACACATCGAAATAGGCGGCGTGATACTTCGCGCCGTCCGGGTCGTTCCAGAACCCGATCGGCATCGAGGGGAACGCCGCCGAACAGACGAGTTCGCCCTTCTCACCGGTCGGCAAGGCTTTACCGTCATCGCCGAACACCTCGACCTTCATGGCGAGGCCGCGGCACTGCAGTTCGCCTTTGAAGACCGGCCCGCTCGGGTTGCCGAGCGTAAAGCAGGAAATGATGTCGGTACCGCCGGAGATGGACGAGAGCTGCACGTCTTCCTTGATGTCGCGGTAGACGTAGTCGAAGCTTTCGTGCGCCAGCGGCGAACCGGTCGAGAGCACCGCGCGCACGGCGGATAGGTCAAGGGTCTCGCGCGGTTTGACGCCGGCCTTCTCGATCGCCGAGAGGTACTTGGCGGAGACGCCGACGACGTTGATGCGTTCCTTCTCGGCGAACTCCCACAGGATGTCCGGGCCGGGATGGGCGGGGTTACCCTCGAACAGCATGACGGTCGCTTCGCAGGCCAGGCTCGAGACGAGCCAGTTCCACATCATCCAGCCGCATGTCGAAAAGTAGAAAATGCGCTCACCCGGCTTCAGATCGGTGTGCAGGCGCAGTTCCTTCACATGCTGCAGCAGCGTGCCGCCGTGACCATGCACGATGCATTTGGGCGCGCCGGTGGTGCCCGACGAATACATGATGAAGAGCGGGTGATCGAACGGCACCTGGGCGAAGTCGATATCGTCGTCCGGCACGTCCGATGTCGCCTCGGCCCAGGACGTGGCGTTGGCGAGCACGGTCAAGTCCGGTTGGGCGTTGACGTAGGGCACGACAAGGATGTCGGCCACGCTCGATAGACCGCCGGTGATTTCCTTAACCCGCGCCAGACTGTCGAACGTTTTGCCGCCATAGAAGTAGCCGTCGGCGGTCACCAGCAGCTTCGGTTCGATCTGGCCGAACCGGTCGAGCACGCCGCGCACGCCAAAATCGGGCGAACATGACGACCACACCGCACCCAGACTGGCCGCCGCGAGCATAGCGGCGATGGTCTCCGGCAGGTTGGGCATGAAACCGGCGACCCGGTCGCCCTCGCCGATGCCCTTGGCGGCCATCCAGCCCCTTAACGCGGCGACGGTGTCGTAGAGTTCGGCATAGGTCATGGCGCTGCGCGTACCGTTTTCGCGCCAGCATACGATCGCTTCGTTCTGGTCGCGCCGCCGCAGCAGGTTTTCGGCGTAGTTCAGGCGTGTGCCGGTGAACCATTTGGCGCCCGGCATCTTGTCGCCGTCGACCAGCACCTCATCCCAGGTCTTCGACGCGCGGATATCGCAGAAACCCCACAACGTCTCCCAGAACGGGGCGCGGTTCTCGACCGACCACGACCACAGCGCCGCGTAGTCATCGAGCGCGACACCATAGGTGTCGGCGACGACATTGCGGAACGCGGTGACATTGGTCGCCGCCACGCGCGCGGGATCGGGGGTCCAAAGAGGTTCTGTCATCACCATCAGCCCATGCCAGTTCGCACCGACCTCCTATCACACATGGCTGCGTCCACGGAACCACACTGGTCCTCGCCACCGCCGGGGCCTAAGCTTGAACCTCGATGCGGTTCCCGCGCTTCCTCAAGATCAACCCCTCACCACCGGTCAAGGCCGCCGGGCTGCTGATCTTCGCCTGCGTGTTCTTCGCCTCGATGAACGCGATCATCCGCCACGTCGCGAGCGAGGTGGATCCACTGGAGATCGTCTTCTTCCGCAATCTTTTCGGCTTCCTCGCCATGATGCCGTGGCTGATAAGCCATGGCCTCGGCGCTATGAAGACCGAGCGTTTCGGCATGATCCTGATGCGCTCGTTCTGGGGTTTCCTCGCCATGGCGACGTGGTTCTCGGCGCTTGCCATCGTGCCGCTGGCGAACGCCGTCGCCTTGAGTTTCACCGCGCCGCTGTTCGCGGCCATCGCGGCGGTGGTGATCTTGAAGGAGGTCATCCGCGTACGCCGCATCACCGCGCTCATTATCGGTTTCCTGGGCACGCTGGTGATCTTAAGGCCCGGCGTCGATTCGATCGGCGAAGGCGAGCTTTTGGTCATCGCCTCGGCCGCCACCATGGCGCTCTCGATCATCACCATGAAGGTTCTGACCCGAACCGATGAATCGGCGAGTCTGGTCGCCTGGCAGACGCTGTTGATCACGCCGATCTCGCTCGTTCCCGCGATCTTTGTCTGGAGCTGGCCAAGCCCGGAGATGTGGCTGTGGCTGATCGTGCTCGGCGTCTTCGCCAGCATCGCCCATGTCGCCTTCACCCGCGCGTTTTCCATGGCCGACACGACGTACCTGATGCCGTTCGATTATACGCGCCTGCCCATGGTTGCCCTGCTCGGCTGGGTCTTCTTCGGGGAGGCCACCGATATCTGGACCTGGGTCGGCGCGGCGATCATCGCCGCCAGCTCCGTCTATGTCGCCCACCGCGAAGCCCAGATCCGCGCCCAGCGGGCGACCAGCGGCGCCGCTGCCAGTGCCGCCGGGCCGTTGTCCGAGACACCGCGTGGTGGCAAGAAATAGCGGTATGGCCGGGGGTCCATCAGTTCGGGAAACGCTGGGCCTCGCCGATGCGCCGGCTGGCGGCATGACCGATCGCGCGGTCGCATGCATTGTCGCGGGCGCCATCGGCGATGCCTTCGGCTACGCCGTGGAGTTCAGCCGGCTGGACGCGATCCGCTCTCAGTTCGGCGCAAGCGGCCTGACCGAACCGGTCCGCCACGACGGCAAGCTGATTGTCTCCGACGATACCCAGATGACCTTGTTCACGCTGGAAGGACTTATCCTCAGCCGGAAACAACTAGGCGACAGCGACACGGTGCTGGAGTCGATCCGCGAAGCCTATCTGGACTGGTATGCGACCCAAACCGGCGACCCGCGAGCGGTCGATTACCACGGCCGCCTCGGCGCGCAGCCTTCGATGTGGCATCAGCGCGCACCCGGCGGCACCTGCCTGTCGGCCCTGGCCGAAGGCGGGCGTGGCACGCCGGTATTACCGACCAACGACAGCAAGGGCTGCGGCGGCGTCATGCGTGTCGCCCCGATAGGCGTCATGCCGGGCCTGGGCGACGCGTCAGCGCGCTACGATCTTGCCGAGCGCGCAGCCGCCCTGACCCACGGTCACCCCGGCGGTTTCCGTCCCGCGGGCGCCATGGCGGTCCTGCTCTTCACGTTGATCAACGGCGCCAGCCCGGCGCAGGCACTTGGTGACGCGCGGGACTACCTCGGTACGCCCGCCGACGGCGACGAAACCAACAGACTTCTTGGCGAGGCCGCGCGCCTGGCAACTCGCCCAACCGATGATCACGCCACGCATGTTGCGCGGCTCGGCGAAGGCTGGGTCGGCGATGAGGCCTTGGCCATCGCGGCGTACGCGGCTCTCGCCGCCGGATCGTTCAGCGAAGCCCTGCAAATCGCAGCCAATCACGACGGCGACAGCGACAGCACCGCAAGCCTTGCCGGCCAGATCTGGGCCGCGCGCCACGGCCTCGACGGCATCCCGGAAGCGTGGATCACGGACCTCGATCTCTTCGAGATCATGGTCGTCCTACTGCGCTATCTCATCTGGCCAAGCTGAAAGGGATCATCCCGGCGACGATCGATAACCCCTAAGCCCGATGGCGATCGAGATCGCGCCGATCACCGTGTAGCCGGCGAAGATCAGGCAGACCGCGTCGGTCGATAAACCGACATCCATCAAGGCGCCCATCGCCACCGGCCCGAGTGCCGAGGCAAAGACGCCGAGCGCGGCGGCCAGGCTTTTGATCGCGCCCAGATGATCGACGCCATAGACCTCCGCCCACATGGCCGAGATCGCCGTGTGGCCGATGCCCGTGCTGATGCCGGCGAGGATGAAGTAAGGCCAGACGATAAGGGGGTTGTCGAACAGGCCGATGGCGAGCATGGCCAGCGTCAACGGCGCCATCATGAAAGGCACCAGACGCACCGCGCCCAACCGGTCAATCAGGGGACCGGACGCCAGCGACGTTATGACCGTCGCTGCGGCGTAGACCACGTAGTTGCCGGTGATCCAGGCGTCCGACCAACCCTTGGCGGCAGCGACATTCAGGTGGTGGAAGAACATGGCGGTCAAGATCAGCGCCGGCGCCAGAATGCCGACAAGCAGCATATAAAAACGCTTGTCGCGCATGACCTCGCCCCGTGTCCACGACGTCGCGCTCTTGGTCGCGGCCGCTTCGCCCAGACGACGGACCAGAGCCTGATGGCGTTCGCCATGCCCCTTCAGCAGCCACAGATAGGCGGGGATCAACAATACCGCGAAGCCGATGGCGACACCGCCATAGGTCCAGCGCCATCCGACCAGACCGATCGCGACAACGGCCAGGAACGGCAGCAACGCCTCGCCGGCTGAAAAGCCGAGCGTGGCGATGGCGATAGCACGGCCACGGCCGATGTCGAAGTAGCGCGCCATGCTGGTCAACGCGATATGGCTCATCAAGCCCTGGCCAGACTGGCGCAGGAGGAAGATCGCTAAAACCAGCATGATCGGGCCGACGGTGGATGCCATCACGACACAGGCGACAACCAGAAGCAGACCGGCAAGAGCCGTATAGAGCCGCAGGTCGAGGCGGTCGATCTGCTTGCCCGACCACGGCAGGACCAGCGCGCTGGCCAGCGTGCCGATCATGTAGATCGTGCCCCAGGCGGTATGGCTCAGGCCGAACTCCGCCTGGACGCCGGGGCCGAAGATGCCGATGAAATAAGTCTGGCCGAAGCTGGAGCCGAACGCGACCAGGAACCCGAAGGCGACGAACCTCCGGTTCGCAGCAGCGAACCTGACATAGGATTGAAACGGCATGGGACCCGGTCGGCGACGTCGTGAAACGTCGCGGAACCTACGCCCGCCATGGACCTCGGTCCATGGCCTATTGGTCGGCCCGGCAGCTACACAGAGAAGAGCCTAGCTCTCGGACGGCTCCGCCTGAAAGGCCAGCGCGTCCTTCGCCTTCTCGAAATGTAGCGGTTTGACGTGGCCGGTCACCGAGGAAACCGCGGTCGCCAACACAGTCGCGTCGTCGACCAGCCCAAAGCCGATCAGCATGTCCGGCACGATATCGGCGGGCACCACGAAGTAGGCGAGCGCGCCCATCAGGATTGCCTTGACGTGCACCGGTGTCGTGCGGTCCATGGCGCAATACCAAGCCGCCGCCAGGTCCAACACGAACGGCACGCGTCCGGCCAAACGCCTCGCCTTACCCCAAAAACCTTGCTCGACATAGCGGGCATCGCGGTCATAGGGGCCGGGTTTGCCATCGGCGATGTCGCGCGCCGTGCGGCGGATTATGGCGTAGGCCGGCAGGGCGCGGGCCAGGCGAACAAATCCGGCTGTGGCATGGAAGTTCATGACGTCTGTTTCTCCGTGCGGGCTGCTGCCTTATCGATGAAACGGGCCATGTCGATATCGCGCTGCGAGACGCCACCGACATCGTGGCTGGTCAGCGTGATATCGACGCGGTTGTAGACATTGAACCATTCGGGGTGGTGGTCGACCGCATCGGCGTACACCGAAACCCGGCCCATGAACCCGAACGCCGTCAAAAAATCCTTGAATTTGAACGACTTGACGATCGCGTCACGACCTTCGACCGGCTTCCACCCGTCAAGCCTCATGATTGCGTCATCGCGCGTCGCACCATCGAGTTTATCGCCCATAAAGCCCATGTTAGCTGCCAAACCGAGCCCTAAATGTGGCGGCGGTTGGACAGCAGCGCAAGGCAAGCTAGGTTTCGCGCCATGACCAGAGCATTTGGCTATGCCCCCAGCGCTGAAGACATGCAGCGCGTCGCCGAGCAGGTTTTTGCCGACATCCCCGAAGGCCTGCGCCGTCAGGTCGACGGCGTCGCGATCCTGATCGAGGAGTTCGCCGAGGCCGCCACACTGCACGACATGGGCATCGACGACCCGTTCAATCTTCTCGGCCTCTATCACGGCGTCTCGATCGACCACAAAAGCGTGCTCGACGCGCCCGGAGACGTCGACCGTATCTTCCTCTACCGCCGGCCCCTGCTGGACCTATGGGCTGCCGGCGAAGATACGCTTGAAGATATCATCAAGAACGTCCTGATTCATGAGATCGGCCACCACTTCGGACTTTCTGACGACGACATGCATAGGCTCGAGGACGAAGCGTAGGGGGTTTTCTCTTAGCCGCCCCGCTGAATTCCGGGGCCGGCCCACTCCCCCTCCCGACCACCCCGAGGATGCTGCCATGGGTGGCCGGGCGGGGGAGTGGGCCGGCGGTGCAGCTCGAAGAGAGCTAACCCCCTACCCCAGGGGGTAGCTGTGCTCGATGCGGTAGACGGCGCCGTCGTGGCCGCGCATGGAGGCGTAGAGGTGGAACTGGCGCACCTCGAAGCGCTCGGTCATCAGCATGCCGTGATGTTCCAGGAATCGGCCGACCCGGTCCTGTGGTGCGCGTTTCAGGCGCGCCAGGGTGACGTGGGGGGTGTAGCGGCGTT
This sequence comes from Alphaproteobacteria bacterium, assembly GCA_965228895.1. GTDB lineage: Bacteria > Pseudomonadota > Alphaproteobacteria > SP197 > SP197 > JANQGO01. The sequence continues at coordinate 5,336,288 of OZ245842.1, read as the reverse complement.
CGTCGGCCTGCATGCCCAGGCGCTGCAGCATGGCCTCGATCTTGTCGCGCAGGTGTTTCAGCGGATCGCGCGGCACGACGCCGGCATAGATCACGCGGGTATCGTTCTTGCCGCCGAACCGGTCGACGCCTTCGATGGCGATCTCGAACGGGGTGCCGCCGATCTGCGCCAGGCCGGTCGCGATATCGTCGGCCATGGTGCCGTCGACGTCGCCGATATAGCGCAGCGTCACATGCATGTTCTCGGCCGGCACCCAGCGCGCGCCGGGCACGCCGCCGCCCAGACCGGCAAGCCGTTCCGACACGCCCGTCGGCAAATCGATACCGATAAAGAGCGGCAGGCTCATGACCCCTCCTCCATCAGCGCATCCAACATGGCTGTGACATCGGGCAGGATACCTTCGACGATGATCGCGACACCCGACGCATTGGGATGAATACCATCGGGCTGGTTCAAGTCAGGCTCGGCAGCGACACCTTCCAGGAAAAACGGATAAAGCGGGACATCGTATTCTTCAGCCAACGCGCCATACATGCCGTCGAACGCATCGACGTAATCGGCGCCCAGGTTGCGCGGCGCCAGCATGCCGGCCAGAAGCGCCGGCACGCCCCGAGCCTGGAGTTCATCAAGGATGGCAGCCAGATTGGCGCGGCTCGACGCCGGATCGATGCCGCGGAGCGCGTCGTTAGCGCCCAGCTCGACGATCACGATATCGGGTGCATCGGCCAGCGCCCAATCAAGCCGCGCCAGGCCGCCGGCCGTGGTATCGCCGGAAACGCCGGCGTTCAGCACGACGGCGTCATAGCCTTGTCCCTGTAGGGCTGCCTGAAGTTGATCCGTAAAACCATCACCCTGGGGCAGACCGTAGCCTGCGGTCAGGCTGTCGCCGAGCGCCAGAATACGCATTTGATCGGCTTGGGCCGGAATGGCGTAAGCTAGGCAAACTGCGAGCAACAACAGACCCGCGTTGATCACACGGCGCCAGGGCCCATATCGCTGAGGTCCCCCGAACTGGAAAGATTGCATGTCCGAAGCCACCCCAGAAACCCCACAAAACGCGCTCGTCGCACTCGACGACGTCCACCTTAATTTGAGAAGCGCGGCGGGCATCGTCAATATCTTGAGGGGCGTCAGCCTTCAGGTCGACCATGGCGAACATGTGGCGGTGGTCGGCCCGTCCGGCTCCGGCAAGTCGACCATGATGGCGGTGATCGGCGGCCTGGAGCAGGCGACGTCGGGCCGGGTCGAGGTCGCCGGGCGGGACCTTTCGGGCATGGACGAGGACGACCTCGCCACCTTTCGTCGCGATCACGTCGGCATCGTCTTTCAGGCCTTCCATCTCGTCCCAACCATGACGGCATTGGAGAACGTCGCCCTGCCCCTGGAGCTGGCTGGCGCGGGCGATGCGTTCGATCGCGCTCGGGCAGGCTTGAGCGAGGTTGGGCTCGACGCGCGGGTCGAGCATTTCCCGGCCCAGCTTTCCGGCGGCGAGCAGCAGCGCGTCGCGCTGGCCCGCGCCATGATCGGCGAACCCGGTCTGCTGCTGGCCGACGAGCCGACCGGCAATCTGGACACGACGACCGGTGACGAAGTGGTTGAACTGCTGTTCAGCCACGCCCAGGAGGCCGGCGCCAGCCTGATCTTGATCACCCATAACGAGGCGCTCGCCGCACGCTGCGACCGGACGGTCCATATGCGCGACGGCCGCCTGGACGGTGACGTCGCCGCGTGACGGAGTTGTCGCAATACGCTCGCGCGTGCAGCCGCGCCAGCCCACGCCCCCACCCGACCACCCATGGCATCATCCCGGGGCGGTCGGGCGGGGGTGTGGGCCGGTGATGTCAGCTAAATGCTAACCGCGCTTAGCCTCAAACTCGCCCGCCGCGACCTGCGCGGCAGCCTGAAGGCGTTCCGCCTGGCGCTTGCCTGTCTGGCGCTTGGCGTCGCGACCATTGCCGGCGTCGGCTCCTTCGGCGCGGCCATCGTCGACGGCTTGAAGGACAACGGCCGGGTCATTCTGGGCGCCGACGTCACCTTGCGCACGACCATGATGGTGCCAAGCGACGAGCAGGTTGACTGGCTTGCGGATCGTGCGGAGATCACCCGCACCTACGACATGAACGCCATGGCCCAGGCCGACGGGCGCGAGCCGCTTCTGGTCAGCCTCAAGGCAGTCGGCGACGCCTATCCGCTCTACGGTAGTTTCGGACTGGAAGACGGTGGCGCTCTCGACGAGGCACTGGCCGAACGCGACGGCATCTGGGGTGCGGTCGCTGTCGAGGAGTTCTTGCTGCGGCTCGGCATCGACCCGGGCGACCGGTTCCGCCTGGGCGAAGCGGAGTTCGAGCTGCGCGGGGTCATCGCCAGCGAGCCGGACCTCGCCAGCTCGACCTTCCAACTGGGCCCGCGGCTGATCGTCGCCATCGACGCGCTCGACGGATCAGCACTCGTCCAACCCGGCAGCATGATCCGCTACGACACCCGGCTGAAGCTGGCTGAAGACGTCGACACCGAGGTCTTTCTGGACGATTTGGAGGAAGCCTTCCCACTCGCCGCCTGGCGGGTCCGAAGTTACGAAAACGCCAACCCGCAACTCGCACGTTTCCTGGAACGCCTGCGCCTCTTTATCTCGCTGGTCGGTCTGACCGCGCTCCTGATCGGCGGCATCGGCGTCGCCAGCGCCGTCAACGCCTATCTGGGCGGCAAGGTGCCGACGATCGCCATCCTGAAATCCCTCGGCGCGCCGGCCAAGCTGATCTTCCGTACCTATCTGATCGAAATTGCCGCGGTCGCGACCGCCGGCACGGCGATCGGCCTGGTCGCCGGCGCGATTCTGCCCGGCGTGGTCGGCTGGGCTGTGGCGGGCGCGCTGCCGGTACCGGTCGAACCATCGCTTCATCTGCAGCCGCTGGGCGTCGCCGCGGCTTATGGCATTTTGACCGCGCTGGCTTTCGCCATCTGGCCGCTCGCGCGCGCACGGCTCGTACCGGCCGCCGCCCTGTTCCGCGATCAGGTGTCGCGCCGGGCCGCACAGCGGCCGGGGCTCAAGACGATCGCCATCGCCGGTGCGATCATCGCGGCACTGGCGCTGCTCACGATCTTCTCGTCGCCCGATCGTTATCTGGCGGCAGGCTTTGTCGTCGGCGCCGCCGCAACGCTTCTTCTGTTCCGCGTCGCCAGCGCCGGCTTCACCCGGCTGATCCGGCGCGTGGGAAGACCAAAGCGTCCAGGCCTTCGCCTGGCGCTTGCCAACCTGACGCGCCCCGGGGCGGCGACCGGATCGGTGGTGGTCGCGCTCGGTATCGGCCTCACGGTGCTGATCGCCATCGTCTCCGTCCAGGGCAACCTGATCGAGGAGATCGGCGACAATCTGCCGGCCGATGCGCCTTCTTTCTTCTTTGTCGATATCCAGCCCGATCAGGTCGCGACCTTCGATACCATCCTTGCCGATACACACGGCGTCCACGCGGTCGAGCGGGTGCCGAGCCTGCGCGGACGCATCACCGCGATCGACGGCGTGTCGGTCACCGAGGCAGTGATCGAGCCGCATTCGCGCTGGGCCATTGAAGGCGACCGTGGCGTCACCTATGCGTCTAAGATGCCCGATAATGCCGAGGTCGTCGCCGGCGAGTGGTGGCCCGCCGACTACACCGGTCCGCCGCTGCTGTCCTTCGAAACCGACATTGCCCGGGGCTTCGGCATCGGCGTCGGCGACACGCTGACCGTCAACGTCATGGGCCGCGACATCACCGCGACCGTCGCCAACCTGCGCGACGTCGACTGGTCGACCATGGGCATCAACTTCACGCTCGTCTTCGCGCCGGGCCTGCTGGAAACCGCGCCCCACACCTTCATCGCGACAGTCCACGCCGACCGCGAGTCCGAAACGGGCCTGCGCGCGGAGATCGCCGACACCCTGCCCAACGTGTCGGCGATCGGCGTGCGCGACGTGCTGACCGACGTCATCGCGATCCTGCGCAAGATCGACGCGGCGGTCGGCGGCATCGGCGCGCTGGCCCTGGCCGCGGGCCTGCTCGTGCTCGCCGAATCCGTCGCCGCCGCGCAACGCCGCCGGGTCTACGACGCCGTGGTCCTGAAGGTCCTGGGCGCGACCCGACGCCAGTTGTTCCGCGCCTACCTGCTGGAACACCTGCTGCTGGGCACCGCCACGGCGCTCCTGGCGGCGTGTGCCGGCACGCTGATCGGCTGGATCGTGACCAGCTTCGTCATCCAGGCGCCCTGGTCGTTTCAGCCGGTTTTGATCCTGGGCACCGCCGCCATCGCGGTCCTGGTCACCCTGGTTTTCGGCTATTGGGCGACGTGGCGGGCCCTGAAACACAAGGCGGCCCCGGTTCTGCGCAGCGAATAGGACGAAAAACCCTAGATTTGGACGGGTCTTGAACGCTTGATTCCGCCTCTCAGGTTCCCCAAATATCCATGGAATGGTACGGTGATGTGCTTACCGTTCCGCATGAGTTCTACCTAGAGGGAACCAAATATGGCCTTTGGCAGCTCAAATCCGCGCACTGCGGCCCGTACACAGACCACCGCCGCCTACGATGAGGGTCTGCGCGCCTACATGCTGCGCGTCTACAACTATATGGGCAGCGGCCTCGTTATCACGGGCGTGCTGGCCTATCTGGTGGCGCAGATGTCCGTAGTCACGGGTTCGTCCGGCGAAATCGTCGGGCTGACGTCGTTTGGCGCGACCCTGTTCGGCAGTCCGCTTCAGTGGGTTGTCATGCTGGCGCCGCTGGCTTTGGTGTTCTACTTCTCGTTCCGCATTCACAAGATGTCGGCAGCGTCGGCACAGATGGTCTTCTGGGCTTTCGCGGCGCTAATGGGTGTGTCGCTATCGACCATCTTCATCGCCTTTACGACCGAGAGCATCGCGCGGGTGTTCTTCATCACCGCGGCGACCTTCGGCGCGATGAGCCTTTATGGCTACACGACGAAGCGGTCGCTGGCGGCATGGGGCTCGTTCCTGTTCATGGGCCTGATCGGCATCATCATCGCGATGGTGGTGAACATCTTCCTGGCGAGTTCGATGCTCCAGTTCATCATCTCCGCGGTCGGTGTAATCGTGTTTGTTGGCTTGACGGCCTATGACACGCAGCGGATCAAGGAGACCTACAGCGCGAGCATGGACAGCGAGATGACGACCAAGACCGCCGTCCACGGCGCCTTGCGCCTCTATCTCGACTTCATCAACCTGTTCATCATGCTGATGCAGCTTCTGGGCAACAACCGTTAAGGCTTGTCGCCAACAGGATCGAAGGGCCCGGCGGGCAACAGCCGGGCCCTTTCTTTGTCTGGAGCGTAGCCAATCGGCGCCGGCCAACAAAGCCGTAAACGCTACCGCGCCATCAGCGTCAGCACCTCACCGCGCACTTGATAACCGCCGATACGGCTCAGGAACGACATGCCGAGCAGGGAGCGGTCCATCGACACCTCGTTGACCGACGCCTGCACGTTCGTCACCGACACCGGACCGATAGTGACGCGGTCAAGACGGACGGGCGCACCACGGACGAGCCCGTTGGCGGTGCTGAAGACTTGGCTGTAGTTGAGACGAGCCGGATCGAAGCCCAGGCGCCGGGCGTCATCTTCCGTCAGGACGACATTGCTGGCGCCGGTATCGACAAGGAACAGGACCTCCACGCCGTCGACCAGGGCAGTGACATGGAAGTGCCCATCGGGCCCCAAGCGGAAACTGACTTGGTTGTCGTCGGCGTCGAAACCGTAGCCTGGGACGTGGTCGGCAATGACCCGGTCGGTGATGAACTGCACCTGATCACGGAGGCTGTAGCCAACGGCCAGAACCAGACCAATGGCTGTCCATACGGCCGCATGGCGCAGGCTGCGCGAGAGGTTCCCGCGCATAAAGGCCCACCAGGCGCCGGCGCCGACAAACACCAGAAGCAATCCCAGATAGACCAGTCTGAGCGCGTCCTGACCAGCCACCGTGTCGGCGACCAGGACCACCGCGCCGGCGCCAAGGCCGAGCAGGATCCACGGCCACCAGCGGCCGCGTTGACGCCCTTTATCGCCCTTGTCAGGGCCGTTTTCCGGATTTTCCCAGTTCAACGTTAACTGCCTGTTTTGCCTGACATCCCATGCATGGTCGTCTACATATCGGCCCGCTCTAGATCGGATCACGATGTGATTCAATCAAGGTGGTTGGATCACATCGTGTGAATCCGATCGATATCAAAGAAGGAGAGCAGATCCCATTTTGATCTCATCGCGTAGCGATTCGATCAAAATGGGATCTGCTCTAGCCGGAAAGGAACCCGCTAATCCGATGAAACCGACGATGAGACGCCCATGCCCTGGCGCCTAGCCGCCGCTGCCGTTGCCGGCTACGGGATTTTCGTGGGCGGCATGTTCGTCGCCCAGCGGCACATGATGTACCACCCCGGCGACGACCTGCCCGACCTCACCCTGTCCCAGATCGCCGGATTTGAAGAGGTGGTGCTGACAACCGATGACGGCCTGGATCTCATGGCGTGGTATCTACCGGCATCCGATGGCCATCAGACCTTTGTCGTTACCCACGGCAATGCCGGCCATATTGGCCATCGCACGGGCAAGCTCGCCGAACTGGCGGAAGCCGGCTACGGCCTGCTGCTGGTCGAGTACCGGGGGTTCGGTGGCAATCCCGGCAAACCGACCGAGGAGGGCCTTTACCTGGACGCCGATGCGGGTTTTGCCTACCTGGCCGAGCGCGGCGTCGCACCAGAAGAGGTCATTGCCTATGGCGAATCCCTGGGCACGGCGGTCGCCGTTGAGATGGCGGTGCGCCATCCGGTCGCCGCCGTGGTTCTGGAGGCGCCGTTCACCTCGATCGCCGATGTTGCGGCGACCCACTACTGGTATGTCCCGATGGCCCGATGGCTGGTGCTGGACCGCTATGATTCGGAAGATCGCATCGGCCGGATCGATGCGCCGCTGTTGATCCTGCATGGCGACGATGACGGCGTGGTCCCGGCCAAGCTCGGCCGAGAGCTGTTTGATGCCGCCGCAGAGCCCAAGACCTACTGGCAGGCGCCCAACGGCAACCATAACGACCTCTATGATCACGGCGCGGCGATGGCCGTCATCGACTTCTTGGGCACCCATGTCAAAAACCGGTAGGACACGCCGGCCAAACCTCTTCAAAGGCTTGGCCCACTTCACATATAGCTAGGCAAGCGTGATCCCGACGAGAGTACAGCCCGCATGACATCATGGCGACTTCGGGTGGCCGGCCTGGTCGACCACCCCTATTTCACGGGCGGCATCACCGGCATCATCGTGCTGAACGCGGTGTTGCTGGGTCTTGAGACGGTACCGACCGTCATGACCCATTGGGGCGGTCTGATCTACGCCCTCGATGAGATCATCCTGGCCGTCTTCGTCGTCGAACTCGCGCTACGCATGATCGCCCACGGCAAGGCGTTCTGGCGCGATCCCTGGAGCCTGTTCGATACGATCATCGTCGGTGTCGCGTTGATGCCCGAAAGCGGCGCCTTTTCCGTCTTACGCGCGCTCCGCGTCCTGCGGGTGCTGCGTCTGGTTTCGACCATGCCCCGGCTGCGCCGGGTGGTCGAGACGCTGTTGCGCGCGATACCCGGCATGGGTTCGATCGCGCTTCTCATGATGCTGCTGTTCTATGTCTTCGCGGTGATGGCGACGAAACTCTTCGGCGGCGAGTTCGACGCCTGGTTCGGCACCATCGGCCGGTCGATGTATTCGCTGTTCCAGATCATGACGCTGGAAAGCTGGTCGATGGGCATCGTCAGGCCCGTGATGGAGGTCTATCCCTGGGCCTGGGCGTTCTTCGTCTCGTTCATCCTGATTGCCAGCTTCACGGTCCTGAACCTCTTTATCGCCGTCATCGTCGACTCCATGCAGCGGCTGCATCTGGAGGAACAGGACGTGATGGCGCGCGAGGCCGAAGACCAGGCGCATGCCGAACGCGAGCAGTTGCGCCATGACATCAGCACATTACGCGAAGAGATCCGCTCGCTCAGAGGCGATCTTTCAACCGGCAAATCCGCGGACCGTTAGCTGCGGGGTCAGCCCTTAACCCGGGTGTTCTTGGGGTCGTAGAGTGCGGCCATGTGCAGTTTGGCCGGCACCATCTCGGTCGCGACTTCAAGCTGATAGTCGCCAGTTTCCAGGAACGCCTTGTCAACACCGTCCGCGTTGCGCACGTAGCCGTAGCCGATATTGGTGCCGACCGTGTGCCCCCACCCGCCACTGGAGAGCCAGCCGACGCGCTCGCCGTTGCGATAGATGGTCTCGCGGCCCAGCAGCACGATATCCGGGTCATCGACGGTGAAGCAGGCGAGCCGTTTAGCGATGCCGTTCTCGGCCTGGCGCGTGACCGCATCGCGGCCTCGGAAGTCCGTGTTGCTCTTGAGTTTGATCGCCCAGGTCATGCCCGCCTCGACCGGCGTATAGTCCGGGCCGATATCGCTGCCCCAGGCGCGATAACCTTTCTCCAGGCGCAGGCTCTCGATCGCGCGGTACCCGGCAAGGCGCAGACCGTGAGGCTCACCTGCCGCGACCAGCGCGTCGAACACCTCCGGCGCGGCTTCGACCGGCATGTGCAGTTCCCAGCCGAGTTCGCCGACATAGGTGACGCGGATGGCGCGCACCACGCGGCCTACGATCGTGATCTCCTGGCAGCGGCCGAACGGGAAGGCCTCGTTGCCGAGGTCGCTCTCGGTGACCGCGCCCAGCACGTCGCGCGCCTTGGGGCCCATCAACGTCAGGACGGCCATGTCGTCGGTGATTTCCGTCAGTGCCGCATCGGCATCGTCGGGGATGTTGCGGCGGATCCAGTCGGCATCGTGGGTCGCGAACCCGGTGCCGGTCACGATGTAGTAGGTCGATTCGTCAAGTCGGCTGACGGTCAGATCGCATTCGATGCCGCCGTGGTCGTTGAGCATCTGGGTGTACGTCACCTTGCCCGGCGGACCCGAGACATCGTTGCTGCAGATCCAGCCGAGCGCGCGTTCCGCATCCGGGCCGGTCACCAGGAACTTGGCGAACGACGAGGCATCGAACAACGCGGCCGCTTCACGGCAGGCCTGGTGTTCGGCACCGACCGCGTCGAACCAGTTTTGCCGGCCGAACGAATAGACGTCTTCGGGTTTCTCACCGGGTTCGGCGAACCAATTGGGCCGTTCCCAACCGAGCTTCGAGCCAAAGCACGCGCCCGCGTCCTTCAGACGGTCATAGAGCGGCGAGACACGGTTCGGCCGCCCGGCGCTTGCCTCCTCGTGCGGCCAACCCATCGTGTAATGCTTGGCGCACGCCTCGACCGTGCGGGCGCGCACCCAGTCGATGTCGTGGTGGGGCGGCCCGAAGCGCAGGATATCGACCGCGCCCAGATCCATTGGCGCGGCGCCGCCGACGATCCATTCGGCCAGCGCCCGCCCGGCACCGCCAGCGCTAGCAATGCCGAAGGCGTTAAAGCCGGCGCCGACGAAGAAGCCGCCGACCTCCGGCGATTCGCCCAGAATGAAGTTGCCGTCCGGCGTAAAACTCTCCGGCCCGTTCAAGAGTTGCTTGACGCCGGCCTTGCCGAGCGCCGGCACGCGCGCCAGCGCCTGTTCCATGAGCTGGCCGAAGTGACCCCAATCGCTATCCAACAACGAAAACTCGAAGCCGTCGGGAATGCCGTCCTCGGCCCATGGTTTGGGATTGAACTCGTAGCCGCCCATGACGAGGCCGCCGACATCTTCCTTGAAATAGATCAGGCGGTCGGGATCGCGCAGCGTCGGCATATCGGGCGCCACGCCCTCGACTTTTTCGGTGATCATGTACTGGTGCTGCATGGAACACAGCGGCACGTTGACCCCGGCGAGCCGGCCGACATCGCGCGCCCATTGGCCCGCACAGTTGACGACGACGTCACAGGCGATTGCGCCCTCGCGCGTCGTCACGCCCGTCACGCGGCCGTCTTTCACCTGAATTGAGTCGACCGGACAGTCTTCGACGATCCTGACGCCCGCGTTGCGCGCGCCGCGCGCCAATGCCTGGGCGGTATCAGACGGGTTGGCCTGACCGTCGGTCGGCAGGAAGGCCGCGCCGACCAGGTCAGAGGCGTCCATGATCGGCCACATGGCCGCGGCCTCCGCCGGCGACAGCAGGTGCATCTCCAGCCCGAAGCTGCGCGCCATGGTCGCCTGGCGTTTGATTTCGATGAGCCGGTCGGCGTTGCAGGCGAGCCGCAACCCGCCGTTCATCTTCCAACCGGTGGCCTGGCCCGTCTCTGCTTCAAGCGTGTCGTAGAGTTCAACGCTGTATTTCAGGAGTTGGGTAATGTTGGCGCTGGACCTGAGCTGACCGACCAGCCCGGCCGCGTGCCAGGTCGAGCCGCTGGTCAGCTTGGCGCGTTCCAGAAGGACAACGTCGGTCCAACCGTTCTTCGCCAGATGATAGGCGGTCGAACAGCCGATGATGCCGCCGCCGATGATAACGACCCGGGCCTGTGTCGGTGGCGTGCTCATGTCTCGTCCCGCCACGCGGCATAGGCGCGCTCGAAGCGCGCCAGGTTTTCCGCCGTATAGGCGACATAGTCGATGTCGAGGGCGGAATGATGCTCCTGGGTCATGCTCCAGGCTGCTTCGCGCAGCAGCGATGCGCATTTCATCGCGCCATAGCGCCACCATTGTCGATCGCCCAAGGGCGTCTCGTAGTACTCTTCCAGAAGCCAACGTTCCTGACCGACGGAGAGCTGGTTGTTCGACGCCAACCCGCCCAAGTCGAACAGCGCACTGTTAAAGCCGGCGAATTCCCAATCGATGATCCAGATGCGCTCGCCGTCGTCGATGAAGTTGGCGGGCAACAGATCGTTGTGGCCGAAGATCAGCTTCACACGATCGACGGCCGTCTCCAGTTCGCCGGCGATCTCGCGGTAGCGCGGAACCTCCCCCAGCAAGCGGTGGTTCTCGTCGGCCATGCGACCGAAATAGTCGCGCAGGGAATGAAACACCCAGAACATCGGCGCACGCCCGCGCAGATACTCCGGCGTCGCGCGGTGCAGACGTTTGATGACCGGCAGCAGGCGTTCCAGGTTCGCCTGGTCACGCACGTCCTCCTCGCCATAGGTGTGCCCGTCGATGAAGCGGGTGACGATGACGCCCTTCTCCGTATGCACGAGTTCGGGCGCGACGCCGGCGGCGTGGGCAGCCTGGGCGCAGGCGATTTCGGCGGTGCGCCGGATACCGTGTTCGGGAATGTTGCCGCCGATCCTGACGACGAAGGCCTCGTCTCCGTCGACCACCTTGAAGTTGACGTTGGTGATCCCGCCGCTCAAGGCGACCGGGTCGACCTTCCCTTTCCAGATCGGCAGCGACGCCGCTTTTTGGCGTGCTTCGTCGGACATGGCATCTCCTTCGGTCATGGCATCAGGCAAGGCCCAGCTCCTGCTTGCGGCGACGGGCCCAGGCCGAGATAAGGCGGTCGGCGATCATGGCGATAAAGGCGACGCAGACGCCGGCGACGATGCCGCGTCCGGTGTCGGCCTTGGTCAGCGCGATATAGACTTCCTGGCCCAGGTCGCGGGAGCCGACCAGGGCGGTGATCACCAGCATGGACAATGCCATCATGATCGTCTGGTTGACGCCCAGCATGATCTCCGGCAACGCCAGCGGGATCTGCACCTTGCGCAGGATCTGACCACGGCTGCAGCCTTGCGCACGCGCCGCTTCGATCAGGTGCTCAGGTACCTGCGACAACCCATGGATGGTGTAGCGGGTCGCCGGCGCGATGGCATAGGCGACGATGGCGATCATGGCCGAGAATTCACCGACCCTGAACAGCATGACGACGGGGATCAGGTAGACGAAGGACGGCAGCGTCTGCAGCGTATCGATGACGACCTGGACGGCGCGGTTGACCCGCGCGTTGTTGGCCGCCCAGGCGCCAACGGGAAACCCGATCATGCAGGCGATGACAACGGAAAGGCCTGTCAGGTAAACCGAGATCATCGCCTTTTCCCAGTTGCCGGTAACCAGGATGAAGGCGGCCAGGCAGGCGACGATCAGCGCCAAACGCCAGGCACCGAGCTGCCAACCGGCCATGGCGATCACGATCAGAACGATCGGCCAGGGCACGGCGAGCAGGAAACGTTTGATCGGGATCATGACGTTGACCAGGAGCCAAGCCCTCACGACCTCGATCGAGTCGAAGAGGTGGATGTTGATCCATTCGACAATGCGGTCGAAGAAGGTGCCGGTGGTCAGCGTCAAGGACTCGGGATAGGCCTCGACGAAGGGCAGAACCGCACCCAGTGCCATCGAGCCAACGATCAAAACCAAGGCCGCCAGAAGATAGGGATGACGCCGAACAAACGACGCAGGCCGTTCCTGGCCATGTTGCGGCGGCGGTTTGGTGGCATAGGCCTGGCTCAGCCGGTCGAGCGCGATGGCGAGCAGCGTGATCGCGATACCGGCTTCCAGGCCCTCGCCGATCGCCAAACGCCGCAGCGCGTGCAGCACGTCGAAACCCAGGCCGCCGGCACCGATCATCGAGGCGATGATCACCATGTTCAGTGACAGCATGATCACCTGGTTCAAGCCCACCATCAGGCCGGGCTTCGCCGCCGGCACCATGACCTTCCAGATGTGCTGGCGCGACGAGCAGCCGGCCATGCGGCCGTACTCGCTGATCTCGTCGGGGACCTGCTTCAGCGCCAAAATAGTGATACGCACCATCGGCGGCATGGCGTAGATCATCGTCGCGATCATCGCGGCGACCGGCCCGAAGCCGAACAGGAAGAGGATCGGCACAAGATAGGCGAACACCGGCACCGTCTGCATGAGATCGAGCAGCGGCGTGACCGCACGCTCGAACCACGGCCGCCGGTAGGCCGCGATGCCGAGCAGAAGACCAAACGCGGCGCCAAGAGGCACGGCGATGACGATCGAGGCCAGCGTCACCATGGCGCTGTCCCACTGGCCGAACACCGCGAGATAGCCGAAGCACAGGCCAACCAGAACGGCGAGACCGCGATCCCTGACGCGCCAGGCAAAGAAGGTAAGGGCGCCGATCAGCACGATCCACGAAATGCGCGGCACCATCAGCACGCCGCCGGAGCCGTCGGGGATCTCGAAACCCATGGCAAGGAAGCCGTAGGCCGCGGTCAGAAGCCAGTCGAGCAGCCAGGCGATGGACCGTGTGAACTCCTTGAACGTGAAGAGGCCGAACGTCGCATCGTTGATCAGCCAGTTCATGGCGCCCGAGATCCAGCCCTGAAGATCCCAGATCCAGCCGCGCGGATAGTCGATCGACCAGTCGGGCACCTCGCCCGCCGTCACCACAACAACGATCGACACGACGACGATCAGCCAGGCCCAGGTTTTCGTCGTCAGGCCGCGGCGCGGCTCATGCCCGATGGTCGCCAGGTCCGTCATGGCGCGAGCTCGCGGCCGAGTAGAACGTCGAGCACGGCATCGCGTCCGAGCGCGCCGACAATGTTGCCGTCGGCGTCGAGAACGCCCAGCGGTTCGTCAGTCTCGAACACCATCGCGGCGACCTCGGCGATGCGCGCGTCCGCCCGCACCGTGGTTGCCCCGTGGGGACCAGGCCGCGCGACCACACCGGCAGACAAGACTTTGGCGCGCGGAATGTCGCGGGTGAATTCGGCGACGTAGTCATCCGCCGGCGCGGTCACGAGCTCCTCCGGCGCGCCGATCTGAATGATCGCGCCGTCCTTCATAATGGCGATCCGGTCGGCCAAGCGAATGGCTTCGTCGAAGTCGTGGGTGATGAAGACGATCGTCTTGTGCAGCACGTTCTGCAGACGCAGAAACTCGTCCTGCATCTCACGGCGGATCAGGGGATCAAGGGCAGAGAACGGTTCGTCCAGGAACCAGATCTCCGGTTCGACGGCGAGCGAGCGCGCGATGCCGACCCGCTGTTGCTGACCGCCGGAAAGTTCGCGCGGGTAATAGTATTCGCGACCTTTGAGACCGACCAGTTCGACCATCTCGAGCGCCTTGGCTTGACGTTCGGATTTGCCGATGCCCTGGATCTCCAGGGGAAAGGCGACGTTGCCCAGGACGGTCAGGTGGGGCAGCAGCGCAAAGTGCTGGAACACCATGCCCATGCGATGGCGCCGGAGTTCCATCAGCTCGCGTTCGCTCATGTCGAGCAAATTGCTGTCTTCGAAAAGGACCCGTCCGGCGGTCGGTTCGATCAGGCGCGACATGCAGCGCACCAGCGTCGATTTGCCCGAGCCGCTCAGTCCCATGATGATGAAGATCTCGCCTTCACGCACGGCGATCGTCGCGTCACGCACCGCGCCGATCACCTCGGCGGCCGCAAGGTCTGCGTCGCCGGGCGAACCGCCGGTGCGCTGCAGGACGTCGTCAGCGTTCTGACCGAACAGCTTCCAAACGTTCTCACAGGCGAGTTTTATCGGACGCACGTCGCCGGTCATCGTTGCTGGCCCCGGAAAGACAGATGGCCGCCAGGATCTTCCCCCCGATCCCTAGAGCGGATCATGGTTCGGTGGAACCGTCTGACGGTTCCACCGAACCATGTGAATCCGCTCTCTATCTATGAGTAGAGCAGCTTCACCTGCCTTGACGGAATCGCGAAGCGATTCCACCAAGACAGGACCTGCTCTAACGGCCATCACCTTAGCATCGTTTGCTTACTCGCAGGTCGTCCAGGCCTGCCAGGTGTCCTTGTTGTTGTCCATCCATTCGCCGACAACCTCATTCAGGTCGCGGCCTTCCAGATCGACCTCGGCAACCATGTTGCCCATGGCATCGTTCTCGATGTGGAACCCGCGCACGGCCGAGTAGGCGCAAGGCCATTTGCCTTCGCCGTCCTTCCAGCCGACCTTCTTGATCCAGCCGCGCGGCTTGCCGCAGTCATAAGCCATGTCGGGATTGATGCCCCAGGACGGATCGCTGTAGCACTCTTCGGTGTAGCTCGGGAACTCGATCCACTCGCCCTCGAACTTGGTCGGCGCCCAGTGCGGGGCGTAGACCCAGCCCAGGAACGGCGCTTCGCGCTGATAGGCCGACTGCAGTTCGGCGAACAGGGCGGCGTCCGTGCCGGCGTGGATGACCTCGATGTCGAGGCCGAGCGCCTCGGCGCGCTCGTCATCGAACCCGGCCCAGGTGACGGGACCGCCGAGGTAACGGCCCTTGGGGGCCGTCTCGGGCGTCGCGAACTCTTCGGCGCAATCGTTCAGCGCTTGCCAGTCGGGCAGGCCCGGGCAGCGCTCCTTCATGTAGATCGGATACCACCACTCCTCGATGGCAAACATGCCGGTCTCGCCCAGGTCCAGCGTCTTGCCGGTTTCGAGCGAGGCTTCCAGGGCTTCCTTGCCCGTGGTCTCCCACATCTCCATGGCGATGTGCAGATCGCCGGACTCAAGACCCGCGAACTGAGCGATGTAGTCGGCCTGGACGTACTCAACGTTGTAGCCCATGGACTTCAGCACCTCGCCCATGATGGTCGTGGTGATGTACTGACCCGTCCAGTCGTGCAGGGTGAGTTTGATGGGGTCGTCTGATTCCGGCGCTTGGGCCATCGCCTGGCCGGTCAAAAAGACGCCGAGCGCACCCGCCAGCGCCGTCGCACGCAAACTTGTCAACATATCTTACCTCCCCGGTATTGTTGTGTTGAACCCAAGCAGCTTCACGCAGCCGTCTGGTCGCCATGAAAGCGGTAATTTCCCTATGAAACAAGACAAAACAACAGCATCCCACACAAATGCAGACGAAACTTGGTTTGATTCCACATGTCAGCATTTGTATTGATTCTCGGTATACTCTCTAGATTAATGGCCTCTTCGGAGAAGTTCCATGCATGCAACGGAACGACAGTCGGCCATTGTCACGGCGGTTCGCGAACGCGGCTTGTGTGGCGTTGGCGATCTCGCAGAGCGTTTGCACGTTTCCGACGAGACGATCCGCCGTGATATTCGCCGGCTCGCCGCGCGCGGCTTGGTGCGCAAGGTGCACGGCGGCGTCGCGTTGCCGGAGCCGTTGCGCGAAAGCGCGTTTCGCCAGCGCATGGACGAGCATGCCGAGGCCAAACGCGCGATTGCCGAGGCCACCGCCGGCCTGATCGAAAACGGCGAATCCGTCATGCTGGATACGGGCACCACGACAGCTTACGTGGCGCGGGCGCTGACCGGCCATCGTGACCTGCTGGTCGCCACCAACTGCGCGGACATCGCACGCACGCTGGCCTCGCGTAACGGCAATCGTGTCTATATCGCCGGCGGCGAGATCCGCGCGGACGATGGCGCCGTGCTCGGTCATGAAGCCATCCGCTTCGTCGAACGCTTCCAGGTGCACACCGCGATCCTGTCGATCGCCGCCGTCGATCTGGATGCCGGCCTGATGGACTACTACGTCGACGAAGCCGAATTCTCCAGCGCCGTTATCCGTCACGCGCAACGCGCCGTCGTCGTCGCCGATCACGCCAAGATCAACCGGCGCGCGCCGGTCAGGGTCGCGGGCTTCGAGGACATCGACGTGCTGGTCACCGACCAGCAATTGCCCCTGGATTATGCCCGCCGGCTCGAAACCGCCGGCGTCAACCTGATCGTCACGGGTTGAGCGCAAGCCCCTGACAACCACTGCGTTCCGTCGCCATGCAAGTTTGCTATAACGGCCGCCGGCTGTCCTTCCAAGTTGGCCGAACGCCAGGGGCAAAATCATGACGCTGCTTGAGGTCGATCGTCTGACGCGCCGTTTTGGCGGGCTGACGGCCGTCAACAATCTGAGCTTCCAGATCGAACCGGGCACCATTCATGGGCTGATCGGACCCAACGGCGCCGGCAAGACGACGACGTTCAACGTCATCAGCGGCTACTACAAGCCAAGTGCCGGACGCGTCGTCTATGACGGCCGCGATATCTCCGGCATGAAGACAAGCGCGATCACCGAACTCGGCCTGGTCCGCACGTTTCAAGCGACGACGCTGTTTCACGAGTTCACAGTCTACGACAACGTGTTGGTCGGCTGTCATTTAACGGCGCGCGTCGATGCGTTCAGCGTGCTGTTGGGTCTCAACAAAGATCGTGAAGAGAAAGCGCGGGCGCGTGTCGATGAGATTCTCGACTTCATGGAGCTCAGCGATCTCAAAGACGAGCTCTGCTCCAACCTGCCCCACGGCCTGCAACGCGCCTTGGGCATCGCGGTCGCGCTCGCCACCGGACCGAAGCTCTTGATGCTCGACGAACCGTTCACCGGCATGAACCCGGAAGAGACCCGGCGCATGATGGAACTGATCCGCCAGGTGCGCGACTCCGGCGTCACCATCCTCTTGGTCGAACACGACATGCAGGCGGTGATGGGGCTGTGCGAACACATCACGGTCCTTAACTTCGGCAGCCTGTTGGCCGAGGGTGCGCCGGAGGCGATCCGCGCCAACCCGGAGGTCGTCGAGGCCTATCTTGGAACCCCGGTCTAGGTGCCGCAGAACCGCAAGCGGTTACCGAAGGGGTCGATGACCTCCATGATCTTTTCACCCCAGGGCGCGTCATCAAGGCCAGGCCGCATGAACGCGTAGCCCTTGCCCGTGATATCATGGTGGAAGTCTTCAAGGCCGGTCGTCTGCACATAGACGGTTGAGCCCGGGCAGCAATCGCCGTGATGCTCGCTCAAATGTAGTCGCAACGAACCGCGCGACACCTGCATGTAGATCGGGCCACCGTCTTCAATGCGATGCTCCCAATCCACCGTCATGCCAAGGAAGTCGATGTAAAACGCCCGTGCCTTCTCGACATCAAAGATGCGAAAGATGGGGATTGTCTGAAAGCATTCGTCTGCCGATGTCATGAGATTCTAAACCATCCGTTTTCGACCGTCTGACGTGGCGGCGATCGTGAGCAAAGAAACGGCAGCACGCAATCGCAGAACGAAAAATTCATGGTTGCACACGATGGCTGGTGCCCCATGTTCTCATCGCCCTCCGCCGTAGAGCTTGATTTGGCGTTGGTCATCACGCCTAATCGACAGCGCATGCGATCATCTTCTTAAGACATCGGTTGGAACGATCATGCTGTTCGAGGTCAACGACCTGGAGGTTCACTACGGCAAGGTGCAGGCGGTCAAAGGCGTCAGCCTGCATTTGGACGCCGACAACATCATCACCCTGATCGGCGCGAATGGTGCGGGCAAGAGCAGCACGCTTCGCACGATTTCCGGTCTGGTGCGCGCGTCCGCCGGCGAGATCCGATTCGAGGGCGAACGCATCGACAAGCTGGCACCGGAAAAGATCGTCGCGCGCGGCATCGCGCAGGTGCCCGAAGGCCGTCACGTCTTCCCCGAGCTCACCGTGCTCGAAAACCTGATGACCGGCGCCTATCTGCGCAAGGACAAGGACAAGATCAGACGCGATCTAGACGACGTCTTCGATCATTTCCCGAGACTGAAGGAACGCCGTCCGCAATACGCCAAGACACTGTCGGGTGGCGAACAGCAGATGCTGGCCATGGGCCGCGCGTTGATGGCGGGACCCAAACTTCTCCTGCTCGACGAACCGTCGATCGGCTTGTCGCCGGTCCTGGTGCAGGAGATCGCCAAGATCGTCGTTGAGATTCACCAGCGCGGTGTGCCGGTGGTGCTGGTCGAGCAGAACGCCGAACTCGCACTGAAGATCGCCGACTACGCCTATGTCATGGAGACCGGCCGCGTCGCGCTTGAAGGTCCCGCCGCCGAACTGCACGAGCACGAACACGTCAAGCGCGCCTATCTCGGTGGTTGATGGTCTGGCTGCTGAGCGATCATCTTTGGGAACAATGGATGGTGCGCGCACGCGCGCTGCTCAACACCGGCGCGTTGGACGATGCCGGTCGTTTATGGTGCGCCGCCTGTGACATGACGGAGGTCTTTGCCCCGAACGACCCGCGACGCGCGGCGAGCTTCGATGCTCTGGGTTCGCTGGCTGCCGCCAACAGTGATCGTGATGGGGCATTGCAGTTCTTCGATAAAGCACGTCATGCCTGGCAGGCCGCCGAAGATTGGGTCGCGGTTATGGGCGCGGCGCAGGCGGCGCGCAGCTCAATGTTTCATCTGCGCCTTGAGTCAAAACACCCCGGCGCTTATCCGGCGATCACCCGCACGCGCCATCTCAAGACCGCCGCCGCCGGGCGCGCCGGATGTGCAGCCAACATGGCGCTCTTGTGCGACGACCACGGCGGCCTGCGCGAGGCGATGGCGGCGCGGCGCGATGCCTTTGGCATGCGCGAGGCGGGCGCGGCCGCCATGGCGTCGGCGCTTGGCGAGCCGGTCGACGCCGACGTGATCGACCGATGGGTCGCACGGCCACCGCAACGCCATGACGATGAACGCCGTCTCTATGCCGCTGCGCTGCTGGCGCCTGTTCTCGCAACAACGGACAATCGGCCATGAAGATCACCGCCATCCGCGCGACCCCGGTCAACCTGCCGCTCGAAGCACCCTATATCTGGGCGCTGGGCGAGCATCCGGGCTTCTCGAAAACCATCGTCGAGGTCGAGACCGATCAGGGTCTGACCGGACTGGGAGAATCGCCGTCGCATGGTGAAGCTCTGGCCATCGAGGCACTTGCCGAACGCCTTATCGGCACGGACGCTCTCGATATCGCGGGCGCCGAGGCACGCTGCCTGCCGGAGGTTCGGACCAGCGTCAACACCGACGACAGTGGTGCGCTGCGGGCTTTCGGTGCCATTGAGATCGCGCTCTGGGATCTGCGCGGCAAGCTCTGGGGGGTACCGGTCGCAACGCTCTTGGGCGGCGCGGTGCGCGACGAGATCCCGTTCACCGAATACTTCGCCTACCGCGCCGAACGCGACAGCAAGGGCGGCGAGTCGAGCCCCGAGGCGATCGCCGATTACTGCCAGGCCAAGCGGGAGGCCCACGGCTCGACCTATTTTGAGGGCAAGGTCGCCTTCGAAGACGCCGCGCTTTCCGTCGCCGTCGTGCGCACCCTGCGCCAGCGCCTGGGTCCCGACGCCATGATCCGGCTTGATTCCAACATGGCCTACACCGTGCCCACGGCCATCCGTATTGCGCGCGAGATCGAGCCGCTCGATATCCGCAACTGGGAGGAACCGGTCGCGAGCTTCGAGGAGATGGCGAAGCTCAGACGCCACACGTCAGTTCCGTTCTCCGCGCATCTGCCCGACCTCAGGCGTGCGGCGGCGCTCGGCGCGCCGGATGCGGTTGTCGTCAACATCGCCGCGCTGGGCGGCATCGCGCGCACCCAACGTTTTGTCGGCGCAGCCGAAGAGATGGGGATCGACTTCTGGTTCTACAGCGGCGACAGCGGCATCATGACCTCGGCCTATCTGCACATGGCTGCCGCGCTGCACCATATCCGCGAACCCAGCCAGTCGATCTTCGCCTGGCAGGCGCTTGACGTCGTCGAGGGCGGGCCGTTCCGGCCGACCGACAACGTTCTGCCGGTCCCAACGGGCCCGGGGCTCGGCGTGACGCTTGACCGCGACCGGCTTGCCTACGCCCATCGCCTGTTTGTCGACGAAGGCCCACTGAGCTACTACGTCGACCCCGCGCTCGGCGGACGTTATCGGCGCTTGCCGCTCGCCTGACCCACCCGGAAGTCCAGCGGCGCCATGCCGAACTGATGACGAAAGCTGCGTGAGAAGTGGCTGCGGCTGGCATAACCAAGCCGGGCGGCCAACTGCTTGACCGGCATGTCGGTATCACGCAGCAGTTTCGCCGCCTGGCGCAACCGGAGCTCCTGGAACATTTCCATCGGCGGCTGGCCGAACGCTTCGGCAAAGTGCTGGGAAAACGCGGAGCGGCTCATCCCCGCGGTGTCAGCCAGATCCTGAACCGTCAGCGGTGCATCCGGATGCTCCAGCATACGTTCCAGCGCCGCGCCCAGCCGGTGATCTTCAAGCGCCGACAGCCACGGCAGCCGGCACTCGCCGCCCTCGCAATAGCGCCGGAGCAAGAGGATCAGGCTCTGGCGCAACAGAAGCTGCACCATGTCTTCGGTCCCCGGCTGCGGTTCGGCCAGTTCGGCGAGCAGGTTGTCAAAGGCGAGCGTCAGGCTTTCGCCCGCGGCGAGCGGTAGAACGATGGGCTCATGCAGGTGATCGAACAGGCCGCGGGTCTGCTGATAGGTCGCATGGACGGTGGAGCACACCATGAGCAACCCATCAGTCTCCTCCGCCAGAACCGGCCCGGCGTGCAGGATGACATCGCATATCGGCGGGTCCGACGGGCCGCCGCTCGCCTGGCCGGCATAGAAGCGCTGGCGCTGGCCGGGCGGCGAGATCAGGAGCGTGCGCGGGCTGACCGCCAGGGGACCGCAACCATCGACCAGCACGGTGCCGTTGCCGGTCAGCACATAGTGCAGCATGGCCTCGTCGTGGCGTCCGAGATCCGCGCCGGTCGCGCGACGCACCCGGCAGACCGAGAACGGATCGAGTGCGACATCAAGGCCGGCGAGCAGGCGTTCAAGCAGGATCAAGCGGGTCTCCAATTATGGGCAACGGCCATTCTGGACGATCCGGCACCTCTTGAAGACAAAAAGACACGTGAGCCCGCCTAACTTAGCAGGACCGCCCTTTTTCGGGGGGCCGTTCCAGCCAAGGAGGCAGACCATGCCCAGAGATCACGACCACGATCACAGTCATGACCATGACCACGGCGTCACGCGCCGCGTCGCGCTGACCACCGGCAGCGCCGGGTTTGTCGCCGCTGCCGCCGGCGCCGCGGCGGTTGCGCCAAGCGCCGCCCGGGCTGACACGGCGGCCTATGCCGACCCGGCTGAACCCGCCCTGCCCCAGACCGATGTCGAGATCGACCTGTCGCGCACCGCGCTCGTCGTCACCGATCCTCAGATCGATTTCTTGAGCCCGGACGGCGTCACCTGGGGCGTGGTCGGCGAGAGCGTCACCGAGCACGGCACCGTCGAGAACATCGAGCGGCTGATGGTCGCGGCCAAGGATGCCGGCATGACCGTCGCCATCTCGCCCCACTACTACTACCCGACCGATCACGGCTGGAAGTTCGAAGGCCCGCTCGAAAAACTGATGCATGCGATCGGCATGTTCGACCGTGACGGCCCGCTGAACACCGAAGGTTTCGACGGTTCCGGCGCCGACTTCATGCCGCAGTACAAACCCTACATCAACGACGGCAAAACCATCGTTGCCTCGCCGCACAAGGTCTACGGTCCCGAGCAGAACGACCTGGTGCTGCAGTTGCGCAAGAACGGCATCGACAAGGTCATCCTGGCCGGCATGTCGGCAAATTTGTGCGTCCAGGCACACCTCCACGAACTCTTGGAGCAGGGTTTCGAGGTCGCGGTCGTGCGCGATGCGACCGCGGCGGCGAAACTGCCGGAAGGCGACGGCTACATGGCCGCCCTCATCAACTTCCGCTACATCGCCAACGGCCTGTGGACGACCGACGAAGCGGTCGCCCGCATCGAGGCCTCGGCCCAGGCGTAACGCGTGGCGGACGGGCAGCGGCGGCAACGCCGACCGCTGCCCGTTGCTCCTTGTCACCGACTGGCGACGGCCTCTTGGCCGCCCCATATCTACAGTCATGGATATCGCGATCGGTATGAGGCCTGGTGACGAAGAAGCGGTCGCGGCGCTCTATGCCGCCGCCTTCGCCCGCAAGTTTCGCCCCGCGTTCGGCGACGCCGATACCGCAGCCGCCATCATCGCCCCGACACTGCATCATGACCGCGTTATCGTCGCGCGCGACGGCACGAGCGTCGCCGGCGTTGCCGGGTTCAACCTGGACGGGCGCGGTCTCGTCGCGCCGTCTCTGTCGGACATGGCGCGACACCGCGGTTGGACGCGGGCGCTGTTCGGCATGGTCTGCCTGGGGTTTCTCGATAGCGACAAGCAGGACCACCTGCTGGTGATGGACGGTATCACGGTCGCTGAACCGTTCCGCGGACACGGCATCGGAACAAAACTGCTGAACGCGGTGGTCGCGTTGGCCGCCGATGTCGGCAAGACCGCCGTGCAGCTTTCGGTGATCGATACCAACCCCAGCGCCAAACGGCTCTATGAACGCTTCGGTTTTACGCCGGTCAAGACGGAGAACCTGGGTGGCCTGGGCCGACGTCTGTTCGGCTTCACCAGCGCCACGGTGATGCAGCGGCCGGTTTGACGCCGGCTAGCTGGGTTCCGATGTACCGACGGCATCGCTTCTCGGCGAACGACGGGCGAAACGCTCCTTGATCTTGCGCGGCAAGGTCTCCAGACCCGATGGCAGAAACAGCATGGCCAGGATCAGGACCGCGCCATAGAACAGCGGCCGGAGTTCATCGACCTCCAGCTCGCGCAGGATGACTTCGTTGACGACAGTCAACGCGATCAGACCGATGATCGGTCCCCACAGCGTCGCGGTGCCGCCGACGATCACCCAGATCAGCACATAGACCATTTCCTCGACGTCGAAACGGTTGGGATTGATGGTGCCCAGGTAATGCGCCAGCAGCGCGCCGGCCAAGCCGGCGAAGACCGACGCGATGACGAAGGCCAGCGTACGATAGCGCCGGGTGTTGACGCCGAGCGAGTCGGCCAGCTGGTCCTGCCAGTGGACGGCGTGGAAGGTCAGTCCGATACGTGAGTTCTCGATCCGCCACAGCAGCCATAGCGACAGGCCGACGACGATCAGCGCGAAGTAGTAGAACGTCACGGGTTCATAGAACTCGAACGGAATGCCGAAGATCTCGAACCCCGGAAACTCCGGGATCAGCTTGATGCCCTTCGGTCCGCCGAACGGTTCGCGAAAGCGCTTCCACAAAAGCCGGATGACCTCACCGGCGGCGAAGGAGCCGATCAGGAAGTAAAACGCCTTCATGCGGAAGAGCGGGAAACTCAGGATGAAGGCGACCAACCCGGCGATGGCCGCGCCGAGCAGCATGGAGATCGGCACGGGTATGCCGACCTGTTTGGTGAGAATGGCCGAACCGTACGCGCCGACGCCGACGATGACGACATGGGCCAACGAGAACTCGCCGGTCAACGTCAGCAGGCGGTAGCTGGCGACGATAAGAATGTTGATGACCAGAAAGACCAGCAGTTCCTGCTGGGAATAGGTCACGAGGTGCGGTGCGATCATCAAGGCCGCGACACCGATGACACCGGCGACCCACAGCCACGTCGTCCGCTGGCGACCGCTGCCCGCAATCGCGCCACCGGCCTGGGTTAGCCCGGCCAAGAGCAGCGGCGCGAGGATCAGGAGCGCCCAGACGAAATAGCTCATGCCCGCTCCGGCTTGCCGAACAGGCCATGAGGCCTGACGATCAACACCGCGAACATCAAGAGCAGGCCGACAATGTCGGCGATCACGCCGTCGGCGAAGGTGGTGACGAAGGTGCTGACGAAGGCATAGAGGATCGACGCGACCACCGCGCCTTCCAGACTGCCGATACCGCCGACGATGATGACGATGAAGGCGGCGATGATCACCGAATGCCCCATATAGGGTCCGGTCGGCACGATGGTCGCGGTCAACGCGCCGGCGGCGCCGGCCAGGGCCGCGCCCAGCACCATGGCGAGCATGGATATCTTGCCGATGGAGATGCCCTGCAGCGACGCGGCTTCGCGGTCTTGGGCCACAGCGCGCAACGCCCAACCGAGCTTGCTGCGCTTCAGGAACAGCCAAAGCGCGCTCAAGATCACGACGGCAAAGATAATGACAACCAGTCGCTGGGCCGAGATCGTCAGACCCTCTATACCGAACAGCTCGATGCTGCCGTGATAGGGACCGGGGATCGATTTTTTGCGGACACCGAAGGCTTGCACGGCAAGCGCCTGCAACATCAACAACACGCCGATCGACATGATGAGGCCGCCCAACGGGTTGTCGCGCATGGGACGAAACAGCGCGCGCTCCATGATCAGCCCGATCAGGCCAACGCCGACAATCGCCACGGCGACGCCCAGGAAAAACGGCAATTCGTTTTGCGAGAACACCCAGAACAGCGCGTACGCGCCGACCATGTAGAGTTCGCCGTGGGCGAAGTTGATGACGCGCATGACGCCGAAGATCAGCACCAGGCCGACCGCGATCAGCGACAGGTAACTCGCCGCGTAGATCGCGTTGAGACATGTCTGAAGCAAAAGCGCGCCATCAATCATGGGGCTTCACAATAGTCCGGCATAAAGTGTTGGTTCGATAACAACAAACCCTCCCCCGAAAAACCGGAGGAGGGTTCGTCGTTCAAAAGTTACACAAGGTCACCTTGCGCAAGGTCGGTGCCGGCGCGCTTAGGAGCGCTGGTACCACATCTCGCCGAGTGCCTCGAACTTCTCGATCGTGACGTCCTTGTGCTTGTCCCACCACTCGGGAATGCTCTTGAACTCCACGATCACGGCCTTGCCGTTCTGGATCTGCACCACCGGCCAGTTGCCGACAAGCGCGTTGTCGATGCCGAACAGCTCTTCGCCCCACCAGTTGGCTTCGCCGAAGGCATGGGCGCCGATGCCGCCGTCCTTCATGCCGGCCAGCACGTCTTCCGGTTCCGGGCTGCCCGCCTTCTGCGCACCGGAGAGCCAGAGATCCAGGATCGAGGCGTACTCCCACGACACCGCACCCCATTCACCGGGGTGTTTTTCGTTATAGGTCGTGAAGAAGCCGTTTGGATCGCCGAAGTTGATGCGCGGATCGTTGAGCGCGGGATCGTCAAAGTCCGGGAACTGGAAGATCATGCCTTCCATGAATTCTTCCGACGTGTTGGCGATGATGTCGGCGTAGAAATCCGCCGTGCAGGATATGATCTGGCCCTTGTAACCCTGCTCATAGGCTTGCTTGCAGAGCTCGTTGACGTATTCGGCATAGGCCGTATCCAGGCACAGCACGTCCGGGTTCGACGCCAGCATCGACGTCATGACCGGCGCGAAGTCGGTGGTCGAGATGTCGAAGAAGATGGTGTCGTTGACCGCGATGTCGTGCGCCGCGAACGCCGCCTGATAGGTCGCGACCGAAGGCCGGCCCAGCGCATCGTCCTGGGCGCAGATGACCGCCGTTTTCGCATCCGGCATGTTCTCGGCCATCCACCAGACGCCGGTCACGTTATAGATCGGATGCACCTCGGCGGGCGCGACCAGATAAGGCGTGTCGGGCGACAGATCCGACGGCAGAAGCGTCGACACCAGCATCTTCTCGCGGTTGGCGATCGGCTGCACCGCCGGCCAGGTATCGCCGCCCAGCATCTGGATGAACTTGACGCCGTCTTCCTTGATCAGCTTGGTGGCGCCCGTCTTCGCCTTATCGGGCAGATACTCGTTGTCGTAGGACACCATCTCGATGTTGTACATCGTGCCGCCGATCTCGACGCCGCCCATGGTGTTGTGGTTGTCGGCCCAGATCTCGCAACCATAGAGGCCGGGCAGCCCCCAGGCCGCGACATCGCCGGTCAACGGCGCCAGAAAACCGATCTTGATTGTATCGTTGTCCGCGTTCGCCTTGCCGGGACGGCCCAGACCGGTCAGCGCCGAGGCGCCGACGGCGGCCGACGTGCCCAGAAAGTGACGTCGGTTCAAATGTCTCATGGCCATTTTCACGTGTCTCCCCAGATGTCATGAAGCCAAGCGCCGTCATTATAGGCAGGAGATTGATTGGTTGGCGATTCCGACTTTGCAACTGCGCCGGGTCCGTCAGACCCCAACCAATTGGCGGTAGCGACTCCGGCAGCGCCGTTCGGGAAATCGAACCTATTGCGATGGCAGGTCCCCGATTGGGCGACGTCCCGCCGCCAATGCAGGCGCCAGCGGGGACGTGAAGCGGTCAAACATTTGATTCGCAAGGCGTTCGAATTGGCATGCCGCAGCGCACAATTGGTATCGAATTGGTCTAACCGTTTTGACCGCGGCGGCGCAAGTTGCACGCTTCGCCGATGCGGTGCTATGCAGGGAGTAAGGCCTCGTCAAGCGAGGCCAAAAGGGTGGTTGCCACGAACATCGGGGTGGGACAAATGAGCGATACCAAAATGTGGGGCTCGGAGGAATTCCAGGGCCTCGGCTATGAATTCGATCCGCAGTTTCTGTTCGACGACGAACAGAAGGAACTTCAGGAAAAAATCATCGCGCTCAGCGCGTCGACCTTGCGCGAAAACGCCGTCGAATCCGATCAGGGTTTTGTTTTCCCGCGCAAGAACTTCGAGGCGCTTGCCTCGCTCGGTGTGCTCGGCCTGACGGTGCCGAAGGAACTGGGCGGCATGGGTCAGAACCACGTCACCATGGCCATGGTCTGTGAGGCCGTCGCGCGTTACGGCTGTCCTTCGACGGCCATGTGCTTGACCATGCACTACGGCGCCGTCGCCGCGGCGGCACTGCGCCATCACGACAACGATACGCTGCGCGACATCTTAAGCCGCGTCGACAAGGACGTCATGATCGGCACGCTGTCGTATTCCGATCCGGAGACCGGCTCGCATTTCTGGTATCCCGTCTCGTCGAACGCCGAGAAGACGGAGAACGGCTGGAAGGTCTTGAAGAAAGCCTCGTGGTGCACCTCCGGCGGCTTCGCCGACTGGTACATCATGCAGACGACCAGCCCGGACTTTAACGGCGACTATTCGGATCTCTCGGTCTTCCTGTGCATGGCCGACGAGGTGAAGGCCGAGCCGGCGAAGTGGGACGGCATGGGCCTGCGCGGCAACCAGTCGGGCACGCTTCTGGTCGACAACCTGGAGATTCCGGCCGACCGCATGGTCGGACCCCGCGGTGACGGCGCGGCTTCTAACGATGAGTCCGTCGATCCGTTCTTCCTGATCAATTCGTCATGCGCCTGGAACGGCATTTCCATGGCGATGATCGATCTGGCCAAGCAGCACACGACCCGCAAGAAACACGTCGACGTCGGCCTGCGCGTGTGCGACTACCCGACCATTCAGGACTATGTCGGCGAAGCCATCATCAGCACCAATGCCAGCCGCATGTTCGTCTACAGCATGGCCCGCGCGCTGGACGATGTGACCAACAACTGTGATTGGTCGATCCACAAGGACATTGCCGCCCTGCCGCGCTCCGAGCTACTGCCTTGGATGTGGCAGATCAAGTTCCAGGCGGCCAAGAACGTGCACGAGGTCTCCGACAAGATGCTGCATGCCTGCGGCGGTTCGGCCTACAAGGCCTCGCTCGGCATGGAGCGGCTGCTGCGTGACGGCAAGGCCGGCTGGGTCATGGGCCCGACCAACGAAGTCTTGCGTCAGTTTGTCGGTAAGTACGCGTTGCTGGGCTTCGACTCGCTGGACTACTGGAACCAGGCGATCAACGAGCGCGCCATCGACAACGAAGTCAAGAAGATGGACGCCGGTCAGAAGAAGGCGCTGGCCGAACGCCTGATGAGCGAAGCGGGCGCCGAAGCGGCCGAGTAACAACCGCTTCATCCGTACCAAAAGAAACGGGCCGGCGCCTCATCCAGGCGCCGGCCCTTTTTTTGCTTCGAGCAGATCCTGTTTTCGAAGGGATCGCTTCGCGATCCCTTCAAGGCAGGTGAATCTGCTCTACTCAAAGATGGAGAGCGGATTCACATGGTTAGGGGGAACCGTCAAGCGGTTCCCCCTAACCATGATCCGCTCTAAGCGACCAGCGGCGGCCTACGAATCGTCTTCCGCCTGATCCTGAATCCACTCGCCGGAATCCTCGATATCTTCGCCGGCGCCCTCAACCGTGTTGCACGCGGTGATGCCGAGCGCAAAACCGATAATCGCCAACAACGACAGAATACCCTTCATGCTTTTTCCTCCTAGATGAATCGGGTGGATCATTATGACCGCGGCCGCTCCTTTTTTGGATCATAGAATGGGAACGGCTGAACGGTCGCTGGAATGCGCTTTTGATGGCCGTCGAGCTTGCCGATTTCGACCTCGGTGCCGGGCTCGGCGTGCGCGACATCCAACCGGGCAAGCGCGATGTTCTTCTTCAAAATTGGCGACTTCATGCCGGACGTGACGACGCCGATCTGCGCGCGCCCGATGTGGACGCAGTCGCCATGGCCGGCAGCCTCGCCGCCTTCGACCTCCAGGCCGACCAGCTTCTTCTGCGGGTTCTCCTTGCGCCGAACGAGCGCGTCGCGGCCGATGAAGTCCTCGCCGTGTTTCAGCGCGACCGTAAAGCCAATCCCCGCCTCGAACGGATCGGTCTGATCGTCGAACTCGTAGCCGGCAAAAATAAGGCCGGCTTCGATGCGCAACATGTCGAGCGCGTCGAGGCCGAGCGGCGTCAAGCCATGGGGTTCACCCGCCTGCCACACGGCATCCCAGACCTCTGTCCCGTGTTTGGGATGGCACCAGACCTCATAGCCGAGCTCACCGGTATAGCCGGTGCGCGAGACGACGACGGGCACACCGTTGTGACCACCGATACGCCCGATGGTGAAACGGAACCACGCGACCTCGTCCATTGACGGCTGCGCCGGCGGTGTCCAGATGACGTCGCGCAAGAGATCGCGGCTCTTTGGTCCCTGGACCGCGAAGTTGTGGAGCTGATCGGTCGACGACTTGACCCAGGCGCGCAGACCCCATTCGGCCGCCTTCTCGCGCAACCATTTGCCACCGTAGTCGCTGCCGCCGACCCAACGGAAATTCGTGTCCGACATGCGGAACAGCGTGCCGTCGTCGATCATGCCGCCGTGCTCGTAACACATGGCCGAATAAACGACCTCGCCTTCGGCCAGCTTCCTGACATTGCGCGTCAGGGTGCGCTGCATCAGCTCCTCGGCATCGGGGCCGGTGACCTCGAACTTGCGCAAGGGACTGAGGTCAAGCGCCACCACGCCTTCGCGGCAAGCCCAGTACTCATCGACCTTGCCGTGGTTGGTGTAGTGGGTCGGCAACCAATAGCCGTTGTATTCGGTGACGTTGCGGGTGAGTTCGGAGGTCCGCGCGTGGAATGCGGTTTCCTTGGTCATTTCAGGTTCGGCGTCGGGCGTCATGCGGAAGGCAATCGCTTTCTTGAAAACGTTTTCGGGAGCGTAGATCCGGGCCAGGATGTCGGTCGGGTTCCAGCCGTTGGCGGCGGAAATGTCATCGGGACAGGCCGAGGCGACACAGACCATGTCTTCCAGCGCGCGCACGATGACATGGTCGCCCGGTCTGGACCATGGATCGTCCAGATAGAGCTGATGGTTGTCGTCGATATTGGTGTTGTAGAAGAAGTTGATCGCCTGCCAGCCGCCGCGCGGCGCGATGCCATAGGGCGCCAGGGCGTTGTTGAAGTTCTCCGTGCAGTTGACGTGGCCGGGATAGCCGACATCGTCGTAGTACTTGG
Source organism: Alphaproteobacteria bacterium (assembly GCA_965228895.1). Classification (GTDB taxonomy): domain Bacteria; phylum Pseudomonadota; class Alphaproteobacteria; order SP197; family SP197; genus JANQGO01. Next base: position 5,306,065 of record OZ245842.1, on the reverse strand, counting down.
CCGTACAGGCAAAGCCGAACGTGTCGTGGCGCCCGACCATGTCCTGGATCAGCTCCAGCTTCGGCTCGAGATCGGTGTCGTAGAATTTTGAGAAGAGGCCGGGGCCGGGATAGATCGCGCCCATCAGCGTGCGCGTCGCCGTCGGGTCGATGTCGCGCTCGATGCCCTTGTCGAGCTGGCGCGTCGCGAAAGCCTGAAAGTCCGAACACTCGCGCCCCTCGACATCCAGGATCTGGATGTACTCGCCTTCGCGCACCTCAAAGGCGTGGGCGGAGCCGGCAACGATCCGGTGCTCGTGACGCACATCGGCAAGCGGGTCGGGCAGGTTGGCTTCGGCCGCCTGCTTGGGATCCGCCCGCTCGATCGTCAGCTCAAGCGCTGTCGGCGGATTGTGCGTATCGACCGCCATGTCCTCGCCCGGCGCCGCCACGATGACGATGCCGTCGCCGTCGACCGCAAACGACGCCGTCTCGAAGGCCGGCGTCTCCGGACCGAAACAGTGAATGGCGCGCTCAAAGCCAATGTCGAGGCCACGCTTGTCGAGCGCCGCCAGCAAACCGGCTGCGTTGTCGCCGCCAGCCTTCACCATCTGTCGCAAACCCTGCCCGGGTCCGCCGTCTTCGGCGCCCAACAGGCCCGGTGCCTCACGGCCGTCTGCGGTCACGGCGACGATTTCGCAGGCCTGACGGCCCTCGGGATCCATGACATGGATCTGGTCGCCGGCGAACACCGGCACGGTTACCGAACCGCCCCCGGTGACCTGATACCGTTCTTGTCCCGGCTTCCAACGGGCCAGTCCTGGCAACAAAAGTCGCGGCCGGACCGGGCTTGTCTGGGATTCAGCCAAGGCCATGGTGGTCATCCAACAGTTTATCGTCCGGGGGTCGCGGCGCCGAGTTTACTGCGCCCGACCGTCCCCCCGCAACCGACGGAAACCGCACTGAGGATGCCAGACCTCGCGATCTCGATTGATCGACTAAACCAGCGGATTGGCGGCCTAAAGCCAACTTCGAGTATTGCAACTGATAGTTATTCGCACCACATATCACATCGTTCTCCCGACGTTTCGCGGGGCTGTCGAGCCCTGCCGCTTTCTGACCAACCAACGCTCGGATCACCCGTTGATCCGCACGCCAATGGAGAGAGACATGCAGGACGCACGCGAGTTTTACATCAATGGCGCCTGGGTTGCGCCAATCGAGGGTCAGGACCTGACCGTGTTGAATCCCTCGACCGAGGAACCGTTCGCGACGATCTCGCTAGGCGGTGAAGCCGATACGAACATGGCTGTCGCCGCGGCAAAGGCCGCCCTTCCCGCATGGGCGCAATGTCCCAAGGAAGAGCGGGTGGCCGCGCTGGAGCGGTTGCTCGCGGCCTACAAGGCGCGTGCGGAGGACATGGCCCAGGCGATCAGCCAGGAAATGGGAGCGCCCATCGCCTTGGCGCGCACCGCCCAGGTTGGCGCCGGCATCGGTCATTTGAAAGACGCGATCGAGACGCTTAAGAGCTTTCAATTCGACCGCATGCTGGGCGATCACGCGCCCGGCGATCGCATCCTCATGGAACCGATCGGCGTCTGTGCGCTGATCACGCCATGGAACTGGCCGATGAACCAGGTCGTTCTCAAGGTCGCGCCGGCGCTCGCGGCGGGTTGCACGGTCGTTTTGAAGCCGTCCGAGGTGGCTCCGCTCTCGTCCTACCTGTTTGCCGAGATGGTCGATGCCGCCGACATACCCGCAGGTGTCTTCAATCTGGTCAATGGCGATGGCCCGGGCGTGGGCAGCCAGCTTTCCGTCCATCCCGATGTCGACATGGTCAGCTTCACCGGGTCCACCCGCGCCGGCCGCGCCATCACCAAGAACGCCGCCGACACGATCAAGCGCGTGACGCTCGAACTGGGCGGCAAAGGCGCGAACATCATCTTTGCCGATGCGGACGACAAGGCCGTGACGCGTGGCGTGCGCCATTGCTTCAACAACTCCGGCCAATCCTGCAACGCACCGACGCGCATGCTGGTGGAGCGGTCGCTCTACGACAAGGCGGTCGAGACGGCGCAGTCAGTCGCCCAGCAGACCGAGGTCGCCGCCGCCGACATCGATGGAAGCCAGATAGGCCCCGTTGTCTCGGAAGTGCAATGGGACAAGATCCAGGGTCTGATTCAAAAAGGCATCGACGAAGGCGCGCGGCTGGTGGCCGGCGGCACCGGCCGACCTGACGGGTTGAACCGAGGCTGGTTCGCCCGCCCGACCGTTTTCGCCGATGTCGACCAGGACATGACGATCTGGCGCGAGGAGATCTTTGGCCCGGTGCTCGCGATCACGCCGTTCGACAGCGAGGATGAGGCCATCGAATTGGCCAACGACACGGCCTATGGTCTGACCAACTATGTTCAGACCCAGGATCTGGACAAGGCGCGCCGCACCGCCCGTGTGCTGCGCAGCGGCATGGTGGAGATCAACGGCCATTCGGGCGGAGCCGGTTCACCGTTCGGCGGCTACCGCCAATCCGGTAACGGTCGCGAAGGCGGCGTCTGGGGCCTTGAGGACTTTCTCGAGGTGAAGTCGGTCAGCGGCTGGCAGTAGTCTGCACGGCACCCTGTTCGTGCCACGTGCGCTCCCTCGGGGAGATCATTCTCCGAGGGAGCCGCATACGGTTGGCCTGGCGCCCCATGGACGTTGACCCTGCCCAGAGCTTATCCTTAGAAATACTTATCAATCGCCCTAGCATTTCTCGTTTGCGGCCACGCCGCCAGGCACGCATATTCGTGTGCATAGCGCCGATTTGATCATCAGCTTGCGGGCGCTCTAGAAATACGGCTAAAGCGGTGGGCAGACCGCCCATCACTTTGAGAGGGCGGCATTTTTTTGCCCGCGCCACCGTCGGCGACCCGCAAGCAGAAGATCCGGCCACGAACGACACGGATCTGCGGAGACCGACCATGGTGATGTCCCTGACCTGCCCCCAGACACCCAAATCTGGCTTGTCCCTGCGTCAACGCCGGTTTGCCTGCCACCTGGCATTGGCGCGCCGTCTTGCGGGAGTGGCTTGATATGTTGCCCGTTCAGCTCGACGTGACACGCCTGAAGATCGCGGTGGTCGGCCGTGGCGCGGCCGCCGCGCGCAAGCTCAAGTTCTGCGAGAACGCCGGCGCCCGCCATATCACGGTCTATTCCGACCGGACGGGCGACGCCCTGGAGGCGGTGGCCAGCGACCGGTTGGTGGCGCGCCTGCCCGAGACCCGCGACCTCGCGGAGGCCGACGTGGTGTTTGTCGCCGGTCTAAGCGACACCGTTGCGGGGCCGATAGCCGACGCCTGCCGCGCACTAAAGGTCCTGGTCAACGTCGAGGACCGCAAACCATATTGCGACTTTCACCTGCCCGCCCTGGTTCGGCGCGGTGATTTGACACTGACCATCTCGACCGCCGGCCGTGCGCCCGGCCTTGCGGGCTCGTTGCGCCGTTATGTCGAGCGGCTGTTCGGGCCGGAATGGGCCGGACGGATCAACGAACTGGCTGAGGCCAGGAACGACTGGCGCGCCGACGGCGCCGACATGGCGGCGGTCAAACGCCGGACCGACCGGTACATCGACGAACAGGGATGGCTGGGATGAGCGACTGGCGCCAGCAACGCCGCGACCGCGCGAAACGGCGGGCCGCCGAGTTCGCCCTGGACCACGGTCATCTGACGGGGCGCGACCTGTTGCAAGCCGCGGTGGAGGGCCCGTTCGCCGGCGAGATCGCCGTTGCCTCGTCCTTTGGCGCCGAGGCGGTCGCGCTCCTGGCGCTCGCCGCCGAGATCGACCCGGCCATCCCGGTGATCTTCCTGGATACCGGCCAGCTGTTCCCGGAGACTCTTGCCTACCGCGACCACGTGATCGCTCACCTGGGACTGACCGGCGTACGCTCCGCCGGTCCCGACATCGTCGATATCGCGGCGACCGATCCCGGCGGCACCCTGTGGCGCGACAATCCCGACGCCTGCTGTTTCCTGCGCAAGGTGACGCCGATGGTTCAGGCGCTGACCCCCTATGCCGCCTGGGTTACCGGACGAAAGCGTTTCCATGGCGGCGGCCGGCAAAGCCTGCCGCCGGTCGAAGCCTCCGATGGCTGGGTCAAGATCAACCCGCTGGCCGATTGGGACCGGCGCGATGTCTTCAAGTTCATCGCCGACAAGAAGCTCCCCAAGCACCCCTTGCTGGAACGCCACTATGTCTCGATCGGCTGCGCGCCGTGCACCCGTCCGGTGACCGGCGATGACGATATCCGCGACGGCCGCTGGGCCGGCAACGACAAGGCCGAGTGCGGCATCCACCTTATGGAATCACCGAAGGTGGTCGCCGCCGATACACCCATTCCAGACGTTGCCCGGCAAGCTGGATGATATATAAGGCCGTCGCGCCGGCGCCTTCGACGCCTGACGCCATTGTTCCGTTCCCCAAGGTGGCCATGACCGAGCTTTCCCTGGCATTCGGGTTTTCCTTCGACGACCTCTACGATCGTGATGGGTTGGTGCGTCTCGACCGCGACTTTGTCGAGCGCTTGAAGGAGACAGACGCCGAGCTGTTCAACCGCCTGATGGCGGCGCGCAGCGAACCCGCCGGTCTTGACGCCAAGACCCATTCCGACCTGCTGACCGACCTGGGTTCAACGGTCGAAGACTTCGTCACCGAGCTGTTCGGCGTCGGTGACGAACTGGCGAACCTGCGTGGCGAACGCGACCGGCTCAATCCGATCTACGAATGCAAGCGCATCTTCGTGCGCCGGCGCGCCGCCAAGGCCTTCAAGCCCGACGAGCTGGCGGCGGCCGACGGCGCCGCGCTGCGCCGTGCGGTCGAGGCGCTGATCGGCGAGACGCTGACCGAGCTTTCCTTCGCCCGCGCTGTGATGGCATGGCTGGACGACGAGGAAGTCAACGCCGAGGCGCTTGCCGCCGCCGCCCGGTTCGCCGCCTGGGCCGCGTTGTCGGAGGAAGGCCGGCACCGCTACCGCAAGAGCCCGCTGTTCCATCTGCCGGAAAAGGTGAACCCCGATCACCTGGTGCCGGTCGAGACGATCGAGATCGGCGGCGTCACCATGCTGCGACTGCCCGAGCACGACCTGCGCCGGCGCGAAGGGTTTGCCCTGACCGATCACGGCATGGATCTGGAAGCCGCGCTCGATCACGCCAACTACTGCATCTGGTGCCATAACCAGGGCAAGGACAGCTGCTCGACGGGGCTGACCGACAAGGAAGGCGCGTTCAAGCAGAGCCCGCACGGCGTGACGCTGGCCGGCTGTCCGCTCGATGAGAAGGTATCGGAGATGAACCTTCTCAAAGCCTCCGGCCTGTCGCTGGCGGCGCTCGCCGTCGCCATGGTCGACAACCCGCTATGCGCGGCGACCGGCCACCGTATCTGCAACGACTGCATGAAGGCCTGCATCTATCAAAAGCAGGAACCCGTCGACATTCCGCAGATCGAGACCCGGACCTTGAAGGACATCCTGGAACTGTCCTGGGGTTTCGAGATCTACAGCCTGTTGTCGCGCTGGAACCCGCTGAACATCGAGCGGCCCGTGCCGCGCGAAAAGACCGGGCGCAAGGTGCTGGTGGTCGGCGTCGGGCCGGCCGGCTTCAACCTGGCGCATCACCTGATGAACGACGGCCACACGGTGGTCTGTGTCGACGGCTTGAAGATCGAACCGTTGGAACCGGAAATTTCCGGCATCGACCTCTTGGGCAACCGTCACGCGTTCCGGCCTATCCGCGACATCAACCAACTCTATGAAGATCTCGATGACCGCGTGATGGCGGGCTTCGGCGGCGTCGCCGAATACGGCATCACCGTGCGCTGGAACAAAAACTTCCTGAAGCTGATCCGCCTGCAGCTTGAGCGGCGCGATAGCTTCCGCATGTTCGGTGGCGTCCGGTTCGGCGGCACGCTGACCATCGACAGCGCATTCGACGCCGGGTTCGACCACATCGCGCTCGCCGCCGGCGCCGGCAAGCCGACCTATATCGACATGCCGAACGCGATGGCGCGCGGCGTGCGCATGGCGTCGGACTTCCTGATGGCCCTGCAACTGACCGGCGCGGCCCGTCAACCGTCGATTGCCAACCTGCAGCTTCGCCTGCCGGCAGTGGTCATCGGCGGTGGCCTGACGGCGATCGATACGGCGACCGAGTCGATGGCCTATTACCCCGTGCAGGTCGAAAAGTTCCTGGCGCGTTACGAGGCGCTCGCCACCGACGGACGGGAAGGCAAGCTGCGCGAGACGTGGACCGCCGAAGAAGCCGGAATCGCCGATGAGTTCCTGGTTCACGCCCGCGCCATCCGCGCCGAACGCGAGGCCGCCGCTGCGGAAGGCCGCGAGGCCCGGATCCGCGAGCTCGTGCAGTCCTGGGGCGGCGTCACCATCGCCTATCGCCGCGACATCACGGACTCACCGAGCTACCGGCTGAACCACGAAGAGGTCGCGCTAGCGCTGGAGGAGGGCATCAGCTTTGCGCCCGGCCTGTCGCCGACACGCGTGGACATCGATGAATACGGTCACGCCGCCGCGCTGGTCACGGCCGACAGTGACGGCAACGAGGTAACGTTGCCGGCGCGCGCGATATTGGTCGCTGCCGGCACCCAGCCGAACACGGTTCTGGCGCGCGAAGACAGCGGCCACGTGTCGCTCGACGGCAAGTACTTCCAGGCCTTCAACGAATCCGCGGCGCCGGTCGCCCCGGAACAGGTCGCCAAGCCGGCCGAGACCGACGTCCTCATGCACATCGCGCCGGACGGCCGGTCGGTCAGTTTCCACGGCGACCTGCATCCAAGTTTCGCCGGCAATGTGGTCAAGGCGATGGGCGGCGCCAAGCGCGCCTATCCGGTGATCACACGCATGCTCGAGCGCCTTGATCCCCCGGCTGGCAAAAGCGAGTCGGCCTTCTTCGAGAGCCTCACCAAGCGTCTGGTCGCAACGGTCGCCTGGGTCGAGCGGTTGACGCCAACCATTGTCGAGGTTGTCGTTCATGCGCCCGAGGCGGCGGTGAACTTCAAGCCCGGCCAGTTCTACCGCCTGCAGAACTACGAGAGTTTCAGCGGCAAGCCCGCCGACACGTTGTTGGCGATGGAACCGCTCGCCATGACGGGCGCCTGGACCGATCCCGAGCGCGGCCTGTTGTCGCTGATCGTTCTGGAGATGGGCGGATCGTCCGACCTGGTGGCCAGCCTGCGCAAGGACGAACCGGTGATCGTCATGGGTCCGACCGGTTCGCCGACCGAGATCCCGTCGGGCGAAACGGTGCTGTTGTTCGGCGGCGGCCTGGGCAACGCCGTCCTGTTCTCCATCGGTCGCGCCATGCGCGAAGCCGGGAATCAGGTTCTCTACGTCGCCGGCTACCGCAAGGTCGAGGACCGCTACAAGGTCGCGGAGATCGAGCAGGCCGCCGACACCATTGTCTGGGCGTGCGACGAACAACCGGGTTTCGAACCAAGCCGGCCCCAGGACCGCAGCTTTGTCGGCAACATCGTCGATGCCGTCACCGCCTATCAGGAAGGCAAGCTGGGCGACGTCACGATCAGCCTCAATGAGGTCGATCGCATCATCGCCATCGGCTCCGACAAAATGATGGCGGCGGTCAAGGCGGCGCGCTTCGGCGCCTTCTCGGCTTGGCTCAAGCAGAATCACGTCGCGATCGGCAGCATCAACAGTCCGATGCAATGCATGATGAAAGAGGTCTGCGCCCAGTGCCTGCAGCCCCATGTCGATCCGCTGACCGGTGAACGCCGGCCGCCCGTCTTCTCCTGTTTCAACCAGGATCAACAGCTCGACTGCGTCGACTTTCCTGGCTTGGCCCAGCGGCTCGCGCAAAACGGCGTGCACGAAAAACTGACCCGCTTCTGGATCGACCGCTCGTTGCGCGAGATGGCCTTGAGGCCGGCAGCCGAATAAGGACCACCTGTGTAGCTTGGGGGCGTTTCATGAAGGTTTTGGTTGTTCTGTGTCATCCGCGCAGGGATTCGCTGACCGGTGCGATAGCCGATGCGGTTGTCGAAGGCCTGCAAGAGGCTGGCCATGAGGCGGAGCTCGCCGATCTCTACGGCGAGGGTTTCGATCCCGGCCTTAAGGAACCCGACGAACCCGACTGGGAGCGCGAGGACAAGGTCTATTCCGCCGCTGTTCAGGACGAAATGGCCCGCATGGAGCGCAACGAGGCGGTTATCCTGGTGTTTCCGATCTGGTGGTGGTCGATGCCCGCCATGCTGAAGGGCTGGATCGACCGGGTCTGGAACAAGGATTGGGCCTACAGTTCGGCCTTCCTGCCCCACAAACGGGCTCTCGCCATCGGACTATCGGCATCGGACGAACCGACCTATGCCAAGCGAGGCTTCGACACGGCGATCGAGACCCAGATCGTCACCGGCATTTTCAACTATTGCGGCATCGAAGACGGCAGGTTCACCTATCTGCACCACTCGACCGATGGCGGCGAGCGGCCCGCGGCGATGATCGCCGAGGCGCGCGAACTGGGACGGCACTTCGCCGACGGTCTCACGACGGAACAATAATCAGGATCCATAAACATCGGTTATGGATGGGCATGTACGGCGCCACCGACCGCGCCGTTTGTCTCATTTCGGCGGCAGCAAACCGCGGTTTTGCATCGATTTCCAGGTCTTCCTGAAGCGGCAACGCAGGCAGCACTGCCATTCTCTATAGCGCTCGGACTGCGCCTGACGACAATTTGAGCAGTTCTCAGGCGACGATCTGCATAGTCCTTATCTTGAACATCTCATCATCTGACATCCTGCGCGGCCTGGCTTCCAGCATGAGCGGCGGGCATGATCGAGGCGTGCCATATTGGTCATCAAGCTTAGAAACGGCGTTTGATGAAGCGCCGCGAGTTGAAAGGATCAGGATGTCACAGAGCCAGACCGCCGAAATCATGCCCGCAAGCGCGGATGTCGTCAGTTTTAACGGTTCCAGCACCCGTCGGCGTTCGGATCGCGAGCTGGCCGATGCGGCCCTGACGGCCGCCAAGCGGCTGCAAGACGCCATGGACGATGCGATCAAGGCCGGGTTGATCGTCGAGCCTACCGTCAAGATGGTCGAAAACCGCTTTGCCGGCGTTGGCGTGTCGTCTGACTCCTACCTGATGAACCTTAACGTTTGGCGGAAGCTCTCCTAAGCGGGCTCCGCTGACTGGTTGTTTGAGATGTCGTTCGTTTTCAAGGTCATAGGCAGCTTTTTCGCGACGACGAAATCCGTCCTGGTGCCGGTCGTCACGATTTTGGGCTCGACCGCGCTTGGCGTGCTGATCGTCGAGATGTTTTTTTCCGCCGAGCACCAGGCGCGCTCCGTGCGCGCGGAGGTCTATGGCCTGATCAACTGGATCGGTGGCCTTGACGTCTATGTCGCCACAGGCATCGGCGCGGTGATTGGCCTGCTCGTGTTGGCGTTTGCCGTAAAACGTATCGCTTAGGTATCAACCCCGTCCCGCCGAAATCGATAATCGTCCAGGAAACCCGACCCATCGTAAATCGAGGCACGTTACAATGGTGTTCGTGGCGTCAGTGACCGTGCGAACGCCGATGGTCAGCACTTAGCCCAAAACGACGATCACGGCCGAGACAACCAACAAAAAACCCAACGTGATCCGGCGGTAGGTCGGCGCGCTTGCCGTGCTGAAATGTCGCATGCCAAACCATGTTCCGATAAGGACGAGCGGGGTCAGGAGCGCCGCGCGGCCCACAGCGATGCTGTCCATCGCGCCATTGATGAAGAACATGGTGATGGTGACAATCGCCAGGATGGTGAAGAAGCCGACCAAGTTGGCGCGTCCGACTGCCGGATCGCCATCGCGCGAGAGCTGGTAGAGCACGACAGGAGGGCCGCCGACACCGACACCGCTGTTCAAGACGCCGGAAAGAGCGCCGATCGCGGCATGGGTCTTTGACGTTCTGGCCCCCCGATAACGCCAGCCGGCCAACAAGATCAGCGTGAACACAATCACAACCACCGCGATGACGCGGCGCATCACGACTGCGTCGGCGTTAACGAGAACCCAGGCGCCGATCGGCACCGTCAACACCGACACCAAGCCCATGATGACGACCTCGCGCCGGTCCATCCAGCGCCAGGTGCCACCCAGCATGCGCGCGGCATTGACCAGACCGAGGATCGCCACCACCGGCACCGCCTCGACCGGACTCATCACGACGGCCAGTATCGGCGTCATGACCAGGTTAAGACCGAAGCCTGCGAAACCGCTGATCAAGGCGCCCATGAAGGCAACACCGGCAGCAGCGGCTAAACTCCAGGTCAAGAGTTCGGCGAAGAACATGGCAAGTTCCAGGAAACGGCCTGTGCTCCATCCCATGGCGCAGCCATGAAAAGCAAGCGCAGGTTGACACTCAGGCCGTGAAACCCGATTTGCTGGCGACGAAAGACCACGGTAAACGATGTCCGACATCAAGACCCTCCTAAATCCGCAAAAACTGCTTGATGGCCTGGACACGTTCGAGGCCTGGGTCGCGCGCCAACCGAAGTGGTTGCGTATCGGCCTCGGTGTCTTGCTGTGTTTTGGCGGGTTTCTGTGGTTTTTCCCGGTTTTGGGTCTTTGGATGCTGCCGATCGGCCTGATTGTTTTGGCGCAGGACATACCCTGGCTTCTCAGGCGGCGCGAACGAATCGAATCGTGGCTTCGGCGCGCGCTAAACCACAAAAAGGACCAGGAAAACAGCGATCCTGCGGCCTCCGACTGAGCCCATGCCATGCTGTCGATTCGGCGATCAATCGGCCAAGAATGCCTCTTCCTAGGTTGAAACAGAATATCGGCTCACAAAGCTTGAATTGTGTTTCGGCTAGTCAAATGTGGCGGCGGTCACAGTCGAAGCGATTGTTGGCGATCCAGCTCTCGACCTTTCCAAACGTAACGATTTATTAAGCTTTCGAATTAATACTTTCGATTAACCGGGGCGCTGGGTGACCCCACGAGGGCAACCCAGCTTGGGTACAGGATCTACGCGGTCAGCTCGTCCCGGCGAGCCTCTCCGCGAAACCAATCCCTCAGGAGGGACATATGCTTAAGCTTTACACCTACGCCGTTTCTCAGCTCAACTCGCTTCGTAAGGACGAAGAGGGTGTTACCGCTATCGAGTATGGCCTGATCGCCGGCGCCATCGCCGTCGCGATTATCGCCGTCCTTCTGTCCATGGGCGAAGAGATTTTTAACTTGTTCACCAGCGTCGAGACCGCTCTGGAAGACGTTAACGCCGCGGGAGGCAGCTAAGCCTAACCGCCCTATTGCCTAGTGAATGTGGCGAGGGTGCGCGGAAAACCGCGCACCCTCGCTGTCTTTTTGACCACGTTGTTAACCAGATAAACTTCGTTTCGCGAGTATCGACCCTGTTCGGCGTATTGTTTGAGTGCGCCATACCTCAACCAAGGACCCATTGGAAATCGACGCACCACAACTCTTGGTAATCATCATCGCTTGCGCATTTCCGGCGCTGCTGAGCGTGGCCGCCGCCGGCGATGTGCTGCGTTACCTAATTCCAAACACCCTTTGTTTGGGGCTAGCATTGCTCGCCATTCCCGCGCTTCTGATATCCGGCACCGACCTGGCGACAATGCTCTGGCACGGTTTAGTCGGACTTGTCGTGTTGTTGGCCGTCAGCCTGCTTTTCTTTCGCGGCATGATCGGCGGCGGCGATGTCAAGCTGCTCGCGGCTGCTAGCCTTTGGGTTGGATGGCCGCTGGTGGTCCCGTTCTTGGTTTACACGGCATTCGCCGGCGGCTTGATCGCCGCCGCCCTGCTCGTGACCCGCCGACTGACACGCGATCAGACGTTTCAGACCCGCTGGGTTGCCAAACTTTTCAACCCATCCTCCGGCCTGCCTTATGGTGTCGCTATCGCAATCGCAGGTTGGTTGGTCTGGTTTCGCTTGCCGATCTTTTCAACAGCTTTTCCTGGGTGAACCCAATATCTTGTGGAAAACTCATAGCCATTAGCTGTGGGTAACAATATATTGCTTTCGGGTGTTTACTAAAAATGGTTGCATACTGTCTGAGTGACTGAGGTCACAGCTATCACAATGGTGTACCTCGTTTGGTTGACGTAGCTTAACGACAGTCGAGAGATACCTAGATGGATAGGGGCAAAATCGCGACTAGACCTACAATTCTATTGGACGGCTGACTCTCCCAATGCGTCCCATCATGATCATCCTGATCGTCGTCGCCTTGGCGATCGCCGGCACCGTAGCATTTCTGGTTAGCCGCTTTCTGTCGGAGACCGAAGAGGCGGCCCGTAACGTCGAACCTCAGATGGTCTCGGAAACCACCGTAGACATCCTGATCGCCGCGCAGAGCCTTCCCATCGGGCGAATTGTCCGCGACGACGATCTGCGCTGGCAACCTTGGCCCGAGCAGGCTGTTAGCGCCGATTACATCACCAAAGGCAGCGATGACGGCCGCGCCGAGGTCGATGAATTCGTTGGATCAGCGGTCCGCGTTGCCATGGTCAGCGGCGAACCCGTCATTTCATCGAAGGTGTTTCATCGTGGCGACGCCGGGTTCTTGTCCGGCGTGCTGACGCCCGGGATGCGCGCCGTCACGATTGCCGTGAACGAACGAAGCGGCGCGGCCGGTTTCATTTTGCCCGGCGACCGGGTCGATGTTCTGATGGTTTTCGACATTCCGACCGAGGATCCGACGACCGGCGACACCGCTGATCGTGTGGTCAGTGAGACAGCCCTTGAAGACATCCGTGTCTTGGCCATCGACCAGGTCGTTTCGCTGGGAACCGGGGAAGAAGGCGCCAACGAAACTTTGGCGGACGTCGTTGAGACCGTTACGTTGGAAGTCACCCCAAATCAGGCACAGGCTCTCGCGGTCGCCAGTCAGATGGGCTCGCTGAGTTTGTCCCTGCGCAGCCGGGTAGAAGGCGAGATCAGCGAGATTCCGCGCAGCTTCAGCCCTGACTTTATGGTGAGCAGCTACCTGGGCCGAAACATGCCAGGTGGCAGCCGCGTTCTGGTCGCCAGCAGAGATCTGAACGAAGGCACTGTGCTTAACAATCAGGACTGGCAGTGGGTCAGCATGCCGTCAGATCAGATTCAGTTTAACTGGATTGTTGAAGGCGATGGCGATCCCGACGCCCTGCGTAGCGGTTTGTTGATGACGGATATCAAGGCCGGACAACCGATTACACCTGGTGAATTGCTCCTGCCGTCAGAGGATCGGTACATAGAGACCGCACTGGAGCCTGGTATGCGCGCCATCACCGTTCCGGTCGACGAGACGCGCGGCGTTTCGGGTTTCATCATGCCCGGCGCGCGTGTCGATGTGATCTACAACCTCGAACTCGAGGACGAGTCCGAAGATCCGGTCAAGGACCCGCGCCGGTTCAGCGAAATGCTGTTGGAGAACGTCCGCGTCCTGCACATCGAGCGCGTCCATAGCCCAATGACCGGCGTGCCAGCAATCGATCCAGAGAGCGCGAGTGCAACACTTGAAGTGACGCCGGCAGAAGCAGAACTCATCGCGCTAGCTCTGACCGAAGGTACACTGACACTGGTCTTGCGCGGCGACGAACCCGGCGACGATACGAGGCTGGCAGGTTACACGTCTGACTTTCAGGCGAGTCGTTCGATGGTCGACCTTCTGTATGGCCTTACTTTGCCGCCACCACCAAAAGGCTTTGACACCAACGACAGTGTCCTGATTCTCGACGACCCCATCGGCGGCGACAGCGGACAAGTTCGGATTTATCGCTCGACAATACCGCAGGACCTCAACTTTTCCGGCTCAGGGGGATGACCTCCTAGAGGGATCTTAGATACGTATGCGCGAACGTCTCCTCACCATCTTTCCATCCCTATCGTTGATCGCGGCGTTGGCGTTGGCTATCGCCATCGGCTCGGCCCGCGCCGAACAGATCGACGGGCAGTCGACAGACGCGGTTGTCATTCAGCAAGCCGGTGATTCGCTTATCCGGGTTGGTCTGCCGCTGAACAAGGCAAGGCTGGTTAGCTTGCCGGTCGATGCGCGTGACGTGTTGGCCTCCAATGCCGAAGTTGCCGACATCATTTTGAAGACACCGCGACTGGCGTATTTGATCGGCAATGAGATCGGCACGACGAACGTCTTGTTCCTTAACGCTGCGGGCCAACAGATCGCGCGGCTGGATGTCTCGGTCGGGATCGATCTTTTGGAACTGAACGAGACGCTCAACATTCTTATTCCCGACGAGAGCATCGACGTCGTTGCGGTCAACGACAACGTTGCACTGACTGGGACGGTTTCGACACCTGAGGTCGCGGCAAGCGCTGAGCAGATCGCGCTGCGTTTTGTACCCGATGACAACATCGTCAATATGCTGACGATCCGTAACGAACAGCAGGTTCTGCTTAAGGTGCGCTTTGCCGAGGTCAACCGTCAGGCGGTCAAGGAGTTCGGCTTCGACACCAACCTCAATCTGAGTTCAGGCAACTTCTTGTTCGGTCTGGCGACCGGCCTTGGTCCGTCCGCCAATACGTTCGGCACGCTTGATCTGTTCAAGGGTGGCGCCAACAACAACATTGATACGTCGATTAACGCGCTTGAGCAGAACAATCTGGTTCGAATTCTGGCGGAGCCCAGCGTGACTGCGATCTCCGGCGAGCCGGCGAGTGTTCTGGTCGGCGGCGAATTCCCGATTCCGGTGCCCGGCCAGAACAACCAGGTGACGATCGAGTTTCGGCCCTTTGGTGTGACACTTCAATTCACGCCGGTTGTGCTAAGCGATGGGCGGATCAGCCTGCGCGTCAATGCTGAGGTTTCGGCGACCAGTCAGGAAGACGCGGTGACTATTCAAGGATTCAACATCCCGAGCCTTGTGGTCCGTCGTGCCAACACATCTGTCGACCTGCCGTCGGGCGGAAGCCTAGTAATTGCCGGTCTGCTGCAGAACGACATCAACGCGACGATTCAGGGTCTGCCCGGGTTGAAGGATATTCCGGTCCTGGGCACGCTGTTCCGCAGCACCAATTTTCAGCGCGATGAAACAGAGCTTGTGGTCCTGGTAACGCCCTATCTGGTACGGCCGATTGAAGAGAGTGAGGCGGCCTTTCCGACCGATGGCTTGGTACCGGCAACTGACCTTGAAATGTATTTCCTAGGGCGGATCAACGCAGTCTATTCCGAGCGTTTGCCGACCCCGACTGGCGAGGAAATTGCTGGGCCCATCGGTTTCATCGTGGAGTAGAAGGATTCAGATGACAAAGATTCGCCCCTTTCTGCGCCATGTTGTGACGGCCGTCTTCGTCGCCGGGCTCGGTGCGTGTCAGTATTCAGACTCAGACATCAATCTCACGGATTATGACTATCGCGCCAAGTATCCGATACGCGTTGAAAGCGACCTGGTTCAGGCCAACTTTGTTGGCACTGACACCGGCACACTGTCGTTGGACGAACTTGTGCAGCTCGACATGATGGTCAGCGACTATCTGGCCAACGGGCAGAAGCCGATCCTCATCGTCATGCCTGGCAGCGCACTGGAACACTCCAACTTGGCAAGCGAGATTCAACGCCGCGCGCTTGAGCATAGCTTGGCGAAGAGCGAAGTGCTTGTCGGTGTTGATCCCCAAGCCGCCATGAACGGACAGGTGACCGTCTCGTATTTGGTGCACACCGCGATTGCGCCGGATTGCGGTTACTTCCAGACCGAATCGGCCCATGATTACAACAACATAAACACGTCCAACTTTGGATGCTCGTCCCAGCGCAACCTAGCCGCCATGGTCGCCAATCCCGGCGACTTGGTTGCATCCAGAACGTTCACAACCCGCGATGCCCAGCGCACAGTCAACATTATTCAGGCTTACCAGGCCGGCGCGAATCCGCAGGCGAGCTGGCCCACGGGCGGCGGAGATGCCGCGCTCGACGTAGCGTCAGACGACTAGCAACCGACTGAGAACAAGAGGAGACAGACCATACTTCGCGTTTCCATCAACGCGTTCCTGACGGACCCGGAAACCCGGGAGACTGTTGAGAGGTCAGCTCAGGATCGCCGGCTACAGAAGAGCCGTATTGACGTGTTCGAGGGCTCTCTCGATGAGGCGACAGCGTATTATGGCGAATCCCCAACACCGCAGCTCATTCTCGCGGAAACTGAGGATTCAGGTGACGATCTCCTGCGCAAGCTCGATCAACTCGCGGAAAACTGTGATGCCGGCACCCACGTGCTTCTGGTTGGCGCGCAAAACGATATCGTTCAATACCGATCGCTGATCACCAGTGGTGTGTCGGACTATCTGTTGCGGCCCCTGACGATCGGAGCATTCATCGACGCGGTCGAGCGTATCTTTGTCGATCCCAACGCGCCGATGATGGGCAAGACAATTGCCGTCTTCGGCGCCGAAGGTGGTGTCGGGTCGAGTACGGTCGCGCACAACGTCGCGTGGTCGATTGGCAACGACCTGAACGAGGACGTCGTCGTCGTCGACCTTGACCTTTGTTTTGGCACGGCCGCCTTTGCCTACAACCAAGAAGTAAGCCAAGGCATCGAAGACATGCTGGCCGCACCTGAACGTGTCGATGAACAGCTCTATCAGCGGTTTGTTCTGCAGCACAACGAACATGTCGGTATTCTTGGATCGCGCTCATCTCTCGGCAACGTCGCGGATATTGACGGCGATGCGCTTGAACAAGTCTTAAGTTTCGTCCGCCAGCAAGCTGCCTTTGTCGTGCTGGACATCCCGCACATGTGGTCGGCCTGGGTGCAGCAGCTGTTGGTCGATTCCGACGAAACTGTTATTGTCGGTACACTTGATTTGGCAGCACTACGCGACACAAAGAACATTGTCGAAGCCGTGGAGGCACGTCGCGGTGAGGACAGCAAAGTGCGTGTTGTGCTGAACCACGCCGGCGCGTCGAAGAAGACGGAAGTGCCGGTGAAAGAGTTTGAGGAAGCTGTCGGCAGCAAGCCAGTTGCTGTCTTGCCCCATGATCCCACGGTGTTCGGCGAAGCGCTGAACAACGGTCAGATGATCGGAGAGGCGAGCGGTAAACATAAGGCAGTAGAGGTGTTCGGGGAATTGGCGATGCTCGTTACAGGACGCACCGCAACAGCGCTTAAGAAGCGCAAAAGGGGCATGGGGGGCTTGAACCTGTTTAACAAGGAAAAAGCCTAAGGAAAGCACCACGTGTTTGGTCGCAGACAAGGCCCACCCGATAAGAAGGCGCCACCACCGGCTGTCGATGAGCAGCCTCGTGGCATGCCGAAGCCAAAAGTGCAGGCTGAATCTGCACCTATCGAGGCAAAACCCGCGCTAACCGTCGTCGAAACGGATGAGGTTGTTGCGCGTGAAGCGGTTGACGACGCTCTGTTGGGCGAAATGACGGACGGCCTGCCCAGCGAGACGTCGCCCGCAGATGCGCCCGACGACATCGATATGACGCCGATTGCTGACGTTACGTCGGAGGTCGCCGAAAAACCCGCGAAACCCAACGCCAAACCGTCGACAAAATCAAATTCAGAACCGAAGCCCGAGCCGGAAAGGGAAGTCGACTGGCGGGGCGTCACGCCGACCAGCATGGCGCCGACGATGACGCCGGAAGAGGAAGCGCGCCATAACGATACCAAGGTCAGCGTCTTCAATACGCTGATCGAATCGGTCGACTTGACCGAGCTGGCCAAGATGCCCGCCGCCACCGTGCGCGAAGAAATCGGCGACGTGGTCAGCGAAATCGTCAGCATGAAGGCTCTGGTCCTGAGCGCCGCCGAGCAGCAGCATCTGATCGAGGATATCTGTAACGATATTCTGGGTCTGGGACCGCTGGAGCCGCTGATCGCGCGCGACGATATCGCCGACATCATGGTGAACGGCCCCAACAAGATCTACATCGAGGTCGACGGCAAGATTGAGCTGACGCCAATCCGTTTCCGCGACAACGCGCAACTCATGAACATCTGTCAGCGCATTGTTAGCGCGGTCGGTCGACGGGTCGACGAAGCGAGTCCGATCTGCGACGCGCGTTTGCTAGACGGCAGCCGCGTCAACGTCATTGCGCCACCACTGGCGATCGACGGTGCCGCCCTCACAATTCGTAAGTTCAAGCGCGACCGTCTGACCCTGGACAATTTGGTCGATTTCGATTCGATTTCGCCGGCCGGCGCCAACATCATCAAACTGATCGGCCATTGCCGTATCAACACACTGGTGTCCGGTGGCACGGGTTCCGGCAAGACGACGCTGCTGAACTGCCTGACACGTTACATCGCCGGTGATGAACGTATCATCACGTGCGAGGATGCTGCTGAGCTGCAATTGCAGCAGCCGCATGTCGTGCGTCTGGAAACACGCCCGCCGAACCTGGAAGGCATCGGCGAGGTCACGATGACGGACCTGGTCAAGAACTGCCTGCGTATGCGGCCCGAACGCATTATCGTCGGCGAGGTTCGTGGCAAGGAGGCCTTCGACCTGCTGCAGGCCATGAACACCGGCCATGACGGTTCGATGGGCACGATCCACGCCAACAACCCGCGCGAATGTCTTAGCCGTATTGAAAACATGATCGCGATGAGCGGCTATAGCCTACCCGCCAAGACCGTGCGTGAGCAGATTGCCGGCTCCGTCAACGTGATTATTCAGGCAACCCGCTTACGCGACGGCTCGCGCAAGATTACCCACATCACCGAAGTGATCGGCATGGAAGGTGATGTCATCACCTTGCAGGACATCATCGTTTTCGACTTCGAAGGCGAGACGAATGACGGTCGTATCGTGGGCCGCCACAAGTACACGGGCTTGCGGCCGAATTTCTACGACCGTGTGCGATACTTCGGTAAGGAGCAGGAATTGGTTGAAGCGCTTCAGGAGTTGGCAGTCGAATGAACGATACCGTCCTGATGATCATTGTTGTCGGCTCCTTGCTGCTTTTGACGGTCATTGTCGGCGGCGGTATTTTTGTGGCCCGTGCAAGCCAGGCCAACTACCGTAGACGCCTTGCCATGGTAACGGGCGCCGCCCAACGTGAACGCCGGCAACGGGGCGGCGGCAAAGACACGTCCGTCGCGCGACGCCGCCAGATCCAGGGCAAAATCAAGGAGCTGGAAGATCAGCGCAAACAGACCGCGCGCAAACAGGCAATGGCAGACCTCCTGTTGCAGGCGGGTTCGAACCTGACCGTTAAGAGGTTCTACCTCTTCAGCGCGCTCTTTGCTTTGGTTGTCACCGGTGTTTATCTCGCGCTGGGCTACACTTATTGGGGCGCAGTCCCTGTGGCGCTTTTTGCTTTTCTTGGCCTGCCGCGCCTTTACATGAAGCGTAAGGCGAAGAAGCGACAGAAGCTGTTTACGAAACACTTCGCCAACGCTGTTGATGTTATTGTGCGCGGCGTTCGTTCCGGCCTGCCGGTGAACGAGTGTTTGCGCATTATCGCGCGTGAGACGCCAGAACCGGTGTGTACTGAGTTTGATCAATTGGTCGAGGGCATCAAGGTCGGCAGGCCCCTAGAAGAAGTGATGGAACGCGGCCTTCGTCGTATTCCGACAATGGAGTATCGGTTCTTTGCGATTGTCCTTGCCATCCAGCAACAAACCGGCAGCAACCTCGCCGAGACACTCTCAGGTTTGTCGAGCGTGTTGAGAGAACGCAAGAAGATGGCCGACACCGTCCGCTCGATAACGTCTGAAGCGCGGACCACAGCGATGATCATCGGATCTCTTCCGTTTTGCATGGCCGGCATCATGACGCTAACGAGTTTCGAGTACATTGCTCTGTTGTGGACCGAAGATCTCGGCAACTACATGATGGCAGGCGGAGCGACCCTGATCGCGATGGGCACGTTTATCATGTGGAGGATGATCTCCTTTGAAATCTAGGACCACTTACGGCCAGGCCGCTTTGAATCGTGAGGCAAGTTGTCTCCCGCGCATGCACCAGAGTGGTTCCACATGGGCAACCGGCTTTCGCGCCGACGCCTATAGGGTAACCACCTAGGCCAGTCATGTTATCGACCCAGAATATCATCATAGTGCTGTCCACATTCGGTGCGTTCATCGCCATCATGGCAATCGCGCTGCCGTTTCTGGAGCGTGACAGCTTCGGCAGCCGACTCAAATCCGTTTCGCGTCGACGCGAGGAGTTGCAGTCGGCCCAACGTCAGAGATTCGCGAAGACGCAACAGGCTAGCCTGCGGCATCGGCAACGACATGCCGGTTGGATGAGCGAGGTCCTCAAGCGCCTCAACCTCATCGAAAAAGCACGGTCGCCCGAGCTGCGCATGAAACTCATGCAAGCCGGTTTCCGCGGTCAAGGCCCCATCGTCGTCTACCTGTTTATGCGCATTGCGCTGCCGATCGTCTTTGCATCGGTTGCCGCGCTGTTGGTCTTCTCGTCCAAAAACCTGGAACTCGATCCGCTTCTCAAGCTACTCATCTGCGGCCTGGCGGCAACGTTTGGCTATTTTATTCCAGGCATCTTGGTGGCGAACACCGCGAAGAAACGCCAACAACAGATCATCAGAGCTTTTCCGGACTCACTGGATTTGATGGTGATCTGCGTCGAGGCGGGCATTTCACTTGAAGCGGCTTTGACTCGGATCTCGCAGGAAATTGGCGATATCTCGCCGATCCTCGCTGAGGAGTATGCTCTGACGACCGCCGAGCTTGCCTATCTTGGAGATCGTCGGCGTGCCCTTGAGAACCTTGCCGCGCGTACCGGCGCCGAACCTGTCCGCGCCCTTACGGTATCGCTGCTCCAGTCAGAGAAGTACGGTACGCCTTTGGGTGTAGCCCTTAGAGTGCTGAGCCGCGAAAATCGCGATGAACGCATGGCGCGCGCCGAACAGAAGGCCGGCTCGTTGCCCGCCGCGCTGACCGTTCCAATGATTCTGTTCTTCTTGCCCGTGCTTTTCATCGTCCTGATCGGTCCTGCCATCATCCAGGTGGTAGCAACGTTCTCGGACAAATGAAGCAAAGCGGTCACAGCTGAGCTAGTCCTTCTACAACCTGCTCTGCGTAGTTTCTGGACACAGGCAATCCAAGTGCCGGTTCACCGGTTCATCATCTAGAGCTATTCGTTCGAGGTCGGCTCAGCTTCGTCGGATGATTCGAAGTACTGTAAGTCGAAGACATTATCGGTCGGCAGGTCACCATCGCGAGAGTTGGAGCGTGCCCCATCGGCCGCGCTTCCACTGCCGCCCTCGCCTGGCGTTGGTGCGGTAATCGAGCCAATCATTTCCAGGATAGACAGGTCGTCGTCGCTGGTGGAAGCGGTATCGATTGCTGCCGCCTCCGGTTCCGGTTCCGGTTCGACCTCGGGCGCGACAGCAATGGCCTCCGCCCCCCCTGCGGGTTGCACGTCTTCTTCTATTTGAAGAACGGTCTCTTCCGTAGTCGATGTGGTCACGATCGTCTCGGGCGGCAAAACGAACTCATCGCTATCGCGCCCCGCTTCCGCCGACGACAGATCGTCAAGCTGATCGTCATAGGACATCGTCACGACATCCGTCGCCGGCGCCTCGACCGTCGTATCGCCGTCCGGTGGCTCGACCACTGGCGCCGGCTCGACGTCAACGATCTCCACAGCCGGCACCACGACTTCCTCGACGGGTTCGACGATCTGCGTCGATGCCTGGGTCGGCTGAACCGCCACATCCGGCTGACTCAAGACAATCGATCCGCCATCATCGACCGGTGGCAGCGGCTGGGCTTCGACATCAAGATTTGATCGCGCGACCAGCTCCTCAAGGTTCTGCAGATCGTTGCCGGCCAGCGATCGGAAGAAAGCGATGTTCTGCTCTGCCTCTTCGCCACTCAATTCCTCACGCACCAAACCCTCGGCCTCATCAATGTCGCCGCGGTAGGCCAGCAAAAGAGCCAGATTCAGACGAATTTTCGAGTCCGCTTCGTCACCCCGGCTGGCGCGCTCAAGAAGTTCGATCGCACCGTCCAGATCGCCCTGCATCGCGGCCTGCAGGCCCATGTTGTTCAGGACCTTGGGATTATCGGGCGACGCCGCGAGTGCGCGCATGTTGGCCTCGTTCGACCTGGCCAGCTCACCTAGCATGCCGTAAGCGACCGCGAGGGCAGCCTGGGTCTCCCATATGCCGGGGTCGATCGCGACCGACCGCTGCAGCGGGTCAAGCGCCGCCGTCGCATTGCCTTCTGCCACCAGAGCACGACCGAGGAGACTGAGCAGCCGGGGATCGTCGGGATGGTAGCCCAGCGCGTCGTTCAGAACGTTTATGGCGTAGCCGTACTGGCCCAGGCGCCGCAAGTTGTCCGCCAGGCCAACCGCTGCCTCGAGGTCAGATGGATCGCGATCGAGAAGACTCTGCCAATAGCCGGCGGCGCTCAGGTAATCGCCTGCACTTTCCGAAGCACGTGCCGCGGAAAGGAAGGAATCGGAAATTTTGACTTCCGTATCTGTCGTGGGCTCCGTGCTCGCGTTGTTCGCGCTTAGGCTCTGGCTCGTCAGCGTTTCGCACGACGCCAGCACCAGACCAATGGCTGTTGCACCAGCCACTGCTACGCAACGTTGGCCCTTCGCCAAGGCGAGTCGACGTGTCGAAATAGGTCCTTCCCCTACCCAGAGTCTGCGATGAGTAGCCGCTGTCACTATATCAAGCGAGTTATCCACCGATCAAAGCGAATCGGTGACCTCGCGGCAATAAAACGGTATAATTCTGAATGGATTCAGGTATTTCCTGCCTCTAGCGCAGATCGGCAGAACTCCGGGAAAGAACGCAATGATGATGAAGTTCCCCGTCGCAGTCGGTGTCGCCGTTTATTTGGTGGGCGCCGCCTTTACCGCCGCAAATGCTGAGACAATTCGGGTCGAGGTGAATCAGGCCGAAATTATTAGACTTGAGGCGGACGCACAGATTGTCCACATCGCCAACCCGGCGATTGCCGACGTGGTCGTTGAGTCCCCCCGGCTTCTTTTTGTCGTCGGCCGAGCACCGGGCCAGACCGGCTTGTTCATTCTTGATGCGAACGGCAAAGAGGTCATCAACGCCGATCTGTTGGTGACACCGAACAACAATCACGAAGTCACGGTGAACCGCAATGCCGTGGAACTGACCTATAGCTGTTCGCCACGGTGCGTCGTGACCAACGTGCCCGAGCTCGCGGCGGCCGGCACAGCCGCTTCAGCAAGCGCGGCGACTGGCGCGACGCCCACAACGTCGGTGATTACGGGAACCGGTGGTAGCGATGCCGCTGCGGAGACCGCCACGGACGCCACCAACTAGGCGACGAGTTTCAATTCTTTCTGGGTATTTGCCGGCCGACCTTTCTGCGAGAGGCCGATGCGTGGCACCACACGGTTGCGTCAGCGCATCCGGTGGTGATTCTTTGATCCGGCAGGCGACGACTTGCCATATGCCCTAGTGCCTTGCGGGCCGCAAAATCTCTAACGCACGCCCGTCGGGCACCATTGTCCAGCACCTGCCTGCCATTGAAACAGCGGGCCGCATACATTGCGGCCCGCTGAACTGTCTGCGCCCCTTGTTTGCGGCCTAGGCCGCGGGAGATCACTTAGCCACCGATACGCAGGTTACTGAGCTCGCGGCCAATCTCGCGGAACGAGGCTTCAAGCGTGGCCGCGTCGGGCGAGTCAAAGTAGTTGCTCTCATCCGTCGCACAATTGCGCATCAGATTCCTGACCGTGCTGGAACTGACCTGGAACGTGATGGTGTAGACTATGATGCCCTGTGCCTTGACGGCGTTGCAGACAGCCGTGGTGCGCAGGTTCAGCTGGGCGATGGCCGTGCTCGAACTCCACGTCGTACCCAAATTGCCATCGGAGATGCGACCGTAAGCACCATAGGACGACGACCCGATGTAATTCTCGCCATCGGTCATGAGCACAATGGCTTTCTCAAACTCGTCGTCATCATATTCAGTCGCCGTCGTGAACGGCTCGGTGTTCGACAGCGTGCGCCAGCCCCAAACCAGACCAAAGTTGATGTGCGTGATGCCACGCGACTGCATCGAATTGATCTTGTTCTCGACCGTGCTCTTGACGTTAGTCAGTTCCAGTAGAGGCCGCGGGCAGTCCTTGTTCGGACCTCTCACCTGGCCAAAGCTACCCGAAATTGGCGGCCACCAGTTACCGGAACCGGACGGGCGCAAGTACGCCTCCCAGCGAAGCGGGTCACTCGTCGGCGCCATATCGGTCTGGTCCTCGCCGTTGTCACGCGCCATGACACAGCCGCGCCAGAAGTCCGGCGAAAAGTCATCGGCATCATAATCGCTGTTGAGGTGACCAAAGCCGGTGTCGACGTTGACTGATCCGGCAAACGGCACGACGGAGATGTAGAGCAGGTCGCTCTCGGCATTGGTGCCAAACAGAATGTCCAGGAAGCTTCGTGCCGCACTCTTCAGATTGTTCATCTTCGTGGTGCCCATGGAGCCTGTGTTGTCGAGCACCAGCGCGACTTCAAGACCTTTCGACTCGCGAACGATGATCGTTGTCGCGGAAACCGTGATGTCATCAATGCCGACGACACTCATCAGTGTCGTATTGAGTGTCGCCGTCGCGCTTAGCCGGACTTCATCATCCGAGATGTCCATCTCAGGCTCGGCCGCGACACCCATCTCCTGGGCCGGGTAGTTCGCCTCGAAATAGGACAACATCAGTTCTTCAAGCTCGTCGTTGCTCAACTCGGTCGCGCCACCAGCAGCCAATCCCGCAGCGTCAAGCGCATAACCCAGCCTAGACTTAACGAGGTAAGCACGGCCCATGTCGATGGCGGCGCCGCCAGCCAGACAGAGCGGCACCAGCGCCAGGGCAAAGACCACGGCTACGGCGCCAGAGCGCTCTTTGACCAGGTGCCGCCACGGCACCCAACAAAACCAAGTCATCGTCGTCATCCAGTTTCTTAAGACTGTCGCTTTGTCGTGAGTAAGCATGATCTCATCCTGTCTATGTGCGTCCGTTGCACTCGTCATCGGAATGGTCATGGCATTTGACTGGCCTAATTGTTGAGTTCGACCGCGATTGTGGTGCGCGGGCGCAGATAAGCCATGTCACTGATGGTGAACGGCCCGAGGATCAGCTCACCGAACACCGGCTTGTAGTTGTAGGAAATCAGAGCAACGACGACACTGTCGTTTTCGCTCAACAAACCTTCGGGGAGTTCAAGCTCTTCAATGTCTTCGCCGCCACGATTGCGCTGCCAATCGATCGTGACGGTCCCGTCATCATCGGCAACCAGACTGGCGACGGTATAGGCCGCGCCGACTGACGTGTAAGGTTCAAGAATGCTGTCAACAGCGCGAAAGATGTTGTTGACGTCGCCGGGTGAAACAGACTTCTGTTGCGCAACCAAGTCAGCGGCTGTCTGCGCGCCGGAGGTAATCTTCTTATCCAACAGGAGCAAGTACCCAAGCTCTGCTGTGCCAAACAGAAGCAATATCAAGACCGGCAGGATCAGCGCGAATTCCGATGCAGCGACGCCGCGCCGGTCGCGCCAAAGGGCCAAAAGTCTGCTGGTTTTTGTCATGTCGCTTCCACCTAGAATAGGCTCTGGAACGGTTCGTTCTGGAACGCTGCCGCAGCCTGCAGCATGAGCGTGTCCTGACCCGGCGGGACCAGGAACTTGGCGAGGAACGGTGTAATGATCTGATACTTGTAGGCGATACGAACCAACACCACTTCGCCGGCCTCGCCGATGTCGAACTGGTTGCCTTCGGCTTCGCCTTCTTCGTTCAAGTACTCGTCGAACGTCATGTCGTCGAAGTCCTCATAGGTCCGGATATCGACAATGACCTTGTCGCAATCCAGGACGTTGTCGAGGTTCGAACAAAGCAGTTCATAGAAAGCGTCTTCCGGTTCGTCTTCCATCTGCAGATTGCCCGTACGGATCGAACGAGCTGCGGCTGACACCTCGCCGTTCATCACAGTTGCCGTAAGGAACAGCAGCGACGTCTCCAGAATGGCAAAGATCAGGAAGAAAAAAACGGGTGCCACGAGAACAAACTCCATCGCGGCAACACCGGAGCGGTCTTTGACCAAGCGCCGTACGCGTTCTCGATACCATGTTGCAATTCGGTACATGTGTGCCACCAGTGCAAGAAGCGTTCCAGTTCGGCTTCCCAGCCATCGTGCAGTAGCATGTCAGCGGGTCGGGTGATCTGACAGTGACGCGAGACACAATCGCCGGTCGCTTATGGGTCGCGACCCCTCACGCAGTGACCGCGGTCACAGCATTGACATACAGATTTGGTTAATGGCGTTAACGAACACCGCACAACCTGCGCATTAGGGCGCGCTGTAGACGAGGAAACGGTCGAGTCGCGAGTCCTCGGCGCAAAGCCGCACGGCCCATGAAGGTGGATCGCCGGCGGCCAATCGACCGTAGAGGCTCTGTGGTCCGCCCTCCTTGATGTACCAGTCGTGCCCGCCCTTGCCGTTTTATGCCGTGAACAAGATCACCAGGCCGACGTTGCGCGTCGCCAGCATGTCCTTGGTAATCGACGGCTCGGCAAGAAACGCACGATGTGCGTCGACGATGCCGTGCTCCATGCGGTGGTTAGGCGCAGCAATAACGGCATAGCCGGTACGCCACGCGATCTCAGGATCCGGATAGATAGAGGTCAGCACCGCGCTATCAATGTCGGCATCGCTGGGAACGTCTCCCGCCGAACGTCAGCTACAAGCATCGACACTGGTCTCGGCATCTGCCTCTGCATCAGCAAGCATCATGAAGATCGCCGCGATGATATGACCCAACAATAGAACGACCGAGCCGACCCCGCCTATCAGCACGCGGTTCGATAGGGTATCGAGACGCCCGGCTAAGCGGACGAAGGCAACGATCACCACCGACCAAATGAGAATTAGAACAATTTCGGTACGGGGCAGTGCACGGACCTGATAGAGCGCGCCGGCAATGCAAAAGATTAACGCTAGACCCAAAGTGATGTAGCCGCCGCGCTCAGTTGTGTCACCACGACACAAGCGCCACAGAATAAAGGGCACCGCGAAGACAACCTGTCCCAGCGTTAACTTCGCCACAGCCATGTCGCCTGGCTGTCTGTTAACAGAGGCGCGGACTTGCGCGCGCGGTCGGTGACCGGATCTGCTTTGCAGGCGAGGCCGTCGCCGGTCCGTTTGTCCAGACTTGCGACGGCGCGTTTCTGAGCGGTCGGCACGTTGCCGTCGAAGTGGCAAACCATCTCGCCGGCCAGTTGTCGGAGGCCGGTTTTCCCTTACCCCTGACGAAGCGCCATGGCGGGGCGTCGTGCGTCACCTGCCGGTTGATAGGTGACGGAGACTTCTGCGAGTGCCTGTTTGAAAGCCTCGGCCGCGTTGGCATCGGCCATGTCGAACGCATCGAAACCGCAACGCACCATGAATGCGACCTGATCGCGCAACACGTTGCCGACGGCGCGAATTTCGCCTTTGAAGCCCAAACGTTCGCGCAACAGGCGGGCATAGGAATAGGCGCGCCCATCCGTGAACGCCGGGAAGTCCAGCGCAATGAGATCGAAACGGCCGAGGTCGTCGGCGATCAAGTCGGGCGACTGGTCGCTTGACAGAACAACACCCAGAGGTCCGTTGTGGGCGGCAACGTCGGCGGCGGCTCCCTGCCAACGTTCGAGCGTGATGATCACGGGACCGTCGGGCAGGTCCTGATCGTCGGCGACCCTGAGCCACGGGTCGTCGATCAGATCGCCATCCTTAATGAGCGGCATAGAGCCTCTCCTTGAACGGCTCGAGGCCGGCGCGCTGATAGGTCTCCAGGAAACTCTCGCCGTCGGCGCGAATGTCCAGGTAGGTCTCGACAATGGTCTCGACGGCATCGGTGACATCGTCGCCTGAGAAAGCGGGTCCGACGATCTTGCCGATGGCCGCGTTCTGGTCGGCATTGCCGCCCAGCGTGATCTGGTAGTGTTCGACGCCCTTTTTGTCGACGCCCAGAATACCGATGTGGCCGACATGGTGATGGCCGCAGGCGTTGATGCAGCCGGAGATCTTGAGTTTCAGTTCGCCGATGTCGTGCTGACGTTCGAGGTCTGCAAAGCGCTCGCTGATCTCCTGCGCGATCGGAATCGAACGCGCGTTGGCGAGCGAGCAGTAGTCGAGACCGGGGCATGTGATCATGTCGGAGATGAGGCCGAGATTGGCCGTCGCCAGATCGTGGACCTTCAGCTCTTGCCAGAGCGCATAGAGGTCGCGCTTCTTGACGTCGCCGAGCACCAGATTTTGCTCGTGGCTGACACGGATTTCGCCGAGCGAGAACCGGTCGGCGAGATCCGCCACGGCGTCCATCTGCTCAGCCGTCGCGTCGCCCGGCGTGCCGCCGATCGGCTTAAGCGAGATGTTGGCGATCGCATAACCAGGCACCTTGTGTTCGGCGACATTGGCGCGGACCCAAAGATCGAAGTCACGGTCGTCGCCGCGCCAGGCGTCCAGCTCCGGCGATACGTCGTCCAGCGTGTCGTAGTCCGGCGGCGCGAAGTAAGCCTCGATGCGCGCGATCTCCGCCTCTGGCAATGTCAGCGACGTGTCCTTGATTTGGGCCCACTCGTCTTCCACCAGCGCCGTGAACTTCTCGGCGCCGGTCTCGTGCACCAGGATCTTGATCCGTGCCTTGTACTTGTTGTCGCGCCGGCCAAGCTGGTTATAGACACGCAGAATGGCTTCGAGATAGCTCAAGAGGTGTCGGCTGGGCAGGAAGTCGCGCACCGTGTAGGCGATCATCGGCGTGCGGCCCTGACCGCCACCGACCAGCACCTCGAAACCCGGCTCGCCGGCCTCGTTGCGCACCATGCGCAGGCCGATATCGTGCACCTTGACCGCGGCCCGGTCGTTAGGCGCGCCGGTGATCGCGATCTTGAACTTGCGCGGCAGGAACGAGAACTCCGGATGCAGGGTCGACCACTGGCGCATGATCTCAGCGTAAATGCGCGGGTCCTCGATCTCGTCGCCGGCGACGCCGGCATACTGGTCGGCCGTGACGTTGCGGATGCAGTTGCCGCTGGTCTGAATGGCGTGCATCTCGACCTCGGCCAGTTCGTCCAGGATGTCCGGAACGTCGGGCAGCTTGGGCCAGTTGTACTGGATGTTCTGGCGCGTCGTGAAATGGCCGTAGCCCTTGTCGTAGACCCGGGCGATATGGGCGAGCTTGCGCATCTGCAGCGATGACAGAACGCCATAGGGGATGGCGACGCGCAGCATATAGGCATGGAGCTGCAGATAGAGGCCGTTCATCAGCCTGAGCGGCTTGAACTCCTCCTCCGTCAGGTCACCGGCAACCCGGCGCGCGACCTGGCCACGGAACTGGCTGACCCGTTCCGCCACCAGTGTGTGGTCGAATTCGTCGTAGCGGTACATGGCCGCTCCCTGTCTTCTGTTGTTTTAGGCGGCGGCCGTTTGCGTGTTCGCCTGCTTGCCCAGGTCCAACCGGGTCGTCGGCCCGGTGGCGCGGATCACTTCCTTGATGTGAACCGGGCGCACCACACCGTTCTCGACCGCGACCGCAATCAGATAGGCTTCGACAATCAAGCCGTCGGCGACTGCCTGGCCGGCAACGGCAAGCAAGGTATCGGCCTCGTCCGGTTCGTTGCTAAGACGGGCACAGCCAACCGTTTCGGTCCAATGTCCATCAGCGCTCAAATAGACCACCGCGCCGTCGTCTAGACGGTTGGCGGTGACGATCTGCGTCGTCATAACTGGGTGTCCTCGACAGCCGTCTTCCTAGTTTCGTTCATCTTAGGCATCGCGAGGCGGCATTCGCGGTCGCACTAAGCACATCGTGGAATCGGCGGAGTGCGCTTAACCTAGGCATCGACAAGCAATCCCGCAAATGAGGAATAATCGTAACTATCCCTAGATTTTCTAATCTCCACACCTCCCAGAACCGATCGCGCGGCCGGTGACGGGGACTCAATCGTTCAAACGCCTTCACGCCAACGTGATAGCCTTCAAGCATCGGCATACGTAACCTGCGGAGTAGCTTGTTCTGGTAACGAGCGCTCAATAAGGGAGGGATCAGACATCATGCGTTTTCGCTCAATTGTAATGCTTTCGGCTGCTGCCGTAATCGCTGCCGGCGGTCTCGTCTTGGCCGGGGAGATGTCCCAGGCGCAGGACCCCGGCGCCATCATCAAAGAGCGCCAGGAACTGATGAAAGAGAACGGCAACGCGATGAAGACGATCGGCGGCTACGCGCAGGCCGGCGTCGGCACACTGGATGACGTTTCGGCGGCTGCCGCGACACTGGCCCAGAACGCCATGAAAATACCCGACCTGTTTCCCGAAGGCACCAGCATGACCGATGTCACCGATCCCGAGAACGGCGCCAAGCCGGTGATCTGGGAGAAGTGGGACGAGTTTGTCGGCGACGCCGATACCCTTGAGCTCGAGGCGCTGAAACTGAAGGAACTCGCGGATAACGGCAACGCGGATGCTATTGCCGGTCAATTCGAGATTGTCGGTACCGAAGGTTGTGGAGGGTGTCATCAGACATTCCGCCAGAAGCTGGATTAGATCATCGTTGAGTGAGTACGTCCGGCGCGGGCGGCCACGGTGGGTCGCTCTCGTCTTTTGGATCTCCCTGGTATGTGCCAGTCCGGTCGCTTGGGCGCAGGACCTGCCCGATGGCGATGCCGAGCGCGGTGCCTATGTGTTTCAGCTCGCCGGCTGCCTTGGCTGTCACACAGATGTGGCCAATGGCGGCGCGCCTCTGGCCGGCGGACGGGTACTGAACACCGACTTCGGCGCGTTCGTCACGCCGAACATCACGCCCGACCCCGATCACGGTATCGGCGGCTGGACGTCGGCGGAGTTCGACCGCGCGCTGCGTGACGGCATCGGACCAGACGGCACGGCCTATTACCCGTCCTTTCCTTATGACTACTTCACCCGGATGGCGGACCAGGACGTTGCCGATCTCTATGCCTACCTCATGGCACAGCCGGCCAGCGACAACGCCGTCGCCGACCACGATTTAGACTTCCCCTTCGACATGCGCTTCCTGCTGTTCTTCTGGCGCATGCTTTATTTCGAAGCAGGCCCTGAAGCTGCCGATCCCGAGCACGACGCGACCTGGCACCGCGGACGTTATCTGGTCGACGCGCTTGGCCATTGCGGCGCCTGTCATACGCCGCGCACCTGGCTGGGCGGCACGGACGCGGATCTCTACTTGGCAGGCAACGGAGAAGGGCCTGATGGCGATCTGGTGCCCAACATCACGCCCAACATCGCGACTGGCATCGGCTCCTGGTCCGAACTCGACATGATGCTCTTGCTGCGTGCCGGGCTGTTGCCGGACGGCGACGCGGTCGGCGGCGGCATGGCCGAAGTCGTGCGCAATTCGACGAGAGCGTTGAGCGACGAAGACGCGGCCGCCCTTATCGCCTACCTCGCCAACATTCCGCCCATCGACAACAAGCCCGTGCGCAGCGCGCCCTGAGCCGAGCCGCCGATCACGCGGTCTCACCATCATGTTACTCGACCACGCCCAAGCGCGACTTTGTTTGTTGCGCGCTGGGGGCAGCCGATAACGTCGGGGGAACGTGTTCTCGTTAGCCAATCCGATCGTCCAAACCGCGATCGTCCCACTGCTGGTGAGTCTGGCCGGCACGGGATTGATTCGCCTGATCGGCGGCCCCGACTGGGGCCGCAAGGTTGCTGCGTTGGCCATCGCCTTGGGCGTGTTGGCGGCCTATGGCGTGACCTTTGGCATACCGGACTTTCCGCCTGCCGGCGCGAACCGCAAGATGTTCTACATCCTCGTTCTGGCCGCCGTCGTCGGGTTGGTTGTTGACCTGGCCCGTCTGCCATCACCTGCCGTGCGGGTTGTGGCTGCGCTCGCCGGCGTCGCCGCGATATTGTGGATCGGCGGCGAGCGGGCACTCGGCGAGCTATGGCCGACGGGTGTCATCGTCCTCGTCCTGTTGGGCGTCACGAGGGAGGTGACCTTGGATGCCACGTTCAACGGCACCGGCAGCTACCCCTGGGACGACACGGTCGAGATCGTCGGGTACTTCGCGACGACCAGCATCGATCGCAACGATTTCGGCATGACCTATGGCGCCGGCAGTGTCGGCGACATTGAGGAGATCGACCTGCAGGTCGAGGCCCAACGGCCGAAACAGGGCGAAGCAAACAAACACTTCATGGGATGACGGATGCGGGTGGCAGCCGCTAGGCTGCCGCCCATGTCCGCTGTCCCCTTCGTCTTTGAGGAGAGCGTCGCCTATCGCCAGGTGACGCAGATTTCGCCGCTGGTCCGCCGTGTCGTCGCCGACAACCCATCGGCCTTCACCTATCACGGCACCGGCACCTACATCATTGGCCGCGGCGACGTTGCCGTCGTCGACGCCGGGCCTGCCGACCCCCGGCACATCGATGCCGTTCTGGCGGCGCTCGACGGCGAGACCGTGACCCACCAGCTGGTGACCCACACCCACATGGATCATTCGCCGGGTGCGGCCTTGCTGAAGCAGGCGACAGGCGCCGAAACATGGGCTTTCGGTCCGCACGGTTCCGGCCGGCCGGAACCCGGCATCGTCGTCGAGGAAGGCGCCGACCACGATTTCGCGCCCGACCACGAGATCCGCCATGGCGATGTGATCGAAGGTAGCGGATGGTCGGTCGAAGCGGTTTTCACACCCGGCCATACGTCGAACCACATATGCTTTGGCTTGCGTGAAGAAAGCGCGCTCTTCAGCGGTGATCACGTGATGGGCTGGTCGACAACGGTCGTCTCGCCGCCCGACGGCGACATGGCGGCCTACATGAAAAGTTTGGAATTGCTGCTTTCCCGCGACGATCGCATCTACTACCCGACCCACGGTCCCGCGATCACCGATCCGGCGGCCCATGTGCGTGCCTTGATTGACCACCGTTTGGCGCGCGAGGCTCAGATCATGCAGCAGATCGGGTCAGGCACACACACCATCGCGGATATGGTAGAGGTCATGTATGCCGACGTGCATCCGCGTCTGCATCCCGCCGCGCGCCGCTCCGTGCTGGCTCACCTGATCCACATGACGGAGACCGGTCGCGTTTTGACTGATGGGCCGCCGACGGAGACGTCCATCTATCGACAGCCGACCTGAAGCTGAATTTCTCTCGACCAGTCTTGGAATGGCATCGCACGGCAGCGACATGGCCGCTCGCTGGCCGCTATCTCACATGAGCCGCTCGGCCTCGGATTCCCGTGAGACCTCCTCTGTGATCCAGTTCCGGAACGCGGCGATACGCGGATGATTGACCCACGCCTCCGGACAGGTCAGCGAATAGATTACCTTTGGAGCCGTCTCCAACTCGAACAACCGCGTCAATCGGCCGTCGGCCAACGCTCGGCCAATCAAGGCGGTATACCCCAAGGCGACACCTTGCCCCTCCTCAGCGGCACGCAACGTCAACTCACAGTGCTCGAAGAGCGGCCCATCCATGTTCGCAGGCATTTTGGCTTTGGCGCACGCAAACCACGCAGACCAGTCATCGCCCACCAGATCGCGCAGCAGTGTTAGCTTCAACAGGTCGCCCGGTGTTCTGATCGTCGGAGCGTCCTTCAGTATGCTTGGGTTGCAGACGGGTACCCGGCCCGACGCCATGAACGGTTCGACCCGAAAACCGTCAGCCGGCTCTTTGCCGTACTGTATCAGCACGTCGGTATCATCATCGGGAAACCGAAATGGTTCGGCCGTGGTGCTGATCTCAACGATGATACCCGGGTAGGATGCCGAAAACCGCGACAAGCGCGGCGTCAGCCAGCGGCTTGCGAACCCTGGCGTCATACGAACCTTGAGAACGCCCGACGTCGAGACACCGGTGATGCACTCGGTGGACGTCGACAAGCGATCGAGAATACACGAGATTTCGGCGACGTAGTCGGAACCGCATGGCGTCAGCTCGACGCCATGCCCACTCCGGTGAAACAGGGAAACGCCAAGGAACTCCTCGAGCCCCTTCACCTGGTGACTGATCGCCGACTGGGTGAGATGGAGCTCTTCGGCGGCCGACTTGAAACTTTGGTGCCGCGCGGCCGCCTCAAACGCGCGAATAGCCGCAAATGGTGGAAGATTGCGTCTCATCAGACGTGAATCCCATTCATGCGGCAATGAAACATGATCGTTTGCCGCTCGTGGAACCACAATCCTAGTCTGCTGCCAGGTTCAATCCAAGCAGGGGAGGCGTTCATGATCGCAACCAGGACTCGAAACCGCGGATCGAACATGGCGGTCATAGCCGCTCTATCTACCGCCCTTGGTCTTACACTCGGCTTTATCGGCGGCAAAGGTGTTGCCGAAATTGCACCGCCGACGGAGCACATAGGTCTCACCGTCGACGCCGTTGGCCTTGTCTCGGAGACGTCAATGAGCGCGCAGATAGGTCTAAGCGGTTACGTGCTGCAACTGCGTGAAATCACCATTGAACCCGGCGGCCAGATTGCCCAGCACGATCATGCGACCCGTCCGGGGCTGGTCAAGGTCTTGTCGGGCGCGTGGACCGAAGGCCGCCCAGACGGCGAGATCGTGTATGCCGCCGACGACCCGAACGGCATCGTCGAAGACGAAAGTACCGTTCACTGGATCTGGAACAAAGGTGACGAACCGGCGACCGCGCTTGTTTGCGATATTGTCCCGGCGAGCTAGCCGTTCGCATCGCCTATGGTTGTGTCGATGACAACGTGGGCGGTTTCGAGCACCGAGTCTGGGATGGCCGGCCTGGCGGCAAAATCAATCCATGCCGTGAGATCGACCAAACGAGCCAAGTCTTGCCACGTCCCGGGTAGATCACTGTCGACATCGCGGTAGCCACGTTCCAGGGCCAAACTGAATTCGGCGCTGTCGCCGAGCGGTGCGCGCGTCAGATTTCCGAGATCGAAGAACGGCGAGCCTGCGAACGCGAACTCCCAATCAAGGACCGCCGCGACACCAACCTGCTTGTCGTGCAGGGATACCAGAATGTTCGATCCGCCGAAGTCACCATGGGTGAGGCAGGGCTTACCCCGCCATGCATCAAGTCTGTGGGCGTGCTGCTCGACAAACTCTTGGAGTCTACGTAACCGCGTTTTGCCCAAACGTGTTCGCACGTGGCTATCCGCGATGTAATGGGTACAGAAGTCGATCAAACCGGCACCGCCGGTTTCGATGGGCTCGCAAACGTGGAGCGTGCCGTCCAGAAAACCCGCTTCCGAAAAATGTTCGCCATGCATCGTCGCCAGCAACCGGCCGAGCGTCTCACCGACTGCGTCGAGTTGTTCGGCATCAAGCTCCGGCAACACGCTGTCCAGCGTGACACCATCAACCCATTCGAGCAGCGCAAAGGGCGCGCCAAGCTGCTGCGGATCCGGTTCGACATGAAGGAACGCGGCGACCGGGACGCGGCCTATCAAGCGTGCTGCGATCGCCGCCTCTTTCATCATTTGTTGGGGGTCGCGTTGGTAGAGGCGCAGAACCAGATCACGCGGTTCCCCGTTCAACGACAAACGCAGGTTCGTGTTGGCCAGACCGCCGGACAAGGGAGCGACATCGCGCAGCGTCGCGGCTGGAACGACCTGAGCCAGCACATCGCGCAGCCGGTCTTGATCAGCACTGAGCGCCGGCACAGCGCGCTGCCACGTCTGCCTCAGTACGTGTTCGCCGGCGTCGGTCAAAGCGAAGCCGGTCAGTCGGATTGAGGCGGCGGCTGAAGGGCCTTCAGCATCGCGACCAGGTTGGCATCGCGCCAAGCCTCCAGGGTCGGC
The DNA here is from genome assembly GCA_965228895.1 of Alphaproteobacteria bacterium. GTDB lineage: Bacteria > Pseudomonadota > Alphaproteobacteria > SP197 > SP197 > JANQGO01. Next base: position 5,270,395 of record OZ245842.1, on the reverse strand, counting down.
ACCGACGCGTCACCCACCATCGCATCGACCGAGGCGATCAGCGCCTGCTTGTCCTTTTCTTCGCCGGTCCAACCGAAGTGATCGATCATGTGGCGCACGCCGCCCTTGCCACCGCCCAGGTGATAGCACATCACCGGTCCGGCAAAAGCCCAGCGCATGCCGGGCCCGTAGCTCATCGCGGTATCAATGTCTTCGAAACCGCAGATGCCTTGGGCGACCAGACTGGATGCTTCCTGGAAAATGACGTGCTGCAGGCGGTTGGCGACATAGGCTTCGATCTCTTTCTTTAACGTCATCGCCTTCTTGCCCGCGGCCTCATAGAAGGCGTGCGACCATGTCAGCACCTCCGGTGCCGTCTTCTCGCCACCGACGACTTCGACCAACGGAACCAGATAAGACGGCACGAATGGGTGGCCGATGATGGCGCGCTCCGGATGCCGGCACTTTGACTGCAGACTGGTCGGCAGGAAGGCCGAGCTGGAACTGGCGATCACCGTGTCGTCGGGCGCGGCCGCGTCGATTTCGGCGAACAGATCGATCTTGAGCTGTTCGCGATCGGGCGCGCTTTCCTGAATGAACTCTGCCTCGGCGACGGCCTTGGCGAGATCCGGTTCGAACGAAAGCCGATCGCGGCTGGCGCCCGGTTTCAGACCAAGTTCCTCAAGATAGGGCCACGCCTGATCGATGTTGACGCGCGCCTTGGCTTCGGCGTCCGGCGCCGGGTCGGTCATGGTGACGTCCCTGCCCTGAGCCAGAAACCACGCGGCCCAGCCACTGCCGATGGTGCCCGAACCGACGCAGGTGATCTTGGTGACGTTCTCCGGGGCTGGACGGGTCATGGTCGCACTCTCCTGATGGTGTTTTTGATGATCATTTGGTCAGCACACGTTCGACGGCACGCTGCCAGCCGGCGTAAAGCCGGTCGCGTTCGTCGGGATCAAGCGCGGGGTCATAACGGGCATCGCGCCGCCAACGCCCGGCGATATCGTCGAGCGATGCAAACATGCCGCACTGCAGTCCCGCCAAATAGGCCGCGCCCAGCACGGTGGTCTCGGGAATGGTCGGACGCTCGACCGGCAGGTCGAGCATGTCGGCCAGATGCTGCATCAGCCAATCGTTCGCCGTCATGCCGCCGTCGACCCGCAGCGCCGCCGGCGTCGCGCCATCGGCCGCCATCGCCCCCATCAGGTCGCGGGTTTGGTAACACACGGCATCAAGAGCGGCGCGCACGATATGGGCCATGCTGGCGTCACGCGTCAGCCCCAACAGCGCGCCTCGTGCATCCGCATCCCAGAACGGTGCGCCCAGACCGGTGAATGCGGGCACCAGATAGACGCCGCCGCTGTTCTCGACCGATGCGGCGAGTGCCGCCGTTTCGCTGGCGTCTATGAAGAGACCGACCTTGTCGCGCATCCACTGCACGGCCGCGCCGGCGGTAAAGATGCTGCCTTCCAGCGCATAGGTCGTCTTACCCGCCAGCCGATAGGCGACGGTGGTCAACAGCCGGTTCTGCGAGGCCATGGCGTCCGGGCCTGTGTTGGCGAGTACAAAACAACCGGTGCCATAGGTGCTCTTGACCATGCCCGGCTCAAAACAGGCCTGACCGACGGTCGCCGCCTGCTGGTCGCCAGCCACGCCGCCGATGCCGATGGCGCCGCCCAGGATGTCGGGGAGCGTCGTGCCGAAGTTATCGGCTGAGTCCTTGACCTCCGGCAACATGGCGCGCGGCACGCCGATCAATTCAAGCAGCTCATCGTCCCATGTCTGATCGTGGATGTTGAACAGCATGGTGCGTGAGGCGTTGGTCGCGTCGGTCGCGTGCACGGCGCCGCCGGTCAGCCGCCAGATCAGAAAACTGTCGACCGTGCCGAACGCCAGATCACCACGCTCACCCGCTTCGCGGGCGCCCGGCACGTTGTCCAGGATCCACGCAATCTTGGTGCCGGAGAAATAGGGGTCGATCACCAGGCCCGTCTTGTCGTGAACGAGGCGGCTGTGTCCACCCTCATGCAGTTCCGCGCAACGGTCCGCCGTGCGCCGGTCCTGCCAGACTATGGCGTTATGGATCGCCTTGCCGGATGCTCGATCCCATACCAGCGTCGTTTCGCGCTGGTTGGTAATGCCGATGGTCGCGACCTCTGCGGCTTCGACGTTCGCGCGTTCCAGCGCCTGGCGAGCAACCGCCGTGACCGATTGCCAGAGGTCGGTGGGATCGTGTTCGACCCAGCCGTCGGCAGGAAAGTATTGCGGAAACTCGATCTGGGCCATGGTGACCGGACTGGCTTCGGCATCGAACAACACCGCACGGGAACTGGTCGTGCCCTGATCGATTCCAAGAATGTAGCTCGTGTCCGTCATCGGTAGGCGTCGTCCGCAGCCAGGTAGTTTTTGACGTAGTCGCCGACACCGGCTTCGAGACTGATAAACGATTTCGTGTAGCCGGCATCCCGCAGTTTCGTCATGTCCGCCTCGGTCGCGTACTGATAGCGGCCGCGCAGGATATCAGGCATCTCGATGAACTCGATCCGGGGTTCGCGGTCGAGCGCGGCAAACATGGCATGCGCCAGGTCCAACCACGTGCGCGCCTGGCCGGTTCCAACGTTAATGAGGCCGCTGACGTCGGGATGCTTGAGCAACCACGCAACGACGTCGACGCAGTCCTGCACATGGATGAAGTCACGCGTCTGACCACCGTCGGGATAGTCGTCGCGGTAGGACTTGAAGAGCCGCATCGGGCCGCCTGCCGCCAGGTCCGGGTAGGCCTTGACGATGACGCTGCGCTGGTCGCCCTTGTGGTATTCGTTGGGACCGTAGACATTGAAGAAACGCAGACCGACCCATTGCGGCGGCGTCTTATGATCCATGCCGACCTCACGCATGACCAGCTGGTCGAACAACAACTTGCTGGCGCCATAGGGCGTGATCGCACGAAGCTGCTCAAGCGCGGCCATCGATTGATCGTCGACAAAACCCAGTTCGCCATCGCCATAGACCTGCGCCGATGACGCATAGATCAACGGGACACCATGCTCGGCGCACCAGTCCCACAAGGCGAGCGACAACCAAACGTTGGACCGCAGGATCAGATCGACATCCGTTTCCGTTGTCGACGACACCGCGCCCATATGAATGACCGCTTCGACATCGCCGCGGCCCTTCAGCCACGGCATGATCTGATCGGGTTCAATGACATCGGCAATATTGCGCTTGGCGATGTTGGCGCGACGGTGATCGTCATTGACGGCGTCGGCAACGGTGATCGGACTGTTGGTGGTCTCCGCGAGGCCCGCAACGATGTTCGAGCCGATGAAACCGGCGCCGCCTGTCACCAAGATCACGGGTGCGGATCCTCGGCCAGCCCGAGCTCGATCTCCAGCGCACCGCACAGCATCTGACCGAGCATGATGTGCATCTCCTGGATGCGCGCGGTGACCGTCGACGGCACCATCAGCAGCGGATCGGCCAAGCCGACCAGTTCGCCGCCGCCGCTGCCGGTCAGGGCGGCCGCGGTCAGGCCCATATCCTGGGCTTGGCGCAGCGCCAGTTTGACATTGGCGCTGCGGCCGGATGTCGAGATGCCGATGGCGACGTCCCCGGCACGGCCCAGCGCTTCGATCTGGCGGGCATACAGGTGTTCGAAACCCAGGTCGTTGCCGATCGCGGTCAACGCCGAGGTGTCCGTGGTCAGCGCGATTGCAGCAATGGCTGTACGGTTGTCGACATAGCGGACGGTGAGTTCGGTCGCCAGGTGCTGGGCGTCGGCAGCGCTGCCGCCATTGCCAAAAAACAGCAGCTTCCCGTCGGCCTTGATACTGGCGACGGCGATATCGACCAATCGTCGGAACGGCGCGGCCAGTTCGGCGCCGGTCGCCGCGGCGACTTCCTTATGCTGCGCCAGCTCGGCGTCGAAGAACCGCTCGATGTCCATAAACCGTTTTCCCTCCCGGTGCTTCCCGCATAGACCCCGGAAGGGACCCGGTCAAGCTGCCCCGCCCAACCAGGCGATGTGGTCAATCGTTTGGTCCAAGTGGTCGATCCGGCGCGCCTGGAACCCGTCTTTATCGAGCGACAAGGCGCGTTCTGCCTCACCATCGTCATAGCCTTGGCCCAGCAGCAGACCACCGGCCAGGCCTGCCCGGCTGGCAGCCATGAGATCCGTCGCGCGATCGCCGATAATCCACGATCGCGCGAGGTCGAGATCCAACAACGCCGCCGCCATCAACAGCATACCGGGATTAGGCTTGCGCGCTGGGTGATCGTCTGTGTCATAGGGTGGACGGGCGTCGGTATGGAACGGGCAAGCGAAAACGGCCTGAACCGCCGCGTCGTCCTCAGCCAGACGCCGCGCAATTTCGTCTTCGACCGCCGCCAGATCGGCCCAGCCATAAAGGCCGCGGCCGACACCGGACTGGTTGGTGACGACCACAACGCCGGCCCCAGACTGCACGGCGTGGGCAATCAAGCTGGCAACGCCATCGATCAGGCAGACGTCGCCGGGGCGATGCAGATAGGTTACCTCTTCGACGATAACGCCGTCGCGATCCAGGAACAGGACCGGGCGGTCGCGCAAGCTGCCGGCTGCGACACGCAAATCGCGCCAGATACCGTCGTCGCCAACGCGTGGGTCAGCCGGTCTGGAGGACATCCCGTTCTTCGCCCCATAGGGCCAAACAAGTCAGCACACCGGTAAAGACCGCGCCGGTATCGATGCCGATGCGGTTGCGCCGGAACTCCGGCTCCAGGCGTATGGAATGGCCGTGCACGACGACTTTGCCGAACGGCTGAGCGCACTCCAGGAAGGCGTCGCGGATCCAGATCAGGTCTTCGGGCCGCTGGCCGTCCAACGGCACGCCGGGCCTGACCCCGGCATGGGCGAAGAAGTAGTCGCCTTCGCTATGGCTCAAGACGAGGTTCTCGAGGAACTGCTTGTGGCTGGTCGGCAGGTTCTTCACCAGCTGGCCTTGCATAAACGCCAGTCCGTCGGTTTGTGCCGCCGGCAGGCTTTGGGGATCAACGCCATAGCTGAGCAAGGTCATGTCACCGCCGAAACCCATCCAGCCCGGGCCGATCGAGCTGTCGGAGAGGAACTTCAGCATGGCGTCTTCATGATTGCCCTTCAGAAAAACGCTCTCGAAGCCGGGCAGCGGACCTTTGATCAGCATATCGATGACGCCGCGCGAATCCTGGCCGCGATCGACATAGTCGCCCAGATAGACGACGACCTTGCGCGAAACGCCCAATGCGGCCGCATGATCGAGGATACGGCCATGCAGGGTGTCCAAGAGGTCCGGGCAGCCATGAATGTCCCCGATCGCGTAGACCACCGTGTCGGCGGGCGCGACGGTCGGCTCCACGGCCTTGCTCGTCGATCGAAACAGGGTTCGCAGCATAACAGGGGAGATATAAGTCCTGCGGCGTTGAGGGGCAATCAGCCCCCTCCATGGTAGGTAGATGCCCGTAACCATGGACTGGCCCGCAATCGCCGGGCGTTTCCCCCGGTGACCGCTTGACAAGGGCCAGGAAACAGCGTTCATCGGCTCCGCAAGGGGACCAAACGACGGGATTACCGGGAGAAGGGTGACCATGGCCGCAGCTGAGCGTAGACGCCGCGCTCTCATTACCGGGATCACGGGCCAGGACGGCTCTTATCTGAGCGAACTGCTGATCGCCAAGGGGTATGACGTCCACGGCATCATCCGGCGCGCCAGCATGTTTAACACCGGCCGTATCGAGCACCTTTACCGCGACCCCCACGACCCGGACGCCCGGTTGTTCGGCCATTATGGCGACATGACCGACGGCACCGCGCTGCGCCGCATCATCGAAGCGGTCGAGCCTGACGAGATCTACAACCTGGCCGCCCAGTCCCACGTCCGCGTCTCGTTCGACGAGCCCGAATACACCGTCGACGTGGTCGCCATGGGCGCGCTCAGGCTCTTGGAGTGCCTGCGCGACTATGTCGGGCGCACGGGCCGCGATGTCCGCCTCTATCAGGCCGGATCTTCGGAAATGTTCGGCGACGCACCGGCGCGCCAGAGCGAAGCGACACCCTTTCAGCCGCGCAGCCCCTATGCGACCGCCAAGGTCGCGGCGCACGAGCACGCCAGGAACTACCGCGAAGCCTATGGCCTGTTCGTCACCAACGGCATTCTGTTCAACCACGAATCGCCCAGACGCGGCGCGACCTTCGTCACCCGCAAGATCACCCGGGCGGTCGGGCGTATTCGCGAAGGGCTGCAGGAAAAACTCTACCTCGGCAATCTGGATGCCCGGCGCGACTGGGGATTTGCCGGCGACTATGTCGATGCCATGTGGCGCATGCTGCAGCACGACACGCCGGACGACTTCGTCGTGGCGACCGGCCGGTCCTATTCGGTCCGCGACTTCCTGGAGGCAGCCTTTGAGCAGGCCGGTCTCGACTGGCAGGACTATGTCGCGTTCGATGAGCGTTATCTGCGCCCGACCGAGGTCGATCATCTGGAAGGCGACGCCGCCAAGGCCAAGGACAAGCTGGGTTGGACCGCGACGACCGATTTCAAGACCCTGGTCGCCATGATGGCTGAGGCCGACCACGAACTGGCGCGGCGCGAGCGCACCCTGGTCGACGCCGGTCTCGTTGGCGAGGGCCTAACCGCCCTTCATGGATAAGGACGCCAGGATCTATGTCGCCGGCCATCGCGGCATGGTCGGCCAGGCGATCGTTCGCCGCCTTCAGGCGGAAGGTTTTGCCGCGCCGATCACCCGGACGCACGGTCAACTCGACCTGACCGACCAGGCGGCCGTGCGGGCTTTTTTCGAGGCCGAGCGGCCGAGCCACGTGTTCCTTGCCGCCGCCAAGGTCGGCGGCATCCTGGCCAACGACAGCTATCCCGCCGACTTCATCCGCGACAACCTGGCGATCCAGACCAACGTCATCGACGCGGCGTGGCGCAGCGGGGCTGAGAAGCTGCTGTTCCTAGGCTCATCCTGCATCTATCCGCGCGATGCCGCCCAGCCGATCAAGGAAGACTATTTGCTGACCGGCCCCTTGGAGCCGACCAACCAGTGGTACGCCATCGCCAAGATTGCCGGCATCAAGATGTGTCAGGCCTATCGCCAGCAGTACGGTTTCAACGCCATCTGCACCCAGCCGACCAACGTGTTCGGCCCGGGCGACAACTATGATCCGGAGACCAGCCATGTCCTGGCTGCCCTGATCCGCAAGTTCCACGAAGCCGTCCGGCGCGGCGACGATGAGGTCGTGGTGTGGGGCACGGGCCGGCCGCAGCGCGAGTTCATCCATGTCGACGATCTGGCCGACGCTTGCCTCTTCTTGATGCAGGCCTATGACGAGCCGGACATCATCAACATCGGCACCGGCAAGGATATCTCGATCGCCGAGCTGGCCGCGATGATTGGCGACATCGCGGGGTTCGAGGGCACAATTGTTTACGACAGCGGCAAACCGGATGGCACGCCGCGGAAACTCTTGGATGTCGGACGCCTGAGCGCCTTGGGCTGGCAGGCCCAGATCCCGCTGAAGGCGGGTATCAAACGGACCTATGATGAAGCCGCCCCTGTCTTGGGCGACGCCTCTGCATCGACCTGACCCGCGGCGCCTCGGATTCAGGCGCGTCTCAACTTCAGTCTACTTGTCGCGCGTGTTGCGATCGTTGACCGGCGCGACCGTCTCGACGTCACGCGAGAACTCGGCGGTCGCCGGCGCCAGTTCCTGACGCATGGCCGACAGATGCAGGTCAATGCCCAGAAGCTGCTGGTTGGTAACCGCGACGTCCGTCCGCAGGTCGCCTATCGAACTGGCTATACCATCATCGATGCCGGCGACCTCGCTCACCACAGCAATACGGTTGGCTACGATCTCCTCTTGAAGAGTAACCAGCGACGTATCGAGGACTGTGAGATCCGACCTTAAGTCTTTTATAGAACCGATCATGACAACCATCAGGATTGTCATGGCCGCACCAAATATACCGATAAGATAAGGTGTAGAACTGCGCTCCGGTTTCTTGACCGGCTGCGCCGGTGCTGACTGATTTGTCATGGCTGTTCATCCCGGAAATTTTTCTTAGACTACGTCAAATCCCGGACACCGTAAATCTCACCCCCTGTGACAGCGATCACGCCACTCCCGAAAGGGCTAACTCTTTGGAATAGGTCAAACTCTACGTTGGGATAGGCCGGCTGGCAGCCGGTCGACCGCCGGGGCGCTGGTGCCGAAGGGGCGATTCGAACACTCGACCGATTGATTGAGATTCAATCGGTCTATCGCCGAACGACGTCGACGAACCCGTGCGTTGATGGGCGCGGAAGCTGATGTCGCGGCTGTGGCCCGCCAATCTTGGTCCCATCCGCCGTCGGTCGATACGACAAAGCGGGGCTTGAGCATGACGGACACTTGTGAGACATCGCCTGTGGCTCGGCGTTTCGTGGAGTTGGTCGTCACGCCTCGCGAGCACGTAGGAAACACGCCCAAGGTTCTCGCCGACAATGCAGCACCTACCGACGACCGAGACACTCGATCGTCTGGAACAGGCTTGGCCGGTGGACCCGATGGCCGATGCCTTGATCACGCGCATTTTCGAGACCCACAGTCTGCGCGCGGTGAGCCACATCCTGCAGACATGCGCCGGCTATGGCGACATCACCCGTCTGACGGTGAACACATGCGATCTTCCCACACCCCTGCTGAGCGAACTGCACGCCTATTTTGAGGATGCCCGCGCGGCACGCCTGCCGGCGTGGGCCGACCAGGCACGCCTTGACGACGCTGCCGCGGTGTTTCAGGAGCACCAATTCACCACCTACGTGGTCATGGCCGGCGCCAGCTTGCCTGAGTGCTACATCAGCCGCGACATCGCCTCCATTCTGGGCGTTACTCACCGGCTGGAGGACGATGCCCATCGCCGCATCGTTGAAACGCTCCAGTTCCTCATTCTGGTCATGTCGCCAGGTAGCTTGACCGGTCCTGAACGGTCGGGCGTGCTGGGAATCCACAAGATCAGGCTGATGCACGCGGCGATCCGGCATCTGATCCGTGCAAGACAGGGCGCGGAGCAGGCCGAGCCCGGCCATCATCTAGCGCAACGCTTGGCAGGCGGGCGTTATGGCGACACCAGTCCCATCAACCAATGCGTCATGGCCCTGACACTCCAGACGTTCTCCTACGTGATCGTGCGCGGTCTGACCCAGCTTGGTGTCGAACTATCCCAAGAACAACAGGACGACTACGTCCACACCTGGAGCGTGGTGGGTCACCTGCTCGGTGTGGACGACGATCTCCTGCCGCGCGATGTCGAACAGGCCGGCGCGCTCTTCGCGCTCCTGAAAGATCGACAGCGCGCGCAGACCGCGCACGGCGAGCAGTTGGAGCAAGCCCTGCTGCGGTTCACGGAAAGCCTGTTGCCATGGTACCTGCGCTCCATTCCCCGACAGATCACCTTCGACCTGATGGGTGCTGAGGACTGCGAGCTTCTGGGCATGGGCAAGGCCGGCAAGATCACCAGACTTTGGAACGTACTGCCGCTCCAGCTGGCCCATCTGCTTAACCGTCAACACCGCATACCAATTGCGGGGCAGGCTCGACTGCCGCACGCTTGCGAGTATGTCGCGCGCCACCTGCTGGTCAGGTTGGCCGCCTTGTCCGCGAGCGATCAGGGGCGGGCCTTTGAACTGCCCGATCATCTGAGAACGCTGTAAGCAAAAAAGAGACGGCGGCCCCCACGCCCAAGGAACCAACGACCGACGTAGTGGCCAGACCTCCGAACGGACAGACGTCACACCACGTCAGCTCGCGATAAGGTACCCGAGACCTGCAATGAGCAGCGCCGACGGCAACGCCCAATGACGGCCCAAACGCTGAAGCGACTGCAGCACAAGAAGGCCGACAAGAATGCAAACGATGTACACCGGCACAACCTGGATAGAGGTGAAATGCCAGATGTCGGGCGGGTTATAGTAGGCATAGTATTGTTGGGCCGCGATCAGGAAGAAGAGGTTGCCGCTCACCTCCCAGACGAGAGGTGCCTCCAGCCCGATAATCAACGCCTTGCCGTATCTGTTGCGCAAGCGAGGCGGCAAACGGTGATCCAGAGTTCGCTGGATGAAATAGAGATGAATGCCATAGGCGGACCAAATCAGCACCGCCAGCGCAGACACATTGCCATCATGCAGAGGAAGAATGCGGTACTCCCACAGCTTCCGGCCCACGGACCACTCGTAGATCGGATTGATGAGGGATTCGCCAAGGATCGCCAGCAGGAACACAGCAGTGACTGTCAAGGCGAGGTCGTAGGGCTGGATGCGCTGGCCGGGACCGAGCAGCCGATGATGCACGCCGTAGGATAAGGTTACGAGAAGAGCCGAGAAGCCAATGGCTGCGAGGATGGCCGTTACCATGGCGGAGCGGTTCCCACCGTATCCCCGAGCGTGGCCACGATCGTCATTTCATAGGCGATCACCGCCCGCATCTCCGGCACAAACAGCGTCTCGACAACATGCGCAACACAGCGCCGGTTACGAAAGAGGCACAGCACACAGCATCTTTCTATGAAGGCGACGAGTGGTGCCGAAGGGGAGATTCGAACTCCCGACCTACTGATTACGAATCAGCTTTTTGCCCTCAACAATTCTCAACCCAACTCAGCCTCATCACCAGATTACCTTGCTTTTTCAACTGCCTATATCAACATAGCTCAGCATACGAAAACGGGCCTACACCACCATTCTGTTACCCGTTTGTTACCCATTCACGATTTTGGTGAGCGACTGATGGGCAATCAGAAAAGCGAACGCAAGGCGCCCAAGAGCTATGTCCTGACCCAGAAGATACTGGAGGCCAAGCGTCCGAAGACCGGACGCGTTGATAAGTTCGACGAGGTTGAGAAGGGGTTATGTGCTCGCATCGGCACGCGCAAGACATCCTGGGTCTACTTCTTCAGGCTCGACGGCAGGCAGCACAAGATGACCTTTGGGTCCTATCCCTCCATCGGGATCGCAGAGGCCCGCGAGAAGGCCCGTGGGTTCGCCAGGGAGGCCGAGCAGGGCCTAGACCCTCGCGACGCTGTCAAACGCGAACGAGAGGCCGCCGCTGAAGCGCGCAGCAATACCTACGAGGCTGTGGTCGAGGAGTTCATCGAGAAACACGCCAAGCGTCGTCAGCGAACCTGGGAAGAGACGCAGAGGATCCTGGAGACGGTCCCGTGGGGCGACAAACCCATGAACTCCATCACCCGGCGCGACGCCTTCAAGCTGATCGAGGGCTACATAGACGAGGAGAAGGCCAGCAAGGCCCGCGTCACCCTTTCGTGGCTCAGGACGCTCTGGCGGTACGCCTACGAGCGGGAAATCGTCGATGCGCCCATCATGGACAGCGTGCGGCCCGCCATCCCCAAAAAGGCGCGGGAACGTGTCTATGACGACGATGAGATCAAGCGGCTGTGGACAGCACAAGAGGATCTCAACGCCCAAGAGCGCGGGTTCGTGAAGCTGGTGACGTTGCTAGGTGTGCGTCGCCTAGAACTCGCTGGCATGCGCTGGGATGAACTGGACGACCCCGACAAGCCTACGCTTTGGACCATCCCCTTCGAGCGCACCAAGTCCAAGCTGACAGCAAAAGAGCGCGTCTACCTCGTCCCTATCCCTCCCCTTGCGGCACGCGTCCTCAAGACCCTACGCAAAAAGGATAGCGACGAACCACTGGTGTTTCCCGGACGCCACAAGAAAAAGCCCATCCACCCGAGCTCGCCCCTCATGCGCAAGGTGCGGAAGGCTAGTGGCGTTGAGGACTGGATACCCCACAACCATCGTCGCACCATCACCACCTGGATGCAGAACGAGGGCGCATCCGAGTACGAGCGCGGACTTGTTCTCAACCACGCCGGTTCCGGTTCCGTGACCGACGCATACAGCCATGGCTACAGCTTGGACCTCAAGCGCCAGTGGATAGAACGCTGGGCCGGTCATGTCGAAGGTGTCGTTGTCGGCGATGGTGTCAGCGTGCTGGCATGACAGTTGACGAGCTTATCGACCTCTTTGGGCCTGCCGATGTTTCGGAGTTCCGAAAATCAATCGAACTGACTGTCGCCATGTATCGAGAGGTGTCATCGGCAGATGGGGGTTCACCACGCCTGAGTGAGATTCGCAGTGATCTCGCAGCTGAGCGAAAGCGCCTTACCAAAGCGCAAACGAAACTGTCAGAAGTCGGTAGGAACGTGCGGTTCACTCATCAGATCCACGACCCGGTCGCCGATGCAGCCTATGCCGTTGGACACGCCTTAGAGATTCTAGCGGACCTGGAGAGCCGGTGGCCGAAAGAGAACGTCGCCCGCAACACCTTCCGGCTCAACTTCAATGAACCCGATAGCCAGCTTGCTCGCACATGCTACCAGGTGGTTGTTGACCACTACCGCGGCGACGACCGCAAGCGAGCCTACGATGAGTTAGCGTTTCACGTTCAGGACACCGTCGGAAAGACGGATATCGACCAGAGCACTGAGACCTCGGATCGCAACTGGTCCTACTTTGAGCAAGTCACACCCCTGAACCGTGAACTAGCGCAACTGTTGTTGCCAGAGATCCGGGCTAAGTTCAGCGAGGAGCAGATTGCCGAACGTCGCCAAGAGATTTCAGACCAGATCAATGAAATCGCCAACCGCTACCAGCGCAGACACAACGCGTGATTAACCCCCTGCAAAACTTGCCGGGGTAGCTCGACGACAGAGCCCGACTACGGCGCTAATTGGATGTCTCCCTCAACCTGTTGGGAGATACCTCAACAATGTCGTGCATCATAACCAAGAAGGAAGCGGCGAAGCGTTCGGGTGGGTACCATCCGGAATCGATTATGCGCTTGGTCCGTCAAGGCCGCTTCCCCAAGCCAGTTGTCTTAAGTCCAACGAAGATCGGCTTTGTCGAAGACGAGGTTGATCGGTGGATCGCCGACCGTATCGCTGAACGCGACGGCGACGAGGCAGCATGATCCATGGAGCCAGATACACGAAACCCCCGGCGAGGTGAGGCACCGGGGGCTTCAGAATGTTTTGTACAGCACAGCAAACTACAGCGTTTTGAAGATAGCGAACCTCTCACCTCATTTCAACATGTCGGCGACATCATTCGGCCGATAGTCGATGAACTCGCGCGGTCTCTCTTCGAGGAGGCGGCGTAATGATTATCGAAAAGGGCGTCGCCGATATCCGTCTCGACGCAATCAAGATTGGCGACCGTCATCGCGCCGTTCGTCCCGACCGTATCGGTGCCATTGCAAAGTCGATTGACGATATTGGTCTTCAAACTCCCATTGATGTTTGTCTCGCTGAAGACGGTGTACGTCTGGTTGCAGGCCACCATCGCCTAGAGGCTTGTCGCAGGCTTGAATGGGAGTTCGTACCCGTCCGGTTTCTCGACATCGATGAGGACGAGCGCGAACTCTGGGAGTTGGCCGAAAATCTCCACCGCGTCGATTTGACCAAGGACGAACGCGACCGGCATATCCGACGATATGCAGAGCTTCTCGAAAAACGCCGCGAAGCTGGCCGCGACAGAATGTCGCACCCAGGTGTCGATGCGCGTGGGCAAAGTAAGTCGCCGCAGCAGCTGCCGGGCGTTGCTCGCCAGATAGCCGAAGAGACGGGCCTCAGTCAGCGCACGGTTCAACGCGTCCTTCGCGACGAACCCCATGTTCGCGGCGCCTTCGGCACGGGCGAGACGGAGTGGTACACACCGGCCGAGTACATAGAGATCGTTCGTGACTTTCTGGGTGAAATCGACCTCGATCCCGCGACCAGCACCGATGCGCAGGCGACGGTCAAGGCGACCGACTATTTCACCGCTGAACATAGCGGCCTGGACGAACCATGGCGCGGGCGAGTCTGGCTTAATCCGCCCTACGCTCAGCCAGCAATTGTGCAGTTCATCGACAAACTGATAGCCGAGTTTGAGGCGGGGCACACGACCGAGGCGGTGCTGTTGACACACAACTACACCGACACCGAGTGGTTTCACCGGATTGCATCAAAGGCATCAGCAATCTGCTTCACCCGCGGGCGCATCAAATTTGTGCGGTGTGACGGCCATACAGGATCTCCGACACAGGGACAGGCGTTTTCGTACTTGGGTAGTCGTCCCCACACGTTCGCCGAAGCCTTCGAAGATATCGGCTTCGTCATGTCGCGGATGGAGGCCCAGCCATGACCCCGCACGACTCCATCCTGGCAGCCAAGGAATACACGGCCTTCGATAACGGTGCGGCGTTCATCAAGTCACTGGACCTATGGGACGCGTTTCTCGACGGCCATGTCGCCGCCCTCGACGATTGCGACGGCAAGCGTCACCTCGTTGTCCCATGCTTCGATCCCTGGGACGGGCGACTAGTTGACTGCATCGCCCTCGACCCTGCCAGGCCGGCCGATGTTCACCTCCTGACCGGCCAAGCGCGGCTGCTGGGCAATCCGATGTTCAGGCACGGCACCGTCCGCGTGCACCGCTACGTGTCGGCATGGCTGCGCAACACAGACGACCTCTGCGCCGTCGACATTACGGTGCTGGCGGAACTGTTCTGTGGCACGCCGCGCCTGACGCTGGAGTGCGACCACTTCGGGCATGGTCGAGCGGTACGTAGGGCGTTTGAGGGCGTGACTGGCGTCGTGCCGAAGGTGGTGTTCAACGACACCATGAAGGTGGCTGCATGACTCTTCGAGAAGTGGATTTGCCCACCATCCCAATCGTCAATTTCGACGACGTACGTCTGTCCGATGAGCGCGACTACATCGTCAAGGGCATCGTTCCGAAGAACGGTATTGTCGTGTGGTGGGGACCGCCGAAGTCCGGGAAGTCCTTCCTTGCCTTCGACCTCTGCATGCATGTCGCGCTGGGCTGGGAGTACCGTGGCCGCCGTGTCGTGCAAGGACCCGTCCTTTACATAGCCGCTGAAGGCGGTGGCGGGCTCGCCAAGCGCGTTGAAGCCTTTCGCCAGGAGAAGATGGCCGAGGGTGCAGCGGAGACGCCCCTGAAGCTCATTACGGTTCGCCTGGAACTCGTTCACCAGAAAGACGAGCTCATCAACAGCATCGCCATGCAGATGGACGAGCCGCCCGTTCTCGTCATCGTCGATACGTTGAACAGGACGTTCACCGGATCCGAGAGTTCCGACACGGACATGACGGCCTACATCGGTGCGCTGGACATGATCAGAAACGCGTTCAACTGCACTGCGGTCGTCGTGCACCACTGCGGCCTCGATGAAACCCGCTACCGTGGTCACACGTCGCTCCTGGGCGCTCTGGATGCTGAGATTGCCGTCCAGAAGGACAAGCAGAACCAAACCATCGCGGAGGTGCGTGCCATGCGTGATACCGAGGACGGTACGCAGTGGGCCAGCGCCATCAGGCAGGTTGTCGTCGGTGAGGACGTGGATGGTGACGAGATAACGTCATGCGTCGTTGATCCAGTGGACGATTATGAGCCCGCCAAACGCCAGACGAGCAAGAAGCCACCTGCGCAGCAGCAGAACGCACTCAAGATGCTCCAGAAGGCCATCGATGAGAGCGGCAAGGTGCCTCCAGCTAGCAACCACATCCCACCAAACACACAGGCAGTAAGCGTGGCGCTGTGGCGGCGCTACTGCGACCTCGGAATCGTGACCACGAGCGACAAGGCCGACACCAGGTCAAAGGCGTTCAAGCGTGCGTCTGAGGGCTTGCAGGAGCGTGGGCTGATCGGCGTCTGGGATGAATGGGTGTGGGTAGCGTGAAGCAACAGACCTACAGCGTCTTCATGCCTGCCGAGCCTGGTTGGCGGCTCACCGCACACAAGGGCAGCGACACCGTGGACTGCGGGACCGTCTGGGCGTGGTTCATCACGACGACCGAGAACGAGGCCGGGCAGCTTGTCAGCCGTCGCTGCGAGGCCGCAACCAAACCAACTTCATGTCTTCAACGGTAACATCCGGACACCGGACCGGACACGGACATCCCTTAAGGGATATGTCCTGTCCTGTCCGGGTTGGGTGTCTGCGGACATGTCCGGACAATGTCCGGGTTTGTCCGGCGTGTCCGGGCTATAAGGGTACCCCAAGGTTATACCAAGGTTCTCCTAAGGCTCTCCTATGGGACGGTGAGGTCACGGTAAGGCCTAACGGCGTGCTAATGGCATGGTGGTTCGGCCTTGTTTGTGTCCGTTTTCAAACGGGAAAGGTTTCCGACGCTCGGAAGTCTTTTTGCCCTCGCCGTTACCCGACTGTTACCCGTTGCCAAGCAGCACAGCCCGAAAGCCGCACAAACTCTAGCTTCTGTGGCCTAGAACGCCTGATAGCTACTCAGAGTCTGGCGCTTGAGGCCCATGCCGGGCCACCCCCATGCCCTTCGCCCCGCGCCGTAGTCGCCACTCATACACCCAGCCGAAATCCAAACTCTGCCCCCAAAAAAACTGAACTTTTCCGCTTGTTGCATAGTTTTTTCTGTTGTAGTCTTTTCGCCAGAACAACGCTTTTTGAGGCACTCGCATGGAGGCCCGGCCATTTGGCGTGACACGCAAGCGCAAGCGTTTTGCCGAGGCATTTGTCGTCCTGGGCAACGGTGCTCGTGCAGCGGCGGTCGCGGATATGGCAAGGGGTTCGTTGACGACACGTGCGACGGAGGCGCTGAAGGACAAGCGCACGAGGGCGTACATCCTTCACCTCCAGGATCGGCTGCGGTGGCGGTCACCGTTGCCGGAGCCGGGTGCCCTGAACGAGAGACTGACGAGGTTTTTGGAGGAACCTGATGGCGCTAGCCGAAGCGGAAGACCGCCCAAGGTTCGATCTGGCGACGCTGTTGGAGCTGTCGGAGGGGCTGGAGATGCTGCACGAGCGGACATCGCAGACGGAGTTGGGTCCGCAGTCGGACATCGAGGCTCAGAAGCTGATCGGCGACTTCAGCCTGAGGTGGATGATCGAGATGACGCGGTTCGTGAGAGAGAACGCGGAAGAGGCCAAACGCGCGGCACAGTTGGCGGCGCTGAACGACATGGCGCGCCGGATGTCGGAAGTGACGGGTGTGATGCCCGATGGCACGGCTGTGACAGACGCATCGAATGGGAACTAGAGGACATGAAGGCCATCCCGACGACAGAAGCAAAGGCAGCGGCGATGCAGAGCGCCTTTGACGCGCGCCATCTTGATAGCCGTCGCAAGCGTGCGCTGGATGCCATTCGCCGTGGTCCCAAGCGCCGGGTATGCAAGGAGCTTGAACTGGAGGCCCACCCCGATGCCACGGCTGACGAAATGAACGAAAAAATCAACAGCCTGTACCAAGCGGGCGACAACGAAAAACGGGAGCTAATCGTGAACGCCCTGGAGGCTCACGCCTATGGCTCAAATCAACTCACTCGGCAATAACGACAAACTCGACGCCAGATTCTACGAAGCCCTCTCCGGTACACGCAGGAAGTTCGTCAGCGATATCGTCGCGCAGCTCGGTCTGAAAGAGACGGTCAAGCTGGCACAGTTCACCGGCGACGACGCTGAGCGTGCGAAGCACGAAGATCCCGACAATCCCCGCCTTCGAGGCCCTGTCTTCGAGGAGCGTGATGTCTCGACAGACACGCCCAAGGCGGTGACGGAAGCGCTGTTGCGCGACTGGTACAGAACCGCCTCGGACAATGAGCGAGTCGATCTCGTCCAGCGTCTCGAAGCCGTCAAGGACAACTGATGGCGCTCGGTATGGGAGGTACGAGAAATGAATAGCGACGGCGTCACGATGACCGACACGGGTGGTGCGGACTACAAGCTCCTGGCCCGCTACCGCAATGCACAGCGCCCACTGCGACGCCGCCAGCTCTATGACTGGCTTGACTTGCGCGGCCTGAAGGTCAGCCAGGATCAACCGGCCTTCGAGCTGCGTGCTGAGATGGACGCTTATTACAGCGGCCAACCGCATGAGGAGCGTACCGTCATCGTCGAGGAGTTGGAGGCCATTCATGCGACTTAGCCTTGGCGACATGGCGATCATCGAAGCACACGCCGCTGGCTACCGCGCTGGTGAGTCTCCCGTCCTGCAAGACGACGTAGCCGACATCCTCGCGGTGTGGCAGCCGGAGTGGTTCGACGACGACGGCGAAATGACGGACGACGCCAACGCGACGTTCTTGGCTTGCGTTCAGGTGGAGACACTCCGCGAACTGGGAGCCCTTACATGGCACTGACAGGAATCACACTCGGCGGCTTTGCACGTGGGCAGCAGACCGCCAGAAATCTTGCACTCGACGAGCAGCGCATCGGCCTTGCCGAGGAGCAGCTTGGATTGCAGCAGTTCCAGGCTGACTTGGAGGCGCGCAAGCTCAAACGAGAAGAAGCTTTCGCGATGCAGCAGGAGGGCGAAAACGCCATCGCGACGTTGCAGGAAACGCTGCTTAACCTGAAGTCCAGTTATCTCGGCGGTGACACCACAGAGTTTACCGCCCGGCACGCTGGCATGATCCGGGGCATGCTTGCTCAGATCGGGACACTCTACGGCCAGCTTGGACAGCCGAATCGGTTCCAGACGTTTCTTTCGCAGTTCGCCGCGACACCCACCAAACGGGAAGAGACACTTCAGACGGCTACTCTGGACGCAGAGGCCAGTGTCGCGGGACAGGCCGCAACAGAGGATGCCCTTATTGCGCAGGGTATCGATCCGGCAACGGCGCAACAGTCCGCCTTTGACCTGCCGAAACGTCCAGACAGCTTCAGGCTGTTGACGCCCGCTGAAGTTCAAGCGTCGGGATTCGCCCCCGGTAGCGTCGTGCAGATGAACCAGACGACGGGCCAGATAAGTCCACTGGTGTCTGGGGCTGAAGGCGGTTTGGACCCGAGCCAGATTCTCACCGTCGAGAACAACCTGCGTGACGACTTCGACCGTCAGTCGGTGGGCTTTGAAGAGGTGCAGCGCCAGTTCTTCATCATGCAGGACTTGGCGGGGGATGCGACGGGCCTGAGCGATGTCGCGCTGACGTTCTCGTTCTTCAAAGTCCTGGACCCCGGCAGCCGCGTTACCGAGGGTGAGTTCGCCACCACGGGCCAGGCTATGGGGCTAGGCTCACAACTGGTGCAGGCCCTGCAACGTTTGGACAGCGGCGAGATCCTGCCCGACGACATGCGCGAAGCCATGGTGCAAGCAGCGCAAGCTTCCTACGAGCAGTTCCTCATCGACCAGCGCAGCCTTGAATCTCACTTCACGACCGCCGCGAACGAGGCCGGTGTGTCACCTGCCAACGTCGTCAGAAGCCGTATTCGTGAGAGCGGGTTAGCCACGCCAATCGACTTCTCAAGCATGAGCCTTGCCGAGCTTGGAAGCATCGACCTCTCAACGCTTTCTGCCGATGAGAAGGCACAGCTCGACGCTGAACTCGAAAAGCGGGGGTTCTGATGGCCTCTCTTGAAGAAAGGCTTGCCGACGTCCGCCGTGCCGCCGGTGAGACAGCACCGCCCATCCCGGAGCCCATGACGACGTTCCCTGAGAACACACGTGAGGTGTCAGGCGCTGGTGCCGTTGCCGAGGGTTTCCAGACGGAACTGGAGGCGGCATTCCAGGGCACCTCGCCTATCGTCCGCAACCTTCAAGGCGAGCCCAACTACGAACGCATCGGCAAGTGGTTGGAGGCTGACTTCGGGCCGATTGCCCTGCGTGATGACGGCAGTTGGATTGACTTCGACCCACAAATCCACGTCCAACTGATCGACCCGGCTACCGGCCAGAGAACGGTGTACCTGCGCTCCGAAGAAACCGACGAACGCTTGCTTGCCTTGGGACGCGTTCTTTCGTTCGGAGCCATGGGCGGCAGTGTGCCGGGCGGTGTGCCGCGTTTCGGTAATCTGGTGTCGCGCAACGTCATCCAACCCGCTGCCCAGGCTACGCGTCTCGGCCAAACCGTTGGCCGCTTCCGTCAGGCCGGTGTAACGCCGACGCTGGCGACGGCCATGGAGAACCGCACCGTTCGTGGTGTCGTCTCCACCCTTCGCGAGACGCCGGTTGCAGGCAATGTCATCGAGCGCGGCATGGCGCGCACGGCTGGGAGTGCGGCAGACGCGGCAGAAGAGCTTGCGGCGTCCACTGGCGGCACGTCGGTGTCCCGCTTGGCAGGCGGAGAAGCTGCCCAGGCCGGAGCGGAAGCGTTCCGTGGCAGTGTGAATGTCGCGGGCGACCTGAGCGAAGAGGCCATCAGCAACATCTTCCGAACAGCCACGCGGAATCTGAGCCTGCCGGAGGGCGAAGGCTTCGCGCTCAAGGCAAGAGCGCTCTATCAGCGGGTCGATGATCTCTTCTCACCCACCGCACAGGTGCAGATGACGGAGACCATCAATGCCCTCTCCGGATCTGCCGCGAAGTTCGATCTGGCGGAGTTGGGTGATGCGTTCGTGTCACCGCGCTTCGAGCGCTGGGCCAACGCCATCCGCAACAACGACGGCGCGCTCACCTACTCAGACCTGCGATCGTTCCGAACGGAAATCGGACGCCTGCTTGCCAAGCCCCAAGTTGTCTTGGGCGCGGACCTGGACACCCAGGCCCTCCGCGAGCTCTACGGTGCCATCACCGATGACATGAAGACGTTTGCCGAAACGTTGGGGCCGGACGCGTTGCAGGCCATCAATCGGGCCGACGAGTTCTACCGTCTTGGTGCCGAGAAGATACAGAACGCACTTAACCGCCTGCTCGATCCCAATGCGTCGGGAGAGGCCACGTATGACTTGTTGGTCAAACGGGCCGGGGAACGAGCGGGCGCGTCTCTCAGGGAGCTTCAGGAGATCCGCTCCGCGATGGACGACGCGACGTGGAACGAAGTCGCCGCCAGCGTCATCAGAGAAATGGGCCGTCCTTTGGCAGGCAATGCCGGTGAGATTGCGGAAGTCGATTTCTCGATGAACCGCTTTCTCACCAACTACAACCGCCTCTCCGATGGCGGCAAGGACATCCTGTTCGAGGCCACACCGGGCCTGAGAGAAGAGCTCGATAACTTTGCCGAGGTGTTGTCGAGCATTCGGCGAACGGAGCGGATGTACAACAACTCCGGTACCGGTCGCGTCCTCATCGGCAGCGCTATCGGTGCCGGTGCGGTGGTGGACTTCTTCTCGACCGGTGTTCTTCCCGTTGCGACTGGTGCGGCAGTCGGCGGCACTGTCGCCGCCTCCACCTTGGCAGCGAAGATACTGATGTCTCCGCGCCTTGTCAGATGGATGGCGGACGCACCCACCGTGAGCTTCGGCACCGTGTCGTGGGCGAACCACGCGGCCCAGCTCAACGTCATCGCGTCACAGAACCAGAACCTCGCACCCGTCATCGAGCAGATGAAGGAAATCCTGCAAAACGAGATGGGCGTGAACGTGGACAGGAACAGCTCCGCGCAACTCTTGCAGCAACGTTTGGACGCCGCACTACAGGCGGCACAAGGTGAGGATGAATGACGCAAGAGAAACCCGAACAAGTCAACGTGCCGAAGCCCAAGCCACGCGAGAACCACGACAGCATCCACCTGCCGGGTCTGGCTGGCAACGAGGCCGCCGCCATTGCGCTGGTTCACGCGGTAAATGATCCCGAGGCTTTTGAGGAGAAGCTCAAGGAGTTCACCGAACGCCGCGATGCCGTTACGAAGGCGGAGGGCGAACTGGAACGGGCGCAGAAAAAGCTGAGCAAGTGGAGCGAGTATCTTGCCGCGAGCCAGAAGGACCACGAGCGACGCGAGAAGCGGATCGCCAATTTAGAGGCGAAGTGGGCGCGCAAGGAAGACAGCATGGAACAGCGCGAGATCGAGGTCCGGAACCGTCACCGGGAACTGGATCAGCTCGAAGCGCGGATCAAGGCCATGATGACGGAGGCCACCGGCGAACTCAGAAAGCACAAGTCTCCGTTGCTCCAAAGCCGCGACGGAATCGAGCGCGCAATCAATCTAATTGAAACACTGGAGGAGAAGGACAATGCCAGTCACCACGGATGACATCGCAGACAACCTCACCGTCGAACAGGTGAAACGCCTGCATGAGGCCGCCTCGAAACGGTTGGAGGCCGAGGGCGAGACGGAGGAAGCCCGTAAGGCCTTCGACGATAAGATCCGCATGATGAGCGACGGCGAACTCAGGCGCTGGAAGATGGCCCATGGCGGATGGTGATCTGAATCAGGAGAGCGTGGCGGCTGAGAAGCCAGAGGTTCGCCCGCTCAACACGATGGACGACGTGGATGCGTTGCTGGCGGAGTTCGATGCGTCACTGCCTCCCAAGGAGCCTGAGACGCCAGCTGAACAGCCCGAGACGCCTACTGAGCCTGAGGACACCACACAACGCCTGGAGCGCCTTGAAAGCGAGAATGACAAGCGTGTCTATGCGGACGCGCTGAGAGTCCAGAACGCCGATATCGACAGCGCCGTAGCTGACGTTCATCGAGGTATCGAGGGCGCGGTATCAGAGGACTCGGTGAAGAAGTTTCTGCTGGGAGAGTTCTATACCGACCCGCGCTTCGCCGCTGCCTTTACTGCCCGCAACAAGGCACCGGACGTTTGGGGCAGCGCCCTCAAGCGCGCCACCAAGGCGCTGGAGAAGGAACTGGCGTCACGGCCCGATCCTGAAGTGACGGCGGACGTGGAGGCTATGACCTCAGCTGTCAGGGCAGCACAGACACCGGGTGCTCAGGACGACAGCAAGGCCTTCGATGAGTGGGCACGCAATGCCAGTGATTCCGAGATGGCAAAGTGGAAGCGGAACAATGGCGGCTTTTGAACAAGGAATGAGTAATGGCTAACCCTTTCACCCCACCGTCAATATCGGGCTACAACTCCACGCCTCCGCCTGATGACGGTACGTCTGGCGCTGACAACACGGTTACGTGGGCAAAGCACAAGACCAAGCTTGCCGACCCCATCAAGACGGCGCTGGAAGCCACCTGGACAGCCATCACCTCGGCCTTTGGGAAAGTCATTGGCGGCGCGGGTGTCACGGCGACGGGCGTCAACTACACCGTCCAAACCAGCGATCAGGGCAAGCTGATTCGCGCCACTGCGGGCAGCATCACGATCACCACGCCCGCCGCAGGCACGGTTGGCGTCCCGTTCGTCTTTACGGTTGTGAACGACGGCGGCTCGGACATCACCTTGGACGGCAACGCGTCGGAGACTATCAACGGTGAGACAACCCTCACCCTCGGTGATCAGCAAGGCGTCCAGATCTCCACGGACGGCACGAACTGGTTTGCCTTCGGCATTACGCCTATTGATGAGGGCACCTCCGGGCAGGTTCTGACTTCGAACGGTGCGGGCAACACTCCGACGATGCAGGACTTGCCCACGTTCGGCATCACGCTAGAGACACCACAGGCGACGACTTCTGGCACCACAAAGGACTTCACCTCGATCCCTTCGGGGACAAAGAAGATCACCGTTATGCTGGCCGGTGTCAGCCTTAGCGGTTCGTCCGACATCATCATCCAACTTGGCGACAGCGGTGGCATCGAGACATCCGGGTACACGGGTTCCAACGTGGATTCTTCGCAAACTGCGGGTGTTGCCAACTCATCCGGTTTCATTCTCCTCAACCTTCAGGGCGCAGCGACCGAGCTTGACGGCATGGTTCACCTAGAGCTTCTGAATTCCTCCACGAATCTCTGGGCGGCAACAAGCCTGATAGCCGCCGACAATGGGAACAACGTCGCCTATATGGCGGGCACGAAGACACTGACAGCCGAGCTGGACAGGGTTCGCCTGACCTCTGTTGGCGGCGGCAACTTCGATGGCGGCAGCGTCAATATCAATTACGAGTAACGCGATGACCAGAGCCCATAGAGGCTTCCCGGCTTGCCCGTTCTGCGGCAACTGCGATGAGATTGTGATGACCTCGACGAAGCTTCACGGTGTCTGCCGCCTTCATCGTGTCTGGTGGACGATTGGGAACACGCCCAACGTCAACAGGAAGGAGTTGGCAGACAAGGGCCGGGCTACCATCGCGCCCTATACCGAGGTAACACCTACGCTTGGCAGCGCCGATTGGGAACGGTCAATGGTATGGCTGGAAAATGGGGCCGCCCCGATGGACGGCCCCGGTTAGTCACGGTTGCTGTTCCGATTGGGCGGCCAGCAGATCCTCGAACGTATGCCATAGACTGTCGGAGTAACTGACGATATTGCCAGCTAGATATGCTAGGGCATCGTCGAGTTCACTGTCAGAACCCCCGGTGGCTGACGGCTTCATGGCAAGTTGGTGTAGTGTCGCCGCCGCCCCGCGTAAGTCCGTTAAGTCTGCCTCTAGATCCAAGACGGAGGTTTTAAGTCTTGACGCTGCATACGCGGTGAGATTGGCGGTGCTGGCGGCCATTGCAGCTGCGCGTTCTAGGTTTTCATTAGACATGGCTACCTCCAACCATCAGCAGCTCGTCCTCGCGCGTTGTCATTGGCTCGGAGGCGACACAGTTGAGCCGTTCGATATCCGCAAGTAGGCCCTGATAGAGCGGTTGGGTGAGTACATGATTGCCGGGCATCTCGTTTGCACCGAACAGGCGGACCTTGACGGCAAGGCCCTCTAGCGTGTGTGCGGGTGTCGCCACGATGCGCCTACCGATTTCGTGGATGGCTTCGCCACGAGCATCCAGGGCCTCGTCAGAGTGATCGTGCCAATCCCGAAGGTCGCCAACGCGCTGCCGCTCATGCCAAAGGGCGATGAGCTCAGCGTCTGGATGATCCCCGGCGACGGCAGGGGCCGCCACGGCTACCGGTATCGCAGCGGCACCGGTAAGCGCGGAACGTCGTGAAATACTGTGCATTGTTTTCTCCCGTGGTTGAGACCCACTGGAGGCGTGCAACAGTTCTCTATTGTGGTATGTGGTTTTGCAGCCATGACGCACCTGTGCAGTAGGTCGTTGTGGTCAGGGGCCTCACGGGTGTTCGCGCACCTGTGGGGCTCCGCTTTATGATGCTGCGCTGATCATCGGCGGCTGTCCATTAGAAAACGAGACGGATTTTCCAACGGTGAAGTAGCTGGCGGATCTACACGCTCCGCAGGCACTCTTCGATGAAGTCCGCATGGTCTGCTGTCAGTGTCTTGGCCGACTGCGCGGCCGCAACAATCTCGGCGGCCTGGCGCTTCGAAACGCGCCCTAAGGTTCGAGCGTTGTCAATGTCATATCGCCGAAGACGGACGAGCTGAGTAAGCTCGACGTAGCTATCGTGGCGGAGAAAGTCTGATGATCCGTCGAGCTTCAAATGAGGCTTGTATCTAGGCGCGCTATTGATCCGCAGAAACAGCTGCTTCTCGTTAGAGATGCAAATATGCAGCTTCTCTTTGGGTGGTCGGACGAACGCGTCCCAAACCAACACCACATCGCCAGGCGCAAACATGGCCTTATACTACTGCGTATCTAGCGACCTCTAGAATGTCCTGAGCTTTTTCATCGCGTTCGGGGTCGTCTGACGGGATGAAGTCTCGATAATCCATCATTCCGCCATCGGCATTGATATAGGCAGGGTCGTCGTGGGTTAGCTCAACCAGTTCGTCGAAAGACTTGTCCTTCACGATGTCGTAGCCGTACTCCAGCGCCTCGACATCGCTCTGCGAGAGCCTTCTGAGGTTAGGTGGACGGTCAGGGTAAACGCAGTACGCGTCCTTGATTTCGAACGGAAGCTTGCCGTTCGTGCCCGCCGCCTGGATCTCCAGCAGATCGTGTTTCAGCAACCCATAGATCACGCGAGGCAGCGGCCCATACGTCTTGGCCTCGTAGTCGTCCCCAATGATGGGCCGACCATACTCAGTGATGTGGGACTTATCGGCAAAGAAGGCTGCTTTGACGAGGTGATATACATCGATACCGCGTTGGCGTGTGCCCAACCACAGGATGACTTCCAACGCCTTGCTGGTGTTGGGCATATACCTCGGGCGATTTTGATTAGCCATGCTCATTGCGCCTAGAATCATACGGATTCTCTGAGCGGAATCAACAACTTACGTAAGTCGATGATTCGACTCGTGAATCTCTGACGGGCTACTCCATTCTCGCCAGCGAGCTGACACTCGACGCGCCAGACCAGTCGCTTACCACGATTTCTTCTCATGTTACCCAGAACGTTACCCACTAGGCGATCAGGGACTTTGCGCCAACCGAGGCGTGTCTATATCTCATTGATTTATCACGAAAAAATGGTGCCGAAGGGGAGATTCGAACTCCCGACCTACTGATTACGAATCAGTTGCTCTACCACTGAGCTACTTCGGCGAACCCGTGCGTTGATGGGCGCGGAAGCTAGTGTTTCGCCCGGCACCCGTCAATGGCGGCTGTCACGCGCCTAGATGGATGCCCCAGCGGCCCGACTGCTCTAGGCTTTGGTCCACAACCAGTCGGGGAGGGGATAATGGAAAACAAAAGCCCGTGGCAGGCGATCGCCGAAGCCTTGGCGGCCGAGGGCGTCGAGCGGCTCTATGGCATGCCTGGCAATCCCCTGCATTTGGTCGCCGATATCGCCGAGCATACGGGCATCGACATCGTCCTGACCCGTCATGAACACTCCGGCGTCGCCTGCGCGTTTGCCGCGGCGCGGCTGACCGGCAGTCCCGAGATCTGCTTCGGCAATCCCGGGCCCGGCATCACCAATCTGGCGACCGGCTTGCTCGAGGCCCATTCGGCGTCGCTGCCGGTGATCGCGCTGGCCAACGGCGTGCCGCTGGCGACCGACGGCCAGGGCGCGTTCCAGGAGCTCGACGCCATTGCCCATCTGAAGCCGGTGACCAAGTGGGCGGTTCGCATCACCGATCCCCAGACGACGCCCTGGGTCATCGCGCGCGCCTTCGATTTCGCCGTCAACGGCCGACCCGGTCCGGTCTTCATCGAGGTACCGTCGGATATCGGCCTCAAGGCTGTTCCCATGCCGGCCTACCAGAAGGCCCTGGGCCGCCATCTGAGCCGGCCCGACGGCGCGGACGTCACGGCAGCGGCGGCCGCGCTGGCCGAGGCAAAGCGCCCGCTTATCTGGTGCGGCAGCGGCGCGGTCTCGTCGGGCGCTTTCGATCAGGTCAAGGCACTCGCCGAGACCTTGGGCGCCCCGGTCATGACGACGCCGGGCGGGCGCGGCATCATCGCCGAGGACCATCCTCTGGCGCTTGGCCAGACCGGTCTCTACTTCACCGAAGCCGGCAAGGCCTATCACGACGAGGCCGATCTCTTCTTCACCATCGGCACGCGTCTTGAGGACTTCTCGACCGGCGCCTGGCTCTATTGGCCGGATGGCGTCAAACACGTTCAGCTCGATATCGCGCCCGAGGCGATCGCGCTCAACAAACGCCCGGACGTCGCGCTCGCCGGCGACGCGGCGCTGAGCCTGACCGATATCCTGGACGCGCTGCCGACGATCGACGACACCAATCGCCAGGAGCGGGTCGGCAAGATCGAGACCGCGCGCACCGCCTATCTGGCCGAGACAGAAGCCGACAGCGCTCAAGCCAAGACGCCGATCCGCACCCGCCAGGTCATGCAGGCGCTGAACCACGTCTTCGGCCACGACACCATCATCGTGCATGAGAACGGCGGCGCCGATCTGTGGTCCTACTACTGGCCCTATTACAAGGTGCTTGATGCCGGCTGCTCGATACCCATGGGCGAGCAGACGGCCATGGGCATGGGCGTGATCGGCACCATCGGCGCCAAACTCTCAGCACCCGACAAGAACATCGTCTGCGTCACCGGCGACGGCGCCATGCAGATGGCCATGATGGAGCTCGCCACCGCCGCCGAGCAGCGACTGGGCGTCACCTGGGTCGTCTTGAACAACAAGGCGTTCGGCTGGCCGCAATATGCTCAGGTTCTGAATGGCCAGCAGGAAGTCGCGACCAACTTCCTGGTCGGCGCCGATCTCACGGCCATCGCGGCGGCCCAGGGCTGTGAGAGCGAGCATGTCGACAATCCCAGCGATGTCGAGCCGGCGCTTCAGCGCGCGCTGGCCGCGAACAAGAAAGGCCTTCCCTATCTCCTCGACATCGCCATCGAAAAACACGACTACCCGCCGCATTTTGTCGCTCACCACAAGGCGACGCGCCTGGGTTAGACGACCCGCCGAAGCGCGGCGGGCCTAAGCGTCCTTTTCAAGTGTGGCGCCAAATCGATGGTCCGAATGCGCCATATCGCGGCGCTACGAAAAGACGTTCAGCGGCATCTTGAGATAGCTGATGCCGTTTGCTTCCGGCTCCGGCACGCGGCCCGCGCGGATGTTGACCTGGACTGCCGGCAGGATCAGCGCCGGTACCGCGAGCGTCGCGTCACGCGTCGTGCGCATGGTGACGAAGGCGCCCTCGTCGATGTCATCGTTGACGTGGATGTTGCCCTGGCGGTGATCGGCCACCGAGGCGACATAGGCCAGCTCGCGCCCGTCGGGCTGATAGTCGTGACAAACGAACAACCGGGTATCAGACGGCAGATCGAGAATGCGCCGGATCGACGCATAGAGTGTTGCCGCGTCACCATCGGGGAAGTCGCAGCGGGCCGTGCCGCTGTCGGGCATGAACATGGTGTCGCCGATAAAAGCGGCATCGCCAATCACATAGGTGATGCAGCCCGGCGTGTGGCCGGGCGTCGCCATGACGCGCGCTTCCATGGCGCCGATCATGAAGGTCTCGTCATCGTCGAACAGATGGTCGAACTGGCTGCCGTCGGTCGCCACCTCATCGGCGATGTTGAAAAGCTTGACGAAATTGCCCTGAACCTGCGCCACATCAGCGCCGATGCCGGTCGGCGCGCCGAAACGATTCTTCAGGTAGGCCATCGCCGTCATGTGATCGGCATGGGTGTGGGTGTCGAGGATCCAGGCGACTTCCAGCCCCTCCGCCTCGATGAAGGCGATCAGCTTGTCGGCACTCTCGGTCGTGGTGTGACCGGAAGGCGCGTCATAGTCCAGCACCGAATCGATGATCGCACAGGCCGTACCATCGGGCTCGGCGACGACATATGTCAGCGACGATGTACGGGGATCGAAAAAGGTTGTGACGTTGGGGATCATGGGCGGCGGAACGTCTTTCCTGGTTGGATGCGGAAGGGGTTAGCGGAACTCCTCGTGACGATCGAAGACGACGGCGCCGTCCATCAACGTGCCGTCGACCTGCGTTTCGAGCAGCTCCTCGTTCGGTCGTTCGATGATGTCCCGGTCGACGATGGCGATGTCGGCCGCCATGCCCGGCGCCAATCGCCCGCGACTGTTCTCGGCGAAGCCGGCATAGGCGCCGTTTTCGGTATAGGCGCTCAAGGCCTCGTCGAGCGACAGCGCCTGATCGGCGCCGATGACGTGACCGGATGATGTCTGGCGCGTCACCGCCGCATAGAGATTGACGAACGGGTTGACGTCCGAGACCGGGGTGTCGGAACTCATCGCGGGCCTAAGGCCGGCGCGTTGCCAGTGCGCCATGGGGTAGGCCCAGGCCGAACGTTCCTCGCCCAGGACATTGAGATAACTGTCGCCGAAATCGCGCATGAAAATCGGTTGCGGCGCCGGTGTCAGACCAAGGTCGATCATGCGCTGGATGTTCGCATCGTCGACCCAGCCGCAATGCTCGATGCGGTGACGGTGGTTGTCGCGCGGCAGTTTCTTGAGCGCGCGATCAAGCGCCTCGATGGTCTGGTCGACCGCCGCGTCGCCGATCGCATGGATGGCGATCTGGTAACCGCGGTTGTGGTAATGCGCCACCATCTCATCGAGATCGCGGTCTTCCAGGATCAGCACACCATCGGCGCCATTGGTGTAAGGTTTTCGCATGGCCGCCGTGCAGCCGCCGGCGCTACCGTCGGTAAAGAACTTGATCGGGCCGACCGTCAGTCTGCCGTTGCCGATGCCGGTGACGCGGCCCTTGGCGTAGGCTTCATCGGCGATGCCGTCGGGACCGCCGGCGATGCCCATGTACATGCGGACCGGCAACCGGCCGGTGACGGCAGCCGTCTCATAGGCCTCGACATCGCGCCAACCGCCATGGGCGCCGACACAGGCGTCCATGACCGAGGTGATGCCGTAGGAGAGGCAACGCTCACCAGCGGACTGAACGGCCGACATCAGGTCTTCCAGGGAGGGTGTCGGGATGACCGATCTGACCAGCACCTGGGCGCGCTCCTGCAACAGTCCGGTCGGCTCGCCGTTGACCTTTTCAATGACGCCGCCATCGGGCTGCGGCGTATCGCGATCGATGCCCGCGAGCTTGAGCGCCGCCGAATTGGCGACACCCATGTGCCCGCAGCAGCGGCCGAGCCAGACCGGGTTGTCGGGCGCGACCTGATCGATCTCGTGGCGTTGTGGATGGCGGTTTTCGGCGAAAACGGTGTGGTCATAGCCCCGCCCCTCGACCCATTCGCCCGGCGGTGTCTGCGCGGCCCGCTCGGCGACCCGCTCGAGCAGACCGTCAAGCGTGTTGACGGCCGATGCGCGCAGGTTGATGTGCTGGGCTGCGCGGCCCATCGACATCAAATGCATGTGTGCATCATAGAAGCCGGGCATCGCCAGCCGGCCGCGCAAATCGATGGTCCGGGTCGCCGGACCCACCAACACCTCGATTTCGGATGCTGGACCGGTGGCCAAAACGCACCCGTCCTTAATCGCCAGCGCTTCGGCCGCACCCAGGTCCAGGCCGCACCACACGCGGCCGCCCTTCAGGACGAGATCAGCCTTGCCGTTTGTTGTCATCGCCTGTCTCCCGCGCGCAAAAGGTAGCGCGCGGGAGACAACCGGTCACCGATAGAATTAGATCGTCAATCCCTTGACATAGTCTGTGAGTGCCTGGCGCCGGGCCGCGAGCTCGTTGCGCAGATCGTCCATGGTCAGCAGCAGACTTTCGATGGCGTCTTCCTGCTCGCCGAGCTTCGTCATGTAGCGGGTGTGGAGATCACTCTCTCGCGGCACCGTGTCCAGGTTGTCGCGCAACCGCTCCTGCTCCACGAGCAGCACCTGGCGTTCACGCTCGGTCTCGGCGATCTTGTACTCGGTATCCGCCACCGCGCCTTTCAGTTCGGCGAGCCGTTTGAAGGCGTCGCGCACGTCGGCCGGGACTTCGCTGTTCTCGGCAAAGTAGACAACCTGCGGATCGGCCATGGTCAAGAGGTTCATGCTCTCGGCCTGGGGCTGCTCCATCACCACCTTGATCTTAACGGTCTGGCCGGCCGGCACGCTGACCGGAATGCGGTAGGCGGTGTCGGTCTTCTCGACATCGCCGGCGGGCGCGACGAGGTCCCAGCCGAAGACGCGCAGGTGCTCCAGGATGACCTCGCGCGCTTCGCCCACCGGCGCTTCGATGGTGTAGGTCGTGGTTTGCGTTTGCGTGTGCGAGACATGCAAAACACCACGGTCGATGGTCGCCCGGGTGATCGCCGCCGTGTAATCGTCCTCGCGATCGATCAGGGTCTTCTGGTCGACCGCATAGGCGATCAGGCGGCTGTCGCCGGCCTGCAGCGCACCGAGCCGCGCATCGCCGACAAAGGTCTCGCCGCCGCTGACCGCCGACTTCTCATAGATCGTCACAACGCCCGGGGGCAGGCCGACATCCGTGTTGTTGGTCAGCTCGACCGCCGCCAACGGATGGCGCGCCTGAACGTTTGGCGAATAGAGCGCGACATGCGCGACGTCAACGTCCTGATCAACCAGCGGGACCATCAGGGACTGGCCGCGATCGACGGTGACCGGCTGAGGAACGCGGAAGACTACCTGGGTCGCGGCTTCCTCGGTCGACGCCGTGGCCAGGTTGGCGTAGCCCGGCTCCTGCGCTACCGGTGCAGCCATATCGGCCATGACGGCCGATTCCATCATCATTTCCTCAGCGGCGTAGAGGGCCGCGCCGAAGTCTGCTTCGTTCTCAGCGGTTTCGCTGCGCGCCAGCCCGCCGACGGCGCCAGTATCGACCGGCGGCAAGACACGGCCAGCGACATCGACGGGCACTTCCTGGCGCGCCACGTAATAGGCCTGATAGAGCGACTGGCGGAAGGTCACGGGATTGCCGCTGACCAGCGTCAGGTCGACGGCGTTCCAATCCTGGCCGCTCATGTTCTCCAGAACCGCCCAGCCCTGCAGCAGCGCCTTGCCGTCATCGCCCAGGGCGAGCCGGTAGCTGGTTTTCCAGAGTGGCGCTTCGACCACATAGCCGATACGCACGAGGCGCTCGCCCTCGCCGGAAACCTTAACCTCCAGCGTGCGGCGATCCTGCACCCGGTGCTGGGCCAGATCGGCCAATGCGCCGGCGATCTGTTCTTCCAACTCGGCATCGGCGAACGTGATCTCGTTGGCGTCTTCCAGGATTGCCTGGGCCAGGCCGTCCTCGCCCATGACGGTCAGGCGGTGGCGTGTGATGGTGGTGCCATCTTCGAGCTGAAGCGTTTCGGGGACGACGCTCAGGATCCGCCCGGAGACCCGTGACGGTCCCTCGATCGTCACCTCCGAACCGGTCAGCGCGCGCAGCAGCGTCGCCGGCGATTGGAGCGCCGAGCCGTCAAACGGCAGGTCGCGGAACAGGTCGGCAAGACCGGCGCGGCCGGGCAGGCTGACCGAGCCGACACCGCCGGCGCTATCGAACACCACCAGGCTCTTCAAAACGTCGTCGACCTGGTCGAGCCGGACGTCGAAATTCAGTGTTTGGTCGCCATCGACCGTTGCCTCGTATTCGAAGTAACCGACACCACCGGTCGACAGAACGGCCCGTTTCAGCGTTAGGGCGTCGTCGGCGGCACGCGCCACGGCGGGTGCCGCAAGCAACAGTACGAAACAGGCGACTACGGAGAATGTGCGCATGACAAGCGCCTCCTGGAGGTCGATGGGGGTCGTTTGAATGGCCCCACGCTAGGGCCGAATTATGACGCCAAGGGGGTCAAAGCGCGGCTTGTGACGGCCGGCGCGACGGCATGGGGTTTGGTCCAGGCAAGTGAATCGAAGGTTCCGCAGTGCGGGCAAACCGGCATCCAGGTGTCCGCAATATGGCCACACCGCTCGCATTGCCAACCTTCGTCGACCTCCGCATCGGCGGCCTTGCGCAGCCAATCCTGGGCCGCCTCGCCATTGCCTTCCTTTTCCTCCAGCGCGACGTAGAGCTGGGCGATCCGGTGGCTCATCTCGATCTTGGCCGCATCGTCCAGGTGCCGCCGCGCCTCGCCGGTCAGGCCGGCATCGAGCGCGGCGCGGGCCGACGCGACATGCGATTCAATCGCGTTCGGCGCCGCCTTGACCAGTTTTTCCATGCGCCGATAGGTGGCGATCGCGTCCTCGTCCCGCGCGGCGCGCCGGTAGGCCTCAGCCAAATCGGGATGGGGGTTGATGACCCAGGTCTGCTCGATTGTCTTGGCGGCCGGGCGGAACTTCTGCTCGTCGACCAGGAGGTCGGCCAGCAGAACCGCGGCCGGTACCAGCTCCGGCGACTCCGCATGGGCCTCGCGGGCAAGCTTGATGGCTTCCGACCGCCTGAGATCCTTGAGCGCATCGCGGGCGCGCTCGACCAGGACGACGGCGCGACGGCGTTTGCTGGCGGTTTTGCCGAGCGCACGCCGGTCGACAGCGGATTCGAGCGTGCGCTGAGCGGACTGCCAGTCGCCGTCGCGGGTCTCCAGCTCGAACAGCGCCTCGGCCGCCCAGGCGGCGTCGGGGCGCAACTGGTGGGCGCGCCGGGCATACTCACGGGCCGCCTGATAGTCGCCCCGCCGCAGCGCCTCCACCATCAGGCCGCGCAGACCCAGGAATTCGGTTTCCGGTCGTTCCAGCATGGCTTCGAAGGTCTCGGTCGCCGCCTTGTCGTCGCCGTCAAGCTGGGCCGCCTGGGCCGACAGCAAAAGCGTCAGCGGCGGCCGGTCGAGCATGTCGTCGGCGCGGCGCGCATAGCGGCGGGCCTCGCTGGAATCACCGGCGGCGAGCGCGACGAGGCCACGTGTCAGGGACTCGTACCCCTTCTCGCGACGGTTCTGGTGCAGCGATTTGCGCCACCGACCGGGCCCTTTCTTGAGCCAGATCCAGCCGCGATAGAGGATCGCAACGACCACCGCCAAGATGACAACGATCAAGACCAGGACCGCCACCGACGTGGTGATCAGGTAATCACCCCATTGAATCTCGACATTGCCGGGGCGGTCGGCAAGCCAGACGGCAACGGCGATCAGGATCGCCAGGCCGAGAACATAAAATACCAGACGACGCATGGCTTAGCTGCCGCTCTCGGTAGCGCCGGTCACCAGCCCCGACGCCCGCGCGCTTAAGGTCTCGAGCGCTTGATCGACGTCCAGCCGGTCGCGCGCCTTGGCCAGCCAGTCGGCCGCTGCGGTCGCCGCGTCGCCAGTCAGGCTCGACACGTCGTTGACCGCGGTGCTCAGGTCACCGGCATCCAGCGCAGCTTCCGCACGGGCAACCACAGCCTCAGGCGTATCGCCTTCGACATCGCTGCCGACCCGCCGGATCGAGACCAGGCCCTCCAGGCTCGACAACGTCTGATCGATCCAGCCGCTGCCGGCGTTTGAAGCCGCCACCACCGCATCCGCGGTCGCACCGAAATCGGCCTGCAGGCTGGAGAGTGAGGCGACACCCGACGCTGCCAACGGCTCAAGCTTGGCGAGCGCGGCCTGGGCATCGCTGTCATCGGGGGCGACGGCGCTGGCTGCGGAAAGCTGCTGATCGAACGCGCCCGAGCTCATGGCCGCCTCGCGCAACTGGCCGATGGCAACGACAAAGGCCGCCTTGGGATCGACACTGCGGCCCGCCAACTGGTTGACCTGACTGGTCAGGCTGGTGACGTCGCCAGAGAGGCTGGTGACATCGCCGGAGAGATTGTCGAGCTTGGCAATTTCATCTTTCAGGTCGCTGACCGCCTGAGACGTCGCCTCGACCTCTTGCTGCAGCGCCGTCACCGATTGGCTGAGCGCGCCGGCATCGCCCGTGCTGTCACCCGTGGATGCCGACGACAGGGCGGCGACGGAAGCTTCGAGTTTCTTGATCTGATCTTCGAGCGCCGAGATATCTGGCGTGTCGCCGGTGCCCGTCGTTGTGCCCGTAGCCGTACTCGCCGTCGTCTCCAGTTTGGTGACGCGGTCGCCGAGGTCGCTGACCTGATTGGTGAGGTCGCTCGACGTATCCGTCGACGACGTCGCTGACGCCACGTCGGACTCAAGCTTCGACACACGGTCGCTGAGGTCGCCAAGATTGCCGACATCGGCTTCGAGCGCGGCAAGTTTCTGCTCAAACTCGGAACTCAGCGTTGCCGCCTCGTTGGGGAAAAGACGCGGCCCAAACCACGCAACAGCCCCAGCCACCACCACGACCAGAACGATGATGCCAAGAATGCCGCCGAACGATAAGCCGCGCTTATGCTCGCGCGGAGGATCCTGTGTTGCGGTCTCTGCGTCCGCGCTCAAGCTTTCATCGACCGGTTCCGCCGCATCGGCAAGGTCATCTGCCTTGCCGTCGGTCTCTTCGGCAACATCCGTCACGTCGGTCATGCTTGCGGGGTCGACTTCGGTGTCGTCGGCGTCGGCTATGTCGGCGCCGTCGGTTGCCGGCTTTTCGTCGTTCGTTTCGGGCTTGGCCGACCATGGCGTGTCGTCGTCGCGTTTGGTCTCGTCCGTCTCAGGCTTATCGGTCTTCTTGTCTTTATCCTTGTCCTGCATGGCGTGCGCCTGTCAGTTAGTCGGTCAGGGCAGAGCATATCAGATCGATCAGCGCCCCGCCGTCAGGTTGCGCGGCCACGAGAATCTCCCGCCAGGTGGCCGCTTCGCTCGCCTCGGCCACCGCCTCGCTCAAACAGAAGACCTGAAGCCCCTGTAGCCGGTCCTCGACACCCGCCGCATGGGCCAGCTTAACAAAGACGGCCGCGGTACGCGGCGAGAAAAATGCCGCACCCTGGACGGTGCCGTGGGTAATCGCGTCGCAGGCCGCTGCAGGCAACGTATCCAGCGCCTGCGCACGGTAGGCAACCGCGCGTTTGACAGAGAAACCCGCGGTTTTCAGCCGCCCCGCGAGATCGCCGGCCGTGACGCTCCCTGCGACGTGAAGCAGGGTTCCGGCGGTCGGCTGAAGCCGTTCGATGACGAGATCAGCCAATGTCTCGACATCACCGCCGGCGGTCGCGACCGAGGCAAACCCTCGTTCACGCGCCTCATCCGCCGTGGCGGGCCCGACGGCCACAACATCGAAATCACGCCGTTCTGTGGCGCGCGCCAAGGCCCGCGCCCCGTTGGCGCTGGTCAGGAGCACGGCTTGGGTATCGTCAAGGTCCAGATCCAGGCCTTCGTTGAAGACCACGGTCATGACCGGCGCGATGACGCTTTCGACACCGCGTTCGGCAAGCTTGTCGGCGAAGGACCGGGCGTCCACCTCAGGCCGCGTGATGAGGACGCGCATTCAGCCGCCGGCCAAGAGAGCCCGCGCGCCGCGCTCAAGCAGGTCAAGGCCGACCGCGTCGCCCAGGCCAGCGGGGTCGGTCAGCGAACCTTCGGACGCCGCTGCGATCTGCTGGCTGCCGTCGGTCGCCAGCACCATGGCGTCGAGATGGAGGCTATCACCGTTGACGCGGGCGAGCGCGGCAATCGGTGTGTGGCACGAACCGTCAAGCCGGGCGAGGACCGCGCGCTCGGCGGTGACTTCGGTTGCGGCGGCGATGTCGTTGATGGCCTCAAGCCTTTCAAGGGTTCGCGCGTCATCGGCGCGGCAGACAAAACCGATGGCGCCCTGGCCGGCGGCGGGCAGCATGTCGGCGGGGTCAAGCACCGCGGCGGCCTCACCGTCGCGGCCCAAGCGCTTCAGACCGGCGATCGCCAGCAAGGTCGCGGCCATCTCGCCGGCCGCCAGTTTGGCGATGCGTGTATCCACGTTGCCGCGCAGCATGACGATCTCCAGATCCGGCCGGCGCGCCAGCAGTTGCGCGGTCCGCCGGATCGATGCGGTGCCAACCTTGGCACCTTGCGGCAAACCGTCAAGCGAAGCGGCGGACGCGGAAAGGAAAGCCTCGCGCGGATCTTCGCGCGGCAGAAACGAAACCAGCGCCGTGCCGTCTGTAAGCCAAGTCTCGACGTCCTTCATGGAATGGACGGCCGCGTCGATACGGCCTTCAAGCAGCGCCTTGTCGATTTCCTTGGTGAACAGGCCCTTGCCGCCGATCTCCGACAACAGGCGGTCGCGCACCCGGTCGCCGGTCGTCTTGATCACCACGATTTCGGGCTCCGGCTCGTCGGGGAAGGCAGCCATGAGCGCGTCACGCGCCGCATGAGCCTGCCAGAGCGCGAGCTTGCTGCCGCGCGTGCCGAGTTTGATCGCCGTCATGGCGGCATGCTTTAGGACGATGTCGGGGCCGTGTCGACACCGCAGATCGCGTGCTGGCGGTAGGCAAGGCAGGGCCAGCACCCTACATTGGCGCCATGAACATGTTGGGTATTGAGACAAGCTGCGACGAGACAGCCGTCGCGGTCGTGAATGGCGACGGCGATATCCTGGCCGACCTCGTGTTGTCGCAGATCGCCGAGCATGCTCCCTATGGCGGCGTCGTGCCGGAGATCGCCGCGCGCAGCCATATCGATCACCTGGACCCGCTGATCCGCCGTGCGATGGACGAAGCGAATCTGGCTTGGTCCGACCTTGACGCTATCGCCGTCACCGCCGGCCCGGGTCTTGTCGGCGGCGTCATCGTCGGTCTGATGGAGGCCAAGGCGATCGCCGCGGCCCACCGTTTGCCGCTGGTCGCCGTCAACCATCTGGAAGGTCACGCGCTGACCGCCCGCCTGACCGACGGCGTTGACTTTCCTTACCTGCTGCTGCTGATTTCCGGCGGCCATTGCCAGCTTTTGATCGTCGACGGCGTCGGCCGTTACCAGCGCCTGGGCACAACGGTCGATGATGCGGTCGGCGAGGCCTTCGACAAGACAGCCAAGCTGTTGGGGCTGGGGTTTCCCGGCGGCCCGGCGGTCGAGAGAGCCGCTCAAACTGCTGATTCCGCACGTTTTTCTCTGCCGCGCCCGATGCTTGGACGCGACGGCTGCGATTTCTCGTTTTCCGGCCTGAAGACCGCCGTGCGCCATGTCATGGAGGCCCAAGAGCCCATGAACGATGGCGATCGCGCCGACCTCGCCGCCTCGTTCCAGCAAGCGGTGGTCGACACGATCTCCGACCGGACGGCCAACGCGATCACGATGTTTCACGCTGTCCATCCAGGGGCGTCCACCCTGGTCGTCGCCGGCGGGGTCGCCGCCAACAAGGCGCTGCGCCAGGCTCTGGAGGTGACCGCGGAGACGCACGCTATGACACTGGTGGCGCCACCGCCGCGGCTCTGCACCGACAACGCGGTCATGATCGCCTGGGCCGGTCTGGAGCGTTTTCGTTTGGGCGAAACGGATGCGCTCGACATCCCGGCGCGGGCCCGCTGGCCGCTCGACCCCGAGGCGGCTCGGGCATCCGCAGGAGCCAAGGCATGACGGGATCGGTCGGCATCGTCGGTGGTGGCGCCTGGGGTACCGCCCTTGCCATCAACGCGCGGCGCGCCGGCTGCGACGTCCTTCTATGGGCCCATGAGGCGGAGACCGTCGCGTCCATCAATGCCGACCACGACAACCCCGTCTTTCTTCCGGGCATCGCGCTCGATCCCGCCATCCGGGCGACCGCCGACCTAAGCGGACTGGCCGATCGCGCCATTGTCCTGCTGGTCATGCCGTCGGCCCACTTCCGCACCGTCGCCCATGACCTCGCCAAGACCTTGAAGCCCGGCGCCATCGCCTGCGTCTGCACAAAGGGCATCGAGTTGGCGACCGGCGAGCTGATGACCGGCATTGCCGCCGACGAACTGCCGGAGGCGCGGATCGCAGCGTTGAGCGGGCCATCTTTCGCCGCCGATGTCGCGCGCGACCTGCCGACTGCCGTGACGGTTGCCGGCGCGGACGACGTGCCGGTGATTCTCGCCGATGCGCTGACGTCGCCCAACTTCCGTATCTACCAAAGCGACGATCTCGACGGCATCGAGATCGGCGGCGCGGTCAAGAACGTCATCGCGATCGCCTGCGGTATCGCCATGGGCCGAGGCCTGGGCGACAACGCGCGCGCGGCCTTGATCAGCCGCGGTCTGGCCGAAATGGTGCGCCTCGGCATGGCGCTCGGCGGGCGCCAGGAAACGCTGATGGGCTTGAGCGGCCTGGGCGATCTCGTCTTGACCGCGACCGGCGAAAAGTCGCGCAACTATTCGACCGGCTTGGCGCTTGGCCGGGGCGAGAGTTTCGCCGACATCATGGCCGGGCGGGCAAGTGTCGTGGAAGGCGCGGTGGCGGCGCCGGCGGTCCTGGCGCTTGCCAAGCGCCACGGCATCGAAATGCCGATCTGCTCGGCCGTCGACGACGTGCTGGCGGGCCGGCTGACGGTTGACGACGCCGCCGGCAACTTGATGATGCGTCCGTCCGGCGCGGAGTTTGATGGGGTCGCCGCCAACAAGCGTTGAAACAAAGGAAGACGATCATGCTTTTTGTCATACACGCGATCGACAAGGCCGGTGACGGGTCGGCGCGGCTTGCCAACCGCGACGCACATTTGGCGTTTGCCGGCGAACACGCCGCGATGATCCGACTCGGCGGACCGCTTCTGGGCGATGACGGCCAAGCCATGATCGGTTCCATGCTGGTCATCGAGGCCGACGATCTCGACGCCGCCAAGGCATGGGCGGCCCAGGACCCCTATGCCATCAACGGTGTCTTCGAGCGGGTCGAGATCCGACCCTGGAAGGCCGTGCTCGGCACCACTGACGTCAGCTAGGGAGGGCCGCGTCATGGCCTATTGGCTTTTGAAACAAGAACCCAGCGAATGGAGCTGGGATGACTTTGTCAAAGAAGGCGAGACCTATTGGGACGGCGTGCGCAACCACCAGGCCGCCGCCAATATCCGCAAGATGAAGAAGGGCGACCGCGCGTTTTTCTATCACTCGGTCGATCAGAAGGCGATCGTCGGCGTCATGCAGGTGACCAAGGAGGCCTATCACGACCCGACGGCGGAGCCGGACACCAGTTGGGTCGTCGTCGATGTCAAACCGCTGAAGCCGGTCAAGAACCGGGTGACGCTGAAAGAGATCAAGCAGGACGGCCGTTTCGACGATCTGGCCCTGGTGCGCCAGTCGCGCCTCTCGGTCGTGCCGGTCTCCGACCAGCACTGGAAGGACCTGTGCCAAATGTGCGGCATCAAGGCCTAACAGCCTTGTTCAGCCCGGCTTACGGCCGCGGCTGTAACCCTGGAGCATCTCGCCGGATTCGCAGACTGTCATCATGGCGCGCCAGTTTTCGACAAAGTAGTCGGCGTCGTCCTTGCCGATCAGCTCGACCATACGGTCGTAGAACGGGCCCTTGAGCTTTTCGTATTCCTGGCGGACTTCCTGGCGATACCACGGCGATGCGTCCTCGACGACGACATCGACGAGACCGGCGCCCTGCAACACCTCGCGGTATTTCTCGAGGGTGCGCATGGCATAGGTCAGGCCCTCCATCTTGAACCAGTAGCGCATGGCGTCGCTATACTCGCCCGGCGACTTCAGCCAGTCGTAGACGGTGACCCAGCCGCCCGGATTGAGGACACGCAAGCATTCGGAGAACATGCTCTCCTTGTCCTCGATCTGGGTGAACGCGCCGGAACTGAACACGATGTCAAAACTGCCGTGGTCAAACGGCAAGGGGCCGGCTTCCACCACCTGGAAGTCGAGCTTGTCGTCAAGACCGGCCGCGTTGCCATAGGCCTTGGCTTTCGCGACGAGCGGCGCTTCAAGATCGGTGCCGGTCACATGGGCGCCGTGGTCGCGCGCCAGAACGATCGCCGGACCGCCGATACCGCAGCCGATATCCAGCACCCGTTTGCCGTCGAGGTCGAAGCCTTCGACCATGCGGTCGACATTGCCCTTGCCGCCCGGCGCCATGAACCCCTCGCCCCAGACCAGCTCCAGGACCGCGATCATCGCATCGTGGTATTCGTTGTCGTGGCTCACGATCTCAGGCTGCACCCGGCAGGACCGCGTCGATCAGATTGGGACCGTCGTTCGAGAGCGCCGCGGCAAGCGCGCGGTTGAACTGTTCGGTCGTCTCGGCGCGCACGCCCTCGACACCCATGCTGGCGGCCATGGCGACCCAGTCGATCGATGGCCGGTCCAGGTCGAACATGTCATGCGCCTTGGGTCCTGGATTGGCGCCGACGTTCAACAGCTCACCGTGCAGGATGGCGTAACCGCCATTGTTGAAGATGACTGTGGTGACGTCGCAATTCTCGCGAGCCTGGGTCCACAAGGCCTGAATGGTGTACATCGCGCTGCCGTCGCCGGTCAGTGACAGCACCTTGCGGTCGGGACAGGCAATAGCGGCGCCGGTGGCTTCGGGCAGACCGCGGCCGATCGAGCCGCCGGTGCCGAACAACCAGTCGTGCGGCGGCGCGCCACGGGTCAGCGGATGCAGATGGCGGCCCGACGTGATCGCCTCGTCGGAGACGATGCAGCCGTCGGGCAGCAGGTGGCCGATCGCCGCACCGATCGATTCCAAGGTCAGGTCGCCGGACATCAGGTCCGGTTTATCCGGCTGTTCCAGTAGAGGATCGAGATCGCCCGCGCCAAGCTCGTCGGCGAGCCAGGCCAGCGCGCCCGCAATATCCTGATCGACCGTGGCGAGCGTGTGGACCTGGCAGGTCTCGGGGTAGAGCAGGCTTGGTTTGCCGGGATAGGCAAAAAACGCGACCGGCTTCTTGGTGCCGACGACGATCATGTGTTTGATGTCGTTGGTGACGCCGAGCGCCTGATCGACGATGTAAGGCATGCGTTCCACGGCAACCCGCCCGGCGCCGCGTTCACACCGGGCGGCGCCGAACTCCGTGCGCATTTGAGCACCGGTTTTCTGGGCGATCCGGTTTGCCATCGCGAGCGCATCCGCGCGCAGCGCCTTGCCACCAAGCTTCAACATGACGGGCTCACCGGAGCGCAGAATGTCCGCGCAGTTGCGGATGGTGCCCTCGTCGACAGGCTCGGGCGGCAGGACCTCCGGCACAGCCGCCGGTCCCTTGGCGTCGTTCCAGGCGGTATCGGCCGGCAGGATCAGTGTCGCGATACGGCCCGGCGCCGCGGACGCCTCGGCGATCGCCTGGGCGCCGTCGACGGCGACCGATGGCGCGTCGCTGGATGTCTTGACCCAATGGGAGACCGGCCAGGCGATGCCCTCGATATCGGCGGTCAAAGGCGCGTCGTGCTCGATATGATAGGTCGCGTGTTCGCCGACGATGTTGACGATCGGCGTGTTCGCCTTTTTCGCGTTATGCAGGTTGGCCAGACCGTTGCCGAGACCGGGACCGGTGTGCAGCAGCGTCGCCGCCGGCTTGTCCAACATGCGGCCGTAACCGTCGGCCGCCCCGGTCACAACACCTTCGAACAGGCCGAGGATGCAGCGCATGCCGTCGACCTTGTCGAGCGCGGCGCAGAAATGCATCTCCGACGTGCCGGGGTTGGTGAAACAAACGTCGACGTCGCCCTCGACCAGCGTACGCACCAGACTTTCGGCTCCGTTCATGGGCCCTCCCTATGTGTCGGCCGCGACCTTAGAACGTTTGCCGCGCGTTTCATAACCCCGTGCCGCATCGCATCACATGAACGAGACGACGCCGGTTGAGATGTCGTACATGGCGCCGACAACCATGAGATCACCGCTCTCGGCGAGGTCACGGATGACCTCGCTGTCGCGCAGCAACTTCGCGACGTTGAGTTTCACGTTGGCCACCGCCACGTCCTGCACGAGCGCGGCATCGGATGAGCTACCGCTGTAGTCGGGGTCGATTTCGGCAACCGCCGGCATGATGTTGGTCAAGGTCGCCGTGAGGTTGCCCAACTGCACGCCGTCGATGGCGCCCTTAACCGCACCGCAGTTGTTGTGGCCGAGCACAACGACGAGCTTGGCGCCGGCGATCGCGGTCGCGAACTCCAGGCTGCCGGCCATGTCGACATTCACGAAGTTGCCGGCAATGCGCGCGCTGAAGATGTCGCCGATGCGCTGATCGAAAACCTGCTCGTGCGGCACCCGGGAATCGATGCAACCAATGACGGAGGCCGTGGGGTTCTGACCTTCCGATGTCGCGATGATGCGGCTCATGGGATCGCATTTGCGCACGTCGCCTGCGACAAAACGCTGGTTGCCAGCTTTCAGCTCCGCGAGAACGTCGGCCGGCGTCAGCGATGCACTATCGTCCGATGCAAGAGGCTCAGCGGCGCTCGCATAAACAGGTTGGGCCAGGGTCGAGGCGGCAGCGGCCACAGGCAGGCCGCAACAGATATGACGTCGGGTCAACATGGCGCTCTCTCCATTCTTGTGGCTGGCAGGGTCGGGGACACGGCCGGGTCACTCACGCTTCGTCGAGAAACTTCTGATACGACACGGCCAGATCTTCGACTGCGAGTTCGTAGAACTGGCGCCCGTGTTCCGGCGTCGAGAGCGAGGGCAGGCTGCCGATGCGGCCGTCCGGGTAGCGCTGCCGGTAGTCATCGGCGTCATGAATGCCGCTATAGGCTGGCGCGCGGGATTCAAAGTTCACGTTCTTGATCGAGTCGGGATAGGCGAATTGCGTCAGCGACACCTCGCTGCAGGTCGCGTGCTGACCCTCGTCGTCGCCATAGAGTTCCTCGCCCAGCTTGCTGACGCCCTCGCCGTCCCACCAGTTTTTCGACGCACAGCGGATCGGCCGATTGCTCTGCCACGCCTCCAGACTGATGTCGGAATGGATTTCCGCGAACCCGGCGTGGATGGTCGCGATGTTGCCGCCGTGGCCGTTCAGAAAGAAGAACCGGTCGAAGCCGTGTTTGGCGAGCGACATCACGTAGTCGCGCAT
Organism: Alphaproteobacteria bacterium; assembly: GCA_965228895.1. Classification (GTDB taxonomy): domain Bacteria; phylum Pseudomonadota; class Alphaproteobacteria; order SP197; family SP197; genus JANQGO01. The sequence continues at coordinate 5,226,627 of OZ245842.1, read as the reverse complement.
GACAGCGATCAAAGTGGACGGCCGCAGGCACATGGAGCCCGCGAAGCCCAGGTGATGCTGGGCGATGCCGACACTGATGGTCGGCGCCACCATGGCGTCAGCCGCCTCACCAAGGCCCTTGGCGACCACCTCGGGGCAGATCGCATCGGTACCGACAAGCCCGTTGGGACCATGCTGTTCGGTCGAGCCGATGGGCAGGACAATGCCGGTCGATCGCTTGAGGTAGGTCTCGACTTCTTGCCAGGTACTCAAATGAAGCTGCATCGCATGAAACTCCTGCCCGGATCGGGCGGCTGTTGGGGTGAGTCGTGGGGCCGCGGATTCTTGCCCGCGCCGTCCATTGTGGCAACAATGCCAGGACGAATCGTGTATACGGCAGGTCAACACGCCGTTTGAGGGAGGATCGCAGCATGACCGAGGAGCACGTCTACCCGGTAGCCGACGCATGGGCGAAACACGCCTGGGTCGACAACGACAAATATCTGCAGATGTACCAGCGGTCGATCGATGATCCCGAGGGGTTCTGGCGCGAACACGGTGAGCGCGTCCACTGGATTGAGCCCTACACCAAGGTCAAGAACACGAGCTATGACGGCGACGTCTCGATCAAGTGGTTCGAGGACGGCAAGCTGAATGTCTCGGCCAACTGCCTGGACCGCCATCTCGCCAACCGCGCCAACCAGACCGCGATCATCTGGGAGCCGGACGATCCCAACGAAGACGCCCGCTACATCTCCTACCGCGAGGTGTTCGAGGAAACCTGCCGCATGGCCAACGCGCTCACCAAGATGGGTGCGAAAAAGGACGACCGGATCACGATCTACATGCCGATGATCCCGGAGGCCGCCTATGCCATGCTGGCCTGCACGCGCATCGGCGCGATCCATTCGGTGGTGTTCGGCGGCTTCTCGCCGGATTCGCTCGCCAACCGCATTCAGGACTGCGATTCCAACATCGTCATCACCGCCGACGAGGGCCTGCGCGGCGGCCGCAAGGTGGCGCTGAAGGCCAATGTCGATGAGGCATTGACGGCATGCCCGTCGGTGATGCACACGCTGGTGGTCAAGCGCACCGGCGCCGATGTCGGCATGATGGACGGCCGCGATCACTGGTGGCACGACATCAAGGAGCGCGTCGATGCCGAATGCGCGGCGGAGGTCATGAATGCGGAAGACCCGCTTTTCATCCTTTATACCTCGGGCTCGACCGGCAAGCCGAAGGGCGTCCTGCACACCACCGGCGGCTACATCGTCTATGCGTCGATGACGCATCAGTACGTCTTCGATTATCACGATGGCGATATCTACTGGTGCACCGCCGATGTCGGCTGGGTCACCGGCCACAGCTACATCGTCTACGGGCCGCTCGCCAACGGCGCGACCACGCTGATGTTCGAAGGCGTGCCGAACTATCCCGACGCTTCGCGCCACTGGCAGGTGATCGACAAACACAAGGTCAATATCTACTACACCGCGCCGACGGCCATCCGCGCGCTGATGCGCGAAGGTGACGAGCCCGTCACGAAGACCAGCCGCGCGACCTTGCGTCTGCTTGGCTCCGTGGGTGAGCCGATCAATCCGGAAGCCTGGGAATGGTACCACCGCGTGGTCGGCGACGGCCGCTGCCCGATCGTCGACACCTGGTGGCAGACGGAAACCGGCGGCATCTTGATCACGCCGTTACCCGGCGCAACCAAACTCAAACCGGGCTCGGCAACCCGCCCGTTCTTCGGCGTCAAACCGGCGATCGTCAACAACGACGGCGAGGCGCAAGTCGGCGCGTGCGAAGGCAATCTGGTCATCCTCGATTCGTGGCCCGGCCAGATGCGCTCGGTTTATGGCGACCACGAGCGGTTCATTCAGACCTATTTCGCGACCTATCCCGGCCGCTATTTCACCGGCGATGGCGCCCGCCGCGACGATGACGGCTATTACTGGATCACCGGCCGCGTCGACGATGTGTTGAACGTCTCCGGTCACCGCATGGGGACGGCAGAAGTCGAGAGCGCGCTGGTCGCCCATCCCAAGGTCGCCGAAGCCGCCGTGGTCGGCGCGCCCCACGACATCAAGGGCCAGGGCATCTACGCTTATGTCACCTTGAATGTCGGCGAAGACCCGACCGACGACCTGCAGAAAGAACTGGTGCAGTGGGTCAGAAAGGAGATCGGCCCGATCGCCTCGCCCGACTGGCTGCAATGGGCGCCGGGCCTGCCCAAGACCCGATCGGGCAAGATCATGCGGCGCATTCTGCGCAAGATCGCCGAGAACGATTTCGGCAATCTGGGCGACACGTCAACATTGGCCGATCCCGGCGTCGTCGACGACCTCGTCGACAACCGCCAGAACCGCTGACGCGCCCCTGGTAGGTCAGCGCTCCGGACTTGATCCGGGGCCATGATCACGGCTGGTGCGTCAGGCCGCGCTGTTGTTGGCGTCGGCGAAGAAGTCGGGTGTGCGTGCGAAGACGCGCCGGACCATCGGCTCGAATGATTCGAGTGGCATCGATTGGAAGTTCGGATCGAACGCGTTCTGATCGTATTTCTCGCAGAAGTCGACGCAGGCCTGAAAGTGCGGGTGGCCTTTCAGGCAGTCGCGCGCGTTGCGGTCACGGTCGAAGAAGTGGTTGTAGTAATAGGTCTGGAAGAAGCCGTGCTGCTCGACGACCCAGGCCGTGCGTTCGGAGACATAGGGCCTGAGGATAGCCGCGGCCGTCTCCGCATGGTTGAACGGCGCGATGGTGTCGGCGATATCGTGCATCAGTGCCGCGACCACCATCTCCTCGTCTTGATTGTCTTGGAAGGCGTGGGTGGCTGCCTGCAACGCATGTTCCAGACGCGTCACCTTGAAACCGAAGTCGACGCGCTCGTTGACCTGGAGCAGCGCCAGGAGATCGTCGGCCAGGGGCTCGCTCGATTTGGCCGTCGCCTCGGCAATGATTTGGTAGTCCTCGGCCGTGCCGTCGGCCATGTGCGCGAAGCTCACCTTGTTCATGGCTCTCCATCCTCCAAATGCCGGCTTAGTCTAGCACAGCGCGGCCATCACCACGCGGCCGGCTTGCGGTCGTGGAAAAACCCGCCGGTCGGGCCGTCATCGGGAAGCGTGGCGAGCCAGACCGCGGTATCGGCACCCTGCTCGACCGTGCGATGGGCATCCGCGCCGCCCATGCGGGTTTGCACCCAGCCCGGATCGATGCTGTTGACCTTGACGCCGTTGCCGGCCTCGCGCGCCAGACGCACGGTCAGCGCGTTCAGCGCGGCCTTGGTGATGGCATAGGCGGCCGGACCCTCCAGGTCCCGGGCGAACGACCCCCAGGCCGACGAAACGTTGACGACGCGCCCCCAACCGCGTTTCTCCATGGCCGGCATGAAGGCGCGCGCCGTCCTGAGCGGTCCCATCAGGTTGACGGCAATCGCCTCCTCCATCGCGTGGGGACCGGTGAGCAGGTCGCCCTCTGCCAGAAATCCCGCATTGTTGATCAGAATGTCGACCTCGGCCCCTTGGGCCGTCAGGGCCGAGGCACAGGCTTCCACCGACGCCTCATCGGCCACGTCCAGCGCCACCGCCGTGACATCGTGACCTTGATCGCGAAGCTCCTGGGCCGCTGCGTCACCCTGGCTGGGATCGCGTGCGCCCAGGACCACCTTGTGGCCGGCCGCGCCAAGCTGACGGCAGATCTCAAAACCGATTCCACGATTGGCGCCGGTGACAAGAGCCGTGTGGATCATGGCTGGTCTCCTTCTTGAGTCGGTCGGACCAAGCTAATTTGAAAAGCAAATTATTGCTATATTGTTTTCGCCGATCAGCCGCCACCCTCGCCATCGGGCTCGATCATGACCGGCCGGTCTTGGGCCAGGACGTGGAGCATCTGGTACAGGATCGACGCGCCGGCCAGCGAGGTGCATTCGCCGACATCGTATTCCGGCGCGACCTCGACCAGATCCATGCCGATGAGATCAAGGCCCTGAAGGTGCCTCAGCACATCAAGCGCCACGGTCGTGGTCGGGCCGCCGACGACCGGCGTCCCGGTGCCCGGCGCGTAGGCGGGGTCCAGGAAATCGATATCAAAGGTGACATAGGCCTTGTTGTCGCCCACGACGTCGCGGATCTGAGCACCGATGTCGTCGACAGAACGCTGCTGCATCTGCCAGCCGTCGATGACGTTGAAGCCGTCGTCGTAGCTGACATGCATGCGGATCCCCATGTGGATCGAGCGCGCGGGATCGATCAGCCCCTCCTTGGTCCCGTGATAGAACATCGAGCCGTGGTTCAGGTTGTCGGTGCGCGACGTGTCGGTATGAGCGTCGAAATGAATCAGCGACAGACCCTCGCCGTGGTGCTTGGCGGCGGCGCGCAACAGCGGATAGGTGACGAAATGATCGCCACCCATGGTCATCGGGAAGCAGCCGGCCTTGAAAAAACCTAGCGTGCTCGTCTCGACCGATGTCGTCATGCGCTCGGGATAGCCGATGTCGAAGGCATGATCGCCCCAGTCGATGACGGCGAGACGATGCAGCGGGTCGAAGTCATAGGGCCATTGCGGCCCCCAGGCGATGTGGGTTGACGCCTGACGGATAGCGCGCGGCCCGAACCGGCTGCCCGGCCGGTTCGACGTGCCGAGATCGTAGGGAATGCCGGAGACAACGACATCAACACCCGCCAGATCGCGCGTGTAGCGGCGCCTGAGAAACGACAGAGCGCCGGCATAGGTGATGTCGTCAGCGGTGCCATAGAGCGATGGCGCCCTGAATGTGAAATCGCCGCGGTCTTCCACCATGGTGGTTCTCCCGTCACACACGCCCGGACTCTAGCGGTCCGCGTCGCTGCGGCCAATGTGTTGTGCCGTCATCATCGATCGGTAGCACGCGCGTCGGTCCCAAGGCATCATCGTTCTCGCAGCGCCACCCGTACCAAGAAGGTTTTCGCCATGCCCGTTGTTGCCGCCGATCGTCTGCGACAGCTGACCGAAGATACGCTGCGTGCCGCAGGCGCCAGCCAGGCAATTGCGGCCTCCGTCGCCAGCCATCTGGTCGAGTGCAACATGCGCGGCGTCGAGTCCCACGGCGTCAACCGTATCCCCTATTACCTGGACTTGATGGCATCGGGCTTTATCGACGCCAATGCCGAGCCAGTCCTGCATGGCCAGGAAGGCAACGTGCTGCGGGTCAACGGCGCCGGCGGCTTCGGCATCGCCGCCATGGAACTGGCCGTCGACCAACTCGTCGCGGCGGTTGGCGGGTCGGGCATTGCTGTCGCTGCCGTCACCAACTGCGGCCACACCGGACGCATCGGCGCCTATGCCGACGCGCTCGCCGATCACAACATGATGGCGATGATCCTGGGCGGCGGCGGTCATCAGGAATGGCCAATCGTAACGCCCTTCGGCGGTGCCCGCGGCTTGCTCGGCACCAATCCCTACGCCTTTGCCATGCCGGGCGGCAAACACGGCAATGTCGTCGTCGACTTCGCGACATCGGCCACCGCGCAAGGCAAGCTGGCGGTCGCGCGGGCCAAGGGCGATGCGGTTCCGCCCGGTCACATTGTCGACCGCGACGGCCTGCCGACATCCGACGTCGAGGACTTCTATGCCGGCGGCGCCATCCTGCCCGCGGCGGGGCCGAAGGGTTACGGCATGGCGCTGATCGCTGAGCTCGTCGGCTACGCGCTTCTATCAAACCCCTTGGAATACAACTGGCTGATAATCGGTATCGACATCACCCATGTCCGGCCGGGCGGCGGTTACGAGCGCGATGCCGAAGACGTGCTGGCCAAGGTCAAGGCAGTACCGGCGGTATCCGGTGTCGACGCGGTCATGATCCCCGGCGAACCGGAGCGCCGTTTACGGGCGGAACGTAAGAAAACCGGCGTGCCGGTTGTCGACGGCGTCTGGAACGGCATCGTCAAGGCGGCCGACGGGGTTGGTATCCACGCCGAGGCTTACATGAGTTGAGTTTCGACGTTTATCAGGCCTAAGGACTCAGCGCCTCGGCCAGCCGCAGCGCGCCGGCTTCGATCTCCTCTTCGGGGATCGCGGCATAGCCCAGCGCCAGTCCTTGACGCAGATCCGTGCGCGACGCGAACCCGGAAAGCGGTTGGGTCGTCACGTTGTGGTCAAAGGCCAGGGCGGACGCCTCGCGGTCGCTCATGCGCTTGCGAACCTCTTCGCTGAGCCAGGCCACCAGATGCATGCCGGCGTCGTCGGACTGAACGTCCAACAACCCCTTCCAATGCCGGGCGGCAGCGTCAAGCAGTGCCTCCTGCCGGGCACCATAGAGGCGACGCATACGACGGATGTGAGATGCGAAGTGACCGTCCTCGATAAAACGCGCCAGCGCCGGCTGCGCGATCGACGGCGGATGATCGTCGAGCGCCGAGCGTACCCGGCGGAAGACGTCGACCAGTCCGGTCGGGACGACGAGATAACCAAGACGGAGCGACGGAAACATCACCTTGGAAAAACTGCCGGCATAGATAACCCGGCCGGACCGGTCGAGCCCCTGCAGCGAGGCCAACGGCCGGCCGGCGTAACGGAACTCGCTGTCATAGTCGTCCTCCAGCACCCATGCGTCGTTGCGCTCGGCCCAGTCGAGCAGTTCCAGTCGGCGGCCAAGACTCATGGTGACACCCAAAGGAAAGTGATGCGACGGCGTGACACAGACCAACCGCGCGCCGGGCGAGCGCTTTTCGCCTTCGGTAACGTCGATGCCCTGATCGTCGATTTGAACCGCGACAGTCTTGACGCCGGCACCGGCCAGGGCGCTGCGTACGCCCGAGTAACTGGGGTCTTCGATCCAGACGGCGTCACCGTGGTCAAGCAACACGTTCGCCGCCAAGCCAATGCCCTGTTGCGCACCGGCGACGATGACGACCTGCTCGGGCGCGCAGCGCACGGCGCGCACCGTCCACAGATAGCCGGCGATGGCGCGGCGCAGCGGCGCATAGCCACCGGGATCGTTGCCGACCAGAAGCGCCCTGTCGGGCCGGCGCCAGGCCAGGTTCAAGAGACGCGCCCACTGATCGAACGGGAAATGTTCGAGGTCGGGGACCCCGGCCAGAAAAGCCTGGTGCCGCCGATTGCGCAATGGCGCCATGGCCTGAAGGCGGCGGCCCCGCGCCGACGGTTCGCCGGTCGTGACGTCATGACCGGCGGGCTCCGCTGCGCGCGCCGATAAGAGATCATCGGGCAGGACGGTCGAGACATAGGTTCCCGAACCAACCGTGCCCGAGACATAGCCTTCGGCCAGCAGTTGGTCGTAGGCGCTGACGACGGTATTGCGAGACACCCCGTGATCGGCCGCCAACGTGCGCGACGACGGCAGGCGAATGCCGGGCGGCAAGCGGCCGGCCAGGATCAGCGCGCAGAGCTGGTCATAAAGCTGGCGGTGCAGCGGTTCCGGCAACGACCTGTCGAAGGCAAGCGGCAGGACGGGGTTGTCGGATGCGGTCTTGGCCATGGGAGGTGACCTCTATTGGCACCCATTAGTTAGGCCTATTGGCCCTTGAGACAAGTCCAATTTCGGAGCAGTCTTCGACCCATGACAAAACTTCCACCCCGCCGGGAACACGGCGATGCGGTGGCGGACCAGGTATGCCTGATCCCCGCGCGCGCACCGATCGAGGGCACGCTGGTGCGCCTTGAGCCGATCAATCCGCGCGATCATGCCGATGGGCTCTATCGGGCCGGGCATGAGGGGGACGGCGCCGATGAAATCTGGCACTATCTGCCCTATGGCCCGTTCGCCGACAGCGCGGATTATGGCCGCTGGCTGACCCAGGCGGCCACCTCGTTCGATCCGATCTTCTATGCGGTGCGCACGTTGAACCCCGACCGGCTGGCCGGCGTTTTGAGCTACCTCAACATCGTGCCGGCCAACGCCTCGATCGAGATCGGCCATATCTGGTTCGCCCCCTTCCTCCAGCGCACGCCGGCGGCAACGGAGGCGCTCTATCTGGTCATGCGCCAGGCGTTTGACGATCTGGGTTATCGCCGCCTTGAGTGGAAGTGCAACGCGCTCAACAAAAAGTCGCGGTCGGCCGCTTTGCGTTTGGGCTTTGCGTTCGAAGGCGTATTCTTCCGCCACATGATCGTCGATGGTCACAACCGCGACAGCGCGTGGTTTTCGTTACTCGCCGAGGAGTGGCCGGCCGTGGGCGATTGTTTCGAATCCTGGCTTGACCGCGCGAACTTCGATGACGCGGGCAACCAGAAACAATCGCTGGGAGCGATGACACAGTCTCTTCGGGTATGAGCGACGACATCATCTGGCAAAGCGCATCTGATCTGGCTGCAGGTTATGGCGCGCAAACACTGTCGCCGGTTGAGGTGACACAAGCGGTACTGGACCGGATCGATCAGGTCGACCCGATCCTCAACGCGTTCTGTCTGCGCGATGACGACGCCGCGCTCGCCGCCGCCAAGGCGTCCGAGGAACGATGGGCGGCCGGATCGCCGCTGTCGCCGCTCGACGGCGTGCCGATCTCCATCAAGGATCTGATCGAGACCAGGGGCTGGCCGACGCTGTGCGGCAGCTTGGCGGTCGATCCCGCCGGTCCATGGGACCGCGACGCCCCGCTGGTCGCCAGACTCCGGGAAGGCGGCGTGGTGCTGATCGGCAAAACGACAACGCCGGAGTTCGGCAATTCCGGCATCACCAACAGCCCGCTGACCGGGCTCACCGTCAATCCCTGGGATACCGGGCGCACGCCCGGTGGATCGTCCGGCGGCAGCGTCGCGGCGGTCGCCGCCGGCTGCGGCCCGATCTCGATCGGCAGCGACGGCGGCGGTTCGATCCGAACGCCGGCGGCTTTCTGCAGTCTGGTCGGCATCAAAGCGACCTTCGGCCGCGTGCCCCAGGATCACGGCAACGACTTCGGCCAGCTCTCGGCGAGCGGCCCGGTCTCGCACACCGTGCGCGACACCGCCATGACCATGAACCTGATCGCGCGTTATGACCCCACCGATTGGCACGCGCTGCCCGATGACGGCTGCGACTATGTCGCCGGTCTCGACGACGGCGTCGCCGGGCTTCAGATCGCTTATAGCGGCAATCTGGGCTTTGCGCCGGTCGACCCGGAGATCGCCGCCGCCTGCCGTCAGGCGATCGATATCTTCAAGAGCCTCGGCGCGACCGTCGAGGAAGCGGATCCGCCGTTTGAGGACCCGACACCATGGTTCGACGTTTTGTGGCACGGTCTGGCCGCCGCGTCCGTCGATGTCATGCCGGCAGAACAGCGGGCAAGACTGGGCCATGAGATGCTCGAGTCAGCAGAGATGGGGCGCGACCTTCCCGCCGGCGATCTGCTGGACGCCGACCGCCGGCGCGGCGAGATGGCGCGCGTCATGATCGACTTCCATCGCCGTTTCGATCTCCTGCTGACGCCCGCCTGCACCGTCCTGCCCTTCCCCAACGGCCATGACCATCCGCCGGATTGGGGCATGGAGACCGACAACTACGAGGTCCTCGTCGGCCCGTTCAACGCGACCAAACAGCCGGCGATCACCGTCCCCTGCGGCTTCAGCGCCGGCGGCCTGCCCATCGGCCTGCAGATCGTCGGGCGGCGCTACGAGGACGCCCTGGTGCTAAGAGCCGCGCAGGCCTTCGAAACCGCCCATCCGCTCTACCATCGCCATCCCAACCTCTAATTGGATCCCTTAGTTTGCCCCAAATGGACCTTGAGGCGGGACCAATAGCCGGCATGATTGGCTCCGTTCCACCCTCAACGGAGAGTAACCATGACCTGGCGAAGTACGATCTGAACCCACCTGACATCTTATGATGCGACGACGGCGCCACGCCGTACGACGAACCCGTTGGGCGATCTGCCCGCAGCTGGCTTGACGGGGCGTTGGCTCGTCAGTCGGCTGGAAACATCCGAAACCGACAGACGAACGCATTGGAGACAAGACCATGGCCGAGACAAAAGACGGAACCGTCTGGTCCGAAAACGATTCCCAGCACTTCATCGACTACGGCGCCTACTTCGTGCCGGAACGTGATGTGCAGATTGACACCATCGTCAGTGTGATCCCGCCGGCAAACGGTGTGGTGCACATGCTGGAGCTGTGCAGCGGCGAAGGTCTGCTGGCCGAGGCTCTGGCGACCCGCTTTCCGGATGCCACGGTCCACGCCTATGACGGATCGGAAGCCATGTTGGCTTCGACCGCCGACAAGCTCGCCAAGCACGGCGGGCAGCATACGACCAAGCTGTTCGACATCGCCGATACGGCATGGCGCACGTTCGACCAGCCATTCCACGCGGTGGTGTCGTCTCTGGCGATCCATCACCTTGACGGTCCCGGCAAGGCGCAACTCTCCAAGGACATCGCCGCAGCACTCGCGCCGGGCGGCGTCTTTGTCATCTGCGACCTCCTCGAACCGTGCACCGGGGAAACCAAGGATCTGTGGGCGCGCCATTGGGATGACGGGGTTCGGGAGCGTTCCCTGGCGCTCGACGGCAACGAGAAGATGCTCGACTTCTTCCGCGAGGACGAGTGGAACCACTATGGCGTGCCCGAACCGGACCCGGTCGACCAGCCGTCAACGCTGGTCGATCAACTCACCTGGCTGAAAGACGCGGGGCTCGTCGATGTCGACGTACATTGGCTCAAAGCCGGCCACGCCATCTTCTCGGGCCGCAAACCTGGATGAACGCATGAACGACTTCACCCCCAGCAAGAAGACGCGGGTCAAGCGCCTGCACGAACGCGGCCACTATGATCGCGACACGCTCTATACGGTTATCGATGCCGCGATCATGGGCACGGTCGGCTACATCATCGACGACGAGCCCTACCTGACGCCGACCAGCATGTGGCGTGAAGGTGATCAGCTTTATTGGCACGGGTCGTCGGCAAGCCGCATGCTGCGCACGGTGAAGACGGGCATTCCGGTCTGCGTCAACATCTTCCATCTGGACGGCTTGGTGTTGGCGCGGTCCGGCATGCATTCCAGCATCAACTATCGCTCGGCAACCTTGTTCGGCCATGCCCACATCGTGGAGGACAAGGCCGCCAAGCTCGCCGCGCTGGAGGCCTTTGTCGATCACATCACGCCCGGACGCTGGCCGACCTTAAGGCCCGTGTTGGACCAGGAACTCAAGGCGACGACGGTGGTCGCCATGGAGATCGACGAAGCCTCGGCCAAGATCCGTGTCGGTGGCCCGTCCGATGACGAGGAGGATTACGCGCTCGATATCTGGGCGGGCGTCGTGCCGGTGCGCACGGTGATCGACCCGCCGATCGACGACGAGCGGCTGAAGGCAGGCGTCGCGCAACCGGAGCATCTGGCCAAGATCGCGTTCGGCTAAGACCCAGTACTCAACAGACTGCGGGGCCCCGGCGTTGCAAGCCGAGGGTCTTTTTTGTCAAACACCACTTGACAATAACATTGTCATAACGACATGTTAATTGTCAAATATGCTGCGTGGTCGAGCGGGAACAGCATGAACAGAGAACAAATCGAAGGTTTGTATCCCCTGGCCTTGGCGGTGCGCCGGCTGTTTCACAAGCTCAGCCATGCCGTCAGCACCCTGCACGGGGACGGCGACGTCTCGGCAGGCATGCGCGCGGTTCTGGAAAGTGTCATCGAAGGTGGCCCCCAAACCGTGCCGCAGATGGCACGGGTCCGACCGGTAAGCCGCCAACACATCCAGGTTCTGGTGAACGAGCTCCTGGAAGGCGGTTACGTGGAAACGCTTGAGAACCCCGCCCATAAACGTTCGGTGCTGGTCTCGCCCACCGAACACGGCCGCACGACGTTCGCCGCAATGCGCGCTCGCGAGGCAGGCGCCTTTAAGCGTTTAGACCTTGATCTGACGCCAGAGCAGATGGCGTCGGCGACCGCCGTTCTACGGAGCCTGGGCGCTGCCCTCGACAGTCCCGCATGGCGCGCCATCTGCGCCACCCAACCACACAAAGAGGAGTGACCGATCCATGACCGACACCCATCACATCACCAGCAACCGCCCGATCAAACGATACGCTCTAGCAACGGCGAAGATCATCGCGATCGGTCTCGGCCTGGCAGTTCTGACCCACGTTTCATGGAACATGTTCGCGCCCGACCTTTTCGGCGCGCCGGATCTGCGCATGAAACAGGCTCTGGGCATGGTCATGTTCGCGGGCCTTGTCGGCTTCCTGGTGCGCGTTGGCGCGGGACACCGCCGCCATGACTGACGTGGCCCAACCGGACCCGCAACGCGCCAACCCGCGCGGAGCGATCAAGCGATACGTGATCGGCCAGTTCCGTCAACCCCATGGCGTCATGGGCAGGGTCGCCGGATTGATCATGGCCCGGCGCTCGTCGAACCGCCGGCGCAACATCTGGACGGTCGAGCTGATGGGGCTGGAACCGGAGCATCGGGTTCTGGAGGTCGGATTTGGACCGGGAATTGCGCTGAAAGAAGCCTGCCGTTTTTTGGATCGCGGCACGGCGGTCGGCATCGATCACGCGCCGGCGATGCGCGCCATGGCCGCAAGGCGCAACCGGCACATGGTTGCAAACGGAAGACTGCGCCTTTTTGTCGGCACGGTCGGCGATGACGTCGCATGGCGCGACCCTGCACTCACCGGTCCATTCGATCGAATCTTCGGCATTAACGTCGCCATGTTCTGGCGCGACCCGGTCGAAGTACTGACGGCGCTTAGCAAGCGCCTGGCGCCTGGCGGAGAAACCCTGCTCACCTTCCAGCCGCGCATGGGCGAACAGACGGACGCTGCGGTGCGGGCGGCCGGCGATGCAATGGCCGACGACATGCGTCGCGCGGGTCTCATCGCCATTCAGATCGAGACCCTGCAGGAGCTATCACCCGCGGCAATCTGCGTCATCGGCAAGCGGCCGGAGCCCGAACCATGACACGGCTGGGCGCCGCCGTTGTTGCCATTTCTCTTGTGTGGCCGACATCCGCGCATGCTGATCTGCCGGTATGGATCGACACCGATGCGGCCTGCGATAAGGAGTGGTTCCAAGATGTCGACGACTGCTGGGCGCTCGGTCTAGCGCTCAAGTCCGGGGATCTCGACGTTCGCGGCATCAGCACGGTGTTTGGCAACGCGGATATCGCCCGCACCCATCAGTCGGCCCTGCGCATGCTTGACCTGTCACAGCCAGATGGCGTCCTCGCCATCCATCGTGGCGCTGCGGAGGCCACTTCCGGCGAATCCAGTCCTGCAGTCGATGCCATGGTGACGGCGTTGGAGCAGCAACCCCTGACCGTTCTTGCGCTTGGTCCTTTGACCAATATTGCGACGCTCATCCGCAACCATCCTCAAGCGGCGCAAGGGATCTCACAGATTGTCGCAGTCATGGGGCGCCGGCCGGGCGAGGTGTTCGGCGTCGGTGACAATCCCCTGATGCATCTGCACGACATGAATGTGCGCAAAGACCCCGAGGCCGTTCGGACCGTGCTGGCCAGCGGCATTCCCCTGACGGTCATCGCGTTCAGCGCGAGCGCCGAGATCGTTGTGACGACAGACGATCTGGCGCAGCTTGAACACCGAGGTGGCTTTGCCCGCGAACTCGCCGAGATAAGCGAACCCTGGCTACTCGTTTGGCGATACGTCTTCTGGGCCGACGGTTTTCGGCCCTTCGACGTTTTACCGGTACTCTATGTCATGGCGCCGGAGGCGTTTGATTGTGAGCAGACGGCAGCGGACGTCTCGGCGCCGCGGGCTATCACAACCTATGACATCGCGCTCGAGGCTGGCGATTTGACGACAACATCACAGCCTATCCTCTATTGCGATGATGCCGCCGCATGGCTTCATCCAGTCATGCTGCAGATGGTCTCCGCCGGCGGCGGGACCGTAGCGCTGATTAGGGAAGGTCAGTCAGCGGTATGGGATCGCAGTACTGGTCCTGTGGTTGAAGGCGCGCGCAGATAATGTCCGCGTCTTCTTCCGCCGCGATCGGCCCAGCCAGCACCTGATAGTAGACGCCCGCACCGGCGCCGAGATCGAGTTTGGCAAGCGCCACGGTCAGGCCATCCAGCAAATCCGGGAACCGGTCATGGGCGTCCTGCCAGGCGGCAAGCGCCTCGTTCTGGTCGCGCTGCGACGCCAGATGAAGATAGAACCCAGGTGCCGCCGCCGGCGAAGGCGCGACGTCGGCAACCGTGGTACCGGCGGTGGCAACGTCCGCGGGCGTCGCGCTATCGGCCGGCTGAAAGGTGACCGGCAGCGACGCCAAGCTGGCGACCGGCACCAGCGTTATGGTCTCCGGTTCGGCTGGGCCAGCGGCCGGCGCAACGACCAAATATTCCGGCTGCAACGGCTGAACCCGCTGGCCGGTCCAGCCCTGCTCGGCCACGTCGTACCAGCGCCGGGCTGCTGCAAAGTCCTGGGCGACACCCAGGCCCTTTTCGTGAAAGTAGCCGAGCTTGAACGCCGCGCTGGTGTTGCCGCCATCGGCGGCGGACTTGTAGAGCGCCGCAGCCGTCGCGTAGTCGCGATCGACACCGAGGCCGCGCTCATAAAGGTTGCCGAGAAAATACCTGGCGAGCGCGTCGTCCTGGCGTGCGGCTTCCATGTACCAGGCCGCCGCGCGCCGGTAGTCGGGCGCACCGAACACGTTGGTCTCATAAAGATTGCCCATGACCGTCTGGGCGATGGGATCGCCTTCGCGCGCCAGGCGCACGGTCTCCTGAACATCCGGGTTGTCCGGCAGCGAGGCATCGGAAAGTCTGTCGGCGCAGGCGCCCAGCACCAGCATCGCCGCCAGCAGGCCCCAGCGGCAAAGGCGCTCGACGCGGTTCATCCCGGTCAGAAGTCGGAGACCCGGCCGTTGACCTCCCAGTCGCCATAACGTGTGGGTTCCGGCCCTTTCGGCCCACCGATTTCTTCAGGCAACGGCTTGCCGTCCGGTCCCACTCGTTTGGTCGCGGGTTTCTTGCCCGTCTCGTCTGTCTTTTGCTTGTTGTCACTCATGTTCAGCGGCCCGTTGATTGAACGCGATCGGGATCGGAATACATGCCGGGTTCATACCACAGAGAGCATTGCGCCACGCTCAAAACGGTGGCGAGCAGGAGATAAGCGAAGAGATTGGCACCCAGCACCATCGCGTTGGCAATATGTTCGCGCATGGTGGTGCCGCTGGTGAAGGCACCGAAAAGATTGGTGTAGGTCTCCTGGGCATCGATGGTCGGGTCATGCTCGAACGTCACAGGCCGCTCGACCTTGCGTGTCTGGTAGGCCCTGGGCGTCGTCGAACGCGCCGCCCGGCGCAGCATGGCTGCTTCGTCGCGTCGTTTGCGTAGCTTCTCCTCAACGTTCTCTTGAGGCATGGCCCCTCTCGCTTCCGCGCCAGGGTAGTGGATTCGGGCCCGTGGGTCCAATCGAGGGCCCTGCATCTTGACCGCTGGGGACTGCCATCCCCACATGCATGCGGGGCCACACGAGGGCAAAGGAACGGTAGAGAATATGAACCAAATCAAGACCTTCATGCTGATGGCGGCGATGACCGCCCTGTTTATCGGCGCCGGATTCATGCTGGCCGGTGAGGCCGGCATGCTGATCGCGTTGGTGGCCGCCTGCGGCATGAACCTGTTCGCCTGGTGGAACTCCGGTTCCATGGTGCTGAAGATGTACAAGGCGCGCGAGGTCAACCGCCAGAACGCCCCGGACTTCTATGGCCTTGTCGAACAAATGGCCCAACGCGCCGATCTGCCGATGCCCAAGGTCTATGTCATCGACACGCCGCAGCCGAACGCCTTCGCCACCGGCCGCAACCCGGAGAACGCGGCGGTCGCGGCAACGACCGGTCTCCTGAAAAACATGACGTCGGAGGAGATCGCCGGCGTCATGGCGCACGAACTCGCCCACGTGAAGAACCGCGACACCTTGATCATGACGATCACGGCGACCATCGCGGGCGCGTTGACACTGTTGGCCAACTTCGCGATCTTCTTTGGCGGCAGCCGCAACAATCCGCTTGGGCTGATCGGCGTCATCTTGATGATGATCCTGGCGCCGCTGGCCGCGGCGCTTGTACAGATGGCGATCAGCCGGACCCGGGAATACGAGGCCGACAAGATCGGCGCGGAGATCTGCGGTCATCCCCTGTGGCTTGCCTCGGCACTGGAGAAACTTGAGCGCGGCTCGCGCATCGACAACCGCGAAGCCGAAGACAACCCGGCGACCGCCCATATGTTCATCGTCAACCCGCTGCACGCCCACAACATCGACGGACTGTTCAGCACCCACCCGCGCACCGCCGAACGCGTCGCGCGCCTGCGCGAGATGGCCGGCGCCGCCGGGCCTTGGGGTTAACAGGCTGGTCGAGCACGAGCTGTCGCGTCAGTATGGCGCCATGACAAGCTTATCAGCCAAAAGCCGCGTCAGCCGGCGCCGCATTCTGGCCGCGACCGCGGCCGTCCCGCTCGCCGCTCCGGCTGTCGCGCGGGCTCAGGATTCGATTGTGTGGAACATGGTGACGGCCTGGCCGCGTGGCGCGCCGGGGGTCGGCGTCAACGCGCAGCGCTTTGCCGACCGGGTCGGCGCCATGTCCGGCGGGCGCCTGACCATCGACCTGCATGCCGCCGGCGAACTGGTGCCGCCGTTCGAGAGCCTGGACGCGGTCCAGCAGGGCACGGCGGACCTCGCCCACGGCACGCCCTATTACTGGGCGGGCAAAGCGCCCGTGCTGCACTTCTTCACCGGCGTGCCGTTCGGCATGACGGCCCTGGAGTTTACGAGCTGGCTGCGTTTCGGCGGCGGCCAAGCCTTATGGCAGGAGGTCTATGACAGCTTTGGCGTCACGCCGTTTTATGCCGGCTCCAGCGGCGTCCAGGCCGGCGGCTGGTTCAAGCGCCCGATCGAGACGCTGGATGACCTGCGCGGCCTGCGCTTCCGTATCGCCGGGCTTAGCGCCGACGTTCTGAAGCGTCTCGGCGTCGAGCCGGTGCTGATACCGCCCGGCGATATCTTCTCCAGCCTGACCTCCGGCGCGATCGACGGCGCCGACTGGGTCGGGCCATGGAACGATCTTGCGTTCGGCCTCAACAAGGTCGCCGGCTACTATTATTTGCCCGGCTTCCATGAACCCGGCCCGTCGTTGGAGATCATCGTCCGGCAGGACAAACTCAAGGCCCTGCCCGATGACCTGCAAGTCATCGTGGCGGCCGCCGCCGACGCCACGGCGCTCGAGACGACGGCCGACTTCCAGTACCACAACACCAAGACGTTTCCGGCGCTTGCCGACGACCCGGAGGTCGAGATCCGCCACTTTCCGCCCGAGATTATCGAGCGGGTGCGCGAAGAAACGGCGGCCGTCCTGGAGGCGCTCGCCGCGACCGACGACCTGACCCGCCGCGTCTATGACTCCCACATGGCCTACCTCGCCGAATGCGAGGTCTATGCGCCCTGGAGCGAGCTCGGTTACCTCGCCATGCGCCAGGGCGGCGCGTGACGCCTGAGAACGCCCGGGCGGTGGCGCTCGCCGCCCTCGGGTCCGTGCTCGATCACCGCCGACCGCTCGATGATGTTCTGGAGAACGACAAGGTCTTCGGCGGACTCGAGCCGCGCGACCGGGCGCTGGCGCGCGCCATCGCCTCGGACACCCTGCGCCGCCTGGGCCAGATCGACGATCTCATCCGCTCCTGCCTGGAGCGCCGCCTGCCCAAGCGCGCGTTGATGGCGCGCCAGGTGTTGCGTATCGGTGTCGCGCAGCTCCTGTTTCTGGACCTGGCGCCCCACGCCGCGATCTCGACCTCGGTCGATTTGGCGAAACAGATGTGTCCGCCCTTCGCCAAGCTGGTCAATGCCGTCCTGCGCCGCCTGCAGCGGGAAGGTGCGGCTAAGATCGAGACCCAGGACGCCATCCTGCTCAACACGCCCGAGTGGTTGTTCGAAAGCTGGACGGCGGCCTATAGCGAGGCCACCGCACGCGCGATCGGCGCGGCCCATCTGACCCGGGCGCCGCTTGACCTGAGTGTCATGGGCGATAGCGACGACTGGGCGCACCGACTGGAGGCCGAGCGTTTGCCGACCGGCTCCCTGCGCCTCGAACCAGGCGGCGATGTCACCGCGCTCGATGGCTTTGAGGACGGTCAATGGTGGGTGCAGGACGCCGCCGCGGCGATGCCGGCCCGCCTGCTCGGCGATGTCACCGGCCAATCGGTGATCGACCTGTGCGCGGCGCCGGGCGGCAAGACCGCCCAACTCGCCGCGGCCGGCGGTGGGGTCACTGCGGTCGATCTGTCCGACAGACGCCTCGCTCGACTTGAGGCAAACCTCAAGCGGCTCTCGCTTACCGCGGCGCCGGTCAGCGCTGATGCCACGACGTGGCAGCCCGAGACACCCGCCGATGCCGTGCTGATCGATGCGCCATGCAGCGGCACCGGCACGATCCGGCGCCATCCCGATATCGCCCGCACCAAAAGGCCCGACGACGTGGCCCGTCTGGCGGATCTGCAGAAACGCCTGATCGACAATGCGCTCACCATGGTGCGACCCGGCGGGCTGGTCGTCTATGCCGTCTGCTCGCTGCAAGAAGAGGAAGGCACGGCACAGACCGACGCGCTCTTCGCGCGTCGCGACGATGTCGAGATCGTCCCCGTGACACCACCTGAAACCGGCGGCGATCCTGGCCTTATCGACGGCCGGGGCGCGCTGCGGACCCTACCCTGCCACTGGCCCGAGCGCGGCGGTCTGGACGGCTTCTATGCCGTTCGCTTGCGGCGGATTTGCTAACCTGTTACCTCATCGTCATGCCACAAGGTATTCGCATCGCGCCTTCCATCCTGGCGGCCGACTTCGCCGCCATGGGCGAGGAGATCCGGGCCGTCGACAAGGCCGGCGCGGACTATATCCATGTCGATGTGATGGACGGTCACTTCGTGCCGAACCTCACGATCGGACCGCCGGTGGTCGCCAAGCTGCGCCCGCACAGCGCCAAGACCTTCGATGTGCACCTGATGATCACGCCGGTCGACCCGCTGCTCGACGCCTTCGCCGAGGCGGGCGCGGATATCTTGACCGTGCATCCCGAAGCCGGTCCCCACGTGCACCGTTCGCTGCAGCGCATCAAGGCGCTCGGCAAGAAGGCCGGCATCTCGCTCAACCCGGCAACACCGGTCGACGCGGTCGACCACGTACTCGAATTGGTCGACCTGGTGCTGGTCATGAGCGTCAATCCCGGCTTTGGCGGTCAAAGCTTCATTCCGGCGGCGCTCGACAAGATCAAGGCGCTGCGGGCAAAGATCGACGCGACCGGACGTACGATTGACCTGGAAGTCGACGGCGGCATCACCCCTGAAACCGCACCCCAGGCGATTGCGGCCGGCGCCGATGTGCTGGTTGCCGGCAGCGCCGTCTTCACGGGCGACACGGCGGCTTACGCGACCAATATCGCCACATTGCGCGGCTAAGCCGTTTTGATGGCCAGCGGAGGCGACATCACGCGGCGCCGTCGGCGTGCCATGCGTGGACCCATCGATTCACTGCGCGCGGTGGCGTATGCCAGCCCGCTCTATCGCTTTACCTTGGGCGGGCGTCAGCCCGAGCGGTTGGCCCAGGCGCCGACCGACCCGTGGCCCGGCGATGCCGACCGCGCGCGCCAGATCATGAAGGGGACCTGGCGGTTTGCCGGCCAGACCCTGCAATTCGACGGCAAACCGGGCAGCGTCGACTGGTATCCGACGGAGGCGTGGGACGGCTGGGTCGCCGAACTGCATGGCTTCCAGTGGCTGCGCGACCTCAGAGAGCTGGGCGGTGACGCCCGTGGCGCGGCGCGCCATGCCTGCGCCAACTGGATGGCCGAATGCGGCAGCTGGGAACGCTTCTGCTGGCGCCCGGACATCCTGGGCCGGCGGCTGGCGGCATGGCTGACCCATGGCGGTTTCCTGCTCAACGGCTCCGATATCCTGTTTCGCCGCCGCTTCCTGCAAAGCCTCGCCGAACAGACGCGCCACCTCGCCCGCGTCGTCGGTCATGGGCCCGAGGGCATCGGCCGAATCGCGGCGGTCAAAGCGCTGATCTATGCCGGCATGACCCTGCCGGGCGCCGAACGCCGGCTGCCCCAGGGCCTTCGGCTGCTGGAGCACGAGCTCGACCGCCAATCCCTGCCTGACGGCGGGCAGGCTGAACGCAACGCCAGCGTGCAGTTCCAGCTCATGCGCGATCTCGTCGAGATCCGCTTCGCCCTGATCGCCACGAAGAAACCGACCCCGGACTGGCTGCAGCTGGCGATCGACCGCACCGCGCCGATGCTGCGCTTCTACCGTCACGGCGATGGCGGCCTGGCGCTGTTCAACGGGTCGTCGGAGGAACAGGCCGAACTGATCGACAACGTTCTGGCGCTGGGTCAGGCGACGGGCAAACCGACATCGCGCGCGCTGCAGACCGGCTACGAACGGATCGTCGCCCGGCGCACCTTGATGCTGGTCGATACCGGCACCCCGCCACCGGCTGATTTTGCCGGCGAGGCCCAGGCAGGACCCTTGAGCTTTGAGATGAGTATCGGCCGCGAACGTCTGATCGTGAACGTCGGTGCCTATCACGGCCCGAACAGCGAATGGCGCGCGGCGTGCCGTGCGACAGCGGCGCATTCGACCCTGGGCATCGACGACAACAATGCCGTCGAATTCCGCGCCGACGGCACGTTGGGCCGCGCGCCCAAAGAGGTCACCGTCGAGCGGGACGAGCAGGAAGGCGCGACCTGGCTTACCCTGAGCCATGACGGCTACCGGGCGAACAGCCGGTTGATCCATCGCCGACGTCTTTTCATGAACGCCGACGGCACCGATTTGCGCGGCGAGGACATTGCCGACGGTCCCGGCGGCGAACAGTTCACGCTGCGCTTTCACCTGCATCCGGATGTCCAGGCCGCCGCGATCCGCGACGGCGCCAGCGTCCTGATGCGTCTGGCGTCGGGCGAAGGCTGGCGTTTCCGCGCCCAGGGCGGCGTGGTCTCCGTTGCCGACTCGATCTATCTGGGTGGCGGCACCATGCGGCGTTCCAGCCAGATCGTTGTTTCCGGTGGCCTGAATGGCGAGTCGACGACCATCAAGTGGGCGATCACCGTCCTGCCCAAGGAAAAGAAAAGCCGGCGGAAAAAGAAGCCCGCCGGCGACAAAGACGACGCGTGACCGCTGCCTAGACTGCCCGCAAATCCAGCAAGTCTAACTGCCGTTCGATAACCAGTTTTTCGTCGTAGATCTCTAGCGCCCGCGCGCGCCCGGCCTCGCCCATGCGCGCGCGAAGCGCCGGGTCGTCGGCAAGACGCGCCAGGGCACTCTGCAGCGACCTCGTATCCTTGACCGGCACAAGAAGCCCGGTCTCGCCATCGACCACCTCCTCGCGGCTGCCCCTGATATCGGTCGCGACAACTGGCAGGCCGGTCATCATGGCTTCGATGATCGAACGCGGCATGCCTTCGCGATGGGACGGCAGCGTGAAGATATCGGCGGCACGCAGCAGGTCGGGGACATCGTCGCGTTGGCCCAACAGGTGAACGCGCGGCGCCAGCAGCGGGTCCGCCGATACCTCGTCCAGCGCGTCATCGATGGCATCGGCGTGGTCGCTGGCCAAACGGTCGCCGGCGACCCACAAGTGCGCGTCGACACCCGCCATCGCGCGAAACAGCTCGGGATAGCCTTTCTCGGCAACCAAACGGCCGGTCATCATGATGACAACCGCATCCTCCGGCGTCTCGAGCTCGCCGCGCAGTCGTCGGCGCACGGCGTCATCACCAGGCGAAAAGCGCGTGGTGTCGACGCCGTTGCCGATCGCCGCAACGACACGCGCACGGGTCAGCTTCAAGCGACGCGCGGTCTGGGCGTCTTCCTCGGATTGCGTCAGCAGCACATCGGTGACGCGGCCCGCCAACCATTCCAGCGCGATGATCAGGTTGCGCTTCGGCCACGCCATGTTTTCGTGAAAATAGAAACCGTGGGCGGTGTAGACGACGCACGGCACGCCGGCGCGCCATGCCGCATAACGTCCAACCAGACTGGCGACCGGCGTATGGACATGAACGATATCGAATGCCTCTTCTTCGAACAGGCGCTTTAGAGCACGTGCCGCGCGTCTCTGCGCGAACGGATTCATGCTGCGCTCGATGACGACCGGACGGCAGCGAATGCCGGCGGCTTCGACCCGGTCGAGCAGCGGGCCCGGCGAACACACGGCAACGACCTCGTGACCAGCCTCCTGTATGGCCAGGCACAACGGCAGCAGGAACCGGTACATCGTGAAGTCGACCGCGCAGAGCTGACAGATCTTCATGACCAACCGGCCTCGCGGCGTTCCGACCAGGCGGCGAAGCTGATCATCGCCCACAGGTGCCAAGCCGTATCGCGGCGGCCAGAGTTCAGATCGTCATACCAGCGCGCCGGCAAGTCAGGTTTGATCAGACCCTGGCGCTCCAGCCGCCCGCGGTCAATGGCGCGGCGCGTGAGATCGTCCAGCGGTCCCGTTAGCCAACGGTCGATCGGCAGTTCGAAACCCTTCTTCGGCAAACTGAACACGTCGTCCGGCAGCCAGTCCGAGAACGCCTTCTTTAGGATTGCCTTACCCTGACCGGGTTTGAGCTTCCAGGGACCCGGCATGGCATTCGCCGATGCGACGACACTGGGATCGAGAAACGGCGAGCGGACCTCCAGACTGACCGCCATCGACGTGCGGTCGACCTTGGCCAGCATGTCGCCGGGCAGACCGAGGACCTGATCACCGATCAAAAGGGCGGTCAACGGATCGTCGGCCGGTGCGTCGCGCCGCGCGATGGCGAACAGTTGTTCGACGGTCGGTGCTTCGCTGGGCACGGCCATCAAGGCGTCGAGCTCATGTTCGTCCAGCAGCCGCGCCAGGCCGGCACGCCGTGCGATCGCCGGTTTGGCGCCGTGATCGACAAAACGTTTGAGGCGCCGCGCATGATCGGTCAGCCGCGAGCCCTTGCCGTCCGGCATGGCGCCGACCATCGGCTCGATCAGGCCCCGGCGCAGCCAACCGGGCAAGGCGCCATAACGCCCGGCCCAAAATTCCCCTTGATACATGCGGTAGCCGCCAAAGACCTCGTCGCCGCCGTCACCGGACAGCGCCACGGTCACGTGCCGGCGGGTTTCGCGGGCCAGAATGTAGGACGGTAGCGCGGAGGAATCGGCGAACGGTTCGTCGAGGCCGTCGAACATCGGTTCGATCGCGGCAAGTGCGTCGTCCGGACTGACCTCGATCTCCGAGTGGTCGAGACCCAGATGATCGGCGACACGGCGCGCGGCCGGACGTTCCTCGTAATAGTCGGGAACGCCGGCGAAACCGACCGTGAAACTCCTGACATCGCGCGCGTGACGCACCATGGCCGCGGTCACGAGACCGGAGTCGACACCGCCTGAGAGATACGCGCCAACCGGCACATCGGCAACCAGACGCGCGGCAACGGCGGCGTCGAAACGATCGGCCAAATCGCGCGCAGCCTCGGCCTCGTCCGCATAGGGGCCGGCGGGAGATGGTGAGACCCAGCTCTCAACCTGGAGCCCGTCTTGCGAAAAACGCGCGACGTGACCGGGCGCCAAATGACGCACGCCCTGGGCGATCGACCAGGGTTCCGGCAGATAGCGCAGCGCGAAGAAGAGTCGCAGAGCGGCCGGATCGACCGGGCGTTGCGTCGCTTCGAGATGCTCGAGCGCGACGAGGTCGGAGGCAAAGGTGAGCTGCCGACCGTCGCTGGCATAAAGCAGTGGTTTCTTGCCGAAGCGGTCGCGGGCGAGAATGAGCTCGCGACCATCCCACAGAGCGAAGGCGAACATGCCGTTCAGGCGCGGCAGCACGGCGGCGCCCCATTGGCGCCATGCCTTCAAAAGCACCTCGGTATCGGACTGGCCACGGAACCGGTGGCCGAGCGTTTCCAGTTCCCGCCGGAGGTCGGCGTGATTGTAGATCTCGCCGTTATAGACCAGCGCCAGACCGTCATCGGTCATTGGCTGGGCGCCGGCTTCGCTCAGATCGATGATGGCAAGGCGAGTGTGACCGAGCGCGGCGCATCGGTCGAACCACGTGCCGTTGGCGTCCGGTCCGCGCGCCCTGAGGCGTGCCACCGCCCGATCAAGCCGGGGCGCTATCGCATCGCGATCGAGACCATCAAGGTTGACTTGGCCGGTAACACCGCACATGGCGTGACGTCAGACGCCAGCCGTGCGCCGCACGTGAGAATGACGCAAGAGGCGGTCGAATAGCGCCTGAAACAGCGGGCGCGGCAGGGTCCGAAAGGCAAACCACCAAACAAGCAACAGCGCCGGCGGGTAGGTCGACGGTTTGCCCGCCCACGCTTTCTTGAGCGCCAGCAAGGAACCAAGCCGATAGGTCTCCGAATGTTTCACCTGGATACCCGCCCACAATTCCGCATAGCGGCGGTTCGACATGGTCTGCAACATGCCGCCACCGCTGGCGTAATAGTGAAACAACGGCTCGGCAACGACATGACCCTCGGCGCCAGCCAGACCCAGGCGGATGTTGAAGTCCCAGTCCTCATAACCCCAACGCATGGTCTCATCATAACCGCCGACGCGCGCCCACAATGCCTTCGGGATCAACATGCAGTAAGGCAGTTGGTTGAAGAAAAGCTGCTCGTAGAGGTTCCAGTTTTTCTGAAGAACCGCCGAGAAGTCGCCGAAGACATCAAGCCAGGCAAATGCGAAAGCGTTGTCGTTATCACCGACCACGGCAAGAGCCTTGGCGATAAAGTCAGGCGCGATCCAGTCGTCGCAGTCCAGCGGCAGCACAAAACGCCCTTGCGCTTCCTCGAACGCCCGGTTGCGCGCACCGGCAAGCCCGCGGTTCTCCTGACGGACGACGCGGATAGCCGGATCAAGCGCATCCAGATAGGCAACGGTGTCGGGATCGGTCGAGCCATCGTCAACAATCAGGACTTCGAGGTCAGCGACGGTCTGCGCTCTCACGCTGTCCAGCGCGCGATCGAGAAACGCATGCGCGTTGAAACAGGGCAGAACGACGCTGACGTCAGGCATCAGTCACTTTGCTTTCTGTCTTGGGCAGACCGGCAGTCGGCCCAGATTTCACCCCAGAACGTCTGACATTCGACGATGACGAAGCCAGCCTCTGTCACCTCATCTTCGAATTCCCTCAGGCGGTGTTCGATGAAGTGCGTTCGGTCGGAAAAATAGGTGATGCCAAGCTCATCGCGCATCGGCACATGCCAGGAGCGTTCATAAAGCGGCACGCGGATCAAGACACGCTCGGGCGTCAGCCGTGTCCTCAAACCCTTCAAGAATTCGATACGATGTTCCAGATGCTCCAGCACATTGGAGAGCACGATGACGTCGCAATGGCCGTCCGGCAAATCCTTGAGCGCATCACCCAGGACAAAGGTCAGGTTGGCGGGATTATCCGCCGCCTTGGCCTGATCGATCAGCGGCGCTTCAATGTCGATGCCGGTGACCATCGAAGACGGGCGCGCCCGCGCAATCGAACGCGCGACTTCGCCATAGCCACAGCCAATATCCAGCACGCGCTTGCCGTCATCGATGCGCGCGACAAAAAAGTCATGGTAGTTGGTCAGCCGGTGCTTGGGGTGGATGCCGTCACCCAGCGCCATCGCGCGGTCAGCGATGACACGTTCGAGATCGTCGCTCAGACCATAGAGTCGCTTGAGGCTCTCCGCCGGCGTGCCGAGACGCGATTCAAGAGTTATGGCGCCGAACAAAAGTCCGCGGCGCAAGCGTGCCGGAATCAAATGTAGCGGCAACGCCAAGACGCCGGCGATACCGAGGATCAGGCGTTTCGTTCCCGGGCTCATGCGCGGTTTTCCAGCAACGACTCGAAGACCGCGCGATGACGGCCGATCCAGTGTTCGATGCCGAACCGGGCGACGGCGCGATCACGCGCGGCCGACGCCATCGTCTCTCGCGCTTCGGCAGCCTGCAACATGGCCTGCGCCAACGCGTCAGGCGCGGGCCAATGCGGTTCGTCCCAGCTTTCCGCGCAAGCCAGTCCGATGCCGGCCTCCTCGCCAACCAGCTCCGGCACACCGCCGGTCGCCGAATAGATCACCGGCAGGCCGGATGCCATGGCTTCCAGGACCGTGTTCGGGCAGGGGTCGTTGTGTTTGGTCATGAGATAGATGTCCGCCTGGCGATAGACCGACGGTGCGTCAGCCTGACGATAGCCACCGGTGACGGAGACCCGTTCGCCAAGTCTCAGGTCATCGATGAGCGCGCGTGTCATCCCGTCGATTCGCGTATCGAGCAAACCCGCAATGATCATGGCGGCATCCAAACCGCGCCGGCGCGCCTCGGCAAAACCCCTGAGGCTTGAGTCAATACGATAGAAAAGATGCTGGTCGATCTTACCCGCGACCAGAAAGGTCAGCGGGCGTTCAGGGCGTTCGGTTGCGGGCGAGAAATGGTCGGTGTCGACGGCGTTGAAGAGCACCTCGCCCGCGCCATCCCGCTCGCCGAGAAATCGGTCGGCAGACCGGCGGCAGAACGCGCTTTGCCAGAAGACATGATCGGCGGCGTGATAGGCGACCGCCATCTCGCGGTTCTTCGCCTGCCAGTCGCCGGCGAACCAGCCACCATAGAAAACGCCGTTCTGATTCAATACGATCGGCACGCCACGGCGTTTGAGCGCGTCGAGCGCAAACGGCGGCAGGTAAGGGGTGTTGCTCATCAGGTAGACCAAGTTGTAGCGCTTACGATCCTCCGGGAAGTACTCGACCAGACGCTGCATCTTGACCAGCGCACCACCACTGTTGCCGGGCCGCGTGCCGCCATAGAACAAACGTGGCTCACCGGACCGCCCGCCCGATCGGGACAGTACTTCGACACCGAGACCAAACCGATAGGCGCTCCGCGCCAAGCGTTTGGTCAGCGGATCGCGCAGTGCGGTCACGAGGGCCCACCGATCAAGGGTTTGTAGACCTTGTCATAGTGCTGGCGTGCGACCTCGCGCCAATCACAGGCAAGCACCCGTTGGCGCGCGTTATGTTTAAGCGCCGTGAGCGCATCATCGTCAGCCAGCAGGTCGAGAGCACGTTGACCAAGGCTGTCGGCATCGACGTCGGCAAGACCGCCTGTCCTACCGTCCTCAATGACGTCCGGTGACATGCCCACCGGTGTCGAAACGACCGGCACGCCAGTCGCCATGCTCTCCAGCAAAGCCAGCGGCCCGCCCTCCTCTCTCGACGTGACGAGATAGAGGTCGAGCGCATGGTAACAGGCAGTGAGTTCACGCTGGTCTTTGAGGTATTCGTGGTGAAAGGAAATGCCGTGTGATTCGAGTCCTTGTTTGACAAAACCCCGCGCCGGGCCGGTCAGGAGAACATGCACCGGCCTCTCACGCGCAATCCGCGCGACCGCTTCGACAAAAAGATCGGGTCCTTTGATCAGTTTCGGCTCGACGCCCTCACCCCAGCCGACACCGTCCTTCTGGAAGGACCCGATGCACAAGGCGCCATCCGGCACGCCGAAGCGCCGGCGCGCCGCCGTCCGTTGCGCCGCGTCGGGAAACCGAAAGACCTCGGCATCGACACCGAGGGGAATGCGCACGATCCGCTGGGGATCGACGCCCCATGAGGTCAGGCGTTCCTCGATAATGCTGGCGGCCGTCACAATGCGGGATAGTCGGGGCACCGACTCCAGGAAAAGATCGATGTGACGGTCGATATTGTCGCCGTCTTCGCGCTTGCCGTGAAAGAAGGAGACGACGAAGCGATTTGACCGCGACATGTGCTGACCCCAAGTTAGCCACATGTACTGCGATGCAAAGTGCACGGTCGTATCAACCATCAGGTCGGGCGCCGTAGTAACAGCTGCCGTGCCCGGATGGGAGTCGTTGACGTGTTCGACGATCTCTTCGCCAAAACGTTTGAGCACCCAGTCGGCACGCTCGACAACAATGTTCACCGGCGCCAGTTGCGGACGGTAGAGACCGCAGACATGGAGTCCACGCCGCCAGGCGCAGCGCCCGGCCCTCAAGTTCCGGGCGGCAAGTTGTCGCAGTTCGCTCAACGACGCGCCGATTCGGCCTCCGCCATGCGCACGACGACCTCGGGCATGGTCACCGTGGCCCGCCAGTCCAGAAGCCGCGCGGCCTTGGCGGCATTTCCGGCGTTCTGGCGTATTTCCGACGGACGGAACAGTGACGGGTCGGTCATCACATGGTCGGCCCAGTCGAGGCCGAAGTGATCGAACGCCGTTTCGACAAACTCCTGAAGGCTGTGCGGGACACCGGTGGCGATAACAAAGTCTTCGGGTGTGTCGAGCTGCACCATGCGCCGCACCGCCTCCATGTATTCGGGCGCCCAACCCCAATCACGGCGTATCGTGGTATCGCCAAGCGTCAGCTTCTCATCGGATCCGGCGGCGATCCTGGCGGCGGCAGCGACGACCTTCCGTGTCACAAAACGGGCGGGACGCAGCGGCGATTCATGGTTGAAAAGGATGCCGGATGAGGCGTGCAGGCCATAGGTTTCACGATAACAAACGACCATCCAAAAGGCCGTGGCCTTGGCCCCGGCATAGGGGCTGACAGGTCGAAACGCCGTCGTTTCGTCAGCGGCCTCGCCGTCGCCCAGATCACCAAAACACTCGCCTGAGCAGGCGTTGTAGAAACGGGTGTCCGGTCTCGATAACCGGATGGTCTCAAGCAGGTTGGCGGTGCCGGTGACGTTGCTGTGGAATGTCTCAAGCGGTTGTTCGAACGACAGGCCGACCGAACTCTGGCCGCCCAGGTTGTAGATCTCGTCCGGCGCTACGTCCGCCACCAACCGGCCCACCTGCTCGCGATCCAGCGTCGAGACCGAATGAAGTGTGACGTGATCCTTGATGCCCAACGCCGCAAGGCCATCGAAATCCCGGTTGGCAACATCGCGCGAGGCGCCGTGCACGGCATAACCATGGTCGATCAGGCGTTGCGTCAGATAGGCACCGTCCTGACCGCTGATGCCGAAGATAAGGGCCGTCCGTTGTGTCATGATTACTGCGAAGAGCGGATGTGATGCGGCCTTTTAGAGCGGATCGCGGCCGCACGCAAAACCCATCCTCAAGCGGCGCGCTCGACGACGACATAGTTGGTCGGGGCGATGGCGAGCCACCGGTCGGCGCCCAGGCCAGCAGCCAAGGCGCGACCGAAGGCTTGAGGCCAACGGCGGCGAAGGTTCCGGCGAAGGAGGATCTCCGGCACGGCGATACCGAAGACATGGAGCAGCAGACTGGGCACGCCGCCGGCGGCGATGACACGGGTGGTCGCGCGGTCGAAACGCCGGCGAACCGCGGCTCTCGAGTACTGGCGATAGCCGTGCCACAGATAGGCGGCGAGCGCCCAGCCGGCCGGCACGATGTGGAGCTGAAGGCCGTCCGGTTTGACGAAACCACGCAACCGTTCGATCAGGCGGTTGTCGTCAGGGATGTGTTCGAGAGCCGAGAAGGAGAAGATCAGATCGGCCTGGGGCAGGTCGGCAGCATGGGCGTCGGCCTGGACGAAACGGCTTTCGAACATCGGCCAGCCGTCGGGCTGAAAGCGATCGTCGACATCGACGCCAACATAGGTGCCATGAAGTCCGGCGGCGGCAAACATCTCACGCGCGCCGCCGCTGCCACAACCGATATCGATGATCGTAATCGGGCGATCGGGCGCCCACGCGCGTAGAACGGATGACAGCGCGTGTTCGGAAACGATGCGCGACGGCGACGTCAGGCGATGGCGAGCCCGGCCGATTTCGGCATGTGGCAAGCGCCAACGTTCGACCTTTAGCGGCACAAACGCGCCAGCCATGTTGCGTCCGGCATTGCAGAGGAGATAGGCCACACGCGCGCCCGCCGACATCGCGCCATCGCCACAGATCTCGCCCATCCGGCTCAGCCCGCCGTTTCGTCCGGACGGCGCGCCACGGCCATCAGCATGTGGGCGACAACGCGTCCAGGCACGACGGGCGCCAGACCGAACGCAAGGCCGCGCGTCAAGAGCCAGCCATAGGGCAGGCCGAACTCGTGATGCAGCGAACGCAGCATGCCCTGGCGTTTATGCATCGGCATGACGTCGAGGACTTCGAATCCGCCGTGGGAGAGTTCGCGCGCCAACTCCTCGCGGGTCAACCGCCATTGATAGAAACGCTCGTCGTCGCGCGCCTCACGGTAGGCGCCGGGACTGCCGAACGAAGCCTTGAGTGACATGCGGATGTTGTCGAAAGGCACGGTGATGAAGAGATGACCACCGGGCTTTAGGATCCTGAGCGCCTCGTCGATACAGCGGCCCAACCCTTCCTCGAAGTGTTCGAAGACACCCCAGGAGAAATAGACGTCGACGCTTGCCTCGGGCAAACCGGTCTCTCTGATGTCGCCGACCTCGAAGGCGACATCGGGAAAGCGTTCCTTGAGAATAGCGACGGTCTCGCGGCTGATATCGATACCCAGAACATCGAAGCCGCGCTGCTTCAAGCACACCACCCAGTCGCCCAACCCGCAGCCGCCGTCGACGATGCGCGCGCCCTGGGGCAGCGCATCCAGATAGGGCGTCATGACGCGGAATTCCGGCTTCGTCGGGATCTTGGCCACCGCACTATCGGACGTTCCCTGACGCTGCCAGACTTCGGTCCAATAACGCTCGACAAAATCCGGTTCGGCGAGGCCGGAAAAGTCGGCGCTGGCGATCATATCCTTGCGCATACCTTGACCGGCCTCAGGCGAAACCGTGGCTGTCGCGCCACGCTTCGAACATCAGGACCGCCCAGAGCGCGTTGGCCCAGCCGCTGCGCCCTGCCTGGTGTCGGCGCCAAGCGCCCTCGACCGCGCGAGCGTTGAGCAGGCCGGCATCGTTAAGCCGGCGCCGGTCGATCAAACGTTCGGCCCATGCCTTTAAGGGACCGCGCAACCAGGCGCCGACCGGCACGGAGAACCCGCGCTTGGGCCGGTCGAACAGCTCCTTGGGCAAGTGACGATAGAGCAGTTGGCGCAGCGGCCACTTGCCCTCGCCGTCGAGGCGCATGACATGGCGCGGCAAGGCAAAGGCATACTCGGCAATGCGATGGTCCAGCAGCGGCGTGCGCGCTTCCAGGCTGACCGCCATCGAGGCCCGGTCGAGTTTGGTCAGAATGTCGTCGGGCAGGAAGGTCATGGCATCGAGCAACTGCATGCGGGCGATCGGGTCCGGCACATCACCGGTCAGGGTGCGGTCCCATAACACGCCCGTCGGCTCCGTTGCATCGGTAACAACACCGGAGGGCTCACGCCACGCGCTGACAAGGCGGCGGTAGAGTTCGTCGGTGTCGCCGGCGTCCGCCATGCCGGCGTGATGGCGCAGCCGGTCGCCCCAGTGGCCGGGCAACGGCGCGTCGGCCAGCAGCGCCGCGGCGGCGCGGCGCGCGCCTTGCGGCACGCGCTGAAAGCGGTGGTGAGCAGCCGTCGCCCACGCATAACGTGAATAACCGGCGAACAGCTCGTCGCCGCCATCACCGGATAGCGCGACGATCACGTCCTCGCGGGCCAGCCGGCTGACCAACCAGGTCGCCAGCTGGGACGCATCGGCAAACGGCTCGTCGTAGAACGCCGCGACATCGTCGACCATGGCAAGGCCGGTATCCGGCGCCAGGCGCAGTTCCCGATGATCGGTGCCCAGCCGCTCGGCGACATCGCGCGCGTAGCCGCCCTCGTCCCAGCCTTCTTCGTCGAAGGCGATGGTAAAGGTCTTGATCGGCGTGCGGCTTCTTGCCTGCATGGTGGCCACCATGAGCGAGGAATCAATGCCCCCGGAAAGGAACGCGCCAAGCGGCACGTCGGCGATCATGCGTTTGGCGACCGCGTCGTCGACCAACCCGTCGAGCGTCTTCACCGCTTCGTCTGGCGTAACGTCGAGCGGCTGGCGCGCACCCTGGCGCGCGATCGCGCGCAGATCCCAAAAACAGCCACTCTTCTGCTCACCATCGCGGAAGGTCATGGTGTGACCAGGCATCAGCTTGTTGACGCCGGCAAGGATGGTGCGCGGCGCCGGCACGCAGGCATGGCGCATGTAGAGAGTCAACGCGTCGCGGTCGATGTCGCGCGGCATGGTGTCGAGGGTGAGCAACGCGGTTAGCTCCGACGCAAAGGCAAGCCGATTACCATGAGATGACCAATAGAGCGGTTTCTTGCCGAGCCGGTCGCGGGCCAGCACGAGTTCACGCCGCGAACGCGACCACAGCGCGAAAGCAAACATACCGACCGATCGTTTCAACGCCGTCTCAAGACCCCACAGCGAAATCGCTTCAAGCAGGACCTCCGTGTCGGACGCGCCTCTCAGCACAACACCCTGGGCGCGCAGATCGTCGGCAATGTCGCGGTAGTTATAGAGCTCGCCGTTATAGGTGATCACGAGGTCACTATTGCCTGAGACCATGGGTTGGGCGCCGGTTTCGCTGAGGTCGATAATCGAAAGCCGGCGATGGCCCAGCGTCGCGACACCGTCGGCGTCATGCCACAGACCCGCGGCGTCGGGCCCGCGATGGACCAGGCGCTCCGTCATCGCCTCGACCGCGCGACGGACCGCGTCCGGACCCATACGCGTCTGCCAGTCGATCAGGCCGGCGATACCGCACATGGCCTAGCCCGATACCCGGTTGGCGATGGCGACCCTGGGCTGGCGCCACAGGCGGCGCTGGGCAACCACCGCATCGCGATCGGCCATCTGACGATCGATCACGTCCAGATAGCCCCGGCACATCCGCTCCGCCGTGTGGTCGTAGTCACCGAGCGACGCCCGGTGCTCGTCGTAAGCTTGGATCATACGGCCGAGCGCATGATGGAACGTGCGCACATCGCTAAACATCTCGCCGAAGCCCGTGCAGTATTCGGGCAGCGCACCGGAGTCACGGTAAAGCAGGGGCAGGCCGCACAGCGCGCCTTCGATGTGATGCATACCCGCCGGTTCGTTGATCGACGCGGTCAGGTAGACGTGGTGGCCGCGGATCTCATCAGCCAGCATGTCGCCGTCCATCGGCGGCAGATGACGCGCGTTCTTAAACGTGAAGTCGCGCGGCAGGTTGCCGATATAGGTGAAGTCAAGGTGGTCTTTCCACGTCGGCGTACCGATCAGGCGGTCGACTTCTTCATAGACGTCGAACCCCTTCATGCGGTTGCCGCCCCAATGGTGCGTCACAAGCCGGAGCGGCCCGCGATGGTCCCACAATTCGGCGCCCCGGCTGTTGAAGATCGCGGTATCACCGCCGTTAAGCACCACCGATGACGGCGTTTCGCGTCGCCAGACATCCAGGTCCTGAAGCCAGGACGCAATGAAGATCGTGTGGTCGGCAACATAATTGGCGCGCTTCAGCCTCTTGTTCATGTTGCGGGTACCCTTACGCTCATCGCACTCGTTGATGCGATGAAAGACGATCGCTTCCGGCCGGCGCGCCAGGTAACGCAGGACCTTGCCGGCGGCGAACGAGACATTGGCGCTTCTGGCGCGTGGATCTGTCAGAAGGATGGCGTCGATCGCCGGATCGTTGAGATCGTAGACAACCCGGTCGCCCCGCGCCTCCAACGCCGCGCCCAGCGCCTTGGCGAAACGGTTGCCGCCGCCCCAGGGACCATCCTGCACGTGGTAACCAATGGCGACGGTCAGGTCCGGCACGGCCGCTCCATTCCAGGCGCCCGCAACACCAGCGCCTCGAGGCCGTCATCCATGCGCGCCAGCGGAAAATGATCGAGCGTCACCTGACGCGCCGCCTTGCCCAGACGTTCACATAGCTCGGCATCGCCGAGCAGACGGTTGACCGCCCCGGCCATGGCACGCGGATCGCCCGGCGGTACCAGCAAGCAGTGCTCGCCGTCCTTATAGAGCCCCGGCGCCCACAGACCTTTGAT
Source organism: Alphaproteobacteria bacterium (assembly GCA_965228895.1). Taxonomy (GTDB): domain Bacteria; phylum Pseudomonadota; class Alphaproteobacteria; order SP197; family SP197; genus JANQGO01. Next base: position 5,192,851 of record OZ245842.1, on the reverse strand, counting down.
ATCGGAGAGAACCACGGGACGACCGCACGCCATCGCCTGCAGGCAGACGCTGTAACCGGTCGGCTGAAAGACGTCCTTCAATGTCACCACCACCACCGACGCCTTGCGGTAGAGGTCGCGCAGCCCGACATCGTCGAGCGGGCTTTCGAAGTAGTGTCCGCTGGTGACCTCGACCTCACGTCCGGCCGGAACATCCACCTTGAGACGGGTGATGATGCGCACCGGCGCATCGATCGGTGCAGCGGCGAGCGTGGCGAAGTCACGGCTGGGATCCGAACCGACCGACAGCACGTTCGGATCGGACCGCGTATCGACGTTGCCCGGCGACCAGAAATCCGTATCGATGCCAAACGGGTAGATGCTGGTCTGCTCCGGATCAAGCCCATAACGCCGCACCGCTTCATCGCGATCAGCCGGGCCAAAGAAGCCGACATGGTCGAGGCCGGCCAGCGCGCGGCGGATGTAACGGTCGCCCGTCATCTGTCCGAGCGCCGGCAGCCGGTTCTGGATATCCGAGAGGCCATGGAACAGGCCGGCCGCGAACGGCCGTTGTGTCTGCCGGCCCAGATAGTCACCGAGAGTCAGGCTGAAATGATCGGTGAAGCTGACGGCGGCCTTCGCCTGGCGCCAGTCGCCGGCCATTTCCTTGAGCACCCTTTGGCGGCGGCTTAAGCCGGTCAACCGGCTGACCAAACGTTCACGCAGATGATCGATCGACGCACCGGCGCCCGTATACGCGCCATCGGTGCGCTGCCAGCGTGCGTCATAACCCCGCGCGACCATTCCCAAGAAACCATAGAAAAAGTCTCGGGGTACGCTGCCTTCACCGGCACCGATGAGGCGCTGACCGAAATCACCCTTGGTAAAGAGCTGAATGGCCGCCGTGCCGCGCCCAAGGCGGCCGGCAGCCCCGTCGGGAACCAGGTTCATGAAAAGGTCGATCGATACCAGCCGATCATGCGGTTCAGGCCGTCGTCGAGGCCAACGGTCGGTGCGAATCCCGGCACGGCCTGTAAGAGCCTCGTGGGATCGCTGCTCTTGACGAAACGGCCCTCCGGTTTCGACCGGTCGCAGGTCAGAACCGGACGTCGTTCAGCAAGCCGGCAGATGTTCTCGACAAGCTCGCGCACCGACACGGTGTCCTTGAGGCCGATGTTGACCGGACCGTCTGTGTAACTCAGCTCAACCAGACGCCGCATGATGAGCGCACAATCGGCGGCATGCAGATAGGTGCGCCGCTGTTCGCCCGACCCCCAGATAACCACGGGGTCGTTGCCGTCCATCACCTTCTTGACCAGCATCGGGATCGCCTGGCTGGAGTCGCCGACCCAGGCATAGCGCTCGCCATAAATGTTGAACGGCCGGACGATGGTGATCGGCACATCCGTCTCCTCTGAAGCTAAGATCGCCTTTTGCTCCAGGAACCGTTTGGCCCAGCCATAACCGCGGTTGGCGGCCTCCGGCTCACCGCAGAAAAGCGGCAGTTCCGGGACCGTGTCGGGGCCATCGTCGGAATAGACACACGACGACGACGTCACCAGCAGGTGCGCAGGCGGTGACGTCACGATGGCGTCCAGAACGTTGTCGGTAATGCGTTCGTTATGGCGCAGGATCTCACCATGACGCCCGGCACCATGGCCGACACCGTAGGCGCGGCTGGCCAGATGAAACACGATGTCGGCGCCGGCAAGTGCGTCGCGGGCCGATTCCATGACCTCCAGATCGACCTCGCGAACGTCGATCGTGCCATCGAGGTGGGCGATGTTGTCGCGTGAGCCCTTGGAGAAATCGTCGACGACCACGACCTTAGCACCGGCATCAACGAGCTGGTCGGCGAGGAAGGATCCGATCAGCCCAGCGCCGCCGGTAACGGCGCAGGTGGCGCCGGCAAGACGCGACGTCATGCGGCCACCATGTCTTCGGCCAGGCGCACAAAGCGTTTGCCCCAAGGTTCGTCAAAAGGTTCGACAACCGTGTCGGTCGCCTGCTTCAGCGCCTGCATCTTCACGGCATCGCCGGCGTTGTCGAGCAGCTCGGGAAGCGAGTGAAGCATGGCGTCGCGGCTGCGTGCGACAAGCACGCCGGGCATGGCGTACATCGCGTCGAAGTGGACGCTGGGCATGGCGATGCGCAGGTGTTGGGCTTCCTCGACCTCGTCCTCGGGCAGAAAACACAGGACGGCGCGGCCCAATCGCGCTGCTTCGACAATGATCGTCGAGAGCGGCGACACCAGCGCGTCGATGTTGCACAGCAGGTCGCGGGTGTCGCGGTAGTCAGGCAGCGACTTCTGCGTATTGCCCGCCTTGACCTGCTCGAGGTAGCCGAGCATCGAGTGCTCCAGCCGCACGTGTTTCCAGTTGTGATCGATGATGCGGTGACCGCCACGACCGCCATCGCCCCAGGGATGGGGGCGGTAGACGACGGTCGTCGCCGGCAGTTCGCCGCGCTCGATCAGGTCGTCGATCGCCGTCAAATGCCCGAACTCGTCGGTCTCCTTGCTGGATCCGGCGTAGAGCAGGATGCGCTGGCCGGGCTCGATGTTGTGGATCCGGCAGAACGCGGCGCGGTCCATCCGCGGCGGCTCGTTGTAGACCTCAAACTGGGCCGCACCGAAGCGGCGGAGACGGTCTTTGGGCATGCCCATATAGGCGATAGCGTGCTGCTCGGTCTGCTCGCCCCAGACCAGCAACAGGTCGGGCTGCCCGACAATGGCTTGTTTGCTGGATGGGTTGTCCCAGGAGTTCATGATCTGGACATGTGGAATGTGACGCTGGCCGCCAAGCTGAACGAGATCGTTGATAAAAAGTCCGCTCAACACCGTCGGATGCACAACGAGATCGGGGCCGGATCGATCGAACAATGCCTCCATCGCGCGATTGGGGTTCGCCGCCAACCGACGATATTGGAGCCACGTGAACACCTGGCGCAGGCCAGGCAGCGCGAGCGACTGATAAAGAAGACGACCCTTCCACGACTGTGCGCCACGATAAATCTGGCGGATCGCCTTGAACTGACGGCCGGGCCGCAGCCGCAGGCGGTCGATGGTGAAGAGTTCACTCCATAACCGCACACGCTTGGCGTCGATTGGCAACTCCTCGTAGTCCGCGCCGCAAAGGTCCAACGTTTCGGGCCGCACCTTTCCCATGCGCTCATGCCCCGACTGCGGGAACACGAAAGTAACATCATGTTGGGCTATGAGTTCCCTGAAGGCAAAGCTCATGATGAAGTGACGGACCACGAGATCCGCGTCGATAAAGATGAGGATTTTCACACGTTTGCTTCTTGTCCCCGCGCCATGAGGAACTCGACGAGGGCGATGTCGTATTCCGTGTCGATGCTGACGAAGTGTCCGGGTGTTACCAGAGCCCTGGTTCGACGTCCCATGATCGTTTTTTGGTCGATGATACAGGATCGCGTCACGGCATAGGCCAGACCGTTGCGGTGATAGACCGGTGACAGTTGCTGGCGCGCGACAATGTTGGCGCCATCGGCGTCGTAATAGTCGAGTTGATCGCTTTCGATGATCAGTTGCTTCAGCGGGTGCGCCTTGGAGTCAGTCTCCGACACGGTCCAGCACGCATCCCAGTCGCCGTCTGCCAGCGCATCAACGGCGCCCGTGACATGCTCAGCCCGGCGCAGCGGTGATGTTGGTTGCAGCATGACGACAATGTCGTAGGCGATGTCGTCCACGGCCTCGCATGTCGTGAGAGCATGATGTAGGACGTCCAAGTCCCCGATGCGGTCGCCGGATAGCGCCTCGGGCCTTCGAAAGGGCGCCGACAGGCCGCTTGCTTCCGCGACGGAGGCAATCTCCTCATGGTCCGTCGACACCACGGCGCGATCCAGCCAATCCAACTCACGGCACAACTGGCCGACACGCGCTACCATCGGTATGCCGCCGACAGGACGCAGGTTCTTAAGCGCAATGCCCTTGCTGCCGCCCCGTGCCGGACACACGGCGAGAACGCGGTGACCACCGGGTGTCATGAGACAACCGCCTCGACGATGACCGTGTCAGTCGTGCCGGCCGCCTCCAATGCCGCGCGATAGGAAGCATCGCTTTCAGCAAACAGAGCACGATAGCGTTCGTTCCCGCCTGGACTGCCTTTGGCTAGCCACTGCAAATGGTTCTCGAGCCCATAACGCTGATAGGAGATGACGCGGCGGGTCGTGAAGCCGCCGTTCTCCAACACGCGCTCAAGCGATGGAGCCGAATAGACATAGGGGTGCTGGCGTTGAAAGTAGAAGGCTTGATAGGCTGAGTTCTCATAGAGAGACAAGAGCGGATCGTGGAGACTTGGCACCTCGATCAAGAGCGCACCGCCGGGCGCCAGGATCTGCTGCACCTCAGCCAAGAACGCGGCAGGGACCAAAACGTGCTCGAACACGTGGAACAGCATCACGAGGTCGAACGTGACACCTTGTTCAATCGCATGGCCAACAGTCTCGAACTGAACGAGCCATGGCAGATCATCGCGCGCCGGCTTCGTGTGCTGGTCCGGCTCCACGGCGCTGAACGCGCATTCCGGCAAAGCTTGCTTCGCAAGTTTCAGGAACGAGCCGTCCGCCGCGCCAATTTCAAGAGCACGACCGCCCTCTGGTATGAGATGCCGGATCTTCTTCAGGCGTCCCTCAGGTCCACTAAGGCTGCGGGCATAGGTCTTCAGGCCCAGCTTCTCATAGCGCCGCTCGTAGGAGCCATAGTCCATAACCGGCATGGGATCGAGCACGGCAAAGTCACGCTGCTCATTGATGTAAACGTCGATGGCGGGGTCATCGTGAACGCCCGACCGCAGCAACGTGAAGCTGTCACGCCCAAGCGGCGCCACGAGCCGCGCAGCCAGGTCAGCTGGGCCGGGCATCACTGATCAAACTCTTGTTTCGCAGCGATCCAACCCCAACTGCGTTGCCAGAAACGCAAAGGCGTCGACTGCATCGCGCTTGTAGAGATCGCTGGCATCGTCAGCCACGCGCAGAAAACGGCAACCCGCGTTTACGGCCGCGGCCTCGTCGGATGCACCGTCGCCGATAACGGCCAGCTGCTGGGGTACCAGGCGATGTTGCGTCATCAAAGCCTGCAATGTCTGCGCCTTGCTCGTGGGCGCGCCGTGGACACTGTCCACCAGCGACTGCCAACCGGCATCCCGGATGATCCCGACCAACGCATCGCGCGGCGTACCCGAACTCAGATGAAGTCCCAGTCCGTTAGCCCGCAGCAATCGAAAAAGTTCGTCGGGTCCACCGTCCTTGAGCATGGCGACGATGCGTTCGTGGCAGATTGTTGCGTATTCCAACGCCAAGTCGTCGGCGTCACCGCACTCAGGATAGTGCTCAGCGAGCTCCGAGAAGACCGCGTAGCGGTCGCGGGTCGGGTCGACAAGCAACATGCTGCGTATCAAGGCCGCAGCTCCCTCGACATGGTCGACGCAGGCGAAAAAGGCATCGCGCTTCAAGGCGTTCGACGGCACAAGCGTCCCGTCAAAATCGAATACAAGGTGACGGATCACGGCGTGGGCTAGGCACTGTCCGTCAACTGGAACCGACCCCAGTGGTCGACCACGGTCTTGCGATCCGACCGCTCCATGGCCTTGATCTGCGGATCCCGATAGACCGAGTCGTTGTTGTAGTGGGTCGTTGAAATCTCCTCAAAGACGCAGCCGGTGTCGGTCCAGAACCGATGCCAGACGCCGGGCAGGACGAGGAGCGTATCACCGGGACCCAGCGTTCGTTCCCGTCCATCCAACTCGCTGTGCAACTCGCCCCACAGAACATGAAAGGTCTCTTCCTTGCGTTTGTGAAAGTGCGACGGGTGCTTCTGACCGGCGAGCTGGATCAGAACCTTTTTGCAGTATTCGCGGTTGATGCAATTGACGATGACGACGCCGGTCTCGCGAAAATTGGCTGGACCGTAGTGATGGGAGTACTCGACCTCGAACTCGCTGCCCAGTTCGACGCGCGCTTTGTTGAGCAGCCCCTTTACCTCGTGCACGGCCTGCTTCAAGACCTGCACGTCAGAGCGATCCGGAACCTCGACCTTGTCAAGCGCCAGAGAGTCATCGACGCCAATCGCACTTTTCGTCACCACACCATCACGCCACTGACCGCTTTCCAGTCCGCCCGCGGGCAGTGGAAAGGCGAAGTAGACGTCGTCACGGGTGACCGTGTGGCCGGGTTCCAGATCATGCCTGGCAAAGACGCCACGACTTAGACCAGCAATCGCCACGGCCTCGTCGGCGGTTGGTGGTTGACGTTCTGCCTCGCCCAACAACGCGCCCGCCTTGTGCCACGCGCCGACCCAGGCATCACACTGTTCAGGTGTCGATGAATAGGCATTGAGTTTGATCGTGTCGGTCGGCACGCCGACATGACGCTCAAAAAGCCGTGCGCCCTTTGCCCGAGCAAGCCCGACGGGCACGATGTCCGCAGGATCCTCGTGGGTCGACCAGCCGACCGGGCGGCCGCCGTAACGCTCCACCATCGTCGCGATGTTGTTGAGATGGCACATCTCATCGGGCGTCGGGTAGACGGAAACGCAGTGCATCAGCGCGAAGTCGACGCCGCGATGATCGAGGAAACTGACCAGCGCATCCATGTCGGACTGCAGCAGCCCGCCGGTCGACGCGATAACCGGCCGGGCAGAATCGGCTATGCGCTCCAGAAGCGGCCAATCCTTTGCCGAGCAACTCGCAATCTTGATGATGTCAAAACCCATGTCTTCGATGACGCCGACCGAATTTTCGTCGAACGGCGTACAAGCCGCCAACAAGCCTTGAGCGCGAACCTCGTCCAACAGTGCCTGAAAACCTTCGCGATCGAGCCGCGTGCTGAGGAAGCGAGGCACGTGTTTGTTGTCGCTGCTCTCCAGATGGCTGACGTGGATGAAACTATCGAGATCGCGGAACTGAAACTTGATGACGCCGCGCACGCCATGGCGTGCGATGACCGTCCCGTGCTCGCGGATGACGCGGCGCCCGTGCTCGACATCACCCTGGTGGTTGTTGGCCAAGTCCAGTATGAACAAGTCATTGAAATCAAACGGTGTTTCGTCGCGAGGCATCATGGCAAAAGGCTCGTTTCGGCAGAGTGAAGTTCAGACAAGGGCGTCGGGACCGTAGCCGAACGAACGATCGATTCGCACGACACGGCGTTCAGCGTGAGATTTATGGGCGGCCGCGACCACCAGCATCGTATCAAGGCCGCGTTCCAGCGAAATCGGGCTGGCCGCCGCAGAGTTTGCAGTCATTGCGTCGGCAATATGACGGAGTTCGCGGATGAAGTCGTCAGGTCGGGTCTTCTCAATGACCGTCGGCTCGGCGCCTTCGGGGACGAAGGCATCGCGGCCCGGCTCGAAACCGCAGCGCCACTCGGCCGCGCCGGCGCTGCCCTGGGCACGCGCCCACTTGCGCGCCGGCTTGGTCACGACGTCCTGCACGACCCGGCCCGTGAATCCGGTTTCGGTGGTCAAGTTCAACAGACATAGCCGGTCATAATCGGCGCCATCGTCGTCGATGTAATCGAGCGTCGCGGCAACATCGGTCACGTGGCCCTCACCCGCTTCGTGGGCGAAGTGCTGCCAAAGATTGGCAGCATGAGAGTGTTCACCGCTGGCGCCGCCGCCACGCCGCCAAAAACCCAGATAGGTATCGGTCGGACCGGCGAGCCAGGGATGGGCCGCGAAGATGCCGCCCCAGTGCTCCCGAAACTCGACATCCAGGGTCTGCAGCACCCCCAGCGATCCCGTCGACAGCGCCTGGCTCATCTGGCTGCTTGCCTCGCCGACAACGTGGTCGTAGCCGGTAAAGACGGCGACACCGGCATCGCGTGCCTCAGCATGCAGTTCCGCCAGGCCTTCCAGGTCGGGTGTCGACAGCGGCTTTTCAATCAGCAGGGCGGTCGGCTTTTCAGCAATGGCTTGGCGCGCTAAGGCGACATGGTGATCCGGCGGCGTACCGATGATGATGAGGCCGTAACCGTCCGAGGGCGCGTCCTGTGGGTCAAACTGGCTGATGGCGTCATCCCAGGCACCATAGCGGCCGGGATAGATCTCCTCGCGCATGCGCGCCAAGGCGGCAGGATCAATGTCGACGACATCGACGTGCCAATCCAGGCTTCGCGAAGCGTGTGCCAGATGGTTACCGATCGAGCCGGCTCCAAAGATTTTTACTTTCAAGAAGCCTTCTCCATTCGGCTCAAAACAAAACGTACGCCATCATGGCGCTCCATGCGCGTCGGGCATAACGCCGGACTCCCGCAGTATCCGAGCAGCAAGCTCTTCCGGCGGCGCCAACATGTCATGTTCATCAAGGATCAAGTCAGGTTTCGGTGGGCGCGGAAACGGGATGTCACAACCGACGACATTCGTCATTTCGCCACGCTCTTGGGCGGCGTAAATACCCTTGGGATCACGCGCCTGCAACACGGACATCGGCAGATCGATGAACACCTCATAATAGGATGAGAATGTCTGCCGGTTCCACGCCTGCCATTCGGGGAAGATCGACAAGACCGCTGCGACGGCATTGATTCCTTGTTCATCAAGCATCCGACACAAATGCGAAATCCGATGTGCATTGCGCGCGCGTCCCTCGATGTCGTGAGACAACTGGTCGCCCCAGACATCGCGCAACGTATCGCCATCCAAGAACAACGTGGCTTGGTCGCGTACCCGCCAGCGTTGCCAGACACCGCGCCCAATGGTCGTCTTGCCGGCGCCCGACATGCCGATCAACCAGATGATCATGACGCAAGCTGCCGGCCAGACGACACTATCTCGGGTACTCCCTTGTTGATGCGATCACGTTGTCGTTCGAGAAATACCTATCGATGCCGTCATAGTGTGTACGCGCCAGGCGACGAAACTCGTCGACGCGCTCAGGTTCGCTGTCGATCAGATTTTCCTCGCTTGCTTCGTCCTTGGTTACGGGGTCGCGACGGAAGAGCCATTCGCCTTCCGGAGCGTCAAGGTCACCTTTGCCTTCGTAATCATCCAACGGAAAACGCAGCGCATAGATCCGGTCGTCTGTACGCAAAGCGATTTCGCCGCTGAAACGGAACAACGATTCAGAGAGGCAGACCTCACGGTAACCGGCTTTCGGATCGACAACATCGCGCCCAGCGAGATGAGGCGGCGGCGCAAGACCCGACAATGCTGCGATTGAAGGGTAGAGGTCCACCGGCGGCTCAATAAATTTGTCACACATCCCCGAGCTGACGCCCGGGCCGGAAAGCAGAAACGGGATATGTGTCAAACGCCGTGTCAGCAGCGGCGAACCCTTCATGTATTCGCGACCGTGATCGGCGAGAATCATGACGTGTGTCTTCTCGTCCAGCCCTTCGCGCTCCAGATAGGCGAACAGCTTGCCGAGAATGAAATCCAGGTTTCGCACCATAACCCGTTCCATTTCTCGCAGTTCGGCGACACGTTCGCGGCTGTCGCGATGCAGCTTGAAGGCGTCGTAGAGGCTGCGGCTGTCGCCCCATCGCATGGCGCCCGAGTTCAGCTCGGAGAAGTATGTCGGCAGCGCAAACGGGGGATGCGGATCGATGATGTGGAGAAAACAGAATGTCGGCGAGCTCTTATGTGTTTCGATAAACTCCATGGCCCGGTCGACGACCGTGTCGGAAGTAAGCGTCAGGCTTTGATTGTGAAAATGAAACCGCTCGAACCCGCGGTAGTGTCCATAGGGCGGCACAAACCGGCGGCCGGTCGAATAGCAGAATGTGCGATAACCCGCCTCTTGCAGAAACTCCGCCAACGTTGGCGTTTGCGGCGGAATAGTGCGCTGGCATCGATCATGGGTAAAAACACCATGTTGAATGGGATAGAGCCCCGTCATCATGGTGGCGAGCGAAGGCATGGTGTATTCGCTCTGGCTATAGGCGTTCGTGTAGAGACGGCCGTCGCGGAAATAGCGATCAATGTGCGGCGTGAACGACTCGTCTGGCGAAGCGCCCGACATACTGCCGACAGTTTCCGGAACCATTGAATCGAGCACCAACACGATGAAGTTCGGCCTCTGACTGTCGCTTGTCGACATGCCGCGTTCAGGCACCGGCTCCGACAGGAACAGACGCTCTCCGGTCCAGGTCAGCTCCAGCGTTACAGCGCTTAATGGATCAGCAATCGGCAGCCGGAAGTTGTTCCAGGTTTCGGCAATCAGCGACCCCTTGATCTCCGTCACCACCTGTCCGTTGAGCATCACGGTCAAGTCGCTGTAGGGAAGATCCATTCTGTCTTGCGCGACCGCCAACGCCACCGACTTCGTGTCGGCAGGAAAAGGACCAAGTGTCACGCCTCGTCCTTTGAAGATCTCGACCGAAGGCCGCGTATCGCGGCCTCGCGTGATGCCGACCGCCGGTACTTCATCCGTAAGTTCGATGTGACGCAGGGCATGCTTGAGTTCAAACGCGTCGCCGTCCCAGACATAGGGAAACTGGGTCTTGCTCTTATGGTCCGGTTTTGTCCTGCGACGCAGCGCCTGCGCCGATGCGGCAAGCCAGCTCCATATCGCCGGTGGGACAAGCGCGTTGCGACAAAATTCCTTGAACTTCGAAAGCGCGAGGCGTGTGTTGCTGGTCGCCATGCCGTTAACGCCCATCCATTATGAACCGTTTGCCTGGGCTGAAAGCAATCCGTCACCATCGAGCCATTGGTAGATCTCAGAGGCGATTACATCGTTGGCGGCGGCGCTGGTGTGGGGGCCCAGATTTCCCTCCTTGTATATCGCAATGCGGTCGCCCTCGCGCGCAAGCGTCGCCGTAAGATCAAGCACCGGCACGACATCGCTTAGACCTCGCAGGAAACTCTCGTGGGCGCATCTCTGGTCCACGTAATCCTTCAAGTCGCGGGGTTGCGGGATGATTACCAATCTGGGTATCGAACCGTGAGCCTCGCAAACATCAGCAAAGCGCCGGGTAATCAACGTCAGGAGTTTGGTTGCGTGGGAATCGGCGAACAAGCGACATTGATGCCTGTGGTTCTCGTCGAGAACAACATCAAAGGCACGCCGACGCGCATCTTGGGAATGACCGAACAAGGCACCCCGCAGCAGAATCCCTAGAATGCGCCCATGTCGCGAAAACCGTCCGAGGATCGAGACAATGGCGGGGAAACGGATCACGTCAGGCAGGAACTTCTCCTTGTAAAACCGGTCAAGGCGCCGAACGTTGTCGCGCCAGCGTGTCGGCTCGACAATGTCCTCGGCACACGAAACCGCAGGCGCAAGATGGTCCAAGTCATCGTCCTTCAACACAAACATGGGCTTGAACGCCAGCGTGTTGCCGTACTCGAAATAGTGCTTCCAATAGGAGTGAACCCTGGCCACCGTTTCTGGCACAACTGCCAGAATGACGACGCGCGCAGCCAGGTCTGCGGCTTCGCGCTCATAGCGAAGCAGCGCCTGATCCAAGCCGTAATTGCCAACGCCGAAGTTGCCGACATTGCGCTGGAGCATGACGGACAATCGATGCGGCCATGTTTCGTTGTCGTTGACCAAGCGACAAAAGGCGTAGGAATCACCGTAGACTGCGACATAAGGTTCCGCGCCCTCAAATTCAGGGTTCCTTCGGGCGCCATTCTGATCAATCGAAAAGCTGGCATCACCTTCGGGTGACGAGTCGACGCCACGGGTTCCCGGTTTCCGGCACCAGCCGAGATCGGCATCGAAGCTGACGCGGGCGTACTTCTGAACGACCTCCCGATCGATCGTCGGCTCGATATCCCGAGGCGTAATGAGCCAGGGAAATCCGCGACGGAATCGAAACACCGCGAGCCACGTCGTCGCTTCCACGACGACAAGCACGACAACGGCGATCGCCACACCTTCAATCAGTCCCGCCAAGATTATCCAACGCGTCCGGTCATGCCTGTTCTGCGGCCAACGTCTCGACATCACAGTAACTTGCCATGGATCCGCCGCGTATCTGTTCAGCATAGCGGGCAATATCGTCGGCCGTATCGAATTCGAGCCAGCCGCCGTCTATCGGCACCGCATGAAGAAGGCCACCGATGTCGACATAGGCCTGAAGCAGGTCGGTCATGTAGCAGTTTTCGACAGGCTTACCGTTGACGCCGTCGGTCGTCCCTTGCGCCTGATCAAGCAGGCCAAGCAGCTGAGACCGGGTGTCGGCGGAGAATCGCATCAGGCCGATATACTGGGCCTCGATTTCCTCAAGACCGGAGACCTTCTTGCCGATGTCGATGATGTTGCCGGCCTGATCAAGTCGCAGGCTTTCCGCATCCGCCAGCGGCGAATCGCTCCGCAGGTTCCATAGATCGAGCCACTTTCGGTCGACGACAACTCCGGCGCCGCTCCTATCGTTCAAGAGCGCCTGCAAAACGCGACGCTCGTAGACGATGTCGCCATAGGCCACGATCAGGTCATCGTCCTCCTCGAGCAACGGGCGGGCGCACAGCATCGACGCCACCATGTTTGTCGAGGCCCAATCGGGATTGTCCCACAGGCTGAGGCCCAATCCATCCAACTGTTCGCCGAGGTAACCTCTGACCAAGTGTATATTGTCGAGACCGGCACCACGCAGAACACCCAGTTGCATATCCAACAAGCGCGACCCGGCAAAAGGCGTGAGGCACTTCGGCGTTTGGTCGCTGAGGTCGCCAAGACGCGATCCCCGGCCCGCCGCAACAATAAGAGCCTTCATACGATCGCATCCCTCCAGAATGCCCCCTCGGACGACAGGCGACAAAACAACGTGTCATCGACACCGATTTTGTCCCCTCGCCGTCGCTCGGGGTGCCATTGAAGTGCGGCAATCGGTTCACTGTCATGAACCACGGCTTCTACGAGGCCGTCGGCTTGCGACATCGCACAAATGGTCAGACCGTCACCGACTTCGTCCTCGCCGATGCCCAGGTTGTGAAACGAGTTTACGGTCACAGTGTCAGCACCGGCGAGCGTTGAGAGCGGCGGAAAAAGTCGCACATCGTGATCTCGTGCAACGTGACTGCCGGCGTTGGAAATGTCATGGACGCTGCCGCCAAAATACTGGTTCAACACGTGGAGGCCGCGGCAGGTCGCAAAGATCGGCACATCGTGGCGGCGCGCCCAATCGATAGAAGCAAACTCCGTGGCATCGCGTACCGGTGAGCGATCGTCAGGCTGGTCATTGCGAAGGATGACATCGTTGCCACCGGTCAAAATCAAAACAGCAGGCTTCAAATCGGCGAGCCAGACGTCGACGTGCTTCTCCAGATTAGGGACCGGTAGCGGCGAGCCACCCCAGGCACGGATCTGATCAAGCCAATCATGACTAATCGCGTCGCGCGGTTCGTAGTAACCGACCGCCGATTGAACACGCATCGAAACGGCAAAACGCGGCGGCATCGTCATGCGATAGCTCGCAGGGAACGAGTGGCACAATCCAACTCGATCACCGTACCAACCCGCAACGCATCAAACAGACGTTCGCCGCAGCCAATTGCTGCCGGCAGATCGAACTCCGAACACCGAATGGCAATGTGAGAGTTGGCACCGCCGAACTTTGTGACCAACGCCGCAACGCCGTGGGACAAAATCCAGTCATACCCCGGATCAGCCGCTTCGATCAGCACGATAGCGCCCTGCAGATTGTCGGCACCGTCGCGCTCCAAGTCGACCAAACGTGCCGTCACCACCTGCTGCGTGACGAATGTCGGCTTGCCGAGCGGCATGCGAACGACACCAATATCGTCGATGCCGGTAACGACTTCCGGCAACCGCGCCGTCAGCGTTACAGCATGCTCCTCGCGCTGGTGAGCGACCAGATCTCTCAGGAGGCCGGGATCTCCAACCGTGCTGCCAAGAATCGTATCGATGGAGAGAAACGACAGATCATCACGACTGAGCCCCAGGGTCTCACCCCACTGGGCGATGTTTTCGAGAGACTCTGAAATGTTGCGCGTGAAATCAAACTTGACCTGCTCTCGACCCACAACGCTTTGTTCGATGTAATCCATTAGCCCCTTTGGATCGATGTCCAAACGGTTTTCGTCGAGCAGGCCTTTCAGGACCCGTTCTTCCTCACTGGACCACATGAACGGCTCAACCGGTGCCGGCTCAGCAATGCTGTCCTTCAAATAGAGCTCGGGTGCGGCGTCGTAACGCGGCGACAGAATGTCATAGGTACCTGGCCGCAAGTGACCGCAAAACGCCAGGAACTGATCGAGCGCCATGGCGCCGGTTGAAACGTCGTGCATGCCCTCGACAATGGTCGCAGCGACAGTGTGAATGCCACCCATCAGGTGGGCCGTCGACGACGGGTCGACGGCGCCACGCGCCACCATCGCTTTGACAAACGCCATGGCGATGAATGCATGCCTGGCAACAATGGAGAAAGGATAGGTTCCGAAGTCGCGGCAGTTGTCGAGCAACTGCGCGGCGCGATCTTTCGGCGCAAGGCCGTCGTCGATGCCATCGTGAAGACGGTTTGTCAGCGCGACGAGACGCTGAAGCTCGCCCCGCCGGGTTGCCAGGCACATGTTGGTCAGGTTTCGTAGGCGGTCTTCCAGATCGTCAAGCTGGACGGCGCCAAGTCCCTCGGATCTGAGCACACTCACCTTTTCGTGGAACATGAAATCGAGACTGGAGACGGCGACCTCGAACTCAAACTTGTCATGGAGGTCACGGCGTTCCCGCAACATGGCAAGCTGGCTCGTCACAATCGCATCGGCGGTACCGCGATCAAGCCCTTCGGGCAGAAGCGAGTTCAGGCTTAGACGGACATCGATATAGGGCCGGCCGCCCAGTGAAACGAGAAGCGGTTCGGGCGCAAACTGCCGATATCCCATCGCTTGGCGGGCCGTGCACCAAATTTGATCTGTAATCAGATAGCGGTAAAGAGACATGGCCAGAGGTCGCGGCGTTTGGCCGATCATTTCCGCCGGATTCCAGTCCGCCATGTCACTGTAGACAGGACTATCGCCGACGATCGGGCCGGTCCCGGCGGCACGTCCGCCAATGAGTTGCCTGATGCCGTTCAGGCTCTCGGAAACCTTGTCGTCTGGGGCGGCGCGCCAGCGTGCCTGCATCGTCAACGGGCGCACTTGCAATATGTAGACGTCATCGCCTGCGATACAGAACTCGATATCCAGAAGGTCGTTACAGCAAACACGTTGAAGTGTCTCGACGATCCTGATCAGGCGCGAGAACCTCGGTGAATGGAGATCAGCCGTGGACGAGTGGTGGATGAGAAGTGTCTTGCTTTCCGCACCACTCGTCACCGTATCGGTGCGGCCCGAGAAGTCATCATAGTTGATGACGTAGTAGGGGCCGCCGGTGGTCAGCTCTCGGGTCACGACGACACCGGAAATTTCAACGCCGTCGACCATGGGTTGTATCAGGACCTGATTCTCAGCGGGCCCTGTACCATAACTGTCAATCACGCGTTCGACCGCCTGAATGATAGCGTCCTCATTCGACTCAACGGACACGACACTTACAAAAACACCAGCCATCGACGCTGCGAGGCCATCTTCTGCGAGGCTGCTTGATCGAACGACGAGAAGTTTGTCGCCAAACATCGAAAGGACACGCGCAACCCAGTTCGGCTGATCCGCCCGCCAACAGGCCACACTAAAAAGCAACTGGTCGCAGAACTTGGCGTCGGACACGACGGGGGCCAGACGGGCCAATGTCTCTCCCTTGGTGCCAAACTCGATTGTCGCGACGTTCATGGTGAGTTCGACAACAATTGAAAGGACCGATTTTCGCGCGACAGCTGTTCAAATGTGCCGGATGCCGATATCTCGCCATCGACCAAGATAAAGATGCGATCACAGTCGGAAAGCGTTGCAAGCCGGTGGGTAATCGTGACCGTGGTGCGCTGGCCGCTCAGCTTTGCGATCGTTTTTCGGATGGCGTTTTCGGTCGGAAGATCGAGCGCGCTCGTCGCCTCGTCAAAGACCAGGATCTGGGGATCGAAATAGAGGGCGCGGGCAATGGCAACCCTCTGGCGCTGGCCACCGGACAGCCTCGCCCCGCCGTCTCCCAGTGACGTCGCAAGGCCATCGGGCCAATCGCGCACGAGGCTCGCAAGTTCGGCAAGCTCAAGGGCTTTCCATATCTTGTCATCGCTGACATCGGCGTCGTCGATGCCGAACGCGACATTTCGGCGAAGCGAGTCATCGATGATAAACGGCTCCTGCGGCACGTAACCGATCGCCGCAAGCCATGCCGCACGGCAACGTCCCTGCAGCGGTTGCTGGTCGAGCAAAACACGCCCGTTCGTCGGCTCCAGAAGGCCGAGTAGAATATCGAGCAACGTGCTCTTTCCGGCGCCGGACGGCCCGACAAAGCCATAGTGCTGCCCATACTGAAGCGAAAACGAAATGGCCTTGAGCTGCACACGATCGGAATCAGCAAAACCAAACTCAACATTGTCAAATGTCAGTGTGCTCCACGACAGATCGACCGGGCGTCCCGGCTTCGCCTCTCGTTCGTCTTGTGATCCCCAGGACAGGACCTGCTCGCGTAGCTCAGCATATCCACGGAAGAAAGGCTCAAGCTTGACCAGGCGATTGACCGATCCGCTTATGGACGACACCGCAGGCAATACGCGGACAAGAACCAAGAGAATAAACGTGAGCTGCGTAACGATGAGCTCATTGGGTAAGTCGAGCGCAAAGAGCGACATCGCCAATGTCAGCATGCCAATCTGACCGATCAGAAGGATTGTCGTCGGGATTAGCTTGTTGACGAGATTGAGGTTCATGCGCGCGTAGTTTGCCAAACCCCAACTGCCGACAAACCGCCTCACGAAATAGCCTTCGGTACCGGTGACACGCAGAACCTTCGACCCTTCAAGCGCCTCGATTCCTTCCTGCATGCTGCGGATGTTATGCAGTCGCTGTTTGGATGACAGGCGGGCGGAAAGCGGGTTCAAAACCGACAATGCAATGGCGACAATGACCGCAAACACACCCAAAACGACGATCGTCATCCACGAAGACGCCGTGACAACGACGACAATGCCGATGATGAGAATGAACAGGCTATAGGACAGATCGAGGATGCTCGACAGAAGTCCATGGCCCACAGAAGAAGCATCGATTGACAGGCGCTGCGCCAGCAGCGCGCCGTTCTGCGTACGCAGCCACGCATAGGGGCCAAATAGGCAGCCTCGGATGAGGTCGTCGACCAACCGATTAGCAAAGCGTGCACTAAAGCGCTCGACCGCGAAGAAGATGGCCGTGCGGAACAGAAAGGCGACTGTCAAACTTGCGATAACGAGCACACCTGCCAGCAGAACCGCATCGTTGTCGAGCGACAGACCCAACATCGCAAAAAACTCGCCGATCAAGGGAAAGCGATCCAGCGAGTCTGGGTCGACCAACAATCCCACAAAAGGCACAGCCGTCGACAGTGCCGCCAGTTCGACCGCCGACGAAATCACGGATGCGATCAGAATGAACGTCGTCGCTACCTTCTCGCCCGGTTCGAGCAGACGCCAAGCCGAGACAGACATCCCCAGAACCGAGGAAGCGCTGCCCGTAACGGCCGCCAAAGGCTCCAAGCGGCGGTCACCGTGTTTACCTTGCGTTGTCGCCATCACGTCAAGTCGTTGACCACAGCTGCCGGTCCGAAACGGCGGATGTCGCAACCGACGTAAGTGACTTGAAGCTTCCGACCATTACAGCGGCATGCGCCATTTACATCGTGACGATATCGTGCACCAACCCGTTCGGATCGGGTTTGACGACACCAAACACGTGGGACGTCTGAGGCTGGCCAAGCGAGTTAATCTTCGGCCTTGGTTGGTAGTAGTAGACACGAAACCCGATGTCATCGAGCATCGCCTTGAGATCGTCTCCGCTAAAGCGATTGCCAGGCCACTCCGTGGTTTCCGAGACATAGGTTTGTCCGAACGCAAAAACACCACCCGGTCTCAACACACGAAACGCTTCACGCAGTGCCTGCTTCGTATCATCGGCATAGGCTAACGTGGCAGACATGGACATCGCATCAAATGACGCATCCGGAAACGTCATCGCCTCCATGTTCATTTCGACGATCTTTGGGTTCGTCGAGTAGAGGTCGATGCCGGTAATGTTCGACCATTGAAATCCATGAAGCCAAGCGAGATAGAGTTCCAGGACATTGCGCGGTCCGACGATGAGGAGCTTTTCGTCGGCTAAGTCACGCGGCGGAAGGTTGAGGATTTGGTAGTACGGTTCAGTGCGACGCGTTCTGTGAATGCGTTTCGCTTCCGTCACGCCCGCATTGTAGTCGTGGACCTTGCGGTGATGATCATCATCGGCCACCGAGTACTCACTAATACGGGTTGGACGAAGCAGATCGCGCGCCTGAATCAGGTATGCCGTGACGTCAAAGAACACGGGCATCGTCAACAAGGTCCGCAGAGGCCGTACACGCCCTTGGGGTTTGGTGGGATGGATGATGGCACTGGCCAACTGGCGAAGGAGCGAAAGCAAGTGTTTGTCGGACCGGTTGGTGTTCAAAAGGGTTCAGAAGGATCGTGCGGGTAAGAGCCACGCTTTTTGAGCCCGTCCTTGTCATAGATCGACCAATCGGTCGGGCGATGCGACGGATAGCAGTGGAAAACCAGCGCGCGGCGCGTGTGGCCGGCCTCGGGAAATCCGCCGCGGTGAAGGCTGTTGTTGAAGAACGGCACGACAGTTCCGACGGGACCCGTCATGGTTCGAACGCGCTCTGTCAGCCCCTGTTCAATCGCTTCGGCGTAGTAGCTGCACAGGATTTCACGCTGCGCCAACTTGTCGAGATGCCCATCTGCTTGTCGCAGGCGCTGTCGCATGACCGCGCGTTGACGCAGGAAAATCGGCAGGGAGTCCTGCCAGGGAAGCACCTGGAGCGGCCCGTCATCAGAGCCCACATCGCTTAGATAGACCATGACGTTGGTGCAGATGCCTGGACCGGAATCACTATGCCAGAGTTGCGATCCGCTCGGTCTGTCAGAACGCCGTAACGAACGATAACACAGACCGAAGTAGAACTTCGGCGGGCACTGGTAGTAGTGGGAGAGAAATGCGCCGAGAATCCCCTTGAGCAGGTCTTGGACCTCGGGGAAGTCGTGCCATAGATCGCCGATATAGGTGTCGTCGTCGCTCTCGGTGGTTCGGGCGCCCCATGCGCCTTGCCCCGACTGCTCTCGTGCTTCCAGCTTGTGCCGGATCCCTTCAGCAATCGCGATTGTCTCCGGCGTGCAGAATGATGTTACGCCCTGATGTTGGAACTCATGGACGGCTCGATCCAGATCTCCGATATCGGGGAGTTCGCCCTGGAAGCTTGCTCTGCATCGATCGAGATACCGATTGTACTGCGGCGCCTGGCGCCAACCCATGTTGCTGCGATGGCGACGTAAGCTGTGACGCCAAAGGGCGTCGCCGAGCGTGCTGCGTAGCGCCTTGGCGATCATGTCGTGCCAGCCTGCCCGCGGTGGACATTGCTCACCATGAACGCATCGGCATGACGCATCTTTTCGGTGTGATAGAAACGAGCGCCCGATGACCACCATGCTGAAATCTGCGCGACTTCACGCTGTATCGCGGCGCCCTCCTGCGTCATCAGTTGTGACAGTCGGTCATAGTTCGACCATTGGCCGCTATCGTCGCCGCAGATCAACTGGCCCTGCCAGCTTGGCACCGTAAAGTACCAGCCGGCGAAAATTTCGGCGTTCCGTCGACGGGTCTGGACATCCACATCGAGCCACTGCCGGTCTTTCAGCGCCGCGCAATAGGCTGCGCGATCGTCGGGACGGGTGACAAAACCGCAATCATCATACCAGCCACGGTCGGCAACGATGACCGGTTTTCCTATGGTCGCGGCTTCTATCCCGATTGTTCCATGGTAGGTCACCGCACCATCGATACAGCCCATGAGTTCCGAACCGTTCCACGCGTTGGGGGAAAGCGCGACATGGGGCGGCAGGTTTGCGGGCATGACATCTTTAAGCGTCTTGCCGCCATAAAAGTCATCGGCCGGATGCCGGCGAAACAACCAGTTGACGTCGGAGCACTCGATTGCGATTTGAACCGTGGTCGTGATGAAATCGGCGAAGTCGCGGAAGTTGGACATGCCCATGTAGTGGGGGTAGTCGAACCAATTGGCGGCATACACAGCCACGATCGGACGGTCCGGGTCCCAGCCGAATTGCGCCGCAACGCCGGCACGCGTCAGGTTACCGTTCGCTTTGGCAAAGGCGTACTGACCGCCGACATCATCTGTAGCGCCCTCGAAGCGCGCTTGCAGATGCTGTCTTCCTGCTTGCGCCAGCGCGTCGGCACGCGTTTCCGGCAGCGACTCCAGGTCGTGACCGCTCGGTCGATCGACCGGGTCGAACAACTCGTCCGTCCGATCGGTCCGGCAGTAGCGCGGGACACCATAGTTGCCAAAAGCGACGATGGTGGGCACACCGCGTTGGGCCGCAACATGGCACAGCGTCCCATCGCTGACATTGCAGCTATGGCTCAGAACAACCAGGTTCGGCTCGGTCTGGTCGAGCAACCTTGCTGCGGCCAGGATTTCGACAAGACAACGCTCAACCTGGTCGGTGAACAGAGGAAGTTTGGTGTCGACGCTTGGGGCACGTTGTGCTTTGAGAATGCCGTCATAGACGAGCCCAGGCGGTACGTCGAACGGCAACTGCCAGGACAGGATGTCATCCGGCCGCGACGTCTCGCCGACAAGTCTTTCCGCCTCGCGTCTGGCATGGTCTCTGTCGCTTGGTGTCAACAAACCATCGAAGGCGACGTGGCGCTTTATGCCGAACCTATCGAACGTGCGGCGGGCGTACTTGGCCATGTATGGACCATAGAGGCCAGTCTCGTCTGCGTGACCAAGTCCCAATGCGGCACGCAGCAGAGAAAGGCGATACCAGTAGTTGGCGTTGTCAAACATACCGTCGAGCAGGACCTTGCCGTCAAAGGCCGGTGTACCGCCCACCGCCAGGCTGGCCATTAACGTCTCCGCACGTTCACGCACAGCCTCTCGTTCGGCAGTGAGGCGGCGGTTCGACGGCATCGTGTCTCGAACGACCTGGACCCCTGACACAACGGCACGTTTGGCTAGGCCCAACGTCGCGTGTGCATGTCGCCTCATGATCAGGGATCCAACTTTCTCATGCTCTTGGCACGGCAAATCTCGCACCGGTTACATGCGCAACCCAACATTGAGTTGAATGTCGACAGACTACCGCCCACCGCTCTCTGCAAATCGGCTGGCATGAACGAGATCAACGGGTTGGCCATCCAAAAGGAAACGCCCTTTCTGACGGCCCTCCTCGTGCATGCCACTTGCCTTGAAGATCCGAAGCATGGGCTCATTGAGTTCCATAGCTCCCGCTTCGACACGCCTGACATTCTCACTGACGATGAGGTGGTCTACCACCGCACACCAAGCTTCCTTGCCATAGTGATTTCCGTGATGTCCACGGTCACCGAGCAAGATCGAGATTTCAGCTACATTGTTCGGTCGATCCCGATAGGCCGTCATGTTCCCGATATGCACTGGCGATGCGCCCTGCAACTCGATGGCCCAGAAGAAGTGCTCACCAGCGAGTAGTCCATCAAAGTAAATCTTGCAGCTTTCCAATGTGTGATGCGCATGCCGCTGTTCACTGAAGCGGACGACAACCGGATCGTTCAACCAAGCGACATAGCGCTCGGTAAGATGTCGATCATCAAATGGCTGCAACACGAGACGTGACGTTTCTATTGTCGGTGTCCTAATCAATCCGTGTCCGCCACATCATGCGAGTGGCCCAGCAATTGTTTGATCAGCGCAGCAGTGTTCTGTCCGGCGCCGGACGGCAATTGGACTTCGCGCTGATTGCGAACGGACCGATCCAGAATCTCCTGCAATTTTCTGCGCAGGTAATGTCTTGCCGTGACAACTGGTGTCGTTCCGTCCGCAGTGGTTGGCAGCCATTCGGCCTCCTCGGCCCGCGGCAAGACCGACAAGGTCGGCAACCCGAGCAACGAAGCCTCGACGAGCAAGAACGTCGTCATGCCGACAACGCTATCCGCACACCAGAGGAGCGGAAGAGGATCCCCGTCATGGCTCACAAGGTCGATCTTATGGCGAAGGCTCTGGTAGTCGCTCGCCGCATTTTTGGGATGTAAACGAAGAACGACATAAGGCCTTGGGTTGAGTTCGTCGACCGCTGCCAGGATCTCCTCCAAGACGATGGTTGTCCGGTCATTGCTGTTGCCGCTGCCACGCAATGTATAGGCCGCTGTCGCCCGGCTGGCTTCCGGATCAAGCTGGTCGACTCCTTCGGCAAGAAAAATCAGCACCGGTCGATCCGGTGGTGCATCGGGAAGCAGTTCTCCACGCATGGCATCGCGCGACTGGCACAAGAACTCTTCGCGTCTGTCGCGAACGACGTCGTAATGGGGATGGCCGCAAACGGCGATGCGGTCCGCTGGAAATCCCAGCTCCACATAGATACGGGCGGTCGGCGCGTCGGGCACGGCGATCCAGTCGGGCGCGTGTTCCAGCGGGTGCTCACCGGCACCTTGGAATCGATGCCTCGCATTCGCCAGCATATCGACCAGTCCCAGCGACGTTATGCCGCGCTCATGCGCGGCATCGAGTATGGCCAGGCTGCTGCCGTTGCGGTTTTCCGACGTACCGCACGCCACGAGACGAGGGCCCAGCGCGTCGAGCACGTCACCGGGTTCGTCTTCGAGCAAACAGACGTCAATCATGCGGTCGCTCAGAAACCCGGCAAGCTGTTGGTCGGCGAAAAAGCGGCAATGGAGGCCGGCATGCCGAAGCTGCGTCGGCAAAGGCGCGATAAGATTGGCCGCGCCGGGATCTTCTGCGAACAACAGGATGTCGGGCTTTCGATCATCGGCTAGGCCCGGCATCGCGACGCCGCATCAACGACATGGATTTCGGCCGACCGCAGCAGGCGCAGCACGCTTCCACTGAACCGCTGACTGCCGATTTCCCGATCCAACAGCAATCCAATTTTTTCCGGCGTCTCGACAGCTTCCACAACCGCGTTCATCAGGCCGGTCAGAAGTGGCTCATTCTCCATGTCAAACCGCATCTGCGGCGCCAGCACGTCAACAGCCGTATAGACCGGGTGTTTTCCGGTCAGTTCCACCGACAGGACTTCCGGGCTCGACGCCAGCGCTATTTTTCCGCGCTCACAGTAAACGTGCATCTCCCACACATAGTGGTGATCGCTCGGCAGCGAAGTGAAGTTGATCGTGACCGCTTTGCCATCACGATCGAATTCGATGGTTGCGCTGTCGCATCCGCTGCCCATCGGCCGTGGCGACCATCCACCGCCCCACCAGCTATGAAACAGATCCAGCATGTGGATCGCCGCGTGAGCCGGCGTGCCGGAGAAGACAAAAGATCCAGCCAGTGGATCGCCGAGGTGCCCGTCGCTGATCAGCTCTCCCACCGCGGCGACACCGGTGTGATAGCGGCGCGGAAAATCGACAAGAACGGGGATGCCATCGTCGCTGGCGCGTTCCAGCAAACGCTCGGCTTGATCGGGGTCTGTCGCCAGCGGCTTCTCCACCACCACCGCACGCGGTCGCCGATCGAGAACATCCGACAAGTCCTGAGCGTGCTGATCATCGGGCGTCGCGATACAGACGACATCCCATGGCTGACCGAGCCATGCCGATCTGTCGCGCGGTGTAGCGGGCGCATCCCACCGATCTTCCGCCGAGGCGGCGCGGCTCTCATTGCAGTCGAAGAATCCACCCAGGCTAAGTCTTGGATGTGCCTGGATTGCATGGGCATGGCTCAAGATGTTCTTGTCGCCCGGGCTATCATAACCTTGCGCCATTCGCCCGGCGCCCATGACGCCAACAATCAGCGGATCGTTCATGAGGCCAGCTCGAGCGCCCGGCATTGCCGGCATGCCGCCTGAAGGCGGGGATGCCTGCGGATCCAGTCAACGATCTGATGGGCGCCATAATCCGGTTCATCGACACTGAGTGCTTCGTGCAAGCGGCGAATGAGCTCATAGTCTTCGGCGTAGTCGAGCGTGACGAGAAGGTCTTGGGCGCCCCGGCATGATGCGTGGCTGATAAAGCGGGGGCGCCATTTGTCTTTGCTGTCGGGTCGGTAGAAGCCCAGCGAAACATGCTCCCTGTCGGCCGGATCAGTCGTTTGCGATGCCAGATCATAAAGTGCCTCGGCAAAGAAGACCTGCACGTCCAACCCTGCCGGCACCGCGCGATAAGGATCGGAGTTGCTGACATAAGGGTGGGTGTCCGACGTCTCGAGAAATGCGTCGATCGCCTCCTGCACAATCACCGGATCGATCAAGGGACAATCGCCGGTAATCTCGACACAGATATCGGCTTGGGCCGAACGCAGAGCCCCGCATACACGCCCGAGGACATCGTCCTCGCTACCGCGAAAGACGCCGACGCCCATCCTGTCGCCCAGTGCCGCAATCGGATCGTCGGCTTCGTTGGTGGTTGTCGCGATGACGATGCCATCCAGGCTCGGTGTCTTCCCGAGACGTTGTAGCAGAATCTCCAGCAGCGGCTGGCCTGCCGCCGGCATAAGCACCTTGCCGGGCAGGCGCGACGACGTCATGCGTGCTTCAATCGTTGCGATGATCCGCAGGCTCATGGTCAACTCGCCTTCTCACTGGCCAGATTGGAGAGATCAGACAAGTTCTCAAAGACCTTTTGGAACGCATTGATAACGGCGTTTGTTTCGGCATCCGACATGTCGAACACGCAAACGGCGAACTCCAACAGCTCGCGTTCGTGACATCGCTCGGCGACTGGACAGAGGCCGCGGTCGTATTGTCGGTCGGTCAAGGTGAACGGAAAGCCGTCCCGACCGATGGCATGGCGCCGCTGAAAGACTGGAAGCATGTAGAGCGGCGCCACATAACCCTGCCAAACCGGAACGCCTTCCGCCGCCAAGGCGCGCGCCACCGTCTCCCTGGAAACACCTGTGGCGCTCTCGTCGTAGCGTGCGCCCCAGTGATAGAAGACATGGCGGCAACCGTCGCGGACTGCAGGCGGCGTTAGACCGGGAAGTCCGCGTACGCCGTCCGACAAGCGCAGCGAAACGGACTCGCGGCCGGACACGAGAGCATCGGCCTTCTTGAGCTGTTCAATGCCGACCGCCGCACTCAACTCCGTCAGGCGATAGTTGAAGCCGATCAGGTTGGTGGCATCGTCGATCGCCAGCGGCTCGACAACGTTTTCACCATGATTGCGAATCAGCCTCAGCCGCTGGGCAAGGTCGTCGTCGTCGGTCGTGCACACGCCGCCTTCGCCGGTGTGAAAGTGCTTGTGGTAGTTCAGACTGAAAACGCCGATATGCCCGATCGTGCCAGTCATAACTCCGTCTTCGGTCGCCAGTGGAGCCTGGGCGTTATCCTCGATCAGCACGATGCCCCGATCATCGGCGAGTTCGCGCAGCCCATGCAGTTCAGCGGGATGGCCGAACAGGTTGACGACCAAGATGGCACGCGTGCGCGGTGTGATCGCCTGACGTACGAGGTCGATATCAAGACAGAAGGTTTCGGGCTCGATATCGACAAACACCGGAATGCCGCCATAGATCAACGGCGCCATGACCGTTGCCGACATGGTATAGGGCGGAACAATCACCTCGTCGCCGGGCCCGAGCCCGATGGCGCCCATGGCGGCGAACAAACCGGATGTGTTCGAGTTGACCGATATGGCATGGCGTACGCCGAATTTCTCCTGCCAGGCGGCTTCGAACGCCTGAACCTGCGGGCCGCCGTTGAAGGCGTCGCACCATGCGCCGACAAAACCGGAGAGCTCGCCGGTCTTCATGACCTGGTCGACGGCCGTGCGCTCTTCCTCGCCTATCGTGCGATAGGGTTTGAGTTCGTAATCGATGGCCGGCGCGCCGCCGAACAAGGCAAGCTTACTTGGCATCCGCACTCAGTCCTGAAACGTGATCTTCTTGCAGTGCGGTCCCACGCGGGATCGGACCCGTCGCCCGCCGGCCCAACACCAATGGCATAAACTTGGGCTGTAGACCGAAGCCGGGACGGATGGAGCGTACATTTTCCGCCGTGAAGACCTCGCCCTCGGCGACATCATCGACGGCGTAAAGCGAGCGCCTTAGCATGACGTTATCCGCTTCGCTCGGCTTCAGGTCATAGTCGACCGTGCCGATCGCGCCAAAGGCCGTGCGGCACCCTTTCGTCAGAGCCTTGAACTCGTCGGGTTCAAGCGAGAACGCCGCATCGGGACCGCCATCGGCACGCGCGCCGGTCATGTGTTTTTCGATGATCGTCGCACCCAGGCTGACGGCACAAATGGGCACAACAATCCCCAGCGTATGATCCGAAAGACCGACTGTGACATCGAACCGTTCGGCGAGATCGGCGATGGTGCTTAGGTTCGCCTCGTCTGTCGGCGTCGGATAGCCGCTGACGCAATGCAGCAACGCGATGTTGTCGTTGCCTTCATCGCGCGCCGCCCCAATCGCTTCGTCAATCTCGTCGAGCCGCGCCATACCGGTTGAGACGATCAACGGTTTTCCGGTTCGCGCTGCATGTCTTATCAACGGAAGGTCGACAATCTCGAACGAGGCGATCTTGTAGGCGGGCGCATCGAGCGCTTCGAGAAAATCGATAGCCGTTGGATCGAACGGCGAGCTGAACACGATGAGCCCGAGGTCACGGCCACGCCGAAACAAGGTCTCATGCCATTCCCAGGGCGTATGGGCTTCCTGATAAAGCTCGTGAAGCGTGCGGCCGGCCCAAAGCCCCTCGGTCAGTCGGAACTCCGGCCCATCATGGTCGATTGTGATGGTGTCGGCCGTATAGGTCTGGAGTTTAACGGCGTCCGCACCGGCGGCTGCCGCGGCCTCGACCAGCCCGATGGCGCGGTCAAGGCTGCCGTTATGGTTGCCGGACAGTTCCGCGATAACAAAGGGCGGATGGCCGGGGCCGATCGGTCGTCCCGCGATGTTAAGGTCCTGACGTCCCATGCGTCCTAAGCCGCCTCGGGGAGTTGGCGGTAGAGGCCGTCGCCGTCGACTTCATACCCGGCCTGGCGAAACAGCCGTTCTGACGCTTTGTTCTGGGGTTTGACATAGGCGGTCAACGCGTGACCAGGCACAAGGTCGCGTCCAAGCCGAAGGGCCGCTGCACCTACACCGGTAGCGCGGTGCTCGGGCGCAACAACAATCGAAACCTCGAAACTGTCGTCTCGCCGATCGAGCCGCAACACGCCGGCTGCCTCTTGATCGCGCTCGATAATCGTGAACAGGCAGTTTTCGTCTTCTAGCTTCCCACGCAACCACGCCTGATGCTCAGGCCAGGTCGGCACGTCGGTGTTGCGCGCGTGGCGCCTTGTATCCGGATCTCGCTGCCAATCATACATCTGGGCGCAATCATCAAACTCGGCCGCGCGTAACCGAACATGATGATCGTTGGCCGCAACGAGATGCGGCACTATTGCCACCGCAGTTCTGAAGACGCCGCGACCGTCGCACAGGGCAGCCGCCTTCTCGGTGATTCGCCTAAGTGTTTGTGGTTGACCGGCAATCCCGGCGACCAGTTCACCCAAACGGGCGGCATCGACGTCATCCATTCGGCCCGCTACCACGGCGGCGCCGGCTCGTTCCAAGCCGGCCGCTATACCCGCCTGGTTGTCCGCGACCACCACAACGACCGTCGGCAGTCCGAGCACACATCGTTCCCACGTCCCCCCGCCACCGGCGCCGATCGCCAAATCAGCACGTGTCATCAAATCGGCAACGCCGGCACCATCCAGATCGACATGCAGGGTTACGTTGTCATCTGCCAGATCCGCAACGCGCCGGCGGTGTGGCGCCGATTGGCCAAGCACGACATCGATGGCGGCATCGGGCAAGACCTGTCGGACCGCGGCAACCGCCAAACCGGCAAGATCAGCCTGATCAACCTGGCCTGGGGCTACGAGGACACGACGCACTTCACCGACGTCGCGCTCGAGCGCCTGGTGGCGGCGCACTGTGAACTCTTCGCGCACCAGGGCGTAGTCTGGGCCCAGCAACATGCGGCAAGACGATTGCACAAGACCTTGATAGTCGTCGCTCGTTCGCTCGAGCGTTGGATCCAGCAGCACATCACATTGATGCGGTCGATCTGCGAGATCATCGATACAGACGATCTGCCGGGCACGATCGCGCAAGCTACTCTCGGTAACAGCGTCGGCGTCGTAATCGTCGATCACCAACAAGTCGGCACCGTCAAAATCGTCGAGATCATGGATCGCAAGGGATGCCGACGTCAGAGAACCAACCGTAGCGACAGCTTCCTTGTTGACCGCGAAGCTGCAGCGCCAGCCTAGCGTCACGAGTCTGTCGGCCAGAGCCAGACACCGCACGACATGACCACCGCCAATATGGGCGCCAGCGCGGCAGCGAAAGACGGCATGTCTCATGTCGCTAGCGTTTCTCGAAAAGCCACCAGGTCAGGTTGTCCAGACCGGTCATGGGTTTCCAAACAAAACCGTAGTCGACCACCTGCAGGTCATCGTGATTGTCGAGCCACATGGCACCGAAGTCTCGTTTGAAAAGGCGCTCGCTATGGCCGCGATAGCTGAGCTCCTCCGGCTTATCGGCGAAATATTCGACGCAGCAGAGATAACGTCGGCAGACGCGATGGATCTCGGCGCATGATACGGCGAGGTCGTCGGGATGAATATGGATGAGTACGCCGCTGGTGAAGACAAGATCCACGGAAGCGGTCGGCAAGTCGATGGCCGCAGCGAATCCACCGCGCACGTTCTTCGCGTCCACCACGCCGTCGTCGACCAGGGTCTGCCGTGCTTTTTCGTTGGGCTCGACCGCCAAGAATGTCGCGGACGTGAGCTGCCGCAATGCCCGCAGGTTGTTGCCGATGTTGGCCCCGACCTCGAGGATGCTCTGTGGCGGCGCGCCAACAAGACGCGCCATGATTGTCGACCACAGCGCAACACGCGCTTGAATCTCCGCCTGTGTGTTGGCATTGCGATCGGTATAATTGTTGCCGAATTCGCCGCGCCAGAACTTTAGCTGATCGGTCTCAGGAATTGGGTCAGTCAACGTTAGGTCCCTTAGGCAGCGTCGATCCGGCGCCCGGCGTTCAACGCCGCAATCTCGGGATGCGCCTCAATAATCGCGGCGATCTCGGCATGGCCTGCCATGCGTGACCGTGATGACAGGTGAGGCATGAGCGCCTCGAAGAACGCGTAATCTTCGGGATAGTCGAGTGTCCAGCGTTGATGCGCCAGTTCACCACCTGGGCCAGCGACATTGACACATCGCACGTCTGGATCGCGACGCAACCAGGGCGTCACATGTTCACGGTCGTAAGGGTCCGTCGCGATATCCGCAGCGCGTTCGAGGATGCTGCGCGTGAAGGCTTCGCAGTCCAAGCCGTGTGGCCAGGTGCGCGGCATGTTGTTGCATGCGTAGTCGGCACCAGCCTCCGCTAGGGCAGCAAGCACGCTGTCGCACACGTGCGGGTCGATGACGGGACAGTCGCTGGTGACACGCATCACGACATCAGCACCGACTTCGCGTGCGGCATCACGATAGCGCGCGAGGACGTCGTGTTCGGAACCGCCGGCGACCGTAACGCCCGCGCGATCGGCCTCCCGTTCCAGCGGCCCGCCAATGTCGTTTTCAGGGATCGCGCAGCAAACGAGATCGGCAGCTTCCACAGCACCGCATCGCGTCAGGACATGCCACAACACCGTCTGACCGCCCAGCGGCAACAACACCTTTCCCGGAAGCCGCGTCGACGACTGCCGGGCCTGGACGATGATCGCGGTCACGGCGGTCATAGGCGAACCGGCAAGCCCTGGTCGCGCAGGTAACGCTTGGCTTCTTTCGGTGTCATTTCGGTAAAATGAAAGATGCTGGCAGCGGCGACCGCATCAGCACCGCCCTGCTTGATCGCGTCGGCCATATCCTGGAAGCTGCCGGCGCCGCCAGATGCGATAACCGGAATGCCGACGGCATCGCTGACCGCACGTATCGTGTCGACATCATAGCCGGACATCGTTCCATCCCGGTCAACCGATCCCAACAGGATCTCGCCGCCACCCCGTTGCTCGACATCGCGTGCCCACGCGACGGGGTCGAGGCCTGTCTCATGGGTACCGCATCGCGTGACGACTTCAGTGCGGCCATCGGATTGTCGCTTCACATCGATGGAAACGGTGATGCACTGCGAACCGAACTCTTCAGCGCCTTTGGATATCAGCGAAGGATCTTCAACAGCCGCGCTGTTGATCGCAACCTTGTCCGCGCCAACGGCCAACAGCGACCGCATATCATCCACCGAACGAACACCGCCGCCGACCGTCATGGGCATGAAACACGCATCAGCCAGTTCGTCGATAAGGTGAAAGTCCGGCGCGTTGCCGTTCGGCGTCGCGGCGATGTCCAGGAAGACGAGCTCGTCGACCTGTCGCATGTTGTAGACCTTGACCGTCTGCATGGCCGCACCGACCCGCCGCCATGAGTCGAACGCGACACCCTTGACCAACCCCACCTCTTTGAGGAGCAACGTCGGCATGACGCGGTGCTTCAGCATTCACGAGATCAGGAAGTTCTTCAGCACCTGGAAACCAGCGGTCTGACTTTTTTCCGGGTGAAACTGGACAGCCATGACTTGGGCGTTGCCGGCGGCGGCAACGGTCTGGCCACAGTAGTCGACGGTACACAGTGTTTCTTCGGCCGGGCTTTCAAGCCGATAACCGTGCACGAAGTAAAAGTCGGTACCGGGCGCAACGCCGTCGAAAAGCGATGACACGCCGGCCGGATGCACATCATTCCAGCCGATATGCGGAACGCGTTCGGTTCCCGCGCCGTTTGCTGGTTTAAGGCGCGTGATCCTGCCTCGCAAAAGACCCAGGCCCGGGCATGGACCGCCCTCGGTGCCTTCTTCTCCAAGCAGGTGCATGCCAAGACAAATACCCAACAGCGGGACCCGACGCGTCTTGACAGCTTCTGTTAGAGCCGCGGCAAAGCCCCGCGCGTGAAGGTTCTCCATGGCTTTCGCAAACGATCCGACGCCGGGCAGGATGATGCGCTCGGCGTCAGCCAAATCGTCGGGCTTGTCGGTAACCCGGACTTGGCCGCCACACTCTTCTGTCGCACGCCTTATCGAGTCGAGATTGCAAAGACCGTAGTCAACGATGGCGACGGACGTCATGAGTCCGATCCGTAGCTCGCATCAAGAAGTCTAAGGTTGCCGTCTTTGTCGCGCACCGGTTGGCCATCGTTGCCGCAGACAAAGATGCGCTTGTTGGTGAACTGATCGCAGACCCGATGGAACTCCTCCGTCGTCATATCGATCTCGCGCAGAATATCTTCGAGAGGCCGGCCCAGGCAGGTCCGCGGGAACGCACCGTCATGGCGCCTGACGATGCTGACTGCGTCCTCACGCGACAGACGGCCACGCCGAATGTGGTTATTGGCAATGTCTGTCGCGCGGCCGAAACCAAACTTCAAGAACTTGAAGTAGTCGTGGATGCCGGTTTGGTGGTTGTCGAGGTTCTCATAGTTGGCGAGCGAGCCTTCAACCAGATGAGGCAGCGTCTCGAAACCATGGGCTTGTGCCAACAGCGCGTTTGTCCAGCCATCCCAAGGAAAATAATGGCCCAGAAAAATTCCGGTGACGCCCGCAGCCGAAAGAGCGTCGTCGCTGGGGTAGACGTACTGGATGAGGTGACGCCGCTCGATACCGTCCAATTCGACGAGATCACTGACACGAAGGCCCAGCAGACCACCGAACTCCTCCAGCCACCGGCGGGTTAAGGTCTGGTGCTCGCTCGCGGCGGCCGGGCCACCGTATTCGTTCTGAGGATTTTCGCCCCATACAATCAGGCGAATGCCGAGCTGCACGGCGATACGGACGGGCACCGTAAAGATCGTCACGTGCTCCGGCCACGAGATATCACCCACTTGCGTTAACGCAAGCTTGTTGAGACGCCGGCGGATCACCGGATTCATCGTTACTTCGATATGGTCAACGCCAAGGCTCTTGATGTTTTCGATGTTACGCCGGCCGATGTCCGACAGCGCATCTGTCATGGCGGTCACGCAGAGAGGGTTGAGATCAGCTTCCAGCAGACGCAACACTTGGTA
Organism: Alphaproteobacteria bacterium; assembly: GCA_965228895.1. GTDB lineage: Bacteria > Pseudomonadota > Alphaproteobacteria > SP197 > SP197 > JANQGO01. The sequence goes on along the minus strand of OZ245842.1, from coordinate 5,160,779 downwards.
GGTTGAATCTTTGCCCCCTGAAACCGGAACAATGCAGTCGTAGTTACTGCCATCGCGGCTGCGATACTGCGCGACGATGTCAAGAAACTCCTGCCGCCTTGCCTCCCAATCGATCTCGGTGCGGGCGTCAAAAGCCGTACAGGCGCTGCATACGCCGTCTTCATCGAAACTTAGATCCGGTTTCGAATCCGGATACAGGCAAGATTTGCAGTAACGAACCATTGTCGTGTGTTCTCAGGCGCCCGTTACGTCGCGAAGCGCCGAAACCACCCGCGCGACATCGGTTTCCGTCATCGTCGGGTAGAGAGGCAGCGACAGGCAGCGCCGGTAGTACGCGTCGGCGCCGGGCAGATCCAGATTGCCATGGCGCTCGCGGTAGTAGGGCTGGCGATGAATGGGAATGTAGTGCACCTGGGTGCCGACGCCGTTCTGCCTGAGATCACGCATCACCGCAGAACGTTCCCTGCCGATGGCGTCGAAATCGATCTGCACCACATAGAGATGCCAGCCACTCTCGCCATGGTCGATGCGGGGAACCGGCCGAACCATCGGCGCAAGATCCGCTAGTTCATCGTCATACGTCTTTGCCAGTTTGCGCCGCGCTTCGACGAACCGCTCGAGCTTCGCAAGCTGGCTGGTTCCCAACGCACAATGGATGTCACTGGCCCTGTAGTTGAAAGCGGGCGCGTGCAGTTCGTAGTACCAGGGATTGGCATCGCCGTTGTCGTCAAAGGCCATTGCCGTGTTCTCAAACAGTGCGGCGTCGCGGACAAGTCCGTGGTTCCTTAGGCCGCGCAGTGACGCGGCAACGTCGTCATCGTTGGTCGTCAGGACGCCGCCCTCGCCCATCGCGATCGTCTTGACAGGATGCAGCGAGAACATCGCCATGTCGCTGTTCACGCAATCGCCGACCGGTCGACCGCCGACCGTACCGCCAAGCGCATGACAGGCGTCCTCGACGATCTTGAGATCATGGCGGTCCGCAACGTGTTTAAGGCCTGCCATGTCGACCGACTGGCCGTTCAAGTGGACGGGAAAGACCGCGCGCGGCGTCGCATCGCCCCGTCGCGATAATGCGGCCTCGAGTGTTGCGGGCGTCATCAGCCCGGTAGCGGCATCGACATCGGCGAACAACACCTGGGCGCCGACCAGTTCGGCGACATTGGCGGTCGCAACAAACGTGATCGACGGCACGACCGCCGCGTCGCCTGGCCCGAGGCCAAGCGCAAGTGTGGCCAGGTGCAGAGCCGCCGTGCCGCTGCTGAGCGCAACAGCGTGCCGGGCGCCGGTTGCCGCGGCAAAAGCCGATTCAAACGCATCAACGGCAGGACCGGTGGTCAGAAAGTCGCTTTGCAGGACCGCGCTGACAGCGGCAATGTCGTCGGCCTCGATCGTGTGGCGGCCGTAAGGCAGAAAGTGCGGCTCTGCCGTCAAACGCCCGCCTCTGTCAGCAGGCGAACCAGGCCGTTGGCATCCAGCGTCTCGTTGTTGCGGTTGCTGGCGAAGACAAAGCCGTCGTCAACGCGTGTCGCGCCGTTCTCAAGATAAGGATCGCGATCCCACCAATTGAATGCGGGTTCGATGACGTAGCGGTCGGCCAGCTCGACGGTCGAACGCGAGTCGTCTTCGGTGATCATGATCTCATGGAGCTTTTCGCCCGGACGGATGCCGATGACCCGATGGGTGGCATCCGGCGCCATGGCGCGCGCCAATTCAATCAAACTCGTCGAGGGAATCTTCGGTACGAAGATCTCGCCGCCAGTCATCATCTTCAGAGAGGAAAGAACAAAGTCGACGCCCTGCTGCAGCGTGATCCAGAACCGCGTCATGCGCGCGTCGGTCACCGGAAGCTCGGTTTCGCCGGCGGACAGCAGATTGCGGAACACAGGCACAACGCTGCCGCGCGAACCCAGAACGTTACCGTAGCGCACCACGGCAAATCGTGTGCCGACCGAACCACTCATGTTGTTGCCGGCGACGAATATCTTGTCGGAAGCAAGCTTGCTGGCGCCGTAGAGATTGACCGGATTGGCCGCCTTATCGGTGGAGAGCGCCACAACCTTTTTGACACCCATGCGGATGGCCGCCTGGACCACATTCTCAGCACCCATGACATTGGTGTGCACGCACTCAAAGGGATTGTACTCGGCGGTCGTGATCTGCTTCAGAGCCGCCGCGTGAATGACGACGTCAACGTCGCGCATGGCACTTTCGAGGCGACTGCCATCGCGCACGTCGCCGATAAAAAACCGCATGCAGGGCTTTTTGCCGATAAGGGGATCCTGCTGCATTTCGAATTGCTTCAGCTCGTCGCGCGACAGCACCGCCAGCCGCGCGGGCTCATACCGCTCCAAAACCGTCTTCACGAAGGCGCGGCCGAAGGAGCCGGTACCGCCAGTCACCAGAATGGAGGCGCCGTTCAGATCGGGCGTCGGCGTGTCGAAACGTCGGAAGGTCATGTTTGAGGGTATAAAGTGAGTAAAATCAAGGCGTTAGGCATGCTACCGCAGGCCGGGTGCGCGGCATTTTCTACCGCTTGGCGCCACCAGCCCGGCCATAATGTTCAGTTAATGAACGCCAACGTCAAGTTCATTTCTTGAACACTAAGAAAAATGGCCGAAATCGGCCATAAACAGACATACTGCATTGCAGCATGTGGTCATGAAATTCGGCGAAACATGCCGCCTGCGCATGCTCCGCGACCGGCCGTCAAAGCGCGCGGCCAATCGGGAAGCTGCGGCCGGAATGGATGTAATAGCTTTCCGGTTCGGTCGCGCCGGCGCGCTGGGCGATGTAGGCCACCCGGTTCTGCGCCAGACTGAACGATTGGCGGGCATGACAGGAAGACAGGACGATGTCGTCAAAACCGACCATGGCGAGCCAGGCGCCAACCGCCTTGCGCGAGGGAACGTGGGTCACATTGGCACTCAAATGAGATCGCGTCATGACGGACTTGGGCACGTCATGCCAAATCTCGACGCAGTTTCGGTCACGCATCAAAGCCCTGCGCGCCGTCGCCGTCTCCATCACCAGCAGGCCGTCGGGCGCCAGCCAATCGTACAGGCGCGCCAGCATGCGAAGCTGTTCGGGATTGTGATAGAGGACGCCCGTGCACCAGATGAGGTCGAACGGCACGAGGTCGTCGAACATGGTGTCGTACATGACATTGCCGACACGGATCTCGACCTTATCGGCGATGCCCTTGGCGGCCAGGTTCTTTTCCAGGTGTTCCGTCCACTGCGGCATTTCCGCAAGCGTCAGGCGATCCGGCGCCAAGGTCAGCAAGCGCTTGGTATCGTCGGCCTCCATGGGGCCGATTTCGAGCACATTCGAAACCCGCCGCTCGCCAAGCCGCGCCTTCAAGTCCTCAAACAGAAAGTGCCGGTAATCGCGCTTGTCGCCCTTTAGCCGGCGCAACGCGCGCCGCGGCAGATCCAAGCTGCGCCACAAGATCATCACGTGCCGTCGTCCCCCGCTGGCGATGCCGTGCTTCCAGTCCCCGCATGCCACGGCGCAACCGGGATGTCGAGCAATCCGATGGGCCGCCGGCTGACCACGCCCTGCAACCATTCCCTATTCATCCCTATTCGTCGTCCGGCGTGTCGATGGTAAACAGGCACCGGTGAATCGTTTCCGGGGCCTGCCATGGCGCATCCCGCCGGCCGGAAAGACGTCTGGCTTCTCGTGCCAATCCTGATCATCGCCGCGGCTTTGCGGCTGATCGGTCTGGACTATGGCCTGCCGTTTGCCCTGATACCCGGCGAAATGGCGGGCGTTGCCGGGGCAACGCCAGACGCCGACTTGCTCACCGCCGGGCGCCTTTTGAGCCTGCTGCTTTCCACCGCAACGGTTTGGCTGCTGTGGCGTCTGGCCGGTGATTTCTTCGCCAGCCCCGCCGCCGGCCTGGTCGCTGCCGCGCTGCTGGCAACATCCTGGTATGCGGTGGTGTTCGGGCATCTGGCGCTCGGCTGGTCAGCGACGGGGTTCGCGATTTGGCTGATCGTCTGGCGCGTGCACCGCTGGCTTGGCAGCCCAAGTGTCGCCGGCGTTATCCCGCTGCTGGTGGCGCTGGCCTTAGCCATCGTCATCGTTGCCGTCTGGTTGATCCCGACGGTCGCGTTCGAGCGCGGCGCGGTCGCTGGCGAACCGTTGACGGTTCTCGACTACATCCAGTCTTTGCTGCGTGCCGATCCGGTCTTGACCGTGGCAGGCATCGCCGGGGTGCTGCTGGTCGTCACCTCGCGGCCGGTCGTCGCCGTCGTGTTGGCCGCCGTCTTCGCGATCGGTTTGGTCGGCGCCGAATGGTTCTCCGGCGACGAGGCCGCCCTGGTTCTTCTGCTCCCCGTCCTGGCGCTAGGCGCAGGCGGCGGCGCGGCAAGGCTCGCGGCGTGGATTTCCGGACGCCGCGCGCTCTCGGCTCTCACCACGGGCTTGGCCATCATCGCGTTGCTCTACCCGCTGGCCACTGCCGGATGGATGGCGTGGCTGATGGTCCAGGACGATACGCGGCTTCAAGCGCGTGCCTGGCTGCAGGAGCACGTGCCACCGGACTTGCCCCTCGTCGTCGATATGGCGCCGGTCACGGTCGAGACGAACAGCCGTGGCCTGGAGGATCAGGCGACGCTCGCACCCGGCGGCCTTAGCCAATCGCCGCCCCTTGATCATGGCGGCCTGGTCTACCGCACGGTCCACATCAACGACTTGCCGCTGGACATGGTGTCCGGCGATGCCGGGTTCCTGTTGTTCGACGAACTCGTGAACCATGGTTTCTTCACGTATGTCGTCGCCGTCAGGCCCGATCGCCAGGCGACCAACTTTCAGATCGCCGCGCTCGAATCAAGTGTGCGCCTGGACGAGTTCGTGCCGTCCTTCAACTATCGCGCACCGCTTGCGCCGGACTTCGTGTCGGGAAGGCTTGTTACCGTGCCAGTCTGGGAGTTTTTCTTGCTGGAACGTCTGGGGCCGCCGACATCGGTGGCGTTCGCCGCCTATGCTGCCAGCCAGTAGAGCGGATCGTGATGAGGTGAAACCGGTTCACGGTTCCACCTCATCACGTGAATCCGCTCTCGCTCTCTAAACAGAGCAGATTCACCCGTCTTGGCGGAATCGCAACGCGATTCCATCAAACCAGGATCTGCTCTTATCAGGCCGCGCCGCGCTCGCGCGATGAACTGCGCAGCATGTAGAGGCGCAGCACGTCCGGCATGATGATCCGCTCGGCCGGCACGATCTGTTCAAGCTTGGCGAAGGCCTCTTCGCCGTTCTTGGCAACGGCCAGGACCCAGCGGTCCGCCTCAGGCGGATCCGAAGGGTCGATCGCCGGCACGCCACGCACGGCGTGACTGTTACCCAGAGGATTGAAGACTCCGAGAATGTCGATCGGTGTCGAGAGGCTGGAGAGGATCCCGACCTCGATCAGTGCATCGTCGCCGCACAGGATGATGCGGCGATGTCCGGCTTCGGCCAGATCGCTGTAAAGGCGATCGAAGCTGCTCAAACCGCGTCTGAGCGCACCGAAGGAATCGGACAGGTATTGCGCTGTCAGCCGGCTCTTTTCGGCAAAACCCTGGGGCGTCAGGTAGTACCGATAGCGCCGGCGCGGCACCTGCTGGATCTTGACCAGACCTTTGTGCACGCAACGCTTGATGTAGGCGTTGACCATGCCCAACGCGACGCCGAGTTCATCGGCCAGATCGCGCTGCGAGATATTCTGGTCGCTGTCGATACGATCCAGAATCTGGCGGATTGCCTCGTCTTCGCTTGCTTCGCGCCGGGTTGTCACCGTTTGCGGTCCGTCAGTTTCAAGGGCGGTCCGGCACCACGATTCCGGTCCGTCTGCGCACCTTGTTCATAAATCGAACACTCATGTCAAGTCGTACACGACATACGTGTGATTCAGCACCGCGCCATCCAGGGTGGCGTCAGGCACGCTCCAAATGGTCGGCGCTGACGGTCACTTTGACCTCGCGTCCCAACAGGCTGAGCATGATCGCGACCCGCTCGTTATCGCCCATATCCAGAAAGATGCCTTCCAGATCGGCGAACGGTCCATCCGCAATCCTGACGGCATCACCGGCCTCGAGCGTCTCGGCCGGATTGATCCGCACCAGCCCTTCCTGATCGACCCGGGCGCGGATCGCCTCGACAACCGCGTCGGCCATCGGCGTCGGCTTTTCTGCGCCACCGACCAACGCCTGTATACCGACGGTGCCGAGCACGCTGCGCCAACGCTCGGCATCCAGATCCAGATGAACAAAGAGATAGCGCGGGAACAACGGGCGGCGAACCCAATCGGTGCGGCGCGCGTGACGGCGCCGTTTGTTGAACTCCGGCAGCCACGCTTCGAAACCCTGATTGGTCAGATGGTCGAACGCCCGGCGCTCGCTCTGCGCACGTGTGTGGGCGACGTACCAGCGTTTCATGACTCAATCACCGTTGGGCAAACGATCGGCGCGCGCGGTGACATCCAGGTCGCTGGCGACGAGGTCGTGGATCTGGACAGCGCCGACCAGCATGCCGTCGCCATCGGTGCACAACAAGAACGTGAAGCGGTGGGTTTCCATCAGCCGGAGCGCATCGCCCATCAAGGCATCGGCGTCGATCGCGGTCGGCTTGGACGTCATGATGGCCGCTGCGGTCTTGGTTTGAAAACCATCGCGGTCGCGTGCCGCGTTGCGGATGTCGCCGTCGGAGATAACGCCGACCTCATCGGCGCGAACCGCTTCGCCGTGCGGCCGACGACTAACGACACCGAAACCGCGTCGGCCCAGCGCGACTTTTTCCAGAACGTCGAAGATGGAGTCATCGGGTTTCAACCACGCCAGGCGCTCGACCGGCGTCATCAGGTCACGCACCTTTTTGAGCTTCTTGCCCAGCAGGCCGCCCGGGTGAAAGCGGCGGAACTCGTCGGCGGTGAAACCGCGCAGATTCAGACTGGCAATCATCAAGGCGTCGCCGATAGACAGCGTCGTCGTCGATGACGAGGTCGGGGCCAGACGGTGCAGGCCGGCCTCTTCGTCGACCAGCGTTTCGATGACCCAGTCGCTATAGCCGGCAAGCGGGCACTCCTTGACCGCGGTGATCAGGGCGATCTGGCATCCGAATTCCTTCAGCGCCGGCGCCAGCACCATCAACTCTTCGGTCGTGCCGGAGTGGCTGAGCAGGACGGCGAGGGTCGCGTGGCTGGCCATGCCGAGATCGCCGTGCAGCGCCTCTTGCGGGTGAATGAACACAGCGCGATGCCCGACGCCGGTCAAGCCCGCCGCGAGCTTGTTGCCGATGTGGCCGGACTTACCGACGCCGATGATGATGGTGAAGCTGTCGTCGCGGGAGAGCGCCTGGGCTGTCTGGACGAAGTCGTCGCCCAGGCCATCGGCCGCGCGGCCCAGACATGCGGCGGCCTCGCGCAGGACCTCGCGCCCAGCTTCCAACGGATTTCCACGTTTTGCCGTCATGACACCGCCAGCTTAGGCGACCGGCTGGAACTCACCAAACCCGGCGTCAACGGCGCGATCACCAGGCTCGCTAACAGGACAAACGTCGCCTGCCACCAGAACGCCCAGAACGAATAACTGATCAGCGAGACCAGAAAGAAGACAGCACACACCGCTAAAAACGAAGCGCCCGCCGCACCGTCCTGGCGCGTGGCCCGAATGCCGCCAACGGCCAAAATGATGAGCGTCACCGACATTGCGACGAAGCCGACAATACCGGTCTCGGCCAGCACCTCAATCGCCCAGTTATGCGGGTGCGATGGGATGAACTCGACGCCGGATCCCGGCACGATGTCGTTGGCGCCCGGCAGTTTATCGACAACGTCAATACCCCAGCCGAAGATCGGCGCCTCGGTAAAGCGTTGCAGAGAGGCGTCCCAGATCGCCTGACGATGGGCATCGACCAACCAGACCGGCAGATCGAGCGCGGCTTCGATCTGGTTGTTCCGGACATTGGTGACAAACGCGATGGCGACAACCGCCACCATGACAAGAGCGACCGCGCCGATCAGCCACGAACGACCGTGGCGCCAAGCAAACCAACAGGTGAAGATCCCGGCGCCGACAGCCGCGGCGACCAGACCGGCGCGGCTCTCAAGCACGATCAGCAGCGCCAGTGCCAGAAACTGAAAGATGATCGCCGGCAAGCGCCAGCGCGTGCCCACGCGCCATCCTGCCCACAAGACAACCGGCATGGCGCACGCGACCGCCGTGCCATAGGACTTCAGCACCGATGCTGCGAGGCCCACCTGATCCAGATTGGCGCCATGACCGCGCAACAAGAGCAGCGGATCCGGCCACTTCAGCACGGTGACCAGACCAATCCCGACACCCATCAACGCCGTCACGATCAAACTCTTCAGCGCGAGACCATGGAGCGCCGGAGAACGACGCATCAGGCTGGCCAGTGCCACACCCGCCACCAGCAGCGCGACCATGCGTGCCCAGACCTTGGCCGACAACGCGACTTCCGGCGATCCGATCACGCTGACAAGCCATAGGGCGAAGGTCACCCCGACGGCGGTTCCCAACGGCGTCTTGACCGCCGCTATGACGTCGAAAACCAGGCGCGAGCGGTCGCTGGTCGCCAGCAAGCCGACAATCGCGATGGCGATCGCGATGGCCATGCCCGCGCGACCAAGGATCAGGATCGGCACCGATGCGCCCAGGGCTACGGCCGCGAGCGACGCCACATGTCGCGACACGGCCGAGCTGTTCTCTTCGACAATCTCCATCAAGGCGCCTTGTTCACCGGATTTGCCGCGTCGGCATATCATCGCCCATGGCGCAGGAGCAACCGTTTGCGCGCCCGGGCCAGCCTTGCCGGCGGTCGAAAGACCCGGTGCGGGCTGATGCTGCCATCTGACAGGAAATCGCTCTATAAACCCCCGCCATGTGGACGATAACCCTGCTCGCCGCGTCTCTGACCGGGTTTGCCACCTGGGCCATGACCCGCATGGTACTGGAGATGCTGCGCGAACGCGACATTATGGACCGGCCTAACGACCGGTCGAGCCACGCCGCACCGGTGCCACGCGGCGGTGGACTTGCGATCGTCGCGATCGTGTTGCCCAGCTGGCTGATTCTGTGCTGGTTCACCGGCACGTTGTCGGCTGCATGGCCGGTTCTGGCCGCGGCGCTGGTTCTGGCCGCCATCTCCTGGTGGGACGACGTCAAAGATCTGCCGGCAATGCCACGTTTTGGCGCGCAGATAGTGGCGGTTGCCTTCGGGCTCAGCCTGCTTCCCGGCCATGTTTTGCTGCTTGATGGCGTGGTTCCGCTGTGGCTGGAACGGGTTTTGTTGGCGATCGCCTGGCTGTGGTTCATCAACCTCTTCAATTTCATGGACGGTATCGACGGGTTGACCGGCGCCGAGACGATCGCAATTGCCGGCGGCCTGGCCATCGTCGTGCTGGACCATGTGTCACACAACGGCGGCGACTGGAGCCAGGCGGCCCTGGCTGCCGTCCTGGCCGGCGGCGCGGCCGGATTCCTGGTCTTGAATTGGCACCCCGCGAAGATCTTTCTGGGCGATGTCGGCAGCGTGACACTGGGTTTTCTCCTCGGATTCCTGCTGATCTGGCAGGCCGCCGCGATGGGCCACTGGATGGCCGCGCTGCTGCTGCCGCTCTATTACTGGGGCGATGCGACCACGACACTCGTTATGCGTATGGCGCGCGGCGGCAAGTTCTGGCGCCCGCATCGCGACCACGCCTATCAGGCCGCGATCAAGGGTGGTCGCGACCACGCCTGGGTGGTCAAACGTGTCAGCATGCTGAACATTCTGTTGATTGCCTGCGCCTACGGGTCGCTGTCGGGCGGTTGGCTTGCCTGGCTGGCCCTTGCGGTTGGCATGGTCACGGTTGCCGGTTTCCTGTGGTATCTTCGCAGCCAGAACCGGGCGGGAACCGCATGAAACGGCGCTATAGGCCATCGCGTTCGCGCATCACCATGGTGCATGACGTGGTGATGGCGGGGCTTTCCTTTGTCATCGCGCTCTACCTGCGCCTTGGCGACGATATGTTCGCCCAGACCCGGCCTTATCTCTTGGAAGGCGTCATCGTGTTCGCCGCCATCGCCGCCCTGGTCTTCCTGCGCACCGGTGTTTATCGCGGCGTCTGGCGCTATGCGTCGCTGCCGGACCTTTACGCCCTCGCCAAGGCGGTGACGCTGACGATCCTGATCTTTTTGCCGGTGCTCTTCCTGTTCAGCCGCGCCGAGGACTATCCGCGCTCGGCACTGGTCATCAACTGGTTCGTGCTGCTGGCGCTGACCGGCGGCTCGCGGATGATCTATCGCATCACCAAGGATGGTGGGTTGTCCAACGTTCTGGAACGCCCTAATCCCCGCGCCATCCCGGTGGCACTTTACGGCGCCGAAGACGAGGCCGAGCAGTTCGCCCGCGCCATGTCGCGCAACCGCAGCGGGCCCTACACCGTGACCGCCATGGTCGACCCGACCGGCCGCCGCTCTGGCCAGCGCATTCGTGGCGTCGAGGTCGTTGACGGCCGCGACGGGCTGGACCCGGCGCTCGCAGCCCTGAGCCGCAAGGGACCGCGTCCGCAACGCCTGATTCTGACCCGCGACCGGGTACCGCCGGAGGTCGCGCGCGAAGCACTGGCCGCTACCGAACGGTACGGCATGACGCTGAGCCGGATCGGGCGCCTGACCGATTTCACCGACGGCCACGACGATGGCGGCAATATCCAGCTCAAGCCGGTCGCGTTGGAAGATCTGCTCGGCCGTCCCCAGACCGCGGTCGACCGGGCGAGCTTGCACCGGTTGATCGGCGGACGTCGCGTCCTCGTCACCGGCGCCGGCGGCACAATCGGTGGTGAGCTGGCGCGCCAGATCGCCACGTTGGAGCCTGCCGAGCTGACGTTGCTCGATCAGAGCGAATACGCGCTTTACGAGATCGATCTGGAGATGGCGCGACGTTTTCCCGACCTGACACGTCGCGCCGTGCTGCGCGACATCCGCGACCGGCCCCGGCTGGACCGCGCGCTCGAACAGGCGCGCCCGGATGTGGTCTTCCACGCGGCCGCACTGAAGCACGTGCCGCTGTCGGAAGAAAACGTCAACGAAGCCGTGCTGACCAATGTCGCGGGCACCATGAACGTGGCCAACGCCTGTCGGGATGCGGGTGTTGACGTCATGGTCCAGATCTCGACCGACAAGGCGGTCAATCCCACGAGCGTCATGGGCGTCACCAAGCGGCTCGGCGAACTCTACATCCAGGCGCTGGGCGCAACGGGCGGTGGGACACGCTTTGCCACGGTCAGGTTCGGCAACGTGCTGGGCTCCGCCGGTTCGGTGGTGCCGCTGTTTCAGCGGCAACTGGCCGAGGGCGGCCCGCTGACGGTGACGCACGAAGACATGACACGGTTCATGATGACCGTGCGCGAGGCCGTCGAGCTGGTGCTGCAGGCGAGCGCCTTGGGCGGCAAGGGCGGCGAGCTCTTTGTGCTCGATATGGGTGAATCCGTCAGGATCCAGGATCTGGCGCGCCAGATGATCCGCCTGGCCGGCCTGACGCCGGACGAAGACATCAAGATCGAGTTCACCGGCCTGCGCGCCGGCGAGAAGATGTATGAGGAACTTACGTACGATCACGAGAAACTCGAGCGTTCGGCGCGCGAAGGCATTCGCGTCGCCACCGGCACGCAGGTCGACGCCGAACGGCTTAACGCCGGGCTCGACAAGCTGGTCGATCAAGCCATGGCCGGCGATGCCGAACGGACCCGCGCCATGCTCCACGACCTCGTGCCCGAGTACCACACGCCCGACGACGGCACGACGGCGCCAAGGGCCGCTGAGTAAGGCGTAACCGGCGACAAACGCTTCAATCCATCTCGCAACTTGTTTGCCGCTTGGAGTAGATCGCAAGATCCAAGGGTTGCATCGCGCGTAGGCTCGGGTATCAGAGGCGCACACCGCCGCCTTTGAACCAAGAGGAACCACACGCCGGATGAGCGACGTCAAAATCACCCGCGCCCTGCTTTCCGTTTCCGACAAGACCGGTCTGGTCGATTTCGCCCGCGCGCTCGCCGGGTTGGGCGTCGAGTTGGTGTCGACCGGTGGCACCGCGCGCGCCATTGCCGACGCCGGGTTGGCCGTCACCGAGGTGGCCGCACTGACGGGTTTCCCGGAGATGATGGACGGCCGGGTCAAGACCCTGCATCCCAACGTCCATGGCGGCATCCTGGCCAGGCGCGATCTGGACGACCATCTCGCCGCGATGGCCGAACATGACATCGCGGCGATCGACATGGTGGTGGTCAACCTCTATCCGTTCGAGGCGACCGTGGCGTCGGGCGCCGATTGGGACACGACCATCGAGAACATCGACATCGGCGGCCCCGCCATGATCCGATCGGCTGCGAAAAACCATGCCTTCGTCACGGTGGTCGTCGACACCGCCGATTATGCCGCCGTCTTGGCCGAGCTCACGTCAAACAACGGCGCGACGTCGCTGGCGCTGCGCCGGCGTTTGGCGGCGATCGCCTATGCCCGGACCGGCGCTTACGACACCGCCATTGCGCGTTGGTTCGAGCGCGAAGAGGGTGAGGGTTTCCCCCGCCGGATCGGCTTTGCCGGCGCGCTGGAAGAGACCTTGCGCTATGGCGAAAACCCGCATCAGGCCGCCGCGTTTTATACGGACGGCTCCGCGCGGCCCGGCATCGCGACGGCGCGCCAGGTCCAGGGCAAGGCGCTTAGTTTCAACAATCTGAACGATACCGACGCGGCCTATGAACTGGTCGCCGAGTTTTCCGATCCTGCCGTCGCCATCATCAAGCACGCCAATCCTTGCGGTGTCGCCATCGCGGCCTCGCTCGCGGAGGCTCATAAGAAAGCGCTCGCCTGCGATCCCGTCAGCGCTTTTGGCGGCATCGTCGCGGTGAACCGCGTGCTCGACCGGGCGACAGCGGAGGCGATCACCGAGGTCTTCACGGAAGTCGTGATTGCGCCAGGCGCCGACGACAACGCGCTTGACGTTTTCGCCGCCAAGAAAAACCTGCGCCTTTTGCTGACCGACGACCTGCCCGATCCCAGTGAGACCGGTCTGACCGTGCGCTCGCTGGCCGGCGGCCTTCTGGTCCAGACGCGCGACAACGGCTGCCTATCCGCCGACGACTTGAAGACGGTCAGCCAACGGGCGCCCAGCGCCGATGAGCTGACCGACATGCTGTTTGCGTTTCGCGTCGCCAAACACGTCAAGTCGAACGCCATTGTCTACGCCAAGGATGGCGCCACGGTTGGCATCGGCGCCGGCCAGATGAGCCGCGTCGACAGCGCGCGCATCGCCCGGCGCAAGGCCGACGACGCCGGTCTGTCGATCGAAGGCAGCGTGGTCGCGTCCGACGCTTTCTTTCCGTTCGCCGACGGCCTGCTGGCGGCCGCCGACGGTGGCGCGACAGCCGCCATTCAACCCGGCGGGTCGATGCGCGACGACGAGGTTATCGCTGCCGGCGATGCGCGCGGCATGGCGATGGTCCTGACAGGCATGCGCCATTTTCGACACTAGAGAAGCTTGCCATGACAGCATCCGACTACACGCTCTATGGCCACCACGCTTCCGGCAATGTCTATAAGGTCGCGCTCTACTTTGCGCTGACCGGCCACGCCTACCGTTACAAACATGTCGACATCTTCGCCGGTGAAACCAAATCAGAGGACTTCACGGCGCTCAACCCGTTTCAGGAAGTACCGGTTCTCGTCCATGGTGACCGTGTGTTCACCCAGTCCGACGCCATCCTGCGTTACCTGGCCGATGATATCGGTCAGTTCGGCGGCCGCGATGAGGAGGAAAAGCACCGCGCCCAGGCCTGGATGGTGTGGTCATCGAACAAGCTGACCAACGGCCTGGCGCTCGCTCGCTTCGGCATCCGCTTTGCCGGGTTCAAGCCGGATGTCATCGACTTCTATCAAACGCGCGCACGAAGCGCGCTCGATCTCGTCGACAACCATCTGGCGGTCAGTCCGTGGCTGGCCGGCGATCAGCCGACCATCGCCGACATGTCGGCGTGCGGGTACATCTATCTGGCGGACGAAGCCGAGATTGACCTGAAGTCCTGGCGCAATGTTCTCGAATGGTCGGGCCGCATGGCGATGCTGCCCGGCTGGCATCATCCGGGCAAACTGCCTCTGAACGACGCCACGGTCGCGCCCGCCGTCGCCGTGCCCGAGGTTGATGACGATTAGGGGCGATTTTGTTTGGCTGCCGGTGCCAGCCCTCTCCCCCTCCCCCGGGGCAAAACGCCGAGAGGCGTTTTCGCCGAAGCCACCCCGAGGATGCTGCCATGGGTGGCCGGGCGGGGGAGTGGGCCGGCGCAGACGTCAAGATAAGCCACTAGAGCAGATCCTGTTTTGATGGAATCGCTTCGCGATGACATCAAGACAGGTGAATCTGCTCTACTCATCGATAAAGAGCGGATTCACATGGTGAGATGGGACCGTCAAGCGATCCCATCTCACCATGATCCGCTCTAGCGCATGGACCGGCCGGAATCTTTCAGCGGTAGCAAGATCACCAGGCCAACGACCAGGAAGACGACGATGACGGCCATGCCGATGCGCTGGCTGTCTGTCACGACGGCGACGATGCCGACCAGAAGCGGGCCGAGAAACGACGTGATACGGCCCGACAGCGCGAACAGGCCAAACATCTCGCCGGTCAGTTCCGGCGGCGCGAGGCGCGCCATCATCGAGCGGCTGGCCGACTGGGTCGGGCCGACAAAAGTGCCGAGCATGATGCCGAGAATCCAGAACCACATGACGTCGTGGACCAAGAGAATGGCAGTTCCCAGAATGGCGAGCGCGACGATGGAGATGATCAGCGTTTTCTTCGCACCCAACAGGTCGTCGATCCAGGCAAAGCCGAACGCGCCAAGACCGGCGGTTACGTTGAGCGCGATGGCGAACTGGATGACCTCTTTCTCGTTCATGGCGAAGGCGGTCGCCGCGTAAACGCCGCCCAATGCGAACAAGGTGTTGAGCCCGTCGATATAGAACAGGCGCGCGATCAGAAAATGAACGATCGTGCGGTGACGCTTGAGTTCCTTGATCGTGGTGATGAGCCTTTTCAGGCCAGCGCGCACCGCTTCGATGCGGCCCAGGCCCGCGGTCGGCCGGTCTTGGGTAAACGCAAACAGCGGCCAGCCGAAGGCGACGAGCCAAATCGCCAGGAGCGGCATGGCGGCGCGAACATCTTCGGCATTCGATTCATCCAGACCGAACGGCGGCGGATTGGCTTCGATCAAGCCGAACAGCACCAGGATCAGACAGGCCAAACCACCCGCATACCCCATCGCCCAGGCCCAGCCTGAGATCCGCCCGATACGTTCGGGTTTCGCCAAATCCGGCAGCATGGCGTTATAGAAGACCGTGCCGACCTCGAACCCGATGTTGACCAGGGCGACCATGACCAGGGCGTAGAAGGTCCAGCTTGGATCCGGCTCGGCAAACCACAGCAAGGTGGTCGAAACCAGGGTGATGAGGGTGAAGAAAAAGATCCACGGTTTGCGCCGCCCGCCGGCATCGGCGATAGCGCCGACAATCGGCGACAACAGCGCGACAATGATGGCGCTGGCGGCCAGACCCCAGCTCCACAGGGCCGTGCCTTCGACCTCATCGCCGACGATACCGCGCGCGAAATAGGCCGCGAAGACGAACGTGATGACGACCGTGGGAACCGGTGAGTTCGCCCAGTCGAACAGGCACCATGAATAGAGACTAAGCCTGCCGCCTCGCGGCCGGTCGGGTGGCGTTTCGCTTGTGTCGCTCACCCGCCGGTCAGCACCTTCAGCGAACGGCTTGCTACCGTCAGCATGGCGAGGTCGATCGTTCCGGCCATCTTGAGATCGTTGATCACCGAACTCGACCGTGTCACCAACGGCTGGTTGTCAGCGATCCAGGCATCGACAGCCTTGTTTGCCTTAACACCGTTCGCCGACTGCAGGATCCGCGCGGTCAAGGCGCGCTGCTGCAAGAAGCTGTCTTCGACCAGGGCTTGTGATGCCAGCCGGTCCCACCGGTCTTCAATGGTCAAGCGCGTCACGTTGTCGCGCAGCCAGTGCGTGCCGAACTGTTCGCCGACATCGAAGAAGACCGTGCCGACATCGATCACATCCAGATTCAAAACGCGCGCTGTTTCAACGATGTCGCACCCGGCGCCCAACGTTCTGAGCCGGGCGACCGTGAGGGCGAGGTTCTTCGGTACGCCTTGTTTGACAAACCGCTGTGCGGCGCGATCGATCGAACCCTTTCGCGCCTTACCGACCAGCACCATGAGCTTGTCGCTCAGCGCCGCGATCGCCGGTTTGAAAGCGCGGATCGTATCCTCGATAGCCAAGGGTGATTTGGTGTTGCGCAGGAACCACGAGGTCACGCGGTCGATTAGAAGACCGGTTTCCATCAGCATGTCGGTTTGGGTTGCCGTCGGCACCTTGTTGTCAAGCGCTTCGATGGCGGTCCAGATATCACGCAGACTGAACGCCTCGCGCACCACCGCATAAGCACGCGCCACGTCGGTCGGCGTGAGGCCGGTCTCGTCGGCAAGACGGTCGACGAAACTCATCCCGACACGATTGACAATGCTGTTGGTGACCGATGTGGCGATGATCTCACGCCGCAACCTGTGCGCCAGGATACGCTCACGGAATTGTTTCTGAAGCGGACTGGGGAAATAGCGGACGAGATCGTCGATCAGGTAATCGTCGTCCGGCAGATCGGACTCAAGCAATGAGTCGTAGAGATCCATCTTGGCGTACGCAAACAGCACCGAAAGTTCGGGCCGCGTGAACTGGCGTCGCTGGGTCTTCCAGTCTGCAAGCTCTTCGTCATCGGGCAGGAACTCGATATGCCGATCAAGCAGACCTTTGTTGCTCAAGACCTGCATGAAGCGCACCTGTTCGTCCATGAATGACTGCGACACATGCTCAATCACCGTTAAGGCCTGTGTCTGAAGGTAATTGTCGCGCAGCACCAGATCCGCGACTTCGTCTGTCATGTCGGCCAACAGGGAATCGCGCTGCTTGACGGTCATGTCGCCGGAGCTGACGACGTCACCCAGCAGGATCTTGATGTTGACCTCGTGGTCGGAACAGTCGACGCCGGCCGAGTTATCGATCGCGTCTGTGTTGATCTTACCGCCGGCCAAGGCGTACTCGATACGGCCAAGCTGAGTGACACCGAGATTGCCGCCTTCACCGATCACCTTGCACTTGAGATCGCGGCCATCGAGCCTGAGAGCGTCGTTGGCCCGGTCACCTACTTCGGCGTTGGTCTCATCGGACGATTTGACGTAAGTGCCGATACCGCCGTGATAGAACAGGTCGATACCGGCGCCCAACATGGCGCGGATTAACGCGTTCGGCGTGACTTTCTTTTCCTTGATGGCAAACCGTTCTTGAATCTCCGGTGTCAGCTCGATCGACTTCGCACTGCGCTCGAAGATGCCCGCGCCCTTTGACAACACCTTGCTGTCATAGTCGGTCCACGACGACCGCGGCAGGGCGAACATGCGTTCGCGCTCCTTGAAACTCTTGGCCGGGTCGGGGTCGGGATCGACGAAGATGTGCAGATGGTTGAAGGCGCCGACCAGTTTGATGTGTTTGGACAGCAGCATGCCGTTGCCGAACACGTCGCCGCCCATGTCGCCGACACCGACCACCGTGAAGTCCTCGTTCTGGATGTCCTTGCCGAGCTCGCGGAAATGGCGCTGTACGGCGACCCAGGCGCCGCGCGCGGTGATGCCCATACCCTTGTGGTCGTAGCCGGCGGAGCCGCCACTGGCAAACGCGTCGCCCAGCCAGTGGCCATAGTCGACGGCGATTTCGTTGGCGATGTCGGAGAAGGTTGCCGTGCCCTTGTCGGCGGCGACGACAAGATAGGGATCGTCGCCATCGTAGCGGACGACACGATCACGTTGCACGACGTCACCGCCAGCATAGTTGTCGGTGATGTCCAGCATGCCCGTCATCAACGTCTTGTAGCAGGCGATACCCTCGGCAAGCTGGGCGTCGCGGCCACCCTCGGTCGGCGGTTTCTTGACGACAAAGCCGCCCTTGGCGCCGACCGGCACGATCACCGCGTTCTTGACCTGCTGGGCTTTGACCAATCCCAGGATCTCGGTGCGGAAATCTTCGCGCCGGTCCGACCAGCGTATACCGCCGCGCGCAACCGGTCCGCCACGCAAGTGGACGGCCTCGACACGCGACGAATAGACGAAGATCTCGCGCCACGGTCTGGGCTCGGGCAGGTCTTCGATCATGCCGGAATCAAGCTTGAACGAGACGTAGGCCTTCGGATTGCCCGTTTCGGTGACCTGGAAATAGTTTGTCCGCAAGCTCGCCTGAATAAGGTTCAGGAACTTGCGGATAATGCGGTCCTGATCGAGTACCGCGACGGCTTCAAGGCCGTGCTCGATCTCGGCGATCAGGTCCGCCATGCGTGCCTCGACGTCCGCTCGGTCGTCCGGATCGAACTTCAGCAGGAACAGGCTGACCAGCTTGCGCGCCAGCTCAGGGTTGGCCGACAGCGTTTGTTCGATATAGGACTGGCTGAACGGCACGTTGGCCTGGTTCATGTACTTGGCATAGGCGCGCAGCACGACGACCTCGCGCCATGAGAAACCGGCCAGAACGAGGTCGTTGAAGTTGTCGTTCTCCACCTCGCCCGACCAAACCCGCGCGAACGTCTCGTGAAACCGGCTGCGCACTTCCGAGACATCGATGTCCCAGTCGTATTCGGGCCGGACGTGGAAGTCGTGGATCCAGATTGAGTCGTCGGTGTTCTTGGGATGGATCTCGAACGGCGATTCCTCGTTCACGATCAGTCCCATGTGTTCGAGCATCGGCAGGATGTCGGAGAGCGGCACCGGATCGCCGTGGCGATAGACCTTGAAGTTCAACATGCCGTCGGGCGCATCGACGCGGCGATAGAGGTTCATGGCAATGCCGGCATCGCCCATGCCTTCCATGCGCTCGATATCGGCGACCGCCAGACGGGCGCTGAACGCGCTCTTGTAACCCGACGGAATACCAGCGGCGTACTGGTGGAACAGGACCGCGCCTTTGGCCTCGCCGAACACTTCGATCAGCGCGTCGTGAAGATCGTCATCCCAGCTGCGTGACGCCAGAACCAACCGGCGCTCGATTTCCTCGACCGTTTCCGTTGGTTCGCCACCGCCGGGCGTGTGCACAATCAGATGCGCGCGCGCCATCGGCGCTTCGGAAAACTGGGTGCTGACCTCGACCGACGTGCCGCCCAGCGTCTCCAGCAGGATCGCCTCCATGCGATGACGCAGATCGGTGTCATAACGGTCGCGCGGGATATAGATCAGGCACGAATAGAACTCGGCGTAGCTGTCCTGGCGCATGAACAGACGGATGCGCTGGCGGTGTTCCAACTGCAGAATGCTGTGGGCGAACACCTCCAGCGTCTCGTCATCGATCTGGAACAGCTCGTCGCGCGGAAACGTCTCCAGGATGTTCAACAGCGCCTTGCCGTTATGGCTGTTGCTGCCATAGCCCGAACGTTCGATGACCGCGTTGACCTTGCGGCGCAGGAGCGGAATGTCGCGCGGGCTGGTGTTGTAGGCGGCTGAGGTCAGGAGACCGAGATAACGCCGCTCGCCAACGACCTCACCCTTATCGTCGAACCGGCGCACGCCGATGTAATCCATGTAGACCGGCCGATGCACGTCGGAACGGGTCCACGCTTTGGAGATGATAAAGAGCTCCTTGCGCTCGAGGTAGGCGGCATAGTTCTCCGGCAATGACTCTTCGTAGCGCGCACGGCTCTCCGCTGAGATCTCGCGCAGAATGCCGAGTCCCGCATCCTCGCCGGCGCGGGCATAGGTCTTGCCGCCGCGATGTTCATAGGTGTATTCGCGATAGCCCAGGAACGTGAATTGGTTGTCGCGCAGCCACTCCAGAAACGCCTTGCCTTCCTCCAACTGATCGGCGGGAATCGGCGGCGGTGACGACGACAGTTCTGCCAGCGCATCGTCCAGCCGGGCAATCATGGGGCGCCAGTCCTCGACCGCCGCACGGACACTTGCCAACACCTCGGCGATGCGTCGTTCGATGGCGTCGAGTGCTTCCTGGGTCGGCTGCTGCGTCACCTCGACATGCAGGAACGACTCCGGCGACGAATCATCAAGCACTTCATAGATGGGGCACATCGCCTGGCTCATGCCCTTGGCGTCGCGACTGACCCGGATGATCGGATGAATCATCATGTGGACGGTCAGTTCCATCACGTTGAGCGCCGAGACCACCGAATCGACCAGGAACGGCATATCGTCGTTGACGATTTCGATCGCCGTGTGGGTTGTCTGCCAGCCGTGTTCCTCAAGTCTGGGGTTGTAGGCCCGGATCTTCGGCTCGCTGGGCTTGCGCGAGCGGCTGAACTGCCACAGCGACGCGACGGCGCCGAACAGGTTCTCGACCGACTGCCCCTCGATATCCTCCAGGACCGCGTCCTTGAAGTAGCCGCGCGCCAGGCTGATCAGTTGCGCCGCATCGCCCTCGGGAAACCGTTCCTTGATCAACGCGATGATCGCGTCGACGGCCTCATCGACAAATTGCTGTCCAGGTCTGCGCATGGTGTGCCCCTTCCTGTGCGCCCTTATCCTGCGGCAGGGCCAACTTGTGCTGTCGGCTGCCTCCCGCCTTCATCTTAGAGCGGATCGCGCCCAGATAAAAACGCCAAGCGGTTCTATCTGGGCGCGTGAATCCGCTCTACATCAAATAGTTAGAGCAGATTCACCCACTTGGTTTGGATCGCCTAGCGATTCAACCCAAGTGGGATCTGCTCTAGGATGGTGACGGTCCTACTTCCATGCAGCAGTAACCACGCGCCTGTGACAAGTCTTTACCGGAACCGACGTCTTCACGCCCCGTGATCGGCCATGGCCGGAACCTGGATCTCCTTGATACAGGTGGAGCGCGAGACACTGAGGACACATTCGATGATCGCCATCATGTCGGTCATCGGTATCGCTTCGCCCGGCGACGTGCCGTCGCGTTCCAGTTCCGCCAGCACATGGGGCGTGCCGACATAGCCGGGATTGATAACGGTGACGCCGATGCGCTCGGTGCGCAGGCTTTCGCGCAAGGCGTGGACGGCGCCGCGCAGGCCGAATTTGGAGGCTGAATTTGCCACTTCCCGGCCCGGGAAGTTGTCGAGGCCCGACAGCGCGCCCATGAAGACGATCTTGGGGTTGTCGGACCGGCGCAAGGCCGGCAGCAACGCCTGGGTCAGCCGGATCGGCGCCAGCAGGTTGACGTTGAGAACACGCGTCATCTCTTCGTCCGCGCAGGTGGCAAAATCGTAAGCATCGGTGAAGGCATCCTGTTCCCAGGTGCCGCCCAGATAGAGCAAGGCATCGAGGGCGCTTTCGCCCACCGCCTCGGTGACATGCGCAATGCCTTGTGCGCTGGTCAGGTCCGCTTCGATCGCCTCACCTGCCAGAGCCGGGCGACGCGCAACGCCGATCAAACGCCTAGTTCGCGGCGCCAGCGCCTTGGCGACCTCGCCGCCGATGCCGCTGCTGGCGCCGGCGATCACAATCGTGCCGTGACAGATCTTGGTCATGGGTCTGACATCCCCAAATTAGAAAGATTTCTCTTTTGATATTATGGCTGCGCGATGTTGTTGATCCAGCGCGATCTCACCGCGGTATCAAGATTCTGGTCGGCGCCGGGCGTGCGCCGATCTAGGATCGCGGGACGGCGTCACGTCATCATGCCCGTGCGCCGCGACACCTGCTTGTGTGCGACTAACGGATTTCCTGCCGATGCCCTTCTCGCTTCTTCGACACGCTCTGAAGCGTGACGGCCAGCCGCCCCGCGTCTTGCCGACGCCGTCGGATCTGAAGCCGGCCTACGATGTCGTCATCATCGGCGGTGGCGGCCATGGCCTGGCGACCGCGTACTACCTAGCCCGCGACCACGGCATCACCAATGTCGCGGTGCTGGAGAAAAATTACCTGGGCAGCGGCAACACCGGTCGCAACACCATGGTCATCCGGTCGAACTACCTGACGCCGGAGGGCGTCAAATTCTACGACACCTCGGTCAGGCTCTACCGGGATCTGGCCCACGACTTCGACCTCAACCTCATGATGTCGGAGCGCAGCCAGATCACCATCGCCCACACCGACGCCCAAATGCGCACCATGCGTTGGCGTGACGAGGTCAGCCGTCACTTCAACATCGCCAGCGACCTCGTCGACCGCGACGAGCTGGCCCGCCTGGTGCCGTTCCTGGACGTATCGGCGGAGACGCGCCACCCGATCCAGGGCGCACTGCATCACCATCCCGGCTCCATCGCGCGTCACGATGCGGTCGCCTGGGGTTATGGCGGCGGCGCCTGGCAGCGTGGCGTCGAGCTGCACCAGAAGACCGAAGTCACCGGCATCTCGGTCGACAAACCCAATGGCGGCGGCGGGCGGGTCAGCGAGGTGCACACGAACCGCGGCACGATCAAGGCCGGTCAGGTCATCCAATGTGTCGCCGGCATGTCGAGCGTGATTGCCGCCATGGTCGGCATCAAGCTGCCGATCAAAACCTTTCCCCTGCAGGCCGGCGTCACACAGCCCTTGAAGCCGTTCCTGGATCCCCTGATCAGTTCGGCGCAATTGCACGTCTATCTGTCGCAGACCGCGCGCGGCGAGGTGGTCATCGGCGGCGGCTCCGATCCCTATACGCTCTACAGCACGCGTTCGACGCTCGAGATGAAGGAAGCCTGGATGTCGGCGACGCTCGAACTCTTTCCGTTCCTGGCCGAGACAAAGATCCTGCGCCAATGGGCCGGCATGACCGACATGACCCCGGACTATTCACCGATCATGGGCAAGACCGTCATCGACAACTACTACATTGACGCCGGCTGGGGCACGTGGGGGTTCAAGGCAACGCCGGTGTGCGGCAAGACCAACGCGGAACTGATCGCCCGCGACAAGACGCCGGACCTGATCACCGCGTTTTCGCTGGAACGGTTCTCCACCTTCGGCTTGCTCGACGACAAGGCGGCGACCGCCGCCAGCCACTGAGGCTCAGGCAAACCCCGGGAAGCGCTCCAGGGAAAACGGCTTGAGTGCGTCGGGCAGGTCACCATCGATGATGAGGTCGGCCATCAACTGACCGAGCGCCGGGGCGAGCGTGATGCCGCTGTGGGTGGCGATCACATAGAGCCCCTCGGACCCCGGCAGCGGGCCGGCCAAGGTCTTGCCGTCCAGCGGATAAGGCCGAATGCCGATGGCGGCGTGGCAATCGTCTAACGCGACCTTACCGACGACGCCCGGAAACCGGGACATGGCGCGTGCCAGGATCTTGGCGGCGGCTGCGCGGACCCGTTCGGGCGAGGCGTCCTCGGCCACCATGCCGTCGGCATCGTCAGCGCCGATTCGCAGACCGCCCGTGGCATCGGGACGCAGATGCATCGCATCGGCCGGATCGTCGACGTAGATGACGTGGCGCAGGCACCGCGATTCGGCATTGGCCGGTGTCGTCAGCAGCAGACCGGGCACCTGTTTCATCGGGAAGCGCGCGGCAAAGGCGTCGTAACCGGTCAGGCCCGCAAGGACCTCCGGCGTATCGGGACCGGCGGCCAGCAACACGTTGGGCGCGTTAAAGTGGCCGGCGTCGGTGGTCACGCCGGTGATGGTGCCGTCGTCGTCCACGACCAGGGTCTTCGCCGCACAGTCTTCGACGACCGCCGATCCCATGGCGCGCAACCTCTTGACCAGGAAACCTGCGAACAGCGGCGCGTCGAGCCAAGCATCGGATGTCGCGTAGATCGCTTCGATGTCGTCGTCGAACCGGATACCCGGTTCGAGCGTGGCCAACTCCGCCGCGCCGACAAGACGATGCGGGTAACCGTATTGCTCGAGAGAAGCGGCCTGCTCGCGCATAGCGGCATAACCGCTGTCGTTACTGCGACGCACACCCTGCAGCATACCGGTGCGATGCCATCCTATGGTCGCCGCGCCAAACTCCTCAGCGAGCGTCTCGTAGAGGACGCAGCCCGTGGCGTTGAGCCGGTGATAGGCTTCGTCGGCGACCTTCGATGTCGCGTTGATCCAGGTGAAGGAGCGGCTGGTCGTGCCGCCGCCGATCGCGTCACGCTCGACGAGCGCAACCGTTGCGCCGCGGCGCGCCAGATAAAACGCCGCCGTTGAGCCGACGATGCCGCCGCCGACCACAACGACGTCGAACTTGTCATGTCGTTCGCTCATACCGCGATCCCGTCCCTAACCATCGAACCGGGCTTCGGCGAGACCGCGGTAACCGGACCCATGGATCGCCAGGGTACGCCCTGCTTCGGGCGTCGCGGTGTCGGCATCGTCGCCCAGTGCTGTCGTCACAAAGATGATGTCGAGGTCGGGCCCCCCGAACATGACCGACGTGACGGTCTGGCCGGGCACGTCGATCCGCGCATCGATCGTGCCGTCCGGCGTGATGCGCAGCAGACACGCGTCGTCCCATTGCGCGCTCCACAAACAGCCGTCGGTGTCCACCGTTGCGCCGTCGGGATTGATGTCGGCGATAAGAACCCGGCCCTTGCTCAGCGCGCCTGACGTTTGGTCGTAGTTGAACGCTTCGATGGCGGACGTATCCCGGCCGGTGACGTAGAGCGTTCCGCCGTCGGGGCTGAAGCAGGGCCCGTTGAAACAGATGAAGCCATCGAGCAACTCGGCGACACCGAGATCGCCATCCAGCCGGTAAAGCACACCCTTGGGATCGGTGTCGTTGATGTAATCCCGGTTCATGCCGCCGGCCAGGAACCGTCCGGCGCGGTCGACCTTGCCATCGTTCAGCCTGACGTCGTCACGGCCGGCCATGGGCTCGCTCAGTGGCGTCGCCGTCCAGGTTTCCAGGTCAAAGCCGTGAAAACCCTGTTCCATGGCCAGGATCAATCCGCCGCTTTCGCGCACGGCAAGGCTGCCGACAGTTCGTTCCGGCAATGCCCAGCGATCGGTCGTGCCACTGGCGGGATCATGGCGGAACAGCGCGGGCGCCAGGCTGTCGACCCAGAACAGGACCTGATCGGCCGCATCCCACAGCGGGCCTTCACCCAGCTTACAGCGGTGATGGCTGACCGGTACGATCTCCATGGCGCACCCCCTTCAATCGACGCCTGTGCCACGCGGCACAATGTCCCGCGCAGCCCTGCTTCGGTCAGACTGTTACTGGGATCGGGCGCGCTGGTCCAGAGACGAGCGCGGGCGCCGACGTCGCCGCGCTAGACGGCAGGGGCCTCAGGCGGCACCGCGAGATGATCCCGCTTGATCCAGACCTTTGCGCCGTCGGGTCCTGCGAGCACGCTTGCCGAGCCTTGTCGCGGCAAGCGAAGCCACGACATCCGTTGGAACGTCTCGCCGTCTTCGGCGAACGATCCGTCGAGCACGAGAACTTCGAGACCCTCCGGCGCGTCGAGATCGATCAAGGCGCCAGCCTGCCAGCGTTCCATCGTCACGACTTCGCGATCGTCGCGATACAGCGGCAGCACGTCGACCCCAGATCGCCCGTCGGCGGGCGCGTAGGTCCCGCTATTGGTGTCGATGGTGACGTGATGGCGGTCGGCCGGATCGAACTGCCAGAGTTTGACGAAGATCGTGCAACCGGGCGCCGACCCCGGCGTGTGCCGGGATTGTGGGGGATTGCGGACATAACTGCCCGCACGGAAGTCGCCGTGTTCGTCCTGGAAGACGCCGTCCAGCACCAGGAACTCCTCGCCGCCCGTGTGCACATGGCGCGAGAACGCGCTTTGCGGCGCATAGCGCACGATTGTCGTGGCGCGGGCGACCTCACCGCCCAGCCGGTCGAGCATGCGCCGTTCGACGCCGGGCATGGGTGAGGCCGTCCATGGCAATTCGGCGGCATGGACGGCGACCCGTTCGCGAAAGTTCGCGTTGACCTGCATGGTACAGGCTTAGCCGCCGGCGCTCGGGCGCTGCGCGACACGTTCGCGCCATGCCTTGAGGTTCGTGCATGCCGCAGGCACGTCGACCTTGGCGAAATCCGCAAAGGCCAGGCCGGCGAAGGCCGTGATATCGGCAACCGAGAAGTCGTCGCCGGCGAGATAGGGCCGGTCGGCCAGCACGCCGTCGAGATAACGCATGCCCGCCACCGCACGCTCGCGTTGATGGTTGCCCCAGACCTCGCACTGGTAGGTCTCGATGTCGGGGCCAAGGCCCGGCGTGGCGAGGTGGAAATAGGCGCCGACCGCGTCCATCAAACCGGCCTCAGCGCGCCGCTGCATCATGTGAATGACCGCGCGTTCCCTGGGCGTGCGCCCGGTCAACGTCGGTTCGCCGACGGCGTGATCCAGGTATTCCGTGATCGCCGTGCATTCGGCAATCGTGACGCCGTCATCAAGCTCCAGCACCGGTACCGCGCCGGACGGGTTCTTGGCCAGAAACGCCGGTTTCTTGTGTTCACCGTTCGGCACGTCGACGGTGATGAACTCGATCTGGTCGGCAAGCCCCTTTTCGGCGATGGCCATGCGCACCCGGGCGGGGTTCGGGAAACCTTCGTAGTCGTAAATCTTCATGATCGCCTCCATCTATCTATCAATAGGTAGATAGATTTGTCATGGACCCACAAACCTGTCAAGCCTATCTATCGATAGATGCGGAAAAATGTGAGACGACGATGAGCGAAACCCTGGAAACCCTTCTGGATGCCGCCGAGAGCGATGTGCGCCTGCGCGGCTATCACGCTGTCAGTTTTCGCGATCTCGCCGAAGAGATCGGCATCAAGAGTTCAAGCGTCCACTATTACTTCCGTCAGAAGGAGGACCTCGGCCTGGCGCTTGTCGCGCGTTATCGCGAGCGCTTCTTTGCCGCGCTGGAGACGCTGACCAAACGCGCGCAAACGCCCGAGGATCGGCTGCGCACCTTCTGCGGCCTCTACCGCCAGGCCCTGGTCGGGTCCGACCGCATTTGCCTGTGCGTCATGCTGGGCGTGGAAAGCCGTGGCCTGCCGCCGGCGCTCGCCGATGCGGTCGCCGCCTTCTTCGAGGCCAACATTCAATGGTTGACCGAGTCCCTGCCCGAGTCCCTGCCGCCAGCCGAGCGCCGCAGCCGGGCAATTCACATCGTGGCGGCGCTGCAAGGCGCCATGCTGTTGGCCTCGACGCTGGGTGACCATGGCATCTTCGATGCCGCCGCCAAGGATCTCCTGGCGCAACAGGTCGCGTCGTAAAACAATCCTGCAATGCGCTACGACTGGTCTGAATTGGCTTGAAATGGTCCGGAATCGGTGTAAAGCGGTATAGAAGACGTGGACTCGTGCGCAGGGCTGATCTAGCTTGCGCCAAGGTCAGGCGAGGGGACGTTCATGCCGTTCGGACTGCTCAAATTCGGGCTTAGCAAAGGTCATCCGGTGCCGCGCGTGTTGCCGCCGGCGACCGATCTGAAAGACAGCTACGATATCGTCATTGTCGGGGGCGGCGGCCATGGTTTGGCCACCGCCTATTATCTGGCCCGCGACCACGGCATCACCAATGTCGCGGTGCTGGACAAGGGCTATATCGGCGGCGGCAACACCGGCCGCAACACGACGATCATCCGCTCGAATTATCTGACGCCCGAAGGCGTCAAGTTCTACGACGAATCGGTCACGCTCTATCAGGACCTGGCCAACGACTTCGACATGAACCTCATGTATTCGAAGCGCGGCCATTACACGCTTGCCCATACAGATTCGGCGCTCAGGACCATGCGTTGGCGCGCCGAGGTTAACAAACACTTCGGCATCAATTCCGAACTCGTGCTGCGCGACGAGCTGCAGAAGATGGTGCCGCAGCTCAACTATTCCGAAGACGTGCGTTATCCGATCATGGGTGCGCTCTACCACGAGCCCGGCGCTATCGCGCGCCACGACGCCGTCGCCTGGGGCTACGGCGTCGGCGCGGCCAAGCGCGGCGTCGAGATCCATCAGAACACCGAAGTCACCGGCTTCGACATCACGCCGGCCAACGGCGCACCGCCGAAGATCACCGGCGTCAAGACGACGCGCGGCACAATCAAGGCGGGCAAGGTGCTGCAGGCGGTCGCCGGCATGTCGGGCGAGGTCGCCAAGATGGCGGGTTTCAAGCTGCCGATCAAAACCGTGCCGCTCCAGGCTTGCGTGAGCCAGCCGCTCAAACCCTTCCTCGACGCGATCGTTGTTTCGGGCAGCCTGCACGTTTACGTCTCGCAGTCGGCGCGCGGCGAACTGGTCATGGGCGGATCGACCGATCCCTACGGTGTCTACCAGACCCGCAGCACGCTCGACTTCAAGGAGGGGCTGATGATGCACATGCTCGAGCTCCTGCCCTATATCGGCGAGGTCAAACTGTTGCGCCAATGGGCCGGCATGACCGACATGACGCCGGACTTCGCGCCGATCATGGGCGAGACGCCGGTCGACAACTATTACATCGACGCCGGCTGGGGCACCTGGGGTTTCAAGGCGACACCGGTGTGCGGCAAACGCAACGCCGAGATGCTGGCGACCGGTAACGTCCCTGACCTGATCGCGCCCTTCGCCCTGCAGCGTTATCACGACTTCAAGCTGGTCGGCGAAAAGGGCGCCGCCAGCGTCGGCCACTGAGAGAACAAGACCATGAAAGTCATGCCTTGCCCGCTCAACGGGCCACGCAACATCTCCGAGTTCGCCTATGGCGGCGAAGTGGAAGAGTTGCCTGCGCCGGATTGCGACGAAGACACGTGGATCGACTATGTCTATCTGGAAAACAACACGGCCGGCATCGTGCGCGAGTGGTGGTATCACACACCGACCGCCTATTGGTTCATCGCCGAGCGCGACACGCGCACCGATGACATTCTGAAGACCTATCCGGCGAGCGACATTTACAAAGACCGCGTCGACTTTAACGCGCCCCCACCTGATCAGACGCCGGGAGAGACGTCATGAGCAGCAACCGTCTCGACGCACCCAAGGGTCTCTTCATCAATCGCGACGACCGGATCGACTTCAGCTTCGACGGCAAGCGCTACATGGGCTTCGAGGGCGATACCATCACCTCGGCGCTCTACGCCAACGGCATCAAGACGATCTCGCGTTCGTTCAAGTATCACCGCCCGCGCGCGACACTCTCAGCCGCCGGACACGACGCCAACGGTCTGGTGCAGGTCGGTGATGAGCCGAACGTCAATGCCGATATCGCGCCGATCAAAACCGGCATGGCAGTGACGCCGCAAAACGTCTTCGGCAGCCTGGATAACGACCGCGCCCAGATGCTCGACAAGATGGGCAAGTTCATGCCCGTCGGTTTCTATTACAAGGCGTTCTACAAGCCGAAGGGCAGTTGGAAGTACTGGGAAAAGCTGATCCGGCGTATGGCGGGCCTGGGCAAGGTGAACCCCGACACACCGCACGGCTATTACGACAAGCAGTATCTGTTCTGCGATGTCTGCGTCGTCGGTGCCGGACCGGCGGGTCTTGCCGCGGCACTGGAAGCGGCGCGCGCCAACAGTGAGGTCGAGGTCATCCTGATCGACGAGAACCCGCAGCTTGGCGGCGCGCTGACCTATGCCAGGTTTGACGCCGACGGCAAACTTGCCGGACAGCACCGCGACGAACTGATCAACGCGGTGCGCGGCCAGGCCAACATTCGCGTCCTGGAAGGTGCCATCGCCAACGGCTGGTACACCGACAACTTCATTCCGGTGATGCAGGGCAACCGGCTCTACAAGCTGCGCGCCAAATCTGTCGTCGTCGCGACCGGCAGCTATGAGCAGCCGCTGGTGTTCCGCAACAACGATCTGCCCGGCGTCATGTATGGCTCGGCCGCCCAGCGGCTGTTGAACCGCTATGGCGTCAAACCCGGCGAACGCGCCGTGATCGCGACCGCCAACAACGACGGTTACGCCACCGCGCTGGATTTGATGGATGCCGGCGTCGAGGTCGCCTGCATTGCCGATTTGAACGAGACGCGCAACGACTCGGACTTGGCCAACGCGGTCGCCGATCACGGTGTGCCGATCATCGGCGGCGCGACCATCTACGAAGCCGAGGCCAAACCGCATCTAAACGGGATCGAGGCGGCGCGCATCGCACGCATCACCGGTCAAGGCACGGTCGCCGAACGGCGCGACATCTTCGATTGCGACACCATCATCACCTCGATCGGCTGGCAGCCCGCCGCCAACTTGATCTGGCATGCCGGCGGCAAGACGCCCTATGACGACAAGACCGCGATGTTTCACGTCACCGAACTGCCGGCGACGATGCACGCGGCGGGTTCGGTCAACGCATGCTTCCTGCTCGACACCGTCATCGAGGAAGGACGCGCGGCCGGTTGGGCGGCGGTGCAGGACGCCGGTTTTGTCGGCGGCACGCGCCCGACGGTCAGGAACGATCGCGGCGAGACCGGCCAGAACCACGTCTGGCCGATGTTCGAACATCCCAAGGGCAAGGACTTCGTCGACTTTGACGAGGACCTTCAGATCCACGACCTCAACAACGCGGTCGCCGAGGGTTACGCCCATATCGAGCTGATGAAACGCTTCTCGACCTGCGGCATGGGGCCGAGCCAAGGCCGCCACTCCTGGCTCAATGCGATCCGGCTGAACGCGAAAGCCAACGAGGTCAGCGTCAACGAAGCCGGCATGACAACCCAGCGCCCGCCCTATACCGCCGAGAAGATTGGCGTGCTGGCCGGCCGCAGTTTCGAACCCGCGCGGCTCACCGCCATGCACCACCGTCACGGCGAAGCCGGCGCAAGCATGATGCTGGCCGGTCTGTGGTATCGCCCGGAAGTCTACAACGCCGGCAGCGACCGGCAGATGGCGATCCGCGCCGAAGCGAAAAACGTGCGCGAAAATGTCGGCCTGATCGACGTCTCGACATTGGGCGGCCTGGAGATCCGCGGCCCCGACGCCGCCGAGATGCTGGAGCGCATGTACACCTGGGCCTACAAGAAGCAGCAGCTAGGCCGGGCGCGGTATCTTTTGATGACCGACATGACCGGCGTGATCACCGATGACGGTGTCGCCTGCCGTTTCGACGACAACCACTTCTACGTCACGGCGACCACGTCCGGCGTCGACGGCGTCTATCGCGAGATGCTGTTCTGGAATGCCCAGTGGCGGTTGAAGGTCGACGTCACCAACGTCACCGGCGCTTTTTGCGGCGTCAACATCGCCGGACCCAAGTCACGCGACGTCCTGCAGAAACTGACCGACGAGGATCTCTCGGCTGAAGGTTTCCCCTATATGGGCGTGCGCCAGACGGTCGTCGCCGGCATTCCCGTGCGCCTGTTGCGCGTCGGTTTCGTCGGCGAGCTCGGCTACGAGATCCACGCCCCCGCCCATTCCGGCGAAGCCCTGTGGGATGCGTTGATGGAGGCTGGCGCCGAGCACGGCATCAAACCCTTCGGCGTCGAATGCCAGCGTCTGCTGCGCCTGGAGAAGGGCCACATCATCGTGAGCCAAGACACCGACGGTCTGACCAACCCGCTGGAAGCGGATATGGAATGGGTGCTCGCCAAGAAACGTCCGTTCTATGTCGGCAAACGTTCGATCGACATCCAGCGCAAGCATCTCGACCGCAAGCTGGTCGGTTTCGAGATCCCCGATCACGACGCGCCCTTGCCGAAGGAATGCCACCTGGTGATCCAGGACGGCGACATTGCCGGGCGCGTGACGTCGTGCAGCTGGTCGCCCAGCCTGGATAAACCGATCGGTCTTGCCTATGTGCCGCTGGCGAAGGCCGAGCCCGGCAGCGGTTTCCAGGTCCGCGTCGAGGGCGGACGCATGGTCGACTGCACGGTCGTGCCGCTGCCCTTCTATGATCCCGACAACCAGCGCCAGGAGCTCTAGATCATGGCCGATGCCGCGCTCAAACCGACCGACCTGGTCCGCCGCTCCAACCTCTACCGCGTGCTCGATTCGCTCGGTGCCCAGTACGAGGAGGTCAACGGTTTCGCGTGCCCCATGTCCTTCGGCGGTGACGGCGAGGTGAGTGCGGCGGCCAATCTTGGCATCACCGACCTCACCGCCCTGCCGCGCGCCGGATACAAGGGCTGGGACATGGCGAGCTGGGCTATGGCCCAGGGCGTCAGCCTGGGTGAACCGAACACGGCGACGGTTCAGGCCGACGGGTCGATCGCGTGCCGTCTGTCCGCCGGCGAACTGCTGATGCTGGCCGGTCTCGACGGCGCCAGCGACACCATCGATCGCCTGGCCGGCGTCTGGTCCATGCCGGACGCCGTGTGTTTCCCGGTGCCACGCGCCGATACGAATTTCTGCCTGGCGCTCACCGGCCGCCACATCCCCGAGATGATGGCCAAGATGTGCGGTATCGATTTGAGGCCGCATCGTTTTGTCGACGGCACCATCGCCCAAACAAGCGTTGCGCGCATGAACGCGATCCTGGTCCGCCATGACCTCGGCGCCACCTATAGCCTCCTGATGGTCGCCGATTCGGCATCGGGCGTTTACATGTGGGAATGTCTGACCGACGCCATGGCTGAGTTCGAGGGTCGCCCCGTTGGTCTATCCGCCTTGCGCGGCCTTGCCCAGTCGGCCTGATCGCCGCGCCGAAGCGCCATCCCAATCAAATTCATGACCTCAATTGATCCAATGCCCAATTTCCGCGTAGGAAAGTCGGGGAAGCAAAATTCTTCCTGCGCCGCCGGAGATGGTCATGAACAAGGTAAGCAATCAACTGGTCCAGGATCCCCACGGATCCCTGCCCGACGAACGTAATCTGGAGGCCGCGATCGGCCATCAGGTGCGCTCGCTTCGCAAGAAGCTGGGCATGACCGTCAACGAGTTGGCGTCGCTCGCGGGCTTGAGCACCGGCATGTTGTCGAAAATCGAAAACGGCCTGACCTCGCCATCGTTGACCACGCTCAAATCGCTATCGCGCGCGCTGAATGTTCCGTTTACGGCGCTCTTCCAACGCTTTGACGAACAGCGCGACGCGACCTTCGTCAAAGCCGGCGACGGCCTGAAGATCGAGCGGCGCGGCACCCGCGCAGGCCACCAGTATTCCCTGCTGGGGCATTCGGTTAACAAGGCGGTGGCCGTCGAGCCCTACATGATCACGCTAAGTCACCATTCCGAGGTGTTCCCGCTGTTCCAGCACGACGGCCAGGAGTTCCTGTTCCTGGTCGAAGGCCGCATGGACTATCACCACGGCGGCCAGACCTTCGCCATGGAGCCCGGCGACAGCCTGTTCTTCGATGCCGACGCGCCCCACGGACCGGAGAACCTGCACGACCTGCCCATCCGTTTCCTCTCCATAATCGTCTATTCGCGCGAAGGCGCGTAGCGCGCCCTGAGCCCTAGTCGGAGTCGCGCCGGACATAGAGGATTGGCCGGTCGCTCATCTCCCGCACGACGAGGTAGCCGTCGAAGGGAATGTAGAGCAGGTAGTACGTGGGATCGGCGTTCATTTCGACAGCGATGGTGTCGGCGTACGGCGCATAGCTCGCGTCGTAGCACTCCTCGCTAAATCGGACGAAACAGACTTGGTTTTCGCGGAAGCTGATGCCGCCATTCGGTATGACGGTCAACTCGCCCTGTGGCGTCAGCATGACGGGATCCCACGTTCCCAGATAGGATGCCTCATCGGACTCGGCATCACAGGCCGTAGCGGCAAGAGACAACGTCAGGGCCGCCAACCACGTCGCGCCAATCCTCATACGAGACCGTCTCACGCCATGCCTCCTGCACGCCTTGAGCGAAGCCGAACGACACTTTGTCAGACCGGCGCGCCGGCGTCGATGCGTTAGAACGCCCTGACCTGGTTAAGCCGCGCCGGCGACCACACGGGGGCCGTAGACGGTGGCGTTCACCTCGGGACGGCCCATGACGCCTGGCTCTTTCTCGTAGACCAGCACGGCCATCAGCCGCAGACGGTCGCCCTCGATCGGCGAGACCCGATGCAAGGAGCGGTCGCCGCGGAAGATGACAAGCGAGCCCGGCGCGCGCGGCACGGAGATGACGTTGGTCTTGTCACCGTTCAAGACCGCCGCCAACGGTGCCATGTCGACGATGTCATCGTCTTGGCGTTCCAGGATCTCCGGCGCGATCTCGAAGATGCCGCCGGCGACCGGCTCCTGCAGCATCAACGTCACCGTGAACTCGTTGCCCCGGTCGAAATGCCAGGTCGAGCGGTCGCCGTCGCCGTAGCACAGCACGTTGGCGGGCTGGTAGGGATCGGCGTTGAGATAGAGTTTGTCTTCGCCCAGTACAGCGGCGACGAAGCGGCGCAAGGGCTCCCACCGGTAGAAGGCCGGCAGTGCGCCATCGGGATCGAACAGGTCATAGGCCATCATGCGATAGCTGGCGTCGAAGAAGATGTTTTTCGGATGGTCCGCCGGTAACTCGGGATCCGGCTGCTGGTTCAAGAAACAGGTGCGGTGCGACCGGTTAGTGAAGGCCTCAGGCAAGATCGCCATGACATCGGCGATCATCTGCTGGCGCGCGGCATCGGTAATGAAGTCTTCGAGCACGCAGACCTGATCACGATCCAGATCTGCCTTGGCGCGCGCGGCAATCGCGCCGCACCTCGGATTTCCCGCCTCGTCCAGGGGATAGAGATCGCGGCGTATCAGGGTCGCGGCATCGATGGTCATGGTGGAGCCTCCGGATCGAACAACACAACAAAAGCTGGACAATCGTTCAACTTTTGTCAAGATGGTCTCGAACGAATCCGCATGACAAGCCGGCCCTGCCGGATCAGCATTCGTCGGACGAGGTTTTCGGGAGGTGCACCATGCCCGGTTACCAACAGACCTATGAGATGCAGCGCGCCGCGCTCCATCACCCGCAACAACATCCCGGCGACTACGATCGGATCGCGGTGACGCCACTTTCCGGCGCGCTTGGCGCACGTGTCGAGGGTATCGACCTGACTGATCTGGATGAAGCCGGCTTTGCCGAGATTCACCGCGCGCTGATCGATCACCTGGTGCTGACCTTCCCCGATCAGAACCTGGAGCCGAATGCGCAGGTTGCCTTTGCCCGGCGTTTCGGGCCGCTCATGGACTACCCGTTCGCCAAGACGATGGCCGATCATCCGGAGGTGACCGAGCTCATCTCCGAACCCACCGACGTCTTCAACTTCGGCGGTTCCTGGCATTCCGACTCGCCGAACTTCGAACGGCCGCCCAAGATCACGATGACCTATTGCGCGGTGGCGCCCGAGACCGGTGGCGATACGTCGTTCGCCAACCAGTATCTCGCCTGGGAGATGCTATCCGATGGCATGCGCCGCCTGCTGGAGCCGATGTCGGCGATGCATTCGACGGCGCTTTCCTATGGCGCCGATTCGCCCGTGGGCCAGACCGAATTTAAGGGCCAGACGTCGACGCCCACCGGCATTGGTG
The DNA here is from genome assembly GCA_965228895.1 of Alphaproteobacteria bacterium. GTDB lineage: Bacteria > Pseudomonadota > Alphaproteobacteria > SP197 > SP197 > JANQGO01. The sequence goes on along the minus strand of OZ245842.1, from coordinate 5,125,428 downwards.
GCAACGCCAAGCACGACGACGAGTTCGAGCATCCGGTTGCCCGTACCCATCCGGATACCGGGCGCAAGGCGCTCTATGTCTGCGATTCCTATGCCGCGCGCTTTGCCGGCATGACCCAGGAAGAAAGCCTGCCGCTGCTGCGTTACCTGTGGGCCCAAGCCATTCTGCCGGAGTTCACCTGCCGGGTTCACTGGCAGCCGGGCACGCTCACCATGTGGGACAACCGCTGCGCCATGCATTACGCCCACAACGACTATCCCGGCCAGCGCCGCGTCATGCGCCGGGTCATCATCGAAGGCGAACGGCCGGTGTAGATCACGCGGGAGACAGCCAACAGCTTGTTTCCCCAGGGGAAACTGCGTTAACCCCCATTGATTTTGGATGGGAAACTGCCTACGTTCCGGCGACTCCATAAATTCAGCCGGAGACCCCCGTTATGTGCGGAATTGTCGGTCTTTTCATCAAAAATCCTGAGTTGTCGCCAAAATTGGGCGACCATTTGACCACCATGCTGATCGGCATGACCGAACGCGGCCCCGATAGCGCGGGTATCGCCGTCTATCACCACGGTCGCGACGACGACTCAGCGAAGCTCACCTTGTTCCATCCCGACATGGACTATGCCTGGCGCGAGCTGGGCGGCGATCTGGCCCAGGCGCTGGAAGCCGAGACAGACGTGGTGATCAAGAACAACCACGCCGTCGTCGTCATTTCCGGCGGCGACGAGACGGCGGCGCGTGCCTGGCTCAAGCAGGCGCACCCGGAGGTGCGCGTCATGGGTTATGGCCACACCATGGAGGTCTACAAGGACATGGGCTTGCCGTCCGATGTCGCGGACAAGTTCGGCGTGCGCGAGATGACCGGCACCCACGGCATCGGCCATACCCGCATGGCGACCGAGAGTGCCGTCACCACGGAGCACAGCCACCCCTTCACCGCGGCGTCGGATATCTGCCTGGTGCACAACGGCTCGCTGGCGAGCCCCAACCGCATGCGCGAATGGCTTGAGCGTCGCGGCATGGAGTTCGAAACCGACAACGATACCGAAGTCGCCGCGCGCTACTTTGCGTTTCGCATGGGTGAAGGCGCCACGCTGGACGAGGCGCTCGAGGCCGGGCTGAAGGACCTCGATGGTTTCTATACGTTCTGCCTGGGCACCCGCGACGGTTTCGCGGTCTTGCGCGACCCCATCAGCTGCAAGCCGGCGGTGCTCGCCGAGACCGACGACTGGGTCGCGATGGCGTCGGAGTTCCGTTCCATCGCGCATCTGCCCGGCGTCAAGGACGCCTCGATCTGGGAGCCCGCGCCGGCGACGCTCTATACCTGGAGCCTGGAGGGCCAGGCATGAGCGGGGTCGACCTCGCGGCCTCCAGCGTGCGGGACCTGAATCAGGCGCTGCACGCGCTGCCCGCCGACACCAACGATACGAGCTGGACCATCGACAACCCGGATGGCGCACATGCGATCGCCGCGGGCCTCGACGGCGAGCTCGACGTCACCATCAACGGCCATGTCGGCTATTACTGCGCCGGCATGAACAAGACCGCGAACGTCACCGTCAATGGCCACACAGGCTGGGGCATCGCTGAAAACATGATGTCGGGCACCGTGCGCGTCACCGGCAATGCGAGCCAGGCGGCCGGCGCGACCGGCCATGGCGGACTCCTGGTCATCGAAGGCGATGCCGGACACCGCTGCGGCATTTCGATGAAAGGCATCGATATCGTCGTCGCCGGGTCGATCGGCCATTTCGGCGCCTTCATGGCCCAGGCCGGCAACCTCGTCGTGTGCGGCGATGTCGGTGAGAATCTTGGCGACTCGATCTATGAGGCCCGTCTCTTCGTAAAGGGCGAGGTCGCGAGCCTGGGCGCCGACTGCATCGAAAAGGAAATGACCGACGAGCACCGGGCCGCACTGAAAGACCTGCTTGACCAAGCCGGCGTCGACGCCGACCCCGCCGACTTCCGGCGCTATGGCTCAGCCCGCAAGCTTTACAACTTCAACGTCGACCACGCCGACGCTTACTAAGAAAGGCCATCGTCATGTCCGTCGATCCGCGCCAACAGATTCCGTCCGCGACCTTCCCGCCGGAAGTCATCGCAGAGATCCAGCGCCAAGCCGACCAGGGCCTCTACTCGATTCGCGGCAGCGGCGCCAAACGCGCGCTGCCGACATTCGATGATCTGGTCTTCCTCGGCGCCTCGACAAGCCGCTATCCCTTGGAAGGTTACCGCGAGGCTTGCGCGACGAACGTCACCATCGGCACCCGCTTCGCCAAAAATCCGATCGAACTGAAGATCCCGATCACCATCGCCGGCATGAGTTTCGGCGCGCTCGGCGCCCACGCCAAAGAGGCGCTGGGCACGGCGGCCACCGCCATGGGCACGTCGACGACCACCGGTGACGGCGGCATGACGCAGGAAGAACGCGGTTCGTCGAAGACGCTCGTCTATCAGCTCCTGCCGTCGCGTTATGGCATGAACCCCGATGATCTCAGGAAGGCGGACGCCATCGAAGTTGTCGTCGGTCAGGGTGCCAAGCCCGGCGGCGGCGGCATGCTGCTGGGCCAAAAGATCAACGAGCGGGTCGCTGGCATGCGCACCCTGCCCGAAGGCATCGACCAGAGGAGCGCCTGCCGCCATCCCGACTGGACCGGCCCCGACGACTTGACGATCAAGATCCAGGAGCTGCGCGAGATCACCGATTGGGAAAAGCCGATCTATATCAAAATCGGCGCAACCCGCGTCGCCTTCGATATCGCACTCTGCGTCAAGGCTGGCGCCGACGCTATTGTCTTGGACGGCATGCAGGGCGGCACGGCAGCGACCCAGGATGTCTTTATCGAGCATGTCGGCATCCCGACCTTGCCGGCGGTGCGTGCCGCCGTCGAAGCGCTGCAGGAACTGGACATGCACAGAAAGGTGCAGCTGATCGTCTCCGGCGGTATCCGCACCGGCGCCGATGCGGCGAAGGCTCTGGCGATGGGTGCGGACGCCGTCTCGATCGGCATGGCCGCGCTGATGGCGCTGGGCTGCAACAAGCCGGTCTACCGCGACGACTATCACGCGCTCGGCACCCAGCCCGGCTTCTGCCATCACTGCCATACCGGCCGCTGTCCCGTCGGCGTGACGACCCAGGATCCGGAGCTGGAAAGTCGCCTGGTTCCCGAACAGGGCGCACGCTGGCTGCAGAATTACCTGACCACCATGGTGATGGAGGTGCAGACCCTGGCGCGTGCCTGCGGCAAGGATCACGTCAACAACCTGGAACCCGAAGACATGGTCGCGCTGACCGTCGAGGCAGCCGCCATGGCGGGCATTCCGCTGGCCGGCACGAACTGGATTCCCGGACGTACCTGACACTGGCGGGCAACCGCCGCCGCGCGCTAAGTTTCGGCGCAACAAACAACGACGTTTAACGAAGGGGGCAACCATGGCATCCGCCGCACAGAGAATCGCAGCACAGAAAAAACTTTCGCAAGTCGCCAGGTCGAAAGGCATCAAGTACTTCCTGATCAGCTTCACCGACCTGTTCGGTGTCTCCCGGTCCAAGCTGGTGCCGGCCGCCGCGATCGACGGCATGGTCGCCGATGGCGCTGGCTTTGCCGGTTTCGCCACCAACCTCGATATGTCGCCGGCCGACAGCGACATGTTCGCTGTGCCTGACGTGTCGAGCTTGATCCAGTTGCCTTGGAAGCCGGAAGTCGGCTGGCTGGCCGCGAACATCCAGATGGACGGCAAGTCGGTCGATCACGGTCCGCGCAATGTGTTGCAGCGCCAGATCGATGCCGCCGCCAAGAAAGGTTATCGGCTGAAGACCGGCGTCGAATGCGAGTACCATTTGATCAGCGCCGACGGCTCCGACATTTCCGATCCCGCCGACACGATGGCAAAGCCTTGTTACGACCAGCAAGCGTTGATGCGTCGCTATGACGTCGTCAGCGAAATCTGCGACGCCATGCTGGAGCTCGGCTGGGGCCCCTACCAGAACGACCACGAAGACGCCAATGGCCAGTTCGAAATGAACTGGGACTACGACGACGTCATGGTCACCGCCGACCGCCATGTCTTCTTCAAGTTCATGGTGAAGTCGATCGCCGAGAACCACGGCCTGCGCGCGACCTTCATGCCGAAACCTTTCGTGCATCTGACCGGCAATGGCTGCCACACCCATGCCAGCCTGTGGGACAAGACGGGCAAGAAGAACCTGTTCCACGCGCAGCGTGGCGAACTCGGCATTTCCGCGCTTGGCTATAACTTCCTGGGCGGTGTTCTCGCACACGCCGATCAGCTGTGCTCGATCTTCAACCCGACCGTCAACAGTTACAAACGCATCAACGCGCCGGTCACCACATCGGGCGCGACATGGGCGCCGAACACGATCAGCTATACCGGCAACAACCGCACGCACATGGTGCGCATTCCCGATCCCGGCCGGTTCGAGTTCCGCATCATGGACGGCTCGACCAATCCCTATCTGTGTCAGGCCGCGCTGTTGGCAGCGGGTCTGGACGGCATCGCCAACAAGACCGATCCGGGCAAACGCCTCGACAACAACATGTACCAGACCCGGCGCGCCGAAGAGTTGCGCAAGCTGAAGGTCAAACAGCTGCCCTTGAACTTGCTCGATGCACTGCGCCTGACCGATAAGTCGAAGATGCTGCGCGGCGCCTTGGGTGACGAGACGATCGACGCCTATGTCAAGCTCAAGATGAACGACTGGAATCACTACACCCACCACCTGACCCAGTGGGAGCGCGACACGACACTGGACTGCTGATCGGATTTTTCACCGCGTGCCAACGGGTCCGCGGCTAACGTAAGTTAAGCGGCGGATCTCACAGAGGTCCGCCGTTTTCGTTTCGGAGCATGCGTCATGATCATCGCCTTCGGTTCTCTCAACATGGATCTGGTGATCCCGGTACCCACCCTGCCGAAGCCGGGTGAGACCGTGTTGACGCCGAGCTACACGACGGCGCCGGGCGGCAAAAGCGCGAACCAGGCGGTCGCCGCGGCGCGAGCCGGCGGCGACGTGACGCTGGTCGGTTGCGTCGGACGCGACGCCTATGGTGACGATCTCCTGGAGATCGTCTCGGCCGAAGGAGTCGACAGCCGGTTCATCACGGCGGTCAACATGCCGAGTGGTGTCGCTGTCGTCGCCGTCGCCGATGACGGTGAGAACCAGATCATCGCCTGCTACGGCGCCAACGGGGCGGCCAATGCAGCAGCGGTGAGTGACGACTTGATCGGCGCATGCTCCCGGGTGCTGCTCAGCATGGAAGTGCCGCTAAAGGAAGTCTTCACGCTGGCCGCGCGCGCGCGCCAGGCCGGCAAGCAGGTCATTCTGAACGCCGCGCCGGCTGGTCCGATCATGCCGGAAACACTCGACATCCTGATCGCCAATCAGGTTGAGGCGATGCAGATCGCCGACCACCTGGGCCTGGCCGCCAACAATCCAATGGAGGTGGCGCGCCAGCTCGCCGCATCCCAAGGGCTCACCACGGTTGTCACCCTGGGCGGTGACGGTGCGGTGGCGATTACATCGGATGGCGGTTGGCGTATCGGCGCGCCGACCATCACGCCGCGCGACACGACGGGCGCAGGCGATGCGTTCTGCGGTGTTTTGGCCGCGACGTTGGATAGCGGCGCCGACCTGCCGGCGGCGCTGCGCCGCGCGAGCGTTGCCGGCGCCCTGACCTGTCTTGAGCCGGGCGCGATGCCGGCATTGCCGCGAAGCGACGCGATCGATGCACACCTCGATGACGTCGCGCCCGCGACGCCGATCTAGTCAAAGACGGTCAAGGCGGCAGGAAGCCGTGTTCGGCGAGGACTGCAAGGCCCGCCGGCGACTCGATAAAAGCGAGGAAGGCTTCTGCCGCCGGTCCGTCACCGGCGGCGACACGCGCGCCGGGGTAAAGGATCGGTGCGTGGCTTGAGTCCGGAAAGATCGCCACGATCTTTACGCGGTCGCTGGCCTCTGTATCCGTCGCGTAAGCGATGCCCAGCGGGCTTTCGCCACGCTCGACCAGGGCCAACGCGCCGCGGACGTTCGCCGCCCGGGCCAGACGCGATTCCAGCGTGGTCCAAAGACCGAGCGTCTCCAGCGCTTGGCGCGCATAGACACCGGCGGGAACATGCGTGGGGTCGCCGACTGCTAATCGGCCGTCTGGTCCGAGCGCGGCGACAAGCGTGTTCGGCGTATCCAGATCAACGGCAACATCGCTTCCTTCCGGTTCAATCAGCGCCAGGCGATTCGCCGCGATGTCGCGCCGACTTTCGGCAACGATCAGGTCTTGCGCGGCCAAATAATCCATCCAGTCCGGGTTGGCGGAGATGTATATGCCGGCCGGGGCGCCGTGTTCGATCTGCTTGGCCAGAACCGAACTGGCGGCCAGGGAAAGAACAACCTGAGTACCGGTCTGTGCCTCGAAGCTATCGGCCAAGTCCTGCATGGCATCGCTCATGCTGGCGGCGGCAAAAACAAGTAACGATTCAGACCGCGCGGCGCCGTTAACACTTATGAACAAAACAAGGACAACGAGCACCAAAACGAATCGTCTAAATGACTGTTTGGCGACCCCAACACCTCTGTGGATGAACACGTTTGGAGTACCTCTAAAGTGGTAGCAGAATCTTATACTTTAGTTTCAAACACTTATACGAAATCGTCGCTGCGGGATGTGAGCCCGCTTGCAACGTGAACACGATTCACCCACAATTTTGCCAAACAAATGGCGGGTTTCAAGCCATCCGATCCACGAGGGAGCACCAGGACGTGTCGCGTATGGGACTTTCAACCGAACGCATAGTCGCGACGGCAGAGCAGTTGATCCGTGATACCGGATCGACCGACTGGACCGTTAGAACCCTGTGCAAGCAACTGGAGTGCGCCCCCGGCGCGATCTACCGCTATTTCCCCGGCGGAGTCGATGCCATCGGCGCCGAAATCCGCGGCCGCCACGTCGCTGAGCTGGGCCATCTCTTGAGCGACGTCGAGGAAGATCTGAGCGCCGAAGGCCTGCCCAGTCTGACCGCCAGGAGTTGGGCCGCGCGCTTGGCGCGCCGCTGCGCCGCCTATCTGGACTTCGCCAACCGTCGTCCGGAAATCTACCGCTCGCTCTTCGCGTTGAACGAGACCCAACACACGGTCGGTCGGATGCAATTGGCCGACGAAGCGCTGCTGCGCCGCCCGGCGGTCATCATTCAGCGCGCCGCCGAGGAACGCGAGTTGAACCGGCCGAGCGTTGGCCGCTTCGACGCCGAGCGTATGGCGCTGATGATTTGGTCGCGCCTGCATGGTTTCGCCGACTTGAGGCTCTCAGGCCTGGTCGAAGACCGCATGGACGAACTGCGCGACCGCCTCCTGATCGAGGTGCTGGCCACGGCTGGCTTCAAGGTCGCGGAGTATCCGGTTGGCCTGGAGGCCGCCGCCAAGGCCGCGCGCGGCAACCGCTAAGATCACTGCCACGGTGGCGGACAACGTCCGCACCTTACCGGCATGTCAGCGCTCCGGCGTCGTCACTGGTTTGACATCGCCCCACGAAAATCGCGTGAGTTTCTCCGACGCGGCATCCAGCTCCGGTCGGCTGTGGCACCGTTCGCTGAGTGCGGTTTCCTCGACCAGCCGGTGGGGATCATCGCCGTTGACAAAACCCAGGAACGGCCCGCCGAAGTCATAGCCGACCAACCGCGCAAGCCGGTCTGGCAGGGTCCGCGCGAGATCCGGCGGCACCGCCAGATGCAGGTTCTCCTCTTGGCGTAACCAGCCCAGGCTGTACTGCACCGCGATGCCTGTGCGTTTGGTGTTGCCCGTGTTGGCACCGCCGGCGTGGATGACGCCGCCGATATACAACAGCACGGATCCCGCCGGCATGGCCGCCGAAACGACCTCGTCATCACGCGCCTTGCGCTCGTGCTCCCACAGATGGCTGCCGGGTACCAGCCGTGTCCCGCCGTTTTCAGCCGTGAAGTCGCTGGCCGCCCACATGCTCGCCAGGATGGTTGGCGGATGGGGATGACGAAGCGGATAGATTCCACCGTCGCGGTGCAGCTCCTGCGCTGCGTTGCCGGGCTCCAGATGCATGATGCCCGTGTAGTTGAGCTGATAACGCACACAGCTGGGCAACAGAATGCGGTCGCAGAGCGCCAGCACCGTGTCGTGGATCATCAGCGCATGGGCGGCGTCGGACTTGCCGACCAGGCCCTCGACGTTCTTGCCGTTGGGCCCGGCGAAGTTGCCGGGACCGTAGGGCGTGGCCTCGACCCAGTGATCGAGCTCAGCCTTCGCGCTCGCGACCCGATCAGGCGCCAGGCGTTCGATGACAACACAGCCGTCTTGTCTGACGATCTCTTCCAGACTGTCGATCGACGTATCCGCCGCGACGCGTTTCAACCCCATATAGGCACCTCCGCTACAAGTCCGTCATATCCTAAGACAAGTTGTGCAGCCGGCACCACGGTACAGCTTTCTTGCCGCATCGGGCCGCCCTACCATTATCTCCGACGTTATGAGGGGGCACTGCCATGATCCTCGACGACAAGATCGCGTCCGGCGACATCATCGTGCTGGACGGCGCCACCGGTACCGAGATCGCGCGCCTGGGCGGCGCGATGGACAGCGCGGCCTGGTGCGCCGTCGCCAACAAGACTCATCCCGACATCGTGCGCCGGGTGCACGAAGCGTATTTACGCGCCGGCGCCGACATCATCACCACCAACACCTTCGCGACCTGCCGGCACGTCTTGGAAGGCGCCGGCCTGGCTGATGAGACCGTGGCGATCAACCGGCGCGCCGCCCAGCTGGCGCGAGAGGCGCGCGACAACGTCGCGGCAGACCGCCCGGTGGCGGTCGCCGGCAGTCTCTCCAACATGAAGGCGTGGATCGCGGGATCAATCTCGTCGGACCCCAGCCACTATCCCTCGCCCGAACAGGAAGGCGCGGACTACGCTGAGATGGCCGACACCCTGGCCGAGGCCGGCGTCGACCTGCTGATCCTGGAAATGATGGGCGATGTCGACCACGCGTCCCGTTTGATGGAAGCGGCCGTCGCGACCGGGCTCCCGGTCTGGGTCGGGATCAGCGCGTCACGGCACGACGACGGCGCGATGACCGGCTGGGACGTCAATATCGAGGAGCCGCAAGTCATGGCGAACGGCGATCTTGAGCCGGTTCCGCCGCCGCTGGTCGAGGTGATCGACGCCTTGACGGCGATCGGCGGCGATGTCTACGGCATTATGCACAGCGCCATCCAGTCCACGACGCCCGCGCTCGACGTTCTGTTCGACAGCTGGCCGGGACCGGTGATGGCCTATCCCGAAACGCAAAATTTCGATGCCAAAAGCCATCGCGCCAAAGTGACCGTCTCGGAGCAGGCATTTGCCGACGCATGCCGGGGCTGGGTCGAGGGCGGCGTGCAGATCATCGGCGGGTGCTGCGGCACGACCATCGAGCACATTCGCGCCATGGTCGATCACCTGCCGCCCGGTGTCGGACCCCGCCGGGCGGCCTGACACGGGCACGAGCATATCGTCGACACCAGGAGTCTAAGGAGGCCAAGCCATGATCCTTGATGACAAAATCGCATCCGGTGCCATCATTGTGCTGGATGGCGCGACGGGCACCGAAATCGCGCGTCTGGGCGGTGAGATGAGCGGTGCGGCCTGGTGCGCCGTCGCCAACAAGACTCACCCCGACATCGTGCGGAAGGTGCATGAGGAATACCTCCTGGCCGGCGCCGATGTCATCACCGCCAACACCTTCGCCACCTGCCGCCATGTGCTGGAAGCCGCGGGCCTGGGTGACGAGACCGTCGCCATAAACCGGCGCGCCGTCGAACTGGCGCGCGAGGCGCGCGACAACGTCGCCGCCGACCGGCCGGTTGCGGTGGCCGGCAGCCTGTCCACCATGGTGGCGTGGCAGGAGGGCAAGCTCACACCCGATCCGCGCTATCTGCCGACAGCCGAACAGGCGGCGGCGAACTATCGCGAGATGGCCGGCGCCTTGGCGGACGCCGGCGCCGATCTGCTGCTGCTGGAAATGTTGATGGATATCGAGAGGGCCAGTCCTCTGATGGAGGCGGCCGTCGCGACGGGCCTGCCGGTCTGGGTTGGCCTCAGTTGCTCCGTGCGCAATGACGGCGCCGTTGTCGGTTGGGATGTGAACACCGAGGAACGGACCAAGATGATCGAAGGCATGGAGCGGCCCGATCCGCTGCCGCTCGGCAACATCATCGACGCGCTTATGGCGATCGGCGGCGATGCCTACGGCATCATGCACAGCGTCATCGAATCCACACAGCCCGGCCTCGATGTTCTAGCCGAGCGTTGGGATGGTCCCCTGATGGCCTATCCGGAGACGATCATCTACGAAGCCGCCGACGACCGTCGTGACGCAACCGTGTCGGAAGAAGGCTTTGCCGAGGCCTGCCGCGGCTGGGTCGAGAACGGCGTGCAGATCATCGGCGGCTGCTGCGGCACGACCATCGAACACATCCGCGCCATGGTCGACCGCTTGCCGCCCGCCGTCGGACCGCGCCGCGCCGCCTGACGTCTATTCCGCCTCGACCGAAAAGCGGCGGCGGCCGACCGCGCGATAGTCGCTGACTTTCATGCGCAGGATGGCGTTGTCCTTGTCCATCAGCGCCTGCGGACCGAGATCACCGGGGCCCTCGCCGGCGGTGCCGTTCAGGATGTCGTTGGGATGTTTGTGGTCGACGAAGCCCAGGTTGACCGTGCCGAGGTCGTAGCCCATCAGTTCCTGAAGTCTTTTGGGCAGCGTGCGCGCCTGCTCGATCGGCATGGCGAGATACTGGTTTTCTTCCTGGCGTAACCAGCCCAGCGCGAACTGGATGGCGGCCCCGGTGCGCGCGCCATTCGAGCGGTTGGCGCCACCGGCATGGATGGTGCTGCCGTTATAGATCAGCACCGAACCCGCCGGCATTTCCGCCATGACGATCTCGTCGGGTGTGGGATCGCGCGCGTCCTCCCATAAGTGGCTGCCCGGCACCAGACAGGTCGCGCCGTTCTCTTTGGTGAAGTCGCTGACCGCCCACATGGTCGCACAGATCGTCGGCGGCGCCGGGTTCTGGAACGGGTAGAGCGAGGCGTCGCGGTGCAGAACCTGCGCCTTTTCGCCGGGCTCCAGATGCATGACGCCGGTGTAGTTGATCTGAACGTTCGCACAGTAGGGGCCGAGCACCGCCTCGACGACGCCCAGGACCAGCGGGTCGAGGGCCATGTCGTGCGATTTCGGGCAGCGCGCCATCAGGCAACCGAAGCGTTTGGTGTGTTTGCCCATGAAGTCTTCGTGGCCGCACGGCGTCGCCTCGATCAAAGGATCGAGCTCGCCCTTGAACGCTGCCAAACCGGTCGCGTCCAACGCACCCGATATGATCGCGTAGCCGTCGTCAGCAATGGCTTGCGCGACCTCCTGCGCGGAAGTCGCGGCCGCATCATATCGGTTGAGCTTTGCCATGAGCCACCTCCTTAAGGTCTGGAAGCTTAAGACGGCATTGCTGGGTCGACCAGCCGTCTCAATGTGACGTCGTCTTAGTCTGTCGGCAACACGCCTGGCGGCGGCGGGACCGCTTCGGCCTTCAGCCAGTTGATGCGCTCGCGATAGGCGCGGTCGAGCTCGGGATCGTTGCGCAGACCCGGTTCACCGCCCGGTTCCTCCAACAGCGCATGAGGGTTCTGGCCGTTGACCGCACCCATGAACGGCGCACCGAAATCGTAGCCGATCAGGCGCTGGAGCTGCTCGGGCAGGTCCTTCGCCTTGTCCGGCGGTAGGGTCAGGAACTGGTTTTCCTGCTGACGCAGCCAGCCGAGCGAGAAGTTGAGGGCGACGGCCGTGCGCGGCAGTTCCGTGCGGTTGGCGCCGCCGCCATGAATGATGTTGTGTGCATAGATCAAGGCCGAGCCCGCCGGCATCTCAGCAGCGATAATCTCGTCCGGCTCGGGCTGGCGCTCTTCCTCCCACCGGTGGCTGCCCGGCACGACCCGCGTCGCGCCATTCTCGGCGGTGAAGTCGGTCACCGCCCACAGCGAACCTTGCTGTGTGACGGGCCCGGGATTGCGGAAGGGATAGAAAAAGGCATCGCGGTGGAGCGCCTGTGCACTCTCGTCCGGCATGAGATGCATGACGCCTGTATACGTCACGTGATAACGCGCGCACCACGGCAGCAACAGATGATCGGCGGCGGCAAGAAGCAGCGGATGCAACACCATCCGCCGCGTCGTCGGCGCGCGCATGAAGAGATTGTTGAACCGTTTGGTGTGCCCGCCCAGAAAGCCCGTCTCGCCGGTTTTGGTCGCCGCGAAATGGGGTTCAAGTTCGCCGCGCAGGTTGGCGAGATCATTTGGCGTCATCATGTTCTCGATGACCACGTAGCCGGCATCATCGAGCGCGCGGGCGATGGCGTTGCGCGTGGCGGTTCGGGCGTCGAGACGTTCGAGATCAGCCATTCCAGTTCTCCACTGTCGCGTGGCAATGCGGGCTCGCCGTCTTGGGCGGTGCAGACTACCATCACCGCCCGACAACACTGAATCGCGCAGATGGTTAGTTTTTCCGGGCTGATTGAATGAGCGCCACGCTCGTGCGGCTACTGCCGCTCTACGTCATCGTTTTCATCGGTTTCTTGGGCTACAGCCTGATGATCACGGTTTTTACGCCGATGATCATGCAGGCCGAAGGCGGCGTCATCGCCAAGGGCACGCCGACCGGCACACGCACGATCATCCTGGGCGTTCTCCTGGCGCTTTACCCCTTCGGTCAGTTCGTCAGCGCCCCGATCCTCGGCAGCCTCTCCGACCGCTATGGGCGCAAACCGGTTCTGCTGACGTCGCTTGTTCTGGCGGTCGCCGTCTACTTCATGCTGGCGATGGCGCTGGAGAACCACAATCTCGTGCTCTTGATGGTCGCGTGCCTGCTGGGCGGGCTGTGCGAAGGCAATGTCACCATCAGCCAAAGCGCGATCGCCGACGTGACGGAACCCGAGCAACGCGGGCAGTACTTCGGCTACGTCTTCTTCACCATCAGCTTCGCCTACATCATCGGACCGCTGTTCGGCGGCTATTTGGCAGACGCCAGTCTGGTCTCCTGGTTCAACGACGCGACGCCCTTCTGGCTGGTTCTGGCTTTGCTGGCCTTGACGACAGTGTGGGCGGTCTTCGGCCTTGGCGAGACGAGGACCGCGCAACCGGCCGATCGCGTTCGCCTGTTCAGCGCCTTCACGAACCTGCTCAATGTCGTCACGGACCGGCGGCTGCGCATGCTCTATCTGATCAACTTCTGCATCTATCTGGCAATCTTCGGGTTCTTCCGCAGCTACCCCATGTATTTGGTCGACGAGTTCGGCATGGACGTCACGGTGCTGGCGGAGTTCATTGCCTGGGTCGCGGTCCCGGTCATGGCCATCAACCTGTTCGCCATCGCCTGGCTGATGAAACGTTTCGCCACGCAAGCGCTGATGTTCTGGTCGGCGATCCTGTTCGCCGCTGCGATGATCGCGATCATCGTGCCGTCGTCCCAGAGCGCATTGTGGATCACGCTGTTTTTCGCCGGTTTGTTTCTGGCCGTCTGCCTGCCGACTTGCACGGCGGTGCTGTCCTTTGCCGTCGGCGAGGACGAACAAGGCCAGGTGCTGGGCAACAACCAGTCGCTTCAGGTCGGCGCAGAATCGCTGTCCGGCCTGGTCGCCGGTTTCCTGGCCGCCGTCTTCATCCCGCTGCCGATGATCGTCCTGGCGATAATAGCCGCAACCGGCGCCGGTCTCCTGAAGCTCCACGAAAGACGATCGCACTGAGCAGCGCGACGATGCGGGGTCGCGGACTAAGACACCGCGGCCTATCATCAAGACCGCACAACAACGGAGCCCGTGATGTCGGACGAACCCGTTCTCTATGAGTCCATCGACAAGGTCGCCGTCATCACGCTGAACCGGCCGGACAAGCTGAACGCCCTGAACCAGGACGTGTGCGACGCCATGGTCGAGAACTGGCATCGCTTCAACGACGGTGACGACCGGGTCGCTATCCTGACCGGCGCGGGCCGCGCCTTTACCGCCGGCGCGGATCTCAAAGACGGCGGCGAGATCTGGCCCTACACGCCGGGCGTCGGCATTGAGGTCAACAAGCCGATCATCGCCGCGGTCAACGGGCTTGCGGTCGGCGGTGGCGTCGTTCTCGTGCAGTTCGCCGACCTCGCGGTCGCCGCCGAAGACGCGTGGTTCAGCTATCCCGAAGCCAAGATCGGTTTCACCGGCGGGCTCATCACCTCCATGGTGGCGCGCATCCCGCACAAGATCGCCATGGAGTTCCTGCTGGTCGGCGAAAAGATGACAGCGCAACGCGCCTATGAGGTCGGCTTCGTCAACCGCGTCGTGCCGGGCGATCAGCTGATGGATGCCGCCATGGATTACGCCACGCGTCTTGCCGCCAACGCACCGATGGTCATGGAGACCTTGAAGGCGTTTGCCGGACGCACCCTGCCCAAAGGCCCGACCGAACTGGCCGGTTACGCCCGCCACATGACCGAGCGCACCTTTGCCAGCGAAGACCTGAAAGAAGGACTTGCCGCCTTCAACGACAAACGCAAGCCGGACTTCAAGAACAAGTAGGTCGCTTCATGCGCCAGATCGGCAGGTCTTTGCCATAGGCGAAGCAGGTCCCGGCGGGCTTGAGCCCAAGCCTCTCCATGACACGGATGGAACGCACGTTCTCCAGATAGACAACGGCCACGATCTCATCGAGACCCAGTGTCGCGAACCCGTAGTCCAAAACCGCCGATGCTGCTTCCGTCGCAAAGCCCTGGCCCCAGGCAGCGCGGTGAAAGCGCCAGCCGATTTCGACCAGGTCGGTGTCGGGCAACGGCACAAGAAAGGTCGATCCCAGAAGGTCGTCTCTTGCGTCACGCGGAAACACGCTCCAGATGCCGAGCCCGGCTGGCAACGGTACCGCCAGCCCATCGATGACCGACGTTCGTCGGTCCGCAGCATTCGGTACGCTGCCGTCGCCGACATAGCGCATGACCTCGGGATCGCCATGCATGGCGACCAGGGCATCAACGTCGTCGTGTGAACGCGGTCTCAGATAAAGACGCTCGGTGTCGAACACCGGGAGGTCGTCCATGGGTTTGGGAACTCCGCCATGGTGGGGGCGGGGAACCTAAGCTGCGGACCCGTGGGCCGCAAGACGGTCAGCCGATATAGATCGTTTTGACGTTGACGAACTCGCGGATGCCGTAGGGGCTGAGCTCGCGGCCATAGCCGGACTTCTTGACACCGCCAAAGGGCAGGCGCGGATCGGACGCGACCATGGCGTTGACGAAGGTCGAGCCGGCTTCCAGTTCGTCGATGAAGCGCCGCTGTTCCGACACGTCATTGGTCCAGACGCTGGATGCCAAGCCGAACTCGCTGGCGTTGGCGAGTGCGATCGCCGCGTCGATATCCTTGACCTTGTGCAGCAGCGCTACCGGGCCGAAGACCTCCTGATCGAACGCCGGCGCGTCCTCCGGGATGTCGGCGAGCACGGTCGGCGGATAGAAAAACCCGTCGCCCTTGATCGGCGCGCCGCCGCACAGCGCCTTGGCGCCGGCTTTCACCGAGGCCTTCACTTGGCTGTCGACATCGTCCACGCCCTGTTGCGTCGCGAGCGGGCCGATATCCGTGGCCGCATCCATGGGATCGCCGACCTTCAGTGCCTTCATCGCCTTGACGAACTCGTTCTTGAACTTCGTGTAGACGTCCTTGTGCACGATGAAACGTTTAGCCGCGATACAGGACTGGCCGTTGTTGATGGTGCGCGCCTTGACCGCCGTCGTCACCGCTTCTTCGAGCCTGGCCGAGGGCATGACGATGAAGGGGTCGCTGCCGCCCAGCTCCAACACGGTCTTCTTGATGTTGGCGCCGGCGCGCCCGGCGACCGCGATACCGGCCTCGGTGCTGCCGGTCAGCGTCGCGGCGGCGATCCGGTCGTCATCGATGACGCGCGCGACCTTGGATGAGCCGATCAGCAGAGTCTGAAAAAGACCCTCCGGCGCCTTGGCGTCGGCGAACACCTGCTCGATGGCGAGCGCGCTCTGCGGTACGTTGGACGCGTGCTTCAGGACGCCGGCATTGCCCGCCATGATCGCGGGCGCGGCAAACCGGAAGAGTTGCCAGAACGGAAAGTTCCACGGCATGACCGCCAGCACGACACCCAACGGCAGAAAGCGCACGTAGCTGCGGCTGGCATCCGACGCGATGACCTGATCAGCCAAAAAGCCGCTGGCGTTCTCCGCGTAGTAGCGGCAGACCCATGCGCACTTGTCGACTTCGGCCTTGGCAGAAACAAACGTCTTGCCCATCTCGGCCGTCATCATGGCCGCCCACTCGTCGCGCCGCGCTTCGAGTGCTCTCGCGACATCGTGCATCAGCTTGCTGCGCGCACCGAAATCGGTTTGACGCCAGGCGGCCTGCGCCTCGGCCGCGCTTGCCAGCTTGGCGTCGAGTTCGGCGGCCGTCAGCTCCTTGAAACTTTGAAGCGTTTCACCGGTCGTTGGATTGATACTCTTGATCGCCATGACCACACCTCGCTGGCGGATAGGAAAAGTGAAACGCGACGCGGCGAGGGGGGATGCCGCAAACCGGGTCAGGGGATCAGGCGCTGGCGCGATCGGGTTCGAAATACGTGTGATCGCGTCCGTCGACATGCATGCCGTCGTCACCGTAATAGCGGCGCAGGTTCTGATGCACCGGCCGCGGCGGGTCTGCTTTCAGCCACAAGCGGAACAGCAGCCGGCGACGTTCCTGCTCGGGCCAGTCTTCGAAACCGGTTCGCGAATGCAAGACGGTGTAGTTGTTGATGAACGACGTCCAGCCGGGCTCAAGCCGATAGGTCAAGACGATGTCGTCACGATTGGCGACGGTCTCGAAGTAGTCGAGCGCTTCGACCTGTTGCTCGCTCAGCGGCTCGCCCAGCTCTTCGGCGCCCATGTCGATGAACTCGCGCAGGAAACAGCACGACAGCTTTCCGCCTTCACGACAGAACACCGGGATCTTGTAGTCGGTGACGACACCTTCGCCGGGCGGCTGTTCGCCGAACCAGTGATAGTGAAAACCTTCGTAGAGGGGTGGCAACAGATCGGGCCTTGTCGCGGCGATTTCGTTGTGGATGGCGACCGAGCTGGTCAACCGGCTCATGCCGCCGCTCTTGGCCTGGCGAATGCACATCAGGCCGACGATGTCGTCGGAATCCGTATGCAGGCGAAGCTCCATGGCGCTTCGATAGCCGCGCTCGCGCTTGCCCGGCTCCGAAACATCGGTGACATAACCCAGCCGGTCACCCATCGGGCTTTGCGCGACGCCGCGGCCGAAATAGGTGCCGATCGCCCAGTAGACAATGCCCAGATCAGCCTCGCTCATGGTCTCGACCGGGAAGCCGCGCAGAACGATCAGACCGCGTCCCTCCATCAGTTCGTCGCGGATAGAGAGAAGGTCATCTTCAATTTCCGGCATGGCGACATGCTCAGGCCCGAGCTCCTGGAGGCCAACGCCAGCGTGATTGGCCCGCGCGATCACAGCCTTGAAGGCATCCAGGTGGCGCGGCTGAAGGTCGAACGCAAAATCGTCCGGGCCCTTGAAATCACTGCCTTTCCAAGCCGAAGCGTGGTCGATCGGACGAATGTCGATATCGGTCATGATGTTCTCCGCTTGATCGGATCACGGCTCGTGCCAAGCCGTGCAAATCTCAACGACGTCAATGGGTTAGAGCAAATCAACAGCCAAGATACCATCGCTTGGCGACGCCATCTGGATGGTTCGGCTCTGGGACGCCTGATTATGCGCCGATGGGACGGGGCGGGGCAAGGTTGAGCCGCCTTGCCGAATCACATCCTTCAGCATGGCGGTTGCCGCCTTCAACCGTCGAGCTTGACCGTCTTCAACCGCAACGCGTTCGAGATGACCGATACCGAGCTCAGACTCATGGCGGCCGCGGCGATCATCGGGCTCAGCAGAATGCCGAAGAAGGGATAGAGCAGACCGGCGGCGATCGGCACGCCCAGGCCGTTATAGATAAAGGCGAAGAACAGGTTCTGACGGATGTTCGCCATCACCGCGTGGCTCAGGTGGCGGGCACGTACGATGCCATCCAGGTTGCCCTTGACCAGGGTGATGCCGGCGCTTTCCTTGGCGACATCGGCGCCGGTACCCATGGCGATACCGACAGCGGCCTCGGCCAGCGCCGGCGCGTCGTTGACGCCGTCGCCGGCCATGGCGACCACCCGGCCTTCGCCGCGCAACCGTTCGATCACCGCGCCTTTCTCGGTCGGCAGCACGTCGGCGATCACCTCGTCGATCGGCAGCTTGGCCGCGACCGCCTTGGCGGTCGCTTCCGTATCGCCGGTCAGCATGACGATGCGAATTCCCATGGCTGACAGTTGATCGAGCGCGGCGGCGCTGGTCTGTTTGATGGGGTCGGCAACACCGATCAGCCCGGCCGCCTCGCCGTCGATGGCGACAAGCATGACGGTCTCGCCGCGCGCGCGGTCATCGGCCGCCCGTGTCGCCAGCGCGTCCGATGCAATGCCCAGGCCGTCCAGCAGCTTGACATTACCGAGCGCGACGCGGTGGCCATCGACCTGGCCGGTGACACCCTGCCCGGTCACGGACTCGAAGTTCGTTGCCTCGGCCAAGGCGAGATTGCGTTCGCGTGCGCCCGCGACGATCGACGCGGCCAGAGGATGTTCGCTGGCACGCTCCAAACTCGCGGCAAGCCGCAGCAACTCGTTCTCATCGGCCGCGCCGACTGCGACGACAGAGACCAGCTGCGGCCGTCCCTCCGTCACCGTACCGGTCTTGTCGACCACCAGGGTGTCGACCTTCTCGAAGCGCTCGAGGGACTCGGCATCGCGAATCAAGACACCCATATGGGCGCCGCGTCCCGTACCGACCATGATCGAGACGGGCGTCGCCAAGCCGAGCGCACAGGGGCACGCGATAATCAAGACAGAGACGGCGGCAACCAGGGCATAGTCGAAACGGGGTGCCGGACCCCAGATCATCCAGGCAACGAATGCGATCGCCGCGATGGCGACGACGCCCGGCACAAAGATGCCGGCGACCTTGTCGGCAGCACCCTGGATCGGCGCACGGCTGCGTTGCGCCTTGGCAACCATGGTGACGATCTGCGCCAGCATGGTGTCGGATCCGACGCCGGTAGCGCGCATGACAAACCCGCCTTCGCCGTTGACCGTACCGCCGATGACAAGGTCGCCGGCCTGCTTCGTCACCGGCACAGGCTCGCCGGTCACCATGGACTCATCGACGTTGCTGCGGCCATCGGTGACTTCGCCGTCGACCGGCACCTTCTCGCCCGGCCGAACACGCAACAGGTCGCCGGCCACGACCTGGTCCAGCGGCACTTCTTCATCATCACCGCCATCGACCAGACGCCGTGCCGTGCGCGGCGCGAGATCAAGCAGACTGCGCAACGCGTTGCCGGTCCGCTCGCGCGCCCTCAGCTCCAGCACCTGACCCAACAGGATCAGCACGATGATGACGGCGGCGGCTTCGAAATAGACGGGCACGGTGCCGCCCGATGTCTGAAATTCCGACGGAAAGGCATTCGGGAAAAGCAGCGCGAAGACGCTGTAGGCATAGGCCGCGCCGGTGCCGATCGCGATCAGCGTGAACATGTTGAGACGCCGGGTCACGATCGACCGCCAGCCGCGCTGGAAGAACGGCAGGCCGCACCACAGGACGACCGGTGTCGCCAACACGCCCTGGACCCACTGGGACGTGCGCGCGTCAATCACGTCGTGGACCGGCATGCCGACATGGGCCGCCATCTCCAGCAGGAGCACAGGCAGGCCAAGCACCAGGCCGATCCAGAAACGGCGGGTGAAGTCGATCAGCTCCGGATTGGGCGGCTGTTCGGCGGTGACCGCCATCGGTTCCAGCGCCATGCCGCAGATCGGACAGTCGCCGGGCCCATCGCGGATGATCTCTGGATGCATCGGACAGGTGTAACGGGTCACCGTCGCGGTGACCGGTGCCTCCGGCTCCAGCGCCATGCCGCAATCAGGACAGGTGCCGGGACCTTCTTGGCGCACGTCGGGATGCATGGGACAGGTGTAAATGGCTGCCGCTGGCGGTGGTGGCGGTGCAACCGAACTCTTCAACGCCATTCCGCATTCCGGACAAGTTCCCGGTCCGTCTTGAACGATGTCAGGATGCATGTGGCATACATGGTGCGTCTGCTTTCCAGCTGCGTGCCCACTACAGGCATCGTGCCGGACATCATACACCGTCATCGCCCTCAGCCAGATCGTCCAGAATCGGACAATCTGGTCGGCTGTCACCATGGCAGCGCGTGGCCAGGTCCGCGAGGGCGCGGCGCATCGACATGAGCTCCTCAATCTTACCGTCGATCTCAGCAATACGTTTTTGCGTCAGCGACTTGACCTCGCCGCTCGAGCGATCACGGTCGCGATAGAGCGCCAGGAGCTGGCGACAGTCATCGACAGTAAATCCATGGCGCCGCGCGCGCTCGACAAAACGCAGGACGTGGAGATCCGCATCGGAATAGACGCGATAACCGTTGTCGGTCCGGTGCGCGGGTTCGACAAGGCCAATCTCCTCGTAGAAACGAATCGTCTTGGCCGGCAGACCCGAATATTCGGCCGCCTGTCCGATGGTCAGGCCACTCATGCCTTGAGAATCCGACGCCGTTCCTCGTATTCCTGCTTGTCGATCTCGCCCCTTGCGTAGCGCTCCTTCAAAATCCCAAGCGCCGAATCGTCGCTCGTTGTCTGCGACTTGCCCGGATTGATCGCGCGCCAGATCAAGGCGACCACCGCCGCGATGAGGGCCACCATGATCAGCATCATGACGATACCGAACAGGCCACCCATGCCGCCGCCCCACATCATATGTTGGCCATCACCGTAATCGGCCCAGGCCAAGGCGGGCGCGGCCAAAACCGCCGTCGCCGCCAACCATCCTGAAAATCGAATGCTGGGTATCATGACCGGACCCTCCGCTGTCGTTCTGTGGTCCCGATGAACCCAGTGTAAGTGGGACTTCCAGTAACTGGAAGGTCAAGGCTCTACGGCAAAAAAGTCCATTCAGTGGATGCCGTTGGCCTCCTGTAGGGCGCGGACATAACGAATGATGAGGAACAGATCCTGATCGGTGACATCAGGCACCGGATCCATGTCGCCGAAACCCCAGTGGTGGGCGCGCGCACCCTGTTGCGCAGCCCGTACGAACGCCATGTCACCGTGGTGGCCGGGATTGTAGAGCGGATGGACCAGGGGCGGACCCTTTTCGGTGCCGCCGGCGGTTGCCCCGTGGCATTCGGCGCAGAATTGCTCGAACACGGCTTGGCCCTCAAGCGCCGGCCCCGACAAGGACGGCACGACCACGTCGACTTCGTGTTCGCCCGAAAGCGCGACGACGGCACTGAAAGCGGCGCCGACCAACGCAAGCGCGGCTGCGCCAAGACGAAAAAACATGACTTTCTGACCCTTGCAGTCGCAACAAGACCAGCACGCTAAGGCCTCCCGTTGCTGGAAGGTCAAACCCAGTGACCAAAAAAATGACGCCGCTCCCTTGGGGCAGGGAGCGGCGTCTGAAGAAAGACCAGGACCGGTGGGGTTTGGGGTCGGGGGAGGCTCGGGTCCGGTTCTGATCTGCGATGCGCCGGTTGGCTGGGTGGGCCGCTGGACGCATCAAGGAGGTCGATGATGCTTAACCTTTATCGCGGCGCGGAGGTTTCGAGGGGGTCGGCCGTGTCGCGATAACACTTTGGATACATTTATCCGGCCGCCCGCGCCGCTCATCGGCGAACGCACGCGCCCTAATCGGTAATGAGGCTGCTCATTTCGATTGGTGACGACTGGTCAATTCGTCATAAGCGTTGGTAATCAACCGGTTAGCGGCAGGCCGTCAGAGCACCTCGCCGCGCAGCAGCCGCGGAAGATGGCCGACGGTTCCCATCGCATGGCGCATGAAAAGTTTTTTGAGAGGCGGCAATTGGTTAACAGCGGCCAGCCCGAGGTCCCGCGCCAGCCTGATCGGCGCCAGATCGTTCGAGAACAAACGGTTAAGACTGTCTGTGACGGCGATCAACATGAGGTTGTCGACCCGGCGCCAGCGGGCGTAACGCTCGAGGCCGTCCATATGGCCGGGCTCCAGACCGAGCCGGCGCCGATCGGCCAGGACCTCGGCCAGGGCAGCGGTATCGCGCAGGCCGAGGTTATAGCCTTGGCCGGCGATCGGATGGATCAGATGGGCGGCATCGCCCACCAGCGCCAGCCGGTGATCGGCATAACGTTCCGCATGGACCAGGGTGAGCGGATAGGACCAGCGTGGCCCGGTCGGCTGAAGGGTCCCCATAAAATCGCCGAAGCGCCACATGAGCTCCTCAAGAAACGCGTCGTCATCGAGCGCCACGATCCGTTCGGCGATGTCGTCGGCTTCGGTCCACACGAGCGACGAGCGGTTGCCGGGCAGGGGTAGGATGGCGAACGGGCCGGCCGGCAAGAAACGCTCATGGGCGATGCTGCGATGGGGCCGTTCGTGCAGCACGGTCGTGACAATCCCGGTCTGGCCATAGGCGTGACGGATATGGCGAATGCCCGCCATGGCGCGCACCGGCGATAACGCGCCGTCGCAGGCGATCACCAGACGCGCGCTGATAGCGCTGCCATCGGCAAGGCTCACGGTGGCGGTTTCAGGCCCCCGCTCCATCGCCGCCACGCTGTGTGGCGCCTTGATCTGAATGTTGTCGAGGCTTGCCACCCGGTCGATCAGCGCGCGGCGCAGGGTGCGGTTCTCGGCGATAAAACCAAGCGGGTGATCGCCGACATCCCGGTGGTCGTAGTGCAGGAAAAGCGGCGCGTTGCCGTCGGAAACCCGGATTTCCAGGATCGGCTCGGCCTCCCTGGCGACCCCCTGCCAGACACCCATGGTCTCCAGCATGACCTTGGAGCTCCAGGCGATCGACGAGACGCGCCCGTCAAACCCGGCGTCCAGCGTCTCGCGGGGATCAAGCCGGTCGATCAGCGTGATGTCGAAGCCGGCGCCGGCCAGCGCCACGGCCGCCGTCAGACCGTTCAGGCCACCGCCAACGATGGCGATATCGGTGTCAGGTCGGTTCGAAACATCCATAAGGGAAACATCGTCACGCCACGACGCATTGTCCAGAACAACCGGGGCAGACTAGATTGGCGACCTAGAGCAGATCCTGTTTTGATGGAATCGCTTCGCGGTGACATCAAGGCAGGTGAATCCGCACAAGCAAAACGAGAGGGGCGCCGATGGCCGAGGCCTGGCACGACATGACGGCATTGGAACTGGGCGAGGGCGTCGGAAGCGGCGCCATCGACCCGGTGGCGCTGGCCGACCACTTTCTCGATCGCATTGCCGCCGACGATCCCGATCATCTGGTTTACCTGCGCCTGACGCCGGAGCGCGCGCGCGCTGAAGCCATCGCGGCGCGGTCGCGCGCCCAGGCGGGCCAGCGGCGCGGGCCGCTCGATGGCGTGCCGCTGTCGTGGAAGGACCTGGTCGACACGGCGGGCGTCGAGACCAACGGCGCCGCGCGCGCGCTGCAGGGCCGCGTGCCCGAGCATGACGCGACGCTCCTGGCGCGCGCCACACGGGCCGGCACGGTGTGCCTGGGCAAGACGAACCTGACGGAGTTCGCGTTTTCCGGTCTCGGCATCAACACGACCTATGGCACCCCGCCCAACGCCCATGACGACACGGTCGCGCGCATCCCCGGCGGATCGTCGTCCGGCGCCGCGGTCTCCGTCGCGCGCGGCCTGGCGCCCGCGGGCATCGGGTCGGACACCGGCGGGTCGGTCCGCATCCCGGCGTCGCTCAACGGTGTGGTCGGGCTCAAGACAACCGCCGGCGATCTCACCCTGGACGGCATCCTGCCGCTGTCGCCCAGCCTGGATACGATCGGCCCGCTGACCCGCGACGTCGCCGATGCCAACGCGGTGTGGTCGGTTCTGAGCGGCCGCAAGGCCGCCGATCTGGCCGGCGCCTCGCTGAAAGGCAAACGGTTCCTGGCGCCCACGAACGGACTTTGGGTCGATATAGATCCGGGCATCGAGCGCGCCGTGCGCGCCGGTGTCGAAGCCCTGGAGCGCGCCGGCGCCACGGTGACCTGGGAGCAGGTCGACGAGATCGACCAGGCCGTCCAGATCATGGGCAAGGGTGGTGGCGTCGTCACCGTCGAGGCCTATGCCTGCTGGGGCGATCTGGTCGAAGAAAAACCCGACCTGATCTACGCCAACATGCTGCCGCGCTTCCGCGACGGCACCAAGCTCGCCGGCTACGATCTCGTGCGCATGCAGAATGAATTGAAGGCCGTGCAGGATGTCATGTACCGGCGGCTTGCCGGGTGGGATGCGATGATCGCCCCGACCGTGCCGATCAGCCCGCCGCCGATTGCCGATCTGATCGACGATGAGCGGGCCTACCGCCACGCCAACCGCGGCACCCTGCGCAACACGACGCCCGGCAATCTCTTGAAGCTCTGCGCGCTGACACTGCCCTGTGGCCGCGACGACCTGGGCCTGCCAGCCGGCCTGATGGTCATGCAGCGCGCCAACCAAGAAGCCTCTCTTCTGCGCCTGGGCAAGGCGATCGAAGTCGCGCTCGCTGGTCAACAGCCGTGACGACAGCTTTCGGTTAGCTTGTGTCGGGCGAGCAAACAGAGTCCAGCCGGATACCTTGGTGGCGCTACCCACCTATTGGCGGTCTAGCAATCGCATTGCTTGCCACCCTCTTGTTTTGCGGTGGTCATACGTCGCTCGCATTGGCGAATGTGCAAATCGATGGCCTGAATTGGATTGCGGGCGGAATGGCTGGCTCAGTCATTCTGGCGATGGTGCTCGCATTGAGGACCGGGTTTCAAGACATGGTTTGGCCAGGTGCGCCACTGGCCATGACATCCTGGATGGCGTCTCGCATCGTCTTCCTTGTATGTCTCTATGAAGCGGTGATCAGGTCCGGCTTTGCGTGGCTCTTTATCGGTCTCGTGCCCCTTGTTGCCATGTGTGTGTCACGCCGTTTTTTGGACGAACGACCGTCGGGTGTGACACTTGGGGCAGCGCTGATCGCTTTGCTTGCGCTGACAGTGTTTGTGACACCGGCTGTTTGGCTCTACGGGGTTCAGAACGCGCCGTCGGTGTTCTGCCTGTACGCTCGCGCAACGGCAACATCTCCCTATGTCTGGTTCGCCATTGTGGCGTTCATCGTATACCTCGTACTCGGTCGAGGTTTGGCACGCACACGGTCGGTGGCACCGCTGCTTTTTTGGGATGCGTTGGCGACCGGTGTTGCGCTTCTAATCATCATGACACTCGACACCGTCGGCCCCTTTGAAATCGACACGACGTTGATCGTTGCCGCTGCCGTAATACTTGCAGTCGTCCGTTCGCTATGGTTTCGGGCGCTTGTTATGACGACGTTGCCGAAAGTTGCCCTAGTTGAATTTGCAATGCTGGCGGCCATCAATGTGCGAGATCTCTACTACATACATTTTCCAATGTTGGGCTTTCCAACTTGGAGCGTCCTCTCGCAGCACACATCGTTCTTTCTACTTTTTGTGATCCCAGGAGGCGTGCTTCTACGTGAGATTCTCCTGTATCGACGTGGCCGTTATGACACGCTTCGCGCGTTCGACTGACAACGTGACATCATGACTCACCCTGATCTTCCGCCGCCGGAGACCGTGCACGGCGACATCGTGACCGGCGCCGGACGCCACCCGCACATGATCGGCATCCTGCTGATGCTGACGGCGCTGATCCTGATCAATTGTTCCGACGCGGTCGCCAAACTCACCATCGAACAGGTCCCGGTGTTTCAGGTCGCGCTGTTTCAAGCCGCCGCGATGATCGGTGCCGTGCCGTTCATCTCACGCACGACCAATCTGGCGCGCCTGGTCAAGACCCGACGGCCCGGCCTGCAGCTCGTGCGTTCCTGTTGCCAGTTCGCGAGCGCCATCTGTTTCTTCTCAGGCCTCGGTCTGCTGCCGCTCGTTGATGTCATCGCCATCATCATGCTTGGGCCCCTGGTGGTCACCGCGCTCGCTGCTCTTGTCTTGAAGGAGAAGGTCGGCCCGCGCCGCTGGTTGGCATGCGCCTTCGGACTGGCCGGCGCGCTCATCATGATCCGGCCGACCTTCGACGGCGGCATGGGCTGGCCCGCGCTGCTGCCGCTGGGCGCGGTCTGCTTCTTTTCCGTCTATGCCGTGATCACGCGGCTGCTGGCGCCCCACGAGGGTACCGGCACGATGATGTTCTGGGGCGCCATCGTCGGTTTCGTCGTGCTTGTCGTGAGTTCGCCGTTCTACTGGCAGGGACCGACGCCGGTGATCTGGCTCGGCCTCGTCGTCGTCGCGGTGCTGTCGGCAAGCAGCAACGGCTTCACCATCCGCGCCTATGCCCATGCGCCCGCCTCCTTGCTGGCGCCGTTCGCCTATGTCGAGATTATCGGCGGCACGATCCTGGGATATCTGATCTGGCGCGACTTCCCTGACGCCATCACCTGGCTGGGCATCGCCATCATCGTTGGCAGCGGCCTTTACGTCTGGCACCGCGAGCGGCGCCTGGCCGGCGAGACGGGCTGAGCGGTGCTGCCTGGATAGGCAGACGGTTGCCTAATCGGCGGGCAAATGCGTCAGGGACGGTGACATGCTGAATCCTAACGCATTGATATAGCTCTATTTGTTGCGGCGCAGCAGAATGGCACGCCGTTTGAAAAGGGAGTCTTCCGGGAACGTGCCCGTACGCGGGTACACGGCAAACCTGGGAGGTTTTCGATGACAACCAAATTAGGGCGAAGGGCATTCGCCATTCTGTTCGGCGGCGCGATCCTGCTGCCCGGCCTGGCCCATGCCGGCGTCGAGGCGGAAACGGCCTACGTGCTCAACACCTTTTCGTTTCTGGTCAACGGCGCGCTCGTCATGTGGATGGCGGCCGGTTTCACCATGCTGGAAGCCGGCATGGTGCGCACCAAGTCGGTGGCGACCATCTGCGTCAAGAACATCATGCTCTTCTCGATCGCCGGCATCGCCTATTACCTGGTCGGCTACAACCTGATGTATGCCGGCGTCGATGGCGGGCTGATCGGCAGCTTCGCGCCATGGGTCGGCGATGACAGCGCGATCGCCGATGGCAACTTCGAGGGCGGCTATGCCGCGGCGTCGGACTGGTTCTTCCAGATGGTATTTGTCGCGACCGCCGCGTCGATCGTGTCGGGGACGCTGGCCGAACGCATCAAGCTGTGGCCGTTCCTGGCTTTCGTCGTTGTCCTGACCGCGGTCATCTATCCGATCCAGGGCGCGTGGCAATGGGGCGGCGGCTGGCTGGCGCAAGAAGGTTTCGCCGATTTCGCCGGCTCGACGATCGTCCACTCGGTCGGCGGCTGGGCGGCGCTGACCGGCGCCATCATCCTGGGCGCGCGCGCCGGCAAGTATGGGCCAAAGCGTGAGATCCGCCTGCTGCCGCCCTCGTCGCTGCCGCTGGCGACGCTCGGCACCTTTATCCTGTGGCTCGGTTGGTTCGGCTTTAACGGCGGCTCGCAGCTGGCACTGGGCTCAGCAGCCGACGCGGCGGCCATGGCGAACATCTTCGCCAATACCGGCATGGCGGCGGCCGGTGGCGTTGTCGCCGCAGCGGTCGCCACCCAACTGGTCTACCGCAAGGTCGATCTGACCATGGTGCTGAACGGCGCGCTCGCCGGCCTGGTCAGCATCACCGCCGGCCCGGACACACCGACCATCGGCGAGGCCATCGTCATCGGCGGCATCGGCGCGCTGATCGTCGCCGCCGGCGTCCCCTTGCTCGACCGATTGAAGATCGACGATGTGGTCGGCGCCATTCCGGTCCATCTCTTCGCCGGCATCTGGGGCACCATGGCGGTGCCGCTGACCAATGCCGAGGCAAGCTTTGCCGTCCAGGCAATCGGCGTTGTCGCCATCGGCGCGTTTGTCGCCGCCGCCAGCGCGCTCGTCTGGTTCGCCTTGAAGGTGACGGTGGGGCTGCGGGTCAGCGCCGACGATGAGGTCGCGGGCCTCGATCAGGTCGAGCTCGGCATGGCCGCCTATCCGGAGTTCGGCCGGGACTCGGTGACGGCTTAGAGCAGATCCTGCCTTGACGGAATCGCTTCGTGATTCCGTCAAGGCAGGTGAATCTGCTCTATACATAACAGTTAGAACGGATTCACGTGGTCAGGTTGAACCGTCACCCGGTTCCACCTGACCACGATCCGCTCAAGCCAGCGTGGCGTCCCGTCGCTGGCCGGCGGGACGCCACCCAACCAAGACCATTGCCGCTTGCCATCACGCCGCCGGCCGGTGTCTTCTTGCGCCGCATCAGGGAACCGGGAGAGGGTATGGCGGTACGACGACCCACGACGTTCGAGGAGATGGACGCGGTTGCCGCGCTTTACTTTTCGCGGGAGAGCCACGAGCGCGGTCTCGCCTTCAAACCGCGGCCCGACGACATCATCATTTCGACCTATGCCAAAGCCGGTACCACGTGGATGCAGCAGATCGTGCATCAGCTGCGCACCGGCGGCGATATGGGTTTTTCGGAAATCACCGCTGTCGTGCCGTGGATCGAGATCGCGCACGATACTGGTCTCGACATCGAGGCCGAGCAGGCCGCGCCGCCGCGCGCCTATAAGAGCCATCTCAACTGGGACGACGTGCCGAAGGGCTGCCGCTACATCTATATCACCCGCGAACCCAAGGACATTGCGGTCTCGCTCTTCCGCTTCTCCGAAGGCTGGTTCTTTGAAGCCGGCGCCATTTCGATCGACGACTTCGTGCGCCGCGAGATCCTCGGCAGCGAGGTCGATCGCGGCATATGGTCCCACTTCGCGTCGTGGTGGCCCAAGCGGCAAGACGACGACACGCTGTTCCTGACCTATGAGGACATGAAGGACGATCCCGCCGGCGCCGTGCGCGATGTCGCGGCCTTCATGGGTATCGACCCGGCGTCGCCCGCCATCGACATCGCCATCGAGCATTCCAGCCTTGCCTTCATGCAAACCCACGCCGGGCAGTTTGACGATCACCTGCTGCGCGAGGCGCGTGACGCCATCGCCGGCCTGCCGCCGGACGGCGAGTCGAACAAGGTGCGCACCGGCGAGGTCGGCGGTCATCGCGCGATGTTGAGCGCCGAACTGGCGGCGGCGTTCGACGACGCATGGCGGGAACGCATCGGCGAGGCGCTGGGGCTGGCCGATTACGACGCATTGCGCCAAGCGCTGGACACAGAGAACCTGAAACCGGGTGACTAACCGGCAATCACCGCCGCGCCTGAACGAACACGCGCGCCGCTGCCAATTTTTTGCGCTGCCGCGCTAACCCCCTCGCCCCAACCCTCTCCCTCGCCGGGGAGAGGGAGAAACGGATCGTCGTCTCTTTATCCCTCTCCCCGGCGAGGGAGAGGGCAGCGAAGGGTTGGGCTCGTCAGAGCCTTAGCCGGAGCAGGGTGAGGGGGCTCGCGCCAGATTTGAACGTGGATTCACCTCGCCTAGGTTCCCGCACTGACCTCGCTGAGCGTGCGGCGATATTCGTCGAGATCGCCGCTGCCCGTGGCGATTGCCGTTTCGGCCGCCTCGATGGCGGCATCGCGATGCCCTTGCTCTGACAGGACCACGGCCAGATTGTTCCAGGCCGCGCCGAAACCGGGATCGGCTACGGTTGCGCGACCGAAGGCATCGGCCGCGCCGGAGAGATCACCCATCGCATAGGCGGTGTTGCCGAGACCGAGCCAGGCCGTGCCGTTCGCGGGCCAGCGCTCGACAAGGGCAGCGTACGCTTGCGCCGCATCACCGGTCAGGCCCAGGCGCTCGATCGCGAGCGCCGCGTCGACGACCTGTTCCTCGTTCGCCGACGCCGGCAACGCATCGGGCGGCAACACGACAAGCGCCCAGTAGTCGCCGCGCCGCCAGGTGTGCTCGAACGTGCCGAGCGGTGTCACCCGCCGCTCGTCGAGGCCAGAGTGCAGCGTCAGCGTGCCGGCCTCCAGGTCGTAGCCGATGGCCACCGCGAAGTGCCACTGCTGGTACCAGTCCAAGCCGAGGTTCTGAAAGACGATGACCGGGTGTCCGGCGGCGATCTCGGCCAGCAAGGCGTCGAGGTTGTTGACCGGCACGGCAAGCCGTCCGTGACGCCGCGCACCGCCCAAGACGTCGCTGACCAGCGTGCCCTCGCGTCCCGGCGTATAGATCTCCTCGCCGACCGTTACCTGATCGGTCGCGATGCCGCCCCAGGCCAGCACCATGGCGAGCGACGCCGGCCCGCAATAACGCTCTTCCTGCGGGAAGAACGGCACGTCCGCCACCTCGGCACGAACAGGCAGAGCATCGGCCGTCGATCCGCCGGCCAGCAGCCGGTCGCTTTGTGGCGTGCCGGCACAGGCGGCCAGCAAAAACAGGACAAGCGGCCACACAGCAAGAAGCCGGCCACTCAACCCAGCGACCGGCTTCACGCCCTGACCCCCTATGCCGCGATGCGGCAACGGCCCCTACTTGGTGAACGGAAAGACATCGGTGAACCCCAGGATGTCGGTCAGCAGCAGCACCAGAAAGACGATCAACGCAGCACCAACGATAACGCCGAGCGCGCTCTCGCCGGCCGGGAGTTCGTCGATCTTGTCCATGATCTGGCTGAGCTCGTCGTCGCTCAGTGCGGCAATGCGAGCCGCGGCTTCGGCCGGATCAACGCCGTTGGCGATCAGCTCCTGGCGGACATCCTCGCGCTCTATGAGGCTTAGAAGCGCGTCGCGGTCGAGCGACGTATCATGCTGCTGGGTGGCTTCTTCGGTCGTAACCAGGCCCGCATAGGCGCCGGTCAGACCGGATGAAGTGACAAAAAAGACGACAGCGAGCGGCGCCGCCAGAAAACTTACGACTCTTCGGAAACCCTTCATCGCTTCCCCGTACCCCCGATAGCGCCCTGCAGGCCGCAGTTTAATACAAGATATGGCGGTTTGATGGCGTCGAACCACAATCTATACCCTATTGCGCCCATCTGTGCCCATTTGTCAACACTGAGTCGAAGATTCGCCCGTAAGCAACGGACTCCAAACGGTCTTTTGCATCAGAAGTCCGCGACGTGTTAGTGTTCCCGGCCGTTCAACACAGCGGAAACCTTGATGATCAGTGATCGCCTGGACGAGCTGACCGACTACCCGTTCCCGCGGCTCGACGCGTTGATCGCCGATCTGCCGCTGCCGGACGGCGAGACGGCGATCCCGATGTGGATGGGCGAACCAAAACATGGCGTGCCGGAGATCGCACGGGATGCGCTCGCCAGCCGGTTCGACGATTACGGGCGCTATCCCCCGATCGAGGGCACACCGGGCCTGCGCGAGGCCATCACCGCCTGGCTCACCCGGCGCTTTTCGCTGCCCGATGGGTTCATCGATCCCGGCCGCCACGTGATGCCGGTCGCCGGCACCCGCGAGGCGCTGTTCATGATCGCGCTGGCCGCCGTGCCGACGGCAAAGGCCGGCAAGAAACCCGCCGTCTTGATGCCCAACCCGTTCTACCAGCCCTACAAGGGCGGCGCGTTGAGCGCGGGCGCCGAGCCGATCTATCTGGAGTGCGGGCCCGACAGCGGTTTCCTGCCCGATCTCAACAGCCTGTCCTCGGATCTGCTCGACCGCACGGCACTTTTCTATCTGTGCTCGCCCGCGAACCCGCAAGGGGCGATCGCCGACCGCGACTATCTGCGCCGGGCCGTCGATCTGGCACGCCGCCACGACTTCATTCTGGCGAGCGACGAGTGTTACGCCGAGATCTACGACCAGACGCCGCCGCCGAGCGCGCTGGAGATCTGTGCCGAAGACAATGATCTCACGAACGTCATCGCCTTCCATTCCCTCTCCAAGCGGTCCAGCGTGCCCGGGCTTCGCTCCGGTTTCGTCGCCGGCGATCCCGACTTCATCAAGGCGTTTGTCCGCTTGAGAAAGTACGCGGCGGCCTCCAGTTCGTTCGCCGCCTATGACACCGCCGAGCTGCTGTGGCGCGAGGAAGACCATGTCGAGGCCAACCGCGCGCTCTACCGCGAGAAGATCGACATCGCCGAGAGGATCCTGGGCAACCGCTTTGGGTTTTTCCGCCCACCCGGCGGCTTCTTTCTGTGGCTTGATGTCGGCGACGGTGAGGAAGCCGCGCGCACGCTCTGGTCGAAGGCCGCCGTCAAGGTATTGCCCGGCGCCTATCTGGCGGCAACCACACCCGGCGAACCGAACCCGGCCCAGTCCTATATCAGGGTCGCCTTGGTCAACGATATCGAGACCACGCACGAGGCGCTGACCCGCCTCGCAGAGGTTCTTTAGGCATGCATGCCTGCATGCAGAAAGCCGGTGCCGGCCCACTCCCCCGCCCGACCACCCTGAGGATGCTGCCATGGGTGGTCGGGCGGGGGAGTGGGCCGGAGATGCCAGCTTACAAAGCAGTGCTCTAGAGGAGGTCACCCATGGCAAGCCGCAGCGCCGCCGCACCTCGCTTTCGTTTGATGCCCGAACAGGTCGCCGCTTATCTCAAGCGGCGCGCCGTTCAGGGCGCCGGTTTGATCATCGGCATCCTGGCGCTCGCGCTCGCCCTGGCGTTGTTGAGCTATGACGCCAACGATCCGTCGTTCAACCATGCGACCTCAGGCGGCGTCGCCAATCTGATGGGACGGCCCGGCGCCTATGGCGCGGACATTCTGTTTTCGTGGATCGGCTTTGCCGTCGTCGTGCCGGTCCTGGTGCTCGCCGCCTGGGCATGGCGCTTGATGGCCCATCAGCATCTGGCGCGCCCGTGGCTTGGATTGTTCGCCCTGCCACTGGCGACGGCGATCCTGGCGCTCGCTTTTCAGATGACCGGCTGGCCCGCCGACTGGCCGTTCAGCGTCGGTCCCGGCGGCATTCTCGGCGCGACACTCTACGGTGTTCTGGTCACGATCGGTGCCGTCTCGTTTCTTGGCCTGACCTGGCTTGCCCTCGGTTTCGGTCTGCTCGGCATCGGCTTGTTTGTTGTTGCCGCCGGTCTGCCGCGCGACGATGTGCGCCGGGCGGTCAGCGGCATCTGGCTGCTGTCGACCACCGCAGCACACGGTCTGTGGCGCGGCTCGGTCATCACCGTCGTTTTCCTGCGCGGCCTTTACGACCGGCTGCCCGAGCGAAACCGGGAAGAAGACGAGGAAGAGGACGACGAGTCCTACCTGGAGGACGAGGAAGAGTTCGAGGACGAACCGGAAGCCAACGTTTACGACGACGAGGAGGAGATCGAAGAGGAAGTCGCGGTCGAAGCACCGCCGCGCAAACGCCGCGTGCGCCCGCGCAAGGACACCGCCAAGAAACCGAAGCGCCGGAAGCCGACGCAGACCAGTCTGGCGCTTGACGGCAATGGTGTCGTCACCGTGCCGCCGCTCGAGCTGTTGACCGATGTCGATCCCAAGTCGCGCAACGCCGTCGATGACGAAGGGTTGGAGCAGAACGCCCGTCTGCTGGAAGGCGTGCTGCAGGACTTTGGCATTCGCGGCGAGATCGACGAGGTCCGCCCGGGTCCCGTCGTGACACTTTATGAGCTGGAACCGGAAGCCGGCATCCGCGCCAGTCGCGTGATCGGCTTGGCCGACGATATCGCACGCAACATGAGCGCCATTTCGGCGCGCGTCTCCGTCGTGCCGGGGCGCACGGTGCTGGGCATCGAACTGCCCAACGCCGACCGCGAGACCGTGGCGCTGCGCGAACTGCTGGAAGCCCAGATCTATAAGAAGGCCGGCTCCAAACTGCCGATCGCGCTGGGCAAGGATATCTCCGGCGCGCCGGTGGTCGAAGACCTCGCCCACATGCCGCATCTGCTGGTCGCCGGCACCACGGGCTCAGGCAAGTCGGTGGCGATCAACGCGATGATCCTGTCGCTGCTCTATAAGATGACGCCGGACGAATGCCGCCTGATCCTGATCGATCCGAAGATGCTGGAGCTGTCGGTCTATGACGACATCCCGCACCTTCTGGCGCCGGTCGTGACCGAGCCGGGCAAGGCGGTTGTCGCGCTCAAGTGGACCGTGCGCGAGATGGAAAACCGTTACCGCGCCATGCAGAAGATCGGCGTCCGCAACATCGACGGTTTCAACAAGCGCGTCGCCGAGGCCCAGGCCAAGGGCCTGGAACTGACCCGCACGGTGCAGACCGGCTTCAACACCGATTCAGGCGAGCCGGTGTTCGAGGAAGAGGTCATCGCCGACAAGCCGCTGCCCTATATCGTCGTCGTGGTCGACGAGATGGCCGACCTGATGTTGGTCGCCGGGCGCGATATCGAAGGCGCGATCCAGCGCCTGGCGCAGATGGCGCGCGCCGCCGGCATTCACCTGATCATGGCGACCCAGCGCCCGTCGGTCGACGTCATCACCGGCACCATCAAGGCCAACTTCCCGTGCCGGGTCAGCTTCCACGTCACCAGCAAGATCGACAGCCGCACCATCCTGGGTGAGCAGGGCGCCGAGCAGTTGCTGGGCAAGGGCGACATGCTGTTCATGCGCGGCGGCGGTCGTGTGACGCGTATCCACGGTCCCTTTGTCGGCGACGACGAGGTGCAGCAGGTCGCTGACTTCCTGCGCCGCCAGGGCAAACCGGACTATCTGGACGATGTCACCGAGGAAGCCTTCGAGATGCCGTCCGAC
Organism: Alphaproteobacteria bacterium; assembly: GCA_965228895.1. Lineage (GTDB taxonomy): Bacteria > Pseudomonadota > Alphaproteobacteria > SP197 > SP197 > JANQGO01. The sequence continues at coordinate 5,090,740 of OZ245842.1, read as the reverse complement.
ATGGGCGGCGGCGGGTTCGGCGGCGATGCCGGCAACGACAAGGACAAGGCGCTCTACGATCAGGCCGTCTTCCTGGTCACCAAGGAGCAGAAGGCCTCGACCAGCTTCATCCAACGGCATCTCAAGATCGGCTATAACCGCGCCGCCACCATCATCGAACGTATGGAGGCCGACGGCGTCGTCAGTGCCGCCAACCACGTCGGCAAACGCGAGGTCCTGGCCGCCCCGCCGCCGGAGCTCTGACTGGTCGAGGAGCTACGATACAAACATACTTCCCGCCAGTTTCAGGCACGGCAGCGTTCCTGCGATCGTCGGGTAGGGGAATGAACCGGCTAGGGAGTCCGTGTAATCCTCAGGCATGCCCGGTTTCGGGAGCAGAACGAACATCGGAGAACGGATCGTTTTTGACGCCAACGGACCGTTCTTAGATTGTCTCTAGTACGTCATGAAGAGATCGTCATCGTCGAGGATTCTGGATCACCACCGTTCATACAACGTTGCGTGGTTGGGCCGCGGACCAGCGTCAAGATCTTCGTTCGATGTGCCGCCAGTTCCTCCGCAATAGTCCCATGAGCCTTCGGCTTCAGTCTTTTCCGTACCGCTCAAGATTTCGAAAGAGAAGCTTCCCCAGCACTTCGTGTTTACGAACGCGCCGTCCGCTACCGGAACGCTTTTTTCATTCTCACAAGCAAAATTGTGATTGCCCCTACGGCAGCTCAGATGAGGTGCCTTGTACCAGTGACCATTGAACTCGTTTCCGCGCCATTCTCCAAAGTATGTCGTGCCGGAATTCGTAGATATCTGGAAGTCATAACCGCATACATTTATGTACCCGCCGCTCGTCCACTCGCCGTTTTCATACGAGACCCATTTCCACGTTCCACGAGTCCCGGCGGTTCCAATCGATTCGCCGGAAACCTCGGAGCTCGAATTGCACCCTATGTAAGGATCGCCATGTGCGTTGACGCTCAACAGTTGGTAGGTTGCAAAGAGTAGAACCAGGAACACAAACGATCTCATCCTTCAGGCTCCCTGTTGCAGTCGCCAAGTTTATTAATACTTTTGTCGTCAACCGTCCCGGTCGGACTTGGGCGTCAATCAAGGCCGATCGACTGTGGTTTTGGCAGGTGATGAGTCACAGATCAGGCCTAATGATCGTTTGGGTCGACGTTCACCGTTCTGCCGATTGGCCAAATGGCCCAAAATACGATTTCACCGCGCTTTGGCCGCAATGTCGAGTCAGGGTTGATCGCGATGATCGGCCACACGACATGGGCACCCATGAAACGTTTTACGACGATCCTGATTGTCGTGCTCGTCCTGGCAACCGCCGGGCTGGCCGGCCTGGCGCGCGCGGAGTCCGACGGTGAACTGCTGCAACGGGTCGAGACCTACCTGAACGGCATCACGACGCTCGAAGCACGCTTCACCCAGGACAATTACGACGGCAGCACGTCAGCCGGCGATTTCCAGTTGAAGCGCCCCATGCTGGCGCGAATCGCTTATGACGATCCGGCAACCGAAGTTGTCGCGCGCGGCCAGAAGTACCAGTTCTGGGATGCGGAAACCGGCCAGTTTTTCGAAGGACCGGTGACGGCGTCGCCCATGTGGGTCCTGCTGCGGCCCGATGTCGATCTCGAGGACTCTTTCAATGTTCGCGCCTTGCGCCGCGATGGCGACCGCGTCTTCTTGACGATCCAGTCCTCCGACGACCCGGGCGCCGGCGTGTTGACGCTGGTTTTCGACGATCCGGCCGGTGAAACCGGGGACGGGATGGCACTGGTGCAGTGGTATGTGCGCGACGCCCAAGGCTACATGACCCATGTCAGTCTGGAGGACGTCGCGTTGGGCGTGCCGTTGGCGGACGATCTGTTCGCCATCGATCACCGGGCAAAGATTCGGCCGGGCACCAGCACCCGCTAGACGTCCTGGAGTTGAGATTGGGACAGGTTGCCGTGCTTCGGCCTCAATCTGACCGGACTCTTGACGCAGCCCACCCCACAGCACCATAAGCACGCATGAACCGTATCCGAACGGCGCTTGGCGCCCTGCTGCTGATAATGACCGTTGCCTCAGGGGCGGCCCAGGCCGAGACCGAGGCCGAACTGCTGCAGCGGGTTCAGGACTACCTCAACAGCATCACGACGCTCGATGCGCGCTTCGTGCAGTTGAACTATGACGGCACGACCTCGAAGGGTGAGTTTCAGCTGAAAAGGCCCAACCTGGCCCGCATCGCCTATGACGACCCACCGACCATCATGGTCGCGCGCGGTCAGAAGTATCAGTTCTGGGATGCCGAGATCGGCCAGTTCTACGAGGGTCCGGTCGCGTCCTCGCCGGCGTCGATCCTGCTGCAGTCCGATATCGACTTGGAGAACGCCATCAAGGTGCGCGGCGTTCGCCGCGATGGCCCTTCCGTCTACATGACCGTCGAGCCGTCCGACGAGCCGGGCTCCGGCGTTCTGACGCTGGTGTTCCACGACCCCCAGGACGACGAGGCCGAAACGCCGCTTGAACTGACCCAATGGTACGTGCGCGACGCCCAGGGTTACATCACGCGCGTCACGCTGGTCTCCGCGGAGTTCGGCGTGCCGCTGTCGACCGATCTCTTCGAGATCGACCACCTGGAACTCATCCGGCCGAGCACGACGTCGGAGTAGTGAGATAGCGCTTTTCGTAGCGCGATGAAGCAGTAGTCTTCGACGGTGATTCAGGCACCGCCGACAACCTCCCGACTTCTCGATCCTGCGCCATGATTGATCGCGCAGGCGATCCCATGGCGGACACCATGTATTGGCACCGGCGCGTCCTGCGTTTCGCCGGGCCGATCATCCTGTCGAACCTCACCTTGCCGGTTGTCGGCGCGGTCGATACCGCGGTCGCCGGTCACCTGCCGGGCCCGGAGTATCTGGGCGGCGTCGCGGTCGCGGTTTTGATCTTCAGCTTCGTCTTCTGGACCTTCGGGTTCCTGAAGCTCAGCACGACCGGCTACGTCGCCCAGGCAATCGGCCGCGCCGACGGTGCCGAGCTCCGCGCCGTCGCCGCGCGCGCCGGCGTTGTCGCGCTCGTCATCGCGCTTGTCATCCTGGTCTTGCAGGTTCCCATCGGCTGGTTGGCACTGACCCTGGTCGATGCCAGTCCCGAGGTCACCCGGCAGGCGCGCATCTATTTCGACGTCAGGATCTGGAGCGCGCCGGCGACGCTGGGGAACTATGTCGTGCTCGGCTGGTTGATCGGAACCCAACGCACGAGTTGGGCGCTCGCTGTCCAGGCCGTCATCGCGAGCCTCAACATCGTGCTCAATTTCATTTTCGTCTTCGGCTTCGATTGGGGCATTGCGGGCCTGGCCGCCGCCACCGCCGTGGCCGAGTGGATCGGACTTGGCCTGGGTGTTCTTGTCCTGCTGCGGCTGGTCAAACCCTATCCCGGGTCCTGGCGTGTCGGCGGTCTGTTGGATCTCGGACTCTATCGCCCGATCGTCGCGCTCAACCGCGATCTCCTGGTGCGCACCGTCGCCCTCAATGTCTCGTTCGCCGTCTTCATCGCCTTGAGCGCGCGGATCGGCGACGTAACGCTGGCGGCCAACGAAGTGCTGGTGATGTTCCTGAGCTTCGCCGCTTACGGCTTGGACGGTTTCGCCAACGCCGCCGAGGCCATCGTCGGCGAGGCCTATGGCCGGCGCAACCGCCGGCTGCTCAGGACCGCGGTTCGGGTGACAACCTTGTGGTCGGTCATGACGGCGGCCCTCGCCAGCCTCGTCTTCGCCCTGTTGGGCGTTCCGATCATCCACCTCTTGACCGATATCGAGGAGGTCCGGCAGGTCGCCTACATCTACTTGCCGTATGCCGCTTTGATGCCGCTGGCAGCGTTCTGGTCGTTCCAGCTGGACGGTGTCTTTGTCGGCGCGACACGGGGCGCGGATATGCGCAATGCGATGCTGATCGTCCTGATTGCCTATGTGCCGATCGCCATCGGGTTGTGGGCCGCCTTCGACAACCACGGTCTTTGGATCAGCTTCTACATCATGTACGCGCTGCGTGCGCTCACGCTGTGGGCGCGTTATCCGGCCCTGGTGCGGGCCGCCGAGAGCAAGATCGCTTCGGATTGACTCAATCCGAAACGTGAATCTTGCTCTCCATCAAAGATCAGGAGAGCGGATTCACGTGGATAGGCAGAGTCGTCTAAGGACTCTGCCTATCCACGATCCGCTCTCGACGTGAAGGGCTGCACCAGCAGGCGAGGGAAACTCAACTCGTCTTCGCCCTGAACCCCCAACGGCATGCCGTGGGTGCGCGGGTTCGGGCTGCGGCTGGCGAAGATCCGGTCCCAGCACGACAGGACCGTCGCATAGTTCGAGTCCGTGTCGCGAACGATGTTGTGATGGTGCACCCAGTGGATCGAGGGCGTCACGATCAGCCACGACAACACGCGTTCAAACCGGCGCGGCAGCTTGAGGTTGGAATGATGGAAGCCGGTCGCGATCAGCAACAGGCCCTCCAGCAACAGAACCGACGTTAGGGGGATGTCCAGCAGGGCGATCGGGATCATGCGGGCCAGCGCCGACAGGACGACCTCGCCGGCGTGAAAACGAACGGCCGTCGTGACGTCAAGAAAGCGGTCGCGGTGATGGACTTCGTGGAAGCGCCACAGGAACGGCACCCGATGGTTGGCGCGATGCCAGCCATAAAGCCACAGATCGAGCAGCACCAGGTCGAGCGCGACGGCCCAGGCGCCGTTCCACCAGTCGGGCCTTAAGCCGACATGCCAGGTCGTCGCCCAGGCGGCCAGCGGCACGACGATCAACGGCGCCAGCGCCATGTTGATGACCAAAAGCCCGCCATTGCGCGCGACGCGCGGCCAGCCGCCGAGCCGCAATTCGGCCGGCCAGACCCGTTCGGCGATCAGCAGCAAAACGAAGCCAACGGCCACGATAGCGGTCTTAGCGCTTAGAAGTGCTGTAATGTCCATGTCACCCTAAAGGGCACCCGCTTGCCGTGCCCAGGGCGCCATGCTAGCCATTTCCGCCATGAACCGTCACCTCCCCCTGCCGCTGGTCGGCATTCCCTGTTGCGTCAAGCAGATCGACATCCACCCGTTCCACGCGGTCGGCGAGAAGTACATCAACGCCGTCGCCCATGGCGCCGGCACCATGCCGCTGATGATCCCGGCGTTGGGCGGTGGCGCTGACCTCGATGCGTTGGACGCCCTGGTCGATCTCGACGACTTGCTTGATCGTCTCGACGGCGTGTTTCTGACCGGCAGTCTCTCGAACGTCGAACCGCATCACTATGGCGGCCACGAACCCCGGCCGACGACGGCGCGCGATCCCCAGCGTGACGCGCTGACCCTGAAACTGATCCACCACACGATCGCGCGGGGCATGCCGTTGATGGCGGTGTGCCGCGGCATCCAGGAACTGAACGCCGCGCTCGGCGGCACGCTGTTCCAGCATGTCGAAGAAGTGCCCGGCCGGTTTGATCATCGCGCCGACGAGACGAAGTCACGCGAGGAGCAGTACGCGCCGGCCCACACGATCGACGTGACACCGGGCGGCCTGCTGCACAAGATCACCGGCGAGACGCACTACACCGTCAACTCGATCCACGGCCAAGGCATTGACCGGGTCGCCGATTGCCTGGTTGTCGAGGCGGTAGCGCCGGACGGTCAGGTCGAGGCGGTCAGCCACAAGGATGCAGCGGGCTTCATGCTGGGCGTGCAATGGCATCCCGAATGGCGTTTCCATGAACGCCCGGCGGACCACGCCTTGTTCACCGCGTTCGGCGACGCGTGCCGGGCTTACGCAGCGGCCAAGGGGGACGTTTCTGATGACAACCGACGCGGCCAAGTGGCTTAAGGCCAACCGGATCGACGACGTCGAATGCATGGTGCCGGATCTGACCGGCATCGCGCGCGGCAAGATCCTGCCGCGCGAACGTTTCCTGGCGTCGTTGAAAAGCGCGTCGCTGCGCCTGCCCCAGGACATTTTCTATCAGACGGTAACCGGCGAATACCCCGAGCCGTTCCCGGGCGACCCGACATCGCCCGACATGATCCTCAATCCCGACATCTCCACCTTGCGGTTGGTGCCCTGGTACGAGGAGCCAACCGCGCAGGTGATCTGCGACTGCGTCACGCGCGACGGCACGCCGGTCGGCGTCGCGCCGCGCCAGGTTCTGGCCCGCGTCCTCGAGCTCTATGCCGAGCGCAACTGGAAGCCGGTCATCGCGCCGGAGCTGGAGTTCTATCTGGTCGCCACCAACAGAGATCCCGACTATCCGCTGGAGCCGCCGGAAGGCCGCTCCGGCCGTCAGGAAGCCGGCAGCCAGGCCTACGGCATCGACGCGGTCAACGAGTTCGACCACGTGATGGACGACCTCTACAGCTTCTGCGAAGCCGCCGGCGTCGGCGTCGATACGCTGATCCACGAGAGCGGCCCGGCGCAGTTGGAGATCAACTTTCACCACGGCGACCCCATGGCGCTGGCCGACCAGGTGCTGGTCTTCAAACGCGCGACCCGCGAGGCGGCGCTGCGTCACAAGGTCTACGCGACGTTCATGGCCAAGCCGATCGCGGGCGAGGCGGGCTCGGCCATGCACATCCACCAATCGATCGTCAACACCAAGACCGGGCGCAACGTCTTCGCCGACGCCAAGGGCCGCGACACCAAGCTGTTCCACGCCCATATTGCCGGCTTGCAGCATTACCTCGCCGCCGCCATGCCGCTGTTTGCACCCAACGTGAACAGCTACCGCCGACTGCGCGCCGATAGTGACGCGCCGATCAACACCCATTGGGGCTACGAAAACCGCACGGTCGGCCTGCGCGTGCCGGAATCAGACCGCACGGGGCGCCGGGTCGAAAACCGTGTCGCCGGTGTCGACGTGAACCCTTATCTCGCTATCGCCGGTACGCTGGCCTGCGGCTATCTGGGCATGGTCGAGGGCCTGGAGCCGGGCAAACCCCAGACCGGTGACGCCTATCGCGCCAAGGGCCAGGGCCTGCCGAGCCACCTGCCGGATGCGCTGACGCGCTTCCAGCGCTCGAAACCGCTGCGCAAGGTCCTGGGCGACGACTTCGTCGACCTGCTGGTCTCGGTCAAGCTGACCGAGCACAACCAGTACCAGGACGTCATTAGCCCCTGGGAACGCGAACACCTGCTGCTGAACGTGTGAGCGAATTCCGCCGCGCTTAGCATTTGTCCTGGCGAGACCGGCGCATCAGGAGCAAAAGGCCCACGGGGACACAAAGTCCAAGAAGCCCGCTCATCACCGCGATCAGACCGATCGGACCGACGAAATCGATGGCCAGCCCGGCGGCAGCGGGTCCGGCCAGCGCGCCGGCGTTATACATCATGGTGAAGACGGTCGAGGCAGCGGCCAACTCGGCGGCGCGGAACCGTGCGCCGACCAGGACGATGGCGAGACTGTAGGTCCCCGACATGATGCCGCCCAGGACAATAAAGAACGGCAACGCGCCGAGACCGGCCGGCACGACAAGCGGCAGCAGCAGAATGCCGCCCGCCGAAAGTGTCAGCCAGGTGACCGCAAGGGCCGTTCGGTTCACCCGGTCGGCCAGCCAGCCCATGGGGTAGTTGAGCAGCAGACCACCGATACTGGTCGCCGTCAGCAGGGTGAACGCCGTCTCCAGCGGCAAGGCGCGGCTTTCGCCGAATGCCGGGAAGAAGCTGAAATAGGCCTGAAAGGCACCTGCCTGCGCGAACACCGCGAGCATGGGAAGCGGTGCGGCGATCAGGCAGCGCACGAGCGGTGTCTTGCCGGGCTGACCGAGATCGGGCCGAACGTTGCCGCCCGCGCCGACCAGGATGCAGCCCACGGCGGTCAGCAGGGCGGCCACGCCGAACGGCAAGAAACCCTCGCTGCCGACAACGACGAGCGTCGCCGGACCCAATGCCTGACCGCAATAGCCGGCCATGCTGTAGATGCTCATGAGGCGGCCGCGCCGCGTCTCCTCGGCAAGGGCGTTGATCCACGCCTCGCTGGCAATCCAACAGATGCTTGCCGCCGCACCGAGCACCGTGCGTAGCGGCAGCCAGATCAGCGCGTTGGGTTCAATCGGCATCAGCAGGAAAATCACCACCGAAACGGCAAGCGACCAGCGCATCAACCGAGCCGGACCGAAGCGGGCCAGCCAGCGCGGCGCCAGCGGACCAATCGCGAAGATACCGGCGGCCATGGCGGCGGCGTTAAGGCCGATCGCGGCGGGATCGGCACCGTGGCGCTGCAGCACGACCGCCATCAGGGGCGGCGACAGGAAAAACACCAAGTTAACAATGAACATCGCCGAGATCGCAGCGGCGAGGCTGCGCCGCCGGCCGGCGGAATCCAGAAGCGGCGTGGTAGAGACGGTCATCGGGAACTCCTCGGAAACCACGGCCACCGTCGCATGATTCCAAGCAATAAAGAAAGTAGTTACTTATTATATTAATCCAAGGCATGGCCGGACGTATCCGTTCCCTGGGCCGGTGACGGGTGTTGGACCAAGGCAGTCTCAATCGGGCCTATGCCGCAGACTCTCGCGAATTAGCTTGATAGATTATTTTGCTTCATGTTAAGCGAGAATATCGGAGGACATCATTGAATTTATCGCATCTTGTTAGCATGCATGCGTGATTTCCTTCACTTACATGAATGATCTTGATGAAACATGATTTCGAGTAATCTTCCGCTCAGTGCCCTCAGGGGTTTCGAGGCTGCCGGACGTTTGGGCAGCTTTACCCAGGCGGCGCGCGAGTTGAACCTGACCCAATCGGCGATCAGCCATCAGATCAGCTCGCTCGAAGAGGCACTCGGCCAGCCTCTTTTCGTGCGGGCCAACCGCGCGATCCATTTGACCGATGCGGGCGTCGATTTTCTTCGTATAACACGTGATGTGTTAAATCGATTGGAGCAGGGCGTCGCCCGGCTGAGAGCCTACAGCAAGCCGGGATCCCTGATCATCGCCGTACCGCACGACTTCGCCTCGTGCTGGCTGTTGCGGCGTTTGCCGGCGTTTCGCGCCGCCCACCCCGACTATGACGTCTGGCTCTACACGACGACACTGGCCATCGATCTGGAGGTCGACGAGGTCGATCTGGCCATCAGCTATGCCAACAGACACGACCGGCCGGCTCACGCCCGTCCTTTGATCGACGAATTCGTCAGCCCGGTATGCTCGCCCGATGTTGCGGTGCAACATGACCTCACCGACCCCTCCCATGTGGCGCGCGCACCCTTGATCCACGACGAGCGACGGCTCGGCTGGACCGAATGGTGCGCCACTGTTGGCGTCGATCACCCCGGCGTCGAGAACGGTGCCAACTTCAGCGATTCCGGCCTGGCGCTGACCGCCGCGGAACTTGGTCAAGGTTTGGCGCTGGGCGGTCTGACTTTGGCGGCCGATGGCCTGAGCGCCGGCCGTCTCGTGGCACCCTTCGGGCCGGTGCTGGAAACCGACGAGACCTACTTCATGGCCGTCCATCCCGACCTGATAGAACGCGAACCGATCGTTGCCTTCACGGCGTGGATAACCGAGGCCATCGCGGCGACCGCCGATGCCGTGACGGCGCTCGACGACAGCGACACCCATTCGAAAACCCCCAGCCTGTTAGCAGGAGGACAGACATGAGCGACATCTACAGCCAGACCATCAAGTACTTCGGTTCCCATCCCGAGCCCGTGTTCGAAAGCCCCGAGCAGCAGACCGGTGTGTGGGGCCGCGAATGGGGCTGCGACAACGATGTCGGCCAGCTGCGCGTTGTCCTGATGCATCGTCCCGGCGACGAGATGATGATCATCGACGCCAACAAACGCATCGAAGAGATCGGCTCCTATGGCGATCTCAATGAGGGCTGGTATTGGCAGAGCGACACGATTCCGCCGATGGAGGAGTTTCGCGCCCAACATGACGGGCTGGTGCAGGCGCTGCGCGACGAGGGCGTCGAGGTCGTGTTCCTCGACTCGATCGAACCGGACGGCATCAAGTCGATCTATACCCGCGACTCCTCGTTCGCCGTCAAAGGCGGCGCCATCGTGACGCGCCTGGCGCGCACGATCCGGCGCGGCGAGGAAGCCCACGTCACCAAGACGCTCGCCAATCTGGGCATGCCGATCCTGCGCACGTTGAACGGCAACGCCATGGCCGAAGGCGGCAGCTTTGCCTGGCTCAATCCCGAGACCGCCGTCATCGGCCGTTCGATCTGCGTCAACGAAGAAGGCTCACGTCAGATCGAGGAGGTGCTGAACGCCCAGGGCGCCGACTTGATCCGCGTCGATCTGGCGGGCTACCAGATCCATATCGACGGCGCGCTGACCATGATCGACGTCGACGTCGCCATCATCGACGCGGCGCAACTGCCCTATTGGTTCCTGGAAAAACTCAAGGAGCTCGGCATCAAGACCGTCGAGGTGACGCCTCAGGATTCCGGTTGGATCATCAATTGTCTGGCGGTGAAGCCCGGACGCGTCATCATGCCCCATGGCATTTCCAACCGGACCATGGATAAGCTGGCCGATCTGGATATCGAGGTCGTGCAGATCCCCTATGACAAGGTCCACCACAACGGCGGCGGCATCCACTGTTCGACCTGTCCGCTGGTCCGCGACCCCATCAACTAACGCCTGGAACAAGGAGCGCCGGTGGTGAACAAGGTCATGCTGATCACCGGCGCCAGCCGCGGCATCGGCGCATCGACCGCCCATCTCGCCGCGCTCGAGGGGTACGACGTCCTGGTCAACTATGTGAATGATCAGAAGGCCGCCGAGGATGTCGTCGCGGTGGTCAAGAGCGAGGGACGCGAGGCCCTGGCCGTCAAGGCCGACATGGCCAAACCCGACGAGATCAAACAGTTGTTCCGCGCCTGTGACGCGGCGTTCGGTCAGCTCGACGCCTTCGTCAACAACGCCGGGATCGTCGGCCCGGCGGCGCGGGTCGATGAGATAGACGCCGAACGCTTGCAGCGCATGGTCGCGGTCAACCTGGTCGGCGCCTATCTCGCCTGCGGCGAGGCGGTACGGCGCATGTCGAGCCGCTACGGCGGCGGCGGCGGGTCGATCGTCAACGTCTCGTCCATGGCCGCGCGGCTGGGCGGGCCCAACGAATACACCGACTACGCCGCGACAAAGGGCGCCATCGATTCGCTGACGATCGGTCTCGCCAAGGAGGTCGCCGGCGAGCACATCCGCGTCAACGCGGTCAGGCCCGGCCTGATCCACACCGACATCCACGCGTCCGGCGGCCGGCCCAACCGTGTCGACGAACTGGCGCCCGGTACGCCCATGGGGCGCGGCGGTTCGGCGAGCGAAGTCGCCGAAGCCATCCTGTGGCTCTGCTCCCTCAAGTCGAGCTACGTCACCGGCACGTTCATCGACGTTTCGGGTGGGCGCTAGAGAGACCGATACAAATAGAGACTGGGAATAGCCGGACCGAATCCCGCCTTCTCATAGGCGCGCCGCGCCCGTGCGTGGCTCACGTCGCCGCCGGTTCCAACGGTCGCGGCGCGCATGCCCGCCTCACGCATACGATCGAGCGCGAAGCCGTACATCAAGGTGCCGATACCTTTGCCCTGATGTTCGGGATGCACGGCGTTCAGGTCTATCTCACCGAGCCTGGCGCCATGATCATAGTTCACCGCGCAGAACGCCACGACGCCCTGGCCGTCGTCGACCACGAAGATGTCGTAGGACGAGCCGGCCTCACAGATTTGATTGAGATGGTCGGCCTGTTCGCGTTCCACGTTGACGAGCGCAACTTGGGCAATTGTCTCGCCGATCAGACGTCTGAATGACTCAAAGACCGGTTTGAAGGCGGCTTCGCGGATCTCGTGAAGCCTGGCCAGATCGCCTGTTTCGAACGGTCTGATGATGGATGTCTCGTTCACGCGCAGCCCCCCGTTCAACCGGCCGAGCGTAGCGCGTAACCCGCCGTCCCCGCGATATCGAAGGGTCTCGCCACAAGGCCGCGACCTGAATTACACTGGGCCCATGAAAGTCCAAGAGACTGACAGGACCGGTATTTGCCGCCATGACGATCTTCTGATCCAGTGCGCACGTATCGACTTTGATCCCTAGACAGGGGCTTTGGCCGCGCGCGGCCTGCTTCGCCCTTTAACCCCTTCTGTGGAGATCACTATCATGGCTTCCAATCTGACCGCGGTCCTGCAGGACATGGACCGCCAACATCACCTGCATCCGTTCACCGACTCAAAGGCGCTCAACGACCAGGGCGTACGGATCATTGCGCGCGCCGAAGGCTGCTACATGTGGACCTCCGAAGGCGAACGCATCCTTGACGGCATGGCGGGCCTTTGGTGCGTCAACATCGGCTATGGCCGCAAGGAGCTGGCCGAGGTCGCCTATAAACAGATGCAGGAGCTGCCCTACTACAACACCTTCTTCCAGACGACGACGGAACCGGCGACGGAGCTCTCGCAAAAGCTCGCCGAGGTGACGCCAGAGGGCCTGAACCACGTTTTCTATGCGAACTCAGGTTCGGAGGCGAACGACACCATCGCCAAGATGGTGCGCTGGTACTGGAACACCAAAGGCGAGACCGGCAAGAAGACGATCATCAGCCGCGACAAGGCCTATCACGGCGTCACCATGGCGGCGGCCAGCCTGTGCGGTCTGACGCCGATGCATCCGCCCTTCGACCTGCCGCTGCCCGGATTCGTCCATGTCGATTGCCCGCACTGGTATCGCTATGGCGGCGACATGGATCCCCACGAGTTCGGGCTGCAGGCCGCGCGCTCGATCGAGAACAAGATCCTGGAGCTGGGCGCGGAGAACGTCGGCGCCTTCATCGGCGAGCCGATCATGGGCGCCGGTGGCGTGCTGGTCCCGCCGGAAAGTTATTGGCCGGAAGTCCAGCGCATCTGCCGCGAGCACAACATCCTCTTGATCGCCGACGAGGTCATCTGCGGGTTCGGGCGTACCGGCAAGTGGTTTGCCTGCGAAACCCTGGACATCGACCCCGACTTCATGACCATGGCCAAGGGGCTGTCGTCCGGTTACCTGCCGATCTCCGGCGTCATGGTGCATGACCGCATCGCCGAGGTGATGATCGAGGCGGGCGGCGAATTCCAGCACGGTTTCACCTATTCCGGCCATCCGGTTGCCGCGGCCGTGGCGCTGGAAAACATCAACATCCTGGAACGCGAGAAGATCGTCGAAACCGCTGGCGTCGAGACCGGCCCCTACTTCCAGGCCCGCCTGCGCGAACTGGCCGATCATCCGCTGGTCGGCGAAGTCCGCGGGATGGGTATGATGGCCGCGGTCGAGATCGTTCAGGACAAGGCGACCCGCGAGAGTTTCCCCGGCGACATGGAGATCGGCACCAAGGTGCGCGAGGCCGCCTGGAGCGACGGTCTGCTGGTGCGCGCCTGCGGTGATTCCATGGTTCTGTCGCCGCCATTGATCCTGACCAAGGACCAGGCCGACGACATTGCGACCACCCTGCGCGCGGCACTCGATGTCGTCGCCAAGGAAATCGGCCGCTGATCCGGTGACGGTAAAGACGGAAAGCCCCGGCCGATGATCGGACGGTTTGCGCGCAGTCTGGGCTGGAAACCCCACGCGCCCATCGTGGCGGGCACGATCCTGCTGGTCCTTGGTGTCTGGCAGGGCTCCGAGCCACTGTTCGCCGAGTATCCTGATGAGGCCGAGTTGGTCCCGGTGACCGGCTCGGCCTCGCAGTCCGCCGAGATTGATATCCAATCGGGCGGCATACCGCTGTTTTCCGGCAGCCCGATTGTCGAGTTCCGCGCCATTTTAGAGCCGGGCTCCCGCCCCGTACTCTATCGCTCGAACCTGCCGGCCTATGATGAGGTCAAGCTGGCGATCGAGGGCGATGTGACCGTGCAGATGTGGCCCGGCGCGTCGAGTGCCTTCAACCGCACCCTTATCTGGGGTCTTGCCGCCGGCAATGTCGACATCACGTCAGCGACGGCCGTGATCGACAGCCTGCGCCAGATCCGCAATGACCGCGTGATCTTCGCCGCCGTCCTGGCGGCGGTCGGATTGATGTTCGTCGCGTTCGGTGTCTTGCGCTGGCGCCAGACCGACAGTAGAATCGACCCGTGATTACCTTTTCAATTTCGTGTGGCTGGCCAGCGATTTGACAGTCTATTTCAGATTTACTAAATTCATTGTGTCGAGCGAGCTTTGAGTTTCCGTATAGGAAAAGTCATGCTAGCCCGGGTTCCCGTTTTTCTTGTTGTTGTTCTCGCCTTGGCGTTTACGACACCGTCCTTTGGCGGCGATGATGTGGCCCGGCCCGGGGTTCACCCGGTAGCCGGCGACAGCCTGTGCGGCGTGATACCCGATCGTCCGTGGACGGCGGCCCTGGCCTACGCCGGCGTTGCCATTCCTGACGTTTTGATCCGCCCGGCCAACTCTGACGACGAACGCAGACAGTCCGCGTGGACGGCGGATGGCGAGGTCACCATCGCGCAGTCCTGTCGCTGGGACTATTGCTGCGGCGAGTGGGGGTGCTGGCTTTCCTGTGACTGTTGGTGAGGTCTGACTGCCATGTCGACGGATGAAACACCGCCCGAACCGGCGGCGTACGAAACCGGCCGCCAAGTCTCCGGCGTCTTCTTCTTGGCCTTTGTTTTGGCGATCTTCGGCACGCTGATCATTCTCTCTGTCGTGTTTGCCACCTTGAGCAAACCCAATGGCCTGTTTGCGTTTCTCTTCTTGATGGCGGCGCTGACCGTCGCCTTTGTCGGCATTCTGGGCGGCACGGGCAAGATCGAATGGAAATGGATCACCCTGGGCGGCGCACCGGCCGTCTACATGGGTCTGATATGGCTGGTGCTGCGTCCCGATGGCGGCCTGATGACCATCGAAGACCTGAACGAGATGGTGAACTTCGACGCGAAGGTGCAGGAAGAAGTCAGAATTGAAATGGCCGAGCTGGAGTCGGCCCACGCGCTTCGCCGCGAAGAGCTGGAAGCGGACTTCCGTGCGCGACAGGCCGCGGCCGATGATGAGCGCGACAGCCGCGTGCTCTTCATCAAGTTTCTATGCCGCGAGGAAAGTGTCTATCTGAGCCAGATCCGCGCGCAACTTCAGTTTACCGATACCGGCTTTAGCGAAGAACCCACCTTCATCAATTTCAGAAACAATCATGGCGACGACTTTGATGAACCCTCCGGCATCATCCGGCCGTTCAACGTTTCCGGCGCCTACGTGCTGCCGGTGCCGATTCTGTCCGACGGTTCAGGCGCGGTGATCTATCATGAAGGTCAGGATACGAACGTGCGCCCACCATTGCTTGAGGTGAAGTACGACGATGCGCATCCTGATCTGACGGTCATCGTTTCGGATCGCCAGCAGATGGAATGGGGTTGCACCCGACAGTTCATGCCGCAGGAAAGCGGCGACCCCTTCCAGTAAGGCGTGCGGAGAGAGTAATGAAGTTCGTTGTCGGCGCCTTCCTTGCCGTTGCGATGTGCCTGGCGGCGCTTCCGGCGTCAGCCGCCATCGAGCAACGTGATCTCGACGAGATCGACCGCGATCTCGACGATCTGATCGACGATATCGCCACGGGCAAGGCGAGTTACGCCGCCGATCTTGCCGGTCTGATGGCGGAGATTTACGCCGCCTGCTCGCAACTGCGGGACGCAGCGGAGCAAGCGCCCGCGGGCACATGCGGCTCAAGACTGAACGTCGATTGCGTCGGCGAGAGAATTGCGAAGCTGACCGAGGCCATGCGCCAGGCGCCGACGGTCGAGGGCATGATCGCTTTCGCCCAGGTTCTGGCCAACCTGCCGCCGGGCTGGGTGTCGAGCGATCTGACAGGCGACCAAGCCTATCTCTACGGCCTGGTGACTGGCGATGAGCGTCTCGACGACCACAACCGCGCGATCGTCGACCGTGCGCTTATGAACAGCCGCGGCCTGTTCTACGACGCCTTCTATGGGCGCGGCCGCACCGACGACTACATCGATGGCAAGATCGCCATTACCGACCTGGTCATCGACAGCTATCCCGAGAGCCGCTTCGTTCTCTACGCGGAGTTTTTGAAGGCGCGGGCGCTGCAGGAAAAATCCATGATCGGCTACTTCAGCGACGATGGTGCGGGCGTGCCGGCCTGGCCCGTGAGCGATCAGGCGCAGCGTGCGCTCGTGCAATCGAACGAGATCTATCAGGCGATCTTCGATCGGATCGATGGAAGCGACGATGACCGGTTGCCAAGTTTCCGCTCCGACATCCTGATGCTGATGGCGATCAACAACATCCTGCTCGACGACATGGGCGCGGCGCGGGCCAATCTGAAGGCCATGATCGAGGCCAACCAGGAACCGGCGCCACTTGACCAGGTTTTCGTCAACAAGTTCCTGCCGGTTTACTTCTGCAATCCCCGCGACGAGGTCGAGCCAACCTACTACGTGCAGATCGACCAGTACTTCAATCCCGTGCAGCTTGCAGACTACATGCTTGGTCTGATGGCATGCCGGAACGAGGTCCAGCTCGGCGACTTCCTGCTCGCGCTCAATCGTTTCGAGAACGCGGATTACCGGGTCTTTCTGGCGTCGTTCCAGAAGGAAGACCAGGCAAGCGCCTATCTCGAGCGCATGAAGCGGGCGGCAAGCGAACCGGAAAACAAGGCGCGCCTTGATGCCATCCTGGATCTCGCCGGCGAACCCTTGTGCGCCGCCCAGGCGAGTGCCGTCACCGACAACCAGGCAGGCGTCACCGAACCATCGGACAACGGCTGGGTCGGTGTCTACTATGGCGGCAACCTGACCCACGAACAGGGTCTGCAGATCATTCGTCTGCTGCGCGACATCAACCCGCAGCGCTACCGCGACGCCTATCTATGGCGCCCGCAGGTGAATTAAAGCTTCTTGACGTAGAAAAAGCCGGTGACGAAGTCGGTGCCAACCTTGGCATAGGACGGCAGCTCGCCCCAACGGGCATAGCCGTTGGATTCGTAGAGCTCGATCGCGCGGGCCTGGGTCGAGCGGACGTCGAGGCGCATGTGGCTCAAACCGATCTCGCGGGCGAAATCCTCGGCTGCGCGCAACAGCATGGCGGCCAGCCCGTGACCGCGCGCCCAGGGCGCGACGAAATGGGTCGTCAACTGGGCCGAATGGGCCTGGGCCTCGTTGTTGCGCGGCGGCTTTTGCAGCTGCGCCGACGCGGCGATGGTGCCATCCAGCCGGCCGACCCAAAGCTCGCGCTCGGGCACCAGCAGCACACCTTTCCAGTAGCGCTGGATCTGCTCGCGGGGCTGGGGGTTCAGCCAGCCGAAGCCGTTACCGTCTACGATCGCGGCGTCTGTGGCATCGCACAGGTCGTCTAGATCGAGTCGGTTGAGTTCGGTGACGTGTTTGACCTCGACGGACGCAGAGGCCGGCGCGGAACGAGTTTCCATGGCGCCTAAATGGACTGGTCTGGTTGGGGGTGCAACCCCTGAGGGAATGAATTTTCCGCTACGCGGGCGTCATGGTGCTCGGCCTCGTGCTCGGCCAAGCGAATAATTGCCTTTTCCTCGGCCTCGTCGAAGCGCCTGGCGGCCACGATATCGACCGTGTTGAAGCCCTTTTGGCCGAGCTCCCACCGGCGCAATTCGTTGCCCAGAAAGCCCAGAACCAGGGCCTGCGCGACATTGGCGACCATCAGGCCGGTCTCACCCAGTCCAAGAGCCCCCCACAAGACAGAGAGGCCGATCACGACCGCCAGAAGAATAAAGAAGACCCGCCACAGCCTGCGGTAAAGCGCCCAGAACAGCGGGATCAGGCATGCGCCCCACGAGAATCCGTCGCGCACCAGCTCGATATCGATATCGACCTTGTCGCGCATCATGACCCAATATTCCCGCATGGCACCCCTGCCCTTGACCGGCACGTTTCGGGCCCTCACATAGCACGGGTACGCGCGCCGCCCAATCGGCGGTTGCCGGCGTGCGATCCCTGGCCTGACCCAACGAGATTCGCCGATGAGCAGCACAGATGCCAGCCAGTGGCACGGCACCACGATCCTCGCGCTGCGCAAGGGCGGCAAGGTTGTCGTCGCGGGCGACGGCCAGGTCTCCATGGGCCAGACCATCGTCAAGGGCAACGCGACCAAGGTGCGCCGGCTCGGCGACGGCAACATCGTCGCCGGTTTCGCCGGCGCGACAGCGGACGCCTTCACGCTTTTCGAGCGCCTGGAACAGAAGCTGGAGCGCCATCCCGGCCAGTTGCAGCGCGCCTGCGTCGAGCTCGCCAAGGACTGGCGCACCGACCGCTACCTGCGCCGGCTCGAAGCGCTGATGGCCGTGGTCGACAGCCACGTTTCGCTTCTGATCACCGGCACCGGCGACGTGCTGGAACCCGAAGACGGCTTGATCGGCATCGGCTCCGGCGGCAACTATGCGCTCGCTGCGGCCCGCGCGCTGATGGACGTCGACGGCATGGATGCCGAGACGATCGCCAGGAAGTCGCTTGCCGTCGCCGCGGAGATTTGCGTTTACACCAATGACCAGGTTGTCGTTGAGACTCTTGACGCTGCCTAACAAAACGAAACCGACGGACCACCAGAGCATATGACCAGTTTTTCACCCCGCGAGATCGTTTCCGAACTCGACCGTTTCATCGTCGGCCAGAACGACGCCAAGCGCGCCGTCGCCGTGGCGCTTCGAAACCGCTGGCGCCGCCAGCAGCTGCCGGACGACCTGCGCGAGGAAGTGCTGCCCAAGAACATCCTGATGATCGGCCCGACCGGCGTCGGCAAGACCGAGATCGCGCGCCGCCTGGCCAAGCTCGCCAACGCGCCGTTCCTCAAGGTCGAAGCGACCAAGTTCACCGAGGTCGGTTATGTCGGGCGCGATGTCGAGCAGATCGTGCGCGACTTGGTCGAGATCGCCATCACCATGACCCGCGAGACCATGCGCAAGGAGGTGACGGCCAAGGCCGAGATCAACGCCGAGGAGCGCGTGCTCGACGCCCTGGTCGGCGAGAACGCCAGCGCCGACACGCGCCAGAAGTTCCGCGTCATGCTGCGTCAGGGCCAGCTCGACGATAAGGAAATCGAACTCACGGTGCGCGACACCGGTTCGGGCGCCCTGCCGACCTTCGACATTCCCGGCATGCCGGGCGCGCAGATGGGCATGCTGAACCTGAACGACGTGTTCGGCAAAGCCTTCGGCGGCCAGACCAAACCCAGGAAGCTCAAGGTCGGCGACAGCTACGAGCTGCTGCTGGCCGAGGAGGCCGACAAACTGCTCGACGAAGAGCAGGTTGTGAAGGAAGCCATCGAGACGGTCGAACAAGACGGCATTGTCTTCATCGACGAGATCGACAAGATCGCCGCCAGGAGCGAACGCCAGGGCGCCGACGTCAGCCGCGAGGGCGTGCAACGCGACCTGTTGCCTCTGATTGAAGGCACGACGGTTGCGACCAAACACGGCTCGGTCAAGACCGACCACGTGCTCTTCATCTGCTCGGGCGCGTTCCATCTTTCCAAGCCGTCGGACCTGCTGCCGGAACTGCAGGGCCGGCTGCCCAACCGGGTCGAGTTGAAGGCACTGACGCGCGACGACTTCCGCCGCATCCTGACCGAACCGGAAAACAGCCTGATCATCCAGTACACGGCGCTGATGGGCACCGAAGAGCTGACGCTGACCTTTGCCGAAGACGCTATTGACGCGCTCGCCGATCTGGCGACCCAGATCAACGAGAGTATCGAGAACATCGGCGCGCGCCGCCTGCACACGGTGATGGAAAAACTGCTCGACGAAATCAGTTTCACCGCACCCGATCGCGCCGGCGAAACCGTCGACATCAACGCCGCCTTTGTCCACGAACGCGTCGGCGAACTCGCCAAGAACGCGGATCTGTCGAAGTTTATTCTTTAGGCCTCGGCGTCACAGGTTAAAGCCGCCCTCGCTGACGTCAAAGGTCGCGGGATCCACCGCTTCGGGTTCACGGTAGCGGTCCAGCGGCACGACGGCCGTCGCCGTAATCTCGATCAACAGGTCCGGGTCGACCAGGGCGGCGACCTGCACCAGCGTGCTGACCGGATAGGGCGCCGAGAAAAACTTGGTGCGGACATCGTGAATGTCGGAGAGGCCCGCCGGCGTCGTCACATAGGTGACGATCGAGACCACGTCATCCATCTCGCCGCCGACCGCGGCGAGCGAGGCCTGGATGTTGCGGAAGGTCTGTTCGGTCTGCGCGCGCATATCGCCGACGCCGACCACGTGCCGCTTTTCATCCCACGCGACCTGTCCGCTGAGCAGCACCTGCCGGCCTTCTCCGGTGACCAGCCCCATGGAATTGCACCCGAAGGACGGCCAGACACCGGGCGGTTGAAAGCCTGTCTTCATGGCATTTTCCCTCTAATCCAAAGCGGTGACCGTATTTAACACAACGGGTGTTCTAAATAATTTTGCCGGGGTTCATGATGTTCTGTGGGTCGAGCGCAGCCTTGACCGCGCGCATCATGTCGAGCTTGACGGCCGAGCCGTGGTCGACGAGCGCGGCGCGTTTTTCCAGCCCGATACCGTGTTCGGCGGAGAACGAGCCGCCGATGTCGACGAGCCCCTCATAGACCGCGTCGCAGACGGCGTCGTAATGGTCCGGCAGCGGTTTGCCGGCGGTGATCGTGAGATGCATGTTGCCGTCGCCAAGATGGCCCATCAGGAAGACCTCGAAGCCGGCATCGAGCGCGGCGATGCGGGCGAAGACATCGGCGGCATATCGGTCGAGCGCGCCCTGGGGCACGGAAACGTCGTACCAGAAGCCATCGGGCTTGGCGCGGTCGATCGCCCAGGAGTCCTCGCGGATGAGCCAGATCCTGTCGCGCTCCTGGTCGTTCTTGGCGATCAGGGCGTCGCGGATCTCCTCGGCCTCGGCGGCGTCGGCGAGCACCTCCTCCAGGAACGCCTGGCCGGAACCGGCCGCGTCGTCGGCCACGTCGATGACGTCGAAGAGCGCACCGGGGTCGTTCTCGAACGACAGCAGGGCGGAAAGGTCGTTGGCGTCGGCGACGGCGCGGGCGTAGCCGGGCCACATGAGTTCCGACGCCAGCAAGGTACCGCCCGGATGATGGCGAAAACGGCGGAACAGGCGCACAGCACCATCGGCGCTGTCGACGCTGACCAGCGCGGTCGCCTTGGCGCCCGGTCTGGGCACCAGGGCAAGCGCCACCTTGGTGACGATGCCCAACGTGCCTTCGCCGCCGATGACGAGCTGCTTGATGTCGTAACCTTCGTTGGCTTTGGAGACGAGCTTCAGGTCATCCAGCACGCGCCCGTCCGGCAGCACGACTTCCAGGCCCAGCACCCGTTGGCGGGTGACGCCATGGCGGAACGCCTCGATACCGCCGGCATTGGTCGAGACCATGCCGCCGATGGTCGCACTGTCGCGCGCGGCCAGATCGATGCCGACAGACAGCCCGTGCTCGGCCACCGCCGCGTCGATGGCGCCCAGCGTCGCGCCGGCCTCGACGACCGCCGTCCCCGCGTGGTGATCGATATCGACGATGCCGTTCATGCGGGTTGTCTGGACGACGACCTGACCGGGCACAGAGACAGCGCCGCCGGCCAGTCCGGTGCGCCCGCCATGGGGCACGATGGCGATGCCGTGCTGGGCGCAATAGCCCACGATGGCGGCGACCTCGCTGGTCGACGCCGGCAACACCACGACATCGGCGTCCAGGTTGGCCGGATGGATGCCGGGCTCCAGCGTCTCCGTCACGTTACCGTGGCGCAGGCCACGCGACCCGACGATCGCTTCGAGGTCGGCCAGATGGCGGGGATCGAGGCTGGTCACGACGTCAGTTCCTGTCGAAGGCGAGGCGCGCGCCAAGCCCGATCAACAACGCACCGCCGGTCCAGCGCGCCAGCCGCTCGCCCCAGCCGCCGTTCTTGAGCCGCTTGACCAGGGTCGAGGCGAGCAGGATGCAGACCAGATCAGCCGAGGAAAACGCGAGGTTGACGACGGTTCCCAGGATCAGGAACTGGACCCAGACGGGGAAGGCCGCGGCCGGGTCGACGAACTGGGGCAGGAAGGCGAGAAAGAAGATCGCGGCCTTCGGGTTCAACACTTCGACCGTGATGCTCTCGAAAAAGGCCCGGCGCGACGATCTGGCGGCTGTCTGCGGTCTGGCGGTGCCGTCGATGCGCTGACGGATGATGCCGATACCGAGCCAGACCAGGTAGAGCGCGCCGGCAATCTTGACCGCCGTATAGGCCTCGGGCACCAGCTTGAAGACGACCGAGAGGCCGAACGCCGCGGCGATGACGTGGACGTAGCCGCCAAGGTGAATGCCGAACGCCGCCATCAACCCGGCACGCCGTCCGCGCGCAATCGTTTGCGCCGCCGTATAGAGCATGGCCGGGCCGGGCATATAGGCGAATACGGCAGTGGCGACGACAAACGCCAAGAGCAGTTCATAAGACGGCATGGTCGTCCTTTCCCCTCATGTGACGCAGCAGCATAGCCCAACGGCCCGAGGCTCACCCATCGCCATGACCCTCGCCCGTAACCTCGGCATAGGCGCGGATCGCCTCATCCAGGGTGCGGTCTTGGTTCATGGTCTCGCGTGTCTCGCCAGCAAAGTGGCTCCGCGCCAACAGCCGGAACACGTCGCCCGCCGCCTCATGGAAGCCCGGCGGCAGGCCGGCGTCGCCGAACGTCGCCGCGATCTCCTCCATCTCGCCGACCCAGCGCGCGGAGTCTGCGGGCAGGAAAGGCACGGTCTCGGTCATCTTCTCGGCGACTTTGCCCTGGCTCGCTTCGAGCTCACGCCACAGGACATCGCGCAGGCCCATGCGTTCGGCGGCGATCAGGGCGGCGGTGTGCAGGGTCATCGTGCCCTTGGTGATGGCGGCGTAGCACATCTTGACGCCCGAGGCCGCGCCGATCTCAGGGCCAGCGTCTCTAACCTGGATCCCCATGCCGTCGAGCGCCATCAACGGCCCCGTCTCCGGCCCGCTGCAATAGAACGTGGGCGCATAGCCGCCTGACGGCGGCCCGCCGATGATGCCGGCATCGATGAAGGGGGCCTTGGCGCCGCCCATGATGCGGCCAACCTCGCGCGCGGTCGTGGGCGATACGGCGTTGCAGTCGACAAAGACCGGCGAGAAGTGGGTGAGGTCCATCGCGGCCGCCACCATACGCGCCAAGGGGATCGCATCGGCCGGCGGCAGGATCGCCAGGATCATGTCGGACGCCGCGACGACTGCGTCAATATCGGCCAAGCCGACCATGCCGGCCTTCTCCGCGCGTTCGCGGGTGATGTCGCTGCGTCCGGCCAGACAGGTCACCACATGGCAGCCGTTGTCGACGAGCACACGCCCGACCGCCGCCCCCATGACGCCCGGGCTGATGATGCCAATCCTTTTATCCATGGATGTTTCCTTGTTGCTGACAGGCGCTCGTCATGGCGTCTCGTCTTGCCATAGCCCGCGGCTCTTATGCCAATCCTCGATCGATTGGTCGGGATAACCGGCGAAATGGATGTTCTGCTTATCCGCCGGCGCGACCTGGACCCAATCGGGCTTGGCGTCGAGCATGATGTGCTGGGTCTCCGGTGTTGCCGGCAGCGGGCTGTCGACGGCGCTGGCGAAGGGATGCACAAGCTCTGGCCAACGAGGATCGAAAAGCCATAGCGCCGTGCCGCAGTTCTTGCAGAAGTGCCGGCGGGCGGGGCTTTGTTCGCCGTCAATCACCGCCTGATAGACCGAGATCGCATCGTCGCCGGTGACCTCAAGCGTATCGGCC
This sequence comes from Alphaproteobacteria bacterium, assembly GCA_965228895.1. Taxonomy (GTDB): domain Bacteria; phylum Pseudomonadota; class Alphaproteobacteria; order SP197; family SP197; genus JANQGO01. The sequence continues at coordinate 5,067,030 of OZ245842.1, read as the reverse complement.
TGGCCCATCAGATTAATCGCGTAGCCACCGCCGCCGTCTGTCTTGCGGCAAATCGAGCAATAGCAGCGCATGTAGGGATAGGGCGTCGGTGACTGCACCGAGAACCGGACCGCGCCGCAATGGCATGAACCGTCGAGCTGGGGCATGGCGGATCTCCTACATCTTGACCTTAACGATGGCCTTTCCTGAGCAGCACATAATAGGCGCCCTCGCCGCCATGCTGGGGCCGGGCGTGGGCAAAAGCCAGGATACGATTGCGGTTGGGCGGCTCGTTGAGCCAACGCGGCAACATCGCCTTCAAAACACTGCGCGGTTCGTCCAACGGTGTGCGCCGGCCCTTGCCGGTTATGACGAGAACGCAGCGGATGCCGCGCGCCTGGGCGTCGCCCAGGAACGCGTTGAGCGCGATATGGGCGTCGTCGCGGCGGCGGCCGTGCAGATCGAGCCTGGCCTCGATCGGCAGCTGACCGCGTTTCAGGCGCTGACCCAGCCGCCGGTCGACACCGTCGAGTTCGCCCGCCAGAAGGCTGTGATGGTTGACCCGCGGCCGATCGACCAGGGGTTTGTGAATCAGCCGCGTGACGTGCTGGGGCGCCGGTTGCGGTTCGCCCTTATCCGCGGCTTTGGGTTTCTTTCTTGGCTGCGCTTTGTCGGCCTCGGCACCATCGACCTGACGGCCGGGCAGCGGCGAGACGGACTGGGTGACGTGCCACCACAAGCGAAGGTCTTCTTCGCTTAGACCGCCGCGCGGTTTCTTGGCCACGCGTCAGCGCGCGGCAGAAAGGGCCGATGGCTGAGGCGCACCAAGCGCGCCGGCAAGAAACCGCCAGAACTCCCAGATTGTTCGCTCCTTTTCACCCAGCCGGCCGCGCCCGGCATAGGGGCTTTGATGGGAGCGTGCGATGGCTTCAACGATGGTGCGGTCTTCCAGATTGACCTCGTCGAACGTCTTTTTGGCCTCGGCACAATAGGCGGCGCGGGCCTCCGGTTCGCTCGGCACGATTTGACCCGGCGCGGTGGCGCCCCACAAGATACGAACGCGCTCAGGCCCTTCGGGCTGCAGCGACATCCAAAATCCGCGGTTGAACGAGACGCTGACCACGTGGCTCGGATAACAGTGGAAGAGCGGAAAGGTGCTGAGCGCCGCCTCCGGCGTGTCATCCCACACTTTCGTCTGCGGCCGGGACGTATCCATCCAATGGATGTTCCAACCGGCATCGCCGGGCTCGCACCACACCCCTTGAGTCGGGGCAAAGGGCTGCAGCGTGTCCTTGTGGCTGGAGAACAGGTGATAACTCTCGGTGAAGTTCTCGGCCAAGGACTTCCAGTTACAGTCCCAGACCTCAGCCGCGCGATAGACCATGACATGGTCGGCCATGCGGTAGTCGGCGATGCGGCGCGATAGGCTCTCGAGGCGTTCGGAGATCGGCGCGACATCCGGATCGCCGGTGACATAGATCCAGCCTTCCCACTGGTCTGAGCGCAGAACGGGCAGGCAGATCTCTTTCTTGTCGATCCCGTGACCCATGAAAGGCGTCATCAGGAGCTGACCGGTGAGATCATAGGACCAGGCATGATAGGGGCAGACGATCTTGCCGACATGGCCCTGGCCGACCAACAGCTCGGCCATGCGATGGCGGCAGATGTTGACCAGCGCTTTGAGCGACCCATCGGCCTGGCGCACCACGGCGACGGCGGTACCGGCGATATGGTGAGTCAAATAGTCGCCGGGTTCGGGAACTTCGTCCGTTCGGCCGACACAGACCCAGTCACCACGGAACAGGCGTTCGACCTCCAGGGCGGTGAAATCTGGGTCGGTATAGGCGCCGGAGGGAAGGGTTTCCGCCGCCTCGAAGGGGAGCGCTGCGGTGCGGCCGATTTCGGCCAGAAGGTCGGTGACAGACATGGGCCCATGGTGACCCAACGCGACCGCCGGTCAAGAACTGTCGCGCACCACGACGATATGGAGGCGTTTTGGACCGTGGACGCCTTTTTGGATGGTCTGTTCGATATCGCCGGTGCGGCTGGTGCCGGTAATCAGGTTGACCGTGCGCGGCAGGTCCTTGCCCCGGCCCCTCCCGGCATCGCGCAGCCGCTGCCAGGCGTCCTCATAGCCGCCGACGAGGTCCGCCTCGTTCAAGACGACGATATTGGTGGGCGGTAGGAAGTTGAGGGTTGCCGGCGAGTCCGGGCCTGACGCCATCATCAAAGTGCCGGTCTCGGCGATGCCGGCGAACGCGTGGGCGATGCCGACCGAATCGTCTCCCTCGGCCGCCCGGCGCGCCAGCGTCAACGACGATCCCTGCCAGGGCATGGCGTCGAGCGCCGCATGGGGTGCGATGGCCGCCTTGGCCGGCAGGTTGTGGTCGCGCAGATATCCCGCCACCGCCTCTGGCACGTCCTGAGCATAATCAACCAGGGCGACGGTGGCGTCGACGGCCTCGGCCTTCTCGACAAACAAGACCTTCAGCCCAGCCGGATCGAGATCGATGCGCGCCGGCCGGGTGCCGCGCCGGTGGCCGCCCAGCCGGTCGGCGACCTCTTGCCGGGCTTGGTCGTCGTCGTCAGGCGAGCGTGCGAGACGCTCGCGCACCCGGCCCAACACCGCTTCCCGCGCGCCGCTCATGGCCGTTCGCCCTTCTGCCACCGGTCCTGAAAGGTCCGTCCTTCCGGCGCCGGCATCTCGCGCGTCCGGGTCCAGCCGCCGGCCAGTGGCAGATTGGCGAAACGGCCGTGGCGGCGGCCCATCCGGCCGAGTAGTCCGACGCCAACACGCATCAAACGCCGGTAGAGCGCGGGCCTGCTGGCAAAAGCACTCCACAGGTTGAGGCCCCAGCGCGCCGCCGGTGGCGCCATACCCCGCGCAGTTTCCTGCTCGCGCCAATAGCGCAACATGCGCGGGATCGGGATACGCATCGGGCAGACATCTTCACACCGCCCGCACAAGGTCGATGCATTCGGCAGGTGATGCATCGCCTCGATGCCGAACAGCGACGGCGACAGGACCGATCCCATCGGGCCGGAATAGGTCGTGCCGTAAACGTGACCGCCCAGCTTGCCGTAGACCGGGCAGGCGTTAAGGCAACAGCCGCATCGGATGCAGCGCAGCATGTCCTGGACCTCGCTGCCCAACATCGCGGAACGACCGTTGTCGACGATCACGACATGAAAGGCCTCCGGCCCGTCGATCTCGCCGTCGCGCCGCCCGCCGGCGGAAAACGTCGTATAGGACGCCATCTCCTGACCAGTCGCCGAACGGGCGAGCACACGCAGGATCGTGGTCACGTCCTCGAGGGTCGGCACCGCCTTTTCGATCGAGGCCAGCGCGACATGGACGCGCGGCAAGAGCTGGGTCAGATCGCCGTTGCCCTCGTTGGTGACGATGATCGTCTGGCCGGTTTCGGCGACCAGGAAGTTGGCGCCGGTGATGCCGACATCGGCATTCAGAAATCTCTCGCGCAGGACCTTGCGCGCATCGGCCAGCATGTCGTCGATATCGTCGAGCAGGCGACCGTTGAGATGCGGATGGTTGTCGGCAAACAGCGCGGCGACCTGCTGGCGGTTCTTGTGGATCGCCGGCGCGATAATGTGACTGGGCGGCTCGTTCGCCAACTGAATGATGTATTCGCCGAGATCCGTCTCGACCGGTTCGATGCCATGGGCTTCCAGGAACGGATTGAGGTCGATCTCCTCGGCGATCATGGATTTACCCTTGGTGACCGTCCGGGCGCCTTCGTCCCGGCAAATGTCGAGCACGATGGCGCGGGCCTCCGCCGCGTCGCGCGCCCAATGGACCTGGCCGCCGGTTGCCGTTACCTCAGCCTCGAACGCCTCGAGATAGAGATCGAGATGGGCGAGCGTGTGGTCCTTGATCGCTTTGGCTTCGTCGCGCAGCGTGTCGAATTCCGGCAGGCTTTCGCGGGCGCGTTCGCGGCGTACCAAAAAATTGCCCTTCAGCTTAACCAGGTTGTCTTGCAGCACGTCATCGGCCAGTGCTTCCTGGGCGTTGGTCTTGAAGGCGCGCGCCGAGCGTTCCATCAGGCCTGCCTGCCTTCGCCGATCGCCGGGCTGTCCATCATGCCGGCCAACACCTCGGCGACGTGACGCACGCGTATCGGTGACTCCCGACGTTTTAAGATGCCGGCGATGTTCATCAGGCAGCCGAGGTCACCGGCCAGGACCGTATCGGCGCCGGTCTCGGCCAGACGGTCCGCCTTATCGGCGGCCATGGCCGATGATATGGCCGGATACTTGACGCAAAATGTGCCGCCAAAGCCACAGCAAACCTGGTGATCCTTCGCCTCGCGCAGCGTCAGCCCGGCAACGCTTTCGAGCAGCCGGCGCGGCTGATCGCGCACCTGCATCGCCCGCAGTGACGAGCAGCTGTCGTGATAGGTGACGATCCCGTCATAGGATGCCGTGACGGCATCAACGCCCATCGTGTCGACCAGAAACGATGTCAGCTCATGGGTGCGCCCGGCAATGTCGGCTGCCAACTCTGCGTCATCGCTGCCGTCGAAAAGATCGACAAAGTCATGGGCCAGCATGCCAGCGCATGAACCGGACGGCACGACGATGTAGTCGTAGCCCTGAAATTGATGCAGCTGGCCGCGCGCGACCTTCCGGGCGTTGTCGCGGTCACCTGAATTGTAGGCCGGCTGGCCACAGCACGTCTGCTCCGGCACCTCGACGGTACAGCCGGCGTCTTGCAGCAGCTTGACCGCGGCAAAGCCGACGGTCGGGCGCATCAGGTCGACAAGACAGGAGACGAAGAGTGCGACACGCGGCGCCGGCGTCGCAGTCATGGTCTGATCATGGGACGACAGCGGCGAACTCGCCGGACGGTACCAAGCTCGGCAGCAACAACCAGAAGCGGCCGTCTTGTTTCATGTGGCCGGCCAGATCCTCGGCCCGCTGACCGGCGCCGAAGAAAACGTCGCCACGGATCGGGCCGTTGATGGCGCCGCCGGTATCCTGCGCAATCATCAAGCGTCGATAGGGCGTGTCATCGGGCAGCGTCGTCTCCAGCCAGACCGGCAGACCCAGCGGCACGTATTCGCGGTCAACCGCAAGGCTGCGTTCCGGCGTCAACGGGACACCCTGGGCGCCCAGAGGGCCCGGCCCGTCGAGGACGCTGAAAAAGATATAGGAGGGGTTCTTCTCCATGACCGTCGCCGCCTCGCCGGGATGGGCTTTGAGCCAGTCGCGGATCGATTGTAGCGAAACCTCTTCCTTGGTCAGTTCGCCGCGCGCGACGAGATCCCGACCGATGGCGAAGTAGGGCCGGCCGTTCTGACCGGCGTAACCAACCCGCAACTGCGTGCCATCGTCTAGCGCGACCCGACCTGATCCCTGGATATGCAGGAAAAACGCGGCGATGGGATCGTCGACCCAGACGATCTCCAGGTCGCGCGCGGCAAGCGCGCCGTCGTCGATCGCCGCGCGGTCGTGATAGGGGATCAGCGTCCCGCCGTCGAGCTGGCCGGAGATGCTGCGACCGTCGAGATCCTCGGAAAAGGCACCCAGATCGACGGTAATGATATCGTCGGGTTTGGCATAAAGCGGATAGGCGTAGGTCGCGTCGCGCACCAGCGACCCCTGAAGCAGGGGTTCGTAATAGCCCGTCATCAGACCCTGGTCGCCGCCGCGATCGTCGACCGCCCACGGACGAAACCAGGTCTCGAAGAATTGCCGCGCGCCACCATCGGGAACGTTCTTCGCGGCACGGCATGCCGGCAGCCAGTCGCCGACGACACCGGCGGCCGGAAGCACACCCATGGAGCGGTCGCTGGGCAAAGTTTCCAGCCTAGCGCAGGAAATCAAAAACGCCGTAAGCGCGCCGCCCTGATCGTCGTTTGTCCACCCCGGCACCTCGGCGAAGCCAGCCGGAAGCAGTGTCATGACGGGTGTTTCGTCGACGGCTTCCTCGGGCGCGCGCGTCGTGCAGGCCGCCACAAGCAGCACCGCCGCCATACCGACGAGCGCGCGACCCAGAGCAGATCCTGTTTTGGTGGGATCGATTGACGGTCTCACCTCATCACGATCCGCTCCGGACCGCGGCTCAGTTCGGGCTGCGGGTCGCGACAAGTTGCCAGTTGGGATCGCGCGTATCGGTGTCGCGCGCAAAGGTCCAGATGTCGACGATCTCCAGCGTCTCGCTGGGATCGCCCGCGATGATGCGGCCTTCCGAGTCCTTGACGACGTCAGTTTGTTCGCTGGTGAACTTGACCGTCACCTTCGCAAAACGATCCTCGACGCCGGCCTCGATCGCTTCGCAGCCGGTGATCGAAATCAGGTCGGCCTCGCGCGTCTGGCCATCCTTGCCATGACCGTCGAGCGCGGCGGCAAAACGGCGATAGACATCGTCGGCCAGGAATCCGCGCACGGGTGAAAGATCACCTTTGGCGAAGGACTCCAGGATCATTTCAAAGGCCGATCGCGCACCGGCCAGGAAATGGTCCATATCGAAGTCGCGGTCGGCCATACGGATCTGCGTGATACCGGCCGCGAGCGGGCCGTCCATGTCGATAGCGGACGGCATGGCAGGATCGTCACGATCGGGCAGGCGAACGACATTGTCCTTATCGTTCTTGTCTTTCGCGCTATCCGACGCAATCGGCGGCGGCTGCGTGCGTTCGTGTCCCGTGCGCCGGCCCAGCACATTGTAGAGCCGGAACAGGACGAAGCCCGCGATCGCCGCGAAGACGATGATATCGATGAATGTGCCTTCCAAGGCTTTCTATTCCGTGTCCATCTTGGTCTCTTGGCGGACCATGGCTGCCGTCCGCCTTCAGAGACTAAAGGCTTCGGCCCACCGGGTCGAGTCGAAGGCAGCCCACGCTAGGCCTTTCGCCGGAGCGTACAGCATACCATGTAACATGGAGATCCCACCAACGTGACGCAACCATGCCCCTATTAATCCTTTTTGTCCTGTTCCTCGGCATTCCCCTGATCGAGGTCTATCTTTTTATCCTGGTCGGCGGCGCCATTGGCGCAGGCTGGACGATTGCGCTTTGTCTTGTGACGGCCGGCCTGGGCGCTTGGCTGGTCCGGCTTCAGGGCATGGCGACGGTTAACCGCGCGCGCAATGCGCTGGGCGAGAACCGGTTTCCGGCCGAAGAGGCGTTTGACGGTGTCTGCCTCGTCGTTGCCGGATTTTTGTTAATGACGCCCGGATTTTTTACCGACGTGGTCGGATTCCTCCTGCTGGTGCCGCCGCTTCGTCGGTTCTTGCAGGCACGCCTGGCGCGTCATGTCGAAGTCGCTGGCATGGCTGCGGGCCGCACGCGCGATGGCACGATTGAAGGTGAATACGAGGTCGTCGACGACATCCAGGGTACGATTGAACACAACCCGGATTCACGCTGGCGTCGCTAGGGTGATTTAATCCTTCTATTTCAACAGGTTGCTGTCTGAACAGCGTGGTGGTAGTCCGGTTGTTTGCACCGGCGATCCGTGATAGCCCTGCCGCCACAATTCAGCACACAACCACTCCCTGTCTCTTTCTAAAGATGGAGCCGCATTGATGGCCGACGAAAACGCCGCAGCACCGGAAGGCGCCGCCTCCTCCGGCGACCAGCAGCCGACGGAAAGTCCGCGACTGTTGCTGCACAGCCAGTTCCTGCAGGATCTCTCGTTCGAGAACCCGAACGGCGCGAAAGCCTTCACCCAGGGTGAACTGGCGCCCCAGGTTCAGGTCAACCTGAACGTTGATTCCCGCAAGCTCGGCGAGACGACCTATGAGGTCGCCCTAAAGATTACCGCCGACGCAAAACAGAACGACGAGCCTTGTTTTCTTGTCGAGGTCGACTATCGCGGCGTGTTCTCGTTGACCGGTGCCGAACCGAATGTCGCACAAGCCATTCTTATGATCGAAGGCCCGCGCACAATTTTTCCGTTTGCGCGCCGGATCGTGGCGGATGCGGCCCGCGATGGTGGATTTCCGCCGCTTATGCTGGAGCCGGTCGATTTCGCCAACATTTACCGGCGCCGCGTTGCCGAGCAGGCTGCCGCCGGTGCGAACGGCGGCGATAGCGCCGGTTGATTGAGTCGCGCGCTAACCGCGCCGCCAGATGGGGTCGTTAAGGTTATCCAGAAACGCTTCGTGTGCGGCGAGTTCCTGGGCGGTCGGCTCGTGCGGGCGCGCGTCGCGCACGGTCGTCTCGGTATCCGCCTCGTCCTCGACCGCGACAGCCTGATCATCGACCGCTGGGCCGAATCCCAGGCCCTGTTGGCGGCCACCCTTTAGCTCCAGATAGACCTTCGCCAGCAGTTCGGCATCCAAGAGCGCGCCGTGATGGGTGCGCGCGGTCGCATCGATTTCGAAGCGGCGCATCAGCGCGTCCAAGCTGTTCGCCTGGCCCGGGAACGTGCGCCGGGCCAGCTCAAGGGAGTCGACGACACGTTCGCCGCTGATGCGCGGATGGCCGGCCTGTTCCAACTCGAAGTTCAGGAAACCCAGATCAAAGGCCGCGTTATGGATGATCAACGGGCTGTCGGTCAGAAAGTCCATGAGATCATCGGCAATCTCGCGAAACCGCATCTGGCGCGACAGGAAGTTGTCGCTTAGGCCATGCACCTCGAACGCCTCGCGCTCGTTGGCGCGGTCGGGATTGAGGTAGCGCTGGAATGTCTGGCCGGTCGGCACGTGGTTGACCAGCTCAACACAGCCGATCTCGACAATGCGGTGGCCGGCCAGGACATCAAGGCCTGTCGTCTCGGTGTCCAGCACCACTTCGCGCATGACGAACTCCTTATCGGGGAGGCCACGTGTGGCCGGCTCGGGTCGATACCAGTCTGACGACTGCACCGATAGCCCGCAAGGTTGTTGCTTTGCCCAGCCCGGTCGGCAGCACAAAGTCGGCGCGTCGCCGCTTCTCCGCATCCGGCATCTGACGCGCACGGATGCTGGCCAGGCGTTCCGGCGTCATGCCCGGCCGCGACAGGACGCGTGCCTCCTGAACGAAGGCGGGCGCACTGACCACCGCCGTGGCGTCGCACCGAACCTCGGCGCCGGTTTCGAACAACAACGGGATATCCAGCACCACCAGGCGTCTGCCCTGGCGCGTCATCAAACGCAGGAACCGGTCCTCTGCCTCACGCACCATCGGATGCAGGATGTTTTCCAGGCGGGTCAGCGCGTCGCCGTCGTCGAAGACCTGAGCGCCCAGCGCCTTGCGGTCGATATGGGCGCTTTGGCCCACGCCCTCAACAACACCGCCGAAGGCCGCCGCGACCGGCGCGACCGCCTCACCGCGCGGCCCGAGCAAACCATGCACGACCGCATCGGCGTCGTGCACGGCGGCCCCTTCACGGCGAAACATCACGGCAGCCGTCGTCTTGCCCATGCCGATCGAACCGGTCAGGCCAAGCACAAACATGGCGCCTAGAGCCCTTCGGCCACGAAACGATAGAGATCGTCGGTCACCTCGGGCTCCCAGCCGAACCACGCGGCGAAGCCGGGACGGGCCTGGTGCAACAGCATACCGAGCCCATCGACGGCGGCGAGACCCCTTTGGCGCGCGCCCGAAAGCAGAGGGGTATCCAACGGCGCGTAGACGAGGTCGTAAACGACCGCGCCCTCGCCCAAGGCGTCTAGCGACAAGTCGAGGGGCGGTTGTCCGGTCATGCCGAGTGTTGTCGTGTTGACGACCAAACCACATCCCGACGCTGCGTCGCCGCGCTCGTCCCAGGGCAGCGCCGTGATTGGTCCAGCGAGCTCGGCAGCCAAGGCCTGCGCGCGCGCAGCCGTGCGGTTGGCAAGCCGGACCTCCGGCACGCCGGCGTCGAGCAAGGCGACGATGACCGCGCGGGATGCACCACCGGCGCCCAGCACCAGCACCGGTTCGTCAGACACCCAGGTTGTGGCGCTTGCGCGCAAGTGTTCCAGAAAACCGTATCCATCGGTGTTGCTGGCATGGAGGACGCCGTCGTCGCCGACAACGATAGTGTTGGCGGCCCCGATGCGGCACGCGTGATCGTCGGCATGATCGGCGAGCGCCAGCGCCGCCTCCTTGTGCGGAACGGTGACGTTGGCACCGCGGAAGCCGAGCACAGGCAGCGCGCGCAAGGCTTGTTCGAAACGGTCGGGCGGCACGGCGAGCGGCACATAGGCGCCATCGATGCCATAGGTATCGAGCCAGAAACCGTGCAATCGCGGCGAACGTGAATGACTGACCGGCCACCCCATGACGCCGGCAAGCCGCGCTGCGCCGCTGGGGATCACGGCACGATCACCGCGTGCTGGCGCAGGATTTCGAGCAGCGGCAAAAGCGGCATGCCGATGATCGTAAAGGGATCGCCTTGGATGCGCGAAAAGAGCTGCACGCCCGGGCCCTCTATCTGATAGGCGCCGACGCTCTGGGTCGCGCGATCGCCGACACGTGCGAGGTAGTCGTCCAGAAACGCCTCGGAGAACGATCGCATTTCCAGTGTCGCCGCGTCGGTCTCGGCCCACAATCGCGCGTCATCACGCACCAACACCGCGGCCGACACGATGCGGTGGCGGCGGCCGCGCAGACGCATCAGATGATCTCGCGCGCCGGCAATGTCGTCGGGCTTGTCGAACCATTCTCCATCGAGATCCAGGATTGAGTCCGCGCCGATCACCAGAGCGCCGCTGTGACGCGGCGCCACGCGCTTGGCCTTCAGTTCGGCGAGAGTTTCGGCCGCCTGTTCGGCGGTTGCATCCTCCGCCTTTAGCGAATCCTTGACGGACGCTTCGTCGACTTGCGCGACATCGGCAACAAATGGCACGCCGGCATTCTCGAGCATGGCGCGCCGTCCGAAACTCTTGGAAGCCAGGACCAGTGCCGGCGCGTCGCTCATGGCATCACGCCCATACGTTCGTCATAGAGCTGCAGAATGGCGGCAGCGGTTTCCTCGATCGAACGCCGCGTCACGTCGATCACCGGCCAGTCATGTTTTTTGAAGAGCCGCCTTGCGTGGGCAATTTCGTCGCGCACGATGTTGGGATCGATGTAATCGGTCTTGCCGTCCTGGTTCAGCATGGTCATGCGGTTGCGCCTGACCTGGACCAGTCGGTCGGGGCTTTGGGTCAGCCCGACGACGAGCGGGCGCTTCAGGTGTTCAAGCTCGCGCGGCAAGGCAACGCCCGGCACCACCGGCACGTTAGCCGCCTTCAAACCGCGGTTGGCGAGATAGAAACAGGTCGGCGTTTTCGACGTGCGCGACACGCCGATCACGACGATGTCGGCCTCGTTCAGATCGTGAGGCGACTGGCCGTCGTCATGCTGCAAGACAAAGTGCATGGCATCGACACGGGCAAAGTACTCGGCATCCAACGCGTGCTGGCCGCCTGGCGTGCCCTTGACCGGCTTACCGAGAAAACTCGACAGCACGCCGAGCACCGGGTCGAGGACGGGAACGCACGGTACGCCGATCTGCTGGCAGCCCATGGAGAGCTGATCGCGCCTGGCCTGGTCGACCATCGTATAGATGACGACACCCGGATTGGCTTCGATACCGGAGAGGACACGCTGAAGCTGACGTTCGGAACGCACCAGCGACCACACATGCTCGTGCGCTTCGACCGCCTCGAACTGGGCGACGGCGGCGCGGGCAACCGAGAGGATCGTCTCGCCGGTCGCATCGGACACCAGGTGAAAGTGGAAGTCTTTGGTCACGCCGATTCGTCCGGAAGTTTGCTGCGCCTGTGGGGATAACTGGCCGCTTGGGCACGCCATAACAAATTTCTTGCCCGTGAACCAGAAATGCTCCGGCCATTCGTCCCCCTGGGGAGAACATCATCCGTTAAACCGGACAGCTTTCCCGCGGCGCTGCCGTCGATCACGCATCCACAAAGTTGTCCCGGGAGCCGATCAAGGTGGACCGGCGAGTCGATACCTGTCGTTCACCTAATTCCCAGATCCACGCGATGACATTTCACGTATGGGGACAGCACGCGGGATAAAACGACCCTTTCGATCTATCCCCGAAATCCGGGTGGATTCACTACAACAACCACCTTTTCTTTAAATTCTATATTGAAGAGGGATGGTGTATCCCCGCCTCGTGACAACGTCAGATCCATCGCCATCGACCCAACCGGCCAAGCCCATCTTGCGTGCGCTAGGCGGCGAAGCCGTCTCGCCCGCGCCGATCTGGCTGATGCGCCAGGCCGGGCGTTATCTGCCGGAGTACAGGGCCTTGCGCCAGAGCGCGCCAGACTTCCTGACAACCTGCTATACGCCTGATTTAGCGACAGAAATAACCTTGCAGCCAATCCGGCGCTTCGGTTTGGACGCTGCCATCCTGTTCTCCGACATTCTGGTCATCCCGGACGCTTTGGGCCAACCGGTGCGGTTTGCGACCGGTGAAGGCCCGGTTCTCGAGCCGATCGGTCCGGGTGACCTCGCGTCGCTGCAGCCGGACCGTCTGGCCGACCATCTGGCGCCGGTCTTCGAGACGGTGGGTCGGGTCAAGGCTGAGCTTGATCCCATGACGACCTTGATCGGCTTCGCCGGTGCGCCGTGGACCCTGGCGGCCTACATGGCCGAGGGCGGCGGGTCGAAAGACTTCGCCGCGGCGCGATGCTGGGCGGCCGGCGATCCCGAGAGCTTTCATCGGTTGATCGATCTCCTGACCGATGCCGTGATCGACCTCTTGCGCCATCAGATCGACGCCGGCGCCGATTGTGTCCAGCTGTTCGACAGCTGGGCCGGCATTCTCTCGGCCTCGGCGTTCGAGACCTGGTGCACCCGGCCGGCTGCGGCGATCGTGGGCGCTTTGGCCCAAAGCCACCCGGGCGTTCCGGTTATCGGTTTCCCCCGTGGCGCCGGTTATCTGTACGGCACGTATGTCGAGAAAACCGGTTGTGCGGGCCTCCAGATGGACCATGGGGTCCCGCTTGATGAAGCCGCCCGTCTGCAGCGCGATGTCACGATCCAGGGCAATCTCGATCCCGTCCTGCTGCTTGCCGGCGGTGCGGCCATGACCGCGCAGATCCGCGCGATCCGTGCGGCGCTTGCCGGTGGGCCGCACATCTTCAATCTCGGCCACGGCGTGATGCCGCCGACGCCGCCGGAGCATGTGGCCGAGCTGGTCGAGATCGTCCGCCAGGCAGATCTTGAGGCGGCGGAATGACCCGCACGGCCGTTATCCTGTTCAATCTGGGTGGTCCCGACCGGCCCGATGCCATCCAGCCGTTCCTGGCCAACCTGTTCAACGATCCCGCGATCATCGGTCTGCCCTGGCCGTTGCGCCCGTTTCTGGCGCATCTGATCAGCCACCGCCGGCAAAAACAGGCGCGCGAGATCTATGGCCATATCGGCGGCAAATCGCCGCTTCTGGAACAGACCTGGGATCAGGCGCGCGCGCTCCAGCAGGTATTGAACGATGATCAGGCCAGGGTCTTTGTCGCCATGCGCTACTGGCATCCGATGGCTGAGGAAGTCGTTGGCCAGGTCAAGGAGTTCGCGCCCGATCGGGTCGTCTTGTTGCCGCTCTACCCGCAGTACTCAACGACGACGACGGCTTCGTCCGTGCGTGAGTGGAAGCGCGCGGCTCGTGCGGCTGGGCTCGACGTGCCGACTCACACGATCTGTTGTTATCCGACCGAAGCCGGCCTGATCGCAGCACAGGCCAAGCTGGTGAACGAGGCGCTGGAAGAAGCGGCAGACCGCCCGGTCCGCCTGCTGTTTTCAGCACACGGCTTGCCGGAGAAGATCGTCAAGGATGGCGATCCCTATCAGTGGCAGGTCGAGCAGACGGCAAACGCGGTAATGACCGCGGTCGGTCGTCCGGAGCTTGATTGGCTGGTCTGTTACCAAAGCCGCGTCGGGCCTTTGACCTGGATCGGGCCGTCGACCGACGACGAGATCAAACGCGCCGGCAAGGAGAGCCTGGGAGTCATCGTGATTCCCATCGCGTTTGTCTCCGAACACTCTGAAACCCTGGTCGAACTCGACATCGAATACGCGGACATGGCCAGGAAAGCGGGGGTGAAGACCTATATCCGGGTGCCCGCCTTGAAGACGCAACCGGCCTTCATCAATGGTTTGGCCGGGCTTGTCGGGGCAGCTTTTGCCCGCGACAACGATCCGGCGAGTAACACCGGGGCACGCTTGTGCCCACAGGATTGGGCGAAATGTCCCTGCCGACAGGCCTGAGATGGACTTCCTGATCGACAACTATCAGTGGATCAAGGCGCTCCACATCATCGCCGTCATCGCCTGGATGGCAGGCCTGCTCTATCTGCCGCGCCTCTTCGTCTACCACGCTTCCGCTGAACCCGGCTCGGCGATGTCGGAAACGTTCAAGACCATGGAGCGACGCCTTCTTAGAGCAATCATGAATCCCGCCATGATTGCGGCCTATGTCTTCGGCATTGCGCTTGTCATCGCACGTTGGCCGGGCATCTGGCAGGAAGGCTGGTGGCATGTGAAAGTCGTCTTGATTGTCGCCATGACGGTGCTGCACATGTTCTTTGCCCGCTGGCGGCGGGCGTTTGCCGAAGACCGCAACACCCGGGCGCCGCGTTTCTACAAGTTCATGAACGAAGCGCCGACACTCGTCATGATTGCAATTGTGCTTCTTGCCGTGGCCAAGCCGTTCTGATTGAAACGGCAGACTGTTGCACGATTGTTGTTTGACTCTTCGCCCAGCCGCCCCTATTTCTTAGGTATCTTATCTAAACCAGCCCGACATAGGCCGTCCTTGGCCTGAAAGATGTCCGATTAAGCCGCGACCAGGCGGTGGCTGAGCAAGATTTCCCAACCCTCCATGGAAGGCGATCCGTTAGGACCGCCGCGTCAGGCATAACAAATGGCCGCTAGCGAAGCAGAAGCAAAAAGCCCCCCGGAGCTTGAACAGCTCAATCTACAAGAACTGAAGAACAAGAAGCCCGAAGAGCTGCTGGAATACGGCGAGCAACTCGGTGTCGAGAACGCCAGTGTCCTTCGAAAACAGGATCTGATGTTCGCGATCCTGAAGGAATACGCCGATCAGGATGTGCCGATTTTCGGCGAAGGCGTGTTGGAGGTGCTGCAGGACGGCTTCGGTTTCCTCAGAAGCCCGGAAGCCAACTACCTGCCCGGTCCCGACGACATCTATGTCAGCCCCAGTCAGATCCGGCGCTTTGCGCTGAAGACCGGCGACACCGTCGAGGGCCAGATCCGGGCGCCGAAAGACAACGAACGCTACTTCGCGCTCTTGAAGGTCTCGAACATCAACTTCGAGGAGCCGGAGACCACGCGCCACCGCGTCACCTTCGACAACCTGACGCCGCTCTATCCGGAAGAAAAACTGAACCTGGAACTCGACGATCCCACCAAGAAGGATCTGTCGACCCGCATCATCGAACTGGTCTCGCCGCTCGGCAAAGGCCAGCGCGCGTTGCTTACCTCGCCGCCGCGCGCCGGTAAGACGGTTTTGATGCAGAACATCGCCCACGCGATCGAGGCGAACCATCCCGAAGTCTTCTTGATGGTGCTCTTGATCGACGAACGTCCGGAAGAAGTGACGGACATGCAGCGTTCGGTGAAGGGCGAGGTCATCAGCTCGACCTTTGACGAACCCGCCGGCCGCCACGTCGCGGTTGCCGAGATGGTGATCGAAAAGGCCAAGCGCCTGGTCGAACAGAAGCGCGATGTCGTCATCCTGCTCGACTCGATCACGCGCCTGGCGCGTGCCTACAACACCGTTGTGCCGTCGTCCGGCAAGGTTCTGACCGGCGGTGTCGACGCCAACGCCCTGCAGCGCCCGAAACGTTTCTTCGGCGCCGCCCGTAACATCGAGGGCGGCGGCTCGATGACCATCATCGCGACTGCGCTGATCGATACCGGCAGCCGCATGGACGAGGTCATCTTCGAAGAGTTCAAGGGCACGGGTAACTCCGAGATCGTCATGGACCGCAAGATCGCCGACAAGCGTATCTTCCCGGCCATCGATGTCGGCAAGTCCGGCACCCGCAAGGAAGAGCTTCTGGTCGGCAAGGGCCAGCTCGCCAAGATGTGGGTGCTGCGCCGGATCCTGATGCCCATGGGTGCGGTCGATGCCATCGAGTTCCTGCTCGACAAGCTCAAGCACACGAAAAACAACGACGACTTCTTCGACTCCATGAACACCTAGTTGAATTCGGCGGCGTCCTTGTTTGAGGACGCCGCCGTTTCGACAGCATCATCCAAGACGTCCGAACAGGTGCGCGGAAGCTGTCGTCAGCTTCCGCGATCCACCGGTCGTGGCCGGCGTTTATGCTCCGACCTTAGCGGCCGATGACGGCGTAGGCCTCGACCTCGAACAGCATGCCGTCGAGGGCCAGACGCGGCACCGGCACCAGGGTCTGGGCCGGTAGCCTGTCGCCGAACATCGCCTTGATGTGGCGCGTCATCAGATCAAGCTTGGCGGGATCGTAGTCGACCACATAGGTCGTCAATTTGGTGACATCATGGGGTTTCGCGCCGCCGGCATGCAACGCGATGGCGAGGTTCTTGTAAGCCTGATTCACCTGATTGGCGAAATCAGGCGACAACAAACCGGTCTCGTCTTCACCGCCCTGTCCGGCAATGAAGACAAGCTTGCTGACATCGCTGGCGACAACCGCATGGCTGAAACCGTTGGGCGCGGGGTCGAACAAACCCGGCGGGTTGATAATCGACAGGGTGGCATCGTCGGCGTCGGTGATGGTCGGAACAAAGAGACTCATGATGGCGATGGCTCCGGCTAAACATGTTTTGAGAAGCATGGTTATTGGTGCGCGTTTCGGTCTTGGCATCAGTGGATCGCAATCGCACCGAGATGGGCGAGTTTGTCGGGATTGCGCATGATGAAGATGTCGGTCGCCTGGCCGTTGGCGTCATAAGCGAAAGAGGCGACGGCCTGGGTCGTGTCGTCGTGTTTGATGACGACGCCGCGCGCGCCGTTGATGTCGACGACATGCCATTGGCAGCCGGCCCAGAACGTGTGCAGGCCTTCTTCCATGAAAGCCATCACATCGGCCCTGCCCTCCAGGATCTCGAGGATCGCCGGTACCTTGCCGCCGCCGTCGGTGCTGAGCCTGACGTCGCGCGATAGCAGCGCTGCCAGCGGCTCGGTGGCGCCGCTGGTCACCGCCGTCTGGAAGGCCTCCAGGAAGGCTTCCTGCTGCGCCACGGGGGTTTGATGGCGGATGTCCGCCTGGTCGATATGCGCCTTGGCGCGCGACACCAGCTTGCGGCAAGTCGGTTCCTTGATCGCCAAGGTGTCGGCGATTTCCGGATAGGCGACATCGAAGATTTCGTGAAGCAGATAGGCCGCGCGCTCTTTCGGCGTGAGACGTTCCAGCATCAACAAAAACGCGGTCGTCAGTGACGACGCCATGTCGAGTTTTTGGTCGCCTTCATGCTCGACCGATGTGTGGATGGGTTCCGGCAGCCACGCGCCGACATAGTGTTCGCGCGCGCGGTGGGCCGACCGTAGCAGGTCGAGACAACGGCGCGTGCAGACCGTGGTCAGCCACGCCGGCTTGTTGTCGATTGCCGACCGCTTCGCCTTCGCCCATTTGACGAAGGTGTCCTGAACCGCGTCCTCGGCCTCTGTCATCGTGCCGAGGATGCGATAGGCGAGACCCAACAGGTTCGGCCGCGCATCCTCGAACACCTGGATGTCGTCTTGATCGACCATGTCAGTGCCTTGAGCCATTGATGCGGTTCCACATGTTGATCATGGCGACGGCGGCGGTCAGAACACCAATCTCGTTCTCGGAAAAGTGTTGCCGTAGCCGGGCGCGCAGGGAAGCGAGATCGGCATGGGGATCGAGGTCGGTGAGCGCTTCGGTCCAGGCGAGCGCTGCTTTCTCGCGATCGGTGAAATCGTTCACCTGATCCCAGACGATGACACGGTCGAGCCGCGCGTCGGTTTCGCCGTCATCGCGCGCCTCCTTGAGGTGCATCTTGATGCAGAAACCGCAACGGTTGATCTGCGATGCCCGAAGCTGCACGAGGTGGTGAAGCGTCGGTTCAAGACCATGGCCCTTCATGACGTCGTGGACGCCCGCCATGGCCGTCAGGATGTCGGGTATCTCCTGATCGTAACGCACCGCTGTCGTATCGCTCATGGTGTTGTCTCGTTATGTGGTGAGTGGGCTGATACCTCTATGACGATCCGCATTCCTGGTTTGTGACGTCACGCGTCACACCGCCTACGAAAAGTGCTTCCCATTCAATCCCGGCTGACCGTAGCGTGGTGCCGGACACAACGTTGTGCGGGGCAGGGCGATGGCTTTGGACAGCATTGTTGATGTAGCGCGGTATCCCATCCACGACCTTGACAGTCCGGGGTTCGAACGCGCGGTCGCCGAGGCGAGGGCCGGTCTGGCCGACGACGGATGCGCGGTTCTAAAGGGTTTCGTGCTGCCCGAAGCCGCGGCCATCATGGCGGCCGAAGGCGAACGCCTGCGCGACACGACTATCCCCGTCGAACGGGCTTTTTGGCCCTATCCGCCCTACCAGCATGCCGATGGCGACTGGCCGGACGGTCATCCACGCACCAGACACGCACCCCGCCGCAACCGGTTTGTCGGCTACGACATGCTCGGCGACCAGTCGCCGACGCGCCTGCTCTACGAAACGCCCGCCATGACCGAGTTCGTGCGCCGGGTCGCCGGTGTCGACGTGCTCTATCCCTATGCCGATCCCCTGGGCGCCTGCGCGCTGTCGATTCAGGAAGCGGACGAAGCGTTGCCTTGGCATTTCGACGTCACCCATTTTGTCGTCTCGGTTCTGGTTCACGAACCGCAGGAAGGCGGCCGTTTTCAGTATGCGCCCTATCTGCGCAGTGACGAGGACGAGCACTACGACGATGTCACCGCCGTGCTCGACGGTAGATCGGACAGGGTGGTTGACCTGGATATGCGGCCCGGCGACCTGCAGTTTTTCGAAGGCCGCCATTCCATGCACCGGGTCACCGCGCCGGCGCCGGGTACGTGGCGATGCATCGCGCTGCTCAGCTACTGCGAAAAACCGGGGGTCATCGGCAGCGAGGAAACCCAGCGCCACCTGTTCGGTCGCGTCAACCGGCAGCCACTGTTGAAGATCGCCGGCTGATTCAAAGCACTCGGCTACGGGCGTGGCGCCAAATCGTGACAGCTGTGACGCCGGTGTGTAGGTCCGGCGCCATGTTGCCCGTATCATGCCACGATCCGCTCTCTATCGATGGGTAGAGCAGATTCATTCGTCTTGACGGTTTCTCGAAGCGATTCCACCAAAACGGGTTCTGCTGCAGGGGCGGTTTGCTGGACGAACCAGCGGGGCACGCTGTTCGATGCGCATGAACCGTCGAGAGATACTGGCCGGTCTGGGCGGTGGATTGGCCACTGCCGCGATGCCCGGCTCGAGCTTGGCGCAGGGCCTTTATGACGGACCCAATCTGATCGTTGTGCGGTTTGGCGGCGGTGTGCGCCGGCGCGAGACGATCGAGCCGGTCACCACCTATGCGCCCGTCCTGGCCAATGTCCTGGTCCGTCGCGGCGTCCTGATCCCGTCGATGACGATCGCTCAGCTGGACGGGGTCGACACCAGCCACGCGGAAGGGACGGTCAACATCCTGACCGGACGTTACCGCGCCTATCGCGCGATACCCGGCCCCGGTCTTGGCGGCAATCTGGAGCCGACCGAACCGACGCTGTTCGAATACTTTCGCCGCGCCTTCGCGGTGCCGGCCCATCAATCGATCCTGATTAACGGGGAAGACCGGCTGCAGGAGGAGTTTCTGTCCTATGGCGTGCACGAAAGCCACGGTGTCGCCTTCCGCAGCGAGGTCCTGAGTCTCTACCGTTTCAAGTTGTGGCGCCTGCGCAACAAGCTGACCGATCCTGACCTATCCGATGAAGAGCGCGTGCATCTAGAAGCGGCGCTTCAAGATCTGAAGGCGAAGGATACGCGTGGTTCCGCCGGCGCCCAGTCGCCGGCGATCGAGACCATGTGGCGGCGCTGGCACGCCTTCTATGGCGATGACGGCTTGAAGAACCCCCGGGGCGATGCCGCGTTGACCGAGCTTGCCATGTGGGCGCTACGCCACCTCAAACCGCGCCTGATGATGATCAACTATCAGGATCCCGACTACGTGCACTGGGGCAACGCGTCGCACTACACGCGCGCCATTGCTGCGATCGATCGCGACCTCGAACGCCTGGTCGCCCATGTCGACGCGGACCCCGCCTATCGCGACCGGACGGTGTTTGTCGTCGTGCCCGACTGTGGACGTGACGCCAACCCGCTGCTCAGCGTGCCGTTCCAGCACCACTTTAACACCCGCTCCGCGCATGAGATCTGGGCCTTGATGTTCGGCCCGGGCATCGTGCGCGACCGGGTTCTCGACAAAGCGACCGATCAGACGGAGATCGCGGCGACGGTTGCCGCGCTGATGGGCTTTTCCGCCCACCGGGCCGAGGGCCGGGTGCTGGACGAGGTGCTGCTGTGACGCGCGATGCGGCGTTGACCGGTAGCGGTCAACTGCGCGCGGAGCGCAGGGGTTGGCTGCGTTGGGCTGCCTCGGCATGGCGTTTCATCGTCGCGGTCTTCTTCTGCCTGACCCCGGTCACGGCGGTGTTGGTCCTCGGTTGGCTGATGCGTCTGATGGCGCGCGAGAGCCAGGTCACCATGTCCCGCTTGGGCAATCCGCATCGACCTTGCCGCGACCCTCACTGCCGACGTGGGTGGTGGCAGATGAAGGCGGATCCGAACGCCGGCTGCGCCGTTGGTTCGGCGCGTTGATCGAGAATGCCCGGTTGGGTCTTGCCGCACTTCTCACCATCGCGGCCACAACGCTGCCCTTCACGGTGCTGTGGCTCTTGTCCTGGTGGGGCGGCTGGGAAAACTCGTTCAACAAAGGCTACGAGCAGGCCTGGGTCGGGCCGTTGGTCGGCCTCATAGGCGTGGTCATCGCGCTGCCGCTTCTGACCTACCTGCCGATGGCGTTGGCGCACCAGGCGGCGGAAGGGCGCATGGCCGCGTTCTTCCAGGTCGCGCGCGTCAGGCGTCTCATTCGCCGTGCCGGCTGGCGATATGTCGGTCTTTGTCTGCTCGTCATGCTGGCCGCCCTGCCCCTCTTCGTCGTCAAGGCCGCGCCGACTTTCGTCGAGGGCTGGAGCCCCGGCTTTTTGGACCGCAATAGCGAGGAGATCGCTGCCTTTGCCGCGACCTACCGGCTGTGGGCAACGGTTTATGTGGTCTTGGCCCTGATCTTCTTGCGCCGCCTGACCGCGCGCCTTTATGGACGCGCGGTGGTGGCGGACGAACGCGCGCCATCTGCAAAGCCCTTGTTGGCAGGCCTCGGCACCGTGCTCAGAACGGTACTGATCTGGTCAATCTGGTTGGGCCTGATAGCCCAATTATTTGTCGGCCAGTTCGTCAACCACCTGTGGATCGGCTGGCTCAACCCGCCGCTGGTCGGGCTTCCCTGGCTGCCGTTGCCGGGAGCCGCTCTCTAGGGCAGCAGCACCGTCGAGCCTTTGGTCTTGCGCGCTTCCAGATCGTGGTGGGCTTGCGCGACGTCGGCGAGCGCATAGGTCTGGCCGATCTCGATCCTGACCTTGCCCGAGAGCACCATGTCGAACAGGTTCTGGGCGGTCTGCTCAAGCTCGGCGCGGGTGACCACATAGTCGCCCATGGTCGGGCGCGTCAGATAGATCGATCCGGCGCCGGTCAAGACGTTGGGCCGGTGCGGTTCGACCAGGCCGGACGACTGACCGAAGCTGACCAGGAGCCCGCGCCGGCGCACGCATTTCATGGAATCGTCATAGGTGTCGCGGCCGATCGAATCATAGACCACCGGGCAGCCCTCGCCTGCGGTCAGCTCCATCACCTTGTCGACGAAGCTCTCGCGCGGTGTGACCACCGGATGGTCGCAGCCGTGGGCGCGGGCGAGTTCGGCCTTCTCATCGCTGGAGACCGTGCCGATCACCGTCGCGCCGATCGCCTTCAGCCATTGGCATGCGATCAGGCCGACACCACCGGCGGCGGCGTGAAACAACACGATGTCGCCGGGCTGCACCGCGTAGGTGCGCGTGACCAGGGGCTCGACCGTCATGCCCTTGCCCATCATGGCCGCGGCGGTATCGAACGCGATGCCGTCGGGCAGGCGCAGCAACTGGTCAGCCGGTGCAATCATGGCTTCGGCATAGGAACCGCCGACGGTGCCGTGTGCGACCCGGTCGCCGACGTTCAGATGGTCGACATCCGGTCCGACCGCCTCGATGACACCGGCGGATTCCATACCCAGCACCGCCGGAAGATCGGCCGGGTAGACGCCGGTGCGTTCGTAGACGTCATAGAAGTTGAGGCCGACGGCGTGGTTTTTCAGCACGACCTCGCCAGGTCCCGGCGCGGGCAGCTCGACATCTTCGACGACGAACTTCTCGGGACCGCCGAGCTCGTAGAGTTTCACCACCTTGACCATCGTTGGTTCCTCCAGACGTGCTGTGTCAGGGCAGCAGCACGGTCGAGCCTGTCGTCTTGCGCGCCTCGAGGTCACGGTGCGCCTGGACGATTTCGGTGAGCGGATAGGTCTGGTTGACCGTGATCTTGACCTTGCCCGACCCGACCATCTCCATCAGGCGCCGGCCCGACATCTCGAGATCGCCACGGCTGGCGATGTAATTGGCAAGGCTGGGGCGCGTGTAATAGAGCGAGCCGCCCTGGGCCAAAAGGCCCGGGTTGAAGGATGTCACCGGTCCCGACGACTGGCCGAAGCTGACGAACATGCCGCGCGGCGCGAGCGAGGCCATGGACGCGTCGAAGGTGTCTTTGCCGATGGAGTCATAGACGACGGGCACGCCCTTGCCGCCGGTGATTTCCTTGACCCGCGCCGCGATATCTTCGCGCGACGTCACGATGGCATGGTCGCACCCGTGCGCGGTGGCGAGCTCTGCCTTGGCGTCCGTGCTGACCGTGCCGATGACCGTGACGCCAAGCGCCTTGGCCCACTGACACGCGATCAGGCCGACACCGCCGGCGGCGGCATGGAACAGAATGGTCTGACCCTTGCGCACGGTGAAGCAACGTTCCAGCAGGTATTCGACGGTCATCCCCTTCAGCATCATGGCCGCGGCGGTCTGATCGTCGACGGTGGCGGGCACGGCGACGACCCGGTCGGCCGGCACGTTGCGCGCGACCGCGTAAGCGCCGGGCTGCATCGGGTAGGCGACCCGATCGCCGTCCTTCAGACTCTCGACGCCTTCGCCGAGCGCTTCGACGACACCGACCGCCTCCATGCCCAGGACGGCCGGCAGCTCGACGGGGTAAAGACCGGAACGCTGGTAGGTGTCGATGAAGTTCAGGCCGATCGCCGATTGCGCCAACCGGACTTCGCCGGGTCCGGGCGGCCCGAGTTCGATATCGTCGAGCCTGAGGACCTCAGGTCCACCGGGCTCGTGAATGCGGACGACCTGTACCATCATGTTCTTCCTTCTCGCGTGGGACGGACGGTTCTGTGCACGAATGGTTGATTAGGTGGACGGGTTCAAGGCGTTGCTGAGATCGTCTGGTGCCGTAATCGGCAGCGAGCACACCGGACCCTCGCAAACATAGGCGGTTGGTTGTCCATCCACTTGGGTTTTGCCGGATGCCGGATGACCCGCCGGTAGATCCTCGCCCGGCTCGATGACCGAGAGCAAGAGGTTGGGGACGCAGCTTTCATGCACTGTTCTCACCATCGCGCGAATGCCGTCATCGTCTCGCGCGCCGATCAGAACGACCTGGTGGGCCTGATGCAGGAGTTCCAGGTTGTTGATCAGGACCGCGTGGGCGAACGGGTTCTTCGTGACGTCGCCGGCGAAGGTGCGGGCGATCGCTTCGGCCCGGTCGCGACAGGACGTCTTGCCGGTCAGGTAATAGAGCCGGGCAAGCACGCCGACCATAAGGGCGTTGCCGGAGGGGGTCGCGTTGTCGATCGCCGTCTTGGTGCGCACGATGAGAGCTTCCGCATCGTCGGCGGTAAAGAAGTAACCACCCTGGTCGTCATCCCAATAGTGCTTATCGGCGGTAGCGACCCAGGCGCGGGCGCGGTCGAGGTAGGCGTCGTCACCGGTCGCTTCAAAGAGCGCGAGGCCAGCGCGTGCCATGGCGGCGTAATCGTCGATCATGGCGATTTTGACGTAGCGGCCGTTCCGGGCGCTGTGCCACAGGCGATCGCCGTCAGCCATGGTTTCGGCGATCCAGCGAAAGGCGCGTGCGGCTGCGTCAATCCAATCGGGTTCGTCGAAAGCAAGGCCAGCCTTGATTAATGCATGAATCATTAATCCGTTCCAATCCGCCAGTACCTTATCGTCCAGACCCGGCCTCGGCCGCTTGGCGCGTTCGGCAAGCAGGATGTTGCGCATGGGCGCCAGCCGGGTCTCCTGCTCGGCGTCAGCGATCCCGGAGGCGCTGCGGTTCAAGATCGCCTTGCCTTCCCAGTTACCGCCCGGGGTCACGTCGTACCATTCCTTGAAGAACGGCGCGTCATCACCGAGCAGGCGCTCGACTTCCTCAGCCGTCCAGACATAGAACGCGCCCTCCTCCGCATGGCCGCTACCATCGTCGGAGTCGGCGTCGAGGCTGGAGCAAAACGCGCCGTCATCGGTGGTCATTTCGGCGAACACCCAGCCGATGGTCTCGTCGATGCGCTGGCGGAAGAGTTCCGATTTCGTGGCTTGCCACAGGATGGTGTAGAGGTCGATGAGCTGGGCGTTGTCGTAGAGCATCTTCTCGAAATGCGGGACCAGCCAATAGGCATCGACCGAGTAGCGTGCCCAGCCGCCGCGCAGGTGATCATAGATGCCCCCTTGCGCCATCGCGCCCGCGCTGACCAGGACCGCACGGCCGCAATCGTTGTCCAGGCCGCGCAGATGGGCGCGCCACAACAGCTCGAGGTCGGGCACATGGGGGAATTTGGGCGCTTGGCCGATGCCGCCGAACCTAAAATCTACCTGTCGAATCAAGGTCTTAGCGGCAACGTCACCGAGATTGGGGCTGAGCTCGCCAGCCCCTTCCTTGACCGAGAGCTGTTTCAGCGCGTCGGTCAGGGCTGTGCGGTTCTGATCGACCTTGTCACGCGCGGTCTGATAGGTCTCGTGCACGCCCGTCAGCACATCGGTAAAGGCCGGGCGGCCGTATCGCGACGGCGTCGGGAAATAGGTGCCGCCCCAGAACGGTTCGCCGTCGGCGGTCAGGAACATCGTGAGCGGCCAGCCGCCCTGCTGGCCGAGCATGGCGAGCGCCGCCTGATAGATCGAGTCGATGTCCGGGCGTTCCTCCCGGTCGACCTTGATGTTGACGAACAGATCGTT
The DNA here is from genome assembly GCA_965228895.1 of Alphaproteobacteria bacterium. Classification (GTDB taxonomy): domain Bacteria; phylum Pseudomonadota; class Alphaproteobacteria; order SP197; family SP197; genus JANQGO01. The sequence continues at coordinate 5,041,769 of OZ245842.1, read as the reverse complement.
CATGACTGCCGCGACGTCGGGGTCCTCGAAACTCTCGTGGGCCATCACATGGCACCAGTGGCAGGCGGCATAGCCGACCGAAAGCAGGACCGGTTTGTTCTCTGCCTTGGCGTGGGCCAGGGCTTCCGGCCCCCAGGCCTGCCAGTGCACCGGGTTATCGCGGTGCTGCAGCAGATAGGGGCTCGATTCCCGGTCGAGATTGTTGCGGTCCATAAAGGCTCCTGCCGGTGAAGAGATTGCATTTCAGGCGTGCAGGGCCTTAACGTGGAGCACGCTGCCGGTCGGCGCAACCATAGACAGACTGGGGTTTTTTGATGAAGGTGACGATCAACGTCGACTGCACGCCAGAGGAGGCGCGCACGTTTCTAGGGCTGCCGGATGTCCAGCCGCTGCAGGAAGAAATGATGGCCGTCCTGCGCGACCGGATGATGGCCGCTGTCGGTGACATGGATCCCGAAAAACTGCTCAAGAGCTGGACCGCAGCCGGCACCGAAGGCATGGAGCAGATGATGCGTTTCTGGTCAGACATGGCCAAAGGCGCCAAGCCATGAGCGAGGCCGGCGATCCCGAACTCTATTACCGCCGCCATGTCTTCTGCTGCACCAACGAGCGCGCCGACGGCCATCCGCGCGGCTGTTGCAAGGCGAAGGGCGCGGAGGCGTTGCGCAACTATCTGAAGACCCGCGCCAAGGATCTCGGTCTAAGTGACATACGGATCAACGCGTCCGGCTGCCTTGACCGCTGTGAACTCGGGCCCACCATGGTGATCTACCCGGAGGGCGTCTGGTATCGCTATGACGGCGAGGACGATCTGGAGGAGATCCTGCGTGTCCACATCGCCGGCGGCCGGCGGGTCGAGCGCTTGATGCTGAAGCCGGGCGATGATCCGGACAAGGCCTGAAAAGATCCGCCGCGCATGTTTCACGTGAAACATGCCGCGTCGTCCGGCTAACAGGCAGCCATGACCATCTACGCTCTAGCCAGTGCACCCGGACGTGCGGCGATCGCCGTCATCCGGTTGTCCGGGCCGGCCACCGCTTCGGCGCTTGAAGCCCTGACGGGTCGTACGCTGCCGGCGCCACGTCAGGCAAGCGTGCGCCGGCTGATCGACCCATCGAGCGGTGAGGTGTTGGATGACGGCCTGGCGCTTTGGTTCCCGGCACCGGCAAGTTACACAGGCGAGGATTCGGCGGAGCTTCACCTCCATGGCGGCCGAGCCGTCCTCGACGGGATCATCGAGGCGCTGGCCCGCCTGCCCGGTCTGAGGCCCGCCGAACCCGGGGAGTTCACCCGGCGCGCCGTGACCAACGGCCGCCTGGACCTGACCCGGGCCGAGGCTGTTGCGGATCTGGTGGACGCGGTGACCGGGGAACAGCGTCGGCAGGCCCTTGCGCAGCTGGCGGGATCGCTGGACACACTCTACAGCGGCTGGAACGAGTGCCTGAGACGGATCCTGGCCCATGTTGAGGCAGCGATCGACTTCCCCGATGAGGATCTCCCCGACAACGTGATCGACGGAATTGACCGGGATATTGCCGATCTGATCGCCGCCATGGAGAACCATCTGGACGATCACCGGCGTGCCGAGCGCCTGCGCGAGGGTATTAGCGTGGCGATTGTCGGGGCGCCGAATGTCGGCAAATCCAGTCTGATGAACCGGCTGGCCCAGCGCGACGCCGTGATCGTGTCCGAACAGGCTGGCACGACCCGCGATATCGTCGAAGTCGACATGGAGATTGGCGGCTTTGAGGTTTTGTTGGCCGATACCGCCGGGCTCAGGGATAGCGATCAGGCGATCGAGGCCGAAGGCATTCGCCGGGCGCGCGCCCGGGCGGCCTCGGCGGACCTGACGCTCGTGGTCGTCGATGCGACGCGGCTGAGTGAAACCTCTGGCGATATCGAAGCCTTGGTCGACGCGCGGAGTCTGGTGGTCGCGAACAAGTGCGATCTGGCACCGGTTGTCCCGGACGAGCTGGTGCACGGCCAAATCGTCTGGCCGATTTCCTGTGCCACAGGTGAGGGCCTTGATGGCCTAATGGCCGGTTTGAGGGCAAAACTTTGGGCGCTATGGCCCAATCGTGATGGGCCCGGTCCGTCGCGGGAGCGCCATCGGGCCGGTGTTGCCGCCGCGATCGAGGCCATGCGACGCGCGCGCGGGGCCGCACTTGCGGAGCTGCGCGGCGAAGACCTCCGGATGGCGTTGCGGGCCCTCGACCGGCTGACCGGGCACACCGATGTCGAGGCGCTACTCGACGTCATCTTCCGGGATTTCTGCATCGGCAAGTAGGACCGGTGTGTTTCACGTGAAACAGACGTCTTGGTGCTTTGACTTGGCCGGGCGCGATCCCTACATTCCGCGCCATGTCAGAGGATACGGCATATGACGTGATCGTGGTCGGTGGTGGCCACGCCGGAAGCGAGGCAGCGGCGGCTGCAGCGCGGCTCGGCGCGTCGACGCTGCTGGTCACCCACAAGCTGGCGACCGTCGGCGCCATGTCGTGCAACCCGGCGATCGGCGGTCTGGGCAAAGGCCATCTCGTCAGAGAGATCGATGCGCTCGATGGCATTATGGCGCGCGCCATCGATCGGTCCGGCATTCAGTTCCGTGTTCTCAACCGCAGCAAGGGTCCGGCGGTGCGTGGTCCGCGCGCCCAGGCCGATCGCAAACTCTACGCGGCGGCAATTCAGGCGATCCTGGCCGAGTATGACAATCTCACCATTCGTGAAGCCGGTGTCGATGACGTGGTGCTGGATGACGACAATCGGATTGCGGGCGTCGTGCTGGACAACGGGACTGAGCTGCGAGCCGGGTCCGTTGTCATCACCAGCGGCACGTTTTTGCGCGGCAAGATCCATCTGGGCGAAGAAACCTGGCCGGCGGGCCGCATCGGCGACGGGCCGGCAATCGGACTGGCGCTGACGCTGGAACGTCTCGGTTTCCGGATGGGCCGGCTTAAAACGGGGACGCCACCGCGTTTGGATGGCCGCACGATCGATTGGTCGGCGACCGAGGTGCAGCCAGGCGATGACCCGCCGGTGCCGTTCTCTCGGCTGACCGATGCCATCCGCGTGCCGCAGGTTCCCTGTCACATCACAGAAACGGGCGCTTTGGCCCATCAGATTATTCGCGACAATCTCGACCGGGCACCGGTGTTCTCCGGTCAGATTGACGGCACGGGTCCGCGTTACTGTCCGTCGATCGAGGACAAGGTCGTGCGGTTCGCCGACAAGAACCGCCACCAGATCTTCCTGGAGCCGGAAGGGCTTGAGACCGACACCGTCTATCCCAACGGCATTTCGACCTCCCTGCCCCGCGACGTCCAGGATGCTGTCGTCGCCTCCATTCCAGGCTTGGAGCATGCGCGGATCGAGCGACACGGCTATGCGATCGAATATGACTTCATTGATCCGCGCGAACTGACCGCATCCTTGGAAACCCGCAGGATTCCTGGACTTTTCCTGGCTGGACAGATTAACGGGACGACCGGTTACGAGGAAGCCGCCGGCCAGGGTCTCGTGGCGGGCGCCAACGCCGCGTTGTCGGTGTCAGGCGGCCGGGCGTTCACGCTGGACCGCGCCGAAGCCTATATCGGAGTCATGATCGACGACCTCATCGGCCGCGGCACCAGCGAGCCCTACAGGATGTTTACATCGCGCGCTGAGTACCGACTCATCCTGCGTGCCGACAATGCCGATCTGCGCTTGACCCCGAAGGGAATCGACGCCGGCCTGGTCGGTAAGACCCGTGTCGGACAGTTTGACGCGCGCCGCAGACGTGTTGAGGCCGGGCTCGATTTTGCCCGTCAGTCCTGTCTGACACCCGACGAAGCGCACCGCAACGGCCTCAACGTGAACCGTGATGGCCGCCGCCGAAACGTGCTCGACTTGCTGACACTGGTCGATGTGACCTACGAGCGTCTGACAGCCATCTGGCCCAAACTCGGCGCGCTGGCGCCCGACGTTCGCGAGCAGATCGAGATCGAGGGACGCTATGCTGGTTATCTCAGCCGTATGGAGGCCGATGTGGCAGCATTCCGTCGCGATGAAGCGCTATTGCTTCCTGCTGATCTTGACTATCGACGGATTGGCGGACTTTCGGCCGAGCTCCTTGAGAAACTGGAGTCAGCGAGACCGCAGACGCTCGGTCACGCCGCCCGTCTTTCGGGGATGACGCCGGCGGCCCTGACGGCGCTTTTGGGTCACGTGCGCCGGCGCGCGGCTTAGGTCGGCGCCATGGCCGACAGCGTGCCGTTGGATCCCGCGGGATTTCAGGCTGCAACGTCGGTTTCACGTGAAACGCTTGAGCGTCTTCAAATCTATGCTGACCTCCTCGTCAAATGGCAGAAGTCTCTGAATCTGGTCGGTCCGTCGACGATCAGCGACCTTTGGCGCCGCCATATGTTGGATTCGGCGCAGCTTCTTCGCTTCATGCCACCGGGTACGCGAAGCCTGCTTGATTTAGGCAGCGGAGCCGGGTTTCCAGGCTTGGTTTTGGCCATCATGGGCGTCAACGGTGTCGAACTGGTCGAGAGCGATCAGAAGAAGACGGTGTTTCTGCGAGAGGTTTCACGTGAAACAGGAGCCGATGTCGTCGTGCACGCCTGCCGCATTGAGAAACTGGAGGAAAAACGGGTCGATGTCGTGACGGCAAGGGCCCTGGCGCCGCTTGATCGGCTCGTACCGATGATGTCCAGATTTATGGGAGAGGGCAGTATAGGTCTCGTACCAAAGGGTGCGGACGTGGAGGCCGAACTGGCTAGAGCCAGCTTGGTATGTCACCTGTCCTACACGTGTCATACAAGTATGACAGACCCCTGTAGTACCATACTAGTGATCAACAACGTGTGGTCCGGAGGCCAAAAGTGACGCAATATACTGTATTACCGAGTGTTGACGTTGCTTGAGATACAAGATATGGGTACTACATAGGAGGCCATTTTAGCGGTTTTTGTCGGACAGCTGTAGGACAGACGCAGGCTCGCCGGATAGGCCTCAGGGCTTCATCAACAGGTTGTGGAATGAGCACCATGTCAGCCTCTAAGTCGGGTAGGACGGTCGTGAGGCAAGGCAAACAAGGCCTAGATTTCGTGTATGACCGGCCTGGCCGGGTCATCGCCGTCGCCAACCAGAAAGGCGGGGTTGGTAAGACAACCACCACCATCAATCTGGCAACCGCCCTGGCCGCCATCGGCAAGCGGGTCCTGGTCGTCGACATCGATCCCCAGGGCAATGCCAGTACCGGCCTGGGAATCCCTCCCGACGAACGGCGCATCACGACCTACGACCTATTGATCGCGCCAGACCGTCACTGGGGTGGCGCGGCCGCCGTCGCGACCGATGTACCCCATCTCTATATCGTGCCCGCGACCATGGACCTGAGCGGCGCCGAGGTGGAGCTGGTTAACGCGGAGCAGCGCGAGGCACGCCTCAAACGGGTGATCAATACGTTCAAGCGTGCCTACGACCTCGTCCTTGTCGACTGTCCACCTGCGCTTGGTCTTCTGACCATCAATGCCTTGGTCGCGGCTGACGAGGTTCTGGTGCCGCTGCAATGCGAATTCTTCGCCCTGGAGGGTTTATCCCAGCTTCTCCACACCATTGAATGTGTGCATGATGCATATAATGAGAAACTGGAAATGACGGGAATCGTGCTCACCATGTTCGACCGGCGAAACCGATTGTCGCGTGAAGTCGTCGCGGACGTCAGAAAGGTGATGCCCGAACAAGTGTATGATACAATCATTCCTAGAAACGTGAGGGTCTCCGAAGCGCCCTCGCATGGTAAACCCGTTATGTTCTATGCTTTCAAGAGCGCCGGCGCCCAAGCTTATGTCCATCTGGCCGGCGAAATGCTGCGCCGCGAACGCCAGCGGCCCGGCGACGGATCGACAACCACGGTCGAAGGAATGGGATCATGAGTGAAACACGCGGCCTTGGACGTGGCCTCTCGTCCCTGATCAGCGAGCCCAACCAGGGCCGCCCGCGAGACGGCCTGCGACAGGTTCCCGTCAGCGACCTTCGGCCCGGGCGGTTTCAGCCGCGCACCAACTTTGACGATGAAGAGATCGCCCAGCTCGCGGACTCCCTGCGCAACCAGGGCATGCTGCAGCCGATCCTTGCCAGGCCCGTGCTGGCCGGATCGGATGGGGATCTGGAAATCGTCGCCGGTGAACGGCGGTGGCGTGCTGCCCAAATCGCCATGCTGCACGACGTCCCGGTCATGGTGCGGGAGTTCTCCGATATCGAGGTTCTCGAGATCGCCTTGATCGAGAACCTCCAGCGCGCCGACCTCGATCCCCTGGAAGAGGCTGCCGCGTACAAGCGGCTGGGCGATGAATTCGGCCTCAGCCAAAACGACATCGCCGAGGCAGTCGGGCGCAGCCGTCCCCACGTCGCGAACATGATCCGGCTTCTGGACCTGCCCGGCACCGTCCAGGCAATGCTTGACGAAGGCCGGCTGACCGCCGGTCATGCCCGCGCGCTGCTCGGCGCCGATGACCCCGTTCCCTTGGCCGAAGTCGTGATCGACAAGGGCCTGAACGTTCGACAAACCGAGGCGCTGGTTCGTTCGGGTGGCGTGGACGTCGACGACACACCGCCGCCGGCGGAGACGCCCGCAATGCCACGCGCGACAGGATCGCCCGATCCCAACACGCTGGATCTGGAGCGCCGACTCAGCGACACCCTCGGTCTCAAAGTCGACGTGCGTGGCAGTGGCGAAAAGGGGCGACTTGTCGTGCACTACAAAACGGTGGAACAACTTGACGACGTCATCGCCAAGCTTGAGAGCCCGTCACGCCCCAGGCTGGTCGGATCCTAACACCGCGCGGGACGGCGTCCTGACGCCGCCTTGGCCGACCAGCGTTGTTTCCTTAAGCGCCTGCCGCTTCGACAAACTCCAGACGGTTGCCGAAGGGATCACGAACATAGACCCGAGCCCTGCCTCGATGGTCAAGACCTCGCTCGACGGCAAGACCGGCCGCCTTGAACCGGCCCATCATCTCAGTGAGGTCGTCGACCAGGAAGCCGGTATGGGCTTTTGCGCTTGCTTCGAACCCCTCATCGATGCCCAGATGGACATGCACCTCGCCGCTCACGAACCAAACACCGCCCCGCGCGGCGAGCTCAGGCGGCTTCACCATCTCCTCGAAACCCAGCACACCGCCATAGAACGATCGAGCCTCGGTCTCACGCTCCGGCGGCATGGCGACCTGAACATGATCGATGCCCAGCACCGTCATGCGACCAGGCGCTTCTCTTTCAACCCGTTGACGATGCGCAGCAGAACCTCGCGGCAAATCGTGACGTCGGGAAAACCGGTCGACTTGCACTGCAGATCGGCCTCGGCCAACCAGGCCAGTGCGATCGCCACGTCGTCCGCGCGCCATCGCTTGGCGGCAGATCTCAAGGGCTCAACAATTCTGAAGTGACGCCGGGGATCAAGCCGCATTGCCTTCAGCGCCGCGTCGGCCGATCCGGTTTCGCCCGACAGCGCCACGAAGAGTGCGAGACGCTGCAAGTCACGGCGTACCGCCCCGAGCACAGCGACCGGGCTTTCCCGTTCACCAAACGCCCGGTCCAAGCCGCGCCCCAAGACCACCGCATCGCCCGCCATCACGGCACGCGCTATGGTTTCAAAAGTCAGATAGGAGCTGTCCGCCACAATCGCTTCGATATCACCGGTTCCGACGTCTTTTGTGTCGCCCATGTAGACCGCTAGCTTGGCGATCTCCGAACGGGTCAAAAGACGGTCGCCGCCCAGAAGGTCCGCCAGCAAGCCGACCGCGTCAGGCTGCGCCCGCAGGCCTTGCTCGGCCAGAGCGTCACCGACGACCCGTTCCAAGTCGCGGCCTTCGTCACGATAGCAGGGCAGGGCGGCACCCAGACCTGCCGCCTCGAATGCCTTGCGTAGCTTGGACGACGCGCTCAACTCGCCACCCTCGACGATGACCAGAGCGTCACCGAGCGGATCAGCCAGGAAGGCCTTCATCGCCTCGGCCACGCGATCGCCGGCGTCCTTGATCCGAACAACGCGCCGCCCTCCGGTCAACGCGATTGCGGCGGCTTCATCGTTCAGTAAGGCGGCATCCTTGGCGACGGCCGACGGGTCCAGTTCGGCAACCCGAAACGGGTCGGCCGGGTCATCGACCACACCGCGCGCCAGCGTTTCTGCGCGCTCGCGCACCAGTCCGGCGTCGGGCCCATAGATCAGAACCGCGCGCACCTTGGAATCGGGCTGTTTGACGAAGCCGTCGGCCTGACGCGCCGAGATCTTCACGGTTCGCCCAACGCGCTAACTTGCGCTGCGTGTGAAGTAAAGCGCCAGCAGCGCGGAGATCGACGAGGAGAGATCACGCGCGGCTTCGCGGCCGGTCTCCTGTTCGGCGACCAATGTCGCGAACTCTGACTCGACAACGTCATAGCTGCCGACCGCACGCGCGTTGTCGTCATAGACGACATTGCCCGTCGCACTGTCGATCAGCTGAAACCTTGCCGACAGGGTGAAGTTGTAGCGGGTGATCGTGTCGGTCGTTTGGATCTGAAGCGGCGCCGTCGACTCCCGAATCTTGACCAAAAGTCTGTAGCGGGTTGGCTGCGGACCAACGCCCGCGGTAAGCCGGTCGGTCAATTCGTTGCGCAACACCTGCCCGATCCGGTCTGGGATCGGATCGACTCGCACGGAAGCCATCTCCAGCGTTGCGCCCTCGCCGCTCTCCGGCGTGCCATAGAGCGGTTTGAAGCCGCAGCCGCTAACAATCAGACCTACCGCCCCCAAAGCAGGGAACATGAATCCGCGTCGGTTAAGAGTCCGTTTCATGCGACGACGATGTTGACGATTTTGTCGGGCACGACAATCACCTTGCGCACGGCCTTGCCGTCAATCGCGCGCTGAACGTTGTCATCGGCCAGCGCGGCGGCTTCCATGTCATCGTTGGCGACGCCGCGCGGCATGGTGACCTTGGCGCGCAGCTTACCGTTTACCTGAACCGGAATGGTGACGCTGTCGCGGACCAGGAGCGTCGCGTCGGCGACGGGCCACGGCGTATCTGCCAGAAGGTTCTCGTGACCCAACGCGTGCCACATCTCTTCACCCAGATGCGGCATCATCGGCCCGACCAACGTAATCATGATGTCCAACGCTTCGCGCAATGCCCATCTATCGGCATCATCTTCGGCATTGAATTCGGCGATCGCGTTCGTCAGCTCGTGGATGCGCGCGACCGCGCGGTTAAAGTGGAACGCTTCGATGTCCGTGGTGATCCCGTCGATCGCGCCGTGCGTCGCCTGACGCAGGCTGATCGCCGCATCCCTCAAACTCTCGGGACGCGCCGCCCCCGGATCGGGCAGGTCGGGCGCGGCTGCCGAGACGAGGCGCGCGATGCGCTGCACAAACCGGTAGGCGCCGGCGACACCTTCGGACGTCCACTCGAGATCGCGGGCAGGCGGCGAGTCAGACAACATGAACCACCGCGCTGTGTCGGCGCCGTATTCGGCGATGATGTCGTCGGGGTCGATGACATTCTTCTTCGACTTCGACATCTTTTCCGACCGCCCGACGGTAACCGGCGCACCGGTGGCTGCGACCGTGACCGTCCCGTCGGCGCCCTTCGCGACGTCGGCGGGTTCGAGATAGCTGCCATCGGCGGCTTGATAGATTTCATGGCCGACCATGCCCTGCGTAAAGAGACCGGCGAACGGTTCGTCGAAGTCGACATAACCGCAACGCCTGAGCGCGCGGGCGAAGAAGCGCGAATAGAGGAGATGCAGCACCGCGTGCTCAACGCCGCCGATGTACTGGTCGATCGGCATCCAATAACCGACCGCCGCCTTGTCCATCGGTTCGTCGCTTCGTGGCGAACAAAAACGCAGGAAGTACCAGGAGCTGTCGACAAACGTGTCGAGGGTATCGGTGTCGCGGGCCGCCGCGGCACCACAGCCGGGACAGGTGGTGTGTTTCCAGCTCGGATGATGATCCAACAGGTTGCCTGGTTTGCTGAGATCGACGTCGTCGGGCAAGCGCACCGGCAGCTCGGCCTTCGGCACCGGCACGATGCCGCAATCTGGACAGTGAACCACGGGGATCGGGCAGCCCCAATAGCGTTGCCGGGACACGCCCCAATCACGCAACCGGTAGTTGATCTCCCGTTTGCCGCGATTGGTCTGCTCCATACGTTCGGCGACCGCCTGCTTGGCCTCATCGACGCTCATGCCGTCCAGAAAATCAGAGTTGGCGATCAGGCCGTCACCCTTAAAGGCCTCGTCGCCGATCTCGAAGGTCGCGGTGTCGGTGTCGCCGGGGACCACCACGGGCGTCACCGTCAGGGCGTACTTACGGGCAAAATCCAGGTCGCGCTGGTCATGGGCGGGGCAGCCGAAAATCGCACCGGTGCCGTACTCCATCAGCACGAAGTTGGCGACATAGACGGGCAGCTCGACATCCTCGATGAAGGGATGGCGCGCCTTGAGGCCGGTATCGTAGCCTTTCTTCTCCGCCCGTTCGATTGCCTCCTCGCTGGTACCAAGCCGGCCGCATTCGGCGATGAAGTCGGTTAGTCCTTCATCGTCCTTGGCCAAGGTGCCGGCCAGCGGGTGTTCCGGCGAAATCGCCATGAAGCTGGCGCCGAAGATGGTGTCATGGCGGGTGGTGAAGACCTCCAGCAGGTCGTCGCGACCGACCAGCTCGAAGGACATCCTGAGGCCTTCCGACCGGCCAATCCAGTTGCGTTGCATGAGACGGACCTTGTCCGGCCAGCGATCGAGCCCATCGAGCGCGTCTGCCAGCTCGTCGGCAAAATCAGTGATCTTGAAAACCCATTGATTCAACTGGCGTTTTTCAACCGGCGCACCGGACCGCCAGCCACGGCCTTCGATCACCTGCTCGTTGGCCAGAACGGTCTGATCAACCGGATCCCAGTTAACCCATGCCTCGCGGCGGTCGACCAGGCCGGCCGCCATCAAATCGAGGAACAGGTGCTGCTGGTGGCGATAGTACTCGGGATGGCAGGTCGCGATCTCCCGGCTCCAGTCGATCGAAAGGCCCATCTTCTGCAACTGACCGCGCATCGTCGCGATGTTCTGATAGGTCCACTCGCGCGGATGCACGCCTTTGGCCATGGCAGCGTTTTCAGCCGGCAGGCCAAAGGCGTCCCAGCCCATGGGGTGCAGCACGTTGAAGCCTTGGGCACGGCGGTAGCGCGCCACCAGGTCACCCATCGTGTAGTTGCGCACGTGCCCCATGTGGATGCGGCCCGACGGATAGGGAAACATTTCCAGAACATAGGCTTTGGGGCGATCGTCGTCATTGTCGGGACGAAACGTGCCGCGTTCGTCCCAAATGCGCTGCCACCGCGGCTCGGCATCGCGAAAATTGTACCGTTGCTGGGCCATATGTACCGTTTTCTATGGGGCCGAAAACAGGCCGGTTTTCCGAGTTTGGGGCCGTCGGCGCAAGCTAGCGCAGCCCGCCTGGGTTTCAAAGCGGCCCGTTAACCTCAACAGTAGGCGCTTTCGGTTACTGCCCGAGCTGGGCGATCCTGATCTGGCGGGCGCGGGTCAATACCGCGTTCTCAAGCTGCGTTTCCATGGAAGCATCGACCTGAGCCTCGACCCATTCGCCATAGACATCGCGAACTTGGCGGAAAACCGCGACTTTTATGCCGTCCGCGCGAAGCCGCGTGTCAAGGATATAGACCGTGACCTTGAACCGCTCGCCAGGGGTCTCGGGCGGCGAATACCAGTCATAAATGATTACGCCGCCGATCGGATCGGCAGAGAATGGCGGCAGAAACGAGAATGTATCGAGCGCAGCGCGCCAAAGGAATGCGTTGACGCCGATACCGCCACCGCCGCCGCCATCGCCCGTGCCGCCCTGTTCGTCGAACAGCGCCGCACTCAAGCCGCCCGGACCGAAGATGGTCTCGCGGGTGGGGTCGTCGACGTCTTTTTCGAACCTGCCCTGGGGCGTCTGCACGGTATCGGCCACACCGGAGCCCTCGGAGGGGCCGCAGGCCACCAGCACCGCTGCCGTCAACACCAACGCGACTACTCGAAAGTGGTACAAGATGGTCGTTTCCCTCGTCGTCGTGAGCAAGAATACACCTGTTTATGACCTTTCTATAGATGGCGCACATTGGCTTATTGACCGGGCCTCGGCAAGCGGGGAATGCCTGTAGTTTCCAACACCTACTGCGGCATTCTTGCCACAGTGGGTTGGAAAAGCCACAAGCGGTACCCCAAAAGTCTTGGGTTTGTTTTTTAGCTCCAGTAGTTTCAACGCCGTAATCGGGCGCGGTCCCTTGGCCGGCGTTGAGGCCCTGGCGAAAGCCAGGTGCCGGTCAAACCAGAACCTGATTTTTCTTTCCGTTCCGGAAAGGCGTTTAAGAGTTAGTCCCTTAGGAGGTTTGCGCAATGAAGAAAGTGCTGCTTGGGACCACCGCGATGGTTTCGGTTGGCCTGGTTGCCGGACAGGCGTCCGCTGCCGAGCCGATTGAGCTTAGCTTCGGTGGTTACCACAATTGGGCGGTGTTCCTCGCCGACAATGACGACAGCGCGGGCAACGGTGTTTCGATTCCGAACGAGCCCGGCTTTAACAAAGGCGACCACGACATCAAGTTTGATGGCGAGTTGCAGGTTCGCGGTAAGACCGTTCTGGATAACGGCCTTGAAGTCGGTGTTCGCATCGAGATCGAGGGCGAGACCCAGGGCGATCAGCTGGACGAGAACTACGCCTACATCGAAGGCTCGTTCGGTACCTTCCGGATTGGTAACGATGATCCGGCGTCCTACAACATGGCAACGGCTGCGCCTTACATTAACTACGTGTTCGCAGCCAACACGCCGTCCGTGTTCGCTAACGGTCTGTCCCAGTTCTTTGCTCAGACGACCGGTCTTGCCCGCTCGCGTTTCGCGGCCGGTGCTAGCGTCACGTTCGCCACGTTCCCGAATCAGACGGGCGACGATGCGCGGGTGATGTACTTCTCGCCAGTGTTCAACGGCTTCCAGTTCGGTGCTTCTTATGCGCCGGACAACAAGGAAGCCCGTCCGGCCGGTGTGTACACACTGCCGGTCCAGATCGGCGGTACGACCACGACGCCAGCGTTTACGCATGGTGAGACCTGGTCGGTTGGCGCCCGTTATGACGGTGAGATCGGCGATGTCGGTCTGACCGTGGCTGGCGGCTATTTGGATGTTCAGTCGAAGGCCATCCAGAACGCGCCTATCAACATTGGCACCACGGATTCCAACTCATGGAATGCCGGTGTTGTCCTCTACTACGGCAACTGGGGTCTCGGTGGTTCGTACATGAACACATCGGACAACGCCAACGTCGCCGGTACGGACATCGAAACCTTTGACGTCGGTCTGTCGTACTACGCAGACGGTCCCTGGAGTGCTGGTATCTACTGGCTGCATTCCGAGACCGACTACTCTGCCGGTACACTTGCCGCGGCTGCGGTTACCGACGAGTTTGATGCCTATCGCCTGATGGGTCAGTACGACCTGGGCCCGGGTATCGCGGTAACTGGTGCTGTTGGTTTCGACCAGTTTGATGACGGTGTGGTCAATCGCGACTACGACACCTACTTCGGTGGTGCCGGTCTGTTGATCAGCTTCTGATCTGTCCTCTACCGAGGACATGTCGAGAAGGGGCGGCTTCGGCCGCCCCTTTTTTTGTCCGCTGTTCTTATGCTAGACCCGGCCAGCAACAGAGATCGCTCCTGCAGCGAGCATGTCGGCGGCAAAAATGGGAAATCTGATCTGGCTTGCCAGCTATCCGAAGTCCGGCAACACCTGGATGCGTGCTTTTCTGCACAACATGATGCTGAAAGGACAGCGACCTCATGCCATCAACCGTCTGGACGACCTAACGACCGGCGACGTGACGCCGGAACACTACGCGGCGGTCGCGGGGCGGTCTCTCGACGGGATGACGGCGAGCGAGATCGCCGCACTCAGAGCGCCGGTCCAGGAGGCGCTTGCCGGTCAAGCCACCGGGACACGATTCATCAAGACACACAGCGCGGTACTTGAGTTCGCTGGACACCCAACGATCAATCTGGCGGTGACGGCCGGCGCCATCTACATCATCCGCAATCCGCTTGACGTGGTGGTGTCGTTCAGCCATCACCTCGGGCGACCGGTCGACGACATCATTGATCTCATGGCGACCCAGAATTCCCATACATCGATGTCCGACACCTTGATGATCGATTTTATTGGCAGTTGGTCCCAGCACGTCGAAAGTTGGACGGGCAGGCCCAATCCGGGTCTTCACGTGGTGCGCTACGAAGACATGCTCGATGAGACCCATCGGACCTTTGCCGGCGTCGCGAAATTTCTCGGTCTCGATGTCCCGCGCCCGCAAATCGAACGCGCCGTCCGCCACGCTTCGTTCCAGGTGTTGCGGAAACAGGAAGAAAGGGATGGCTTTGTCGAGCGCAGTGAGCATGCCGACCGATTTTTCCGTGTCGGAAAGAAAGGCCAATGGTGCGACGTGCTCTCCGACGACCAGGTGGCGCGCGTGGTCAAGAGCCACCGCGCGGACATGGAACGCTTCGGCTACGTGCCGAAGGGTCACTGACGCGTGACGAAAGGCAAGATCATTTGGCTCGCGTCCTATCCGAAGTCCGGCAACACGTGGACGCGCGCGTTTCTGCTGCACCTCTTCATGAACCCGAAGCAACCGTTTTCGCCGGATGATGTAAGCGCGATGTCGCCGCTCGACACAACGCGCCATTGGTTCGAAGAGGCATCAGGCGAGACGCCGGAGATATGGGAGGAAGAAAGGGTGGCCAGTCTGCGGTCGGCCGCCCAACAAGAAATCGCCAAACACGCGCCCGACAACATCTTTGTCAAGACGCACTGCGCCCTTGTGCAGTGGCATGGCTACCCGGTGATTGACTTTGGGCTTACTGCAGGCGCCATCTATATCCTGCGCAATCCACTCGACATAGTCGCGTCCTATGCCGCCCACTCCGGCTCAGGCCCGGATTACATCATCAAGGTCATGAACGATACGGGCCATGTGCTGCCAGGGCGAACCAAGCAGGTCCCGCACCTCATCGGAAGCTGGAGCGAGCATGTTCAGAGCTGGACCGCGCGCCCCAATCCGGCCTTGCACATCATGCGGTATGAGGATCTCGTGGAACGGCCCGACGAGACGTTTGGTGGCCTGGTCCGGTTCCTGGGTCTCAATCCACCGCCTGACAGGTTAGAACGCGCGCTTTCGTTTTCGTCGTTCGAGACGTTGAAGACGATGGAGGAAAAGGACGGTTTCTCGGAGCGGACCGATCGTCAGGAGCGTTTCTTTCGTGCCGGCAAGGTCGGCGGATGGCGCGATGAATTGAACGACGATCAAGCTCAATCGATCATCCAGGCTCATCGTGAGCAGATGGCCCGGTTTGATTACATTCCTCATGGCTACTAGCGGAACAGGCGTAAGACGTGGGCAACATCATCTGGCTGGCAAGCTATCCCAAATCCGGCAATACCTGGTTGCGCGCTTTCCTGCATAACCTGTTTCGCAATCCAGGCGAGGCGCTCGACATAAACGAGATTGGTGGCGGGCTGATCTCGACCGGCGAGGCCGTCATGAAGTGGTACAAGATGCTCGATTCACGTCCACCGGAGGAATGGACCCGCCCCGACATAGACGCCATGCGGCCCAAGGTCCATCAGCTGATCGCCGATAATCATCCGGGCACCATTTTTTGTAAGACGCATTGCGCGTTGCTTGAGCTGCGCGGCCACACCACGGTCAACCTGGACGTGACGGCCGGCGCCATCTACATCGTGCGCAACCCGCTGGACGTCGCGCTCTCCTTTGCTGACTTTCAAGGCATCGACGTCGACAAGGCGATAACGATATTGGGCACGACCAACTGCGAGTTGCCGAACGATCGCGAAAGCGTTTCCGAACCATTGGGTTCTTGGACACAAAATGTCGAGTCCTGGACGGGCAGGCCAAATCCCGGTCTGCTTGTCGTACGCTATGAGGACATGCTGAAAGCACCGGTAAAAATGTTCTCCAACATTGCCAGATTCCTCAAGGTCGACGCGCCACGCGCGCGTATCGAACGGGCCGTGAAGAACTCGTCGTTCAAGGTCTTGCGCGCGCAAGAAGACAAGCACGGTTTCGCCGAACGCTCGCCGGCCCAGGATCGCTTCTTCCGCAAGGGTACGGCCGGGCATTGGAAGGATGAACTCGACGACGAGCAGATTGCAAAGGTGGTTGCCGACCATCGCGAACAGATGCAGCGTTTCGATTACGTGCCGGCCGGCTTTTAGGCGGCGGAGACAAACCCATGGGAAACATCGTTTGGCTCGCCAGCTATCCGAAATCCGGCAATACCTGGATGCGGGCCTTTCTGCATAACCTGTTCCGCGACCCCAAACAGGCGATGAACATCAACCAGATGACCGGCAGCTTGAGCCAGGGCGAGTCCTCGAGCGGTTGGTACCGGCTTATCGATTCACGGCCGCCGGAGGAGTGGACGCACGATGACATTGCGCGCATGCGCCCGCGCGCCCATGAGATGATTGCCCAGTCGCAGACCGGTTCCGTGTTCTGCAAGACGCACTGCGCTCTTTTGTCGGTCCGTGGATTTCCGACGGTCAACATGCAGGTGTCGGCCGGCGCCATCTACATCATCCGCAATCCGCTCGATGTCGTGATTTCGTTTGCCGATTTTCAGGGCGTCGACATCGATATGGCAACCAAGATGATGGCAACGGAAAACTTCGAAACGCCGGTCGGCGGCTCGAACGTGACGGAGGCACTCGGCAGTTGGAGCCAGCACGTGGCCAGTTGGACGGGGAGCGAAGGACAAATGCTGAAAACCGTCCGCTACGAGGACCTCAAGTCATCGCCGGTGAAGACCTTTGGTGCGGTCACCAAATTTCTGCAACTTGATGTGCCGCGGGGGCGGCTTGAACGCGCGATCAAGAATTCGTCGTTCAAGGTGCTGAAGGCCCAAGAGGACAAGTTCGGTTTTGTCGAACGTTCGCCCAACCAGGAACGTTTCTTCCGTAGCGGCAAGTCCGGCGCTTGGCGCGATACGCTGACCGACGATCAGATCGCGGCAATTGTCGATACGCACCGGGAGCAAATGGAACGCTTCGGTTACGTGCCCGACGGTTTCTAGATCAGACGATGGGCGGCATCATTTGGATTGCGAGCTATCCAAAGTCGGGCAACACCTGGGTCCGGGCTTTTCTGCACAACCTGTTTCGTGATCCCGAATCGCCTTTTGATATCAATAAGATGGACGCGTTGACCGCCAACGAGGCGGCGTTGCCGAACTTCACGGCATCCGACAAACGACCATGGCAGGAATGGACACCGGACGATGTCGCGGCCATGCGGCCGGCTGTTCAGAAAAAGCTGAGTGAACGTCAGCAGCACATGATGTTCTGCAAGACGCACATGTCGGTTCTTCAGGTACGCGGTCACCCGACGATCAACATGTCCGTCACAGCCGGCGCGGTTTACATCGTGCGAAACCCGCTGGATATCGTCTCATCGCTGGCGGATCATCAGGGCCTGACGATACCCAAGACGATCGAGATGATGAACCTCGACAACTACGAGACACCAACGACGCAGACTATGGCGGGTGAGCCGTGGGGCAGCTGGTCGCAAAACGTTGAGAGCTGGACCGGTCGCGCCAATCCGGCCCTGCACGTCATGGGTTATGAAACCATGCTGGCGGATCCGCTCAAGGTGTTCTCCGGCCTCGCCCAATTTCTTCGCTTGGATACAACGCCGAAACGGATCGAACGCGCCGTCGAGAACTCGTCCTTCAGTGTTCTTCGCGCGCTTGAGGAACGGGATGGCTTTCGTGAACGAACGATGGCGCAGCGTCGCTTCTTTCGAACCGGGAAGTCCGGGTCGTGGCGCGGCGAGCTGACCGATGATGAGGCACGCGCCGTGGTTGCCGCACACCGCAAACAGATGGAGCGGTTCAGTTATGTGCCCGACGGCCTCTAGCGTTTCCGACGCCCTATTCGTGGCCGGTGCGCCCGTCGATTTAGCCAGGTCCTAGGAGCGGCCGGTTACCCGTGGGCAATATCGTCTGGCTCGCCAGCTATCCGAAATCCGGCAACACCTGGCTCAGGATGCTGCTGTTGAACCTCTTCTCGGGCTCGGAGCAACCGGCGCAGTTGGACGAGGTCAGCCGCATGTCGACCGGCGATACGGTGATGCGCTGGTACGGCGAGGTCGATGATCGTCCACCCAAGTCCTGGACAACCGATGATGTCGCACGGTTGCGGCTTAAGGTGCAGCGCTACTTGGCGGGCCTGCGCGACGACAGCATCTTCATCAAGACGCACGCCGCGCTAATGCCGATGTGCGGCCAACCGGCATTCGACATGTCGGTCAGCGCCGGCGCCATTTACATCGTCCGCAACCCGCTCGACATCGTCATCTCCTACGCGCGTCACGCCGGGCTTGATCACGACCAGACGATTACCTTGATGTCGACGCCTGGCCATATGCTGCCGCGCACCGAGGCTCTGACGGAATTCGTGCAGGGCGGTTGGTCGCAGAACGTGGCAAGCTGGACCATGCAACCCAATCCTGCGATCCACGTCGTGCGCTACGAAGACATGATCGCTGATACCGAAGCCACGTTCGCCGAGATTTGCGGTTTCCTGACTTTGAAGGTGACGCCGGAGAACTTGGCGCGCGCGGTTTCTCATTCGCGGATCGATGTACTGCGCCGTCTCGAAGACGAGGGCGGTTTTCACGAACGGACGAAAAACCAGGGGCGCTTCTTTGGCGACGGCCAAAGCGGCGGATGGCGCAAGGTCCTCAGCGAACGTCAGGTGACGCGTCTTGTCGAACGGCACCGTGTGCAGATGGCGCGCTTCGGCTACGTGCCGGACGGCATGTGAGGTCGCCACATGGGTAAGATTCTGTGGCTCGCCAGCTATCCGAAATCCGGCAACACGTGGCTGCGTCTTTTCCTCAGTAACCTCTTGGCGGATAGCCCGACACCCTTCGACATCAACCGGATCGGCGAGGTGACGCTTGCCGAACCGGGCACCGCAGGTTTTGCGTTGTTCGATCAGCGGCCGTGGCAGGACTGGTCCGACGCCGACATCGCGCGTCTGAGGCCCCAGGTTCAGGAGCGCATCAGCCAGACACGCGAGGGTGTTGTTCCGGTCAAGACCCACAGCGCGTTCGTCAAGGTCGGCGGTGTCCCGACGATCAACATGACGGTGACCCACGGCGCGGTCTATGTGGTCAGAAACCCGCTGGACGTCGTCATCTCCTATGCCCATCACCAGGGCATCGCGATTGACGCCATGACCGAGATCATGGCGACCGATATGTTTCGCACGCCGACCAACGCGACCAATGTGTATGAGGTCATGGGCAGTTGGTCGCAGCATGTGACAAGTTGGACGGCGACCGACAGCCCGATGATCCACATCATGCGCTACGAGGATATGGTGGACGATGCCAAAACCGCCTTTGGTGATCTCGTCAGCTTCATGCGGATCGAGACAACGCCCGAAAAGATCGATCGCGCGGTCAGGCACGCCGCGTTCGACACAGCCAGAAGGATGGAAGCCAAAACCGGGTTTGTTGAACGTACGCCGGTGCAAGATCATTTCTTCCGCTCAGGCCGTGTCGAGGAATGGCGCGAAGTTCTGAGCGACGCCCAGGTGCGCAGGATCGTCGAGGCACACCGACCGCAGATGGCGCGCTTCGGTTACCTGCCGGACGGATTCTAGGCCGGCTCCGCCATGGGCAGGATCGTCTGGCTCGCCAGCTACCCGAAATCCGGCAACACCTGGCTGCGCGCCTTCTTGCACAATGTTCTGCATGACAAGGGCGGGCCGCTTGATCTCAATGCTCTCGCCAAGTCATCGCGCAGCGATGCCTGGCGTCCCGACTTCGAACATGTTGCCGACCAGCCGCTCGACGCGTTGGGCGATGCCGGAATCGCGGCCCTCAGAGCTGACGTACAACGCTCGCTCGCCCGGTCCGGCTCGGCCAACATGCTGATCAAGACCCACTCGGCGCTGACCCGCATCGGCGGCAAGCCGAGCCACGCCATCGACGTCACGGCGGGCGCCGTCTATCTGGTGCGCGACCCACGCGATGTCGCCGTGTCCTATGCCGATCATTTGGCGGTGACCATCGATCGCGTCATCGAGATCATGGCGACAGAGCACGCCCATACCCAACTGGACGAAACCCATGTCACGGAGTTTCCCGGCAGCTGGTCGCAGAACGTCGCGACGTGGACGGCGCCGGGCAACGACAGTGTACACACCGTTCGCTATGAGGATCTGCTGTGCGATCCCGAGACTTCCTTTGCGGGCGTTCTGCGTTTTCTAGGTCTCACGAGCGACGAACAGGTGTTTCGCCGTGCGCTGGCCAACACGTCGTTCCGGCAGTTGAGTCGCCAGGAAAGAACTTCCGGCTTTGTCGAACGCTCGCACCGCCAGGACCAGTTTTTTCGCGTCGGACAATCCGGCACGTGGCGACAGGTGCTGACCGACGAACAGTCTGCCCGTATTGTGGCGGACCATGGCACACAGATGGCACGGTTCGGTTATGGAAGTGACGGACATGACGGGTGATGACCTAGACGTCGCGGCGAACTTGAAGGAGGTGCACGCGGCAATCGCAGCGGCCGCGCGCGACGCCGGCAGAAATCGCGACGACGTCACCTTGATTGCGGTCAGCAAGACCCATGATGCCGCGCACATCCTGCCCGTCCTCCATGCCGGTCATCGTGTCTTCGGCGAGAACCGGGTGCAGGAGGCGGAGACCAAGTGGCCCGCACTCATAGAACAGTTCCCCGATGTCGAGCTGCACCTGATCGGGCCTCTGCAGACCAACAAGGCAAAGAATGCCATCGCGCTGTTTGACGTCATCCAAACCATCGATCGCGAAAAGCTGGTCCGCGCGCTGGCCAAAGAGATGGACAAGCAGGATCGCCGTCCCGCCTGCTTCGTTCAGGTCAACACGGGCGAAGAGCCGCAGAAAGCGGGCGTGCTGCCTGACGACACAGACGGGCTGGTTACCATTGCGCGCGATAGCGGGCTGAACGTCGTCGGGCTGATGTGTATCCCGCCCTTCGACGAAGAACCGTCCATGCACTTTGCGTTGCTACGCGAGATCGCGCGGCGCAACGGCCTTGATCAGCTCTCCATGGGTATGAGCGGCGATTTTCCAATCGCCGTCACCTTCGGCGCGACCCATGTCCGCGTAGGCACGGCCATCTTCGGGCACAGACCGCCGCTGCCATCGGCCTGACCGTCAGCTCACTTGGGTTCGACAACCAGGCGTGACTGCGGCGTCAGCCGTGAGAGAATCCAAAGAAAGTCATCGCGCGAAAAGGCGACGCAGCCCTCCGTCGGGCTGTAGTCGGGACGCGCGAGATGCAGAAAGATCGCGCTGCCGCGGCCGGGCACCGGCGGGTCGTCGTTGTAGCCGACGTCGACGACGAGGTCGTAAAGGTGGTCGCCGCGCCACATGACCTCGTGGCCTTTCCAGAACGGTCGCTTGACCGGACGGTTGTAGTTGGGATCGGCGGGGTCATCGCACCAGCCGTCGGCCGGCGTCAGGGTCACGCACGGCAGGCCGGTTTCCGGATCGCGGATGCGGTCGGGGCGGTAGAACAGGCGGCGTAGCGGGAAGACACCCGCCGGCGTCGCGCCGTCACCTTCCAGCTTGAAACCCCTGACGCCACCGCGGCCCACGGCGCAGCGAAAACGGCGCCGACCGAGCTTGGCGTGGCCGTCCGGCGAGACGACCAGGTCGGCGCCTGCCATCAAAGACCACCCAGACGAATGGCGCCGCGCTCGGTCAGCGCCTGGTCGAACGCTTCCAGCTGCGCCATGGCAAGACCGAAGACGCTGTCGGGCGGGTAGTTGCCGTCGGCGTCCGGTTCGCCGGCCGGCCGGCCGGTCAACAGTTCGATGGCGTCGCTCACCCGCGTCGCGCTCCAGACGTGGAACCGGCCATCGGAAACCGCTTCGACGATCTCCGGCTTCAAGATCAAGTGGCGCTCGTTGGCTGCAGGCACCAGCGCGCCCTGGTTGCCGGTCAAACCGCGCTCTGAACAGACCCGGTAGAAACCCTCAATCTTTTCGATGGCGCCGCCGATTGCCTGGACATCGCCGGCCTGGTTGACCGACCCGGTCATGGCGATGTCCTGGCGTAGCGGCAGTCCCGACAGCGCCGAGAGAATCGCACAGACCTCGGCAAGCGACGCGCTGTCGCCCTCGACGCCGCCATAGGATTGTTCGAACGTGATGGAGCAGGAGAACGAGAGCGGGAAACGCTGAGCGAACAGACCCGACAAGAAACCCTCGACGATTAACGCGCCTTTCTGCTGGATCGGCCCGCCCATGTTGACCATGCGTTCGATGTTGACGACGCCGTAGGAGCCAACCGAGGCACGCGCGGTAATGCGCGACGGCAGACCGAAGGTATGATCGCCAACGTTCAGATAGACCAAGCCGTTGACCTGACCCGGCGCCGCGCCGTCGGTATCGATCATGACCGTGCCTTTTTCGATCTGCTCCTGGCTGCGGTCTTCCGGTCGGCTGTTGCGTCTGAGCCTGTCGTTCAGCGCCTTTTCGACCTGCTCCGCCGTCAGCGGTTCATCTTTGCCGCACAACAGGCAGGCTTCGGTCAGAACGTCCTCGACCAGCTCGAAACGCGCGGAGAGTTTGTCGCGGTCCGATGCCCAGCGCGCGGCGTGACCCATCAGGTTGTCGATCGCGCCGGCGTCGCAAACCCGCCCGGCTCTGCCGGCTGCTCTTTGAATCAGGCGCGCGAAGGTCTGGATGTTGGCGTCGTCGCCTTCGGCTTCGACCTCGCCGTCGATCTCGGCCTTGATCTTGAAAAACGTGCGGAAGTCCGAATCAAGGTTCAAAAAACGCTGGTACCAGATTGGCGCGCCGATCAGCACGACCTTGACGTCCAACGGAATTGCTTTGGGTTGGGGAGTGCCGGTCATGGGCACACCGCCGAAACGATAGAGCTCCTCGATACGGATCTCGTTGTCGCGCAGCGCGCCCTTCAAGAAATGCCACGCCGCCGGTTCGGCCGCGATCGCCTCGGCGCGCAGCACAAGAATTCCGCCATTGGCCCGGTGCAGGGCGCCGCCGCGGATCATTGTGAAATCTGTCTGAAGCGTACCGCTGACCGGCCGGTACTCGATCGAGCCGAAGATGTTCTGATAGGTCGGGTTCGCCTCCAGCACGACATTCGGGTGTTTGGTGTCGCCGTTGTCGACCAGCAGGTTGACCGCATAGCGCGTCATCGGATCCTGTTGCGCCTGGCCTTCCGGTGGCTCTTGCACCTGAAACAGGTGCAGGTTGTCCAGAATGTCGTTCCTCAGCTCGACGAGCCAGCGTCGCAGACCGGGGTGGGCGGCATACTCCTCCTCCAGATCCGTCAGCAGCGTGCCCGTCGTCTCATCGGCGATGCGGCGGTTGATGTCGCGGATGTTGCGGGCCAGCTCGACCTCCGCGCGGCGCGCCGTCGCGCGCATGTCCACCATCGCCGGATTCAAACGGTCGATGGCTTCCTCCAGACGTTTGCGCTCATCGTCGGGCAGCGCCATCAGTTCTTCCTGGCTGCGCGGTTTGCCGTCGTCGCCCAAGACGACAAGGGACAATCCCTGTTGGCTGGACCAAACGTCCAGTCCTTCGGCCCGCGCCTGTTCGCGCAGTCCGCTATAGGCCGCGTCCAACTGTTTTTTGGTACGCTCCTGCTCGGTGCGCACCTCGTCGGCGTAGGCGTCGCCGGTAAAGGCCTTGCGCAGCGCCTCCGTGATGGCCGGCACCAATTCCTTCATGTCGTCGCGGAACCGGCGTCCCTTGCCGGCGGGCAGGCGGATCGGACGCGGTTTGTGGGGGCGCCGAAAGTTGTTGAGATAGACCCAGTCGTCTGACGGTTTCTGACCGTCGATGAAGTCCTTCACATAGGTCATGGTCGCGTCCATGCGACCGGTGCGGTCTTCGCCCAGCACAAAGATGTTGTAGCCGATGTCCCTGATCGGCAGCGCGAAGTCCAAGGCCTCGCGGGCGCGCTTGTGGCTCGGCAGGTCGAACAGGCGGATGTCGTCGTCTTTGGCGTCGGGCAGCTCGAAACGGCCGGCGAACGATGGTTTGCCGATCTGTTCGGCGCGCAGGGATTTTGCGGTCATGGTGGGCGCGGTACTCCATGGCGAGGGGCCGGCAGAATGGCGCGGCGGCGCCACAGTATGTAAGCTAGGTCTGTTGCCGTCCAAGGCGTTGATGGCGGAACCGCCAGTCGGCCTACGCCATCACATATCCGTGAGGCGACTGTGACCCCCGCGTTGGTTACCGGCTCCAACGGGCCCCCTTGCAGCCCTGGGTATGGCGACCTTAACCTCGTCTCTTACGAAACCTGGAACAGCAGGCGCCCATGCCATCGGACACGTTTCACGGCTACAGCCGCGAGGAACTGAATCTGCAATACGATCTGCGTGGCAGGGTCTCCGACCATCAGGCGTATTTTGACCGTTACGACGTGCTAAGCGAGCAGACGCGTAACGGTTTTCGCGGCAACTACGACGTCGCCTATGGCCCTGATCCCGGCCAGAAACTCGATATCTTTCCGGCATCCGCACCCGGTGCGCCGGTGCATATGTTCATCCATGGCGGCTATTGGCGCTCGCTCGACAAGGCCAAGTTCAGCTTTGTCGCCATGGGCCTGGCGCCGGCCGACGCGACCGTGGCGGTCATCAACTACGA
The DNA here is from genome assembly GCA_965228895.1 of Alphaproteobacteria bacterium. GTDB lineage: Bacteria > Pseudomonadota > Alphaproteobacteria > SP197 > SP197 > JANQGO01. The sequence goes on along the minus strand of OZ245842.1, from coordinate 5,017,016 downwards.
TCTGGCACCTTCGGTTGAGATGGACGTCATCGTGCGCCAATGCCGCGATGCCGCCGTTTGGCTGCACGATCATGCGGCCACCTGGAACGGTGACGGCAACCGGTTGCACATCAGCGGCCATTCCGCCGGTGGTCATTTGGCCGCGATGATCCTGGCGACTGATTGGTCGGGTTTCACGGAAAACCGGGTTCATTCGGGATTTGTGCGCAGCATGACGGCCATCAGCGGCCTGTTTGATCTGGATGTCCTGCGATCGACCTTCTTGAACGTCGATTTGCAGCTGGATGCCCAAGCGGCAGCGCGAAACAGCCCGGTCCGGCTCGCGCCGTTTACCCCGAAACCGTATATTCCCGTCCACCTTGCGGTCGGTGTGGACGAAACCGACGAGTTTCATCGCAATCTCGCGCGGTATGCGGACGCACTTGACAGCGCAGGCGTACCGGTCACGGCGCAAACCATGCCCGGCCATCATCACTTTTCTATTATCGAGGAGCTTGCGGAGCCTAAAAGCCCGCTTTCCCGCCATCTCGTTCAAATGATCCAGGCTGATGCACCGCGCGAAAACGACACTATATAGAGCAGCACCTGACGGAGCCCTGAGGCTTCGATCGCTGGTTGTTCATGCCCAAAGGGGAATTCGCCGATGTCCACTGGCCGATCCATTCTGATCGTCGACGACGACGAGGCGCTGCGCCATTCGCTGGCCGAGCAGCTCCATTTGCACGAAGAATTCGACGTCGAGGAGGTCGGCAGCGGTTCAGAGGCGATGGATATCGTTAAGGACGATCGCTTCGACCTTTTGCTGTTGGATGTCGGTCTGCCCGACATGGACGGCCGCGAGCTGTGCCGCCTGATGCGCCGGTCCGGTCACAAGATGCCGATCATCATGCTGACCGCCGCCGACGGCGAGGCCGACACCATTCTGGGCCTTGAATCCGGCGCCAACGACTATGTCACCAAGCCGTTCAAGCTGGGTGTCTTGATGGCGCGGGTGCGCGCCCAATTGAGGCAGCATGAACAAAGCGAAGACGCGGTCTTCACGATCGGCCCCTATACCTTCCGGCCCGCGGCCAAGCTCCTGGTTCATGACGAGAAGAACCAGAAGATCCGCCTGACCGAAAAGGAAGCGGCGATTTTGAAGTTCCTCTACCGCTCCGGTGCCAAGGCGGTCGGTCGCGAAGAGCTGCTCGACAAGGTCTGGGGCTATAACGCCGGGGTCGCGACCCATACGCTGGAGACACATATCTACCGCCTGCGCCAGAAGATCGAGGAGGATCCCTCCCAGGCTCGTCTCTTGATCACCGAACCCGGCGGTTACCGACTCAATCCCTAGAGCAGATCCTGTTTTGATGGAATCGCTTCGCGATGACATCAAGACGGGTGAATCTGCTCTACTCATCGATAAAGAGCGGATTCACATGGTTAGTTGGGACCGTCAAGCGGTTCCATCTAACCATGATCCGCTCTAGTGTTTGGGGCCTCCGGTCGCAGTCCTGGCGAGCGTCAGGCCTATGAGCAGCGCGCCCAGCGCGGCCGCCGCGGTAATGGCCGCGAAGACGGGCCAGACGATCGTCCAATCGTCGTCGCCGCTAATCAGCGCGCCCAGCATCACCGGCGCCGCCAGGATGCCCAGATTACGTCCCGACATGATCGGCGCGAAAGCGCCTGGGTTCACCCTGTCGCCGCCCAGAAGTCGTGCCGGCACCGCAAACAGGCAGACCGGGCTGACACCGCAGGCCAAGCCATAAGCCGCGATCGCGGCCAGGCCAATGCCATGGCCCAGGCTGTCGGCGAATAACCAGATCGGCGCCTGGATCGCCGTCGCGCCGAAAAACAGACCAGTGAAGGAAAGGCCGGCGCGCAGCAGGAAACCGGTGGCCAGGCACATCAACAGAACGCCCACGACCGGCACCAGATTGATCAGGGCCGCAGTGTCGGCGCCCAGACCGTGCCCGCTGACCAGGTTCTTGGGCAACCAGGTCATAAAGGCGAGGTACTGGCCACTCCACAGACCAAAGACACCGGCTGCCAGCAGCAGAATGCGCCATTCGTGGCCGCTCGGTCGCGTCTGAGCTGGGCTGCTGCGCGCAACGGCGATCAGGGGCAGGGTGGCGCGCCGGCGGGCCCAGAGCCACAGGGCAACCAAACCGGTCAGAACCAGGGACGCCCACCAGATAGGGCGCCACAGGCCAGCATCAAGGAACGGCCAGGCGATGGCCAGGGCCACGATCTGGCCGATCGGCACCCAGGAGCCGATCATGCCGGCGACGATCGACAAGTGCTGCGGACCGGCACTGCGGTTGACGATCACCGTGCCGGCCAGCGCGAATATCGCGTAGCCAACGCCTTCAAGACCACGCCCGGCCAGTGCAACACCGTTCAGGTCGGCCCAGGCGAGCACCACCACGTTGCCCACCGCCAACGCAGCGAAACCGCTGCCCAGGACAAGGCCCGGCCAGCGTTCCATGAGCCCGCCGAGCGGCGGCGTCAGAACAAGGCCGACCGCCGCAAAGATCGACACCATGGCGCCGGCCAAGATGTAGGAATAGTCGTAGGCTGTAATCATCAGCGGCAGGGCAGGCGCCAGTTTCAGCATCTGGAACGCCGCCAGGACGGCCAGCGCCAGACCCAACGCGACCCCGGTCCAATCGGTTTTTGCGTGATCAGCCGTTGTTGATGTCGTCAAGGGTGACCAGGGCGTCGAACGGGATGCCGGCGTCGCGGTAGAGGTTGGCACCGCCTTGCTGACGATCGACCACGGTGATGACCTGGGCGACCGACGACCCGGCTTCGCGCACCGCCTCGACCGCCGTCATGGTCGAGCCGCCGGTGGTCATGGTGTCTTCCAGCAGCGCCACGGTGTCGCCGGCCTCAAGCTGACCTTCAATCTGGCGTTGGGTGCCCCGGGTCTTGGCCTTGTCGCGGACGTAAAAACCGCGGATCGGATGGTCGGTCCCGGCGCTTGCCATGACGACGGCGCTGACCACGGGGATCGCCGCCGTCGCCATGCCGCCGACCGCCGTGATGCCGGCCTTGGCCAGGCGCGGCGCCAGCATGTGACCGATCAGCGTGGCGCCGTCGGGATGCATGGTGACCCGGCGCAGATCGACATAGGTCGACGCATGGGCGCCCGATGCCAGGACAAAATCGCCGTCTTTGAGCAGCGCGTGCTCACGGATCAGATCGAGAAGCCGCGCCTTGGCGGCGTCCGGGGTCTTCAAGTCGTTCAAACCGGCACTCCTCGTACGTGAATCGACAGATGGCGATGTTTCGCCTATGAGCGTTGGACCGACCGGGCGTATCGCCGGCGGCAGAATGTGAGGCTAACGTCTTTTGAGTGGTTACGGCGAGTTTTACGTCCGTTTCTGGGGTGTCAGGGGCAGCATAGCCAGTCCGGGACCGGCCACGGTGCGTTATGGCGGCAACACCAGCTGCCTGGAAGTGCGTTGTGGCGACCGGTTGCTGATTTTGGACGCCGGGACCGGCCTTCGCCTGCTCGATGAATCGCTTGATGCCGGCGTTCCGCTTCATGCCGACCTGTTGATGACCCACACCCATCTCGATCACGTCTGCGGCTGGCCCTATTTTCGCGCCCTCGCGCAATCGACCACGCAGCTTAGGGCTTGGTCCGGCCACCTGAAGCCGCCCCACACGCTTGAATCGGTCATGGGCCGTTTCCTTGAAGACAAGGCAACGCCCGTGCATCAGGGCAACGTCCTTGCGTCCATTGACTGGCGCCCCTTCGCACAGGGTGACGCGCTGGATCTGGGCGATGGCATCACGGTTGCAACGGCGCCGCTCAATCATCCCAACGGCGCCACGGGCTATCGCGTCACCTATGACGGACGATCGATCTGTTATGTCACCGATACCGAGCATGTGCCCGATCATCCCGACGCCAACGTGCTCGGCCTGATCGACGGCGCGGATATTGTCATCTATGACGCGACCTACACGGACGACGAGTTTCCGCGTTTCATCACATGGGGCCACTCGACATGGCAGGAAGGTGTCCGGTTGTGCGAACAAGCAGGCGTTAAGACCTATGTCATCTTTCATCACGATCCCAGCCATGACGATGACTTCATGGACGCTGTAGCCGGCGACGCCGAAGCCGCCCGGCCCGGCTCTATCGTGGCGCGCGAAGGTCTGGTGCTGCGGCCGTGAGCTTGCGGGCACGCTGGCGGCGTTTGTGGTTTGCCTTGTCGACGGTTCTTGGGCTGAAGCCGCGCGGCTATTTCGTGCCCTACCGCTACGCCGACCAGTTGCCGGGTCCGGGTCACCGTTCGGCTTATGACTCGGTCGAGCGTTTGTTCGCTGCCCATGAAGCGATCTTTCAGGCGACGCTCGACCGGGTCGACGACCAAGCTGAAGCGCTGGAAGCGATCGCCGCTGACGATCCCGCACCCGGCCCACGCTGGCATCAGGACTGGTTTCCGCGCCTCGACGCGGCGGTCGCCTATGCCATGGTCCGCGCAGCCGAGCCGTCGCGTATCCTGGAGGTCGGGTCCGGCCACTCGACCCGGTTCATGGCCCGTGCCATTGCCGATGGCGGCCTCAGCACACGGTTGGCAGCGATCGATCCGGCGCCGCGGGCAGCAATCCGCGACCTCGACGTCGAATGGATCAGCGAGCCCGTGCATCGCGCCGACCAGGCGTTGTTTCGTCGCTTGGGCGAGGGCGACATTCTGTTTATCGATTCAAGTCACATCCTGATGCCGGGCAGCGACGTGGATTTTCTTTTCAACCATGTCCTGCCCGAACTGCCCCAGGGCGTGCTGGTCCACATTCACGATATCTTCCTGCCGGACGACTATCCGACGGCCTGGGCATGGCGCGGCTATGGCGAGCAGCTGGCGCTGGTCGGGCCGATGACCAGCGGCGCATGGCAGCCGCTCTTCGCCAGCCGCTACATGGTGACGCGCCGGGCCGATTTGCTGAGCCGTTCGGTGGTGTCACGGCTTCCGCTGCCCGACGGTGCGTTCGAGACCAGCCTGTGGCTCAGGCGCCGCTGAACCGCTCCTCTGGGGCCTCACACGCCCGACACGGGCCTTTGACGGCGCGTCAGCCTTTGGCCTGCGTATAATGGCCATGGCGGGGATCTGGAGGATCGGGTGCTGAAACGCGTGGCAAGGCTCTTGTTCGGCGCGCCTGTCGAAGGCCGCCTGCCGGAACGTGTGCAGGCGCAGATCGCGCGCGACCAGGCCGACAGCGAGATCCTGATCGGCTGGGTGCAGATCTGCGGCATCGCCTTCTTTGCCGTGCTCTACAGCCTGACGCGCAAGACCTTTCCCGCCGACGCCATGCTGGAGCCGGTGCCCTGGGCGCTCGGCGCCTACACGGTGTTTACGGTCATCCGGCTCGTCCTGGCCCATCTCCGGCGCCTGCCGTCTTGGATGATCGTCATGTCGATCGTGGTCGACGTGAGCGTGCTGCTGGTCACGATCTGGAGTTTCCATATCCAGTACATGCAGCCGCCGGGCTTTTCCCTCAAAGGCCCGACCATGCTCTACCTGTTCGGCTTGATCGCGCTGCGCACGCTGCGTTTTGATCCCCGCTATGTCGCCATGGCGGGCATTGCCGCGGTGGTCGGGTGGGCCGCCCTTTTGGTTTACGCGGTGATGCTGGCGCCGGCGACCAGCCCGATCACGCAGGACTACATCCACTACCTGCAATCCAGCGACATTCTGATCGGCGGCGAGATCGACAAGATTCTGTCGATCGTGCTGGTGACCGGCGTGCTCTTCATTGCGCTGACCCGCGCGCGCCGCCAGCTCATTCGCTCGGTCGCCGAAAGCCAGGCGGCGGCCGATCTCTCACGGTTCTTCGCGCCGGAGATCGCCGAGCAGATCGTACGCGCCGATGACATGGTCAACCCGGGCGAAGGCGTGGTCCGCGACGCCGCGATTCTGTTTGTCGACATCCGCGGTTTCACACCGATGTCGCGCGACGTCGGGCCGTCGGAAACAGTGGCGATGCTGTCGCAGTATCAGGCGATCGTCGTGCCGGCGGTGCAGGAGAACGGCGGCTCGATCGACAAGTTTTTGGGTGACGGCGTCATGGCGACGTTCGGCGCGGCGGCGCCCAGCGAAACCTACGCGCGCGACGCGATGGCCGCCGTCGTGCGCATCGATTCCGGCATGGCGGCATGGAACGAACGCCGCCGCGCTGAAGGTCTGGCGCCGTTGGGCTACGGCATGGGTCTTGCGACCGGCCAGGTGGTGTTCGGCGCAGTCGGTGATGACAGCCGCCTGGAGTACACGGTCATCGGCGACGCGGTAAATCTGGCCGCCAAGCTCGAGAAACACTGCAAGGCCGAAGGCGTTCGCGCCACCGCCTCGACCGCCGCCCTCGCGCTCGCGGCCGAGCAGGGCGCGTCACCAGCGACGTTTGCGCAGCTTACCGCGCGCCCCATTGACGGTGTCACCGAGCCCCTGGCGATTGCCGTACTCAAGGACAATCCTTGCGATGCGGTGACGCCGGCGTAGGCTGGTTCCTCGTACCCAACCGCTTACGGCACGAGGGCAGGGGCTATGCGTTTCAAGGACAAGGTGGTGTTGGTCACCGGCGGCAATTCCGGCATCGGCCGGGGCATGGTGCACCGGCTGATCGAAGAGCGCGCCCGGGTGCCGTTCGTCGGCCGTGACAAGGCGAAGGGCGCCAATGTCGAGGCCGAGATCAAAGAGCGCGGCGGCGACGGTGGCTTCTATCCCGTCGAACTGGCAGATGAGGACGCCGTCGCTGGTCTGATCGACCGGGTTGTCGCCGATTACGGCCGGATCGACGTCGTCATCAACAACGCGGGTGTCGGTGGCCGGCGTGCCGGTGTTCGGGATGCGGACGGGCCGGGTGTGCGTTGGGACAAGCTGCGTGGCCCGAACCTCGATGCGCCTTATTTCGTCTCGGCCTATGCGCTGCCGCATCTGGCCAAGACCAAAGGCGCCATGGTCAACATTTCCTCGACCGCGACCTGGCACGGCAACTGGGGGCTCTACGGCATCGCCAAGGCGGCGGTGGAGGGTCTGACGCGTTCCTTCGCCGCCGAGGGCGGGCCCATGGGCGTGCGCGTGAACGGCGTCAGCCCGGGCTGGATTGCCACCGAGAACGATGCGGCGGCCCCGCCCTCCGGCTCGTCGGACGGCAGTTGGGCGATGCCGCCATCGCTGATGAACCGCATGGGTACGCCCCAGGAGATCGCCGCCGCCGTGCTGTTCCTGGCATCCGACGAGGCAAGCTTCATCACCGGCCAGACCCTGATCGTCGACGGCGGGCTGATGATCCTGGATTACCCCTCGATGCCGCTGCTCGAGGATGTCGCGCGCGACGCCTATTCGCAGCCGGTCTAGGGTAACGACATGCCCGGCGGCGACATCACCTCGGTATTCCTTCTCGGCTTGCTTGCCTTGTGGGCCGGTGTCTTGGTCTGTTTGCGCCGCACACTGGCCGTCAAGCCAAGCCCCCAGCCGACATGGCCGGGAATGCCGCCCGCCAGGGCGCAAAAGGTTCGACAACGCAACGATGAGCTCGATGGGCTGACGGTCCTGGGTATCAGCCTGGTGATTCTCGGCTACCTCATCATGTCCTACGTGCTGACGTACTGGGAGCTCGGCCTGGGTGCGGCCGCTTTTTTTGCCGGTTTCGTTGTGATTCCCGTCGTGGTGGCGTGGCGAACACGCTGATGTGTCGCTTAGCTTTCCGGCATCGATCCGGGCCTGAGATAGGCGAACATGTGCTGGACGTAATCCGCTTTCCCCAGCTCAATCGAATGGCTTCGAAGGATGGCGTAGGCGGTAACCAGGTGGAAGTAGAACTGGGGTAGCGCCCAGTCCCGGGCATATTCCTCACCCGTCATGTCAAAAGTCATGCCGTTCGGAAGGTCAAGGGTGATCGAACGTTGCGCGCCGGCATCGAGCGCGTCCGGTCCAAGACCGCCCAGAAACGAGAGAGCGCCGCTGATCCGCCCCTGGGCGTCCGCCATCGAGCCTGGATGCTCGCCGGCCTTCTGACCCTCGCGCGCCAACTGCTCCAAGCCGTCTGGTAGTGGCTCACCTTGAAGCCGAAACGTCGCTTCCTGGGCTTGTAGGCAAACGAAGCGAATCTGCGATGACAGCGGGAACATATCGGACGTAAGCCGCGCGGCGAGCAGCGCTTCCGGCTCGGCGGCCTGCTGCTCTGCCTTGTCCAGCCAGCCCGACAACGCCTGCAGCATGTTTCCATAGGTCGGCACGAGGAGGTTGGTTAGCGACATGGGTGCTCCTTTGCATTGATCGGCCTCTTAGGCGCCAACGTTGGACGTTGGGCGTGCCGTTGGCGGTGGCGGCGGCGGACAAGTTCGGGTCCGGAATCGGGGTTGTCGAGAAGCGATTCAGGCCGGGGAAGGCCAGGATGCCAACACAGATGTGATCGTTACCAAGCGTCTGCGCCACCGCCGCCGGCTTGAAAAGACTGCTTTTTGGGCCAAAATGGTCCCCATGATCGACTTTTTCACCACCGGGGCGGGGCACGTCTTCGCGTTGTCCGTCGCCATGATCGCCGGCAGCGTTTGGATGCTGTTTTTCCGCGCACGTTTGCCGATACCGGCCGGCTTGCCCCGTGGTTTTACCCGCGCCAGCCTGGAAGTCTTCAACCAGTGGCTGGCCGATTATGGCGGGTGGGCCGGGTGTTTCTTCCTGCCGATCGGTTCCATGCTGGCGCTCGGCGTCATGGAGGGCGGCCTTGCCTTCTACCACTGGCCGATCGCGCTTTTGATCTTCGCCGTCCTCGCCGTCTGGAAGATGCGCTAGACAGCGGCAATCGCGCGCGCTTCATAACAGACACACCGCTGCACCCGGGCCTTGAGCCGGGACGCGAGGCGGGCCCTATTTGTAGGGATCGGCGGCGTCGCGCAGGCCGTCGCCCAGAAAGTTGAAGGCGAGCACCACGATGATGACCGGCACCACGGGCAGCATCAGCCAGGGATAGAGCGCGACGACGTTGATGTTCTGCGCCTCGTTCAGCAGCACGCCCCAACTGGTGATTGGCGGGCGCAGGCCGAGCCCCAGGAACGACAGCGCCGTCTCGCCCAGGATCATGGCCGGGATCGACAAGGTGGCGCTGGCAATCAGATGACTGGTGAAGCTGGGCAACAGGTGGCGGAAGATGACGCGCTTGGGCGTCGCGCCCATCAAGACGGCCGCGGTCGCGAAATCCTCCTCGCGCAACGACAGGAGCTTTGAGCGCACCGCGCGCGCCAACCCGGTCCAGTCGAACAGGCCCAGAATGATGGTGATACCGAAATAGATCAGCAGCGGACTCCAGGTCACCGGCAAGGCCGCCGACAGCGCCATCCATAGCGGCAGTTCCGGGAAACTGCGGATGATCTCGATCAGGCGCTGGACCAGCGTGTCGATCCAGCCGCCGTAGTAACCCGACAGGCCGCCCAGGATGATGCCCAGCACGAAGCTGATGGTGATGCCGATCAGGCCGACGGTGAGCGAGATACGCGCGCCATAGATGATGCGCGACAGCATGTCGCGGCCCAGCCGGTCGGTGCCCAACAGGAACATCTGGCCGTCCTCGGCCGGGCATACGATGTGGAAGCGCATGGGAACTGCGCCCCAGAACTCATACTCATCGCCCAGACAGAAAAAGCGGATCGGCTGCACGTCCTGGGTGTTCGACGTATAGACCCGCTGCAGGGTGTCCATGTCGAGTTCGTAGTTGAGGCCGTAGACAAACGGGCCAACGAACGATCCGTCATGGAAAAAGTGGACCGCCTGGGGCGGCGCGTAGATGAAGTCGGTGTGGCGGGTGGCGAGATTGTAGGGCGCCAGGATCTCCGAGATCAGGATCGAGAAGAAGGTCAGCAGCAGCAGCACGCCTGAAATCACGGCGATCTGGTGGCGCCGGAACTTCCACCACATCAGCTTCCACTGGGACGCCATGTAGAAGCGTTCCTGTTCGGGCGTCAGCTGCTCGACGGAATAGGGATCGAAGGGTTTGTCGGAGACGAAACGTTCGATCGTATCGTCGTCCTTGCGGGTGGTGTCGCTCATCAGTGACCGGCCCCCGAAGCCAGCCGAATGCGTGGATCGAGCACGGCGAGCAGAAGATCGGAAATCAAGACGCCGATCACGGTCAACAGCGCCAGGCACATCAGGAACGAGCCGGCGAGGTACATGTCCTGGGTCTGCAGCGCGCGCAGCAGGATCGGGCCCGTGGTCGGCAGCGACAACACGACCGAGACGATGACGGCGCCGGAGATGACCTGGGGCAAGAGGTTGCCGATGTCGGCGATGAACGGGTTGAGCGCCATGCGCAGCGGATACTTCATGAGCGCCCTGCCCGGCGACAGGCCCTTGGCGCGCGCGGTGACGACATATTGTTTCTGCAACTCGTCCAGCAGATTGGCGCGCAGGCGCCGGATCAGGCCGGCGGTGCCGGACGTGCCGATCACGACCACCGGGATCCATAGGTGTTCGAGGACAGAGAGGAACTTGGCCCAGCTCCACGGCTGGTCGAGATATTCCGGATCCATCAGGCCGCCGATCGACGTGCCGAACCAGACATTGGCCAGGAACAGCAGGACCAGCGCCAACAGGAAGTTCGGCGTTGCCAGACCCAGAAAACCGATAAAGGTCAGGCCGTGATCGCCCCAGGAGTACTGGTGGGTGGCCGAATAGACGCCGATGGGAAAGGCGACAACCCACGTGAAGACGATGGTCGCCGCCGACACGATGATCGTGAGTAGCAGGCTTTCACCGATCACCTGATTGACCGGCTTGTTGTATTCGAAGCTCAGGCCAAGATCGCCCTGCAGCAAGCCGCCGACCCAGAACAGGTATTGCTGCCAGACCGGCTTATCGAGGCCGAACTCCTGGCGATAGATCTCGATCTGATCGGCGCACGAGCTTTCGCCCTGGGCCTCGCACTCGGCGATCATGGTCGACAGAAAGTCGCCCGGCGGCAGCTGGATGATGATGAAGGTGATCAGGCTGATGCCGATCAAGGTCGGCACCATGATCAACAGGCGCTGGGCGATGTAGTTGATCATGCCCGCTACCGCCCGTTGCTACCGTCGGTGAACCAGAAGGTCTCGGGTTCGTAGATGCCGAACTGACTGCCCGGATCCCAATTGAACATGGCTTCCTCGGGCACATTGTGCAGACGATCGGAAACGACGACTGGCTGAAAGATGCCGGCGATCAAACCGATCGAGTAAACACCGTCGGCGTAGGTCTGCAAGATCTCTTCCCAGATCTGCTCTTGTTCGGCCTCGCTGCCGGCACTTTGCCAATCGTGCGCCAGTTCCATCAGCCGCTCGGCATCGGCCATGTCGATCGGCTCGCCGCTGGCGCCCGACGTCTCGTAAAACTGACCCCACTTTGGCCACTGCAGGAGTTGTTGGCTGGTCGGCGCGAATTCCGCTGGCGTCATCTCCGGCGTCGGCACGCCGTTCTCCAGGCCGAACCAGATCGACATCACGGTCTCGCCGGCGAAGACGCGGTTGCGCAAGACTTCGCGCTGCATCGGCTTGGTGAAGAGCTTGATGCCGGCGTCGCGCCAACTGTCGTGGATCAGCTCGAGAATGTCCGACTCCTGCGGATCTTCGCCGGCGGTCTCGACAATGATCTGCAGCCGCCGTCCGTCCGGCATCAGACGATATCCCTGGCTGTCGCGTTCGGTCAGGCCGATCTCGTCGAGCAGGCGGTTCGCCTCGTCCAGATCGAACTGGGCCCACTGGCTGCGATAGCTCTCGTCATAGAGCGGGCTCAACGGCAGGACCGTGTTGTTGCCCTCGATGCCCAGGCCATAATAGATGACCTGGTTGATCTCATGGCGGTTGATGGCGAGCGACAAAGCGCGGCGGAACCGGACGTCGCGCAACAGGTCGCGCCACACCGGGTCGTTGACGTTCAGGTTGGGATAGAGCGCCAACTGTGAGCCGCGCACCGTGCGCCACAGGCGCACCTGGTAGTCGTTGTGGCCTTCGCCTTCCTTCAGGAACGTATAGTCGTTGAACGACAGGCCGCGCGCCTGGAGGTCGGATTCGCCGGCCCAGGTCTTCAGCGGGATCAGCTTGCTGTCAACCACGTTCATGATGATGCGGTCGATGTAGGGCAACTGATGCCCGGCCTGATCGATCTTGTGAAAATACGGATTGCGCACGCCGATAAACCGCTGCGCCGGGGCCGCGTTGGTGATCATCCACGGCTGCAGGGTCGGCAGTTCCGGGTTGTCGAACTTGTAGAGATTGTCGACACCGTTATGCAGGGACGCCCAGCTCGACTTGCCGGCTTCCTCGACCTGGGCGTTGATCCAGTCGATGTCGCCGTAGTCGGGGTGATACTGCTTCATGTATTCGGCTGGCCGGTAGATGAAGAGCGGCGCGGCGCTCGCCAGGGCCGGCAGGAAGTCGGGGTTGGGCTTCAACCACGTGTAACGGACCGTCAGTTCGTCGATCACCTCGAAACGCGGCAGCTCATCATCGACGGTCATCAGCTTGGGCGGGCCGGAGGGAGATAGATCGGGGTGGGTCGCGACGTCTTCCCACCAGTAACGAAAATCCTCGGCGGTAAACGGATCGCCGTTTGACCAGTGGTGGTCGGGCCTCAGATGAAACGTAAAGATGCGCCCATCCTCAACCTCATAGCTCTCCAGGATGTCGGGCACCAGGTCCAGGTCGGTGTTGTAGGCGATCAGGCGTGCATAGCCGAACACGACCAGAAGGCGGGTGTCTTTGACCCGGTTGACCAGCATCTGCCATTCGCTGCCATAGGTGCCGACGGTGCGCTCGCCATCCAAGGTGACGACCAGCGGTGACCCGGTGACCCGTTCGGCGACCGGCGGCAATTCGCCGGCCGCGACCGCGTCGGCCCAATAGGGCGGTTCAATGAGGTCTTCTGCCATGGCCGGCGATACGGCGAGCCATGCAAGGACCACAAGGCCGGTCAGGCAGCGGATCACGCGGCAAGCTCCTCGGGGCTCGGCGCGCGACTGGCGCGCACCAGGTGACCGTTGCCGATATCGATCATGTCGAGCTTGGCGTTGGCGGAGACGGTGAAGGGCTCGGGCCAGGCGTCCGGGTTGCTGGCGCGCCCGGCCATCAGCGCGGTCAGGTCGAGCTTGTGGTTGGGGTCGGGTTTCGGCACGGCGGCCAGAAGCGCGCGGGTGTAGGGGTGGACGGGGTTCTCGAACAGCTCGCGCCGTTCCGCCTGCTCGACCAGACGCCCGGCGCACATCACCGCGATGCGATCGGCCATGTAATCGATCACGGCCAGATTGTGCGAGATGAAGAGATAGGTCAGACCCAGTTCGTCCTGCAGATCCTTCAAGAGATTCAGGATCTGCGCCTGGATCGATACGTCGAGCGCCGACACCGGCTCGTCGCAGATCAGGAGGTCGGGTTCCAGCGCCAGGGCGCGCGCGATGCCGATGCGTTGCCGCTGACCGCCGGAAAAACTGTGTGGGTAGCGACGCAGGTGGCGGACGTCCAGACCGACAAGCCGCATCAGCTCCATAACCCGGTCGGCGCGCTCCTGACCGCTGCAAACGTTATGGATCATCAGCGGTTCGGAAATGATGTCCATGACGGTCATGCGCGGGTTCAGCGATCCGAAGGGGTCCTGAAAGATGAACTGAACATCGCGCCTGAAGTCGAACAGCGCGGGACCGGAGAGTGTCCGGATGTCGATCTCGGTGCCCCGGTCGTTATAGACCAACTCACCGCTGTCGGGCGTCAGCGCCTTCATGATCATCTTGCTGGTCGTCGTCTTGCCGCAACCGGACTCGCCGACCAGTCCCAGACATTCGCCGCGCCGCACATCGAAACTGATGTCGTCGACCGCCAGATGCTCGACCTTCTTGCCGCCCAGCCATTCCGATTTGCGAATGCTGAACGTCTTGGTCAGATGACTGACTTTCAGCAGCGGCCGGTCGTCATTCTCCGGCCAGGGTCTGCGATTTTGGTGGCGCTCGGCATGCGCATGTTTGACCTCGCGCAGCGGCACCAGACGCTCGCCCGGTTTCATGTCGAAACGCGGAACGGCGCGCAACAGGGCTTTGAGGTAGGGATGTTCGGCGTGGCGGAAGATGTCGTCCAGCGAGCCCTTCTCCATCACCTCGCCGTGGTACATGACGACCACCTCTTCGGCGACGTTGGCGACGACGCCCAAATCGTGGGTGATCATCAGCACCGCCATGCCGAGCTCGTCCTGCAGATCGTCCAGCAGTTTCAGAATCTGCGCCTGAATGGTGACATCCAAGGCCGTGGTCGGCTCGTCGGCGACCAGAAGGGCGGGCCGGCACACCAGCGCCATGGCGATCATGGCGCGCTGCCGCAGACCGCCGGAGAGTTCGAAGGGATAGCTGCGCCAGGCTTTCTCGGCGTCGGGAAAGCCGACCAGACGCAGCATCGAAATGGTCAGCTCCTTGCCTTCCTGGCGATCGCAGTTGCGATGAAGGTGAAGCGCCTCGGAGACCTGATCACCGACCGTGTGCAGCGGCGAGAGCGAGGTCATCGGCTCCTGGAAAATGATCGAGATACGTCCGCCGCGAATGCCGCGCATGCGTTTGCCGTCGGGTGGCAACGCGGCGATGTCGGTGACCTGACCGTCCATGTCGGGATCGTTGAACAGGATCTGGCCGCGGGTGATGTGGGCGTTCTGCGGCAGGATGCGCATGATCGCCTGGGAGATCACGGTCTTGCCCGATCCGGACTCGCCGACCAGCGCCAGGGTTCGTCCCTGCCGGATGGTGAAGCTGGCGCCGCGGACCGCTTTGACCCGGCCGTCGCCGACTTCGAACTCGACGCCCAGATTACGGATATCGACCAGGCTGCTCACAGGTGGTCATCCGGCAGGCCATGGGGATCGGGCGTTAGACCCAGGGCTTCAAAGTTGGACCGGGTGACGTCGGACAAGCTCAGTCGGCGCGCCGTGGCGGCCCGCAGCGCGGCGCTGGCGATCGTGTCGAAATCGCTGATCGAAGAATCGACACCCAGTTTCTTCGCACCGTCCTTGACGGTCAGGTGCATCCAGCCTCGTTGCCGATCTCGCCGGGTGGAATAGTAAGCGAGCTTCATACTGTTCAAGTCATCCCACAACACAGCCTTCCCGGCGGGACCTCTGGCATGGATCCCGTCCTCGGAAACCTCAATGGTGGTCATCTGACGGATCAGGGTTCTGATCCCGAAGACCGCAAAAACGCCCCCCAGCGCACCAAGGATGTAAACCATGATGGGCGCGGCCTCAACGATCAACAATGGTCCCCAGGTCAAGAGGACACCGGCGCTGGAGCGGATGTAATCGCCTGTCAGGACGCGGGTTTCATAGCGGTGTTCGCTCATGCCGCCTCCTGGCGCGCACCGAAAAGGCTCCGCGCGTCGAGCCACTGGCCGGCGTCGTGATCTCGGATAGCCGCGACAAACCGGTCGACAAACCGCTCGCAGGCCGCGTCGTGGTCGCGGTGGTGGGTCATCAGCCCGGTCGGCTCCTGGGCATCGGCGTGACCGGTTCGGCGGGCCTCAAGATGGCTGATGGCTTGCGCCAACGCCACGGCATCACCGCAGAAAGACCGGGTTCGCCAATCGATGATATCGATGTGAACGTTGACCGTATGGACGCCAAATTCTGGCGTTTCTGCACGCGGACCGTGCGTACTTAGACCTCTATACCCTAATCCGGCGAGTTTTGCTTTGATCGACGGCCCGATTCGGTTCCACGGTGGCACCATGACCGGCTGAAACCGCGCGTCAAAGGCCGCCTGAAGCGTCTCCCGGCCCTTTCTAAGGTCGTCCTCTAGATTTTGGACCCCGTCGGCCAATTCGGTCTTTTTGGCAGGTGGCGCGGCGTTATTGCGGTGTGCCCAGCCATGCTGCAGCACGCTGGTGCCCCGGTCGGCCAGAATCTGTCGGGTTGTCGGTGCGGTAAGCCAGGCCGGCACGGTGGCAAGCGCCAGGGGCGCATCGAGGTGACGTCGCTGATCCAAAAAGGCCTGGAGTTTGCCGTCGTCGGGACCGGCATCGTCGTCGCGCCACCAGAACGTCGCGCGGCGTCCGGACTGGCGCCATCGGTCGAGCTCGTCGGTCAGGTCGTTCCACTCAGCCACGGCGGGTCCAAGCGTCTATCAGCGAAGCGCTTCTTGCAGCGCCATCCAGGTCGAATTTGGCAGGGTCGGGTGGCGCGTTGCCGAGCGCGGCATCAACCGCCGCAGCCAACCGTTCCGGCGACAGCGCCGTTTCTTCAACCATGATGGCCACTCCCAGATCGGCAAGCCGTTCTGCCCGGTCCCGTTGTTCGGTTTCGCCGCCGCGCGCGAAGGGTACGAGGACCGAGCGCGCTCCGGCGGCCAAGATGTCGACGACCGTATTATAGCCCGCCTGGGAGACGGAGACAGCGCAGTTGGCCAAGAGCGCGGCGAAGTCGGGCCGGGCTGCCTCAACGATGACGCCGGGCGGTGGATCGGCAAGGCGGGGCGCCAAGGCACCGGCGGCCAGATCGTGGCCGACCAGAAGCCGCCACACCCGATCGCCTGCCGCCTTGGCGGCGGCCCTGGCATCAAGCGCGGCGGCCAGCAGCGGAGCGCCGGTCGCGCCGCCGCCGACCGAGACGACGATCTCGCCGTCGCCTGGCCCATCCGTCTGCCGCCGCGCGGCCTTACCGGCGATGTAACCGGTGTAGTCGAGGCGTTCGCCGAGCTGTGCGGCCAGGGGAAACGTCAAATCGAAGGGCACCAGGCTTGGATCGCCGTGCACCATGACGTGGTCGGCATGTTCCAGCGCCAGCGCCAGCATCTCCTCATAGCGCCCGGCCTTGGTCTGGCGTTGCAGGATATCGCGCACCGACACGGCCGTTGTGGCGCCGTTTTCGCGTGCATGTTTGATGAGGGCCAGCGCTTCATCGCGTAGTTGGCGCCGACCAAACGGAAAGGTTTCCGTAATCAGGAGATCGGGCCCGGCCGCCGCCAAGGCCGCCAGCGCTTCAGTGCGGCGGCGGTCCAGATCGTCCGGGGTCGCGGCATCGCCGGAAGCAAGAGCGAGACCGGAGAAGGTTTCGTCGACCGCGCGCAGCGGGCTCAGCTGCACCAGCCGGGCAGTGCCGACATCCAGATGCGGTACCGGCATGCCGCCGGAGAGCACGGTCACCTCCAGTCCCTTGTCCGCCGTCGCCTTGGCAATGGCGGCGCAGCGGCGCAGGTGACCGGTACCGAGCAGATGCTGCACCCAAAGAGTGACGTGGCCGGTCAAGGGGCGTCCAGCCGTAGATCCGTCCGGCCAAGGCGAGGCCGTCCGACGTCATCTAGCGCCAGCAGAAGAATGGCGCCACGCGCGAGCTTCAGGGGCGGCTTGTCCATGAAGTCCCATCCTGTTGCCAATCCTATCGCTGCGCGTTGAACGCCACGATGGGTGATGGCGCCAATGTCGGCGCCTGCCTCGGCGATATCCTTCAGCCAGGCGCTCAGCCTGCGTTGCACCTCGCGTGGGCTTTCACCGCCGGTCGGGCGAAAGTCGAGGCCCAGCGCTTCGTTCTCGGCCATGGTGGATCCAAACTCGGCGCGCAGGTCAGTCAGACTGCGCCCGGCCCATTCGCCCCAATCCATCTCGTCCAGGCGTGAATCGGCGGCCAGCGGTTCGATACCCATGTGGCGCGCGGTCTCCCGGGTGCGGCTAAGCGTGCTGGTGACCCAGGGCATGCCGGTCAGCGCTTCCGGCACGCGCCAGGATCGCGCCATCGCGATGCCGGCTTCCGATAGCGCGGTGTCGCTTCGACCCTGGATCAGGCGCTGGTCGTTCCAGGTCGTCGGCGCGTGCCGGATCAAAGCGACCACGGTCATGATCGGCTGACCCGATCGATCACACGCGTCAGGATCGCGCCTGCCGTCTCCAGGCTGTGATCGCGGCGCACCGTCTCGGCGGCCTTCGCGGACATCGCGGCTCTGCGATCAGGGTCGGCCAGCAAGGTGTCTACGGCTTTGGCAAAGGCCTGATCGTCGCCAGGGCTGGTCAAGACGCCGGTCTGGCCATCGGCGACAACCTCCGGCACGCCGCGCTCGCGCCCGGCGATCACCGGCACGCCGGCGGCCTGGGCGGACAAAAGCGCCATGCCATAGGCCTCGTTGACCGCGGGCCAGACGAACAGGTCGGCCGCCGCATAATGCAGCGGTAGGGAACGCTCCGGCAGCGCCCCGGCAAAGATCGCGCATCCGGCGAACAGGGTCTCGACCTCGGCGCGGCACGGCCCGTCGCCGACGATCAACAGGCTCCAGTCGTCGCCGGCCAGCCGATCAACCGCTGCCGCCAGCCGTCTGTAGCTGGCGAGCTTATCGCCCGGCCGCATCATGGCGACGGTCAGCAACCAGGTCTTGCGCGGATCAAGGCCATAACGCCGCGCCACTTCGCGCCGCGCCGCCTTGTGCCGCTGCAACGCATAGGGCCGCGTGTCCAGGAACGGCGGCAGGCGGTGACAGCGTTCGGGATCGATCTGGATATCGGCAAGCCCGGCTTCGTCCTCCGGCGTCATGGTGAAAAGACCGTCGGCACGGCGTAAGGCCGCAGCAGCAACGGCGAAGCCCAGAGACCACGGCCCGTCCTGTTGTTTCATGGCGACCGAAGGTTCGGCGACCAGATAGGGCACGTCGAAGGTATCGGCGATACGTGGTCCCAGATAGTCCGGCGCCTTGTGATAGAGGTGATAGGTGAACCAGGCGTCCGGCGGCGCATCGCGCCATTCATCGATCAGGCGTTTGGCATGGGCCGCGCCGCGCTTGGCGAGCTTCAACTGGCGGCGATGATCGCCCGTGCCGTCATAGGCGCGCAGGGTCGAGGCCAGAAAAACATCGTGCCCCTGTTGTCTGAGCGCGCGGATCAGCAGGCGCGCCACGGCCCGGTCGCCTGACGGCACGCGATGGGTCGGCGGTTTCATGGGGGCGTAGAACGCGATGCGCATGGTGCGATCCTACTGGCCCAGACCGAAACGGGCAGCCAGATCATCGATCCCATGTTCCATGGCGAAGTCGTCTACGACCCGCTGACGGCCGGCGTCTCCCATGCGTCGCCGCAGAGCGGGATCGCCGATCAGGCGCGCCAGCGATGTTGCCAAAGCCGTGGGGTCACCAGGTGGGCTCAACAGCCCATTAACGCCGTCGCTGATCAATTCGGGCACAGCCGATACAGCGGTCGTGACCGCCGCCAGGCCCTGACTTTGCGCCTCCATCATGACATTGGGCAGGCCGTCGCGGTCGCCATCGGCGGCAATGCGCGGCGCCAGCACAAAAAGGTCGGCGTCCCGGTAAGCGCGCCGGACCGCGTCCTGAGCCTGGGCGCCGTGCCAGGTGATGCGGTCCTGAAGCCCCATCTGCTCAGCAAGCTGTTGCAGCTTCGCGCGCAGGGGCCCGCCGCCGATGTGATCCAGGCGCCAGGCAAGATCCTTGGGCAACAGGGCTAGCGCGGCCAGCAGGTCGTCATAGCCCTTTTTCTCGACCGCGCGGCCGACGGAAACCAGGCGGACGGGGTTGTCGGCATCGCTGCCATCGCGAACGCCGTCGCGGCGTTCCGGCGCCGGCCAGCGGCCGAGATCAAGGCCGTGATAGACCAGCGCGACCTTGTCGGGATCGGGCGCCAGGTCGCTCAGATGGTCGCGGTTCGCGGCGGTACAGGTGACCAGCCAGCCGCAATCGCCGAGCTTCTCGCTGATCTCCCAGTTCGGGCTCGTGTAGATATCCTTGGCATGGGCCGAGCAGGTCCACGGTAGCCCGGTCATCATGGCGGCGTAGCGGGCGACCGAGGCGGGCGTGTGCAGAAAGTGCGCGTGCAGGTGTTTGACCCGCGGTGCGACCTCGGCGGCGACGACACAAGCCTGGCCGAAGCGCCGGATGCGGTTCGGCGTCCTGTCGCGCCGGAGGTCACGGACCCAGGTTCGGAACGCTTGGCCGTAACCGGGCAGGCGGCGTGCCTTCAGCCACGCCGCGAAGACGCGTCGCGGCTCCTGATAGAGATATTCGGGCAGATAGGTAACGGGTGCGGTGATCTCGTCATGCACCGGATGGGTGCTGGTGTCGGTCGGGTGGCGCAGCGAGACGATCTCGATTGCCAGACCGCGTTGCTCCAGCGCCAGGATCTCCTGGGCGATAAACGTCTCGCTGAGCCGGGGGTAGCCTTTCAGAAGGAAGGCGACCCGGTCTGTCTTAGAGGGCTCGCGCTCCAAGGGACATCACCAGCCCACTCCCCCGCCCGGCCACCCCGAGGATGCTGCCATGGGTGGCCGGGCGGGGGAGTGGGCTGGCCCCGGCCCCGTGTGAACGGACCAAATAAAAACACGTGTCACGAAACGGCGCTGTCCTGCGCGACCGTCAGTTTGCGCTGGCGTGCGGCATTGGTCTTGCGCGCCGCGTGCCGGCCTTCGGCCAAGTGCATCTTGACCAGGCGGTTGACGTTCTCCAGTCCGTCAAGCAGCCCGGGCACAACGACATTGCTGGGACGGCGCTGTTGCGTCAGCTGGCGCATTGCGGTTGCCATGACCGTGGGGTTCTGGGCGCTGTCTTCGGTCAGCATGGAGACCAGGCCCATCTCCTGGGCGCGCGAGGCGCGGATCAGCTGCTCGCGGCGCGGCACCTGGCGGGGAACGATGAGCGCCGGTTTATCGAACGACAGGATCTCGCAGAACGTGTTGTAGCCACCCATCGCGACAACCCCGGCGGCCTGGGCCATCAGTGTTTCCAAGTGTGCGTCGAAGGTGATGGCGGTGACGTTGTCCAGCTTGTCGACACGGTCCTGGAAATCCGATTTCAGCTCCGGCTGCATGAAGGGGCCAAAGACAATCAGTGCATGGGTCGGCGGCGCCATATCGCTTTCATAGGCCTTCAACACCCAGTCGACCAACTGGTCGCCGTCGCCACCGCCGCCGGTGGTGACTAGGATGAACGGCTCTTCGACGCCATCGGGCAGACCCTGGTCGGGCAGGGCCTGGGGCACCGAGCGTTCGAGATAGCCGGTATAGACCATCTTGTGGCGCACCGATTGCGGCACGCTGAGGTGTTCCAGGGGATCGTGGATCTGGGGCAGGCCGTAGACCCAGATCTCGTCATAGATGTCGCGCAGCGCCGGCATGGCGCCTTTGCGTTCCCATTCCGGCGCCAGCAGCGCCGCATCGTCCATGACGTCGCGCAGGCCCAGGATGAGCTTGGTGCCGCGCGCCTTCAGCATCTCCATGGTTTCCTTGACCTCGCCGCGCAGGCCAAGCGGTTCCTTGTCGACCAGCAGGATGTCGGGATCGAAGATGTCGGCGGTGTGTTTGATGATCGATGCGCGCATCGCCATCGTCTGCTCGGTATCGAGCAGCAGGTTGAGCGCGGTGTATTCGCCATTGCGAAGCTTAATGACGCCGGGCACGCGCACGAAGTCGACACGGGCGCGGAAGTCGAAGCTGCCGATGATCGGCGAGCCGGAAAGGATCAGAACGGTCAGGTTGTCGATATCGCCGACCATCGCGTGGGCCAGCGCACGGCAACGCCGCAAGTGGCCAAGGCCAAAGCTGTCATGGCTGTAAATCAGGACACGCGGCCTGTTGGCTGCCGTCATCATGGCGCCTCCCGAATCACCCCATCCCCAGTTGCGTCGAACTATGGCACAGGGCGGCAAGCGCCGAAAAGGCTTACATTTGACCGGTTTGCGGCCCTAAGGACGTGGTGTTGGGAACCCGTTTACCGGTCCACGTCGCTTCTGTAGTCTTTCTGGCCGCCAAATAAGGCCAAATTGGGGGGGCAAGGCCGCTTCGTGCCGTTTCATGGAACGTACAATTTACAAGTTCATCTTTCGCTATTCGAAGCGGCAACAGATTTTCATTCTGTGTTTCACGCTGCTTTCGTTGCCGTTTTATTATGCCTCGCTCGATATTCCCAAGCTGATCGTCAACAACGTTCTTACCGACATTCCCGAATACGTGCCCGAGAGCATGCGGGAGTCGGCAACGGCGGATTCGGTGCCGCGCTATCTGGAAGTCATGGGCATCCAGCTTGGCGACGTCGACCGGCTGCATCTGTTGGCTATCTATTGCGGCCTGTTCCTGTTCCTGGTCCTGATGAACGGCGGCTTCAAGTGGTTCATCAACGTCTATAAGGGCCTGTTGGGCGAGCGCATGCTGCGCCGCCTGCGCTATCAGCTTTTCAGCCGTGTGCTCAGATTTCCGCTGCCCCATTTCCGCCGGGTCGGCTCGGGCGAGATCATTCCGATGATCACCCAGGAAGTCGAACCATTGGGCGGCTTTATCGGTGATTCGATCGCGCTGCCGCTCTATCAGGGCGGCCTTTTGATCACCGCGCTGGTGTTCATCTTCATGCAGGACCCCTGGATGGGCGCGGCGGCCGTTTCGCTCTATCCGATCCAGGGCTGGATCATTCCCAAGCTGCAGCGCCAGGTGAACCTGCTCGGCAAGGCGCGGGTCAAGGAGGTGCGCAAGCTCTCCGAACGCATCTCCGAGACCGTTCAGTCGAGCCAGGAAATGCATGCCAACGACACCATGCGTTTCGAGCTCGCTGATTTTGCGTGGCGCATGCAGCGCATCTTCGAGATCCGCTACGACATCTTCAGGAAGAAGTTCTTCATCAAATTCCTGAACAACTTCCTGGCCCAGCTGACGCCGTTCTTCTTCTACGCGGTCGGCGGTTATCTGGTCATTCAGGGCGATTTGTCGCTCGGCGGTCTGGTCGCGGTTCTGGCCGCCTACAAGGACCTGCAGCCGCCCTGGAAGGAATTGCTGAACTTCTATCAGATCCGGGAAGATTCGAAGATCAAGTACGACCAGGTGGTCACCCAGTTCGCGCCGCCGGGCATGCGCGATGAAGACATCGTTTTTGGCAACGACCACCAGGTCAAACCGTTCACCCAGGGGCTGTCCGCCAGCAATCTGCAATATGCCGAAGACGGTGATTCGATCATCGACGGGCTGACCCTGGACGTCGGCGCGACCAGTCACATTGCGGTTGTCGGCGATGCGTCAAGCGGCAAGACCGAAGTCGCTCTGCTGCTTGCCCACCTGATCGACGGCACCGGCGGCAACCTGCGCATGAGCGGCGAAGACGCCTCGCGTTTGCCCGAGGCGTCGACAGGCCAGCGCATCGGTTTTGTCGGTGGGTCGACCCACCTGATCTCCGCCAGTCTGGCCGACAACCTGCTTTATGGCCTGAAACACGCCCAGCTCGAGGCGCGCGAACCCGACGACCCCGATGAGAAACGTGCGATGGCCCGTGCCAAATCGGAAGCGGAGCGCACGGGCAACACGACGGAAGACCGACACGCCGAATGGATCGACTACGCCGCGGCCGGCGTCAGCGACGCGCAGGGTTTGAACCAGGCGGTTTTGCGCGCGCTGGAAGTCGCCGACATGACCGAGGATGCGTACAACCTTGGACTGCGCGGAACCTTGGACCCCGAAGAGCGTCCGGAAGCGGCCGAGATGTTGTTGGAGGCGCGCCGCATGCTGCAGCAGCGCCTGGATGATCCGGCCTATCGCGGACTGGTCGAGCCGTTCGATGCGCTCACCTACAACACCAATGCGACGCTGGCCGAGAACCTCCTGTTCGGCACGCCGGTCGGCGATGCCTTTGATTTGGAGCGCCTGGCGGAAAACGCTTACGTCATGGAGACGCTGGGCAAGGTAGGTCTGGAGGACGAGCTTCTCGACATGGGTTTCGAGGTCGCCCAGACCATGATCGAGCTGTTCGCCGACCTGCCGCCCGAGCACGAGTTCTTCGCTCAGTTCGCGTTCATCTCGCTCGACGACCTGCCGGACTATCAGGCGATTGTTCGTCGCGCCGAACGCGATGGTGTCAAAGCGCTGGAAGGCGACGAGCGGCTGAAGCTGTTGTCACTGCCGTTCAAGCTGATCCCCTCGCGCCATCGCCTGGGCCTGATCGACGAGGACATTCGGTCGCGCATCCTGAAAGCGCGCGCGCTCTTCGCCGAAAACCTGCCCGACGACCTCAAGGGTTCGGTCGAGTTCTTCGAGCGCACGCTCTACAACGCCGCCTCGTCGCTTCAGGACAACATTCTGTTCGGCAAGCTCGCCTATGGCCGCGCCCAGGCCCAGACCAAGGTCGGCGAGCTGATCTCCGAGGTCATTGCTCAGCTCGACCTGAGGCCGACCGTGATCGAGGTCGGCCTTGATTTCGAGGTCGGCGTCGGCGGCTCGCGGCTGTCCCCGGCCCAGCGTCAGAAGGTCGCCATCGCGCGCGCCATCCTGAAACGGCCGGACATCATGATTCTCTCCGAAGCCACCGCCGCATTGGATGGCGCCGCCCAAAGCACCATATTGAGAAACATTCGCAAGGAGTGCGAGGGCCGGGCGCTGATCTGGATCCTGCACCGGCCAAGCCAGGCGCGCGGGTTCGACCAGGTTGTCGTCATGAAGGGCGGCAAGATTGTCGAGAGAGGTCGTTTTGAGGATCTGGCCGAGGGTCAGTCAACTCTAGCCGACCTGATGGCGGCAGAATGAAGAAGGAAAAAGGGAGCACCCGACCATGAGTCTTCAGCAAGATGTCGATCTGCTGCGCAACATTCCGCTGTTCGCCAAGATCGAGCCAAGCAAACTCAAGCTCCTGGCTTTTACCGCCGAACGCCTGAGTTTCGCCTCCGGCGACGAACTGTGCCATCAGGGTGACCAGGGCGATTCCGCCTATATCATCATTGACGGTGAAGCCGACGTCATTGTCGATACCGAGACAGGCCCGGTGACCGTCGCGACACTCAAGACCAACGATTTTCTCGGCGAAACGGCGATCCTGTGCGACGTGCCGCGAACGGCGACGGTGAAGGCGAAATCGGATCTGACAGCGTTGATGATTTCGAAGGATCTGTTCTTCCAGCTGGTCACGCAGTTCCCGTCGATGTCGATCGAGATCATGCGTGAGCTGGCGCGCCGCGTCGAACGCACGACCGCGCAGTTGCGCGAAGCCGTCTCGCAGCAGAAGCACTGACGTGCAACCGCATTTTCCCCGGCTCCGGCCCACTCCCCCGCCCGGCCACCCCGAGGATGCTGCCATGGGTGGCCGGGCGGGGGAGTGGGCCGGTGGTGCCAGCTACACGACAACACCGTGAGTCGTCTCGATAGCGCGATCCGTCGCCTTGAAGCCCAGCGAACATGTCTGGAGACTGCCGCCGCAATGATTGCCGATGTCCCGGGACCGGTTTTGGAGTTCGGTCTCGGCAACGGACGTACCTTCGACCATTTGCGGCAGATCCTGCCGGAACGCGAAATCTTTGAGTTCGACCGTCAGGTCGCCGCGCACCCCGACTGCATTCCCGACGACGAGCACATGATCCTCGGCGATTTCCGCGACACCGTGCCGCAGGCGCTGGCGCGCGTTGGTGCACCCGCGGCGATGATCCATTTCGATATCGGCTCCGGCGACGAAGCGGCCAACGTAGCCCTGGCGACGTGGATGGCGGAGGCGACGAGAGACCTGTTGACCACGAACGGTGTCGCGCTGGCTGACCAGGAACTCGTCGGGTCATCCTGGCAGCCGCTTGCGCTGCCCGACGGCGTCGCGCCCGGCCGCTATTTCATGTACCGGGCCTGACGCTCGCTAGCTTGCCTTCTTGCGCAGGCGAGACGGGCGCAGTTCGCCGGAATCTTCCAGGATCGGATAGGCCACGCTGGTCAGATGCGCGTTGATGCGTTTGAGATCACGCAGCAGGTCCAGATGCAGTGCCGATGTTTCGACCGTGGCGGCGACGCCCTGTTGCAGACGTTCATAGTGGCGTTCCTGCACCGAACGTTCGAGATCGCGAAAGACCTCTTTTTCCTCGAACAGGCGTCGTGCCTGAGCGCGATCGCCGGACATGAAGACGTTCAGCGCCAAACGGAGGTGATCGCGTAGGCGCACCAGTATGTCATCAAGCTCTTCCAGGCCCTCATCGGAGAATGACAAGCCGCGTTTGAGTTTCTTGGTGACGATGTCCAAGAGGTTCTTGTCGATGATGTCGCCGACATGTTCGAGGTTGGTGGTGAAGTCCATGATGTCGCCGCAGCGTCGGCTTTCGTCCGGCTCCAGCGGTTCGCGCCGCACCTCGGTCAGGTAGGTCTTGATGTTGCGGTAGAGGTTGTCCAAGGCATCATCGAGCCGAGAGATGGTGGCGATGGTCTCACGGTCGCCGCCACGCAACAGACCGCCGACACCGGCCAGCATGCGGTCGGCGATATCGCCCATGCGCAAGGTCTCGCGCGCAGCGTTGGCCAGCGCCAGCGACGGATCTTCCAGATCCGTCGTCGCCAGATACCGTACTTGTTCGACGTCCGCGTCCTCGACCTCGCCGGCATCCGGGACCAACCGTTCCATCAGCCGCGACATCGCGCTGGTGACCGGCAGAAAGATCGTGGCAAGCGCCAGGTTGAACGCAAGATGGGCGTAGATGACCTGGCGCTCCGGCGCGTCGTCGATCGCCGTCAGCGCGTCGCCGGCAAGGCCGAGCAACGGCAAGGCGGCGAGACAGCCGACCAGCTTGAAAAGGCCGTTGCCAAGCGCGACCCGGCGCGCCGCTGGGCTCGAACGCCAGGTCGCCATGATCGCCGGTGCGCCGCCACCCAGATTGGCTCCCAGCACCAGCACCAAGGCGACCTCGACGGGGAGCGCGCCGGTCGCCGCCAGCGAGGCGATGAACAGCACGGTCGCGAGACTTGAATGGGCCAGCCAGGTCAGGAGTGCCGCCAACACCAGCGCGATCAACGGTTCGCCACCCAGCGCCCTTACGATCTGCAGGATCAGCCAGGATTCGCCGATCGGCTCGGCGTTCTGCACGGTCATGGAAAGCGCCAACAGGATCAAACCGACGCCAATAATCAGCCGGCCCAGGCTGCGCCGCCGGCGCTCCTCGCTCGACGCGAACAAAGCAAAACCGATCAGCACCAGAAGGGGCGGCGCCCAGGCGATGTTCAGGCTGAGGATCTGGGCGACCAAGGCGGTGCCGACATCGGCCCCCAGCATGACGGCCAAGGCCGGTGCGCCGGCAATGATCGCACTGCCGGTGAAGGAGGCGATGATCAGGCAGGTCGCCGTGCTCGACTGCATGACCGCCGTAACCGCCGCACCCGCCGCGAAGGCGCGCAACCGATTGCCCAGGGTTCGTCTCAAGAGACCACGCAGCGCGCTGCCATAGGCGCGCTGCGCCCCGGTGCGGACCATGCGCAGACCCCACAGGAGAAGCGCGACCGAACCCAGCAGGTTGAGAATCAAGAGTGTTGCGGGCATACCGCCTCCGCGACCGCACCAGTTGTCGAGAGCCGGCGCTGCAACCGGCAGAAGGTTGTTTTGTTACAGAAATATAACGGATTTATGTCGACCGAAGACGACACGGGATGGGCCGCTTGGCAGGCCACGATGTCGCGTATGGTCGGATCAGGTTCCGCGAAAGTCGGGCTTGCGCTTCTGTCGGCTGGCAGCCAAGCCTTCGGCAAGATCGTCGGAGGCGAAACAGGCGAGTGTCTCCTCCTTCAAGCGCGCGGCATCAAGGGTACCGCGGCTGATCTCGTTGATGGCGCGTTTCATACCGCGCAAGGCCAGTGGCGACATGCCGGCGAGTTCGTCAACAAAGGTCTCGACGGTCCGGGCGAGATCGCCGCGCGCGACCACGCGGTCGAGGAAACCGAGCTTGAGCAGTTCGTCCGACGGCATGATCTCGCCGGCCAGGAACAAGCGGCGCGCGGCCTGGGGACCCAGGCGCTCGACAAAACGTTTCAGTCCGGTCTCATGATAGATCACGCCCAGGCGCGCCGGCGGCATCACGAGCTTCATGCCGTCGACGCCGATGCGGAAGTCGCAGGCCAGCGCGAGATCGCAGGCACCGCCATAGACACTGCCGTTAAGCGCGCACACCGTCGGCAGCGCCATCGCCTCCATGCGATCGCACAGGCGCTCCAACGGGTTGTTCGACCAGTCGGTTTCCTGCACCGCGCCCAGGTCGACACCGGCGCAAAAACTGCGTTCGCCGGTGCCGGTCAGCAGCAGGACGCGCAGATCGACACGCGCGTCGATGTCGTCAAGCAGGGCGGTGAACGCGCCCATGTCGGAGATCTGCAACAGGTTGTGCTTGGCTGGCCGGTTCAAGGTAATCGTCGCGATCGCGCCGTCGACGCTGACGTTGAGGACGTCGCTGTCGCTCATGACGGCACGTCCAGTGTGACGCTGACCGGCGCATGGTCGCTGGGTAGTTCCCAGCCGCGCACATGCTTCTGCACCTCGGCACCCTTTAGGTGGCGGCGCAGCGGCGGGGTGACCCAGACATGATCCAGACGCCGGCCTTTGTCGGTGGTTTCCCAGTCTTTCGCCCGGTAACTCCACCACGAATAGAGTTTCTCGTCTTCGGGAACGAAGTAGCGGACAGCGTCGACCCAGTCGTGCGCCTTGCGCAGCCGCTCCATGGCGGCGACTTCGACCGGCGTGTGGCTGACCACCTTCAAGAGCTGTTTGTGCGACCAGACGTCCGTCTCAAGCGGCGCGATGTTGAGATCGCCGACCATGACGAAGCGGTTCTTCGGTTTCTTGCGCGCGGCAAACCATGACGTCATGTCGTCGACGAACTGCAGCTTGTGGGCAAACTTTGGGTTCAGGTCGGGATCCGGCACGTC
Source organism: Alphaproteobacteria bacterium (assembly GCA_965228895.1). GTDB lineage: Bacteria > Pseudomonadota > Alphaproteobacteria > SP197 > SP197 > JANQGO01. The sequence goes on along the minus strand of OZ245842.1, from coordinate 4,988,424 downwards.
GCCGCCGGCGGGCACATAGAAGTTGTTGAGTTCGATCTTGCCGGGTAGCACCGCCCAGACATGACGCCCGTCTGTCTTGCCGCACCAGTCTTTGCGGCCGCTGTCGGAGAACGGCACGCGGCTGACGATCGCAACACCGTTGTAACCTTTGAAGCCGTTGACCGCGATGTGCTCCCAGCCTGCGTCGCGTATGGCGTCGGCGGGGAACTGCTCGTCGGTCGCCTTGATCTCCTGCAGGGCCAACACATCCGGTTGGTGTTCCTTCAAATAGGCGAGCACCGTATCGAGCCTGAGGCGCACCGAGTTGATGTTCCATGTGGCGAGCGTCAGCGATGTCACGCCGCGTCTCCGTCACGCCGTGACTTGGGTACTGTCGCCGTGGATTCGAAGTCGACGGCAATGCGCAGGTCGCGCATCGGGCGGACGACCTGGATGGTCTCGTCATAGATCGGGTGCGCCTTGAAGGCCTCGAGTGCTGCCTCGTCTTCGAACTCGCCATAGACCACGACGTCGATCTCGTCGGACAGCATATCCTTGCGGGCGTTGAGCTCGACCTCCAGAACGGTCGCGGCCGGGATCTCGCACAATCGCCTGAGGCCATTCTTGACGGCTTCGACATTGGCTGGGTCTGCCGCGCGGAACAGAACGATATGACGGATCATGCGGACAACGCTCCGGCCGGCATCGATGATTCATGGGTGCTGGTCATGACTCTGGCTTTCAACAGACACTCCTCATACTCCGAATGCGCGCGCGAATCAGACACGATGGCGCTGCCAACGTTGTAAACGAACCGACCGTCGCTGAAGAGGCTCACGGTTCTGATCGCGACATTAAAACACGCCTCGCCGCTGGGCTCGATGTATCCGATAGCGCCGCAGTAAGCGCCGCGCGGTTCGCTCTCGATCTCTCGGATGATCTCCATGGCGCGGATTTTCGGCGCACCGGTCACCGAGCCGCAAGGGAACAGGCTGCGGAAGACCTGTGGAATGTCGACGTCATCGCACAGCCGGGCCTCGATGCCCGAGGTCATCTGATGCAGTGTCGGGAACGTCTCGACCGTAAAGAGGTCGGTGACCTCGACCGAGCCGATCTCGCTTACCCGCCCGACATCGTTGCGCAACAGATCGACGATCATCAGGTTTTCCGCGCGTGACTTTTCGTCCGCTTGCATAGCGCGCGCGATGGCCACGTCATCGGCCTGGCTGGCGCCGCGACCGGCAGTGCCTTTCATCGGACGCACGCGGATGCGGCGGCCGTCCAACCGGAAGAACAGCTCCGGCGACACCGTGACGATCGCTGGCGTGCTCAGACTGACGATGCCGCCGTAACGAACCGGTTGGCGTTGCCGCAATTGGTGGAAAAGTCCGATCGCGTCGCCATCCACCGTGCCGGTCAATGGAAAGGTCAAATTGATCTGATAGACGTCGCCGGCGCGGATGTAATCCATCACGCGTTCGAACCGGCTGACATAATCATCCAGCGACCAGGCCGGTTGCAGGGTTCCGAACGCACAAGCGGCATCACCGTCAAACGCAACGGGCCGCCGGTCCTGGACACGCTCAAAAGCGGCGAAGTCCAAAAGCGGAGTCAGGCGGCCGGTGGGCAGCAATCCAGCCAGTTTGGGTTCCAGGCCATAGCCGAGCTCGTAACTGGCGTAACCGGCAAGGTGCAATCCCTGGTCAAGGCATTCGGCCATGACCGCGAAGCAAGGCTCGACGTCGTCGAGGCGATGGGCCGTGATGCGGCGCACCGGTGCGCTGTAAAAGCGCTCCTGACCAGCGATCTGGTCCTCCAGATAGACGAACGGTTCTGTCATCGCACCCACGATCGAACCGCGCTTGCCGTGGTATGGCTGCCGCGGTCCGGCTGACCCCAATATTCGGCGACGGGATGAGCGGCGCTGTAGCCCGTCATCGACCGCCGGGCAAGCTTTCAATGCCGCCCGATGTCGTGGCCTGTTCGGCCGGCACCTCGTCGACGATTTCAAGCCATGGCCAGCGCGCCTGATAGGAAAGCGCTTTGGCGCGGAAGTTGCCGCTGGGTTGGAGCGGGTTGGGCGCCAGGCGTCCATCGAACAGATCCTGAAGGCCATGCGGCGCGCAGAGTTCCGGGCCGTCCGCGCCAGGACGCAGACCGACGCACGTGCAGGCGACCAGAAACCGCTCGATACCCTCGCGGCTCGTGGTCAGCATCGTGCCGGGCTCGCCGAATTTCTTTTCGTACCACAGGTGAACCCGCGCCTGGTTGCGCACCTCGTGATCGATCCTGAGGTCAGCGAACAGCGTGTCGGCGCGTCTGATGACAGCGTCTTCGGCGTCCCAGCTCAGGTCCGACCGGTCGCAATAGAAGATGTCATAATCCTTGACGTTTTCGGCCGGCGCCCGCCCGGCTTTGTCGTTCCACACCGCCTGGTAGAGACACCCGGCGACGAGCCAGGCATCCGGCGCGCCCAGGGCGGGCAGCCGTTCCAGGATCGCCTGGTTGGCCGGGTTGGCGAGCGCCAGTTCGATGAACCGGTCGTTCAGGTGGGCATCGGTCATGAACCGATACTAGCCCAACTTCGCCGGCGCTTACTCTGCCGGTGTGGCCGCCGCTTCTTTGTCGGCACGGCGGGCGACGCGGCGGTCGCGGCGGCGTTGACGCCAGGCGCGCACATTGGCGCGCGCCATCAAGGCGCTGGGCGTGACGATCAAGGTCAGCATGGTGGCAAAGGCCAGGCCGAAGACGATGGCCGTGGCCAATTGCGTCCACCACTGGGTCGACGGCGCGCCGATCGAGATCTGACGCGAGAAGAAGTCGATATTGGTCGACAACACCATGGGCATCAGGCCCAGGATCGTCGTGATCGTCGTCAACAGCACCGGCCGGAAACGTTGGGCGCCCGTCTTCAGGATCGCCTCCATGGCGTCCGGCGTCGTTTTGGCCAGCCGGTCGAACGTGTCGATCAAGACGATGTTGTTGTTCACGACGATGCCGGCGAGCGCGATGACGCCGATACCCGACATGACGATGCCGAACGGCTGACCGGTAACCAGGAGGCCGATCATGACGCCGATGGTCGACATGACGACGGCGGAGAGGATCAGGAAGGCGCTGTAGAAACTGTTGAACTGGGTGACCAGGATGATCGCCATCATGAAGAGCGCGATCGCGAACGCTTTCGTCAGGAAAGCTTGCGCGTTTTTCTGATCCTCGTCCTCACCCTTGAAGGTGATGCTGATGCGCGGGTCGAAACCCTGTTCGTCCATCCAGGCGCGGATCTCGCGAACCTTGGCATCGGCCAGCACGCCGGGCGCGACATCGGCCAGCACGGTCATGGTGCGCCGGCTGTCGATGCGCTCGATGGTGCCGATCTTCGGCTGCGGCGAGCGGATGACGAAGTTGCTGACCGGCACCAGACCCTGATTGGTTTGGATCCGCAGACGGTCCAACTGGTCAAGCGTGCGCCAGTCTACCGGGAAGCGGGCGCGGATATCGATCTCGTCGCGCGAACCATCGGGCCGATACGTGCTGAGCAGAAGCCCGTTGGTGACAAGCTGCACCATCGAACCCAGAAGCTGCACGTCGGCGCCGAACTTGGCGGCCTGGGCACGGTCGATCTCGATCTCCCATTCGATGCCGGGCAGCGGCCGGCTGTCCTCAACATCGATCAGGCCGGTCATCTGGTCGAGATGTGCGCGGACATCGGCGACTACCGGTTCGATCAGTTCGGGAAAACGCGAGCCGATCTCGATCTCGATCGCCTTGCCGCCGGGCGGGCCGGCCTCCTGCTTGCGCGGCTCGACGACAATGCCGGCCAGATCGGCCGTGCGTTCGCGGATGTCGGCAAAAATCTCGTCGGCCGTGCGGCGCTGATCCCAGTCGACGAACTCGATCTGGATGGTCCCGATGACATCTTCGGCCTGGTCGTTCGCGCCTTCGGCCGATCCGGTGCGCGCGTAGACGCTATCCAGCTCGTCCATATCCAGAATGCGTCGCTCGACCTCATGCACCAGCGCGTCTTTTTCCCAGACAGACAGGTTGCCGCGGGCGTGGATCTGCAACGCCGCCTGTTCCGGTTCGACGGCCGGGAAGAACTCAACGCCTTTGCCGAACGCGCCATAGGCGACCTGGGCGCCGACCAGACAAACGACAGCCCCGGTCAGGATCAGGCCGGGATGGCGCAACGCGCGGCGCAGGACGCCGATATAGATGCCGGTGGGGCCTTTCAGGTCGTCCAGGCTGCCGGAATCGGCGGCCAGCGCCTGCATCTTTTCCGAATCGCCCGAGCTTGCCTTGCCAACAAGGCTGCCCAGTGTCGGCACAAAGAGCAACGCCATGAAGAGCGAGGCGGTCAGCGTCGCGATCAGCGTGATCGGCAGGAACTTCATGAACTCGCCGACGATGTCGGGCCAGAACATCAAGGGTAGGAACGCCGCCAGCGTGGTCATGGTCGACGCGGTGATCGGCCAGGCCATGCGTTGCGCTGCCATGCGGTAGGCCTCGCGCCGGTGGATGCCTTCGATCATCTTGCGGTCGGCGTATTCGGTGACGACGATGGCGCCGTCGACCAGCATGCCGACCGCCAGGATCAGGCTGAACAGAACGACGACGTTCATGGTCAGGCCAATCGCGTTCAGCACCAGGATACCGGCCAGGAACGAGCCTGGAATGGCAACGCCGACCAATCCGGCGGTGCGCCAGCCAAGCGCCCAGACAATGACGATCATGACCAGCAGGATGGCGCTCAGGACGTTGTTCTGCAGGTCGTTCAACATGGTGCGGATGTCGGTCGAACGGTCTTGCGAGAACGTCACCTCGACGCCGTCGGGCCAGTTGACGGACTCCGCGGCGACCACCGCGCGCACCTGCTCGATGGTGTCGATGATGTTTTCGCCGGTGCGTTTGGAGACCTCGAGCGTAAACGCGCTTTCGCCGCCGACCCGGGCGAAACCTTCGGGATCTTTGAAGGTCGAACGCACCTCCGCGATGTCGCGCACCCTGGTCACCGCATCGCCCTCGATCTTCAGCGGCAGGTCCAGAATATCGCCCAGGCTTTCGATCAGGCCGGGCACCTTGATCGCGAACCGGCCAGAACCGGTGTCCAGCGATCCCGCCGCCACCAGGCGGTTCGAGCGGCTGATGAAATCGGCGATCTCGACGACGTCGAGGCCGTAGCTTTCGACTTTCATCGGATCGATGATGATCTCGACCAGTTCCTCGCGTTCGCCGCCGATGGTGGCTTCCAGCACCGCCGGAATGCTCTCGATCTCTTCTTCAAGATCCTGCGCCAACTTCAGCAGCGTGCGTTCCGGCAGGTCGCCCGACAGCGTCACGACGACGACCGGGAACAGGCTCAGATTGACCTCGTTGACGGTCGGCTCGTCGGTCTCGTCGGGCAGTTCCGGGCGTGCCAGGTCGACCTGGGTGCGTACATCTTCCAGCGCGGTGTCCGGGTTGAAGCCGGCGTCGAACTCCAACAGCACGTTGGCGCCGCCCTCATAGGCGGTCGATGTCATCTCCTTCACGCCCTCGATACTCTTCAGCTCCTGTTCCATAGCGCGGACCAAAAGCCGTTCGGCATCGTCGGGCGAGATACCCTCGTGCGACATCGAAACGTAGATAATGGGGATGTTGATGTCGGGGTCCGACTCCTTGGGGATCGTGATGTAGGAGACGGTGCCGGCGATCAGGATCAGCACCAGCAAAGACAACATCGTGCGCGGCCGACTGAACGCCGCATTGATGATCCCGTTCACGGCGCTTCGGCGACGGTTACCGGTGTCACCTTTTGGCCCGTGGCGACGAACTCCTGACCGACCGTGATCAGTGTTGCGGTCTGCGGCAGCCCGGCGACCCAGATGCCTTGCGGCGTATCGGCGATGATGGTGATCGCCACGAACTCGACGGTATCGTCGGCGCCCACGATCTTGACGCCGATGGTGCCGTCATCGGCCAGCGCCAGAACCGACGGCGAGATGAGATGCGCCGGCACGGTTGCCAGCGGCAGGACGACGTCGGCGGTCAGGCCGTCGGGAATGGTACTGTCGGGATTGGCCAGTTCCAGCTCGACCCGGAACGTCCGTGTCTCGCTTTGGGCGACCTTGGAGACGAAGCGGATGACGCCGTCGACTTCCTCGCCCGTGACCAGGCGGGCGCGGCCGACATCGCCGACCTCGATATGGCCGACTTCGCGTTCGCTGACCGACGCCACGACGATCACCGGGTCCAGATCGTAGATCATGCCGATGGTTTCGTTGATGTCGACGACGTCGCCGACCTCGATCATCAGTTCATCCAGCACGCCGTCGAACGGTGCTGTGATCTCGGTGCGCGCGATGTCCAGACGGATGGCGGCGAGATCGGCCAGCGCAGCGTCCAACTCGGCCTTGTCCTGCGCGTTGGTGGTCTTTTCGCGCCAGCCGCTTTCCATCAACTCTTGTGAGGCGTCGTACTGAATCTGGCGTTGCTCGACCAGCGCGCGGGCCTCGGCCAGACGTTCGGGACGGTCGTCCTGGGCGATCCGGGCGATTAGATCGCCTTCGGCGACCTGGTCGCCTTCGGCAACCGCGATTTCAACGATGCGACCGGCAGTCTCGACCTCCAGTTCCACATCGCGGCTTGCCGCGGTACGGCCGGTCACGACGAGTTCCAGGCTGTAGGGGGCCGCGCTAACGGTGCCGACGCGCACCTCGGCAGGCGGCGCTGTCTCGGCCGCTCCCTCGGTGTCGGTTTCCGTCGACGTGACGTCAGCCGTCGCAGGTGTCTCGCTGGTCAACTGACCCGACAGCACCCAAGCAACGACCGCGACCGCCAGAACGACGGCAAGGATATGTGACGACTTCATAAAACCACCAGGTCCGGACGTCTTGTGGCCAAGAACAGCACGGCGTTGGGATCAGCACGATCCCAGGGATCTTCGCCGGTCATGATAGCGCTCGATGGCGTCCCAAAGCGCGGAACACTGGCCCATCGAACCCTAGGCCTCTTACGTTCGTGTGTTGCCGTATCTTACGGTCACCGAAGCCGGGTGGTTTATAGGCCCGGCACCGCTTTCAGGCAAAGACCCAAAAGTGGTGCGGGCTAAATCGTTATCAACCGGCGGTGCGCCGATAAACAAACCCGGTGTTCGGTACGTCGATACGCTCCATGCCGATGTCGCGCAGCTGATGGTCGGAAAGCAGGCCCATCTCGCGGCGAAGGATGGAACGGTCGCGCAGGCGACGGACGGTGTTGGCAATCTGGCTCATGATTTCGCCCTTTCTTGTGCAGGCGTTAGACCGATCCAAAGGATCAGCCCTATTCTGGCAAGAAAAGTGGGGCTTCTGGGTTGGCGCGACAATTGGTTGAACATCAATGCTGGCATGCGCCGCCAGCATAGCTCATCGAGCGGATCATGGTTAGGCGGAACCGTCGGACGGTTCCGCCTAACCATGTGAATCCGCTCTCTATTTATGAATAGAGCAGATTCACCTGTCTTGACGGAATCGCAATGCGATTCCGCCAAAACCGGATCTGCTCTAGGTCAGGAAAACTGCCGGTTTGAGAGCCTTTCATAGGCCTCGACATATTTCGCGCGGGTGCGTTCCACGATCTCCGGCGGCAGGGCCGGTCCGGGCGGTGTTTTGTCCCAATCCGACTCGTTCTCCAGCCAGTCGCGCACGAACTGTTTATCGAACGATGGCGGCGAGGCGCCGGGCGCCCAGGAATCGGCCGGCCAGAAGCGCGAACTGTCGGATGTCAGGCATTCGTCGACCAGGGTCAGTTCGCCGTCGATCAGGCCGAACTCGAACTTGGTGTCGGCAATGATAATGCCGCGTTCGGCCGCGTGATCGCGGGCCCGGCCATAAAGCGCCAGGGCGATGTCGCGAACCCGCGCCATCAAGGCGTCACCCGCCGTGGCGGCGGCGGCCTCGAAGCTGATGTTCTCGTCATGGGTGCCGACCTCGGCCTTGGTCGACGGCGTGAAGATCGGTTCGGGCAGGCGGTCCGCCAGGCGCAGGCCGGCGGGCAGGGCAACGCCGCTGATCGCACCGGTCGCGCCATAGTCCTTCCAGCCGCTGCCGGCCAGGTAACCGCGCGCGATGCACTCGACCGGCAAGACTTCGGCCTTGCGCACGATAACGGCGCGCCCGTCAAGCCAGGCGCGCTCGTCGTCGGTGACGTCCAGCCCGGCCAGATCGGTGCCGATGATGTGGTTGGGGACGATGTTTTTAAGGAAGTCGAACCAGAATAGGCTCAAACCGGTCAAAAGGCGCCCCTTGTCGGGGATCGGGGTCGGCAAAACGACGTCGAAAGCGCTCAGCCGGTCGCTGGCGACCAGCAGCAGGCGGCGGTCGTCGAGATCATAGATATCGCGCACCTTGCCGCGGGCGTGCAAGGGCAGGCGTTCAAGCGTCATGGTCTCCATGGCGCCTCATCGCCGGGCCGGCCCAAACTGTCAAGGGTCGGCAGCGGAAATCGAATGTGTCTGAAGAAAAGAAAGGGCCGGGACCTAACACCTCCCCCGGCATACGCGCGGAAGACGGTGGTTCAGTCCCGGCCTGAAGCGTTGTCACAGCAAGCGGGCTGTTTCATCGCGATCCCTGCCGCCGCCCGGTTAGAACCGGTCGCGCGGCTGGGCGAACCAGCTGGTACCAACCAGCGTCGGGTCACCCTGTTCCGGCAGGCCGATATCGGCCCGCAGGCGAGGATCGAGACGGGCCACTTCCCGACGGGTCTGGGCCTGGCGCCGCCAGCTGCGATAGCTGTTCATCACATCTCGCAACATGGTGTTTCTCCTCATCATGATTGTCAGCAAGACCATCGGATGGGACCAAAAGTCCATCGCCCGATCTTGCTGCAGTGCGAAAGCTTAGTGCTTTCAACAAAGCTAATATGGTGAATTTATTGAATTTTACCAATGCTGCACTTGCACAGTGACCATGCGTTTTCTGCATGGCAGGTCACGATGCTGCCCTTGAGTCACCGCCGTATTCCATCTTGTCGCCGCGCGCGGGACACGATAACCAGAAGCATGACCGAAATCCTGGTTTTGCAGTTCTATCCCGGCTGCCATTTGGGCGTCATCGCCGAGTCCTTCGAGGCGGCGGGCGTCCGAACCCTCACCGTTCGTCCCGACAAGCGCGAGGTCCTGCCGGCCTCGGACGCGGCCTTCGATGGTTTGGTCATGCTGGGCGGCGCCCAGTATGCCGAGGACGACGGCAACCATCCTTATCTGGCGGATGCCGCGATCTTTGCCCGCGCGGTGCACGAGCACGGCAAGCCGATCCTGGGCGTCTGCCTGGGCTCCCAGGTCTTGGCGCGCGCGCTCGGCGCCCGGGTCCACAAACAAGGCTGGACCGAGCTGGGATTCACCGAGTTGACGGCGACCGAAAGCGCGCATGACGACCCACTGCTGGGCGGCCTCGCCCCGTCCCAGTATCTGATGGAGTATCACGAGGACACGTTCGACATCCCGCCGGGCGCTGACGTGCTGATGACCGGCGACAAGTGTCCGAACCAGGCGTTCCGCAAGGATGCCAGCTACGGCTTTCAGTGCCATTTCGAGGTCAGCATCGAGTTGTGGCACCAGTGGATGCCCGGCGTGCAGCCCGATCTGGAAGCCCACCACCCCTGGTATCTCGAGCGCTGGGAGGCGGATTTCAAAGCCCACGAAAAGAACTCGCGGGCTTTCTGCAACGCCGTCTCGTCGCGCTGGCTTGAACTGGTCGAAAAGCGCGAGCGCGCCGCCGCCTAGAGTTCCCTGTTTCGTTTGCGTTGCCGGCCCACTCCCCCTCCCGGCCACCCCAAGGATGCTGCCATGGGTGGCCGGGAGGGGGAGTGGGCCGGCCTGGCACAAGCGTGAGCCACGAATGTCCTAAAACCGCCGCCGCGCGGCAAGCGACAGATAGATAAGCGGTCCCGGCATCATCTTGATCGCCGGTGCGCGTTCACGCACGGCGCAATTGGGACCCCGTCTCATTGGATCAGCCACGCGCTCAGAAAGCCGTCTGGTGTCGCCATTGGTGACAGGCATGATCTCGATCTCCCGATGAAAGGCGCTCGATCGTCGCGGCGCGGAACCTGACAGCCTATCGTGACAGTTCGATGGCCCTGTGTTAGGCGATTTCGTGACATCCGGCGGAGGGCCCGACCATGGCGATCGACTTCGAGACCTATGACGACGACAACATCTTCGCCAAGATTCTGCGCGGCGAATTGCCCAACAAGACGGTCTACGAAGATGATGTCGTGCTGGCGTTTCACGACATCGCGCCGCAGGCGCCGGTGCATGTGCTGGTGATCCCGAAGGGCAAGTATATCGCCCATGACGACTTTCATGCGACGGCCAGCGATGCCGAGATCACGGGCTTCTGGCGCGCCGTCGCCAAGATCTGCGACGACCTGGGCGTCACCGCCGAGGGTCACCGGTTGATCGCGAACCAGGGCGCTGCCAGCGGTCAGCTGGTGCCCCACTTCCACGTCCACATCATGGCCGGCAAGCCGCTCGGCCCGCTGATCGCGCCCGACGGCTGACGCGGCGCCATGGCCGAGCCGGCCAACCTTAGTGCCCATGCCCGACGAGTGTGACGTAGCGGTTGCGACGCGACGCCGGCGCCATCGCGACCTCTTGTGGCTGACGCTCGGTTGGGTGTCGCTGGCGCTGGGGGCGGTCGGCGCGGTGCTGCCGGTCTTGCCGACCACACCCTTTGTCATCCTGGCCGCCTTCGCGTTCGGCAAGGGATCGCCGCGCCTGCGTCATTGGCTGATCAGCCATGCCCGGTTCGGCCCGCTGATCCACGACTGGGAGACCTATGGCGCGATTGCCCGGCCTTACAAGATCATCGCCTGCGCCGTCATGGCGCTGACCTTTATCGTCAGTCTGGTCGCCGGGCTCGCCTGGTGGATCCTCGCCATCCAGGCCGCCTGCATGATCCCTGCCGCCCTCTATGTCGTCACCAGACCGGACGGGCCATCGGACTGACGATCGCCAGTCGACGTTGGACGCGCACCACTAGCGCGGGCTAAAGACGCCCACCATGAGCGGTCCAGATCCCATCGCGTCGGCCAACGATGCCATGCAGACGACACGCCGCACCGAGTTAATCGGCATTGCGTGCGTCGTCATCTCCGCGCTGGCGTTGTCGCTGAAAGGCATTCTGGCGAAGTACATCTACGCCGAAGGTGTCGATGTCGTGACGCTGCTGGCCGTGCGTTACGGCCTGGCGTTTCCGATGATGGTGCTGGCGGCGGCGGCGCTGCGCGGTGGTTTCGCCAATCTCGCCATGGCGCCGCGCGACTTCGTCTACACGCTTGGCGGCGGGCTGATCGGCTATTGGCTCGCCGGATATCTGGACTTCACGGCGCTGGCGTTGATCGACGTCTCGGTCGAGCGTGTGCTGTTGTTCAGTTTTCCGATCTTCGTGCTCGCCTTTGACTCGATCCGGCGGCGGCGTTGGCCGCCGGCGCGGCAGCTCGTCGCGCTGGTCGGCGCGGAAGCGGGCATCAGGGCATCATCCTGGTCATGGGCGTCGCCAACGGCGAACTCTTTCACACCAACCTGATCGGCGGTCTATGGGCGATCGGTTCGGCGTTCGCGTTCGCCATCTATTTCATGATCAACCAGGCGCTCGGTCCCAGGCTGGGCTCGGCGCGCATGGCGCTGGGCGCGGTGACCGGCGCGGTCATCGGCACGACGACTCAGTTCCTGGTGACGACACCGGTCGCCGCGCTCTCTATGTCGTGGAGCGCCTTCATCATGATCGCGGCGATGGCGCTGTTCTGCTCGGTCATGCCGTTCCTGCTGATCACCGAAGGCATCCGCCGGGTCGGCGCGTCGCGCTCGGCCCTGGTCTCCACCGTCGGCCCCGTCTCGACCCTGGTGCTGGCCGCTCTGCTGTTGGGCGAGGTCATGACGCCGGCACAGCTCGCCGGCGCGGCGCTCGTCATCGTCGCCATCCTGGCGCTGGAAGGCAAACTGCCGCCGGTGTTACGGCGTCTCATGCGCTGAGCAGTGACTGGATAGTCACCTCGCCTGCCCGCTCCCCCACCCGGCCACCCAGGGCAGCATTCTCGGGGTGGCCGGGTGGGGGAGCGGGCAGGCACCGGCGTTGTCCGGACGGACAACACACTCACTCGATGATGCCGCGTTCCCTGAGGATCGCATCCAGACGATCGTTCTGCGCGCCGTTGGCATAGGCGCTCATGAAGTCGTCCTCGGCACCGGCCTCATCGCCCATGGCGAGCCGCGCCATGCCGCGCATGAAATAGGCGTCGCCCAGTTCCGGTGCGATCTCGATCAGATAGTTGAAGTCGGCGAGCGCCAGCTCGTAGCTGCCCTGCTGACCATAGACGACACCGCGGCCATAAAGTGCGCCGGCCTGGTCGGGGTAGATTGCCAGCACGCGGTTGAAATCGCTGAGCGCGCTTTCATGGTCGCCGAGTTCGGCCAGAACGGTGCCGCGCTCAGCCAGAAGGTCGGGGTCGCCGGGCGTGATGTTCAAGGCGGCGATGTAATCGACCACGGCGCGCGACAGGTTGCCGACCGAACGCCAGGCGCGGGCGCGCCCGACATAGGCGTAGACAAGCGTGGGGTCATACTCCAGCGCCTCGGTATAGGCATCGAGCGCTTCCTTGGGCTGGCCCATGGCGAACAGGGCGTCGGCGCGCGATACCCGGGCGTCCAAGGCGTTGGGCTGCAGCAGCAGAACACGCTCGAAGTCGCCGAACGCGGCTTCCGGCTGGCCCAAGACCAGCAACGTCTCGCCGCGATTATAGAGGGCGTCCGCATAGGCCGGCGCCAGCGCAATCGCCTGGTCGAAGTCATCGACCGCGTCGCCCAGCCGGCCCAATAGCTGACGCGCGACACCACGGTTGAAATACATGATGGCAAGCCGTTCGGGCGGCAGTTCGCCGGCGCGGATGATCGCGGTCAGCTTTTCGTGGGCACCTGTGATGTCACCGGCCTCGGCGGCGGCGAATGCGGCGTTGATATCGGCCTCGATATCGGCTGCCGCCGGTGCAATCCACCCCAGGCACACGGTTATCACGCCAGCCAAGGCGAGATAACGGATGCGGCGTGCGGCAAAGCTCAGAACCATTGTTTGGACCTAGGTTGTTTTGCCGGTCATCGCAAGTCCCCCAAGGATGGATCGCGAATAGGGCGACCTTGCGATGGGCACCGGGCTGAGCCCATAATCCGCCCCGCCGCCGCCGGGTGGCCAGGGGGTCGAGATCATGGAGTACATGTTGGGCGTGCGGAACAGGGCGCCTGTTGCCGGGCCGGCGGTTTTGCGATGACCACTGCACCGTCCTCCGCGCCGCGCAAGCACACCAAGCGGCGTGAAATCGGCACGCTGATCGCCATCGCCGCGCCGCTGGCGGCAGCGTATCTGGCCGAGTTCGGCATCTATCTCACCGACATGATGTTTGTCGGACGCCTGGGCACGGTGGAACTGGCAGCGGTTGGCCTTTCCGGCAACCTGATGTGGGACGCGCTGTCGGTCTCGATCGGCGTCATCTCCATCGTCGGCGTTCTCGTCGCCCAGGCTCATGGCAAAGGCGACAAGGCAGAGGTCAGCCTGTGCGTGCGTCAGGGCATGTGGATGGCGGCCATGATGTCGGTGGTTGGCATCGGTTTCTGCCTGGCCCTGGTGCCGGTGCTGACGCTGACCGGCCAGGATCCGGCGGTCATGGCGTCGGCGGAAGACTACGTTTATGCGTTCATGTGGTCGTTCCCGCCGACCATGATCTACGCCGTGCTCGCCAACTTCCTGGCGGCGCTCGGGCGCGCCCACGTCATCATGGTCGTTGCCATCCTCGCGGTTGGCCTCAACATGCTGGTCAACTACACGCTTGTGTTCGGCAACTTCGGATTTCCGGCACTCGGCGTGGCGGGTGCCGGCTATGGCAGCGTCATCGTGAGTTTCTTCACGCTCGCCTGCCTGTCGGGCTACGTCCGCTGGTCGAAGGCGATCCAGGACTACATGATCTTTCCCGGTCTGCAGCGCCCGGAACCCAAGGTGTGGGGTGACATCCTGCGCCACGGTCTGCCGATTGCCGGGATTACCTTTGCGGAGAGCGGCATGTTTTCGGTCGTCGCTATCCTGATGGGTCTGTTCGGCGCGGTGGCGCTGGCGGCGAGCCAGATCGTCTTCGGCATTATCGATATCGGCTTGGTGCTTGCCTTTGCGCTGGGCGAGGCAGCGGCGATCCGCGTTGCCTACGGCATCGGCGCCGGTCAGCCGCAGCAGTCGCGCAACGCGGGTTTCCTGGCGCTTGCCATGGGATCGGTCATCATCCTGATTGCCGCCGCTGTCGTCTGGACGATACCGGAACCGATCGTCGGCCTGTTCCTGGGTGCACTGGAATACGCGGACACCGATGTCGCGGCACTCGCCATCAGCTTGTTCACGGTCGCCGCCATCTTCCAGATCTTCGACGGCCTACAGATGATCGCTGTCCAGTCGCTGCGCGGCCTGAAGGACACGCTGGTGCCCATGCTGCTCGCCTGCTTCGGCCTGTGGGGTTTTGGTGTCACCGGCGGTTATCTCCTGGGTTTCGTCGCCGGCTGGGGACCGCAGGGCCTGTGGTGGGGCCTCGCGCTCGGTCTCGGCGTCTCGGCGCTCCTGCTGATTTGGCGCTTCCATCTGAAGACCTGGCGCCTGACTCGGGGGCGTTAAGGCCGCCGCTAATTCTCCCTCTCCCCTTGAGGGAGAGGGATGGGGTGAGGGGGTTGCGGGTCAGCGCAATAAGAGAGCGTGTTGGTGGCGGCTAGCAGAATCCCCTCACCCAGCTCCGGCTAAGGTCCGGACATTGTCCGGACCCAACCCTGCGCAACCCTCTCCCTCAAGGGGAGAGGGTGTTGTTGCGGCGGCTTCGCGCTAGACCCGAGAGTTCATCGGTTGATAGGCAACGCGTTCCTTGTGGTCCCAACCGCCGTACCAGGCCTCGATGTGCGGAATGAGTGCCGCGGCGATCCGCGCGGCATCGTCGGGATAGGCGGTCTTGGCCATCAGCGCGGCGGCCTCTTGGCCGATCTCGTCGATATCGAAGCGTGTCGGGCGGCCGTCGTCGAGCACCAGCTCGCCTGAGATCAGGACCTTGTCGACATCGTCGGCGCGGGCGCGCAGCAGGACGAGCTCGCGCGGATCGGCCTCCGGCGCGACCCACGGCCAGGTGATGCGGTCAAGGCGCACCAGCACGATGTCGGCCAGATAGCCGTCCGCCAGGCGGCCGAGTTCGTGGTCCCTCCGCATCAGCTTGGCGCCGCCTGTCGTGGCGAGCGCCAGCACATCCGCGTTCGCCGGCGCCGGCTCGTGATAGGTCGGGCTGCGCGCCAGGCGCAGCGCCAACCGCATTTCCGCAAACATGTCGTCGTCGTCGCCGATCGCCGTGTTGTCGAGACCCAGGCCGGTTGTCACGCCGGCGGCGAGATAGGCGTTGAGCGGCGCCGTGCCGGCGCGCAGGCGCAGGTTCGAGCTGGGGTTGTGGCTGACCGCCGTGCCGGTTTCCGCCATCAGCGCCATCTCGTCTTCGGTGATCCACACGCCGTGGGCGATCGACACGTTCGGCCCGCTGACGCCCTGCTCGTGCAGGTGCTGCATCATCGGCGCGTCGTGAAACTTCGGCCCCATCAGGCCTTCGTAATAGGACTCCGAAACATGCGTCTGCAGGCCGGTATTGTGACGCCGTGCCGCGTCGGCGATCTCGCCATAGAAACGATCGGTGATCCATGGCACGCCCGGCGGACCATACCAAACGGTGACCCGGTCATCGTCGTCGGCCCCAGCGATAAGCTCGTCCATGATGGCCAGATAGTCGCCCGGCGTGATGGACGATTTGTTGGGCAGCTCCGGCCGCACGGCTTCGGCCAGATCGCCCGGCAGGGTTTTCAGAAACTCTTCGTCACAGGCGCCGGGTCCGACGCCGAGCCAGCCCTGATCGTTGGCGCCGGGCGCAAAGGCCGCGCGTATGCCGGATTGACGATAGGCGTCGAGCGCACGTGTCATCGTGTCACGCCAGGCCTCCGGCGTGCCGCGCCCTGACGCCATGTCGACAACGCTGGTGACGCCGGACCGCAGCAGACGCGCGCATGCCAACAAGACGTCAAGGCGTTCGTCGCCGGGCCGGCCGGCGTCCAGCGCGCGGATCCAGCTTTCCAGCAGCATGTCGGGCACGCCGTGCTGAATACCGGTGATGCCGCCGTGATGGTGGTGGGCGTTGATCAGGCCCGGCATCACCGCATGGTTGTCGGAACCGATGACCTCGGCATCGGGACAGGCGGCTGAGACTTCCGCAAACGAACCCGTCGCGGCAATCCTCTCGCCCTCGACCAGCACGGCGCCGTCGGAGATCGCCGGGCTCATTGCGTCGGTGATAACCCATTTCCCTTTGATCAACTTGCTCGCCATGTCGTTCCTCCCGTTCGCGTTGCACCGAAGTCTATCAAGCGCCGCCATGTATGTGTTGGGTCGTTGCGTGCGCGGCCGTGATGCGTCACAGCCGCCGTATGCAGGTTGGCTGCATGTCGCATACATTGTGGTGTAGGCTTTCCCCAACGAAGAAAGGGGAGGGGACAGTGGCAAAACCACGTATGCGCCAGGTCGTCGCCAACCGGTTGGGCGCATTGGCAACAGCGCTCGACGAACGGATCGAGACGGCGATGACCGAGGCTTCAGGCTTGGGTCAATCCGACAACACCGCGCTGGTCATCCTGGGCGCGACGCCCGGCATCACCGTGCGCGCGCTGGAGCGCCAGTTGGGTTTGTCGCAGTCGGCGACGGTCAGACTGGTCGACCGTCTGCAGACCGCCGGTCACGTCGTCCGGCGTGACGGTCGTGACAAGCGTGAGCTCGCGCTCTTCTTGACCGCCTTCGGCGAAGAATGTCGTGATCGTCTGCTTGCGGCGCGGATTGCCGCGTTGGAGAACGTGACGGGTGATCTTGCCAAACATGAACGACGCTTGTTGCTGGCGTTGCTTGGGCGTCTGTTGCCGGAATTGACCAATGACGGTGAGACGGCAGATCACGTGTGCCGGTTATGCGATCGCCACAATTGCCGCAGGCGCAATTGCCCGCTGTTGGGCTTCGAAGGGAAGGACGACGACGATGAGTAGCTATCCGGACTGGGAGACCTTTACCTCAACGAGCTTCGCCGCCGGGCGCGACTACCCGATGTTGGCGCCGGAGACACCGAGTTTCATGAGCCAGCCGGTTGCCAAGACACCGGCCGACCTGAAGGGCGCGGATATTGCCGTGATCGGCGCACCCTATGTCGCGGCGTCGGGCGGCATGTATGCAGGCGTGCCGATGGAAGACTGGATCGCCGCGCCGAAACGGGTGCGCCAGCAGTCGGCGCGTTATCCTTCTGCCTACATCCAGGACTTCGATCTCGACGTCTTCGAGACGATCAAGCTGGTCGACTACGGCGACGCCGACATCCCGCCCGAATCCATGGAAACACCAACGGCGGAAAACATTCTTGCCGCCCAGGCCGCAGTCGAGGCCAAGGTCAACGATGCGCTGGATGCGGGCGCCGTGCCCATCGTCATCGGTCAGAACAGCCCGTGCGGCAGCTTCGCCATCGCCAAACCGGTCGCCGAGCACACTGACGGTGCGGTCGGCTGCATCAGCCTCGACACCCACTGGGACGCGCATGAGTTGGATTATCTGACCGGCGACCCGCGCATCGCCGGTTCGTCGTCGTGGAAGCACAAGATGTATGAGTTCCTCGACAACATGCATCCCAAACATCTGGTCGAGATCGGCGAGCGCGGCATGCTGGAGGACAAGCGCATCGTCCGGCGTTATTTGAACGACGGCGCACGTTTCATCAGTTCGTGGGAGCTCCGGTCCGGCCTCGGTATCGAAGGTTTGGTGAAGGCGCTCGACCAGGCCTATGACGGCACCAAAGGTCAGTACATCCACTTCGACATGGACTGCATCGGCGGCGCCGGGCCGGCGCCCGGCGACATCCTGGGCGAGCTCGCCGAACCGGTCGGCATGACCGATTACGAGGTCATCCGTATCGCGCACGAGATCGGGCGGCGCGGCCTGACCGGCATGAGCTTCATCTGCATCCCGCCGGGCAGCGCTGTGGTCTATCGCGTCATCGTCTACATCATCATGTACTTGGCGGCTGGCCTCGCGCTCAGGAAGCATGGCAGGGTTGCGTGAATCCGCTGGATTGCCACGAAATGACCTTGTTGCAGACGATTGACCGGCGGCTTTTCGGTACCAGATAGGACGCTTGAAGCGGCAGGCTTTGGGAGCCTGCTTCAGCGCCTAACCGATCGTCATCAGGCGGGCCAAAAAACCGCCGATGCGCAGCAAGGATTGAAAAGACCATGCGTGAGCTCGTTCTTCCGTCCGCCTGTTCGGCCGCACTGGCGGTGTCATCGTGGACCTATGCCGGCGAGACGGAAACCGGAACCGTGGCGGCCGTCGACACCAAGGCTGGCACCCTGACCCTTGATACCGGCGTCATCTACCACCTCGTCAAGGGACTGAAGGCTCCGCTGGTCCAGCCCGGTCAGACCGTGAGCCTGACCTGGGCCATGGATAACGGCCGCCTCGCGGTCGACGACCTCACGATTCTGGCGTAATCGCCGCGGCATCGGTGCCGGCTAAACGGTGACACCCTAGTTCAGCCGCTCCTTCAGCGCGCGGATGTGGTCGGGCGTCAGGCCGCAGCAGCCGCCGACGATCTGGACGCCTTGCTCGGCGACCCAACAGGCGGCCGCTTCGGCATAGGGCTCCGGCTCGATGATGTCGCGGAACGTCCAATCCGGCGGCGTGAACGTGCCACTGTGGGCATAGGCCAGCAGTGGTCCTGACCACACGGTCTTCAGCGCATCCAGGCCTGACGCCGTGTCCTCGACCTCTGAATGCATGATGCCGGCGGCGGCACCGCCGTTGGCCATGACGCGCTCGGCGAACGGGATGAACGGCTGACGTTTTCTATCCGCCTCGCGCAGCGGCGTACTGGAGGGGCCCTCCATGCTGCGCTCATTCGGAAAGGTGATCATGCGGCCCGCCTTTTCGTGGACGCTGAACCCGACCCAAACCGGCAGGCCGGTCGCGCGGGCGGCATCGACACAGGCTTCCGCGTGGTCGGGCGTCATCATCATCTCGCAGAGGATCACGTCGCAGCCGCCCTCGGCCAAAGTGTCGGCAAGCCGCCGGTAGTCGTCCGCCGCCGCTTCGGCCGACGGCGTTTCATCGACATGGGCCAGCGCCGGCATGGTCGACATGGAGCCGGCGATTGCGATGTCGCCGCCGGCATCGTCGCGCGCCTCCTGCGCCAGGCGTACGGCGGATCGGTTGATCTCCTCGAACCGGTCGGCGAGACCCGCCGGCTCCAGGGTGTAACGGTTGGTGCCGAAGGTGTTGCTTGTGATGATGTCGGCGCCGGCGGCAATGTAGTCGCGGTGCATCGCGCGCACCGCATCGGGATGGGAGAGGTTGGCGCGGCCGCACCACGCATCGTCGTCCATCGGCACGCCGCGCCGCTGCAGCTCGGTGCCGACCGCGCCGTCCAGCAGCAGGATGCCGCCATTCGCCAGCTTCTCGTTAATCCAAGTCATCGCTCGCTCCCTATGGGCCGCCACCGGGCCACTATGTCACGGCTCTTGATCGATGGGCCCGGTTCCATCGTAAACTTGCCTGACAAGTCTACGCCACCCGGTCGGGAGGACCAGGATGCCGATCACCACGCCGCCGAGACCAAAACGGGCCGAGCAGCTTCTGCCCAAGGACTGCTACATGGCGCCCGAGTGGTTCGAGCGCGAGCAGCGTGAGCTCTTCAGCCGCGCCTGGACCTTCGCCTGCGTCGCCCAGGACGTGCCCGAGGCGGGCGACGCCTATCCGGTGCAGATCGGGCGCTACCCGATGTTTGTCATCCGCGCTAAGGACGGTTCGCTCAAGGCCTATCACAACACCTGCCGCCACCGCGGCACCAAGATGCTCGAGGCGAAGGCAAACTGCCGCCACGGCATTGTCTGTCCCTATCACGCCTGGACCTACAACGTGGATGACGGCGCGTTGCGCGGCCTGCCGAAGAAGGACCTGTGCTTCCCCGACCTCAAGATGGACCAGCTTGGCCTGCACAAAGGCGGCATCGGCCAGATCGGCGATCTCGTCTTCGTCAATCCGCAAGAGCGGCCGGACGAGGATTTCGAGGCCTGGTGCGCCGGTGTCCAGAAGACCCACATGTGGCCGCATGACATCTCGGTGCTCTCGGAGAAGCGGCCGGTGCGCTACGACATCATGGCGAACTGGAAGGCGTTCTGTGAGAATGCCATGGACGGCTATCACCTCAGCTATCTGCACGACAAGACGCTGATGGGCCCGGATGTCGAGGACCAGGACTGGGACGATGTCGGCCGCCATTGGGTCTTCATCAGCCACGGCGAATCGCCCAGCCGCAGCGACAGCCACTTCACGCCCATTCCCGGCGTCGATACCTCCGGGCGTCATCCCGTCGTGTGGCAGCTCTTCCCGAACAGCGGCATCCTGGCGACGTCGATCTTCTTTTCCGCGTACACCATCGTGCCGGTCGGCCCGGAGCAGTGTTACCTGGAGCTCCGCACCTGGATGATGCCGAAGGAAAAGCAAGACACCACCAAGCCGCCGACACGGCCGTCGGGCACGTCGGGCCACGGTCACATCATGGCCGACGGCAAACGCTACATCTCGATCGAGACGCTGGGCTGTCCGGCCATGGAGTCGCTGGACTTCCAGATCGAGGACATGTGGGTCTGCGAGCAGCAGCAGAAGGCGCTGCATTCGCCGATGTTCAAGGTCGGTGCGCTCGCCGATAGCGGTGAAACCTCGCTCACCTTCTTCCAGGCGAACGTGTTGGATTTTGTCCCTTTGGAGGGCCCGGGTGTGAAGTTGGTGGCGGAATAACCGCGCTCTCCGCCGCTTGACGAGCTTCGGCGGGTTATTGTACGCTCATTCAATAAACGCCAATCTGGTGAGGAGACTGGATCATGGCCGCGCTTGCTGCTGAAAAGATCACCGGTTTCAACGTCGACCCCGAGCGGTCGCAGACGCTCGACCGAACCTTTTACTTCGATCCCGCGATCTACGACCGTGAGAAGAAGGCGATCTTCTATAAGACCTGGCAGTATGTCGGCCACGTCTCGATGGTCGACAAACCAGGCGCCTATCTGGTGCGCGATATCTTCGATCAGAGCGTCGTCGTGCTGCGCGATACCAAGGGTGAATTGCGCGCGTTCTTCAATGTCTGTCAGCACCGCGCCCATCGTCTCTTGGAAGGCGAAGGCCGGGTCGGCGGCGTCATCACGTGCCCCTATCACAGCTGGGCCTATGGCACGGACGGTTCGCTTCGCAGCGCGCGCGGCAGCGAGAAGCTTGAATCCTTCGACGTCGACTCGTTCTGTCTGGAGCCGGTCAGGCTCGACAGCATCCTCGGCTTTCTCTTCGTCAACCTGGACGGCTCGGCGCCACCGCTCTCCGAGGTTGCCGGACCGCTGGCTGTCGAGGTGCGGGCTTTTTCGCCGCATGCCGCCGAACTCAAGTGCGCCCACCGCGCCGAATATGCGCTGAACGCCAACTGGAAAAACTCGGTCGAGAACTACAGCGAGTGTTTCCACTGCCCGAACCAGCACCCGACGTTGATGCAAAACGCGATCGACTACGATTCCTATCGCATCACGACCCACGAGCATCACCACAGCCACTATTCGGTCGGCGTCGGTGAGGCGCAGGGCTATACGACGTCGACGGAAGGGGCCGCCAAACCGGAGGAGTTCGGCAGCTTCATGTTGTTCCCCAACTGGTGCATCGAGGCCTATCCCGGCGGCAATCTGACCGTCTTCCATCATGAGCCGACCGGCCCGGAATCCACGATCCAGCACTGCGAGTACTATTTCACCGGCGACACGCCAACCAAGGATGAAATGGAAGTCATCGACTTCGTCGACGTCGTCCGGAAGGAAGATATTCCGCTGTGCGAAAGCGTGCAGAAGGGTCTGCACAGCCTGGGCTATCGCCAGGGCCGCTTCATCGTTGACGGCGAGCGCAGCGAAATCAGCGAGCACGCGGTCCACGATTTCCAGCACAAGGTCCGCATGGCGCTCGGCGAAAGCTAAGCACCTATCAACGCGGCTTTTTGCCTGGATCGTTCTGACCGGCGACGGTTAAGGTCGTCGGCGTGGGGACGTCGTCAGCAAACGAAACGGCGCCGTGTCGCCTGTCGGTCTATCTTGCGCGCAGCGCGCCAACGGCCGTCATCCTGCGGCGCGGCCCCAGCGCGTGGGCGCAACTGACGGTCTGGGATCGTAAGAACGACACCTTCGAAACCGGCCAGTGGTTTCATGGCCGCGTCTATGAGCGGCGTTGCGATCTCTCGCCCGATGGCCGTTTCTTCATCTATTTCGCGGCCAAGCACGGGCGGCGCCCAGACGATGACGATGTCGGCGAAGCTTGGACCGCCATCTCGCGTCCGCCCTATTTCACCGCGCTGGCGCTGTGGCGCAATCTCGGCAGTTGGTATGGCGGCGGCGTGTTCGATACCGACCGGCATGTGTTGCTCGACGTCACCTGCGACAAAGAACCCCATCCCGATTTCCCGCCCCAGGGTCTGACCTTCGATTTTTGCCCGGCCGATAGCGCGCCGTGGGAACAGCGCTTGCTGCGCGACGGCTGGCGCCTGGTCGAACGCGGGTTTGATCCGAGAACCCATCGCCGTGTCGGCGAGCGTGAGATCTGGGAAAAGTCATCCGAGCAGTCCGGCATCAAACTCTGCCGTCAGATCGAGGATGTCGACTTCACCCGTTTCGGTGGTCCCTATGGCGACACTTTTTGGCTGGAGGCGGCCGAGGACCTCGTGCCGCTGGTTGACGCGGCCTGGGCAGACTGGGACGCGGACCGGCGCCTTGTCGTCGTCCGCGATGGGCGGCTCTACGGCGTGACTGTCGACGGAGCCGAAGTGTTGGAAACCGAACTTTTCGATTTCAACCCATTCGGGCCCGAGGAGATTGGGCCGCCTGATTGGGCACGCCGCTGGTAACCACGAAACTGTCTGTCGCGTGAGACGGGTGGCCGACCGGACAGCGTGGCTCTAATCGATTAGTCTCCGCGCGAACGTCTCCAGACGCGGAACGTTCCCGTAGTTCGGACGACCACCATGAACGAAACAAAGCATGCGCCGCGCGCGGAGTTGGCCGGCAGCCTGAAGGACGAGCTCAGGCTGCACCGCCGTATTGCGGTGCCGATCGTGGCGACGTTCCTGGTCGAGTTGGGCATGTGGTACACCGACGCCATCATCGTCGGGCGTCTGGGCGCGACGCCGCTGGCGGCGGTCGGCCTTCTGGGCGGTTTGTTCTGGGAATTTCTCTTTGTCGGCTTTGCCGTTCTGTCGATCACCGGCGTTTTTATCGGCACCGGTTTCGGCGCCGGCGATTCCAGCATGGTCCAAAAGGCGTTCCGCCACGGACTGTGGTTGGCGACCCTCTACGGACTGCCGCTCATGGTGCTGAACTGGTTCATGGCCGACCTGCTGGCGCTGACCGGCCAGGATGCCGGGGTCATCAGGGATGGTGAAGCGTACATCCATGCGGTCATGTGGGCGGTGCTGCCGACCCTGTGGTTCGGCGTCATGCGCAACCTGGTGACCGCGCTGTCGCGCCCGGCGATCATCACGCTGATATCGATCGTCATGCTGCCGCTGAATGCGGCCATGACCTGGTGGTTCGTGTTCGGCGGGCTGGGCCTGCCGGCCATGGGCATCGCCGGCGCAGGCTGGGCAACCACGATCACGACCTGGCTCTCCCTGGCGGCGCTGACCCTTTGGGTGGCCAAGGTGCCGGCCTACCGGGCTTATCGGCCGTTTGCCAACTTGCTCCAGATGGACGCGGCCTTGTGGCGGCGCATCTTCAGGCTTGGCCTGCCGGTTGCCGGTGTGCGGCTGATCGAAGGCTCGTCTTATCAGGTGGTGAAAATCCTGATGGGACTGTTCGGTGCCTCGGCGCTCGCCGCCCATCACGTCGTCGCCTCCATTGCCGGCCTCAGCACGACCCTGGTCATTGCGATCGCGCACACCTCGATCGTGCGGGTATCGCAGGAAATCGGCGGCGGCCAGCCGGCGAGCGCGCGGCGCGCCGGCTGGGTCGCCATGGTGGTGGCGCTTTGCCTGGCCGCGCCGGTCGCCCTCTTTCTGTGGGTCGCGCCCGACGGGGCGGCCTTCATCTTCCTGAACATCGATGATCCCCAGAACGCCTCGGCGCTGCGTCTGGTCGGCATACTCGGTCTGGTCGCAGCGCCGCTTATCCTGTTGGAGGCTGTCCATATCGTCGCTGCACGGTCGCTGCGCGGACGCCAGGACACCTGGGTGCCCATGTGGATCTCCGCCGCCGGCGCGTGGGCCATAGCGATCCCGATCGCCATTGTCCTCGCCTTTGCCACCGATGTTGGTCCGGCCGGTCTTTGGTGGGGCATGGTCGCCGGGCTGGTCGTGTCGGCGGCGCTTTTGGCGCGCCGCTGGGCCCATGGTCCGTCTGATATCCCGCGCGGGCCTTGATAGCGGTTTGTTCATGCTCCCTTGGGATAGCTGATCCACCTATTCTCCCAACGTGTTGTCATGGCGATGCGTTAGTCTGCTCGGCAACAAGGCGGGCCATTGGGGTGGCGGCATTGTTATCGCGGCACAAGACTGCGGGTGGACAGTGAGGAAATCAGGTTGGAACGGCTGAGCCGGCGCCGATTGTTAGCGTCGTCCGTGTTTGCCGCCGGTGGTCTATGTCTGGGCTCACCGTCGCTGGCCTCGGGAGAAACAATCGAAATCGGTGCGATTCTCCCTTTGACCGGCGATCTCGCCGTCTTCGGGCGCCAGGCGCAGCTTGGTCTGGAGCTTGCGGCGATGGAGATCAACAGCGCCGGCGGACTCCGCGATCGGGAAGTTGTCGTTCTTTACGAGGATGACGAGGGCGACCCGGAAATGGCGGCCGCCGCGGCGCAACGGCTGGTCGCCCGCCAGCACGTCCTGGCGATCGCCGGGCCGATCACGTCGGCATCGCGCGATGCCATGGCCGACACCGTCGCCGCGGCTCAGATACCGCTACTCTATGCGACCGACTACGAAGGCGGTGCCTGCGGCCGCTATTGGTTCTATTTCAGCACGGTGCCGAACCAGACCGCGGTGCCGCTAATCACCTATCTCAATCGTGACATCGGCCAACGGTTTTATCTGGTCGGCGCCGACTACGCGTGGCCGCGCGGTCTGTTCGAGGTGGCCGAAACCACGATCGGGGCCGAAGGCGGCACCATGCTCGGTAAACTCTTTGTCCCACTTTCCGGGGATGTCGACTTTGCGCCGATCGTCGACGCAGTGGCGGCCGCCGAGGCCGATGTGGTCGTGCTGGCGCTGCCGGGCGCCAAACACTGGGGCTTCGTTGACGCCGCCGACCGCGCTGGGCTGCTGGACTCCTTGACGCTGGCCGATCTTGGCGGCCTGGCAACCTATCTGGACAAGGATCAACGCCAACACACCGCACCGCTCTATGGCTGTGTGCCTTTTGTCGAGACCGATCCCGATGTGCGGGACTTTGTCGAGGCGGTGCGTGCCATCGGCGGCGACGATACGGTCGTCACCTCATACGCCATGACCCACTATGGCGCGATGACCGCGCTTCAAACGGTGCTTGAGGAGGGCGGCGCGGTGTCACGCGAGGCCATCGCAGCCGGGCTGCCGGGGCTGACCTATGCGCTGCCCACGGGTCAGGCGCAGATCGGCAGCAACAACCATCACTGCGCCTTGCCCATGTTCATCGCCCGAATCGACGGCGGCTCCATCGAGGTGGTCGAGCCTCTGGGCACGCTCGCTGCCGAACCGGGGTGTCTCGTCCTTCCCAATTGATCGACTGTCGTTCACACGACAACGGTGCCAGCCCGCGCCCGGCCACCCTGACGATGCTGCCCTGGGTGGCCGCGCGCGGGCGCGGGCTGGCGATGTAAACTAATGGGACAGCGCTATTCAGCGTGCGGCCACATCGGATGGTGGCGGTCGATCACATAGGCGTGGCGATGGCGTATCGGCCCGTGACGGTGCGGATGACTGTGCGGCTCTGGTCCTTCCCAGCCCTCGTGATCGTGCTGGTGGTGTTCGTCGTGGATGTGCTGATGCCGGTGACGCACCGTCTCGTGGTGATGCCATAGGGCGTCGCGGTCGGCGGCGGGCCACAGGCGGATCGCCGCCAGGGTGGCGATCAGGGCAAGCCCGCCCAGGACCGCGAACGAGACATCCAGCCCCAGGGCGACGCCGAGCCAGCCGGCCAAGGGATAGGTGACGAGCCAGCACGCATGGCTCAGGGCGAACTGGGCCGCGAACACCGGCGGACGGTCTTCGTTGGCGGTCGAGCGGCGCAGCAGGCGCCCGACCGGGGTCAAGACCGCCGCGTTGGCGGCACCCAGCATGAACCACAAGGCCAGCAGTGGGCCGAAGCCGGGTGTCGCCGCCAGGAACAGGGCAAAGCCCGCGGCCATGCCGGCGGCCAGCACGAAGCAGCCGCCCAGCATGACGGCGCGGTCGGACCAGGACTCCAAGAGGCGCGGCAAGATGAGCGCCGCCATCATCGACCCGGCGCCTGCGGCGGCCAGCGCCACGGCGACCGCGACGTCGCCGCCGCCGAGGCTGACGCGCACCAGGACCACCGTGTTGACGATGACCATGGCGCCGGCCGCTGCCACTGCGGCGTTGATGGCGACCAGCGCCTTCAGCCGCGGCGTGCGCAGAAAGATCAAAAAGCCTCGTTTGAGGCGCGCGCCCACCGTGTCGTCATCCCTGGACTGGCCTCCGGGTAGCCTGAGCGACAAGACCAAGACGGCAGAGATCAGGAAGCCTAAGGCGGTGCCGTCGAAGAGCCACGGGAAACTCACGACCAGCAGCAGCAGCGCGGCAAGCGCCGGGCTCAACAGCGCTTCGAGGTCATAGGCCAGGCGCGAGAGCGAGAGCGCGTTGGTGTAGGTCGTCTCGTCTTCCAGGACGTCGGGGATGGTCGCCTGGAAGACCGGTGTGAACACCGCCGATGCCGCTTGGAGGATGAAGATCAGGCCGAAGATCTGCCACACCGCCTCGACAAACGGCAGCGCCAGGGCGGCCGCCAGGCGGACCAGATCGGCGGCCACCAAGACGCCGCGCCGCGGCAGCACGGTCGCGAAGGCGCCGGCAATCGGTGCGATGACCACATAGGCGATCATCTTGATCGCCAGCGCGATGCCCAGCACCAGACCGGCGTCGGCGCCGGCCAGCTCATAGGCCAGCAGGCCGAGCGCCACGGTCGCCAACCCGGTGCCGAACAGCGCGACGACCTGGGCCGCCAACAGGCGCCGGTAGATCGGGTGGGCAAGCGGTGTCAGGAGCGATCGCATGATGGTTCCAATCTCTTCACCATCCGCCGGATGCGCAGCAAGAAGGATTGTCTCTCAGCCGGCGACGGGTCGTCCACTCAGATCTAACCGCATGGCCAGCCGGGATCGTGGGCCAAAGCGCCCATGTCTTACAATGTGAGCGCCAGTTTGCGCGCTTCGTAGAACGCCATGGAGGCGGTGCGCGGCGCGACCGTGTCGCCGATGCTGTGTACCTCCGTGGCGCTATCGGAGAATGCTGCCGTCAGGCTGTTGACCGGACGGTTGGTGGTGGCGAGCACCAGGCTGTCGAAGTCGCGGGTTTCCTGATCGCCGGTATAGAGGTTGATCAGCGTCGCCGTGTTGCCCTGCCAGGAGACCAGCCCGGTCGCGGTCAGCACCTCCACACCCATCTTCATGAACCGCTCGCGCGCCGTCTCGCCGGTCTGGGAGAGATCGAGCGCGCCGGCCGCCTGTTCCGCCGCGGTAACCACCGTGACCATGTGGCGCTGTTCGGCCAGATGCAGCGCCGTGCCGCTGGCCGGCCACCAGCCGTTGAGGTCATCGAGCAACAGGACGTTGGTGCCGGGGACGATATCGCCCTCTAAGACATCATGAATAGTGCATACATTGTCTTGGTCGGCGCCCTCCAAGGCCTCGACATGCGGGAAGGCGCGCTGGAAGCCGCGCCGGTCGGGCTCCGACCCGGTGGCCAGAACGATGGCGTCGGGTTCCAGCGCGCGGATCGCGTCGATGTCCAGATCGGCCCGCAGCAAAACGCGCACCTGAAGTTTCTCGAGCTGACCTTGGTACCAGGTGAGCAGGCCGCCGATCTCGCCGCGTTCCGGTTGCCCGGCGGCAAGCCTGAACTGGCCGCCCAATTCGTCGCGGCGCTCGGCCAGCGTGACGCGGTGGCCGCGCTCGGCGGCGACCCGCGCTGCCTCAAGCCCGGCCGGGCCGCCGCCGACCACGACCACGTGGCGCGGTTTTTCCGTCGCCGGCGGCTTGTCGCCGTCCCATTCGCTTTCGCGTCCGACCGACGGGTTGACCAGGCAGGAGATGTGGTAGTCGCGCATGCGCCGGCCGATGCATAGCTGGTTGCACGAGATGCACGGGCGCACGTCCTCAGGCCTGCCTTCACGCGCCTTGTTGGCGAGGTGGGGGTCGGCGATCTGGCCGCGCACGATCGAGACGAGATCCGCCTTGCCTTCGGCGATGACGGCTTCCGCGTTGGCCGGTGTCTTGACCCGGGCCTCGGCGGTGACCAGCGCGTGTTTGGTGACGTCCTTGAACTGCGCGGCATCCGGCGGGCCCAGCATCATGCCGTAGTGAAAGCTCGGCACGATCTTGGTGAACTGGTTGAGATAGCTGCCGGTGCCGCAGGAGAAGTAGTCGATCAAGCCGCGCTCATCGAGCCAGGCGACGATTTCCTGTTTGTCCTCGATGGTGAGGCCGCCGGGATAGGGTTCGGCGCCGGAGATGGTCATGCCGACGATGAAGTTCTCGCCGCAGGCCTTGCGGATGCCCTCGGCAATCCGGGTGGCGAAACGCACGCGGTTTTCCAGGCTGCCGCCCCACTGGTCGTCACGTTTGTTGGTCAGAGGCGACCAGAACTGATCGATCAGGCAGTTGTAGCCGGCGAACAGGTCGACGCCATCAAACCCCCCCTTCTGGTCGCGCTCGGCCTGTTCGATGAAGGCGGTGATCAGTTCCTCGATCTCCGCCTCGCTCATGGCGTGGCTGCCCCAGGGATCGTGGAAGCTCGGCCCGCCCGAGGGCGACCAATAAGGCGTCCACGAGTTGTCCTGATCGCCGTGCTGCCCGACGTGATAGATCTGATGGATCATGACGGTGCCGTGGCTGTGGCACTCATCGGTGATGCGGCGGAAGTGCGGGATGACGCTGTCGTCGTGGCGCAGATTGCCGCGCGTCAGGATGGCCGTCTCATGGGGCGGGGTCGGCTCGACCACGATCATCGCCGCGCCGCCGCGCGCGCGTTCCCGGTAGTAGCCGAAGTGCCGGTCGGTCGGCAGGCCGTCTTCCGCCATGTTGGCGGTATGCGCGCCGAACACGATGCGGCACTTAAGCTCCTTGTCGCGCAGCTTGACCGGCGAGAAGAGATGGGGAAAGGCCTGCTCGGCCATGACGCACTCCCATAAGGGTCTGGACCAGGCGAGCTTAGGTTCGCGCCGCCGTCATGAAAAGGCTGGCCTTGCCGGTTGAGGGACGCGCCGGTTGTTTGTTCGACGCTGTCGTGGTGGGGTGCCGCAGGATCGGTGACAGCAATCGGCGAAAGGGAGAAACATCATGGCGGCGGTCGGCAAGGTCGAGAGCCTGTGGCGTTATCCGGTGAAGAGCATGCGCGGCGAAGAGGCCGAGGAAGTCTACTTAGGCTTTGCCGGCGTCTATGGCGACCGGCTCTATGCCATCGGCAGCGATGAAGCGCATAAGGGCTTTCCCTATCTGACCGGCCGCGAGCAACGCAAGATGGTGCTTTACACGCCGCGCTTCCGCCATCCCGATAAAGCCGCCATGCCGCCCAACCTGGTGGATGCCGAAAGCATCGAACCGGGCATGACGGCGGTCTATCCCGATCGCGATGAACTCGCGGTCGATATCGAAACGCCGGATGGCGAGACCTTCGCCATCGACGATCCCGCGCTGATGGCAAAGCTCAACGAAAACATCGGCCGCAAGCACGGGCTGAGCGTCCTGCGCTCCGACCGCGCGTTCACCGACTGCCGGCCGGTATCGCTGTGTTCGCTGGCGACGGCCGCGCAGCTTGGTGAGGAGCTGGGCAAGGATGTCGACAAGCGGCGGTTCCGCGCGAACATCTATCTCGATCTGGATGGCGCGCCCGGTTATGCGGAAAATGCCTATGTCGGTAAGACGCTGCGTATCGGCGACAAGGTGACGGTGTCGGTGCTGGAACGCGACCCCCGCTGCGCGATGATCACGCTCGATCCCGATACGGCGGATCGCGACCCCTCGGTGCTGAAGAAGGTGACCGACGACCATGAAGGTTACACCGGTGTCTATGCCGCGGTTTTGATCGAAGGGACCGTGCGCGTCGGCGACAGTGTCGAACTGCTGAGCTAGGGTTCGTCCAGTTTCGCCAACCGAGGCGCTGGCATTTCATGAGTGACGGTTTCTACAAGGACGTCTCCGGCCTCGTGCACTTGGCCGGCGGTCTGGAGATGCCGCTGGAAAAGCAGCAAGGCATCATCACGCCGAACGCGGACTTCTTCATCTGCCATGACGCACCGACGCCGGTCATCGCCGAGGAAGGCTGGAGCCTGTCGGTCGAAGGCGACGCCATTACCAACCCGCTACGGCTGTCTCGTGCCGATCTTGAGGCCATGGAGCAGGTCACGCTCAGCGTGCTGATCGAATGCGCAGGCAACCACCGCCAGCTCTTCGAGGACGTGATGGGCGAGCCGCTCAACCGCCGGCCCCACGTCACCGAGCTGCGCTGGCACTTGGGCGGTCTCGGCATGGCCGAATGGCAGGGCGTGCGTCTGGCCGATGTGCTGACCATGGCGGGCATCACCGATGAGGCCTATCACGTCATGCCGGTCGGTCTCGATCGGGGCAAGGAAGGCGAGGACGGCATTCGCGTGCCGATGCCGGTGGCGAAGGCGATGCATTCCGACACCCTGATCGCGCTTCGCATGAACGGCGAACCGCTGCCGCCCGATCACGGTTTTCCCGCGCGCACGATCGTGCCGGGATGGGTCGGCACGTATTCGATCAAGTGGCTCGACCGGATCGAGGTGACGCGCGAGCACCGTTGGGTCGAGCGCAACGTCGAGCGCTATGTTCTGATGGGCGAGGCCTGGGACAGCGAACAATACAGTCCGGCCAAAGGACCACCCATCACCAAACATCCGATCCGCAGTTCGCTGGCGCTCCCGTGGCCGGCGCGGCTTTCAGTGGGACCGCAGCGTCTGCGCGGTTATGCGCGCGGTGCCGAAGAACCGATCGTGCGTGTGACCTGGAGCGCTGACCGTGGCGAGACGTGGCAGGAGGCGGAACTGCTGTCACCCAGCGAGCGGTACGCCTGGGTCGAGTTCGCCTTCACCTGGGATGCCACAGCTGGTGAACACGCACTGATGACGCGCGCCTATGACTCCGCTGGGGAGTGCCAGGTGCTCGATCAGCCGTTCAACAACGGCGGCTATGTCTTCTCGATGGTCCACCCGCATCCTGTGGTCGTGGCGTAACTCGGCTCAGGTCTCGCTGAGCGCAGTGCCGCCGGTGCGCCGGATATCCGCCGCCATCTCGAAGCCGTCGTCGGGCGAGAAGCGCACCGCGCTGACTCCGCCGAAGAACATGTCGACGTCATCGAAGCGCCGCTGGGGCACGTCCAACTGATCGACCGGCACACCGGCTTCATAGGCGACACACCATGACTCATCTTGGGACCACTCGACGTGCAGGCGCGGGTGATCAACCGCCTCCTGCAATGGCATACCCAGATGCACGATGTTGGCGACCGTCTGCAGAATGGCGGTCGTGATGCGATCGGCGCCCGGCGAGCCGATCGCCAGGACCGAACCGTCCTTGCTGCGTCCAACGGTTGGCGCCATGTTGGACGCGACGCGGGTTCCCGGCGCCATCGTGTGAAAGCCGCGCTTGTTGAGCTCGACCTCGCCCAGGCTGTTGTTCATCCATATGCCCGCGCCTGGCGTCAGAACGCCTGAGTTGTAACCGGCCGAGGCGGTGGCCGCACAGGCGAAGCCCGCCGCATCGACCGTCGACGTATGAACGGTCGACGGCGAGGCCAGCGCGGTGGGGTTTGTCGCGGCGAGGTCCAGCAAGCGCGCGACGTCGCTCTCGAGGTCGTCGGACATGTCGAGCCGTGAGCGGCGATGACCGATCGCGCACGCCTGGACGTCGATCATTTGACGCGCCATCTGCGGGGTCCAGCAATCGAGCTTGGCGCTGCGCAGCATCAACAGCATGGCCGCCAGCACAGCGCCGCCGACGCTTGGCAGCGAGACCGTCGCCACGTGCCAGTCGTCCAACGCGACATCCAGCGCAGGGGACAGGCGCGCTTCGTAGGCCTCGAGATCGGCGAGGCCGAGCAGACCGTCGTGCGCCGCCATGTCATCGGCGATGACCCGGGCGATGTCGCCGCGGTAGAACGCGTCGACACCCTCGTCGGCGATGGTCGCCAGCGTGTCGGCGAGGCCGTCGACATAGACCGTGTCGCCGACATCCTTGATCGATCCGTCGTCCTTTTGCAGAGGTCTCAGGCTGGGCGGATTCCAGCCAAACACCCAGTCGTAATTGTTGGCGATGTACTGGTGCGAGGCCTTGGGCAGCGGAAAGCCTGCCCTGACATGCCGTTCGGCCGGTTGAACCAGCACCTTCCATGGCAAGGAGCCAAAGCGCCGTGCGGCGAGGTCATAGGCCGCGAGCATGCCGGGCGTGCCGACCGATCCATAGCCGACCGTTGTCGGCGCGCCGCCGCCATAGGGCAGCATGACATCGATGCCGCCACGGCCGAATTGCTCCGGCGTAGTCTCGCGGCCGGGCATTTCGACCGCGCCGTCGATCATGACCGCCGGCTCACCGGGCGGTGAAACGACGATGAACCCGCCGGCGCCCAGCGAGACGACACCCGGTTCGGTCACCAGTTGGACGAGGTTCGCCGCTACGGCTGCGTCAACGGCGTTGCCGCCGGCCTGGGCGATCTCAGCGCCCGCGTCGGCGGCAATCTGCGAGCTGGCGGCAACGGCGACACGGGTCATGGCGGGATCAGGCGAGCGGTGGGAGTAAAGGCGAACCGGAATGACGATCTAGCACAGATCGCCGCCATGGACAGAGCGGGTCATGGTTAGGTGGAACCGTCGACCGGTTTCATCAAAACAGGATCTGCTCTAGACGTCAGTCGGCGCCTTCGCGCTGTTCGCGCCTGGTCTCAAGAAACGGATAGACCTCCTCCATCACGTCGGTCGCCATGACCTTGTCCCAGAAACGGAAGTAAAGCGCGAAGTTCTTGGTGAAGTCGCGGTGATGGATGTCGTGATGGGCGGCGGTGATGAGGTGATGGCCGATCGGGCCTTTCAGCCAGCTATCCGGCAGGATCTCCTGACCGGAATGGTTCAAGACGCTGGCGATGGTCATCAGCGTCAGAATAAACAGCACCGCGGCGACATGGATCGGAACGATGAAGACGAGCAGCGGCAGCAGCCACGCGTAAACCAGGCTCTCGAACGGATGGAAGGAGAAGGCGGCGAACGGGCTTGGCGGGCGCGAGCGGTGGTGGACCAGATGCACGATGCGAAACAGGCGCGGGTGGTGCATCAACCGGTGGGTCCAATAGAACCAAGTGTCCTGGATGAAGAGGAAGATAAAGATGCTGACGGGCACCCAAAGCCAGTCGATCGGCCGCCAATCGGTGTAAAGCAGGGTGCCGCCGGCTTTCCATGCCTCGATCACGATGACCCCGGGCAGCGCATAGATTAGGGCCGAGATCAGCGACCAGCCGATCTCGGCTCTTACCGTGGCCGGGCGCGGGCGACCGTCGCTCAGGTGCCGGGTCTTGACCCGTGGCGTCTCGCGCGACCACAAGA
Organism: Alphaproteobacteria bacterium; assembly: GCA_965228895.1. Classification (GTDB taxonomy): domain Bacteria; phylum Pseudomonadota; class Alphaproteobacteria; order SP197; family SP197; genus JANQGO01. The sequence continues at coordinate 4,954,511 of OZ245842.1, read as the reverse complement.
GCCAGTGGAACAGCCCGGCGATGGCGAAATACCGGAGCGCGATGATGACGACGAGCGCGACATAGGTGATCGCAAAGCCGGTCGGTCCGCCCAATGACTGCAGTTCGTCCATCGCGTCCAGATGTCCGCCAATCCGTCTTGCCCGTCCGCGCGTAACAGGGTGATGAACATGGTAGGGTCTATCGGTCGGTGTCGACAGCACATACGGAGCCTGGGTGTCAACGGATCTCATTCTGGTCGGCGGCGGTCTGGCCAACAGTCTTGTCGCGTGGCGGCTCATCGAGCGTCACCCGGCGCTGCGGCTGCTGGTGCTGGAGCAGGGCGAGCGCTTGGGTGGCAACCACACGTGGTCGTTCTACGAAACGGACCTGGAACCCGAGCAGCGCGCCTGGATCGATCCGCTGGTCGCGCACCGCTGGCCCCATTATGACGTGCAGTTTCCGGGACTGGAGCGCCGTTTGACCACCGGTTATCGCTCGATTCCCTCCGAACGCCTGGATGCGGTCATCGGCGGCGCGCTGGGCGATGCGGTTCGGCGCGGTGTCACTGTAAGCGATGTCGATGCCGGCGGCGTGACGTTGACCGACGGCGAGAGGCTTGAGGCCGGCGCGGTCATCGATGGCCGGGGCGACCGCGGCGGTGAGCACTTGCTGCTGGGTTACCAGAAGTTTCTCGGCCAGGAAGTCGAGCTTTCGGAGCCGCACGGGCGCAGCGGACCGGTCATCATGGACGCGACAGTCGATCAGACCGACGGCTATCGCTTCGTCTACACCCTGCCGTTCAGCGAGCGGCGCATGCTGATCGAGGATACCTATTACAGCGACTGGCCGACGCTTGATGCGGCGCCCTCGCGCCAGGCCATCGCCGACTACGCGACCGCCCAGGGATGGACGATCGAGCGGGTCGTGCGTGAGGAGACGGGGTCGCTGCCGATCACGCTGGCCGGCGATCCCCACGGCCATTGGGCCGACGCGTCCGACAACGTCGCGCGATCCGGACTTGCCGCCCTGCTGTTTCACGCGACCACCGGCTATTCCCTGGTCGAGGCGGTGCGTTTCGCCGACGCGGTCGCCGCCCTGCCGACCCTGGATGCGCCGGCCTTGGCGCAGCTGTCGCGGCGGACCTCGCTCAACCTGTGGCGGCGCCAGGGTTACTTCCGTTTTCTGAACCGCATGCTGTTCCGTGCGGCCTCGCCGGAACGGCGCTGGGTCGTGCTGCGCCGCTTCTATGGCCTCTCCGAGGGCCTGATCGAGCGGTTTTATGCCGGACGGCTGACCATAGGCGACAAGCTGCGCATTCTCTCCGGCAAACCGCCGGTGCCGATCTTGCCGGCCCTGGGGTGTTTGAAATCGGCCGCCGCCGAGGCGGCGCGATGAACATGAGCGCCACAAAACGCCAGCGCGCGGCGGTAATCGGCAGCGGTTTCGGCGGCCTGGCGCTCGCCATCCGCCTGCAATCGGCGGGCATCGCGACAACGCTTTATGAGGCACGCGAGCGGCCCGGCGGGCGGGCCTATGTCTACGAAGACGCCGGCTTCACCTTTGACGCCGGTCCCACGGTCATCACCGACCCGACCTGTCTGGAGGCGCTGTTCGCGCTTTCCGGACGTCGGCTCAGCGATTACGTCACGCTGGTGCCGATCCAGCCTTTCTACCGGCTGCAATGGCCGGACGGGTCGACCTTCGATTACACCAACGACGACGACCGGCTGATGGCGCAGATCCAGGCGATGAGCCCAGCCGATGTCGAGGGTTACCGCCGTTTTCTGGATTACGCCGAGCGCGTCTTCGAGAAAGGTTATCTTGAGCTCGGCCACGTGCCGTTTCTCGACTTTAAGAGCATGATCAAGGTGGCGCCCGACCTGATCGGCCTGCAGGCCTTTCGCAGCGTCTATGCGATGGTGTCGCACTTCATCAAAGACGAGCGGCTGCGCCAGGCGATGAGTTTCCATTCGCTGCTGGTCGGCGGCAACCCGTTTGCCAGCTCGGCGATCTATACCCTCATCCACTCGCTGGAACGGCGCTGGGGTGTTCACTTCCCGATCGGCGGCACCGGCGCGCTGGTGCGGGGTCTGGTGCGCCTGTTCGAAGATCTCGGCGGCAAGGTGCGGCTCGCGACGCCGGTCGAGCGCATCCTGGTTGAAGGTGATCAGGTCGCCGGTGTCGTAACGGCAACCGGCGGCGAGGAGCGGTTCGATCTCGTCGCCAGCAACGGCGATGTGGTCATGACCTATGACCGGCTGCTCGGCCACCACGCGCGCGGGCGCCAGGTTGCTTCCAAGCTGAAGCGTCGGCGCTTCAGCCCGTCCCTGTTCGTCGCCTATTTCGGCTTGGAGGGCCGGTCGGACGACCTGGCGCACCACACCATCGTCTTCGGGCCGCGTTACCGGGGCCTGTTGAAGGAGATCTATGGTGGCAAAAAGCTGGCCGATGACTTCTCGCTCTACCTTCACGCGCCGTCGGTGACCGATCCGTCGCTGGCGCCCGACGGCGCAATGGCCTTCTACGTGTTGTCGCCGGTGCCGCATCTGGGTCACGCCTCGATCGATTGGGCACAAGAGGGGCCGCGCTACCGCGACCGCATCTTCGATTATCTGGAGCGTCATCGCCTGCCGGGCCTGAAGGATCGGCTTGTCACCAGTCGGATCTTCACGCCGGCCGATTTCAAGAGCGAGCTCAGCGCCCACCTGGGCTCGGCGTTTTCGCTGGAGCCCGTGTTGACTCAAAGCGCCTGGTTCCGGCCGCATAACCGTGACGACCGGCTGAAGGGCCTTTATCTTGTCGGGGCGGGCACCCACCCGGGCGCCGGGATTCCCGGCGTCGTCGGTTCGGCCCGCGCAACGGCATCCTTGATGCTGGCCGATGCCGGTATCGCAGTGGATGCGGAGGTAGCGTAATGGACCGTGTCGTCGAGACCAGCCGGGAGACGATCCAGCAGGGGTCCAGCAGCTTTTCGTCGGCCGCGCGGCTGTTTCCGATCGAGACTCGCGAGAGCGCCTGGATGCTCTACGCCTGGTGCCGTTACTGCGACGACATCATCGACGGTCAGACGCTGGGTTTTGGCATGAGCCGGACCGATGCGGGCACGGCGCGCCAGCGCTTGGATAGCCTGACACGCCTGACCGAGCAGGCCATGGGCGATACGCCGCCCGACGATCCTGTGTTCACGGCGTTTCACCGCGTCGTCAAACGCCACGATATCCCCAAGCGTTTCCCGCTCGAGCTTCTCGAGGGATTCGCGATGGATATCGAGGAGCGTCGTTATGACACGCTGGCGGATACCCTGAGCTATGCCTATCACGTGGCGGGCGTCGTCGGCGTCATGATGTCGATGGTCATGGGCGTCCGCGAGCAGGCGACGTTGAACCGTGCCGCCGATCTCGGCATCGGCTTTCAGCTCACCAATATCTGCCGCGACGTGATGGAGGATGCCGGCGCCGGCCGGGTCTACCTGCCCGCCGACTGGCTCGCCGCCGAAGGCGTCACGCCGGAGACGATCACCGATCCGTTGGCACGGGCCGGCGTTCATCGTGTCGTCTGCAACCTGCTCGATGAAGCCGAGAGCTATTACGATTCCGCCGTCTTGGGCCTGCAGGCGCTCGATTTCCGCTCGGCCTGGGCCATCGCCGCGGCGCGCGGGATCTATCGCGATATCGGCCGGCGGGTGCGCCGCGAGGGCACGGAAGCCTGGGATAACCGCACGGTCGTGCCGAAGCCCCGGAAGATCTATCTGGCGCTGCGTGGCCTGGCGATCTCGGCGCGCACCAGTGCACCGATGCCGCTCAACCGGGATGCCTCGCGGGCCGGCCTGTGGACGATGCCGCAGAGCCGAAGCGCGCAGCACCGGTACATGTGCTGAGCAAGCCGGGCGACGTTAGTCCGCCAGGCTGCCGACGGTTGTGCCGCTGGCGCGCAACTGGTCCTTCAGGACACGAACCGGCGGCGCCCACAAAAACCCGAACGACACAGCCCCCTCCTTGGTGTGCACGGCGTGGTGCAGCCGGTGTGCCTGGATGATGCGTTTCATGTAGGCGCTTCTGCCGCGATAGGGATGCTTGATGCGGCGGTGCACGATGACGTCGTGAAAGCCGAAATAGACCAGCCCGTAACCGGCGATCCCGAGACCGACCCAGAGCAGGTCGGGCTGACCGCCATGGACGCCGAACCAGATCAGGACAATCGAGGGCAGGCTGAAGATTACCGCGAACAGGTCGTTCCATTCGAACGGCCCGGTGCGCGGCCTGTGATGCGACTTGTGCAGGACCCATAGAAATCCGTGCATCACCCAGCGGTGCGTCGCCCAGGCGACCGCCTCCATACCGATCAGGGCGATCAGGAACAGGGCAGCATGTCTGAGGATGTCGTCCATGATCGGCACTATACCAACATTCGCCGGGCGGCGGCACCGCGCGCCAGGGCCCAGCCGACAAGGGCGGTCCCGGCCAGCACGGCCCAGGGCAGCCAGAGTTCGTCCAACACGCCGTCACGCCAGAAGATGACCGTATAGGCTTCGACCGCCCAGCCGTTGGGCGTCAGCCAGCCGAGTTCGCGGATCGCCGGCGGCATCATGAAACGCGGCACCATGCTGCCGCCGAGCGCGGAGAGGATGAGCACCGTGATGGTCGCGACACCCTGGGCCTGACGCCTTGTCGTCGTCGCCGCGGCAAGCGCCAGACCGACGCCCGAAGCCGCTGCCGCCGTCGCCAGGGTGGTCACGGCCCAAGCCCCCAGGTGGCTCGGCAGGTCGACGCCGAAACCAAGCCAGGCGACGAGAAAAATGACCGCGCCTTGGACGCAGCCGAGCGCGGTCAAAAAGAGAAAGCGTCCGTCGATCAAGGGTCCGATGCCGGCGGGACCGGCCAGGATGCGCGCCAGGATGCCCATCTCGCGCTCCTCGTGGATGGCGACGGCGCCGTTGGCGGTCGTGAACAGCAGGAACATCACCATGATGGCGCCGGCGTAATAGGTGACACCACCGCCTTCAGGCCTTCCGGTGCCGGCGACCTCTTCGCGGTCGAACAGATCGTCCGTAGCCGCCTCGCCGTCGCTGTCACGTATCTCCGCCAGGCGCTGGTCGAGGTCGCGCTGCTGGGTTTCAGAGAGATCGACCAGATTGGTGCCGACCATCGCCATGAAACGGGCGATGGCGACATCGCCAAGTGCGCCGGACCAGGCGTCCTGCACCCGGCTCATCAGCATGCCGGCGGCGACGCCACGCGCCGGCTCGACGATCAAAAGCAACGGCGCGCGCTCGCCCGGCAGCGCGGGATCGTCGCGAAGAATGAGACCGACATCGGCGTCGCCATCGGCGACCAGGGACCGGACGTCGTCCGGTTGCAAGAGACCGCCGACACGCTCGATCGTCGGATCGGCCTCCAGTTCCGCGACCAAACGGACGCTTGCCTCGCTGGCCACCGGATCGGCGATCGCGACCTTCAGCACCAGATCATCGGATCCGGTATCGGCGAAGATCAGGGCGAAAATCAGGAAGAACGTCACCGGCAGCACGAAAGCCATGACCAGCGATCCGCGATCGCGCACCAGACCCTTCAGCAAGGCCAGAAAGACCGCGCGGCTCATGCGTCGAACTCGCGCCCGACGACATGCAGGTAGACACCGGCCAGGCCGGGTTCGCGCAAGCGGGCTTCGTCGACCGCGGCCCCCGCCGCGCTCAGATCACGCGAGAGCGCGGCCAGCGCGGCAAACCCGCCGTCGATGGTGCCGTACCAGATCAGTGGGTCCTGATCGCTTGGCGTAAGGCCGGCTCCGGTCAGCGCCGCCGCTGCCGATCCGTCGGCGGTCGCGGCGAGGTGCAGCAGGACATCCTGGCCGGTCCCGAACACCTCGGCCGTCAGTGCCTGGGGTGTGCCTTCAGCGACCAGCCGTCCCTCAACCATGATGCCGACGCGGTCGGCGAGAGTTTCGGCCTCCGCCATGTCGTGGGTCGCGATCAGAATGGCCGCGCCGCGCTCGCGTACGCGGGCCAGCAGATCGGCGATCGCGCCGCGCGCGGGTGCATCGACACCGACAGTCGGCTCATCGAGCAACACAAGGTCGGGTTCATGGACCAGAGCAGCGGCGATATTGAGACGCCGGCACATGCCGCCAGACAGCACCGCGATGCGGTCGTCGGCGCGGTCGGCGAGGCCGACCGCTTCCAGTGTCGTTGCGGCCAGTTGGCGCGCTGGTCCTGCGCTGAGGCCGGCGATGCGGCCGAACAACGTGAGGTTCTCGATGGCCGTCAGGTTTTCGTAGAGCGCGATTTCCTGCGGTACCACGCCGAGCGAGCGGCGGGCGCCGGCGTCGCGTCGCGGATCGCGACCGTTCAGACGAATGGTGCCGGAATCGAGTGCCACCAGCCCGGCAACAGCCCTGACCAGCGACGATTTGCCGGCACCGTTGGGGCCCAGCAGGGCATAGATCGAGCCGGGCTGAAGGGCGAGATCGATACCGTCGAGCACATGCCGATCGCCCCGTGTGAGACGCGCATCCTGAACTTGAAGCGGTACCAACTCCGCCGGCATCAGCCGTTGATGGTCGCGGTCGCGGTCATCGGGGTGGCGCTGCCCAGGCGTTCGCGGTGGCTGTGCAGCACCATCTCGGCGAGTGCCGCGAACTCCTGACCTTCGGAACCGAACGGTGCGACCGCCGAAATCGCCGCCGCGACGTGGCGTTCGGCGCGCGCCTGCGCCTCGGCCGGACGCATGATGGAGGTGAAGGACGCGCGGCCCTCGTCCTTGCCGACGTCTTTGCCGATCACCGCCGTCTCGCCCAGCGTATCCAGAAGGTCGTCCAGAATCTGGAAGGCCAAGCCTAAGAGGCGGCTGAACTCGCGCACGGCCGCCAGCCTCTCGTCGTCCACGCCGGCGACGATGGCGCCGAACTCGGCGGCGGCGACAAACAGCGCGCCGGTCTTGAGGTGCTGAAGCTCCTCCAGCCGCTCGACACCGTGGAGGTCCTTGGTATCGCGCAGGTCCTGCTCCTGCCCTGCCACCAGGCCTTCGGCGCCGACGGCGTCGGCCAAGGTGGTGATCAATCGGGCCTTGGTTTCGGCAGGCAAGGCCGCGACGCCGATCACGCCATAGGCACGGTTCAACAGGCCAATGCCCGCGAGCGTTGCGATGTCCTCGCCCCACACACAGTGATTGGCGGCCTGGCCCCGGCGCAGTTGGGCATCGTCCATCGACGGCAGGTCGTCGATGATCAGCGCGGCGCAATGGACCATCTCGATGACGCAGGCGGGATCCAGCGCCGCGTCGTCGTCGCAGCCGAAATTGGAGGCCGCGATCATGGTGACCGCCGGGCGAATACGTTTGCCGCCGCTTAAAAGGCTATAGCGCATGGCTGACTGCAAACGGCTGGCGCCGTCGGGCACGAGCCGGTCGAGCCGATGATCCACGCGGTGCCGGATCGAGGTCATGACCTGACCGATCTCCGGCTGGTTTTGAATTTTCCCCATCACTGCAATACGACCGGCCAGACCCATTGGATCATGGCCAACACACCCCGTCCCTTGGCATAAGCTGGTCACGGCAATTCACCGCTGCCGTCGGCCGCCTGCCCGTCTTCGTCATGCTGAAGCCCGCTTCGCGCGCCGTAAGAGTAGATCACGGTGCCAACGGTCTCCTGGTGCGCTCGCGTCGTCATTCTATCGATTTCATTCGGTGCTGTCGCCGTCGATCGTCGCTGATCTAGAGCGATTCATAGACAGCGTCGATCAGTCTGGTGTGGCGCGTGATCGCGTCGTCGCCCATGCCCAGCATGCGGTTCATGACAAAGGCAACGCCGAGCCTGGCATCGCGATCGGCGAAGGCGAAAGCGCCGCCCCAGCCGGTATGGCCGAAGGCGTCGCGTGACGGGCCGAACGCGCCGGTATCGTCGCCCAGCCGGAAACCGGCGGCGAAGGCGGTCGGCAGACCCATCGACACGTCGGGGCCGCGATAACGCTCGCCCGTGGCCGCGGCCAAACCATCGGCAGAGATGAGGTCGCCACCGCCTTGGGCCAGCACGCCATAGAGTCTGGCCAGCGAACGCGCGTCACCTTGGCCGTTGCCCGCCGGAATGTCGGCGGCGCGCCAGGCCCGCGTGTTGGGCGTCAGCGGTGTGACGACAGGATTCTCCATGGCTTGGGGATAGCCGTTCTTTTTGAGGTCCGCGACCCAATCGCCGGCGTCATCGCTCGCCACCAATTCGGCCGCGCGGTGGTCTTCACTCTCCGGCAAGCCGACATAGAACTCGAGGTCCAGAGGCCCGGCGATCTCCTCGGCGATGAAGCGGCCGGGCATGCGGCCGTCGACCTTGCGCAAGGCCTCGCCGGTCAGGTGGCCATAGGTCATGGCGTGATAGACGCAACGGCTGCCCGGCTCCCACAAGGGCGCCATGTCGGCGAGCGCCTCGGTCACGGGGTACCAGTCATAAACGCCGTCAAGGTCCATCGACCGGTCGAGGCCGTTGAGCCCGGCGCGGTGTGACATGACGAGGTCAAGGGTAATGTCGCCCTTGCCACCTGCCGCAAACTCGGGCCAGACCTCGGCAACCGGCTTTTGATAATCAAGCTGGCCACGCTCCACGGCCATGGCGACGGCCAGCGCCATCACGCCCTTGGTGGTCGACCAGACGTTGACCAGGGTGTCGCGCGCCCACGGCCGGGTGCGCGCCGCGTCGGCATAACCACCATGAAGATCGACGACCAGGTCGCCGTCCTTCACAACGGCGAAGGCCGCGCCCAGGTCATGGCCGTCCGCCAGGTTCGCGGCGATTGCCTCGCGGCATGCTTTGAACGCGTCGTCGCATGTTCCCTTAACGGTCATGGCCGATGTCTCCTGGTCCGGTTCCGGTGCGCAAACCTGTCTCTAGACACTCGATGGCCTGCCCGGCAAGACGTATTGTCTTTCCGGATGCATCAAGGGTTCAGCGGAGATCGCGCCATGACGCCGCGAGAGGTCGTCGAGGAGTGGGTGAAGAGGTTCAACGCCGCCGACGCGGCTGGTCTGGCGGCGCTCTATCACGACGATGCGGTCAACCATCAGGTCACGCAGGAGCCGGTTGAAGGGCGCCGGGCCATTGAGGCGATGTTCTCCCGCGAATTCGCGACGGCCGAGATGACCTGTCTTCCCGATACCCTTCATGAGGCCGGTGACGTGGCGATCCTGGAATGGCGCGATCCTCTGGGTCTGCGCGGTTGCGGGTTTTTCACCGTGCGAGACGGGCGGATCACCTTTCAACGCGGCTACTGGGATAAGCTGTCGTTCTTGAAACTGCACGATCTCCCGATCCCCTGACGCGGAAAGCCGGACCGATCTGATGCCGCTCTTTACCGTCGAAGCCCGTGATGGACGCGCCTATCGCATCGAGGCCGAGACGGCCGACGCAGCGCGCCGCGAGGTCGCCGACACCAAGCGCCTGCCGCTGCAGGCGCTCAGCGCAACGCCGGCCGAGCGCCATCGTCACGAGTGGAGCGTGCCGGTCTTTCTGATCATCATGGCTTGCTTCACCGCTCTGTGCTTGATCCTGGCGCTATTCTAGGGCTGGTTAGCCGCTCATACCTTAAGGGAGGACGTGATGGAGAAGGTCGCCATGGTGACCGGCGCGGGCAGCGGCATTGGCCGCGCCGTGTCGCGGGCGTTGGCAAACGACGGCTTCAATGTCGTGCTGGTGGGACGCCGCCGGGAAGCCTTGGAGTCAACCGCGGGCGATGTCGAGAGCGCCGGTGCGAAGGCGCTCCCGGTGCCCACCGATGTCGGCAAGCCAGCGGCGGTCCGCGCCTTGTTTGATGAGACGCAGAAGGCGTTTGGCCGGCTCGACATTCTCTTCAACAACGCCGGCATTGGTGCGCCCGAGGTCGAATTCGACGAACTCTCCGATGACGACTGGCAGACCGTCGTCGACGTTAACCTGACGGGCTCGTTCCTGTGCGCGCGCCATGCGTTCGGCATGATGAAATGGCAAGCGCCGATGGGCGGGCGCATCATCAACAACGGCTCGATCTCGGCCGACCGGCCGCGGCCGTTGTCGGCGCCCTATACGGCGACCAAACACGCGATCACCGGTCTGACCAAATCGATCGCGCTTGATGGCCGGGCCCATGACATCGCCTGCGGCCAGATCGATATCGGCAACGCGGCGACCGAGATGACCGAGAGCATGGTCCAGGGCATGCCGCAGCCCAACGGCGACATCATGCCGGAGCCGCGCATGGACGTGGAGCACGTCGCCCAGGCCGTCAGCTACATGGCCGGCCTGCCGCTCGCCTCCAATGTGCTCTTCATCACGGTGATGGCGACCAAGATGCCGCTGGTCGGTCGCGGCTGACATCGATTTACACCAGTAGAGAGGGCCCTATGGCCGAAGCGTGCGTGACCTATGAAACCGATGGGCCGATCGCCATCATCACCCTTAATCGGCCGGAAAAACTGAACGCGATCAACGACGCCGTGCGCGCAGAAGCTAAGGAGGCGTTCCTGCGCGCCGACGAAGATGATGACGTCACGGTTGTCGTCCTGCGCGGTAATGGACGTAGTTTCTGCGTCGGCTACGACATCGGCGCGGGCGAAGTCGGTGACGACGCGCCGCAGCAGGATGCCTTGCAATGGCAGGCCTTGCTGGACGATTGCCTGGCCTTCGAGATGCTGCCCTGGCATTTGCAAAAGCCCGTCATTGCGTCGGTCCACGGTCACACGCTGGGCGGCGGCTGCCAGCTCGCCATGTTTTGCGACCTCACGATCTCGGCCGACAACTGTTTGTTCGGCGAACCGGAATCACGTTTCTCCGAGCCCGGTCCGGTGGCGGTGATGCCGTGGCTGATCGGTTACAAACGCGCGCGGGAACTGCTCTATTTCGGAGACCTCATCGACGCTGAGCGCGCGCTGGAGATCGGCATGGTCAACAAGGTGGTGCCGCTCGCCGAGCTCGCCGATGCCACGATGGCCTATGCCAAACGGCTTAGCCTGATTGGCGCCGAAACCCTCACGACCATGAAGCGCGTGCTCAATCGCGGCGCGGAGACCGCCGGGTTCAACGATGCGATGAACGGCAGTGTCGAAGGTTACGCGCCACTCTACGCGATCCACACCGACATCCGCCGCGAGTTCGAGGCGATCACCCAGAAAGACGGCCTGCGGGCGGCGCTCAAGTGGCGCAAGGCGCAGTTCGACGGTTAGCGCGCCTTGCGCCGATCCGACTAAAGAACACCCGCTGTCGTCAGCTCGGTCTGAAACGCGTTAAGCGTCGCTTCGAGACGATCGAGCATGTCGGCGCACTCGGCTTCGGTGATGGTGAGCGGCGGCGAGACGGTAAACCAGTCACCGTACCGGCCGCCCGACGTCGGGCGCGAATAGATCAAGAGCCCGTTGTCGAGGCCGTGGATACGGATACGGTCGGCCGCCTGGCAGGCGGTGGGCAGCGGTGTTTTGGCCGCCTGGTCGGCGACCAGTTCGACGGCGTACAGCATGCCCAGGCCGCGCACGTCCCCGACGATCGGACATGTCGTCTTAAGCCGTTCCAGGCCTTCACGCAGGCCGACGCCCATGCTCGCCGCCTTGTTGGTGAGGTCGAGGCGCTCGTATTCGTCGAGCACCGCCATGCCGGCGGCACAGGAAATCGGGTTGGCGTTATAGGAATACTGGAACTCGAACCCGGTGAGCTGGCTGAGTTCGTCGACCATCGTGGCCGGCGCCAGCATGGCGCCCAGCGGTGAATAGCCCGACCCCAGACCCTTGGCCATGGTGATGATGTCGGGCAGCGCGTCGGGCCAGTGGTGGGCGGCCAGAAACTTGCCGGTGCGGCCCATGCCGCACAGCACCTCATCGAACACCAGATGCACGCCGTGATGGCTGCAGATCTCGCGCACCCGGCGCATGTGGTCGGCTGACGGCACGATGCAGCCGGTGGAAAGCCCGCCGACCGGCTCCATGACGAAGGCCAGCACGTTCTGCGGTCCGAGCGTCGTGATCGTCTGCGCCAGGGCCTCGGCGCAGTGCCGGGCATAACTCTCGGCGTCATGGTTCTCCGGTAGGCGATAGGTGAAGGGCGCGGGCACCTTGGCCGACGGTTCGGCGAACCCGTCGAGGAACGGCAGCATCATGACCTCGCCGTTCATGGCGAGGTTGGCGATCGTGCCGCCGTGATAGGACGGGTCGCGGGTGATGATCTTGGTCTTTTCCGGCTTGCCGGTGGCGATGGCGTATTGGCGCAGGAACTTGATCGCGCTCTCGTTCGCCTCGCTGCCGCCCGACGACAGGTGCACCCGTTCGAAGCCGGGCCCGGCGAGGCGGGCCAGCCGTTCGGCGAAGTCCATGTTGGGCCGGTTGCGGACCTGCCGGGGAAAGGCATAGTCCAAGACCTTGGCCTGGCGCGCCATGGCGTCGGCGACATGGGCGTTGCCGTGGCCGATATTGCTGACCACCGGCCCCGACGAGACGTCGATATAGCGCCGACCCTCATCATCCCACATGGCGATGCCTTCGGCCCGCTCGATCAGCGGGAAGGGCACGATGGTGTTCGCGGCATAAAAGGCCGTCTGGCCGCCGCCCACTTCAAGGGTTACCGGTTCGTGGGTTTCATTTGGGGTCATGGCGCTGTTCTCCAGTACAATGGCGCGGTTTGTTTGACTTTGCTCTGATTGCATTGATAAAGTTGCCTAGATTTTCGAGTCAATCGATACATTGCTCTCATGACAAGTTGGTTGCCCGACATCGCCGGCAAGCCCGGCCCCAAGTACAAGCGCATTGCCGATGCGATCGGCGAAGGCATCGCCGCCGGCGACCTCACCGAGCGCGACCGGTTGCCGCCGCAGCGCAATCTGGCCTTCGACATCGGCGTTTCGCTCAACACGGTCAGCCGGGCTTATGCGGACGCGATCGAGCGCGGTTTCCTCTATGGCGAGGTCGGGCGCGGGACCTATGTGCGGGCTGGCGGCCCGCTTCAGGACGCCGACGGCCGTGCGGCGCGGTTGACGCGCCCGACCGACGGGCCCATCGACTTTGCCTTGAACCTGCCGGCGATCAGCCCGGCGTCGGACTACTTGGCCGAAACGCTTGGCGACCTCGCCGGTTCGTCGCGGCTAAACGCCTTTCTGGATTACCAGCCCGACGGCGACCTCAAGGACCATGTTAAGGCGGGTGCCGACTGGCTCGGCCGGCTCGGCCCCGGCGCCAGGGCTGAACAGATCGTTCTGACCAGCGGTGCCCAGCACGGCGTCATGGTGGCGATGCTGGCGACCATGCGTCCGGGCGACGTGCTGTTGACCGAACCCATGACGTATGCGCCGGCGAAGGCCATGGCGCGGCACATGGGCCTCAAGCTCCACGCCGTCGCCATGGACGGCTATGGCCTGCTACCCGAAGCCTTGAATGACGCCTGCCGGACAACCGCGGGCCGCACGCTCTATTGCCTGCCGACACTCCACACGCCGACCACCGCCACCATGCCGGCAGAGCGCCGACGCGAGATCGCGGCGGTGGCGCGCCGCCACGACCTCACGATCATCGAGGACGACGTCTTCGGTTTCCTGCCGACCGAACGGCCCTTGCCGCTCGTCGCCTTTGCGCCGGAACGCACGATCTTTGTCACCAGTGTTTCGAAGAGCATGGCGCCGGGTCTGCGCATCGGCTACGTGCACGCGCCCGAACGGCTGCAGCGCGCGATCCGTGGCGCGGTCGCCATGTCGTGCTGGATGCCGCCACCCCTGATGGCGGAGATCGCGAGCCGGTGGGTCGAAGACGGCACCGCCGATCGTCTGAACGACGGGCAGCGCGCCGAGGCCAAGGCGCGACTGGAGATCGCCGCGCGGCTGCTGGGCGCTGATCGGTTCGAGGGCCAGCCGTTGGGTTTCAATATCTGGCTTCCCTTGCCGGCGCCGATACGCGCGGACGCGTTCCGCGCCGAAGCCGCGCGGCGCGGCGTCAAGGTCTTGACCGGCGAGACCTTCGCGGTCGATCAGACCGACGTGCCCCACGGCGTTCGCCTGTGCCTGAGTTACGAAACCAGCCGCGAGCGGGTCAGCCAGGGACTGCGCATCGTGGCCGCTCTGCTCAACGAGGCTGACGATCCAGACGCGATGGTGGTTTGAGTCCACCTGCTTGCTCAAAGCCTTTTGAACGACTCCATCGCGTCAACCAGCGCCAGGCGGATGTTGCGGTCGAAAGCGTCGTGGCCGGCGTTCGGGATCGGCCGGTAGTCGGCCTCGGGCCATGCCTTGGAGAGGTCGTAGGCGTTGGCGAGCGGCGTGTTGAAATCGTCCATGCCGTGGATGATGACGCCGGATAGGCCGTGCAGCCGGTGGGCGTTGGTTAGCAGGCTGTCGGGCTCCAGGAAGATGTGGTTGGTGTAGTAATGGATGGAGATCCGGGCGCAGACCAGGTCGTCGTCGGGCGCATCCAGCGCATCCTCGATGATGTCGAGATCCGGTTGGCGCGATTGACCGAGCGCTTCGGCCTGTTGCATCCAGCCGTCGATGACCGGCCCATGGACGGCGGGATCCGGATCCATAATGCGGCGTGCTATCGCACCATCCAGATCGCTGCGTTCGTCGAGCGGGATCGAGGCGACCAGCGCCTCCCACGCCGCGGGCCTGATCCATCGGGAATGGTGAAAGCTCCACTGGTTCTCGACGCCGAGACCCAGCGACACCCCGCGCAGGACAACGCCCAGGCAGCGTTCGCGATGGGCTTCGGCATAGGCAATGGCAAGCGTGCTACCCCACGACCCGCCAAACACGACCCAGCGCTCGATAGCGAACATCTCACGCAGTCGTTCGATATCGCCGACCAGATGCGGTGTCGTGTTGTCGGTGAGTTCGCCGTGCGGCGTCGAACGCCAGGTGCCGCGCTGATCGAAAGCGATCAGCCGGTAGTGGTCGGGATCGAAGAAGCGCCGGATATGGGGCGACCAGGCCGCGCCCGGCCCGCCATGCAGGAAGACCACGGGCACGCCGTCGGGCTTGCCCGATTGTTCGACATGAAGCGTATGGCGCGCGTCGACCGGCACCTTGCGGACGTCGAAGGGTTCGATGGGCGGATAAAGATCGCGGGACGTCATGCCGGCAGGCCCGCCTTGCGTAGACCGCCGCGCAGGTACTCGACATCCTTCATGCGCCGGTAGACGTGGCGAAACTGGAAATCCCAGTTGATGCGATCGCTCAGGCTGGTTGCGGGGTCACCGACCCAAAGTGTTTCGAGTTCCCGGACGTAGTGGTCGCGGTACGGCGCGACGCTGGACAACCGCCCGGCATGGGCGAAGGCGGCAACGACCACGGTGATGTTCTCGTCATGCTGATCCTCCGGGATCGACTCGAACGTGGCTGCTGCTTGCTCCGGTTCGCCGGCGAAGAACTGCGCTTCGCCCAGGTCGAACAAAAAGTAGTCGGGAAAGGTGGTCAGCCGGCGGATGGTTTGCTGCGCCAGCGCGACGGCTTCGGCGGGCCGGCCCAGATAGACGAGTGCGGTGACCCACCCCATGATGACGTCGCCGTCATGCGGGTTGATGGCATAGGCCCGCTCCAGGCACCGTTCCGCCTCAGCGTAGTCGCGGTCCAGGATATGACACCAGCCGAGCGCACGCAGCGTCTGCGCGTCCTTGGGTTCAAGATCGTAGGCTCTTTCCGCCAGCGCGCGTGCGCGCGCGAACGTCTCGCTGATCGCGCCGCTGTCGCCGAAGCAGGTCAGCGTGGCAAGCCAGCGCGTCGCGTTGGCCAGCATGCCCAGACCGGGGGCGTAGTGGGGATCGATGGCGATGGCGCGTTCGGCGGCGGTCTTGACCGTCGTCAGGTTCTTCAAGGTACGCGCCTGCTGAGACGCGTGGCGTGCGACCAGATAGTGGTCATAGGCGCGCCAATCGTCCGGCACCCGCTGGTGAGCCCTATCCAGCGCGGCGTTGGCGATTTCACCCGACAAGGTGGTGACGATGGTGGCGACGATCTCGTCTTGAATGTCGAAGATTTCGGTCAGCGTACGGTCGTAACGCTCGGCCCACAGATGATGACCGGTTTCGGACTCGATCAACTGGACGGTGATTCTGACTCGCTCACCCATTCGGCGCAGGCTGCCTTCAAGCACAAAGTCGACGCCCAGTTCGCTGCCGACTTCGCGCACATCGACCTCAGCATCGCGGTAGACGAATGACGCGCTGCGCGACGCGATGGTGATGCCCTGGGTACGCGACAGTTCGGTGATCAGGTCTTCGACGATGCCGTCGCTGAAATAGCGCTGCTCGGGATCGCCGCCCATGTTGGCGAATGGCAGGACAGCCAAGGACGGCTTCTGAACGGGGCTGGCGGACATGATGGCCGGCGCATGAGGGACGTCGTTGTCGATGGCGCCGACAAAACGAAAGCCGCGCCCCTTGATGGTGCGGATGAAACGTTGCGCCGATCCATCGTCGCCGATCGCGCGACGCGCCGACTTGACGCGGCTGGTCAGGGCCGTTTCCGACACCGTGCGGCCATGCCAGACCTTAGCGATGATCTCGCTCTTGGTCACCAGTCGATCCCGGTTCTCGACCAGCAGGATCAACAGATCCAGGACCTGCGGCTCGACGTGAACACGATCACCGTCACGGCGCACCTCATAGGCATCCGTGTCGATCACGCATCCATCAAAAACAAACTTCATGGCAAATCATCTTTCCGGCGCGCCCTGGCGACGCTGATCGAAACCATCTGGCATCGGATCGGACGGAATGGGCGGGTTATAGCAAGAATCCACGATTTCTCCATGCAATCTCCATGTTGCCGTCAAGCGCCGCCAGATTGGGCTTCCCATCTACCCGCCAATCGACATGAACCGGCAACCACGACCGGTGTCGGGATCACCCTCTAAACAGGAGTAGATGGAAATGACCCTTAGAATTGGAAGTTTCGCACCGGACTTTGTTGCCGACACAACCGAAGGCCAGATCCGCTTTCACGAGTGGATCGGCGATTCCTGGGCTGTGCTGTTCTCACATCCCAAGGACTTCACGCCTGTCTGTTCGACCGAGCTTGGCCATGTCGCCAGCCACAAGGACGAGTTCGACAAACGCGACTGCAAGATCATGGGCCTTAGCGTCGACACCGTCGCCGACCACAAAAGCTGGGCCCAGGATATCAAGGACCTGACGGGCTACGCGCCCAACTTTCCGATTATCGGCGATCACGGCCTCGATATCGCCAAGCTTTACGACATGCTGCCCGAGGACGCCGGCAAGTCGTCGAAGGGCCGCACCGCTGCCGACAACCAGACGGTTCGTAACGTCTACGTGATCGGCCCCGACAAACGCATCAAGCTGATGATCACCTACCCGATGAGCACGGGCCGTAATTTCGACGAGGTCCTGCGCGTCATCGATTCGCTCCAGCTGACCGCCAGGCATCAGGTGGCGACGCCGGTGAATTGGCAGCCCGGCGAAGACGTCATCATCGTGCCGGCGGTGTCCGACGAGGATGCGAAGAAGAAGTTCCCGGAAGGCTGGGACGCCAAGAAACCCTATATGCGCGTCGTCGCGCAGCCGGCTTAGCCGGCCAGTTGGGGGAGATAGAATCATGAACACGTCACGCAACACATTGCTGAGCCTGACCGCCGCCGGTCTGTTGGCGACCGCACTCATGGCGCCGACAGCGACGAGCGCCCACGATCCAAACGGCGACCTGCTGGTCGAGACCGTTGATCTCGCCGTCCTGATCGACGAGCCGGGCCTTGGCCTTACCGACAACCTGCGCATCGTCGATGTCAGGGACCCGTTCGCATTTGCCGAAGGTCACATTCCCGGCGCGGTCCATCTGTTTGCCGATACGGTCATCGATCCGCGAGGCCCGTTCGACGGCGCGTTCCGGGACGATGCCGAACTCGTGAGTCTTTTGAGCGCGCGCGACATTCAGAAAGGCAACCGCATTGTCATTTATGGCGACCAGGGTGGCCTGCATGCCACGCGTCTGTTCTGGATGCTCAGCACTCTTGGCTATGACGACGTCGCCATTCTCTACGGCGGCTGGCCCAAGTGGTGGCACGAGGGTCACCGGGTCAGCGACCGCATCGCCAATCTCAAGGCCGGCAGTTAGGTCTCGCCGCCGGAGGAGGAAGGGGCCCGGCCATGTCATGGCGGCCGGGTCCCGACCATCGGAGCTCAACAGAAGGACGCGACGATGCAGAACCCCTATGAGGCGGCGCGCCAAAAGTCGGCCGCCACCTATAACGCCGCCGCTGATCATTTCGATGATGCGCCGCTGTCGTTCTGGGACCGTTACGGCCGACGTACCGTCGAGCGGCTTAACCTGAAGCCCGGTGGGCGTGTGCTCGACGTCGGCTGTGGCTCCGGCGCGTCGGCCCTACCGGCGGCCGAAATCGTCGGACCGGCCGGCCGGGTCATCGGCGTCGATATCGCCGACCGGCTGTTGGACAAGGCGCGCACGAAGGCGCGATGGCGCGGCCTGACACAGGCGACGTTTTGTTACGGCGACATGACCTCGCCCGCGTTCGACGACGCAAGCTTCGATGCGGTGGTCTGTGTCTTCACGATCTTCTTCGCGCCCGACATCGCACGCCAGGCAAGAGAGCTGTGGCGTCTGGTGCGCCCCGGCGGCACGCTTGCCATCACCACATGGGGCGAGGACTTCGTCGAGCCCGGTGCGTCCATCTTTTGGCACAGCGTGGCCGATGAGCGGCCTGATCTCGCACGCAGCTTTAACCCTTGGGACACCATCGTCGAACCGGAGTCCTTGCTCGCCACGATGAACAAGGCCGACATTCCAGGCGCCCTGGTCATTGCCGAAGACGGTCATCAGCCGTTGGCGCGGCCCGAGGACTGGTGGAGCATCGTGCTCGGTTCAGGCTTCCGCTGGACCGTCGAACAAATGGAGCCGGCCGCGGTCGAGCGGGTCCGACGAGCGAACCTGAAGGCGATCCGCGAACGCGCCGCCGACAGGGTCAACACCAACGTGCTCTACGCGACGGCGATCAAACAGCTCTGACTTTTAAAGATGATCTGCCAATAGCCGAGCGCCATGCCGCGCCCTGATCAATGAAGGGCCTCGTGAAAGGCCATGGCAGCGCCAACAAGACCCGCGTCGGGGCCCATCGCCGCCGGTTTGATGCGGATCTCATGTGGCATCCCGGACCAGCGGGCCTGCCGGACCGCCTCTGTGAGGTTTGTCCGGTAGCGTTCGCTCGCGCTGCCCAGACCGCCGCCGATGACAATCAGTTCCGGGTCCGTGCAGTTCGCTAGAGCGCCAATGGCTTCTCCGGCCACCTTGGCGGCCGTGTCCACGATCTCCCGGGCGCGCCGATCGCCTTCCTGCGCGAGAGCCAGGATGTCGCGCGCACTGTAGCGGCGCTCGGGGTCATAGGTTCGCTCGATGCCGTGACCGGACGCGATCTCCTCCACGCTGGTCGTCATCGTCTCACCGCAACGCCAGCACGACGATTGAGTCCGCGCTGTGGCCAGGACCAACGCCGCGCCATGGGCTCCGGCATAGGGTTTTCCATCGAGAATGAGGCAAGAGCTAATGCCCGACCCGATCGACACATAGAGACCATGAGACACGCCACGGGCGGAACCAACTCGTAGCTCCGCCAAACCCGCCGCGCGCACATCGGATACCAGGTTTACCGGAATTTTATCCGCAATCTGGTGGAAGTTGACGGACGTCCAGTTCGCAAGTGTGTGACTGGCGATCACTCCCTGATGATCAACAATCTCACAAAGTCCCAAACCAATGCCGCGCACGCTTAATCCACGGTCCGATGCAATCTGGATCAGCTTCGCGGACAAGGATTTTATGTCATCGAAGATACGGCCCGCATCTCCTTCGGGATCGGTGGCAATCCGTTCCTGAACAACGATGGCACCGGTTGACGTGTTAACAAGACCGGCCGCGATCTTTGTCGCACCTATATCGATACCCAGCGCGATCGAGGCGCCGGGTTGCAATGCGTCACTCATACAGTCTCGCCGAGAAATGTCGGTGCGACGCCGATGTACAGGCCGGCCGTCTCGGTACCCATGTTGTAGAGTTGGTACACGCTGCCCTGCGGCAGAAAGTAGCCATCGCCCGGCGCCAGTTCGAACCAGTCGGGACCGCCGTCCTCTTTCTCGGGCAACAGCAGATTGGCGCGGCCCCTGTCGGCATAGATCACGCAGTCGCCGCCATGATGTTTCGCCGACGTCCGACCGCCGGGTGACAAAACAACCTCGGCGGCAGTCAATTCGTCCGTAGACGCGATGACACCGGTCAATGCCCGTGGATCGCCGGAGCACATCGACCATAGCCGCTCGGACCTTCCGATCATGGTGAAGTGTCCGGCCTCGTCGGCTTCCTGGCGTGTTTGCGGCCAGTTTCCAAAGAACTGATCACGCACGAATTTCGGATCGGACAAGAACGGTTTGGCCTGTGCGTACTTGCCGGATGTCCCGGTTGAGGGCGGCGGCGCGAAGTATTCGAGAACGCGAAGCTCCTCGCCGGGAAGGGCAAAAGCGTTGTGCCAGGTATCCTTACGAAACAGGACGGAATCTCCGGTTTCCGCCACCTGAACCTCACCTGTTTCAGGGTTCGCGATGACCATTCTGCCTTGCAGGACGATCAGTACCTCGTCGGCGCCGAAGATGGTGCGAAACGACTCCGAATGACGAAACCCACCACCTGCCGGCACCCCAAAGACAAGCTGGTGGATCTTTTCGCTCGACGCGTAAATCCAGTCATTGACCCGACCGGCTTCGTCATCGCCCCACAGATAGCGGGTAACCTCGGCATAGGGGATTGCCGTCGGCTCCTTGAAGTTGGGCCGCGGAGAACTTCTATAGGCCATGGTCGTTGGTCCCTCGCATTACGAATTCGAACGTACGGGTTGGATCGGTATGGCGTGCCGGCCGGGCTTGTCGACCATCGGCACGGTGCCGCAACGCCACGTTCCTCCGCGCCGCGCACGATCCCGACTGACCCGTGTCAACATCCGGACAGGTCACCGCGGCCACTCATTGGGCCGCAAGGGTCGTGTTGAAACTGTAGCGATCGGCTCGAAACAGCGAATAGCTGATTTCGACGGCGTCGCCCCTCGCGTCTCGCGCGATCGCGTTGGCGACAAACAACGGCGCTCCAGGAGAAAGTTCCAGCATCGCCGCTTCCTCAGCGGTCGCGGCTTTGGCGGTCAGTGTATAGTCCGCCCGCATCGGGGCGGCACCGGCCCGTCTCAGTTCCGCGTGCAGCGACCCGTTTTCAAGATCGGCGTTGGCGAGGTTGGGGCAACGCATCTGTGGAACCCGGCTTACCTCAAGGGCGATCGGTTCTGCGTTCATGAACCGGGTGCGTTCGATCTCGAATACCATCGCGCCGGCCCCGATTTTGAACAGCTCGAACTCTTCGATCGTCGCTTCGCGCACCTGCAGGGAGACGACATGCGATCGCGTTGTCATGCCGCGAAGCTTGGCCAGTTCCGTGAAGCTGCGGAGCACGTTTTGCTCTTTCACGGCGGCCTTTTTGACAAACCAGCCCCGGGTTTCGTCGGACTTGACCAGGCCACGCGATTTTAGCTTCGCCAAGGCGCGGCGAACGGTGACCCGGCTGACGCCCAAAACCTGCGCCAGCTCCCGCTCGCCGAGCAGACGATCTCCTTCGCTCAAGTTGCCATCGCTGATCTCTCGCTCAATGCGCTGGGCGACGTCGTCATAGCGCAGAACTTGCGCGGTCAGGCCGTCCATGTTAGTTGGATCTTCCATAGGACCAGTATCAGACCAGATTGTAACCAAGTCAATGCCGATACGAGCACTCTGGTCTGAAATTGCGACATGACAGCTAACAAACCGGAGGTTTCCATGGATTACGCCAGAAGATTGGCCTTGAGCATGTTGGCAAGCGCCATCGTGGTTCTGACATTGTCCGGCGGCGCACTGGCAGACGTGCCTGAGTCCGACGATCCGATCATCATTCCCATGAACAACTGGACGGGTGAGACGATCAACGCGGCCTTGGCCGGTCAGATTTTGCAGCGCATGGGTTACAACATTGAGTATGTCGCGATCGGCGCGATCGCCATGGCGCCGGCGGTAGCCGAAGGTGAAATCACCTATGCGCCGGAGTTATGGGACAACAACCTCGGCGAGATGTGGCCGTCGCTGATCGAAAAAGGCGAGGTCATCGACCTTGGTGAGGTCGGCATCGACGCCCGCGAAGGTTGGCTCTACCCCAAACACGTTGAAGAACTGTGCCCTGGGCTTCCCGATTGGGATGCGTTCCTGGGCTGCTCGGAGATTTTCTCGACGGCCGAGACCGTTCCAAACGGACGTTATCTCGACTATCCGGCCGAATGGCAAAGCCGTGGCGGCGACCTGGTGCGCGAAGAAGGTCTGCCTTTCGACGTTGTTCCCGCGGGCAGCGAAGGTGCGCTCGTGGCCGAGCTCAAATCCTCGGTGGCGCGTCAGTCGGCCTTGGTCATGATGTTCTGGGCGCCCCATTGGGCCCTTTTCGACAACGACCACGGCTGGGTCGAGATCCCGGAAGACCTGGTCAACAAGTACAGCCTGCAAAAGCCGCGCGTCTTCAAGGCCGGTTGGCCCGGCATGGTTGACAAGTGGCCGGTGGCATCGCGCTTCATCATGAACTTCACGGTCGACAACGCGACCCAGGAAGAGTTGATGGGCCGGGTCGACAACGACGGTGTCGATCTCATGGACGCGACGGCGGAGTGGTTGGACAACAATCAGGATGTCTGGCAGCCCATGGTCGATCAGGCGATGGCCGGTTCCTGAAATCTTGATCGGTCTCATACCGATGCCCGGGACCGGGCGGCGGCGCCCGGTCCCATCGCCGGCCTTGCCAAACGCGTCCGGCCCTAACGCTCCAGTATGATCCGCCGGTAGCCGAGTGCCTCGGCCAGGTGCACGCGCCCGACCGATGAGGCGCCGGCAAGATCGGCGATGGTGCGGGCGACGCGCAGCACGCGGTGATAGCCGCGCGCGGAAAGGCGTAAGCGGTCGGTGGCATCGCTCAGAAGCTGTTGGCCGGGCGCATCCGGTTTGGCGATGGCGTCAAGAACCTCACCGTCGGCACGCGCGTTGATCAGCAGGCCGGGCTGATCGCGATACCGCTCCGCTTGGGTGGCGCGCGCGGCGGCGACGCGGCGGGCGACCTCCGCTGAACCCTCGGCGGGCGGCGGCAGGGCGAGATCGGCAGCCGCGACCTCCGGTACCTCCACGTGCAGATCGATGCGGTCAAACATCGGGCCTGAGATACGCGCCTGGTAATCGGCGGCACAACGTGGCGCGCGGCTGCAGGCACGTTCGGGGTCGGAGAGATAACCGCAGCGACAGGGGTTCATGGCGGCGACCAGTTGGAAACGCGCGGGATAGGTGACGTGATGGTTGGCGCGCGCGACGACGCATTCGCCGCTCTCGACCGGCTGGCGCAGCGCGTCCAACACCTGGCGCTGGAACTCCGGCAGTTCGTCCAGAAAGAGAACACCGTTATGGGCGAGTGCCGCCTCGCCCGGCTTGGCTTTCATGCCACCGCCGACCAAGGCCGCCATGCTGGCGGAATGATGGGGATCGCGGAACGGCCGGCGCCGGCTGACCCGGCCGCCCGCGAGTTCGCCGGCGACCGACGCGATCAGGCTCGTCTCCAACGCCTCTTCCGGTGCCAGCGGCGGCAGAATGCCGGCAAGGCGCTGGGCCAGCATCGATTTGCCGGCGCCGGGCGGGCCGATCATCAAGAGGTTGTGGCCGCCGGCCGCGGCGATCTCCAGCGCCCGCTTCGCCGCCTCCTGGCCCTTGATGTCCTTGAGATCCGGCGCGTCGCGGGTGTCGTCGGCAAGTTGTGGCTCGGGCGGCGCCAGAACCTGGGTGCCCCGCAAGTGATTGACCAGGGCCAGCAGGTGATCGGGCGCCACCACCTCGACCGCGCCGGCCCAGGCGGCTTCCGAGCCGTTGGCCGCCGGACAGATCAGGTTCTTCTCGGCCCTCGCAGCGGCGATCGCGGCCGGCAGCACGCCGGCGACCGGGCTGATGCGCCCGTCCAGTCCCAGTTCGCCGAGCACGAGATATTCCTCGGCGGCATCGGCGGGCAGCGCGCCCAGCGCGACCATCAAGCCGACGGCGATGGGCAGATCATAATGGCTGCCTTCCTTGACCAGGTCGGCCGGCGCGAGGTTGACCGTGATGCGTTTGGGCGGCAGGGCCAGCGCAATGGCGCCGAGCGCGGCGCGCACCCGTTCCCGGCTCTCGGCGACGGCCTTATCGGCCAGTCCGACGATGGCGAAGGACGGCATGCCGGCGGCAACGGAGACCTGGACCTCCACCGGCACCGCCTGGATGCCCGCCAGGGCAACCGTCGTCACGTGCGCAACCATGGCGCGAGGCTAACGGGTTGAGCGCCTGGGTCCAGTTGTTTTGGCTGCGACAAAAGGGGTAGAAAGCCCTTCCTGCGGCAACCATCACTACTCGTGCCGCTTAATGCGCGACACACTGGTCGTTCAATGCCGTGCGGCCGTTCCCGGCAAACGACGAAGCTTGTCGGGGCCATTGTGCCGATGACGAGTCCGCCAACAAGGATAACAGTCGCGTGCCGAAGAAACGCAACCTTAAGACCAGACCCCCTGCACCACAGGCGATGCCGCCGCAGGCGTTGTTCCGGCGTATCGACGAGATCCTCAAGCTTGAAGACGACGGCAAGGTCGCGGATGCGGTGATGGCCGCGCGAACGCTCGCGGTTCAGAACCCGGATCGGGCCGAGATCGCGCGTCTCGCCGTCGATATCGCGCTACGCGCCAAGAAGGATCAGGCGGCGGACACGGTCGTCAAGGCGCTGCGGTCGAAACACGCGAACAGTTTGGCGGCCGGTTATGTCGCCGCCTATGTCCATCTGCGCCGGGGCCGGCTTGATGCCGCCAGAAAGGCGGTCGATGCGCTCTCAACACGCTTTCCGACGAGCACGTTTGCGGCCCTCCTGTTCGCCGATGTCTGCGTCGCGCAGTCGGATTATGAGAGCGCCATTGCCAAGCTGGAGGCCGTCGTGTCGCGTCATGGCGACGACGGATCGCTCCATCATCGCTTGGCCGGGCTCTACTGGAGAAGTGCACGGCTGGATGAGGCGGCCGAGGCGGCGCAACGCGCGCGTGATCTCGGCGTGACCCAGACAGCCAACGCGCGTCTGCTCGGCGCCGCGCTCTGCCAGTTGGAACGCTATGACGAAGCCGTGCCCGTGTTGCACGAAGCCGATGCTGCCGAGGCCGATCACTTCGATACTGTGGCCTTGCTGTCGGTCGCGCGATGCGGTGCGGGCGACAACGCCGGCGCCATGGTCGAGGTTGAGCGGGCCTTGGATCTCAAGCCGTTCAGCGTTCGCGCGCCAAGTAATCACCATGAAGGTGCCGGCCTGACGGTTCTCGTGCTTGAGTTCGCCAGTCCGGCCTTTTTCATGCGCGGAGATTTCGGTCAGTACCAGGAGCACAACTTTATCGCCTATCTGACGGGACCGGATCTACGCGTCGTGCACGCACCTGTGTCGAGCGGCACGGCTAGTCGGTTGGCGAGGTCCGGACCGCGCCCGGATATCATTGTCAACAACCTAGCGGTCAAAGAGCTCGTCCATGACGAGACACAAGACCACTATGGCGAAATAGTAGCCGCGTTTGACGGCGTCACCGTCGTCAACCCTGCCGAAGCGGTGGCTCAGTGCGGCCGGGAAGACAACAGTCGCAAGTTCGACAATGAAACAAGCTTTGTGTTTCCATGCACGCGGCGTTTCTCGCCGGCGGAGACACCGGTTGACCAAATTCTGGCGGAGGTTGAATCGGACTTCATCTGGCCTGTTCTGTTACGACCGGCACACACGAATCTGGGCGAGGGCATGCGCCTGATCGACGACTCCGATTCGCTACGCGAGCAGATCTCCTCGCCGGATATCAAAGAGAGCTACATCATCCAGTATCACGAATGTAGAAACGAAGATGGCATCGCGCATCAATGCCGGGCCGCCGTTGTCGGTGGCGAGATCCTGCCGGATAAGGTCAACACCTACTTCGGCTTTCAGTCCCATGAAAACTTGCGGCGCGAGCCCGTCTGGCACGAACGCGGATTTGACAAGGTTGAGCAGTCCTTCATCGCCGACCCCGACAAGTTTTTGGGTTTCGACCGCAGCCAGGTGTTCGCCCCGCTGCTCGCCAAGACACCGCTTGATGTCCTAGGCTTCGACTTCGCCATCGATCGCGATGGTCGACCCGTCGTCTTCGAGGCCAACGCGGCCATGAATCTTTTCGACTTCTCGAACATCGCCTACACGCCTTATCTGAGAGACAACTACCAGCTCCTGAACGATCGTGTGGTCAGCTATCTTCGCATGCGCGCGGGCAAACAGGCGTGACGACTTACCGCGCTACCTGATCGACGAGATATTCACCCATCTCGTCGTCGAGTTCGTTTGTCCATACGGTCCACGGTCCACCCCCTCCCGCCAGCACGGCGTTGTCGCCGACACACCTATCAAACCGGACGGCATGATCAGGTCCGTCGAAACGGCCATAGCGCAGCCCGCTCGCACCGTCGCGCCGGGCGTGGATGACATGCGGGCCTGCAGAGACCAGGATCTCGACCGGGCCGTCCGGCGCGAAACGCACCTTGCCGTCAGAGGTGGTAAAGGTGCCGCGCGACGCCGCAAAGCAGCGGGTCGCCGGATCGATCCGTTGATACTCCTCCATGTAATTGGCCAAAAGGCCGACCTCGATCATGACATCGTTGTCCAGATACATGGCGCCCTGGTCGCCGCCTTCCGGCCGGGGGTGAAGGTCGACCGGCCGGTGCCAGGTGCAAACCTGATCAGCGACATCGAGCCAGCCGGCGAACCCTTCGTCCCTGGCCTCGGGCGAGGGATCGTCGGGCGCGGCGACACGGATATCCGCATAGAGCGTCGGCGTCTGGATCCAGATCACCTCGGTCATCTTGTCGTCGCGGCCGGGATAGCGGCCGAAGGTTCGACGCCAAACGCCCCGCGACCATTCGGGAACCGAAAGCGCGCCGAGTTCGTCGAGGCGTGAGAAGTCGAGGTCCGCTGTCATGGCGGTCTCCTGGTTGAACGGTGTGGTGACGATGAGCCCCAGGTTTGATGGTTGGCGCGCGCGGCGCAACAGGTTTGCGCCGTCGACTCATTCAATCGCGGCCGATCTTGCTCTAGGTTGGCTTCGGTCGATCACATTGCCTCGGGAAACCCGCCATGACCGAAATCGACGCCGACCTTCCCGCCTATGAACTCGTCTCGACGTTCATGGGTTTTCCGTCATGCACCGATGTCGCGACGTCGAAGGCCGATGTCATCATTCAAGGGATTCCGTTCGACCTTGCGACGGTCGGGCGCGCCGGTACCCGTGAGGGACCGCGCGCGATACGCCTCGTTTCGCCCAATCTGTCGTTTGAAGAGGCACGCTGGCCCTGGACGTTCGAACTCAAATCGGCGCTGAAGGTCGAAGACGCCGGCGACATCTACGGCCAGACCGGCGTTCCCGCCACCATGGTCGAAGGTGTCGAACAGCGCACCGACGCAATCCTGACGGCCGGTAAACGTGTCATGAGTTTTGGCGGCGACCATTATGTCGCGCTGCCGCTGCTGCGTTCGATCGCCCGGCATCACGGGCCCGTCTCGTTGCTGCATTTCGACGCCCACACCGACACCTACAAGGGCGAGGACTACAACCACGGCACGATGTTTTATCACGCGGTCCAAGAAGGCCTGGTCGATCCGGCGCACTCGGTCCAGGTCGGCATTCGCACCGACTACGACCGCGACGGCCACGCCTTCGAGGTTCTGGGTGCGGACTGGGTCAACAACAACGGGCCCGTCGCAACCAGCGAACGGATCAAACAGGTGATCGGCGACCGCAAGGTCTATGTCAGCTTCGATATCGACGGTCTTGATCCCGCCTTCGCGCCGGGCACCGGCACGCCCGTGGTCGGCGGCATGACCACCAACACGGCTCTGCAGATCATCCGCAGCCTCGTCGATCTCGATGTGGTCGGCATGGATCTCGTCGAGGTTTGCCCGGCCTATGATCAAAGCGAGATTACCGCGCTGGCCGGCGCCACCCTGTGTCTCGACATGCTCTATGTCTGGGCCGACCGTAACCGCCGCGGCCTGCTTTAGACTGACCACAGACGCCGCACCGACAAACTCTTGGAGCTCACCATGTCCGAAGCCCTTCGCCTGGAACGCCACGACCAGGTTCTCGTCATCACCCTTGACCGGCCAAAGGCCAACGCCATCGATGCCAAGACCAGCCGCGCCATGGCGGCTGCCTTCGACGACTTCCAGGCTGATCCCGACCTGCGTGTCGCGATCCTGACCGGCGCGGGCGAGCGTATCTTTTCGGCGGGCTGGGATCTCGCCACCGCGGAGGATGAGGATCAGGATTACGGTCCCGGCGGTTTCGGCGGTCTGATGTCGCGTTTCGACCTGGAGAAGCCGGTGATCGCCGCCGTCAACGGCGCCTGCGTCGCCGGCGGGTTCGAGATCGCGCTGGCCGCCGATTTCATGATCGCCGCCGACAACGCGACGTTCTTTCTGTCAGAGGCAACGCTGGGCCTGACCGTGGCGTCGGCGTCAGTGTCACGGCTGTGCCAGCGGATACCCCACGCGCTGGCTGTCGACATGCTCTATACGGGCCGGCGCATCGATGCGGCCGACGCGCTGCGCTATGGACTGGTCAGCGACGTCGTAGCCCGAGGCGATCTGATGCCGGCGGCTCACGCGCTTGCCGAGCGCGTCATCGCTTCAGCGCCGCTCTCTGTCGCCGCCATGAAGCAGATGGTAACCAAGGTCGGCGCGCTCACACCGCAAGCGGCCTATGACCTGGACGAAGCCGGTGGTCTGCCGGCCAAGGCGCTGGCCAACAACAGCGACGACGCCAAGGAAGGCCCGCGCGCCTTCACCGAAAAACGCCCGCCGGTGTGGCGGGGGCGTTAGGGCAGCCGTCGATCAAAGATCGAGTTCGGCCCACATGGGCTGGTGGTCGGAACCCTGAGCAGCGTTGTCGATCCACGCGGCCTTGACCGACGACGCAAGCGTCGGCGTCACAAAGACATAGTCGAGGCGCCAGCCGGTGTCGGTGCTGCTGTAGCGTTCGTTGGCGGGATAGGTGATGCCGTCGGTCTCCTTGTTGCCGGCGGCGGTCCAGGCATCGACCAGGGTGTCGCGAAAACCGATCCGCCCGTAGTCCGGATCCAACGGCCCGACGAGCTTGCTGTACTCGGGGTCCTGCGGCTCGCCGCCGTGGAAATTGAAGTCGCCCATATAGACGGCGTCGAATGGCATCGGCGGTGGCGTCAGCTCTACGCGGTCATCGTCGACGTCTATCTCACCGCGTGGACTTGGATCAAAGTTCCAAACACCGCCTTCAAGCCATACACGTCTGTTAAGGTCGAGCAGCCAGTCGACCTGCACCAATCGCTCTTTCTCGGAAAGGTGCGACAGGTGCAGTGAATAGAACCGAACGGTGCGGTCGCCGGTTGAGATGACCCCCTCAAGTGCACAGGCCTGCGCATTGTCATGGGTTGTCGTCCCCATGAAGGGCATCAGGTGGTTGCGCGATGACACGATCGGCCAGCGCGACAGCAGCATGTTGCCATGCTGGCTTCGCCGGTTGTCCACCTTGCCGCTTGCGCCCACATCGACAACCGCCAGATCAACCGCGGGTCCGTAGATCCAATAGAGGTCCGGCATCAGGGCAGCAATCTCTTCAACTTGGTCCGTCATGCGCGTGCGGACCAAAAACCGCTCCACCTCCTGCAGCGCGATGATGTCAGCGCCCTTCACCGCGTCAACGATGCGCTCGACGTCGTAGCGATCGTCTTTCCCGCGCGTGTACTGGATGTTGTAGGTGACGACCTTCATGATGCACCTCATTCCTGCGCAACCATGGCGACAGTAACACGAACTCCTGCTTCGCGACGCGACCGCCTTCTCAATCAGCTGGACGGTGTCGGTGTATCTTGCGAGGCCAGTGCCGCGACCGCGTCGGCATAGGTCTTGAGTCCTTCGGCGCCGACCGGGGTCAGATCGTAGACGCCACGCTCGACACGCTGGAACCAGCCGTAGACGTCGCGGTAGAGGATGGCGCGTGCGCGGTCGACACCGGTCGCCTCGGCAACCGTGCTGGCTTTCGACGGCCCGGTCTCTTGCAGATGCATGGCGCAGCGAAGCGCATCCTGGCGATAGGCGGTGACGATGCCGCGCCTTGTGCTGCCACCGGTGTTGTGATCGCCGACCCGGCGCTGGAACTCGCCCAGCAACATGGCCTGCCGGGCCTTGCTTTGGCGCGGCCGGTAGGGGCCGGGGTCCAGGTGCACCTCGACCAGGCCGTTGCCTTTCTTGCCGGTGGCGACCGTCATCAGACCCAGGCCCAGCAAACCGCACAGCTTGATGATGTCGCGGTAGTGGCGGCCCCATAACGAGCGGTGCGAGACGCGGCCGGGATCGGGGATGGCCAGATAGACCTGATCGGTGAGTTTCTGACGGCCGATGCCCTGAAACACAAGTGCCAGGGTGAAAGCGGTCTTCAGTTCCACAACCACCGGCGGTTCGTCGCCGCGGATCGCGACGACGTCATTATCGGCGATTTCGGCCTTCACCTCGTATCCCTGGCCCTCCAGAAAACGTTTGACGGGCGGGTAAAGGTCGGTCTCCCTGAGTTCGGACATGACGTGACGTTACCACGCGGAGCGCCAATTCGGCTCCGGAATGGTCGCGGACCCTACCTGTAAGGCTGATTGCCAAGGGCCGGGCTTCGCGATAGGAAGCAAAAAAGAAGCCTCGCCGGCCAGGTCGCCAGTCCAGGCGTCCGCCGGGCGCAGGTTGGGCGGAGTGCACATGTCGTTGGTGGCGCGGACAAGGCGATTTGTCCTTCGCGCGATTCTCATGATCGGCGTGCCGGTCGCGGTGTTGGTGGTGGCCGCTTGGCTCTATGCCAGCGGCGGGCGCTACGTCACCGCCGAGAACGCCTACGTCAAGGCTGAGATCATCCACATAGGCAGCGAGATCGATGGCCGGGTCTCCGAGGTCTATGTCAGGGACTACCAGTCGGTCGAAGAAGGCCAGCTCCTGTTCGAGATCGACCCCGCGCCGTTCGGCATCGCGCTGGCGGCGGCCGAGGCGGACCTTCAGAACATCAAGCACCGCCTGCAGTCCTTGGCCGCCGAGTATCGCCAGGGAGAAGCCGCCATCAACGTGGCGCGCGAGCGCGTTCGTTTTCTAACATTGGAGTACGAACGCCAGGTCTCGCTTGAGGCTGACGGCATCGGCGCGCGCGCGAAGCTTGAGGAGGCCGAACACGACCTCGCCATGGCCCGGCGCGAGATCGATGTCCTGACCCAGCAGAACGACATGGTGTTGGCGCAGATGGGCGGCAGCCCCGATCTGCCGCCTGAGGTCCACCCGCTCTACATGAGCGCGCTGGCGGCGCGCGACCGCGCCGCGCTCGACCTTTCCCACACCCTGGTGATCGCGCCGGTCGGCGGCTTGTTGAGCGATGTCGGTCTGGAGGGTGGCGAATATGTCGAGGCGGGCGAGCCGGTGTTCGCGCTGGTCGCCAACGGCGCGCCATGGGTCGAGGTGAACTTGAAGGAAGTCGACCTGACCCATGTCGAAGCCGGTCAGGACGCGACGGTGGTGGTTGATGCCTTTCCCGACGAAGAATGGCGCGCCACGGTCGCCGGCATCAGCCCGGCGACCGGCGCCGAGTTCGCCCTGCTGCCGCCGCAGAACGCGACCGGCAACTGGGTCAAGGTCGTGCAGCGCGTACCGCTGCGCCTGGAACTTGAGCCGGACCACGACCTCTCGCGCCTGCGTTCGGGCATGACCGTCTCGGTCAGCATCGACACCGGCCACACCCGCGATCTCGGCAGCATCGTGCAGGGCGTTCTGGCCGACGTCCTGCCGAGTCAGTGAGCGCCAGCGACGTTGCGGTCGCTGCGCCGGCGCCTGCGACGCCGGCGCGCCCGACCGGCCTTAGATTTGTCCTGCTGGTTACCTTCGCCACGCTGGCAACGACGGCTTACGATTTTACCTGGACCGTGGTGGCGGTCGCGTTGCCCCACATGCAGGGCACGTTCTCGACCACCAGCGATCAGATCGCCTGGGTCCTGATTGCCTTCATGGTCGGTTCGGCGGTGATGACCGCCAGCACCGGCTGGTTCTCGGCGCGTTTCGGGCGCAAGAACCTCTTTCTGTTCGCCACCGCCGGTTACACGATTTCGCTTGTCGGTTGCGGCATGGCGACGACGCTGATCGAGGAATCGATCTGGCGCTTTGCCCAGGGTCTGGTCGGCGCGTCGCTGATTCCCCTGGGCCAGGCCATCGTGGTCGATGCCTTCCCGCCGGAACGTCACGGCCAGGCGACCTCGATCTGGGGCATCGGCGTCATGCTGGGCAGCGTCGCCGGCCCGATCGGCGGCGGTTTTATCCTGGAGTACTACAGCTGGCCGTGGGTCTTCTACATCACGATCCCGGTCGGCATCATCGCCTTCATCGGTGCCGCGATCTTTGTGCCCTCGACACCCGCAGACAAGACCAGACATTTCGACTGGGTTGGCTTCACGACCCTTGTGTTGGGCGCCAGCCTGCTGCAACTGGCGCTGGCGCGCGGCGAACGCCAGGACTGGTTCGATTCCGCCGAAGTCATCATCGAGATGATGGCGGCCTGCATTCTGCTCTACCTGTTTGCCGTCCACACGGTGTTCGCCAAGAACCCGTTCGTCGACCGCGCGCTGTTTCTCGACCGCAACTACATGACCGGCATCGTCTTCATCGCCGTCATCGGCGCGTTGATCGTGTTGCCCAACTTCCTGATGCCGCTGATGCTGCAGCAGATCGGCGGTTACCCGCCGGTCGAGACCGGCAGGATGATGATGTGGCGTGGTGGCGGCATCCTGCTTGGCCTGATCCTGGTCGGGCGCATCGCGCATCTGATCAACCCCCGCTTCATGATCACCTTCGGTCTGGTGCTGATGGCGGTGCCGGCCTGGTACATGGCGCAGTGGACCGTCGAAGTGCGCGCCACGGACGTCATGTGGACCAATGCCATCCAAGGTTTCGGCGGCAGTTTCATCTGGGTGCCGCTCAGCACGTTGACGCTCTCCGGTCTCGCCAAACGCAATCAGGACCAGGGCTATGCGCTGTTCTACCTGGTCTTCGAATTGGGCAGTTCGGTCGGTGTCGCCGCGATCGTCGGCCAACACAGCCGGGATTCGCAAATCAATCACTCGATCCTGACCGAAGCGATCCATCCGTTTAATCAGTTGTTCGGTTATGGCCCGATCGAGCGCGCCATGGATCTTGCCGACCCCGCCACCCTCGCCATGCTGGAGGCGGAGATCCATCGACAGTCGGTGATGATCGCCTATAACAATGCGTTCTTCGCGACCTGTCTGATGGCGCTTGCCCTGATCCCCGCCGTGTTCATTTTCCGACGACGCAGACAGGCGGTGCCGGAACGCATCACGACGTTGGATGAACCGCCGGCGCCCGAACCGCTGCCGACCGGAGCGGACCGCTAGGGTGTTGAAGGTTTAGTCGGCTAGCGCCGATTTCGCGTGAGCCGGAATCGATCCAAAGAGATCATCAACATCTCGGTACTGTGACGACCGTCAATGGTCGCCTATGATGGCCGCACCACATGAAAGGGGTGACGCGGTCTTGACCACCAAGAGAACAACGGTGACTCACGCCAACCCCCAATCCCACGTCAAGACCTCAGCCGGTGACATGCAGGTATCGGATGCTCCCGTTTTGGATCACGAGACCCTGCGGTCGCTGGCGGACGCGATAGGTTGGCAGAAGGTCAGCCATTTCATCCGCGACTTCACCGACCACGCCAATCATCACCGCGAAGCCATGCGCACCGCGCTTGCCAGCGGCGACTTCGAGGCACTCTATCGGTCGGCTCATATGCTGGTGTCGGTCTCCGGCAGCCTGGGTGCTCTCGCGACGTCAGAGCTATGCGACAAGCTGCAAAAAGCCGCGCAAGCGGCGGAAGTCACCGCGTCTCGAACATTGTTCGACGAGGTTGATCGCGCGATTGATCAGGCGCTTGGCGAACTCCAGGAACTGGTGGTCAAGACCAAGTCGTGACCGCGAGAGCGGATCGTGGTTAGCGGCCGTTGCGCCGCTTCTCGATCGCGTCCCAGATATCAGCCTCCAGCTTCACGCCGTCATACCGGTTGATCTCCTGCAAACCGGTCGGTGACGTCACGTTGATCTCGGTCAGATAGTCGCCGATGACGTCGATACCGACAAAGATGAGGCCGCGCTCGACAAGCGCCGGCGCGATGGCATCGCAGATCTCGCGTTCGCGTTTGGTCAGTGTCGCGGCCAGCGGTTTGCCGCCGGCGTGCATGTTCGAGCGGGCTTCACCTGCCGGCGGCACCCGGTTGATCGCACCGGCCGGCTTGCCATCGATCAGGATGATGCGCTTGTCGCCCGCCCGGACCTCCGGCAGGTAGCGCTGCACGATGACCGGTTCGCGGTACATCGCCGTGAACATTTCCAGGAGCG
Source organism: Alphaproteobacteria bacterium (assembly GCA_965228895.1). Taxonomy (GTDB): domain Bacteria; phylum Pseudomonadota; class Alphaproteobacteria; order SP197; family SP197; genus JANQGO01. The sequence continues at coordinate 4,920,023 of OZ245842.1, read as the reverse complement.
CGTTCAGGTTCTCGTCGTCCGGCGTCACGTGGAACACGCCGGCGCCACCGTTGCCGTAGAGCGGCTTGACGATGATGTCCTTGTGATCGGCGCGAAAGTCGCGCACGGCCTCGGCGTTCGACGTGATCAGCGTCGGCGGCATCACGCCGTCGAAATGGGTGACGAACAATTTCTCCGGGGCGTTGCGCACATGGGCCGGGTCGTTCACCACCAGGGTCGCAGGATGGATGTGCTCTAAGAGATGGGTCGCGGTGATGTAGGACATATCGAAGGGCGGGTCTTGGCGCATCAGCACCACGTCCATGATCGACAGGTCGATCAGCTGTCCCTTGCCGAGCGTCGCGTGGTTGCCTTTCTCGCGCCGCACCACAAGCGGGCGCGCATAGGCCGAGACACGGCCGTCACGGAAGATCAGGTCGCTCGGCATATAGTGGTAAAGGCCGTGACCGCGCTCCTGCGCCTCCAGCGCCAGGACAAAGGTGCTGTCGGCATCGATGTCGATCGTCTCGATGGGATCCATCTGGATCGCGACCGCAAGGCTCATGTCAGGTTCCCGTTATGGCAGCTAGCGCGACGTGAAGCCGCGGATCAGATCGCGTGCTCTTGGCAACTTCACAAGCTCACCTCATGGGATCAAGCGGAAACTTGTTGACCCGACAACGCGCCGTATCGGTCATCCAGCCGCTTGCGAGGCCGGCAACACGCGGACGTAGCTGACGATATCGCGCACCTTGGGGATCGTACGGGCGTGGGCGACAACCCGGTTCAACTCGGCCTGCGATTTGGCGATGCCGGTGAGGTAGACGATGCCGTGCACCGTTTCGACGTTGTAGTTGATCGAAGCGACGTCCTTGTCCCACAACAGATCGTTGCGCAGCTGGGTCGAGATCCAGACGTCGTCGGCGTAGTACCCGATGCCGCCTTCGGTGACCTGGATCTCGTTCGCGACCTCCTTGATGCCGTCAACCTGCCAGGTCAGGCGTACCGCGTCGACCCGGTCTTCCGGTGTCGCGACGACGCCGGCCAGCAAGACGCGACCCTCAGTGACGTCGACGGAAACGTCCTGGAACAGTTCTTCGCTATAGCGGAACAGGCGCTCACTGATCTCGACCTTCAAGGTCGCATCCTCGACCTGATCGCCGAGCGAACGTTCTTCGGCGACCGCGACGCCGGCCTTGGCGCCAACACCAAGCCAGATCCCGGGCCCGCAAGCACTCAGCGACAGGGCGCCCGCCATCAAAACCAAAAGCGTGATCAGACTACGCAACGCCATGGCCGACATTCCCGCACCATCCTCGGACATTTCTATATCTTGGGTACCCTCACGCGCACAACATACAAGATAACCCAAAACTCACCGATCGTCGCGCCAAGCGTCGACCTCGTGGCGCGGCAAACGCCAGGGCCTGACGACGATCAGATCGATGCGCCAAGTAAAGCCTTGGAACTGTGGCCGATATGCGACGTAGCTTTCGAGCGCGCGCACGATCCTTTGTTGCTGACGGCCGGTAACAATCTCCTCGCTCGGGATACGGCGTGCCTTGACCTCGACGGCCGCCAGGACATGGCCGCGGCGCGCCAGGATGTCGATCTCGCCGGCCGGCGTGCGGGCGCGCCGTTCGACGATCCGATATCCCTTCAGACGCAGCAGCCAGACCGCCACTGCTTCGCCGAAGCGGCCGAAACCCTCCGCGCGCCGGCGTTTGTCGGTTGTGGTCAAGGTCTCTCAAGCCACAGTTCCGCCGATAATCTAGTTATCATGGACCGGCGATTTACTCCGCCGCGACAGACCGTTAGGTTCGCGGAGCAAAGGGATGGTGACCACGATGGCAGTGTGTTTTGGGGCGGAACGGTTGGGGTGGCGCGGCGTGTCATGGCTGGCGATCAGTCTGGCACTCTTCATGGCGCTGGCTGCGTGTCAAGCCAAGCCGACCAAGGTGGAGACGTCGCCGGTCGACGAACGGCCCGAGATCACCGAGCCGCTCATTCTCGACCAACCGGCCGTCATCGTCGACGAAAACGCGCTGCCACCCGAAGAGCTGACGCCCTATGGCGTCGCCGCGCCGGGTGTCAAACGCATTGCCCTGCTGCTGCCGCTGACGGGCCAGCATGCCGATCTGGGACAGGCGATGGCCGATGCGGCAGCGCTTGCCTTGTTCGACATCAACAGCCCCGATCTGGAGCTGATCGTCCGCGATACCGAAGGCACCGCGATGGGCGCGGAGAACGCCGCGCGTGACGTCGTCGCGGCCGGGCCGGATCTCATCGTCGGCCCGCTGTTCGCGACCGATGTCGAAGCGGTATCACGGGTCGCCCGGCAGGCGGGTATCAACATGATCTCGTTGTCATCGGACCGGCGCGCGGCGATCAACGGCGCCTACATCATGGGCCTCGATCCGTTCCAGCAGGTCGACCGTGTTGTCGGCTATGCCGCCGAACAGGGTTACACGCGCTTCGCCACCTTGGCGCCCGGCGGGTCGTTCGGCTCCCAGATGGTGCAGGCGTTCCGCGATTCCGCCCAAACCCATGGCGTCGAGGTTGTCGGCGTCTCGTTTTATGACCCCGCGTCCCAGGATCTGGCCGACGTGGTGCGGAGCTTCACCAGCTATGACGGCCGGCGCGCCGCACTGAACGCGCAGATCGCCGAGCTCCAGGCCCAGAATGATGAGGTCTCGCGCGCGGCCATCGAACGGCTGAAGACGATGGAGATCGCCGGCACGCTCGATTTCGACGCGCTGTTCCTGCCGGAATCAGGCGCCGAGCTGCGCACCCTTGCCGGTTATCTCTCGTTCTATGGGGTCGATCCCGGCAGTGTCCGGATCCTCGGACTGTCGAGCTGGGAAGATCCCACGCTGCTGACCGAGCCCGGCTTGGCGGGTGCCTGGTTCGCCACCACGCCGTCGGACCGGCGCGAGTGGTTCTTCGCGCGCTATGAAGAGACCTACGGCGAGGAAGCACCCCGGCTGGCAACCCTGACCTATGACGCCGTGGCGCTGGCCGCGGCGTTGATGCGCAACGGCGTCTCGGGCGATTTCAGCGATGCCGCGTTGACCGATTGGCGCGGCTTCGGCGGTGTCGAGGGCCTGTTCCGCTTCAAGACCAACGGCGTGCCCGAACGTGGATTGGCGGTTGTCGAGATCGAACGGGGCGGCTTCCGCATTGTCAGCCCGGCGCCGACCAGCTTCGCCGGCCCGGTGGTGTCGTGGCTGGAGACCCACTAGATCTCCTGACCATTCAGACCAACAGTTGTCGCAGCACACTGTTCAGCAACGGCTGGCCCTGGGGTGTCAGACATAGCGCATCATCCCGTGGTTCCAGGTGGCCTGAGGCGATAAGACGCGCACGCCGTTCCGGCGCGACCGCCTGATCCAAGCCGACCCCGGCCGCCCGGCGTATCGTCGCGTCGGAGAGACCGCCGGTCAGTCTCAGTCCCATCATCAGGACTTCCTCGATGCGTTCGCGCTGGCCGATCTCAAGGACTTCGGCGGTGGCGTCGCCGCGCGTTTCAACGGCGCTGAGCCACGTCTCCGGTACTTTCTCCTGGCGACGCGCCACGGTGAGACCGTCCTTTGTCATGCGGCCATGGGCGCCCGGTCCAACGCCGACCCAGTCGCCGGACTGCCAATAGATCAGGTTGTGACGGCTTTCCGCGCCAGGCCGGGCGTGGTTGGAGATTTCATAGGCCGGCCGGCCCGCCGCCGCGGTCATCGTCTGGGTCAGCGCATAGAGGTCGGCGGCGTGGTCGTCGTCGGGCACGACGAGCTCGCCGCGCTGGGCGAGCGTCCAGAAGCGGGTGCCCTGCTCAAGCGTCAGTTGATAGAGCGAGAGATGCTCGGTGCCGAAACCGAGAGCGCGTTCCAATTCCGCCTGCCACTGGTCGGGTGTCTGACCGGGCCGCGCATAGATCAGGTCGAAGCTGGTCCGCTTGACGCTTTGGTTGGCGAGGTCCAGCGCGCGCAGGGCTTCGGCCACGTTGTGACGGCGTCCCAGCAGACGCAAGGCGTCGTCATCCAGCGCCTGGACGCCGATCGACAGGCGGTTGACACCGGCTGCTGCATAGCCGGCGAACCGGCCGGCCTCGACGGACCCGGGATTGGCTTCCAGCGTGATTTCGACATCGCCGGCCAGCGGCCAGCGTTTCGCGATGCTGTCCAGTGCGGTCTCGACCGTTGACACGGTCATCAACGACGGCGTGCCGCCACCGAAGAAGACGCTGTCGACCGTGCGCCCTGGTGCCAGCGCCGCCATGAAATCAATCTCGGCCGCCAAGGCGCGTGCCCAGCGCTCGTCGTCGACGGCCTCTCGCACATGGCTGTTGAAATCGCAGTACGGACACTTTGATTCACAGAACGGCCAGTGCACATAGATGCCGAAGCCGGGATCATCGGCGTCGTTCAGATACGCTTGACTGGTTTCGGGCAGGGCCGTCATCGGCGCGACCATAACCGAGCCGGCGCAGGGAACCTAGATTTGCCGGACGGTCCTAGACGTTCTGCAGGTCCTGGGCGTCATAGCCTTCGGCTTCGTGATTGGCCTTGCGCGGGCCGAGCAAAAGTTCGGGGTCGCGGTCCTCGGACCAGCCGAGCACGGGCGTGTGGGCGCGATAGCCCAGAAGCTGCTGGACCCGCGGCGGCAGGTCGGCGGCCTTGTCGGGCGGGCAGGAGAGATACTGGTTCTCCTCCTGGCGCAGCCAGCCGACCGAGAAACCGGAGACGATGGCCGAGCGGGGTGTGTCGGTCTGGTTGATGCCGGCACCGTGCAGCAGCGATCCCAGCCAGACCACAACCGAGCCCTTGGCCATCTCCGCCAGGACGACCTCGTCCTCGGTCGCCGTGCGGTCGCGCGGCCACGTGTGGCTGCCGGGCACCATGCGGGTCGCACCGTTCTCGGCCGTGAAATCCGTCCCGGCGACAATAAACGACAACAGGATTTCCTTATCGCCGGGTTCAAGTTCGACATATGGCTGGTAGACGCCGGTATCGCGATGCAGGGGCTGCAGCTGGCCGCCTTGCCAGACCTGCAGTATGCCCAGAACCTGGACCTGATAGGCCTTGCAGTTGTCCAGCAGGACCGCGTCAGCCAGCGCGCCAAGCATGGGGTCGGCGATGATATCGCCGGCGGCGGATGACTTGGCGGCGAGGCCATGCACCCGTTTCATGGCGCCGCCAAAAAATTCGCCACCGGCCGCCGGTGTCCGGTCGAGCTCCGGCTGCACATCGTCGATGAGCCGATCGACAACATCGCCGGCAATCAGGTGATCCAGAACGACCACCCCGTCCCGATGAAGCGAGGCCAGGATGGCGTCCTGGCTGGCGTCTCGTCCAAACCTTGCCATTGCCATGCCGTGATCTCCGATCTGTCGGACCAACCGCGCTTTCAGAGCTTGGCGCGGACCCAAGGCATTGATCAAATTCAAATATTCAAAAGAAGATATTAATGTTTATAATATCACGATCATGCGGGACCCGCTGCCGGACCTCGACTATCTGCATACCCTGTTGGTCGTCGCGCGCCGCGGCTCCATGAGCGAGGCGTCGGGCGAACTGCTGTTGTCGCAATCGGCGATCAGCATCCAGATCGCCAAACTGGAAGACAGATTCGGCCACCGGCTGCTTGACCGCCACGCCCGGGGCGTGACGTTGACACGCCAAGGCCGCGTCGTTGCCGACCATGCCGAGCAAATGCTTCGTTTGTGCCACGAGCTGAACGAAAAGCTGCACGGAGAGAGTCTGCCGGCGTCGGTGCGGCTTGGCCTGGCGCCCGACTTCGCGTTGGGCCGCCTGCCTAAACTGCTGCGCGAGTTTTCCGATGTCCGGCGGCACCTGACCATGCGGGTGGTCGTCTCGCACAGCCCGAAGCTGGAGGGCCTGCTCAGGAAAGGCGCCTTGGATCTGGCGCTCGCGGCAACCGAGTTCACGACGCTCAGGCCGCTTTCGTGTTGGCGCGAGACCTATCAGTGGGTGGCCGGCGCGGACTTCCAGCTCGATCTCTCACGGCCGCTGCCGTTGGTGATGATCGTCGGCGAAGAAGATGATTCGTTGATTTCCTGGGAACAACGCATTCTCGAACGGCTTCAGGACAGAGGGCTGCGTTGGACGATCGCCTACGGCACCGACACGGTTGAGTCGAAGGTCGCCGCGATCGAAGCCGGGCTCGGTATCGGCAATCTCGTCCGCGACGCGCACCGCCCGGCCATGCGGGTGCTCACCGAGTTCGATGGTCTGCCGCCACCGCCGGATCTTGAGTTCGGCATCTTCGCCAGGACGGGTGAACTCTCGACCCTCGAAGACACGCTGGTCAAAGCGCTTCTCTCCATGCTCCACGCCGCCCGAGCCGATGGATAGCTGTCTCTAGGCGAACGCGGCGACCAGTTTGGCGAACGCCAGCGCGCGGTGGCTGATGGCGGTTTTTTCCGTCGGATCCATTTCGCCGAATGTGATGGCGTAGCCGTCCGGGATGAAGATGGGGTCGTAGCCGAAACCGCGATCGCCCCGGGGCGGAAAGGTCAGCGTGCCTTCGATGCGACCCTCGAAACAATGGGCTTCGCCGCCGGGCCAAGCGATGGCGAGGACGCAGACGAAGGCGGCCCGGCGATTGGTGTGGTCCGCGAGTTCACGTTCGACGCGCGCCATCGCGGCGCTGAAGTCGCGGTCGGGCCCGGCCCAGCGCGCGCTTCTGATACCGGGCGCGCCGCCAAGGGCCTCGACGGCAAGGCCGGAATCATCCGCCAGCACCGGCAAGCCGGAACCCTTGACGGCGGCGTGGGCTTTCAGGAGCGCGTTGGCCTCAAAGCTGTCGCCGGTTTCTTCCGGCTCGTCGAGATCGAGTTCCGCCGCCGAGACGACATCGCCGCCCAGACCGGCCAGCAGCTCCCTTATCTCGGCTACTTTGCCTTCGTTGTGGCTGGCGATGACCAGGCTGTCGGGCCAGATAAGGGCCATGGTGTCAGAGTCCGAGCGCCTGGCGCTGGATCGCGGTCAGTTCGGCAATGCCGGCGGTCGCGAGGTCGAGCAGTTCGACAAAAGCCTGGCGCGAAAACGGATCGGCCTCGGCGGTCGCCTGCACCTCGACCAGCCCGCTATCGCCGGTCATGACGAAGTTGGCATCGGCCTCCGCCGTGCTGTCCTCGGCATAGTCCAGGTCAAGGACTCCTTGGTCCTGCCAGATACCGCACGAGATGGCGGCGACCTGGCCGATCAGCGGAAGCTCACTCAGGAGGCCCTGGTCGACCAGGCCCTGCATCGCCACGTGGAGCGCGACGTAGCCGCCGGTAATGGCCGCGGTCCGCGTGCCGCCATCGGCCTGGATGACATCGCAGTCGAGCCGCACCTGACGCTCGCCGAGCGCCTTCAGGTCGGTCACCGCGCGCATGCTGCGGCCAATCAGACGCTGGATTTCCTGGGTCCTGCCGGACTGTTTGCCGCGCGTGGCCTCGCGGTCGGTTCGGGTGTTGGTGGCGCGCGGCAGCATGCCGTACTCGGCCGTGACCCAGCCGCGTCCCTGGTCCCGCAACCAAGGCGGCACCCGCTCTTCGACGCTCGCCGTGCACAGCACGTGGGTATCGCCGAAACGGGCCAGGCACGAGCCTTCGGCGTGCTTGGAAAAACCGGTCTCCAGAACAATCGCGCGCAACTGGTCTTTGGCGCGCCCCGACGGACGATTCATGCGATGGGCCTCAAGGGTTTGAGAGAAGCGCGCCAACCTAGCGTCTTTTCTGCCAAGGTAAAGCGAACCCGTGACGTCAGACACTCGGAAAAGACGCAATTTAGCGTCAGAGTGTGTGCCGTTGACGCTGAGCGGCCGTCGCCCTACATGATCTGCGCCGTATCGGTGTTCTGTTGCCGGCTGACGAGCGGGCGAAGATTGGGCTGATGATCCAGGAACTGAACGAGCGATCGCGGGAAATTTTCCGCATCATCGTCGATGAATACGTCAAGACGGGCGAACCCGTTGGCTCGCGCACGATCTCGCGCCGGCTGACCACATCCCTGTCGCCGGCTTCCGTGCGCAATGTCATGGCCGATCTGGAAGAGGTCGGCCTCTTGGAATCACCCCATACAAGCGCCGGGCGTCTGCCGACCGAGACCGGGCTCAGGCTTTATGTCGACGCCCTGTTGCAGCTTGGCGACTTGTCGCCGGATGAACGGCTGGCGATCGAGGCGGCATGTGAGGAGGCGGGCCATCAGTTCGACGATCTGGTGGGCCAGGCCACCGGCCTGTTGTCCGGCCTGTCGAGCCATGCCGGTGTCGTCATCGCGCCGAAGAAAGAAGCCCCGTTCCGCCAGGTCGAGTTTGTTTCGCTGGCGCCCGACCGCGCGCTGGTTGTTGTGGTGCACGAGGATGGCGCGGTTGAGAACCGCATCATCGAATTGCCGCCCGGCATCACCCCGGCGATTCTGACGCGCGCCGGCAACTACCTGAATGCCAGGGTCGCCGGTCGATCGCTCGACGAGGCCAGAACCCACATCGTGAACGAACTGACGCGCCACGAGGCCGAGCTCGACGCGCTGACCCAAAAGGTGGTCGAAGAGGGGTTGGCGACCTGGTCGAACGACACCGACGCCGAAGATCGCTCGACCCTGATCGTCAAGGGCCAGGCGAACCTGTTGAACGATGTCAGTGTGTTGAGCGATCTCGAGCGCATTCGCGAATTGTTCGACAAACTGGATCAGGCACGCCATATGGAACGCCTGTTGGAACTGACCCACGATGCGGACGGCGTCTGTATCTTTATCGGCGCCGACAACGAACTCTTTCAGTTGTCCGGCTGCTCGACGATCGTGGCGCCGATCTCCGACAACGATGGCGGGTTTGTCGGCGCGCTCGGTATTATTGGTCCGACGCGCATGAACTATGCCCGCATTATTCCCATGGTCGACTACACCGCCAAGGTGGTCGGCCGCCTGCTGGGCTGATCGCCCGCGACAAGAGAACACAGTTTGGAACGATGACGTATGAACGACGGTAAGAAACAAGAGCCCAAGCTCAACATGTTCGACCCCGCCAACGACGATGGCGGTCCGGCGGCGAAGCCCGACGACGCGACGCGGAACGAACCGGATCACAATGGCCGGATCGAGCCGGAGAACGATGTGCAGCCGGAAGAGCCCGGAGAGTTCGACGAGTTTGACGATGTCGATGACCTCGATCGCGAAGCTGAGCTTGAAGCGCAGGTTTCGGATCTGACCGATCGGCTGTTGCGCGCGGTTGCCGACACCGAAAACCTCAGGAAACGGGCCGAGCGCGAACGTGAAGACGCCCGCAAGTACGCGGTGACCAAGTTCGCCGAAGATATGTTGGGTGTCGCCGACAACATGGCGCGCGCGCTCGATGCGGTCGACGACGAACTCCGCCAGAACGACGCGGTCAAAGGCCTCGTCGAGGGCGTCGACCTGACCGCCAAGGAATTGGCGACGGTGCTCGACCGTCACGGCATCAAGCAGATCGACCCGATGGGCGAGAAGTTCGACCACAACCTGCATCAGGCGATGTTCGAGGTCGAAGACGCCGACGCGGAACCGGGCACCGTGGTCCAGGTGCTGCGCACCGGCTACACCATCGGCGATCGCCTGCTGCGCCCGGCCATGGTCGGCGTCGCAAAGAAACCGGCCTGATTTCATCTGCGTCGGCGCAAGCCGTGCCGACCCCCCTCACCCAGCTCCGGCTAGGGCGCTGACGCGCCTAAGCCTTCGCATCCCTCTCCCCTTGAGGAGAGGGCCGGGGTGAGGGGTCGCGCGATAGCGGTGGGAGGGTGAGGGTGCGATCAATTCGTACCGCCTCGCCCTAGCTGATGCCGCGTTCGGCCTTGACCCGGTCATAGGCGGCGTTGATTTCCGCCATCTTTTTGTTGGCGACCTCGATGAAATCTTCCGGCAGGCCCTGGGCGATCAGCGTGTCCGGGTGGTTCTCGCGCAACAGCGTGCGATAGGCCGACTTGACCTCTTGGTCGCTGGCCGAAGCTTTGATGCCGAGGATCTCGTAGGGATCGGTTTCCGGTGCGCCGCCGCCGGCGACAAAGGTGCTTTCGATGCGGTGTAGATCCGCTGCGCTGAACCCGAAGATGCGGGCGACCGACGCAATGTAGTCGCGCTCGGCCTGATGATAGGTGCCGTCCGCATGGGCGATCATCAAGAGCGCGGCAAGCAGTTCCTCAAGCATCTGACGGTTGCCGGCCATGATCGAGGCAATCTGGCGCGCATAGGGTTCATAGCCCGTGGCGTCGTCTTTGGCCTTGTTGAAGATCGCGCCGACCTGCGCGGACGCCTCGGGCGGGATGCGGACGACGCGCTTCAACGCGGCCACTTCGTCGCGGGTGACCTGGCCGTCGGCCTTCGCAAGCTTGGCGGTCAGCGCGATGACCGCGACCGTGAACGCGACCTGGCGCGCCTCGTGGGACCACGGCGAGTGGTTCTCCAGGCGCGGGCGATCGGCGCCGCGGCGTTGTTTGTCGACGGCGAAATGACCGGCGGCCACGCCGATCAACGCGCCAATCGGCCCGCCGATGCCAAAGCCGATGGCACCGCCGACAATCTTTCCCCAGATACTCAACAGAACCTCCGGCCGATCAAACTGCCCCAGCATTTTTTGCTCCGGCACGCGCCGGCTGGGACACTAGGTGGGGGCGCAGGGCGATGATACCAACATGCGGATGACACGGGTGGTCAGCCGGTCACGATGCGCTGGACGTCGCCGTCGGGAATGACGTTGGCGAGGTAGCCGAAGGTCCCGTCGCAGGCCATTTCCGCTGCCGCATCCATGACCAGCTTGCAGGTCGCGCGATAGAGGCTGCCGCCAGTCGAGATGCGTTTGACCCCCATCGCTGCCATCTTGTCACGCGATGCGCCGCCGCCCTGACCGACCACGATGTTGATCGGTCCGTCGACCTCGTCGACCAGGCGCTTGACCGCCGCATCATCGGTCGGGCCGGGCGCGTAAAGGCAATCGGCGCCGGCCTCGCGATAGCGGTTGAGCCGCTTGATTGATTCGTTCAGCGGGTCACCGTGGCCATAAAGAAAACACTCCGCGCGCGCGGTCAGCACGAAGCCGCTGGCATCCGCCGCTTCGCGGGCCGCGGCGATGCGCTCGACGGCGAGCTCGATATCATAGAACGGGTCCTTGAAGTCGCCGGTAAAGTCCTCGATTCCGCCGCCGGCCATACCTTCGGCAATAGACAAGCGAATGGTTTCCGCGACGTCCTCGGGGCGATGGCCATAGCCGTTCTCCAAATCACCGTTGACCGGCAGGTCGGTCGCGCGCGCGATCGCGCCATAGGCGGCGAGTACATCGCCGCGCGACGCGCCGTCCGGCCCGTCCGGGCGTCCTTGAGCGTAGTTGAGGCCCGCGCTGGTCGTCGCCAGGGCCTTGAGGCCTGCCGTCGACAACAGGCGAACGCTGGCGATGTCCCAGGCGTTGGGCATGACGAAACAGCCGGGTGCTTCGTGGAGCGCCCGGAAGGCCTGGGTTTTTGCAGCAAGATCGATCGCCATGGTGTCACGCTCCCTTATGGTCCGGCGGGCAGGACCGAGGTGTTATCACATCACGAACAAAATAAGAACATTTAGGCATACCGCGTCAACCATGCAAAATGCGGGCAAGTGACTCCAAACACTGGAGTTTCCAGCCTCCATCGCCCTTGTACGCTTGCGCAATAACCCTATATCTCCTCCCAGCAAATAAGGAATTGTAGGGAGTCCTAACCCGGGCGCCGCAGCGCGGGCCCCCTTGGACTCGCCACGAAAGGCAGGAGAAAACATGGCTAAAGTAATCGGTATCGACCTCGGTACGACCAACTCATGTGTCGCCGTCATGGAGGGCAAGACAGCCCGCGTGATCGAGAATGCCGAGGGTGGACGCACAACGCCGTCCATGGTCGCCATCACGAGCGATGACGAGCGGCTGGTTGGCCAGTCGGCGAAGCGCCAGGCGGTAACCAACCCTGAGAACACACTCTTCGCCATCAAGCGGCTTATCGGACGCACCTACGACGACCCGATGACGAAGAAGGACAAGGACCTGGTTCCTTACAAGATCATCAAGGCCGACAACGGCGACGCCTGGGTCGAAGCCCATGGCGAGAAGTACAGCCCGAGCCAGATCAGCGCCTTCATCTTGCAGAAGATGAAAGAGACCGCCGAGGCTTTCCTGGGCGAGACGGTGACCCAGGCGGTCATCACCGTGCCGGCCTATTTCAACGACAGTCAGCGCCAGGCGACCAAGGACGCCGGCAAGATCGCCGGCCTTGAGGTGCTGCGCATCATCAACGAGCCGACGGCAGCCGCGCTCGCCTATGGTCTGGAGAAGCAACAGACCGGCACCATCGCGGTCTATGACCTGGGCGGCGGCACGTTCGATATCTCGGTCTTGGAGATCGGCGACGGCGTCTTCGAGGTCAAGTCGACCAACGGCGACACCTTCCTGGGCGGTGAGGACTTCGATCAGAAGATCCTCGACTACCTGGCCGAGGAGTTCCAGAAGGAGCAGGGCATCGACCTGCGCCAGGACAAACTCGCGCTGCAGCGCCTGAAGGAAGCGGCCGAGAAGGCGAAGATCGAACTCTCCAGCTCGGTCCAGACCGAAATCAATCTGCCCTTCATCACCGCCGATGCATCGGGGCCGAAGCATCTGACCATCAAGCTGACACGCTCGAAGTTGGAGGCTCTGGTCGACGACCTGATCCAGCGCACGGTCGAGCCGTGCAAAGCGGCGCTGAAGGATGCCGGCATGAGCGCCGGTGAGATCGACGAGGTCATCCTGGTTGGCGGCATGACGCGCATGCCCAAGGTCCAGGAGACCGTCAAACAGTTCTTCGGCAAGGAGCCGCACAAGGGCGTCAACCCCGATGAGGTTGTCGCGACCGGTGCCGCGATCCAGGCCGGCGTGCTGCAGGGCGAGGTCAAGGACGTCCTGTTGCTGGATGTTACCCCGCTGTCGCTGGGTATCGAGACCCTGGGCGGTGTCTTCACCCGCCTGATCGATCGCAACACGACGATCCCGACGCGCAAGAGCCAGGTGTTCTCGACCGCCGAGGACAACCAGACCGCGGTCACCATCCGCGTCTTCCAGGGCGAGCGCGAAATGGCGTCCGACAACAAGGTGCTCGGCCAGTTCGATCTGGTCGGCCTGCCGCCGGCGCCGCGTGGTCTGCCCCAGGTCGAGGTCACCTTCGACATCGACGCCAACGGCATCGTCAACGTGTCGGCCAAGGACAAGGCGACCGGCAAGGAACAGCAGATCCGCATCCAGGCCTCCGGCGGTCTCTCCGACGACGAGATCAACCAGATGGTCCAGGACGCCGAAGCCAATGCCGAGGAAGACAAGAAGCGGCGCGAGTTGGTCGAGGTGCGCAACCACGCGGACGCGTTGGTCCACACCACCGAACAGCAGCTTTCCGAACACGGCGACAAGGTTGGCGAGACCGAGAAGAACGCCATCGAGGCGGCGGTCGCCGAGCTGAAAGAGGTCAAGGAAGGCGACGACGTCGAGGCCATTCAGACCAAGACCCAGGCGCTTGCCGAAGCGGCCATGAAGCTGGGCGAGGCCATGTATCAGGCCGAGCAGCAGGCGCAGGCCGGCGGCGAGGGTGAAGGTCCAGGTCCCGATGCGTCGGATTCGGGCGACCCGGACATCGTCGATGCCGAGTTCGAGGAAGTCGACGACGAGAACAAGAAGTCTGGCACCGGCAACGCCTAGGCGTTATGTCTGGGCCTAGCTGAATAGCGCATTAGGCCGCGCCGGCGATCTTCGCCCGGCGCGGCTGCGCGTTTCGGGGCAGGCAGAAGATCGATGGCGAAACGCGACTATTACGAAGTGCTCGGCGTGACCCGTAGCGTCGAAGCAGGCGAGCTCAAGTCGGCTTACCGCAAGCTCGCCATGCAGTATCACCCCGACCGTAACCCCGGTGACAGCGAAGCCGAGGTCAAGTTCAAGGAAGTCAGCGAGGCCTATGAGGTCTTGAAGGACGGCGAGAAACGCGCCGCCTATGACCAGTTCGGTCACGCCGCCTTCGAGGGCGGCATGGGCGGGTTCGGCGGCGCGGGTCACGGAGACTTCAGCTCCAGCTTCGCCGACGTGTTCGATGACCTGTTCGGCGAGTTCATGGGCGGCGGCCGCCGTCGCGGCGGTGGCCAGCACGGCGGTCAGCGCGGCTCCGACCTGCGTTACAACATGGAGATCACGCTCGAAGAGGCCTATCTTGGCAAACAGGCGAAGATCCGTGTTCCCACCCACGTCTCGTGCGACACCTGCAACGGCAGCGGCGCCAAGGACCCCAATGCGACGGCGTCATGCCAGACCTGTGGCGGTTACGGCAAGGTGCGCGCCCAGCAGGGTTTCTTTTCCATCGAACGCACCTGCCCGTCATGCGGCGGCGCCGGCAAGGTCATTCAGGATCCCTGCGGCTCGTGTTCGGGAACCGGCCGGGTGCAGCGCGACAAGACACTCAACGTCTCGATCCCGGAAGGTGTCGAGGACGGCATGCGTATCCGCCTTTCAGGCGAGGGCGAGGCCGGCATGCGCAGCGGTCCGGCTGGCGATCTCTATATCTTTCTCGCGATCAAACCCCACGCCATCTTTCAACGCGACGGCACGACGATCTTTTGTCCGGTGCCGATCCCGATGACCACGGCGGCGTTGGGCGGTTCGATCGAGGTGCCGACCATCGAAGGCAAACTCGCCAAGCTCTCGATTCCGTCGGGCACCCAGTCGGGGCGCCAATTCCGGTTGCGCGGCAAGGGCATGACGCCGGTCCGTGGCGGCATCCGCGGTGACATGCTGATCGAGACCGTCGTCGAGACCCCGGTCCACTTGACAAGCAAACAAAAAGAGCTGCTGAAGCAGTTCGATGAAGCCTCGACCGGCAAACCCAAACACCATCCGGAATCGGAAGGGTTCTTCACCAAGGTGAAGGAGCTTTGGCAGGATCTGACCGAATAGGTTGTGGGAGTGGGTTGGCAACGACCGCAACACGGGACATCACCACCCCGCCCTGATTTCGCCATTGGCCTCGGCCACCATCCGCTTCATCATCACATCGACATCCATCACTCCATGAGGTGATGCACCGTGCGCACATTGTTGACGGCCTTGGCGTTTGCCTCGCTCGCCGCCGGATCTGTCTGGGCTAGCGACCAGACAACGACTATTCGCGACATGCAGACGGCCTGTGGCGCGGTCTTTGCGGTTGCCGACACCGATGGCGATGGCTGGGTCACACGCGCCGAGGCCGAGCTGTCGCTGATGGAGAGTTTCCTGCTGTCGGACGGCAACGCAGACGGTGTGGTAACGCGTGAGGAGTTCACCTTGTGCCGGGTCGGATCGGGTGCTGTGACCGTGACGCGCACGTCGACGGTGTTGCGCTCTGACGACGTCTTTTTTGCCGTCGACCGGGATAACGATCAGCAGGTCTCACGCGACGAATGGTTCGCGGCCATTGAGGCGCGTTACACGAGCATCGATTCCGCCGGCCAGCCGATCACCGTTGAAGCCTATCGCATGGCGACGGCTGATATCGCCGGCAGCTCCGACACGCTTGATCAGAATGGCGACGGCTTCGTCTCGCTAGAGGAGGTGTCCAACGATGCCGCGCGTGTGTTCGCGACCCTCGACGCCAACGGCAACGGCTATCTGAGCCCGGCGGAGTTCACCGCCTTTCGTGCCCACACCACCGCATCGACGGAAGAAGAGGCGCGCGAGCAGGGCGTCCATGGCCTCGCTGAGATGTGGGCTGGGCTCGATGTCGATGGCGACGGGACCCTGACTCTCGATGAGTACCTCGCCTATGGCGACATCCAGTTCCGAGCGGCCGCCGAGCAAGCCGGTTCGGACCCGGAGGTCGCGGTGCCGCTCAGCGCCTTCACCGGCGAAACCGACGGGTGACGCCGGCACCACCAAGCGTTAAACAACAGTCATGACAGTTCTCGTCGGCATCGCCGGTTGTGGCGGACGCATGGGCCGAACGCTGATCGAAGCGGTCGGCGCGACGTCCGGCGTGGCCGTTGCGGGCGGCAGTGTGCGTCCGGGAAGCGACGCGGTCGGACGCGATGTCGCGTCGATTGCCGGACTGGAGCCGATCGGCGTCGAGGCGACCGGCGATCCCGCCGCGTTGTTCGGTGCATCCGATGTCGTCATCGATTTCACCACACCGGCGCTGACCGTGAGCCATCTTGACCTCGCGCGCTCGACCGGGACGGCGTTGGTGATCGGCACCACCGGCTTTGACGATGTCGGCCGCGCCGCCATGGTCGCGGCCGGCGACGATGCGGCGATCGTGTTCGGCGCGAACATGAGCCTGGGCGTCAACCTGCTGTTGGGGATCACGCGTCAGGTTGCGGCGGCGCTGGACGAGGACTTCGATATCGAAGTTGTCGAAATGCATCACCGGCACAAGAAGGACGCGCCTTCCGGAACGGCTCTGGCGCTTGCCGAGGCGGCAGCTGAAGGTCGCGGCGTCGCGCTTTCCGATGTCGCCGATCGGGGCCGCGACGGCCTGACCGGCGAACGCCAACGCGGCGCCATCGGACTGGCGGCGCTGCGCGGCGGCGACGTGGTCGGCGACCACACCGTGATCTTCGCCGCCAACGGCGAGCGCATTGAAATCGGCCACCGGGCATCCAGCCGCGACATCTATGCGCGTGGCGCGGTCAAGGCGGCGGCGTGGGCCGTCGACCGCAAGCCCGGGTTCTACGGCATGGCGGACGTTCTGGGCTTCACCTGATAAATTCTTTTGGTGTTCGCGCAACGGTGCGCGTGCCGAGATCCAGGAGAAACCCATGAACGTCTTGATTGTGTCGCCCGTGATATCGCTGGTTGCCGGGATCGCGATCCTGATCTTTCCGCGCCTCTTGAACTACATCGTCGCGGCCTATCTGATCATTGCCGGTATCCTGGGACTGGCCGGCGGTATGTCCGCGGGCGGCTAGCGCTAGAGCGGTTCGTGGTTTGGTGGAACCGTTTGAGGTTCCATCAATCCGGGGTCGGCCCTAAAGCGCCCGCCCGGCACGGCGGTTGACGATGTAGGCGCCGATCAAGATCAGCACGAGGCCCAGGAGCGCGCTCCACGGCAGGCGTTCGTCGAGCGCCAGGGCGCCGATGACGACCGCGACGATGGGCGCCACGTACGCGACCAACGAGGCGCGGGTCGCACCGACGCGCACCAGCAGCCTGTAGAACAGAAAACCGGGCAGGGCGCTGCCGAAGAGCCCGATGATGACGAGGCAGCCCAGTGCTGTGCCGCTGGGTTCGAGCGTCCACGGGCGATCGACGATCAGACACAGCGGAACCAGACAGGCGACGGCGGCGAGCTGGGATGCGGTCACGATCACCATGGGCCCGATCATGCTGATGCGCCGGCCGATGATGTTGGCCGCACCGATGCTGACGGCCGCCGCAAAGGTCGCGATCTGGCCCAGCAGATGGTTGCCAAAATCGAACAGAGCCGCGGGCCCGATAATCGCGATTACGCCCATGAATCCGATCAAGACGCCGGTGAAACCCATCGGCGTGAAGCGCTCGTCGTGGAAAAAAACGTGCGCCAGAAGAAACGTCACGATCGGCACAAAGCCGATGATGATGCCGGCCAGGCCGGATTCGATGTGGAGCTGGCCCCACGACACCAGCACCATGGGAAGCACCAGGCTGGCAATACCCAGCGCGGTGATCCACCACCATATCGGACCCCACGGCGGCAGTCTGAGCCCCATCAGCCGCAGCACCGACCACAGTGCCACAAACGATATGGTGGATCTGGCGGCGGTCAGCGTGATCGGCGGGATCTCGGTCACCGCGACGTTGATGAACAAGAACGAACCGCCGAAACCGGTCGCGCAGATCAGGGCAAAGACGGCATCCGCCCAGGTCATCCGACGAATGCGTGGTAGATCGCTTCGGTTCAATCCCGATTATCCCATTCGTCGCGCTCTGCCCGGTGTCTCCAGTTTCCAACACGTCGCATGCGCCCACCCAAGTCGTCCGGCCGCACGAGGCGGTGGACGGTCTGGGCACAGATCATACGAACGTGAGGCTGACTATATCGAGAGCCGGCGCGAATAAAATGACCTCAATCACAACTATGCGATTGTTACGAAATACAACCGTGAATTCAACGTCAATGCGCTGTCAACGGCGTTTTCCGGTGGATAATTGGAAGCGATCTCAGTTCGCGGTTTGCCAGCGATTCGTCGTTGGGTTGCGCCAGTCTTCAATCGCTTGACGCAGTGCCTGGGCGACTTCCAGGCGTTCGTCGGCGGTCAGGAAACTGCCGATCGTGACCGTGCGTCCGTGCGACGACAGTCGAAGCATGCTGTCATGGTCTGGCGGGTCATCCATGTTGACCCGCACCCAATGGGGCTGGAACTGCCAAGACTTGACCGGGCGGTGCGGCACCGCCCGTGTGACGGTCAGAGCGTCATCGTCCAAGCGAACCGATTCGACCGTGCGGCCGCTCCTGTAGTTCAGATGAAAAGCGCCCCAGACCAGAAACACCTCCAGCCCGCAGAAACCGGCGACCGGCCACGCGCCCAGTGTGGCAAAGGCGAGCCCAAGGCTGCCCAAAACAACGACGAGAACCGTCATCAGCAGCCAGAAGCCACGGCGTGACAGTGAGCGGTTGGGTGTCAGCACCGCATCGAAATAGTACCGGCGCGCGGTGCCCATGGCGTCGGATGTCGTCATAGAGGGGGATTATACGGCGACGCCTTGCAACCTCAAAATCAACCTTGGCCAACGAGACAGGAGATAATCGACGTCCAAACGATAGAGCAGATTCACCCACCTCAATCTCGTCGCGTAGCGATTCAATCGAGGTGGGATCTGCTTTCGATCGGATCACGATCCGATTGAACCGCAAAGCGGTTCGCTCAGGCCGTGTGAATCCGATCGATTTTTGATTGATAGAGCAGATTCACCCACCTCAATCTCATCGCGTAGCGATTCAATCGAGGTGGGATCTGCTTTCGATCGGATCACGATCCGATTGAACCGCAAAGCGGTTCACTCAGACCGTGTGAATCCGATCGATTTTTGAATGATAGAGCAGATTCACCCACCTCAATCTCATCGCGTAGCGATTCAATCGAGGTGGGATCTGCTTTCGATCGGATCACGATCCGATTGAACCGCAAAGCGGTTCGCTCAGACCGTGTGAATCCGATCGATTTTTGAATGATAGAGCAGATTCACCCACCTCAATCTCATCGCGTAGCGATTCAATCGAGGTGGGATCTGCTCTAGGATAACGGCCATGAAAAAGGCCGATATCGATTGTTTTTTTGCTGAGCTGGAGCGGGTCATTCCGGCGCCCAAGACCGAGCTGGAATATGACAACGTCTTCACCCTGCTGGTCGCCGTGGTGCTGTCCGCGCAGGCCACCGACAAAAGCGTCAACGAGGCGACACCGGCGCTGTTTGCTAAAGCTTCCACGCCGGAAGCCATGGTCGCGCTGGGCGAGGATGCCGTGCGCGGCCACATCAAGACCATCGGCCTGTTCAATTCGAAGGCCAAGAACGTTATCGCGCTATCGCAAAAGCTGATCGACGAGCACGGCAGCGAGGTGCCGCGCGATCGCGACCTCTTACAGGCGTTGCCCGGGGTCGGCCGCAAGACCGCGAGCGTGGTGATGAACGAGGCCTTTGGCGAACCGACGATCGCGGTCGACACGCACGTCTTCCGGGTTTCCAACCGCACCGGCCTGGCGCCCGGCAAGACGCCGCTGGCGGTCGAGCAGAAGCTCGAAAAGATCGTGCCCGATCGCTGGAGACCCTCAGCCCATCACTGGCTGATCTTGCACGGGCGCTACACCTGCCTGGCGCGCAAACCGCGCTGCTGGGACTGTGTCGTCAAGACCTGTTGTCCGTTCAAGGACAAGACGCCTGATCCTGCAGACGAACCGGTCAAAGCCAAAGGCCGCAAGCTGGCGCCGCCGGCAACGGGTCGCCTAAAGAAGGCGGCGAAAAAGAAAACCAAGAAGACAGCCAAAAAAGCCAAGCGCTGATTGTCTACGAGAGCGCTGGGCGTTGGCCTGGCCTGCTAACCCGCGGCCGGTTTGATGATGGTGCGGAAGCAGGCATCGCGGGCGCGCTCGTCGGTGCCCTGGCTCTGCACATCGACATACGTCACGCCTTCGCCCTCATAGAGAAACACATCGACATAGCAGTCAGAACCGCGATAGCGCCACATGGCCGCGCCGTCTTCGCTCCAGATGAACTCGGGCTCGCCCAGGATGGTCCGGACTTCCGTACCGGCTTTGTGCAGCAACTGATCGGGGCCGACGCCGCTGCTACCCGGCGACTGGATCGACATCGCCGGTTCGATTTCTAACATCTCCGCCGTGTCGGCCTGTTTATTCCCCGCGCATGCGGCGGCGGCCAGACACAAGGCAAGGGCGGCAAACCGCATCATCGATTCTGCACCGCTCCGGTGCGCCGCTGCACGTCATGATAGATGTGGGTCATGAAGCACGCCGCCAGAACCGGCGCGGCAAGGTTGAGGATCGGTACGGAAAAGGCGAGTGTGATCAACGCGCCGGCGACCAACAGGCGTAGCCGGTTGGCGCCGCGCCAAGCTCTGACCTCGGCGGTTGGTAGACGCCGGAAGCCGACCGCTTCGGCATACTCCCGGCCAAACAGATAACCGTTCAAAAGATAGAAGACGACGATGTTGACGACCGGGATGAAGTAGAACGGGATCGCCACGATGTTCCACAAGACCAGTGCGCCGGTGAAACGCAACATGGCGGAGATGTCGGTCGCGATGGTCGACCCCTTGGCCGGTCCCAGTTCGGGATAACGTTTGTCTTCGACCGCGCCGATGATGCGGTCGAGATAGAACGCCGCGACGTTCTGGGCGATGACGGCGAACGCCAACCACATGAGCAAGATGTAACCAACGCCATAGAGCAGCCAGACCAGCGCGTTGACAAGTCCGCCGAAGAAACCGGGGTCGTCGGAGACCCAGCGTTCGGCGTCCAGGCTCGACACGCCCCACGCCAGAAGCCCGCCCAGGATGATGAAGATCAGCAGTGTCCAGCCGACGACATGCCACAGCACGTTGCGCACCCTGGCGATGCGCAGGTCGTCGAAAGCCTTGGTCAGCGCCATCATCATGCGACATGTCTCCCGTCATCCGGCCCAGGTTCCCGGCCCCGCTCGCCACGCGGATCAAGCGGCACCTGATCGGCCAGACCGTACAGATGCTCCGCCACGGCTGCCCAGCCCAGCAGACGGCCGTCACTGTGCGGCGGGCCGACAATTTGCAGGCCGACCGGCAGGCCCGATTTGGTGAAGCCGCAGTTGATCGAGATCACCGGGCAGGTGGTCAATGTGATGACCGAGGTGATCATGATCCAGTCGACGTAGTTGTCGAAGCGCCGCCCGTTCAGTTCGGGCAGGTAACGCATGTCCAGCGGCAGCGCCGGGACGATCGTCGACGGCACGGCGAGCGCGTCGTGATCGCGGAAATAGGCGAGCATGCGGTGGAACAGGGCGCCCCGGATGCGATGCGCGCGGCTGATCTCCTCGCGGGTGAGCGCACGGCCCTTTTCGATGTTCCAGATGTTTTCGGGTTTGAACTTGTCGCGATGGACGTCAATTTCATGCTCGTGCCCGTTAATGAAGCCGAGTGCGCGGAAGGTCTGAAACGACTCCGGGGCGTCGGAGAAGTCGATCGCGGCATCGCAGACTTCCGAGCCCAATTCCGCGAAACGATCGGTTGCCGCGCGGCACAGGGCGTCGACCTCCGGATCGACGGTCGTGATGCCGAGATCGGCTGAATAACCGATGCGCCGGGGTGCGCTGCCCTTGGAAAGCGCCGCCAGCACCTGATCGACATAGGACGTCGCCGGCGCCGCCCGCGACAGCGGGTCTTCTTCATGGATGCCGGTCATGGCATCGAGCATGAGGGCGGTATCCGGCACGTTGCGCGCCATGGGACCGGCGACCGGCTGATCGGCGAACGGGTAAGGATCGGGACCCTTGGCGACGATGCCGGGCGTTGTCCGAAACCCGACGATGCCGCAGAAACTGGCGGGTATCCTCAGACTGCCGCCCAGGTCGGAGCCGGTCGCGATCCACACCTGGCCCGCGGCCAGCGCCGCGCCGGAACCGCCGGACGATCCGCCAGGCGTGTGGCCGAGGTCCCAGGGATTGGCGGCCGCGCCCAGCACCGGATTGAAGCTTTGGCCGCCGGCGCCGAACTCCGGCACGTTGGATTTGCCCATGGTGATGGCGCCGCGTTCTTCCAGGCGCTCGACCATAATGTCGGAGCGCTCGGGCACGTTATCGGCGTAGATCGGCGACCCATAGGTCGTTCTGACGCCCGCGACATCATCCAGCTCCTTGACTGCCATGGGCAGGCCGTGGAGCGCACCGGGCCCTTTGTAGGCCGGACGTTCGCCCGCCATGATCGCCTTGGCGTGATCGCGGGCGCGGTCCAGGCACAGGGTCGGCATGGCATTCATGGCGCCGTCCGTGGCTTCGATGCGCGCGGCCGAGGCTTCGACCAGGTCGAGCGGCGAGACCTCGCCTTTTGCCAACAGGTCGACGGCCTGACGTGCTGTCAGACGGTAAAGATCGGTCATGATCGAGGTCCAGAGAATGCGCTGTCGGACATCGGAATCGTTTCCCAGCCAGCCCCACCGCCGCAACGCTGGACGGGTCACGCAGCCGTCCTATACTCCGGCTCCCGCCACGTCCAGACCCGAAAGCGTCTTCATCCCATGAGCGATACGAAATTTGATGTGCTTGCCGTCGGCAACGCAATTGTCGATGTGCTTGCCGAAGCGAGCGACGGCTTCCTTGAAGAGCAGAATCTGGTCAAAGGCGCGATGCGGCTGACCGACGAGAACGAGGCCGACACGCTCTATGCCGCCATGGGGCCGGGCATCGAGGTTTCCGGCGGGTCGGCCGCCAACACGGCCGCCGGTGTCGCCGCCCTGGGCGGACGCGGCGCCTTTGTCGGCCGGGTCCACGACGACAGCCTGGGCAAGGTGTTTGCCCACGATATCCGGGCTCAGGGCGTCAGCTTCCAGAGCGAGATGGCAACATCAGGGCCTCAGACGGCGCGTTGCCTCGTGCTCGTCACGCCTGATGCCCAACGGACCTTGAACACCTATCTCGGCGCCTGCGTCGGCCTGCGTGAGGCCGACATCGACCCCGCCGAGGTCGCGGCGTCCAAGGTTGTCTACCTAGAGGGTTATCTGTGGGACGCGCCGGAGGGCCCGGCGATCTTTGCCAGCGCCGCCAGCGCCGCCAAACAGGCCGGGCGCGAGGTCGCCATGACCTTGTCCGATCCGTTCTGCGTCGACCGGCACCGTGCGGCCTTTCGGGATTTCGTGACCGGCTCGGTCGATATCCTGTTCGCCAACGAGGACGAGATCAAATCGCTCTATGAGGTCGAGGCATTTGACGAGGCCGCCGACCGCGCCGTCGCCGATGTCAAGATTGCGGCGCTCACCCGCAGCGAAAAAGGCTCAGTCATCTGCCGGGGCGCCGAACGTCACGCTGTCGCTGCCCGTTCGGTCAAGGTGGTCGACACGACTGGCGCCGGCGATCTTTATGCCGCCGGTTTTCTCTATGGCTACACGGCAGGCGAGGATCTGGCGCGCGCTGGATCCTACGGGTCGATCTGCGCGGGCGAGGTGATCAGCCATCTGGGCGCCAGACCTCGCGCCAACTTGAAGACTCTGATCGCCGAACAACTGGGATAAGATAGCCCACCGCGCCGTGTCCCAAGGACAGGAGGTCCGACCATGCCGAAGATCGAATTGATAACCGCCGAGGTCTGTCCCTACGCCCAACGAACCCACATGACCCTGATCGAGAAGGGTCTGGATTTTGAACGTCGCGAGGTCGATCTGTCGAACAAACCCGACTGGTTCAACGAGGTCTCGCCCTACAGCAAGGTCCCGGTCGTCAAGATTGGCGATGACGTGGTCTACGAGTCCGCGATCATCAACGAGTTCATCGATGAAGCCTATCCAGAGCCGGCGATGATGCCGAGCGATCCGGTGGCGCGGGCGAAGGCGCGTATCTGGATCGACTACTGCAACAACGTCTGGGTCGAGGACTGCTATGGACTGCTGTACGCCAAGGACGCCGATAAGCAGGCGGAACTGAAAGAAAAAGTCGAGAACGAGCTCAGAAAGATCGAGTTCGACGGCATGCGCCAGCTCTCCGACGGTCCCTATTGGCTGGGCGAGAACGTGTCTCTGGTCGATCTGACCTATTACCCGTTCTTTGAACGGTTCGGTGCCATCGCGCACCATCGAAAGGCCGCGATCCCCGAGGAGTGCACACGGCTACGCGCTTGGTACGACCTGATGGCGAACCGGGATTCGGCGAAGGCGACGGCGCATGACGACGCCTATTACATCGAGCGCTATGGCAAGTACGTCGACGAAGCAGCGTAGCGTAAGGGCAATCGACCCGGCGGAGAGGCGTCGAAAGGACGGTCCATGTTCTATGAACCGCGCAATGGCCATGGCCTGCCGCGTGATCCCTTCAAGGCGCTGGTCGCGCCACGCCCGATCGGGTGGTTCACAACGTTGAACGCGGCAGGTCAGGTGAACCTGGCGCCCTACAGCTACTTCAATGCCATGGGCGACGATCCGCCGGTCATCATGTTTTCCGGCGGCGGTCGCCTGGATGCCAATCACAAGGACAGCGTCGCCAATGCCGAAACCATGGGTGAGTTCGTCCACAACATGGTGACGTGGGACCTGCGCGAAGAAATGAACACGACCTCCGACGAGGTCCCCCACGGTGTTGACGAAGCGGCCTTGGCGGCGCTTGATCTGGTGCCCTCTCGGCTGGTCAAACCGCCCAGGGTGAAGGCATCGCCGGTGGCGCTGGAGTGCCGCTATCTGCAGACCATCGAGGTTCCACAGAACGGACCGGAGGGGCCCAACAAGGTCGTTCTGGGTGAGGTCGTCGGCATCCATATCGACGATGCGATCTTGAAGGACGGGCGGGTTCAGCTCGCCGACGTCCGCCCGATCGCCCGGCTCGGTTATGCCGAGTACACTGTCGTCGAGACGGTGTTTCGTATGCTGCGGCCAGGCATTGAGCCGGATCGGCCGCCTACCTCCTGACGATAGCGCGGGTGGCCCATGACCATCGGAAATCGTCAGGTTGATTTCCAACTGGGAACATGGTTTGAAGCAGCGTCAACCCGGGAGGTCGCGGTGCCCAAACTGCCGTATCTCCCATCTCTTTGTTCCATTCTTCAATCAGACGGAGTCGGTGATGCTTCTCGGCGTGCCGAGTGAAATCAAGGTTCACGAATACCGCGTCGGCATGACGCCCGCGAGTGTGCGTGAGGTCATCCACCACGGCCATCAGGTCATCATTGAGAAGGGCGCGGGCCGCGAAATCGGTCTTGACGACAAGATGTACGTCAAGGCTGGCGCGGAAATCGTCGATTCTGCCCAGGAGGTGTTCGCGCGCGCGGACATGGTCGTCAAGGTTAAGGAACCCCAGCCCGACGAATGCCGGATGCTGCGCGAGGGCCAGATTCTGTTTACCTATCTTCATCTCGCGCCCGATCCCGAACAGACCCGACTGCTGGTTGAGTCCGGCTGCACGGCGATCGCCTACGAGACCGTGACCGATGACCATGGCGGTCTGCCGCTTTTGGCGCCGATGAGCGAGGTCGCCGGACGCATGTCAATTCAGGCCGGCGCCCATTGCCTGGAGAAGACCCAGAAGGGCAGCGGTGTCTTGCTGGGCGGTGTCCCGGGTGTCGAGCCGGGCAAGGTGGTTGTCATCGGCGGCGGCGTGGTCGGTACGAACGCGGCCCGCATGGCCGTCGGCCTGGGCGCGGAGGTCACGATCTTCGACCGCTCTGTCCCGCGCCTGCGTTACCTCGATGACTTTTTCGAGGGCCGGGCCAAGACACTCTATGCCTTGATCGACCAGGTCGAGGATTACGTGCTGGCGGCCGATCTCGTGGTCGGCGCCGTGCTTGTTCCGGGTGCCGCCGCGCCCAAGGTTGTCACCGAAGCCCAGGTCAAGCGCATGAAGCGCGGTTCGGTGCTGTGTGATGTGGCGATCGACCAGGGCGGCTGTTTCGAGACCAGTCATGCCACGACCCACGCGAAGCCGACTTACCGGGTTCATCAGGTCGTGCACTACTGCGTCGCCAACATGCCCGGTGGCGTTGCCCGTACTTCGACCTTTGCGCTGAACAACGCGACCCTGCCGTTCACGGTCCGGTTGGCGAACGACGGCGTCAAGAAGGCTCTGGGCGACGATCCGCACCTGAAGGAAGGCCTGAACGTGATGGCCGGGAAGGTGACCTATAAGGCGGTGGCGGAAGCCTTGGGCTACGACTACGTGCCGGCTGACCAGGCGTTGGCCGCCTGAGTTAGGGGCACGACGTCGCCGGCAGGCTAACCGTCGGCGACGTTCAGGACTGGCGCCGGAACAGGCGTCCGAAGAGACCCCGGCGCGGCTCGTCAGCGGTTTCGTCAAACTCCGGCGGCCGTGCGCTGCGCGCGCGAATGGCCGCGATGACATCGTTGCCGTGCTCGTCGCGGGTGCCGGTGTAACGAGAGGCCGCCGGCGGCGGTGGCGCTTTGGCCACGTCGGATTCTGGCGTCGTCTCCTCGTCCGTCTCCGACGCTGTCACGCCCTCACCGGATTTGGTCTCGTCAGAATCATTGTCGGCAGGCTCGTCTTCGTCGGCCGTGTCGATGCCAGCGGACTCATCGTCATCAGCCGCCATGTTGTCCTGCGGTGCCGTATCGTTGGCGGCTGCCAGGTTGGTCTCGTCGACCTCTTCTGGTGACGCGGCATCCTCGCTACCGGTTTCGGCCTCTTCGGACGTGGCGTTTGGCGCAGGCGATGCGGCGGATGGGCTGCCGCTGTCGACCTTCGCGGCCAGCATGGTCAGCGCGTCGGCGACCGCGGCCATCTGATCCTGCCGGCGCGCCTCGGCATCGACGACCCGCTCGACCGCGTCGGCCAGGCGGGATTGATCGGGCAGCATGATCGGCGGCGCGCCCTTGGGCGGACCGCCATCAGGACGGTCACCGTCGATGATCGGCATGGCGCGGGTTTCCATCGTCTGCATGACGCTATAGAGGCCGGCGGCCATTTGCTCCATACGCCCGACCAGCGCGTGTTCGGTGCGTTCCATACGCCTAACGACATCGCTGACCTGGGCTTCCTGCGCGTTCTTCTGAAGGTGCTGAACCAGGGCGCCGAGCGCCTGTGCCAGTTCGCGTTCGGTGCCGCTGTTGGTTGCCGGCAGGGTCGACCCGCCGGATGGTTCGGACGACGCCGTCTCGTCCGTTGCCGTCCCGAGATCGCGGTCGGCGGCGGCGACCAGAACCTGGGTCACCCACTCGCCGATGGTCATATGCCGATGGGCTGCTGCGCGAGCGGCCTTTGCGCGCGCTTCGCGCGAAACGCCGCGCACCGACCAGGGCTGCCTATCTTTCATGATCGGGAGAATATCACACAATGAAGCATGGAGCCCCTATCCTGGCGAAGCCGGGCGTAGAAATCCAGTGCTTTCCGTTACTTGGCAGCCATTGGTGCGAGGAAGGATATGATGCAGACAGCCGTTAGATCGGTGCCCGCACCGCCAAAACCGGCGAATTTCGTGCGTTAGAGCGGATCATGGTTAGGTGGAACCGCTCTCTATCTATGATTAGAGCAGATTCGCCCGCCTTGATGGCATCGCCTCGCGATGCCGTCAAAACAGCATCTGCTCTAGGCCGCGTCCAGCGCGTAACCGGCGGAGCGTACGGTGCGGATCAAGTCCTTGCTTTCGGCGACGTTAAGCGCCTTCCTCAGCCTGCCGATATGAACGTCGACGGTGCGCGGTTCGACAAAAATGTCGTTGCCCCAGACGCTGTCCAGCAGCTGTTCGCGACTGAACACGCGACCGGGATGCTCCATCAGGAAACGCAGCATGTCGAACTCGCGCGGTCCCAGATGGATGGGCGTTCCCGCCCGTGATACCCGGTGCGCCGCCAAATCCATGTGCAGATCCGCATAAGACAGCGCCTCTTCGCTCAAGGCCGGCCTTATGCGCCGCAGCACGGCGCGGATGCGCGCCAGGAGTTCGGCCGGTGAAAAAGGTTTGGGAATGTAATCGTCGGCGCCGACTTCCAGACCGCGCACCCGGTCCTGCTCTTCGCCGCGGGCGGTCAGCATGATGATGGGGAGGTTGCGCAGCTCGCTGTCGCGGCGAACCTGGCGGCACACTTCGATGCCCGAGATCGAGGGCAGCATCCAGTCGAGCACCACCAGATCCGGCGATTGCTCGCGTATCAAGGTCAAGGCTTCCTGGCCATCCGTTGCCTCGACCACACGGTATCCCGCCTTGTCTAAGTTGTAGCGTAGCAGCGCCAGGATCGGCGCTTCGTCATCCACAACAAGAATTGTCGCGTCCATCGGTTACAGTTTTCCCACTCATGCACCAGTCAATTGTCGTCCGACGTGCCCTGCGGCACCGTGGTGCCTTTGGGCCTGTCCTGATCGGGCATGGCGCCCTCGGTCATGTAGGTGATCATCTCGGCAATGTTGGTCGTGTGATCGCCCATACGCTCGATGTTCTTGGCGACGAAATGGACCTGGGTCCCCGCGGCGATGGCGCTGGGATCCGCTATCATGTCGGTCAGGATGCCGTGGAAGACGGCATTGTACATTTCGTCGATAGCCTCATCTTGATGCCAGACCGACTCCGCCAGTTCCTTGTTTTCGTCGCGATAGGCGTTCAACACATCGTTGGTCATGGCATAGACCGCCGCGCCCATGCGCTTCAGGCCCTCGCGCTGGGGAATCTCCGAATCGCTTTCGATGGTCAGACTGCGCTTGGCGATGTTCGATGCCAGATCGCCCATACGTTCGAGGTTGCTCGCGACCTTCAGGGCCGTCTTCACGCGCCTGAGGTCCTCAGCCATTGGCTGACGCAGGGCCAGGATACGGGTCGCGAGTTCATCGACCTGCCGTTCCAGATCGTCGATCTGCGCATCGGTTTCGATGATGCGCTGGGCAAGCTCGTGATCGCGCTCGACCAGTGCATCCAGCGCGCTTCGAAGCTGCGCTTCGACCAACCCGCCCATGGCCAGGATGTCGCGGGTTACCTCTTCAAGCTCCGTGTCATAGGAGCGGACGGTGTGTTGCTGCGTGGTCATCATGGTGTTTGTTTCCTGTAGCCCACGGATCAACCGAAGCGGCCGGTGATGTAATCCTCGGTCATCCTCTGGGCAGGATTATGGAAGAGCTGGGCGGTCTCGCCGTACTCGATCAGGCGGCCCAGATGAAAGAAACCGGTGTATTGCGAAACGCGCGCGGCCTGCTGCAGGTTGTGAGTCACGATGACGACCGTGTAGTTCTCTTTCAACTCGTCGATCAGTTCCTCAATCTGCGCGGTCGAGATCGGATCGAGCGCCGAACAAGGTTCATCCATCAAAATGACCTCGGGGCTGACCGCTATGGTGCGCGCAATACACAGGCGTTGCTGCTGACCGCCGGACATACCGGTTGCCGTATCCTGCATGCGGTCGGCGACCTCGTTATAGAGGCCGGCCCGGCGCAGGCTGGTCGCGACGATTTCATCGAGCTCCGCCTTGTTGCGCGCCAAGCCGTGAATGCGTGGGCCATAAGCGACGTTGTCATAGATTGATTTCGGGAACGGATTGGGTTTCTGGAACACCATGCCGACGCGGGCACGCAACTGCACGACATCGACACCGCGGTCAAAGATGTCCTGACCGTCCATGGTGATCTGACCTTCGATAGTGACGCCTTCGATGGTGTCGTTCATGCGGTTGAGGCATTTGATGAATGTGGTTTTGCCGCAGCCTGAAGGCCCGATAAAGGCGGTCACCTGGCGCTCGGGAATGTTGATGTTGATGCCGGCGAGCGCTTGCTTATCGCCGTACCAGAGCTTGACGTCGCGGGTGTCGATCTTGATTGGGCTTTCAAGCTCGGGCAGCTCGTCGTGGCGGATGGTGCGCGCATCGTAATCGGGCGCGGGCGTTTCCTCGGCAACGGCTTGGGCTTCTACCATCGGACTTCAAACCTCTGACGCAAAAAGACGGCAATGCCGTTCATGATGATGAGGAAACCGAGCAGCACCATGATCGCGGCGGACGTCTTCTCGACAAAACCACGCTCGGGGCTGTCGGCCCATAGATAGATCTGCACCGGCAAAACGGTCGCTGGATCTAGCGGCCCGCCCGGCACATCGACGATAAACGCGACCATGCCGATCATCAGCAGCGGTGCCGTCTCGCCTAAAGCTTGGGCCATACCAATGATGGTGCCCGTCAAGACGCGCGGCATGGCAAGCGGCATGACGTGGTGAAAGACGACCTGAACCGGCGAGGCGCCCAACCCGGTGGCCGCCTCGCGGATCGACGGCGGCACGCCCTTTAGCGCGGCACGGGTGGTGATGATTATCGTCGGCAGGGTCATCAACGCCAGCGTCAGGCCACCGACGATCGGTGCCGAGCGCGGCAGGTGCATAACATTCAAGAAAACCGCCAGACCCAGAAGGCCAAACACGATCGACGGCACCGCGGCCAAGTTGTTGATGTTGACCTCGATGATGTCGACCCAACGTTTCTTCGGCGCGAATTCTTCGAGATAAATCGCAGCGGCGACACCAAGCGGAAACGACACCAGGAAGGTGACGAGAAGTGTCAGGGCCGAGCCGACGAGGGCGCCGCCAATGCCCGCTCGTTCGGGCTCGCGGCTGTCGCCGCGCGTGAAGAAGTCCCAGTTGGGAACCGTTGTCAGAGCGTTTTGCGCCGCCAGGGTGTCCAGCCAGCCGATCTCCTGATCGTCGACGCGGCGCGACGATTCCGCGACATCGCGCGATATATAGCCTTTGGAAAACATGTCGACGTCGCTGCCCGCCGGCAGACTGATGAGCTCGGTGGTGCCGACCAGAGAAGGATCGGCTTCGACCATACGCTGTAGTTTGATGAACGCGCCGTCGCTCAACAGGGCGAGCATCTTACGCAGGTCGGAGGTGTCGGTGACGTCGGGGAATTGTTTCTGAAGCGCCTGCACCACCATCATACGGTAGTTACCCGATGACGGGCTCTCCGGATCGACCAGATCCGGGTTGAAGGTGATGGCAAGCTCGATGTCGGTGGTGACGAAAGCCGTATAACCGCGCGATACGATGCTGCCGATCAGGATCACCAGAAAGATACCGGCGACGGCAAGAGCGGATAGACACAGCCATTGGAACCGGCGCTCGCGGGCATAGCGTCGTCTGACGCGGACCTGAGCAGCGTTTCCTTTGCCGACGATCGAGGTGTTGGTGGCCATGTCAGTCATACTTTTCCCGATACTTCTGAACGACCCTGAGCGCGACGACGTTGAGCGCCAGGGTGATGATGAAGAGGACGAGGCCAAGCGCAAAGGCGGCCAGCGTCTTCGCGCTGTCGAACTCCTGATCGCCGACCAGAAGGGTGACGATTTGGACCGTGACCGTGGTGACGGTTTCCAAGGGGTTGATGGTCATGTTGGCGGCGAGGCCGGCGGCCATGACAACGATCATCGTCTCGCCGATCGCACGGCTGATCGCGAGCAGAAAGCCGGCGACGATGCCGGGCAAGGCTGCGGGAATGATCACGCCGGTGATCGTTTCCTGACGCGTCGCACCAAGCGCCAACGACCCGTCGCGTAGTTGCTTGGGCACCGCGGCGATGGCGTCATCGGTTAGCGATGACACAAACGGAATGATCATGATGCCCATGACGACACCGGCCGCGATGGCGCTTTCCGACGACACCGAGACGCCAATGGCGGCGCCGGCGTCCCTGAAGAAAGGCGCCATGACGAGTGCGGCGAAGAAGCCGTAGACGACGGTCGGAATTCCGGCCAGCACCTCCAGGACAGGTTTGGCGATCGCGCGAAACCGCGGGTGGGCATATTCCGCAAGATAGATCGCCGACAACAGGCCGATCGGACCGGCGACGAACATGGCGATCAGCGTCACCAACGCCGTGCCCAGGAACAGCGGCACCGCACCGAAAGCGCCGGACGAGCCAACCTGATCGACACGCAGCGCGGTTTGCGGGCTCCAGTTCAAACCGAAAAGGAACTCGAAGAGCGGCACCTTCTCGAAGAAACGAATGGATTCGAGCAGCACCGAAAACACGATGCCGACGGTGGTCAGAATTGAGATGGTCGCTGCCAGCAACAGGGTAATCATCAAGATGCGTTCGACCGGCTGGCGCGCGCGAAAACCGATCTCGATCTTGCGAAGCGCGATACCGAGCCCGATGACGCCCAAACCAACCGCGCCGGCAAAACTGACCCAGATCCGTAAGGCGTTCAAACTGGCGTACTGCTCGGCCGCCTGAACCAGTTCCGGCGTCGGCTCAATGGTCGTCCGGCCGCCGGTTGCAAGCGCCTGAGCGTCATCAAGAAAACGTTTAAGCTGCGGGCCCGAGAGCTCACTGATCGCCGCCGGCAGGTCGGCCAGGATGGCGGCCTGGACCATGTGGTCGCCGACAGCCAGCGCCAGGATCCAAAGAGCGACCGCCGGCAGGCCACAAGCCAAGCCGACGAACCAGCCGTGATAGGTGGGTCTGGAGTGCAGTTCGCCGGGGCGATCGGTGGCGGCGGCGATACCGCGCGCGCGTTTGCGACCGGTGGCAAAGGCAAAGAACGCCAGTGCCAAGATAACCAGTGTCGCTATGCCCGTACCCACGTTAACGCCCCCTGCAGACTTCTCGTTCTGATGCCCAAAGAGGAGTGAGCAAGCTCCTCAGTCGTGTGTGTCGTTCCGCTTAACCGCGGCAAGTTTCACCCAAAAAAAGCGACCGGTGCGCGACACAGCAATTCGCGCACCGGCCGGAACCAACTACATTGAAAGGTTGTTATGTGCCCTGGCGTCGGCCGAAACCTTCGCGCGTTCGTCATCGGGCAGCGGGATCAAACCCTTGTTCGCCAGATAACCGAACGGGCCCCAGGTACCTTCATCGGTGAACTCGACGATGTACTCGTCGATGCCGGGAACAACACCGATATGCGCGGTCTTGACGTAGAAGTAGAGCGAGCGCGACACCGGATAGGCGCCGTCGGCGATGTTTTCGAAGGTCGGCGCTTCGCCGGAGATCAGCGAGCCCTGCACCTTGTCATCGTTCTGGGTCAAGAAGCTGTAACCGAAGATGCCGAAGGCTTCCGGGTCGGCTTCGAGCTTGTTGACGATCAGGTTGTCGTTCTCACCGGCTTCGACAAATGCACCGTCTTCGCGGATCGACTGGCAGATCTCGTCATAACGATCTTCGTCGGATTCCTTAAGCGCCGTGACGTCGTCGAACTGCTTGCAACCGCCTTCCATGGCCAGCTCGACAAAGGCGTCACGGGTGCCCGAGGTCGGCGGCGGGCCGAGGACGCGGATGGCGTAGTTCGGCAGCGCCGCGTCGATGTCGCTCCAGTTGGAATAGGGATTGGCAACAAAGCCGCCGTTGCCGTCCGGCACTTCGGACGCCAAGGCCAGCCACAATTCGCGCAGGCCGATATCCATCTGCTCGGCGCTTTTGCTGTTGGCGATGACGATGCCGTCGAAGCCAATTTTGACCTCAACGATATCGGCGACGCCGTTCTCGGCGCAAAGCGAGACTTCGGATTCTTTGATCCGGCGCGAGGCGTTGGTGATATCGGGAAAATCTTCCCCAACACCGCCGCAGAACAGCTTCAGACCGCCACCCGATCCGGTGCTTTCGACAACCGGTGTCGGGAAGTCGGTCTTTTCACCGAACTTTTCGGCCACCGCGGTCGAAAACGGGAACACCGTGGACGAGCCGACGATTCGAATCTGATCCCGGGCCTGCGCGGCGCCGGCAGTCAGTACCAGGGCAGCCGTCGCAACAGCTAACGTCCTGATTTTCATGATAAAATCCCCTGTCTGAGTCTAGTAGGACGCCGCCGGCGCAAGCTTCCCCTGCCGCGGCCCGACTGACGCTACGTCGCCTGCATGACGAAGTTACAACTGTTCGATGACAGTTGTGTGACGCCGCCTTCTACATCCTGTGGATGGTGCCGCGAGACGCCGGATTCACGCGTTTTGCAGCGCCGGAAGGTACACCGTGAAAGTCGAGCCGTCGCCGACCGTGCTGTCGATGGTCAGATCGCCGCGGTGCCGGTTCAGGATGTGTTTGACGATGGCAAGACCCAGTCCCGTACCACCGAGTTCGCGGCTGCGTGCGGTATCGACGCGATAGAAACGTTCGGTCAGGCGCGGCAGGTGTTCGCTGGCGATGCCGTCGCCGCGATCCCTGACGGTGAACCAGACGACCGGCGTGCGCTCCATGCGCGCACGCTCCGGCGGCGCCGGGCGATGACCGGCGGTGATCGATACCTCGGTACCGGCGCGGCCGTACTTGATGGCGTTGGACAGCAGGTTATAGGCGACCTGTTCGATCTCCGCGGCATCGCCGCGAACCGTCGGCAGCGGCGAATCCAGCTTCGAACGCACCACCATGTCCTTGGCTGTTGCCTCCCACTCCAGGGTCGTCTGTGTGCGTGCCAGGACGTCGGTCAGAGCGACCTCGCCGGTCGGGCGGGTGTGTTCGTTGAGCTCAATCCGCGACAGCGACAACAGATCGCCGACAAGACGGGTCATGCGTTTGCCCTGGTCATCCATCATCTCCAGGAAACCGTCCCAGGCTTCCTGGTCATCGCGCGCCGGACCGCGCAGTGTCTCGATGCAGCCGACCAGGGTAGCGAGTGGCGAGCGGATCTCGTGGCTGGCATTGGCGACGAAGTCGACGCGCATCTGTTCGGTACGTTTCATCGCGGTGAGATCGTGGAACACCGCCATCACTGCGGGACCGCCGTTACCGCTCACCGGCAGCGGCGCGACGCTGGCGCCGAAGCTGTGGGGTACGCGACCGGCCATGATCGTCACCTCGACATCAGCGCTTTCGCCGCCGTCACGCGCGGCATCGGCGGCAGCAAGAAAGCTCGGATCGCGCGTCACCGCGGCCAGGTCGCGGCCGACAACATCGTGACCGAACATCTCTCGCCCCGTGCGGTTGGTGCGCACGATATGGCCGTCGCGCGCGACCATCAGGATCGGGTCGGGCAGGGCATCAAGAATGCGGCCGGCTTCGGCGGCCAAATCGTCAATCTTTCTGTCGCGCGCCGCCAGGAGGTCGTGAACCTGGCGCAGAAACTGCTGCAGGTCGTCGGCGCCGGACCCTGCGTCTAGACGTGGCGGATCAGTAGCCGTGTCACGTTCCAGCATCTGACCATAACGCCGGGCCGAGGAGAGGTTACGCAGCAGGGGCCTCACGACAAGGACCGCCACCACGGCCGAGGCGACGGCGCCGACCAGCGCCGCCACGGGATCGGCCAAGCCGAACAAGGCCATGGCGCCCAGCACCACAACTGGCGTGGCCGCCAGCGGCACGGCGCCGACAATGACCTGACCGAGCCGTGGTGCGGTTTTTGAAACCGGCGCGGATCCTTCTGCGCCTGCCGCCACGGCTAGAACTCGACGTCGATGGCGGCCAGCGCCGCCATGTTCAGGATATCGTTCACGGTGGCGCCCAGCCGGACGATCTGGACCGGCTTCTCGAGGCCGACCAGAATCGGGCCGATGACATCGGCTGCTTCCATGGCCTCGACCAGCTTGTAGGCGATGTTGGCGGCATGCAGGCTGGGCATGACCAGCACGTTGGCCGGACCGGACAAGCGGCTGAACGGATAGTACTCAAGCAGGTAGGGATCGAGCGCCGTATCGGGCGCCATCTCGCCGTCGAACTCGAAGTCGACGCCACGCGCCTCCAGCAGCTTCACGGCGTCGCGAATGTGCTGCACCTGCTCTTCGCCGCGGCTGCCGAAGTTGGAGAACGAGACCAGCGCGACGCGCGGCTCCGTGCCCATGGCGCGTGCCTTGGCGGCGGCCTGGACCGCGATATCCGCAAGCTCTTCCGCGCTCGGCTTTTCGTTGATCGACGTATCGGCGACAAACAAGTTGCGGCCCTGGGTCACCAGAATAGCCATGCCGAACACCTGATGGCCGGCTTTGGCATCCAGGACACGCCGGATATGGGAGAGCGCGGCGGCGTAATTGCGGGTCACGCCGGTGACCACCGCGTCCGCGTCGCCGGTCGCCAGCATGGCCGCGGCAAAGACATTGCGGTCCAGATTGACCCAGCGCGTGCTGTCGCGCAGCAACGCACCGCGCCGCTGCATGCGCGTATAGACGTAGTCGATATAGGCCTGCCGGTTGGGCGCCGTCCGGGCGTTGATGATCTCGATACCCTCGGCGTGAACGCCCAGGGTTTGCATATGCTCCGTCACTTCCTCGGGCCGGCCGACCAGGATCGGTGTTCCCAGTCCCTGATCGCGCCACAGCGCGGCCGCTCGGATCGTCTTTTCCTCCTCGCCTTCGGCGAAGACGACGCGGGCCTGGCGGGCGCGGGCCTGGGTGAAGACCTCGTTCATCCGCCCGGCGACCTGGTCCAGGCGGCCTGCGAGCTGAAGCTCGTAGTCCTCCATGTCGATGATCGGCCGGCGCGCCACGCCGCTGTCCATGGCCGCGCGCGCGACGGCCGCCGGCACGCGGCTGATCAGGCGCGGATCGAACGGCGTCGGGATGATGTAGTCGCGGCCGAACTGCAGGCGCGTGCCGGTATAGGCGGCGGCGACTTCGTCGGGCACGTCTTCACGCGCCAAGGCGGCGATCGCCTCGGCCGCGGCGATTTTCATCGGGTCGTTGATGGTCGTCGCCCGCACGTCGAGCGCGCCGCGGAAGATGTAGGGAAAACCAAGCACGTTGTTGACCTGGTTGGGATAGTCCGACCGTCCGGTCGCGATGATCGCGTCTTCGCGCGCCGCCATGACGTCCTCGGGCGTGATCTCGGGATCCGGGTTCGCCATGGCAAAGATGATCGGCTGATCGGCCATGGATTCGACCATGGCCTGGCTGACCGCACCCTTGACGGAGACGCCCAGAAAGATGTCGGCGCCTTCCATGGCGTCATCCAGCGTGCGTGCTTCGGTCGGCACGGCGTGCGCCGACTTCCACTGGTTCATGCCTTCTTCGCGGCCCTGATAAACGACACCTTTGGAGTCGCACAAGATCGCCTGGTCATGGGGCAGGCCCATGGCCTTGATCAGCTCCAGGCAGGCGATGCCCGCGGCGCCGGCGCCGTTCACCACCACCGTGCAGTCGGCGATCTTCTTGCCGGCGATCTCCAGCGCGTTGATGACGCCGGCCAGGCAGATGATCGCCGTGCCGTGCTGATCGTCATGGAAGATCGGGATATCGACCAGTTCGCGCAGGCGCTGCTCGATGATGAAACATTCCGGCGCCTTGATGTCTTCCAGGTTGACGCCGCCGAAGGTCGGCGCGACCAGGCGCACCGTGTTGACGACATCGTCGACGTCTTCGCTGTCGACCTCCAGGTCGATGGCGTCGACATCGGCGAAACGCTTAAAGAGAACCGCCTTGCCTTCCATCACCGGCTTGGCGCCGAGCGCGCCCAGGTTGCCCAGGCCCAGAACGGCGGTGCCGTTGGAGACGACCGCCACCATGTTGCCGCGCGAGGTGTAGTCAAAGGCCAGGTTTTTGTCGCGGGCGATCTCCAGGCAGGGTGCCGCGACGCCCGGCGAATAGGCGAGCGACAGGTCGCGCGCGCTGTTCAGCGGTTTGGTCGCGCGCACCGCCAGCTTGCCGGGCTGACCCTCGGCATGAAACCGCAACGCCTCGGCGTCGCTAACTCTTATGTCTTCGGACATGTACACCGTCTCTAAAGGGGGAATCCCAGGGTAAAGCGTCGACCTCGCTCCCTCCAAGCACTACATGCATCAGGCTGCGGGGCATGATGCCATATGCAAGAGCAGATCCCATTTGATCGAATCGCTCCGCGATGGGATCAAGATGGGTGAATCTGCTCTATTTCATTTGAAGTAGATCGGATTCACGCCAACTGATGGAACCGTGGAGCGGTTCCATCAGTTGGCGATCCGATCTAATGTCGCGCCACTCCGATCACGAACCAGGCGCCGGAAAGTGGCCGAATCCAACGAGATCATGCCGGACGCGCCGCATGGCGGTGGCGTCTCCCAGCGTGCCGACAGCGTGGCGCCGGTCAAGGCCGCGACGCCGATGATGGCGCAGTACTGGTCGATCAAGCAGGAGAATCCGGGGACCCTGCTGTTCTTCCGCATGGGCGATTTCTACGAGCTGTTCTTCGATGACGCGGTCCAGGCCGCCGCGGCGCTGGATATCGCGCTCACCAAACGGGGCAAACATCAGGGCCAGGACGTCGCCATGTGCGGCGTGCCCGTCCATGCCTATGACACCTATCTGGAGCGGCTGATCCGCAAGGGCTTCAAGGTCGCGATCTGCGAGCAGACCGAGGATCCGGCCGAGGCCAAGAAACGCGGTGCCAAGTCGGTCGTGCGGCGCGAGGTCGTGCGCATCGTGACCCCCGGCACGATCACCGAAGAAACCCTGCTGGACGCCCGGCGCGCCAACCACCTGGCGCTGCTCGCGCGCGCCGAAGGTCGACTGGCGCTCGCCTGGGTCGACGTCTCGACAGGCGCGCTCGCTGTTCAGCCGGTTAACGAGAGCGATCTTGCCGCGACCCTGGAGCGGGTTCATCCCGCCGAGCTTGTCCTGCCCGACAGCATGCTTGAATCGGCCTTGCTGCGCGACATCCTGGATCCCTGGCACGATCGACTGTCGCTGGAACCGGCGGCGCGCTTCGACAGCCGGGCCGGCGAACGGCGGCTGAAGGAGACCTTCGGCGTCGATACGCTGGACGGCTTCGGCAGTTTCGGCCGCGCCGAACTGGCCGCGGCGGGCGCGCTGGTCGGCTATATCGAGCTGACACAGAAAGGTCATCTGCCGCGTCTGGCGCCGCCGCGTCTGGTGACCGGCGATCAGGTGATGGCGATCGATGCGGCGACCCGGCGCAATCTGGAGCTGATCCAGGCGCTCGACGGCAGCCGGTCGACCAGCCTTTTGGGTGTGCTTGACCGCACGGTGACCGGCGCCGGCGCCAGACTCTTGACCGCCCGGCTCAGCGCGCCGCTGACCGATCCCCAGATCATCGCCGCACGCCACGATGCCGTCGCCTTTTTTGTCGATGACGGCGCGCTGCGCGAACGCGTTCGTGACCACCTCGGTGCGACACCGGATCTGGAGCGCGCGCTTGCCCGGCTTACGGTCGGGCGCGGCGGGCCGCGCGACCTCGCGGCGATCCGTGACGGTCTGACGCAGGCCGCGACGCTGGGCGCCATGCTGGCCAAAGCACCGGCCTTGCCCGGTGAGCTCAATGAGGTTTGTCGCGACCTTGCCGGCGAACCGGACCTCGTCGAGCGATTGACCGACGCGCTCGACGAATCACCGCCGCTGATGGCACGCGATGGCGGTTTCGTGTGCGCCGGCTTCTCGTCCGACCTCGATCAGCAAAAGGCGCTGCGCGACGACAGCCGCCAACTGATTGCGCGCCTGCAGGGCCGCTATCAGGACGAGACAGGCGTCAACAACCTCAAAATCCGACACAACAACATGCTGGGTTACTACGTCGAGGTGGCCCAGACGCATGAATCGAAACTCGATCGCGCGACGTTCATCCAGCGCCAGTCCATGGCCAACGCCATGCGGTTCACGACGGTCGAACTGGGTGAGTTGGAAGCCCAGATCGCCCAGGCCGCCGATAGGGCGCTGGCCCTGGAGATGGCCGTCTTTGATGAGCTTGTTGCCGATGTCGGCCAGGCCGGCGACCGCATTGCCGTCAACGCGCGCGCGCTCGCCCGTCTCGATGTCGCTGCCGGTCTCGCCACGCTGGCCGCCGAACGGAACTATGTGCGGCCGCTGGTCGATACCGGTTTGGCGTTCGAGGTCGAGGCCGGCCGCCATCCCGTGGTCGAGGCCATGGCCGACAGGGCCGACGGGCAAGCGTTCATCGCCAACGATTGCGAACTGGCCGGCACCAGCCGGTTGTGGCTCCTGACCGGCCCCAATATGGCCGGCAAATCGACCTTTTTGCGTCAGAACGCGCTGATCGCGGTGATGGCCCAGATCGGCAGCTTCGTGCCGGCGCGCGCCGCCCATATCGGCGTGGTCGATCGGTTGTTCAGCCGTGTCGGCGCCGCCGACGATCTGGCGCGTGGCCGCTCCACCTTCATGGTCGAGATGGTCGAGACCGCGGCCATTCTGAATCAGGCCGGCGAGCGCGCATTGGTGATCCTGGATGAGATCGGCCGCGGCACGGCGACCTTCGATGGTCTGTCGATCGCCTGGGCAACCATCGAGCATCTTCACGAGGTCAACCGTTGCCGGGCCCTGTTCGCGACCCACTACCACGAGCTCACCGCACTCACCGCCAAGCTCGAGGCGCTCAAGCCGCACACCATGCGGGTCAAGGAGTGGCAGGACGAGATCGTGTTTCTTTATGAGGTCGCGCCTGGCGCGGCCGACCGCAGCTACGGCATTCATGTCGCCCGCCTTGCCGGCCTGCCGGAGGCGGTGATCCATCGCGCCGAGGATGTCCTGAAGGTGATCGAGGCGGGTGAGAAGGGCAGCGCGCTCGTCAAGCTGGCCGACGACTTGCCGCTGTTCCAGGCCGCCGCCGAACCGGCCCGTAGTCCTGCACTGGCGGGCCCGACGCCGCTTGAGAAAGCCGTTGAGGAGATCGAGCCGGACAGTCTGACACCCCGCGCCGCGCTCGATCTGCTCTATCGCCTGAAGGATCTGGCGGAGGGCGATCCATGAGTCCCGCCGTCTTGCCACGCAAGGCGCGCATCGTCTCGCGCAAGAAGCTGTTGGAGGCGCTTGAGGCCGTTGACGCGGACGACCGGGGCGCCTGTCTCGACGTGCTACGCGAAGCACTGGAAGCCGGGCGCGCGGAGATCTTCCGGCGTCTGGACGACGGCGCCGCGGGACCCGAACTGGTCGCGGGCATGAGCTACCTGATCGATCAGATCATTCGCGTCGCCCACGACCACACGACCGAACGTGTCTTTCCTCACGCCAACCGCTTGAAGGGCGAACGGCTCGGCATTGTCGCCGTCGGCGGTTATGGGCGAAGCGACCTCGCGCCCTATTCCGATATCGATCTGTTGTTCCTGGTGCCGTGGAAATCGACACCGTGGCTGGAGCAGGTCGTTGAGCACATGCTCTATCTGCTTTGGGATCTGGGCCTTGAGGTCGGTCACGCGGTACGCAGCGTCGACGACACGATCCGACGTGCCGAGGCGGACATGACAATCCGCACATCGATCCTGGAAGCGCGCTACCTGTGGGGTGACCGCGCGCTTTTCCGCTCGCTGATGAACCGGTTCGAGCGCGACATCGTGGCCGAAACCGGACCCGACTTCGTGCGCGCCAAGCTCGAGGAACGCGACAAACGTCACGAGCGCATGGGCGATTCCCGCTACGTGCTGGAGCCCAACGTCAAGGATGGCAAGGGCGGCCTGCGCGACCTGCACACGCTCTACTGGATCGCGAAGTATCTCTATCGGGTGCGCGAGGTCGACGATCTGGTCGAGGCCAAGGTACTGACCCGCGCCGAATTCAACCGGTTCGCCAAGGCCCAGGATTTCCTGTGGCGCGTGCGCTGCCATCTGCATCGGCTGAACGATAGGCACGAGGACCGGCTGACCTTCGACACGCAAACCGAGGTCGCGCGTCTGATGGGTTACGCGGATCGGCCCGGCGTGCGCGGAGTCGAGCGGTTCATGAAGTACTACTTCCTGAACGCCAAGGATGTCGGCGACTTGACCCGTATCTTCGCCGCCGCCATCGAGGACGCCCAGCTTGCGCCGCGCGAACGCCCGTGGATCTCGGCCGCGCGCGAGGAGGTTGATGGGTTTGCGGTCGAAGGCGGAAGGTTGACCGTGACCGACCGTAGCCATTTCCGCGACCATCCGCGTGACCTGATACGCTTGTTCCATGTCGCACAGGCCAAGCGGCTCGCCATCCATCCGCGTACGCTGTGGTTGATGACGCAGCACTTGAAGCTGATCGATCAAGACATGCGCGATGACGACGAGGCGAACCGGCAGTTCGTCGACATCCTGACCTCGACCAACGACCCCGAAGGCACCCTTCGGGTCATGAACGAGGCCGGTGTGATGGGCCGCTTCCTGCCCGATTTCGGCCGGGTCGTCGCGCAGATGCAGCACGACATGTACCACGTCTATACGGTCGACGAGCACTCGATCCGCGCCATCGGCGTCTTGGCGGCGATCGAGCGCGGCGAGGTCGGCGACGAATTGCCGCTGGCGACCAAGATCTTCCCGCAGCTCCTGCAGCGGCATGTTCTCTATCTGGCGGTCCTGCTGCACGACATCGCTAAGGGTCGCGGCGGCGATCATTCGGTATTGGGTGCCGAGATTGCCGAACACCTGGGACCGCGCCTGGGTTTCACGGCGGACGAAACCGAGACCGTTGCGTGGTTGGTACGCTGGCATCTCCTGGCCTCGAACACCGCCTTCCGGCGTGATGTCGGCGATCCCAAGACCGTCGAGGACTTTGTCGCGGTCGTGCAATCGATGGAACGCCTGCGCCTGCTGCTGGTGCTGACTGTCGCCGATATCCGCGCCGTCGGCCCCCAGGTTTGGAACGGTTGGAAAGGCCAGTTGCTGCGCGAACTCTATTACCGGGCTGAGGAAATGCTGTCGGGCGGCCATGGCGAAGCGCTCGGCAAACACGAACGCGTCGCCGCCATGGTCGCCGACTTAAGGTCCAGGCTCGCCGGTTGGGACGACCGCGCGCTCGATGTCTATGCCGACCGGCTGGTGACGCCCTATTGGCTGGCCTTCGACAGCGACACCCATGAGCGACACGCGCGACTTATCCGCCGCACCGAAGAAGCCGCCGATTATGACGACGCGCCGACCGTGGCGGTCGAAACCCGCGTCGACAGGTTCCGCGCGATCACCGAGGTCACCGTCTTCGCGCCTGACGAACGCGGGCTGTTCGCCCGCATTACCGGCGCACTCGCCTTAGCCGGCGCCAACATTGTCGATGCCCGCATCTTCACGACGCTCGACGGCATGGCGCTCGACACGTTCTGGGTCCAGAACGAGGCGCACCAAGCGCTGGATGACGAG
Source organism: Alphaproteobacteria bacterium (assembly GCA_965228895.1). Taxonomy (GTDB): domain Bacteria; phylum Pseudomonadota; class Alphaproteobacteria; order SP197; family SP197; genus JANQGO01. Next base: position 4,876,980 of record OZ245842.1, on the reverse strand, counting down.
GCGCGCTTGGCACGTCTGGTCGAGGTCACGACCCAGGCGCTGACCGGCAACCTGGATCTGGACGCCGAGATCGCCCGGCGCCGCGATGCCTGGCAGCGCCGCTCCCGGTCGCTACCGGTCGAGCCGCGCGTCCTGATCGACAACAAGGCGAGCTCCAAACACACGGTGATCGAGGTCAACGCACCGGATCGTCTGGGTCTGCTTTATGATCTCACCCAGGCGCTCACCGCGCTTGGCCTGGGCATCGTCACGGCGCGCATCGCGACCTATGGCGAGCGCGCCGTCGATGCCTTCTACGTTCGCGACGCCTTTGGCCTGAAGACAACCCACGACAAGAAGCTCGACGAGATCAAAGCCGTGTTGCTCGCCGTCATCAGCGACCGCGACAAACGCGAGATCGCCGGCGCCGCGCGGTAGGGCTCAGTTCTTAGTAGGATGCCCCTATCGAAAAGACCGGGATGAGGCCCGGTCAATGATTCAAGCAGGCGCGTGTTTGACGACGCGCCTGCTTGGCTTTGCACTTGGCGACGATGATCGCGGCTTCGACGATTGTCGGCGACTCACCGTCGCGTTCTCACGGGGCATGGCTCAATCGTCAGCTGCCACGAGCGTTGACATCCGCCACCGCGAGGTGGTGAATCGACGGCCAGTTCTCCTCGGCCTTCGCGAGCGTGCCGGTTTTGTCTTCCTCGTACTTCCCGAAGGCGGCGGCATTCAGAAACACATAGAGCTTGCCGTCGACGATGTCCGCGAATCGATTGCTGGCGTCGAGCTTCATGCCGATGGCGACGCCAAAGGCGCAGAAGCCGCCATACTTCGGCATGTACCGCGCGGGGTCGGCGGCGAACTGCGCCATCGTTTCCTCGGACGCGAAGTAATAGGCGACGCCGTCGTGCTCGACGGTGAACTCCGCATGTCCGGGCGTCACCTCCATGCCGGTGGCAAGGGCGACGGCGTCATCGCCACGCAGCGCGACGCCGAGGCCGCTGACGGTCGTGCCGGTCGACACATTGTACTCGTCGACGGCGAACGCCGCCGAACCTGCTGAGACGGCGCCGATGAGCGTCATGGCGGCTATCAGGGTTTTCATGGTTTTCATCTCAATCGTCCTTCTTCGGTTGTCGCCCTGTTGGGCGGGTTGGGGAACGTCCGCGTGCCATCCGGCCAGCGGGGGAAGCCGCCGGGCGTCGGCGGTGTTGGTGCGCTGTTGGCGCGTCATGTCAGAGACCGAGGTCGGACAGGCCGGGATGGTTGTCCGGCCGGCGTCCTTGCGGCCAACGGAACAGTCGGTCGGAATCATCGATGGCGAGGTCGTTGATGCTGGCAAGGCGGCGCTGCATCAGACCGTCGTCTGCAAACTCCCAGTTCTCGTTGCCGTAGGAGCGGAACCAGTTGCCTGCCGCGTCGTGCCACTCGTAGGCGAAGCGCACGGCGATGCGGTTCTCGCTGAACGACCACAGTTCCTTGATGAGTCGATATTCGTGCTCCTGGTTCCATTTGCGGGTGAGAAAGGCCTCGATCTCCGCGCGTCCGTGAATGAACTCCGACCGGTTCCGCCACTGGCTGTCCGGCGTGTAGGCGAGCGCGACCTTGGCGGGATCGCGCGAGTTCCAACCATCCTCCGCGGCGCGGACTTTTTGAGCCGCGGTGTCTTCGGTGAAGGGAGGTAGGGGTGGACGGGTCATTGTTCTGTTCCGTGCATTCGTTCGGCTGGTGGGGGCTCCGGCCATCCGGCGGGGGAACGCGGATGGCCGGAGACGTGTGCGCCGAGGGAGGGAGGGTCGAACGGCGCTTGGGGTAATCGGGGACTTAGGCGGCCAGCGAAATTCGCTGAACGGCCTCGTCGGTCCACCAGACCGCGTTGGCGATCATGCGGAAGTTGATGAGGGCCGCGAGATAGCCGTCGCCTTCGGGCACCTTTGCGCCTGCTGTCGCGTCGCGCACGACGGCGACCTCAAAACCCGTCTCCAACAGTTCGCGCATGTGGCTTTCGACGCAGAGGTTCGCCGACATGCCGGCCAGAATCACTTTGTCGATGCCGACCTTGCGCAGCTGGAGAACGAGATCGTTCTGCTCCGGGCCGTAGACTTTGTGCGGGGAGCACACGATGGTCTCGCCATCGTCGATGTACTTCTTGTACTGCGGCATCCAGTCCGCGCCGGACCCTTCGAAACCATCGAGGTTGAGCGGATCTTTGCGGTCGAACATGCCGATGCCGTGCATGACACGTTCGAGCGTTCCCTCGAACTTCCACTTGTGATCCTGGGGGTAGTAGTAGTGCGGTGAGACGACGACCGGCATGTTGGCGGCCTTCGCGGCGATGAACAGGCGCTCCAGGTTGTCGACGACACCCTGCTCGCTGACGCTTTCGCCAACCACACCCCAGGCTACACCGCCCTCGTCGAGGAAATCGATCTGCGGATCGACGGCGACCAGGGCCGTGCGGCCGGGGACGATCTCCATATCGATGTTGGGCAGGGCAGGTTCCGCCGGATCGGCGTAGGCGGCTTTGGCTTCGTCGGTCGCGGCCAGAACCTCTTTGCCGACACCGACGGCTGCCGCGCCGGCAACGGCGGCTGTCGCCGCACCGGTCAGAACCTGACGGCGGGTCTGATCGACGTCGTCGTTGCTGTTCTCGCGTGTGGTGGTGTGTTGCTTGGTCTTCATGGCGATCTCCAGTCTTGCTGAGCGCGGCGCGCTGTGATGAAAGGAACAAAGGTTACTGATCGGTACACTCTATAGGCTGAAACTGTACCGATCAGTTCATATTGTCAAGCCTGAATTCGCACGATTTCGTTCGGTTGGGGGTCATGTTGTCTCTAAATTATTGATAGAACTCACAAAATATTTTGTGTCTTGCCGGTGAATGAGGGTTGAATTATGTACAGATCTGTAACTGAAATGGATCGATATGCGACCGACGAAAAGAGACGAACTGGTTCAGAAAGCGCTCAAGGCGTTTTATCGAAACGGCTTTCACGCGACCGGCATGGACATGCTGGTTGCCGAAACCGGCATCTCGAAAACGTCGATGTACAAACACTTTCGCACCAAGGAGGACCTGATCCTTGCCGTGCTGCGCCTGCGCGATGAGCATTTCCGGAACTGGCTCTATCGCCGCATGGAAGAGCTGGCCGACTCGCCCGAACAGCAACTAATCGCCATGTTCGACGCCCTTGAGGAATGGTTCGAAGAGAGTGGCTACAGAGGCTGCATGTTCATCAAGGCATCATCTGAGTATCAGGATGCCAGCCATCCCATTCACCAGCAGTCCGCCGACCACAAGCGCATGCTTGAAAGGCACATGACCGATCTGGCCGAGAAAGCAGGGCTAGCGAATCCCAGCGCCCTCGCGCGACAACTGCTGCTCTTGAAGGAAGGTGCGATTGTGACCGCTCATTTGGGCCATACCGACAATCCCGCGCAGGATGCGAAGGCGGCTGCATTAAGACTTCTCGATACCCACGGACAGTAGTTGTCCATGTGCATCCGAGGCCCTCTTAAGCAGCCGTTAGCGACGAAGGGATGGGATCGAGTCTCGTGATCGCTGTCAGGTCTAACCGTTCGACCGATAAGCGACCAGCAGATCCTTGGCGTCGACCTGGGTGCCGACCGGCGCGGTGACCTCGCCAATGACGCCGTCGCGCTGGGCGTGGATCGCAGTCTCCATCTTCATGGCCTCGATGGTCAGCAACAGGTCGCCCGACGCCACCTGCTGGCCTGCTTTCACGGCGACCGAGGCGACCATGCCGGGCATCGGCGCGGGTACGTGGTCGGGATTGCCGTCTTCGGCCTTCTTGTGGCGCACGACCGTATCGGCAACGGCACGGTTGGCAACGCGCACGATGCGTGGCTGGCCGTTCAGTTCGAAGAACACACGGACGTTGCCCTCGTCGTCGGTTTCGCCAACCGTTTGGAACCGGATAACAAGCGTCTTGCCGTGCTCGATGTCGACGGCAATCTCCTGGCCGGGTGTCATGCCGTAAAGAAAGATTGGTGTCGGCAGCACGTGGACCGGGCCATGGTCACGCCGGCGTGCCGCGTAGTCGGTGAAGACACGCGGGTACATGAGGTAGGAGCAGAACTCTTCGTCGCTTAACTGGCGTTCGACCTTGTGCTCGGCGTCCGCGCGTTCGGCATCCAGATCGGCCGGCGGCAGGACGGCGCCGGGTCGTGTGGTCAACGGTTCGGCGCCCTTCAGGATCTTCTTCTGAAGCGCCTCGGGAAAACCGTTGGGCGGCTGGCCGATATCGCCGCGGAAGAGCTGCACCACCGATTCCGGAAACGCGATGTCGTGGTCGGGGTCTTCGATCTCCTCGCGCGTCCAGCCGGCGCTCACCATGGCGAGCGCCATGTCGCCGACGACCTTCGACGTTGGTGTCACCTTGACGATATCGCCGAACATCAGGTTCACCTCCGCATAGGCGCGCGCGACGTCATGCCAGCGCGCCTCCAGGCCCAGCGAGCGCGCCTGCTCCTTTAAATTGGTGAACTGGCCGCCCGGCATCTCGTGCAGGTAGACCTCCGACGCGCCGAACCTCAGATCGCTCTCGAACGCGCGGTAGTCGCGCCGGACAGCCTCCCAGTAGTCGGAGAAGGCGCGAATGGTCGCGGGGTCAAGGCCGGGATCGCGCTCGCCGTGACGCAGCGCCGCGACGACCGATCCCAGATTGGGCTGACTGGTCAGGCCCGACCAGGAATCCATCGCCAGGTCAATGGCGTCGACCCCGGCATCAACGGCGGCCAAGACGCTGGCCGCAGCGACGCCGCTGGTGTCGTGGGTGTGGAAGTGGACCGGCAGGCCGGTCTCTTCCTTCAGCGCCTTCACAAGGATCCGCGCGGCTTCCGGCTTGACCACGCCGGCCATGTCCTTGATGCCCAGCACATGGGTGCCCGCATCGGCCAGGTCGCGCGCCAGCTTGACGTAGTACTTGAGGTCATAGGTGCTGTTTCTGGCGGGATCCAGCATGTCGCCGGTGTAGCAAAGCGCTGCTTCCAACAGCTTGCCGCTCTCCAGCACCGCGTCCATCGAGACGCGCATGTTCTCAACCCAGTTAAGACTGTCGAAGACGCGGAAGATGTCGACGCCTGACGTTGCCGCCTGGGCGACAAAGTGGGTGACGACGTTGTCGGGGTAATTGGTATAGCCGACACCGTTGGCGCCGCGCAGCAGCATCTGGAAGCAGATGTTCGGGATCGCCTCGCGCAGCGCAGCAAGCCGGTCCCACGGGCATTCGTCCAAAAACCGCATGGCGACATCGAATGTCGCGCCGCCCCAGCATTCCAGGCTCAGCAGGTCGGGGAACTCGCGCGCATAGGCGCCGGCGACATACGCCATGTCATAGCTGCGCATGCGGGTTGCGATCAGCGACTGATGGGCGTCGCGCATGGTGGTGTCGGTCACCAGCACGTTTTTCTGTTCGAGCATCCAGTCGGCGAATGCCTTGGGCCCGTGTTGGTCAAGCCGCTGCCGGCTGCCCGCCGGCGGCTCGCTCTTGTCGGATTTGGGTAACTTGGGCGCTGGTCCCGCGACCGGCAGAGGACGGTTCGCCACCTCCGGGTTGCCGTTCACCGTGACGTCGGCGATGAAGCGCAGCAGCTTGGTCGCCCGGTCGCGCCGGCGCACGAAGTGGAAGAGCTCCGGCGTCGTGTCGATGAAGCGCGTGGTGTAGCTGTTGTCGCGGAACGACGGATGGTTGATCAGGTTCTCGACAAACGCCAAGTTGGTCGCGACGCCACGGATACGGAACTCACGAAGCGCCCGGTCCATGCGTGCGATGGCTTCGTCCGCCGTCGGCGCCCAGGCCGTGACCTTTTCCAGAAGGCTGTCGTAGTAGCGTGTGATCACCGCGCCGGAATAGGCGGTGCCGCCGTCAAGGCGGATGCCGAAACCGGTCGCGCCGCGATAGGCGGTGATGCGGCCGTAATCGGGAATGAAGTTGGCTTCGGGGTCCTCGGTCGTGATCCGGCACTGCAGCGCATGGCCATTCAGGTGGATGTCGTCCTGTGCCGGCACGCCTGACTCCGGCGTACCGATGGTCGCCCCCTGGGCGATCCGGATCTGCGCCTTGACGATATCGATGCCGGTGACCTCTTCGGTCACCGTGTGTTCGACCTGAACGCGCGGGTTGACCTCGATGAAGTAGAAGTCGTTGGTGTCGGCATCGAGCAGGAACTCGACCGTGCCGGCGTTGGCGTAACCGGCATGCCGCCCCAGTCTGAGCGCTGCCTGGCACAGCGCGTCACGCTGGCGATCGTCGAAATAGGGTGCCGGCGCGCGTTCGACGATCTTCTGGTTGCGCCGCTGCACCGAGCAATCGCGTTCGAACAGATGAACGATGTTGCCGTGGCTGTCGCCCAGAAGTTGAACCTCGACATGGCGGGCGCGGGAGATGAGTTTTTCGGCATAGACCTCGCCGTTGCCGAAAGCCGCTTCGGCCTCGCGCTTAGCCGCCAGCAGTTCGTCGCCCAGGTTGGCCGCGTCGTGGACCGCGCGCATGCCGCGTCCGCCGCCGCCCCAGCTGGCCTTGAGCATGACCGGAAAGCCGACCGCTTCGACCTCGGCCAGCGCCTGATCCAGATCATCGGGCAGCGGCCCTGTCGCCGGCACGACCGGGACATCAGCCTTTTGGGCGGCTTCGCGGGCGCTGACTTTGTTGCCCAGCAAGCGCATGGTCTCAGGTTCCGGCCCAATGAAGACCAGGCCCTCGGCCGCGCAGGCCTCGGCGAAGTCGGGATTCTCGGACAAGAAACCGTAGCCCGGGTGGACCGCGTCGACCCGTGCCTCGCGCGCGACGCGCAGCATCTCCTCGATCGAGAGATAGGCGCGCACCGGACCCAACTCTTCGCCGATCAAATAGCTGGCGTCGGCCTTGAAGCGGTGGAGCGCGAGCCGGTCTTCCTGGGCATAGACGGCGGCGGTCGCGATGCCCAACTCGTTGGCGGCACGCATCACGCGGATCGCGATTTCACCGCGATTGGCGATCAGCAGGCGCTTAAATGCATGATGAGGCATGGCTGCGTCTCCCCCGTCGCAGTCTGTCGCATCCGGACCATATGGCGGCACCGCGCACTACACCGATTCGCGCGGTCGTGCTAGCGCATTATCAGTTTAGCTGACGTCACCAGCCCACACCCCCGCCCGGCCACCCATGGCAGCATCCTCGGGGTGGCCGGGCGGGGGTGTGGGCCGGTGCCGATTTCACTCGCAGCGATAATGCGCTAGCGTTTCTATTACGAAACCACATGTCGCAAGCTGGTCGCAGGGGGATTGTCGCGGGCCGGTTCGCCATCATTCGGTCGAGATAAGGACCTTTTCTGCCGCGCCATGAACCTTGCCCGCGCCTTCGTGACGGTTTCGGGGCTGACTATGGTCAGCCGCGTGCTCGGCTATGCACGCGACGTTCTGTTTGCCGCGCTTCTGGGCACCGGTCTGGCGGCGGACGCGTTTTTTGTTGCGTTCAAGCTGCCCAATTTCTTCCGCCGTCTGTTCGCCGAGGGCGCCTTCAGCGCCGCCTTCGTGCCGATGTTTGCCGGCAAGCTGGAGACCGAAGGCAACGAAGCCGCGCGCCGGCTGGCATCCGACGCCTTGGCCATGCTGGTCGCCTGCCTGCTGGTCATCGTGCTGCTGGCCGAAATCGCCATGCCGCTGGTCATGTCCGCGCTGGCGCCAGGCTTCCGCGATCAGCCCGAAAAGTTCGCGCTCGCCATCGAGCTGACCCGCATCACCTTTCCCTATTTGTTGCTTGTCTCGATGGTGGCGCTTCTGGGCGGCATGTTGAACTCGGCGGGGCGGTTTGCCGCCTTTGCCGCCGCGCCGATCCTGCTCAATCTTTCCTTGATCGCTGCCGCGCTCCTCGCGCGCCATGGCGGCACCGAGGTTGCGGAGACGCTTGCCTGGGGTATCTCGGCCGGCGGCGTCGCGCAGCTCATCGTGCTGCTGGTCGGCGTCAAACGGGCCGGGCTGATGCCGCGTATCGCCTGGCCGCGCCTGACGGCCGACGTCAAGAAGGTGCTCAAGCTTTTCGGGCCGGCGGCGTTGGGTGCGGGCGCGGTGCAACTCAACCTGGTGGTCGATATCATCATCGCATCGCTGCTGCCGACCGGCGCCATCTCCTATCTCTATTACGCCGACCGGCTGAACCAGCTACCGCTCGGTGTCGTCGGGATCGCAATCGGCACCGCGTTGCTGCCGCTGCTGTCGCGCCAGCTCAAGGCGGGTGACGAGGGCGGCGCTTTGATCAGTCAGAACCGGGCGATCGAGATGGCGCTCTTCTTCACCATTCCCGCTGCCGTGGCGTTCGTAATCCTGGCCGACCCGATCATCGCCGTCCTGTTCCAGCGCGGCGCGTTCACGGCAGAGGCGACGGCGGCGACCGGTGCGGCGCTGGTCGCGTTCTCGCTCGGTCTGCCGGCCTATGTCTTGATCAAGGTTTTCACGCCCGGCTTCTTTGCCCGTCAGGACACCAAGACCCCGGTCAAGATCGCGGTGGTCGCGCTGGTCACCAACCTTGTCTTCAATCTGATCCTGATGGGCCCTTTGGCCCATGTCGGCATTGCGCTGGCGACCGCCATCGCGGCCTGGGTCAATGCCGGCCTGCTTTACATTGTCTTGAAACGCCGTGGCCAGATCGCGCCCGATGCCCGCCTGCTTGGCCGCCTGCCGCGTACGTTGCTGGCGACCGCCGTCATGGCTGCCGTCCTGTGGTTGGGCCTGACCTTCGGCATGCCACTGGTCGACGGTCGGTTCGCCTACGAGGTGCCGGGACTTGCGGTTCTTGTCATTGGCGGTCTCGCCATCTTCGCGCTCACCGCACACCTGACCGGCGCCGCCCGTCTAGGCGAGATCCTGCGCCTGTTGCGCCGTCGTTCTACCGATACCCCGTCGGCTTGACCCCTGCTGCCCCAGGCGGCATAAGGCGCAGCCCTTTCCAAGAGGAGTTTCCGGTATGAACCGGGTGTTTTCCGGCATTCAGCCGACCGGCAGCCTGCACCTCGGCAACTATCTGGGTGCGCTGACCCGGTTTGTCGCCATGCAGCATGATTACGAGTGCATCTATTGCATCGTCGATCTGCACGCGGTGACCATGCCTTACGATATCGCCGATCTGGCCGCCTCGACGCGCGAGGTGACGGCCGGTTTTCTGGCGTCAGGCGTCGACCCCAAGCGCTGCATCATCTTCAACCAGAGCCGGGTCAGGATGCATTCCCAGCTCGCCTGGATGCTGGGCTGTCAGACGCCGCTTGGCTGGCTCAACCGCATGACCCAGTTCAAGGAGAAGGCCGGCAAGAAGCGCGATAACGCGAGTCTCGGGCTCTACGGTTATCCGGTGCTGCAGGCCGCCGACATTCTTGGCTACAAGGCGACCCACGTGCCGGTCGGCGAGGATCAAAAGCAACATCTGGAGCTCTCCCGCGATATTGCCGGCGCGTTTAACCGGAACTTCGGCGTCGAATTCTTCCCGCTGCCCGAACCGATCATCGAGGGCGAGGCGACGCGGGTGATGTCGCTGAGGGACGGCACCGCCAAGATGTCGAAATCGGATCCGTCCGATAACTCGCGCATCAATCTGACGGACGACCGCGATACCATCGCGCGGAAGTTCAGGAAGGCGAAGACGGACTCCGAGCCTGGTGTGACCTTCGATCAGGAGGCGCGTCCGGAAGCCGCCAATCTCCTGAACATCTATGCCGCGCTGTCGGGCCAGTCGCGTCAGCAGGTGTGCGATGATTTCGCCAGTGCCCAGTTCTCCGACTTCAAGAAGGCGCTGACCGAACTGGCCGTCGAGGTGTTGGGGCCGATCGGTGAGGAAATGGCGCGGCTGATGGCCGATCCCAGTCATGTCGATGCGGTGCTGCGCGACGGCGCCGAACGCGCCCGCGCCATTGCCGAACCGATCCAAGAAGAGGTCGAGGCGATCATGGGTTTCCTCGACCCCTGACGATTACCCTTTAAGGCTGGCAATCGGAGCGCGACGTCGTCGCCGACGATAGCGCCAATTGCCGGCGCGATGGTCATCTCGCGGGATCTGTCGTGCATGAGACCAAGCCGGCACTAAGCCAGGTGCCAGTGGCTTGGAATCACGATTTTCCTTGCGATCATGGTAGCTTGGCGCGCAGAACGGGTATCGTTCGTTTAGGGGCCTCGGCGCGCGTCATGTTTCAGATCTACCTGCCCATCGCGGAGATGTCGGTCGACATTTTCCTGCTGCTTGGCATGGGCGGGATGATCGGTTTCCTGTCGGGCATGTTCGGCGTCGGCGGCGGGTTCTTGATGACGCCGCTGCTGATCTTCATCGGCGTGCCGCCGCCGGTCGCGGTCGGCTCGGAGGTCAACCAGGTGGTCGCGGCCTCGGTCTCCGGATTTCTGGCGCATTGGCGGCGCGGTCAGGTCGACTTCAAGATGGGCGGCGTCCTGCTGGTCGGCGGTACGGTGGGCTCGGCCTTCGGTGTCTGGCTGTTCGGTCTGTTGCGCGAACTCGGCCAGATCGATGTCGTCATTTCGTTCGGTTACGTGGTTTTGCTCGGCTCGATCGGCACGCTGATGTTTGTCGAGTCCGGGCGCGCCATCCTGCGCAGGCGGCGTGGCGGTGGCGGACGGCGTAAGGCCCATTTCCACACCTGGGTGCACGGCCTGCCGTTCAAGATGCGCTTCCGTTCGTCCAGGCTATACATCAGCGCGATCCTGCCGGTGGTCATCGGTTTTTTCATTGGCGTGCTGGCTGCCATCCTGGGTGTCGGCGGCGGCTTCCTGCTGGTGCCGGCAATGATCTATCTGCTCGGCATGCCGGTCAGCGTCGTGATCGGCACCTCGCTTTTCCAGATCACCTTCGTGACGGCGACGGCGACCTTCCTGCACGCGGTGAACACCCAGACGGTCGACGTCGTGCTCGCCGGCATCCTGACGTTGGGCGCGGTTATCGGCGCGCAGATCGGCACCCGCGTCGGCGCCGAACTGCGTGGTGAAGAGCTGCGTGCACTCTTGGCGCTGATCGTTTTGGCCTTCTGCGCGACCTTGTTCTACCGCATGGTCGCGACCCCTTCGAACCTGTTCAGTCTGACCTTGGCAGGTGTGGGATGAGGCGCCCACCGCTCATCGCGATCCTGTTCTCGCTGGGACTCCTGGCCGCCGGCCCCGCGGGCGCGCAGACCGAGGGTGGCTCGCCTGCCTCGGAAGCAATGGTCGCGCCGTCTTTGATTGCTGATCTGTCGCACCACCTCATCGCCATTACGTCGGATTTCACCGGCACCGATCTTTTGGTGTTCGGCGCAGTCGAGGGCGACGGCGATATCCTGGTTGTCGTGCGCGGCCCGCGTGATGAAGCCGTGGTGCGCCGCAAATCACAGGTCTTCGGCATTTGGCTCAACACCAAGTCGGTGACCTTTGACAACGTGCCCAGCTATTACGCCGTCGCCTCGACCCGTCCGCTCGACCAGCTCGATGCCGAAGACGCCTTGGCGCTGCACGAGGTTGGCGTCGAGTACCTGCGCCTGATGCCCCAGGAAGCCGTCAGCGACGAGGAGTTGGATGAATTCCGCGACGCGCTCATTTCGCTGAAGCAGCGGCAGGGCCTTTATTCCCTGACGCCGGCCCATATCGATGTTGTCGGCGGCCGCCTGTTCCGCGCGACCGTGGCGTTTCCGTCGGAGGTGACGGTCGGCACCTATATCGCCGACGTGTTTCTGCTGAAAGACGGGGTGATTGTCGCCGCGCAAAGCTCGCCTCTGGTCGTCAACAAGGTGGGGTTCGGCGCCGAAGTGTTTGATTTTGCTAACGAACAATCATCGCTCTACGGATTGTTTGCGATTATTGCCGCAGCAATGGCAGGATTCCTGGGTAACCTGCTGTTCCGGCGGCCCTAGAGCAGATCCTGTTTTGATGGGATCGCTTCGCGATGGCATCAAGGCAGGTGAATCTGCTCTACTTATCGATGGCGAGCGGATCATGGTGAGGTGGAACCGTCAGACGGCTCCACCTCACCATGATCCGCTCTAGCGCCCAACCGCGTCATAGCGCAGTGTGGGCAGCGTAAATCGGTTTCAAGGATGGTGCATGCAAGCAGGGTTCGCGCTTCGGCGTGAAACAAGGCGAAGCAAGCTTGCTCTAAGGATCAACTGCGTGATCGGAACAACATGACGAACGCCTCGAAGACAGACACACCGGCGAGTAGCCACATTGCCGGTCAGGTCAAGTTCCTGGTTTGCGTCGATGGATCGCCGCCCTCGAAGGTGGCGGTGCACTATGCCTGCCGGCGGGCCAAGAACACGGATGGCCGGGTCGCGTTGCTTCATGTCATTCAGCCGGCCGACTTCCGTCATTGGTCGGGCGTCGAGGACCTGATGCAGGGCGAACGCTGGGAGGCCGCCGAAAACCTGCTGCAGGATCTGGCGGCTGACGTGAACGCGTGGGCCGGCGTCATGCCGGAGCTTCTGGTGCGCGAGGGCCGCATCGGCGACGAGATCCTCAATCTGGTCGACGAGGACCGCTCGATCGACCTGCTGTGTGTGGGATCCAACCCCAGCGAAGGGCGCGGCAAGCTGGTGTCGTTTTTGGCCGGCCATCTGGCCGGGCGCCTGACGATTCCGCTGGTCGTCATTCCCGGAACCCTGACCGACGAGCAGATCGTCAACATTACCTAGCTTAGGGGCGGATTTGCGGGTTTGCTTGACCGTTGGCCACACCATCCCCACCTTTGGCCAGAACCCATGACACAAACGCCGCGACTGAAAAGGTGACGGCATGTTCATCCAGACCGAAGACACACCCAACCCGGCGACCATGAAGTTCCTGCCCGGCCGGCCCGTTATGGGCGACGGCACGGCGGACTTCCCCAACCGTGACAGCGCCGACCGCTCGCCGCTGGCCCAGCGCCTGTTCGACGTCGAGCACGTTACAGGCGTCTTCCTGGGCAGCGACTTCGTTTCGGTCACCAAGGCCGAGACCGGCGACTGGCAGCTCATGAAACCCGCCATCCTGGGCGTCATCATGGAGCACTTCATCGCCGGCCGGCCGGTGATCGAAGGCGCCGCCGAGGCTATTGAAGAAGACGAGATCGATCCTGCCGATCAGGAAGTTGTCGGCCAGATCAAGGAACTGCTTGATACGCGTGTCCGTCCTGCCGTTGCCATGGATGGCGGCGACATCACGTTCAAGGGATTCCAGCAGGGCGTCGTGTACTTGGCCATGCAGGGCGCCTGTCAGGGCTGCCCAAGCTCGACCATGACGCTGAAGATGGGCATCGAGAACCTTCTGAAACACTACATTCCCGAGGTCGTCGAAGTCCGACCGGTGATGTAGGTATCTGGTTGTCAGCCACTTGCGTGGCCCCACCGCCGGCCCGCTCCCCCTCCCGACCACCCATGGCAGTATCCTTAGGGTGGTCGGGAGGGGGAGCGGGCCGGTGCCGTTCGCGGCGCGCACAACCAAAAATCGCCCTGTGGATATCTGAATCTAGCCATATTGTCTGACTAGCGTCGCGTCGTTAGAAGGTTCCCTGGGGGGAGCCGCCGATGGTGTCATCTGTCAACAACGCGGCTGAATAGTTTCATGCTCTCTGTCTTTGTACTGGGCGCCGGTCTTTCGATCGGCGCGGCGGCGGTCGATTCCGTCTCGTTGCCGGCTCTGCCGATCGCGCCTGTCGTGGTCGAGGCCGCACCGCTGCAGTCGGCCGGTCATTTGGTCCTGGCGGCAAACGGCTTGTCGGGCCTCGACTCCGATAGCTTTGATCGCCTGTTGAGCCTGACCGGCTACCAGGTCGACGCCGCGCGCGAGGGCGAATCCGCCGTACCGCGGGTTTATGCGGCGGCCATGCCGGTGGACATGGCGACCATCGAATCGAGCGACGAACGCAAACGCATCTTTATCAAGTTGATGCTGCCGCTGGTTTTGGACGCCAACGAACGGCTCCTGATGGATCGGGCCCATCTGCTTTATCTGGCGGCACTCGAAGACAGCGGACAGTCGCCGTCATTCACCGATCGGCGTTGGCTTGCGACCATGTACGAAGCCTATGGCGTGGAACCCGGCGAACGTGACGAACTCTTGGCCCGGGTCGATGTCATCCCGCCGTCGATGATGCTGGCGCAGGCGGCCCAGGAAACCGGATGGGGCACGTCGCGCTTTGTTCATGAGGGCAACGCGCTGTTCGGCCAGCGGATTTGGGAGGCCGGTGCCGGCATGGTGCCGGATGCCAGAGCTTCCGGCCAAAGCCACGAGGTCCGCGCCTTTGACGGCCTGCGCGACTCGGTCTTCGCCTACATGGTCAACCTGAACAGCCATGCGGCCTATGAACCGTTTCGCGACATGCGGGCGTTCTATCGCGAGACCGGCCGTTCGCTGGATGGTTACCTGATGGCAACGGGCCTGGATGGCTATTCGGAAGAAGGCCAAGCCTATGTCAACAAGATCCGCGCCATCATCCGCTCCAACGACCTGACTGATTTCGACAGCGCGCGCCTGACCGACCTCGCGATCTAGTAGGCTTTCCAATCTAGTCGCACCACCGGCCCGCTCCCCCGGCTGGCCACCCCGAGGATGCTGCCATGGGTGGCCTCGGCGAAAACGCCTCTCGGCGTTTTGCCCCGGAGGCGGGGGAGCGGGCCGGCACAGCGGGAACCGAAAACGCTCTAGTCGGTGCCGCCCGGCAACAGGAACGGCAGGCCCATCCAGCGCCAGCGCCCGTCGGGGCCGGGGAGCGTGCAATTCAAACGCGAGCGCCCGGGCGGAAACGGGCTCGATAGCCGCACCTCGACGTGATCGGCGCCCAAGATCTCCAACGCGACATCCGACTCGTTCGACGCGAAACAATTGAGCTGGTCCAGCGAACCCACCGACTCATCGACCGTGAAGCCGATCTGCGGCGGGTTGTTTTCGCCCAGGTTTTCGGCAATCAGCATGCCGCTGGGCCAGATGTCACTGACCGGAAGCGGCAGCGCTTCGACGATCAGGTCGAACCGTTCGGGTTCGCCATATCGCTCGTTGAGGGCGAAGCGCGGCAGCGTGAACAGATTGTCGCCTTCATAAGCAACACCGGAATGCTGACCGAGCGCGGCGTCATAGCCTGCCGCGGCAACCACGTCGATGAGCTCCGGGCTGTATTCGCCGTAAGGATAGGCATAGATCGAGGGCACAAAACCAAGTTCTTCGTTGAGCGCTGCGGTCATGCGCACGAAGTCCGCCTCGACCGCGCCGCGGTCCATGAACGGCATGTGGCCATGCGCCGCGCTATGAGCGCCGATTTCGACGCCGGACGCGGCGAGTTCGCGGATTTCGTCCCAGGTCATCATCGTGGGGCCGCCGCCCACCATGTCCGTGGCGACGAAGACCGTGAACGGTAGACCAGCCTCACTCATCCGTGGCCAGGCCTCTTGGTAGACAGACTGATAGGCGTCGTCGATTGTGATGACGACAGTGCGGTCGGGCAGGGGCGTGCCTTCCTTGAACGCGGCGATGACCACGCTTAGCGGCAAGACATTGAAATCGCCGTTTGTCAGGATGTCGATATGACGCTCGAACTGGTCGAGGCGAATGTTGGTGGACGGGTAGCTGTCTTCGCCGAACCGATGGTAGGTCACCATCACCGCGCCGTTGTCGGCCGGCGTCTGGGCAACGACACTGCCGGTCAGGGCCAGCGACATGAGAACATAGGCCAGCAAGCGCCGCGGCTTGGCATGCCGCCACGCGGCCGCTAAACCTGTCGCGCTCAGCGCACGCTGTCGGACACTATCTGGATCGCCCATCATGGCTCGCCTAAGCGACGACTCCCTCGATACCCTGTTCCGCCTAGCCCGGACGCACCGGTACTGGGCGGATCAACCGGTTCCAGACGATATCCTGCGCGCTGCGTGGGAACTTGCCAAGATGGGACCGACCAGCGCCAATTGTTCACCCGCGCGGGTGGTGTTTGTCGTCTCCCAAGAGGCCAAGATGCGTTTGGAGCCGCATGTGGACGACGGCAACGTGCGTCAGACCATGGAAGCACCGGTCACCGCCATCATTGCCCACGATATGGAGTTCTACGAGCTGCTGCCGCGGCTGTGGCCGCGCGACGACGCGCGTTCCTGGTTCGCCGGCCACGATGCCGCGATCAAGGCGACGGCGTTGCGCAACGGCAGCCTGCAAGGCGCCTATCTGATGATGGCGTTGCGGGCGCTGGGGCTTGATTGCGGTCCGATGTCCGGGTTCAGCAACAAGGGTGTGGATGAGGCGTTCTTTGCCGACACGACGTGGCGGTCGAACTTCTTGTGCAACATCGGCTATGGCGATACCGCCCGTTTGCATCCGCGCGACGACCGTCTGACGTTTGACGAGACGTGCCGCATCCTGTGATCTGCCGGAACAGGTCTGACCTAACCCATCATGCCCGTGCCGGCGGCGCGATCACTCAAGACCGGATAGTCGCGAGGACGGAACAACTGATAGTGCCACCACTCCCGGACATACCAGTCCCAACCGGCGGCGGTCATGATGCCCAGCAGCAGCAGGCGGTTGCGCCGTGCGGCAGGCGCCAGATCCGCCGCGTCGTGATGGCCGCGCTCGGTCAGGTCATCGACCGGCCCGCCCATGTCGAGCTCGTTGCCGTCGGCGTCGATCAAGGTCAGGTCGACGGCGACGCCACGGCTGTGCGGCGAACCACGCCGCGGATCGGCGACATAGTCGGGATCCGGCGTATGGTGCCACAGCGCCCACTGCGCCTCGCTGGGCCGGAACGCGTCATAGATCTTGAACCGCAGACCTTGCTCGGCGGCCAGCGCGATCGCGCGCGCCAGCGCAGCGGCGGCATCGTCATGAAGCCAGCAACGGCCCTGACGATAGACTGCCTGGCCCATGAAATTGTCGGATCCGGCATAAGCCAGCGCGACATCGACATCGAAGGCGGGAGGGGCGATTTCGACCAGCATGGTACTTCTGGTGCGTGGGAGACGGTGTCGTTAGAGCCTATCACGGCCAGGCGACCGCCGCCATGAAGGTGCTGGGCTTCGATACGACAACCGATGCCTGTTCGGCGGCGGTGTGGTGCGGTGACGGGTTAGCTGCCCGGCGTTTCGAGACGCTGCGGCGCGGCCATGTCGAGCGTTTGATACCGATGGTCACCGAGGTGATGGCACAGGCCGGCCTCGACTTTGATGCGCTTGATCTGATCGCGGTGACCACGGGACCCGGCACGTTTACCGGCATCAGAATTGGCCTGGCCGCCGCGCGCGGTCTCGGCTTGGCGGCCGCGGTCCCGGTCGCCGGCCTGACAAGCCTTGAGGTTCTGGCGGCGGCCGCGGCCGTCACCGATGACAAGGCGTGCGGCGTTATCGCCGCGATCGATGCGCGACGCGGAGAGATTTATCGCCAGATGTTTGATGCAGCGCTGACCCCGCTTGAGGCGCCGTGCGTGGTTGCCCAGGACGGTGCTCTGCCCATACCCGGCCGCTGGCGCGCGGTTGGCAGCGGCGCGTTTGTCTACACTGATTCACCTGATGTTGAGGTGCGTGACGATTGCCGCTTGCCCGATGCAGCCGTCTTGGTGGATGTGGCGCGTCGACGCTTTGGTGTGCCGGAGGCATCGATACCCACGACCTACCCGTCGCCGCTCTACCTTCGCGCGCCCGACGCCGATTTGCCGGGTAAGACGTGATGGTAGAGGTCGTGCTGGCACCGGATGAAACGGTCGCGACCTTGTCGCGCCTGCACTTCTCTTGCTTTGACGAAGGCTGGAACGCCGCGACCTTTTCCCGGCTGATGGAACCTGACGGCAGCTTCGCTTTGCTGGCCTATGAAAACGGTGGATCCCGGCGACCGTCGACAGCCATCGGTTTTGCGCTTGTGCGCCAGACCAGAGGCGAGAGTGAGCTCCTGACACTTGGCGTTGTGCCGGAGCGACGAAACGCTGGTGTTGCGCGGCAATTGATGACGACGCTTCTCAGCAATGTAACGAGGGAAGGGGCGACGACCATGGTCTTGGAGGTCGCCGAGGACAATCATGCCGCGCGCCATCTCTATGAAACCATAGGCTTTGTCGCGGTCGGCCGGAGGGCCGGTTACTACCGACGCGACGATGGGACGGCCGACGCGGTGACCATGCGTGTCGATCTAACAGACTAGAAGTCGAACAACCGAGCACACGATTACTTCGCATCCTCCGCTTTGCGGATACGCAGGCGATGGACGCGGCTGCCGGGTTCTTCCGCCTCCAAACTCAAGACCTCGTGGCCATGTTCGCGTACCGACCGAGGCACGTTTTCGAGCGGTTCGCCATCATTCAAACGTACTTCGGCGATAGCGCCGCCAAGCATCTTTTCAAGCATGATCTTTGTTTTGACGAAAGTCATCGGACATACGTCACTTGTTATGTCTAGAAAAACGTCGTAATACTTAGAAGAGCGCTTTGTACCGTTGCTTACGGAATTGACAGAATCGGACACGATAACCTCTCCGGAGTTATGAACAGCACCCATGACAACTAATGATATGACTGCCATGACCGATCAGCCGACTGCCAGCGAACTCCTGGCACTGACGACCGAGATCGTCGCCTCGCATGTGTCCAACAACGAAATTCGTGCCGACGAGCTGCCTGAACTGATTCGCCAAGTCTACAGCTCGCTCGCCAGCGCTGGCCCGGGCGCCGGAAAAGTTGAAGCCGAGTTGCCGCAACCGGCCGTGCCCATCAAGAAATCCATCATGCCGGACTATATTGTGTGTCTGGAAGACGGAAAAAAGCTCAAGATGCTGAAGCGGCATTTGAAGACCCGTTACGATATGACGCCGGACGAATACCGCGAGCGCTGGGGATTGCCGTCCGACTATCCCATGGTCGCCCCGAATTACGCCGCCCAGCGCAGTGAACTGGCGAAGAAGATCGGGCTTGGCACCAAAGGCGGACGGCGCAAGAAGCGTCGTTGATCCGTGACTGCCCGGGCTTTGCTGTTCGGGCCCCAGGCTATAGACTCAACACATAGGCGCCCTAGGGCGCCGCTACCGGGGCTCGGAGCCCCGGGATGAGGGTTGGGGACCGAATGGCGTCACGAATTGAGCGCGCGTGCCTAGACAAGGGCCTGAAGATGACCGAGCAGCGTCGCGTCATCGCCCGTGTTCTGTCATCAGCCGACGATCATCCCGATGTCGAAGAGGTCTACCGGCGTGCGTCGGCCGATGACGAACGGATCAGTCTGGCAACCGTCTACCGAACCCTGCGTCTGTTCGAGGACTCCGGCATCATCGAGAGCCATGACTTTGGCGGCGGTCGAACGCGTTATGAAGCCAGTTCTGACGACCACCACGATCACCTGATCGACGTGCACAGCGGCGAGGTGATCGAGTTCTTCGACGAGGAACTGGAAGCTCTTCAAGAGAAGATCGCCAAGCGTTTGGGCTACCGTCTGGTTGAGCACAAAATGGAACTGTTTGGCGTGCCTTTGGAAAAGACTCCCAAGGGTCGCAGATAGGGTGGCGCGGCCGCGCGAAACACACCACGCGCCACGGCAATGACCATGAACCAGCAACAACGCACCGAAGAAGCCGGCCGCCTGGACGAAGGCATCCAGCTCGGGCCGCTGGTCCTGCGCCTGGCACGCGACATGGCCGAAGTCGAGGCCGCGCAACGACTGCGCTATCGCGTTTTCTACGAGGAGATGGCGGCCAAGCCCGTCGGCAGGATGGAGGCCGAAAAGCGCGACTTCGACGACTTTGATGCGATATGCGATCACCTGCTGGTGCTTGATCCGGAACTGGGCGATGGCGCCAAAGCTGTTGTTGGCACCTATCGCCTGCTGCGCCGCTCGGTCGCCGATCAGCACAGACCGTTCTACACGGCCAGCGAGTACGACATCAGCAACATCCTTGCGGTGAAAGGCGAACTGGTTGAGCTTGGCCGCAGCTGCGTCGATGCACGCTACCGTTCGGGCGCAACCGTTCAGGCGCTGTTGCGCGGGCTTGGCGCCTATGTTGAACAGTACGACATCAAGATCATGTTCGGTTGCGCCAGCCTGCACGGCACGGACCCCGAAGAACTCGCCATGCCGCTGTCTTATCTGCACCATTACCTGCTGGCACCCGAAGAGCTGCGACCCCGGGCGCTTGACCATCTCTATGTCGACATGAACATCCTGCCCGAAGAACAGGTCGACCGGCGGCGCGGTGCGGTGACCTTGCCGCCGCTGATCAAGGGTTATGCGCGGGCCGGATGTCTGTTCGGCGATGGTGCCGTGATCGACAGGCAATTCAACACCACAGATGTGTGCGTGATGCTCGATGTCGCGACGGCAACGGCACGCTACCGACAACGCTTTGGTCATGAAGATGGAAACGACGGCGAAGCGGATAGTCCTCGAGAAGTCTGACGCGCCGGTCGCGTTGGGCAGCTCTGCCGTGGTCGGTGCCGTGCGCATTGCGCTCTACATCGCCTGGACGCTGCCGTGCATGCCGGTCCAGGCCTTCTTTTTGGTCACCGGCCTGCCCGGGCGGGTGACTTTTCCGGTCTTCTATCACCGCATCTGCTGTCGGATCTTGGGGTTGAAGATCGAAGTGCACGGCCGCGCGACACGCAAACGTCCGACGCTGTTCATCTGCAACCATACGTCCTACCTGGACATCGAGGTCCTCGGCTCGCTGATCGGCGGCAGCTTCGTCGCCAAGGCCGAGGTCGCGAGCTGGCCTCTGATCGGCTGGCTCGCCAAACTGCAGCGGACCGTGTTCGTCGACCGGCGGCGTGGTTCGACCGGCGAACAGCGGGATCAGATTGCCGAGCGCCTCGATGCCGGCGATCGTCTGATCCTGTTTCCCGAAGGCACCAGCGGCGACGGCAACCGGGTGCTGCCGTTCAAGAGCGCCTTGTTTTCGGTCGCCGAGCGCCGTGTGAACGATCAACCGTTGGTCGTGCAGCCGGTCTCGATTGCCTATGCGCGGTTCTCGAATTTGCCCATGGATCGGGATCTAAGACCCTATTTTGCCTGGTATGGCGATATGTACCTGGCAACCCATGTCTGGCGCATGGTGAAGTTGGGTGGCGCCACGGTGGTCGTCCAGTTCCACGATCCCCTGACCATCGAAGACGCCGGCGGCACGCGCCGCAGCATGGCTGAACACACCCATCAAATCGTCGCCGACGGCGTTGCACGGGCGCTGACGGGCCGTTTGCCGCGTTCGGCACGGGGCCGTTTGGCCCGCCTGCGCCATCGGCGGGCGCGGTGATGCCCCTCGTTGACTCCGGGGCCTTGTCTCAGGCATGGTGCATCGGATTAACGCGATGAAACCAATCGCTAAAGGATGCGCCGGGCGATAAAGCGCCGCGACAACCGATTGCCGAAAAAGCTCTTCATCAAGACCTATGGCTGCCAGATGAACGTTTACGACTCCGGTCGTATGACGGACGTTCTGACGCCTCTGGGTTATCAAACGACTGACTCGCCCGATGGGGCGGATCTGGTCATCCTGAACACGTGCCACATCCGCGAAAAAGCGGCCGAAAAGGTCTATTCCGAACTCGGGCGGATCAAACCTTTGAAGGCGCGTCGTGAAACCGACGGCAAAACCATGATCGTCGCCGTTGCCGGCTGTGTCGCCCAGGCGGAAGGCGCGGAGATCGTTCGACGCGCGCCGGTCGTTGACCTGGTTGTCGGGCCCCAAACGTATCATCGCCTGCCGGAGTTGATCGCGCGGGCGCATCGCGAGACCGGGGGCGTTCTGGATACGGACTTTCCCGTTGAATCCAAATTCGATCATCTGCCGCGGCCCCAGGCCCGTGACGGCGTCAGCGCTTTCCTGTCGGTGCAGGAAGGCTGCGACAAGTTCTGCACGTTCTGTGTCGTGCCCTATACCCGCGGCGCCGAGTTTTCTCGCCCGGTCGATCAGGTTGTCGCCGAAGCGAAGCGCCTGGTCGAAGACGGCGTGCGCGAAATCACGCTGCTGGGCCAAAACGTCAACGCCTATCACGGCGCCGGACCGGATGGCGGCGATTGGGGTTTGGCGCGTCTGATCCGCCGGATGGCCGAGATCGACGGATTGGCGCGCCTGCGTTACACGACCTCGCACCCGCGCGACATGGACGATGATTTGATCGCCGCCCATGGCGACGTGCCGCAGCTGATGCCTTATCTGCATCTGCCGGTTCAGTCGGGCTCCGACCGAATTCTCGACGCCATGAACCGGCGTCACAGCGCCGACGACTATCGGCGTCTGATCGAGAAGATCCGCCTGGCCCGTCCCGACCTGGCCCTGTCGGGTGATTTCATCGTCGGTTTCCCTGGCGAAACCGATGCCGACTTTGCCGACACTCTCAGGCTGGTCGGCGACATCACCTATGCCAGCGCCTTCTCGTTCAAATATAGCGCGCGTCCCGGCACGCCGGCGGCAAGCGCCGGCGCTCAGGTCGATGACGCGGTCAAGGTCGAGCGCCTTGCCGCCCTGCAGCAGCTTCTGGGCGCCCAGCAGGATGCGTTCAACGCCGCGACCGTCGGCCGAACGCTGCCGATCCTGATCGAGCGTACCGGCCGCAAGTCCGGGCAGATGGTCGGACGCAGCCCCTATCTGCAGGCGGTCCACCTGAATGGGCCCGAGAGTTTGATCGGCACTCTCGTCGACGTCACCGTCACCGAGGCCCTGGCCAACAGTCTTGCCGGTGTCGCGGCATCGCCGGGCGCCATGGCCGGGTCGTTGCCGCTAAGGGAGACCGCATGACGGCAGGTGCTGGACCGCAGGAACAGACCGCAGCCCTGCGCTACCTTTCGTTCGACGACAACAGTCTGTTGCCCGCCTTGTTTGGCGAGCACGACCGTCACCTCGCGCGCATCGAACAACAGTTCGGCGTGGTCGTGACGTCGCGCGGCAATCAGCTTGCGGTATCCGGCCCCGAATGGTCGGCCGATGCTGCCTGCCGTGTGCTGAACGATCTCTACGCCCGGCTGCAGGGCGGCCTGCCGGTGACGCAAAGCGATGTCGACGCGGCGCTAAGGATCGAATCGACACCGGAACCGGATGGCGAGAAGACCGACGTGAAGGTCGAGCTCAGAACGCCGCGCCGGCGCATTACGCCGCGTTCGCGCATGCAGGCGCGCTATCTGGAAATGCTCGAGTCCACCGAACTGGTCTTCGCGCTTGGCCCGGCGGGAACCGGCAAGACCTATCTGGCGGTCGCCGCCGCCGTCGCGATGCTGGAGTCAGGTCGCGTCGACCGCATCGTCCTGTCGCGCCCAGCGGTCGAGGCGGGCGAACGGTTGGGTTTCCTGCCCGGCGATCTGAAGGAAAAGGTCGATCCATACCTTCGGCCGCTCTACGACGCGCTGCACGACACCATGCACGCCGACAAGGTGGTCCGGCGCATGGCCCATGACGATATCGAGATCGCGCCGCTGGCGTTCATGCGCGGGCGCACCCTGGCCAACGCCTTCGTCATTCTGGATGAGGCGCAGAATACGCTGCCCATGCAGATGAAGATGTTCCTGACCCGGTTAGGTGAGAACTCGCGCATGGTGGTGACCGGCGACCTGACACAGGTCGATCTGCCGACGGGCCAGAAGTCGGGCCTGGCCGATGCGCTCGATGTTCTCGATGGCGTTGATGGCATCGATGTGGCCCGGTTTACGGCAGCCGATGTTGTGCGCCACGAACTCGTTACGCGCATCGTCCGCGCCTATGACACGCAAGGCCGGCGTGGAAAGAAACCATGATCGAGCTGATCGACGCCGACGACTTAGGATCGAGTACCGCCGCCCGGCGCCACGCCGGGCCTGACCCAATCGTTGACATCGCGGTCGATGACGCCGGCTGGACCGACGCGATTCCCGGTGTTGAAGATCTGACCCGCCTTGCGGCCGAAGAGGCGCTCGCCGTCGCCGGCGATCGTTATCGTCTCGCCGTGTCAGTCGTGCTTGGCGATGACCAGGCCGTGCGCCGCTTGAATCAATCTTGGCGCGGCATCGACAAGGCCACCAACGTGCTGTCGTTCCCGGCGCTCGATATCATCGCCGGTCAGGAGCTTGAGCCGGAAGCCGGCCATCCCGAAGACGAGCCTGTCGCGTTGGGCGATATCATCGTGGCGCGCCAGACCGTGTTGGATGAAGCGGCGGCGGAAAACAAAAAACCCGGCAACCACCTGTCCCATCTAATCGTCCATGGGGTGCTGCACCTGCTCGGCTACGATCACATGGACGAGGATGAAGCGATGCGGATGGAAACGTTGGAGTGCGAACTCCTGGGCCGCCTCGGCATCGCGGACCCCTACCGGTAGACGCGGCGATGGCGGAACGCTCGACATCATCGGGACTGGGCCACCAGGCATTTTCGGGCTGGCTCAAGAAACTCCTGGGTGGACGTAACGGCGATAGCAGCCTGAGGGAAAACGTCGAAGAGCTGCTCGACGAGTTCGAGGAGACCGAACATCACCTGAGCGCGCCGCAACGCGCCATGCTGATCAACCTCTTGGAGTTTGGCGAACTGCGTGTCGAAGACGTCATGGTGCCGCGCGCCGATGTCATCGCGGTTGACGTGTCGACACCGTTGGACGATGTCGTCGAGGTCATGAAACGCGAAGGTCATTCCAGACTGCCGGTTTACCGCGATAGCCTGGACGATGTGGTCGGCATGGTGCATCTGCGCGATCTCCTGCCTTACTGGTCGACACCGACCGAGGAGCAGCCGCAGGTCGAGATGCTGTGCCGCCAGGTCCTGTTCGTTCCGCCGTCGATGCCGGTGGTCGATCTGCTGGCCAAGATGCGCAGCGCCAGACTGCATCTCTCCCTGGTGGTCGACGAGTACGGCGGCACCGATGGCCTGGCCACCATTGAAGACCTGGTCGAGCCGATCGTCGGTGAGATCTGGGACGAGCACGACAGCAGCGAAACACCCATGCTGATCGAACGGCCCGGCGGCGTCATTGAAGCGAGCGCGCGAACGCCGGTCGAACTGCTTGAGGAGCGGACCGGTATCGACCTGTTGCCGGAAGAGCGCGACGAGGACGTCGACACGCTGGGCGGCTTGGTGTTCGCGCTTCTTGGCCGCATACCGGCGCGCGGCGAGCTCATTGCCCATGACAGCGGGCTGGAGTTCGAGATCACCGATGTCGATGCGCGGCGCATCAAGCGCCTGCGCGTACGCCACGTTCCGCCGCTCGCTGCACCAGAGGCCTGATATCTCGACCGAGACGGTTTCACTGCCGGGGCGACTGCGTTCCCTGACCGGCTTTCGCCGTGCCCTCATGGCCATGGTTCTTGGTGCGCTGGTTACCGCGGCGCTGCCGCCGGTTGGCCTGCTACCCCTGGCGGTCGTTGGTTTCACCGGGCTTATCTGGCTGCTCGACGGTGCGAATCGGCGTCTGACGGCGATCGGCATCGGCTGGTGGTTCGGCGTCGGCCACAGCGCGACCGCCTATTACTGGATCGCGAATTCGCTGCTCGTCGATGTGGCACGTCACGGTTGGCTCTATCCGCCGTCTCTGGCGGCAATCGCGGCCGGTTTCGCGCTGTTCCCAGCCCTGGTTGCCGGTGCCGCATGGACGTGGCGCCCGGGCTTGCCCCGGGTGGTCGCCTTCGGCGTCATCTGGGTCGCCGTCGAATGGCTGCGTAGCTGGTTGTTCACCGGCTTTCCATGGAACCTGATGGGCACGGTCTTCGATATCGATGTGCGGTTGTTACAGCCGGCAGCGCTGGCCGGCGTCTATGGCGTCAGCGCCATCGCCATGGCGGTTTGTCTGTTGCCGGCACTCGCGGCCTATGGTGCGCCCGGGCGGTTCGGCCGGCGGATACTCTACGCTGGTTCGGCCGCCGTTCTCGTGGTGCTCGCGACGGGCGGCTACGGGGCGTTGCGACTGGCGAACCTCGAGCCGCTTGAGGGGCAGGCACCGGTCGACCTGCGGTTGATTCAACCCAACATCGCCCAGAGCGAAAAATGGCGACCTGACCTCCAGTTGTCGCATATTGCAATGCATATTGAAAAAAGCCAGTTGCAAACTGAGACAATTCCAGACATCGTCATATGGCCGGAGACAGCAATTCCCTACCGGATCTTTCGAGATAGGGACATAGTTGATGCCCTTGTCGCAGCGGCAGTACCACCGGACGGCGTGTTGATGGCCGGCGCTGTAACCAGTGAAAACGACGGGACGGACACGCGGTTTTTCAACAGTTTGGTTGTGTTTGATGATCAGCGCGAGCTGGTTGCTGTCTATGACAAACATCACCTGGTGCCGTTTGGCGAGTACGTGCCGTTGCGTGGCGTCCTGCCGATCGACAAGCTGACACCAGGCACCACGGACTTTACCGCGGGGCCGTCGCCACGCACGCTGGATGTGGCCGGCCTGCCCACGTTCAGCCCCTTGATCTGTTACGAAGCGATCTTCCCGACCGAGGTCGTGGCACCAGGAGAGCGTCCCGCCTGGCTGCTGAACATCACCAACGACGCTTGGTTCGGCGAATCGTCGGGGCCTTATCAACACTTGGCGTCGGCGCGTTTGCGCGCCGTCGAACAGGGCTTGCCAATGGCGCGTGCCGCCAACACCGGCGTCTCCGCGGTGATTGATGCGGGCGGTCGTTATGTCGCCCGCTTGGGCCTTGAACAAGAGGGTGTGATCGACGCGCAGTTGCCGCCGCCACTGGCGCCGACCACCTACAGCCTGTGGGGCAATTTGACGTTGTTGGGAATTATTTTGCCCTTCATCGTCTACTTGGCCTGTTCTTTGCTTGGCATACCCCTAAAGGCGATCAAGCGGTTGCCTAGGCAATCCGATCGTTAAACGGCCAACCGACGAACGGTAGCCGACAATCATTCGTTAGGGGAATGACGACATGAATCAAGTAGAGCGTATTTCAACCGGGGGGGTACCGAAGAAAACTGCCATGGCGAACAATCCAAATCCGATCGACATCCATGTCGGCGGCCGCGTACGACTGCGCCGCACGTTATTGGGTATGAGTCAGGAAAAGCTGGCCCAGGCACTTGGCCTGACGTTCCAGCAAATTCAAAAGTACGAGCGTGGCGCTAACCGCATCGGATCAAGCAGGCTCTACCACCTGTCCCAGATCCTTGATGTGCCGGTGTCGTTCTTCTTTGACGATATGCCCAACGATGTCGCTGCCGCCGGCGGCGGACGTGGCATGTCTGATGGCGAGCAGGACCCTTACGGGCCCGACACCATGTCGAAGCGTGAAACCCTTGAACTGGTTCGCGCGTACTATCGCATCCCCGACGACCGCTTGCGCCGCAAGGTGTTCGAACTCGTCAAGGCCGCGGGTCCGAAAGACGCCGACCACTGACTGTCTTCGCTTAACGCTTCGGCGCCGATACCCCCGTCGGCGCCGATGACCTCATCCAGCCGCGGATAGAATCCGTCGTTTGCCTGTGCGGCAATTCGCTTGACCGGACCCCACGGGATGGTGGAGGTTCCGGCCCGTCCTATTGCTGTCAGTCACGGACGCGCCGTCCCAATCGGACGGTCGCGACCGGGTTGTCGAACTGCCTGAAAAAAGGAGGGGTTGGCGTGGCCAGGACCAGCTACCTGTTCACCAGTGAATCCGTGTCGGAAGGCCATCCCGACAAGGTCTGTGATCGCATTTCCGACGCGGTCGTCGACGCCTATCTCGGTTCTGACGCCGATGCGCGCGTCGCCTGCGAAACGCTTGCGACGACAAACCTGATTGTCATCGCCGGCGAAGTGCGCGGACCTGGCGCTGTGCTGCCGACGGTCGAGGAGCTGGCGCGCGGCGCCGTGCGCGCAATCGGTTACGAGCAGGAGGGTTTCCATTGGCGTGACGCCAAGGTCGAGGTGCACCTGCATGCCCAATCGGTCGATATCGCCCAGGGCGTCGACGCCAGCGGCAACAAGGCCGAAGGCGCCGGCGACCAGGGCATCATGTTCGGCTATGCCTGCCGTGAGACCGACGCGCTGATGCCGGCGCCCATTCACTATTCGCACGAGATTCTGCGCGCCCTCGCCGACGCCCGTCACAGCGGCCGGGAACCGGGACTGGGACCGGACTCGAAAAGCCAGGTCACGCTGGCCTACGAGAACGGCAAGCCGGTTCGCGCGACCTCGGTCGTTGTCTCGACCCAGCATGTGGACGCGCTGGAAACCGACGAAGTGCGCGACATCGTGCGCCCGATCGTCGAGCAGGTGCTGCCGGACGGCTGGATGTGTTCGGACGACCAGTTCTACGTCAATCCGACCGGCCGCTTCGTCATCGGCGGCCCTGACGGCGATTGCGGCCTGACCGGCCGCAAGATCATCGTCGATACCTATGGCGGCGCCGCACCGCATGGTGGCGGCGCGTTCTCCGGCAAGGATCCCAGCAAAGTCGACCGCTCGGCCGCCTATGCCGCACGCTACCTGGCAAAGAACGTGGTCGCCGCCGATCTGGCCGACCGCTGCGCCATCCAGCTTTCCTATGCCATCGGCGTCGCCGATCCGTTGTCGGTCTATGTCGATACCTACGGCACCGGTCAGGTCGCCGAGGACACGATCGAAAAGGCGCTGCGCGAGGTCATGGACTTGCGCCCGCGCGGTATCCGCGACCATCTGGCGCTCGACCGGCCGATCTACGAACGGACCGCGGCCTATGGCCATTTCGGCCGCGCGCCCGAGACCGATGGCGCTTTTTCGTGGGAACGTACGGACCTCACCGAGGACCTGAAGTCCGCCTGCGCCTAGGCGGAATAGCCGAACCGCAAAGCCATGTCCCCAGACGACCGCCGCGGGTGCCAGCTTCACGGCCGGCGCCGTGGTCATCGCTTGAGCGCACGTCGCCAACACCTGGTCGATACACTGTTGCCGCGCCTTGCGGTCGCGCCGGACGCCGCCGTGTTGACGCCCAAGCTACTGTTCGGCGGATCGTGTCCGGTATGGCTGGAAATCGGCTTTGGCGGCGGCGAGCACTTAGCCTGGCAGGCCGAACGGCATCCAGATGTTGGATTCATCGGGGCTGAACCCTATATCAACGGCGTTGCCGCCTTGCTTGCGGCGGTGGACCAGGCCGAACTGGTGAACGTTCGGATTGTTGCCGATGATATCCGGCCGGTCCTGGACCGGATGGCGGTTGGTATGCTGGATCGGATTTTTATTCTGTTTCCCGATCCCTGGCCAAAAACCCGCCATCTCAAGCGCCGCCTGGTTGATGCGGGTCTGATCGCGAAACTCGCCGATTTGTTGGCTGATGGCGCCGAATTACGGTTGGCCACAGATGACATGAGCTACGCCCGCCAAATGCTCGGCGTGACGACGGCCAACCCGGATTTTTGCTGGAAAGCGCGGCGTCCCGGGGATTGGCGCCGCCGGCCCAGCGATTGGCCCCAGACTCGCTATGAAGCCAAGGCGGTCGGCGCCGGACGCTCGCCGGTCTACCTGATCTTCGAGCGCCGCCGACGGGATCTAGCCTAGACCTGGGGTTCCGGCGCGTTGCCGGGCGCCAAACGCATGGCGACCGGGCCATCGGGTCCCTCGGCGAGCAAAAAGTGAACGTTTTTGCCGGTTTCGACCGGTTCAAGAGCCGTGACGCCGGCCTCGTCGAGGCGAAAAAAGATATCGCCGCCACCGTCCTCCGGGGCGACGAAACCATAGCGTTTTGACGGGTTGTACCAGACGATGACGCCGTTCATGACGCGACCATCCGTGCGCCCGGCAGGGCTTGTCAAGCGCTTGACAAAAAACTTGCCCGGCGCGCCGGGATGACTAAGATGCGCGCCAGTTTGAGGTGGCTTGTGGCCACGGGCTGAGAGGTGGGCGTTAAGCCCACTTTTTTGTTTGGAGGAACTGCCGCGGCCGGGTTGACGGCGGTGTTTGGTGTACCTTCTTGAACCTCGCGGGGGATCGGCCGGATGAGCCTGGCTGACGAGATCGAACGATTGATCACCCCGACGGTCGAGGACATGGGGTACCGGATCGTTCGCGTAAAGTTTTTTGGCAGCGGACGCCGCACCCTGCAGGTCATGGCGGAGTGCGCAGACGGGTCGCCGGTTGTGGTCGACGATTGTGCCGACATCAGTCGGGCCGTTTCGACGCTGCTTGATGTCGAGGACCCGATCGGCGGCGCCTATGACCTGGAGGTCAGTTCCACCGGAATTGACCGGCCGTTGGTGAAGTTGGACGACTTCGTCCGTTTCGCCGGGTTCGAGGCGATCGTCGATGTCGACCCGCCGGTGGATGGCCGCAAACGATGGCGCGGCCGGATCATGGGCGCCGAAGATGGCGTCGTGCGGCTGGATGACGGGCGTGACGGCGTGGAATTGAGTTTGGACGGTGTCGTCAAGGCGAAGCTCGCTTTAACCGACGAGTTGATCGCCGCGATGGCACCGGGACATGAGGATGCATAAGAGGAGAGGGACCTGAGGCATGGAAGCTGCCGCTGCCCTGACACAGGAACAGTTGATTCAAGTGGCCGATGCGGTCGCGCGCGAGAAAGGTATCGAGCGTGAGACCGTGATTGACGCCATGGAACAAGCAATTCAGCACGCTGGCAAACGCAAGTACGGCCACGAGCATGACATTCGCGCGACCATAGACCGGGCGTCCGGCGACGTCTCGCTGATGCGCTATGTCGAGGTCGTCGATGAGGTCGAGAACCCGGCGACCGAGATTACGGTCGGCGAGGCCCAGCAGCGCAACCCGCTGGCCAAGGTCGGCGACTTCATCTCCGAAGAGCTGCCGCCGATCGAGTTCGGCCGTATTGCCGCCCAGACCGCCAAGCAGGTCATCGTGCAGAAGGTGCGCGAGGCCGAGCGCGCGCGCCAGTACGAAGAGTACAAGGACCGCATCAGCGAGATCGTGAACGGCCTGGTCAAGCGGCCCGAGCACGGCAACTGGATCATCGATCTGGGCAAGGCCGAAGCCATGCTGCGCCGCGACGAAAGCCTGCCGCGCGAGATCCTGCGCCGCGGCGACCGGGTGCGCGGCTATATCTATGACGTGCGCCAGGAACCGCGGGGCCCGCAGATCTTCATCTCGCGCAGCCACCCGCAGTTCATGGCCAAGCTGTTCTCCCAGGAAGTGCCGGAGATCTATGACGGCATCATCGAGATCAAGGCCGTCGCCCGCGACCCCGGTAGCCGCGCGAAGATCGCCGTTCTGTCCCACGATAGCTCGATCGATCCGGTCGGCGCCTGCGTCGGCATGCGCGGCAGCCGCGTTCAGGCTGTGGTCAACGAACTGGGCGGCGAGAAGATCGACATTATCCAATGGTCGCCCGACACCGCGAACTTCGTCGTCAACGCCCTGGCGCCGGCGGAAGTCACCAAGGTCGTCATGGACGAGGACGACCGGCGCATGGAAGTCGTCGTGCCCGATGACCAGTTAAGTTTGGCGATTGGCCGGCGCGGTCAGAACGTGCGGCTGGCGTCGCAACTGGTCGGCTGGGATATCGACATCCTGACCGAGAGCGACGAGAGCGAACGGCGCATCGAGGAGATGCGGCTCAGGAGCGAGCACTTCATGGAAACGCTGGACGTCGATGACGTCTTGGCCCGCCTCCTGGTTACCGAAGGGTTCTCGTCAACCGACGATGTCGCCTATGTGCCGATCGATGAATTGTCCGGCATCGAGGGTCTTGACGAAGGCATTGCCCAGGAGCTGCAGAACCGCGCGCTGGGCTATGTCGAGGAACGCGACCGTCAGATGGAGGTCAAGCGTCAGGAACTGGGTGTCACGGACGAACTGGCTGCCATCGAGGGTCTGACGCCGGTCATGCTGGTCGAGCTCGGTGAAAAGGACATCAAGACGCTTGATGATCTTGCCGATCTGGCCGGCGACGAACTGATCGAAGACTACCTGCCCGAGAGCTATCTGACACTCGACGAGGCGAACGCCATGATTATGGCCGCGCGCGCCCATTGGTTCCCCGATGAGGAGGAGACCGAGGAGGATGCGGCGGAAACCGCTGGCGACGATGTGGAAGCCAGCGAGGAGGAGGTCTGACACTGGCCGAACTGGCGATCGATAGAAAAGCGACAACGCCCGAGCGGCGCTGCCTGGTCACCGGTGAGACCGGAGACAAGGCACTGCTCGTGCGGTTTGCGTTGTCGCCCGATGGCCGGGTCGTGCCCGACATCGCCGAACGTCTGCCGGGCCGTGGCGCCTGGGTGACGGCGCGGCGTGATGCCGTGGTGACTGCGGCCGCCAAGGGATTGTTCGCGCGCGGGTTCAAGGGCCGCGCGTTGGCCGATGCGGCGCTGGCCGATCAGGTCGAGGCTTTGCTGGCCGCGCGGTGTCTTGAACTGCTCGGCTTGGCCAAGCGTGCCGGTCAGGCGGTCGCCGGGTTCGATAAGGCCCAGGCGCTGCTGGCCAGCGGCAACGTGGCGTTTTTGCTGGAAGCGGCTGATGGCGCCCCCGATGGCCTGCGCCGGCTGAAACGCGCGGCGCCGGACGTTGCTGTGTTAACCTGTTTTGATGCGGCGCAGTTGGGTGCGGCGCTCGGCCGCGAGATGGCCGTGCATGTGGCACTGAAACCCGGTGGCCTGGCGACAGCACTGCGACGAGATGTGGAACGGCTGCGCGGTTTTCGCGATAACGTGGCCGTGACCGATACAGATGAAAAAGAGCGGCGGTAAAGATGGCTGAGACGACGGATAAGGAAGCCAAAGGCAAGACGTTGAGCGTGAACCGTCCCGGACGGCTCGACCTCAAGACGACTGTCGACGGTGGCCAGGTACGCCAGAACTTCCCACGGGGCCGCTCTAAGCAGGTTGCGGTCGAGGTCAAGAAGCGGCGGGTCATCAAACCCGGTCGCGCGCCCGCAGCCGAGCCGGAGAAGGTTGAGGCCAAGGAGCCGCCGGCGCCCGAAGCAAAGACCGAACCCAAAGCCGCAGCCAAGGCTGAGGCGCCGGCCAAGCCGGCGCCCGTGGTTGATACGCCGCAGGATGCCCGCGCGCCGATTGTCCTGAAAAACCTGACATCCGAGGAGCGCGCGAGCCGTGTCCGCGCCCTTGGCGAGGCCCGCAAGTCCGAGGAGGAAGCGCGCAAGCGCGCCGAGGAAGACGCGGTCCGTCGCGCCGAGGAAGAGAAACAGGCTGCGGTCGAACGCGAGGAATCCGAAAAGCGCGCCAAGGAAGAGGAAGAGCGCCGGGCCAAGGAAGAGGAGTCGCGTCTGAAGGCCGAGGTGCAGGCCGCGCGGCTGCTTGACGAAGAGGCACCGGCCGAAGGCGCTGCCGCGGCACCGCAGAGCGCTCCGCGTGGACGCGCCGATGCCGAAACGCAAGAAGCCGAACGCAAGAGCGCCAAAGACCGGCGCTCGCGTCTGGCGCCGCGCTCGCGCAACGAACCGCGCCGGCGTGGCGGCAAGCTTACCGTGTCCGAGGCCCTGGGTGCCGAGGACGAGGAAGGCCGCGCACGCAGCCTGGCCGCAGCGCGCCGCGCCCGTGAGAAACTGCGCCAGCAGCAGATGGGCCAGAAGCAAGGCGGCGGTTCCAAGAAGGTCGTCCGCGAGGTCGTTATCCCGGAGGCCATCACGGTTCAGGAACTGTCCAACCGCATGGCCGTGCGTGGTGGCGATGTCATCAAGAGGCTCATGGACATGGGTCAAATGGTGACCATCAACCAGGCGATCGATGCGGATACCGCCGAACTGCTGGTCGAGGAGTTCGGTCACAAGGTCAAACGTGTGGCCGCAGCCGATGTCGAGGTGGGTTTGAAACGCGACGAAGATCCCGATGAAGCCAAGCAGCCGCGCCCGCCCGTCGTCACCGTGATGGGTCATGTCGATCACGGCAAGACCTCGCTTTTGGACGCGCTGCGCAAGACCGATGTTGCGTCGGGCGAGGCCGGTGGCATCACCCAGCATATCGGCGCCTATCAGGTGACGCTCGCCGGTGGCCACAAGATCACCTTCCTGGATACGCCGGGCCATGCGGCGTTCACCGCCATGCGCGCACGTGGCGCCAGCGTGACCGATATCGTCATTCTTGTGGTCGCAGCCGATGACGGTGTCATGCCCCAGACCAAGGAAGCGATCGACCACGCCAAGGCGGCGGAGGTTCCGATCATCATCGCGATCAATAAGTGCGATCTGCCCGGTGCCGATCCCGATCGCGTGCGTCAGGATCTACTGCAGCACGATCTGGTCGTCGAAAAGATGGGCGGCGATGTGTTGGACGTGGAAGTTTCCGCGACCAAGGGCGATGGCCTCGACAAACTGGAAGAAGCCATCCTGTTGCAGGCCGAGGTTATGGAACTGGCCGCCAACCCCGACCGCAGTGCCGAGGGCATCGTGGTCGAGGCGAAGCTGGAGAAGGGTCGCGGCGCCGTCACCACGGTGCTGGTGCAGCGCGGCACGCTTCACGTCGGCGACATCATGGTGGTCGGCAAGGAATGGGGCCGCGTTCGTGCCCTGCTCGACGATCGCGGCAAGAACGTCAAGACGGCTGGCCCGTCGTTCCCGGTCGAAGCGCTCGGCCTGGGCGGCACGCCCGATGCCGGCAGCGAGTTCCAAGTTGTCGAGAACGATAAGCGCGCGCGCGAGGTTTCGACCTATCGCGAGGAGCAGGAACGCGACGACAAGATCACCGCCGGTGGCCGTGCCTCGTTGGAGCAGATGTTTGCCAACATTGCCTCCGGCGAGTTGAAAGAGCTGCCGATGGTCATCAAGACCGACGTGCAAGGTTCCGCCGAGGCAATCACCGCCAGCCTGGAGCAGTTCGCGACCGACGAGGTCGCGGCCAAGGTTCTGCTGAGCGCGGTCGGCGGCATCACCGAAAGCGACATCACACTGGCCAAGGCGTCGAACGCGATCGTCGTTGGTTTTGGCGTCCGCGCCAACAGTCAGGCCCGTACGCTGGCCGAACGCGAAGGCGTCGAGCTGCGTTACTACAACATCATCTATGAACTGCTGGATGACGTCCGCGACATGCTCTCGGGCATGCTGGCGCCGCACAGCGAAGAAAAGGTGCTGGGCGCGGTTCAGGTGCTGGAGACCTTCGACATCACCAAGATCGGTCGTATTGCCGGTTGCCGTGTGCTCGACGGTGTCGTTCGCCGCAATGCCAGGGTTCGGGTGCTGCGCAACGGCGTGCCGCTGTTCGATGGCGCGATCAAGAACCTCAAGCACCACAAGGACGAGGTGCGCGAGATCAAGGCCGGCCAGGAATGCGGCATTCAGCTCGACGGCTTCCATGATGTGGAAGTCGGCGACGAAATCGAAGCCTACGAGCTTCAGGAGGTAGCCCGCACGCTCGCCAGCTAGGGTGTTCGTGCATAGAGGCCGGGGCTGAAGACGCCCCCGTAACGTGAGTTATGACGAAACAAGCAAGACCTGAGGCGGGTCAGCGGCAGCTGCGCGTTGGCGAAGAAATTCGCCACGTCTTGGCCGAGATCATCGCCCGTGGCGAACTGCGCGACCCCGCTTTGAGCGGGCGTGCGATAACCGTGACCGAAGTGCGGATGAGCCGCGACCTGCGCTATGCCACCGTGTTTGTCCTGCCCCTGGGCGGCGAGGAGACCGACGAGGTGATCGCCGGCCTCGACCGCGCCAAGCCTTATCTGCGGACCCAGGTCGGCCGCCAGGTGCGGCTGCGTTTCACCCCGGACCTCACGTTCCGCGCCGACCGCGGCTATGAATATGCAGAGCGCATCGATCAACTGCTCAAAGACAGCGATGGGTCGTAGGCGAAAGGGCCAGGACATCGACGGCTGGGTGGTGCTGGACAAACCGCTCGGCCTGTCGTCGACCAAGGCGACGGCGCGGGTTCGCGGGTTGCTGGGCGCGCGCAAGGCCGGTCATGGCGGCACGCTTGATCCCATGGCCACCGGGATCCTGCCGGTAGCACTCGGCGAGGCGACCAAGACGGTGGCCTGGTGCCAGGACGGCAAGAAAAGCTACCGCTTCACGCTGCGCTGGGGCGAGGACCGCGATACCGATGACAGCGAAGGCGAGGTCACGGCGACCTCCGATGTCCGACCCGATCCCGGCCAGATTGCCGCCGCGATCAAACAGTTCGAGGGCCAGATCCACCAGCTACCGCCGCGCTATTCGGCGCTCAAGGTGGATGGCCGGCGCGCCTATGACCTCGCCCGCGCCGGCAAGGTGCCGTCGCTCAGGCCCCGGCGGGTGTTGATCGAGCGCTTGGACCTGATCGAGGTCACGGATCCGGATCATGCGGTTTTTGAACTGGATTGCGGCAAAGGGACCTATGTTCGTGCTTTGGCCCGCGATCTGGCGGCGGTTCTGGGCACCTGCGGTCACGTCGCGGCCCTGCGCCGAACCCGGGTCGGGCCGTTTCAGCTGGACCGCGCGATTTCGCTGGAAACCCTGGAGCAGTTTGGGCATAGTCCCGCGCTCTCGGGGCACCTGTTGCCGGTCGAGGCAGCGCTGGACGACATCCCGGCGCTGACTTTGAGCGAAACCGCCGCGACCCGCCTTACCTGCGGGCAGGCGATCCAGGTTCCCGGAGAGAAAAGCGGTACGGTCCGGGCCACAGCGTCCGGTCGCCTGGTAGCAATTGCCGAGGTGGCCGACGGAGCGGTTCGGCCATTACGCGTGTTTAATCTCGACAAGAAACGGAGCCACGATGTCGATCACGGCAGAACGTAAGACCGAGCTGGTCAAGGAATTTGGCCGCGCGGATGGTGACACAGGTTCACCCGAGGTCCAGGTAGCGATCCTGACGGAACGGATCACCAACCTCACCGACCATTTCAAGACTCATAAAAAGGACAAGCACTCACGGCGAGGTCTGCTGTTGTTGGTCAGCCGTCGCCGTCGCTTGCTCGATTATCTGCGCCGTATTGACGATGATCGTTACGCGACGCTTATCAAGAGTCTTGGCATCAGACGCTGACGACGTTTGGGGGCGCTCTAGGCGTCCCCTTGTCTATTTGTCTGGCGCCAGGGCCTATCACGAAAGGGCCGGTCTCCTGGTCATCGCGCTGCGTTGCGACGCAATGGCGAGGCCGACACAGAGACCGACCGACCGTGCCTGATGGTCCGAAACCACGGTACGGCGGGGTCACGATCCGCATGGGGCGGTTCCTGGCCATGCCACTGAAAGCAGAAGGAAGGAACGAGGAATAATGTTTACGACCCACAGGAAAGAGATCATGTGGGGCGGTCGCAAGCTGGTTTTGGAGACCGGCAAGATCGCCCGCCAGGCCGATGGCGCCGTGTTGGCGACTTACGGCGAGACGACGGTGCTGTGCACCGCGGTGGCTCAAAAGGAGCCGCGCGAAGGCATCGATTTCTTTCCGCTTACCGTGAATTACCAGGAAAAGGCCTTTGCCGCGGGCAAGATCCCCGGCGGCTTTTTCAAACGCGAAGGCCGTCCGGCTGAAAAGGAAACGCTGTCGTCGCGCATCATCGACCGGTCGATCCGGCCGCTGTTCGCTGACGGTTTTCGCAACGAGACACAGGTCATCACCACCGTCTTGAGCCACGATCTGGAGAACGATCCCGACATCGTCGCTCTGGTCGGCGCGTCCGCCGCGCTGACCATTTCCGGCATTCCGTTTCTGGGCCCGATCGGCGGCGCCCGTGTCGGCTATATCGACGGCGACTACGTGCTGAACCCGACGCAGGAGCAGGTCAAAGAAAGCCGCCTGGATCTGATCGTCGCCGGCCGTGCCGACGCGGTCATGATGGTCGAGTCCGAGGCCGATGAGCTCAGCGAAGACGTCATGCTGGGCGCGGTCATGTTTGCTCATCGCGAGTTCCAGCCGGTGATCCAGGCGATCATCGATCTGGCCGAAGACTGCGCCAAGGAACCTTGGGATGTGCCCGAGGCGCCCGACCACAGTGCGCTTGAGGACCGGGTCCGCGAACTCTGCGGTGCCGCGCTTTCCGAAGCCTTTGACGAGCCGGACAAGCTGGCCCGCCAGGACAAGGTCGCGGCCGCTAAGCAGATCGCCAAGGACGCGTTGGCGGACGACGAGGATGTCGACTCCAACGACCTGAAAGCGATCTTGAAGTCGCTTGAAAAGAAGACGCTGCGCGACAAGACCCTGACCACCGGGACCCGTGTCGACGGGCGCGACACCAAGACGGTGCGCCCGATTGTCGCCGAGGTCGGCGTCCTCAACCGGTCTCATGGTTCGGCGCTCTTCACCCGCGGCGAGACCCAGGCGCTGGTGACGGCGACGTTGGGCACCGGCCAGGACGAGCAGATCATGGACGCGCTTGAGGGCGAGTACCGCGAGCACTTCATGCTGCATTACAATTTCCCGCCCTATAGCGTCGGCGAGGCGTCGTTCCTGCGTTCGCCAGGCCGCCGCGAAATCGGCCATGGCAAGCTAGCCTGGCGGGCGGTGCATCCGCTGCTGCCGGAAAAAGAGGATTTCCCGTACACGATCCGGGTGGTCAGTGAGATCACCGAATCCAACGGGTCGTCCTCCATGGCCTCGGTCTGCGGTTCGTCGCTCGCCATGATGGACGCGGGCGTGCCGCTACGCCGTCCTTGCGCCGGTATCGCCATGGGTCTGATCAAGGAAGAGGACCAGTTCGCGGTGCTCTCCGACATCCTGGGTGACGAAGACCATCTGGGCGACATGGACTTCAAGGTCGCTGGTACCGAGGAAGGCATCACCAGCCTGCAGATGGATATCAAGATCACCGGCATCACCGAGGACATCATGCACACCGCGCTCAATCAGGCGCGAGACGGGCGCATGCATATCCTGGACGAGATGGCCAAGGCGATCAGTGCCAGCCGCGAAGGCGTCAGCCAGTTCGCGCCGCGCATCACGACCATCAAGGTGCCGACCGACAAGATCCGCGAAGTCATCGGTTCAGGCGGCAAGGTGATCCGCGAAATCTGCGAGACCACCGGCACCAAGATCGATATCGAGGACGACGGCACGATCAAGATCGCCGCGACCGATCCCAAGGCCTCGGAAGCGGCCGAGAAGTGGATCAAGGATATCGTCGCCGAACCGGAAGTCGGCACGATCTATGACGGCAAGGTCGTCAAGGTCGTCGACTTCGGCGCCTTCGTGAACTTCATCGGCAAGCGCGATGGTCTGGTCCATATCTCGGAGCTGACCAACGAGCGTGTCGCCAAGGTCAACGACGTCATCAACGAAGGTGACGACGTCAAGGTCAAGGTGCTGGGCATCGATGACCGCGGCAAGGTGAAGCTCTCCATGCGCGTGGTCGATCAGGCGACGGGCGCTGACATCACCGATGATGTCGGCGAGCGCCGTCCGCGCCGTGAACGCGAAGAAACAGCCGCTGCCGAGGGCTAAACGCCCGCGGCCGCGATCCCGATCGCCCCACATCCATATGATGTGGGGCGTGTACGGGGGCTTAAGTTGTTGAAGCAGAGCGCGTTTCGCGTTTCGGTCCGGTCCGTTGCAATGCCATCTTGCTCTGGCGCTTGCAGGTCGGCGTCATTACATTATGACGACGGCAACGATGGTCGGTGCAGTCTTATGGGTGATATGGGTTTGGTGCCTAGAGCAGATCCCGATTTGATGGAATCGCTTCGCGATGCCATCAAATCGGGTGAATCTGCTCTACTTGTAGATAGAGAGCGGCTTCACGTGGATAGGTGGAACCGTTCAGCGGTTCCACCTATCCACGACCCGCTCTAGGACCGGAAACGAGAACGCGTGAAATCGCTGAACGCAGTAACGATCTCGGGTCGTGAGGTCTTGCCGCTGGTCGAAGGCGGCAAGGGCATTTCGATTTCGAATGGCGAAAGCTCCGGTGCCTGGGCGGCGACCGGTGGCGTCGGTACATTCTCTGGTGTCAACGCCGACTCGTTTGACGAAAGCGGCGCCTACATCGATCAGATCTATCACGGCAAGAACCGCCGCGAACGCCATGAGGAGTTGGTCGCCTATTCGGTTGCCGGCGGCGTGCATCAGGCGCGCATGGCGCACGAAATTTCCGGCGGCGAAGGCGCCATCCACATGAACGTCTTGTGGGAGATGGCGGCCTGCGAGCGCGTGCTGCATGGGGTTCTGGAGAAGGCCAAGGGGCTGATCCAGGGCGTCACCTGCGGCGCCGGCATGCCCTATCGCATGGCGCAGATCTGCGCCAACTACAGCGTCTATTATTACCCCATCGTCTCGTCCGCGCGGGCCTTCCAGATCCTGTGGAAGCGCGCCTATCACAAGTTCCCCGAATGGCTCGGCGGCGTCGTCTATGAAGACCCCTGGCGCGCCGGCGGTCATAACGGCTTGTCGAACGTCGAGGACCCGGAAAAGCCGGAAGATCCCTATCCGCGCGTCGTCGAACTGAGAAAAACCATGCGCGACCACGGCCTCGACCAGACGCCGATCTTCATGGCCGGTGGCGTCTGGCGGGTCGACGAGTGGGAGGACTGGCTCGATAACCCGGAAGTCGGGCCGATCGCTTTCCAGTTCGGCACCCGCCCGCTCTTGACCGTCGAAAGCCCGATCTCCGATGCCTGGAAGCGGCGACTGCTGACCCTTCATGAGGGTGATATCTATCTCAACCGCTTCTCGCCGACCGGGTTCTATTCGTCGGCGGTCGAGAACAGTTTTTTGCGCGAGCTGAAAGACCGTAACAGCCGCCAGGTCGCCTATACGACCGAGGTGGTCGGCGACCACACGGAAGCGTTCCCGTTCGGCCCGCGCAAACGCCCGATCTACCTGACCGAACACGATCTCCAACACGTCAACGGCTGGATTGCCCAAGGCTTCGACGAGCCGATGAAGACACCGGATTCGACCCTGGTGTTCGTCACGGAAGAAAAGGCCGGTCAGATCCGCACCGACCAGATCGACTGCATGGGATGTCTGTCCCAGTGCCGGTTCTCCAACTGGAAGTGTGATGATGGCGGCACGACCGGCAAGAAGCCGGACCCCAGGAGTTACTGTATTCAAAAGACCCTGCAGACCATCAGTCACTCCGACGATATCGAGACACAGCTGATGTTCGCCGGCCATAACGCCTTCCGGTTCGCCAGCGATCCCTGGTATTCGAACGGCTTCGTGCCGACCGTTGGCGAACTCATGGAACGGCTGAAAACCGGCCAATAGACCGCAAAAACTGTGCGAATCAGCACAGAATCGGCGCCCAAACGGTCGAAACGAGTGTCAGCGGTCACGATCCCGTCGTTTTCTATAGTAATTCCAAAGAACGTTCTTATATTTGAGCCATGTCCGCTTATCTGACCCTTCATGATCTGGACCAGCGCCTGCGCAATGCGGGTCTGCGTCCGACGCGCCAACGCCGCGACCTCGCGGGTCTGCTGTATGGCGCCGGCGACCGGCACGTGACCGCCGAGGTGCTCCATCGCGAAGCCGTGGAGTCGGGTGTCAGGGTGTCGCTCGCGACCGTCTACAACACGCTGCATCAGTTCACCGAGGCCGGCCTGTTGCGCCAGGTCGTGGTCGATGCGCAGCGTTCGTACTTCGATACCAACACCGGTCACCACCATCACTTCTACAACACGGTCGATCAGGAACTGATCGACATTCCCGGCGACCATGTTGCCGTCGGCTCGCTGCCAACGCCGCCTGACGGCATGGCTATCGAACAGGTCGATGTTGTCGTCAGGATCTCCCCGACCGACGACTGACAAATCGCTCCCGCCGGTGAAAAAACCGGGCGAGCCGTCTTGACATTACTTTAGAGCAATTCTAAATAATCAAGAGGCGCCAGTGTGTCTGGACGCCAAGCTCATTTTTGTCAGACGGCCTACAGGGAGAACGACCATGGCGCTTGCCGGTTCCAAGACCGAACAGAATCTGAAAGATGCGTTTGCTGGCGAAAGCCAGGCCAACCGCCGCTATCTCTATTTCGCACAAAAAGCCGATGTCGAAGGTTACAACGACGTCGCCGCCGTGTTCCGGTCGACCGCCGAAGGTGAGACCGGTCATGCCCACGGCCATCTGGAGTTTCTCGAGGAGGTCGGTGATCCCGCGACCGGTGAGCCGATCGGCGCCACGGACCTGAACCTCAAGGCTGCGATCGCCGGCGAAACCCACGAGTACACGGATATGTACCCGGGCATGGCGCGCTCCGCGCGCGATGAAGGTTTCGACGAGATCGCCGATTGGTTCGAGACCTTGGCCAAGGCCGAGAAGTCTCATGCCGGCCGTTTCCAGAAGGCGCTCGATACCCTCGACGGCTGAGTGGCCGTGATGGTCTGAAGGCGTGGGGCGGCCTTAAGGTCGCCCCCACCTCAGATCACCAATCTTCGACACCACGACTCGCGGCCCCGTTGACGGGGAAGGGACCTTCAGATGTCACAGGAAGGCGGTCTTGGCGCGCCTATGCGTCATGTCATCGACTGGCAGAACCCGGACTTCACCGATCCCGACAAGATCGACGCGGAACTAAGGCGCGTCTTCGACATCTGTCACGGCTGCCGGCGCTGTTTCAACCTGTGCGATTCCTTCCCGCGCCTGTTCGACCTGATCGATGAGTCGGAATCAGGCGAACTCGATACCGTCGACAGCAAGGATTTCGCGCCGGTCGTCGAAGCCTGCACGCTCTGCGACATGTGCTTCATGACCAAGTGTCCCTATGTGCCGCCACACGCGTTCGATCTCGACTTCCCGCATCTGATGCTGCGCGCCCGGGTCGCCGAGTTTCAGCGCGGTGAGACGAGCTTTTGGGACAAGAAGCTGGCGGATACCGACGGCAACGGCAAGCTGGCGACCAAGGTCGCGGGCCTTGCCAATTGGGGGTCGAGGCGCGGCAACGGGCTGACCCGGCCGATCCTGGAAAAGGTCTGCAACATCCACCGCGACGCCGCGTTGCCGAAATACGCCCACGGCACGCTCGCGGGCGAAGCCAAGTCCGATCATCTGGAGATCAACAAAGACGCGCCCGCCT
Organism: Alphaproteobacteria bacterium; assembly: GCA_965228895.1. Taxonomy (GTDB): domain Bacteria; phylum Pseudomonadota; class Alphaproteobacteria; order SP197; family SP197; genus JANQGO01. Next base: position 4,834,287 of record OZ245842.1, on the reverse strand, counting down.
TCGGTCAGAAGGCGGTGATCTACGCGACCTGTTTTTCCAACTACAACACACCGGAGATCGGCGAGGCCGTGCGCCGCATTCTCGCGCGCAACGGTGTCGAGACGGAAGTGCTCTATCCCGTCTGCTGCGGCATGCCGCAGATGGAGCAGGGCAACCTGGCTGAGGTCACCAAACGCGCCAAGACCGTCGCGGCGGCGATGAAACCGCATATCGCGGCGGGCAAGAAGGTGATCGCGCTGGTGCCGAGCTGCGCCCTCATGATGAAGTTCGAGTGGCCGCTGATCGTGCCCGACGACCCGGATGTCCAGGCGCTTGCCGAGGCGACCTGCGACGCCAGCGAATACATCGTGGATATTGCGAAAACCCACGGTCTGGCCGGCGATCTCAAATCCCTTGACGGTCCGATCACGCTCCACATCGCCTGTCACGCGCGAGCCCAGAACATGGGCGCCAAGGCGGCCGAGATGCTGCGGCTGATCCCCGACACCGAGGTCAAGGTGATCGAACGCTGCTCCGGCCATGGCGGGACCTGGGGCATCAAGAAACAGAACTTCGAGATCGGCATGAAGATCGGCAAGCCGGTTATCCGAGACGCCAACAAGAACGACCCCGAGGGCACCGGTTGGATCGCCTCGGAATGTCCGCTCGCCTCGCTTCATGTGCAGCAGGGCGTCGACATGCTGGACGGGCGCACGACACCGGCGCCGCGCCAATGCCATCCGGTCGAGCTGATGGCCAAGGCTTGCGGCGTCTAACAAGAGAATCGAGGAACACCATGACCGCAGCGCAGCCAATCACCCGCGACGACATCCTGGCGAGCGAGGACTACGCCCGCGACCGTCGCGAACACCGCAAGAAGTTCCGGGAGATCAAGCAGCATCGCCGGATCGATGTCGGCCCGTTCGTCTCGTTCTACTTCGAGAGCCGCGAGACCATGTGGCATCAGATCCACGAGATGCTGCACATCGAAAAGGGTGGTGAGGACCAGATTGCCGACGAATTGGATGCCTATAATCCGTTGGTGCCGGGCGGCCGCAATCTGACCTGCACCATGATGATCGAGATCGAGGACCCCGTGCGCCGTGACGCGCAGCTGAAGCGCCTTGGCTGGATCGACGAGAAGATCTTCATGGTGGTCGGCGATCACCGCATCGCCGCGCAACCGCTGCAGGATGCCGAGCGCAACACGCCCGACGGCAAGACGTCATCGGTGCATTTCCTGAGTTTCCCGTTCAGCGATGCGGAAGTCGCCGCATTCCGCGATCCCGCCGCCAAGGTGACGCTGGAGATCGATCACGAGAACTACAGCCACGCCGCGACGCTGAGCGCTGCGACCCGCGACGCGCTGGCCGGCGATTTCAGTTAACCGGCACCCGCAGGCACCAGGAGCCGGGCAGCGCTACGACGGCCGCCGGCCGGTAGGGCGCCGTACATCTGCTTCGACGCTTCGATCATCACGACGCCGGGCAGCGGTAGCCCCCAGCTCTGGCCGAGGCGTTCCCAGGCCGGTGCCGACCACAGTGACAGGCCGCGCTGGATCGGCGGCACATAGAGCGCGTGCTCGGTCCTGAGCGGCGTGAACATGCTGGCGCGCAGCAGCCGGTCCAGCTGGTGTTCGCTATACGGGTGGCCGTGGCCGAAGGGTGTCGCATCGACGCGCGCCCACATGCCGCGGCGGTTGGCGGCGACCACCAGCAGACGACCGCCCGGCGCCAGGACGCGCCATACCTGGCGCAGCATGTCGCGCTGGCGTTCGCTGTTTTCGACCGCGTGGGCCAGCAGGATGCGGTCCATGCTCTCGTCGTCGAGCGGGATCTGGTCCTCATCGATCAGGCTGACCTGGGCCGGGCCGTCCTCGGGCCAGCGGATCACGCCTTGGGCCGCCGGGCAAAACGCCAGGACCCGTTCGGCCTCGCCGTTGAAGACCCTCAGATAGGGCATGGTGTAACCCAGGCCCATCAGCCGCTGACCGGAAAGATCGGGCCACAAAGTCCGGACACGCCGCAGCACGACGCGCCGGGCGGTCTGGCCCAGGCGGCTCCTGTAAAAGGCATTGAGATCGGCCACGTCCTGAAACATCACCGCCACCATAACATGGCAGACTTGCGTGACGGACCGCCTGACACCGGCCGCGCACCGGCGTAGTGTCACGCTCCTAAAGCAGATCCCGGTTTGATGGAATCGCTTTGCGATGCCATCTAATCGGGAGAATCTGCTTTACTCATAGATAGAGAGCGGATTCACGTTGCTAGGTGGAACCGTTCAGCGGTTCTACCTAACAACGACCCGCTCTAGGGTTCATCAGGGACTATCACCATGAAGCTCTACTACAGCCAGACCTCGCCTTTCGTGCGCAAGGTCATGATCGCGGCCCACGAGAAGGGCCTTGCCGACAAGATCGAATTTGTCGCTGCCGGTGATATGGGCGGCCTGGCCGGCGACAATCCGCTCGAAAAGGTGCCGGCACTCATTTCCGATTGCGGCCAGGCGCTCTTCGACAGCATGGTGATTTGCGATCACCTGGACAGTCGGGGCGATGGGCCTGAGCTGATCCCCGCTGACCCGGACAAGCGAAGCACCGTGCTGTGCCGCCACGCGCTCGCCGACGGCATCATGGAGGCGGGCCTGGCCTGCGTCATGGAAGGCCGTCGGCCGGACGACAAACAATGGTCCGACGCCGTCGATCGCCAAAAGGGCAAGATCACCCGCGCCCTCGACCAGCTCGAAGCCGAGGCCGACGGCATGGGCGACACGGTCGACCTTTCGACCATCGCGGTCGGTGCGGCGCTGGGCTATGTCGACTTTCGCTTGGGCGTCCTGAACTGGCGCGAAGGCCGGCCCAAGCTTGCGGCCTGGTACGAGGCGTTTTCCAAACGCCCGTCCATGGCCGGTACCGTGCCGAGCGATCCCGCCTAAGCGCGGTCATGCGTTACGCGACCATCGTCGAAGCGCTTGGCCCGTTTGGCTTGATCGCACGCGGCGGCTTTCGCCCGGTTGGCGAGGATGGCGTTCCCGGCGATCCCCACTGTCTCGTCATGGTCGGCAATGCGGGCCCGGATGTGTGGCCGGTCTTCGAAGCCGCCCGGACCGATGGTCCCAATCCCATGAACCGATGGACGCGCGCGGTGCTGGACGATGTGGCGCAACGGCTCGGTGCGGATCCGCATTACCCGTTCGACGGTCCGCCTTGGCTGCCGTTCCAACGCTGGGCGCAGCGCGCCGAGGCGGTTTATCCGTCACCGATCGGCATGCTGATCCATCACGAGCACGGGCTTTGGCACGCCTATCGCGGCGCGCTTGCTTTTGACCATGAGGTCGAAGGCTTGCCCGAACGCGATGACCGGCCCAGCCCGTGCGAAAGCTGTGCCGACAAACCGTGCCTGACGACCTGTCCGGTCGCCGCCTTCGATGGCGAACGTTATGACGTCGAAGCATGCGCCGGCCATCTGCGCACGCCCGAAGGCGCCGATTGCCTGGACCTCGGCTGTCGGGCGCGGCGCGCCTGTCCGGTCGGGCGCGATGCTGTCTATGTGCCGGCCCAGGCCCGGTTTCACATGGACGCTTTCCTCGGCGCCCGCGACTGAACGGTCGCCGGCGTCGTCATGAAGAGGTCGCGCGAGCCGATGAAGGCGCCGCCGATGATCAAAAGACAGGCGACCGCCGCCGCCACCGTGAACGGGCTGGCGCCGATGGCGATCAGGATCAACGCGGTGAAGAGCGGGATCAGATAACTCATCGCGACGAGCGAACGCACCTGACCGAACTTCATGCCGTAATCCCAGGCGAACAACGCGGCCGCGACGTTGCCCAGGCCGAAGGCGACGATGACGGTCCAGGCAATCGCCGACGGCATGACCGTGGTTTCAAAGATCAGATGGATGGGCACGCTCAATACCGCGCCGCCCAGGCAGAACAGGGACCCGGCATCGGTCGCCACCTCGGGCCAGCCGCTGCGGCAAAACGAATAGACTGCAAAACAAATCGCGCCGCCGGCGGCGATCAGGTAACCGAGCAACGGCGCTTCATCGACCGCGCTGCCTGACTGCCGCGACAGGATCAGCAGGATCGCCCCGCCAAATCCCGCCATCGCGCCCAGCCCGTGCCACCAACGGATGCGCCGGTCGCGCAGCAGGGCGTTCGCCAGCAGCAACATCACCGGCCAGCTCAACAACAGAAGGCTGGCATGGACTGGCGTGATCAATTGGTAGGAGATGAAAAAGCAGATCGTGTAGCCCCAGGGTCCGGCGATGCCGACCAGCCAGACCTTGAGCGGCATCCTGAACTTTGCCGTCACCGACTGGCCGCGCGCCAGCCAGATCGGCACCATGACCAGAAAGAACGTCACCAAGGTCATGGCCATCAACTGGAAGGGCGGGAAGTCGGGGATCAGTGTCAGCAGCGGGCCGCCTGTCGACCACAAGCAGATCGCGCCGAGCCCGACCAGGGTCGCGATGATGGTGTGCCGGGGAAGCTTGGAGACCATGAATGCGCTGTCGCCGTCAGATGCGCCGGGTCGCCTGGCCGTCGTCGATGACCTGGTCGACGATCCAGTTGGCGAGGCTGTGTATCGCCGTCTCGCGCTCCGAAAATCGCCCGGGCGTGCGCAGCGCCGACATCAGGCCCGCCTGCTGCTCGGCGCCGATGGCGTTATCCTCCTCGATGCCCTTGTCCCAGCGCCGGTAGTAAGGCTCCACCTTCGCCGCGAAGTCCGGCCGGGCTGCCGTCGCGCGCGGAAAGCACTGGCCGACATGGAGGATCGTGCGGTCGGCGGCGACCGGGCGGAAGGTCGACCACCACAGCGCATCCTGGGTGCAGGCAAGCTGGGTGTTGGGATGCAGCATGGTGAAGAACGTGCCTTCCCTGGCGCGCCCCTCAAGCGTCGGGATATGGGGGAAGGGCGCGGTCTCGCCCGGCAGCACGGCGATGCTGGTTTCCTGAGCGATGAAGAGCGCGTCCCAATGGCCGGCGGTCTCGACCTGCTCGCCCACCTGCTGGCCGAGCGAGGCGCTATGGACCGTGCCCGTGTGATAGGCCTCCATGGCGTTCTCGGCCAGAAGCTTCCAATTGCAGGGGACGTCGTAGTCGACCCGGCGCGTCGTCACGAGGTCGTCGAAACTGTAGCTGCCCAACTGCACGGTCAGGTCGCCCAGATACTCGGTGAGCGGCGGCGTGGCCTCAGAGAAACAGACGAAGAGGAAGCCCTGCCAGGCGTCAAGCCGGACCGGCGTCAGCGGCCAGTCGGCGGTATCGAAACCCGCCGTCGCGTCCATGCCCGGCGCGCCCACCAGACGGCCATCCAGATCGTAGGTCCAGGCGTGATAGGGGCAGACCAGCCGCCGGCACGTGCCACTGCCGGTCAACAGCCGCGCGCCGCGATGCCGGCAGGTGTTGGCGAAGGCGCGGAGCTCACCGGCGTTGTCCTGCACCAGCAGCACCGGCCCGCCCGGCGTCTCGACCGCCAGGTAGGCGCCGGTCTCCGCCACTTCGTCGGCCCGTCCGACGAAGTTCCAGCCCTTCAGAAACACCCGCTCGCGCTCGCGTTCAAAGAAGGCCGGCGACGTGTAGCACCAGGCGGGCAGGGTGCCGGCCTCCAGCACCGGCCGGCGCACGGCCGCGTAGTGGGCGGGGTCGAAGATATCCGTCGTGTCCGTCGTCATGACGGGCGCGAGCATGACAGAGCCCGCGCCCTGCGGGCAAGCGGCCCGCAAAGGGTCACGCCCGCGCCACGTTTGCGTCCCATTCCGAATCCAGAATTCAGTAAGATTGCATATTAAGGCGCTTTTTCCCCTTAAAGAGGTGTATCATGGAGTCGGAACATCCACTGAACGTAGCCTGACACGCGAGGCATCCATGCGTTTCAAGCACGATCCCCTCCGGCCCCATCCGCGCCGCAAGAAGAAGAACGAGACCCCCGACGAGACCGAACGGCGCTTAAGCGCCGATCTGCGTCTGCTGATGACCGACGAGCGCAACCAGAAGAACGACCCGGACTACCGCCACTTCGTCCAGCGCCAATACCGCCGCGTCTACGACGATCCCTCCGGCGAGCCGCGCGAGGGCCTCAGGATCGGCCGCCCCGATGTCTTCGTCACCGACCTCGAACCTTTCGACCGCGACCGCGAGCGGCGGATCAGGCGGGGGGAAGAGGTTGAGCGGCCCGTTACTCCATCATCCGACGTTACGCGTGCGAGGCGAACTCGTCAGAGAGGTTCGGGAGACGGAGCCAGTCTTGATGATGGCACTGGGCAGTTGCGGCAGCGCAAGGTCGCCGCAGAGGCCGCCCAAGCTCAACCGGACACAGATGCCGATGAAACGGGCCTGAAGCAAGAACGCCAAATCTTCCCTCGCGGTCCACAGGCGGGAAGCGCAAAGGCCGAACGAGAGCAGAGGATCCGACATATCGCCGAAGGCGTCGAGGGCTTGCTTAGAGCTGGTGAGCGTCGTGGTTTGACGATGGCGGTGAAGTACCTGCGCCGTTACCTGGATGGAGTGGGTGGCGTGGTCGGCCTGGACTGGTCGACGGTCCGCGACCACGGTCCCGCTGCCACAGCCGAAGTAGAGGTGCGAAGTCTCTTCACAGACTGGTTAGTCGGTTTGGAGGAGGACAAGTCAATCGGTGCGCCTTTCATGGAGCTTGCCGATGGAGAGGTGCTTGAAATCGGCAAACCGAGAGAGGGAAGTAGCGTCTGGTGGTCCAGAACGTTCGATCGCGATCTCATCAACCAGGAGAATCTGGATAGCTCCCTTGTCTTTGGAACGGGGCAGATCAAAGGCTATGGTCAGCTTCAATTCGAACGACAAGGAGACGAAATCCACGTCAGCGGAGTCGTGTCCTTTGAACTAGACGAACCCTACGACTTTGAAGGCGTAGGATTCACGGCGATGTTTGTATCGACGTTCTTCTCTGACGGACCGACGATAACCAACATTAACCTGAAGTCGCTTGCCAGATTGGGCCCGGCAGCCGAGTTCAAACTCCGATCGCGCCACCTCGCGGAACTGATTGGCACGATCGTGCTGCGCGACGGGGTTCCCGCCCCAGAGCTGTCGACGTTTACGTGGCGTGACCTTGACCGGCATCACTCCTAGCGATGCCAGACGAATCTCAGGAGCGCGGCTCGCCTAAACGAGAAGATGGACCGGCCTGTAGACGGCCGAAACCGGCGATCATGTTTCTGGCCCTGCCGCTTCTGATCGCGTTCGAACCGTTCCGACTGGTCGGGTGCGGTTTTGTCTGGTGTTGGCGTTTCATGCATTGGCTTCTGACGCCGCCGCGCGTCGTTTGGGTCGCCTTTGCCTTGCCCTGGATCGTCGTCTTCCACGTGGTCTGGTTTGCCCATGGCTGGGCCACCTTTAGACCGTTGTGTTGGAGCGAGGAAGGGTATCCGCGACAGGAACTCATGGGGCCCATGACGGTCGAGGCGACGGATGCGTACTATGATTTCTTTGTGGCATGGCTGGGTCCGGACTCCGTTCGGCGTTTTGGCACAAATCAGATCGATGTACGTCCGGCGTTGCGTCTGATGCCCACCGATCTCTTGTGGAACCACAGCGGTAAGGTCGCTCAAAAGCTCGCGGCCGAGCAGGGTATCGTCGACGAACAAGGACGCAGCCCCACGGACTGCAGCCTTGTCGAAGAGAGGGTGATGGAAGGCGGCAAGGCCGAAGGCTACAGCACCGGCTGGGGCTATTGGCCCTACAACGAATTCGAGGACTTCCGATCACCGTTCTGGCGGTACCTCGTCTTTTACCACAAGCCGGGTTCCGCGCCGTAATGAGCAGCAATCTGGCATGTTGAGAGGCAATAGGCGGTCTCCTGCACGTGATGGTGTCTCGGACCACAGACCGAAGCCGGCCATCATGTTTCTGGCGTTACCCATTCTAATCGCCTTCGCACCTCTTCGATTGATCGGGTGCGGTTTTGTGTGGGTCTGGCGTTTTCTTCGGTGGCTTATGTCACCGCCAAGAGTCACGTGGGTCGCCTTCGCTTTGCCATGGGTGGTCGTCTTTCATGTCATCTGGTTCGCCCATGGCTGGTCGGCGTTCCACCCATTGTGTCGCGACCGGGAGCACTATGGGAGAGAGTGGAGTGAGCTCATCGGGCCTATGACGGTCGAAGCAACCGACGAGTTTCATGACTTCTTCGTGTCATGGCTGGGCCCCAATTCCGTCCGGCGTTTCGGAGACCGTCACATCGACGTTCGACCTGCGCTTCGCATGATTCCAACGGACTATCTCTGGAACGTCTCTCGACAAGTCGCGGAAGGGATCGCCAAAAGGCGCGGTATCGCGGTCCAACCAGAGCGCAGAACGCAAGATTGCGACTTCATCGAGGAAATGCTGATGGAGGGCGAAGAAGCAAGCCGCCACAGCGAGGGCTGGGGATACTGGCCCTACAACGTGATCGACGACAATTCGACGGTCGGGCGGTACCTCGTCTTCTACCATTGCTCGGACCGTCCGCCGCGATGTTGACCGTCAATCTCGTTCAAGCTCACCGAAGTCGTGGGTGTAGGCGAGCTCGTCGAAACCGCCGATGTGTTGGCGGACGGTGTGGCCAGGCCAGACATACTCAACCCGCCGCTCGGCCGGGCGGTAGACGGCGGTGTAAACTGTCGGGAACGCCGCGCGGCGGGAATGGAGCGGCGGTTCGAGGAAACGGGTGGTGAGCTCGTCGAGCGTCATGGTGGGGTCGCCGAGCAGTGCTTCGAGATGGGCGCGCCGTTCCACGGTCTGGCTGCGCGCAGCATGTTCAGGCCAGGTGATCTGTTCCTGATGGTTGGTGCAGAAGCGATCCTTGGTGACAGCGGGTGACCCACTTGGACCAAGATAGACCGTCGCGTACGCGCCCGCCGCATCGATCAGGGTGACGTTCTGGGTGAGCGCGACGGGGATGCGGCAAAGCGTGGCGACGGCTTCGTCGACACGGCGGCAGGTCTCCAGCACATAACGCAGGATCAGGATGATGGAGAAACCTTCACCCTGGTCTTGTCCGCCGCCGAAGGTGAGGCTGGCGACGAGGCCATCGGCGTTCATGCCGTCGAGACAGCCGCCCCAAGGTCGTTGCGCCTTACAGATGACCTCGCGGCCGATCCAGGACGTCGATTCGAAATCGTCGGAGACGGCGTCGAGCGGGAAGTCGTAATTGCGCACCAGTGCCGGGCCGTCATCGTCAAGCCAGACCGCCTGACTGCATCCTGTCACGAGCGGAGGCGGGCGGTAGTGGCTGAGGATGCGGTGCGCGATGTCGTCATCGTCGACCAGCGCGCAGGCGTGGTCATAGGGCGCCAGAAGTTCCGGCATGTGGCGGGCGAGCGCCGCACGGCATGCGGCGGCGCTGGGCGGATCGGACAAGCCTTCGCCACGATACCAGCGTTCGGCCTCCTCGCGACCGGTATTGAAGCGGGCGAGCCAATCAGCGCCCGGCTCCGGTTCGCGGGCAAAGACGAAGCGCTTCTTCATGGACGCCAGTTTAGCGCGCCAACGTTTGTGATCCGAGGGAGCCGATCGATCTGACCCTCACCCTCCCAGCGCTTCGCGCTGGGCCCCTCCCTCTCCCGCAAGCGGGCGAGGGGAAGAACGGATGGCGACAGGATCCCTCTCCCCTTGGGGAGAGGGCAGGGTGAGGGGGCGGCGAAGGTCTGAACCGCGGCCGCCCTATGCCATATAGGCGCCGCCGTTGACCGAAAGCGTCGAGCCGGTGATGAAGCCGGCGTCGTCGCTGACCAGGAAGAGGACGCAGCGCGCGATCTCGTCGGCCTCGCCGATACGGCCCACCGGGATGCCGGCGACGATCTTCGCCATCATGTCGTCGGAGACGCCGGCGATCAGGTCGGTCGCGATATAGCCCGGGCAGATGGCGTTGACCGTGATGCCCTTCCGGGCGTTCTCCAGTGCGACCGCCTTGGTGAAGCCCAGCATGCCGGCCTTGGCGGCGGCATAGTTGGCGACGCCCAGCTGGCCGGCCTGGCCGTTGATCGAGCTGATGTTGACGATGCGCCCGAAGTTCGCGCCGCGCATGCCGTTCAGGACTTCGTGCGACATATGGAAACACGAGCACAGGTCGACGTTGATCACCCGGTCCCAGTCCTCGGCGCTCATCTTGTGGCAGAAACCGTCGCGGCTGATGCCGGCGTTGTTGATCAGCACCTCGACCGGGCCGACCTGTTCGGCGACCTGGGCGACACCGGCGACGCAGGCCTCGTGATCGGCGACATCCCACTTCAAGGCGGGAATGCCGTGTTCGGCGGTGAACGCTTTTGCGGCCTCGTCGTTGCCGCCGTAGTTGACGGCGACCGTATAGCCCGCGTCCTTCAATGATGTTGCGATGGCCGCCCCGATGCCGCGGGTGCCGCCTGTCACCAATGCTACTCGTCCCATGATTATCCCCTAACCTCTAAACGACGGACGGCGGGTCGGCTCACGCCCCCCGCCGCCACGTCACCACAACCTTATGACAGGCGTCTAACGCGCCTGCTTCAACGAGTCCAGCACGTTCGAACCCGCCATGACTTCCGTCACACCGGCACGCGATGGCGCCGGCCGAAACAACGGTCGATCAGCGTTCCACGCACATGGCGACACCCATGCCGCCGCCGATGCACAGGGTCGCGAGGCCCTTCTTGGCGTCGCGCTTCTGCATCTCGAACAGAAGCGTGGTCAGGACGCGTGCGCCCGACGCGCCGATCGGATGGCCGATGGCGATGGCGCCGCCGTTGACGTTGACCTTGTCGGTGTCGAGGCCGAGGTCTTTGTTGACCGCGCAGGCCTGGGCGGCGAACGCCTCGTTGGCCTCGATCAGGTCGAGGTCGTCGACGGACCAGCCGGCCTTTTCCAAAGCCTTACGGCTGGCCGGGATCGGACCGGAGCCCATGATCGCCGGGTCGACGCCGGCATGGGCCCACGACGCGATGCGCGCCATCGGCGTCACGCCGCGCTTCTTTGCCTCGTCGGCGGTCATCAGCACCACCGCGGCGGCGCCGTCGTTGATGCCGCTGGCGTTGCCGGCGGTCACGGTGCCGTCCTTGGCGAAGGCCGGGCGCAGCTTGGTCAACATCTCGATCTCGACGCCGTGGCGGATGTATTCATCCTGGTCGACGACGATGTCGCCTTTGCGGTGGGGCACGGTCACCGGCACGATCTCGTCGGAGAACCGGCCGGCCTTCTGGGCGGCCTCGGCGCGGTTCTGCGAGGTCATGGCAAAGTTGTCCTGCTGTTCGCGGGTGATCTGCCACTGGTTCGCGACGTTCTCGGCGGTGTTGCCCATGTGGTAGCCGTTGAAGGCATCCCACAACCCGTCCTTGATCATGGTGTCGATCATCTCGGCCGGGCCCATCTTGGTGCCGTTCCTCAGGTTCATGCAGTGGGGCGCCTGGCTCATGCTTTCCTGGCCGCCGGCGACGACGACGCTGGCGTCACCCTGCTGGATCTGCTGGTAGCCGACGGCGACCGCGCGCAGGCCCGAGCCGCAGAGCTGGTTCAGGCTCCAGGCCGGCGACTCGACGGGAATGCCGGCGCCGATCGAGGCCTGGCGGGCGGGGTTCTGGCCTTCGCCCGCCTGCAGGATCTGGCCCATGATGACCTCGTCGATGTCGCCCGGCTCGACCCCGGCACGGCTCATGGCGCCTTCGATGGCGGTTTTGCCCAGGACATGGGCCGGCAGGCTCGACAAGCCACCGTTAAACGACCCGACCGGCGTGCGGGCGGCACTGGCAATGACGATCTCGCTCATGACTGGGTCCACTCCCTGCTTCACTGATGGTGTGGTTTCTATATAGGACATTTGCATTCATTTCGCAGGTGCGAAATGACGGGTGTCGCGGAAGTCTCACACGGTTTTGCGCAGCCAGGCGTCGAGCGGGCGCCACAGCTGTTCGCGCGCCCGGCGCCCGACCACCATGCCGATATGGCCGGCCGCCGGCGTCATGACCTCGGCCTGGGGCAGGCGGTCGGCCAAGGGCTGGGCGCTTCCCGGCGGCACGATGTGGTCGCGCCGGGGAATGGCGACGAGCGCCGGCAGGTCGACGGCTTCGGGCTTGATGATCTGTCCGCCGATTTCCCAGCGATCGCGGCCCGGCAGGTTCTCGCCATACCAGCCGTGCAGGCAGGCCCGGCCGACCGGTCCGGTCAGCGGCACGCCGTCGTTGAGCCAGTCTTCCAGGGCGACAAAGGCCTGGGCCTGCTCGCTCGCAGGGTCCATGCCGGCGAAGCGGCGGAACTTCGCCTGGATCAGGCTCGGCGACATCGAGGCGAACATCATCTGCAGCACGTCGACCGGGATCATGCCGTCGGTCTTGCCGGCAGCCTCGACCTGGGGCGCGGCCATGGCGAACAACCCGGCCTGACCGCTGCGGTCGGCGTGGAAATCCCAGGGGGTCGCGAGCAGGGCCAAGCCGGCGACGTCGGCACCATGATGCTGCGCCAGGGCAAGCGCCAGCAGACCGCCCATGCAGTAACCGACGACCGGCACCGGCGCATCGCCCAGCTTGCGGGCCTCGCCAAGCGCCTGGGCCAGATAGCCCAGGATGTAGTCGTCCAGATCGAACCCTCTTTCGGCGTCGCCCGGCGCGTCCCAATCCATCAGCAGCGGGCGCCAGCCACGGTGTTTGAGATAGCGCGCCAGGCTGTTCTTGGTGTCGAGGTCCAGGATATAGGCGCGGTTGATCAGTGAGGGGACCAGGAGGACCGGCCGGCCTTTGCCGCCGTAGTCGCGCAGCTTGGCGCCGCCGGCCGTCCAGATGGGGTCGGGATCGACGGCGGCGCGCCGGTAGGGGTGATGGCGATAGGCTTTGACGCCGGCCAGGAAGTCCGCCATGCGCTGTGTGGCTTCGCCATGCAGCGCGCGGGCCAGGTCCTCAGCGCTGGCGGCCTCGATCGCTGTCTGGATCGGGACGGCCTTTGCGCTGAGACTGTCGTTCCAGGGCAGCAAGCCGTTTTTCGCAGGCATCAAGGCGCCCAGCGAACTCATCCATACGGCGAAGGATGTCGTCATATGGAGCGCCAGGGGCCGTGGGCCCTGACGCCAGGCCGCGGCCGTCACCGCCCGGTGCGCCCGCTGCGGCGGCCAGCGGCGCCATCCAGGCCTCCGCCCATTTGGCCAGGGCAGGGTCGGTCGCGGCGGCGGCGACCTGCTCCTGCCACAATTCCATGAAATCGCGGGCCAATTGCTCGAGATCGGGATCCTTGGTCATGGCAAGCAGTATAAGTAGCGCCAGTAGCGGCGGACACAGCTTTGTTATGGCGCTGCAACAAGCGCTGTTCGCAGTGCAGCATTTGGACCATAATACCCGTCCGATAAGCTATTGGACATGAAACCATGGCGCGGACCAAGGACCACATCGACGGCGAAACTGTCGTCATCAAGAAGTACGCCAATCGTCGCCTCTATAACACGGCGACCAGCAGTTACGTCACCTTGGACCATCTGGCCCAGATGGTGAAGGACGGCATCGAATTCGCTGTGTTCGACGCCAAGACTGGCGAGGATATTACCCGCTCGGTGCTGACCCAGATCATCGTCGAGGAGGAGGCCAAGGGCGCCAACCTGTTGCCCATCAACTTCCTGCGCAAGCTGATCGGCTTCTACGGCGACAGTCTGCAAAGTTTCGTGCCGCGTTACCTCGAGATGAGCATGGAGAACTTCACGCGCAATCAGGAAGACATGCGCAGTGCCATGGCCAAAACCTTCGGCCAGATGTTCCCGTTTCCAGGCGGCGACCAGAGCCATGCCATGGAAGAGATGGTGAAGAACAACATGGCGATGTTTCAGCGCGCGATGGAAATGTTCTATCCCGCAACAACCGCGCGCAACGGCGGCATGCCGCCTGAGGGCGGCGCGTCCGAGACTGCGCCGTCCGCAAACGGCGCGACGGCCGGTGGGCAGGACCAAGACCTTGCGGGCCTGCGCGAACAAATCAATGAGCTGCAACGCCAGCTGGAAAGTCTGGCAAAGAAAACAGACTAGAGCCTGAACCGAACGCGCCTGACTGATTCAATCAGGAGCGGTCTTGCTCTAGAGTGGCGCCGCGCATCCAGCCAAGGGTGCCGCCTGATCTTGCGGCGCGGTGCTTATCTCTCACAACCGCCTTACGGGTGATCTATGAAGAATTATTTTGTCGGTACTCTTTTGGCCGCGGCCGCTTTCGGCTTTGCCGCCTTGCCGGCCGCCGCGCAAGACGTCACGGTCAAGGCAACCCACGGCGACTGGCAGGTTCAGTGTCCGCCTGACGAATCGGCGGCCAATCCATGCGCCATGGTGCAGAACCTGGTCAGAGAGGAAGACGGGCGACGTGTGTTGGCCGCCCTGGTCGTCAAGCCGCCCGAGGGCGATGCGTTCCTGCGTGTTGTCGTGCCCTTGGGCATCCTGCTGCCTGGCGGCCTGAACCTATCGGTCGACGGCACCGACATGGGCACCGTCGGTTTCATCAACTGTCTGCCCGACGGCTGTATGACCCAGGTTGGCCTGACCGCCGATGTCCTGGAACAGATGCGCCAAGGCACCCAGGCGGTCGTGACCATCTATGAGCAGGCCGAGCAGCCTATTCAATTGCCGATTTCCTTGACCGGATTTACCGCGGCTTACGGCGAACTCTAACCCGACAATCGGCGACGTTTCGGCAGCTCAGACGGTCGTCTCGGCTTCTTCTGCCTGTTCGGGTTCCTTGTGGCGCCGCCATTCGACGATGTGTTGCACGATCACGTAGAGCAGCGGTATCAGGAAAATGCCGATCAGAACGGCAGCCGCCATGCCGCCCAAAACGGTGTTGCCCATGGCGCGGCGGCTGCCGGCGCCGGCACCGACCGCAATGGCCAGCGGCACGACGCCAAGAATGAACGAGAACGACGTCATCAAGATGGCGCGGAACCGAAGCTTCGCCGCTTCGGATGCGGCGTCCACGATGCCCGCGCCCTCTTCGCGCCGAACTTTGGCGAACTCGGCGATAAGGATCGCGTTCTTTGACGCCAAGCCTATCAGCAAGACCAGTCCTATCTGCGTATAGATGTTGATGTCGGAACCGACGACCAGGACCAATCCGAGGGCGCCGAGCGCTGCCGTCGGCACCGACAGGACAACGACGAATGGCATCGTCCAGCTTTCGTACTGGGCGACCAGGAACAGGTAGACGAACACGATCGCAAAGATGATCAGACTGGTTGTCTTGCCGGCGGCTTCCAGCTCCTGCAGGGATTGCCCGGACCACGAGAACGTAAAGCCTTGTGGCAGGTACTGATCGGCGACCTCTTCCATGGCGGCCAGCGCTTGGCCGGTGCTGTAGCCGTCCGCCTGCTGGCCGTTGACGGCGGCCGAACGGAACAGGTTATAGGCGTTCAGCTGCTGCGGGCCGAGAACCGTGGTGACGTCGACCAGCGTACTCAACGGGATCATCTCGTCATTGGATGAGCGCACATAGATGCGCCCGATGTCATCGACGGTGCTGCGGTAATCGCTCTCCGCCTGCACGATGACCTGGAAGACACGGCTTAGATAGTTGAAGTCGTTGACGTAGTACGAACCCATGTTGGCCTGGAGCGCGGTGAAGACGTCGACCACGGAAACGCCCATGGCTTCGGCCTTCTGGCGGTCCAGGTTCACATAAACCTGCGGCACGTTGGCGCTGAATGTCGCGAAAATGTTGCTGAGTTCGGGCCGCTGGTTGGCGTTGTAGACCAGTGCGTTGACCGCTTGCGCCAAGGCCTGCGGCGTGTTGCCGCCCTCGTCTTGGACCTCCAGGTTAAGACCGCCGGTCGAACCCAGGCCCGGTATAGGCGGCGGGCTAAAGACGAACACCGACGCGGTCGCCAAGCCGAACAGCTTCGCCTGTGCTTGTCCCATGATGCTGTTGATCGAAAGCGCGGAACCGGTTCTCTCGTCCCAAGGTTTCAGGACGACCACGGCGAAACCGCCGTTCGACTGCGTGCCGCCGGCCAGCAGGCTGTAGCCGGGGATGGTGATGATGTTCTGAACACCATCCAGACCGGCAAGGACTTCTTCGACCTGGGCGACCACGGCTTCCGTGCGCGGCAGCGACGAAGCGTCCGGCAGTTCGACATTGACGAAAAAGGCGCCACGATCTTCTTCCGGCAAAAAGCCGGTCGGTATGGCATTGAACAGCACATAGCCGCCACCAAACACGGCAGCCAGGATAGCCAGGCCGAAAATCGCACGGCGCGCCAGGGCAACAACGATGCCGGTGTAGCCGTCACGCACCTTGTTGAACACGCGGTTGAACACGCCGAATGGGCCTTTGTTTGTCAAGGTGCCGCTGCGCAGCAGTGATGCGCACAGCGCCGGACTCAAGGTCAGGGCGTTGATCGACGAGATCACCACCGCCACCGAGATCGTCACGGCGAACTGCTGATAGATCCTGCCCGACAAACCCGGCATGAATCCGATCGGCACAAAAACTGCGAGCAGCACCAGGGTGGTGGCGATGACCGGACCGGTAATCTGTTTCATCGCCTTGCGGGTCGCCTCACGGCGTTCCAGACCCTCATCGGTCATGATGCGCTGGACGTTCTCCACCACGATGATCGCATCGTCGACGACAATGCCGATGGCCAGGATCAGGGCGAACAGCGAGATGGTATTGGCCGAGTAGCCGAGAACGTAGAGAACCGCGAACGTGCCGACCAGCGAGACCGGAATTGCCAGGGTCGGGATCAGCGTCGCGCGCCAGTTCTGCAGGAAAACAAAGGTGACAAACACCACCAGCGCGAAGGCGATCAACAGGGTTTCGATGACCTCGTCGATGGTTGCCTGGACATAGCGGGTTGTGTCGTAGGTGACGTTGTACTCCATGTCCTCGGGAAAGCGCTTTGACAACTGCTCCAACTCCGCTTTCACGGCGTTGGCGACGTCCAGTGCATTTGCGTCCGGCGATTGGTAGATAGAGAGCGCCGCCGTCGGCTGGCCGTCGAGGTTGCTGAACGAAGAGTAGAACTGAGCGCCGAGCTCGACACGCGCGACATCCTTGACGCGGACGTCTGAGCCGTCTTCGAACGCCTGCACGATGATGTCGCCGAACTCATCGGGATGGGTCAGCCGGCCCTGGGTTTGGATCGTGTACTGGAATTGCTGATTGCTTGGCGCCGGCGGCGCGCCGATGGAACCGGCGCTCGCCTGAATGTTCTGTTCGGCGATCGCGAGGACGACATCCGAAGCTGTCAGATCAAATCCGGCGAGCCTGTCAGGGTCCAGCCATATACGCATGCTGTAGGGCTGGGAGCCCAGGATCGTCGCGTCGCCGACGCCGTCCACCCGGGACAACGCATCGGCGATATTGATATCGACATAATTGCTCAGGAACGTCGCGTCGTATGTGTTGTTTGGTGAGGACACGTTGATAATCATCAACATGCTGGTCGATGCTTTTTTGACCGAGATGCCCTGGGCCGTGACTTCGCTGGGCAGCTGCGGGGTCGCGAGTGAAACCCGGTTTTGAACGTTGACGGCGGCAATATCGGGGTCGGTGCCGATCTCGAACGTGACCGTCAGGCTGTAGCTGCCGGAATCCGAGCTTGTCGACGACATGTACATCATGTCGTCGACACCGTTGACCTGTGTTTCGATGGGTGTGCCGACCGTGGCCTGGATCACTTCCGAGGTCGCGCCGGAATAGGTTGCCGTTACGCTGACCTGCGGCGGGCTGATATCCGGATACTCCGAAACCGGTAACACGGTCAGCGAGATAAGGCCGGCAAGCGTGATCAGGATCGAGATAACAAAAGCAAACTTCGGCCGGCCGATAAAGAACTGTGGCAGCATGGTTGCCTAGCTGCCCTGATCCGACGATGACCCGTCCGACGACGATCCGTCCGACGACGATCCGTCCGACGACGATCCGTCCGATGACGATCCACTCGTGGACGCCGTATCCGAGGATCCCGTGTTCGAGGATGATCCGCCGGAGGTCGATTGATCCGTCGATGATTGTGTGACGGGATTGACGGCAACGCCGGCCCGCACTTTCTGCAGCCCTTCGACAATGACGGACTCGCCAATCTTCAGACCTGACGTGACGATCCAATCGGTGCCCTCTGTGTCGCCGACTTGAATTTGGCGCTTTTCCACCTGGTTTTGCGAGTTGACGACCAGGACAAAGGCCCCCTGTTGATCCTCTTGCACGGCAGCCTGTGGCACGACCATGCGTTTGGTCGCATCGCGCGATTCAATCTGCACGGAGACAAACTGTCCGGGTGCCAGCAACACGTGGGGGTTGGGAAAGACGGCGCGGATTGTCACGGTACCGGTCCGGGGATCGACCGTGTTGTCGACAAAGTCAATTTCGCCGGGCTGATCATACATGGTGCCGTCGGGCAGTTCGACTTTGGGAACGACCATCGTATCGAGACCGTCCAAGGTGTCGAACGTGGCGTCATCGCCCTGTTGTATGCGCAGGCGTTTGACACGAAGAATGTCGCGCTCGCTGACCGTGAAGGTGACGTAGATCGGGTCCAGGCTGGTGATCGTCGCCAGCGGATCGCTGCTGGACGTGATCAAATTGCCAATCGAGTAGCGGGCTTCGCCGATTTGTCCCGCGATCGGCGCCATGATGCGGGTGAAGTCGAGATCGACCTGGGCCTGTTTCAGTTCGGCCTGCGCGACCTGAAGGTCCGCTTGGGCTTGCAGAAATGATGCGGTGTCCTGATCCAGCCTGGCTTTACTGACATCTTGCGTTCCGTAAAGCTCCTTGGTGCGGTCCAGCTGGCTGCTGGTCTCGGTGACGCTGGCCTGGGCCTTGGCGACCGTCGCCTGGGCGGACTCAACGGCCGCCTGGAACAAAGCGGGGTCAATCGTGAACAGCAGGTCGCCGGGTTGGACCAACTGGCCTTCCGTGAACAGGCGCTCCTGCAGGTATCCCTCGACCTGGGCCGCCAGCTCGACATAGTCGACCGCCACGGTTCGTCCGACAAAGGTCGTTTGACCCTTCAGTTCGCGCTCTATGACTGGTGCGACGACAACGGATGGCGCAGGCGCTGCCGAGGCGGCTTGCTGCGGCTGACCATCGTCGCACGCCACCAGCAAGGACCCGACGACAAGACATGCGGCAAGGCGGCGGCAGACTGCCGCGCTGATGGTTCGCTGCGCCATCGTCTCGAGTACTTTTTTCAGTGGCCCCAATCCACGACTACTATAGCGATTAATCGACCGCCTTCAACGCATTGCCAATCGTGTCAAACATCTGATCGATTTGATTCTTTTGGACAATCAGGGGCGGTGACAGCGCGATGATATCGCCGGTCACGCGGATCAGAACACCGTCGTCGAAGCACTTCTGGAACGCTTCCATGGCGCGTGCCGTCGGGGCGCCGGGGCGAGGTTCCAACTCGATGCCGGCGATCAAACCTAGATTGCGCAGGTCAATGACATGGTGGCCGCCCTTAAGCGACCACAGCGCATCTTCCCAGTAATCGGAAAGTTCGGCGGCGCGCTCGAACAAGCCTTCTTCCTTATAGACGTCAAGGGTTGCGATGCCGGCAACGGCGGCCAGGGGATGACCGGAATAGGTGTAACCGTGGAAGAGCTCGATGCCCGACTTCGTGTTCTCCATATAAGCGTCGTAAATCTTCTTTTTGCAGAACACCGCGCCCATCGGCACGACCGCGTTGGTCAGACCCTTGGCGGTGGTCGCGATGTCCGGCTCAACACCGAAGTACTCGGTCGCGAAGCTCGCGCCCAGACGGCCGAAGCCGGTGATCACCTCATCGAAGATCAGCAGGATGTCGTGCCTGTCGCAGATCTCGCGCAGACGTTTGAGATAACCCTTGGGCGGGATCAAGACGCCGGTCGATCCGGCGACCGGCTCGACGATGACGGCGGCGATGGTCGAGGCGTCATGCAGTTGGACGAGACGCTCCAGATCGTCGGCCAGGTGGGCGCCCCATTCCGGCTCGCCTTTTGAAAACGCGTTGTGCTCGATGTCGTGGGTGTGGCGGATGTGGTCGGTGCCGGCCAGGAGGCTGCCGTAGAACATGCGGTTCTTGACGATGCCGCCGACCGACGTGCCGCCGAAATTGGTGCCGTGATAGCCGCGCTCACGCCCGATCAGCCGGGTTTTCGAGCCTTTGCCGCGGACATAGTGGTAGCCGAGTGCGATTTTAAGCGCTGTATCTGCGGACTCAGAGCCGGAATTGGTGAAAAAGACGTGGTCCAGATCGCCCGGCATCAAATCTGCCAGGCGGTTGGCGAACTCGAACGCCGCGGGGTGGCCGAGCTGGAACGACGGCGCGAAATCCATGCGATCGACCTGTTTTTTAACCGCTTCGGCGATCTTGCCGCGGCCGTGGCCCGCGTTGCAGCACCAAAGGCCCGCGGTGCCGTCCAGGATCTGGCGGCCGTCGACGGTCGTGTAGTGCATGTCTTTGGCCCCAACCATCAGGCGTGGCGCCTTTTTATAGGCCTGGTTGGCCGTGAACGGCATCCAATAGGATGAAAGATCGTTGGGCCGGTCGGGATAGTTGAATGAGTCGTTATCCATCGGATGTCCTGAAACTTTGAGCCAAGGGCGGACGGACAACCTAGCATGTGGCAGGTGGGCTTGAGAACAACCGCCCGTCACACATCTGATTGCCCAAACAGGGAGATAACCATGGTTCAACCGGGAGAGATCAGGCAGCGGCTGACCATTCCGGCGCGCCACGGGCTGGCGGTCCCCCTCACCGCCGGCGAGCGACTGCGCGTCATCAACACGCCGGGGACCCAGGTTGTCGATACCTGGGCCTTCCCCGATGCCGATCCGACGGCCTTTCTATCGCTTGAGCATTGCCGGGAGGTGCTGCAGCGCATCGTCTTCGAACCCGGTGATACGTTGATCGACAACCGCTACCGGCCGCTTCTCACCATCACCGCCGACACGTCGCCGGGCGGCCACGACACGCTGATCGCCGCCTGCAGCCGGGCCATGTACGTCCATGCCGGGGTCGGCGCCGATCATGCCAACTGCGCCGACAATTTGGCGGCCGCGCTCGCGACCCACGGTCGCAGCCTGCCGTTCACGCCAAGCCCCTGGAACCTTTTCATGCTGGCGCCGGTCAAGGACGGCCGCACCATCGACTATGTGCGGCCGACATCACGGCCGGGCGACTACGTGGAGATCACCGCCGAAGCCGATTGCCTGATGGCATTCTCAGCGTGTCCGGACGATGTCTATCCGACCAATGGCGGCGACGGCACGCCTCAGGACGCCCATGTCGAGGTCTTGATGTAGTTGTCTAGGGTTCGAGCCGCTTGCGCGTAGCCGGGGCCAGCCCACTCCCCCGCCCGGCCACCCATGGCAGCATCCTCGGGGTGGCCTCGGCGAAAACGCCTCTCGGCGTTTTGCCCCGGAGGTGGGGGAGCGGGCCGGTGATGCCGACTAAAACTGTTAACGTACCTATAGGATCGCCAGCGGCAGCTTGTCTTCCGGCGGCGGGAAGGCGGCATCGAGGTCGGCGAGGTCGTTGGCGTTCAAGGTGATGTCCAGCGCCGCCCGGTTGTCGTCCAGGTGTTCGGTTCTGACGGCCTTGGGAATGGCGATGATGTCGCGCCGGCGCAGGCACCAGGCCAGTGCGACTTGTAATGGCGTGACGCCGTGGCGCTCGGCCACGGTCTCCAGTGCGCCGCTGCCCAACTGCCGGCCTTGCTCCAAGGGGGAATAGGCCATGACCGGCAGGTCGCGGGCCTGGCTCCACGGCAGAAGGTCGTGCTCGATGCCGCGCCGCGCGAGATTGTAGAGCACCTGGTTGGTCGCACAGTTGCGGCCGTCGGCCGTGCTCCACAGGCCGTCCATGTCGGCGGTGTCGAAATTGCTGACGCCCCAACGGCGGATGTCGCCGACCTCGACAAGGCGCTCGAACCCCTCGACCGTTTCGGCGATGGGTGTCGAGCCCGGCCAGTGCAGCAGGTAGAGATCGATGCGGTCGGTCGCCAGGCGTTTCAGGCTGCGCGCGCAGGCGTCCTGGACGCCTTCATAGGTCGCGTTGTGGGGATAGACCTTGGAGACCAGGAAGACCTCGTCGCGGCGGGACTTCAACACCTCGCCGACGACCCGTTCGGCGCCGCCTTCGCCGTACATCTCCGCGGTGTCGATCAGGGTCATGCCGAGATCGAGGCCGTAGTTGAGCGCCTTGACCTCGTCCGACCACGCCTTGCGGTTCTCGCCCATGCGCCATGTGCCGAGACCGAGCGCGGGAACCACTTCGCCGCCGGGCAGTGTTACCGTGCGCATGATCAGTAGCCCATCGCAATGCCGTCCTTGCGCGGCTCGGTGCCGCCGGCAAGGGTGCCGCGTTCCCAATCGATCCAGATCGCCTGACCGCCGCCATGGTCGTCGCCGGCGATCGTCACCGCGTGGCCCATGCCGGCGAGCGCCCGGGCGGTCGGGCTGGGCACGCCGGCTTCCAGCACCGCCACGCCGCTGTCGATCATAAAGCGCGGCAGGTCGAACGCCTCCTGCACATCCATGCCATAGTCCAGCACGTTCTGCAGGAAGTGGGTGTGGCCCCAGGGCTGGTAGTCGCCGCCCATCACACCGAACGGCATGACGGTGCGCTCGCCCTTGGTCAGCATCGCCGGGATGATCGTGTGCATCGGTCGTTTGCCGGGCGCGATGCAGTTGGGATGGCCGGGCTGAATGACAAAGCCGGAACCCCGGTTCTGAAAACAGACGCCCGATTGCGGTGCGACCCGCGCGCTGCCGAAACCATAGTAGAGCGAGTTGATGAAGCTCGCGGCGTTGCGGTCCTTGTCGACCACGGTCAGGTAGACCGTGTCCTTGTGTTTCGGCAGTGACGGCGGCGGCACGTCGACCATGGCGCGTTCGGGATCGATCAGGCCGCGCTGTTCGGCGGCGTAAGCCTCCGACAGCAGGGCCTCGACCGGCACCTCGGCCATGGCGGGATCGGCGACATAGGCGGCGCGGTCGCGGAACGCCAGGCGTCCGGCTTCCAGCGTCAGATGCAGACGCTCGGCGCCCAGAGGATCCATCGCCGCGATGTCGTAGCCGTTCAGGATGTTCATCATAAGGAGCGCGATGACGCCCTGGCCGTTGGGCGGGCATTCGTGCACCCGGTAACCGCCATAGTCGGTCGCGATCGGCGTCACGTATTCGCCGGCGGCGCCGGCAATGTCGTCGAGCGTGTGCAAACCGCCCAGGCCGTTCAGGTAGGTCACCATGTCTTCGGCGACCCAGCCTTCGTAAAAACCCGCAGCACCTTTGGCGGCAACCTCCTTCAGCGTCTTGGCGAGCAGCGGCTGGCTGTGCACGGCGCCGACCGCCGGCGCTTCGTCATCGACCAGCAGGATGGCGCGCGCGTTGTCGTCGCCGCGCAGGCGGGCCGCGCATTCGCGCCACATGGCGCCGACCACCGGCTGGATCGTGTAGCCGGCTTCGGCGTAACGAATGGCCGGCGCCAGAATCTCGTCCATGCTTTTAAGGCCGTGGTCGGCGGCCAGCCGGCACCACGCCTCGATCGTGCCGGGCACGGTGACCGCGTGGGCGGTGTTGGCGTCGATCGCCGTGATACCCTGCTCCAGAAACCACGCAGCCTCTGCCTTGGCCGGCGCGCGCCCGGAACCGTTATAGGCGATGATGTCCGCCGAGCCCTTGGGCGCATAGAGACAGAAGACGTCGCCGCCGATGCCCGTCGACATCGGTTCGACAACCGCCAGCACCGCCGCCGCCGTCACCGCCGCATCCATCGCCGTGCCGCCGGCACGCAGGCAATCCAGCGCGGCAAGCGTGGCGTGGGGATGGGAGGTCGCCGCCATGCCATCCTCGGCATGGGCGACGGAGCGGGGCGGCGAATAGAAAGGGCGCATGGGGGTCCTGTTCTTGTTGGCGTGACGCGGCGCGGGCGCGGGACTCTAAGCGTTCGTTCGGCATTGCGAAAGTCTGTGGCGGCGTGCGCGTGCATGACCCGTTTCGAGCCGCTAAACTACCAGCGGGGAGAAGGGGCATGGATCTCAGCCAGCGCATCAGGCTGATCGACGGTGACATCACCAAGCTTGCGGTCGCGGCTATCGTCAACGCGGCCAACGAAGGCCTGATCGCCGGCGGCGGCGTCGACGGCGCGATCCGGCGCGCGGCCGGGCCGAAGCTGGACGAGGAATGCCGCGCCATCGGTGGCTGCCCGACCGGCACCGCCGTTTTGACCGGCGGTTATGATCTGGCCGCCGACTACGTCATCCACACCGCCGGGCCGGTCTGGCATGGCGGCGGCAGGAACGAACCGCAATTGCTCGCCAACTGCTACCGTTCGGTGCTGGAGATCGCCAACCAGAACCGGCTCGCCACCGTCGCGTTCCCGTCGATCAGCACCGGCATCTACGGTTTCCCGATCGCACGCGCCGCCCGCATCGCGGTGCATGAGGTCACCGACTTTCTGTCCATCCACGATCCTCCGCGCGAAGTCATCTTTTGCTGTTTCGGCGACGACGACACTGATGTCTATCGCGCCGCGCTCGCAGCGGCCGGAGTCTCTGTCTAGTTAGTATCGCTCGCGCGATCAGCGCCGGCCCACTCCCCCTCCCGGCCACCCCGAGGATGCTGCCATGGGTGACCGGGAGGGGGAGTGGGCCGGTGATGCCAGGGGATAGAGCGGCGACATCGCCGGAACCGTGCTAAGCAGCGCGACCGGTTGCCATGGGAAACGGGATCATGGGCGAAAAGAAGTTCGAGGTGCTGAAGGTCGAGCCCTGTCATCGCGGCTACTTCGAGCTCGATCGCTGGCATGTCCGCCACACGCTTTTTGCCGGCGGCTGGGGTGAAGAACGCGCGCTTGAGGTCTTCGAGCGTGGCCATGCCGCCGCGGTTCTGCCCTATGATCCCAAGACGGATCAGGTCGTCCTGGTCGAACAGTTCCGCGTCGCCGCCATCCCGACCGTCGACCCGCCCTGGCTGATCGAAATCCCCGCCGGGATCATCGACGATGGCGAGGACGCGGAGACCACCGTGCGCCGGGAGGTCATGGAGGAGGCGGGGCTCGAGCTCAAGCGCCTCAAACCGATCACCCGCTTTCTGCCGTCGCCGGGCGCGGTGACCGAAGCAATCGACGTCTTCCTCGGCGAGGTCGACGCCGATGGCGCCGGCGGCATCCACGGCCTCGACGACGAGGGCGAGGATATCCGCGTCCACGTCATGGCTGCCGATGACGCCATCGCCATGGCCGATGACGGCCGCCTGGTCGCCTCCCACACGGTGATCGCGCTGCTGTGGCTCGCCCGCCACCGCGAGACCGTGCGCGCGGCCTGGGCCTGACCGACCGGCACCGACCTACCGGCACGCCACGACATTTCCCCGGTATGGCCCCGTCATCGCCCCAATCGGCGCGCAGCCTGACTAAACTTTAGCGCGAATTCGCGAATTCAGCTTCTAGACAACTATGACGTGAATTAAGGGTTATTGTACTCTAGCTGCACCTGCTTTTTCGCGTTATGGAACAGAGTGTGAACCGACTCTGGAGTGAATCATGCCGCAACGTGACGATCCGCTGAAACGCCGGCCGCGCGCCAAGACCCGGGAAGATATCGAGGACGAAATCGAGAAGCGCCTCAGCGGCCAGCTCGCGCACCTCATGCGCGACGCCCGCTATCTGGACGGCGACCCCGACTACCGCGCCTACATCCACCGCCAGTTCCGCCGCGTCTACGACGACCCCAGCGGCAAGCCGAAGCCCTTGCGCATCGGCCGCCCCAAACCCTTCGTCGACGAACTCGAACCCTTCGACCCCGCCCGCGAACGCCGCCTGCGCCTCGGGCAGGAGAAGGAGGCGCCGCCGGTGCGGCAGGGCACAATCTTGACGGGTGGGGGGCGCAGGAGGTTGGGCGAGCCATCGGATGACGCCACACCGACTTTGGCCGATGCCAACAGACGGGGCGGTAAGCCGTCGCCTGTTCGACAACGGAAAGTGTCGTCGTCCGCTGACCAGCCGTTGTCGGCAACGCGTCGGGTCAGCACTCGTCCTGCAGCTGGCTTGCCGACTGTGTCGTTCGATCGGTTGCGTGAAACTGTCGAAGACATGCTCCTGGAAGATAAGCAAAGGTCGCCTGACGATCCCAAGCTGCGCGAGGAGTTGGAGGAAACTATCAATGCCGTCAAAGAGATAGTTGAGATTGGGCGAGACGATGGCTTCATCTTGTCAAGTGAGTTCCTCGATCGCTACGTCAAGAACGAGGGAGGCACATACACGATGCCATGGTCCCTATTGCGTGGGTTCTCGCTGTTTCGATCTGCAGAGAAGACTGTTCGAAATCACTATGAGAACTGGTTTTTGGGAGCAACGCACGACGATGTGTTTGGCGAACCGTTTTTGAGGTTGCAGGACGGAGAAACGATAAAGCTGGGGACCGATGGAAGTAGCAGCCGGGTCCGTTGGGACGCAGTTTGGAAACCCAATGTGTTCTCTCTGGCTAGCAAGAGAGATGAAACACCGGCCGTCACGAGGTTTGAACGTGACTTCATAGCGGCCTTCGGTGCGGCAGCGATCAAAGATTATGGAAACCTGTCGTTCACCCGTCGAGGCGATGTCATCTATGTGGCGGGCCGGGTCGATATGCGTTTTGACGAACGTTACGATTTTGAAGACGATTTCGGCTTGGCTGGCTGGGTATCGACTCTCTCATTGAAATTGCCAAACGTTACGGCCAGCGATTTGCGCGATCTCGAAGTCTACGATTTGGCCAAACCGTTTCGAACCCAGAGCAGCAGATTGTGGCTCGTAACAGGGTTCATCACTCTCGTCGACGGTCAACCTGATCGATCCAAGTCAAAGATCAATTGGCGGGAACTGGACCGCGACGAGACGGCACCCGACGACGGACCTGTCGGAACCCATCCGGTACTTGAGTAGGCGTGGTGTGACGGAGAAGCATCAGTGACACCTGATTCCCCGCCTTCCGGCAACGGCGGTCGCCCACGTCGTCGGCCGCGCCCCGACCGGCTTTCCAAACGCGACCGAGTTTGGCTTCTGTGCGCCGGTTTCATCATTGTCGTGTTGGTCTTGGCGAACGGGTTCTGGTCGGACGCGATGTTCCCTCTGCCAATCGCGTTTGTGATGCTGGTGATCATGGCCTTTACGGAACTGCCTCATGTGGCCTTCGGGGCCGTGGCTGCTTTCATCTTCGTATTGGGTTGTTACCTGCGATGGCCACCGATGCTGGCGCGGCAATGGCCGCCGATGCGCGGTCTCACCTGGCTGGTCGTCATCTTTGTTCTACACGCTGCTTGGTTTCACACTGGCTGGATGCCGTTCCGGCCGCCGTGCTCCGGGAATTTCGACCCGTTCTACGGTAGTGAAACACTGCTGAAGGGGCCGATGAAGGCCGAGGCCGCGCGGCGCTTCGTCGATGTCTTGCAGAGGCAGTACAGCGAGGACGCGGCCCGGCTGGTCGGCGACCACACCGTTCTGGTACGGCCGGCCATAGCCCTCTTTCCCAATAGTGTTCACGAGCGCTACACGATCAACATTGCCGATGATCTTGGCGGTCGCGTATCGACAGGGCATTGCGGCGCGATAGAAGAGGCACTTATGGCTAGAGGGCATGCCGACTCACGACTTGTCGGTTACGGCTACTGGCCATGGAACACGTTCGACGAAGATGGTGCCTTCGTTCAATGGCTGCTCAGCCTCCACAAGGACTAGGTGGGGGCTCACGCGGACATGGCGCGGCGCGAAACGACAAGCGGAGAGAAGGTGCGACGCGGCCGGTGGATACTCCGGTCTAGATGGCTGTCCAACCTAACTGTCGTTGTCTTGCTCGTTGGCAGCCTGGTAGCGGTGTGGATGTGGCCGGGCAACAATCCTCTCCTTGTCATCAGCATGTTTTTTCTTCCCGTCCTGCTACTGGCTTTATCGCCTGTTGTCGCCTTCGGCACGCTGATGGCGGTCATCTTCGCATTGGGCACGTATCTGCGCTGGCCGCCGCTGTTGGCGCGTTTGTCGCCAGTGCGACGCGGCTTCGCGGTCTTGGCGGTTGTTGTCGTCGCGCATGGCATCTGGTTCCAGTTCGGCTGGGTGTCCTTCCGGCCGCCTTGCAGCACGGGTGATGGCCCGTTGTCGCTCGGTGGCCACCACGCTCTTGTCGGTCCGATGACGCCCGAGGCGGCAATGGCGTTTGTTGACACCTTAAACTGGCGGGACCGCGACGTCGCCTGGTTGTCGGGACCGAACACTGTCGTCGCGCGCCCGGCGATGGCGCTGTTCGATGACGGCGGCGTCTGGAACAACACGATGAAGATCGCGACGGCTTTGGCGCAGGAGCAAGGCCTGCCGCCCCCTGATTTTGATCGGAGCGACCAGTGTGCGGAGCTCGAACGCATCGTCATGGTCGGCGGCAAGGCGGAGTCGCGCGCGAAGGGCTGGGGCACGTGGCCGTGGAACACGTTCGATGAGCGCGGTCTTGTCGTTCGTTGGCTGCGTGACATCGCGCGATGATGGTGCGCGGCGTTCTGTTCGGGATACCGATACCGTCGCGGGCGGGCGCGGATGATTTGTTCATCCTCTTTGCGTTGGTCGGGCGTTAAGCCGTGTTCCGTATCAACTGGACCAATGCTGGCCAGGGCGGCGGAGGAGAACCGCCGCCGGGGCACGTCCGGCTCTTCAGCGTGACGACACTCGCGTTCGTCGTCATCTACGGCGTCGTTGCCCTGCCTTTCCTATGGATCGCGCAGCCAATCGACGAGCGTTGGCTTGTCCTGCTTCTACCGGCAACACCCTTCGTCATTGTCCTGGGCGCATGGAAACTTATCGCGTGGTTCGGCGCTAAGCGGACCACGATCGCTGCCTTGGCGGTGACCATCGCTTTGACACTCAGCCATCCTTTCTGGGTTTGGCCTCTTTTGAGCATAAAGCCCGCAGCCACGCCCGACGATTGGGCCGGTGCCTTGGTCGTTATGGTTGGACTAGCTGGCTGGCTGATGGCTGCTGCCGCCCTCGTCATCGGTCCGGTCCGGCTCATGGTCGATTGGTTTCAGAGGCGAAGTGCAAGGTCTTGTGCGGTACCGCCGAAGCGTGGCGGCTCATGATCTGGCTCAATCTGTTGCCGGGGATCAGCCAAGGTCGATGGCCGCCCGATCCAAATCACGTCCGCCTGTTGCGGCGTCTGCTGATCGCTGCCGTCCTTGCCGTCCCGCTCCTTGCCTTGTTCGGGCTCGACGTGGTGAAGGGCCTGATCCTCTATCTATTCTATCTGTGGGCATACCTAAACTTCCCGGTTACGGCGTTCGCCACTGTCGCGGCGGTTGTCTTCGCCGTGGGTTGGTATCTGCCGCTGCCGCTCGGCATGGCGAGGCTCAAGGCCTGGAAACGGGCAACGATTGTGTTGGCCGTCATCGTCGTTTTGCACACCGGTTGGTTCCTGGTTGGCTGGACGACGTTTTACCCGACCTGTCGGCACAATGCGGGCGTGGGCGGCATGAACAACCAACACACACTCGTTGGAAGACTGGATCCAGCCTATGCCGATCACTTCGAGCGAGAACTCATCGAGAGCTTGGGCGAACATGCCGTTCACCGTTCGGACGCCCATACCATTCTGGTCAGACCCGTCTTCGGCTTGTTGGATAGCCAGCGGGTCGAAAGGATCTCCGAATATGTCGGCGCTAGGCCGATGCCGGCAGACCTAGCCGGTACTAAGTACGGTGTCTGTCACGCCATCGAACGCAACGCCCTTGTTGACCGTCGGGCCGTGTTATGGCGGGCGGGCTGGGGCTTGTGGCCGTGGAACACAATCCACGATGACGGCTCGTTCGCCCGCTGGCTTCGCGATCTCTATAGGGACGCGTAAGCGGCTGTCGCGGACATGATCGGTCTCATCCCCTCCTATCGACCACACCACCGTCGACCTTCCAAACGCGATTGGCGGTGGCGGCTACGTATCGGTGCGTTCGTTCTTCTCTCGGCCGTTGCCACCTTCTTCTATGCAAAGGCGTTCGTGCTTGTCGCGTCGACACATATCCATCTCGCTTTTGTCCTGTTCGGCAAGTGGGACGTGTTCGTCTTGCTTTACTTCATGGCCTACCTTGAGACGCCGTTCGGCGCTTTCGGTTCCATCGCGGCTATCGTGTTCGCGGTGGGCTGGTATTGCAGGTGGCCCGCGCCGGTTGCGCGGTGGAAGCCGTGGGTTCGCGGCGCGACGTTTCTGGCGATCGTCTCCGTCGCTCATGGCATCTGGTTCCAGTTCGGCTGGGTCCCGTTCCGCCCGCCATGCTTTGTCGACAATGGCTCGCTCGTTGTCACCTCTCACCAGTCTGTTGTCGGTCCGATGACTCCGGAGGCGGCGCTGGAGTTCGTTGACACGCTGAACTATCGCGACCGAGATGTCGCCTGGTTATCGGGGCCGAACACTGTTGTCGCGCGCCCGGCGATGGTGTTGTTCGATGACAGCGGTGTGTGGAACAACACGATGAAAATCGCGACGGCGTTGGCGAGAGAGCAAGCCCTGCCGCCCCCCGACTTCGATCAGCGAGATGAGTGCGCCGAGCTCGAACGCATCGTCATGGTCGGCGGCAAGGCGGAGTCGCGCGCGGTAGGCTGGGGCACGTGGCCGTGGAGCACGTTTGACGAAGACGGTGACGTCGTCCGCTGGTTGCGTGACGTCGCGCGATGACACTGGGGCCTTCACCCAACCGCATCCGCGATCAGAGTGCGGTAGACGCGGTGGGCGAGGTTAGCGTTGCGGGCTTCGTCGGGGGTGAACCAGGCGATCTCCGTGTGTTCGTCGCCGGTCAGGCGCGGGCCGGGACCGTCCCAGGCCGTCACCTTGAAGATCGTGTAGCGCTTGTGGCCATAGGGGCCGGCTTCCGGTTCGGCGAGTTCTGTGAAGCGTTCGAACGCGGTCGGTCGGATCGCGAGCTCCTCGTCGAGCTCGCGCGCAAGAGCCTCCTCCATCGTCTCGCCTTCCTCGACATGGCCGCCGAAGAGATCCCAGACGTCGGGATAGGTCGGCCGGTCCTTCGACCGGTGGCCGAGCAGGACGCGGCTGTCGGCGACGATCAGGGCGACCGCGCATTCGAAGGTCGGCAGGTCGCCCGTGGTCACGCCGCGCCTCTCAGTCCTTCCAGGGCCGGGTCAGCTCCTTCAGCCGCGCTTCCAGCTCGCGCACGGTGTGACCGGTCAGGTCCTTGCCCAGATCGGCGGCGACGCGCTGGCTTGCCTGTTTCGACAGTTTATCGCGCAAGCGCCCGAGCGCGGTCGCCGGCGCCATGACCACCAGTTCGTCCAACTTGTTCTTGGCGACGGCCATGTTGATGCGCTCGGCCAGATGGTCCAGGAACTCGGTCTTCTCGTGATCCTTGGGTTCGGTCGTGGGTTCCACCGCATGGCGGCCCTGGCCGCCGCTGTCGAAGGTGCGGCCCTGGCCGTCGGTCACGAGATCGCGGACATGGGCGCGCGCCGCGGCGTGATCGAGCTGTTCGATCTCAGCCAGGGCGCCGTTCACCCCATTGCGCGCGAGAATGCGTGCGCGTGAACCATCGGCGACGACAAGCCATAACCGCTTCGACTTCATGGTGGTCCTCCGTCCGGTGTTGAAGCTCATGTTGTTGGATCGCAATCATAGAAGCCGCCGAACCACATCGGCGACGAGGATCGCCAGGCTGGCCGCAAAGGCGAGCCAGGGCCAGAAGGCGGGCACGGTGAAACGTGACGGCCCGATCGTGTCGCGCCGCTTGATCAGGCCCAGCGCCAGGTTCACGGCGGTGAAAATGGCCAGCACGATCAACGCCGTCGCCTCGGCGAGCGTATCGATCGGCAGCGCGAGCGCCATGATCAAGATCAAGGCCCCGACGGAGACCGTCGCGATGATCGGGGTGTGGGTAAAGGGGTTGATGCGGCCAAAGACCGCGGGGATCGAGCCTTGCCAGCTCAACCCATAGAGAACGCGCGATGCCATGACGGTCTGAATCACAACACCATTTAACGTGGCGAAGCTGGCGATCGTGATCAAGAGGATGGGCGACGTGCCGCTCGCCTTTTCATACACCAGCGCCAGCGGCGCGTCGCTCGCCGCCAGTTCGCCGGGTGGCACGACGGCAAGGGCCGCAAGCGCCACCAGGACATAGATGACGGTCGATCCGATCAGCGTCGCGATGATGGCGCGCGGCATCATGCGGCGCGGTTCCTTCACCTCCTCGATCACGTTGACCATGTCCTCGAAGCCGACAAAGGCAAAGAAAGCGAGCAGCATGGCGCCCATGAAACCGGCCCACACGAAACCATCGGCGGGCATGGTGGTCGTCAGCCTCTCGCCGAGTTCGGAAAACTCGGGCAGGGCAACGCCGATGACCAGCAGCAGGCCGCCGATCTCCAGCACCGTCACGATGCCGGCGACAAGGACGGACTCCTTGATGCCCCAGCACGCCAGGGCGGTCAGCGCGACGATGACGATGGTGATCAAGGCCCATTGTGGCAGCGGCACGATCTCGGCGATGTAGCCGGCCGCGCCGATGGCGATCGCCGCCGACGACACCATGCCGACCAGGGCGACCGCCAGACCGGCGATCAGCGACAGGGTCTTGGAGCGGAAACCCTCAGCGATATAGATGGCTTCCCCGGCGCTCCTGGGAAAACGCGCCGCGAGTTCGGCGAAGGAGAGCGCGGTCAAGCCGGCCAGGACGGCGGCGGCCAGAAACGCCAGCGGCATCAAGGCGCCAGTCTCGCCCGCGACCTTGCCGATCAGCACATAGATGCCGGCGCCGATGGTGACGCCGAGGCCGTAAAGCGTCAGCAACCAGAAACCCAAGCGCCGCCTTAGAGCAGGTCCTGATTTGAAGGTATCGCTTCGCGATTCCGTCACGGCAGGTGAACCTGCTCTACGCTATGAATGGAGAGCGGATTCACATGGTTCGGTCGAACCGCCAGACGGTTCCACCGAACCATGATCCGCTCTAGACCCGGCTTGGGCGCGGTCATCCAGGTGTCGGGGAGTCGTTCAACCGTTGCAGGCGTTGCGCGGCCTGGCGCGCGAAGCGCAGGGTCAGCGCCTTGCGGCGCGAGGCATGCATGGCGCGCTCGGCCGATGGCCGGATGATGGTGGCGTCCCAGCGGTCGGCGATCATCAGGCCTTCGTTCTCGGGCAAAACATCGATGGGGAACCCCTGCGGCACGGCGAAGAAAAAGTTGTCACAAAACTCAAGATAGTCCGGCCACTTCGAATCGGCACGAAAATCTGCCAGAGAACTTTTGATTTCCACGATGGTGAACCGGCCGTCGCCGTCGAGCGCCAGGACATCGGCGCGCCGGCCGTTCTTCAGGCTGAACTCGGTCAGCGAAGCCACCGCCATGGCGTCGAACAGCCGCCCGATGCCGCGCGCCAGCAGCGGCGCCACGTCGCGCCCGCCGACGTCTTCCAACCCGTCCCGAATCACATCCGCCATGACTGAAGCTTAGCGGCGGCCGCCTGCGACAAAAGGGGACCTTTCGGGCTCAGTCGCTTTTTCCGCTGACCCCGGCTTCGGCGAACGTCGCCATGCCGTTGTGGCAGTCGGCGGCGGCCTGGACGATCAGCAGGGCGACCGCCGCGCCGGACCCTTCGCCCAGACGCATGGCCAGGTTGACGATGGGGTCCAGGCCCAGCTTGTCGGCAAGCGGACCGTGGCCGTGTTCGGCGCTGAGATGGCCGAGCAGGCAGTGATCGAGCGCGTCGTCCCGCAAAGCCCTCAGGACCGCCGCGCTCGCGGTCGCGACATAGCCGTCCAGGATGACCGGGATACGTTTCAGCCGCGCGGCCAGGATCGAACCGGCGATGGCGGCGAGCTCGCGCCCGCCGACGCTAGCCAGCGCGTCGAGCGGGTCGTTGAGCCGGTCGCCGTGGAAGGCGAGCGCCCGGTCGATGACCGCGGCCTTGTGATTGACGCCGGCGGCGTCCAGTCCGGTACCCGGTCCCGCCCAGTCGGCCCCGCTGCCGCCCAAAAGAGCGGCCGCCAGGGCGGCGGAGACCGTTGTGTTGCCGATGCCCATGTCGCCGGGGATCACCAGATCGGCGTCGCCGACGGCCGCCATGCCGATGGCAAAGGCTTCAACCGCCGCCGCTTCGTCCATGGCGGGACCCTGGGAGAAGTCGCCGGTCGGCTGGTCGAGATCGAGCGCGGTGACCGCCAAGCTGGCGCCGGCACGTTTGGCGAGTTGGTTGATCGCCGCACCGCCCGCCTCGAAGTTCGCCACCATCTGGTGGGTCACATCGGCGGGAAAAGCCGAGATGCCCTGGGCCGTCACGCCGTGGTTGCCGGCGAAGACCAGGATCGCCGGCTTGTCGGCGCGCGGCGGGTGGCCCTGCCAGCCGGCCAGCCAGCGCGCGATGGTCTCGAGCCGGCCAAGCGCGCCCGGCGGTTTGGTCAGAACCGCGTCACGCGCGTCGGCGTCGGCCAGGGCATCGGCGTCGGGTTGGGGCAAATCCGCCATCAGGGCGCGGATGTCGTCGAAAGAGCCGGGTTGCATGAGCGGGTCGTGATTTGGTGAAACCGTTGAACGGTTTCACCAAATCACGTGAATCCGCTCACTTACATGAGTGGAGCAGATTCACCCACTTTGATTGAAACGCCAAGCGATTCAATCAAAGTGGGATCTGCTCCAGGCCTTGCCTTGACGGGTGGAGGAGGGCGCGGGATAAGCACAGGTCGGCGCGACAACGCAACCCCTGATCGCTCATGTCCCACGATGACCCCGGCCATGATAGCGGGCAAGACGATCCGGATCTCGACTGGATCGACCGCCTGCGTCTTGCCTTTGGTTTCCTGACCCGCCTGCCTGTGGGTGGTCGCAGCGTGACCGCACCGTTGGCGCAAGCGGCCGCGTCGTTCCCGATTGTCGGCGCCGTGATCGGCCTGGCGGCTGGCGTCGTCTATGTCATCGCGCATGGGCTCGGCACCGGACCGTGGCTCGCCGCCTGCCTGGCGGTCGGCACGGCGATCCTGATCACCGGCGCGTTGCACGAGGACGGCTTGGCCGATGTTGCCGACGGGTTCGGCGGCGGCGGCGACCGCGAGTCGAAGCTCGCCATCATGCGCGACAGCCGCATCGGCAGTTACGGCGTGATTGCTCTGGTGCTGGTCATCGCCGCTCGGATCGGCGCGCTGGCTGGCATCGGCAATCCCTATGAAGTGCTGGCGACGTTGATTGCGGCGGGCGCGGTGTCGCGCGCCGTGATCGTGGTCGCCATGCGCATGATGCCGCGGGCGCGCACCGACGGCCTGGGCGCCAGCGCCGGCATACCCGGTTTCGACGCTACCATCATGGCGCTTGGCATCGCCGCGCTCTTGACGCTCGTCCTTCTGTTGCCATGGACCTGGGTGCTGGCGCTGGTTCTGGCCGCCGCGGCGGCGGCGGTCGTCATCTTTGTCGCCGGCCGGCAGATCGGCGGTCAGACCGGCGACGTCCTGGGCGCCATGCAGCAGGCGACCGAGCTCGCCGTCCTGATCGCCGTCGTGATGGCGACATGACGGTCACCCGCTGGTGGTGGATCCGCCACGCGCCGGTCACCGAGACCAACGGTCGGATCTATGGCGCTTCCGACCCCAATGCCACGATCGAGAACCCGGAGGCCTATCGCGCGCTGGCCGCGATCCTGCCCGATGATGCCATCTGGGTGACCAGTCATCTGAAGCGCACCAAACAGACGGCCGCCGCGATTGCCGAGGCCGGGGGGCGCCGGATCATGCCGCTTGAGGAACCGGATCTCGGCGAGCAAAGCTTCGGCGCCTGGCAGGGCCTGACCTATGACGAGGTCAACGCCTTTGCCGACAGTCACCGCTTCTGGCTGGCGCCGGCAACCCATCGCCCACCCGAGGGCGAGAGTTTCGTAGACCTCACGATCCGCGTCGGTCACGTAATCCATCGGCTGAATGACGAGAATGCAGGACGCGATATCATCGCCGTGGCGCATGGCGGCAGCATCCGCGCCGCGCTCGGCGTCGCCCTCGATCTCGAACCGGAAGACGCGCTGAAGTTCGCAACCGAGAACCTGTCGCTGACCCGGCTCGACCATCACGCGGCGTCGGGTGGGCATTCGCCGGTATGGCGTGTTACCTGGATGAACCGGCCACCAACAAACGACGGTGGCGGCGGACAACTGGCGTAGCGCTCGCCCCCTTCGTCTGCTAGGTTCGTCGATGCACGTGAGAAGAGGGAAGCCGGTGACGCGGATCGTCCGCCAGACCGGCGCTGCCCCCGCAACTGTAACGGCGAGGCCGAAGGCTTGATCCCACTGGTTCCTTCAAGAACCGGGAAGGGGCCTTCCAGCCGGTGACCCGGAGCCAGGAGACCTCCTCGCGCGGCAGCTAGGGCCAGTCACGACCTCGGAGGGAGGCAAGCGACCCGGTGAGTGTACCTCGTCCCGATATTCCCCGACCCGATGCGGCCGGCAACGCCGCCGTGACCTTTGTCCTTGGCGGCGCGCGCTCGGGCAAGAGCCTGTGGGCGGAGAACCACGTCCTGGAGTCGCGCCTGGCGCCGGTCTACCTGGCGACGGCGGAAGCCCATGATCAGGAGATGCAGCGGCGCATCGCCCAGCACCGGGCCCAGCGCGACGAGCACTGGACGACGGTCGAGGAACCGCTCGACCTGGCGCGCGCGCTCTCCAAGAACGCCGGCGAAGGCCGCGCCGTTCTGGTCGACTGTCTGACCTTGTGGCTCGCCAATCTGATGGCGGCCGAACGCGATGTCATCAAGGAGGCCGAGGCCGTGTGCCGGGTGCTCGGCACGGTCGGTGGCCATGTCACCATCGTCTCGAACGAGGTCGGCCAGGGCATCGTGCCGGCCAACAAGGTTGCGCGGGAGTTCCGCGACCACGCCGGCCGGCTGCACCAACAGGTCGCGGCGCTGGCCGGCAAGGTTGTCTTCGTCACCGCCGGGCTGGCCCAGGTGCTCAAGGGCGAGGGTCGTCCATGACCGATGCGCTTCGCATCGTCTGCCTGTTGCCGGCGGCGACCGAGATCGTCGCTGCGCTCGGCCTGGCCGATCGGATCGTCGGCATCAGCCACGAATGCGATTGGCCCGAAACGATCCGTGATCGCACGGTTCTGACGTCGAGCAGCATCGATTCCTCCAAACCCAGCGCTGAGATCGACAACACCGTGCGCGAACGAGCGCGCCAAGCGTTGACGCTTTACGACCTCGACCTTGAGGCGCTCGCCGCGCTGCACCCGACCCACATCGTGACCCAGGACCGCTGTGCGGCCTGCGCCATCGATCTTGCCGCGGTCGAACGTGTTGTCGGCGAGATGGCCGGACTGAGACCCGAGATCATCTCACTGTCGCCCGCCCGGCTCGGCGATGTCTTCGCCGATATGCGGCGTGTCGCGGCGACGCTGGGCGGCGACGCGCTGATTGTCGACGAACTGGAAGCACGCATCGGCGCCATTCGCGGCGTCCTGTTCGGCCAGCCGTCCAAACGCGTCCTGGCGGTCGAATGGTGCGATCCACCGATGGCCTCGGGCCATTGGATCGGTGATGTCGTGGAAGCTGCCAGCGGCGAACCGATCCTGGCCGAACCGGGCGACAAGGCACGGCTGCTGAGCACCGACGAAATCGCCGCGGTCGATGCGGAGGTCGCCGTCTTCATGCCCTGCGGTTTCGATCTGGACCGGGCGTCGTCGGAGGCCCGCAAGGCGTTGAGCGAACCGGTTTGGGCGGGGCTTGCCATGCCGGCGGTCGCCGTCGACGCCAACCGCTATTTCACGCGCCCCGGCCCGGGTCTCGTCGACTCGATCGAGATCATGGCCGAAATCCTGCATCCCGCCGTCGCCGGCTTCGGTCATGAAGGCCGTGGTTGGCGTGCGCTTTGATCCCAAACGGAGTTTGTTGCCTCCATGAGCCTTCCCACAAAAATTCCTGCCACCGTCGTCACCGGTTTCCTGGGCGCCGGCAAGACGACCTTGATCCGCCACCTTATCGAGCAGTCAGGCGGCCGCCGCTTTGCCTTTATCATCAACGAGTTCGGTGATCTCGGCGTCGACCGCGAGCTGATCAAAGGCTGTGGCGTCGAAGGCTGTGAGGACGAGGATATCGTCGAGCTGACCAATGGCTGCATCTGCTGCACGGTCGCCGACGATTTCCTGCCGACCATCCAGACGCTGATCGACCGCGACGATCCGCCGGAACACATCGTCATCGAAACGTCGGGGCTCGCCCTGCCGAAACCCCTGGTCAAGGCGTTCACCTGGCCGGAGGTCAGAAGCCGGGTGACGGTCGACGGCGTTGTCGCGGTGATTGACGGGCGCGCCGTTGCCGACGGCCGTTTTGCCGACGATCCCGACGCCGTGCAGGCCCAGCGCGAAGCCGACGACAACCTGGATCACGAAAACCCTCTGGAAGAGGTGTTCGAGGAACAGGTCGCCTGCGCCGACATGATCATCATCAACAAGACCGATTTGTTGGACGACGATGGGCTTGACGCCGTACACGCTGCGGTCGGTCCGCACCGGCGCGATGCCGTCAAACTGGTGAAGGCGCGTTCGGGCGCCGTCGATCCCGTCGCCGTGCTCGGCCTGGCTTCAGCCGCCGAGGACGATCTGGACAGCCGTCACTCGCACCACGATGACCTGGACGATGATCACGACCACGACGATTTCGATACGTTCACGCTGACCTTGGGCCCGATCACCGATCCCGAGGCGCTGGAAGCCATATTGCAGAAGACCGTCGCCGATCACGACGTGCTGCGCATCAAAGGTTTTCTCGATATTCCCGGCAAGGCCATGCGCCATGTGGTCCAGGGCGTCGGCGGCCGTTTCGCGCGCCATTACGACCGGCCCTGGGGTGCCGATGAGGTGCGGCGCAGCGAACTGGTCGTGATCGGCCTGAAGGGTCTCGACCGCGACGCCATCGCCGCCGCCGTGGCAGGCGCTGCCTGATGCATCTGCTGGCGGCACAGCCCGGCACGATCTCCGATGGGTCGGAGGCGATCGATCTCGGCCAAACGCCGGGCGATATCGTCGTGCTGTCTGCCGCCGACACGGAACTCGCCTGTCTCGCCAATGCGCGTGGCGCGCGCGGCGACGGCGGACCGAGCCTGCGGCTCGCCAATCCCATGCAGCTTGCCCATCACCTTTCCGTCGATACCTATGTCGAGACGGTAATCGCCGAGGCCAAGCTGGTGGTGGTCAGGCTCTTGGGCGGTGCCGCCTATTGGTCCTATGGCGCCGAGCAGGTGAGCGCCTTGTGCCGCCGCCAGGGTATCGCACTGGCGCTTCTGCCCGGCGACGACAAGGATGATCCGGAACTGCGTGAGCTCTCGACGCTGGAAGGCGGGACCTATGACCGCCTGTGGGCCTATCTGATCCACGGCGGCCTCGCCAATGCCGGTGCGTTTCTCGACTATGCGTCGACACTCGCGGGCTTCGAGACCGCGTGGGTCGAGCCGGAGCCGCTGCCGCGCTTCGGTCTTTACTGGCCGGGTGAAACGCCGGGTTCGGTCGATGCGCTAAAGTCCCATTGGCGTGCCGACCGGCCGGTCGCTGCGATCGTGTTCTATCGGGCGCTGGTTCAGGCTGCGAACCTCGCGGCCATCGACACGCTGATCACGGCATTGGACGCGCAGGGTCTGAACGCCTTGCCGATCTTCAGTCAGAGTTTGAAGGAGCCGTTGGCCGCCGAGGCCGTCGCCGGTTTTCTTGCGGAGGCCGCGCCCTCGGTCATTCTTAACGGCACCGGTTTCGCGCTCTCCAGTCCCGGCGCGGCGCGCACGCCGACGCCGTTCGATGGCGCGGATTGTCCGGTGCTGCAGGTCGTCTTCTCCGGTGGCACGGAGGCTGCGTGGCGCGACGGCATGCGCGGCCTGGCGCCGCGCGACATCGCCATGAACGTGGCACTGCCCGAGGTCGACGGCCGCTTGATGACCCGTGCGGTCTCGTTCAAGGAAGCCGCCCGTTTTGACGAGCGAACCCAGACCAACATCGTCGCCTACCAACCGCTCCCCGATCGCGCGCGCTGGGTCGCGCGTCTGGCGGCAAGCTGGGCGCGGCTGCGTGCGGCGCCCACGGGTGAACGCAAGGTCGCCCTGGTGCTCGCCAACTATCCCAACCGGGATGCGCGCATCGGCAACGGTGTCGGCCTCGATACGCCGGCCAGCGCGGCCGCCGTGCTGACGAGCCTTCATGCCGCCGGTTACGACGTGACCGATGCGCCCGAAGACGGCGCCGATCTCATCGAACAGCTGCTTGCCGGGCCGACCAACGATCTGACGGCGCGAGCCTGGAAACGATCGGACGTCGTGCTATCGCTCGGTGCCTATCGCAATGTCTTCGACAGCCTGCCCCAGGAAGTCCGCAATCAAATTACCGAACGCTGGGGCGAGCCTGAGCGCGATCCGTTCGTCGCGGAGGGCGGCTTTCATCTGAGCGTTTTGACGTTCGGCAGCATCGCCGTCGGGGTGCAGCCGGCGCGCGGTTACAACATCGATCCCAAGGCGACCTATCACGATCCGGACCTCGTCCCGCCGCACGGCTATCTTGCGTTCTACGCCTGGATCGCCGGCTCGTTTGGCGCGCACGCCGTCGTCCACTTGGGCAAACACGGCAACCTCGAATGGCTGCCGGGCAAGGCGCTGGCGCTGTCGGAAACCTGCTTTCCCGAAGCCGTCTTCGCGCCCCTGCCGCACCTTTATCCGTTCATCGTCAACGACCCCGGCGAGGGCACCCAGGCGAAACGGCGCACCGCCGCCGTCATCGTCGATCACCTGACACCGCCTTTGGCGCGTGCGGAGTCTTATGGCCCCTTGCGCGAGTTGGAGGCTCTGGTCGACGAGTACTTCGAGGCCAGCCAGACCGATCCGCGCCGCCTGCCGGTATTGGCCCGCGATATCCTGGAACTGTGCGCGACGACCGGCTTGGACGCCGATTGCGGCATCGGTTCCGGCGACACCGAAGCCGACAAACTCCAGAAGCTCGATGGCTATCTCTGCGAACTCAAGGAAATGCAGATCCGTGACGGCCTGCATGTCTTCGGCAGCGCGCCGGTCGGCGACCTTTGCGATGCCCTGCTGGTCGCGCTCGCGCGCGTGCCGCGCGGCACCGGCGAAGGCGGCGATGCGTCCCTGACGCGTGCTATCGCTGCCGATCTCGATCTCGGCCTCGATCCGCTGAATGCCGACATGGGGGCACCTTGGACCGGCGAGCGTCCCGGCATCTTGGCCGACCAGACCGATGACCCGTGGCGCACCGCCGGTGACACGGTCGAACGCATCGAGCTCTTGGCGCTCAAGCTCGTCAGAGAGCCCAAGGGTTGCCCCGCCGATTGGCCGGCAACCCGCGCGGTTCTCGACGAAATAGAGACCCGCTTGGCACCTGCGGTCGCGGGATCGGGGGCCGCCGAAATGGCCGGGCTCCTGACCGGCCTCGACGGCCGTTTCGTCGCGCCGGGGCCGTCCGGCGCGCCGTCGCGCGGCCGTCCCGATGTCCTGCCCACGGGCCGCAACTTTTATTCGGTCGATACCCGCGCGGTGCCGACGCCGGCGGCTTGGACTCTGGGTTGGAAGTCGGCGACGTTGCTCTTGGAGCGCCACGTCCAGGATCACGGCGAATGGCCGCGTGCGGTCGCGTTGAGCTGCTGGGGTACCGCCAACATGCGCACCGGCGGTGACGATATCGCCCAGGCGCTCGCGCTGATGGGCGTGCAGCCGCAGTGGG
This sequence comes from Alphaproteobacteria bacterium, assembly GCA_965228895.1. Classification (GTDB taxonomy): domain Bacteria; phylum Pseudomonadota; class Alphaproteobacteria; order SP197; family SP197; genus JANQGO01. The sequence goes on along the minus strand of OZ245842.1, from coordinate 4,792,693 downwards.
AACCCCGTAGCGGGCGGGTTACCGGGTTCGAGATCATGCCCGCGGGCGTGCTGGGCCGGCCGCGCGTCGATGTCACGCTGCGCGTCTCCGGTTTTTTCCGCGATGCCTTTCCCAACCTGATCGATCTTGTCGACAGCGCGGCTCGCGCCGTCGCGGCACTCGACGAACCGGCCGACGTCAACCCGCTGGCGGTGCGAACCGCCGAAGAGGCAGCGCGCCTGACACGAGACGGCGTCGACCCGGATCGAGCCCGCCAGATGGCAGGCCACCGTGTGTTCGGCTCCAAACCCGGCGCCTATGGCGCCGGTCTGCAGGCGCTGATCGACGAAGGCATCTGGGAGAACGAAGGCGATTTGGCCGACGCCTATCTCGCCTGGAGTGGTTATGCCTATGGCGACGGGGCCGAGGGCGAGGCCCAGCACAACCTGTTCCGCGACCGGCTGAAGCAGGTCGAGGCGGTGCTGCACAACCAGGACAACCGCGAGCACGATCTGCTCGACAGCGACGACTACTATCAGTTCGAGGGCGGCATCACCGCGGCCGTGCGCGAACTTTCCGGCCGCCAGCCCGTCGTTTATCACAACGACACCAGCCGGCCGGAAAACCCCGCGATCCGACGGCTGGAAGAAGAGATCGCCCGCGTCGTGCGCGCCCGTGTGGTCAATCCGAAGTGGATCGCCGGTGTCATGCGCCATGGCTACAAGGGCGCGTTCGAGATGGCGGCGACGGTCGACTATCTGTTTGGCTTCGCCGCCTCGGCGCGCTGCGTCGCCCATCACCACTTTGATGCCGTTTTCGAGGCCTATCTTCTGGACCCTGATGTCCGAAGTTTCCTCGAGCGGGCCAATCCGGCCGCGCTGGGCGATATCGCACGCCGTCTGGCCGAGGCCGAAGCGCGCGGCCTGTGGCGTCCGCGCCGCAATTCCACCATGCCGCTGCTGAACACGCTGGCGGGCACCGCCGAGGAGGATGTCGCATGAGCGAAGACACCGTCGTCGAAACCGAAGAGGTCAACGAGCGTCATCGCGAGAAGATGAAAAAGCGCAAGGCCGCGCGCGACAAGATGATGGCGTCGAAGACCGAAGAGCGCGGCCTGATCATCGTCCATACCGGCAAGGGCAAGGGCAAATCGTCCTCGGCCTGGGGCATGGCGCTGCGCTGCCTGGGTCACGGTTACAAGATTGGCGTTGTCCAGTACATCAAGGGCCGGCGCGAAACCGGCGAACACAAGCTGTTCGCCAAGTTTCCCGACCTCGTGACCCACAAGATCATGGGCGAGGGTTTCACCTGGGAAACCCAGGACCGCGAGCGCGATATCGCCGCCGCGACAGCCGCCTGGCAGGCCTCGAAGGACATGATGGCCGATCCGGAGATCCGCATGGTGATCCTGGATGAGCTGAATGTGGCGCTGCGCTATGAATACGTCGACCTGGACGAGGTGCTGGATACGCTTGCCACAAAGCGGCCCGATCTGCATGTCGTCATCACCGGGCGCAACGCCAAACCCGAGCTCATTGAGATGGCCGACCTGGTGACCGAAATGACGCTTGTCAAACACCCCTTCCGCGAAGGCGTGCGCGGTCAGCCTGGGGTCGAGTTCTGATCAAAGAAACGAAATCAAAAAAGAGGCGCACCACCATCCTTCCACCCGTTCAGGAATACCTGGAAAGGAAACCGCAGCCATGAAACATCTGATCGCAGCCATCTTTGTGCTTGCTCTTGCGATCCCGGCGACATCGCCGCAAGCCGCGGAATCGCCACAGAACATCGTCGATTCTGCGCTCGTCACCTTCAACAACATGAGCGCCGATCCCAACTTCAAGAACCTCAACACGCTTGTCGACCGCGCCAAGGCGATCGTCATCGTGCCGGACATGTTCAAGGCCGGTTTCATCATCGGCGGCCAGTTCGGCAACGCCGTGATGCTGGTGCGCGGCGAGGACGGCAGCTGGAGCCCGGTCGGATTCCTCCAGATCGGCGCGGGCAGCGTCGGCCTCCAGATTGGCGCCCAGGTCTCGAAGGTCGTGCTGATGGTCATGACCGAAGGCGGCCTGGACGCGATCCTCTCCAACAAGGTCACGCTTGGCGGTGAAGCCTCCGTGGCGGCCGGCCCGATTGGCGCGGGTGTCGCGGCGCAGACGACGACCGATATCGGAGCCGACGTTTATTCCTACACCAAGGCGCAGGGCCTTTTTGTTGGGGCCTCGTTGGAGGGTGCGGTGATCGAACCGGACAACACGCGCAACGCCGAATACTACGGCCGTTCTGTCTCGCTGCGCGACATCATGATCAACCGCGTCGTCGACAATGCCGGTTCGAACCCCTTGCGCGCACGCCTGTCCGGCTTCTGATCGAAAGTGAGAACGACGATGTCCGTTCTGCGGCGCTGGATGATGGGTTTGGTGGTGGTGGCGGCTTATGCCGCCGCTGCCCCGGCTCATGCCGATACGCCGCAGAATCTGGTCGGCGAAGCCCAGGCCACAGTCGAACAACTGGTCGCCGACCCGGATTTCGAGAACCTGCGCGGCCTTTTGACCCGCGCTCGCGGCGTCGTCGTCGTGCCGGCGCTCTACAAAGCCGGTCTGATCATCGGCGGCGAAGCCGGTGAGGCCGTCTTGCTGGCTCATGATCTGAACACCGGCGCATGGAGTTATCCGGCGTTCATGACCATGGCGTCGGGTAGCGTCGGCTTACAGATCGGCGCATCGGTCAGCCAGATCGTGCTGGTCATCATGACCGACGAAGGTATGGAGGCGATGCTGGCCGATAAGATCGAGATTGGCGGTGATGCTTCCGTCGCGGCCGGGCCGGTCGGCATCAACGCCAAGGCGGCGACGACCAGCACCGACTTCGACCAGGACATCTATGCCTACGGCACCGGCCAGGGACTGTTTGCCGGCGTCGCCGTCGAGGGCGCGATCCTGATCCCCGATGAGGACACCAACCAGCTCTACTATGGCGAGGCCGCGACAACGCGCGAGATCGTTCAGGCCGGCACCGTGTCGAACGACGGCGCTGACGGTCTGCGCGCCGCGCTCACCGGCGTCGATGAGGAGTAGCACGGCGTGACGCGTCCGCCCGCCGTCATGCTGCAGGGCACCGGATCGGATGTCGGCAAGTCGCTGCTGGTTGCCGGTTTGGCGCGCGCCTACACACGCCGTGGCCTGAAGGTACGGCCGTTCAAGCCGCAGAACATGTCGAACAACGCGGGCGTCACCGCCGATGGCGGCGAGATCGGCCGGGCCCAGATGCTGCAGGCGCGCGCGGCCGGGATCGCGCCGTCGGTCGACATGAACCCCGTGCTGTTGAAACCCCAGTCGGAGCGCGGCGCCCAGGTTGTCGTTCAAGGCCGTGTCTTTGGTGAGGCCCAGGCGCGCGACTATCACACGCTGAAGCCGCAGCTTCTGCCGCGTGTTATCGAGAGTTTCGAGCGTCTCGGCGCCGATGCCGATCTGGTTCTGGTGGAAGGCGCAGGCAGCCCGGCGGAAGTCAACCTGCGCCGCGGCGACATCGCCAACATGGGTTTTGCCGAAGCGGTCGATGTGCCGGTCGTCCTGGTCGGCGATATCGACCGGGGCGGCGTGATCGCCAGCCTCGTCGGCACCATGGCGCTCCTGGAACCGGACGAACGCGCGCGCATTCGTGCCTACATCATCAACAAGTTTCGCGGGGATCCCGCGCTCTTCGACGACGCGCTGGCCATCATTGTGGCGCGCACCGGTTTGGAATGCCTGGGCATCGTGCCGCACTTGGCCGATGCCAAGCGCCTGCCGGCGGAGGACGCGGTCGCGCTCGACAGCTTCGCCTCGGAGGACGCGCCCGGTGATGCCATCCGCATCGCGGTGCCCCGGCTCGCCCGCATCGCCAACTTCGATGACCTCGACCCGCTGCTCGCCGAGCCCGATGTTGCCGTCACCGTGGTCGAACCGGGCCAGCCGCTTCCGGGCGACGCGGATCTGATCATCCTGCCGGGGTCGAAAGCGACGGTCGGCGATCTGCGCGACCTGAAGGCGCAGGGCTGGGATATCGACCTTGCCGCCCACATCCGGCGCGGCGGCTGGGTGCTCGGTGTCTGCGCCGGCTACCAGATGCTTGGCCACACGGTTGCCGACCCCGACGGTATCGAAGGTGCGACAGGCACGGAGGCGGGTCTCGGTCTGCTCGATGTCGAGACGGTGTTGGCCGGCGACAAGCGGTTGACCGAAGTCGCCGCACGGGATGTCGCGACCGGCGAGGTCTTCACCGGCTACGAGATGCATATCGGCGAGACGTCGGGTGCTGGGATCAGCCGGCCCATGATCGAGATCGACGGTCGGTCTGATGGCGCCATTGCGCCGTCGGGCCGCGTCATGGGTTGTTACGTGCACGGTCTGTTTGCCGCCGACGGCTTTCGTCACCGATTTCTGCAGCGCATCCGGAAGCGCGCGACGTCGGGTCTTGCCTTCGAGGCCGAGGTCGACGACGCGCTGGACCGGGTCGCTGACGGTATGGAGCAGGCGCTTGACCTGGACCGCCTTATCGCGATCGCCAATGGCGATCAAAGCCAGGTCAGCAAGGTGACGGCGATCAGCCCATGAATGATGCACGCATTCACGTAAAGCTTGAGCGAACGGTCGATATCTTCGGCGGTGACCTCCGTGCGGCCATCGCCCATCCAGGCGCCGTCGACGGTCTCGTGTCCGTACTGGCGGGGCCCCGCAATGGCGATGCCCAGCGAGCCGGCAAAGGCGGCCTCCGGCCAGCCGGCGTTCGGCGAATTGTGCTGCGGCGCATCGCGGAAGGCGGCTTTCAAACCCTCGCCCGGCCGGCTGCCGGTCATGAAGCAGGCGCCGAAAACGACGATCAGGGCCGAAATCCGCGCCGGGACCCAGTTAACCAGATCGTCGAAGCGGGCCGACGCTGCGCCGAATGCACGATGGGATTCGCTTCTATGGCCCAGCATGCTGTCCAGCGTGTTGACGGCCTTATAGGCCGCCATGCCGGGCAGGCCGAGGAGCAGGAACCAGAAGACCGGCGCGACCACGCCATCGGCGAAGTTCTCGGCGCAGGATTCGATCGTGGCGCGCCCGACGCCGTGATCGTCCAGCGCCTTGGGATCGCGTCCGACGATATGCGCGACAGCGGCGCGTCCGCCCGCCAAGCCCTCGTCGCGCAGGCCCTGCGCAACGCGCCGTACGTGAACGTAGAGGTCGCGTTGAGCGATCAGGACGGAGGCGCAAAAGGCCTCGATCAGCCAGCCGAACGGGATGAGGTCGGTGATCGCCACGATCACCCAGCCGAAGAAGGCCGCGAGTGCGGTGACCAGGATCAGCACGAAGACGCCGCGCAGATGCCGGGTCGCGGCGTCGCGGCGGTTGAGGCGACGGTCGAGCCAGTCGATCAGACCGCCCAAAAGCGCGACCGGATGGGGCACCCGTCCCCACAGCCAGCGCGGATCGCCGATCAGCGCATCCAGAAGAAGAGCCGCCGCCAGGACCGACGGCGCGGCGAGATCGAAAAACATGGCGCGTACATGGGACGATGGGTCCCGGGCGTCAATCGAAACAACCCACGTCCAATGGGGGAAAGGACACGATCATGAGCGAGACAGCCATCATGCTGTGCGGCCATGGCAGCCGCGACGAAGGCGCCATCACCGAGTTCGCCGCTATCGCGGAACGCCTGCGCGAACGGGTCGACGTGCCGCTTGAACACGGTTTCCTGGAGTTCGCGACGCCGATCATCCGTGACGGGCTCGACAAGCTGCGCGACGGTGGCGCCAGGAACATCCTGGCCGTGCCCGGCATGCTGTTCGCCGCCGGTCATGTGAAGAACGACGTGCCGTCGGTGCTGAACACCTATATGGCGCAGCACGACGGTTTGACGATCAAGTTTGGCCGGGATCTCGGCATCGATACCCGCATGGTGCGCGCCGCGGGCGACCGCGTCATGGCCGCCGTCGACGCGGCGAACAAGGCCAAGGGCGAGGTGCCGCTCGACGAGACCCTGCTGGTCACCGTCGGACGCGGCGCGTCGGATCCCGACGCCAACTCCAACGTCGCCAAGGTCGGGCGTATGTTGTGGGAGGGGCTGGGTTTCGGTTGGGGCGAGGTCGCCTATTCCGGCGTCACCTTCCCGCTGGTGCAGCCCGGCCTGCGCCATGCGGTGCGGCTCGGCTACAAACGCATCGTCGTTTTCCCATACTTCCTCTTCACCGGCATTCTGGTGCGCCGCATCTATGACCACACCGATATCGTCGCCGCGGAGTTCCCCGACGTTGACTTCGTCAAGGCCGGTTACCTGAACGACCATCCGCTGGTGGTCGATACCTTCCTGGACCGTATCGAGGAGATTGAGGGCGGCACCGGCAACATGAACTGCCAGACCTGCAAGTACCGCATGCAGGTCCTGGGTTTCGAGGACGAGGTCGGCCTCGCCCAGGAAAGCCATCACCACCACGTCGAGGGCATCGGCACCGGCCCGGCGGATAACGGCGGGCACGGCCACGATCATGGTCACCACCATCATCACGGTCACGATCATGGGCACGATCATGGGCACGACCACAGGCACGACCACAGTCACGACCACGGCCACAGCCATGATCACGGCCACCATCCCTATCCCCACGCCGATCATCCGCTGGGCCCGCGTACCCTGAAGGGCTGAGTCAACGATGGCGCTGTTCGACGCCTATATGATGGTCGACTGGAGCGCGGCGGCCGCGCCACGCACGGGCAAGGACTCGATCTGGATCTGCCTGGCCGCGCGCGAGCCCGACGGCCTTCGTCTGTTGGCGCTGGAAAACCCGGCGACACGGACGGCGGCGCGCGACCGGATCGCCGAGCTTCTTGCCGCGCGCCGAAACGGCGGCCAGAAAGTTCTCGCGGGCTTTGACTTTCCCTTTGGCTACCCCCAGGGATTCGCACGCGCGCTCGGTCTCAACGGCCCGGCCTGGCGCGCGGCCTGGGATGAGGTCGACCGGCTGATCGAGGACGCGGACGATAACACCAACAACCGCTTCGACGTCGGTGCGGGGCTCAACCGAAGGCTCGGTCGACCCGGTCCGTTCTGGGGTTGCCCCGCCGGTCAGGCGCGCGAGACGCTGACAACGCGGCGGCCCGACGCCTATGGCCACGGACGGCTTGCCGAGCGGCGTATCGGCGAACGCTACATCACCGGCCCCCAGCCGGTCTGGAAGTTGGCCTACACGGGCTCGGTCGGCAGTCAGGTCCTGACGGGGCTGCCGGTGGTGAAGGCGCTGCGTCACGATACGCGGTTCAAGGCGCGTATCTGGCCATTCGACACCGGCCTGAAGACCCTGACGAAGGCGGCCCTGCACGACTGCGACGTGGTCTTGGCGGAAATCTATCCGTCACTTGTCGCACCGCAATCGATCGGCGATGCGGTCAAGGATGCGCTGCAGGTTCAGGCCATGGTCGGCCATCTGAAAACGCGCGACGACACGGGAGAGCTTGGCGCTCTCTTTGCCGGTGCGGATGACCTGACCACCGCCGAACGCCGGACGGTCGAAACCGAGGAAGCGTGGATCCTGGGGGTGAGCGAGCCGGGCACGAAGGCCGGGCGCATCGCCGTCAACGTCGATGCGCTGTTCGCGGAGGGCGGCCATGTCGCTGCCTGAAACCGGGGCTTATCTGCGCGATCCCGATGCGATCTATCGGGAGTCCCGCCGCATCATCGAGGGCGAGGCGGACCTGTCGCGTCTGGACAATGACGCGCGTCCGCTGGCCGTGCGGCTGATCCACGCCTGCGGCATGACCGATCTGATCGACGACCTCGCGTTGTCATCCGGTGCCGTCACCCGGGGCTGCGAGGCACTTCAGGCCGGCGCGGCCATCCTGTGCGACGTGGAAATGGTCGCGCGCGGCATCATTGCCAGTCGTCTGCCGGCGGGGAACGCGGTGTTGTGCCGTTTGAACGATCCGGCTGTGCCTGACCTGGCGAAAACGCAGGGGACGACCCGTTCGGCGGCGGCGGTTGACCTGTGGGACGATCATCTCGACAACGCCGTTGTCGCCATCGGCAACGCGCCGACGGCCTTGTTCCGTCTGCTGGAAAAACTCGATGAAATCGCGGTGCGCCCGGCGCTTGTCATCGGCATGCCCGTCGGTTTCGTCGGCGCGGCAGAATCGAAACAGGCGCTGGCCGAAAGCGGCTTGCCCTATGTCACGGTTCATGGCCGGCGCGGCGGCAGCGCGCTTGCGGCCGCCGGAGTCAACGCGCTGATGGGCGGTATTCCATGAAACCCTGGCTGCGCATCGTGGGCATTGGCGAGGATGGTCTGGCAGGGCTTGCCGCACCGGCGCGCGCGCTGGTTGACGATGCGGAGGTGCTGGTCGGCGGCGAACGGCATCTGGCCATGGTTGCCGACCACAAGGCCGAAAAGCTCACCTGGGAAAGCCCGTTGAAGGCGACGGTGGCGCGATTGGAAAGCCTGCGAGGCAAGCGTGTCACGGTGCTCGCCAGCGGCGACCCCATGGCTTACGGCATCGGCGTCACGCTGATGCGCCGGTTTGCCCATGACGAGGTCGTCTGCCTGCCGGGCGTCGGCGCGTTCAGCCTGGCCTGCGCCCGGCTTGGCTGGCCGCTGGCGGAATGCCGGCTCTTGACCGTGCACGGCCGCCCGCTCGATCTCGTGCGTGCCCATCTGACGCCGGGCAACCGGCTCCTGATCCTGTCGGAGGATGGTACGACACCGGCGGCGCTCGCGGAGCTGCTGGCCGAGGCCGGTTTCGGTGCGAGCCCGATGACGGTGTTGTCGCATATGGGCGGTGAGCAGGAGGCCTGTCTCACGACGACCGCCGAGCAGGGTGTGTCAGATGCCGTTCCCGACCTCAACACCGTCGCCGTCGAAGTTGTTGCCGATGCGGGCCGGCCGCTTCTGCCGCGCGTGCCGGGCCTGCCCGATGATGCCTTTCGCCATGACGGCCAGATGACCAAGCGGGAGGTGCGCGCGGCAACGCTTGCCATGCTCGGGCCCGTGCCCGGTGGGCTCTTGTGGGATGTCGGCGCCGGTTGCGGCTCGATCGCCATCGAGTGGATGCGTGCCGCCGATGGCGCCCGTGCGATTGCCGTCGAGCGGGATGGTGAACGTCGGGCGATGATGGCCGAGAACGCCGCTCTGCTCGGCACACCGCTGCTCCATGTTGTGGCTGGCTCGGCGCCGGAAGCCCTGGCCGACCTCGATGAACCGGACGCCGTCTTTGTCGGCGGCGGGTTGACAACCGACGGTCTGATGGAACATGCCTGGAACGCGCTGCCGCCTGGCGGCCGGCTGGTTGCTAACGCGGTGACGTTGGAAGGCGAGACCGTCTTGATGGCCTGGCATCGCGACCACGGTGGCTCGATGACGCGCCTTGCGATCAGCCGGGCCGATCCGGTCGGACCCTATAACGGCTGGCGTCCTCTGATGCCGGTGACACAGCTTGCCCTGGTGAAACCATGAGTGCCGGAACCCTGTGGGGGCTGGGCGTCGGGCCGGGTGATCCCGAACTCATTACCTTGAAGGCCCACCGCCTGTTGCGGGCGGCGCCGGTCGTCGCCTATCCGGCACCGGAACAAGGACCGAGCCTGGCGCGCGCCATCGTCGAGAGTCACCTGCCGGGCGGCCAGACCGAGATCGCCATCCGCATGCCGCTCGACCTCAACCGGTTTCCGGTCGAGGCGGTCTATGACCAGGCGGCCGAGGACATCGCGGAGCATTTGTCCGCCGGGCGCGACGTCGCGGCTATCTGCGAAGGCGACCCGTTCTTCTACGGCTCCTTCATGTACCTCTTCGGGCGCCTCGCCCACAGCCACCGCGTCGAAGTCGTGCCCGGCGTTTCTTCGCTGGTCGCGTGCCCGGCTGTCGCCGGCGCACCGCTTGCCGCGCGCGACGATGTGCTGACGGTCTTGCCGGGGATACTCTCGGAGGACGAGCTGGAGCGTCGCCTGAAGGACGTCGAGGCGGCGGCCATCATCAAGGTCGGCCGCCACATGCCGAAGATCAAAGCCGTCATCGAGCGTCTCGGCATGGTCGAGCGCGCCCGCTATGTCGAACATGCCACCATGGCCGACCAGAAATCGTTGCCGCTGGCTGATCTCGGCGAAGCCAAGGCGCCCTACTTCTCCATGGTGCTCGTGCACAGCCGAGGTGAGGCATGGCGCTGAAGCCGCCCGAAGGCACGGCGCTCATTTGTTTGAGCGCCGGCGGTCTTGAGACCGCGCGCCGTCTGCAAACCGTACTGCCGGGATCAAGTGTGCACGGTCTCGACGGACGGGCTGGTGCAGCCGACATCGTATTCGGCGACACCATGGCGCATGTCGGCGACCTGTTTGTCGCCGGCGTGCCGGTGATTGGCCTGTGCGCTTCCGGCATCTTGATTCGTGCGGTCTCGCCGTTCCTCGCCGATAAGCGTGGCGAGCCGCCGGTGTTGGCTGTTGCCGAGGACGGTAGCGCCGTTGTTCCGCTGTTGGGCGGTCACCACGGTGCCAACACGCTGGCAAAGCTCTGCGCCGATACCCTTGGTACGCCCGCCGCCGTGACGACGGCGGGCGATCTCAGATTGGGTCTGGCGCTCGATCAGCCGCCGGACGGCTGGACCATCATGAACCCGGAGGCGGTCAAACCGATAACGGCGGCCTTGCTCGCCGGTGATCCCGTCGCGCTTCATGTCGAGGCCGGCGATGCCTCGTGGCTGCTGAAAGGTGATACCGCCTTCGCCAACAAGGATGCCCGTCATGCCATCCGTCTGACCCACCGTCGTGTCCGGCCGGCGCCCAACGAGCTCGTTTATCATCCGCGCTTGCTGACCGTAGGTGTCGGCACCGAGCGCGGCGCGGAGCCTGCTGAACTGATTGGCCTGGTTCACGATGTGCTCGCACGCCACGGTCTGGAGGAGGACGCGGTCGCGACCGTCGCCTCGATCGATCTGAAAGGTGGCGAACCGGCAGTGCTGGCCGCCGCCGACAGCTTCGATGTGCCGTTGACCCTCTATGACGCCGCGACATTGGAAGCCGAAGCGCCGCGCCTGGCGAACCCGTCGGACGTCGTCTTTAACGAGGTCGGCTGTCACGGTGTCGCGGAAGGCGCAGCCCTGGCGGCGGCGGGCCCTGACAGCGAGCTGATCGTCGCCAAGACCAAATCGAAACGGGCGACCTGCGCTGTCGCGCGCTCGCCGGGTATCTTGGACGTCGCTCCCCATCAATCCGGAAGCCTGGTTCTGGTTGGGCTCGGCCCAGGCGGCAGCGCCATGCGCAGCCCTGAAGCCAGCCGCGCGATCGCAGCGGCGACCGACCTCGTGGGTTACGGCTATTACCTCGACCTCGCGGGATCGCTCGGCGCCGGCAAAAGACGCCATGACTTCGCGTTGGGCGAGGAGGAGGCGCGCTGCCGCGCCGCCCTCGATCTGGCGGGCGAGGGTAAGCAGGTCGTGTTGTTGTGTTCCGGCGACCCCGGCATTTACGCCATGGCGAGCCTGACCTGGGAGCTGGTCGACGAAGCAGGTGATCCGGCGTGGCGCGTCATCGACATTGCCGTCATTCCTGGCATTTCAGCACTTCAGGCCGCGGCATCGCGGGCCGGAGCACCGCTCGGCCACGATTTCTGTGCGATCTCGCTCTCTGACCTATTGACTCCCTGGGCGGTCATTGAGAAACGGTTGAAGGCGGCGGCGGCCGGCGACTTCGTCGTCGCGTTCTATAACCCGGTCTCCAAGAAACGCCGCCAGCACCTGGCGGACGCCCGAGACATCTTGCTGACGACACGGCCGGGCGACACGCCGGTTATCATCGCGCGTCATGTCGGGCGTGACGGTGAGGCGATGCGCGTGACCACGTTGGCGGCGCTGACATCCGACGATGCCGACATGATGAGTCTCGTCATGGTCGGCAGCAGCCAGACACGGCGTTTCAAACATGCCGGCCGGCCGGTCGTCTATACGCCACGCGGCTATGCGGCCAAGCGGGGGGAAGACGCGTGACCGTCCATTTCATCGGCGCCGGTCCCGGCGCACCCGATCTCATCACCGTGCGTGGCCTCAACCTGATCCGTTCCGCACCCGTCGTCCTCTATGCAGGCTCGCTGGTGCCCGCGGAAATCGTTGCCGAGGCGGCAGAGGATGCCGATGTGGTCGATACCGCGCCGCTCCATCTCGATGAGATTATTGGGCTGATCGAAAAGGCTCATACCGCCGGTCACGACGTCGCACGGGTCCATTCCGGCGATCCCTCGATCTATGGTGCGATCGCCGAACAGATGCGCCGGCTTGATGATCTCGGCATCGCCTATGACGTCACGCCCGGGGTGCCCGCTTTCGCCGCTGCCGCCGCGGCGTTGAAGACCGAGCTGACGCTGCCGGATATCAGCCAGACCGTCATCGCGACCCGCACGGCCGTGCGCGCGACCGCGATGCCCGAGGGCGAGGACCTGACGACGCTCGGCAAGTCCGGCGCGACGCTCGCCATTCATCTCTCCGTCAACAATCTCGCGCGAGTCGTGCGCGAGTTGGTGCCGCTCTATGGCGAAGACTGTCCTTGTGTCGTCGCCTATCGCGTTACCTGGCCCGACGAAGAGATCCTTCGCGGCACGCTGGCCGACATCCGCGCCAAGGTGAAGGCGGCGGGTTTTACGCGCACGGCGCTTATCCTCGTTGGTCGGGTGCTCGCCGAGACAGACTTCCGCGACAGCCGTCTTTATGACGCCCAGCACCACCATGTCTTGAGGCCGCGGCAGAGCTAAGGCGCGGACGTTTCATGCAACAGGCCGGCTTTGCGGTAGCCCTCAAGCCAGTGGTCCCGGTCTTCCTGGCGTTTGCACATGTTCATGTGCGTTTCCAGCGTGTTTTTGAAGTTGTAGCCGTCGGGCTGGTCACTCAACCAGATATCGCGCGCATCCGCGGCATCTTGCAGCTTCCCGAGCTGCGCGTAACAGACCGCCAGCACGTCGTACATATAGAGCGGCGCGCTTTGCCACCGCTTGAACGTCTTGATCGCGTCAAGATAGGCGTGGCGCATGTAGTGACATTCGACGACAACCTCCAGGTCCTGGTGCGCGGCGTGGGGATCAAGACGCATCGCTTTTTCCAACCACATCAGACCGGCGTTCATGTGACCGGCATAGGTCAGCGTGGTGCCGCGGGCATAGACGGCAAGATAATCGTTGGGGTTAAGCACGACGGCATCGCTGGAATGGGTTTCGGCAAGATCGAACGCACCAAGGACGGAGTAGGTAATGGCGGCAATGGCTTGGACGAAGGCGTCTTTAGCATCGGCTTCCAGGGCCTTCTGGGCATAGTAGCGGGCCTGTTCCGCCGGTCGATCCAGAAACACGGTCGGAGCAAAGATGCTGGACGCATAGACATCCGCCAGCAAGGCGAGGGCTTGGGCACAGTCGGGCTCCAGCGCGAGAGCCTTTTCGAGCAGCTCGATGATGGGCGCGACATTTTCCTGGTCACGGTACCGAAGCCAACGTGCGTGCAAGACCTGCTCATAGGCCTTCATGTTCCCGACCGGTCGCGGGACGGCGCCGACCTGTGAGCGCGCATCCACCGCCACCGACAGCGCCGTTGCAATGGCTTCCACGATCTCGCTTTCGATTGCGAAAATGTCTTCAAAAACGCCGTCGTGGCGCGCGCTCCAGACCTGATTGCCGGTGCGCGTGTCGATCATCTGAGCATTGACCGCGACCTCGTCACCATCGCGTTTGACGCCGCCCTCGACAACATAGGCGATGCCGAGTTCACGACCGACGTCCCAGATCTTCGGGCTTGTGCCCTGGTAGGCGAAGGAAGAACTGCGGGCGATGACAAAGAGCCCTCGATATCGGCTGAGTGCGGTAATGATGTCCTCGGCAACGCCGTCGGCGAAGAATGCCTGCCCGGGATCGCCCGAGCGGTTGGTGAAGGGCAGGACGGCGATCGACGGCTTGTCCGGCAACGCCAACGGCAGGGCCTTGTCGGTTGACGTCGCGATGTCATCGGACCAGTGCCAGAGCTGAACCGGGCCGGGCAAGGGCGCGACGGATCGTTCGCCACCGTCGATGAAACGGTGATTAAGTTTGCCTGCAATTTGCGTGTAGACCGTGCCGGAAACACAAATGCCGCCAGGCTCGGCCAACGCCTCCAAACGCTTGGCGACCTTGATAACATCACCACGCAAGGTGTCGTCGCTGGCGGAAACGTCGGCCAGGTCAATGCCGATCCTGAGGTCCATGCGTGCGCTTTTTGGCAGCCCCGCGTTGCGCCTGACCATACCTCGCTGCACGCTCACGGCGGTGGAGACGGCGTCAACAACGTTCGGAAACGCGATCACGACGCCGGCGCCCGTCTGTTTCATGACGCGACCGCCATGGTGCAAGACCATTGGCTCGATGAGCTCCGAGCGATGCGCCGCCAATGTGGCCTGCGTGGTGGCCTCATCGGATTCCACCCGGTGGGCATAGCCGACCACGTCGGCGGCCAGGATGGCGGCAAGCCTGCGTTCCAAATCGTCCTCCTCATGGCATCGCACAAGCGTCGCCTGTGACCATCCTAGGGCGGTCTTCGGCTCTATGTCATGTGATCGGCGAGCCAGTTGAGCACGTCGTCGATGCTATCAACCGACGGGCCGTCGGGCGGTCGGGGGCGGGTGATCATGATGACCGGCAGGCCAAGCGCGCGGGCCGCCAGAATCTTGCCTTCGGTCGCCTTACCGCCGCTGGCTTTCGCGACGACCATGTCGATCGCTTCGCGGATCATCAGGTCTTGTTCGTCGTCTGCCTGGAACGGGCCGCGACCGGTGACAATCGTGGCGGGTATGGGCAGAGGCGCCACCGGCCGTTCGATCAGACGAACGACGAACCGCACGTCGTCGAGCCCGGCAAACCGGTCGAGATCGCGGATGCCAAGCGTCAGAAAGACCGACTTGGCGCCTCGTTGTCGCAATGCCACGGCGGCTTCCCCGGCGTCGGCCACCTCGACCCAGATATCCTCCGGCGTGCGTTGCCACATCGGGCGAAGCAGCTTGAGGCGGGGTATGTGGAGGTCGCTGCAGGCGCGCGCCGCGTGGGCGGCGATCTGGGCGGCGAACGGATGCGTCGCGTCGACGAGGTACTTTATATGCATGTCCGATAGATAATCTTTGAGGCCTGGAACACCGCCAAATCCGCCGGTGCGAATCTCACCCGGGACGGCTCGGGGCGAGCGCGTGACGCCGGCAAGCGAGGTGATGAGATGAAGCTCCGGCAGGGCCTCGGTGAGCGTTTCGGCGAGGGCGACCGCCTCGCCGGTCCCGCCCAGGATCAGCAGCCGTTCAGCCACCGGCTTCGCCGATCACCGCGCCCTGGCGGTCGACAACCAGCACGTCGACGGCGATGCCGCCGGAGAGTGTCGCCAACGCCGTCTGCCGGGCTCGCCCGGCGATCACGTCGGCGATCGGCAGCGCGTTCTCGGCCGCGATCTGCAGGACCTCGCCGGCCATATGGGCGTTTCTGGCCCGCTCGACGGTCTGGGCGGAAGCGCCCAGGTTTGCGAGACACGCTGCGAGCCCGGCGATATTGACCTGGCTGCGGCTGGAGTGGAGATCGAGATGGCCGTCGGCCAGCTTGGCCAGCTTCGCGAAACCGCCGGCGATGGTGACTCTGGCGACGGGATGGTTGCGCAGATACTTCAGCATGCCGCCGGCAAAGTCGCCCATGTCGATCAGCGCGCTCTCGTCGAGGCCGTAGCGCGCCTGGACCGTGGCTTCGGAAACTTTGCCGGTCGCGCCGGCGACATGATCGATGCCCGTGGCGCGCGCCACATCGATACCGCGGTGGATCGAGTGGATCCAGGCCGAGCACGAATAGGGGATGACGATGCCCGTCGTCCCCAGGATCGAAATGCCGCCGACAATGCCGAGCCTGGGGTTCCAGGTCTGCGCGGCCAGCGCCTCGCCGCCCGGCACCGCGACTTCGATCGTGATGTCGTCGGGACCGCCCAGGCGTTCGGCAAGATCGGCGATGGTCTGGCGCATCATCTCGCGCGGTTTCGGGTTGATCGCCGGCTCGTTGGGCGGCAAGGGCAGACCCGGCTTGGTGATGGTCCCGACGCCCGGTCCGGCCAGAAAGGTGACGCCGGTGCCGGGTTCGCCTGGGGAGACGGTCACGACGATCTCCGCACCGTGGGTGACGTCGGGGTCGTCGCCGGCGTCCTTGATGACCGAAGCGGTCGCGCTCTGCTCCGTCCGTTCCTTGCGTTTAAGCGCGAAGCTCGGCTGCTCGCCCTTGGGCAGTGTGATGACGACGGGATCGCAGAACTTGCTGGTCACCAGTGCGCCATAGGCCGCCGCCGTCGCCGCCGTCGCGCAGGCGCCGGTGGTCCAGCCGCGCCTTAAGGGACGATCCGGTTTATCACGCATGGCGCGATCCTAGTGCGGGTCGTGGTGAGGTGGAACCGCTTGCGGGAAGCGGGAGAGACAGCATATCTAGGCTTCGACCAGCGCCCGTAGTAGGTTGCCGCGTATGACCGGAGCGTCCGAAACCCGTCCTCAGCTTGATCTGCCGGCGTTTGAGCCTGGCTGGGTCTGGCTTGTTGGCGCCGGTCCAGGCGATCCCGGCCTGATCACGCTGCTCGCCCATCACGGTCTGCGCGAGGCCGATGTCGTCGTCTATGACGCGCTGGTCGATGACCGGATCCTGGCCATGGCGCGGCCCGAGGCCGAACTGATCTATGCCGGCAAGCGTGGCGGCAAACCGTCGCCCAAGCAGCCGGATATCTCCAACCGGCTGATCCAATTGGCGCGCCAAGGCAAACGGGTGCTGCGGCTGAAGGGTGGCGATCCCCTGGTCTTTGGGCGCGGCGGTGAAGAAGCGCTGGCCCTGGTCGCGGCGGAAGTCCCGTTCCGGATCGTGCCGGGCATCACCGCCGGTATCGGCGGTCTGGGCTACGCCGGCATTCCGACCACCCATCGCGACACCAACCACACCGTCACCTTCGTCACCGGCCATGCTGCCGGCGGCGATGTTCCCGACACGATCGACTGGGCGGCGCTTGCCCGGGGCTCCGGCGCCATCGTGCTCTATATGGCGCTGAAGCACCTCGACCATATTGCCGGTGCGCTGATGATCGGGGGTCTGGAGGCCAATACGCCGGTTGCGGTCGTGTCGAACGCCTCGACGGCCGACCAACGCGTCCTTGAGACCCGGCTTTCCGATGCCGCCGATGATGTTGTGGCGAACGGCATCGAGGCGCCGGCGATCGTCGCCATCGGCGATATCGTGCGGTTGCGCGACGGGCTCGACTGGCTCGGCGCGCTGGACGGCCGCGTGCTCAAATCCGATCCCCTGGGGCTGAAGGCCGACCGCCGCGTCGGCTGAGGGCGTTTCTTGATCGCACCGGGCCTGATCATTGCCGCCCCGGCATCGGGCTCGGGCAAGACCATCCTGACGCTTGCCATCCTGCGCGCGCTAAAACGGCGCGGCATCAACGTGCGTTCGTTCAAGACCGGGCCTGACTACATCGATCCGGCTTTTCACGCAGCTGCGACCGGCAGACCGGCGCCCAACCTCGATCCGTGGGCGATGCGCGCCACGACGTTGCAGGCCGAGGCGCACCGGCTGTCTGACGATGCCGACATTGTCGTCGGCGAAGGTGTCATGGGCCTGTTCGATAGCGCGCTTGACGGCACCGGGTCGACCGCCGACCTGGCGGCCCAGTTCGGCTGGCCGGTTGTCCTGGTGATGGATGTGCGCGGTCAGGCCGCTTCGGCCGCCGCGACGCTGGCCGGATTTGTCGGTCATCGCAGCGATGTCCAGATCGCCGGGGTCATCTTCAACCGTGTCGGTGGTGACAGCCATGCGGAATTGCTGCGCGAAGCGGTCGGCGATCGCATGCCGATCCTCGGTGCGGTGCCGCGCGATCGGCGCCTTGAGCTCCCCGAACGTCATCTCGGCTTGGTTCAGGCAGGCGAGCATGGCGACCTCGAACGATTCTTGAACGTAGCCGCTGACATCATCGCGGACGCCGTCGACCTGGAGGCACTCATGGGCCTTGCAGCACGGCCGGCGTTGGAAACGGATACCGTCGACACCACTATCTTGCCGCCGCTGGGTCAGCGCATCGCGGTTGCTCACGACGAGGCGTTTGCCTTTGCCTATCCCAGCGTGCTCGCCGGATGGCGGCGCGTTGGGGCGGATTTGACGTTCTTCTCGCCGCTGGCCGATGAAGCGCCCGATCCCGCCTGCGACGCGGTCTATCTGCCCGGCGGCTATCCGGAACTGCATGGCGCACGCCTTGCTGCCAACAGCAGCTTCCTGGGCGGGCTTAAGGATGCGGCCGAACGACGGGCCTTCGTGTTCGGCGAGTGCGGCGGCTTCATGGTCTTGGGCGAGACACTGACCGATGGCAACGGCAAGGCCCACGCGATGGCCGGTCTGCTGCCGGTGGCGACGTCGTTCGCTGCGCCGCGGCTTCACCTGGGTTATCGCCGGCTCGAACTGCTCTCGATATGCCCGCTTGGACCGGCCGGCGGACGGTTCCGGGGGCACGAGTTTCACTATGCCGCCGAAATCAAAAGCGGCGGCGATCCGCTCTTTGCGGTTAACGATGCGCGGTGCATGGGTCGTGGTGAAACCGGTTCAGGTGTCGGCAGCGTCGCCGGATCGTTCCTGCATCTGATCGACGGCGACGACGCCTAGAGCATTTTCCGATCAAGTCGCATCACCAGCCCGCTCCCCCTCCCGGCCACCCATGGCAGTATCCTAGGGGTGGCCGGGAGGGGTAGCGGGCCGGCGCCGAGCCAGTGCAAACGGAAAATGCCCTAGTCAGCGATCCCTGGTGCTGTTGCGGTCTGGATCGGTCGCTCCACCGCCGGCGAGCTCGTCGAACAGGCCTTGCATGACATCGTTGAAGCCTGTTTCTCCGGCTGTTTCGTCGCCGCTGTCGAAAATTCCGAAACCATCGGACGCGGCATCGCTCGTCGAGGCATCGACCAGGGGCCGCGACGGCATGCCGGTCAGGCTCCGGTTCATGAAACCGGCCCAGATCTGGGCCGGCATGCCACCGCCGGTGACGTTGTTCGTCGGCGAGCCGTCATCGTTGCCGACCCATACGCCGGCCACCATGTCGCGGGTCAGACCGATGAACCAGGCATCGCGGAAGTCGCTGGAGGTCCCGGTCTTGCCGGCAACGGGCCGGTCCAGTTGCGCGGCGCGGCCGGTACCGCTCTGCACGACGGCGGTCAGCATGTCGGTCATCGCGGCGACGGTCTGCGGCTCCAGCACCTGTTTACCGGAGAGACCATAGCGGCTGTAAAGCACCTGGCCCGAACGCGTGCGGATCTCCTGGATCGCGTAGGGCCAGACTTCGCGGCCCTGGTTGGCGAGCGTCGCGTAGGCGGCGGTCAGTTCGAGCGCGGTCACTTCGGCTGTGCCAAGCGCCAGGCTGGGCAATGGCTGCAGGTCGGCCTTGATACCCAGCCGATGGGCCATGGCGACGACGTTGGTCATGCCGGTCGACCAGGCGGTTTGCGCGGCCACCGTGTTGACCGACTGGGCGATGGCTTCGCGCAGCGTCATCTGGCCGGCGTAATCGCCGCCGAAGTTGCCGGGGCTCCAGCCTTCGATCTCGACCGGGCCATCGAACACGGAGTCGTTCGGCTGCCGGCCGGCTTCGAGTGCCGCGAGATAGACAAAGAGTTTGAACGCGGAACCGGGCTGGCGCAGCGCCTGGGTCGTGCGGTTGAACTGGCTGGTACCGTAGTCGAGGCCGCCGACCATGGCGCGCACCGCGCCGTCGGGCGCCATGGCGACCAGAGCCGCCTGACTGACGCCGCGTTCGTCGCCTGAGGCGGCTAACACTTCAACAATCGTGGCCTCCGCCGCGCTTTGTGCTGACGGCTCAAGCGTCGTCACGATGATCAGATCCTCGCGGGCCGGGCCGACATAGTCGGCGGCGCGCGCCATCACCCAGTCGGTCGCATAGCGCACATCATCGCCATGGCTGACAAGAGCTGCGGGTTCCGCCGGTTCGGCCTCGGCGATGGCCGCGCTTTCTTCATCCAGGCGCCCTGTATCGACCATGCGGTTGAGCACGATGGCGGCGCGTGCCTGGGCAGCCTCCAAGTCGTTGATCGGTGCCAGGCGCGACGGTGCCTTCAGAAGGCCGGCGATCATGGCCGCTTCGGCCAGGCTGAGTTCGACCGCCGGTTTGTCGAAATAGCGCTGGGCAGCGGCATCGACGCCGAAGGCACCGGCGCCCAGATAGACCCGGTTCAGATAAATGACGAGGATCTGCTCCTTGGTGAACTGACGCTCCAGCCAGATCGCCAGCATGGCTTCCTGAACCTTACGCTTGAACGAGCGCTCCGGCGTCAGGAACAGGTTCTTGGCCACCTGCTGGCTGATCGTGCTGCCGCCCTGGACGATGCCACCGGCGCGAATATTGGCGACCATGGCGCGCGCGATGCCGATCGGATCGATACCCATGTGATCAAAGAACCGCCGGTCTTCGGTCGCGATCACCGCATCGATCAGATGTTGGGGAAGGTCTTCATAGTGCAGGGCATTGCCGTGCAGTTCGCCATAGTTGGCCAACACGGTACCGTCGGCGGCGACCACGGTAACCCCCGGCCGGCGATCGGTGGCCAGCGTCGAGGGATTGGGCAGATCAAGCGCATACCAGCCCATCAGCAAGGCGAACGCGATCCCACCCCAGATACCGACAACCAGGAAACCGCGCAGCACGCGGCCAAGCAGAGACCGCTGTTTCCTAGTCTTTTTCGGCGGCGCCTTCTTCTTCGCCGACGCCTTTTTCGGTGCGGCCTTCTTTGACGCAGACTTCTTCGTCGGCGCCTTCTTCTTGGCCGACGTTGCGGGCCGGGCGCGGGCGGGTTTTTTGGTTGGCTTTTTGGCCATCAATCAGATCATCAAGGGCTGCGGCTGGGACCTAAGTCCATGAAAAAACGAGCAAAAGAAGGCGGTTCGATGACATACCCGACGGGCGTCGCAGATCGGATCATCGAAGCGCTTGCCGAAGCAGCGCCTAGATGTCCAGATTGGTCACCTTGAGCGCGTTGGTCTGGATGAAATCGCGACGCGGCTCGACGACATCGCCCATCAAGGTCTCGAACAGGGAATCCGCGTCGGCGGCGTCCTTGACCTGGACCTGCAGCATGGTGCGTGCTTCGGGATCCAGCGTCGTCTCCCAAAGCTGTTCCGGGTTCATTTCGCCGAGCCCCTTGTAGCGCTGCACCGACGCACCCTTGCGTCCCAGTTCCAACACCGTGTCCAGCAAACCGGTGGGACCTTGGATCGTCGTCGGCTTGTCCTTTTTGACGAGCTCGCCTGGATGGGCATAGCTCGCCTGCAGCTCCTCGGCCATTTCGTTCAGGCCGCGCGCTTCGCCTGACGCGATCAGCGGACCGTCAACGGCGTGGGTTTCCGTCACACCGCGCACGGTGCGCCGGAATACCAGACCGCCGGCACCGTCGGATTCGCCCGACCAGCCACGTTCGGTTTCCAGCGACAGATGGTCCAGGCGCTTGGCGATGTAGTCGGCGGCCTGGCCAGCAACCTCGGGGTCGCCCAACACGTCTGGATTCAACACACCGGCAATGGCTGTCTGCTCGGCGACGAGCAGCGGCAGTCGCCGGGTTAGCGCGCGCATCAGGTGGGCCGCCTGGCGTGCCCGGTCGACCATGTCGCGCAGTTCGATGCCGGCAACCTGGTTGCCGTCATGGTGGACGAAAACCGCTTCCTCCAAGCCCATGTCGATCAGGTAGTCTTCATAGGCGCGCTCGTCCTTCAGGTAGACCTCGCTGGAGCCGCGCTTGACTTTGAACAGCGGCGGCTGGGCGATGTAGAGATAGCCGCTCTTGATGATCTCCGGCATCTGCCGGAAGAAGAACGTCAACAGCAGCGTGCGGATGTGGGCACCGTCGACATCGGCGTCCGTCATGATGACGATCTTGTGGTAGCGCAGTTTGGCGATATCGAAATCATCGGCGCCGATGCCGGTGCCCATGGCGGTGATCAGCATGCCGATTTGGTCGGACGACAGCATCTTGTCGATACGCGCGCGTTCGACATTCAAGATCTTGCCGCGCAGCGGCAGCACCGCCTGGTTCTTGCGGTCGCGCGCCTGCTTCGCCGAACCGCCGGCCGAATCACCCTCGACGATGAAGAGTTCGGCCTTGGCGGGATCGCGTTCCTGACAGTCTGCGAGTTTGCCCGGCAAATTGGCGATATCCAGCGCGCCCTTGCGCCGTGTCAGATCACGCGCCTTGCGCGCGGCATCGCGGGCGGCGGCAGCCTCGACGCACTTGGAGACGATGATCTTGGCTTCCGCCGGGTGTTCTTCGAACCACTGACCCAGCTTATCGCCGACCACCTGTTCGACCACCGGCCGTACTTCCGACGACACCAGCTTGTCCTTGGTCTGCGAGGCGAACTTCGGATCGGGCACCTTGCACGACAGGATGCAGGTGAGCCCCTCGCGCATGTCTTCGCCGGTCAGGTTGACCTTTTCGCGTTTCAGAAGACCGGTCTGGGCCGCGTAGTTCTGGATCGTGCGCGTCAGGGCGCCGCGATAGCCGGAGAGATGGGTGCCGCCGTCGCGCTGGGGGATGTTGTTGGTAAAGCACAGCACGTTCTCGTGGTAGCTGTCGGTCCACTGCATGGCGACCTCCACCGAGACGCCGTCCTTGTCGTCGGTGAACCAGATGGGATCGGCGTGCACGCTCGACTTGTTGCGGTCGAGGTAACGCACAAAGGCTTCGACGCCGCCTTCGTAGTGGAACTCGGTCTCGACCCGCTCGACCGTGCGTTCGTCGACCAGGCGGATCTTGACGCCGCTGTTCAGGAACGCCAGTTCGCGCAGGCGATGTTCCAGGATGTCGTAATCGAACTGAATGTTGCTGAACGTCTTGGGCGACGGCGTGAACGTGATGCGCGTACCCGTTTGACCGTCATCGGCTTCGCCGGTCACGGCAAGCGGGGCTTCTGCCTCACCCAGGTGAAACCGCATGGTGTATTCCTGACCGCCGCGCCAGATTGTCATGTCCAGAATGTCCGACAGCGCGTTGACGACCGAGACGCCGACACCGTGCAGGCCGCCGGAGACCTTGTAGGAATTGTGGTCGAACTTACCGCCGGCGTGCAGACGGGTCATGATGACCTCGGCCGCCGAGACGCCTTCTTCTTCGTGAATGTCGGTCGGAATGCCGCGCCCGTTATCGGTGACGGAGACCGAGCCGTCGGGGTTCAGCATCACGTCGATGGTGTCGCAGTGGCCGGCGAGCGCCTCGTCGATGGCGTTGTCGACGACCTCGAACACCATGTGATGCAGACCGGTGCCGTCGTCGGTGTCGCCGATATACATGCCCGGACGTTTTCTGACGGCGTCGAGGCCCTTCAGCACCTTGATCGATTCGGCGCCATAATCCTGGGCGGCCTGATCACTCATACGCTTGGTCCTTTCTGGTCGCTCAAGGCGACATCGGCGTCATCGACGCGGAAAAACTGGGCGCGGCCGGTAAGGCCGTCGAACTGGCTTTCATCGGTTCCGGTAATCCAAACCTGCAGGCCCAGATCCAGGAGCTCGTCAAACAGCGCGCTGCGGTGCTCGTCGTCCAGATGGGCGGCGACGTCATCGAGCAGCATCACCGGCGGGCGCCGGCGCGCTTCCAGCCGTGCGGAGGCGAGCAGGATAGCGATCACCAGGGCTTTCTGCTGGCCGGTCGAGCACAGGCCGGCCGCGACGCCCGTATCGCCGTGATGGACGGCGAGGTCCGACTTGTGCGGCCCGTCGGCGGCGCCACCGGTCTCCGCATCGCGCGGCCGGCTTTCCGCCAATTGGGTCTGGAAAGCGTGTTCGGCCTCGACCGCCGGCATGGTCGCCAGCCAATGTTCCAGCGTGCCGTCGACCTCCAGGTTAGCGCCGGGAAACGGCCCGGCGGCATGGTCAAGCTCGCCGGCCAGCCGCGCGGCCACCTCGCGCCGGGCCGCAGCCACCGCGATACCGCTCTCGGCCATGGTCTCTTCGAGCGCCGCGAGCCACACGGGGTCGCGCCCGCCGTCGCGCAGCAGCCTCGCGCGTTCACGCATGGCGCGCTCATAGGCACCTATGCGTCGTGCATGCAAGGGATCGTGGCCATAGACGATGCGGTCGAAGAAACGCCGCCGGCCGGAAGCGGATTCGCGGAACAGGCCGTCCATGGCGGGCGTCAGCCACATCAGGCCCATGACCTCGGCGAGACCGGCCTGACCACGCTGGGTTTCGCCGTCGATACGCACCACCCGGCGCTCGCTTTCGCCGTCGGGATCGGCGCCGGTGCCGACCCGGACCGGACCGGCCGGCGTCGCGACCGTCGCGGCGACCGCCCAGGTGCCGGTACTTCCCAGGCGCGCGAGATCGCCGAGCTTCGCGCCACGTAACCCACGTCCGGGCGAAAGATAGGAGATCGCTTCCAAAAGGTTGGTCTTGCCCGCGCCATTAGGGCCGGTCAGCACCACGGGCGCGGTATCGACGGCAAGCCGCAGGCTGCCGTAACCGCGGTAGTCGGTCAGTTTAAGCTCGGTAAGAGCAACCGGTGCGCCGGTCGTCAGGGCCCAAGGTGTTGCTGTTGCCATAAGGTCCGCTGCGCCGTTGCCTAAACCCGCATCGGCATCAGCACAAAGAGCGTCGTCGGGTCGCTGGTGTCGCGCACAATGGTCGGCGATACCGCGTCAGCCATCGAAAACTGGATCCGCTCGCCATCGATATGGCTCGTCATATCAAGCACATAGCGGGAGTTGAAGCCGATCTCCAGGCCCGGCCCGGCAAACTCGACAGGCAATTCCTCCTCGCCCGATGCGCTGTCCGGGCTGTTGGCCGAGAGCATCAGTTTGTCACTGTCGAGCGCCAGCTTGATCGAGCGCGACTTATCGGTCGAGATCGCCGCCATGCGGTCGACGGCGTCGATAAAGGGCCGGCTGTCGATCTCCAGCATCTTGTCGTTGTTCTGCGGGATCACCCGTTCGTAATCCGGGAACGTGCCGTCGATCAGCTTGGTGGTCAGGACGACCGTGTCGAACGTGTAGCGGATCTTGGTATCCGACATGTCGATCTGGACCGCGCCGTCCATTTCGTCGATCAGCTTCCTCAATTCGCCGATCGCCTTGCGCGGCACGATCACGCCCGGCATGCCGTCGGCGCCGTCCGGCAGGTCGGAATCGACCCTGGCCAGGCGGTGGCCGTCGGTCGCGACCGCGCGCAGGGCCTGGCCGTCTTCACCTTCGGCGCAGTGCAGATAGATGCCGTTCAGGTAATAGCGGGTCTCCTCGGTCGAGACGGCAAACCGCGTCTTGTCGATCAGGCGGCGCAACTCGCTGGCCGGCAGGGCGAAGTGGTGGCTGAATTCGCCGCCCGACATGACCGGGAAGTCCTCGGGCGGCAGGCAGGGCAGGCGGAAGTTGATGCGCCCGCACGCGATATCGAGCCGGCCTGCGTCGCCCGTCGTGTCGAGCGCCACCTCCGCGCCTTCCGGCAGCTTGCGGCAGATGTCATAGAGCGTATGGGCCGGGGCGGTTGTTGCGCCGGCGACCGCCAAGTCGGCCGGCACGGCCTCAACGACCTCCAGATCCATGTCGGTGGCGGTCAGGCGAAGACTGCCGTCCTCGGCCTCCAGCCGCACATTCGACAGGATCGGGATGGTGTTGCGCCGCTCGACAACACTCTGCACATGGGCCAGCGCCCTCAACAGGACGGCGCGCTCGATGGTCAACTTCATGGGACAAACCTGCGCGTTGCTAATGGTTGGCCGCTGCCCGCAAACCACCCGTTCGCTGCGCCCGAAACTGGGCGCGAACGGATAGCGTACGGCAGGGCCGGAAACAATTAGATGAGATTAGCAGACAAGGACGCCCGCCGCCAGTTTTACGGCCCTGGCGGCGGTGTCGTAAGTTATTGAAATAACTTAGTTTTCTAGCATGCGCTCGAGAAGGTCCACATCCTCGCGAAAGGCGGGGTCTTGGCTCTTCAATTGTTCGACCTTGCGCACCCCGTGCATGACCGTCGTGTGGTCCCGGCCACCGAACTTTCGGCCGATTTCCGGCAGCGACCGGGAGGTCAAACGCTTGGCCAGATACATGGCGATCTGGCGTGGCCGCGCGATCGCTCGCTGCTTGCGGGCCGACACCATATCGGCCATGCGGATGTTGAAATGTTCGGCGACCTTTTTCTGGATTTCCTCGATCGTCACCCGCCGGTCTTGGGCCCTTAAGAGGTCGCGCAGGAGCTCCTGGCTCGATTCCAGCGAAACCGGGCGCCCGACGAGTTGGGCATGGGCGGTGATGCGGTTGAGCGCGCCTTCCAGCTCACGGACATTCGACGTGATCTTGTGGGCCAGGAACTCCATGACCCGGCGCGGCACCTCGACATCGCTGATCTGGGCGTTCTTGGCCTCCAGAATGCCGAGCCGGAGCTCATAATCGGTCGGGTGGATGTCGGCCACCAGGCCCCAGCCGAGCCGCGAGCGCAGACGTTCTTCCATGTTGTCGAGGTCCGACGGTGAGCGATCACCGGAAATCACCACCTGGCGGTTCTGATCGACCAGCGCGTTGAAGGTGTGGAAGAACTCTTCCTGGGTCGATTCCTTGCCGGCAATGAACTGGATGTCGTCGATCATCAGGACGTCGACCGAGCGGAACTGCTCCTTGAAGTCCACCTGGGTCTTGAAGCGCAGCGCCCGGATGAACTTGTACATGAACTTTTCAGCCGACATGTAGAGCACGCGCCGCTCAGGCGTGGTCCGGCGGATATGCCAGGCGATGGCATGCATCAGATGGGTCTTGCCCAGGCCAACGCCGCCATAAAGGAAAAGCGGGTTGAAAGTAACCTTTTCGGCCTCCGCGACTCGGCGCGCGGCGGCATGGGCGAACTCGTTGGGCTTGCCGACAACGAAGTCGTCGAACGTAAAGCGCGAATCGAGGGTCGCTTCGAAGGCGTTGACGTCATCGATATGGGTGACGGTCGCGGAGCGATTGCTGCCATTCATGTCACTGACCTGCACGGCGGTGGTGGCGGCCTGGGCGCGCGCGCTGGCCATGGATCGGCGCGCGGGCGCCTGGCGCGGTGCACCGACCTGGATACTGATCCCCGTGATGCCGTCGTTCTCGCCCAGCCACAGATCGCGCAAACGCTGGCCGCAACGCGACATCACCCATTCGCGCATGTTGCCGCTGGGCACCCGCATAACGACCTCGCCATCGGCGACACCGTCCAGCGATAGCGGGCGCAACCATGTCTTGAATGCTGCCTCGCCAAGTTCTGCCCTTAAGCGACCTCGTACGCGCTTCCATTGCTCCTCGACATCATGATCAAGAGTTACGGCTTCAACGGCCATCGATGTTTTCCCCATCTGCGTCAACGCCACGTCACGTGGCCATGTAACGAGTCGGTAAGGATTCTCAACGAGTCGGCCGTTTCCTGTGAACGCGACAAACAATGTTGCGCATGGTTCATGACGGCTTCGTTCGCATCGACACTGTTGCACCGCGCCCAACTACGATTTTGCGGTGTTTGAATTTTTCTTTTGGTATCAATGAGTTGCACGACTTCGTATCACCCCCTGGTGCATCCCCTTATGGGCGATGCAGCACGACTCCAAAAAGTCTGCGGTTCCAAATCTCGAGACGACTTCTCTCGCGACGGGGCTAACGTACGACCCCTTCGTTGGAGGCTTTCGCCGAACAGACCTGCTGTTCTTAGGATTTTTTGTTGGCCGGAACCCTCGACCTGGCGATCACCTTAATTCAACCGCGGAAGCGCGCACAATGGGGTTATGACGCGAACATGAGCCCGTCACGAATGACAGCAACTAGAAGTAGCAAAACCACTTTTTCGCCGAGTAAGAAAAAACGCGCCGGATGGTGTCATCCGACGCGTTTGAAAACGCAAAGTGTGCGCGCCCTGTGGCGCGCGTCGTTACATCTGTGCGACGCGACGGGAAAGACGCGACACTTTTCGCGACGCGGTGTTTTTGTGCAACACCCCGACCTTCGCGCCGCGCATCAATTCAGGCTGCGCATCTTTCAATGCGGCCTTCGCGGCTTCCTTGTCGCCGGTGGCGATCGCCGTCTCGACTTTTTTGACATAGGTACGGATGCGGCTAAGGCGCGCGCGGTTAACGGTTGTGCGGCGCTGCGTCTGGCGGACGCGCTTACGGGCTTGTGCCGAATTGGCCATGATCGTCTCGTTTATCTTGGTGAAATTGGGAGGCGGGTTATAGCGGTGGGCCGGGGCATCGTCAATCGCAGCATACCCGGCGATTCGCGGTCGCTTGATCGACTAGGCTCGGGCGTTCGACACCATCAACGTGGCGCGAGCGAAAAGCTGACGGTCGCCACGTTCCCGTCGTCGTCCACCATGATCGTCAGGACTTCGCCTTCGCGGGTGAAGATCATGTCGTCACCGCTTGCCTGCCAGCCAAGCTGAACCAGGGTGTCGCCATAAAAGGCGCGGACGTCTTCGGCCGAGACATCACCGTGTGCGATGGCCTCGACAATACGTCCTTCGGGTTTGTCATAAATGATCGCGGAGTCGGGATCTTCGGTCAGGCCCTCCATCAACGGCAGGTCGCCGATGCCGGCGACAAAGGTGCTGTCGTTATTGGCGCTGAGAGGATGCGACAGCGCGATGGAAAGCAGTGCTGCGATGAGAAGGCGTGAGGTCATGATCAACGTTGGCAGAAACCGCAATAGAATGTCGAGCGGTTCGATTGAACGATCCGTTTGACCAAACCATGGCAGCCTGGTGTTGGGCATGGCTGGTCCTCGCGGTCATAGACGCGCCAGCGATGCTGGAAGTAGCCGAGTTCACCATCGGCCTGCACGTAATCGCGCAGTGACGAACCGCCCGCGTCGATCGCTTCGGCGATGACTTCGCGCACGGCAGAGGCCAAGCGTTCCGCGCGCTGGCGCTTGATGCTTGCCGCCAGGCGTCGCGGTGAAATGCCGGCGCGATGAAGCGCTTCGGACGCATAGATGTTGCCGACACCGCCAATCACCGTTTGATCGAGAAGCGCTGCTTTGATCGGCGTTCTTTTCCCCGCCAAACGATCGGCTAGATGCGGTCCCGTGAAATCGGCTTCGGTCGGATCAGGTGCCAGATGGCGCAACAAGGGATGCGACGACTCGTGGTCTCGATCCGTCAATGTCATCAAACCGAAGCGCCGTGCATCGTTATAGACGACGCTTGACCCCTGATCGGTGTGCAAGATGACATGGTCATGCGTTTCGAGCGGCGCGTTGCTGCCCTTCGGTCTGACGATCATGCGCCCGGACATGCCGAGATGCGCGATGACCACCGTGCCGTCATCAAGATCAAGCAGGAGATACTTCGCGCGGCGGCGCAGCGCGTCGACACGGTGTCCTTCAAGCCGCGCGACAAAGTCATCGGGAAACGGAATGCGCAGATCGGGACGGCGCTGTTCGACACGCGTCAACACGCGCCGCTCCAAGATCGGTTGAAGCCCACGTCTGACGGTCTCGACTTCGGGTAGTTCCGGCATGGTGTGGCGAAACTAGCGCCCTTTGTGGGCGCGCGCTATGGTCGCCGCCATGTTGGGCGACGGAAACAACGACCACGCAACGCGTTTCGGCGATCGCGTTGTGGGTGAGGACGAAAAGTCCGGCCTGGTGCGCGACGTCTTCGAGAGCGTGGCGCCGCGCTACGACCTGATGAACGATCTGATGAGCGCCGGCGTGCATCGTCTGTGGAAACGTCAGATGGTCGCGGCGGTCAAGCCAAGAGCCGGTCAACACGTTGTTGATGTGGCGGGCGGCACCGGCGACATTGCGTTTCGCATGATCGACCAGGGTGCTGCTGTCACCCTGGTCGATATCAACCCGGCTATGCTGGATGTCGGGCGCGACCGCGCCTATGACCGTGGCCTGATCGACAATCTGACATGGGTCTGCGGTGATGCCGAGGCCTTGCCGTTGGCTAGAGGTTCGGCTGATGCCTATACGATCGCGTTCGGCATTCGCAACGTCACCCATGTCGACCGCGCGCTCGATGAAGCGCGCCGTGTGCTGAAGCCGGGCGGGCGGTTTGCCTGTCTGGAATTCAGCCATGTCGTGCTGCCGGTTCTTGATCGTGCCTACCGCGCCTATTCCGATACGGTTCTGCCGCGCCTGGGCGGTCTCGTTGCGGGCGATCCCGACTCCTATCGTTATCTTGTCGAGAGCATTCGGCGCTTTCCCGATCAGAATGTGTTTGCGCAGATGGTCGATGATGCCGGTCTTGCCCACGTTAAGGTCGCCAACCTGACCGGCGGCGTTGCGGCACTCCACACCGCGTGGCGGCTCTGAGACGATATCCGCAGTCATGAGCGGCGTCTTCGCAAGCGTTCGCCATCTCGGCCGTTTGTTCGCCATCGCGCGAACGCTTGCCCGACACGATGCGTTGTTCCCGCTGGAGATGCTTGGTGTGGCGCCGCCGCTGACATGGGCCGCGCGTCAGGTGTCGCGCCAAGAGGTGCCCGGCCGGCGCGGCGAACGTTTAGGCGCCGCGCTTCAGGAACTGGGTCCCAGTTTCATCAAGGTTGGCCAGCTGCTGTCGGTGCGGCCCGATCTTGTCGGTGACGAGATCGCGCACGACCTTTCCAACCTCCAGGATAGCCTGCCCGCGTTCTCCGGTGACGCCGCGCGCGCGGCCATCGAAGAGGCGTTGGACGAAAACGTCGACACCTTGTTCGAGAGTTTCGACGACAACGCTGTCGCCGCTGCGTCGATTGCGCAGGTGCACTTTGCCACCACGACGGATGGCCGCGATGTCGCGGTCAAGGTCTTGCGCCCGGGTATCGAGGATGTCTTTGCGGCCGATATGGCGTTGGCGCAATGGCTCGCCGAGTGGGTCGAACGCACGCAGCCCAGTTTACGCCGTCTAAAACCTGTCGAAGTGGTCAGGACTCTGGCCGAGTCCGTCGCGGTCGAGATGGATCTGCGGTTGGAAGCCGCGGCCGCGTCGGAACTGGCGGAGAACACCGCCGGCGATGCCGGTTTTCGTGTGCCGGCTGTCGACTGGCAGCGCACCGGGCGGCGCGTCATGACGGTCGAACGTATTGACGGCATCCCCATCGATGAACGTGACGCCTTGATCGCAGCCGGCCACGATCCCGGAAGGATTGTCGAACAGGCTGCCGAGACATTTTTCAACCAGGTGTTCCGCGATGGCTTCTTTCATGCCGACATGCACCCCGGCAATCTGTTCGTCGACGAAGACGGCATTATCGTTGCCGTCGACTTTGGCATCATGGGCAGGCTTGACCGGCAGACCCGGCGCACGCTGGCGGAGATGCTGCTCGGTTTCCTGACGCGCGACTATGGGCGTGTCGCAGACGTGCATTTCGAAGCCGGTTATGTACCGAAGTCGTCATCGCGCGATCTCTTTATGCAGGCATGCCGATCGATCGGCGAACCGATCTTCGAACGGCCGCTTAGTGACATCTCCCTGGCGCGCCTCTTGGCGCAATTGTTTCGCGTTACCGAACAGTTCGGCATGGAGACCCAGCCGCAATTGCTGATGTTGCAGAAGACCATGTTGATGACCGAAGGCATCGGGCGCGCGCTGACACCCGGTCTCAATATCTGGGACGTCGCACGCCCGCTGATCGAGGAGTGGAGCGTTGCCAACTTAGGCCCGCAGGCCAAGCTCATGGATGGCGCCAACGATGCCGGTGAGTTCGTGCAGCGTATGCCGGGCATGGCGTTGAAGGCAGAAAAGCTGGTCAACGACCTGACAAGTGGCGGCTTGAAGCTGCATCCCGACACCGTCGAAGACATGGCCCGCCAGCAGGCGGCGCGCACGTCCAGGACGTTGCGCTGGTTATGGCTGGTTGCCGGGTTTGCGCTGCTCGTCGCGGTAATCGCTCTTATTGAGTGACCGGCGATGGAGGCAGATTGGGCGCCCAGATCTGCCCGAACCCCACGATATCGTCTCGGTTGTATCGCGTGACCGGTATCGGCGGTGATGTCCGATGCCGGCCGTCCCGGTGTTCTACGATTGTCTAGGCTTGACCACGACGCGGGTGGATACCCGCGCCATAGGTCGGATCGGGCTTCGGAACGATGGGTTCTGACGATCGACGATCACGATCACCAAGTCGCCTGCGTCAGCCTGTCGGCGTGGGGTGGACACGGTTCATGTGTCAAAACGGGACAATCGTGTGAACGCTAGGAGTGCCAAGACGCCCCCTTGCACCATCCCGTCCACGCGCCTACCTTTTCGCAGGTGCAGCATGACGATCAGCCGAGGAGGCCCCGATGCTGGACGGCAAACGTCTTCTGTTGATCATTTCCGGCGGTATCGCGGCCTATAAGTCGCTGGAGCTGATCCGGCGGCTTCGCGAGCGCCGCGCGGCCGTACGCTGTGTGCTGACCGCCGGTGGCGCGCAGTTTGTGACGCCGCTGTCGGTGGCCGCGCTATCCGGCGACAAGGTGTATCAGGATCTGTTCTCGCTGATCGACGAGAGCGAGATGGGCCATATCCGCCTGTCCCGCGAAGCCGACCTGATCGTTGTCGCGCCTGCTTCAGCCGATTTGATGGCGCGCATGGCGGCCGGCATGACCGACGATCTGGCCGCGACCGTCCTCCTGGCGACCGACAAGCCCGTCTTGGTGGCGCCGACCATGAACACGCGCATGTGGGAGCATCCGGCGACCCAGCGCAACATGGCGCGCCTCAAAGACGACGGCGTCATGTTCGTTGATTCCGGCGAGGGCGACCTTGCCTGTGGCGAAGTCGGCAAGGGCCGCATGGCCGAGCCCGCGGCCATTATTGAGGCGATCGACGATTTTTTCGGCGAAGGCCGGCCTGAGGGCGCAGCGCGTCCGCTTGCCGGCCTGCACGCCTTGGTCACCAGCGGGCCGACCTATGAACCGATCGACCCCGTGCGCTATATCGCCAACCGATCTTCCGGCAAGCAGGGCCATGCGATCGCCGCGGCGTGCGCCACCCTTGGCGCGCGGGTCACCCTTGTCTCTGGGCCGACCGCCCAACCGGACCCATGCGGCGTGCATGTAATTCATGTCGAGACCGCCCGGGACATGCTGGCGGCCTGCGACGATGCGCTGCCGGCCGATGTTGCGGTCTGTGCCGCCGCCGTCGCCGATTGGCGTGTCGCCCGCGAGGCCTCGACCAAGCTCAAGAAGAACGGCGATGGCGCGCCGGTTCTGGAGATGGCGGAGAACCCGGACATCCTGGCGACCCTTGCCGGGCGCAACGACCGCCGGCCGCGTCTGGTCATCGGCTTTGCCGCCGAAACCGGCGATGTCGTTGCTTACGCCAAGGGCAAGCTGGCCAGTAAGGGCTGTGACTGGATCGTCGCCAACGATGTCTCGGTGGGAACAGGCACCTTCGGCGGTGACGACAACAGCGTCCATCTGGTCTCGGCCGACGGGGTCGAGGATTGGCCGCGCATGACAAAGGCCGAGGTCGCCCGAGAACTCGCACAACGCATCGCCGAACGGCTTGCCGCGTGAGCCTGGAGGTTAACGTCTTAAGGCTCGCCCACGGCCAGGGCCTGGACTTGCCGGCCTATGCGACGGCGGATGCCGCCGGCCTTGACCTGCGGGCGGCTGTCGATGAACCGATCGATCTGAACGTGCACGAACGCGCCCTGGTGCCGACAGGCCTGTCGATCGCGCTGCCCGTAGGCTATGAGGCCCAGGTCAGGCCGCGTTCGGGCCTGGCCGCCAAACATGGCGTGACGGTGCTCAACACCCCGGGCACGATTGATGCGGATTATCGCGGGGAGGTCATGGTTATCCTGATCAACCTGGGCAGCGAGCCGTTCGTGATAGAACGGGGCATGCGTATCGCACAGATGGTTATCGCGCCGGTGACACGGGCCGAACTTGTCGAGGTCGACGTCCTGGACGACACGGCGCGCGGCGCCGGCGGCCATGGATCGACGGGGACTGCCTGATGGATATCGCCGACTTCACCGAAGCGCAGCTTCAGCGCTACGCCCGCCACATCGTCATGCCGGAGGTCGGGGGCATCGGCCAGACCAAGCTGATGCAGGCCAAGGTCTTGGTAATCGGCGCCGGCGGGCTTGGCGCGCCGCTTCTGATGTACCTGGCCGCTGCCGGTGTGGGCACCCTGGGCGTTGTCGACAACGACGACGTCGACTTCTCCAACCTGCAGCGTCAGGTCATCCATACGACCGACCGTGTCGGCGTCGCGAAGACCGAAAGCGCGCGCCAGGCGGTTGAAGCACTCAATCCCGAGGTCGAGGTCATCCTGCACCACGAACGGTTCGAGGCCGACAACGCGCTCGACATCGTCGCCGGCTATGATCTCGTCTGCGACGGCACCGACAACTTTGCGACCCGCTATCTGATCAACGACGCCTCTTTCCTGGCGAAAAAACCGCTGGTCAGCGCGGCCATGCTGCGGTTCGACGGTCAGTTGACCACGTTTCGCGCGTTTGAAGACGGCGAACACCCCTGTTACCGCTGCCTGTTCCCCAATCCGCCGCCCGACGGTGTCATCCCGACGTGTTCGGAGGCTGGCATCCTGGGCGCCATTGCGGGCGTTATGGGCTCGCTCCAGGCGGTTGAGGTCCTGAAGGAGATCCTGGAGCTCGGCGAGCGTTTGGACGGCACACTGGTGATCTATGACGCGCTGGGCACCGAGTTCCGGCGGGTCAGCTATGGTGCTGATCCCGACTGCGCCCTATGCGGGCCGCAGGCGACGATCAAGGACCTCTCGGGTCACGTCCATGTCTGAGACTGCCGCCAACCAGGGGCGCCTTTCCATCGTCGTTCATTCCGGCGATTTCGGACGTGTCCACTATGCGCTGATGATGGCGGCGGCCGCCGCGGCCGTCGATCGGCCGGTCACGCTTTTCTTCACCATGGGCGCCACCCAGGCGCTGCGCCGTCCCGATGGCTGGGTGAATTTGTCGGGTGCCGAATGGGACGATCATTTGAAGGAGCGGAACATCGCCGACTTCGAGACGCTGCTGCAGTCCTGCGATGCGATGGACGTCGCCTTCATGGTCTGCGAGGCCGGCCTGAAGGCCGAGGACATGATGGCCGACGATCTGCGCGACGACATCGCGATCGAAGTCAGCGGCCTCGTCACCTTCTTCGGCCAGACCGAGCCGGAAGGCCAGACACTGTTCGTTTGAACGCGGAGCCTGCCTTAGAGCAGCGTATCGATGACCCGGTCCGGCGGTTTGTGGCCGTCGACGAAGGTCTTGATGTTGATGATGACCTTTTCGCCCATGTCGATCCGGCCCTCGATGGTGGCCGAACCCATATGGGGCAGCAGGACGACGTTGTTGAGCGCCAGGAGCTTGGGATTGACCGCCGGCTCGTGCTCGAAGACGTCAAGGCCGGCGCCAGCGATCGCCTTGTCGCGCAAAATCCGGGTCAGAGCCTGCTCGTCGATAACCTCGCCGCGCGAGGTGTTGACCACGACGGCGGTCTCTTTCAGAAGTTTCAGACGACGCGCCGAGAGCAGGTGAAAAGTCGCCGGCGTATGCGGGCAGTTGACCGAGATGATGTCCATGCGCGCCAGCATCTGATCGAGGCTTTCCCAATAGGTCGCCTCCAGCGCGTTTTCCGCGGCCTCGGGAAGCTGGCGCCGGTTGTGGTAGTGGATCGAGAGGCCGAAGCCCCGGGCGCGGCGCGCGACGGCGGAACCGATGCGGCCCATGCCGATGATGCCGAGCCGCTTGCCCCACAGCCGGTGGCCGAGCATGAAGTTGGGCCCCCAACCGGTCCACTCGCCATCGCGAATCAGGCGCTCGCCCTCGCTGACCCGGCGGATGACGGCCAGGATCAGCGCCATCGTCATGTCGGCGGTGTCTTCGGTCAGCACGCCCGGCGTGTTGGTGACGGTAATGCCCCGTTCACGGGCGGCCGCCAAATCGATATGATCGACGCCGGTGGCGAAGTTGGCGATCAGGCGCAGGTTCTCGCCGGCCTGGGCCAGGATGCCTTTATCGATACGGTCGGTCAGGGTCGGCACCAGGATATCGGCCGTTTTGACCGCCTCGACCAGTTCGTCGCGGCTCATGGGATGATCGTCATCGTTGAGCCGCGTATCAAACAGTTCCATCATCCGCGTCTCGATGACGTCGGGCAATTTGCGGGTCACGATTACAAGGGGACGTTTACGGGACATGTCACTCCCAGGTACCAGGATGCGCGTCAATTATTTGTCGGCCGGCGTGCGCGCGTTCTTTAGCAAATACATTTATGCCGGACAACGCAACCTGAGCACTGCCGTAGCGGTTTTTCTTATCGGCACGTTCGTCGGCTTGACCGGTACCGAGGCCCAGGATCTGCCGTTGCCGCGGTTCGCGTCGTTGAAGGCCGATGAGGTCAACATGCGCGCCGGTCCGGGTCAGGCCTATCCGGTCGAGTGGGTCTACACCCGCAAGGGCCTGCCGGTCGAGATCATCGCCGAGTACGACCAGTGGCGTAAGATCCAGGATATCGAGGGCACCGTGGGCTGGGTGCACCGGGTCATGCTGTCGGGCCAGCGCACGGTCATGGTCGATGGCGTCAATTTGGCAACCGCGCGCGAAGACCCGTCGGATAGCGCCTTCCCCGTGTTCCGCGCCGAACCAGGCGTCCAGGGGACGCTTCTGTCCTGCGAAGACGATTGGTGCCGCGTCGATATGAGTGGCGCCAAGGGCTGGCTGCCCATGGCCTCGCTCTGGGGCGTCTATCCCTCCGACAACGCCGAATAGGTAGCTTTGCTCACGCGCAATCGGTGCCGGCCCGCTCCCCCTCCCGGCCACCCAGAGGATACTGCCATGGGTGGCCGGGAGGGGGAGCGGGCCGGTGATGCCAGCTAAGCGTTGGCCTTCCAGGCCAGCGGTTACCGCCGTCTTCGGCTGCGAATCGTCCTGACCCGCTGATGCAGGTCCGCCAGGCTCCGATCACGGATGCCCAGTTCGTCCAGATGGTTGACGGTGTGCTCCAGGTATTCCCAGCCGGGACCTGAATTGCCGACACCGTGGGCGATCAGATCGGCGGCGCGCTCCGGTTCCAGCTTGCCGGCATATTGCGGGTGGGTGCGATAGCGCGGCACATAGGCCAGCGCCTTGACTGTCCCGTGGTCGGTTTTCGCCGCCACCCATGCCTGGTGATAGACGTCGGTGACCCGTTCGCGCGCGTCCAGGTAGTCGATCACACCGGATGCATTCTGGGCGGTAACCCGATAGACGACGCCCCGGCACGACCCCCCACGGTCCAGGCCGAGCACCAATCCGGGCTTTTCCGGCGTGCCGCGGTGATAGTGGGAAAAGATACAGAATGACCGGTGATAGCCGTGGATCAGCGCCTGTCGGCGCAGGACATAGTCAAAGCCCGGCCGCCAGATCAGCGAGCCGTAGCCGAAGACCCATATGTCGCCGTTCGGCTCAGTCCAACGATCGGTCATGTCCCCTAGTCCCAGGCATGTGCCACGCCACATAAGGCTGATGATGGTCGCGGGCAAGGGGGCGGCAGGATATAAGGAGCCATGCGCTTCTTGAAATGGCCTATCGCCGTTCTGGTCCTTTTGGCCGTCGCCTATACCGTGTTCTGGTTTGTCCTGGCCGGGCGGTCCGAGGATTGGATCGCCGCCTGGGCCGCGATCGAGCCCGACAAGGATTGGCACGCGACCTATGCGGCCACCGAGGTCTCGGGTTTTCCGTTCGGCATGAACATCCGGATTACGACGCCGGAGATCGTCTGGCACGGCGAAGGCCAGGCGGCGACCTGGTCCGGCGCCTGGCTGGTCGCACGGTATCTTCCCTGGGAGTTCGACCGTATCCAGCTCGATCTGCCGGAGGAGCAGCGCATCTACATCAACGCCGGCGACCAGCCGCGCATGGTGCTGGTGCAGTCCTCGAAAGCGCTCGGTCAGGTCGAGATATT
Organism: Alphaproteobacteria bacterium; assembly: GCA_965228895.1. Taxonomy (GTDB): domain Bacteria; phylum Pseudomonadota; class Alphaproteobacteria; order SP197; family SP197; genus JANQGO01. The sequence continues at coordinate 4,754,838 of OZ245842.1, read as the reverse complement.
CAACGGTCGCGCGAGCAAGGTCACAACGGAGACACTGGACGCTGTTATCACCGTCGAACAGAACCAGGCGCCGATTACCGCTGGCCGGATCCTGGTCGAAGCCGAGCAGGTCGATGGTGGCCAGGCGCACGATCTGTTCGTTCAGATTGACGATCTGGGATTTGTGGCGCGTATGCCCGAGCCGTTTTCCGGCGAGGTGCCGTTTCTGGCGGCCGCCTTGCGCTTAACCGGCGCCGTGCCGTCCGGTGGGCCGGTGCGCGACCGCCTCGCGGTCTGGCGCGATACCGGTGGCGTGCTGGATGTCCTGTCGTTCAAGCTCGATTGGCCGCCGCTCGATATCGAGGCCGACGGCACCGTGGCCGTCGATCAGGGGTTTCGCCCGGTCGGCGCCTTTACCGCCGACATTGTCGGTTACAACGATCTGATCGACGCCCTCGTCGATGTCGGGTCGGTCTCACGCAATCAGGCGTCGATCGCCTCGACCGTCCTGGATGTCATGGCCGACCAGGACGCGGAGACGGGCGAACGGCGGCTGAGCGTGCCGGTCACCGTTCAGAACGGTACGCTCTTTGTCGGCCCGGTGCCGCTGATGCCGGTACCGCCCGTGCTGCCGCCGGATATGTTGCTTTAGGGCGCTGACCTTGCCGGCCCACTCCCCCGCCCGGCCACCCATGGCAGCATCCTCGGGGTGGCCTCGGCGAAAACGCCTTTCGGCGTTTTGCCCCGGAGGCGGGGGAGTGGGCCGGTGCCGCAACTAAAGAAAAAACGCTACGCCTGACCGGCGTCGATGATGTTGCGGCGCACGTCGCGGCTGCGGCGGAACAGGTCTTCCAGCATGTCGGCTTCGCCCCAGCGGATGGCGCGTTGCAGGCGCGACAGGTCCTCGCTGAATCGCTGCAGCATGTCCAGGACGGCCTCGCGGTTGTTCAGGTAAACGTCGCGCCACATGACGGGGTCCTGGGCGGCGATGCGGGTGAAGTCGCGGAAGCCGGTGGCCGAATACTTGATGACCTCCTGCTTGGTGCTGTCTTCGAGATCCGCCACCGTGCCGACGATATTGAAAGCGATCAGGGTCGGCAGATGCGACGTCAGGGCAAGCACCCAGTCATGGTGTTCGGCATCCATCATGTCGACCTTCGATCCGGCGCGGTGCCACAGCTCGGCGACCTTGTCGACCGCGTCGGAATCGGTCTTTTCGTCAGGCGTCAGGACGCACCAGCGGCCTTCGAACAATTCAGCAAAGCCAGCCTCGGGGCCGGTGTTTTCCGTGCCCGCCAGCGGATGGCCGGGCACGAAGTGAACGCCTTCGGGGATGTGCGGGCCGACAGCGGCGATGACCGCCTGTTTGACCGAGCCGACATCGGTCACGATGGCGCCCGGTTTCAAATGCGGGGCGATGGTCTCGGCAATCGCGCCATTGGTGCCGATGGGCGTCGAGATGACGACGAGGTCCGCGTTCTCAACCGCCTTGCCCAAATCCTTGGACGTTTCGTCGGCCAGGTCGAGTTCGGCCACCTTGGCCAGCGTCTCGTCGGTGCGCGCGCAGGCGATGACATGGCGCGCCAGACCATCGCGGCGCATGACCCGGGCCAGGGAAGAGCCAATCAGACCGATGCCGATCAGGCAGACGGTGTCGAACATGGGTTCGTCGCTCATGCGTTCTCCATGAAGTCGCCGAGCGCATCGATCAGGGCGGCCATCTCGTGATCCAGGCCCAGATTGATGCGCAGGCAATCGGGCAGGCCGTAGGCGACGAGGTTGCGGACAAAGATGCGCCGCGCGGCCAGGAAGTCCTCGGCCGCTTTGGCCTGTGCTTCGCCGCCAGGGAACTGAACCAGCAAGAAGTTCACCACGCTGGGATGAACGGTAAGGCCCAGGCCGCGTAGCGACTGGGTCAGGCGCGGCAGCCATAACCTGTTGTGTTCGCGCGCTTGCGCCACGTGCTCGTGGTCGTCGATGGCGGCGGTCGCGGCGGCGATGGCGACAGCGGAGACGTTGAACGGCGAGCGGATGCGGTTCAACACGTCGACGATCGCCGGCGGGCCATAGAGCCAGCCGATACGCAGACCGGCGAGCGCGTAGATCTTCGAAAACGTCCGCGTCATCACCGTGTTCTCGCCGACATCGACCAGTTCACGCCCGGCGCTGTAGTCGTCGTGGTCGACAAACTCCGCATAGGCGGAATCCAGGACCAGAAGAACGTCGTCCGGCAGGCCGGCGCGCAGGCGGTGAACCTGATCGCGGCCGATATAGCTGCCGGTCGGATTGTTCGGGTTGGCCAGGAACACGATCTTCGTGCGTTCGCTGACCCGATCCAGCATGGCGTCGACATCGGTGTGATAGTCGGTCTCCGGTGCCGTCACCGGCGTGGCGCCGACCGCGTGGGTCGCAATCGGATACATGGCGAAGCCGTACTGACTGAACAGCACCTCGTCGCCGGTGCCGGCATAGGCGCGCGGGATCATTTCGAGCAGTTCATCGGAACCCGCACCGCAGATGATCCGCGCGGGGTCAAGGCCGTGATGGGCGCCAATCGCCTCACGCAACGCGGTCGCGCCGCCATCGGGGTAGCGCACCATGGTCTCGGCCGCCGCCTTGGCAGCTTCGACAGCCTTGGGGCTCGGCCCCAGGGCCGATTCGTTGGAAGAAAGCTTGATCACCGGACGATCGTCGCCGTCGGCCGGGCCGCTCTTGCCCGGCACATAGGGACTGATCTCCATGATGCCGGGTCGCGGTGTCGGCGCGGTCATGAGGCGTCTCCGGCAAACGGAGTCAGGGGGACGGGGTAGGCGCCCAGAATGGTCGCATCGGCGCAGGCTTGTTGCAGGGCTCGCACGCGGTCGTCATCGGCGGTCAGGAAACCCGCCACCTCGGCCACGGCGAGCCCGGGCCAGGAACGCAACACATGCGGCTCCATGTCGAGGCCGTGGAGCGCCGGGCCCAGATCATCGGCGGCGCGAGAGACGATGACCGTGACATCGTCATCGCTCGGTTCCGACGGCACTAGACCGACGACGTAAGCTGTCGTCGGCACCACGTCGCGGCGCTCCATGGCAATGAAGGGCAGCTTCATCAGAATCAGCGGTCCCGCTGCCGCCATCAAATGGGGCCACCAGCCGGCATCGGCTGTGGGTTCAGGCAGAACGGCAAGGGTCGCGCTGCCATCGGTGACGGCGTCCAGGGCGGCTTCGCTCGTGTCGTAGCCATGCATGGCGGTATTCGAGCCGAAATGGTCGCGCGCTGTATCCCACAGACCGATATCACCGGTTGTCGCGACCGCGATCTCGAACGGGCCCTGGACGGGGATCTGCGCGCACAGCACCTCGCGCCAGATACGCACGAGGGCGCCGAGCGGGTAGTTGCCGCTGTGGCGCGCTGCCAGCCGGCGCAGGATCTGGGCTTCGCGTCCCAGTCGCAGATAGACGTGGTTGTTCGCGCGCGCCTTCGCCGCCTTGACACCAAGCGTCAACTCGGCGCGACGTATGATCAAATCATGCATCTGGTCGTCGACCGCGTCGATTTCGCGACGCAGGTCCGCCAGCGATTTTTCAGCGGCGCACATGGGCGTCAGTTGTCCGGCTGCCCTGGGAAGCCGATACTGATAGCGTAGGCTTCTCTGGAAAATCAAAGAAAACATTGACATAGATGGGGGCGGTGCCTAGCTAACGGCTGCTCCGCCGCCAGCGAGACTGACGCGCCAATCGGCTGAAACCATTGCGGGGCTAACGCCCATGAAACAGACGGTCGCCGCCGTCCATACGCTTCAGGAAGACCTGCCCGGGCCGCGCGCCGTGCTGAACGACGGGGCGCCGATTCGTCTGGAATCGGGCGCCATGCTGGGTCCGGTGACCGTTGCCTACCAGACCTGGGGCGAACTCAACGCCGACAAATCCAACGTCGTCTTGATCTGCCATGCCTTGACCGGCGACCAGTTTGTCATCGGCAGTCATCCGGTGACCGGCAAGTCCGGCTGGTGGGAACTGATGGTCGGCCCCGGCAAACCGATCGACACCGACCGCTATTTCGTCATCTGCCCGAATTGCCTGGGCGGCTGCATGGGCACCACCGGCCCCGCCGCGATCGATCCCGAGACCGGCGAACTCTATGGGCTGAGCTTCCCGGTCATCACCATCCGCGACATGGTCGAGGTCCAGCGCATGCTGTTGGAGGAACTTGGCATCAGCCGTGTGATGTGTGTCATCGGCGGTTCGATGGGCGCCATGCAGGTGCTCGCCTGGGCGGCCTATCATGGCGATCGCATTGCGAGCGCCGTCTCGATTGCCGGCGCCGCGCGCCATTCGGCCCAGAACATCGCGTTTCACGAGGTCGGGCGCCAAGCCATCATGGCCGATCCCGATTGGTGTCGCGGCTTCTATTACAACGAAGGCAAGCGCCCGGAGGCCGGCCTGTCGGTCGCGCGCATGGCCGCGCACATCACCTATCTCTCCGAACCCGCGCTGTGGAGCAAGTTCGGCCGCAGCCTGCAGGACCGCGCCTCGAAGTCCTACGGCTTCGACGCGGATTTCCAGGTCGAGAGTTATCTGCGTTACCAGGGCGCCAGTTTCGTCGATCGGTTCGACGCCAACGCCTATCTCTACATCACCCGCGCCATGGACTACTTCGACCTGGAGGCGGAGTTCGACCGCGATCTCGCGCGCGCCTATCACGAAACCGATGTGCGTTTCCTTCTGGTCAGCTTCACCAGCGACTGGCTGTTTCCGACCAGCGAAAGCAAAGAAGTCGTGCGCGCCCTGAACCGTGCCGCCGCGAACGTGAGTTTCGTCGAAATCGAATCCGAGCGCGGCCATGACGCCTTTCTGCTCGACGAGCCCGAGCTGTTCGAGATCGTCGATGGATTCCTGGGCAGCGTCGCGCGGCATTGCCCCCGGGACGGCGAGTCATGAGCCTACTCGTTGGCGCCAAGTCCCGTTTCACCCTGGGCGATAACGAGTTTGGTCTGAGGCCCGACCTGGCGCTGGTCGCCAGCATGATCGAACCGGAGACGCGGCTTATGGACGTCGGCTGCGGCGATGGCGCCTTGCTCGACTATCTGGTCAACCAGAAGGGCTGCGACGGGCGCGGCATGGAGATTTCGCAGAAGGGCGTCAACGCCTGCGTCGCGCGCGGCCTGTCGGCCGTGCAGGGCGATGCCGACCGGCATCTGGTCGATTACCCCGATGACAGCTTCGACTACGTCATCTTGAGCCAGACCTTGCAAGCGGTGCGCAAACCGCGCGAGGTCTTGCTGCAGATGCTCCGGATCGCCGACACGGCTATCGTTTCGTTCCTGAACTACGGCCAGTGGCAGGCGCGGATGTCGGTGCTGTCGCGCGGGCGCATGCCGCACACGCGCGCGCTTGCCACCCCCTGGTTCGAAACGCAGAACATCCATCCGTGCACGGTCCGGGACTTCGTCGATCTGACCAAGATCCTCGGCATTACAATTGAGCTCGGCTACGGCCTTTCCAAAGACCGGGACGTCACCTTGATTCGCGGCGATCAGGTCGGCCAGGCCAATCTCTTTGCCGAACAGGCGGTGTTCAAGCTGCTGCGTCCCGCACAGCCGAAGAAGAAGGGCCGGCGCACGGCCTGACGCGTCCTACACACTGCAACACATCACGGTGAGACGGGGTGGAACGGCGGCGCTGACATGCCATCTTCTGCCGTGGGATCGCGTCTAGAGCAGATCCTGATTTGGTGGAACCGACAGACGGTTCCACTTAACCATGATCCGCTCTAGGAGTTGCCGTATGAGAAGACCGGCCCGTGTGCTGTGCGGTCTCGCGCTCGTTTGTTTGGTTGCCGGTGTCGGGCAGGCCAGGGCCGCGCCCGATGGCCAAGGTCTCGATCGCGCCAGTCACGACCTCATCTTCGGCCCGCCACCGGTCCGTATGCTCGCCGTGCAGCGCATCGTTGAGCATGGCGAGCCCGATGCCGCGGCCGTTCTGATCTTGGCCATGCGTTTCTGGCGCGACGATCCCACCCTGCCCGCGGCCTTCGAGGCACTGACCGGCGCTGAGGTCGACGGCTGGTTCGATGCCATGCTGTGGCAACAGGCCCACCCGGAGGTCGAACCCCATCCCAGTTTCCGCGACATCAAGCTTCAGGTTTTCGAGAGCATCGACCCCGCCTTCCTGCGTTTTCTCGGCGGCGAACGTTCGCTGCCGGAGAACATGGCAATCCGGTTCGAGGAGATCACCTGGGGCGGTGTGCGCGTCGACGGTATTCCCTCGCTCGACAACCCCGACCTGATCGCGGCCGATGAAGCGGACTACCTCAAGGACGACGACCTGGTGTTCGGTGTCGAGATCAACGGTGATGCCCGCGCCTATCCGCTGCGCATCATGGGCTGGCACGAGATGTTCAACGACGTCATCGGCGGTGTGCCGGTGGCGCTCGCCTATTGCACCCTGTGCGGCGCAGGCATCCTGTTCGAAACCGATGTCGAAGGGTATGACGAAACTTTCGTGTTCGGTTCGTCCGGATTTCTCTATCGGTCCAACAAGCTGATGTTTGATCGCCAGACCGACAGCTTGTGGAACCAGTTCACCGGCAAACCGGTCAGCGGGCCGTTGCTGGACAGTGGTATCGAACTCAAGATCCGCCCGGTCACCATCACGTCGTGGCAGGACTGGCAGACACAAAATCCCGAGACCCGCGTGTTGTCACTTGAGACCGGGCACCTGCGCGATTATCGCTCCGGTGTCGTTTACAGTGACTACTTCGCCAGTCCGGACCTGATGTTCCCGGCGCTCGTCGACGAAGAAGACCTGCGTCAAAAAGACTATGTGTTCGGCATCCGCAATGTCGCGGCGTCAAAGGCCTGGCCGATCAAAGCCTTCGAGGGCGGCGCGGTCATCAACGACGCGGTCGGCATGCGCGATGTCGTCTTGATCGGCGATGCCGCGACACGCACCGTGCGCGCCTATGACAGAGACGGCAGGACCTTCACCGCCAGCGACGACCCCGGAAACCTCGCGGCATCGGACGGTGTGTGGCAGATCGGCGAAGACGCGCTAACCGGGCCAGACGGCACGCGCCTGGCGCGGGTGCCCGGCCATATCGCCTACTGGTTCGCCTGGGATGGCTACCTGGGTGTCGAAAGCGACCTCTACGCGGAGACCACGCCGTAGTCAGGCCTTAGGCACGTCCGCGATATCGGTAAACACTTGGCCGCCCATGGCGCGGATGACGTCGACCTCCTTGTCGGCGCCGCCTGACGGGCCGCCAATCCTTAAGATCGCGTCGCAGCGCTCAGCGAGCGCCAGGGAGACCGGGGTCATGACGTCGTCGTAGCAGTCATCGTCCGCTGCTTCGATCATCGGTAGCGCCATGTTGACGCCAATCACGGGCACGTGCCCGAGCCGCCAAACATTCAGCGCTGCCCGGTTCATCGCTTCGAGATTGGCGGCGCGAGCCGTGTCGTCCTTCGCGCCGGAGCGGTAGGGGCCGGCGACCATGATCCACATTGTCTTAGGCGCTCACGCGCACTTCGAGAAACCGCAGGAGGTGCAGAGGTTGCAGCCTTCCTGATGAATTAGACTAGGCTGGCTACAGCGCGGACACAGTTCCGGTGACCGGCCGCCGTGCTCGCCGGCGGCGCGCGCCAGGATCTCGATGTTCGAGTCATCGGATTCGACGTGCAGGAAGCCGATGTTGATCATGTGTTTCTCGATGACCTCGCCAATGGCCGCCAGAAGCGAAGGCACATAATGGCCGTCGACCCATTGGCCGCCGCGCGGGTCGAACACGGCTTTCAGTTCCTCGACCACGAAACTAACATCGCCGCCGCGCCGGAAGACCGCGCTGATCATGCGCGTCAGGCCGAGCGTCCAGGCGTAGTGGTCCATGTTCTTCGAATTGATGAAGATCTCGAACGGCCGCCGTCTGCCGTCGCGCACCACATCGTTCACGGTGAGATAGATGGCGTGATCGGATTCCGGCCAGCGCAGCTTATAGGTCTGGCCCGGCAGAACCTCCGGCCGGTCGAGCGGGCGCGTCATGTAAACGACGCCGCCGGCTTCAAAGGCGTCGGCGGGTTTGTCGCTTGACGGCTCCTCGAACGGCAGGCGCGGTTCGTCCGGCGGGTCCTGTTTCAGCTCGAGAACAGCGCCGGTCACCTCGTTGGGCCGGTAGGTGGTGCAGCCCTTGCAACCGGTCTCATAGGCCTGGAGATAAATGTCCTTGAAGTCGTCGAAGGACATGTCCTCAGGACAGTTGATGGTCTTGGAGATCGAGCTGTCGACATACTTCTGGACCGCCGCCTGCATGCGCACGTGATCGCTGGGCGAGAGCGTCTGGGCGTCGACGAAGTAGTCGGGCAGCGGACCGCCATTGCCCTTGAGGCGCCGATAAAGACGGACCGCATAGTCGGAGACCTCCTCGGTCTTTCGGCTGCCGTCGGGCATCAGGACGTTGCGCTGATAGCTGAAGGCAAAGACCGGCTCCAGGCCCGACGAGACATTGTCGGCAAAGAGCGAGATGGTGCCGGTCGGCGCGATCGACGTAACAAGTGCGTTGCGGATGCCGTGTTCGGCGATCGCCGCGCGCACATCGTCGTCGAGCTCCTGAATCGTCTCGCTCGCCATATAGGCGTCGCGCTCATAAAGCGGGAAGGGGCCGCGCTCCTTGGCGAGTTCGACCGAGGCGAGATAGGCCGCGCGCCTCAGCCGCGCCATCCAGGCCTCGGTCAGTTCGAGCGCGCGATCGCTGCCGTAACGTGCCTGCATCATGATCAGCGCATCGGCCAGTCCGGTGACACCAAGCCCGATGCGCCGCTTGGCTTCGGCCTCCTGACGCTGCGCTTCAAGCGGAAAGCGCGAGACCTCGACCACGTTGTCCATCATGCGCACGGCTGTCGTCACCGTGCGGTCGAGCGCCTCTTCGTCGAGCGCGGCGTCGTCGTCGAACGGGTTTTGGATCAGCCGCGCCAGATTGACCGAGCCCAGCAGGCAGGCGCCATAAGGCGGCAGCGGCTGTTCACCGCAATTGTGAACAACGAGACCGTTGGCATCGAACGCATTGATGCCGGGAACCTGGACGTCGAAGACGGTCTCTTCGCCAAGCTCATCTAGCGAGGCAATGGTCGCGACAAAGCGCTCGCGGTTCAGTCTGCGCCGATAGTTCGCGGTCAAGAAAGCGAGACGCCCGGCCTTGTCGGAATCAGAAAAACCAATGATCTCAGCGAAACGCGTCATGTTTTCGCCGGAGATCACCAGTTCGTGCTGGGCGGCGACGTCGTAGAGCTTAGCGCCCCCGTGTCCGTCCGGCAGCGGACGCGGGCCTGCTGGCCGCCGTTCCCGGTAGATGGTCGAGACGATGCCCAACCGAATCAGCATGCGCTGTACTGCGGCGAGAACATCCATGCTGCTCTGCGCCAGTCGGATGCTGACACCCTTCGATTGCGTGCCCTGCACGCTGCCATCGGCGTCGAACAATCCCCGCAGAAATCCCGCAGCGAACTCGGACGAGGCCTGTTCTATGGCGGGCGTAACCCCTTTGTTGCCTGGCGCCATACCGAGTTCGCGTGCAAGCGTCTTCAAAGCGCCGAGAGCAAGCCGCATCTCGCCGCGGCCGGGAACATCGATCCAGCCCTGGAAGTCCGCGCGATGGGGCAATGTGCGGGCTGCTTCCTCGGCGGCGGCCATGATCGCGACGACACCCGGACGCTCCATACCGCCATTGGCGACCATCGCGCCCGGCCATGCGGATAACACGGCCTTGTCCTCCTTCAAGGTGCCGTCACCCAGAAGGAGGCCGATTAGATACCCCTCATGCTTGGAGTAACCGGTGCCTTCCCAGCCTGCCGCCGAGTGGTGATCGTTAAGCACGACCTCGTCGCCGACCTCCAGCGCCGTCGCCTGCGTCCACGCCCATTCGGTGCGGTAACGCGTCCGCTCGGTCACCCGGGCGACCGGGTGGTCCGCCGTCAGATCGAGCGTAAATCCTTCCTTCGTTCTGAGCCGATGCACACGCTTGTGGCCCGTTACGAAAAAGCCGGCGTCGCCGCTTGGCCATGCTTCGCCATTGACGAGGGCGCGGAAGGGCCGGCCTATCAGGTCCTGAACCTGGCGCGGGCCGTCCGCCGTCTGCACCCAGGTTTCCGCCGTGACACATGGGTTCGTCGCGCTGATCGTCTCGGCGTAGTGCAGGTTGTTGCGGCGGTTGATGCGGTCGATGAAGATCACGCCCGGCTCGGCATAGGCATAGGTCGCGTGCATGATCTTGTCCCACAGCTCGCGTGCCGACAGCGTCTTGAAGACGACGCCGTCAAACGTCAGCTCCCAGGCGTCATTGGCCTTCACCGCGGCCATGAAGTCATCGGTGACCAGCACCGACAGGTTGAACATGCGCAGCCGGCCGGGATCGCGCTTGGCATCGATAAAGGCTTCGATATCGGGATGATCGCAGCGCATGGTCGCCATCATCGCGCCGCGCCGGTGGCCCGCGCTCATGATGGTCCGGCACATGGCGTCCCACACGTCCATGAAGGTCAGCGGGCCGGAGGCATCGGCGCCGACGCCTTTGACCGGCGCACCTTTGGGCCTGAGCGTCGAGAAGTCATAACCGATGCCGCCGCCGGCCTGCATGGTCAGCGCGGCTTCTTTCAGATGATCGAAGATGCCACCCATGTCGTCGGGGATCGTGCCCATGACAAAGCAGTTGAAGAGCGTGACGTTCCGATCCGTCCCGGCGCCGGCCAGGATGCGCCCGGCGGGCAGATACTTGAAGCCGGACATCGCCTCATAGAAATCATCGGCGCGTTGCTGGCGCTCGCCCTCCGGCTCGACCTCGGCGAGGGCGGCGGCGACCCGGCGCCAGCTGTCTTCAACGCTGCCGTCGACGGCCGATCCATCGGCTGCCTTCAGGCGGTATTTCATGTCCCAGATCTGCAGAGCGATCGGCGTAGGCGAGAGGCTCATCAACGTCTCGTTTCTATCGGTTGGTCACGGTCGGTTGGTCATTGCGGGGACCACATAGCATACGCCAAGCTGGAAAAGCATGCCAGTGTTCTATATTTGTTTCCACTGCTTCATCCCGAGTCGCGCACGGCTTAACCTCTTGATTTGGTGTCACAAATTGTAGGCATACCCAAAATTACAAGGCGGTACCGGTGAGTTGTTCGCTGGTGTCGTGTATGCGCTGCTCCAACGCTTCGACGAATTTACGCCTGTCGAGTCCCGGCACGATCGGCGGCAGAAACGTGATGCGGGCGACACCCGGTCGTTTCCGGAACGCACGCCGACTCCAAAAGAGGCCGGTGTTCAAGGCAATCGGCACGACCGGCAAGCCGAGGTCGCCATAGAGCGCGGCAACGCCTGGATGGAACGGCCGGCGTGTGTCCGGCGCGGTGCGCGTACCTTCGGGAAAGATCAGCAGCGAACGGCCGCCGGCGACCGATGCGCGCGCGCGTTTCAACATGGCGCGCAAGGCGCGCGCACCAGCGCCCCGGTCGACTGGCACGGTGCCGACCGACGCCATGAACCAGCCGACGACCGGGATCATGAGGAGTTCACGCTTCAGAACGATGTCGGCCTGGGGCAGAACCAGCGGCAGCTTGAATGTCTCCAGGGCCGACTGGTGCTTGGCGGCGTAAATCGCCGGGCCGTCGACGATATGCTCGGTGCCCGTGACTTCGACGGACAGGCCGACGACATGACGAAGCAGCCAGAACATCCAGCGGCACCAGGTCAACGTGATCCAACGTGCCGCCTTTCGGCTGATCACCAGGATCGGCAGGCACAGAATGCCGGCGATGATCATCGAGCCGATCATCAAGCCGTTGAACAGGGCCGATCTGAGTGCCGTCATAGAACCGGCCAAGCTTGGCTCACCAGGTACTTGCTGTATTCGCCGGCCAGCAGAGAGAAGGTGTCGGTGTCGTACCACCAGGCATCCAGGTCGACGCTCGCCGGGAACACCGGATGCGGCACGATGGTGATGTCCGGCATCGAACGATGGAACAGCACAAGGCTGCGCGGCATGTGATAGGCGGCGGTGACCAGCCTGAGCGAGGAACGCCCGCTTTCGGCCATCCAGGCCGCGGTCTCCGCTGCGTTGCCAACCGTATGCTGGGCGCTATGGCCCAGCTCGATGCAACAGGCCAGTTTGGCCGGTGCCTGATCGTCCAGGGCCAGGATCGTCGCCACGTCGACGCCGGTGTAGACCCCGGAAATGAAGAGCGTTTCCGCCAGTTCCTGATCCAATAGGCCAAGGCCGGTCGTCAGCCGGTCGGCGCCGCCGGTCAGCACCACAATGGCATCGGTCGGTGTCGTGTCGTCGGTCGGCGCGCTCGGTAAGTTGTTGACGAACCAGATAAAACCGGCCGCCCAGGCCAAGGCCAGGAGGACGGCCAGCACCAGAAACCGGCGAAACCATCTGCCGCGGCGCCGGGTCATGGCAGACGTTGCAAGGTCGCCATCACGGTGGCGCGTGCCGTGATTACCGCGATGACGGCGGCAACAAGCGGCACGGCAGCCAGCGCGATCCAGCCGTGCAGGCCGAGGCTGAGCTGTGGCAACAGCGGCGCCTCCAGTTGGCCCGCCAGACGGCCGACCAGCGCGATGCACAGGCCGGCGACCACCAGACCCGGCACACCACCATAAAGCGCCAGCCGTAAAGCCTGGGCCTGGAACTGCCGGGCAACGTATGCGTCCTTCGCACCGACGAGATGCAGGATGGCGATGGTGTCGTGATGCACCGCCAGACCGGTCCGCGTCATGAAGATGATGGTCGCGATTGCGCCGCCGGCGATCAGCAGCAGGACGATGCCGGCGACCAGTTGAAGCGTGCGCGCCGTCGCGCGGATCGGCTGCAGCCAGCGTCGGCCGTCGTCGACGCGAATGCCGGGTATCTCCTGATCCAGCAGCGCCTGCAGCGCCTCCGCATCGACCGCGCCGGGGCGATCAAGCCGGACATCGATCAGCACCGGCAGCGGCAGTTCGGTGATATCAAGGTCGTTGCCGATCCACGGGGACAGCAGCTCGCTCACCTTGTCACCGCTCAAACGCCGGGCCTCGGTCACACCGGGTGTCGCGGCCAGGACCTCGATGACGCTTTCGACCGCCCCTCCCGACGCGGCGCTAGGCGGCACTTCGACAGTGATCTGAACGCTGTGGCTCAAGCGCCACTGTTCGATCGCGTTGCCCAGAACCAAGGCAGAGGCGAGCACCAGCACCGACAGGAACACCATGATGCCGATTATACCGGGGACGAAGCGGCTGGCCGGGTCGCCGGCCAGCGGCACGTCATGGCGCCGTCGAAACAACATGCGCGCCGCCTCTTTGTTTCGTCATCGCATGCAGTTCACCATCCTGCAGGCGAAGCACAGGATGAGGAAAGCGGACCGGCAGATTGCTGTTATGGGTCGCCACGACAAGGGTCGTACCAAGGCGGTTGAGTTCGTCGAACAGACGCATCAGCCGCTCGCCGATGTTGTCATCCAGGTTACCGGTCGGTTCGTCAGCCAACAGCAGCTTAGGGCGCGCGATGACGGCCCTGGCAACCGCCATCCGTTGCTTTTCGCCGCCGGAAAGCGCGGGCGGGCGCACATCGAGCTTGTCGCCCAGGCCGACCCATTCCAGCAGCTCGATGACGTGGTCGCGGATCTTGCCGCGATCGTTGCCGGCGACGCGCAACGGCAGGGCGACGTTCTCCAGCGCCGAAAGATGGTCCAAGAGATGGTAATCCTGAAAAACGACGCCGATCTTTCGCCGCAACGCCGGCATCTGATCGCGTGGCACCGCGGCGATATCGTGGTCGAACATCTGAATCAGACCGCGTGTCGGCCGGCGCGCCAGATAGAGCAGGCTCAGCAGCGACGACTTTCCGGCGCCACTGGCCCCAACCAGGAAATGATAGGAACCCGGCGCCAGGGAGAGGCTGACATCGTGCAGCACCTCCGGCCCGTTGCCGTAACGTAGGCCGACATTTTCGAAACGCACCAACAGATCTAGTCCCTGAGCCCGTGTCGTGGCGCCCAATGTCGCAGATTCGGCGAATCTTGCCAGCCATCGCGCCCGCGCCTATAGAGCAGTGTAGCTATTTCGATCGTAGGTGTGTGAAGGGACATGATCCTTACCTGTCCATCTTGCGGATCCCGCTTCCAGATTCCTGACGGTGCCCTGGGCACGGCGGGCCGTAAAGTTAAGTGTTCGGCCTGCAAACACGTTTGGTTTCAGGCGCCGGAAGCCGTTGCGGCCGATGCGCCGCCGCCGATCGCCGAGGAAACCGCGCCTCAGCGACCGGATTCTGACGCTGAGCCCAGCGTAGAGGCCAAAACCGACCCTGACGTGCCACAGGTGGCAACGGCGGACCAATCGGCGCCCGAGATTTTACCACCGACAGATACACCCTCCCTGATTGCTGCCGAAACCGTGAGCGAAATCGAGGCGCAGGAGGTACCGGACAGCGATACATCGGAGTCTCACCAACTGTCGGCCAGCCAGCCGACGGCGGAAAGTGCGGCTCTGGGCATGAGTGACAATGTGCGGGTCGATAGCACACCGGACTTCGATGTAAGCCGCGTCGTCGGTCCCGACGATGCCGATGGCAGATCGCCCAGAGGCCGCGGGCGGGCAATCCTGTTGGTCGTGCTGTTGCTGGTCGCGGCCGGGGCCGCGCTCTATCAATGGCGGACGGACGTCCTGCAGGCGTTCCCCCAGACCTTGCCGGCCTATGCCGCTCTCGACCTGATTGGTCCGCCGAGTTCGCAAAATCTCAAATTGGAAGACGTCGCCTTCGAGGTGCTCGACGAGAACGGTGACAAGGTGCTGATCGTCTCCGGGCGTGTCGTTAACGCCGGACCGGATTTGAGTCTTCTGCCGATGCTCCGTGCCGAGCTGCTCGATCAGGCAGGTCAGGTCACGACGTTCTGGACGTTTGTCGCGACGGCCGAGGTTCTGGCTCCGGGCGGTGACACCGGCTTCCGCGATATCTATCCCGACCCGCCGGTGACCGGCGACGAAACCGATATCCTGGTAACCTTCGACGATCTGAGATAACGCGCCCGCGCGGCCGTCAGCGTCCGCCTTCACCACCTTCATCGTGGAGCGTGTACTGCATCAAGACGGTGTCGAGCCAGCGTCCGTGCTTGCGGCCGACATCGCGCAACACGCCGGCATCGCGGAAACCCAGGGCACGGTGCAAGCCTATTGAGCCGAGATTGGTGGAATCGCCGATGACGGCGATCATTTCACGCTTTCCCGCCTGACGGCAGCGCTCGATCAGCGCCGCCAGCAACGCACGCCCAACGCCCCGGCCGCGCGCTTCAGCCGCGACATAGACCGAGTTCTCGACCGTCGCGCCATAGGCCGGGCGGGGCCGGTAGGTGCCGGCATAGGCGTACCCCAGAATTTGTCCGCTCTCGTCCTCGGCCACCAGATAGGGCAGCCCGGCGTCGCGGATGGTTTCGAACCGGCGGGCCATCTCGGTTTCGTCCGGCGCACTCAATTCGAAGGACGCGCTGCCGTCGCGCACCTCAATAGCGTAAATGCGGGTAGTCGCGGGAATATCGCCCGGACAACCGTCGCGCACGGTGAAGTCCGGCCTGGCTGTCGGCTGATCGGTCATGGGGTTGAACGCGTCTCGTCTAGAAGCGGCGCAGCAGGCGCTCCAGGTACTGCTGTTCGTCGACCGGGCGATGCTGTTCGCTGGCGCGCTTGTAGAGCTCGTCCAGGATCTCGCGGGCGCGCACGATAGCGCCGCGGTCGGGCAGCTGAAAGTCGCCGGTATCCTCGCCGCCATCACCGCCAAGGTGGCGGCCCATGGGATCGCGCGGCGCACCGAAGAAGTTCTGGCCTTCGCCGGCCACGTCTTCGCCAGCCTGCTCCATCAGACTTTCCATCAGCGCGTCGGCGCCGGCGCGCAGTTGTTCGATCGCTTCGGTCTGGTGATCGACCGCCTGGCCGGGTCGGTCGTTTTCGAGCTGGCGCGCGGAACGGCCCATGGAACGGTCGGCGCGCTCGAACTCGCGCGACGTACCGAAGCCGAACTCCTCCATGCGCTCCATCAGTTCCTGCAACGACTGCTGCAATTGGGTCTGACCCGCGAAGGCACCTGAGCTGTCGGCACCTTCCGCATCTTCCTCGCGCAGCATGCGAAACGTTTCATCAAGCAGTTCCTGTTGGCCGCTCATGAGCTGGCGTATCGTCTGCAACACCTCGGCCGCCTGGGCGCTGATCGCGCCGGTCAGGTCGGAGAGATTGCCGACCGAGATGTTCTCCATGATCTCCTGCATGCGGCTCAGAAGCGTTTGGGCCGCATCGCGCGAGCCGGAATTGACGAGGTCGCGCAACTGATCGACCAGATCGGTCAGTTCACGACTGCCGACGGCTTTCAGCGCATCGGTCGGATCGAACAGTTCGCCGGGGTCCGTGCGCAGGCGGTTGGAGAGCGCGCGCATGTAGTCTTCCATCGCCTGGCGCAGCTCATCGATCAGGCGCACGATCTCATCGTCCGTGGCGCCTTCCGACAGCGCCTCCAGGAGCTGTTGCTGCAGGTCGCGCACGCGTCGTTCGGCGAACGCCAGGGGACCTTCTTCGATAGCGAGCGCGGTGTCCCACATCAGCGCGATGACCGCGTCCATGCCCGCTTCGCTGTTATCGAGCATCAGCCGGTTGGCGCTGGTGACGAGCGCCAGGTGGACGGTCACGTCGCTCAGATAGGCTTCGGGATCCAAGGTCAGCGCCGCCAGGGCCTCGGCGGTCTCCTCACGCAGTCCGGGATCCTGGACCAGATTCTGGCGCAGATCGGCGATCTCACGCGCGACCATGTGGTAAAAATAGCGGCGCGGTAGTTTGAAGGTGTAGATCTCGCTCTGGCCGACCTGACCGGTCACGTCGGTGGCATAGAGCTGCATCGTGACGTCCAGGCCGGCCCAGGGATGGGGCGTCAGGTCATAGAACGACGGGCCCCTGGCTTCGCGCACGCCTTTGTGGGCGATCGGCACGGAGAGTTCCATGATCTCGTCGGGCACGGCGACCCGCGACAGCCGCGCGCGGATGCCATCGATGCCGTAATCATCCTCTGCCGCAACGTCGAGGCGCAGGGTGGTGCGCAGGGTTTCCTGAGGCTCCTCGGTCAGACCGACGGTCGGCACGCGGTCCGGCACGATATCGATCGGCCAAGCCGCGAGCTCGCTGCCGCCCTGCTGAAACGCCAGCCGGTTGCCGGCCTCAAGTTCCATGGTGATCTGGAAACTGGATGATCCCGCCTGCTCGAAGCCGGTCGCCGTCTCGCCGATGACAACCTCCGGCGTCTGGCTGCCACCACGCACCTGGGCGACCAGTTCGCTGCCGGCCGGGATGACCACCGGCTCGGTGGTTTCGGCCGCCGTCGTCGGGTCGAGCCAGAGCGGCGGCACGCCGGTATAGGCGGGCGGCGTGATCCACAAGGTCAGCTCGCCGACCGGCGAGGCTGCCAGGGCGCGGCTGAAATCGGGTTTGAACGCGGCAGCGAAGTTGAGGCCGGCGTGCTGCCAGCCGACCAAGAGACCGGCCGCCAGCACCAGACCCGCAATCCCGCGCAACGCAAAACCGTCGCGGTTGGCGACCTTAGACGCCGGCCAGCCGACCTTCAGCCGTTTGATTGCCTGGCGCACGCGACGCCGGTGGGCTTGCCACAAGGCGCGGCTGGCACCGTCCCGGCGGTCGCCGGCAAAACTGTCTTCAAGGGCGGTCAGCGGGCGGTGATCGAAGCCGCTTTTCAGCTCCAGGCGGCGCAGGGCGTCGGCTTCGCCCGGGATGCGCCAGCCCGGCAGGTCGCGCCACAGGAAGTATGGCAGCAAAACGACAAAACCTGCCAAAATAATGAGATGCAGCCATCCCGGCAGCCACAGCCACAGACCCAGCAAGGTGATGCCGACAAATCCGGCGATCAGCGCAACGCTGCGCCACAGGCGCGGCATCAGGTCCTCCCAGGCAAGCGCTGCCTGGGCAAGCAGAATGCGCCGCTGCACCGCTAGGGGGCGGCTCCCGGGTCGGTTAGCCGGGCTGTCGTCACTCATGCAACGCCTCGTTTGGCGCCATCCGTGCCCGCCATCCAATCAGGCAGACGATCGAGCGCCATGCTCTCTTCATATGTAGGCCGTCGGCGGACCACGGTAAAATCACGTCCTCGTACCATCACTTCGGGGACCAGGCGCCGCCCATTATAGCCCGACGACAGCACCGCGCCGTAGGCGCCGGCCATGCCAATGGCGACCAGATCGCCGGTTTCGACGCCGGAAAGCGCGATATCGCGGGCCAAAACGTCGGTTGACTCACAGACCGGCCCGGCCAGCGTCACGACCTCTGTAGCGGCGCTTTCCGGCGGTTTTTTGACCGGCCACACCGGATGGCTGGCCTCGTAGAGCGCCGGGCGGATCATGTCATTCATGGCCGCATCGACAATCACGAAACGGCGGTCTCCCGCCTGTTTGGTGGCCAGCACCTGCCCGATCAGGAGGCCGGCGCCGGCGACAAGCCAGCGTCCGGGTTCGATCGTGAGCTCGGCGCCGGTTTCCGCCGCCACACGGGCCAGAAGGCCGCCATAGGGCGCCAGCGCCATGTCTTCGCCGCCGTCATAGGCGACGCCCAGGCCGCCACCCAGATCGAGATGGGGTACCGCGTGCCCGGCGTCGCGGATAACGCCACGCAGCGCGATCAAGCGATCGATGGCGGTCTCGAAGGCGCTGAGATCGTAGATCTGAGAGCCGATATGGATCGCCAGACCCAGCGGCTCGAGGTGGGGATCGGCGGCGGCGCGTGCATAAAGCTCGGCCGCGCGATCGAACGCGACGCCGAACTTGTCGGTCTTGCGGCCGGTCGAAATCTTGTCATGGCCGCCGGCGGCGACATCGGGGTTGATGCGCAACGCGATCGGCGCCCGCTGACCGCGGCCCGCGGCGACACGGCTGATATCGGCCAGTTCGTCCTCGGACTCGACATTCAACTGGCCGACGCCTTGTTCGAGCGCCATGTCGATTTCCTCGGCCGTCTTGCCGACCCCGGAAAAGACAATGCGATCCGCCGGTACCCCCGCGGCGAGCGCGCGCAGCAATTCGCCGCCCGACACGATATCGGCGCCGGCGCCAAGCCGGGCGAAGGTCGCGATGACGGCAAGATTGCCGTTGGCTTTCACCGCGTAGGCGATCTTGGTCCCCGATTCCGCACAGGCGGCCGCCAACCGGCGATAACGTTCTTCAAGCGCCTCTTGCGCGTAGCAATAGAACGGCGTGCCGACCTCTTGCGCGATAGCCGCAAGGGCCGTTTCTTCGGCATGGAGCTCGCCGTGGTGATAGGTGAAGGGGTTCAAAAGCCGTACTCGTCGGGTTCCAGTTCGTACTCGTCGGGATCATCCGGGTCGACCTGATCGGGCGGGGTCAGCGGGCCCTTGCGGCCGCAGGCTGCCAGCAGAGAGACAAGCGCCGCTGCGGTGATCAGTTCAAGCGTCTCGCGTCGTGTCATCATCAACTCACCCTGGCCGCCACGGGAACATTCACCCGACAGCGGTCGATCCTTCCCGCACTCATACCTTTGCCAACAAGAAGCATGGCGAGGGCGCCGTCAACGTCAATAATCGCGCCCTTCGTCGGGGTTCTCGTTGTCGCCATCACCTGACGTGGTCGTCCCGCCGCCGGCACAGGCGGCGAAGAGCAAGGCCATTGCGGAGGCAGCGATGCCCCGCATCAATTCGCGTCGGCTCATCATAGAAACCTCTTGCGTGCCGCCTTGACGGAGGCTTTGACGTTCTCAGGCGCCGTACCGCCTTCGCTGGTACGGCCGGCCACAGCGCGTTCGATGTCGAGCGCGTCGTAGACCTTCTCCGTCAAGCGTGGCTCGATACGCTGCAGATCTTCAAGGTTGAGGTCGGTCAGATCACAACCCTTTGTTTCCGCCAGCTTGACGATGGCACCGGTGACGTGGTGGGCGTCGCGGAACGGCATGTCGAGCTCACGCACCAACCAGTCGGCAAGATCGGTCGCGGTCAGAAACCCCTGGCTTGTCAGCGCGCGCATGGCGTCGGCGTTGACGGTCATGCCGGCGATCATGGCTGTCGTCGCGGGCACGATCAGCATCAAGGTGTCGGCGGCATCGAACACCGGCTCCTTATCTTCCTGCATGTCCTTGCCATAGGTCATCGGCAGACCCTTCAGCGTGGTCAGCATGCCGGTGAGATCGCCGAACACGCGGCCGGCCTTGCCGCGCACCAGCTCGGCGGCGTCGGGATTGCGTTTCTGCGGCATGATCGACGAGCCGGTGGTCAGGCTGTCCGGCAGGGCGACAAGGTCAAACGCCGGGCTGGTCCAGAGCACCAGCTCCTCGGCCAGACGCGACAGATGAACGGCCAGGATCGAGGCCGCCGCCAGAAACTCCAGGCAGAAGTCGCGGTCGCTGACCGCGTCCATGGAGTTCGCCGCCGGCCGGTCGAATTCGAGTGCACTAGCGGTCGCCTTGCGGTCAATGGCAAACGACGTGCCGGCAAGTGCGGCGGCGCCCAGCGGGCTCTCGTTGAGCCGCCGGCGGGTATCGGCGAAGCGGCCGCGATCGCGGCCCAGCATTTCAACATAGGCCATCATGTGATGGCCGAAGGTGACCGGCTGGGCCGGCTGCAAATGGGTAAAGCCCGGCAGGATGGTTGCGGCCTCAGCCTCGGCCTGGTCGAGCAGGGCCGCCTGCAGGGCCTTGAGCTCGCCATCGACCGCGTCGATCGTCTCGCGCACCCAAAGGCGCATGTCGGTCGCCACCTGATCGTTGCGCGAACGCGCGGTATGCAGGCGCCCGGCCGCATCGCCAATCAGCTCGCGCAGCCGCGCCTCGATATTCATGTGCACGTCTTCAAGGGCGGGATCGAAATGGAAGGCGCCCGACGTGATCTCCGCGGCGATTTGATCCAGCCCGGTCGCGATCGCATCGCCGTCCTCGGCGGTCAGAATGCCCTGGGCGACCAGCATCGCGGCGTGGGCCCTTGAGCCCACGATATCCTGTTGCGCCAGACGGTGATCGAAGGCCACGGAAGCGTTGATCTCTTCCATGATCGCCGCCGGTCCCTCGGCGAAGCGGCCGCCCCACAGCGGATTGGCCCCAGGCGCGCCGGTTTGTTTCTCGTTGTCCGACATGGCGCGCATTTTCCCCTTAAAGGCACCCGATGCAAGGATTCCCGCGCGTCGGCAGTGATTTCACACGCGACCGATTTCCTCTAGAAGCAACGCAACGCATCCCGCCCGGTCGGTCGATCCTTCATGCCCAGCCTCGCCTTCATTGTCCTGCGCGTCTTCGCGCCGTTCGCCATGGGCTATTTCCTGTCCTATGCCTTTCGCACCGTGAATGCGGTTCTGGGCCCGGAACTGGCACGCGAGCTTTCGATTGACGCGGCCGGGATCGGCCTGTTGACCGGCGCTTATTTCCTGGCCTTTGCGGCCTCTCAAATACCGCTTGGCATGGCGCTCGACCGGTTCGGGCCGCGCCGCACCCAGACGGTGCTCCTGGCTGTGGCGGCGCTGGGCGCTCTTGCGTTCTCCTTCGGCCATGACACGCCAAGCCTCGCATTGGCGCGGGCGTTGATCGGCGTTGGTGTCTCGGGCTGTCTGCTGGCCTCCTTTAAGGCGTTCGCCCTGTGGCTGCCCAAGGAGCGGCTGCCGCTGGTCAACGGTTATCTGCTGGCTTTCGGCGGTCTGGGTGTGGTGGCGGCCAGCGCGCCGGTTCAGCTCGCGCTGGACCACATGACGTGGCGCGGCCTCTTTCAGTTGGTCGCCGGCATCACGCTCTTCGTCGCCGCGGTCGTCTATGTGGTTGTCCCAGAGCGGCATGTTGAGGGCGAGCCGCGCTCTATGGCCGACCAGTGGCGCGGCCTGGGCCAGATCCTGGGCTCGCGCGTCTTCTGGGGCACGGCGCCGCTGGTCATGACTGTGCAGGCGGCCTGGATGTCGATCCAGGCGTTGTGGCTCGGCGCCTGGCTGCGCGATGTGCCGGGTTTGGGTGGCCTTGCGGCCGCCAACGCGCTTTTGATGGGCGGCATCGGCATGATCGTCGGCTACGCGCTTTTGGGCGCGATCACCGAACGGCTCGGTCGGCGCGGCGTGCCGACCCGTGCGGTGGCAGGGGTCGGTGTTGGCGCTTTCATTGTCGTTCAGGTGTTGATCGTGCTCGAGGCGCCGGTGCCGCCATGGCTCCTGTGCTTTTTGTTCGGTTTCTTCGGCGGCGCGGCGACGATCTTCTATGCCGCCCTGACCCAGGACTTCCCGGTCGCGCTGGCTGGCCGCGTCAACACGTCGATGGCGCTCTTTACGTTTTCCGGCGCGTTCCTGTTGCAGATCGGCTTCGGCTTTGTGCTCGATTTCTTTCCGCTCGACGGTGGCCGTTACGCGCCGATCGGTTATCTGGTCGCCTTTGGTCCCTGGGTTCTCGTGCAAATCGCAGCGTTCATCTGGCTAATCGTCGCGTCACGGCGGCGTTCTAGAGCGGGTCGTGGTTAGGGTGAACCGTGCACGGTTCCCCCTATCCACGTGAATCCGCTCTGTATCACTAAGTAGAGCAGATTCACCTGTTGTTGGCGGAACCGCTTCGCGACATCACCAACAACAGGATCTGCTCTAACGTTCCAGGCTGAGTCCGATACCCGCTTTCTGGGCGGCCTCATAGGCGAGGTAGGCAAGCGCCAGATCGCCCAGGGCCAGACCGCGAAAAATGAAGGCGGTCCGTTCCTTTTCGTTTTTCCGGTCGGGAACGTCACCGGTGATGAGGCCGGTGAAGTCACCGCTCACCAGTTTGGGATCGACCAAAGGTTTGCCCAAGTCGCGGTCCTGTTCCAGATCGTCGATAACGATGCGGTCAAACGCCGTGAAGGTGTCGGCGCGCCACGGCCCGTGTAGGTCTGTGATCGCCGCAAAGGCGCCCGCGCCCAGCCAGGCGGCATCAAGGAAGGGTTCGAGGCCGGGACCAGCAGAAACCGAAGTGACGATGATATCGGCGCCCTCGACCGCTTCGCGGGCGGTCGCGCTGGCCATCGCCTTCAAACCTTTGTCGCGGGCGATGGCGCATAGACGATCGCGGTTGGCCGTGCCCCGTCCGAAGGCGCGGATCTCTTGGAGAGGAAACAGATCAGCGAAAGCATCGAGGTGGCTTCTTGCCTGCGCGCCGCAGCCGATGAAGGCCATCGTGCTCGCGTCTTTCCTGGCAAGATGCGTCGCGGCAACGGCGCTCAGGCCCGCCGTTCGGATCGCCGTCACCCAGTTGCCATCCATCATGGCGATCGGCCAGCCGGTGTCGCTGTCGTGGAGCACGACCAGCGCGCCGATCGAGGCGAGACCATCGGCCTTGTTCGCCGGGTTGAGACCCAGTGCCTTTACCGCCGCATAGGGCGGATCGTTGGCGGCCGACAGCGTACTCAAGAAGTAGCGGCCATCGCCGGGTGAGATCCCGACTTTGCTCGCGTTCCAGACGGTACCTTGGGCGCGGCCCGTGAACAGCCTCTCGATCGCGGCAACGCCATCGGCCGTGCTGATAGCGAGTGTTTCGAGAGCCGCGCGGGAGAGATAAAGAAGCGGTTCGCCGGCTTTCACAACGAAGACTCGGCCTAACGTTCCAGTTCGACCCCGGCCCCTACGGCGCGGGCGCGTTCGTAGCCCAGATAGGCAAGCGCCAAATCGCCCAGCGAAAGACCCCGGAAGATAAACGCGGTCGTCTGGTCGTCGTTTTCGCGGCCCGCCACCTCGCCGGTGGCAAGCCCCGTGATATCGCCGGCAACCAGCGCCGGATCGACCAGGGGTTTGGGCAACGTTCTCTCCTGCTCCAAATCGTCGACGACGACGCGGTCGAGCGCGCTCAGGCTGTCGTCGATCCAGGGGCGGGCCAGATCGGTTATGGCGGCGAAGGCGCCCGGCTTCAGCCAGGTGGCGTCAAGAAACGGGTCGACGTCGAGCACGACCGGCACCGAGGTGACGATGAGATCGGCGCCCTCGATGGCCGCCTGCGCCGTGTCGCTGGCGACCGCATCAAGGCCCTTGTCCTTGGCAATCCCGCACAGACGATCGCGGTTCGTGGCACCACGACCGAAGGCACGGACTTCTTTCAGCGGAAACATCTGGGCGAAAGCGTCGAGATGGCTGCGCGCCTGCACGCCGCAGCCGATAAAGGCGATGATCGCTGAGTCCGGTCGCGCCATGTACTTCGCTGCGACGGCGCTTAGGCCGGCCGTGCGGATCGCGGTCACCCAGTTGCCGTCCATCACGGCGATCGGCCAGCCGGTCTCGCTGTCGAGCAGCACGACCAGTGAACCGATCGACTCCATGCCGCGCGACGGGTTGTCGGGGCTGAGCCCCAGAGCCTTGACCGCGCCATAGGGCGGATCATCGGAAACCGAGAGGGTGTTCATGAAGTAACGGCGGCGGCCCGGCTCCAGGGCGCTCTTGGGCGCATTCCAGACCTTGTCGGCCAAGCGGCCCTTCAACAGTCCCTCGATCGCGGCCACCACGTCGTCCGTGCTGACGTCGAGAGACGCGAGTGTCGCGCTGGAAAGATAGAGGAGGGGGTCGCCGGCTTTCATGATGCGGCGATACTAGGTGATTTTCTGTTGGCACGAAATCGGCGGGGGAGCGGGCTGGTGATGTCGCGAATCAAATCAGCGCGCGCCAGCCGGATCAGCGGGTCGGGACCGGTTCGTCGCCGGTGTAGTCGTAGAAGCCCTTGCCGGATTTTCGGCCCAGCCAGCCGGCCTCGACATACTTGGCGAGCAGCGGGCACGGCCGGTACTTGCTATCGGCCAGACCTTCGTAGAGCACCTGCATGACCGACAGGCAGACGTCGAGACCGATGAAATCGGCGAGTTCGAGCGGACCCATCGGGTGGTTGGCGCCGAGCTTCATGGCGGTATCGATCGATTCAACATTGCCGACGCCTTCGTACAGCGCATAGACGGCCTCGTTGATCATCGGCAGCAGGATACGGTTGACGATGAAGGCCGGGAAGTCCTCAGCGTTGGCTGGCTGTTTCTCCAGCCGGATGGTCAGATCGCGAATCGTGTCGAAGGTTTCCTGGTCGGTCGCCAGACCGCGGATCAGTTCGACCAGCTTCATGACCGGCACCGGGTTCATGAAGTGCATGCCCATGAACTTTTCCGGTCGATCGGTCGACGCGCCCAGCCGGGTGATCGGGATCGACGAGGTGTTCGAACACAGGATCGCCTCAGGCTTCAGGTGGGGCACCAGCTCGGCGAAGATTTCTTTCTTCACCTTTTCGTTCTCGACCGCCGCCTCGATCACGCAATCGGTGTCGCCGAAGTCCGAGAAATCGTCGATGATCTGGATACGCTTCAGGCCGGCGTCCATGTCGTCCTGGTTGATCAGGCCACGGCGAACCTGGCGTTCCATGTTCTTGGTGATCGTCTCCAATCCCTTTTCCGACCGCTCGCGCTCGGCGTCGATCAGCTTGACGTCGAGGCCCGACAGGGCACAGACGTGGGCGATGCCGGAACCCATGGCTCCGGCGCCGATAACCCCGATGGATTGGATGTCCATGGTACTGACTAACCTTCCTTTTCGGTCAGGTCCTTCTTAGAGCGGATCGTGGTTTGGAGGAACCGGTCGACGGTTCCACCTAACTGCGTGAATCCGCTCTCATTCTATGAATAGAGCAGATTCACCCACTTTGACGGTATCGCGAAGCGATCCCGTCAAAGTGGGATCTGCTCTAGCGGGCCTGAATACCCTTCTCGCTCAACTTGTCACGCAGCTCGGGCAGGGCCTGGAACAGATCCGCGACCAGGCCGAAATCGGCGACCTGGAAGATCGGCGCTTCCTCATCCTTGTTGATGCAGGCGATGACCTTGCTGTCTTTCATGCCGGCCAGATGCTGGATCGCACCGGAGATGCCGACCGCCAGATAAAGCTCGGGCGCGACGACCTTGCCGGTCTGGCCGACCTGGTAGTCGTTGGGCACATAACCCGCATCAACCGCGGCGCGGCTGGCGCCGACGGCGGCGCCCAGGATGTCAGCGACCTCTTCCAGCATGTGGAAGTTGTCGCCCGACTGCATGCCACGACCACCGGAGATAACGACTCGGGCGGTCGTCAGTTCGGGACGTTCGCTCGACGAAAGCGCGGCGCCTTCAAAGCTCGAGAGGCCCGCATCGCCGGTGCCGTCGACGGCTTCGACGCCAGCCGAACCGCCAGTCTCCTCAGCCGGTGCGAACGCAGTCGTGCGCACGGTGATCAGCTTGACGGGGTCGGACGACTGCACGGTCGCCATGGCGTTGCCGGCATAGATCGGACGCACGAAGGTATCGGCGCTTTCGACCTCGATGATGTCGGAGACCTGCTGGGTATCGAGCAGAGCGGCGGCGCGCGGCATCACGTTCTTGCCGGTCGTCGTCGCACCGGCCACCACGTGGCTGTAACTGGGTGCGAGCTTAGCGATCAGCGGCGCGACGTTCTCGGCCAGTTGATCTTTATAGGCGGCGTCCTGGGCGACCAGCACCTTGGAAACACCGGCGACCTTGGATCCGGCTTCGGCAACGGCATCACAACCGTCGCCGGCAACCAGAAGCTCGATATCGCCGCCCATCGCCTGGGCGGCGGTCACGGCATTCAACGTCGCGGGCTTCAGCTCCGCGTTGTCGTGTTCGGCATAGACGAGGATCGCCATCAGATCACCCCCGCGTCGTCATGAAGTTTATCGACCAGTTCATCAACGGAACCCACCTTGATGCCGCCTTGGCGTTTCGGCGGTTCCGTTACCTTGAGCGTTGCCAGGCGCGGCGCCGTGTCGACGCCCAGTTCCTCGGGTGTCTTCTTGGCGATCTCTTTCTTGCGCGCCTTCATGATGTTCGGCAGCGAGGCATAACGCGGCTCGTTCAAGCGCAGATCGACGGTCAGGATGGTGGGCGTCTTCAAGGCCACCGTCTCCAAGCCGCCATCGACTTCGCGCGTCGCTTTGATGCCGCCATCGGCCAACTCGACCTTGGAGACGAACGTGCCCTGGGCCCAGCCCAACAGGCCCGCCAGCATCTGGCCGGTCTGGTTGGCGTCGTCGTCGATCGCCTGTTTGCCGAGGACGACGATCTCGGGGTTTTCCTCCCCAACGATCGCTTTCAGCATCTTGGCGACGGCCAGTGGCTCCAGCTCGCCGTCATGGACGACGTGGATGGCGCGGTCGGCGCCCATGGCCAGCGCCGTGCGCAGGGTCTCCTGGCTCTGCTCAGGGCCCATGGATACGGCGACGACCTCGGTCGCCGTACCGGCTTCCTTCATGCGCACCGCTTCTTCGACAGCAATCTCGTCGAAGGGGTTCATCGACATTTTTACGTTGGCCAGATCGACACCCGACTGATCCGCTTTGACGCGGACCTTCACGTTGTAGTCGATGACCCTTTTGACAGGGACCAGGACCTTCATCGCTTCCGTCTCCAGGACTTCAGGGGATTACACGAGGGGCGGGTCAGGCGGCGCATTCCCGCTCATTTCGCAGGTGCGAAAACTAGGACCGCGCGGGACCCAATGTCAACGCGCAGAATCGCCGGTGTGCGATTTTGGGACGATTTCTATTGGGTGCTGCCCGGTTGCCACAAAACATCGGCAGTGCCGTTGTCATTAAGGCGCCGCGCCAGGACAAACAAATGGTCGGAGAGCCGGTTCACGTACTTGACGGCCTCCGGATTAACCTCTTCGCTGCCGGCCAGCTCGGTCATCAGCCTTTCGCTGCGCCGCACAATGGTGCGCGCCAGATGGAGCCAGGCCGCTGCCGGCTTGCCGCCGGGCAGAATGAACGAGGTCAGCGGGTTCAGCGCCTCATTCATGGCATCGATTTCAGCCTCCAGACGGGCCACCTGATCGGCGGTAATCCGAAGCGCGCCGGCCGCCCGCTTGGCGTCGTGGGGCGTGCAGAGATCGGCGCCCAGATCGAACAGATCGTTCTGGATGCGCGCCAGCATGGCGTCGTCGTCGCCGTCCGTCTGCAGGCGGGCCAGCCCCAGCACGCTGTTGGCCTCATCGGCGGTGCCGTAGGCGGCGACCCTCAGGTCGTGCTTGGCGACCCGGCGACCGTCGCCCAGCGATGTCTCGCCCTTGTCGCCGCCGCGCGTATAGATCTTGTCGAGTTTGACCACTCAGCTCGAACCGCTGGCAAGCAGGGCGAGCATGATCAACAGCACGGTGATGCCTTGCAGCACGACGCGGGCCTGCATGATCCGGTTGCCGTACTTCTCGTTGAACTGACCGCCGGCGATAAAGCCGCCCAGGCCCAGGAACAGGACGCCCAGGGTCGAGATGGCGAGAAGAATGATGATAACGCCCATAACAATGTCCTTACGCGCGTCGCGGTTAAGTGGATCGCCGCGCTCAGTCGATATCGACCGCTCTTACTCCAATTGCGGCGGGTTGGCTAGGCGGAGGCAAAGCCTGCTCTGGAAGCTCCCGTATGCTCGTGCGACAGGGTTTCCAGCATGGCGCGATAGGCTTCGAAACCGGGCACGGCAACATCCGGCGTCTTGCCTTCGTCGTCCCATCGGCGCAGGCGGACCGCGTCCTCGCAATAGGCTTCGCCAGCGAAGACCTTGGCCTGATCGGCATCCATGACGCCGCCCTGAAGCCGCATGGTGTGCTTCGACGCATCGGAAAGCTTGTCGCAGTAAGCGGGTTCGATGGCGCAGAGATAACGCTTGGCGTCGACGTGAAGCCGGATCGGCTCGGTCACGGCGGCCGGCAATACGGGCGCCAGGATACGTGCGGCGGCCAGATCATGGCGTTTTCTAAGGTCGGTTTCGTTCTCGTTGTCCGGTGCGGGATCGACGTAGTAGCCGACATCGTGCAGCAGCGCGGCGGCGATCAGCGCGTCATCGGCGCCATCGCGTTGGGCACAGGCGGCCGATTGCAGCATGTGCTCGGCGATGGTGATGGGTTCGCCCAAGTAGCTCGTCCCGGCAATCGCGGCGAACAGGGCGTCCAGCTTGTCGACGACGTTGTCGGGCGTCAGATCGGACAGAAGCGTTTTTGCGATCATGGCAGTTTCTTCCTAGCCGAGAACCTCAAGACCGTCCCACGGTTCGCGCCGCATCTCGTCAAGGCGCGTGCCCAGGCTGCCGACATGAAGCTCAAGCTTGTGGCCGTCGGGATCGAGGAAATAGAGCGACTCACCCTCGGTGCTGTTGTCCTGGAAGACCTCTGCGCCGGATTGTCCGACCCGATCGGTCATAGCGGCAAAGTCGGCGGCGGCGACGTCGAACGCAAGATGTGTGTATTCCGGTAGCGGCGCCGATCGCACGTTGTCTTCGACCACGAGCGCCAGCCAAAGATCGCCGGCTTCGAGGTAGCAGCCGTCATCCCACCGCGCGGCGACACGGCATCCCAGAACATCTCGGTAAAAGGTAAGCGAGCGGTTGAGGTCGGCAATGGAGAGCGTGATGTGATTGATACCGCGGATCATGCGGTCTCCCGTTCGAGCAGGCGCAGCGTGCTCTCCAACGAATCCTTGTCGGCGTAGCAGCCTTGCAGATGCCGGCGGCCCGAGCCGCTGACCGTCCGCCGCCCGTGCAGCACACGCTGGTTGTCGACGATGAAGAGGTCACCGGGGCCGGCCTTGAAACCGACTTCCAGTTCGGGGCGCTGCAGTACCTCGGCGAATCGGCGGTATGCGCGGTAGAAGGCGGGCATGATGTCGGCGGACAGATCGAAGGTGGCGATCGACCGGTTGTTGAAACGCACCTCCGCGACGTCGCCCTTGTCGTCCAGGCTGATCAGCCGCGCGCGCGCGACGAGGTCGGCGCTGTCGCTGGAAAACCGGAACGGCACGGCGTGGCGGGTCAGGAGCTCAAAGTCATCCGGCGCTTCGTCGCGCAGAATCGCGGCCGCCTTGAACCCGTCGACGACGACGGACTCACCGCCATCGTTATCGGCGACCAGACAGTGCAGCAACTGCAGGCCTGGCACCGGATCGCGATAGGGGTTGTCGGTATGGCAGGACAGGCCCATGGGCGTATAGGCCAGGTTGATCGGGTCCGGCTCGGTCCTGACCTCGAAGAAGCGCCCGTAGTTCGTCTCGCGCACATAGCCGAACAGCTCGGCGACACGGCACACCATTTCAGGTTCGCACGGCGTCTCTTTCAGGAGCGCAAAACCCAGTTCGCTGATGGCTGATAGCCAGGCGCGCTTGGCGGTGTCATTGCTGACGACCTCGCCATAACGAAAAACCGGCATGACGTCGCCCAGCTCCGCACCCCAAAGGCGGCGCGGGTGATCACGGTGCGTCGGCGCGGCGTTCAAACGCAACCAGTCGACGTCGTAGCGCGCCTCGTGGCCGTCCGGTGCGAAGCGGATCTCCACCATGCCGCCGCCATTAGCGACGTGGTCGATCATGACGTCGTCGTCGATGTCGGTGATGTCGAAAAGCTTCTGGCCGCTCGCGTGGCGCGCGTCCGGATTGGGCGAGTTGTCGCGCAGCCAGATCGCATAAACCGTATCGTGGCGGCCGTCGCTCCAGGAGAGCTCAAGGCGGTCGCCGGAATTGGTGAAACCGGTCAGGTCGGCCATGGCGGACCTCCATCGTTGGCGCAGCGCATCATCGCGCTGTCGTGATGGCGGGGCAATCGTAAGATGTCCGCGCCGTACGCAGATGGGCTATGGTCGAGACGCACAACTGAGGGCGCCGGAAGTTCCGGCATCCGGGAGCGACGGTTTGGCAAAGACACCCCACATCCTGATGATCCAGGCCGACCAGATGGCGGCCCGTTGTCTGCCGTTCTATGGCCATGACATCGTGCGCGCGCCGCACATGCAAGGGCTGGCGGAAACCGGCACGGTCTTCGACAGCGCCTACTGCAACTTCCCACTCTGCGCGCCCTCCAGGTTTTCCATGATGTCCGGCCAGTTGGCGTCGCGTATCGGCGCGTTCGACAATGCCTCGGAGTTTCCGGCCGATATCCCGACCTTCGCCCATGTCTTGCGGCACGCCGGCTACCGCACGGCGCTGGCCGGCAAGATGCACTTTGTCGGTCCCGACCAGTTGCACGGGTTCGAGGAGCGGCTGACCACCGACATCTATCCCGCCGATTTCCTGTGGACGCCCGACTGGCGCAACGGGGTCAAGGAACGGTTCATGGACCTGACGCCGGTGCGCCAATCGGGCACCTGCCGGCGCTCGGTCCAGTTGGACTATGACGAGGAGGTCGCCCACGAGGCCAAGCGCTTCATCTTCGATCACGCCCGCTCGGCGGACGATCGGCCGATGGCGCTGGTCGTCTCGTTCACCCATCCGCACGATCCCTTCGTCGCGCTGCCGTACTACTGGAACCAGTACAAAGACGCGGCCATCGATTTGCCGAAGGTGCCGTTCATGCCGATCGAGGAGCGCGATCCCCATGCCCGCGATCTCTCTTATCACCACGGCATGGACCTCTATACGCCGAGTGAGGCCGACATCATTCGGACGCGCCGCGCCTACTACGCCAACATCACCATGATCGACGATTACGTCGGCCTCATGCTCTATACGCTGGAGCAGGCCGGCATGGCCGACGACACCGTGGTCGTGGTGACGGCCGATCACGGCGAAATGCTGGGCGAGCGGGGCCTCTGGTACAAAAAGAACTTCTACGAACCGGCAGTCCGCGTGCCGTTGATCGTGCGCGTACCCGGCAAGAAACCGTCGCGCTGCGGGTCTCACGTCTCGCTTGTCGACCTGCTGCCGACCTTCGCCGCGATCGCCGAAACCGAGCTCGCCTATCTGCCGGATGTGCTGGATGGTTCGAGCCTGTTGCCCTTGATGGACGACACCTCGGACGACTGGCCGGATTCGGTGATCGGCGAACTGTTGTCGGAAGGCACCGCCGGGCCGGTGGTCATGCTGCGCTGGGGCCGCTGGAAGTACATCGCGTCGAGCGCCTATCCGACCATGCTGTTCGACCTGAAAACCGATCCTGACGAGATAACCAACCGCGCCGGCGAGACGGCGCTGGCCGCGGTCGAACAGGCTTTCGCGGACGAAGTGGCGCGGCGATGGGACTTTGAACACCTGACCGCCGCCATCATGGCGAGCCAGCAACGCCGGCTTGCGGTCGGCGCCGCCATGGCCGAGGGTAGGGCACAAAGTTGGGACTTCCAGCCGATGCGCGACGCCTCGGTGGCCTATTACAGGGGCGGCGCTTCGCTCAGGGGTCTCAGCATAGGCGATGTCGACGAACGGGAGACGACGGACATTGAGTGACACGTACCTGAAGACGTTGCTGCAGTACTTCGAGGAGGAGGTCGCCGGCGAAGCTTACTTCCACGGTCTCGCCGAACACTTCAGCGAGCCTGGTGCCAGCGACAAGCTGCATCTGTTGGGCGAGGTGGAACGATGCGCCGCCAACAGTGTCCGGCCGCTGCTCGCCAAACACGGCCTTCAGCAGCGCGACGACGCGGTGCTGATCGAAGAGGGCAAGAGCCACGTCGCCCGGCACCAGGACTTGAGCTGGCACGAGATGGTCACCTACATGGCGACGCGTTACCCCGGCTACATCGACGACTTCGAAGGGCTGGAAGCCATGGCGCCGCCGGAGGATCTTCCGGCGCTCAAGATCCTCACAGAACACGAGCACGTCGCCATCGACTTCGCCAACCAGGAACTGGCCGGCAAAGACGATACGTCAGCCATCCTGCGCCGCTACATCGAGGCCTGCGACGCCAGGGACGTAAGCGCGGCATCATAGCGACACCGCGTGCCGGCCAAGCGAAGCGCGAGCCGGTACCCATGAACACGGGATGTACCGATCAAGGCGACAGTCGTGTGCCTGGATCCCGGATCTCCCGGTGGTCGTCCGGGATGCGGCGTACCGGTGGCGCGTGTCGCGTCTTAACTGTTGCCGATGCGCGAGATGATGGCGGCGGCATCGGCGACCATCTCGTCGACGATGTCGGCGACCGCCTTCTCTTCGTTGATCAGACCGATGCCCTGGCCTGCATACAAACACATCGCGGCCAGGTCGCCGGTCATGCCGTCATAGGGATCATCAGTGCTGTAGCGCAGGATCGGCTCACCGGTCGGATGATGGCCGAGGACGTCGCCCTCGTTGGGCCGTTCGCCAGGCGGCGGCCGGCCGGCTTCGACCCACGCTTGGACGGTGTCGTTGACGAGCACGCGGTGTGGTGCGTCGGGCCAGCCGATATCGAACAGCGATGAATAGAAGGTGTCGGTCTCCTTGGCGGCGAGCATCCGTTCGCGATAGTCGGCAGGCAGCTTGTTTTCCTTCGACATGACAAAGCGCGTGCCGATCCATGCGGCGCCCGCGCCCAGCGCCAGAACGGCGGCGAGACCGCGCCCATCGGCGATGCCGCCGGCGGCGATGACATGCGCATCGGGCACCGCGTCGACGACGGCGGGCACCAGGACCAGCGTCGACACCTCGCCCCAGACATGGCCGCCCGCCTCGACGCCCTGGGCGACCACGATATCCACACCGGCATCGACGACGCGCCGGGCTTCTTCCGCTGACCCGACCGTGTGCATGGCTAACGCGCCGGCATCATGAATGCGGGGCACCAAGGGCGCGGGATCGCCCCAGAAGGTCGAGATCGCGGGCACGCCCACTTCCAGGACGTAGTCGAGATTGGCGTTCACGTCGTCATCCATCAACGAGATGACGTAGTTGGCGGCAAACGGACGATTGGTGCGGCGCTGGATGGCCGCGACGATATCGCTCGTCGTGTCGTCGTTCATCCACGTTGCCTGGAGCACGCCAAGACCGCCGGCATTCGACACGCCGGCAATGACATCGGGTGTGGTAGAGACCGGCGCCTGAACGATCGGCCGTTTGATGCCGAGCAGTTCGCAGGTCGGTGTGGTGAGATCGGTCATGGATGCGCCCCGTCAGAACAATCCGCGCATCCTAGCGGATGGCGCAGGCCGAAGAAGCGTTGAAAAATCTCAGTTAGCGTCGGAGAGCAGCCGCCGTGCGATGACGTGGGCCTGGATTTCGGCGGCACCCTCGAAAACGTTCAGGATGCGGGCGTCGCACAGAACGCGGCTGATCGGGTACTCCATGGCGTAGCCGTTGCCGCCGTGGATCTGGACCGCGTTGTCGGCGGAGGCCCAGGCGACGCGGGCGGCGAGCAGTTTCGCCATGCCGGCTTCCAGGTCGCAGCGACGGCCCTGGTCCTTCTCGCGCGCGGAGAACCAGGTGAGCTGGCGCGCGATCATGATCTCGACCGCCATCCACGCGACCTTGTGACCGACACGCGGGAAATCGAAGATGGCGCGGCCGAACTGCTGGCGTTCGCGAGCATAAGCCAGGCCCAGTTCCATGGCGTTCTGGGCGACGCCGGTAGCGCGCGCAGCCGTCTGGATGCGCGCGGATTCAAACGTCGCCATGAGCTGCTTGAAACCCTGGCCCTCTTCTTCGCCGAGCAGATTGGCGGCCGGAACTTCGAATCCGTCGAAGCCGATCTCGTATTCCTTCATGCCGCGGTAACCGAGCACCGGGATCTCGCCGCCCTTCATGCCCGTGGCGGGGAAGGGGTCGGCGTCGGTGCCCGCCGGTTTTTCGGCCAGGAACATGGAAAGGCCGCGATAACCCTTTTCGTCCGGGTTGGTGCGCGCCAGGAGCGTCATCAGGTTGGCGCGCGCGGCATGGGTGATCCAGGTCTTGTTGCCGGTGACGCGGTAGGTCTCGCCGTCGCGCTGGGCACGGGTGCGCAATGAGCCGAGGTCGGAACCGGTGCCCGGCTCGGTGAAGACAGCGGTCGGGATGATGTCGCCGGAAACGATACGCGGCAGCCAAGCTTCCTTTTGCGCCGCCGTGCCGCCGTGCAGCACCAGTTCGGCGGCGATCTCGGTGCGCGTGCCCAGCGACCCCACACCGATATAGGCGCGCGACAATTCCTCGGTCACCAGACACATGGCGGTCTTGTTCATGCCGAGCCCGCCGACGTCTTCGGGCACGGTCAGCCCGAAGACCCCCATCTCGGCGAGTTCCTCGATCACCGAAAGCGGGATCAGTTCGTCCTTCAGGTGCCAGTCATGGGCATAGGGCGTCACCTTGTCTTCGGCGAAGCGGCGGAACTGGTCGCGGATCATGACGTCGTCGTCGGCGAGGCCCGCATCTCCAAAACTGCCGGCATCGGCCGCCTCGGCGACCAGCCGCGCGATGGTGTCGCGGACGTCGGCACTGTGGCCGTCCTTCAGAAGCGCGCTCACCTCCGGCGTATAGAAGGCGTGCAGGCTCGAATCGTCGACGCCCAAGTCGTAGGGCCGCACGATCTCACCCTGGCTCATCGGGATGCCGCCGGCGATTTGGGCGAGGTACTCGCCGTAAGCCGCCTGCAGGATTAGCGCTTCCAGCTCACCCAGGCGGCCGGCGCTTTCCAGCCGCTCTGCCCAACCGAGCATCTGGCGCAGCGCCTCGACATAGGTCGCGAACCACGCCAGCCCATGGGCCGCCGTCTGGTGGCGGTCGAGCGCCTTGGCGTCGACCTTGCCCTCATCCGTCGTCGCGAGATTGCGGACGGCCGCGCGCGCCGCGCCATAGAGCCCTTCGGCCGCGCCAAGCGCGCCGCGGCAAAGCGGTAGCAGGTTGTCGAGAATCGCCATGCTTTCAGACCAACGCGTCAGACGAACGGTTACGTACCGTCCGGCTCAGGCGATCACCCTTCCAGCACGTCTTCGAGCGTACGCAAGCCCGGGCGCGGCGACTGTACGAGCACGGCCATGTTGCCGGGCTTGTGCTCGTTGGCGCGCATCTTCATGTGGGCGCGCGGGATGTCGTCCCAGCTGAAGACTTCCGACATGCAGGGGTCGATGCGCCGCTCGATGACCAGCTTGTTGGCCTGGCTCGCCTGGGCGAGGTTGGCGAAATGGCTGCCCTGGATACGCTTCTGGCGCATCCACACGAAGCGGGCGTCGAATGTGATGTTGTAGCCGGTGGTGCCGGCGCAGAAGACCACCATGCCGCCGCGCTTCACGACGAAGCAGGAGACCGGAAAAGTCGCTTCGCCCGGATGTTCGAAGACGACATCGACATCGTTGCCCTTGCCGGTGAAGGACCAGATCGCCTTGCCGAACTCCCGGCACTTCTTCATGTATTCGCCGTAAGCCTTGGCGTCGGAGACTTCCGGCAGGCGGCCCCAGCAGTCGAAGTTGTTGCGGTTGATCACGCCCTTGGCGCCGAGCGACATGACGAAGTCGGCCTTGTCGTCGTCGCTGATGATGCCGATCGCGTTGGCGCCCGCGGTCGCGGCAAGCTGCACCGCGAAGGAGCCGAGGCCACCGGAGGCGCCCCAGACCAGCACGTTGTGGCCGGGCCTGAGGATATGCGGGCGATGGCCGAACAACATGCGGTAGGCGGTCGCCAGCGTCAGGGTGTAGCAGGCGGCTTCTTCCCAGGTCAGGTGACGGGGACGCGGCATCAACTGCTGGGCCTGCACGCGGCAGAACTGGGCAAAGCTGCCGTCGGGCGTCTCATAACCCCAGATGCGCTGGGTCGGCGAATACATGGGATCGCCGCCGTTGCACTCCTCGTCGTCGCCGTCGTCCTGATTGCAGTGGACGACGACCTCGTCGCCGACCTTCCAGCGCTTCACCTTGGATCCGACCGCCCAGACGATGCCCGAGGCATCGGAGCCGGCGATGTGGAACTCGGCCTTGTGGACGTCGAACGGGCTGATCGGAATGCCGAGCGAGGCCCAGACGCCGTTATAGTTGACGCCGGCGGCCATCACGAGGACCAGGACCTCGTGGCTGTCGATTTCAGGCGTCGGCAATACCTCGACCTGCATGGCGGTATCGGGCTCGCCGTGGCGCTCCCGGCGAATCGCCCAACCGTACATTTTTGACGGTACATGGCCCAACGGCGGGATTTCGCCGACCTCATAGAGGTCCTTTTCCGGCGCTTCATAGTCGAAAGGCAGGACTTCAGCGGCCTCAGCCATGGTCTTCACTCCGTCGTTCCGTCAGGTGTTGCCCTGTGTTGCATCGCAACACGATACCGTCCCACGCCACCGTGGGGGCGGCAATTCTTTTTCGGCAGCGCAGCATTTGCAAGATTTTTTGCACTGCAGCATTATACGCATCAGGATTAGACCAAAGGTGGCGAGGACGACCATGACCGAGGTCAAACGCGACCGACCCTGGCTGATGCGCACCTATTCGGGCCACAGCACGGCCCGGGCGTCGAACGAACTCTACCGTACCAATCTGGCACGCGGCCAGACGGGGCTGTCGATCGCCTTCGATCTGCCGACCCAGACCGGCTACGATTCCGACGACGATATCGCGCGCGGCGAAGTCGGGCGTGTCGGCGTGCCGGTCAGCCATCTGGGCGACATGGAGACCCTGTTCGACGGCATCCCGCTCGATCAGATGAACACGTCGATGACCATCAACGCGACGGCGGCCTGGCTTTTCTCGCTCTATATCGCCTTGGCGGACAAACGCGGCGTCGACCGCGGCGCGCTCTCCGGCACGATCCAGAACGATATCGTCAAGGAGTACCTGTCGCGCGGCACCTATATCTTTCCGCCCAAGCCATCGCTGAAGCTGATCACCGACACCATCACCTTCTCGGTCGCCGAGACGCCGAAATGGAATCCGGTGAACGTGTGCCCCTATCACCTGCAGGAAGCCGGTGCGACGCCGGTGCAGGAGATCGCGTTCTCGCTGGCGACGGCGATCCAGATCCTGGATGACGTCAAGGCGTCGGGCGCGGTCAAACCGGAGGACTTCGACCGGGTTGCCGGGCGCATCAGTTTCTTCGTCAACGCCGGCATCCGGTTCGTCACCGAGATGTGCAAGATGCGCGCGTTCACCGAACTGTGGGACGAGATCACCGCCGAACGTTATGGCGTCACCGATCCCAAGCTGCGCCGCTTCCGTTATGGCGTTCAGGTGAACTCGCTGGGTCTCACCGAACAGCAGCCGGAAAACAACGTCTATCGCATCCTCTTGGAGATGCTCGCGGTGGTCATGTCGAAGAACGCGCGGGCGCGCGCCGTGCAACTGCCGGCGTGGAACGAGGCGCTCGGCCTGCCGCGTCCGTGGGACCAGCAGTGGAGCCTGCGCCTGCAACAAATCGTCGCCATGGAGACGGATCTTCTGGAGTTCGCCGATATCTTCGACGGCAGCCACGAGATCGCCGCCAAGGTCGCCGAGCTGAAGGACGAGGCGCGGGGCGTAATGGCCGATATCGCGGCGCTGGGCGGCGCGGCGGTCGCGGTTGAATCCGGATACATGAAACAGGCGCTGGTCGAATCGAACAGCCGGCGCGTCGCCGATATCGAGTCCGGCGATAAACCGGTGGTCGGCGTCAACGTCTTTACCGAAAGTGCGCCGTCGCCGCTGACCTCAGGCGAGGACGGCGGCTTCATGACCGTCGCGACATCGGCCGAAGACGAGCAGATCGCCGCCATCAAGGCGTGGCGCGACGCACGCGACGGCGCCGCGGCGGATGCGGCGATTGCGTCGCTCAAGGCCGCGGCGGCGGAGGGCCAAAACATCATGGAACCGTCGATCGCCTGCGCCCAGGCCGGCGTCACCACCGGCGAGTGGGGCCGGGCGCTGCGCGAGGTGTTCGGCGAGTACCGCGCGCCGACCGGTTTGAGCGCCGCCGGCGCGGCGCCGGAAGGCGGGCTGGAAGACGCGCGTGCCCACGTCGAGGCGGTGTCGGGCCGGCTCGGGCGTCGGCTCAAACTGCTTGTCGGCAAGCCCGGCCTGGACGGTCATTCGAACGGCGCCGAGCAGATCGCGCTTCGCGCCCGCGATTGCGGCATGGAGGTCGTCTATCAGGGCATCCGCCTGTCGCCGCGCCAGATCGCCGCGGCGGCGCAGGAAGAGAGCGTGCACGTGGTCGGCCTCTCGATTCTGTCGGGCGCCCATATCCGCCTGGTCGCCGAGGTCCGCAAGCTGATGGAAGAGATGGGTTGCGGCGATGTCCCGGTTGTCGCCGGCGGCATCATCCCGGCCGAGGACGAAGCGGCGTTGAAGGCCGCGGGTGTCGCCGCGGTCTATACGCCGAAGGATTTCGAGCTGACGCAAATCATGAAGGACATCGCCGACCTCGCCGAGCGGCAACTGCCGACGGCTGCGGAGTAGCGGTCCCAAGCGCTATACTGGGGCGCTGTACTGGGGGATCGCCGACAGACATTGGGAGCCACCACCATGGCCGCACGAAGCCTGGGCCTGATTGCCCTTCTCCTTTCGCTGACGCTGGCATCCGGCAGCGCGCCGGCCGAACAACAGTGGCCGGATCTGCTCGGCACCTGGGAAGGGCACACCGAAGCGATCGCATCGGGCAACACGACCCATGCCGGCAGTGGCGCCGCCGAGACGCCGCGTCTGGTCGACACCAAGTTCATCATTCATGTGAACCATCAGGTCGGCAAAAGCTTCTCCGGCACGATCGAATCGGAAGGCACACACGGCCAGAAGTCGCACTTTGTCGGCACGTTCACCGACGGTCAGCACACCGCCAAGGTGGTCGATAAGAGCGGCGTGCATGAGTTCCACCTGATCGGCAAGAACGAGCTGAAGTTCTGCTACACCGAGAGTTACCACGACGGTCACGCCGTCGGCTGCGGCAGCTTCCACCGGCTTTTGCAGTAGGCTCAGGAAGGACCGCCACAGCGCCGGACGTCAGGCAAGTCGCCACGTCAGGTCGGCCCACACATACCAGGCGCCGAAACCGCCCCACATGGCGGTGATGAGCCAGAAAAGAATTGGGTTCTGGCGGCGGCTGATCGTCTCGACCACGAAGGCCTGCCCGCCCCGAATGCTGATGGCGGCCCAGAACACGAACAGGGCGCCCCAGACCCAATACCACTCGTAGTAGCTGGCGACCGCCAGCACGACGAGGGCGGCCGCCGTGAACCATTTCATGTCCTTCATCGTTATGTCTTTCGTCTGTGGGCGGAAAACCAGGCCGCGGGATCTCTATAGGTTGTCACTATTGACAATCTACTAGGACATCCGTATATTGTCAATAGTGACAATTTACACGAGCCGTCGCGGCCACCGGTCGGTCGGCCCGTGCTGCGGCCAATCACCAAGGGAGCCAGCCATGTCCGTCGAACGCACACTGCCCGATGTCCCCGCCCAACTGCTTCCGCGCGAGGCCTACATTTCCGAGGCATGGCTCGATCGGGAACGGGTCGACCTGTTCGGCAATGCCTGGACGTTTGTCGGTATCGTCTCCGACTTCAAGGAACCCGGCGACTTCCGAACGGTCCAGGCGGGCGTCTATCCGCTGATCGTCATGCGCAACAAGATGGGTGAGTTAAAGGCCTTCCATAACCTCTGCCGCCATCGCGGGACCGAACTCTTGGAGGGTTGCGGCAATGCGCCCGGCGCGATCGTCTGTCCCTATCATCGCTGGACCTATGATCTCGATGGCGGGTTGAATCACATGCCGGACGAGGCGCTCTGCTTCCCCAACATCGACAAGTCACGCTTCGGTTTGAAACCGGCATCGCTCGGCATCTTCAGGGGTCTTGTCTTCGTCCATCCGTCCGCCCAACCGGACGAGAGTCTTGAGTCGTGGTTTGCGGAATTGGCCGATGTCGCTTGGCCCCACGACCTCACGTCATCCGACGTTGAAGAGTTCCCCGACGAAATCGTCTACGAGCTGAAGTGCAATTGGAAAGTGTTCTACGAGAACGCCATTGACGGTTATCACCTGGCCTATCTCCACAAGCAGACTCTCGGCGGGCCCGGGCCCGACGGGAACTTTTACGAGGCCCGGGGCCGGCACTTCATCTGGTACGCCACCGATGAGAACGGCCAAAAGCACAGGTTGCCTCCGCTGGCACGGGACTATTACGACAACAGCGACGCGCCCATGTTCAA
Source organism: Alphaproteobacteria bacterium (assembly GCA_965228895.1). Taxonomy (GTDB): domain Bacteria; phylum Pseudomonadota; class Alphaproteobacteria; order SP197; family SP197; genus JANQGO01. Next base: position 4,714,066 of record OZ245842.1, on the reverse strand, counting down.
GGGTGCGGAAAAGCCCGGCTATCCCGGTCTCTACATGTTGTTCCCGACCATCGCGATCTTACCGAGCGCCTATGCCTTCTCAGTGTCTTGGATGGAACCGATTGACGCCAACACGACGCTGTTGCGCATCCGTCTGTGGTCGCCGAAGGGATCTTACGAGACCCGTGGCTCACTTGCCGATATCCCCGGCTACGATCCTGAAAGCGGCCGCATCAAGTCCTCACACTGGAAGACCCATCCGCTCGAGGCCGGCGACTTCCAGAGCGAAGACACATGGGTCTGCGAAAAGATGCAACGCTCGCTGCAGTCTCCTGCCTTTGAAGTCGGCGAACTCGCCCGCAGTGCCGGCGGCGAGGCATCGATTGCGTTCTTCCAGCAGAGCGTACTCGACTTCGTGCCGCTGGACCCGATCCAGGATGCTGCGGAATAGCCGCGTCCATCGACGGCCAAACGCTGGATTGAAGATCGGATTTGATGCCCTGACGTGATGACGATCACGCGGTTTGGGGCCAGCGCTAACGGTTTTGTAACACTTTCGCCCGCCCTGTGATCCCAGTCACGCGCGGCAGACGGCGGGTTCGTCCATATTCACGATAGCGGACAAGGCGTTCTGCGACCTTGGAGATGGACACGATGGAAAACACGGCCCCGCCCTATGGACACGACGACATCGTCGCCGTTCAGTGCGACCTCGACCGGATCGAGGCGCAGCTTGAGTTTCTACGCGCCACGTTAATCGAACTGCTCGGTGACGACGCCGAAGCGGTGTTGCGCCAGAACAGCCAAGCCGAGATCCAGTACGTCGCTTAGAGCGCTTTCGGCCCGCCCGGCACGCGGCAGGCCAACACCATACATTCCAGCATCACACTGCCGGCCAGATAAGCGGTCATGCCGCCCAGATCGTGCGGCGGGCTGACCGTGTTGATGTCGAAGGCGACGAAGTCGAGACCTGCCAGCGCCTGCAGGAAACCGAGCCCCTCGGCGGCCGTCCATCCGCCCCAGGTCGGTGTCGCGACGCCGGGCGCGCAGGACGGATCGAACGTATCCATGTCGAAGCACAGATAGACCTTGCGGCCGGCAAGCCGCCGGTGAAGGTCCTCGATCACCGCATCGAAACCCTGATCGCGCAGATCCCGGTCGGGGATCAAGGTGTGACCGAGGCCGCGTGTATGCTCGAACACGCCGCCCATGAAGATCGGTCCGCGCGCGCCCACGTGGATGGTGGCGTCGGTGTCGATCAAACCTTCCTCGGTTGCACAGGTGAAGGTGGTCGCGGTCGTGTGGCGCTCCTGGCCCGTCACCGGATAGGCATCGGTATGGGCGTCGACATGGAGCAGGGCGAGGTCGGGATAGACCCGCTTCATGGCGCGAAGCTGGGGCAAGCTGACCGAGCCGTCGCCGCCCATGGAGAGTGTCTTGAGGCCCTCAGAGACGATGCGCCAGCTCGCTTCCTCCATGACCTCGAAGGACTGTTCAAGGCGGCCCGGCGAACACGCGGCGTCGCCACAGTCGATGGCGCCCAGTTCCTCCAGCGGATTGAAGTCGGCGATGGGCGGCTGGTAGGGGCGCACCAGACCCGACTGCTCGCGGATCGCCGCCGGTCCCAGGCGCGACCCTATGCGGGTCGGGTGCACGCCGCAATCGAACGGCATGCCGAGCACGGCAAGCTGGGCGCCCGCCAAGTCATAGCGGTTGGGCAAACCCATGAAACCGCCGGTCGGCCGGTAGAGCGCGGGGTCGAAGATGGTCGCGGTCATGATCGCGTACTCCTTCCTGTCGCCACCAATCTTAGCGCGAACGCGTCGATGACGCCGCCAGTCGCTCGGCCATGGCGATGACCGCCTCGGGCGTATGGCCGGCCTCGCGCAACGCTTGCAGCGTGACCGTGCGGTCGCGCTTGGCAAACCGTTTGCCGTCGGCATCCAGCAACAGGCCGTGATGGTCATAGGCGGGCGCGTCATAGCCGAGCAGGGCCTGCAACACGCGGTGAACCGGCGTGGCGTGATAGAGGTCGCGGCCGCGATTGATCAGGGTGACGCCCTGCAGATGGTCGTCCGTGGTGACGGTCAGGTGATAGCTGGCGGCCGTTTCCTTGCGCGCAACAACGACGTCGCCGTTCTCCATCGGATCGACCTGGACCTCACCTTCACTCTTCTCACGCCAGGAAAGCGGTCCGGTTCGCCGCGCGGCTTCGGCCATGTCGAGGCGCAGCGCATAACTCTCACCGGCATCGATGCGCCGCTGGCGTTCGTCGCCGCTTAGATGCCGGCACGTGCCCGGATAGATCAGGCCGAGTGGGCCGTGGGGCGCGCTGGCGCTGGCCGCGACCTCGTCGCGGATCTGGCGACGTGTGCAGAAGCACGGATAGACAAGGTTGCCCGACTCAAGCCGGTCGAGCGCTGCGCGATAGTCGTCCAGGTGATCGGACTGGCGGCGTACCGGACCGTTCCAGGTCAGCCCGAGCCATGTCATGTCGTCATAGATTGCCTGCTCGTAGTCCGGGCGGCAGCGGGCGCTGTCGATGTCTTCGATCCTGAGCAGGAAGCGGCCGTCCGGATCGGCGCGCGCGGCGCGCCAACCCATCAGTGCCGACCACGCATGGCCGATATGGAGCAGGCCGGTGGGACTTGGTGCGAAACGGGTGGTCGTCGACGCGGGACTCACGATCCCGGGCCGTGGCGCGCCCCGACCAGGGCGGCGATGCCGAAGCCGGTGATCAGCGCGCCGGCGATCCGGTTGAGCCAGAGCATGACGCCGCCGGTGACACGCCGGCGCACCAGCGTGATCGCCCCACATAACACGACCCACCATAACAACGAGCCGAGAAACACGCCTGCTGTCATGGTGATCGCGGTCATGTGGTCGCTGCCCGGTTCAACCAGCCCCAGACCGGCGAAGATCGCGGCAAAGGAGAGGATCGTCATCGGGTTGGTGATGGTCAGCCCCAGCATGGTGAAAAACCCGCCGCCCGGTCCGCGCTCCCCCGCCATGGCGCCGTTCTGACGGCTTTCCTTGAAGAAGATCCTCAAGCCCAGCCACACCAGGAACGCCCCGCCGACCAGGCGCAGCCAGAACTGATGCTCGATCAGCGCTGAACTGATGGCGGTCAGGCCGAACGCGGCGACCGCGCCGTAGAAACCGTCTGCGGTCGCGATGCCCAACCCGCCGGAAAGTCCCGCCCCGTAACCTTGGGCGAGCGTACGACGGATCAAGATAACGCTCATCGGTCCCATGGGCGCGGCGACCGCCAAACCCATGGCGAGACTTTTCAGAAACAGCGCGGGATCGATCATTGGGAATCCCCGTTAAACGAGGTTCCCTCTATAGAACGCCCGCGCGGCTGCGTCAGCCGTCGAAGACGGCGTTCAGGAAGCGGGTCCAGTCGACGATCGCGCGGTCACGGACCTCGTCATCGCGGCCGATCAGGTAACCGTCGGGATCGCTGCACAGGCCCAGGATGATCTTGCGCATGAAAGGCCCGCTCATCGGCAGCCACGAACCGGCGTCGTAGACGTCGCCGTCGTCGTCGACATAGAAATCGCATGGTGCCAGATTACGGCCGATCGCGCGCGGGCCGGCGAAACGGCCGTCCCACTGATGATAGGCGCCGTCGTAGTAGACGGTCGTGACATCGGCGCCGCCATCCTCCAACTCGCCGGCGACCGCGCTGCAGCGTTCGGGGTCGACGATGGCGTCACCGGTGCCCGCCAGCATCAGCAGCGGCGCGCCGGTCGCGCGGTTGTCTTCGAAACTCGCGATGCACGGTGCGTAGAAGGCGACGTGTCCGGCAAAGCGTTGGCCGTCTGGCGCCAGGCGCTCGGCGACCGTTTCGTAAGCCGCGTAGGTGGCGGCCATGCCGCCATAGGAGAAGCCGGCCACGACGACTCGGGTGCCGTCGATCTCGGGCAGGCTATCGATATAGACCAGCGCGGCGAAGGCGTCGGCCAGCATCGCGGCCTCGGTGATGTTCAACAGGCGGTCGGTGAAGCCGGTGGCCAGATCGCGCCGCGCACCGAAAACATCGACGACCACGGCGGCAACACCCAAGCTGGCGAGTTGACGTGCGTAGGCCGGCTCGCGTGTCTGCAACACGCCGGCCGCTCCGTGCAGCAAGACAACCGCGGGGACCGGATTGTCTGCCGAGGCGTTCGCCGGCAGGAAGAGAACGGCCGATGCTTGCGTCGGCGGCGCATCCTCGGGATCGCCGACATCGGCAAGCGTGAACGGCGTGCTGCTGGCAAGCGCGACAGACTCGACCAGCACGGCATCATCGTTTCCGGCATCGGGCCAGGACGCCGGCAGTTCGGCCAGCGCTGGCCCGACTAGGAGGCAGGACAGGAAGGCCATCAGGAAACGCAGAACCGGCACGTTTTCACCCTTGCTAACCGTGAAAGCTAACGATACCCAAGATCGACCATGATGAGGGCTACAAGATGACGTTATCAGGACCGGTGGTGCCGCCGCGCCAGGGCGAACCGCAACAATTTGTCGTGCTGCTGCACGGCTGGGGCGCCGACGGCAACGATCTGATCGGGCTGGCGCCTGCCTTGCAGCCGACTCTCCCGCATGCGCGTTTCACCAGCCCCAACGCGCCCGACCCTTGCGACCAGAACCCGATGGGCCGCCAGTGGTACAGCTTCGCCGACGAACGGCCGGAGACGCTGAAGGCCGGTTATGAGCGGGCGGCCGGCATGATCAACGACTTCATCGACACCGAACTCGAGCGGCTCAAGCTCGACGACAGCCGTCTGGCGCTGATCGGGTTCAGCCAGGGTGCGATGATGGCGCTTTATGTCGCCCTGCGCCGCGCGCGCGCTTGCGCCGGCGTCGTCGGCTATTCCGGCATGATGATCGATGCCGACGGTTTGGAGAGCGAACTCAAAGCCCGTCCGCCGGTGCTCTTGGCCCACGGCGATGCCGATCCGATGGTGCCCTTCCAGTCCATGCACGAAGCAGTCGGCGTGTTGGCCAAACACGACATCGCCGCGCAGTGGCATGTCAGTCAGGGTGTCGGCCACGGTATCGATCCGGGCGCGCTGGAAGCAGGCGCGGCGTTCCTGAAGACTGCCTTCAACGAGGCCGCGCGCGGCACGCCGGCGGCGTAATCCCCGGTCTCCGGCGGTGGGAGGGCCGGCACGTGATGGTCCTCACGGTCCTGATGGATGAGGAAGGCGGCACCTTTTTCGGCGAAACAGAACTTCCCTTGGAAGTCGCCGACTTCGCGCCGCCCTCGCCGCCGGGCTACTGGGTGTCGCCCAAGCTCGCTTCGGACGCCGTCTGTGTTATGCGCACGCCGGCAGGCTATGTCGACACCTGGCACCCGGTGCCCCAGCGCGTGTTGGTGGTCCTGCTGTCGGGCCGGCTGCGCCTTGAGACGACCGACGGCGATCACCGCATGATCGAGACCGGCGGCATGTTCATCAACGAGGACACGGAAGGCTGAGGCCATCGGATGACGGAGGTCGACGGCGGCGCCTACGACATGGCGCTGGTCCACCTTGAGAACTGAACTGCGCGTCAGCTCCCCGAGCTTCTGACGCCGTCGAGCTCACACTTGCCGGTCTCGTCCGGGACGCCGGTCGAAACGGCAGCGCGATCTTGTCGGTCAGGGCGCGCGATCAGCCGTGCAGGTGGAAGACCTTGTTGATGATCTTCCAGTCGCCGTCGACCTTGAGCAGCGTGAACATGTCGGTGAAGCGGCGGCCGGTCCATTCGTCGAGTTCGAGACGCACGGTGGCCACCGTGTCGCCCACATCGATACCGACAATGTCCGCCTTAACGTCCGGCGCCGGTTGGCCGGCGTCGACCCGGTTGAAGAGTTCTTGAATAGGGCTCGCAAGCAGCCCGGTGGCGCCGTAGCCGAAGATCCATGCATCCGCGTGGAAGGCCGGTTTCATGTCATCGCTCCGGCCCGACTTCGCCCCGTCGATGTAGTGCTGCACGGTGCGCGTGATCGCATCATGCTCATCTTGGGTGATTGTTTTGTTCATGGCTCCTTGTCTCCAATCGCCGCCACCCGGTTACCGGCGGACTGTGTTCAGCCGTGCAGGTGAAAGACCTTGTTTACGATCTTCCACTCGCCGTCGACCTTGAGCAGAGTGAACATGTCGGTGAATCGGTGGCCGGTCCAGTCGTCGAGTTCCAGCCTGACGGTGGCAACGGTGTCGGCGACGTCGATCTTGGTATCGAGAACCTTGATGTCCGGTGCCGGACCGTTCGAGTCGTTCCAGTCAAAGAGGTTCTGTATGGGGTCAGCCATAAGATCGGGTCCGGTATAGCCGAAGATCATCGCATCCTTGTGAAACGCCCGCTTCATGACGTCGCCCTTGCCGGATTTGGCCCCGTCGACATAGTGCTGGACAGTCTGGGTGATGTCGTCGTGATCGCTCATGGCTCGCTCCTTCGGTGGCTTGACCGTCGATTATCAGCCCAATTGACCTTCAGCAGAAGGGCGCGCTTTTGGCGTCAGCAATCATCGGTTACATTGGTGGCTAATGATTAACCGGAGCGTGTGGTGTTTGTTAGGATCGTTGGCCTCGTTGTGGCACTGGTGCTTGTTGGCAACAGCCATGGCGCGTCGGCCGAAAACTACTCGTGGTGTGACCGGGGCGAGAATCTGATGCTCGACCTCAGGACGGCGGCCGACGCCATCGAAGCGTTCACCCGATGCCTGGAAGAAGGCGACCTGGGCAACAAGAACGCTGCGCGCGCGTACACGCTCCGCGGCGAGACTTACCAGAGCCTGTTGCGCGAACAGCAGGCGATTGACGACTTCAACGACGCAATCTCCTTGTTTCCCGACTACGCGGAAGCCTATGTGGGTCGGGGCTATGCGCACTATCATCGTGAGGAGTACGCGCAAGCGATCGAGGACTACGATCGCGCCATTGAGATTTATCCCGACTACGCGCTGGCTTTCTACAGGCGCGCACGGGCATGGGAAAGACAGTACGAACACGAACAGGCACTGGCGGACTATAGCCGCGCTATCGAGGCTGATCCGAACTTAGAACGTGCGCACTTTCGACGCGCCGGGATCTTGGAGTACCTCGGCGACGTTGACCGAGCCATCGCCGACTACAGTCGTGCAATCGAAGTCGATATTGAAGACCATATGCCGTCATACATGCGTGCCGAGTCGTTCTACAGTATCGGCGAGTACGAGAGAGCTGTGGCCGATTACAGCCGCGCCATCGATCTTTTCCCTGAGCTCGTTGCTGGATACACAGGGCAGGCTAAGGCGCTCCAGAAGCTCGGCGACTTCGCCGCCGCGATCGCTGTCTATGATCATTTGATCGAAACCGATGATAGTAACAGCGAGGCCTACCGGTTGCGCGCCGACGCTTGGCAGAGAATGGGCGAGCTCGACAAAGCGATTGCCGATTACGAGCTTGCAGTCGGGACCGATCCATTCGACGGCCTTATGATTGGCGGCAATGCCAAACTGTACAAGAATCGCGCATGGGCCTGGCATCAGCTTGGCGAGTATGAGCGTGCGATCGAGGATCTCGACATACTGATTTCGAGTTTTTCGGAAACGAGCGGTTACCGTCTTTACCGTGGTTGGGCATGGCTGGAATTGGGTGAGGTTGGAAGGGCTGATCAGGAGTTCGATCGCGTCAAGGCCGTCTATGCCGACCACGCAGATTCACGCAACCTTGACTTCGTGTCGTATCGCGACGTCAGCGAATTCGATCGGCGGATTGCCGACGACCCGGATGATGTCGACGCCTATCTCTATCGCGCGCATGCATGGCAGGAGTTCGGCGAGTTCGAGTTGGCGCTTCAGGACATGGACCGCGCCGTCGAGCTCGCGCCCCACTCCGCCGATGTGCACAACAGCCGGGGCTGGCTGTTCTTCAAGGAAGGCAGGCACCTCAGTGCGAGGAAGGCGTTTGACCGTGCCATCGAACTCGATCCTGATTCTGTCCTCGCCTATCGCAACCGCGCGGTGGCGCTGCTGATGCTAGGCCAGACCGAGGCGGCGATGGCTGATCTCGGAGCCGCCATGGCGGCCGATCTTCGAGACATTCGATAGCTGTGGAGGTTTTTTCGCTATGTCGGTGAAACTACACGCGAGGTCTCTGATCGCAGGCGGCACTCTCTTTCTGATTGTCGCTGTCTTAGCGCTCGTCTTAACAGCGCGTGACGGAAGTGCGCAGATTATTGAAGAACCGTGCCCAGACGGTTTGGCCCAGTTCGGCAAAAACAAGAGAGATTTTCCAAAGGCAGTAGACGAATTCACGCACTGTCTGGAGACCCTCGATCTTTCCAAGGACGAAAGGGGTTATCTTCATTACCGTCGCGGTCAAGCGCAGCACTATTCGGGTGAGCATGAGCAGGCGTTGCAAGATTTTGATCAAGCCATCACGTACTTGCCCAACGAACCCCTCTTGTACGTCTTGCGCGGTGCCGAGCGTGTGGACTTAGGCGATGTTGATGGTGGATTGGCGGAGTTCGAAACCGCATTCGCCATGGAGGGCAGCTTCCTATGGTGGCACCTTTATCCCATCAACCTATACTTCCATGCCGCGAATGCTCTCTATCGAAACAACACACACCTGGATTTGGCCTTTGCTTATGCTGAGGACGCCGAGTGGATGGGAGACGAGGTTCGGGTGCGTATTCACATGGATCAGGGTCGCAACGAAGAAGCGATCGCCGTTTATGAACAAGCGATGTCGGACGGTGGGTATTCCAAAGTCAACAGATACAAACGGGCACTCAGGGAACTAGGTTACGATCCAGGTGAACTCGACGGCGATTATGGGCCGAAAATGCAGGTCGTATTGAGAGAGTGCGTCGAGAACGGCTGCATCCTCTACGACATTGACCCCTGACATCAAGCCGTACTCCTTCGATGCTCGGCGACGGGATAGTCCAGATGCCGTTCAGACTATCGACGTCTAATGACATGTGGCGCTGACGTACGCGCGGCTAGACCCCGTCCCGCTTGATCGGCACCGACCAGCTTTTCGCCAGGATGCGCGTCTTACCCTCCCAGACGTCGAGATCGGCGGACAACAGAAACGTGTCGGCGGTGGCGCGCAGGTTGGTCGTCGCGTGAACGTCGACCTCGAAATCGCCGCGCTTCATGTGGCTGGTGACGGTCATCTCGGTTTCCGCGCTCAAGGGATCGCCCTCGGTGATCGCCATCTTCTCGATCGTGTTGCGGCCAAACTCCATGCCGTGTTCGCTGATCCGGTAGACGCCGCTGCCACGTTGCGACAGGACCTCGACGCGCCCGGTCAGGACGTCGCGGGTCACCGTGTTCGCCGATGATGCGGGCGTCACCTGCTCCTGTGGCATGGGTGCGGCTTCCTGCGGGTCGTCGAAGGGTTTGAGGCGCGGGCCGCCCTTGGTCGGGCGCACCGGCAGATGGAGCGTGCTGGTGCCGGTATGGACGGTCAGTTCGACCGGCTCCGGCGAGGGCCAGATCATCGGCCAATAGGTGGTCGAGATGGCGACGCGGATGCGGTGGCCGGGCTGGAAGGCGTAGGCCGTGTCGTTGAGCGTCACCTTCACCTGGTAGCGTTTGCCCGGCTGGATGCGCGCGATGCGGCCATGGCCGTTGCGATGGGTCAGGTTCAAGACCGCGTAGGTGGCGCGCGCCACCGAGCCGTCCGGTTTGACGTCGTTGAGCCGCACGCAGACGAAGGCAGAGGGCTTGTCGACGCTGAGGTCGAGACTGACTTCCGGCGCGCCCAGGATCTCGACCGTCTCCTCCAAAGGTTCGGTGTCAAAGCAGATGGAGGCGCCGTCGTCGAAACGCTGATCGCCGGGAAACTCCGGGCCTTCGCCGCCGGTGCCATAGGGGCACCACTCGCCGCCCGCCATGCCCAGCGTTTGCGGTGTCGTGGCCACACGTGGCACGTCCTTGCCTTTCTTCGTGCCGATGCCGTCGGGGTTGAGCCGGAAGGGTTTCATGCGGATGCGCTTGCTGGGCCAGGCCTGTTCGCCGACCCAGCGGCCGGGACAGTGGGCGTACCACGGCTCGGCCGGGATATCGTCCTGCATATAGGCACGCATCATCGGCTCGTTCATGATGCCGGTGTCGATGTCTTTCAGCCAATAGTCCCACCAGCGCAGCATCTCCTGCAGGAAGCCGATGGCCGGGCCCGGCGCGCGCAGCGACTGGCCCCACTGGTGCGCGTGCGGGCCGATCAGGCCGAGGCGCGGCACCTTGAGATTTTTCAGCAGGCGCGGGATGGCGTTGGTATAGCCGTCGAGCCAGCCGCCGACGGCGAAGACGGCGCACTCGATGTCGCGGTAGTTCTCGTTGACCGAGCCGTGTTTCCAATAGGCGTCGCGCTGCTGGTGTTTCATCCACGTCTCGATCGGGCAGGGAATGCCGTCGAGGCGCTCCAGCCAGTTCTTGCGCCAGCCCGGCCCCATGATCTCGGGGTCGCCGGGCAAGGCAAGGATCGAGAAGAAGGTCGTGCCCCAGTCCAGGTTGTCATTCAAAAGACAACCGCCGGAATAGTGCATGTCCGAGGCATAGCGGTCGTCGGTCGAGCACGAGGTGACGATGGCTTTCAGCGCCGGCGGGCGCAGCGCTGCCACCTGGAGCGAGTTGAAGCCGCCCCAGGAGATGCCGAACATGCCGACCTTGCCTGTGCACCACGGCTGCTTGGCAAGCCAGGCGATCACCTCCTTGCCGTCCTTCAGCTCCTGGGCAGCGTACTCGTCACGCATGACGCCGAAACTGTCGCCCGCACCCTGCAAATCGACGCGTACGCTGGCGTAACCATGCCCGGCGAACCAGGCGTGTTTGGGCTCGTCGCCCGGCCGCGTCATGTCGCGCTTCCTGTAGGGCAGGTATTCCAGCAGCGCCGGCACCGGTTTGCTGTTGGCGTCGGCCGGCAGCCAGATGCGCGCGGCGAGCTTTTTGCCGGAACGCAACGGAATCCAAACGCCCTTCTCGCGCACTTTCACCTTGCGCGGAAACTCCATCACGACCCCCATGACACCCTCCCCAAGGTTGCGTGGCGATTGGGCGACGTTATCGGGTTCGGAGGCGAGAGTCAGGTGTGGTGTCGTGTCGCGTGCGTGGCGCCTATCGTGCCAGGTCCTTCAAGAACTGCGGCGCGTTGTCGCAGTGGCGCGCCATGGCATAGACGAAGGCGTGTCCCGTGCTGAAGGCCGCGGCGTCGGGCCGGTCGTCGAGGTAACTGTCGAACGCCTCGGTCATTGCGTCGACGTCAACACCATGGGCGCCGCAATCGCTGAGCCAGGCGAGTTCCTGGGTCTTGTGATAGGTTTCCGCCACCATCAGCCCGTCCCAGAGTCCCATGACGTGGGCTTGCCGCTGGTCCGCGTCATAGGCGAGGTAATCGTCGAGGGCAAGCTCGGGCTGGCCGGCGTGGGCGAAGGTGGCCAGCGCCAAGGCCGAGGCGAGCGTGATCATCATAGCGCGCATGGTCGTCTCCTTTCGTGGGCGTTGCCGCCGATCATGGCACACCGCCAGAGTCGATCTTACGATCGGCGAAACGCAGGGCGGCACACATGAGCGAGGCGGTCGTTGCACAGTCGTCCGCCCCTTGTTTGATGACGGCATGGCCTTCTTCGATCCGGTCAACGCCATAGAGATACTGCGCCACGAAGTACCGGCAACCCGCCGTGCCGCAGGCAGCGGGTAACGCGTCGTCGAATGTTGCAGCGGATGTGTAGAGGTCGAGCACGTAACGCACATCGGGCGTAACCATGTCACCAAGTTCGGACTGGTGGCGCAGGGATTCGTCGATACTGAACCGCGCGTCACCGCGATGACCTAAGGCTGCGATCCAGAACAGCGGATGTTCGTAGACGTCGAGGCCGAGCCAGTACTGCGGGCGCATGACGGCATCGATCAAATCGTCGCCGGCCGCGAGACGAAACCCCACAACATAGCGGGCCAGTCCTCTCAGACCCGACGTCGCCGCCGGGCAATGCGGTTCGTCGCCCACCAGACATTCTCGCAGATCAAACCAAAAATCAGGTTTGAACCGGGCGTTTTCTTGGGCCATCAACCGCAGCCGGTGGAAGCGATAGTAGATGTAGTCTTCGAGCAGGAGATTGGCTGTCGTACTTTCATAGCGACGCACCATGAGTGGGTGCTCGTAGTCGCTGAGTTCGTTGATAGACGACAGGATCTCGATGTAGGTCTCCTTCGCGGTTTCAATCTTGCCTTCACTCTCGAGAAACAGTGCGGTCGCCAGAAGCCAGAGGTTGGTCTGAATGACATCCAGTTCCCGTACGCCTCCACGCACACAGGCATCGAACGCGATCCCGTTGTAGGCAGCCCGCGCAAGTTGCGTCGGAACCAGACACCACATGGCCAAGGCATCGCTATCCCAGTTTTCGGTACATGTGTCTGTTACACGCCCGTCACCCATGCGTTTGCCCAAGGCCCGGCAAAACAGGTAGTTCGCGAGGTTGAGGTTGATCACGCCGGTCAGCCAGGGTGAGAGGCGCGGATCGCGGCGTTCGACGGTCTCCCAGTCGATATTGAGGTCCGCGATGGACTGCTGGACAACGGCGGACGTATCGGCGAGGGCATCTATGGCTTCGGCGTAGTCACCATCACCCACGAGTCGTAGCTCTCGGGCAAACGGCAGGATTTGATTGGTCGGGTCGAAATCTTGGCCGTGCACTGTCTGCACATACGCCAAGCCAGCTATGACAAGGACAATCGTCAGGAGTTTCATGGAGACCCGGTCATCGCGGTGTGACTGTCGAAGGTACGCAGCGCCGTGCACAGGACGGAGCGCACGCCGTCGCACAGTGCCAGCCCTGACAAAGCCATCGCATCGGCCATGGCCGCGTTGCCGGCGGCGTCGAAGAACTCGGCCAGAAAAAAGCGGCAGCCCGGCGTCGTGCAGGCCGTCCACATGGGATCGTCCGGACCGGCAGCGTCGACGTCGCCGATCATGACCTCGAGCGTCACGCGCGCATCGTTGGGCCATTCGATCAAGGCGGCATCGATCAGCGGTTGAACGTCGCTGTCATCGTCATCGCCGACGTGGCGCGAGGCGGCAAGATTCCACAACAGCGGATGTTCGTAAGGCGAGCGGTAGACCCAGGGCTGCCTGCCCTTCAGCGCGACGAGGGCGGTGGTCCGTGCGTCTCTGTGATGGCCTGCGAGGTAGAGTTTGATCGCGCGATAGGTCGAAAGACCGCCCGGACAGGTCTCATCGAACTCGGGGCCGCACCATCGGTTAAACGAGTTACCGTCGATCAGCGGCGTGTCGATGTCGCCGTTCAGCAACCGCAGCCGCGCCATGCGCGCAAACGTGAAGTCGCGCGCAAGCGCAGCGACCTTGCGCCGGTTCTCATCGTCGTATGTCGATATGCCGCCCGCCAGCGCACCGCCGATTTGCGCACCCGCGTCCTTGTAAAGGGTGGCGACGGCGTCCCGGTTCCAAGCGTTGGCCTCCAGCCACATCGCCTTGGCCAAGTCGCGCGCGCCAGTCAGGAACGCCGAACTGTTCTCAAAATCGAGCTCCGCGTCACACTCCGTGCTGTTGGCAGCGATGTCTGAGATCGAAGCGTCGAGATAACAGCTGTAGAAGTAGATGGTTGCCGTGTTGAGCAGCAGAATGACCGCCGATGGATCCAGGTCGACGCCCATCAGTCCAGGATCCGCGAGATCATAGTTGCCGAGTCGGATCTCGCGCTCTGTTGCCGATGAAACATAGTTGAAGTCGAAGACGGCGCGAAAGTCCTCGCCCGCCGCCGCATACACCGCCGGCCTGTCCAGCGGCACGATCATCCGCGTGGGGTCCATGTCCCACGTCACCGGTTCTTGGCTGAGCTTGATGGTGAGCAGCCCGGCAACGCCGGCGATGAGGAGGACGATGAGAACAAGAACTGTCTTCAAAGGCCGGGACTCCGCCCGTTTTTTCGGGGGAAGTCTACCCGGAACCACAAAGGGCGTGTAGGGCGTAGCGGTTATACCACTTTATCGTCCTTCAGACTCGTGATCTCCGCCTCGGACAGGCCCAGAAACTCCGCCAGCACCTCGTCGGTGTGTTCGCCCAGAAGCGGCGGCGGGCGTTTGTAGACCGGCGGTGAACCCTCCAGGTTGACCGGGCTTCGCACCATCGGGATGGTGCCGGCGGTGGGATGCGGCAGTTCGAACTTCATGCCGCGGGCCTGAACCTGGGGGTCGGCGAAGACCTGCTCGAAATTGTTGACGACGCCATAGGGAATGCTGCGCTGCTCCAGGTTCTCGACCCACCAGGCGCGCGGCTCCTGCTTCACCAGCTCGACCACCCGGGGCATCAGCGTATCGCGGTTCCTGATGCGCGCGGGGTTGGTGGCGTAGCGTTCGTCGGCGGCCAACTCGCTCGCACCGGCCAGGTCGCAGAACCTCTTGAACTGATCGTCGTTGCCGATGGCGATGATGATCGGATCGTCCGCCGTCTCGAACACCTGATAGGGCAACAGGTTCGGATGGGCGTTGCCGTAGCGCGTCGGCGGCACACCGGAGGTCAGGTAGTTCATGTTCTGGTTCGCCATCAAGGCGATCGAGCTATCCAGAAGCGCCATGTCGATGTGCTGGCCTTCGCCGGTGTTGTGGCGATGGTTCAGCGCCGCCAGGATCGCGATGGTCGAGTAAAGGCCGGTGGTCAGGTCCGAGATCGCGACGCCGCCCTTCTGCGGCCCGCCGCCGGGCAGATCGTCGCGTTCGCCGGTGATCGACATGAAGCCGGACATGCCCTGGGCCAGAAAGTCATACCCGGCGCGTGGCGCATAGGGGCCGGTCTGGCCGAAGCCGGTGACCGAGCAATAGATCAGCCCGGGGCATTCGTCCTTCAGGCTGTCATAGTCCAGGCCGTACTTCTTGAGCCCGCCGAGCTTGTAGTTCTCGACCAGGACGTCCGCCTTCTTGGCGAGGTCACGCACGATCTGGGCGCCTTCCTCGCTCGCCATGTCGATGGTGATCGACCGTTTGCCCCGGTTGGCGGAGAGGTAGTAGGCGGCCTCCGTCGTGTCGTTGCCGTCGCCGTCTTTCAGGAACGGCGGACCCCAGTGGCGCGTGTCGTCGCCGCGGCCCGGCCGCTCGACCTTGATCACATCGGCGCCCAGATCGGCCAGGACCTGGGTACACCAGGGGCCGGCCAGAATGCGCGAGAGGTCGAGCACAACGATTCCGTCAAGGGCGGCGGGCATACAGCAGTCTCCGGGAAACGAACCTAGTGGGGCGGGCATCCTATAGCATTGTCGGTCCGCCGTGCATCACCGTCCCCGGCCGCGCGCGCCCAGCGACTGAACCCCGTCTGAACCCAACATCTGGGGGCATCTGTCATCGAACAGACAATTTACGGTGTTAACGTCCGCCCGGACTTGGTTATGATACGCCCGCCGCCGGGATCGGCCCGGCCGCCAACGTGACGTGAAGGAGATGGAGAGCGCGGATGGCACCGCCCGAAGCATGCCCGGCCTTGGTGCTGAACGCCGATTTTCGGCCGCTCAGCTATTTCCCGTTGTCGCTCTGGTCATGGCAGGACGCGGTGAAGGCGGTGTTCATGGAACGGGTCATGACGCTGAGTGAGTACGATCGCGTCGTGCGGTCGCCCTCGTTCGAGATGCGTTTGCCCAGCGTTATCGCGCTCAAGGAGTTCATCCCGCTTAACAAGCGCCCGGCCTTCACCCGCTTCAACGTCTTCCTGCGCGACATGTTCGCCTGCCAGTATTGCGGCGACCGCCGTGAGACCCGGGAACTGACCTTCGACCACGTCATCCCGCGTTCGAAAGGCGGGCGCACGAGCTGGGAAAACGTCGTCACCGCGTGCAGCGGCTGCAACATGCGCAAGGGCAACCGGATGCCCCGCGAGGCCGGCATGCTGCCGCGCCTTAAGCCGCTTGCGCCCAACACCTATCAGTTGCGCGAAAACGGGCGGGGTTTCCCGCCCAATTTTTTGCACGAGGATTGGCGCGACTATCTCTATTGGGATAGCGAGCTGGAGACCGACTAGAGGCATAGTTGTCTGGCTCGCCTGGCCGGCCCACTCCCCCTCCCGGCCACCCCGAGGATGCTGCCATGGGTGGCCGGGAGGGGGAGTGGGCTGGCAACGGCCGCGCGTAGGCAAGGTTTCCTTGCCATTGAACTAAACCTCGAAATCTGAAACAGAACCTCCCGCTGCAAGCTTTTCGTTAGGCGGGAGTGTTCGATGGATTTCTCACAAGAAGATATCAGCAAGCTGACGACGGATTTGTCGGCCATCGCGGTCGACTACGGCCTCAGTCTCTTGGGGGCGTTGGCCCTTGTTGTCGCCGGCTTTATCGTTGCCGGCTGGGCACGCCGCGCGACAGCCCGGGCGCTCTCACGGGTCGACAACATCGATCCGACGCTGCAGAAGTTCCTGTCCAGCGCCGTCCGCTATGTCGTGCTGGTCCTGGTCGGCGTCGCGGTGCTCAACCAGTTCGGCATCCAGACGGCGAGCCTGCTCGCGGTCCTCGGCGCGGCGGGTCTGGCCATCGGTCTGGCGTTGCAGGGCACGCTCTCGGATATGGCGGCCGGCATCATGTTGCTGTTCTTCCGCCCGATTAACGTCGGCGATTATGTCGAAGCGGGCGGTGAGTCCGGCACGGTCGAGAGCATTGGGCTGTTTCTAACCGAGCTCACCACACCCGACAACGTGCAGGTCATCCTGGCCAACAGCGATGTCTGGGGCACCACGGTCAAGAACTACAGCCATCATGACATCCGCCGCGTCGACTGGACCATCGGCATCGGTTATGGCGAGAACATGGATGACGCCATGGCCGCTATCCATGAGGTCATCGCCGGCGAGCCGCGTGTGCTGAAAGACCCGGAGGCCCAGGTCATGATCTCCAATCTCGGCGACAGCGCCGTCGACGTGACGATCCGCCTGTGGACCGAGCAGGAGCACGTCTGGCCGATCCGCTGGGACCTGACCAAGGCGTTCAAGGAAAAGCTCGACGCCAAGAACATCGAAATCCCGTTCCCGCAGCGCACGGTGCACATGGTGCACGACGCAGCGGAGTAGGGGTCAGATTCGCTAAGCGCGTTAAGTTTTGGCCTGACATGCAAGTATTAATTGAGTTGTCAATTCATCGCAGCTATGATCATTCGGAACATTGCATGAACATATATCCTGTTGAGCCATGCCTAACAGATGGGGCCCAGCTAGTCTCCACGGTGACGAATCGCTTGATTGGTCGAGCCTTCCCCTACTTCGTTTACTAAACGAGCTGAGGCCGGCAACGCGGCAGTACCGGCCCGACAAAATCGAGACGGAGTTGGTGAGGAGAGTCGCTGAGTCTGGTTACGAACCGGTTTTTCGCGAGCTGAAGCGTGCCGAGGGCGAGGCCGATCTCCCGACGTTAACGTGGACATCAAGCCAGTTGCCAAAAGGGTCTGAGCCAGATCCGGAGCGGCTAAGACTGGGGACCAGCGGCCTCTACTTCTGGGCAAGGGTGATTTCATCTGATGACGATAAATTTGGTCCTGCCGCAGCGGCGATTGCTGAAAGCGCTGCAACGGGCCTTACAGCGTGGGACGTTCGAGAGGCAGAGAATCGCGCGCGTGTATGGGTTGGGAACCGGGACTTGGCCGAGAACCCGAGACTCTATAAGTCCGCTGCGCAAATGGCTGCATTCGAAAAGCAGCTTTGGGATGGCCGTGAATGGGAGCTTGATGAGATCGAGCGGCAGAAGCAGAAAAATCCCGACTTAAGCAAGCAGCTTGAAAGATCGATGTTGAAGAACATCAACGACTCCTTGGAGCGGTGCGATGATCACTTTCGGGAAGTGGCTTGGCATGCTCAAGATCAAATGGATCGGTTTCTGGACCGACCATTCCGACGGATCGGACGCGATGGTGTCGAACGTTTGGACAAGTTGATTGCTTGGCTCAGAACCATGCTCCGGCCAGGTGAGCAGATGGTCAATGAACATCCCTTGTTTGTGTGGCATGCACCCCGTCCTGTCGAGGCAGATAGCAGTGTGATGACCTTTCCCTGGATCGAGTACCGACAGAATGCCGACCGACTTATGGCTACTGCTGCGTCGTTTGGTCTGATGGGATATCCAACTCGGATATGGCTGCGGGATTGGTCCCCACAGTTCAAGAAGAACCGCGAACTGCTACGGCGGGCCGATATCTACTCGTTGACGGCGTGGTTTTCGGATTGCTCCAACAAAGAGCGCACGCATGATGGATTGCTCGCGACAATCATCATTAACGGAGACCTTGTTGATGCGTTCGAACGCGCCCGTCAGATGATTGTAGGAGTTAACGCAAGCTCTCTGTCCGCTACGAAAACGCACAAAGTCCGAGGATATGGTTACACTTTCAGGAACATGCGGATTCCGACACATCGTTGGCAACAGATGCAGAAGCACTAGTTATCAGTGCCTTGCGCGAGTGTTCCAGGTATCACTTCGCTGGTGCAAATCAGATCCTAAGAACCGAACAGGTAACGATACAGAAAGTCCGTCACGACGTTGAACTCCGCGGCGGCGGCCGGGCCGTCGAAGCGGGCGCGCATGAAGCTGTGGATCATGCCTTCGGCGACCCGGTAGGCGGCGTCGACGCCGGCCTCCGCCAACCGTTCGGCATAGAGTTCGCCCTCGTCGCGCGCGGCGTCGACGCCGGCGACGTGGATCAGCGCCGGCGGCAGGTTGCCGTAGTCGCTCGCCATGAGCGGGCATGCGTAAGGGTTGGTGTGGGTCTTGGGGTCCGGCATGTAGAGGGCGCGGTACTTGTCGGTCGAGGCCTTGTTCTGGATCGGCGCTTCGCCATAGGTCGTGAAGCTGGGCAAGGTGCCGTCGGTGCGGAAGCCCGGATAAAGGATCGCTTGCGCCGCAATCTTCGGGCCGCCACGGTCGCGGGCGGCCAGTGTCACGGTCGCCGCCAGATTGCCGCCGGCGCTGTCGCCACAGATGGCGAGGTGCGCCGGATCGATGCCGAAGGCTGCGGCATTCTCCGCGACATGGCAGAGCGCGGCATAACAATCGTCGTGGGCGGCGGGGAAGGGGTGTTCCGGCGCCAGGCGGTAGTGGGTGCTGACGACGACCGCGCCGGTCTCCTCAGCGAGGCCCCAGGCCACGGTGTCGTTGGTGTCGAGGTCGCCGGAGATGAAGCCGCCGCCGTGGATATAGAGGATGCCCGGCGACGGACTGGCCGCGTCGGCGGGCCGGTAGGTGCGGATCGGGATCTCGAAGGCCTCGGTCGCGATGGTGCCGTCGGTGACGGTCATGCCGTCGGGGCGCGGACGCATGGCCTTGCGGCAGAACGCGCTCCAGATGTCGCGGTTTTCCTGGATCGTCTCGGCGACCGGCAGGCTCTCGAACTCTTCAAGCATCGGGAGCATGTCGGGATGGATGTCGTAGCGCGCCACAATTGCCGCGACGTTGTTGGTCATCGGCTATGGCACCTGCAACAGGACAGGAAGCAGGTGGCTGGCCTGCAGCCATTCGATGCTTTCCAGAACCGGTATCGCGAGCAGGAAGAGGCAGGCATCGCGGAAGGTAATCAGCATCAGGCGAGGTCTTGCCTCGACGCGTTCCAGATCGGTCCAGGCGGAAAAACGCGGCCACCAACGGGGCACTCGTTGGCTGTAGTCGCAGTAGGCGGTACCGAATGCGTCGCGAAGGTAACGTTCTTCGCGCCGTATCACTTGGTCCAAGACTAGGAAGGTCGCGAAGGCTAGCAAGAACCCGACGAACAAGCTGCCGCTCGCGAGACCGACGCTGGCCGCACCCACAACCGAAAACACATAAAGCGGATTGCGGCTGATCGAATAGGGCCCATGCTGGACCAGACTGCTCTTCTTCCTGCCGCCGACATAGAGCGTGCACCAGGTACGCCCGAGGATACAGATCATGACGGAAACGAAGCCGATGAGTTCGATGAACTCGTGCACCGGGCCACCAAGCACCCAGGTCGAACTGGTCACCAGGATGGCCGCCAGAACGCCGAAGAGACCTATGGCGAAGGCGGCTTTGCGCCGATGCTGAACGTCCGAAAGGTTGGCGATGGGCGGGCTCATACCCGCGTCGACAGCCAGATGGCGAGGCGGGTGCCGGATTTGATGGCGCCGGTCAAGAGCTCATAACCCGGCGCCTGTTCGGCGCCGTGGTCGATGGCGGTGTCGTGGTGCTGCTGTTCGTCGGCGCGGAACTGTTCGATCGTCGCCTTCAGGTCCGCCTCGTCATCGCCGAGCTGCTCGGCCTGTTTGGCGTAGTGTTCGTCGATCACGTCCTCGACGGCGGCGGTGCAGGCCATGGCGGCGCGCTCACCCATCACGGCGGTGGCCGCGCCGAGCGCAAAGCCGGCGGCGTGCCAGACCGGCGCCAGGATGGTCGGGCGCACCTGCCGTTCGACGATCAGCTTGTCGAAGGTCTCCAGGTGCTCGGTTTCCTGGTCGGCCATGTGCTTGATGCTGCCACCGGCTGCGTGTTTGCCGAGCACGGCGAGCTGACCGTCATAGATGCGCCGCGCGCCATACTCACCGGCGTGATCGACGCGGATCATCGCCTCGATCGTGGCCCTGGGGTCGGGATCGCCGGGCAAGCAGTCCTGGCCGGTAAGGCGTTTCCTGGCCGCTTTTTCCGTCATGTCGCCTCCGTCGATCGCGGGCGGGTTGTCGCAACCAGCGCGACCGCCGCCAATGCCAGCGAGATCAGCAGATTGTAGCCGGCCATGGAAATGCCGAACAGGGACCACGGGACCTCGTCGCAGCGCACGACCTCGGTTTCCCAAAGCTGGGCTTTCAGGTCCTCGATCGTGTCGGCGCCTTCGCTGACACCGCAGAACGCGCTTTCGATCCACTGTTGTTCGACACCGACGTGATAGGCGGCGATACCGGCGCTGCCCAGAAGCGCCAGGGTCAGCGCCGCGAGCCAGGGCCGGGCGAAGCTCTTGCCGCCGATGCCCAGCGCCAGGATCAGGCCGATCGCCAAGACCACCGCATGCGCCCAGCGCTGGGCGATGCACAGGGGGCAGGGCGCCAATCCCTCGACATGCTGGAAGTAAAACGCGCCGCCCAGCATGGCCGCGCTGGCCAGCGCCAGCAAAAGGCCGACAAGACGGGGCCGGTCCAGAACCGATGTGACGATACCGCTCATCGAACCTCCATATGGTCGGACGGTTGCCTCAGTGCCATAGCCATTCGATCACGGCAAAGCCGGCGATAAGCAACAAAAACGCCCCGAGTGTGACGTAGACCAGATTCTTTTCGACAAACGTGCGGGCCGCTTCGCCGAACCACCACAGGATTGCTGCCTGGATATAGAAGCGCAGGCCGCGCGAGATCAACGACGCCAGGATGAAGATGAAGAAGTCCATATGGACGACGCCGCTGGCGATCGAGACGACCTTATAGGGGATCGGCGTGAAACCCCCGGCAAACACGATCCAGCCGCCCCATTCGCGGTAGAGCTCGGCGAAGTTCTTGTAGGCGTCGGTATGGCCATAGAACTCCAAAATCGCCTTGCCCACGGAGTCGTAGAGCAGGTAACCGATGGCAAAACCGATGGCGCCGCCAACGATGGTGCCGGCCGTCGCGATGGTCGAGTACCACCATCCCTTGCGCGGCCGGGCGAACATCATCGGCAGCAGGATGCCTTCGACGGGGATCGGGAAAACCGACGCCTCCGCCACCGCCACGACAAACAGCCAGTAGGGTGCCAACCGGTGTTCGGCCAGTCGCATGGTCCAGGCATAAAGGCGATGGAGCATGGAGGGGGATCCAGAGTTCAGCCGAGCGGCCCGTTCGGTATGAGATACCGCGTGCGTGATAACCTCAATCGGGCCTGCCGTCACCTGTGCGCTTGTTTCCTGGAGACCCTCAGACGATGATCCGCGTCAGTTTGAGTCCAGGGAGACCTTTTTTGGTGCTTGGCATGCTCCGCCTGTTCTGCATGGTGTCGGCGTTGTTGGTCTGGGCCTTGCCGGCAGCCGCCCAGGACAGCGACACCGTTACGCAGTATTCGACGTTGGATGCGCTCGCCGGCGGTCTCTACGACGGCGCGATGACGGTTGCCGAGATGGCCGGCTATGGCGATCTGGGGCTCGGCACCTTCAACGCATTGGACGGTGAGATGATCGTCGTTGACGGTACGTTCTGGCGTGCACGTCATGACGGGTCGCTGGATATCGCGCCGCCGGAAACCGAGACGCCGTTCGCCGCGGTGACGCCCTTTGATGTGGACGATGAACTCGCGCTGCCCGACGGGCTCGACATGGCGGGCCTGGCCGCCATTCTTTCCGAAAGGATCGGCGCGTCGAACGTGCCGATCGCGGTCAGGATCGACGGTACCTTCCGGTCGCTGACCTATCGCGTTCCCGCGCGCCAGGTTGAACCCTATCCGTCATTGGTGGAGGCGCTTGCCAGTCAGGCGGTATGGACGGCCAACGATGTCGAGATGACGCTCGTGGGCTTCTGGTTTCCGGATTGGCTTGCCGGCATCAACGCGCCGGTCTGGCACCTGCACGGTGTCAGCAAGGATAGGACGTTCGGTGGTCATGTTCTGGATCTGGTGACGGACATGGGGGTGGTGTCGCTCGACCTGTCGCCCACACTGACGATCATCATGCCGACGTCGGCGGTGATTGGCGCGCCCGACGAGACGGTTCCCTGAGGGAAATCCGCCCTAGAGCAGATCCTGTTTTGATGGAATCGCTTCGCGATGACATCAAGACAGGTGAATCCGCTCTAGACCCTCACCGACTTGAGATCGCGCGTAAGGTGGTCGGCGGCCATGGCTGTTGCCGGCGTCTCGTCGCTGCTGCGACGATGCAGCGATATGACGACATCCTGCAAGGCGGGAAAGCCGTTCTTGCCGTCCAGGATCTCGAAGTCGTCGGGTATGGTCGACGCCTCCATAACCGTGACGCCGGATCGGTTTTCGACGGCGTTTCGGATCAGCGCGATGCTGCGGGTCGAATAGGCGATCCGCCATGCCACATCCATGCTGTCGAGGGCGCGCAACGCGATCTCGCGGCAGACACAGCCCTGCGAAAACAGGATCAGCGGCAGCGGTTCCGTTTCGTCGTGACAGAAGCCGGGGGACGCGACCCAGTGCAGGGGTTCGCGGCGGATCACCTGGCCGGCGATGCCGGTGACCGGGTGTGTCGCCAGGACCAGGTCCAGCTTGCCGTCGTCCAACAGCTTCAGAAGATCGACGCCGTTGTCGCAGATGACTTCCAGACGCACCAACGGATGCGCCTTGGAGAATGACGCCAGCACTGCCGGCAGCAGACAGGTCGCATAGTCGTCGGGCGCGCCCAGGCGCACCAGCCCGTCCGCGTCCGGCGCGATCAGGCGCGACAGCGCCTCATCGTTCATGCGCAGCATGCGGTGGGCATAGACCAGAAGCGTCTCGCCCTCCGCGGTAATCTTCACCGACTTCTTGGTCCGCTCGAACAGGCGCAGCCCGACGATCTCCTCCAGGCGTTTAATCTGCATGCTGACGGCTGACTGGGTGCGGCCCAGAAAGGCGGCTGCCTGCGTAAAGCTCTCGTTGCCGGCGACGGCGACAAGCGCGCGCAACAGGTTGATTTCCAGATCCCTGGCCATGAAGTTTAATAACAGTTCGTGATGATTGGTATCAAACTAATTCGTTTCCACGATTAGTGGGTGATCCCTATCTTCATGGAACACCCGATGGGGCTCTCAACGTGAGGAAACCGCCATGTTTCACATACTTGCCGACTCGGTCTTTGAGGCCACGCGTACGGCCGCCTTCCGGTATGGCCGCCAGCCCACGGACTGGCGGCTGGAACCAGCACCGGTCGCACCGGAACGGCGATCGCTGCCGCGCGTGGTCAAGGCATGGCTGGGTCTGGCGCGATAGTCAGACACGGCCTGACGGCGGCGGGTGGCGTTCGCGCCAGTGCTGCGCGATATCCAGACGCCTTGCGATCCAGACGTCGTCGAAACCTGTAACGTAATCGAGAAAACGGGCGAGACCGGCTGCGCGCGCGGGATGGCCGATCAGCCGGCAGTGCAGGCCGACCGACATCATGCGCGGGGCCGACGCGCCTTCGCCGTAGAGCATGTCAAAGGCGTCGCGGCAGAAATGGAAGAAATCGTCACCGGTGGCGAAACCGCCCCGGGCGAACTGGCCGTCGTTGTTGGTCAGGGAATAGGGCACCACCAGGTGCGGTGCGCCATCGACCGACGTCCAATAGGGCCACTCGTCATTGTAGGCGTCGGAGTCATAGAGGAAGCCGCCTTCCTCGACCAACAGGCGGCGGGTGTTGACGCCGGGACCGTAGCGGCAGTACCAGCCCAGCGGCCGCGCGCCGACGGTCGTTTCCAGGGATTGAATGGCGCGATGGATGTGGTCACGTTCTTCGGCTTCGCTCAGGCGAAAGTGTTCGATCCAGCGCCAGCCGTGGCAGCACACATCGAAACCGGCTTCGCGGATCGCCGCCGCGGCTTCGGAATTTTTTTCCAGCGCCATGGCGCAGCCGAAGATGGTCGGTGTGAGACCGCGCTCGACAAACAGGCGATAGAGGCGCCAGAAGCCGACACGGCTGCCGTATTCGAACATGCTGCGCGCGGCGAGATCCGGCGTGCCCGCCGCTACGATAGGGGCGTGGGCCTCGGTCAGCGTGACCTCGTCATCGCCGTCGCCCCGGCTCAGCGAGTACTCCGACCCTTCCTCGTAGTTGATGACGAAGTTGATCGCGAGCCGCGCGCCGCCGGGCCAGTCGGCATCCGGCGGGTTGCGGCCATAACCGACGAAGTCGCGTTCATCATCATGATCCATGTGACGCCTCCCCCTTGCATGGTCCACCAGTGATAGCATAGGAGGTTCATGCCGGGATCGCCGGTGCGCGAAGGGGTGCTCTATGTCATGACCGATGTGTTGATTTGCGGCGCCGGTCCGACCGGTCTTGCGCTGGCCATCGAACTGGCCAAACGCGGCGTCGACATCCGTGTCATCGAACGTGACGCCATGGTGCCGACCGGTCCGCGCGCCCTCGTCGTCAAGCCATCGACCCTTTATGCCGCCGAACAGATGGGCGTGCTCGATGACGTCATCGCCGAGAGCGTGCCGTCGGAGGCGGTGGTGTTTTCGTTCGAAGGCCGCACGGTGCTCTCGGCGCGCTCGCCGGAGCAGCGGTGGCCGTGGAGCATCAATCTGGGCGAGGACGTGCTGATACCGATCCTGACGACGCGCCTGGAAGCGCTGGGTGTCGTTGTCGAGCGGGGTTTGGCGTTGAGCGATGTCGCGCAGGACGGGAAGGGCATTACCGCGACCTTGCGTGACCGGGCCGGCCATGATCAGACCGCTGAGGCAGCGTGGCTGGTCGGAGCCGACGGCGTCCACAGCACAACGCGCGAGGCGGTCGGCGTCACGTTTGACGGCTACGACATAAGCCTTCACTGGCACGTGCTGGACGCCCAGATCGATGGTTGGTCGTTCGGCGAGACCTATGGTGTCAACTTCCTCGATCCCGTGTTGATGGCGGTCTACAGAACCAAAAAGGCTTACCGGATTTACACGATCACCCGTGAACCCTTGGCCGACTCCTGGAGTTTTGCCCGCGATTATCTGCGTGAACGCATTCCCGATGCCGTGCTTGGTCCAGCGATCTCCGACAACGCCTTTCATTGCGCCGCGCGCCTGGCGTCGACCTATCGCAAGGGTCGCGTCATTCTGGCGGGCGACGCCACCCATTCGATGTCACCGGCCAGCGCGGCCGGTCTCAACACAGGGCTGCAAGACGCCATCAACCTGGGTTGGAAGTTGGCGGCCGTGGCTAAGGGCCACGCGGAAACCGGCCTCCTCGATACATACGAATCCGAACGCCGGCCGGTCGCCGAGGCGACGTGCGAGACCGGTCATAAGAACGACTGCCGCTGGATCATCGAGGATCCGGTAGAACGCTCCCGCGCCATCCGGGAGTTTGCCGTTGCCACGGCCGCCGCCATACGTGACGGCGCCAACGGTTACAGCCAGATCATGGGTGCCTATGATTCCAGTATTGTCGCCAGTGGCGAGCGGCCGGGTATCGGGCCCGGGCCCGGCGACTTCATCCACGCGGACTTGCGGCTGCGCCACATAAACGGGAATGCCTGTTACCTGACATCCTTGCTCGCGACACCCGGCCATACGCTCCTGGTCAACGCGTGCGACGGCGGACCGGAAGCCGATCGTCTGGCCGCCTCGGCACTGGCTTTCGCCGAGCAGAACGCCGGCGATGTCGATGTCATCGTCGTCGCCCACGATACCGAGACGGCAGCAGCCAGGCGCGCGCTCGATGCCGGCGAGAGCGTTCTCTATCTCGACAGCGATCTCGACATGCACAACAGGCTCGGCGTCATCGACCGCGCCGTCTTTTGGATCCGACCCGACGGCCGGATCGGTTGCCGTGCCGACGGCACCGATAGCGCCGATTCCGTGATCGCCGCGATGACGGCCGCGTTGCCCGGTTTGGCGTCCTGAGGGCATGCGGTGCTAAGCTGGTTCGAACCCCAACATGAGGACATGAGCCGTGATTGTTGACCAGGTCTGGACAGGCAATGCCTATCGCAACTTCAACTACCTGATCGCCTGCCCGGAGACCGGCGAGGCGCTGGCGGTCGATCCGCTGGACCACAAGAAGTGTCTGGCGCGCGCCAAGGACAAAGGCTGGACGATCACCCAGATCCTCAATACCCACGAGCACGAAGACCACACCGGCGGCAACAAGGCGATGATCGCGGCGACCGGCGCCAAGCTCCTGGCGCACGCCAACGCCAAAGGCCGCATCGACGGTATCGACGTGGGCTTGAACGCCGGCGACGTCGTCAAGATCGGCAAGACCGTCGAGCTCGAGGCGCTGGATACGCCGGGCCACACCATGAGCCATGTGTGCCTGTTGTCGCGCACCGACCAGCCGGCGCTGTTCTGCGGCGACACGTTGTTCAACGCCGGCGCCGGCAACTGCCACCATGGCGGCCATCCCGAGGAGCTCTACGATACGTTCGCGGGCCAGCTGGCCAAGCTGCCGGATTCAACGCTGATCTATCCCGGCCACGACTACATCGCGAACAATCTGGAGTTCACGCTGGACCGCGAGCCCGACAACGCGCGTGCCGCCGAGGTCCTGAAGGGTGTCGCCGATCAGGACCCCGACGCGGCCCTGGTCTCGACCATGGCGATGGAAAAGGAGGTCAACACCTTCTTCCGCCTGCACAGTCCGAGCGTCATCGCCCGCCTGCGCGAGGCGTTCCCGGACCTGCCCGACGAGCCGGACGCGAAGACCGTGTTTCTGAAGCTGCGTGAGCTCAGAAATAGCTGGTAAGCCGCTAGTCGTTCGCCAGCATCTCGACCAGGGCGGTCAGTTCCTTGGCTTCATAACCTTCGTCGACACCGCGCTGGGCGAGATCGCGCATCAGGCGTGGAAAGGCGTCGGTCGTGCCGGTCCCTTCGAACGTTGCGAGGACGTCATTGAGCGCGGCGAGGTAGACCGCGACCGTCGCGCCGGGATCGTCGTAGTCGCGGGTGGGTGCGGTACGCATGAAGAGGTCGGCATAGTTCCCGGCCATGCCAAGGGTCACCGGCACCTGCGCGGCAAACGCCTCCATCGGCAGGCCGGCCTTGCGGCAGACCGCGCCGCCGTAAATAAGCCCGAACATGAACCCCTGGCGCGCGGTGAACATAGCGGCGAAGAGGCCGGGCACCGCGGCTGCCTCTGTGCCGACATGAGCAGACGCGCCGCCGAGCACGCGGATGGCATCGCCCCAGCGGTCCCACACCTCAGGCGGGCCGGCGCACAGAATGGCCGTCTCTTCCTTGCCGATGCCGGAGGGATAGGCGTTGATCATGCCGATATGCCATGTGGCGCCTGCGGCCGTCAGCGTGTCGACCAGTTCAATGGCTTCTTCCGCGCCGCCGGTCGACAGATCCAGGATCGTCTTGCCATTCAGATGACCGGAGAGAGGTTTCAGCAGGTCGGTTGTCGTCTTGTGGGTCTTGATACAGACAATGGTCGCGTCGCTCGCCGCGATCGCGTCTTCCGGTGACGAGGCAAGCGATGCGCCGGCCTCGACGAGAGCGGCGGCCTTATCCGGTGAGCGGTTCCAAACGGTCACCGACCGGCCGCTTTCCAACAGCGTGGCGGCGAGTGCCGCCCCCATCTTGCCAAGCCCTATAACGGAAATGTCTGACATGTTGTTCCTCCCCTTTGCGAGGGGAGGCTAGAGCAGATCCTGTTTTGATGGAATCGCTTCGCGATGACATCAAGACAGGTGAATCTGCTCTACTCATAGATAAAGAGCGGATTCACATGGTTAGATGGAACCGTCAAGCGGTCCCATCTAACCATGATCCGCTCTAGGACCCCTTGCGCCACCCGTCCAAGACTATCTGATAGACCTCTCCACGGCTCTTGACCGCGGCCAGCGCGCGCGTATGCTCGCCGCCCTGATTTCGGGGCCCCTGTGGCGGAATTGGTAGACGCGGCAGACTCAAAATCTGTTGTCCGCAAGGACGTGGGAGTTCGAGTCTCCCTGGGGGCACCATTTTCTTTACAGCGCGATGTGGGCGCGGCGGCCTCCACGTCGGTTTCTGCCGACCCCTCCTCATCCCGAACCTCCTTTATGGTGACAAATCTTAACGTCAAACGTGCAGGGCCAGTGCGTGGATTCAACTTGGCTGTCTGGTCTAGGCTGAATGGCGAACCTAGAGGGAGGACGGTATCGTGGTGAAGTCCATGGACATTCAAGAGTTTCGGTCGCGCATCGACAACTGCGATCTGACGCGGCGACAGGCGACCGGCGCGCTGGCCGCCGCCGGCGTCGGCATGATGACGATGACATTTGGGCCGGGTGGCGTACGCGCCCAGGACTCGTTGCCGATCGACGAGTCCCTGCACGTGTTCGATTGGGGTGGTTACGAGCTGCCGGAGTTCTACGTGCCCTTCGTCGAAAAGTATGGTGCAACCCCCGCTTACACGCTGTTCGGCGAAGAAGAAGAAGCGTTGCAGAAACTGCGTGCCGGATTCTATCCGGATGTTGCACACCCCTGCACCTACAGCACCCGACGCTGGCGCGATGCCGGAGTCATCCGGCCGATCGATACCAGCCGGCTGTCGAACTTCGGCAACGTGTTCCCAAGTTTGAAGGATCTGCCGGGCAGCATCGGCGAGGATGGCAAAACCTACTTCATCCCCGCCGACTGGGGCAATTCCTCGGTGCTGTTCCGGCCCGATCTGGCGCCCGAGTATGTCGATACGCCAGACCAAAAGAACGAGTCCTGGGCCATCCTGTTCGACGAGAAGTATGCCGGGCGTCTCGGGATCTTCGACTCCGTCGACGGCGTTATGGCGGTGGTCGGTTCGGTCATCGGCGCCGAGAACGTTTTCGACATGACGGAAGAGGAGCTGGCCGAGGCACAGGTGCTGCTGAAGAAACAGCGTGAGATCCTGCGCTATTATTGGACCGATCAGACCAGTGTCGAGCAGGGCCTGGCATCCGGTGAACTGGTCGCTTCCTATGCCTGGAACAGCGCGGTGGTGGAGCTCAAGAACCAGGGCGTCGACGTCGTCTACATGAACCCGAAGGAGGGCATCTGGACGTGGGTCTGCGGTCTGACGCTGGGGGTCGAAGGTCCCGGCGACGAAGCCAAGGCCTACGAGTTCATCGACGCCTGGATTTCACCGGAATCCGGCAAGAACCTGGTCGAAATGTACGGCTACGGCCATTCGAACAAAGAGACCTTCGCCCTGGTCGATCCGGCTACGCTCGAGGATCTCGGCATCACCGACCCCGAGACCATGATGGCCAACAGCCGATTCTTCGGTGAGATCGAACCGGATGTGCGCGAGAAGTACATCAACATGTTCGACGAGATCAAAGCCGGTTTCTAAGTTCGGTTGAGATGCCGCAACGAAACAGGGGCCAGCGGTAGAGCAGATCCTGTCTTGATGGAATCGCTTCGCGATGACATCAAGACGGGTGAATCTGCTCTACTCATCGATAAAGAGCGGATTCACATGGTTGGATGGGACCGTCAAGCGGTTCCATCCAACCATGATCCGCTCTAGCGCTGGCCCCTTTTTTGTTAGGGCAGCTGGCCCCAGATCGCCTCAACCGGTCGATGCAACGGCACGCTTTGCCGCGGTCAACGCATCGATCTGCTTGAGCAGTGAGTCGTAGTCGGGCGAATCGCTGCTGGCGTAGTTGAAGTTCTTGAACAGCCCCGTCAGCCGCGTGAAGTGGTCGCGCACGTCATGCTTGTCCGTGAAGGCGTAGTCCTGCTTCACAATTTCGCGGATCTTGGCGAATGTGGTTTTCTGCCGGTCAAGGGAAGCCGATGCGTCGACGTCGTCGAACGCATCCTGCTGCAGATAGACCATGTCGACAAACAACGCCTTCTCGTAGGTGACAAAGTCCTCCAACGTGATGCCTTCCTCGCCTGTGACCTGCATCATCTGAAGGATCGAATCGCCGGTATGAAGCAGGGCCTGCATGTCCTTGACCGACGCGATCCACTCGGTGCCCAGGTTGTCGTGATACCAGTCCGCCATCTGGTCGAGATAGCGCGACCAGGAGAGCAGGGGGTCAACGGCGGGATAGAACCGTTTATAGGCACGCTCGGCCGACAGGCCTAAGAAGGCCTTGACCGTCGCAAGGGTTGACTGGGTTACCGGTTCGTCGAAATTGCCGCCGGCCGGCGACACCGTGCCGATCATGGTCAGGCTGCCGACCGATCCGTCGTTCGTCTGCATGACACCGGCACGCTCGTAGACCGACTTGATCGACGAATCGAGATAAGCCGGAAAGGCCTCTTCGCCCGGGATCTCTTCCAGACGCCCGGACGTCTCGCGCATTGCCTGCGCCCAGCGCGATGTTGAATCGGCGATCAGCAACACGTCGTAGCCCATCTGCCGGTAGTACTCGCCCAGCGTCAGCCCGGTATAGATCGACGCCTCGCGCGCGGCGACCGGCATGGACGACGTGTTGCAGATGATGACGGTGCGGTCCATCAGCGCACCGCCGGTCTGGGGGTCGTTCAGCCGCGGGAATTCGGTGATCGTCTCCACCACCTCGCCGGCCCGTTCACCGCAGGCGACGACGATCACGATGTCGACCGCTGAGTAGCGCGAAATCAGGTTCTGCAGCACGGTCTTGCCGGCGCCGAACGGCCCGGGAATGCATGCGGTGCCGCCGCGCGCGATGGGAAAAAACGTATCGATCAGCCGTTGCGTCGTGATCAAGGGTTCATCGGGAAACAGACGGTGTGATGCGCCCTGGCGTACCAGCGAGGAATCGATGGATCGGCGCACCGGCCAGCGCTGGCTGAGCGACACGTCCCGTTCGTGACCGGCATCATCGCGCAGACGCACGACCGTCTGGTTCACGTTGACGTTCTCCTCCTGGATCCAGCTCACGTCGTAAACGCCCGGCCAGTCGAAGGGGACCATGATCTTGTGGACGTAGCGGCCTTCGGGCACGGTCCCCAAGACATCGCCGGCCCTTACTTTGTCACCCGGGCGCGCGACCGGTGAGAAGGGCCATTTCTTCTCCTGATCGACGGCGGCAAGCTGAACGCCGCGCGGTAGAAAAACGCCGTGCTGATCGGCAAGGTTCTTCAGCGGGTTTTGAAGACCGTCATAGACCTGGCCCAGAAGGCCCGGCGCCAGTGTGACGGAAAGCAACAGGCCGCTCTGCTCAACGGGATCGCCGGCGCCGACGCCATCCGTGCTCTCGTAGACCTGGGCGTCGGCCGTTCGGCCGTGAACCCGTAGGATCTCCGCCTCCAGACGCTCCTGCTCGCCCTCGGCATTGAGCCTGGTCGGGCAGATAAAAATGACCTCGTTCTTGACCAGCCGGGAGAAGGAGCCGTCGTCTTGTTGCAGGGCCTCGATTGTCACGAGGTCGTCTTGCACGTTGATAACACGCGCGCTCGCGTTGATGGCGCCACCGTGCGGACTGTCGTCCGCCGGGGATCGGGATACGGGAGCGTTATCCCGGCGGTCCGTCATACCGTCCTGTCCCATGGTAGCACCGCCTGCGCACCCAGGGCAGCGTCGACAAGCCGGTCAAAGCGTTCGCCGGCGACGGCGCCGTCATAGTGTGTCCATCGGTCGATGATGTGCCAGCGCAGCGCATAGATCACGACCGCCTCGAAGTCGAACAAGTGAAGTGCGCGGTAGCGGTTGAGCTTTGTCCAGACCTGACGCATCAGAAGACGTTCAAGACCGAGCGAATCGCCAGCCTTGAGCAGTTGGTCGGCTTCGCGGATCCAAGGGAAAGCCCCCTCGACGCGAAATCCAGGCTCTCCCCAGTTCGCCGCGATACGCCGGGTCCAACGGCCGTAGCCCCAGGGCGGATTCGGTGCGGGCGCCGGCTCGCCCTTGTGACGGCGACGCAGGGCCGCGACGCATGTCCGCAACTCCAGACGGTCGCGAATGATGTTGCGCAATGTTTCATGCTCGACCTCCGCCATCGCGTGACGACCGCGCTCTAGCGTCTCTTCTTCGGACAAACTCATGGGCAGGCGGTACCACGCAACGGCGTCCACGATGATGGCCAAGGTCGCCGCATCTTCAGGCGTCAGCATGCGCAATCTGCGCTCCAGCTTGATCCGTGAGATCGGCGTTTGCTTGGCGCCGAACAACGAAATCGGCTGCGGCAAGCTCGAGATCAACATGACATAGAGATAGGCGTCGGCCATTCTTGCGCTAATCCCACATCACTTGACGACGCCATCGAGGATGAGCCGGAAGCGCGGTTGCAGATGTTGCAGCAAGAGGTTCGCGACCGCCTTGTCGGTCAAGTCCAGTGTGATGTCATTGCCAACAAGACGGACACGCAGGCCCGACTGCGCATCGTCGACGACCGAAAACGTTACGCCATCGCGCAGCAGGTCGACTGTCAGCCCAAGCGCCAGGTCCGTCAGCTTGCCGTGTTCCAGCTCCTCGGAATCCTGGCGAAGCTCATCCAACCCAACAACGTGCTCGGGAAGGACAATGTCGATTGCTTCGCCTTCGCTCAGGTTGGCGTCGTCGGCGACGCGTCCGGCAACCTCGATCACCATTTGCCTCAAGACATCCTTGTCCTGGAGATGACGCGAAACCAGGCGTTCCACGTCGCTGCTGAAGCGCTGCATCAGCGTCATCTTCATATCCAGAACCGTGTCGCGCATGGCGACCTTCAGGGCGTCCGCGCCGGCGTTCTTCAGCTCATCGGCTTCCTTGCGGGCAGCCACGACGGTAGCGCGCGCCTCGGCGTTGGCTTTCTCAAGAATGGCTTGCGCTTTCGCTTCAGCCGCCGCGACGATCTTCTCGGCTTCCTGCTTGCCGGCCGACGTACCTTCCTCGCGCAACCGCTTGATGAGCGAATCCACGCCGGACGAAATGATCTCCTGTCGATGGTTGTTGCTCATCCGCCGGCCCCTGGGATACCCGCGCTGATCACGAGTGCGAAGATGAACGCAAAGACGGCGAAGCCTTCCACGATCGCCGCCGGTGCCAGCGACAGGCCGAAAATCTCCGGCTTCTCCTTGGTCGCGTTGATCGCCGACGCGCAGCACTGGCCCTGCTTGATTCCACTAAACATCAACGCGACGCCGGCAAGGATGCCGACCGCGAAGAGGCCGCCGGAAGCGTCCACCGTGACATCGCGGTTCAACGTGAACATGATGACGATACCGTAAATGATCTGCGATGACGGCATGGCGGATACGCCGACGTACCGGCCATAGCCGCTTTCGGTTTCCAGCATCGCGCCGATCGCGGCCTGGCCGGCGATGGCACAGCCTATGATGCTGCCGATCGCGCCAAGCGCCATGGGGCCGTAGATACCGAACCATCCCAGCGCGATGATGACTTCATTCATGACTCACCTTGGTGCGGGCGAAGGCCTCGAACGTATGGCCCTCTTCCGGCATTCCCCAGTTGTAAAATTCCATGAAATTCAACCTGAGCCCATGCACCACACCGCTCATGACCGCGAGCGCCAGGTTCATCGTGTGACCAAGCAGCAGGATCATCAGACTGAACAAAAGCCCGATGCCGGGCACGGCATCGTGCACCTGAACGGCCAGGTCATTGAAGGTCAGCGCCAGAGAGGTGCTCGAAAGACCGAGTGCAAAGAGGCGCATATAGCTCAGGACGTCGCCGAACATGCTGCTTATCTTGGTCAGGGCGAGCAGGCCGTCGATGCCGCGGCGTGCAACGTCGAGGGGTTTGTCGATGGGTCGCTTGCTGCTGAACAGAAAGATGGTCAGCAGGCCGGCGCCCAACAGGGCGCCAGCGGCGAGTTCCAGCGAGCTCCCGCCGCCTGCCAGCCACAGTCCAAGCCCGCCGATGATCACGGCGATCCAGCCCAGTTTGGCGAGCGCCGCTGGATGACGGCGGTTGTTGTAGGCAAGCACGCCGTTGGCAAGAATCAGGTGGAGCGCGCCGATGATGATCGACAGCCTCATCATGGTCTCGATGTTGTTCATGTCGATGAGGTCGATCCTGTCGAGGACCGATCCCGGCGGCAGCGCAATGCCGAAATAACCGCCGGCAAGGATGCCGTAGAACAGTGCCACGCCAAGCACGATAAGCCCGAAGGACCGGTAGCGTTGGCCCGTGGGCGTGCGGCCAAGTTTGTTCCAGAACATGCCAAGCAACAGCAGCATGACCAGGGCGTAGCCGGCATCGGCGACGATCATTCCGAAGAACAGCGCAAAAGAAAACAACAGGATGATCGAGGGGTCCCAGGTGCGGTAACCCGGCACCTGATAGAACAGCGAAAGATCGGTGCCTGCCGCCAAGGCCGGCGGATTGTCCAGCAGTGTGGGCGGATCGTCGTCAGGGCCGGGGTCTTCAATCAGGCACGCCAGGTCATGTTGACCAGCGAAGTCCCGCACGTCGCCGCACCGGTCCGCCGGCGCCCAGCCCTGCACCGCGACGACGCCGTCGCCATCGAGCGTTTGTTCGCCGGCAAAGGCGCGCGCCGACGCGTCCTCGGCCTCGGCCATGTTGACGCTCATGAGGTAGATGTACCGGGTGAGCGCCAGGCGATCAGCGGTCAGGGATTCGATCTCGCTCTCGCACTCGTCCAGTTGCAGCCGCAACTCATTGAGCGGCAGCGCCCCGGTATGGGTGCGGGCAACGGGCAAGATATCGTCTGGCGGCTCGTCGCGGGCGATCAGCACGACATAGGTGCGCCGCGGGTCCCTGTGCACGACCTGCCACGGCACATCGAGGTCGTTGAGCAGGCGCGCCTTTCCGGACGGCAGGGCATAAAACCACAGGCGGTAATGGGCCAACGCCTCATGCGGCGGGAAAAACAGATCACCCCACGGTTCAAGACCCTTGATGCGCTGTTCCAGAAAGTCGCGCCGGTCGGACAGGTGGCGCAGACGCTGCTTGATATCGAGCGCTGCGCGCGTCACTTCTCGAATATCAAAGTTGGGATCTCGAGGAATTTGCCGTCGTTTGTTCGGCATATCCATCAGAAAGCGAAGCGCCCGATATGATTCCTCGGCCCTTCGCGGGGTCGCGTTTTCCGGTTCGGCAGGCGGCGGCCGCAGCGCGACCAGATGCAGACAACCCAGATCCTGCAAGCGATCCAGGATGGCCGCCTTCTCGGTCAGAAGGCCGCATAGGGTTACCTTTTTAAGGGCGATCAGCGTCATGCCGCGTGCGCCTTGCGGTGTTTGTTCTTGGCGATCTTCGAGCGCACGACCGCCGCGCGCTCAGCATCGCCCAAATAGATCCTGATGCGCTTGATGTTCGTCTGGGCTTGGGGAATGAGAATCTTGTCGAACAGATTGACCCGCTGGGTGACGGTGCGCAGGGCGGCTGCAAGCAGGTCGACGCGGCGTTCCTCGACACGCAAGCGAAGCCTGAGTTCAAGCATGTGACGGAGGTCATCGACCAGACGATCGACCCAATGGGGCCTGGCCATAAGCGCATAGGGCCGAATGTCGATGTCGACGTTTTGCAGAACGGGCAGTTGGGTGCCCAGAACGTTTTGCGTCGCGATGTCGACCTTGCTGACCTTCACGATGTCCGTCAGGTCGATGTTCTTGTTCGCCAGCATCGGCAGATTCTTTTTGACACTGCGCTTTAGGTGATCGATCTCGCGGCGCGTGATCGCGACCGATTCGACCGCGCCGGCCCGCGCGGCATTCAACTGCTGGCGCTTCATATCCAGCGATGGCAGGAACCGCCTGAACGAGTCCAGCTTGCTCTCTTCCTTGGCGAGTGCCGCCTTGTTGAGCTGTAACCGTGCCACCGTTTACTGGCCTCTCCTTGCTTGCGATACGATCGCTTGCATGTGTTCAGGTCATGCGGCGTCTGCGCCCTCGCGCGACGCCGTATCGGCTAAGTCTCGCTCGGCGCCGGGAAAGTACTTTTCCACCAGCGACTGGCGCATCAGGAGCTGTTCCGGCTTGAAGCAGTCGGCGAGCGTCCTCCATGACAGATCGAGCGCGTCCTCCAGCGGCATGGAAGTATTGATGTCCATGAAGCGCTCGCGGAACAGCTCGCCGAACTTCAGCAATTGCCTATCGAAGTCGGACAGCTCAAACGCCATGGCCTGTTTCTGGGCCGCATCCCGCGCGCCGGCGTAGAAGCGGATCATCGTGTTCATGATCTGCGCATGGTCTTCGCGAGTCACCTTGCCGATCACATGCTGCTTCAGACGCGACAACGACCCAAAGGGGTCGAGCGCACCATCATGCAAATAGAACTGGCCTTCGGTGATGTAACCGGTGTTGTCGGGTACCGGATGGGTGACGTCGTCGCCCGGCATCGTCGTCACGCTGAGGATCGTCACCGATCCGCCGATCGTGTAGTTGCATGCCTTCTCGTACCGGCGCGCCAGCTGTGAATAGAGATCGCCCATGTAGCCGCGGTTGGAGGGCACGCGCTCCATGGCGATGCCGATCTCTTTCAACGCGTCCGCGAACGAGGTCATGTCGGTCAACAGGACGAGAACGCGTTTGCCTTCCTCCACGGCGAAGTGTTCGGCGACCGCGAGCGCCATGTCCGGCACCAGCAGGCGTTCGACAATCGGGTCAGAGGCCTGGTTCACGAACATCACCGTGCGGGCAAAGACGCCCGCATCCTCGAACGATCGGGCAAAGAAGTGATAGTCGTCAAAAATCAGGCCCATGCCGCCGAACACCACGACATCGGCATCGGCCTGGATACCGATCCGCGCCAGCAGCGGGTTATAGGGTTCGCCGGCGGCCGAGAAGATCGGGATCTTCTGGCTTTCGACCAGGCAATTGAAGACATCGATCATCGGCACGTCCGTGCGGATCATCCTGGACGCCAGACTGCGCTGCATGGGATTGACCGATGGTCCGCCGATGGCGACCTTCGGATCCATCTCAAGATCAGGCCCCGCGCCCAACGGCTGGCCATCGCCGCGAAACACGCGGCCCAGAATGTTGGGCGAGTAGGTGACGTGCAGGGGGTGGCCGAGAAACCGGATCGAGGCCTGGGTCGAAATGCCCTTGGTGCCGGCGAAAACCTGGAGGGCGACGGCGTCGCGCTCGACCGAGATGACCTGGGCGAGCGACTTTGCCGACCCCTCGTCCTCGACCATCGCCAGGTCGCGCAGGCGAACCACCGGGGGCTCGCCGGCAGCGGGCATCGGCACATACACCTTGATGATGTCGCCAACAATCTCAAGGACGCGCGAGTACCGAACCAGATCCAACGTCATCCTGTCCCTCCGATGGCGCGCATCATGCCGATTTCGCTATGGCCGAGCTGGCGGCACATTTCGTCAAGGGGCGGTGGTGGGCGTCGCGGGTGACCAGCGTCATCGCTGGAATGTTGAGCATGCCAGAATGGTCCCAAACAGGTGACGTGAAGGCGCTGACGACGCTATCCGTCGCCCATGACAGTTTTGCAACACATTATGGTTGCCATTCCTGCGTAGCGTGTCGCTGGACAAGCCGCATTGATGCGGATCAAGGGCTTTTTCTGCCCGCAACCCACGCTTTCAGGAGGGCGCCTGATGGACAGGCCCGTTCTACCCTCGTCGGCGATCAGTCGTTCAGGCGGTACTCGGTGAACGTGATTTCGCCCGCATAGGGTGCGGGCGCTACCCACATGACGCCGGCGGTCGTGTCCATGATGACGGTGGCGACGGTGGATGACGGCTGTTTGACGTTGGCCTCCTCGTCGGCACCGGGCGATGCCAAGACCGCCGATGGCGCACCATAGGTGTCGGCAAAGGCATCTTCCAAATCACCGCGTGCGATGCTGCCGGCACTCTGTCGCAGGCGCCGCTCAACCCGGCTGTCGCGATAGATCGAGCTGGGTGAAATGGCGAGCCCGGTGTCGACAACGCGGGCGCGCGCGGCCTCGGTGCGGAAGTGGTTGGCGTGCACCAAAAGGCCGCCGTCCGGCTTTTCCCAGAAGACTTCCTCAGGCGTCGTCTCCAGGTCGACCGCTTCGCCCGCGGCATCGGAGATCATGAGATTGTTGGCGAAGGAGCGCGGCGTTCGCAGAACGTGCTTCAGCGCTTCGGCGAAACTGCGGGACTCGATGATCTTGCGGCGCATCAACGGCAGAGGAACGGCGCCGTCGGCCGGCAGTTGCGGACAGGCGAGAAAGTTGCCGGTGACGGCAATGCCATGACTGTTGAACCCGGCCCGGGCGACAATGCCGGCTTCGACAAAGACCAGAAGGCGCGTGCCGTCCTCCAGTTCCTGGCGCACGACAATGGCGGAGTCCTTGCAGTCATCCATCCAGTCCCAGTTCTGTCCGTGCAGCATATGGCCGTCGGCGGTGATGTCGGGCAGGGCGATGGCGCCGGTGCAGCCGTCGGGTGTCGGGTCGTCGCGCAGGCTCTTGTCGTAGAGCAGTTCGGTTCGCGCGTTTAGCGCGACGATGTCCTCGATCGGCCGGTCGGCGCCTTCGGCAATGCCTCGGATCTCCTCGACATAGCGCGGCTCATAGGACTCAAGCCGAGGCAGGTACCGTTGCGCGATGACCTGCACTTCGGGCCACGTGAGGTTACCGCGCGCCAGAGCACGCTCGTAGATGCCGACACTGACGGCAATACGGTCACCGGCCTGGCGGCCGATCTGCCGCCCGCGCTCCAGCGGTGAGCCGCTGGCTTCGATCAAAGGGAACGGTACTGTCATACAAGCATCGCAAAGGTATCGCCGGACGGTTATCGGTCGCTATCTTCGCATAATTCCCCGCACGGTGGGAACGCCCTGCGGTGCTTGCTCTCTCGTGTTGGCGTCTCAGGGCACAACGACACGCCGATAGAGATGCCAGCTCGCATGGGCAAGGATCGGCACCACGACGGCCAGTCCGACAAAAAGCGGTATCGACCCAATGGCCAAGGTAACGGCAATAATCAGACCCCAGACGATCATGGTCGGGATGTTGGCGAAGACCGCTTTGGCCGAGGTCAGAACGGCCGTGTGCGCATTGACGCCACGGTCAAGCATCAGCGGGAACGAAACCACGCTGATGGTCAAGACTACGATGGCAAACAGACATCCCACCGCATTGCCGACAACGATCATGGTCCAGCCTTCGGGTGTCGTGATCGTCCATTCCAGAAACGAACCAAAGGACGTGGGATCGCTGGCTCCGAACGTCATGCGAAAGACAATCTCCGCAACGACGAGCCAAACAAGGAAGACCGCGAGCAGCAGCATGCTTAGTGCGGCGATCGATCCGATGGCGGGCGATCTCAAGACATCGAACGCATGCCGCCACGCGATTTCGAGCCCTTTTTCACGGCGCCTGCTGAGCTCATAGAGACCGATCCCCATGACCGGGCCCATCAGAGCAAAACCGGCGACAAGCGGATAGAGCAGTGGCAGGGCATCGCCGAAGCTGATCGCAAGGCGGGCGACGATCAGGCCGACAACGGGATAGATGATGCCGAGGAAGACGAGGTGGCTGGGTTTGGCCCTGAAGTCATCAAGGCCCAGGCGCAGCGACTCCTTAAGGTCCGCCACGGTAATCTTACGGACTTCCGGCAGCGCGGAGCTGGTCAAAAGACCGGACTCAATTTCCTGGTGCGTCATTAAGGCGCCTCCCTGGAACGTTGAACCAAGGGGTCGCGATGGGGACACGCGAACGGGAACGTCTTGCGGGCGCTGCCCGGCGTCGAACCACATGTCGTGACGCATAAAGCCTAGACCCGATGCGGTCGTCGCGTCACATCACATGACTACACGTCGGCGATAGAATGGCCGCAAAGCCGGCGGCGACGCTGGCGGCATCCGATTGCGGCCCTTAGGATTGTTGTTCGCGGTATCCGGAGAGTATGCATGGAAAAGCACGTTGTCATGATTCACGGCGCCTTTGGCGGACCCTGGTGTATGGAGAAGTTCGCCGGCTATTTTGCCAACCGCGGTTGGACGAGCCACACGCCGGCGCTGCGTTTCCATGACAACGATCCGGCAGCCGAGCCCGATCCGGCCTTGGCGGAGACCAGCATCCTCGACTACACCGACGACATCGCGGCCTTTGTCGAGACGTTGGACTCGCCGCCCATCATCGGCGGCCACGCGGTCGGCGCCTTGATTGCCCAAAAACTCGCGGCGCGCGGCTTAGCCAAGGGGCTGGTGCTGTTGAACTCGAATGCGCCGTGGGGCGTCTTGCCATCGACCGATGATCAACGCGCCGTAGCGCGGGGCTTGATGGCCGGCGGCCCGTTCTGGGAAGCGCCCATGCGCATCGACTTCGACTTGATTGCGCCGTTCGCGCTCAACAAGCTCGACGAAGAAACACAGCACGCCGTCTTCGACAAACTGGGGCCGGAGTCCGGGCGTGTCATGTTCGAGATGTTCTTTTGGATGTTCGACGATCACCGCGCGACCGAGGTCGAGATCGACAAGGTAACCTGCCCGGTCCTTGTGGTTTCGGGTGCCGAGGACCGTGCCGTCCCGACGATCGTTGGCCGTCAGATCGCTGACCTCTATGGCAACCGCGCGACGTTTTATGAGGCGCCGGGCCAGGCTCACTTCATCTTCCTGGAGCCGGGATGGGATACGGTCGCCGCCCGTTGCGCCGACTGGATGGACCGGGTTTGAGGTTCACCAACCCAAATCCACAGCTGTCACCATCATGCATAGCGAGACCGAGCCGGGCGGAAACGACGCGATGAATGCCGCAACGAACAGCGCGCCCGCGTCATGATGCCGTGTTGATACGCATGACGACACGCGGCAGCCAGTTGCGCGGTCGGTCCTTCAGGGGTTTGCGAAGCACCTTGAACCCGGCGCGCCGGAATAACGGCTCGGTCCCGAAATAGGCGTTGCCATCGCCGGTGCGCTCGGCACCGGCCCGTGGATAGGCTTCGACCGCTGGAGCGCCCTTTTCGGCGGCATAGGCGACGGCAGCCTGGATCAGCGCCACCGCGATGCCGCGCCCGCGCGCCGATTTGGCGACGGTGACGCAGGGAATGATCCAGACGTCGACATCGTCGACACGCGGTGTCGCGCGTGATGCGTCGATGCGGCCGAATTCACCGCGCGGACCAAGCGCTACCCAACCGACGGCTTCATCGTTGTCGAACGCGAGCAGCCCTGGCGCACGGCGACGCCTTGCCAGTTTTGTCATGGCATTGCGCCGGCGTTGCGTCATGGGTCCGTCGCCCGGAAGCGCGCGGGTCTGCGCTTCGGTCAGGCGGGGGAACATGCACCAGCAGCTGGCGCCCCAACTGCCGCGCAGTACCGCGCCCATATCGTCCATCAAGGCCGGTGTCAGGGGACGGATTGTTAACATGCGCTGCAGTTCCCTCACTTAGCGTTCGTCGCCGGTGGCGCTGACGATGTCATAAAACCCCTCGGATAACCGAAAGATACTCTCTTGATCTTCCGGCAGGGCAAGCGCCTGGTCCGGCTTCAGGCCCGCGACCAAGCCGACCAGGGCGCGGTTCAAGGCGCCATGGCCAACCACAATAATATCCTTCGTTCTATCCCGCTCCGAATGCCAGGCGCCGACCCGCTGCTGCAGGTCGGCATTCGACTCGCCGCCTGGGGCGGGGATTGACCAGCGATCGGTTTGGCGGTGCTTCCATACCTCCGGGTCCGTCTCGCGGATTTGCGTTGTCGTCAGCCCTTCCCACCGTCCGTAGCTGACTTCCGCGAGCCGCTGGTCGTGCGTGATCTCACCGGTGGCGACGCCGCGAACCTCCGCGATGATGACGGCGGTCTGCCATGCCCGGCCCAGCGGGCTGCTGACGATCGGCAGAACTGCTTCGCCCAGGAGGTCGTTCAGCAGGTGTCCTACGGCTCTTGCCTGGTTAATGCCTCGCATTGTCAGAGGCGAGTCGCGCTGGCCTTGGCGGCGGTCCGCCCGGTTCCAGACAGTCTGACCGTGTCGTACGAGATAGATCACAATCGGCGTTCCCATGGCATCGCGTTATGCTTAGAATCCTGCCGTTCTCAGCGATTTCAAGACGGCACCATAACCACAACGTGAGTTGCCGGTTACGGACCTGCTACTCAGTATCAAGCCCATGCGAAAGCTTTTTCTGGCCGCTGCGTCGGCCCTCGTTCTGATGACCGGCGTGCCGGCGGTTGCCAAGGCCGACAGCTCGCCCGTCGTCGTCGAGTTGTTTACGTCGGAAGGCTGCAGTTCATGCCCGCCGGCGGATTTGCTGCTTGCCGAGCTGCGTCAGCATGACGACGTGCTCGCACTCGCGTTTCACGTCGATTACTGGGACTACCTTGGCTGGCGTGATCGGTTCGCGACCAGCGACTTCACCAACCGCCAACGTTCCTATGCCCGATCGCTTGGTTCGCCCATGGTCTATACGCCGCAGATGGTGGTGAACGGTGCCGAGCATGTTGTGGGGTCGGCGCGTGGTCAGGTGATGGAGGCGATCACTGACGCCAGAAACGAGAAGACCGTCGACCTGAACATCGGGTTGACCTGGTCCGAGAAGAAGGCGCTGACCGTCTCCATCCCGGCCGCCGAGTATGATGGCGAAGCGACGATCTGGTTCGTGCGCTACCTGTTGGATGACGAGACCGATGTGCTGTCCGGCGAGAACGCCGGGCGCACGCTCTACCATGCCAACGTCGTTGAGGAATTGACGGCGATCGGCATGTGGAACGGTGAGGCCATGGCGATCACCTTGCCGTGGGAAGCGCTTGCCGCCGACGGCGGTCATGACTTCGGCTGTGCCATCATCGTGCAGCCCGAAGGGCTGGGGCCGATCCTGGGTGCGCGCGAGATTGTCTGGGATCCCGATCAAGCGGGATCCTGACCGACGCCCTTAAGGGCCGTCCCCAACATCGATGACGACAAAGCTTTGACACGACGCTGGTTCGGGCGTGATTGTGCGAGACGGTAATGCATGGCTGCGGGACGTCATCATGTCTGATCACACCATCGACGCGATTGTCTCGAATGACGACTGGAGCGATCTCTCCCGGTACCGGGATATGCCGGCGATCGATTTCGACCGTTTGTTTGCTTATCGCCTGGGCCGGATCAGAGAAGCCCTGAAGCGCCACGACGCCGCTATGTGCATCCTGGTCAAC
The DNA here is from genome assembly GCA_965228895.1 of Alphaproteobacteria bacterium. Classification (GTDB taxonomy): domain Bacteria; phylum Pseudomonadota; class Alphaproteobacteria; order SP197; family SP197; genus JANQGO01. The sequence goes on along the minus strand of OZ245842.1, from coordinate 4,670,635 downwards.
CCGATCAGCCTGCGCTACGCGGTCGATTATCGCACCTACGGGCTCTTCCAGTCTCACATTCCGTCGACCTACCTGTTCGTGCCGCAGGAGGGCCCGGTCGTCATCTACAACAGTTTCGGCGATCCGCCCGGTGTCGACGAGACGCGCGCCGGTCGGGCCCACTCGTTCTTCGACGGTGCACAGGAGCTGCCCGATGAAGCGCGGCTGCTGGCCGGCGATGTCGTCGACTACTTGGGTGAAATCGGCACCGACAACCGCCGCGTCATGATCGAATACACCAATCCCAGCGTCACCCAGGCGCTGATGCAGCGCGGCCTGGATGTCGGCGACGGCGTTTCGATCGCCGAGGAGGCGCGCGTGATCAAGTCGCCCGACGAAGTTGCCTGCATCAAATGGGCCGTCGCCGTCGCCGAACTGGGGGCGGCCAAGATGAAGGACGCCCTGCGACCGGGTGTCAGCGAGGTCCAGCTATGGGCGCTGCTGAACTACACCAACCTCGCCAACAACGGCGATTGGCACGAGGGGCGCATGCTGGCCTCCGGACCGCGGATCAATCCGTGGCTTCAGGAGGCATCGCCGCGGAAGGTCGAGGACGGCGACCTCGTCGGCTTCGATACCGACATGGTCGGGCCGTACGGTTACTTCGCGGATATCTCGCGGACCTTCCACTGCGGTCCGTCCAAGCCGACGCAACGCCAGAAAGAGCTTTACCGGCTGGCGATGGACGAGGTCGAGACGAACCTGAAACTGATGCGCCCGGGCATCACGCTGGGCGAGATCCGCGAGCAAGCCTGGCCGGTCCCCGAAGAGTTCCGGCAGAACGCCTATGCCTGCGTGATCCATGGCGTCGGCATGTGTGACGAGTATCCGCAAGTCAAACCGGTCTTTCGCGACAGCTTCGTCTACGATGGCACGATCGAGCCCGGCATGGTGATCTGTGTCGAGAGCTATATCGGCGCGGTGGGTGAGCGTGATGGCGTGAAGCTGGAACAGCAGGTGCTCATCACCCAGGACGGTCACGAACGGCTATCGCAGTTTCCCTATGAAGCCGCGCTGCTGGAGTGACGATCAACCGGTCCTAATGCTGTTGCGTCAGGCCTAGTTTTTCGCGCGTTTCGGCGGGCGACATAACACGCGCGCCCAAGTTCTCCACGATATCGACCGCGCGTTCGACCAACTGACCGTTGCTGGCCAGCACACCGCGCGACAGATAGAGATTGTCCTCCAGGCCGACCCGCACATTGCCGCCCAGAATCACCATCTGTGCCGCCATCGGCATTTGCATGCGGCTGATGCCGAAGCCCGACCACATGGCGTTTTCCGGCAACAGGTTACGCATCGCGATGACCGATTCCGGGTCGGACGGCGCGCCCCACGGCACGCCCATGCACAGCTGGAACAGCGGCGGTTCGGCGATATGGCCCTCCTGGATCAACTGGTTGGCCAGTCGCACATGGCCAAGGTCGAAACACTCCAGCTCCGGTTTGACGCCGGCCGCCTTGATGCGGTCGGCCATGACGCGCAGCACCTGGGGCACGTTCATGAAGGCGCCGTGCGTGAAGTTCATGGTCGCGACGTCCAGGCTGCAGATCTCCGGCAACAGCTCTTCGATGTGGATCACGCGGTCTTCGGCCGATGCCATGTCGGAACCTTCGGCCAGCTTCGTGGGGTCGTCGGGATCGGGCACGAAGTCGCCGCCCATGCCGGTGGTCAGGTTGATGATGACGTCGGTGTCGCTGTCGCGAATGCGTGCAACGGTTTCGCGGAACAGTTCGGGGTCGCGATTGCCTTGACCGGTCTCGATGTCACGCACATGGATGTGGGCGATCGCGGCGCCAGCTTTGGCCGCTTCGATGGCGTCGTTGGCGATCTGCTCGGGCGTGACCGGCACCTTGTCGCTCTTGTCCACCGTGTCGCCGGCTCCTGTCAGGGCACAGGTAATGAAAACATCGGTGTTCATGGCGTCGGTCCCTCGGTTGTGTGTTTCTTCGGCTCTAGCATTGCGGCGCGCGCTTGTCGACGGTGGCTAGAGTATTCACTGTTTCGTTGGCATCGCCGGCCGTCTCCCCCGCCCGGCCACCCCGAGGATGCTGCCATGGGTGGCCGGGCGGGGGAGTGGGCCGGCACCGCCTCGCGTAAGCAAGTGATGCGCTAATCCCGATCATCAACCATGGCATCGGCAACCAGTTTCTGAAAGTGGTGCACCGCACCTTCCCAAACACCTGAGAATTGCGCGCCGGTCATGGCGGGCGACATGTGGCCGGCATGTACCCCCTCAACCGCCCCAAAGTCCTCGACATTGGTCTTGCGGTAGAACTCGATGATCGCGTCGCGGGCGACTTTGTATCGGTCATCATGACCGCCGTCGCCGACAAAGTAGAAATCCCATCGCTGGTGTGACTTCGAAGCGCCCTGAGGGAACTCGACCATGCTGCAGCAGTGGTCTGGGCCGATCACCAGTTTGAAGTTGGGGAACAACGCCATGTTCTTGGCGTTCTGCGCATCCGCATCAATGCCCGGCCAACGCGGCAGATCGTCCTCGGACCAGCTTGCCGGCAGGCCGGTGTCAATGACGGTGCCCAAACAGGCGCCCTCTGTAATCACGTCGTGTTCTTGGAACGGCGCGGCTTCGGCCAGCACCGTGTGTACATAGGGCAGATGGAGCACCTCTAGATAGTTCTCGGCGACCAGCTTCCAATTGCCGTTGATGTCGAACGGAAGGCAGGTCGTCCAGGCCGCCTGATCGAGATCGTACTCCTGAACGTGTTTCAGGAACGGCGCGGCATACTCCTCGAACGGCGGTGCGTTGCCGTCCAGGTTGACGAAAAGCCAATCGTGCCAGCGCGCCATGCGTACGGGTTTGAGTCCGTGGCAACTGCGGTCGAAGCCCTCGGCCTTCGGTTGGTTATAGCCGCCCCAATGGGGTGTTGCGCGCAGGTTGCCGGCCAGGTCAAAGGTCCACGAGTGATAGCGGCATTGAAGTGTCTGGGCGCCGCTTTTTGCTTCAGGGACCAGCAAACTGCCGCGGTGGGTGCAGATGTTGTGAAAACAGCCGATGTTGCCGTCGCGATCATGGGTGAACAGGACCGGAACACCCGCAACGGCGCGCGGTAATACATCGCCAGGTTGCGGTATCTCATGGGCATAGCCGGCACACATCCAGGTGCGCGCAAAGAGCCTATCGTACTCCGCGCGGGCAAAATCTTCCGACGTGTAAACGAATCCCGGCAAGCCCCGAGCTTTGTCGGTTTCGCGATATAGTTGCCGGACCTGGTTTTTGGTCAGCATTGTTGACGTCCTCGTTCTGGGCGTTTGGGTATGTGACGGCGATCATATAGCGCCCGATTTCTGGGCGGCAGACCTTTGACGCCACAACCGATGGGTTATGGTCGGCTTTAACTATAGCGCGCTCTTATGAGATAAAGACACCGCTGCAGGGGGATGGTCACGGCGCTTGTGCCGTGACGAAGGGGTGGTTGCCATGTTTCGTTCGATGTCGATCAGTACCAAGCTCTACGCGTTGCTCTTCTTGGCAGTGCTGCTGGCTTTGGCTTTGGTCACCAACGCTATCGTCCAACTGCGCGAGGTCGAGCTCAGGATCGACCGGCTGACCAACGATTACTTTGAAGACATCATTTTGATCCAGGACCTGAAGGGCGACCTTTTGGAGTTGTCGCTTCAGGAACAGCGCGCGCGGCAGGGTGTCGATAGCGCGACACGGTTGCAGGCGCGTGGCGAAATGGCCGCGCTTACGACCGAAATCAGCGCCTCCCTGGAAGTTTTGACCGATCAGGAATGGATCCAGGCCGGCCACAACGAGCTTTTGACATCGATCTACGAACTCAGGAACTATATTGCCAATCCCGAAACCCAGGAGATCGGCCAGGCGCAGTCGGTTGAGCTGAACAATGCGCTGGGCGCGATCAAGACGTTGGCCGACGATATTTCCGAACGGGTCTTCGCCGATCGTGAAACGACGTTGATGCTGTTGCAGGATGCCAGGCTGCCGATCGTCATCGGTCCGGTGGTTAGTATCCTGCTGCTGACCGTCTTCGCCGGCATTTTGGTACGCAGCCATATCGTCAGGCCAGTCAGCGAACTAAGCCGGCTGCTCGAAGAAGTCGCCGACGAGCTCGACTTCACGCGCCGCCATGTCTACGAGCGCGATGACGAGATCGGCAAGGCATCGGCGTCGTTCAACACGCTGATGGAGCAGACGCAGGCCGCCTTGCGCGAACTGTCGCAAAACACCACACAGGTCGCCGGTGGCGCGACCCAGGCCAGCAACGCCATCGGCCAGGTCGCCGAAGGCGCTCAGACGCAAATCGACGACTTGAACCAGATTGTCGACGCCATGCAGCAGACCAGCTTATCGATCACCGAGGCGGCGCAGACAACGCGCGAGGCCTCCCAACAGGCCGCCGCAGCCGCGCGCCTGGTCGAGGACGGCGGCCAGCGCATGGAAGCCATGCTGCGGACATCGCGGGGCATTGCCGAGGATAGCAAACGCATCAACAGGATTTCTGACGCGATCACGCGGATCGCCAATGAGACCCATATGCTGTCGCTGAATGCTTCGATCGAGGCCGCGCGTGCTGGCGATCAGGGCAAGGGTTTCGCGGTCGTCGCGCAACAGGTTGGACAGCTTGCCGAGGATGCCGCGGAATCGGCACAGGAAATCCTGGCGCTTGCCAAACAGGCCGAGGCGGATGCCGCGCGCAGCGTCGAATCGGCCGAGACCATGGGACACTCCATGGACCAGATTGCCGAGCGGGTGTCTGAGTCCGATGCCATGGTCAGATCCGTTGCGACCGCCGTTGAAGAGCAGCGCGCGGCAGTCGCACGCATTGAGGTCAATGTCGGATCGCTGCGCGAGATCGGCCAAGGCAACGCGACCGCGGCAGAAGAGATTACCGCAACCATGATCGAGCTTTCGAAACTCGCCCAACGTTCGCGCGATCAGGTCGACCGATTCAAAACCACTTGAGGCAAACGTGCCGGAAATGATGACAAGCGTGGCTACCCCGGGCCTGCAGATGCCAGACGGTCGTTTGGAGGCGTGCGCAGAGCGGTTGTTTGCTGATCTTCGCGAACGCTGCGGCTTTCGCCGCGACGAACTGTTGATGCGTAAACTGAACTCGGCCGTCGCCCGGTTCTCGCCTGACGAGGCCATCGACTGGGTCGATCGCATGGTCAGTCGATCGGACCACGATCCCGAATGGCTGGCGCTGGTCGAGGGCGTCACTGTTCATGAGACCTTCTTCTTCCGCGATCCCGCGCAGCTCGACATGCTGAGCGTGCGTGGCCTGCCCGAGCTGATCGACGAGCGTGATCGGTCTGGTGACCGCCGCCTGGCCATCTGGTCGGCTGGATGCGCTTCCGGCGAAGAAGCCTATACCCTCGCCATTCTTGTGCTGCGTGCCTTCTTGCAGGCCGGCCTGGATTCCAAAGCGTGGGCCATTGATATTCTGGGTACCGACATCAGCACGCAGATGATCCAGAAGGCCAGGGATGGTGTCTATGGTGGGCCGGGACTCGACTCGTTCAGGCAGATGCCAGCTGAAAACATGGTCTACTTTTCAGACGTTGATGGTGCGCAGCCCTACCGAAAGAGCGTGCGCCCTGAACTCTCCGCGCTCGTTCGGTTCCACCAGCACAACCTTATGGGTGACCGCCCGCCCGGCGATGACTTTGACATCGTCTTGTGCCGCAATGTCATGATGTACTTCGAAGACGAGGGCCAGGCGCATACACAGGACCTGTTGACCCGATCATTGGCGCAAGGTGGCTTGTTGCTGCTGGGCGTCACCGATCGAATCGCTGATGCCGAGCGATACGAGCGCTGCCAAGCCGATAACGCCGTCATTTACCGAAAACTGGATTGACGTGGGATGCCGGCGTTCCTCTTGTTTCGCGACGCCAGACAAGGTTATGCCCTGCGAGCGTCCTGCGTTCTGGGGATCGCGCCGAGGGCCGGTGTGGCGCCGCTACCCTTCGCACCCGACTATGTCGACGGGGTCTCCGCAGCATTCATCAAGGCCGTTCCACAGCAAAGTCTGGCGCGGCGTCTCGACCCGCAAGCCGAGACCGGCAACGCCGATCTTCTTATCCTGGTCGACAATGGCGCGGGCGGCACGGCGATGAGCGTCTCGGCCGTCGAGACAATGGTGTCGCGTCACAGGGTTGCCAGTTCAAGCGAGCAGGAAACGGCTACCTCGAACCTGTTTGATGGCCATGTGCGGTATCGTGGCGAAGCGTATCGCGTGGTTGTGGCCGAGGCCCTGACATTTGAGCCGCAGGTCGAGCGCCACGGACAGATCAACGAGCCGGCCTGGGGTATCGCGGAGGCTCGACGCGATGACGATATGACCGTAATCGAGGACAGGTTGATCCTCGAATGCGCGGGCCGGACGTTTGCGGTTGTGCCTCAACTCGTTAAACGACTAACCGACATGCCGACGGTCATTCATCGCGTCGAGGGTTCGCCTTCGCTGCTGGGGCGCTCACGCGACGATGGCTGCATGATCGTGTCGTTGGCGAAGGAACTTGGTGTCGATGACGCGCCGCAACCGACCGCGGTCGCGGTCGTTGTTTCCGCTGGCCAGGAAATCGGTTTCGCCGTCGATGCCGTGCACGGGATCAAATCGTGCCGTCATGTCGTCGACGGTGACGATGAACGGCTTCATCTTGATGACGGATCGACCGCTGAACGGCTTGGCCTGCAGAACCTGGCGCGGCAGTTCGAGCGACCGGTTGAGAGCAGCCGCGGCCCGACCCTCCCGCTTGCCAAGAAACGCGAGACAACGACCGGCGATCGCATGCGGCTGTTGACCGTCCGTGTCAACGAAACGTGGTACGGGCTGACGGCTGACCTGGTACGCGCCGTCGGAACACCGCTGGATTTCGCGCCCCTGCCTAGAAAACTCTCAAAGTTCGACGGATTTGTCGCCCTGCACGGTGAAACCTTGCCGGCGGTCGACCTTCATCGCGTCTACATGGCACCGCGTAGGCGTGGCGGCGTGGCAGCGGTCATGGCGACACCAGAAGGCGATATCGCCTTCATGTGCGATGCCCTGGGTCAGATCGATGATGTCGGGTCGGGGCGGGTCGAGACCTCGGACCAGCCTTTTGTCGCCGGCCAGATTGCAGGATCGGCGCACGCCATCCACTTGGTCGACACGCGGCGTATCCTTCAGGAAGGGCGGGCGGCATGACGGGCGAGACGATCCGCGCCGTCGTTGTCGACGACTCCGCATTCATGCGCATCGCGATACGGCAGATGCTGGAGGCCGACGGCATCTCCGTTGTTGGTGAGGGCCGTGACGGCGAAGAGGCGATCGATCTGGCGCGCCGCATTCGCCCGGATATCATGACGCTTGATATCATCATGCCCGGCATGGATGGCATGGCCGCGCTCAAGACGATCGCGGCTGACCAGCTCTGTCCCGTCATCATGGTCAGCACGGAGACGCGTGATGGCGCGCGTGCCACCATTCGCGCGCTTGATCTGGGCGCGGTCGATGTCGTGGCGAAGGGAAGCGATCTGGCTGATCTGGACATGGCCTGGATCCAGAGAGAGCTGGCAGCCAAGGTACGTCATTGGGTCAGCCAAGAGGCGCCGGTCCGCCGGCAGCCGTCGGCGCAGGAAAAGGTGGTTTCGGCGCCGTCGACCGTCACGTTGCGAAGGCGGCCCGATCTCATCGTCGTGGCCGCATCGACCGGCGGACCTCGGGCCTTGACGGAGTTCGTCACCGGCCTGGATCCCGGTGGCCCACCGATTGTCATAGCGCAGCACATGCCAAGCGGTTTCACCCATGACTTCGCCACGCACCTTGCGACGCGAAGCGGGCGTGAGGTGGTCGAAGCCGAAAGCGGCATGATTCTTCAAGATGGCGCCATCGTGGTGCTCCCCGGCGGCACGGACAGTAAGATTTCCACCGACACCAGCGGCGCCATGGCCATCATGCATGCGACGCCGGGTGACCAACCGGTACACCCGTGGGCCGACCTGGTTCTGAAGACGGCGCTGGCGTGTGCCAAACATCCGGTCGCGGTAATCTTGACCGGGATGGGTCAGGACGGCGCCGAAGGTGCGCGCGCTTTCGCGGACAAAGGTCTCCCGGTTCTCGTGCAGTCGCCGGAAAGCTGTGTTGTCGACGGCATGCCGCGCGCGGCGATCGACAACGGTGCGGCGAGCGACGTGTTGACGATTGGCGGTATCATTCGTCGGCTGTCCACCCTGTCGGCGGCGCAAGAAGAGGCGGTTTCGCCATGACGAAATCTATCCTTATCGTCGACGATTCGACCATGATGCGTGCCGTGCTCGCCGACCTCGTCTCGGCCGACGAGACCTTTGATGTGGTGGGGCAGGCGGCGAACGGCGCGGAGGCAATCGAGCAGGCGCGCGAGCTCGATCCCGATCTCATCCTGCTGGATATCGAAATGCCGGTCATGGATGGTATCGAGGCATTGAAACGGCTTTCTTTGTTCAGCCGCGCCAAGGTGATCGTTGTGTCGTCGATTGCGCAGATCGCATCGCCACAGGCGGTCGAGGCGCGGCGTTTGGGCGCGGCCGACGTTGTCGGTAAACCGTCCGGAGCCTTGAGTCTGGATCTCGACTCCAAGCGCGGCCACGACATTCTCAAGGCTGCGCGGCGTGCGCTGGGACTCACCTAGGCCATGGCCGATATCACCGAAGTGCTATGGCAGCAGTTTGAGGTCGAAACCCAGGAGCATCTGGACGCGCTTGAGACCATGCTGGGTGGTTTCGACGCCGCGTCGGTCGACGACGAAACGATTGCGTCATTGTTCCGGGCGTTTCATTCGCTGAAAGGTCTCGCCGCGGCGATGGGCATGGCGGGCATGGAAGTTTTGGCGCATGCGGCTGAATCGGCGCTGGCGCCCGTGCGCGAAGGCAAAGCCGTACTGGCCGCGCCGTTGGTTGGCGTGCTTGTACGCGCGCTCGATGCGTTGCGGTCGATGCAGGAGCGTGCCGTTGCCGAACGTGCCGATGGCCCGGCGCCCGACGATCTGGTCGCAGCGCTGCAAAACCCTGCGGCTGGCGCAACGGCAACGGAACCCGAGCCGGATAAGGTAAAGGCAACGGCCCGCGAAGAAGCTGTCGAATCAGCCGACGACGAACTGGCGAGTTTCGCCGATCGCGTGCTGGCGACCATGACCGCCTTGGTCGATGCCATGGCCTCGTCGTCGCCGGATGCCATGCGCGCGCTCGATGACGATCTCGTCAAGCTGGATAGTGTCGCCGGCGAGCTCGGCCTGCACGGATTCCGCCGTCGCGTTCGCGGGTTGAGCCGTGCGGTGCACCGCGATGGACCCGGCGTTGCCTTGTTGCGCGACACCGCCGTCAGCCTGGCCACACTGGAGGAACTGACCGGGCGCGATGCCGGTCGTCACGTCTTGCTGGATATGGTCGCACAACGTGGCGCGGGTGATACCGGCAAACTCTGTGCCAGGGCCGCCGCCCTGTTCAGTGGCGAAGCCCGCGATGACGACCCCGATGCACCGGCGCTCGCGATGGAGGCCATCGCCGATCATACCGATCTCCTGGAACTGACTCATAGTGGGCGTGTCGCTCGCCTGTGTGCCGACATTCTGCGTCGTGGCGCGATCGGCAACGAGTTGAAGGAACTCATGTTGGATGCGGCCGAGGCGATCGCCGCCACCGTTGCGCTGGAGCCGCCGGGCGATTTGCCGACATCGAAGGCCGATGACCTGGTCAAGGCCTTGCGCGCCGCGACAGACGGTTTGGTCGATCCGGTTCTCGGTGATCGGCTGCAGACGCTTGGCGTTGACATGAACCTTCTTGCGCTGCTGCCCGGCGATGCGTCTGACCGCCTTCGTACCGCTGCCGATGATCCGACGATCCAATTGGTGGAGTTGGATGCGCAACTGGAGAGCGATGCGCAATTTGCCGATCAGCTGGCTGCATGGGTTCCCGAGCATGGCGAGCTTATCGGCAGCCGCATTGTCGATGTCGATGGTCAACCGGCTACGCGCTTGTTGATCGCCATGCGCACGCCAGAGGACGAATTGGCAGAGGCGTTGTCGTCGATTGACCCGACGCATGCGTTGACAGCGTTTCATGTCTGTGACGGCCGCGAACGCCAGACTCGCCAGCGTAAGGCCGATACGCGTCCAGGCGATCACGTGGTGCGGGTGACCGGACAAGCGCTTGACTCATTCATGAACCGCATCGGCGATCTCGTGCACATCCAGGCGGGCTACGAACACGCCACGGGCAGCAAAGAGCTCATGCCGGCCCTGATCAGCGTGCTGCGCCAGGCGGACGAAGCGGGCATCGATTGTGGTGATCTCGTAAACCGCTTCGAACAGTGGAACGGCCGGCTGACCGGTTTGACCGACGACCTCGGCCGAACGTTGAAACTGCTCCAGGGTGATGCCCTTGATTTGCGGGTGGTTCCGGTCGACGTGCTGCTGCAGCGTTTCCCGCGCGTCGCACGCGATCTCGCACGACGCCACGAGAAAGACGTTCGCGTGCTCGTCGAAAGCCGGGATGCGCGGATCGACAAGGGCATGGTCGATGTTCTGTCGGATCCGCTGAACCACATGGTCCGCAATGCCGTTGATCACGGCATCGAGCGCCCGGAGGAACGGCGTGCGCTCGGCAAACCTGAGCAGGCAACGATTGCGCTATCGGCGGAGCAACAAGGTGACCGCGTGATTATCGAACTCAGCGATGATGGGCGGGGAATCGACCTGGACCGGATCCGTGCCCGTGCCGTTGAGCTGGGTCTGGCAAGCCAGAAAGCCGTCGCCGACATGGCTGACGATGACGTCAGCCGTCTGATCTTCGCACCCGGATTCTCGACCGTCAAAGCGGTGACCGAGACGTCGGGCCGTGGTGTCGGCATGGACGTGGTGGACCGCGCGATCGTTCGGTTGGGCGGCGCGATACGGGTTCGAACAAGCTCAGGCAAAGGCACGCGGTTCATCATGGATCTGCCGCTTTCAGCCGCGATTCAAACCACCGTTGTGGTGCAGCAGGGTGATCAGGTGTTTGCTATCCCTGAACGTTTCGTTCATCAGGTCGTCAGTCCCGATGCGGCGGGCGAACGCGCTGGCGGCGCACAGGAAGCGCCGCTGCCGGTGGTTGGTCTGGGCGACCTGCTGAACGTGCCGTCGACGACCGCTGTCAATGGCGAGCACCGCGTCGTGGTGTTGGCGCTGGGGCCGCGGCGGCTTGGTGTTAGCGTCGATCGTGTCATCAACCGCCGAGACATCTACGTCAAGGAGAGCCACCCCGGTATCGCGTCAATCCCAGGTATCGGCGGCGTTTCGACGTTGGGCGATGGGCGCATCGTCTTGATCCTGGATCCCGACGGTTTGATGCGCCTGGCATTCTCAGGAACAACGCCGACTTCTGCCTGAGCATTGCTGGTCTAGATCCACAGCCCCTATCACGCGCCGACAGGGCGTACCTTGTTAAGGGCCGATTGTGTATCGCGACAGAGCTCTTCAAGTGTCCTTACCATCGGTTTGATTTCGTCAATCGGCGCGTCTTGACGAATGGCGTCTTCGATTGCGATCGTCGCATCGCTGACGGCGTGTAAACCGAGATTGAGCGCGCTGCCCTTCAACCGGTGCGCCAACTGCCGCAGGCCGTCACGGTCGCCGGTGCCGATGGCGCCCGCCATCTCGTCCAGCGTTTCCCTCCAGGACGTATCGAACAGGTCGAACAGTTCGACAAGTTTGTCGGCGCCGATGGTATCGGTCAGCCCGTCAATCGTTGACCAGTCGATGCCGCCGACGACGGCAACAGGGCCACGATTGTCGCTGGCGGGACCCGGCAGGTCAGCGACATCCAGAATGGCCTTGTTCAACCGCCCGGGGTCAATCGGCTTGGCCAAGACATCGTTCATGCCCGCAGCCAGACAGGTTTGGACATCCTCGGGCATGGCGTTGGCTGTCAGCGCGACAATTGGCGTGTTCGCTTTGGCGACATCGTCCAGAGCGCGGATACGCCGGGTTGCCTCCAGGCCGTCCATCCCCGGCAGCTGAATATCCATCAGGACCAGGTCAAACGCCTGGCGTTGTACGTGATCGATGGCGCCCTGACCGCTGGCTGTCACGCTGACATCATGGTTGTCGCGCGCCAGCATGCCCAAGGCGACCTTCTGATTGATCTCGTTGTCTTCGACCAACAGGACCTTGAGCTGCGGCACGTCGGCGACGGCGGCGCGGACTGCCCTTGGCGACGCCGCGCGTTCGGGATCGCCCTTTTTCAGCGCAACTTCGAACCAGAAATGACTACCGTCACCTGGCGTGCTGTCAACGCCGATCGTACCGCCCATCGCCTCGACGATGCGCCGGCAGATCGCAAGCCCCAACCCCGTGCCACCGAACCGGCGAGAGATTGACGGATCGACCTGGTAGAACTCCGTGAACAGCTTGCTGCGAACGTCTTCCGGCACGCCGATGCCGCTGTCGGTCACCGAAAATCTCAACGTGACGACATCGTCGGCTTCTCTGAGCTGCTCGACCGAGACAGCGACCGAGCCACGTTCGGTAAACTTGATGGCGTTACCAATCAGGTTCAGCAGAACCTGGCGCAGCCGGCCGGCGTCGCCGACCACCACATGACAGACGTCGTCTTCAATCAGCGCGCTGAGGTCCAGGTCTTTTTCGCTGGCACGCGCGGACATCAGCATCAACATGCTGTCGACGAGACGGCGCACATCGACGTCGCTCTCTTCCAGTTTCAAGCCGCCGGCCTCGAACTTCGACAGGTCCAGCACTTCGTTCAGGATGGTCAACAGGGCTTCGCCGGAATACTGGATCGTGTCGACAAACTCGCGCTGGCGCGTCTCCAGACCGGTGTCGCCCAGCATGTGGGCCATGCCCAGAATGCCGTTCAACGGCGTACGGATCTCGTGGCTGACCATGGCCAGGAAGTCGGTCTTGGTCTGGGCGATGTGTTGCGCGCGGTCTCGTTCGCCCGTCAGAACCAGCTCGGCTTCCTTCTGTTCGGAAATGTCATAGACCCAACACAGGACAGCCGTCGCGTCCTGGTAACGAATCTCTTCGCCAGTGACCTGGGCCCAGAGATTGGATCCGTCGTTGCGGCGAAACTGAACTTCCAGCCGTTCGACGCCCTTTCCGATCTGTTCGACCAGGTCGAGCGGCTCAACAAAAAAGTCGCCGATGTGGCGTCCGGAAACCGTGCCGGCGGTGGCCAGGAACAGTTCCGCAAGTCGGTGATTGGCGAACTGTATGACACCGTCGCCGCCAATGATCGCGACGCCTGTCGGGCTTGCTTCCAACAGCCGACGCAAACGCTGTTCGCTTGCCGTCAGCTCGTCGGCCAGTCGGCTGAGTGTCGCCGCCTGATCCTTCAGATACCGTTCGCGGTGGACGGCGTCGGACACATCGAAGATCTGCAGCAAACAATATCGTCCGGCGACGGTATTGAGCGGTTTGATGACCGCCTGATGCTCGATGGCGCCGCCGCGTTTGCCTTTTGCCGTTCGATGAAAAAGCGGAAACAGCGTTGGGTTGAGGGCGCGCGACAGGACCGATGCCTGGCGATCCTCCAGTGCGGCAGCTATCGCACGGTTGACGCGTCGTAAGGCGGCTTCGGGGAAAAGCTGACTGAGATTCCGGCCTAGTGCCTGATCGGCTTCAATGTTGCTGGCGTTGGCCATCCAGTCATTCCAGAAGATGACCTTCTGGTGACTATCAAGCAATGTGACACCGTTGTCGCAACGCCCCAGTGCCGCGCCGAACAGGTCGATCGCATCCGAATTGTTCTCCAGCTCAGCGCGCGCGCTTGCCATTCAATGCCTCAGTGCAGGCTCTCCATCAACCGGCTGGCGGCCTCGCGAAAGGCCTTCACCGAATCAACATTCAAAACGAAGGTGACATAACCTTCGATCTCGCCACCGCGAACCCGGAAATCGACCTTGACGATCAGGACCAGGTCATAACCGCTGGTGTGGTTCAGCAGTTCCGCACTGTCGCCGAGCGAAAAGCGCGGCAACGAGGTCGCGACTTCGCGGTCGAGCAGATCGCCGAAACTGCTGAGGCAGGCATTCAGCACGATGTTGCCGATTTCCGTCAGCGCTTCGCGTTCCAACTCGGTCAAGGTCTCGACCGGCTCGTCGCCGCCCAGAACGCTCTGGGCGAGTTTCAGGCTGCTCGCCTCCTGGAACATCAGCAAGGCCGATCCGTCGAACGGACCGGAAAAGTCCTGGCTGATCATGCTGATATTGGTGCCAAAGCGATCACGCAGGAAGTCGGCCGCGTGATCGACCGGCAGGATAACGCAGTAGGGAACCGTGAACTCGATCGGCGTGTCGAGCAATTCGCTAAGCGCGTTGGCGGCCTTGCCCGCACCGATGTTGAAAATCTCGGTGAAAGCGTCGCTCTCGTCCGCCGTGAAGTACTGCGTCATCGGCTCAGTCGCCAAGCTCCGCCAGCAGATCTGAGATTTTGTCCTCGTTGACGGGTTTGGCGATAAACCGGCAGCCCAGCGCTTCCGCCTGTTCGCGGATCGATACCTGGATGTTCGCGGTCAACAAGGTCAGGCTGGCTTGCGGCGCGACGTCGCGTAGCTGACGCGCCAGGTCAAGACCGTCCATGCCCGGCATGTTGTGGTCGATGATCACGTGGTCGGGGATATGCTTTTCGATGGCGAGAAAGGCCTGATCCGCACTTTCCGCTTCCTCGATCTCGGCTTGCGGCCACCGCTCGGCAATCAGGTTGGTCACCATAAGGCGGGCGAGCTTGCTGTCATCGACAACCAGAATCGAAGAACCCATTACACCTCCACGACGTCACCAGATACCGACAAGTCCACATCGACCGCCGTTATGGGCTCCAACCTCCGCCATCATGTCGGATGATCGTCGATCACGGGTTGGCAAGTAATAGCCGAGCGATGGAGGAGCCGCCTTGCGATCAGGGAAGTTTAGCACGGAATCTTGCTGGAAGGCTTGTCTGAATATTTGACCGTTATTGTATATCTTGCGGTGGCGGGTCCGCTTTCCCCAGGCTAACGCGCCGGCGCCTCTGAAACTTCTCGCGGGTGATGCGTCCGCGAACGGCAAGCATGAGAAGTCCCGCCGCAAGAGCCGCAAGGATAACCATGTCCCAGCCCAGAGGTATGTCGCCGGTGCCGTCGAACTGGCCGAAGGCCGATACCAGACCGATGCCCGCGATATAGGGAACAAGCCAGACGGCACCCTGCAGCTCAAGCCCTTCAAGCCCGGTCTTGCGATGGCGCCAGATGAAGAAGACGACGCCGACGGCCATGGCCAGACCAAGACTCCTCAACGTGTCCCAGCCTGACCAATAGACAATCAGAGTCGCGAAGATAAAGGCCAGACCTGCCAAGAGAGGCGCGGCGGGCAGCCGGAACCAGCGCTCGTGATCGGGCGCCAGGTGGCGAAGCGCCAGTAGTGCCAGCGGGCCCGATGCCAAGGAAAGCGTGATGGCCGATGAATTCAAGGCGACGAGTTGATGGAACGGCAGCACGATAACCGCAAAGGTTCCGACGGCCAGGTTGAGAAGAAAGGCATTCAACGGCACGCCGCGTGATGAGAGTTTTGTCAATGCCGCGCCGAAAAAACCGTTGTTGGCGAGCGCCAGCACAAGGCGTCCGTTGGAGCCAACCGCGATCAGTGCCGAACCGAAGGGCGAGATCACCGCGCCGCCGATAATCAAGGAGACAAGCCACAACAGCGCCAGCGTCTGCGCAATGGCCGCCAAGGGCCCGCCATCATGATCGAAGCTGATCCCTTTCCAGCCTCTGGCGAGCTCCTGTTGGTCCATGGCGCCAATAAACGCGACCTGCAGCAGCAGGTAGATGGCGGCACAGATCCCAACGGCCAGGATGAGCGCAATCGGGATGGTTACCTGCGGGTTCTTTGTCTCGCCGGCCATGTCGATAGCGTGGCGAAAGCCGATAAAGGCAAACACGACGCCGCCGGTCGTCACGGCGGCCAGCACCCCGGCTACGCCAAACGGCGCGAAGCCGCCGACATCGTGGAAGTTCGACGTCTCAAACCGGCTCGCGATCAGAATGATGCCGACGACCACGGGTAGAATGATCTTGAGCCATGTCAGTGATGTGTTGACGCGGGCGAAGAACGCCACGCCAAACGCGTTGATCAGGGTCATGACAGCCATCATGATCACGACCAGCCCCATACCATAGGGCGACAGCGCGATAGCGTCGCGCGTCGAACTCGGGCCAAACGCCCAGGGCACCTCCGGTCCCAAGTAGTTCAGCATGATCGAGACCTCGATCGGCGCCATCACCGCATAGCCGATCCAGGCGGTCCAGCCCATGAGCGCGGCCACCACGTTGCCGTGACTGAAATAGGGTATACGCGCCAGGCCGCCGGCGACGGGGAGGATCGCGGTGACTTCAGCAAACGTCATCGCCAGCAGCAGGACGGCGATCGCGCCGATGACCCAGGCTAAAATCGCGGCGGGTCCGGCCTGCTCGGCCGCCAGAAGCGGCGCAAACAGCCAACCGGAACCCAACACGCCGCCAACCGCGACGAAGGTCAGACCAACAAGGCCAATCGACCGTTCGAGTTGCAACAAAAGCCCCCAGACGAACCGTCTTGTGCCCGTGGCCGTGACAACACGTCCTAACCGACACAAGACAACGAAGTATGGCAAATGGCTGAGTTGGTTACTATTGATGAACGGCCAACCATTTCGGGCGATCGCAATGGCGCTTCAGATGGGTGTTTGCCGATGGCATGGTGCAATCTCGAAGGGATAGACGGCGGCGCGATACAACCACGCGAGGCGCTGAAGCGGCATGGGGTCCGCCATGCTGTCGGTTGCGTGTGTGGACCTTGAGCGTTGGTCGTGGCTAACTATCGGACGATTCGCCGGCAATGCCGGCCAACAGACAAAAAGTATGGGCAAATCACGCGTCGCGGACAGCAATAGTCCGGCGGGTGGGCGAAAGAGGGCAATGGTCGAAAGCAGCGAGCGCGACATCAAACTGGTGTGCCGTAACGTCTGGAAGGTCTATGGACCGGAAGCCGACGGTTTCTTTGACAACGGCAACGGTCAGGTCGCCAATACCGGCGCTCTGATTCAGGAGATCCAGGAAAGCGGCCATATCGGCGCGGCTTGCGACGTGTCGTTCGACGTCCATGTCGGCGAGATCTTTATCATCATGGGGCTGTCGGGCTCGGGCAAGTCGACGATGGTCCGCTGCCTGTCGCGCCTGGTCGAACCGACGGCCGGTGAGGTCCTGCTCGACGGCGAAGACCTGCTTCGTGTCTCCAAGGAACAGCTGATCGACATCCGGCGCCACAAGATGGGCATGGTGTTCCAGAATTTCGGTTTGCTGCCCCACTTGAACGTGCTGGAAAACGTCGCCTTTCCCTTGCAGGTTCAGGGCATCGACAAGGAACATCGCATGGCGCGCGCCATGGAAATGATCGAACTGGTTGGGCTCGATGGGCGCGAGGGCAGTTATCCGCGCCAGCTCTCCGGCGGTCAGCAACAGCGTGTCGGCATCGCGCGATCCCTGGCGGTGGAGCCGGAACTGTGGTTTCTCGATGAGCCGTTTTCGGCGCTCGACCCCTTGATCCGGCGTCAGATGCAGGACGAGTTCATGCGCCTGCAAAAGTTGCTGCACAAGACGATTGTCTTCATCACCCACGACTTCCTGGAAGCGCTAAGGCTGGGTGACCGCATCGCGATCATGAAGGACGGCAAGGTCGTGCAGATCGGCACGCCGGCGGAGGTCGTGATGACGCCCGCCGATGACTACGTCGAGGAGTTTACCCAGGACGTGCCGCGGGTGAAGGTGATCACGGCCGGCGATATCATGACCCAGCCGACCAACGGTCTGGACGTCAGCCAAGCGGTGCCGCCCGACATGACGTTGGAACA
Source organism: Alphaproteobacteria bacterium (assembly GCA_965228895.1). GTDB lineage: Bacteria > Pseudomonadota > Alphaproteobacteria > SP197 > SP197 > JANQGO01. The sequence continues at coordinate 4,652,731 of OZ245842.1, read as the reverse complement.
CCTGATGCCGAAATTTTCCGAAGGCCTCGGCGCTATCGCGGTTGCCGACGCCGGCAGCGTGGTCGGCCAGGTCTCGCCGCAGGCCGTGCTCTCGGCGCTGGCCAGCGATGACGATGAGGCCCTGACATGAGCATCGCGACACGGGATCGACCTGAATCCCCGTTTGCCGGCACCGGCAAACTCGCCAATCCCCAGCTTCTGGCATGGTTGGCCTTCGCCGTTATCGCGATCGGCTTTCTCGTGTTCCGCGACGATCTGGCTTGGGCGATGCGTTATCCCAACGCATGGATCGTCCCGCTCGCCAGCTGGCTTGACGTCGCCATGGACTGGTTCACCGACACCTTCAAGGTGATCTTCCGGTTCGTTTCCATGGTGCTTTCCTATCCCATGGAATGGCTCGAGGGCCTGCTCCATTGGCTGCCGTGGCCGGCGACCATTGCTATCGTCGCCATCATGGCCTACGCGGCAAAGGGCTGGCGGCTTTCTGCGTTTTGCGTCGCCGCCATGGCTTACATGCTGATCGTCGGCTACTGGGACGAGAGCATGAGCACCTTGGCGCTGGTCGGCATGTCCGTGCCGCTATCGCTCGCGCTGGGCTTTTCGATGGGCTTGATGGCCTACAAGTTCCGATGGGCGCGCCGCATCATCGAACCGACGCTGGATGTCATGCAGACGGTGCCGACCTTCGCCTATCTGGTGCCGATTTTGATCCTGTTCGGCGTCGGCCCCGTGGTCGGCATGGTGGCGAGCGCCATCTATGCCAGCCCGCCGATGGTCAGAAACTGTATGCTGGGCCTGTCGCGCGTGCAGGACGACGTCATCGAGTCCGGCCGCATGTCCGGCTGCAGCGAGTTCCAGCTGATGTTCATGGTCCGCGTGCCGTCGGCGCTGCCGACCATCATGGTTGGTGTCAACCAGACGATCATGGCCGCACTCTCCATGGTGATTATCGCGGCCATCATCGGCGGCTTTGCCGATATCGGTTGGGAAGTGCTGTCGACCATGCGCAAGGCGCAGACCGGCCAGAGCCTGTTGGCCGGTATCGTCATTGTCTTGATGGCGATGATGATGGACCGCATCAGCCGTGGTTTTGCCGAACGCACAGGTGAGATCCATGTCGCGCGCAAGGGCGGCCTGATGCATCGTCACCCCTATCTCCTGGCGGTCATCATGGCGACGCTGATTGGTGTCGTGCTCGCCCGCCTGATCCCAGAGTTCGGCAGCTACCCGACGGCATGGGTTTTCTATCCCGCCGAGATCCTGAATGGCTGGGTCAGCTGGTTCACCCGGAACTTCTTCTGGCTGACCGACGGTATCAAGACCTACACGCTCTATTTCTTCATGCTGCCCATGAAAGCCGGACTGGAACGTATCGCGCGGCCCGACAACTGGGGTTTCGAGATGACGGCGACGGCGGCCGCCGTCTATTGGTTCATTGCGCTGTTGGCCGGGTCCGCGGCGGTGCGCAAGTTCGGCTGGCGCGCCGGCGTCGTGGTCGGGCTTCTGAGCATGCTGTTTTTCTTCGGCTCGACAGGGACGCCGTGGCCCGTCTTCATCGGCGCGGTCACGTTGATCGCGTTCCAGGTCGGCGGCTGGCGTGTCGGCTTGTTTGCGTGCCTGGCGCTTGCTTTCATGCTGGTCACCGGAGCGTGGCCGCGCGCGATGTTGTCGTTCTACCTGGCGGCGACGTCGGTCATCATCTGCTTCCTGCTGGGCGGTGCGATCGGTATCTGGGCGGCGCAGAGCGACCGCGTCTCGGCGATTGTTCGACCCATCAACGACACGCTGCAGACGATGCCGCTGTTCGTCTTCCTGATCCCCGTCATCATGGTTTTCCTGGTCGGCGATTTTTCCGCGCTGCTGGCGATCATTATGTATTCGATCGTGCCGGCGATCCGTTACACGGAGTACGGCCTGCGTCATGTCGACCCCTCCGCTGTCGAGGCCGCACGCAGCATGGGATGCACCGAAAATCAGATCCTGTGGCGCGTGAAACTGCCGCTCGCAATTCCCGAAATCATGCTGGGGCTGAACCAGGTCATCATGTTCGCGCTCGCCATGCTGGTCATCGCAGCCCTGGTCGGTACGCGCGGCTTGGGCCAGTGGGTCTATGACAGCCTGACCAACGCCAAGTTCGGCCAGGGTTTCATCGCCGGCGGCAGCATGGCGCTGATGGCGATGGTCGCCGACCGCGTCATTCAGGCGTGGGCCAAACAGAAGAAGCGGGATCTCGGCCTGATTGACCATTAGTGCGTCCCGTACGATAAACGCGCCATGCCCAAGGTAGGTATGGAGCCGGTGCGACGCCGGCAATTGATCGAAGCGACCATCGAGTCGATTCACCAGGACGGCTTCCGCGATGCGACAGTGGCCAAAATCAGCCGCCGCGCCGGACTGTCAGTCGGCCTGGTCAATCACTATTTCGACGGCAAGGGCGAGCTGCTGGAAGCGACCATGCAGTCGCTGGCGGCCGAATCCATGGCTGGCGCCGAGGCGCTGCTGGCCGGTGCGACGACGCCGGAAGAGGCGTTGATTGCCATCATCGACGGCAATTTCGCCCCGTCTCAGCGGTCGCCGGAAGCGATTAGCGCCTGGCTCAGCTTCTATGCCCAGGTGCCCGGCAATCCGGATTTCACCCGCATTCAGTGCGAGCTGGACGAAACCCTGCTCGGTTTGCTGCGGCCGCGGCTGGAAAAGGTCGTCGCCGCCGACAAGGTGGAGGTCAGGGCCCAGGCGATCGTCGCGCTGATCTACGGCATGTGGCTACGCCACACCCAGGACCCCGACGGATTCAGCCTGGACGTCATCCACCAAATCGCTAGGGATCACGTCGCCGACATCGCGGCGGCGGGCTGAGTCTTGGTGTAGCTGCAACACCGGCCCACTCCCCCGCCCGGCCACCTCGAGGATGCTGCCATGGGTGGCCGGGCGGGGGAGTGGGCCGGAGCCGCATCGGTAATCCAAGAAGCTGATCACGGCCCCCAGCGGTCCAGCGCCTGGTAATAGGCAACGGCAACGCCCAGGAACCACGGATCGCCCGTGTAGAGCGGGCGGGTCGGGAAGCTGATGCCGTCAAAGGCCGTCTTGCCTTCCTCGGTACCCAGGACCTTATGCGCCAGTTTGTGGCCCAGATAGCTCGCCCAGGCGACGCCCGAACCGCAATAACCCATCGAGAACCAGACGCCGTCGCGCTGGCCGATATGGGGCAGGTGATCGAAGGTGTAGGCGACAAAGCCCATCCAGGAGTGGCTGATCTTGGTGTCTTTTAGTTCCGGCCAGATGCCGGTCATGACCGCGTGCAGACGTGGCCCGCTGATCTTTGGGTCGGTCTCCTTCAAGGCAACCCGTCCACCAAACACCATGCGTTTTCTGTCAGGCGAGGTGGTGAAGTAATAGACGACTTTGCGGCTGTCGTTCATGACCCGGCCTTTGGGTGACAGGCGCGCCATCAGATCGTCGGGAATCTCTTCGGTCGCGATCATGTAGCTGCCGATCGGGATCAACCGGCGCTGCAAGCCTGGGGTCAGCCGTGTTGTGTAACCATTGGTGGCAACGATGACCTCGCGGGCCTTGACCTTGCCCCGGTCGGTGACGACCGACGACCCGTCGCTCTCCTTGTCGATGCCGATGACCAGGGTCTCCGTCTCGATCTGGGCGCCGGCCGCTGCGGCGCGCTCGTAGAGCCCGTTGACGTACTTGGCCGGCTGCAGGCCGGCATGATGCGGCATGATCGCGCCGCCGAAATAGGCGTCTGAGCCAATCTCGTTGTGCATCTCGGCCTTGGGCACCATCTCCCATTCGATCGGCACGACGTTTTTGACGGATTCGAAATTGCGCGCCATTTGCTCGTAACGATTGGCCCGGTGGGCGCCGATGAAACGGCCGCAGGTTCGAAAGTCGCAGTCGATTCCTTCGGCCTTCACAAACTCGGTAACGTAGTCGAGCGAGGCGTAGCCTTCACGCAGCATGGCGCCGGCGCCATCGCGGCCATAACGCTTGGTGAGTTCGTCCAGCCCCGGTTTAACGCCGGAGCCGATCTGGCCGCCGTTGCGTGAGCTGCAGCCGACGCCAATCTCGCCTTTTTCCAAGACCAGCACGCTGCGACCCGCGCGCGCCAGAACAAGCGCGGCGGTCAGGCCGGTATAGCCGGCGCCGATGATCGCGACGTCGACCTGATCCGGCAGGGCGTTCTTGGGGACGTCGGGACGCGGCGCATCGTCCCACCAATAGGGCGTAAGTTTCATGTCGTCGGCAAACAAGGGGTGGTCCACGTACGGAACTCCGTCTTCGGGATATGCGGAGGCAGGATGACGCCGGAGCTTAGCCGACGTAGGCTCGCGCGCAACATCGTTTGAGGAGAGCCAGCCATGTCCGTGCCGATACACGAATCCTGGACTGTCACCAAACCGGCCGTCCGCTCGGCCGGCGGATTGGTGGCAAGCCAACACCACGAGGCCTCGGAGATCGGAGCGGCCGTACTTGATGCCGGCGGCAATGCGGTCGACGCGGCGATCGCCACCGGCATGGCGATCGGTGTCGCCGAACCGTGGATGAGCAATCTGGGCGCGTGTGGTTATCTCGTGTTTTACGACGCCAAGACCAAGAAAACCCACGCCATTGACTTCGGTACAGTATCGCCGCGCGGCCTGGACCCCGCCGCTTATCCGCTCGACAGCGGCCAGGACACCGACGCCGACCTGTTCGGCTGGCCTCGCGTGATCGACGATTGCAACGTGCAGGGACCGCTCTCGATTGGCGTGCCCAGTCTTGTCGCCGGCCATGCCCTGGCGCTCGAAAAGTTCGGCACCATGAGCTGGTCGGACGTTCTGACTCCGGCGATCGCATTGGCTGAGCGCGGCATGAAGATCGACTGGTACGCCACACTCAGGATCGCGCTTGAAGCGCCGGGCCTCGCGAGATACGCGGCTTCGCGCGACTTTTTCCTGCCCGGTGGTCTGCCCGCGCTGAGCCTGAACGCGGCTGATCTGACGACACGGCGGAACGATGCCTATCTTGCGACGCTCAAACGTTTGGCCGAGGCGGGTCCTGAGGATTTCTACCGGGGCGAGATCGCATCATCGATTGCCAGCGACATGGCGGCCCTGGGCGGCACCCTGACAGGCGAGGATCTCGCCGGTTATCAGGCAAGCGCGGGTGATGCGGTTCAAGGCAAGTATCGCGATGTCACCATCAATGTGCCCGCCGGGTTGAACGCAGGCCCCACGTTGATCGACAGCTTCCAGCGGTTGGAAGCGTCCTGGACGCCTGGCGAGGGACCCGACGCTAGCGCCTATCTGGCCTATGCGGCGGCCATGGAGGGCGCCTATGAGAAACGTTTCGCGGCCCTCGGGGACAACGACAAGGCAGGCGAAAGCTGCACCACGCATTTCACCGTCATCGACCGTGACGGCAGTATCGTCGCTTTGACCCAGACCCTGCTGTCGGTCTTCGGTAGCCGCGTGATGCTGCCGGGCACCGGTATCCTGATGAACAACGGCATCATGTGGTTCGATCCGCGACCGGGCCGTCCCAACAGCGTTGGGCCCGGCAAGCGGCCGTTGAGCAACATGGCGCCGACCGTGGTGACGCGCGCCGACGGCTCTGGCCTGATGGGCCTTGGTGCTTCGGGCGGCCGGCGCATCATGGCGTCTGTGTTCCAGTTGATCTCGTTTGTCAGCGACTTCGGCTGGGAACTCGATCGCGCGTTTGCTCAGCCGCGCATTGATGTCAGCGCCGAGGCCGCGATTGCCGTCGACACTCGGCTCGACGAGACGATCCGCCAGGCTCTGGCCGCCGAACACGCGACGGTCGATCTGCCGTATGCGGTGAATCCGACGCTTTATGCCTGTCCGAACGCGGTTTGCGACAATCACGACGGCACCCACGATGGCGCCGCCTTCATCATGTCGCCATGGGCAAAAGTCGTCGCCGGCGGGTAAACGCCCGCGTCTGTCGCAGCAAGAAACGGGTGGCAGGCGTCGGGGCTGGAGACCTAGATCGTTAGCTCCATTGCTTGCGGAGTAACGATCATGGGTTTTCGTATCATCGGCCTCTCGGCCGATCCGTTTCGGCATCTCTATGGCCTCTCCGACGATGAGCTCGCTAAGCGGGGCGTCAGGCGCTATGTCGCCGATGAGGCGACCGCCTACACGGACCGAATCGAGATGCGCAACGCCAGGCCGGGCGAGGCGGTTCTCCTGCTCAACCATGTCAGCCAAACTGCCGACACACCGTACCGGGCAAGTCACGCGATCTACGTCCTGGAAGGCGCTGAGCAGACCTTTGTCGGCGATAACGACGTGCCGGAGGTCATGCGCGCCTATCCGCAATCGCTGCGCGCCTTCGATGCCACGGGTATGTTGGTCGAGGCCGATCTTGCGTTCGATGACGAGATCAGGCCGACCGTCGAGCGGCTGTTCGAGAACCCGCGAACGTCCTACATCCACGCCCATAACGCCAAGCAAGGATGCTACGCCGGTCGTATCGAACGTGCCTGACAGACCGCCTTACAACAATTGTCTCTAGCACATCGCGGCGCAGTGGCCGGTGAGGGAGTCGTTCAGGCTGGCGGTTTGGACGCCGTGTAGAACGCGGTAGACGATGAGAGCTTCGAGCACGCGTTGGACGTAGTTGCGGGTCTCGCTGAACGGGATCTGCTCGATCCAGTCGACGATGTCGGTGCCGGGTGCGGTGGGGTCGCCGTACTCGTTGATCCAGCGGTAAACCCGCGACGGACCCGCGTTGTAGGCGGCGATGGCGCGGACGTAGGAGCCGCCCTGAGCGTCCAGCAGTTCGGCCATATAGGCAGTGCCCAGGCGCATGTTGTGCAGGGGATCGCTCGTGAGCTTGGCGCGCGTGTGATAGATGCCGAGATCGTCGGCAACGCCTTGTGCGGTCGCCGGCATCAACTGCATCAGGCCGCGCGCGCCGGCGGAACTGATGGCGCCCGGATCAAACGAGCTCTCCTGGCGAATGACCGCAAGCGCCAGCGCCGGATCGACCGTTGACTCCGTGGGCAGGTCGATCATCGGATAGCCTGCGTAAACCAGCACGGTGCCACGCCTGACACCGGCTTTTGCAATGCTTACGGCAAGATCGGGACGACCCAGCACCAGGGCAAGCTGGGCGCTCAGATGCAGCGTTGCCGGTGAATCCGCGCGGTCGCCGATATGCAGCAGGAAACGGCGTACCTGATCGCGCGCGCCGACCTCGTCCAGCAGGCGCACCAGAGTCACCAATTCATCGGCGGCGAAGGCATTGACCTCGGCCTCGGTGGGTTCCGGCACCTCGGCGAAACGCGGTGCGACATCCAGTTTTTCGGCGCCGAGTTGACCATAGAACGTGTTGCCGTGATCGGCGGCCAGATCGTACCAGACCCGTGCCTGCTCCATGTCGCCCATGGCTTCGGCGGCACGTCCCGCCCAGTACGCGCCGCGCGAGCGGCTGATCGGGTAGCCGACGCCTTCATAAAACGTCATGAAGTGATCGAGCGCGACGGCCGGCTCGTCGAGTTTCCTCAGCGCGACCCAGCCGGCAAGCCAATCGACCTCGTGGTGGAAGGCGCCGTTGGTGTTGCCGTGGTCGGCGAGCAGGCGGTAGGCCGTCGCGGCATCGTCGTTATCCAGATAGCGCCGCGCGAGGATCAGGCGCTCCCGCGCCCAAAGATCGGGATAGACCAACTCGTCCGGTGACGGCATCAGGAGTTCGGCGGCCGAGTCATCGAAACCCTTAACCCGGCGCCAACGCAGCCGCTCGAAGATCAGGCCGGGGTCATCGCGTAGCTCGGCCGGCACGCGGTTGATCGCGCCGTCGACGCCCGGCTCAGCCGATCTGAGCGTGATGCGCGCGAATGCCAGCGCGGCCTGATCCTGGCCGACCCGGTTCAGCATGCGCTTGGCGGAGAACGTCTTGCCTTCCCACAACAGCCGGTCCAGCCGCGCCAGGTGATCGTCCAGGGTCAGACGCGATCTGAAATACTTCAGGAAGTCCGCCTCTTCGGAGGCGGAGAAGTCGTCCGCGACCCAGGCACTGCGAACCAGGGCGGTCGCCTCAGCATCCTGTCCGCTGCGGATCAGGGCCAAGCCGTAACGCACAATGCCGGCGGTTTCGACCGGCGGGTAGGCGCCGAAATAGGCGATGACGTCGTTTGCCGGTAAATCGTCGGGCATCGCCTCTTCAGCGATGCCGCGCAGGGTCCTCAGCCGCGGCCAATCGGGATGGTCGAGCATGAAGCCGAGGATTTCGCTGAACGGCTCTTCGGTTTCCGTGTCCTGCAAATCGAGCCAATAGATGACTTCGGCCAGCCGCTGGTCGCTGGCGCGCGCCGCAAGACCATAGGCGTCCTGCCAGTTGCCTTCCTCGACTTCCTCGAACGCCTGGGCGTAGAGCGCTTGGTCGGCTTCCGACAGCGCGTGCGCCTCGGTCACAGCCAACACACCGACAAACACGGCCAGTACTGAAACAAACCGGCTGATGTTCATTCGCGTGAACCTCTGAGGCGCGCCCTTGGGGTTATGTCGTTGAATCAAACCGTGAAGGATTCGCCGCAGCCGCACATGCCTTTGGCGTTGGGATTGTTGAAGACGAAGCGGGACTCAAGCTTGTCCTCGTGCCAGTCCAGTTCGGTGCCGATCAGGAACATGGTCGCGGTCGGCTCGATCAGGATCTTGATGCCCTTCTCCTCAACCACATCCTCCTTGCCGGTCGCTTCTTCGGCATAGTCCATGGTGTAGGAAAAGCCGCTGCAGCCGGCCGTTTTGATGCCGACCTTCAGACCGATCGCCTGATCGTTCTGCGCGAGCAGAATCTTGGCACGCTCGGCGGCCTTGTCGGTCAAGGTAAAGAGTTTGCTGTCGGGACTTCCAAACATGGTCCTCGTTCCACTCCTTAAGGGCCTAGAACAACCCAAGTTCTATCTTAGCATATTCCGACAACATCGAGGGGTCCCACGGCGGGTCCCAGACAATCTCGACATCGATGTCGGTCGTGCCTTCAACGGTCGCGATGGCGTCGCGTACCCAAATTGGTATCTCCTCGGCCACCGGACAACCCGGCGCCGTCAGGGTCATCTCGACCTTTACCGAGCCATCCTGACGCGAATCGATGGCATAAATCAGGCCGAGATCGTAGATGTTCACAGGAATTTCAGGGTCGAACACCGTGCGTATCGCATCGACGATGTCGCTGATCAGCGGCTCGCCTTCTTTCTGCACGATCTTGGTCGGATCGGCCTCGTAGTCCGGTTTCCAGCTCTCGTGGGCCTGTTGGCCCACGGTTTCCGTGTCCGTGGCAGTCGCCGGCGCCGGACTCGGCGCAGGCGCCGGGTCGGTTGCGGGCAGCGGGCTGCCTGGCTGGGTGCGGGTCTCGTCCATAATCACTCCGTCGTCACCGTCGCCTTGCCTTCGATTGCGGCGGTCATCGTATGCCAGGCCAAGGTGGCACACTTGACCCGCATGGGGAATTGCCGGACGCCGGAGAGCACGACCAGCTTCTCCAGGTCCTCATCTTCCGCCGCGCTGTTCAGATCGACCGTGTCATCGGTCACAAGATGATGGAATTTCTCAAACAAGGCCTCGGCGTCCGCCGCGGTCTTGCCCTTGACCAGCTCGGTCATCATCGACGCCGAAGCCATGGAAATCGCGCATCCGCGACCTTCAAAGGCCACATCCTCGACAACGCCGGCGTCGTCCACCATCAAGTAGACCGTCAGTTGGTCGCCGCATAAAGGGTTGTCACCTTCCGCCTGGCGGTTGCATGCCGCCGGATGACCGAAGTTCCGGGGGTTCCGGCCGTGGTCCAGGATGACCTCCTGGTAGAGTTCGCGCAGTTCGTCCATCAGCCGAACATCTCCTTCACCACGCCCAAGGCATCGACCAGCCGGTCGATATCATCAGTCGTGTTGTAGAGCCCGAACGAGGCGCGCACGGTCGCCGCGATATCGTAGCGTTGCATCACCGGCTGGGCGCAATGGTGCCCGACCCTGACAGCGACACCCTCGCGGTCGACGATGGTGCCGATATCGTGCGGGTGGATATCGGCCATTGTGAAAGACACGATGCTCGCCTTGGCCGGCGCGGTGCCGTAGATCGTCAGACCGTCGATCGCCGACAACCGATCGGTCGCGTATTCCAGCAGCAGGTGCTCGTGATCGGCGATGCGGTCCATGCCGAGATCGGCGACGTAGTCGAGTGCGGCCTTCAGCGCGATCACCTGGGCGATCGCCGGCGTGCCAGCCTCGAACTTCGCCGCACCTTTCTTGAACGTCGATTTCTCGAGCGACACCCGCGCGATCATTTCGCCGCCACCCTGGTAGGGCGCCATCATGTCGAGCAGCTCAGCCTTGGCGTAGAGCGCGCCAGCACCTGTCGGTCCGTAAATCTTGTGGCCCGAGAAGACGTAGAAATCGCAGTCGAGATCTTGCACATCGACGGTGCTATGGGTGATGGCCTGACAGCCGTCGACCAGCACGCGTGCGCCGGCGCCGTGGGCCAGGCGGATGATTTCATGGATCGGCGTCACGATACCCAGCGCGTTCGACATCTGGGTAATCGCCACGATCTTGCTGCGCGGGCCAAGGGCGTCGCGATAGGCCGCCATGTCGATCTGGCCGTCATCCAGGATCGGAATCGGCACGATGACCAGGCCCTTTTCCTCAGCGACCAGCTGCCACGGAACGATGTTGGAATGGTGCTCCAGTTCGGAAACCAGGATCTCGTCGCCGGGTTCAAGATGATGGCGCGCGTAACTCGCGGCGACCAGGTTGACCGCTTCGGTACCGCCGCGGGTGAAGACGATCTCGTCGTCGCTTGCTGCGTTGATGAAGTCGCGCACGCGGGTGCGCGTCGCCTCGAACTTCTCCGTTGCAGCCTGGCTCAGGTAGTAAACGCCGCGGTGGACGTTGGCATACTCCTCTTCATAACAATGCCGTTCCGCATCGATAACCACCTGCGGTTTCTGGGCGCTCGCCGCGCTATCCAGAAACACCAGCGGCTTGCCGTAGACTTCGCGCGACAGGATCGGAAAATCGCTGCGGATCCGCGCGATATCCAGCGGCGCGTTGGCCAAGGCGGGCGAAACGGCAGCCTTGTTCATGATGCCGCGCCTTTTTGCCACGCTGCGACGACATGACGGAACGTATCGCGCAGATCCTCGCGGGAGATTTCCTGGAGCGCTTCATCGATGAAGGCATCAATCAGCATCGAGCGCGCCGTTTCCTTATCGATGCCGCGCGACCGCAGATAAAAGAGGGCGTTCTCGTCGATCTCGCCGGCCGTCGCGCCATGACCGCAGGTCACGTCATCGGCGTAGATTTCAAGCTCCGGCTTGGCATCGATCTCCGCGCGGTCGGACAGCAGCAAGGTCTTGTTCAACTGATGACCGTCGGTGTGCTGGGCATCCTTGCGGACAATGACTTTGCCTTGGAACACCGCGCGCGACTTGTCGTCCAACACGCCCTTGAAGACCTGGTTACTTTTGCAGTTGGGCACGGCGTGGTCGATGATGCTCGTCGTGTCGACATGCTGGTTGTCGCGCATCAGGTAAGCGCCGTTGATCCGGCAACGCGCCTCTTCCTCGGCGAACAGAACGCCGATCTGGTTGCGCGACAGGGACGCGCCGGTCGACAGAATGAAGCTCTCATAGGACGCACGCGCACCGATACGCGCCTCGATGGCGGCGATGTGGAACGCCTGCGGTCCTTCGTTCTGGATCTTCAGGTGGTTCAAGCTGCCATCGTTGCCGATGCAGACTTCGCTAACGCCATTGGAGAAATAGGCGCCGCTGCCGCTATGGGTCTCAACGAGCGTCGCGCTGGCGCCGTCTTCGACGACAATCAGAAGCCGGGGGTGCCAGACCAGATGGTCGTCGCCCGCCGCGCCGATGAAGGCGAGGTGGATGGGCGCTTCGATCGTGGTGCCGGCGGACACGCGTATGACCAGGCCGGTGCCGAGATAGGCGGTGTTGAGCGCGACGAACGGCTTGCGGCCAAGCGCCGCGACGTGGCCGACATGGGCCTCGACGATTCCAGGATCCCCGGCGATTGCCTGATCGAGCGGCAAGATGGTGAGGCCGTCAGGCAGCGTGTCGAGGCCGCTCAACTCGGCATTGACCATGCCGTTGACCAGCGCGACACGATGGATGTCGCCCTCGAAGTCCAACGCCGGGACGTCATCGACGGTGACGGGCCGGTCGGCAGAGGCGAGCGAAAAACTCTGTGCCGTCAGAGAACGAAGGTTGGTGTACTTCCAGTCTTCGACCTTGGGCGTCGGCAGACCGAGCGCTTCATAACGATCGAGGCCGGTGCCGCGCAACGCGTCGAGCCACGGCAGATCAGCGCCGGGCAGGCCGGCGCGCAGGTCGCCGTAGTTCTCGATGAAGGGAACGCTTGTGGTCATCGCCGATCCTCAGGCCGCTGCCGACACAATGTCGGCATAACCCTTTTCTTCGAGCTCGAGCGCCAGCGACTTGTCGCCGGAACGAATGATGCGCCCGGCCGACAGCACGTGCACGTGGTCGGGCACGATGTAGTCGAGCAGGCGTTGATAGTGGGTGATGACCAGCATGGCGCGATCGGCGCGGCGAAGCGCGTTAACGCCGTCGGCGACGATCTTCAGCGCGTCGATATCGAGGCCGGAATCGGTCTCGTCGAGGATCGCGAGCGACGGTTCCAAGAGCGCCATCTGGAGGACCTCCATGCGCTTCTTCTCGCCGCCGGAGAAGCCGGCATTGACCGCGCGCTTGATCATGTCCTCGCCGACGCCAAGCTCCTTCAGCTTGGCTCGCACCAGCTTCAGGAACTCCATGGCATCAAGCGGATCTTCGCCGCGCGCTTTCCTGACCGCGTTGATCGACTGCTTCAGGAACGAGGTCGTCGGCACGCCGGGAATCTCGACGGGATACTGGAAGGCGAGGAAGACGCCCTGCTGGGCGCGCTCCTCCGGCTCCATAGCAAGCAGGTCCTCGCCCTTGTAGAGCACCTCGCCCTCGGTCACCTCGTAGCCGCTGCGCCCGGAGAGCACATAAGACAGCGTCGACTTGCCGGAGCCGTTAGGGCCCATGATCGCGTGCAACTCGCCGGCATTAATCTCCAGGTCGATGCCGTTCAGGATCGCCTTGCCGTCGACGGTGGCGTGCAGGTCTTTGATCGAAAGAATGTTCATGCTCTTGCGTCTTGTCCTCTGTTCCGCATCGGGCTAACCGACGCTGCCTTCCAGGCTGATGCCGACCAGCTTCTGCGCCTCGACGGCGAATTCCATGGGCAGTTCCTGCAGCACCTCGCGGCAGAACCCGTTGACGATCAGGGTCAACGCTTCTTCCTCGTCGATGCCGCGCTGGCGGCAGTAGAAAAGCTGGTCTTCGCTGACCCGGCTGGTCGTCGCTTCGTGCTCGATGCGCGCGCCGCGGTTTTTCGATTCGATATAGGGTACCGTGTGGGCGCCGCACTTGTCGCCGATCAGGAGCGAGTCGCATTGCGTATAGTTGCGCGCGCCCGACGCCATGGCGTTGACGCGAACCTGGCCGCGATAGGTGCTCTGCGATTTACCGGCAGAGATACCCTTGGCGATGATGCGGCTTCGCGTGTTCTTGCCGATATGCAGCATCTTGGTGCCGGTGTCGGCCTGCTGATGGTTGTTGGTGATGGCGACTGAATAGAACTCACCGACCGAATCGTCGCCCTTCAGAATGCAACTCGGGTACTTCCAGGTGATCGCCGAGCCCGTCTCGACCTGGGTCCAGGAGATCTTGGCGCGCTTCTCACAGATGCCGCGCTTGGTGACGAAGTTGTAGATGCCGCCGACGCCGTCCTCGTCGCCGGGATACCAGTTCTGCACGGTCGAATACTTGATCTCCGCATCGTCCAGCGCGACCAGCTCGACGACGGCGGCGTGCAGCTGGTTTTCGTCGCGCTGGGGCGCGGTGCAGCCTTCCAGATAACTCACATAGCTGCCTTCGTCGGCGATGATCAGGGTGCGCTCGAACTGGCCGGTCTCCGCCGCGTTGATGCGGAAATAGGTGGAGAGCTCCATGGGGCAGCGCACGCCCTTGGGGATGTAGCAGAACGAACCGTCGGTGAAGACCGCGGAGTTGAGCGTCGCAAAGAAGTTGTCGGAATAGGGCACGACCGAGCCGATGTACTGGCGCACCAACTCGGGATGGTTCTGCACGGCCTCCGAGATCGAGCAGAAGATGATGCCGTCCTTCTCCAGCCGGTCCTTGAAGGTGGTGGCGACGGAGACGCTGTCGAAGACGGCGTCGATGGCGACGTTCTTGACGCCGGCCAAGACCTCCTGCTCCTTCAACGGAATGCCGAGCTTCTCGTAGGTTTCCAGAAGCTTCGGGTCGACCTCGTCCAGGCTCTTGGGACGGTCGGCATCGCTCTTCGGTGCCGAATAATAATAGGCGTCGTTATAGTCGATCGGCGGATAGCCGACGCTTGCCCAGGTCGGCTCCTTCATGGTGAGCCAATGGCGATAGGCCTTCAGCCGCCATTCGAGCAACCATTCGGGCTCGTTCTTCTTGGCCGAGATGAAACGGATCACGTCCTCGTTCAGGCCCTTGGGGGCCCGCTCCATCTCAATCTCGGTGACGAAGCCGTATTTGTACTTGTCCGTCGCCTCGCTGACGGTCTCGATGGTTTCAGCCTGAATGGCCATGGTTTCTCCTCAAACCCTGTTCAGCGCGCGCCGACTGACGCGTTGTTTGGCGTCGCGCCGGCCAAGACCGGCGGCACCGGATAGGCCATGGTGGCCAAGGTCACGCTATCCAGCGCCTCACGCAGCGCCGTGTTGATCTGGTTCCAGCCGCCGCGCATGGGGCACAGGGACTCGACATCGCAGTTGCCCGGGTGGTCGTCGACACACAGCGTGAGCGCGATCGGACCCTCGACGGCGGTCACGATGTCGGCGACGGAGATGTCCTCCGGCGCGCTGGTCAGGGCATAGCCGCCCCGTGCGCCGCGATGAGAATCCAGAAGATCGCCACGGCTCAGCATCTTCAGGAGCTTGCCCACGGCAGGTTCCGGCAAACCGGTGCCTTCGGCCACCTGATGGGCGCTCATGGTCTGGTCGCGGCAATGGGCCATGTAGGTCATCACCACCACCCCGTAGTCCGCCATGCGGCTCAAGCGGATCATCGTTTTCGTACCCGAATCTATATAGAACCAAATCAGTCCTGTTTATCTGGGCGAAAGACACGGACCTGTCAAGCTGGAAATCCCGCAAAACCCTAGTGTTTCTCAGGTTTTGCTCAATCTTGGGCGGCCGGTGGCGGTCGCGCGCAACCGGCTCTCGATGAAGGTCTCAAGCCCATCGCCGCCGCGCACCACGTTGTCGTCGCGCTGGCTCGACAAGGTCACATCAACGGCGCCGGCGGCCTCGGCCATTTGCGCCGCGGCCTCGGTGATGACCCTTAGGCCGTGGTCGGCGGCCTTTTCCAGGTCCTGAAAGTCGGCAACGTTGTCGGGCAGGTGGCACCGGTAGAGGCCCTCGGAAGGGGCGGTGATCAGCGCGTCGACTCGTTGGGTCACGCCGCCGGCGACGGCGCCGACGGCGTTGCAGACTTCCGCGTGTTCGGGCACGACGACGCGGGTCCCCAGGCGCTCACCGACCGGCGGGTAATAGGCGGCCGCCGGCGCGCCGATCGCGACGATCGGATGATGCAGCTCCAGCTTCATGGCGAACAGGCGCCCGGTCTCACCGGAAAGCGGCCGGTCGATAAACAGATCCGCAGCGCGCCCGGCGGGCAGGCTCTGCCCGTACTCCTCGGCGACGGCCGCGGCGAGCAGGGCGCGTGCCGACTGGGTCCTGACCGTCTCGAAGATGGCCTCACAGAAACTTTCGATGTCGTCGGGCGCATGGTGGCCGCTGGCCTGCCACTGACGCAGCCACAAGGCCGCGCCCAGTTCGGCGCCACGCGGATCCCAGGTCGCCTGCAGGCCGCGCAGATGAGCCGCGTCGCTGGGTGTCAGGCGCGACAGGATGACCAGGCCCCGGCCGGTCAGGCGGCGCAGCGCCAGCGTTGGCGTCTCGTCTTGGTAGAGCGCGGCGAGCGATACCGGACCTTTCTCCAGGCGCTCCCACAGCCGCTTCTGAGATGACGACATGGTGTCGAGCGACGTGTCGAGGGCGCGTTGGCGCAGGGCGAATTGACCGTCCCACTGGTTGGCGTAACCGCGTTCGACCTGGCGTTCCAGCTCGCGCAGGACCATCGGGTGGCTGCTGGCCAGAAGGCTCAGCGGTACCGCGCGGCGCGGTCCGGCGACCAAACGGCCACGGTCGTCCAGGTTCAACTCGCTGTCGCCGCCCAAACCGCTGGTATGGACCGAGACCGCCTCGACCATGGTGCGGAAGTCGCCGACCTCCGCGCCGTCGCGGCTCAATTGCGGCATGCCCTCGGTCACCAGCGCGACATCGGTCGTGGTGCCGCCGATATCCGAAACGAAGGCGTTGTCGAGCTCGGCCAGTTGACGCGCACCGACGACACTGGCCGCCGGCCCTGACATGATGGTCTCGACCGGCGAGACAAGCGCCACATCAGCATCGATCAACGAGCCGTCGCCCTTCACCACCATCAGGGGCGCCGCGATGCCGTAGCCTTGCATCAGGCCCCGTACCGCCAAGATGAGGTCCTGGATCAAAGGGATTAGGCGCGCGTTCAACAACGCGGTCAGCGCACGCCGCGGCGCGTCCAGGTTGGAGCTCAGCTCATGGGCGCAGGTCACCGGCAGCCCGGTCTCCGCGCGGATCAAATCGCGGGCGGCAATCTCGTGGGCGGGGTTGCGTACGGCGAACATGGCCGAGACCGCGAAGGCGGCAACGCGGCCCTGCTGGTCCTGGGCGAACTCACGCACGGTGTCGAGGTCCAGCGGGGCCGTTTCATCGCCGGTCGCGTCGTGACCGCCGGCGGTCAGGACAGAGGGGTCCTGCGCCAGCGCACTCGCGATATCCGGGCGTTCGAGATCGCGCGGCTGATGGCCGATCAACACCAAGGCGGCGGGACTGCCTTGCCCTTCGACAATGGCGTTGGTGGCCAGCGTGGTCGAGATCGACACCAGGCCGATGTCCGCGCCGCTCGTCCCAATCACCTGCTCGACCGCGCCACGCACGCCTTCCGTCAGGTCGTGCTTGGTGGTCAGCGACTTGGCCTTCGCCATGACGGTGCCGCTGGCCGTGTCGAACAACACGGCATCCGTGTAGGTGCCACCGGTATCGATGCCGAGGGTAAGCGCCACGTGGTTTCTCCGGAGACGGGGTCGGCGGAAGCGGCGAACTATGACGAAATCCGTTCCCGGAATCGAGCGTTTGTTGCTGCCTATTCAGGCCCTTAGGATGACCCGGGGACGCGACGGGAGGACCAGGTGCCGCAAACGATGAGCCACAAGGAACGGACGCTTCGTTTCATCCGGCCAGAGATGGAAACGGTGTTTTCTTTGGAGGAGTATCGCGGCCGGCTGGAGCGCGTGCGCGCGGCGATGGCGGCGGCCTCGGTCGACACGCTCTACCTGACCTCGCCGGAAGCCATCTGTTATCTCTCCGGCTTCCGGGCCGAGTGGTATCAGGCCCAAGGGCCGACATCGTGGATGCCGGTCAGCGGTGTGGCGGTGAACGTCGA
Organism: Alphaproteobacteria bacterium; assembly: GCA_965228895.1. GTDB lineage: Bacteria > Pseudomonadota > Alphaproteobacteria > SP197 > SP197 > JANQGO01. The sequence goes on along the minus strand of OZ245842.1, from coordinate 4,635,124 downwards.
CGCCGACGACTTCATCCATTTCGAGGTGCAGAACGAGCAGGTCCTGGCCGGCTTCACCGCGATCTCGCGCGACCTCCGCATCTTCGGCGGCGATGCCCAGCCGATGGACTCCATGCTGGACTTCATCGTCGACAATCTGGCGGACGAAGGCTGGCTGAAGGGCCGGGTCGGGCTGGAGATGTTCAGCTATCGCCCCAATCGCGGCGTCAGCGAAATGTTACAGGCCCTGCTCGAAGGCAAGGGCGCGACCGTCGTCGACGGCACGGACATCGTCGGCGGTGTGCGCAAGATCAAGTCGCCTCAGGAAATCGCCTATACCCGCACGGCCGCGCGTATCGGCGATATCGGCATGCAAGCCGCGCGCGATACGATCCGCGCCGGCGTCACGGAACTGGACGTCTATGGCGAGATGGTGCGCGCTATGGCGCAGGCTGGCGGCGAAAACCCGTCGATCACCATGCCGGTCTCGTCGGGTGCCAAGAGCGCGTGCATGCATGCGCTGGCATCAAGGCGCAAGATCATGGCCGGCGACGTCGTCAACATCGATCTATGCGGTGTCTACAACCGCTACCACACCAACATGGCGCGCACGTTCTGCATCGGCGAACCGCACCCGGAGGTCGACCGCTATCTCGACGCGATCACCGGCGTCAAGGCGATGCTTAGCGATGTCATCCGGCCCAACCTCCCGGTGCGCGAGCTGCTCGATACTATCGAGACGTATTACCGCGAGACCGGTATTTGGGATGATCAATGCTGGGTCGGCGGTTACGATCTCGGCATGTCGTTTCCGCCTGACTGGGTCGGGCCGTGGTACTACGACGTCCACACCGATCCCGGCGACGAGGTGTTCGAGCCCGGCATGACAACGAACTACGAAGCCAACTTCTACCTGCCGAACCTGGCCGGCATGTCGATGTTCATCGACATGATGGTGTTCACCGAAGACGGCGCCGAATTTCTGCAGCATACGCCGGCGAAGCTGCCCGTCGTTACCTGACATGGCCGAACGCCGCCGCCGCCGTCCGCGCCGCATCACGCCCGAGTATCTGCATAACGCGGCGGTCTACTATCTCGAGCGCTATAGCAGCTCATCGGAGAACGTGAAGGCGGTGCTGCGCAGGAAAGTGTGGCGCGCGGCACGTGAGACCGAGATCGATCAAGAACAAGCCGAACGGTGGATTGACGAGACCGTCGCGAAGCTTGAACGCGCGGGCATGCTGGATGACCGAGCTTATGCCGACATGCGTGTGATGTCGTTGAGGCGCTCCGGCGAATCCGCCCGCTCGATCCGCATGAAACTTGCCGCCAAGGGCGTCGATACCGACACCATCGCCGCCGCGCTGGCGCAGGTCGAACAGGAGAACGACGATTGGATTGCCGCTGCCGCTTATGCTCGGCGCCGCCGCTTGGGCCCTTATCGTGACCCGGCCGCGCGTGAAGAGCGCCGTCAACGCGACCTGGCGTCGCTGGCGCGCAAGGGGTTCGGCATCGAGATCGCGCGCGCGGTAATCGAGGCGGAAGACGAAGACGCGTTGGACGAGCTTCTCGAGGATTGCGCCGGCAGCTAGAAGCGTTCGACCTTGCGTTCCTGAACAAGTGCGATGCCCGCCATCATCACCATGAGCGCCCCCCAGAACCAGGCGGAGTGCGCTTCGCCAAACAAGACCATGCCCCAGACGACACCCAGCACCGTGACGACATAGGTGGTCTGGGAAGCGAACACAGGCCCGGTGCGTTGGAGCACGTAAAGAAAGAGCGTGTAGCTCGGCGCGTTGATCAGCAACATGATAAGCGCCGCCCATTCCGGATCGCCCCAGGGACCGTCCATCCAGGTGAACGTGCCGGTCGCCAGGGTAATGGGCAGAAGCAACGCGGCGCCGGCGATCTGAAACGCGCCGACCAGCGCGATCGCATCGATCCCCTTCGGGCCGCGCAGGGCCAGAAGCAGGTTCTCGGTCGAAAAACTGGCAGGAATGGCGAGCGCGAAAAGCAGCCAAAGCAGGCCCACCATGCTTTCGTCCAGCGCCGTGGGCAGCATGAGCAGCAAGACGGCAATGAAGCCCAGGCTTAGTCCTGTGATGCGTAAGGCGGCGCCACGGTCGATGCCAAGCACGATGGCGGCGCCATAGGTTATCAGCGGTACCAGCGCCATGGTGATGGCCAGCGTGCCGGCCCCGACGACCGGCGCGATCTCGAAGATCAAGGTTGTCGGCAGCGCGGTACCGAAGACGCCACAGATCAGATAGAAACCGAGGCTGCGTCTGTCGAGCGGGAGTCGCTTTCGGCGGAAGGCGGCATAGGTAAGCAACATCAGACCACCGCCGACGCCTTGCCAGAAGGCCAGACCTAAGGAGTCGTGGATGCCTTCGCCGGCGATCTTGCCGAGCGAGAAGACCAGGCTCCAGGAACCGCCGCTCAGCAAGATCAGGAAAATGAACCACAGGCGTTTGGAGCCGGCAGTTGCCGTTCCTGGTGCGCTCACGGCTTCTCGATCCGGCGGTGGGCGGCGCGTTCTCTGACCAGCGCCATGCCGGCCAACATGCTCAAAAGCGCTGCCCAGAACCAGGCGCCGTGGCCTTCACCCAGCAGCACCATGCCCCAGACAATCCCGGTCAGCACCGAGAAGTATCCGGACATCGACGCAAAGACCGGCCCGGCCGCGTAGATGAGCGCCAGAAACAGCACATAACTCAGCACGTTGATCACGAAGATACCGATCACCGATAGTTCGGCATCACTCAGCGGCCAGGTTATCGCGTACCAGGTGTCGGTGGCGACCACGACCGGCGTGATCATAACGCCGCCCATCAGCAGCATGCCGGCGACCAGCGTCGTCGTGTCAGTCTGGCGCGGGCTCTTGATGGCGACGAAGACGTTCTCGGCCGCATAGCCGAACGGGATCAGGAGCGCGATCATGATCCACATGGGGTCGCTGGCGCCGCCGATGCCGGCGCCGGGCAGGATCAGCATCGCGACGCCGGCGAGGCCCAAACACAAACCCAGCACCCGCATGGGCTGCAGCCGGTCGATGCGAAAGACGATCGACAAGGGGTAGGCGGCGATCGCGACCGATGCCATCAGAACGGCGACGATGCCGGCGGAAATGTGAGACGCCGAATAGAACAGCGCGAGTGTCGGCATGATGGTGCCGGCGACGCCGCAGAAGGCATAGAAGCCGATGTGTTGTCGGTTCAGCGGCAGCCGCTTGCCGCGCGCAAGCGATATGAGAAGCACCATGGTGCCGCCGCCGACGGCCTGCCACCAGGTCAAGCCAAAGGGATGGGCGCCGTCCGACACCGCCGTCTTGGCCAGTGTCGGCACCAGTCCCCAAATGCCGCCGCAGAAGACCAGCGCGAAGTAGATCCACAGCCGGCTCCACAAAACGTGGCGCAGACTGGATCGCGCGACCGCATCTTCCCGGCTCAACCGAGTCCTACCGGATTGGGCACCATGTCAGGCCGCCACGTTATCGGCGGTGGTCAATCCACGTGTCTGTTCGATCATTGGCGCCCCCTTGGCGGCATCCTGTCATCGGCTTGAAGAAGCGGCAAGGGTGCGCAGCGGCGGTCGGCTGTTGGGGCGTGGTGGTTCATTGTGCTATGCCGTCGCGCCATGGTTGCTCCGATTCTTGCCCTGCGCGATGCCGCGCTTATTGTTGATCACAAACCACTCTTCGAACGGGTGAGTTTTGGCGTCGAGCCTGGCGCGCGTCTGTGCCTGGTTGGACGTAACGGCAGCGGCAAGTCGTCCCTGCTCAAGATTCTGGCCGGCCGTGTCGAAGCTGATCGTGGTGAGCGATTTCTACAACCGGGCACGCGTGTGGCGTTGGTCGATCAGGAAGCGGTCGAGCCTCTCACGGGCACGGTCGCGCAATTCGTTGTCGGTAGCCCGGACGGCGAAGCCGCCGCGCATCGCGCCGATGCTGTTCTCGATAGGCTGGATCTGGCCGGTGATCGTGACATGGCAACGTTGTCGGGCGGCGAACAACGGCGCGCCTTTCTGGCGCGCGCGCTGGTCAGCGAGCCGGACGTTCTGCTGCTTGACGAGCCGACAAACCATCTGGATATCCGCGCCATCACCTGGCTGGAAGGTTTCCTGGACGGCTTCCCCGGCGCCGTCGTCACGGTCAGCCATGACCGGGCCTTTCTGCGGCGCGTGTCAACGAGCATGCTGTGGCTCGATCGCGGCACGTTGCGCCAGCGCAATCAGGGTTTCTCGCACTTCGAGGCCTGGACCGACGAGGTTGCCGAGGCCGAAACCGTCGAAGATGCCAGGATTGAGCGGCGAATCGCAGAGGAAGAGCGCTATCACGAACGTGGCGTCACCGCTCGCCGCAAACGCAATCAACGCAGGGTCGCCGCACTCGCGGACCTGCGCCAGTTACGCGCCGAACGCGCGCGTAATGTGGAGGCCACCGCCAAGATCGATGTCGAAGCCGGCAGTTCCAAGAGCCGGCTGGTGATCGAAGCCGTCGATCTGACCAAGAGTTATGGCGACCTGACCATCATCGATCACTTTTCAACGCGGATCCTGCGCGGCGACCGGGTCGGTGTGTTGGGCCCCAACGGTGCCGGCAAGACCACGCTGATCCGATTGCTGACCGGCGATCTTGCGCCGGATTCCGGCCAGCTACGCTTGGCGAAGGGGTTGAACGTCACCTATTTCGACCAGCGCCGCCAACAGCTCGACCCCGAGCTCACGCCGTGGCAGGTACTGCAGCCGGGCGGCGGCGATCACCTGATGGTGCGTGGCCAGTCGCGCCATGTCGTTGCTTACCTCAAGGACTTCCTGTTTGCCGAGGCACAGGCGCGCCAGCCGATTCGTACCCTTTCCGGCGGCGAACGAAGCCGCTTGTTGCTGGCGCGGCTGTTTGCGCAGACGAGTGATCTTCTTGTCATGGACGAGCCGACCAACGACCTGGACATGGAGACCCTTGATCTGCTGCAGGAAGTCTTGAGCGACTTTCCGGGAACCGTGCTGCTTGTCAGCCATGACCGTGACTTCCTTGATCGACTGGTGACGTCGACTTTGGTGTTGGAAGGTGGTGGCCGGGTCGATGAATACCCCGGCGGTTACGACGACTACCTGGCACAACGCGCCACACGCGCGCGCGCCGAACAGCCGGAGGCGGCGGCCCGCCAGAATTCAGCGGCGACATCGTCCCGACGCGCCGTCGTCCGGCAGCGGCTGACCTACAACGATCAACGGGAGCTCGATCAATTGCCTGGCCGTATCAGCGATCTTGAAGACCAGATCGCCCGTTGCGAAACCGAACTCGCGGACGCCGAATTTTATCAGCGTGACCCCGCCGGGTTTGAGGCGGTCAGTGCCGAACTGGTGCGCTGTCGTGATGAGCTCGGGGCTGCCGAAGAACGCTGGCTGGAGCTGGAAAGCCAGCGCGAGGCGTTGGCGACCGCCGGGACTCAGGGCTGAGCGGGCCGCTGCTCCATGCCAATCAGATAAAACGTCTCGCCGCTTTCTAACGCGACGACTTCATAAACCCGTCGCAACAGTCCGGCGGCTGCCAGGTTTTCGGGCCCCTCGCTGATCGTGGACACCAATCGGTGCGGAAAGGCCGGCACAAAGGCGCATGCGCCCGAAGTCCGGGCCACCTCGGTGCGATGTTTGGCGCGGCGTTTCAAATTGCCGTAGCCATGCCGTTCGGCGATCGTGACCCGTCCGACTTCGAGAACATGCAGGTGATACTCGTTGGTGACATCGGCGACCTCGATGGCGGTGTCGCGGTCGATGCAGGCAAACACGATCTCGCTGGCGTGCCCCATTGCAGGGAGCGCCGGCAACAAGCTGAAGATGGCGAGCGCGGCTAAGCGACGCGACCTTGCGGCCAATACTCGTACTCCATGTTGCGGGCGGCACGCGCCGCGACATCGGCCCCGTGCAGGCGTTCGATCACGTGCAGCGCCATATCGATGCCGGCAGAGACGCCGGACGAGCAGACGATGTCGCCGTTGTCGACATAACGCGCGCCCTCCTGCACGTCGACATCGGGTTCGATCGAGCGCAGCCAGTCGTAAGTCGCCCAGTGGGTCGTCGCCTTCTGATTCTTCAAGAGGCCCGCCGCGGCGAGAACCTGGGCGCCGGTGCAGACGGACAGTGTGAGGTCGCTGTCGTCGTGCCGCTGTTCGACCCACGACGTGATGTCGTTGCGCTTGGTAAGGGTGCGCGTGCCGTTTCCGCCGGGGACAAGCAGGATGTCGATCGATGGCAGATCGCCGAAACCATGCCGCGGTGTCATGATGAGGCCGCCGGTTGCCGTCACCGGCGCCCGGGTTTCGGCAAACAGAAAGACGTCGAACAGCGCTTCCTCGTCGGCGTTTTCGGCGCAAAGGAATGCTTCAAAGGGACCGACCGTATCCAACGGCTCGACACCATCGAAGACGAAGATACCGACGGATCTTGATGTTTGTGTCATGGCGCAATGATGCGCGATCAGCAGGGTCTCGTCTAGCGCATGACTCGCTTGCGCGTTACCGGTGCCGGCCTGCTAAGCCATGAACGCTCTAACTGTCGCGCGGGTCGAGCGCGTCGCGTAGCCCATCGCCCAGGAAGTTCAGGCAGAACAGTGTGGTCGTCAGAAACAGAGCCGGAACGATCAGCATCCATGGCGCCGTCTCCATGACATCAGCACCTTCGCTGATCAGGACGCCCCAGCTTGTCATCGGTTCCTGGACGCCGAGGCCGAGAAAACTCAGAAACGATTCGAAGAGGATGACCTGCGGCACCGTGAGTGTCGCGAAGACGACAACCGGTCCAAGCGCGTTGGGCACGATGTGGTGGATGAGGATACGCAGTGGCGGTGTGCCCAGCGCGCGGGCGGCGCGGACAAAGTCCTTTTCCTTAAGGCTTAAGGTCTGACCGCGCACGATGCGCGCCATGTCGAGCCATGAGACGGCGCCCAGCGCGATGAACAGCAGGTAGATGTCGCGCCCGAAGAAGACCATCAGCAGGATGACGAAGAACATGAAGGGCAGCGCATAGAGCACGTCGACGGCGCGCATCATCATGGCGTCCGTGCGCCCGCCGGCATAACCGGCGATCGCACCCCAGGTGACGCCGATCAAGACGGCGACAAGACTGGCGGCAAGACCAACTGCGAGCGACACCCGGCCGCCGATCAGGATACGCACCAGAAGATCGCGCCCGTTGGCGTCGGTCCCGAACGGATGGCCGGCGCCGAAATCCGGCGGGGTCTGCAGATTGTCCCAGTCCACGTCATCCAGCGCGAACGGGCTGAACCACGGCCCAATGATGCAGGCGAGCGCAATGAGCAAGAGAACGACAGCAGCCAGCATGGCCGTTCGGTTACGCCGTAACCGGGCCCAAGCATGACCGGCCGGCGTTCTGATCGTCTGTTGAAGCAGGGCGTCAGTCATAACGCACCCTGGGATCAAGCAGCGGGTAGAGGAGATCGACGATCAGATTCAAGATCACGATCAGGACGGCATAGAAAATCACCACACCCATGACGAGGGTGTAATCGCGGTTCAACGCGCCCTGTACGAAGTAACGGCCCAAGCCTGGAATGCCGAAGATCTGCTCAATCACGACGGAACCGGTGATAATCGCCGCCGTCGCCGGGCCGAGGTAGGAGACGACCGGCAGTGCAGCGGCTTTCAGCGCATGGTGGGCGACCAGGCGGCCATCGCTCATGCCCTTGGCGCGCGCGGTGCGGATGAAGTCGGCGCGTAGCACCTCAAGCATGCTGCCGCGCGTCAACCGAGCGACGTAGGCAATCTGAGGCAGCGCCAGCGCGATGATCGGCAGCAGGGCATGGGAGAAACCGCCCCAGCCGCCGACCGGCAGCCAGCTCAAGTAAACACCGAGCACCAGGGTCAGCAGCGGCGCGACAACAAAGTTGGGTAGCGCGATACCAGTCATGGCGAGCGTCATGACACCGGCGTCGAGCATGGAGTTGCGGCGCATCGCCGCATAGGCACCGGCGGCGGTGCCGGCGATGACCGCCAGAATGATGGCGGCGAGACCGAGTTGCGCGGAGACCGGGAAGGCGGACCACAGGAGTTCGGTGACGGTAAAGTCCTTGTAGCGGAACGACGGACCGAAGTCGCCGCGCAGAAGATCGCCCAGATAGCTCAGGAACTGTTCGCCGAGCGGCGCATCCAACCGGTAGGCGGCTTCCAGGTTGGCGGCGATCTCGGGCGGCACACTGCGTTCGCTATCAAACGGGCCGCCGGGCGCCAGGCGGATCATGACAAACGCGATCACAATCACCGCCAGCAGAGTGGGTATGGCGCCGATCAGGCGGCGGATGGAATAGGCGTACACGCTCAGCCGGCCGCGTGGTTGCGGGGCTGGCTCAAGACTCCTCGTCGATCCACAAAAAACGTGTCGGATGGACGTCCTTGACGTTGTTCATCCAGCCACCGACATGCGGTTTGACCATGTGCTGGGTCGTGTAGTGGTAGATCGGGATCAAGGCGGCCGCGTCCAGCAGCAGGTTCTCGGCTTGTGCCAGCATGGCCGCACGCTCCTCGAGATCGGGCTGGAAAGCTGCCGCGCGCACAAGCTCGTCGAACTCGGGATCGGCGAAGCCCGTCGTGTTCATCGGCCCGGCGTCGGACAGGAGCAGTTCCAGGAACGTGTTGGCGTCGTTGTAGTCGCCGATCCACGAGGCGCGTGCGACCTCGAAGCTCTTTTCATCGCGTGACGCCAGGTAGACCTTCCATTCCTCGTTACGCAGCGTTGCTTGAACGCCCAGCACCTGTTTCCACATCGCGGCGATCGCGATGGCGATCTTTTTGTGGTTGTCGCTGGTGTTGTAGAGGATCTCCACATCAAGCGGATTGTCCTGTGAATAGCCGGCTTCCGCGTAGAGTGCCTGTGCCCTGGCCTCGCGTTCCTGCTTTGAAAGAGCGGCCTCGTCGCGTGTCTGATGGGTGTAGTTCATGACCCCCGGCGGCACGAAGGCATAGGCCGGCACCTCACCCGCCCGCGTGATCTTCTCGGTCAAGAGGTCGCGGTCGATAGCCAGGCTTAGCGCCTGACGCAGAGCCGGGTTGCCGTCGAAGGGGGCCGCGGTCGTGTTGATCGCGTAATAGTAGGTGCCGAGATAGGGAAAGTTCTCGAACTCGTCGGCCAGGTTGTCGACGAGCCAGGCGACCTGATCGGCAGGAACGTCATAGGTGATATCGAGTTCGTCAGCCCGGTAGCGTTTCAACTCCTGGCCGACATCTTCGGTCGGGTAGTAGTAGACCGTGTCGATCTGCACGTCGTCGGCGGCATGGAACGCGTCGTTTTTGCTCAGTTTGATACGATCCTGCGGTACCCACTCTTCCAGACTGTAGGCTCCGTTGGAGACCATGTTGCCCGGTTTGGTCCACTGGTCGCCATGGCTCTCGACGCTTTCTTGATGCAGCGGGAACGCCATCTGATGCGTCAGCATGTCGAGAAAATAGGGCGTCGGCGCCTTCAGGGTGATCTCGAGTGTCAGATCATCGATGGCGCGCACGCCCAATTCATCCATGTCGTCGATCTCGCCGCGCGTGATCGCCTCGGCATTGTTGATCGGATAGAGGATGAAGGCGTAGTCGGCGGCGGTCTCAGGCGCCAGCCCGCGGCGGATCGCGTAGACGAAGTCGTGCGCGGTGACGGGGTCCTCGTTCGACCACCGCGCATCGGGGCGCAGCACGAACGTATAGGTCAATCCGTCTTCGCTGACCGTCCAGCTCTCGGCGGCGCCGGGCAGCAGGCTCGCGTCAGCGCCGAGCGTGACCAAGCCTTCAAAAAGATCGCGCTGGATGTTGGCTTCGGACACGCCGGACGAGCGATGGATGTCGAGGCTCTCGGGCTCGGCGCCGTTGCCGATATGGATGGCGGCGGCGAATGCCCAGGCGGGCAGCAGCACAAGAAGCGCTAACGCCGCTGCAACACATCTGCCGAACGCCATTCGCATCGCCGTCTCCCGTCACGACCTAAGAACTGACTTAGGTCCCAGTCGGAATCGTAACGGTAAGCCGGACTCCACGTCCACGGATGAAGCGACGAAATGCGACGCCCGAAGACTATTCTTCGGTCGCGTTGCCTTCGATGATGGTGAAGGGGTAGGTCACGCTGCCGCTCTCGGACTTCCAGTACAAGGTACCGTCCATGTCGACCACGCTGTAGCAGTTCTCGGCACCGCCGCGCCAGGTCGAGCAATAGTAGCCGGCGTCGTTGATGCGCCATGTGCCCCAATCACCGGGACTGTTGTCTGCCTTGTAGAGCGTTCGGCCGGTATCGGAGAAGTATTGGATATAGTGGGTGTCGCCCCACACGCCATCAATCGAATTGCCGGTCAGAAGCTCACGTAGCTCGTCGCCGCTGACTTCCGTTTCGGTGGCTTTGACCGGCCCCACGGCCACAACGAATAGAACGCACAAAGCGATCCCCAAACGCGCCCAGGGCATAGACGAAACTCCCTTGTTCTTGTTGCTGCGTTGTGCCCTGACTATCCCACGGCAGCCAAGGCGGGCGAATCAACACTGTTTGAAATTTCTGTCTGCTCGCCACGTCGGCGGGTGCGCGCCTCGAAGAGGCGCTCGCCCATCAGCGGCGGCATCAGCTCAAGCTCGGATAAGATGCCGGCAACATGCGAGCGTTGCCGTTGGTTGCGTGCCAGCATGAAGCGCACAACCGCCGGCAGGCTGATCTTGATGCCGTTCGAGGCAGGAACCGTCTCATCGGAGGCCGCCGTGCCAAGCCGGTTGACGGCCGCCATCAAACGGGCGTCCAACAGCGAACGAGCCTTTAGCAGAACGGCGAAGTCCATGCCCTCGAACCGCGAGGCATAGTTGTCGAATTCACGGCCTTCCAGCCGGTCGAGCCATCGGCAATCGACCGCCATGGTCCGGCACAGGACGTCATGGACCCTCGACCGCATGTCTTCGTGACGGTCAAACGCGCCTGTTTGCTCCGCCTCCAGAAGGAAATCGGTCAATTGGACATTGGCCCATTGGTGATATCGCGCCCGCGGCATCAACGACGTGACCATCATGATAATAACTCCAAACCCGGCCCATAGGATGCAAGAGCTATGCCAGGGTTGGAGGGGGATTCAGGCGCAAATCTGATTCAAAGCGGGACGCTATGGCTGTCCGGCGTCCGGTTTCGGGCCTAGAGCGGATCATGGTTAGATGGAACCGCTTGACGGTCCCAACTAACCATGTGAATCCGCTCTTTATCGATGAGTAGAGCAGATTCACCTGTCTTGATGTCATCGCGAAGCGATTCCATCAAAACAGGATCTGCTCTAGCGGGCCAATTCGGCCCGCCAGGTCGTCAGTGGGACAGAATCTGGCTCAGGAACAGCCGGGTCCGCTCGTTCTTCGGGTTGGCGAAGAACTCGCTGGGCGGCGCCATTTCGACGATTTCGCCCTCGTCCATAAAGACCATGGTGTCGCCGACGGTGCGGGCAAAACCCATTTCATGGGTCACGCAGATCATGGTCATGCCCTCTTCGGCCAGTTCGATCATGACATCCAGCACTTCCTTGATCATTTCGGGGTCAAGGGCCGATGTCGGCTCGTCGAACAGCATGATCTGGGGTTTCATGCACAGCGAGCGGGCGATGGCGACGCGCTGTTGCTGGCCGCCGGAGAGCTGGCCGGGGTACTTGTGGGCCTGTTCGGGGATTTTGACCCGTTCCAGGTACATCATCGCCGTGTCATCGGCCTCTTTCTTGGCAACCTTGCGCACCCAGGTGGGCCCCAAGGTCAGGTTTTCCAGCACGGTCAGGTGCGGAAACAGGTTGAAATGCTGGAAAACCATGCCGACTTCGCGCCGGATTGTGTCGATATTCTTCAAATCGTTGGTCAATTCGGTGCCTTCGACCAGAATATGGCCCCGCTGGTGCTCCTCCAGCCGGTTGATGCAGCGAATCATGGTCGATTTGCCGGAACCCGAGGGTCCACAGACAACGACCCGCTCGCCCTGGCGCACCTCCAGGTTGATATCCTTGAGCACGTGGAACTCGCCGTACCATTTATGGACGTGCCGCAATTCGACAGCGTGACCCAAATTGGGACGTTCTTCCGCAACCGCCATAACAACCTCTCCGTCAGTGCGAGTGGCCGCGCGTCAGATCGCGCTCCAGCCACTGGCTGTATTTGGACATGAAGAAACAGAAACAGAAATAGATGAGGGCGCAGAACACGTAGCCCTCGACAAAAAACGGCCGCCATTCGATGTCCTGGAAGGCGACACGGGTGGTCATCAAGAGGTCAAAGAGGCCGATGATGACGACCAGCGAGGTGTCCTTGAAGCCGCCGATGAAGGTGTTGACCATCGGCGGAATGGTGATGCGAAGCGCCTGCGGCAGGATGATCTTGCGCATCGACTGCCAATAGGTGAGCCCCAGAGCATCGGCAGCCTCGTACTGGCCCTTGGGGATGGCCTGCAGACCGCCGCGGATCACTTCCGCCAGATAGGCCGCGGAGAACAGGATGATACCGACCTGCGCACGCAGCAGCTTATCGATGCTGATGCCCTGTGGCAGGAACAGCGGGAACATGACGGATGCCATGAACAGGATGCTGATCAAGGGGACGCCGCGAATAAGCTCAATGTATCCGATACATAGCGCCTTAATAGCGGGCATTTTCGAACGTCGGCCCAGCGCCAGCAGGATCGAGATCGGAAACGCGCCGGCGATGCCGAAGGTAGCCAGGAACAGGGTCAACGGAAGGCCGCCCCACTGGCTCTGATCGACATAGGTCAGGCCCAGGACACCGCCCCACATCAGCACCGCCACCGCGGCCAGGCCGATGATCCAGCCGGCAATCAGCGGCCGGCCCCAGGCGCGCCGGAAACAGCTGGTCAGCACCAGGGTCAGGAAGATGATCATGGCCAGCAGCGGCCGGTAGTGCTCCTCCCAGGGGTAAACACCGAACAGGATGAAGCGGTACTTCTCGTAGATGAAGGCCCAGCAGGCGCCATCCGCCGCCTTGCAGGTCTCCGGCGAGGCATCACCCCAGACCGAATCGACAAAGGCCCACATGATGATGCCGGGTATGGTCTCGATGATGATCCAGACGGCAATGCCGGTCAAAATCGTGTTGAACCAGGAGCTGAACAGGTGCGCCCGAAGCCAGCCGACAGCGCCGACCGACTGCCGCGGCGGGCGTACCATTTCGGGACTTTCTAAGGCCGAATCTGACACGTCAGCGCTCCACCAGCGCAATGCGCTTGTTGTACCAGTTCATGAACAGCGAGATCGACAGGCTCAAGGTCAGGTAAACCGCCATGATCACGGCGATTCCCTCGATCGCCTGACCGGTCTGGTTGATGGTCGTGCCGGCGACCGACACGATGTCGGGATAGCCGATGGCGACCGCCAGAGAGCTGTTCTTGGTGAGATTGAGATACTGGCTGGTCATCGGCGGGATGATGACGCGCATGGCCTGGGGCAGGGCGATGAACCGCAAGATCTGGCCGCGCCTTAGCCCCAACGCACCGGCCGCTTCCCATTGGCCCTTGTTGACCGCAAGAATGCCGCTTCTGACGATCTCGGCGATGAACGAGGCGGTATAGAGCGTCAGACCAAGCCAAAGGGCAAGAAACTCCGACGAAACGTCGACGCCGCCCTGGAATGAGAAGCCCTGTAGCGACCGACGGCGCATCGATCGAGGTCGGGAATCCGGTCGAGGCCCAGCCCAGGAAGATGAACATGATGAAGATGCCGACGGACGGCCACAGCACCGGTTTGGTCTCGCCGGTTGCGTCGTGGATACGTTTGCTGCGTTTCAGCAGGATCCACGTGACCACGGCGGCCAACAGGATGCCGACTATCGGTCCGAGATAGGCCCAGTCGTCGGGCACCGGTATGTTCAGCCCGCGGTTGGACAGATGGAACCCCAGGAACGGTCCCAGTGCATCCTTGGCCCGCGGCAAGGTCGAGACGATCAGCGAGTACCAGAAGAACAGCTGAAGCAGCAGCGGGATGTTGCGCAGAACTTCGACATAGACCGAGGCGATTTTGGCAATCAGCCAGTTATGCGACAGCCGCATGACCCCGACGATCGTGCCGATGATCGTCGCAAAAAAGACGCCGACGACGGCGACCTTGATCGTGTTCAACAGGCCGACAATGAGGGCTCTCAGGTAGGTATCGGTCGGCGCAAAGGGAACGATCGCTTCGCCGATGGCAAACCCTGACTCAGCGTTAAAGAAGCCGAAGCCGCTGGCGATGTTTTGGCGCGCCAGATTGGAGAGCGTGTTGGAGACTAGGAACGCGGCCAACAGCACAACGCCGCCGACCACGACGATTTGCCAGAAGATCCCGCGGATGACGGGGTCGTTCCAGAAGGCAGGACGCGACGGTTTGACGTCCCCGGGATCGCCCGAATAGCTAGACATGGCGCTAAAGCGTCACCGCCGCCCTGCGTTACGGCAGGGCGGCGGCTAGGCTTTATTCGGTTAGCGCAGCGGCGGCGCGTACATCAGGCCGCCATCCTTCCACAACGCGTTGATACCGCGCTGGAAGCCAAGCGGCGTTTCGGCGCCGACATTGGCTTCGAAGATCTCGCCGTAGTTACCGACCTGAGTAACGATGTTATAGGCCCAGGCCTCGTCAAGACCCAGCGCTTCGCCCATGCCCGCGGCAGCGCCGGTCACGCGCTGCACGTTGGGGTCTTCGCTGTTCATCATGTCGTCGATGTTGCCGGAATTGATGCCCAATTCTTCGGCCTGCAGGGTCGCGAAGACCGACCACCTGACGATGTCGAACCATTCGCTGTCGTCGTTACGCACGGCCGGACCCAAGGGCTCCTTGGAGATGATCTCCGGCAGAATGACATAGTCATCCGGGTTCGGCGCATCGGTGGCGCGGATCGAGGCCAGGCCCGACGCGTCCGTCGTATAGGCATCGCAGCGGCCTTCGAAGAACGCGGTCTTGGATTCTTCAAGACCCTCGAACACCACCGGCTCGAACGACATGCCGGTCGCGCGGAAGAAGTCGGTCAGGTTCTTCTCGGTTGTCGTGCCGGTCTGCACGCAGACGGCGGCGCCATCCAACTCCATCGCCGAGGAGACACCCAGGTCGGCCGGTACCATGAAGCCTTGGCCGTCATAGAAGGTGACGCCGACGAAATCGAGGCCCAGCGTCGTATCGCGGGTCAAGGTCCACGTCGTGTTACGCGACAGAAGATCGACCTCGCCCGATTGCAGGGCGGTGAAGCGCTGTTGCGCGGAAAGCGGCACAAATTCGACCTTCGTCGCGTCGCCAAGAGTGGCGGCCGCGACAACGCGGCAGAAATCGGCATCAAGGCCGGTCCAGTTGCCTTGGCTGTCGGCGATCGAGAAACCGGCAAGGCCCGTGCTGACGCCGCAGCGCACGACATCTTGCGATTTGATTTGGTCGACGGTCGCGCCGGCAAATGCCTGGCTCGCTGCCATAACGGCCGCGGTTGCTAGTCCCAGAATCTTCAATGAGGTCATTGTTGTCTCCCCAGTTGCACCCCAAACCACGCGGCTCCTTGTTTCTTGTTCAGCCGCTTCACGCCAGCATAGGCGTGCCTTTTGCGCGAGGTCCACCACTTTCTAAGCTTTGAATCCTTCCAATTTTCTTCCGCTATTCCAACGCCTTACCTCTCGCCGTCAGATGACGGGCGGTTGTAAACAGCGCGAACAGGACCCCGGCACTCACCGTCACGGCGAGCAAACCATTCGGATTCCACAAACTGATGGCAAGGCCGCCGACAATAGGACCCGCCAGCGTTCCCAGCTCATAGGTGAAGATGAACGTCGCGTTGGCGCCGGCCAGTTCGTCTTTCTTGAAACGTTGACCGACAAGCGCCAACCCGCAGGTGTAGATGCCGCCCATGACACCGCCCCAGGCGAACAAAAGGACCCATCGCAAGATCTCGTGATCGATGACAAAGGGCAGCGCAATGGTGCCCAGCGCGACCAGAATCGCAAAGATGATCAGCAGCAGACGACGGTTGACGAGGTCGACCAGGAATCCGATTGGGTACTGCATCACGACGTTGCCGAGCGACATGACGATCAGCATGACAATCGCCGACTGTTCGTCGAAACCCAAACGCTGCACGTAAATCAGGAAAAACGCGAACAGTCCGCCCAAGACAAAACCATCGGTCAACGCCGCGCTCATGGTGGCGGGCGCGCGGCGGATGGCGCTCAACACGCCGAATCCTTCGGTCGTTTTGATGCCCGGCGCCAGGTTGTGCGCGAAGACCAAGGGAAAGACGGCGACCGCCATGGTGGCGCAGATGATAAAGAACGGCAGGTAACCTTCAGAGCCGACAAAGTAGAGCACCGGGAGTCCGGCGAGGTAGCCGCCCGACAACGCGGTGACGTAGATCCCCATGACCCGGCCGCGAATACGGTCTTCGACGATGGTGTTGATCCAGGTTTCGCTGGTGACCCAGTGAATGGCGATGCCGATGCCCATGATGAAGCGCAGCGGAAACCACGCCCACACATTGTCGAACACGGGCAACAGGGCGATCGAGAAGATCATCAAGACGAAGCCCAGATAGAGCGTGCGCATCGTGCCGTAGCGGTTGACGATAAGCGGCGCCGCCAAGGTGAAGATCAACAGGCCCGCCGATGCTGATGCCGTGTTGAGCCCGATAAGGACGGTGTCTGTGCCCCGCCGCTCAAGGATCAGCGCCAAGAGCGGCATGCAAATCGAAAACGTCAGCGATGCGGCAAAGGCACTGGCGATCACCGCCGCCAAACTGCGGTAGCGGTCGCCCTTCGACATGGGACTCGGCCCTTCGGGCTCGCGCTCGATCGCAATGTCGAAGCGGCCCTCGCTCATCGGCCGGGCTTTCGCGCCTTGACCGACATGACGCGGCCGGCTTGCGGCGGCCGCGGCAGACCGGCGTGCTCCTCCATCACCTTGGCAAAGGCGTCGCGAATGTCCTCGCGCATGGGCGCGACCTTGCGCGTCTCGGTGTCGACCGACAAGAACATGATCTCGTTGGTCGCGGCCAGATATCCCTTCTCGGCATGGTACATGCGGTGCAGGTAGTGCAGGCGTTTGTCGTCGACGCCCAGCATTTGGCTATCAAATCTCAGCGGATCATCTTCGTAGAGTTCGCGCTCGTAGGTCACATGCATTTCGACGATGAAGAAACCTTCCGTGAAATGACCATCCCGCCAGACCTGTGGTGTGACGAGCAGGAACAGGTTGTCGGTCGCCAGGTCAAACGCGGTGACGTAACAGGCGATATTCATGTGCCCGTTGAAATCGATCCACTCGGGTTTCACCCGAATGTCGAGGTTGTCGTGGGCGACAAGGGCCGGGGCCGTTGTTGGCATGTTCAGGCTTGCACCGTGATCGTATCGAAATAGGCGCGGAGCGAGGCAGCATCCATCGGCTGTGCACGATAGCCGATGTAGCCGTCGGGGCGGATCAGATAGACGCAGGCGCTGTCCGCGCCGTAACGGTGGTGCAACGCGGCATCGGTATCGACGACCCGGATGCCGTCCCAGGTCGTCGGCAGAGGTTCATCGCCGGTCGTGATCAAGATCAGGCGCAGCTCGCCAACTAGTTCAACAGGCAACGCCGCCAAGACCGCGCCGCGCGCCCCTTCATCGCCGTCGTCCAAGATCGTGCCGGCAAAAAACACCATGGTGTGTGCGGGCCCGCGAAGCAGATCGAACAGGGTGACCATACTGCCGTCCTGCGGATCCATCAGGTCCCCGTCCGGCGCTCGCTGACCCGGTAAGGGTCCGTGGCTGAAGGCGCGAGCGCCCGGGCCGGGTCCGCGGTGTTCGCCAACGATCGTGCTGTCGCGATAGCCCACGGCCAGCTGCGAGGCATTGGTACGCATGCGTTCTTGAACCACCTCGATGTTGGTCAGGAAGCCGGCGAGCTTGTCGCGCAGATGGCGCGCCAGCGGATTGCGTAGCGTGATGGCGCGGGTCGCAAGGCTTGTGCCGCGCAGCACCGCATGACCGACCGGGTGGCGTTCGCCATTGTAGCTGTCGATCAGCGCCTCGCTCGCTTGGCCCCGGATGGCGAAGCCTAGTTTCCACGCCAGGTTATAGGCGTCCTGAATGCCGGTGTTCATGCCCTGACCGCCGGCAGGGCTGTGCACGTGGGCCGCGTCGCCGGCCAGGAACACGCGGCCGACACGGTAGCGCTCGACCTGGCGCTCGCTGATACGAAACGTCGTCAGCCAGACCGGGTCGCTCACCTTGCCGCCACCAGGTCCTCGTTCGTCGATGACCTGTTGTACGTCGGCGAGCGTGACCTCTTTCACGTCATCGGGTACGTCGGCGATGACGCGTGCGCGTCCGCCGACCAAGGGCGCCACGAACAATAGGCCCTGATCATTCAGGCTTGCCGTCAGTTCGTCATCGACTTGACCCCAGTCCAGCCGGACATCGGCCAGAAGCATGTTCTGGGGAAGGGCATCGCCCTGGAACTCCAGGCCCAGGGTGTGGCGTGTCGTGCTGTGCGCGCCGTCGCAGCCGACCAGCCAGGAGGCGCTTATTGTCTCCTCGGTGTCGCCCCGGCGCAGGGTCGCGGTAACGCCGGTATCGTCCTGTTCGAAACCGGTCATGGTGGTGCCGCGTTCGGCACCGCCGCCGAGGCCGGCCAAGTGGTCGATCAGAATCTCTTCGGTCCGGCTCTGTTCCAGGTCGAGAAGGAAGGGATAGGGGCTGTCGAGCTCGTCCAACGACAGGTGGGCGATGCGTTTGCCGTCGGAAAAAATGTTGGCGCCGTGCATCACCTTGCCTTTGGCAAGCGCGGCCTGGACAACACCGATGTCCTGGAAAACCTCCATGGTCCGGGCATGAACGCCGATTGCCTTGGACAGTGTCGTCGGGGCATCGGCGATTTCGACAAGGCGCACCCGCGCGCCATGGCGAATCAGCTCGCATGTCATGAAGAGACCAACCGGCCCCGCGCCCACGACCAGCACGTCGATGTCGTTGTCCACCGCTGAAACTCCCCCAAAGACCTTGCGGGCGCGCACTCTAGCTTGGTTTGACCGTCGATTGCCAAGTATGTCGTGCGGTTGTTTTGCGTGCTAAGCAGGGCCCCAGCGCCATCCCGGCGCGGGCAGATCATCCTTGGACAACATCCCTCGCGGTATCGGCTATTTCCTGCTGTCGCTGATCTTCTTCGTGTCGCTCGACACGGTCGCGAAACACCTATCGCAGATCTATTCGCCGATCGAGGTGGCCTGGGGCCGCTATATCTTCGCCCTGGCAATCCTGCCGCTGATCCTGCCGCCCCGGCGGATGATGCAGGCCGCGCGCACGACACGGCCGGGCATGCAGCTCCTAAGGTCGTTGCTGCTGGCCGTGACCACCTATCTGTTCTTTCTGACCGTCAAATACATCCCGCTGGCCGATGCCGTGGCGATCGGCTTCATCGCGCCGCTCCTGACGACGGCGCTGGCGATACCGTTGCTCGGCGAAAAGGTCGGGCCACGCCGCTGGGCGGCGATTGTTATCGGGTTAATCGGCGCGCTCATCATCATGCGCCCGGGCCTTGAGTTTCGCCACTGGGCTTACTTTCTTCCCATCGGCACAGCGATATGCATGGCCATCTTCGCCATTCTGACGCGTATCCTGGCGCGCCATGACGGTTCGGATACGACGCTCTTCTATACCGCCATCGTCGGTGCCGTGGCGCTCAGCATTGCCGTGCCGTTCGTTTGGCAAACGCCGGCGCCGCTGGACTGGCTACTTCTTGCCGCCGCCGGTGTCTTTGGCACCGGCGGCCATTTCAGCTTGATCCTGGCCTATCGATACGCGCCGGTATCGCTGCTGGCGCCTTTCACGTTCCTGCACATGGTGCTGGCGGTGATCTTCGGGCTGATCTTCTTCGGCAACTTCCCGGACGCCCTGACGCTGACCGGCGCGGCCGTCATCGCCTGCGCCGGCATCTATGTTTTCCGCCGCGAGTCCATGCTTCGCCGCCAGAGCGGACCGTGATCAGGGCTGACCTTCGCCCATCATGCCGCCAATCATCGGCCCCATATCGTTGCCGTTCAGCAGGATCTGGCCGTCGGGCGTGAAGTTGAAGGCGTAGTCGTGGATCGAACGGCCTTCGGCTTCGGTACGCGCGCCCATGGACTGCAGCATGGTCAAGGTCGCCACCATGTCTTGGGCATCGGGATCCTTGCCCGCGTTGGCCGACAGGTCCTGTACGGCCTGGTCCAAACCGACGATCTGCAGATCGATCGCGCCGACGGCGCCATAGGGTGACTCGGCCGACGCCGTGACCTCGCCGGCCATGGTGGCGTCGAGCGCCTCGCTGTCGTAGTTGAACGCCTTGATGCGGAACACGCTGCCGGAGCTGACGAACTGCTGCTGCATGCCCAGTCCCAGGAACATCAGCGACATTTCCATCTGCTCCTCAAAGCTCGCCGGGTCGGCGGCCGCGCCTTCCATCATCTCCACCATCATGGTCATGGCTTGTTCGAGCGGCAGGCGGTCGAACTCAAACGCGACTTCCATCTCAGTCGGCAGATAGGCGTCCGGCACCTCCTCGTCCGTGGCGGCTTCAAGGCCGGTGTGACCGTAGTTGATCGACATGGTTGATAGCGGCTGGTCCAGATTGGTCAATCCAATGCCGTAGCCGATCTCGTCGGCGGCGAACTGAACCGCGCCGTCACCGTCGACCACGCGGGTGCCGTTGGCGCCCAGCGCGAAGTCGACGCTTTGGATCAACGGCTGGTGCTCAACCAGCAGGGTGCGGAACTCGGCGAAGGCTTGCTGCATCATCTGGCCTATCGCCTTCTGGTCGACGCTGGCGGGATCCTCCGCCATCTCGTACTGCATGCGCTCCATGTTCTGCTGAAGGGTGGAGAAGAACGCGAGATCGGCGCCCTGCGTATCCGTATCGAACCAGATGCGGTCAGCGGTCATGCCGCCTTCGCCCGCGATGTCGATGGCAAGCGATTCCAAACCGCCGGTATAGGGTCCCGACCATTTGCCCGGCGCCGTCTCCTCCAAGTTCATAAGGGCGGCCACACGCGCAATCGAGACTTCGAACGCCGGCTCGCCGGCGGGTTCGGCCTTGACCCGGATATCGTCATAGGCCGCGTCCAGCGTGACGAACTGACCGAAATCCAGGTGGTAGATGCCTTCAAAACTTTGGCTGGCGAACGTCGTGCCGCCGATGGCCTGGTCTTTTTCATCCAGGAACACGGTCTCCTGGGGCAGTTCGACAGTGGTGTCGTAGATGGCATCGCCGACCGGCGTCATGACGGTGCGCGCATCGCCGATCTCCCAGGCAGCGTCCTCGCCGACCAGGTTAAGGCCAAGAAGATCCAGGGTAATGGTGCCGTCGTCGGCTTCGGTGACATCGAGCTCCCAGAGCAGGTCGGCTTCGGCGTCAGGCTGCTGGCCCATGTCGACGCTATGCAGCGCGCGTTCAAACCGCGCGCGCATTTGTTCGGCGGGCGTGAGCGGCTCCGCCGGCATCGCCGCAACCGTGGGCTCGCTGGAGCCGGAAGCCACATCCTTGGGCACCTGGCCGCTCTCCATCAGATAGGCGAGCAACTGCTGGGCCTCCGCATCGCCGGTGTCGGCGACGGTCTGCATCAACCGGGCGGCTTCGCCATAGTCGACCGGCGTGCCCAGGCCTTCCGCGTGCATCATCGCCAGGCGCTTGCGCGAGGCCATGTGGTCGAGATCGGATGCGGCCCGATAGGCCTCAAAGGCGCGGGTGAAATCCTGCGGCGAGCCCTGGCCCTTTTCGTACATCTGGCCCATCACGAAGTAGGCCTCCGCATGGCCGCCATCGGCCGCCGTGCGGTACCAGTTCAGCGCCTGCGAATAGTTCTGCGATACGCCCTCGCCAAAGTGATGCATACGGCCCAGGTAGTACGCTGCCTCGGCGTCGCCCTCGCCATAGAGGATTTCGAATTCCTGATAGGCCGATTCGTACTGGCCGGTGTCGTAGGCGTTCTTGGCTTCGTCCATGCCGGCAAACGCGCCGAGCGAGACGGTTGCGGTGAGGGCGAGGCTGACGGTAGCGAGCAGATGTTTCATTGCGATCCCTTGGCGACTGCGATGCTGCGACATCACGACCAGCGGCGCTTCGGAAGGCCGCGGGCCGGCAAGACAGTGATTACCATTACCAATCCGGCGAACGAAGCCATGACGAGTGATGCCGGTCACAAACTCTAGCCGATATCCGATTTATATGACTCCTCACAGCTCTGGCATCACCGTTCATGGCCGGCGATGCCGAGGCTCAACCGGATACCGGCATAGCCCGGTCTTCGGGCTTCCTCAGGGAAGTAGCCGGTCCCGTTGCGCGCCGCTAAGGTCGGGGTCCCCCCAGGGCAGATGCTCTCCACCGATCTAGGCCGCGCAACAGGGACCGGCAACCCTGTCCCCCAAGAACAAACCGTTATCGGATCAGGTAGACCTTGGCGACGGTGTCCCGGACATCGCAACGCCCACGCCAGCCGGCCGGAAACCAGGCGGTATCGCCGCCCTTGATCGCGATCTCCTCGCCGTTGTCATGGGTGTAGAGACACGTGCCTTCCAAAAAATGGCAGAACTCGTCGCGCTCGACCTCGCAGCGCCAGCTTCCCGGCGTGCAGCGCCAATAGCCAGCCTCCGGAAAGGTTCCGCCGCCGCCCACGATGACCTTGCCGGACGTGTGCGACACGGCCTCGCTGAGCGGCTCGGGAACATCACCCCAGTCGGCGAGGTCGCTCTCGTTCAGGTTGGCGACGTCGGGCAGTCGTGGAACCGTCGTGTCGCTCACGATGCGGTGGCCTTTAGAAGAGCATCCAGCGCCTCCGCACCCTTGCGGCGCCCATCCTGGGCCTGCATGTGGCGCGACAGGTCAGCGAGACGCGTTGCCATGGCTCCGTCCGTCATCATGGTGTTCATGGCATTTTCGATATCGCTGTCTGACCAGGTATAGCGCTCCAGCTTCAGGCCGTAGCCGGTCTCCTGAATACGCGACGCATTGTCGTGGCCGTCCCAGCAATAGGGCATGATCAGCGCTGGTTTGCCGAAGAACAGGCACTCGTTGAAGCTGTTGTTGCCACCGTGGTGGATGACCGCATCGACCTGGGCGATGACCGATGGTTGGGGGTACCAGCTCTCGACATGACAGTTGTCGGGGACCGATTCATAGGCATCGCCGTAGTCGCCGACATTCACCAGCACGCGATAGGGCAGCTTGCCGAGCGTCGCGATCAGGCGTTTCATCAGGTCGGTGTCGGATGACCCCAAGCTGCCGAAGCTGACATAGATCAGCGGCTTGTCGTTGTTCTCCTTGAACGTCGGGACTTCATAACTCTCTTCGGCGCGAATGCAGCCTTCGAGGTACTGGAACTTCTCGGGATCCAGCGGGTGAAGGCGCTCATAGGCGAGCGGCTTGGGATAATGCAGCAGGTTGAGCCATGGCGAGGCCTCGAAGAACTGGCCGAGGGGATACGGGTCTTCACCACATTCGGCCAGGAAGGCATTGAAATTGTCGTGGATCGGTTTGATCTCGCGCTCGAACTTTTCGCGGAAGGCGGTGAAGCAGGCCTTATCATCGGCAAAACAGCCGGAGAGATGAGGCGGAATATTCGGATCCTCTATCTCGTTTTCGCTGCACGAGATGATGCGTACCCAAGGCACACCATATTGTTTGGTCGCCGGGAACAAGATCACGTTGTCGACGCAGATCAGGTCGGGTTTGATGTCGGCAAGCGTCTCAGGCAGTTCCTTTTCCGCCCACACCGAGGTCTCCAGGATCGCTTCCCAGCAGCCCTTGATGTAGGTCGAGATCTGGTCGATCGGCGGGGTGCGGAAGTTCGGCAAATGGCCGTTGATGAAGTCGACCCAATACTGCGCCGAGGCCTCTGCATCCATCGGCTCGGACATGTGGATCAGCCGTTCCTCGAAACCGTATCCGGCGAACACGCCTTCGAAGCCGACATCGGCCACGAACACGCAGTTGTGCCCCATGTCACGGCAGACCTGCGCGATGCCGACGGAGTTTAGCGCCGGGCCGAACGCGGCCTCTGGAAAGAACACGATGGTCTTGCCGTCACTCATGAAGTCCCCCTGAATCCTTAGGTATCGATTGTTGTTTCACGCGCCCAGGACGTGGGCGGCATCGCGGTCCCAGGTACACCATATCTGGCGTCCCGCTGGCAAGTCGCCAGATGTCAGGCGCCGGCCGTCCAGGCGCGCCGCCAGCCGATGGGAACCGTTCTCCAGTCGCACGCGCAAACCGCCGCCGGCATAGGTGACGTCGCGCACCTCGAACTGCACGGCGATCTCCGCGCTTTCGGGCGGATAGAGCGAAAGCTCGAGCAAATCCGGCCGCAGGCACAAGACCGCCGGCGTGCCGGCAGGCAGCGCGCTCGCGTTTGCGGGCAACGCTCCCAATCCGGAAACCTCGATCGCGTTGCCGTGGGCTGTCCCGTAAATCAGGTTGACCGGGCCGGTCAGTGTCGCGACCAGGGCGTGTTCCGGCCGATCGAAAAGTGCATCGGGCGTTCCCACTTGCAACAGCCGACCTTCGCTCATCACGGCGATTCGGTCGGAAACGGCAAGTGCCGCCTCGCTGTCTCGGGTCGCCATGACCACGCTGAAACCGGCGTGACGCTGCAGGTCGCGCAGGGTGAACATCAATTGGCCGGCCAGCATGGGATCGAGCGCGTCAAATGGCTGATCCATCAGCACCACCAGCGGACGGGTCGCAAGCGCGCGAGCCAGCGCCACCTTGTGGCGATCCGAACGGCTCAAGCCATCTGGATAGTCGTTCAGCAGCGCGGTGATCTCGAAGTAGGCGAGGTTCTCGTGAATGCGCTCCTCGATGTCGCGCGGGTCAAGGCGGTGTGCCTTCAAGCCATAGGCGATGTTCTTGCGCACCGTCAGATGGGGAAACAGGGCATCGCGTTCGCCGAGCAGGGCGAACGGTCGTCGACGCGGCGCAACCTTGGCGAGGTTATGGCCGTTGAACGAAATGTGACCGCCCACGACCTCGCCGAACCCGGCGATCAAACGAATAAGTGACGACTTGCCGGCGCGCTCGGGACCAAGGATGGCAAGGGTCTCGCCCGGTTCAACATGCAGAGAAACACCGTCGACCGGCGTGCAGCCGCCGTCGGCGCCGGTCACCGACATCAATTCCAGTTTGTTGTTCGTGGTCATCCCGAAAACCTGCGTCAAAACGCGCGGAGACGCAATGTGGCGTCGGGCTTCCGACTGATCGGCCACACGCGTAGACTGCGCCGCCAGAATGTCTGCGTCTTCCCCAACTTCGACCGCAACCTGGATCGATCGCCTGTTCGAAGGCGACCGTGCCGCGCTTGCGCGCGCGATCACCGCGGTGGAGAACGATACCGACGAAGCAGCAGTCGTGCTGCGTGCCGCCCATGGCAGAACCGGCCGTGCGCTTGTGGTCGGGATCACCGGTGCGCCGGGTGCGGGCAAGTCGACCTTGGTGTCGGCGGTCATTCGCGATCTTCGCGCGCGATCCCGGACGGTCGGCGTCCTGGCGGTCGATCCGTCCAGCCCCTTTACCGGCGGCGCGCTGCTCGGTGACCGTGTGCGTATGCTTGACCATGCCGGCGACCCCGATGTCTTCGTGCGCTCGGTCGCTTCGCGTGGCCACCTGGGCGGCCTGTCGCGCAACACCGCGCGGCTGGTCGACGTGATGGACGCCGGCGGCAAGGACGTTGTCCTGGTCGAAACCGTCGGCGTCGGCCAGTCGGAGATCGAGATCGCCGGCTTGGCCGATATTCGCGTCGTCGTCTGGGCGCCGGGCGCCGGCGACGAGGTCCAGGCCGCCAAAGCCGGCATCCTGGAAATTGCCGACGTTCTGGTCGTCAACAAGTCGGATTTGCCCCAGGCCGTGCAGACCGAAGCCGCACTGAAGGGCGCGTCATCCTATTTACCGGAAGACCGCCGGCCGGTCGTGCTCAAGACGATCGCGGTCAGGGGCGATGGTGTTGAAGCGCTCGTCGACACAATGATGGAACTCGGTGCGCGCAAGGCGGCATCGGGCGTCGACGGTGCGCGCCGGCGCATGGGTCAGCTACTGATCGCAGCGGTCGCCGATCTGGCCCGCGACCGGGCCCATGACCTGGGACCCGATGCGCTCGGGGCATTGTGCGACCGTGTGCTTTCCGGTGATCTCGCCTTCGATGAGGCGGTAGGCGGGTTGCTGCATCACCTTACAAAGGAACGCGACGGGCCATTGTGACGGGCGTGTGTCGCGGCTAATCTCCGGCCGACAGGGGGGACACTGGGGGACATGCCATCGCCATGATGGTTCTATGTGGCAACGCGCTGCGCCGTATCGGCAACATCGGTGCAGCACTTGGCTGCGCCTTCGTGCTGATTGCCGGACTTGCCGTTTCCTCTGACGCGGCTGCCGGCTACAGCGATGCTCTGTCGTGGTACGGCGAGCAGGCAGAAGCCGGCGATGCCGAAGCACAATACCTGCTCGCCTTCGCGCTGGAGCACGGCGTCCACGATGCCGCCGATCTGGTGGCGGCGCGGTCGTGGTACGCGAAGGCGGCGGAACAAGGTCATGGACGTGCGGGGTATCGCCTGGCCTTGATGCAGATCGAGGGCCGCGGCGGCCCGGTCGACGTGGCGGGCGCGGAAAACAGTCTGTTCCCGGTCGCCGAAGCCGGTGATACGGCGGCACAGTCGCTGCTTGGCTATCTGCTTGCGCGCGGTGACGATACCCGCCGCGCCGAGGCTTATCAGTGGCTCAGCCTGGCTGCGGATGGCGGTGACGCTTTCGCGGCGGCCAATCTCGCCTCTTTCCTCGACACCCTGTCTGACGATGAGATTGCCGAGGGCGAGACACTGATCGCGGCCTGGCGCGACCACCACCAACCTTAAAACAACACCGCTTTGGGCGGTCTCACGAGCGTGTGACGCCAGACCGCCGCCGGACAGGCGAAATTGGGCCGGATTCCCGCTAGAATGGCCGCATGAAACGATCGAATCGGCCCCTTTTCTTGGCGCGAACCGTGTTCGCCGTGGTCACCGTGCTTGCGGTGGCCGGCTGGTCGCGCGCCAAGGCGGAAACGGTCTTGATTGTCATCGATCAGGTCTATGAATACCGGGAACCATCGCAGATCACCTATTCGGCGATTGATGGCTTTGACCTGCCGGCCCTGGCGCTGGCGGAGGACATGTTGTTCGCCGCCGGGATGGACGTTGCCTACTCCGATGATGACGGCCCCTATGACGCGCGGCTGGAGATCACGATCCGTGGACGCGCGCTGGGCAGCAGCTATTTCGAACCGGTCAAGGCGTATCTCTATACCGGTGCGCAGTTGGACGGTACGGTCAAGCTGACATCAGGCGGCGGAGAAATGGTCCGCTCGAACTTCTTGAGCGAAACACAGCGGCTGTTCGAACTGACGATTAATCTGGGTTACGAGGACCCGCGCAACGCTCCGTTCATCAAGACGCTTGAACAGTCTGGCGGTCTGGTTGATTCCCTGGCGCGCGTCTTCCATCAGACCTGGGGCATGGAGGCGCTTGTGCCGTCACTCTATGAGCACGAGCCGGTGATCCGCTCCAGTGTCGCAAAGTATCTCGGCGATGTCGGCGATCCGTCGGTGACCCCGAACCTGATCGAGGTCCTGACCTATGACGACGACGAACGGGCACGCTGGGAAGCCGCATGGTCACTCGGTCGCCTGGGTGACGAACAGGCAATTCCGTCCCTGATCGAGGCATTGCAGGATAGTTCGGACGACGTCCGATGGTTTTCGTCGTGGTCGCTGCGCGCTCTCACCGGTGAAAATTTCGGTCCCGATTATGAAACGTGGACGCAATGGTGGGCCAGCCGGGATGTCGCCGCCGAAGGCTGATTGAGGCACGTTACGCCTGGCGATACAAACCCGCCGATTTCTGCAGTATTCTTATGGCATGAAGCCGGTATGTGGATTGTGCCGCGCAGGCAGCGCGGCAGCGATCGTGGGCATCGTCTTGTTGGTCATCCTGACCGCGAACGCGCGTGCCAACGACGTGTTGCTCGTGATCAACCAGTCCTATGACTACCGCATCCCGCCCGAGCAGGGTTTCCATCAGCTCGAGAACTTTGAGTTGCCAGTTCTTGAAACCGCCGAGGACATGGTTTTCGAGGCGGGTTTCGATCTTGCCGACAGTGACGCCGGGGACGCAGCCGCCTACACCATCGAAATCTGGCTTGAGGGCCGGGCGTTGGGCCGAACCTATTTCGAGGTCGAAGGCACCTATCTTTATACCGGTGCGTCGATCAATGGCGCAGTTCTGTTGAAGGACCCGGGCGGCAATTCCTACTATCAGGAATTCCAGAACGTTACGCCGATGCCGTTCTCTCTGGCGACCGTCAACCTTGGCTATGACAAACCACAGAACGCACCGTTCAACGATGCGTTCGAGCGGCCCAACGGTTTTGCCAGGGCACTTGCCGAAGTCATGGTCTCGGCCTGGGGTGTTGAATCCGTCGTTCCCAGCGTGCATGTCGCCGACGTGTCGGTGCGTGCCGAGATTGCAAGCCTGCTCGGTGATCTCGGCGATTCCGCTGTGGTGCCGGAACTCATCGATGTGCTGGAACTCGATGACAGCGAAAGGGTCCGGCGCGAGGCCGCGTGGTCGTTGGGCCGATTGGGTGACCAGAACGCGATCGATGCCTTGATCGAAGCTTTGAAGGATCCCTCCGACGACGTCCGCTGGTTCTCGTCCTGGTCGCTTCGAGAGATCACCGGCCAGAACTTCGGCAAAGACCACGATGCCTGGTCAGACTGGTGGTCTGCACAGGGCGGTCAGATCGGCGGCTGACCGATCAGATCGGCAGGTCGACCTTTACCGTCTGGTCGCCGCGGTAGCTCGACACGGTTCTCGGCCATGACAGCCATGTCGGCCACAGGGTCTCGTTCGGCGGCATCCATGGCGTTGCCGCGGCGGCTAAGGCGGCATCGGCAAGCGCATCAAGCTTGTGGAGATGCGTGTCCAGGAACCTCGGGTCGAGCATGAACCGCTCCGCTTCATCCCAATAATCCCACGGCAAGAGTTCGACGCCATAAAGCGACGAGAGATCGCGGCACACGCTGGCGGCGGCGAACCAAAGGCCGGACATACCGATGAACGAGACGCCCATTTTGTCGGGATCGAGTTTGCTGGCGCGCGCATCGCGCCACGCCTGTGGCGCGGTCAGGAAACGATCGCGTGGCACGTCGTCGGCTGGAAACGTTGTGCCCATATCCGCCGCGGTCACCGCGTCGAGCTCGGCGTCGACCAGCCGCCAGCCGTCGAAGGTCCACACTTCGGCAACCCAGTGGTCTTCCTGAAAGCCGGGTGTGAAGTAGTCAGCAAAACCGCAGCGTATCCGCGCGTTGTGGCCGTGTTCACGCAGGATCGAACATGTCACGAGGGCGTAGTCGCGGCAGGTGCCAAAGAACCGGTCACCTGCTGCCCGGCGTTGATTCAGCGGCCGATCGTCGCGCGCCAACAAGCGATCGAGCAACACCGACATCGTACGGCTTTGACGGTCGGCATCGTGCTCGGCCGTCATGGTGACGTCGCGCTGGCCGGCCAGCCAGGGATGCAGCACAAAGCCGGAAACGATTTCGGGCATGTTTGCCGGATCGTCGGACAAAGCAGCAAGCAGAGGCGCGTGCCGGCCGGGGTCGGTCGTCGCGCTGTGCAGGGTGTTGATCGTCGGTGTTGTCGTCATGTCGCGAATCCTTTTTGTGTGAAGCGCGACAGGACTATGACCTCAAATTTTTGGGTTTTGTCAACGGCGCAAACGTCACGAGGTCAGGTAGTCGAAGGCTGACAACGTATGCGCCTTCACCACATGCAGGTAATCATCAATCGTCACGTTCTCATCGATGCCCGCCGTGCCCTCGGTCGTCGAGCCATAGGTAAACGCCGGCACGCCCGCGTAACGCCACAGGCGCGCGTCGGTCATACCCAGGCAGACGATGGGGTCGGGCCGGATGCCGGTCAGCGCTTGCGCGTTCTTCCGCAGGATCGCAACCAGCGGATGGTCGGGGTCGCACCAGTTGGGATCAAGCGTCTCGCCATGGTCGATGCTGGCGTCGGGATAGCGCGCGACGATCGCCTCGATCGCCGGCATGACATCGGCCTTGGTCAGACCGATCGGCAGGCGCACGTCGAGAACGATCTCGCAGCGCGCGGGGATCATGTTGTTCTTAACGCCGGCGTTCACCTGGGCGACGTTGAGCGTCACCTTGTTCAGGATATCCGACGCGCCCGCGCCGTGGCTGACATCGATGCTTGCCTGGGCGCGGTCCAGGATCGCAGCGACGTTGTCGGAGAGCGCGCCCTCGATCGTCTCGATTTCGGCGAGGTCGCGGATCAGGTCGGCGCCGAGACGGCTGGCGCTGGGGGTCGTATGGCCATAGGCGCCATGGTTGCCGGGCGTCTTGATCGTGATGGTCAGCCAGAAGACACCGCGCTCGGCGAAGTAGATGGCGTGCGGTCCCGTCGCCTCGGCCGACAGTAGACAATCGCCCAGCACGGCTTCGCGGTGGTTGTCGACCAGCCAGCGCGCGCCCCAGGGACCGACGGTCTCTTCATCGGATACGCAGGTCAGGGTCAGCCGGCCTTTCAGTTGATCGGCGACATCGTGCAGGTAAGCGAACGTGCGGGTGATGGCGGCGGTGCCGCATTTCATGTCGATAACGCCCCGGCCCCAGATCCGGCCGTCATCGATATCGCCCGACCAGGGATCGCGCGCCCACACGCTGGCATCTTCGACCGGGAAGACATCGATATGGCCGTTCAGCACCAGATGCCGGCCGGGCCCCGCGCCGCCCTCGAAACTGGCGACGATGTTCGGCATGTCCGGCTGCGGCGCGATGACCTCATAGTCGATGCCTGCCGCTTCCAGAAATCGTGTGAGCACGCCGGCGGCGTCACGCGTGTCGCCGGGCGGGTTCGGGCTTTTGGCGCGCACGAAGTCGGCGAGAAAACCGACGAGGTTCTCACCGTCGTGATCGATCTGATCGGCAAGGCTTTGACGCAGTTCGTCCATCTCAGACCGTGCAGAGCCCGCGTCTGATCGCATCCAGGTAGTCGTTTTCGAAACGCCTGGCGACGGCGGATTCGCGGGCCAGCGAATAGCTGTGGCAGGCGGCGGGATAGACACGCAGTTCGGTCGTCACGCCGGCGGCAAGCAAACGCCGCGCGTAGGCGATGTCCTCGTCGAGGAAAAGATCCAGCGCGGCGGTCGAAACCCAGGTTGGTGGCAGCCCGGCCAAGTCGTCGGCGCGCGCCGGTACGGCCGGTGCTGTGGCGGGCGCGCCGCCCAGATAGGCTGACCAGGCGTCCTGATTATCCCGGCGGCGCCAGACGAACTCGCCAAGAAGCGGATCGCCGGGAGATTCCGGCCCGCCGCTTCTCTCGTCGAGCATGGCATTGACCAGGACCTGCAGGGCGATCGGATAGTCGCCACGGTCGCGCGCTGTCAGGGCAAGGCAGGCCGCCAATCCGCCGCCCGCGCTTTCGCCACCGACACCGATGCGCGCGGGATCAATGCGGAGCGCGGCGGCGTCTTGGTTCAGCCAGGCCAGCACCGCATAGGCATCATCACGCGCCGCGGGGAACGGGTGTTCGGGCGCCAACCGATAGTCGATCGAGACGACAAGGCAACCGCACTCTGCGGCGATCCGCGCGTTGCGCGGTTCGACACCGTCCGGTGAGCCGGAGACATAACCGCCGCCGTGCATATGCAGGTAGGCGGGCGCGCCGTCCGCCGTCGCGTCGTGGCGGTAGATCAGACATCGAACGTCGGGCGCGCCGTCCAGGCCCGGGATCCACCGTTCTTCGCGCATGACGCCATCGGGCAGCGGGGCCTGTTTCGCCATCGCCTCATTCAGCAGAGCGCGTGTTTCCAGCAGCTTGTCCGGGCTGAACGAAAGGTCGGGAAAACTGTCGACCAGCGCCAACAGCTCGGGGTCGAGAAGGTGCCGTGTGCTCATGCCTGGCCTCGTTCGATATGGTCGGCGACCGGGATCTCGGATCCAGCCGTCGTGCGGTGCAGGAGGCGGCGGTATCCGTCGTAGTCGTTGACCGCCAGATGCAGGACGGCGCGGTTGTCCCACATCAGCAGGTCGCCCGGCTGCCAGACCTGCCGCAGGGTGAAGCGCGGCTGTGTTGCGTGGGCATAGAGGAAGTCGAGCAGTCCCTTGCTCTCGTCTACGGTCATGCCGGCAAGCGCGGTCGTATAGGTCGGACTGCAATTGAGCGCGCGGCGGCCGGTCGGTTTGTGCAGGCGCACCAGCGGATGGGCGCGTTCGACATCGGCCTCTGGATTACCGGTGGCCACTTCCACGCTGCGCATGCGGCCTTGCGTCCCGGTGTCGGCCAGTTTGGCGCCATAGATGTGACCACTATGCATGACGTTGAGCGGATCAAGCATGTGCTTCATACCGTCCGACAGGGCCTCGTAGGCTGCGATCATGTCGGCGAACAGGGTATCGCCGCCAGCGGGCGGCAGCTCTAACGCGTGCAGGATCGAATAGGTCGGCGGTTCCTCGAGATAGCTGAAGTCCGAATGCCACCAGCTGCCGAAGGTCGAGACGTTGACCTCGTCGGC
Organism: Alphaproteobacteria bacterium; assembly: GCA_965228895.1. GTDB lineage: Bacteria > Pseudomonadota > Alphaproteobacteria > SP197 > SP197 > JANQGO01. The sequence goes on along the minus strand of OZ245842.1, from coordinate 4,602,579 downwards.
CTCCTTCAAGACCGCGATGACCTCCGGGTGATCAGCCAGCGGCCTGACGTAGGGGACCTGGATCAGCGGTCCAAACCGCGCTGAGAAACGCTTCTGATCGTCTGGTGTGAGAGTCTGATCGCGAAACACGAGCACACGGTTTTCATCCATCGCCTGCTTGACGGCCACCTCGCTTTCGTCGTCGAGGTCGCGCACGTCGAGACCATGAATTGCTGCGCCGAACGTCGCGGCCATGGGTTTGATGTCGAGCGTCGCCATGGCGGCGACGCTAGAGCAGATCCCGGTTTGATGGAATCGCCCTGCGAAGCCATCAAACCGGGTGAATCTGCTCTAACCATGGATAAAGAGCGGATTCACGTGGTTAGGTGGAACCGTTCATCGGTTCCACCTAACCACGACCCGCTCTAGCATGGTTTCGGCGTGGCGCCAGTGCACGAGCTAGGGACAGATTGAACGCAGATTGTCCGCCAATGCGACCATGGCGGCGCCGTCCCATTTGTCGCGCGCGCGCGCGTCGACATCGGCGAACCGGATGGCGGTCATGCCGTTGGGCATCAGCATCACGAGGTTGTCGCTGAAGCCGTGCATTTCGGGGATGTGAACCAGGCAGCCGTCCTTGCCGCGATGCGGGCCATACCAGAACGAAAAACCGTAGCGGTAGGGACCGGCCTCTGACGACAAGGCAACCGGCAGGCCGTGTTCGCCGCCTTCATCGAGCAGGGCGTCGATGGTATCGCGATGAAGCAACTGCCGGCCCTCGAAGACGCCACGATCCTGGATCAGTTGGCCGATCTTGGCGAGGTCGTCGAGGGTTGGAAAGAAACCCCATCCCATGATCGGGATGCCGCGCGAACCGTCGGCTTCCCGGCTGTGCATCAGGGGCGCGTGGTGAACGCCGATGGGTGCAAGCACCTCATCGCTGACCCGTTGCCACAGATGGGCGTCGGGGCCCTCGACGCTCTTAAGGTAGGCATCCATGGCGGCTGCCAGCACGAAGGCGTGCATGCTGTTGTAGCGCACCCGTTCGCCCGGTCCCCACGCGTAGTCGCCTTCGGCGAAGACAACATCCAGCTTGGCGCGTGCATCCGGCGCGTTGCCGAACGCCGCCAGCGACGCGTCGGACTCCGCATAATGTTCGACGGTCGGATCAGGCTTAAGCGATCCGGCGCCGGTCGTCATGTTGATGGCATCGCGAAAGGTCACGCCCGTCCAGCCGTTATGGTCGGCGGTAACATCGACGTAGTCGGCGATTTCGAGATCAAGGACGGACGGTCCGTAGCGCTCGGCGAGCCAAAGCAGGCTGAGTGCCGCCGCCGCCGACTTGGTGACGGAAAACACGCCATGACGCATGTCGTCGCAATACGGGTAGTCGCCAAAGCGGGTATGACAGGGTCCATGATAAAGCACGCCGTCGCTGAGAAGGGCCGTCGCCGTCAGGTATTCGCGATCGCGTTCCATGCCGGCAATCAGATCGTCCGGCGCGTCGAGCGCCTGAAGCGGTGCGGTGGGCAGGCGATCGGATAGTTCCGCGGCAAACGCGGCGGCGACTTGGTCGGCGTTCGCGACAGGGCCGGGACGGTAGATCAAATCCAGATGGGCCCACGCATCGAAACGCGACCAGTGAGCGGATTCCTGGACGATCTGCAGTGTGAGATCGGAAATCTCGGTGTCGTTATAGAGAAAGGTCGCAAGTCCGTTGCGGCTGACATTCCATGTGCGCCCGACCAGGGTGAACGGAAACGACGCACGCGACCAGCCGCCGTCGCCAGGTTCCGACCAGACCCGGCCGGGCGACAGGATGATGTCCCAATCGCCGGACGCGGTCAGAATGATGTCGCGAACGACGGGCACCAGATAACCGTCGGTGGTGATGAACTCTGCCCAGAAGCTCGGGAAGGCGCCGTCGCCAGCCAGGAAGTCCGATCCGACAAAGCCGACGACGCCGGAGAAGTCATGCAGCGCGGGCTGCGCGTCAGCGAACGGCATGAAGTAGTCGTTATGGATCGGGCCTATCACGCTCGACATGTCTGACGACAGTTCGTCGACGGTCAGGCGATCGCGAATTGCACCCGGACGCTCGACCTCGGCCAAGCTCGGAACAGACAGGGCGACCAGCGCGGCGACAACCAAGCCGGCGGCAAGGTGGGTGCGTCCCATCAATGCTTTCGGGCAGCCATGAACGGGACGTTCGAGTCTAGGGTAACGTCAGCCGACGTCGAGCAGATAACGCTCAGGCCGCGGGAAGCGGCCCTCACTCTGGATCGAGACGACGGGTGTCTTGTTGCGCCTAGGCGTTCTTTCTGGTCTGGACGTCGACGCGGATGTCCTGCGCCAGCGCTTTCAGATCCTGCATGCCCTTGCGCACGCGCACGCCGGCGGCCTTGTTGCCTTTTTCGTAGAACGCCTCGAAATCGGACTCCAGGCTCAACACCATGTCTCGAATCTCTTCGAATCTGCTCATTGCTTCAATTCCCCTCCTGCGGTTCATGGATGCAACCCCATGCAAGGGCAGAAGTACGGCCAAACTGCGCCGTTCCTGAAGCAAAATAGGCAAAAAACCCGGAAAACCTGTGGAAAATTGCCATTTCGGCGAGCGTTATGTCCTAAATCGGCACGTTTCCCGGTAACAACGACTCAGCCTATGCCAACGCCCGCGCCATGGTGTCGGCCATGCGTTTGGCGAAGGCGGCGCCGTCGAGCGGTGGTTCGCCCTCGATGATGCGGGCCTGGTCGAGCAGCAGGAACGCCATTTCCTCGACGTCTTTCGCGCTGCCGTCCTGGCGCGCCTTCTCCGCCATGGCGCGGATCAGCCGGTGCTTGGCATTGATCTCCAGGATACGCGCGGCATCGCCCGGCGCCTGGCCGGCCGCCTGCAGCATTTTCTGCAGGCGCATGTCGAGATCGCCCTCGTCGGCGACCAGACAACAGGCGCTGTCGGTGAGCCGCTTGGATTCGCGCACGTCCTTCACCTTGTCGCCCAGCGCCAGCTTGACCATGGCGATCAAGGCACCGAGATCGCCGGACGGCGTCTCGTCTTTCTTGTCGTCTTCGCTCTCGTCGGTCTTGGTGCCGGCGATCGCGTCGAGATCGATGTCGCCGCGGGTCGCGCTAGTGAACGGCTTACCGTCGAAATCGGTCGCCGACATCGGCCAGAACTCGTCGACCGGGTCGGTCAAAAGCAGCACCTCGATATCGCGCGCGCGGAACGCCTCGATCTGCGGGCTCGCCTTGAGCGAAGCCGGGTCGTCGCCGGTGATGGTGAAGATCTGCGTCTGGCCTTCCTTCATGCGCCCGACATAGTCGTCCAGGCTGGACCAGCCATCGACGGCGGTCGAACGGAAGCGGGCGAGCTTCAAGAGCGCGTCGCGCTGGTCGGGGTCTTCGTAGACGCCTTCCTTGAGGACCTGGCCGAAGGCTTCCCAGAACGCCGTGTAGTCATCGGGCGCCTTGTCGGCCTTCTTCTGCAGTTCGCCGAGGACGCGTTTGACCAGGCCCTTGCTGATCTTGGCGACCACCGGGCTGGCCTGCAGCATCTCGCGGCTGACATTGAGCGGCAGGTCTTCCGAATCAACCACGCCTTTCAGGAAGCGCAGCCAAGGCGGCACCAGACCTTCGCACTCGTCGGTGATGAAGACCTTGTGGACATAGAGTTTGACGCCGTGACGCCGGGCCGGGTCGAACAGATCGAACGGCGGTCGCTCAGGAACAAAGAGCAGGTTGGTATAGGCGACGACACCTTCGATCCGGTTGTGCAGCGTCAGCCACGGTTCGTCGAAGGCATGACCGACATGGCGGTAGAACTCTTTGTACTGATCGTCGGTGATGTCCTTCTTGGGCCGTGTCCAGAGCGCCGCCGCCTCGTTGATCTGCTCGGACTTGTCGCCGTCGTGGAGCCAGACCGGCAGGCCGATATGGTCGGAATAGGTGGTGACGATATGGCGCACGCGGCTTGAGTCGGCGAACTCCTTGGCGTCTTTCTTCAGATGCAGTTCGATCGTCGTGCCGCGCGGCGTCTCGGCCGGCGCAGCCTCGATCTCAAAACTGCCGTGGCCGTCGGAGGTCCACGTCCAGGCTTCGTCGGCGCCTGCGTGGCGGCTCGTGACGACGACCTTGTCGGCGACCATGAAGGCGGCATAGAAGCCGACGCCGAACTGGCCGATCAGGTTGACGTCCGACTTCTCCTTCTTGGCCTTGTCCTTTTCGGCCTCTGCCAGTGTGGCCGCGAACTTGGCGGTGCCGGAGCCGGCGATGGTGCCGAGATTGTCGATCAACTCCTGGCGCGACATGCCGATGCCGTTATCGGTGATCGTCAGCCGCTTGGCCTTGGCGTCGGTTGCGATGGTGATCGTGAGGTCCGGATCGTCCTTGAGCAGCGCGCTATCCAACTGGGCTTCGTAGCGCAGCTTGTCGCAGGCGTCCGACGCGTTGGAGATCAGTTCGCGCAGAAAGATCTCACGTTTCGAATAGAGCGAGTTGACGACGATATCGAGGACACGGGCGACTTCGGCCTGAAAATCGTGGCGCTCGGCCGCTTCACTATCGGCCATGCCGGATCTCCTTAAAGAGGGTGAGGATGCTGAGCGCTATGTAGGAAACTTGCCGTCTGCGTCAAGCGGGCGCTCGGCTAGCGCCTCGCTATATGTGTCGCTGGCACCGCACTACGCGCCGTCCTTTTGCGCCAGGCTCGCCTCGAGACGATGGGAACCCAGCATGGCCAAGACGATGGCGCCGCCGAAGAGGTAAAGGCCGACATGAACCTCGACGCTGGCCACCATGCCCAACGTCAGGATAGCGACGACCAGGGCGGCCATGAAAACGTCCAGCATCGACCACTTTCCGAGCATGACGGTCCAGCGGATGGCGCGCTGGACGCCCGGTGACGCCGGATTCGATGCTGTCCAAATGCGGAACGACAGGACAAGCTTAACCAGCGGAAAAACCAGGGAAAAGGCCGCGACGATGATGCCGAGCAGCACATGGCCCTCCAAGAACAGCGCCTCGATGCTGCCGGCGATCGATTTGGTGTTGTCGAAGATATAGAACTTTTCGACCGTCACGGCCGGCATGAAGAGCCCGAATCCAAGGAGAATCAAGGCTGCGAGCAGCATCAGGCCGGTCACCGGATCGCGTTTGGCGGCTGTCATGATCCCGTCTTTAGGCCAGGGCGCAGCGCCCGCCAAGGGCCATCTTGGCGCTATGACGGCCCTTGGCGTGATGGAAATCACCGATTCCTGCGCCTGATTTCCGTAAACTTGCGCCCATGTCACCTTTCTCCCTAGCCGTTGTCTGCGGCGGCCTGATCATCGCGGTTCTCGCACCCTTCGCGGGCGGTCGTGAGCTGCTTGATACGGGCTTTTTCTTCGTGGCCGGGGTGCCGGCCGGTATGGCGATGGCGGCGGTCTTTGCCTGGCGCTGGCCCCAGCGGGCTTGGTCCTATGGCTTGGCCGTCGCCCTGGGCCAGTGCCTCATGACCTTTGTCCTTGCCGGTGCGATTACCAGTCTTTTTCCGGTAACGCTGCTGCTGTTTCTGGTCCTGGCGCTGCCCATGGCGATCAGCGGTGCCATTGCCGGTTGGTTGCGGCGGCGAAATCACGGCCAGAGCCCGGATCTCGTCTCAAACTGATTCGTTTCGGAACAATCCTGCTCTAAGTGCCACCATCCCTGGTGGTTGAGATTCAAGGCACACATTTTGTTGTGCTTTGACTTGCAAATGACACGTTCCCTGACGATCCTATGCTTATGGAGCTCCGTACTGAGCCCCCGCGTTTGACCGCAGTTCTGGGCCCGACCAACACGGGCAAGACCCATTTGGCTGTCGAACGTATGCTGGGTCACCGCACCGGGATGATCGGGCTCCCCTTACGTCTTCTGGCCCGCGAGATTTATGACCGCATTGTCGCCATGCGCGGTCGCGGCTGCGTCGCGCTGATCACCGGCGAGGAGCGGATCGTGCCGAAAACGGCGCGTTACTATGTCTGCACCACCGAATCGATGCCGCTGGATATGCCGGTCGGTTTCCTGGCGATCGACGAAATCCAACTCGCCGCGGACCCCGAACGCGGCCATGTCTTCACCGACCGCCTGCTGAGAGCCCGGGGCCGCGATGAGACCATGGTCATGGGCGCGGCGACCGCGCGGCCGCTGATCAAGAAACTGGTGCCCGGCGCGGAGTTCGTCGTCAGGCCGCGATTCTCGAAGCTCAGCTTCGCCGGCGCCAAGAAACTGACGCGCCTGCCGCCCAGAAGCGCGGTGGTCGCGTTCTCCGCCGCCGACGTCTACGAACTCGCCGAGACCATGCGCCGCCAGCGCGGCGGGTGCGCGGTGGTGCTGGGCGCGCTCAGCCCGCGCGCGCGCAACGCCCAGGTCGCCATGTATCAGGATGGCGAAGTCGACTACATCATCGCCACCGACGCCATCGGTATGGGTCTCAACATGGACGTACGCCACGTCGCCTTTGCCGCGACGCGGAAGTTCGACGGCGCCAGGCCACGTCAATTGACGGCCGCCGAGCTCGCCCAGATCGCCGGGCGCGCCGGCCGTCACATGAACGACGGCACGTTCGGCCTGACCGGCGCGGTGCAGGAGCTGCCCGATGTCGATGTCCAGGCGATCGAGAGCCATACCTTCCCCGATCTCAAGACTTTCATGTGGCGAAACGCGGACCTGGACATGCGTTCCGTCAAGGCGCTGCTCAGAAGCCTTGAGGCGCGTCCTGAGAACCCAGGTTTGATTCGCGCACGTCAGGCCGACGATCACATGGCGCTGGCTGCGCTCGCCCATGACAAGGCGATCACGGAACTCGCGACCAACCGCGATGCCGTGAAGCTTCTATGGGAGGTCTGCCAGATCCCCGACTTCCGCAAGGTACTGGCCGACCATCATGTGCGCCTGCTGGCGCATATCTACCGCAGCCTGATGGGACCCGGTCATCGCTTGGGTGACGATTGGGTCGCGCGCAGCGTCGAGCGGATCGACCGCACCGACGGCGACATCGATACACTGATGAACCGTATCGCCCACATCCGCACCTGGACTTATGTCGCCCACCGCAACGACTGGGTCGGCGACCACGGCGAGTTGCAGGAGCGCACCCGCGCCATCGAGGACCGTCTTTCCGACGCGCTGCACGATCGCCTGACCCAGCGTTTTGTCGACCGGCGCGCCGCGACCATCGCGCGCCGTCTCAAGGGTGACGGCTCGCTTGCCTCCCACGTTGCCGCCGATGGCGCGGTGGCGGTCGAGGGCGAGGAGGTCGGCCACCTCGAAGGTTTCCGGTTTGTCGCTGACAAGGCGGCCAGCCACGGCGATGGTCGGACCTTATGGACCGCAGCCCGCCGCGCCCTGCGTCCCGAAATCGCGCGCCGGGTCGCCGCCTGCGAAGCCGATGACGATACGGCCTTCGAGATCGACGCCCGTCTCTACCTCATGTGGCGCGGTGCCCGGGTCGCGCGATTGGAAGCCGGCAATGACGTGCTGATGCCGCGCATCGACGTTCTGCGCAGCGAGTTCCTGGACAAGGCATTGAAGGACCGCATTGCCGCGCGTTTGCGCGACTGGCTCGACCGCCGTGTCGCGGAGACCTGCCGGCCGCTCTTGCGCATCCGTGGCGCCGATCTCAAGGGCCCGGCTCGCGGCCTCATTTATCAGCTGGTCGAAAACCTGGGTGTCGTGGCGACGCCGGATGTCGCCGCGCTGATCGCTGACCTCGACCGCGACGCGCGTCAGGGTTTGGCGCGGCTCGGTGTGCGGCTCGGTCTTCATGCGGTCTACCTCAAACCCTTCATGTCATCACGCCATCTCGATCTGCGCGCCCTGCTTTGGGCGGCCCAGCGGGGCGACAGTCAGGTGCCCGACGTGCCGGTCAAGGGCGAGGTCGCGATCGACGCCGATCCGCGCCTGCCGGCAAACTTCTATGGCGCCATCGGCTATCAACGCTTGGGTCCACGCGCCCTTCGTGTCGACATGGTCGAGCGGTTGGCGGCGCAGGCGCGCAAAGCGGTGCGCAAGGGACGGGTGCCGGTCACGCCGGCGCTCATGTCGCTCGCCGCGTCGTCGCGTGAGCAGTTTCCCGCGGTGATGGCCGCACTCGGCTTCCACGTCATCGACGACAAGAACGGCCTGACGATCGCGGCCGCATCCGGCGGGCGGCGTCCGCGCAAACGGCGCCAGCCGAGCGCGACCGATCTTGCCTCGCCCTTTGCCAAACTCCTGGAATTGGAGAACGCCCGTTGAGCACGGACACCATCCGCATCGACAAATGGCTCTGGTATGCACGGTTCTTCAAGAGCCGCACGCTGGCATCGCGCGCGGTGGCGGCCGGCCGTATTCGTGTCAACAGCGAGCGGGTGCTGAAGACCCACGGTTCCGTCAAGCCGGGCGACGTCCTGACCTTCCCCCACGGCCGCGACATTCGCGTCATTCGCGTCGTGACCCTGGGCGAACGGCGTGGACCAGCGCCTGAAGCCCGCGAACTCTACGAGGACCTGGCACCTCCGACACCACCAACGCCCGATGAACGTCCGGCACCTGCCGGCCGGCGCGAACGCGGCGCCGGGCGGCCGACCAAACAGGAGCGCCGCGCACTCGACGCGCTGAAGCGTCGCGTCGACGGCGGCTAGATCTTTTTCCCGCTGACGCGGGATCGGCACCGGCCCACGCCCCCGCCCGGCGACCCATGGCAGCATCCTCGGGGTGGCCGGGCGGGGGCGTGGGCCGGTGATGCCAATCAGACCGGTAACACTACAGAAACCCTTAAGAAGCCTGTGGTTGAAAGGGCGCGGTGCGTCTGACATAACCCGCGCCCATGATAGGTCGCGTACGAGCACTTTTTGGATTGGACGAGGCGGTCGCCGGCGAGCCGACGGATCCCAAAGAGGAACTGCGGCACGCCGCCGCGGTGATTCTGGTCGAAGCCGCGCTTGTCGATGGTTTCGCCGACGATCTGGAGATCAGCGAAGTCCAGACCTTGATCGCCGACCGTTTTGACCTGACCGACGAACGCGCCGCCGATCTCGTCGAGAAGGCGCGCCCGATCGCAGAAGATGCGGCGGACTACGAGCGTTTCACCAGAGTGATCAAGAACCAGTTCGACGCCGATGAGCGTATTGGCCTGATGCAGATGCTTTGGCAGGTCCTGCTGGTCGACGGCACGCTCGATGCCTATGAGGACTCGCTGGCCCGCCGCATCGCCGCTCTTCTGCACGTCACGGACCGTGATCGCGCGATTGCCAAACGGCGTGCTCAGGCTGCGCTCGATGCGGAACCCGCTTGACCTCGTCCGTTAATTGCCTAGATAGCGCTGGCCGATTGTCGCCGCCGGCCTTGTGTTCATTGTGGAGGTGCCGATGACCTATGTCGTCGTCGAAGCATGCATCAAGTGCAAGTTAACCGACTGTGTCGAGGTCTGCCCCGTCGACTGCTTTTACGAGGGCGAGAACATGCTGGTCATTCACCCCGATGAATGTATCGACTGTGGCGTGTGCGAGCCGGAATGTCCGATCGATGCCATCAAGCCGGATACCGATGACGGCCTGGCCGACTGGCTGGAGCTGAACCGCAAGTATGCCGAGGAGTGGCCGAACATCACCCGGCAGAAAGATCCACTGCCCGACTCCGACGATTGGCGCGATGTGAAGGACAAAAAAGAGCATTTCAGCCCGAATCCGGGTGGTTGAGCGGCGTCGAGTCGTTTCAGGCCGGCCATTGGCGGATTGCCTGACAGGACCGCCAGAATGGTGCTAACCCACGGAAATCATAGGGTTTTGCCGTCTCCAGCTTCCGAATAGCCACATTTTGTGTTATTCTAAGTCTCTGATTAAGCGATCGGAGCGCGGATAAACGGGTCAGCTTCAGGGCTGGCCCGTCTCTGTGTGACGCGGTTGGCGTCTGCAGGCAGGCATCGCGCGGTTCGAACGGTTGATCGGGCGCGGACTCGGGAGGTTCGCGTGACAACGAGTTCGCGAAAAGCGACCGGTGCATAACAAAACCATTGCGTGAACAGGTGAGAAACATATGCCATCCCAGGACATCAAACTAAGCGTTGGTGATTACGTGGTTTATCCGACTCATGGAGTCGGCCTCGTTCAGTCTCTCGAGGAGCAGACCATCGGTGAAGCCAAGCTCAACATGGTGGTCGTGAATTTCGAGCAGGAGAAGATGGTCCTGCGCGTTCCCGTCCACAAGATCGCGACGTCGGGCATGCGCAAGCTGTCGACCAAGGACGTGATGAAGAGCGCGTTGACGACACTGAAGGGCCGCGCCCGCGTGCGCCGCACCATGTGGAGCCGGCGTGCCCAGGAGTATGAAGCCAAGATCAACTCCGGCGATCCCGTCTCGATTGCCGAGGTCGTGCGCGATTTGCACACCCGTGTCGGCCAGGCCGACCAGTCCTATAGCGAACGCCAGCTTTATGAAGCCGCGCTTGACCGTTTGTCGCGCGAGCTTGCGGCGGTCGAGGGAGTCGAACCCGATCAGGCGACGACGAAGATCGAAAAGGTTCTCGAAGCCGCTTGATCTCCCGGTTACGCTGTCGCCCCGTCATCAGTAGCCGGCGGGGCGATGGCGTTTCATGCTTGACCGTACAAAATTTGGAACACTGACCGGTTGGAACCGGGTCTGGGCCGTGCCCGCCATTCATGGCGAGGCCGAGCGGTTGGGCCGTCTGCATCACCAGATCGCCCGCCATTTCCAGCCGCGCGACCGCCTGGTCTATCTCGGTAACTATCTGGGTTACGGGCCGGCGATCCGTGAAACGCTGGACGAACTGATCACGTTCCGCCGCGAAGTCCTGGCGGTTCCCGGCATGATGCCCCAGGACATCGTCTTCCTGCGCGGCGCCCAGGAAGAGATGTGGCAAAAGCTGCTGCAGCTGCAGCTGGCGCTGAGCCCGCACGAAGTTTTGAACTGGATGATGCAGCGCGGCGTCACCGCGACCATCGCCGCCTATGGCATCGATCCCGACACCGGCATGATGGCGGCGCGCGCCGGCGCCGCGGCGCTGACTCGCTGGACCACCGCTCTGCGTGATGTCCAGCGCAGCTTTCCTGGCCACGGCGCGTTGATGACGCAGCTGCGGCGTGCGGCGGTGACCGAAGACGGCTCGATCCTTTTCGTTCACGCCGGGCTCGATCCGACGCGCCCGCTGGAGACCCAACGGGACGCCTTCTGGTGGAACCCCGGCGGCTTTGCCGCGATCCAAGAGCCGTTCGGTGGCTTCCGCATGGTCGTGCGGGGTTTCGATCCCGATGGCGGCGGCGTCGTGCTGGGCGACCACACGATGACCCTCGATGCCGGTTGCGGCGGTGGCGGTCCGTTGTTCGCCGTTTGCCTGGACCGCGACGCCACCGTGGTCGAGCAGCTCGAGGCCTAACCGCCGCCCATCCCGGCCAAACCGCCATACCAAACCGCCAGACCCACCGCCGCGCCGACAAGGACCATCCAGTGGGTGGCGACGGGGCGTACGAACAACACCAGCGTCGCGACCGCGGTCAGGACCAGCGATGTCCAGTCGATGGTCCCGCCCGGGAACAGCACCACCAACCCCAGAAAAACGCCGAGATTGGCGATGACACCAACCACCGCCGCGGTGATCGCGCCCAGCGCGCTTGCCGCCAGACGGTTGCCGTGCAGGCGCTCGATATAGGGCGCGCCGGCCAGGATGAAGAGAAAGCAGGGCAGGAACGTCACATAGGTTGTCAGCGCTGCGGCGATGACCGCCGAGGCCAGTGATCCCGTGACGCCCGTCCAGCCGGCAAAGAAACCGACATACTGGGTAACCAGAATAAGCGGTCCCGGCGTCGATTCCGCTAGCGCCAGACCGTTCGCCATTTCGCCGGGGTCGAGCCAGGCGTAGTCGTAGACCGCGGCGTCGGCGATATAGGGTAGCACCGCATAGGCGCCACCGAAGGTGACGAACGCCGCCTTGGTAAAGAGCGTGGCGACATCGGTGAAGGGGTCGGCGCCCCAGACCGCCACGACCGCCAAGACGGGCACCGCCCAGAGCACGGCGAATATGGCAATCAAGCGAAGGACACGCCACGCGCCGCCGGGGGCCACAGTCTCCGATTTTGCATTTGGTTCATCCGAGACCGGGATCTCCGGCGCGAAGGGATCGCGCGTCATCCGGCTGGCGGCCACACCGATCAGCGCGGCGGCGAGTACGATGACCGGGAACGGCACGCCCAGGAAAAAGATCCCGACGAAAGCCAGGACCGCGAGCACGACGGCGGCCGGCCCGGTCAGCGCGCGCCGGCCGATGCGCCAGACGGCGTGCACGATGATGGCGATCACGATCGGCTTGATGCCGTAGAACACCGCCGCGACCGGTTGCCAGTCGCCATGGGCCGCCGCGACCCAGGCCAGCACCAGCATGATGACGGCGCCGGGCAGGACGAACAGACCACCTGCGGCAAGCGCCCCGGCAATCCCGTGCAGCCGCCAGCCGATGTAGGTCACGAGCTGTTGGGCTTCGGGGCCGGGCAGCAGCATGCAGAAATTGAGCGCGTGCAGGAACGGTCCTTCGGCGATCCAGCGCCGGCGTTCGACCAGCTCGTCATGCAGGATGGCGATCTGCCCCGCCGGTCCGCCAAAGCTGATCAGCCCCAGCTTGAGCCAGAAGCGGAGGGCGCGGGAAAAACTGGGTACGGTCGGCCGGGCAGCGTCGGCCGAGGCGGGAGCAGGCATGGCCGGACGATAGACGACCATCCCTTGCCTGTCTGTGACGGTTTGTTGGGCTGCAATTCCGCACTAGTCTGCGCACCCGCTGGCGCCGACGCCGGCGGTCCTGTTTGGGAGGACACGCGCCGTGACGGCTCCTCGAGACGACATCGTCGCCGGTGCGCTGCTGGTGACCGTTGCCGGCGCTTGTTTCGCCGGCGCCGGCCTGTTCGTGCAGCTTGCGTCGAAAAACGCCGGCGAGTTTGTGATCTCGTTCTTGAGTTTTGCCTTTCCCGCCGCTGTCATCGTCCCGATCGCGCTTACCCGTGGCAGGCGGTTCCTGGCATCAACCAACACCGGCTTGTTGGTCGTCCGGTCGGTGGTGGGAATTGTCCAGGTCGTCTCGCTGTTCATCGCCCTGCAAACCATCTCGCTTGTCGACGGCATTCTCTTGCGCGATGCCGCGCCACTGTGGATCCCGGTTCTGCTGGTGCTGTTTTGGAAGGAGACGATGCCGAACCGCCTATGGATCGGCATCGTCCTTGGGTTTATCGGTATGGCACTGGTCCTGCATCCCGGTTACACGACGTTCGAGATCGGCTATCTGTTCGGGATCGCCGCCGGTATCCTTTTTGCCTTTCAGAGTATCCTGTCGCGCCGCGTCGACCAGGCGGGCGAACCGGTCCTCAGGACCCTCTGTTACATCTTCGCCACCGGCGTCGTCTTGATGGCCGTACCTGCGGCGCTGCAGTGGCGGCCCATGCCGCCCGAGACCTGGTTTCATCTGGCCCTCGTCGGGGTGCTACTTCTGGCGTCCACGACCTGCCTTCTGTACGCCTTCAACTTTGCCCCGGCCTATGTGGTGGCACCGCTCGGTTATTCGGCCGTCGTCTTTTCCGCCCTGCTCGATTGGTTGGTATTCGACCGCTTGCCGACAGGCTGGACCACCCTGGGCGCGGTCTTGGTGGTTGTGGCCTGCATCCTGATCATCACAATGAGCCGAACCCGCCGTGGATCGACAACCAAGGAGACACCGTGAACAGCAAGACCAACGAAGGCCTCGCCGCCAACGCCGACCGGCTCTGGGCGAGCATCATGGAGATGGCGAAGATCGCCGCGACGGAAAAGGGCGGCAATTGCCGACTGGCGCTGTCCGATGACGATAAGGAGGGCCGCGACCTTTTTGTCCGCTGGTGCGAGGAGGCCGGCATGACCTGCACGGTCGACAAGATGGGCAACATCTTCGCCCGCCGTCCGGGGCGCGACGGCGATGCCAAGCCGGTCTCGACCGGCAGCCACCTGGATACCCAGCCGACCGGCGGCAAGTTCGACGGCGTCTATGGCGTGCTTGCGGGGCTCGAGGTCGTCCGTACGCTGAACGATGCCGGCATCGAAACCGAAGCGCCGATGGAGGTGATCTGCTGGACCAACGAAGAAGGCGCCCGGTTCGCGCCCGCCATGATTGGCTCCGGCGTCTTTGCCGGCGAGTTCGCGCTCGACTATGCCCACGCGCAGGAAGACACCGACGGCAAGACCATGGGCGGCGAGCTCGAACGCATCGGCTATCTGGGGCCGGAGGAGCCCGGTGGCCATGCGCTCGGCCACCACTTCGAGGCGCACATAGAACAGGGCCCGATCCTGGAGGCGGAGAAAAAGCCGGTCGGCGTCGTCACCGGCGTCCAGGGTATCCGTTGGTACGATGTCGCCGTCACCGGCATGGAAGCCCATGCGGGTCCAACGCCGATGACCATGCGCAAGGATGCGCTCGTCGCCAGCGCTGAGCTGATCACCAAGCTCGATGCGAACGCACGCGCCGCCGGCCCCCACGGCCGCACCACGGTCAAGATCAACCACTGCAACCCCGAGCACACGCGCAACACCATTGCCGGCGAAGTCCTGATGTCCGTCGACATCCGCCACCCCGACGCCGAAGCGTTCGCAGGCCTTGACCGTGACATGCGCGCGACCGCCGAGGCTATCGCGGCCGAGCGCGGCGTGACGATCGAGATCGACGAGATCTGGGTGTCACCGCCGGTCGCCTTCGACACCGGCTGTGTCGATGCGGTGCGTGGCGCGGCGCGCCTGCTGGGCTATGACCACATGGACATGGTTTCGGGCGCCGGTCACGACGCCGTCTATGTCAGCCGGGTCGCGCCGACCGCGATGATCTTCGTGCCCTGCGAAGGCGGTATCAGCCACAATGAGATCGAGAACGCGGCGAAGGACGATCTGGAGGCCGGCTGCAACGTCCTGCTGCACGCCATGCTGGAGCGCGCGTCGTCTTAGAGGCATGCGCTCCGCCAACAATCCATCGGTGAAGTCCCGGACTTGATCCGGGACCCAGGAACACCGGGCTCGCCTGAATTGGCACCGACCGTGTTCATGGGTCCCGGCTCTCCGGCCGGGACGCGAGGTCGGATCTTGTGTGTCAGCTCTCGGTCACGATCTTGACCAGCATGCCGGGCTGAAGCTGGCTGTTCGAGGTGATGCCGTTCAGGACCATGAAGCGCTCGCGCCGGAAGTCGTCGAACGCCATGCGCCGGGCAAGACTGTCGATCGTGTCGCCGCTGCGCACCTCGACGACGCGCAGGCGCAGCGGTCGAAGCGCGGCGGCCTCGGCCTGTGACAACTGCCGGAAGCTGCCCAGCATGCGGCGCATGGGCATTTCCAGGGCGGCGGTGTATTGCGCCGGGCTGACGATCATGAAGCGGTAGATGGTGGTGGCGTCCCAGCGCAGGGCGACCAGGCGCAGGTTGATCGGGCCGCTGTTGCCCTGGACCTGCAGCCAGCCGGTCGCGGCCTCCATGCCGTCCATGTCGATTTTTTCGAGTTCGTTGACCTCGCGCCCGCGCGCCCATTGCTGGGTCAGATAGGTCGTCATCGGCACGTTCTGCTGCGCCTGGGCGCCGTCGAAGCGTACGAACGCGCCGTCTTTGTTGAGTGCCAGAACGGCATCAGGCGAGTTCAGCATGCGGAAACCTTCCGGCACCACGAAGGTCATGCGCATGATCGGATGCGAGAACGTGCGGCCGCGGATGAACCCTTGTTCGGGACTGTCGCCGAAGATCATGCCGTCGATGCGTCCGAGGTATTCGTTGCGGCCGTGAACCCAGTTGGGGTTTCCGCCGCCGGCCGATTGGGCGGCCGCCGCAACCCGGTCGGGCGTGCGCGGATGGGTCGAGAACCAGTCGATCTGCGCCTCGCCGTCCTGGAACATCAGCTGGCGCGACAGGTTGCTGTTCTCGCCCAGGCTGTTCAGGAAGGTCGACATGGCGATCGGGTCGTAGCCCGCACGGCTCATGTAGCGGATGCCCAGTTGATCGGCCTCGAACTCATGGGCGCGGCTATAGCCCTGGACCCAGGCGAGCGCGCCCAGGCCCGCCATCTCGGTCAATTGCGGGTCGCCCACCACCGCACCCAGCGCCACCGCGCCGATCCCGGCGAGGGTCTGCTGGGTGACACGCTGGGCGGAGTGCCGCGCCGTGACATGACCGATTTCATGGCCGACAACACCCGCCAGCTCCGCCTCGCTGTTGGCCAGCGCCATCAGGCCGCGGGTGACATAGACATAACCCCCGGGCAGTGCGAAGGCATTGACCATGTCGCTATCCAGCAGGGTGAACGTGAAGGATTGCTGGGAGAGCTCCGAGACGCTGTGCAGGCGCCCGCCGAGTGTCGCGACATAGGCGTTCAGTTCCGGCATCTCCTGATAGACGCCGAACTCGTTCAGGATCTTGGGATGTTCCTGTTGGCCGACCCGTACCTCGTCGGACGGCGACATCAAGGTGAACTCCTGCTGGCCGGTCGCCGGGTTCGTCGTACAGGCCGCAAGTGCGGTGGCGACGGCCAGGGCGCCGGCAGCAAGCGCCAAGCGGCAGCGTTTCAGCAATGTCATTCCAAAACCTCGATCTGTTCGGGATGGCTGACACTGATCGACGGTCCGTTGTGCCAGTTCACCCATCCGCGCACCCTGATCCTTTGCCCATCGAGCGACAGCAGGTCAATCGCCTCGGCATCGAACAGGCGCGCATCTTCGGGCGACACCGTCGCCGTCATGTCGGTTTTCCAATCGTCTCCGAAGTTAAGAAAGATCCGCCCGTTAACCTCGGCGGCGTCGACAACGCGACCTTCGATCAGCTCATAGCTGTCGACCGGCACCGCGTCGGGTTCACCGGCTTCGCGCACCGCATAGAACGATAACGCCCAGATGCCGGCATCGAGCGCCCTGGCGTCCGCTTCTCGCGCCAGCAACTCGCTTGCCATGGTGCGGTTGTCGGGGAAGCTGTAGACGCGCGCCAGGGCGATGTCGACCATGTGACCTTGAAGCCACAGGCCATCGTCGCGGTAGAGGTGGGCCAGCCAGCGGCCGTGGCGGTCCTTTTGCGTCTGGTCGAAAGCGAGGGTGACCTGCCGGTCCAGGACAACCTCCTCCAAGGCCGCCTTGGCCTCGTGTGCCAGCGGCTGTTCGACGAAGTTTTCGCGGCCCAGCGCCAGTTTCGGCGTTTGGATGGTGACCAGACGAACCTGGCTGCCGTCATCCAACACCACGGTATCACCGTCAATGACCTCGACGACGGTCGCCGTCTGGCCTTCCTGAAGACGCGGATCGACCTGCGCTGCCGCTTGCGAGACGGCAAAAAGCGCAATAATCCCGATCAGGCTTCTCACAAACACCTGTTCCATAACCGCTATTCTATACGTCCTTGGGGCTTTGACGCCTACGCCCTAATCTGTAGGATGCGGCCGCTAGGGCCTTTCCGCCCGGGATCAACTGGTCGCGGACGGATCGGGGCACTAGAAGGGGGAATGTCAAAAAGGGGCAGGGTTATGCGGTTTTTAGCGGCCGTTTGTGCGCTTGCAATGGCGGCAGTATGGACTGTGCCCGCCGATGCCGAGGACGATCCGCCCTTTCTGGCGCTCTATGGTGGCGCTTCCGACATCTTCGACGATCATACGGCAGCCATGTTTGGCGTCGAATACCGGTCGGACTTCAAAGACCTCATTTTGACGCCCATGGTCGGTGGTTTTGTGAACACCGACGGCTCGGTCTATGGCTATGGCGGCGTTTATGTCGATTTCTTCTTCGGCAAGCGGGTGGTGTTCCGGCCCAGTTTTGCCGTCGGCGCCTATGAAGACGGCAGCGGCAAGGATCTGGGCGGTGTGCTGGAGTTCCGCTCCGCGGTCGCGCTGGATTGGCGTTTTGACGACCGGTCGAGGCTGGGTGTCGAGTTCACCCATATCTCCAACGCCAGCATTTACGACAACAATCCGGGCATGGAGACGTTGACGGTGAACTATTCCATCCCGTTGGATTCGCTTTACTGAGGGCGGACGGCCAAACCGACTTTTTCGCGATCGCCCGGTCGCGCGAGATTGTCGCGCGGTCGCTGAAGGTCGCGCTTGTCATCGGTACCGTGCTGGTCGCCATCAACCAGGGCGACGCGATCATCGACGGCGATCCCATCAACTGGTTCAAACTGTGCCTGACCTTTTGCGTGCCCTATGGCGTCGCGACCTATGCCGGCGTGCGCGCCAAGCAGGAGGACGCCAGGGCGAACGCGTCAACCGGTTGATGCGGCCCAGATCAGAGCGTCACATCGACCGGATCGGGGCGTTTCGGCCGTACCAGATCCTCGACGGCCAGAACGGCGCGACGAAAACGCTGATCCCAATCACCGGAAATCAGACAATAGGGGCGGGCGTGAGCATCCAGCGCCTCGCGGAAGGTTGCGAGGTCGACTTGCCTGCGATCCGGCAGATAGCGCTGGGAGTCCGGCACAAACGGGACGTCGTCGTCGAGCAGCAGGGTCAGATCATAGCGGCGCTGCGCGGCGGCACCAAGAACCTCGTCAGGGCATGTGCCGAGCAAGGCGCGTGACCAGATGACGGTGGTCAAGGGATCGGTATCGCAGAACAAGACCCGGTTCGCCTGGTGCGCCAAGGCGTCTTCCGTGGCCGGCTGGGCACGCGCAAACAGACGGATATCGTCGAGGGTGCAGTCGCGATCCACGGTGTCGAGAAAAACACGGCCATATTCATGCACCCAAACCGTGTCGAAGTGCCGGGCCAACTGGCGGGCCAGCGTCGTCTTGCCGGTCGATTCCGGGCCGAAGATACAGACGCGCTTGGCAAAATGGGCGCGCGCGGCGGGTACCAGATAGTCCCAGTTGGTCATCGGATCGTCCCGGATCGCCGAGCCTGAGACCGGGACCAGGGTCCGTTCCGGGTCGACCGGGACGTGACGGGCGTCAAGCTCCTCGGCCAGCCGGGCGACATAGGGGTCCGAGCCGAATACGAGATCGATGCCGGCGGGCGCATGGAGTCTCAGGGTGTCGCGCCAGATACTCCAGAAGTCCGGATGCTCGTGCGGTTCCTGCGGGATGGGCCAATCCTGCAACAGCACATGGGCCTTTGGGCAGGTCTGGCGCATCCAGTCATAGCGCAGATGACCGGCAATCGGTTCGGAATCGATCGCGCAGACGACCACGGTGAGCTCGTCGGCCATGGCGCTGGCCATGTCGACGAGCAGCTTGTGCCCGTTGTGCGGTGGGAGGAACTTGCCGATCACCAGTCCGTGCATGGTGGGCCGGTTCTACACCGAGGCAGGTGGGAACGGAACTAGAACGTAAGTGGTAGTGTTGGCTTTTCCGCGACGACCCAATCAGGCCGGTCAACCCAGCAAGTCGTCATCCACGAGGAGCGCCTCGAAGTGCGGCCGGATGTCGTCGGGGATGGGCGTTTTGGCCCGGGCCTCCAGGTCGAAGTGGACGGTGGTCGTGGTCGCCGTGGCGACCAGATCACCGCCGTCGCCGCGATTCATGCGCGAGTGATAGGTCAGCGATGATGCCCCTATTTTGCGCACGCCGCTGATGATGACCACGGGATCGTTGACGATCATCTCGTCGATAAAGGCGAGTTCCGCATGCACGTCGACAAAACCGCGCTTTTCGGCGCGCAGCCGCTCGGCGCCATAGCCGGCGCGGGTCAGCATGTGCCAGCCCGCCTGATCGAACATGGCGTAGTACTGCACCGTGTTCATGTGGCCCTGGTGGTCACAGTTCCAGGCGGTGACCATGCCGCGATAAGTCTCGATGTAACCGCTCATAGGGGCGAGCTTGGCGTGCGGTCGAAGTTGGCGCAAGCGTTGCCTTGGCGTTTGACCGTTCGGTTACTCTGACTCAGGCGGCGTCTGGGCGGCGGGACCGGCAATCCGCGCGATCGATGTCATCAGGGCTTCCTGGTTGCCCTGCAACAGAATGTCCTTGCGCCGCATCTCCTCGGCGTGGCGCTCACGCGTCTCGCTGAGCTCCTTCAGCAGACGCTCGACCTCCTGCTCCAAGCGCTCGAGCTGGCGGCGCAGGTCGCGTGCCCAGGCCTCCGCCAGGTCGTCATAGGCGGCGTTGGCTTGGTCGAGTTCGGCGCGGCTGACCGCGCCGTTCTGGCGCGGCGGGGCGACCTCATCGAGGTCCTGTACAATACGTACAGTATGGTCTGGTCCGTCGTCGTCTTGATAATCCTCGGCGGCCACGTCGGCTTCGGTCAGCAGCACCAGAACGCGCCGGCCTTTGCGCCGTGCCTCAAGCGATCCACGGCGTATACGCTGTCGTACAGCGCCCTCGCTGATCCCCAGCTGGCTGGCGGTATCCCTAACCGAGAGCTGATATCGAACCTGAGTGTCACTCATCCTAGTGTGCATCTGTATAGTACGTATTAAACGTACTATACAGATTCCTTTGTTGGGCGCAAGCAGGTTTTCGTGCCTTTGAACCCGCCGTCGTATGCTCTTCCGTCAGACGACATAGGCACGACACGAGTGTTGTTTCTTATTAATGCGGAGTGCATATAAATGAGATTTTTCTGCCCCGGTTCACCGACCGAGAGCGCGCGAAACAAGACAGGTGTCGGCCGCGGATGGCAGGATGGACGCCTTGGGATTCGGACGTGATTCTGTGAATTGCCGGAGGCGCCGGTGGATCTGTTTGACCTTGATCTTGTCGCCCTCGGCGATCTTCTGGCGCGCGGCGACGCTAGCAGCCGCGAGGTCATTGCCGCCCATCTTGACCGCTTGGATGCTGTGGAGCCGGCGATCAACGGCATGGTGCAGCAGCGGCCCGATTGGTCCCTTGACGTGGCGTCGGATCGCGACCGGAACCCGTCGGCGGGTCCGTTCTGGGGTCTGCCCTATGCGGTCAAGGATTGTCTGGAGGTCGAGGGCTGGATCACGACCTTCGGCACGATGGGCCATGCCAATCATGTCTCCTCGCTCAGCGCCACGGTGGTCAACCGGCTCGACGCGGCCGGCAGTGTCCTGCTCGGCCTGACCAACACGCCGGAACTCGGCACCTCGATCGAGACCGATAACCTGATCTACGGGCGCACCAACAATCCGATCGATCGCGCCCGATCGCCCGGTGGCAGCACGGGCGGCGGCGCGGCCTTGGTCAAGGCCCGGGCCCTTCCCGTCGTCATCGGCAGCGATTTCGGCGGCGGCAGCCGCAACACCGCCCATTGCTGTGGCCTGTTCGCCCACCGCCCCTCGTTGGGCAGGGTCTCGTCGGCCGGTTACCTCTTCGGCTGTTCGGGCATGAAGGGGCAGATGTGCCGGATTGCCCCGCTTGCCCGCAGCGTCCGCGACCTGGAACTGGTCTTTCAGGTAATCGGCGGTCCCGACCCCGACGATCCCAAGACCGACGGCATCATCGGGCGCGCGGCGCCACCACGCCCGGGCGGCGTCAGAATTGCCTTATCCACCGGCAGCCCGACAGCGCCGCCGGAGCCGGAAATCGTCGAGGCCATCAAGGCTTTTGGCGCGGCGTTAGAGCCGTCTTATGTCGTCGACACGCCTGATCTCGATGCGCTGTTCGCCGAAGGCGGTGACATCGCCTATGGCCTGTTCAGCGCCGATGCCGGTCATCTTCTGCGCCAAGCGGTCGACACTGTGACCGGTCTCGACGCCATGTCGCCCTCGATGGCGTTCTGGCTTGAGAGCGTCGGCAAGCTGGACGAGCGGCCGGCCAGCGACTTCATTGTCCTGATGAGCCGCTGGGAGGCGTTCCGCCTGACCGTCAACCGGCTGTTCGAGACCTATGATTTCCTGGTCTGCCCGGCCGCGCCGACCGTGGCGCCGCGCCACGGCGAGACGCTGGACGAGGCGTTCTTTTGGCGGGCGATCGCCTATACGACGCCGTTCTCGTTGACCGCGTCACCCGTCCTCGTCGTGCCGGTCGGTATCGGCAAGGACGGGCTACCGGTCTGCGTTCAGATTGTTGCGCGGTCCTGGGCCGACGAACAGCTGCTCGCCTTCGGCCGCTCGCTTCAGGAAGGCGAAGGCGCCGCCCGTGCCTTGATCGAACGAGCGCTCGCCATCCCGGTTCAGGTTGGCTGACAGAACGGCCCCTGTATCTAGGATGCCGCGGCCACCTTGGCGTTATAGGCATCCCACATGATGTCTGTATCAAGGCGCTCATAGGCGTCGTCGAGATAGGCACGCGACGCCTCGAGGTCGCACGCAACGGTATCCAGGTCGGCCTCCAGCAGAACGCCGTGGCGCTTCAGCACCCGCCCGGCCACCAGCACCGTATCGACGTCGCCGCCGTTGGCCTGCAGGACCGCGATCTGTTCGGGATCGGCGCCGGACATCATGCCGACCCGCTTGCGCGACAGCAGGATGATGTCGGCCTGTTTGCCGGGCGTCAGGCTGCCGATCCTGTCTTCCAGGCGCAGGGAGCGAGCGCCGCCCATGGTGGCGATCTCCAGCATGTCGCGGGTCGTGAGCGCCACATCCGTCGGCGCGATGCCCTGCTGATCCATAAGCCGCGCCCGTGAGCCGCGCCCGACTTTCAGCGTCATCTGCATATGGCGAAACATGTCGCCGGCCAGGCTGCCGACGGAATCGGCGCCCAGGCTCACCGTGACACCATGCTGAAGGGCGCGCCAGGTGACGGGATCGGCGCCTTGGCCCAGCTCGCTCTCGACGGACACCACGATCTTCACGCCCGTGGCCGCCAGGATATCGAGCTCGTCGTCGGTGAAGCTCTGGCCGTGGGAAAACAGGATGTCCGGCCCCAGAAGATCGTGGTCCCGCAGGTTGTCGACAAGGGTCGCCCCCTTGCTCAGCGCGCCGGAACCGGCATGGGTGGTCACGGTGCGCACGCCGAGGTCGCGGGCGAGGCCCAGATCGTGCTTCGCGCAGGCGAAGGGGAGAAACTCGAGATTGCGCGCGGTGATGCCCATGGTGACCAGGGCGTCATCGCTGCCAAGCCGTTCGCCGCGCAGACGTTTGGCCTCGTCACGGTGCCAGGGCAGGGCCGGCGCCATTGCCTCGGCGCTGCCTGCGCCGCCGAAGTCAGGCGGCCCTTCGAGCCCATAGGCAAAGACGGCGCGCAGGCCGCTTTTTTCGAGAGCGTCAAGACTGGCATCGGCAAGGCCTTCGCGAACGCTGCAATCGTGGAAATCCAGCACCGTGGTGACGCCCGCATCGATTGCCTCCAGCGCGCCGGCATAGGATGCGATGTGGTTGTCTTCGGGCCGATAGAGCGGCCGGCGGCCCCAAAAGGTCTCGACCAGATAGCTCGACCACGTGCCGTCGGAGATGAAGCCACGCAGCAGCGTCATCCAAAGATGCCGGTGACAACAGACAAGGCCGGGCATGGCGATCATGCCGCCGGCATCGATCGTCTCGGCATCGTCGACACCAAGATCGGATCCGACCGCGGCGATGCGGTCATCTTCGATCAGGATGTCGGCGCGACGCTTGGTGCCGATCTCCGGGTCGACGGAGATCACGCAGGCGTTCCGGATGAGACGTTTCACGCCCATGGTTTCTCAAAGGCCGTTGTTCCAATCAATCCAGGAAACCTAGTCGACTGAACCGCAGAGGGCTATGTCGTCCGCGATCAATGCACCGCATTGACCATATGGCGATTGATGCAATCGCCAGCAGACACTAGCGTGCGGGACCAAGAACGATAACGTCATGAGGGGGAGCATCATGCCTGATCCGAAGTCGGGAGAGTTTCGCGGCAACCGCAACCTGAAGCGCCTGGGCAAGATCTCCCAGACCAAACAGGACGAAGAGATCGCCAGGACCCTGGAATTGGGCCTGGAAGCCGCGGATTCGATCCACGACCGGACGATCTCGCTGTTCAGTCGCGGCCACCTCCCGGCCTTCGCCGGCATCAACACCTTTATGAAGTCAACCTATTGCGAGGACATCAAGAAGGTCGGCGACTATGAGGCCGCCTTCGTTGGCGTGCCGTTCGATACCGGCACCACCTATCGCCCGGGCACCCGCTTCGGGCCGCAGGCGGTCAGGCGCATCTCGGCAGTCTATGACGGTTATTCGGTCGACGGCGGCGTCGACCTGCCCGAAGAGCTCGACATGTGCGATGCCGGCGACATCTTCGTCATCCCCGGCAACATCGAGAAGACGTTCGATCAGGTCAGCCTCGCCGTCTCCCACGTCTATACGTCCGGCGCCTTCCCGATCCTGGTCGGCGGCGATCATTCGCTCGGCTATCCCAACGTGCGCGGCATCGCGCCCCATATCGACGGCAATGTCGGCATCATCCATTTCGACCGCCACATCGACATGGCCGACATGGATATGGACGAGCGCATGCACACGACGCCCTGGTACTGGACGTCCCATGGCCACGAGAGCGTCGACAAGAGCTCGTCCCATCATGCCCACACCCACATGCACGACGTCGGTCTCGCCAACTGTCCGCCGAAGAATCTGGTGCAGATCGGCATCGGCGGCTGGTACGGCTCCAGGCGCGGTTCGGAGGTCGCCAACGAGCGCGGCACCAGCGTCATGACCATGACCGATGTGGAGGAACTGGGCGTCAAGAAAGCCGCCGAGATGGCGTTGGAGCTCGCCTGGAAAGGCGCCAAGGCGGTCTACCTGTCGTTCGACATCGATTCCATCGACCCCGGTTTCGCACCGGGAACGGGCACGCCGGAGCCAGGCGGTTTCACGCCGCGCGAGGCCTTGGAAATGGTGCGATTGATCGCGCGCGAAGGCCTGTGCGGCATGGAGGTGGTCGAGGTATCGCCGCCCTATGACGTTAACGACAACACCGCCCAGCTCGCCTGCCGGGTGATCCTGGATACCCTCGGCACCATGGTCGTCGAAGGCAAACTCGGCCACCGCGACCAGGTGATGTCAGACTGAACCCAACCCCTACCAACCCCTGGAAACAGAAAGGACAGACCACGATGACGTTGTTCAACCGATTGATTGCCGCCACCCTTGCCATGGTTCTGCCGGGCCTTTTCGCACTCTCCGCCCATGCCCACGAGGCGGCCGGCGCGCCGCACTGGCATTTTGGCGACGCCGTCATTGAAGCGTTGCCGATCCTGGCCGCTGTCATCGGTCTGGTCGCCCTTGTTGCCTTTGTGGTTCGGCGCGGCAGAAACCGCAACTGATAGAAGGCGCCAATGACTGCGCGCCGTCCTTCGGCACGGTCCGGGGGCGGCGAGCAGGGCCTAGCCTGTGCTAGGGTATCCACGCTGAACGGATCACCGTGTGATGCCCATGGCACCATCAATCGAACGATCGGTCTCCGCGGCCTTCGGTGCCGCGCCCGCGGCCGTTCGCCCGGGCATGCTGATCCTACGCGAACTGATTTTTGAGACCGCCGACGCCATCGAGGGCGTCGGGCCGCTGACGGAGACGCTCAAATGGGGCGAGCCGGCCTATCTGACCGAGGCGTCGAAAAGCGGCAGCACGATCCGGATCGGCTGGAAAAAGGCGATGCCGACGCGCTATGCGCTCTATTTCAACTGCAACACCAGCCTGGTCGAAACGTTCCGCGCGCAGTTCGGCGATAACCTGACGTTCGAAGGCAATCGCGCCATCGTTTTCGACAAGAACGATCCTTTGCCGACCGAAATCGTGGCCTCCTGCATCGCGTCGGCGCTGACCTACCATCGCGACAAGAAGGCGGCGGCGCGGTGATCGCCTGAACGGATCATTGCCGATCCAGCACGCGGAAACTGCCGTAAAACCATCATGAACGAACAGATTTGTCGGACGCGAACCAACATCGTCGTTCTCACGCTGGCGTTTGCCACGATGGTTGCGGTTGCCTGGGCTGCCGCGCCTGGAACCGGTCATGCCCAGGGCCCGAACCTTTCGTTCGACGTGCTGCGCGAAGGCGAGCCGATTGGCCATCACAGCGTCACGTTTCGACAAGTGGACGGTGATTTGCAAGTCGACATCGCGATTACCTTGGAGGTCAAGGTGGCCTTCATCACGGTCTTCCGCTACGAGCACGAGAACACGGAAATCTGGCGTGACGGGGGGTTGGTCGCCATCGAGACAACGACCAATGACAACGGCGAGAAGCATTGGCTTCGCGGCCAAGCAGGCGATGATGGATTTCTTGTCGAGAGTTCCAGCGGCAGTTACGTCGCGCCGTTGAACGTCGTTCCGACCAGCTATTGGAACATCGCCCTGGTCGACCGACCGCAGTTGCTGGACACCCAATCGGGCCGCCTGATCACGGTCGACGTGACAAACCTCGGCGGCGAGACGATCGCTGTCGCCGGGCAGACAGTCGAGACCATGCGTTACGACGTGTCGGGCGACTTGGACGCCAAGCTTTGGTACACGGCCAGCGGCGAATGGGTGAAGTTCACATTCGAGGGCCGTGGTGGCGAGGTCGTCTATCGGCGGCGTGCAAGCGATGACCTCGGCTGATACCAAGAAACCCTGTGCCTGGATAACCGGCGCAAGTTCGGGGCTGGGTCATGCGTTGGCCTTGCGCATGGCGGCCGACGGCTGGTGTGTCGCCGTGTCGGCCAGAACCGAGAAAGCGCTGGTCGACCTGGCGTCGCGAGCCGCGGACCTGAATGGCGCTATCCATGCCTACCCGCTCGACGTCACCGATCTCGACGCGGTCAAGGCGACGGTCGCGGCCATTCACGATGATCTGGGCCCGATCGACCAGGCGGTGCTGAACGCGGGCAGCCATCAGCCGGTCCATGCGGCGGATCTGAAGGCGCAGGTGTTTCACGATCTCATCGATCTCAACATCATGGGCACGGTGAATTGCCTGGAGGCGATTCTACCCGCCATGATTGACAGGCGCGGCGGCTCGATCGCGGTCGTCGCTTCGGTTGCCGGCTATCGCGGTTTACCGTCGGCGGCGGCCTACGGCATGACCAAGGCGGGACTTATCAATATGGTCGAAGCGCTGAAGCCGGAACTGGACGGCTACGGCATTCACCTGCAGATCGTCAATCCGGGCTTTGTGCGCACGCCGTTGACCGACAAGAACACGTTTCCGATGCCGTTTCTGATGGAGCTGGATGATGCGGCCGAGGCGTTCTATCGCGGTCTCAGATCGACCCGGTACGAGATCATCTTTCCGCGGCGTCTTGCATGGTTGTTGAAGTTACTGCGCGTGCTGCCGGCACGGCTCGCCTTTGCCGTGACGCGCCGCCTGGTACGCAAGACATGAGCGAAGCGGTCGACCTGAAACCGGTGATCGCTGCCTATGGCGCTTTCTTCGAGAAGCTTAGCCCGGAAACGCTGAGCCGCCTCGATGGGCTTTGCGATGCGCAGGTTCGGTTTCGCGATCCCTTTAATGATGTGACGGGAACCGAGGCGTTCCGCAGAATACTGGCGCGCATGTTCGATGATGTCGTCGATCCGCGCTTTACCATTCTCGACCACGCGCTCTCCGATCGTGTCGGCTATCTGCGCTGGACGCTCTCGTTCAGGTCACGCAAAGACGGTGCGTCGAAGACGATCGACGGCATGAGCGAAATCCACTTCGATCAGGACGGCCGTGTCGTTGCGCATCTTGATCATTGGGATTCAGGCGAGCAGTTCTATGGTCGTCTGCCGATCCTGCGTCACATCATCGCGCTGATCCGACGACGCCTTTCGATCAATTCGTGAGCGATGCCGCAACGCGGCTGGTATCGATTGCACCTGATGCCATCTCATCGCTCTTGACGAAGACAAGCGTAACCTCACCCACCTTGAAGCCGAACTTGGTGACGTCGGCACGGTTGATCAGCACGCCGCCGGGCTGGAGAAAGAGCCAATCGTCGAACGTCACGTTCCATGTGCGTGTTTCCGTCGCCAGCGCAAAACGATAGGTCCAGTTAAGCGCGTTGCCATATGCCTTGCCCTGGGCCGTGCCGATTACGCCGTCGGCGACCCCTTCATAACTGTTGTCGTCCAACTTCGTGATGGTCCAAATCTTGCGTTCTGTTTCAGCGTCGTCGTAGACGAAATCCTCGACCAGCGTCAGCGTCTTGCCGTCCCAGGTACCTTCTATGTCGACCTCGAACTGACGTCTTACGTCACCGGATCGGTCCTGGAACATGCCCCAGGCCTTGGTCCGGCCGGCGAAGTATTCCTCGATCAAGAGTGTTGGTTCGCGCCCGGCGAAATCTTCCGGTTTCATGCTGTCACATCCTGCAAGTCCCAAGACAATGATGAAGGCGGCGGCGCGGGTGATCACGACCGTCCGGCTGCATTCAGAGGCCCGTGGCGCGCGCGGCCCGTGCTTCGATCATGCGGCGGGTACGTCGTTGGCGCTCGGCAGATAGGGGATAGCCGAAGACGAGAGCGCAGGCGCAGAGCTTGATGACGGCGGGCACCAAACTGTAGAGCGCGGCGAGCGCGAGCAACCCAGTCGAAGTCGCTGTTTCGTCGCCCGGCTCCAAACCGGCCAGGGCCAGCAGCGGAAATGCGATGCCCACGGCCAGCGCCAGGGCGAGTTTCGTCGCGACGCCCCAGAGCGCGAAATAGAGTCCTGCGCGACTTTGACCTATGCGCAGCGTATCGAGATCGATAACGTCCGCCTGCATGGATGCGGGCAGGGTCAGGTCGGCGCCAAGGCTGGCGCCGGTCAGCACACAGATGATCAGGAACCACACGTGATCGCCCGGACCGAGAAACGGTACGAAGGCGAACACAAGAGCCGCCCAAACCATGGCGGCGATCCACACGCGGTGTTTGCCCCAGCGCCGGGCGAGCCAGAGCCATAGCGGAATCGCCGCGATGGCGCACAGGAAATAGATAAACAGCAGCAGACCGGTCCAAGCCGGTATGGCGAGCACCTTCTCGACGTAAAGCAGGAATAACGTTGCGGGCAGGCCGTTGGCCACACCGTTCAGAAAGTAAGCGCCGATCAAACGCCGGAACGGCGCGTTTTGCCAGACAATCCGCCAGCCCTGGGAAAATCTGGGTTGGCGTCGCGCGACGATCGGACGTTCCGGTACGTACCGGATGGCAATCAACAGACATACCGGTAATACGAGCCACAACGACCAGGCGATCACTTCAAGTGATGCCGCACGGTCCGCGCCAACGACAGCCGGCAAGCCGGCGGCCAGCAGTGTGCCGGCGATGACAAGACCTTCTCGCCAGCCGGTTATCCGGCTGCGCTCGTCAAAGTCGGGCGACAGTTCAGCGCCCCAGGCGGTATAGGGAAGGGTGATCATGGTAGCGCCCAGATAAAGCGCCATGGTCCAGACAAGCAGGCCGATCCATGTGACACCGGCCTCAGGCAGAAACAAGAACCACGCGCTGACCATCAACACCGGCGCGCCGGCCAGCAGCCACGGTTTACGGCGGCCGAAACGGGTCTTGAACCGATCGGACAGCGTGCCGATCAGCGGATCGGTAACGACATCCCACAAGCGCGTCACAAGCAACACGATGCCGACGGCAAAGAAACCCAGCCCCATGTCATCGGCATAGAAAGCCGGCAAGGTTATGTAGAGCGGTAGCAGCAGCGCCGCCAGAGGCAGTCCAGGCAGACCGTAGGCGAACAGAATGCCGCGGCGCAGTTTGCCGACAGGGGGCGGCGTGGCGGACATGCCGGCAGTTAGTCGCGCGCGAAGGCTGTCTGCAGAACGTCGATGCGGCGGGTGTCGAAACCGGCTTCGCAATAGATCAGATAGTACTGCCACATGCGCCGGAAGCGCTCGTCAAACCCAAGCTTCTGGACTTGCGGCCAGGCATTATCGAAGGCGACTCTCCAATGAGCCAATGTTCGGGCGTAATCGAGACCGAACCGCTGTGTTTCCACACACGTCAGGCCGGCCTGATCGGCCTCGGCGCGAAGTCGCGTGGGCGAGGGCAGCATGCCGCCTGGGAAGATGTACTGCTGGATGAAGTCGACGCTGCGCCGGTAGGCCTCGAAATAGGTTTCGTCGATCGTAATCGACTGCAGTGCCGCGCGACCGCCGGAGCGCAGCCGGTCGCGTAATGTCCGGAAGTAAACGGGCCAGTATGCTTCGCCGACCGCCTCGACCATTTCAATCGAAACAATGCGGTCATAGGTGCCAACCGTATCGCGATAGTCCTGCAGGCGCAGGTCGACGTGGCCGTTCAGGCCTTCAGTCTGCAGGCGCTCGGCAGCGTAGGCGTGCTGCGCCGGCGAGATCGTGATGGCGGTGATCCGGCATCCGATATTGCGCGCCGCCCAACGACAAAAACCACCCCACCCGCAACCGATTTCGAGGACATGATCGTTTGGCCCGATCTGCGCAAGCCGCGCCATGTTTTGGTATTTGTTGTCCTGGGCGTCTTCGATCGGCTGGCCGGGGTGCTCGAAGATGGCTGACGAATAGGTCATCGAGCGATCAAGCCAGTGAGCGTAGAACGCGTTGCCGAGATCGTAGTGGTGGGCGATGTTGCGCCGTGCGCCGCGCCGTGTGTTGGGCTGCAGCTTCTGGGCCAGCCGCTTTAGCGCGCGCGTCCATCGCTGCCGGTCGAGCGCGGCGAGCAGTGCCGCCTGGTTCTTGATGATCAGATCGACCAGCGCCGCGAGATCCGGCGTGTCGACATCGCCATCCATGTAAGCCTCGGCAAAACCCATGGTGCCGCCAAACAGAAGACGGCGGTAAGCGCGAGGATGTTCGATCCGCAGTGCTGCCGCGGGGCCTGGCTTCGAACCCTTGAACAGGCGTTCGCCGCCATAGGGCAGGGTGATGACCAGCTCGCCGGCCTCGATCCGCTCGGCCATCGCGAGCACCAAACGCTCGGTAAAGCCGCCGCCGGTGTTCGTCCGGTAGTCGATGTTGGTTGCCATGACGTTTCGGACCTTACTCCGCGGCCTGGCCGAGCCGCGGGACGACATGGGTGATCGGATCGGCAGGCGCGGCAGGGCGAGGCTGTACCTTGGCGCCCTTGCGCCACAGGCGAAAGGCGTGCCAGTGGATCGCGGCAATCACCTTCAACGTCATCAGCGGATAGTTGACAAAGGCGCGCAGCAGAGACCGATCTTGCAATGTCTCGCGCTCGCCTGTTTGTGCCGCAATCAACAGTTCTCCTTCATCGGTCCATTGTCTGATCAAGACGGACAGACGTTCGCCGGGTTCCACCAGGCGAAAGTTGTAGGTCGCGTTCATGGTGATGAATGGTGAGACGTAAAAGCATTTGTCACAAGCCTGGCGAATGGTCTTGGCCGCCGCTTGGTCTGCGTCAACCGGGATGAGGTAGCCGTGCCGCTGGCCGAACGTGTTTGAGACCTCATAAAGGACGGCTTTGAGTCGCCCGCTCCTGTGGTGGCAAAACCAGATCGTCAGGGGATTAAAGACGTAACCGAGAATACGCGGGAAACACAGCAACCTTACCGGCCCGCCATCCAGGTCGATACCCGCGTCGTTCAGTTGTGCGTCAAGCCACGGTCTAAGCGCGCTGCCGTCGCGCGGCCCGTGATCCCTGTCCATAAAGCTGAAAAGATTCCACCGGTTATGCGAGAACAGACGCAGACGCCGGGACAGACCGGGCAGCGCATCCAGATCGACAAAGAGCGAGAAGACGCGAAAGTCCAAACGATGCCGGAACGGCATGAGCCGCTTGTGCATGACGCGTCCCAGGTAGAGGCAAGACGTGTCATTCTTCATGGGGACATCGGATGTCATCGCGCTGCTATTCCGCGGCCATGGCCGGCGTCGTGGGCATGACGGCGCGCCAGGCCGGGCTCATCGGCGTCACCTCGTGGGCCCAGGGCGGTGTTGCGCCGAGCGCCTCGGCGACCGCGATGCCGGCCTGCAGACCGTCTTCATGAAAACCATAGCCGCAATAGCTGCCGCAGAACCAGAGACGATCGTACCCTTGGATGGCCGGGAGTTCGTGCTGTGCGTCGAGCGCCGCCTTGTCGAACTGCGGATGGTGATAGGTGAACGAAGCGTGGGTCAGATCGCGCGACGGCAGGCGTTCGGGGTTCAGGGTGACGAAGATGTCGCGGTCTGTTCGAAGCTGCTGCAACCGGTTCATCCAGTAACTGACCGACACCTGATCGAGATCGTCGAGACAACCGTCGCTCATGTAGTTCCAACTTGCCCATGCATGCCGGCGTCGTGGCATCAGCGCGGTATCGCTGTGCATGACCGCATGGTTTTCCTGATAGCGGAACGCGCTGAGGATCTGACGTTCCGCGTTACTGGCGTTCTCGCCCAACATGGCCAGCGCCTGATCGGCATGGGCGGCCACCACGACCTCATCAAAACGCTGCTCGTGGCCGGTCTTGGCGCGCACGATCACGCCGGCTGGCGTGCGTCTGAGCGTGGCGACCGGTGTTGCGAGATGAACCTTGTGGCGGAACGGCGCGGCAAGCGCGTCGACATAGCGGCGGCTGCCGCCCAAGACACTGCGCCACTGCGGCCTTTCGCCAAGACGGAACAACCCGTGGTTCTCAAAGAACTGCACGAAGGTGCGGGCCGGGAAGTCGAGGACGTCGGATAGCTTGGAGGACCAGATAGCCGCCGCCATCGGCAAGATATGACGGCGCGCCAGAAGATCGGAATAGCCACCTTGGGCAAGCAGATCGCCCAGGGTCAGATCATCGAGATCATCGCGATCGGCGAAGCCCGGCGCGTCCCGATAGAACCGCAGGAGGTCAGCGATCAGCCGCCAGAACGACGGGCGCAAGACATTGCGGGGTTGCGCGAAGAGGCCACGGCTGCTGCCGGCGTATTCGAACCTGCCGCGGTTAAGGGAAATGGCAAACGACATGTCGCTGGCGACGGTCGCAACATCCAGGGCGGCGAACAGCTTCGTCAGGTGGGGATAGTTGTGTTCGTTATAGACGATGAACCCGGCGTCGACCGGGATTCGTTCGCCCCCAATGTCCACATCGACGGTGTTGGCGTGACCGCCAAGCCGCTCCGCGCTCTCGTAGAGGCTGACGTCGTGCTGGCGGCACAGCAGCCAGGCCGCGCTAAGGCCGGTGATGCCACCGCCGATAACCGCAATCTTCATGAAGTGTCGTTCCTCGGACCGTATCTTGGCCCACAAACCGATCCTTCCTGCGTTGGAAGAACCCGGCCATTCCCTAAAAAATCGTTCGACGGCATATACGCCAAGTGCGTGATGCCGGATCAGCCCGTTGCCGCCAGCCAATCAACCGAATTGACCGATCCTGCGTCCCGGCGCTCCAGATGGTGATCCACCTGTCGCATGGCGGCGTAAGGAACCCTGGAAAACGTGGGAGGAAGACTGTGCAAAGTGCACTTGCGGTTGAACCGGCGGCAGCTTTGCCCGCGCGAAAGGCGACTTTGGTACTGGGAACGGTGCCGATGAAGGAGAATCGTCCGCTGCCGGCCGGCAAAGCCGAGGTCGATCCAACGCCGGAAGACTTGATGCACGCGATTGCGATCCGCCGTGATCGCACGGCGTTTGTCGAGCTTTACCGGCAGCTGGGACTGCGGGTGAAGGCGTTCTTAATGCGCCAGGGCGCCGATAAGGAATCGGCCGAAGACGTGACCCAGGAGGTCATGTTGACGGTCTGGCGGCGCGCCGAGCAGTACGATCGCAGTAAGGCGGCGGTCAGCACGTGGGTTTTCACCATCGCGCGCAACCGCCGGATCGACAGCCTGCGCCGGACACGCCGGCCGGAGATCGATCCCGAAGACCCGGCGCTCCTGCCAGAGCCGGTACGCGCCGCCGATGATGTCGTCGACCTGGCAGAGCAGGGCCGTCTCCTGCACGCTGCTGTCGCCGAGTTACCACAAGAACAAGAACAACTGCTGCGCATGGCCTATTTCGAAGACAAATCGCACAGCATGATCGCTGAAGAACTCAACTTACCCCTTGGCACCGTAAAGTCGCGTTTGCGCTTGGCTATGGCTAAACTGCGTCACGCGCTGGAGACCCCCGCATGAATCCGAAACATCACCCAGGCGACGACCTTCTCGTGTCCTATGCCGCCGGCTCGATGGATGAGCCGTTGGCCCTGGTCGTCGCGACCCATCTGGCGCTTTGCTTGCGCTGTCGCGATGAAGTGGCACGTCTTGAAGCCCTCGGCGGTGTCATGCTTGAGCAGCAGGACGCCGCACCGCTGGACCAGGGCGGGATTGATCGCATTCTCGCGCGACTGGACGAAGCCGAGGACGCCGCGCCGGCGGCTGCCGCCGAGGCGCCCGGCGATGTCGACATGCGCGTGCCGCAGCCGCTGCGTGATTACCTGAACGGGAACATGGAGCAGCTCGACTGGAAGTCATTCCGCGGGTTGGAAAAGGTTGAACTGCTGACAGAGGCGGAGGGTTTTCACACCCGCCTGATGCGGATCAAGCCCGGCACCGCGATGCCGGCGCACACCCACGAAGGCACCGAACTGACCCTGGTGCTGGCCGGTGGTTTCAGCGACGAGACCGGACACTTCGTGCGCGGCGACGTCGCGGAATGCGATGCGTCGGTCGAACATCGACCCATCGCCGACGAAGGCGAGGACTGCATCTGCCTGGCCGTGACCGACGCGCCGCTGCGTCTGACCGGCCCCGTCGGACGCCTGCTCAATCCGTTCCTGGATATCTAGACGGCTCGCCGTTTAGTTGGCATCGCCAGCCCACTCCCCCACCCGGCCACCCATGGCAGCATCCTCGGGGTGGCCGGATGGGGGAGCGGGCTGGTGTGTCGTACGCGCGAGCAGATCAGGCGCTAGGCCAGACCGAGCTGCTTCTTGCGGTTGGCCGACCACTCGGTGATCAGGCGATCGACCGCCAACCCCATGAACGCGACGCAGAGGCCGAGCACGATGCCCTTGCCGGCATCGGCGAAGGTCAGCGCGCGGAAGATTTCCTGTCCCAGGTCCGTCGTGCCAATGAAGGCCGCGATGATGACCATAAAGAGCGAGAACATGATGGTCTGGTTGATGCCCAGCATGATCTCCGGGATGGCCAACGGCATGCGCACTTTCCACAGGATCTGGAACGGCGTGCAGCCGGAGACGATGGCCGCCTCGATGGTTTCCGACGGCACGTTTCTGAGACCGAAGGTCGTGTAACGCACGATCGGGATGCTGGCATAGATGACGATTGCCGCGATCGCCGCGACGTCGCCGACCTTGAACAGCATGATGACCGGAATCAGGTAGATGAAGGACGGGAACGTCTGGAACGTGTCGCAGACGAGCTGGATGAATCGCGAGCGCCAAAGCGTGCCCGACGCCCAGATGCCGACCGGCAATCCGAAGGCGATGCAGACGATGAGCGCGACTGTCACCATGTAAGCGGTGATCGAGGCGCGCGCCCAATAGCCGGAGAACGCGATGAAAAGCACGAAAAGCGCGACCGGCAACACCAGCTTCCAGCCGCCGAGCCAATAGCCGATACCGACAACCAGGGCGACCGCGGCAACCCACGGCACCCACTGAAAGGCGGTGCGCATGGGGATCAGAACGTGCGTCAGGAGCGAGTCGCGGAAGATCGACAAGGCGTCATAGAAATGCAGGGTGATGTAGTCGACCAGGCCGTCCCACAGCGGTGCGGTGGTGATGTAGAGCGAACTGGGAAACTCCTGCGCGGCGGGCGTGATCGCCGCGGCGATGCATGACAGGACAACGATGACGCCGGCGGTGGTCAGGAACGGATGACGTCGCCACCACGGACCGGGCACCAGGTGTTCGGGCTGTCGTTCGGAAAGCGCCAAGCTGAGCCGGTCCAGCATGACGGCGATAAAGACAATGGCGACACCGATTTCGATCGCCTGGCCGATCCTGAGGCCCTGCAGACGGAACAACAGATCCTGACCCAGGCCCTTGGTGCCGACAAAGGACGCGATGACGACCATGGCCAGGCACTGCATGATCACCTGGTTGACGCCGATCATCAGGCTTTCGCGCGCCGCCGGGATCTCGACCTTGTAGAGCATCTGCGCGCGCGTGCAGCCGGCCATGACACCGGCCTCGCGGATCTCCGGGCGCACGCCGCGCAGGCCGACCAGGGTGAGGCGCGCCATCGGCGGCATGGCAAACAGGATGGTCGCGATCGCGCCGGCCTTGTGCGAGACGCCGACAAAGATCGCGACAGGGATCAGGTACGAAAAATGCGGCATCGACTGCATGACGTTCAGGATCGGCCACAGGATGCGCTCGAACGGATTCCACTTGGCGGCGATCACGCCGAGGACCAGGCCGATGATGCCAGCGATGGGGGCGGCGACCAGGACCACGGAGAGCGTGATCATCGAGTCTTCCCATTTGCCGAACAGCGCGACATAGAAGATGCAACCGCCGGCCAGCAACGCCAGGCGCCAACCTTTCAGCCACCAGCCGAACACGGCAGCAAGGCCGACAACGGCGGGCCAGGGCAGGGACGGAATACCGGTGCCCTTGAAGCCGGAGACCAGGATGCTGTCCATCAGGTCGAGCGGCCATTCGACCGCCGAGGCGACGGCGCGGGTCACGTCCTTGAAGGTGAAGAGGCCGAAGATCTCGTGTTTCTTCAACACATCGACCACGGCGTTGATCCATTCGACGAAGGGGATGCGCCACGCTTCAGGCGTCAGGATCGCCCATTCCGGCAGGATGGGCCGCGCGAGGAGCAGCGCGATAAAAGGCAGAAGAAACAAAAGCCACGCGCCAGGAATCATGCCGCTTGCGCCGCCTTGCGTACGGTCGGCCGGGTCGGCCGATGCGCCGGTTGCGCTCACGGCTCCCTGGCCGGGAACAGGGCGTCCATGACCTTCGCGCGGGTCAGGTGACCGACCAGCGTGCCATCGGGATCGACGACGCCAATCGGTCCTTCAGCGTTCAAGATATTCCGGGCGACATCGCTCAGCTTATCGTTGACGCCGACACGGATATCGCCGAGCGAGACACCATCCGGGCCGTTCATGACCTGACGCACGGTCAAGAACTGCTCCTTGGCGATGTTGTTGGTGAACTCGCGCACGTAGTCGGTCGCGGGATTCGTCACGAGATCTTCGGCGGTGCCGATCTGAACGATCTCGCCTTCATACATAATCGCGATGCGGTCGGCGAGACGCAGCGCCTCGTCGAAATCGTGGGTGACGAAGACGATGGTCTTCTGCAGCACGCTTTGCAGGCGCAGGAACTCATCCTGCATCTCGCGCCGGATCAAGGGATCAAGCGCCGAGAACGGTTCGTCCAGGAACCACAGGTCCGGACCGACGGCGAGCGAGCGGGCAATACCGACGCGCTGCTGCTGGCCACCGGAGAGTTCACGTGGGTAATAGCCTTCGCGGCCGTTGAGGCCGACCAGTTCGATCATTTCGAGCGCGCGCTTTTCCCGCTCGATTCGGGTAATGCCCTGAACCTCGAGCGGGAAGGCGACGTTTTGCAGGACGGTGCGATGGGGCAGCAGCGCGAAATGCTGGAATACCATGCCCATCTTGTGGCGCCTGAGTTCGATCATCTGCTTGGCATCGGCGCCGAGCAGATCTTCGCCTTCGAAGACAATCTCGCCGGCGGTGGGTTCGATCAGGCGCGCCAGGCAGCGCAGCAGGGTCGACTTGCCGGAGCCGCTTAAGCCCATGACGATCAGGATTTCGCCCGGCGCGACCTCCAGCGAGGCATCCCGCACGGCGGCGATGTAACCGGCCTCGACCAGCGCCTCGCGGGTCGGCGTGCCGTTGTGTTCCCTCAGGAATCGTTGCGGCGCCTGGCCAAACAGCTTCCAGACGCCTCGACAGGAAAGAATTGGATCCGCCACGTATCCGCCCCCAACATGACATGAAGCCAGGGCGCGATGTCGCTTCTTACCGGCTTGTCGCGCTTACCAAGCCGGTTGAGGGTACCGCGACGACCCCCCATCGCGGTACCCCCGTCGCCGGATTGAGCTTAGCTCCCGGCGGAAGCTGACCAGGCCTTCCACTTGTCTTCGTTGTCGGCGAGCCACTTGTCGGCGGCTTCGGACGGCTCCATGCCGTCGACGTCGACCAGTTTCGACATCACGGCGATGTCGAGATTGGAGAAGTTGATCTGCTCGACCACCGCGTAGGCGCCGGGCCACTTCTCCTCCATGCCTTCCCAGACGCCAATCTTCAGGTAACCGCCTTTGGGATTGCCGCAGTCATAGGTCGAATCCGGGTTCATGCCCCAGGACGGATCGTCCAGGCAGCCTTCGCCGTATTCGGGGAACTCGACGAACTTGCCGTCATAGACCGCCTCGATGAAGTTCGGCGTCCAGTTGAACAGCACGATCGGCTCGTTGCGGGCTGATGCCGAATCAAGCTCGGCCCAGAGTGCGGCTGCCGAACCGGCGTTAACGACCTGGAAGTCCATGCCGAGTGCGTCGACACGTTCCTGGTCATGCTTCAGCCAATCCACCGGACCGCCCAGAAAACGGCCGTTCGGCGCGGTTTCCGGGGTCGAGAACTCTGCGGCGCACGCGTTCAGCGCTTCCCAATCGGGCAGGCCGGGGCAGATTTCCTCGACATAGGCCGGATACCACCATTCCTCGCGGGTCTTGGCGTCGTGGGTCGCGGCGTCGACCACGCAGCCTTCGTCGACGACCGCCTCGAAAGCGACGCCGAACGCGCCCTGCCAGACCTCGTGGACCAGGTCGATATCGCCCTCGCACATGGAGGTGTAGACGACCTGGCTGTCGGCCGGAACGTATTCGACCTCATATCCCGCATCGTTCAGAATCTTGCCGACAATCTCCGCGCCGACGATCTGACTCGACCAGTTGTGGATCGGAATTTTGATCGGGTCGGTCGAATCGGCCCATGCCGTGGACGACAGGCCGAGCACGGCTCCCAGAGCCGCCACGCCAATGGCTCTCTTAAACTCACCCATTCTTTGCCTCCTCAGTCTTGCGCCCCGCTGATTTGATCGGGCCCTTGCCCTGGGGCGCCTTGTTCAGCGAATTGAGGATAGGACGGCGGTGTTGAACAACGAGCGCTCCAGTTGTGTACAGGCCGCACTATTTTGTGAAAATATATGAAAAACGAGGGAGATGGGCGCGGACCGTGAACGCGGAGAGGTTTCATATCCTGGTCGTCGAAGACGATGACGTCACGCGGGCGAAGTTGACCAGCTACCTGGAGGTCGCCGGCTATCGGGTCACCGAGGCGGCCGACGGCAAGGCGATGCAGCGGGTGCTGCTGTCGGACATGCCGGATCTCTTGCTGCTCGACATCAACCTGCCGGGTGAAGATGGCCTGGAGCTGACGCGCCGGATCCGGCGCCGTTCGGATATCGGCATTATCTTCGTGTCGGGCCGGACCGACGAGGTCGACCGCATCGTCGGTTTAGAGATGGGCGCCGACGACTACATCACCAAACCGTTCAACCCGCGCGAGGTCATGGCCAGGGTCAAGAACCTGCTGCGGCGAACGCGCCGGTCGGCGGGCGACCATCAGGAGGTCCGGCGTTTCTCCGGCTGGCAGTTCGATATGCGTACGCGCACCGTCACATCACCTGAGGGCCGAAAGACGTCACTGACCCGCGCGGAGTTCGAGCTGCTCTGCGCATTCACCGATCATCCCGGCACGGTCATGGCGCGCGAGCGTTTGTTGAACCATGTGACCCATCGGGTCGAGACGCCGAACGACCGCACGGTCGACGTTCTGGTGCGCCGGCTACGGCGCAAGCTGGAGAACGATCCGAAAAACCCGGAGCTGATCATCACCGCCCATGGCGAAGGTTACATTTTCGCGGGCGATCACATGTAGCGTCGTCAGCCGGTCGCTCGCTCGTTGCGCCAGGCGTTTCGCATGTCGGCGAGCGCGGCGGCCGATAAATCGAAGACCTCGGCAAGTTCCGTGAGATCGTCGGCCGTCGGCTTGAAGCCAGGTTCGCGCCGTAGCGACAGTTCCAGGGTCTCGCAGGTCCGCCCCAACCGGTAGAGCCCCAGGCTTGTCGCACCGTTCTTCAGACTGTGAACCATGCGGATCAACGTTTCCTTGTCGTCGTCACGGGTAGCGCTCTCGATTTGATCCAACTGTTTGGGCGCGGTCGCGGCAAAGGTGGCGATCAGGTGGTCGAGCCGCACGTCGCCCAACGCCTGGCGGTCCTGTTGCAGCACCCGCTCGTCGAGCAAGGGTTGCTCGCCGCCGTCCTCACTCTCGTCGTCGCTGGCAACGACAACCAAACCATGACGCCCTTCCAGGATGACCTTCGCCAGGGTCTCGGCCAGCAGTTCCGGCGACATCGGCTTGCCGACAAAGGCATCCATACCGGCATCGAGGTGCTGACTGATCTCACTCCTGAAAACGTGCGCTGACATGGCGATGACCGGCACGGCGCTGCGTGCGCGATCATCCATGTGGCGGATCTGGCGTGTCGCCTCGATGCCGTCGATGCCCGGCAGGCTGATATCCATCAACACCGCGTCGAAGTCGTTCTCGGCGACCAGGTCGACCGCCTCTTCGCCGGTCAACGCCATCACCGGCTCATGACCCATGTGCTGCAGGAACGTCTCGACCACCGCGCCGTTGATCGCGTTGTCTTCGACCACCAGGATGCGGCGTGATCCCAGGCGTTTGTCGATGCCGGGCAGTTCATCGCCGTGGCGCAGGATGTTGTCGGCGCTGCCTTCATCAAAGGTCAATTCGAACCAGAAGCGGCTGCCTTTGCCCGCCTGACTTTCAACACCGATCCGCCCGCCCATGATTTCGACCAGGCGTTTGGAGATCGCGAGCCCCAGGCCGGTGCCTTCCTGGGCGCGCCCTGCCGCCGGGCTGGCCTGGAAGAACGCGTCGAACAGATGGCGCTGATCGTCGTCGGCGATGCCGATACCGCTGTCGGTGACATCGAAGCGCAGGGTGTGGCGGCCCTTGGCCGCGACCTCGCTCACGGTCAGGTCGACCGCGCCGTGTTCGGTGAACTTGATGCCGTTGCCGATCAGATTGAGCAGCACCTGACTGAGCTTGCCGGAGTCGCCAACGATCGCCGCCGGCACATCGTCCGCCACCGATGTTGCGAGGTTCAGGCCCTTTTCGCGCGCGCGGAACCGCATGAGCGCGCTGATGTCGTCGATCAGCGAGCGCAGGTCGAAGGTGACTTCGTCGATGTCCATACGCCCGCTCTCGATCTTCGAATAGTCGAGGATGTCGTTGAGGATGCCGAGCAGGGTGTGGCTCGCCGACCGAATAATAGAGAGCCGCTCGCGCTGGCTGTCGCTCATCGGGCTGTGCTCGAGGATGCGCAGCATGCCGAGGATGCCGTTCATGGGCGTGCGGATCTCGTGGCTCATGGCGGCGAGGAATTCCGACTTCGCCTGGTTGGCCCGCTCGGCGCGATCACGGGCCGCGTCATGGCTTTCGGCTTCCAGCTTCAGACGGTCGTTGGCCTCGATCAGCTGCGCGGTCCGTTCCCTGACCAGTTCCTCCAGCTCGCTCTTGTGCCGACGCAGCTCGATCTCCGTGCGCACGCGTTCTTCTTCCAGGCTGCGCTTGACGATCGCCTGATCCTTGAAGACCTGCACGGTCTCGGCCATGCGGGTGAGTTCGTCGCGCCCGGAGACCGGCACCGGGACCGCCAGGTCACCCTGGGCCAGTTTGTTCATGACATCGGCCAGCCCGGTCAGGCGCCGGATCAGGTTGCGGTTGACATAGAGCCAGACGATCAGCGCGGCGATGGCCAGAAAGATGACGGTCTGCACGACCAGCGTCACGCCGCCGACGCCGAAGGCGCGATCGACCGCCGTCTCGGCGGAGCGGACCAGGGCCTCCGACCCCGCGACAAGCTGGTCGACCCGGTCGCGCATCTGCAGCGACACCGTCTGGTTCTGTGCTGTCAGCGCATCCAGGTTGGCGCGGATCGCCAGGACGCGTTCGCGCAGTGCGAAGACATCGTCGGTGCCGCCTGGGTGGACCCGAACTAACTGCGCGACATAGTCGCCGGCCTGCACCAGGCGGACCGGATCCTGGATGCTCTGCACCCGCCGCTCGATGATGCCGACGTTGTGGGCATAGGTCGTTTCCAGCCAGTCGACCTCGTCGGTTGTCGCCGTGCGGTTGAGCTGGTTCAACAAAAGGCCGACTTCGGAACTGCGCAGCCGGAGTTCGAACATGCGCTCCAAGAGAAAGATGTCTTGTTCGAGCAGGCGATCGAGTGCGCCGAGCGAACGTTCCGGTCCGTCGTCGCCTTCGACGATTTCGTAGAGGTTGGAGATGACCGCCGTCGTGCCGGCGGACGCGTTGGCGACCAGAGTCTCCGATAGGTTATAGAGTTCGGTCGCGGCTTCCAGGCTGGCGCCGATGCGTTCGGCGAAGGTTTCGTCCAGCGCCAGGCGTTCCTCAACCAATGCGTTCTGGCTATGAAGGTTCTCGATCAGGCTGCCGGCGAGCGCACGCACCGGCGCGACATCGTCATCGTCATAGCCATAGGCGACCATGCGGTTCAGCAGGTCCTGCAGTTCGTCGGCGCGGGCGAACAGCCGGTCGGCTTCGGCGACCCGCTGTTCCTGGGACTCCGTGTTGTCCAGCACCGCGCCGCCGGCGATGATCTGGCCGGCGAGATCGGCGATCTTATGGGCGTCGGCAACCGCGGGCAGCGCGCGTTCGGTGATCGTCGACTGGGCCTCTTCCACATGGGACAGGATCCACCAGCCGATCAGACCGCCGATCAGCGAAAATGCCGTGATGCCGGCGAACGCGATAAACAGACGCCCGCCAATGCCAAGCCGCCACACGTTATGCCTCCCGTCCGGCTTTCGTGTCGTGAAGCCGGTATGCCATGATAGCCCATGATCTCGGTTTACCGAAAACGCATCGCCAGGTTAAGCGTTCTCGCGGTCTGTGGGCTGGTGCTGGGTGTGGGCCCTGCTCACGCCCAGGAGACCTGGAGCGTCGAGGCGTGGTCGGAGCCGTTCAACTACCGCAGCCCGTCGACGACGCTTGATTATGAGCCGTTGGCGGCGGTGTCCCAGCCGTGGCGCATCTGTGCCTCCTATCCGCACCTGAAGGACTCCTATTGGATTTCCGTCAACTACGGCATGGTCGAGGAGGCGCGCCGGCTGGGCGTTCACCTCGAAGTCGTCGAGGCCGGTGGTTACCCCAATGTCGAGCGCCAGATCGCCCAGGTCCGCGAATGCTCGGAGAACGCGGACATCCTGTTGCTGGGCACGGTCAGTTTCGACGGCCTGACCGAGACGGTGCTGGAGATCGCCGCCGACATCCCCGTCATCGCCGTCGTCAACGATATCGCCGATCCCGGCGTCACGGCCAAGACCGGCGTGTGGTGGGTGACCATGGGCCGCATGGTCGGCGACTATCTGGCCGAACGGCATCCGGCGGGCTCGGATCCGGTCAAGGTCGCGTGGTTCCCCGGACCCGACGGCTCGGGTTGGGTGCCGTTCGTCGAGGAGGGGTTCCGCGGCGGGCTCGAGGCGAGCTCGGCTGAGATCGTCGTCACCAAGTACGGCGACACCGGCAAGGAAATCCAGCTGATCCTGGTCGAAGAGGCGCTCGAGGAACGCCCGGATGTCGACTACATCGTCGGCAGCGCCGTGACCGCCGAGGCGGCGGTGAGCGTCTTACGCGCGCGTGGTCTCTCCGACGACATCCAGGTCCTGGCCGACTACTTCACCCACGCGGTCTACCGCGGCATCAAGCGCGAACGCATCCTCGCCGCCCCGACTGATTTCCCGGTGCTGCAGGGCCGCCTCGGCATCGACCAGGCGGTGCGCATGCTGGAGGGCGAGCTGAAGATCCTGCACGTCGGCCCGGCGATCCAGATGGTGACGCCGGACAATGTCGACGTCATCGGCACGACCGAGTCGCTTGCGCCCGCCTCGTTCACGCCGACCTTTGTGGTGGAATAGAAAACGCGGGCGCTCCCCTAGGGAAGCGCCCGCGCTAGCTTAATGCAGGATCAGACCGCCAGGCGGCTGAGCGTCTCGTTGGTCGGCACGCCGTCCGGGGTCCAGCCGCGTGCCTCGTAGTATTCCGGCAGCATCTTGTCGAGCTGGTTGGTCAGGCCTTCGGCCGGGCCGGTCTTGGCCGCGTCCTTCAGGAGCCGTTGCGGCAGGTTGTCGTCCTTGCCGGTGAAACCGGCCGCCAGGTTGAACTGCCGCTCCATGTTCCAGATTCGCTCGCCGACCTCCAAGAGGTAGTCGACGGTCCACTCGCCTTCGCAGGCCGCGTCGATCTGCGGCGCTACGTCGTCGAGGGTCCAGGCGAACGAGGTGAAGATGCAGATGCCGGCCGAATCGAAGACCGCCGTCGCGTCCTGGAACGCCTTGACCAGGCCGGCCTTGCCGTCCGGGACCAAGGGGTCGGTCTTTTCGGGAATGCCGAGGACTTCCGATGCCACCGTATAGCCGCGCAGATGGCAGGCACCGCGGTTGGAGGTGGCGTAGGCCAGACCCATGCCCTGAATG
This sequence comes from Alphaproteobacteria bacterium, assembly GCA_965228895.1. GTDB lineage: Bacteria > Pseudomonadota > Alphaproteobacteria > SP197 > SP197 > JANQGO01. The sequence continues at coordinate 4,558,380 of OZ245842.1, read as the reverse complement.
CCACGGGAATCATAGGCCGGGAACTCCTGGCCCTTGACGCTCATGGAGAGTTCAGGCTTGCCGTACTTCTCGCAGAAGAGCTTCGAGCCGAGGCCGATCTCAGCACCGAAACCTTCGCCCAGGCCGCATTGCTCGGTGACCGTCGTCAGCGCTTCGGCGCTGCCGAACTTGAGCTCGATGCCGCCGGTCTGCGCGGTGGTCAGCACGCCGTCTTCATAAAGCTCCATCGCCGCACCAACCGTGGCGCCGAGCGAGATCGGGTCCATGCCCTGCTCGTTGCAGATGAAGTTGGCGAAGGTCAGCGCGTCCAGATCGTTGACGCCTGTCGCCGCGCCCAGGGCCCAGGCCGCTTCGTACTCCAGACCGCCGGAGACCTTCTGGTATTGCGGGCGATCCTTCACCGTATAGTGGGTGCGCTCGATCTGCGACACGCGCCCGCACGCGATGGTGCAGGCGAAACACGCGGCGTTGGTGATCAGGTTCGCCTTGCCGTCGCTGTCGCGCTTGGCGACCATGGCCTCGGCCGAGATGTCGCCGGCGCCTTCGAACTGCACGTCCCGGTGGTTGCGGGTCGGCAACGCGCCGGTCTCGTTGATCACGTTCATCAAGACCTGGGTGCCATAAGCCGGCAGGCCCTCGCCGGTCACCGCGTTGCCGGCCAGGACTTCCTTGCCGGCGGCGGTGGCGGCCATGAAGGCCTTGGTGTCCTTGACCGGAACGCCTTTGGTGCCGCGGATGGCGACGGCCTTCAGGTTCTTCGAACCCATCACTGCGCCGACGCCGGAACGCCCGGCCGCACGGTCCATGTCGTTGACGACGCAGGCGATCTTGACGCCCTTTTCGCCGGAGACGCCGATCGAGGCGACGCGGATCAGGGGATCACCGTGCTTTTCCTTGATGCCTTCTTCGGTATCCCAGCACGACTTGCCCCAGTAGTCGCCGGCGTCGATCAGCTGGGCGGCGTCATCTTCGATCAGCATGTAGACCGGGTTGGGCGACTTGCCCTCGAAGATGACCATGTCCCAGCCGGCGTTCTTCATTTCGTTGCCGAAGAAGCCGCCGGAGTTCGAGCACGCGATCGCGCCGGTCAGCGCGCCTTTGGTGACGACCGAATAACGGCCGGCGGTCGAGGCGCAGGTGCCGGTCAACGGGCCGGTCGTCATGATCATCTTGTTGTCGGGCGACATCGGGTCGACCTTGGGATCGATCTCCTCCGTCAGATATTTGGTCGCGAGGCCGCGTTGGCCCAGATACTTGCGCGCCCATTCCATGTTGAGAGGTTCGGCCTTGCAGGTGCCGTTCGTCAGGTCGACTCTCAGGATCTGTCCTGTCCATGCCATGATCTCGTCTCCCTCTATCTCTCTACGCCGAAGCCTGGGGGGCGTTGTCGGTCTTGTCGGCCCACTGGCGCATCTTGTCCAAGCCGGTCCAGTTGGCGTCCACATAGGTGATCGCCTCGGTCGGGCAGGCCTTGGCGCACTCGGGATCGCCTTCGCACAGATCGCACTTGATCACCTTGCCGGTTGCCTGGTTGTAGTTGATGGTGCCGAAGGGGCAGGCGATGGTGCAGACCTTGCAGCCGACACAGACGTCGTTCAGCACCTCGACCGCGCCGGTCGCCTTGCTGCGGACGAGCGCATCGACCGGGCAGGCCTCGGCGCACCAGGCCTCCGCGCACTGGGTGCAGGTATAGGGCACCGCGCGCCCCTGGTCGTGAAACCGGAAGACCTTGATGCGTGATTTCGTTGGGTTGAAGACCCCTTCGTTGTCCAGCGAACAGGCCATTTCGCACTGCAAACAGCCGGTGCATTTCTCAGGATCGATGAGCAGTGATTTGTGCATGATTGCCCCTTCTTGCCCCATGTATTGCTCTTGGAGAGGCATACTAGACGAAACAGGGACGCGGAGGGAAATGTCTATCCGGGGCCGGGGCGGTTTCGTGATGTGGCAGTCCCGGCCGGGGCGCGGGCCCGGCGGATCTAACCGCCGCCACGCTGGAAGGTCCGGTCGAAGCGCTCTAGGAAACTTTTTTGCTCGTCAGGGTCGAGGCCGTGAAAGGCAATGTCCACCTTGCTGAGCTCGATGCTCAAGAGGCTTGTGATCACGCGCCGCGGCATCTCGGTCAGTGTAATTGTGACGCCGCGCTCGGCGGTCCCGATGGTCGCCCCGCCAGGGCCTGCCTCATAGTCCCAGCCGTCAAGTGCCCGGGGCAGCAGACGAACGAAATCGGCCGGCGTCAGGGCCATGTCCTTGACGACACGCCCGGTTGTTTCGCGCGAGGAACCAGTCAACCGCCGGCGACCGGGGGCCAGATCGCGACCGTATCGCCATCCGCCAGCGCCGCCGATGCGCGCTGGGCCGGTGGCACGAAGACGCCGTTCAGCAGCACCAGATGGCAGCGTTCGGTCGGCACCTTCAGTTCGTCGATCGCCGCGCCGACGGTGCCGTCTTTGGGCAGCGCGATCATGATGGCGTTGTCCTTGGCTTCGGGCGGCAGGTACTCGCCCAGCGAGGCAAAGAGTTTGACCGTGATGTTCGCCATAAGGGGGCTGCCCAGGTTGACTAAGACGCCGAAGATAGCACGCACCGGGCCTCACGAAATCCTTGCCCTCGCGATCCTGACCCGGTTGTGATCGATGGCGCGCCCGGCAGGACTCGAACCTGCGACCCCAGGATTAGGAATCCTGTGCTCTATCCGGCTGAGCTACGGGCGCGTTCAGAACGGGATATCAGAATCCGCCGGGTGGTGCCAGTTGGGCGGCCGGTCGGTATCACGTCCTCAATCAATCGGCTCTTGCGTTGGCTGCCGCGGCTGTTCTATCTGAGCGCCCGCCGCCGCCTTCAACCTTAGGATGTGCCATGACAGTTTCCGCGGAGCCCCGCTCCCTGATCGATACCTTTGTTCCTCACGAGACGGTCCGGCGGCTTGCCTGGTACGCGCTGCTGGCGCTGCTTGGCACGGCCGTGCTGGCGCTTTCGGCCAAGGTCAAGGTGCCGTTGTGGCCGGTCGATGCGTCGCTGCAGACGCTGGCGCTTTTCACCATCGCTGCGGCATTCGGCAGGCGGTTGGCGGTCGCGACGGTGGCGCTTTATCTCTTGGAGGGCGCGCTTGGCTTGCCGGTGTTTCAGGGCACGCCGGAGCGTGGCATCGGCGTTGCCTATATGGTCGGCCCGACCGGCGGTTATCTGGTCGGCTATGTCATCGCCGCCGCCATGGTCGGCTGGGCCGCTGACAAGGGCTGGGACCGCAATCCGTTTCGCCTGTTCGGCGTCATGCTGGTGGCCGAGGTTGCCCTGCTGGCGCTCGGCGCCCTTTGGCTCGCCTACCTGTTCGGGATCGACAAGGCGTTCGCCTATGGCGTCGGGCCCTTCATCGTGACCGATCTCATCAAGATCGCGCTTGCCGCCTGTATCGTGCCGGCACTGTGGCACGCCGTGCGCCGCCTGCGGCCTTCAACGTCCGACACGCCCTGAGGCGACGCCATCGCTTTTGCATGAGGTTCCCGGGGCGGCCCGTCAGCGAGGCGCCCCGGGACCAGCGAGGTCAAGCGCCATCACACGCTTAACAACGCCAAGCCGATGATGATGCCGCCCAGGCCGGCAAGCTCTCTGGTTGAGAACGATTCACCCAGAATGAAAATCGACACCAACGCGATGAGCACCACTTCGATGCCCAGGATGGCGATGTACATGAAACCGACACGCTCGATCTTGAGCGCGAAGATTTCCAACGTTGCGGCACCCGCCAAGGTAAACGCGATGATGAAAAACGCGGTAACCGACGCACTGGTCGAAAACAACTTCATGCCATAGGTCGCGACGACGTAACAAACCGCCGAACCCAAGGCCAACGACAACGCAACTGCCTGTGCCTGCACTGATACGCTCCCTCCATCGCGCGTAAGGCGGCGCGACGCACCAGATGACGCTACTCGTCCGCCTCACCGGCTTTTTCAGTCTCAGGTGTGGATCTTGGCGCGGTGTCGTAAATCGTCGGTGGTCTCGACCGTGAAACCATCGTTAAATCGATGGACGCCGCCTTGATGGGTAGATCATTGGATAAAGCGCTCACCGATCGACCATCGTCGACCCGGTTGCAGATCGCGCTGCTGGGTGGGTTTGTCGTGCGCGACGACAGCGGTGATATCATCGAACTCAAAGGCCAGAAGGACCGCGCTCTCCTTGGATTTTTGGCCATGTCGCCGGGTGTGCCATGGCCGCGCGACAAGCTTGCGTCGATGCTCTGGAGCGAGGCCGGCGACAAGCAGGCGCGAGACAGCCTGAAGCAGGCTCTGCTGCGCCTGCGCCGCGCTTTAGAGGGTGTTTCTTCAGCACCGCTTATCGCGAATCGCCAATCGATTACACTTGCTCATGATGCGGTCGCAGTCGATGTGGTGGCGTTCGAAGAGTTGATGAGCCAGGCCACGCTGGAGGCCAGCCTGCAGGCGGCGGAACTCTATCGTGGCGACCTGCTTGACGGGGTTCAGGTGCGCCATGGCGCGTTCGAGGACTGGCTGTTGGTCGAGCGCCAGCGCTTGCGCGATAAGGCAAGCGAGGCGTCGAACCGCATGATGACACAGGCCTTGGCCGATGGCCGGCGTGACCTCGCCATGACTGCCGCACGGCGCCTGCTTTCGCTCGATCCCCTTCACGAGGCGGCCTGCCGCACCCTGATGCAAGGGCTTGCCGACCGCGGCGACGGCGCGCAGGCGCTGAAGCTATTCGAGACATTCAAAGAGCGCCTTCAGCGCGAACTTGTGGTCACGCCGGAGCATGAGACGGTTGCCCTCTATCAGGCGATACGCCACCAGCGGCACAACGGTGTTTCACCGGTTGCGCCACCGGTTGAGCCCAGTCGTGGCGGCGGCTGGACAAACGGGCTGCCCGAAGCACCGTCGATCGCGGTGCTGCCGTTTGAGAACATGACCGCGGACACCGAACAGGATTTCTTCGCCGACGGCTTGGCCGAAGACATCATCACCGATCTCTCGCGCATCTCCGCGCTGTTTGTCGCGGCGCGCAACAGTGCCTTCACGTTCAAGGGCAAACATCTGGACGCGCAGCAAGTGGCCCGTGCGCTGAACGTCCGTTATGTCCTTGAGGGCAGCGTTCGCAAGGCGGCCGGGCGGGTGCGTATCACGGCACAGCTGGTGGACGGCACCACCGGCGGTCAACTGTGGGCGCAACGCTATGACCGCAGCCTCGACGATATGTTCGCGCTGCAGGACGAGATCGCCGAAAACATCGTCGACGTGCTGACGGTGAAACTCCTGCCGGAGGAACTCAAAGGTATCGTCAGCCGGTCGACGACGATCATGGATGCCTACCATTACTACTTGATGGGGCGCGGCTTCTACCTGCGCGGCATCGACAAACACAGCTTGCGCCTGGCCAAGGAAATGTTCGGCAAGGCGATCGAGATCGATGCCGATTACGCGCTCGCCTATGCCGCGCTCGCGATCTGTGAGTCCTATCTCTTCATGGATCTCTCGAAGAACGATCCCGATACCAGTTTCGAAAGCTGTTTGAACTACAGTCTTCGTGCGCAGCAGCTTGACCCCAATCTGGCGGAAGCCTATGCCGCAAAGGGCTTGGCGCTTTATGTCGCCGGTCTTTACGACGAAGCGACATCCGAGTTCGAGCAGGCCATTCGCCTGGGCCCGCACCTGTTCGAAGCGCATTTTTTCTATGCCAGAAACTGTCACCTGCAAGGTCGCCGCGCTGAAGCCGCCGATCTCTTTGAGCGTGCGGCGGCATTGCGGCCCAATGACTTTCGGTCTCTTGGTTTGTTTTCCGAGGAATGTCAGGCACTCGGTCGCGATGAGGCGTTCTTGGCGGCGGCGCGGCGTTGCGTCGAGCGATTGGAACCGGAAATCGAGGCGCATCCCGACAACGCCGGTGCGCTTGCTTTCGGCAGCGCGGTCTTGGCCGACCTCGGTCAGCATCAACGGGCGCAAGATTGGGCCGAGCGGGCGGTGTTGATCGGACCCGACGACTGTATGGTGCAGTACAATGTCGCGCGCACGTTCACCCTGCTTGGCCGTCATGACCGCGCCCTCGACGCCCTTGATCGTGCCTATGACTGCTCGCCTGTGTTCCAGCGCCGGTTGGCGATGTGGATGCGCTACGATGAGGACTTCGACGGATTGCGGCCGACCGTACGTTTCGGCGAGCTTGTCCTCCGTTTGAACCAGACCTTGGACTTGCCGTCCTAGAGCAGGCCGCGCCGCGAGATCAACGACTCGAACCGCCGCCGTCGTCAAGGCCCCAGCCCAGGACGTTCTGCATGATGCTCCAGCGCGACTCCGTTCGTTGCGGGCCGAGACCTTCCAGCCAGAAACGGGTCTGCTCGTCGTGCCAGCCGATATCCTTGAGGTCTCGGATCAGGTCGTCGACAAAGATACGCAGTCGTCGGCTTTCCGGTGCGACGTAGTAGACGTAGACGAAAGGCTCGCCGAGGTTTTCCGTTACGGCGACGGCGATATCTTCATTCTGCTCGGCGATCGGTCTTGCCTCATGCAACGACCAGACGGCGGCGTCGATCTGGGTGAAATCGGGAAGCGTCGTATAGGGTGGTACGACGGTGATCGTCACATCCGGCAGGCGATGCTTCAGCCGTTGCAACAACGACTCCTCCTGATAGACCCCAACCGTCGCGTCGGGGTAGTTCAGTACGTCCTGTCGGGTGAGAAACTGCGAGACCGTGTTGGCGTCGCCGAACAGGACGGGCACGCTTTGCGCATAGGCGTCCGAGGCGACCAGACCGCGCAGGCGCTCTTCCGTCACATAAAGGCCGGATGCGGCGATATCATAGCGGCCTTCCGTCAGTTCCTTGTGCATGTTCTGAGGCGTGAAGTCGACAAACACGAGATCGACGTCAAGCGCGTACGCCAGCTCATAGGCAAAGGCGATATCGTAGCCGACCAGGTTGCCCGCGCTGTTGCGATAGACGAAGGGGATGCTGGAATCGAAGGCGCCGACGCGCAAGGCCCCGGTCCGCTGAATCCGTTCGAAGGCGGTCTCGTCGTCTGGCGCTCCGCTATCGTCAGGTGGGGGCGAGTCCATGCCCTCGTAGCTAACCTTGATGTCGCGCGTGATCGCCCCAGGTAGCGTGAATTCCGCATAGGACAGCGGGTGCGACTTGTTGAGCATGCTGTCCAGCTTGCCCATCCCCCAAGCACCAGCCGCAAGCACCACCACCGGCACGGCCACCGTTGCGAGCAGCTTGATGGGACGGAGCTTCAGCCTGCCATAGTAGTTGAGGGTGACGAGAACGCTGACAAAGGCGATGGCAAACAGCGACAGGATGATCTGCGGATACTGCGCCAAGGTCGATGTCTCGACATAGACCTGGATGGTCTCTGGCGGCAGGCCAAGCCAACCGTCGATGAATGACAACGCGGCGACCGAGGACCCGACGCTCGACAGAAGAATGATGAACGGCAGTACGACGCTGTTCATCAGATCGATCGACGTCCCGAAGTAATAGGCGGCGAACAACACGAAGAGATAGAGGAAGAGAGATCCGGCGTAGCAGACGACGTAGGCGATCGAAATGTTCGTCGCGATGACGTCAGCGCGATCTTCATCCTTGATTCCGCAACGGTCGGCCAGGTTGCGCGTCATTTCGATGACATAGGGCAGGGCGGCAGCGACGACGGTTGTCGCAATGGCGATCGTCAGCGCCTCCTTCAAGTTCTTGACGATCTCGCGGTAGGACGTGGGCGCCAGCGCGGCGACCATGGCGGGCAGGATCCAGACCCCCAGGATCAGGCAGCCGAACGTCAGCAGGCCAAGGTATAGGCCAATCTTCGGCAGCGAGCTGACCGGCAGCGTGCCCGCCGATGTCGCGAACAGCGCGAACGTCGCGTAGGGCACCAGCTTGGCGGTCCACAGCCAGAATTGCAGGCTTGTCTTGCGCACGGTCTCCAGCATCTCCAGCAGCGAGTCTTTCTGATCGATATGCTGGAGCGCGGCGCCGAAGATGAGACAGAAGATCACGACCGCCGGCATGTGGTTCTGGCTGAGCGCCGCAAACGGATCGGCCGGCAGCAGGACGTCGAGCAACGAATCGATTGTTTGAATCTCGCTGTGGGCGGGCCGATAGACAAGCTGGTCGGACGTGGGCAGGCCGAGTGTCAACACAATGACCGTGCCGAGTGTAATGGCCCAGATCGCCACATAGGTCGCCCAGCCTCGGCGGAACAGACGCCCCGCTGTTGCCGGCGACATGGCGCCAAGGCCATGCAGCAGGGACGCGATGATATAGGGATAGACGACGGCTTGAACCAGCAGAACGTAGGCGCTGCCAATCGGCTCCAGGACGGTCGCGTGTTCGCCAAAGAATACGCCGGTCAGGACGCCCAGCAGGCCGCCGATCAGCACCTTCATGGGCATGCCGATCGGTTCGCGCTTCGACTTCTCTGCCGTGGCGCTGTGCTTAGTCATGCGCACCAACCATCCCGCTGAGCCGTCGTCTCGGTGTCACGTTCCCGCCCCCGTTTCAGTCTCGTCGACACCCCATCCCAGAACATTACGCATGATACTCCACCGCGGCTCGCGATGTTGATCCCCCAGACCTTCAAGCCAGTGTTGTGCCTGGCGCTCGTGCCAGCCGACAGATTTGAGGTCGCGCACCAGCGTGTTGACGAAGATGTGCAGACGCCGGTTGTCCGGCGCCATGTAGAAGACATAGACGAAGGGGTCGCCGAGGTTTTCCGGGACTGACGCCGCCACGCCGTCATACAGCTTGGCCATCGCGCGTGCGCTGACCAGCGACCAGACGGCGGCGTCGACCGACGAAAAGTCGGGCAACGACTCATAAGGCGGCACCACGTTGACCGAGACGTCGGGCAAACGGGCTTTCAGCCGGTTCAGAAGCGACGGCTCGTGGTAAGAGCCAAGCGTCAGGTCGGGATAGGCCTCGATATCGTTGCGGCTCAGCAGACCGGACACCACGTTGGTTTGCCCCAGTAAGGCCGGTTCGCTCTTCAGGTAGCTATCGCTGATGATGAGATCGCGTAATCGTTGCTGCGTGACATAGAGACCGGACATCGCGATGTCGATATGTCCATTGATCAATTCGTCGGCCATCTGGTGCGGCTTGAACGGCACGAAGACAAGGTCGACGTCCAGGGCGTAGGCCAGTTCGTAGGCGAACGCGATGTCATAGCCAACCAGCTCGTGGTCGTCGTTGTAATACGAAAACGGGATACTGGAATCGAAGATGCCGACCCGCAGTGCGCCGGTGCGCTGGATACGTTCGAAAGCCGTCTCGCCGTCAACGGCATCGCCGGAACCAGTCGAACCGGACGCGCTGTCCTCGACATGAGCTTGGACGTTTCGGGTGATTTGTGGCGATAACGAGAAGTCGGCGTAAGACAACGGGTGGGACTGTGAAATGTTGCGTTCCACAAAACCGATGCCCCAGGCGCCGGCTGCCAGGATGACCAGCGGAGGCAAGGCAATGCGAACCAGTTTGAAGAAATGAATCTTGAGCTTGCCGTAGAAGTTCAGGGTCACGAGAATGCTCACGAAGGCAAGCGACATGAGCGTCAGAATGATCTTCGGATACTTCGCCAGCATGCCCGTTTCCAGATAGACGTGCACCGTCTCTTGCGGCATGCCGAGCCAGGAGTTGATGAACTCGAGAGCCGAGACCGAGGACCCGACGCTCGACAACAGAATGATGAGCGGCAGGACAATGCTGTCGGTCAGGGAAATCGACGTGCTGAAGTAGTATCCCATGAAGAGTACGAAGAGATAAAGCAGCAGACTACCGGCTGATGCGATGACGTAGCCGATCGACAAATTGGTCGATATCAGATCGCGTCGGTTCTCGTCTTCGATGTTGCAGCGGTCGGCCAGCTTGCGCGTTGACTCGACAATGTAGGGGATTGCGGCCGCGACAACGGAGGTCGCGATCGCGATCGTCAGACCGTCCTTCAAATCGTGCATGATTTCGCGGTAGCTGGCGGGCACGAACGCCGACAGGATGGCCGGAAGAATCCATAGTGCCAGCATCATGCAACAGAACAGGAGCAAGGCCAGGTAGAGCCCGATCTTCGGCAGCGAGCTCAGCGGCATGGATCCCGCGGAAGCCGCGAACAAGGCGAACGTCGCATAGGGCACGAGAGCGCCGATCCAGCGCCAGAATTGCATGCTGGTCATGCGCACCGTCTCCAGCATGTCCAACAGGCGTTGCTTGTTGTCCACGAACTGCAACGCCGCACCGAAGATCAAACAGAAAATGACAACCGCCGGCATGTGGTTCTCGCTCAACGCGGAAAACGGATCGGCCGGCAACAGGATGTTCAGGAGCGTGTTGACCGAGGTCGATACCGGCGGTTGCGGCCTGTAGACATCCTGTTCGACGTGCGGCAGGCCAAGGGATAGAAGGGCCGTCGCGCCGAGAACCAGAGCCCATAGCCCCGTATAGAAGGGCCAGCCGCGCTTGAAGAGCTTGATCGCCGTTGCCGGCGACAGGCCGCCCAAGCCGCGCAACAGGGATGCGATGATGTAGGGATAGACGACCGCCTGAATCAACAGCACATAGGCACTGCCGACGGGCGCCAGAAACGACGCTTCGTCGCCCAGAAACACGCCGGTCGCAATCCCAAGGACACCGCCGATGAGCACCTTGAGCGGCATGCTCATGGGTTCGCGTTGGGGTGCCTCCGCCATGAAGAACACCATAATCGAAGCCGCGCCGGGCCGAAACGATGCCGTGTGGGGTTCCATGGTCTTCGGTGGGGATAGCCGAAGGTCGTCGTCGGCGGCACAATGACCGTTAACTCTTACGTCCATATCCGGAGGTTGCCGCCATGGCGCGCCAGTTCATCGATATCTCGATGCCACTCGAAAACGACGTCATCTCCGATCCCCGGCCCTTCAACCCGAAGATCACCTATATCGACCATCAGATGAGCGTCGATCGCATGGTCGCGTTCTTCCCGGGACTCGCCGGCGATGATCTGCCGGATGGTGAGGGCTGGGCAATCGAGAAGGTCGAGCTGATCACCCATAACGGCACCCACCTGGATGCGCCCTATCACTTCGCCTCGACGATGAACCGCAAGTTGGGCAGCGATCCCGAGCGCGCCATCACGATCGACGAGGTGCCGCTGGACTGGTGCTTCCGCCCTGGCGTCAAACTCGACTTTCGCCACTTCGACGATGGTTATGTGGTGACCGCCGATGACGTGAAGGCGGAGCTGGTGCGCATCGGCCATGACCTCCAGCCGCTCGACATCGTCGTGGTCAACACGGCGGCCGGTGCCGCCTATGGCGGCGACCGCTACGTCGATTCAGGCTGCGGCATGGGTTACGACGCGACCATGTATCTCTTGGAGCGCGGCGTGCGCCTGACCGGCACCGATGCCTGGTCGTGGGATGCGCCGTTCACCTATACCGCCGAACGCTACGCCGAAAGCGGCGATGCCTCGATCATCTGGGAAGGCCACAAGGCCGGCCGCGACATCGGCTATTGCCACCTGGAAAAGCTGCATAATCTGGAAGCGCTACCCGGCGACGGCTTCACGATCTCCTGCTTCCCGGTCAAAATCAAAGCCGCGTCCGCCGGCTGGACGCGGGCGGTGGCGATCCTGGACGACGCTACCGACGCCTAGGTCTTGCGGCAGATCATCTCGCGCGGTCCGCAGCGACCGGCGGCGATGTTCTTGGCCATGTTGGTCACCTTGTCCTTGAAGTCGTCGCCCATGATAACGTGCAGACCAAGGGGTGGTGGACCCTCGGCGGCGCTCTTCTTGAGACCTTCGAAAAAGTCGATGGCGAAGCCGGTGCGATCCTCATCCTGCTCGATCACAAAGCCGGCGTCGGTCAGCATGGCGCGCATGGCGTCGGGTGTGGCGAGGTAGCTGGTCGCCGGCGTCGCCGACCACGGCACCGGGAAGTCGAGATCGCCGCCTTGCGGGCCAACCATGATGTCGTAGATGCCGAAGACGGCGCCCGGTTTCAGGACACGCGCGACCTCGCGGTAGAGGCCGGCCTTGTCGTCGATGTTCATGGCGACGTGCAGGGTCATCGCGGCGTCGAAATGTTCGTCACGGAAGGGCATGGTGAGCGCGCTGCCGTCGTGGAACTCGGTAACGTCGCTCAAACCCGTTGCCGCCGACAGCATGGTGGCGACGGCGCAGAACTCCGGCGTCAGGTCGATGCCGGTGACGTGGCAGTCGTGCGCATCGGCGACGAAACGCGCGGCGCCACCGATGCCCGAACCGACATCGACGACGGTCATGCCCGGGCGCAGACCGAGCTTGGCCGTGAACGTCTCGGTCGCCTTGACACCGCCGATGTGGAACTCATCGACCGGCGCCAGATCGCGCGGCGTCACATCAGTCATATCCGGCACGACCTGGTGCACGGCTTCCATGATCCGCTGCGCCAGGTCGCCCCGGGTGTAGTGACGGGCGATGGCGTCGTCGTCAGTCATCGCCGCCGGCCTCTTGCTCGGCAAAGACGCGCTTGGCGATGCGGAAACACTCGACGCCCACCGGCACGCCGCAATAGACGGCGATCTGATGCAGGATGGCCTGGATCTCGTCCTTGGTGACGCCATTGGTCAGCGCGCCCTTCAGGTGCAGCTCCCACTCGTGCATGCGGTTCAAGGCGGCGATCATGGTGAGGTTCATGATCGAGCGGGTGCGCCGATCGAGCGTCTTGTCGCCCCAGGCGTAGCCCCAGCAGTTCTCGGTGACATATTCCTGAAACGGCCGGTTGAAGTCGTCGGCGGCCTCAAGCGCGGCGTCCACATAGGCCCGGCCCAGGACCGCGCGGCGCTCCTCCAGCCCGCGTTCAAAACGTTCTTTGTCCATCGTGTCGTCCCCCCGTGCGATGCGTTGTCTCCAGGCCATAGTCACCGCCGGGCCCACCGGAGGCAACGACTTCGGTGACACCCGTCGTTTCGGCTTTACGCGCGGTAAAAAATAGGACAAAAATTTAGCCGAATTGAGAATCCATCGGGAGTCCGGTGAATGGCGGATGTCGCGGTCAGTGTTCGAGACGAGGCAGGGGGCCCGCTGCGTGCCCTAGAGGCGCGGTGTTACACCGACGCCGACCTCTATCGCCAAGAGATCGAGCGGATCTTTTTTCACACCTGGCAGTACGCCGGGCATGTCTCAGCGCTTTCCAAGCCTGGCGACTATGTGGCCTTCGAGCTTCTGGGCCAGCGCTTGTTCGCGATCCGGGACCGGGAAGGCACGGTGCGCACGTTCTATAACGTCTGCCAGCATCGTGCCCACGGCCTGGTTGAGGGCAGCGGCAACCGCGCCTTCATCACCTGCCCCTATCACGCCTGGAGCTACGGTCTCGACGGCAAGCTGCGCGCCGCACCGGCCAGCGAACGCACGCCCGGCTTCGACAAGAACGCAATCTGCCTGACCGAGGTCAGGACCGAGGTTTTCGCCGGGTTCGTTTTCGTCAATCTGGACGACGACGCGCGGCCCATGGCCGACTGGTTCCCGGGCGTCGAAGCCGAACTGCGCGCTTTCGTGCCCGACATCGACGACCTGGCGCCGGCATCCTGGGTCTCGGTGAACGAAGCCTGCAACTGGAAGGTGACCGTCGAGAACTATTCGGAGTGTTATCACTGCAAGCTCAATCACCCGACCTTCGCCAACGGTGTCATTGAGCCCGCGACCTATAACGTCGCGCCGAACGGCTATTGTCTGCGTCACACCACGCGTTCCGCCAACCTGGAGCGCATGACCTATCCGATCGACCTCGACGCCAACGAGCACGCCGGCGACTACAGTTCATGGTTCCTGTGGCCGGCCTTCTCGTTCCAGGTCTATCCCGGCAACGTGCTGAACACCTATCTGTGGCGGCCCGACGACGTTACCAACACAACGGTCTGGCGCGGCTGGTTCTCGGCCGGCGGCAATGACGACGATGTCCTGACCCGCCTGATGCAGCAGGACCTGGAAACGACCGTGGCCGAAGACGTCCGCCTCGTCGAATCGGTCCAGCAAGGCTTGGCAAGCAAGGGATACCGCCCCGGACCTCTGGTCATCGATCCCGATCAGGGGCTCAACAGCGAGCATTCGATCGCCGCGCTTTACACCTGGTACCGGGAAGCGATGCAGGACGGCTGAGCCCTTTGAACTCTCGCGGTTAGCCGCCACCTCTGTCATCATCCAGGCGTCATGAACGAGGGGGAGTGTGCGCCATGGCCGTGGCCGTGTTGTGTCTCGTGACCGTGCTTTACGCCGGCTACAATTTGTTCATCAAGGTATCCGGCGGTCATGTGCCGGTAACGGCGACCACAACCCTTCTGGCCACGATTTGTGTGCAGGTGGCGGCGCTGAGTGCGTCGGCCCTTTTCGCCGGTCTTCTGCTCGCCCAAGGCGGTCACAGCTTCCGGCTCTCCTCATCGACCTATCTGTTCGCCCTGGCGGCGGGGCTTTGCATCGGCGGTGCTGAGATCGGCTATTTCTATCTGTTCGGCAATGTCGGCGGCATCAAGCCGATGGCCGCGAATGTCGCGATTCCGGCGATCGTCATCGGCACGATCGTCATCACCATGCTGGTCGCCCATTTCCTGCTGCGCGAGGTACTGAGCCTTTGGCAGGTCGCGGGCATCGTTCTGGTCGTTGGCGGCATCGTCCTGCTGTTTATCGGTGGCAGAGGCGGTTCCGCGACGCATGTGTGAGGACGCAAGCGCTCAAACGGGGTGATCTGGCGCCGTGCGGGGGCCGTATCACCTTTCGACAAACACGTTAGGAACCCGCTGGTGTCACCCTATCGTTCGCGCGATCGCCGATTGTAGCGGTTCGCGTCATGCTGTCTGATGTTGCCATGACGACGGGCAAACAGGGCGCCGGGCCAAGAAATGGCAAGCGGTGGGCAGCCTGCATGGCGGCCATCGCACGCGAGCGAGACAAGGACTCGTTCGGCGAGTTGTTCGACCACTTCGGACCCCGCATAAAATCCTATCTGCGCCGCCTGGGCGCGAGCGACGTTCTGGCCGAGGATTTGATGCAAGAGGTGATGCTGACCCTATGGCGGCGCGCCGACCAGTTCGATGCCAGAAAGGCCGCCGTCAGCACCTGGGTCTTTACCATCGCGCGCAACAAACGCATTGATGCCTTGCGCCGGCAAAAGCGGCCGGAGGTCGACATGGGCGACCCCGCGACAGCGCCGGATCCCGAAGACGACGCGCCCAAACCTGACGAACAGGTGAATGCGGGCCAGCTGGCGGACATCTTGCGGGCGGCGATCGGCGAACTGCCGCCGGAACAAGCGAAACTGCTCAACATGGCGTTCTATGACGACAAGTCGCACACCATGATCGCCGACGAACTCGACCTGCCGTTGGGCACGGTCAAGTCGCGGCTGCGGTTGGCCCTCAAGAAACTTCGCACCGGGCTCGGCGACGTCGGTTGACGCCCGGCCGGATGTCGGGCGTCAGGCCTTCTTCTTCTTGGGCCGCTCGACGACGTCGCCGCCGGCCTTCTGCCATGCGGTGAACCCGCCCTCTAGATGCGCGACCGGCTCCAGCCCCATGTCCTGGAGCGCTTTTGTCGCCAGGGCCGAACGCCAGGCGGACGCGCAGTAGAAGATGAACTTCTTGCCTGAGGCGAAGACGTCCTTGTGATAGGGGCTTTCGGGATCGACCCAGAACTCCAGCATCCCGCGCGGTACGTGCAGTGCGCCGGGGATCATGCCCTCGCGATCGAGTTCACGGACATCGCGGATATCGACCAGTTGGGTTCCGTCATCGTCTATCAGTGCTTTGGCGGTCTCGACCGGCACCGTCTCGATCTCCTGGTTGGCCTTGTCGACCATCTCGCGCACCGTTGTCTTCAACGCCATTCGTTTCCTCCGCAGGCAGGGTGGTCCCTATAGCAACACGGCGACGCGTTCGTGTGAAGCGGCGACGGCGCGACAGGTTTGCGAAGCATGGTGTAGGGTCCCCGACAAGAGCCCGTCGGCCGCCAGTTGTTCGCGAGGGAACCCATGTCCACCGAGATCATTTACTTGACTGCAACCGAACTGGTGGCGCGCTATGGCGACGGGTCTCTAACGCCGGTCGAGGTGACGCAGGCCGCGCTCGACAGGCTCGATCAAACCGAACCCAAGATCAACGCGTTCCAGTACGTCGACCATGAGTCGGCGTTGGCGGCGGCGCGCGCGTCGGAATCACGGTGGCAGAGCGGCGAACTCCAAGGCGCGCTCGATGGTGTACCGGTGACGGTCAAGGATCTGATCCCGCTCAAGGGTTGGCCACTGCGCAACGGTTCGGCGACCACCGACGAGACGCCGTGTGACTTTGACGCGCCGTCGGTCGCGCGGCTGCGCGAGGCCGGGGCCGTTTTCCTGGGCAAGACGACGAGCCCGGAATACGGCTGGAAGGGCATCACCGACGGGCCGCTCTTCGGCTATACGCGCAACCCCTGGAAGCTCGCCCACAGCCCGGGAGGCTCGAGCGGCGGTGCCGCTGCGTCGATCGCGGCGGGCGTCGGCGCGCTGGCGCTGGGCAACGACGGCGGCGGGTCGATCCGCATTCCGTCCGGCTATTCCGGCATCTACGGCATCAAACCGAACTTCGGACGCGTGCCCGACCATCCGCGCGAGGGGGCATTCTGCACGACCTCGGCGGAAGGGCCGATGACCCGCTCGGTCGAAGACGCCGCCTTGATGCTGAACGAATTGGCCAAGCCCGATGCGCGTGACTGGTACGCACTGCCCTATGACGACAGGGATTGGCGTGACGGCCTGGACGACGGCGTCAAGGGGTGGCGCGTTGCCTATGCGCCGGGCCTGGGCGGCGCCAAGGTCGATCCGGAGGTCCGCCAATTGGTCGACCTGGCCGTCGCGCGGTTTGGCAAGCTGGGCGCCGAGGTCGAGGAGGTCGGTGCGGTGTTCGAACCGCTGGAGCCTCAATTCACCGACTACTGGCTCGCCGGGTTCGCGTCAATTCTGCGTGGCATTCCCGAAGCCAAACACGATCTTCTGGACCCGCGTTTCCGCGACCTCGCCGAGCGCGGCCTCGCCGTGACGTTGGAGCAATACAACGCCGCCATGGTGGCGCGCGCCAGGCTGGGCGTCACCATGAAGCAGTTCCACGAGACCTATGACCTGTTGGTGACGCCGACACTGCCGACAACCGCGCCGGTCGCCGAGACGCCCTACCATTCACAAAGCCTGCACCGTTGGAACCATGCGGTGCCGTTCACCCTGCCGTTCAACCTGACCGGCCAGCCCGGCGCGTCCGTGCCGTGTGGTCTTGCGAGCAATGGCCTGCCGGTCGGCCTGCAGCTTGTCGCCGCACCCTACCGCGAAGATTTGGTGTTGAAGGTAAGCCGGGCTTTCGAGGCCGAAGCGCCGCAGCTCTGGCCGCAGCCCCTTGTGGAAGAGGCGCTGGAGACCGGTGCGTAAAGGCTGGTGACATATGAGATACCCTCACCCTCCCTCTCCCGTTAACGGGAGAGGGAACGACATCACCTGTCTTGTTGTCCCTCGCCCCCACGTTAGTGGGGGGAGAGGGATGCGCAGGCTTAGGCGCGTTAGCGCCCTAGCCGAAGCTGGGTGAGGGGGTCTCTATCAGTAGCCGGCCTTGATCTCCTCCCACATGGTCGCGATCTCATCCATGTTCGCCATGGCGTTCTGGAAGATGCCGCGTGACAGCATCTGTTCGGGATCGCGCGGCAGGGAACGTTCGGCCAGCTCTTCGTCGGTCACCATCTCGAACGATTTCATGTTCGAATAACCGGAGCCGTTTTCCATGATGTAGTAATAGCCGACCTCCGGGCTGATCACCGCGTCGATGATCGCGTGCGCTTTTTCGACCATCTCCTCGCTACGCCCGGCGTTCGAGGCGTGTCGGCAGATGCCGCAGACCCAGGTCATCACGCCTTCCTTGGGGTCCATCATGCGAACGTCGATACCCTGATCCCGCAGTTCCATAATCGACGATGACCAGCCGGTACCCGCGACCAGTTCGCCGGACGCCATGGCCTGGACAAAGTCGGTGCGGCTGGGACCGTAGTAGAGCAGCAGCTCGCGCTGGGCGACCAGGGCGTCACGCACCTGCATGATGTCATCATCGGACAGGTTAAACGGATCAAGGCCCAGATACATGGCGCCGGCCGTGAAGCCATCGATGACGCTGTTGTCGTTCGACAGTTTGCCCGTGTACTTGTCGTCCCACAGGATCGACCAGCTTTCGTTGTCGACGTATTCCGGCGCCAGATCGGGCCTGTAGACGATAGAGGTGATGCCCCAGTCGGTCGCCACCCACATGGTTTTGCCGTCGATCTGGGCGTCCTGGACGTTCTTCAGGCTGGGGATGATGTCGGGATAGTTGGTCAGACGGTCGGTCTCGATCTCGGTGATCAGCCCGGCGTCATACCAGCGTCGGATCTCATAGGAGCAGGGGTCGACGACATCGGGCTCGAAGCCGCCGAGCATCTTGGCATAAGCCTCGTCCTCGTCGCCGAAATAGCTGAGGTCGGGCAGCCCGCCATAGGTCTCAGCGTACCCGGCGAAGAACTCCTCATAGGGATTGCCGCCCCAGGTGAAGTACATGGCCTGGCCGTCATCGGCGTGGCCCGGCCGGTTCAGAATGCCTGCCGTGAACGTGCTCAGGCCGACAGCGGCAAGCGCCTGGTTGACTTGACGGCGCGATGCCTTGCCGGAACGAAGAAGGGTGATCAATCGGTCGATATCCATCGGGTGCCTCCCTTGGTCATGCTTGCGGGGTAGGCACACAGCCGCGACGGTTTGCCTGCGTTCAGGCGAGTTGCGCCGCCGCGACGTCAGGTGATGCCGGCGGCGTAACGGGGTCCCTTGCGCAGGCGCGACACGAGCTATGCACCTGCACCACGGCGGGTCCCCAATTGACGCTTCTGCTGATGAAGCGCCTTGAAAGCGCCAGCGTCCGTGGATATGTCAAGAAGTGTAACGACTTGCTTCCGGCCGGTCTACCGCTTTGCGGTCTTGAGATTGTTGGACTTGCTTTGGCGATAGGGCCGGCCATGATGATGTCGCGCCGCCGTCCGGCGGTGTTCCCAGGGTGGACTCGATCCGCCGTGCGCCAGGCACGGGTGAAGGTTGCCCGAGCGTTTGGTCTCGGTTGACGAAGGAGTCCGTTCCATGACCCGCGATGCCCGCTATGACGTCCTGTTCGAGCCGGTCCAGCTCGGCCCGGTGACGGCGAAGAATCGTTTCTATCAGGTGCCCCACTGCAACGGCATGGGCTACATGTACCCCAACACGTGGCTTGCCATGCGGGCCGAAAAAGCCGAGGGCGGCTGGGGCGTCGTCTGCACCGAGCAGGCGGAAATCCATTATAGTTCAGAGGGTTACCAGGATACGGAAGTGCGTATCTGGGACGAGTTAGATACACCGTTGCTGGCGCGCATGTGCGAGATGGTGCACGAGCACGGCGCGCTTGCCGGCATCGAGCTGACCCATAACGGCATGGGCGAGGCGAACCACTATTCGCGCGAAGTTCCGATGGGCCCGGCGCATCTGCCAGTGCGTTATGACCATTCGGTCCAGGCGCGCGCCATGGACAAGGCCGATATCAAGGCGCTGCGCCGCTGGCACCGCAGCGCCGCGCTCAGGGCAAAGGAAGCCGGCTTCGACATCGTCTATTGCTATTCCGGCGAGGACGATCCGATCGCCGCGCATTTCATCTCGCCGCGTTACAACACGCGAACCGACGAATACGGCGGCAGCCTGGAGAACCGGGCGCGGCTTTTGAAGGAACTCATTGCGGACACCAAGGATGCGGTCGGCGATACCTGCGCGGTCGCGGTGCGGCTGTCGATCGACGAACTTCTTGGCCCGATCGGGTTGGAGGCGCACAGCGAGGCCAAGGAGATCGTCGAGATTCTGGCCGACCTGCCGGACCTCTGGGATTTCAACCTCGCGACCTTCGCCAACGATGCCGGGCCGTCGCGGTTTTTCAACGAAGGGTATCAGGAAGACTATGTCCGCCATTGCCGCGCGGTGACGCAGAAGCCGGTCGTCGGTGTCGGCCGCTTCACCAGTCCCGACACCATGGTGTCGCAGATCAAGCGCGGCGTGCTCGATATGATCGGCGCGGTCCGCCCGTCAATTGCCGATCCGTTCCTGCCCAAGAAGATCGAGGAGGGCCGGCCGGACGACATTCGTGAATGCATCGGCTGCAACATCTGCGTTGCCCATAACCAGATTGGCGTGCCCATGCGCTGCACCCAGAACGCCGCTCAGGGGGAACGTTTTCGCCGCGGCTGGCACCCGGAGATTTTTCCAGCGAAAGACACCGACGACAGTTTCCTGATCGTCGGCGGCGGCCCGGCCGGCCTGGAAGCGGCTCGCGTGCTGGGCGAACGCGGCTATGCCGTGACACTGGCCGAGGCGTCGGAAAACTTGGGCGGTCGTGTCACCCGCGAGACGGCGGCATTTCCGGGGCTCGCCGCCTGGGCACGCGTACGCGATTACCGGACCTATCAGATCGGCCGGATGGCGGATGTCGCGGTCTATCCGGCAAGCGCACTCACGGCCGACGACGTGCTCGGTTTCGGCGCGACACGGGTGGCGATCGCGACGGG
This sequence comes from Alphaproteobacteria bacterium, assembly GCA_965228895.1. GTDB lineage: Bacteria > Pseudomonadota > Alphaproteobacteria > SP197 > SP197 > JANQGO01. The sequence goes on along the minus strand of OZ245842.1, from coordinate 4,537,822 downwards.
ATCGCGCTGGCGTGGTGATGGCGTCGGGCATACGGCGTTTCGGCCGCTACCCGGCTCCGATCTGCCGCATGTGCTGACGCCGGATGCCATCATGGATGGTGCTTTGCCGGACGGACCGGTCCTGGTCTATGACGACGACCACTATTACATGGGCGGCGTCATCGCCGAACGCCTGGCCGATGCGGGACGCGAGGTCACTTTGGTAACACCGGAGGACATGGTCGCCAACTGGGCCGAGCGCACCCTGGAGCAGGGGTTCATTCAAACACGACTTCTGGAAAAAGACGTTCGCCTTGTGACCGCCCATGCGCTGTCGGCCATCGCCGACGGCGAGGTGACGTTGTCATGCGCCTATACGGGCCGTGAACGACAGCACGAGGCGGCGTCGGTTGTGCTGGTGACGGCGCGTCTGCCGGAAGATGGGCTCTACCATGCTCTGGTCGCCGATCCGGGCAAGCTCGCCGACGCGGGTATCGTCGACGTGACACGGATTGGCGATTGTTTCGGTCCGGCAACGATCGCCAACGCGGTTCATGCCGGTCACCGCTACGGACGCGAACTCACCTGGTCATGGCAGGACGAGGCGCCGTTCAGGCGCGAGACGCCGTCGCCCTACTCTCTCTAGCGGCGTCAGCCGACGATGTTGTGCTCCGGGCCGACCGGGAAACCGGTGATGTTGTCGGCGCCGTTCTCAGTCACGACCAGTATGTCGTGTTCGCGGTAACCGCCGGCGCCTGGCGCGCCTTCCGGTATCGTGATCATGGGCTCGATCGAGACGACCATATTGGGTTTGAGCTCTGTCTCGATATCCTCGCGCAGTTCGAGGCCCGCTTCGCGCCCGTAGTAATGAGACAGAACACCGAACGAGTGGCCGTAGCCGAAGGTGCGTTTGTCGAGCACGCCGTAGCCTTCGTAGATGCCGTTCAGTTCGTTGGCGATATCGCAGCAGCGCGCGCCCGGCTTCACCAGTTCCAAACCGCGGCGATAGACCTCGCAGTTGATCTCCCAGAGCCGCATATGTTCGTCGGACGCGTGCTTGCAGAAGAGCGTGCGCTCCAACGCGACATAATAGCCGGCGACCATGGGAAAGCAGTTAAGGCTCAGGATGTCGCCCGCTTCGATCTTGCGGGTGGTGACGGGGTTATGGGCGCCATCGGTGTTGACGCCCGACTGGAACCAGACCCAGGTATCGCGGATCTCGGAATCGGGATGACGCCGGGCGATCTCGCGCACCATGGCGTCGGTTGAGGCAAGCGCCACCTCGTGTTCGGCGACGCCGACTCCGACCGCATCGGCGCACGCCCGGCCGCCGATATCGGCGATCTGGGTGGCGCTCTTGATGAGCGCGATCTCCTCGTCGGATTTCAGCATGCGCATCGCCATGGTGAGCTTGCTGATATCGACGAAGTCGGCGCCGTCCATCGCGGTCTTCAGCTTGTCGAGGTTCTCGACCGAGATGTGATCGTGTTCGACGCCGATCCGTGACGCCTTACCAATCAGCTCCTGAACGGCGCGGACATAGTTGTCACGACGCCAGTCCGTATATGTCAGCGTATCGCCAGTGCGCCGCCAAGGCTGGCCGTAGTCGATGTTGGCGCAGATGGCGGTCGCGCGATCCTGAGTTACCGCCAGGCCATAGGGCCGGCCGAAGCTGCAATAGAGGAAATCGCTGAAGTAGTGGATGTTGTGCATCGACGTGAAGACGACAGCGTCGATGTCGTTCTTGGCCATCATGGCGCGGAGTTTGGTCCGCCGCGCGGCCATTTCGGTCTCGGAAAAGGTGCCGGCGACCCGCTCGCCGTTCTCGATGACAAGAAGATCGTCCATGGCATTCGGTTCCATTCAAAGGGCAATCGGCGCGCCACAAGTCGGCGCCCGACACGGGATAGTCTAGAGACGTTGGTCCTAGTTGCGGATGCCGCGCATGCGCTCGGTACGACGGCGCAGCATTTCCATCACCACCATCAAGAAGATGGAGATCAGGATCAGCATGGTGGCGACCGCCGTGATGGTCGGCGACAAGAGCTCGCGAATACCGCTCCACATCCTGCGCGGCAGGGTGTGTTCCTCGGTCGTCGCCAACATGATCGCGACCACCAGTTCGTCCCACGAGATGATGAAGGCGAACAGCGCGCCGGAGACGATGCCGGGCAGAATCAGAGGGAAGGTGATCTTGAAGAACACGTTGACCGGCGAGCCGCCCAGGCTGGCGCCCGCGCGGACCAGATTGTGGTCGAAGCCAACCAGGGTCGCGCTGACGGTGATGACGACAAACGGCACACCAAGGGCGGCGTGCGCCAAAATCAAACCCGCCAACGTGCCGGTCAGGCCGATCTGAGCGTAGAAATAGAACATGCCGACGGCGGTGATGACGATCGGCACGACCATAGGCGAGATCAACACGGCCAGGATGACCGTCTTGCCCGGGAAGACCGCACGGTTCATGCCGAGTGCGGCGAGGGTGCCGAGCACCGAGGCGATGAGCGTTGCGAAAAAGCCGATGATGACGCTGTTCTTCAGACCCAAGAGCCATTGGGGATTGGTGAAGAAGTCCTCATACCACCGGATCGAGAAGCCCGGCATCGGATAGGTGAAGTAGGGCTCCGCGTTGAACGACAGCGGCATGATGACAATGATCGGCGCGATCAGGAAAAAGAAGATCGCAACGCAGATCAGCCGGAACATGTAGTACCAGACACGATCCCAAGGGCCAGCGTAAGCGGGTAGCGCCATCGTTCTATCCCAGCTTCAGCTTGTCGACGCCGACAAGGCGGTTGTACATCAAGAACATCACCAGCGTCATGGCCAACAAGATCACGCTGAGCGCCGCGGCCAAGCCCCAGTTCAGGGTCTGGTTGGTGTTCGACACGATGAAATAGCTGATCATCTGATCGTCGGGCCCGCCGACCAGGGCCGGCGTAATGTAGTAACCCAGCGACAGAATGAAGACGAGCAGGCAACCGGCGCCAATGCCAGGCACGCATTGCGGCAGATAGACCTTCATGAAGGCGGCGAACGGTGTCGCGCCGAGCGACAGCGCTGCGCGCATGTGCCAGGGGTTGATGCCTTTCATGACCGAGAACATGGGCAAGGCCATGAACGGCAGCAGGATGTGCACCATGGCGATATAGACCCCGAGCCGGTTGCGGATCAGCTCCAGCGGCTCGTTCCACAAACCGATCCAAAGACCGAAGTCATTCACCAGGCCCTCTGATTGCAGCAGCACAAGCCATGCGGTCGTGCGCACCAGAAGCGATGTCCAGAACGGCAGCAGCAGCAGGATCAAAAGCAGGTTGCTCTTCGCTGTCGGCAGAGTTGCCAGAAGATACGAGATCGGCAGGCCGAGCAGGAAGCAGATGAGCGTGACAAAGATGCTGATCTCGACCGTACGCCAGAGGACATCGAGATAGATTTTGCGGTTATCGTCAACGGACACGATGTTGCCGTCGACATCGCGCGTGTGGTCGACAGCCCAAAGCAGATAATAGTCGGTCAACGGCGGTGTCGCCGTTTTCAACGGTGCCCAATAGGTCGTGTCTTCCCATCGCCTGTCGATATCGATAAAGGCGTCGAGCATCTGATCGTCCGGCAGACTCAAGGACTCGCCGATCTTTTTCGACGTCTTCATGATTAAAGAGCGGTAGCCGGAAATGTCGTAGTTCAAACGCCGCGCGACAGCGCCCAGCGTGCGGTCTTCGCGCGCCTGTGCGATCTCGCGCGCGAACGATGCGATGGTCTCGTCCGGCGGGTAGCCTTGACCGTCCCACGATTCCAGCATGGGCGTGGTCTCAGGCAGCGTCTCGACGAAGGCCGGTTCCTTGACACTCAGCGTCAGGAGCTCGGCGATCGGATAGATGAAGGTTACGAGTAGAAACAGGAAGAGCGGTGCGATGAGGGCGAGAGCCCAGACTTTGCGCATCCGTTCGGCACGGCGCAGCTTGATCTTCAGCGGAACACCGTCCGCTGTCATCATCACATTGCCTGAATCTGCCGTAGCGCTCACGCTTTCGCTCCCTGAACGATCACCGAGGTCTTGCGGTGATCACGAGGTACGCGGAGCAATGACCCCGCGTACCTCGGACCAGTCTTGTCTTACTGGCTGCGCCAGACGTTGAAACGCTCTGTGAGCTCTTCAACGTGGTCGCCCCACCAGACCGTATCGACCCAATAGGCATTACCCGTGTTCTGCGGTGCAGTCGGCAGATGCTGGGCGATGTCCGGGTTGATCAGTTCACCCGCGGCATAGGTCGTCGGTCCGTACGAGATGTACTGGGACTGACGGGCCATGACGTCGGGACGGCTTGCGTACTCGATGAACTTCAAGCCCAGATCGGTCTCGGGATGGCCGGCCGGGATCATCCAATAGTCATAGTCGATGCCCTGACCGTCCCAGACGATCTTGAAGTTTTTGCCTTCTTCGACAACCGCGTTGTAGATACGGCCGTTCCAGGCGGTGGTCATGACCACTTCACCATCCGCCAGAAGCTGCGGCGCCATGGCACCGGAGTCCCAATAGATGACGTGGTCCTTGATTGAGTCGAGCTTGGCGAACGCCCGATCAATGGCTTCCTGCGGATTGTCGTTCATGTAGTTGGCCAGCTCGGCGGCGGACACGCCGTCGGCGATCAGCGCCATCTGCATGGTGTGACCGAAGCCGTTGGCATAAAGGCCACGCTTGCCCGGGAACTTCTCGACATCGAAGAAGTCGTCAACCGTCGATGGCGCGGACGCCGGATCGGAGTAGACGTCGCCGTCATAGGCATAGATCGTCGCCCAGGAGATCGTGCCGACACCGCAATCAAGCGCGGCGTTCGGTAGGAATCCGTCACGGCCACCGAACATCTCGTAGTCGAACTCGTAAGCAAGACCTTCGTCACAGGCAGCCAGAATGGTGCCGCCTTCGGAGTCGATCACGTGCCATTTGTACTCGCCGGTCTCAACCTGGACGCGGATTTCCGGGATCGTGCCGGTCCACTCGTCTTCCAGAATGGTCAGGTTGATCTCTTTGGCGGCCGGCTTGTAATAGGCCTCGCGCTGGCTCATGGAGTAAGCGCCGCCCCAGGAGGCGACGGTTATCGTTTCTTCGGCCGTGGCGGGACCCGTGCCCGCCAGACCAATCACGGCAACGCCACCAAGCGCCGCCATCGTTGTCTTCCACAAACGGGTCATATTGTAGCTTCTCCCTTGCTTCAGAGTAGGAGTGTCGGCGAACGAACCGGGGTTATCGTCCGCCACGCATGCCTCCTTCGATGGGCCGCTGTGCAGCCCTGTTATCGGCCTCATCAAGAGGCCGCATCCAACGCCCGACAGTCTTCGGACCGCCAGCCGATTCGGATTGTGTTGCCTTCCGCCAGCGATGGTGCGCCGGTCGTGCGTGGCACCTTGATCACAAAATCGTCGTGGCCGCACACATTGGCGCGCACACGCGTGTGATCGCCCAGATAGATCAGCTCTTCGACCTTGGCGTCGAACACGTTGTCGCACTGCTGGTCGGACGGGTCGATCGTGACGCTTTCGGGCCTGAGCGACAACGTCGTCCGGCTGCCGACGCCATCGATCTTGATCGACAGAGCGCGGACATGCTCGCCGCTGTCCAGGTCGACCTCGCACATACCGCCATTGGACGCCTTGACGGTGCCCAGCAGCCGGTTGTTCTCGCCGATGAACGCCGCGACAAAGGCGTTTTCCGGTTGTTCGTAGAGCTGGCTCGGCGTCGCGAGCTGCTGAATGACACCGTCGTCGAACACCGCAATGCGGTTCGACATGGTCAGCGCTTCGCTTTGATCGTGAGTCACGTAGACCACGGTCACGCCAAGGTTCTCGTGAATATGCTTGATTTCGAGCTGCATCTGCTCGCGCAGGTTCTTGTCCAGCGCGCCCAGGGGCTCGTCCATCAGAACCAGTTGTGGCTCGAACACCAGGGCGCGGGCCAGGGCGACACGCTGCTGTTGACCGCCGGAAAGCTGGCCGGGACGGCGGGTGCCGAACGCGCCGAGCTCGACCATATCGAGGGCGCGTTGGATCTTTTCCTTTTGCTCGGACTTCGGCATGCGCCGGGCCTGAAGCGGAAACGCCAGGTTCTCCGACACCGTCATGTGCGGAAACAGCGCATAGTTCTGGAACACCATGCCGATGTCGCGCTTGTGCGGCGGCACGGTCTTCAGAGACGAGCCGTTCAAGACGATGTCGCCATGTGTCGCGGACTCGAAACCCGCCAACATCATCAACGTCGTCGTCTTGCCGGAGCCCGATGGCCCCAACAGCGTTATGAATTCACCACGCTCAATATTCAGATTGAGGTCTTTGACGACGAGGATCTCGCCATCATAGGTTTTTTGAACGTGCTCAAAACGTACCAGCGGCTCGTTACTTCCAGCCACCGTGCTATGCCCAGCTTCGGCCATGGTTTCGTTGTGTATCCTCACCCAGACGGACTGTTCGTCTCCATTTTTTCGGACGGCGGTTGTTCCGCTTCTTGTCCCGTATCTGCCTCTAGGAGTCGCATTTTGACACTCGATATGTCAATAAGCGTGAGCCCAAAGGGTTCTCGGATCTGTTCTCCAATCATTGCCCGTTTATGGTCGATCCATCAAGCAGGACAGTTCCGTGATGCGTAAGACTTTGCCCATTTCAACGAAACATCGATCGATGCCGCGTCAATTCTCCGCGTTTTTCTTGTGTTGCGCCGTTCTCGCGGTTTTGATCACACTTGTCATTACACCTGACCAAACAAGAGCCGATGAGTTTTCGCTCAGCCCTCGGGCCGTGGCGGACAAGCTGATCGAGACTGGTGCCTTCACGGACGAGCGATTCGAAAACGTTAACGATCGCTATGTCGGGCCGCTGCTTGTTGGCGGTGCCGGAGAGACGGGCGCTGACACAATCGAAGGTCAGGGCATAAGCGTTGTTATCTACCCGGGCGAGAGCGGTGGAACCCGCCAGATACAGTTCATTCTCGTTCCGCCTTGGGAAAACCTGAGGCATCGTGTTGAAGCGGTGGCGGCTATCCTGACCGACGTGGCGGGTCCAACGCCCGAGGGACCGACCTTCTCGGCCGAAGACGACCCCGTACGCGCGGCGATGACGCCGAGCGCCAAGTGGCTCTATGGGATCATGTCGGAATCCTGGCTCGGTTGGCCGGGTTCGCCCCAACGCGTCGTTCGCGTGATTGATGGCGTTGCCGTCATTGTCGAAGGTGTGCCGCCGGAAATCTGGGGCATCACCATTGTTCCCGATGCCGGTTACGCCGACTGGACCTGGCCCGGCATGTCGCCCGAAACCGACAGCGACGAGGTGAAGCAAGCCCGGCTTGCCATCCGAAGCGGCGACTATGCGCGTGCCGTCGAGCTGCTTGAAGTTGCCGGGGAACGCGATGAAGCCGCCGCCGGCGCCCTGATGGGCGACATGTACCGCCTGGCGCGCATCGGCCCGGCCGACCAGGAGACCGCTTCGGACTGGTATCTTGTCGGCGGACGTCACGGTTATGGCCCGGCCATCTATGGCCTGGCCATGATGGCAAAGGATGGCTGGGGCATTGTGCCGATGAACAACCTGCGCCTGCCCTTGCTCGAAGACGCGAAGGAAGCGGGCATGGCCGATGCGGTCTATGTCCTGTCCAGCCAGCCGAACGGCGTCTTCTATATGCGCCCGGAAGGCGTCAGCCAATTTGATCAGGTGCTGGAGGCCGCGCGCTGGGGGCTGCTTGCCGCGCAACTTGATCTGGCCGAACGCTACGCCACCGGAACAGACGTCGATGCGGACCCGGTGCTGGCTTATGCCTGGGCGATTGTCGCGCTTGCGAACACTGATCCCGGGCTCGACTACATCCGTGCGCACCAGCTGGAGGCCGACTTTGGCGACGCCCTTACCGACGAACAGGCTGCCGAAGCGCGGGCGCTGGCGCAGAACCTTGTCACCGGCGGCGGTGATTAGGCCAGCGCTTCGAGGGATTTGACGTAGGCATCGGGCAGGGCGTGTTCGCGCGCGCCTTCCAGCATCAGGGCCAGATAAGACGGCGCCACCTTGAACGGTCCGGCCGGATGGGCGACACGGTAGAGGTCACCTTGATGCCATTGCCCGTCCTCGCCAAGGACCAGGAACGTCTCGCGCCGGTAAAGGCCTTCGCCGAGGTTCTCCAAAACATCCAGCGCGTCAAAGTCGGCGTGGCGGATGCGATAGAGGACGCCATGGACCAGATGGCCCGGCGCTTCCATGATCGTGCTGATCCCGCCCTTCAAATTGGTCGAGAAGCGGCGGAACTCGATGCGGTAGTTGGGCAGAACCGCGCGCATGACGGCGGTTGCCGACGGGCATTCCTGGCGCAGATACCGGCTCGCCATGTTCGAGCCATAGGCGAAGCTCAGCAGCTCGTCGTCGGCTAGGTCCATCGGCCCTGATCCATGGTTGTTGATGGGTGTGATGTTGATTCGGGCATTCTACTCAATGCCCACGTCAGCAAACGGCGAGCTCTCGCGGCATATCAGTCAAAACCTCACAGCTTTCGTCAGTAACCAACACGGTTTCACTGAAACCCATGTTGCCCCAGCCGCGGAAGCCGGCCATCGGCACCAGATGGAACACCATGCCGGCGGCAAGCGGTCTGTCGTTACCCTCGGCGATGTCCATCACCAGCCCTTCACCCCAGCCGGGCGCGAAGGCGACGCCCAGGGAGTAACCGGCACGGTGGCGAAAGCAATCCGCGAACCCCGCCTTTTCAACGATCTGACGGCCGGCGCGGTCGATATCCTGGCTGGCGACACCCGGACGGATCGCCGCGATCATGGCTTCCAGCGCCTCGATCATGACGCCGGCCCGGCTGGCCATCTCGTTCGATGGCGGGCCGGCACAGGCCATGCGCATCAGGGAGCCGGAATAGCGGCGGTAACAGCCGCCGACCTCGAAGTAGACGGGCTCGCCGGTCTGAACGACCGCGCGCTCCGGCAGCATATGGGTCACCGCCGCGCGCGGCCCCGCCACCACATAAGGGCCGCCGGCCGGCTGTTCGCCGCCCGCTTCCATCATGGCGGCGAAGACCGCCCCGGCAATGACGTTCTCGGTCCGGCCCGGTTCGACGGCCGCGATACCGGCGGCCATGCCCACGGAGGCTATCCGCGCGGCTTCGCGAATACAGGTGATCTCAGCCGGCGACTTGATGCGCCGCGCGTCTTCCATGATGTTGCCTGCCGCCAGGCCGGCACGTTGTCCGAAGGTCTCGCGAAACGCATCCAGAATGCGCGGCGGCAGCCAAAAGCCGCGTTCCTCGTAGCCGAAGCGTCGGATCGTTGCGCAAGCCCTACGCGCCGCATCCAGGCTGGCGGCGACCTCGTCGTCACCCATGAAGACGGTGACGTTGCCCTTGATCCAGCTCAGCGCGCGAACCGCTTCGCCTTCAAGCCTGCTGGTGACAAAGACGGCCTCGCCGTCGGCGGGAACGACCAGCAGCTGATAGACGTAGTAACCGGTGGTGCGGTAGCCGGTCAGCCAATAGATGTTCTCAGGGCTCGTGACGAGCAACAGGTCAAGATCGGCGGCGGCCATCGCGGCGCGCACGCGGGCGAGCCGGTCCTGGTACTCCTCCGGACTGAAAGGCAGGCCGAAGGGAAGATCGGTTTCCCAGTCAGATGCTGGCGGGGTCTGTTCCATCGAGTCCAAGGCTAGCACGGCTTGCCGGTCGAAGGAGCATGCCGGACTGGCCATCGATTTGACCCTTGCGACCGTCAACGCGAGCAACCGCGACGATGAGCGAAGAAGCGGCGCGCCCAATCCGGCGGTTCCCTTCCCGCATGGCGCAGCCGATTCCGCACGTCCTGTGCGATTGGCAGGGTCTCGACCGGTCGGGCCGAGCCGCCGATCAACCCATCAGATAAATGAGGTTATGTCAGGCATGAATGAATCTCGCTTGCCGCCGAAGTGCCGAAAGCGCTAGGTTTCCCGCCCCTTACAGACATTTTTCGTGGAGGCGACGGCGATGCACAATGGCGGCGGCGTTGTGTCCTTTGAGGACCTCATCAAGCGGCAGAAGCCGGGGTTCACCCTGGAGCAGCCGTTCTATTGCGACCCCGACATCTTCGAGCGCGACCTGCAGAAGATCGTCGGCAAGTCATGGATTTATGTCGATCACACCTCGGAGATCCCGAACAAGGGCGACTTCCTGCTCTACAACATCGGCAAGGAATCGATCATCGTCGTGCGCGGCAAGGACGGCGCCGTCAACGCGTTCTTCAACGTGTGCCGCCATCGCGGCAGCCATATCTGCCTGAAGGAATCCGGCAATGTCAGGACGTTGACCTGCCCCTATCACGCCTGGGTCTATGACCTCGACGGCAAGCTGGTCGGCGCGCGCGGCATGCCCGACGATTTCGACAAGGGCAAGTTCCCGCTGCACAAGTGTCAGGTGCGCGTCTGGCACGGCCTGATTTTCATTTGCATGGCGGCGGAAGGTGACCCCGACGTCGCGTCGTTCGACGACATGGCCGACGACCTCGAGCGCTTTGTTGTGCTCCAACGCCTGGAGGACACCAAGATCGTGCATCGCGAGGTCTATCCAACGGCAGCCAACTGGAAGCTTGTCGTCGACAACTTCCGGGAGTGTTACCACTGCATCCCCGCCCATCCCGAATACACCATGGTCAACGCCTATGTGCGCGCTAGCGATAAGGGTTGGGAGACCTATGAGCCGGTAGTCAAGGAGTGGGAGAAGGAGACGGTCGCCCTCGGCCATCCGGTTGGTCACGACGAGACCAGCAGCGCGGACCGGCGTCAGCCCTATGGCTATTGGCGCCAGCCAATCCGCGAGGGGTATGTCACCCTATCCGAAGACGGCAAACCGGTCGCGCCGTTGCTCGGCAATCTCACGGATTGGGACGGCGGCGAGACCGCGTTCACCTTCGGCGCGCTGTCCTATGCCTATCTGTGCGCCGACCATCTGTGCATGTTCCGCTTCACGCCGGTTTCCGCGACCCACTCCGATGTGGTCGTCACTTGGCATGTGCGTGCCGATGCTGAGGAAAAGGACTATGACCTCGAGCGCCTCAAGTGGATGTGGGACGTGACGACGATCGAGGACACCAAGATCATCATCGACAACCAGAAGGGCGTGAACTCGACCCGCTATTTGCCGGGCCCCTACGCGCCGCAGGAGAGTTATTCCAGCAGCTTTGCCAGCTGGTACCTGGAGCGTCTGGCGTCATGAATCCGCGCGCTTGGCGTGCGATCGCTTGGCGCGCATTGAGCTAGGTCAACTGGAGCGTCCTTATCTTGCTATAGTATGACGTCTCAATGACGGGCGGGCCGATCCCAGGGCGCGATGACGTCCCGGGAGGACCCGCCCGCGCGGGGGAACGTCATGTTTGAAACGGCCGAGCTTGGGCGCGCGATTTCGCGGAAAGACTTCCGGAAGTCGTCGGACGCCATGCGTCAGGATCTCCTTGAGCTGCAGGATGAGCTGCGCAAGAGCCGGAAATTTCAGGTCATCCTGGTGTTCGCCGGAGTCGATGGCGGTGGCAAGGGCGAGACGGTCAGTCTGCTCAACGAGTGGATGGACCCGCGCTGGCTGATCACCCGCGCCTATGACGAGGCGACCGACGACGAACACCAGCGCCCGGAGTTTTGGCGTTACTGGCGCGACCTGCCGCCGCGCGGGCGCGTCGGCATGTTTCTGAGCGCTTGGTACTCCCGCCCGGTTGTCGAGCACGCCCATGGCACCATGGACGAAGCGACGTTCCTGAAGGAGATGACCCGCATCGTGCGCTTTGAACGGGCGCTCGCCCGCGACGGTGCGGAGATCCAGAAATTCTGGATGCATCTAAGCCATGGCGCCCAGGAAGAGCGTCTTAAAAACCTGGAACGCGATCCGTTGACCAAGGCCCGCGTCACCGAGCGGGATTGGGAGAACTGGCGCCTCTACGACCGGTTCATCGATACGGCCGAGCATGTGATTACGCGGACCAACCGGGGCATTGCGCCGTGGACGGTGATCGAAGGCACCGATGCGAACTATCGCTCGATCACCGTGGCGACCATCCTGCGCGATGCGTTGGAACGCCGGTTGGGTCAGGTGGATGACGGGATTCTTCCCGGCGCCTGTGCAGCCGCTCAGCAGGACACCAAAAACAAGAAGAACGGCAAGGACAAGTCGGGCACGTCGCATAAGAAGAACAACGGCGCCGGTTTCAACGCGGCAACGTCGATTACCATCCTGAGCCAGCTCGACATGACCAAGCGTCTCGACAAGGACGATTACGTCAGCCGACTGGTCGAGCAGCAGGCCGAACTGCATCGTCTGCACCTGAAGGCAAAGGCCGACAAGGTCTCCAGCATCCTGGTGTTCGAAGGGCCTGACGCGGCCGGTAAGGGCGGCGCCATCCGCCGGATCAACGAAGGCCTCGACGCCCGCAATCTGCAGGTCCACGGTATCGCCGCACCAAGCGATGAAGAGAACGCGCAGCACTATCTTTGGCGGTTTTGGCGGCGGCTGCCGCGCGCCGGTCTCGTTACGGTGTTCGACCGGTCGTGGTATGGCCGCGTGCTGGTCGAGCGCATTAACGGTTTCGCCACCGAAGACGAATGGCGACGCTCCTACGCCGAAATCAACGACTTCGAAGAGCAGCTGATCGATCACGGCATCGTCCTGATCAAGTACTGGATCCACATCAGCAAGAACGAGCAACTCTCCCGCTTCAAGGCGCGCGAAAAGACGCCCTATAAGCGCTGGAAGCTGACCGAAGAGGACTGGCGCAACCGAAACCAATGGGTCGAGTACGAACAGGCGGTCAACGACATGGTGCAGTACACCAGCACTTCAGTCGCGCCTTGGACCCTGGTTGAAGGCAACGACAAACGCTTTGCGCGACTGAAGGTGGTGCAGACCTTTTGCGAACGCTTGGCGGCCGCCGTTGGCGACGATGCTGTTTGAGGTTCCCCGTTTTCCCTGAATCCGCCTGCGTGTCCAGACGGTCATGCTGGTTCTTGTGATGGGCTAGGCCATTGACCGATCGCCGGAGCCAAGGTAGGCCGACCCTATGAGCTGGGAATTTTTGGTGACCGCGTTGGTGATCGTGATCGCGCCTGGAACCGGTGTGATCTATACGCTTGCCAACGGGATCGGCCTTGGCCGGCGGGCCAGTATCTACGCAGCCTTTGGCTGCACGCTCGGCATCGTGCCCCATATCGCGGCATCTATTCTGGGCTTGGCCGCGATCGTTCATACCAGTGCGCTCGCGTTCGACATCGTCCGGTATGCCGGCGTTGCCTATCTCCTTTATCTCGCATGGAGCGCGTGGCGTGAAGGCGGTGCCCTGACCGTCGGTGAGGCGGGCAAACAGCGGCGCATGGGTCAGATCGTGCGCCGCGGCATCGCCATCAATCTGTTGAACCCGAAGCTCTCGATCTTCTTTGTGGCGTTTCTGCCGCAGTTCGTCGATCCGGTTGCCGCCCATCCGACTCTGCACATGGTGACGTTGGCCCTGGTCTTCATGGCGCTGACCTTCGTTGTCTTTGTCGCCTATGGCCTGCTTGCTGCCTACGCGCGCTATTACATCGTTGAGCGCCCGACCGTGATGCTGGTTATCCGGCGCGGCTTCGCGGCCGCCTTTGCCGGGTTGGGGTTGCGCCTCGCGCTCGCCGAGCGCTGACCTAACGATTCCGGGTCTTCGTACCTGTCATTGTTGTTGACGACCGCCCCCATGCGGCGGGAAAGTGCGCGGGAAATGGCTCGTGGAGGTCCGTGATGTCGATCGAACCTGCGCTGTCGCTGGAAGACTTGGTCGCCCGCCAAACGCCGGGCATGTCGTTGGAACAGCCGTTCTATACGGATCCGTCGATCTTTGAGCGCGATCTCGAGCGTATCGTCGCCAAGCAGTGGCTTTTCGTCGACCATGTGTCGGCGATCCCGAGCCCCGGCGACGTCATCACCTATGAGATCGCCGGTGAGTCCATCATTCTGGTGCGTGGGCGGGATAAGGAGGTGCGGGCCTTCTTCAACGTCTGCCGCCATCGCGGCAGCCGTATCTGCCTTAAGGAAAAGGACAATGTCCGCACGCTGACCTGTCCCTATCACGCCTGGGTCTGGAACCTGGAAGGCGAGCTGATGCGCGCGACGCAGATGCCCGATGACTTCGATCCCGCCGCCTGGCCCTTACACCGCTGTCAGGTCCGCGTCTGGCAGGGCATGATCTTCATCAACCTGGCGGATGACGACGACCCCGACGTCATCGACTTTTCGGAAATGGAACAGGCGTTCGCGCCGTTTATGGAACCCTACCGGCTTGACGCCGCGAAGGTCGTGGCGATCAAGCGTTATCCGACCGATGGCAACTGGAAGCTGGCGGTCGAGAACTTCCGCGAGTGTTATCACTGTGCGCCCGCGCACCCCGAGTACACCATGGTCAATGCCTATGTGAACGACGGCAACCGCGACCGGCCTGCGCGTGACAAGGTTGTCGAGGCATGGGCCGCCGAGTGGGAAGCCAAGGGACACGTCACGCGCGGTTTGCGGCCGTGGGGCGAGGGGCAGAACCAGAAGCAGCCCTATGGCGTCTTCCGCCAGCCGATCCGCGACGGCTACGTCACGCTGTCGGAGGACGGCCAACCGGTAGCGCCGCTGATGGGTGACCTCAAACAATGGGATGGCGGTGAGACGCTGCTGATCTTCGGCCCGCTGACCTATGTCTATCTGGCCAACGACCACGCGACGCTGTTCCGCTTTACGCCGGTCACGCCAACCCACACCGATGTGCTGGTCAGTTGGCTGGTCCGTGACGACGCGATCGAGGACAAAGACTTCGACCTCGATCGTTTGGTGTGGATGTGGGACGTGACCACGGTCGAGGACACCAAGATCATCGGCGACAACCAGCTCGGCGTGAACTCGCGCCGCTATGAGCCCGGCGTCTATTCGCTGAGGGAACGCGGCACGATCGGTTTCGTTGCCTGGTATCTCGGCCGTATGGGCGGCAAACCGGTCGCCGACAACGCGGCAACCTGCGCCTAGTGATGGTAAAGTCCCTCGACGACCTGCTCGATGATCTCGGCGCCTATTTGACGACACCGGACAATGCGTGCTGGTCGCTGCCGCGCGAGGCCTACCTCGATCCTGATCTACACGCGCTGGAGGTTCGCGAGATCTTCGAGAAGTCGTGGTTGTGTGTCGGCCGCGACGAATATGTGCCCGAACCCGGCGACTACTACACCATCGATGTGATGGGCGAGCCGGTGATCATCGTGCGCGGCACCGACGGGCGGGTGCGCGCTTTGAACAGCGTGTGCCGTCACCGATACATGCCGGTGGTGCAGGACCGCGGCAACACCAAACGCTTCGTCTGCCCCTATCACGCCTGGGTCTACGGCACCGACGGCCGGCTGGTCGCCGCCCCGCACATGGAGGGCTCGGCGGCGTTCGATAAAAAGGCGTGCAGTTTGCCAGAGTATCGTCTCGACAACTGGATGGGTTTTCTGTTCGTCAATCTGGATGACGACGCCGAACCGCTGCAACCGGTCATGGCGTCGATGGAGAAGGCATCGGCCAACTACCGCATCGCCGATCAGACGGAGATCTTCCATTACGAGACCACGTGGAACGGCAACTGGAAACTCAGCGCCGAAAACTCCATGGAGTACTACCACCACATCGGCCTGCATGCCGACACGGTGGGCGTCCAGATGCCGGCGAAGGGAACCTATATTCCCGAGAACCCGGCGACTGATAACTCATTCACCCACGAACGTTGCCGCATGGGCGACGCGTTCCTGGGCGGCAAGACGCATGCGATGAATCCGGTCGGCGACCTCTCAGGACTGACGCAAGAAGAGCTCGAGACCGGGTACATGGTCTATGTCTTCCCGGCGTTCACCATGGCGATGCGGCCGGGCACCAACAACTGGCTGTCGTTCCGCCCGGACGGTGTCGAGAAGACGAAGGTCCTGGGCGGTTATCTCGTGTGGAATGAGGTTGTCGCCGACAACCCTGATATCGCCGACCAGCGCCGTGACCTCATCGCCAAGGTTAACGAGGAGGATGCGCTGGCGACGACAGAGCTCGCCAAGGTCATGCGCTCGCGCAAGGCCGCCCGCGGCCCGCTATCCCACTTCGAAGGGACGGTCGCCCAGTTCTCGAAGTATCTGGCGCGCACCCTGGCCGCGGACCGTAAGCCGTCACAGGCGACGGCTGCCGAATAAAGTCCTCTACCAGGCTGGATCGATCGGTGTCGCGATACCGCAGGCGTCTTCGACCGCTTGCGCGGCATCGAGCGCCAGGTCTTCGCGATAACGCTGGGCGATAATCTGAACACCCATGGGCACGCCCTCGACCGGCCCGGTCGGCACGGCGGCGGAGGGCAGGCCGGTCAGGTTCATGCCATAGGTCAGCCGGTTGGCGCGCCAGATCTCGGCGGTGCGCGCGGCGGACGTCTCGTCGGCGCCGATCTTGAACGGCGGTTCGCATGAGACCGGACCGACAAACAGATCGTGCTCCTCCAGGAACATCGTCCAATCGCGTACCACGCCGGCACGGGCGGCAAGTGCGCGCAGGTAACCTTCCAGGCTCTGATCCGGCGCGTCGTTGCCGAAGAACGCCGGCTGGCTTTCTTGATAGAGGTCGTAGACCCGGTTGATCTTGTCGCTGCCATAGTTGCGGATCGCCGGCTCCATCATGATGCCGGCTTCCGTCATCAGGAGCTGCATCCAAAGGCGGGCCGCAATCATGATGTCCGGCCCGTCGATCTCCTTGACGTCATAACCCGCGTTGGCAAGCGCGTCGCCTGCCTTGCGCACCGCGTCCGCCACATCCTTGTCGACGCCCACGCCGCCGGGGTCGGCGCAGATGGCGGCGCGGCGCGGCGTGCGGGGCGCGGCATCGTCAAGCGGTGCGGGCACCCACCAGGGATCGCGCGGATCGCGCGCTGCCATGGCGGCCAGCGCCAGGCGCGTGTCGGCGACGTTGCGGCAGTGGGGTCCCTGAACACTCATGAGCTGGATGGTCGGCGGCCGCTCCTCGGTCTGGGTTGGGTTGAAGGCGGGCACCCGGCCCATGGATGGTCGGATACCGACGATGCCGCAAGCGTAGGCCGGATAGCGCACGGAGCCACCCAAGTCGTTGCCGTGGCCAATCGAGCCCATGCCCGACGCGACCGCCGCGCCGGCGCCGCCGGAGGAGCCGCCAGGCGTCAGGTCCTTGGCCCAGGGATTATGGGTCAGACCGCGCAGGATGTTGTCGGTGAAGTAGCGCAGTGAGAACTCCGGTGTGTTGGTGCGGCCCATGGGAATGGCGCCCGCCTTGCGTAGATTGGCGACGACAGGCGAATCGTCATCGGCGACAACCTCGACAAAGGCCTCGACGCCGTTGGTGGTGGCGTAGCCCTTCTGGTCGACGTTCTCCTTGATCGTGACGGGCACGCCGTGCAGCGGACCCAGAGACTCGCCCGCGGCGATCGCCGCATCGGCGGCGCGCGCGCCGGCGCGGGCCTCCTCGTCCATTCTGACCGTGATGGCGTTCAGCTTGCCGTTCACCTGGTCGACGCGGTCGAGATGGCTTTCCATGACCTCCTCGGCGCTGACCTTCTTCGCGGCGATCGCCGTCGCCAGTTCTCCAGCCGTCTTCCGCCACCACTCGGTCATGGTCTTCCGCTCCCTGATTATGTGCGCTGACCTCACGGGAACTGCGCGGGTCTGTCAAGGCGGCCATCGGGACTTGCCGCCCGTGCGGGCCTGTGCTGCGTTAGCGGCCTGTCCGATCAACGTGGGAGTGAATGGCATGGCGCAGCCGCGGGTGTCCGGAAGTTTCGACCGTGCGACAGCCGAAGCGGTCGAACTGGCGTTTCACCGCAGCGAATACGAGGCTCGCTGGGCCAAGGCGAAAGCCATGATGGCGGCCGATGGGATCGACATCCTTTATGCCACGTCGCCCGCGCATATGTGCTGGCTGCATGGGTACTTCGCGGCATGGTACCGCACCCACGCGCCGTCCAACTGGGGTGCGTGTTTGGGCACGGCGCTGGCGCAAGACTGGGACGAGCCGATTCATTTCGACGCCATTGGCGAGGACCCGCTGCTCTACAAGACCTCGGTTGTCCGAGACATACGTTTCTTCGATGACCGCAGCCCCGAAGGCCAGCCACCGTTCATCGTGCGCGAGCTTCGGAAAAGCGGCCTGATCAAGCAGGGCACACGGGTTGGGCTTGAGATGCGCAGCTTCCAGCCGAACCGACTGGTCAGCGAATCCATCGAGGCGGCGTTCCGCGACGCCGGCTGCGACGTCGTCGACGCCAGCATGATCCTGCGTCACGCGCGGCGCGTGAAGTCGCCGGCCGAGATCGCCCATATCGAGCGGGCCATGGTAATCTGCGCGCTCGGGCACGAGGCGGCAAGGCGCACCATAAAGCCGGGCGTCACCGAACTCGACGTCGAGGCTGAAATGGCGCATGCCATGCACCATGCCGGTGGCGAACTCTCGGCCATCCCGATCATGATTCAATCCGGCAACACGATCGGCGGCCACCAGATGCCGCGCCGCCGCGTCATCCAGGCGAACGAACATGTGAAGATCGATGCCTGCGGTGTCTATTTCCGCTATCACGGCAATCTGCTGCGCGGCTATTGGGTGGGCGAGCCGCCGGCCGACCTGTGCGACTGGTACAAGAAGTCGGCGGGGTCGTGGGACGTGTTCGCCAAGGAAGCGCGCGCGGACAGGCCGGTACGCGAGGTCAACGCGGAGCTACGCCGCTACTACAAAGACGTCGGCATGGCCGGTACGCCTGGCTGGTGCATCGGCTACGAACTCGGCATCGCCCTGCCGCCCGACTGGGTCGACGAGTTCAACTTCTCCTATGACGAAGACCCGCCCGACGATGTCGTGTGGGAGGAGGGCTTCGTCGGCAACTTCGAGACGCTGTGGAACACCGGCCTGATCGATACGTTTGTCATCGAAAAGACGGGCGCACGTAATCTGGGCGGCAAGTTTCCGTTCGACATTCTGCCTTGTCCTGCATGACGTTTGTGCCATCGCGCGAAGACATGCTCTAAGTTCGCCAACTCAGCCGCACAGGGAACCGCTATGACCAAACGCTTGAACGCCAAAGAGCTTGCCGCGCTCACCGAGATCGACACGCCGACCATCTGCAACACACTCGACATTCTGGCACCCGACTACCAGTCGAAGGGTTTCATCGTCGAGCCGTTCTTCTGTTTGCGGCCTCAGATGAAGCCCATCGTCGGCTATGCCAAGACGGCCACCTGCCGGGCGAAGGAACCGTCATCGGCAACGGCAAAACAGGCGCTCGACCAACGTCATGGTTATTGGGCCTACCTGGACAAGGGCCCGAAACCGGCGATCAGCGTGGTGCAGGATCTGGATGGCGCGCAAGCCGGCTTCGGCGCGTTCTGGGGCGAGGTTAACTCCAACATCCACAAGGCGTTTGGCTGTCTGGGAACGGTGACCAACGGCAGCATCCGCGATCTCGACATGTTTGCCGACGATTTCCAAGCTATTGCCGGGCTGGTCGGCCCGTCGCATGCCCACGTGCATCTCGTCGACTTTGCCGTCGACGTCAACGTGCTGGGCATGGTGGTGCGCGATGGCGACCTCGTGCATGCCGATTGTCATGGCGCGGTTGTCATTCCAGACGACGTCGCGCGCGACGTCGTCAAGACCGCCGACCTTCAGGCGCGCCGCGAGGCGGTCATTCTTGATGCCTGCCAGAAACCAGGCTTCACGCTCGACAAGCTAAAGAAGGCTTACAAGGACGCCGCCAAAGCAAGCTGACCCGGCTGCCGGGTTGGGGAGTAGGTCGGTGATGCCAACTAATCCACGAACGTCTCAGGCAGCGCCGCGCTTGGCGCGGTCCACATCATCGTCAAACTTCTTGACGAAGGCCGCCAGATCCTTGCCGGCATGGCGCGGCGCCATGTCGTCGGGTGCGCCGGTGACCGGCAGACCTGGCAGCGGCTCGACGACCGTGCCGAAATCCGGCACGGCAAAATAGCCGATTGAATAGCGCTCCTTGTCGCGCGGCGGATGCACACGGTGATAGGTCGACTTCAGCCGTCCGCCGGACCAGCACTCCATCATGTTGCCGATGTTGACGACAAAGCAGCCCGGTTTGGGCGGCGCCTCCATCCAGCCGCCGCCCGGTGCCGCGACCTCCAGCCCGCCGACAGCGCTTGGCAGCAGAATGGTGATCGCGTTGGTGTCGCGATGGCCATTCATGTCGTCGGGGGCGTGTTCTTCGGTCCCCGGCCGCGGCGGGTAGTAGAGGAACGAGATGTTGGTCAGCGGATGCTTGAACTTTTCGATCAGGACCATCTCGTCTTGATCGAGGGTCAGCGCAAAGGCTCTTAGAAGCCGGTCCGACAAACCGGAAACCGCATCCCAATAGGCGGTCATCGCCTGACGGAAACCAGTGGGTTCGCTGGGCCAGACATTGGGACCGAAGAGTCCTTTGGTAGCGTGGACTTCCGGATGGTCGGGATCGGGGTCGTGGCCGATCAAAAAGGCTTCGTAGAGGGCAGGCGGCGCGTCATCGGCGTTCTGGCCAAACGGCATGACGGGGACGTAGCCGCGATACTGGCCTTCGCGCCTCGCCAGCAGACGTTTCTCGCTCTCGGGTCGTGCGAAATAGGCGCGCATGGCATTGAGCGCGTCGTCCAGGATGGCCTGCGGAATGCCGTGTTCGGCGATATAGGCAAAGCCTGCTTCACCATAGGCATCGCCAAGGGCGCGCGCGACGCCCCGGCGCTCGTTAAGGTTTGCAGAAGACAGGTTGGAAACATCGATAACCGGCAACATGGCACCGAACTCCCTCGTTTGCGTTCCGCGCGACCGGGGATGCGGTCAAGCGGCGGCCCTTCACAAACGACCAAGTGCCAGTTGGTAGGTCCATCTATAAGCAGCTTGGGACTGTGGATCAAGCTCTGGGCAGCGGATTGGCCGGGCTGATAGAGCAGATCCTGTTTTGGTGGAATCGCTTCGCGATTCCGACGAGACAGGTGAATCTGCTCTATTCTTGGATGGAGAGCGGATTCACATGGTTAGGTGGAACCGTAAGACGGTTCCACCTAACCATGATCCGCTCTACGGTGCCGCCTGCGGCTGCCTTGGGGTAGGCGGCCCCAGAGCAGATCCAGTTTTGATGGAATCGGTTTGCGATTCCGTCAAAGCAGGTGAATCTGCTCTACTCATAGAGGGAGAGCGGATTCACGTGTTTAGGCGGAACCGTCTAACGGTTCCGCCTAAACACGATCCGCTCTAGCCGGGGGCAAGCCATGCTGAACAGCTTCTTCAAACTGGAAGAGCACGGCACGACCGTGCGCACGGAGGTGCTGGCCGGGATCACGACGTTCCTGACCATGGCCTACATCATCTTCGTCAACCCGGCGATCCTGTCGGATGCCGGCATGGACTTTAACGCCGTTTTTGTCGGCACCTGCATCGCAGCCGCGATCGGCTGCGCGATCATGGGCCTTTATGCCAACTACCCGATCGCCCAGGCGCCGGGCATGGGGCTGAACGCCTTCTTCACCTATGGCGTCGTGCTCGGCATGGACCATACGTGGCAGGTCGCATTGGGCGCCGTTTTCATTTCCGGCGTGGCCTTCGTCATCATCTCCGTCCTGCCGGTGCGCGAGTGGATCATCAACTCGATCCCGAAGTCTTTGAAGATGGCGACCGCCGCCGGCATCGGCCTGTTCCTGGGCATCATCGCGGTCAAGAACGCCGGCATCGTGGTCGACGACCCCGTCACCCTGGTCGCCATGGGCGATCTGACGCAGACCACGGTGATCCTGGCCCTGGCCGGTTTCATCGTCATTGCCGCGCTCGACGCGCTCAAGGTGCCGGGCGCCATCATCATCGGCATCCTTGCGGTAACGGCTGTCGGTATCGCGATGGGGGTCAGCGACTTCCAGGGAATCGCCGCTATGCCGCCGGACCCGTCGCCGGTGTTCCTCCAGCTTGATATTGCCGGCGCGTTCGATGTGGCGCTGATCGCCATCATCATCGCCTTTCTGTTCACCGATCTCTTCGATACGTCGGGCACGCTGATCGGCGTCGCCTACCGCGCCAATCTGCTGGATGCCGACGGCAAGCTGCCGCGCCTGAAGCGCGCCTTGATCGCCGATTCGACCGCGACGGTGGCCGGCGCGTTTGTCGGCACATCGCCGGTTACCAGCTATGTCGAAAGTGCCGCCGGTGTCAGGGCAGGCGGGCGCACCGGTCTCACCGCTGTGGTTGTCGCGATCCTGTTTATGTTCGCACTTTTCTTGTCGCCACTGGCCGATACGGTGCCGGTCTACGCGACGGCGCCCGCGCTCTTGTTTGTCGCGTGTTTGATGACCCAGGCGCTGACCCAAATCGACTGGAACGACGTGACGGAGTATGCGCCGGGTGTCGTCCTGGCGATCGCCATGCCGTTCACCTTCTCGATCGCCGACGGCCTGGCGCTCGGCTTCGTCACCTATGCGGTCTTGAAGCTCGCCTCCGGCCGCTTCAGCGACGCCAAACCGGCGGTCCTGGTGCTGGCGGCCATCTTCATCGCCAAGTTCGCCTGGCTAAGCGGATAGTCGCTAAATCCCTCGTGCCGCTCGGTTTTCGCCCATTAGGCACAGAATTTCGAACATCAGATGGGCGGCATTGAGCGCGGTGTAGCCGGTCGGATCCAGCGGCGGCGAGACCTCGTTGACGTCGCCGCCGACGATATCCAAACCGCGTAGACCGCGCAGGATGACCTGCATGTCGCGCATGCGCATGCCGCCCGGTTCCGGCGAGCCGGTGCCCGGCATGTCGGCGGGGTCGACACCATCGATATCGAGCGTGACATAGACCGGACCGTCGCCGACGACCGCGCGCGCTTTTTCCGCCGTCGCCTTGGCGCCGAGGTCGAAGAACATGTCGGCATCGATCATGGTGATGCCCTGTTCGTGCGCCCAGTCGAGGGCCGCGTCGGTTTCGCGCGTTGTCCCGCGCAGGCCGATCATGATGTGGCGTTTGGGATCGACCAGACCTTCCTCGATAGCGCGGCGGAACGGTGTCGCGTGGTTGAGCTTGGTGCCGAAGATGGCGTCGTGGGTGTCGGGATGCGCATCGAAGTGCACCAGGCCGACCGGGTTGGCCGAATCGACCGTGCCGCGCAGCACCGGGAGCGTGATCAAGTGATCGCCGCCGGCGGCCAGCGGCCAAGCGCCCGCGTCGGCAATCTCTTTGCAGAATGCCGTCATCGTGTCGACGCTCTGCTCGTGGTCGAAGGAGTTGACCGGCGCGTCGCCGATATCGGCAATGCGGCAATCAGCGAACGGCGCAGCGCCGGTCGCCATGTTGCAGCCGCGGATGTTGATCGACATCTGGCGCATTTGGCTGGGGCCGTGGCGCGCGCCGTCACGCGCGATTGTGCCGCCGTCAAAGGGCATGCCGAAGAGGGCGATGTCGAGGCCCTCCGGCCCCTCCTGGCGCTGCGCGCGCAACAGGGTATCGGGATAGGTAAAGGGCGCGATCGCCTCGCTGCCGATGGGTTTCAGGGGCTGGTTGGGCACAAGCGTTCCTCCGGCTGGTCCGTCGCGATGCTAGCAAGCCGGTCAACGTGCCCCAACCGCCGATTGACCGCCGTGCGCCGGCCGTCCCATGCTTGGCCGCAACGCGCGAACCTGGAGAGGAACGGCCATGGCTATCTCGGAACAAAAACTAACGGCGCTCGATTGGGTCGACAGCAACCGTCAGACCTTGTCGGACTGGCACGCGACGATCTGGGATTTCCACGAGCCTGCGTGGCGCGAGTACAAGTCTGCGGCTTGGTATGTCGACCGTCTGCGCCAGGAAGGTTTCGATGTGGAGGAAGGCACCGGCGGCATGCCGACCGCGTTTTGCGCGACGTGGCAGAACGGCGACGGGCCGACCATCGGTTCCTATGCCGAGTATGACGCGGTGCCCGGCAACTGTCAGGACCGCGTGCCCTACAAGAAACCGCGCGATGGTGTGCATCGTGCCGCCGCCGGCCACACCGACCCCCATTCGGCGCTCGGCATGGCCGCGCTGGGCGGCATCCTGGCGGCCAAGTCGGCGATGGAGAGCCACGACATCCAGGGCCGGCTGAAGTTCATGGGCGAGCCGGCGGAAAAGGTCTGCGGCTCCAAGCCGGTGCATGCCGCCAAAGGTTACTACGACGACATGGACGCCGCGGTGTCGTTTCATCCGTCCTACGGCACGTTGCGCGCCAACACGGCGATTTGGGACACCCATTGCGGCAGCTATTGGAGCTGCATCTATACGTTCGACTGCGAAGAGCCGGAGACGTGGCGCGGCATGGTGGCGGCCGGCGGCTCGAGCGCGCACACGGTGGCGCGTGCGCCCGGCGCCAACGATGCGCTGTGCCTGATGTACACGACGACGAAGTACACGAAGGAGTCCATGCTGCCGCACACCGGCACCTGGACGCTAAACGAGGCGATCCTGGGCACCGGCGACGCGACGTCCGACAACCTGGCGCCGCGCTTCAGCCAGATCCAGTACTCCTGGCGTTCGCCGGATCTGAAGATGCAGCAACGCATCGCCGAGGTCCTCGACCAGAACGCCGAGCATGTCGCGGCGATGACTCATTGCCGTGTGACCAAGGCATGGGTCACCAAGACGCGGGTCGGTTTACCCAACCACGCGATGGCGCGTCTGTGTTACCGCAATCTCGAGCTGGTCGGCCCACCTCAATATGATGACGAGGCCATCGCCTTTTGCCGGGAGATACAAACGAACCTGGGTTTCGAACCCATGGAACAGCCGGTACTGGATGAGATGGTCACGTTGAACGATCCCGAGGACGGTGAGGCGGAACTCAGACGGCAACTGCCGCCCTGGCAACTGAACTACACGTCCGACGACTATGTCGACTGGACCTGGCATACGCCGACCGTGCGTCTGATTGTCGGCCGTTGCACGCTGAAAGCGCCGAAGGCCGGGTATGATTATCCCGCATGGTCGTGGAACGCGCTGGGCGGTTATGCGCCGACCATCGACCCGACAGTCATATGCGCGGCCAAGACGATTGGCGCCACCGTCATCGATCTTCTGACCCAGCCGGACGAACTCGACAAGGCGCGTGCCGAGTTCGAGGAACGGACCGGCGGCGGGCGCGGCGGCGCCAAATGGGTACCGCCGTTGCTGCCGCCCGATTTCGATCCGCCAGTCGGTTTCCACTGGCCGGAATACGTCACCACCGTGCGGGGCGAGGAATGGTACGTTCCCGTCACCGCGTGACGCGGCTGTCAGCAAGAGTGGTCAATTTCCCTTCAAAAGCCTTGCAATCCGAGGCCTTCAGCATGTGGGTGGAACGACCCTCCTGACATTGGGGGTTCCCAAGGTTTGGACAATCGGCTTCAATATCGCCAAGCGAGAGGTCCCGAGTCGGCTCATGGGGCATGCAATGTGCCGTACCGGAGGGACCCCGAATAAAAAGGGGGAGCGTTTTGAGAGCAAGACCCGGTGTGCGTTGGCGCGTGCGGTTGGTACCGCGCGCCGCGCAGTTTACGTCCCTTAGAGCGAAGGGGGCGTTATGTTTGGGCTGATCGTAAGGCGCCTGGCGCTCGGCCTCCTAACCCTGATCGTCGTATCGGTGATTATTTTCGCCGGCACGGAAATTCTTCCCGGCGACGTTGCCGCGGCGATCCTGGGGCAAGCCGCGACCGAAGAAAACCTGGCGGCGATTCGCGCATCACTGGGTCTCGATCGTCCGGCCTATATCCGTTACTTCGAATGGCTCGGCAACTTCCTGCAAGGCGATCTCGGCAGTTCTTTGAGCAACCGTCGCCCCATCGCCGAGCAGGTCTTCGAGCGATTCGGCAACACGCTGACATTGGCCGGCCTGGCCGCCATCATCGCCGTTCCGTTCGCGATTACCCTGGGCCTGATCGCCGCGATCAAGCAGGGCACGGCGTTCGACAAGTCGATCTCGGTTTCCACGCTGATGATCATCTCGGTGCCCGAGTTCTTTGTCGGTTACGTCCTCATCCTGTTTGTCGCGGTCAAGCTTGGCTGGCTGCCCAGCCTGTCCAACATCAACGACCGTATGGATTTCGGCGAGTTGCTGGCGGCGCTCATCTTGCCGGCGATAACGCTTACCCTGGTCGTCTTGGCGCACATGATGCGCATGACGCGCGCGGCGGTCATTTCGGTGATGAACAGTCCTTACATCGAGATGGCGCATCTTAAGGGCATCAAGAATTGGCGTGTTGTCGTGCAGCACGCCCTGCCCAACGCGCTGTCGCCGATCATTAACGTCGTGGTTTTGAACTTGGCCTATCTGGTTGTCGGCGTTGTCGTGGTCGAGGTGGTCTTCACCTATCCGGGCATGGGGCAATACATGGTCGACGCGGTGTCGAAACGCGACGTACCGATCGTGCAGGCCTGTGGTCTGATCTTCGCCATGACCTATGTCGGACTCAATCTGACTGCCGACATCCTGTCGATTCTCGCCAATCCGCGTTTGCGGCATCCGAAGTAGGTCGCCATGAAAAAAGCACTGGCCCTCTTTCGCGAAATGCCGATCACGTCGAAGATCGGCGTCATCATCATCTTGATCAACGCGTTCGTCGTGATCTGCGCCCAGTGGATCGCGCCCTATGGCGAGACCGCCCTGGTCACCGGCGTGTGGGAGCCGCCCAGCGCCGCGCACTGGCTGGGTGGCGATCAGCTTGGCCGCGACATGTTGACGCGCATGATCTATGGCGCGCAGACGACCATCACGGTTGCTCTGATCGCAACGATCCTGTCGTTTACCATGGGCATTCTGGCCGGTTTCACGGCGGCCGTCTTACGCGGTGCCATCGATCAGGTGTTGAGCCGCATCGTCGACGCCCTGATGGCGATCCCGACCTTGATCCTGGCGCTGGTCGTCATCTCCGTGTTGGGGTCTGAGATCTACATCCTGATCCTGGTCATCGCGGTCCTCGACTCGACCCGCGTCTTCCGTCTGTCACGCGCGATAGCGATGGATGTGGCGGTCATGGAGTTTGTCGAGGCGGCGCGCCTGCGCGGCGAGGGCCTGTGGTGGATCATGCGCCGTGAAGTTCTGCCGAACACGGTAACGCCGTTGATCGCCGAGTTCGGCCTGCGCTTCAGCTTTGCGTTCCTGTTCATCGCGTCGTTGAGCTTCCTGGGCCTCGGTATCCAGCCGCCCTACGCGGACTGGGGCGGCATGGTGCGCGAGAACAGCGCCGCCATCACCTATGGCATCGCCGCGCCGCTTTATCCCGCAGCAGCCATTGGTATCCTGACCGTGGGCGTCAACCTTCTGGTCGATTTCATCTTGGCCAAACAGAACCGGTCGGTGGCCGCAGAGTTTGAGGAGGCGGAGCATTGAGCGACTATCTTCTCGAAATGCAGGCCCTGAGAATCGAAGCCCAGGGCGGCGAAGGCGGCACAAATCGGATCGTCAACGATGTCGATCTGCAATTGAAACGTGGCGAGGTGCTCGGCCTGATCGGTGAGTCCGGCGCCGGCAAGTCGACCATCGGCCTGGCCTCCATGGCCTATGCACGTCCGGGCTGCAAAATTACCGGCGGCAAGATCTTCTTCGATGGCACCGATCTGATGACGCTGGATGAGGAGTTGCGCCGTGAGATGCGCGGCGTGCGCGCCGCCTACATCGCGCAGAGTGCGGCGGCGTCGTTCAATCCGGCAAAACGTCTGAACGACCAGGTTTGCGAGACTGCGATCCGTCACGAGGTGATGAACGAGAAGGACGCGACGGCCCGTGCGATCGAGCTCTATACCCGGCTAGACCTGCCGTCGCCCGAAACAATCGGTGCCCGTTATCCTCATCAGGTCTCCGGCGGCCAGCTGCAACGCGTCATGTCGGCCATGGCGATGACCTGCGGACCCGACCTGCTGGTGTTGGACGAGCCGACCACGGCGCTCGACGTGACGACGCAGATCGAGGTTCTGGCGACTGTGCGTGACCTCATCCGCAACAACAACACGTCAGCGCTCTACATCACCCATGACCTCGCCGTCGTCGCCCAGATTGCCGACCGCATCATGGTGTTGCGTTACGGCGACCTGATCGAAGTCGGCGAGACCCAACAGATCCTGGAAGATCCGCATGAGCCCTATACGAAGGAGCTGATCTCCGCGCGCAAGGGCGAACCGAAGCCGAAGGTCGACGTTAAGATGCCCGATCCGCCGCTTCTGGCGATCAAGGATGTCTCGGCCAGCTATGACGGCAAGGTCAACGTGCTGGAGGACATCAACGTCCACATCGCCAAAGGTGAAACCGTGGCCGTGGTGGGCGAGTCGGGAAGCGGCAAGTCGACGCTGGCGCGTGTTGTCACCGGCCTGTTGCCGCCGTTCAAGGGCGTGGTCGAATATGAAGGTCAGGCGTTCAGCCATGCGCTGAAGGACCGCAAGCGCGACGAATTGCGCAAGGTCCAGATGATCTATCAGATGCCGGATGTCGCGATTAACCCGCGCCAGACCGTGGCCGAGATCATTGGCCGACCGTTGTCCTTCTACTTCGGGCTGACCGGCAAGAAGCGCGACGAGCGCGTGCGAGAGCTGCTGGCCCAGATTGACATGGGTCCGGAGTATGCCGAGCGGTTTCCGGGTCAGCTTTCCGGCGGACAGAAGCAGCGCGTGTGCATCGCGCGCGCGCTTGCCGCCGATCCCGAGATGATTATCTGCGACGAGGTGACGTCGGCCCTGGATCAGGTGGTCGCCGCTGGCATTCTGGAACTGCTGGAGCGTCTGCAGAAAGAAACCGACATCGCTTACATGTTCATCACCCACGACCTCGGCATCGTCCGCAATATCGCCGACCGAACCGTGGTGATGTGGAAGGGCGGCGTCGTCGAGCAGGGGCCGACCGAGGATATCTTCACGCCGCCGCAGAAAGAGGACTACACCCGCAAGCTTTTGGCCTCGGTGCCGGAGATGCGCACGGACTGGCTGGATACGGTGCTGCGCGAACGCGGCGACCTCTTCGAGATCGACGCCAAGGCGCGTACGTCTTGACCGACCTGCCGCCCGGTTGAGGTGGCATTGTGGGTTATCGTCTCGATCACATCTTCGTCCTGACCGACGCGCACGAAGACGCGATGGCGCGTCTGGCCGAAGCCGGTTTTGCGGTTTCGACGCAGCGTAATCATCCGGGACAAGGCACCGCCAATCGGTGTGTCTTCTTTGAGAATGGCTATCTGGAACTCCTGTGGGTGGCGGACCGCGCGGAAGTCTGTTCGGCCACGACACAGCCAACGGAACTCGATGAGCGCTCACGGTGGCGGGAAACAGCGGCCTCGCCGTTCGGTATCGCGTTGCGTGGCGGCCCGGAAGCCGGTGGCGCTGTTCCCTTTCCCTACATCCCCTATCGGCCGGCATATCTGCCCGAGCCATCGGCCATTCTGCTGGCCGATGAACCAGCGACGCGCGGCGTGCCGCTGGTCTTCGTCGTGCCGCCCGATCTAGCGGCTCACGGCAGCGGTCCAAGTCATGCCTGCGGCGCGAAGGCTGTGAGCGATGTGGTGGTCACCTCAACGGTCACGCCCTCTGTTTCGCCGGCCCTGACAATGCTGTCGCATCACAAGCTGTGCCGCGTCGAGGTTGCGATGGCGCCGCATGTTCATATCGAGCTCGATCACCGGCATCAGGGCCGGTCGATCGACCTGGGGCCGGACACGCCACTGTCGGTCAGTTGGTGACGGTCAGGTCGCCGTTGCCTTCAGTTCCATGAGGACGTCATCCTCGTGGGTGCGGCCGACATCGTCGAAACCCAGCTTTTGATAGAGCGCGATGGCGTTTGCGTTACGTGGATCGACAGCGAGCAGGATGCGCTTGCAATCGGCGATGCCATGCATCTCGGCGATCATCATTTCGACCAGCCGACGGCCGAAGCCCCGACCTTGATGGTGTTTGTCGATCATCACGTGGTCGATGATGTAGGCACCGGTTTCGGGCGCACTTTCATAGGCATAACTGGGATAGTAGGGCCCCCAAAGGCCAAGGCCGATCGGGTCATTGCCCAGGTACAGCGCGCGCGGCCTGAAGCCCGGCACATAGGCGGCTTCCGCCAGCGGCCCGCTGTTGGTCCAGACGTAGTCGCGCTGATCGTCGGCCAGTTCCAGCATCATGATCGGGTAGTAGTTGCCGAGATCGACATCGCGCAGATGGAGGTCAGGTTCCCCCTGACGGCTATCGTTCATCCAAAATGTACTCCATCAAGACATCGCCGTCGTCGTCGTGGCCATAGATACGGAACCCCGCGCGCTTGTATAGCTTGATGGCGCTCTTGTTGTCTGGATCGACCGACAACACGATGCGCCGGCAGTCTTGTTGTTCCAACAACTCGGCGACGATCGCGTCGATGAGTTGGCGGCCGAATCCCTTTCCTTGGTGGCGCTTGTCGATCATCACGTGATCGATGGCATATTCGCCGGGAATGGCCGGTTCAAGAAAACGGCCGCCGGGATGGTGCCGGCACCACACGACGAGACCGACCAGCTTGTTCTTTACGTAAGCCGCGCGCGGCTCGCAGTCGGGGATATAGGCGGCGTCAGCCAGGATCTGCCAGTTGACCACGGGACTGCCGCCGCTCCATACGAAGCGTGCTTGTTTTTTGCCGACCTTCAGCTGGCCGACATCGCGGAAGTTGTTGATATCGACATGGCGCAGTTCAAGGGCGTGTTTGCCGGACATGGTGTTGTGTTCATTTCTCCCAATGCGGTACCCAGTCACCCTCGGCGCGCAGGCTGACACCGGCGGCGTCCTCGACCAGTTTGACGACGGTCAACTCCGGCGCGTCGCCGCCATAGGCTGTCTTCGCGTCGCCGAAGAGTTCCTCGACCTTTTCCGTCAACGCGACGGGAACGCCGATGTCGCGCGCCAGCTCGGTCGTCAGCCCGAGGTCTTTCAGGCACAGCGCGACCGAGAACGAGGGATCGTAGTGACCGGCGAAGATGGAGGGCGCATCGTGGTGGGCGACAAAACTGTCGCCGACGCTGGCCTTGATCGCTTCCCACAGGACCAGGATGTCAACGCCTGCCTTGGCGCCGAGCGCCAGACCTTCGCCCAGGATACGAGCATGGGTGAACCAAAGCTGGTTGGTGATCAGCTTGACGACATTGCCGTCGCCAAGCTTGCCGCTTGCGACGGTCTTGCCCATGACATCGAAGATCGGTTGGCAACGGGCCAGGATTTCCGCCTCGCCGCCGACAAAGATGGTGAGTTCGCCGCGCCGCGCGCCGTCGACCGCGCCGGTCACCGGTGCGTCCAGCATGTCGGCACCCCTGGCGGCCACCTTGTCGCCGAGCTCGCGGACGAAGGACGGCCGGTTGGTCGTCATGTCCGCCCAGACTTTGCCATCGCTTAGGCCGGCCAACAGGCCGTCAGGACCATCGGCGACGGCGGCGACCTGGGGCGGGCCGGGCACCGATGTCAGGATGATGTCGGCGGCCTCGGCAACCTCACGCGGCGTCGATGCCCAGACCGCGCCGGCGTCGGTCTGTGGTTCGGCCTTGGCGCGATCGATATCGTTCACCACCAGGTCGAACCCGGCTTTGGCGATGTTGAGCGCCATGGGCCCGCCCATGACGCCAAGCCCGATATAGCCGACTTTCATCACGTCATCTCCATTCGCGGGTCTGGCAAAAGAAAGCTGGTCCACCAGCAGCGGAAGGCATCGCTAGCTGAGTCGCCGCGACAATGCCAGTATGAATCTTCGTCCAAGAGCAGATCCTGTTTTGACGGAATCGCTTCGCGATTCCGTCGGAGGAGGTGAATCTGCTCTTCTCATAGATGAGAGCGAATTCACATGGTTAGATGGGACCGTCAAACGGTTCCACCTAACCATGATCCGCTCTACGGGAGACATCACGCCGTGATCCGTTTCAGTTTCGCTACCGGCAACACGAACCCTGAGACCTTTCCGGCCGACGCCTTCGGCGAGGCGGCGGCCCGCGTTCTGCCGACCATGGCCGCGGATCTCAACCAATACCCCGGGAAGCTCGGTCATGAAGGCATGCGCCGGCTGATGGCCGAGCGCGAGTTCGACCGTGAGGGCGTGCGTATCGATCCCGATCACATCGTCCTGACCAACGGCTCGATGCAGGCGGTGACGCTGGCCGCCGAAGTCGCGAGCCAGGGCAACGACCTCGTCGTGATGGAGGAATACTCCTATGTCGGCAGCATCAGGGCCTTTGATGCCATGGGCATCGAAATGGTCGGCGTGCCACTCGATGAGGAGGGCATGCGCATGGATGCTCTGGCGGAGACGTTGGAGCGGTTGGCCCAGGAGGGTCGCCCAACGCCCTTCATCTACACGCTCGCGACATACCAAAACCCGACCGGCGCGGTCATGTCGCGCGAGCGGCGGCTGAAGCTGATCGAGCTCGCACGGCGTTACGATTGCATCGTCGTCGAAGACAACTGCTATGGCGATGTGCATTTCGACGGCGACAAACAGCCGGCGCTCTACGCCCTCGACGACGATCCCCGGCACATTTACCTGTGTTCGCTTTCCAAGATCTTCGCGCCCGGTGTCCGGCTCGGTTATCTGACCGCGTCGCCGGCGCTCCTGGAACGGGTCTTGGCGCGCCGCCACGACGCCGGTCCCAATACGCTCGCGGCGGCCATCACCTACGAATATCTGCATGACAAGCTCTGGCAGCATGTCGAGATGGCCAACGATGCGCTCAAGCAAAAGCGCGACACCATGCTGAATGCGCTTAACCGGCATCTCGGCAACGAATGTTCGTTCTCCCATCCGCCCGGCGGCCTCTTCATCTGGGTGCGCTTGCCGGACGACGTCGATCCCGGCCGCGTGCAGGAGATCGCGGAGGAAAACGAGGTCAGCATCGCCCACGGATCGGACTTCCATATCCGTAACGACGCCGGCCCGTTCATTCGCCTGGCCTTCGGCTACCCGACCGTCGACGAAATCGAGGCCGGCATCGCCCGTCTTGGCGAGAGCGTGCGGCAGGCGCGTGGTTCTGCAACGCTTTAAGGTGCGTACTCATCAACTGAGCGTGCGGCCCGACGGACCATGATGCCCGCTGGTCGGAGCAACCCGGACGTCCCGATTGTGGCTCCGCCTGCCGGAGGATGGCCGATTGCGGACGTCGCATTTGACCGGATACAGTTGCCGTGATGAAGCCGATCGAAATTCGCAAAGCAACGGATGCCGATGCGGTTCCGCTTAGTGGACTGATCCGGCGTACTATTCGCGTGTCGAATTCCAAAGATTACGATCAACAGTCAATTGACTTGTTGTGCTCAATTTTTGAGCCGGAGCCGGTCGCTGAAAGAATTGCAAATGAACACATTCTTCTTGGCTTTGTAGGAGTCGACCTTGTTGGCACGGCGGGGCTAAGACGTGACTATCTGCGTTCGATGTTCATAGAGCCCACCTATCAGAGACAAGGGTTGGGGAAAGTACTTGTTGCCGAGATTGAAGAGATCGCGCGACAAAATGCGATCTCAGAATTGATGGTTCATTCCTCAGTTACCGCGCGGCCATTCTACGAGGCTCTCGGATATGAGTTTGTCGAATTCCAATCGTACCCTGAGGGCCCTTTCGTCCTGATGACGAAAGCACTCGACGAGCACACGTCCGCGTAGGGTCAATAGTGGTCCTAGAGCGGGTCCACGGTGTCAGCGTTTGGGTGGAAGGCGGACATCCTTCCGGTTCGACGCGGAGGGCCGCTTGTAGCCACAAGCTGTTGTTGAGTGGGTGCCCAGTGGTTCGCAGCAACAACCGCGTTCTCCTCGTCAGGTTTCTCAGGATTGGCGATCAGCTCGTGTGTTTCAAAACAAAGGCGCCGATGCGCGATATCGCCGACTGTGCCTCGGGCACCACGGGCGCGGCGTGATGCCAGACGTGGAAGGCGCCTTCCTCAATCTCAAGCGTCACGTCAACGCCGGCTCCTTCATTCGCCTGGCGTTTGGTTACCTCACGCTCGAGGAGATCGAAGCCGGCATCGCCCGCCTCGGCGAAAGCGTGCGCGAGGCCCGTGGCTCGAAGATTCCGTAATCGAGGCCGTGTCTAAATCGAAAACGCTACGAGGTCACGCCGCCACGCTGGCGTTGTCGATGACGGCGGACGCTTCCAGGCAAGGCTTTCCGCGCCGAAAACGATCGACCGAGAAGGCAGCCATCCGGCTGTCGACCTTGCCCGTCAGCATGGCCTTCGACAACAGGTCCGCCGCGCCTGGCGCGCCCGCGATTCCGTATGTCCATCCTGCCGAGAACCAGAGGTCACGGATATCAGGATGGACTCCCAGCAGCGGTCCGCCGTCGGGTGCCGGATGGAGAAGGCCGGACCACTGCCGCAGGATACGAATGTCGCGTAGTTGCGGGAACATCTCCAGGAGATGCTTGGCGTAACGCGGCAAGACATAGGCGGTGGATTTGAGATTGCGCTTGCCACGCTCACCCGGCAATTCGCTGCCGCCGACGATTTCACCGCGCGCGGTTTGATGGAGATAGGTCAAGCGATCGATCAGGGCGATCGCCGGATAGATCAAGGGCCGCAGCGGTTCGGTCGCGGCCGCCTCGATACGGAAAGGCATGGCGTCGAGGTCCACGCCCGCCATCCGGGCGAGGTCGGTGGAGAAGCCGCCGGCGGCGATGACGGTCAGGTCGGACTCGATCCGCTGATCGCCGACCAACACGGCGGATACCCTGCCCGCCGTCGTCTCGATACCCGTCACCGCCGTTTGATAATGAATTTGGACACTCTTTTCCCGCGCCGCGTCCAACGCCGCCTTCATGACGGCATGATGCGGCGCGGTCCCGCCCTCAGCGAGATGAATGGCGCCTTTGATGCGGCCGTGTTGGATCGCCGGCAGAAGATCTCTCAGGCGTCGTTCCGTCAGCATCTCCGATTTGACACCCAGCGCCTTCTGCGTGTCGAAGGCGCCATCCAGCATCGTGCGCGTCTTATCGGATTCCGCGATGATGGTGTATCCCCGGCGGGTAAACATGACGTTGCGGCGCAGGCGCGAGGAAAGGCCCTTCCACTGTTCGACCGAGTGCTGGAACAGCCCTGTCCATTCGGGCGACGAAAAACCGCCGCGCACGAGCGTGCCATTTCGTCCCGATGAACCGCCCTGCCAGTAGCCCGCGTCCAGAACGAGGACATCCGTCTTGCCACGATCCGCGAGATTGAAGGCAAGCAAAAGTCCTTGAATGCCGGCGCCGACGACAACGATCTCACTGCGGTTCGGCAGGCTCATGGTTCGACCTCCGTGATTTCCGCCAACCCGGCCGCCTGTCCCACGGTCAATGCCGCGCGGGGCGGCCGATAGGTCGGATGGCCGATGTCGTCGAGGGACCGCCCGGTCGCATCGGCAAGGACGGCGCCCAGATAACTCCAGCATGGCACCCCCTGGCAGGTACCCATTCCGCAGGTCGAGCGCCGTTTCAGCTCCTCCACATGACCGATACCGCGATCGATCAGGTCCAGGATTTCGTCGACAGTCACGTCCATGCACGGGCAGACAAGGGCGTCTCGACTTAGGGCGCGGCCAAACGAGACGGCCTCATCCGGTTCGCTACAGGCGCCGACTTGGGAGACATGGCCGGGCAGGTTGCCGGCGGCCAACCGAAGCTCGCCATCGGCGCATGCCTGAAACGGCAAGGTGGGATCGGCGCGCCATGGGCTGGCGTGAACGACCGCGTCGCAGGCTATGCTTCGTCCGCCGGCGCGGACCGCCGAAACGCAGTCGCGTCCGTCGATGCGGTCGACATCTGCAACATCGATGACGTCGATGATGTCGCATCCCAGTGCGACCAGCCGCTCCGCGACGGCTCCGCCGCGCGCCGTGCCGATGACCACGGTGCGCTTGCCGGGAGGCACGCCGTAGCGCGCCGCAAGATGTAATGCCGTCCGCGCATCGAGAACGCCGGGCAGAGCCGCACCAGCCACCAGCGGCGGCGTCGAGCAGGTGCCGGTCGCGAGGATAACCTTGTCGGCTTCGATGAGAACGCACGGTTCCCGCGGGTTGTTGGGCGCGGCCATGGCGATTCGGGCCTCGTCGAACAAAGCGTAGACTTCGTGGTTGGTCAGGACGGTCACGGTTTCCGGTAGAGGCGGGTACGTGTTGTCGGCGCCAAACGCCATCCCGCCGAGTTCCCTGGACCGGGTCACCAGAACCACGCTGCCAGATGCGGATGTCGCGGCCTTTATGCCCGCTGGTCCGCCGCCGATCACCAGGGTGTCGGCCTTCAGATGCCTGGCCAAAGTCTCGCTGGCGCTCGAAGGAGCCGGTGCATCCGCTTCACCTGCCATCTGCCATAGCGTTCGCTCCCAGATCTTCCATGCGAACGAGCCGTCGGGTATGCAGCGCGGATGTTCGAAACCCGCGCGCACCATCTTTCGCGGGAGAAATCGTGCCAGGGACATGAGGTCGAACCGGGCGGACGGCCAGACGTTCTCGAGATCGACCCGTTGGCCCTCCGCTGTGGCGGTACGGTCAAGGCGGCAGTGTGGAACGCCGTCCACCGTTGCCAGGTGACCGGCGACAAAACTTCCCGACAACCCTCGCGGCTGATGGAACTTCCGCGACCTCGCCACCGCGCGAATGCCATGGCCATAGAGCGTTGCGGCAAGGGTGTCGCCCTTGAGGCCGGGCACGTGTTTGCCATTCCACAAGACCGTGACGGGCTCGCGGGAAACCTGGGGCAGACGGTTCTGCGGGTGAGGCATTTACGTTCACCTCGGCGGTGGTGAGATGATGCAGAGGGCGCGGCAAATCTTATCCGGAGACGGGTTGTAGTAACGATGCCGCCGGTTCGGGTTGACCGTCAGGGCATCGCCTTCTTTCAGGTGCAGGGTCTCGTCCTCGAACTCCCACACCAACTCGCCTTCGATGACGAAGACAAACTCCTCCTCGCTATCCAAGACATGCAGATCCTCGCCTGACATGCCGTTCGGCTCCAACTGGCCGAGCACCGCCGCGATCGATCGCGACTGGCGCGCGTTCAGCAACTCGAAAAGAATGTCCTGCCCGCCATAACGCATGGTCTCGCGTTCACCGGCGCGCACGAGAAAGGACTGCTCACTCTTGAAGAGCGAACCGATGGAGATACCCAAGACGTCGCAGATCTTGAAGAGTGTCGCCACGGATGGCGATGCCTTGTTGCGTTCGATGTCGCTAAGGAAACCGATGCCGATGCCGGCTGACGAGGCGACGTGCTCAAGGGTCTGTCCCAGTTCCCTCCGGCGCTGGCGGATCATGCCGCCGATGGCATAGAGCGCCGCTGGGTCATCGATGCCGTCGCGTTCGACAGGCGTTTGTTTTGGCACGCTTGCCGTCCGTTTGCTCAACTTTGCCGCCGCCTCCAAACAGAAACTTCCGAGTCTCTAGATTTCATAAATACCGAAAAAAATACGGTGATCAAGAAATTCCATACGTTTTGGTGATCGGTCGATGCATCGATCGAACGGACTCCCGTCAAAGGCTTGCTCGGCGTTCGTGAGGCCGCACCACAGCGCGCGGCCGAGATGGCTTGTCAGGCGTTGAATGCCGGGCGGTAGTCGATGTCGTAGTTGAAGGCGCGCGGGCCGACCAGCGCCAGGCCGTCCGGCGTTGAGAGGACCGGTGGCGCCGGCAGCGCGATGACGGCGATACGCTGGCCGTAACGCAGGGTCTCCGTTCCCACCGCTTCGCCGGTCTCGCTATCCATCAGACAGATGATGTCCGGCACCATGACGGTCGGCTGACCGTCGCGCCGGCCGATCAGGTATTCGTTCTGGAAGTCGACCTCGAACGTCGCGCCGTGATCGCCGTCGAGCCCTTCAAGGCGCGCCGACCCACGCAGGAAACCGGCTGTCGTCCGCCGATCGACGTCCTGGATCTTGCCGGTGAACATCAACGCGCCACCTTCGCCGTCCAGAACGGCAGTGACGGGATCGACATGTCGCTCGCGCGCGTCGTGGACCGTGCGGCCCAGGTTGATGGCGCGGGTCACCGAATAGAGGATGCCGCAGTCCTTCACCTCGCGGCCGGTGCGCGGCGCCTTGGCGGTTGGCGCGGTGCTGCCCAGCGCGGTGCAGACGGCGCGGCTGGTGCGTTCGACCCATTTCGGGTTTTCGGCTTTCTGGACGATCACGGCGTTGCCCCGGATATCGCCCAGCGCCATTGGGTACATCTTAAGGCCATGAATGGCGAAGCTGGTCATCTGGGCTTCCGGGAACGCGCGGCCCATGGCGTCGGCGTCGACCACCGGGATATCGAGCTGGGACGCGACAAGCATCGGCTCCAGCCCGTTGCCGCCGCCGATTTCAACCGGCATGACCGCACGGAAAGTTCGCCCCAGATAGTCCTGCATGGCGACGACCGGTTTGACCGACAGGGCGGGATCGGCAAGGCGTTCCTGGCCAACCAGCGGCGCGCCCATGGTCGACACGACAGCGACCAGATCGTCATCGTCGAGCGCCATGGGGTCCAGGAGTTCCACCTGAGCGCCGTTCCGGTAGAGCCGCCTGAGATTGAGGTAACCGTCATAGGGTGAACCACCGCCGCCCGCGCCCAGAATCCAGGCGCCGGTGGCAAGCGGCTCCAGTTCATCCGGTTCGATCAAACGCGACGGGTTCACAGCTTCAGATCCTTCAAGGTTTCCATCGCAGTCACAAGGGCCTCGCGGTTTCCGTCCTCGAACGGCGCGTGACCGGCCTCGTCGCTGATCGTCAGCGTCGCCTCCGGCCAGGCCTTGTGCAAGAGCCAGGCATTGCGCGCCGGACAGATGAGGTCGCGGCGGCCCTGCACGATCGCGCCGGGTATGCCGGCGAGCTTGTGCACGTTGTTCGGCAAGTGCATGGGCGGCAGGTAGATATCGTTGGCGAAATAGGCGAGCGACAGACGCGACGTGACCAGGGTCTCCGCGTCGGTTGACTTGTGTAGGGGAATGTCGTCGCGCTTTGTCGTGTTGCCGCAGAGCAAGCCGGAGAAAACGTCGAACGCTTTGGCGACTTCCATCGCACGTGCGTCGTCGTCATCATCGATATCGCGCGCGCAGGCGGCGAAGAGATTGTCGTGGTCGCCGGCCGGAAAGTGGCTTGCGAGTTCATCCCAGGCCTCCGGCAGGATGTTCCGACAATGGCTGAAACCCCAGATGTCGTCGTCGGGATCGCCCAGATAGATACCGCGCACGACAAGCGCCAGAACGCTGTCACGATGTTCCAGGGCATAGGCCAGGGCCAGGGCGCTGCCCCAGGATCCGCCGAAGACAATCCACCGTTCAATGCCCAGATGCTGCCGGATCGCCTCGATATCGGCGATCAGATGGGGCGTCGTGTTGTCACGGAGTTCGCCGGCCGGCGTCGACCGATTGACGCCGCGCTGATCGAACGCGATGACGCGATAGTGGTCGGGATCAAAGAAGCGGTAGATCGCCGGCGACCAGATATCGCCCGGCCCGCCATGCAGAAAGACAACCGGGACCCCGTCCGCCTTGCCGCCTTGCTCGACATGAAGCGTGTGAAGATCGCTGACCGGAAGCGCGAAACTGTCCCACGGCTCGTATGGCGGGTAGAGATCGGTTGCGGTCAACGGTTATCCTCCCTGTCAACGCCGACGCGGTGCAGCATAATGATGCACCGCGTCGTGTCATAGAGTGACAGTGTAGGCCAAGTTTCAGGCGGCAGGGGAGAGATGTGATGAGCGAGACGACCGTTATCCGTGGCATTGACTGGCTGGTCGCCTGGGATGCGGCCGAGGCACGCCATGTCTATCTGCGTAACGCCGACCTCGCTTTCTCCGGCGGTGCCGTCACGTTTGTCGGCAAAGGCTATGACGGTCCGGCCGGGATGGAGATCGACGGTTCCGGGCGTTTGGTGATGCCGGGCCTGATCAACGTCCACAGCCATCCGACCAGCGAGACCATGCGCAAGGGCATCACCGATGAAACCCACTCACCGGGGTTTTGGCACAGCTCGCTCTATGAACATCTGCCGGTTTTCGACCCCGCCGATGACGAGGGGCGCATGGCATGCCTGAAGGTCGCGTTGGCGGAACTGCTGCTATCGGGCGTCACCACCGTGGTCGATCTGTCGGCGGCCTTCGATGGCTGGCTCGACGCGCTCGCCGATAGCGGCATCCGCGCGGTGGCTGCGCCGTTCTTTCGCGATGCCCGCTGGTACACATCCGACGGCTACAAGCTGCAATACGATTGGGACGAAAAGGCCGGGCGCGAACGGTTCGATGCCGCCTGCCGGGTGATCGAACTGGCGCGCCAGCACCCTTCCGGCCGTCTCGATGGCATGCTCTCGCCGTCCCAAGTCGATACGTGTGGCGAAGGTTTGCTACGCGACAGCCACGCCTACGCCGCCGAACGCAACCTGCCGTGGACCATTCATGCGGCGCAGTCGGTGACCGAGTTTCTGGAGATGCAGCGCCGTCACGGCAAGACGCCGATCCAGTGGATGGCCGACTTGGGCGTGCTGGACGAACGCAGCATCATCGCCCACTGCATCTTTCTGGATCACCATCCCTGGCTGCACTGGTCGTCGCACCGCGATCTCGACCTGATGGCCGAGCGCGGCGCGGCCGTCGCCCATTGTCCGACCGTGTTTTCGCGGCGCGGCATCACGCTGCGCACGTTCGGCGAATACGTCCGGCGCGGCGTCAACATGGGGATCGGCACCGACACCTACCCGCACAACATGCTGGAGGAAATGCGCACCGCGGCGGTCGCCGCGCGTGTCATCGGTGAAAGTGTCGCGGACCTCGACTATCTCGATGTCTTCAACGCCGCGACATCAGGCGGCGCCAAGGCGCTGCGCCGCGACGATATCGGCCGGCTGGCGCCGGGCGCCCGGGCCGACTTTGTTGTCGTTGACCTCGAACACCCCGCGATGATGCCGGTGCGTGAACCGCTGCGCAGCCTGTTGGTGGTCGCCGCCGAACGCGCGGTCCGCGATGTCTATGTGGACGGCGAGGCGGTGGTACAAGACGGCAAGCTGACAACCATCGATCTTGCGGAGGAGTCCGAACGCCTGCAGCGCGCCCAGGCGCGCATGCTGGAACGCGTGTCGGAACTCGATTGGGCGGGCCGCACGGCCGACGAGATGGCGCCGATGATGTTGCCGACCCGTGAAGCCGTGAGTTGACAGGCTTCTGCTTGTCCGCGAGGCTCACAACCGGATCGGGGAAGGAGAGAAGACATGGTGAGACTGGCGGACCTCGACGCCGATGCAAGAGAGTTCCTGGAAGACTGGGCGGTGCCCGAGATAGAGATCGAGCCCTGGACCGAGCCGGCTCCGGCCAAGGAGCGGCGGGTGGCATTGATCTCTTCGGCGGGCCTCAAGCTGAAGAGTGACCAGCCGTTCGCCGCCGACGCGGCGGACTATCGCGTGATCCCGGCGGACAGGGTCGACGATGTGGTCATGGATCATGTTTCGACCACCCACGACCGCACGGGTTTCCATCAGGACGTCAACATCGCGTTTCCGTTGCACCGGCTGAACGAACTGGCCGATGAAGGAACGATCGGTTCGGTTGCCGACTTCCACTATTCGTTCATGGGCGCGACCGACCCGACCTTGATGGAGCCGGCGGTTCGCGAGCTCGCCGGTATCCTGAAGGCCGACGGCGTCAACACGGTCGTCCTCGCCCCCGTCTGACCGCTTTGTACGTGCGCCGTTGGCGGACTAGCGAAGTATTTGGAAGACGAAGGCCTGGCGACGGTGATCATCGCGCTGGTGCGTGAGCACAACGAAAAGCTCATGCCGCCGCGTGCGCTTTGGGTGCCGTTCCCTCTGGGGCGCCCGTTCGGCGTGCCGAACAATCCGGCCTTTCAGACGAAGGTTCTGAAGGCCGCGCTCGACCTGTTCGACGCGCCGGAGGGTCCGGTGCTGGTCGACTTCCCCGAAGACGCACCGGAAGAAGTGGCGGATGAGGGCATGGAGAGCTGGGTTTGCCCGGTGAGTTTCCCCAAACCGCCGGCACCGGAAGACCGGACCGGTCTGCGCGAAGCCGTGCTGGCCGAGATCGGTCAGTTGCAGCCGTGGTATGACGTCGGCCGCGACCGGCGCGGCCGCACGTCGGTTGGCTTGAGCGGCCTAGAGATGACCGATGCCGCCCGTTTTTTGGACGGTTGGCTCGCCGGTGACACCCGCGAAAGTCCGATCGAGACGGTCGGCAGCGCCGATGCCTTGCGTTTGTCGGCCGAGGACCTGAAGGCCTTTTATCTGGAAGCGGCGACCGCGCGGCCGGGCATGGTCGATCAGAAGGAGCTCACCGACTGGCTGTGGCACGAGACGTCGTTGGCCGAATTGCTGCAGTCGCTGCGCAAAGACTTGCTACAAGAGACCGATCCCGCGCTTTACGACGTCGGCGACTTCATGATGGTGCCGGACGGCTATCGCGCCTAGAGGAGATCCGCTCTAATCGCGATCTGACCAGAGCCTGACTCCGTGACACGCCCTACGACGCGGGCTGATTGATAGCCCGCGTCGTTGAGGTCTTTCAGGCATGCGGCGGTTCTGTCGTGTGGGATGCCAGCCAGCAGGCCGCCGGCGGTCTGCGGATCGAACAGGATGGGGTCGGTGCCGTCGCTTAGCGCGGTTGCTGAGCTTTCGAAGTTGGCCGGCTGCAGCGTGCTGGCAATACCGCGCGCGAACAGGTCGCGCGCGCCCGCCAATATTGGAAGTGACTCCAACCACAACTCGGCATCGACTGACGACGCCCGCACCATTTCGCCGAGATGTCCGGCCAGGCCGAAGCCGGTGACATCGGTCGCCGCGGTTGCGCCGTGGGTTTTCAGGCAGGTGGCGGCCATCGCACTCGATTGCAGCATCGAGGCCAGTGCCGCCTCGATCCAGGCACTCTTGGCCGCGCCGCGCATGTCGGCGGCGAACAACACGCCGGTGCCCAAGGGCTTGGTCAGGATCAGGTCGTCACCCGAACGCAAGCCTCCCTTCACAAGTAGCTCGTCCTGACGGGCAAAGCCGGTCAACGCCAAGCCGAAGGTGAACTCTTGGGCCTCGCTGGTGTGGCCGCCGGCCAGCACGCAGTCTTCGTCGTTCAGAACCTGAAGCGCGCCCGAGAGCACCTGCACGAGATCCGACTCCATGCGATCCGGGTCGGCAAACGGCAGGCCGACCAGCGCTAAGGCAACGGCGGGTGTTGCGCCCATGGCATGAAGATCGCCCAGACCGTGGACCGCCATGAGCCGTCCGAACAGATGGGGATCGTCGACGAGCGCGCGAAATTGGTCGACGGTCTGCACGGCAACCTGACCGGCGGGCGGCGTGAAGACGGCGGCATCGTCCGGTGCATCGAGGCCGGCGACCAGTGATGCGTTGGCTTTGATGTCGAGGCGCTCGAGCGCGCGATCCAGGACGACCGCCGGCGCCTTGGCGCCACAGCCGCCGCACCGCATGGGATCCGCGGGATCCTCGGGCATGGGCTCGATATCCTGGTAGACCGCCATCCAGCGCCGGTCGATGCGGTCTTTCCAACGCCAGACCCAGGCGCCTTCGACCGCAAGGGGTCCCCAGGACGCCACCGCATTCTGGTCGCCGGTCGAGATCAGCGCGAGGGTGCGGCCCTGCGGACGATAGGGCTGCGGCCGTAACCCGCGCGCCAAGCGTCGCAGGTTGTCGGCCAGGATCGGCCCCTTGCGCACGGCATAGACCCCACTTTTGGCGAGCGGCTGGGTGG
Source organism: Alphaproteobacteria bacterium (assembly GCA_965228895.1). Taxonomy (GTDB): domain Bacteria; phylum Pseudomonadota; class Alphaproteobacteria; order SP197; family SP197; genus JANQGO01. The sequence continues at coordinate 4,494,205 of OZ245842.1, read as the reverse complement.
TGAACGCCGCGACATCGCCGGCGGCGAACACCCCGGCGTGCGACACCGACTGCAGCGTTGGCCCGACCTTGATGAAGCCGCTGTCGTCCAGATCAAGTCCGGTCGATGCCAGCCAGGGATGGGCGGCCGCATGGGTCACCAGGACGGCGGCGTCGCTGGTAATCTCCATCTGGGGATCGCAGGCAACGCGGTCGGCGTGAAACGCCACCACCTTGTGGCCCGTCACGATCGTCACGTCCCGCTGGTCGAGTGCGCGGATCATCGCGCGGCGAACCGGCATGGCATGCTGATGCAGGACGGTGTCGCGGTCGGTGATGACGGTGACGGCGAGACGGTCGGGGTCACCAGCGTTCTCGGCGAGGTAACGGCGCAGCCGGTGGCGTAGGGAAAGCGCCACCTCGACACCGCCCGCACCGCCGCCCACGATCGTCAGGCGAAATGGGCCGCTGGTTTCGGTCAAACGCGCTTCGACGTTCTGCCATCGGGTCAGGAATTGGTCGACCGGCTTGACCGGGATGGCGTGGTCATCGGCGCCGTCGATGCCCAGTTTGGTCGGCACTGAGCCGATATCGATCGACGCGAGGTCATAGGGGATCGGCGGACGGCCCTCGATGGCGACGGTTTGCGCGATCGGATCAAGGCCGGTCGCCGGCGCGTGGATCAAGCGGGCGCGGGCCAGGCGTGCCAGAGGCCTCAGGTCGATATGGCAGGCGGTGTGGTCATAGTGACCGGCAAGATAGCCCGGCAGCATGCCGGAATAGGGCGTGAAGGTGTCGCGCGCGACGATCGTCAGACGCACGCCGGGCTCAGGCTCCATGGCGAAGCGGCGGATGACCTCGACATGGGCGTGACCGCCGCCGACCAGCACGATGTCTGAGGTCACCGGTTCGGCTGGCGTCATCGGCCCATCGGAAGGGTTTGGCGGAAAGGGGTGGGAGTCGAACCCACCAGACCCGTTGAACGCGTCTCACCGGTTTTGAAGACCGGGCGCATCACCGGATGCGACCCCTTTCCATGTCGTTGACCATGGTTCATGCCTTGCCGCGCCGCCAACGTGTCAGCGCCATCACCGCGCCGCCGGCGATCAACCCCCAGAACGCGCCGCTGATGCCGAGAAACGCCAAGCCCGACGCGGTTACCAGAAAGGTGACGATGGCGGCTTCGCGATCCCTGGCCTCGCTCAGCGCCTGGACCATGGAGGTGCCGAGCGCGCCCAGCAGAGCAAGGCCGGCGACCGCCTGGATCAGGATGGGCGGCGAAACCGCGATGAACGCCGTCGCTGCACCCGCCATCAGACCGAACAGGACATAGCCGACGCCTGCGACGACGGCGGCCCAGTAGCGGCGCGCCGGATCGGGATGGGCGTTGTCGCTGGCGCACAGTGACGCGGTGATTGCTGCCAGGTTCACCGCATGGCCGCCGAATGGCGCGGAGAACAGGCTGAACAAGCCGGTGGTGGCGAAGAGCGGGCTGGGGTTGGGCCGATAACCGTTGGCGTTCAAGACCGCCATGCCCGGAATGTTTTGCGATGCCATGGTGACGATGAAGAGCGGCAAGGCTATGCCGATCATCGCGGCGGGCGGGAAGGTCGGCATGACCAGGACCGGCTCCGGCCACAGCGATCCCATTTTCATGCTCGACACGTCTGTGGTGACGCCGATGATCACCGCTGTCACGACGACGGCGACCGGCACGGCGTAGATCCTGCTGAACCGCGCGACCACGGCCCAGACGATGACAATCGGCAAGGCAAGCGCCGGCAGTTCGGCGACCGCTTTGACCGGCGCCAGGCACAATCCTAGGATCACGCCCGCCAGCATGGCATTGGCCAGCGGCGCGGGGATCGCGGCGACCCAGCGGCCGAGCGGTTTCCACAAACCCGCAACCACCAGCAGCACGCCGGTGACGATGAAGGCGCCGACCGCCGCAGAGAAACCGCCTTCGATCGCACCTGTGGTTGCCAAGAGCGCGGCGCCAGGGGTCGACCAGGCAACCGATATCGGCAGCTTGGATCTGAGGCTGAGCCAGATCGCGCACAGGCCCATGGAGATCGAGAGCGCGATGAGGCCGGACGCGGCTTCGGCCTGGGTCGCGCCGACCGCGGTCAGCCCTTGGATGATGACGGCGAACGAACTGGCGAACCCGACAAACGAGGCGAGCAGGCCGGCGGCGAGCGCTTCGACAGAGAACGACTTAAGCATGGGCACGGTCTTTGGTGGCCGAACTATCCGCGCCAAAGACATCGGCGGCGGAACGGCGCAGGCTGCGCCGCGCACCCTGTCTAAGGGTTAGACCGGCGCGGTCAAGAAACTCCAGGAGGTCGATGGCGAAGTTGCGTCCGACACCGGCGGCATCGCGAAAGCTGGCGGCGGTCAGGCCGGGCTCGTCGGTGGTCGCGAGTTTCTCGGCGACGCGGCCGTAGCGGGCGGCGTCTTCGGGTGTGAGATAACGGTTGCGCGCAACGCGCATGACAAGACCCATGCCGGCGAGGCGGCCGAGAAACCGGTCAAGCGTTTCCGGCTCGCTGCCGATGGTTTCGGCGAGCTGCCATAGCGCCGGCGGGCTGCCGTGGTCGGGTGAGAGGTGGGCACGGACCTGCTGCCACAGTGCGTCGTCCTTGGCGTTGAGCCGGACATCGTGATCGGGTTTGTGGACCACCATGCCACGACGCTGAAGCCGGCCTTCGCCGACCAACGTAGCCAGTATCTCCTGCAACAGGTTGCGGTCCTGGCCCCACGCGGCGGCGCGGCGCAGTTCCTCCGGCGTCGGGCCAAGCCGGTCGGGGTGGTCGCCGTGCCAGCGTCCGACCGCTTGTTCGACCGTGTCGAGCAGGACGGTCCATCTGGCGGGCGACAGGCCGATCGTGTCGTCGCTGCGTCCGGTGATCTTGAGGTCGGCTTCGGCGAACAGTGCGCGGGCCTCATCGTCCGTAAGATTGCGGTTGCGGCGAAATCCCTCCAGCGCCACGCCCGCGCCCGGCAACGCGAGCATGGCGGCAAGAGCGGCCGCGTTATCGCGGGTTTCCAAGGCGTCGAGCGCGGCAACCCGCGACGGCCGCGCGCGGCCGCGGGCAGGGCCGCCTGGGTCGATGACCCGGCCGCCGCCTAGGGTGCGCTGCGCCGATTGATCGCGCAGCACGACCGCATCGCCGCTTGCCGCGACGGCCGGCGTGTCGAGCACGAGCTGCGCAAGGCCAGTCTCGCCGGGTGCGATCGATCCTGCGCCGATCACCGCGACATGGCCGTGCATGTGGGCCGCGCCGTGGTGGACATGAACGGGTGCCCAATGCTTCAGCGGTTTGTCTTCGCTGCCGAGCACGCGAAGACGAATGTCGAGACGACGCGATGGCGGCGGCGCGCCCGCCGCGACGATCCAGTCGCCGCGCGCGACCTCGTCGCGTTCGATGCCGACGAGGTTAAGCGCGCAGCGCCAGCCTGCGCGCGCATCGTCCGATGGGCGATCCTGGGCGTGTATCCCGCGCAACCTGACCTCGCGCATGGCGGGCGCGACATAGAGGCGGCCACCGGTCGAAGCGTGTCCGGAGAACACCGTGCCGGTCACAACCGTGCCGGCGCCCGGAATGGTGAAGCTGCGGTCGACGGCCAGTCGGAAGTTGCCGGTGTCTCGTCGTTCGCTTACAGCACCGGCGAGTGATTCCAGGTGGTCGCGCAGGTCGTCGATGCCGGTTCCGGCCGGTGCGGCAACCGGAAACACGGGACTGTCGGCGAGGCTGGTATCGGCCAACAGTGCGCCGATGTCGTTCTTGACCGAGGCGACCCGGCTGCTGTCGACGATGTCGGTCTTGGTCAAGGCGACCAGACCCTCCCGCACGCCGAGCAGATCCAGGACCGCGAGGTGTTCGATTGTCTGCGGCATGACACCGTCATCGGCGGCGACGACGAGGAGTGCGATGTCGATGCCGGCGACACCGGCCACCATGTTGCGCAGAAACTTTTCGTGGCCGGGCACGTCGATAAACCCCAGAACCGAGCCGTCCTCGAGCGGCAGATAGGCGAAGCCGAGATCGATGGTCAGCCCGCGCTTCTTTTCTTCCGGCAGCCGGTCGGTTTCGACGCCGGTCAGCGCGCGGATCAGCGCCGTCTTGCCATGGTCCACATGGCCGGCCGTGGCGACGATCACGGCAGGGCCAGCCGGTCGAGTTGCGCGGCGAAAGCGGCCGCGTCGTCCAGGCAGCGCAGGTCGAAGATCAGAGCGTTGTCACTGACCCGACCGATCACCGGACACGGCAGGTCGCGGAAGGCCGCAGCGAGTTCCTTGAGAGCGCGGCCCTGGCGTTTCTTTGGCGCGTTGCTGCGCAGGCGCAGGGCGGCACTGGGCAGCAGATCGACCGGCAGCGCGCCGCTGCCGATCTGGCTCTTGACCGCGACGACATCGACCTCGGCGTGAGCGTCGAGGGTTTTTTCTATTGCCGGCAGCAAGGCCTCGGCCTGTGCTCGGATCGCTGTTTCCGGACGTGTCAGCAACCGCAGCGCCGGTAGACGATCAGGCAGACTGTCGGGGTCTTCGTAGAGGACGAGGACCGCTTCCAGCGCTGCCAACGTGACCTTGTCGCAACGCAGCGCCCGCTTCATGGGGTTCTTCTTCAGCCGCGCGATCAGGTCGGTCCGGCCAACGATGAGGCCGGCCTGCGGTCCGCCGAGCAGCTTGTCGCCGGAAAAGGTTACGAGGTCGGCGCCGGCCCGGATCATGCCGCTGACGGTCGGTTCGGCGGGCAAGCCATAGGCCGTCAGGTCGACCAGGGTACCGCTGCCCAGATCGGTCATTAGCGGCAAGTCATGCTGATGGGCCAGGGCCGCGAGTTCGGACTCCGCGACCGCCGCGGTGAAACCCTCGACCGCGTAGTTGCTGGTGTGGACCTTCATCAAGAGCGCGGTGCGTTCGCCGATCGCCGCCTCATAGTCGCGGGCGTGGGTCCGGTTGGTCGTCCCGACCTCGACCAGGCGTGTACCGGCGCGGCGCATGATGTCGGGCAGGCGAAAGGCGCCGCCGATCTCGATCAGTTCGCCGCGAGAGACCGGCACCTCCTTGCGCGCGGCCAACGCGTTGAGCGCAAGCAGGACGGCCGCCGCATTGTTGTTCACGACCGTCGCCGCCTCGGCGCCGGTCAGACGGCACAACCGTTCCTCGATATGTTCGTCCCGGTCGCCGCGTTTGCCGGCGGCGACGTCGAACTCCAGGTTGCTGGCACCGCGCGCAACCGACGCCATCGCCTCGATCGCGCTTTCTGGCAAGGATGCGCGGCCGAGATTGGTATGCAGCACAGTCCCCGTCAGGTTGAAGACCGGGCGCAAGGAGAGCGCCATGCGTTGGTGCGCCACATCCATGATCCGACCGACCAAGGCCGCGTCGTCCAGATCAGGCGTCGCGTCATCGGGTAGGGCCCGCAGGTCGGCCAGCACCCGGCGTACCGCGTCGGTCGCAAGCGTCTGGCCGTGACTTGCTGTCAGCGCTTGCAGGTCAGGCAGACCGAGCAGCCGATCGACAGAAGGAATCTGGGACTTAAAGCTCAATGCGCGCTCCACACACGGTGTCGCTGAAATCAGTCTAGCCCGACCGTGTTCACGCCGAAAGACCGCGCATGCATGATCATCGGGAAGTGATGACGGCATCGGCGGGCGAAGATCGGGGTGGCGGGCCGAGTTTCCGGTGCTAGTCTCGCCGCCGTCATGAGCAAACACCCCCTGTCTCCTCTGCTTGAACCCAAGACGATGGCGGTCGTCGGCGCTTCCACGCGCGAAGACTCGTTCGGTCTTTGGACCCTGCGCAACGCCGCCAATCCTGAGTTCACCGGCACCGTCTACGCGGTCAATCCCAATCACGACGAGATCGACGGTCACGCCTGTTTCCCGCGCCTGTCGGAGGTTCCCGAACCGGTCGATCACGCGGTCATCTCGATCGCCAACGATCGCCTTGAGGAGCAAATCGGTGAGGCGATCAAGGCCGGTGTTGGAGCAGCGACGATCTTCGCCAGTTGTTACCTGGAAGGCGATACGGGCGAACCGAAGCTGAAGCAGCGGGTGACCGATATGGCACGCGAGGCGGACCTGAAGATCTGCGGCGCCAACTGCATGGGTGTTGTGAACCGGACATCGGGCATGCGCGCGACCTGGACGATGATGAACGAGTGGCCGGATCCCGGCTCGGCGACGTTCATCACCCATTCCGGCGTTGCCTTCCTGACTCTCCAGTTCGTCGACCCGCGCAAGCGCTACAACCTCGTGGTCTCGGCCGGCCAGGAAATGACGGTGACGGCCGCCGACTACATCGACTACGCGCTCGAGCTTGAGTCGACCCGCGTCATCATGCTGTTTCTGGAGACTGTCAGAGACCCCGAAGGCTTTTGCGCGGCGCTCGGCAAGGCGCGGGATCGCGGCATTCCCGTCGTCACGCTCAAGGTCGGGCGGACGGAAAAGAGCGCCATCCTGGCGCAGAGCCACTCGGGCGCGATGGCCGGCAACGACGCCGCCTATGAAGCAGTGTTCGATCACTATGGAGTCCTGCGGGTCGAGAGTTTCGACGAGTTGGCGGCGACCGCCCAGCTGCTCTCCCTCGACCGTTCGTTGGCGGCTGGCGGCTTGGCCGGCACGATGGATTCCGGCGGTGCGCGGGGCATGCTGATCGATCTCGCTGACCGGGAAGGCGTGCCGTTTTCCGATGTCAACGAGACAACGACCGACAAGCTCGCAGGCTTGCTCGAGTACGGCCTGGATCCGGTCAATCCGACCGACTGCTGGGGCACGGGCAAGGACTGGGACAAGGTCTTTGGCGGTTGTCTTCAGGCGCTGATCGACGACCCGGATACGGCGATCGCCATGATGTTCTCCGACCTTGGCATGACCGACACGTTGACCGGCGAAATGGTCGATATCTGCAAAAGCGTGCACGACAACACGACAAAGCCGGTCGGCATCTGCCAGCATTGGAGCCGGACACCGCCCAAAGCGATCCTCGACGCCGCGGCTGACGCCGGCATCCCGATCTTTGACGGTTCGCACACGTTTTTGAAGGCCGTGCGCCATGCGATGGACTACCGCGATAGGCTTCAAGCCGAACCCCAGGTCGACCACTACACGGTTGGCAAGGACCGCATCCAACATTGGCGCAAGCGCCTGAAAACCGGCGAGCCGTTTGACGAGGACGAAGCGCTGGCGTTGGTCGCGACGTTCGGCATGGGCGCGCCCCAACGCCGGATTGCCTACAACCGCGACGAAGCCCTTCGTTTTGCCCAAGACATCGGCGGCGCGCTGGCGATGAAGACGGCGGCGCCGGGCATCCTGCACAAGACCGAGGTCGACGGCATCCGGCTGAACGTCGAAGGCGACGAGGCGGTCGGCCGGACCTATGACGACCTAGCGGGCCGGCTTGGCGAGCGCGTGCTGATCGCCGAAATGGCGCCTCAGGGCGTCGAGCTTGCTGCTGGCATTGTGAACGACACGCAGTTCGGGCCGCTGGTCATGGTCGCCGCCGGCGGCGTGCTGATCGAGGTGATGGAAGACCGCGTCTTCCTGCTGCCGCCCTTCGACATGGCCGATGCCAAACGCGCGCTCGCCCGGCTGAAGGTGAGCCGCCTGCTGGCCGGTGTCCGCGGCGCGCCGCCGGTAGAACTGGACTGGCTGAGCCACAGCCTGACCGCGCTGTCGCGCCTGGCGATGGCCTATGGCGACTTGATCGCCGAACTCGACGTCAATCCGTTGATCGCTGGGCCGGAGAAAACCATGGCGGTCGACGCGGTCGTTGTGCCGCGTAAGGCAGGCTAGGCCGGATTATCCCGCGCGACCGCGTCGAACAACCATTGCCGGAACTCGGCGACCGGGCTTTGGTCGCGCCGTTCCGGCCGGCACAGGAACCAGATCGCGTGGTCGACCGGAAAGCGCGTGGCAAACGGCTCCACCAGGCGACCGGCGCGCAAATCAAGATCGACGACCGCATGACCCAACAGGGCAATACCCTGTCCTTCGATGGCAGCCTGGGCGGCGAGGCCCTGCAGGCTGAATGTCGGCCCACGGTCCGGGTCGCGGTCGTTCACGCCAAGGATCTCCAGCCCGCGCCGCCAGTCCGGTGCGCCGTCCCGTCCATGGACGGTGTCGTGTACGTGCAGCAGCGTCACATCGTTGAGGTCGTCGGGTGACGTAAGGCGGGTTGCGACCGATGGGCTGCACACCGCGACCGTCCATTCCTCCAACAGGCGTTCGCACGCCAATCCCGTGTAGCCGCCCGGGCCGTAGCGGATGGCAACATCGACCTCGACATCGTCGGGGTCGAGCAGGGCCATGGTGGCATCCAGCCGCACATCGATCTCGGGATACGCACCGGCAAACGACTCCAGACGCGGCACCAGCCATCGGGTGGCGAGCGATGGCGGGATGGTGACGGTCAGGCGCTGGCGATCCTCGCCGGGTCGATCGCGGCCATGGGCGCGCGCCAGGCGGACGGCCTCGGCCAAGGCGTCGAAACCGTCGCTCAGCCGGGGCAGGGCGGCGCGGCCGGCTTCGGTCAACGCCAGGCGCCGGTTGGCGCGGACGAAGAGCGGGATACCCAGATAGGCTTCCAGGCTCCTGATCTGGCCGCTGATGGCCGGCGGCGTGACGCGCAGCTCGTCGGCAGCCCGGGCGACGCTGAGATGGCGGGCGGCCGCCTCGAACGCGCGCAGCGCGTTCAGCGACGGCATCCGCCGACCTTCGTATTTATTCAGTTTTTCTACATGATCCATGTGGAAGTTCTTAGTTGATGACCGTCCGAGCCGGAGACATGCTGCTGAATTCGACGAATGACACAGTTTGACACAAAAGCTGGGCTTAACGAACCACGCGGCACATTCCTTGCCGCTGCTAGAGGACGCTGAGGTGACGACACTCAATTTTCGGCCGGTCGAACTGCCGCTCGACGCCTATTGCGGTGACGACTTCGCTGCCTTGGAGGACGAAAAGCTGTTCTCGAAGTCCTGGATTCACGTGGCGAGCGGCCATCAGTTGCCCGCGGCCGGCGATTGCCATCCGGTCACCCTGGCCGGTCTGCCCCTGATCCTGGTGCGTCAGCGATCGGGCGATATCGCGGCGTTTCACAATATCTGCCGGCATCGCGGCGCACGGCTGGTGCGCGAAGCCTGCAACACCAAGGCGGTGATGACATGCCCCTATCACGGCTGGGCCTACAGTCTGGACGGCGAGCTTCGCTCGACTCCCTATTGGGACCCCAAGGACGGGACCGGACCGGAAAGTTTCGACAAGGGTTCGTTCGGCCTGAGACCGGTACGCTCGGCGGTGTGGTGCGACCAGATCTTCCTGTGCCTCGATGACGACGGTCCTGACTTCGAGCAGCACATCGCGCCGTTGGCCCGGCGTTGGGCGCACGCCGATCTTTCGCTTCTGCGTTTTGGCGGCGCACTTTCCTATGACCTCGAGGTCAACTGGAAACTGATCATCGAAAACTACCTGGACACCTATCATCTGCCGTTCATCCATACCCAGCTCGGCCCGCTCGAGGCGGCGCAGAATTTTGAGGACATCGATGAACAAGGCCGGGTGATCGGAATCCACTATCTCTCCGGTGCCGCCGACAAGAACAAGGGCGATACCGGCTTCCATACGTTTCCAGGTTTCGAGGGCGACCAGCTTTTGAGCCAGGACATCTCGATGCTGTTCCCCAACACGCTGCTGGAGTTCATGCCGGAGCATGTCATGTTCTTTCGGGTCGAACCGGTGTCGCCGACACGCACGCGCGAGCTGTTGAGTTTCTATTATCTGGGCGATGATGCTGATAACCCGGATCTGGAGGAAGGGCGGCGCATGTCCCACCAGGCATGGGATACGATCAACCGGCAGGATTTTGACGTGTTGGCCGATCTGCAGGCCGCCATGCATTCGCCGGCCGCGCGCGGCTTGCCCGCGCCGGCGCCACGCTGGGAGGTCTCGCAGGCGCGCTTTCGCCGTCGTGTCGCCGAGGAGCTGGAGCTTGTCTAATCCAACACTGCCGTTCGACCGGGTTTGCGTCACCGGTGGCAGCGGGCTGCTGGGCCGTTTTGTCGTCCGGGAGCTCGCGCGCGACGCCGAAGTCCTGGTGATGGATATCGCGCCGCCCGCCGACGAAGGCTTAGCATATGCGAACGTCGATGTGCTCGACATTGGCGCCGTTACCGAGGCGCTTAAAGGCCAGCAGGCGGTGGTCCATCTGGCCGCGCTGGACGACGGTGTTGCCGACAACGAAGAGGACTACATCAAGGTCAACATTCAGGGCACCTGGAACGTGCTGCAGGCCGCCGAAGAACTGGGCCTGGAGCGCGCGGTGATCTGCTCCAGTACTGCCGCCGTCGGCTTGTCGTCGGACAACCCGCCGGCCTATCTGCCGGTCGACATCGCACATCCGGCGGTGCCGACCGGCGCCTATGGCCTCAGTAAACGCACGATCGAACTGCTGGCGCAGGGGATCGTCAAGCGCGGCAAGCTGGAGGTGGTCTGCCTGCGCCCCTGTCTCGTGGCGCAAGCCGATATCGTCTACAGCATGGCCGAAATCGCAGCCGAAACCGACAATCTTGAACCGCCGCCGCCGGCATCGGGTGCGGCTTGGCGGGAACTGCGCGAAGGATTGTCGCCGACCCGCGCGTTCGTCTCGCCCAGTGATGTCGCGCGCGCGTTTCGCGCCGCGCTCGCCGCGCCGGGTCTGTGTTATGGCGTCTACTTCGTCACGTCCAGCGATACCTGTACCGGTCTGCCGACGGTCGAGGCGGTGGAGCGCGGCTGCGGCGTGGTGCCTGATCTCAAACATCCCGCGATCTATGCCAACGACCCGCGCGCCAGTGCTTATGACATCGCATCAACGCGCGAGGCGCTGGGCTGGGAACCCAACGACACCTGGGAAGACTATCTGAACCAGGTGATCCAGGCGGGATGAAGACATGAGTCTCGAACGACCTCTCGTCCTGCGCGGCGGCCGACTTTTAGATATCGACGGTCACGCCGCGCCGTTGCGCGATCTCTTGATCGGCACCGACGGGCGTATTGCCGCCATCGGTGATCCCGGCATGGCCGTGCCCGACGACGCCGAAGAGTATCGCGTCGACGGCACGTTGATGATGCCCGGCATGATCAACGCGCACACCCATGGACACGGCGCGTTCGGCAAAGGGCGCGGCGACCAGTGGTCCCTGGAGCTGCTGTTGAACGCGGGGCCGTGGATCAGCGGCGGGCGCAACGATGAGGACCGCTATCTGGCGACGCTGCTGAACGCCGCCGACATGATCCGGCGCGGCGCGACCGGCGTCTACGATCTGACCTGGGAGCAGCCCCGGCCGACGGTCGACGGCATGCACGCGGTGGCGCGCGCCTATGACGACATCGGCATGCGCGCCTTGATCACGCCGATGATGGCCGACCTGTCGTTCTACGATATCGTTCCCGGCTTGCGCGACAGCTTGCCGCCCGGCCTACGCAAGGACGTCGACAAACTCGCGCTCGATCCATTCCAGTCGGCCATCGATGCCTGTCGCGATCTGCTGAAATCGTGGCCGTTCGACACCGACCGCCTGCGCTTCGGTATCGCGCCGACCATTCCCATGCACTGCACCGACGACTTTCTTGTCGCCTGCAAGAATCTCGCCGACGAGTTCGCCTGTCCCGTGCATACGCACATGGCGGAGTCGAAACTCCAGGCGCTCGCCGGTCACGAACACTATGGCAAGACGCTGCTTGCCCATTTCGATGACCTCGGCCTTGTGACCGAACGGTTCACCGCCGGCCACGGTGTCTGGCTCGATGGCGACGACATGAAACGCATGGCCGACCGCAGCGCGTCTGTCGCCCACAATCCCGGCAGTAACCTGCGGCTGGGTTCGGGCATCGCCGCGGTGCGCGAGATGATCGACGCCGGCGTCAATGTCGGCATTGGCACCGATGGTTCGAATTCATCGGATAACCAGAACATGTTCGAGGCGACGCGTTTGGCCGCTTATGTGTCGCGCGCGATGACCCACGATCTCAGAGAGTGGGTGTCATCGGCCGAAGCGCTGACCATGGCAACCGCCGGCAGCGCGCGGACCATCGGCATGGAGGACTTTACCGGACGGCTGGAAACAGGTTTTGCCGCCGATATCGTGTTCCTGGACCTCGCCGACATCACCTATGTGCCGCTGAACGATCCGGTCAATCAGATCGTCTATGCCGATGACGGCGGCGCCGTCGAGTCGGTCATGGTGGGCGGCAGGTTCGTCTATCGGGATCGGCGTTTCACGACGATCGATGAAGAGAAACTGAAGCGTGATGTCGAGCGCGCCATGGAACGGCTGAACGCGGTGACGGCGGAACGCAGGGAGCTGGTGCGCGCACTTGAGCCGCTGGTTGCCGATCACTGCATTTGTTTCTCAAGCCGGCCCTATCATGTTCAACGCATGGTGCCGCCGTCCTAGTGTGACGTGCCGTTGATGCCGAAGCGGGCGAAGACCTGTTAGGCTGATGTTCGATTGGAGGAGAGACCCATGAGGTTCGACTTGGTCATCGCGGGCGATCTCGTGCTGCCCGATGGCGTCAAGGAAAACGGCTGGGTGGCCGTGACCGACGGCAAGGTCGCCGCGATCGGCGAAGGCGAAGTGCCGGACGCCGCCGAACACGTCACCGCCGACGGTCTGGTCTTTCCCGGCATTGTAGACGGTCAAACCCATGCCGGGTCGATCGCCGGTTTCGGTGGATTGGAAGATCTCACGCGCAGCGCGGCGGCGGGTGGTGTCACGACCATCGTCGACATGCCGTTCGATTCGCCCGACCCCGTGACGACGGGCGCGCTGTTGGCAGAAAAGGCGGTGACGGCAGACAAGGTCGCCTATTGCGACGTCGCGATTTATGGCGGCGTAAAGCCGGATGTCGACACCGACGAGATTGCACGCCAGACAGACGCCGGCGCCTGCGCCTTCAAGATGTCGACCTATCACGCCAGCGAACGTTTCCCGCGCATTCCCCATCACCAGATGGAGCGCGCCTTCGCCGCCATCGCCGAGACCGGCCTGACCGTTGCCGTGCACAACGAAGATCAGGAAATCGTCGACGATGCGATTGCGCGGTTCAAGGAAGCCGGTAAGCAGGGCGCGAACGAACACCATCCGTCGCGGCCGCCGCTGTCGGAACTGCTGGCCAACAGCATCATCCTGGAAATCGGCGCGGCGACCGGTGCGCGTGCGCATATCGTGCACTCGTCGCTGGCGCGCGGCTTCGACATGGCGCGCAGCTACCGCGACCAGGGTTACCGCGCGACGGCCGAAACCTGTCTGCACTATCTGATTTTCGACGAGGCCGACGTGATCGAGATGGGCGCGCGCGGCAAGGTGAACCCGCCGATCCGGCCTGACCAGAAAGACTTGATCTGGCAGAAGATCCTGGACGGTGAGGTCGCCTTCGTCTCGTCGGACCACTGCTCGTGGCCGCTTGCGCGCAAGCCGGATGACGACATCTTCCAGGCTGCGCCCGGCGCGCCCGGTATCGAGTGTCTGTTTCCGGTCATGGCCGATGAGGCGATGATCAGGCGCGGCCACGATGTGAGTGTGGTCGCCGACATGCTGTGCGAAGCGCCGGCGCGCCACTTCGGTCTTTATCCGCAAAAGGGTACGATAAGGATCGGCGCTGACGCCGACTTCGCCATTCTGCGGCGTGAGCGCCATAAGGTGGACGAAAACAAGCTTCATTGTGAGTTGGCGCCCTGGACGCCTTATCATGGCCGTGAGCTCGGTTTCCGGGTTGGCGATGTCTGGGTGCGCGGCACCAAGGTCTTCGACGGCGAGGCCATGACGGCACCCGCCGGAACCGGCCGCTTTGTCCGGCCGTCGTGAGGTCACCATGAGCGAACGCATTCTGGTCATCAATCCCAACAGCAGCGAGGACGTCACCCAGCGCATGTCGGCGGCGCTCGACGGGTTGCGGTTCGAGGACGGCCCGGTCGTCGACTGCATGACCCTGGCCGAAGGCCCGCCCGGCATCGAGACCGATCGACATATTGCCGAGGTCGCCGGGCCGATTACGACAACCGTTGAGCGCGAGCAGAACCGGACGTCGGCCTTTGTCATCGCCTGTTTTTCCGATCCCGGCATTCATGCGGCGCGCGAGGCGAGCCGGGTGCCGGTCTTCGGCATCGGCGAGAGCGGTTATGCGACAGCGTTGACGCGTGGCGACCGGTTTGGGGTCATCTCGATCCTGTCGCGCTCGGTGACGCGCCACCGCCGCCAGATCGCGTCGCTCGGTCTGCTCGACCGGTTGGGTGGCGATATCGCCATCGAGCTTGGCGTAACGGAGCTTCACCAGAGCGACAAGGTTCGCGGACGCATGACAGAAGTCGGCAGCGAACTGCGCGACGACTATGGCTGCGACGTCCTGGTCATGGGCTGTGCCGGCATGGCGCAGTATCGCGCGGACTTGGAGCGTGACCTCGGCATCCCGGTCATCGACCCGACCCAGGCCGCGACATCATTGGCAATCGGCGCCGTGCAGGCGGCGCGTCAGTAAGGAGACGATCGTATGGCATCCAGGGTACTGACGGTCGGCGGCGCGCAGCTTGGGCCGATCCAGCGCGCGGAGACGAAAGCCTCCGCCGTCGCGCGGCTGGTCGACCTGATGCGCCAGGCGGCGGGACGCGGTTGCGACCTCGTGGTCTACCCCGAGCTTGCGTTGACGACCTTCTTTCCGCGCTGGCTGATCGAAGACCCGGCCGAGATCGATGCCAACTTTGAAGCGACCATGCCGAATGCCGATGTCCAGCCACTGTTCGATACGGCGAAGGAGCTCGGCATCGGCTTTCATTTGGGTTACGCGGAGATCGCCGGTGAGCATCGGTTCAACACGGCGATCCTGGTCGATAAGGCGGGCGAGATCGTCGCCAAGTATCGCAAGATCCATCTGCCCGGACACGCGGAATACGAGGCCGATCGTGACTTCCAGCATCTGGAGAAACGCTACTTCGAGGTTGGTGATCTCGGTTTCCCGGTCTGGGAGGTCATGGGCGGCAAGCTCGGCATGCTGATCTGCAACGACCGCCGCTGGCCCGAAGCCTTCCGCGCGCTGGGCCTGCAGGGCGTCGAGCTGGTGATGATCGGCTACAACACGCCGACGCTGAACGGCCAGGTCTTCGAGCCACCGCATCTGCGCGCCTATCACAACACGCTCTCCATGCTGGCGGGCGCCTATCAGAACGCCACCTGGGTCGCCTGTATCGCCAAGGCGGGTCGCGAGGACGGTTTCGATCTGATGGGCGGCAGCGCCATTGTCTCGCCCAACGGCGAGATCGCCGCCCAGGCGGTGACGCTGGAGGATGAGTTGATTGTCACTGACTGCGATCTCGACGCCGGCAACTATCTCAAGAGCAGCGTCTTCAACTTCGCCGCCCATCGCCGGCCCGAGCACTACAGCCTGATCGTTGAGACGACCGGCGTGGTGCCGCCCCGGGGCGCATCCTGAACCGTCTGTTTGCACAACTTGTTTTTGTCTGCCTGGCGCTCGCCGCGCCGTCATGCTCCGAGACCGACGATGACGGACGGACCGCCGCAACACGGCTCGCCGAGACCCATGGCTGGCAGTACCATCAGATGCAGGCCGGCGACTTTTTGCTGACCGCCTATAGCCTGATCGGTGATCCCACGGACCCGACGCTTGCGGTCTATATCGGCGGCGATGGCGCCGCATGGCCGTCGCCGACCCAACCGCCCGCCGATCCGACGCCGCGCGTGCCGCGCACGTTCGAACTGGCGGTGCGCGATCCGTCACCCAACCGCGTGTATATCGCGCGGCCCTGCCAGTTTCTGGATGCCGAGTCGCTCGCCGCCTGTTCGCCGGACTACTGGTTCATGGCGCGTTACGCGCCGGAGGTCGTGGCATCGATCGACCTGATGATCGATGGCTTCGTCAGGAGGACCAAAACCCGGCAGGTCCGCTTGTTCGGCTATTCCGGCGGCGGCGTGATTGCTGCCCTTGTCGCCGCCGACCGCGATGATGTCGCGCAGATCGTCACCGTCGCGGCCAATCTGGACCACGAGACGTGGACCTCGTTTCACGGCATCTCCCACCTAAGGGATTCCTTGAACGCCGCCGATGTTGCCGTCGACCTCGCGCGGGTGCCCCAGGTCCACTTCGTCGGCGCCAACGACACCAATGTGCCGGCGCTTGTCGCCGAAGCCTACCTCGCGCGCATGCCGGATGACGCCCAAACGGAGATCGTCGTCGTTGACGGCATGGCCCATAACTGCTGCTGGGTCGACGTTTGGCCCGATCTCCTGGCGGATCACGGCCTGAACTGAGGCCGCGCGCCATGGTGACCGGGGTCACCGAAACGTGTGGTTTGCGGTGTCACCCCAACTTGTTAGTCTAACTGACTTCTTCAATAAGCAGGGGGACCCCGCCCATGGACACCAAGCAATTTCTGCGTGACCTGACCGACGGCAAGCTGAGCCGGCGCGACATCATGACCGCCATGTCGGCGGTCGGTTTGGCGTCGGTCTCCATGCCGGTCCTGCGCCGGCCGGCCTCTGCGGCGGCCAATCTCTCCGTCTTCACGTGGAGCGGTTATGAGCTGCCCGAGTTCTATGAGGCCTACACGGAGAAGTACGGCACCGATCCCGATTTCAGCTTCTACGCCGACAACGACGAGGCCTTCCAGAAGGTCAACGCGGGCTTTCGCCCCGATCTCGTCTGCCCGTCGAACCCGCTGGTCAAGAAGTTCCACGACGCCGGCATCATCAAGCCGATCGATACCTCGCGCCTGTCCAATTGGCCGGACATGCTGGAGGGTTTGAAGACCGTCGACGGCACCGTGTTCGGCGACCAAACCTGGTACGTGCCGTGGGACTGGGGCACGTCGTCCGTCGTCTACCGGCCCGACCTCGTCGATCCCGAATACATCGAGAACAACACCTGGAAGATCCTGTGGGACGAGCGCTATGCCGGCCGGCTGGCGACCAACGACCAGATGGATTCGATCGTCATTCCCGCCGCCTTGGTGCTCGGCATCGAGAACCCGTTCGCCATGACCGACGAGGAGATTGCCGAGGTCAAGGAGTTCCTGGTCAAACAGCGCCCCTTGCTGCGTTACTACTGGCAAAGCGAGACCGATGTCGCCCAGGCCATGGCGTCGGGCGAGGTGGTCGCCGCCTATGGCTGGAACTCGACGGCCGCCGCGCTCGCCAACCACGGCGTGCCGACGGGCTACATGGTGCCGGTCGAGGGCATCCTGACCTGGACCGACGGCTACTGTCTGGTCGAGGGCAGTGCCGGCGACGAACAGATGGCCTATGACTTCATGGACGCGGTGATCTCGGTCGAGGCCGGCGTCGCGCTCTTGAACACCTATGGCTTCGGCGCCGCCAACCGCAAGTCCTTCGAACTGGTCGATCAGGAAATGCTGGCAGGTATCGGCATTGCCAATCCGGAGGAGGCGCTGGCGACCGGCGTCTACTTCGAGACAATCGAATCACCGTGGCGCGAAAAGTACCTCAACATGGTCGACGAACTGCGCGCCGGCGCCTAGGCACAGGTATCAGCATGACGTTTTTCCTCTCCCCTCCGGGGGAGAGGAAATCGCTCTGTTAAGGAAGCGCGCTCACAAGCTTGCGGTATTCGTCCTCGTTGAACGCCTTGAGCGTCAACGTCCGCGTCCGCCCTTGGGCGCCACCGGCCAGCGCCAGTAGTGCGATCGTCTCGTCATCCGGCGCGTCGACAATGATGACCATGTCGTACGGGCCCATCGTCATGTAGTAGCCGAGGATCTCGCCGCCGTGTTCCCGACACGCCGCCTTGAACCCGTCGAGACGGTCCGGTGAATCCTTGATCTCGCGAAAACCCGCCTCCGTCCAGTTGGCGAGCAGAATGTAAGTAGCCATGTCCGACCTCCTTGTCCGGCACAAGGCTAACAAGGATCTATAGAGGGTGTCTTTGCGCGTCTATCGTGTCGTCGCGACGTGCTTCGAAGATTGCGACTAGAAGTCGAGGTTCTTGTCGATCACGAACAGCGAGTAGGTGCCGGGTATGACGCCGTCTTCGGCCATCGCGTTGAGGGCAGACTGGTCCTTCAACGCCTCTTTCAAGGCGTCGACGTCGTCGACCTCGAAGCAAAGCGAGACTTTGTTGCCCTCGGTCGCATAGCCGTAGCCGCACGGACTGATGACACCCTGCTTTTTCAGCAGCGGGCCGTGGGTCGTGAAGGCCTTTTCCCAGGCCGCCTAGTCTTCAACCTCGGACGTCACGACAATCCTTACCATCGGCTATCTCTCCTCAGGCCGCCGGCCGGGTGAAAACCCATTCCTTGTCTGACGACATGGCGGGCTGATAGCGGTAACCGCCGCCGTCGAAATCCTTGAGGCCTTCGGGCCGGTCGATGCGGTTCTGTACCATGTAGCGGGCCATTGATCCGCGCGCCTGTTTGGCGAGGAAACCGATCATCTTTGTCATGCCGCCGCTTTCTTCCTTGAACGCCATGGTCAGCACCGGACCGGCCAGTTTCTTCGGCTTGACCGCCTTGAAGTATTCGGCCGAGGCCAGGTTGATCAGCGTGCGGTCGTCATGGTCCTCGCTCGCCTTGTTGAGCGCCTTGCTGATCCGATCGCCCCAGAAGTCATAGAGTGTCTCGCCGCGGCGCGTGTGGATTTTTACGCCCATCTCCAAACGATAGGGCTGAATGACGTCGAGCGGGCGCAGGAGGCCATAGAGGCCGGATAGGATGCGCAGGTGGTCCTGGGCGTAGTCCATGTCGTCGTGGCTCAGCGTCGGTGCGTCCAGACCGCGATAAGTGTCGCCGTTGAAGGCGAGCGCGGCGGGCTTGACGGCTTCCGGCTGGGGCTCCGCCTCGAAGGCCTGGAAGCGGCGCCAGTTGAGGTCGGCCAGATCGGCGCTGATATCCATCATCTGGGAGAGCTTGCGCCTGGAGAGCTGCCGCGCGGTCTTCGCGAGTTTTCTCGTGTCGTCGATAAAGAGCGGCTCGCTCTTGTCCAGACCGTTGGTCGGCCGTTCGAAATCAAGCGCCTTGGCGGGTGAAATCACAGCAAGCATGGTGGAGCCTCCATCGTTCGTCCGAGCGGTCTTGGTTAATGTAGTGTGGATGGGTTGCCATCGCCACGGTCATGGCCCTCGTCATCGCCCCGGGGCGACTTTTTCACGTTCCGGGGTCGACGTTGCGCGCGTCTCACAGTAAAAGGGCCGCCCTCTTGATTTGAACCGGGGCTCAGACCCACGTGAGATGTCGCTTGTCATCGCCTCTGATCTCGGCGTCGCCCATGGTGCGACGACCGTGCTTCGGAACGCCGGTTTTTCGATCGGCGATGGCGACCGCGTGGGCTTGGTCGGCGCCAACGGCAGCGGAAAATCCACACTCCTAAGGGTCCTGGCCGGCGAACACGAGGCCGATAGCGGCAAACTGGCGTTCAAACGCGGGCTCACCATCGGTTATGCCGAGCAGGAGCTGCCCGAAAGCCTGACAGACGTAACATTGCGCGACGCGGTGCTGGCTGCGCTGCCGGCGACACTTCAGGACGACGAGGCGTGGCGCGTCGACGTCATCATGAGCGGGCTTGGCTTTCCTCATGAGTTCCATGACCGCGCGCTCGGTGCGCTCAGCGGCGGCTGGCAGAGGCTGGCGCTGATCGCGCGCGCCGCGATCAACGAGCCCGACCTGTTGCTGCTCGACGAACCGACCAACCATCTGGACCTCGCCAAGATCCTGCATCTCGAACGCTGGCTGGCGGACGAGGTGCGCGGCGGCCTGATCGTGGTCAGCCATGACCGTGAGGTGCTGGACTGGGTGACCCGGCGGACGCTCTTTTTGCGCGACACCAAGCTCCATGACTTCGCCGCACCCTATACAGAGGCACGCCGGCTTTTGACCGAGCACGACCTGGCCGCTGCGCGGGCGCGCGAGGCCGAGGAGGCGGAGGTCAAGCGGCTGGAACGGAGCGCCAAGCGGTTGGCGACCTGGGGTAAGGTCTTCGACAACGAGAAGTTCTCCCGGCGCGCGCGCAGCATGGAAAAGCGCATCGACAAGCTGAAGGACACGATGACCGCGGTCGCCGCCGACGACAGACGCAACCTGGAACTCGCCGACGGCCAGGTACAGTCGAACATCCTGCTGCGCTGTAACAACCTGACGATCGATGCGCCGGACGGCAGCGAACTTTTCGCGATCGATCGCCTGGCGCTGGCGCGCGGCGACCGCGCGGTGATCCTGGGCATCAACGGTTCCGGCAAGTCGACCTTCCTGCGCCATCTGTTGGCCGAATACGCCGATCACGGCGACCGGATCGCCGAGACCGCGCCGGTTTATTTCAATCCGCAGGTCGAGGCCGGCTATTTCGATCAGGACCTCTCGCGCCTGCCGGACAACCAGGCGATGTTCGCGTTCTTCGCGCGCACATTCTCGGTCGCCGATACGCGCGTGCGCGCCGAACTGGTGCGCGCCGGGTTTCCGTTTGTCGAGCACGACCGGGCGATCAAAAGCCTGAGCGGCGGCGAACGCGCGCGCCTGCTGTTTCTGCTCCTTAAGTTCGAACGGCCAAACATGTTGATCTTGGATGAGCCGACCAACCATCTGGATATCGACGGGCGCGAGCGCCTGGAAGACGAGATCCTGACCCGCGACCTGACCGCCGTCATGGTCAGCCACGACCGGCGTTTCGTCGACGATGTCGCCAACCGTTTCTTCGTGATCGAACGGGGCCGTCTGGTCGAGACGGATTCAGCGCGGCCGTTCTACGACACGCTTCTGGTCGACTAGCCCGACAGGTTGTGATTCTGCGACTGGAAAGCCGCGGTCCGCTTCGATACTGTCTTGCCAAATCGAGTTACAATTTGATGTGAGGCAGAAACGTGTCGCTTGCCGAAGAGTTCGGGTCCGGCCAGACGGCCAGTTTGCTGGAGTCCCTGCGAGAGATCGCGCAATCGGAGAACAGCGCGTGGCGGAGCCTGCCGCCGGAAGCCTATTTTTCGCCCGAGCTGCACGCCCTGGAGGTCGACCGGATCTTCCGCCGTCACTGGCTGTGCATCGGTCGGGTCGATCAGGTCGCCAACCCCGGTGATTTTATGGCACTGGACGTAGTCGGCGAGCCGATTGTCCTGGTGCGCGACAAGAACGGTGACGTCCGGGTGCTCTCCAATGTCTGCCGTCACCGCTGGATGAAAGTGTGCGACGGATCGGGCAATCGCGATGCCTTTGTCTGTCCCTACCACGCCTGGACCTATGAGTTGGACGGCACGTTGCGTGGCGCCGTCGCGATGAAGGATTGTCCGGGCTTCGATCCCAAGACCGTCGCGCTGCCGGTTGTCCGTCATGAGGTCTGGCAGGGTTTCGTCTACATCAACCTGGACGGCAACGCCGAACCGTTGGGACCGCAACTGACCGGCGTCGATAAGGAGATCGCCGAGTTCGGCATCCAAACCTGGGAGGTCGTGGAGACGGTCGATTGCGGCGAGTACCCGTGGGACTGGAAGGTCATGCAGGATAACGGCGAGTGCTACCACCACATCGGTGCGCACGCCGAGACCTTCGAAGCGAACTTTCCCGCGCGCACCACCGTCACCCAGTGCGAGGGCCCGACCGTCATTCAGTGGTGCGAGGCCAGGGAAAGCAAGAGAACCCGGCACGCCGACGGCCTGGACTATGTGCCCTTGTATTTTGAACCCGTCCCGGGGCTGACCGAGCGGCAGCGGATCAACTTCATGCTGGTCTACGTCCTCCCCAACTTCTTTATCTATCTGCAGCCTGACTACGGGATGAAAATCCGTATGTTCCCGACCGCCGCGGGCCGCATCCGGATGTATGTGGATTTCTTCGTTCCGCCTTCCGCAAGAGAACTGCCGGACTTCGACGCCAGACTGGCTGAAGCCGTTGCGTTCTTTCACCAGTTCAACGAGGAGGACTACGTCGTCAACGCGGCTATTCAGAAGGGATTGCAGAGCGCCTGGGCGCAGCGGGCACCGCTCAGTAACCTGGAGGCGCACAACCGGCACGTCGCCGGATGGATCGCCAGGGAACTGACGCGACCTTAGGGCGTATTCTTCGACACCTTGGCCTCGCGGTAGAGAATATAGATACCGCTGGCGATCAGGATTGCCGCGCCGCCAATCACGGTCAGCGATGGCAGCACATGCCAGATGACCAGATCGAGCAGCACCGCCCATATCATTGCCGTGTAGTCGAACGGGGCCAGCACCTGGGGTGGCGCCAGCCGGCAGGCATGGACCGCGCCCAGTTGCGCGACCAAAACGACCAGCCCGCCGAAGGCCATCAGACCGAGATCTGGCCATGTCGGCCCGACCCAGGTGAAGGGGATAAAGAACGGCATCGTGACCAGGTAGAGCGCGTTGAGAGTCCAGACGATCACGACTGTCGGGTCGGTGCCGGTCAGCATGCGGGTCACGATGATCGCGAGCGCGTAGCCGAGTGCCGCTCCCAAAGCCCACAATGCCGCCACCTCGAAGATGCCGGTGCTGGGGTTGCCGATGACAAGGACGCCGCCAAGACCAATGATAACAGCGGTCCATCGCCGTGGCCCGATACGTTCGCGCAGCAGTGGCACGGCAAGTGCCGTCATCAAGAGCGGTGCGGCGAAGGTGACGGCGATGGCGTCGCTCAACGAGATCCGTTTGACGGCCTCGATAAAACAGGTCAGCGCCACCAGGAAACACAGGAAGCGGGCAACATGGAGTTTGGCGTGCCGGGTGCGGAACGGCGCACCGAGTCCCGGTCCTCGCGCCAGGAAGATCGTCAGAATGGCGACGACCACGACCGAGCGGAAGAACAGAATCTCCGAGAAGTGATAGCCGTCCGACAGCCACTTCAGGATGGCGCCTTGGCTGGTGAACAGCAGCGCGGCGAAACACCATAGAAGGATCGCCTGGGCCGGCGCGTGGCGATGCAGCGGCGCCGACGGCGCTGCCATGATTACGCGGACCCTTCAGAAAGCATGCGCCTAGAGCGGCTGACGGTTCTTGTAATAGGCAAAGAGGAGACGTTCGAACTCGCCGACGACATTCCTCAGCTCTTCCTCACTGCCTTCCATCTGGACGGCGGCAAAGGCCGTGAAGTTGGCGGCGGCGTGGGTCATGGCCAGGCCGATGGCCTCGGCGTCGCCGCCGGACTGCAGCATATCGTTGGCGATCTCGACGAACCGGTTGGCCAAGTCGAGATGTTGCGACTGTTCACCGCCGCCTTCGCTCATGGTGTCTCTCCGTTCTGCCGGGACGCGCACCTTAGAGCACAAACTCACGCGATGGCATCCCGGCAATACGACGGGGTCTAGCTCGTCATGGCTGCCGTTGCCCGAAAGTCCACGCGGCCTACCTGGGTCAGGCGCGCCAACCCCTCGATGGTCGCCAGACAGGCTTCGGCGGCCTCCCGGCCCTTGGTCACGAAGTGTTCGGCAAAGAACACATCATGTGGCGAACCTTCGTGAAAATGATGCGGCGTCAGTACCGCCGACAAGACGGGAACGCCAGTCTCCAACTGAACCTGCATGAGCGCGTTGATCACCGTTGCGGCGACGAAGTCGTGGCGGTAAATGCCGCCGTCGACGACAAAGCCGGATGCGACGATCGCCGCATGGTCACCGCGCAGCGCAAGCTGGCGGGCCAATAGCGGTATCTCCAACGAGCCAGGCACCGCGAAGGTGTCGACCCTGCCCGCGCACCAAGAGCGCTTGCGAAGTTCATCCAAAAACCCTTCTTCGCAGCGATCGACGATGTCGCTGTGCCAGCGCGCCTTGATGAACGCGATGTTGTCGTTGTCGTGTGTCTGCGTGGTCTGATTCATGTCATCACTCCGTTTGACCTGAATCAGGGCGTGCAATCACGCGTTAGTCCGGACCGGAACGGCCGGGCTACGTTGATTGTTCTCTCCCATCCGGACTTTGACCGTCGGCCCCGGAATTGCACCGGGTCAGCTGACCCTTCCGGCTGGCACCGGAAGGCGCTCGCGGGCTTGCACAGGCTGTGCTCACCGCCGGTGGGGACTTCCACCCCGCCCTGAGAACACGCCCCACGGCCAGTCCGCGAGGCTGGGTCCAGGCTAATCGATGACTGGGCCCACCGCCAGTTGGATGTCTCGTACTGGAATCACTCGTGGAACCTATGCCAACGTGCGGGATCGATCGATTTGAAAGTCTGTTGTGATGAGTGATTACACCGCGCCGCTAGAAGACATTCGATTTGCCCTGTTAGCCCAAGCGGGTTTCGACGAGCTGGTCAGCCTCCCCGGGTTCGAGGCGGCCGACGACGGCCTCGTGGCGGCGCTTCTGGAGGAGGCGGGCAAGCTCGCCGGCGAGGTGTTGGCGCCGACCAACCGGGCCGGCGATCTTGAAGGTGCCCGTCTGGAAAACGGCGTGGTCCGGCTGCCGGATGGTTTCCACGCCGCCTACCGCGCCTATGTCGAAGGTGGTTGGAACAGCCTCTCCTTCGATCCCGATTACGGCGGTCAGGGTTTGCCGTGGACGCTGTCGCTGGTGGTCCAGGAAATGTTCGAAGCGGCCAACATGGCGTTTTCGACCGGTACGCTGCTGACGCGCGGCGCCGTCGAACTGCTGAGCCATCACGGATCGTCCGAGCAGAAGGCGGTCTATCTGCCGAACATGATCGCCGGCACCTGGTCGGGCACCATGAACCTGACGGAGCCCCAGGCCGGCACCGATCTCGCGCGTATCCGGACCCGCGCCGAACGGCGCGATGACGGTATCTACGCCGTGACGGGTCAGAAGATCTTCATCACCTATGGCGAGCACGAGCTGACCGAGAATATCGTGCATCTGGTGCTTGCCCGGCTGCCCGACGCGCCGGCCGGCGTGAAAGGCATCTCGCTTTTCATCGTGCCGAAGTACCTGCCAAAGGACGACGGCACGCCGGGCGCGCGCAACGATCTGCGCGCCGTATCGCTGGAGCACAAGCTCGGCATCGTCGGCAGCCCGACCTGCGTCATGGCCTATGGCGATGACGGCGGCGCCACCGGTTTCCTGGTCGGTGAGGAGAACCGCGGGCTCGAGTACATGTTTACCATGATGAACAACGCCCGCGTCGCCGTTGCCGTGCAAGGCATCGCGATTGCCGAACGCGCCTATCAGCAGGCATTGACCTTCGCGCGGGAGCGGGTGCAGGGTCGGCGCAACGGCGCCGACGCCACGATCATCGAGCATCCGGATGTCCGGCGCATGCTGCTGTCGATGAAGGCGCGCATCGAGGCGGGACGCGGGCTAACGTTGAGCGCGGCGGCGGCTTTCGACCGCGCCTCGAAGCACCCCGATCCGGTAGTACGCGAGGCGGCCCACGCGCGCTTCGACCTCCTGACGCCGATCACCAAGGGCTGGTGTACCGACAACGCCGCCGACATAACGTCGATGGCCCTGCAGGTCCACGGGGGCATGGGTTTCATCGAGGAAACGGGCGCAGCCCAGCACTATCGCGACGTGCGCATCCTGCCGATCTACGAAGGCACCAACGGCATCCAGGCGATCGATCTTGTCGGCCGCAAGATCGTACGCGACGGCGGCGCAATGGCCGGCGCGCTGTTCGATGATATCGACGGTGTCATCGGTAGGGCGCGCGATAATGGCCTCGAACGTTTTGCCGACCAATTGGCGGACGCGCTCGGCCATCTGCGTCATGCGACAGACTGGGTCATCGCGACGGCCGCGACCGACAACGATCTGGCGCTCGCCTCGGCAACGACCTATCTGGCACTGTTCGGCACCGTCGCCGGCGGCTGGCAAATGGTGCGTCAGGCACTGGCCGCTCTGGACGGATCGGACCTCGCCGATCGCGATTTTTTGGCCGCTAAGCGAGCGACGGCTCAGTTCTACATGGATCAGGAACTGCCCAAGGCTGCGGCTCTCGCCGCCATCGTGACGCAAGGCGCGGCAGCCGTGCACGACGCGCCGGATGCGGTGTTCGCCTAGCCCGAGTCTCTTACAGGGCGGCTGGCCGCCGCGTCCCAACGCCAGAGGTTGCCGGGCGTGACGTGCACGCCGCCGACCCAGCGGTCGATGCCGTTGGTCTCGATCCAGTCGGCCGTGCCGGCGAGCAGGTCTCTGCCAAACGACGTCAGCGCGATCGGAGACTTCCAGGTCTCCGGCTCGGTAACCGCGCCCGCCTTGCCGCGGGCGAGGTTGGTGACGATCGGCCAATACATGATGTCGCCCAGGAAGGGCTGCGGCTCGAGACGGCCGTGCAGGTCGCGGAAACACTGGCCGGGCGTTGCAGCGCCTTCGGCGATAGCGCGCAGCGTCAGCCGTTCGGTGAGCGAGAGCCCGTCGGTCGTCCACGGCAGCTCTTGAAGGTGCCGCATCAGGGCGGGCGCCAGGAACGGCAGATTGGGCGTGCCCGCTGCGGCAAGATCGAACAGCGAGAGGGGTTCCGGCGCGCGAAACGCCTGCCAGGCGCGTTGGCCGAGCGCGATCTGCGCCCGTGTTACCGGCTGCTCGCTGCCCCATAACGATTTCAGCTGATTTGGATCGAGCTGACCAAGACCGATGAAACGGTCGATGCCGGGGAAGCGGTCGATGGCGATCATGTTGAGGCGCGGCTCCAGGTCGGGCCGTTCCGCAAACCAGGAGAGCAAACGGATCAGAACCGCCTGATCGTAGATATCATGTTCGAACCACAGCACGAGACGCTCGTAGTCTCGTGTCTGTTCGAGGCGACTCATCGCCTCGCGCAATCCTGTATCCGTTGGCGCAGGCGACACACCGAGCTCGCCGGTCAGATAGGCCAGACGCGCGGCATGAAAGACGTCATCGTCGCCATCGGGCGTGCCGCCTTTGCAAACGGGATCGGAAAACTCCAGGAAGTCGCCGGGTATGCCGGCTTGGGCCAGGCCGTCACGAATGTCCGAACCGCAGCGAATGTGAAGGGTCGAGGTCATGCGTCGGGCCAATACACCTGTATCAGCGTTCCCGCAATGGCCAGACAGATTCCCAGTATTGCAATGCCGATCTTGAACCACCGCCAGATTGGATAGTCGCGGTCAAGCGAGTAAGAGGAGTGATGGACATGCCCTTTGGTTAGTCCGTTTGGGAAGAAGACTGTCGCAGCAAACACCAGTCCGATGAGCACCATCAGGCCTCCGATGCCGCTTGTCGTGCTAAGGGTTTCAATTGTCCAGTACACTCAAACCTCGCTGAGCGAGGCCAAGGCGGCGCCGATGGCAAGCAGGATAGCACCGATCAGCGAGACCTTGATGTGTAGGGCCGCAAAACGTTTCCCTGCCTTGTGGGCTTGATCCATGTCGTCGTCCATGAACGGCATGTTGCTGAAATTCTGGAACGACAGGCCGCCAAAGCAGATCAGGGCTATCCCGAGGATGAGCAACATGATGGCGGAGATGGCCATGGTGTCACCCGCCTATGCCCCTGTCAGGACAAACAGCACGATGCCGATGGCAAGCAGGGCCGCACCCAGCAGCATGATCCTCGCCTGGGCGACCTGAAACCTGCTGGTCGTCATGTCGGCGTTCTTGGCCTGGTGATCGGTCAGGGGCAGATTCAGAATGTTGCAAAGCGACAGCAGGCCGAAGCCGATGACGAGAATGCCTAAGGTCAGAAAGACAACGGCGGCAATTTCCATGATCGCAATCTCCTGTCGTCGATCACGCGCCTAGAGCGGATCATGGTTAGATGGGACCGCTTGACGGTCCCATCTAACCATGTGAATCCGCTCTTTATCAATGAGTAGAGCGGATTCACCCGTCTTGATGTCATCGCGAAGCGATTCCATCAAAACAGGATCTGCTCTAAGCGCTGGTTAGAAAAATGAAGCCGAAGCCAACCGCGAGCATACCGAGGCCGGTCAGCAGGACCCACAGGTTGGTGCGATGCACACCCTTGTCCGTGGTCGTCCCATGATACCGTTCGTCCTTTGAAATGAGGCCGAACAGGTTGGCGGCTGAGAAGATGCCGACGCCGGTAATCAGGCAGCCGAGACAGACCAACACCAGTCCTATAACACCCATGATCACATCTCCTTCCTGGTTAAGTGTTGTCGGCCAATCAGCCCGCGACGATAACCAGCACGGCGCCCACGGCACTTAGCTTCAGACCCAGCCAGCGCATTTTCTTTTTGCGTTCGCCGTCATAGGGCTGGTTGTGGACACGGCTCTGGATCGGTGTCCCGCCGGACGTGCGGTAGCCGCTGACGAACGTGCTGCCGGCGGGCCCAAGGAAACCGGCCGCGGTCAGGCAGCCTCCGAAGAAGATTAGGGGTACGCCAAGGAACAACAGAAGACTCATGTCACGTCACTCCTTTGTTAGAGGGGCGGCCGAAGCCGCCCCTGACGGGGGTTTATCCTCCCGCGTCGTTACGGCCGACCTCGTCCTTCAAGCTGTCGACGAAGCCGTCGAGGTTGTCGCTGTTGAGGCCGACCTCTTTCATCAGCGCATCGATCAGCGGCGCCTGGCTGCGGTAACGCAGCGCGCTGGCGACAACCTGGTCGGCGAGGCCGGCACCGCCGCCAGCGCCGGCGCCTTCGATCGCAGCGCCACCGTTTCCGCCGCCGTTGCCGCCGTTGCCGGTCAGGCCGTCGACCTGAACGATCTTGATGCCGTCGATCTGCTCCATCGGTTTGACGGATTCGCGGATGATCGACTGCAGGTTCTCGATGATGGCGAGCTTCACCTTCATCGCGACGATCTCTTCCGTCAGCGTGTTGTCGGCCTCGTTGAGCGCCTTGCGCCCGGCAGCTTCGACGGCATAGCGGATCTCCGCTGCCACCGCCTTCAGCTTTTCGGCCTCCGACTCACCGCTGGCTTCGATGCGCACCTTCTCAGACGCCGCCTCGGCCAGCGTGCGGATGGCGTCAGCCTCGTCGTTGGCGGCATCCTTCTGCGCCTCGGCCGCGACTTTGATCTTGATCGCTTCGCGTTCGGCGACCCGACGGGCCTCGACCAGCTCGACGATCTTCTGACGCTCGGCCTGCTCGGTTTCACGCGAGGTGATGACGAGCTCCTCCTCGCGCACGGCCTCGGCGCGTGCGCGGTCGGCCTCGGCCTGGGCGACGGATTGCGCCTTCGACTTTTCAGCAACCGCGATCTCGCGGTCCTGGTTGGCCAGTTCAATGGCCTTGTTGCGGTTGATGTCGCGTTCCTTGACCTCGCGATCCTTTTCGATGCGCGCCTGTTCGACCTCTCGCTCGGCCTCGATCTTCGACTGCTCGACATCGCGGGTCGCCATGATGCGCGCCTGTTCGGCCTCACGCTCCTGTTCGGCCTGTTCCCTGGCGATCTCGGCGACCTGAGAGGCGCGGCGGACTTCGACCTCGCGGGTCTGTTCAAGACGAGCGTATTCGGTGTCGCGGCCGATCTGCAGCGACTGGCGTTCGGTCTCCAGATCCTTCAGTTCGATCGCCACCTTCGTGTCGCGCTCGATCTCGTTGCGCCGCTTGCGGCGGTCCTCGATCTCGTCGGTCAGCTTGGTCAGACCGGCGGCGTCGAACGCGTTGTTCGGGTTGAAGAAGTCGCGGTCGGTCTGGTCGAGGCCGGTCAAGGACACGGACTCAAGCTCCAGGCCGTTCTTCAACAGATCCTCAGACACCGCGGTCTGCACCTTCTGGACGAACTGGACGCGTTGCTCGTGCAACTCTTCCATCGCCATCTCGGCGGCGACGGCGCGCAAGGCATCGACGAACTTGCCTTCGACCAGTTCCTTCAGCGACTCCGGATGCATGGTGCGCTTGCCCAGCGTCTGGGCGGCGGCCGCGATCGAGTCGGCGGTCGGCTGGACGCGGACATAGAATTCGGCCAGCACGTCGACGCGCATGCGGTCGCGCGTGATCAGCGCCTGCTGGTCGTTGCGCCGGACTTCCAGCCGCAGCGTGTTCATGTTGACGGGAATGGTGTCGTGCAGCACGGGGAAGACCAGGCTGCCCCCGTTCATGACGACCTTCTGGCCGCCCATGCCGGTACGCACAAACGAGATTTCCTTGGTCGCGCGCTGGTAGAGCCGCGCCATGATCAGCCCGATGGTTAGCAGGGCGACAAGCGCGATGCCTGCTAAGATAAGGATGTCGATAATGGCCATGGTCTCTACTCCAGTCTGTTGGTCGTCAGGGGGTTAACGGCTGCCATTCTTGCGCTGGCTTAGCTATCGGTATCGAGCACCCCGCCGGTCGCCGCGATGACGCGGAAGACCGCGCTTTCGCCGCTGACCAAGAGCACCTGGTCGCCGGCATCGAACGTGTCGCCGTCGACATCCGGCTCGACCATGACGTAGTGGGTCTGGCCGTGCTGGTCGGTGAGCTTGGCCTGGGCCGGCATGCCTTTTTTGGCGGTGCCCAGGGTGATGGTGGCGACGCGGCCGATAAAGCTGTCGCGCGTCACCGCGGATGTTTCCTCCTTCGGTATGAGCTTGGAAAAGCCGAGCCCGAACACGCGCACCACCGGCAAGCTGGCGATGAACACCACGGGCGCGATGATCCACGCGGTAAGCGGGCCGCCGATCACGCCGGCGATGAGGGATTGCACGATCAAGCCGCCCAGACCGAACACGGTCAGCAGGACCACGAGCAGGACCAGCGCCGGCACCTTGCCGATACACAACCACCCCAACAGGGATGACAGCGCGCTGGCATGTCCGAGCTCCGGTGCGTCGATGGCCGCATCGGCATCGAGGTCCATGTCCATATCGACATCCATGTCGACATCGAGGTCGACATCCAGGTCCACGTCCACATCGGGCGTGTCGGGAAGCATGTTGTCGATGAACGACGACATACCCATGCCCAGCAGTGTCGCGACGCCTTCAAGGACGGCGATGCCGAGCATCACGACGATGGCCGTCGTGAAAAGAACGTTCTCGGGCTGCAACAGGCTGGACATGGTTGTGGTTATCCCTCCTCGGGCGCGATCAGGACGCGCTTGACTTGAACTGGCTCAACCGCTCCTGAATGCGGTTCTTGCGCGAGAGGTCATCGAGCTCGGCGAGCTCTTTGGCCGTCTTCGCGTCAGGCGTCGAGCTGCCGGGGGCAAGACCCGCCGAACGCTCCATCACGCGGTCGAAGGCTTTCTCGGCGCGGCTCACTGACTCGGCGACACTGGGGCCGGCGGGGCTGCCTCCGGTCACGCTTTGCGCTCCGCTCTGTTTCTGTGCTTTGCGGAACTGCGCGAGTTCGTCTTGCATCTCACGCTTGCGGCCTTGAAGCGCGGTGATGAAACCTTCCATCTCGGCTTCGTCTTCGCCGGCCTGGGCAATCGACTGTTCGAGCACCGGGATCTGTGCCTCGATGTCGAGCAGTTTGCCGACCGCTGTCTCGGCCAGGTCTTCGCGGCCTTCCTTGACCGCCAGCTGGACCTTTTCGGACAGCGCGTTGTGTTTGGCATTCTCGTCGGCAAGCCGGTTTGACGCCAGGTGCTTGCGCGCGACGACCTTGCCGAGTTCGGCGCGGACGTCGTCGATTCCTTTATCGATTTCGCGCACGGCCTGTTCCATGACCGCCTCGGGCGCCATGTTCTCCGCCGCGTCGATGAGTTGGTTTGCAGCGCCGCTGATCAAACGGCCAACGCGTGATCCAAGATTATCAGCCATCGGTCCTTCCTTTCTCCGTCTCTACTTGGGCACGAATGATGTCACAAAGCTCAACCACGGGTTCCATGCGACGCGAGATAGCGGAGCTATCGTAGCAGGGGTTGTGCCGCGTTACCGCCATACGCAAGACCCGCTCAACAAACACAAATACGCGGTCGGCCAATCCGTCTTCGAGCGCCTGGAGCTTGCCCGCCGCTTCGTCGTCATCGGCGTTGGGCAGATTGCCCATCAGGTAGGCCATGGTGTCTGGCAGCCAGGACGCAGCCTGGGCCAGCAGTTCGGAGTGCTGCTTCACGCGGCCCTCCGCATCGCGCAACCGGCGCTCGGCCGGTGCTTCGATATCCTGCAAAACGGCCAAAACATCCGCATAACTGCGGTTTCCTGACCGTCTGCGCCGGGCCTCGGCAATCAAGGCGCGCAGCTTTTCGCTGTGTGTGGTGGCGCCGGGTATGGCGAGGCCATTGAGAAAATCGGCGTCCGCCTCCGAGATACGGACGCTCAAGGGCACGGTCTTGTTGGGCACGGGGCTGAAGCCTCCAAGCTTATGTCAGCGAATGTTTACATTTGTATACACATGGGGGATTTTGGAGACAAATCAAGCGAAATTGTGGCGAACAGCAAAAGCGCCGGAGGCCATAGAGCAAGATCGTTTCGGACTTGGCTCGTCCGAAGCGTGACTCTTGCTCTAGTCTATGAATCAGAGACCGATTCACGCCTCTCCTCGATCCAAGGCGAGGCGATCGGGCTCTAGCCCATCCGGCGCTAAAACTGGATCGATCCGGCTATGTGCGTCGCAATTTGGGACAGGCCGATTTTAGGCTGCCATCGCCTCAATCATGGCGTCCAGGGTCTCGTCGGGCTGCTCGGCCATCATCATGTGGCCGCAGCCTTTCAGAACAATCATGCGGCCGTTCGGCAAGGCCTCCATCAGGCTCTTGGCGTTGCGCGGCGGTGTCATCATGTCGCGGTCGCCCAGGATAAGCACCGCCGGACACGCGATCTTGGCGGCATCCTCCAGGCCTGACTGATAGTCGTTGCACGCCTTCATGTCGTTATGCAGCACGCCGGGCGCGCCACGTTCAAGAAGGCGCAGCCCGGTTTCGGTCACCCAGGTACCCGGCGCCCGGTTGCCGCCGATCTGCGCTTTTTTGCTGAAGCCCCAGAGCGTCACCATGTCGAACGCCGCGTGGTTGTTGGCCTCGGCGTTGTCGAGCAGCGCGTCGGCCACCGGCATCGGCACCGACGTGCCGAGCAGAACGACACGCTCGATGCGGTCGCCATGTCGTGCGGCGGCATCGATCAAGGGCAGCGTGCCCATGGAGTGGCCGACAAGGGTGGCGCGCTCGACACCGGCGGCATCCAGCGTTGCGACAAGCCAGTCGCCGATGGCGTTGATCGTCGGCAACGGCGGGCCTTCGGAGTTGCCGTGGCCGGGCAGGTCGACCGCCATCACCGCGTAACCGTGATGGGCGAAGTAACGCGCCGGCAGCGCCCAGACCGTGCGGTTCATGCTGGCGCCGTGGACGAACATCATGACCGGGAGCGCGGGATCGAAGACCTTGCCGCCGGTTGCCGCAAAGACCTTTTTGCCATCGACTGTGAGATCAAGCGCCATGGGTTGAAGCCTTTTTGGCGGCGCGCAGGCCGCGTTCGAGATCCTCGATCAGATCATTGGCATCCTCGAGCCCGACCGAAAGCCGGACCAGGCCTTCCGAGATGCCGGCGGCTTCAAGCGCGGCGGCGTCCATCTGCTGGTGCGTCGTGCTGGCCGGATGAATAACCAGCGACTTCGCATCGCCGACATTGGCGAGATGGGAGAAGAGCTGCAGCGCCTCGATGAACTTGGCGCCGGCCGGCCGGCCGCCCTTCAGGACAAAGCTGAAGATGGCGCCGCAGCCGTGCGGCAGCAGCTTCTTGGCGAGCGCATGATCGGGATGGCTTTCAAGCTCGGGGTAGCCGACAGACTCGATGGCATCATGGCCGTCCAGAAAGGCGACGATCTTCCGCGTGTTCTCGACATGGCGCGCCATGCGCAGCGGCAACGTCTCGACGCCCTGCAGGATATAGAACGCGTTGGTCGGGCTCATGCAGGCGCCGAAGTCGCGCACGCCCTCGGCGCGGGCGCGCATCAGCATGGCGTTGGGGCCGAACTCCTCGGCGAAGTCGATGCCGTGATAACCGGCGTAAGGTTCTGTCAGGGTCGGGAATTTGCCGGAGGCCTCCCAATCGAAGGCGCCGCGGTCGACAATGACACCGCCGATGGCAACGCCATGACCGCCCATGAACTTGGTTGCCGAATGCATGACGATGTCGGCGCCCATGGTGAGCGGCTGGGCCAGCGCCGGCGAGGCGAAGGTGTTGTCGATCATCAGCGGAATACCGTGATCGTGGGCAATCGTCGAGACCACCGGAATGTCCATGACCTCCAGGCCCGGGTTGCCTAGGGTTTCGCCGAAGATCAGGCGGGTCTCCGGCCGGATCGCGTTCTTGATCGCTTTGGTGTCACGCGGGTTGACGAAGGTCGTCTCGATGCCGAAGCGCGGCAGGGTGTAGTTGAACATGTTGTGGCTGCCGCCATAGATCGAGCCGGACGCCACGATGTGGCTGCCCTGGTCCATCAAGGTGACAATCGCCAGATGGAGCGCCGCCTGGCCGCTTGCCGTGCACACCGCGCCGACGCCGCCCTCGAGCGCCGCGACCCGTTCCTCCAGCACCGCGACGGTCGGGTTGGAGATGCGCGAATAGATATGGCCCGGCCGCTCCAGGTTGAAGAGAGCGGCGGCCTGATCAACGTCGCGGAAGACATAGGATGTCGTCTGGTAGATCGGCACGGCGCGCGCGCCGGTCGTGGGATCGGGCTGCTGACCGGCATGCAGCGTCAGCGTGTCGAAACCGGGATAATTGGGTAGTGCCATCGGCGGCCTCCTGGAGCTGTCGGCGGCGACCCTAAACGCCCTGTGACCAGCGGTCCAGGCGCGAAGGTCATCACGATCAGGTGGCGTTTCCAAGTCGGCGGAATATGGGTTAGGTAACGCCCGATAGTGTTTTGGGGAGCGACCATCATGACCCGCGAGATCACCTCGATTGCCGTTCTGGGCGGCGGTACCATGGGCGCCGGCATTGCCGGTGCGTGCGCCATGGCCGACTGCAAGGTGCTGCTGCTGGATATCAATCAGGAGGCCGTCGACAAGTCGATGGAACGCATCACCGGCGGCCGCGCGCCGGCGCTGGACGATCCCGCCAAGGCCGAGCTGATCGAAACCGGCACCTTTGATGAATTGGACCGCATCGCGGGTTACGACTGGATCTGCGAAGCCGTGATCGAGGACCTCGCCACCAAACGCGACCTGTTCGAGAAGCTGGAAGCCGCACGGGACGAAGGCTCGGTCGTCAGCACCAACACGTCGGGCATCCCGCTCAGCGCCATCACCGAAGGCATGCCCGAACGGCTGCGCCGTGACATCGTGGTCACCCACTTCTTCAATCCCGTGAAGGTGATGAAGCTGCTCGAGGTGGTGCCGGGCGAGGAGACGACGCCGGACGTCATTCAGGCGATGGCGACCTTCGGCGCGGAAAAACTCGGCAAGGGTGTCGTGCACGCCAAGGACACCGTCAACTTCATCGGCAACCGCATTGGCTGTTTCTGGATGCTGTCGGGCCTGCACAAGGCGAAGGAAGCGCGCGGCGCCGGCCTCTCGATGGAGACGATCGACGCCTTGATGTCGATGCCGGTCGGCCTGCCGCCGACAGGCCTCTATGGCCTGATCGATTTGATCGGCCTCGACGTCATGGACTTTGTCGGCAAGAACCTGGCGATCAACCTGCCCCAGGGCGACCCCGGCCACGCCTACACCAAGTTCCCGCCGGAAGAGCAGGCCATGCTGGAGCGCGGCCAGTTGGGACGCAAGACCGGCGGCGGGTTCTATCGCGTCACCAAGACCGAGGATGGCGGGCGGCTCAAAGAAGTCTTCGATCTGGATGCCGGCGACTGGCGTCTGGCCGATGAGGTGGCGCTGGCCGAAGGCCACAGCGAACTCGTCTCACTGATGGGATCGGAAGACGTGCAGGGCGCCTTCGCCCGCGACCTCATGGGCGGCGCGCTGCTCTATGCCGCCAACCTGGTCCCGCAGATCGCCGACGATATCGTCAATATCGACCGCGCCATGCGCTGGGGTTTCGCGTGGAAGAACGGCCCGTTCCAGATGCTGGACGTCATTGGCCCGGCTGCCGTGATCGAGCGCCTGGAAGACGAGGGCAAACCCTTGCCGCAAATGTTGCGGGTTCTGAAGGATGCCGGCGCAACCTCGTTTTACCGTGCCGATGGCGCGGAGTTCCTGGGTCTCGACGGCGCTTGGCACAAGGTGCCCGGCTAGGGCCTGGGGTCGCAGACAAGGTGTCGTTTGCCGGCGTCTTGATGTCGCTGGTCTGCCGGTCGATACGCGGCCGGTGCCGCATCATGGCCGCCCAACCGATTTGAGGAGACGGGCGCCATGCCGCGAACAGCCGTGATTGCCGACGATGCGCCCTATGGCGCCGGTCCCTATGCGCCTGCGGTGAAGGCCGGCGACTTCGTCTTCCTGTCGGGCATCGGCGCGCTGCATCCCGAAACCCACGCCATCCTGGGGGACACGGTCGCCGAGCAGACGCGCCACACCATGGCGAACATCGAGGCGATCCTGAGGGCGTGCGGCGCGGGCCTGGACGACGTCGTCAAGATGAGCGTCTACCTGCAGGAGAGTTCTGACTACGAAGCGTTCAACGCGGTCTATGGTGAATACTTCAGCGAACCCTATCCGGCGCGCCTAACCGTCGGCGCGGGCCAGGTATGGGACATGCTGATTAAGATGGATTGTGTGGCTTACCTGGGCGCAGACTAGATCCCGACGCCGCGTCAGCGCGGCCAGGTCTTGTCTCCGCCGGCCACGGAGCGGCGCGGCACTGCTCCACGTGGCCATGGCACCTCAATCCAAAGCGTTTGCCGATAGCCTGGATACCGAAACCTTCGGCTTTCTGCTGATCGAGCGGTTTTCCTTCGTCGGCCTGTCGTCGGCCGCCGACGTGCTCGCCATGGCCAACTATGTCAGCGGCCGCCAGCTCTATCGTTGGTTTTCCGTGGGCGTCGAGGCGGGCACCGTCGACAGCGTCAGCGGGTTCAAGGTGGCTCCCGACTACACGCTTGTGGACGCGCCCAGCCCATCATCGATCGTCGTGTGCTGCGGCATTGGCGGCAACCAGTTTCGTGACGAACGTGTCAGCGCCTGGTTACGCCGGCAACATGCTCACGGCGCCAGGATCGGTGCGATCTCGACCGGGAGTTGGGTCTTGGCCCGCGCCGGACTGCTCGACGGCAAGCGCTGCACGATCCACTGGGAAGATCTCGCTGCATTCCAGGAGACCTATCCGCATCTCGACGTCTCGACGGAGATTTTTGAGATCGATGGCTCCGTCTTCACGTGCTCCGGCGGCACCTCGGCGATGGACATGCTGCTCTCCATGGTCGCGGCCCGTCACGGTATCGAACTGGCGCTTAAGGTCGCCGAACAGGTGATCGTCAAGGAGATCAGGTCTGAACGCGAACACCAACGCTCGGAGTTGCCGTTTCGCCTGGGCATCCGGCACCGGGCGATCGTTCGCGCCGTTGAGGTCATGGAAGAAAACTTGGAGGTCCCGGTCAGCCTGGTGGAGATCGCGCGCCGGATCGACGTTTCCGTGCGTCACCTCGAACGACTGTTCCGCCGCCACATGGACTGCACGCCGCGCGCCTATTACCTGCAGCTGCGCCTGCATCGCGCGCGGACGCTTTTGAAAGGAACGTCGATGCCGGTCTTGGAGGTCGCGGCGGCATGTGGCTTCGAATCAACGTCGTACTTCGCCCGATGCTATCGTCGGCTGTTTGGTCTGCCGCCCAGCGAGGATCGCGTAACGATGTCGACTATGTTGCCTTCCGACGGTCGCCCGATCGACCGTCCATAGGCCCGAGAAAGCCAGGCGAGCCAAGGCCGAATTTGACTGCGACGCGTTCCCGGCGAGTCGGAATCGGGTCCGCGCATGTCGTGTGATTGTTGTCGCTGGAACCGTGAATCGGCGATTGAAATATGTCGTCGAATTCACCGTCGAGAAACCGAGGCCACGCCATGTCGTTTCAAAACATGCTGATTGCCGAAACCGTGCGCCGCTGATGGCCGCGCAACACAATGCCCGCCTGGCGATCGACATCGGCGGGACGTTCACCGATACGGCGCTTGCGCTCGGCAGATCGCTAACCACGGCCAAGACGCTGACCACCGCGTCCCATCCGGTCGACGGTGTTCTGGAAGGTGTTCACGCCATTCTGGCGAGTTCCGGCGTCGAGCCGCGCGACGTCACGTCGGTTGTCCACGGCACGACGCTGGCAACCAATGCCTTGATCGAACGCAAGGGCGCGAAGCTTGGTCTGATCACCACACGCGGCTTTCGCGATATTCTGGAGATCGCCTACGAGCGGCGCTACGACCAATACGCCATCAATCTCGACAAGCCGGATATGCTGGTGCCGCGCGAGCGCTGCTATGCCATCGCCGAGCGTTTGGACGCGAACGGCGATGTTGTCGATCCGCTTGATGAGTCGGAAATCGACGACGTCGTTGAACGGTTGAAGGCCGACGGCGTCGAAAGTCTGGCGGTTTGTCTTCTGCACAGTTACGCCAATTCGATGCACGAGGAGCGGCTTCGCGAACTCATCCGTGCCCGGCTTCCTGACATCTCAATCACGTTGTCGTCGAAAGTCTGCCCGGAGATACGCGAGTACGATCGTTGCTGCACGGCGATCGCGAACGCCTACATCAAACCCCTGATGAGCCGTTACCTGCATGACCTGCAAGACGCGCTCGTGCGCGAAGGGTTCGCTTGTCCGCTCTACATCATGACCTCCGGCGGCGGCATGACGACGGTCGATACGGCCATACGTTTCCCCATTCGCTTGGTGGAATCGGGACCGAGCGGCGGCGCCATCCTGGCCAGCAC
The DNA here is from genome assembly GCA_965228895.1 of Alphaproteobacteria bacterium. Classification (GTDB taxonomy): domain Bacteria; phylum Pseudomonadota; class Alphaproteobacteria; order SP197; family SP197; genus JANQGO01. The sequence continues at coordinate 4,455,680 of OZ245842.1, read as the reverse complement.
GATCGCCCGGCAATGCGGTGTGCACGAAGCCGTCTCGTTCGACATGGGCGGCACGACGGCAAAGGTCTGCCTGATCGATGACGCCAAGCCGCAGAAGTCGCGCGAGTTCGAGATCGCCAGGGCCGCGCGCTTTATGAAAGGCAGCGGCCTGCCGGTGCGCATCCCGGTGATCGAGATGATCGAAATCGGCGCCGGCGGCGGTTCGGTCGCGACCGTTGATTCGCTTGGCCGTATCGCGGTCGGACCCGAAAGCGCTGGAGCCGATCCGGGCCCGGCCTGTTATGGCCGAGGCGGCGACGCGCCGACGGTCACCGACAGCGACGTCGCCCTGGGTTTGATCGACCCCAAACGATTTGCCGAAGGGCGCGTGACGCTCGACACCAGGGCGGCAAAGGCAGCTGTCGACGAACAGGTTGGCAGCCAGCTTGGCATCGCCAGCGCGACCGCCGCCTATGGAATCTCGCAGATGGTCGACGAAAACATGGCGAACGCGGCGCGCGTTCACGCGGTCGAACATGCCAAAGAACTGACGACGCGATCGCTGATTGCGTTCGGCGGCAATGGTCCTCTGCATGCGACGCGCGTGGCTGACAAAATTGGCGTCTCCCAGATCATCATCCCGAGGGACCCGGGCGTTGGTTCGGCGGTTGGCTTTTTGAGTGCGCCGATCTCGTTCGAGATTATTCGTAGCCTCTACATGACCATCGAAACGTTCAATGCTGCTGCGGTCAGCCGCCTGTTTGCGGCGATGGAGAAAAAGGCCACGGGCGTGGTGCGTGCCGGCGCGTCCAAGGGCACGCTTCAGAAGAACCGTGTCGCCTTCATGCGCTACATGGGCCAGGGCCACGAGATCGAGGTGCCTGTCCCCAATGGCCGCGTCACCGCGAGAACCGCCGGGATCCTGCTCGCTACCTACACCGAACTCTATCTGAAGCTGTTCGGGCGGACGGTGCCCAACGTGGACATTGAGATTCTGAATTGGGCGGTCACGGTTTCGACCGAAGAAACCGCCGCTCCGAAACTCAGAAAACCCGGCAAGACATCGAAGCCGGCCGCCAACGGCAGCGTCTCGGTCTATCTTGGCGGCGCCAAGCGGGCGGCCAAAGTGCCATCCTTTGACCGCGACAACCTCAAGGTCGGCGACCGTATCGAGGGACCGGCGCTGATCGTCGAACCGCAGACGACGACCCTGGTCGGTCCCCGTTTCAACGCGGTGATCGACCGCGGCGGCAACATCGTCATGAACCGGCAGGCTTAGGTGAGGAGTCGAACCGTGAAAAAAATCTCGCAAGCCGCCGCGATCGACCTTCAGGTGATGTGGAACCGGCTGTTGTCCGTGGTCAACGAACAGTCGGAAACGCTGATGCGCGCAGCATTCAGCCCAATCGTGCGCGAGAGCGGCGACATCTCCGCCGGCGTTTTTGATCTTAAGGGCAACATGCTGGCCCAGGCGGTCACCGGCACGCCCGGCCACATCAACACCATGGCGGAGTCGGTGAAGTACTTCATCGAGGCCTTCCCGCTTGAGACCATGCAGCCTGGCGACACCTATCTGACCAACGATCCGTGGCTGGGATCAGGCCACTTGAACGATTTCGTACTGGTGCAGCCTTCGTTCAAAGGCCGCCAACTGGTCGGGCTGGTGTCGTGCACATCGCATCTTGTCGACCTCGGCGGTCTGGGCATGGGCCCCGACGGCAGCGACGTCTTTGACGAGGGTCTGTTGATCCCGCTGATCAAGCTGGTCGATGCCGGCAAGATCAACGAGACATTGCTCACCCTCATCAAGTCGAACTCCCGTTCGCCGTCGCAGAACGAGGGCGATATCTATGCGCTGATCGCGTGCTGTGACGTCGCGTCCGATCGCCTTGCGGCGATGATGAACGAGTTCGCCATCGACCGCCTGGATGCCCTGGCCGGTTACATCATTGAGCGGTCGTCCGCGGTCACCATCGAGGCCATTCGCGACATCCCCAACGGCGTCTACCGCAACACGATGATGCTGGACGGTTACGATTTCGAGATCGAGTTGGTCGCCAGCCTTAGTGTCCACGATGACCACATGGTCGTCGACTTCGATGGCAGTTCGCCGTGCTCGCGCTACGGCATCAACGTGCCGCTGAACTATGCGACCGCCTATACGGTGTTCGGGCTGCGCTGCATCGTCGCGCCGGAGGTGCCCAACAACGCGGGCTCGCTGGCGCCGTTCCGCGTGACCGGGCCGGAAGGCTGTATCCTCAATGCCCAGCGGCCGGCGCCGGTGGCACAGCGCCACATCATCGGCCAGATCATGCCCGACCTTGTCTTTGGTTGCCTGCACCAGGCCCTGCCGGGCCAGATCCCCGCCGAGGGCGCATCGTGCATGTACGACCTGCCAATTCGTGGCGGCTTCGACGCGGGCGGCCGCGGCAACGCGACACCCTTCGCCATTGAACTCACCCATAACGGCGGCACCGGCGCGCGGCCGGCCAAGGATGGCCTCTCCGCCACCGGGTTCCCGAGCGGCGTTTATGGGTCCCAGGTGGAGATCAGCGAAAGCATCACGCCTCTGCTGATCCGCCGGCGCGAGCTGCGCGAGGATTCAGGCGGCCCGGGTCGAACACGCGGTGGTTTGGGTCAGATCATCGAAGTCGAGAACCGGGAAGGCGCCCCGTTCTCCCTGTTCGCCTCGGTCGACCGGGTCAAGTATCCGGCGCTCGGGCGTGACGGTGGGGCAAGCGGTGCACCCGGCCACATCGCATTGGCATCGGGTCGCGTGTTCAGCGGCAAGGGCCAGCAGCAGATCCCAGCTGGTGAACGTCTGATCTTTCAAACGCCGGGTGGTGGTGGATACGGCGACCCGTTCGAACGGCCGCCTGAGGACGTGCAGCGTGATGTTGCGGCCGGTCTCTTAAGCAGGAAGTCCGCCCGGACCGCTTATGGCGTCGTCATTCGAAATGACGGCAAGCCAGACCACGCGGCAACACGCCGGGTTCGCAAAAGCGGTCGAAAGAAAGTTGGTGCTGGAAGCTAGCTGAGAGCGTCGGTCAAGGGCCGTACCGTTTGGGAGACGACCGGCTTAGGGCATCACATTCGTGAGCGATACCCAGGGCGCGCCGTCTTCGGCGGGATGGACGACGATTTCCGTCTCTTCGAAGATGCAGATCGCCGCGGCAAGCTGACAGGTGCCGTACTCGACCGACAGGGTCGAGGGTTCGTTCAATGCGGTGGGATCGAATGAGACGGTCTCGCTGAAGGGGAACTCGAAGTAATCGCCTTCTTCCGTGACCACGAGCGGCAACTCTTGGTCCCAGGCATCCGATGCCTTGCCGCTGATCGCGACACCCAACTGACCGTTCAGCTTGGTGCCGTCACCGGGGATCAGGCCGATCACCAGGCGATTATCGCCCTCGATCCAGGCTTCCACCTGCATGCCACCGGGCGAAGCGATACTGGTGACGTCATAGGCCACTGAAGGGCCAGACAGTATCAGGCCGGTGGCGATCGCCAGGGCGGCAAAGGTGCGATTCAGCTTCATTTCGCCTCTAACGTAGCAGATTGGGGGCAAATTCTGCAGTGACGACCACCCACATATCGCGCGATCGCCTCATCTGGGAAACTCACAATGGGTTGAGGCCCGGTTAGAGCCGCTTGCGAACACGTAATGTGTTGATTTGGCAAGGAAACTTGGCCAAAGCGTGTCGCCGGACCGACGCCGTGGGAGACGTTACCTGGATCCACCCGGCCTGCCGTGTCCGTTGGGCTGCGGATGGTTTTTAGGGATCTCTTCCGATCTGGCATGCAATGGAGTGGTGTTCGAACGGCCTTGAGAACGCGACGTTGCCGGGGACGGCCGACTGGACAAATCGCTCCGGAGAGACGACATAGACGCCGCGAGACACCGGTGGGCGCCACATCGTTCCCGCCAGACAACGGATTAAGACCATGACCATCGCTGACGAGGTCGCCAGAAGGCGGACCTTCGCCATCATTTCGCACCCGGACGCGGGCAAGACGACGCTGACCGAAAAGCTGCTGCTGTTCGGCGGCGCGATCCAGCTTGCCGGCGCCGTGAAGGCGCGGGGCGATGCGCGGCGTGCGCGTTCGGACTGGATGAAGGTGGAGCGCGAGCGCGGCATCTCTGTTTCCGCCTCGGTCATGAGCTTCGACTACGAAGACCGCGCCTTCAATTTGCTCGACACACCCGGCCATGAGGATTTCTCCGAAGACACCTACCGGGTGCTGACCGCCGTCGACAGCGCGGTCATGGTGATCGATGCGGCCAAGGGTATTGAGGTACAGACCCGTAAACTGTTTGAAGTTTGCCGGTTGCGCGACATGCCGATCGCAACGTTCATCAACAAGCTTGACCGCGAAAGCCGTGATCCCTTCGAGTTGATCGATGAAATCGAACAGACCCTGCAGATCGACACCACGCCGGCCAGCTGGCCGATCGGCATGGGCCGCGACTTCCTGGGTTGTTACGACCTCTTGAACGACCGCCTGATTTTGATGGCGCGCAGCAAGGGCGCGACCATTGCCGAAGGCATCGCCTGCGAAGGCCTCGACGATCCCAAGCTGGACGAGCTGCTGCCGGACCACGCGGTTGCCACCTTGCGCGAGCAGGTCGAGATGGCGCGCGGCCTGATGGCGCCGTTCGACCGCGAGGCCTATCTGGCCGGCAACCTGACGCCGATCTTCTTCGGCAGCGCGATCAACAATTTCGGCGTGCGCGAACTGCTGCAGGGTCTGGCCGAGTTCGCGCCGACGCCGCGCGCCCAGCCGGCGGTGACGCGCGAGGTCGCGCCGACGGAAGACAAGGTCGCGGCCTTCGTCTTCAAGATCCAGGCCAACATGGATCCCAAGCATCGCGACCGCATCGCCTTTGTCAGGCTCTGCTCCGGCCACTTCAAACGCGGCATGAAGTTGCAGCACCTGCGGACCGACAAGGTGCTGACCATGCACAACCCCCTGATGTTCCTGGCGCAGGACCGCGAGGTCGCGGAGGACGCATGGGCCGGCGACATTGTCGGCATTCCCAACCACGGCAACCTGCATATCGGCGACACGCTGACCGAGGGCGAGGACCTTGCTTTCATCGGCATCCCGAGCTTCGCGCCGGAGTTCCTGCAGCGCGTGCGCTCGACCGATCCGATGAAGGCGAAGCACCTTGGCCGCGCGCTCCAGCAATTGGCGGAGGAGGGCGCGGCGCGCGTCTTCAAGCCGGTCATGGACGCCGACTGGGTGGTCGGTGTCATGGGACCCCTGCAGTTCGACGTCTTGGCCGACCGTATCCGCACGGAATACGACGTGCCCGTCCGGTTCGAGAACGCGAACCTCTATACCGCCCGCTGGCTTGAAGCGGACAAAGACCAGACCGTCAAAGCCTTCGCCGACGCCAACCGTTCGGCGATGGCCGAGGATCATGCGGGCGCGCCGGTGTTCCTGGCGCGCAATGCCTGGCACCTGAACAAGGCCGAGGAAGACGCGCCGGACATCCGGTTCCTGAAGGTGAAAGAACAGGTCTCCGCCCAGGCCCAGGCGACCGCCGCCTGATCTGGCCGCGATGGAGCTTTTTGGCCTGATGGGTGGCAGTCACGGCGGCGCCTATCTCATGACCGTAATGAGCCCTGACGGCCGCAAGGCGGTTCTCGGTCATATAGTGCCCGACCCCGCCAAGGTTCATACCGTTGTCTATGAAACCGGCCTGCCGCAGTACCACGAGATGGTCGCCGGCGGTCTTGCCGATCTGGTCACGCGCTATGACATCAAGGTCCTCGACTTCCATACGTGGACAGCCAAGAAGACGGAATTTGGCGACGCCGTCTACCGCTGATCGCTGGATTCTCCGGGGCGCTGGCGCTAGCGTCGCTGGCTTCGCTACTCCAGGACATTGTCATGCCCGTCGCCGCCGAACAGCCTTACGACATCCGAGCCCACCGTTTTCGGGTTTCGCCGTTCTATGACGCCTATGCCAAGCCGGGCACGCTGGTCGGCGTCTATAACCGTCGTCTCTACCCCTGGCATTTGGGCGACGACGTCGTTGCCAACTATTGGACGCTGCGCCGGGCGGCCGCAATGTACGACGTGCCGGAGACGCCATTGGAGATCGTCGGGCCGGATGCCGAGCGTCTGCTGAACCGGGTGCTGACCCGCGACATCGGCAAGGTGAAGGTCGGGCGCGCCAGCTATGGTCTCGCCTGTCTGGCCGATGGCGGCATCCTGATGGACGGCGTTCTCTTAAGGCTTGCCCAAGATCGCTTCTTCTATGTCCAGGCCGACGGCGACTTCATGGGTTGGCTGATGGCGCACGCCATCGGCATGGACGTGACGGTCAGGGATCCCAACTCCTGGGTGCTGCAGGTACAGGGTCCGAAGTCGCTCGACATTCTGGCCGATGCCGCCGAGGGCGGCCTGCCTGATCCCTTCCGCTATTTCGACACCGCCTTCTGCCGCATCGGCGGTCAGGATCTCGTCGTCTCGCGCACCGGCTGGACCAACGAGATGGGCTTCGAGCTCTATACCCTCGGCGATGTCGACGGACCGAAACTCTGGAACGACCTGATGGCGGCTGGCGAACCCCACAGCGTGATCGGCACCGGCCTCGATTCCATGGGCATCCGCCGTATCGAAGGCGGTATTCTGGATAACGGCACGGACATGGACAGGTCGATGACCCCGTTCCAGGCCGGGCTCGGCAAGTTCGTCGATCTCAATAAGGACGACTTCATTGGCCGGGCGGCGCTGGAAAAGGCAGACAGGACCTGCCTTTTCTACGGCCTGAAGGTGCCGGGTGCAGCGCCGGTGCGCGGCAGCCAGGTCCTGGTCGACGGCAAACCCGCCGGTTGGACGACGACCGGCGCCTGGTCGCCCTACCTTGAGTTTGGCGTCGGTTACGTGCGTTTCGATCGCCCGGGTTCCGGACCTGGCGAAAAGGTAACCGTGCGTCTGCCCGACGGTGCGGAGCATGCCGGCGAGGTCGTGACGCTGCCGTTCTATGACGCCGAAAAGCTGATCCCGCGCGGTCTCAGCAACGAGCAGGTCTAACGGCGATGTCTCTTGAGATAACGACCCGGCCCGAGAACGTCGGCATGTCGGCGGAACGCTTGGCGCGCATCGGCCCGTGGATGCGGTCCTATGTCGATGCCGGCAAGCTGCCGTGGGCAATGACGCTGGTCGCGCGCGGCGGCAACATCGTCTATGTCGACGCGGCTGGCATGGGCGATGTCGAGGCCGCCAAGCCGATCACGCACGACGCGATCCTGCGCTTCTATTCCATGTCGAAACCGGTCACCGCTGTCGCGGCGCTGATGCTTTATGAAGAAGGTCTCTACCAGATGGACGATCCGGTCGGCGCCTTTATCCCGGCCTTGGCCGAGATGGAGGTCAGGACCGGGTCCGACGAACACAGCATCGACACCGAACCAGCCGCCCGCGCAATCACCGTGCGCGATCTCTTCATGCACACCGCCGGTTTCACCTATGGGTTCTCCGGCGGTGAGGCGTTGACCCGGCTCTACCTGGAGCGCCATGTCGACTTCGAGCCCCAGGACGGGCCGCTCGCCGAGGTCGTCGCGCGCCTTGCCGACGTGCCGCTCGATCACCACCCGGGCGCGCGATGGACCTATGGCGTCTCGAACGATGTGCTCGGCCACCTGGTCGAGGTCTTGTCGGGCAAGACATTTGACGTGTTCTTGCGCGAACGTCTGTTCGAACCGCTTGCCATGCACGACACGTTTTTCCAGGTGCCCGATGACAAACTGTCGCGCTACCTGCCGTGTTACGAACAGGAGGACGAAGGCTTCCGCCGCGTCGACGGCATTGAGGACAGTGTCTTTGCGAAGGATGTCACCTGCTTTTCCGGCGGTGGTGGGCTCCTGTCGACGCTGAACGACTATCACCGGTTCGCGGAGATGCTGCGCCGGCGTGGCGAGCTGGGCGGCGAACGTGTCCTGGGTTCGCGCACCGTCGACTACATGGCGATGAACCATCTGCCGGGTGATCTCACCGAGATGGGTCAGGCGACCTGGAACGAGACGACCTTCGAGGGCATCGGCTTTGGGCTCGGCGTCTCCGTCGTCATCGATCCGGCCAAGGCGCAGGTCATGGCGTCGAAGGGCGAACACGCCTGGGGCGGCATGGCATCGACCGCGTTCTGGGTCGATCCTAAGGAAGACATGACGGTGATCTTTCTGACTCAGCTCATCCCGTCATCGGCCTATCCGGTGCGCCGCGAGCTGCGCGTGTTGGTCAACCAAGCGCTGATTGACTGACCGGGCCTTCGGACCGAAAGTCTGACCCTGGCATAAAGGGGGTGAGCCATGCGCGTGAGCGTACTGCCCAACGACGATACGGATTGCGGTTGGATCAACACGCTGTCGCCGCTTGATCCCGCGACGCCGCTTCAGGGCGACAAGGACGCCGACTGGGTCATCCTGGGCGCCGGCTTCACCGGCATGGCAGTCGCGCGGCAGTTGGCAAGCCACCTGCCGGACAAGCACATCGTGCTGATTGACGCGCAGCGGGCCGGGCAGGGCGCATCGGGCCGCAATGCCGGATTTATCATCGACCTGCCGCATCACGTCGACTCGACCGACATCGAGGACCAGACCGTCAACCACCGCACGCGCCGGCTGAACCACGCCGCGATCGACTGGCTGCGCGACCTCGTCCAGAGCCACAACATCGATTGCCAGTGGAGCGAGCGCGGCAAGTTCCATTGCGCGATCGAAGACAAAGGCATCGAGGAGTTGCAGAAATTCAAGCGCGGCCTCGACGCGCTCGACGAACCCTATACGGAGCTGGACGCCTCCGCGCTCGCCGCGCGTATCGGCACGTCCTATTACCGCGAAGGCGTACACACGCCGGGCAACATTCTTATGCAGCCGGCAGCGCTCGCGCGCGGGCTGGCGCAATGGCTGCCCAACAGCGTCGAGTTGATCGAGAACTCGCCGGTGACCGAGATCGAGTATGGTCCGACCGTGACGCTGACGACAAAGGGTGGACGTTTACGCACACCCAACCTGGTGCTGGCGACCAACGGATTTACCCGCGGCTTGGGGTTTCTCGATAACGAACTCCTGCCGATCTTCGCGTCGGGCTCGATGACCCGTCCGCTTGATGAGGAAGAGCAGGCGGCGCTCGGCGGTGAAGGCGACTGGGGCATCATCGCCGGTGACAAGATGGGCTCGACCCTACGCTATACCCAGGATCACCGGATCTTCGTGCGCAACACCTTCGTCTACAACACCAAAATGTATATGACGCAAGCCGAGCGCGACAAAATGAAGGTCTGGCACGAAAAGGCGTTCCGTGCGCGTTTTCCCATGTTGCCCAAGGTCGACTTCGAGTTCACCTGGGGCGGCAACATCTGCATCTCGCGCAACGCCGCGCCCTATTTCGGCAAGCTTGCCGACAACGTCTGGGCCCATGTCTGTCAGAACGGCGTCGGCGTCGCGAAGGGCACGATCGGCGGGCGACTGTTGGCCGACATGATCGTCGGCGCGTCGTCGGGTCTGCTCGATGACATGCTGGCGTTTCCGAAACCGCAAAAGAACCCGCTGCGCCCCTTCCTCGACCTCGCCGCGACCTTCATGGTCAACTGGGAACAGCGCAAGGCCGGCCGGGAGCGTTAGCTGCCGGTCTGTGTGGCTTCACGCCGATAATCGTTGAGCGACCAGTCGTAATCGTAGCCGGAGATCATGTCGGTCTCCTCCAGCGTGGCGGTGAGCGCCGGGCCGGCAAAGGGCTTTATGTGGGCGATGATGTCGGCGTCGCCGCTGCCGAAATCCTCCTCGAACCAGGCATAGATGCTGGAGACGATCAAACCCCTGTCGCCACGGCGCACGCCGCGTGGCGAATTAACGTAGTCGCGCGCACCGTCGTCGAGAAGACGTTCGGTGTTCGCGCCGGTGAACGCCACCGGCTGCAGGTTGGGGCAGCCGATCGCCGCGCAGTTGACGGCGTAGTGAATGCGGGGGTCGCGCCAGATCGGCCGCAGGATTCGGTGCTCGATATCGTTGAGCGTGATGGCCTCGCCTTCGACCGTCGCCAGAGTCTTGTCCCATGGGCCGTCGGCGAACAGACCGGGTGAGATATCGATGTCGCGTATGCTGTCGACGGGGTAGGCGTCGAGCACCACCTGAACCGTCAGCGCATTGTAAAGATTGACCCAATAGGCGACCTGCTCGTCGCGATTGTAGCCGTCGATCCGAACGCCGGCGAGATCCTGGATGTAGGTGTCGAGCGCCGCTCGGTCGGATGCCGAGACGCCGCCATAGTCGAACGTGTTGAGCCCTTCTCCGTCGTCATGCAGATAGGCCGCGAGCAGGCGGTCCCAGGCTGTGTGATCGATCGTCTCTGTCGACGCGGAGTCGTGAGCCTGCCAGCGCGGCCAGAGATCAGCCTTCGGCGCAAACAGCGCTTCGAAGGATGCGATGCCGGCCAGAGGCAGACCGAGCGCGACTATTCCGGCAGCGCGTGCGCCGCGCGTGAGAACGTTTCGACGGGTCAAAGTCATGCTTCCTCCACGCCATGTTGTGCTGCGATGAATGTGTGCTGACGCCTGGAATGCCATGCGTAGTATCGGGCGAGCAGGCGTGGTGAGACGCGCGCGTGATAAAGCCCATGGATCACAAGCCAGCCGATGACGATGGCTGACGGCGAGCGACCGTCAAAACGCCGCGATGACGTCACCAGGGGCGGCTCATCCAAGCAGCATGTCGGGCCGGATCGCTGCAGGCGCCGGCTGAAGTCATAGTCCTCCATGAGGTCGATGGCAGGGATGCCGCCGATTGCCTGATAGACGCGCCGCCTGACGAAAATGCCGGAATCGCCGTAGTAGAGACCGCGTGCGCGAAACCAGGCATAGAAGCCCGTAAGCCATTGTGCAAAGGAGGTGTCGCCGTCGAAGACGAGGCGGAAATTGCCGCCGACGCAAGTGATGTCGTTTTCCAGGGCCTGGTCGATGGCGCGCAGGCCCTGCGCGGGAAACCGCGAGTCCGCATGCAGGAACAGCAGAACGTCGCCTGTCGCGGCTTGGGCGCCCTCGGCCAACTGGCGTCCCCGGCCCGGGTCGGTCTGGAGCAGTGTGGCGCCGGCCGAACGTGCGATGGCTGGGGTGGCGTCGTCGCTGCCGCCATCGACAACGATGATTTCGTGATCCGTCGGTTCGCCGGCCATGCGCGCCAGCAGCGCGGGAAGGCGCGCGGCCTCGTTCAGTGTTGGAATGATGACGGAGATCATGCGGCCGCCTTCCACGCCGAACTTGGGCTGATCCCGATCCGGCGCAGGGCGATGTCATGGTGTCGCCAACCGCCGCGCAGCCGGACAAGGGCCGCGTGTTCCAGGGCGTTGCGGCGTGGCCGGTCGTTTTCGGCGAAGGCTGTTGCCTGGCGCCAGATCCCGTGGAGCCATGTGTATAGCTCGGCGCGTGTCTCGCGCGGAACATCGGCAAGGGCAGCCTGCAGGTAGATCTTGCCGAACGCCACGTGGCGCGCTTCGTCGCGTGCGACGAGGCGGTTGATTTGACGCAGCAGGGGACAGGGCAGCAGCCGCGCGAGCATCTCCTGCTGGCGCAACACCTCACCTTCGACGATGACGTGGAAGGCAAGGATCGTGCTGACCGGGTGAAGCGGTCCATCATGGGCCGCGGTCAGGGCGCGTCGGAGGTCGTCATTCATCGGCGCGATGCGGCCGAGACCGTTGAGGTAACGCGCATAGACGGCAGCGTGGCGCCGCTCGTCCCTCAACTGAAAGCCGAGGCAATGGCGTATCGCGTCGTCGTTGATGTCGTGCAGCAGCGTCCGGCACATGCGGCTGGTCGCGACTTCACCGTGATAAAGCTGACTGACTGCATCACACGCCTTGTCGCGCGAAACCCAGAACGGCAACCGCGGGCCCCGCTCCCAGGCGATGGCGGAGTCGGCATCCCATTGATGCGCCGTTGCGTTGGCCGTCAGGTGTCTCAGTCGTCGTCGATCGTCAGGTGTTTGGCGGGCCGACAGAGGGCTCGTGACCAAGGTCATTCCTTGAAGGTCAGATCCGCAACGGCGCCGGCCGTTCGACTGCCTGTGTCGTCGCTATCGGCGGAGATCGCAACAAAGACGGGGGCCGGCGGCGCGTAACCGAAGGCCGCCTGGAAATCGGCTTCGAAATCGATCTCTTCCATCATCCAGCGCCCGGTCGGTTCCCGTCCGCTGCGCAGGACGATGATCGTTCCCTGCTCGCCGAAGTGCGGGTTTTCCAGGACGGTGCCTTGAGGCTGGCTGCCGCCCCAGACATAGGTCAGCACCTTGCCCGCCAGCGGCGGCGCGACCAGTTCGGTCAAGGAGTTCTCGAGACTTTCCCAAAACGACAGGGCGTCATGATCGGCGGGAAAAACGATGTGCACGGCGAGCGAGCGGTCGTCGCCGCTATCGCGCGAAAGATCAGTCGGCGGTACGGCGTCGTCCACCCGCCAGGTCCAGCCGAGCCGGCTCTTACTTGCCGCGTCCGCGTCCACCGGACGGTAGAGAAAGGCGACGGCGTTGTCGGCGCGGATATCGATCGTGCCGGCGCCGCTATAGCTGAACTCGGCGGTCTGCTTGCCGGGGACCTCCAGCAACGACCAACCCATATCGGTCAGGTCTTCGGGCAGCGCCGACGCTACGTCGATGTCGTCGTTTTGTGAACTCGCCTGGGCGGCGAGAGAGACGAGGACTGCGATCACCGTCAGGAACGACAACAGACCCAGCCGAATGTGCGGGCCGAACCCGGCGGTCTCTCGATAGATGGCAACGGCGGTACGATTCATGACGGCGGGGTCCCCAGGGAGAAAACAGCTTCTGAGCCAAGACGTAATGAGGGCGGCGCGGCGGACAACGTTTGGGCTGATCAAGTCGCAAACAAAGCCGCGTGAGCGGCGCCAGGTGTGGTTATGATACGCGGCGAGGGGGCGGATGGATGGTGATGTGATGATGAAATCTGCCTGGTTGATTCTGATGGCGATGGGTGGGGTGGTCATTGCCGGTGTGGTGGGCGGCATGTCGCCGGGCTTCGCCGAAACGTTGGCGGTGACCTGGCAAGACCCGATCGAGGTCGCGTCGGGCAAGGGCCATAAGGGGCCGTGGCGACAGAACGACTCCGACTTCCGCTATGTCGACGATCCATCACCGGCAATTGGTCCCAATGGCGAAATCGGCGTGGTCTGGGTCGACCAGACCCGCCACAGCGTACTTTTCCAGATTTATGAGCCTGAAGGTGCGCTGCGTTTCGAAACACCGGTCGATGTCTCCAGGAGCCCCGACATCTTTTCGTGGCTGCCGCGGGTCGCGTTCGCTAATGACGGCACGGACGACGTCTACGTGCTGTGGCAGGAGATCGTTTTTTCCGGCGGCTCCCACGGCGGTGATATCTTCTTCGCGCGCTCCGGCGATGGCGGCGCGACCTTCGACAACCCGGTCAACCTGACCGACAGTCTGGCCGGCGAGGGCAAAGGTCGGCTGACGCCGCGCCACTGGAACAACGGCAGCCTGGATCTGGCGCTTGGTCCCGACGGCGCGCTTTACGCGGCCTGGACCGCGTACGAGGGCAACCTGTGGTTCACGCGGTCCGACGACCGCGGGTTGACCTTTGCCGATGCGTTGGTGATCGCGACGATCGATGACGGCGGCCCTGCGCGCGGCCCGTCGCTGGCGGTAGCGCAGGATGGCACGATCGCACTGGCCTGGACCGTGGGCGAAGACGACAGCGCCGACATTCGTATCGCGACCTCGACGGATGGTGGCGACACATTCGGTACGCCAATAACAGCGGGCGACACGGCCGGCCATTCGGACGCGCCGAAGCTCGCCTTCGATAGCGACGGCGTTCTGCATTTGGCATTCGCCGAGAGCGCCGGTGGTATGTATGGGCGTTACAGAATTGTCTACGCCCGGTCGACGGATGGCGGGCAAGGTTTTGAGGTGCCGCGCAGCGTGCCGAAACCCTTCGACGGCGCCATCGCAAGCGCGGCATTTCCGTCTCTCGCGCTGAGTGCCAATGGGACAGTGATGATCACGTGGGAACGTTATCCGCGCCATGGTGAGCGGCCGCTGGGTCTGGGCTACACCCTGTTGCAGGAGGGCGGTGACAGCTTCTCCGAGCCGGCTATCGTTCCAGGCACCGCGGACCTCGACCTAGGCGTCAACGGCAGCTTGCAGGGCCTGCTGATGCGCAAGCTCGCGGTCGACGGCAACACGGTCGCCGTCGTCAACAGCACGTTCAAACAGGACGAGGCGAGCCATGTGTGGCTGATCCGCGGTGAGATCACAGGGCCCTAAGCATCAGGACCCCGCGAACAGCCGTATCTAGAACGCGCGGCTTTCGCCCGGCTGCATGACAACGACCTCGCCGTCCCAGTCGCCAAGCGCCTCGATGAGTTGCTCTGGCGTGCCCTTGAGCGGCGGGAAGGTGCCGTAGTGGATCGGCACGACCACAGGGGTGTTCAGAAACGTCTTCACCGCATAGGCCGCGTGCTCGGGATCCATGGTGAAATGGCCGCCAATCGGCAGGAAGGCAACATCGGGCGCATAAAGCTCCGGGATCAGCGCCATATCGTGGAACACGCCGGTATCGCCCGCATGGTAGATCGTCGTGTCGCCATCGATCGCGATGATGTAGCCCGCCGGTTCGCCGCCTGGATAGATCATGTCCTCGTGCACGACCTCGGAACTGTGTTCGGCGCGCACCATGGTGATGGTGACCTCGTCGCCGATCGGCTGGATCGGGCCGTGTTTGTTAAAGCGGATCAACCGGTCACCCGGCACCAGGCCCAGCAGGCGGAAGGTATGGCCCATATCCGCGTTCATGCCGACCTTGGCGCCGGTCATCACCGCCAGTTCGACCGTATCGCCGATGTGATCGCCATGGCCGTGGGTGACAAGGATCAGATCAACCGGACCCAGCGCGGCCAAGTCCTTCATCGCATCGGGGGTCACCGGGTTCTGCATGATGAACGGATCGACCATGATGACCTTGCCGCCAGGTGTGGTGATCTTGAGCGCTGATTGACCGAACCACTGGATGTCCGCCGCCTGTATCGGAGCGGCGAGCAACCCCAACATCAGGACAACACCAACGGCGGCGATACGTGGCGGGCGAAACATGGCGGCCTCCCTTATTTGCTATGACAGGGTCTGCTGGGACCGACCAGAGCGGGTCGTGGTTAGGTGGAACCGATGAACGGTTCCACCTAACCACGTGAATCCGCTCTTTATCCATGATTAGAGCAGATTCACCCGGATTGATGGCATCGCAAGGCGATTCCATCAATCCGGGATCTGCTCTTAGCCGCTTCGTAACGGTGATTGATCGCTCGGGCTATCCCACTCGTAACATCAGGACACAAGGTGCTGCTTTCTTTGTTGCTTGGGCCAGCTTAGGCCGTTGCCAACCTTTGGACGAGGGATACCCGTTTGCCATGATGATCACCGCGTTCTTCGCCGGCCTGCTCGGGCTCGGGTACATTCTGTTGACGGCCAACGTGATCCGCACGCGCCGCGCGGCCTCGGTCAATCTGGGCGATGGTGGTGACGAACTGCTGACACGCCGGATACGGGCTCACGGCAACTTTGCCGAATACGTCCCGATTGCGCTCATCTTGATGGCATTCGCCGAGCTCGGCGGTGCGCCGTCGTTCCTGATCTATCTGTTGGGCGCGGCGCTCATCCTCGGCCGGCTGATGCACGGCTTCGCGCTCTCGACACTGACCCGCCGCCCGGCGGCGCGTGTCGGCGGCATGATCCTGACGCTGGCGGTGATTGGCGTCGCGGCGATCGCGTCTTTGATCGCTGCCTTGGCGAGCTAAGGCCTGCCGTAGACATCGGGAAGGTCGTCTTCGGGATCCGGCTCACTTGCCGCCGTCGCGATCAGCCAGTCGCGAAACTGAAGGGCTTGTGGCGCCAGCGGCCGGTCGCGTGGTGTCACCAGGTAGTGCGCCTGGCTCGAGCGCGTTGTCGTCTCGATGGCGCGCACCAAGGCGCCGCGCCGGAGCGACCCCTCGATCAGGCGGGTCCAGCCCAGCGCGATGCCCTGGCCGTCCAACGCGGCCTGAATGACGTTGGCGTAGTTGTTGAAGCTCAGGCCGCCGCGCGCCGGCGGTGGCGAAACGCCGAAGGGCGCCAACCATGTCCGCCACGGCACCCAGTCGGGGTCGATCTCGTCTTGATGCAGGAGCGTTTCGCGAACCAGATCCTGGGGACCCGCCGGCGGCTTGCGCCCGGCGAGATAACCCGGGCTGCAGACCGGCATGATGATGTCGTCGAACAGGCGCACGGAATCCAGCCCGGGCCAGGCGCCGTCGCCGAACCGCACCGCGAGGTCGACGCTCGCGGTCTGCGGGTCGACATAGGGATCGGCCGCCACCAGCCGCAGCGCCACATCCGGCTGCGCGGTACGGAACAGGCCGACCCGGGGCATCATCCACATCGACATGAAGGCGGTGCTGGTGGCGACCGCGACGCCGGCGCTGTCGCCCTGGCGCCTCAAGTCGGTGGCCACGGTCGCGATGTGGCCCAGGCCGGTGGCGACCGCGTCGCGCAGGCGCTCGCCTTCGCGGGTCAGGCGTACCCGGCGCGCGGCCCGGTGAAACAACAATACGCTCAGATTGTCCTCTAGCGCCTTGATCTGGCGGCTTACGGCAGCCTGGGAGACGCTCAGCTCTTCGGCGGCCCGCGTGAAGTTCAGGTGCCGTGCGGCCGCTTCGAACGTCACCAGACCGGTCGGCGAGGGAAGGTTGCGGCGCAGGCTATCCATAATGTGAGCGTATGGTTATGCTGAGAATTTGTGAAGTTTTTCCGGATCGCAATTTGGTTCCTAATCATGATCTCTGTTAGGGCTTCACCTTGGAACGCGCGATGTCCGTCTTGCCTGCAACCGATAACCCGACTCTTGAACTGCCGGATCTGGCGGCCATCGAAGCGCCGTTGGGCGAGGCGCGCGGCCTGCCCAACCGGGCCTATACCTCCGATGCTTATCTGGACCTGGAGCGCGACCGGATGTGGGCGCGCTCCTGGGTCGCGATCGGCCGGGCTTCCCAGGTGCCGGAAGCCGGCGATGTCAGGCCGGTCGATCTGCTCGGCATGCCGCTGTTTTTTGTCCGCGCACGCGACGGCGCGGTCAACGTCTTCCACAATGTCTGTCGCCATCGCGGCATGACCCTGGTGACCGAAGCCGGTCACGCCGGCGCCGTCCTGACGTGCCCCTATCACAACTGGGCTTATGGCTTCGACGGATCGCTCAGGACGACACCCCATGTCGGCGGCTCGGGCATCCACACCTGCCCGGGTTTCGATACCGGCCGGTTCGGTCTGAAGCAGGTCAAAAGCGCGGTCTGGTTCGACCAGATCTTCGTCAACCTGTCGGGCGACGGCGCTCCGTTCGAGGATTTCATTCGTCCGCTCGACGAACGCTGGTCGATGTTCGACCAAAGCGTGATGCGCCATGGCGGTGCGGATTCGGTGATCGGATTCGACCTGGACTGCAACTGGAAGCTGGCGGTCGAGAACTACTGCGAGGCCTATCACCTGCCGATGGTGCATCCCGGCCTGAACAGTTATTCCCGGCTGGAAGACCACTACGACATCGTCGTCGACAACCGGTTCGCCGGGCAGGGCAGCCTGGTCTATAGCCCCGAACGTAGCGGACCCGACCTGCCGCTGTTTCCCAACCTGCCGGAAGAATGGGCGACCCGGGCCGAATACGTCGCGCTGTTCCCCAACGTTCTGTTCGGGATCCACTTCGATCATTTCTATGCGGTCCGCCTCTTACCCGACGGCGCGGGGCGGGTCAGCGAGACCTTCGATATCTACTATGTCGGCGAGGTGCCGCTCGGCCCCGACTACGACGACGTCCGCCGTCAGGTCACCGCCGGCTGGAACGAGATCTTCGCCGAGGACCAGGGCGTGTGCGAAGGCATGCAGGCGGGTCGGGCCTCACCCGGTTTCGATGGCGGCGTCTTGACGCCGGTCATGGAACAGCCGACCCACTGCTTCCATCGCTGGGCTGCGCGCGCGATGCATGCATAGGCGTTCAGCCATCGCCGGGTCAACGAATCACCGTCGCCGGTGACGCAGCCAGCTCGCGATAGCGAAGGGCAGGAACACCGCCGTAAACAGCACCATGGAGAGCGGCAGGCCATCGGGTCCGACGATATCGTTGGCCACGCCGACGAAGGGCGGGCTGAACACGCTGGCTGCGCTCCACATGAGGGTATAGACCGTGATCGCCGTTGCGAGCGATGAGCCGCGAAACTGTGCACCGATCAAACTGAGCGCGACGACATAGAGGCCGCTAACGAGGCCGCCCAGGACAAAGAAATAGACGAAGTCCAGGCCCGGCACATGGATGAAGAGGTCGATCGCGAGAAGCGCCAGAAAGCTGCCGCCAATGAGGCATGCGCCGACGAGGCGGCTGTCGCCACGGTCCGACAGCCACCCGATCGGGTATTGAAGCGCGATGCCGCCAATCGCGAACGCGGTGAGTTGCTGGAAGGCGCGATCGACGTCGAGACCCGTGTCCGCCGCATAGACCGGTAGAAACGTCCATAGTGCCGTGAAGACAAGCGCGTAGCTGAGATTGAACATCATCGGCACCGGCGCGAGGCGGAGCGGCGTCAGCATCGACTTCATCAAGCCGAAGAACCCGTCGCCGTGCCTTTCGTTTTCGATCTGCGGCGCCAGCCGGCGGGCCCAGATGATCGGCACCACCGAAGCGACGGTGATCGCGGTGGCGATGATGAACGGGGTCGACCCGGCATAACCGACAATCGACAGGACGCTTGGTCCGACAGCGCTGCCCATGCTGAAGCAGGCATTGTAGATCGCCAGCACACGGCCACGGATCGCGTCCGTTGCCGTCTGGGTAATCCAGACTTCGCCCGCAATCCACAGAACGCCACCGATGGCGCCCATGGCGAGACGGATGATTGTCCAGCCCCAGAAGCCGGTCACGACAGTGCACGCGAGATAGAGAGCGGCCTCCAGTAGCGTTGTCACGATCATGACCGGCGCCAGCCCGTAGCGCGCAATGATCGCCGGTGCGAACGGCGCGACAACGAAGAGGCCGATGGCGTTGGCCGCGGTGCTGGCCCCGATCAACCAGTCGTCGACACCCATTTCGTCAAGGCGTGTAGCAAACAGCGGCGCGTTGAAGCCGCCGGTCATGGACGCGACGGTCAATCCGCCGATGACGGCAATCAGGCTCCGCCACAACACGGCTTTCGATGGCGACGCGCTCGTCATCCGGCAAAGGCCCCCATCCGGCGGTTTCGCGCATCGATCGGGCGCAATTGTCCGCTGGCGTGCTTAAGCCATACAATCTGCGGCACAGGTTGAACAGCCGAAGTGGTTATTGTACGTTCGTTCAATAAACGATCATGCTTGCGGAGCTGGCCATGGCCACCCTTAACGCGTTCGCGACCGAGAACTTCACCGACGATGCCGGCACGTCCTTCACGCTGCCGTCGCCGTGGTATTTTCGGCCGGAGGTCTTCACCGAGGAACGGGAGAAGATCTTCCATCGTTCCTGGCGCGTCGTCTGTCACAAGAGCGAGGTGGCGAACCGCGGCGACTATGCGGCGGTCGATGTGCAGGGCCAGGGCGTCTTCGTCATTCGCGGCGCCGACGGCAACCTCCGCGCCTTCCACAATGTCTGCCAGCACCGTGCGCACGAGCTGCTTCAGGGCAAGGGCAACGTCAAGGCCGTCATCACTTGCCCCTACCACGCCTGGGCCTATGGTCTGGACGGCGGCCTAAGAGCCGCGCGCAACTGCGAGGCCGTCGCCGGTTTCGACAAGGCCGATTTCTCGCTGGAGCACGTGCGCGTGCAGGAATTCGGCGGCTTCGTCTTCGTCAACCTCGATCCGCATGCCAAACCCATGAACGAATGGGCGCCCGGCATGGAAGACGCGATCTACACGTGGTTCCCCGATGTCGATCGTGTCGTCCCGGCCAGTGGCAAGGACTTCGACATCAAGGCTAACTGGAAGGTGGTCGTCGAGAACGCGATCGAGGGGTATCACTTCCCGAACTCCGGTCCCTGTCACCGCGAGCTCTGCGACATCATCGACATGGCGGGCACCAAGCTTGAGGTGCACGAGAACTGGTTCGCCATCATCGCGCCGCCTGGCCAGAACAAGACCGGCGTCTATCCGTTTCCCGAAGACGGCAAGGGCGGCCAGACGCCCTACTTCATCACGCTTTACCTGTGGCCGGACTGGATCATTTATTCCTGGCCCTACGCCAACATGATCTCGACCTTCTTGATGCGCCCGACCGGACCGGAAACCTGTGTCGTCGAGAATCCCTATTTCGACATTCCCGGTGAGTCCGACGATCCGACGACGCGCGGTTCGGAGACATGGTTCAACAACAACCTGGGTCCTGAAGATGCGGCGCTTAACGAGGGCGTGCAGCGCGGCATCAAGTCGCGCGGCTACTACCAGGGCCGTTTCTTCACCAAGGACGGAGAACCCGGCGACAGCGAACACTGCGTCCACGCTTTCCAGACCTGGGTGAAGGACGCGCTTCTGCGATAGGCATGACGGCAGCAACGCGCGTGCCGGCGTTATCTGACGAAATCCCTTAGCCATCTGGCTGGCCGGCTGTTGGGCGGCACCATGGGTGTGACCGCCTTGGGCATTGTGCTGATCAAGACGGGGACTTTCACCTTGTCTTTGCGGCAACCACCGGGTGGAATGCTGTGATTGCGCTGCCGGCGTCGGCATGGTTCGTGCGCAGGCCCGGCAAGACACCAGACTGGCTCGAGAGGTGCGATGACGACGGA
Organism: Alphaproteobacteria bacterium; assembly: GCA_965228895.1. Taxonomy (GTDB): domain Bacteria; phylum Pseudomonadota; class Alphaproteobacteria; order SP197; family SP197; genus JANQGO01. The sequence goes on along the minus strand of OZ245842.1, from coordinate 4,434,899 downwards.
TCCATGGGACGCGATCGTCATCGGCGCCGGACACAACGGCCTGGCCGCGGCAATTATTCTGGCCAAGGCCGGCTGGCGCGTGCTGGTTCTGGAACGCAACGACGCGCCGGGCGGTGCGGTCAGGACGGAAGAGGTGACGCTGCCCGGCTTCCGTCACGACCTCTTTGCCGGCAATCTCTCTTACTTCCGTAACTCGCCGTTTTACGCCGAACACAAAGACGAACTGACGGCGGCCGGTCTCAAGTTTCTGCGTGCCGACAAACCGTTTTCGTCGGTCTTTCCCGACGGCGATTCCCTGGCCGTGTCGACCGACATCGAAGCCACCAAAGCCGATATCGCGAGAGTATCTGCGGCCGATGCCCGGGCATGGCAAGTCATGATCGACGAGTTCGCTCAATGGGCGCCGCACATGTTCCCGGTTCTCGGTTCGCCGCTACCGTCCATCACTGACCTGCGCGCAGCGCTCGGCGGTGTCGTCAAACTCGGCAAGGCCTGGCCCCAAGAGATCATGCAGGTGTTGCTGCAGTCATCGCGATCGTTTCTGACGTCGCGTTTCGAAAGCGACAAGGTACACGCGCTGTGCGGCGCCTGGGGCAGCCATGCCGACTTCGGGCCTGACATCGCAGGCGGTACGCTATTGAGCTGGATCGAATCCGCGGGCGAACAGCTTAACGGCGCCTACATCGCCGAAGGCGGTGCCGCGCGTTTGATCGAGGCGATGGTCACGGTGCTGGAAGATCACGGGGGAACGCTGCGGTGCGGCGCGCCCGTTGCCGAGGTAACGATCGAGAAGGGGCAAGCGAAGGGCGTGGTGTTGGAGGACGGCGAAACAATCGCCTGCAAGCGGGCCGTGCTCGCGAACCTGGCGCCGACCAAACTGTTCGGTGAACTGGTCAGCGAGGAGCTGCCCGAGGACTTTCAGCAAAAGCTCGATCGTTACCAGTACGGCAACGCCACGATGACGATCCATCTGGCGATGTCGGATCTGCCGGACTGGCGCGCCGGCCGGCATTTGCGCGACCTCTTCTATGTCCACATCGGTCCTTATCTGGACGACATGGCGCTGTCCTATCAGCGCGCGCAGGCTGGTCTTTTGCCGGAAAGCCCGATCCTGGTCGTCGGTCAGCCGACGGTTGTCGATCCGTCACGGGCACCGGACGGTCGACACATTCTCTGGATCATGGCGAACTTGCTGCCGAACAGAATTCGTGGCGATGCGGCGGGCGAAATCGAGGCAACAAACTGGGATGAGGCCAAGCAGGCGTTCGCCGAGCGCATCTTCGACAAGATCAACGACTACGCGCCCGGTATTCGCGAACGGATCTTGGCCTGCACTGTTTTGTCGCCGGCCGATCTGGAGCGCTACAACCCCAATCTGGTCGGCGGCGAAATCACCTGTGGCAGCATGCAGCCGATGCAGAATTTCGTCATGCGGCCGTTTCCCGGTTGGTCGCACTACAAGACGCCGATCAAGCGGCTGTACATGTGCGGTGCCGCCACTTGGCCCGGCGTCGGCACCGGTGCTGGACCGGGACGTCTTCTTGGTAAGATGCTCGTGGGTAGATACTAGAGTAGATCCTGTTTTTGATGGGATCGCTTGGCGATGCCATTGAAACGGGTGAATCTGCTCTATTCGTAGATGGCGAGCGGATTCACATGGTTAAGGGGAAGCGCGCAGGACTTCCCCTTAACCATGATCCGCTCTAGGCGCGTTGAGGCAGTTGAGGGGCATGGCCGAAAGTAAGAGCCACAAGTGGGTCATTCTTATCGCCATGGGTGCTTCCCTCGGCCTCATGGTGCTCGACGAGACCATCGTCGGTGTCGCCCTGCCGACCATGCGCCGCGATCTCGGCTTGAGCGAAACCGGCTCCCATTGGGTCGTCAATGCTTATTTGGTCGTCTTTGCCGCGCTCGCGGCCGCCATGGGCAAGTTCGGCGACATGGTCGGACTCAGGCGATTTTTCATCCTGGGTCTCATCATTTTTGGCGTGACCTCGATCGCTGCGGGTTTCGCGCAGAACGAGACGTGGATCATCGTAGCGCGTGCCCTGCAAGGTATCGGCGCGGCCATCGTATTGCCGGGCTCCATGGCCATGATGATGATCGTCTTCCCGCCTGAGCAACGGGGTCTGGCGCTTGGCATCTACGGCACCACGGGCACGATCTTCCTTGCCTGCGGACCACTCTTGGGCGGTGCTTTCACCGAGTATCTTTCATGGCGTTGGATCTTCTGGGTCAACCCGTTCCTCGTCGTTGCGATTGCCGCTCTCGTGCTCGCTTTCTGGCGCGATCCGCCGCGTCAGGGTGACGCACCGCGCGTCGATAAACCCGGCCTGATAACGCTGGTCGCCGGTGTGGGTCTGCTGGTGATGGGTCTGATGCAGGGGCCGGACTGGGGTTGGATCAGCCTTCCCGTGCTTGCGCTGATCGTGGTCGGCGTCTTGTCGCTCGTCGCGTTCGTCGTGGCCGAGTTCAAGGCCCGCGCGCCGCTGATCGAAATCGATCTGTTCGCGAACCGAACGATGTCGTCGGCCAATCTGATCATCTTCATGGGTCAGTTCTCGAAAACGTCGATTTTCATCTTTGGCGCCGTCTACTTCCAGCACACACTCGGCATGAGCGCGATCGAGGCGGGCCTCGCCATGCTGTGGGCGGTCGTGCCGTTACCGTTCTCGGCTTTTTTCATTGGTCCGATCACCGACCGCTTCGCCGAGCGCCGGCCGGCCCTCATCGGCCTCGCCGCCATCTTCATCAGTTTCGTCTGGCTCGCGGCGACCGCGGACGGCGCCGGCCTGATGATCATGGTGCCGGGTCTCCTCCTGATCGGGTTGACCCAACCCGTTCTCTTCGTGCCGCCCATGCGCGCGGTTGCCAACGCGCTGCCCATCGAAAAGCAAGGCCAGGCCGGTGGCGTCATGCTGACCAGTCAGTTGCTTGGCGGCACCATCGGCATGACGATCCTGGGCATCATCCTTGTCATGACGAATGACTATCAGCTTGTATTTGGTGTCACGGCGGCGACGTGTCTGGTGATAGGCCTTGTTGCATTGGCGTGGTTCAGCCGGCCGTCGGAGCGTGTGGTAGTCTCGGGCGATCGACCAGAGGGGGACGCATAACTCATGAGTGAAGCCAAGATGTTCCGTGGTTTCGATTTCGACCTGACACCGGGCGAAGGCGGCGGCAACGTGATCGCGACCGTCAACGGCGCGGTGAGCCAAAAGCTGGGCGGCGGCATCGGCGTGTTCGAGAACTGCAGCATCCCCTGGACCGTCACCTATGACGAAATGCTGTTCGGCATCGACGGAACCATGCGGATCGTCGTCGGAGATGATGTGCACGAGATGGGACCGGGCGACATCATGTGGCTGCCCGAAGGCACCGAGTTGACTTACGAAGCCGATGCGAAGGCGACCTTCTTCTTTGCCGTCGCCCCGGCCGCCAATTCACCGTCGGGCAGCAAGACCGACGAGCATCCGACAGTCACGCCGCGCAAAAAGACGTAGGCCCGGCTCGCCATGTCGACCTTCGATCTCTTCACCACCTTTGTGCATCTGGATAGCCGCGACGGCGCGCACCCGGTCCCGGTCACCGACACCTTCTGGCGGGAGCTGATGGCGGGTGAGCGCGTCTATGATGGCCGCATGATCACCGCATCGCACATCAGCGGTGACATCGAGCATTGGGAGCGGCATCCGGCCGGCGGCGAGGTGTTGGTGTTGTTGTCCGGCGCGGTCGATGTCGTCCTCGATCAGCCGGAGGGCGAGCGGCGCGTGCCGCTTGACGCTGGCCAAGCCTTTATCGTGCCTCAAGGTGTGTGGCACCGAATCGTGATGCGCAAACCCGGCGATCTCGTTTTCATCACACCGGGAGAGGGCACTGATCATCGCGCTTTGTGAGCCCGTTGACATGCCTTCACATTGTCGTGTCGATACCGCGTGGAACCACGACGCCGGGCGCTGAGATCATTATCTTAATGTCATGGTGACGTCGTTTCGAAACCTTGTCGTTCTCCTTGCCGCGGCCTTGCTTCCGCCGATGGCGCTAGCCGCCGACGAGCCGGTTGCCTTGTCGGACGACACCAAGCAGCTTGTCGCCTCGCTCGATGCGATCAGTGGTCCGCCGGTCACCCAGGAAGGCCTCAACGGGAAGGTTGTTGTCGTGACGTTCTTTGCCAGCTGGTGCCCGCCCTGCCATACCGAGTTCATGCACCTGAATGAGCTCTACGAGGCGTATCATGACCAGGGTGTCGAGATCATCGCCATCAACCGCTTTGAACAGGCGGGCCGGTTCGAGGATGGCGGCGAACGGTTGCAGGAGTTCATTGCCACATACGATCCCGCGTTCTCCGTCGTCGCCGGTAACGATGCGGTCGCGGAAGCCTTTGGCAATGTCGCGCGCATACCGACCGTGCTTGTCTTCGACCGCGACGGTGCGTCGTCGCTGCACTTTATCCATGTTCGTGATTCCGGCGTCACCAACCCGAAACCCGAAGAGGTCATCGCGGCGATTCAAAGCAGCCTCTAAGCCTCGCCTTCTCATTGCGCCGGCGAACGATCCAGAGGCGACAACTTCCTGTTTGACCCCCGACGCTCCCGGTGACTAACTCTCTTCCGGGCGTAGTCCAGGAGTCGAACGATGCGGGTCACCAATCTGCCGCGTGATGACAAAACCAACGGCTGGTACGAGATCCTGCCGGATCACGGTGCGCCCAATGTGTTGACCGGCGACCAACAGGCCGATTGGGTCGTCGTCGGCGCCGGTTTCGCCGGGCTTGGCGCGGCGCGCCGTCTGGGCGAACTGCGCCCCAACGACAAGGTCGCGTTGGTCGAGGCGCAGCGGATCGGCCGCAACGCGTCGGGCCGCAACTCCGGTTTCATCATCGATCTCCCGCACAACATCGAGATGGACGATCCCGAGCGCGACTTCCGCCAGATGCGTTTGAACCGCACGGCCATCGCCTGGTTGTCGGACATCGTGCAGAACCACCAGATCCAGTGTCAGTGGAGCGTGCGCGGCAAGGTGCACGCGGCGGCGACGGCGAACGGGGTCGTGGCGCTGGACGCGTATTGTCAAGGTCTGGATATGCTCGGCGAAAGCTACGAGCGGTGGAACGCGGAGCGTGCGACGCAATACTTGGGCACCGCTCACTTCCACGATGCGGTCTGGACGCCTGAGAACATCTTGATGCAGCCGGCGGCCTTGGTGCGTGGTCTGGCGGCGACCATGCCGGAGAACGTCACGGTCTACGAAGACTCGCCCGTCGAAGCGTTCGACAAAGGACCAACCAAGACGCTGACGACCGCGCACGGATCGCTCAAGACCCCCCATGTCATCCTGGCGACCAATGGCTGGACGCCGGCATTCGGTTACTTCACCAACCATTTCATCGTCATCTTCACCTATGCCAGCCTGACCCGCCCGCTGACCGAGGCCGAGCAGGCTGACCTCGGCGGCGAGGGCGACTGGGGCGTCATCCCCGCCACCATGGGCGGAACGACCATGCGCTATACCCAGGACAAGCGCCTGTTGATTCGCAAGGGCGTTCGTTACACGCCGGATTGCTACAGCCATGATGCCCAGCGCCGCGGCGTCTATCGTGGTCACATCAAGACCTTCCGCGAACGTTTCCCCATGCTGCCGGACGTCACGTTCGAGCACAGCTGGGGCGGCGCCATGTGCATGACGCGCAACCACGCGCCGAAGTTCGGCGTGCTTGACGACGGCGTCTGGTCGGCAGTGTGCCAGAACGGCGTCGGCGCGGCCAAGGGCACGATCCAAGGGCGCGCTGTCGCCGAACTGGCGGTCGGCGAGGATTCGGAGATCGTCAGTGACATGCTGAAGTTCGACGAGCCGGTTCGCCTACCGCCGCGTTGGTTGACCGGCATCGGCGCCCGGTTGGAGATCGCCAAGGCGGAGCTCTTTGCCGGCCGCGACTCCTGACGGAGCTAGGTTTTGAGTGTCTCCGATTGATCCTGCCGGGAAAGACGCAGACACGTAGTCGCACCCGCTGAGATAACTGCCGCGACCGCTGCCAGCACCAAGGCGGTTTGGTATCCGCCCTCGACGTCGTAGATCACGCCCGCGAGCCAAGGGCCGACAAATCCGGCGACGCCCCAGGCCGTGAAGATCAGGCCATAGATCCTGGGCGTGCGGTCGATACCGAACCGCCGTGTCGTGGCGACCGGATAGATCGCCGCGATCCCGCCATAGGCCAGACCAATGACGGCGAGGCACACGACAGCTGGCACCGGTGCGTTGAGTGCAGCGAGCGCGAGCAAGCCGGCCGTCGAGAGGCTGGGCAGGCCAACCAGGAGGAGCCGCAATGGCAGACGGTCGGCCAGACCGGCAATCAGCAGGCCGCCCACGGCGTTGCCGAAGCCGATCAGCATGACACCCAGAACGGCCAGATGGTCGCTGCCGCCGAGCTCGGTGACCACACCGGCGGCATGGCTGATCGCCACGACCCCGGCCGTGCAGCCGAAACCGAAACCCAGCCACAGCAGAGCGACGGGCTTGATATCGCCCTGGATGCCGGCTGCCGCTGTCGTGGCGGCATGACCCATGCGCAGGCCCGATCGTTGCAGCAAGATGGCGGCGACCACGCCGCAGGCGGCGATCGCGCCGGCATTCACGATCAGCGCGGCGGTCAGGCCCATGGGGTCGTAGACGAGCTTCAGCACCTGGGCGAAGACGATCGCGCCGACCGCATAACACGCTGTCACCAGGCCCATGGCCATGCCTTGGCGCTGCGGAAAGGCGCGCGCCGACGCGATCAGCGAAAAGCCGTAACCGACGCCATTGGCGAAACCGAACAGGATGCCGTAGGCGAGGTAGACCAAGATCAGGGCCGGCGCGACGGCGGACACGACCAGGCCTGTGGCGGCGAGAAGACAGGCGCCGCCGCCAATCAGTGCCGGCGTCAGGCGGTGATAGATCTTGTGACCGAACAAGACGGCGACGGTCAGGCTGATCAGGGCGAGCGAATAGGCCAGGCTGACATCGCCCCGGCTGGCGCCGAATCGCGCCTCGAGCGGCGCGACGATCACGCTGAACGCGTGGATCGACCCCAGGCTCGTGGTGACGAGCAGGACGGCGATCAGAGCGGGCAACGGTTTCATACGCAGAGTTCTCGCCGTGGTACTGGACGAGGCCGCACACCACCTTCACATTCCGGTAAGGCGCCCCCGCCAAACTGGTCCATCAGGCCCTCGCCATGCTCTGTTTGTCGAGAGGCAACTTTTTGGGAAACGAACTGATCACGCGATGGAGCTTTATGGTCTCAGAGGGATCACCCACGGGTGGGGCCGGCTTGTGACGGTGATGAGCCCGGATGGCGCCAGGGCGGTCGCCGGTCACATCGATGCCGGTCCCGATTTCATCGTCGTCGCCGAGCCCGGCCAGCTCACCCAGTACCATCAGATCCGCGACGGTGCGATCGAGGCGCTGGTCGCGCGCTACGGCATTGTCATGCTCAACCCTGAGGCGTGGGCCGCGAAGAAGCGCGAACTCGGTGCGGCCATCTATCGCTGAAAGGCCCCTGAATTGTCAGGGTAATCGACATGCCGGCTCTACACAGACGCGATCAAACCGGTCTAAGATGGTGAGGAAGGCCCTCGGCGGGTTTCAGGATGCCGGCCAGGGGGTCGATGTCATGCGTTGAACAAGGGGTCCACCATGCAGAAATCGCTTCTGATCGATCCGGAAAAGTGCACGAGCTGCTTGCAGTGTGAGATGGCGTGTTCGTTCGAGCACGAAGGCACGTTCAATCCGGCGCGGTCGCGGATCAAGATCTTCGAATTCGAGCACGGCCGGCGCGCCGTGCCCTATACCTGCACCCAGTGCGCGGAAGCCTGGTGTCTGCATGCCTGCCCCGTCGAGGCCCTGGTCAGGAGCCCGGAAACCGGCGCAGTCGAGGTGCTCGATGACGTCTGCGTGGGCTGCAAGGTCTGCACCATCGCCTGTCCGTTCGGCACGGTGAACTACAACCCCGACACCGGCAAGGTCATCAAATGCGACCTGTGCCACGGCGATCCGAAATGCGCCGAGGCCTGTCCGACCGACGCCATCACCTATGTCGACTCAGCCTGGACCGGTTACGAACGGATGCAGGCCTGGGCCGTCAAAACCGACAACCAGCCGGCGGCTTGAGGGAGAACGATCATGGGATGGCAGAAAAACGTTCTTCGCGTCAATCTGACCGAGGGCACGGCCAAGTCCGAGCCGCTCAACATGGAGTGGGCCGAGGCCTATATGGGCGAGCGCGGCCTGGGCACCAAGTATCTCTACGAGAACATGGACCCCAAGGCCGATCCGATGAGCCCGGACAATGTCCTGATCTTCGCGACGGGACCGCTGACCGGCACGATGTCGTCGACCAGCGGGCGATATGCCGTGCTGTGCAAGGGTCCGCTGACCAACGCCATCGCGTGCTCGAACTCCGGCGGCAAGTTCGGCGCGGAGATGAAGTATGCGGGCTACGACCTGATCATTCTGGAAGGCAGGGCAAAAAGCCCGGTCTATCTGCACATCGTCGACGACACCGTCGAGATCCTGCCGGCCGACGAGCTGTGGGGCACCGGCGTCTGGCACACCGAAGAGTGGATCAAGGCGCGTCACCAGAACCCGTTGTTGAAGGTCGCCTCGATCGGTGAGGCCGGCGAGAACGGCGTCTACTACGCCTGCGTCGTCAACGATCTGCATCGTGCCGCCGGGCGCTCCGGCGTCGGCGCCGTCATGGGGTCGAAGAACCTGAAGGCGATCGCCTGCCACGGCACCAAGGGCGTCACCGTTCACGATCCCAAGACGTTCATGGAGGTGATCAAGGATACCCACGCCAAGCTTGCCGAGAGCGAAGGTCGCAAGGGCCTGACCCAGGAAGGCACGCTGGCGATGATCGACGCCATGGAGGAGTGGGGCGGCCTGCCGACCCGCAACTTCAACGAGGTGCAGTTCGAAGGCACCGGCAAGATCAATCCGAACTTCGCGATCACCAAGAACGAGCACGGCCACGTCAACCTGATCACCAACAAGGCCTGCTTCGGCTGCACCATCGCGTGCGGGCGCATCGCGCATATCGACAAGGAGCACTTCACCGTCGTCAACCGGCCGCAATACCAGCACGCTTCCGGCGGGCTGGAGTACGAGACGGCCTATGCCTTCGGTCCGGTGGTCGGCGTCGACGATATCGACGCGCTGACCTTCGCCAACTTCATGATGAACGAGCACGGCATGGACCCGATCTCGTTCGGCGTGACGCTTGCCGCGGCCATGGAGCTCTATGAAGTCGGCGCGCTGACCAAAGAGCAGACCGACGGCATCGAGCTCAAGTTCGGCAATGCCGAGGCGCTTGCGGTGATGGCCGAGAAGACCGGCAAGGGCGAGGGTTTCGGCAAGGAACTGGCGCTCGGCTCCAAGCGGCTCACCGAGAAGTACGGCCATCCCGAGTTCTTCATGGGCGTCAAGGGCCAGGAGTTCGCGGGTTACGACAGCCGTGCCTTGCAGGGCATGGGTCTGGGCTACGCCACGTCGAACCGCGGCGCCTGCCATCTGAAGCACGATGTCTTCGCCGAGGACATGGAAGACGTTTCGGGCAACGGCAAAGCCGAACCGGTGAAGAAGAGCCAGGACGTCGTTGCCATGATCGATTCGACTGGGCTCTGCCTCTTCACCACGGCGGCCTGGGGTCCCGAGGACTTCGCCGCCCAGATCGACGCGGCGTGCGAGGGCGACTGGACGCTGGAGCGCATCACCGAATGCGGCGAGCGGACCTTCAACCTGGAGCGCATGTTCAACCTGGGCGCCGGTCTGACCAAGGCCGACGACACCTTGCCCAAGCGCATGCTGGAAACGCCGGCGCCGACCGGCAACGCCAAGGGCAAGGTTGCCGAACTCGATAAGATGCTGCCGGAATATTACCAGTTCCGCGGCTGGACAGAGGATGGTGTGCCGAGCAACGAGACGTTGTCGCGTCTCGGTCTTTAGAGCTCGCACGGCCGCTAAGAAACGGCGTACCGCCGACCGCCTCGATCACTAGACGGGGCGGTCGGACGGGCGTGATTATGTTGAGGGGACTGTCATGAACCATGTCGTTGTCGGCGCCGGACCTGCCGGTGTGATTGCTGCGGAAAACCTGAGAAAGCTCGACCGTTCGGCTGGCATCACGCTGATCGGCGAAGAGCCGGAAGCGCCTTATTCGCGCATGGCGATCCCCTATCTTCTGGCCGAGAACATCGTCGAGGAGGGCACCCATCTGCGCCACGGCGCCGGCCATTTCGACAACCTCAATATCGACGTGCGCCATGGCCGCGTCGCTTCCGTTGCTGCCGACAAGGGCGAAGTCACGCTTGAAGACGGCGGTTCGCTCAACTTCGACAAACTCCTGTTGGCCACCGGTTCGCACCCCGTGCGGCCGCCGATCCCCGGCATGGATCTCGACAACGTGGAGTCCTGTTGGACGCTGGAAGACGCCCGCCACATCGTCAGCAAAACCAAGAAGGGCGACAAGGTCGTCCTGATGGGCGCCGGCTTCATCGGCTGCATTATTCTTGAAGCGCTCGTCGCGCGCGGTGTCGAGCTGACGGTCATCGAAATGGAAGATCGCATGGTCGCGCGCATGATGGACAAGACCGGCGGCGACATCATCAAGGCCTGGTGTGAAGACAAGGGCGTCAAGGTCCTGACGTCGACCCGTGTCGATGCGGTCGAGCAGGGCGCCAACGGTCTGCACCTGACGCTCAACAACGACGACAAGGGCCTGGACGCGGACCTCGTCGTCTGCGCTACCGGCGTCAAGCCCAACATCGCATTCCTGGACGGCTCCGGCATCGAGACGTCGACGGGCATCAAGGTGAACCATTTCATGGAGACCTCTGTCGCCAACGTCTATGCCGCCGGCGACGTCGCCGAAGGTCCGGACTTCTCGACCGGCGGTTACGACGTGCACGCGATCCAGCCGACGGCAAGCGAGCATGGCCGCATCGCCGCGCGCAACATGACCGGCCACAAGACGCCTTACCGCGGCAGCCTGGTCATGAACGTGCTGAACACCTTGGGCCTGATCTCAAGCTCCTACGGCCTGTGGGATGGCGCCGAAGGCGGCGATGAGTCGATCGCCGTCGACTCCGCGCGCTCCACCTATCTGCGTTTGAACTTCAAGGACGACAAGCTGGTGGGCTCGCTGTCGCTGGGCCTGACCCAGCATGTCGGCGTGCTGCGCGGCCTGATCCAGACCGAGGTTCCCTTGGGCACCTGGAAGGATCGCCTGATGGAAGACCCGCACCTCATCATGCACGCCTATCTGGAACGTACCCAGGGGGTTCTGCAGCACCCATGATCGTGCGATTGAGGGTCTCCGGCGCCTACGCCAAGTACCTGCCGGGCGGCGGCCAGGACAACCGGGCCGAGATCGACGTCGATGACGGCGCGACGCCGCAGCTTGTCATGAGCAAACTCGGCTTTCCCGATGGCGCCTATCTGATCAGCGTCAACGGCACCGCCGTGCCGAAAGCCGAGCGCGCCACCAAGGCGCTGGAGAACGGCGACGAACTCGCCATCCTGGTGCCGCTCAGAGGCGGCTGACGGCAAACATGAACTACACAAGGCAAGCGGGTTAGGAAGCGCCTTAGGTCTGTTAGATGGGTCTAAAGTCTTCGGGTTTGCCTAAAGCAACCCATTCCTGCATTTCGTCAAGGCGTTCGCGTGTTGGAAGATTCACGGCATCACTCTCAGAATGACCCTCATAGATCTTCTTTTCAGTCATCCAGCCCTGAAAGGTTACATAGTCAGATAGAAGCCGCTTTCGACCCGGCGCGGAGACATTGGCCTCAACACGAAAGAAGTCTCTTACCCTCTTAATCACAAGCTCAAAGTCACGGCCATGAAACTCGACATCCTGCCCCGCGATGTCAGAAAGAGAACTCTTCAAGTCGAACCGTTTTTCCTCAAGTACGAGGAACTTCTTGTCGCGAAAGCGTCGAACTCCACTGCGTCTTAGACCTACATCGATTCCGAACTCGAACGGCATGTTCATTCTGAAGGAATCGTTCTCCTTTCGAGCTTTGCATCTGGATAGATCATGTATGGAGTACTTTGACTCTCTCAGCATTTTGCAAATTTTGTCGAGGCGGTTTTCTCCAGCTTCAAGTCGCTCGTTAGCAAGTCTAGGCGAGTAGCCAAAATAGATTACGCAGAACAACGCAGCTTCAAGAAGTGGAGCATACTCGCTGTCGAATGGGCAGTTTACGAAGACAGACCGCTCGAACGGACGGTCAGACACCGACTATCCCTTCGGTGGATGCGGATCATTTCCAAATGAACTGCGCTCACGTATTCGTCCATCGCGACCGTGAATGTACAGTTCTGTGCCCTGCTTCTGCGCCTTCTCTCGGGCATTGTCGATCGCTTCCTTCTGTGTGTTGAAAGTACCACTAGCTCGCTTGGCCCCGGCGCTTCGAACGCTCCATTTCCCGCCACTTGGCACAACATGCTGACCCTTCTTCGTCATCCGACCTCTCCCGTGTACATCTTCAACCAAATATAGTTCTTCTCGCTGACTTTTGCACTTGAAGTGACATGCTCAGTGTCAGTGCCAAGTAGGAGTTAGTCACAATTTAGTCCTCATCCTTCTTTCGCGGTTCGACCGGGATGACGCGGCCGGGATCGGTCTTGACGTCCATGTCGAAACCCTTGCGGATCTCGACATTGCGCAGGATGACCTCCAGCACCGTGGTGTCGTCGAAGTCATTGGGGCCGGGATCGTCGTACTTCGCCTTCAGATGGCGCACCATCTCCAGCTCATTGAACGTCAGGCTGTCCTCGACCTCGGCGAGCTTCTCCAAGAGCGCCTTGACCTGCACGTGGCGGGCCATGTCGAAGAGGGCCATCAGCCGATGATCCGGCGTGAGTCCGCGATCACGCGCTCCAGGCTCATCGAGAGCGCGGCGATGTCGTCGACCAGGGCAGCGAAACCGAGGCCGAGGCGGTTGGCAGCTTTCATGTCGTCCTCGGAATAGACGTTCATGCCCCAAATCTTGCCGGCCTTGTTGGCGGCGCGCGCGACCCGGTCGCGGTCTTTCAGGTCGCCCGGGCTGCCCAACGGCTCCTTGGGCCGGCGCGCCATATGCAGGTCGAACGGTCCCAGGAACAGGCCGTCGGTTGTCGGCAGGTCCAGGATCTCTTTGACATCGGCCAAGGCGCCCGCCGTCTCGATCATCGGCATGCACATCACGCGGCGATTTTCCTTGGCGACCCAGCCCTTGGGCGGATCGCCCCAGTCCCAGGTGCGCCCGCCGCCGACGCTGCGGTCGCCGAGCGGCGGGTACTTCGCATAGCCGGTCACGAGCGCCGCGTGCTCGAGGTTATCGATGTGGGGGATGATGACGCCGTCGGCGCCGGAGTCCAGTGTCTGCTGGATCTCGATCCGTTCCGGCGCAGCGACGCGCGCGAAGGACTTCAACCGCATGCCGCGCGTCATGGCGAACATGAGGTCGACATCCGCGCGGTTGAACGCGCCGTGTTCGAGATCCAGGCAGATGCCGTCATAGCCGTGCAGCTTGGCGAGTTCGACAGCGGCGGTGTTCGCGGTGGCCAGCCACAGCGCATGAATGTTCTTTTGTTTGCGTGACCTGGTTGTCGCGGCGCGCGCCATCGTGGTGTCCCTCCCGTTCTGGTTGACCACATGATGGCATGGTCGGGGGATGCCAACCAACGGCTTATCGGCTATGGCTTGGCGCGCCGATATCGCGGAGAGCAGGAACACCATGACCATGCCGACTGTTCGTCTGCCCGCCGATCGTCCCTTCCTGTTGGACGGCGGCATGGGCGAGGCCATCGCCAAACGTCAGTTGAATCAGAAGGGCTCGCCGTTCTGGTCGGGCCGGGCGCTGATCGAGGCGCCGGATGTTGTGCAGGAACTGCACGAAGCGTTCATTGACGCGGGCGCCGACGCCATCATCACCAATACCTATGGCGTCGTGCGTTCCTTCATGGCCGAGATCGGCAACGAGGAACGGTTCGGCGATCTCAACCGGATCGCCGGCGAACTGGCGGTCGCCGCGCGTGATGCCCAAGGCCGCGGCATCCTGATTGCCGGTTCCCTGCCGCCGCTGTCATCGAGCTATGATCCCGCAATGGTCGGTGCCGAGACGCGGCTGACAGAGCTCTATGCCGAGCAGGCCGCGCTGCTGGCACCCTTTGTCGATTTCTTCATCGGCGAAACCCTGACGACCATCGCCGAGACCCGCGCCGTTGCGGCGGCCGCCGGGGCGACCGGCAAACCGGTCTGGATCGGCTGGTCGCTGCACGAGGCAAAGGATGGCTGCCTGAAGGACGGCACGCCGATTAATGACGCCGCGGCTTCCGTCGAGGGCGGCGCGGTCTCCGTCTTCCTTGCCAATTGCTGTTCGCCGGAGGCGGTCACGCGCGGCCTGCCGGCGCTGCTGGCTTTGGGAACGCCAACCGGCGGCTACGCGAACACGTTCCATCCCATCGACCCGAATGCCAAGAACATCGCCCACCGTGACGACATGGACGCCAAAGCCTATGCCGCGCACGTCGCGAAATGGATCGCTAAGGGCGCGCGTATTGTCGGCGGTTGCTGCGGCACCATGCCCGAGCACATTGCCCGGCTGCACACGCTGATCGCCAAGGCTGCTTAGTCTGTAGACGGCATCGCCAGCCCGCTCCCCCACCCGGCCACCCATGGCAGCATCCTTGGGGTGGCCGGGTGGGGGAGCGGGCCGGCCAGGCGACCGCGCTCAAAGAGGTCTTAACCGGCGAAGCGTGCCGTCGGCAGTCCCTTGACGCCCGGCCGGCAGGCGAAGAGACCGCCCGCTAGGGGCTGGTCGGGCGCCATCGGCGCGTAGCCGCCGTCGCTGATCGACGTCACATAGAGGATGTCGAGGTCGGGACCGCCGAAGCAGGGCATGGACGGTTTCTGCACCGGCATGGCGATGGTGCGGTCAACCGAGCCGTCGGGTGCGAACCGGATGATCTGCCAACCGTCCACATTGGCCGACCAATAGAAACCCTCGGCGTCGATCGTGCCGCCGTCCGGCCTGCCGGGCAGGTCGTGGGTGGTGGCGAACACCCGGCGATTTTCCACAGTGCCGGTCGCGGGGTCGTGATCCCAGGCCCAGATGGTCTGAACGCTGGGCAGGCTGTCGGAATGATAGAGCGTCCGGCCATCCGGGCTGAAGGCAAGGCCGTTCGATGTGCCCATGCCGCCGCAGATTTTCGTCACCGAGCCGTCGGGGTCCAGCCGGTAGAACCCGCCCGGCGTCTCGCCCGGCGTCATCGGCACGCCCATGGTGCCGGCGAAGAACTGGCCGCCGGGCGCGGCGCGGCCGTCGTTGAACGTGGTGCCGGAATTGTCCGCCTCGACGTCCGCGATCGGCGTGATCGTACCGGTGTCGAAGTCGACATAGGCGAAGCTGTTGTCGAGCGCGGCCACCAGGCCACCCTGTTCGCGAAACGCGAAACTGCCGATGTGGTCGGCCAACTTGCGGTGTTCGTCTGCGCCGCTGGCAGGGTCGAAACGGTGTAATTCTCCGCGCTCGGCATCGACCCAGTAGAGCTTCTGCTCGCCGTCGTGCCACATCGGGCACTCGCCAAGCACCGCCTTGGCATCGAGCACGCATTCGACAGATGTCATGGTCCCCCGCTTTCTCGCCAAGCGTCTTGACCCGGCGGTACAATCTAGAGCCTATTCTGACCGTGGTCGGTTGGGCAATGCCGGGGAAGGATAATGACCGCTGATCGCGGAACCCATCACTATGTCGACGATCCGCGCAATGCGGACATCCAGATCTACGTCAACGGCGACATCGTGCCGCGTGACGAGGCGCGGGTCAGCGTGTTTGATTCCGGCTTCATCCTGGGCGACGGCGTCTGGGAAGGTTTGCGCTTGCACAACGGCAAGGTGGCATTTCTCGACCAGCATCTCCGACGGCTCTACCAGGGCGCCAAGGCCATCGATCTCGACATCGGCATGACGCCGGACCAACTGGCAGGCGAGATCGACAAGACGGTCAACGCAAACGGCATGACGTCTGGCGTGCACATCCGGCTAATGGTGACCCGGGGTCTGAAGGCGACGCCTTATCAGGATCCGCGCGTCAATATCGGCGGCGCGACCATCGTCATGATCCCCGAATACAAGGAAGCCGCCGAACGCGAGGGCGGTGTCAGCCTGTTCACCGTCCACGTGCGGCGCGGCGCGCCGGACGTCCAGGACCCCATGCTGAACAGCCACAGCAAGCTCAACTGCATCACCGCGTGCATCCAGGCTGCCAAGGCCGGCGCCGACGAGGCGTTGATGCTGGACCCCCACGGTTTCGTGGCGACCTGCAACTCCACGCATTTTTTTGTCGTGCGCGGCGGCGAAGTCTGGACCTCGACAGGCCGCTACTGCCTGCACGGCATCACACGGCGGAACGTGCTCGACTTGTGTGCGGAGAACGGCATCAAGGCCTTCGAAAAAGACTTTAGCCTGACCGAGGTTTATGACGCCGACGAGGCCTTCATCACCGGTACCTTCGCGGGCCTGACGCCGGTCGCATCGGTCGACGGCCGCAGCATTGGCCAGGGCGCCATGCCCGGTGCGGTGACGACGCGCCTGCGTGCGCTCTATGGCGACCTGATCGAACGGGAGTGCCCGGCGTCGTGACGGTTCGCATCGCCATGTGGTCGGGACCACGGAACATCTCGACGGCGATGATGCGGTCGTGGGAGAACCGGGCCGATACGAAGGTCATCGATGAGCCGTTCTACGCCCACTATCTGAAGACCACCGGTATCGAGCATCCCATGCGCGACGAAGTGATCGCCTCCCAGCCCAACAACTGGGGGGAGGTTGTGGCCGATATCGTCGGACCCGGGCCCGGTGGCGTGGACATCTGGTACCAGAAACACATGACCCACCACATGATCCCGGAGGTCGACCGGGACTGGTTCCGCCATGTCAAACACGCCTTCCTGATCCGCGATCCCAGCGAAATGCTGGCCTCCTATGCGGCCAAGCGTGCCAGCGTGACACCCGCAGACCTGGGCGCCGCGCTGCAGGCCGAGCTCTATGACGAGGTGGTCGAACGCACAGGTCAGACGCCGCCGGTCATCGATGCGGCCGACGTACTGCGCAATCCCGAGGCGATGCTCAGGGCGCTTTGTGATGCGCTCGAGGTCCCGTTCGACGACGCCATGCTGTCCTGGCCCCAGGGGCCGCGCCCGAGCGACGGTGTCTGGTCGGCGCATTGGTACGCCAGTGTCGAGGCATCAACGGGTTTTCGGCCCTACGAACCCAAGACCATCGACCTGCCTGACGATCTGGAAGCCATCGCCGAGGCCTGCCGGGGTCCCTATCGCTCCCTGTGGCGCCGACGCCTGATCGCGTGACTTATCTCCGATCGTGTCTCGGGCACAATCTGGTCAACTGGCAACGCCAGACTCCCCCACCTCCGGGGCAAAACGCCAACAGGCGTTTTCGCCGAGGTCACCCCGAGGATGCTGCCATGGGTGGCCGGGCGGGGGGAGTGGGCTGGTGCCGAGATCGTCTAAACGAATAACGCCCTAGTGGGACATCAAGATCGGCAGTGTCATGTGCTGCAGCAGGTTCCGGCTGACGCCGCCGAAGACGATCTCGGTCAGGCGCGTGTGGCCATAGGCGCCCATGACCAGCAGGTCGCTATCCATGTCGGACGCCGTTGAGTTCAGCGTCTCGGCGGTGGTCAGGCTGCCGCGGGTCACATGATGGGCCTTGGCCTTGATCCCGTGCTGGGCCAGATGGGCGGCGATGTCGGCGCCGGGATCGCGGTCTTCCGATTGATCGGCGTCGACACACACGATGTCGACCTGTTCGGCCGCCTTCATGAAGTCGAGCGCGTCGTGGACCGCGCGGGTCGCGGCACGGCTGGAATCCCACGCCACCATGATGCGTTTCCAGTCGGCCGTGAACTTGCCGGCATAAGGCACGATAAGCACCGGCCGGCCGGCGCCAAGCGCCACAGCGCCGCCCAGATCGACCGTCCCGGCCTCGGCAGGGTCGTCCGGCGACCATTGGCCGACCACGACAAGATCACTGTAGCGGGCGTGAAACGCCAAGCATTCATCGGTCTCGCCCTGGTCACTGTGCCATTGCGCCCGGACGCCCTTAGCCGATGTCAGCTCGTCAAAAGCCTTCTTTGTGCGCTTCGACGAGGCGTCATAGACCTCGACCAGGTCCTCGACCACGGTCACCGCTCCGCCCGGCGGCATCGCCGGCACAATAATCGGGTACGGCCTGACGAACAGCCCGGTCACCATACCGTCGTTTTTTGCCGCCAGATCACACGCCAGAGCGACGCGTTCGCCGCAGCGTTCGTCTTCGGCCACATGGACCAGGATGTTGCGCAGGGTCATGGTGTTCTCCTTCTATCCCACGTCACGCATTATCATAACGTGCAATTGTCTTCACCATGACGCATTGATGTAGAGCAAGGCAGGATGCCGCCGGGTTTGCAAGCTGCGGCCTCAGCCTGTACACGTTGGGGGCTGGCCGGCGGGCATGTTCGGGGCGTTTTGATGGATTTTTCCGCCGTTGTTATGGGCGCTGTAATCGGATTTCTTGTGGCGGCGCCGGTCGGGCCGGTCGCCGTCCTTTGTATTCAGCGAACCCTGACCGATGGCCGCCTGACGGGTTATGTCACGGGTCTCGGCGCGGCGATTGCCGATACGGTATTCGGCGCGCTCGCCATGTTCTCGGTCGCCTTCGTCCAGACCTTCCTGACCGATCACCAGAACACCGTACGTCTGGTCGGCGGCGTTATCCTGATCGTCATGGGCGTCCTTGGCATCTTTGCGCGCAAGAAGCTGCGCCGCTCGGAGGAGGAAGCCCAGACACTGAGGGTCGATCACGCTACCTTGGCTCAGGCACTGGGCTCGGCCTTCATCGTCACCATCGTCAACCCGATCACCATTCTGGCGTTCATCTCGATCTTTGCCGCCACCAGCGTCTCCGTTCAAACCGAGGGGCTGTTCGACGCTTGGGTCCTGATCATCGGGGTTTTTGCCGGTGCGCTCGCGTGGTGGGCCTTTCTGGCCAGCATCACGGCAACCTTCCGCCAGCGTTTCACCGACCGCGGCCTGCGCTGGCTTAACCGCATTTCCGGTCTGGTGATCGCCGGCTTCGGTCTCTACGCGCTCGCTCTTGTGGCGTGGGATTACATCTGACCGCCCGGTGATCGGGCGGTCATCGCCATCCATCCAACGTCAAAGCAGGGCGGCGATCCGATGCTGCAGTTCCGGCAGCGCCTCGGCTTCGAACCAAGGGTGGCGCTTCAGCCAGGCAGTATTCCGCCATGAGGGGTGCGGGGTCGCGAAAAAACGCGGCAGGTGGTCGCGCCAAGCCGTGACCGTTTTCGTCAAGCTCGGTCCTGCGGCCTTTCCCAGATAGCGTTTCTGCGCGTAACCGCCGATCAGCAGCGTCAGTTCGACATTCGGCAACCGATCCAGGATGCGCTCGTGCCACAAGGGCGCGCATTCGGGCCGTGGCGGATTGTCGCCGCCGCGTGGGTCGCGGCCGGGATAACAGAACCCCATCGGCACGATGGCGATGCGGGTTTCGTCATAGAAGGTCGCGTGATCGACGGCCATCCAGTCGCGCAACCGGTCGCCGCTCCTGTCGTCCCAGGGAACGCCGGACTCGTGGACCTTGGTCCCCGGCGCCTGACCAACGATCAAGACCCGGGCCGACGCTGCGGCGCGCAGGACCGGGCGGGGACCAAGCGGCAGATCAGCGGCACAGACGCGGCAGGCGCGGACCTCGCCAAGCAGGTGGCTCAATGCTGCGGTGTCGTCGCGGTCGGTCATGGTGCTATATCGTGTCTCGTGAGCGGCGAAATCGCCGCTCATTCCAACAATGAGCAGGTTACGCTGCCGGCATGATGGACGATATCGCAGAGATCGAGAAAGCCCTCGATGCGGCCGGTCTGTCCGTGGCGCCTGGCGGTGTCGGTGCGGTCACACGGCTGCCCGGCCTGACCAACCGCACCTGGCGGGTGACGGCCGACGGCGTTCCCTATGTCGTGCGCCTGCCCGGCGCGGGCACCTCAGTTCATATCGATCGTTCGGCGGAGGCCTATAACTTGCGCGTGGCCGAAACGGCCGGGGTCGCGGCGTCGGTGATCCATATCGATCCGTCCACCGGCGTTCTCGTCATGCGCTTTCGCGACGATGCCGTTGTGCCTGACGAAGCCCATCTAAGACGCCCGGATGTCATCGCCAGGCTGGGCACCGCGTTGCGCCGCCTGCACGATGGCGCGGCGTTTCGTGGCGTGATGAACCCGTTCGACAAGATCGACCACTACCTGGCGACGGCCAGTCTTGCACCCGATGCCGATCTTGCCTTCGGACCGCGGTGGCCAAGCGTTCTGGCGCTTGCCCGTCTGGCGGATTTCGACGCCCGCGAACTGCGGCCCTGTCATGTCGACCCGGTGGCCGCGAATATGTTGGACACGCCGGGCCGTCTGATGCTGATTGACTGGGAATACGCCGCGATGAGCGAGCCGCTTTGGGACCTCGCCTATGCCGCTGTCGAGACCCGATTTGACGATGGGCAAAAGGATGCCTTGCTGGCCGCTTACGGCGCCGGCGATCCCGAAGACCTCGAGCTGTGGTGCGCGATTGCCATGGCTGTCACGGCGGCATGGTGCATGATGCAGCGTGTGCTGGTACCGGGCGAGGCGGGTTTCGATGCCTATGCCACTCGGCGCCTGGCTGATCTTGACTGTGCCCTTGCCGAACCGGGATTGCGTCGGCGTCTGGACTTGCCGGAAGGAGAAAGCGTCCGTGCCGCCCTCTGAGACCCTTATCTTCGATCATGTCGAAGGCGTGCTGTTCGACAAAGACGGCACGCTCATCGACTTCGTCGCGACCTGGGTGCCCGCCTATGTCGCGGCCGCCGAGGCCGCGGCCGAACGCGCGGGCGACAAGGCGTTGGCCGATACGCTCCTGGCGCGCACCGGCTATGACCGCGAGCGCGATCATATGGAGCCCTCGTCGCTGCTCGCCGGCGGCACCAACCAGGAGCTGCTGGCGGTGTGGGCCGAGGTGTTGGGTCCGGCGGCGCCCGACGACATGGAGACCATGGTGCTCGACCTGTTCGAGGCCTTCGCTGCAGACACCCTGGTCCAGACCGCGGACCTGCCTCAACTCTTCACCACGCTGAGCGGCCACGGTTTCAAGCTCGGTATCGCGACCAATGACGATACCAACACGGCGCATGAGACCGCTCGCTCAACCGGGATCGATCATCTCGTCGATTTCGTCGCCGGCGCCGATGCCGGCCATGGCGGCAAACCTGGGCCGGGCATGCCCTTGGCGTTCTGCGAGACGACGGGTTTGGGGCCTCACCAGGTCATCCTGGTCGGTGACACGCCGACCGACGCCGCGACCGGGCGCAATGCCGGCCTGCACGCGGTGGTTGGGGTGCTTAGCGGGGCGGCCGGTCACGAGCTGCTGGACGCCCATTTTGATGTCGTCATCGACACGGTCGCCGACCTGCCAAACCTGCTCGGCCTGCCGGGCGTTGTACCACCTGGCGGCGACTGAGATCGCGGTTGCATTCGCCGCTTTCGGCTGGAACCATGCGGCCAAAGCTGAACACCATGATTTGAGGGGGAGACATCATGAAGACACGTGCTGCCGTTGCGCACAAGGCGGGCGATCCGCTGACCGTTGAAGAGGTCGAGCTGGACGGACCGAAGGAAGGCGAAGTCCTGGTCGAGATCAAGGCGACCGGCGTTTGCCACACCGATGCCTTCACGCTGTCCGGTGACGATCCGGAAGGCCTGTTCCCGGCCATCCTAGGCCATGAGGGCGCGGGCGTTGTCGTTGATACCGGAAAGGGCGTGACGAGCCTCAAAAAAGGCGACCACGTGATCCCGCTCTATACGCCGGAATGCCGCCAGTGCGAGTACTGCACGTCGGGCAAAACCAATCTGTGCCAGGCGATCCGCGTCACCCAGGGCCAGGGCGTCATGCCCGACGGCACCAGCCGGTTCTCGATCGGCGGCGACAAGCTGTTCCACTACATGGGCACGTCGACCTTCGCCAATCACTCGGTGGTGCCGGAGATCGCGCTCGCCAAGGTGCGTGAGGACGCGCCCTTCGACAAGATCTGCTACATCGGCTGCGGCGTGACGACCGGTATCGGCGCGGTCATGAACACCGCCAAGGTGCAGCCCGGCGACAACGTCGTCGTCTTCGGCCTGGGCGGCATCGGTCTCAACGTCATCCAGGGCGCGCGTATCGCCGGTGCCGACAAGATCGTCGGCGTCGACATCAATCCTGCGCGCGAGGCGCTGGGCCAGAAGTTCGGCATGACCCACTTCGCCAACCCGAAAGAGATCGAAGGCGATCTCGTGCCTTATCTGGTCGACCTGACCGGCGGCGGCGCCGACTATAGCTTCGAGTGTATCGGTAACGTGACGACCATGCGCCAGGCGCTGGAGTGCTGTCACAAGGGTTGGGGCGAGTCCGTCATCATCGGCGTCGCGCCGGCCGGCGCGGAAATCTCGACCCGCCCGTTCCAACTCGTCACCGGCCGCGTCTGGCGCGGCACCGCCTTCGGCGGCGCCAAGGGCCGCACGGACGTGCCGAAGATCGTCGACTGGTACATGGACGGGAAGATCAACATCGACGACATGATCACCCACACCATGCCGCTCGATAAGATCAACGACGCCTTCCACCTGATGCACGAAGGCGAGTCGATCCGGAGCGTCATTACGTACTGAGCGATCGGTCTGTATCACGCGCGGCGTCCGGGAAACCGGACGCCGCTTGTGATTCGTGGCCGTGGTTGCTAGAGCGGTTCCGCCAGGGAGGATCTCATGACAGCCATCGAAACCATCTCGGAAAACCGCTGCTATGGCGGCGTGCAGGGGATCTACCGTCACCAGTCCGACGAGATCGGGTTGCCCATGCGGTTCGCACTCTATCGTCCGGCTCAGGCGGAGAACGGGCCTGTTCCGGTGCTCTACTACCTCTCGGGCCTCACCTGTACCGAAGAGAACTTTACGATCAAGGCGGGCGCCCAGCGGCTTGCCGCCGAGTATGGCTTTGTCGTCGTCGCGCCCGATACCAGCCCGCGCGAGACGGGCATCGCCGGCGAGGACGACGACTGGGCATTCGGCACCGGTGCGGGTTTCTATCTGGATGCGACAGCCGAGCCGTGGTCGCGTCACTACCGCATGGAAAGCTATGTCGTGAAGGAGCTGCCGGGTGTCGTCGAAGGCAACTTCCCCGCCGATGGTGCGCGCCGTGGCGTGTTCGGTCACTCCATGGGCGGCCATGGCGCGTTATCGCTCGCGCTCAAGAACCCCGGCATGTTCCAGTCGGTCTCGGCGTTCGCGCCCATGGTGTCGCTGATGAACTGCGAGCCCGGGGTCAACGCGCTCAAGGGTTATCTGGGCGACGACCAGGAGGCGTGGCGGCGCTACGATTGCTGCGACCTCATCGCGTCCGGCCATACCTGTCCGCCGATCCTGGCCGATCAGGGCACCGCCGACGAGTTCCTGCCCAACCTGCTGCCCGAGCGTCTGGAAGCGGTCTGCGCGGAGAAGGGTCAGGCGCTGACGCTCAATAGGCGTGACGGCTACGACCACAGCTACTGGTTCGTGCAGTCCTTCATGGCCGACCACTTCGCCCACCACGCGGCCACGCTTAACCCGTGAGGCCGTTTGCCACGCTCCTGGCTGTTGTAGTCTTGCTGGCGGGCTGCGCCACGGCGCCGTCGTCGAGTGAGCGAATCGACTTCGAGAGCGCCAATTACGGTTTCCTGAACGAGGTTATGGCTGGTGACGCCGGTGCGCAGCAAAGCGTCTGGGGTTACCTGATGACGCCTGCCGGCCCGCCACCGTGGCCCGCGATCGTGATGCTGCACAGCGCGTCGGGGCCGGGCAGTCAGGACTGGTTTTACGCCGAACTGTTTCGTGACGCCGGGTACGCCGCCTTTGTCGTCGATAGCTTTGGTGCGCGTGGTGTCACGCGCACGGTCGACGACCAGACGCTGGTAACCGAGGCCAGCATGCTGGCGGACGCGTTTGCCGCGCGCAGGGCGCTGGCGGCCGATGTACGGATCGATGATCAGCACATTGCGCTGGTCGGTTTTTCCAAAGGCGGTATCGCCGCCCTCTACGGCGCGCTTGAAACGATTCGCGACGCCTATGACGGCGATCGCTTTTCGGCCCATGCGGCCTTCTACCCGTGGTGTGGTTTGCGACCCCTGGACGTCACGACAACCGGCGCACCGGTCCTGATCCAGATGGGCGACAACGACAACGTGACGCCCGTCTCGCTGTGCCGTGACGTCGTCGCGTCGATGGCCTCCGATGATGTTGCGTTGGTCATCTATCCTGGTGTCCGCCATGCCTTTGACCACCCGTCTTTGGACGGTCTGGATTGGGTACCGGTTACCGGCATGATTCCGTCCGATTGTCTGATCGAGGAGAAAAGCCCCGGCATCTTCGTCGAACGCACGACAGGCGACATGGTTGACGGCGCGTCATTGCGTGACGTGTTGGGCGCGTGCGGGCGCCGCGGCGCGGAGGCCGGCGGTGATGCCGAGGCTGCAGCTCAGGCACGGCAAGCTCTGCTCGACTTTCTGGCGGCCGCCCTTTCGCCATAATGTGCGGAACGCCCTTTGCGCTAAGCGCTTGAAATCGCTCACTTCCGTCCCCACGTTAACCCACGTGCCGTCGCCATTCAGGGGTGGCATATGTCGGTTTGCCTTTGGATTCCGGCATTGAACGTCAGGCCCTCGCTCAATGGAGGAGATGCCCCTATGGCCCGAATGACGGCCTTTGATAGCCCGCTTTTGCTGGGTTTTGACCATTTCGAGCGGGTGCTCGACCGGGTCGCCAAGACATCCAGCGATGGTTATCCACCGTACAATATTGAGCAGATCGGCGAGAACGGCCTCAGGATTAGCCTGGCCGTCGCCGGCTTCACCATGGACGATCTGAACGTCCTGGTGGAGGAAAACCAGCTGATCGTGCGTGGCAAACAAACCGACGACGACAAGCGGGTTTATCTGCATCGCGGCATCGCCGCGCGTCAGTTCGTCCGCAGTTTTGTGCTCGCCGAGGGTATCGAGGTTGTCGGCGCGTCGCTCGATAACGGCCTGCTGCATGTCGACCTGGAAAGGCCGATCCCCGAAGTCAAACAGAAGGTCATCGATATCAAGGCCGGTGACGGCACCGGCAGCCGCGCGAAGATCGTCGAGGGTCTGGAGGAGAAGTCCTGACCACGTAACACGCCGCTAGACGGGTGTAGAGGAGAGTAACCATGCCGAACACGGAGAACACATTCAAAGACGCCATTGCCGCCATGTCGCCGGAGGCGTTCGCCAAAATGGGCGCGCCGCATCTGGCCTATGTCGCGCCGGTCGAAACCGAACAGGGCAGGGCGTATGGCATTCATGGCGCTGACGGCAGCCTGCTCGCCGTCGTTGAATCGCGCGAGCTGGCCTTTGTCGCTGCGCGCCAGAACGACCTGGAGCCGGTGAGCATCCAGTAACGGCTGTCGACCTCCAAACAACTCATGGCGCGCGATCGCGCGCGACCCCTCACCCCAACCCTCTCCCTCAAGGGGAGAGGGAGCTGGAAACACCCAAGCATTTCCTCTCTCCTTGAGGGAGAGGGATGTGAAGGCTTGGGCGCGTTAGCGACCTAGCCGGAGCTGGGTGAGGGGTGGGTGTATCCGCGCCTGCTTGTCAGCGCCCCACGATGTACCGATAGTGCCCGCTCCATTTCCGGGGCGGGCCTGCCGTGTCATCCAACCCATCCCCCGACGGCGACTGGCGCGGCCGGCTTCATGGCATCGCCTTTATGCTGGTCGGCATCACGTTGTTCTCGTGGCATGACGCCCTGAACAAATGGCTGGTGACGGCCTATTTCGTCTACCAGCTGTTGCTGCTCAGATCGGTCTTTTCTCTCCTCCCGGTATTCGTTCTCGTGCGCCGGGCAGGCGTGCGCCGGTCGATCAGGACACGCAATCTCGGGCCGCTTCTGTTTCGCAGCTTCCTGCTGTTCATGGCCTTTACGACCTGGGTCGCGGCACTCGACATGGTGCCGCTGGCTGACATGGTCGCGGTCGGCATGTCGATGCCGCTTGTGGTGACCGCCTTTGGCGCCTTGCTGTTGGGCGAACATGTTGACCTCAGACGCTGGGCCGCAATTGCCACCGGCTTTTTCGGCGTCCTGCTGATCGTTGGTCCAAGCGGCGAGTTTCCCATTGCTGCGACGCTGTTGGCATTATCATCGGTCATCTTCTTCGGCATGGGGTTCGTGCGCACGCGCCGTTTGGGCGTGACCGAGTCAGCCGAGACGATGGTGCTCTATCAGGTGATCTTCAATATCGCCGGTGCCGGTCTCGTTCTCGTTGTCCTGCCGGGCGAATGGATCACCCCGGACATGGTCGACTGGGGTCTGTTCGCGGTCACCGGTCTTTTCGCGGGTTTCGCTCAGTTCTGCATGACCAGCGCATTCCGCGTCGCGCCACTCTCTGTGGTCGCACCGTTCGAGTACTTCGCCCTCGTATGGGCGGTGATCCTGGGCTATGTCATTTGGGACGACATTCCCGACGGCTGGTCGGTGATTGGGGCATTGGTCGTGGTAGCGAGTGGACTTTACATCGTGTACCGGGAGGCCGCTCTCAGGCGCGCGGCTTCGGGCGGTCGTCGCTGATGGCCAGTCACGTCAATCGTCCGCTGCTCGGGATTACGTTTATCAACATCGCGTTGATCGTTTTCGGATGCAACGAGGCGCTGGTTCGATATCTGACGGAAGAGTACTCGCCGATACAGATCGCCTTCATACGATTTGTGGTCATGAGTTTCCTGGTGGCGGCAACAATCATCGGCATCAGGCGCAAGGATCTATTCGTTTGCACGCGATGGGGACTGGTGGCTGTGCGAGGCGTCCTGTCAGCATTCGCGACAGCAGCGTTTTTCTACAGCTTGAAGTTCCTGGCACTCGATGACGCGACGACGGTTTATCTGTCGGCACCGATCTTCGTTGCTCTGTTGGCGGGCTGGTTCCTGGGCGAGCGTGTATCGAAGGCGCGCTGGGTGGCTATCATCATCGGTTTTGGGGGCGTGGCTTACGTGATGCAGCCGGGCGGCGGGTTGTTCAACCTATGGGCGCTTCTTGCGCTCGGGTCTGCCGGCGCCTACGCCGTTGCCATGCTGATCAACCGCGCGCTGACCAGAACCGAAGACAGCCTGACGATCCTCTTCTACATGTCCGTCTTCGGTGGACTAACCCTGCTGCCGTTCATGCCTTTCCTTTGGACGTCCACGCCCTATTGGGAGTTGCCGATGCTCTTCGCGGTTGGCCTTCTGGCCGCGTGTGCCCAGTACTGTTTGGTGCAGGCCTATCGCTATGCGGCCGCCAACACGGTCATAATCTTTGACTACATGGGCATCATCTACATCGCTATCATCAGTTACGTTGTGTTTAGGGAGGTGCCGAGCCGGGAGCTGATAACCGGTGCGGCTGTGTTGATTGGCAGCGGTCTCTTCGTGGTCTACGACGAAACCCGGCAGTTCAAACGCAAAGCCGGCGAGACCACGGCGTGAGATACGGCGATAATCGTCCCGCGCCGGCGATCATCTGCATCAACATCGCGGTCATCCTTTAAGCCGCACAAGATGATCTGGTCATCGTGCGTCAGGAACAGCGGCGCTGAGTTTTCATACCAGGCATTGCGCTTCACCGTCCTTGGCTCTATGCGAGAGTCTCAAACGCCTCTTCGGATCACACCAACGTGCCAGATTCCGCCAAGCCCGCTGATCAAGGGTCGCCGGTTGTCGCGATCGTTCTAATCAGCCTGTCGATTGCAGCTTTCGCTGTCTCCGACGCCATCGTCAAATGGGTCGCCGGCGAATATCACTTCACGCAGATCATTTTGATCCGCAGCCTGGTGGCGGTGCCGATTGCGCTATTGCTGGTGGCGCGCAGCGGCGGCCTGCATCGTCTGGGTTTCGTCAATCACCGTATCGTTCTGATGCGTGTCGTGTTCGGGGCGACATCCTTCGTGACATTCATCGAAGCATTGAAAGTCCTCCCGCTCGCCGAGACGGTCGCGGTTTCGTTCGCCGGGCCGCTGTTCATCACGGCACTGAGCGTGCCGCTGCTGAAAGAAAAGGTCGGGCCGAGGCGCTGGGCGGCGGTGGTCGTCGGATTTGTCGGTGTTCTCATCATCATGGAACCGGGCACGGCGGTGTTTCAGCCGGCGGCGCTTTGGGCGCTGGCTTCGGCAGCGTTCTATGCGCTCGCTGCGATTGCCACGCGAAAGTTGGCGGTGGCGACGTCGACCTCGGTGATTCTCGTTTGGGTCAACGGTTATGTGCTCGTCATCATGGCACTCGGCGTGGTCTTGCTCGATGCCTGGGTCGCCATGGATTGGTTCGATCTTTGCTTGCTGCTCGGCATCGCGTTTGCCAGCACGATCGGTCAGTACCTGGGCGTCGAGGCGTATCGCCGTGCCGCGCCGTCGCTGCTGGCGCCGTTCGACTACGTCGCCTTGATCTGGGCCGGTCTGCTGGGTTTCGTCATATGGCACGACATCCCATCATGGAGCCTGGTTGCCGGCTCCGCCGTTCTGGTGATGAGCGGCCTCTACATCCTGCAGCGTGAACGCGCGCTGGCGCGCAACGCTGTGACGGGTTACCGGGGTCTGCGCCGCTGGCGCTAAATCAGATCGGCTCTGGGCAGCATTAGGGCATGTGAAGCGTCATTTCCGCATCGGCGATGATCTGCCAGCCATCGCTGCCCGGACGCAACAAGGTGACGCTGCCGCGATAGGCGCCCGCCGGCCACCCGGTCTCGGGTTTGCGGTAACCAGCCTGCGTCAATAGGCGTGCGGCGACCGTGTCGATATCGGTGGGTTCGGCCGCCAGGACGCGCCCATCGGGCGCCAACAATTGCGCCTCGACCCGGTCGCCGGGCATGAGGCCGAAGAGGTCGGCCCAGAAGACGATGGTGGCGGCGTCGGGCAGGCTCAGCGCCGGGGCCGCGCCATCGCGGATCAGACCGCCGGCAAAACCATGTCGCAAAAGGCCCGTGGGCCGGTAGGCAAGCGCGCTTATCGCCTCATCGGACCAGAGTGATGCGAGCGAAACACCGCAGATGATCCCGGGGCCGGTGCCGGAAAATGGATCCACCACCGCGCCGTCGTGCTGCACCTCGAAATGAAGATGCGCAAAGCGGGCATCCCCGGTAGCGCCGATGGCGCCGAGACGTTCACCGGCAACGACCGTCGCGCCCACATCGACGGTGATGCTGCCCGGTGCCATGTGGGCATAGAGTGTCGTCCAGCCATCGCCATGATCGATCATGACGTGATGGCCGGGCTGGGTCCAGTGCAGCGGCGACGCCGTATCCGGGGGCACGCCGACAGTCTTTACCCGACCGTCCGCTGCCGCCAGGACCGCGACCGGTTCGACACCCGGCGCGCGGTCGACCATCGTAAAGTCGGTGCCGGTATGGCGGTCGAAGCTCAGACTGCCGCAGGTGTAGTCGCCGAAGCCCGGGCCGGCATCATGATCGACGTGGTTTTGAACAAAACACTGCTCGCCCATGGCGCAGGCAACCGGCAGCTCGAACGTCGGCTGCGCATCGTCGCCGGTCGCGCTGGAACTGATTACGATTGCCGCAAGGGCTAGACCGGCAATCCGCGCGCGACAGGCCATCGATTAGTTGCCGGCCATCAGGCGCACGGTGAAGCACGCACCGTCGGGTGACGACGGGTCGCTGCCCAGGTTCGACGCTTTGATGGTGCCGTGATGGGCTTCGACGATCTGGCGCGAAATACTGAGGCCGAGGCCCGAATGGGTGCCGAACTTTTCGCCGGCGGGACGGTCGCTGTAGAAGCGGTTGAAAATGTCGTCTTCCTTGCCGGCGGGAATGCCCGGTCCCTGGTCGCTGATCGTGATCTCGACCCAGCGCCCGTCTTGGCGCGCGGCGATCCTGATGATGCCGCCGGGCGGACTGAACGAACGCGCGTTGACCAGCAGATTGCGGAACACCTGGACTAACCGATCCTCGACACCGCGCACGACAAAGCGGCCCATGACATCGTCGCGGCTCAACGCGTCGTTCAACTCCAGTCTCGGTCCGTCGTCGCCCCAGGTCGTCTGCATGACCATGGCGAGCGCCTGCAGGGTCGCACCGATGTCGACGGTCTCGGTGTCCGCGCGGTTCAGCTCGGCATCGAGACGGGACGCATCGGAAATATCGGTGATCAACCGGTCGAGCCGGTTCAGATCGTCGGCAGCGATCGCCATCAGCTTGGCGCGCCGCTCGGGATCCTCGATACGCTGGATGGTTTCGAGTGCACTCTTCAGCGACGACAGCGGGTTCTTGATCTCGTGCGCGACGTCCGCGGCAAACCGTTCCGTCGCCATCATGCGGTTTTCCAAGGTGCGCGTCATATCGATCAGCGCGCGCGACAGCTCGCCGATTTCGTCACCCCGGCTCGCGAAATCGGGGATAGAGCCTGCCTTGCCGGTGCCACGGCCGACCTTTTCAGCAGCCAACGCCAGTTTTCTGACAGGCCGTGCGATGGTGCCGGCCAGATAAAGCGACATCAAAACGGTCAGGCCGAACGACAACAAGGCCAAGGCCAGGATGTCGCTGCGCACGGCGCGCAGCTCACGCTCGACATCGCCGAGATCCGATGACAAGAGCAACGCGCCCTGGACTTGTTTGAAGTGGCTGACCGGGACCGCCACGGTCAAGATCAGGCCGCCGCGTCCGGCATCGCGCAGCGCTTCGTCACCGGTTCCGTTTAACGCCTGCACGACCTCCGGGTAGTCATAGGCCGTCTGGTCGGCGCGTTCCGTGTAGGGCTCGTTGGTCTGCCAGACCGACGAGACGCCCAAGGCGATCCGGTCGAGACGGCGCAGCAGGCGTTCGAAGGAATCGAGATCGCCGGGCGGCGGCAGGTACTCCCGGTGCACGGCACCACCGGTGCCGACAAGCTGCCGGCTATCGGCGATCAGCGCGCCATCGGCGCCGAACAGCCGAGCGCGAATGCCGGCCGACTGCACCAGGCGGCGGATCAGGGCGCGTGCATCTTCCTCAAGGATCTGCGTGACCGGCGGCGCCGAGACATCTTCCAGGCCGAAGGCAACAACCGTTTCGCCAAGCGCACCGGCGATCAGTTCGCCGTTGGTGGTCAGCGAATTGACTTTCTCGGCGATCAGCCCTTCGCGGTAATTATCGAGATAGAGAACGCCGACAAGGAACAGCGCGAGCGGCACCAGATTGATGGCCAGAATTCGCCGGGTCAGCGATGCCGATGGATGCCGGTCGGCCTCCTCGCGCGGGTCCGCCGTAACCGACGGACGATCCGTCGGCCCAATGATCGTATCGGCGTCAGGCTCGGAGTCGACCGCTGTCAGGCGGGGCTCACGTCTCCTTAAAGCGGTATCCGACGCCATACAAGGTCTCGATCTGCCCGAATTCCGGATCGATCATCCGAAATTTCTTGCGGATCCTTTTGATGTGGCTGTCGATCGTGCGGTCATCGACATAGATGTTGTCATCATAAGCGGCGTCGAGCAATTGATCGCGGCTCTTCACGTGACCGGGTCGCTGCGCCAACGACTTCAGGATCAAGAACTCGGTGACCGTCAAGGTGACGCGCAGACCCTTCCAGGAGCACATGTGGCGCGCGGGATCGAGTGTCAGCTCGCCGCGCTCCATCTGCGGTTCGATCTCTTCGTCGTCCTCGGGCACCTCACCGCTGACAAGGTCGGCGCGGCGCAGGACGGCGCGGATTCGTTCGGTCAGGAGTCTCAGCGAAAACGGCTTGGTGATGTAGTCGTCGGCGCCCATCCTCAAGCCCAGCGCCTCGTCGGTCTCGTCCGCCAGCGAGGTCAGAAAAATGACCGGCAGGTCCTTGTCCCGGCGCAGGCGGGTCAGAAGCTCCATGCCGTCAAGACGCGGCATCTTGATATCCAAGACGGCGATGTCGGGCGGGCTAGCGGAAATGGCTTTCAGGGCTTCGACGCTGTCGGAATAACACTGAACCCGGTATCCCTCAGCCTCCAGGGCCATGGATACGGATGTCAGAATGTTCTGGTCATCGTCGACAAGTGCGATGGTCTGGCTCAACGGAACGCAACTCTCGGCTATCGTTTCAACGGCTGTGTTCATCATCAGTCTACCACCCTGGCGGCCAAAAATGATACGGCAGGACTGCCCTATCGATCGCAACTGACCCCAGAAGGAAGGCGGATTTGTGGCTGAAATCGAGGCATTAGACCAGGCGCGCCGGCTGTTGCGCGGCGCGAGTTACGGCACGCTGGCGACCCTGGACCGCCAAGACGGCGGGCCGTTCGCCACCTTGGTCGCCATGGCGACGGCGCCTGACGGCTGCCCGGTGATGCTGCTCTCGGACCTCGCCGAACACACAAAAAACCTTGGCCGCGAGCCCCGGGTATCGTTGCTGATAGACGGTACGAATGGTCTTTCCGACCGGTTGACGGGGCCGCGCTTGACGCTGGTGGGGCATGTCGAACCTACAACCGACGACGATGACGCCAGGCGCTATCTCTTGCGCCACAAGTCGGCGGCCGTGACCGGCGGATTTGCCGACTTCCACTACTATCGCCTAGTCATCGAGCGGGCCCATCAAGTCGCGGGGTTTGGTCGTATCGATGCCATGGATGGCGACGAGCTGCGGGTCTGCCCGGATCTGGCGACAACGATCGTTGCCGCCGAGGCCGACGCGGTGGCCCGGGCGAACGATGTTCACCGGAAAACTCTGGCGGCCTTGGGCGCTCAAACTGCCATTGCTGCCGTTGATGCCGACGGTGTGGAACTGGGTTCACTTGACCGCACTCTACGTGGGGACTTTGATCAGCGTCTGGGGACAATCAGGCAACTCGACGGCGCTGTTGACACAGTGTTGTATCGCATGGGGCAGGCGGCCACCCCAAAGGGCTGAGACAAGTGCAATTCCGGTCTTGTCATGACCGGTCAGTTAGCGTTGAATCCCCTCCTTCTTGCGGGGCGCCGGGGCAACGCTCCGTTCTTTGACATGAGCGCGAGAGTATCGGGAGGGCCGCTACTTATGCAGTTGTATGGACCAGTCCACAGTACGTTTGGACTGGACAAACTTGGCCTTGTCAATTTGGCGGACCAATACTGGAACCTGGGCACCCCCGCGCTCTACGAAGAATCCATCCGTCGCGGCGAGGGCCAGATGGCGGCCGGCGGCCCCCTGGTCGTCCTGACCGGCCAACACACGGGCCGCTCGGCGCGCGACAAGTTTATCGTGCGCGACGCAGTCACCGATGATGCGGTCGACTGGGGCAAGGTCAATGTCGCCATGGACCCCGGCAATTTTCAAACGCTGAAGCAGCGTTTCCTGGCTTACTACCAGGGCCGTGACGCCTTTGTGCAGGACCTCTATGGCGGCGCCGATCCTGACTTTCGGGTTAAGGTACGCATCGTCACCGAACAGGCTTGGCACAGTCTTTTTGCCTCGAATTTGCTGATCAGGCCGCCGCTTGATCAGCGGCGCGACTTCGAGCCTGAATTCACGATTGTTCAGGCGCCCGGTTTTGTCGCCGATCCGGCCATCGATGGCAGCCGTTCGGAGACTGTCATCGTCATGGACTTCACCGAGCGGCTGGTGCTGATCGGCGGCACGTCCTATGCCGGCGAAATCAAGAAGTCGGTCTTCTCGATCCTGAACTTCCTGTTGCCGCCGCGCGACGTTCTACCCATGCATTGTTCGGTCAATGTCGGTGAGGACGGTGATTCGGCGATCTTCTTCGGTCTCTCCGGGACGGGCAAGACGACGCTGTCGGCCGATCCCAGGCGCACTTTGATCGGCGATGACGAGCATGGCTGGGGCGAGAACGGTGTCTTCAATTTCGAGGGCGGCTGTTACGCCAAGGTGATCCGGCTGTCGCCGGAGGCCGAGCCGGAGATCTACGCGACCACCCAGCGCTACGGCACGGTGCTGGAGAACGTTGTCATGGATCCGGACAACCGGATTCTTGACCTGGACGATCCGCTTTTCACCGAGAACACCCGCGCGGCCTATCCCCTCGACTTCATCCCAAACGCGTCGGCGACCGGCCATGCCGGTCATCCGCATAACGTCGTCATGCTGACCGCCGATGCCTTCGGCGTCCTGCCGCCGATCGCCAAACTGACGCCCGAACAGGCGATGTATCATTTCCTGTCCGGCTATACAGCCAAGGTCGCGGGCACGGAAAAGGGTCTGGGCAATGAGCCGCAGGCGACCTTTTCGACCTGCTTCGGCGCGCCCTTCATGCCGCGCCACCCGTCGGTCTATGCCCGCATGCTGGCCGACAAGATCGAAAAGAACAGCGCTGACTGCTGGCTGGTCAACACCGGCTGGTCCGGCGGTGCCTATGGCACCGGCGAGCGCATGTCGATTCGCCACACCCGCGCGCTTCTTGGCGCCGCGCTTGACGGCTCGCTCTCCAAGGCCTCGTTCCGCGAGGACAGCAACTTCGGTGTGCTGGTGCCCGAAGCCTGTCCCGATGTGCCGGGCGAGGTCCTCAACCCGCGTGAGACGTGGTCCGACAAGGGCGCCTATGACAGCCAGGCACGCGACCTGTGCGGCCGTTTTCACCGAAATTTCGAGGTTTTCGCGCCCTATGTCGACGATCAGGTGAAGTCAGCCGGCCCAAACATGGCGGCGTAGGGCTGACGCCTTTTTGGTCTAGTTGGCTGGAGCAACAAAAAGATCTCAGACAAAAACAAAGAGGCGGCGGGTCTTTGGACCCGCCGCCTCTTGTTCTTCAAGGTAACGCCCCGTCTTTGACCGGGCAGTTCCTTTAGCTCAGACCACTTTCAGATTGTCGGCGGACGTGCGTCCGTCGCGGCCTGGAACGACCTCGAACTCGACCTTCTGACCTTCGGCCAGGCTGTCCAGTCCGGCGCGCTCAACGGCGCTGATATGAACGAACACGTCGCGTTCACCGCTGTCGGGAGCAATGAACCCATAACCCTTGGTGGAGTTAAACCACTTCACGGAACCACTCTGCATCGAAAAAAGTCTCCTTGTTGCGACGCCCAATCGGGACGCCGCGTCGCCAGTCATAATCGAATGGTTGGGAGGGGCCGCAAGGTGTTAACCGTGACGCATCGACAAGCAGAAACCCGGCGATGACCAGCCGGACCCACCGTCCGACGAGAGTCATATGGGCGTTTGTCGAGCGAAACGCCAGCGAAATCTTCGTGACTTGGTTGCTGTGATGTCGTTCGCAACCGGTTCGCAGGACGTGATTCCGCCACCGCCTTTCAGCACGACGTCACGTTTTGGGACAGAGGTGGCTGTTGCCCTTGCGCGTCAGTGGGCGTCGTTCCAGGTCAGGCCCGTGCCGGTGTCGACGGTAAGGGGAACCGACAGGTGGGCGGCATCCTCCATCACGCGCTTGACCAGCTTGGCCGTCTTATCGGCCTCTTTCTCAGGCACTTCGAACAGCAGTTCGTCATGCACCTGAAGCAGCATGCGCGCCTTCAGTTTCACCGATAAGAGTTCGCCGGGAACGCGAATCATCGCGCGTTTGATGATATCGGCGGCCGAGCCTTGCAGCGGTGCGTTGATCGCGGCGCGTTCGTAGAACCCGCGGGTCGACGGATTGCGGTCGTTGATGCCAGGCACATGACAGCGTCGCCCGAACAGGGTCTCCACATAGCCGGTTTCCTTGGCCTTTTTCTTGGTCCGGTCCATGTAGTCCTTGATGCCGGGATAACGCTCGAAATAGGCCTTGATGTAGGCGGCCGCGTCGTCGCGGCCGATGCCGAGCTGGCGCGCCAGACCAAACGCGCTGATGCCATAGATAATGCCGAAGTTGATGGCCTTGGCGTTGCGCCGCGTGATCGGGTCCATGTCTTTCAAGGGCACGTCGAAGACCTGGCTGGCGGTCATCGCAT
This sequence comes from Alphaproteobacteria bacterium, assembly GCA_965228895.1. Taxonomy (GTDB): domain Bacteria; phylum Pseudomonadota; class Alphaproteobacteria; order SP197; family SP197; genus JANQGO01. Next base: position 4,398,939 of record OZ245842.1, on the reverse strand, counting down.
GAATGTCCAGACCGTCGCGGAACGCCTCCTTCAAGGTCGGGATATCGGCGACATGGGCGAGCAGGCGCAACTCGATCTGCGAATAGTCGGCGCTCAGCAGAACGTTGCCCTTATCGGCGACGAACGCTTCGCGGATACGCCGACCTTCCTCGGTCCGGACCGGGATGTTCTGCAGGTTGGGATCGGAACTCGCCAGGCGTCCGGTCGAGGCGGCGGCCATGGAAAACGATGTGTGCACGCGCCCGGTATCCGGGTTGATTTGCTCGACCAGGGTGTCGGTATAGGTGCTCTTCAGTTTGGATAGCTGGCGCCACTCCAGCACCTTGGCCGGTAACTCGTGGCCTTGTGCGGCGAGCGATTCCAGGACGTCGGCGCTGGTCGTATAGGCGCCGGACTTGCCCTTTTTGCCGCCTTCCAGGCCCATTTCGTTGAACAGGACCTCGCCCAACTGTTTGGGTGAGCCGATCGTAAACGCGTGGCCGGCGAGTTTATGGATTTCCTTTTCCAGTTTCTGGATGCGCTTGGCGAATTCGCCGGACATGCGTTCCAACTCGACCCGGTCGACCTTGACGCCGGCCTTTTCCATCTCGGCGATCACGGGAATCAACGGCCGTTCGACGGTCTCATAGATGCGCGTGACCTTTTCCAGCGGCAGGCGCGGCTTCAGATCGAGCCACAGGCGCAAGGTCACATCGGCGTCCTCGGCGGCATAGTCCAGCGCGCGGTCCAGCGGCACCTCGTCGAACGTGATCTGCTTCTTGCCGGACCCCGCGACCTCCTTGAACGGTATCGGCGTAACGCCGAGATAGAGCTGGGCGAGTGAATCCATCTTGTGGTCGTGCTTGCCGCCCTCCAGCACATAGGAGAGCAGCATGGTGTCGTCGACCGGCGTCACATCGATGCCGTACCGCGACAGCACCACCATGTCGTACTTGATGTTGTGACCGATCTTGAGCACCGCGGAATCGGTCAAGAGCGGTTTGAGCGCGTCGAGCACCGCTTGCCGGTCAAGCTGCTCGGGCCGTTCCGAGAAGGCATCGGACTGACGGTGGCCGACCGGTATGTAACAGCCATTGCCGCTGGCCGTGCTCATCGAGATGCCGACCAGTTCGGCGGTCATCTCGTCAATCGACGTGGTCTCGGTATCGACCGCGACGACACCCAGACGCGCCGCTTCGGCAATCCAGCGTTCGAGGTCGGCCATCTCCTGGATCAGCTCATAACCGTCCGCGTGGCCTTCCTCAGCCTTGGCTTCGACCGGTTCGGCCGCGGCAACGGCCTTATCGCCGAACCAGCTTTCCACCCTCGCGGTAATGGTGCGGAACTCCTGAGCGCGCAAGAAACCGAGCAGCGCGTCCGGCTCCGGCGGCCGGTTGATCAACTGATCGAGACCGTCCGTCACCGGCACGTGCTTATCCAGCGTGACGAGCTGTTTTGAGATTCGCGCGTCGTCGGCATGGGCGATCAGGTTCTCGCGCCGCTTGGGCTGTTTGATCTCCTCGGCGTGATCCAGCAGGTTTTCCAGATCCCCGTATTGCTCGATAAGCTGGGCGGCGGTCTTGACGCCGATCCCTGGCACGCCCGGCACATTGTCCACGGAGTCGCCGGCCAGCGCCTGGACCTCGATCACCTTGTCAGGCGGCACCCCGAACTTTTCGATGACCTGTTCGGTTCGGATCTCCTTGTTCTTCAGGCCGTCGACCATGATGACGCCGTCGTCGATGAGCTGCATGAGGTCCTTGTCGGACGAGACGATGGTGACCTCCGCGCCAACCTCGCGCGCCATGCGGGTATAGGTCGCGATCAGGTCGTCGGCCTCATAGCCTTCCATTTCGATGACCGGCAGGTTGAAGGCCCTGGCGGCCTCGCGGATCATCGGGAACTGCGGCACCAGTTCCTCAGGTGGCTCTGGCCGGTGTGCCTTGTATTGATCATAGACCTCGTTGCGGAAGCTCTTGGAGCTGTAGTCCAGGATGCAGGCGATGTGATCGGCGTCGGTGCTGTCGATCAGCTTCAGGATCATGTTGCAGAAACCCATTACCGCATTGACCGGTGTGCCGTCGGAGCGGGTCATGGGGGGGAGCGCATGGAAGGCCCGGAAGATGAAACCGGAGCCGTCGATTAGGTAGACGTGTTTGGGTGACTCAGCCATGCCGGCACTTTAGCCTTCCGCTACGCGCGATGCGAGGGGGCAGGGGGTACATTCGATCGTGAGCGATCACGCCGATAAGGGGGACGGCCAGAAGCGTACGCCGGTTGCGCTGATGGCGCTGGCCGCGCTCGGCATCGTCTACGGCGATATCGGCACCAGCCCGCTTTATGCCTTCAAGCAAAGCTTCGCGCATGGCAGCGGCATCGATCCGACCGCAGGCAACGTCATGGGCGTGGTGTCGCTGATCTTCTGGTCGCTGATCCTGGTTGTCTCGATCAAATACCTCGTCTTCATTCTGCGCGCCGACAACCGCGGCGAGGGCGGGGTCATGGCGCTGATCGCGCTGCTGGGCGCACGGGAAAAGAACCCGAAGGTGATGGCCGTCGCGGTCGCACTCGGCATGTTCGGCGCGGCCCTGCTGTACGGCGACGGCACGATCACGCCGGCAATCAGTGTCTTGAGCGCTGTCGAGGGGCTCAAGGTCGCGACGTCGCTGTTCGATCCCTATGTGGTGCCGATCACCGTTGCGGTCCTGGTTCTCCTGTTTTTTGTGCAGCGACGCGGAACCGCTGGCATCGGTGCGGCGTTCGGCCCGGTCATGCTGATCTGGTTCGCGGTGCTCGGTATCCTGGGACTGCGCGGCATCATTCTGCATCCCGGTGTTTTCCAGGCAGTCGACCCCAGCTATGCCGTCGCCTTCTTCGCCAACAACGGGTTTGCCGGTTTTGTCGTCCTGGGTACGGTCTTTCTGGCCGTTACCGGCGCCGAGGCGCTGTACGCGGACATGGGGCATTTCGGCCGCACGCCGATTCGGCTGGCCTGGTTCTTTATCGCCCTGCCGGGACTGGTGCTGAACTATTTCGGACAGGCCGGAATCCTGCTCGACGATCCCCGGCTGGGCCATCACACCTTCTATAACCTGGCGCCGGATTGGGCGCTTTACCCGCTCGTCGTCTTGGCGACCGCCGCCACGGTGATCGCGTCGCAGGCGATCATCACCGGCACCTTCTCTCTGACTCGCCAGGCGATCCAGCTGGGGTTCCTGCCGCGCATGCGGGTCATCCACACAGGCGGCATGGAGGAGGGTCAAATCTACATGCCGGCGGTCAACTGGTTGCTGATGATCGCGACCATCGCGCTGGTGCTGGGGTTCCAGACCTCCGGCAATCTCTCGGCGGCCTATGGTCTGGCCGTCTCCCTCGACATGGTGTTCACGACTCTGCTGGGCACCCTTGTTGCCATCAGGTGGGGCTGGCATCCGGTCCTGGTGGTCGTGCTCGCTGTGATCGCGCTCAGCATCGACCTCGCGTTCTTCGGCGCCAACACGCTGAAGTTCGTCGAAGGCGGGTGGTATCCCATGACCGTCGCGGTTGTTCTGTTTGTCGTGATGGCGACCTGGCGGCGCGGACGTCGGCGGGTCCAGGAACAACTCGCCGGCGTCGAATTGTCCCTGGACGAGCTGCTCGACAAGGCCGTTGCCGACGGCCTGCCGCGGGTATCCGGGACCGCGGTGTTCCTGGCCGGCGACCGAGGCAGCGCGTTGCGCACGTGGCAGCATCACCTCGAGCACAATCGCGTTTTGCATGAGCACATCATCTTCCTGTCCGTTATCGGCACCCGACAGCCCCGGGTCGGCACCGCCGACCGCCTGGAAATCAGCCCAATGAAGCATGATGCGACGCGCGTCGTCGTAAACTACGGCTTTATGCAGAGCCCGGACATTCCGGTCGCGCTTCGCCTATGCGAGCGCGCTGGCCTGACGGTCGACCTGGACGACGTGGTCTATTATGTCGGGCGCACCACGATCGTGGCGCCCAAGAAGGCGGGCGGTCTGATCAAATGGCGCCGGGCGTTGTTCGCTTTCCTGAATCGCAACGCGGTCAGGCCGTCGGACTACTACCGGCTGCCGCCGGACCGGGTGATGGAGCTGGGTCTGCAGGTCGAGCTTTAGATCTGGTCTAGGCCAGACCCGGGAAAAGCTTTTTCAGCCCGGCGGCCAGCATGCCCATGGCGATGGCCGCCAGCACCATGCCCATGATGCGGGTCACGATGTTGACGCCGCCGATGCCCAGGCGATGGCTGAGCGGGGCAGCGAAGCGGAAGGCCAGCAAAAGCAACACCGTGACGCCAAGGCACACCAGGGTGATGACGACCCGGTCCATGACTGTGCCGGTCTGGTGGGTCTGGACGATGATGGTCGTCATGGCGCCCGGTCCGGCGACAATCGGGATGGCAAGAGGCACGACGGCGATCTGCTCCTTTTCCGCTGCCGCCTCCTTCTCCTCCAGCGTTTGATGCATGGCGCTCGTCTTGCTGTGCAGCATGGAGAGCCCGAGCAGCAAGATGATCAGCCCGCCGGTGGTTTGAAAGGCGGCGACGGAAATGTCGAACAGGCCCAGGATGTAACTGCCGGACCAGGTGACGATGACCAGAATGATCGCAATCGAAATCGTCGATTTCAGCGCAATTTGTTTCTTTTCCCCATCGTCCCTGTCACCGGTCAGCGAGGCGAAGATCGCCATGTTGCCGATCGGGTTGGCGATCGTGACAAGGGCGAGCGCAAAGGTAATCAGGACCGAGCCGGTCAGCGTCATGTCACGCGGCCGCGCCGTCGTCCTGGTCGCCCTTGAAGCCAGTCCAGATAAAGCGCCTGTCGCAATAGCCGCAGTCGATCTGACCATGGGCGCTCAGATCGTAATAGACCTTGGGATGGCCGAGTGCGCCGCCGCCGCCGTCGCACGCCACCTTGGGCGAGTCGGTTTCGATGATTTCCGGCGGTTCTGCAGTCATGCGTGAGCTCCCGTTGACGAGCCTGGATGATACCCATGGTCGCGACCAGCGCAACGGGCATGGTTGCTCTGATCAGGGCAGGCTTTGTCGTCAGTTATCCGACCAGGTTTCTTCCTCGTCGCTCAGCACGTCCTGGAAGGACTCGATCTGTTCGGCCGCGTTCATCGGATCGCGCACACGGGCAATATGGATGAGCGCATCGCCCTGATTGGTGATCGGCAGCCGCGTATGGCCGATCACGATACCGCCTTCGCTTGCCGTTACCGGCACCTCGGACTGACCCATGGGATCGGCGATGATGCCGACGACTTGATCTTCCTCGACGCGTTCGCCGATTTTGAACGTGCTGCGCAGGATGCCGCCAGCCGGCGCCCGGACCCAATAGCTGGAGTGGGCCACGACGGCCTCCGGCGTCTCGCGACGGCGCGAACGCGTGCGTCGGATCATGTCGAGATCGACCATGATGTTCAGCACGCCCTCAAGACCTGTGCGGATGCACAATTCATCGAACCTGAGCGCTTCGCCGGATTCGTAAACGACCATGGGAATGCCGCGCTCGGACGCGATCGTGCGCATCGAACCGGGCCTAAGGGGTGCGTCCAGCATGATCGGCGCGCCAAATGCCTTCATCAGGCGTTGGACGCCGTCATCTTTTATCTGGCCGCGGATCTGGGGCAGATTGGTGCGGTGGATGGCGCCCGTGTGCAGATCGACCGCATGGGTGGCATGGGCCAAGACCTCATGATTGACGAGATGGGCAAGCTGGGACGCCAGCGAGCCTGTCGACGAGCCGGGAAAGCTGCGGTTGAGATCGCGCCGGTCCGGCAGATAACGGGTATAGCTGATGACCCCGTAGACGTTGACGATGGGAACGGCAATCAGCGTGCCGGCCAGGCGGCGCACCGAGGGGCGCGCAAGCAGTCGGCGGATGATCTCGACCCCGTTCAACTCGTCGCCATGCACGGCGGCGGTCACCAGTAGACGCGGTCCGGGCCGCTTGCCGTGGATGACCTGGATCGGCAGGTTGACCTGCGTGTGGGTCGACAGAACGGACAGCGGCAGGTCCAGCGTGACTCGCTCGCCCGGTTCGATCGTATGGCCGCCAATCTCAATCGGCGCGTGAGACGGCTTAGCCACTGCCGCGGGTCTTTGTCTTGCCAACCTTGGCATGGGTCTCGATGAAGCCAATGATCTCGCCGGCGATATCCCTGCTGGTTGCCTTTTCGATGCCTTCCAGGCCGGGCGACGAGTTGACCTCCATGATCACCGGGCCGTGGTTGGCACGCAGCATGTCGACGCCGGCGACATTGAGGCCGAGCGTCTTGGCGGCGCGCACCGCGGTGGACCGTTCCTCCGGCGTGATGCGGATGGTCGTCGCCGTGCCGCCGCGATGGAGGTTCGAACGAAAGTCGTCTTCCGCGCCCTTGCGCTGCATGGCCGCGACAACCTTGCCGCCAATGACCAAACAGCGGATATCGACACCCTTGGCCTCCTTGATGAACTCCTGGACCATGATCTGGGCGTCCAGGCCCCTGAAGGCCTCGATGATACTCTTGGCCGAGCTATGGGTCTCGCCCAGTACCACGCCGATGCCTTGCGTGCCTTCCAACAGCTTGATCACCACCGGGGCACCGCCCACCATCTCGATCATGCTGTCGACCTCTTTGGTCGCGTGGGCGAAACCTGTCACCGGCAGGCCGAGACCTGCACGGGATAGCAGCTGGAGGCAGCGCAGTTTATCGCGCGATCGTCCGATCGCGACGGACTCGTTCATTGGCCAGACATGCATCATCTCGAACTGGCGCAGCACCGCAAGACCATAAAACGTCACCGACGCGCCGATGCGCGGAATGACCGCGTCATAACCGGTGAGCGCTTCGCCCTCGTAGCGAATGCCCGGCCGGTGTGATGTGATGTCCATGTAGCATTTCAGATGGTCGACGATATCGATCTCGTGGCCGCGCTCCTGGGCCGCCTCGACCAGACGCTTGTGTGAATAGAGTTTCGCGTTGCGCGCCAGCATGCAGATTTTCACGGTGTTGCCTCCCTGTCCTCGCTGCCTTCCCTTCGGCTTTTTTTTGTTTTTGCACCCGGCCTCTTCTTGCCTTGTGGTCTTTTGGGCGGCTTAAGGCGACCCAGAACGAAAGAGCGGTCCGGGTCGACAATCATGCGGCCTTCGACCGCTGTTCTCCCCAGCAGCATGCGAAAACCCATTTCGTCACGCGCGGCAAGCGTCATCTCGACAGGCCAGGTTTCGCCGCCCATGGCGATCTCGACCTCGACCACATAGCGCCGTTCGGTCTGGCCGGTTGAACTTGTCACCTCCCGCTGGTCAACCACCGGCGCCGTACACGCGAACACAAGCTTGCTGTTGCGCTGCAAGGGGCGGACCGTGAACCGTATCCACGGAACGCCGTCCTGTTGAAATGGTTCCAGGTCATAGGCGTGAAGCGCGGACGTGCGCGCGCCGGTATCGATCTTGGCCTTGATCCGTTCGATACCCAGCGTCGGGATGGCCAGCCATTCACGCCAGCCAATGACACGTTTTTCTTCGTTCGTCATGACCCGAATTAACTCACTCTCGACGAATTGTCCTGTGGTCTCGATGCTGATTGGCCTGCGTTTGTTGCGCTATGGCTAGCGAACACGGTCAATTCGACGGTCGCTGCGATGTCAACATTAATCATTGCCTGATGGCGTTATCTCTAACGGCGTAGATGACCGCACGTGAATATCGCGCTGCGGGAACGGAATCTCGATACCGTGTTCATGGAACCGATCCCATACGCCGAGCAGCACCTGGCTCTTGACGTTCGACACGCCGTTCTGCGGGTCTTGTATCCATATGCGAATTTCCAGATCGACGGAGCTGTCGCCGAACCCCTTCAACAGGCAGACGGACTTGGGTTCGTCGATGACACGCTCGACCGCCGCGGCTGCCTCAAGGCAAAGCTCGATCGCCTTGCGGACATCGGCGTTATAGGAGATGCCGACTGGAATCTTGAGGCGCACTTGGAGGTCCGAGAACGACCAATTCATCACCTTCTGCGTGATCAAGTCTTCGTTTGGAATCAGGTGCTCGACGCCGTCGCGGGTGACGACGGATGCATAGCGGGCGTTCAGGTCCTTGATCCAGCCATAGGTCTGGTCCACGCCGATGACATCGCCCGGCTTGATCGAGCGATCGAGCAACAGGATCACGCCGCTTATCAAGTTCGAGACGACCTTCTGCAGGCCGAACCCGACACCGACGCCGACCGCCCCGGAAAAGACGGCAAAGGCGGTCAAGTCGATGCCGACGACACTCAGCGCCGCAAGAATGGCGATGGTAATGAGCAGGATCTTCGTGACTTTGCTCGCCAGGACCTTGATCGAAGGCGTCAGCGATTCGAGCGATCGATACCGGCGGTCGAGGAAGTGCGACAGGATGTTGGCGAGCCACAGCAAGACGACCAATGCGACCGCGCCTTTCAAAACGGTTAGAACCGAGATGTGAACATCGCCGATGTTCAGCGCGATACGATCGAGGATGTTCGACGTCGGCTCCAGCAAATCAAGAATGCTGAGGGCGGCGATCGCCCAGGCACTGAACGCGACCAGGCGCGCCATCGACGGGTCGCGCACCAAGCTTGAGACGAACCGGATGACGACCCATGCCGTCACCAATGTCGTGACAACCGCCAGCAGATTGTTGCGTATCTCCGCTTCGGCTGCCGCCAATGTGGCGATCCATAAAAGGATCGCCCATGTAAAGATCGGTGCCAATCGCGCGACGGCATTCAGCGCACCTTTGAGAGGGTTTTCTAATTTCTTGCGATCGGCAAGAGCCGTCAGCGAGCGGCGCAAAGACGGTGCGATCAAGAGCGCGATTGCTAGTAGCGCTACCGCGACAAGGACCTGGGTCAACTTTGGCCAGATCAGGACTTCGGCATCGACCCACACCAGCAGGTCATCCAACCAGATGCTGAGTCGATTGACGTCGACGTTGATCTCATCCACGCCTTAAATCCACTTCAACCAGCGCAGGACAAAAAACTCGACGACGGCGATGATCACAATGCCGACGACGATAATTGCGAACGACCATTCGTTATCGACACCCGGCATGCCGCCGACGTTGATGCCGAACAATCCCGTCAGCAGGCTTGGTGGTAGCAGGATAGCAGCGACGACCGTCAGCACGTACATCGTCCGGTTCATCTGGTCGGCGAGACGCGCGGCAAGTTCTTCATGGACGACCGCGGCCCGTTCGCGCGCCGAGTCGAGATCCTCGACATAACGGGTGGTTCGGTCGGCGACTTCGCGCAGCATCGCCTTATCCATGGTCGACAGCCACGTCATGTCTTCCAGCATCAACCTCGACATGGCATCACGCTGCGGCGCCAGGTAGCGCCTTAACGTAATGGCGACGCGGCGGATGTCGGACAGTTCCGTGCGCAGGCTCGACCGGCCCTTTGTCAGCACCTGGTTTTCCAGATCGTCAACATGGTCTTCCAGTTCGCTGACCACCGGCCCCATGCGTTCGATCAGGCTGTCCGTCAGCCTGGCAAGAAACTCGCCGTTCGTCTTCGGGCCGTAACCATTTGCCAGTTTGGCGCGTAAATCCTGCGCCGCCATCAAGCGCCTGTGCCTGACTGAAATGATGCGATCGCGATCAATCCAGACGCGGATGCCGACCATGTCTTCAGGGTTGGCGCCGGGGTTCAGGTTCACACCGCGCAACGACACCATGAGGGCGTCGTCGAGCGCCACCACACGCGGGCGGGCGTCCGCCGCGACGATCGTTCGTGCGAGCACGGGGTCGATACCGCTTTTCTCGTTAAGCCAATTCTTGGCCTGGCTGCTTTGAAAGTCGAGATGGACCCACAGCATGCCGGAACCGGGCGACCACGCATCGATCCCGTCCCAGCCAATCTCACGGCCACCGCCCTTGCCGTCGAGGATCACGGCGAAGATAAGCCCGTTTTCCTGCGTGTCTTGATCAGCCAAACACAACTCCTCTCGCACAAGACAGTATAGCGGACGCTTTTGCGAATCGCTCGCATCGAGATTCGTGGGTGCTCAGTTCAGTCGGACGGCGCCGGTTTCGCTTCGTGACGCGCCATGTTAAGAGCGCGCCGCCATGAGCAACGACACCGCCATCGACATCCAAGCGCTGAAAAAGACCTATGGCCGGGGTTCGGGCGCCAAGCAGGCCCTGAAGGGCGTCGACCTGGCCGTGCCGCGCGGCGCCTTCTTTGGCCTTCTGGGGCCGAACGGCGCCGGCAAGTCGACCATGATCAACATCCTGGCCGGTCTGGTCACCAAGTCGGCCGGCAAGGCGGTGATCTGGGGCTACGACATCGACAAGAACCCGCGCGACGCCAAACGCGCCATCGGCGTCGTACCCCAGGAACTCAACATCGATCCGTTCTTTTCGCCGCGCGAGGCGTTGGAACTGCAGGCCGGGCTCTATGGCGTGCCCAAACGCCTGCGCAAGACGGACGAGATCCTGGATGCGGTCGGCCTGACCGAACAGGCCGAGACCTATGCCCGCAGTCTTTCGGGCGGCATGCGCCGGCGCCTCTTGGTCGCCAAGGCGATGGTCCACAGCCCGCCGGTCATCGTCCTCGACGAACCGACCGCCGGCGTCGATGTCGAGCTGCGCCGTAGTTTCTGGGCCTATATCCGCCGGCTCAACGAGGAAGGCGTGACCATCCTGCTGACGACCCACTATCTGGAGGAGGCCGAGCGGTTCTGCGACGAGATCGCCATCATCAACCACGGCGAACTCATCGTGCGCGACACGACAGAGGGTCTGAAACAGCGGCTGGACGTCAAAGTCCTGACGATACGGCTCTCCGAACCTTTGGACGCCGTGCCGGCTGAGTTGGAGCGGTTGGACAGCCGGGTCACACCCAACGGGCGCCTCATTCTGCGCTACCGGCCAAGCCAGACCCGGCTCGAAGACATCCTGGGTCAGTTGCGCCAGGCCGGTCTCACCATCGAAGACATGTCGACGACCGAGAGCGATCTCGAAGAAGTCTTCGTCAATTTGACGTCAATCCAGGCGGGCGCGGCCGCCGCGGATTGACCGCTAGCCCGGCGCAACGAGCCGGATCGTCTCCCGTTGCAGGATCTCGCACAAATCCCGCGACCGAGACGACGCATTCTTTGGGCGCAGAAGCCTCAGCTCGATGGCCGGCAGTTGGGGAAGGTCAGACGGGTCGTCCAAACAGACGATGTCGTGCGGCAGCCCATGTTCCGTGCGCACACCGATCCCCAGGTTCGATCGCAAGGCCGACCAGACATAGAGCAGGCTTGGTGTCGTCATCGCCATACGCCAGCGCTGCCGCGATCGATCCAACGCCGAGAGCGCCGCTTTTCGAAACAGGCAGGGATGGTCGAACATGATCAGGTCGACACTGTCCGCCGATAGAACGCTCGGATAGGACTCATGCGCAAGCCAGCGCATGGGTAGGGTGCACAGAAGCTCACCTTCGTTGCTGACGCCGTCTTCAAAAAAGGCGATGGCGCCATCAAGCCGGCCGATTCTGACCTCTTCGCTCAGCTTGTGGTTTTCGCCAACCCGGATGTCGACCTGCACATTCGGATGGTCCTGGGAAAAGGCCGTGAGCGCGGCAGGCATGACGTCGTCAAAGAAGTCCTGTGGCAGGCCCAGACGAACAAGCGCCGTGCTCACGCTCGCACCAACCGCGGCCGCCGCTTCATCGTTGAGGGCAATGATCCGGCGGGCATAGGCGATCAGGGCCTCGCCGGCTTCCGTCGGCACGAGGCCCCGGCCTTGTCGGGCAAAAAGCTGGGTACCCGCCTGCTGTTCCAGCTTCTTCAGTTGCATGCTGATGGCCGACTGTGAACGGCCCAGTTGCACGGCCGCGCGCGCGAAGCTGCCGAGATCGGCGCCCGCCACGATGGCCCGCAGTGACTCCGTGTCGAAGGTTGCCTTCATATTCGATAGTTTGAAGTAAAAGTTCAGTTAAATTCGATTTTAGAAAGTATACAGACTTGCTATCTGTGCCGTCAATCCGGGTGCGCCTGTTCCAAACGTCCCAACGACGTGATTCGGCCACCGGATGGAACGAGGCGGACGAAAGCGCGGCATGGCGAACATCGCGACAGAATCCAGGCACGATCATCGGTCGATCTACGTCATCGTGGCCGCCGGCGGCATCGTTCTGGCGCTGTCGTTCGGCGTACGCTCGATGTTCGGCGGTATCGTCGTACCGCTCTCCGACGACCTGTTCGATGGCGGGATCGAGATCTTCTCGTTGTCTATTGCCATACAGAACCTGGTCTGGGGCCTGGCGCAGCCTGTCTTCGGCATGGTGGCGGATCGCTATGGCGACCGCCGCGCACTCTGGCTGGGTTTCTTCTGCTACGTCGCGGGCATCGCGGTTTGCGTCGTCGGTACGACCCCATTGGCGCAGCATTTGGGCGCCGGGCTGCTGGTCGGCATGGGGATATCGGGAACCGCATTCGGTGTCGTCCTGGCAGTAATCGGCCGCGCCGCGCCCGTCGACAAACGTGGTCTTTATCTCGGCATCGCCTCGGCGCTCGGATCCGTGGGGCAGGTGATCATGCCGCTTGTCGCGTCGTGGCTGATGGAATGGTTCGACTGGCGGATCACGCTGATCATCATCGCCCTTATGCTGGCACCCATGGCGCTATGCATCCCGATGATGCGTGGTGAGGCCGCGCCGTCGACCGACGCCGATGGCGGGTTGACCGACCGCAGCGATAGCGTCTCGCTCCGCCAGACAGTGGCGGATGCGTTCAGGTACCCCGGTTTCATTTTCCTGACCGCCGGCTTCTTCGTCTGCGGCTTTCATCTGGCGTTCATCACGGCGCATTTGCCGAACTTCGTTCAGCACTTTTGCGTTGGCACCGGTATGTCGCCGGAAGAGCTGCGCGCCTATGGATTGCAGGCGCTTTCCCTGGTCGGGTTTGCCAACATCATCGGCACCTTGCTGGCGACCCACTTGGGTACGATCTTTCCCAAACCCTATGTCCTCTCCGCGATCTATGCGCTTAGAACGGTCGCGATCCTGGTCTTCCTATCGCAGCCCATTACACCGGTTTCCGTCATGGTCTTCGCGTTCGCCATGGGCATCTTGTGGCTCTCGACGGTGCCGCTGACGAGCGCCTTGGTGCTGACGATGTTTGGTCCGCGAACCATGGGCACCCTGTTCGGCTTCGTCTTCTTGAGCCATCAACTCGGCGGTTTCGCCGGCGTGTGGCTGGCCGGCATCTGGTTTGACATGTACGCCAACTACGACGTCATCTGGTACGCCTCGATCGCGCTTGGCGCCCTTTCGGCTGTTCTGCATCTTCTGGTCAAGGAGCGCGCTGCGCCGCGTCGATACGTTGGAACAAAGCTTGGGTGAGCGGCAGTCTTCTTGAGGCGCGGTGGCCGCTGATTGACCGGTCACCTTGGACGGCGCACAGTAACGCCATGAGCCTTTGCCAAGACCGCTTCTCGACGCCGATCGGCGACATGGTGCTGATCGTCGAAGACGGCGCGCTGCGCCTGTTGGAGTTCGACGACAGCGACCGGCTTGACCACTACGTGAAGCGTCAGTTCGGGGATACGGAGATCCCGCGGGTGGCCAATCCCGCCGGCGTGACCGAGGTGTTGCGCGCCTATATGGCGGGTGACGTCAACGCGATCGACGGGCTCGCGGCGAAACCGCGCGGCACGGCGTTTCAGGAGCGGGTGTGGGCCGAGCTTCGCGCGATCCCGGCAGGCGAGACCATCACCTATCGCGAGCTCGCCAAGCGCGCCGGGCGGCCCAAAGCGGTCCGTGCGGCCGGCGCGGCGAACGGTCAAAATCCGGTCTCCGTCGTCGTGCCCTGCCACCGTGTGATCGGCGCCGACGGCACCCTGACCGGCTATGGCGGCGGCCTCGACCGCAAGAAATGGCTCCTGGAGCACGAGGGCGCCTTGCCGCGCGCGGGCTGACCTGCGCAGCTTGTTTCGCCGCCGTCTTGTTTCGCCGCTGGGCCTGACATAAGGTCCGCGGCACCGGACCCGTAGCTCAGCTGGATAGAGCGCTGCCCTCCGAAGGCAGAGGTCGTGAGTTCGAATCTCGCCGGGTCCGCCAGTCTCTGGCGATCATCGCCGTCGGGCCCAGGGTGGCATTGGCTCTGAATGGAGGCTCATCATGAAGCTGAAGGACGTCACCGACGTGTTGCACGTGAACAGTGCCAACCTGTCGGCATCGCGGTTCGACGACGTCAACCTGTCCGGCGCATCCCTCAACAACTGCAACATGTCGGGCTGGCGCATTAGTGACGCCAACCTGTCGGGCGCGAAGGTCGAGAACGCCAACCTGACGGGCCTTAGGATCACAAACTGCCAGTTGACCGGTGCCACGATCGATGGCGTGGCTGTCGCCGATCTTCTCGCAGCCTATCGAAGGCAGCGTTCGACACCCTGATATTTTTGTCGCTGTCTCGGCGGCGGCGCCTGGACAGCATGGATGCCGCTACTGGACGACGCGCTCCGTTGCGGCCCAGACTGCGCGGGCAACCGCCAAAGAGAGAGGATAAGAGATGGCACAGTGGCTACGGGGTGGATCGATCTATGACGTCACGGCGGGTGCCTATCGGCGCGGCGACATCAGGATCGAAGCCGGACGCATTGCATCGATCTCCGATGGCGCAAAACCGGCCGGCGACGACACGGTGATCGATGCCGATGGCGCCTTTCTGCTGCCCGGGTTCATTGACTGCCATGTTCATCTCTGCTCGCCGACCCATGCGGCTTATCGGAACAATGTGTGGAGCGGCCGGCTGCCCGGAGAGATCGCGATCTATGCGGCGGAGGCGGCCAAGCGCACGCTGATGGGCGGCATCACGACGGCGCGCGATGTCGGCGGCTGGGACTATCACGAGATTGCCGTCAGGAGCGCCATCAACAGCGGTCAGATCCCGGGACCGCGTCTTTTCTGCGCCGGACGGTTGTTGTCGATCACGACAGCGACGACCGCCTATTTCCCGGGCATGTACGAGGTCGCCGACGGACCCGAACAGGTGCGTGCGGCGGCCAGAAAACAGCTCGCCAACGGCGCCGATCTGATCAAGGTGATGGCGACCGGCGCGATGACGTCGTCGGAATACGAGGATGCGCGCGCCATCCAGTACACGCTCGAGGAGCTCAAGGCGGCGGTTGCGGTCGCAGAAGAAAACTTCAAACACTGCGCCGCCCACGCCCATGCCACCGACGGCATCAAGAACGCCGCGCTTGCCGGCTGCCGCAGCGTCGAGCACGGCACCTTCGGTAACGAAGAGGTCTATGGCGTGATGGCCGAAAAGGGCACCTATCTGGTGCCGACCACCTGCACCACCTCCGCGATGCTGGCCGATAACGCGGTCAGCGCCTCGCTCACGCCCCATATAAAGGAGCGCTACCTGGCGACCGACGATATCCACCTGAAGAACATGGATCTCGCCAAACGCCTTGGGGTGTCCGTCGCCATGGGGACCGATGCCGGAACGCCCGGCAATCACCACGGCGACAACACGCAGGAACTCGTCCGGATGGTCGAAGGCGCCGGCTTCACGCCCCACGAGGCCGTTTACGCGGCGACGCTGGGCGCGGCCACGATGCTGCGCCGCGAGGCCGACCTGGGGTCGATCGACGAGGGCAAATTCGCCGACGTCATCGGCTTTGCCGACGATCCGCTCGCCGACATCAACGTGACCCGTGATGTCCGCCTGGTGATGAAAGGCGGCGACGTGGCGCGCCACGACCGCTAGCGGTGCGGGTCCGGTTCTGGCCATACCGACAGGTTGTTACCGAACTGAAACCGGCGAACCATGCCGCCACAACGGACCTGAAACGTTGCGACCCCAGATTCCCTCGACCCTGGCATGACGCCGGGCATGGACCGCATCGCAGGAGAACATCATGGATCGCACGCCCTCGCGCCAGACGGCCGGCAAACCCTATGCCACGATGCCCGTATCGGGACACGCCGGCATAGACGTCCCCAGGCCGGTCAATCCGTCCGAGCGCCATCGCGCCGGCAAAGACCGCGTGACGTCGGTCACGGAAGTGATGCGTCATCTCTTGAGCTGAACCCGCTCAGAACGACCGAAATGGCCGACAGGCCAGTCTTGCGTAACGATTAGGTCACGCAACACCACGACCAAATACCAAACATGTAGTGTGGCGGCCATGTCGCTGCACTGCATGTTGTGGGTGTGGCATGATTGGTAATAGTAGCACTATTGGCTATGTATCCATAAGTGGGTGCTGTACTGCTATTCCGTAGCGTGCGTATTCATTCTATCGATCGTTTGGGTTATTAAGAGTGCGGAAGCAGATGTCGCGCGAGACCTTGCGACGTCTGCCGGTGTGACATCGATCGGGTTTCCGCATGGTGAGGTCCAGCAGCACCTGTTCGCGACCGTTCAATCGGCGCTCTGCGCTTCGTCGACCATTGCCGGCTGTTATCTTTGGACTGGCTGCCATGTTGATCAGCTTGGGCGGCGCCGTCGGTGCCCGGGCCGATACGTGGGCGGAAGTGGCGACCTTCGGCAACTGGACCGTCATGCGCAGTCACGCGCCGGCCTCGTCAGAGACCCGGTGTCTTGCGGTTCACCAGCGCTATGCCGCGATCAGGCTCTATAACGACCAGCTCGTGATCGTCGTGCCCGAAACGCCGCGCGGCTATCAGTATCAGATTGATTCCGATGCGGCTTCGAAGCTCCATTTGGCGTCGCAGACCGAGCAGGAAAACGCGACCGTCAAACTTGAAGGCTCGCTGCTGACAAGCCTGGCGTCGAGTGAGCGGATCAAGGTCGAAATCCTGACCTATTCCAAGATCCTTGAAGTCGATCTGGACCTGGACGGTATCGATGACGCCCTGGCTTATTTGGACGGCGCCCCTTCCTGCCAGAGCTAGTGCCGCCGGTGCTAAACCATCATGTTGACGGGTGAGCGTAGAACGTTTTGTTGACGATCGACCAGCCGTTCTCCGTCTTCAGCATGCTCAGATAATCGCTGAACCAGATATCGATGAACCAACCGCCGAAACGCGCGACGGCGGTGTCGCCGACCATGTCGAGGCTTTCCAGCCGGCAGCCGTACTTGCCGACCCGATCATGCACCGAATCGCACTCCTGAACGAAATCATCCAGGCTCATCCACGACACGGCGCCGTCGAAGTTTCCGATGATGCAGGCGCGGGCATCGAAGGCTTGACGGAGCTTGGCTTCGTCGTTGCCATGCATGCCATCGTAATAGAGCTGGGCCACCGCGAGCACGGCGGCGGTATCGTCTGACGTGTCGTTCATTGTTTGGGCTCCCGGGTTGCTGGCGCAGACTCGGTTGCCAGCGATCATATGGTCATCACAAGACAGGGTAGCCGCATTTTGCGGCTAAGCGAGCAGAACCAGGCGCCGTCGTTCCGTGGTAGGTCAAACCACGCTCATGACAGCACCGGTGCTTTGACCATCAGGTGTCGATGAATGGGAAAATGGTGGAGCCGGACGGAATCGAACCGACGACCTCTTGAATGCCATTCAAGCGCTCTCCCAACTGAGCTACGGCCCCATCTTTGTTTGAACGTCTTCCGGCCGCGTTGGGCGCGGCTGGGCGAACCTAGGCCCGCAAAAGAGCGGGTTCAAGGTGCAACTGTCACACCTCTTTCGTTAGGTGTCGTCATCCTCCTCTTTGGCAGCGCTGCCGATGCCGACATCGTCGAGGCTGTCCTCGTCGTCATCATCGTCGCTCAGCAGGCCGGCATCGGTATCGTCGTCGTCGTCCTCGATGTCGTCGACCGCCTCGACGGCGAGTTCGTCGGTCTGTTCGGCGACCTCCGGCTTTTTGGCCACGGCAGGTGCCGCCGCGACGGCGGCCTCGGCGCGAGGCGTGCGGGTCTTACGCTGCTTAACCTCCGGCTCAAACACGGTCTCGCATTTCGGGCAGACAATCGGCTCGCGCGTCATGTCGTAGAACTTTGCGCCACAACTCTGGCACAGACGTTTGGTTCCCCACTCAGGTTTCGCCACTGCGGTAGCTCCCGAACCGGCCTCATCGAATGATTGGAGCGGCCCAATATCCATTTGCGGGACGCCTGTCAAAATCAAAATCGCGCCAGCGCCGAAGCGATTACACGAACATGGCCGCCCGTGCTAGAAGGCCGCCATGAACAAGTCGCCGCCATCGCCCCAAACTGCCATTGCCGGTCACCCCACCGATGGTCTGTCGGGCATTGTCGCGGTGCCCGGTGACAAGTCGATTTCTCACCGTGCCCTCATGCTGGGTGGCCTCACCGTCGGCGAGACGGTGGTGCGTGGCCTCCTGGAAGGCGAAGACGTGCTGGCAACCGCCTCGGCGATGCGGGCCTTTGGTGCCGAGGTCGAACGTGGCGACGACGGCATCTGGCACATCTGGGGTCGTGGGATCGGCGGCCTGAAGCAGCCCGATGACGTGATCGACCTGGGCAACTCCGGGACCGGCGTGCGCTTGCTGATGGGGCTGGCCGCCGGCCATCCGTTCACCACGGTGTTCACCGGCGATGCTTCGCTGCGCAAACGGCCCATGGGCCGCATCGCCCGCCCGCTTGAGGCGATGGGCGCGACCTTTGACGGCAGGGAGGGCGACCGCCTGCCGATGACGGTGAAGGGCAGGGACTGTTTGCTGCCGATTACCTACGAAACGCCCGTTGCATCCGCGCAGATCAAGTCGGCGGTGCTGCTGGCCGGCCTTCACGCGCCGGGCGAAACCGGCGTGATCGAGGCAGCCGCCAGCCGCGATCACACCGAACGCATGGTCCGTGCCTTCGGTGGCGAGGTCAGGGTCGAGCCGCGCGACGGCGGGGCACTTGCCGTCATCGTCACCGGGCAACCGGAACTGACGCCGGCGTCGATCCAGGTGCCGGGCGATCCATCGTCGGCGGCCTTTCCGCTTGTGGCCGCAGCTCTTCTGCCAGGCGCGGACGTCACGGTGACCGGGGTCGGTATCAACCCGCTTCGGGCGGGATTGGTGACGACCTTGCAGGAGATGGGTGCCGATCTTGTGCTGGAAAACGAGCGCGAAGAAGGCGGCGAACCTGTCGCCGATATCCGCATCCGGGGCGGCGACCTTGCGGGCGTCGCGGTGCCGGCGGAACGCGCGCCGACCATGATCGACGAATATCCGATCCTGGCGGTCGCCGCGTCGGTTGCTAAAGGGCGCACGGTCATGCGCGGCCTCCAGGAGCTGCGCGTCAAGGAAAGCGACCGCCTGTCGGCCATGGCCACTGGGTTGAAGGCCGCCGGTATCGCCGTCGAGGAGCTCGAGGACGGTCTGGTCATCGACGGCTGCGCCGGGCGCGTGCCCGGCGGCAACAACACGCCGGTCGAGACCCATCTTGACCATCGCATTGCCATGAGTTTCCTGGTCCTGGGACTTGCCGCCGAACGGCCGGTCACGATTGATGACGCCGCGCCGATCGCGACCAGCTTTCCTGATTTCCTGAACCTGATGACCGGGCTGGGCGCGCGGTTCGAACCGTGACGGCGGTTCTTGTCATCGCGATCGACGGTCCGACCGCCGCCGGCAAGGGGACGCTGGCGCGCGGCCTGGCCGCGCAATTGGGCCTCAGGCACCTGGATAGCGGCATGCTCTACCGCGCCACAGCAGCGCGGCTCCTGGCTGAGGGCGGCGATCCCGGCGATGCCGATGCCGCGGCGGCCTGCGCCCGCCAACTCGATGCCGGCGACCTAGACCGCGACAACCTGCGCCAGGAGGCGGTCGGCAAAGCGGCGTCTGAGGTCGCGGCCTATCCCGATGTCCGGCAGGCCCTGCTGGCGTTTCAGCGGGCCTTTGCCGCCGAACCGCCTGGTGCGGTGATTGACGGGCGCGATATCGGTACGGTCGTTTGTCCCGACGCCACGGTGAAGTTCTTTGTTACCGCTGACCAGCAATCCCGGGTCGAACGGCGCTATCTCGAACTGAAGGACCGCGACTCGGCCGTCGACCGCGACCGGGTGGCGGCCGATCTTGCCGCGCGCGACCGCCAGGATACCGAGCGCACGACGGCGCCCCTGCGCCAGGCCGAAGACGCGATCCTGCTCGATACCTCCCAAATGGACGCCGACGAGGCGCTGAAGGCCGCGTTAACCCTTGTCGATCAACAGTTGAACAGGTAGCCGCTCATCTATATACAGGCGCCGCAATCACGAGCTGGTGACAGCCCCGGCCCCAAAAGGCCGGTGAGGTGTCGGCCTCGCCCCAAAAAGGGTGAAATCCAAAACCGACACCAGGAGGCCGAAGGCTTCCAAAATCAACAGGAGACATCATGGCGAATACCGACGTCGTTGAGGGCGCAAGCGCGCCCGCAATCGAAGAGAATTTTGAGGAGCTGTTCAACGAGTTCCTCGACCGGGTCGACATCATGGAAGGCTCGGTGGTCAAGGGTAAGGTGGTCGACATCACCAACGACGCCGCCCTGATCGATGTGGGATTGAAGGCCGAGGGCCGTATCCCCTTACGCGAGTTCACGCCGCCGGGCGGCAAGCCGGACATCAATGTCGGCGACGAGGTCGAGGTCTTTATCGAGCGGATGGAAAACCGCAACGGTGAAGCCGTCCTGTCGCGCGAGAAGGCGCGCCGGGAAGAATCGTGGAACCAGCTGGAAATCGCGTTCAACGAGAGCGACCGGGTCAAGGGTTACATCGTCAGCCGCGTCAAGGGTGGTTTCACCGTCGACCTGGGCGGCGCCCTGGCTTTCCTGCCGGGCAGCCAGGTCGATATCCGCCCCGTGCGCGACATCGCGCCGTTGATGGGCGACGAGCATGAGTTCCGGATCCTGAAGATGGACCGCCGGCGCGGCAACATCGTGGTCTCGCGCCGCTCGGTGCTGGAGGATCAGCGTGCCGGCCAGCGCGCCGAGCTGATCGCCGGCCTGACCGAAGGCCAGGTGCTGGAAGGCGTTGTCAAGAACATCACCGATTATGGCGCCTTCGTCGATCTGGGCGGTGTCGACGGTCTGCTGCACGTCACCGACATTTCGTGGCGGCGTATCAACCATCCGACCGAGGCGCTCAGCATCGGCCAGACGGTCAACGTGCAGGTCATCCGCTTCAACCCGGAGACCCAGCGCATCAGCCTCGGCATGAAGCAGCTTGAGGCCGATCCGTGGGAAGGCGTGGCGGCCAAGTATCCGGTCGGTGCGCGTTACACGGGCCGGGTCACCAACATCACCGACTACGGCGCCTTTGTGGAGCTGGAGCCGGGCATCGAAGGCCTGGTTCATGTCTCGGAGATGAGCTGGACCAAGAAGAACGTCCATCCCGGCAAGATCATCTCGACCAGCCAGGAAGTCGAAGTCGAAATCCTGGATGTCGACGAGGACAAACGGCGGATCAGCCTTGGCATCAAGCAGACCATGGAAAACCCGTGGGAGCACTTTGCCGAGAGCCATCCGGTCGACAGCGATGTCGAGGGCGAGGTCAAGAACATCACCGAGTTCGGTTTGTTCGTCGATCTTGGCGACGACCTCGACGGCATGGTCCACATGTCCGACATCTCCTGGGACAAGTCCGGCGAGGAAGCCATTCAGGACTTCAAGAAGGGCGACCAGGTCCGGGCCAAGGTGCTCGATATCGACACCGAGAAAGAGCGCATCAGCCTGGGTATCAAGCAGCTGGGCTCCGATCCGATGTCGGAGGCCATGAGCGGCCTGAAGCGTGGTTCGATCGTCACCTGCAAGGTGACGCGGATCATGGAGAACGGTATCGAGGTTCAGGTCAACGACGCCGTTCAGGGCTTCATCCGCAAGGGCGATCTGTCACGCGAACGCAGCGAGCAGCGGCCCGACCGCTTCGCCGCCGGCGACCGCGTCGATGCCAAGATCACCTCGGTGGACAAGGCGACGCGCAAGCTGAGCCTGACCATCAAGGGTCTCGAAATCGACGAGGAAAAGAAGGCGATGAAGGAGTATGGCTCCGCCGATAGCGGTGCCACCCTGGGCGATATTCTGGGTGCGGCCCTGTCCGCCAAGGAAGCGTCCGGGGACAAGCCCGAGCAGGAAGCCAGCGATGCCGAGCCTGAGGTCGAGGTTGAATCCGAGGTCGAGACCGAAGGTGACGCCGAGGCCGCAGCGGAGCCCGCTGCGGAAGAAGCCGCGGAAGGCGATGCTGGCAGCGATGACGAGGCCAAGAAAGACGCCTGAGGCAAGATAGGTAGAACCCGCCATGGTGATGGACACACAACGCCTGATCTCGCGCCAGCGGCTTAAACGCCGCGTCCGCTTCTGGCAGGCCCTGTTCGTGGTTGCCGTTGCCGTGGCGGTCTACCTGGTTTTCGCCGAGAAGCTGGTCAATGACGAGACCGGCGACCGCATTGCGCGGTTGTCGGTGACCGGCGTGATCGCCAACGACGTCGATCGCGATAACGCGGTCCGTGACCTCGCCAGCGACGGCGGGGTCAAGGCGCTGATTATCCGTATCGACAGCCCCGGTGGCACCTTTGTCGGCGGCGAGGCGCTCTATCACGCGATCGCCGATGTCGCCGAACAGAAGCCGGTGGTCGCGGTCATGGAAGGTCTGGCGACCAGCGCCGGCTACATGATCGCGGTGGCCGGGGACCACATCGTCGCCCGTGAAGGCACGTTGACCGGCTCGATCGGCGTCATCATGCAGTCGGCCAACGTCGTCGGTCTGCTCCAAAGCATCGGTATTGAGCCGGAATCGATCAAGAGCGGCCCACTCAAGGGCCAGCCGTCGCCGTTCGAGGAAACCTCGCCGGCGGCCATGGCGTGGTCCCAGGTCATCGTCGATGAGATGCAGTCGATCTTCGTCGGCATGGTGCAGACCGGCCGGCCCAATCTGGATGCCGAGTCGCTCGCGGTTCTGGCCGATGGCCGGGTGTTTACCGGCAGCCAGGCGGTCGATAACGGTCTGATTGATGGGATCGGCGGCGAGCCGGCGGCTCTTGCCTGGCTCAGCGATGCTCACGGTATCAACGGCAACCTGCCGGTGGTCGATGTGAGCTATGGCGAGGACGAAAGCTGGCTTGTCGCGATGTTCAAGGAAACTGGAAAAAGCCTGCTGCCAGAACCACTTACACTTGACGGTCTGGTTGCCGTCTGGCAACCTGACCTGCACTGATGAGGTGATGGCGGCGGTTGCGTGAGCAACTGATCGCGCCGTTTCTCACAGGGTTGGGTCAGAGATTAGGGTGCCGGATGACCAAATCAGAACTGATCGCGCGGTTGTCGGAACGCTATCCGCATCTATATCAGCGCGATGTCGAGCGTATCGTGAACACCGTTTTCGATGAGATTTCGGGCGCCCTGTCGCGTGGCGACAGGGTCGAGTTACGCGGCTTCGGCTCGTTTTCGGTCCGCAAGCGCAATGCCCGCATCGGCCGTAATCCGCGCACCGGCGAGACGGTTAGCGTGGCCGAGAAGTTCCTGCCGTTCTTCAAGACCGGTAAGGAGTTGCGGGAGCGCCTGAACAAGGCTTCGTCGGAGGCCTAACCCGTCGTGCAGCCAGCTTCCAAACTGCTCTACTGGCTGATCGCACTTCCTATCGGGTTGATTCTTATCGTCTTTTCCATTTCGAACCGGGAAGGCGTGCTGGTCTCGTTCTCGCCGCTGCCGTTCGAGATGTCTATTCCACTCTTTCTGCTGGTCTTCGCCATCTTTGTCATTGGCGTCGGGGTCGGCGGCCTGCTGGGCTGGATGGCCGGCCACGGGACACGTCGGCGTGCCCGTGAACGCCGCCGCCGGATTGCCGAGCTTGAATCGACGCTGAAAGATGTCGAGGGCCGTGTGAAAAAGGCCGAGAGCACCGCCCTTGCCGCACCGGCGTCGGGACAAGCGAACACGTCCGTCGACCAGTTGCCGGCGGCCTGACACCATTCTCCCATGAAACACATCGCCGCAGAGGCGGTGCACGATCTGCTCGACTATCCCACCGTGGTCGAAGGCCTGAAGGCATTCCACCGCCAGGATATCGACGAGATTAGCGACGTCTACCTGACCCAACCCAACCCGGCAGCCAGCACGGACGGTTTCTTGCTGCTGCCGGCGTGGCAGCGCGGTCAGGCGATCGGGGTCAAGCTGGTGACCGTCTTTCCGGAGAACGAGCGAACGGATACCGGTCTGCCGAC
This sequence comes from Alphaproteobacteria bacterium, assembly GCA_965228895.1. Taxonomy (GTDB): domain Bacteria; phylum Pseudomonadota; class Alphaproteobacteria; order SP197; family SP197; genus JANQGO01. Next base: position 4,374,889 of record OZ245842.1, on the reverse strand, counting down.
CGTTCAGGGCGTCTACGTGTTGTTCGACGGCGCCACGGGCGAGCCGGCCGCGATCATCGACGGCACCGCGCTCACCTTGCGCAAAACCGCCGGCGATTCGGCGACCGGCGCCAGTTTCCTGGCGCGCGAGGACGCACGTATCATGCTGATGGCCGGCGCCGGTGCCATGGCGCCCCATCTGATCATGGCGCATAGCGCGATCAGGCCGTCGATCCGCGAGGTCTGGGTGTGGAATAGAACGGGCGCGCGTGCGGAGAAACTGGCGCAAACACTCAGACTCGACGGAATCACAATTCGCGCGACGACCGATCTGGAGGCGGCAGCGCGCGAGGCCGACGTCATCTCCTGTGCGACCATGGCCGAAGAGCCGCTGATCAAGGGCGCATGGCTCAAGCCGGGCGGCCATCTGGACCTGGTCGGCGGTTACCAGCCTGACATGCGCGAATCCGACGACGAATGCGTGCGCCGCGCCCGGGTTTATGTCGATTCCCGCTGGTTCACGGTCGGCAAGGTCGGCGACATCAAGACGCCCGTCGACAACGGTGTGATGACCGAAGACGACATTGTCGGCGATCTGTTTGAGCTCTCCCGTGGCGCCGTTTCCGGCCGCCAGAGTGGCGAAGAGATCACGTTCTTCAAGAATGGCGGCGGCGGCCACCTGGATCTGGGTGTCGCCCGGCTGCTGTTGGAGCTTGCCACCGCCAAGGCCTGAACGCGCCTAACATCGATGGGGCTGCCGTCACCCCATCAATCTGGTATAAGATCCGCCAAGAGTGGCGCCCACTGAGAAGCGCCGTTGTCATGTGGAAATGGGGGAAGATGCCATGGCGCAGCCCAACGCCGTGTCTCGCCTGTTGTGCGCGATCGACACGATTGATCTGGACCTCGCGATTGCGTTGTCGAAGAGCCTCTCGGGCAAGGTCGGCGGCGTGAAGCTGGGCCTGGAGTTTTTCAGTTCGCACGGACCGGACGGCGTCCGTCAGGTTGTCGCGGACCGGCATCCGCTGTTTCTCGATCTCAAGCTGCACGATATTCCCAACACGGTCGCCGGCGGCATCCGCGGCATGGCGGATATCATGCCGTTCATGACGACCATTCATGCGACCGGTGGATCGGCCATGATGCGCGGCGCCATGGCAGCGGCCGTCAGGTCGGGCGAGCAGCATGGCGGGCGCCGGCCCAAAGTGATTGCCGTGACCGTCCTGACCAGTTTCGATGACAGCGATCTCGCCATGATTGGCGGCCAGGGCACGGTGACCGAGCAGGTTCTGCGGCTCGCTGACCTGGCCCAGGAATGCGGCGTCGACGGCGTCGTCTGCTCGGCCCATGAAATTCGCGAGCTGCGCCGGCGCTGCGGCGATGACTTTCTGCTGGTGGTCCCCGGTATCCGGCCGGCTTGGTCGACCGCGCATGACCAGAAGCGGATTATCACGCCGTCGGAGGCCATGAACGAGGGCGCCGATTATCTGGTTGTCGGACGCCCGATCACCCAGGCCCGCAACCCGGTCGAGGCCACCGGCCGTATCATCGAGGAGATGGCGGCTTAAAGGCCGCCAGGTCCCTTGGATCGGGACCTCCAGCCAACCACATAGGGCGTTACCATGGCGGTCGACGCAAAAATCTGCGGCATCGGAAGTGTCGAAGCCCTTGACGCGGCAATCACGCACGGCGCGCGATTTGTCGGCTTCAACTTCTTCGAGAAGAGCCCGCGCTACGTGAACTTGGAAGCTGTTCAAGCGCTCGGCACCCGTGTGCCCGAAGGTGTCGGCAAGGTCGGCGTTTTTGTCGACCCTGACGATACGTTGCTCGCAGGCGCCATCGCGGCCGGCGGTCTTTCGATGGTGCAACTGCATGGCCTTGAAGACCCCAAGCGCGTCGCCGACGTTCGCACCCGCTTCGGCGTCGACATGATGAAAGTCGTCAGGGTCGCCGAGGCCGAAGATTTGGACTCCGCATCGAGCTTCGAGCCGGTCGCGGACTGGCTGATGTTCGATACCAAGCCGCCCAAGGGCGCGACCCTTCCGGGCGGTAACGCGGTCGCGTTCGATTGGCGGCTTTTGGCTGGGCGCAGCTGGCAGAGACCGTGGATGTTGGCGGGTGGCCTGGACCACGACAACGTGGGTGAAGCGGTGAACCTTACGGGTGCGCGTTGCGTCGACGTATCGAGTGGCGTCGAGTCTGCGCCCGGCGTCAAGGACCCCGGCATGATCAAGGCGTTTCTACAAACCGTTCGGGGCCTTTAGGCCGTCGCCGGCAGGCCATGAGCCAAGACGTCACAAACCACTACACCAGCGGTGACCTGTTCGACCGCCTTGCTGCGGCGTTGCGGGACGATGGCGTCGATCCGAACCGGCCGACCATCGCGACGCTTGCGCCTTATGACCAGTTTCACGGGCGCGGTCTGGAGGCGACCGAGGATGTCGCCAACCTGCTTTCGCTGCTGGCGGCCGACCATGTGCTCGACGTTGGCAGCGGCATCGGTGGACCAGCGCGTTTTATGGCTGACACGTTCGGCTGCCAGGTCACCGGCGTCGATTTGACAGCAGAGTTCTGCGACGTCGCGCGGCAACTGACGGCGTTGCTGGGGCTAGACGACAGGGTGCGTTTCGAGACCGGCAATGCGCTCGCCATGCCGTTCGACGATGGCACGTTCGATGCCGCTTACTCCATGAACGTGTCCATGAACATCGCCGATAAGGATGCCCTCTACGCCGAACTCTCCCGGGTCCTGAAGCCGGGTGCGCGGCTGGTCTTGTCCGAGTTCGCGCGCGGTGTGGGGCCGGAGCCCGATTACCCGCTGCCCTGGGCCAGCACCGCCGAGGCAAGTTTTCTAACGACTCTGGCGGCGACCCGGTCCGGTCTGGAGACCGCCGGTTTCGTCATTGTCCAGGCAGGCGACAGGGCCGCCGAGTCCAAAGACTTCGGCGCGCGCGCCAAGGCGGTTGTCGAGCGCGGCGGGAAACCGCCGCACCGCTCGGTTCCCTTGGTTCATGGTGATGTGGCGGCCGTCATGATGGCGAACTCCTCGCGCGCGGTCGCCGAGGGACGCACGATTCCAGTCGAGATCCTCGCGCGAAAACGCGATTAATGTGGCAATTTTGGCGATTTTAGGCGGGTATCGCCGCCAGTTGCAGCAGACTGCTGGGGCATTGTTCAGACGTTGCAGAGCCGGTCGGAAAACGGCATGTTCCCGGCTCCTGAACAAAAAGGACACATGATGGAACCGGTGAACACGTACCGTAGCGGACCGGACGAGCAGGGCCATTTCGGCATGTTCGGCGGACGCTATGTGGCCGAAACGCTGATGCCTCTGATTCTGGACCTGGAAAAGGCCTGGACCGAGGCCAAGAACGACCCCAGCTTTCAGGCCGAGCTCGATCACTGGGCCAAGCACTATGTCGGGCGTCCGAGCCCGCTCTATTTCGCCGAGCGGCTGACCGAGCACCTGGGCGGCGCCAAGATCTACTTCAAGCGCGATGAGCTCAATCACACGGGCTCGCACAAGATCAACAACACGGTCGGTCAGATCCTGCTCGCCCAGCGCATGGGCAAACAGCGCATCATCGCCGAGACCGGCGCCGGGCAGCATGGCGTCGCCACGGCGACGGTCTGCGCCAAGGTCGGCCTGCCGTGCGTTGTCTATATGGGCGCCAAGGATATCGAACGTCAGGCGCCCAACGTCTTTCGCATGAAGCTGCTTGGTGCCGAAGTCATCCCGGTGACCTCGGGCTCGCACACCTTGAAGGACGCTCTGAACGAGGCGCTGCGCGACTGGGTCACCAATGTGGAGACGACCTTCTACATCATCGGCACGGTTGCCGGGCCGCATCCCTACCCGGAACTGGTGCGCGACTTTCAGTCGGTGATCGGCCGGGAGACGCGCGAGCAGATGATCGAGGCCGAAGGCCGGCCGCCCGATAGCCTGGTCGCCTGTATCGGTGGTGGCTCGAACGCGATGGGCCTGTTTCATCCGTTCCTCGATGACACCGACGTCGCGATCTATGGCGTCGAGGCGGCGGGTCACGGTATTGAGACAGGCGAACACGCCGCGTCGATCACCGGTGGCAGGCCTGGTGTCTTGCACGGCAACCGGACTTACCTGCTGCAGGACGACGACGGTCAGATCATCGAGCCGCACTCTATTTCGGCTGGTCTGGATTATCCGGGTATCGGACCGGAACATGCCTGGCTCGCCGATACCGGCCGTGTCAACTATGTCTCGGCGACCGACGACGAAGCGTTGGAGGCGTTTCAGCTCTGTTGCAGCCTGGAAGGGATCATCCCGGCGCTGGAGCCGGCGCATGCGCTGGCCCATGTCATGAAGATCGCGCCGGACTTGCCCCAAGACCACCTGCTGGTCATGAACATGTGCGGCCGCGGCGATAAGGACGTGTTTGCCGTCGCCGATGTGTTGGGGGTGAAGCTATGAGCGCCAATGGTGCAGGTCGCATCGACGCCCGTTTTGCCGCGCTGGCCGAAGAGGGCCGTGCCGGCCTGGTGGCGTATGTCATGGCCGGTGATCCCAACTACGACATGTCGCGGGATATCTTGCTTGGACTGCCCGAGGCCGGCGCCGATGTGATCGAGTTTGGCATGCCGTTCACCGACCCCATGGCCGATGGCCCGACGATCCAGACCGCCGGACAACGCTCTTTGAAAGCCGGGACGACGCTGAAGAAGACACTTGCTCTGGTGCGTGAGCTCCGCGAGCGCGACGACACCACGCCGGTCGTGTTGATGGGCTACTACAACCCCATTTACAGCTACGGAAACGAAGCGTTTCTGAACGACGCCCGCGACGCCGGTATCGATGCGCTGATCATTGTCGATCTGCCGCCGGAAGAAGACGAGGAACTGTGTTTGCCCGCCCTCGATGCCGGCCTCAACTGGATCCGCTTGGCGACGCCGACGACCGATGACAAACGTCTGCCGCAGGTGCTGATGAACACCTCAGGCTTCGTCTACTACGTCGCGATTGCCGGTATCACGGGCGCAGCCGGCGCGGCGACCGCCGATACCCAGGCCGCTGTCGATCGCCTGAAACGTCACACCAAACTGCCGGTTGCCGTCGGCTTTGGCATCAAGACGCCTGATGATGCCGCTGATGTCGCGCGGGTCGCCGATGCTGCCGTTGTCGGCAGCGCATTTTGCCAGAAGGTGGCCGACGGCTTTTCGGCGGACGGGTCGCCGTCCCAGGCTTGCGTCGATGGCGTCCTCGACCTGACACGCGCACTTGCCAAGGGGGTCAGGGAGGCACGGACATGAGCTGGCTTTCAAACCTGTCGCTGCCGAAGATCCGCGATCTCGTTCGCAAGGCGGACACGCCGGAGAACCTGTGGGACAAGTGCCCGCAGTGTGAGCAGATGGTGTTTCACCGCGATCTCGAAGCGGCGATGCATGTCTGTCCCCATTGTGGGTTCCACATGCGCATCGATCCCCAGGCGCGCCTTGCGAACCTATACGACAACGGCGAATACACCCGCATCGAGCTGCCAGAGGTCGAAGCCGATCCCCTGCGCTTTCGCGACCGCAAACGCTATTCCGAACGCCTGCGCGATGCGCAATCGAAGACCGGCGAGAAAGACGCGATCATTGTCGCCCACGGCGAAATCGACGGCGTTCACGCGGTCAGCGCCGTCTTCAACTTCGACTTCATGGGCGGTTCCATGGGCGCCGCTGTCGGCGAGGCGGTTGTCGCCGGCGCGCGCCTGGCTGTCCTGCAGGAAAGCCCCTATATCATCTTTACCGCGTCCGGCGGCGCGCGCATGCAGGAAGGTATCTTGTCGTTGATGCAGATGGCGCGCACGACGGCTGCCATCTCCGAACTGAAGGAGGCGCGGCTGCCCTATATCGCCGTTTTGACCAACCCGACGACGGGCGGCGTCACCGCATCCTTCGCCATGATCGGCGACATCGCGATTTCTGAACCCGGCGCCATTATCGGTTTCGCCGGGCAGCGGGTGATCGAGGAGACCATTCGCGAAACCCTGCCGGAAGGTTTCCAGCGCGCCGAATACCTTCTGGAGCATGGCATGCTCGACATGGTCGTGCCGCGCGCGGAGATGCGAGAGCGGCTGGCGACCTTGCTGCGGCTCTTGATGGCCGGGCGCGGCGAACCGGCGCCGGCTTTGCCCAGTCCCGCCAACGATCCCGAAGAAGGGTCAGGCACGCGTGTCCAAGCCGACCAGTGACGTCCTGCTCGATCGGCTGCTGGAACTGCATCCCAAGCTGATCGATCTTTCGCTGGACCGCCTCTACCGGGTGCTCGACGCGCTCGGTAACCCGCATCTCGATCTGCCGCCGGTGATCCACGTTGCCGGCACCAACGGCAAGGGATCGCTGATTGCTTACATGCGGCGCGCCCTGCTTGCTGCCGGCTACCGGGTGCATGTCTATACCTCGCCCCATCTCATGCGGTTCCACGAACGTATCGAGATCAACGGTAAGGCCATTGCCGAGCCTGATCTGGCCGACCTGTTGGACGAGTGCGAACAGGCCAATGGTGGCGAGCCCATCACGTTCTTCGAGATCACGACCGCCGCTGCCTTCCTCGCGTTTTCGCGTGAGCCCGCCGATATCCTGCTGATGGAAACCGGTCTGGGCGGACGCCTTGACGCGACCAACGTCGTCGATCAGCCACTGCTGACCGCGATCACGCCAATTGCGTTGGATCACCAGCACTTCCTGGGCGATACCATCGAAGCGATCGCCGGCGAGAAGGCGGGTATCATCAAGCCTGGCGTGCCCGTGGTCATCGGCCCCCAGCCGCCGGCGGCCCTCGCAGTCATGGAGGAGCGGGCAGGCGATATCGGGGCTGCCACGATCGTCCGCGACCGAGATTTTTATGTAACGGTTGGGGCCGGCCAGCTTGTCTACCGTGATGCGACGGACACATGGAGGCTGCCGCTGCCGGGACTGGTCGGCGCCCATCAGGCCGACAATGCGGCAACGGCCATCGCCTGCCTGCGGCACCTGAAGGGTTTCACCATCAGCCGGGACGATGTGGCGGTGGGCCTGCGCGACGTCGTGTGGCCGGCCCGCCTGCAACGACTTGCCGACGGCAGCCTGACAAAGCTTGCTGGACCCGATGTCGAGCTATGGCTCGACGGTGGCCACAACCCGTCTGCGGGCCAGGCGTTGGCGGATGTCTGCCAGCACTGGGACGACCGCCCGCTGGATCTTGTGGTCGGCATGATGATCACCAAGGACCCTGCCGGCTTTGCACGGCCTCTGGCGCCATACGTGCGCCACGCCGTCTGTCTCTCGATTCCGGGCGAAAAGAACACGCTGCCGGGCGAAGAGGCAGCCGATATCCTGAACTATGTCGGCATCGATGCCCGCGTCGGCGCCGGAATTGAAGATGCCATCAGGGAACTCGCCAAGGACGGTCCCTCGCGCGTTCTGCTCTGCGGCTCGCTTTATCTCGCTGGCAGAGTTTTGACGGCCGACGCGGCAAGGCAGGCCCCGGCGCTTTCGTCCTGACGCTGTTGTACCGGGACGCCGGCTCCATTGTATGATCACGCGATGGCGCGGGAACGCCTCATCTATTTCGACATGCGAGGCCGTGCCGAGGCCATCCGCCTGACGCTCCATGCCATGAAGGTCGACTTCGAAGACCGGCGCATCATGACCGCGGATGCGTGGGATGCGTTGAGGCCGCAAACCGATTTTGGCGGGCTGCCGATCTTCGAGAGCGCGACCGTAAAGCTTTCCCAATGCCACGCCATTCTGCGACACCTCGCACGCGCCGCCGGCTGGCTCGGCCGTGACGAGACGCGGAACACCCTGTTGGATATCACCCAGGAAGTTCTGGCCGAGGCGCAGGAAGACCTCTGGCGCTTCGCGTGGGTCGATGGTTGGCGGAACACGACGCGTGACTACGCTGCGGAGACGTTGCAGCCAACGCTCGAGAACCTCCAGAAATGGCTGCGTCGCGATGGTCGCCAGCCGGACTATTGCGTTGGCGACACGCCGACTCATGTCGACTTCCTTGCATTCAGTTATCTGGATGAAGTCGATGCCTTCTTTCCCGACGTGCTCCGTTCTTTTCGTGACCTGTCGAACTTGCGTGCGCGCGTCGAATCGATCCCGCCGGTCAACGCGTATCTGACATCCGACAGCAGGCCCTATGTCTTTGGCATTGCTTGCGACGGCGCGAAAGTCGACCCGCGCGTCGCAGTGCCGAATGACAGAGCTTTTTACAATCCCTGGGGCATCTAATCCTGTCCCCTACAGACCTCATGGTGCCTGGCTCGTTACACCCTCGTGCTCCAGACTGTGGCTGCTGTCGTTGACTCGCTCCCATGTTTCGGCCGCCAGGAACGGGGCGAGCAGGCCAAACATAAGAGCGACCGAGACAAAGAACGGTGGGACCACGCCCGAATAGGACGCCAGCGCCGGGGTGAGCGGCGAATGCTGGCTCAGCCAATGCAACGCGACGGCCGTCACGACCGGGATGGCGGCGAAAAGCGCCATAATCCACGCCACCTGGATGTTCGGATCTGCCTCCATCGCCCTACGCCTCCACCTGGCGGCCTCCCAACGCCTGCCAATCTCGCGGTCGATCCCAATTGATGCCCCGGCCGCCGCGACTACCCGATAAAACGCAACAGACCCTTTGTCATGGACAAGCTGACCCGCGGCCTGTCATGACATCCCGAAAGGAAACGCGATGCCATGCTGTTTGCAGATCTGATCGTCTTTGCTGTGAGCATGTTCTTATGGACACTGCTGCCCGGTCCGGGCCTCGCGATCGTCGTGTCGCGCACGCTTGGCGGCGGTGCCAGGGCGGGCTTTGCGGTTATCACCGGACTTGCGTTGGCTGATGCCATCTTCCTAAGTGTCGCGTTTGTTGGCCTGCTGGCGATTGCGACAACCATGGGGCCGCTGTTCGAAATCGTGAAGTACGCCGGTGCCGCCTATCTGATCTGGCGCGGCTACCGCGCCATCACCGGTAAGGAGGGCACGGTTGCGGTCCAGGCCCGTGGGTCCAGCGCACTGTGGCGCGACATCGCGCTTGGTCTGCTGGCCACGCTGGGTAACCCCAAGGCGATCCTGTTCTTTGGCGCCTTGTTGCCGACATTGATCAACATGGCAAAGGTCGGCGTGGGTGACTTCCTTTTGCTTGCGGCTATTGTTGCTGGCGTGTCCTTTCTGATCTACGGCACCGCGGTCCTTCTGGTCGACCGGGCGCGCCGTCTCCTGGCGTCGGCCAAAGCCATGCGGCGCCTGCAGCAGGTTACGGGTACAATCCTGATCGGCTCAGGCGTTGCGATCGCGACACGCTAGGCGACACGCTTTGCCTCGATGGCGAAGGGGCTGAGCCCAAGCCATGTCTGCATGGTCGACGCGAGTTGCTTGTCGCCGTGAACGTCGATGCGGTCGCCTTCGTCGCGAACGGTGGTTAGACCCATCCAGATCGCCGTCATCGTTCTAAGGTCCGTGGTGACGAAGAGATCGATATCAAAGCCGGGATCGGCCCAGCACAGGTCGACCTCGCCGGTCGGCTCGATGACCAGCCACCAGTCGCGTTTCGAAGCGGGAAGTTCGGGATACAGAAACTGAACCACCGAACGCCGGCTCGGAAGGGGCGTGGGATCCAGGTTGCGGCGCATATCCCACATCAGGAGGGAGGGGTCGAGGTTCTTCAGGGTAAGTTGGGATTCCACCCACCGCTGGCCCCACATGCCCATCGATTCGACGACCGCCCGCAGATCCTTGCCGGCCTCCGTCAGGTGGTACGCCATGACGGACCTGTCGCCGATCATAGGCCTGCGCTCGACGATCCCGGCGCTTTCGAGTTCCTTCAGACGCTGCGACAGCAAAGACGGTGACATTTTCGGCACGCCGCGGCGCAGATCGTTGAACCTGGTCGATCCGGCAATCAGTTCGCGCACCAGCACCATGGTCCACCTGGTGCAAAGCACCTCGGCAGCCATGGCGACAGGGCAGAATTGTTTGTAACCGGGCTGTGCCACGACTTACCCCCTACGTTCGATGAGTGAGGGAAAAGATAGGTGGAACGGTTGCCGGCATCCAGTACAGATGCTGTACCGGTCGGTCTCACCTTCTAGACTGGATGACATGGAGCCCGAGGCGCCATGCTCGACGTCGCCGTGGGCCTCGATGCCCGAAGGTACAGACATAAAGGGAGTAAAGAGAATGACCGCATATCTGATCGCCGACGTTCTGGTAACCGACGATGCCTGGATTCCCGACTACGCAGCCAACGTGCATGACATCGTGCATAAACATGGCGGCAAGTACCTGGCCCGAAGCGCCAACATCACGCCCGTGGAAGGCGAGCCGCTTGAGACTACGCTGATCGCCATTCTTGAGTTTCCGACACGCGAAGCGGCCGATGCTTTCGTGAATGATCCCGAATACGCGCCCTACGCCAAAGCCCGGCAAGAGGGGACGGAGAGCCGCTTCCGCATCATCGACAATACCGATGTGGCGGGTACCATTCCCTACCTCGAAAAAGGCTGATGTCTTGATTGGGGCTGTCGGATCGCTTGTGCGATCTGACAGCGGGGCAGCGCCTCAAACCAGACGCAGGAAGCGGTCGTATTCGAGCGCGGAGATGTGGTCGTTGAACTCGTGGAACTCCGACCAACGGATCTTGCTGTAGATGTCCCAGTACTCCGCGCCGAAGTAGCCGGGCAGGATCTTGGCCTCGTCGAAGCGGCGCAGCGCGTCGACCCAGATTGCGGGCAGGCTGGGCGGCACCTGCTGGGCGGCGTCGCCAACGATCGCCTCGCCGGGATCGACCTTGTTGGTCAGACCGTGGTGCACACCGGCGAGGGTGGCCGCCATGACGAGGTAGGGATTGGCGTCGGCACCGGCGGGACGGTGTTCCAGGCGGCGTGACTTCGGCTCGCCGCTGGGCACGCGGATCGCCACGGAACGGTTGTTGTAGCCCCAGGTCGGCGCCAGCGGCACCCAGCCGACCGGGCTGATACGCCGGTAGGAGTTGGCGTTGGGCGCCCAGATCGGCATGGCTTCGGCCATGGTTTCGGCCAGCCCGCCGATGGCGTGGCGCAACAGATCGGTGCCATCCTTGCCACCGTCGTCGAACACGTTCTTGCCGTCGTCGTCCAACAGGCTCAAATGAATGTGCGTGCCGCTGGTCGAGGTCTTGCGGAACGGCCGCGCCATGAAGGTCGCGACCAGGCCATGGCGCGCGGCGACGCCCTTGACTGCGCGTTTCATCAAGAAAGCGTGGTCGCACGCGGCGACCGGGTCGGCGACGTGGTTCAGGTTGATCTCGAATTGGCCGGGCGCGTATTCGATGGTCGCGACATCGGCCGGCACGTTCTGCTGGCGGCAGGTATCGATGATGTCGTTCAAGACCGGCGCGTAGGCGTCGAGCTCGTCCATCAGATAGACCTGGGTTTCGCGCGGACGCTTGCCGGTCAAGGGCGAGCGGGCAAGCTTGGGACGGCCGAGCTCGTCGGTCTCCGGGTCGATCAGGTAGAATTCCAATTCGATCGCGACGACGGGGTTGTAGCCGAGCGCGGCAACCTGATCGACCATGCGCCCGGCGATGACGCGCGGGTCGAGCCAATAGGGTTCACCGGCGTCATTGTGCATGGTCATCAGCACCTGGGCCTGCTCCGGCCCGACCCACGGCACCGGTGCCAGCGTGCCGGGCACGCCGAAACACGGGTAATCTGGATCGCCGTCCGGTGGTCCGAGCCCGGTGCTGTCGACGTTCTCGCCCAGAATGTTCATGACGTACGTCGAACCGGGCAGACCCATGCCTGATTCAAAGACCTTCGTCAGACCGGAAACGTCGAGCCGCTTGCCACGCGGGATGGCGCAGAGGTCGGGAATGATCGCATCGACCCAGCGGGTCTCCGGATAACGCTCCAGAAACGCCGCGACCTCGTCGGCGCCGCCCGTGTGAACGCGCCCTGTCATGTCGACACCAAACGCACAACGAAACAGCCCCGCCGATTGTGTGTCATGACGGGGCCGTCCTTGGTTGCGGTTGTCGCGATCTCTACGAGATCGTTTAGATCGATTGTTCGACCCATTCGAAGATCTTGCTCTTCGGCATGGCGCCGACCTTCATGGCGCTGACCTCGCCGTCCTTGAACAGCATCATCGTCGGGATGCCGCGGACGCCGTACTTCGAGGGGGTCATCGGATTTTCGTCAATGTTCACTTTGACCACGCGAACGCGGTCGCCCATCTCGCTGGAGAGATCCTCCAACGCCGGGGCGATCTGCTTGCACGGTCCACACCATTCGGCCCAGAAATCGACCAAGACCGGCCCTTCGGACTTCAAGACATCGGTCTCGAAGGAGTCGTCGGTGACATGTTGGGTCATATTCGGCAAATCTCCTGTTCAATGCGGCGGTTCGCCTTCTGAGGGCGCTCGCTGACCCCAGAATCTAGGAACCGGATGGGGGTGCGTCAACCGGCACGTCCCCGCGTCGCGGTCATGGCGCGTATGCATCCAGAAGGTCTTGTGGAAGCACCTGCATAACCGGTTCGGCAGTCCACAAAAGCAGGCAATTCACCACAAAACCCGGGTAAATTCGGTGCAAAACAGCCCGATAAGCGGCCATTTGTCGCAAATAGGCTTCCGGCACCGTCTGTACATTCTTGGGCGGCTTCCGGTTGGTTTTGTAGTCGACAATATCAACCATGCCGTCACCAACGATCAGGCGGTCCACCTGGCCCGCGATCACCAGATCGCCAACCCGTCCGATGATCGGGACCTCGGCCCGACTTCCGGGGCCAAACAGGGCGCCGAAGGCCGGATCGTCCAGGATCTCGATGACCGAGGCAAGCGCGTCTGCTTTGTCTGCCGTTGGCCAGTCACGCGCGAGATAATCCAGCAGGCGCTTGCCGGCATCCGCGCGCCGGTCCGGCGGGATATCGGGCAGGCGTTCCAAGAGTCGGTGAATGATTCGGCCACGCGCCGCGGCTTTGCCGCCGGACGGGCCAAGGGGCGAATCCGGCGCACGTTCCGCACCGCCCAGGCGCGATGGATTGATCGGTCGTTCCGTATCGCGTTCGACGGTCGGCGCGGCGAGAAGCTCCGCTTCCAGGTTGGCCGCAATGTCACCGTCATCCGGTCTGCCGGGTCGCGCTGCAGTCGGTGCGGCTTGCGAGGTCTGATACCGCCATGCCTGACCGGTCCAGGCGGGATCGCCGGAGGCTTCAAAGTCGAAGGGTTCGGCGATCTCGGCCATGCCCGCCGCGACCATGCCATGCCAACTGTCGGCCTTGCTTTCGCCTGTGCTGGAGGCGGCGGTGACATAGAGCCGGTCTTCGGCGCGGGTCAGGGCGACATACAACAGCCGGCGGCGCTCCTCATCCTGGCGTGCGTTGCGTTCGTCGATGGCGTCATCGGATACGCGGTCCCGCTTGCCGGCGCTGCCGGGCCAGAGCGGCAGGCTGCCGCCGTCGAGCCAGACGAGATTGTCGGTTCGCGGCGGGCGGGTCGCCATGTCGTCTACCAGAAAGACGATCGGCGCCTGCAGACCCTTGGCGCCATGCACGGTCATGATGCGCACCATGTCGTGGCGGGCTTCCATCTCGCGCTTGATCTCGGCGCTGCCGGCCTCGAGCCAGGCGAGGAAACCTTGCAACGATGCTGTGTGTTCGCGTTCATATTCCAGGCTGGCGGCAAGAAACTCATCGAGCGGGTCTTCCGCTTCGATGCCGAGGCGGCGCAGCATGGCCTCGCGCCCGCTCAACCGCCGGCCGACCATGTCGCCGCGCGGCGCCGGGCAGCTCTGCGAGAGAATGCGGCTATAGAACTCGAACGGCCGCTCGAAATCCGCATGAGCCAATTGATTGGCGAACCAGTCATGGGCAGTCCGAAAGACGGCGTCATCGTTGGCGCGCCGACGCAAGGCCGCCCACAGGCTCTCGAGCGGTTCGTCACCGCGCCCGTCGCGCGTCCAGCCCTGACGGTTGCGGGCGAGGACATAGAGGAGGTCGTCGTCGAAGTCCGCCAACGGTCCCTTCAGTACGGCGGCCAGGGCCAGGTCGTCCTCAGGCATCAGGCAGGCGTAGCCCAGCATCATCAGATCGCGCACGGCGATCTGCCCGGTAAGGTCCATACGGTCGACACCGGCGACGGCGACGTTCTTGTGTTTGAGTTCACGCACGAGGGCGTGGACGAAGCGGGTGCGGCGGGGCACCAGGACCATGATGTCGCCGGCGGTAATCGGCCTGCCTTTGGAGGCCAGCATCTCGTCGCGTTCGATCCAGCTATAGATCGTCGCGGCAATTTCGCGCGCGAGCCGCGTGCTGCGATCTTCCGGTTCATGATAGCCAAGCGGTGCCTGCCAGGGATCGGGCACATCATCGTCGAGGTCGCCGACCACCGGCCACAGCTCGACCAGGCCGCCCTGGCCTGCGCGTTGCACCAGATGCTCCAGCATCGCGCCGTCATCGACGACGCCGGCGCGGGCACCAGCGTTTTCGAAGACCTTGTCGACGACCGTCAAAACGGCAGACACCGAACGGAAGGAGCGGTTCAGATCGTCTTCGCGCCAGCGGCCTTGTTCGCCTCGGGCCAATGCCTCCAAACGATCGTGGACACTGCGCAAGGCGTCGAGATCAGCGCCCTGGAAACTGAAAATCGATTGTTTCTCGTCACCGACGACAAACAGGGTGCGGACATCGTCGTCCCAGGTTTCGCCTTCGAAGAACTCACGCACCAGTTCAATGACGATCTGCCACTGTGCGGGACTGGTGTCCTGCGCCTCGTCGACCATCACGTGATCGATACCGCCGTCCAGCTTGTAGAGCACCCAAGGCGTGATGTCCGGCTGGCCCAAGAGCGCGTTGGTCTGGTTGATCAGGTCGTCGTAGTCGAGCAGCGCGCGTCGTGTCTTGTTGTCGCGGAAACGTTCGAGCACGGCGTGACCCAGCCGCAAAACCGCTGCGGTGCGCTGCAAAACATGAACGGCCTTGAGCGTATCAGCAATGCCGATCAACCGCGCCTGCTCGGTCGCGAATGCTTTGGCGGCCGCCGGCGACGCGGCGGCGACGTCCTTGGTCGGCAGGTTGGCGCGGGGTGTGCCTTCCTTTGTCAGGAAGGCAAGACAGTAATCGGCGAAACCGGCAACGCGCGCGTCGTCGTCACCTGTCAGCCATTCTCCGATCAGTGACGCCGCCTTCTTGTCCGTTGTCTTGCCGGCTTCCATCGCCGTGACCGCCTGGCGCAATCCGGGTTCGTCGAGGGCACCAGTCGTCGCAGCCTGCCGCAGAACCTGTTCGGCATCGGTGTCGCGTGCGACACCAAGAGCATCGGCGACGGCGTTGAGCGTACCGTCAAGACCGCCATGGCGCGCCAGGCAAGCATCGAAACGCCCGGCGCCGCTGCAGATCTCCTGAATGATCGAATCGAACGTGCCCTCGGCAGCGTTGGCCGCGACGACAGCAAGCGCTTGTGAAAGGGCATCGTCGCCGCCTCTCGCGATCGCCGAGAGGACGCGGTCGCGGGCGTCGCGCAACAGTTCCGCCGCCGTGCGCTCGTCGGCCAGGTCAAAATGGGGGGCGACGCGGGCCTCGAGCGGAAAGCGGCCCAACAGCGACTGGCAGAACGCATGGATGGTGGCGATCTGGAGGCCGCCCGGCGTGTCGAGCGTCGCGGCAAACAGCGTCCGTGCGCGTATCAGGGTTTCCTCGTCCGGCGGCTGGCCGGTCAGGCCTTCAAGCGCCGTGGCAAGATCGGGTTCGTTGAGGGTCGCCCAGGCACCCAGGGAGCGCTGTATGCGCACCGCCATTTCCGCCGCCGCCGCGCGCGTAAAGGTCAGGCAGAGGATCCGGTCGGCCGCGACACCCTTCAGCAGCAGGCGCAGCACACGGTCGGTCAGCACCTTGGTTTTGCCGGTGCCCGCGGACGCTGCGACCCAGACCGATGTCTCGGGATCCGACAACAGCCTCTGGACGCTATCGGCCGGCATCAGCGTGACGGTCTCACGCGACGGCGGCGCGACTTTCAGGTCGGGCAAGGCCGATTCAGCGCCCAACCGATGCTCGTCGGTTCGCGCGACCAGCAGATAGTCGTCATAGGCTCTGGCGTCGGCGCCGTCGGGGTGATCGAGATAGGCGGTCTCGGCCTCATCGAAGCGCGCCACGAGGTCGCTAAGGTTATCCAGCGACTCTGCCGCCAGGTCATCGGCCTCGGATCCGGCCAGCCGCTTGATCTGGCCCGGCGGTTCGCCGCCCTGCAGTTGCCAGTGTTCGAGCGCGGCGATTGTGCGTTCCGGTAGGTCGACGAAAGCGCCTTCGCGAATCATCGCCGCCTCGAGAGGCAACTGGGGTGCGCCGCCGGCCTTCAGGACCTTGGTGCTGGGCGCGGTACCGGTCTTGTAATCGATGACGCCGACCGTGCCGTCGGCGCGCCGCTCCAGGCGGTCGGCCTTGGCGGAGAGCGTGAACGGGCCGGCCGGCGCGGCCAGGCTCAGTTCCGCCTTTGACTCCGTCACGATGGCGGTGAGTTCGTGCCGCCGCGCCTTTTCCTGTTCGATAAACCAGGCGGCCGCCCGCTCGAAGCGCGGCCACCAGAACCCGGCGACCGCCGGCTGGCTGAGCGTCGGGCCAAGCACGTCGCGCCCGATCGCCAGAAGCTGATCCAGGGCGTCGTCGGGCAGGGCATCCGGCCAAGCTTTGACAAAGCGATCGAGGGCTTCGTGAACGAACGTGCCGCGCTCGGCGGCGGCCGGGTCCTCGTCCAGCGCATCGAGCGCCTTCAGCCCCAGCACGAAACGGGCGTAGATGGCATAGGGGTCGCGCAGCCAGGTATCGACCTGGGTGACCGACAGGCGGCGCGGCCGGTCGGCGACCGGCGGTGCTGGTTCCGGCGGTCTTGCGGGCTCGATCAGCGCCGGGCGGTCGATCAGCGCGGCGCGGGCGCGCCACAGGCCGGCGTTTTGATCCAGCAGGTGCCGCTTGCCCCAGGCGTCCAACAGGGTTTCCAGGCGCATCAGCCAGCGCGCGGGAACCGCGGGCGAGCCGGCAATCTTGTCGGATCGCAGCATGACGACCTCGCCGCCAGCGGCGGCCTGGGCAAAGTCGTGGGCCGCCTGGCCAATCCGCCGTTCCTGGGGCGGCAGACCGAAGGCCGTGCGCATCGGACGGCTCATCCAGGGATCGGCCGGGATCTCGGGCGGCCAGCTGCCCTCGCTCAATCCGCCGATCAAGACGAGGTCGGCGTGCTGCATGCGCGCTTCAAGCGGCCCCCAGATGAAGAGCCGGGGATGACGCCCGAAACGCGGCCTGACCACATGGCCCTGCATCAACGTGGTGAAGAGACCGGCATAGGTGTTGCCCTCGGCGCCGGCCAGGATGCCGGCCTGGTCCAGCAATTCCTGAACGAACCGGTGGGCTGCCTCGCCGGCATCGCCCGCCCACAGCACATCGGCGCCCGCCGCGTTGTCGCGTGCCGCCAGGCGCTCGGCACAGGCGATGTGGGCTTCGACCATGGCGGCGAGCGAACCCCTGCGGTTGGCGAGCGCCGCTTCAAGCGGCGCGAAAGCCTCTGCCAGGTCGTCGACCAGGGCGACGAGTTCGGCGTCAACCGGTTGCCGGGTCAGCGCGGCGCGCAGGCCGGACAGACCCGAACCGGGCCGTGGACCGCGTAGCGCCAGCCGTTCGATGTGGCGGGTCTGCGCGCGCAGTTGCGCGGGCTCGCGTCCGAGCGCGGCGAGGGGATGCTTAAGCAACGCCAAGAGCGGGATCGGCGCCGCGCGCTCGACAGCGACCTCGGCGATCAGCCGCAGAAAGGTGCCGGGCACACTCTCGGCGAGCGGCGTACCGGCGGAATCGTCGACCTCGATACCCCAGCGCTTGAGTTCGGCGGCGGTGCGCCGCGCCAAATCGCGATCGCGCGTGACCAGAGCGGCGGTCTTGCCAGGCGTCAGCAGGACGTGGCGCATGGT
Organism: Alphaproteobacteria bacterium; assembly: GCA_965228895.1. GTDB lineage: Bacteria > Pseudomonadota > Alphaproteobacteria > SP197 > SP197 > JANQGO01. Next base: position 4,356,977 of record OZ245842.1, on the reverse strand, counting down.
GAGCGCGGCGATTTGGGCCTCCTCGCGCTGATGGGCGCAGACGATCAGGCTCAGGCCGTCAAAGACGTTGTCCGCGGCGGGGTCAAGGCGTTGCCACGCCGTCGTCGCCGTTGCTGGCTGCATGGCATCGGACAGCAACGCCGCCCGTCCCGCATCGCCGCGCGGTACTTGGGCCGTTTCAGGGTACGGCCAATCGGCGACGTCCGCCGGCGCCTTGTCGAAGTGATCAAGCAGCGTCTTAATCGCAGCCTGCGGATGGGTGTCGTCGACGGCTGCCCAAGCTTCCGCCGAGAGATGCCGGTCAAGGCCGGGAACGACCACGGCGCCTTCGGGCAGACTGAGGATCGTTGCCATCAGGCGCGCCGTCGCCGGTATCGTGCCGGTCGAGCCCGCCGCGATCACCGGCGTTGTCGGCGGGTTCTGGGACCAGCGCTTGGCTAACGCATCGATCAAGGCGCTGCGGCGTTGCGCCGGGTCGACAAGGCCGCGCTCGTTCAGGATCTGTGGCCACTGCTCGGTGATGATGCGCAGAAAGGCAAGCGTGGTCTGCCAATGGCGGGCGAGATCACCCTCGACCAGCCCTTCGAGCGCGTCGAAATCGAGCTCCGCCGTTTCGACTTCATCGAGCAGGTGGGCGAGGTCGCGGGCAAGCCGCGCGGCTTGTTCGTCATTGCCGGCGCCGACCTGTGCGCCGGCCCGACGAACCAAGGATGTCAGGAGCAGTTGGCGCTGCAGGACCGGGATCGCCGGCGGCAGGTCGATGGCGTCGTCACCCATCTCCAGGAGATCGGCGATGAGGTCGTCTTCATCGACATCGCCGAGCGGCTGCATGCTGGGCAGGATGAGTGCGGCGCCGTCACTTTGGCGCACGAAAGCTTCCTGCAGGGCGCGGGTGGCGCGCCGTGTCGGCACCAATATAAGTGTCTCGCCGAGGCGCTCCGGCGCATCGCGGTGGCGTTCAAGAAGACCGGCGGCGAGCGCGTCGACAAAGGACGTGCCGGGCGCAATGGTAAAAAGCTTAGCCGCCATGGATGGCGAGCCAGCCCGGCGCGGCGGCCAGGTTCTCCGGCGTATCGACGGTAAACCAGCCGCCGTCATGAACGACGGCGAAGAGCCGGCCTGCCGAGATCGCCTTGTCCCACAAGAGATTGAACGAGAACGGTTCGTCGGGGCTGCCGGCAAACAGACGCGGGTGAACCAATTGCGTGCTGGCGTAGACGTAGTCGGCGGCCGGTGCGTCGCCGCGGCGTGTCGGCCGGCCATGGCGATCCAGGTCGAAGTCGCCGGCCGCCCTGAAACCGCCCGCCTCGTCACGCGGCTGCAACAGCAACAGCGCGTCCATGGCGCCGTCATCCCAGGCCGCAGCCAGTCGATCGAGCGGGTCGCCCGCAGCGCCCGTCGTTATCAGGATGTCCGCACTCGAAATGAAGAATGGCGATGCCCCGAGATCGCCCAGCGCGTTCTTGACGCCCAGGCCGGTGTCCAGGAGGTCGGTTTCGCGGGACAACATCGTCGGTGGTTGCGTACGGCCGTGAAGGTGATCCGCCACCTGGTCAGCCAGATGATGGGCGTTGACGACGACCAGCTCCATGGCGGCGAAACGGTCGAGCGCGCGGTCGAGCAGCGTGCGTCCGGCGACCGCGACCAGCGGTTTGGGTGTCGTTTCGGTCAGCGGTTTCAGGCGCACACCGCGCCCTGCCGCCAGGACCATGGCGCGCGTCACCTGTGTCATGCGGCCCGCGTCCGTTTATCCGGCGGCACCCAGCGGTCGAACCATGCCGCGAGCGGCGCGTTGGCCGGGTGGGCCAGATCGTGCGTCAGGTGGCCCCAGACCCGGTCCATCAGATTCTGGTATCCGGGCTTGCCGTCGCGCGTCAGCAGGCGGCAGAAGACACCGATAATGCGGCAGTTGCGTTGGGCACCGCACACCGCATAGGTCGTGTCGAACGTCGCCGGCGAGAGCTTGGGAAAGGCGGCGAGGTAACGTGCTTTGGCGGCCTCGATGGTCTGTTGCGCGACGTCGCGCCGGGCATCCTCCAGCAGCGAAACGATGTCGTAGGCGGCTGGGCCGATCATGGCGTCCTGGAAGTCGAGCAGGCCGACCTTGCCGATGTCGTCGCGCCGCGGCAGCCAGATCAGGTTGTCGGCGTGAAAGTCGCGCAAGATGACGGTATCGGGTCCGTCATGGGCAAGCGGCAGGACGGACCGCCAAGCCTCGACATAATCGGCGCGTGCCGCGTCGGTCACCTCCAGGCCGGCCAGCGGCATGAACCAGTCGACCAGCAACAGGGCACGGTCCAGCATGACCGCATTGTCGTAGGCCGGCAGAGCGGCTTTCGCGCCGGCCCGGTGCAGCGCGACCAGGACATCGATGGCGGCTTCGTAAAGCACCGTCTCGTCGGCACCGCCGTCGCGCAGCACACGGCTGAAAAGGTCGTCGCCCAAGTCCTCGATCAGCAGCAGGCCTGTCTCAGGATCGGCCGCAATGATGTCGGGCGCGCCCAGCCCCAGATGGCGCAGGTGCCGGGCGATCTGGTCGAACGGCCGCACGTCTTCGTGCGGCGGCGGCGCATCCATCAGCACCACGGTCTGACCGTGGCGGCTGAGCCGGTCATAACGGCGAAACGAGGCGTCGCCGGCGAGCACGCGCCGTTCGGCATCGGCCCAGCCGTGCCGTTCCAGAAAGGCGGTGATCAGCGCCTCCCGATCGTTCATGACGCCATAGCATTCAACCGCTCGGCCCAACTGCCACAGGCTTCCAGGCGCACAAAACGCCCGCCCGCCGCGACCAGGCGGAAACGCAGATCAAGTCGGTCTTCCGGCAGGTACTCGCCAAGCCGTTCCGGCCACTCCACCAGGACGACGTCATCGTTGAGCGCGTCGTCGAAGCCGAGTTCCAGGACGTCGCGCGGCCGGTCGAGCCGGTAGAGGTCGAAATGCCAGATGACGAAGTCCGGCGCGTCATAGGTCTGAACCAGGCTGAAGGTCGGGCTGGGCACCTCGGTCTCGCCGGTCAGCGCGTTGATGAAGCCGCGCGCGAAGGTCGTCTTGCCGCTGCCCAGGTCGCCCCATAGCGCAATCAGATCGCCCGGTTTGGCAAGGCCGGCAATCTGGTCTGCCAGTGTCCGGGTCACCGATTCGGCGGCCAGCATCATGTCGCGGGCGGCTGTCGGGCTTGGCGAGGCACTCATGGCGCGTTTGTAGCCCCACCGCCCCCCATAGGAAAGGGCCCGGTGGAAAGCCCGATGGAAAGCCCGATGGAAAGGGTTTGCCAAGCCGGCAGGCGCTTCGTTATGTCAGGGCCGAACAGGCAGGGTTTCCCTATGAGCGAGATGGTCAAGACCGACATCGTGGTGGTCGGCGCCGGCCCGGTCGGGCTGTTCCAGGTGTTCGAGGCGGGCATGCTGGATATGCGCTGCCATGTCGTCGACACGCTGGAGGCGGTCGGCGGCCAGTGCACGGCGCTTTATCCGGAAAAGCCGATCTATGACATTCCCGGTTATCCGGAGATCATGGCGCAGGACCTCGTCGACAAGCTCGCCGAACAGGCCGCCCCGTTCGATCCGGTGTACCACCTCGGCCAACAGGTCGTGTCGCTGGTCCGCGACGGCGATGATTGGCGGGTCGAGACCTCCAAGGGCGCAATCATCATCTGCCGCGCGGTGGTCATCGCCGCGGGCTGCGGCTCGTTCGGTCCCAACCGGCCGCCCATGGAAGGCATCGAGGCCTATGAAGACTCCGGCGCCGTCGCCTATTACGTCACCCGGCGCGAGGCCTATCGCGGCAAGAAGATCGTGATCGCCGGCGGCGGCGATTCCGCCGTCGACTGGGTGCTGTCGCTGGCCGAGGTCGCCGACAAGCTGATGGTGGTCCACCGCCGCGCCAAGTTCCGCGCCGCGCCCGACAGCGTCAACCGCATGAACAAGTTGGCCGAGGACGGCGCGATCGAGATGGTCGTGCCCTACCAGCTTCACGGCCTCGACGGATCGGACGGCAAGCTCGATGCGGTGATCGTCGCCGATCTTGACGGCAACGAGCGCCGGCTCGACGCCGATGTCTTGCTGCCGTTCTATGGTCTCAGGATGGAGCTCGGCCCGATCGCGGATTGGGGCCTCAATCTCGACCGCAACCTCATTACCACCGACCCCGCGACCTCGGCCACCAGCGAGGCCGGTATCTATGCCATCGGCGATATCGTCACTTATCCGGGCAAGCTGAAGCTGATCCTGTCGGGCTTTTCCGAAGCCGCCATGGCGGCGCACGCCATCCGCCCGCTGGTCTACCCCGACGAAGAACTCCACTTTGAGTACTCGACGACCAAGGGATTGCCGGGTACGACCTGAACAGCGCTGTTTGGCGCTTGACCTGTCTGGGCTAAGGTCGCGGTTGGTCCAGCGGGGGCATCGTGGACAGGCATACAAAGGCGATCATCGCCACGCTCTGCATTCCGTCCTTCATGATCGGGACGGATTTCACCGGCGCGTTGTTGCTGGTCATTCCGATCGAGCAAGACTTCGCCGTCGACATCACGACCAGCCAGTGGGTGCTGAACGCCTATGCGCTGTCGCTCGCCATGATGCTGGTAGCCGGCGGTCGTCTGGGCGACATGTTCGGGCGCAAGCGGTTCCTGCAAATAGGGCTGCTCATCTTTTTCCTGGCCTCGCTTGCCTGCACGATCGCGCCGTCGATGGGTTTCCTGATCGGCGCGCGTGTCGTTCAGGGTATCGGCTCGGCCATCGCCTGGCCCTGCATGCTGGCCGTCGCCGCATGGTCGGTCGACAAAGACAAGCTCGGCGTGGTGATGGGGCTGATGCTGGGGTCGATCGCGACGGGTAACTCTGTCGCCCCCTTCATTGCCGGCATTCTCGGCGGTCTCGGCGAATGGCGTATGTTTTTCGTGGCGAACGTCGTGTTGGCCGGGATCTCCGTCGTGTTCATCTGGCGCGTCATTCCGAGGGATGCCGACGAGAAGCCCGACGAACGCATCGATGTGCTCGGCATGGCCGTCCTGTCGCTGGCGGTCTTCGGTTTGCTCTACGGCCTCGATATCGGCGCTGACTGGGGCTGGACGTCGGTGGCGGTCGTCGGCCTCTTCGTCTTCAGCGTCGTGATGTTTGTCGCGTTTCCCATTGTCGAACGCTGGGTGCGCGATCCCATGGTGCCGCCGCCCATGATGAAGAACCATCAGGTGCTACTGGCGCTTCTGATGAACGGCTTCATGACGCCGCCGGTCATGCTGCTGTTCCTTTATCTGCCGCAGTACTACCACAAGGTGTTCGGCTGGTCGGCGATGTGGTCGGCGATCGGTATTCTGCCCATTCTGATCGTGATCGCCATCGGCAACACGACGATCGGACGGTTCTACAACACCATTGGTCCCAAGCGCCTGCTAGCGTCGGGTTACGCCCTTGCCGCGCTGGCGTCACTCGGTATCGTTTTCATGCCGACGTCGTGGGGTTACGTCGGCACCATAGCGCCCATGTTGGTCATGGGCGTCGGCGGCGCGCTTGTCTTCGGTCCGGCCGGGACCGCGGCGGTCAGCGCCGCCGATCCGTCACGCGCCGGATTGGCGGGCGGGCTTTCCTACATGTTCCATTTGGGCCTGGGCGCCATTGGCGTCGCCGGCGCAACCGCGATCCTGTTTGTGACCAGCCGCGATGGGCTGGCGCGTGCCTTCGAAGCCGTCGGCCTCAACGTGACGGCCGCCGATCAGGCGGCTCTCAACACCGCCAGCGCCCATGGTGAGGCGGCAAGCGGCATCATCGCCAAGTACGGCGCCGACGCCGCCGACAAAATCCACACAGCCCTGGGCGATGCCTTTGCCGCAGGCATGCAGCAGTCATTCTGGCTCCCATTCGCCTTTGCAGCCCTGGGCTTTATCCTCGCCCTCTGCCTTGACGCCGAGCGGCTTCGGATCGAGGAGGGCTAGCTCGCGGTTTGCGGGTCCGTCGTTGGTGGTGGCGTTTGTTGTTCTTTGCCCGCCAACAAGTCCGCCACCTCCAGGCCGTTCGTCTCAAGCCAGGCGCCGACCAATTGGTCATCCGGCACCACATGGTCCTTGATCCACGGTGCCGCGCATGCGGCTTTCAGGTTGTCGACGACCACCTTAACGGCTTCCGCATCCGGATTGGCCTGACCCGCGTTAAAGGACTGATCCAGCCTTATCTGGCATAGCGCCAGGTTATACTCGTAGAGCGGCCATTTCTGAGCTTCGTCATCGGGGCGAATGAGAATGGCCTTGTCCAGGAAGCCGATGGCCTGCTGATAATCGTCTGGATTCTTGTCGGAGCCCGATTTTGGCAGACGATCTTTGAGCGCATAGGCGAGTTGCGCGAAGTTCTGGTGATAGATTGGCTTGCCGCTATGCAGTTTCACGTCGGCGTTGATAAGGGCGCAGAAGATTGGGATGGTTCGTTCCATCTTTGAGGTGTCCGGCGGCGATTTGTTCTCGGACCGTTGAATGCGCGCGCGGTAGAAAATGATCGACCGGATGTCCTTGCTGGCATCCACCAGAGCCTCATTGATCGCCTCCTGGCTGGGCAGTTCGGCGTCAGGCGGCGCCGTTAGAATTTTGGTCGACAAGCTGATCGCCGAGGCATCGCTGTCAGCCTTGTGCTTTTGGCGGTCGAGTGCTTCGCGTTTTTCTTCGACCTCGTCCTTCAGTTTTCCGACCAAGGAGAGGTCGGCGTCCTTGATCGCGCCCTGCACCATAAGGCGTGTCCAGAGGTAGCCGAACAGCAGCCCAATCGCGAAGAAGAGAATGATGACCGCAGCAGAGAATGTGCCCAGACCGATGATGCATCCGGTCTGGTTCGCCTCACATGCGTTGGGAAAGCCAGCCTGGATGTTCGCCGTAATCTGGTCGATAAACCCGATGATTTCGGTGAGCTGTACCAGCGTCACGCCAACGACGATTTTCGTCAGCCAGTCGGAGATCTCTTCCAGGTTCGTGTTGACGTTATGGCTGGCGACAGGGTTGCTGCGGCGCGCAGCAGGCTGACCGTTGCCGGCCGCCTCGCCGCCTTGCGGTTCGGCTTGTGGTTCCGGTTGCGGCGGCGGGGTGGATGCGGTGCGCGGAATGCTAAACAGAAAGCCGAGCAACCCGCCCGTCGCCAGACAGGCCAAGGCCAGGGCGAGGAGTGTGGCAAGCAGGGCCCAGAAGCTGCCCCAGTCATAGGACGTCTCGCTGCCGTCGAAGATCTGGACGGAGTAGACAACGATAATCAAAACGCCCATGGCAATTGACCACGGGCCGGTGTTCAGGACCTCTTCGGCATTCCGTCGTGCGAGTGCCTGAACAAGGCGGCGTCTGGATAGACGACTGCCAGACTGGTCGTCCTCACCGTTCCGGTGTTTCGTCTCGGGCACGGTGTGCTTGTCAAACCAGGACATGGCGCGGCCGGTGGCTGGCTGCGGTGATCAAACTGCCACTGTCTTGGCCATGTCTGGTTGACGGCTCTGTCGTTTTGACAGTGCGCCTTGACGCATGGCCGCCAACCGTCCCCATAACGGCCGCGAAACGAACCCCCGACATTCGTGCCCCCCAACCTGCCGATCGTCGATGCCGAGTCTAGGCTGCGGGCAAGGGGGTGTCACCACACACGGTTGTGGCCTGTGTCAGCCGCCGTCTATATGTGGTGTCCACGAGGCACCGCGCACGAAGCCGGAAGCTGGTCAGATGCCGGCTGGCGAGAGCCGGGCCGCCTGCTTCCGGTCTTCTACGGCGTCGATCAGTACCGGTATTCCTCGGGTTTGTACGGGCCAGCCTGATCGATGGCGAGATAGCTCGCCTGATCGTCGGTCAGTTCGGTCAGCTTGGCACCGACCTTTTCCAGATGCAGCCGGGCGACCTTCTCGTCCAGGTGCTTGGGCAGCACGTAGACCTGACGCTCGTACTTGTCGGGATGGGTCCACAGCTCGATCTGGGCGAGCACCTGGTTGGTGAAGCTGGCGCTCATGACGAAGCTGGGATGACCGGTGGCGCAGCCAAGGTTCACCAGGCGGCCTTCGGCCAGCAAGACGATGCGTTTGCCGTCGGCGAACTCGATCTCGTCGACCTGCGGCTTGACGTTGTGCCACTTCTGGTTCCTGAGCGCATCGACCTGAATCTCGTTATCGAAGTGGCCGATATTGCAGACGATGGCGCGGTCCTTCATGGCGCGCATGTGGTCGACGGTAATGACATCGCGGTTGCCGGTCGCGGTGACGAAGATGTCGGCCTGGGAGGCGGCGTCATCCATGGTGACGACCTCATAACCGTCCATCGCCGCCTGGAGCGCACAGATCGGGTCGATCTCGGTTACCTTGACCCGGGCGCCGGCGCCGCGCAGCGACTGAGCCGATCCCTTGCCGACGCCGCCGTAACCTGCGACGACGGCGACCTTGCCGGCCATCATGACGTCGGTGGCGCGGCGGATGCCGTCGACCAGGCTTTCGCGGCAGCCATAGACGTTGTCGAACTTCGACTTGGTAACGGAATCGTTGACGTTGAAGGCGGGCACCAGGAGTTCGCCGTGCTGCGCCATCTGATAAAGGCGCGCGACGCCCGTCGTGGTTTCCTCGCTGACACCCTTCACGTCTTTCATCAGATCGGCGTGCTTTTCGTGCATGACCTGGGTCAGATCGCCGCCGTCATCCAGCAGCATGTTGGGGCGCCAACCGTCCGGACCTTCGATGGTCTGGTCGATGCACCACCAATACTCTTCCTCCGACTCGCCCTTCCAGGCAAAGACCGGGATGCCGGCAGCCGCGATGGCGGCGGCCGCCTGATCCTGGGTTGAGAAAATGTTGCACGAGCTCCAGCGGATCTCGGCGCCCAGATCGACCAAGGTTTCGATCAAAACGGCAGTCTGGATCGTCATGTGCAGGCAGCCGGTGATGCGGGCGCCCTTCAGCGGCTTCTTCGCGCCATACTCGTCGCGGATTGCCATCAGGCCCGGCATCTCGACCTGGGCCAGTTCGATCTCCTTGCGGCCCCAATCGGCCAGGCTGATATCGGCAACCTTGTAGTCGCTGAAGTCACTCATTCTTCGATCCATTCTCTCTAGAAAATCCATGGCGGATGCCATCGGACGGGCGCCGGGCACGGCTTAACAAATGGGGACCCCGGCCGTCCAGGCAAGATGATGCCTTACGGCAGGGCGTTGAAGTCATCCAGGAGTACCGCGACCATGCCGGGATCGGACTGATCCATGATGGTCTGGGTGCGTTTTGTCGCCTCGTTGAGGTCGAGGGCGCGGATGCGCTGCTTGACCCGGGGCAGCGCCGTCGCGGTCATCGAGAGGTCGCGGATGCCAAGCCCCAGCAGCAGCGCCGTCATGCGCTCGTCGCCGGCCATTTCGCCGCAGACATTGATCGGAATGCGCGCTCTCAGCGCCGCAGCCGTGGTGAACTGGATCAGGCGCAGGACCGCCGGGTGCAGCGGGCTATAGAGATGGGCCACCTGATCGTCGCCGCGGTCGATGGCCAGCGTGTACATGGTGAGATCGTTGGTGCCGATCGAGAAGAACTCGCAGTCGCGCGCCAGGCTGTCGGCGGCGAGCGCGGCACCGGGAATCTCGATCATGGCGCCGATCGGCGGCAGCGGGTCGGCGATCGCGACCTTGCGCCGCTTCAGGCGTCGCACAACCTTGCGCATGGCGTCGCGCACCTCGCGCACCTCCTGGGGACTGCTGATCATGGGCAGCAGGATACGGACGGGGCCGTGGGCGCCGGCGCGCAGGATTGCGGCGAGCTGGGCCTCCAACAGCTTCTGGAACTTCAGCGACAGACGGATGGCGCGCAGGCCCATGGCTGGATTGGGGCTTGTGGTCATGTGCTCGTCCAGCGAATAGGGCAGCTTGTCGTTGCCGACATCCAGCGTGCGGATCGTGATCGGCCTGCCTTCCATGCCCTCCACGATGCTGCGTAGCTGGACGTATTGCTCGTCCTCGTCGGGCAGGTCATCGCGGTTCATGAAGACATACTCGGTCCGGAAAAGGCCAATGCCTTCGGCGCCGGACGACAGCGCGGCGTCGATCTCGTTGGGCAGATCGATATTGGCCTGCAGCCTGACCAGTTCCTGATCGCGGGTCACAGCGGGAACGTCGCGCAACCGATCGAGCTTGCGTGCCTGGCGCACCAGTTCGGCACGGCGCGTCTGGTAGCGCGACATGGTCTGGGCGTCGGGGTTCAAAATGATCTGTCCCGCGCCGCCATCGACGATCACCATGTCGCCCGGGCGCACCTGCTGCAGCAGTTCGGCCATGCCGACGACCGCGGGCAGGCCCAAGGAACGCGCCATGATGCCGGTGTGATCCTGGGCGCCGCCGGTGGCCGTCACGAAGCCGGCGATCTTGTGCGGGTCGAGCAGTGCGGTATCGGCCGGGGTCAGTTCGTCGGCAACGATCACCGAACCCTCGGGCAGGTCCGTGAAAGCCTGATACGGTGTCTTCATCAAGCAGCGCAACAGACGCTGGCCGACATCACGGACATCGCGTGCACGCGCGGCGAGGTAGCTGTCTTCCATCTGCGAGAAGACCTGCGCGATCTCCGACACTTCCTGGGAGACGGCGGCTTCCGCATTCAGGCGTTCGTCGCGAATGCGCTTGTCGACGCCGCGCACCAGACGCGAGCCCTCCAGCATATGGTTGTGGGCGTCGAGCAGATAGCCGAGCTCTTCGGCCGCGCTTTCGGGCAAGGACGAGGCTTTGCGTCTGAGCTTGTCGATCTGCGTGCCCGCTTCCGCGATGGCGGCGTGGAAGCGTTCGATCTCATCGTCGATCGCCGACTTCGCGAGTTCGTGGGTCGGCACGTCAAGCGTGCCGCTTTCGGCGATGTGCGCCGGACCGATGGCGATGCCGCGCGCAACGCCCAATCCTCGCAGGATGACGTTCGAGCGTGATGTCTTGCGTTGTCTACTCATCGAACCGGCTGTCGACCAGGAACTGCAAAGCCGCCAGCACCGCCGGCGCGTCCGGTCCTTGCGCGGTGACATCAATCGTGGTGCCGGGTGCTGCTGCCAACATCATCAATCCCATAATCGATCGCCCGGAGACCGACATGCCGTCCTTGCTGACCTCGACCTCGGCCTCGAACTCCTGCACCGTCGCAACGAACTTGGCGGCGGCGCGTGCGTGAAGGCCGCGCTCGTTGATAATCAATAGTTGAAGGCCCATTCCCCCGGCCCCTGTCTCCCGGCCGGACATGGCCGCTTAGCCTCGTGCGTTCAGCAAGCTGCTCGCAACATTGATGTACTTGCGCCCTGACTCCTGCGCCTGGGCGACGGCACTGGCCAAGGTCTCGGTCTCGCGCGCGCTGGCCAGTTTGATCAGCATCGGCAAGTTGATGCCGGCAATGACTTCGACGTTGCCGGTGTCCATGACCGAAATCGCCAGGTTCGACGGCGTGCCGCCGAACATGTCGGTCAGCAGGATGACGCCATCGCCATCATCGACCTTGGCGATCGCCGCCAGGATATCCTTACGCCGCTGTTCCATATCGTCATCCGGGCCGATACAGACGGTTTTGACATTGCGCTGTTCGCCGACCACGTGCTCCGTGGCGGCGACAAACTCCTCGGCCAATCGCCCGTGAGTCACCAGAACCAAACCAATCATGATGCGCCGCTGTTTTTGTTGGCGTCCCTGTTGCGCGCCAGCGCCGAAGCCAGGTCGCGGTGCTCCAGGTGGACGCGGTGGTCTTCGCTTAACAGAGCGGCAAGGCGCTCGGCAACAAAAACCGAGCGGTGCTGGCCGCCGGTGCAGCCGACCGCGATGGTCAGATAATACTTGCCTTCGCGCTCGTAGGCCGGCAGCAAATCGGCCAAAAGTCCGCTCAAACGGTCAAAAAACGGCTGGAATGAGGGGTCTTGCTCGATGAACGCGCCGACGGGCGAATCCCGGCCGGTCAGGGGGCTGAGATCGTCGACATAGTGGGGATTGGCCAGGAAACGGACATCGAACACCAGGTCGGCGTTGCGCGGCAGGCCCAGGCGGTAGGAAAACGACGTGACGAACAGTCCCAGGCGGCCGCTCTCCTGCAAGGCGAGTTGGCCGACGATGATCCGCTTCAGGTCCGCCCCGCTCAGGTCGCTGGTGTCGATTACAAGATCAGCGGCGTCGCGAACGACGGCCATCAGGCCCCGTTCCAGCTCAATGCTGGCGGTGACCGACCGTTCGCCGGCGAGTGGATGGGTGCGGCGGGTTTCCGTATAGCGGCGTTGCAGGACGTCGGTATCGCTGTCGAGGAAGATCAGCTTTAGCGCCAGGCCCGGGCGTTTACGCAACCGCTCGACGATCGCGACAAAGGCCGCCGCGTCGAAGTTACGCGAGCGGACGTCGACCGCCATGGCAAGACCGTGGGGCGGTTGGGTTTCTGCCGTAATCAAGGTCTCCAGCAACGACATCGGCAGGTTGTCGACGGCCTCATAACCCTCATCTTCCAGCGCGCGCAACGACGTGCTGCGCCCGGCGCCGGAAAGGCCGCTGACCAGCACCAGCGGCAACACGCCGTTGTTGCTGTCAGACATGGGTGATGCGGGATTTGTTGCGGGCAGTGGCAACACCCTCAGCGGCGGCAACGACCTTGGCTGGGGCTGATGCCTCGAACGCGCACAGGCTCAATTGCGGCACCGTGACCCCCTCCAGCGAGGTCGTCAGGGCATCGGGCAGGCGCGGCACCTCGTTGTGAGCGACAAGGTCGATGACCAGGCCGATGGCCGCTTCCGTCCTGTGGGGGCGCCGCAAGATGCCGATGCCGCGCACCTCGATCAGGCCGGCCAACCGGGACGGGCATGTCGCGTTGAGCTGGCCGTCAACGGGCCGCAGATCGGTTTGATCGTCGGCGATGAGGATGGCCTGGCCGGCTTCGATCATGCGGAACGCCAGATCCGACTTGCCGCTGCCCGATGGGCCCCGGAGCAAAACACCGGCACCCGCCACAAGGATCGAGGTGCCATGGATCAGGGTCATCTGGGATCAGGCGGCCTGGCTGGCCTCGGTATCGGAGAGCAGGGCGAAGATCGCCTCGGCACTGTCGGCGCCGCGCAGTTTCTCGCAGACGACCTGATTGCGCAGCAAGCGCGAGACGCGGGCCAGTGCCTTTAAATGGTCAGCACCGGCAGATTCGGGCGCCAGGAGCAGGAACATGAGATCGACCGGCTGTTCGTCGATCGCCTCGAAGTCGACCGGCGTATCGAGCCGCGCGAACACCGCGTGCAACCGGTCCAGATTGGGCATCTTGGCGTGCGGAATGGCGATGCCTAAGCCGACGCCGGTGGTGCCGAGCCGCTCGCGTTCCAAGAGGGCATCAAAGATGGTGCGCTCATCGAGGCCGACAATTCCGGCGGCGCGATGGGCCAAATCCTGAAGCGCTTGTTTTTTGCTGCCGGCCTTCAGATGGGCGATGACAGCCTCTTGCTTCAGAATATCGGTTATCTCCATGGTCTTCCTTTGGGCGTGTCCGCCGGCCTTGCACGGGCGGCGGGCATCACCTCAATGATGGTCCCGCAGTTTGCGCTTAACGCGCCGCAGTTGCTTTTCCACGTGTTCGGCCGCGGCGTTGAAGCTCGCGTAGATATCCGCGTCATCGGCTTGGCCTTCGGCGGAGATGTCCTTGCCGACATGGGCCGAGACATGCGCGCGATAAAGGTTACCCTCGCGCGAAAACCGAATGTGCGCCTCGATCGCATCGTCGAAATACTTGCTGACGCCATGCTCTAGCCGCTCGGCCACGTGCTGTCTCAGGGCATCGCCAATATCAATCTGATGCCCGGTTACGGCGATCTTCATGTTGGTTCCTGTATCGTAAAACGCAGCGTCATAAGGTCGATGCGATTGCATCGGGCGACCGTTTGTCCTCGGTCTTCTCAGAATACCAGCGCGCCCGCCCGGTACCCCGGCCCCAATTTGGGGAGCGCACATATAGCGCTGGATGTGGCCCGACTCAAGCGCGGTCGCAACTTAGATCGAATTTTGAGGCTAAGTCTTTGACGTTGCGCGAACTTTCTTGTCTCGCCGACGCTGCACAGAGGATGGAATCCGCATGGATTCACGGTATTTCGCGACCGTGCGCCGGGCGATGTCGATGCCGTCGGCCTTCAGGATTTCCACCAGACCGTCGTCAGATAGCACCTTATCTGGTGGTTCGGCATCAATCAGCGCCTTGATACGGTGGCGGACCGCCTCGGCCGAATGCGCGGGTCCGTCGCCTGTGCTGCCTATCGACGCGGTGAAAAAGTACTTCAACTCAAAGATGCCGCGCGGCGTCGCCATGTATTTGTTGCTGGTGACGCGGCTGACGGTGCTTTCGTGCAGTTCCAGCACCTCGGCGATGTCGCGCAGGACGAGCGGGCGCAGATGCTCGACGCCCTTAATCAAGAACAGATCCTGCTGACGGACGATTTCGCGCGCGACACGCAGGATGGTGCGGGCCCGCTGATCCAAGGCCTTGACCAGCCAGTTGGCGGAATTCCACTTTTCGGCAAGGAACTCCTTGTCTTCCTTGTTGCGCGCACCGCTGCTGATCTCCGCATAGTAGCGCTGGTTGGTCAGCACCTTCGGCAGGGTGTCGCTGTTCAACTCCACCTGCCAGCCGCCGCCCTGCTTGGGCCGGACGTTGACGTCCGGGATGACGGTCTGGGAGGGCTCGGCATCGAACCTGAGACCGGGTTTGGGGTCGAGCGCCTTGAGTTCGCCCAGCATGTCGGCGATGTCGTCGTCGGAGCAGCCGCAGCATTTCTTGAGCTCGGCCATGTCGCGCCGCGCGACCAGTTCGAGGTTATCGAGCAGCGCCTGCATGGCCGGGTCGAGCCGGTTTAGATCGGTCAGTTGCAGCGCCAGGCATTCTTTGAGGTCGCGCGCGAAGATACCCGGCGGGTCGAAGTGTTGGACCTTGTCGACCACCCGGTCCAGGAAGGCACGCGTACAGCCAAGGTGGCGTGAGGCTTCGTCCAGGTCACCGGCCAGATAACCGGCTTCGTCGAGCAGATCGAGCAGGTAGGTCGCGGCGATCCGCTCTGCCGGTTCCGAGATTTCCAAATAGATCTGACGCGCCAGGTGATCATAGAGCGATGCGGTTGTGGCGACGGTTTGCTCGACGCCAGCCAGATCGTCGCCGTCGAAACGGCCGCCCGACATCGATCCCTGCCACAAGGGGCTGGAATCGTAGGAACCCACGGCAACATCGTCGCCACCTTCGGCGGGTTCGCCGGTAGGCTGATCGGCACGGCCAAAGTCGGATTCCGCGGTGTCACTGTTCGCCGGCGTGTCCGTCGGCTGGTCAGATTGTGTTTCGCCGGTATCGGCGTCGGACTGTGCCCGCTCCAGCAGGGGATTGCGTTCCAGTTCCTGTTCGACGAACGCGGCCAACTCGATATTCGACAGCTGCAGCAGCTTGATCGCCTGCTGCAGCTGCGGCGTCATGACAAGCGTCTGTGACTGCCGAAGATCGAGTTTGGCGGACATTGCCATGATGAATGCCTAAAGCTGGAAGCGGTCGCCCAGATAGACTCGACGGACGCCCTCATGGGCGACAATCTCGGAGGGAGCGCCCTCCATCATCAGTGTACCCTCATGGAGGATGTAAGCGCGATCAATGATATCCAATGTCTCGCGAACGTTGTGGTCGGTGATCAAAACACCGATTCCCCGATCCTTGAGGTGCGAAACGAGTTCGCGAATTTCGCCGACCGCGATGGGATCAATGCCAGCGAGCGGCTCGTCCAGCAGCATGAAGCTGGGCCGCGAGGCCAGCGCGCGGGCGATTTCGACACGCCGCCGCTCACCACCTGACAGCGCCAGGGCCGGCGCGCGCCGAAGATGCGAAATGGAGAACTCGGCCAGCAGTTCGTCCAGCATCTGCTCGCGGACTTCGCGGTTCTTTTCGACAACTTCGAGTACGGCGCGGATGTTGGCTTCGACGGTCATGCCGCGAAAGATCGATGCTTCCTGGGGCAGATAGCCGATCCCAAGTCGGGCGCGCCTGTACATCGGCAGTTCGGTGATGTTATCGCCGTCGAGTGAGATGGTGCCTGCGTCCGCGGTGATCAGGCCGGTGATCAGATAAAAGCACGTCGTCTTGCCGGCGCCGTTGGGACCCAGCAAGCCAACCGCCTCGCCACGTTCGACGCCCAGGCTGACGTCACGCAGAACCGGGCGCTTGTGGTAGCTCTTGCCCAGGTTCTCGGCCACCAGTCCGACATTGTCGGTGACGAGCTTCGGTCCGGCATTGGCGGCTTTGGTCAAAGAGGTCAACGTGGACTCCGTCATGGCGTTTCCTCGTCACCCGATTTGTCGGGGACGAACAGACCTTCGACGCGGCCATCGTCACCGGCGCCGCCGCGCACCTCGCTCTTGCCCGTTTCCAGGTTCATGATGGCTTCGTTGCCACGAATGACGTTTTCGCCGCTGGTCAGCACGACATTGCCCGACAGTGTGATGGTACCGACATCGACATCATAGACTCCTAAGTCGCCTTTTGCAGTCTCGTTCGGCGCGGCGAACGTCACGTTGCCGGTGACCTCGATTCGGTAGATCGCGTTGTCGTCCTGGGCCTCTTTATCGCGGTAGTAGACAATCAGCTCGTCGGCTTTGAGCCGCAGATCGCCTTGCTCAACGTCGACCGCGCCCAGGAAAATCGCCCGCTGGGACTCCTGCTCGACCTCCATGGCGTCGGCCGTGATGGCGATCGGCAGCGACGTATCGTGGGAGCCGGAGTCGACGACCTGTGCATAAACCGGGGCGGCCGCTAGCAGCGCGCTCAGTGTCAGGCCCGCTATCACCCGCTTCATTCGGCGGATCCCGGAAACAGCGTCATGTGGACGGGGCCGACGAAATGAATTTTGCCGTCTCCTTCAGAAAGACGAAAACCCTGGGCTTCCAGCAAACCGGCTGGACCTTGACCGGAGACCGGCTTGTCGCCCCAGCCGGTGCCCTGGCTCAGGTCAAACTCGGCGACGTCGGTATGAAGTTCATACCCTTCGTCGGTGAAGACACTGACATCGTGCTCCAGGATCAGTCGTTCGGCCGGCCGGTCGTAGCGTCCTGTCGCCGCACTGATGGCAATCCAGGCGCCGGATTGAAGGGTGATATCGCCCTGCAGCGTCTCCAGGTTGATGATTTCGTCCTCGTTAGGGTCCTGCCAGGCCGCGATCGCGGTGACCGTATAGGGTTGGCCCTTGTCGTCGGTGCCCAGAAAACGAGCGTTATCCATCACCAGGCGGCCGGCGTCATCGACCTCGAGATCCGACATCATCAGGGTGAAGCCCTCGTCGCGCGATTCGATGTACGGCCATGCGATCAACGCGGCCGCCAGCGCCACAGCGCCAATCGGCAGCAGCCAGCGCATAAAGGCGACAAAACGGCTGTAGCCGCCCGTCAGGCGGGCACGGCGGACGTTGGGCGTCACCACCCAGCCGTGCGATCCAGCCTGGCGGCTATCAATCTGCTCTGTCGTCACAGTCACTCCGAATCGGGCGTCGTGGCGGCCACCCTAATGCGCAGCGCGTCTTTTTGTTTCAATAACTTACCACATAGGTGGGGCCGCCGTTAACCGGCGCAAGCCCTGCCCTGCGATCAGTGAGAAAAGATGTCCGGCTCGTCCCAGTTCAAAAGGTCGAGTTGGGCGCGGTACGGTAGGAAGTCAAAACACGCTTTCGCCAAGCCGTCACGGCCCTCCCTGACCAACATCTCGTCCAACCGTTCCCTTAAACGGTGGAGGTGCAGCACATCCGACGCCGCATACTTGAGCTGGTCGTTGGTCAGTTCCGCCGCGCCCCAATCGGAGCTTTGCTGCTGTTTGGAGATATCGACGTCCAGCAGCTCCTTGCACAGATCCTTCAGGCCGTGGCGGTCGGTGAAGGTGCGTACGAATTTCGACGCGATTTTGGTGCAGTAGACGGGGCTGCAGACAATGCCCAGATAGCGATAGAGCGCTGCCAGGTCGAAACGCGCGAAATGAAAGAGCTTCAGAACATCCGGGTTGGCGCACAGCGCGCTCAGGTTGGGCGCGTCATACGCGCCTTTGGCGAACTGGACCAGATGGGCGTTGCCGTCGCCCGACGACAACTGGACCAGGCACAACCGATCACGGCTCAGGTCGAGACCCATGGTCTCGGTATCGATGGCGACGACCGGGCCGAGGTCGAGATCGTCCGGGAGGTCACCTTGATAAAGAATATGCGCCATAAAGGAACCGTTCTGTCGCAGGAAGCCTGCCTGTGACCGCACTGATTTGGCGTGCGATCCGAGAACTTGGTGCCCAGGAGAAGACTCGAACTTCCACGGGGTTTCCCCCACAGGTACCTGAAACCTGCGCGTCTACCAATTCCGCCACCTGGGCCCGGGCTGTGTCACTATGCGCACGGCCCCGCGCTGTCAACGGCTTCGTGCCCGCTTGCCTGGCCCAATTCCGGCGATAAGATGCGCGCCACACGGCAGCGACCGTGCCTGGAGAAACCCATGAAACCACGTCAGATCACGATCTTCGGCGGTTCCGGCTTTATCGGCCGCTATCTCGTCGAGCGGCTGGCCGATGACGGCTGGCGCATCGTTGTTGCCGGCCGTGACCCGGAAGCGGCGCTGTTCTTGAAGCCGCTGGGCGATGTCGGCCAGATCGTCCCGGTTGCCGCCAACGTCGGTGACCAGGCTTCGGTCGACGCGGCCATTCGCGGCTCCGACGCGGTTATCAACCTGGTTGGCATCTTGTATGAGCGCGGCCGCCAGAACTTCGCGCGCACCCATGTCGAGGCCGCCCGCCATATCGCTAACGCGGCCAAGGCCCACGGGGTCGAGCGTCTGATCCAGATTTCGGCGATCGGCGCCTCTGAGAGTTCGCCCTCGTCTTATGCGAAATCCAAGGCATCCGCCGAGAAGATCGTGACCGAGACCTTCCCCGGCGCCACCATCATCCGGCCCAGCATTGTCTTCGGGCCCGAGGACGGGTTTTTCAATCTGTTCGCCAAGCTCGCCGTGGTGTCGCCGGTGCTGCCGCTGTTTGGCGGCGGCAAGACGCGGTTCCAGCCGGTATATGTCTGTGACGTCGCCTCGGCCATCGTCGCCTGCCTGGACGATCCGGCGACGCAGGGACAGGTCTTCGAGCTGGGCGGGCCCACCGTCTACACGTTCCGCGACCTCATGAAGATCGTCGTGCGCGAGACCCAGCGCCGTTGCGAGCTGCTGCCACTGCCCTATGCGGTCGCACACCTGCAGGCGCTGTTTCTGCAATTCATGCCGGTGCCCCTGGTCACGCCGGATCAGGTGCGTTTGATGCAGATCGATAACGTGGCGTCCGGCGACAAACCGGGACTGGCTGAGCTGGGCATCAACCCGACGACGGTCGAAGTCATTGTTCCGACATATCTGGCCCAATACCGGCGTGGCGGTCTGAAGGGCCGGCCGAAGTTCGGATAGCCGTCAGCTGGCCGGCTGACGGTTCAGGTATAGAGCCAGATCAGCAAGCCGACGCCCAGGATGAGGCGGTAGATGACGAACGGCGTGAAGCTAGCGCGGCGCAGCCACGCCATCAGGCCCCAGATCGCGATGTAGGCCGCGACAAAGGCGAGGCCGCCGGCGACCAGGGCGGCGGACGTCAGTCTGGCGTCACCGGCTTGGTAGAGGTCGATCCCGGCCAGCAGGCCAGCCGCCAGGATGACCGGGATCGACAGCAACATCGAAAAACGCGCGGCGTCGGCCCGTTCGAAACCCAGCATCCGCGCGGCGGTCATGGTGATACCCGAACGGCTGGTGCCCGGGATCAGCGCCAGAACCTGGGCAAAGCCGATGGTGAGCGCTGCGCCCCATGTCATGTGTTCCATGCGGCGAAGCGTCATGCCGACGCGGTCGGCGACATAGAGCAGGATGCCGAAGACGATCGTCGCCCAGGCGATGATCTGGGGATCGCGCAGGTTTTCCTGGCCAATCTCGTGCACCGCGAACCCGGCGATGCCGACCGGGATGGTCGCGGCGATCAGCATCCCGACCTGGGGCCGCGTGCTGGCGCTGCCGCGCGCGATAAGCCCGCGTGTCAGCTGCCAGAGATCACGGATGAAGTAGAGCACCACCGCCAGCAGGGAACCCGTATGGACGGCAACGTCGATCAGCAGCCCTTGATCGGGCCAGCTGGTCAGTTCGGGAACCAGAATCAGATGGCCTGAGGAACTGATGGGCAGAAACTCGGTGATACCCTGGATAACCGCCAGCACCGCAAGCTGGAATAGTGTCAAACGCGCCCTCCGACCGGCTGCGCCGGCATCCTAACACCCACCTGCGGTGGATAGGTTGGGAATAAATAGGTAAGTATACCAGACCTAAAGATTCCTGAGTGAGGCGCAAAAGTCGACGGCTGTCAGGGAACCGTAAAAAGTCAGATTCACTTGTGTCACCTATATTGACCTATATTGTCGATTTCCCTCGCACCGCCTGCGTTTTTCTCCTATAGACCCAGTCCAGCCCCATGGCGGGGCGGTCCCAGGGGAATGAGATGTCAGCGAAACTGCTGAAATTCGTGGATACGGCGCAGCGCCGGCCACCCAAGCGCGACGCCAGCGTGCGGCGCGAAGATTTCGCGGAGATATTCGACGAATTCCAAAGTGAGTTCGCGGCCGAACAGGCGTCGCGCTGCTCGCAATGCGGCATTCCGTTCTGCCAGGTGCACTGCCCGCTGCATAACAACATTCCCGACTGGCTGATGTTGACCGCCGAAGATCGGCTCGAGGAGGCCTATGAGGTCGCTTCGGCGACCAACAACTTCCCAGAAATCTGCGGCCGCATCTGCCCTCAAGACCGCCTTTGCGAAGGCAATTGCGTGATCGAAAAGGGTTTCGACTCCGTCACCATCGGTTCGGTCGAGAAGTACATCACCGAGACTGCCTTCGCGAACGGCTGGGTCAAGCCGCCGCGCCCGCGGCGCGAACGCGAGCAGTCGGTCGGCATTATCGGTGCCGGCCCCGCCGGCATGGCGGCGGCCGAAATGCTGCGCCGACGCGGCTATCAGGTTGCGATCTATGACCGGCACGATCGCCTGGGCGGCTTGATGGTCTATGGCATCCCCAACTTCAAGCTGGAGAAGCATGTGGTCTCGCGCCGCGTCGACCTCTTGGCCGAGGGCGGTGTCAGCCTCTATCCCAACACGGATGTCGGCCGCGACGTCTCGTTCGCGGAACTCCGCGGGCGTCATGATGCCATCCTGATTGCGACCGGCGTCTACACGGCGCGTGACATCAAGGCGCCTGGCGTCGGCCTGGACGGTATCGTGCCGGCGCTCGACTATCTGATCGCGAGCAACCGTAAAGGATTGGGCGACGTGGTGCCGGCGTTCGACAGCGGTGTCTTGAACGCGGCCGGCAAGGACGTCGTTGTGATCGGCGGCGGCGACACCGCCATGGACTGCGTGCGCACCGCCGTGCGCCAAGGCGCCAACGCCGTCACCTGCCTTTACCGTCGCGACCGCGGCAATATGCCGGGCAGCCAGCGCGAGGTCGCCTATGCCATGGAAGAAGGCGTTGTCTTCGAGTTCCTGGCATTGCCCGAAGCCTTCCAGGGCGACGGCCATGTCGATGCCGTTCGCGCGGTCAAGATGCGGCTCGGCGAGCCTGACTCAAGTGGTCGCCTGACGCCGCAGCCGGTACCGGGATCGGAGTTCCGGCAAGATGCCCAGCTTGTTCTGAAGGCGCTTGGGTTCGATCCCGACGACATCCCTGCGCAGTTCGACGTGCCCGATCTCGTGACGACCAAATGGGGCACGGTCAAGTCGAAGCTGACGACAGGCGCAACGAACCTGGATGGCGTGTTCGCGGCGGGCGACATCGTGCGTGGCGCGTCGCTTGTCGTGTGGGCGGTGCGCGACGGGCGGGATGCCGCCGAGGGAATTCACCACTATCTGCAAGCCAAGGCCGGCGCGGACCAGACGTCTCTGCGCGCTGCCGGCTAAGGGGGATGCCATGTCCAAACTAGCGTATGGCGATCGGTCCCGTGAGGCCAAGCGGTTGGCGCGCGATGGACTTTATGACCCCGTGTTCGAACGCGATGCCTGTGGCGTCGGTTTTGTCGCATCGATTGATGGCACACCCCGGCGCGATGTCGTGCAGGCCGGTATCGATGCCCTGAAGGCGGTGTGGCACCGTGGCGCTGTCGATGCGGACGGCAAGACCGGTGACGGCGCCGGCATTCAGGTCCAAATACCCCAGGACTTCTTCAAGGAGCATATCGAACACACCGGCCACACGCCGGGTGCGGGAAGGCTCGCGGTCGGCATGGTGTTTCTGCCCAAGACCGACCTCAATGCTGCGGAGACCTGCCGCACGATCGTTGAGTCGGAGATCCTGCAGTTTGGTTACCGCGTGTTCGGCTGGCGTCAGGTGCCGATCGACAGCTCGATCATCGGCGAGAAGGCAAACGCGACGCGGCCCGAGATCGAGCAGGTCATGATCGCCAACGAACGCGGCGTCGACGACGCGCAGTTCGAACGCGACCTCTTCGTTGTTCGCCGCCAGATCGAACGGCGTGTGCTCGCCGCGCATATTGGTGACTTCTACATCTGCTCGCTGAGCTGCCGCGCGATCGTCTACAAGGGCATGTTCCTGGCCGAGCAGCTGTCGGCGTTTTATCCCGACCTGCTCGACGAGCGGTTCGTCTCGAACTTCGTCATCTTTCACCAGCGCTATTCGACCAACACGTTCCCGACGTGGTCGCTCGCGCAGCCGTTTCGATTGCTCGCCCACAACGGCGAGATCAACACGGTGCGCGGCAACATCAACTGGATGAAGAGCCACGAGGCGCGTATCAGCCACGGTGTGTTTGCCGACCACATGGATGTCATCAAGCCGGTCATCCAGTCGGGCAGTTCCGATTCCGCCGCGCTTGATTCGACCTTCGAGTTACTGGTGCGCGCCGGCCGTTCGGTGCCGCTGGTCAAGACCATGTTGATCCCCGAGGCCTGGGCCGACCGTGACGACATATCCGACGCCGTGCGTTCGCTTTACAGCTACTGCAACTGTGTCATGGAACCGTGGGACGGGCCGGCGGCTATCGCGGCGACGGACGGCCACTGGGTAATCGCCGGCATGGACCGCAACGGTCTACGGCCGATGCGGTTTTCCGAGACCAAGGACGGTCTTTTGTTTGTCGGTTCGGAAACCGGCATGGTGCCGCTTGCCGAGGCCGACCTGGTGCGCCAGGGCCGACTGGGTCCGGGCCAGATGATCGCCGTCGACCTGATCGAAGGTTGTCTCTATGACGATATGGCGCTCAAAGAAAAGCTCGCCGCCGAGCAGCCTTATGGTGATTGGATCGGCAACATCACGCATATCGACAGCCTGATCGGTGTCGGCGCCCACACCGATGAAAAACGCGCGTTGAGCGCCGGCGACCTGAAGACCCACCAGCGCGCCGCCAACTATTCGATCGAAGACCTGGAACTGATCCTTCAGCCCATGGTCGAGGACGCCAAAGAGGCAGTCGGTTCCATGGGCGATGACACACCGCTTGCGGTGTTGTCCGACCGTTATCGGGGCCTGCATAACTTCTTCCGGCAAAACTTCAGCCAAGTCACCAACCCGCCGATTGATTCCTTGCGTGAACGCCGCGTCATGACGCTGGCGACCCGGCTCGGCAACCTGTCGAACATCCTGGACGAAGACGAAAGCCAGACGAACATCCTGCAGCTTGAGTCGCCGGTACTGTCGAGCGCCGAGTTCGAGGCGATGCGCCGCTACATGAGCGAAACGGCGGTCTCGATCGACTGCACGTTCCCGCTTGCCGAGCGCAGCGAGAACATGCTGCACGATGCGATCGACCGCATCCGGCGCGAGGCCGAAGACGCGGTGCGCGGTGGCTGTGAACACGTCATCTTGACCGACGAGGCCATGGGACCGGACCGCGCGGCGATCCCGATGATCCTGGCGACCGGCGCGGTGCATGGCCATCTCGTGCGCCAGTCTCTGCGCACCTTTACCTCGATCAACATCCGTTCGGCCGAATGCCTGGACGTACATTATTTCGCGGTTCTGATCGGTGTCGGTGCGACCACGGTCAACGCGTATCTCGCGCAAGAGAGCATCGCCGAAAGACATCGTCGCGGCCTGTTCGGCGACATGCCGTTAGAGACGTGTATCGCCCGCTATAAAAAGGCGATCGACGACGGGCTCCTGAAGGTCATGTCGAAGATGGGTATCTCGGTCCTGTCATCTTATCGCGGCGGCTACAACTTCGAAGCGGTCGGTTTGTCGCGTACCCTGGTCGCCGAGTTCTTCCCCGGCATGCCGTCGCGCATCTCCGGCATCGGCCTGACCGGCATTCAAAGCCGTTTGTTGCGGCTGCATGACGATGCCTTCGGCGACGATGTCATCGCGCTACCGATCGGTGGCATCTATCGCTATCGCCGCGGTGGCGAGGCACATGCCTTTGAGGCCGGGTTGATCCATACCCTGCAGACCGCCGTCGCGACCGACGGCTATCAGATGTACAAACGCTACGCGGAGGGTATGCAGCGCCGGCCGCCGTTTGATTTGCGCGATCTCCTGGATACGCGTTCCCATGCCGAGCCGGTGCCGATCGATGAAGTCGAATCGATCACCGAAATCCGTAAGCGGTTCGTGACGCCGGGCATGTCGCTGGGCGCACTGTCGCCGGAAGCGCACGAGACGCTGACCATCGCCATGAACCGGATCGGTGCGAAGTCGGATTCAGGCGAAGG
This sequence comes from Alphaproteobacteria bacterium, assembly GCA_965228895.1. GTDB lineage: Bacteria > Pseudomonadota > Alphaproteobacteria > SP197 > SP197 > JANQGO01. The sequence continues at coordinate 4,332,308 of OZ245842.1, read as the reverse complement.
CGGCGAAGACCCAGAGCGCTTCAACCCGCGCCCGAACGGCGACAACGCGAACTCGCCGATCAAGCAGGTAGCGTCCGGCCGGTTCGGCGTGACGGCGGAATATCTGACCCATTGCCGCGAGCTCGAGATCAAGATCGCCCAGGGGGCGAAGCCGGGCGAGGGCGGCCAGCTGCCCGGCTTCAAGGTGACCGAGATGATCGCGCGCCTCAGGCTCTCGACACCGGGCGTCATGCTGATCTCGCCGCCGCCGCATCACGACATCTATTCGATCGAGGATCTGGCGCAGCTCATCTACGACCTCAAGCAGATCAACCCGGACGCCAAGGTCTGCGTCAAACTGGTCAGCCAGGCCGGCGTCGGCACGGTCGCTGCCGGCGTCGCCAAGGCCAAGGCGGACGTGATCTTGATCTCCGGTCATGTCGGCGGCACCGGCGCCAGCCCGCAGACCAGCATCAAGTATGCGGGCGCGCCTTGGGAGATGGGCCTGTCGGAAGCCAACCAGGTGCTGACGCTGAACCGGCTGCGCGACAAGGTCACGCTCCGCACCGATGGCGGCATCCGCACCGGACGCGATGTCGTCATCGCCGCCATGATGGGCGCCGAAGAGTATGGCGTTGGCACGGCGTCGCTGGTCGCCATGGGCTGCATCATGGTGCGTCAGTGTCATTCCAATGCCTGCCCGGTCGGCATCTGCACGCAGAAGGAATTGCTGCGTAAAAAGTTTGAGGGCACGCCCGAAAAGGTCGTCAACCTGTTCAGCTTCATCGCTGAGGAGGTGCGTGAAATCCTCGCGTCACTCGGTTTCCGTTCGCTCAACGAGGTCATCGGCCGTAGCGACCTCTTGAAACAGGTCAGCCGCGGCAGCGACGATCTGGACGACCTCGACTTGAACCCGCTTCTGGTCCAGGCCGATGCCGGCGACAGCGCACGCTATTGCACGCTGGAGGGGCGCAACGAGGTGCCGGATACGCTGGACGCGCAAATGCTCAAGGATGCGCGCGCGGCGCTCGACGAACGCGAGAAGATGCAGCTGGCCTATAACGTCCGCAACACCCACCGCGCCGTCGGCACGCGGCTAAGCTCGGCAATCACCCGGCGTTTTGGCATGCGCGGATTGGCGCCCGACCACATTACCGTGCGCCTGCGCGGCTCGGCCGGTCAGTCGCTGGGCGCCTTCGCCGTCCAGGGTCTGCACCTGGAGGTGTTTGGCGATGCCAACGACTATGTTGGCAAGGGGCTTTCCGGCGGCACCATTGTCGTCAGGCCGCCGGCGTCCAGCACGCGCCCATCGCAATCGAACACGATCATCGGCAACACGGTGCTGTATGGCGCGACATCAGGCCGGCTGTTCGCTGCGGGCCAGGCCGGCGAGCGGTTTGCCGTGCGCAATTCCGGCGCCGACGTGGTGGTCGAAGGCTGCGGCTCCAATGGCTGCGAGTACATGACCGGCGGTACGGCGGTCATTCTGGGCCCCGTCGGCCCCAATTTCGCCGCCGGCATGACCGGTGGCATGGCGTTCATCTACGATCCCGCCGAGACACTGCCGCGCGACATCAACCGCGATTCCATCGTCTTCCAGCGCCTCGCCAGCGAGCATTGGGAGGCCGTTTTGAAGGATCTGGTCAGCGATCACGCGGCATTCACCCAGTCCGCCTACGCGCTCCAGTTGTTGCGTGAGTGGGATTTACACATCGGGCGTTTCTGGCAGATTTGCCCCAAGGAAATGGTGGCCAGGCTGGCGGAACCGTTGGGCGGCGACGCAGCCGAGGAAATCGCCTAGAGCGGATCATGGTTGGATGGAACCGCTTAACGGTTCCATCCAACCATGTGAATCCGCTCTTTGTCGATGAGTAGAGCAGATTCACCTGTCTTGATGTCATCGCGAAGCGAATCCATCAAAACAGGATCTGCTCTAGCCCGCGGCCGTCACACGCCCACCGGTTATCCACCGCCACAGCCCTGCCAGGCCGCTGATCTGTGCGCGGCGTCACAGGAATATCCATTTGTCCTAACTAAAATGGGTAGTACGGGTGATCCTTTTGATCGTTCGTGGATGTCGTGAGGTGAGGGGCTGACATGGCGATTAGCACAGCTGGCGCGGGCGCAACCATCCAGGCTACCGATATTCGGTTGGGCCGGATGCTGCAGGAATACGGTCTGATCAACGATCATCAGCTGTTTGACGCGCTACAAACCCAGGCCGCCAATGGCGGACGCCTGGCCTCCATTCTGGTCCGGCGCGGTTGCCTCTCCGACATGGAACTCGCCGAGGTCGCGACGTCCCGCAAGGACACCGAACCGTTGACGCACAATGTACATCTGACCTTGGCGCCGGTGCCGGTCGATTGTGTTTCGTTGCCCGGCGCCATCGCGATGTGCCTGTCCCTTACCGTGCCCGAGGGCGTCGACTGGGGCAGTGGGCCGTCGGCAACGTGTTTCGCGACCATGAACCTCATTCTGCCTGACGAGACCAGCAACTGGATCGTGTCGGCGCGTGGTCGCCATGCGCACGATCGTTTCGAACTGCTCTCAGAAGATCAGATCGCCCTGGGTTACGACCTCGCCGTGCGACCGAGCGGTTGCGCGGATGTTTTCCCGCTTGCCGCCGGTGGCGCTTCCGCCATCCACATCGAGCGAAAGAAAGGCAGCCGGGGGCCGGTCCAGGCCTTGGTCGAGGCGTGCGTCACCCATGACAGTCTGAAGCGCGTGCCGCCCGGCCAGTACGTCGAATACATCGATCTGTCCGTCAACACGCCGGAATCGGATTTCCTGGCTTAGCCCTTCCGATCCGCCACGAGGGTGGACGCAAACTCCGCCGACGCCTCAAGACGACCGGTCAAACGACGTTTGATCGCCTGCGTCCAATCTCTCCCTTTGCGCCACCGGCGCCATCAAGTAGCTTCGCGGCATGCGCATTCTCTATCACATGCCGCTCTCGCCATTTTGCCGCAAGGTCCGCATCACCCTGAAAGAAAAAGGGCTGCCGTTCGAACTGCGCGGCGAAAACGTCTGGGAGCGGCGTGACGAATTCTTGAGCCTGAACCCTGCCGGCTGTGTGCCCGTCCTGGTCGAGGCTGACGACACGGCTATTGTCGACAGCGGTGCGATTGCCGAGTACCTCCAGGAGGTTCAGCCGCAGCCCGACCTCTTGGGCGCGACGCCGGCCGAGCGGGCGGAGACCCGCCGGTTGATCGCCTGGTTCGACGACAAGTTCTATCAGGAAGCAACCCGGAACGTGTTCGGCGAGAAGGTTATGAAACGCTTTCTGGGCCGCGGCGAGCCGGACTCCGCCATCGTGCGCGCCGGGCTCGCCAACATCCGCGTTCACCTGGACTACATCGCCTATCTGACCGAGCGCCGGGCATGGCTGGCCGGCGAACGCTTCTCCATGGCCGACGTGGCGGCGGCAGCCCAGCTTTCGTCGATCGACTACATTGGTGACGTGCCGTGGTCCCATCAGGACGCCGCGCGCGACTGGTATGCCCGGGTCAAGTCGAGGCCTTCGTTCCAACCGCTGCTGGAGGACCGCATCCCGGGCCTCAGGCCATCGTCGCACTACGACGACCTCGACTTTTGATGGACGCCGAGGCGCGCCGGAACAGCCTTCTTCACTATGCCCGCGAGGCCGGGTTCGACACGGCCGGCATCACCACACCGAAAGCGGTCGGCCGCGCCCATCTGGATGCTTTCCTTTCGGCCGGTTATGCCGGCGATATGGATTGGCTGGAACGTCGTATAGACGAGCGCGCCGCGCCGACGACTCTATGGCCGTCGGTCCGCAGCGTATTGGTCGTTGGCGCCAACTACGGGCCAGACATCGACCCGATGGCGCGGCTCGACCGTCGCGACCGCGCCGTGATCTCGGTCTATGCCCAGGGCCGCGACTATCACGATGTCATGAAGAAACGCCTGAAGGCGGTGGCGCGCCGCGTGGTCGACGAGACGGGCTGCGAGGTCAAGGTATTCGTCGATACCGCGCCGGTGATGGAAAAGCCGCTGGCCGCGCGTACGCCGGTTGGCTGGCAGGGCAAGCACACCAACCTTGTGTCGCGAGCGTTCGGCTCCTGGTTGTTTCTGGGCGAGATCTTCACGACGCTGGAACTCGATCCCGACGAACCAGAGGCCGATCACTGCGGTTCCTGTCGCGCCTGCCTGGATGTCTGCCCGACCAACGCATTCCCGGCGCCTTACCGCCTGGACGCGCGGCGCTGCCTTTCCTACCTGACGATCGAGCACAAGGGCCACATCGCGCGTGAGTTTCGCGCGCCCATGGGCAACCGGATCTACGGCTGCGACGATTGTCTGGCGGTCTGCCCATGGAACAAGTTTGCCGCCGCCACACGCGAACCGGCGTTCCTGCCGCGCGTCGAACTGACCGCGCCACGCTTGGCCGATTTGGCCGACCTCGATGACACAACCTTTCGCGCGTTGTTCAGTGGCTCGCCTATCAAGCGGACGGGGCGGGACCGCTTTGTGCGCAACGTGCTAATCGCGATCGGCAACAGCGGTGATGTGGCGCTGGCCGATGTCGCGGCTGCGCGTCTCGACGATGCGTCCGCCTTGGTGCGCGCGATGGCGGTTTGGGCACTGGCCCGGCTGGTGCCGGCCGATCGGTTCGACGCCATGCGTACACGGCACTTGCCGGACGAAGACGACGCCGATGTTCGAAGCGAATGGCAAAACCCCGATTGGAAGGACGCTGCTTTATGAAGCTTTTCTGTTTTGGTCTGGGCTTTAGCGCTCTTGCACTCGCCCGAGCGCTCAAAGCGGAAGGCTGGACGGTTGCCGGTACGGTGCGTTCTGCGGACAAACAGGCGGCGCTGAAGGGCGAGGGTATCGAGACCCACGTCTTCGACGCGACAGCGGCCATGGAGAACGCGCAGAAGGCATTGGCAGGCACCACCCATCTGCTGGATTCGATCCCGCCCCAACCGGACATGCCGGCGCCACCGGTTTTCTGGCACGGTGGCGACCTTGCCGTGCTCGAGGACCTCGTTTGGGCGGGTTATCTGTCGACGACCGGTGTTTATGGTGACCATGACGGCGGCTGGGTGGATGAGGAGACACCGGCCGCGCCGACCATGGACCGAAGCCGCCGCCGTGCGGAGGCCGAAGAGATGTGGCTGATGATGGCCGAACGCTACGGCATGCCCGTCCACATCTTCCGACTCGCCGGAATCTACGGGCCGGACCGCGGCGTTTTGCGCCAGGTGCAATCGGGCCGAGCCAAGCGTGTCGTCAAACCGGGTCAGGTCTTCTCGCGCATTCATGTCGACGACATCGTTCAGGTGCTGCGCGCGTCGATGGCGCAGGTTCACCCGGGACGAATCTACAATGTCTGCGATGACGAGGCGGAAGCGCCCGACAAGGTTGTCGCTTTTGTCTGCAATCTGCTCGGCATCGAACCGCCGCCTGAGATCCCGTTCGACGAGTCCGAGCTTTCGGATATGGCGAAGAGCTTCTATCGCGACAACAAGCGGGTCGATAACCGCCGAATCAAGGACGAGCTCGGCGTCCGGCTTCACTATCCAAGCTATCGCGAGGGCATTGCGGCGGACGCCGCTGCGATGGCGTCGGGCAGCGAGACCAATTAACTACGTTGCGGGGCTAGTCTTGTCAGGTTGACCTGCCTCTGCGTCGTCATCGGTCTTGTCGCGCGGCGGCCTTGGTGACGGTTCGTCCTCGGCCATATGGATGACACGCTGCGGCAAGGCCATCTCGATACCTTCCTCGCGCAGACGACGGTTGATGGCGAAGCGCAGATCGCTGCCGATGAAGTAGACCCACACGTTGTCGGATGTGAAACAGCGCAGCTCGAAATCCAGACCGTTCTCGCCGAAATCCATGAACAGTGCCGACGGTTCCGGCCACGACGAGACGCTGGCATGTTTCTGGGCGCAGTCCAGCATGATTTCCTGCACCAGATCGACATCGGTGCCACGCGGCACACGAAGCCTGATCTCCAAGCGGCCCATGCGGTCATGGTGGGTCCAGTTGGTGACCGATGTGTTCAGCAGCTCGGCGTTCGGCACGATAACGCTGGCCCGCTGCCAGGTTTCGATCTCGGTGGCACGGATGTTGACCCGCTTCACGAAACCTTCGTGCAGGCCGACGATGACCCAATCGCCGACCTTTACCGGCCGTTCGATCAAGAGAATGATGCCGGAGATGAAGTTGTTGACGATGCCTTGCAGACCCAGCCCGATACCGATGGATAGGCCACCTGCGATCAGACCGATGGTCGTCATGTCGACGCCGATGACGGCAATGCCCAGTACCGTCGCCAGGGTGAAGCCGACATAGCTGAGGACCGACAGGACCGAGTGTTGCGTGCCTTCGTCCCAGCCGCTTTCGGGCAGGATGTGGTCCTGCAGTACGGTCTGGATCAGGCGCACGACGACGATGATCACGACGAAAGTGGCTATGCCCAGCGCAACGTCGATCAACGAGATCTGTACGTTGCCGACATTGAAACCTTCCAGCGCTTCCCCGGTCCAGGCGGCGAGCCGGTTGAACGGCACGCCCCAAACGTTGGCCAGGATAAGCAGGACCAGGACAACCATCAGCGGATCCAGGATCAACCGTAGCCAGAACTTGAGCGTGCGTCGGGCGCGATGGCTGGCGCGCAGTCTCTCGCGCATCAGGTAGGAACGGGTGATAAGACCGATCGTTTCACGCAGGACTTCGCGCAACAGGAACATGATCGCGATGACGATAGCCGTCGACAGCATGTTCTTGACCAGGAAGGCGCCAAGCTCGATGTAGCCGAGAATGGAACTCGCAAGCCCCAGGATGACGATCAGCGCCGTCGCGCGGCGTATCCAGACCCACATGCGGTGGGAGATGACACCGCGATCGCCTTCGATGGCGCCGGTCTGGCCCTCCGATGCCTCGCGCTGCCAAACACTTGGCGAGGCAAGCGACAGCAGGATCAGGCCCTCGACGACCGTCGTGATGAACGTTTCCACGGCGCGCAGCGCGGGGCTGACACTGCTTGCGTTGCCGGCAATGGTAAAAAAGATGTCGATCGCGATGACGACCGCCAGCAATTTGCACCGCCAACTCAACCGGCGTGCGGAATCGGGTGTCAGCGCGGTGATCTTCCACGTCGTCAGTTCAGGCGAAAGAGCGCCCCTGATCAGGGCGAAGGCCAGGAACAGAAACGTCACGGCATAACCGGCGCCTTGCAGCGCGGCGGCAAAGTCGCCGGTCAGAAACGCCTGGGTTCTGGAGAGATCATAGAGAAACAGGCCGACAACGAACGCCGGTATGATGCCGCCGGCAAAGCCGACCGCCAGTGCTGCGATGAAGCGGCGCGAATAGCTGGGCTCGCTGATCGCGGGATCGCGGCCGAACCGCTTAAGAATGTAGTATCGCGCGACCCATCCCAGCCCCAGTGTGACGATCAGGCCGAGCAGGCCCAAAATCGTCTGTTCTCCCGCCACTGGTTGCTCGTCTACCTCGGCAATCCAGATCAACGGCGAGCGCAAGATGCTGGCAACGATGGAGCCGGCGGACGGGACGGCTTGTGTGAATGTCGTCAATGACGGCGAGAACGTCGACCGTGTCCAAAGTCCGGATGCCAGCCATTCATCGCTTGCCAGCTCATGAATGATGCCTTCCGTGCGGTCGTTCATGATGGCTGCGATCGCCAACCGGTTGAGACGGTCTGAACGCTCAAGCTCCAGGTCGGCGCGCGCCTGGTCAATCAGGCTCTGGTCACCGGCAGATCCCCGGCGCTCGTCGTTGATCGTCGCCAAGAGCTCGTCAATCTGCTCGATCCTCGCTTGGGCGTTCGCCGTGACGATGTCGACTTCCTTATCGACGCGTCGTGCCTGCTCTAGAAAGTAGGTCGTTTCTTCGGGCGTGGTGCCGCTCTGATTGATGTAAGCTTCCGCGGCGTTCAGCGTGAGGCTCCAGGAGGCGCTTAGGTCGAAAGTCGCACGTTGGCTGACGCTGTCCTCTGCCAACGCCATGCGGCTGCCGAACGCGATAAACAGCACCACGGCAAGAATCGCCGCGAGGGTCTGGCCGCGTCTCCGGAGCAATGGCAGCACGAGCACGGTCATCTAGAGCGTGAGTTCATCGATCGCCGCGCCGAGCCGGGCGAGGTCCTGATCACGCGACAGACGGTGATCGCCATCCTTGATCATCGTCAGGGCAATGTCGGTGCCCTCGAGCCGATCGGCAAGTGTCACCGCCGTCGACCAGGGCACGGCGGTGTCCTGCATACCCTGCAACAGGCGCACCGGGCAGGTGATGGCAAGCGGTGCGCGCAGCATCAGGTGCTGCCGGCCGTCGTCGAAGAAGGCGCGGGTGACCTGATAAGGCTGACCGTCGTCGCTGAGTTCGATGGCGCCGTCGCGGTGAACCGTCTCGCGCTGTTCCTCGCTCAGGCCCAACCAAAGGTCCTGGCTGAAGTCGGGGGCCGCCGCGATACCGATCAGCCCGGCGATCCGTTTGGGACGCGCCAGGGCCAGAATCAGCATGATCCACCCGCCCATGCTGGAGCCGATGACGATCTGCGGGCCTTCGGTCAGGTTGTCGAAAGCGGCCAGCGCGTCGTCGGCCCACAGGCCGATGGTGCCGTCGGCAAAGGCGCCGCTGGATTGGCCGTGTCCTTGGTAATCAAACCGCAGGAAGGCGCGGTCTCTGGCGCGGCACCAGTCATCCAGGAAACTGGCCTTGGTTCCCGTCATGTCGGAGGCGTATCCGCCCAGGAAAACGATCCCCGGACCGTCGCCGTCGCGCTTGTGATACGCAATTCGCGCGCCGTCGGCCCGGTCGAGCCATTGTGGTGTCGTTTCCCCGTCATACATGCGCTAGGTTCCGCCGCCATGAACGATGAAGCCGATCCTAACACCGACGAGGCATCCGCCGAACAGCGCCGTCCGGTGATCCTTCAGGTCGTGCCGGAGCTTGCGATCGGCGGCGCCGAGCGGGCGACGATCGATATGGCGCGCGCGGTGATCGAGGTCGGTGGCCGGGCTCTTGTCGCCTCGGCCGGCGGCGAGTTGGCGCCCAACCTGTTGCGCACCAAGGCCGAGCTCATCACCCTGCCGGTCGCCAGCAAGAACCCGCTGGTCATCCGCCGCAACGCGCGCAAGCTGGCCCAGTTGATCCGCACCGAGGGCGTTGATCTGGTTCACGCGCGATCGCGCGCGCCGGCCTGGTCCGCCTATCACGCGACGCAGCGTGTCGGCTGCCCGTTTGTGACCACCTTCCACGCGCCCTACAACTATTCGAACGGCTTGAAGAAACGCTACAACGCGGTGATGACCAAAGGCGACAGGGTCATCGCGATATCCGAGTTCATCGGCCAACACGTGCGCGACAACTATGGCATCGGCGATGATCGCCTGCGGGTGGTGCCGCGCGGCATCGATATCGTCGATTTCGATCCGGCCGCCGTGTCGCCCGACCGTGTCGCCAACCTGGCGGCGCGCTGGAACCTGCCCGACGGCAAGCCCGTCGTCATGCTGCCCGGGCGCCTGGCCCGCTGGAAAGGCCAGATGGTGATGGTCGATGCCATGGCGCAGTTGGCCGAGCACGATGTCATTTGCCTGATGGTCGGCGTCGGATCGGGCCGCGAGGGCCTCTATCGCGAGCTGGAGCAGAAGATCCAGTCCCTCGGGCTGGCGTCGACGGTTGTTCTGATCGACGTCTGCACGGACATGGCGGCGGCCTATCGCCTGGCCGATGTCGTGGTATCGGCCTCGATCGAACCGGAAGGTTTTGGCCGCGTCGCGGTCGAAGGTCAGGCGATGGGCGTTCCTGTTGTGGCGACCGGCCATGGCGGCGCCGTCGAAACCGTCGACCCCGGTGTGACAGGCTGGCTTGTGCCGCCGGATGATGCGACGGCGCTGGCCGACGGCATCATGAGCGCCCTGGAACTGGGTGTCGACGCCCGCGCGCGGCTGTCGGCCCTGGCGCGCGCCCGGGTCGCCGAGCACTTCACCAAGCCGCGCATGTGCGCGGACACGCTCGCGGTGTATCGCGAGCTGATCGATTGGCCTTGAGCGAGACCATCCTCGTCATCCGCCTTGGCGCGCTCGGCGATTTTGTCTTGTCGACCGGCCCGTTTCAGGCGATCCGCGAGGCGCACAAGGACGCCCACATCGTGCTGTTGACCACCGCACCTTACAAAGGTCTGGCGAAAGCGGGCGGCTGGTTCGACGAGGTCTGGCTCGATCAGCGCCCGCGCCTATGGCAGCTCGGCCGCATTGCCGCGCTGAAGCGGCGCTTGCGCGGCGGACGGTTCCGGCGCGTCTACGACCTCCAGACATCCGATCGTTCCAGCTCCTATTTTCGCCTGTTCAACGACCCGAAGCCGGAATGGTCGGGCATTGCGATCGGCGCGTCTCACCGCCAGAACCGTCCAGACCGCGACGCCATGCACACGGTCGAACGTCAGGCCGATCAACTCGCCGTTGCCGGCATCGAGTCCATACCGGCACCCGATCTTTCGATGATTGACGCGGATCTCGGCGACCTCGGTCTGCCGGACAGGTTCGCCGTTCTGGTGCCCGGCAGCGCGCCGCACCGACCCGATAAACGTTGGCCGGCGACATCCTATGGCGAGCTTGCCCGGCATCTGGCCGAGCGCGGCGATGTGCCCGTTTTGCTGGGGTCAAACGCGGAAGCGGATGTCTTGCACGAGATCGCGACGGCCTGTCCGCAAGCGATCAACCTTTGTGGGCGCACAACGTTCGAGCAGATTGCCGCCATTGGGCGACGGGCGCGCTGCGTCATCGGCAACGACACCGGTCCGATGCATCTTCTGGCGACGGCCGGCGCACCTTCGGTCGTTCTCTTCTCTGCGGCATCCGATCCGGCGTTGACGGCACCGCGCGGCCCGGACGTCACGATCCTGCAACGTGACCGATTGGGCGACTTAACGGTTGAAGAGGTAATCGCCGTCACGCCCGCTGTGGCTTGACAGGCGGGCGATTCGCACTACGTTGCGGCAAGTTCCCGACAACAAAAACCTAATGAAATCACGGAGTCGCACCGACGATGAGTGCTGAGGCCCAGGCGGCGGAAGTCGCGATCACATTGCCCGATGGTTCCGAGCGCCGTTATGGCGCGCCGACCACCGGTCTGGAGATCGCCGAATCCATCGGGCCGGGCCTCGCCAAGGCCGCGCTCGCCATTCGCGTCGACGGCAACTTGATCGACCTGAAAACGCCGATCGACCACGACGCCGAGGTCGCCTTGATCACCGCCAAGGACGACGACGGGTTGGAACTGATCCGTCACGACGCCGCCCATGTTTTGGCCGAAGCGGCCAAGGAACTGTTCCCCGATTGCCAGGTCACCATCGGCCCTGTCATCGAAGACGGTTTCTATTACGACTTTGCACGGGAGAAACCGTTCACGCCGGAAGACCTTGAGGCCATGGAGAAGCGCATGGCCGAGATCGTCGGGCGCGACGAGCCGATCGAGCGCGAGGTCTGGGACCGCGACAAGGCGATCGCCTACTTCGAGTCGATCGGCGAAGCGTACAAGGCCGAGATCATCCGCGACCTGCCCGACGACGAGGTGATTTCGATTTACACCCAGGGCGGGTTCACCGATCTGTGCCGCGGACCGCATCTGCCGTCGACCGGCAAGTTGCCCAAGGCGTTCAAGCTGATGAAACTGGCCGGCGCCTATTGGCGCGGCGATAGCCGCAACGAGATGCTGCAGCGTGTCTATGGCACGGCTTGGCGCAACAAGGACGAGCTGAAGGCCTATCTGCATCGCCTGGAAGAAGCCGAGAAGCGCGACCACCGCCGGCTCGGGCGCGAGATGGACCTGTTCCACATCCAGGACGAAGCGGTCGGCTCGGTGTTCTGGCATGCCAAGGGCTGGCGGCTCTACCGCAACGCCCGTGACTATGTGCAGCGTCGTCTTGACGCCGAAGGTTACGAAGAGGTCAACACGCCCCAGATGGTCGACCGCAGCCTGTGGGAAGCGTCCGGCCATTGGGAAAAGTTCCGTGACCACATGTTCACGGCGCAGACCGAGGACGATCGTGTTTGGGCTATGAAGCCCATGAACTGTCCATGTCACGTGCAGATCTTCCGCCAGGGCGTCAAGAGCTATCGCGATCTGCCGCTCAGGATGGCGGAGTTCGGTTCGTGCCTGCGCTATGAACCCTCAGGCGCGCTGCACGGTCTGATGCGGGTGCGTGCATTTACCCAAGACGATGCCCATATCTTTTGTACCGAAGAGCAAATCACCGCGGAGACGATTCGCTTTTGCGAGCTTCTCGCGTCGATCTACCGCGACTTCGGCTTCGACGACATGGTGGTCAAGTTCGCCGACCGGCCCGAGGTGCGTGCCGGCGAGGACGCGGTCTGGACCCAGGCCGAGGACGCGTTGAAGGACGCGGCGGCGGCCGCCGACCTCGATCTCGTCTATAACCCCGGCGAGGGCGCCTTCTACGGACCCAAGCTTGAGTTCGTCCTGCGTGACGCCATCGGCCGCGATTGGCAGTGCGGCACGCTTCAGGTCGATTTTGTCCTGCCGGAGCGTTTGGACGCGGTCTATATCGCCGAAGACGGCTCCAGACGGCGCCCGGTGATGCTGCATCGGGCTATTTTGGGCTCGTTTGAGCGCTTTTTGGCGATCCTGATCGAACACTATGCCGGCAACCTGCCGCTCTGGCTGGCCCCGGTGCAGTACGCGGTCGCCACGGTCACAAACGAATCGGACGCCTATGCGGCCGAGGTTCACGAGTTACTGAAGGTCCAGGGCATGCACGGCGTGCTTGATACGGGCAGCGACAAGATTGGCTACAAGGTACGCCACCATTCGACCGCCAAGGTGCCGGTTATCCTGGCCGTCGGCAAACGCGAGGCCGAGGAGCGTACGGTTTCGTTGAGGCGACTCGGAAGCAAGGATCAGCAATCACTTGCGCTCGACGACGCCATTCATAGACTCAAGACCGAGTCGCAACCGCCGGCCTAAACCCGGCCCCAACAAGGAGATGACTAGATAGCACGACTCAGACAACCGCCCGTGCCCGACAAATCGGGACCGCGGGCCAACGATGGCATCACCGCGAATCAGGTGCGCCTTATCGGAGCCGACGGCGAACAGGTCGGCGTGGTTTCAATCGAACGAGCAATGCAGGCAGCTGATGCCGTGGGGCTGGACCTTGTCGAGGTATCGCCCAACGCGGACCCGCCCGTGTGCAAAATTCTGGATTTCGGCAAGTACAAGTACGAAGCCCAGAAGAAGGCCAACGAGGCGCGCAAGCGCCAGAAGACGTTCGACGTCAAAGAAATCAAGATGCGGCCGAACATCGACACGCACGACTACGACGTGAAGATGCGGTCGCTGGTCAAGTTCATCGAGGAAGGCGACAAGGTGAAGATCACCATTCGCTTCCGCGGCCGCGAACTCGCTCATCCGGAAATCGGCAGCCGTCTCCTAGAGAAGGTGATCGCCGATACCGACGAGATCGCCAAGGTCGAGGCCATGGCCAAGATGGAAGGCCGCCAGATGATCATGGTGATCGCACCGCGCTAGGGTGATGTCGGTCTAGTTGCCAAAGCCAGCACTCTCCCCCTCCCTCCGGGGCAAAACGCCGAGAGGCGTTTTCGCCGAGGCCACCCCGAGGATGCTGCCATGGGTGGCCGAGAGGGGGAGCGGGTTGGCCTGGCGCCAGCGCAAGCGAATCAGGCATTAACCCCACCCCCGAACCCTTGCCAAGGGCAGGGTCGGCGTATATAAGGCCGGCTCTCCACCGGTTCGGGTTTCCGAATCGGTGGCTCCCATGTTCTAAGTCGTTGATTTTGTTGGGATCGACCCGATGTCGAAGATGAAGACCAAGAGCTCGATGAAGCGGCGTTTTCGCCTGACCGCGAGCGGCAAGATTAAGCGTAATCATGCCGGCAAGCGGCATTTCATGCGCCGCCGCACCAAGCGCTTCATCCGCAACTCGCGGGGCACCACGCTGGTCGATGCTGCTGACGTCAAGATGGTCAAACGGCTGATGCCCTACGGCTGATCGCCAGGGCCCTAGATAAGAAGAAGGATTGAACGATGGCGCGAGTGAAGCGGGGTACCACCTCCCACGCACGTCACAAGAAGGTTCTGAAGCAGGCCAAGGGTTACCGCGGCCGCTCGAACAACTGCTACCGGATCGCCCTGGAGCGGGTCGAAAAGGCGCTGCAATACGCCTATCGCGACCGGCGCGTCAGGAAGCGGCAGTTCCGTGGCCTGTGGATCCAGCGCATCAACGCCGGTGCGCGCCAGCACGGGATGACCTATTCCGAGTTCATGCATGGTATGAAGCTTGCGGGGGTTGGGCTCGATCGCAAGGTCCTGGCGGACCTCGCGGCGCGTGAGCCCGTTTCCTTTGCCAAGCTGTGCGACCAGGCTCGCTCGGCCAGGGATAGCGCGGCGTAAGCAACGGACCGTTTCGCCAACGCGATCACCAGACCACGAGGGGGCCAACGGCCCCCTTTGTTTTGTGTAGAGACAGGCAAGACCATGCAGGAGCAGATCGACAAGCTGCGCCACGACCTTCTTGAGCAGGTGTCGCAGTCCGGTGACCTGAAAGGACTGGACGGCGTCCGGGTGGCCGCACTCGGCAAAAAGGGTGCGGTGACCGCGCTGATGAAACAGTTGGGTCAGGTCGACGCCGATCAGCGCCGCGAACTGGGCGCCGAGCTCAACCGTCTGAAAGACGCCATCGCCGAGGCGATCGAGACGCGCCGCGACGACCTCGAACGCAGCGAACTCGATCGCCGCCTGGCCGAGGAACGTATCGACGTCACCTTGCCGGTGAGGCCCGAGCTTCAAGGCACCGTGCATCCGGTCAGTCAGGTCACCAACGAGATCATGGCGATCTTCTGCGAACTCGGCTTCGAGGTCGCCGAAGGGCCGGACATCGAGGACGACTGGTACAATTTCGGCGCTCTCAACATTCCACCCGAACATCCCGCGCGCCAGGATCACGACACCTTCTATCTGTCGGCCCAAGACCGGTCCCAGCGGCCGGTGCTGCGGACCCACACCTCGCCGGTGCAGATCCGCCACATGCTGAACAACAAACCGCCGCTGCGCGTCATTGCCCCGGGCCGCACCTATCGCAGCGACAGCGACATGACCCATACGCCGATGTTCCATCAGGTCGAAGGCCTGGTCATCGACGAGAAGACGCATATGGGCCACCTGAAAGGCTGCCTGCGGGATTTCGTCGAGGCGTTCTTTCAGGTCGACGATGTGCCGATGCGCTACCGTCCGAGCTATTTCCCGTTCACGTCGCCGTCGATGGAGGTCGATATCGGCTGCTCCTTCGAAGGCGGCCAGCTCAAGATCGGCGGTGGCCACGGCTGGCTCGAGATTCTGGGCAGCGGCATGGTGCACCCGCGTGTTCTGGAGAACGGCGGCATCGACCCCGACAAGTACCAGGGTTTTGCCTTCGGCATGGGCATCGACCGTGTTGCGATGCTGAAATACGGCATTCCGGATCTCCGCGCCTTCTTTGACGCCGACCTCAGATGGCTGCGCCATTACGGTTTCGCCGCGCTCGACATGCCCACCCTTTATGGCGGGCTGGCACGATGAAGATCACGCTTGATTGGCTCAAACGCCACCTCGATACCGAGGCGTCCGCCGATGAGATCGCCGACACGCTGAACCGCATCGGCCTGGAGGTCGACGGCGTGACCGACCGTGCACGCGAACTCGCGCCGTTCGTTGTCGGATACGTGGTCGAGGCCAAACAGCATCCCAACGCCGACAAGCTGAGGGTGTGCGTGGTCGATAACGGAACCGAGACCGTGCAGGTCGTGTGCGGCGCGCCCAACGCGCGCACCGGCATGAAGGGTGTCTTTGCGGCGTCGGGCCTCACGATCCCGGGCACCGACATGAAGCTCAAGCCGTCGAAAATCCGCGGCGAAGAGTCGAACGGCATGCTGTGTTCGGAACGCGAGATGGGGCTTTCCGACGAACACGACGGCATCATCGAGTTGCCGGAGGATGCGGTCGTCGGCGAACCGTTCGCGGCATACATGGGCCTTGACGATGCGGTGCTGGATATCTCGATCACGCCGGACCGGGGCGATTGCCTGGGCGTGCGCGGCATTGCGCGTGATTTGGCGGCCGCCGGCATGGGCACGCTCAAGCCGCTCGACACCACACCGGTCAAAGGCACGTTCAAGAGCCCGATGGCGATCAAGCTCGACTTCGACGATGAGACGAAAGATGCCTGTTCGCTCTTTATCGGTCGTTACTTCAAGGGCCTCAAGAACGGCCCGAGCCCGGCCTGGATGCAGCAGAAGCTGATTGCGGTGGGCTTGCGTCCGATCTCGGCGCTGGTTGATATCACCAACTGGGTGACGCTCGATATCGGCCGCCCGGCGCACATCTATGACGCCGACAAGGTCAAGGGCACGATCGGCGCGCGCCTCGCGAAGTCGGGCGAGACCTTCCTGGCGCTTAACGGCAAAGACTACGAAGCCGACGACGAGATGACGGCCATTGTCGATGAGAGCGGCATGCTCGGCCTGGGCGGCATCATCGGCGGTGAATCGACAAGCGCCGAGGAGGATACGGTCAACGGTTTCCTGGAAATCGCGCTGTTCGATCCGCTGCGCACCGCCGCGACCGGCCGTAAGCTGGCACTGGATACCGACGCGCGCCACCGTTTCGAGCGCGGCGTCGACGGCGCCTTCGCGCCCGATGGCATGGAGATCGCGACGCGCCTGGTCCTGGAGATTTGCGGCGGCGAGGCGAGCGAGCCGGTCATCGCGGGCGCGGTGCCGACCGACCATCAGACCATGGCGGTGCGGCCGTCGCGCGTGCTGTCCTTGGGCGGCATTGATATCGCCAAGGCCGAGAGCGAGCGTATCCTGGGCGATCTCGGTTATGGGGTCAGGGATGCCGCCGACGATCGCTGGGATGTGACCGTGCCGACCTGGCGCCACGACATGCAGTGCGAGGCCGATGTCATCGAGGAAATCCTGCGCATCAACGGCTTCGACGCGATCGAGCCGGTGTCGCTGCCACGCCTCAGCGCCTACGCCAAACCGATCCTGACACTGTTGCAGAAGCGGGTCCGTTGGGCGCGTCGTGCGCTTGCCGGCCGTGGCATGAACGAAGCGGTGACCTATTCCTTCGTGCCGCGCACCCATGCGCAGTTGTTCGGCGGTGTCGATGACGATCTGGTGCTGGAAAATCCGATCTCCGCCGACATGGACGTCCTGCGTCCGTCCGGTCTGCCCGCCCTGATGGCGGCGGCCGGCCGCAATCTGGCGCGCGGCCAACGTGACTTCGGCCTGTTCGAGATCGGCCCGGCCTATGTCGATCGCACGCCCAAGGGTCAGATGACTTCGGTCGCCGGTATCCGCGTCGGCGCTTCAGGGCCGCGCAACTGGCTGGAAGGCGAGCGCCCAGTCGATGCCTTCGATGCCAAGGCCGATGCGCTTGCCGTGCTCGACGCTGTCGGCGCGCCGGTCGACAAGGCGCAGACCACAACCGACGCGCCTGCCTGGTTCCATCCCGGCCGTTCCGGTGTGTTGCGCCTGGGACCCAATGTCTTGGCGGCCTTTGGCGAGATCAGCCCGGCGGTGTTGAAGGCGATCGATATTGACGGCCCGATTGTCGGTTTCGAGGTCATGCTGGAACATGTGCCGGCGCCGAAGTCGAAGACCTTTACGCGTCCGGCCCTGGACATCTCGCAGCTTCAAGCGGTTGAACGGGATTTTGCCTTCCTTGTCGATGCCGACGTGCCGGCCGAGAAGGTCGTGCGCGCGGCGGCCGTCGCGGAGCGTGATTTGATTACCGCCGTTAACGTGTTCGATCTGTTCGAGGGACCGTCCCTGGGCGAGGGGCAGAAGTCGATCGCCATCTCGGTCCACATGCTGCCGCGCGAGCGCACCTTGACCGATGACGAGATCGACGCGGTCGCCGCCAAGGTGGTGGCGGCGGTCGAGAAGAACACCGGCGGTAAGCTAAGGGGCTAGGAGTTTTCCTGGCCCCGGACCCAGGCCCAGGCAGCGTCGCTTTCGGCTTCCGGGAAATAGCGCATCTCGCCTGGAACCAGCGGGTTGGTGGCCCGGGTCATCCAATCCTCCCAGGCTCCTTCGCCGATCACGCCGAGCCGGTCGAAATCGCGGAAGTGGTGGATATCAAAGGCAAATTCGTCCATCACCGCGCGCGCCTCGATGCCGGTGATGTCGTCGAGCTCTACCAGGACGGAGATCTTGCCGTGTTCGGAAATGGCCTGCTCAAGCACGGGGATCAACGCCTGATAGTCCTCATGGGTCAGGATACCGCCAGCCCTGAAACGCATGGCCCGGCCGTCGGGCGAGGTGTCGAGATGATCGATCATCGGCTTGGCGCTCCCGTTGGTTTGGTCGTGTACCACCATGGGCCTTTGAACCCCGCTGGTGAACCGCCTTGTTGCCATTTATCCCTCGTGGTTGCGTCCAGGGGCCATGGCCGCTTATGTTCCGCCTTCGCTGCCCTAGAGCGGACCACGATCCGCTCTCCATCTATGAGTAGAGCAGATTCACCCGCCTTGACGGAATCGCGAAGCGATTCCATCAAGACAGGATCTGCTCTAAACGGAAACCCATGACCGATCTTTCGCATATTCGCAATGTCGCGATCATCGCGCACATCGATCACGGCAAGTCGACCTTGGCCGACCGCCTGATCGAGGCGTGCGGCGGGCTCGACGCGCGCGAAATGCGCGGCCAGGTGCTTGACGCCATGGATCTGGAGCGCGAGCGCGGGATCACCATCAAGGCCCAGACGGTGCGCCTGAGTTTCGTCGCGGCCGATGGCGAGACCTATCTGATCAATCTGATCGACACGCCCGGCCATGTCGATTTCACCTATGAGGTCAGCCGGTCCCTGCGCGCCTGCGAGGGCGCCATGCTGATCGTCGATTCGACCCAGGGTGTCGAGGCGCAGACCGTCGCCAACGCCTATATGGCGGTCGATGCGGATCTCGAGATCCTGCCGGTGATCAACAAGATCGACCTGCCGGCCGCCGATGTCGATCGTGTCAAACAGAACATCGAAGACGTCGTCGGCATCGACGCGTCCGACGCGGTGCCCGTCTCCGCCAAGACCGGCGAGAACATCGAAGCCGTGCTGCAGGCGATCTGCGACCGCTTGCCGCCGCCCAAGGCGGGCGACGCCGAGAAACCTTTGAAGGCGCTTCTGGTCGACAGTTGGTATGACGCCTATCTGGGCGTCATGATCCTGCTGCGCATGGTCGACGGTCATATCCGCAAGGGCCAGCGCATCCGCCTGATGGGTACCAGCGCCGTACGCGATATTGACCGGGTCGGCATCTTTACGCCCAAGGGCGTTCTGGTCGACGAGTTGGGGCCGGGCGAGATCGGGTTCATCACCGCCGCCATCAAGGACATCGCCGAATGCCGTGTCGGCGACACGATCACCGACGATCGCGAACGCACCGAGGATGCGCTGCCTGGCTTCAAGCCGAGTCAGCCGGTCGTCTTCTGCGGCCTCTATCCGACCGATGCCGGCGATTACAACGACCTGCGCGACAGTCTGGGCAAGCTGCGGCTGAACGACGCGAGCTTCCATTTCGAGCCGGAAAGCTCCGTCGCGCTAGGCCAGGGTTTCCGCTGCGGTTTCCTGGGCCTGCTGCATCTGGAGATCATTCAGGAGCGGCTGGAGCGCGAGTTCGATCTGGATCTGATCGCGACCGCGCCCAGTGTCGTCTATCGCATTACCGAACGCGGCGGCGAGGCGTCGGAGCTGCACAATCCCGTCGACCTGCCCGATCCCACGCGCATCGAGAAGATCGAGGAGCCATGGATCAAGGCGACCATCCTGGTGCCCGACGAATATCTGGGCGCGGTCCTGCAGCTATGCACCGATAAACGCGGCGAGCAGGTCGAACTGACCTATGCGGGCGCGCGCGCGATGGTGGTCTATCGCTTGCCGCTGGCTGAGGTCGTGTTCGATTTCTACGACCGCCTGAAGTCGGTCAGCCGTGGTTACGCCAGCTTCGACTATCAACTCGACGGCTACCGCGAAGGCGATCTGGTGCGCCTCGATATCCTGGTCAACGGCGAGGCGGTCGATGGCCTGGCGCAGATCGTCGAACGCAGCCGCGCGGAGAGCCGTGGCCGGGCGGTATGTGAAAAGTTGAAGGGCCTTATTCCGCGCCAGCTTTTCAAGATACCGATTCAGGCGGCGATCGGCGGCAAGGTCATCGCGCGTGAAACCATCAGCGCGCTCAGAAAAGACGTGCTGGCCAAGTGTTATGGCGGCGACATCACGCGCAAGCGCAAGCTTCTGGAAAAGCAGAAGCGCGGCAAGAAACGCATGCGCCAGTTCGGCGATGTCGAGATCCCGCAGGACGCGTTCCTCGCCGCTCTCAGGCTTGATGGCTGACGACAAGAAGGATCTGGAAAAGGACGAATTTGTCCAAGGCGCCTATAGCCTCCAGGGTGCCGATCAAGCACAGGCATTTTATCGCGAATGGTCGGGCGCTTATGACGACCACATGGTCGGCAAGCTCGGCTATGTCGGACCGGACCGGATCGCAAGACGGCTCGCCGCCCATCTCGACGATGTGTCGACGCCGGTCCTCGATATCGGCTGCGGCACCGGCCTCACGTCCGTCTATCTCGCCGAACAGGGTTTTCGCCATATCGACGGCGTCGACATCACGCCGGAGATGCTGGCGAAAGCCGAAGAGCGCGGCATCTACCGTCAGTTGATCCGCGCTGATATCACCCTGCCGCTCGACCTGGACGACGGCGTCTATGGTGCGGCGATTTCATCAGGCACCTTCACGTGCGGCCATGTCGGCCCCGAACCTCTGCCGGAGATCCTGCGTATCCTGATGCCGGGCGGTTTGATGGCGTTCACCATTCATAAGGACATCTGGGACGCTAAAGGATTCAAGACGATGCTCGACGGGTTTGAGACGGACGGTCTCATCGCCACGGTCGAAAACCGGCTGGACGAAATCTTCAAAGATCAGGGCGCGTCGGTCCACTACGTCATCTATCGCAAGACCTGACCGCCGATCGAATCGCTCTAGCCGCCCGCCGCCGTCATGCGCTTGCGACGGCCGCCTTTGCCGATCAGCACGAGGATAAGGCCGAGAACGGCCGGGACTGACCAGGCTGGGAGGCTCAAGAGCGGCAGGATCGAGTCGACCCACAGATCCGGGTCGATCTGGTTTTCCACGAGCGAGCCGAAGCCGACCAGCGAATTGGCGTTAATCGAAGCCCAGACCTCCGCGATTGTTGGCGAAAGCCAGCCGTCGCCGAACAGATTAACGACGATGATGACGGCAGTGATAGCCAGCAGCAGCAGGCCAAGATAGGACATGAGACGTCGCAAGTTGAGCGCTCCCGGCCGCATGGGCCGTCACCGGAAGGGGAGCGTCAGCTTACACCGAATTGGCCCCGGGCTCAGCCGTTTCCGGCCAGCTTGCGCCGGCCCCGGCCTGCGGTTAGGTTTCGCGGCTTCGAGGAGGGATGGCCGAGTGGTTTAAGGCGCACGCCTGGAAAGCGTGTTGGGGTGTAAGCCCCTCGCGGGTTCGAATCCCGCTCCCTCCGCCAGTCTCCAACTAGATGACCTGGAACGGCTTTCGGTGTTGTCGTATCGGCCGGCGAAGCGCCCGTACGCCGGGCCTTTGCGAATGTGGAAAGTGCATTGGCGTGAGTGCGGAGACTGCGGTCATCGCGCCTCTCGCCGTCATCCACCGCCAGTCTCCGGTTGGCCCGATTGTGGAGGGACTTTCGGCGAGGTGGATGTCGTCAGATTGGATGGATAGTGGACGAACGAGGCAGCGATCTACCCAGCAAATCCGAGCCGTCGACGCTGTTCGCCCCATTCGAGCGGCGGGTCGGTCCTGACGAGCTTGCGTAGCGAGAGCTCAGGTGGCTGCCTACCATCAAGGATCGCTTCGACGATGTCGGGTGCCAGAAAGGCGAGCCTTAGATGCTGGCCGATATGACGTTCGAGCTTCCTCTCGCTGAGGGCGAGATCCCTGATTGATGCGACCTTGCCTGTCATCAGGAGGTCGAGCCAGTGACGGGCGCGTGCCACAGCGACCATCAGGTCGGTGTCCGGCAATCTGCCGTCCACCTCTTCACCGGTTACGATGAGCTTGAGTTCTCTTCCGCGTCGCGTCAGGCGTGCGGGCACCGTCAGAACCACCGGCTCGGTTCGGCCGCGCCCGTCAGGCCTGGCAGCGATTAAGCTGTCGGCCCCTGAAACACCGATATGAGCGATCGCATCGGGACGGACGTGAACCTCGACCTGATCATCGGCGATGGTGACGCGAGACAGCAGGTGTCTGAGGATGATGCGCTGGTCGCGGTGGACAAGCTCGTCCCAGCGATCGGCGACCTCGGCCAGATGGTCGTAGGTCGCCTCGGCTGTCGCGAGCGAAGCATCCACGGCCTTTAGAACGTCATAGAGCCTGCTGCGATCTCTGAGCAGGTCTTTGATTTGGCTGATGGCCAGCTGCTCGATCTCGTGAGCAGGGATGCGCCATGTTCGGTCGTCGGCTCCGCAGATCGAGCCGCTGACAATGCAGTTTGAGACGTAGTAACGATAGCGCTTGCCGTTCTTCGTGGCATGGATCGGGGTCAGGCGCCTTTCGCTGGCATCAACTATCAGGCCCTTGAGAAGGCTGACCTGGCGTGTCGACGGACCGGCGTGTTCGCATTGCCGTTTCTCTGCCAGCAAGGCCTGTACCTTGTCCCAGAGCTCGCGATCTACAATCGCCTCATGCTCACCCAGATAGACGTTGCCCCGATGGGCGACCTCGCCGACATAGAGGTGGTTGCCCAACAAGCGATGGAGGGCCGAACGCCCGAAGGGTCCGCCACCGGAACTGATCCCGGCTTTGCTGGTGTAGACCTTGCTGGTGATGTCCTGGCTCACGACGTCGCTGCGAAGGCGGTTGATCGCACCCAAGTCCAGGTAGCGCCGGAAGATCCAGCGCACCTGTTTCGCTTCGCCGGGGTTGACCACCAACTTGCGATCCCGGACGTCGAAGCCGAGCGGCGGTCTGCCGCCCATCCACATACCCTTGGCCTTCGACGCCCTGATCTTGTCACGGATGCGCTCACCGGTGACTTCACGCTCGAACTGGGCGAACGACAGCAACACGTTGAGGGTCAACCGTCCCATGGACGTGGTGGTGTTGAACTGCTGGGTGACCGAGACGAACGAGACGCCATGGCGGTCGAAGATCTCGATCATCTTGGCGAAGTCGGAGAGGGCCCTGGTCAGCCGGTCGACCTTGTAGACCACCACAACGTCGATCTTGCCGGCCTCGATATCAGCCAGAAGTCGCTTCAGGGCTGGGCGTTCCATAGTGGCACCGGAGATGCCACCGTCGTCATAGCGATCTGACAGGACACGCCAGCCCTCATGGGTCTGGCTATGGATGAAGGCCTCGCCGGCCTCGCGCTGGGCATCGAGTGAGTTGAAGGCCTGATCGAGCCCCTCTTCGGACGATTTGCGGGTGTAGATGGCGCATGTCGCCTTGGGTCGCTTGACCGCCATCAGCGACACTTCTTGCTACCTTGTTGGCCGGGGTCGACACCGAAGAACCGCCAGCCGTTCCAGCGGGTTCCTGTGATGGCGCGGGCGACCGCCGAGAGCGATCGGTAGCGCTTGCCTTCAAACATGAACCCATTTTCGACAACCGTCGCCTCATAGGGTCGACCTTGCCAGGTGCGGATAAGCCGCGTTCCCGGTCTGATGGCGGTTCGCGACCGTGCTGCAGATCCAGCGTACTCTCCGCCGATCGCCAGGCGATGGAGCTTACGATGTGTCGCCGGGTCTATCCCGCCGTGCTCCCTCTCCTGAAGCCGGTAGGCAATACAGTATCGCAGGAACGGACGGCTGGCGTTGCGCGGTGGGTCGTGGTCATGAATCTGACGCCAGAGATCGAGCAGTGTGTCTCGGCCCATCGCCGAAAGCGCCACGATATTGACTGGTTGCGCCGACATCACTTGCTAGGCCTGGCAATACGATAGTGGCGCACGCCCTTTGCGTCTGTTTCGCCTTTAATGACGAGGCCCATTCGCGTCTTCAGTGTCCCCGACAGGAACCCGCGGACGCTGTGGGGCTGCCAGCCGGTGGCCTTCTGGATGTTGGCGATGGTAGCGCCGTTCTTGCGGCGCAGCAGTTTGATCACCTTTTCAGTCTTGGTCTCGACGGGATCAGATGCGGTTTGATCCCGTGATGTGGTGGCCTTCTTGGTGGTCGCAGATGACATGGTCGTTTCCTCTCATGTGTCGCACCGGTCCGATACCAGCGTTGTCACCTGTTGAGGCCCTCCGGGCTTGGCCAGGCAGGGCGCGATCGAGAGGAAGGCGGTCTTTCAGTTCGACCATGGACGCTTGCTAGGCCGCCATTGTCCAGTCGTTTTCCATCGGGACTTCAGGGCCGAGTGCTTCCGGGATTGTCCATTTGGTCGACCAACTCGCCGATCACCTCAGCCAGCACCCTAATGTCGTGGGTCGCCGACAGAATGCGGCGCACAGCCGCTTGATATTGCTCTGTGTCGGCATCGTGCGCCTGACCATCGCAGGAGGCTTCATGGGCAGCTTCTGTCAACGATGTTGCGGTTGCGAACAGTCGCGTGATGATCTTGCGTTGGCGTTTGCGCATGCCGGCACTCCTTCTTCCGAGTGCCACTGACGCTTGCTTTGGCCGCAAAGTCCAACTGCCCGACTGGGCGCATCGATGTGGGCCGTTGTAACCCTAAAGCCCATTGAAGTAGCGCATTCGTATGCGCCTAGTAGTTCAGTTGGATCGCTTCTCCCGGCACGATCGCGAGTCGCATGCCTCTGCCGTCACGCAGCCAGGCCCAGTTCAGGAACTGCGACACGCTGTCCACCTGATCGTCGTGGCGCCCGTAGGGGAATGCCAACAGTTCGTTCAAGAACGTATCGAGCCAGGGCGCATTCTTGGGTAACACGACATGCCCCGCTTCGATCCTAGCGCTCTGCGCCTCCATCCGGGTCTCCTTGTCGCCGTCCGGCACGATCCCTATGGGATTCGGGAATCCGGCCGGGCTGTCGACTCTGAGGTCCTGGACTAAACTTACACCAAGATTGACCTTCTCGATCAGCACCGTCCGCGCGGCGTGTTCGTCCTGCAGTGCGATCACCTTGCGCTTCAGGTCCGGATATTCGAGGCGGCCGCGCCAGACATCCAGCAAGTAGAACGTTTTCTGCTTGATGAGCCAAGTGGTGCACACCGACCAGTTGTTCGTATCGCTCACGGTCGTCGCGACGTCCCAGCTCTGGACGATCCGGCTCCCTTGACCCAAGTCAGGCGGCGTGTCGTAGGTCTTGAACCAGTCGCGTTTGACGAGGTTGCCGCCCAACGGCACCGGCCGCTGCTGGTACTGGGCTGAGAACCTCAGGCTACTGATCTCCTCCTTGATGCGCTCGAGCGACGATAACGGCTCGCGCTCGGGGTGTAGCAGTTCGCCTTCCTTGCGGATGTGCACGTCGGCGTGGTCCGGCCCAATCCGGACCTCCTGGTCCTCGATCGCGATTGCCGGCAGGTCGAGGTGGTGCCAATCCTGGTGCTCCAACAAGTGACCGGCCAGGTCCTCCTCGTGTAGTCGCTGCATGACGACGATGATGGCGCCGCGCTCCTTGTCGTTGAGACGCGTGACGAGCGTTGAGGTGTACCAGTCGATCACGGCCTTTCGGGCAGTGTCTGAGGCAGCGTCTTCGGCCTTCAGCGGATCGTCGATGATGATGATGTCGGCGCCGCGGCCGGTCAGCGTACCGCCGATCGAGGTCGCCAGGCGCCCACCACCCTCGCTGGTGACGCACTCAGTGCCGGTGTCTTTGGTCAGCCGCATCCTGGGGAACAGCGACCTGTACCAGATGCTGTCGACCACCTGGCGGAACTGCCGGGCAAGCGTACCGGCGAAGTCCTGGGAGTAGCTCACGCAGATGAACCTCAGTTTGGGATTGTGGCCTAGCGCCCAGGCGACGAACGCGACCGAGCTGCAGATAGATTTCAGCGAGCGCGGCGGTTGCGTGATCAGTAGCCGGGTGTTGTCGCCATCCAGGCAGCGGGAGAGCTCATAAGTGATCGCCTCGATGTGCCAGTTCTTCAGGTACGTGTCGCCTGGCGACACAGTATTGAACGCCTTGCGCACGAACGCATTCAGGTCCTTTCGCAGGAGTGTGGTGAGCCTCTGACGGTCAGCCAAGGAGCCAGGCATCGGGGTCCTCCTCATCGTCTTCGTGGTTCTCTTCTTCGTGATCGCCATCGACCGGCGGTTCGGTGACCTCGGCGGCCCGTCGCCTCTCCTCCTGTGCCAGTCGCCGCTCGAAGTAGTCGTCGAGGATCTCCTGATCCAACGGGTCGAGCGCCTCTTCGGCCTGCGCGGCTAGGTCTTCGCTGTTGTGGATGCGCGCCAGATCCAGGAGCGTGTCGAGCGACCGGGCATCACCTTTGAGCGCCTTCTCTTTCAGGCGCAACAGACTGGCCTTCTGCGCACTTACCGTCTTCTTCGTGCCGTTCTCGGTGACCGTCACCTGCTCTTTCAGGGTCTCCTTGACGTCGGTCTCGAAGTTCTGACATGCCTTCGGCCTGCCTTTTGGGTTGCCTGATGTGCCCTTCTGCCATCGGTGCTCCTTCGGCGGGTTGCGGTAGCCGACGTCTTCGTCGCCTGACTTACTGTTTGGGTTTTTAGCCATCGTCGTGTCCTCAGCTTGCTCTGGGTGTCAATCCAACTGTCGTTGCTCGTATGCGCCCTGCCTCTCGGCGGGCCGGTCATCGCCCGCCGTTAGATCCTCATGTCAGCTCCCGGAACCTGAGGCCGCTCCTGGCCTCGACCGCGTCGATGCCGGTCGAGGCTTCGAAGCGCCTGATCGCCACGTCGACATAGTGCGGCTCGATCTCGATCGCGGCCGCCCGCCGTCCGGTCCGTTCGGCGGCCAGGATGGTGCTGCCGGAGCCTGAGAACGCGTCGAGCACCAGGCCGCCGCGGGTCGAGCAGTCGAGGATGGCATCGGCAACCATGGCGACTGGCTTCACCGTCGGGTGCATGGCAAGCGCCTCGTCGCGGCCGTTGCCCAGCGCATTGGCACCGGCGTAGTCCCAGACATTGGTGCGATATCGGCCATGGCTGCCCAGCGCGACGTTGTTGACGTGTGGCGCGGTGCCGGCCTTGAACACCGCGACCAGCTCATGCTTGGACCGGTAGAACGACCCCATGCCACCATTCGTCTTGTTCCAGACGCAGAGGTTCTTCAGCTCGCTGTAGGCGGCGCGGCCGGCAGTCAGCAGCTCATAGAGATGGCGCCAGTCCATGCAGACGAAGTGGATCGCGCCGTCGACGCTGTGATCGACCATGAGGCCGAACACGGTCTTCAGGAACGCCGTGAACGCCTCTTCCGACATCTCGCCCGATGCCATCGCGAACTCGGCATGCCTGACCGAGCCTAAGCCGCTGACATGACCGTCGACGGGCACGTTGTAGGGCGGGTCGGTGAACACCATCTGGGCCTGCTCGCCATCTAGCAGCCGCGCGTAGATCTTAGCGTCCAGGGCATTGCCGCAGAGCAGCCGGTGATCGCCCAGCAGCCAGAGCTCGCCGAGCTCGCTGACATTTGGTTGGTCCGGGTCGACCGGCGGGATATCGTCATCCGGGTCCGGTCCGGTATACGAGTTCAGACCCTCGATCAGGACGTCGATCTCGCCCATCTCGAACCCGGTTGACGTGATGTCGATCTCAAGGTCGAGGTCGATCAGGTCCTTCAGCTCCAGCGCAAGGATCTCGTTATCCCAGCCGGCGTTCTCGGCGAGCTTGTTGTCGGCCAGGATGTAGGCCCGCTTCTGCTCCTCACTCATATCCTCGATACGGATCGTCGGGACGGCCTTCAGGCCCAGCAGCTTGGCAGCCTCCAATCGGCCGTGGCCGGCGATCACGCCACCCTCGCGGTCGATCAGGATCGGGTTGGTCCAGCCGAAGGTCCGGATCGAGTCCGCGATCTGATGCAACTGCTTCTTCGAGTGTGTCCGCGCGTTGCGGTGATAGGGCACAAGCCCTGCAATGGGTATCTCGGTCACGCTAAGGTCGCGCATGTGTCCAACTCCATAGGCCTTGTCTTCTTCGCTCATACTCAATATGATGTATGCGATCTTATGAGTCAATCATGTAGGAGAGGACTAGTATGACCAGAGGTGATAGCGATCACATGCGCCGGGTCACGGTGACCCTGCCCCAGGAACTGGTCGATGCCCTCCACGACATGGCCGAGGACACGCGGGTCTCCGTCAGCGAGGCCGTCCGAGAGGCGCTGAATCACTACCTTTTTACGGAGCGATGGAAGTCGGTCGGGGAGACGGCCAGGCGTGAGCTGGAGGCCGGCAAGACCAATCAGGAGGTCCTCGATTTGATCAAGGATAAGTTCCCCGGCGCCTCGACCAGCCTGGCATCGGTGAGCTGGTATCGCTCGAAGCTCCGCCGCACCGACCCCTCCGTACCCACGGATCGTCAGGCCCGGGAGACGAGGGGATGAACGCCGCTACGTAGCAGCGCCGTGGCCGGTCGCCGGCTCGGGCGTTCCGCCTCTACATTGGTTTTGGCGGGCTTTGCCCGAACTCTGCGGCTTAACGGTGGGATCTAGGTCCCTTCGACCTCCTCCAGAAGGCGTGAGGTCGGCACACCAAGGGCTTTGGCGATCTCCTCCAGGACGACGACGGTCGGGTTGCGCTCGCCCCGCTCGATGCCGCTGATATAGGTGCGGTCGCGGCCGCACGCGAAACCGAGCTTTTCCTGGGAAAGCTGCCGCTCCTTGCGGAACTTCCTGACGTTGATACCGACCCGTTGGCGCACATCCATGCAGCCAGAAGGCGAGTTTTGTTGACTTTTAGTCTACGGACTATGAGTCTCATTTTGCTGGACTTCGCCCGGCAAGGAAGCGATCACCGTCGCGCTTTAGGCAATCGGAACAACAGCTTGTCAGGACGAACCATGACCGATCCCGCCCACACCGTCGATTCCAGTCTTCGTGAGAAAGTCATCGAGCATCTGTTTATTGGCGATCTGCTGCGCTGCCTCTGGCGCCAGGGGACCCGCGACATCGAGGTCCTTCGGGCCGATGTCGACCGTGCCGGCTACGACCTCGTCCTGGAGTCCAATGGCGTCCTGCGCCACGTCCAGTTCAAGGCCAGCTACCGCGGTGCGAAGACGGCCAATGTCGGTATCCATATCAATCTGGCGGAGAAGCCGAGCGGCTGTGTCATCTGGATCTGGTTCGATCCCGAGACGATGGATTTGGGGCCGTTTCTCTGGTTTGGCGGCCGGGCAGGGGAGCAACTTCCGCCGCTGGGCGATCGAGTCGGCAAGCACACCAAGGGCGATAAGACCGGCCTAAAGGCGGAACGGCCGAACATTCGGATTGTGAGAAAGGGACAGTTCTCAGCACTTGCGGCGATAGACGACGTCGCACGGGCCCTATTTGTCGTGGAGTAAGGACTATGAGGCACCGAGAAATGCCCAGCTAAACTGGCTCGCTAGCATTGGTGAGAAGGAATGCAACTAGGTCGACGGGATGATCCTTGCGCTGGGGGAGAGCCACTGCGTCGCCACTTTGCCAAATCAGTAAGTTAGGCGAGGTATGCGGTGAAAAAAGCCTTCGGCGTCGTCACCACCGCAACTTAACAATCCTCTGAGCCAGCAGAAAGCTGCCATTCTCTGAGTTGTTCGGATACTCCTTGCAACAAGTCTGCTGCAGGGATGCTGACCTATTTCCCGCGATCCGGTCTTTGTACTTTCCACCGATCTCTGTGGAATTCTCAATCTCTCTATACTACTCACAGCTCAACAGATGTGTATCCATTGGTTGTGATGCCCAGGTTATGAGAGATGTCGGCAAACGGGTACGAGCTCGGCGCAGTCTGTCCGAGGTCACTCTAGAGGTGTGCTTGGAACAGACTAGGCCTGCCGCTCAGGTGCTACATGAGCTTGGGCGGGCGTATGTAGCAAACAGTGGGTCAACGGTTGCGCAAAGAATTGGGGAGATATGGAGCACATAGTCGAAGTTCAAAGAAACCGACCGTCGTTGATAGTTGATCACCTGAGAGCTAACCCTAACTACGCTAGCAACGGCTGCTTTTTGCCGGTCATGGGGCTGATCTTTTTCCGCCATAACCGGCAACGAACTGACGTTCTACCCCAATTCTTCGAGCGCCAGATGGCAAGCGTAGTGCGGTGAACACATAATGGATAGCAAAGCTGCCAGCAATGGTTCTTTGTGGAGACGTTGGGACCTCCACCTGCACGCACCTGGAACAAGATTGAACAATGCCTATGGCGGGGTTGATGATGCAGTCTGGGACAGATTCATTGACACACTCGAAGCATCGCCGGTTCAGGTATTCGGCGTAACAGACTACTTTAGTTGTGACAGCTTCTTCGAGCTACGCAGGCGGTATGCAGAGAAGTACGCTGAATCCAAATCGGTTTTTTTCGTGAATATTGAGTTCCGGCTTTCTGAATCGATAAGCAAGGACGGAAGCCACCCGGACATTCATGTGATCTTCGACAATGATCCTGATGTTACGAACGAAGACCGGATCGGTCGATTTCTTACCAACCTCGATACTCAGTCGATTGACGATGCAAGCGTTCGTCAGCGCTGTTCAGATCTGCAAACTCAAGAGCAGATAATGGCCGCGACCGTCAGTCTCGATAGTTTAACCGAGGCTCTTGATGAGACTTTCGGCGATACAAAACCTTATCTCGTTGCGTTCCCTGCAAACAACAATGGTCTGCGGTCGACCGACAATGAGTCCCCGCGGAAAGTCAATCTTGCGGACCGCATCGATAGGGCAAGTGACCTCTTCTTCGGGAATGCTGGTAACAAGGCCTTTTTTCTAAGAGCAGACCGCTATGCCGAAGGCGAGTCTGCCCCCAAGCCTGTTGTATCCGGATGTGACGCTCACAGTTTTGAAGACCTTGAGCGTCTGGGCGGTAATGTTGCGGGATTTCCTCCTACCTGGATCAAGGCAGATACAACGTTTGTGGGACTGAAGCAGATATGCCATGAACCGGAGAGTCGTGTATTCATCGGCTCAGAACCCGATGTTATCGTCCGCCAGGAACAGGACGGCACCAAGTTTCTCAGTCTTCTGCAGATCGACCAAGTTGACGGGTACGGTGAGGCAAATGGGCGATGGTTCAAAGGAGTTGAGTTACCTCTAAACCCGGAGCTGACTGCTATCATCGGAAACAAAGGCAGCGGCAAGAGTGCCATTGTCGATATCTTAGGTCTCTTGGGCGAGAGCCATCAGGAAGATTACTTTTCGTTCCTTGCTGACGATTCCAAGAGCAAGAAGTTTCGCCAGCGCGGCTACGCGGAAAATTTCAAGGCGGCGATCACATGGCATACCAGTAAGAGAGAAGAGAAACATTTAATCGATCATTGTGACCGCGATAGGCCGGAGACAGTTCGATATCTGCCGCAGAACTATTTTGAGCAACTTACGAACGAAATCGAGATAGAGCAGTTTCGGAAAGAGATTGAGGAAGTCGTCTTCTCACATGTTGAGGAGACAGAGAAGCTTGGAACGTCGTCATTTTCACAGCTGGAGGAGGCAAAGACACTACAAAGCAAACAGGAGATAAGCTCACTGAAGAGGCGACTTAGAGAGCTGAACGTCGAGATTGTTGACCTTGAGGACCAAAGTTCACCACATTTTCGGAAGCGGCTGATCGGGCAGATTGAGGCCAAGACAGAAGAGCTGAAGGCCCTGGATGATGCTGTACCAAAGGAAGTTGCGAAGCCAGATACAGAATCCGACGCGCAAAAAGGGCTTGCGGCGGAAGTCGCCCGCCTCACAAAACTACTCGCATCGGTGAGTGAGGCTCGGCAGCAGAGGATCGCCGAAACCACTACGCTAAAGACTAACCTTCAATCTGCGGTCTCCTTAAAGGAGAGGCTGACGAGCCTCGACTCGCAAACGCGAGAAGGCATCGAAGAGTTGACAGAGCCACTTGCCGCTTTAGAGCTCGCCGTTTCGGATGTGGTCAAGTTTGAGATCGATCCAGCACCCGTGCAGACAAAGATTGAGGAGTTGCAGGCAAGGATCAGCGCTCTTGAGGCTGAGAGTGAGCTAGCGTTTTCTCTAGAAACGGCATTCTCAAGCCTGGCTACGATTCCTGACCTTCGCAACGCCTACAAGTTTATTGAATCCGAGATTGAACGTTTGAAAGAGCAATTGAGTACGCCACAACGTCGTTACCAGTCGTATGTCGAACGGTTCGCAGCATGGAAGGCAAAGCGCCTTGAGGTGGCGGGAAACGATGAAGAACCAAAGCCCGAAACACTTCTCTGGCTAAAAGACCGTTTGAAGTATGTCGATGAAACCCTAGCCACTACTCTTGTCGACCGTGTTGCAGAACGAAGCGAAATTGTTCAGGAAATATATCGGAGCAAGAGTCAGGTTCTCCAGTTCTATCGTGATCTGAAGAATAGCGTTGAGGAGCGTCTTCAGGCCGTTCGGACTGCCGGATTTGAGATCGAGATCGAGGCTTCCTTCATTGTGGATCGAGAGTTTCGGCGTGAGTTCCTTAACCAGATCAATCAGCGCAGACGTGGTCCCTTTAAGAACGATCAGGATGCGCAGCAGGAACTTGCCCGGCTCGTCCGTGAAACAAACTGGGATGATTTTGAAGCCGTCATTGGCTTTTGTGAGCAACTCCTAGCAAGTATGAGACGTCACAATGGAGATGACCTCCTAATTTCGGATCAAGCGCACGATGCCAAAGAACTATACGATTTCCTGTTCTCGCTCGACTACTTGTCGTCGCGGTACGAGTTGCGCCTCGGCGGGAAGAACCTGAATGAGCTCTCGCCAGGAGAAAAAGGCCTGCTTCTCTTGATCTTCTATCTCCAGCTCGATCGTAAGAACACGCCGCTCATCATTGATCAACCTGAGGACAATCTGGACAACGAGAGCATATTTAGAGTGCTGGCGAATTGCATTCGCGATGCCAAGAAACACAGGCAGGTCGTGCTGGTTACGCACAACCCTAACTTGGCAGTTGGAGCCGATGCCGAGCAGATCGTCTACGTGAAGCTTGAGAAGTCTGAGAACTACAAGTTCTCCTATGAAACAGGTTCGATCGAAAATCCTGTGATGAATCGGCGCATAGTTGACGTGCTGGAGGGGTCGCAGCCTGCGTTCGTAAAGCGCCGTCTTAAGTACGGCATTAAGTAGCGTTCCGGTTACGTGGTAGCTGTCTCGTTTATGCTTAGTTTAGTTCTCGTCGCGTTGGAGCCGTCGCGCCGGTTGCAATCGTTTCGGCCAGATGATTAGACAATGCCTCGACGGACTCACACCCACGAGTTCGCAACCCGGCCCCAAAGGGACCGCATCACGAACAGGGCTAACTCATGAACGAGGACAAATCGGGGGCAAGGTCAAGATCTATTGACGACATAGTAAGGCACGATGAGACGGGCACGTTACCGAAACTGATCACGGAGACGATCCTGGGTGGTCGCAATGATCCCGAGGCGGTGGCGCTACGAGAGGCCGCAGTGGCCGCGCACAATGCTGGCACCGTCGACATGCTAGCACCCGCACTTGCGCTCGAAGCCGGACGAAGCGAGGACTATGACTTCTTCGCTGTCCAGCATTTCTACGTTCAGGTAATCCCCGAACTTGAGGCTGAGGTCGAGCCAATGATGGCCGTGGTCCGCGCGCTTGTCGCGGCGGCGGGCAATGACGGTGTCGCGGGCAGGCCCAATGCTGCCTTTCGCGACTGGGCGGCGAAGGGTGATCGCGCCGAGCAAACACTCGGCCTGATCGACACGGACCGCCTTGACGATGCAGTGTTTGTGATGTTGGCGCTCCAAGCCTTAGAACGTATGGATGCCGGCGCGGCGCTTGATCGTATGATCACCTATCTGGCAGAACCAACTAAGGTTGCCCAACTTGGCGCTGCGGCGGCGATCGGGAGCTTTGACTTCACCGGCGAATCTGCGTTCGCGCCTAAGGCGCTCGCCGCGTTACAGACCGCAATCGACGTAGCGGTCGATGACGACCTGCGCGGAGTCATCGCGTCTGCGGCAGTCGATATTGCGCTATGTACACACGGCGCGAACGAGGCCGAGGTGCTCAATATCATTGCGACCGCGGCGAGTTTCGCTGGGGACGAGACAATTCATCGCCTGTCACAGACGCTTTGGCTTCGCGGCGAGGATCTGTCGCCTGCGATCGTTGCTGCACTGATCAACATCCTGCTTAAGGACCGTGTTGAGAGTATCGGTACGCTCCAGAACATCGACCACGCCGTCGGCGCACTTACTAGAAAGGGCCGGCTCAATGAGGCGCTGGCGCTGCTCGAGCCACTCCTTGTCGCTCATATCGAGTTTCATGATTTCGAAGTGCTGAGCGGCAGCGCCCATGCTCTACTGCAGCTCGAGCCGGATCGACTCGCCCATGTGATAGTCAAATGGTTGTTAAGTGGTAAGCGGCCGCTTGGTGACGCGGCCCGCGGACTCATAAGTCAGGTCCACGGTGATCCCCTGACGTTTCGGATCGACTTCGCCGCTAAGGCACTTTCGGGTGAAGAGGCGGTGTTCCTTGCTAGAAAAACTATCGGCCATCTGTTCCTCCATCCGATCACTGTCGCCTCAATCCTACTGTCCTTGATACGCGCCGCGCCGGAAGCGGTCGCCGAGTCAATTGGGGAGCATCTTTTCGACCCTTTGCTACTCAACTTTCCGGGCGAACTTAGCGAATGGCTCACTGAACAAGCAAAGGATGAGGCTGACGCGGCAACGCCTTTAGTTCTAACCCTTCTTGAGCGGCTCGAAGGCTACCTAGAAGGTCTGCGTGCAATCGGCCATGTCCGCGAGCTGCAGCCTTCCGAGCGCGAAAAGCTAATCGAGAATCAACGGCGACTCCAGTCGTTTCAGGTTGCACACAAAGCAGCAGAAGACAAATCGGTTTTCGCGTCGCTCGTCTCACGATCGGTACTGCTCTACGGCAACCGCTCGATCAGCTACTTCGAGCGGCCCAGCGGACAAAGTGAGCGCCTTGAGATGAAGCTAGGCGCAGTAAGCCACAGCGTCGAATTGCCGCGGCTCGACACGCTCGAACCGTTCAACCTCGACTATAAGCTGCGCGTCTTCCGTGCCGAACGGATCGCGCGATGAAGTTGGTCATCCGCGAGTATCTGGCATCCTTGCGCGAGCGCGGCGAGCTGGACGCGGTGTTGCCCGACCTGCTAACCGAGATGGGCTTCACCGTGTTTTCGCGGCCAGCGATTGGCACCCGCCAGTACGGTGTTGACGTCGCCGCTGTCGGGCCAGGACGGGACGGTGTAAAGCGTGTCCATCTCTTCTCGGTAAAATCGGGTGACCTTGACCGCAACAGCTGGAACACCGCCTCGCCGCAGAGCCTTCGACCCTCGCTCGACGAGATCCGCGACGTCTACATCGCCACCCGAATTCCTGTCGAATACGCAGAGCTCCCGATCGCGATCTGCCTGTGCTTCGGCGGTGACATCGAAGAGCAGGTTCGCGCTGAGGTCAATGGTTACATCAAGAACAACACGACCCCTCGGATCACCTATGAGGAATGGAACGGTGATCGTCTCGCACAGGCGGTTCTTGATGGCGTTTTGCGAGAAGAGCTGCTTCCGGCGCCGCTGCGCGGACATCTCCGGAAGGCTGTCGCAATGGTGGAGGAGCCCGATATCGCAATGGGCCATTTCGCAGAGCTGATTCGACAGTTACTCGCCGACACAGGAGACCGGCCGATGAGCCGGCTGGCTCGAGCACGCCAAATCAATATCTGCCTTTGGATTATGTTTGTTTGGGCGCGCGAGGCAGACAATGTCGAGGCTCCTTACCGGGCGAGCGAGCTCGCTACGCTCAATGTTTGGCACATGCTGCACGACGATCTCGGCAAGGCGTCGAAGGCATCCGAAAATGCCGGTCTGGCTTTTAACGACTTGGTCGAGCTGCATTTTGCGATATGGGAGGAACTCTACGGCAAGAAGATCTTGCCCTTTGCCAATGTCCGACATGCGGTTTCGGCAGCGGTCGGTTCTCATGCCTCGATTGATGTAAACCTGAAACTTTTTGAGACGATCGGCCGTATTGCTCTACGTGGTCTCTGGCTAGTCTGGTTTGCTTCGGGTACTAACAGCGTCCCAAGCGTGCTCGACGATGCTGAAGATTCGCCTCGAATCCCAATAATCGCCGACACCATTGGCAGGATTGATGCACTTTGCGAGCAGCTGATTGCAATCATCGCAAACAACCGCGCGTTACTGTCACCGGTTGGCGACTGGCAGGCGATCGATATCGCACTTTGCTTTACTCTTCTGGGAAGCCGCCCCCGATTTCGGAACGCGATCGATGATTGGATTAAAGAGCTCACCAACAGTACGATCTTCGCCTTTCAGTCGCACGGACTCTACCCGACGACTCACCGGTCTTATTGGTATCTAGTCGAGCATCCGGCAGAAACTACTGAGGCGTATCGCACAGAAGCGACCGAGGGCAGCATCCTCTATCCTCTGCTCGCGCTGTGGGCAACGGCGATTGGTAACGAAGCGGTGGTCGACCAGCTCGCCGCATTTAAGGCTAATGATCTGGGGCATTGCACCTTCCAAACTTGGCTACCCGACGAGGACAGCGAAGCGCTGGTTTATCTCGGTGGAGAAAACCACGGCGCGGCGCTGACCGGTATCCCGGTCGAATCGGGCACGCGCGCTACGCTAGACTTTATCTCTGCCGAATGCGCGGCCAACCCACATTTCGACAGGCTGTCGGCGATTGCCCTCGGGCATTGGCCGGTACTCCTGACCGCCTGCCGTTGCAATCGCCTGCCAGTCCCGCCACAGGTGTGGCGCGATCTACTGCCACTCAATAAACCGCCCACTGCGGCCCCTTCCGAGACGAGCACACAGCCGGACGATTCGTGTACTTGACCTGAGAACTAGGCTCCCGCTACGCGTTGGGGCCCATATCTCTATTGCCTCACTTCTCCTTTGCCGTTTCATTTTTATGCTAATTCGTCCGCTAACCCACGTTTGCGCAACGCAAACCAACACACGCAAGCTGCTGTCGATCGGTGTTGCAAAAACACTGTTGCAGAGTCGCGTGGAAGGTGGGCCTCCAGTTGACTGATGCGAAGCAACGTCTTTGCGCCGATTTTCCACAATGCAGATTACTCGATCGATTCCGGGACCGATAACGTCAGGTTTGTTACCTCAGTCGTTTGTAGATTGGTCACTGGTCTGACACCGATCTGCTGCATGGCTTGATAGAGCGTTATCTTTCAACTTCACTGTTACATTCAACGTGACCTCGTTGTTCACAGAGTGATCGGATTCGCAGTCGACACATCCAGCGGACTTACGCAGTGTCATCCGACTTGAAGCCCACACCCCAACGAGTGCTGCAAGAATTGGCGCAAGCGCCTCCAAGTTGTTCTCGATGATGGAGAGGAGTGATGAAAGGACGTCCATGCGGCCGACTCCAACCTGTTGTTTGATCGTTTCGCATGAAGCCCCTCCGCTCCAATCTGCCTCTCTTCATGGTGAGAACATAATGCGAACAAGTGCAGATTGCGTCCAGTAGAATCTTCGCCCTGGCCCATTGTGAGGCTAAGCCTCGTCGGTCAGCCGATCGATGTGGGCCAAAAGCTCTTGGACAACGGCTCGCGTCGCACGGAGCTTTCGGATTGTGATCGCCTGATTTCTCTCTGCTCGAGCGAAGAAGGCCTCGTAGACGGCATCCGAATGTCTCACGAGCTTGATAAGGTGATCACCGTTAGGACCCACGGTACCCAGGAACCAGTTCTTGGCGGTCCTCTCGCTCACGCCTGTCCAAATCATGATCGTCTTGAGGGCTCGGTGGGTATCACCAAGCTCCGTGCGTAGGGCACCCGAGACCAACGCCGCATAGGGAAGGCTTTGTCGACCGGCGCCAGCGCTGGCCGGAAGAACGTTGCCCATTTTCGTAATCATGTTCCTGATCCTCCCAATCTAGGCTGATCGTTAGCATCAACGACGTATGCGGCTGATGCGATGACAGCAGGATCAGATGACCTCACGCAGCTAGGTGGCACAATCAGTGCTGCCCAGTACGTCCGCATGTCCACCGAACACCAGAAGTACTCAACGGCTCACCAGAAAGAGGCCATAGGCCGGTTCGCCATCCGCAACGGACTTGAGGTGGTTCGCACCTATGCTGATGAAGGAAAGAGTGGCCTTACTCTCGACGGCCGCGAAGCGTTGTCAGAACTCCTTGCGGATGTTCAGTCAGGCCATGCCGACTACTCCGTCATCCTGGTTTACGACGTCAGTCGCTGGGGCCGCTTTCAGGATATCGATGAGAGCGCCTACTACGAACACATCTGCAAGCGCGAGGGCATCAAGGTTCGCTACTGCGCAGAGCTGTTCGAGAACGACGGCAGTCCGATTTCGAACATCGTTAAGACTATCAAACGCGCTATGGCGGCGGAGTACAGCCGGGAGCTTTCAGCCAAAGTGTTCGCCGGGCTCTCCCGGCTAGTCATACTTGGCTATTACACCGGCGGGCCGCCTGGCTTCGGCCTGAGGCGAATGGTTGTTGATGATCGTGGTCGACCAAAGGGCATCCTAAAGCCAGGCGAATACAAAGCGGCGCACTCCGACCGAACGCTTCTGGTTCCCGGTCCAAAGCGGGAGGTCAAGGCGGTCCAATGGATCTTCACAGCATTCGTCCAAGAGGGTCTCTCAGAGAGCAAGATTGCTGCTGAGCTCAATCGGCGCAACATCAGGACAGCAAGTGGACAGCCGTGGACAATTGGCTCGGTCAATCGGGCCCTGAACAACGAACGCTATATCGGCCACCATGTTTGGAACCGCACGTCGCTCAAACTGGGAACGGACCGAACCCGCAATCGCGAGGACATGTGGATCAAGCACGAGAACGCGTTTGAGCCCATCGTTGAGCGCTCTTTGTTTGAGGCGGCACAGAGAAAGCTAAGCGAGCGAACACCGCGCTACACCGAGGACGAGATGCTTGAGGCACTCAGGTCCTTGCTGAATTCACAGGGCTATCTGACCAGCAACTCCATCGATCGAGCCCGTGAGGTGCCATGTTCAAGATCCTATCACACACGGTTCGGCAGCTTGCGGAAAGCCTATGAGCTTGTTGGCTATGACGGCGACAAAAACTACCGCCACCTTGAACAGTCCGCTTCCCTCCGAAGTGTCCAATCCCAGACCGTCGCACACTCTACCCAAGTCATTGAGAAGAATGGTGGGAGCGTTGAGCAGGATACTGATGTCCCGGTCCTCAGCGTCAACAATGAGATACGGATCTATGTCTGCGTTGCACGCTGCCGTACCAGTGACGAAGGGACAAGAAAGTGGCTCATACGGCCAGATGAAGAACTGCGGTCAGACCTTACACTTGTTGTACGCATGGACTCCCTTAACCGTTCTCCACTCGACTACTTCCTGTTCCCAACAGCGGAGATCACGTTCCCGTACATGCGGTTGAGAGAGAACAACTGGATCGCCTTAGAGGCCTACCGAACAGAGGTGCTCGATGGGCTCTTTCAGCTGACGGCCCGAACCAACGTCATGGAGGTCATGTCATGAACCAAAACCTTCGGGTTGAAATGATTCCGATCGACTCGATTTCGGTGATCAATCCCAGGAGCAGAAACCTCAAGGTCTTTAACGAGATCGTGACAAGTATCGAGCGGGTCGGATTGAAGCGCCCAATCACCGTCAGGCGCAGCAGAAGGAACAGCCCGGGCTACGACTTGGTGTGCGGGCAGGGACGACTGGAGGCGTTTCAACTGTTGGGACAACCAGTGATACCCGCCGTTGTCATCGAAGGCGAACAAGACGACTGTCTTGTCATGAGCCTGGTCGAGAACTGCGCCAGGCGAAACCATGGTGCGGTAGAGCTTCTGACGAACATCGGCAATCTGGCAGAGCGCGGCTATTCTCTTGCCGAGATCGCCAAAAAGACCGGCCTTTCCATTGACTATGTGCGCGACGTTCTGCGGCTATTGTCGAAGGGCGAGCACAAGCTCCTCACTGCTGTCGAGACCGGACAGATCCCCATCACTATTGCCACGGACATTGCCGAGGCGGATGACACGGACATCCAAGCAGCACTGCAGCGCGCCTATGAGAGCAACAAACTCCGCGGCAAGGAACTCCGCGCTGCTAGGCGTGTGATTGAAAGACGACGTCGTAGTGGAAAGGGCGCGAACCCTACCCGACGGCCCAAGGCGCACGAGGTCTCCACGACAATGCTCCTCAAGGCCTATCATGAAGACGCGGAGCGAAAACGCCAGCTCGTGGCCAAGGCTGATGCTGCACGAGATCAGCTGACGTTTCTGGGCGAGGCGCTACGTACGCTGTTCTCTGACGAGCATTTCGTAACGTTGCTGCGTGCCGAGGGTTTGCACGACATGCCGGCCAATCTTGCTGAGCGCGCGAGGCAAGCCGCATGAACAAAGATGAACAGCCGTTGGTTTCCATCGGATTTGAGCCGGATGGCGTGGGCATCCCGATCAAAGACATCCTGCCGTTGAAGTTGGTCACCGATTCAATCAAGCATTCCGCCAAGTACGTTCAGATTGCCTCTTCAATAGAAGAGGTAGGCATGGTCGAGCCCCCGGTTGTTGCTCGGCACAAAAGAGGGAAGTTTCTGCTGGTTGATGGACATTTACGCCTGGAGGTCTTGAAAGATCTCGGCAACACCACAGTGACTTGCCTGGTTTCGACTGACGATGAGTCTTTCACGTACAACAAGCGGATCAATCGGCTAACAATCGTTCAGGAGCACCGGATGATCCTCGAAGCCGTTAAGAGAGGTGTTCCAGAGGAACGACTGGCAAAAGCACTCAACGTCAACATCAAAAGCCTTCGGGCGAAGAGACAGCTGCTTAACGGAATATGTCCTGAGGTCGTGGCTATCCTCAACGATAAGAACGTTCCGCTGAACACTTTCCTGCAGCTAAAGAAGTTGAAACAGCTTCGACAGATTGAAGCCGCTGAGCTTATGGTGGCGATGAACAAGTTCTCGGTTCCCTATGCAAAATCACTGGTGGCGGCGACGCCACAGGTGCAATTGATCGAGAAAAAGAAGCGGAAGAAGGGCTTGTCAGCCGACCAAACAGCCGCGATGGAAAAGGAATCCGCGAACCTTGAACGGGAGTTTAGGCTGGCGGAACGATCCTTCGCTGCTGATCACCTGGATCTCGTCTTGGCACGGGGATACATCGTCAAGTTAATCAACAACGAGCAAATCCGACGCTACCTCAATGGCCACTACCCAGCGATCTTAGAAGAGTTCGACAAGATGATTGAGGCGGCGTGAATCGCATCTCGTTAGGAAGTTGCTGGATTAGATTGCTGTTCCGGATCGACCCCAATCAGGATTGAGGAGTCTGGCCCGTACATTTCGAGCACGTCATCAAACGTACTAGGCACTGGAAGGGTTACACCTGCTGCCACCGATTCTGCGAGGTGCTTTGATAGTGCGTCGACGGCGCGATCCGCAGCTTCAATTAGATCGCGCCCAGTAGCTTTGCAGTCTGGGCAATCGGGGAAAGTGACAACGAGATGACCTTGGGCGTCTTTCCTCAGGCAGGCAATGTAGGTAGTCGTCATTGGGCATAGCCTCCGTCGTGGTGCTGGCAATTCTTTTGACAGTGTTGCACGGCCGCATTTCAGTTCGCTGGAAGGCCATGCCTCGTACGATAACTCTCCACCTGTTCGTCTGAGATCTCGTCGGGATAGCAGATTGGGTCGTATCCGCCAGGTTTGCTCCAGGCGCTTCTGCCGCCACATCGGCTTCCATTGCTAGCGGTGTTGTAAGGGCACGCGCAAGGTCCAGGATAAGAGCTGATTGACTCAGCGATTATCATTCGGCGGACCTCATCGTCACTCGGCTGGGCGTGCGACGGGCAAGTCGCACCTATGAATGCTGTCGCTGCCACCCATGCTGACCATCGCTTCATGCATGGTACTCCAACGCTGAGGTGAGAGCTGACACCCTCGTGGTTATCGACAATCTACTACACCTAAAAGTATAGTGTATTGGCGATTGAAACTTCAACCTTGAGGCGTGGATTCAAGAGGCCTCAACGCGCAGTCATTTGGCGGTGGTTTAAAGGGCATGATGCGAACATGACTCTGCTGCGGCGAGCGAGCTAACTGCTTCTTAGGCCGATGTAGGCTGACCAATTGTCAGTCTCTACATTTGCTGGAGAAGCGCGATGCCTCACACCTTCACTCGCCAGGAGCTTTATGATCTTGTTTGGACTAGGCCGATAAGGAAGCTTGCCGAAGAGTTTGGCCTTTCGGATGTCGGGCTGGCCAAGGCATGCAAGAAAGCAAACATTCCGAGACCCCCCGCGTGGCTATTGGGCCAAGCATACCGCTGGTAAGAGTGTAACTCGCCAAGAGTTACCAGCACGTGGGCCTGGCATGTCCGACAAAGTGTGCATCGGCCGTCGGGCTGATCGGTACTATTCCACCCCGACAAAGGATAAGATTCTTAACTCGGATCCCGAACCACCGGTGTTCGAGAACGACATCTCTGATGTCGCAGAACACGTCAGAGAGATGGTTCCAAGAGTTACGGTTCCTCGACTACCCGAAAAGGCACACCCTCACATTCGCCGTTTGCTGGATGAAGAAGAGGAGCGGGTACGAAAGCAGTCGGATTCGGATTACGCGCCAAGTTGGGAAAGACCAATCTTTGATGACAAGTTTGAGAGACGACGTTTGCGTGTTCTCAATGCAATCGTTGTGAATAGCCCCTAGATTTGTAGACGCCTTCTTCCCTAATTTTGAGGCAAGGAGGCACAGATGGGTAAAGCCAATTTCAGTGAGGACTTCAAACGGGACGCGGTGGCGCAGATCACCGAGCGCGGCTATCCTGTTGCGGAGGTTTCGCAGCGTCTTGGGGTGAGCCAGCATTCGCTCTACGCCTGGAAGCGGAAGTACGCGAGGGCATCTTCGGGAGAGGCCGGGAAGGATGCCGAGATCAGGCGTCTGAAGCGCGAGCTCGCCCGCGTGACCGAGGAGCGCGACATTCTAAAAAAGCCACCGCGTATTTCGCCAGGGATGCAAAGTGAGATTCGCGTTCATCGCCGGGCATCGCCCTGTGTTCTCGGTACGGGCGATGTGTCGCTGCCTGCGCCTTCATCCGAGCGGCTTCTATGCGTGGCTCAAGCACCCGCTGAGCAAGCGGGCACGCGAAGATGCCCGCCAGACCGCACTCATCCGGAAGGCCTGGAAGGAGAGCGGCAGGATCTACGGCTATCGCAAGCTTCATGATGATCTGCTGGACCAGGGCGAGACGTGCTGCCCGAACCGTGTGGCCCGTCTGGCCAGGTTGGCAGGCATCAAGGCCCAGATCGGTTACATGCGCCGGCCCGGCACCTATGGCGGCAAGCCATCAGTGGTGGTCGACAATA
This sequence comes from Alphaproteobacteria bacterium, assembly GCA_965228895.1. Taxonomy (GTDB): domain Bacteria; phylum Pseudomonadota; class Alphaproteobacteria; order SP197; family SP197; genus JANQGO01. The sequence continues at coordinate 4,288,847 of OZ245842.1, read as the reverse complement.
CGCTGGATAGGCAGTTCGATGTGGACGCGCCCGACGGGGTCTGGGTCACCGACATCACCTATATCAGGACGCTCGAAGGCTTCGCCTATCTGGCCGTGGTGATCGATCTGTACTCCCGCCGTGTGGTCGGCTGGTCGATGCAGAGCCGCCAGACGACCGATGTTGTCCTGCAGGCTTTGCTCATGGCGGTGTGGCGCCGGAAGCCAAAGCACAAGGTGCTCGTCCACTCCGACCAGGGCTCGCAGTTCACCAGCATGGACTGGGCGGCGTTCATCAAGGCTCACAACCTCGAGCATTCGATGAGCAGGCGCGGGAACTGCCATGACAACGCCGTGGCCGAGAGCTTCTTCAACCTGCTGAAGCGCGAGCGGATAAGACGCCGGACCTACAAGACCCGCGCCGAGGCAAGGCAGGATGTGTTCGACTACATCGAGATGTTCTACAATCCCAAGCGCAAACACGTGAGAAACGGGATGCTGTCGCCCGTCCAGTTCGAACGCCAGCAGAAAACCAAGACCGAAGGCGTCTAGAAAACGCGGGGCTATTCACCCTGTGCCATCATGAAGGTGTTGAACAAACCAAAATAGATCGTCGCACCCAGGAAAGCTTGAGGCATCGCAATGAAATGGTTGTCGCCCCAAAAGCGCAGCTTGGTCGACAGGACAAGTGCGACAACGATGATCCCCATCGCAAGTCCCATGGCGACAGGATTGCCCTTGAAAAAGTACGTCCAGACCGTTACCGCAACCCAACTAGCAATGACACCGAGCAACAGACCCTTGAGTGACTTTAACCCATTGTCATGACGCTCATGGCAGGCGAGACCACCTACCGCGTAGTAGCCGGCCATACCCACCATGGCAGGCCAACCGGGAATTTTCAGGAAGACCATGGCGACATAGACCCAGCAGAACCCCACGATCAGCGCAGCTGGTGCAGCGGTCGTGTAAAAATCGAACTTTTTAAACATGGGGCGCTCCCGTTTTCGCTTTTCCGGTTCCTAGCCCGCACAACACGACAATTTGGTCACGTCCATATCGAAGGTCTGAGCAGCAAGTTTCAAACCTTCGACAGTCGTGAGGTATGGAAAGATCGTCTCCCCTAGCTGATTGGCCGTCATCTCATGTTTGATTGCAAGAACAGCGGTCTGAATGCTGTCCCGTGGCTTGATAATCCGAAGAAAGACGCTTTTCTTGATCGGGTAACGTTGCCGGACGAAGACAGGTACTCTCTCTTCAGCCCTTCAGACTGACCCACGTATGTCGCAAGAAAAGAAATTGTGCGACTCATGTCAAATGTCCGCTATTCCCCTCATTTCATCCGCTGTTCGGTGCATAACAGAAGTGCATGGGATGGCAATCTACTGGCCCCACCTCTGAATGCGGTTGTTGCCAAAGTCGGCAACAAACACCGTGCCGTCACTCGCCACAGCAACCGCCGAAGGATATTCAAACTCACCAGGCCCAGCGCCTTGCCTTCCGAAGCTCGTCAAGAAGCTGCCATTCGCGGCGAATTTCTGAACCCGGTGATTGTAGAAATCCGCGACAAAAACATTGCCATAGCTGTCTACTGCGACACTGGTTGCGGTCGTGAACCAGCCGTTGAATGGGCCGAAAACATTTATAGCGAATGGTCCGCCCCATTTGTGGGAGAACTCTCCGGTTGGGTCGAAGGCTTGTATCCGGTCGTTGTAGCCGTCAGCAACGTAGAGCGTGCCGTCCAGTCCGAGTGCCACATCCGTTGGATAATTGAACTCATTCTTCCAGATGCCGACTTCACCGGTCTTACCCCACTGGCTGACGAAGGTGCCGTCGGGCTCTAGCTTCTGGACGCGCTGGTTATAGAAATCGGCCACATAGAGAAATCCATCCAAGCCCACAGCGATCCCGCCAGGGGCGTTAAATTGTCCGGGGCCGCTGCCCGGCCCGCCGATTATTCGTTCGGGCGTTCCGTCCAGCCCGAACACTTGGACGCGATCATTGAAATACTCAGGCACATAAAGCTCGCTACCCTGGACGACCAAGTTCATGGGGCGGCCAAGCTCACCGGGACCATCCCCGACCCCTCCAAAGGACCGTAGGAATTTGCCCACCACGTCGAAGACCTGAATGCGCCCGTTCCGGGCATCTGACACAAAAACCTCATTGCCTGAAATGGCAATACCTGTGGGGTCGTGGAATTGTCCTGGTCCGGTTCCCTCGTCACCCCAGCTAGACATGAATTGATAGTCCGGTTCTTTGGCAGATGGCACAAACGCCAACCACGCGCCCACAACCAAAGCAGCGAGGACCAACACACATGTACCGGCAATCCTGAGAAGCTTTTTCCACATCGCTCCAGCACCTCAGAAGTTGAGCCGGAACCCGGCGCGGAAAATAAAATCATCCTCCAAAGCCGTGCCATTAAGGTCTTGAACGACGGGGACCTGGACGATGCCTTCCAAAATCCATCGCTTCGTAACGTACTGAAGTCCCGGAGCGAGAAAGAACGAGGTGCCGCCGGAATTGGCGTTCTTGACACCATTCACCTCGTTCTCGGCCTGATTGATGAGGTTCCCTTCAAGAACCCCGTAGAGAAAGGCTGGCACCCCGGAGCCCAGCTCGCGTGGCCACAGTCGATACTGAAGGGAACCATCGAGGCGGGCCTCATCACCAAACGCGAAGCCGTTTGCTTCCGTGTTAGCCTTGTAACTGGCTTGGGCATCTATCTGAAAATCAAGGGTCTGATAAGTGAGAACAACACCACCAAAGGGATCCCAGGAACCCGAGCCGAGCTGCAAGGGAGCGGGCAAAGTCCCAAGGCTGTCGCTGTCGTCGTCATCTCCCGTTGGTAGCTCAAGGCCAAGAAACGGTGCGACGCGGAAAGTACGCCCCGGCGCGTCATCCTGATAGACGGTGTAGCGACCGAACAAGCGGGCGTCACCGATGCCATTTGTCTGCCGCGTAACACGCTGGCCCCCCGTTGTCGTAACATCTAGCTCCTTGTCCAGATAGGGAAGCACGCCGAAGATAGCGAGGTCACCGCTCACCCCATACCCAAGGACAGAAATGCCGCCAAGCACTTGCAGATCTCGGTCGGCTGGGCTTGGGTCGTCGGTCGCCTTTCGATAGACAAATTGCTCGCGAAAAACGAACTCGCCCTCAGCGACAGGCAGCGCTGTGTTGAAAGTCTGAGGCGCGGCCTCAGCCACTCCGGCCCAGACGACCATTACCATACTTGCTAAGTAGACGTTGCGAAGGTGCATGTTCAGTTAGTTGCGACTTCTTGTTCAAAACCACGCAACGTGAACCCGGCGGCCTCAACGGCCCCATTAGCCGCTCCTTCGTCTAGGGAAGCCCCCTCCTGCATTGTGACTGTCACGGTGCCAGACTTGATATCAGTTTCGACTGTTTCGACGCCTTCAATGGCGCCTAGTTGCTTTTCGATGCCATAGGCGCAAAAGGGACAGGCTAGTCCGTCAATTTGCAGCGTATAGACAGGCTTTGCATCCTGTGCCGCCCCCGTGTCTGCCCAGAGGGTGCTCACAAAGCAGACGGCGAGAAGGACACGCCATAGCTGCGGTCGTTTTTTCGGATCATTCATGGCATCCCTTACGAAAGGGGTTGTCCGAGACCGGCCGCCTGCAAACTCGCCTCGTCCGGTCCACGGCCTGCACAGCAATCGGCAAGTTTGCCGTCAATTGCCACAGCAGGCACCGAGCGGATACCCAAATCCTTGGCCCGTCGGGTCACGTCAGGGTCTCTCATGTCGAGTACAACGACTTCACACGACGTGCAGGCAAGTTCTCTCACCCGCGAAATTGTTGCCTCACAGACCGCACAGCCTGCACTAAAGATCTCGATTTTGCGTTTTTCGGTCATAAGTCTGGTTCCTTTTTTTGGTTTGTGATCGCGTGAGCACCATCGGAGCCTTCAAGTGCCTCCATAATGGAGCAAGCCCTGAGCGCTCCTTTGCCGGGGCAGGCTGCAATCACTTGTTCCAGCCCTGCCCTGATGCACTCAAGCTGCGTTATCTTGTCGTTGACTTCAGCTAGCTTCCTTTGGGCTCGCTTGCGGACATCGCCACAGTCACTCGACGGGTCCGCCCGCAGTGACAGCAATTCGTCGATTTCCCGAAGCGAGAAACCAAGCTCTTGCCCTTCCCGAATGAACTTGATGCGCTCAATCGTCTCGACTGGATACATCCGGTAGCCGCCATACCTCGGTTTTGGAGGCTGTTCTATGAGCCCTTTCCGCTCATAAAAGCGGATTGTTTCCACACCAACACCGGCTTTCCGGGCAGCTTTACTGATCGTCTCGCCATTCATCATTTCATCCTCACAGACACAGCCTAGGCTCCGTACTATGATACGGAGTAAAGTCTTTTTTTGAATGTCGTGGTGACGGAGCGAGCAGACGTGGATATTGGTCTACGACTGGAACAGAGACACCCTCTTTGTCTTCAGTACCGCTTTTCACCAGAGCGCCGCTGTTCCTCTGTGCAGCACCGATGCCGCAATCTTGCATGCGTTTTGTCTGCCAAGCCCGTGACACGCGATTTGTCGCGTGCACCTTGTGAAAGAAACACTTGGCGACGTGGTACTATCTAGTACACGTCCTCCAAAATAGTGGAGGTCGACCAACTCAAGATCATATCTGAGGTGCTGTTGACCTCTTCCGTATGTGAAGACCCGCTCATAGCTAATTGTCAGATACATGACCTCAAACACAACATACGAATGTCCAGTCTGTCATTTCAAATATCCAACGCGAGATCTCGCGCAGAAGTGCGAAGTATGGTGCACTGAACATCACAGCTGCAACCTTGATATCATTCAATGCGCTATAGACGGGAAGGAGGGGCAGGGCTCTAACTGACCCGCTGCCTGTGCCGCTAGTGGTTATTTATCAGGATGTTGGCCATGGCCGTCTTATCGACGTACAAACTTGCCCCAGACAAGCACCGGCAAAATCCAAAGTACGCCGTAGCCACCGACAACAAACACCACTCCTAGCCACAGCCAACCCTGCGGTCCAAGCCACACAATTTGGAGCCCATGAAGCAGAACCGCTACGGCCATTACGAGGAAGAACGGCCCGGTAAGGTAACAGTGCCGACGGCCACAGCGCGTTGCATTGGCCACGCACGCAATCCCCATCCAGGCAAGAGCCACGGCCCAGATCCATGTTCTGGCCGATGGGTCCAAGAAAGTACCGACGGCCAACGCGGCTGTTGGTAGACCCCACGCAACAATGCGGCTGAACGGACTGCCGACCCAATCTCGTTGCTCTTGAGCCACATCGTTCATGACTTGTCATACGAAGGTTTCGCCCCTGCGAAATAGAGAGAGACGTTCTGGTGAACCAGACCCAAAAGCACGCCGACCAGAACCGAAAGAACACCGAGAACACCAGCAATATGAGGCTGTGCTGGCCCCATGAGCGCCAGCGATCGTAATGACCCAAACAGCAATCCGGGCTGTGCGCCCTCCGCCATCATGAAGGTGTTGAACAAGCCAAAATAGATCGTCGCACCCAGGAAAGCTTGAGGCATCGCAATGAAATGGTTGTCGCCCCAAAAGCGCAGCTTGGTCGACAGGACAAGTGCGACAACGATGATCCCCATCGCAAGTCCCATGGCGACAGGATTGCCCTTAAAAAAGTACGTCCAGACCGACACTGCAACCCAACTAGCAACGACACCGAGCATCAACCCCTTGAGCGACTTTGACCCATTGTCATGTCGCTCATGGCAAGCGAGGCCGCCTACTGCGTAATAGCCGGCCATCCCGACCATAGCCGGCCACCCGGGAATTTTCAGGAAGACCATAGCGACGTAGACCCAGCAGAACCCCACGATCAACGCAAACGGGGCGGCGACCGTGTAAAAATCACACTTCTTCAACATGGGGCGCTCCCGTTTTCGCTTTTCCGGTTCCTAGCCCGCACAACACGACAATTTGGTCACGTCCATGTCGAAGGTCTGAGCGGCAAGCTTCAAGCCTTCGACGGTCGTGAGGTAGGGAAAGATCGTTTCCCCTAGCTGTTTGGCCGTCATCCCAAGTTTGATAGCAAGAACGGCAGTCTGAATGCTGTCCGCACCTTCGGGGGCGAGGATCTGTGCGCCCAGAAGTCGATCAGTCTTGGTGTCCGCAACCAATTTTATGAGGCCCCGAGTGTCTCGTGCGGCCAGTGCACGGGGAACATGGTTCAAGGGGAGCACCGACACTTTTGTTGTATAGCCAGCCGATTGCGCTGCGGTCTCGCTGAGCCCAACACCGGCAACCTGGGGATCGGTAAAGACGACCCAGGGCATCGCACTGTTGTCGTAGCTGAGGCTGTCGCCGTTTAGGGCATTGAGCGCCGCAAGCTTCGCCCCATAAGCCGCCATGTAGACGAACTGGTCTTGTCCGGTTACATCGCCAGCTGCGTACACACCCGGAATTGTCGTGCGCATACGGTCATCGATGAGTACACCACCATGCTCTCCGAGCATTATCCCAGCTTCCGCAAGTCCAAGCCCGACTGTGTTTGGTCGGCGTCCTGTCGTAACCAGGACTGCTTGAGCCTCTATCGTTTCGACGTTGCCGCCCTGGTCAATTGTCAAGGCGGCACCACTTGTCGTGGCTACAATCTGGCGATAGCTGAGCCCTGATCGATACGTGATCCCTTCGTCCTTGAAATATTCTGTTAGAGCTTCCGAAATCTCTGGTTCCGCCTCGGGCAAGAGACGGCTACGGGTTACAAGTGAGACCTCTACACCGGCGCGCGCAAACATCTGCGCAAGCTCACAGCCAATATAGCCGCCGCCAATTACCAGAAGGGATCGAGGTAACTTCGTTAGTTCGAGTGCAGTTGTGCTCGTGAGATACGAAATGTTGTCCAAACCCGGAATCTTCGGGTCGGCTGCCGATGATCCGGTCGCGATGATGGTCTTCGCTGCCGACAGAGTTGTTTCGTTGACAGCAATGCCGTCCGCCCCGAACCGCGCCGCACCTTCCAAATAAGCGATGCTGTTGTAAGCCGGCAGTAGATCAATGTATTTCTGCTGCCGGAGTGTTCCAACGAGTTCGTCTTTTTGCGCGACGAGTTTTCGCCAATCGACAACGCGGCTCTCGGCAACGATTCCATCGAACCGAGCAGCCGCGTGCGCGCCGTGCAGTGCTTCCGCTACCCGAATCATGGTTTTTGACGGCACACAGCCAACGTTGACGCAGGTTCCACCGATTGTTCCGTGACCAATCAGCGCCACGTGCGCGCCCTGATCGGCGGCCGTGATTGCCGCGGAGAAGCCAGCCGACCCTGCACCAATGACAGCAAGATCGAAGCGATCCTCTCTGTTCGATGGTGGGCAGCAAATTTTGCTCATGAGAAAGTTTCCCTAGTTTCAGGCACCCGACGGTTTCCCCGCCGCGCACGGACGCTCAGGTACAAGGCGTAAAGGGCAATCCCGACGCCAGTTGCGATGAAAACACCCAGTGCGTACTTGAACTCTAGCCAGAAGAGCACAGCGGAAAGCATGACAACAGCGGCCGCGATCACCAACACTGGCGATCGACCAACGCGACCAAAGCGCAGATAGAGCGCATAGGCGACCAACGCCATAAAAGCGAACAAAATTGGGAATAGGCCATAGTCCAACCAGCCGACAACCGCCGACAGTCCGGCGAATCCGACGAGAATGACGAGAACGGGCGTAAAGCAGCAGATGGCGGCTATCACGGTTCCCGATATGCCGATGCCAAGTAGTTTACGGTTGGTCACATCGAACCTCTGTCAAATGGTAGTGAGCGGAGAGCATGACTGGCGTCATTGCCACCGGCTTTCAATTTCCTTGACCAGAGGAGCCCATAGGCAAAAACTCCGGCCAGGATAGCCAGTGCCGCTGTCGTGGCGAGATCTAGCCCGCTAAGCCAACCTGATGTCCAGACAACAGCCAAAATCGCGACTGTAGGGCCGAGGCAACAAACGATGAGCAGTGGGGCTATGAGGGCTGCGGCAGCGAATGCCAAAATCGGCGTGTGGCTCATGGCGTTGCCACCTCAACAAGCTGAGAGGGAAACCCGATGGCAGTGGTAGCTGCCGTCAATGCGGCCACATCGGTCTTGTTATCGTCGAAGATCACGACAGCGGTTTTGTCCTCGAAGGACACGTCAACGTCTGACACGCCATCCACATCTGCCAACGTTCGTTGCACCATATAAGGACAAGTCACGCAGGACATGTTGTCCACCGTGAGGGTGACAGTCTGCTCATCGGCCAAGGCACCGTGGGATGCTGCCAGTGTCATGACGGTAGTCATGGCGGCAAGAAGCTGTCTCATGGTCCACATTCTCCTTCGTTCAATTACCCAGCAGTGCCGGCGCAACAAAGGGGAAAGCCACGGCCACAATGACCAGCGCTGTTGCACTCCACAACGCGAGCTCTACAATCCGGCGGGGGACTGGGCGCGCGCAATGCGCCCCTTCCGCGCAGGCCACCTTTGGCTTGCGGTACACCATCCAGAACCCGCCAACGAGTGAGCCGACCGTGACTGTGACAAAGATCGGCTGATACGGTGCAAGAGCGGTCAGATTGCCCAACCATGCACCGCTGACACCGAGACTGAAAAGCACCAGGGGGACAATGCAGCATGACGAGGCCGCAATAGCGCCGAGTACGCTTGCGCCCGCCACCACGGCCGGCCTGGCTTGATGCTGTTGCTTCGCGGTCGGTGCCGCGTCCTGAACTTCGGTCACGATCTCAGGCTCCCGTTTGTCGCCTTGCTTGATATAGTGGCGTCTGTAGTAACTACAGGCTCAAGGAAAAAAGCATGGCGCCCATCCAAATTGGAATGCTTTCAAAGCGCACCGGCTGCAACATCGAGACGATCCGCTACTACGAGCGGATTGAACTGCTGCCCCCGCCACCTCGCTCCCAGGGCGGTTACCGGCTATACGGTGCCGAGCACTTGAAACGGCTAACCTTCATTCGTCGAAGCCGCGAGTTAGGATTTACATTGGAAGAGGTGCGCAGCCTGCTTCGTCTTGTCGATGGCGGAGACTACTCATGTGCCGAGGTGAAGGCGATCACCCTCGATCATGTTGATCAAGTACGCCTCAAGATTGTTGATCTTCGCAGGTTGGAAAGAGTCCTGAAAGATATGGCTTCCCAATGCGACGGCGGAGAGGTGCCCGAGTGCCCGGTCATCGACGCTTTGTTTAGAGAGGCAGTCTAATCATCGAGCACCCACCGTTCACAGAAGTGTCTTGAGCTTCGAGAAGGTTATTTCGATCAAGTTGAAATCGGACGGACTGGGTGGGAGATGCAGGAGGCTTGCCACTGCTATTTCGATCGCTTCGCCCAAGCCCGAGACCTTGTGGGCCGAGGTGGCAAGCTCGTCGCCGGCGGCAATGCGAGTCTTGACAAAATCGTGAAAATACCCAATCTGTCCGCTTGTGAAGACTTTCTTGCGCATATCACTTGTTGCACTTCTCGCTGCGTTTGTGGCGGGGGCTGTAGTGAATACGGCAAACGCGACGAGTGTGGCCGTGTCAGATGCTGCCGGTATGGACATGGCCGATTGTGATGGTTGTGGCAGCGACGATGACTCCACATCATTGTGCGATAACGTCTGCGTGTCGCCTCTCTTGGCGATGGTGGATGCTGACAAAGGTCTCCAATCTCTGGTTGGGCAACACACCGCCGAAACTGCCCCGCGCAATGACGTGGGTCGCGCGGGCCATCCCGACCCGGATCCTCCTCGATCTCTCACCCTGAACTGACGCCGGCCGGATCTTCATCCGGATAGCGGCGTCGGCTTGCGATGCACGGTGTAGATACAACGTGTGTTGCAACTGTACCGCGGGATGCGACCAAGGCGACATCCTGCAATCCAGACAGACGGCCTACAGGGTGGGTCACCGATGTCCAGTTTTCATTCGTCGATTCTGACGCGTCGCACTTTTCTTGCATCGAGTGCTGCCGCCGGTGCGATGCTTCCTTTCTCGCATTCATCGTCGGTCCACGCAGCGCCTGCAACCGAGGTGGGACTGCGGGCGGCACCTGGCCGCGTCCGCATTGTCCCTGAACTGAATGGGCAAACGGCCGCCTGGTGTTACGACGGCAGCGTCCCCGGTCCGGAAATCCGCGTGCGCCAAGGTGATCGTCTCCGTATAGCTGTCGAGAACGGTCTCGACGAGGAGACGACCGTTCACTGGCACGGCCTGCGCGTGCCGAACGCCATGGACGGAGTGCCGTACCTAACGCAAAAGCCGATCCACCCCGGCGAAACATTTACCTACGAGTTCGACGCCGTTGACGCCGGAACCTTCTGGTATCACCCGCACCTACGCGGCTTCGAGCAGGTTGGACGTGGCCTATATGGTCCTCTCATCATTGAAGAGTCCGAACCGGTCCGCGTCGACCGTGACGTGACCTGGGTGCTGGACGATTGGCGGCTCACGCCGTCCGCCGCAATCAGCGATGACTTCGGCAATGGTCACGACATGAGCCACAACGGTCGGGTCGGCAACACGGTCACGATCAATGGCCAGGTGCCGGACGCGTTTGCAGTACGAACAGGAGAGCGAATCCGTTTGCGTCTCATCAACGCGGCAAATGCGCGAATCTTCGGCCTTGACTTCCAGGGCCACGAACCGCTCGTCATCGCACTCGACGGCCAACCGGTGGCACCACACACACCCAACGATGGTCTGGTCGTTCTGGGTCCGGCCATGCGCGTTGATCTAGTTCTCGACATGACGGGCGAGCCAAGCAGCAATCTCTCGGTGATCGACGGGTATTACCAAGGGCTCGAATATCGGCTTGTCGATCTCGCCTATGCCGACGCGCCGCTCAGGGACCATGCGCCGGACTGGCCGATAGCGCTTCCGGCCAATCCTCTACCGGAACCGGACCTGGGCGATGCCGTTCGCCACGACGTCGTGTTCAACGGTGGCATGATGGGCGGAATGGTGATGCAGGAAATGGGCGGCAGTATGGGCGACGGTTCCTCCAGCGGGATGATGGGGAACATGGGTTCCATGATGGATATGATGCACTCCGGCAAGATCTGGTTCATCAACGGCGTGGCCGCCGAAGGCCACGTCATGGACCCAATGCTCACCCTCGAACAAGATCGAAGTCACGTCATCGCCATGACCAATGCGACCGCATGGCATCATCCGATCCATCTGCACGGCCACTCCTTCCGCGTATTGTCCCGCAACGGCAAGTCGACACCGTACCGCGAGTGGCAGGACACGGTATTGATGGCGCCGCGCGAGCGGGTCGAAATCGCGTTCGTAGCCGACAATGTTGGTGATTGGATGTTCCACTGTCACATCCTCGAACACTTGGCGTCCGGGATGATGGGTGTCATCCGCGTCGCCTCAACCTCGACACAAGGAGACAACAACGATGCTTAGGATAATCATGGCCCTGGCAGCCGCAGGCGCGATTGCCGGGGGAAGTTATTTGCTTGCCAGTCCAAATGCTCAGGCCGAAGAAGTAACCCTCTACAAAAATCCTCAGTGCGGTTGCTGCGAGAACTATGCCGACTATCTGCGCGAGAATGGTTTCACCGTCACCGTCGAACCGACCCACGAACTTGTAGCCATGAGCCGAGAGGCTGGTATCCCCGAAGATTTTCAGGGCTGCCATCTCGCGTTCATCGACGGTTATGTCGTCAGTGGTCACGTGCCGGTGGACACCGTCAATCAACTCGTCACCGAGCGCCCCGATATCATCGGGGTCACGCTGCCCGGCATGCCGTTGGGATCACCCGGTATGGGAGGTAGCAAGACTGCCCCTTTCACAATCTATGAGGTCGGCGAAGGCGCACCACAGGTCTACGCGGTCGAATGAGCGGAGTTGCAGCTGGCACCGCATTGCGTGGCAGACAGTGCCCACCACTGCACATGTTGATAAACAGGAGGCAGCTCGATGATGACTGATCCAAGCGGCATGATGGGCGGCATGGGCGGCATGGGCGGCATGGGCGGCATGGGCGGCATGATGGCCTGGGGGATGGGACTGATCTGGCTGCTCGTCTTCTTGTTGCTCATTCTCGGCGTAGCGGCACTCGTCAAGTACCTGTTCTTCGAATCTCGGCGACGACATGATGATGGCTAGTCCGTCGCCGACTGTTTCACGAACCGACCAGCAAAAGAGCCGGCCGCGATTAGCGTTCTTTGTCCCAGTCATCCTGTTCATAGCACTTGTTGTGGCGCTCGGCGTGGGGCTCACAAGAGATCCAGGGGAAATCCCCTCGGCACTGATCGGCAAGTCGGTCCCCGAGTTCGCCCTACCACCTGTTGAGGGACGAACGCTGGGTCTTTCGAGCTCGGATCTCAAGGGAGAAGTGTCGCTGGTCAACGTATTCGCGTCGTGGTGCACGTCCTGCCGTCTGGAGCATCCGGTCTTCATGAGACTCAGGGAGGAGGGCATCGTTCCGATCCACGGCATTAATTACAAGGATAGTCCCGAGGATGCTGCCCAGTGGCTCGACGAACTCGGCGACCCGTATACGCGGACCGGCGCCGATCTCAACGGCCGAGTTTCGATCGATTGGGGCGTCTACGGCGTACCCGAAACGTTTGTCGTCGACGAAGACGGAAGGATTGTCTTCAAGCAGATCGGGCCGATCACTCCAGACGTGTATCGGGACACGATAGCTCCGTTGCTTCAGGAGCTCCGACAATGAGCGATGTAGGCAGGAAGTTAGGCCGCACGGCCGGACGGGCCCCTTTGATCTTCCAAAGGACGTTGCCATGCGCCGCATCGTAATTTTGGCCACCTTAGCGTCCGCACTCACCGCCCTTGTCGTTGGAGCAACCTTCATCTCGATGGACGATACGGCAGGGACAATCGAGTCGCTAGCACCGGATACGCTTGGTGAAGGCATGCTGCCGGAGACGGATCTCGCCATTCCGCTGCATGACACGCCAAAACCCCTGCCGCAGTTCGCCTTTATGGATGGCGAAGGTCGCGACATGACACTGGAACCATTCGACGGACAGATGGTGCTTCTCAATGTCTGGGCGACTTGGTGCGTTCCATGCCGCGAGGAGATGCCGGCACTTGACCGCCTACAGGCCAGGCTTGGCAGTTCTGACTTCCAAGTCTTACCCCTATCAATCGACCGCGGGGGATTGACTCCGGTGAGGGAATTTTACGAGGAATTGGACTTGAGGGCCCTCTCAATCTACGTCGATCCTACGGGCAGAGCCACCCAAGATCTCGCCGTATTTGGCATTCCTTCGACGTTGCTGATCGGCCCAAGCGGGCGCGAGTTGGGCCGTCTCGTCGGTCCGGCGGTGTGGGACAGCGAGGCCATGGTGAGCTTCTTGAGTCGGCTTCTCGTGATGACCACCGGCGGTGAGTGCAACTGTCCAATGGGCAAACACGGTACCACAACATCCGGCCCCTGAACGTTTTCGAAACAGAAGCACAAGTTGGCATGAGGACCACACGATTGACCTTTAACGTTCCTGCACCCGAAAACACCAAGCTTCTTGAGACCAACGTTGTGAGGTGGCGCAGACATATGACTGGGCGAGATGAGTGCCGTCGCTCCCAGTGTGACACCGCACTGGCACGGCAAACGAAAGGAAACCAAATTATGCGCAAGCCTCTGAAGAAGATCATGACCGTTACGGCAGTCCTTACCGTCTTTATGGCTGGGTCGGCTCTCTACGCCTATGCCGATACCCCCGATTCCGAAGCGCCCAGCGACGTGATGCAGAGCGGCCAGGGCGAAATGATGGACATGATGGGCATGATGCAGCAGATGAGTGACATGATGACGACCTGTAACGAAATGATGCAGGACATGGCCGACCACGGGACGAAGACGCAGGAGAAGCAAGATTTGTCGGTTGAGAACGAGGGGTGATACTTAGGAAGGTCAGGCCGGAGGTGCGTGCCTCCGGCCGGCCCCTCACGCTTTCGCCCCGAAGTTGTCTTCGATGAGACAGGCTCTTGCGGCCCTTGCGGTACTGGCCTTCGCTGTCGCAAGCGTAACGTCGGCCTCGGCGCATTCGCTTGACGATCTCGAGGCAATGCTAGGTGACAAAGAGGAGTTCTTCCAGCCGCTCGACCGCGAGTCACCGGACTTCTCTTTGCAGTCGACCGATGGGGAACCTGTTCGGCTCTCGGATTTCCTAGGCAAAGTCGTTGTGCTCAATTTCATCTACGCCGGCTGCCCCGATGTCTGCCCGCTTCATGCCGAGCGCATCGCCGAAGTACAAGAGATGGTCAACCAGACGCCGATGAAGGAGCTGGTCCAGTTCATTACCATCACAACGGACCCCGAGAATGATACGCCCGAGGTGCTGAGTGACTACGGTCGGGCACACGGACTCGACTCCGCCAACTGGATCTTCCTCACGAAGACGCCGGACCAACCGGAGGACATCACCCGGACACTCGCCGAAAGCTTCGGACACACTTTCACACTGACCGAGGACGGCTATCAGGTTCACGGAGTGGTGACACATGTTATCGACAGTCAGGGACGATGGCGCGGAAACTTCCATGGCCTCCGATTTGAGCCAACTAATCTGGTTCTGTTTATCAATGGTCTTACGAATGCCGGCGCCCCTCACGGTCACAGTGAACAGGGCTTCTGGAACGAACTCCTTAGTCTGTTTGGATGGTAACCAAACATGTCGTCGAAGCGGCTGAGACGGAGGCAGATCATATGATGTGTCTGAATGGCATTGTTAAGACAAGAGTGTCAGAACTCGCCACTCGTCGGCTGGCCATCGATTGCATGCCGGTGCGTCAATGGCTGCCACCTACGGACTTGGCGATGAGATGTCTATTCATCTTGAGTGGTCGACTGAGGCCGCCCTGTGAGAACACATGCTTGAACTATCAAGTATAGGCGTCCTAACAGCCTTCGCCGCGGGTACGATCTCCTTCCTATCGCCCTGCGTACTACCATTGGTGCCTGGTTATGTTTCCTACGTGGCCGGTCAAACTCTGCATGGCGCGCAGAAGCCGCGAGGTCCAGCGGCCAGGCTGCCAGCGTTGTCCTTGAGTCTCTTGTTTGTTCTCGGATTCAGCACTGTGTTCGTCGCTCTCGGGGCGAGTGCCACCGCCCTCGGTCAATTGCTTTTACGTTATCGCTACGAAACGAACATCGTCGGCGGGGCGATCATCATTGTGTTCGGATTGTTCATGCTTGGAATGTTGAGGCTGCCTTGGCTTCAACGCGATGTCCGTTTTCACGCAAGAATTCCTGGCGGCCGACCCCTTGGCGCATACTTTCTGGGGCTGGCATTCGCGTTTGGCTGGACGCCCTGCATCGGGCCGGTCCTAGGTGCCATTCTGACGGTCAGCGCTACGTCGGTCACAGTGGCCGACGGCGTGATGCTGCTCGCTGTCTACTCAATCGGGCTCGGCGTACCGTTCCTGCTTGCAGCTGCATTCACTGACGGTCTCGCCGCTCGTCTCAAGTTGTTCGGTCGCGCAGGTCGTCTGCTTCAAATTGCAGCCGGTGTGATCATGATCGTTATGGGCATCGCCATGATTACCGACCAGCTTTCCGCATTTTCCTACTGGCTGCTCGATATGTTCCCTGTGCTAGGCAACATCGGCTAGTTGCAGAATGTTTACTCTGACACAAACCAACGAAAATCCGATGGTGTTTGACCTTCCAGCAGGTGAAAGCCTTATACACAGTCAACACAATCGCACGAGGTGAACGATGAGCACATCAAACGAAACAACGAAGGCATCTGAGACGTCGTTAACCAAGGATGCGATTGAGCTTGTTCGATATTACGCACGGCACGCGACTAACCGGGTTCGTCCGTACTTGGGCGGACGCCGAGGCCTGATCTTATCGGCCGTGGTAACCTTGGGAGCTGGTGCTGCTCTCAACTGGGGCTGGCTGGTCGCAATTGGGATTGCGCCGATCCTCTTGACCTTGGCGCCCTGTGCCGTGATGTGCGCGCTAGGTCTCTGCATGAAGGGAGGAGGGAAGTCCTGCTCGTCCGACAATCCGAAGGCCAAAGAAAGATCGGCAACGGTTGTAGACACAAAATCTCGTGAAGAAGATTAGCCGGGGGCGTCGGGTTAGCAAGCGGCCGTTTGTCGAACCAATGACGATCACGAGGAAAGAGCCAATCGCCAGGAAAGTTGAACGACCGATGTTGAACGACGAACGACATCCAGTCTCGCCGATGTACAACGACCTGAAGGCTTTTCTAGGTATGGCCGTTGTCGCCGTCACACTAGCGATAGGCCTGACGCTGAGCTTGCCAGCCATGGCAACTCACCAGAGCCAGGCTGTCGGCAGTTTCGATCTTGAAGACAGCAAGACTATTGAAGAGATAATACGAAGTTACATCCTTAGTCACCCAGAGGTGATTGCCGAAGCGATCCAGGAACTTCGTGCCCAACAACAGCAGGTGGCCGATCAGACGCGGCAAGATGCGGCTGGAGCCGTCAGGCCAGTTGGCGACGAGGACCATATTCTTGGCGACCCTGCCGCACCAGTAATCTTGCTAGAGTTCTCCGATTTCGAGTGTCCGTTCTGCAAGAGCCTTCATCCCACCTTGAAGCGGATTATGACCGAGTACGGTGAGACTGGTGAAGTCGCATGGGTATACCGCCATTTCCCGCTCGATTCCCTTCATGCGAAGGCGCGGAAAGAAGCACAGGCGAGCGAATGTGCCAACGAGCTCGGCGGGAATGACGCTTTTTGGGCGTATATCGACAGGCTATTCGAAATTACGCCGTCAAATGACGGCCTTGACCTATTACTCCTGCCTGAAATCGCTGAGGAGATTGGCCTGGACCGCGATTTGTTCGAGGCATGTCTTGTTGGCGATATGCGCGGCGGCAAATATGCCGGTCATATCGAGGCAGATTTTCAGGACGCTATTGCTTCGGGGGGCACCGGGACGCCCTATATCGTCGTAATCGCACCCAATGGGGAAGTGCTCCCGATAAGCGGCGCCCAGCCGTTTTCGACTTTCAAATCCATCATTGAGGTGGCTCTTACAAAGAATTGAGTTCCGATGATTGTCCAGGCGCTGATTTGTGTTTTCAAGGAGTGGACCTACGTTTTTCCCGCGATAATTGTTGCGATTCTCGTGCTCGTTCTCGCGACCTGGTTACCGAACTTGGAACTTGTTTGGCAGATCACTGTCTCATCTTCGATACCCCTGCTCGACAAGGCCAAAATTCTCACGAGTCTGGTTGGGTCGATCACGACTAATTTTACGTTCTTTTCTGGCTTGTATACGACCGCAATCGCTGTCTTGTTTGGAATGAACGTTGCGATGGTGACGTACTATGTGAACCAGCGAAGACGATTGAACACTCAGACGGGCCAAGCGGGTGCCGCAGCAGGACTTGGTGGACTTGTAAGCGGCTTTCTTGGTATCGGCTGTGCTGCGTGCGGCACGTTCGTCCTCAGCCCTGTACTCTCTTTGGTGGGCGCCGCCGGGCTGGTTTCCATTTTGCCATTCGACGGCCAAGAGTTTGGCATGTTGGGGGTCGGCATGCTCGGCTTCTCAGTCCTGTTTGCTGCGAAGAAAATAGGCGAGCCACTCGTTTGTCCTGTCGTCGTCGAGGGCGGTTCTCATGCCGAGAAACAAGTTGATCCTTCTGATTAGACTGAGGAAGCCTATTAGACGACGCGTTGCTTGTTGCCGTGTTGGCACTTGGTATTTAGCGCTAGTTCAAGTAGTTTGGTCATGGCAATATTTCAGCATGATGTAGTACGTCAACGAGGAGAGCGACAAGCGTGGTTTCGGTCAGGATTCGCACAACGTTTCCTTGCGGTCTACGCCGCTACCTACAAAACCTTTTACCACCAGTGTCATCTGCTCAACCGAGCCAGTTACAAAGACCTTGGCAGCGGCTCGTTCGTTCTATGGACTGGTGCTTCTTCGGCCGTCTGATCGGGCGACGATCCAGGTCGTACATGATTTCGGCCGGTTAAGTTGACGATGCCCGTCTGCTTCATAGCTGGAAGCGGGCCTCCTGGATTACTAGCGTTCAGATCCACTATCAACCCGAAGCGGCCATAAGTCAGGGGCCGGAACGATCGTCAACGCGAGAGACGCGCACCATCTTCTCTACGTAGAGGGAAGCAGGTTCGCATGGCATGATCCTTCACTCCTCAACCCGGTTGTCGGGTCCAACTTTCGATGACGAAAATGACCAGCAGAAACTAATGACGACTCCGCAGGTAATCGCAACATCGGCCAAATTAAAGGCTGGCCAGTGATACGCTCGCAAGTAGAAATCCAAAAAGTCAGTTACGGCGCCGTCCCAAATCCGATCCAACAGGTTACTGATCGCGCCGCCGAAGATGCAGGTGAGACCAAGTGCGAGCAGAGAACTCGATGTACGCCAAAGCCAAATGCCGACAAGCACGATCAGAACTAACGCGGCTGCGCCCAAAGCATACGGCATGAGGGGATGCTCTGTACTCAGGAAGCCGAAACTGACGCCCCGATTGTAGTGCAGTACGAGATTGAAGAATGTCGTGACCGCTATAGGCTGTGCAGAGTCCTGTACGGTGCCTTCAGCGAACCACTTGGTGCCCAGATCGACCGCAACGATTCCAGCACTTAACGAGCCAGCCATCGTGAGACGCCGGAGCGTGCGGCGTCTTCCGAACCATGACGTGTGCACAACCGTCTTCAACGAAGACCGTTAATCACCGATCACCCGCCGCCGCTCCTCGAACTCGGCTTTGTCAATCTCACCGCGTGCATACCGCTCCTTCAGAATATCAAGGGCCGTCCTGCCCGGCGGGACATGCGGTGTGCCGCTGTGACCAGCGCCACCGAGAAAGCGTACGATCAAGACGATCACGACAACCGCCACGACCAAGATGATGATCATCATGAACGGACCCATGAACCATCCCGACCATCCGCCATGCCACATGTCCGGTCCATAAGGGCTGTTCTGGACCTGTTGTGACAATGCGGTAGAGGTAACAAAGACAAAGCCAAGCACTGTGATAACCAAACGGATTAGCATTTTCATTGGTGCAATCCTCATTGTTTCGTCGATTCACTGGGAAACCCGGCACGCATGTAGGTAACGATCGTTCAAATTTCTTCGGTGGTGAGCCCGTCCTTGAACGGGGGCATGTCGGTTACGAATGCTTCGCCACCACTAGAGATTGTCCACAAGAGATACTCGTCAACAGCCATTGGCATTTGGATCATGTAGGCGAGCAGGGCTGGAGAGGGATTGAGTGAACGTCCCGCTTCGCCGCCGCCCATGCCCGATGCGCCATGACAGGAAGCGCAGTTCTCCGCATAGAGGGTGCGACCTGCATTGATCGTCTTGGCATCCGGTGAAAGGGGTTTGCCGGCTCCACGATAGTCAGTGGGGATGCCTTGATGCATGAAGGTCCAATGGTGCTCCATCCTCTGGTTCATGCCGGGACCCATCTGATCGGAGCCCCACATATCGCGCTGCATCCAAAAGGGCCCCACATGTCCGAACAGCACGGGGGTGTTTGAGTGTCGGATGATTGAGCGGTGGCCTTGCTGAGATCAAATAGGGCAGCGACTGCAACAGCAAGCGCAAGAACGCCGGCTAAAACAAAACTAGATTTCATTCTTCCTGTTCTCATGGCCTCACTCCCATAGTCGTCGACTCCGCCGGAACTTCATTGGCATGGCGCAACTCAAAGCGAGCATGGCGGACGATCCGGACGGAAGACCACAGAAACAAGCTCGCCATGATGCCGGCAACTGTCAGATCCGGCCACGCGGTATTGGTTGCCCACACGCCACTTGCCGCAAGAACGACGGCCACGTTGCCGATGGCGTCATTGCGACTGCAAAGCCAGACGGAGCGAACATTAGAGTCGCCGTTCCGAAACTTGAGTAAGAGCAGGACGCTGGTGAGATTGGCCGCCAATGCCAGGAATCCAACAACACCCATCACCTCTGCCTTCGGAAGGTCGAGAACAGCAACGTGATAGATCGTTGAACCCAACACCCACAGGCCCATTGCGCCAAGGGTTAGTCCCTTGAAGAGCGCAGCGCGGGCACGCCACACAAGCGGCATGCCAATGACAAACAGCGTAATTGCATAGGTCGCGGTGTCGCCCAGGAAGTCGAGTGCATCGGCCTTGAGGGCCTGCGAACCCGCGAAGACGCCCGCAGCAATCTCGGCCGCAAACATCGTCCCGTTAATGGCGATGACCACCCAGAGCACACGTTTGTACGACGCTGAGAGGCCGTCAAAACCCAATTCTTCACCGCAGCCGCAACCGGCCATACTGCCAGAATCCTTCTTGCCGTTTCGGAACCTTGTGTATCCGTCGTCAGCAATCTACGATCTATAGTAACTAGAGATTCAAGGCATAATTCGATGGCAGTGACAGAGTTCACAATCGGCCACCTCGCCAGAGAAACTGGCTGTAAGGTCGCCACAATCCGTTACTACGAACAGATCGGTCTTATGCCAGCGCCCGGACGTTCGCCTGGCAATACACGGCTCTACGGCTCCGCTCACCTGGCCCGGCTCAACTTCGTTCAACACTGTCGGGATCTCGGGTTTTCGCAGGCCGTTATTCGAGAGCTCTTGGAGCTAACGGAACATCCAGACAGGTCCTGCGAGGCCGTCACCGAGATTGCTCGGACGCACCTCTACTCCGTGAACCAACGTATTGCCCGGCTCACTGCACTGAAAGGCGAACTTGTGCGCATGATCAAGGCCTGCCGCGGCGGTCGAGTGGAGCATTGCCAGATCGTCGAGGCTCTGGCGGATAACTCACCGCTACGCGATCCTGCAGAAAATCAAGGAACGTCTCAGGCACACTGAGTCGGCTCACGGCCAAAAGCGAACATCTACGGAGCTAGGAACGACGTCGGCGTCAACGCTCAAAGCGGAGATCTCATCGGTCGGATTGAATAGCCCCGCGTTTTCTAGACGCCTTCGGTCTTGGTTTTCTGCTGGCGTTCGAACTGGACGGGCGACAGCATCCCGTTTCTCACGTGTTTGCGCTTGGGATTGTAGAACATCTCGATGTAGTCGAACACATCCTGCCTTGCCTCGGCGCGGGTCTTGTAGGTCCGGCGTCTTATCCGCTCGCGCTTCAGCAGGTTGAAGAAGCTCTCGGCCACGGCGTTGTCATGGCAGTTCCCGCGCCTGCTCATCGAATGCTCGAGGTTGTGAGCCTTGATGAACGCCGCCCAGTCCATGCTGGTGAACTGCGAGCCCTGGTCGGAGTGGACGAGCACCTTGTGCTTTGGCTTCCGGCGCCACACCGCCATGAGCAAAGCCTGCAGGACAACATCGGTCGTCTGGCGGCTCTGCATCGACCAGCCGACCACACGGCGGGAGTACAGATCGATCACCACGGCCAGATAGGCGAAGCCTTCGAGCGTCCTGATATAGGTGATGTCGGTGACCCAGACCCCGTCGGGCGCGTCCACATCGAACTGCCTATCCAGCGTATTGTCGACCACCACTGATGGCTTGCCGCCATAGGTGCCGGGCCGGCGCATGTAACCGATCTGGGCCTTGATGCCTGCCAACCTGGCCAGACGGGCCACACGGTTCGGGCAGCACGTCTCGCCCTGGTCCAGCAGATCATCATGAAGCTTGCGATAGCCGTAGATCCTGCCGCTCTCCTTCCAGGCCTTCCGGATGAGTGCGGTCTGGCGGGCATCTTCGCGTGCCCGCTTGCTCAGCGGGTGCTTGAGCCACGCATAGAAGCCGCTCGGATGAAGGCGCAGGCAGCGACACATCGCCCGTACCGAGAACACAGGGCGATGCCCGGCGATGAACGCGAATCTCACTTTGCATCCCTGGCGAAATACGCGGTGGCTTTTTTAGAATGTCGCGCTCCTCGGTCACGCGGGCGAGCTCGCGCTTCAGACGCCTGATCTCGGCATCCTTCCCGGCCTCTCCCGAAGATGCCCTCGCGTACTTCCGCTTCCAGGCGTAGAGCGAATGCTGGCTCACCCCAAGACGCTGCGAAACCTCCGCAACAGGATAGCCGCGCTCGGTGATCTGCGCCACCGCGTCCCGTTTGAAGTCCTCACTGAAATTGGCTTTACCCATCTGTGCCTCCTTGCCTCAAAATTAGGGAAGAAGGCGTCTACAAATCTAGGGGCTATTCAAAGTGAGTCATAGCAGCCTGGACAATGCTCGGATCAACTCTTGAACCTCCAGTTGCTGTAGGTTGTATTTGTGAGCATGCCTGTCGAGGAGAATGGCATGCTTGTGAAAGACCATGTCGCAGACCGAACCGCGATCGCGCGGCTAGAGGGTGACGCCGCACTTGCGCCGAGCGGCATAAAACTCCAATGCGTTGCCCAAATGCTGCTGCAAGGAAGAATGCGAACTCGATGACGACGAGTACGGAGGGCCGTGGCAAGTGGTCGTGGCAAGCTGTGTTAACAGCCTGGATGTTTACGGCATGGCTCATCGCGTTGCTTTCGACACTCGGTGCACTCTTTGTCGGCGAGGTCATGGGACAGACGCCTTGTGTCCTCTGTTGGTATCAGCGGGTCTTTATGTTTCCTCTTGCCGTGGTGCTCGCGGTTGCTTGCTATGTCTCGGATAGCGGTGCGTGGCGCTATGTGCTCCCGTTGGCTGCCTTAGGTTGGCTCATGGCCGCTTACCATGTGCTGCTCTTTGCAGGCGTCGTCCCTGAGGCGATTGAACCGTGTGGCGCCGGACCCTCTTGTACTAGCGGCGACATGACGGTTCTGGGTGGCTTGCCGTTGCCGGTGCTGTCACTCGGCGCCTTCAGCGCCATTATCATTCTTATGTTGTTGGTCCGAAAAGGGAGCGCCAAATGACCGGACGATTGATAGTCGTCACGACAATCGCGGTGGCCATCGTAGTTTTTGCAGCAGCTGCGTTCTTCTATGACCGCAGTACCGCACAACAGGTTTCGTCCACTACAGAGGAGAATCTGCTTGTGCGATCTCATTCGCCAGTTATCGGTCCGGCGGACGCGCCCGTGACTATCGTCGAGTTTTTTGACCCCGCCTGCGAAGCCTGTCGCGCATTCCATCCCGTCGTGAAGCAGATCTTGGCCGACTTTCCCGATGAGGTTCGAGTAGTACTTCGATACACGGTATTCCACGACGGCTCTGACGAAGCGGTCCGCATTCTCGAAACGGCGCGGCTTCAGGGCGTGTTTGAACCAGTTCTTGAGGCGGTATTGGAGGCACAGCCGGCTTGGGCGGCACATGGTTCAGCTGATCTCAGCAAGGCGTGGGAGGCGGCCGGTGCCGCCGGACTCGACGTGTCACGAGCACGCCGCGACATGTTGATGCCGGACATTACTGCAAGGCTCAATCAGGATATGAGTGATGTTCAATTGGTTGGTGTGAAACAGACCCCTACCTTCTTTGTCAACGGCAAGCCACTGCCCTCCTTCGGCGCCCAACAACTCTACGACCTCGTGCGTACCGAAGTCGACGCGGCGCGTGGCGGTTGAGGTGACGGCGGACCTCACTTCCCGTGGGTTCGTGTTTAGGAGGCGGTCTTGTGACGACCAAGCGTCATGATAGACCGGCGATCCAAGTTCCCTCAACGTTCGGACGACACCGTCGGCTGGACGGCAGGACAGGTTTAGGTAGACGGGCACCAGCAATGAGACTCTCGGTTCTGCGCAAGATGCTGTGGGGTCTGGTTACGGCCGCGGTTGTGGGGTTCTCTGGACTGGTGTTTTGGCAGGCATGGCAGCCGCCGGGACGTACGATGGTCGATGCTGAGACAGTGCGGCCAAGCGATATCCGGACAGCTTTCGCGCTCACCGATCACGAAGGGGAGGCAGCGACCGAGGCCGATTATCGGGGGAAGTGGTTGCTCATCTTTTTCGGTTTCACCAACTGCCCCGATGTCTGTCCAACGACGTTGTCCGTTATCGCCGGAATGATGGATGGACTCGATCGATCGGCGGAGAATATCCAGCCGCTTTTCATCACAATTGATCCAAGGCGAGATCGAGTTCAGGATTTGGCGGAGTACGTCGCAGCCTTTCACCCATCCATCATCGGTTTCACCGGAACCGAGGCAGAGATTGCTACGACCGCCGAGAACTTCCGCATCTACTATGAGACGATCGAGCAGGAAGGAGCACCCGACGGCTACACCATGGCTCACACCTCGGCCATCTATCTCATCTCGCCGAACGGATACTTTTTGAGGGCCTATGCATACGGGACACGCGCAGAGGACATCATTCGTGATCTCAAGCCATTGACCATGAGTGCTCGATGATCCCGGCAGTTCACAAGAGCGATTGCGATGCCGCCCCAGCATTGGCCGTGTTCTGGGCTCTGCGAGATATCAAACGGGATGTCGTTGCAGAGGGGGAAGGCGAGGCCGGGCTGGCCCCGGCGCAGACGACCGCCATCATCGACTGTCCCGTAAAAGAAAAGCCGAGACGCCGAGATACAGGCCCCGCAAGTGACGTATGAAAGGGGGAAGATGTTATGGCGGGCAAGCCACTAGAAACGATAAACAGTACGGAACGTCCACGTATCCGGCGGCGATTGGTCTTTCTCGTCCCGGTTTTTTTGGCGTTGGCCATCATAGTGTCGCTCGGCATGGGGCTGACGAGAAACCCGCAGCAGATTCAGTCCGTTCTGATCGGTAAGCCCGTTCCAGAGTTCGCCTTGGCACCGGTTCAAGGTCGGACGCTAGGCTTGGCGACGGCGGACCTTCGTGGCGAAGTCTCCCTGGTTAATGTTTTCGCTTCATGGTGTACCACTTGCCGTGTCGAACATCCGCTGTTTATGGAACTGGCACAGTCTGGGACGGTGCCTATCCACGGCCTAAACTATAAGGACCGGGGACATGATGCAGCGAGTTGGCTGGATGAGCTTGGGGACCCCTACACACGGACCGGCGCAGACCTGAACGGCCGCGTGGGAATAGAATGGGGTGTCTACGGTGTGCCGGAGACCTTCGTCGTGGGCCCCGACGGTCGCATTGCATACAAGCATATCGGTCCGGTGACCGAACAGGTTCTGAACAACACGATCCTGCCGCTCGTCCACAGCCTTCGAGCGGATCAAAGTGAGCAGCAGCCATGAGGTTAACCGTGGCCGTTTTGTTGGGGATTGTGGTGAGTGCTGTGAGTGTGCATGCCGCCGGCCCTTCTGACATGTTACTGCACGAAGAACCGCTTCCCTTGGCGGAGATCACCTTTACCGATGAGTCCGGCACGGTACTCTCACTCAAAGCGTGGCGTGGGAAGGTCGTGCTTCTTAATGTTTGGGCTACTTGGTGCCCGCCGTACCGGGAAGAAATGCCGACGCTCGACAGTCTGCAAGCACTCCTCGGCGGTGACAACTTTGAAGTGATTGCGCTCTCGATCGATCGCGCAGGTGTTGATGCCGTCGCCGGGTTTTTTGATGAGATAGGTATCAAGCACTTGCAGATCTTCATCGACCAAAGCGGACGGGCGGCAGGGGAGCTCAAGGTGTTCGGCCTGCCCGCCACAATTCTGGTTGGGCCGGACGGCAAAGAGCTCGGACGACTTGTGGGGCCCGCCGAATGGGATACACCAGAAATGATTGCCCTCTTCGAAGACGTGATTGCGGGAAATCGGGAATAGGATTGAGTCTCCAGCAGGGCAAGGAACCATGCGTCCGCGTCGGTTACCAACATCAATTCTGCAGCTTGCCGCCGGCTACTGCAGCCTATCGCTCCGGGTCGGTTTGAATTTCGACTGCGTCGGCAAAATCACTGCCGCACCTAGTCATGTCCTATCCTGCTTTCGCACTGTCAGACGAAATTCTGAACGCAATGAGTCACGGATAACTCCATTCGGATCGAATATCTGATTCAAGGGATTTGGGTTGGGCCGACATCTTGCCCGTTGAGGTCACCGATCATAATCCGTCGGGTTGCCAACTTTGTCGAGGAAGCCAGGCCGAGACAGATCCGTGACCCAGACATACGCCCAATTGAGCTCAGCCAGCCGGTCACTCAGACAATTGAGGCAATGGATGAGAAGCATTATCTGCCTTAGTGATAGTCATCACATACCACCTTCGAGGTATCGCTAAACTATCCTAAATTGTTACGCATTACTTGGTGGTCGCAGAAATGACTCTGCTTCGATTTGGGCCAGTAATTGGGTTTCGTCGCGGGCTTCTGGCAGCCGCTGTGGCATGTTTTGCCTTCCCGGCACCTGTGGTGGCCGATCATGACGGTGATCTCGTCGAGGTCAATGTCGGTGATGCACTCAACATTCCGGCGTGGCGCAATCTCGGCGCTCTGATCGACCGGGACAGCGCTGAAATTGAAGTGTGCCGGCAAGGCGGCAGTTGCAGCCGTCCTGATGTCATGAAATTTGTGGCGTTTCTGACCGGCGTTGCCGATCAATCACCCGACAGTCAGCTTGAGGCCGTCAACGACTATTTCAATCGTCTGCCTTACACTACCGACATCAGTACCTTTGGTATCGAAGACGTCTGGCAGTCACCGCTGTCCTTCATTGCCGGATCAGGCGATTGCGAAGACTATGCGATTGCCAAATATGCGGCACTCAAGCTTCTGGGATTTGCCGAACAGGATCTGCGTGTGGTGGTGCTTCTGGATGAAAGCCGTGGCATGCACCATGCTGTGTTGGAGGTCCGGAAAGGCGACCGCTCGCTGGTCCTCGATAATCTGAGCGCCGATGTCGAATCCGTCATGAATGATGCTTACCAGCCGATCTATGCGCTCAACCGTGTCGACGGCTGGATCTACATGCCCGCGTCAGATGACCAGCAACCGGAGTCCGCAAAACCTGCGCAGACCGCGCCAGCCTCTGGTCACGATACCTTTCTTGTCGACCTGTTCTAAGGTTCTAAGGCGCCACTTGGCGCATTCCTAGCCGTGTTTTGATGCTTGTGGTGGTGGTGCTTCCAAGTTTGGTGGGGGTCCACCTGTCACAGCGCCTTCCGCGATCGCGTCACCCGGTTGCCCTGTGTCAACGATAGGTCGCGATGATCGTCGCTCAGGCATTTTGAGTGATCGGCAAGAACTTCAATAACTCGGCAGTCCGAGACCGTTCCGCCCTTGCACTGCTTCACCATGCGCTCTAGCTCACGTTTAAGTGCCCGAAGACGAACAAGTCGATTCTCTATCTGCTTGAGATGTACTTGTGCGATCGCATCTGCGGCCTCGCAAGGCCTTGACGGATCATCAGCTAAGCTTAGCAGTTCGCGGATTGCCTCGAGAGGAAAACCAAGTTCTCGTGAATGTCGAACAAAAGCCAATCTGTCCATTTGGGTTCGATCATAAAGGCGTTGGTTGCCGCTTGACCGTTCGGGCTCAGGCATAAGCCCGATTTCCTCGTAGTAGCGGATTGTTTGGACCTTGCAACCGGTTTCTCGTGAGAGTTGACCGATCGTGAACCTGTCATTGAGTTCCACTTCCGCCTCGGACCTCCAGTCACTGTAGCCTTGGCCTTCTATAGTTAGGAAGAATTTAGTCGCTAAGCAAGTCCGGAAGCTGAGTGCTTGATAATGCACGACAAAATCGCAGGAACGACCCGCCGGCATCGTCTTCATCGCGGCAGGCAGTGTATAGCTAAATGTTAAGCGCAGAACGAGTGCTCGTTCGATTGACCATGACGAGCGCCATCGTCGTCGGCCGTGAGTCGGTCCCTTAGATGTTGATGATGAACGGGATTGACATTCCGAATGGACCCAGTCCGCCATGTTCCCATTCCAAGGCGAACATGCGCTTTGTTCATTGCGATTTCGAGCACATCTCTCGCCAAGTAACCCTTGAACCTACAGTTGCTGTAGCTCTTAGGATCAGAAGGAATTGCCGCAAGGCATGCCGGAGTCACGATTTCTCGCCGCCCGGTTATCGCCGTAACAGTCAGGATTAGCACCATGCAGCAGCAGGGACACCAGCACGACGATATGCATGACCATCAGCATGGTCGCGATCAAATCTGCTGCTCCCGCCATTCCGACATGTCGGCTGCGGATACGGGCAGCGTCGGTCCCGGCGGCGATGTACGGCTCACTTTCAAGATCCAGGGTCTCGACTGCGCAGAGGAAGTTGCCACCCTAAAGCGGGAAGTTGGTCCGCTTGTCGGTGGCGAGGAGCGGCTTGCCTTCGACGTGTTGAACGGTCGCATGCTCGTACTCGACAACGCCGAGTCTGTATCCGCTGCCGCTGTGCGCGATGCCGTGGCGCGTACTGGGATGACAGCCGAAGAATGGCAACCCGGCCAAGAGAGTGCGGGCGCCGATGACCGACGTCGCCGTGTGCAAGTTCTTTTCACGTCCCTCAGCGGCATCGGGGTACTTACGGGGCTCGTTATTCACGTTGTGCTCGCTGGCGGTTTTTTGGAGGCGTTGCGTCTTTTCGGGGACCACGGCGACCAGCCCATGCCGCTGCCCGAGACTATTGCTTACGCAATGGCTATCGGTTTCGGTGTGTATCTAGTTCTGCCCAAGGCATGGTTTGCGGCCAAACGCATGCGCCCGGATATCAACCTTTTGATGGTAATCGCGATCGCCGGGGCCATCGGTATCGGCGACTGGTTCGAAGGGGCGACAGTGGCCTTCCTATTCGCGCTTTCGTTGGCATTAGAAACCTGGAGTGTTGGACGAGCCCGACGCGCGATTTCGGCACTACTAGACCTCGCTCCGCCATTCGCACGGGTCAAACACGGTGATGGTCGCGAAGAGGAAGTTGCGGCTGCGAGCGTCTCGGTTGGCACAAGCTTTGTCGTATTGCCCGACGAGCGAATTCCTCTTGATGGAGCGGTTGTCAGTGGTACCAGCGGCGTAAATCAGGCGCCAATCACCGGCGAGAGCATGCCGGTGCCCAAGGAGGCCGGAGACGAGGTCTTTGCCGGGACTATCAATGGTGATGGCGCACTCGAAGTCGAGAGTACCAAGACAGCCGAAAATACGACACTTGCCCGAATCATTCGAATGGTCGAGGAAGCCCACGGCCGCCGCGCCCTCGCTGAACAATGGGTCGAGAAATTCGCCCGCATCTACACACCCGTTGTGATCGTTGCTGCGATTGGCGTCTGCCTCGTGCCGCCGCTTGCGTTCGATGCTTCCTGGGCCGATTGGTTTTACCGTGCACTCGTCCTGCTCGTCATCGCTTGCCCATGCGCATTGGTGATCTCGACTCCCGTCAGCATCGTTGCCGCCCTGGCAGCTTCCGCACGCCAGGGCGTGTTGGTCAAGGGTGGGGTGTTCATAGAGCAGCCGGCTCATTTAAAGGCACTCGCCTTTGACAAAACAGGCACACTGACACGTGGCAAGCCAGTTGTTGTCGATGTTGTTCCGCTCAACGATCATAGCGAGGAGGAACTGCTCGAACGAGCATTGGCCCTCGAGTCGCGAAGCACACACCCTCTGGCACGGGCGGTGATCGAATTTGCGAGTGAACGGGGGATCAGTACGCACCCTGCTGCCGACGCTCAGACTTTCAGGGGTAAGGGCATTACCGGGACGTTTGAAGGAGAAGCCTACTGGCTCGGTTCCCATCGCTATCTCATCGAACGTGGCCAAGAGACGTCGGACGTAACCGATAGAGCCGAGATGCTAGAGCGAGATGGTAAAACGGTTGTCGTGATCGGCAACGACCGACACGTTTGTGGTCTGCTCGCCATCGCCGACACGATGCGGCGCGGGGCTCTCGATGCGCTGGACGCGCTACGGGTCGGTGGCATCGAACACTTGGTCATGTTGACCGGAGACAATCGGACGACGGCACAGGTCATTGCTCATCAGGTTGGTATCGATGAGGTGCATGCCGAGCTCTTGCCCGAAGACAAGGTCTTGGTCGTGGAAGCGTTGGTCAAGAAGTATGGTACCGTCGCCATGGTTGGCGACGGCGTCAATGACGCTCCGGCTATGGCTCGGGCCAGCTTCGGTATTGCCATGGGTGCCGCCGGCTCGGACGCAGCGATCGAAACAGCCGATATCGCACTTATGACAGATGACCTGGCGAAGCTGCCATGGCTCGTTCGTCACTCGCGTCGCACGCTTTGGATTATCCGCCAGAACATCATCTTTTCGCTCGGCGTGAAGGCAATTTTCGTTGTTCTGACCTTTGCCGGTTTCGCATCGCTATGGGGCGCGATCGCGGCTGATGTCGGCGCGTCGCTGCTTGTCGTCGCCAATGCACTGCGGCTACTCCAGATTGGCAAAGGCCCTGGCTCAAGCGGTGAGTGCAGGGAGCGAGGTGCCGGCGGCATTGTTGCTGGAGACCCGGCGCATGGGCGATAGCGCCTTTTCTGTAGTTGGCTGCCGGAACAGTTCGCGCGAGATGGTCGGGACGGTCTTATGACAATCAGCTCCGCAGGAGGTGATCAAGTTGTGCACCAAAAACATTCGGAGTCTTGCCCTTTCGGGCGCGATCATGGCCGTCATGAGCGGGCTGGTAATCTATGCGCCCACGCTTTACCAAACGTTCTGCAATCTCACGGGGTTCGGTGGAACGGTACAGCAATCAACGGCACCGGATTCAGCGTTGGTCGCGTCAAACGAATCAGTGACCGTCTACTTTGACGCCAACATTGCGCCGGGCCTCCCATGGGAATTTAGACCCGAGCAACGTAAAGTCGAAACTCGCTTTGGTGAGCCAGCCAAAGTCTATTACTACGCCAAGAACAATTCCGATGAAACGGTCGTGGCGCGGGCGACGTTTAATGTGACGCCCTACAAGACCGCGCCATACTTCTTCAAGATCGAGTGTTTCTGCTTCACCGAACAACGACTCGGACCCGGTGAGAGTGCCCGAATGCCGCTTGTCCTGTTCGTAGACGAGCAACTTCTTGAAGACCGGGGCACGAATGAAGTTCGCAGCATAACGTTGTCCTACACGTTCTTTAAGCAGACGGACTTGTCGACCGAGGACGTGGCGGCGGCACGAGATCTCAGAGCAGGTTCAGAAGAAATCGATGCCAAGCTAGATCGGGCAGAGCCAGTCGACTTTGACAACGATGCGCCACGACGATGAGTGGTTCGGACAGATCCTGGAATCCGGCCGCAACATCGCGACCAGCGATCGATCGCTGGTCCGCAGGTTGTGATGTCTCGTGTCTGGCCCTCATCATCTTTTTGCCACAGGCCCGAGGAAGTCGTGCAGATAAACTGCTCTGTCTCCGTAGATCGCAAAATGCAAACAGCGAGGAAAAGATGAGCACTGCCATTGCACTATTGCTTTCGCTAAATTTTTTTGCTTCACATGGGAATGCAGGGGTCCAGTCCAGTGTTAGCGTAGAGAAGCCATGGGCGCGTGCGTCGATCGGGGCATCGCGTCCTGCTGCCGCATTTCTGACGCTCGTTAACAATGGCAGCGAAACGGCCTATCTCATCGAGGT
Organism: Alphaproteobacteria bacterium; assembly: GCA_965228895.1. Taxonomy (GTDB): domain Bacteria; phylum Pseudomonadota; class Alphaproteobacteria; order SP197; family SP197; genus JANQGO01. The sequence continues at coordinate 4,257,572 of OZ245842.1, read as the reverse complement.
CGAAAGTTCGGCCGCAGATCGCGCAGATGTGCATCGTACCGTTAAGGAAGATGACGGCGTTGTACGTATGGAGCCGGCAGGCGACGTTAGGATTCTGCCGGGAGAACGTGTCGTCCTGGCGCCAGGCGGTCTGCACATCATGATGATGGATCTCGTCCAGTCGTTGGACGTGGGTGAAAGCCTTGAACTCTACCTGCGTTTTGCAGATGACAGCGAAACTGACGTCATTGTGCCAATCATAAATCCGGGCGCCAAAGGGCCTGACGGATGAGGCGCCGTCAGGTTGACCATGCGACACTGACGGCGCCGCGAACGTGACCCCTGTATTCGTGTTGGCTGCAATTCTTCTCGCCGCGGTTTCAATGCCGGCCTCTGCTGTCGCACATAGCTACACCCTGGGCGATACAGCGATTGGTCACGTCTGGGCACCGCCGCCCGAGAGTGGTGCTACGAGCGTGCCGGTGTATGGGGCCATAGCCAACCGTAGCGATAGTACAGTTCGTCTTCTCAGCGCGTCGGCGTCGGTCGCCGACCAGGTCCGCTTCCGCACCATGGACAATGGCGTAGTATCGTGGCCGGAGACGATCGACGTCAGCCCAGACAAGCCGTTGGGTATGGCCCCGTGGCGGGAGCATATCTGGTTATCCGGCCTGACGAAGCCGCTCACGGAAGGCGACTCATTCGACCTCGTTTTGGACTTTGGCAACAAGGGCAGCATAAGCGTGATAGTTATGGTCGAGGACCCGTCCGGACACTAGAAAACCATATGCCGGATATTTCGGATGTGCTCTAACCTTGATTGGCCGTGTGTGACAATGAGACGTTCGGTCGCAAACATGGTGTGTCGCCGGCGTTGGTGAGTTTGAGTTCGGTGGCGACATATTGTCGAGGGTCGAGGATGTTGGCTGATTGGGTTTCCGAAGGCGCAAGGGCACTTAAGGTGAGATGCGGATTAGCCATAGAACCGTGAGTACCGGTTGGCCGTGCAAGCTGGGGAGATCGACTTCGATTTGCCGATTACGCGGGCGCAACGGTATTGTCGACAGTACAAAATCCAGGCACAAGTTTCCGTCTTTTAACCTCCTCGCGAAACCTGGAATAGGTAACCTGGAACACACCGCTAGTGCGGACACACGAAGAGCGAATCTCACGCCGCAGCGCAATGACATACTGGACAGACAAATCACCCCTCCTCCAAGTAGGGGGCAAGAACGGCTTCGAACTCCTCAACAGTCATATAGCCGTCGTAGCTGTCGCCATTGATGATGAAGGTCGGTGTCGCGTGAATGTCATAGTTCCGTTCACCGTTGAGCCGGACTGCCAGGATGCCTTCGATGATCGCCTGATTTTCCAGGCAGGTGTCGACCATCGTTGGTTCGAGTCCCGCCGTTTCGACGACCTTCTTCAAATCTTGAAGCGTACCCTCAGCTCGGGACCACTGTGCCTGGGTGCGGAACAGCGTGTCGACAACCGCAAAAAACTGATCCTCGCCCGCACAGCGCGCGATCGCTGACGTGGTAACCGCCATGCGGTCGAGCGGGAACTCCCGGAACACCAGCTTGACCTTGCCGGTATCGATATAGCGTTCTTTGATTGTTGGCAGTGTATCGGTGTGGAATGCCGCACAGTGCGGGCAGGTCATAGAGGCGTACTCGATGATTTCGACCGGCGCGTCAGAATCACCCACTATCATGTCGGGCAGTGGTTCCTGGGCCAAGGCCATACTTGATAGCTGCAGCATCGCCGCAACGAATACTCCGATGTGAAGCACTTTTCGTCGTGTGATCATGTTCCGATTCTCAACTTCTCCGTAGTGGTGTCAGGCCGCTGTGGTCCAATGGATGAGCATCGATCTTGCTGCTGAGATCATACCGCTTAGAACTAGAAGGCGGCACACTGATGGTCATTCACAACATGCCATCATCACCCGGTCGTGAGGTTAGTCTTCTTAGCCTGACTGCGGCACGTTGATGTGACACTACCGGCCCAACGCTTGCAGCACAAAGACACACCAGTGATGTTTCCATTGGGATTTGTTCACTTGATCCTACAGCTGCTGTAGGTCCTAAAGTCAGCGCAAATTTAAAGTAGCGGGACAGCGGATCATCACCAGAGTGAGTTTGGCGCACTGCTGCGGCTGCGAGGAGATCCACGCGACCGTGCAGTGCCATGACATCGTCAAGTCTAAGCATGTTGTGTCGGCAGATCAGTCACGTCGCACAAAGTCATGCGAACCATCGCATCAGAAATTGCTGCGTAGGTCGCCTCGTTCATTCCAGGCGTACGCTGCAACTGCTTGATGATGGTTCACGGCCGATCAAAGCTTGCCGCACCGATAAGGAAGGAGCGCTGCCATCACGATGGCGCGCGGTAACCGAATGAACGTGAGTGGCTGTGGCTGTTGAGTGTGCTGATACGGGAGAGTTCTGATGATGCAGAAGATCCTAGTCCGCGCTTTCGTTGTTCTCGCCGCTTGTGCAGCGGCAATCACGATAGTTGGCGTCGTAGCCTACGCTATCCGGTTCTTCTTCAGTGCCTAAGAAGCGAGATTCTCCGCCGTTTGATAGCCGTGCCTTTTTGTCTGGCTTCACACATTCGGCGTGTAGCGGGGCGTTCATTGCGATCCCTTACGTCTTGTTGCTCCGTCGGTCCGGATTGATCAAGAACGTCTCGAAAACAATGACGAAGACGCCACATGAAATGGCGACATCGGCCAGGTTAAACGTTGGCCAATGGTAACTTCCAGCATAGAAGTCCAAGAAATCTGTAACGGCACCATCGTGCATCCTATCGACCGCGTTGCTGATCGCGCCGGCAAAAACACAGGTGAGCCCGATTGCCAGAAGAGAGCTTGACGTACGCCAGAGCCATAGGCCAAGCAGGACGATCAGAGCCAAAGCCACCGTGCCCAGCACATAAGGCATGAGGGGGTGTTGTGTGCTCAACAAACCAAAGCTGACCCCGCGATTATAGCTCAGCACGAGATTGAAGAACGCTGTCACATTGAGGGGTTGAGTAGTGCCCTGCATGATGTTTTCGGCGAGCCACTTGGTGAACTGATCGAGTGCAACGATCCCGGTGGTTAACGCTGCAGCCAACGCCAGTCGTCTCAGCGTTCTGCTGTTTCCAAACCATGGCCCGTTCAACTTGCCAACGATCGTATCAATCAGGCTTTTCATCTAGCCCTTTGGCGCATCGAATTGGAGGGCACGGCGCCGTACCGTCTTGACAGAAGACGCAGCAGTTGCGCGTGTTGGGCGGCAAACCTTCGCCATAATGGGCACGGGTAACGAAGAGCTGACCAATGTCGCTGGGTGTGGTTTCAGTGTGTTGGTGCCCATGCGGGCAGGTCATTGTGTATCGCGTGTTCATCACGCCGACTGCATCTTCCAATTGGGGTAGATAGAAGTGCTTTGAATTCTACCGGTGCGGAAAATGTACATAGCCGAGCCGGCCGATGAGTACAGGGGGATCAAGGTGCGAAGGTCATCATGGGTGCGGTCACAATGCAGCAGACTGCTATGATTACTGTTCGGACAACTCCAATTCTTGACAGGTTTTTTCAACTCCTGCGTTCCACTCGGGCTGTACACGTCATGCCGTGTATCCTGAAACGAGAGTGAGTTCATCATGCGAGGTCGCCAAATGCAGATACATGTCGACAGTCACCTCAGATGACTTCAATGAGATGGAACAAGCGGCCATGGGGAGGCCGAACGTTTTTGCCCTGTTACCACCGATTGCAGCGATACCGTGACGGGAGGCACAACTGTCCGAGTCGTCGGTTCATGCCGCACTTTCTGTTCACCACCATCGCTCATGACATGGTCAACCGGTAGCACAACGCCAACCTTCGTCTATCAATTCCTCTAGCATGAACTCTACAGTTACTAGAGGTTCAAGAGAGATATTGGTCGATTAGAGGCGATCGATCTCGCGATCCCGTAAAGGCGGTTCTTGACCCGGTACCGCCAGTCCTGCGCTGATGCGAGAAGATCAGGTGAAACTGTCAGGTCATACGGGACGATAGGGACCGCAGACAGCGCCAATGAGAGATAAGTCATTTGACTGGTGTGACTTACGCCGCCCCGCCGGTACAACAGCTTGTGCGTCGGCGCCTGAGGCTCGGCCTTGAACTTCGCGCGCCAGTTCCCGAACGCCTTCTGCGACAGGCCGTGAGCCACGCAATACTCCCGCTGATTCAGGTCACTACGCTAGAACGTCTCGTGATGCGCCCGCCAGAACGCGAGCCCGCGGCCCGGTATCGTCCGTCATCTCGATCTTCTTTCGTTCAAAAACGGAAAGGAGAACAGTTCAGATCAGTCCGGCTCCCGCCAAGGGTGCGTTCCCTGAGCGCGTGCGACGATTCTCTGATCCACGGAAACATTTCCCTGTTCGGTCTAAATATTTATGGGATGGCCTGCTCCCACCCCTTGGTGGGGTACTCTGGATTTGTGAGTGATCCAAAGCGAGAGGAGCAGACCGATGAGCATTGTTATTGTGGGCGTTGATTTGGGCAAGAGCGTTTGCAGTCTTGCTGGTCTTGACGAACAAGGACAGGTGGTGATGTCACGGCGTGTGAAGCGTTCGGGTCTGGTGCCGGTCCTTTCAACCCTGCCGGTATGTGCGGTAGCGATGGAGTCGTGTTGCGGGGCGCACTACGTGGGCCGGCAGCTGCTGGACCTGGATTACGACGTGCGGCTGATCGCACCGCAATATGTGAAGCCGTTCGTGAAGTCGCAGAAGAACGACGATCGGGACGCGGAGGCGATTGCCGAGGCGGCGTTACGTCCGACGATGAGGTTTGTGACAGTGAAGAGCCAGGGTCAGCTCGACCTGCAGACCCTGCACCGGGTGCGCGAGCGGGTCGTACAGCAGCGTACGGCGCTGATCAATCAGATCCGGGGCATTCTGCTGGAGCGCGGCATCATGGTGCCGAAGGGCAAGTATCACTTGGTGCGGGCGTTACCGGAGATCCTGGCTGACGAGAGCGTGGGCCTGAGCGAACGCATCCGGACGCTGATCGAGGAGCTTCGAGGTGAGTGGCGGGTCCTTGACGACCGGGTTGCCGACCTCGATGCAGAGTTCGTCATGCTGGCGCGCCAGGACGAAGCAACGCGGCGGCTGGTCGAGATCCCGGGGATCGGCCCACTGACGGCAACGGCGCTGGTGGCGGCGATCGGCAAAGGGGAGGCTTTCGAGTCCGGGCGCGATCTGGCGGCCTGGATGGGCCTGGTGCCGCGGCAGGTGACAACCGGCGGCAAGCCTAAGCTGCTCGGCATCACCAAGCACGGCAATGCCTACTTGCGACGCTTGTTCATTCACGGCGCGCGGGCGGCGATGCGTTCGCTTGAGGGCAAACGAACACGACTGGGCCTTTGGGTGAACGGGGTGCTCGAGCGACGGCACCGCAACGTCGCCATCGTGGCGCTCGCCAACAAGCTGGTGCGCATCGCCTGGGCGGTGCTGACGGCCGGCGACCACTACACCGAGTTCGCCGTTGCCAGGACCGAGAGGACAGCAGCATCGGCGTGATCGTCAGGCATTAAGGCAAAGGCGAATAAACAGGGACAAGGAGGCCAGAGAGCTCACCTGATCTGCGAAGTGGGACCAGACAGGATGGCATCACAGTCGATCGGCATCCGGCCAACCTGGAACAGCGAACGGCCACCAAGGCCGCGTAAATTTTAAAGGCACCGGATGTGCGCATTTCCATCGTGGCAGCGGCGGGTACCACGCCGCATATCAAAGCCGGATATATTCGAGCAGACTTCCCTGATGCCGTTCCCGAAATTCCCTCTTCCAGCCCGGGAGCAGGCCATATATTCCCTGTTCGGATGCGTAGCGAATTTTCATCTAAGTTACTGAAAATATGGCAGGAACTGCGGTGAAAAACTCAGATTCCGCCAGTATCTGCAAAATTTCCCTGTAATTTCCCTGTTAACAGGGAAATTTCGGCAGAGACGGGTTCGCAGCAGACTGCCCGCACCGCCATTCTCCTTATCCGCCCACTTTCCATAATGCAGATTATGACCCTCGCGCTTTGAGGTTCAGGACCAAAGGTAGGCGCTGAGAAAAGAAGAGATGGCTGTGTCCGTCTCTCTCGACACCGACGGCGAAACGGCTGGGCAAAGGAAGGGTTTGGCACTAGCCACACACTCTCGTATTGCCATTGCTTCGTGGGGCAAAGCGGTCCTCTGTCGCGCTAACCATAATGCTCAGCCTGGATCTGCGGCGTCGGGCCTGGCGCGGTTTGATGGGCGAGGTCACTGCCGGCGCGACGATGCCTTCGTTGGTTCACTTGAGGCCTGACGGTCAGACCCAACCGCAACCCACTCAGCATATCAACCATGAGGCAGGCGCATGAATGAGCATGTCTGTTTCTCATTTTGAGCGACAAATCACGATCACTAGGATGAGTCACACTTCTGATGACGCCACAACAATGGGAGGGTGACCGAATGAAGGCGCTGGAGATTAAGCAGTGGGCTATGTCGGCGGCCGTTGCAGCCGGACTGTACGCTGGTGGAACAGGGACCGCTGTGGTGGCCGAGGTTCCCGAAAGCGAGGATCCCATCAAGATTGCGGTTCAAGGTGCGGCCGGACAGTACTTCAATGCCCATGTACTTGGCCGGGTGCTCGAGGCGGCGGGATACAAAGTCGAGTACATTTCGGCAGGCTACTATCCGCAAGTCCAGGGTGTGGCCGACGGTGACATTCACATGGCCTTGGGTCTGTGGTCGTCCAATATCGGCGAAGGCTGGATGGAGCTCTTTGAGAGCGGTCAGGTGCTGGATGCCGGCGAGATCGGCTATTCGGGTATCGAGACTTGGTACGCCAACGACAAGGCGTTGGAAGCCTGTCCGGATCTCGACACGGACTACACGGTCCTGCACGAATGCGCTCAATCGCTCGCGACCGCCGAGACCTTTCCGAACGGACGCTTGCTCGACTATCCGATCGAGTGGGGCGTGACCAACGAGTGGCGCATCGAGGCGCTTGGTCTTCCCTTAGTATCCCAACCGGCGGGAAGCGAGGGCGCGTTGGTTGCCGAGATCAAGTCGGCTCACGAACGCGGCGAACCATTGCTCATCCAGTTCTGGTCGCCGCACGGCATCCTGGCCGACTACCCGCTGGCCGAGGTTGGCCTTCCCGAATACTGGGATGGCTGCAACGAGGACCCCTCGGGCGGCGTCAATCCGGATGCGACCTATGACTGCGACTGGTCGGCTGCCAGAATATGGAACACCGCCTGGCCGGGAACGCCCGACCAGTGGCCCACGGCATACCGCATTCTCCAGAACATCGACATGAATGCGGATGACCAAATCCAAATGGAAAAGGCGGTCTCTGACGGCACGGACATCGACGTTTTCCTCGATCAATGGATGGCCGACAACAGCGATCGCTGGCAGGCGTGGATCGAGGTGGCCAAGAACCCCTAACCGTCGGCACAGGTGATGATGCGGTCCGGTTGCCTTCGCTGCTCCGGACCGCTTCTCCCCGCCGGGCTCCCGCGCCCGGAAACCCCCAATGAGGATCTATGCCGCTATCGTCGGACAACGTGCCGTGATGGTCGAGGGCACGAATGCCGCCGCGACGTCGCGCGGCCTCTATAACCGCCTGATCGGTGGCGTAGATGCGGGCGTCGGCCGCAGCGGCTTGGTTTGGTTGGCTGTCTGCGTCATCGTTGCCGCAAGTTTTCTGTTCGCGTCCGACAACGCGTGGCTCCTGCGTCTCGAAGAAGGCCAGGGGCTGCCAATCCCCGACCTCTTCGATGCTGGCATGGACTGGTTTGTCGGCATCTTCAAATCGATCTTCCGGGCGATCTCGTGGACTCTCGAATGGCCGGTCTACGGTCTACGCAACTTTTATCTGTGGCTGCCCTGGCCCTTGGTCATGGTCGCCGTCGTTGCCGCCGCGCACGTTGCGGGCGGCTGGCGTCTTGCCGTGTTCTGCCTGGTTGCGCTGACCTACATTCTTGTGGCCGGGTTTTGGGAGAAGACGGCGCTAACCATAGCGCTTGTCAGTGTCGCGTTGCCGCTCGCCATCACTGTCGGCCTCGTCGTCGGGATCATCGGTCACAGAAGTCCGAACTTACGCCGTGCCATCGAGCCGATGCTCGATTTCATGCAAACCATACCGACCTTTGCCTACCTGGTGCCTTGCCTGGTGCTGTTCGGGTTTGGCCCGACCGTGGGTCTGATCGCATCGGCGACGTTCGCCATGCCGCCGATGGCGCGCACCGTGATGCTGGGGCTGGGCCGCGTGCCCGACGATGTCGTTGACTCGGCGGTCATGTCCGGTGCGACAACCCGGCAGATACTCTGGCTCGTCAAACTGCCTGCCGCCATGCCGACCATCATGTTGGGCATCAACCAGACGATCCTTGCGACCCTGTCGATGGTGGTCATCGCCGCTGTGCTTGGCAGTGGCGAGGATCTTGGCTGGGAGGTGCTCTACACCATGCGCCAGGCCGAGTTCGGCAAAAGCCTGCTCACAGGCCTCGCCATCGTGCTGGTTGCCATGATGATGGACCGTATCACGCTCGGCTTTTCGCGCAGGGGCGACACCACACTTGCCGCCGGCGCGTCCGGCGATTTCTGGCGGCGTCATCCGGTGATGGTCGGAACCATCGCTGTCGCCGTCCCGCTTCTTGCCGCCAGCATGTTTGTCCCGGTTCTTCAGACCTATCCGGCCGCCTGGACGGTGCTGCCCCATCAACCACTCGATGCGGCGATCACGTGGATCAACACGAACTATCACGCGATCACCGACAGCATTCGAAACTGGACGCTTTTCTACTTCATGCTGCCTATCAAGATAGGCTTTAACAAGGCCGTCAGTCCCTTCTCATGGGGCTTTGCCCTGACAACACCGGTCATCGTTGTGTACGCGACCCTGGCCGCCGCCGCGGCTGCTTGGGCCGCGCGGTCGTGGTCGTGGCGGGCCGCGCTAGCGGTACTCTACGTCGCGCTGATCTACTACGTCGGTCTGACCGAGATGCCTTGGCCCGCGGTTCTTGTGCCTGTCGTCGCGCTCGCCTGGCAAGTGGGCGGCTGGAAGATCGGTCTTTTTGCGATCTTCTGTCTCACCTTCATGCTGACGAGCGGTTTTTGGATGCGATCGATGATCTCGGTCTATTTATGCGGCTCGGCGGTGTTGGTCTGTATTCTGCTCGGCGTTTCGATCGGCGTCTGGGCGGCACTGAGCAACCGCGTTTCCGCCATCGTGCGGCCGCTGAACGACACGCTGCAATCGATCCCGCTTTTCGTTTTCCTGATCCCAGTGGTCGTACTGTTCAAGGTCGGCGACTTCGCGGGTCTGCTGGCAATTGTGATGTACGCGATCGTGCCCTGTATCCGGTACACGGAATTGGGTGTCCGCCGGGTCGACGCGGACGCGGTGGAAGCGGCCCGCGTGATGGGTTGTACAGACAGGCAACTCCTGTTCCGTGTCCAGCTTCCCCTGGCGCTGCCGGAAATCATGCTGGGTATCAACCAAACCGTCTTGTTCGCATTGGCGATGCTGGTGATCACGGCGCTCGTCGGCACCAAGGGTCTTGGCCAAATCATCTATCAAAGCCTTGCCGATGGCGGTTTTGGTGTCGGCATTACCGCGGCGTTGTGCATGGCCTTCATCGCCATGACCACCGACCGCATTATTCAAAGCTGGAGTGCACGCAAGAAGAGAGAGTACGGCATCGACGCGGAGTGAAAGACCTGACGCAACGGAGAACACCATGACCCACAACGACGTTCCGGGACGCACGATCCTTACTGTAGAGACTGCGGACTTTCGCCCCTACGACCTCTACGGCGATCCGGTTCCAGGCATCTTCTGGAAACCGATCAACTTTGATAGTCAGGCGGTGCGGGGCTCGTTTCTTGTTCGGCTCGACCCCGGCACCAAGTCGTTGCCGCACATTCATACGGGCGGTGAAGACTCCTATATTGTTGCCGGCGAACTCGTCGATGGGGATGGCCGGGTGTTCGGTCCCGGCAGTATCGTAAGTTACGGTGCGGGAAGCCGGCATGCCTCGCAGTCGCCGCGAGGCTGTACCATTCTGGTTTATCTGCATGGACCGAACCGTGCGATCGACGCCGACGACACTTGAAGGGATTGAAGAGCCAAGCTGGCATGGTTTCCCACCGCAAACTGCCGCCGCTGAGTGCTCTGCGGGCATTTGAAGCTGCCGCGCGGCATCAGAACTTCACGCGCGCCGCCGATGAGCTTCTGCTGACACAGTCGGCCGTGAGCCGCCACGTACGTAACCTGGAGGACGACCTTGGCGTCCGACTCTTCGAGCGCAAGAACCGGACCGTTCGCCTGACCGCCGATGGACGCAAGTTGATGGAAGCGGTTTCCATGGCGTTGTCCCATATGAGCCTGGTAGCGCAGGAAATCCGCCAGCAACGTGAATCCGGCAAGCTGACAGTCGGCATGCTGACGTCCCAGGCGAGCCTCTATGTCGTACCGCGCATGGCGGCCTTCCGCCAGAAGTACCCCGAGCTCGATGTCCATATCGTCTCGCTGGAACGCAATCCCAGTCCCACCGTCGACGACTTTGATGTATCGATCGTGGTTGGCCATCAAGACGATCCCCAGTTTCACGCCGAGCTGCTGTTCATGGAGGAAGCCTATCCGGTGTGCAGCTCCGAGTACGTTGCCCAGCACGCTCCGATGACCGGTCCGAAGGATCTGCTGAACGCAACCTTGCTCCACCTCGACGATGCGACGTGGATTGGCTATCCGTGGCCGACACCGATCAACTGGAAGGTCTGGCTCGGCCACTTCGACGTCGAACTGCCACTGCCGCCCCACGGCATGACCTTCACCAGCTACCAGATGGTTATTCAAGCGGCGCAACGCGGCCTGGGTGTCGCCATAGGCTGGCATCATTGCGCCGGTGACCTCTTGCGCGAAGGTAGCCTGGTGCGGCCAATTCCCGAGATTTGCCGTTGGGACCGCGGCCACTTCATGGTGGTGCCAGCAGACCGCGCCGGCAGGTCCGACATCGTCGCGTTCTGCGATTGGCTGAAATCCGAGGTCGCGACTACCCTGGCGCTGTCCCCAACCGCAGCCAACGATGATCTGATCGCATAGATCCGGCCCAGTATTTGGAATTTTTACTGGGTTTGTGCTTGGGCAAAGATGACCTCCAGTCATGTCGGTATGGAGCGGCGCCGAATCGTGAGCGACTACTTTGCGGTTGCGCTACACGACCGGGCGCCGGGGCGGTAATGAAACGTGAGTGAACGGCACGACATCGTTGTCATCGGCGGCAGCCAGGCCGGACTCTCGGTCAGCTATCGGCTCGCCCAGTACGGCATGGAACATGTCGTCCTGGAACGAGAAGACCAGGTCGGTCACGCATGGAGCCATGAACGCTGGGACAGCTTCACGCTTGTCACGCCGAATTGGTTTCTGCGCCTTCCCGACTTTGCCTATGACGGCGATGAGCCCGACGCCTTTCTGACGGGTGATGAAGTTGTCGGCTACCTCAACGATTTCTGCGCGATGGTCCGCCCGCCGATCCGGCATGGCGTTGAGGTGACCGATCTGCGGCGCAGTGGCGATGGCTGGCGCGTGGAAACCAGCAGCGGCACGTTGCAGGCCCGCAATGTCATCGTGGCCACCGGCTTCTTTCACCGGCCCAACGTGCCCGGCTTTGCAACGGCGGCTTCCGGCGATGTCATGCAGTTGGATCCCTACACATACAAGAACCCGTCGGGGCTGCCCGGCGGTGCGGCACTGATCGTCGGTTCGTCCATGACGGGTGTGCAGATTTGCGAGGACTTTATCGAGGCAGGTCGTGAGGTTTTTTTGGCGGTCGGCGCCGGTAACCGAATTCCTCGGGTCTATCGCGGACGAGATGCCTTTGCCTGGATGGTCGACATGGGTTGGCTGACGACGCCGGTCAATCCGGTCACCCATGAGGAACGATACGCCGCCAGCATGATGCTGACCGGTGCGCGCGACCGGCATGGTGTCAACCTGCATTCTCTTGCCGCACGTGGCGTGGCGCTCACCGGGCGGCTTAATGGTGTTGAAGACGGCGTGGCACTATTCGGTTCGGACCTCAATCAGCGGATTGCCGAGTCCGATGCCTTTGCCGTCGACTTTAAGCAGAAAGTCGACGGTTTCGTCCGCGAACATGGTCTTGATGTACCCGAGGTCAATGCGGACAATACTGATGAGGGCCAGCCTTGCGAAGGCTCAGGCTACGCGGAAACCGAGCGGATCGATCTGGCGGCCGCCGGCATCACCTCGATCATCTGGGCGACGGGATTCAACTGCGATTTCGACTGGATTCACGAACCCGTCCTCGACAGACGCGGGTTTCCGCGCCAGCAGCGCGGTGTGAGTGATCTGCCGGGTCTCTACTTTTGCGGTCAACACTGGCTCCACACCTTCGCATCTGGCGGTTTCTACGGGATCGGCGACGACCCCGCCCATCTTGCCGGGCACATCAGGCTGCGTATGGAGACGGCGGCATGACTTCTTGTTGGCCACGGAGAGGGGGGCAGACGACATGACGCAGAACTCCTTTGAGTTGCGGCCGCTGGCGACCGCATTGGGGGCGGAGGTGTTTGGTCTCGATCTTTCCGAGCCGCTTAGTGAGGCCAGCTTTGATGCGCTAAGGGCAGCCTGGGTCCGCTTTGGCGTGCTCGCTATCCGTGACCAGCCGATCAGCCCGCAGCAGTTTCTGGCCTTCGTGCGCCGGTTCGGTGAGATCGAGGACTATCCTTACGCAACCAGCGTCGAGGGCGTGCCGGAACTCACCGAGATCCTGAAGCTGCCCGATGACGTGCAGGCCTTTGGCAGCGGCTGGCATATGGACATGTCGTTCCGCGCACGCCCGCCCATGGGAACCTTTCTGCACGGCAAGGATGTCCCGGCTGTCGGCGGCGATACCTGCTTTGCCAGTCTGACCAATGCTTGGCTGACGCTTTCCGAAAGCATGCGCGATCTGCTCAAGGGATTAGTCGCCGTGCACGAGTCGTGGCCGCCCGATCCGACGCCGTTCGGCGGTATGGGGTTCAAGGATCTCGACAAGCCACGCGAGGTCGCACGCCATCCGCTCGCCGGTGTTCATCCGGAGAGCGGCGCGCGGTTGCTGTCGATCAGCCCCTACTATGCGCGCGAGATTGAAGGCATGACGCGCGAGGAAAGTGCGGCGTTGCTGAACTTCCTGAACGGCCACGCCACGCGCAACGAACTGACTTGCCGTATTCGCTGGCAGCCCGACACGATTGTCATGTGGGACAATCGCGCAACGGTGCACGAGGCGCTTGATGACGACCTTGAAGCCAAGCTGCACGGCAAGGGTTTCCTGCGCCGCATGCACCGCGCGGTCGTCCGCGATCCCCGGCCATCGCCATGACCGCCGTGCGCGGTTCGACATGTGGGTTTCTGTCGTGACGGCGACGGAAACCCAGACATACGACTTCATCGTTATCGGTGCCGGTTCGGCCGGTGCCGTGCTGGCCGCGCGGCTCAGCGAGAACAGCGGCAACAGCGTCCTGGTGCTGGAATATGGCGGTCGGGATGACAGCGTGGTTATCCAGATGCCGGCAGCCTGCGCTATCCCAATGACGAAACCGCGCTTCGACTGGGGTTTCATGACCGAGCCGGAGCCGGGACTCAATGGCCGACAGATCCATCAGGCGCGCGGCAAGGTCATCGGCGGCACATCATCGATCAACGGCATGTGTTACGTGCGCGGGCATGCCGGCGACTTTGATGAGTGGGAGGCGCTTGGCAACGAAGGCTGGGGTTACCGTCACTGCCTGCCTTACTTCCGGCGCGCCGAGACCTCGGCCTTCGGCGGTGACGACTATCGGGGCAGCGACGGACCGCTCCACACCTGCAACGGCAGCAACATGGCGAACCCGCTTTACCGCGCCTTGGTCGAGGCTGGGGTGGAAGCGGGCTATCCGCGATCCGATGACGTCAACGGATGGCGCCAGGAAGGTTTCGGGCGCATGGACATGACGGTCAAGGACGGCCGGCGCTGGTCGACCGCGAATGCCTATCTCAAACCCGCCAGGACTCGCACCAACCTTACCGTCGTCTTGCATGCGTTGACCCGGCGCGTCTTGACGGAGGGCAGGCGCGCCAGCGGCGTCGAGTACGAGCAGGGCGGCGTGGTCAAGCGTGCCTTCGCCCGCCGCGAAGTCATCTTGTCGGCGGGGCCCATCAACTCACCGAAACTCCTGATGCTCTCGGGTATCGGCGAGGCCGCCCACCTGATGGAAAACGGGATCGAGCCTGTGCACGACCTGCCCGGCGTCGGGGGCAACCTGCAGGATCATCTTGAGCTCTGGTACCAGGTCTCCTGCACGAAGCCGGTCACGCTGAACAGCAGGCTGAATCCGATCGGCAAGCTCTTGGTCGGCTTGCGCTGGTTGATGTTTCACGATGGCCTGGGCGCGACCAACCACTTCGAGGCGAACGGATACATCCGCAGCCGCGCAGGGCTGTCGTTCCCCGATATCCAGTATCACTTCATCCCGGTTGCCATGGGGTTCGATGGGTCGTCGAAGTTCAAGGGCCATGGCTATCAGGCGCATCTCAGCCCGACCAAACCCAAGAGCCGTGGCCGGGTCTGGTTGCGTTCGGCAGAGCCCGCCGACAAGCCGCACATACGGTTTAACTATCTTGCCGAGGAAGAAGACCGCATCACCTTCCGCCGCGCCATCCGTTTGACGCGCGAGATCTTCGCGCAACCAGCCTTTGATGCCTATCGGGACAAGGAGGTTTTGCCCGGCGCGGACGTGGTGAGCGACGAGGCGCTGGATAGGTGGACCGCAGATCATGCGGAAACCGCTTACCACCCCAGCTGCACTTGTCCGATGGGTACGGGAAAGGACGCGGTGCTCGACTCGCAACTGCGGGTACACGGCATCGGCGGCTTGCGGGTCGTCGACTCGTCGATCATGCCGGTCATCACCAACGGCAATCTCAATGCGCCGACGATCATGATCGGCGAAAAGGCCTCGGACATGATCCTGGGACGCGATCCGCTGCCGCCATCGAATGCGGCGGTGGGTTATGCGGACAACTGGGACACCACACAGCGTCCGGGCACCTTGCAGCGACCCCACGACGAAGCTACGCGCGTCAGCGACGCGGAGAGACAGGCATGAGTGACAACCCCTTCGACCTTAGCGGCAGGGTAGCGATGATCAGCGGCGGTAACCGGGGGCTTGGCCTCGGCATGGCGGTCGGCATGGCCAGGGCCGGCGCGGATATCGTCATCGCCTGCCGTGATCAGACGAAGGCCGCCGAGGCAGTAGCCGAGATTGAAGGCGCCGGGCGCCGCGCCATGGCGGTCGACTGTGATGTCGCGTCATCGGAGTCCATCGCGGCGGCGGTCTCGGCCGCTGCCGACGCGATGCAGGGGATCCACATCCTGGTCAACAACTCCGGCACTTCGTGTCGCTTCGCGCCTGAGGAAACGCCCGATGACGAGTGGGACCGGGTGATGGATACGAACGTCAAGGGCGCTTTCATGCTGTCGAAGGCGGTTCATCCGCAGATGAAGGCTGCCGGCGGCGGCAAGGTCATCAATATCGCGTCAATGTACGCGATCTTTGGCGGCGCCAACGACAGCGCCTACGCCACCAGCAAAGGCGGCCTGGTCCAGTTCACCAAGGTCTGTGCGATTGCCTGGGCCAAGGACAACATCCAGGTCAACGCCATCCTGCCGGGCTGGTTCGTGACCGAGTTGACCGGCTCTTATCTCGAACAGTTCCCGGAGAAAGAAAAGGCGATCAGCGCACGCACGCCGGCCGGCCGTTGGGGCGAGCCGGACGATCTGGCGGGAACGGCCGTGTTCCTGGCGAGCGCGGCATCCGACTACATCACGGGCGCGTCCATCGCCGTCGATGGCGGTTTTTCGGTCAAGGACTAGGAGCGGTATGTGGACCTGATCAGTTTCGCCACCGGCAACACCAATCCTGAGACCTTCCCGGCCGACGGGTTCGCCGATGCGGCCCAGCGTGCCATATGCAACATGACCGTGGCGCTCAACACCTATCCGGGCAAGCTGGGCCACGACGGTCTTCGCGCCTTGATGGCGCAACGGGAGATGGAGCGCGAAGGCGCCGCTGTCGATCCCGAGCACATCTTGATCACCAACGGTTCCATGCAGGCCATCACACTGGCGGTCGAGGCGTTGCGCACCGGTCACGACGACATCGTGGTGATGGAGGAGTACTGCTATGTCGGCAGCATCCGTGCCTTCGAGGCCATGGGCATCGAGATGGCCGGCGTGCCTCTGGACCAGGAAGGCATGCGCATGGACGCGCTTGCCGAGACGTTGGATCGCCTGGCGGATGAAGGGCGCAGGCCGCGGTGCATCTATACGCTCGCGACCTATCAGAATCCGACCGACGCCGTCATGTCACGCGAACGCCGCCTGCAATTGATCGAGTTGGCCCGTTGTCACGATGTTCCGGTCATCGAAGATAATTGTTACGGCGACGTCCACTATGACGGCGACAAGCCGCAGGCGCTCTATGCGCTCGACGACGATCCGCGCCAAATCTATCTGTGTTCGCTATCCAAGATCTTCGCGCCGGGCGTCAGGCTCGGCTATCTCGTGGTTCGTCCGCCCATGCTCGAGAAGGTGCTCGCCAAGCGCAACGACGCCGGCCCGAACACGCTGGCCTCGGCCATTACCCACGAATACCTGAAAGACCGTCTGTGGCAGCATGTCGAGATGGCCAATGACGGCCTAAAGGTCAAACGCGACACCATGCTTGCCGCGCTGCACCGCCAGCTTGGCAACGAATGTGCGGTGTCGCAGCCGCCAGGCGGGCTGTTCATCTGGATACGCCTGCCTGACGATGTCGATCCGGGACGTCTGAAGGAGATCGCTGTCGACAACGGTGTCGACTTCGCACACGGCTCGGACTTTCACATCCGCAACGATGCCGGTCCCCACATCCGCCTGGCCTTCGGGTTTCCGAGCGTCGCCGAAATCGAAGAGGGCGTGTCGCGGCTGGGCAAGAGCGTGCGACAAGCGAAAGGATCGGCGGTATGAGCGCCGATCGGGCCATCGATATTGAAGCGCCGATGCGCGATGCCGGTAAACGCCGGCGGGGCGGTCGCGCTGGACGCCATGCCGCGATTTCGGATGCGCCGATAGTGCACAGGCCGACGTTGATGCGAAACATCCCCGTCCTCGATCTACTGGATGCCGAGGGTGTCGAGAAGATCCACGACATGGCCATGCGCATTGTCGAGGAGATCGGTGTCGAGTTTCGCGATCCCGAGTCTTTGGAAATCTGGCGCCGCGCCGGCGCCGATGTGAAAGACCAACGGGTCAGAGCCTCGCGCGAGATGCTGATGGAATTGATCGCGACGGCCCCGGCGGAGTACGTCCAGCATGCCCGCAACCCCGAACGCTCGGTCACGGTGGGTGGCCGCAATACGGTCTTCTCGCCGTCCTACGGCAATCCCTTCGTTCGTGATCTCGACGGTGTCAGACGTAATGCGACGCTGGCCGATCTCGATGCGCTGCAGAAGCTGACCCACATGGCGCGTGCGGTCCACATCACCGGCGGACCGATCGTCGAAATCACGGATGTTCCCGTGCCGCATCGCCATCTGCACATGACCTATAGCGCGCTCAAATGGTCCGATAAGCCGGTGCTGGGCAACGTGACCGCCCGCTCGCGGGCCGACGACACGCTCGCCATGATGCGGCTTGTATTCGGCGAAGGTTTTGTCGCCGACAATACCGTGACGACGTCGCTGATCAACTCAACCTCGCCATTGGTATGGGACGGCACCATGCTCGATGCGTTGAAGGTCTATGCCGCAAGCAATCAGGCGGTACTATGTTCGCCGTTCTCCATGGCCGGCGCCAGCACACCGGCCAGTCCCGTGGGTACGATGGCCGTGGTAGCGGCTGAGAACGTCATGGCGATCGCGCTTGCCCAGCTTATCCGGCCCGGCTGTCCGGCGTTGTTCGGCTGTCCACCGATGACGGTGGCGCTCAAGACCGGCGCGCCGGTGTTCGGTCATCCGGATTCGGCCCTTATCCAGCTTCTCGCCGGCATGATGGCCCGGCGTTACGGTGTGCCCCATCGCGGCATGCTCAATATCGGTACGGCCAAAACCGCCGATCTCAACGCGGGATACGAGTCCATGTGGAGCGCGTTCTCGGCGATTACGGCGGGCGCGAACTGGATCAGCCACGCCGGCGGCAGCACCGAGAACACCTTGACGCTGTGCTTCGGAAAGCTGGTCATCGATTACGGACAGGTCGACGCGCTCTATCATTTCGCCTGTGGCGCTGCCATGGAAGACCCCGACGAACTTCTAGATGCCATGCGCGAGGTCGGACCGGGCGGGCACTTCCTAGGTTCCGCCCACACGCGACGCAGCGGACTTTTTAATCTCGAACTTCAGAACACGGCGACCTACGAACAGTGGGAGGAAGAGGGCGGCCTTGAAGCGATCGACGACGGACGTGACGAGGCCAGACGTCAGCTTGAACGCTATGAAGCGCCCGCCATTGATCCCGGCCTCGACGAAGCCCTTCTTGAGTTTGTTGCGCGTCGAACGGCGGAACTGCCCGCCGACGCGCTCTGAGACACCGCTCAACACAGATGAAGGTTCCAACCATGGCCCGCGAAACCGATGCCGCCGATCTCATCCGCCTCGATCTCTATCCGTTGGACGACCCGTCATCTCCGCAGCTGGCCGATGCGATTGTGTCAGCACGAACCGATCTCGACCGGCAGCAGTTCTGCGTTCTCCCCGACTTTGTCACCGAGAGCGCACGTAAAGCCATGGCGGCTGAAGCGCTCGCTGCGATGCCTGACGCCCACACAAACCGGTCGCGCCGAACCTGTTTCTTGAACCAGCAGCCATCACTCGACAGGGCCGATGATCATCCGATGAACGTCTTCTTCGACGCACGCTTTCGAATCCTCGCGTTCGATCAGTTCGACCCTGATGGTCCGACGGTCCGGTTCTATGGCTGGGAGCCGATTAGGCGGGCGATCGCTCAAATCGTCGGAATCGAGACGCTCTATATGAATGAGGACCCTTATCAGCCGACGGTAGTCCTGGGCATGCGAGAAGGTGACAACTCGCCATGGCATTTCGATCGGGGCAACGCCTTTACGGTCACACTCATGCTGCAGGAGCCGGAAGGAGGTGGGATTTTTGAGATCGCACCAGAAATCTGGCCGGATGACGATGCCGACCCGGTCGAGCTGCTGGACGTTCTCGATGGCAAGGGAGGTGAGCGCGTGCTCCAGGTGCACCGCGTTCCTGGTTCGCTTGTGATCTTTCGTGGCAACCGCAGTGTTCACCGGGTCACGGAAGTCACAGGGGAGCATATGCGCTTGATGTCGGTCATGTCCTATGAGGACAGGCCGGGCGTTGTCGGTCGGCCAGAGGTCAACGCCTCGGTTTTCGGCCCCCGCGTGCTGGTCGGCCAGGGGTGAGGTGAAGACGATGAACGCTGCCCGTTGAGACTGTACCGGACGTGTGTCGTCAGGTCGCCAAGAGGATCGATGATCGACTCTTGGCCTGATCGACACGTCGGTTCCATCTGAAACCGTAACCAGTTGGCCGAACAGACCTGGCCTCAGCAACATGACCGGCGTCGTTGCCCCTCCCAGAGCGGGTCGACCTGGTCTTCATGACATGCGATCTGTGATCCCTGGCGCGGTGCGTCGCGTCGTGATGTTTCGATCGTCCGCCCGATAGGCTCCGAGATCGCGGCTTGAAACGGCAAGCCAAGACAATTGAGGGTCTATGCATTTTTCTGAACTCGCATCCACCAATCGAGAGAGGTTTCCCTGATACGCTCAGGACGATCCCTGTTTGATCAGAGGCTTTCCTTGTTCTATCGCGCAGGGAAAATCCCGCTAAGCTCATGAAAAGTCGGTGGGATCTCGGGTGAAAGAGCTCAGAATTCGACCGAAAATCGCAATATTTCCCTGTATTTTCCCTGTTAACAGGGAAATCTCGCCGGAGACGGGTTCGCAGCGGACTGCCCGCACCACCATTTTCCATAATGCAGATTATGCGGCCGAACACAGTAGGCGCAGCATTAGAACGTCAGTACTGAGCAAAGTAGAGATGTCAGTTGCCATCCCTGTTGATGGGGATTTCAGGGATGGTGCTGGCGATAGCCTTGTTGCTGATGAGCAGCCGCGAACTGGATCGTGTGGAGATTCTGGGACGCGTGAACGAGGAGCGTTTGACGGCCTGCGTTGTGGCGGAGTTGATTGGCTTGAGCGAGCGCCAGACGTTCCACCTTTTGAAGTGGTTGCGTGATGTTGGTGCGGCAGCAATCGCGAATCACCGCCGCGCCAAGCCTTTGAATAACCGCCATGGCGCCGCCCCGTTTGGTGATCGGGTATCGTCGCTAGGCACCACACCGACGGTTTCGAGGCCGCGGCATTACGGAAGGTCGCGGTCCTGAAAAAGGGTCTGCCGACGCGCGACGCGGATGCCTCGTCATGGGTCTGGAAAGAGGACGGCTTTCTCATAGATCAGCAGCGCCAGACAGCCGCCAACGCTACCGGGTGAGTGGCTGGTGCCGGGAGGGTGAATCAAGAGACTGCCCTCCGGATATGAACCGTCCTCATCGTATTGGTCGCCCTCGAGTATCAGCAGGTGTTCGTAGCCGACATGTTCGTGACGCGCCACACGCGCACCCGGCTCATACTGCAGCAGGACAGCGCTCGATCCGCCGTTGTCTTCGCGGTAGAGCCAATGGGCGGTCACGCCCGGTCGGAACGGTTCCCAGTTGACGTCGTCAGGCAGGCTCGCGACGTGCTCCAGAAGGCTGCTGACGATGATGGGTGCAACGGGTTCTGTCATGGATCAATCTCCAGCTGCGCTGTGCTCGGTCCGCGAGGCAGTTTGAGCGCGTGTTGACGATTCTTCGTTCGGTTCGGACGTCACGTTGAACCACTTGTCTTCAATCCAGCCCAACGCGAGCATGAGCCAGGTGGTCAAGACAAAGGGGGCCGACACGATCTGGACATCAAGCGCGCCTATCGCCGGCATCATGATGGTCGCGATCAAGGAGCCGAGCACGGCAAGGCGCAGTTTGCTTCCGCATACTACGTAGACGGACACCGCCGTCAGAACGCCGTTGAAGCCATAGAGACCCAAGTCGACGATCGCTGGATCGACGTCGCGGTAGTAGTAGGCCAACGCCGTACCGATAACAGCGCCAAGCAACGCAATCACCGCGTGCCGCCAGTTGCTGAGCAGAATGCCGATAATGAACAGCAGGCCCGACCAAATGCTGGCGGAGAACACCGCCTGCCCCAGCCCCAGCAGAAGCGCCGTCAATGGTTCAAACGCCGTGGGCGAGATGCTGCCGCCGGACAGGGGCCTGAGGACATCGATCTCCGGTGCAAGCGCGTAAAGCGCCCAGAACGTCACGACAAACGGCAAGGCAAGTGTCGGAAACGGCAGGATGGCGACGCACAAATGAGTCAACACAACGGCGCATGCCACGCACACGATGAGTACGCCCCACATGCCGAAATCGAGCCAACCGGTCTCGAAGAACGCCGGCAGCGACAGCGCGATCAAGCTGGGATTGAGACCGGGCAGTCCGGTTGCCAGAACCGAACGGCGCGCGCCCAGCAGCATACGGGCGGCCGGCGCCACGAGCGCGGCCACCAGAAAGTAAGCAAACGCGATGGGCGAGTGAACGAGAGCCGCGAGCAGGAAGAAGGCCCCAGTCAGCTCATTGGACTGGAAGCAAAGCTGCGAGCAGCCGCGCAGCGCGAACCGCCAGTAGGCCATGCGCTCCGGCTCGACCTGCGGCAGAATGGCGTCGACCGGCGATTTCAAGGCTGGTCTAACCACCGTGACACCGCCGGGTCATCGCGATTGCTGTCCGATCTCGCATCCGTCCTGCCACCGCTGCGTCGCCCAGGCAAAGCAGTCGCCGCGGCGAAGGCTTACGCGGCGTCCGCCAAGGCGGGTGAGAACGAGTCCAGAAGCGCCAGAATCGTGTCGGACGGGCACGTCCAACCGACGATGCCGCCCTGGGCGACAAGGGCTCGTAAGGTGGCTTCCTTGAACTCGGGGAAGTAGCTGTCGGTGCCGTCCTCGACCAGCAGGCAGTCGAAGCCGCGGTCGTTTGCGCAGCGCATGGTGGTCTGCACGCAGACTTCGGTCGTGACGCCCGTGATCACCAGGTTGGAGATCCTGCGCGTCACCAGATAGTCGAGCAACTCGGTGCGGTAGAACGAGTCCTTGCCCGGTTTGGCAATGACCAGCTCGTGCTCAAGCGGTTTGTTCTCAGCAACGAAATCCGATCCCGGCTCGCCGTCGATCAGGATGCGGCCCATCGGCCCTTCGTCGCCGATCCGCTGCTTCGGGCGCCCGCGGTTGCGTTTGGCGGTCGGCAGGTCGGAAAGGTCGGGCTTGTGGCATTCTTTGGTGTGAATCACCGGCAGGCCGGCTTTGCGAAACGCCGCCTGCAACTTGCCGATGACCGGGACGCAGGGCGTGACGTTGTCGAGATTGTTGCCGAGCGTATCGGCGAAGCCGCCGGGCTCCAGGAAATCGCGCTGCATATCGATGCACAGGAGCGCGATGTGGTCGGGATCAAACTCGTACTCGAAAGGATTTGCTTGAATGGTGGGCATCGTTGAGACCTTTGCTTTGGTGGTGGCTGCGTGTCGCCGTTTCATCCGAAGACCCCAAGACTTCGGAACGGCTCCAAAGTTAACCATTCCACCCTCAAAGGTTGGTCCCACTGAGGCAAGTTATGACGCCGGAATTGTGCAGATCGTCACACTTTTTTGCACCAAACAATCGGCCTTACTTCGCGAAATCGAACCAACTGTCGTGTTGCAACGTCTTTCTGGTTTGCCGTGCCTGCTCATGAAGAATGTTATCCGTCATGCCAGGATTCCCGACTATGGAGAAGCGAGACGATGCACCTCGGCATGTCCGGGCGCTCAATCGTTGGTTGAGGACGTTGCGCTTGTCGCAGGTTCAGCATCGAATGCGGAACGACTTAGGTGACAGAGTTGAGATGAGCGTCGCTTGTCTGTGTCGTCCCGACTTTCACAACCATTAGTTCTTGACAGTTCTTGATAC
This sequence comes from Alphaproteobacteria bacterium, assembly GCA_965228895.1. Lineage (GTDB taxonomy): Bacteria > Pseudomonadota > Alphaproteobacteria > SP197 > SP197 > JANQGO01. The sequence continues at coordinate 4,234,463 of OZ245842.1, read as the reverse complement.
ATTCGATTCTAATTGGATGTGGCGTGTATTTACTTTGAAGTTCTTCGGATGTTTGCGTTGAAGCCGTATCTATTGGTGCCCCACACGTTATTGGATGTTCGGTATCGAGTTTGTTTGCCACACCAAAGGGCGAGAACGACGTGACCGGTGACGCGGTGACCGCGGCAGCCAGAGCCGTTTTCTCAGCGGCTAGCGTATCGTGAAGTTTACCCGTCGGCAGGTCGTCGGTGGTTCGGTTGCGGCGGCGGTTGGCGCGGCCCACATGCAATCGCCGACCGTTGCGCAAGAGAGCGACAGCACCACCCCGGACGACGGTGAATGGTTCGTGCTGGAAAGCGCGATCAAGGAAACCGTCCTCGACGGTCATCGCGTGAGGCTGAGAGCCTACAACGGTCAGATTCCGGGTCCGACGATCACGGTTGAGCCTGGTCAAACGCTCCGCATTCGGATGAAGAACGCCCTGCCGCCGTATGACTCCTCGGACTGGAACGGCGACCATAACGTTCCCCACGAACTCGGCCATACCTCTTTGCACCTCCACGGCATGGATGTGATACCGCATCTGTTTGTGCCGGTGGGCACATCGGAACCGCTTGCGCCGATGATCAAGATTCCGCCGGGCGAGCATCTTGACTATGTCTTCGAGATTCCGTCGGACCATCCGCCCGGGCTCAACTGGTATCACCCGCACAAACATGGCGCGACAGCGGTTCAGGCCGTCAGCGGCATGGCCGGTCCGCTTATTGTTAAAGGAGCCCTGGACGAAGTCCCAGAAATCAAGGCCGCGCGTTCAATTCCGCTGGTCGTCCAGGACATCGGCCTGTTTCCCAGCGAGGACGACCCCGACCTGTGGACTTACGAACCCGTCCAGAACGCGGTTTGGCAGACCGAAGGCGGTTATGTGACGATCAAAGGAGAACGCACGTCGCTTCGCGGCGGTTTCACGACCGGCGACTACAAGCTTCGGTACTTCTTGCTTAACGGTGAGCCGTTCTTCAAGGAGACGCACAACGACGCCCCCAATGAATCGACCAATCCGATTGGGACCCAGCTTCCGGTTCAGCGGTTCACCGTGGCGCCGGGCGAGGTGGTGCGGTTCCTCATGCTCAACGGCTGTTCCGACAACCTCATGCCACTTGTTGTCGATGGGCATGACCTGCATCTCATCGCGATGGACGGTATCAACTTTCCCGAGCTGCGCACCGTGTCGGCTGAGGGGTATGACAGCGCCAACGGACAGATCCTCCTTGCGTCCGCGAACCGAACGGAATTTCTGATCAAGGCAAACGCGACACCAGGTATCTACCAGATACGCGAGCTTGCCCAGGATCAACAGTTCCTTGATAGCAGCGAGAAAGTGATCGCCGAAATCGAGGTGACGGGTCAGGCAAAAGACATGGACCTGCCTACTGAGTTGCCACTTCCATCACGCGAATACCCCTTGATCAAACCGGACGAGGTCCAGCGCATTCGCGAGTTCGTCTTTAGCGGCAGGACACCGGCGCTGATCAACACGATCGTCGGTGGCGATTACGTCATCAACGACATCCCCTACAGTGAACGGGAGGTGCCGACCGTCGTCGACCTAAACGGGGTCGAGGAATGGCACCTTTCGGTGGCCGATACCCATCACGGTGCGTTCGAAGGCCACCCCTTCCACATCCACGTGAACTCGTTCGAAGTGATCTCGATTGGTGATGACGCGCAACCACACGGCTTGATCCAGGATACGGTCTGGGTGCCGGCCGGCAAGACGGTCGTAGTGCGCATGCGCTTCAAGCAGTTTGTCGGCAAGGCCGTCTATCACTGTCACATCCTGCCGCACGAGGATACCGGCATGATGCATAACTTCCTGATCGTCGATTCGTCGGGAAGCCACGGAGACCACTAGCCGTACCAGACGAACGAAGAGGAGATGTGAGAAGTGAGCAAGAAAGACGCGACCAAGCTTGCCTTGGGGTTATCCGTTTTTGTCGCTGGCGCGTTTGCTCTCGCTGGTGCCGATCTTGCTGCGGCTTCGTCGGACGATGTCCGCAACGCCCATGCCAAGCAGGACTGCGTGCGCGGCATGTTCAAGGACTACTATCTGCAGGGCGAAGGCGGCGACCCGCCGGACGACTACACCGGGCGGGTTTTCAAGCTTAGCCAGGACTATCCCGATCAGCTTCCTCCGATGGAGGATTATCCCTGGCTCGCGATCGAGTTCGAAAATGGCGGTCCGACGGACCCGAAGGCCTATCTTGAGGCGTTGTTGGCGTATGGCGTCGAAGGCAACATCGAGGTCGACTTCTATGTCGAGGACAACACGGTACGGGACTGGTACTCGATGCCGTGGATGGACTGGAATACGGAGGTGGCCGGCGATTGGCCGGGCACCGACGGGCGAGAGTTTGTGCACGGCCTGACCCACGAATTCGACTCATTCCCCAAGACGTTCTCAACAATCCAGGGCAAGTTCGTCGATACGTGGTCGGGCGCGTACTATAACGACCGAGGCGGCTTCGCTATCGGACAGGTCTATTGCGATCCGGATTCGCCCGATCCCTCGGCACTCAATCCAGATCCCACCGGGCTGAACAACTTCCCCGACGGGTCCTACATCATCAAACTGCTATTCTCGACGGTCCAAGATGAACAGTTACCGACCATGGTCAACTCGCTCGTGTGGCAAGCCGACAGATACGTCGAGCAAAACCCGGAAGTCAGAAACGAAGGACCGCTGTCGAAGTACGACCGCGAGGTTCAGCCGGTGCGCATGCTGCAGATCGACGTGGCCGTTCGTGACGACCGCAGTCTGACCGGCTGGCTGTTCGGGACCTTCGCCTATGACGGCACAAGAGACGGAGAGACGCCGTGGGATCGTATGGTTACCCTCGGCCTCCAGTGGGGCAGCGATCCGAGTGTCACCTATGCCGATTCGTGTGATGCGGACGGTAACTGCGATGAGTCGAAACTCACGCAGCAGTGGATCAACATGGATGCCTTGAAGGAGCTGACGGCAAACGAGTTGAGCCTCGACCATCTGGGCTATGGAGGTCGTCTTGCTGGCCCGGTCGACAATCCGCAGGCTGCCTGTATGGGGTGTCATCAGACAGCCGGCTTCCCGGCGACGGCAATTGAGCCTGCGGCATCTACGCTCGCGCCGGTGTTGGGCATAACGACGGCCGATTCAGTGGCAACGCATCAGGACTTCCAGATGTCCTTTTACCGCAACGTCCAGGCGGGAACGGTGTTTAGCGACAGTCAGCTCTATTCGGCCGACTATTCGCTGCAGATGGCCATGAGCCTGACCAACTTCAGTTCGTTGCGGTGTACAGTCGATGTCGCCGACAAGCCAGAAATCTGCGACACGCTGACCAAGTGGGCGGAAGCAATGCGCGCCTATGTCGACAACACCCTGACGTTCGGCGCACCTGGTGCCGGCGGCGCCCCGCTGGAAGTGGAAGGCGATTAACGATAGGGGCGGTCGTCGACGTATGGGGTCCGTGTAACCGGCGCGTCGCGACCGCCTCTTAGACCGCAAAGCTATCAGCCGGTGCTGCCTCGTCGGCGTGCACCTTCACGGACGCACCGACGCTGTTGCGGCATGCAAGAGCCACATGACGAGAACTGACGCATGGACGCGCGGAGGTGTACGTCCGTGCACCTCCCATCACGAAAATCTACGGGCGGTTCCGCCCAAAGTGACACCTCTCGTCGCGCCCGTCTGCGTCGCCGTACGCGAACGGCATGTCGGTCTCATGCTCCTAACGGCTGACCGCAACGCCAGCGATCACCTTGCGTTAACACTTTTGCCGCGTAGGGTTCCCAAGAGAACCTACGTACGAGCGTTGTCTACGTGTGAGTTCGAAGCGCCGTATCGGAGGGAGAGCGGTTAACGAATTGCATGCGGCGTCACAATAAGGACACGCTGCTTTGGAACCGTTGCCGTAATGTCGAAGATCCCTGACGATGACGTTCGCGCAAGTTTGACGTCAGTAAAGCCCACAATGCCGGCGCAGTCGCCGTCTGACGTGCTTATCAAGCCCAGCATCATTGGCGCAAGAAATGCCAGTCCTCGGGTCATAAGGACGACTGATGTTCCGGGCGCCGTCCCATCCGGTTTAGGTCGTCCGGTCGTTCATCGCATCAAGCGATTCCGAATCCACAACAGCGCTTCAACTGCCACGACATCCGACGCGTTGCGCGCCGGGCAAAAGGTTAACCATTCCCAGTCCTACAACGCAGGAGAGACCATCGACTAGATTTTTTGGACACACCTCCGGGTACCACGGGGGATCTCGGCTGAACGGCCGACCTACATAAAAACACAAATACCGACAGGAGGCCCGCCATGAGTGCAGGCACATTTGACGACTTTCTCAATGCGTTACGGGCGTTTGAATCCGGATGGGATCGCCCACGATACGAAACGGGTGAAATCCAAGACTGGCAGCTCGATCAATGGGCCGGCGGAACGGTCCAGGACTTCTTTCCGCAGTATTCAAGCTGGGGAGACCTGAGCGATGCGGAATGGGATGCGATGTCCTACCGCTCGATGAACAGTCTGGGTTTTGTCGGTTATCAGTTCGGCGAAGCTCTGCTGATCGACCTCGGCTACTACGACGACGACTTCTACTACGGTAACGGCGCCACGGAGATTACCTGGGACGGCACCTGGACCGGGAAGAACGGCGTTAACTCACTTGAAGACTTCATGACCAAGGGCGCCCAGGACGTCGCCATTCAGGAGGCGTTCGGCTTCAACCTTGGCCTGATCGAAGAGCTGCTCGCCGCCGGCGGCGCCAGCCTCGATGACTATGTCGGCACGACACGCAGTTACATCGACAACGGCCAGGTGGTCGAGGTCACGCTGACCTTGAGCGGCATTCTGGCCGCTGCCCATCTGCGTGGCTTCGATGGCGTCGCCAACCTGCTGCTGGATGGGACTGTCGGCGCTGACGAATACGGCACATCGATCCTGCAGTATGTCGCCCAGTTCGGCGACTTCGACACGCCCACCGTCGACGAGATGATCGCTTACTTCGAAGCCCGGTTGACCGGCGACGAAGGCCTGGGTGCGCCCGGCACAGGTGACGGTACCGGACTGGCCGACGTGACGGCCGAAACCGCCGATGTCGTCGTCACCTGGACTTGGGGCCAGGACAACGTCATCACCGGCTTTGACCCGGCGAGCGACACCATCTTCATCGATTGGATCACCGCCGATCAGCTTGAGGTGCGAGAAGTCGACGGTAACATTGTCTTCGCGGTGCCGTCCAACAACCAGACGACGACACTGCAAGGTGTCGCGCTGGCGGACCTGACGACCGCGAACTTCACGGTGCTTGACCTGAGCGCTGCAGCAGAGGTGTTCGCACTGATCGGCAGCGGCGATCCCGGCACAGGCGATCCCGGTACAGGTGATCCGGGCACGGGCGACCCTGGCACCGGCGATCCCGGCACCGGCGATCCCGGCACGGGCGACCCTGGCACCGGCGACCCTGGCACAGGCAACGGTCAGACGGTTGTCATCACCTGGGCGTGGGGTCAGCAGGCCGTGGTCAGCGACTTCGATCCGGCGAACGATACCGTATTCATCGACTGGATCAGCGCCGAGCAGCTCGACGTCAGTGAGATCAATGGCAACGTCGTGTTCTCGGTGGTGTCGAACAACCAGACGACAACGCTTGAAGGGGTGACGCTCGCGGACCTGTCGCCCGCCAACTTCGACATCCTCGACAGCACCGCCCAAGCTGAAGTCTACGCATTGATTGGTGACGGCGCCGGCGATCCGGGCACCGGCGACCCCGGCACAGGTGACCCCGGCACAGGTGACCCCGGAACAGCCGATCCCCAGACCGTGGTCGTTACGTGGAGCTGGGGACAGAACGCCGTGGTCAGCGACTTCGATCCGGCCAACGATACCGTCTTCATCGACTGGATCGGTGCCGACCAGCTTGCAGTGAGCGAGGTCAACGGCAGCACCATCTTCGCCGTGCCGTCAAACAACCAGACCACGACGCTTGAGGACGTTGCCCTTGCGGATCTGTCGCCGTCGAACTTCACCATTCTCGACAGCACCGCCCAGACTGAGGTTTTTGCGTTGATCGGCGACGACGGTGACACCGGCGGGCAGGATCCGGGAACCGGCGATCCCGGTACGGGTGACCCCGGTACCGGTGACCCTGGTACAGGTGATCCGGGCGCCGGTGATCCTGGTTCAGGCGATCCAGGCACCGGCGACGCAGAAACCGTCGCGATTACCTGGAAGTGGGGTGTCGAGGAGGTCATCGACGACTTCGACCCTGCCGCCGATGTCATCGATTTCGGTCATCTTGCGCCATCCCAGATCGGCATTACCGAGAATGGCGATGACCTGGTTATCGAGGTCCTCAACAACGGCGGTCGCCGCTACGTCCTGGAGGATGTTCAGGCCGAAGACTTGACCGCCGATAACCTTACCGCGGCTGCCTACAACAATGTCCTGGACGGTTCAGGCGGTGTTGTTGACCAGCTTACCGAACTCGGTTTCGACGGCTGGCTCTCGTAGTTTGGTTTCGACGGCTGCGCGGGTGTCACGATGTGATGCCCGCGCGTCCGTTGGTGTGACCAAGGCCTTATCCAGAAAACTCAAACAGTCGATGGCGCGTGGGGATCCGTCGTCGACACGATGAAGACGAAAGAGAGATCGTATGGAAAAAGATCCAAACTTGTTGGAAGAGACCGTGCGCCGTATGCGCCGGTCATTTGGCCTCATCGGTTTCTTCAGTTTCTTCATCAACCTGCTGATGCTGACCGCACCGCTCTACATGCTGCAGATCTATGACCGGGTCTTGGCAAGCGGCAGCCAGTCGACGCTGGTCGCCCTGACGATCCTGGCGATCGGCATGATCGCCGTCATGGCCGGCCTGGAGGTTATCCGCAGCCGCATCCTGGTGCGGGTCGGAACGCGCCTTGACGAACAGCTCAGCAGCCATGTCTTTCAGGCGACATTCGAACGCAGCCTCGGTGCGGCGCGGATCGACCGCGGCCAGGCGCTGCGCGACCTCGAAACCCTGCGCCATTTCCTGACCGGCACCGCACCGTTTGCTCTGTTCGATGCGCCATGGACGCCTGTCTTTATCGCGGTGATCTTCCTGTTTCATCCGTTGCTCGGTTTCGTTGCCGTGGCGGGCGCGGTGGTCCTGGCTGCGCTGGCGCTGGCCAACGAGCAAAGGACCCGATCGCCGCTGGACGAAGCCAATCGTCATGCCGCCGAAGCCGCGGTCTTCGCCCAGTCCAGCCTGCGCAACGCCGACGCCATTCAAGCGATGGGCATGCTGCCGGCACTGGAGCGGCGCTGGCGTAGGAAACACAGGGCATCGCTGATCTTGCAAGGCGAAGCCAGCGACCGCGGCGGCACCATCAGTGCGATCTCGAAAGCGGTTCGTCTGGTTATCCAGATAGCCATGCTGGGCGTCGGCGCGTTTCTTGCTATCGATCAGATCATCACGCCCGGTGTCATGATCGCGGCATCCATCATCCTGGCGCGCGCGTTACAGCCCGTCGAACAGGCCATCGGCAATTGGCGCACGGTCGTGTCGGCGCGCCATGCCTATCGCCGGCTGCAAAATCTGATGGACGGCAGGCGGGCCGGCATGGAACGGATGAGCCTGCCAGCACCGCGTGGCCTGATCTCCGTTGAGCAGGCCATTGTGGTGCCGCCCGGTGGAACGGAACCGTCGCTGAAGCGCATCAGCTTTGTCCTCGACCCCGGTGATGTGGTCGGTGTCATCGGTCCGACGGGCGCTGGCAAGTCCAGCCTGGCGCGTTTGTTGGTTGGCGTGTGGCGGCCCTATGACGGCAGCGTCAGGCTCGATGGCGCAGAACTGGAGAACTACGATCCCGAAGATCTGGGGCGCCATATAGGCTACCTGCCGCAGGACGTTGATCTGTTCGACGGCACGGTCGGCGAGAACATATCGCGGTTCGTCGACGATGCGTCGCCGGAAGCCATCGTAACGGCCGCACGCCTGGCGAGCGTTCACGACATGATCCTGCGCTTGCCCGACGGGTACGATACGGTCGTCGGCGAAGGCGGACGCAGCCTTTCGGGCGGTCAACGCCAACGCATAGCATTGGCGCGCGCCCTCTATAAGGAGCCGCCGCTGATCGTGCTCGACGAGCCGAATGCCAGTCTTGATGCGGAAGGCGATCGGGCGCTGGGCCTCGCGACACGCGCCATGAAAGAGCTCGGCAAGACGGTTGTCGTCATGACCCACCGGCGCAGCGCGATCGCGTCCGTCGACAAGCTGATCGTCTTGCGGAACGGCCAGATCGAGGCCTTCGGCAACAAAGAAGCAATCCTGGAGCAGGTGCTTGCACGGCCAACCGACAATCCACGTTTGAGGACGGCATCATGAACAAGGCACTTGCCTTCGCCCACGGTGGCGCGACACCGTCCGAGCCGAAGGTCCACATAAAACCGATCGCTGTCACCGGCATCGTCATCGTTCTGGCGATGTTCGGCGGTTTAGGTACATGGGCGGCAACGGCCGAGCTGAGCAGCGCCGCGATCGCACCTGGCGTCATCGCGGTCAACAGCAACTGGCGAACCATCCAACACCTGGAAGGCGGCATCGTCGATGAGATCCTGGTGAGCGACGGCGATCACGTCGAACAGGGCGACGTCGTCCTCAGACTCGACGCTACGCGGTCCGAAGCTTCGCTGCAGATTATCGACAGCCAGCTCAATCTGGCGCAGGCGACGGAGGCGCGCCTGCTCGCTGAACGCGATGGCCTTGAGACCATCACCTTCCCCAAAGACCTGCTGGACGTTCGTGACAGCGACCCCGATGTCGGTACGATCCTTGACGGCCAGGAGCTTCTTTTCCAGGCCCGGCGCGCCAACCTGAGCGGCGAGGCCGCGATTCTGCGTCAACGCATCGAACAGCTTCACGACGAGATCGGCGGCCTGGAGGTTCAGCAATCCGCCAGCAATGAACAGATCGTGCTGATCGAAGATGAACTGGAGGGTCTGCGCGCGCTTTATGAAGAAGGGTATGTGACCCGGTCGCGTATCCTGTCGCTGGAACGCGAGTCCGAACGCCTGCGCGGTGAACGCGGTGAGGATCTGGCGGCCATCGCGCGCGCCAGAACCGCGATCGGGGAGTCCGAACTGCAGATCATTCAGCTTGAGAAGGGTTTTCAAGAGCAGGTTGTCGCCGAGTTGCGCGACGTTCAAGCGGAGATCTTCGATCTGGAGCAGCGTCGGGTGGCGGCGGCGGATCAGTTCGAGCGCGTTGACATCGTCGCGCCGGAAGACGGAACGGTGCTTGGCATGAACGCCCATACCGTTGGTGGCGTCATCAAGCCAAGCGAGCCGATCATGAACATTGTGCCTGCCGGCGACGCATTGATCGTGAAGGCACGCGTGCGGCCCGATGATATCGAGAACACGTCAATCGGCCTAAACGCCGAGGTCAGATTTTCCGGCCTAAACCAACGCGAGACGCCTGTTCTTCACGGCGAGGTCATCGGCCTGTCCGCCGACCGGCTGACGGATCAGCAAACGGGGGAACCTTATTACGAGGCGCGCGTCAGGATTGCTCAAAACGAACTCGAAAAACTGGGCGACGTCGACCTGATGCCGGGCATGCCAGCGGAAGTCATGATCCTTACCGGCGAGCAGACGGCGCTCGCCTATATGCTTGATCCCCTTGTCGCAGGACTGAGCCGATCATTTCGGGATTAGAACGGGCTTTGACGCAGACTCGAGTGCGTGGCGCGAAACTTTACGCGCGCTTTTAGCGAAGACGCCTGGGCCTCACAACACTCCGCCTTATTCACATCACCTCGCATCCGATACTCATGATGAGTTTGCCAGGGCGCCTCATACTATCGAGTTCGCAGACCGTCTGGGTCCGTCAACCAATCCCCGTATCGTTCACAATCGCGACGGAGAATAGATCAAATCTATCTGGCTATCGCCAAGTTGCATTGCCATGATGTTCATGGTGATTTCCCGTTCCGTAGAAAAAGTTCCCTTCCCCGTCGCGTAGGGGCTCTGCTGTTGATTAACTGAAGAGACCTTGAGAGCTAGAACAAGTGACTCGGAATTTGGGGAACTGCCCGCACCACCATTTCCCATAATGCAGATTATGGGATTTACGACATGTTCGTTTCTCGAGCCAAAGCAGACTCATGAGTAGCCATCGCACATGTCCGCCAATGACCCTGAAAGGCGTTCGGCACACCTATCGTTACGCGGCCCGGAGTTTTTTCGGCTCTCGGCGTTCTATCGTGTGGTGTCACAAGATCGCGCATCGTGGCTCGCTTGCACATTCCGCATGTGTTGAAAGATGTGCAACGCGGTCTGATCAGACCCTAGAATGTCTTCGTGGCTTGCTGGATCAATCCGGACACACTTGCAACATCATGGTCGCGAAATCGTGCGCCCAGTACTTGAACACCGACCGGTAATCCTGATGGCAGATGTCCGAACGGTGCCGCATTTGCCGGCATGTAAGCAAGACTAGCGAATGAAAACCAAAAGTGTTGGGCGAGGACGGGGAGCTCTGTGCCGTTAACAGGGATCGTTCGGGTGCGATTGGCAACGGCTTTCCTAAATGGCGCGGCGGCGCTCGCGGAAACCGGGCACAGGAAAAAGTCGAACTCGCCAAAGAACGCGTCCCAAGCCCGGTACAATCTCAGCCTCTCTTCATGCAGCAGCAACCAGTCGCGATGTGACATCGTCTCGCCTCTGGCATTCAGGATGTCAAATCGAGAGGCGTGTGAAGCGTCCGCTTTCAGGATACGACGCTTTTCCTTCAACGTTTGATCATTGAGACGGGTCGATGTTTCGGCGCGCACGAGGAGGTTCATCAAGTCATTGGCGCGATCAAAATCAATCCCGGGGCGAGCGCCGCGGTCAACCCTGGCGCCAGAACGTTCCAGCGTCTCCAACAAATGCTCCAGTGCGTCTCGATAGGATACATCCACCGGGCATTCAGGATGATCAAGCATAGCCGCGAATCGAACGTTGCGGAGCGTTGTTGTTTTCGACTTTGGAAGTCTGAGCTGCCACGCGCTATTGTTTTCCTCTGCGCCCGCTAAAGCGTTAAGCATCAGCGAGATATCATTGGCTTGTCGGGCAATTGGGCCTGAGACGCCAATGTCGGGGACGCGGAGCTCTCCCGTCATGCTGTGGCCGCTCATCGGAAGAATGTTCCACGTCGGCTTGAGACCGTTCACGCCGCAGTAATGTGCCGGCAGTCTCACGGATCCGCCCTGATCGCTGCCGACATCGCCATATGAAAAGCCGCACGCAACAGCGGCGGCCGAGCCACCGGAAGACCCGCCAGCGCTCATGGCTTGGTCAAAAGGGTTCCGTGTGCCGCCATACAGGGGGTTATCGGTTTCCCAGTCTCCCAAGTTGGCCGGAATGTTGGTCTTTCCTATCAGAACCGCGCCCGAGGCTTTGAGGCGTTTCGCAATGCCCGAGTCTTGCCCTGCGTAAGAAGACGACAAGGCGGGATCGCCCCAGGTTGTCGGCATACCCTTGACGTCAAAACACTCCTTGATTGTTACGGGAAGACCATGCAGCGGACCGACAGAACGACCCTGTTTTGTGGCGGCATCGCATGCGTCAGCTGTCTTGCGGGCCTCTTCCGCAACTTGATAGACCACGGCATTGATGCGGTCATTGTGTCGGCTTATCGCCTCAAGGCATCCTTCGAGTAGGTCGCGCGCGGTCGTTTGGCCGTGGTTGTCTTGACCCATGAGACGCAGCCGAGCGCGAACGCGATCGCGTCGGAGTTGGCGGCTACATTTTGGGAAAGACGCTTAGAGTTTGTCGACGACCTCGTATCGATCGACGATGCCCTCAACAAGATCAGCACCGAAAGATCCGATGACGCCCTACCGTTTGTAATCGGCGACATGGGCGACCGCGTTCTCGCGGGCGCGCCGGGCGACAGCACGAGCATCCTTGCGGCAACGCTTGATCACCCATACCCGTTCAAGGCGGCTTTCCCGGTCACCGATGCTGCCGCCGTCCAGGCCGCGCAGGCGGCCGGCCTCGAGTCCACCGTTTCACTGTCCTTGGGCGGTGCCATGACGCCCGGATTTGAGCCCCTGGCGATCACGGGAACCGTCGCCAACCTGACCGATGGCCGCTTTCAGATGCGCGGGCCCTATCAGGAAGGCGAACCGACGTCCATGGGGCCATCGGCCGTGGTGACCATCGACGATCGTTTGTCCATTGTCATCTCGTCAAACCCTGCCTTCAGTCACGATCCCAATGCTTTCGAGAGTCAGGGCGTCGCCATAGAAGGCCTGGACTTCATCGTGGTGAAGTCCGGCTACCACTTCGAACTGAACTTCGATGGCATCGCCGTTCCGCTCCTTATCGCAAGTCCCGGCCTGTCGTTCTACACGCCAGGGGGCATGCCAAGGCATCTCAGCCGGATCTGGCCAGACCATGACGTCGATGCGACGTGGTCGATCCCGCCACGTGTGTTCGATCGAAGAGCACAGAGCTGACGTCGTTCGATATCCATAACGCTTCCCCGTTTCAAATAACCCGGTTCGATGTCGCCGTGAATCGCGCGGCGCTAACGTCATCACCTGCAAAGTCGGCGGGCATCAAGAGTTCGCACGAGCTGAAGTCTATGCGCCAGAGGTGGCCTTAAGACCAATCAGCTTGAGTCGATCCAGCAACCCGCAAGACAAGGAGGCGACATTGGACAAAAAAGAACTTCTGAAGCGCGAGTTCCTCAAGGGCAAGGTTTCGCGACGGGACTTCAACACCGGTTTGGCGAACATGGGATTGACCGCCGCGGCGGCCGGCGTGTTTGTCAGCCAAGCCATCAAGGAAGCAAGCGCGGACGGGCCGAAGCAGGGCGGCTATATGCGCGTCGCCTCCGACAGCAGCCATGCCGGCGACACGCTTGATCCGGCGAAAATTACCAGCGGCACGGATATCATGCGTTCCGGCTTGCTCTATAACCGGCTGATTGACTTCCTGCCCGAGCGGGGTCTTGTCGGCAATCTGGCAACGAGCTGGGAGCCTAATGGCGACGCGACACAGTGGACGTTCGAACTGCTGGATGGCGTCGAGTTCCACAACGGCAAAACGATGACGGCGGCGGATGTCGCTTATTCGTTCAACCGTCACCTCGATCCGGAGGTCGGTTCGCCGGCCAACGCTTATCTGGGTGATGTCGACACCATCGTCGCTGACGGTGAAAACTACATTGTCTTCAACATGAAACAGCCCAATGCCGATATTCCCTACCTGCTAACGGAGTATCGCTTCACGGTTCAGCCGGAGGGCCAGGATACCGAAGCCTATGCCGCCGGCGAGGCGGTCGGCACTGGCCCTTGGAAGGTGCAGGAGTTCGACCCCGGCATTGTCGCTGTGTTCGAGCGATTCCCCAACTATCACCGCACGGGATTGCCCTATGTCGACGAGATCGAGACGTTCGGTATTCCTGACAACGCCTCGCGTGTGAATGCGTTGCTGGCTGGCGAAGCCGACATCATGGTTGACCTGGACGCCCAGCTTATCGGCAGCGTCGAAGCCGCTGGTGATGCACATGTGTTGAACCAACCAGGCGGCGCCCATGCCACATACCCGATGCGGTTTGATACGGCACCCTACAGTGACAACAATGTCAGGCTGGCGATCAAGCATGCGATCGATCGTGGCCGCATGCTGGAGCTTGCATGGGATGGATTCGGCAGTGTGGGTCGCGACCACCCGATCCCGCGGTTCGATCCGTTTTTTGCGGCCGATGTCGACGCCTTGCCGCACGATCCCGACAAGGTCGCCTTTTACCTGAGGGAGGCGGGGATGGAAAACGCGACGTTCGAGCTGAGCGCCTCGGACCAGACGTTCGGCGGAACCAATGCCAGCGTCGTCATGGCGGAACTGATGAACGAGTCCGGCTTGAACGTCAGCGTCCAGAAGGCACCGTCAGACGGGTATTGGAGTGCGGTCTGGATGGTTGTGCCTTGGTGTGCGTCAAGTTGGTATGGTCGTCCGACCGCTGACCTGATGCTCTCTGTTGCGTATCTGTCTGGCGCTGCTTGGAACGAGAGCTACTGGTCGAACGAAGAGTTCGACAAACTGGTTTTTCAGGGACGCAAGGAGACGGACGTTGCCGTCCGCAAAGAGATCTACCGCGACATTCAGATCATCATGCGTGACGAAGGCTCAACCCTGACACCGGTCTTCACCAATTGGCTGGACGCCTATAGCGACAAGGTCAAGAACCTTAAGGGTCACCCGCATGGGTTTGCCGGATGGATGTACTGGGAAGATGTCTGGCTCGACGACGGGTCTGCCTGACGCATTGCGACGACAGTCGGGGAGCGGCCGGCGTCGGCCACGGCCACGGCCTTAACGACAATGCTTGTTGAGGTTAGCGGATCGATGTCGGTATTCAACGAGAAGGCGTACGTCGCCGATGGCGAATGCTGTCGTCATGGGGTTTCGCGATCCAGGCTTTCACTCGTGCACGACACGCCGTGACAGGGGCGTCCGGCTCAGTACTATTCGGACGCTGCCGTCGGCTGCGATGGCCCAGGACCTGTCCTGCGATCGGTTGGTGCGTGATGCTGGGAGCGATCGACGCGTTCGAACCATGCAAAATTCCCGCATGTTAACGTGGTGATTGGCAGGTCGAGGCGTTCTGCATCTCGCGCATGGCCCAAAGCAGTTCCATGCTGGCAAGTTCATCGTCGTTTCGGACATGCATGCTCTCAACCGCGCCATGTAACGTCGCTCCGGACTCAAGAACGCGTCGCACAGAGCTCACGCGGCGATCTTGGCGCATGGGCAGCATGAAGATCGAGTAGAAGACGATACCATCAAGTCTTGGCGCCTCTTGGATGACGTCTTCCAGGATCATGTAGCAGCTGGGCATCGCGTATTCCGTCGCAGAGAGGAGGAACCGAAAGTCATTGCGCGTACAGAAATCGCGGATCACCAGGTTCTGGACATGTTGTGGCGGGTTGGCGCCAAAGTAGCTGCGTGAGCCAATATAGCCACGATGGCCTCTACGCTCATTCATGGAACCCGTCCGGAAGCTTGTAGGCGAGACCAAGCTTCGATGCTGGCCGCAACGTGATCGGCTCAAAGAATTCACCAAGCTTCTTGCCGGCATAGGGCGACATGGCGCTCTTGAAACGGCAGTTCATGCTCCACCGCGTCTCCGTTTCGCGGTTCACCCGATTGCCGTGCATCAACGTTTGGCTGAAGACGAGCACCGAGCCATATTGGATGTCGAGAAACGTTACGTCATCCGACACCGCGGTGAAGAGCGCCTCTGCGCCGCCGTGCTGATTGGCCGAGACATCTGCCTGACGCGCCCGATCCCTTTCAAGCGGCAGGATGTACATGCTCTTGGTTTGATAGCAGTCGACCAGCGGCACCCAAGCGACGACCTCAAAGGGTGAATCGCCGTCCCAAACATCGGCGTGAATCGGCAGGAGAGAGCTCTCATCGTCCGGCAGTTGAATGCTGAGGCCGATACCGCGCTGCATGGCCAGCTCGTTGCCGACGATCTGCTGAAGCGCCGTGCGTGCCAGCGAATAATAGGTCGGGCGGAACCACGCAGCTGTCCGCAGGCGGTTGATCGCTGCCAGGCGTAGCGCGTTGAGGGTATCGGCGTCGACGTGGGCATGGATCTCGTTCAGCAATCGTCCATCATCATCTGACGATGGCAGGCCCAAATGATCGCGCGCGCTGCTCGCGGCCAAGGATCTGATCTGATCGAGCCCGGACCGGTTTTCGGCCTCGACAACGACATAGCCGTCACGCAGGAAGGCTGCGCTTGCCGTGTTGTCGCCAGATGACTCGAAGTGTTCCACAACAGCCATCAGGCAACGTCCTCCAGACGCATCAGAGCGCGCAAGGACGCTGCGATCTGGGGCGCTTGCAGGCCAAAGCGCTCAAGCAGGTCATCTTGGACACCGTAGCTGTCGACGAAGCGGTCGGGAATGCCGAAGCGGCGTATCGGCGGCAATCGATCCAGCCCCGCTTCGACGAGCGTATCGAGGACGGCACTGCCCAGGCCACCGATGATCGTGTGCTCCTCGATCGTGCAGATGCACTGCGCGTGGCGGGCGCGTTCGACAACAAGTTGCGTGTCCAACGGTTTGAGCGTGTGAAGGTGGATGACTTCGACATCCACACCTTCTTTGGCGAGTTGCTTGGCGGCTTCGAGGGCGCGGCTGGTCATGATGCCGGTCGAAATCATCAACGCATAGTCCGCGGTCTCTGCGCCGCGCATGACGATCCCTTTGCCGATTTCGAATCCGCCCGCGGGATCACTGACGATTGGGTCGCCACCTTTACCGAGACGAATATAGATGGGGTGCGGCCAGTCGAGCGATGCCTCCATCAGCCGCACCATCTCGTCGGCATCGGCGACGGCGGTAACCGTCATGTTGGGCAGGGCGCGCATGATCGCGATGTCTTCGACGGCCAGATGGCTCGGGCCCAGTGGTGCGTAGACCAGGCCGCCGCCGTTGCCGATCAGCCGAACCGGCAGGTCGTGCAGACACAAGTCAAGCGCCACCTGTTCGTAGCAGCGCCGCGTGATGAACGTTGCGATCGTGTTGACGTAGGGAACAAACCCGTCCATCGCCATGCCGGCCGCCATGCCAATGACATTGGCCTCGGTCACGCCCTCCATGAAATGCCGTTCGGGCATCTCCTGTTTCATGTCGTCAAGCAGGCCGGGGCTCAAGTCCGAACCGATGAACGTCACGCGTTCATCGCGTTTGGCCAGATTGTAGACCATGTTGATGCAAGTCTTTCTCACGCCGACCCTCCGAGCGCTGCGTCCATCGCCTCCAGAACATCCGGCTTGAAATTCGAATGATGGTGCCATTTGGGTTCATTTTCGGCGAATGGCAGGCCTTTGCCCTTGACCGTGTGGCAGATCACGGTGGTGGGCCGTGCGCCATCGAGCGGCAGGTCCTGAAACACCGCACGTAGAGCGTTGACGTCATGGCCATCGACCTCCGTCGTCGCAAACCCAAAGCTGCGCCACTTGTCGACAAGCGGCTCAAGATCCTGGATGTCACGGGTGAAGCCGGCGGATTGAATTTTGTTGTAGTCGACGATTGCCGTGAGACTGTGCAGACCGTGTTTGCCCGCGCACAGGGCTGCTTCCCAGACCGAGCCCTCGTTGATCTCGCCATCGCCCATCACGACGAATATCCGGCTGTCACGCCGTTGGGCACGCGCGGCAAGGGCCATGCCGATACCGATCGACAGGCCGTGGCCAAGCGCGCCGGTCGACGCCTCGACACCAGGCACCTTGTCGCGTTCGGGGTGGCCGCCCATGGTACCACCGGGCCGGCAGAAGCGATCGAGTTCGTCGGCGTTAACAAAGCCCTTGTCGACAAGCAGCGCATAGAGCGCCAGACAGCCGTGCCCTTTGCTGAGTATGCAGCGGTCGCGATCAGGCCATGTCGGCTTAGCGGTGTCGTAACGCAAGATGTCGTCATAGAGCACACGCAGCAACTCGATCAGGGACATCGACGAACCGACATGGCCGCGATTGCCGCCCTTGAGGCCGCGCACGACCAGCCTGCGGAGTTGGAGCGATCTCTCGTCCAAGGGCAGGTCGTTGATGGCGAGATCAGACAAGGCCTGGTCCACGCGCCGACGACCCATCGTTCAAACCGCCAAACCAAGCCGTGTGGTCTTGCGCCGTGGCTGCCGTAAGGCAGACGGATCGAAAATACACGCTATGAAACAACATATCGACGTGACGGCAACTTTAGGTCGCTTTCTGCATGCTATCAACCACCATAGCCATGTCGCACCAATGGTCGACCCTCGTCAAGCCAGCGATCGCATGAGGTGTGGACATACTGTTGGATGCACCGGTGAACCAAACCCGTGCGACATGCCTCGGGAAGGCGGCATCAGCGAGAACCTCAACCAGGTCATCGACGAAGACATCGCAACCGATGGTGCCGATGCGCCGGATTTTCGCAGCACGTGTGGTTTCGAAAAAGACGTCGTCTTCGCGAATGGGGTGGCCCGAACCGCCGAGCAAACCTGCTGTCCTGAGCCAGTCACGCGCAGCGTCCCATAGATGCGTGCGTGTCTCATCAAAATGGCCGGCTTCGGTCTTGTGGCTGACGACGCTGACGCGGTAGCCGTGTGACGACGCATGGGCGAGGAAATCGTCAAGACCGTCAAAGGACCGTGCCTGGCTAAGGCAGGGTCCATAGACCTGGCCTTGAAGGCGCATCCATCGTTCCATGCCGCCTTCGGATGCCATCAGGTTTGCTTTCACCGCCGCCTTGTCGATCAGGCCGTGATCCGCCTGAAGCAGGCCCAATGATTCGGCGACCGCCGGAAATGCGCGGTTGTAGTCGATGATCGTGTTGTCGAGGTCAAGCCCGATATGCACGGTCGCTGCTTTGCCTCCCGTTTTGGCCAATCACGCAAGCTGCTCCACGCGGTTCAGCCAGCACCGGCGCAAACGTCGCGCCCTGCCGAGCGCGACAAGCGCGGCCGGAAAGCTGCGCGCCAAGGCGCCAAGTGGTTCGAAGACGGCTGTAACGTGAGCCTGGGCCAGCTCACTTGCGACCTCTGCGATGGCTTCGCGTGCGCGCCACGCCGATAAGGTGGCGGCGATGTCGGGCGCCACCATATCGCGCGCGATGAGGGCGTCGGCAATCTGCCTGTGCTCACGCGCCATGCTCGCCCGGCGGCGCCAGGAAAAGTCCAGGGTCATCGAGCCGGGATGAATACGGTAGTTGTAGAGCACGGTTGCGATCGCGGCGCAGCGCGGTGGCGAAGCGGACAACGCCATGCGCAGCAGAAATGCCCGGTCGGCCGCCAGCCGATAGCGGTCGTCGAATCTTCCGTAGCGCTCGAAAACCCGGCGCCTGAAAACCTTGGCATTGATCGTCGGCGCGCCGAACGACAGGTCGATCAGATCGAATCCCGCCTGCGGTTCGGGATAGCGCATGACCAGACGCTCGTTACCGGCCTCGTTGGGGTCGGCGGCAAAAGCCTCTGCGCCGGCTTGCACAATGTCGGCCTGAGGATCGGCGGCCAGCGCGTCCAGCACCGCGTCGATGCCGGCGGGCTGCAGCCGGTCATCGGCGTTGAGAAACAGCAGGCTATCGCCGCTGGCCAGATCGATGGCTTCGTTCCACGCCTGGTAGAGGCTGGCGCCGGGACGTTCGAGCAGCCTGACCGATGGCGTCCGCCGCAGCCGCTCGACCGTGCCGTCGGTCGAACCGGCGTCAATGGCGATATGCTCGACGGCATCATGAGGCGGCACCGATGCCAGCATGTCGGCAATAAAGGGTTCGCCGTTAAGAACCGACGTGACGACACTCAAGCGCGTCGTCACGTGGCCGCGGTCAGCCATGGTCGGCGGTGCGGGTCAGCGACACGTAGACGGTCTCGCGGCCGAACAACTGAGCGAACAGGTCGAGGGACGCGACGTCCTGCGCCGTGACGTCCGGGCTTTCCCATAACTCCTGCAGTTCCTTAAAGGCCGCGGCGGTGGCTGGATCGATCGTCGCGAACGCTTCGGTGAGCGCCTGGAGGCAGCCGGAGACTGAGGCGCCGGCTGCGGCAAGGGCGTCGGCATCATCGCCACCATGGGCGTCCTGCCAGGTAAGGGCGGCCCGGTAGCCGTCGCGAAGGGCAAGCGCCAGGGCCGTGTTGTCGTCGGGCTGGCGTCTGGGCAAGACCTTGCGACAGTCCATGAAGTTGTGCAGATCTGCCAGCTCGCCGGCCAGGAGGTGATCGTTGAACGAACGTCCGGCGCCGGTCATGGATTTGAACCAGCGCCAGTCCGGCGCAAAGCGGGGCGATGTCGCCAGCACCTCCATGCCGTCGCCCATGGCATCCAGCAGGGTGTCGAACGGCAGGGCGACATGGAGATAGTGCGGGTTCATCATGCAGTCGTGGACCCAGTCCCGATGGCTGCGGGTCATGCCGTTGATGGTCGCAAGATGCGGCGAAAACGCGGCCAGCAACCGCTCGGTCGTGGCGTCGAAGTCCTCGTCCGGGCGTATCAGGCGCAGCGCCAGCAGTTTGCGCAGGATGTTGGGCATGAAACCCGCCAGCGGTACGGCGGTGATCACCATGACGCCACCAGGCGCGACAAGGCCGGCCAGACAAAGATGGCGAGCACACTGGTTCCCGGCTTCAGGCGAATCAGCACACTCAATCCGAATTCGGTATCCGGCGGGTGCAGCAACCGCGCGATGGCGCCACCGCTTACAACTTCGAAGGCAATCTGCAAGGCAAGCAGCGCGGTGCCGAAGGCCATGGAAAGCGCGATGGTCCGCTTGTGCGTTTCGGTGCAGTTGGCGGCGCCGACCAAAAGCAGAAATCCGCAAGCGCCTAAACCCAGGATCGCCGCCGCTTTTTCAACTGATTCGGCGGGGGTGAGCGACCAGAACGCCGATAGTGCAGCCCAAAAGACGAAAGCAGCAAAAATGATGGCCGGGATCAGAATCCGCTGCGGAACAGAGGTCCGCCTTTTGACAAGCACTATGCCTTCATAGATGGCACCGGAAACCAGAATCAGAGGAGCCCAATTCGGTCCGAACGCCATGATGAGTGGCGCCAGGAAATAGACTGCGCCACGTATCCAGTTGGCCCGAGCATCCATGCGAAGGCGCGCCGAATCACTCACCGCGCTTCCCTTACCCGGTAAGAGAATAGCCTGCTTGGTGCCCATAGTTCTCTGTTCTGTGTCACAGGGAACATTTCTCTAAGCAGATTAAAACACTGCATGCGTTGCCAGGATAATCTCAGAAGCTGGCAATGAATGCAGAATCTACCTGTGAACAGGGAAGTTTCGCCACCGTCAGGTTCGCAGCAGACTATTTGCTCCACGATCGCTCGCCACCGTTCTCGGCAAAGCGAATTGGGCAATGTCCTCTAGGGCTACCTAGCGAGAGCGGCTGCTCGGAGCGATGTCGACGGCGCATCCCCGGCTACGTTCTCACGGTGACATGCAGCCGCATCGGGCTGGTTCAAACCATCGACGTTCTCAGCGAGTCGCAATAGCGCCTTGGGGTGACACCGGCTTCTGCCGCCGCGTCAGTCCGTTTCGATGGAAACCCCGTCGTCGCCGACACTGATGTCGATGCTGGAGGAGCGCTGCTGATCTTCGTAGACGACGTACCCCAACACCGCCACGACGACGACAAGCGCACCGATGAGAAGATAAAGAAGGTTGCGTTTCATGGCTGATTAACCTCGCTCACTTACCAGAAGGGCTGCAGCCGCTTGTCTTAAACCGTTTAAGCCAGGAAACCCAATCTTTGTGACGTCAAACGCTTCGCTCGTATCGCGAGCTGCGCATTCGTGACGTGAAGGTCATCGCGCGACCTCTCGACCGGCGTTGGGGTCGACGATGGCATAGAACTTCTTCAGGCCACCGTCGCTTCTCCAGCTGCATACCGTGCCCTCGGGGACAAAGACGACGTCGCCGGCCGCGAAGGTGTGTTGCGTACCGTCAGCGTCGGTGATCGTAACGTCGCCCGCGACGATTTGTGCAAACTCATGGACAGAGAAGGGCTGCATCTGACTTTCGAAGGCTGACGTCTCCCACATGCCGACGGTCATGTTCCCCCTATCGTTGGTGAAGACGAGGTTGTCGCGTTGGGTGCCGCCGCCGATGGGCTCGGCCTGGGGCACAAGGCCTGCCTCAAGCGCCTGGGGGTTGAACACGATGACGCCGCCCTCGGCCGAGTCGATCCGGGGGACGGGGGCGTTCGGATCGGAGTAAGTGATGAAGAATTTCCGCAGGAAACCCTCCTGCTTCCAGCTGATCGGAATGGCCTTGCGCAGGAAGAAGGACTCGCCTTGCTCGACCGGCGTTTCATGGCCTTTCCCGTCGATCATGACGACGCGTCCCTCGAGCACAACCATGAACTCGTCGTCCGGGTAGGGACCGAACGCCTCCTGCATGTCGGTCGTCGTCCACACGCCGACAGTCATGCCGAGCGCAGGGTCTTCGTAGTAGACATGGATGTGCTGATCCGGCAGGTCGGATTGAAAATCCTTCGGATCGAGCGCCATTCTCTCTAGTCCCACACCGCCAGGGCCGTCACGTTCCAGCCGAATGATTCCCGTCTTGTCCGTCATCGCAATCCCGCCGAGTTCCTGTTCAACTTTATTGTGCAAGCGTTGCGTTAGCGGTCATTGGATACAGCCGCCCATTCGCCTGCCGATACCGTTTGTGTAGCATGTCGCCTCCCTAACCGGCATGACGAATGGAGCCGCTATGACCACTTGCCCAGACCAGGCGACCGGGGGGTGTCTGTGTGGCGCTGTCCGCTACCGCGTTGACGGCGCACCGCTATCGACAATCTTCTGCCACTGCAAGTCTTGCCGGAAACACACCGGCGCGCCTGTCGTCGCGCTGGCGGGCTACAGGCTCGATCAGGTGACGTACACCAAGGGAAAACCGAAGGTCTTTGAATCATCGCCGGGGGTGGGACGCGCCTTTTGTGGCGATTGCGGTACGCCTTTGACCTGGGAAGGCGACGGCGGCGAACATGGACCCCTGGTCGAGTTCCTGATCAACACCCTGGATAATCCGGAGGAGTTTGCACCGGCATGCCACATCCATCATCAGGAGCGCCTTCCCTGGCTCGAAATCCACGATACCTTGCCGCGCTATCGTGTATGGCACGACAGCGGCGACGAACCCTATCGGCACAGCCCGGAGGATTAGATATCCGTCCGCGCGCAAGAGGCTTTTGACGGTCACCCGGCTGCAATCCCGCAGCTCTTGTGGCACAGTGATTCACGATCAGGACATATGTTGGTGCGGTGACCCAGATGGAGATTGAAGACCTTATCTCGGGCGAGGATGGCGCGTCAGTCGCGCGCGGCATCGAGTCGGCCTTAATGGACAGCGGTTATCTCATGTTGACCGGAAGCCGCTTGCAGTGTGTTCACGCTGCCCTGTCGAGCTGGAGCGATTTCACGGCCCTGCCCATCGACGTCCGCCGTCGGTATCACCATTCGGTACGGGTTGGCGAAACCACCGGCGGCTGGTCTTTGATGCGTGAACATCCGGTCTATACAAGCCATATGAGCGAGTCCGAGATGCAGAGCCGTGATCCCAAGCAGGAGTATGGGTTCAGCGTCCAGACGGCGCGCACCCTGTGGCCCGATGACGAGGTGTCGCCTGGATTTGCGGCGAACGTGACGGAAACGGCAGCGCTTCTTGAGACGGTTGCTTGCGCATTGCTGCGTGGGTTTGAGACGGTGCTCGGAGAGGAGCCCGGCTTTCTGCGCTATGAGCCCGGTTATTTGGCCCTGAAACACTACCCGGGTCAGCAGCGTGGCGATGGGCAAGACGCCGGACTTCAGGAGCATTCTGACGCCGTGGTGTTCACCATGCTCACGCAAAGCACGGAGTCACTGCAGATCAAGCACCGTGACGGTCGATGGTTCACCGTGCCGGCCGATCCGGCGGCAAGTTTGTTGGTGATCCCCGGTGATTGGATGGAGTTGTTCTCCAACGGCCACATCCCTGCGGTCCGCCATCGCGTCATGGAAACCACGCAGACGCGTACCAGCCTGGCCTTTTTTCAGAACGTGGCGCCCATGACCGTCGGCCCACTCAACAAGTTCGTCGACACTGGCAATCCGCCCGCCTATCCATCAGTGCCAAGCGACATCGATTATGTCGGCGGTGAGAGCGGCGTACCGCGATGGCAAACCGTTTAAGCGCACCAAAAGCCTGGTAAGATCAGTCTGACCCCAGAATGTCAGCGGTGAGCTGATCCAACTCATCCTGACTGAAATCAACATCGGTAAAGTCGCCAGGCGTGTAGACGCGCCCCGATGCGGTCGCGCAATGCTCGGCAAGGTTCGTGATCTCAAGGACGATGTTATCAAGCAGGGCGCTTACGGTGGCCGTTGCGTGCTTGCCGGCATGCTGGCACCGCAGGCAAAGCGCGCCGTTGTCGAGCCAGGCGGTGAAGACCAACAGGTGCGGGCGCTGTGCCGCGGGATCGCGCTCCTGGCCTGCGCCCAGCCGAACCAGGCCCAGATCACCGCCATACCGCGTTATCTCGCCGACGAAGTTGTAGGAGACCGTCGGTCCGGCGGTCAGATCGGCGCCGTCGAGGTATCGCAGCAGGCCATAGCCCATGCCGCGCTGCGGTATCTCGCGAACGGCTTCCTTGACGGCGACAAGCCAATCGCGCGGATCGCCCGCCGGCGCAATTGGCAGGGCAAGCGGGTAACGTGTCGTGAACCAGCCGACGGTGCGTGACAGATCGACCGTGGGATCCAACGGCTCGCGTCCATGGCCTTCCAGTTCCACGATGGTCGGCGCCTCTGACCAACCCACCAGGGCGCGGCCAAGTGCAGCCAGCACGATTTCGTGGGCCTGCATGCCGTAGGTCTCGGCGGACGATGTCAGCAGAGTCTCCGTGACTTCAGCATTGATCTCCCGTTCTATCTCCCTTGCGTCGCCTTCGGCGTTGGCACCGTCCACGTGATCGAACGGGATAGCCGTCGAACCCTCTTTTTCCACCGACTGCCAATAGTCCAGCTGCGGACGCGCGGCCTCCGCGTACCCGGCCAATTGGCTGCACCACCACGACCATGGCGTTGCCACTGGTGGGATGGCGTCGGCTCCTCTGGTCAGGGCGATCTCGATATCTTCCGCGACGATACCCCAGGACACCATGTCGAAAGCGACGTGATGGGCGGCGACAACCAGGCGTTTGACGTTACCCGACGGGGATGTGATCAGGCCGGCGGCCATCACCTGGCCCCGGTCCAGGTCCAGGCTTGCGACCAGCCTGTTTGCGAGTTCATCTTCGGCTTTTGTCCGGTCGGCGGTGTTCTCTTCGCTCATCTCGCACGTAATCACCGTGGGCGCGTGCCCGTCGTCCACGACCTGTTGACCGGCAACGCCGTTATCGTGCCGCAGCGCGGTGCGTAGGGCGTCATGCCGTTTGATCAGCACCGACAACGCCTGTGTGAGTCGGTCGGGCGTCGTGGCCGCCGGTAGGTCGAAGACCGCGGTCAGCGCCCATTGGTTCCGCTTTGCCATGTCGATCGCCATGAACCAGCGCTGGATGGGCGTTAGCGGCGTGATCCCGGCCACCAGGTCGCGGCTCTTCGGCGCCTCGTCATCGACGGATGTCGCGACGGCCGCCAAAGTGGCTGGCGTGGCGTGTTCGAAGATCTGAGACGGGCTGATCGTCAGACCGGCCGATCGGGCCTTGCCGGCGACGCGGATCGCCACGATCGAGTCGCCGCCCAGGGCAAAGAAGTCGTCATTTGGCCCAACCAGTTCGACTTCCAGCACCTCGCGCCAAATCGAACACATGATCTCGACGCGGCCGCCTTCTGACGCTGCGGCGTGCGCGGCATCGTGATGGGGGCGTTCGAGCGATGCGAGCAGGGCGGTACGATCCACCTTGCCGTTGGCATTCAGCGGTATGGCGTCAAGCGCTGTCATCTGTGAGGGACACAGCGCGGCCGGCACCTTCTCCGACAGCCAGGCTGCAATCGTGTCCACCGGGTCGTCGGTAACAACAACAGCCACCAAACGGGGTGCGCGGCCCGCCTGCCGGTCGATCAAGACGGCGGCGTCGCGGACAGCCGGGTGGCTGCGCATCAGTGTCGCGATCCCCGCGGGGTCGACCTGATGCCCGCGGATCTTCACCACATCGTCCTTGCGTCCGGCGAACTCGATGATGCCGTCGTCACGCCGGCGGCCGAGATCGCCCGTGGCATAGCGGGCAAGGCCGTCTACGCCGCGGCTGAACCTGGCGCGCTCTTGTCCATGAGGCGTCACGTAGCCGGCTGCGACCGCCGGACCCGCGATCCGCAGCTCGCCGGTTATGCCGGCGTCCAGCAGGCCACCATCTTCTCCGATAACCTCGATGGTGTAACCGTCAAGCGGCCGGCCTATCGGAACCGCCACGTCATCGGGCTGCCGAAGACCGTCTGTGACCTCGATCATGGTGGCGCCGACCGTGGTTTCCGTCGGGCCATAGTGGTTGAAGATCCGGCAATCGCCGCCCAGCGCGCGGAACCGGTCGACGAGGTCATAGGTCAAGACGTCGCCGCCGAAGATCAGGGCGTTGCGCGGTAGCAGGGTACGCGCGTCGGGCGCCGTCATCAGGGCGGCCATGTGGGTCGGCACGATCTTCATCATGTCGACCGGGTGGTCTTGGAACCACGCGATCAACTGGTTGGGATCACGCGCGGCTTCGGCATCGATCGCGTGCAGCGCGCCGCCCGAGCGCAGGGCGCCGAACACCGATGTGTAGCCGAGGTCGGCGGCAAACGAGGTCACGATGGCGAACGAGGTCGGCGTGTCGACACCGAGCCGCGCCAGCAGAGCGGCGCTATAGGTCTCGACCGCCCGCCACGGCACCATGACGCCCTTGGGCCTGCCGGTCGAGCCGGAGGTATAGAGCACGTAGGCGAGATCGTCGGGCGCAACACCGCATGGCGCCGGCATGCTCGACGGCTCATCGTCATCCGATCGCCAGGCGATGACCGGTAGATCCAACGCCGCGTGGTCGCCCGACGGTTCGGTGATCAACAGCCGTGCGCCGCTATCGCGCAGGATAAAGGCATGGTGATCGGCGGGATGATCGGGATCGAGGGGCACGAACGCCGCGCCGATGCGCGCGGCGGCAAGCATCGCGACGACCGGCCCGGCACCTCGATCAAGTTTGAACGCGACCCGGTCACCGCGACCGATACCGGCCGCCGTCAGACGCCCGGCAAGGCCGGCGGCCGACCGGTCAAGCGCCGCGTAGTCGGTCGCACCGTCGCGATCCAGCACCGCAACGGCATCCGGTGTTGTTGCTGCCCACGTGGCGACCCGGTGCGCGAGAGTCTGCACGTCGGATGGGGTGTCCGGCGTTGCCGGCTGCGGTGCCTTATCCGTCTCGTCGCAGAGGTCGTCGAGAATGGCAACATAGGTCGAAACCCAGTCTTCGACACGCTGCCGGTCGAACAGGCCGCTGTTGAAGTTGGCTTCGATCTGCAAGCCGTCCGCACTGGCCAGCATGTTCCAGTTGAGATCCCACCGCACGCTGCCATGGGCGTTGGCCCCCAGCGTTGTCGTCAGACCGTCGAATTGCGGTTCGGCATCCAACCGGTCGAGATTGAAGGAAACGCCGGTCAAGGGCGGGCGCGACGGGTCGCGCTTCATGCCAAGTGCCTTGATCAGCGACGAGAAGGGATAGCCGGGGTAAGCCAACGCGTCCGACATCGCCTGATGTGTCCCGGTCACAAGATCGCGGCTTGAGGATGTGTCCGCGCCGTTGAGCCGGACCGGCAAGGTGGCGACGCAGTATCCGGTCAGCGACCGTTCGCCGACCAGCGGCTGTCCTGCCGCGAAGATCGCAATGGCCAGGTCACCTTGTCCGCTCAATTGGCTGAGCAGCCGTGCGTAGCCGGCCAGGCACAGGGTGAAGAGCGAACAACCGAGTGCGCGCGCACGCTGTTCCAGCCGCTCGGATAGAGCAGCGGATAGCCCGTGGTAGATGCAGTCGCCGTCAAAGGCTTGAAGTTTGGGTCGCGGCCGGTCGGTCGGCAGATCGAGGGTTGGCGGCACGGTTGCGTAGAGCCCGCGCCAATGGGCCGCGGCCTCCGGCGCCGCAGCCATCTCCCGCGCGCGGTCGGCGTAGACACGATAAGGCGGCGCCGACGATAGCGTGGGTTTCTTCCCGCTACGGAAAGCGGAATAGAGTGCGCCCAACTCGACCGCCAAAACCTGCATCGACCAGCCGTCGGTCACGATATGGGGTTGGATCAAAACCAGCCTGTGGCGATCGGGCGACAGCCGCAGCAAGGTGGCCCGCAGCACCGGGCCGGCTTCCAGATCGAACGCCTGCGACGCCTCTGTTTCGATCCAGGCGTCGCCGGTCGAGTCTTCCGTGTCGGCTAGGTCGACCTGTTCCAAGTCGACGGGGGCCGGGTCAAGGATTGTCTGGTATTCGCCATCATCGGAAAAACGGGAGCGCAACGAATCATGCCGCTCGACCAAGGTTTGAAGCGCGTGCGTGAGCGCCGCCTGGTCGAGATCGCCGCCGAGGTCGAGCACGAGCGATTGGTTGTAGGCCGATGATGTCTCGGGGCTGAATGCTGCCAGGACCCATAGCGCCTGTTGCCCGGGTGTTGTCAGAACCGTCCGGGGTTCCCGGGATGACGTGCGCGTCGCGATGAGGCCTGCGGGCAGCATGGCGCGGACACTTTTGCGCACGGCGTCTTCAACACGATCCAGATCCGCATCCGTGTGCGCCGTCGACAGGAAGCACGTGCGTCCTTCCCACACGTAAACGCCGTTGGCGATGAGGTGGTTGAAGAAGAGGTCGTTGGCGCCGCTGAACCGGAACACCGACGCAAAGTGATCAACGCGAAGTGGCGTCTGTTCTTCCGCGAGTACGGCATTCAGACGATCGCAGAAATCTGCCGTGCGCGCGTTCAGCGTTTCCTGAAGCTGCGGCCCGGCTTCCTCCAGATGGGTCAGAACGGCGTTCGAGGCCGCCATGGTCATCGGGTTCTTATTGAACGTACCGGCGAAGAAGGTGCGGGATTCCTGCGGTACGTCATCGCCGTCGAACGTCCAGGTTCCGCCGTCGATGGCGTCCAAGTACGCGTGCCGCCCGGCGACGACGCCGATTGGCAGGCCGCCGCCGACGATCTTGCCGTAGGTGACGAGATCGGCGCGCACATCGGCCCAGGCCTGTGACCCGCCTTGGGCGACGCGGAAACCCAACAACACATCGTCGAACACGAGGGCCGCGCCGGCTTCTTCGGTGAAGGCGCGGAGCTGTTGCAGGAATTGGCGTGGCTGTAGGCTCGGCCGGCGGCTTTGAACCGGTTCGACGATGACCGCCGCCAATTGACCGGCAAATTGCTGAAGCGTCTCAAGGGAACCATCGGGGTCGTCATAGTCCAGAACGAGCACATCCCTGACCATGCCGTCGGGCGTACCGCCGGCCAGCGCCGCGCTTTGACCGTCAGGCCCGGAACGGGCAAGCGTGCCGTCGAAATGCCCGTGGTAGGAGCCGGCGAACATCGCGACCAGGGACCGTCCGGTCGTGTGCCGCGCGATCCTGAGCGCGGTCATCACGGCCTCGGTGCCGGTATTGCAGAAGAGAACCCGTTCGTTACCGGTCAGCCGGGCAATCCGCGCGGCGACCTCGCCGGCGAGCGATGCCTGCGGGCCCATAAACAAACCTTGTTCGGCCAGGTGACGCTGCATGGCGTCGACCACAAACGCCGGGTTATGGCCGAATAGCTGGACGCCGAAACCCATCGTCAAGGAAACGTAGTCGTTGCCGTCCAGGTCAACGATGTGACTGCCGGATCCTTTGGCGCCGATGATGGGGTAGAGCATTGCCTTGGTTTCAGCGCGATACCCGGCAACGGCGCGGCTGTCGGCAAGGACCTTACCGTAGGTCTCGCGTTGCCGGCGCGACGCGCCACTTCGCTCGACATAGTCGCGTGCGAAACCGTCCAGATAGGCCCGGGCCTTTTCACTGAGGCCGGCTTGCTGCGTTGCCGCCGGCGCTTCCGACGATGGCCGGGGCGGCGGCGGGGCATACTGGTCGGCGACGGGCTGAGGGGCGACATCGCCCACCGCGCTGCCGGCCTGGTTCGAAATGGCGTCGACCACATGCGCAACCAGCCGGCGCGCGCTGTTGTATTCCGCGAACACGGCTTGGCGCGCGAGCGTCATCCGCCAACGCCGTTCGACCGCCGCGATAGCCTCGGTCAACGCGAGGGAGTCGACACCAAGCTCGAACAACCCGATATCGGCATCCAACGCGGCCGGCTCCAACTGCATGGAGCGCGCAAGCAGGGCGCGCACGGTTTCGCGAATCTCTTGAGGCGAAGCGGGCGTGCTGACGGCCGAAGGCGCTTCGCTGCTCTGTGTGGATGAACCGGCAGCGATCGGCTGCCGCAACGCACCGGCCTGCCGTGACGGCCGTGGCGTCCAATGGCGTTCGTCGGCGAACGGATAACCCGGCAGCACGGCGCGTGGTGTGTCCGCGACAAACGCGGACCACTCGATCGGCGCACCGGCGACGAACAGCTGGGCGAGCGCCGCGCCGAGGCCCTGTGCCGCCGGCCTGTTGCGGCGAAGGGTCGGGATGAACGTGATCGGATTGCCGGCATCGGCGAGCGACCGTTGGGCCATGCCGATCAACGCGCTTGTCGCGCCGACCTCCACCAGAACCGTCGCGCCGTGTTCGATCACAGTGGCCATGCCGTCGGCGAAGCGCACGGGTTCGCGAACATGGCGCGCCCAATAGGCGGGATCGGTAAGGGGCGCATCGATCGTCGCCGTGACGTTCGAGACCACCGGGATGCGCGGTGGCGACAACGACACGCCGGCAACGGCCTGTTGAAACGTCTTGAGCACCGGTTCCATCAGAGCCGAATGGAATGCGTGGCTGACGCGCAGCCGCTGGCAGCCTATGTCCTGAGCTTCCAAGGCATCGCAGATCGCGTCGACGGACTTGGCCTCGCCGGATATCACACAGTCTTCCGGGCCATTGATCGCGGCGATATCGACGTGGCCCGCATGCTCGGCCAAGAACGGTTCGACGACGGCGATCGGGGCGAACACGGCGGCCATGGCGCCATCGCGCGGCAGAGAACCCATCAAGCGACCGCGCTCGGCCGTCAGCTTCAACGCGTCGTCGAGCGGCATCACGCCCGCCAGACATGCGGCAACCAACTCGCCCAGACTGTGGCCGATCATAATGTCGGGCACGATGCCCCAGGCTTCGAGCCGCTTGGCCAGCGCATACTCCAGAACAAACAAGGTCGGCTGGGCGATCGCCGTATCGAGCAGAAGGTCCTCGTGGCGGTCGTCGAACATGAGGCCGGCAAGCGGGTAGGGCAGGTGCGGTTCGAGCACCCCGGCACATGCGTCGATGATCGCCTTGAAGTCGGCGTCGCCGTCATAGAGGTCCCGGCCCATGCCCGACCACTGGCTGCCCTGGCCGGTAAACAGGAAGGCAATTCTGACGGGTCCCGACGTGGCGGCGCCCCTGGCGCCTCCACCGTCGGCGATGGCTTTCAACGCGTCGATCAGATCGTCGCGGGTTGCGCCTGCCGCCGCGGCGCGCTCGGCGAACGTCTCGCGCCCGAACGCCGACGCAGCCGTCACGGCGGCCGGGTCTAGGTCGGGTCGTACGTCGATCTCGTGAGCTAGGGCGGCTGCGAGCCGTGAGACGCCCTCTTGATCGGGGGCGCTCAGCGGCAGGACTGTCAGCGCCTGTTCGGTCGGTGCCTTGGGCTCAACCTCGGGTGCGGCCTCCAGAATGATGTGCGCGTTGGTGCCGCTGAAGCCGAAGCTGCTGACGCCGCCCCGCCGTGTCGGGCACGATGGCCAATCCGTCGGCTTGTCGATGACGCGGACAGGCAGCGTGTTCCATGCAATCCGGGGATTGAGGCTGGTCTGGTGGAGGGTCGGCGGCAGTTGGCCGGCCTCCAAAGCGAGCACCATCTTGATCAGGCCGGCGATGCCTGCGGCGGCTTCAAGGTGACCAATGTTAGTTTTGACGGCGCCCAGCATCAGGTCGCTTTCTCGGGTCGGGCCATAGGCCTCGCCGAGCGCTTGGACCTCGATCGGATCGCCGAGGGGCGTGCCGGTCCCGTGACACTCAACGACCTGCACGTCCGCTGGCGCCAACCCGGCGTTTTCCAGGGCTGCGCGAATGACCGAAATTTGCGCGGACCCGTTGGGTGCCGTCAGCGCGCTTGCGCGGCCGTCGTGGTTGATCGCGCCGCCCCTTACGACAGCGCGGATGACATCGCCGTCACGTTCGGCATCGGACAGGCGTTTCAGCACGATGACCCCGCCGCCTTCGCCGCGGACATAACCGTTGGCGTCAGCATCAAATGTCTTGCAGGCGTGGTCTGTGCTCAGCATCCCGGCGGCTTCAAAACCGTCGCTCAGATCGCCTTCCAGCAACGCATTGACGCCGGCAGCGACGGCCATGTCGCAGGAACCCGACCGAAGCGACAAGCAAGCGATGTGGACAGCGACCAGTGATGATGAGCAGGCGGTGTCCAAGGCCAATGCCGGTCCGGTCGTGTCGAGCCAATGGGCCAGGCGTCCGGCGGCGATGCTGCGCGCGTTGCCGGTTATCGCCTGGGGCGTGAAGCCCCGGTGTGCGACGCCGCGAAACCGCTCTTCATAGTCGCTGGTGCTGACACCGACAAAGATGCCGGTGTTGGACGGCCGGCGATGGCGGTCGGCATAGCCGGCGTCCTCCAGAGCGTGCCACGCAAGTTCCATCAGCAGACGGTGCTGCGGATCCATGGCGGCGGCTTCGCCGGCGCGGAAGCCAAAGAAGCCCGCATCGAAACGATCGATATCGGCGATGTAACCTGCCGGCGGCAGGCCGTCGGCCTCGGGACGATCGGTGGGCGGCGCGCCGACGGCGTTCTCGCCGGCGAACAGCAAGCGCTTGAAGTCCTCGACACCACCGGCATGGGGCAAACGGCAAGCCTGACCGACAATCGCGATCGGTTCATGGCCGGCCGTCAGCTCGGCGCGCAGCCCGTCGATGCGTGACTGAAGGTCCAGAACCAGCTCGGCGATCTGGTCTGCTTTCAGGCGCGCCAGACGTTCGCGCAGCACGTCCTTGGCTGCGGGATCGGCGGTCACGGGCTCTCCTGCTCAATGGCCGACAACAGATCCTCCAGGTCGGAACCTTGCTGGACGGGGGCCCGCCGCGATGGTGTTTCCGATCTTCCGTCCGCCGTGTCGCCTGACAAGCGTCCGACAACACGTGCCACCGTCGGGTAGTCGAAGGCGAGCGTCTCGGGCAGTTCGCGTCCGACGTGGTCGCCCAGATCGAAGGCAAACTCTGCGGCATCGATGGAGGCCAGCCCCAGCTCCGCGAACCCGCGGTCAACGGCGATTTGTCCAACCGGCACGTCGAGCCGCTTGGCCAGCCAGGTCACGATCCACGACGTCAGGTCGGCATGACCATCGGCCTTACCATGCGCGTCGCGGTCGGCAGCGGGCCCGTCAGCGGCGGCCTCAGTGGTCGCGCGCCATTCGGCGATGATCGGCAGCTTGCCGTCCAAGTATGCTTGCTTGTTCGCCAGGCGTTGGATTTTGCCGCTGGATGTCCGCAGGACCGCGCCCGGGTCGACGAGGACCGTGCGGGCGATCGGAATCTCAAGTGTGCGCCACACCGCGTCCGAGACCGCTTCGAAGACGGGTGCGGGATCGGCCTTGCGTTGTGTTCGCTCCACCTCCTGCACCAAGGTAACCCGTTCGACGCCGTGATCATCTTCAATCGAAAAAGCCGCGCCGTTGTCGATCCGAAGCGCCGGATGGGCTGACTGAGCCGTACGTTCGATATCCTGAGGATAGTGGTTGGTGCCGTTGATGATGATCAGGTCCTTGAAACGTCCGGTGACGACGAGCTCGCCATCGATCATGGCGCCCAGGTCGCCTGTACGCAGGTAGCCCGCTGTGTCGGTGTCGCCATCAATCGTGACACCGAACGTGGCGGCGGTTTCGTCGTCGCGCTTCCAATAACCCTGCGCAATCGTCGGGCCGCCAACCCAGATCTCGCCGACCTGATCCGGCGTCAACCGTCGTTGTGTGTCGGGGTCGACGATGGCGATCGGCACATCCGGCAGCGGCGCACCGCAACCGGCCAGGACCCTGCCCGACGGGTCGCCGTCCGGTGCCAGTTTGATGGTGTGGTTTTCCAGCGCGGCGGTGTCCAGGCGAACCATGACCGGTTTATGACCGGTCGGGTTGGCGGTTACCGCCAGCGTCGATTCCGCCAGCCCGTAGGCAGGCGCGAACGCATCGCGCTGAAAGCCGACGGCAGCGAACGTCGTGGCGAAACGCTCAAAAACCTCAGGGTTGATGGGTTCGGCCGCGTTCATCGTCATGACCAGGCTTGAAAGGTCCAGGGCGGCTCTCTGGTCTTCAGGAATACGCCGGCAGCAGAGGTCGTAGGCAAAGCTCGGTGCCGCGGAGTGCGTGCCGCGATAGCGCGTGATCGCCTCGAGCCAGAGGCCTGGACGTTGCAGAAATGAATTGGGCGCGAGCTGAACCACGGGACAACCGGAAAAGAGCGGCTGTAGCAGGCCGAAGATGAGGCCGAGATCGTGAAATGCCGGCAACCAGGTCACCATGACGCTGTCGGGCGTGATCGCCCAGACATCGGCCATACGCGCCATGTCGTCCATCAGGTTGCGGTTCGAGACTTTGACGCCCTTGGGCTGGGACGTGGAGCCGGAGGTGTATTGGATGAACGCAACGTCGTCGGGTTGGGCGTCATGAGGTTGGCCGGCAAGTACCTCGTCCAAACGGTCGACATCGTGCCACTCGATATCGGCGAGGACCGGGCTGGTCGACTGCCATTGGCTGACAGAGTCCAGGAGGCCGGGACCGTTTAACCCGACCTTCGCACCACAGTCGCGGACCACGGACTCCAGCCGGCCAAGCAGACGGTTGCGTCGCGGCGGATTGATCGGCACCGCAAGCCGGCCGGACCATTGGCATGCCAGGAAGCCGGCGAAAAACTCCAAGCCCGGTTGAAACACCAGCAGGACGGGATCGCCAGGCGCGGTGGCGGCGCCCAGCCGTGCGGCAATCGTACGGGTTCGGGTCTCCAGATCACCCAGACTCCAGCGATCGGCCTCGTTTCCGGTGCTGTCGAGAAACGTGATCGACCAGTTGGGGTCGGTCCCCGAGGCGCGGCGAGCAAGGACCTGGGCCAGCGTTGTCGCGTTGGTTAGGTCCGGCTGCTCGGCGTCTAAGTTCGGGGGATGGCCAGCTCGTGCAGTTTCCTCCACGTGATGTGCTCCCTTATCTCGTCTTCGCGTGCGCGAAGCATCGTTTTGATGTGCGTCAGCATTCTCGCATCGCTACCCAACAGATTGAGGAGCTTTGCTTTGTTGATCGACAGGAGTGAGCAGACCGTTGTCGTTGTGGCGGTAGCCGGGTTTCGTGCATCGTCGAGGATTGTGTACTCACCCAACGCATCGCCGGCATCAAGCAACTCCAGCTCATGAATTTGGCCACTAGGCATACGCACGGTTCTCTCGACCGTTCCTTTGACAATGAGGATGAAACGCTCAACTGGTTGTCCCTCCTCCAGCAAATTGGTGCCGGTCTGCACGGTCTCGAGCCGCATCCCCTTGAACACGCTCTCGATCGTTTCCGTCGGAAGATCCTCGAACAAGGCGAAACGCCTCAGCATTCTGATGATGTCGTCCGTCGACAGATCATCGGTTGCATTGGCGATTGTGTGGGCGCTCCACAGGTCCGCATAGGCGCCTTCGCGCCCCACCAGGTCCTGGTGAGTCCCGCTTTCGACAATCTCGCCGTCCTTCAACACGAGAACCAGATCCATCGCCTCGCAGTCGTTGAGATGGTGGGTAACAGCAAAGACGGTGCGCCCGCGGGTCACCCGCTCCAGCGTC
The DNA here is from genome assembly GCA_965228895.1 of Alphaproteobacteria bacterium. Taxonomy (GTDB): domain Bacteria; phylum Pseudomonadota; class Alphaproteobacteria; order SP197; family SP197; genus JANQGO01. The sequence continues at coordinate 4,199,020 of OZ245842.1, read as the reverse complement.
TCATTGATCGCAGCGGCGCTGGCTTCGTCCAAGGCCGATGTCGCCTCATCGAGCAACAGGATCTCCGGGTTGTTGATGATAGCGCGGGCAATTGCGATACGTTGGCGCTGACCACCGGAAAACTTCCGGCCGGCTTCGCCCGTGTCTGTGTTGTATCCGTCGGGCAAACTTGCGATGAAGTCGTGGATTTCCGCCTTCTTCGCCGCTTCCTCGATCTCCTCGTCCGTGGCATCAAGTTTACCCATGCGAATGTTCTCGCGCACGGACGTCTGGAACAGAAGTGGCTCCTGCGGCACGACATTGATCAGCGCGTTATGCTGCTCTTCGCCGATCATCCGCAGATCAATGCCGTTCAAAAAAATTCGCCCGTTGGTCGGATCGAACTGATGTTCGATCAGGCTAAGCAGCGTGCTCTTGCCCGACCCAGAAGGACCCACGATGGCGACGCGCTGTGGCGTGTCGATCTGCATCGATACGTTGCTCAGGTTTAGCTTGTCGCCTTGATAGCTGAACGAAACACTGTCGAAGGTCACGGCCTTCAAGGGCAACGCCATCGACTCAACCGTATCTGGTTGTTTGATCTCGACCGGTTGGGCCAGAAAGGTCTCGATGCGCTGCAGGCTGCCGACGGCCTGAATCAGGACCGGTAACTGCGCGCCGATAAAACCGGCCGCGCCACCGATACTGAGCAGCAGCGTGATGAACGCCACAATCGTGCCGGGCGATACATCGCCCTCGACCGAGAGAACGGCGCCCAGACCGATGACGATCAGTTGGCTGCCGCTAATGCCGAAGTTGGTGGCCCGGCCGACCAATCCCGAAGAGAAGTACTGCCCCAAGCTTGAGCGGTAGAGACCGTCGAGCTGTTCCTTGAACCGATCGACAAGGGTCGGTCTCAAGCCGAATGCGTGAATGACGCGCTGCAACAGGGCATTCTCTTTCACCACGCGAATGAGTTTCGCATCCTCGATCCCGCGTTCGTGGGTCTTCCTCAGCGCCCACTTGCCGATCAGGCGCGGTAACCAGAACGCTAAAGTCATTGCCGTCAGCATGGGCACGGCCAACTGCCAATCGAGGTGAAACGCGATACCCACCGACCCTACGAGTATCAGGCTCTTGGCGAACAGTCCGGGAACCGACCAAATGACTGCTTTTTCCAGCACCGTCAGATCGTTGGAGAAGTTGGAGACAATCTCGTCGGTTCCGTATCGCGACAGCGATCGCGCGGACATCTGCTGCAGTTTGGTGAACATGCGAAAGCGCATGCGTTCGAGCATCTTTGGGCCTAAGGCGGCAACGCAATAATCCAGCAGGACGCCGGCGGCTGACGTCAGAAGAAACCCGACAACAAGAAACGTGAGCATGAGCTCAATAACGCCGATGTGGTCTTTCTGTATGCCTTCGTCGAACAACTGCTGAATCCAAACGGGCACAACGACGCTGTAGGCGATCTGGACGGCATTCGCGACAAGGAAGAAGAGCAGCAGTTTCGGAAAATGTCGCGCGGCCTTGGCCGTCCACGTCAGAACATGCCAAGGCCCCATTGTGAGGTTCTGGTCGCTGGCTGTGCTTTGCCATTCGAGTTCAAGGACAGCAGCCGACTTGCCGGTGGCCGCCATGCTTGCCTTATCGACCGAGTCGCCGGGACCCATGGCGCGCCCAAACGCGATGAGAACCTTGGGACCGTGAGTCGACAACAAGAACGCGACAAACGCCGCGGCGCGTCTGACATCGGTCGGATCGACTTGCGGAAGCAGCAAACGCGAGGCGAGACCTTCGAGGTCAGAGACCTCGTCGGTCGACACGACAATGTTGCCATACTTCCCGGAAGCGTCGACGTCGCTCGTATCATTCGCATCCACAATGGCGTGGAGCAGACCGATCCCGATCAGACCAAGTGCGCCCGACGGCATGGCGAACTTTTCGGTCAGGAGCTTGGATATCAGTAGGCTGCCGAGATCGCCGTTTGGGCTTTCCAGCCCTTCGTGCAGCACCGCGTCGACGAAACCGTCATCGGGCTCCACCTCCAGCCATTGACAAGCTGTCGCGTAGATCTGCTCCAGCTTCTCTTTGGTACGGCTCTTGGAATGACCTATTGCAAATCGACTCAAATCACCACCGGTCTTCGTCCAGAAAAGCTACTTGAAGCCGTCGTAGATCCGGTATCCAAGCAACCGCGAAACCGCCTTCAAGACACGCATTGCCTAAAGGATCTCATCTGACTGCGCCGACGCAGTAAGGCTATGGTTCATTGCTTTTTCGTGCAACAACATAATCCAGTTTCTAGTAAAAAATATACTGCAAAATCAAATAGATCCGCACATTTCCACTTAGTCTTCTGTTGCTGTGATGACAATGTGACACGCAATCGAGTTATGCGCTGGGACGGCCATGAACAACCGGCCGCCAACGCATCGACAACGCCATTCGACCGGTGTGCGGCGGGACGCCAAACGACGTCGTTCTCAGACGTCGAAGCCGGCCGTTAGCGAGACGATGACCGCTGCCACCGCGTCGGGTTGGGAGGTCCACGGAAAATGACCGGCCTCAACGTCGGTCGTGACCACCGGACCCGTCGTCACATCTTGCCAGGCCCTCAGCTCGGGTCGAGAGACCGAAGGATCTTGCGTCATCCGCAGGATATCAATGCGATTGTCGAGCATCGGGCCGTCGCCGACACGGTACGTGTCACAAGCCTCCAGGTCCGCACGCAGAGCGTCCTCCAAGCCGTAGAGGCCGGCTGCTTCCAGTTCGTCAACGGGAACACCGAACCGGTCGGCAAGTTCGGCAAAAAGATCCGGTGTTGGCAGGCGAAAGAGCGGGGCCTCACTTGGTGGCAATGACGGCGAACGGAATCCCGAAACAACGAGTTGCACCGTGTCTGGATCAAGATGAACGTCGGGCAAGGCTTGAAGTGATCGGGCCGTCTCGAAGGCGAGGAGTGCGCCGTAACTGTTGCCGAGCAACACGAGACGAGCCGACCCGTCGTCGTACTTGATGTGCGTGGCTAGATCGCCAGCGAGTTTGCTGCCCGCCGCTGCGGCCCGGCGCGGCGGCGCCACGTTGTCGCCGGGTTCCCTGCCGGGCAGGGTGACCGCGACGAGACCGAATCGATCGGGGATTGACCGTGCCAGCTTAGCGACCGACAGGATGCCCGCGCCGGCGTGCGGAAAACAGACGATCGTCACGTTGGACGACGACGGGCGCAAGATCCGCATCCAGGATCCGCTGTGTATCGATGACCGTTCACTCACGGCGCGACCAGCACGTTCCAGGAATACGCATCCAGTCTCACTGTGCAACACACAGATTTGGAATCGAAATGCGTTGGTTCATGTGGGTTTTGAAAAGCTCCGTAGAGGTGCAACCAAAGTTGATGATAGAATGGCGTGCCTCTCAAGTCAGTGGTCATATCGAATTGATTGCGACGACCACACGACCTACCAGCCCCGAGGTTCGACATGAGTCCTGAAGCTGCCGTGCTCGATAACGCCGCAATAGCCGAGCTTGATGTCAATGGTGCGATCTGTCTTCGAGGCGCGTTCTCAGAGCACTGGGTCGATCTGGCGGGTGACGGAATCCGCAAGAACATTGAGCACCCAAGTGCCTTGTTTCAGAGCATGTCCAGCGATGATGGCGGCGCCTTTCTGTCTGATATGTGGGCGCGTCGCTATGTTGAGGAGTTCGAGGACTTCGCGCTTCATTCGCCTTCCGCTTCGATCGCCGCGCAGTGTCTTCGGACAGATCGCGTACGGCTTCTGCAGGATACGTGGTTCGTCAAGAGCCCCGGCACGTTTGAGCGTACGCCGTGGCACCACGACAACGTCGTCCTTGGGCCGTTCTGCTCGGTCTGGGTTGCGCTCGATCCGATACCACGCGAGGCGGCGCTGGAGTTTGTGCGGGGTTCGCACAAGTGGGATCAGCTTCTTATGCCCAAGAGTTTCTTTGAGCAACAGACCGACGACAACGTCGCCGGTGCTGAACAGTTCTATGTCGCCTACCACGGCAAGATGGGATTGCGCGCCGACGGCGATGTCTTTTCACCGGTGCCGGATATTGAGGCCGATCGCGACGCGTACGACATTCTCGCCTGGGACATGGAACCCGGCGACTGCATTGTGTTTCACGCCCGCGCGTTGCACGGCGCACCCGGCAACACGCTGGACTACGACACCCGACGCATGGTCACCCGATGGGTCGACGAAACCGCCGTCTTGGCGCCGCATGGCCAGCCCGTCGTCAAGCAATTGATCGAAGCCGGCTTTGATGTGGACCTTGATGTCGGCAAACCGATTACCGGCGATATGTTCCCGGAAGTTCGCGTCTAGAACGGGCCGTCACTGCGCCGCGGCGGGCACACGTTCAAGCATCGCCTTGATCGCCCGCGCCACCGCATCGGCTTGTTTCCCGGCCAGGATCGAGACGTGGTCGCCTTCGACGGTCACGATATCAATCGGCCCATCGATGAACTGAGACCAACCCATGGTCGGATCGTCGCGCCAACGTTCTTCCACCTCTTCGAGGTCGCCGGACGCCTGGTTTGAAGCGCGAATTAAGCCAAGGGGCAGGTCACGTGCCGCGGCCGGGTCCGGTGCATAGTTCAGGAACGCTTCGTAAAGCGTCATGCCCGTGTGGTGGGCCCGCTCCAGCCAGGCGGCATCGGCGTCCTGCGGCAGCATCCCGCTGTCATGCAGACGCTGTGTCGCGAACCGGATCCGTTCGGTGCGGTCACGTTGCAGCAGGTCGTTGAGATCGAACGGCGTCGTCGATCTGTGATAGCGCGCCCTGACATCGGCCATGCGCAGCAGCCATTCGGCATGGGCGTCATCGGGGTCGCTGCTGAGAACCGAAACATGGCCGAGGGGCGCTGGCGTATCGATGATGACGACGCGTTCGGTGACCATGTCATTTGCCGCCAGTTGGCGCGCCATCTCGAAGGCCACGATGCCGCCGAACGAATAGCCGCCCAGCCATTTCGGGTCTGAAAGACCGCGCTGGGATAGGGCCGCCAGATTTGCCGCGGCCAAACATTCGACGCTGTCGATGGGCGCTTGCCCCGGTTCCAAGCCTGGTGCCTGAAGCGCCCACAAAGGAATGTCGTCCGGCATGGCCTGCGCCAGATCCAAAAAAGCGCTGACATCGCCGGCAATCGGATGAACACAGACGAACGGTTCGCCCGTTCCGCCCGACATCGGAACGACGGCGTCCCAGGCTTGGCCCTTGCCGAGCGCCGCCGCCAAGGCGGCCACGCTGCGATGCTCCAGCATCAGTGTCACCGGCACCGGCCGATCCAGCTGCGCGGCAAGACGCGCCGCGAGATTGGCAATGCTGAGTGAGGTCAGGCCCAGCGCCGCGAAGTCATCATCAAGACCGATATCACCATCGACCAAGGCGGCGACGGTATCGGCGACGATCGCCTCCAGGGTGCTGCGCGGCCTCTCGGTCAGGGAGCCAGGTGTCCGGGCGGCCCGGGAGGGCGACGGGCGCTCCGGATCCCGCGCGGCCGGTAGAGGCAGGTCTGCCACCATCCCGTCGATCGTTGACGGCAGGGCGGTCAGGATGGCGCTGATCTCGGCGAGGATAGCCTCGCCCTCCTCGCCGGCGCCGCCATCGGCATCCGGCAGCACCAGGGAGAGCACGATCTCCTCGCCGGGGATGACAACAAAGGTCAGGCCATAGGCTGTCTTGAGTGTGCCGTGGACGGACTCGACCGACAGGTCAGTGGAGCCGGCCCATGCGCTGGTGCCCGACGGCACGTTCTCGACCACCACCAGCGTATCGAACAGGCCCGCCGCGCGATCGGCCGCATCGGCCGCGTCCAACACTTCAAGGGGCGAGATGTAGGCGTGACTTTGCAGCTCGCCGAGTTGCGTTTGCACACCGGCGGCGAGGTCGCCGACCGGCGTCCGGTCGTCGAACTGCAGCCTGAGCGGCAGGTTGTTGATGAACAGACCGACCATCTGCTCGACACCCGGAATGTTCGGCGGACGCCCGGAGACCGTGGTGCAGAAGACCGTGTCCGCCCGGCCGCGACTGGCCGCCGACCACAATCCCCACGCCAGATGGGCCAGCGCGCCGATCGTCACGCCGCGCCGGCGTGCCAATCCATTCAGCCCGCGGCTTGTCGCTGGATCAAGGACGACACGCGCCGTCGCAAAACCCCGCTGCGGCTCGACCGTGCGGATCGGCAGTTGGTCCGGCGGGTTCGCCAGGCCTGCCGCGAAGTACCGCCGCATCGCGCCGCGATCGACCTCGGCGAGCCAAGCGATGTAGTCGCGATAGGGTGCAACGGTTTCAAGCATTGGTGGCGTACCACGATGAAAGGCCTCATAGGCCGCGCGCACTTCCCAATCCAATCGGGAAAGGCACCAGCCGTCGACCAGCAGGTGATGAAAGCTCGCGATCAGGTAGGCTACGTCGGTTGCTGTCTTGATCAACCGCATGCGCACGAGCGGACCGGTTTCCAGATCGAAACCCAAGGCGCGATCATCGGCCAGCGTGTCGTCCAGCTTTGTTTGGTCGAACGCGGACCATGTCTCGACAGCCAACGGTGCCGGCACGTGACGGTGAACGATCTGAAGCGGCCGTTCGAGTCCGCGCCAGCGAAACGTCGTGCGCAGAACCGGATGGCGGTCGAAGACATAAGTCCAGGCGCGTTGAAAGGCCGCAACATCGAGAGGACCGGTAAAACGCGTGCAGCTTTGCTCGAAGTTCACTTCCGACCCGGTTGCCGACAGCGAATGAACCAGCATCGCTTCCTGCATCGGCGACAGCGGATAGATGTCCTGGATATCGGACTCGTCGCCTGAGATTGCCTTAAGCTCATCCGCCGTCAAGCTGGCCAACGGGAAGTCCAAGGGCGTACGGAGCGGCGCGCGCTGCTCCGTCGCCCAAGCCGCGAACGCCGCCAGATCGTCGGCAATGTGGCGCAAGACCATGGCCGCGTCAGCTGTCGCCTGTGCGCCGACCCAACGCAACCGCAAACGGCCATCGACGATCTCGGCAACCAGCGCGGCGCGTACGGTGGCGGAGAAACTTGGCAGTTGATGCAAGCGCAACGGCCCATCCGGACGCATCGGCGAACGCAAGACAAGACCGACTTGGGCGGTGGGCAGGTCAAAAGTTGTCTGTACGACCCGGCAGACCGGTCCGATCGGCTCGACCGACTGGCGGGCTGCCTTGGCCGATGTCAGGCGTTCAGCCTGATTGCGAACCGATGATCGGATCTGGATCGGCAGAACGGACTCCAGATTGCCCACGATTCCGTCGGTGTCCGGTGCGCTCGGCGGCAACGCGCGGAGCCCGTCTAGCGTCTCGATCACCAGATCGTTGCTCGAGTCGTTGGGCGCGATGGCCCGGCGCAAAGCAGCGAGAATGGGGTCAACAGGCGACACATCCAGTTTCGATGGAATCTCGGCGGTCAGCGCACGCGTCAGTGCCGACTCCAGCCACAATTCGGCCCGGACGTCAGACAGACCACGGTCGTCCAAGAAGGCCGGTGTGCCCACATGGTTCGCATGAGGTTCCAGCGCCGTGGCGCAGTCGCGAACCGTCTTGCCGGACGCATAGTCCCGGAGCCAGTTGAGCCAGTCCCTGAATGTCGGGCCCGACACTGGCGCCGGGCGGGTCTCAAGGCCGCTTCTGACTTCCATTTCCAGCTCGGCGGCCAGCAGCACGAGCGAGCGGTCATCGGCAACAGCGCGGTGCAGAGCGATCACAAGGACCGGACCAAGATTGGGCGGCCGGTTGACCAACGTGGCGGCAATCGTGACGCCGGTCGTGAGATCCAGACCACGGCACAAGCGATCGCGGTGCGCATCGATCCATGCGTCGATCTGGTCGTCTTCGAGGCCGGGCACGTCAACCGTGCGCACCGGTACCACGGGTAAGAAATCGTCGAGCGTCAGCCGCCGCGTCACACCGTCGGCAACGACCCTAAGGCGCAGCCCGTCGTGACGCTCGGCCAATCGCTGGATGGCGAAACCCAATTCGACGGAGCCTATCGAACGATCCATGGCGACACTGGCCAGGGCAACCGGTGTTGTTTCGTCACCGGCCTGCGGCAACAGCTCCATGGCAAAGAATTGATCGCCCGTACCCAGCCCCTGCTGCTGCCTTTGCGAGACGGCGACGGCGGCCAGACCTTCAATGGTCTGATGCTCAAACACGTCTTTCAGACTGATGGACAGGCCGGCGTCAAAGGCCCGGGCGACCATACGTATGGCGAGGATCGAGTCGCCACCGACGCGGAAGAAGTTGTCGAGAACACCGATATCGGCCTGTCCCAACAGATCTTGCCAGATAGTGCTGAGCTGCCGCTCTTCGCTGGTGCGTGGCGCAAGGGTGATATCGGCGCGGTCGTAGTTTTGCGCCTCGACGGGCGGGAGCGCCTTGGTATCGACCTTGCCGTTGATGGTAAGCGGCAGTTCATCCATCGCGACATAGGCATGCGGCAGCATGTGGGGTGGTAACTGCGCCTGCAGATGGCTGCGCAAGGCACCTTGATCCGGTGAACGGCCATCTTTGCCAACCACGTAGGCGACCAGTTGCCGTGTCCCGGATTCCTGCCGTGGCGCGGTGACGGCAACCGCGCCGACGTTGGGGTGGCGCGCCAGGGCAGCGGAGATCTCGTTCAGCTCGATACGGAAGCCGCGCACCTTCACCTGGTTGTCGGCGCGACCGACGAACTGGATGACGCCGTCGCTGCGCCAGCGGCCAAGATCGCCCGTGCGGTACATGCGCGCGCCCGGTTGTGCGGAAAAGGGATCGATCGGAAAGCTCGATGCCGTGCGTTCGGCGTCGCCGACATAGCCGAGCGCCACACCGTCACCGCCGACGTAGATCTCACCGACGACGCCGACCGGCGCCGGATGACCGTTCGGATCCAGCACGTAGGCCGTGCTGTTGGCGATCGGTCTGCCGATCGGGATCGTGGTCGCCGTCTCTTCAAGGTCGCCGATGTCGTAGACGGTGCTGAACACCGTGTTTTCCGTTGGGCCGTATCCGTTCAGCAACCTGAAACCCGTGCCTTCGCCGGCGGCGAGCACCGCGCGCGCCGAAGCCGGGTTGACGACGTCGCCGCCGGCAATGAGCGTGCGGTCGCCGGCAAAGACCGTGGCATCGACCGTGACGATCTGCTGAAATAGCCCCGCCGTCATCCACATCAGATTGATGTTGTTGGCCGACAAGAACTCACGCAGCGACCGGGCGTCCATGATAACCGTGCGGTCAACCGGTACCACGGTGCCGCCGTTCAAGAGCGGCGCCCAGACCTCCAGCGTCGACGCATCGAAGGCCGGGTTCGAATAGGCCACACATCTTGTTTGTGGTCCGAAACGGCAGAAATCGGTGTTGCTGACCAACCGGACGATCGCGCGATGCGGCACGGCGACGCCCTTTGGCACACCTGTCGAGCCCGAAGTGAACATAACGTAGGCGGTATCCGAGGCATCGACCGGCGTGCCGGGGTGCGGTTCCGCCGCCATCGACCGCGACTGCAGGTCGCCGGCGAGCAACACGGTTTCCACCGTAAGCTCAAGCCCATCATCGTGGGCGATGCCGAAGCGTGCCTTGATACTCTGGGCGAGCTCGTCACGGCGGGTTTTCGGATAGTTCGGGTCGATTGGCGCGAACACGGCACCAAGCGTCAGGACTGCGAGCATCAACTCGATACACGTGGCCGATAACGTCATGGCGAGAATGACGGTATCGCCCTTGCCGACACCCTCAGCGGCCAGGACGGCAGCCAACCTGTGCACGCGTGACGCGACCTCGTCATAGCTCTGCTTGTTACCGTCCTCTTCGATGGCAATGGCCGATGGCGATGACGTCGCGATCTCGAAGAACAGGTCGATGGCCGAGCGTTCGCGCGGATAGGCGCGGTGTGTCGCGTTGAACCGCGCGACCAGGTCCTTGCCGCCTGCCTCGTCGACGAGAGGGATGGTATCGATGATTGTGTCCGGTTGGTCGGCGACGGCCATCGCCACCTTGCCGTACCACTGCAGCAGCGCCTCGACCGTCGACGCGTCGAACAGCATGGCGTCATACCGGCACCACAGATCGAGCGAGTCGGGGCCGGGTCGGTAGACCATGGAGAGGTCGGTCTTCGCCGCCTGTTCGACGCTGTCGCTAAGCAGGTCAAAGTGGCAGCCACCGGCCGTTTCCGGCAGCTCGTCTTGATCCTGATGAGCACCGAACAAGACCTGCATCAGCGGAATGATGTCGCTGCGCCGCTCGATGCCGATCGCTTGAACAATCCGCTCGAACGGCAGCTCGCGATGCTCCATGCCTTCAAGGAGAGCCTGGCGCACCTGGCCTAAGAGATCTTGGAATGTCGTGTCGCCGTCGACCGCTGTGCGGATGGGCAGGGTGTCGACGAAGAGGCCGATAAGATCGGCCAGTTCCGGCCGCGTCCGCTTCGATATCGGGATGGTGACGACGAGATCGTCAAGGCCGCTCCAACGGCGCAGTACCGCTATCCATACCGCAAGAAAGGCCATGAGCGGCGTCGCGCCCGATTGCCGTGCGACGGCGTTGAGCCGCTCGGCGATAGGGCCATCGACCGTCAGGCTGTGATGTGCGCTGGCGGTTTCCCCGTCCGTGCGGCGCCTGCGGTCGAACGGCAGGTCAAGCACCGAAGGCGCGTTACGCAACCGCGCCCGCCAATAGGTTGCCGCTGCCTGAAGCTCAGGCGTGTCGGCCTGACCGAAACTCTCCTGCTCCCAGTCGGCGAAATCAGTGAACTGCAGGGGCAGCGCGTCTTGATCAGGGGCCGCCCCGCCATGCGCCGCGTCGTAGGCGGCGACAAGATCGCGCGCCAGAATATCGAGCGAGGCGCCATCGGCGAGGATGTGATGCAAGACGACAACAATGCCGTGGCGCCGTTCGGACTCGCGCAACAGGCGTGCGCGGATCAACGGCCCTGCCGCAAGGTCGAAGGGAAGGGCCGCCAGATCATCGGCTGCTTTTAAAAGGTGACTGCGCCACGTCTCCGGCTCGGTCCCGTCGACGTTCGTCGACGCAACATCAAGCGGCATGACATCGCGGACCGCCTGTACCGGTGAACCGTCGACGAGTGGAAAGGATGCGCGCAGGACGTCGTGACGATCGACAACCGATTGTAGCGCGGCGCACAGCGCGACCGGGTCGGCCGGACCCGTGACGTCGACGATGAGCGGCATGGCGAAGCTCGACTGACCGGGACGCAGCAGTTCAAGGAACCTGATCTGGCGCTGTCCAAACGAAACACTGGCCAAGTAGCCGCTGTTCATTGTGCCCGGGGCTCGCTCCCCTGACCTGCCACCGCCGACAGGTCGACTTGTGTTCGACGGCGCTGTGTCAGCTTGGCGCCGGAACCGGCTTTAACCGGTTCACGCGCTGCCAGGCGCTCGGCCAGCAACGCGATCGCTGGCTCTTCGAACAGGTCGAGCAACTCGGCGTTCACGTGCAGATCGCGCCTGATGCGCGAGATAACCTGCATGGCAATCAATGAGGTGCCGCCGAGCGCGAAAAAATCGTCATGACGACTGATCTCAGGCCGTCCGAGGACATCCTGCCAAATCGCGGCAAGGGCGCATTCACGCTCGCCCTGCGGCGGTGCCGCCGACGCCTCGTCCGGCGGTGCAGGAAGCTGTGATCGATCGAGCTTGCCGGCGACCGTGCGCGGCAGGCTCTCATGGCGCATGACGACATGGGGCACCATGTAAGCGGGCAGATGACGGCCGGCGTGCTGGCGGACGAGTTCGGGTTCCGGTAGATCCGGGCCGGCGATATGGGCGACCAAATGGGCCGGTCGATCACCATCTTGCTGGACAACGACCACGGCCTCCTTGATGTCGGGGTGGTCCGCCAAACAGGACTCGATCTCGCCCAGTTCGATGCGGTGGCCATTGACCTTGACCTGATGGTCGGACCGGCCATGGAACCGCAACTGGCCATCGACGCCGAAGGCGGCGAGATCACCGGTCCGGTAGGCCGGCGCAAAGATCGGATCGGTGGCGAAGGCATTGTGCGTAAACTTTTGGACAGCACTTTCGTCGGCCCCAATATAGCCGCGCGCGACGGCCGGGCCCGACACGGTCAGTTCTCCAACGCTGCCCGGCGGACACAATCTGCCACGTGAATCCAGAACGTAGACGCGTGTCCCCGGAATGGGCCGCCCAATCGGCACCGTCGCTTCGCGATCGGTCGTTTCGCAACGGTGCGCCGTCGCCCAGACGGTCGTCTCCGTCGGGCCATACTCGTTATAGAGCGGAACCCCGGGCAGCTTTGCATCATGGGCGGCGACCAGATCCTTTGGACACGGTTCGGCCGCGACCAGGGCCTGGCGCATCGATGCCAAGTCGGCGGGGCCAGCCGCAGCCACAACAAGGCTCCACATGGACGGTATCATGTCGGTGTGGGTGACGCCGGCGGACTTGATGAGGGCCACCAGGCGATCGGGATCCGTCGCTTCGACCGGTTCGGGCAAGACCAGCGTCCCACCCGTCGCCAGTGTCGAGAAGATGACGGTGACCGAGCCATCGAAAAAGATCGGAAAGGTCAGGAGAAAGGCGCCGATCGGCCGGTCGGGATAGGCCGCCGCGCGTGCCGCGATATGATAACGAAGGTTGTCTTGGCCGACGATGACGCCTTTGGGCTGCCCGGTCGAACCGGATGTGAAGATGACGTACGCCTCGTCGTCTGCCGACGGCAGCTTGTGGGCCATGTCGCGCGTGGTTTCTTCCGCCAATCCATCGACGACAACGACCCGGCATTGGGGGAATTGGTCGGCATAGTCCGACGACGTCACCACCGTGTCGATGCCGGCAGCACTGAGAATCAGATCGCGGCGGCTGCTCGAACCCTCGGGATCGAGCGGCACGTAAGCGCCACCAGCGAGCATGACGCCTAGTAGTCCAGCGATGGCGGCCGGTGAGCGGTCCAGCATGACGCCGATACGCCTGTTCGCCGGCACATCGGTCCAGCCGATCCTTTCGGCAATGTCACATGCCGCCGTCGCGAAGTGCCGGTAGGCGATCTCCTGTTGGCCATATCGCATGGCAATTGCCGTTGGCGTCACCTGGGCGTGGCGCAAAATCAGGTCCGGCGCGATCGGCTCGGCCACCTCCAGCTCGACGTTGCCGGCATACTCGTCCCGGAGAAGCCGGGTCACGTCCTCAGGCAGAACATCGATGTCGCTCGCCGGGCTCGCGAACCGTTCGGCGACGGCGCGCAATGCCGTGGCCAACATCGCCAGGACGCCGCTTGCCTGGGCTTCTGTGTGGCGGCGGCGGTCGACAATCAAGCGCAGTGTCATGGTGTCGCCGGTCTCGACCATCAGATTGAGCGGCATGTCCGGCAGGGAGACGTCGGCGCTGTCGACCACCGTCAATCCGGCGTCTTTCAGCGGCTTGGACTCATCGAGCGGATAGTTCTGAAACCCGACCAAGCTGTCGAACGGCAAGGCATCGCGGGGTTGATCGATGAGGTCGCGAACCGCATCAAGGCTGACCCCGCCGGCCTCGCGTCCCGCCACCATGTTCGCCTGGAGCTGGCTCAGCCAGTCGCCAATCGGGGTATCGTCAATCTTGGCGCGAACCGGCAGAACGACGACCTGCGGGCCAACCAAGGTCGCCGCCTCATCGTCAAGCAAATGGGCCGGGCGTTGGGTTTCCACCGAGCCGAACAGCACATCATCGCGTCCGGTCATGCGCGACAGGACAAGCGCCCACGCACCTTGGACAAGCGTGTTCGGTGTTAGGCGCGCATCACGCGCGTAGTCCAGAAGTTGCGCCGTTGTCTGTTCATCGACCGTCTCAACCAATTCTGTAACGTCTGCTGCCGAGGCAAGCTGGCCGCCCGCCACGGTGGGCTGGCTGAAGCCGTCCAGAACACGTCTCCAGTGTGCCAGCGCAGTCGCGGAGTCACGTCCGCGATCCCAGTCGATGTATGACCGGAATGGCAACGCGGCGCCGAGCGGCGGTGATTGACGGTCTTTTATCGCCCGGTAGGCCGTGAACACCTCGTCAAGAATGGCGCCGAGTGACCAGCCATCGACCACCAGATGATGGCGTGTCCATATGATGACGTGCCGGTCATTGGCCAGACGCGCGAGCCTGACCCGCATGAGCGGCGGGCGTTTCAGATCGAACGGCTTTTCCCTGTCTTCCTTTAGAAACGCCTGAAGTTGTTGCCGCCAGTCGACGCTGGCGGTCCAGTCGAGCGGCTCGACAGGGAGGGTTGCTTGGCGATGCACAACCTGGAACGGCTGATCCTTCAGCTCCCAGTGAAACGCCGACCGAAGTGCCGAATGGCGCTGGACAACGACATTCCAGGCATCGGCGAATGTCTGCTCATCAAGCTCTCCGTCAACCTCAGCCCACCACTGGCCCATGTAGACGGGCTGGTCGGGGTAGCTGACGCATCTGACGAGAATGCCGTGCTGCATGTCCGTCAGAGGATAGACATCCTCGATAGGACCTTTTGCTGGCGCACCCGTCGCGGAAGGCTGCCGATCAGGCATGACGGTCGACCAAGGTGCACCCGGACAAGCGGCGCGACAAAGAATTGGCGATCACCACCAGCCGTCGGGTCCGGCCGAACACAAGCCGACCAAAGCCATTTGCTGGATGCTGATGTCTAGAAGTGTGGCGCATTGCGTTCGCGGATATGCAAAAACCGATGTCGAAAGGCGCACTCAAGACACATCGGCACCTATACGCCAAGACGATAAGTCCGCCTATCGCGACACGTTAGCAACAGTGCCGGTCTAGACTAGGAGGCATACGGTCCTGAGTGGTGCAAACGGCGAGAGCACGCCCGCCTTTTTGAGTTGCCGGGTTAATCGGAGCCGCCTGGTGGCGGCTCCGATCCCGACACTCTATGTCCGCCACGCCGAAATGCGGCGGCCAAGTGAACGACGTTTAGATCTCTGACGAGCGATCAGAGGCTTTCGATGTAGAAGCCTTCGCCCTTGACGTCGCCGTCGCAGAGCTTCTGAAGCTTCGCGACCATCCCGCCGCCATCCTTGGCTGCCGGGTTGCTGGCCATCTTGTCGAAGTCTGCTTCGCTTTGCCAAACCGTGACGACGCCATACATGGACTCATCGGCCTTGGCCTTCATCAAGCCAAATCCGACCAAGCCGTCGACGATATCGCCAGGTTTCTTGCCGTCACCGGGAAGCATCTCTTTTTCAAGAAGCGCCCGGGCTTCGTTTTCGTTGCCCGCCTTAACATGGCACCGTGAGATGGTCATAAACATACCGGCCATGGAGAACTACCCCTCTATTGCTACGTTAACTGAAGATTCATCACCCCAAAGTATTAGTCCACCAGTGGATGCATCGTCAACGTGCTTTGGATAGTGCTTGTGTGACTGCCGTCACTACTGCGCCATGACCATTGCAAATGGGTTCAGAGGCGCTAATGCGCTCTGTGCTGTGGAGTAATCCATGCCAAGCGCGCCAGATCTTCGCATCCATCATGCCGTATTCGCAAGTCTGACCGTTCTACTAATGGTTGAGGACGGTCGATTGCTTTGACGCCGTTTCGCAAGCTGTCCTGTGATTCACCTCGGCGGTGAGCCCTATCAGGCTCCTCGGATCTCCGGGCGCATATCGCCGGTGCCATCGCGACGCACCGCAAAGGCCAAGGTATGACAGGGGCCGGTGCTTCGAACGTCAAACTGCCAATTTTCTGGGGCGTCGTTGAGTTCGTCGCGGAAATGGACACTGCGTAACGCCAAGTGGTCGAGATCGAAGGCGAATTGGTCCAAGGGCAGCGAAAGACCCATGCCACGCGCCTTGATATAGGCCTCCTTGAGCGTCCAAATGGCAAAGAAGAGTTCGTGCTGCTGGGCGGCTGGCGCCTGACGAAGCAGGTCGTACTCTTCCGGCGAGAAGAATCGTTCGGCGATGTCGAGGCCAGGCGTCGGGCGTGACAATGCCTCCACATCGACACCGACATCGGCCCCCTTTGTGATCGCACATGCGACCAGACCATCCGTATGCGACAGGTTGAATCGAAGGGGAAGGGCGCGCGAAGGACCGGCTATCTCCGGCCGCCCATAGGCATTCTTCGTGAACGTCCAGTCCGCCGGCCCGATCGGCGCGTAACGCGACAACGTTCTACGCAGCAAGACGTGCGCAGCCAAGAAACTGTGGCGGTCGCGGTCGAATCTGAAATTTTGATAGCGCTGTGTCTCGTCGGGGTCGAGCAGGGCCACATGGGCGTCAACGGAACCGGTCGTGCCCAAGGTCTTGTCGGGTTCGGCAAGCCAAATATGGATATCGCGTTCGCCCAAGGTCTCTAGCGTCATATCAACCTGCAGATCCGGCCGCGCTGTTGAACATAGACCTGTGCTTTATCGCGACGGCAGTGCCTTACACCATATTCGATGATGCCAAGCTTTTGGCTTGAGGTCACGGCATGCCGCGGCTGCCGCTGGTGCGCTGGTCGAGAGACCGGTCGTTCAGAAGGGACCATCCAATGGCATCGGCTCTTCCCGGAGCAGGGCGGCGAGGCGTTTCAGGCCGCGGGCGAAAGCGATGTCGTCGCGGTTCGTGTCGCCCAGCGCCAGCCGCACCGCGTGCGGTTCCGCCGTTCGCCCTACGATGAAAGGATCGGGTGGGGTCACGAGCACGCCACGGGATCGCGCCTGTTCGACAAAATGCCGCGCGCGCCATGGTTCGGGCAGGCTGAGCCAAGCGTGCAAGGCGTTGGCGTGCGACGCAATGTCATGACCGTCCAGGATCCGGCGGAGTGTGGCGTGGCGCTCGGCAAGCGTCCTGCGTTGCCAGGCGATCAGTCGATCAGCGGTACCGTCGCCCGACCATCTCGCCGCAACCTCCGCAGACCACGTATTCGCCATCCAGCCTGTCGTGCGCAGCCGCGAGATCAGCCGCGGCAGCATGGCCGCCGGACCGGTCAGATAGCCGGTCCGCAACGATGCGGTGATCGCCTTGGAAAAACTGGTGACGTAGAACGTGCGCTCGGGCGCGTAGCACCAGAGCGGCTTCGGACGGTTGGCGATCAGGGGGCCGAAGACGTCGTCTTCGATGATCGCGACGTCGTGGCGGCGCGCTACCTCGGCAATCGCCTCGCGTCGGGGTTCGCCCATCAAAGCAACGGTCGGGTCGTTGAAGCAGGGGGTCACGCAAAGCAGCTTGACCGGCTCGCGTTCACAGGCCTCTGCAAAGGCGTCGGGAAGGATGCCCTCGTCGTCGAGCGCCAGGCCGCGCAGCCGCGTCTTCAGGATCGAGGCGTTGGTGATGATGGAGGTGTCGACCAGCGCCTCGCAGCACACGACGTCACCCGGTTCGGCGAGTGTCGCCATGGCCGACCAAATGCCGTGGGCAGCACCGTTGGTGACCACCACGCGGGCTGGGTCGACGCTGACTCCGCCGCGTTCCAGCCATGCGGCACCGGCCTGTCGATGGGATGGCGTTCCCTCGGTCGGCCGATACTCGAGCATCCGCGCAATCGCGGCATCCTTCGTGCACGCGATCATGGCCTGCTTCAGCGCGTCGACATGGATGTCGGACACGATGGGCATCATGTTCGAGAAGTCGAGCTGGCTGGCGCGATGGCTGTCGGCAATGAAGTCATCGCCGTCCTCAGGCTTCACATACTGGATGAAGGTGCCGCGGCCGACTTCTCCCGACGTCAGCCCCCGGCGCTCGGCCTCGGCGTAGGCGCGCGACACGGTTTGCACGCTGACGCCGAGACTGTCGGCGAGAGCGCGCTGGGTCGGCAACTGCTGGCCCGCCTGCAGGTCCCGCGACGTGATGGCGGTCTCGAGGGCCTCAACGATCGCTTTGTAGCGCGGTCCCTGAGTTTGGGTGATGTCCGGAACCCACATTGTCATGATCTAATATTAGCCTTGAGCCAATACAATTGTCGACATTAGGGTGATTGAACACTTGGTTGATGACGCGAGGAGGACGGTCGATGGTCTTTGAAAAGCGTGAGTACGCCGCGCGGCTCGCCAAGTGCCGGGATGTCATGGCGCAGCGCGGCATCGATGTCCTCGTCGACTCCGATCCCGCCAACATGAACTATCTGACCGGCTATGACGGCTGGAGTTTCTATGTGCCGCAGGCCGTCATCGTCACCCTGGATGACGACGAGCCGCTATGGATCGGCCGTGGTGTCGATATCGGCGGTGCGCGACTCACCACTTATTTGTCGGACGACCGGATCATCGAGTGGCCGGACCATCTGGTCGACAACGCCGTCGAACACCCGATGGATTTTATCGGCGCGACACTCGCCGACCGCGGCCATGACCGCGCGGTGATCGGCGTCGAGAGAGATTGTTATTACTTCACGCCGCGTTGCCGCGATGCGCTTGCGGCGGCCCTGCCGAACGCGTCGTTCGTCGACACCGAGCGGCTGGTCAATTGGGTGCGGCTGGTCAAGTCCGACGCCGAGCTCGAGGTGATGAGCCAGGCCGCACGGGTGACCGAAGCGATCATGGCGGCCTATTTCGAGGCGGTCGAGCCGGGTGTCAGAGAATGCGACGTGATCGCCAAGGTCTATGGCGCCCAGGCCAGCGGTACGCCCCGGCACGGCGGCGACTATTGTTGTGTCGCGCCGATGATGCCGACGGGCACCGGCACGTCGGCGGCCCACCTGACTTGGAGCGACCGGCAGTTCGTGACCGGCGAGGCGGCGTTTCTCGAGACCGCGGGCGTCCGGCATCGCTATCACATTCCAATGGTGCGCACGCTTCACCTTGGCGCGCCGCCGCAACGGTTACTCGACACGTGCAAAGCCGTTGTCGAGGGCATTGACGCGGCGTTGGAGGCCGCGCGACCGGGCCAGCGTTGTGAGGATGTCGAAGCCGCCTGGCGCCAATCGATTGCCCGCCACGGCATCACCAAGAAGTCGCGCATCGGCTATGCGATCGGCATCGGCTATCCGCCCGACTGGGGTGAACACACGGCGTCGCTCAGAGAAGGCGACAAGACGCTGATCGAGGAAAACATGGCCTTTCACATGGTTTGCGGCATCTGGAACGAGGATTGGGGACTGAACATCAGCGAACCGCTTCACGTGACCCAATCCGGCGGTGTGTGTTTTGCCAACGTGCCGCGCGACCTGTTGGTGAAGACCTAGGGCGATCCAGCGCGATCGAAAAGGGAGGCTCGATAGCCATGACCAATCCGGTGCCCAATCCGTCACTGTTCGCCGCGACCATCGACCTGGATGCCGACGGCAAACAGTTCGGCCACATTCGGATTCCCCATTCGCGTGACGAGGCCGGCTTGGGTGATCTGTTGGTGCCCGTCATCTCGATCAAGAACGGTGAGGGGCCATGTCTGCTGTTCACTGCCGGCAATCACGGTGACGAGTTCGAAGGCCAGATAGCATTGCGCAACATGGCCCACGAGTTGGAGCCCAACCGGATCGCCGGCCACATCATCATCGTGCCGGCGCTGAACTTGCCGGCGGTGCTCAACAACAGCCGCTGTTCGCCAATTGATGACAAGAACATGAACCGGATCTTTCCCGGCGGCCGGCGCGGCACGGTGACCGAGAAGATCGCGTCCTACGTCTATGACGAACTGGTGCATCGCGCCGATGCCGTCGTCGACCTGCATGCCGGCGGCCGGAACCTCTCGTGCGTGCCCTACGCCATGATGCACCGCTATCCCAACGTGGCGACATCGTCTGCGACGTTGGATCTCATGAAGGCGTTCGCGGTGCCCTATGGTGTCGTATTCGACACGGAGCCGGACCGCGACGGCATGCTCGATACGGCAGTCGAGGATCTCGACAAACCGTTCATCGCGGTCGAGCTGGGAGGCTCCGGCGCCGTGACGCCCCAGTCGGTGGCGATCACCGCGCGTGGTGTCCGAAACATTCTGATTCACTACGGCCTCGCCGAAGGAGAGGTCGAGACCGGCGATACCGCGACCAAAATTCTGGGTGTGCCGGCCGGCGGTTTTGTGCTGGCCGAGGATCACGGGATCTTCGAGCCCTTTGTCGATCTGGACGATGAGGTCGCGTCCGGTCAGGTCATCGGACAAATGCATGCGATCCATCGTCCCGACAGAATGCCGATCGAGCACAGCATCGGGGATGGTGGCGTGGTCATCGCCCGGCGCACGACCGGCCTGACCACCCATGGCGACTACCTGTTGGTTGTCGGTGTGCCCCTGGACCCCGGTTTCTGAGGTTAGGTTGCGTGATTGACGCGGGCTTCAGCCGATTGGCCCGTCCGCGTCGCCATCGATGAGTTCGTTGGGTTTGGCGAGGCCCTTCAGATCGCCGGCATTGGCCAGCGTAATCTCTGACCCGCTGACCTCGACGCCATAAGGTTTCAACGTATTGAAGGCGCGCGACAGATTTTCCGGCGTCATGCCCAGCAGCGACGCCAAGGTTCGTTTGTCATAGGGCAGGGTAAGGCGGCCCTTGCCGCCCTGTTCCCGTTCAAACACCAGCAAGCGGTTTGCCAGGCGCTCAACACCGGTGCGCAGCTTCTGGTTCTTGTGGTCGCGCACGACGGCGCGATAACGCGATGCCAGCTCGACGACGATGGCGCGGGCAAAGGCATCGTCCTGGCGAAACGCCTGCCGGATGTCTTCGGAGGGGATCAAGAGGATACGCGATTTCTCCGTCGTGCGCGCCGACATCAGATACCGGACGTCCTTCAGAACGGCCGCCAGAATGAAGGTGGAGACGGGACGGACCAGCGACATGGTCGCCTCGCGCCCGTTCGACCGGGCGTAGAGTTCAACGCAACCTTCGACGACGACATAGAGAAAGTCCGCACGGTCGCCTTCGCTGATCAGATCGACCTGTGGTGGAAACGTCTGCAGATAGGCCGCGCGCATGAGTTCGGCGAAATGGGCTTCCGCCATGTCGGCGAACAACGGCAACTGACCGATGACCGGCAGGTCCTCAGAGCGCATCGTGCCTCCCCCAAATGCCTCTTGATGATTATCAAGCCAACCGTTGATCACAATCAAGATGCTTGACCGGCCATCCGACCGTGGCGCCCCTGTGTCGATCAAGTGCTGGAACGAAGTTCGTGCCGCCCAGCCTTATTTCAGCATCCCGTTCCCGCACCATTGATCTGGGTCAAGTGGGGGTGTCCCGCACGCGCCGATGGTTCTCCTGTGACGTCAGCCTGAGTCGTCGACGTCACGCATGTGAGTAGGGGGAGATCGGTCATGGACCATCTGGACGGTGTTACGAAGAGCCAGCAAACCAACGTCCTCGGCTTAAGCACATTCGCTTTCGCCGTATGTTTCGCAGCGTGGACGATTTTTTCGATCATCGGCGTCAAGATCAAAGCCGATCTTGGCCTCAGCGATACGGAATTTGGCTTGCTGGTGGCCACACCGATCCTTACCGGCTCCGTCAGCCGAATCTTCCTGGGCATCTGGACCGACCAGTATGGCGGTCGCCTGGTCTACACGCTGGTCATGATCTTCGCGGCGATCGCGACCTATCTGCTTTCGACCGTCGAGACCTATGTCATGTTCCTGGTCGCCGCATTGGGCGTCGGCTTGGCCGGCGGTTCGTTTGCCGTCGGTATCGCCTACATCTCGCGCTGGTATCCGCGTGAGAAGCAGGGCACCGCGCTCGGCATCTTCGGTGTCGGTAACGTCGGTGCTGCCGTGACCAACTTCGGCGCGCCGTTCCTGCTGGTGGCGTTCGGCTGGGCACAGACGGCGCAGATCTATGCGGTCGTTCTGCTGATCGTCGCCATCGGTTTCTATCTGCTGACCAAAGACGATCCGGCCACGGTCGCACGCCGTGCCCGCGGCGAAAAGGCGCGCAGCACGCTGATGGAGCTCGCGCCGCTGCGCAACATTCAGGTGTGGCGTTTCTCGCTCTACTATTTCTTTGTCTTCGGCGCATTCGTCGCGCTGGCCCTGTGGCTGCCGCGCTATCTGATTGGCGTCTACGGGCTCAGCATCGAGACGGCCGGTATCCTGGCCGCGTTCTATGCGGTGCCGGCCAGCCTGTTCCGCGCCTATGGCGGTTACCTCTCCGACCGTTATGGCGCGCGCAAGGTCATGTACTGGACCTTCGGCGTGTCGGCGATATGCACGTTCATGCTGTCCTATCCCAACACCCAGTACATCATTCAGGGCATTGAAGGTCCGATCATTTTCACCACCAGCATGGGCTTGGTCCCCTTTGTTGTGCTGATCTTCATCCTTGGTTTCTTCATGTCGCTCGGCAAGGCCGCGGTCTACAAACACATCCCCGTCTATTACCCGACCCATGTCGGCGCGGTCGGCGGTCTGGTCGGCATGATCGGCGGTTTGGGCGGTTTCGTGCTGCCGATCTCCTTCGGCGTCATGAATGACCTGACGGGTGTCTGGACAAGCAGCTTCATGCTGCTCTTCGGCATCGTCGCCGTTGCGTTGGTGTGGATGCACTTCGCCGTCAGGCGCATGGAGCAGGCCGCGCTCAAGGAAGAGCTCGGCGCGCTGCCCGAGCTGCCGGAGATGCAGCCGATCCATGGCAAGGAACAGGCCGAGGTCATCAAGAAGAGCCATTCGATCGACGATTGGCGTCCCGACGACGAGCAGTTCTGGGAAGAGAAGGGGCGCAAGATCGCCAGCCGGAACCTTTGGATTTCGGTGCCCTGTCTGTTGCTGGCGTTCTCGGTCTGGCTGGTCTGGAGTGTCGTCGTCGCGAAGCTGCCATCGATCGGGTTCGACTACACGACCGATGAGCTTTTCTGGCTGGCGGCCCTGCCGGGCTTGTCCGGCGCCACGCTGCGTATCTTCTATTCGTTCATGGTGCCGATCTTCGGCGGCAGGTTATGGACAACCATGACCACGGCATCGTTGCTGCTGCCCGCCTTCGGCATCGGCTATGCGGTGCAGAATCCCGACACGCCCTATCTGATCTTCCTGGTTCTGGCGCTGCTGAGCGGTCTGGGCGGCGGCAACTTCGCCTCGTCCATGGCCAATATCAGCTTCTTCTTCCCGAAGAAGGAGAAGGGCCAAGCACTGGCGGTCAATGCCGGCCTGGGCAACGCAGGCGTCAGTGTCATGCAGTTCGTGACACCGCTTGTCATCACCGCCGGCGTGTTCGGCTTCATGGGTGGCGAACCTCAGGAAACCAGTGAAGGCACGAAGCTTTGGATGCAGAACGCCGGCTTCATCTGGGTGCCGTTCCTGATTATCTCCACGGCTGCCGCATGGTTCGGCATGAACGACCTCTCGTCTGCGAAAGCGTCGTTTAAGGAGCAGTCGATCATCTTCAGCCGCAAGCACAACTGGATCATGTGCTGGCTCTATACCGGAACCTTCGGTTCGTTTATCGGCTTCTCGGCGGGTTTCCCGCTTCTGGCCAAGACCCAGTTCCCGGACGTCAACTCGTTGCAGTATGTGTTTTTAGGCCCCCTGATCGGCGCGTTGTCACGGGCCGCGACCGGTTGGGTCTCCGATCGCTTCGGCGGTGGACGCGTGACCTTCTGGACCTTCGTCTTGATGATCGCGGCCGTCGGCGGCGTGCTCTACTTCCTGTCGATCAAGGACCAGCCGGGCGCGTTCTGGGGCTTCTTCGCGATGTTCATGATCCTGTTCTTTGCGACGGGTATCGGCAACGCGTCGACCTTCCAGATGATCCCGGTGATCATGCGAAGCGAAATCGGTCGCTTGATGCCGGGACTCACGCCGAATGAGCAAGTTTTGCAGAGCGGCAAGGAGTCGGCGGCCATCATCGGCTTCACGTCTGCTATTGCCGCCTATGGCGCCTTCGCGATCCCGAAATCCTACGGCACGTCGATCGTGCTGACCGGCGGTCCGTCAGCGGCGCTGTGGGGTTTCATGATCTTCTACGTCACCTGCGCGTTGACGACCTGGTGGGTCTACACCCGCCGTGGCGGTGTGCTCCACGACATCGAACGCGGACGGACAACGGCGGATGCGGCCGGTACGGCGGCCGCGCAGAAAGGAGGCGCGGCATGAGCCAGCTGCTTGATCGGCTCAACTTCTTCCGGACCAAGAACATCGGCGAATTCGCCGGCGGCCATGGTGTCGTGACATCGGAAGATCGGGGGTGGGAAGACGGCTACCGCAAGCGGTGGCAGCACGACAAGGTCGTGCGGTCGACCCACGGCGCCAACTGCACGGGTTCGTGTTCCTGGAAGATCTATGTCAAGGGCGGGATCGTCACCTGGGAGACCCAGCACACCGACTATCCGCGTACCCGGCCTGATCTGCCGAACCACGAACCGCGTGGCTGTTCGCGCGGCGCCAGCTACAGCTGGTACATGTACTCCGGCAATCGGCTGAAGCATCCGTTGATCCGCTCGCGGCTCCTAAAGGCGTGGCGGGCGGCACGCGCAACCATGACACCGGTCGCCGCTTGGGCGTCGGTCGTCGAGACGCCGGAGACGCGCGCGTCGTACGTCAAAAAGCGCGGCCTGGGCGGTTTTGTCCGTGCCGGCTGGGACGAGATCAACGAGATCATCGCCTCGGCCAATGCCTATACGGCGAAGACCTATGGTCCCGACCGGGTCATCGGCTTTTCGCCGATCCCCGCCATGTCCATGGTTTCCTATGCGGCGGGCTCGCGTTACCTGTCGCTTCTGGGCGGCGTCTGCATGTCGTTCTACGACTGGTACTGCGACCTGCCGCCGGCCTCGCCGCAAACCTGGGGCGAGCAGACGGACGTGCCGGAATCCGCCGACTGGTACAACTCCGGTTTCCTGATCCTGTGGGGTTCGAACGTGCCGCAGACGCGCACGCCCGATGCCCATTTCTACACGGAAGTTCGCTACAAGGGCGCCAAGTCGGTCGTCGTTTCGCCCGACTACAGCGAAGCCGCCAAGTTCTCCGACCTCTGGCTGCATCCCAAGCAGGGCACGGACTCCGCGCTCGCCATGGCCATGGGCCACGTCATCCTGCGCGAGTTCCATCTGGATCGCCAAGCCGAGTACTTCGAGGACTACGGCCGTCGCTATACCGACATGCCGATGCTGGTGCGTCTGGTCGAAAAGGATGGGCACCTGGTGCCCGAGCGTCTGGTCCGCGCCTCCGACTTTGCCGACGGCCTGGGCGAGAGCAACAACCCCGAATGGAAGACCGTCGCCGTCGACCGCCTGTCGGGCGAGGTCGTGGCGCCGCTCGGCTCCGTCGGCCACCGGTGGGGCGACGAAGGCAAGTGGAACCTGGAGGCCAAGGACGGCCGGGGCCGCGATGTCGAACTCGAGATGAGCTTCATCCTGGACGACGTGCACGACGAAATCGCCGAGGTCGCGTTCCCCTATTTCGGCAACCGTCAGCACGATCACTTCGAAGGCACCGACCATCCCGACATCCTGGTGCGTCGCGTGCCGGCGAAGACCGTCAAGCTGGCCGATGGCGAGGCGCTTGTCGCGACCGTCTTCGACCTGTTCGTCGCCAACTACGGTCTCGACCGCGGTCTGGGCGGCGACCATGTGGCATCAAGCTTCGACGAGAACGTGCCCTATACGCCGGCCTGGGCCGAGACCATCACCGGCGTGCCGGCCAGCCACATCATCACCGTCGCGCGCGAGTTCGCCGCCAACGCGGAGAAGACGCGCGGCAAGTCGATGGTGATCTTGGGCGCCGGTCTGAACCACTGGTACCACATGGACATGAATTACCGGGGGATCATCAATCTCCTGGTCATGTGCGGCTGCGTCGGGCAGTCGGGCGGCGGCTGGTCGCATTATGTTGGGCAGGAAAAGCTTAGACCCCAGACTGGCTGGCTGCCCCTGGCGTTTGCCCTGGATTGGGGACGGCCGCCGCGCCACATGAACTCGACCTCGTTCTGGTATGCCCATACCGATCAGTGGCGTTACGAGACGTTGTCGATCGATGAGATCATCTCGCCGACCGCGCCCGCGGGACCGTGGGACGGTTCGCTGATCGACTATAACGTGCGCGCCGAACGCATGGGCTGGCTGCCATCCGCACCGCAGCTCCAGACCAACCCGCTGGAGGTCGGGCGTGCCTTCACCGAGGCCGGTGTCGAGGCCAAGGAATACGTGACCGAAGGCCTGAAGACCGGTGGCCTCAAGATGTCATGCGAGGACCCGGATGACCCGGCCAACTGGCCGCGCAATCTGTTTGTCTGGCGTTCGAACCTGTTGGGTTCGTCGGGCAAGGGACACGAGTACTTCCTCAAACACCTGCTTGGCACCAGCCACGGTGTGCAAGGCAAGGATCTGGGCGAGGACGGCGGTCAGAAACCGGGGGAGGTCGCGTGGCACGATGACGCGCCCGAAGGCAAGCTCGATCTCTTGGTCACGCTCGACTTCCGTATGTCGACGACCTGTCTCTATTCCGACATCGTGTTGCCGACCGCGACCTGGTACGAAAAGAACGATCTCAACACGTCGGACATGCATCCCTTCATCCATCCGCTGACCAGCGCAGCGGATCCGGCCTGGGAAGCGCGTTCGGATTGGGAGATTTACAAGGGTATCGCCAAGTCCTTCTCCGATGTCGCGCCCGAGGTGCTGGGTGTCGAGAAAGACGTCGTTCTCGTGCCGATCCTGCACGATACGCCGGCCGAGATTGCTCAGGCACTCGACGTCAAGGATTGGAAGAAGGGCGAGACGGACGCCATTCCCGGCAAGACCATGCCGCAGATCGCTGTCGTCGAGCGTGACTATCCCAACCTCTACAAACGCTTCACCGCGCTCGGTCCACTGATGGAAAAAGCGGGCAATGGCGGCAAGGGCATCACCTGGAACACCGACCATGAGGTCGAGAACCTCAAGAAGTTGAACGGTGAGGTGACCGAGGACGGGCCGACCAGAGGCATGGCCCGTATCGAGACCGACATCGATGCGTCGGAGGTCATCTTGATGCTGGCGCCGGAGACCAACGGTGAGGTCGCGGTCAAGGCCTGGGACTCGCTGTCGAAGAACACCGGGCGCGAGCACCGGCACCTGGCGGTGCACAAAGAAGACGAAAAGATCCGCTTCCACGATGTCGTGGCGCAGCCGCGCAAGATCATTTCGTCGCCGACCTGGTCGGGCCTGGAATCCGAGAAGGTCTGCTACAACGCGGGCTACACGAACGTCCACGAGTTGATCCCCTGGCGCACGCTGACGGGACGTCAGCAACTCTACCAGGATCATCTGTGGATGCGCGCGTTCGGCGAGGCGCTTTGTCTCTACCGCCCGCCCATCGACACCAAGTCGATCGGCCCGGTGATTGAGTCCAAATCGAACGGCGGCAAGCAGGTCATCCTGAACTTCATCACGCCGCACCAGAAGTGGGGCATTCACTCGACCTATACCGACAACCTTCTGATGCTGACGCTGTCGCGCGGCGGGCCGATCGTCTGGATCTCGGAGGTCGACGCCGAAAAGGCCGGCATCGTCGATAACGACTGGGTCGAAGCCTACAACGCCAACGGTGCGCTGGTGGCCCGCGCGGTCGTGTCGCAGCGCATCAAAGAAGGCACGATCTACATGTATCACGCGCAAGAGAAGATCGTGAACGTGCCGGGCGCGGAGACCACCGGTCAACGGGGCGGTATCCATAACTCCGTCACCCGCGCCATCGTCAAGCCGACTCACATGATCGGCGGCTACGCGCAACAGGCGTATGGCTTCAACTATTACGGCACCGTGGGTTCGAACCGCGACGAGTTTGTCATCGTGCGCAAGATGCAAAAGGTCGACTGGCTCGACAAACCGGCCCGCGACGCGCAACCCCTTATGACGACGGAGGCAGCCGAATGAAAATCCGCGCACAAATCGGCAAGGTGCTGAACCTCGACAAATGCATCGGCTGTCACACCTGTTCGGTCACCTGCAAGAACGTGTGGACCAACCGCGAGGGCATGGAATACGCGTGGTTCAACAACGTCGAGACCAAACCCGGCACCGGCTATCCCAACGAATGGGAGAACCAGGACCGGTGGAACGGCGGCTGGAAGCGCAAGCGCAACGGCAAGGTCGAGCCGAAGATGGGGTCCAAACCCTTCATCCTGGCCAAGATCTTCGCCAACCCGGACCTGCCGGAAATCGACGACTACTACGAACCCTTCACCTTCGATTACGAGCACCTGCAGACGGCGCCGGAGCTGGAGGCTTCGCCGACGGCAAGGCCGCGTTCGCTGATCACCGGCCTGCAGATGGAAAAGATCGAAGGCGGGCCGAACTGGGAGGAGATCCTGGGCGGCGAGTTCGAGAAGCGGTCGAAGGACTACAACTTCGAAGACGTCGAAAAGGAGATCTACGGCGAGTTCGAAAACACCTTCATGATGTACCTGCCCAGGCTCTGCGAGCACTGCCTGAACCCGACCTGTGTGGCGGCCTGTCCGTCCGGTGCGATCTACAAGCGCGAGGAGGACGGCATTGTCCTGATCGATCAGGAGAAGTGCCGGGGCTGGCGCATGTGCGTCTCCGGCTGTCCCTATAAGAAGATCTATTACAACTGGTCGACCGGCAAATCGGAGAAATGCATCTTCTGTTACCCGCGTATCGAAGCGGGCCAGCCGACGGTGTGTTCGGAGACCTGTGTCGGGCGCATCCGTTATCTGGGCGTCGTGCTCTATGACGCCGACCGCATCGAAGAAGCGGCGTCGACCGCCGACGAGGAAGATCTCTACGAAGCCCAGCTCTCGGTCTTCCTGGACCCCAACGACCCCGAGGTCATCGCGCAGGCGAAGAAGGACGGCGTGCCGGATGCCTGGCTCGAAGCGGCGAAACACTCGCCGGTCTGGAAAATGGCGATGGATTGGAAGGTCGCCCTTCCGCTGCATCCCGAGTACCGCACGCTTCCCATGGTCTGGTACGTGCCGCCGCTTTCGCCGATTCAGTCGGCGGCGGAATCCGGCATGATCGGTGTCGACGGCGCGATGCCCGACGTCCGCTCGCTGCGTATCCCGGTGAAATACCTGGCCAATCTGCTGACCGCCGGCAAGGAAGCGCCGGTGATCCAAGCGCTGGAGCGTATGCTCGCCATGCGCGGCTACATGCGTTCGAAGACCATCGACGGCGTCACCGACAATGCGATTGCCGGGCAGGTCGGGCTGACCGGCCAGCAGATCGACGAGATGTATCACGTCATGGCGATCGCCAACTACGAGGACCGCTTTGTCATCCCGTCAAGCCACCGTGAGATCAGCGAAGACGCCTATGACGAGCGCGGCTCCTGCGGTTTCTCGTTCGGCAACGGTTGTTCCGGCGGCGCGACGGATTTCGATCTGTTCGGCACCAAACGGAAGAAGACCGTGACAACGCCAAGCGATGTCTTTGCCGGGGGAGGCCGGTCATGAGCCAGACCTTCAAGGTGCTGTCGCTTCTGTTGACCTATCCGACGCGCGAGATCTGCGAGGCCGCTGATGACATGAAAGCGGTCCTGGCCGACGAGGCGTTGTTGGGTCGACGGGAAATCCGCGCGGTCAACGACCTGATCGACGAGCTTGCCGGTGGCGATCTACTCGACATGCAGGAACGCTACGTCCTGCTGTTCGATCGTACGCGGACCCTCTCGTTGCATCTCTTCGAGCATGTCCATGGCGAGAGCCGCGACCGCGGCCAGGCCATGGTCGACTTGATGGCGATGTACGAGGAACGCGGTCTGACGATCGACGCGCGTGAACTGCCGGACTTCCTGCCGCTGTTCCTGGAGTTCTTGAGCACGCTGCCGCTCGACGACGCCAGGGAGGTTCTGCGCCAGCCGCTCCACATCATCGTCGCGGTGGGTGAACGGTTGGCCAAACGCAAGTGCGCCTATGCCGGTGTGTTTCGCGCCCTGGAGTCCATTGCCAAGCACAAACCCGCGGCCGACGAGGTCGCCGCGCTGATGGCCCAGCCGGAACACGATCCCAACGACTTCGAGGATCTCGATCGTATCTGGGAGGAGGAGGCCGTGACCTTCGGCGGCGGCGACGAAGGTGGTTGCGGCCCCGACCGGCTGAGAACACGCATCAGGGCGGCCAATCGACCGGCACCCGATCCGGCGGAAGGAGCGTAAGGCGATGACCGATACCCTCAACACCCTTGTCTTCGGGATCTATCCCTATATCGCGCTGACCGTGCTGATCATCGGGTCCATCGTGCGTTACGACCGCGAGCCCTATACGTGGCGGTCGGGATCCAGCCAATTGCTGCGGCGGCGCCAGTTGATGTGGGGCTCCGTGCTGTTCCACATTGGCATCCTCGTCATCTTTTTCGGCCACCTGTTCGGCCTCCTGGTGCCGATCGAGATCTTCGATGCGCTCGGCATCGGCCACGGCTTCAAGCAGATGATGGCGATTGTCGTCGGCGGCCTGGCCGGCCTGGTGATGCTGGTCGGCGGTGCCATGCTGATCCATCGGCGCTTGTTCGATCCGCGCATCCGGCGCACGTCGAGCTTCAGCGACATCGCAATCCTGTTGCTGCTCTACCTGCAGCTTCTGATCGGGCTCGCCACAATCTTCGTGTCGCTGCAGCATCTGGACGGCGACGAGATGGTCAAGTTCATGACCTGGGCCCAGGGCATCTTCACGTTCCAGGCGGACGCAGCCAGCTATGTGGCGAACGTCCATTGGGTCTTCAAGCTGCACCTGTTTGTCGGCATGACAATCCTGCTGGTCTTCCCGTTCACCCGCCTGGTGCACATGTTGAGCGCGCCGCTGCGCTATATCTGGCGGCCCGGCTATCAAATCGTGCGCAGCCGGCGCCCGGCCTAAGGACTAACGTCAAAGTCGGCGATCGTTTCCTCGAAGGAACTTTCGCCGACCCACTCGTCGTTCTGCGGCGACGGCATGAGGTCGTTGTCGTGCCAGTCGAACAGCAGCAGCACGACCCAGTCGGTGCTTTGCGAGAACCCATAGGCCGGGGCGAGCGAGCTGCGCAGTTCGCCGGTTTGTGCGTCGTAGCTGGTCAGCGCCAGTTTTACGACGCCCTGCTGTCGGTCTTCCTTGAAGAGCGCGAGTTCGGGAAACTCGAACTCGCCGGTCAATGGGATCGGAATCGGGAAACTGGGAATGCCGACGAGGGTCGTCCGGCGATCGATGGAAAGCGCGCCGACGCGCGGCTCGAAGACGAGATCGGCCTCGCTTCGGATCGTCACGAGATTGCCGCCTTGCCGCAGGATACGATCACGCAGGGTCGCTACCAGATACAGGCTGTCGGTGCCTTGGACATATCGGGCATCGACGAACACCTTGCTGTCCGATGGGATCTGGATCGCCAGGTTGTCGAAGACGCGCTCGATGGCGGTTGAGAACAGCAATTGCTCGCTCGCCGTGCGGCCTGGCTCGGTTTCGCGCAGGTCCGAACAGGAGGCGATCAGGACGGCCAAAAGGGCCCAGGTCAGTACCAGTGGACGATTTTGCCACGAACTGGGACGCCGGTCTCTCCCACCTCTTCCGTTACGCCACTTGCTTCGGACACCCACGCACTCACCCCACGCAGAACAGCGGCCCATGCGTTAGCGATGGTGGCCAACGCAATGGGACCTGGTTCCCTGAGATGCAGCTCGTGTAGTAACTAGCCCTGCAGGATGGCGATTAGATGGCGGTCGGATAGACTGCGTGTGGGTCCAAGGGCGGCGCGGGAATCTCGATGACAGACGAGACGGTTGATGTGTTGATCGTTGGCGCGGGCGCGTCGGCCGCGGCGTTTGCCTGGAGCCTCGTCGAAACGCGCATGCGCATCGTCTGCCTGGAGCAGGGCGACTGGATGAACTCGGGCGCCTACCCCAGCACGGGCCGTGACTGGGAGGCCCGCACCCACGGCGATTTCAGCATCGATCCCAACGTGCGCAAGCGCGACACTGACTATCCGATCAATGATGACGACTCGCCCATAGCCGTCGCCAACTTTAACGGCGTCGGCGGCGGGACGATCCTTTATTCCGGCCATTATCCGCGCTTCCACCCCTCCGACTTCCGGGTCAAATCGCTTGATGGCGTGGCCGACGATTGGCCGATCGATTATGCAACGCTTGAGCCGTTTTATCAGGTCGACGAGCGCATGACGGGCGTCTCCGGTCTGGCCGGTGACCCCGCCAATCCCGATAAGTTCCCAGTCATGCCGCCGCTGCCACTGGGTAAGTCCGGTGAGGTGCTGGCGCGGGCTTTCAACGCCATGGACTGGCACTGGTGGCCGTCCGACAGCGCCGTCGCCAGCCAGCCCTACAACGGGCGCGACAAATGCGTGAACCTGGGTGCGTGCGGCAGCGGCTGCGCCCAGGGCGCGAAGGCGAGCACGGACATCACCTATTGGCCCGATGCGGTGCGCGGCAAGGTCGAGGTCAGAACGCGCGCGCGCGTGCGCGAGGTCACGGTGAACGACGAAGGCATGGCGACCGGCGTCATCTACTATGACGCCGACGGCGTTGAGCACGAACAGAAGGCGGAGGTCGTGGTGATGGCCTGCAACGGCGTGGGCACGCCCCGCATCCTGTTAAACTCGACATCCGCCCAGTTCCCCGATGGCCTAGCCAACAGCAGCGGCCTGGTCGGCAAGAACTTCATGTTTCACCCCTACGCCTTGATCCAGGGCGTCTTCGATCAGCCGTTCGACGGTTACAAAGGTCCACATAATTGTGTCTTAAGCCAGGAGTTCTACGAAACCGATAGTGACCGAGGCTTTGTCCGCGGTTTCACGTTCGAATGCTGCCGCGGCGTAACCCCCATCAGTACAGCGCTGACTGGCATGCAGGCCGGGCGGATTCCCTGGGGTGAGGGCCATCACCGCGCTTATAGGGAACTCTTCAACCGCATCGTGCCGATCTTCGCCATTTGCGAGGACCTGCCGGAAGAGCACAACGCCGTCACGCTTGATCCGGTAATGACAGACTCGAACGGCGTTCCCGCGCCCAAGATCAGCTACACGCTCAGCGACAACAGCACGACGATGCTGGACTTTGCGATGGCGCGCGCCAGCGAAGCGCTGCGCGCCGCCGGTGCCAAGGACATCATCTACGAATCACCGATCTCCTATGCCGGTTGGCATCTGATGGGGACGGCGCGCATGGGTGCTGACCCCGCGACCTCGGTGGTCAACGAATGGGGCCGCTGCCACGACGTCAAAAACCTCTTCATCATCGACGGCAGCATCTTCGTTACCTCTGCCGGTGTTAACCCGACGCGAACGATCCAGGCTCTGGCGCTCTATATCGCCGATTCCGTGAAGCAGCGATTGGCGACTCTGTTCGATTGATGCGGCTTCATCACCGCGCCCAATGACGTTTGCGCGCAATCGAGGCACGCGAGGTCCCGCCAGGGCTGTATCTGTCGTCTCTTAAGCGCAGTTTCCCTAGGAATTCACCGTATTCTCACGCGTCTATCGATGACGAGGGCACGAATTGCATGTCGTTTTCTTGAACGGAATCCGGGTGTTTCAAAGAAGTTCGAGGGGGTGCATTGTTGTACGTGCTGATTGTGGGGAAGGCGGCCAATCGAACGCTCACCAAGGGCGCGGGCACCGAAACATCGCCATAGATAGCTCTCAAATCCGCAGTTTCCGCGGATTCTTATCGTAGAGAGCGCATAGGTTTGGTGTTTGCGCATCCATTTGGTGGGTGTTGGCTAGGCTTCGCCGTTTGGGAAGTGACAGGGGAGCACAAGATGAACAAAAACCGACTAAGAAACGTGTGCGGCAGGTTCGCCGCAGCCGTTTTCCTGGGTTCGGTGCTGATCTACACCGGCGCGCTCGCGCAGGATGACGAAAATCCTGATGCCGAGTTTTCGACGCAACTCCAGCAAGCGACGGCCTCGCCGGCCAATCCACGGAACGAAATCACCTTCACGACGTGGACCGGCCCTTACATGCGCAGCCAGATGCTCGGCTTTGTTCGGCCCTATGAAGAAATGATCGGCGGGCGAGTCAATGTTGAGCACTATGCCGGTGATCTCGAAGAAATTCGTGATCAGGTGGAATCGGCGAATGTCATCTGGGACGTTGTTGATTTGACCCAAGCTGACTCGCTGCGCGCTTGCGAGGAAGGTCTGCTGGAGGACCTCTCCGATGTCGATCTTCCCGATGGCATTGACGGCACGAACTTCCGCGATGATTTCGTCGACGGCGCGCTCAACCGTTGCGGCATCGGCGTCATCATCTGGGCGACGGTATACGCCTACAGCAACGATGCCTTTGGTGATAATCCGCCAAGCTCGGTCCAGGATTTCTTCGACGTCGACACCTATCCCGGCCCCCGTGCGATCCGCAACGATCCGACGGTGGTTATGGAATGGGCATTGATTGCCGACGGTGTCGCCGAGGCGGACGTCTATAGCGTTCTGGCAACACCGGAAGGCATCGAGCGCGCACTGGCCAAGATGGACGCAATCAAGCCGGGCCTGATGCTGTGGGAAGACGGCTTGGAGCCGGTGCGTCTGCTGAACGCCGGCGAGGTCGTCATGTCGTCGGTCTGGGCGACGACGGGCGCTACCGCATCACGTAAGGAAGGCGCCAAGTTCACCGTCGAGTGGGACGGACGGGTCATCGAGCTCGACCTGTTCGGTATCCCCAAGGGCAGCCGGTACAAGGAAGAAGCCATCGACTTCATTCGTTTTGCCAGCAGCTCACAATCGCTGGCCGACATGGTGAGCTATCTGCCCAACGGACCGACGCGCAAGTCGTCGCTGGGTCTGCTGTCAGAGGACATTCTCGCACAGCTGCCAAACGGACCTGCCTATGAGGAGAAGGTCTCGATCATGTCGGACGCCGAGTGGTGGGCCGAACACGAGCAGGTCCTGGAAGACGCGTTCGACGCCTGGATCGCCGGTTCGGTCAGGGAAGGCGCTTCGGGAACGGTGCGATGAGCAACATGGGGATTTCTAGGGGGAGTAAGAACAATGAGTGATGGAACTGGCGCACCGCCGCAAGCGCCGATGGACGACGACGTTCATCTGCCGCCGGAAGGCTTGGTCGCGAAGTCCGGTTTCTTTGCCGGATCGAACGCCATCATGGCGGTCGCATCGATGGTGATGATCATCGCGTTCGTGGTGTTCACCATCTGGGACGTCGACTATTCCGGTGCCATCTTCGCCGAAGGCAAAGACTTCATCATCGGCACGCTCGGCTGGTTCTACGTGCTGGTCGTGACGGTGACGCTTCTGTTCATCTTGTACTTGCTCATGAGCCGGTTCGGCTCCGTCAAACTGGGCAAGGACGACGATGAACCGGACTTCTCGACATTCTCGTGGATCTGCATGCTGTTCAGCGCGGGCCTGGGTTCCGGCCTGATCTACTGGGGTGTCGCTGAACCGATGTACCACATCCAGGGCAACCCCTTTCTGACACGCGAAGGAATCGAGCCGGGCGGCGTGGAAGCGGCTGGCGTTGCCATCCGCATCACCAATTTCCACTGGGGTTTGCACGGTTGGGCGCTCTACGTGCTCGTCGGTTTGTGCTTGGCCTATTTCTCCTACCGTAAGGGTCTGCCGTTATCGCTGCGCTCGGCCTTGTACCCGGTTCTCAAACACCGGATCTACGGTCCGTGGGGTCATGTGGTCGACCTGATAGGCGTGTTCGGCACCATTTTCGGTCTGGCGACATCGCTGGGTCTGGGTGTGGCGCCGATCGCGGCCGGTCTGGCCGATCTCGGTTGGATGTCGAACACCACGGCCAACCACCTCGTCCTGATCGGCGGTATCACCATCCTGGGCACGGCCTCGGCTGTCTCCGGAGTCGGCAAGGGCGTTCGCATCCTCAGTGAGGTCAACGTCTGGGCCAGCCTGGTGCTGTTGTTGTTGTTCCTGATCCTCGGACCAACCGCCTTTATTCTGGGCATGGTGATCTCCGGTGCCGGCGACTACATCTGGAACGTCATCCCGATGGGTTTCTGGATCGACAACGAACAGGACCGTCAATGGCAGAGCTGGTGGACCATCTTCTATTGGGGTTGGTGGATCGCCTGGTGTCCGTTTGTCGGTCTGTTCATCGCGCGTATCTCCAAGGGACGCACGATCCGGCAGTTCTGCTTCTGCGTGCTGCTGATACCGACCTCGGTCGTCGTTCTGTGGATGGGCGTGTTCGGCGGCGCGGCCGTTGGCGTGGATCTGTTCAACAACGCCGGTGTCGTCGATGCGGTCAACGCGGACTACGCAAGCGGTGTGTTCAAGACCATCGAAGGGTTTGGCGTTTCAAGCTTGGTCACGCCGATCACCATTCTGACGACGATCCTGTTGATATCGTGGTTCGTGACGTCGTCGGATTCCGGCACGCTTGTCATGTGCACCATGCTGTCCATGGGCGATGAACATCCGCCGATCAAGTTCCGGCTGTTCTGGGGCATCACCTCCGGTGTCGTTGCCGGTGTGCTGTTGCTGGCCGGCGGTCTGAGCGCACTACAGACGGCATCCATCGTCGCTGGTTTGCCGATTGCGGTGATCTTGCTGATGATGTCGTTCGGTGTCTTCAAGACGCTACAGCATGACTTCCCATCGCCTGATGTGGAGGACAAGCGCGAGTTGGAGTTCTTGAAACGCTGATGATGTCTTGCTGTATCGGGCCGGTTGCTGCCGGTCCGGCACAGCGACTTTGGACCTGTTGAGCAAGAATGGCCAGGGTTGGCGAAGCCCTGGCCATTCTCGTTTCACCTGCCTGGGAAGCTGCTAGAGTTGATGCAGAACGGCAACGCGGTGGTGCAGGAACATGACGGGCGGTGGCAGCGTGAATCAAAGCAGTGACAGTCTGTCGGACGATCAAAAGGCGTCGCTGCTTACGCTCGTCGGCCTGATGATTCCGGCGAGCGATCGGTACGGTGTTCCCGGTGCGGACGATCCCGCCATTTTCGATCGAATCACCGAGGCAGCGGTGGCCGACAAGGATCACGTAACAGGCGCGCTGGCCGTTCTCGACAGGATGGCGCAGGACAGCCACGGCGCCAGTTTTGTGACGCTCGACGACAAACAGAGGGCCGATGTCGCCGCCGGCTTTGCGGCAGCGGGGTCGCAGCACGTCGAAGCTATCACCGCCGTCACGGTCCAGTGCTACTACAGCGACGAACGCGTGATGGCCGCGCTTGGCATCGAAGAACGGCCACCTTTCCCGCAAGGCTACGACGTCCCGCAAGGGGACTGGTCATTGCTGGACCCGGTCAAGCGGCGGCCCAAACACTACCGCGAGGCCTAAGCGCGGCCCTCGTCTGCCACGGGATTGTGAACCCGGCGGGGCGATGGTTTATGGCTAGGCGGCCCTATATACTTGGCCGGATCGGGGCGACGTGGTGAAAGAGCGCGGGGAGGTCGATTGAGGCATGATGCCGCTTGACGGAATGTCATGTGTTGCCGGCGATACGAGCGAACCGCTTCGCGAGGCGACGATCCCTGAAGCGTTCGCCGACACCGTTGCCCGGTTTGGCGAGCGCGAAGCAGCCGTCTTCTGCGAACAAGACAGGCGGCTGACCTACAACCAATTGTCCGAAGAGATCGACAATTTGGCCGCCGGTCTTCTTGCCCTTGGTCTTAAGAAGGGCGACCGGATCGGTGTTTGGTCACCCAACCGCTACGAATGGCTGCTGACCCAGTTCGCGACGGCGCGCATCGGTCTGGTCCTGGTCAACATCAACCCAGCCTACCGGCTTTCGGAGCTGGAGTTCGCGCTCAACAAGGTCGGATGCAAGGCGCTGGTGACGGCCGCCCTGTTCAAGTCGTCCGATTATCTGGGCATGCTGAACACGCTGGCGCCGGAACTTGCCGACGCCAAGCCCGGCGCGCTGAACGCGGCAAAGCTGCCGGCGCTCAAGATCGTCATGCGCATGGGCGACGAGACATCGCGCGGGATGCTGAACTTCGATGATGTGGTGGCGCAGGGCCAAGCCGCGGACAAAAGCGAGCTCGATGCGATCTCTGCGTCCTTGAAGCCGGACGACCCCATCAACATTCAGTTCACCAGCGGCACGACAGGCACGCCCAAGGGCGCCACGCTGACCCACTTCAACATCTTGAACAACGCCCACTTCACGACGCGGGCAATCCGGTTCACCGAGGCCGATCGCTTGTGCATTCCGGTGCCGCTCTATCACTGCTTCGGCATGGTCATGGGCACGCTGGGGTGCGTTACCAAAGGTGCGTGCATGGTGTTCCCGGGTGAGGCCTTCGAACCCGTATCGACCCTGACCGCGGTTGCCGAAGAGCGATGCACCGGGCTTTACGGCGTGCCCACCATGTTCGTCGCCATGCTCGAGTCGCCGGGTTTCCCCGATCTCGATCTGTCGTCGCTCAGAACCGGTATCATGGCGGGCTCGCCATGCCCGATCGAGGTCATGAAAAAGGTCGTCTCCGATATGCACATGAGCGAGGTGACGATCGCCTATGGCATGACGGAGACCAGCCCGGTTTCGCTGCAGAGCGCAACCGACGACCCGATCGAGAAACGTGTGTCGACGGTGGGACGGGCCCATCCCCATGTCGAGGTCAAGGTCGTCGACGAGGCCGGCAAAACATTGCCGCTCAACCAGCCCGGGGAGCTCTGGGTGCACGGCTATTCGGTCATGAAAGGCTATTGGGACGACGAAGAGCGCACACGCGAAGCCATCGTCGAAGACGGCTGGATGCGCACGGGCGACTTGGCGACGGTCGACGATGAGGGTTATTGCAACATCGTCGGGCGTGTGAAGGACATGATCATTCGCGGTGGCGAGAACATCTACCCGCGTGAAATCGAGGAGTTCCTCTATCGCCACCCCAAGGTCCAGCAGGTTCAGGTCTTCGGCGTGCCCGACCACAAACTCGGCGAGGAAGTCTGCGCCTGGATCATCCTGATGCCCGACGAAACCGCGACGGAAGACGACATCCGTGCGTTTTGTCGAGATCAGATCGCCCACTTCAAGGTCCCCAGGATCATTCGCTTCGTTGATGCCCTGCCGATGACCGTGACCGGCAAGCCGCAAAAGTTCATCATGCGCGAGAAGATGATCGAGGAGCTCGGTCTCGTTGAAGAAAAGACCGCTTAGGACCGCGACGCTGACTGAGACAATGCACCGTAGAGACGATGTCAGCCTGACCGGTGGGGAGGACTGACATGTTCCGCGCCTCCATGGGTTTCGCGTTGGGTGAGGAGGTCGAGGCCCTGCGCGATGTCGTCCATCGCTGGGCCCAGGACAAGCTTGCGCCGCGCGCCGCCGAGATCGACGAAAGCAACACCTTTCCGCGCGATCTCTGGCCGGAACTGGGCGCGCTCGGCCTCTTGGGCATCACCGCCGATCCCGACCACGGCGGTACGGGCATGCGTTATCTGGCCCATGTGGTCGCGATGGAGGAGATCGCGCGCGCGTCGGCCTCGACGGCGC
Source organism: Alphaproteobacteria bacterium (assembly GCA_965228895.1). Lineage (GTDB taxonomy): Bacteria > Pseudomonadota > Alphaproteobacteria > SP197 > SP197 > JANQGO01. Next base: position 4,159,848 of record OZ245842.1, on the reverse strand, counting down.
TCAGCTATGGCGCCCATTCCAATCTGTGCGTCAACCAGATCAACCGGAACGGCACGCCCGAGCAAAAGGCGACGTATCTGCCGAAGCTGTGCTCGGGCGAGCATGTCGGCGCCCTCGCCATGTCGGAGCCGGGCGCGGGGTCCGACGTGGTCTCGATGGCCCTGCGGGCCGACAAGCGCAACGACCGCTACATGCTGAACGGCACCAAGATGTGGATCACCAACGGACCGGATGCCGATACGCTCGTGGTCTATGCCAAGACCGATCCCGACGCTGGCGCGAAGGGCATCACGGCGTTCTTGGTCGAAAGCGGCTTTGGCGGTTTTATGCCCTCGCAGAAGCTCGACAAACTCGGCATGCGCGGCTCGAACACGGCAGAGCTCGTGTTTGAAGACTGTGAAGTCCCGTTCGAGAACGTGCTGGGCGCCGAAGGCGAGGGCGTCAAGGTTTTGATGTCCGGCCTCGACTTCGAGCGCGTCGTCTTGGCGGGCATCGGCGTTGGCATCATGCATGCCTGCCTCGACGTGGTGATGCCCTATCTGCACGAGCGCAAGCAGTTCGGCCGGCCGATCGGGGAGTTTCAGTTGATGCAGGCCAAAATCGCCGACATGTACACGGCCATGAACTCGTCGCGCGCCTATGTCTATGCGGTCGCGGCTGCCTGCGATCGGGGCGCGGTCACGCGCCAGGATGCCGCGGCCTGTTGTCTCTACGCGTCGGAACAGGCGACGCAACAGGCGTTGCAGGCGATACAAGCCTTGGGCGGCAATGGTTACATCAACGACTATCCGACCGGGCGCCTGTTGCGCGACGCCAAGCTGATGGAGATCGGCGCGGGCACATCGGAGATCCGCCGCATGCTGATCGGGCGCGAGTTGATGAAGGAAACCGCCTGATGGCCGTCATCAAGTCCACCGTGCAGACCACAAGCGACGACTTCGTGGCCAACGAAAACGCCATGCGCGGTGCTATCGAGGAGGTCGAAGCCGCCGTCGCCAGCGCCATGACCGGCGGCGGCGAGGCGGCGCAGGCGCGCCACACCGGCCGCGGCAAACTGCTGCCGCGCGAACGCGTTGCGCGCCTGCTGGATCCCGGCGCACCGTTCCTGGAGATCGGCGTCACGGCCGCGCATGGCCTTTATGACGGTGCCAGCCCGTCGGCCGGTCTGATCGCCGGCGTCGGCCGCGTCGAAGGTCAGGAGGTCATGGTCGTCGCCAACGACGCGACGGTAAAGGGCGGCACCTATTACCCGGTCACCGTCAAAAAGCACCTGCGCGCCCAGGAAATCGCCCAGGAAAACCGGCTGCCGTGTGTCTACCTCGTTGACTCCGGCGGCGCCAACCTGCCGAACCAGGACGAGGTGTTTCCCGACCGCGATCACTTCGGGCGGATCTTCTATAATCAGGCACGCATGTCCGCCGACGGAATCGCCCAGATCGCCGTGGTCATGGGCTCGTGCACGGCGGGCGGCGCGTACGTCCCGGCCATGTCCGACGAAACGGTCATCGTCGGCGAGCAGGGGACGATCTTCCTGGCAGGTCCGCCGCTGGTCCAAGCGGCGACGGGTGAAGTGGTGAGCGCCGAGGAGCTGGGTGGTGGCGACGTGCACACGCGCCTGTCCGGCGTCGCCGATCATCTGGCCCGCGACGACGATCATGCGCTGGCACTGGCGCGGCGCGCGGTCGCCAATCTCAACCGGACAAAGCCTGCGGAACTTCAGTTGCAGACGCCGGAGGATCCGCTTTACGACCCCGCGGAAATCTACGGCATCGTGCCGGCTTCCTTGTCGACCGCCTATGACATCCGTGAGGTCATCGCGCGCCTGGTCGATGGCTCAAGACTTGACGAATTTAAGGCCCGCTTCGGCGAGACCCTGGTCTGCGGTTTCGCCCATATCCACGGCATGCCGGTCGGCATTCTCGCCAACAACGGCATCCTCTTCTCCGAAAGCGCCTTGAAGGGCGCGCATTTCGTCGAGCTGTGCTCCCAGCGGCGCATCCCGCTGGTCTTTCTGCAGAACATCACCGGCTTCATTGTCGGGCAGAAGTACGAGGCCGAGGGCATCGCCAAACACGGCGCGAAACTGGTGACCGCCGTCGCGACGTCGGCCGTGCCCAAGGTGACGGTCCTGGTCGGCGGCTCGTTTGGCGCCGGCAATTACGGCATGTGCGGGCGCGCCTATGGCCCGCGCTTTCTGTGGACGTGGCCCAACAGCCGGATCTCAGTCATGGGTGGCGAACAGGCCGCGAGCGTGCTCGCCGTCGTGCGCCGCGACGCCATCGAGCGCAAAGGCGGGACGTGGTCGGCGGGCGACGAAGCAGCCTTCAAACAACCAATCGTCGATCAGTTCGCCGAACAGAGCCATCCGCTCTATGCCGCCGCGCGGTTGTGGGATGACGGCATCATCGATCCGGCCAAGACGCGCAATGTGCTCGGCTTGTCGTTGTCGGCAGCGTTGAACGCGCCGATTCCGGAAACCCGGTTCGGCCTTTTCCGAATGTGACCTCAGTCGCGATGCTGAAACGTGTCCTGATTGCCAACCGCGGCGAGATCGCCTGCCGGATCATCAGGACCTGCCGGCGCTTGGGCATCGAGACGGTTGCCGTCTATTCGGACGCCGATGCAAACGCCCTGCATGTTGCGATGGCCGACAACGCCGCACGGCTTGGGCCGCCGCAAGTGACAGAGAGTTATCTAAGGGGCGATCGGATCATCGAGGCAGCGCTGGCGATGGCGGCCGATGCGATTCACCCGGGCTACGGTTTTCTGTCGGAGAACCCCGACTTCGCCGAAGCCGTCGAAGCGGCAGGCCTCGTCTTCGTCGGACCATCGGCCAATGCCATCCGCGCCATGGGACTGAAGGACCGCGCCAAAGCCATGATGGCCGAGACCGGCGTGCCCGTGGTGCCCGGCTACCTGGGTGAGGATCAGGACGCCGATGTCATGGCAGGCAAGGCGGATGAGATCGGCTATCCCGTTCTGATCAAGGCGCGTGCCGGCGGCGGCGGTAAGGGCATGCGCAGGGTCGACGATCCCGCAGACTTTCCCGATTCACTGGAGAGCGCCCGCCGCGAAGCCGAGTCGAGCTTCGGCGACGGCCGCTGCCTGATCGAAAAGTGGATCGCGACCCCGCGCCATATCGAGATGCAGGTGTTCGGCGACGCCGACGGCAACGTGATCCACCTCTTCGAACGTGACTGCTCCCTGCAACGCCGCCATCAGAAGGTGATCGAGGAAGCGCCCGCGCCCGACATGACTTCGGAGATGCGCCAAGCCATGGGTGAGGCGGCGGTGAAGGCGGCCGTGGCCGTCGGTTACCAGGGCGCGGCGACGGTGGAGTTCATCGTCGATGCCAGCGACGGCCTGCAGCCCGATCGCTTTTGGTTCATGGAGATGAACACACGCCTTCAAGTCGAGCATCCGGTGACCGAGATGATCACCGGCCTCGACCTCGTCGAATGGCAGCTTCACATCGCGGCGGGCGAACCGCTGCCGCTGAAACAGGAGGACATTGCGATCGACGGTTGGGCGTTCGAGGCGCGGGTCTACGCCGAAAACGCCGGCAAGGGGTTCCTGCCGGCGACCGGACGGCTGGACTATCTTGCGCTACCGGACGACATCGCGCGTGTCGACAGCGGTGTGCGGCAGGGCGATACCATCTCGCCGTACTACGACCCGATGATCGCCAAGATCATCGTGCACGGCGATAGCCGGACGGATGCGCTCAACACCATGCGCACGGCGCTTTCGCAAAGCTTCATTGCGGGCACGGTAACCAATGTCGGGTTTCTCGCGGCCTTGTGTGCCGATGACGCCTTCGCGGCCGGCCGCGTCGATACCGGATTGATCGAGCGCAACATGGACCGGCTCGTTCAAACGCCGGAACCGTCGCCGGCGGCTTACGGTCTCGCCGTGATGGCGACACTCGGTTGGTTCGAACGGTGCGATGCCACCGATCCCTGGGTGACCTTGGCGGGTTGGCGGCAGTGGGCTCGTGAAAGTCTGGCCGTCGACCTCAGTCGTGACGGGACAGCCATGTCGTTCAACGTGGCATGCGAAGGCGGCGGCAAGCTGACCTTCGGTCAGGCAGGCGATGTGCATACCGTCGAAGTTCATCAAGTCGACGGCGTGTGTGCCGACATCGCGCTTGATGGGCAGACGGTGAGCGGCCGCGTTGTCCGGCATGGCCGGAACATCACCGTCTTTCTTGACGGCGCGACCCATGTCTTCGCGATCCCCGATCTGCTGGACGGCGGCGAGCGGGCCACGGCCGGCGATGACCGGGTGCTTGCGCCGATGCCCGGTCTGGTCAAACTGGTCGCGGTCGCGACGGGTGCTACCGTGACGAAAGGCGAGTCGCTGATCGTCATGGAGGCCATGAAGATGGAACACACCCTGCGCGCGCCCTTTGCTGGGACCGTGGCTGAGGTACTGGTCGGCGAGGGCGATCAAGTCGCGGCCGACCGGCTACTGCTGGTCATGGAAACGCCGGAGCCGTGAGACCGCGATGCGCGAGCATGTAACGATCTTCGAGATGGGTCCGCGCGACGGGCTGCAGAACGAGAAAGAGTTCGTCCTGACCGCCGATAAAATCCGCCTCGTCGACATGCTGTCCGGTTGCGGGTTTTCGAAGATCGAGGTGACAAGTTTCGTCAGCCCCAAATGGGTGCCCCAGATGGCGGATGCGGCGGAGGTCATGGCCGGCATCGAGCGTAGACCCGGCGTCACCTATGCGGTGCTGACGCCGAACATGCGGGGCTATGACGGCGCCAAAGCGGCTGAGGCAGACGAGGTCGCGATCTTTGCTTCGGCATCCGAGGGGTTCAGCCACAAGAACATCAACTGCTCGATCGCCGAGAGCCTGGAGCGTTTCGAGCCGGTGCTTGAAGCCGCCAAGAACGACGGCGTGCCCGTGCGTGGCTACGTTTCCTGCGTGACCGATTGTCCCTATGACGGCGCGACGCCGCCAAAGCAGGTGGCCGACGTCGCGTCGCGCTTGATTGGCATGGGCTGCTATGAGGTGTCGCTGGGCGATACCATCGGCAGAGGTACGCCCCAGACGATCGCCGCCATGCTGGATGCCGTGCTTGCCGTCGTGTCCGCCAGCAAACTTGCGGGCCACTATCACGACACCGGCGGCCGCGCGCTCGACAACATCGAGGTGAGCCTCGAGAAGGGCCTGCGCACGTTCGATGCCGCGGTCGGCGGGCTCGGCGGTTGTCCTTATGCGCTAGGCGCCAAGGGCAACGTCGCGACGGGGCCCGTGGCCGACCGGCTGGCATCGCTGGGCTTCGCGACTGGCATCGACCGGGCGCGGCTGTCGGACGTCGAGCGTTACTTGAACAACCAACCCTGGAGATCGGCTATTGAAGGCGATCACGGCAAAGCGGATTGACCATGACAGGCTTCGAAACCCTTCGCATCGAGACAGACGAGCGCGGCGTCGCCCATCTTTGGTTGGCGCGTCCTGAGAAACACAACGCGTTGAACACCCAGATGATCAGCGAGTTGCGTCAGGCCGCATCTGATCTGGCCAAGGACGGTGGCGTACGCGCCGTGGTGCTTGCCGGTGAAGGCAAGAGTTTCTCCGCCGGCGCCGATCTCACCTGGATGCGCGCGCAGTTCGACCGCGACCGTGTCGGCAAGATTACGGAATCCCTGGAGCTTGCCCGCATGCTGAGCGACCTCGACAGCCTGCCGAAACCGCTGATCGGTCGGGTGCACGGCCAGGCCTTCGGCGGTGGCATCGGCATGATGGCGGTCTGCGATATCGTTGTTGCGGCGTCGCACGCGAAGTTCGCGCTCACCGAAACGCGCCTTGGCGTCATTCCCGCCAACATCGGTCCCTATGTCGTACGCCGTCTGGGCGAGGGAAACACGCGGCGCATCTTCATGAACGGCAAACGTTTCGACGCAGCAGCGGCCCGCGACCTCGGTCTGGTCAGTGAGGTCGTCGACGCTGACGGTCTGGACGACGCGGTCGAGGCGGAGGTCGGGTGGTTCCTGGACTGCGCGCCCGGCGCGGTCGCCGACGCCAAGGCGTTGTGCCTGGCCCTGTCGCGCGACCGGATCGACGACCAGCATGCGTTTACGTCGGAAAGTCTGGCCGACCGCTGGGAAACGGCGGAAGCCCAGGAAGGCATCCGCTGTTTCTTCGACGGCGAGAAACCATCGTGGTCGCGTGGGCCGAGTCGCACATGAACTCGTTGGTTCCCTCTCCCCAGCGAGGGAGAGGGTTGCGCAGGCTTGGTCGCGTTAGCGACCTAGCCGAAGCTGGGTGAGGGGGAAGGCGACTCCGTCTAACAAATCTGCTTTCTTGGGGCGCTCGCGCGCGACCCCTCACCCCGGCCCTCTCCCTCAAGGGGAGAGGGAGGTTGCCCGTCAGGACTTGCGGCCGTCGATGGCCTCAAGCGTTTTGGTGATGGTGTCGCGGGCGCGGATCATGTCGTCGGTGCTGCCGGACATGAAGATGCGGCCGGACGCGCCCATCATCTGGACATCGTTGATGGCGGCTTCGGGTGCCGCGCGTTCGGCCTCGTTCGCCGCGACGCAGGCGAAGAGAGCGGGCGCCATTTCGTAGACCAGCAGCGAGGTGCCGGGCACCAGGATCGAGGCGTCGCGGGTCCGGTTCAGGATGATCGCGTGCTGATCGGCGATATCCTCGATGATGTCGTGAAACAAAATCGTCGGTGCTAACTGGTCCGCCGCCTTGGCGCCGATACCGTCGAGAATGGCCTGACCGGCGTCGGCCAGCGCCGTCTCGTCTTCGGAGTGCAGTTCCAGAAGACCAAACTGGCGTTCGGTAAACAGGATGCCCGGCTCCATGTCGGGCGCTGCCTTCAGGGCCAGATCGATGATCCGGTGGATCGACAGCGCCGGGGAGACTTCGATGATCAGACTGTGCTCGTGCTCGAACGGCGGGTAGCCGCGCGCGCGCGTCGGCGAGCTCAGATAAGCCGCGAACTGTGGCTGCAGATCGTGGATCGGCAGATAGACTCGTAGCTCGGTCATCGACGCCTCGCCCGATCTGACGGAGACGGGGACGGGGAGGGAGGCGTCACTTACCGGTGGAGTCGAAGTACTTGCCGAGGTCGGCGTGGGGCCGCGGAATGACGTGGACGGAGACCATCTCGCCAACCTGGTTGGCGGTCTCCGCACCGGCTTCGGTCGCCGCCTTGACGGCGCCGACATCGCCCTTGATGACAACCGCGACAAGGCCGTCGCCGACTTCCTCGCGCGCCACGATGGTGACGTTCGCCGCTTTGACCATGGCATCGGCCGCGGCGAGCGCCGCAACGAAGCCTTTGGTTTCGATCATTCCAATCGCCTGGTTCGACATGGGATTTCCTTCCTTCTGCGATGCGGCCTTGGGGCCGGATGATGCCCGCTTGGCCGTGCCTGCGGGTGAACGTTTGCGGGTGGCGGCTCGGGCCATGGCTCTAGCCGCCGTCTTCGTCGATCGAGCCGATGATCAACGCGTCGACCGGCGCCTTGGTGCCGGTGAAATAACCGGCGGCCACCGAACCTTGCGTGACCAACACCGCCTCGCCGTCGGCGCAGCCGAGCGGATCGAAGGCGACCAGCGTGCCGCCGCCTTCGGTCTCGACCTCAAGCAGGCCGCCATTGGGCAGTGTCTCGATATGTTTGGAGGACCAGACCCGGCCCTTCACGCGACCACGGATCATGACGATGTCCTTTCGATGGTGACGCCGCGTCGGCGTAGTTCGTCCTTGGCGAGCGGCGTGAAGCGCACGCGCTTGCTCACCCGGACCGTGGTGAGACCGGGTGGCAATTTGCCGACGTCACGCTCGGTGACGACGCCCCGGTCGAAATGTGGAGTGGCGCCGCCCGACGCGCTGGGCGCGGCCGGTGTGGCGGTTTGCACACCCCCGTCCAGACGAAACCGGTGTCGGCCGGCCTCGATCTCCGCGCGCGCCTTGGGATCGCTCGCAAGCGCCATCAGCCGTTTGACGAAAGTCTCAAGGTCCTGGTCGGACGCGATCGTCACCGCTTCCTCGCGAACGCCTGGGTTCGACGGTTTGCCGCCCATCTCCGCGCGCACCTTGGCCAGTTCCTCGGCCAGGAGTTCGCGGATGACGCCTCTGAGTTCCTCGACCAACGCCCCGCTCCCTAAACCGCGCCCTGGAGTTCGAGCGCGCGGGTGGCGGCCTCGTGCGCGGCGCGGATCTCCGCTTCGCGGCCGGCCAGATAGAGGCGGCCGTTGGCGCCGATCATGCGGTAGTCAATGACCTTGATGTTGGCTTCCTTCTCCGCCTCGTTGCAGGCGAGGATGGCGTAGGACGCCGGCTGGCATTCGAGAAGGAAGAGCGAGTCGCCGCCCAGGATCATCGAACCCAGTTTGTTGCGGTTGATCAGGAAGGCGTGTTGCCGATCGACCCGCGACACGATGCTGGAGCCCAGGATCTTCGGCGGCGTCGCGTCTTCGGGTCGTGCTTCCAGCGCATCCAACACAGCCTGGGCGCCGGCGCGGACTTCCGCCGGCGACTTGGCATGGAACTCGAGGTAACCGAACTGCCGCTCGACCACCAGAATGCCCGCCTTCACGTCGGCGCCCTTGAGTGCCACATCGGTCAGCGCCTCGATATCGAGGCCCGGCGCGATCTCGATGATCTGGGCGGCCATGTTGCGGCGCGGCAGGTGGCCGCGCATCCAGGTCGCGATATAGGCGAGCGTCTGGGGCTGCAGCTGGTCGATGAAGATGAAGGATCTGAGATCGGCCATGACGGTCTATGTCTTCAGCGCCGCGCGCAGTTCTTCTGCGATCAACCGCCGCAGTTCCTCGCGCGTGCTGGCATCGATAGCGGCCGAGGCGGGCTGCTGCTGTCGCGGCGCCATGGAAAGGCCGGGCACGCCGTCGGACGGCGCCTGCTGCAGTGGCCCATCAAGCTGTTGCCTGAGACCGCGATAGTCGCCCATGACCTCGTCGGCCGCGGTGTTGTGGGCGAGGCGCGTCCAGTGGATCAGATGGTGCGGCCCGATGTTCTCGCCGATCGAACTCCTGCCGAAAAAGCCCGTGCCGATGGTGAAGGTCGGCGCAAGATTGGTGTCGAAACCGGCCGCACCCTGGCTGCACGGCGCGTTGACGACAACGCGATAGCTCTCGACCGCCGAGGCGTAAGCGAGGGGCACGGCGGGGTCGTTGGCGTGGATCGCGGCGGAGTGACCGGCGCCGGTCAGGCGCAGCAGCGCGCGTGCCTGAGCGATCGCCTGACCGCGGCTGGACGCCACGTGATAGGCGAGCACCGGGCAGAGCTTTTCCTTCGACAGCGGTTCCTCGATGCCGATCTGGGTGATCGGCGCGAGCAGGATCTTGGTCTTGCCCGGCACCTTGATGCCGCACTCGCCGGCGATCCAGGTGGCGTCGCGACCGATAGCCTCGATGTTGAAGCCGCGGTCGTGGAAGAGGTAGGTGCGCAGTTGCGCGACCTCGTCGTCGGAGCAGACATAGGCACCCGCCTGCTGCAGGCTGCGCCGCAGGCGCTGGTCGACCTCGTCCAGCGTGATCAGCGTCGACTCGTTGGTGCAGAGAACCGAATTGTCGAAGCTCTTGGATGCGACGATGCGTTTGGCCGCCTTGTCGAGGTCGGCGCTTGAATCGACATAAACCGGCGCATTGCCGGGACCGACGCCGATCGCCGGATTGGACGAGGAATAGGCCGCGCGCACCATGGCCGTGCCGCCCGTCGCCAGGATGACGTCGGTCTTGGGCGAGGCCATGAACTCTTCGATCAGCGGTACCGTCGGGTCTTCGATGATCTGGATGATGCCGTCCGGCGCGCCGGCGGCGACCGCCGCGTCTTCCAGGATACGGCACGCTTCGACGCAGGACTTGCGTGCCGCGGGATGCGGGCTGAAGACGATGGCGTTGCGTGTCATCAGCGCCATGATGGTCTTGAAGTTCAGCGTCGCGATCGGGTTTGTCGATGGCGCGAGCGCAAAGACGACACCGGCGGGCCGCGGTATCTCGACGATCTTGCGCGCCTCGTCGATGCGCGGACTGACATAGTCCTGGTCACGGTAGAAATCGACGAGAGCGTGGGATGTCAGTTCGTTCTTGAGTTTCTTGTGGGCGGCGACGCCGAAACCGGTTTCCTCGACCGCCAGTTCGGCGAAGCGTCCGGCGTTGGCAAAGGCCGCATCGGCGACCGCGTCGACGATCTTCATGGTGGCGTCGCGGTCGTAGCGCAGGAAGACCTGGGACGCCCAGCCTGCGCGCTCCAGCATCAGGTTGGCGCGACCGGTCATCGCCGCCTTGCTGCCGGAGATGTCGACCAGCGTGCGGACCTGCGCCTCCACTAGGCGATCCTCCGCTGACCGCCCATGATTTCCTGGCGGGCCAGCCCGATGGCGATCTCGACACGGCGCAGCAGGTCCTCGCATTCGGCCTGGGTCATCAGGATGCCCGGCTTGAACTGCAGGACCCGCGGATCCAGCGTCGAGAAGATCGCCCACACACCGTTTTCGTAGAGGTGTTTCATCACCGGTTTGGCGCCTTGTTCGTGATTGAACTCAAGGCCCATGACGACGCCGTGCTGGCGGATGCCGACAAAGAAATCGGGGTAGATGTCCTGGATCTGGTTAAGGCCCTGGCGCATGTAGTCGGAGACGTAGCGGACCATGGTCCGGACCTCCGGGCGCTGCAGGATCTCAAGCGTTTTCATGGCGACGATGCAGCCGAGTTCCGCGCCGCCCGCCGTCGACATGTGGGCGAAACCGTCGATCTTGAGCCAGCCGGCGCAGCGCTCCGACGCCACGCAGCAGGAGATCGGGTAAAGCCCGCCGGTGATGCCCTTGCCAGTGACCAGAATGTCCGGCTCGACGCCGTAGCGGGTAATGCCCCACATGTCGCCGGTGCGCATCAGGCCGGTCTGCACCTCGTCGGCGACATAGAAGGCGTCGTAGCGCTCGCAAAGCTGCTTCACGCCCGGCAGGTAGCCTTCGTGCGGCATGGGAAAGCCATAGGTCGCGGGGATCGTCTCCATCAGGACGGCGGCGACGTCGCGGCCCTTCAGCGCGTCCTCCATGGCGTTCAGGTCGTTGAACGGTACCTGGACGAACTCGCCCTCGGTGTCTTCCGACAGGAAGATCTTCGAAAACCGTTCGTCGCCGGCCTTGACCGAAAGACCGCTGTGACCGTGATAGGCCTTCACGATCGAGACGATCTTGCGTTTCTGGGCGGCGTGGCGGGCCGACTTGATGGCAAGCTCGATGGCTTCCGCGCCGCCGGCGCCGTACATCGTGTATTTGAGATCACCGGGCGTGCACAGCGACAGCGCCTCGGCCAGGGCGGTGCGCGCGAGCGCGGGAAAATGGTGGTTACCCATGTCGAAGCGCGCGGTGCCGGCCTTCAACACCTCGACCAGCTCGGGATGACGGTGGCCCAGGTTGTAGGTGCCACCGTTCAGATGGACGTCGATCAGGCGGCGGCCGTCCATGTCATAGAGGTAGTAACCCTCGCGCCGATCGATCACCAGATCGACGCCCATGTCCTGCCAATCCTGCGTCTTGCGCGGGTTCCAGAAGGTCCGCGACCTCTCTAGAAATTCGAGCTTTTCCTGGCTCATTCGGGCTCCTCGCGATCAAAGAACGTTAGGACCGGAAGCCCGGAGCCGCTTGACAGCGACCCCATTTCGGTTGACAGGCGCGCGCCTGCCCTCAGCCAAAGCGGGAGAGGTAGTCCTCGGCCAGATCGACGGAGACCTTCGTAAACGTCCTGCCCATCTCCTGGGCCAGATCGGTCTCGATATGCGAGCCGATCCAGGCCAGCAGCACCATGCGGCGCAGCATGACGAAGGTATCGATCTCCGCCTCGTCTTCGGCCGGCAGATCGATCACCTTGCGGTAGCCCTTGACCCAGGCGTTCTTCAAGGCCGGGATCTGCGGGCTGTCCTCGATGAAACTCACGCCGGCGGCGAAGTCGTACATGTGCCAGCCGAGCCCGCAGTCGTCGAAATCGATCAGCCGTGTCGCGCCTTCGTGGATCAAGAGGTTCGCCAGGCGCATATCGGCGTGGATCAGGCCATAGCGCTCCGGGCCCATGCCGAACGCTTCCAGGCGCTGGCGAATGACCTCCTGCTGGCGTTCCAGGACCGCCAGGGCCGCCGCGTCCATGGCCGGCGCGGCGCGCCAGTCGCCCCAGTTGGGTGTTGAACCCAGCGTGTGCTCGTAATCCCAGATAAGGCGCTCGAACGACGCCGGTTTTTCCCAATTGGCGACGTGGACGTGGGTGCGTGCGGCGATCTCGCCGAGTTCCTCGAACGGGCCGACCAGATCGGCGGTCTCGTCCGGCTCCTCGCCTTCGACAAACTGGAACATCACCATCTGGCGCGGCCGGGGTAGCCCCTCGATGCCGGCGGTCTGGATGAGTTCGCCGTCCTTGCCGGGGATGGCGGGCGGCGTATCGACACCACCCTCGTTCTTCAGCGCCGCCATCCAAGCGAGTTCGCAACCGATGGCGTTGACGGTGTGATAGTCCTCGCGATGCACGCGCAGGACGGACCGATAGCCGTTCGGACCTTCGACCATATAGGTCGCGTTTTCCGACAGGTTGATCAGCCGCGCCGTCGCGCCCTCCGGCACGCCCCACAGAGGAAGCGCCGCGTTGGCCAGCGCGTGCAGCCGTTCAACCAGGTTGTCGTGCGATAACGCCGCGTCGTCCATCGCGGCCTCCCTTCCACTCACATTAGATGTCCGCGATGGCCTCGACGGACTCCGGAATCGTCTGTCCGCCATCGACAACAATGGTCTGACCGGTGATGAAGCCGGCCTCGTCTGAGGCCAGGAACAGAGCGGCGTTGCCGATATCGGCGACTTCGCCCAGGCGTTTGACAGGGATCGCCGCGATCATCGCGTCGACATAGTCCTGGCCGAGATCGTGCAGGCCTTCGGTCGCGATGTTGCCGGGCATGACGGCGTTGACCGTCGTGTTGTAACGGCTCATCTCCATGGCGGCGGTCTTGAGGAAGCCCAACTGGCCCGCCTTCGACGCGCCGTAATGGGTCCATCCGGGGAAACCGGTCATCGGCCCGGTAATGGAGGAGGTCAGGACCACACGGCCTTTACCGGCTTTCTCGAAATGCGGGATCGTCGCCTTGACGCACAGGAAGGCGCTTTTCAGGTTGACCGACATGACGTGGTCCCATTCCGAGGGATCCATGCTGACCATCTTGGTTTGCGGGAAGATGCCGGCATTGGCGCACATGACGTCGAGGCCGCCGAAAGCGCGGACGGTGTCGTTGACAAGCGCCTGAACGGAATCCCAGTCAGACACATCGCATGTGCGCCACTCGCACGTGCCGCCAGCCGCGTTGAGTTCATCCGCCGTCGCCTTCAGGTCGGCCTCATTGCGCGCGGCGAGCATGACCTTGGCCCCCTGGGCGGCGAACACCTTGGCGATGCCCTTGCCGATACCTTTGGAGGCGCCGGTAACGATGACACTGCGGTCTCTAATCGATGTAAGCATGGTGTCCTCCCGTTTGTGTTACGCGCTGGCGCTCAACCGGTTTTGGTTAACCGCGCGTACGATGCGAAAAATGACATAGGCCACGATCAAGATGACGACCGAGAACGCGATCGACAGGATGCCGACCGTCGGCACCAGCGGCGAATAGCCCGAGACCATCTTCGCGTAGAGCCATTCGGGCAGGGTGGAGTCCGCGCCGGTCGTGAACAGCGAGAGCGGGAAGTTGCCCCAGCTCAAAAGGAACGAGAAGAGGCCCGCTGAGATAACGCCGGGCATCAGTAACGGCACCGTCACTTCCTTCAGCACGGTCCAGGTCGACGCGCCCATGTCGCGGGCGGCTTCTTCAAGTGCCGGATCGAAGCTATAGGCGCGAATGGCGATGATGAGCGTGGCGATTGGCGCGATCCAGACCAGATGGGCGACGACGGCTGTGTGCCAGGTCGGAATGATGTCGACCGAGTTGAACCAGATGAGCAGCGCCAGGCCCAGGACCGTCTGGGGAAAGAAGATGGGCAGCAGGATCAGTTTCTGGAAAAGGCCGCGGAAGCGCCAGTGATAGCGCGCGAAGGCAAGCGCGCCGAAGAAGCCGACAACCATCGAGACGATGGTGACGATGCAGGCGACCTTCATCGATGTCACGACGAGGTCATAGACGGTCGAGCTTTCCAGCGCCTTGCCGTACCAGTCAAAGGAGTACTTTTTGATTGGAAAGGTCAGGTAACGCGCTTTGGAGATCGACGCGAAACCGACGGCGATGATCGGCAGATAGAGAAAGAGCAGCGCCAGAATGCCGTAGACGAAAAGCGCCGTGCGTGTGAGCGGCGTCGGTTGCATCAGCGCTTGCGCCCCATGATCGCGTCGAGGTCGACCTTGGCGATGCCGACAATGGCCAGCGTACCGATGATCAAGATGAGAACCATGGCAAGGCTGGAGCCGAGCGGCCAGTTCTGGGAGTAGGTGAAGGCCGTTTCGACCTCGTCGGCGATGACAATCACCGCCTGGCCACCCAATAGCTTGGTTTCCGCAAGCGCGCCGGCGGACAGCACGAAACACAAGAGCGAGCCAACCACGATGCCCGGCGCGGAGAGCGGCAGATCGATTTCCTTCAGGATCTGCCAGCGGCTGGCGCCCAGGTCGGCCGCGGCCTGTCGCGCATCGTCGGGTACCATGGCAATGCCCTGGGCGAGCGGGAACAGCATGAACGGAAAGTAGACATAGACCAGGCCGAAGATGATGACCGGGACATTGTAGAGCGCGTCTTCAAAGCTGACGCCGAACCAGGCGCGCAGATGACCTTCGAGCAGGCCGCCTTTCATCAAGGTCAGAACCCAGCCGAACAGGCGGATGTTTTCTGAGACGAAGAGCGTCATGACGACGCCGATGGTGATGACAATTGCGAACCGTCCGAACACCTTCGACATGGCGAAGGCGAGCGGCCAGCAGGTGATGAAAAGAATAACCGTGGCGGCGAACGCCGTGCCCAGCGACCATAACAGCGACCGATAATAGCCCTGCTCGAGCAGCACGAGATAGGCGGAGAAGTCGGGAACGTGACCGAGGTCGAAAACCTTGGTCGGCATGGTGGAAAACGCCGCGACGACCAAAAGCGGCGCCAGGAAACTCAGCGCCAGGACAACCGTCAGTGGCAGCGCGCAAAGGAAACCCTGGCGGCGTTCGGCCCGTTCCAACGGTCAGCCCTCGCGGATCATGTGCGAGTGTTCGAGATCCCAGCCGAGCACGACCTCTTCACCCAGGCCGCCGGAAAAACGATCCTCGCGGAGCTTTTCGACGGTCAACCGTGTGCCGTCGGCGGTCTCGACCTCATACTGAATGCGCGAGCCCAGCGCGTACTCGCCGCGCAGGATGCCGCGCACGATGAAGTCGCTGGTCTGGCCCGGTGGCTGAAAGCGGATGTACTCGGGCCGTACCATCAGCGCACCGCGCGTGCCCGGCTCCAGCGCCATGCCGAAATCCGACGCCTCGCCGTTGACGTGGATTTCGACGCCATGGCCGTGGAGTCCGCCGCTCGCCGTGCCCTCGACGTCGAACAGGTTGACCTCGCCCATGAACTCCGCGACGAAGCGGCTGTTCGGGCGGTCATAGATTTCCTCGGCAACGGCGATCTGCTCGAACTGACCCCGGTTCATGATTGCGATGCGGTCGGACATCACCATGGCCTCTTCCAGCGAGTGGGTGATGTAGACGAAGGTCTTGCCGGTGCGCGCGTGAAGGTCTTTGAGCTCCTTCTCAAGCTTCTTGCGCAGGCGATAATCGAGCGCCGAGAGCGGTTCGTCGAAGAACAGGATTTCCGGATCGAACGCGAGCGCCCTGGCAAGCGCGACACGCTGGCGCTCACCGCCCGAACACTGGGTAACGCGTTTGCCGTAGTAATCGGTCGGTAGATGCAGCAGTTCCATCAACTCAAGCGCGCGCGCCCTTCGTTCGGCAGGGCTGACGCCGCGGATCTTGAGCGGGAATTCAATGTTCTGGCCAACACTTCTGTGAGGGAACAGCGCCAGCGACTGGAAGACCATGCAGGTCGGGCGTTTGTTGGCGGGTACCTGATCGATGCGTTTGTCGCGCAGCCAGATCTCGCCGCTGGTCGGCTCTTCCATGCCGACCATCAGACGGATCAGCGTCGTCTTGCCGCTGCCCGACGGACCGACGATGGTCAGGAATTCGCCCTCGACGATATCGAGATCGATTTCCTGAACAGCCGTGAACTCGTCGAAGCGCTTGACGATCTTGTCTAGGCGCAAAATGGGAGCGGTCGACATCAAGCCCAGCCCGGTCGGTCGAGAGCGAAGCCCCGGCGGCGTTGCCGCCGCCGGGGGTACAGTTCAGTGAACTTAACCGCGCTTGGCGGCGTTGTAGAGTTCGTTCAGCTTGTCGTAGGACGCGACAATGCTGTACTCGGCCGAACGGGCCATTTCCTCAGGCAGACTGTCCCACTGAATGGCGTCCAACTCATCGGAATCGTAGGTGTTGAACACCTCCGGATTGCCCATCTGGGCCACCGGATTGTAGGTGCCTTCGGTAAAGCTGACCGCTTTCGAGATATCCGGCTGTTGGACATACTCAAGGAAGTCCTCCGCCAGTTTTGACGGATCGGGATTGTTGACCGCCGATGTCAGCTCGACCCATACCAGGCCGCCCTTGCCATCCATCGGACCGGAATTGGGCGTGATGCCGCGAATGTTCGTCGCGCCGTCAAGCCGCGCCGGGCTTGCCGTGTATGTGCCGCCGGTAAAGTAGGCGTCGATCTCGCCGTTGATCAGCGCCGTGTTCATGGCGACGAGGTCATCGGTCAGCAGTTTCGAGCCGTCGAAGATCGCGTTCGCAGTCTCGGTGAACTTGTCGAGACCGGCGTCGTCCATTTCCTGGAACGGGTCCTGATCGCCCGTCAGGCACATGTGCATGATGTTCCAGTTGTCATAGGTCAGGACGCCGTAGCGATTCTTCATCGCGGGGTCCAGGAACAGCTTCCAGCCCTGGTCCTCGGCCATGTCGACACTGACCTTGTCGGTGTTAACGACAAAGCTGAACGGACCGAAGCGCTGGACCATGCCGATCAGGTCGCCGTTATCGGCGAACGACAGCGGATAGGGACCCTGGAACTCCGAGAGCATGTTGTCGAAGTAGGGCATGAAACGGTCTTTATCGAGCGGCTTGATCAGGTTCTCAGGATAGAGCTGGTGGCGCGCCCACGGCTGGTTGACGTTGATCAGGTCCCAGACGTTGACCTCGCCCGCGCGCAACTTGTTGATCATGTCGGGATCGGACGTGCCACTTTCCGCACGCACCGTTGCGTCGGGATGAGCGTCGCGGAAGGGCCCCAACACATCGTCGGAGTTGTAGCCTTCCCAGCAGAGAATGTTCAGTTCGTTTTCGCGCGCCGCGTGAGCGGCACCTATCGGGCCGAGGGCCGCAAGGCCAGCAGCGCTTGCCATTCCCTTGGTAAATGACCGGCGGGAAAGTTTCATGGAAGCCTCCTTTTGTTCCGCAGGATGAGACGATGACGTGGCGATCTTCGTCGCAGTCCAGCAAGCCAAGCACTGTTCGGGGAAGACCGCTTGACACCGGATGGGCCGAATTTGACAGATTTGTTGCCGACGGCGGACCGATCTTGCCCGGATTCCAGGTTTTCTGCCCGTTGCCTTTTCTGTTAGGGTTTTTCAACAAACTCGACCGGGGCAGGGCTGGGCACGAGCGCGGCCCCTGGAAGCGAAGAACAATGCTGTCTGAGGGTGGGCATACGGGGCTGGAGCCGCCACGCGTCTTGGCGTCGGCGGCGACGGGCGTCATCGATCTGATCGAGCGTCACGGCGGCGACGTCGATACGGTGTTCGGGCGCGCCAACATCCGCACCGACGATATTGAAGATCCGTTCAACGATCTGAATCTGCAGCGTTATTGCCAGCTCTTTGTCGAGGCGGCGGGCCATACCGGCCATGACAATTTCGGCCTGCAGTTCGGTGACCAGTTCCAGCCCAAGCAGTTGGGGGCGCTGGGATACGCGGCTATCTGCTCGCCGACGCTATCGGCGGCGCTTCGCAATATGGAAAAGTACTTCCCCGCGCACCAGGGCCAGACCAGCTTTGGCCTGTTGCAGGACAGCGATATCCTGTGGCTGAGCTACCGCATCTACGATCCGCGCATCGAGGACCGGCGCCAGGACGCCGAGTTGTCGCTGGGTATGTTCCGCAACATCTTTCGCGCCGCGCTGGGTCCCGACTGGGCGCCCCTTGAGGTGCGTTTCGAGCACGACAAGCCGGAAGACTGGCACGAACACGAGCAGCGTTTCGGCGCGCCGGTCAGGTTCGGGCGCCGCACCAACGCGCTGGCCTTTCGCCGCCGCGACCTCGACGCGCGCATGCCCGACCAGGACCCCTATCTGTTTTCGGTTATCGAACGGTTCTTGACCGCGCGCTGCGAGTTGCGCGGCGACCCCGAAGACTTCGCCACGGTCGTGCGCAACCAGATCAAGCTTCACCTGGGCGACCGCACGCCGGGGCTGACGGAGATTGCAGAGGTGCTGGGCATGACCGACGCCACGTTCCAACGCGAATTGAAGAACCACGGTCTGACGTTCCAGGATCTGTTGCGTGCCGCGCGCCAGGAACTGGCGCTGCACTACATGAACGACGCGAGCATGCCGCTGACCGAGGTTGCGCTGTCGCTCGGCTATTCCGAACTCTCGGCCTTTTCACGCGCCTTCCGCAACTGGACGGGTATGAGCCCCCAGCGATATCAGCGCACGGCTCGTTGAGCCCACAGACCCAACGCTCTGACAAACGCGGGCCGACACCGTCGGGCTCGCTGCTCGTCGTCAACGCGGGGTCATCGAGCCTCAAGTTCTCGATCCATCGGGCCACGGCGGACGGCGACGTCGCCCTGGCGGTCAGAGGTCAGATTGAGGGCCTTGGCGGTACGCCGCGCTTCTCGGCCAAGAACGACGAAGGCGAGACGGTCGCCGACGAAGACTGGTCCGGCGTCGGCACGACGGCGGATGGCTGGGTTTTCGATCGGTTGCTGGGCTGGGTCACCGGATGGTTGGACGGCGAAGCGTTGCTGGCGGTCGGCCACCGGGTGGTACATGGCGGCCCCGACTTTGCGACGCCGATCGTGATCGACGCGGCCGTCTTGCGCGAGCTGGAGGCTTTGACACCCCTGGCGCCACTGCATCAGCCGCTCAACCTGGCGCCTGTCAAGGCCATCGCTGCGGCCCATCCCGACGTGCCGCAGGTCGCGTGTTTCGACACGGCCTTCCATCGCGGCCGGCCGGCGGTCGCTGATCGCCTGGCGTTGCCCCAGGAACTCCATGACGACGGCATTCGGCGTTACGGCTTCCACGGATCGTCCTATGCCTATATCGCGCGCGCTCTAAAAGATGTCGCGCCGGAGATTGCCGACGGTCGGGTGGTCGTCGCCCATCTCGGCAACGGCGCCAGCATGTGTGCCATCCATGGCGGCAAGAGTGTCGACACGACCATGGGTTTCACGGCCTTGGACGGGTTGGTGATGGGCACGCGTTGCGGGTGGCTCGATCCCGGCGTCATCCTGCATTTGATCCGCGAGCGCGGCATGACGGCCGACGCGGTCGAAGATCTGCTTTACCATCGGTCCGGCCTGCTCGCCGTCTCCGGGATCAGCAGCGATATCCGGGACCTGTTGGACAGCAACGAACCGGCGGCAAGAACGGCACTCGACCTCTTCGTCTACCGCATCGGGCGGGAGCTCGGCGCGTTGTGTTCGGCGTTGGGCGGCATAGACGGGCTCGTCTTCACGGCGGGCATTGGTGAAAACGCCGTTGGCATCCGAGAGAGGGTCTGCCGCGATGCAGCGTGGCTGGGCGTCGATTTGGACGACACAGCTAACCGGCAGGGCGGTCCGTGCATTACAACGCCAAGCAGTTCGGTTTCCGCGTGGGTGGTGCCGACCAATGAGGAAACCATGATCGCGCTGGAAACGCTCAACGCGATAAGTCGCTGAGCGTTACTCGGCGGCCTGCAGCGTCGCGGGTGGCAGTGTTTCGATGATGGCGGCCAGCTTCTCGATGCCTTCGGCAATACGCTCGGTCCTGATCGCGGAAAATCCGAGGCGGAAGTAATTGCGCGGCGGATTGTCGCCGGCAAAGAAGATGTCGCCTGGCTCGATGACGATCCCATCGTTGAGCGCCTCTCGCGCCAGACGATTGGCATCGAACGCCTTGGGCCCTTCGAGCCAGAAACTGGTGCCGCCGAAGCTTGGGCTGCGGCTCCAGCCCGGCAAATGGGTTTGGAGCGCATCGCCCATGATCTGCCAGCGTTCGCGATAGACGCGGTGCAGGCGGCCCAGCAATGCATCGTGATGGCCAAGCGACAGGAAGATCGCGATGGCGCGCTGATTGTTGCCGGGTGGATGGCGCAGCATCAGGCGGCGCAGCGCCCGCGCTTGTTCGATGAGTTTTCTGGGCGCCACCAGGAAACCGAGTCTGACACCTGGCACCAGCGACTTCGACAGGCTGCCGATATAGATAACGCGCCCTTCCTTATCGAGCGACTTGAGCGCCGGGCAGGGGTCGGACACGTAGTTGGTCTCGAACTCGTAATCGTCTTCCAGGATCACGAAGTCGTCCGCCTTCGCACGCGTCAGCAGTTCCCGGCGCTGGGCGATCGGCATGGTCGCAGTGGTCGGGTACTGATGCGACGGCGTCACGAAGACGAGCCGGCAATTGCTCAAGCGGTCGTCCAGCACCAGGCCGGACTCGTCGACCGGGATTGGCACGACCTTGTCGGTCCTCAGCGCAAACATGTTGCGGGCGTCGGGATAACCGGGGTCCTCGATGGCGACTTGCGTATCGGGGCCGACCAAAAGGCTCGATGCCAGATAGAGCGCGTTCTGCGCGCCCATGGTGATCAGGATTTCGTCCTCGCGCGCCGAAATGCCGCGGCGCGGCAGGATGTGCGTGCGGATCTGATCGATCAGCATGGGATCGTCATCGCTGAATCGGTCGGCGGTCCATTGTTCCAGCCACTTGGTCCCCATGGCCTGGCGCATGCAGTCGCGCCATTCGGAGATCGGAAACAGGGCCTCGTCCATCTGACCGTAGATGAAGAGATAGGGGTGCGAGCGCCAGTCGGTCGGTTTGACGATGTTGCTTTGGCCGGCGGGCCGGATGCGAAGACGCGACAGCCAGTCGATATCGTCGGATCGCGGCGTGTCGTCTGACGGTGCTGACGCGCCGGCCATGCCGCGCAGCACATCGGGATTGACGTAGTAGCCGCTGCGTTCGCGCGATAGCAGGAAACCGTCCTCGACCAGAGCCTGATAGGCCAGCACAACCGTGTTGCGCGACACGTTAAGGCGTCTGGCCATGGCGCGGGTCGAGGGGATCGGCTCCATCGCCGGCAGTTGGCCGGAGACCACGGCCGAGACCAGGGCTTCGCGGATCTGCGCCTGAAGCGTAGCCGACTCGTCCTTGTTGATATGAAACAGGGCGTCGCGCATAGCGGTCTTGGTCTTACCCAATTGGTCGAACTGGCCTTACAGGGAGACCTCAAGCGATCGTATTTTGATTTCGCACGAATCCGCAATCTTTACCGGGCGGGCCGAAATGGTCCGTTGCCCGTCTCGAGGTGAGCCATGAGTTCCGAATCAGCTCTCGCAGAAGTCGAGTTTCCGCGCACCAATTCCCTGGAGGCCCACTGGATGCCGTTTACCGGCAACCGCGACTTCAAGCAGAAGCCGCGCCTGGTGACCCGCTCGGAGGGCATCTATTGCTGGGATCAGAACGGCGACCGGGTGATCGACGGCTCGTCGGCCCTGTTCTGCTGTCCGGCGGGCCACGGCCGCAAGGAGATCGCCGACGCCGTCCATAAGCAGCTGATGGAAAACGACTATGTCGCGCCATTCCAGCTTGGTCACCCGACCTCGTTCGCTTTGGCGCAGACCATCGCCGATCTCCACCCCGATCCAATCAATCGCGTGTTCTTCACCAATTCCGGCTCGGAATCGATCGACACGGCGCTGAAGATTGCCATGGCCTATCACCGGGCCAGGGGCGAAGGGCAGCGCATCCGGTTCGTCTCGCGCGAGCGCGCCTATCACGGCGTCAACATCGGCGGCGTGTCACTTTCGGGCATCAACAAGAACCGCGCGGCGTTCGCCGCCTCGATCCCCCACGTCGCCCTGATGCGCCATACCTGGCTGGAAGAAAACAAGATGACGCGTGGTGAGCCGGAACACGGCGCGGAACTGGCCGAGGATCTGGAGCGGATCTGCCAGACCTATGGGCCTGAGAACATCGCGGCCTGTTTTGTCGAGCCGGTCGCCGGTTCCACCGGTACGCTGATCCCGCCCAAGGGCTACCTGAAGCGCCTGCGCGAGATCTGCGACCAGCACGGCATCCTGCTCGTTTTCGACGAGGTCATCACCGGCTTCGGTCGCCTGGGCGCGCCGTTTGGCAGCCAGAAGTTCGACGTGGTTCCCGATATCGTCACCATGGCCAAGGCGCTGACCAACGGTGCCATTCCCATGGGCGCGGTTGCCGTGCGCGACGAGATCTACGAAACGATCACCGATGCCGGTGCCGACAACGCCATCGAACTTTTCCACGGCTACACCTATTCGGCCCATCCGGCGGCCTGTGCCGCCGGCCTGAAGGCCCAGGAGATCTACGCCCGCGAAGGCCTGTTCGAACGCGCCGCCGAGCTGGCGCCCTATTTCGAAGAGGCGGTCTTCAGCTTGAAGGATCATCCGATGGTGTTCGATCTGCGCGTCATCGGCCTGATGTCGGGCATCGAACTCCATCATGACGGCGTGCCGGGCCGGCGTGGCCAGCAGGTGCAAAAGGACCTGTTCTGGAATGGCTGTCATGTGAAGTTCACCGGTGACTGCGCGATCGTGACGCCCGCCTTCATCGCCGAGCGGTCCCATGTCGACGAAATCATCGACAAGATCCGCAAGACCCTGGACCAGCACGTCTGACGCCCTGGATTGGCCGCGCATCGGCCGTAACATATTGAGAAGAATGGACGATTCGCCATGAAAATGACCACGGAGGAGGCCTTCGTCAAAGTCCTGCAGATGCACGGCATCGAGCACGCCTTTGGCATCATCGGATCGGCCTTTATGCCGATTTCCGATCTGTTTCCTCAGGCCGGCATCCGGTTCTGGGATGTCGCGCACGAGACCAATGGCGGTCTGATCTGCGATGGCTTCACCCGTGCGACCGGCAAGATGGGCATGGCGATCGCTCAGAACGGGCCGGGCGTCACCGGTTTTGTCACCGCGATCAAGACGGCGTACTGGAACCACACGCCCATGCTGCTGGTGACGCCGCAGGCGGCCAACAAGACGATCGGCCAGGGCGGTTTCCAGGAAGTCGAGCAGATGGCGCTGTTCCGCGACATGGTGTGTTACCAGGAAGAGGTGCGCGACGCCTCGCGCATGGCCGAGGTGCTGAACCGGGTCATCGAAAAGGCGTGGCGCGCGTCGGCGCCGGCCCAGATCAACGTGCCGCGGGATATGTGGACCCAGGTGATCGATGTCGAACTGCCGCAGATCGTCAGGATCGAACGGTCGGCCGGTGGCGAGGATTCGATCGCCCAGGCGGCCAGGCTGCTGTCGGAAGCGAAGTTCCCGGTCATTCTTTCAGGCGCGGGTGTGGTGATCGGCAACGCGATCCCAGACTGCGTCGCGCTCGCCGAGCGCCTGGATGCGCCGGTGTGCAGCGGCTATCAGCACAACGACAGTTTCCCGGGCAGCCATCCGCTGGCCTGCGGTCCGCTTGGCTACAACGGCTCGAAAGCGGCGATGGAGCTGATCGCCAAGGCCGACGTCGTGCTGGCGCTGGGCACCCGGCTCAACCCGTTCTCGACCCTGCCGGGCTACGGCATCGACTATTGGCCCAAGGACGCGACGATCATCCAGGTCGATATGAACCCCGACCGGATCGGCCTGACCAAAAAGGTCACCGTCGGCATTTGCGGCGATGCCAAGAAGGTTACGCAGCAACTGCTGGCCGCCCTGACGCCGGACGCGGGCGATGCCCGTCGCGATGAGCGCAAGGCACTGATTCACCAGACGAAATCCGCCTGGCTCCAGACCTTGAGCGGCATGGATCACGAAGACGACGATCCCGGGACGACATGGAACGAAGATGCGCGCACCCGCGACGCCAATCTGATGTCGCCGCGCATGGCGTGGCGCGCCATTCAGGCCGGCCTGCCCGATAACGCGATCATCTCCAGCGACATCGGCAACAACTGCGCCATCGGCAACGCCTATCCGACTTTCGAGGAAGGCCGGAAATATCTGGCACCCGGTCTGTTCGGTCCCTGCGGCTACGGCTTTCCGGCCATCATCGGCGCCAAGATCGGTTGTCCCGACGTGCCGGTCGTCGGCTTTGCCGGCGACGGCGCCTTCGGCATCTCCATGAGCGAGATGAGCTCGATCGGCCGCGACGACTGGCCGGCGGTCACCATGGTGATCTTCCGCAACTATCAGTGGGGTGCGGAAAAGCGCAACTCGATCCTGTGGTACGACAACAACTTCGTCGGCACCGAGCTCAACCCGAATCTGAGCTACGCCAAGGCAGCCGACGGCTGTGGTCTGAAGGGCGTCGAGGTCACAACCCAGGACGAGTTGACCGCGGCGTTGAAGGAAGCCTGCAAGGCCCAGGACGACGGTGTGACGACGTTTATCGAGATCGTCTTGAACCAGGAGCTCGGTGAGCCGTTCCGCCGCGACGCCATGAAAAAGCCGGTTGTGGTGGCTGGCATCGATGCCGCCGACATGCGGCCCCAGCAACCCGCTTAGTCGGCAGGTGTCGCCAGTTGCCGACGATTTCGGCTGCTGGCCTCAACGTAATGCGGTTGCTGGCCCTAAAGTGGGTCAGGCCTTTGCCATAGCATTGTCAGGCCACAATAAAACATAAGCCGGGCGCTAAGTCCGGCAGGGCGTCGAGGGGAGGGAGTGCAGTTTTGTTTAAGGGTCCTTTCGGATTCATTGAAGGCACTTTCATTGCGTGCAACCGCCGTTAGTATTCTAACTCGGAGGTTGTCTAACTTGTTGTGCCACAAGGGGAATTAGGATCCTAACGTTTCGATGGTGATGTGAGCGCGCGCCGCTTGGGCGGTTACCGTGTACTCGATCAAGGACCGGGATTGTCCGGTTCGTCACCGTCGCCTGGGAGTGCCGTGAAGGCTGGGGCCAGCCGGCAACCGCTTTTTGCAAGCGAACCTCGGATTGGGCCCACATGACGTTAAGAAACCAAAAAACTGGGAGATCTAGACAATGAATTTCAAGAAAACTCTATTGGGCGCCGTTGCGGCGTCACTGGTGGCTGTGGCTGGTGTGGCCCAGGCTGCCGATTTGGTGATCGGTGTCCCGAACTGGCCTTCGGTCCGCGTCACCGGTAATGTCCTGAAAGTCGTTATGGAAGACAATCTCGGCCTAGAGGTTGAACTGCAGAATGGCACCAACCCCGTCGTCTTCGAGGCCATGGATTCCGGTGCGATGCAGGTGCACCCGGAAGTCTGGATGCCGAACCAGTCGAATCTGCACCAGCAGTTCGTCGAGGACAAAGGCACCGTCAGGATGAATCCGAACGGTGTTGAGGCATTCCAGGGCATGTGCGTGACCAAACAGACAGCCGATGCGACAGGTATCGTCAATCTGTCCGATCTGACCGATCCTGACATGGCAAGTCAGTTCGACACAGACGGCGACGGCAAGGGCGAGATCTGGATTGGGGCGTCGGGCTGGGCTTCGACCAACGTCGAGAAGATCAGGGCGAAGTCGTATGGTTACGACGAGACCATGAATCTGAAGGAGATGGACGAAACATTGGCGCTTGCCGAAGTCGACAACGCAATCGCCCAGAACGGTAACATCGTCTTCTTCTGCTACACGCCACACCACATGTTCGCGCTTTACGATCTGGTTGTTCTCGAAGAGCCGGCCTATGACCCGGAACAGTGGGTGGTGATTCAACCGACCGATGATCCGGAGTGGCTCGAGAAATCCAGCGCACCGGTGGCGTGGGACTTAGCCTATCTTTACATCCACTATGCAACCGAACTGGAAGAGAGCCACCCGGAGGCCGCCAAGCTCTTGTCCCAGGTCAAGTTGGATACAGATACCGTGTCCCAGATGACGTATGCTCTGGTCGTCGAGAAGCAGGATCCGGAAGAGTACGCCCGGACCTGGGTGAGCGAAAATCAGGACCTCGTCGACTCTTGGCTGAAATAGGGCTGACGACGACGGTATGATCAAACCGGTGGCGGCGTCCTTGTAGGACGCCGCCATTGATCGCAGCTTCCGGCGAAGCGGCCATTGAAGAGCCGCAGCCGAGGGGGTGCTTCTTGCTCAGGAGGGGGTGTTCCGTGAGCGAAGACGTCATTGTACTGGAAGACGTCTGGAAGATCTTTGGCGCACGCGCTGACGAGGCGATGGCCGCTGTCGAAGAAAAAGGTCTATCCAAGGCAGAAGTTCTGGAACAGTACGAATGCGTTGTCGGCATCGCCGACTGCTCGTTCACGGTTGAGCGCGGCGAAATCTTCTGTGTCATGGGTCTTTCCGGCTCGGGCAAGTCGACCATGGTTCGCCACCTCAACCGCCTGATCGAACCGACCGCCGGCAAGATCTCCGTGCTTGGCAAAGACATGCGCGCCTTGGGTGGCGAGCAGCTGCGCGAGATGCGCGCCATGCATATTGGCATGGTGTTCCAGCACATGGCGCTCCTGCCCCATCGCACGGTGCGCGACAATGTTGGTTTCCCGCTGCAGGTACGTGGCGAGCCGAAATCGAAGCGCTGGGACGTCTCGCAAAAGTGCATCAGCATGGTCAACCTGGACGGTTACGAAGACCGTTTCCCGCGCGAACTGTCGGGCGGCATGCAGCAGCGCGTCGGCCTGGCGCGCGCCCTGGCATCCGATCCCGAGGTGTTGTTGATGGACGAGCCGTTTTCCGCGCTCGATCCCTTGATCCGCCGCCAGTTGCAGGACCAGTTCATGGCGCTCTCGGCGGAGCTGCACAAGACCACCGTTTTCATCACCCATGACCTGGACGAAGCGATCCGTATCGGCAACCGCATCGCCATCATGAAGGACGGGCGGATCGTTCAGATCGGCACGCCCGAAGACATCGTCACCAAACCGGCCGACGACTACGTCAAGGATTTCGTCGAGGGCATTTCCCGGCTCAAGCTGGTGTTCGCCCACTCGATCATGGAGGACCTCGCGACCTACAAGCCGGCGCATGGCGAGGATCTCAGCGCGTCCCGGCGCGTGCCCCATGACACCGATCTCGATCATCTGATCGACATCGCGACGGAGTCCGATCATCCGATCGTGGTGCAGAACGACAGCGGCGTCGATGTCGGCGTGATCAGTAAATCCACCCTGTTGAAGGGCATTCAGGGAGGCAAGGCATGACCGACACCGGCCTCGAACTCGGACCGAAGGCGCTCTCCAGCTCGGTCGGTGATTTCGCTCAGGAGAATGGCGACTACTACGTTGCTGAGTTCGCCAAGATTCAGGGTACCACAGGATTCCCGTGGTCCTGGAACTTGATGGCAGCGGTCTTCGGACCGCTGTGGGGTGCGGCGCGCGGCGCCTGGGGTTTCTTCTGGGCATTCCTGGTCTTGGAGCTCTTCGCCCTCGTGCAACTCGGCAAGGGCCTTTGGGGCGAACTGGGCGCCGACCAGCTTGCCCGCTACGAACGTTTGCTCGCCAACATCGCGACGCGTGAGCAGCAGGCCCAGGAGGCGCTCGCGGCTGGCGACGCGGAGACCGCGGAGACCGCGCTTTCGGTCGCCGAAAATCTCAAGAAAGTCGCCGAGACCGCGCAGGCCGATGCGGCGGCGGCGGCGGGCCAGTCGACGACCTACCTGCTGGTCGGTATCGGCCTTTTGGTCTTCTTCAAGCTCGTCGAAGGCTTCTACGCCAACATGGTCTATGAAAAGCAATACCTGCGTTGGCGCGCCCGGCCTTCGGTGCAGTCCGGTGTCAGCCGGAACAGCACAATCTTTGGCGCCTTCCTTTTGGTTGCCATCTGGCCGCTGACCCTGTTCCGCTTCACCGTGTCCGATCCCGACGCGATTCTCAGCCGGCTGACCGGCGGATTCATTGGCGGCGAGATTCCGATCACCGAGTTCCCGATCGGTAAGGAGTTCTTCGCCAGTTGGGCAAGGCTGGGTGATGAAGGTTTCGATTGGCTGGCCAACAACTTCGGCGATGTTTTCGACGGTGTGACCGCCGCGATTAGAGCCGTCCTGGATGGCCTGGAGGTCATCTTGATCGATACGCCGTGGCCGGTCGTCATGGTGGTTATCGTGGTCATGGCCTATCGCCTGGCGGGACCGCGCGTCGCGATCTTTACGGCGGCATCACTTGCCTATCTGGCGTTCATGGGATTGTGGGAAATCTCCATGATCACCGTGGCGCTGATCGGCGCCGGTGCCGCGCTGTGTGTCATCTTCGGCATT
Organism: Alphaproteobacteria bacterium; assembly: GCA_965228895.1. Taxonomy (GTDB): domain Bacteria; phylum Pseudomonadota; class Alphaproteobacteria; order SP197; family SP197; genus JANQGO01. Next base: position 4,131,394 of record OZ245842.1, on the reverse strand, counting down.
CCGCTCGGTATCTGGTTCGGCAAGAGCAAGCGCGCCTATACGTTTGCCGAGCCGGTGCTGGACTTCATGCAGACCATGCCGGCCTTCGTTTATTTGATCCCGATCATCGCGTTCTTCGGCACCGGTAAGCCGCCGGGCGTTCTGGCGACGATCATCTTCGCCATGCCGCCGGTGATCCGCTTGACCGCGCTTGGCATGCGCGGCGTGCCGGAAACGACCAAGGAAGCGGCGATCGCGTTCGGCTGTTCGAAGTGGCAGTTGCTGCGCAATGTCGAGATACCGCTGGCCATGCCGTCGATCATGACCGGCATCAACCAGACGATCTTGATGAGCCTCTCCATGGTCGTCATCGCCTCGCTGATCGGCGCGGAAGGTCTGGGTGCGTTGATCCTGGAGGCCTTGCAGTACGCCGCCAAGGGTCAGGGACTGTTGGGCGGTCTCGCCATTCTGTTCTGCGCCATGGTCATCGACCGGGTCGCGCAGGGCATGTACCGCAAGAAGGTTGCTGGAGATTAAGCGTGGGGGCGGCGAGCGAAACGGGCCGGTAGAGCAGATCCCACCGTGACGGAGTCGCTTCGCGATACCGTCACGGTGGGTGAATCTGCTCTACTCATGGATAGCGAGCGGATTCACACGGTTAGGCGGAACCGGTGAACGGTTCCGCCCAGCCGCGATCCGCTCTGGACGGCTCGTTTCGCTCGTACTTTCCTATCTCGGTTTCGCGGTCGCGTTGATGCTCCTGTAGGCTGTCGGCGTCATGAAGATTGCCGCAGCCCGTCTCTATCGCCAGATCCAGCCGTTCGCCGATGGTCCTTACGTGTGCCGCGGGCATACGGAAGAGGGATTCGACAGCGCGATCGTGGCGCTGGAGGCCGAAGACGGCACCACCGGTTGGGGCGAAGCCGCGCCGCTTGGCGCCTTCTATGCCGAGGCGTTTCCCGAAGCGATCCGTGCGGGCATCACACGGTTGTTGCCTGATATCGTGGGCCAGCACGCTGACGCGCCGGCTCGACTTGCCGACCATCTCAACGATCTGATGATTGGTCAGCCGGCGGTCAAAGCGGCCGTCGACATGGCGGCGTGGGATCTGACCGCGCGCCTGGCTGGCCAGCCGCTTTCCGGCCTGCTGGGTGGCGCGGATGGCGACGCGGTGCCGCTCTACCGCTCAATCAGCCAGGATGACCCTGCCGTCATGGCGGACCAGGCTGTGGCCTTCGTGAATCAGGGTTACAGGCGCCTGCAGGTCAAGGTGGGTGGCGCGGCTCAGGTCGATGTCGCGCGCCTGCACGCCGTTCGTGATGCCGTTGGCGAGGATGTTGTGCTTTACGCCGATGCGAATGGCGCATGGCGGGTCGATGACGCTCTACGCTTCGTCCATGGCATCGGGCCGGTCGACGTCGTTCTCGAGCAGCCGTGCATGCGGTTGGCCGACAACACCCAGGTCTCGCGCCGGTGCTCAAGACCGCTCGTGTTGGACGAGGGTATCGTCTCGCTCGACGATCTCCTTCGGGCGCATGAGGCGGGCATTCTGGCCGGCGTTACGCTCAAGATGGCGCGGGTCGGCGGCGTTGGGCCGACGCGGCTGCTGCGCGACATAGCGGTCAAGCTCGGCCTCAAGGTGACCATTGAGGATACCGGCGGCAGCACGATCAACACCGCTGCGACCGCGCACATGATGGTCTCGACGCCCCACGCCTTGCGCGTGCACACCGTCGACTTCATGAACTGGGTCACCGTCAGTAATGCCGATGGCATGCCGGCCGCCGGGGATGGCATGCTTGTCGCACCGACCGGCACGGGCCTGGGCGTGACGCCTGACATGGCGATCCTTGGACCAGTAATCGCCGAATCCTAGGAGGGCAGGAAGGACCTTGAACCAAATTGATCTTCGCGGCCGCACGGCGGTCGTCACCGGCGCGGCCAGCGGGATCGGTTATGCGACCGCCGAGCGTTTGCTGGCGTCCGGCGCCCTTGTCGTCCTGTGGGATGCCGATGGCGACGGCCTCGCGGCGGCCCGTAAGGCACTCGGACCGGATGTCGTCCACGCTGCGGCCTTCGACATCACGGACCGCGAGGCGACCGCCGAGGCCGCCCGGTCGTCGCAACAGGCAGCCGACACGATCGACATCCTGGTCAATTCAGCCGGTATCGCCGGCGGTGGCGGACGGGTCTGGGAGGTCGACCCCGATGCTTGGGACCGCATGATCGCGGTCAACCTGACCGGCCAGTTCCTGGTGTGCCGCGCTCTGTTGCCGCAGATGATCGCGGGCGGTTGGGGCCGCGTCGTCAACGTGGCGTCGGTCGCCGGCAAGGAGGGCAATCCGTCGGCGGCGGCTTACAGCGCGTCGAAGGCCGGCCTGATCGGATTCACGAAGTCGCTGGCCAAGGAACTTATCGGGACCGGGGTGCTTGCCAACGTGGTGACACCCGGCGTCATCGAGACACCGCTGCTGGGCGGCGTACCCCAGGACCGGATCGACTACATGGTCTCGAAGATTCCCATGGGCCGCATGGGGCAGGCGCACGAGGCCGCCGCCATGATCGCGTGGCTGTGTTCTGACGACTGTTCGTTTTCGACCGGCGCGGTCTTCGACCTATCCGGCGGTCGCGCGACATACTGACTAGACGTCATTGGGGGGTTCTGATGCAGATCGATTTCACGGACAAACGGGTTCTGGTCACCGGCGGTACGCGCGGCATCGGCCGCGGCATTGTCGAGGCCTTCCTGAAGGCCGGCGCACGTGTTGCCGTCAACGGCAGCACCGAGGAAACAACGAACGCAGCCATCGCCGAACTGGCGGCGGGTGACAAAGTTGTCGCCGCGCCGGGTTCGGTCGCCGATGTCGGCGCCTGCAAGAGCCTTGTCGCGGCCGCGGTGGCCGGTCTTGGCGGTCTCGACGTGCTCGTCAACAACGCCGGCGCCGGTGGCGGCGCGCCGGTCGAGGATTGCGACGAGGCCCTGTGGGACCGGGTGGTCGACACCAACTTGAAGGGCCTGTTCTTCGTGACGAAGTATGCGCTGCCACATCTGCGCAAAAGCGGCGGCAACATCGTCAACATCGCCTCGGTCAACGGCCTGATCGGCGTGCCCAAGGGGTCGATCTACTGCGCCTCAAAGGCGGGCGTGATCAACCTGACGCGAGCCCACGCGCTGGAGTTCGGCCCCGATATCCGGGTCAACGCCGTCTGCCCGGGCGGCGTCGACACCGACATGCTGCGCAACCTCGCGGTCCGGATCGCCGGCAGCGTCGAGGCGGGCTATGCCGAGCTCAACAAGACCTGCGCGGCGCAGAACCGCATCGCCCATGTCGACGAACTCGCCGGCCCGGTCCTCTATCTGGCCTCGGATATCGCGAGTTTTGTCACCGGCTCCATCCATGTCGTCGACGGCGGCGAAACCATCGACTGAGCGTGCGCGACAATGGCTGGTTATTGAACCGTTGTACAACCTTGGACTTCGTGGAATGATTTTCGGGCTGCCAACCGACCGATGCTGAGGAGGTTGTGATGAACGTCCCGACACAGAAACCGGTTCTGAGTGACGACGTTTTGAGCCGTTTCGACGTTGCGACCGAGGATGGCTCGGGGTTGCCGAACGAGTGCTACACCAGCGACGCATGGCTCGCCGAGGAGAACCGTAAGGTCTTTGCGCGGACGTGGATGCTGGCCGGTTTCTGCCACGACGTCCCCGGCAAAGGCGATGCCAGCCCGGTCTGGATGGCCGGCATGCCGCTCGTCATCCTGCGCGACAACGATGGCGAGATCCGGGTCTTTCACAACGTCTGCCGTCACCGCGGTGCGGTCATCGTGCCGGAGAAGTGCAGCGCCCAGCGTATGCTGACCTGTCCCTATCACGCCTGGGCCTATGGCCTGGACGGCAAGCTCAGGTCGCGCCCGCATTTCTATGGCGGTGGGCAACACGACACGGATCCTGCGCCCGGCACGTCGGACATGATGCCGGTACGCCACGCGGTCTGGCATGACCTGATCTTTGTCGACATCTCCGGCGAGGCGCCCGACTTCAACGACCATTGGGAACCGTTCGCGCGGCGCACACGGGACTATGATTTCGGCGCGCTGCGCTATGCTAAGACGCTGGACTTCGACGTCAAGGGCAATTGGAAGCTGATCTACGAGAACTTCTACGATGCCTATCACGTGCCGGCGGTCCATCCGCGCCTGGAGGAGTTCACGCCGATTACCGAACGCATCGGCGTTCAGACGGAAGGTCCGTGGTTCCACAACACCTCGCTGATCTCCGAGCCGCAGGAAGGCCGCGGCATCGGCATGCCGTTCTATCCGGGCCTCGACGAGGTCGGCCAGAAGACGGAATGGTACTTCCACCTGTTCCCCACCACCGCTATCCAGATCTGGCCCGACCAGATGGCGATCTTCCAACTGCATGCGCTGGCGCCAGACCGCACCATCGAGCACATCCACATGTATTTCGTCGACGAGGCGGCGAGCGAACCGGCCTATGCGAAACATCGTCAGGCCGTCTACGACATGTGGGACGAGCTCAACACCGAGGATTTCAAGATCGTCGAGAACATGCAGATGGCCAGGAACTCGCCGGGCTTCGACGGCGGTGTCCTCTCGCCGTTCTGGGACCCGGCGACCCAGCACTTCGCGCGTCTGATGGCGGGCATGATGCGCTAGGCACCATGGCCGATCATCTTGATCTCTCGGTAATCTACAACGCCAAGACGAAGGAAGAGCTGCGCGCGGCCTACGACGAATGGGCGGACGCCTATGACGCCCAGATCGTCGACGACTATGGCTATCGCGGGCACGAACTTGTCGTCGCCGCGGTCCGCCCGCATCTGGCCGACGATGCGCGCCTGCTCGATGCCGGGGCGGGCAGCGGCACGGTCGGGTTGGCGGCCAGGGTCGCGGGGTTCACGTCGATCGACGCCGTGGATCTCTCAACCCGTATGCTGGAAAAGGCTCGGGCACGTGGCATCTATGGCGACGTCCGGGTTGGCGTTCTGGGCGAAGCGCTCGACTATGAGACCGACAGTTATGACGGCGTGCTGAGTTCCGGCGTCTTCACGCCCGGCCATGCGCCCGCGACCTGCCTGGACGAACTCGTGCGCATCGTTAAACCGGGCGGGCTGATCTGCTTTACCCTTCGCCATGACGAGCCGCCGCCGGGTTTTGGCGACGTCATGGATTCGCTCAGCGAAGACGGCGCCTGGGAACTGGTCGAGGTCAGCGACCCCTTCCATTCCATGCCGAAAGGCGAACCGGAGGTCGAACACCGCATCTGGCTTTATCGGGTGCTCAGCGACGTCTAAGCGATCGCCCCACCATTCTGCCTTATCAAGACCCCCGGGAACGCTATAAAAGGCTGTCCAGGGTCGGTCGAGGAACAGGAAAAGCCGATGAAGTCCATGTGGTCGGAGCGGGAAGCCGCCAGCTACGTCAAGCTCTACGGCAAGCAAGGCGTCAACGCTGACTTGGCGCTGCGCGTCTATACGTCGCGGCTTCTGGGGCAGGAGCCGCGCCTGGTGCTGCACGGCGGCGGCAACACCTCGGTCAAGACGGTCATGCCGGACCACCTGGGCGAGGCGACCGATGTCCTGTGTGTCAAGGGGTCGGGCTGGGACATGGGCGATATCGAGCCGGCCGGGCTGCCGGCGGTGCGCCTGGGTCCCTTGCAGAAGATGGTCGGACTCAAGTCGCTCTCCGACGAGGCGATGGTCAACGCCCAGCGGGTCAACCTGCTGGACGCCTCATCGCCCAACCCCTCGGTCGAGACGCTGCTGCACGCCTTTCTGCCGCACAAGTTTATCGACCATACCCATTCGAACGCCGTCCTGGCGCTGACCGACCTCAAGAACGGCGAAGCGGTGTGCCGCGAGCTCTGGGGTGATCGCTTCGGCTACGTCCCCTACATCATGCCGGGTTTCGATCTCTCGATGAGAGCGCTTGAGGTGTTCCGCCGGAACGAGGATGTCGAAGGCCTGATCCTGCTGAAACACGGCATCTTCACCTTTGGTGACACGGCGAAAGAGGCCTATCAGCGCATGATCCGCGCGGTGACAGAGGCCGAGAAGCGCGCGCGGCAAGGTGCGAAGAAGAGCTTCGCGCAGAAACGTCTGCCGGCGAAGATTGCGGCAGCCGGCGATGTCGCGCCTATCTTGCGCGGCCTAACGAGCCACGACGGCAAGCGGCTGATCTTCGATTTCCGGACGTCGAAAGCGATCCGCGATTACGTCGGCGGCAAGGACCTCGCGCGTTATGGCCAGCAGGGAACGGTGACGCCCGATCACGTCATCCGCACCAAGGCCAAACCCTTGATCGTGCCGGCGCCGGAGGCCGGCAAGCTCGATCGTTTCCGCGATGGCGCTCAGAAGGCAGTCGCCGCCTACGTTTCGGACTACGAGGCCTACTTCAAACGCAACAACGCGGTGTCGAAGGTCAAGAAGAAGCCGCTTGATCCGATGCCGCGCATGATTGCGGTGCCGGGGCTCGGTATCATCGGCCTGGGGAACTCCAAAAAAGCTGCCGGCATCGCCGCCGATTTGTTCGAGACCAACATCGCGGTTATCACCGATGCCGAGCGTAACGGCCGCTACACCGTGATACCCGAGCGCGACATCTTCGAAATCGAATACTGGTCGCTGGAACAGGCGAAGCTGGGCAAGGCCGCTGAAAAGCCGCTACAGCGTAAGATCGCCGTCGTCACCGGCGGCGGCTCGGGCATCGGCGCGGCGACGGCGCGCGCCATGGCGGGCGAGGGCGCAGTGGTCGCCGTGCTGGATCGCGACGCCAAGGCGGCCGAGACCGTGGCCGCATCGATCGGTGGTCTGGGGCTGGCCTGTGATGTCACCGATGGCAAGTCCGTCAAGGCGGCATTCGGCAAGGTCGCGGCGGCCTTCGGCGGTGTCGATATTGTCGTGTCGAACGCTGGCGCGGCCTGGCAGGGCCGGATTGGCGATGTCGACGACAAGGTGTTGCGCACCAGTTTCGAGTTGAATTTCTGGGGTCACCAGCATGTCGCCAAGAACGCTGTCGCGATCATGACGGTGCAGGGGCAGGGCGGCTGTCTGCTGTTCAACACGTCCAAGCAGGCGGTCAATCCGGGTAAGGATTTCGGTCCCTATGGTCTGCCCAAGGCGGCGACGCTCTTTTTGATGCGCCAATACGCGCTCGACTATGGCGGCGACGGCATCCGGTCGAACGCGGTCAACGCAGACCGCATCCGCTCCGGCCTCCTGACGCCCGCGATGATCAAGTCGCGGTCGAAAGCCCGTGGTCTGTCGGAAGCCGATTACATGGAAGGCAACCTGCTGCACCGCGAGGTCACGGCGGAAGACGTCGCCCAGGCGTTTGTCGATCTGGCGCTGGCCGAAAAGACGACGGCGGCGGTGATCACCGTTGACGGCGGCAACATCGCGGCGGCGCTCAGGTAGCGGTCTAGCTTGACGCTCGACTTCGGTTCCCTCTCCCCAGCGAGGGAGAGGGTTGCGCAGGCTTTGGCGCGTCAGTGCCTTAGCCGAAGCTGGGTGAGGGGGATGGCTAGCTGGTGACGATAAAGGTCTTCTTGCGCGCTATCGCGCGCGACCCCTCACCCCGGCCCTCTCCCTCAAGGGGAGAGGGAGATCGTGGGCGACAGTCAGCCATGGTGCTCGGCGCCCAAACCTTGAAACAGGGCGCGGGTATCGACAGTCGACTGGGCACCCAGATCGTCGTAGGCGGCCTCAAGCCATTGGTCTGTCGTCTGGCGGCCGATCTTGAACAGGTGATGCAGGAAGTCCCATTCCGCGTTCAGCTTGGATGTCGCACCCAGCCGCATGAGCTCGTCGTGCGCGTCGATGACGTGGATGAACAAACGCCGGTAGTGCTCGGGGTCGAGCTTGCCGTCGTCGAGCAGGCGCTGCACGAAATCGATGGCGCGCAGTTCCTTCAAGAGGCTGCTGTTGAAGGTGATCTCGTTGACGCGGTTGAAGATTTCGCGCGATGTGCGCGGCGTCCCCTTGCGCTCGACCGGGTTGATCTGGACGATGACGATGTCGTCGGACGTGCTCTCGTCATAAAAAGGGAAGAGCACGGGATTGCCCATGTAACCGCCATCCCAATAGGGCACGCCGTCGATCTCGACCGCTTGAAAGATAAAGGGGATGCAGGCCGACGCCATGACCATGTCGCCGGTCAGTTCGTGGCGGTTGAAGACACGGACTTTGCCGGTTTCGACGTTGGTCGCCGAGATCAACACCTTCATCTTGTCGCATGAGCGGACGAGATCGAAGTCGACGGCGTCTTCCAGAATGGCCTGCAGCGGGTTGATGTTGAGCGGGTTGAGATCATAGGGCGACGTCACCCGGTTGATCAGGTCGAACATCGCGTAGCTCGGACTGTTGTCCAGGCTCCACTTGCCCATGAAGACATCGATGGGCCCGCGTTGGATGGGGCTCAAGGCACCGACGGCGCTGATCGACCGCCAAAATGTTTCGAGCGACTCGCGCGCGCCATCTTCGCCGCCGCGCATCAGGCCGTCGGCCATGACGACCGCGTTCATGGCGCCGGCCGATGTGCCGCTGACCGCTTCGATGAAGATCCGGCCGTCTTCCAGTAGCCGGTCCAGCACACCCCAGGTGAACGCGCCGTGGGCACCGCCGCCTTGAAGCGCCAGGTTGATCGACTTGTCGAACGTCTTGCCGTTGCGCGTCTTCGGCGCCTTGGCTGTGGCAGCGGTGTTGTCCTTCTTCTTCGGCATGGTTCCCTCGCCCTAGTGGGCGGTCCAGCCGCCGTCGACTGGAAGCGCCGTGCCGGTCATCTGGGCAGCCGCGTCCGTGCACAAGAAGACGGCGAGCGCGCCCAACTGTTCGACCGTGACGAACTCCTTGGTCGCCTGGGCGTCCAGCAGGACGTCGCGCACGACCTCCTCTTCCGTGATGCCGCGCGCCTTGGCGGTGTCGGGAATCTGCTTCTCGACCAACGGCGTCAACACGTAGCCCGGACAGATCGCGTTGCAGGTGATGCCGAACTCCGCCGTCTCCAGCGCCACGGTTTTGGTCAGGCCAATCATACCGTGTTTGGCGGTGACATAGGCCGATTTGAAGGGCGAGGCGACCAGGCCGTGGGCCGAGGCAAGGTTGATGATACGGCCCCAACGCCGCTGTTTCATGCCGGGTACCGCGTGACGCGTTGTGTGAAATGCGCTTGAGAGGTTGATCGCCAGGATCGCGTCCCACTTCTCGGCCGGGAAGTCCTCGATCGGCGCGACATGCTGAATGCCCGCGTTGTTGACGAGGATGTCGACCGCGCCGAACCGTTTCTCGGTCGCCGCGATGAGATCGGCGATCTCATCAGGTTTGGTCATGTCGGCGCCGTTATAGGCGGCCTCGATGCCGTGGTCAGCCTCAAGCTGCGCGCGCGTCGACTCGATCTCGGCGGCATCGCCGAAACCGTTCAAGGTGATGTTTATGCCGGCACCGGCCAGGGCTTCGGCGATACCCAGGCCGATGCCGCTGGTCGATCCGGTGATGATCGCGGACTTGCGTTCGGTCATGACGACCTCTCGTTGAATCTCATAGGCGACAAGGTTGGTTCGCCGAAGCGGCCGGTCAAGGCCGCCGGCTGACCATGGCCGAGGTGTTGGTCAGTCAGCCTTCCAGGGCTGGACGCTCATCGGCTTGCGCAATCTCGGTGGATCGGGCTTCGGCCAGCGACCGTTTCAGCCGTTGTTCGAGCAGATCCCACGACGACATGTTGACGTCGTTCGCCCACTCAAACGCGACGCGCAATTGCTCGAGGCCGTGGGCGACGGAGAGTTCGACGCAACGCAGTTGGGCCTCGCCCGAGGCCATCTGTTGGCCGTTGGTTGCGGCGTCCTTCAGGACCGATGAAAGCTCGTCAAAGGTCTCGCGCAGCACCATGCCCTGGCGTGCGGTAAGCGATTGTGCGGCCCGCAACACCACATCATTGATCCGGCGCGCGTAGTCGACGTTGAGATTCTGCTCCTCGACCGCGCGATCAAGATGGTTCGTCGGTTCAAGAAAAAGCTTCTGCAGCGTCGTCTTCATGGCATTGGCGTTGTCAATCGGCGACGCCATACGTTCTTGCTGGTTCATAACCTCTCCCGGGCACAGCGGTCCCGACCCCACATGGCCGATATGGTGGTGCTTTGTCCGGGTGCCGATCACAAAACCGGGACCCGGGCGCGATCACGCGGAGAGACTAGCGCACAACTATGACGGCTATTCGACGACCAGATCGATACTGGCGGCGATCTCGCCGGTTTCGCGCATCATATAGCGGATCTCATAGTTGCCGGCCTGGGCCGGGGCAAAGATCGGTAGCGGGTTGCCTTGCGACGTCCGGGCCTCGCGGGTCGGCGCGTCATCGGCGGCGGCGCCCGCCGGCACGATCTCGATAAAGTCCTCCCAATTACCGGGTCCGGTCCAGGTCACCTCGAACGCGCTGTTGACCGGGACGCTCTTCGGCGCCTCGAGTGTCACCGACGCCGGGGCGATGGTAATCGGCAGGCTGGCCAACGTCCGATCGCTATCGCCGAGAACGTAGCGGATTTCGAAATTCCCTAAAGATTCCGGTGCCGTCAGAACCATCGGATTGCCGCGACTGGTGCGCTGGTTATCCAGGGTGTGGCCCTCCGGCGCGCCCGCCTCGACGATGGTGATGTAGTCGCGGACGTAGCCTGGACCGGTCCACGCAATCTGAACCTCGCCGCCCGGGACGATCGCGTTGAGCACTTCCAGCGTCGCATCGACCGGCACCAGCGTCACAGGCTGGCTGGCAATGGTGCGGTTGGATTCGCCGAGCACATAGCGGACCTCGTAGTTGCCCAGCGCGTCAGGTGCGATGAGCGGGAGCGGGCTGCCGTGGTTGGTGCGTTTGTTGTTGAGATAGCTGCCTTCCGGCGCACCCGCTTCGACAATCGTGATGTAGTCGCGGTTGTTGTCCGGTCCCACCCACGTCACGTCAAATGTCGCGCCGGCCGGGATCTCGGCGGGCGCCTGCACGCTCGCTTCGACCGGTACCAGGGTAACCGTTTGGCTTGCCAAGGTCCTGCCGGATTGGTTGAGCACGTAGCGAACCTCGTACTGGCCCAGACCGTCCGGCGCCGTCAGGGTGACGGGGTTGCCCCAGTTGGTGCGCTTGTAGGTCGTGTAGCTGCCTTCCGGCGCGCCAGCCTCAACGATGGTGATGTAGTCCTGGTTGTTGTCCGGCCCGGTCCAGGTCACGTCGAACTCGGAACCCGATGGAATCTCGGCTGGCGCCTCGACCGTCGCACTGCTCTCGACAACGGTCACCACCTGACTGGCGAGCGTGCGGTCGGACTGGTTGATGACGTAACGGACTTCGTATTGGCCGATACCGTCAGGCGCCGTCAGGGTCAAGGGGCTGCCGCGGTTGGTGTAGGTGTAGTTCGTGTAGCTGCCTTCCGGCGCGCCGGCTTCGACGATGGTGATGTAGTCCTGATTGTTGTCCGGGCCGGTCCAGGTGACCTCGAACTGAGAGCCCGTCGGGATCTCGGCCGGCGCTTCGACCGAGCCCTCGACCGGCACCAGCGTGACCGGCAGGCTGGCCAGCGTGTTGTCGGACTGGCCGAGGACGTAGCGAATCTCGTAGGCGCCCAAGGCATCGGGGACGGTCAGCGTTAGTGGACTGCCGCGATTGGTATAGGTGTAGTTGGTGAATGTGCCTTCGGGCGCGCCCGCTTCGACGATGGTGATGTAGTCCGGGTTGTAGTCGGGCCCGGTCCAGGTGACCGCGACATTGGAGCCGGACGGTATCTCCGGCGGCGCTTCCAGTGTGGCTTCGATCGGGGTCAGGGTAACCGTCTGGCTGGCCAGCGTGCGGTCGCCTTCGGCCCACATGTAGCGAACTTCGAAGGCGCCGAGTGCAATGGGCGCGGTGACCGTCAGCGGGCTGCCGCGGTTGGTGTAGGTGTAGTTGCCGAACTCACCGTCCGGCGTGCCGACCTCGACGATGGTGATGTAGTCTCCGCCGCCGTCGGGTCCAGTCCAGGCGACCGTGAGGTCGGAGCCGGACGGCGCTTCCTTCTGTGTCTCGACAGTAGCCTCCGGCAAGGTCGAGCCAACGGGTACGTCGACGGTACTGCCGGCTTCGGCGACCGTGAACGCGGCTTTGCCTTCGCCGTCATCTGTCGCCACCGAGACGCTGAAGTCACCGGGCAGCAGATCGAGGACAATCTCCGCGCCACTGCTGGGCGCCGGGACCGTCTTGCCGCCGCTGTCGGTGATGGTCCACGTGACGTTGCCGGTCACTGGCTTGCCCGTGATGGCATTGATGGCGCGCAGATTGGTTTCGTAGGTCGCCGGGGCTTCGACCTTGGTCGCGGCGGTTAGCGCGCCGGCCAGATCGGCGGCGTTGGCGGCGGTATAGTAGCGGCCGCCCGTGGCCTCGGCGATGCACATCAGCCCGGCCTGATCTTCCTCACTGACATCGAATCCGATGACGTGGGCGGTAAACGCGATGCCACTTCGTTCGAGTTCCGCGGCAACGGCGCAGGGGTCCGCGTTGCAGGTCTCGATGCCGTCAGAAAGCAGCACCACGGTTGCCGGTGCGTCGCGGTAGCGTAAGAGGTCGGCGGCCTGGCGTACCGCTTCCGTCAGCGGTGTCTTGCCGGTCGGGCGTAGATCCCCGATCTCGGCGATCAGCGCGTCTGCGTCGACCGGTCCGACCGGCTGGATGACCTCGATATCCGCGCAGTCGTCCTTGCTACGATGGCCGTAGGCGACGACACCCAGGGGACGGGTCGCGTCCCAGTTCTGCAACATATCGGCGAAGACGTCGCGTGCGATCTCGATCTTGGCGACCTCGTCGACCTGTCCCCACATGCTGTTGGAGAAATCCAGGACGACGGCGACCGTATCGTCGGCCGCATGTGTGGTGATCGGCAGGCCAATCAAACCAATGACAAGAATCAAGGATTGTACGAAACGTCGCAAGGCACCGTCCCCCTTCGGTAATCTTACCGCGCCGCCGTTTCAGGCGAATCGCGGCCACTATTCTAGACAGCCTTACTGTCCGGCCAAGTGTGCATAGGGGTAGGGCGTACTGCCGCACGATGGCGCGATAGCACCTGTGCCTTAGCTGGGATCCGTCAACTGCCGATCCATGATGGAGGCCACCGCGTCTTCGTCGGGCGTCTTTGTGGCATTCAGACCGTCGACAACGCCGCGGCGATCGGCTTCGCCGCGGTTTTGACTCATCTTCCACTTGCCTTCCAGGCGGTCGATGACGAGTTCGAATCCGATGATGCCTTTCAGCATGGCCTCGACGTAATCGTCGGGCGCGTCGGCGACGGCCCACGGTTCGGCGCGGCCGGCTTCGTGGCGATCGGTCAGCCCCGTGACGATACCGCGCAGTTGTTCGCGGTCGTCAAAGAACTTGATGGGGCCGTGGGCGTGCACGGCGACATAGTTCCAGGTCGGCACGACCTTGCCGTGCTCGCGTTTTGTCGCGTACCACGACGGGCTGATATAGGCGTCCGGTCCCCGGAACATCGCCAGCGCCGGCAGGCTGGTGTCGGTCTTTTGCCACTGCTCGTTGGCGCGCGACAGGTGGCCGGTAATCGTGCCGTTGAGACCGTTGGTTTCATCGAGCAAGACGGGAACGTGGCTCGCCTGCAAACCGTCGGCGCCTTGGGTCACCAGGGTCATCAGGTTGGTCGCGCGCATGGCCGCGTGCATGGTCGCCAAGTCTTCCTCGCGAAACGCCGCTTGCAGGTACATTGCCGCACTCCGATCAACCGAGCCAACGACGCCCACATTACTACGCAGGGTGAGGCGCCCAAAGTCCGGCCTCGACACCGTAGAGGAAGGCGTGCAACCTGGGGCTGCGCCGACAAGCATGTCGACGACCGACGTGGAGACAACACCGTGACCAGCCTTCGACTATCACGCCGCACCGTTCTGGGCGGCCTTGCATCCGTCGCTGCAACGCCGGCCTTTGCGCAGCCGCCAACGAATCCCGATGTCGTCGTGGTCGGTGCGGGTGCCGCCGGGCTGGCGGCGGCGCGTACCTTGCTCGATCGTGGGTTGACGGTCGTTGTCCTGGAAGCACGCGACCGCATTGGCGGGCGCGCCTATACCGAGTCAGAGACCTTCGGCGTGCCTTACGATCAGGGCTGTCACTGGCTGCACAACGCCTACATGAACCCGTTTGTCGGTTATGGCGAGGAAAACGGTTTCGATGTCTATCCGGCGCCCGGCGGCGGCGTGACGGTCGACGGCACGGTCGAACTGTCCGATGCCGACTACGCAGCCGTCGGACAGCAGTACGAGGCTACCATCAACGCAATCTACGATGCCGGCCGAGAAGGCCGCGACGTCGATGCCGCGTCAGTCGTCCCGAGCGACGGGCCGTGGGCGCCACTCGTCGCCTGTTACATCGGCGGCTGGAATATGGGGAAGGACCTCGACGGCATTTCGACGCTGGACTACTGGAACGGCGAAGCGGGTTCGGAGAACTGGTTCTGCAAACAAGGTTTCGGTGCGCTTGTCGCTCATTACGGTCAGGATCTGCCGGTGCAGCTTGATACGCCGGTTGTCGCCATCGACTGGAGCGGCAATGGTGTGACCGTGGAAACCGCCGCTGGGACGATTCAAACCAAGGCCGTCATTGTCACCGTGTCGACCGGTGTTCTGGGCGCCGACATTATCCGCTTCACGCCTGCGCTGCCGGAAGACAAACGGGAATCGTTTCAACGTATTTCGATGGGAACCTATAACCACATCGCGTTGCAGTTTTCCGAGGACATCTTCGGGCTGGGTGACGACACGTACTGGGAATACAAACCCGACACGACCGATGCGGTGGGTTTCCTCACCAACATCTCGGGAACGCATCTGAATTTTGGTTTTGTCGGCGGTTCTTTCGGCCGGCAGTTGATTGCCGAAGGCAACGACGCGGCGATCGCGTTTGGTCTGGAAAAGCTCAAACAGCATATCGGCAACGACATCGAGAAAGCGTTTGTCAAAGGCAACTACACCATGTGGGACAAGGACCCGTGGACCCTGGGCTCCTACGCTTCCGCCGATCCCGGCTACTACCACATGCGCGACACGTTACGCCGGCCCGTCGGCGACCGCGTCTATTTTGCTGGTGAGGCGTGCGACAGGCTGCTTTGGGCGACGGCGGCGGGCGCCCTGAACTCCGGTATGGAGACGGCAACGGCCGTGGCCGATCAGTTGGCGTAAGGGTCGCCTGCCGGTTCCTGTTGGCCGGTCTGTGACCACGCGGTTCAATTGGCTGGCATCAGGCAGTTAAGCCAGACCGGAGGGCCTCGTGAGCGGATCGGCCCTTGCTGCCCTTCGGCGAATGTGTTCGCATGACCCAGGTAGGTCGGGGGTTGCGATTTCATCAGGACGCTAGGGAGATCGTGGGGGTGCGACAGGCTGAAACCTGGAAGCTGGCATCCCGCTCCATCTCTGGCGAATTGGCGTCATCGTTGACGGTGAGCACATCTTCACCCCAGGTTCTGATCTAGGTTCGCCGTGTTGCATTTGGGGAGGGTGGTCGTGTCGGCCTTGGTCAACGTCAGATGACGGAAGAACAGTCCTATATTCGGCGCAGTACGTTCATCATGCTTGGCGCCGGCATTGGCGGTTTTGCGCTCGAGTACGCCCTCAACCTGTTCCTTGCCCGTACACTGTCAAATCACGACTACGGTGACTTCAAGGTCGCCATGTCGTTTCTGGCACTTGCCACCCTGGTTGTGATTTTGGGAGGCGACCGCGCCGCACCGCGTTTCCTCCCCAAGTTTCTAGAAACTGATCACCGCGGCGGTGTGTGGGACTATATGCGGACCTATCTGTTTGCCGTTTTCGGCCTGTCGGTCATGGTCGCCGCAGTGACGATCTCCCTCAGCTTTCTGTATTATGAAGGGCTCGATCCACAAGACCATCATCCCCTGGTCGTCGCGTCGCTGGTGGCGCCTTTGGCCGCGGTTGTAACGCTTCTCGGCCGGTTGTTTCTGGCAGCCAAGCGCGTTGGTTTGGCACAATTGCCCTGGCGAATTGCCTATCCACTCCTGCTGCTGGTTTTCGTTCTGGTCGCGACCATGGTGTTCGATGACGTGACGGATGTGGACGTGCTTTGGATCGTCATGGTCGTGGCTTTCCTGGTCATCATCGTCCAGCTCTTTTTCGTGTTTCGGCACAGGTTGATGCCCATGCAAAGCCATCCACACCTTGCCGAACCAAGGCAATGGATCGTGGCCTCGATCCCGATGATGCTGGTCGGCTTGCTGCAGATTGGCATGAGCCAGACCGACATCTTCATGATCGAACTGGTGCTGAGTGATGAATCGGTCGTTGGCTTCTATGGCGCTGCGACGACCACGGTTTACGTCATCATCCTGGCGCAGACGGTGGGCGTCAGTGTGATATCGCCCTTGATTACGGGTGCACTGGCCAAAGAAACTGATGGTATTCGTGACCTTCACGAGCGTGGTTTCCGCTTGCTGTTTTGGCTCGTCGCCCCACTAAGCATCGCAATCATTGTGTTCGCGCCTTTCATCCTGTCCTTGTTCGGGCAAGAATATCTGGCCGCCACGCGTGCGCTGCAGATTCTGGCCGTTGGCTACGGCGTCAGCTCCGTGCTGGCCCTTTCGCCGTTGTGGCTACAGTTCGCCGGCAAGGAGCGCGCAACGATGTGGGTTACGTTGGGTGTGTTCTTAGCCAACCTCGCGCTCAACGCCGTTCTTGTGCCGCTGATGGGCATGGACGGTGCGGCGATAAGCACCACGGTTGCATTGCTCGTGGCGGCCGTGGCGCTGTCGGTGCTGTTGCGCCGTAACCTCGACGTGTCGCCCTGGCCGCTATTGTTGGCCTTTACCGGTCTGATGTCGCGCAAGAGTTAGGGGAAACGTTTCGATTAACGCGCGCTGGCGCGACAACGAAGACAGGGAGGATGCGAGGTATGAAAGCGGCACGGCTGCACGACGGTGCGACGGCTTTGGTGGTTGAGGAGGTCGATGACCCGGTAGCGACGCCGGGCACAGTGGTCATCGACGTCGAGGCCTGTTTCTTATCGCCGTTTGTCGCTCAGATGGTCGCCGGAGAAGGTCGCTACGTGATGCCGCCGCGCCCGTTTACTCCGGGCATGGACGTCATCGGCGTCATCAGCGCCGTCGCCGACGATGTCGAGGGACTGAAGGTGGGAACACGGATCTATGCCGATCCGCTGTACTATTCGGCCGGGCGCGCCGGAGACCAGGACTACGGTTTCATCGGCAGTTTCGGTGTGGGTCCAGAGGCTTCGCGCATGCTGGCCAAGTGGCGGGATGGCGGCTACGCCGAAAAGATGCGGCTGCCCGCCGAATGCGCGGTGCCCATACCCGACGATGTCGCTATCAAACCGGAAATCTTGTGCCGTCTCGGTTGGATCGGTACGGCCTATGGCGGTTTCCTGCATGCCGGATTGGAGGCCGGCCAAGACGTGGCAATCGTCGGGGCAACCGGCGTTCTCGGCACGTCTGCGGTCCTCTTGGCGCTCGCCATGGGTGCTTCGCGTGTCTACGCCCTTGGCCGCAGACGCGACATCTTGGATCAGCTCGCCGCGCTCGACGACCGCGTTGTTGCTGGTACGAAACTGCCGGACGGGGCCAAGGTCGACGTATTGTTCTCGTCAGTCGAGGCATCGGATGCCTCCAGCATCGAGGCGCTGTTGCCGTCGCTCAGACGTTTCGGCCAGGTCGCCATTATCGGTCCGACAGGCCAGCCCCTGCCGGTGTCGCTCGGCTGGCTCCTGGTCAACGAGGTCAGTGTTCACGGCTCGCTGTGGTTCCCGCGCTGGGCCGGCGCGCGGCTGGTCAACATGATTGCCAGCGGTCAACTCGATTTGTCGAAGGTCACGGCGACGACCTTTTCGCTCGACGCCATCGACCAGGCCCTTGCCGAAACGCGACAGCACTACGGTGGCCTGAACCACGTTGCCATCGCGGTCTGAATGTCGGGAGCGTGCGCTGCGACGCCGTCGGCGTCTACACTGGCGTCGGCGCCCTATCGGTCGTGCAAATGACGGCAGACACCAAGTATCTCGAACGCGGTACGATCATCATGATCGCCGCGGGCGTCGGTGGGTTCTTCGCCGACTACGCCCTCAACCTCGGTGTCGCGCGTTTCCTGGCGCCGTACGACTACGGTGACTTCAAAGTCGCCATGGCGTTCCTCAACATCTCCGCCATGGCCGTCCTGTTGGGCGGTGACCGTGCTGCGCCGCGTTTTCTCGCGGCCCGCTTGGAGTCGGACGACCGGGCCGGTGTTTGGGAGTATGTGCGACTCTACCTGGTCATCATGGTAGGGCTGTCGCTCGTGCTTATCGCGTTGACGATTGTCATCAGCCTGCTGCATTTCGGCCCGACCGATCTCGCCAACCGTCATCCGCTACTGGTCGCTTCGCTTGTCATCCCCCTTGGTGCGGCGTCGACGCTATTGGGCCGCATCTTCCTGGCGGCCAAACGCGTCGATCTTGCCAACCTGCCATGGCGCGTCGGGTTCCCGCTGGCCAAACTCGTTCTGGTCTTGGTCGTTGCCTATGTTGTCGGCGAAATGACGGACATTCGGGTGCTGTGGCTGGCTTTCGTCACGGCGATCCTGTTACTTGCGTTTCAGATTGTCTATGCCCAGCGGTTGGTGCTGGTGCCGATACGTCGTGATCGCGAGCTCGCCAAGCCTAAGGACTGGCTGCGTGCGTCCATACCGATGATGCTGGTCATGATATTGCAAGTCGGTCTAAGCCAGGTCGATCTGTTCATGATCGAAGTGCTGGCGGACGAATCCGATGTCGGCTACTTCGGCGCTGCCTCGACATCTGTCCATCTCATCGTGCTGGCCCAGACCACGGGCGTTGGCTTACTGGCGCCGCTGATCGCCGGCGCGTTGCAGGACGGCACCGAGGCGGTTGCCGATCTTCATGTTCGAGGTTTCAGGATTTTGTTGTGTTTGGCGATACCGACCGCGTTGGGGCTTGTCATCTTGGCGCCCCAAATCCTGTCCTTGTTCGGGTCCGACTACACTGTTGCCGCACCGGCGTTGACAATCCTGGTCAGTGGTTACTTTGTCAGCACGGTGCTCGCTTTGTCGGCCGTGTGGCTGCAGTATGCCGGGAACGAACAACGGGTGATGTGGGTGATGCTCAGTGTTCTGCTTGCCAGCATCGTCCTGAATTTTCTCCTTATTCCGCCATATGGCATCAACGGTGCCGCTGCCGGTACCGCTCTGGTGCTTGCCGCCTCCGGCATTACTTTCTCGGTTCTGATGCGCCGTCACCTCGATGTGTCGCCGTGCCCGATTGGCGCGGCGCTCGCCGGCGTGTTACGCCATGGTAAGGAGTGATCATGCCGATCAATCAAAGCTGGCTGGCTCAGGTCAACGAAGAGGCGTTGGATCCGGATCTGCCGATCATCGATCCGCATCATCATCTCTGGGACTACCCGCGCGACCGTTACATGCTGGACGAGCTCCTGGCTGACATCGACAGCGGCCACAACGTTGTCGCCACGGTCTATGTCGAAGCGTCATCCATGTACCGCGCCGATGGCTCCGAACACTTGGCGCCGGTCGGCGAGACCGAGTTCGTCAACGGGATCGCCGCCCAAGGCGCCAGCGGCAGTTACGGCGACATCCGCCCCTGCAAGGGTATCGTCAGTTTTGCGGACCTGACGCTCGGTGCCGCGGTCGACGAGGTGTTGGAGGCGCATCGCGCCGCGGCGCCCGCACGCCTTCGCGGCATCCGCCATTCCGTCGCCTGGGACAGCAACGAATCCATCATCGGTTACAAGAACTCGCCGCAAGGCCTGATGGCCGATGCGACGTTCCGTGAAGGATTTTCGCGCTTGAAGGCGCATGGACTGACGTTCGACGCCTGGCTCTACCACCCGCAGATCTCTGAGTTGACCGCGCTAGCCAGGAGCCAACCGGATGTGACGATCATCTTCGATCACTTCGGCGGCCCCCTTGGCATCGGATCCTATGAAGGAAAGCGCGACGACGTCTTCAAACAGTGGCAACGCGACGTCGCCGCTTTGGCCGAGTGTCCCAATGTCGTCGCCAAGATCGGCGGTCTGTGGATGGCACTGAACGGTTACGGTTGGGAGCACAGGGAGAAACCGCCGACATCGGCCGAGCTCGCAGAAGCAAGCCGCGACTGGTTCCTGCACACCATCGATCTCTTCGGCCCCGATCGCTGCATGTTCGAAAGTAACTTCCCCGTCGACAAGGTGTCGTGTTCCTATGGTGTCATGTGGAACGCCTTCAAACGTATCGCCGAAGGTTTCTCGTCGGATGAGCGGCGCGCGCTCTTCCACGATACCGCCGTGCGCGTCTACCGGTTGGACTGATGGCGAGCGAAAGCCTGCGTCCTGACGGGGACGACGCCACCGACGCGCCGGGGCTGACCTTGCGGGCGCTCAGGATCTTCATGGCGGTCGAGGAGGCCGGCTCGCTGACCGCCGCGGCGGCGCGCATCGGCGCCAGTCCCTCGACGGTGTCGCAGCAGATCTCCAATCTCGAACGGTCGGTCGGCGCGCGCGTTTTCGACCGATCTGCCAAGCCGGTCGCCTTGACGCCGGTCGGCCTGCTGTTGCGCCGTCACGCCCATCGCATCCTCGAAGCGGTCAGCGAAGCGCGCACCGAGCTGATGGAACTGAGCTTGTCGGCGCTGCCGGAGCTGCGGCTCGCGATCATCGATGATCTCGATGCATCGATCACACCCGATCTGGTCGGCCATCTGCAGGGGCTCTATCCCAAATGCCTGTTTTCCGCGACCTCCGATGGATCGGACGGGGTCAACCAGGCGCTTCGCGCGCGCGCGGCCGACATTGCCGTCAGCGCTGAAATGCCCTCCGATATCGACGGGCTCGATCTGCATCCGCTGCTGCAGGAGCCGTTTATCGCCGCTGCCGCACCGGGTGTCATCGATCAAAGCCACGACGTGCTCGACCAGTTGATGGCCAGGCCCTATGTCCACTTCAGTCCGGCGATGCCCATGGGGCGCGCCATCACGCGGCATCTGAGGCGCCTCAAGCTCGACCCGCCGCAGCGCTATTCGTTCAACGTGTCGCGCTCGGTTTTCGCCATGGTGCGCAGCTGCCGGGGCTGGACAATCACGACGCCGCTTTCGGTTCTGGACAGCGAGCGTTTCCCGCCGGAACTCGATGTCATGCCGCTGCCGTTCTCCGGCTTCTCACGGACGATCTCGTTGATCGCGCGCCGCGACGAACTCGGCAAGCTGCCGGAGAAACTCGCGCAGTTGTGCCGCCGGTTGATCGACGAGCGGCTGCGATCACAGTTCCTGCAGATAGCACCATGGGCCGAGGCTGACTTCCGTATGCTCGGCGACTAGCTGCGAAGAGCTATCCCGGCATCATCTGTTCAGGCGAAAGCAGGATCTTGAAACGCTCGCGGATGCGCGCGTCGACCGCCGGTTCGATGTAGGCGGGGTGGTTGGCAGACAGGATCTCGCGGGCCTTCTCGTTGGCCTTCGTCCAGATGTCTGGCGCGCCGGCCTCGGCCCAGGTCACCGGCGCATCGCGATCGGCAAGCGTCGGATAGAAATAGTCGCGCTGCATGGCGGCCATGGTGTGGGCGCCGCCCAGGAAGTGGCCCTCGCCGGTGACGGCTTCGCGGATGGCGTCGAACCCGAGCGTTTCTTCATCGATCTCGATGCCGCGCACGGCGCGGTTCATGTGGCTCAGCATCTCGTCATCCAGCACGAAGGCTTCATAGGACACGCCCAGCAAGCTCGCCATCATGCCTGCGGACTCATAGATCATGTTGGCGCCGGCGAGACCGGCGGCGAGCGCCGACATGCCCTTCTCCGCGCCCATCTGCGCATCGACCGCCTTGGCGTCGGCCATGGACGAAGCGACGCCGGTCGGCAGACCAAGCCAGTTGCCGATCTGGGCCGATGCCGCGTTCATCACCGAGATCTCGCCGCCGCTGCCGGAAAACGCGCCGGTCCTGAGATCGATCACAAAGGGCCAGTTGGAAAAGATGACGGGATGACCGGGTGCGAACAGGTTCACCATGATGAGCGCCGCCAGGGTTTCCGCCGTGGTCTGCGCCAGCATGCCGGCGAGTGTCGCCGGTGCGGTCGCGCCCGACTGCGCGGCGATGATCGTGTTGATCGGCATGCCGTGGCGGATCGCGGCGAGCGTCACGTCGAACGCGTCTTCGCCATACCGCAGCGGCGAGATGACCGGGCTGATATGGGCCTTGCAGAACGGCCGTTCGCGGAACCGTCCTTCGCCGCCCAGCACCATGTCGAACATGTCGACGATGGGGTCGAGGTAGTCGCCGATGGTAAAGCTGGTGCCGACCGGTTTGGTGGTGCCGGCGGCAAGCGCGTAGGCGGTGTTGATGTCGAGATCCAGGTTGTCCGGCACGTCGGTCGCGACACAGCAGCGCGTGAACCAGCTGATATTGGTCAGCGTGTCGACCAGGCGCGTGAAGTCGTAGAGGTCGACCAGCGTCGAGGGACGGTAAAGGCCGGTATCCAGGTCCAGCGTCTGCACGGCCGCGCCGCCGGTGCCATAGAACACCCGGTCGCCGCCGACCTCGAAGTCGTGCCGGGCATCGCGGCCATGAAAAACGAAGGACTTCGCCGCGCCGTCGATGATGTCCTCGACCATGGCTTGCGGGAAGGATAGGCGGCCGAGCGCGTTGACTTGGGCACCGCCTTCAAGCGCCTTTTCGTGCAGCGCCGCCGGTACCTCGGCCATACCGATCTCGTCGAGGATGCGGAGTGCCGTTTGATAGACCGCCCGCAATCCGTCATCGGTCAGGGGCCGGTACTGACCGCCCTTTTGGCCCGGCGGGCAGGGATTGACCTCTGGTTGGTCAGCGGTCCGCGCGGCGACTCGCGCGGCCCTGCCGCGCCGTCCCGCTCTCGGTTCTTCAGATGACATGGCAGGCCGTATCTCCCGTCCACGTTCGTGTCTCCAGGGGTGATTTTTGCATGATTTTGACCGTCCGCAACGACTCCGAATTGGTGCTTCGAGAAAACCGAAGCGGCAGGTCAGAATCGCCGAAGCCGTTTGACGTTGCCGCGGGTGGCAATTAGCGCTCAAAGGGCGCGGTTATGGGAGGAAGGCGCCGGTGAAAACACATGCGCGGGTGGTCGTGATTGGCGGTGGCATCGGGGGATGCAGCACGCTCTATCACCTGACCAAAGAGGGCTGGGACGACGTCGTGCTTGTCGAGCGCGACGAGCTGACGTCCGGATCGACCTGGCATGCGGCCGCCCAGGTCACACAGTTCGGCGCGATCCAGGTGATGGTCGGGCTCAAGAAGTATTCGACCCAGCTTTATGCCGAGCTGGCCGCCGACGCGGATTTCCCGATCACCTACCACATCACCGGCGGCATCCGGCTGGCCCACACCCAGGACCATATCGACGGCTACAACCACTTCATCGGCATGGCCAAAGGCATGGGTGTCGACTTCGAGCTGTTGCCCGCTGACGAATGTGGGCGGCGCCACCCCTTGATGAAGACCGATGGTCTCATGGGCGCGCTGTGGGATCCCGTTGACGGCGATATCGATCCCAGCGGCCTGACCCAGGCGCTGGCGCGCGGCGCACGCAACGCCGGTGCCGAAATCTACCGCTTCAACCCGGTCGAGGCGATCGACCGCAAGGCAAGCGGCGAGTGGGTCGTCCACACCAAGGACGGCGACATCACCTGCGAGAAGATCGTCAACGCGACGGGCTACCGGGTCAACGAGGTCGGCGCGATGATCGGCGTCACCCATCCGGTCATGTCGATGGAGCACCAGTACTTCGTGACCGAGGAGATCCCGGAACTCGCCGCCATGGACCGCCGGGTGCCGATCATCCGTGATCCCGGCGACGACTTCTACAGCCGCCAGGAACGCACGGGCCTGTTGGTCGGTATCTACGAACAGGGTTGCAAGACCTGGGGGCTCGACGGCATTTCGCCTGATTTCACGATGTCGCTGTGTCCCGACGATCTCGATCGTCTGCTCGATAACATGGACCGCGTCTTCGAGCGCTTGCCGGTACTGGCAGAGACTGGCATCAAGCGCAACATCAACGGCCCGATCACCTATTCGGCTGACGGTTTACCGCTGATCGGCAAGGTCCCCGGCGTCGATAACGCCTATGCGTGTCTCGGCCTGCGCGCCGGTATCGGCGAAGGCGGCGGCCACGGCAAGCTCTTGGCCGAGATCATGGTGCATGGCGAAGCCGAGTGGGATACCTGGGCGCTCGACCCCCGCCGTTTCACCGGTCACGTCGACATTGCCTACACGACGGCGATCGCCATCGAGGACTACCAGAACGAGTTTCGCTTCCACATGCCCGACGAGCATCGGCCTGCCGGTCGGCCCGCCAAGACCACGCAGCTTTATCCGGTGCTGAAGGAAGCACGCGCGGAGTTCGGCGTGATCAACGGCTGGGAGCGCGCGCTCTACTACAGACCCGACGATCCGGACTTCACGCATGTGCCGAGTTTCCGCCACTCCACATGGTTCGATGTGGTGGCCGGCGAATGCAAGGCCGTGCGCGAGCGGGTGGGGGTCATGGAGATCAGCGGTTTCACCCGCTTCGAGCTGGCCGGCCCGGACGCTGCGGCCTATCTCGACCGTCTCAGCACAAATCGGTTGCCCAAGATTGGGCGCGTAGGCCTCGCCTATTTCTGCAACGAGAACGGACGCGTCGTCGGCGAGGCCACGGTCAACCGCCTGGCCGAGGACCGCTTCTGGCTGTTGAGCGCCGCGCCCGCCGAGTATCACGATTGGGATTGGCTCAATCAGAACCTGGCCGGCGAAGACGTCACGCTGATGAACCTGACCGCAAGCCATCAGTGTCTGGCGATCGCCGGGCCACGCTCGCGCGAGCTGCTGGGGCGGCTGACCGATGCCGACCTGTCGAACCCAGCCTTCCCGTGGCTGAGTGCGCAGCGCATCGATGTCGGATCGTGCGAGGCCGAGGTTATGCGCGTCGGTTTCACCGGCGAACTCGCCTGGGAAATCCACATGCCCGCCGACCACGAGCAGGTGGTCTATGATCGCGTTGTCGCGGCCGGCGCGGACCTGGGTCTCGTCCACTTCGGCTCGCTCGCCAACGAGGCCATGCGGCTCGAGAAATGCTACCGCCACTGGAAGGCGGACCTGATCACCGAACGCACACCGCTTGAAACCTGTCTTGAACGGTTCGTCCGATTCGACAAGGGCGACTTCATCGGTCGGGGCGCTTTGATGCAGCAGAAGCAGGAGGGCGTCGCCAGCCGTTTCGTACCGATGATCGTCGACTGCGACATCGCGTCGGCCCACGCAGGCGATCCCATCTATGACGGCGAGCGGCTCCTGGGTGCCGTCACATCGGCCGGTTACGGTTTCACCGTCGACAAGAATATCGCCATGGGTTTCCTGCCGGTCGATAGCGCCGGCGAAGGCACGCAGCTCGAAATCCAGATCATCGGCACGCGGTATCCCGCAACGGTGGTCGCAGAGCCGATCTTCGATCCGGCCAACGAACGGCCGCGCGCTTAGAAGGAACGACGTTATGGACCACTTCAAGAAGGCAGCGCGGGAACCGGAAGCCGACGATGTCGCTGTCAAAGCGACGGTGGCGTCGATGCTGGATGACATCCGCGCGCGTGGTGAGGCGGCGGTCGCCGAATACGCTGAAAAATTTGACGGGCGCGGTGGCGACTTCGTGTTGTCCGATCAGAAACGACGGGATCTGATTGCGACCGTGCCGGAGACGGTCAAGGACGACATCCGGTTTGCCCATGACCAGGTGCGCCGCTTTGCCGAAGCTCAGCGTGACAGTCTGCACGGGTTCGAGATCGAGACCGTGCCCGGCGTCAAACTGGGTCAGCGGTTGGTGCCGGTCGATTGCGCCGGCTGTTATGTGCCTGGCGGGCGTTATGCCCATGCGGCATCAGCGATCATGAGCGTCTCGACGTCGAAAGTGGCGGGCGTACCCATGGTGGTTGCCAGTTCGCCGCCGCGCGGCGATTCCATCGATCCGGCAGTCGCGTTTGCCATGGACCTGGCCGGTGCCGACATGATCCTGGAGATGGGCGGCGTTCATGCGATCGCGACCATGGCGTTCGGTCTCTTTGGCTGCCGACCGGCGGATATCCTGGCCGGTCCCGGCAATGCCTATGTCGCCGAAGCCAAGCGCCTGCTGTTCGGCGAGGTCGGCATTGATCTTTTCGCGGGGCCCACCGAGTCGGCGATCATCGCCGATGACAGCGCCGATCCCATGACCATCGCCGTCGACCTGGTGTCTCAGGCCGAGCATGGGCCGAACTCGCCGGTCTGGCTCTTCACGACATCGCGCGACATCGCCGAGACCGTCACGCGCATCCTGCCCGATGTTGCCGATGACATGCCGGAACCGCAGGTGGTCCACGACGCCTGGCGCGACTATGGCGAGATCGTCGTGTGCGACAGCCGCGAGGAAACCTGCGCGGTCGCCGACCGATACGCGCCGGAGCATCTGCAGGTGATCGCCGAGGATCTCAATTGGTGGCGCGACAACCTGCGCTGCTACGGTTCGCTGTTCTTGGGCGAGGGCAGCACGGTGACCCATGGCGACAAGTGTTCGGGCACCAATCACATCCTGCCGACAAGGCGCGCGGCGCGTTACACCGGCGGGCTGAACGTCCAGAAGTTCATGAAGGTCTTAACCTATCAGCAGCTCGATGAAGCGGCGAACCTGACCTTCAGCGCGGCGGGATCGCGGATCTCTCGCATCGAGGGCATGGAAGGCCATGCGCGCGCCTGCGACTGGCGCTTGCGTAAGTACTACCCCGGCCAGAACTGGGAGTTCGATGTCTACGAGCAGAAACGCTACGAGTGAGGCGCCGCCCCGGCGCTTCACCAAGTCCTTTACGCAACAGGAGCCGATTCCCGAAGCGGGTATCGCGCGCGCGCTCGAGGTCCTGCAGTCCGGCCGGCTGCACCGCTACAACACCGAGCCGGGCGAAGTCTCCGAGGCCTCGAAGCTGGAGGCTGCCTACGCCGCCTTTCAGGGCACGGCCTATTGCCTGGCATGCACGTCCGGCGGCTACGCGCTGCATCTCGCCATGCGTTCGGCCGGCCTCAAACCCGGCGACAAGGTGCTGGCCAACGCCTATACGCTGGCGCCCGTACCCGGCGCCATTCATGCCGCCGGCGGCATACCGGTGCTGATCGAGATCGACGCCGGCTATCACATCGACCTCGACGACTTGAGGGCCAAGGCCGAGGCCAGCGGCGCGCGGTTCCTGATGCTCTCCCACATGCGCGGCCATATCGGCGACATGGCGGCCATCGTGGCGATCTGTGACGAATTCGACATCACGCTGATCGAGGATTGCGCTCACACCATGGGCGCGCGCTGGGACGGCGTGCGCTCGGGCAACTTCGGGCGGGTCGCCTGTTTCAGCGCCCAGACTTACAAACACATCAACTCGGGCGAGGGCGGGTTGCTGACCACCGATGATCCGGAGATCGCCGCACGCGCGATCGTCCATTCGGGGTCGTACATGCTCTATGAACGCCATGGCGCCGCGCCGTCGGAAGAGGTGTTCCGCAAGGTGCGTCTGGAGACGGCCAACTTCAGCGGCCGTATGGACAACCTGCGTGCCGCCATCTTGAACGCCCAACTCGGCGATCTCGACCACCAGGTCGCCCGCTGGAACGCGCGCTATCGCGTGCTGGAAGCCGGTCTGCGCGCCATTCCGGGCGTCCATGTGCCCGAACGCGATGGCCGCGAAGACTATGTCGGCAGTTCCATCCAATTCTTCGCCGAAGGTCTCCCGCACGACCAGGTGCCGGTGCTTGTCGCGCGCTGCCTGGACCGTGGCGTCGAGCTCAAGTGGTTCGGCGACGACGAACCCCGCGGTTTCACCAGCCGCTATGACAGTTGGCATTACCTGGGCGAACAACCTGCCTTGCCGAAGACACTGGCCGTGCTGTCGAAGACCTGCGATATGCGTGTCCCGCTGACCTTCGACGAAGACGATTGCCGATTGATCGTCGAGATTGTTGCTGAGGAAATGGCAGACCTGACATGACGCAGACATTCGTGACCCATCTGGAGTGCTCGATGACCGGCGAGCGCTATGAGGCCGGTCGGGTTCATGGCCTTTCGGAGGTCGGTCGTCCGCTCTTGGTCCGTTACGATCTCGATGCGTTGGCGTCAGCCGTCTCGAAGGACGATATCGCAGCATCGAAGGCACCGGGATTCTGGCGTTACGCGCCTTTCTTGCCGGTGACCAATCCGGAGAACCGGGTTTCACTGGGCGAGGTCGTGACACCGCTGATCCCACTTGAACGGTCAGCACCGGCGTTTGGCGCAGAGCCGGGCAAGGCGATAATCAAGGACGAGGGGCGTCTGCCGACCGGCTCGTTCAAGGCCCGCGGGCTGTGCCTGGCCGTGTCGATGGCCAAGGAGTTCGGACTGCAGCACCTGGCAATCCCGACCAACGGCAACGCCGGGGCCGCGATGGCGGCCTACGCACGCCGCGCCGGCCAGCGTGCGACGGTCTTCTGCCCCGCCGATACGCCGGACATCAACGTGCGCGAGATCCAGCAGCAGGGCGCGGAAGTCTGGAAGGTCAACGGCCTGATCAACGATTGCGGCCGCATTGTCGGTGAGGGCAAGGAGGCGGTCGGCTGGTTCGATGTTTCGACCTTGAAGGAGCCCTATCGCATCGAAGGCAAGAAGACGATGGGGCTGGAACTGGCCGAGCAGCTGGGCTGGCGTTTGCCTGATGTCATCTTCTACCCGACCGGCGGTGGCACCGGCCTGATCGGCATGTGGAAGGCGTTTCATGAGCTCAAAGCCATGGGCTGGATCGATGGGCCGATGCCGCGCATGGTCGCGGTGCAGGCAGAGGGCTGTGCGCCCATCGTGCGGGCCTGGGAAGCCGGTGAGGAACATGCGCCGCTGTGGGAAGACGCGCATACGGTTGCCGCCGGTATCCGTGTGCCGATCGCCGTCGGTGACTTCCTGATCATCCGCGCGGTCAACGAATCCGGCGGTTTTGCCGTGGCGCTACCCGATGACGAAATCCTCGCCGCCCGCGACAAGGTCGCCGCCGAAGACGGCCTTTTGCTGTGCCCGGAAGGTGCCGCAACGGTTGCTGCCTATGCCCGCGCGTTGGCCGACGGCAGGGTCAAGCCGGACGAGACGGCGGTGCTCTACAACTGCGCCACCGGCTTGAAGTACCCGATGGCGCCGGTCGACCGTGCGCTCGACAAGGATACCGCCATCGACTACGCGCGGTTCGGCGCTTCCTAGCGACTCGAAAACGGGTCTCTGACCCCCATTAGTCCACGTTATGACTGCGTAACCCTTTGAAAACGCAGGGTTTGATCGAAATCAAACCGTGGAACCGGGCTCTGCGCTATGATTTCCCTGGCACCTGGAACAACGGGCGAAGGGTGTCGCGATTGGTTTGTCGAGCGCATATCACCCGCTGACGGCGGTATCGGCGCAAAGACCGGTCCATGAGGCAAATCGCCGTGGCGGCGCATCTATTGGGGGATGCACGCCGATGATTCGACAACTGGACTTCTTGACCGGATTTGCCTTGCGCGCGGTACGCGGTCCCGAATCGGCGCAACGTGTCGCCGATCCAACGCCGCCTGAGGCCGACAGGTTGAACGCGCTGGTTCGCCAAGCCCAGGGCCGCGACGATTTGCGGAGCGAACCCGCGCTTGACGAAGTGCTTGCCGACCCGATCGTCAAGCAATTGATGTCGAGTGACGACATTAGCTCCGGTGACGTGATGCGCGTCATGGGCAAGGAGCCGGTCGACGACGACTGACGCCGGAAAGGCGCGATAAAGCAAACGACAACACCCCGGAGCGCGGGCGGTGAACCCAAAACATCGGTTTAATCTTGTCTACCTGATCATCGCATTCGCGATGATTTTTGCTTTTCAGTTTTGGTTCGCGGCCCAACAGGTCGTCGACCTTTCCTACAGCGAGTTCATGACCGCACTACAAGATGGGAAGGTCGCCGAGGTGACGGTGACGGAGACCCGGATCGAGGGCCGTTTCGTCTCGCCTCAGGATGGCCGGGAGTTCTTCAGGACCAACCGGGTTGAACCCGATTTCGCGGCCGAGCTCGAAAAGTACGGCGTCAAGATCACCGGCGGCACAGACCAGAACTGGCTGTCGTCGATCCTCGCCTGGATTCTGCCCATGCTGCTGTTCCTGGGCCTGTGGCTGTTCATCTTTCGCAAGGTCGCTGACAAGCAGGGTTTCGGCGGCATGATGAGCGTCGGCAAGTCAAAGGCCAAGGTCTATGTCGAAAAGGAGACCGGCGTGACGTTCGCCGATGTCGCCGGTGTCGACGAGGCGAAGGCGGAGCTGCAGGAGGTCGTCGCGTTCCTGACCGACAAGTCGAAATACGAACGCCTGGGCGCCCACGTGCCCAAGGGAACCTTACTGGTCGGGCCTCCCGGCACCGGCAAAACGCTTCTGGCGCGTGCCGTCGCTGGTGAGGCGGGCGTTCCGTTCTTTTCCATCTCGGGCTCCGAATTCGTCGAGATGTTCGTCGGTGTCGGCGCGGCGCGCGTCCGGGATCTCTTCGAACAGGCGCGCAAGGCCGCACCGTGCATCATCTTTATCGATGAACTCGATGCCCTCGGCCGCGCCCGCTCCGCCATCGGCGGCATGGGCGGCCACGACGAAAAGGAGCAGACGCTGAACCAGCTCCTGGCCGAGCTCGATGGTTTTGACCCGCGTGGCGGCATCGTGTTGCTGGCCGCCACCAACCGGCCGGAAATCCTGGATCCCGCGCTGCTGCGCGCGGGACGTTTCGACCGTCAGGTGGTGGTCGACCGGCCCGACAAGCTCGGCCGCGCGGCGATCCTCAGGGTGCATCTGAAGAAGATTGAAGCGGCCACCGAGATCGACCCTGACGTGATCGCCGGCATCACGGCGGGATTCACCGGCGCCGACCTGGCCAATCTGGTCAACGAGGCCGCGATCGTCGCCACGCGGCGTGGCGGCAACGACGTCATCATGGAGGACTTCACGCACGCGGTCGAACGGATCGTCGCGGGTTCGGAACAAAAGAGCCGGCTGCTGAAGCCCGAAGAACGCAAGCGCGTCGCCTATCACGAAATGGGCCACGCGTTGGCCGCAGCGTCCTTGCCCGGCATGGATCCCGTGCACAAGGTCTCGATCATTCCGCGCTCTATCGGCGCTTTGGGTTACACGCTGCAGCGTCCGACCGAGGACCGGTTCCTGATCACGACCGACGAATTGAAGCATCGCATGACCGTGCTGCTCGCCGGCCGCGCGGCCGAGGAGATTACCTTCGGCAACATCTCGACCGGCGCCGCCGACGACCTGGCCAAGGCGACCGATGTCGCGCGCCAACTGGTGACGCGCTTCGGCATGACAGCGGAGCTTGGCCAGGCGGTGCTGGAAGGCGAACGTTCAAGCTATCTCGGCGACAACATCGTCAACATGCGGCCCAAGGACTATTCCGAAGCCACCGCGCGCGAAGTCGACTTGGCGGTACGCCAGTTGCTTGACGAGGCCTATGACAAGGCCAAGGCGCTGCTCGGCAAGCACGCCACGGATCTTGAGGACGGCGCCAAGCTGTTGCTGGAACGCGAGACGATCACACCGGACGATTTCCCGCCGATCCAGTCGGCATCGCCGGCTCTGGCTGCGGCCGACTGAGCCACCTCTTCTGGTCGCTGTGTCAGCGGGTGCCGATCGAGTCCCCGGTCGAGCGTGGCGGACGGCCGTTGTTGCGCGCGACACGGTTGCCCCAGCGCAGCAGGTTCTTGTTGCAGTCGTCGCGATCGATGACGACTTCGATGAAGGAAAGCCCGTCATGCTGGGTCGCCTTCTCGACGGCGGCGTCCAGCTCGGCCTCGGTCGTCACCTTGGTCGCCCAGCCCTTGCCGCTGTCGCTGTTGAAGACGTCAATCAGGCCGGTGTAGTTCCAGTTGTTGATGACGTTATAGGGGCCGTCGTGGATCTCGACCTCGATCGTGTAACCGCCGTTGTTGATCAGGAAGATGATCGGCTTCATGCCGTAGCGGATCATGGTCGAGATTTCCTGCGCCGTCAGCTGGAACGAGCCGTCGCCGATACAGGCCACCAGGCGTTTGTCCGGGTTCGAGATGGCATAGCCAAGCACCGCGCCGACAGACCAGCCGATGGAGCCGTATTGCATCTGGATTTCGAACCGGGCGCCGCCGGGCAGCGGCACGTCCATGCCGTTGAACCAGGAATCGCCGGTTTCGACTAGCAAGGTGCTGTCGCTGGTGATGAGGTCGCGTACCCTATCGAACAGGAAGCGGACCGTCAGGTCCTTGTCTGACGCGTCACCGGCGCGCGGCTGCGGTGTGTCGGCGATGCGGCGATAGTTGACCAGCGCGCTATCGTTCTTGTTGAGCTTCGGCGTCAGCGCCTCCAGGAACTCGGCCATTGCGACCCGGCTGTAGACCATGTCGGGGAAGCGGACACAGGTCGGATCAACCCTGATGACGTGATCAATATTGAGCGCGGCACGATGGCCGGTCGTCGTGTAGTCGGTGAAGACCGGCCCGACGGCCAGACAGACATCGGCCGACTCGACAATTTCGCTACAGCCGGGATCGCTCACAGGACCCCAATAGATCCCCATGTAGCCATCATGATCCTCCTCGATCATCGACTTGGCGTTGGGCATGCTGGCCGCGGGATAGGACGTCGCATCCAGCAGCTTGCGCGTCGCCTCGATCGCGCCGGCAGGCCGCATCTTGACGCCGGCCAGCAGCACCGGCTTTTCGGCGCCGTTCAGCAAGCGTGCGGCATGCTCGACCGCGGCTTCCAGCGCGGCCGGGTCGCTCGGAATGTGGGGCGTGAACGTCCGTTTCGGCGGCTCGGACGTCAGCGCGCCGGCGATGTTGCACGCGATTTCGATGTAGACCGGCTTGCGCAGCTTCAACGCCGTCTCGATGGCCCGGTCTATCTGGATCGGCGCGCGCATGGGATCGGTCACGATGACGCTTTCGACCGTGACCCGCGAAAAGATCTCGCGCTGATACTTGTAGTCGAGCTCGCCGAGCGAGTGGTGCAGATATTCGTACTCGGCTTCGGAATTGGTGTTGGGGCCGCCGGAGATCGCGATCAGCGGCATGTCCTCGGCATAGGCGCCGGCCACAGCGTTGACCGCGCTCAGGCCGCCGACGCTGAACGTCACGACCAGGGCTGACGGACCGTTGCGTTCGCGCGCATAGCCGTCGGCCGCATAACCGGCATTGAGCTCGTTGCAGCAGCCGATCATCTCCAGGCCGTCGACCTTCAAAAGCTCATCCAACAGGATCAGGTTGTAGTCGCCGGGAACCGCGAAATAGTGCTCGATACCGATGTCGCGCAGACGCTGGCCAAGATAGTCGCCGATCGTGGTGTGGCAGTCTGCCATGCTGTCCCCCTAGCGGATTGATCCGTATCTGTCGTGCCTCGACCCCGCATGGACCCTAGCGTGACGGGTTCGCCGGCACCACCCCCGCTTCAACCTGCGCGTTGGGATTTCCCGGTCAATCGGGCTTGCCGGCCAGGCGCACGAAAAGCTATAACCGCTGTCGCTCGCCTAGGCGAGATGATCACGCCACACAAAGGCCGACAGGTTATGGACCAGACGTTCACCATTCGAATGTCTCTTTCCTCCCCGCCACCACCGGACGCGCTCTAGGGCGTCGTCATCGGGCGGTTCGACCGCCACACGCGCCCTTCGCCGAAGGGCAGGCAGGGACATAGCTAACTAGCGTTTGTCGATCGACTTGATTGACGCCGTTGCCGCACGCCGTGTGCAAGCGGTCGGGCGATACGCTGTCGGTTTCCCAAGCCCTTCACATTGTCATCGCGACCAAATCGACGCCGCTTCGATGCGGCGGCGTGCGGTCGCCTATGTGGAGTTCATGTCATGTCGGGAGAACGGTCTCTCCTTGTTGTGTGCCTTGCGGCGTTCTTGCTGATGATTGGAGTCGGCATGATCGTTGCCATCTTGCCTCAGCGGATGCTGGTGTTTTCCGGATCGTTGCGCGATGTCGGTCTTATCGCCTCGGTCTTCGCGGTGTCTTATGTCCTGGTGCTGCTGCCGATTGGTGCTCTGGCCGATCGGTTTGGCGCCAAGACCTTCCTGGTTATCGGCTGTGCTTTTTGTTGCGCCGCCGGCCTCGTGTTTGCCTTTGCCGGTTCGTCGGTTGCCATTTTGTTGGGCCGTCTCATTCAGGGAGTCGGCGAGGCACCGGTCTGGGCCCTGGGTCCGGCCCTGCTATCGCTCATGTATGCCGAGGCCAAGGGCAGGGCCATCGGCATCTATAACGCCGCGATCCATGGTGGTCTGACGGCTGGTCCAATGCTCGGCATTCTTCTGTTTCCGACAGGCGAAGGCAGCGGTCCCTTTCTGGTCTTTGCCGGCCTGTGTTTCGCGGCTGGCGTCACGGTGTTGGTCTTCCTGGCGCGAACGCCCAGGCATGCCGGGCGGGCCATCGGATCGGTGCCGTCGTGGCGTCACCTCGTGCGCCTTCTGACCACGAGCGGTCCGATCATCGCGCTCGTCGGCATCTTGCTCTTTGGCGCGGGATACGGTGTCGTGATCAGCGTGCTGCCGGCCTCGCTCGTCCTTCACAGGGCGTTCGACAACCAGGATGTCGGTGTCTTTTTTGTCGTGTTCTATCTCTCGATCAGCGTCGCCCAGCTGATCGTCGGTCCCCTGTCGGACAGGCACGGCCGGCACCGCTTCATGGCGGCGGGTCTTGCCTTTGCAGCACTAGGTTTCGGTGTGCTGCCGTGGGCACCCCATCCCTGGGTTTACGGACCGTTCATGCTTGCCAGCATCGGACTCGGCACATTCTGCGTCGCGTCGATGGCCTATCTCTGCGAGACCGTCGATGTGTCCCTGAGAGCGACGGTCTCGGGTGGCTACTATGTGGCGTGGGGTGTCGGCTACTTCCTCGGACCACTCGTTGTGGGGACGGTCGGTGCGGCCGTCGGCTGGCAGGCTGGTTACCTTTTGCTGGCGGGGTCCTATGCCGTGCTCGCCGCAACATTCGGCCTGTTGCGCCTGCGTTGCTGAAAGGCCGCATCAATCGGTTACGGCCACGTGGTGCCGGCACGGAAGGTCAGTCCTTTCGTGCCGGTCCACCGCCCGACGGCAGATGACGGGGGCGATCAGGGCTGGGCGGCGAAGAACGCCCAGATGGCGACGTTTCCGTCGATCTCGCGGCTCGAGCGTCCGGTGATCAGGTTGACCAGCCGTGCTCCGGTGCCAGGCCAGGTGTGGCCGCCGCCGTCGATCAGGATATGGCGTAGCGGAACTGTGCAGCCCGTGTAGTCGATGACGTCGACGGCGGTGCCGTCCAGCGGCCGGTCATCGATACGGGCGCTAAGCACCCGGCCGGTACAGCGGTTTCGCGCCGCCCAGGCATCCAGCGTATCCCGTACCGACCAGGCGGTGCCGCGCGCCTTGCCGCCGGGAAGGCCGATGGGACCGCCGTCATAGGGAACCAGCCGATCGTTGCTGCCATGGATGAACAGCATCGGCGCTGGTCTACCGCCAGGGCATTCCTGGCCGACCGCGATGTTCGCGGCGACGACCGCGAAACCGATGAACCGTTCGGGTGTTTCGCAGGCCAGGCGCTGCGTCATCATGCCGCCGTTCGATATGCCGGCAACGCCGACGCGCTGTGGGTCGATCAGGCCGTCAGCGATAAGACGGTCCAGCATGGCGGTAATGAAACCGACGTCGTCGTGTTGCGCCGCCGCCTGACTGTCGAGCCAGGGATCGTCGCGTCCGTCGTTCCAGTGGCCGTCGATGCCTTCGGGATAGATGACGATAAAGCCGGCCTCGTCGGCCAGATCGTTGAAGTCGGTGTGCCGGCGCAACTGCTTACCCGAACCACCACCGCCGTGGAGCAACACGACGGCCGGTGCCGGCATGGCGATGCCGTCGGGCACATAGACCTCAAAGGCACGTTCGAGGCCGCCATGCTCCAGAGTGTCGGCCTGGGCCAGCCCTGCCCGCAGGAGTGCAGCAGCCAGCGTCAAGGCCGCCGCCAGCAGGTTGAAGAAACGCTTGGCCATGTCTTTCAACGGCGGCGCGCGCCGTTTCCTACGCGCGGCCGCGTTTCACCGGCCTATCGCATAGCATTGCTCGCGGCGGGGGCTGGCGCCGGCGCGCAGCGTCTTGCCGCGTTTGGACGCCATGGTGATCGAGTTGTAGTGGCCCCACTTGCCGAAGATCTCCAGCTTGTGCCCACGGCGGTCGAGCTCGGCCATGGTACCGCGTGGCAGGTCGCTTTCGACGGCCAGATGACCCGGCAGCCATTCGCGCGGATAGAACGAGCTGGGCACGTGGTCGGTGTAGAACGAGGGGGCGTCGCAGGCTTCCTGCAGGTTCATGCCATGGTGCACATGGCGCAGGAAGGCGTGCAGCGCCCACTGATCCTGCTGGTCGCCGCCGGGTGTGCCAAACACCAGATAGGGCTCGTCGTTGTGCAGCGCCAGCGTCGGTGTCAGCGTGGTGCGCGGACGTTTGCCGGGCGCCAGGCCGTTGGGATGATCGTCGTCGAGCCAGAACATCTGGCCGCGCACGGACACGGGGAAACCCAGACCGGGGACCACCGGCGAGCCGGAAAGCCAGCCGCCGCTCGGCGTGCCCGAAATCATGTTGCCCCAGCGGTCGATGATGTCGAAATGGCAGGTATCGCCGTGGTTTTCGGCGATGAACTGCGCCCAGTCAGGGTTCTTCTGTTCACCGCCTTCACCTTCCATGGTCATCTCGTGATGGGCGACGTTGGTCGAGCCGTGCGCCCTCAGCCGCACCTCGCCGCCATAACCGTCGATGTGGCCCGGCGGCAGGTCGAGACGGGCGTCCTCGCCGACCAGCTTGCGCCGCTCGGCGTTGTAGTCGTCGGACAGGAGTTCGGCGAGCGGCACGTCGACAAATTTCGGATCGCCATAGAAGGCCTCGCGGTCGGCGATCGCGAGTTTAGCGCATTCCTGGACCGTATGGATGAACTCCGGTCCCACCGGATCCATGGCCTGAAGGTCATAGTCTTTGAGCAGTGCCAATTGCTGCAGGAAGATCGGGCTCTGCGCCCAGGGCCCGGCCTTGCAGACTTTGTAGTCGCCGTAGTCGTAGGTGACGGGCTCCTCGACCTCGGCGCGCCACCCGGCCAAATCGTCGCCGGTCATGTAGCCGCTGTGGCTTTCGCCGGAGGTGTCCATCACCGGTTCGCGCATGAACTGGTCGATGGCTTCGGCGACAAACCCCTCGTACCAGGCGCGCCGCGCCGCTTCGACCTGCGCTTCACGGTCGCTGCCTGCGGCTTCCGCCTCTTCAACGATACGGGCATAGGTGTCGCCCTGGGCGGGCAGGCTGTAGAGGCCGCCGGCCTCCGGCGCTTCGCCGTTGACCAGGTAGACCTCCGCCGAGCTCGGCCAGTACTGCTTCATGAAGCCGCCGGACCGTGCGATGACGTTGGCGACACCGGGTTTCATCAGAAAACCGTCGCGCGCGGCCGTTATCGCCGGTTCCAGGACGTCACGTACCGTGAGCGAGCCATAGTCGTGCAGCAGGCGCATCCAGGCGCCGAAGCTGCCGGGAACGACCGCCGGCAGGTGACCGACGCCGGGCATGACGTCGAGGCCCATATCGCGCAACGCACCGCTGGAGATCGCCCGGGGTGCCACGCCCTGACCGCAGATCACCTCGACCTTCTCCTTCGTCGCGCTCCACAGGATGAGCGGGCAATCGCCGCCCGGACCGTTCTGTTCGGGTTCAACAATGTGCAGAACGCAGCCCACGGCGACGGCGGCATCGAACGCGTTGCCGCCTTTCTCAAGCATCGCCATGCCGGCGGCGCTGGCCAGCCAGTGTGTCGAGGTGACGACACCGAAGGTGCCAACGATTTCCGGACGTGACATCACCATGGTATGAGCCTCCCTGGATTGGGCGATAGATTAGCGCGTCTCAGATCAGAGTCATGCATGGCGTCGGGAGAACAGCGGGTATGTCGTTTCAGAGCCAGTACAGTGACCGTGTGATCGCCGGGATGCAGATGGTCTATGGCAAGGGTTTCCTGTCACCGGGCGCCGCACCGGAGGTGGTGGAGATTCTGGAAGGCGTCGACATCGCCGGGCTCGACGTCCTGGATCTTGGCTGCGGCATTGGCGGCGCGGCCTTGATGCTGGCCGATGCCTTCGGCGCCAAGCACGTGATCGGCGTCGACATCGAGGCCGACTCCATTGCACGCGCCACGGTCGCGGCCCAGGAGGCCGGCCTGGGCGATCGCGTAGACTTCGTGCACATGGTGCCCGGTGCGCTGCCGGCGCCTGACGGCTCTGTCGACATCGTCTTTACCAAGGACGTGATCTGCCATGTCGCCGACAAACCGGCGTTGTTCGCCGACGTCTTCCGCGTCCTAAAACCCGGTGGCCGCTTCCTGTGCGCCGATTTTCTGGATGGCGAGGCCGATGGCAAAGCTGCCGCGCTGTTCGCGGATTGGGTGGGTATGCTGAAGACGTTCGGTCTGAGTTTCCACTATGAGGGTCGGCCGGCCTATGAGGCAGCGCTGGCCGATGCCGGGTTTGTGGACGTGGCGATCAAGGACCACACCGCCAATTCGGCCGAGGTGGCGCGGCGCGAGCACGCTTTCGCGACCAGCGACGAGGGCCGTCATGTGCGCGAGGCCCTGGGTGAGGACTATTTCAACGTGCGGGTGAAGCTGAGCGCCCTGCGCGCCGAAGCCCTGGAGGCGCGAGGCGCTTTGCACCTCCATATCGACGCACGACGCCCTTAAACGACACGTGCGCGATCACAAAATCGTAGCATTCGCCGCCCGGCCATTCGGCGGTATGATAGGCCATGGCTGGTTTTTTCCAGACGCTGCTGCGTCCCGACCAAGAGGAGCCGTCCGATCGTGGTGACGTCGCGCAGGCGGCGAACCTGCTGCAGATCGGCGAGTTTCAATTGCTGCAGCTCGCCTATGCATCGTGGCATGGCGAAGAGATGCCGGAATCCATGGTCGACGGGCTGTTCGAGCGTTACATGTTCAAAGGCGAGGTGCCGATCTGGGCGCGCCACTATGCACGCAGCATCATCGAGGCCGACGAGCGCGACGAACTGGATGACAGCCAGCCGGGCTTTCACCGCTACGACTGCGATTACTACCGCACACCGCCGCAGGGCTATCGCCGCTTCGGTATGGCCGTGTTCTGGATTGTCTTCGCCATGGCCGGTAGCCTCGCCCTGGCGCAACTGGCGCCGGAGACACGCGCGACATCCGTCTTGCCGCCGTTCTTCGAATCCGACGACCTGCAGTCAGGCCAAACCAGCGATTGAGGCATCATGTTTGAGTCCGCCGGCGAGTGGGAGATGCCCCTCAACGTTCTGTTTCTGGCCGTGACCGCATTTATCGCCTGGCGCGGCATACGGTTCCGCGACGAGGACGGCAACGGCGACTTCGTGCATCAGCTGTTCGGCTGTATTGCCGCCGTCTTCTTCTGTCTTGTCCTGTTGCAGGATGTCCTGGGCGTCGTCGAGTTCTGAACCCGACGTCAGGGTTTGTACATGCGTTCTTCGGCGTCGAGCTCGGGGACCGACATCAGGCGTTCGTCTTCGGGCAACTGGAGCTGCTCGTAGATATAGATGGCGCGGTCGCGCACCGTCGACGGGTCGGCGTCATGCAAAATCTTCTGCACCAGACCCGGCCCCTCCACCGATTCTTCGTCGGTGTTGAGCGCCCGGGCGTATTCGTCGAGCGCCTCCTCGTAGCGGCCCAGCCGATCATAGACGATGCCCAGGTTGGCGTGGGCGGCGGCCAATGTTCCCTTGCCGGTCAGGTCCTCCTCGACCAGGGTCCGGTTCAGAAAGTCGATGAGGTAGTTGAGTTCGACGATGGCATCGTCGTAACGTTCGGTTTGAATGAACACGATGGCGCGGCCCATCAGGGCGCCGCGATGGTCGGGCATTTCCTGAAGCGCCTTGTCGAAACTCACCAGCGCTTCGTCGAACTTGCCGTCACTCAGGCGGATGTCGCCCTCGCGCACATAGTAGTCGCCGGGTTCCTGACTTTGGAACCAGTCATAGCCCAGGATGGCGACACCGCCGACCAGGATCGTCACGATCGTGATCTTAATGAAACGTCTGAGGACTGCTTCGTTCATGCCGTTCTAGGTGTCACGGATTCCAGGTGTTGGCGTAGAGGAAGGCGACGATGAAACACAGAAGGGCAGCGGTGAAACTTGCCCGTCGGCGCAACGATTGCCGGCGTTCCTCATCTTCGTTGCCGTCGCGTTCGGCGCGTCTGACGGACATCACCCAGATCAGCTGCCGCACCGGAAAGAACAGCACGACGGCCAGAAGAATAGCCCAATAGGGCGCGAACTCGGGCGAAGCTAGATCGGCCATAAAACACTATCTACCAAAGAAAAACGGGGGAGGGCTAGGCCCTCCCCCGCATGTTGCCACATCCTGGGCTGTGACGGTTAGTCGGCCGCGGCTTTGCCGGCAGCCAGGTCGCCGATGTCGTCGGTCAACGACTCGACTTCCTTGTCCGGCACGGTCGACATTTCCATCTT
This sequence comes from Alphaproteobacteria bacterium, assembly GCA_965228895.1. Taxonomy (GTDB): domain Bacteria; phylum Pseudomonadota; class Alphaproteobacteria; order SP197; family SP197; genus JANQGO01. The sequence goes on along the minus strand of OZ245842.1, from coordinate 4,090,835 downwards.
GTAGGCCAGGAACCACATCATCGCGACGCCCAGGATCCAGAACAGGATCTGCCAGGCCCAGATCGACGGAATGCCGAAGATCCAGGTCGAGGCATCGTTAGGCGTACCGAAGATGGTGTTGCCGATGACGGCACCCGGGCCGATGCCGAAGATCAGCCACGCGATGGTGACGATCCATGCCGTCGGGATCAGCTTGCGCTTGCTCTCCGACAGGCCGGCATGTTCACGCAGGAAGCTGTGATAGGTCTCCCTGTGGGCACGGGCTTCGCTGTTCTGCGTCGCCGCGGAAACCAGGACCACGACAATGACATTGAACAAGATGCCCCAACCGGCGCTGTGGATGGTCCACGGCCAGCGGCCCCATGGCAGTTCGAAACCGAACCAGCCGGCTATCGTCGCACCGAAGGTCTCGGTGAAGATGACCGCCAGAAGGCCAACGGCCAGGCCCCACGTCGCACCAGCCTTGGTGATCCAGGGAATCCAACACACCGCCGCCAGCGACGGCCACATCTGGAAGCCGAAGGCGACCGCCAGACCGCCCAAGAGCACAAGAGCATCGGAACTGAACGTCGCCACCAGCAGGGCGGCAAACACGATGAACGCGACACCGACACGGCCCAGGAACTTCTGCTGGGTATGGGATGCCGATGGGTTCAGGTACTTCTTGTAGAGGTCACGGGTCAGCATCGCGCCGGCAGTCGACATGTAAGCCGCACCCGTCGACTGCATCGCCGCCAGAGCACAGACCGCCAGAATACCGACCAGCCACGGCATCGATTCGCCGATGGTGTTGAAGTAGAACGGCACCAGCGAGTCCGGCTTGGCCATGATGATCTGACCGGTGGTGGTGATGATCTCATCCTCGGCCAACGGCCGGCCCAGGATCAGCGCCGGGTCGGTGTTGCCGAGTTCCAGATTGAGACCCTGCGAGATTGCCAGGTTCTCGTCGTTTACCGGAACGTTGGCGCCCAACACATTGGCGCCCATGCCCTGAACCGCCGTAAAGAAGAACAGGATCAGGCCGATCGCGAACGACGAGGCCCAGACCTGCTGCGGCGCGAACGGCTTCGGGCTCGTGTTGCCGAAGGACCACATGGTGAAGGCGGGCGCTGACTGGATGCCCATCAGGGCAAACATGTAGGTCAGCACCATGACGCCGGTCCACAAGCCGCCGACAGGCGTCTCCTGACCCAGGCCCGCGGTGAACTGGATGACGCCGGGTATGGCGAAGTAGGCGTTATGGCCAGCCTCCGTCACACCCCATTTGCCGATGCCGGTCGCGGCGAGCGCACCGTAAGCTTCGTTGAGAGCGCCCCAGCCGCCGGCAAGATTGAGCGCGATGACACCCGTGATCATGATGCCGACCGCCAGCAGGATACATTGCAGCGTATCCACATAGGCGACAGCGCGTAGGCCGCCGGAGGCAACATAGATCAAGACGACCAGCGACAGGATCCACATGCCGAAGTCCTTGTCGACGACGCCGTCGGTCAGGACCGAGAACAAGAACCCGGAGGCGCCAAGCTGGACACCCAGATAGGGAATCGAGAAGAGCAGGGCGACAATAACGGTCAGAATGCGTATGCCGTCACCGCGGAAATAGTCCGACAGCATTTCGCCCGGCGTCACATAGCCGAAGCGTTTGCCGAGCATCCACTGACGCTTCAAGAACATGACGCCGGTGAACGGGATGGTGATGGCGTAGAAGGACGCGTAGGCGTACTGGAAGCCATCGCGATAAATCAGGCCGGGATGACCCATGAAGGTCCAGCCCGAGAACGACGTCGCCGTCGCCGCCAGAACAAATACCCACATGCCCAGACGGCGGCCTGCGATAAAGTAATCGCTTGCCGTCTTGGCCGTACGTGCACTCTTGATGCCCCAGAAGATACAGTAGCACCAGTACAGCAACACGAACGCAAAGAGCCAATAGACTTTTGCTTCCACCGAACTTCTCCCCTATCTGCCTCGCCAGGCAAAAAGACCGACGAAAGTTCGGCGCGCGACAAACGTTCGCGCCCCAACATTCGTCAGTTAAGGAGGTGACGGATTGAGCCTGATCTTAATGTCAGTGAGAAAAAGCCACCCCCAAACCCATATTGTTTATACCAAAGTGGGGCGGTCGTGACAAATCACACAATCTGCACACCGGCGATAAGTCGTTATCATGTGAAAGCTTTTTTCATCACGAGAACTTATTCTGTCCTAAATCAGAACATCTTGCCGCCACTGCGTTATCATTGATCGACGATGAACCGACAAGCGCCATCACAAATCGATATCTTTCGCCGCAAAGTAAGCGATCGTATGAAAACCGATCCGCTGATCGTGCCGGCAACCACCAGCATCGGTGACGCGGTGGCGTCGTTGGCGAAAAACGGCGCGAGTTGCCTGTTGGTGGCCGATGAACACGGCCTGCCCACCGGCCTGCTCACCGAGCGGGACGTGGTGACCCGCATCGCGCTGATGGATGACCGCACCGGGCCCGTTGAACGGGTGATGACGGCGCCCATCAAGAGCACCTATCCGCACGACAACATGCACCAGGCCATTGTCCGGATGCGCCACGCCAACGTGCATCAGATGCCGGTGCTGGACGATGCCGGGTTCGCGGTCGGCATGCTGTGGTTGGAAGACGCCTTGGAAGTCGCGGCCGGCCAGACGCTGACCCTGATCGACATGCTCGCCGCCGACGACACGGTGGCGGGCCTGAAGAAGATCAAACAGGCTCAGGTCGATATTGCCGACACGCTGTTCGCTGACGGCGTGCATGCCGACGACATCCAACAGGCGCTAAGCGAGATTAACCTGGATGTCATGCACCGTACTGTCGACATCTCCATACAGACGATGCGCGATGACGGTTTTGGCGAGCCGCCGGTCGCCTTCGCGGTTCTGGTCATGGGTTCGGCGGGGCGCGGTGAGAGTTTCCTGTTCCCCGATCAGGATAACGGCTTCGTCCTGGATGACTATCCCGACGATGACCATAACGCGATCGATGCCTGGTTCATCGAACTGGCGACGCGTATGACCGACATGCTGAACGAACTGGGGTTTGTCTATTGCCCCGGCAACGTCATGGCGACCAACCCGCTGTGGCGCAAGACACGTAGCCAGTGGCAGGCGCAGCTGAAGCTGTGGATGAGCCGCGACAACCTCAATCTGGCGCGTTTGGCCGATATCTTCTTTGATTTTCGTCCGGTCTACGGACGTCAGGACTTCGTTCAGGAGCTTCGCCGTTTCATCGCAGCCTTGATGCCGCGCCAGCATCACTTCCTGCGCAGCATGTATCACGATGACGCGGAGGGCGATGTGGCGCTTGGATGGTTCGGCCGTTTCGTGACGGTGCGTTCCGGCGACCTGAAGGGAAAAATGAACCTGAAGCATCAGGGCCTGCTGCCGTTGATCGCCCCCGTGCGCCTGTTGGCGCTGAAACATGGCATCGTCGACACATCGACCCGCAAACGCATGGACGCCTTACTCGAGATCGGTGTGTTGGGCGCCGACGAGCAAGACTACCTGAGCGCCGCCTATCGGCTCTTGACCGATATCGTCCTGCGTCAGCAGATCAGGGATTTTCGTGCCGGCAACAAGGTAAGCTATTTTGTCGACCCGCATACGCTGACCAAGCGCGAACGCGACATGCTGGTCGACCGGCTCAAGGCGGTTGACCGTTTGCGCGGACGGATCAAGGCTGACCTGACCGGTGACGTTTTTTGATGGGGCAGACGTGAACCAAGGGCCGCACAGTACGGCAGCCCGGCTGATCGCTTGTTTTGCCGCGGCTGGCTTGCTGATCGTCCTGAGCCTGGCGCTCGACTTTATCGGCGTGCCGCAGGCCGCCCTCTTTTTTGTCGCTGTCTTTGCTGTCGTCCTGTGCGGCACGGGCGTTGTCTGGGTGCGACGGCACTTTACCGAAGTCGAGCGGTTGCGCGGTGCGGTCGCCGTTTTGTTGAGCGATCCCGCACACCGGGTTCTGCCGGCCGAAGGTGATCAGGCGGGTGGGGAACTGGCGGCACTTCACAACACGCTCGGTCAATACATTGGCCGCCTGGCTACCGAGCGCGCCGCACCCGATGAGCGTTTGCGCGACGTGGTCGCAGCGGTCGGCGGTGGCCTTCTGGTGATCACCGAGAATGGGCTGGTCAGCGTCATCAACGACGCCGCCCGCGACACCCTGGGCGAACACGGCACCAACACCGGCACCACCATCTACGACGTTTTCACCCGCCACACCATGGCCGAGGCGCGGGCCAAGGCAGCGTCAAACGAAAACGGTGTAGATGTCGAGCTTCAGATCATCGGCGGGCGTTTGGTCCGGGCCCGCTATGTGCCCCTGGTCCGTCACGGCGGCGCCGTCCTCTGGTTCCAGGAGACAGGCCCCTCGGCCGGCCGTCATGTCGAACTGGCGCTTGATCTGCACGACCTGCCACCGCCTGCAGCGACGGCCGGTCCTGACACGCCGCTCGCCGATCTCTCGGTCGCTGTGATCGACACGGAAACGACGGGCCTTAACGCAAAGCACGATCGCGTCTTGTCATACGGTTCGGTTCGCGTGCACGGCACACAGGTTTACCGGGCCCTGACCCAGGATCTGCTGGTCAATCCCGGCGTCGTTATTCCCAAGCGGTCGGTGGCGGTCCATGGCATTACCGATGCGATGGTGTCCGGCGCGCCGGACTTTGCCGAACGCTGGCCGGCGATCGAAACATCGCTGGAGGATCTGGTGGTGGTCGGCCACAACATCGGCTTTGATGCGACTGTGCTTGTCCATGAGGTCGAACGCATCGGGTCGTCATGGCATCCGCCGTCGATCATCGACACGTTGTTGTTGGCCGCAGCCCTTGATCCGGCCCGTAAGGACTTGTCTCTTGATGGCCTGGCCGAAGAATTCGGCATCACGATCGAAGGCCGACACACCGCGTTGGGCGACGCGCTGGTGACCGCCGAGCTCTATATCCGCCTGGTCGATGCGCTGGCGGCGCAGGGCGTAACGACCCTTGGCGAGGCCATAGCGTTCGGTGCAAAGCGTTCAGATTTGGTGCGCGAGCAACAGGCGCGCGGCTGGCTCACGCCCTAGCGACCACATCACGATGGAAAGATCTAGCTTTGGGCGTCCGCTTCAATGTCGGCGGTCTGTTTCTTCAGGCCGTCGATCAGGCCCTCCAGACCGCTACGCTGAATGACAGAGCGGAACTCGTCCTGCTGGGTCTTCAGCATCGACACGTTCTGTACCATGACGTCGATAACATCCAATTCGTCGCCTGTGTCCTGGCGGACGCGGAAATCAACGTGGAACGTGTCGTTTCCATAAGAAATCAGCGTTTGGACAATGCTGTCCTTGCTGCCTGCCGGCCGGCCCCTCAGGACTTCCAGGTTGTAACCGGTGAAGGTGTCGAAACGCGATTCGTAGGTCACCACGATATAGTCGCTAAACGCCTTGGTGTAGGCTTCGAGCTGGTCCGGCGTGGCCTGATGCAGAAACGGGCCCAGCGCAAGCTTGCCGATCAGCGTCAAGTTGAACGAACCGTTCAGCCAGTCGCGAAAGGCGCTGCGCCGCGCATCGCCCGGCGCCATGCCGAGGATGTCGAGCAGCTTGTTGCCGCGATCTTCGATGAATGACTCGGCGTCACCGACTTGATCAGCCAGCGCCACGGATGGCGCGGCGGTCAACGCGACCAGGCCAACTCCAGATCTGATGATGTGGCGGCGTTCAATCACGGTGCTTCCGCAGAGTCGCTATCGTCAGTGGTATCGAAGTCATCAACGCCCGACAGTTCATAATCCAGTGTCGATGTATCGAGATTGCCGTTGTTGATCTGTTGCTGGCGAATCTGACGGTAGAGAGAACGCAGCGTCGCGTAGAAGTCAACCGATGTGCGCTTCAAATTCTCGTATTCGACCCGCTGATCGGCGCGGAACTGAACCGCGGTCACGCCGGTCGTCACGTAGTTGAAGGCTGGCGAAAAGACATAGGTTGTCGGGTCGGTGGCGATGTCGACGCCCAGGCCGACCGTATCGCGCACATCCGAAGGGCCGATAAGAGGCAGAACCAGATAGGGGCCGGGTTCGGCGCCCCAGACAGCAAGTGTCTGACCAAAGTCTTCGCGGCGCGGTTCCTCATCGAAGTTGCCGGGTATATCGAAGATGCCACCAAGACCGGCAGTCGTGTTGATGAAAAACGAGACCGAAGCATCGACCGTGTTCTCTCCGTCTCCTTGAAGCGCGCTGTTCAGGATCGTGATCGGCATGCTGAGGTTCTGGAGAAAGTTTCTGACCCCGTTGCGGTAGGGTTCCGGAACACCCTCGACGTACATGGTCGAAATCGGCGTCAGGACCAGCTCGTCGATCGCAAGATTGACGTCGAAGATGTAGCGGTTCAGCGGTTCCAGAGGATCGTTGGTTTCCTCAAACGCCTGACGCGCAACCGGATCTTCCGGCGGCGTCGCGCAAGCGGCCATCCCCAGAACAAGCGTGATAGCGCCGCCGGTTGAGATCGCAAGTCGTAGTAGTCGTGCCGCGAAACCTGAAAAGCCCAAGACAACTGCCCTGACAACCACGGACGCTCGATTTTCAGGATCGCGCTTCATGCCGCCTCAGGCGCCACACGATCCCACGCCACCAGTGGAGATCCATTGGTGAACGAATGGTCGGATAGCATAGCCCGGCGCCTCACGTCCACTTGAACCACCTGTGACCGTGATCTAACGGCCACCGTGTTGCCAATTTACACCAGGACCGTAAGTCGTTAAGAATCAAGGAGTTGGCGGGGCGTTCCCTTCACGTTCCGCCGTCTTTGGCCGGTTGGTGAGGCGGCGCGGCACGCGGGTCGATCTCGGCCGTCGCCAGTGATTCGACCGCACTCGGCACATAGGCACCCTGGTCTTCGACCGGCAGGGGCGCGCGTCGTTTCTTGCGATACATGACCAGACCGCTGAGGCAAAGCAGGACAACGCCGACATAGAGCCACAGGCTCCAGGGGCCGAACAAGTCCATCACCCAGGACGCGATGTTCGGACCGGCAATGGCGCCGATCGAATAGACGATCAGCAAACCGCTGCTGGCGGCGACGAACTGATCGCGATCGACATAGTCGTTGGTCTGGGCGACGCAGAGGCCATAAATCGGACCGGCCACGCCGCCGTAGATGAAGATCAGGACGATCAGCGCCGTGAACGAATGAGCGCCAAATGCGACGATAAGGCCGGCGGCAACAACGGCGGACACCGTGAGCGTCATCAGCGCCGTGCGCCGGTCAAAACGGTCCGACAGCCAGCCCATCGGCAACTGCATGACCAGGCCGCCGGCGATCAATGCAGTGAAAATGAACGAGATTTCCGCAGGCTCAAGGTCGATCAGGTCGGCATAGACCGCGCCCAGGCCGTAGACCGCGCTGTTGGCCAGGCCCGCGGCGAAGCAGCCGAACACGCCAAGCGGCGATATCGCGATCAGTTCCTTAAGCGACAACCGGCCTTCCTTGGCGATCGTGGGATTGCCTTCACGCGTCAAGGCGATCGGCAGCAAGCAGATGTTGAACAAGATCGCCGTCATGGCGAACAGGGCGTACTTCATGGGGTCGCCCAGGTTGATCAACAGCGGTCCGACGGCGAAGGCGCCGGATGTCGCGACCAGGTACGACGCAAAAATGCGTCCCCGGGTCTCGTTGGTCGCCCGGTCGTTGAACCAGCTCTCCAGCACCATGAAGAGTCCGGCCATGCAGTAACCGATGATGAACCGGAAGACGAACCAGGTGGGGACCGAAAAGATAAGCCCCATCAACAGGATGGCGCACGCCGCGACGGCAGCGAACACGGTGAAGGCGCGGATGTGGCCGACCCGTACGATGATCCCGGTGGCGGTGATCGAGCCTGCCAAAAGGCCAATAAAGTGGCCGGATGTGATGAGACCGACCAAGCCGGTCGACAACTCGTTGGCGAGCCTGATGCCGATCAGCGTGAACATCGCGCCGTTCGCGATGTTCAAAATGGCGGTTGCCAGGATCAGCGCCGCAAGCGCGATCAGGATTTTCCGGATCGATGGCGCGTCGTTCATGGCGCCCCGTAACCGCCGCCGCCGGGCGTTTCGATCACCAGCGCGTCGCCAGGTTCCAACTCCGCCTGATCGGCGCCATCCAACGGTTCGACACTGCCGTCGGCCCGTTCGACCCGATTGAGGCCGGTTGACGCGTCGGTCCCGCCGGCAAAGCCGAACGGCGCGATGCGGCGGTGGTTCGACAAGATCGCTGCCGTCATGGCCTCGCGGAAGATCAGCCGCCGTCTGACGCCGTCGCCGCCCTTGTGCGCGCCGGCGCCGCCGCTGCCGTGGCGTATGGCGAAGTCGTCCAACAGGACGGGGAATCGCCATTCCAGCACTTCCGGATCGGTCAGTCGGGAGTTCGTCATGTGCGTATGGACGGCATCGGTGCCGTCGAAGTCCGGGCCTGCGCCCGACCCGCCGCAGATCGTCTCGTAGTATTGGTAGCGCGCGTTGCCGAAGGTCAGGTTGTTCATGGTGCCCTGAGACCCCGCCATGGCGCCGAGCGCGCCATAGAGCGTGTCGACAATGCATTGCGACGTCTCGACATTGCCGGCGACGACGGCCGCCGGATACTCCGGTGACAGCATGGAATGCGGCGGGATCACGATATCGATCGGCTTCAGACAGCCGGCGTTGAGCGGTATGTCGTCATCGACCAGGCTGCGGAAGACATAGAGCACGGCCGCCATGGCGACCGCGCTGGGCGCATTGAAGTTGCTGGTCAGTTGCGGCGAGGTGCCCGCGAAGTCGATACGTGCGCGGCGCGCCTGGCTGTCGATCGTGATCGTCACTTCGATCGCGCTGCCGTTATCGAGCTGATAGCGGAAGTGACCGTCCTTGAGGACATCGATCACGCGCCTGACGGATTCCTCCGCGTTGTCCTGGACGTGTCCCATATAGGCCTGGACCACGGGCAATGAGAACTGCGCGACCATGCGATGGAGCTCCTGGACGCCCTTTTCGCACGACGCGATCTGGGCTTTCAGGTCGGCGATGTTTTGATCGGCGTTTCGGGAGGGGTAGGGGCCGGAACCCAGCAACTGGCGGATCTCGTCTTCCAGGAAGCGTCCCTCGGCGACGATCTCCACATCGTCGAACAGAATGCCTTCTTCCTCGACAGTGTGGCTGTTGGGCGGCATGGAGCCTGGCGTCAGGCCGCCGATGTCCGCGTGGTGGCCGCGCGAGGCGACGAAGAACAGCAAGGTCGTCCCGTCATCGTCGAACACCGGCGTCACGATCGTGACATCGGGCAGGTGGGTGCCGCCGTTATAGGGCGCGTTGTGGGCGTAAACGTCGCCCGGTTTCATGATGCCACGCCGTGACGCGTTGATCGCGCGCACCGTCTCGCCCATGGAACCCAGATGCACCGGCATGTGCGGCGCGTTGGCGATCAGTTCGCCGTCGCCGTCGAAGATGGCGCAGGAAAAGTCGAGCCGTTCCTTCATGTTGACGGAGAACGCGGTGTTCTCCAGCGTCCGGCCCATCTGTTCGGCGATCGACATGAAGAGGTTGTTGAAAACCTCCAACATGATCGGGTCGGCCTCGGTGCCGATCGCATGTTGGACCGGTCGCGCTTCCGTTCGGTTGATCACAAGATGATCGTGGTCTGTCACCTCAAGCGTCCAGCCCGGCTCGACCACCGTGGTGCTGTTGGCCTCCGCGACGATGGCGGGACCGGCGATGCGGTGGCCGGGCTTCAGGTCGTCGCGCCGGAAGACCGGGGTGTCGTGGGCGGCGCCCGCCGTGAACATCGACGTACGCTGCGCGGCTTCAGCCTGATCGCCCGCGGCGCTGGGCGCCACCGTCTCGCGCACATCAGAGCCCTGGCCGATCGTCTCGACAGCAAGGGACTCGACGATGAGCGGTTTGTCGGGCGCTGCGAAACCGTAACGCAGGCGATGCGCCGTTTCGAAGCCTTCCTTGATGGTCGCTAGGTCGCCATAGTTGATCTCGAGCGTGCTGTCGGTGCCGTCATAACGGACTTGCAACGTCGCGGCGACGGTGATGTCGGCGGGATCGACGCCTTGGCTTTCCAGTTCGTCCCGGCCCTGCTGCTCCAGCTTGCCGATGGTTTCGGCCAGATGGGGCATCACGGCGTCGTCCAGGCCGTCGTTGACCGGCGCCTGATGGATGACGCGCAGTTCGGCCAGGCCCATGCCATAGGCCGACAGAACGCCTGCGAAAGGATGCAGGAAGACCGTCGTCATGCCGAGCGCGTCGGCGACCAGGCAGGCGTGTTGCCCTGCGGCACCGCCAAAACAGCAGAGCGCGTAGTCAGAGATCGCGTAACCGCGCTGCACCGAGATTTCCTTGATGGCGCGCGCCATGTTCTCGACCGCGATCATCAGAAAACCGTCGGCGACCTCCTGCGGTGTCTTGGTGTCGGACGACGCGGCGTTGATCTCGGCGGTCAGCGTCTCGAAGGCATTTGTGACCGCCTCGGCATCGAGCGGCCGGTCGCCTTCTGGCCCGAAAACGTTCGGGAAGAGGTCGGGCAGGATCTTGCCGGTCATCACGTTGGCGTCGGTGATTGCCAGCGGACCGCCGCGCCGGTAACACGCCGGGCCGGGATCGGCGCCGGCCGATTGGGGGCCGACACGCAGCCGCTGGCCGTCGAAATAGAGGATCGAGCCGCCGCCGGCCGCGACCGTCTTGATCATCATCATCGGCGCGCGCATGCGAACACCGCCGATCTCGGTGTCGCTGGTGCGCTCGAAGACGCCGTTGTAGTGGGAGACGTCGGTCGATGTGCCGCCCATGTCGAAGCCGATAATGCGCTCGAACCCCGCCATTTCGCTGGTTCTGACCGCACCAACGACACCGCCCGCGGGCCCTGACAGGATGGCGTCCTTGCCCTGGAAGCGGAAGGCATCGACCAGGCCGCCATTGGACTGCATGAAGAGCAGGCGGGTATCGCCCAGCTCCGACGACACCCGGTCGATATAGCGGCGCAGGATGGGCGAGAGATAGGCGTCGACCACGGTCGTGTCGCCGCGGCTCACCAGTTTCATCAGCGGTGTCGTCGCGTGCGATGTCGAGATCTGCGTGAAGCCGATGTCGCGCGCGATCTCGGCCACTTCTCTCTCGTGTGCGGCATGCCGATAGCCGTGCATCAGGACGATGGCGATGGCACGAATGCCGTCGTCATAGGCCTGCTGCAGGCTGGACCGCGCGGCATCACGGTCCAGTGACGTGACCACGTCGCCGTGGGCGTCGATCCGTTCGTCGACCTCGACCACGCGCTCGTAAAGCAAATCGGGGAGGATGATATGGCGCGCAAAGATGTCGGGCCGGTTTTGATAGGCGATGCGCAGGGCGTCGTGGAAGCCACGGCTGATGGCAAGCAAGGTCCGGTCGCCCTTGCGTTCCAGAAGCGCGTTGGTCGCGACGGTCGTGCCCATCTTGACCGCGTCGATGGCGTCTGTCGGGATCACAGCGCCGGTGTCGATACCCAGGATGTCGCGAATACCCTGCAGGGCCGCGTCGGCATAACGCTCCGGGTTCTCCGACAGCAGTTTGTGGGTGATCAGGTCGCCGTCCGGACGTTGGGCGACAACGTCGGTGAACGTGCCGCCCCGGTCGATCCAGAATTGCCAGCGACCGGCTTCAGGCGCAACGCTCATGGGGCTCCCGCTACGGCGTGGTTGGCGCGATCCTAAAGGAGTTTCCGCACGGTTTGAAACAATCCCGACGCCCGTTCTCTAAGACCCGCGTTGTGGCGGGTCGGGCGGCCCCATGACGAAACGTGGTGCGGTCGGTGGTTCCGGCGGTGCGATGAAAAACGTCGCCGCCAAGACTTCCGCGTCCGACGGCAGGGGCGCGTGGGGCGCCGTGACCCAGGCGGCGATATCGTCGAGCACGATCTGGGCCTCAAGGTCACGCAGCAGCATGTGATAGCCGGCTTCGTAGACGGCGACCCGGTTGCCCGGCGGCAAGCCGGCGACGAACAGGCCGACCGGCTCGGCCGGCACGATCTGGTCGTTCGCGCCATAGACCACCAGCGTCGGAAAACCGATGTCGCCCGGCCCGAGCAGCGCCGCGTCCATCAGGTTGACCAGACCGTAGATCGCATCGACCCGGCTTTCCTTGATGATCAGCGGATCGGCCGATAGCGCCCGCAGCATCTCGATGTTGTCGGAGGGCCAGATTTCCAGGTTCGAGCCACGCAATGTCATCGACGGTGCCAGATGCGCGCCCAGCCACAGGCCGACACGATAGCTGACCGGCATGGTGCTGCGCGCCCAAACCGCGGGCGCGACCAGGATCAGGCCGTCGATGGGTGGCGCCGGGTTGTGCGCGGCGGTGAGTGTCGCCACCGCGCCACCCATGCTCTCGCCCAAAAGATAGACGGGGGTGCCGGGGTAGCGGCGCCGCAGCAACGAGAGCGCGGCAAGCGCATCGTCGATCATAATGGCTTCGCCGTGCCAGATGCCCGGTTCGGCGTCGCGGCCAAAACCGCGCTGGTCATAGGCGAACGTTGCGATGCCGCGCGCCGCCCATGCCGCGCCCGGCGCGGCGAACGCGTTGGCGTAGTCGTTGAAGCCGTGCAGCGCCAGAATCACCGCGCGCGGCTCGCCGTCCGGCAGCCAGGCTTGAAGGGTGCGTTCGTTGCCGTCTGCCATGACCAGGGTATCGCTGGCTATTGACGGCTCGACGATCTTCGGCCCCGGCGGGGCAACGGTGGGGGCGCAACCGGCGATGACGACCATCAGCGCGCCACACACGAAAACGAAACGCAAAGGGGACATGGTGCTCCGGTTGCCGGTCTTTGGCCGTTGGCGTTATGGTGCGGCCGCCGGCCGGGCCTGTGCAAGCGCGCAGGCGGCCCAGGGATAACCACGATGCATCAGGCAGACCACCAAGCTGCCCAGACCGTTAGAGGGCTAGAGCGGATCATGGTTAAGTGGAACCGATCAACGGTTCCACTTAACCATGTGAATCCGCTCTCGATCGATGAGTAGGGCAGATTCACCCGATTTGATGGAGTCGCGTAGCGACTCCATCAAATCACGATCTGCCCTAGGGCTACTTACGCTTTACCTGCGTGAGGTCCGACGCTTTATGAAAGTGCCGGGCCAGACGCTGCTGGCGCCTGTGGTGACCAGTATGCTGTTCCTGGCCATCTTCTCGCTGGCGCTGGACCGCGCCGTCGAGCCTAAGGACGGTATCCCCTTCCTGCTCTTCCTGGCGCCGGGTCTCGTCATGATGGCGATCCTGCAGAACGCGTTCGCCAACGCGTCGTCGTCGCTGATCATCGCCAAGGTCCAGGGCAACATCATCGATACGCTGATGCCGCCCTTGTCGGCCTTTGAGCTATTGGTCGGCTTCGGCCTGGGCGCGGTGACGCGCGGCTTGGTGGTCGGCCTGGTGACGCTTGTCGCCATGCAGTTTTTCGTCAACGTCATGCCGGTCCATCTGTGGGCGGTGCTGTTCTATGGCGTCGCAGGCTCGATGATGATGGGGCTGATTGGCCTTTTGGTCGGTATCTGGGCCGAGAAGTTCGATCAGATCGCGGCCCTGACAAACTTCGTCGTAACGCCGCTGACCTTCCTGTCGGGCACGTTCTACTCCATCGACCGCCTGCCGGAGGCGTTGCGCGCGGTCGCCGCCGCCAATCCCTTCTTTTATGCTATCGACGGCTTTCGCTACGGTTTCATCGACCGCGCCGACGCCCCGCTTCTGACCGGCGCCCTGGTCCTGATCGGCACCAATCTGGTCTTGGCGCTGGTCAGTTATCGCCTGCTGGCCACCGGCTGGCGCCTGAAGTCGTGACGGAAGCCGCCAAAGGCCCGCCTCCGCCAATTGACAGGCCCCTGTGGGCGCGATACTAGCCAAGGCCCCGGCGGCGGAAATCCGCCGGGTTTTGTCACTTTTTCCATAGCTGAACGATGAAGGAGAGGCTGCGGTGACCGCATCCGTGATGCCGACATACGCCCGCGCCGACCTGGTTTTCGAGCGGGGCGAAGGACCCTACCTCTATACCGCCGATGGCGAGCGCTATCTCGATTTCGGCTGCGGCATTGCCGTGACCAGCCTGGGTCACGCCCATCCGCATCTGGTCGAGGCGCTGAAGGGGCAGGCCGAGCGCCTGTGGCACACGTCGAACCTCTACCGAATTGAGGGCCAGGAACGCCTGGCCGAGCGCCTGGTCGCCGACAGCTTCGCGGACACTGTCTTCTTCGGCAATTCCGGCGCCGAGGCGATCGAGTGCGCGCTGAAGACCGCGCGCCGTTACCACTTCGCCAACGGTCAGCCGGAGCGCTTCCGCACCATCACGTTCACCGGCGCCTTCCATGGCCGCACGCTCGCCACCATCGCGGCCGGCGGTCAGGCCAAACACCTGGAAGGCTTCGGCCCGGCGGCCGACGGTTTCGATCAGGTGCCGCTGCATGACTCGAACGCTCTGCGCGCGGCGATCACGGGCGAGACGGCGGCCATCATCATCGAGCCGGTGCTGGGCGAGGGCGGTATCTATCCGGTCGATCCTGAGTTCCTGAAGGCGATCCGCGCGGCGGCCGACGAGTTCGGCCTGCTGGTCATCTATGACGAGATCCAGTGTGGCATGGGACGCACGGGCAAGCTCTTCGCCTACGAATGGTCGGGCGTGGCGCCCGATATCATGGCGGTCGCCAAGGCGCTTGGCGGCGGCATGCCGATCGGTGCCTGCCTGGCGACCGAGAAGGCCGCATCCGGCATGGTGCCGGGCACCCATGGTTCGACATTCGGCGGCAATCCGCTGGCGACCGCGGTCGGCAACGCGGTGCTGGATGTCATGGAAGCGCCCGGCTTCATGGCGGGCGTCGAGCAACGCGCCAAGACCCTGCGCAAGCGCCTGGAAGAGACCATCGCCAAGCATCCCGATGTGCTGGAAGAGGTCCGGGGCCTCGGCATGATGCTCGGCATCAAGGCCGTGGTGCCGGCGGGCGATCTGGTGGCCGCCATGCGCGATCGCCATGTGCTGGCCGTACCGGCGGGCGACAACGTTATGCGGTTTCTGCCGCCGCTGGTGATCGAGGACAGCCATATCGACGAGGCGATCACGGCGCTGGAGGACGCGTGCGTCGCGCTTAAGCCATGACCGCGCCCAAGCACTTTCTGGATCTCGACGCGCTGGATGCGGCGACCTTGCGCGCCATCATGGATGACGCGCACGCGCTGAAGGCCGCATGGAAGCGCGGCGACCGCGAGCCGATCCTGAAACACCGGGTGCTGGCGACCATCTTCGAGAAGCCGTCGACGCGTACCCGCGTATCGTTCGACCTGGGCATGCGCCAGTTGGGCGGCGAGGTGATCAACCTGTCGCCGGCCGACATGCAGCTTGGCCGGGGCGAAACCGTTGCGGATACGGCGGGCGTCTTGTCGCGCTATGTCGACGCGATCATGATCAGGACCGTAAGCCATCAGCGGCTGTTGGATCTGGCCGACGCCGGCACGGTGCCGATCATCAACGGCCTGACCGACCGGACCCATCCCTGCCAGCTCATGGCCGATATCCAAACGGTTGAGGAACATCGCGGCCCGATCGCCGGTAAGACCATCGCCTGGGCCGGCGACGGCAACAACATGGCGTCGTCATGGATCCATGCGGCCGTGCGTTTCAGCTTTCGGCTCAACATCGCCTGTCCGGAAAAGTACCGTCCGGCGAGCGACGTCCTGGCGTGGGCCGAACAACACCAGGGCGACGTGCACATCGTCGATACGGTCGAGGAGGCCGTAACCGGCGCGGACTGCGTGGTCACCGATACCTGGAAATCCATGAGCGACGAACGCGCCGAGGCCGCCCCCATCGATACCAATTTGCTCGAACCGTTTCGTATCGACGGGCAGACCATGGCAATGGCCGACAAGGATGCCATATTCCTGCACTGCATGCCGGTTTATCGAGGCAACGAGGTCACCAGCGAGGTGGCTGACGGGCCGCAATCGGTGATTTTTGATGAGGCCGAGAACCGACTGCACGCGCAGAAGGCCATTCTGAAATGGTGCTTGACCTGAACACACCTGCCGACGATCTGATCCAGCCGTTTCAGATCGTTAATCTTGGACTGAGCGGTCGTCTGGTGCGTCTGGGCGAGTCGGTCAACCGCGTGCTGACCCAGCACGCCTATCCCGAGCCGGTTTCTGTCATGCTGGGCGAGTTGATGGCGCTGGCTGCTGCCCTGGGAAGCGGGCTCAAGTTCGACGGTCGGATGACCGCGGAGACCCGGGGTGACGGTCCGATCCGCCTGTTGGCGGTGGATTTCATGAGCGACGGGCGCATGCGCGGCTATGCCAGCTTCGACCGCGAGAGGATCGCCGAGGTGGAAAAGGCCGGGCTCGAGTCGAGCAATTCGGTGCCCCATCTGTTGGGTTCGGGCGTGCTGGTCCTGACGGTGGACCAGGGCGCCGACATGGAGCTTTATCAAGGCATTGTTAGCCTGGACGGTGCCACACTAGCCGACAGCGCCCACCTCTATTTCCAGCAGTCGGATCAGGTCGATTCCGCGATCAAGCTCGCCGTGGCGCGCCATGATGAAGGTTGGCGGGCTGGCGCCCTCACCATGCAGCGCTTGGCGGAACTGGGACCCGGCGATGTTGCAATCACTTCGGCCGACCGCGAGGATGACTGGCGCAAGGCCGTCATTCTGCTGTCGACGGCGACCGGCGACGAACTGACCGATCCCGGCTTGGACACCAACACGCTGCTCTATCGCCTGTTCCACGAGGACGGCGTCAGGGTCTATGACCGCCGCGCCGTGCGATTTGGCTGCACCTGTTCGGACGACCGCGCCATGGCGGTGCTGCAGTCAATGCCCGCAAGCGAACTCGACGAACTCGTTGATGACGGCGTCATCGACGTCACTTGCCAATTCTGCAACCGCAGTCAGAAGTTCACCCTGGCCGATGTCGAAGCGGCCGCAACACAACGTGCACAACAACAACGAGGTGGCTGATGAGACGGCGTGAGGTCCTGCTCGGTTTGGGTGGCGGTTTGCTTGTGACGGCCTGTAACACACCGGTGTCTTTGCCGGTCTATCCCGACATCACGTTTCAGCACAAAGCGCCCCTGCGTTTGGATGTCAGCCGGATCGAGGTCATCGAGAGTGCGGCGACCGGCACCGTTGAGCCGCCGCAGCGCGACATTCGCGCCAGTCTCCCCGTGTCGCCGTTGGCCGCCATGTCGAACTGGGCGAGCGATCGGCTGGTCGCCGCTGGCGGTCCGGGTGTTGCGCGCGTCTCGATCATCGAAAACAAATTCGTCGAGACACCGCTGGATCTGACCAGGGGTGTCCAAGGGTTGTTCACCACAGACCAGTCGGAACGTTACGAAGGTCTGATGACGGTCAGGATCGAGATCGTTGGCGATCCCATGCGATCAGGCTTCGTCCAGGCGCGTGCGGCGTCCAAACGCACGGTTCCCGAGGACTACACGCTCAATCAGCGCGAACAGACGCTCTACGACATGGTCGCCTCGATGACCCGGGCACTCGACGAACGCCTGGAGCAAGAGATGCGCAGCAAGATGTCGGTCTTTCTGGTCTGATGGAGCTTTCTCGCCGGCCGGCATCACCAGCCCGCTCCCCCACCCGGCCAC
This sequence comes from Alphaproteobacteria bacterium, assembly GCA_965228895.1. GTDB lineage: Bacteria > Pseudomonadota > Alphaproteobacteria > SP197 > SP197 > JANQGO01. Next base: position 4,073,224 of record OZ245842.1, on the reverse strand, counting down.
CCCGAGGATGCTGTCATGGGTGGCCGGGTGGGGGAGTGGGCTGGTGCCGAGATCGCAACGCCTACAACTAGGTCCTGAGTCTTTCGATCAAACGCTTGACGAAGGCGGTGCCGGCCTCGACCTGGTCCAGGCTGATGAACTCGTCGGGTTGATGGGCCTGGGCGATGTCGCCGGGGCCGCACACGACCGCGGCGATGCCGTCCTCCTGAAAAATACCGGCCTCGGTCGCGAAGCTTGCCTTGGCGACCGCGTTGCTGCCGGTCAGCGCGAGCGCCAGGCTGGTCGCCGGCGAGGCGTCATCGGGTTTCAGCGGCGGTACGCTGGCGCGTTGCTCCGTCGTGATGTCCGCGGCGCTGTGGTGCGCTTGCATGCGCTGACGCTGACGGTCCAGGAACTCCAGGGAGCGGTCGGTAATGTCCTGCGGGCTGTCCGTCGGCATGGCGCGGAAGTGCCAGTCAACCAGGCAGTCCTGGGCAATGATGTTGCTGGCGGTGCCGCCGTCGACAATGCCGACCTGGATCGTCGTATAGGGCGGCACGAACCCGAGATCGGGCCGCGCACGGCCTTGCATTTCCTCGAACAGATCGTCCAGAAAGGTGACGAAGCGGCCGGCCGCATGGGTCGCGCTGATGCCGATATGGGTCGCGCTGGAGTGGGCTGCGACACCGCGAAACTGGGTCCGATAGCCGGCGATCCCCTTATGCGCGTCGACCACCTCCATACTTGTGGGTTCGCCGATGATCGCCGCTTGGGGCCGCAGTCCTTGGGCGCGAATGTCTTTGATGAGGCCATGAACGCCCAGACAGCCGATCTCTTCGTCATAGGAAAACGCGAAGTGGATGGGCTGCGATAGCGGCTGAGCCAGAAAGTCGGGTACCAGCGCCAGAACAATGGCGATGAAGCTCTTCATGTCCGACGTGCCGCGTCCGTAGAGCTTGCCGTCGCGCTCGACCACCTTAAACGGATTGCTGGTCCAGTCCTGGCCGTCGACGGGCACGACGTCGGTATGGCCTGACAGCACGATACCGCCGTCGCCGGCCGGACCGATGGTAGCGAACAGGTTGGCCTTGCCGCCGTCACGATCGTGACTGAGCGACGAGCTGATGTCGTAACGCTTCAGGTAGTCCGCGACAAAATCGATCAGCTCGAGATTGGAGTGGCGGCTGGTCGTATCGAACGCAATCAGACGTTCGATCATCTCACGTGGGGAATAGGTCGGGGCCATGGTGTCACTCGCGCCAGAAACGGGGGGTAAGCAGGACAAGGATGGTGAAGAGCTCAAGACGGCCGAGCAGCATGCCGGCGCACAGCAGGAACTTCGCGCTGTCGGGCAGACTCGCGTAGTTGCCGGCGGGCCCGATAACAGGTCCCAGTCCGGGTCCGATATTGCCCAGCGCCGCGGCAGCGCCGGAGATGCTGGTCAGGAAATCCAGGTCGTGGGCGGCAAGGCCGACGGTGAGCACAAAGAACGCGCCGATATAGATGACGAAAAAGGTGGTGACGGACTGGGAGACCACGTCGGAAATCTGAACCTTGTTGAAATGCGCGACAAAGACGCCGTGAGGCTGGGTCAGCCGTTTGAGCTGGGAATAGATGTTGGCGGCAAGCACATGGACGCGAAACATCTTGATGCCGCCGGATGTCGATCCGGTGCAGCCGCCCAGGAAGAAGAGGACGAAGAAGATAGCAATGGCGAAACCGCCCCAGGCGCTGAAATCGTCGGAGGCGTAGCCGGTCGTCGTCGCAATGGCGGTGACGTTGAAGGCGACTTCGCGAACGACGATCCAGAACGCATCGTCGCTGGTTACCAGACGCCACACAATCAACAGCGCCATCGCTGAAAGCGCGACGGCAAAAAACCACCTGACCTGAAAGTCGCGCCACAAAGGTACGAAGCGGCCGCGCACCATCTGGATATAGATGACGAACGGCATCGTGCCGAGCAGCATGAAAATGATGGCGACGATCTCGATGCCGGTGCTGTCGAAGACACCGATCGACGAATCATGGGTCGAGAATCCGGCGGTCGACACCGTTGTCATGGCATGCATCAAGGCATCGAAAGGCCGCATGCCGGTCGCCCAGTAGGCGACGAAGCATGAGATTGTAAAAACCAGGTAGATAACGGAGATCGAGAACGAAATGCGCGCGGTGCGCGGCAGGATCTTCTCCTGGTCCGACGATTCCGTCTGAAAGAGCTGCATGCCGGCGATGCGCAGCATCGGCAACAGTGCGACGGCCATCACGATGATACCGATGCCGCCCAGCCACTGAAGCAGTGCGCGCCATACAAGAATACCTGGCGGCGCGTTTTGCAGGTTCGTCACCACCGTCGCGCCGGTCGTCGTCAGTCCCGCAACGGCCTCGAAATACGCATCGCCGTAGTCAAGGCCCAGCCCGGCGAAGGTGAAGGGAAGCGCGGCAAACGCGGCCAGGACGACCCAACTTAAGGTTGTCAGCAGGAACGCCTGGCGCACGGTCAGACCCGTTGCGCCCGACCGGTTGGTCAGGAACAGGCCCATGCCGATGAACAAGGTCAGGAAACCGGCGCCCAGGAACACCTGCCAATCGGGATTGGACGCCACCAAGTCGGCCAGCGCCGGCACAAACATGGCCAGCGCCAGGGTCGTCAGAAGGATGCCGACGACCTGGAGAATGGGCCGGAAGTCGATCACCTGAAGGGTGTTCCTGCGTTCATGATCAAGGCGCCGTCATCGTGGCTGTCGCGACCGGGACTGGCAAGGCCGCTATCGGTCAGCCTCAATGCTGGCTCAGGACAGCTCGGACGTCACGGGGTTGCCGATATGGGCCAGGAACTCGCGCCTGGTCGCCGCTTTTGTCCGGAAATCGCCCAACATGCGGCTGGTTACCATGACGACGCCGGACTTGTGGACGCCGCGTGTCGTCATACAGTGGTGGGTCGCTTCGACCACCACGGCGACTCCTTTGGGCTCCAACGTGTTGTTGAGCGTATCGGCAATCTGCGCCGTCAGCCGCTCCTGGATCTGCATGCGCTTGGCGTAGACCTCGATCAGCCGCGCGATCTTGGAAATGCCGATCACGCGATTGCGCGGCATGTAGCCGACGTGGATGCGCCCGATAATCGGCGCCAGGTGATGTTCGCAATGGGACTCGAAGCGAACATTACGCAACGTGACCATCTCGTCATAGCCGTCGGTCTCGCTGAAGGTGGTGCCCAGCACGTCGGACGGGTTCTTGCCGTAGCCGGAAAACCACTCATCATAGGCTGTCGTGACCCGCCGGGGCGTGTCGGCCAGACCCTCGCGTGTTGGGTCGTCGCCGGCCCACGCTATCAACGTTCGTACCGCCGCCTCAGCCTCTTCGCGGCTTGGGCGGGCGGGTTTTGCCTTGTCGCCTGTCACGGTACCGTCCTTTCGCCGACACCGCGCCTGCCAAAGCCAGGCGCTGTCGGGCGCGGCGTTCTAGCCCACACGCCGGTGGGCGGCAAGCGGATCAGTTAAGCGCCGCCGGCTGGTGGGGGCTGTCGAGCGAAAACGCCGGAATGGCGACATCGAAGGTTTCGCCGCCCGTGCATTGCATCTGATAGGTGCCGACCATGATGCCCGACGGGGTGCTGAGCGGCGTGCCGCTGGCGTATTCATAGCTTTCGCCGGGCTTCAGCACGGGCTGTTCGCCAACCACGCCGGGGCCACGCACCTCCTGGGTCCGGCCGGCACTGTCGGTGATCTTCCAATGGCGGGTCAACAGCTGAACCGTCTCCGGACCCTCGTTGGTGATCGAGACCTGATAGGCCCAGACGAAGTGGTTCTGCGTGGGGTCGGACTGATCTTCCAAGTAGATCGGTTCGACCGTGATGGTGATATCGCGCGTGGTTTCTTGGTACATGGCAGTTCAATAGGTCCTTGGATGCCTTGATCGCCTTCGACGACCATCGTAATTAGATCATACGGAGGCGGGTGTAGTTCAATGGTAGAACGCAAGCTTCCCAAGCTCGAGACAGGGGTTCGATTCCCCTCACCCGCTCCATGTTATGCGTTACCGCCGATCGGTGGCATCACATTTCAACGACCGCCTTTTGACGTTTCATTTTAGCCGTAAACGCCGGCCATGCGGCCGCGCTGTTGGATCAACGACAAAATCATGTCGATGGTCGGTGTTTCGATCCCGGTCATGATGCCCAATTCCTGCACGACCGTAACCAGGGCGTCGATTTCCATTGGCCTCCCCATCTCAAGATCCTGCAGCATGCTGGTTCGGTGCGCGCCGACGGCAGCACCGCCATCGATACGTTTTTCCACATCGATCGCAAATCGCGCGCCGAGCGCTTCACCGATCGCCTGGGCTTCGAGCATCATCGCGCGGCTGATCGCCCGCGTGCCAGGGTCGGTACAGATGATATCCAACGTCGCATGGGTGAGGGCGCTGATCGGATTGAAACACAGATTGCCCCACAGCTTGATCCAGATCTCGTCGCGCAGGCGCGGTTTGATCGGCGCCTTGAAACCCGCGTCGCGCAGAATCTGTGACAGCGAATCGAGCCGCTCCGTGCGTTCGCCCGACGGTTCACCGAGAGAGAAACGATCGCCACTGATATGGCGGATGACGCCGGGTTCCGGCACGTCGCTGGCCGGATAGACGACACAGCCGATCGCGCGCTCCGGTCCGATGCCGTCCCATAAAGACCCGCCCGGATCGACGCTTTCGACACGTCGGTCGCGCCAGGGCCCCTCCAGGTCATGAAAGTACCACCACGGGAAGCCGTTGACGGCCATCACGACGGCGGTCTGGGCCCCCAGAAGTGGCTGCATGGCATCGACCACAGCCGGCACCGAGTGGGCCTTCAGCGTCACGATGACATAGTCCTGGATGCCCAGGTCGGCGGGGTTGTCGGTCGCGTTGACGGTGGCGGTCTCGCGCGTGCCGTCTTCTTCGATCATCGTCAGGCCGTTGTCGCGAATGGCCGCCAAATGCGGGCCCCGGGCGATCAACGAGAGGTCGACATCGGTCTTGGTCAGGCGCGCGCCCATCAGCCCGCCGATGGCGCCGGCGCCGTAAATCGCGATCCGGGTCATGCCAAGCCCAGCTTTTCCGCCAAGCCGATACGTTGCAGCTTGCCGGTGGCGCCCTTGGGGATCTCGTCCAGGAAGATTACCGTGCGCGGTACCTTGAAGTCGGCCAGCCGCTCGCGTGCAAAGTCCCGTATCGCTTGGGCGTCCGCTTCTTCGCCGTCGCGCAGCACCACGGCGGCGGCGACGTCTTCACCCAGCTTGTCGTGCGGTCGCGCGAAGGTGACGACCTGCTCGACCGCGGGATGATCCATCAACACCTCATCAACCTCGCGCGGTGAGATCTTTTCGCCACCTCGGTTGATGATCTCCTTCAAGCGCCCGGTTAGACGCAGGTATCCGTCCTCGTCGATCTGGCCCTGGTCGCCGGTATGAAACCAGCCATGAGAGAACGCTTCGGCGTTGGCCTTGGGATTGTTTTCGTAACCGCTGGTGACGTTGGGCCCGCGGATGACGATCTCGCCGACGGCGCCTTGGTCCAGAAGCGTTCCCGCATCGTCCATGACCGCGACTTCCGGGCCCGCCGCGAGCCCGACCGTACCCGGCTTGCGCTCAGCCGGCGGCAGCGGGTTGCTCGCCATCTGATGGGCGGCTTCGGTCATGCCGTAGGCCTCGATGACCGGTGCGTCGAACGTCTCCTCCAGCGCGGCCATTACCTGCGGCGGCAGCGACGATGATGACGAGCGGATAAAGCGCAGGCGGTTCGCCTTGACGATGTCCTGGTTGCGACCGGCACGCGACAGGATTGCCTGATGCATGGTCGGGACGGCGGTGTACCAGGTCGGCGCGACCGCTTCGAGCCAGGGAAAGAACTTCAGCGCATTGAACCCCGGCGAACAGGAGATCGCGGCGCCGGCGCTAAGGGTCGACAGGACCGCAGCGATAAGGCCGTGAATGTGGAACAGCGGCATCACGTTGAGGCAGCGGTCAGAAGGCGTCAGCGCCAGCGTCGCCGCGATATGTCTGGCCGAGCTGCAGACGTTGGTGTGACTGAGCGGCACGATCTTTGGCCGCGACGTCGTCCCTGATGTGTGCAGCACCAGTGCCGTGTCATCGGCTTCGGCAAAGCCGGTCTTGCCGGACGTTGCGCCGATCGGCTCACCTTCCAGCGTGAATGAGCCGGCGGGGCCGTCAGCGGCGGCATCCAGCTCGAACACGGGGATCGAGAGGTCCCGGGCGACTGGGACGGCTTCGGACGTGCTGCCGCGCTCGACAACCAGGGCCTTGGCGTCCAGGTCATCCAGGTAAAAGCGGAACTCGTCGCTGCGATAGGCCGGATTGAGCGGTGCCGTCGTGGCGCCGGCGGCGATGGCGACAAAGGCCGCGGCCATCTCCGGTCCATTGGGCAGGACAATGGCAACCCTGTCGTTTCGGCCGACTCCGAGGCGATTGAGCGTCGAAACGGTGCCCACCGTCTGTTCACGAAGGACCCCATAGGTCAGCCAATCGCGATCCGGCGCGCCGATAGCCGAGGCATCGTTGTCACCGGCCGAAATCAAGCGAATCAGCGTGTTTGTCAGCATTGTGTCTGAGTTTGCGTCCATGGGCCTTCGTACTATGGCGTGACGCCCGTCATTGCAAACCTTGCTTATTGGTCGATATCGTCGACATTCTTTCGCGCAATCATAAGTAGATCTTATGACATTTTGTTCGTGCGTAAGGATGTATACTTGATCGCGATTGGGCAACGGCAAACGGGGCCTTGATTGCGTGATCTGACCGAGCCTGCGGACGGCAGAGGAGCAGCAGCGGATAACCGATGGTCGATCTGTGGTCGAACTGGCTGATACCGAGTCTGGCCGGGCTGCTGTTAGGTTTAGCGGCCGGTGTCGGTGCGCGGTTGTTGCTGCCAAAGCGACCCGTTCGGGAAAGTCTGATCTCCGACGTTACCCGCAATGTCTCCACCATGCTTTGGATGACTGACGCCGAAGGCACGACAATTTACGGCAACAACGCTTGGCGTACCTATCTGGCAATCTCAGCTGACGACGATATCGAGCAGGCCTGGAGCGGAGCCCTGCATCCCGACGATAGGGCCAACTATGGCAAGGCATGGCGCCGCGCCATAAAGGAGCACGAGCCGATCAGGCTCGAGTACCGCGTACGGCGCAGCGATGGCGTCTATCGCTGGCTTTACGAAGACATGCGGCAACGCTTTGATGAGTCCGGCAAGTTCAAGGGGTTGGTCGGCTCGAGTTTCGATATCACACGGCGCAAGGATGCCGAGCAGGCCCTGAGGGCAAGCGAACAACGCTTCCGCAATCTCTTCACATCCGCGCCTGCCGGCATTTGGCAGGAGAACTATTCGGCAACCAAGGTCTTCCTTGACCAATTGCGCGACGACGGCGTGACGGATTTCGATGAGCATTTCGACAAACACCCCGAAGATCTGGACAAGGCCATCGATCTGATCCAGGTCGTCGACGTCAATCAGGCGGTGCTGGATATCTACAAGGCCGGATCGATGGGTCGACAGGCGTTCATCGACGAGGTCGAACGCCCGGAACGGCGCAAGTTTTGGCGCCGGTTTCACAAGCAGGAATTGGCGCTGCTGGCCGCTGGCGAAAGTCGTCCGGTCGTCGACTACGAGGACCTTGCCTTTGATGGCTTGTCGCTGCGTATTCGATCCGTTTCGTTCGTGGCCGATGAGTTCAAGTCGACCTGGGAGTGCGTCACGTCTTGTGTTCTCGATGTGACGGAGAACCATCAGGCCATGGTCGAACGCAAGGCCAGCGAGGACAGGTATCGCTCGCTGTTTGACGAAACGCCGGTCGGCATTCTTGAAGAAGACTATTCGCTGGTGAAGCTCGCGGTCGACGCGCTCGTGGATTCCGGTATCCACAACATCGAGACCTATCTGCTTGAACGGCCCGACGAGGCAAAGCGCATCAGCGGCATGGCGCGTGTCGTCGCGGTCAACCAGGCCCTGTTGGACATGTTCGGCGCGCCGGACCAGGAAAGCCTGGTGGCCTATCTGGATCGGCAAAAGGCGAGCTACGAGTGGGCGACGCGATACGCCCGCGAACTCGGCCACTTGTTGAACGGCCATCACCGCTATTTGACCGAACTGCAAGAGACGGCCTTCGACGACACCACGTTTGACATCAAGTCGGTGACGCTGTTGCCCGATGCCCACGCCAGCACATGGTCGCGTGTGATCACCACGTTCGAAGACGTCACCGTGCGCAAGCGCACCGAAGCGGCGCTCCAGTCGAGCCAGGCGCGCTACCGCGATCTGTTCGACCAGACACCGATCAGCATTTGGGAAGAGGATTTCTCGCTGGTCAAATCGCGCATCGATGAGCTGCGCGAGTTCGGCATCACCGACATCGGCAGCTATCTCGACGAGCACCCGGAGGTGGTCGAAGAACTGAGCGAGTTGATCAGGGTGATCGACGTCAACCAGGTGACCGTCGACCTCTATGGTGGCATCAACGCATCAAGCGTCGTCGACGCCGCGCGCCAAAGCGACTGGCGCATCAGATGGGCGCCGATTCACGCCAACATGGTGTCTGTCATGGCGCGTGGCGGCTCGCGCGCGGAAATCGAGGCGATTGACCAGACCCTCGACGGGCGCGACTTTGCCGTCAGAGCTGTCAGTGTTCTGCCGGAATCCCACGCTGGCACGTGGTCGCGCGTGATCTGCGCGATCGAGGACATCAGCCGGCTGCGTGATGCCGAAGAGGGTCGCCGCCAGAGTGAGCAGCGCTTTGAGCAACTGGTGCGTATGCTGCCTGACCCGGTCATGCTGACCGAGCAAGAGCGCGTCACCTATGTCAACAAGGCTTTTGTCGACCTGATTGGCGTCGGCGAGCCGACTGAGGTCATTGGCCGTCCGATCACCGATGTCTTGGAGGTCGTGCGCCCGATCGGCATTGATTCCAGCTCGGCCATTCGTACGTTCCTGGATGACGCCGCGCGCGCCGCGTCGTTGGCCCAGGCCCGATTGCTGCGCCTGGAAGGCGAGGCGATCGACGTTGAGGTCGCCGCCTCACGCATGCCGGAAAACCACATCGCGCGCTGGGTCGTCGTGCTGCGCGATATCACCGAGCGTTTGCGCCACGAAGACGAAATGCGCACCGCGCGTGACGAAGCCGAGTCGGCCAACCGCGCGAAGAGCGAGTTTGTCGCCAACATGAGCCACGAACTCAGAACGCCGCTCAACGCCATTATCGGTTTCTCGGATCTGATGATGAACGAGTTGTTCGGCAAGCTCGGTGATGCCCGTTATGCCGACTACATGGTCGACATTCACGACAGTGGTGAACATCTGCTGGCCGTCATCAACGACATTCTTGATCTGTCCAAGGTCGAAGCCGGTCAGATGGAACTGTCCGAAGACATCGTCGGTATCGAGGAGCTGACCTATGGCGTCGCGCGTTTGATGCAGGCCCGTGTCGACGAAAACGGTGTGACGCTGGATGTCGACGTGCCGGACAACTACCCGCCGCTGCTGGTCGATGGCCGCAAGATCAAACAGGTGCTGCTGAACCTGCTTTCCAACGCCGTCAAGTTTACCTCGAAGATGGGCACCATCGTTCTGCGCGCCGAGTTGGGTAGCGATGGAGAGATCCTGCTGTCGGTTATCGATGACGGCATCGGCATGACCGAGGACGAGATCACGCTGGCACTGGAACCGTTCCGTCAGGTCGACGGGTCACTGTCGCGACGCCACGAGGGTACCGGCCTCGGCTTGCCGTTGAGCCGGTCCTTGGTCGAACTGCATGGCGGCGAACTCAAGATTGTCAGCCAGCGCGGCGAAGGTACGGCCATCACGGTGGTGCTGCCGGCGTGGCGCGCATCGACCACCGAACCCCTGCGCGACCGCCTGTCGGCGACCATCGCCTAGACCGTTGCAGCCAAGGTTTTCGCGCCTAACGCCTTGGAATTGTTGTTTTTTCGTTTGTCGGTCAGGTTCAACCTTGCCAGCATGCGGGCTGGGGGCGACATTGACGTGCCCAAGGGGTTTGATGTTTCCGGCCTCACAACCATATTGACCTGGCGATGGCGCGCGCTCATGGTGCGCGGCCAACCAACATCCCCCGCGGCAGCGACACGCGCGGCCCCTTAGGGCGCGATGGCGCTGACCAGCCTGCACCCGGAGACCCGTCATGGCCTGGACCGACGAACAGATCGAAGAACTCAAACGCCTTTGGAACGAGGGCCTCAGCACGGCCGAGATTGGCCGGGCGCTGAACGTCTCGAAGAACGCGGTTGTCGGCAAGTCGCACCGCCTGGGCTTGAAGCCCCGTCCGTCGCCGATCGCCGGCAAGAAAGACGAGGCCGCGGCGCCGAAGAAAAAAGCGCCGGCGCCCAAACAGGAACCTCAGCGTGTCAACGACGTCGTCGACTTGGGCCCCAACATGTGCCGCTGGCCGTTCGGCGATCCCGGCGACGCCGACTTCCACTTCTGCGGCAAGACGAGCACGCCGGGCAAACCCTATTGCGCGGAGCATTGCTCGGTAGCCTATGTCAGCAAGACGAGCTCGCGCGATCGTTCGTCGTCGAGCAGTTTCGCCAACCGTCCTTCCTGATACCCCAAATCTGATCTAAGTCCGGTAGCGCGTGTCCGGTCGGTATCGTGCTGACCGATAACGCGCGGGCAGTCGGCTTTATGCTGATCGCCAGCGGGTTCTTCACGGTGATGGAGCTGTTCGCCAAGCAACTCATCGCGTACGAGAACATGAGCCCGATCCAGGTGCTCTGGGTGCGTGCGGTGATCACCGTGACGATTCTGCCGATCATCTTCAGGACCTCGCCGCTGGCGTTGGCGCGGACCCGTCACTTCGGCAAACAGGCGGCGCGCTCGCTGTGCCTGGTCATCGCCGGGCTGGCGTTCTTCTTCTCGCTCTACCGCGTGCCGCTGGCCGACGCGGTGACGATCGTTTTTGTCTGGCCGATGTTCGCCACCGCGATCGCCGCGGTTCTGCTTCGCGAGGCCGTCGGCGTCAGGCGCTGGTTGGCGTGCGCGGTGGGTTTCATCGGGGCGCTCCTGATCATTCAGCCCGGCATGGAAGGCCGTCACTGGATGTATTTCCTGCCGCTGATCGACGCTGTGATGTCAGCCATCTATGTCATCTTGACCCGTTTGGTCGGACGCGATGATAGCTGGGCGACCAGCCTGTTCTATTCGGTCGCCGCAATGGCGCTTCTTGGCACGTTCGCGCTGCCCTGGGTCTGGCAGTGGCCGAGCCTCGATCAATGGCTCCTCTTATTGGGCATCAGCGCCATCGGCATCGCCGCCCACTTCTTTCATATCAAGGCGTTTTCGCTTGGCGAATCGTCGCTCCTGGCGCCGCTCTCCTATACGCACATCCTGTTCACGACGCTCGCGGCATTCGTGGTGTTCGGCACGCTGCCGGATGAAATCGCGATGGTCGGCGTGCTGCTGATCGTGGGTGCCGGGCTTTACGTGCTGCATCGCGAGCACCTGCGGCGGAGAATGGGCGAAACGCCCTAGGACGGCGCGCGTGCGCTACTCGGCCGCTTCCCTGCGCGGCGGCGGGTGGCTGATAAGCCGGTCGAGAAGGTCGTAGTTGTCGCGCCTGAGGGCGGCCATCAGGCGTTCGATTTCTTCGGCATCGTCGCCGAGGTCGCGCAGCAGGTGCGCGGCGATATGAAGGCTTGCCTCCAGCGTATCGGGCACGGCCGCGCGCGCGCCGGCGTCTTCCAGCTTGCGCGCCTGCTCTCTGTCGCGGGTTCGCGCGATGACGTGCAGGTGCGCGTAGTGCTCTCTAACGGTCTGCATGAGTCGTTCGGCCGTGCTGACGCCGTCCAACGCAATGACCAGCGCGCGGGCACGCTGCGCGCCTGCCGCGCCCATGACACTGGCCCGGGTCAAATCGCCGAAATAGACGGGGTCGCCGCGCCGGTTGCCCAGCGCCACGTTGTTGCCGTCCATGTCGACCGCGATGAACGGGATGCCGCGCTGTTTGAGCGCCGCTGCCACGGTCTGACCGACACGGCCGTAGCCGCCGACGATCACGTGGTCATCCAGCACCGCTGCCTCCTTGCGCAGGGCGCCAATGCCGTCATCGGACCGTTCCATCACCAAACGCACGCCGCGGTGCGACAGGCTGACAAGCAGCGGCGTCACCGCCATAGACAGCACGACAGTGCCGATCAGAACGTTCGTAACATCCGATCCAACCAAACCCTTCGAAAGAGCCAACCCAAGGATAACAAAAGCAAATTCACCGCCTTGGGCGAGGTACATGCCGGTCCGGAACGCGATGTCCTTCGACATACCGAAGACCAGGCCCAAGAAGAAGATGATGATCGCCTTGATGATGATGAGCGCCACGGTCAGCGGCACGATCAGGGTGATGTCGGCGGCCATGGTCCGCACGTCCACGCCCATGCCGACGGTGATGAAGAAAAGGCCGAGCAACAGTCCGCGGAACGGCTGGATGTCGGCGGCGATCTGGTGGCGGAATTCGGTGCCTGACATCAGAAGACCGGCCAAGAACGCACCAAGCGCATAGGAAAGACCGACCAGATCGGTGACCACACCGGTGACCAGAATGGCGAGCAGGGTCGCCGCGACAAACACCTCCGGGATCCCGGTCGCCGCGACGAGGCGAAACAGGCGCCGCAGCACGAACCGGCCGACGATGAAAATGGCGACCAAGGCGATGGCGGCTTCCGCGGCCGCCTCGGCGAGACTGCCCAAGATGTCTCTTTCGCCGGACGCAAGCAACGGGATCAGGACGAGAATGGGAACAACGGCGAGATCCTGCAGCAAAAGGACAGCCACGCTTGCGCGGCCCGTATGCGTCGCCACCTCGTTGCGTTCGCTCAGGATTTGCAGAACGAAAGCGGTCGACGACAATGCCAGCGCCCAGCCGATGATAATGGCGGCGTCGGGCCCAAAGCCGACCAGCGTGAATAGAGCGGCAAAGACGGCGGTCGAGACCACCACCTGGGCCAAGCCCAGTCCCAGCACATAGCGGCGCATGACCCGGAGCCGCTCGATCGACAGCTCCAGCCCGATCATGAACAGCAGAAAGACAATGCCCAGTTCGGCGAGCCAATGGGTCGTGTCGTCGACCCGGACGATCCCGAACACGGAAGGGCCGATCAGAACGCCGGCGCCCAGATAACCCAGAATCGGCGATACCTTCAGCCGCGAGCACAACGGCGCGACCAGCACCGCGGTGCCCAGGAAGAAGATGATATCGTCGATATAGGGAACGTCGTTCATTGCGCCGTTCCCTGGTTGGCGGCGGGGCTAATAAGAGATGCCGGCGATTTCCAGCTCCCTCGCGCCCTTCGGTGTTTCGAATTCCACGTCATCCCCGACTGCCTTGCCCATCAGCGCCCGCGCCAGCGGGCTCTTGATCGAGATTCGGCCTTGATCCAGATCGGACTCGTGTTCGCCAACAATCTGGTAGGTCGACTCCTTATCGGTCTCCAGGTCGATCACTGTAACACGGGCACCAAACGCAATTGTGTCACCCGCTTGTGCTTTGGGATCGACCACCTGACTGTCACCCAGGATGGCCTCGACCTGGCGAATGCGGGCCTCGATCATGCCCTGCTTGTCCTTGGCGGCATGATACTCCGCGTTCTCCTTCAGGTCGCCATGACCGATCGCTTCCTCAAGGGCGCGCGCGATCGCAGGCCGCTCGTCATGCTTCAGCCGCTTCAGCTCGACCTGAAGACGCTCAAAACCCTCTTTTGTAATCGGCGCAGCCACGTTCGTTCTTCTCCCTCCAGAATCCGACTCCGCTAGCCCCGACCATCGACTTGATGCGTGGCCGGCGCCCCCGATCAGTCGCGCCGGAACACGGCAACCAATTCTAAATGATGGGACCAGAGGAACTGGTCCACTGGCCAGATTGTGTCGAGCCGGTACCCGCCGTCAACGAGAATACGCGCGTCGCGGCTGAAGCTGCCGGGATGGCAGGACACGGCGATGACGCAAGGCACCCGGCTGGCGGCAAGTTGTTCGGATTGCTCACGGGCGCCCTGGCGCGGTGGATCGAAGACGACGGCATCGAACGGGTCGAGCTCGCCGGCCGATAGCGGCGCACGGGCGAGATCACGGTGCTCTGCCGCAAAACGGCCGGCAAGGCCCGACCGATCAGACGACCGGCTCATGGCATCCACCATGGCGGCCACACTCTCAAACGCCGTGACACGGTGATCGGTAGCCAGCCTCAGGCCAAAGGTGCCGAGGCCGGCATAGAGATCGGCGACGTGGCCGGCGCCTGCCAGACAGGCTGCGACGTGGCCCGCCAACCGGTCCTCACCCCATGCGGTGGGCTGCACGAAAGCGCCCGGCGGCAGGGCGACCTGGGTTTTGCCAAACACCAGAACCGGATCGCGCCGGCTGACGATCGACGTCAGCGTACTGCGGTCGCGCCACACGATCCGGGCGAGGTCGCCATCATGGGCAGCGGCGCTGATTCTTTCCAAGCCGGCAAGTCCGGGCAGGGCGCCGCCATGCATGACCACGTCAATGCCGGTGATGCTTTCGGTCAGCTCGATTTCCCGGGCATCCAGATCCCCAAGCAACGGCGTCAGGCCTGAAATCGCTTGCATCAGCGCCGGGGTCAGAACCAGGCATCCGTCGATCGGAACAAGGCGGTGACTTTGCCGCGCGCGAAAGCCGACGATGGTTCGCTCGGCGGTCTGTTTGATCCCCAGACGCGCACGGCGCCGGGACGCCGGCGGCGCGACCGCCAGGTCTTCAACCGCCTCGACATCCAGGCCACGCCGCCTCAGCGCTTCGGTCAGCAGGCTGCCTTTCCAGCGTCGGTAGAGGCCGTCGTCGGCATGCTGCAACGCGCAACCGCCGCAGGTCGCAGCATGGCGACAGGGCGGCTGACGGCGCTCGGGCGATGGCTCCAGGATTTTGCTGGTTACGGCGGCATAGCCATCGCCGCGGCGGCCGGTGATGCGCGCCTCGACCGTCTCGCCGGGCAGGGCGCCATCGACATAGGCTGTCGTGCCGCGCCACGGCGCCAGCCCGTCGCCACGGGTCCCGAGGTTGTCGATGCGCAACGTGGCAATATCCTTAGTCGTCATGGGGTTAGGGCGTGTGCCGTGTTGGTTGGGGGTCGTACCGCTTGGCTGCCCGACCTATATCACGGACACGGCGCCTAGCCCTCAATTCGCCCATGGCGCGGTCACCGGACCTTGTGCTAGAGCAGGCCCGAAACCAGGAGTTTTCGATGAGTGGCACCACCCTGACCGTCAAGGTCGACAAGATTAACCAGGAGGCCGAGGACATCCGCTCGTTTGAGCTGGTCGATCCGGACGGCCGTCTGTTGCCCATGTTCACGGCGGGCTCGCATGTCGATGTCGAGCTGCCCAACGGGCTGATGCGCCAGTACTCCATCTCGAACGATCCGCGCGATGTCGACCGTTATGTCGTTGCCGTGCTGCGTGAGGTCGAGGGCCGTGGCGGCTCCGCCAGCATGCATGATGATGTCAAGGAAGGCGACACGCTGACCATCACCGCACCGCGCAACAACTTCCCGATCCACGAGAACGCCACCCACCACATTCTGCTGGCCGGCGGCATCGGCGTGACGCCGCTTCTGGCCATGGCGCGCGACCTTGCCGGGCGCGGCCTGTCCTTCGAGCTCCACTACTGCACGCGATCGCCGGAGAAGACGGCGTTCAAGGACGCCATCGCCAGTGACGAACTGAAGGCGTCGGTCACGGTTCACCACGACGGCGGCAACCCGGCGGACGGTCTCGATATCGCCGGCCTGCTGAAAGACGTGCGCCAGGGCGCCAACGTCTATTACTGCGGGCCCACAGGCTTCATGCATGCCTGCGAACAGGCGACCGAGCATTGGCCGACCGGTACCGTCCACCGTGAGTTCTTCAACGTCGATCCCGACGTCGAGTTCGGTGACGACACCGCGTTCAAGGTCATCATCGCCTCGACCGGTGAGGAACTGGACGTGCCGGCGGACAAATCGATCGTCGACGTGCTGCGCGCGAACGGCATCGAGGTCGAAACCATGTGCGAAGAAGGTATCTGCGGTACCTGTGCCACGGTCCTTTTGGAAGGTGATCCCGACCACCGCGACTTCGTGCTCGATGACGAAGAAAAGGCCCGCGGCGAGTTCATCATGGTCTGCTGCAGCCGCGCCAAGAGCCCGACCCTGAAGCTGGACCTCTGACGGTTCACCGCTCGCCTTCCCCCTCACCCAGCTCCGGTTAAGGCGCTCACGCGCCTAAGCCTGCACAACCCTCTCCCCCATTATCATGGGGCGAGGGATAGATTTTCTGAAGATGGAACCCCTCTCCCGTTTGCGGGAGAGGGAGGGGCCCGGCGGGGCAGCGCGGGGAGGGTGAGGGTCCTTAAGGGCCGGCGCTAGATCGTGTAGCCGCCGTCGACGACCAGGGTGTGGCCGGTGACGTAGGCAGCGTCGGCGGCCAGGTAGAGCATGGCGCCGGCGAAGTCGGCGGGTTCGCCGATTCGCTGCAGCGGGATCTGGGCCTGCTTCTCGGCCCTTTCGCCGGGGTCCCATTCGCATTCCCAGTTCGAATCCAACATGCCCGGCGCCACGGCGTTGACCCTGACCTCCGGCGCCAGGCCACGCGCCAGCGCCTTGGTCAGGTTGATCAGGCCGGCCTTGGTCGCCGCATAGGCCGTGCTGCTGCCGGCCCCGATGATGCCGGCGACCGACGCCGTGTTGACGATGGCGCCGCGGCTTTCCTTCAGCGCCGGCGCGGCCGCGCGGGCGCAGCGGAACGGTCCCAACAGATTGACGGTCAGGAGCTTTTCCCACAGCGGATCGTCCAGCGCATCGAGATCGTCCGGCGGGATCGGCTGTTTGGTCGCCGGCGTACCCGCGTTGTTGATCAGGTGGTCGAGACCGCCCAGAGCGGCGATCGCCTCGCGCACCATGGTCTCGCTGGCGGCGGTTTCTCCAACAAATCCCGGCGCCGTCAGCACGTCGTAGCCGGCGCTCCTCAGCCGCTCGACCTCGCGGTCAAGCACCGGGTTGCCGGGCAAATCGTTCAAGGCGACCTTGGCGCCGCATTGGGCGAAGCGTTCGGCCGTGGCAAGGCCGATACCCGATGCCGCGCCGGTGACGAGCGTACGTTTGCCCGCCAGATCCGCCTTGATCATGCGGCGTGGCCGTTGAGTTTCAGAACCTGACGCGCCTCGTCGGGCTCCGCGACCTTGGCGCCCAGCGCGCTGACGATCGACGCCGCCTTTTCGACGAGCTGTGGATTGGAGGCCAGGACGCCGCGCTCCAGATAGAGGTTGTCCTCCAACCCGACCCGCACATGGCCGCCCAGGTTGACCGCCTCGGCGACCATCGGCATCTGGGTGCGCGATATGCCGAAAGCGGCCCAATGGGCACCCTCCGGCAATGCCGCGCGCATCACTTGCATCGCTTCCGGTGTCGCCGGTGCGCCCCAGGGAATGCCCAGGCAAAGCTGGAACATGGGCGGGGCCTCAATCAGGCCTTCGTCGACCAGTTGGCGGGCGAGCTGCACGTGACCGGCGTCGAAGACCTCAAGCTCCGGCTTGGCGCCGGCTGCGCGGATGCGCTCGGCCATGATGCGCAGGTGCTGGGGCACGTTAACGAAAGCGCTCTCGCCGAAATTCATGGTGGCGACGTCCAGGCTGCACACCTCCGGCTTCAGCTCCTCGACGTGCTCGACCCGTTCTTCCGGCGCGCGGAAACCTCGCGGATCGACGTTTTTGGCGGGTTCCTCGGCATCGGGCAAAAAACGGCCGCCGGGGCCGGTGGTCAGGTTGATAACGACCGGGCTGCCGCTGTCGCGCACCCGCTGGACGACCTCGGCATAGAGGTCCTTGCGCATGGACGGCTTGCCGGTTTCGGGATCGCGCACGTGAATGTGGCAGACCGCCGCGCCCGCCTTGCACGAATCGATCACCGCGGTCGCGATTTGCTCGGGCGTGACGGGAATGTCGGGGTGCTTGCCGACGGTATCGCCGCCGCCGGTAACCGCACAGGTGATAACAACCGGACGTGACATAGTTCCTCCCAGATTGGCTATAACTATCCTAGCCGCTGCAGGGCACGGTTCACCTAGAATCTGCGGTTCCCGGCGAATGATTCGAAACGGCAAGGGGGGCTTCGTGGGTCAAGCAACGCGTTATGGGCGAACAGATACGGTGGCTTTGTGAGCCAAGCGCTGATCGCAAACACACGCACGAAGCCGCCGCAGCCAAATCCGTGGCGCGGACCGCAACTGTTGCATGCCCAGGGCTTTGCCGAGCCGGTCATGATGATGGCCGCTGTCATCGGCATCAGAATCGTCCTGGATCTGTGGCTCGTCGCCGGCGATCTGGGTGATGGCTACAAGGATCTGTGGCGGCAGTCGCTCGCGGTCTGGAGTTCGGCCTTTCGATGGGTGCCGGCCGGCCTCGCGTTGACCGTCGCGGCTTCCCGCCTGCTTGGCTTGGGCATGACCGATGCCGCGGTGATCGCGGCCCTGTCGCTCGTCGGAATCTGGCTGGCACCGCTTTCATACGATTTCGCCGTCACGACACCGGTCATACTAACCGTGGTCGTTTGTGCCGCTGTGGCGCTGGCGGGCGGCTTCGCTGCGGTGTGGTGTGCGCGGGTCTCGGCGGCGCGAATGGTCCTCTATGGTCTAGCTGCTGCCGCTATCATTGCCATCGATGCGGCATGGCCCGAGATCCACGCCTGGCTTGCCGACAGTCTGGGGCTGGCTGTGCGTGGCGCGCTGTTGCCCGGCCTGAACCCGCCGCAACGCGCGAGCTACGGCGTGGCGCCGTTGTTTCTCTTGGCTCTCGTCGCCTTGATTGTGGCGGGGCGTCGGGATCCGACGTTCCCCCACGATGCCGCCGCGCGGTTCTTCGGGTGGCCAGCCGGTGCCTTTGCCATGCTGGCTGTCGCCTGGGGTTTCATGGTGACCACCGTCGACATGGGCTATGGCTTCGGAACGTTGCATCCCCCGGTGCTCTATGCGCCGGTCCTGGGGCTGATCGCGCTGTGGCTTGTGGCGACCGCCGCCGCGCTGGTCGCGCAACGCCATCGGCGGCGTGCGGAGGCCGTTGGCAGCATGGAGTGTCTGGCGCTCCTCGTTCTGGCCGGCCTTGTCGCCTTTCCGATCGGCATCGGCTTTCTGGTTGCCGCCGGCGCGCTCGCCTTGCTGGCGCTGATCGCGGCCTGGCCGTTCGGCGCGCCGCGTTTGCCGGGATGGGCCGTGCCCCTGCTCGGCGGACTGGCGGGGCCGGCGCTCTATGGTGCGGGCATGGCCGCGGTCCCCGGTATCGCCGACGACCAGTTCTTGTCGCGAGGCATTGTCTTGGGCGGCATGGCGGCGGCCGGTGCAAGCGTGGCGGTCGTCGGAACCCGCCGGGCCTCGAACACGAGCGTGCGCCGCTGGGGCGATCAGATCTGGCTGGCCGACCTGATGGCCGCGATGGCGATCGTGTTTCTGGCCAGCGGCGTCAGGGATCCAACGGTCTGGATCGGCACAGCCCTGGCGTGGCTGGCCCTGGTGATCGTCTCCTTCATTCCCTCGACCAGCCAGGAGCCTGGCCAGCGCCTCCTCTGGCACGCCCTGCCGTTCGCCTGTGCGCTCATGTTGCTCGCGCTTCTGGGCCTGATGTTGAGACAGATATAGCGGTATCACGTTGGCATCGTTAGGGTTGCGCCACCCAACCGGGAACATCGGTCATGGATGTTGTTTTCAGCGATCGCCACCGCGAACACGATCCCCAAAGTTTTGTCGTGCGCGGCCAGATTGCGGCCGCGCAGGAGGTGCCCGAGCGGGGCAGGATCCTGCGCGACGCGGTCGCGGCGGCGGGTTTCCCGTTAATCGAGCCCGAAGCTCACGGTCTGGCGCCGATTGCCCGGGTGCACACGCCTGAATATCTGGACTTTCTGATGCACGGCCACGAACGGTGGTGTGCGCTGCCCGGCGCCGGGCCGGAGATCATCGCCAACGCCTATCCCGGACGCCACATGAGCGCGCGTCCGGACGGCGTGGTCGGCCAGGCCGGTTACCACATGGCCGATGGCGCATGCCCGCTGGGTGCCGGCACGTGGAACGCCGCCGAGTCGGCTTCCGATGTCGCGCTGAGCGCCGCCGACCGGCTTCTGCACGGTGCGATGGCGGCGTTCGCCTTGTGCCGGCCGCCCGGCCATCACGCCTTCCGCGACATGGCCGGTGGCTTCTGTTTCCTCAACAACGTGGCGATTGCCGCCGAACACCTGTTGCCGCGTTTCGGCCGCGCCGCGATCCTGGATTTCGATGTCCACCACGGCAATGGCACCCAGGGCATCTTCTATGAGCGCGACGACGTCTTCTTCGCCTCGATCCACGCCGATCCCATCAACTACTACCCGTGGTTCGCCGGCTATGCCCACGAGCGCGGCGCCGGCGCTGGTGTCGGTTACAATCTCAATCTACCCATGCAGCCCGGCACCGGTGACGATGCCTTTGTCGCCGGCATCGAGGGTCTTCTGGAGGCAATCGGCCGGTTCGATCCCAACGTGCTTCTTGTTTCCGCCGGTTTCGACGCCCAGGAGAATGACCCGCTTGGCGTCTTCAAGGTGACGACCGACGGTTTCCTCAGGGTCGGCGAGACGATCGGCGCGTTTGCTCATGCCCGCGAGCTGCCCAGCCTGCTGGTCCAGGAGGGCGGCTATGTGTGCGACGAACTCGGCGCCAATCTCGTCGCCTTCCTCAAGGGATTCGAGGGCTGAAACGACAAACGGCAGCCTGAGCTGCCGTCCGCGAAGAAAACTGAGGTCCCGGCTCGGCCGAGTTTCAGCCCAGTTTCAGGTTACCGAAACGCTTGTTGAAGCGGGCGACCTGACCGCCGGTGTCGACCAGGCGATGTCCGCCGCCGGTCCAGGCTGGATGGGACTTCGGGTCGATGTCGAGCGTCATCGTGTCGCCTTCCTTGCCCCACGTCGACCGGGTCGTGAACTCGGTGCCGTCGGTCATGACAACCTTGATCTCGTGGTACTCAGGGTGAATATCGCTCTTCATCGTGCCTTCTCCGGGTCAGGGCGCGCCTTATAAGCGACCCGGCGGCTGGGCGCAAGCCTGCGTGACGCCCGGTTTTCTGGCCGCTTGTTGCCGGGCTTGGCCGTTGCTATAGGTCGCGCGTGTCCAGATTCTCCAGCCAGCCGGGAAAGCTGCCGTCAGGCACCGATGAACGTGCCAAAAGCAGGGATTTTGGCCAGTTACGGCGCCTTGCGCGCTATCTGAGGCCCTATCGGCTCCAGGTGGCCGGCGCATTGGTGGCGCTGGTGGTGGCCGCGGTGACGGTTTTGGGCCTGGGCGTGGGCTTGAGGCGCCTGGTCGATGACGGGTTTGCCAGCCAGGACACCGGGCTTCTCGACAACGCCCTGATCGCCATGCTGGGCATTGTCGTGATCCTGGCATGCGCAAGCTATGCCCGATTCTTCCTGGTATCGTGGATCGGCGAACGGACAGTCGCGGACCTCCGGCGCGACGTCTACGACCGGGTTATCGCGCTGTCGCCGACCTTCTTCGAAACCACGCGCACGGGCGAGGTACTGTCGCGGCTGACGACGGATACGACGCTGTTACAGCAGGTTATCGGCACCAGCCTGTCGATGGCGCTCAGGAACATGCTGCTCTTCATCGGCGGCACGGTGATGCTGGCGGTGACCAGTCCGAAACTCACCGGCATCGTTTTTCTCATGGTGCCGCTGGTCCTGGTGCCGATCATCGTCTTTGGACGCAAGGTGCGGCGGCTGTCGCGCGCCAGTCAGGATCGCATCGCCGATGTCGGCGCGCGGGTCGACGAGACGCTGAACGCGATTCCTACGGTCCAGGCGTTTGCGCGCGAACCGTTCGAGCGGCAGCGCTTTGCCGTCACCGTCGAGGACGCGTTCACGACGGCCGTCAGGCGCATCCGTGCGCGCGCACTTCTGACCGGCACCGTCATCCTGTTTGTCTTCGGCGGCATCGGCATCGTCTTGTGGATGGGTGGCCATGACGTGCTGGCCGGGCGCATCAGCGCCGGCGAGTTGTCGGCCTTCGTCTTCTATGCCGTCGTCGTCGCCGGTTCGGTCGGCGCGATCAGCGAGGTCTATGGCGATCTGCAACGTGCCGCCGGCGCCGCAGAGCGGCTGTTGGAACTGCTCAATGCGGGCAGCGACATCGAGCCGCCTGCCAGTCCCTTGCCTTTGCCGGAGACGTCGCCCGGTTTGGTCGCCATGAAAGGCGTCAGGTTCTTCTATCCCTCGCGCCCCGATCAGCCGTCGCTGGAAGGCGTCGACTTCAGCGTCGCGTCGGGTGAAACGGTGGCCCTGGTCGGCCCGTCAGGCGCGGGCAAGACGACCGTCTTTCAACTGCTGCTGCGGTTCTACGATCCGGTCGCCGGAGCGGTCACGGTCGACGGCCTTGACGTGCGCGACGTCAAGCCGTCGGCGCTGCGCGAGCGCATGGCGTTGGTGCCCCAGGAGCCCGTCATCTTTGGCGCGTCGGTGCGCGATAACATCCTCTATGGCCGTCCGGGTGCCACCGACGACGAGATCGTTGCCGCGGCCCGGGCCGCCCACGCGCTCGACTTCATCGAAGACCTGCCCGAAGGCTTTGATAGTTTCCTGGGTGAGCGCGGTGTCCGTCTGTCAGGTGGTCAGCGCCAGCGTATCGCTATCGCGCGGGCGATCTTGAAAGACGCGCCGATCCTGCTGCTCGACGAAGCGACCAGTGCCTTGGATGCGGAAAGCGAACAGGCAGTGCAGCAGGCGCTGGATGGGCTAATGGCCGGACGCACGACGCTGGTCATTGCCCATCGCCTGGCCACCGTCTTGAAGGCCGACCGGATTCTGGTGATGGACCATGGCCGTATCGTTGAGAGAGGCCGCCATCAGGAATTGGTTGCCGGCGGTGGTCTTTATGCCAAGTTGGCGGAACTGCAGTTTGATCGCGCGTATGACGACGACGTGACGGCCGCCAAGGCGGTTTAATCAGGTTCATTGGGAGGGGCTGCCGTGCTGTCCACACGTTTTACCAAACTCGTCGGGGTCGACCATCCGCTGGTCTGCGGCGGCATGCAACATGTCGGGCGCGCCGAACTGATCAGCGCCGTCGCCAATGCCGGTGCGCTTGGGTTCATGACCGCGCTGACCCAACCGACGCCGGAGGACCTCGCCAAGGAAATCACGCGCTGCCGTGAGATGACCGACAAGCCGTTCGGCGTCAACCTGACCATCCTGCCGACCTTGAAGCCGGTGCCGTACGAAGACTACCTGGACGTTGCGCTCGATGCCGGGATCACGCTGATCGAGACCGCCGGCAACAATCCCGAACCGTTCCTGCCGAAGTTGCGGGCCGCGGGCGCCAAGGTGATCCATAAGTGCACCTCCGTGCGCCACGCACTGAAGGCCGAGCGGATCGGCTGCGACGCCGTCTCGATCGACGGTTTTGAGTGTGCCGGCCATCCCGGCGAGGACGACATTCCCGGCTTGATCCTGATACCCGCGGCCGCCGACAAGGTGACGATCCCGATGATCGCGTCGGGCGGTTTCGGCGACGCGCGCGGACTTGTGGCGGCGCTGGCCTTGGGCGCCGACGGCATCAACATGGGCACGCGCTTCATGGTGACGAAGGAGGCGCGTATCCACGACAACGTCAAACAGGCGGCGGTCGAGGCGAGCGAGCGCGACACGCAGCTTATCTTCCGCCCGCTCCGCAACACCGCGCGCATCTTCAAGAACGGCGTCGCGACCGCGGTCGCCGAGATGGAGGCCAGACCCGGCGGCGCGACGATCGAGGATCTCGCGCCCTTTGTCGCCGGCTACGAAGGCCGCAAGCTGATGGATGGCGGCGATATGGAGGCCGGCATCTGGTCGGCCGGTCAGGTGGTCGGCCTGATTGACGACGTGCCGAGTGTGGCCGCGTTGGTGAACCGCATCGTCGATGGCGCCGAGGCGATCATGGAAGAACGATTAGGGGCGATGCGAAGCGCCTGATGCCGTAAGATCCGGGGATCCGCTGCCGCACTACCGCAGTCCGGGCTGGGCCGTGATTGTTCAGCCTGGCGCGACGACAAGAGGGTCCGATATGAGCGACAAACTCCTTAACGTTAGCGGCGGCTGTTACTGCGGCAACGTGCGCTACAAGGCCAGCGGCGTCAGTCCCGAGATCACGGAGTGCCACTGCTCGCAGTGCCGCCGCCAAGCCGGCCACCGCTATGCGACGACCGGCACCAAGGCGGGCAATATCGCAATCGACGGTGCCGACAACATCACGTGGTACCAGGCGTCTCCTGAAGCCGCGCGGGGGTTCTGCAAGACTTGCGGCTCGCACCTGTTTTGGAAGCAGCTGAAGGACGACTTCATGGGCATTCTTGCTGCATCGCTCGATGATGCAGACGGCCTGCGGATGACAAAGCACATTTTCGTCGAGGACAAAGGCACCTATTACGATATCACCGACGGTCTGCCGCAATTCGAGGGGTATGACCGGCCGCTATCGGGTTCAGCGTAAGGAACGACAGTTGTGATCGAGTCGTCGTCAACGCAGTCGAAAACGGGAGGCCCGGAGATAGGACAGTGACAACGTCGCGATCCGTTGTCGGGCTCATTCCGGCGGCTGGGCAAGCAAAAAGGCTGGGCACGTTGCCGTTCAGCAAGGAGCTCTACCCGGTCGACGTGTCGGACGAACCCGATAAGCAACACACGCGCCCGGTCATCGAATTCCTGCTCGACGACATGCGTCAGACCGGCATCCATCAGGTCTACATCGTTGTGCGTGACGGCAAGTGGGACATTCCGCGGCATTTGGGCGACGGCTCAGGCTTAGGTTTGTCGATCGCCTATCTGATGATGGGTCGGCCGTGGGGCGTCCCCTACAGTCTGGATCAAGCGCACGCCCATGTTCGCGGCAGCCTGATCGCGCTTGGCTTTCCCGACATCATCGTTGGTTGTCCGCACGCGTTCGCACGATGCCTTGCCAAGCAGGAGGAAACGGGTGCCGATGTCGTTGTCGGCAGCTTCCCCGCCGACGATCCGCAAGCCGTCGACATGCTGGACATGGCGGAACATGACAAGGTCGCGCGGTTTATCATCAAGCCGCAGACGACAACACTGACCCGCACTTGGCCGTTGGCGGTGTGGACGCCGGCGTTCACCGAGTACATGCACGAGTTCTTGAGCGACCAGGCGGGCCCGGCCGTTTCCGACAATGATCTCCAGCTTGGCAATGTGTTCAACGCGGCAATCGACGCCGGCTTCGACGTGCGGGCCACAGCAGTTTCTGATGAGCCGTTCGTCGATATCGGCTCGCCCGGCGGCTTGGCGCGGTTTGCGCACCAGCGTGACCGTTTGCTTTCCAAAGCCGATCGCTAGGCCTCGAAGGTCGCCGCCATCGTTGCGCAAGGTCAATGCGTGCGGCGATTGACACGGCCAGCCTCACCCATTCGAAAGGGGACGGAACGGGAGATCGCATGGAGCGCTATCACGAGGCCTCGCGACGTTTGCGGGAATCCCTGGCAGACAAGCCTGAGATTAAGGAACTCATCCGGTTGGCGACGTTGGCGCCCAATGGCCACAACACCCAGCCGTGGCGTTTTTCAATCGGTGAATCGGCCGTTCGTCTCTTGCCGGACCTGACGCGCCGGACACCGGTTGTCGATCCAGACGATCATCATCTCTATGTCAGCCTGGGTTGCGCCGCGGAGACGCTCTCTGTCGCTGCGCGGGCCCACGGTCGATCGGGTGCGACCGCGTTTGATAACGCCGATGACGGCCGTCTTGATATCGATCTAGCTCCCGGCGCGGCGGCGGTTAGCGATCTCTACAACGCGATCACACAACGCCAGTCAACGCGTTCTCTTTACGACGGCGTCGATATTCCACCCGGCGATCTGAACAAGCTCGATACCGCAGTATCGGTCGATGGGGTTTCGGTCATCTTGATCACGGATCGGGCGCGATGCGATGCTCTGCTTGACCATGTTATCGAGGGCAATTCGACCCAGATGGCAGACCCCGCTTTCGTACAGGAGCTGCGCGACTGGGTTCGCTTCAACCCGTCTGAGGCCGTGCGGACCGGCGACGGCCTGTTCAGCGTCTGTGCCGGCGGTCCCGCCGTGCCGACCTGGATCGGCAAGACGATGTTCGGCTTGTTCTTCAGGAAGGGCGCCGAGAACAGGAAGTACGCAAAGCAGATGCGATCGTCCGCTGGTGTCGCGATCTTTGTCGGCGATTGTCAGGATAAGAACCACTGGGTGCGGGTCGGTCGCGGCTTTCAACGTTTCGCGCTGCAGGCAACGGCGCTCGGCATCCGTCATGCCCACGTCAACCAGCCGGTCGAGGTGCCGTCCGTGCGTGCCTCGTTGGCCAATTGGCTGGGCATCGGCGAATTGAGACCCGACCTGATCGTCAGGTTCGGTTACGCGCCGCCGTTGCCCATGTCGATGCGGCGGCCCGTTGATGCGGTGATAACGGCTGATGCCTGACAAAGGGCCGCATATCGATCGTTAACTGGAACTGCCGCGACCTCGTTTGCGCAACAGAAGCTGAGCGGCCACGAGCAAGGTCAGCGATACGACAAGCACCATGGTGCCGATGGCGTTGATTTCCGGTGTGACGCCGCGGCGTATCGATGAAAACACATAGATTGGCAGGGTAGTCTCCGAACCCGCCACAAAGAAGGCGATGATGAAATCGTCGAAGCTGAAGGTGAAGCTGAGCAGGAAGCCGGCGAGTATGGCCGGAAAGATTTGGGGCAGCGTGACCTGACGGAATGTTCGCCACGGCGTGGCGTAGAGGTCGGCCGAGGCCTCGATCAGCGAGCGGTCCATGCCGGCGACACGCGCCCTGACGATGACGATCACCAGCGCCATGGTGAACAGCGTGTGTGCGGCTATCAGCGACACATAACCCATGTTGAGCCGGGGCGCGGCTGATCCTTCGAACGGCCAGATCGCTTCCAGGAACGGGTTGAGCGCATTGAAGACGGTGACCAGCGCGATCAACGTCGCGATACCGATGACGATGCCGGGGATCATGATGGCGACATAGATCATGCCGTCATAGAGAACCCGCAGGCGCCCTTTCACCCGTTGCAAGGCGAGCGCCGCCATGGTGCCGAACAGGCTGGCGAAGAACGCCGACGTCGACGCGACGATCAGGCTGGTCATCAACGAGTCCATGGCGAATGGGTTGTTGAGGGCCTTGCCGTACCACTGCGCCGAGAAACCCTGGAAGTCGCTGGCGTGACGCCCGGCGTTGAAGCTGAAGATCACGATGATCGCGATCGGCGCATACAAGAACAGGTAAACGGCGGTGGCGTAGAGCCTCATGATGGGCGGCCGCTAGAACAGGTTGACATCTTTTTGTTGTCCGCCGCGGCGCATCATCACGCGCATGTAGATACTGACCGTCACCAGCATGATCAGCACAAGAGAGGTGGCGACTGCCGAGCCGAAGGCCCAATTCCGCGATTGCAGGAAGAGGTCGACCAGCGCGTTGCCGATGAAGAAGACCTTGCCGCCGCCCAGCAAGGCCGGAATCAAGAACTCGCCCATCAAAAGAATGAACACCAGCATGCAGCCTGTCGCGACGCCGGGGATGGAAAGCGGCAAGGTGACCTGCCGGAACGTGCGATGAGGTGGCGCGCCGAGGTCACTGGACGCTTCCAACAGGCGTTTGTCCAGCTTCTCCAGGCTGACATAGATCGGAAACACCATCAGCGGCAGGTAGCCGTAGACGATGCCGACCAGAACCGCGAAGGGCGTGTTGATCAACTGAATGTCGCCCAAGCCGAAGAAGGCGAGGACCTGCGGGAGGCCGCGTCCGCCCAGGATGAAAATCCAGGCATAGGTCCTGATCAAAATGCTGGTCCAGAACGGAATGATGACCAGGATCAGCAGCAAGGTCTTGTATTTCGGGTTCGCCTTCACCGCCAGATAGTAGGCAAGCGGAAACGCGACAAGGAGCGCCGCGAGTGTGCCCAGCGGCGCCAAAACCAAGGTGTTCTTGAAGGCCGCAAATCGTGCCGGCAGGTTGGCGTACTGATCAAAGGTGAACGCGGGCACGTAGCCGCCGGCTGCGGCCCGTTCCCCGAAACTGAAAACAACGACGACAACCAGCGGCAAGGCGAGCATGACCACGAACCACACCGTGGCCGGCAACAAAAGAAGCCTGTTGATCCAACGACTGGACATCGCAGAACCGTTCTTGCCCGCCTTGCCGCCTGTCTGTCTAGGCCGACTTGAAGCGCGCCAGCAGCTCAGCGCGGTTCGGATCGGTCAACGTTGCCGCCGCGCCGAACTCTAGCGCGTCGAGCAGCTCTTGGGCCGGATAGAGGATCGGGTCCTCCAGCAGTTCCGGCGGCAGCAGCGCGTTGGCCCGGCTGTCGGCAACGGGATAGCCGTGGGCCAGGACCTCCTTCGCGTTGACCGCCGGGTCGAGCAGGTAGTTGATCAACGCGTAACCGGCCGCGCGATGCTCCGCACCTCGGGGAACGGCGTAGTAGTCGCTCCAGATTTCGCCGCCCTCGGCGCCCAGGACATAGATCATCTCCGGCATGTCGGTGTTGAGCTGTTTGCCGTCGCCGGTCCAGCACATGGACATCCAGGCGTCGCCGTTGCGCAGCGGCGGCTGGTAGTCGCTGGAGATGGCATAGAGGTGCGGCTTGGCTTCCAGCAGCAGCTTCTCGGCGTCCGCCAACTCGGCGGGATCCACGGAGTTGAACGAATAACCGAAGTACTTCAACGCGTTACCGATGGTCGTCAGTTGGTAGTCATGGACCATTGTGCGGCCGGAGTAGTCCGCCATCGTCATATCCCAGAACTGCTTCCAGGTATCCGGCGCCTTGCCGCCGTTGTGGCTGGTGTTGATGACATAACCGGTTGTGCCCCAGTTCTTCGGCACCGCAAAGACGGTGCCGTTGACGGTGCCGGCATCGGAGAAGCGCGCGTCAAACGCATCGGCCTGGAAGTTCGGGATCATCGTTAAGTCGAGAGGCTCGATGAGGTCTTCGCCAACATAGGTCGTGATCGTGTAGTTGGTGGGGACAAAGACGTCCCAGCCGCTACCACCGGCCTGGAGCTTGGCCAGCATCTCTTCGTTCGACCCGAATACGTTCACCTGCACGTGGGCGCCGGTCTCCTCGGTGAACTGCTCGAAGTTTGAGGGATCGTGATAGTTGGGCCAGGTCGCCAAAACGACGCGGTCGCCAATGTCTTCGGCCGCCCATGACTTGCGTGGCCTGAGGCCCGGCACGGCGCCCGCCATGACCGCGCTGGCCATGCCGAGGCCGGTGACGCCGAGAAAATGGCGGCGTGACACCGATCCTTTCTGATAGCGGCGTAGCTCTTCCA
Source organism: Alphaproteobacteria bacterium (assembly GCA_965228895.1). Taxonomy (GTDB): domain Bacteria; phylum Pseudomonadota; class Alphaproteobacteria; order SP197; family SP197; genus JANQGO01. The sequence goes on along the minus strand of OZ245842.1, from coordinate 4,043,887 downwards.
TGAACTTCTGCCGGCTGATCGGCAGGTTGTCCCTATAGTCCTTTGTCATTTTCTTCTCCCAGTCGTTAAGGGTTTCTTTGACGTGCCATTGTCTTTGGGTGCATGCGGTAGGATCCCTTAGGCGTCGTGCAACGCCAGGGCGGAATCCTCCCGCCAACCGATCAGCACGTCGTTTCCTGGGGCAAAACCGCCGGTATGGGTTTCAGCGTGCTTAGGTGACCTAATCAACACTTCGCCCAGACCTTCGGCTTCCACCAGGTACTCGGTCTGCTCGCCCAAATAGATACGATTCTTAACCGTGGCCGATGTCGTGACGTCGCCGTCAAGCCGCGCGTCATCCGCCAACGCGGTCATGTGGATCAGTTCCGGACGGACCGCGAGCACGGCGCTGGCGCCCGTCTGCATGGCGTCCGAGCCCTTCGGCCGGCGTCCGCCCAGGACCAGCCCGTGTGTCGTTTCGAGCCGGACATGGTCGGCGTTCGCCGTGACGACCTTGCCGTGCAGGAAGTTCGAGCGGCCGACAAAGTCGGCGACGTAGCGGTTTATCGGCTCGTCGTAGAGTTCCGTCGGGCTGCCGGTTTGCACGATGCGCCCTTCCAGCATGATGCAGATGGTGTCGCTCATCGAAAGCGCTTCTTCCTGGTCGTGTGTCACCAGGATGAAGGTGATGCCGACGTCGCGCTGCAGGGTCTGGAGTTCGATCTGCATCTCGCGGCGCAGTTTTCGATCGAGCGCACCGAGCGGCTCGTCTAACAGGAGGACCGTCGGCCGGTTGATCAAAGCGCGCGCCAAGGCGACGCGTTGCTGCTGGCCGCCCGACAACTCCCAGATCCGGCGCCCTGCGTAGCCCGCCAGCCGGACCAGCTCGAGCGCCTCGTCGACGCGCACGGTGATCTCCGCATCGCCGGGACGCGGTGACACCTGTCTCAATCCGTAGGCGATGTTGTCGAACACGTTGAGATGGGGAAACAGCGCGTAATGCTGGAACACCATGTTGACCGGCCGCCGATAGGCCGGAACGCCGACCATGGAGGCGCCCTTGATCAAGACATCGCCTTCGGTCGGCTGGTCAAAGCCGGCGATCATGCGCAGCGATGTCGTCTTGCCACAGCCGGATGGCCCAAGAAAGCTGAAGAAACCGCCGCTGGGGATCTGCAAATCAAGCGAGTCCACCGCAACGACGTCGTCGAAGCGTTTGGTGACGCCGCGAAATTCGACGTCAATCTCGGCCTGGGGTTCGCGTTCCAACCTACTACCTGAACTCCCACAGTTGCGCTTTCGGATGGGATTCCGGCGCTATATCCCCGCGAACCAAGAAATTCGCAAATTTAGCTCGCGAAGGATATACCTACCGAGGGGTATGTCTCGATGAGTAGGTCGATTCAGGGGATAGGGGTGGAGTCGTTCAACGCCACACGGAGGGCGTGTTGCAGGTAACCGATCATGCCTGGCACGAAGAGATCGCCAAGGTCATCAAGTCGATCAGGACACCGGATTATCCGCATCGCCTGGTCGACGCGCTCGGGCGTTTGGTGGCCTTCGATTTCTCCGTCATGTTCGCCTATCGCGGCGACGACCGCCCGCTTGACCTGTTCGATAACTTTGGCGCCAAACGTCGCGCCATCTTCGTGACGCTCTACCAAGAGGGTCCCTATATGCTGGATCCCTTCTTTCGGGCGGCAAAGGACCAGGTCGAATCCGGGCTCTATCGGCTCCGTGAACTGGCGCCCGACCGCTTTTATCAAAGCGAGTACTTTCGGTCGTACTACATCAAGACCGGGCTCGCCGAAGAGATTGGCTTTGTCGTCTCGCTGCCGGATGACGTTCGCGCGGTGATGTCGTTGATGCGGTCAAGCAACAGGCCGGTGTTCAGCGAAAAGGAGATGGCGCGGCTCAGAAAGGTCGAGCCGTTTGTCCGCGCCTCCGCCGAATCGCACTGGCACGACCTGAGCGGCCGGTTCTCCGACGACGTCGTGGACCCCGAACACGAGATTCTGGAACGCTATATCGACTATACGTTTCGCAATTTCGGGCGCTCGCTGCTGTCGCCCAGAGAGCGCGAAGTCGTGGGCCTGGTCTTGCGCGGCCATTCCTCCGATTCAATCTCGAAGATCCTGGGAATTTCGTCAGGCACCGTCAAAGTGCATCGCAAGAACATCTACGCCAAGCTGGGCATCATTTCGCAGTCCGAGCTCTTTTCAATTTTCTTGAGCTCGTTATCCAAGACGAGAGAACCGGCAACAGTTCACAACGTCCAGGGATGATCCCAGTGAGCATTGAGCGCACGCCTTAGCGCATCACCTGACCGCCGTTGACGTCGATGGTGGCCCCGGTGATGAAGTCGGCGTCATCAGCGGCCAGAAACAGCACGCAGCGCGCGACATCCTCGACCCGGCCGAGGCGCCCGACCAGGATCTGGTTCTGGACGAGGTCGTCGAGGAACTCCTGGGGCGCCACGCGGATCATGTCGGTGTCGATGTAACCGGGCGCAATCGCGTTGACGGTCACGCCCTTGGTCGCGCTTTCCTTGGCAAGCGCCTTGGTGAAGCTGACCATGGCACCCTTGGCCGCGCCATAGGCGGTCTCGCCATAGTTGGGCGCAAAGGCCGACAACGACGCAACGTTGATGATGCGACCAAAGCCGGCGTCGCGCATCGGCTTGATGACCTGATGTGACATGTTGAAGGCGGCGTTCAGGTTGGTATCGATGACCTGGCGCCAGACCTCAGGCGCCATCTTGTGCATGAACTTGTCCGGCGAAATGCCGGCGTTGTTGACCAGGATTTCGACCGGTCCCAGATCGGCGGTGACCTGGGCGACGCCCTTCTGGCAGGCATCGTAGTCGGCGACGTCCCAGGCATAGGTCTTGACGCCCGTCTCGGCGGCGAGTGACGCCGCTGCTTCCTCGTTGCTGCGGTAGTTGGCGGCGACACGGTAGCCCGCCTTGTCGAGCGCAATGGCGATCCCGCGCCCGATGCCGCGTGATCCGCCGGTAACCAAAGCAACCCTTTGCATGTCGATGCACCCCGACCGATGTTACTCTCTATCTGGATCAGTCATAGCACGTGGCAGCGCGGAAGGGTGCAATATGGTGCGTTGGTTATCGGTGTTTGCGTTCGCGCTGATCGTGGTCGTGGTGAGTGCGGCAATGCGGACGGCCACCGCTGCGGCGGTGAAGGTACCCTGCTGGTTCGATGTGCCGCCGGGCGAGGCGGCGGACTGTTACCGTGTTCGCGTCCCCGTCTACAGCGACGATGATGCGTCGTCGCACTTTTACCGTCTGCCGGTCGCTGTTCTAAAGGCCAGGGGTCCCAACCCGGCCGACGACCCTGTCATCGTGATCCAGGGCGGGCCGGGTGCCTCGTTTTTTCACAGCGCCTATCCCGAACAGGTGAACACCGATTTTCTATGGGACATGACCGCCCCCGTGCGCGAGACCCGTGACGTCGTGATCTACGACCAGCGTGGTGTCGGTCTGGCTGAGCCGGCGCTGAACTGTTTCGAAGCCGACCAGCGGGCCGCGTCGGCGACGTCGCCGCCGGGTGTTGAGGTGCCGTTTTTCGATCGTGAGCGGGTCGAGATCGGTCTTTGCTATGATCGCCTGGTTGCCGACGGCATCGATCTCGCGAGTTTCTCGACACCGGCGAACGCCGACGACCTGGCGCTGATCATCACCGCACTCGGCTACGAACAAGCCAACCTGTGGGGCATGTCCTATGGTACACGGGTGGCGTTGGTGATGTTGCGCCGGCATGGCGACCTCGTTCGCTCGGTGGTTCTGGACGGCGTCTACCCGCCGCATGTCCGCGCCGACGAACAGGCGCCATGGGCGACTCATCGCGCGTTCACCCGCATCTTCGACGACTGCGCGCGCGATACCTGGTGCAGCAAAGCTTACGGTGACATAGGTGAGCGTTTCGCCGAACTGCTGGTATCGCTCAACGAGAAACCGCAGCCTATCACCGTCGACGACGTGCGTTGGCCGATCGGTTCCAAGGCCGTGGTCGACGGCGACCTCTTGATCTTTCACATGTATGACGCCCTCTATTACGGCGAAGCCATCCCCTATGTGCCGGCGCTGGTTGACGACGCGCTGAACTATGACCTTTCCGGTCTCGGCTGGTTCTACTGGTATCCCTTCTTCGCCGACTGGTCGCTGGACGAAGGTGCCTTCCTGTCGGTGACATGCCGGGAGGAGAGGCCGCGCATTCGCGACGACGTGGTTGCCAAGGAAATCGAAAAATACGGCGTCTACGCCATGGCCGGCGGCACGATCATGACCAACGATATCTGCGATAACTGGCCGGTGCCGCCGTCGGATCCGGCAGAGTGGGAGCCCGTCGTATCGGACGTGCCCGCGCTGCTTCTAAGTGGCGCCTACGACCCGGTGACCCCGCCCGATTGGGGCGACGCCGCCGCCGGTTACCTCGCGAACAGCCGCCACTTCGAGTTTTTGGGCGCGGGCCACGTGCCGAGCGCAGCCGACCGCTGCGCCGGTGACCTCGTGGCGGCGTTCTTCGACGACCCCGATCCGGCTGCGCTTCAAACGCCGGATTGCCGACTCTTCACCGAGGCTGCGGATTTCTCCAGCGTCGACTGGTAGGGCGCAACTAACCTTGCGGTGTGTCGATTTCGTCGAACGGCCACTTGGGCCGGGCGATCTTCGTGTAGGTGAGGGCGGTGAAGTCGGGCGCGACGACACCCGGCGCCGCGACATAGATGACCTCGGCGGCAAGCGGTGCGAAGGCCGTATAGAAGTGCTGGGTCGACTTGACGATGACGATGTCGAGCGCCGCGGGGTCGATGCCGACCTGGGTGAAGAGATCGGGGCTATAGGCCTGGGTCCGAATACTGGTCAACACGACCGAGATGCCGTCGAAATGGATGGCGGCGCAGTCGCCCAGCGGCGATGGCGTGTCGCCCAAATGCTGGACGGCCTGGCGTGTCAGCGCGCCGACAGTGACCTCGGCATCGACAGGCTGCCCCGAGAGTGGACACATCTTGCCGCCGAAACGAAGCGGCAGGTTGGCGCCTTCGCCGGCATCGAAACAGGTCGCCACGGCGATCGGATCCCATAGGGGTCCGACGGCTGTGTTGCCGATGTTCCGCTTGCGCAGCGCGTCGATCAGAAAGGTCGAGTCGCCGGGCGCGCCGCCGCCCGCGTTGTCGGAGACATCGGCCAGCACGACGGGCTTGGCTGCGCTGGCGAGCGCGGCATCCAAGGCATCGTCGATAGGAAGCGGCTGCGGTGCGGTGTTGTCGCGCATGGCGACGAGTTCCTCGCCCAGCGTGCAGGCGAGGTTGTCACCCTTGTCAGCGGCATCATCGGTAATCACAAGCACACGGCTTCCCATGTCCGCGACATCGCCCCAAGGGAAACCATGGCCGATCGAAACGGACAGGACACCATCCTTGCCTTCCAGGGCGGCGGCACGGTCGACATAAGACCGCATGGGCTCGCGCGGCGTGTGCATGATGCCGATCATGCCGCAGTCATAGAGCGACATATGCGGTCGCACGTCGCCGCTGGCGGTCCGAACCAGAAGCTCGATCAGCTCCTCGGCACGCGCGGTGCTGTCGGTGTGCGGATATTCTTTGTAGGTGATCAGGATATCGGCCGCGGCGATCATCTTCTCGGTGATGTGACAGTGCAGGTCGAGCTCCGCGCCGACCGCGACGTCCGGACCGACCACCTCGCGCACGCATGCCAGAAGGTCGCCTTCGCAATCGTCGTATCCTTCCGCCACCATCGCGCCATGCATGCCAAGGGCGACGACGTCGACCGGCAGGGCAGCCTTCAGTTGATCGAGGATCTCGTCGCGCAGGGATTCATAGGCCGAACGCACAGTGATGCCCGACGGCTCCGCCATGGTGCACAGCCCCTCGACCACGACCCAATTGTTCCCACGGGCGCGGCGGCGCGCGGCCCATAGCGGCGCGCCGGAAAAACTGGGTTCGTCGGGATGGGTGCCGGGCGGAAAGAATTCGCCGGCCTCGAAGCCGGCACGCGACGTGGGAAAGGGTGCAAATGTGTTGGTTTCGGTGCCGAGTCCGGCGGCGAATAGGCGCACGATCTTGTCCTCGCACGAAAATGAACGGGTCAATGGTATCAGCCATGCTAATGACATGATTCCGTTCGAACCATCACCGAATAGAGCGCGCCGATCGGCGCGACACCATGTTGGGGAAGACAATGGATCAGCAGGTTTCCGTGGCGGATGTCAATGCCGACCAGGTCGACTACTGGAGTGGTCAAACCGGTGAGAAATGGGCCGCGGGCCAGGACAAACTGGACGTCATGCTGGCGCCGTTCGGCAAGGCGGCCATGGAGGCCGTCGACCTGAAGCCGGGCGACCACGTTGTCGATGTCGGCTGCGGCTGTGGCGATACGTCGTTCGAGCTGGCGTCGCGTGTCGGGCCGATGGGCAGCGTTCTGGGCGTCGATGTCTCCGCGCCCATGCTGCAGCGCGCCGGCGAGCGGCTCGGCGATGCCGCGCTCGGCAACCTTCGGTTCGCCATGGCGGATGCGTCGGCCTTTGGTTTCGAACCTGAAGCAACCGATGTCGTGTTCTCGCGCTTCGGCGTCATGTTCTTCCGCAACCCCGTCGACGCCTTCGCCAACCTGAGGTCGGCCCTTGGCCCGGTCGGCCGGCTTGGTTTTGTGTGTTGGCGGGGACTTGACCAGAACATGTGGGTCAGCCTGCCGCGCGAAGCTGCACTCAAACATCTGCCGGCGCCCGAACCGATCAACCCTGACGAGCCCGGTCCGTTTGCCTTTGCCAGCGCCGACAAGGTCACCGACATCCTGCGTGACGCCGGCTTTCACGGCATCGTCCTTGAACGTTACGACACAAAGGTGCGCAATATCGGCAGCCTGGATGAAGTCACCGAGTTTGTCGCCACCATGGGGCCGGTATCGCGGCTGTTGGACGAGGCTGAGGGCGACGTGCGGGAACGGGCGATCGACGAGATCCGCGACGCCCTGGCTTCCCATCACGACGGCCAGGCGTTGCGTTTGAGCGCCGCTACCTGGATTGTGACGGCGCGAGCCTAAAGCAAGTTCCTTACTGTTCAGTCAGCTTGAACTCGATGCGGCGGTTGCGCCGCAGCGCGATCTCGTCATTGGCTGGATCGATCGGCTGGTACTCGCCGAAGCCGGTGGCGGCCAGCCGGTTGGACGGCACGCCGTGGCTGATCAGGTAACGCACGACCGCGGTGGCGCGCGCCGTGCTGAGTTCCCAGTTCGATGGATAGAGCGCGGTTGCAATGGGCACCCGGTCGGTATGGCCGTCGACGCGCAGGATCCACTTGACGTCGCTCGGGATGTCTTGCGTCAGCTCAATGATCAGGTTGGCGATCTTGTCGAGCTCGGCCTGGCCTTCGGGCGCGATCTCCGCGCTGCCGCTGTCGAACAGAAGCTCGGATTGCAGAACGAAACGGTCGCCGACGACGCGGATGTCCGGCCGGTTGCCCAGCGCGTTGATCAGTTTTTCGAAGAACTCGCTGCGGTACTGCGCGAGTTCCTGAACCTTGGCCGCCAGAGCGGCGTTGAGCCGCTGGCCGAGATCGGCGATTTGCACGGCGTCAGCCTCGGCCTGGGCCTCGGAAGCTTCCAGGGCCTGGTTCAGGGCGGCGATCTGCTGGCGGAGCGCCTGGAGTTGCTGGTTAAGCAGGCTGATCTGGTTGAGACGGCGCTCGGAGATGGCCTCTGCCTGTTTGATCTCCTCCTCCGTCATGGTGACGGCGGCGGTCAGTTCGGCGAGTCGGATGTCGCGCTCTTCCAGTTCACGTTGGGCCAGCACGGTCCGCTCGTCGGCGGATGCGATGTCGGCCTCCAGCGCCATGGTCCGGTCGCGCTCGGCGGTGAGGTCGGCGAGCAGGGCGTCAATCCGTTCTTGGCTGGCGGCGACCTCGGCTTCGGTTTCGTCGAGCGCTTCGGCGGTACGCGCCTGATCCTCGCGCGCTTCCTCCAGCAACAGCACCATGCGCGCGACCTCGTCTTCCAGACTCGCGCGGGTTTCGGTCAAGGCAACGATATCGCGCTGCAGGCTGGCGATTTCGGCGAGTTTGAGTTCAAGAGTTTCTTCGCCGATGGTGATCTCGGCCATCGCGTCAGCCAGATCGGCCTCGGCCAGTTCGGCTTGTTCGGTCACCTGTGACAAGCTTGCCAGCAGCCCATCACGCTCCAGATAGAGCGCCGCCAGTGCGGCGTCCGACTGGTCGCGCGCACTATTGGCCGTCTGCAGTTCGGCGGAAAGTTGCGCGACACTGAGCCTGAGATCGGCATTGGATTGCCGCTCCAGCGCCAGCATGTCGGAAAGCTGGGAAATCTCGGACTCCAGGCGGGCCAGTGCCTCGTCGCGCCCGGATATCGCGACGTTCAAGAAGAACTGGGCGAGCATGAAGGCGACGAGGACGAAGATCAGCACCATCAAAAGCGCCGACAGCGCGTCGACGAAGCCGGGCCAGATGTCGCCGGTTGTGGTGCCGCCACGCCGTGTGCGCATCGCCATGGCTTAGCCGCCGCCCAAGGGGCGCGGGTGGTGGTTGACGCGGGACAGCCGTGACAGCGCTGTCATGGGCGCCGCCTAGCCTTTCTGCTGGTTGCCGGCCGCCGCGATGGTGCGGGCCAACAGCTTGATCTCGCTGCGGATTTCGTCGGCAAGCTGGTTGCGGCTGGCGACCGTCTCTTCGAGCAGGCGGCTCATCAGGACATCCATGTTGCGCAGATGGGCGCGGCTGGCTTCGTCGAGCGCGCCGGTCTGCTGGCTGACATTGGTCAGCCGCTCAAGCACCGGTTTCATGTCGATCTGGCCTTCGACCAGCTTCACCATCAACGCCTGTTCGCTGCGCATCTGATCCGACATCGTCGCCAATTGATCCGATAGCGCGGCGAGATTCTGATCAGCGGCGTGGCGGCTCTCCTCGCCCCGGGTCAAGGTACGCTGCAGGCGGTCCAGACTGTCGGCGGTCTGTTCCAGCAACGCACTGACATAGGCCGGCACTGACTGATCGGTCTCGATCAGGCCGGCGCCCGATTGCAGCCGCGTGATCGAGCTCAGCCATTCCTCAAGTTCGTTATAGAAGCGGTTCTGCGCCTGGTTCGCCTGCAGGTCCAGGAAACCCAACACCAGCGAGCCGGCCAGACCGAACAGCGAGGAGCTGAACGCTGTGCCCATGCCCGATAGCGGCGCGGCGAGGCCTTCTTTCAGGTCGCCGAACAGGTTGGCGACATCACCGCCTTCGGCAATCGACAGGCCGCCAACCACATCGCCGACCGCGCCAATCGTTTGCAGGAGGCCCCAGAACGTGCCGAGCAGACCCAGAAAGATCAGCAGCGCGATGAGGTAGCGCGACAGCTCACGCGATTCATCGAGACGTGAGCCGATGCTGTCCAGGATCGAACGCATGGAGAGCGTCGACAGGCTGACCCGGCTCTGGCTCTCGCCCAGCATGGTCGCCATGGGCGACACAAGCCGTGGCGGCTGGCGCGTCGAGAGGCCTGGCCGGTTGGTGCGGTAACCCTCGATCCACTCGACCTCCGGCGACAGCATCTGCACCTGGCGGAAGATGTAGATGATGCCGAGCAGCATGACGCCAATGATCAGACCGTTAAGCGCCGAGTTAGCCTGGAACGCGTCAAGGAATGAGCCAAGCAGCAGCACGACAACACCGGCGACCAGGACCAGGAAGATCGCCATGCGCAGAAGGTATTGGGTCGGACGGGTCATCGCTGGCGGGGGCGGTCAGGCAAACGTTGCTGAGAGGCGAAACCGCATGGTGCGCGCAAACGCCTCAACGTTCGACCAGGACGATGTCGATGCGATCAAGCGGGCCGGACTCCGCGTTGTCGCCGAGCGCGCGCACGTCGATGCGCGTGCTGCGCACCCCGTTATCGATCAGGAACTTCCTGACCTCCAGTGCGCGTGACAAGGCGAGCCGGCGCGCCATGCTGGACGTGCCGTCCTGGGCCGAGGCATAGGCGCGCAATTGAATGCGTTGGTTCTCGTCTGACGCAAGGTCGTCCGCCAGCGCGGACAGTGCCGACCTGTCGCTGTCGCTTAGCGCTTCTTCGCCGGGTTGGAACAGGAGCTGCAAGGTTTCGCCGGCGGGCTCCTCGCTTTCGGCCGGCACGGCGGCGACAACGGTTTCTTCGACCGTTGTTTCAGGCTCCGGCACGACGACCTCGTCGGCCTGTTCGGCTTCGCTCAGCATTTCTTCGATTTCCGCGAACGGATCGCTGTCATCGCCGCCCAGGTCGCCGGCCGCGCTATCGGTCGTCGCGGCTGCCGCGACAAGTTCGGTTGGCTCGACACTCTCCGTAACCGTCTCCTCAACCACGGGTTCCTGAACCATGGTTTCTTCGACCATGGTCTCCTCGGCGACTGTTTCCTCGACGACGGCGGTTGTCGTCTCGGCGGTTTCGGTCACGGTTGTTTGCACGACCTCCGGCGCCAGCGCGCCGTCATTGTCGGGCGAGGCTTCCGGCAATGGCGGTATCTCGGCGCTGGCCGAGGGCATGGCGAAGGTGTCGCTTGACGGGGCGACCAGGTTGGGCGCGTAGCCATCCGACGGCGCAATCAACAGCACGCTGCCTTGATCGGCCGACACAGCCGGTTCATCGAGTGTCGGGTAGGGGTTGGCCGGCGCCGGCGCCAGGCTGTCCAGGACGCCCAGATTGATCTCGACCGCCGGTTTGGTCGTTTCGCCGACGATCACCGTCTCCTGCGCCTGGGCGGCCGCCGGTACGGCCATGGCGAGCGCCAAGCCCGCGGTTTTCAGCGGCGTTCGAAGTCGGTGTGGAATAAGGAGCATGCTCAAGGTGTCGCTCGGGTGCCTGATCGCCAGTTTCAACCGCCTGTCGGGTTGCCCGCACCATAGACCATCGTCTTGCCTGCGAACAACAACGGCACGGTTACAGCCGATTGGGGCGGCAATGCGTCAGTGACCGGCCAAAACCTTGTGTAAGACGCCGTGAAGCCGGGGGTTGGCGGCCAGAACGTCGCCGCGCTCGAGATCCAGATCACGCCCGTCGACGCCGCTGACGTAGCCACCGGCTTCGCGGACCAGGACGGCGCCGGCGGCGATATCCCAGGGAAAGAGCTTTTCTTCCCAGAAACCGTCCAGACGACCGGCGGCGACATAGGCGAGATCGAGCGCTGCGACGCCCAGACGCCGGACATCGCGGGTATGCGCCATGACGCGGCTGACCTGGGTCAGGAACCGGTCGACCGCCTCTTTTTCGTCGGCTGCCGCGCGGCCGTGGCCAATCAGGCACTCCGCCACCTTGTCCCGGTTGGTGACCCTGAGGCGGCGGTGATTGACATAGGCGCCCTGGCCCTTCTCGGCCCAAAACGTCTCGTCGCGCAGGGGGTCGAAGACGACACCCGCGACCAGCTCGCCATGCTGTTCGGCCGCGATCGAGATACAGAAATGGGGTAGCGCATGCAGGAAGTTGAGCGTGCCGTCGAGCGGATCGACGATCCAGCGGCCTTCTTCGCTGCTGCCGCTGGCGCCGCTTTCTTCCATCAGAAAGCCGAACTTGGGCCTGGCGCGCGCCAGTTCTTCCTTCAGTGTCTGTTCGGCGCGGATATCGGCGGCGCTGACGAAGTCGTTCGGCCCCTTGCGGCTGACCTGAAGGTGCTCGACCTCGTTGAAGTCGCGCAGAAGGGCGCGCGCCGCCTTGTCGGCGGCCGCGGCCATGACGGTGATCAACGGGGAACGGCGCGCCATGGTTTAGTGCGCGTCCCGCTGGCGCAGTACCGGGGCCAGCCCACTCCCCCGCCTCCGGGGCAAAACGCCAAGAGGCGTTTTCGCCGAGGCCACCCATGGCAGCATCCTCGGGGTGGCCGGGCGGGGGAGTGGGCTGGTGGTGCCGCTACAGATCAACACTCTCAGTCCTTCGCGCGTTCGCGGTAGGTCGAGTCGACGGTACTGACGACGATGCGGGTGCCGGCTTCGACGTGGGGCGGCACCATGACACGCAGGCCGTTCTCCAGTGTCGCGGGCTTATAGGACGAGGTGGCCGTCTGGCCTTTGACCACCGCTTCGGTCTCGGTGATCTCCAGTGTCACGGTTTCCGGCAGTTCGATGCTGATCGGCTCGTCTTCATAGGACAGAACCGTCACCATCATGCCGTCCTGCAGATAGGCGGCCTGGTCGCCCAGCATGTCCCCGTTGATGGTGATCTGCTCATAGGTCTCCGTATCCATGAAGGTATAGAGATCGCCGTCGGCAAAGAGGTACTGATAGGGCTTGTCATAGAGGCGCACCCGCTCGACCGATTCCGATGAGCGGAAACGCTCGTTCAGCTTGGTGCCGTCGCGGATATCCTTCAGTTCGACCTGAAGGTAGGCGCCGCCCTTGCCGGGCTGGGTATGCTGGATCTTGGTCGCGACCAGCAGGCGGCCTTTGTGTTCGATCACGTTGCCTGGACGGATCGCGTTGCCGTCGATCTTCATCGAATGACCTATCTGGATGGGTTGGTTGCGGGCGCGGAAGCTATCAGTGGTCCCGGTACTTGGCAATCGCGGTGTCGAACGCCGCAACCGCGGCTTCGGGGTCCTCCGGATGATCCCATACGACCGCGCGCAGGCCCAGAAAGTCAGCGCCCGAGCCGGCCATTATTGCGGCGTCATCCAGCGAGCCGATGCCCTCGGCAACGCTGGGCAGGACCACCATCTGGTTCCACCAGCCAATGATCTCGGCGGCCTCGGGACCGGCCGGCCCGAAGCTGACATAGTCGGCCTCCAGATCGCCGGCGACCAACGCGTCATGGCGCGACAGGCCGCAGCCTGCGCCCAGTATGGCGCCGTCCGGCAACTGTTCGCGGATGTCGTCGAGCGAGCCGGTCATGTGGACACCGTCGGCCCCGGTCGGTGCGACCAAACCTGACGCGTCGGTCAGCAGCAGGGCCGTGTCATGCGCCTGGCACACAGGCACCAGGGCCGCAGCGGCCTGCACGATGGCGTCGCCGTCGCCGTCGATGTCCAGACGAAAACACGCGACATCGCCGGCGCCGAGTACGCCGTCGAGCGTCTCGGCAAAGGACGCGGGCTCAAGCGCTGCTGGCGAAATCAGGTAGAGCCGGCAAGGCTCGGCGGCGGGCATGGCCTTCGGTCAGATCAGCCCTTGCCCTGGTAGATCTTGATGATGCGGTCGAGCATGGCGAGTGCGTCTTCGCGCGGACGCTGGAACGTGTTGCGACCGATGATCGACCCGGTGCCACCGCCCTTATGGATCTCCGATATCTCGGAGAAGACGCCGTCCAGATCCTTGGCCGCGCCGCCCGAAAAGACGACAAGCCGGCGGCCGTTGAAGGCCGACTGCATGACGTGGGCAATGCGCGCGTGAAGCGTCAAGATATCGATTTTCTCCGACTCGTAGACCTTGCGGGCTTCGTCCTGCTCGATGTGATCTGTCGGCGGTTTCACCTTGATGATGTTGGCGCCGATTTGGGCGGCAAGCTGGGCGGCGTAGGCGGTGATGTCGATCGCCGTCTCGCCTTGCTTGGAGAGGTTGCCGCCGCGCGGGTAGGACCATACGACGGTGGCGATGCCGTAGGACTTCGCCTCCAGCGACATTTCGCGGATCTCCTCGACCATCTCGAACTGCTGGTCGGATCCCGGATACATGGTGAAGCCGATGGCCGAACAGCCCAGCCGTAGCGCGTCTTCGACCGAGGCGGTGACCGCCTGGTCCTTCGTCGTCGCCAGGCTGTTGGAGTTGTTGGCTTTCAGGATGGTCGGGATGGCGCCGGCAAACGTATCGGCGCCGGCTTCCAGGAATCCCAGCGGCGCGGCGTACGCGTTCAGGCCGGCATCGATGGCGAGCTGGTAATGATAGTGCGGGTCATAGGCCGGCGGATTTTTGGCGAAGCTGCGCGCCGGTCCGTGTTCCCAGCCTTGGTCGACGGGCAGGATCACTACGTGACCCGAACCGCCCAGACGGCCATGCATCAGGATACGCGCCAGGTTCGCTTTCACGCCCGGCGTTTCGCCCTCGTAATAGGAAAGGATCTGCTTGACGCGACGCGTAATTTTCATGGTTTCCGTCCCCGATTTTCACCGTTTTGGTGCTCGCTGCTGGATAGCCCACGGCACCCGGCTTTGCAACGGAACTCAGACGCCAAACCAGTCTTTCAACGCGGCTTCGGGGCGATCGGCTTGGGCAAGATCGATGGCGGGCGGAAGCGATCGGTAGAGCGTGCCGCCGACCTGACCCACCATGTCCTCGATCTTGGCGAGCATGGCGTCAACGCCGGACATGTGAAGGTGCCGCCATCCCGTGCGGATGGCCGCCATGGCAAAACCCGCATCGCCGCCACAGTCGATGCGGACCTCAAGACCTGCCGCGCGCGCCGGCGCCGTCATCGCCCACAAATAGGCAACACCCGCGTAGGCTTGGGCACCAGGCGGTGTCAGCACGACCGGCTGAGCGGTGCCCGCGATGTCGAGGACAAGGCGTACGTGCTCTGCCGTATGCACGATGACAGCAGGTCGGGGAGTATCACCCATAATAACGAAACAAAATCCTTTACAAAAATGAGGGTTTTGCCATCATGACGCTCAAGGAGGGACCTGTCATGACACTGCCCGTCCGCCATCGTTATGTGCCCTATGCCGAAGCCGCCCAAGCCGAAAACATCGTGGTCGACGGCGGCGCCAACGATCACACCGTGTTGTCGCTGTCGCATTGGCCCAAGAGTGGAACGCCAAAAGCGTTGAAGGCAGACACCTCGGTCGAGATCGTTTTTCGCTATCTCGACGACGCGTCGTTCCACAAACCAGTCGAGGTGGTGACCAACGACCACTTCGACGAGGACGGGCTGATCGCGTTGTTCGTGATGATTGATCCCGAGACGGCGCTCAGTCACCGCAAACTCTTGTGCGATGCGTCCCATGCCGGCGATTTCTCGACCTACCGCACGCGTCAGGCGGCGCGCATCGCCTTCACGCTTTCGGCGTTGGCTCACAAGGAAACGTCGACCCTGCCACCGGCGGCATTTCCGGACGACTACATGGCCTACTGCGCGGAGATGTATACGCGCCTTATTCCGATGATCGCCGACATCGCGGCCGATACCGACGCGTTTCGCGATCTCTGGAAGGACGAAGACGCGCTGCTGGACGACAGCGAAGACGCCATCGACCGCGGTGAGATTGTCTTGGAGGAGGACAACGACGCCGACCTCGTGGTCGTGCGCATCCCGTCAAACTGGAAGGAGCGGCCGGCTCACCAATTCACCCAAGACCGCCAGGTGCTGTGCCACCCGATGGCCGTTCACAACCGGACGCACTGCAACCGGGTGGCGACGGTGTGCGGCCAGCGGCTGCGGTTAGGCTATCGCTACGAAAGCTGGGTGCAGATGGTCAACGATCCGCCACCGGAACGCCGCGACCTCAAGCCGCTGGCGGAGAAACTCACCGCGTTGGAGACCGGCGGGGCGACCTGGCAGTTCGACGGTGTCGAACAAATTGCACCGGCGCTGCACACGACCAACGGCGCCGAGAGCACGATCGACCCCGACCGGTTCCTCGCCGCAGTGAAGGAAGCGCTCACGACCGGCGCGCCGGCCTGGGACCCCTACGACTAGTACGCCCGAGGAACCGAAGAGGTTGGTGATGCCTCGCGGATACATGGCGGCGTTGGACGGCCGATGAACACCGCCATTGCAAGCGCCGGCAAACGGCGGCTCAGTCTTGTTGCGGTCGTCTCGTCGATGGCCGTGACGAGTCTGATTTATGGCTTCAGTTATCCGCTGCTCGCCCTGATCCTCGAACGGCAAGGCGTCGACGATACGATGATCGGATTGAACACGGCGGTGCAAGGCCTCGCGGTCTTCGCCGTTGCGCCGATCGCATCGCGGGTCATCGGCACGCTCGGCCCGGCCCGCCTGA
The DNA here is from genome assembly GCA_965228895.1 of Alphaproteobacteria bacterium. GTDB lineage: Bacteria > Pseudomonadota > Alphaproteobacteria > SP197 > SP197 > JANQGO01. The sequence goes on along the minus strand of OZ245842.1, from coordinate 4,027,988 downwards.
TGCTGATCTCCGTCGGCTTGAGCCTGACGCTGTTTCTGCTGCTGCCCGTCTTCCCGAACGTCTACGCCTGGTTCCTCATCCGCTTCCTGTTGGGTTCGGCCAACGCCTTTCTGTGGATCGCCGGTGAGGTCTGGGTCAACGAAATCGCCGAGGAACGCTCGCGCGGCCGCATTGTCGGTCTCTACAGCGCCGCGCTTGCCGGCGGCTTCGCGCTTGGTCCGCTCGTCCTGGCGCAAACCGGAAGTGAGGGATGGCTGCCGTTCCTTCTGGCCGCTGCGATGATTGCGATCTCGGCGATACCTCTTCTTTTTGCGCAATCGGTCGCGCCGACCATGCACGGCAAGACGTCCGCACGCCTGTTGATGTTCCTGCTGCTGGCGCCAGCGGCAATGCTGGCCAACTTCACCGCTGCCGCCGTCGACAGTGTGCTCATTACCTTTCTGCCGCTCTACGCCATCGACCAGGGACTGATGGAAGACCTCGCGCTTTACATGATTGTGGCCATGGGTGTGGGCGGTATTGCCTGTCAGGTCCCGATAGGCTGGCTGGCCGACTACATGGACCGCCGCCTGCTGTTGGCGGCGAGTGTATTTCTTGTGGCCGTCGTCTTTGCCGCGTTGCCGCTTCTGGCGGCATCGGTGCCATGGAACTGGCTTTTTATGTTCGTTGTCGGCGGGGTACTCGGCAGCTTTTACACGCTTGGCCTGGTGCTGCTGGGTGAACAGTTTCGCGGCGCCGATCTTGCGGCGTCGACTGCCGTCTTCAGCTCGATGTGGGGCATCGGCAGTATCGTCGGCCCGCCGGTCGCCGGCGGCGTCATGGATCTCCTGCCGCCACACGGCCTGCCGATCGCGGTCGTCGCGCTGCTTCTGATCTACCTGCCGTTTCCCATTGTGGCGTACATGAGACGCCGAAGAGCGGCTGGCGGGAGCGACGAAACCGCAGCCTAGATCGCGCCGCCGCACGGCATGACTATCGATGTCTTCAGGAACGGTGTGCGTTAGCCCGCTACGACCGAGCTAGCGCAGCCACACCCGGCAGTTCCTTGCCCTCAAGCCATTCCAGGAACGCCCCGCCGGCGGTCGAGACGTAACTGAAATCTTTGAGCACGCCGGCATGGGCCAAGGCAGCGACCGTATCGCCTCCACCCGCGACGGAAAGCAGCGTGCCGGCCCGGGTTAGCTCAGCGGCAGCCTGGGCGACGCGGTTGGTGCCGTGGTCGAAGCCTTCCAGTTCGAAGGCGCCCATGGGACCGTTCCAAACGAGGGTGCGGCAGTTTGCGAGACGGCACGCCAGGACCTCGGCGCTCTTCGGGCCGACATCCAGGATCATGGCATCGGCGGGCACATCGGCGACATCGACGACGGTCGACGGCGCGCCGGTTTTGAACTCTGTTGCCGTCACCGCATCGTTGGGCAGGACGATCTCGCAGCCGGTGTTTTTGGCGCGCGCCAGGACGTCGCGGGCGGTGTCGGCCATGTCGTGCTCGCACAACGACGCGCCGACCTCGACGCCTTGCGCATAAAGGAACGTGTTCGCCATGCCGCCGCCGATGGCGAGCAGATCGACCCGGCCGACCAGGTTGGCGAGCAGGTCGAGCTTGGTCGAGACTTTGGCGCCGCCGACGACGGCGGCCACCGGGTGCTCAGGCTTTCCGAGCGCCTTGCCGAGCGCCTCAAGCTCCTCCTGCATCAAACGGCCGGCCGCCGCCGGAAGCCGTTCGGCAAGGCCGACGACGGAGGCATGGGCGCGATGGGCGGCGGAGAACGCGTCGTTGACGTAGAGGTCGCCGAGCGCGGCGAGCGCATCGGCGAAGGCCGGGTCGTTGGCTTCTTCGCCGCCGTGGAAGCGCAGGTTTTCGAGCAGCAGGACGTCGCCGTCTTCGAGGCCGGCGACGGCGGTGCCCGCTTTGTCACCGATACAGTCGTTCGCGAAGCCCACAGGTTTGCCGAGCGCGTCACCAAGCGGTTCCGTCAGGGGACCGAGCGACATGTCCGCGACGACCTTGCCCTTGGGCCGGCCGAAGTGGCTGAGCAGGACGACGCGGGCGCCGCGGTCGGCGAGATTGCGGATGGTCGGAACGGCGCGCTCGATGCGCGTCGCGTCGGTGACCCGGCCGTCGGCCATCGGCACGTTGAGGTCGAGGCGCACGAGAACGCGTTGCCCGGCGACGTCCAGATCGTCGAGGGTGCGGTACGCGGTCATGATCGCGGCGTACGGGCTAGATCAACTTGCCCATGGCGACGGCGGTGTCGCTCATGCGGTTGGAGAAACCCCACTCGTTGTCGTACCAGGCGAGCACGCGCACAAAGCTGCCGTCGATCACCTTGGTCTCGGTCAGGTCGAAGGTCGAGCTGGCGGGGCTGTGGTTGAAATCGACGGAGACAAGTGGTGCGTCGTTGACGTCCAGGACACCCTTCAATTTGCCTTCGGCCGCCTTGATCATGGCGTTGTTGATCTCCTCGGCCGCCGTCTTGCGTTTGGCCTCGACCTTGAAGTCGATCAGGCTGACATTGGGTGTCGGCACGCGCACCGACGTGCCGTCCAGCTTGCCGGCCAGTTGCGGCAGCACCAAGCCGACCGCTTTGGCGGCGCCGGTCGAGGTCGGGATCATCGAGACCGAGGCCGCACGGGCGCGGCGCGGGTCCTTGTGCAGGGTATCGACGGTACGCTGGTCCCCGGTGAAGGCGTGAATGGTCGTCATGAAGCCGTGCTTGATGCCGACCGCCTTGTCGAGAACCATGGCGACCGGCGCCAGGCAGTTGGTCGTGCACGAGGCGTTCGACACGACCTTGTGGCTCTTGCGCAGCTTGTTCGAGTTGACGCCGTAGACGACGGTCAAGTCCGCATCGGCGCAGGGCGCGGAGACCAGGACCTTCTTGGCACCGGCGTCCAGGTGCATTGACGCCTTTTCCTTGGTCGCGAAGATGCCGGTGCATTCAAGCGCGATATCGACGCCTAGGCTGTCCCAGGGCAGGGCCGACGGATCGCGTTCGGAGAACACCCTGACGCTCTTGCCGCCGACACGGATCGACCGTGAGCTCGACGAGACCTTGCCCGGGAAACGACCGTGCACGGTGTCATAGGCCAGCAGGTGCGCATTGTCGGCCGGCGAACCCAGATCGTTGATGGCGACGAACTCGATGTCCTTGCGGCCAGACTCCATGGCGGCGCGAAACACCAGGCGGCCGATGCGGCCGAACCCGTTGATAGCGACACGAACGGTCATGCTGATCTCCCGATGGCGGTAATGCGTTGCGGTCGGCGACGCGAAATGGTGGCGCCTTCCTAGCCAGCGCGGTTAGCGAGGTCAACGACAATGGCGCTCGCTCGATCCCGGCATCGCCAGCGCGATCCGAAAGGGTATTGTATGTTATATCATAACATGCCATGGATGCTGTGTTTCGAGGGAGCTAGCGAACAACCATGAGAAACTTTCTGCTGAGCAGTGTTGCCGCACTTTGTCTTCTTCCGGCCACTGCCGTCAGGGCGGCGGACACGCCCAACGTGGTGGTCTCTATCCAACCCATCCATTCGCTCGTCGTCGGTGTGATGGACGGTGTTGGCGAGCCCGAGTTAATCGTTCGGGGCGCCGGATCGCCGCACGCCTACGCGCTCAAGCCCTCGGAGGCCGAGGCGCTGCAGCAGGCCGATCTTGTGGTTTGGGTCGGCGAGAACATGGAGACCTTCCTGGCCGACGCGATCCCGACCCTGGCAACCAACGCCCATGTCCTGGAGCTGGCTGAGGCACCGGGTGTCGCGGTGCTGGCGTTCCGCGAAGGCGGGAGTTGGGAGCAGCACGCCCACGACGATGAGGCGGACCATGCCGATCATGACGATCATGGCCACGACGACCATGCCGATCATGACAATGAACATCACGAAGACCACGCTGCGCACGACGATGGTCACGAAGACGAACACGATCACGCTGACGCGCATCATGACGCGCATGCCGAAGCGGACGACCTTGGCCATGACGACCACGGCCATGATGATCATGCCCACGACGGCGCCGACGCGCATATCTGGCTTAATCCCGACAACGCGAAGGCGATCGTCGCGGTGGTGGTGGCCGAATTGGTCGAGATCGATCCGGATAACGCCGTGGCCTATCAGGCCAATGGCGACCGGTTAGCGGGCGAGATCGACGCGATGTCTGCTGAGATTGCCGCCAAGCTCGAGCCGGTCAGCGACAGGCCCTACCTCGTCTTCCACGATGCCTATCAGTATTTCGGTGAGCACTTCGGCTCCGACGCGGTCGGCTCAGTGGTGTTGTCGCCCGAACGCCAGCCGGGCGCCGCGCGCATCGCGGCAATCCGGGATCGCCTGGCCGACGAGGACATTGTCTGCGTGTTCCGTGAACCGCAGTTCTCGCCACGTATCATCGACACGATCATCGAAGGGACGGATGTCCGGGTCGGTGTGTTGGATCCGCTTGGCGCCGATCTGGAACCGGGCCAGGCGCTCTACGGCAAGCTCATGACCGGTCTTGCCGACGGCCTGGTCGATTGTCTGGCAGACGACTAGCGATCCGACCCTAAATACGCTGTTTAACCGCCGCGACCACCGCCTCGGCGGTGATACCGAAATGTTTGTAAAGATCGCCGGCCGGCGCGGAAGCGCCGAAGCCGGTCATGCCGACAAAACCGCCGTCACCGCCCAGGATCTCCTGCCAGCCGAAACCCGAAGCGGCTTCGACGCCAACCTTGGCGACACCGTTGCCCATGACGCCGTCGCGGTAGGCGGCGTCCTGATTGGCGAACAGCTCCCAGCAAGGCATAGAGACGACACGGGTTCCGATGCCCTTGGCCTCCAGACTGTCGCGGGCGTCACAGGCCAGCGAGACTTCCGAACCGGTCGCGACAATGGTTGCCTTGTGGGTCGAACTTTCCGGCCGCAGCACATAACCGCCGCGTGCGCACGGATTGTCGTCGCGGGGATCAAGTCTCAGTTGGGGCACACCCTGGCGGGTCAGTGCCAGAACCGACGGTGTCTTGGCTGCCTGGAGCGCGACCTGCCAGCACTCGAGCGTTTCGATCACATCGGCCGGGCGGAACACGTTGAGATTGGGCATCGCGCGTAGCGAGGCCAGGTGCTCGACCGGCTGGTGGGTCGGGCCGTCTTCGCCCAGGCCGATCGAGTCGTGGGTCATGACGTAGATGACCCGCTGTTCCATCAGGGCGGCGAGCCGGATCGACGGACGGCAGTAATCCGTGAACACCAGGAAGGTGCCGCCGTAAGGAATGATGCCGCGATGCAGCGCCATGCCCGACATGGCGGCGGCCATCGCGTGCTCGCGCACACCGTAACGGATATAGCGGCCGCCGAAGTCGCCGGGCGCGATATCCTTCATGTTGCCGGTGCGCGTGTTGTTGGATCCCGTCAGGTCGGCCGAACCACCGATCATCTCCGGCGCGGCGGGGATCAGGACGTTCAGCGCCATTTCACTCGCCTTGCGGGTCGCGACCTTCTGCGGCTCGGCGATCAGCGACTGCTTGTAGGTCGCGACGGCCTTGGCGATGTCGCCGGGCAGGTCGCCGGCGATGCGACGGTCGAACTCGTGGCGTAGCGACGCGCCGGTGACGTCATGGGTCTTCAGCCACGCCGTCCGCGCTTCGGCGCCACGGGAACCGGCTTTGCGCCACGCCTGTACGATAGCGTTGGGAATGTCGAAAGGTTCGTGTGGCCAGCCGAGTTCGTCGCGGGTGGCGGCCACCTCGTCCTCGCCAAGCGCCGCGCCATGGGTCGCTGCGGTGCCCTGTTTGTTGGGCGCGCCATAACCGATGATCGAACGGCAGGCGATCAGGCTCGGTTGTTCGGTCTTCTGCGCGGCCTCGATAGCCGCGGCGACCGCGTCGTTATCGTGACCGTCGACCGCCATGGTGTCCCAGCCATAGGCATCGAAGCGCTGCAGCGTATCGTCGGACTCGGCAAGCGAGGTCGGACCGTCGATCGAGATCTCGTTGTCGTCGAACAGGACGATCAGTTTGCCCAGCCCCAGATGGCCGGCCATGGAGGCGGCCTCGTGGCTGACGCCTTCCATCAGGCAGCCGTCGCCGGCGATGGCATAGGTGTGGTGATCGACGAGATCGGGGAACTCGGCGGCCATGATGCGCTCGGCGAGCGCCATGCCGACCGCGTTGGCGAAACCCTGACCCAAGGGGCCGGTGGTCGTCTCGATGCCGGCGGCGTGGCCGAACTCCGGATGGCCCGCCGTGCGGCTGCCGAGCTGGCGGAAGTTGCGCAGCTCGTCCATGGTCATGTCTTGATAACCGGTCAGATGCAGGAGGGCGTAAAGCAGCATCGAGCCGTGGCCGGCCGACAGAACGAAGCGGTCGCGGTCCGGCCAGTCGGGTGCGCTGGCGTCGAACTTCAGGAACCGGGTGAACAGCACGGTGGCGACATCGGCCATGCCCATGGGCATGCCCGGATGGCCGCTGTTGGCCTTCTGCACGGCGTCCATGGCCAGCGCCCGGATCGCGTTGGCCATGTCGCGTTCCGAAACCTGGCTTGTGGAATCGCGCGTCATTGTATGGATGTCCCGAAAGAAAAAACCGCCGCATTGGGCGCCGGTCGAAGTCGGGCGCAACATGGCGTCACAGGCCCAGAGCGTCAACTGACTTATCCCGCGTTTTGCATGGTGTCTGGACCGCGCGGGCCACCGTGGCCAGCCCGCTCCCCCGCCCGGCCACCCCGAGGATGCTGCCATGGGTGGCCGGGCGGGGGAGCGGGCTGGTGGTGCCGGCCAAAACAATCCGATTTCGGCCGCCGCAGGAGGCCGAGATCAGGCACTTTATCGGCACGCGATAAGGCGCTATGGTAGAAAGCCAAGGCAACGTGTTGAAAAGTGCCGCAAATGACGGTTGAGGACACCGCCCTTAGAAAGCTTGAACGTGCGATCACCCATCTTGAGGCTGCGCTCACCGAGCGTGCGCAACAAGGTGGCGACGCCAAGCTTGGGCAGATCGAACAGGAAAACGAGCAGCTCCGCGCCGCGCTGAGCGAAGCCAAGGCCGCGCGCGCGGATCTGGAAGGCCGCGTCCGTGATGCCGGCAAGCAGATCGACGGCGCAATCAACGACCTGCGCACGGTGCTCGGCGCCTGACATGGCTCAGATCTCGGTCATCATCAACGGGCGTGCGTACTCCGTCTCCTGCGGCGATGGCGAGGAGCAGCGCATCGAGCAACTCGCCGCCTATGTCGACAGCAAAATAGCCGGCCTGAAGGGCTCGCTTGGCAATCTGGGCGACCAGCGTCTCTTGGTTCTAGCCGCGCTGGTGATCTCCGACGAACTGTGGGAATCGCGCGAAACCGCCGGCCAGCCGGTTGTCGATCAGGTCTCGGAGACCCGTGCGGCGGCCATCGAAAATCTGGCCGGACGCATCGAGGCGCTTGCGGGCCACCTGGAGAGCCACTAACTAACATAGCTTGGACGGGCGCTGCGCGGTGCGATGGCCGTATCCGTTCCCTGGGGCCAATGCGCTTTCACTGGGAGCTGTCTCTGTCGGGGGTCTTGCCCTCGTTACGCGGCGCCCACCTGCTGATGCAGGCCACAGTGGAAGGTAGATTGCGGTTGCCGGCCGAGGCGGCCCCGTCCAGACCGATCCGGGGGCTATGGACGTCAAGAAGCAAAAAAAGCTCATGCGCGCCGAAGCGCGCGCACGACGCGCCGAGGCCCACAGCCACCAACCCGGCGCGCCGGAGCGCGCGCTCAGACATTTCCTTGACTCCCTAGGTTTCGCGAACGGCGCCGTCGTCTCGGGCTACCTGCCGGTCGACGACGAATTTGACGTGGTGCCGTTTCTCGCTGCCGCCAACCGTCATGGCTGTGCGACCGGTCTGCCGTTCGTGTCGGGCAAGGGTGAGCCCCTGGTGTTCCGCGCCTGGGCGCCAGGTGACGCGCTGGTCGACGGCGCGCTCAACATTCCGGTGCCGCCGGATGATGCGCCGGTCGTCGTGCCTACCCTGTTGCTGGTGCCTATGCTGGCGTTTGACGCCGCCGGTTATCGTCTGGGTTATGGCGGCGGCTTCTATGACAGAACGTTATCGTTGCTGAAAACGTCCAACCCATCGACGCTGGCGGTCGGCGTCGCCTATGCGGCGCAGCAGGTCGATGCGGTACCACGCAATCACTTCGACCAGCCGCTGGATTGGATTATCACCGAGGAGGGCGCAACGGCGTTCGATCGATCATGATTTGCCCCGACCCCAACGAACCCGCCGTCATCACGGACTTCCCTCGGAAGATCAATGAGGTCGAACACCAGTGGATCCCGATGGGCGACGGCGTGCGGCTGTCGGCGCGGATCTGGCTGCCCGACGATGCCGAAACCGATCCGGTGCCGGCGATCCTGGAATACATCCCCTACCGCAAGCGCGACGGCACGCGCGGCTGGGACGATCCGCGCCATGCCTATTGGGCGGGCCACGGCTATGCCTCGATCCGTCTCGACATTCGCGGCACCGGCGAATCAGAAGGTCTGATCACCGACGAGTACGCGCTCCAGGAACAGGACGACGCCGTCGAGGCCATCGCCTGGATCGCCGCGCAGCCGTGGTGCACGGGCAAGGTCGGCATGACGGGCATTTCCTGGGGCGGTTTCAACGGCTTGCAGGTCGCCGCGCGCCGGCCGCCGGCGCTCAAAGCCATCATCACCCATTGCTCGACCGACGACCGCTACGCCGACGACGTGCATTTCATGGGCGGTTGCCTGCTGTCGGACGGTTTTTTCTGGGGCTCTGGCTTTCACATTATCGCGTCGAAACAGCCCGACCCGGCGATCGTCGGTGACGGCTGGCGCGAGGCGTGGAAGGCGCGTCTCGAAAACGCCGAACCCGCGGTGACATCGATCTGGATGCAGCATCAGCGGCGCGACGCCTATTGGAAACACGGTTCGGTGTGCGAGAACTATGATGACATCACATGCGCGGTCTATGCGGTCGGCGGCTGGAACGACGGTTATTCGAACGCGGTCCCGCGCATGCTGGCGAACCTCTCATGCCCGCGCAAAGGGCTGGTCGGACCGTGGGGGCACAAGTACCCGCAGGACGCTATTCCAGCACCTTCGATCGGCTTTCTTCAGGACTCACTGCGCTGGTGGGACCATTGGCTGAAGGATCAGGACACCGGCATCATGGACGAGCCGATGTACCGCGTCTGGATGGGCGAGCCCGCGAAACCCGAGGCCAGTCAGGCTGCCGTCCCCGGGCGGTGGGTTACCGAGCCGGCGTGGCCGTCGCCCAACATCGCCACGAAGACAATTGTGCTCAACGCAGATGGTTTGTCGGAGAAAGCAGGCGGCGAAACCGTATTGGACCACTGCTCACCGCAAACCGTCGGCGTCACCGCCGGCGTCTGGTGTCCCTATGGTCTGGGCGGCTCCAGTCCGGATCTGCCGATTGATCAACGCGAAGACGACGCGCGTTCGCTCTACTTCGATCGTGCGCCACTCACAGACGCGATTGAGATCATGGGCGCGCCGGTGGTTGGCCTGAAACTCGCCATCGACCGGCCCCAAGGCTTCGTCGCCGTGCGCCTTAACGACGTGCATCCCGACGGTCAGGTGCAGCGTGTCACCTTCGGCGTGCTGAACCTGTCCCATCGCAACAGTCACGAGTTTCCTGAGCCGATGACGCCGGGCGCTTTCAAGGTCGTGACAGTCCAGCTCAACGACATCGCCCACGTCTTCCGGCCCGGCCACAGAATCCGCGTTGCCATCTCGACGACCTACTGGCCGATGGTCTGGCCTTCGCCGGAACCGGTGACCCTGTCGCTTGCAACAGGCGCCAGTTTCCTCGAGTTGCCGGTGCGCGGCGACGATGCCGACGTGACAGCCTTTGCGTCACCGCAAATGGCGCCGCTGGTCGAAACCCGCGTCATCCAGGACGGCCAGGGAACGCGCACCGTCGAACGCGACCTGGCCACGGCCGAACAGCTTGTCCGTGTCGTCGAGGACGGCGGTGTCTGGTATCTGACGCCGGTCGACGTCACCTGCGCCGATGGCGTGACGTGGGAAGCACATATCCAAAACGACGATCCCTTGAGCGCGCAGATCACCTATCGCTGGCACAATCGACGCCGCCGCGACGGGGCGGATTACGATGTCGAAAGCCGCAGCGCCATGACCATCCGCGCGACCGCCGCCGACTTCCAGATCGACGCGGACCTCGATGCGTTCGACGGCGGGCGGCGTATCTTTTCCAAGCGCTGGACCGAGACCATCCCGCGCGACAACGTTTGATTGACGGAGGACATATGGCAGAGAAAGAAACAGCCCTGATTGTCGGCGCAGGCTCCGGGCTCAGCGCCTCGCTGGCGCGTTTGTTTGCCGCCGAAGGCATGACGGTGGCGCTCGCGGCCCGTAACCCCGACAAGCTAGGCGACCTCACCAGCGAAACAGGCGCGACGGCCTTCGCCTGCGATGTCGCCGACCCCGATTCCGTTGCCGCGTTGTTCGGCGCGGTTGATGAGGCCGTCGGCGCGCCTGACATCGTTGTCTTCAACCCCAGCTATCGTGTCCGCGGGCCGGTTGCCGAGCTTGATCCCGTCGAGGTGAAGAAGACGCTGATGATCACCTGTTACGGCGGTTTTCTGGTCGGCCAGCAGGCGACGCGGCGCATGGAGGAAAAGGGCGGCGGCACGATCCTGTTCACCGGCGCCTCGGCGGGCGTGAAGGGGTACGTCAATTCCGCGCCCTTCGCGATGGGCAAGTTCGGCCTGCGCGGTCTGATCCAGAGCATGGCGCGTGAACTGCAGCCCAAGAACATCCATGTCGCGCATTTCGTTATCGACGGCGGTATCGGCAAGTCCGATGACGACACCCGCCTCGATCCCGATGCCATTGCCCAGACCTATCTGGACGTGCATCGCCAGCACCGCAGTGCGTGGACCTGGGAGGTCGAGCTGAGACCGTGGAAGGAAACCTTCTGAGAGCCGGGCGATGACGCCGTTCGAACCGGTCGCCCCCGCCGAAGCGGGTTTCGATGCCGACGCGCTGGCCGCGGCCGTGGCCCATGCCGAAGCGAACGAGACGCCGTGGCCTCGGGATGTCGGCAAGCACTTGGGGGACGGCCGTTTTCTAGACCGCGAACACGGCGCCATCATCGGACCGACGCGTCCGCGCGGCGGACCCGCCGGCTTGATCATCCGGAACGGCCGGCTCGTTACGTCGTGGGGCGATATCGAGCGCGCGGACATGACGTTCAGCGTCACCAAGAGCGCGATGTCGGCGGTTGCCGGCGTCGCCTATGATCGCGGTCTGCTGCCCGATCTCGATGCGCCCGTGGCCGAGCTGATCGACGATGGCGGGTTTGACGGTCCGCAGAACGCGGCGATCACATGGCGCCATCTGCTTCAGCAGACCAGTGAATGGGAAGGCACCTTGTGGGACAAGCCCGATCTGGTCGACCGTAACCGCGACGTCTCCGGCGGCGATAACAGCCAGAAAGGCGAGCATCGTGAGCTTCAGACGCCGGGCACACACTGGGAGTACAACGACGTCCGGGTCAACCGGCTGAGCCTGGCTCTGATGCATCTCTTAAACCAGCCGCTCCCGGTGGTGCTGAAGGAGACGGTCATGGATCCAATCGGGGCCTCCGATGGCTGGGAATGGCATGGCTACGAGAACTCGTGGGTCGAGCTTGACGGCGAGCGCCATCAGTCAGTCTCGGGCGGCGGCCACTGGGGCGGCGGCATGTTTGTCTCGGCCCGGGACCTCGCGCGGTTCGGCCTGCTCTACCTGAATGACGGGCAATGGGGCGAGCGGCAGATCTTGTCAAAGGCATGGATCGCGCAGACCAGAACGCCGTGCGACATCTATGCGCCCTATGGTTTTCTGTGGTGGCTGAACACGAAACGCGAACTCTTCCCGTCGGCACCTGAATCAAGCTTCTTTGCACTGGGCGCGGGCGGTCATGTGATCTGGATCGATCCCGACCGCGACATGGCGGCGGTCATGCGGTGGCTCGACGATGCCGCCCATGACGGCTTCATCAAGCAGGTCTTGTCGGCAGTCGTCTAACCCATCGCCGCCAGGCCGGCGAGCATGCGGCGCTGAGTGTCGTGGGCGCGATCCCAGACGTCACGTTTCCAGGCGTCGTCGTCGCCGTAGAAACAGCGGCGGATCTCGGCCTTGATGGCGCGGCCCTGGTCGCTGTCGAGGTCGCCGTGGTTATGCAGCCAGCAGTCGGCGCGCAGCGCGCCCAGGACTTCCGGCACCGGCTGGGTGCCGTACTCCAGCGTTACGAGCGTATGGCTGGCGTGCGGTGAGGCTTCCTTGATGGTCACGGCATTGACGCCGGTCAAAGGCGCCGATGTCGACGAACCGTCATCGGTCGACGTTACGTCGTCGCCGATCCAGTCCGTCAGGCGCTGGTGTCCGGGTTCGTCTGGCGCGTGATCGGAAATCGGTTCGCCATAACCATAGGGGCCGAGGCCGGTGTGATAGTCGATGAAACCGACATGGCGCGCGTTCGCGGCATGGCGTGAGACGATGTCGTGCATCCGACCGGTCGACCAGATCTCGAACTGGCCGCCGAAGAAGAGGCCTTCCGGGTGCACATGCTGACCCCGAGAGATTGCGCCCTGGAGCGCCATGTCGCCGTGCTCGTCCGCATAGGCTTGCAGGATCGCGTCGGCCTCGGCGCGCGCGGCGTCCGACCACTCGGCCGGACAGATGGCGTGCATCAGGTGCTCATAGCCCGGGTTTTGCGGGTAGGGCGCGGCATGGTCGACGTGGTTGCGGTTCAGGTCGACATTGTCCTCGTTGACCCGGCGCAGCCAGGAAAAGCCGTGGGGGTTGATCGCATGGATCAGCACCATCGCCGTGTCGTCGGGCAGCTCGTCCGCCTGACCCGACGCCAGCGTGCCGACCTGGGCGCCGGAGCCGCAAAACCCTTCGACGCCATGGGTTGCGGACATCGTAAAGAACACGATGCCGGCGTCGTCAGGCCCGATGCGCACGACATCGGTGGCGATCTCCTCGCCCGCCATGCCCTTGTTGGGGTTGACGTGATGTTCAGCATCTAGGCCGGCTGATGACGCAGCGTCGAGAAACTTCTGCCGTGCCTCGGCATAGCTGGTGGAAAAGAACGTGCTGGGTGCTGTCATGGTCAAAGTCCTCGGCAAATCACGTTAAGAAGCTACCATCCTCCCGATGCGCCGCCACCACCGAAGCCGCCGCCGCCACCGCGGAACCCGCCGCCGCGGGAACCGCCGACGCGGAACCCGCCGCCGGAGGAGGAGCGGATGGAGAAACCGCTGCCCGAACTCTCGCCGGAAGAGTAGAAGTCGGGTCCGCCATCGTCGGGGGGCCCGGACGCCGTCACCGGATAGTACTTGCTTCTCAGATAGCCGGCTTCTCGTCGCCAGGCGAGCCACCCCTCGTACCAGGCGAAGCGCAGATCGGACTGGCCGCGAACGTACTTGAGGTAAAGGAAGTAGCCCCGCCTGTAGGGCTCGAGGCTGATGATGCCAAGGAGCAGCATGATTAGAACGAAAAAGACGATCGCCGCAGAGGTGCCGACCCAATTGAACAGGTTGTCATCCTGCGCCGTGCTGACTGGTTCGATTGGCTTATAGGTCGAAGTGCCCTCCAGGACTGCGATGATCGACGCGGCACCGTCGGCAACGCCGCGTTGGAAATCGCCAGCGCGGAAGTGCGGTAGGATCTCCGTCTCGATGATGGTTCGCGCGATGGCGTCCGTCATGACGCCTTCGAGACCGTAGCCAACCTCAATTCTGACTTTCTTCTCGTTGGGCGCCACGATCAGCAGCAATCCGTTATCAGCTTCGGCCTGGCCGATCTCCCAGTGTCGGCCAAGCTGGTAGCCGAAGTCCTCGATCGATGTTCCCTGCAGCGAAGGAAGCGTAACGATTACGACCTGATTGCTGGTCACGGATTCATGCTGTGCTGACAGGCTCGTCAGGTACCGTTCCATCGGATCGTCGAGCAAGTCCGCCTGGTCGACGACGCGCCCGCTCAAGTCTGGAAAGTCGAGCGCTGCTGCCGTCGTGACGCCTAAGCTCAGGCAGGCGAGCACGGTGAGGCCGACTGCAATGGTGCGCTGCATGTCAGATTTCGATCAGGTGATCGGGCAGCCTGTTTTGCTGTCCCGGGCGAGGCGGCAGGTGGTGCGCCATCAAGGCTACGCAGGCGTCGATCGCCTCGACAAACCCGTCCGCGACGGCACCTGCGCGTACTCTTTTGATGAAACCATCGACGATGTGTTGCCAATCCTCGTTGCTGACATGCTGATGCACGCCGCGATCAGCGATGATTTCGACATAGTGTTCGGCCGCGGAGACAAACAGCATGACGCCCGTCCGCTCCTCCGTCGCGGAGAGTTCGAGGCGCATGAAGAGCTCCCGCGCCAGTCTACTGGCCCGCGCCTGCCTTATCGCCTTCGGGATCAGCAGGATGGTCAGGGGCGGCCAGCGAAAAACCAGGGCAAGCAGGACGAACAAGATGACTTGGCCGACATAGAGTTGACCGGCGGACAGGGTGGGCCAGACGATCAAAGCCAATCCAGACACCAACAGCGTCACCAACGCCGCCACGATCAGGGGAATGAAAGGATACGTATCGGCGCGCCGTGCGATGACCGTGACGAATTCGCCGGCCGTTGCGTCTTCGGCGGCTTCAACCGCATCGCGAATGCGCTTGCGGTCGACTTCGGTAAGAAGGGCCACGGCGTCCTCGTTCTCCTACCGGCTGGCTTCAGGAACTGAAGTCGACTTCGGGGACCGCGGAGCTCTCGGGATCGGCGGAGAACGTCGCCATCGGTTCGGCGTCCGGGTACACCAGGGCTTTCCACCAGCGTCCCGGAATCGTTCTGAGCTCGGTGTTGTAGAGCCGGACCGCCTCGATGTAGTCGCGCCTGGCGACGGCGATGCGATTCTCCGTGCCTTCGATCTGCGACTGCAGGGCGAGGAAGTTCTGGTTCGAGGTCAGCTGTGGATAGGCCTCGACCGTGACGAGCAAGCGAGAGAGCGCCGAGGTCAAATCCGCCTGTGCCGCTTCGAAGGCGCGAAACGCATCGGGATTGGTCAGCATGTCAGCAGTTACATTGACCTGGCTTGCGGATGCCCGCGCCTCCGTGACAGCCGTCAGTACCTCCTGTTCCTGCGCGGCGAAGGCCTTCACCGTCTCGACCAGATTGGGGATCAGGTCGGCACGGCGCTGATACTGATTCTCGACTTGAGCCCAGGCGGCTTTGGCCTGTTCCTCGTATGTTGGAATGTCATTGATGCCGCAACCCGACAGCAGCATCGGCAACAGCAGGACAATGACAAGTCGACCCGACTTTGATCCCATATGTTCACTCCGCGCCTGCTTTCGCGTGGAGTGTATCAAAACTATCTGTCCGCAACCACTGCGCGCGGGTCGCCCCGCCGTGTTGTTCAGCCCCGGCCGGGTCGGGTCAGGCCGTCTGAAACCGGGCGCGAGCGCCGCGTTCGATGGCGGCGGCGGTCAGGCGGTCGATGCTGAGGCGCCAGCGCAGTTGCTGCAGGATCGTCATTTCCGATTCCACGATATCGAGATCGGCTGCCGCGACGTCACAAGCCAACGCATAAGCAGTTTCCCGCAGTTTGGCCGGCAGCGCTTCGAAGATGACGGTCAGCACAGTCTCGAAGCCATCGTCTTCGTTCAGCATGGTCGCGCATGACTGGGCGATCTTGGGCAACTCTTCTTCGTTGAAGTCCTTGAAGACCGGCAGCCGGCGGACGATGTCGCCGATGGTCTGCAGTTCGCTGTCGGTCATGTTGCTGTCGGCCGCCGACACCATGACCATGGTGTAGATAAGCGCGGCGTGTTGGTCGAGCTGCGTCATGGCGCGTCGCTAACCTCTTTGAAGGTGTTGACGGGGTGTCCCCTGGAACAGATAGCAGAACCGCTCTAAGCACGTGATGTTGAGCGGCCTCGGGGCGGAATGTAGGTATTGCGTGGCCCCTTGTCGAGGGCAGTCGAATCAGGGCGTTTTTGCCAGGAATTCGGCGATTTCACCAACTGCCTGAGCCAGGCCAATACGCTCGACCTCGACTTCGGCGGGAAACGCGGTCAGTAGCCTTGAGGGCAGGGCCTTATCGAGCATGACGAAGACGCCTTTGTCGTCGCCCCGGCGGACCAGGCGCCCGAAGGCCTGGCGCAGCCGTAGCCGGGTCAAAAGATCGTCATAGCGGTTGCCGCCGAAGACCTCGCGCCGGGCCTTGTGCACGATATCCGGGCGCGGCCAGGGCACGCGGTCGAAGACGACGAGGCGCAGGGAGCGGCCGGGCACATCGACGCCGTCGCGCACCGCGTCGGTGCCCAACAGGCAGGAATCGGTCTCGGCGCGGAAAATGTCGACCAGGGTGCCCGTGTCCATGGCGTCGACATGCTGGGCATAGAGCGTCAGACCGGCGGCATCCAGGTCGGCCGCCATCCCCTTGTGCACCCGGCGCAGGCGGCTGATGGCGGTGAACAGGCCGAGCGCGCCGCCGCCAGACGCCTTGAACAACTCGCGGTAGGCAGCGGCAACCTGATCGGGTTGGTTGCGGCCGACATCGGTGATGACATAGACGCGTGTCTGTTCGGCGTAGTCGAAGGGCGAGGGCACCTCCGCGACATCGGCCGGTTCGGCGAGGTGACGCAGGCCGGTGCGCAGTCGTGCTGAATCCCAGTCGTCGGTTTCCTCGTCGCCGGCGCGGTCGCGCAGGGTCGCCGACGTGACGATCAGACCGTGGCTGCGTTCGGCGACATGATTGGCAAAGGGCAGGCCGGGGTCACGCCAGTGCCGGTGCATGCCGACATCAAGCTCGCGCCCATCGATGCGGTCCAGGCTGAACCAATCAACGAACACCTCCGGCGTCTCCTGCTCCAGTTCGGCCAGCATGCGCCGCCACGCCGCCAATGTGACGATGCCGCGCCGCTTGAGGCCACGGATCATCGCCTCCATACGAACGCGGGTCGATGTCTCCAGCGTGTCGGCGTTGTCGTCCAGCTGGGTCTTGATGTTCTGCGCCAGCCGCAGCAAAGGCTCTGCAAGCTCCTGTAGGGCGCCGTCCAGGGCACGCGCCGCGTCGATCAAGCCGTCGACCGCGGGTGTCACCTGGCACTCAAGCCCATAGCCCCGGTCATCCTCGCCGACGCGTGCCAGAACCTGGCGGCGGATATGGGCCAGGAACTTCTCTGCGGGCGTGCGCGGCACCTCATCGACCAGACGCTGACGCCAGCCTTCGGCGGGCAGACAGCGCGCCGCTTTCAGCGCGGCCTGAAGGTGCTCAAGCCCCTCATCGTCGATCAGGTCGGAGACCCGGCGTTCCAGACCGCGCGCCCGGGTGCGACGGCCTTCGGCGCCCAGGATCCAGCGACGCAGCTCCGCGCCTTCCATGCCGGTGATGTGGGCGGAGAAGGCACCGTCGGCGGCGTCGAACAGATGATGCCCCTCGTCGAACACATAGCGTGTCGGTAGCAGGCCGTCGTTGTCGTCGTCGGCCATGGCGGCCTGGATCAGCACCAAGGCGTGGTTGGCGACGACAATATCGGCGCGTCGCGCCTTGCGGATCGAGCGCTCGACATAGCAGCGCCGGTAGTGCGGGCAGGCCGAATAGATGCACTCGCCGCGCTGATCAGTCAGCGCCAGCGTGCGTCGGGTGCCCATCAAGTCGGTCAGCCAGGAAGGAAAGTCGCCACCGACCATGTCGCCGTCACGGGTCGCCACCGCCCAACGCGCGACAAGGCCCAGCGCCACAGCATCGGAGGTCCGGCCGCCAAGGGCCTGGACGGCGTTCTCTAGATTCAGCAGGCACAGATAGTTCTCGCGGCCCTTGCGCACGACAACGCGGCGCGATTTGGCGGCGGGATCGGGAAACAGACGATCGAGTTCCTGGTCGACCTGACGCTGCAGGTTCTTGGTGTAGGTGCTGATCCAGACGGCACCGTCGTTCTTCTGCGCCCACACGCTGGCCGGCGCGATATAGCCGAGTGTCTTGCCAACGCCGGTCCCGGCCTCGGCCAAGACCGCATGGGGATGACCGGCCCGTTCGCGCGGCTGGAAGGCCGGGACGAGGGCCGCCGCATAGTCGGCCTGCTGGGGCCTGGCTTCCGCGCCATCGCCGAGCAGTTCGGCAAGACGCAACCGGGCTTCCTCGTCGGTGACCGGATGATGGCCAGGCGGCGTGCGCGGCGCCGTCTCGTCCCATTCGTCGATCTGATGCCAGACATCCAGGCCGGCCCGGACCGTGGTTTCTGCGCGCAAGGCGAACAGCACGGCGTCCGCCCACAGCCAGCCGCCGCGCCCCATGGCGGCAGCGACCGCCTGGGCCTTGTCCCGTTCGTCGGCAACGAGGCCAAGAAGGTCATCGAGCAGGATCTGCGCGGCGCGTCGCAACACAAGCGCCTGGTCGGCGAGATCGCGAGGCAGTGCAACGGCCAAGGCTTCGGCAAGGCCGTGCGGTGTGGGGACACAGAACTGGGCCGGGCGCACGAACGCCCACAGTTCCAGCAGATCGAGCGCGGGCGCATCGCGTGCGCCGATGCGCCGGCGCAACGACGCGGCATGACAGACCAGCGGCGCCGGACCGGCTTCCCAGCGCCGGCGCGCGTCGGCTGCGGTCAGCTCGTCGATCTCGCCATCGCCGTTCAGCAACAGCGCACCGCTGGCGCCGGCGACAAGAACATCGGCGGGACGCGGACCGGTCAGGGATTCGTGGTCATGCAGCATGGGTCAGCACTATAGCGTCAGCATGCCGAGGGCCAGCCGAAACGAAGGCCTCGCCCATCATGCTCGTTGTCTGCTGGCAGGCTCCGCTGCCGGCAAGAACTCAATCCTGAATCGACCGCGTGGCGTCGTCGAACACCTTGGTCGTCACGCTGGTGACGGTGCCGGGATCCAGACACCGGGCGTTGACGCTGACGTCGTTGGGATGGGAGCGCGGAATGTAGAACGACTTGATGCCGCACACCGAGCAGAAGTAGTGCTTCGCGATGCCTGTGTTGAAGGTATAGAGGGTCAGGCTGTCTTCACCCTGGGTCAGCTCAAAGTCCGATGTCGGCACGATCAGATGCTGATAGCCGATCATCTGACAAATCGTGCAGGTGCAGTCGAGAACCGTGATGTCCGCGGGCGCGGCGATTCGGAACCGGACCTTGCCGCAGTGACAGCCACCTTCGTGTTGCGTCATGTGACCTTCCGATCTTGGGAGACGGTGATGTAAGCACGTCGTGGCATCGGTGTCATGACACACGCGCTCATGATCGCGGCGTGCGGGTGAGCGAACCGGTGACGTATCGTGCTATGATTGTTTGGGGTAGACGGATCCTGTGGGGGGTGAGGTCATGATTGCGCTTCTCTTTGCCTTGTTCGCGGTAGCGATGGTGCTGGCCTGGTTCGACCGCTGGCGGTCGGCCTATTGGTTGTTCGCCGTGTCGATCCTGTTGAGCATCTACTGGTTCGACTACCACGCGACGACAACGCTCGAGATCAAGTTGTGAGGGCCGGGCGATGATTGTTGCACCCCATCCGTCACGGACCCTGAACGCCATCGGCCTGCTGGTCATCTGTTTCATCCTGATCGCGGCCTACGCGTTCCAGTTTGCTCTCGACGAGCTGCCGTGCCCACTCTGCCTGTTGCAGCGGGTAGGCCTGGTCGCGGTCGGCTTCGGCCTGTCACTCAACCTGATCTACGGCGCCAAACCGCACCACTACGGCATCATGCTGATCGGCGGTCTGTTTGGCATGTCTGTCTCAATCCGGCAGATCCTCTTGCACATCATTCCGGGGACCGGCGCCTATGGCTCGCCGTTCCTGGGCCTGCACTACTACACCTGGGCCGGCATCGCGTTCTTCCTGGTGCTGGTCGGTACCGCGGTCATGCTGCTGTTCGAAGGCCAGTACAAAACGCCGCTGAAAGATCAGCCGGGCCACGAAAAGTTCGGCGGGCACAAGCTCGCCAAGTTCGCCTTCGTCCTGATGCTGGTGCTGACGGTGGGCAACGCCGTTTCGACGCTGATCGAATGCGGGCCCGGCGTGTGCGCCGATCCGCCGACCGACTACAGGCTGATCGAAGATCTGGGAGGCAACGGTTAACGGCGGGCGTGTGATCGCAATCAATTGACGCCCAGGCGCCATCCACATAGGGTCCGCCGCGCTTTCTACACTTGGAGGACAGACCGATGGCGTCGCTTCGCGAGCTCGCCCAGGACAGCAAGGCATGGCCGTTCGAGGAAGCGCGCAAGCTGATCAAACGGCTCGACGGCAAGCTGCCGGAGAAAGGCTACGTGCTGTTCGAGACCGGCTACGGTCCCTCCGGCCTGCCGCATATCGGTACGTTCGGCGAGGTCGTGCGCACGACCATGGTGCGTCACGCGTTCTCGGTCTTGAGCGACATGCCGACGCGGCTGTTCGCGTTTTCCGACGACATGGACGGCCTGCGCAAGGTGCCGGATAACGTGCCGAACAAGGCGATGATGGAGGAGTACATCGGCCAGCCTTTGACCAAGGTGCCCGATCCCTTCTCGAACGAATACGAAAGCTTCGGCCATCACAACAACGCACGCCTGCGCGCGTTCCTGGACCAGTTCGGTTTCGAGTACGAGTTCCAGAGTTCGACCGACTGGTACACCAGCGGCCGCTTCGACGATGAACTCCTAAACGTGCTGCGCCATTACGACGACGTCATGGCGATCATGCTGAAGACGCTGCGCGAGGAGCGCCGCCAGACCTATTCGCCGTTCCTGCCGATCTCGCCAAAGACCGGCAAGGTTCTGCAGGTGCCGACGATCGCGACGGATCCTGAAGCCGGCACGTTTACGTTCGAGGACGAGGACGGCACGGTCACTGAAGTCCCGGTCACCGGCGGCCACTGCAAGCTCAACTGGCGCCCGGACTGGGCGATGCGCTGGAAGGCCCTGGATGTCGACTACGAAATGTCGGGCAAGGACCTGATCGACTCGGTCAAGGTCGCCAACACCATCCTGAAGGTCCTGGGCGGAAACCCGCCGGCCGGTTTTCACTACGAGCTCTTCCTCGACGAGAACGGCGAAAAGATCTCGAAGTCGCGTGGCAACGGCCTGACCATCGAGGAGTGGCTGCGCTACGGTACCGAGGACAGCCTGTCGCTCTTCATGTACGTGAAGCCGAGGACAGCGAAAAAGCTCTTCTTCGATGTCATCCCGAAGAACGTCGACGACTACGCCGCCTATACCGCGCAGTACGCCAAGGACGAGGATCCCGCCAAGCGCATCGACAACCCGCTGTGGCATATCCACAACGGCGAGCCGACACTTGACGAACAGCCGCTAAGTTACGCGGTCCTGCTGAACCTGGCGAGTGTGTGCAACGCCGAAGACCGCAGTGTCTTGTGGGGTTTCATCAGCCGCTACCTGCCGGGCACGACGGCGGAAACCGCGCCGTTGCTGGACCAGCTCGCCGGTCTGGCGGTCAACTATTACCAGGACATCGTCAAGCCCGAGCGCGTGTTTCGCGCGGCCACCGACATGGAACACAAAGCCATGGAGGATCTGGCGGGACGCATCGCCGCCCTGCCGGACGACGCGGACAGCGAGACCATTCAGACCGAGGTCTATGCGGTCGGTAAGGAGCACGGGTTCGATCCATTGCGCGCCTGGTTCAAGGCGCTCTATGAGGTGCTGCTCGGCCAGAGCCAGGGGCCGCGCTTCGGCTCGTTCGTGGCGCTCTATGGCAAGAGCGAAACCCTGGCGCTGATCGAAGAGGCCTTGCGTGGCGACCTCGTCGCGGGCGGCGCGCCGGCGGCATGATCGGCCGCGAATTTGTCGGCATGGTCGCCTTGGTGACCGGTTCGGCGGACGGCATCGGCAAGGCCATCGCGTATCGCCTGGCCGAACACGGCGCTTCGATTATCCTGCACGACATCAAGACCGACGAACTTGCCGCGGCTGCGGCGGAGATTGGCGAGCTGGGTGTCGATGTCGCGACCATGCCTGTCGACATTCGCGACGCGGCCGCGATGCAGGCGGCATTCGACAAGGCTGTTACCGAACAGGGCGATGTCGATCTCCTGGTCAACAACGCCGGCGTCGGCCTGATGGGACCGGGCGAGCTGGTCGACGTCACGGAGGAAGACTTCGACCGTATGTTCGCGGTCCACGTGAAGGGCGCCTTTCAGGTCACCCAGATGGTGGTGCCGGGGATGAGGCGGCAGAACTATGGGCGCATCGTCAACATCGCATCGAACCGGGGGCAGGTCGGCTTCACGTTGGGGTCGCACTATTCGGGTGCCAAGGCGGCGCTGATCGGCCTGACCAAGGCCTGGGCCAAGGAGTTGGCGCCCTCGGGCATCCTGGTCAACGCGATCGCGCCGGGTGTCGTGATGACGCCGATGACACTGGCGCACGGCATCGACGCGGTCCATGAGGAAGCGCAAGACAATCTGGTCAAACGCTGGGCGACGCCGGACGAGATCGCCGCCACGGCCGTCTTCTTGATGGCGCCCGGCGGCGCCTACTACACCGGCCAGGTATTGTGTCCCAATGGCGGCGATCCGGTGGTCGGGATCTAGGTCGCCGGGACATCCATCGCGGCCCGCTGGGACCGTGCCTCCGACATGATCCAATCTCGAAACGACGCGACCTCGGTGCGCGCGACGGCGGCCGGTGTTGTGACGAGATCGTAACCAATGTCGGTCACGGCGACCTCGCGGAAGGGGCTGACAAGCAGCTTGGCGTCGACCAGATCGCGCAGGATGGGGGCGCTGCCCAGGATGACGCCTTGGCCGGCAATGGCAGCCTGCAACGCCAGATTATAGTCATTGAAGCGCAACCCTGCCCGGGGCCGAACATGGGGCGCGCCGACCTCTTCCAGCCAATGGCGCCAGCCGTTCCATCTGGCTGTGACCGAGGCCCAGCTGAACTGCGAGAGATCCCAGCGCAGCAAGGGAACGCGCTCGAGATCTTCGATGTCGCGCAGGCCCGGTTCGCCGTTGGCCAGTGACGGGCTGCAATACGCGCCAAACTCTTCGTCGAACAGTCGGTGGCACAACATGGTGTCATCACGCGGTACGCCGAAGCGAATGGCGATATCCGCCGCGCCACCTTGAAGGTCGGCAATCTGTGGTGAGGAATCGACCAGCACGTCGATCGTCGGGTTTTGCACTTTGAACGTCTCCAGCCTTGGCACGAGCCAGACCGCTGCGAACGACGGGTCGCTTGTGATGATCAGACGCCGGCCGCGATCGGTTTGGCGCATGGTGTCGACGGCATCGACAATCTGCCGAAAACCCCTTGAGAGATCCTGAGCCGCAACCGCGCCTGTTTCGGTCAGGGCCAGGCCACGGCCGCGGCGTTCAAGCAGTGCTGTTCCCGTCGTGTCTTCGAGCTTTCGCACCAGTTGTTTGACCGCCGCCGGGCTGACGTGAAGCTCCTCGGCGGCTTTGCGGTAGTTCAAATGCCGCGCCACGGTCTCAAAGGCCCGAAGGGCGTTCAACGACGGAAGCCACGATTCCATAAAAGTAAGTTTATCTAACCATTGGGGTCAGTTCAAATGACTCGGTGGTCCCGACCAGGAATACTACATTCATCCGCTAGAAAGGCTTTGTTCTATTGGCGCGCTGCGCTGCAAAGTCACCTAAGGACTGTTAAGTATCTCTGCGCTAAGCAACCAAGGGAGGCCAAGCGCCATGAGCGAGTCCATCCACGGCGATGCCAGCCGGACCGTGCCCATCAGCGCGAGGCGGTTCGAGCAATCGCCCTACTTCCCCTGCTACAGCCGCCCGGACATGGTGTGCGGTGTCTATGCCGGGCGCCTCTATCCGATGTTCAACGGCGACGATCCCGCTGAGAAATACTGGGCGCTCCGGCGCAAGGCGGCGATCTACGACGTGCCCGAACGGCCGGTGGAGATCTCGGGGCCCGACGTCGTGCCGTTTCTGGACAAGGTTCTCGCGCGACATGTCGCGACGCTAAAGGAAGGTCGCGGGCGCTATGCGATCGCCTGCACGCCGCAAGGCGGGGTCTTCATGGACGGCCTGCTGTTCAAGCTTGCGGAGAATCGTTTCTGGTACGTGCAGCCCGACGGCGCGCTGGAGACCTGGTTGATTGCCCACAGCGGCGGCTTCGAGATTGAGGTCAGCGATCCCAAGTCGCGCGTGCTTCAAATCCAGGGTCCGGCCTCACTCGAGATTATGCGCATGGCCTCCGATGGCGCGATCGACGAAAGCATGGGGTACTTCCATGCCGGCTTCTTCGATCTCGGGGGACAGGAGCTCTATGTTTCGCGAACCGGTTGGACGGGCGAGCTTGGCTTCGAAGTCTATAGCCAAGGCGACAAGACCGATTATCCGCGGCTGTGGGATCATCTGATGGCCGCCGGGGAACCGCACGGCATGGAGTTCTCCGGCGGCAGTTCCATGGAGATCCGCCGTTTGGAGGCGGGTATTCTCGACAACATCACCGACATGGATTGGACGATGACCCCGTTCGAGGCCGGCCTGGAACGGTTCATCGATATGGACAAAAGCGATTTCATCGGCCGTGACGCCCTGGTCGATGCCGACAGGGCCACGCGGATCTATGGCGTGAAGTCAACCGATGCGATGCCGGTCATGAACGGCGCGGTGCTTGATGGCGACCAGGTGGTCGGGCGCACGACAGCCGGTGCTTACTCGCCCTTTCTCGCGTGCAACATCGGCTACGTCCAGTTCGCCGAGACGGGCGCGTGGTCCGGGCGGCAGCTGACCTTGGCCAAGCCGGACGGATCCACCCATCCGTGCGAGATCGTCGATCTGCCGTTTTACGATCCTGAAAAGAAGATCGCGCGGGGCCTGGACAAGACGATCCCCTGACGAGCCCATCGCAATCCGGCATCGCGTGATCTGGTAGGCCGCCTGTCGAACCGTCGACATTGGCGACGTCTTGCGGCTGTGTTTAGATTTGCGCTGGCAGACACGTATCGGCTCAAGCCAACGCAACGTCCGAGAACAAGCTGACAGGGAGATTTGAGATGAGTGGGCAGGTCACCGTTCTGGTCGAACTCGCCATCGCTGATGGCAAGGCTGACGAGTTTGCGGAAATCAGCCAAAGGGAACGGGAAATCGCCAAGTCGAAGGAGCCGGGTACGCTCTCTTTCAGCCAGTTCTTCAATGACGACCGAAGCGTCGCGGTCTCGCTGGAACGTTATGCCGATTCCGACGCGCTGGTCGCGCACATGAAGAACGCCCGCGAGAACGTCAGCCATGTCGAAGAGATTGCCAAGATCGTGAGAGTCGAGGTCTTCGGTGACGTGAGCGATGAGGTGAAAGCCACGTTCAAGGCGTTCGACGCGCAGATCTTTCAACCGTTCTTGGACCTTGCGACCTAGTGCAGATCCCGACGTTGTGGGATTGCGTCGCACTGTTGTGATGACCGATCAGCGGCTGCGGTTGTAAATGGCGCCTCGCCGTGTGCAATCTGGCGAGCGCGGTCTGCTGGATTGATGGCGCATTATCTAACCTATTGCGAATAAACGACTTTGTCGGGGTCGATCCTTGAGGGCCACGCAGCTCACATCGTGACGTTCTGTGCCTCTCGCTCGGCGTTGGAAAGCGTTGCCGCGACGCCGGATGGTCGCCTGTCTGCCGGGTTGACAGGATGATCGACGGGAAAGCTGGATGTTTCGGGCGAATTGGGTTCCGATGACGTCTGGGGGACCTGTTCGAGCAAATCAATGCCAGAATTCATTAAGGCGTATGTCCGCGTCGTGGACGGCGCGAACTATTGGATTGGGCGCGCTGTCATGATGATGATCTTCGTGATGGTCGGCGTGCTGTTCTATTCGGCGATCGCGAAGACCTTCTTCAACCCCGCCCTTTGGACCGTCGAATTTTCGCAATACATGATGGTCGCCTATTTCCTGGTCGGCGGCGCCTATTCCCTGCAGCTCAACGGCCATGTGCGCATGGATCTGCTCTACGGCAACTGGTCCAGGCTGAGGCAGAGCCGGTGGGATTCGTTCACGACGCTGATCATGATCGGCTATCTGGTCATGCTGCTGTACGGCAGCGTCGAGAGCCTGATCTATGCCATCGAGTTTGGCGAACGCAGTTATTCGATCTGGCGTCCCTTCATGTGGCCGGTCAAATCGGTCATGACCTTTGGCATCATCTTGATGCTGCTTCAGGCGATTTCGCAGTTCTTCAAGGACTTGGCGACAGCCACCGGGAGGTCGCTGTCATGAGTTACGAACTCATCGCTGCCCTGATGTTCGCGACCATGATGCTGATGCTGCTGACCGGGCAGCGTGTATTTGGCGCCATCGGATTTGTGGCAGGTCTGGCGGCGCTTCTGCTGTGGGGCGACGGCGGTTCGGTGATGCCGTTCTCGGCGTCGATCCGGTTGATGAAGTGGTATCCGCTTTTGACCCTGCCGATGTTTGTCTTCATGGGCTACATCATGTCGGAGTCGCGGATCGCCGACGATCTCTACCGCATGTTCCACGTCTGGATGGGTCCGGTGCATGGCGGGCTCGCGGTCGGCACCATTCTGTTGATGGTCGTGATTTCGGCCATGAACGGACTCTCCGTTGCCGGCATGGCGATCGGCGCCACCATCGCGCTGCCGGAGCTTTTGCGGCGCGGCTACGACAAGGTCATGGTAACCGGCACCATCCAGGCGGGCAGTTCGCTCGGTATCCTTGTGCCGCCCAGCGTCGTCCTTGTGCTCTACGGCATGATCGCGCGCCAACCGGTCGGACAACTGTGGCTGGCCGGCGTGTTGCCCGGCTTGATGATGGCGTTCCTGTTCGTCCTCTATATCGTCGTGCGCTGCAAGCTGCAGCCCAATCTGGGCCCGCCACTTTCCAAGGCGGAACGCGTCGATATCACATGGAAGGAAAAGATCGGCCTTCTGCGCGCGGGCATTCTGCCGTTTCTCATCTTCTTCTCGATGACCGGTCTGTTC
The DNA here is from genome assembly GCA_965228895.1 of Alphaproteobacteria bacterium. Classification (GTDB taxonomy): domain Bacteria; phylum Pseudomonadota; class Alphaproteobacteria; order SP197; family SP197; genus JANQGO01. The sequence goes on along the minus strand of OZ245842.1, from coordinate 4,001,094 downwards.
GTCATGGGCGTCACCAGCCTGGTTGAAAGCTCGGCCGTCGGAGCAACGGCCGCGACGCTGGCCGCTCTGGTCAAGGGACGGCTGAACCGAAAGGTGCTGGAGACGACCCTGCGCAAGACGCTGGAAGTCACCTGCATGTTCATGTGGATCATCCTGGCCGCGCTGGCGTTTGGCGCCGTCTTCGACGGCTTGGGTGCTGTCAAGGCGATCGAGGGTCTGTTTATCGGCGACCTCAAGCTCAGCCCGTGGGAAGTGCTGATCTTGATGCAGCTCTCCTACATCATCATGGGCATGTTCCTGGATGACACGGCGATGCTGGTCATCGTCGCGCCGCTCTATGTGCCCTTGGTCGGTGAGCTCGGCTTCAACCTCATTTGGTACGGCGTGCTCTACACGATCACCTGCCAGATCGCCTATATGACCCCGCCGTTCGGCTACAACCTCTTCTTGATGCGCGCGATGGCGCCACCGGAAATCACACTGGCCGACATCTACCGATCGATCATCCCGTTCGTTTTCGTGATGTGCCTCGCCCTTGGTCTGACCATGGCGTTCCCTGAGATCGCGCTGTGGCTGCCCGAATGGCACTACGGAAACTGAGCAACCAAAAACCAGAAAGCACAGGGGCGGCTTTCTGAAATCAAAGAAAGGCCTGGAGGCAGAAAATGACGAAAAAAGTAACCAAACAAGCGGCCAAAGCGGCGAGCCGTCGCGGCTTTCTGAAGAAGGCCGGCGTGTCGGCTGTGGGGGCAGGCGCGGCATCGACACTGGCCGCGCCGGCGGTCATTGCTCAGGAGCCAATCCGGTGGCGGTTCCAGACCTATGCCGGTTCGGCGCTGGGGCAGTTCGTCACGAAGCCGGCGATCGACATGATCAACGCGGCGTCCAACGGCGAGCTTGAAGTCGAGCTGTTTTACGCCGACCAGTTGGTGCCGACCGGCGAATTGTTCCGCGCCTTGCAGGCGGGCACCATCGACGCCGTCCATTCCGACGATGACTCGATGGCCGCGCCCGTCGACGTTGCGGTGTTCGGTGGCTACTTCCCGATGGCGACGCGCCACGCGCTCGACGTGCCGACGCTGTTCGAGCAATACGGTTTCGCGGAGATCTGGTCGGAAGCCTACAAGAAGGCAGGCGGTGTCGTCTGGCTATCGGCGGCCGGTCAGGATCCCTGCAACTTCAACATCAAAAAGGACGTAAAGTCGCTCGCCGACCTGGAGGGTCTGCGTCTCTACACCTTCCCGACCGCCGGTCGCTTCTTGGCGCGTTTCGGTGTCGTGCCGGTTTCGATCCCGTACGAAGACGCCGAGGTCGCGGTGCAGACCGGTGAGTTGGACGGCATGGCGTGGTCGGGCATCACCGAGGACTACACGGTCGGTTGGGCCGATGTGACGGACTATTTCCTGACCAACAACATCTCCGGTGCCTGGATTGGATCGTGGTTCGTCAACGAGGAAAAATGGGCCGAACTGCCTGAGCACCTTAAGGGCGTGGTCATGGCGGCGATCGGCGCCAGCCACGAGTACCGTAACCAATGGTACTGGGGCGGCGAGGCCAAGCTGCGCGCCGAAGGCACGAAGCTGAAGGTCCAGTCGATTCCGGCCGACGAGTGGCGTGAGGTCGAGGAAGCCGCCGCCTCGTTCTGGGATGAAATCGCCGAAACCGGCGAGACCCAGGCCAAGGTGGTTCAGATCTTCAAGGACTATGACGCCATTCGTCAGGCAGCAGGTGGTCTCTATACCTGCGGCTAGGTCATTGACCGTGTGATCGGACGGAGGGGCCGGGTGCACGCCACAGTTTGCGCACCCGGCCCTTTCTATGTTGGGTCCGATTCGAACTCCAGGAGGTCGCCGGGCTGACAGTCGAGAACCTCGCAAATCCGATTGAGTGTTTCGAACCGGACGCCTTTGACCTTGCCGGATTTGAGCAACGAGACATTCTGTTCGGTGATGCCGATCTGCTGCGCCAGATCCTTCGAGCGCATCTTGCGGCGTGCCAGCATGACATCAAGCCGGACGATGATGGCCATGGCGCGCTCCCTCTCAGACGAACTGACGGTTCTCGTCCGCCATCTTGGCGCCTTCGCCCATGACCCAGGCGATCACAAGCAGCAACCCACCGAGCAGGATCGCCGAGTACTCGGCGCTGCCGAAGGACAAGGTCAGCATGCGTTCGCCCGGCGGGTTATCAAACGTGACGATCACCGAATGGGCGGCGCCGGCAAGAGGCTGAAGGAGGGCTTGCACCGAGACGGTCATCGCGAACTGTTTCAGGCAACGCGCCGACCGAACGCTGAAGATCTCGCCGGCCTGATAAAGGCCAAACATCGCGCGCAAACGCGCCAAGCCGAATATCAGAATACCGGCCGGTACCATGGACACCACGAAGCCAAGGAGGCGGTTCACGGCCGGCAGGTCATCGGGGGCGCCCCAAAGACCCTCGCTCGCCGGGTAGGGGCCGCCGAGTATCTGCGGGTACCACCAGCCAAGCGCCAAGGAGACCGGCAAGCCGACCATGCCGATCAGACACAAGGCCGACATGATGCGGCTGACCCGGCGAATCCTGTCTCTGCTCATGTCCGTCCTCCAATGCTGGTTTTGGCATCTTAATCGCATTTATTATCGTATTACAATAATCTTTCTACTTTTTTCGTTGAGATGCGGACCGATCGATGTGCGGTGCGTCGGCCCGGCGCTCGATGAGCTCTGGCCGTTGTGATTGGTCACCACAGGTCGAACTGCCGACTGCGTGCAACAACCACAGGCTATCGAAATATGCTGTTCGGATTTGGGGGGCGCGGCTTGATCCTTTTCTGGGGTTGGACCTTGAGGGATCACTCGGTGACGGCCTGCACAGTCGCTACGTGCCGCCGGTTACCGACTTTCTGTTCAACGAAACGCCTTACATCACGACGGAAGTCAAACCGCTCTATGCCTATCACGATCTGCCCAGCGATTTCGTGACCGGCGGCGGGCATGCCAATGTCGTCGCGCTGCAGGGTCGGCTCGCGATCACCGAGCGTCTTGGCCTGATCGCGACCAAGGATGGCTATACCTGGTACAACTTCAAGGCGGGTCTTGCCGATACGGATGGCTGGAACAACATCGCGGCGGGCCTGAAGTACAACTTCATTTCCATTGCCGAGAGCGAGACGCTGGTTACCGCCGGCATCCGCTACGAGATCCCGGTCAACGATCTGGAGACCACCGGGATAGAACTGGCCGGGGATGGCGATGCTTTCGTCAATCCGTTCATCACGGCATCGACGTTGATCGGTCGTGTGGGCGTGCAAGGTAGCTTCGGTGCGAACGTTGCCGTCGACGACAATGTCGATGACTCCTTCATCCACTACTCGCTGCACGCCGACTACGAGCTGTGGCCGGGTTTCTTCCCGCTGGTCGAGGCGAACGGTTTCACCGCCTTCAACCATGCCAACCGGATCACCGGTGCGCTGGCCAAGCTCGACGGTGCCGATGTTGCAAACTTCGGCAGCTCCGATCGCGGCACGACGGTGACGATGGGCGGCGGTTTCCGCTATCGCATTAATGACAACACATTGCTGGGTTTTGGTGCTGAAACTGAGGTCACGAGCAACGACAACAGCGTCTTCGGGTCACGCGTCACGACCGATCTGGTCATTCACTTCTAAGCGTCAATGCGCCGCCGGCATCACGCCTTGTCTGTCAGGGCGTGCCAGTCGGCGGCGCTGATGTCGCGGCCGGGATAGGCGACGTTTTCGAACGGCCAATCGCCGGCAACCCACGAACAAACCGTCGCAAAGAGCTCGTCATCCAGACCGTTGGCAAGTTCCGACGTGCGGACCCACAGCATCACCATGGCGTCGTAACCCTGCTTGATACTTGGGTTGATGTAGACGCAGCCCAGGCACATCGACTCGTCCGGCGCCATCATCGTATAGGCGAACGACGAGCGGATCGTGAACTCGCGTTGGTGCCAGGCGAGGTCGATCAGATCCTCCTCCAGCGTCAGGCCCTCCGGCCACGTGCTGCCGGAGACCGCGCTGTAGCTTCCCTGCAGCTGCTCGACACTCGACATGACGGCGTCGTAGTCCTTGATCAGGTCGTGGATGGTCAGCATGCGAAGGGTGAATCGCGCTGTTTCGAGTCGTTCCGGTACGTCGAAGGCGGGCGGCACGAACGCCTTGTGATGCATCATGGAGGTTTTTCCTTTGAACGGGTTAGCCGAGCAGACCGGTCGAATCGTCGATGGCCTCGGCGCCGATAAAACGTCTAAGGCGTTCCAGTTCGGCTTGGCACGCCGCGACACGGCCCGTGCCCGCCTTGACCTTCGGTTCCCACCACAGACCGTTGACCGCCAGCCGGCCTTCGGCGCGATGGTGTTTCATGTCGATGCGGCCGACAAAACGCTCGCCTTCCAGAATCGGCAGCACGTAATAGCCATACTGCCGCTTGGCCTTGGGTACGAAGGCTTCGAAACGATAGTCGAAACCGAACAGGCGCTGGGCGCGGTTGCGGTCGCGGATGACCGGGTCGAACGGGCTCAAGAACCGCAAGCGCGCGGCCGGTTCGCGCACGCCTGCCAGCCGGTCCTCCAGGTCGCGCCAAGCGTACGCCGCGCGGGGTTTGCCGCGGTTGGCCGAGGCGACTTCGACGACCTGTAACCGATCTTTGTTCTCGGCACACCACGTCTTCGCAACATCCGGCGAGAAGGCATCCCAGAACTGCGCGAGTTCGCCGGGCGTCGCCGTACCCAAGCGGTCGAGCGCCGACGTACAATGCCAGTCGACACACTCTTCCCAATCCGGTTCCCGCTCATGGTGCTCACCGGGAATGACGCGTTCGGTGAGATCGTAGACCTTCTGGAAGTTGATGCGCTTGGCGACGGCCAGTTCGCCGGTCAGCCACAGATATTCCAGCGCCGCCTTCGACGGCCCCCAATGCCACCAGCCGCCTTTGACGCCGTTGTGCTCATCGTCGGTGAAGTCGCGCGACATCGATTGGCCGTTGTCACGAACGTGGCCGATCAGTTTGGTAATGACTTCATGGCCGTTCTCACCGACACGTTCGTTGAACCAAGCGTTGGCGTGCAGTTCGTCGCGGCGGCGCGCAAAGCGGTGTTTCCAATAGGGATAGAACCGGGTCGGGATGACCGAAGCGTCGTGGGTCCAATTCTCGAACAGCATCCTGTCGTCTTCGATCAGCCGCTCCAGATGGCGCGGACGGTAGGTCTGGTAACGTGAATAGAGCGTCAGGTGATGGGCGCGCTCAACGGTCGAGATGCTGTCGAGCTGCACGAAACCCATGCGCTCGATGAGATCGTAAAGCGCGTCCTTGGTGAGCTTCAGGTGGCACGGTTCGGCCAAACCCTGCAGATCCATGAACAGGTGGCGCGCTTGCAGGTTGGTGAGCTGGAGAGGCGTCTCGGTCATGGCATCAGTCCTACTAAGTTCCGGGCCTCGCCGCCACCTGTGGTTTCCGGCCTCCTGACACCTACTGTCTTTGCCGGGTATTCGGGCTAGGTTTTGTCCCGGTCGCCGCATCGATCCGTTCCCCTGACCAAAAGGCAGTGAACCATGACCGCATCTATGACCCGGCTGCCGGAGGGCGGCCGCAGCTTTGCCGGCGTCCCCGTCGTTACCGACCTGGCGGCCCTTGAGGCCGATGTCGCTGTGCTCGGCATTCCCTATGGCACGACCTACGATACGGAAACGCCGGTTAACGAAAGCGCCGGTTCGCCCACGGCGATTCGTGCGCGCACCGACCGTCGTTCGTTGGAGCACTATGACTTCGATATCGGCCGTGCGCTGCTCGACGGTGTCGATGTGCGCATCGCCGATTGCGGCGATGTGGTCGGCGGGCCCAATCCCGCCGACGGCGAGACCAATCGCGAGCGCGCCGCGACAACCGTGCGTGCGATCCTCGACAAGGGCGCCGTGCCGATCGTGCTGGGCGGCGATGACAGCGTGCCGATTCCGTTCTTCAGAGCGTTTGAGGGGCGCGGGCCGTTCACCGTCATCCAGGTCGATGCGCATCTCGATTGGCGCGACGAGGTCTATGGCAGCCGGTTCGGCTATTCGAGCCCGATGCGGCGCGCCTCAGAGCTTGATTGTGTTACCGGCATGGTTCAGGTCGGCCTCAGAGGCATCGGCAGTGCCCGGCCGTCGGAGGTCGCCGATGCCGAGGCCTGGGGTTCGCGTCTGGTGACCGCGCGCGCCGTCCGCGAGGGCGGGATCGCGGCGGCTCTGGATCAGGTGCCCGAAGGCAGTGAATTTCTGATCACCATCGATTGCGACGGCATTGATCCCGCGGATTTTCCCAGCCTCAGCGTGCCGGCGCCCGGCGGCATCTCCTATTACGACGTCATCGATCTGATTCGCGGCGTTGCGCAAAAGGGCCGTATCGCCGGCCTGGATATCGTCGAATTTGGCCCCGAACACGACTTTTCCAGCGGCATCGGCGCAACCGTTTGCGCGCGTATGGTGCTGACGGCGATCGCCGCGATGATCCAATCGGGGCAGATTGGCGAATCATTGAAACCCTAATGCAACACTTCGGCGGGTTGTCCTGCCGGTTCGCCGGTGCCATCTAGCGGGTGTCAAACCGGGGGAAGAACCATGTTTGTTTTGCAAAGACTTCTTGTCGTCGTGATCGTGGCAGCCGCTGGTCTGGCGATTGGCATGCCGGCCGCGGCCGCCGATCGGGTCGGCGAGGTGACACGGGTGCAGGCCGACGCGACGGCGAAGAACGTCGACGAAAACCGCACGCTTCAGACGGGATCGGACATCTACGACGGCGATGTGCTGTCGACCGGGCGCCAGGCGCGCCTTGAGGTCACGTTTGTCGACGGCACGGTGGTTACCTTGGGCGAGAACGCCGTGCTGGAGATCAGCGACTACGTCTACGATCCCGACGGCGACAACAGCGTCAGCACGCTCGACATGATCGCCGGTGCGTTTCTGATGGCGACCGGCGACATTGGCAAACAGGACCCTGACAACGTGACGGTCCTTACCAATCTGGCGGTGGTCGGCATTCGCGGCACCCAGTTCTGGGGCGGGCCGATTGACGGCAACTACGGTGTTCTGCTGCTGGAAGGCTCGATCTCGGTCACGACCGAGGCGGGCACGGTCCTGTTGACGGCGACTGGCGAGGGCACGACGGTCACCGATGCCGCCACCCAGCCGTCCGATCCGGTGATTTGGCCGGATGACAAGACGGCGCGTGCCTTCGAGACAGTCACCTTCGATCCCTAGACTATGAAAGAAGGGCGCGTACGAACCGGGGCTTGGAGGTTTGCGTCTTACCCGGGGGGCTGCCGGGCGGCGCAGGGGACGTTGAAGGGCGTCACCCCGGTCCGTCGCGTCACGAGCGCGATTGCCGCTGTATCCGACAATTGTGCTCGTTGCCGGCGGTTGGTCCGGCAAGGCTATGAGGCGCTCCAATCACGGCGCAAGTGGGGACGTTTTGTGATGATTCCGTGGCTTCACGCCGAACGAGTGGGCCGGTAATGCCAGCCAGAACCCGAAATCTCAGTCCGCCGCCTCGCCGGTGGGCCGGCGTTCGGGCGGCGGCGGGATCAACTGAATGGCGGCGACCGCCCCCATGATGATGATACCGCCCACCGCAATGTTGAACGTCAGGCTCTCGCCCAGCATGACGATGCCGCCGGCAACGCTGGTCACCGGCACCAGCAGGATGAATGGCATAACCTGGCTCAGCCGGTAATGGCCGATCAGGCGGTACCACAGAGCATAACCGGCCGCGGTCATGATGAAGGCGAGATAGAGCACCTTGATCCAGTCCAAGGCACTGGCAGTAGAGACCGCCTGCCACTGGCCGTCTTCGACGATCAGCGAGACGACCAGCATCTGCGGCGCGGCAAAGACGGCGAAATAGGCGATCAACCTCAAACCGCCAAAGGCGCCGAGGGTCTTGATCAAGACCTGGCCGCCGGCCCAGGCGATGCCGCCGATGATCAGCAGCGTCAGGTGAAAGGTGCTGTTGTGCAGGCTGGGCTCGCCGGCGATCAGGCCGATGCCGATAAAGGCCGATGCCATGGCGGCAGCGCGCACCCAGCCGATCCGGTCGCCCAAAAAGATGGCCGCGAAGATCGTGGCGAACACCACCTCGAGCTGAACGATCAGTGCTGCGGTCGACGCGTCGAGACCTTCAAGGCCCGTGAACTGGAGGCCATAGGCCACGGTACCGCCGACAAAGGCGATCAGGGCCAGGCGCGGTCCTTCACCTGTCCGCAACCTGCCGACGAACCAGATCAGCACCAGGGCGGCAAAACCGAACCGCATGGACATCAGGAAGATCGGCGGGAACTGGTCAAAGGCATCCTTGGCCAGCGCGAAGCCGAAACCCCAGATCATCGGGACGGCGATGGCGGTCAGAATGTCGATGAGGCGCATGACGGGATCCGGCGGCGGGAAACCCATTGGTCACGACCGGATGGGCCGTGGCAAGGAGAAACACGGCCAGGCCGAGACCTCTTGTGAAACCCGGCCGCGGACGGCATCGTGGCGGCCATGCTGAAACTCACGACCATCGTCGGTCTGGCGACCGACGGGGATCTGCACGAGCGCCTGCACGACCTGGCTCATCGCGACGCCGTCGAGACGATTCGCCTGGAACGTCGCGACATGCTTCGACACCGCTTGCGTGCAGAAACCGATAAGGGCACCGTGTGCGCCGTCGCTTTGCCGCGCGATCGCGACCTTGAGGACGGCGCTGTTCTGCTCCTGGAGGACGATCGGGCCATTGTCGTGCGCGCCGCTGACGAACGCTGGCTGCGCCTGGAACCGCGCGACGCGGCCGCGGCGCTGGAGCTGGGCTATCACGCCGGCAACATGCATTGGCGCGTCCATTTCAACGCCGGCACCCTGGCCATTGCGCTTGAGGGGCCCGAACAGGTCTACCTCGACAGGCTCGATGCTTACCTGACCGATGGCCGCGCCCGGGTGGTCGATCGTGACTGACGCGAGAGCCCTCCTGATCGCCCTGCAGCACGGCGACAGCGCCTTTCCATCCGGCGCGTTCGCGTTTTCATGGGGGCTGGAGACGCTCAAGGCGGACAGCTTGGTGAACGATGCGGCAGGCGTGGCATCCTTCGCGCGCAGTCAGTTGGCCCATCGTTGGTCCACATCGGACCGGCTGTTTCTGCGTCGCGCCGTGGAAGTAACGGACGATCTCGACCGTTTGGCGTCGCTCGACCGCGAAGTCGAGGCGCTGACCTTGCCGGCCGAAATGCGTGAGGGATCGCGCCGCGCCGGGCGCTCGCTGTTGCGTGCCCATGCGAAGTTGGAGACGCCTGGGGTGCTGGCCTATCAGGCGGCGGTCAAGCGCGGCGAGGCCTATGGTCATCTGCCGGTGGCCCAGGGGGTCGCCTGGTCCGGCGCTGGGCTCGCCCTGGCGGAGATCGAGACCGTCGCCGCCTTTACGCTCGCCAGCGGCATCACGCAGGCGGCGATACGACTTGCGATTCTGGGTCCGATGGAGGCGCAAGCACTGCTGGCGGGATTGCGCGAGGACATCACGGCGTTGCTGGACCAGCCGGTGCCCGACCGACCGAACGCCTTTACGCCGGCGGCCGAGATCGCCGTCATGCGTCACGAAACGGGCGACGCCCGTCTGTTCGCCACCTGACCGCCGGGGGGAAGACACATGAGCCTTGCACAATCGTCCGAACCCGGAGCGGCGCGCGTCGGCATTGGCGGGCCGGTCGGCTCGGGCAAGACGGCGCTGGTGGAGCAGTTGATCCCGCGCTTTGGTGCGCGCGGCACAGCGCTTGCCGTTATCACGAATGATCTGGTGACCAAGGAGGACGCCGAACGTCTGCGCCAAAGCGGCCTGATCGCACCGGAGCGCGTTTTGGCGGTCGAAGCGGGTGCCTGTCCGCACACGGTGATCCGCGAAGATCCGACGCTGAACCTGGACGCCGCCGACACGCTGGAGGCGCGTTTCGCGCCGCTCGATCTCATCCTGCTGGAATCCGGTGGTGACAACCTGGCCTCGACCTTTTCGCTCGAGCTGGTCGACTACTGGCTTTTTGTCATCGATGTCGCCGGCGGCGGCGATATTCCGCGCAAACGCGGGCCGGGCGTCGTCCAGGCCGATCTCTTGATTATCAACAAGGCTGATTTGGCGCCTCATGTCGGCGTCGACCTCGACCGGATGGTCGAAGAAGCGCGCCAGATTCGCGGCGACAAACCGGTGATCGTGACCAACTGCCGCGCCGGCGAGGGGCTGGACGCGGTCGTCGCGCAGATCGCCCGCGACGTCTTGTTCGATGAATAGGGCGCTCGGCGACCCCTCCCGTATCGGCCGCCAACTTGACCTGAGGTTCCGGCGCGCGCCCGATGGCGCGACGTTTCTGGCGCGCCAGATCGCCGGGTTCCCGTTTCACATCACCCGTCCGTTTGCGCTCGACACGAAGCCTGAAGGCATGGCGACCTTGATCGTGCAGTCGATTGGCGCCGGCATCCTGCAGGGCGACCGTATCGACATGGCGGTTGAGGCCGAGCCCGGCGCCGCCGTCCATCTAACGACCCAGGCCTCGACGGTCGTCCACACCATGAACGAAGGCCATGCCGAGCAGACCGCTCATGTCGTCGCGCGCGACGGCGCGTTTGTCGAATATCTGCCCGATGCGCTCATCCTGTTTCCTGAGAGCCGGCTGAAGACGCGGCTGCTGCTCGACATCGAACCGGGCGCGACGGTCCTTTGGTGCGACGGCATCATCATGCACGATCCGAAAGGCGGGGACGGTCGTTTTTCGGAACTGGCGTCGGAGACCATGCTGTCACGAGGCGGGCAAGTGATGGCAGTGGACCGGTTCGTGATCGACGGCGATGTGATGGCCGCCGACGGCGGCGCGGTGACCGCCGGTTACCCGATCCACGCCTCCTTCGGTGTTGTCACCGACGATGACCGCAACAGCTTGCTCACTGCCTTGCGCGAAGCCGTCGACGATGTCGCGGGCACCTATTGCGGGCTCTCGACGTTGCCGGACGAGAGCGGCCTGTGGGGCCGTATCCTCGCGCGCGACGGCGTCGCCTATCGCGAAGCTATGGATGTGCTGTGGCGCACCGCACGCAAGCACCTGACGGGTGTCGAACCGCCGTCGCGTCGGAAGTAGAGGAAGCCTCTGTCGCGTCCCGGCTATCCGGCCGGGTCGCTGTTGGTGTCTACACCAACGCCCGCATGGCGTCGTCGAGACCTTCGAGGGTCAGCGGGAACATGCGCCCTTCCATGATTTCGCGGATCATGCCGATGGAGCCGGTGTAGCGCCACTTGTCTTGTGGGATCGGGTTGAGCCAGACGGCCTTGGTGTAGAGCGCCAGCATGCGGCGCAGCCAGAGCTCGCCCGGCTCGTCGTTCATGTGCTCGACGCTGCCGCCGGGCACGGCGATCTCGTATGGGCTCATCGAGGCATCGCCGACGAAGACCAATTTGTAGTCGGCGGGATAGGTGTGCATGAGGTCGTAGGTCGGCGTGCGCTGGCGGTGGCGGCGCGCGTTCTCGCGCCACACGCTTTCGTAGAGACAGTTGTGGAAGTAGTAGTGCTCGAGGTGCTTGAACTCCGTGCGCGCGGCGCTGAACAGCTCCTCGCAGGCGCGGATGTGCCAGTCCATCGAGCCGCCGATATCGAGCAGCAGCAGCACCTTCACCGCGTTGTGGCGCTCGGGCACCATTTTGAGATCCAGCCAGCCGCCATTCTTGGCGGTCGAACGGATGGTGTCGTCGATATCCAGTTCGTCGGCCGCGCCTTCTCGGGCGAAGCGGCGCAGGCGGCGCAGCGCGACCTTGATGTTGCGCGTGCCGATTTCCGACTCGCCGTCGAGGTCGCGGAAGTCGCGCTTGTCCCACACCTTGACGGCGCTGAAGTTGCGGTTGCCGTCCTGGCCGATGCGGATGCCCTCGGGATTGTAGCCATAGGCGCCGAACGGCGAGGTGCCGGCGGTGCCGATCCACTTGCTGCCGCCCTGGTGGCGCTTCTCCTGCTCCTCCATGCGCTGCTTCAGCGTTTCCATGAGTTTCTCGAAACCGCCCATGGCCTCGATCGCGGCTTTCTCTTCGTCGGTCAGGTTCAGTTCGGCGAGGCGTTTGAGCCACTCCTCGGGGATCTCGGCCGTGCCCTCCTCGCCGTCGGGCGCTTCAAGGCCCTTGAAGACATGACCGAACACCTGGTCGAAGCGGTCGAGATACTTCTCGTCCTTCACCAGCGCCGTGCGCGAGAGATAGTAGAAATCGTCGACCTTGTAGTTGGCGAGGCCGTAATCGGTCGCCTCCAGGAGATCGAGATACTCCCTCAGCGAAACCGGTACGCCGGCATCACGCAATTCGGTGAACAGCGTGACGAACATCGGCTAACGCCTTCTCGATCTAGCTGGCATCGCCAGCCGGCTCCCCCTCCCGGCCACCCATGGCAGCATCCTCGGGGTGGCCGGGAGGGGGAGCGGGCTGGAGCCGTTTCGACGACAGTTGAGCATGGCTTATCCGCGCTCGCGCCTATCGAGGAACGCCAGACGCTCCAGCAAGTGGACGTCTTGCTCGGATTTGAGCAGCGCGCCATAGAGCGGCGGAATGAGCGAACCTGTGTCCTGTGCGCGTAGTGCGTCGGGGGGCAGATCCTCGACCATCAAAAGCTTCAGCCAATCGAGCAGCTCAGAGGTCGACGGTTTCTTCTTCAGGCCAGGCACGTCGCGCAGTTCGAAGAAGACGTTGAGCGCTTCGCTGACCAGGCGCGGTTTGATCTGCGGGTGATGGACCTCGACGATCTGCGCCATGGTGTCGGCGTCGGGGAAGCGGATGTAGTGGAAGAAACATCGGCGCAGGAAGGCGTCGGGCAGCTCCTTTTCGTTGTTCGACGTAATGACGACGATCGGGCGCTGCTGTGCGCGCACCGTCTCCTGGGTCTCGTGAACGAAGAACTCCATGCGGTCGAGTTCCTGCAAGAGGTCATTGGGAAACTCGATATCGGCCTTGTCGATCTCGTCGATCAAAAGGACCGGCGTGTCGCCGGCGACAAAGGCCTGCCACAGCTTGCCAGGCACGATGTAGTTGGCGATATCGTGCACGCGCTCGTCGCCCAACTGGCCGTCGCGCAGGCGCGCCACGGCGTCGTACTCATAGAGCCCGTGCTGGGCCTTGGTGGTCGACTTGATCGTCCACTCGATGAGGTTGCGGCCCAGCGACTTGGCGATTTCGGCGGCCAGGATCGTCTTGCCGGTGCCGGGCTCGCCCTTGATCAGGAGCGGGCGCTCCAGCGCGATGGCGGCATTGACGCTGACCGCAAGATCCTCGGTCGCAACATAGGTATCGGTACCTTCAAAACGCACGGGGCCAACTCCACGAGTGACGAACGGACCCGCGAACCTAGAGCAGATGGCAGTCGAGTGGAATTGCCTTTGGCGGTTCCGCCTAGGTCGTGGTGAGCACTGGCGTTTGCAGAATGCGGCAGATCGCTGTCGTCAGGTCGGCGCGGTTGAGGGTGTAGAAGTGGAACTCTTCGATCCCGCGCGCCTGCAGATAGCGGCACAGTTCCGCCGCGGCGACAGCACCGACCAGGTTGGTCGTCTCCTCGTCGTCGGGCGCAATGCCGTCGAACAGCGCAATCAGCCAGCCCGGCACGGTGGCGCCACAGCGCTCGGCGAAGGCAATGGTGCGCTGGATGTTGGTGACCGGCAGGATGCCCGGCACGATCGGCGCCGTAATGCCGGCGGCGCGGGCACGCTCGACAAAGTCGAGGAAGAGATCGGGATCGAAAAAGAACTGCGTGATCGCGCGCGTCGCGCCCGCATCGAGTTTGCGTTTGAGGTTGTCGAGATCGGCGCCGGGGCTGGCCGCGTCCGGATGGACCTCCGGATAGGCGGCGACCGAGATGTCGAAGTCGGCGACGTCACGCAGACCCGCGACCAGCTCCGCCGCCGAATGATAGCGTTGTCTCGTGATCGCATCGCTGCCGTCACCCGGCAGATCGCCGCGCAGGGCGACGATGTGTTTGATGTCGGCTTCCCAATAGCAGCGCGCGATGTCGTCGACCTCCATGGTCGTCAGACCGACGCAGGTAAGATGCGCGGCGGGCTGCAGGCGCGTCTCCTGGCGGATGCGCGTGACCGTTGCCTGGGTCGTGTCGCGCGTGCCGCCGCCGGCACCGAACGTGACCGAGACGAAGCGCGGCGCCAGCGGCTCCAGCCGCTTGATCTCGCGCCACAGCACGCCTTCCATCTTGCGGCTCTTTGGCGGGAAGAACTCGAAGGAGACATGGGGCAGGGCCAGCGGGTGAACGCGCTCGCTCCATGGAGCCAAGTCGGGCGTTGAGGTCATCGGGCACTCCTGTTCGGTCGGGTGTCGGTGGGTGTGCGGCGAAGAATCCAGATGAGAACGGTGAGCTCGGCGCCCGGCAGGTCGACGGTACGGTCGACCGCAAGCCCGGCGCGTTTCGCCCATGTGGCGATGTCGTCGGAATCGAAGCCGAGCCAGCGATGGGCGTGGGCGTCGCGCAGGTCGGCCCGCTCGTGACGGGCAAAGTCGACGATGGCGAGCGGCGCGCCGTCGCGCAGCACGCGGCCGGCCTCGGCGATCGCCTCGCCCGGCCGCTCGGCATAGTGCAGAACCTGATGCATGACGATGCCGTCGAACGAACGCGGCGCCATGGGCAGGCTGTACATGTTGGCGCGCTGGACCGATCCGTTCTTGATGCCGTGGCGTTCGAGATTGGCGCGCGCGACCTGCAGCATGGCGCGCGACTGATCAACCCCGATGGCGCGGCCGACCCGCGGCGCCAAAAGTTCGACCATGCGCCCGGTACCGGTCCCGATATCGAGCAGGTCGTCGACGGTCTCGTTCATCATGGCGTCGATCAGGCAGCGTTCGATTTCGGCTTCATCGACATAGAGCGAACGGATGTCATGCCAGCGCGCGGCGTTCTCCGCGAAGTAGGCGTCGGCGCGTTCGATGCGCGCGCGTATCAGGCTTTCCAGGCGCTCGAGATCGCCCTGCAGCACCGTGTCGCCAGGGCCCAGGAGGTCGACCAAGTGGCGGCTGAGATCGGCCGTCGCGCCCCGATCTGTGACACGGAAATAGGCCCAGTTGCCTTCGCTGCGCCGTTCCAAAAGGCCGGCCTCGCAGAGCAATTTCAGGTGACGTGAGATCCTGGGCTGGCTCTGGCCGAGGATCTGCACCAGCTCGGAAACGGTGAGGTCGTTATGGGCGCACAAGCACAGCAGGCGCAGCCGCGTCGGCTCGCCGACCGCCTTGAGGGCGGCGAGCATCGTGTCGAAGGTCGTTTCATTCAGCATGTGGACATTAGGATATAAAGATATCCTTATGTCAATGGTCGAGCTGTGAGCGGCCCCGGTGAGGGGCCGTCACGGCCTTACCAGCGTGCCTTAAAGCCGAGCAGCAGGGGTATGCGCAGGCCGGCCTGCTTGCGGTACCAATAGCCGTCCTCGGCGATCTCCATGTCCGGGAACATGCGCCAGGCGCCGAACGGGTACTCGCGTGTCTCGAACACGGTCAGACCCGCGGCCTCCAACGCGCCGTACATGTCCTCAAGCGGCCACTGGAACTCGTGGGTACCCGATTGGATCGTGTAGGTCTCGTCGGCATAACTCACGCTGCCGGGCGGATCGACGATCGGCTCCGCGTTATGGAAGTAGTCGTAGGCCAGCGTCAGGTCGCTCTTGGCCTCGTCGTACATCAGATAGGTCGGATGACTATCGAGGAAATAGAAGAAACCGTCCTTGGCGAGGTTCCGGGCGATCGTCTGGCCCCACTTCTTCAGATCCGACAGCCACACGATGGTGCCGAAGGACGTAAAGATGACGTCGAAATTGCCGCCCTCGACCTCTCCGATCTCCTGAACATCGCCTTCGACGAAACGCGCGCGGTCCGAAAGGCCCGCTTTCTCTGCGAGGTCGGTCGCCGCCTTGACGGCCTCTTCAGAAAAGTCGACGCCGATCGCTTCCTTAGCGCCCAGCCTGGCCCACGACATCGTGTCCATGCCGAAGTGACACTGCAGATGCAGGAGCCGCTTGCCGGTGACATCGCCGACCGCGTCGCGCTCGACTTTGCCCAGCTTGTTCTCGCCGGCGAGAAACCGGTCGACCGCGTAGAAGTCGCTGTCGACATGCACCGGCGTGACCTCGTTCCACCACTTTTTGTTGATTTCGTGTGCTTCGTTCATTGTTCTTATCCTGTCGGATCCGTCAGTACGTGGTGGCGGATTCCCGTGCAAAATCAAAATAGAGTTCGCGGGCCTTGCGATAGATCGGCCCGGGCTGCAGATCGCGGTTGTCGACCTTGGTGATCGGCAGGACCTTGCTGTAGTTGCCGGTCGAAAAGACCTCGTCGGCACTCGTGACGTCGTCATAGGTCATCTGGCGTTCGACGACCTCGATGCCGGTATCGCGAAGCTGACCGATCACCCGCTGGCGCGTGATCCCGTTCAGGAATGTGCCGTTGGGCACAGGCGTATGCACGACGCCGTCCTTCGCGGTGAACAGATTGGAGGTCGCGAACTCCGCCACATGGCCTTTGTGATCCAGCATCACGGCGTTGCCGAAGCCCTTCTTCTGGGCCTCGCGCAGCGCTTCGCCGGTCACTGGATAAAGGCTCGACGCCTTGGCCAGTGTCATCGCCATGTCCGGTGCCGGACGACGGAACGACGACAACGTCACGCTTGCTCCTTTCGGTTCCTCCATCGGCGCTTCGTGGAGGCACAGCAGGAATTTGGTGAGGTCCGGGTCGGGATAGAGCGCATCGGTCTCGCCGCACCAATAGGTCGGTCGAACATAAAGCTGCATGTCGCGCGGAAACTTGCGCGCCATGGTGATCGTCAGGTCGACCAGCTCGTCGAGGGTTTCTTTCGGCTCCATGCCCATGATGCGGGCCGAGTTAAGACAGCGCTCGCTGTGCTTCTCGATATCCGGCAACACACCGTCAAACGCCCGCGCGCCATCGAAGATCATGGTGGCGAACCAGAAGGATTGGTCCATCGGTCCCATGATCATGGGATTGCCTTCGGTAAAGTCACCGTCGTAATAGGTCAGGGACTGCATGGCGCGATCCTTCTTGCTGGGACTCGGGAGGGGCGGTTTGTTATCACGTCTCAGGCCGCCTGTGCAGTCTTGCGCGCTTGCGTTAGGCTGAAGGGCGCGTCAACTCGCGGTGAGGGAATTTGCCGGATCCATTTCGTCTGTTCGGCCCTGTCTTGCGCTCAATCGAGCCGGAGTCAGCCCACAACCTGACATTGCGCGCGCTGGAATTGGGACTTGCCGGCGGTGGCGGCGCAACAAGCGACACGATCCTGGCGACACGCTGCTGGGGACGCGACTTCCCTAACCCGATCGGCCTGGCCGCCGGCTTTGACAAGGATGCCCGCGTCTTCAAAGCCATGCTGGCGCTGGGTTTCGGTTTTGTCGAAACCGGCACGGTGACGCCACGGCCTCAACCGGGCAATCCGAAGCCGCGTGTCTTCCGGCTGATTGACGACGCCGCGGTCATCAACCGGCTGGGTTTCAACAATCAAGGTTTGGACGCCGCCGCGCGACGTCTGGCGGCCCGGAAAGGACATGGTCTTGTTGGCGCCAATATCGGGCGCAACAAGGACACCACCGATGCGATCGCCGACTATGTCGCCGGGCTCAAGGTCATGGCGCCGTTGGCCGACTATGTCGTCGTCAACATCTCGTCGCCCAACACACCGGGCCTGCGCGATCTCCATGCCATCGATAACCTGCACCCGTTGCTTGAGGCGCTCATCGCAGCGCGGCAAGGCCTGCGGGACCCGGCGCGCGCGTGTCCGATTTGCCTGAAGATCGCACCGGACCTGGCCGACGAGGACGCTGTCGAGGTCGCCCGCCTGGCGCTTGAGCTCGGCCTCGACGGGTTGACGATCTCCAACACGACGGTTGTCAGGCCGGACGACCTGGTTTCGCGCCACCGAGACGAAGCCGGCGGCCTGTCCGGGCGACCGCTGTTTGCCCGCTCGACCGCGCTTTTAGGCCACGTCTACCGGGAGACGGCCGGACGCCTGCCGTTAATCGGGGTCGGCGGGATTGCCAGCGCGGACGATGCCTATGCCAAGATCAGGGCCGGCGCGACACTGGTGCAGCTCTATACCGGGCTGATCTATGGCGGTCCGCGTCTGGTCCGTGATATCGATCGCGGCCTGGCCGACCTTCTGCGCCGGGACGGATTCCAGACTGCTGCCGATGCGATCGGCGCCGACCATGCTTGACGTACCGGTGAGACCGGGCTTCGCAATCATGGGCCGGTCGTGGCAGAATTGTTGTCGTTGGATGCTGCATGGGAGCCCCCCTCCGTGACGAGCGATCTTGAACGAACTCGCAACCAGGCCTGGGTTGAGGCGATGGACCGGCTCAACAACGCGCAACCGACGTTGCGTATCGATGAAGCCGTCTATGCAGAACTGTTCAACCAGATGCCGACGCCGATTTGGATCGAGGACTGGTCGGGCGTGCCGCCGGCTCTCGAGGAAAGGGGCCTGCGCGGTCGCCCGAACCTGGAACACGATCTTCAGCAGGACCTGCAGCTGTTGATGGAGGTCTACAGCAATGTCGTTCAGCTCGACATGAACGATGCGGCGCTTGCGTTCTTTTCGGAGTCATCGAAGCGGGCGCTGGTCGAGCGGCTCTACGACGATCCGCCTTTTGGCTCACTGTGGTCGGCGGCCGTGATGCTGGCGGCGTTGGATCGCGGCGCCGCCAGCCACTCCTGGTCCAGCCAGTGTCAGCCCTATCCAGATGGCGCGCCGCGTTGGATCAAGGAGACCTATTACGTTCCGCCGGCCTTTCGCGAGACCTGGGCGCGCGTCATCTACACCGTCCATGACGTAACCGATCTGAAGATGACCGAGCGCAATGTCAAGCGCGCCAGACTGGAGGCCGATGCGGCGAACCGTTCGAAGACGGAGTTCCTGGCCAACATCAGCCATGAGTTCCGCACGCCGCTGCACGCGATCAGCGGCTTCTCCGAGTTGCTGATCGACCAAAAGCTTGGTCCCTTGGGCCACGATGCTTACCGCGACTACGCCCTGTTTATCCGCGACAGCGGAGAGCACCTGCTCGACCTGATCAACGATATTCTTGATCTGTCCAAGTACGAGGCGGGCGAGCTGTCCTTGCGCGAGGAAGAGGTCATTATCCGTGACGCCTTTGACTCATCCATCTGGTTTGTGCGCGAGCGCGCCAGCCGCATGTCGATTGCGCTTGATGCCTGGACGACGCCCAATGATGCCGTGTTGCTGGCCGATGGGCGTAAGCTGAAGCAGATCTTGCTGAACCTGCTCGACAATGCCGTCAAGTTCACTGGCCATGGCGGCAAGGTGACGTTGTCCGGCAGCGTCGAAACCAGTGGCGATTTTTGCATCCGTGTCGAGGACACCGGCGTCGGCATCGAGCCGCAAGACCAGATGCGTGTCCTCGAGCGCTTTGGCCAGACCGGCGATTCGCGAAACCAAGGCACGGGGCTCGGTCTACCGCTGTCCAAAGCGCTGACGGAACTCCATGGCGGCACCCTGCGCCTCGACAGTAGACCGGGTGTCGGCACCAGAGTGACGGTTAGGCTTCCGGCATCGCGTCTTATCTCACCCAGTCAGAGCGAGCGCGGCACCGGTTAAGCGCGGCGTCGCGCTCCTCAGTTCTCCTTAATCGAACAGGCCCTTGAGTGTTTCCGTCGCGTCGCCGGAGCCTTCTTCGCCGCCGCCGGTGACACCCTCAAGCAAATCGCCGACACCGCCGGATCCGTCTTCGCCGCCGCCCAGTCCCTCCTGAAGCTGCTGCAGCTGGTCGCCGATGGCATCGGGGTCTTCCAACAGGCCGCGCGCCATGGCTTCCATGTCCGGCTGAACCGACGGGTTATCCCATGAACCCGTGATCTTCAACGGCACCGGAACGCCGCTCTGATCCGTTTCGCCGCCTTGACCTTCCAGCGAGGCAACCGCCTTGGCCACGATCAGATAGTCGAGGGTGCGCGGCGGCATAGGTATCGTGCCTTCGCCATTCACACGCAGCAGCGGTGCGACCATCAAGAGGTCGTTGTTGCTGACGATACCGTTGTCGATGGTAAACGTGCCTGACAGCTCCGCGAAGTCGGTCTTCTGCGTTGAGTCCATGGCGCCTTGCAGGGCTTCCAAAGAGAAGTTGCGCAGCATGCTCGCCAGGTTGATGCCCTGGAAGGCGCCGTCCTGGAACATGATGCTGCCATCCCCGTTCAACGTGTCGACCATCTCCTTTTGCGAGTTGCCATAGGCTGTAACCTGCATCTGAATGGCGCCGGTGCCCGACAGTTTTTCGAACCCGGCGGCGTCGGTCAGCAGCGGTTCCGCCTGGATCGCCTGGACATTCAACGTCTTGTTGATCTGCGGCACCGAGCCGCCGCGGTTGAGCTCGACCGTCGCCGTACCCTGACCGTCGTAGAGCTCCATCTCCTTCAGGTTCACGTTCATCGAACCATCGGTGATGTCGACGTCGACGGCGCTGGGACCAATCTTGATTTCCTGAATGGTAATGGCCTGGGCAGTCAGCGAGAGATCGGCGTCAAGAAGATCAAGAGCGGAGAAGTCGAACGGTTCCTCGCTCCAGCCTTGTTGCTGGCCGCCTGTATCGCCGCCGTCAGCGGTACCGCCGCTATCGCCTGAGGCTTCGCCATCACCGGCCGTGTCGCCCATATAGGGATTGAGGTTGATGTGATCGACGGCGAGGGATGCGGTCACCATCGGCTTGGCGCCACTCATGTCGACCGCCATGTCGCCCTCGGTGGTCATCTCGTCGATCTTGATCGAAGCGCTGTTGAACGCATACCGCGCCGCGGCCAGATCGAGCTGACCGGTGATTGTGATGGCCTCCGGTGCCGGTGTGTCGTCCGGCAGAGGTTCGGCGACCCACGCGACGAGACCCGGCAGACTGGGGATCTGGAGATCCAACTGGCCGTTCAGCGCTGGGCCGTTGCCGGTCGCCATGGTGCCGTTGAAGGTGGTTGTGACGCTGTCGCTCGTCAGCTCGAAGGACGCATCGACGGGCTGTCCTGCATTCAGCGCTGCGGGCGCGCCGGTCGAGACCGTGAAGGTGACCGGCTGGTCGTTGAACGTCAGGCTGCCGTCGCCGACAAAGGGGCTATCCATGTCCGGCAGATCGAAGGTGATGTTGAGGTCCGAGATAACGGTCGTCTCGCCGGTGGCGAGATCGGCATAGGTCAGGCGGCCGTTCTCGATCCGCACGTCGCCCAGTTTGATGCTGCCGAGATCGGCGCCGCCACCTGACGATGTGTCGCCGGAGGTGTCGTCAGCCGTCGTGGTCTCGCCGCCCTGGCCCTCAAACACCCAGTTGCCCTGGCCTTGCTGATCGACTTCCAGATAGATATCGGGCTCGATCAGGACGAAGCGGTTGATTTCGAGCTGGCCGTCGATCAGCGGGAAAAGCCCGACATCCAACTCCAGGCCTTTCAGGGTCACCATGTCCGTGACATCGCTGCCCGGCCGGTTGCTGAGTGCGACGTCGGTGACCTCGACGGAGGTGGTGGGCAACAGCGACACGCTGACATCGCCGTCCAGTTTCAGGTCGCGGCCGGTGCTCTCTTTCACCTGTGCGACGATTTGTTCCTTCACCCAATCGATCGGAATGAACATCGGCGCGACCAGCACGACGACAATCAACAGGACGATGACAACGCCAACGCCAATCAGAAGCTTTTTCATCACAATCCCCGCAAGACAGCCCCGGCCGAATCACTAGGGCCAGAATGTGTTCTTGATAAGACGTCCGTCGGTGTCGGAGCAACGACCGATTGCGGTTTTGTTGGCTTCGCAGGCCGGCAAGGGAACCTGACGAAAACCGGTCGCATTGATGATGCTCATCACACCCTTTGGGCGAAGGCGTACGGATCGAAAGGGGTGGTTTGGCCAGCCGGATGGGTGCTGTGGAGCAGACATGAAAGCCCCCGCTGACCCGAGGCCTGGTTCAGCGGGGGCTAAAGTGCTGATTCGAAGAGGTTTGCGCTGTCTTCGAAACTCGTTGTTCTTATGAACACCTTAAATGTTGGCACATCCGTACGAATTGCCAGTGACCATGATCACCCGGCAGGAATTTCCAACAATTGGCACGGTGCGGCCGCCCCGTTAGAAGCAGGTGGCGGGGCGGATTCACCCGCCGGTAGAGGAGGTGGCGCGATGGCAGACGTTCATTTGGGTTTGGAGGCGATCGGTATCGCCGAGATTGTGGCGATTGCGCGCGGCGGCGGCACGGTGGCGCTGAGCGAGCCGGCCCGGCAGCGGATGGACCGCTCGCGACAGGTGATCGAGCGATTTGCCGAAGAGGGCAGGCCGGTTTACGGGATGACCCGTGGCCTCGGCGGACGGGTGGTCCACGAGATTGACGAGGACCAGCGCCAAGGTTCCAGCCGGATCGTCGTCCTGGCGCGTGCCTGCGGCGCCGGACCTTATCTGCCGGACGAGGTCGTACGCGCCGCGCTGGCCGCGCGCGCCAGCAGCATGGCCCAGGGTGGCGCCGGCGTCAGGCCGCTTATCGTCGAGACCCAGTGCGCCATGTTGAACGCCGGCGTTCATCCGCTGGTGCCGTCGGTCGGTTCTCTCGGCGCGTCGGACCTGCCGCTCCTCGCCAACCTTGCCTTGCCGCTGATCGGCGAGGGCCATGCGACGTTCGCCAACGAGACGATGACTGGGCCCGACGCCATGGCAAGGGCCGGTATCGAGACGGTCGAACCGCTCGAGAAAGAAGGCTTGGCACTGTGCAGCGCCAACTCGATTTCGGCGGGTTATGGCGCGTTGGTCCTTCACGATGCCGCCCATATGGCCGAACTTCTGGATGCCATCGCGGTCCTCTCATTCGAGGCGTTTCGTGCCAACCCCAGCCCCATCGATCCCCGGGTCGTCCGGTCGCGCGGTGCTCCCGGTCAAGCCCGGGCAGCGGCCAGTCTGCGTGACAAGATGGCAGGCAGCACCCTGTTCGAGGACGGCGAACCGCGACGGCTTCAGGATCCGATCAGCCTGCGCTGTGTCAGCCACGTGCACGGCAGCTTGCGCGCGGCCATCGATTTCTGCGCGCCCAACGTGCTCGTTGAGATTAACGGCGCCGGCGATAACCCGCTGGTTCTGGTCGATGACGAAGAGGTGTTGTCGAACGGCAACTTTCACACGCCCGCCATGGCCGTCGCTTTCGACGCTCTCGGCTTGGCGGTTGCGCAGACGGCAACGCTGGCGTCGCAACGTGTCGCGCGGATGATGAAGTCCGAGTTCACCGATCTGCCGGATTTGCTGACCGAGCGCGGCATTGTCCATACCGGTCTCGCGCTGATGACGGCGACCACCGAGGCGCTCGCCAAGGAGGTCAAGATGAAGGCGCAACCGGCCAGCCTGCTCGATTCCATGGGTTACCCGGTTGAGGATCACGCGCCGATGACGCCGCTCGCGGTGCGCAAGGCCGCGGAGGCACTTCAACTTATGCAACAGATCATGGCGGCCGAACTGATCGTCGGTGCACAGGCCCTCGATCTGCGCCGTCTGGATCGGGTGGCGCCGGTCGCCCAAGCGCTGCGCGACCGCGTGCGCGAGGCGGTCGAGCCGCTGGATCAGGACCGCAGCCTGACGGTTGATCTGGAGGCGGTTACCACGATGCTGCGCGACGGCGCGTTCGACGCGTGTCTTGACGCGGGTACCCGATAGGGGCCCGCTGGTCTACCATGGCGGGTATCAGCCACAGGTAACGAGGCCAACGATGGAAAGCGGCGGCATACCGGTCATCGATGTCGGATCGCTGAAGGCAGGCGACGAGGCCTCTCACGAACGTCTTGGCCGGGAACTCAGGGCCGCCTGCATCGATGTCGGGTTCTTTTTTCTGGCCGGCCATGGCGTGCCCCAGGAAACCGTGGATGGCGCGTTCGCCGAAACCCGCGCGCTTCACGCCCTGCCGCTGGACGTCAAACAGGCCTACACGATCAACGAGCACAACATCGGCTACATGGCCTCGCAAACCAGCATGCAGCGCAGCTCGACGGTGCATGCGGCAACCCGGCCCAATCTGGTGGCATCATACTTTATGAAGCGTGACCGGGACCCCGACGACCCCGCCGTCGTGGCCGGTCTTCCGTTGCGCGGTCTGAACCAGTGGCCCGCGGAGCTTCCTGGCTTTCGGCCCGCCATGCTGGAGTACATGAACGCCATGGAGGCGCTCGGCCACCGCATGCTGCCGCTGTTCGCCGCGTCACTGGATCTGCCGCTAGACTATTTCAGCGGATCGTTCCGCGAACCCAGCATTACGTTGCGCATTTCGCACTACCCGCCGCAGGACCGCTTCGACGGTGAGGAGTTCGGCACCGGGCCGCATACCGATGCCGGCTTCACGACCTATCTGGCGCAAGCCGACGTTCGCGGGCTCGACATTCAAAGCCGCGACGGCGAATGGTTTCCGGCACCCGTTATGCCCGGCATGTTTCTGGTCAATATCGGCCAGATCCTGAGCCGCTGGACCAACGGTCTCTACCCCTCGACGCCGCATCGGGTGGTCAATCTGGCCGGCGCCGAACGCTATTCGATCCCGTTCTTCTTCGATCCGGATTTCGAGGCCGAGATCGCCTGCCTGCCGACCTGCCAGAACGCCGACAGACCGCCTGCGTTCCCGCCGATCCGCTACCTCGACCACATCCTGGCGTTCACCAACCGCAATTTCGATCACCGCCGCAAGTCGGCCTGAACGGCAATCGTCGACGGGCGTAACGATCGTACCGCCCTTTGTCGGGACGTCGGCGAAGGGTCGCGCGATCGCCCCATGATTGCCATCTTCCAGAGGGTCTAATGCCCTCTGTTCGGTAGAGAGTTCAGGCGCCTCGGCCATGCTGCAAGCCATAACATCAAACCGTCCGCCCATGCCCGCCGGCCCACGGTGAAGAAAGCACGTCCGTGACGCGCCGACTTCTGATCCGCACCGGCCTGGGGCTGCTCGTTGTCTGTTTCATCGTTGCCGGCTTTCTGCTGTGGCGCTTCGCCACGCCGGCCATGGTACTGCAGGACATGGTGGCCGCCGACGGGGCAAGCCTGATCAAGGATTTGACTGATGCGCCCGTTCGTTCGACCGGGTTCGTGCCCCTTTCCGGCGAAAGCCTTGGCGTTGACACCTATGTCGACCGTGCCGGGTATCGCGGTCACTTGATCCTGGTGCCGGGATTTTCTCCGGCCGGCAAAGACGATATGCGCCTGATGGCGCTCGCCAAGACGTTCGCGCGCGCCGGCTTCGCCGTTCACGTGCCCGACCTGCCGGGGTCGCGCAGCCTGATGGTCAGCGAGGTCGATGTCGAAGGGTTGATTGCGACAATCAAGGCGCGGACCGGCGATGCCGGCGACGATACACCGGTCGGTATGGCGGCGGTTTCCTACGCCGCCGGACCGGCGATTGTCGCGGCGATCGATCCACGCGTTGCCGCTGAGGTCGATTACGTCGTCGCGTTGGGCGGCTATCACGACGCTGAGAGCGTTATCACCTATCTCACCACCGGTGCGTTTCGTCAGACCGGCGAGACGACTTGGCAGTACGGTCCCGGCAACCTGCGCGCCGGCTGGGTTTTCATGGCCGCCAACGCCGCGCGCTGGCATGACCCGGCCGAAGGCGATCTGCTGCAGGAAGCCGCGCGGCAAAAGGCAGAGGATCCCAATGTCGACCTCTCCAACCTGCGCGGCTATCTGGGGACCGACGCGTTGGCATTGATGGATCTGTTCGAAAACCGTGATCCCGATCAGACCGGCGCGCTGCTTGAGGCCTTGCCGCCATCGATCCTTGCGTCGCTGACGGCGCTCTCGCCATCGCGCCATGACGTCGAACCGCTGGCAGGCGAGCTTATCCTGGTCCATGGGCTCGACGATCAGATCGTGCCCTATACCGAGAGCCTGAACCTCCAATCGGCCGTGCCGGACACCGATCTCTTTCTGGTGTCGAGTTTCACCCATGTCGATCCCGACAACGTCGACTGGCAGGGCTACATGACCATGATCCTGGCCGTCGAAACGATCTTGGATCGCGGCCTGGGAACCAGACAGGATCTCTAACGCTGCCTTGCGCGGCCCTGTTTCACGGCCGATTGAACCGGCGCTCGCGTGTTCCGTCCTTGACGGCACGTGGTGCCTATCTGGCATGGTGCGCCGGGCGCCGAAACCGGAGAGACCGCCATGAAAAGACTGTTCGCCTTGTTCGCACTCATCGCCGTTGCCTTGCCTATGCAGGCGGCGGCAAACGACGCCTTTATCATCAAGGCGAGCGCCCATTCGGTGCAGGAGACGATGGATCGCCTGGAGGCCATCGTTCAGGAGAAGGAGTTCGTCGTGATCGCACGGGTCGACCATGCCGCCGCGGCCGCGTCTGTCGAAATGGACCTGGCGCCGAACCAGGTTCTGGTCTTTGGCAAGCCCGCGCTTGGCACGCCGCTGATGGCGAAGAATCCGCTGATCGGAATCGACCTGCCGATCAAGGTGGTTGTCTACGAGGACGCCGACGGCAAGGTCTGGCTCGCCTACGCCAAGCCGGAAGTGCTGATTGTCGAGCGCTATGGCATCGAGGGCGAAGAGGCGCGAATAGAGATGATGAACAAGGGGTTGGGCGGCATGACGGACGCGGCGACGTCCGACGGCGGCTGAGGCGTGACAGCAGGGATACCAAGGCTTGCCGGCCTTTCGGAACTGGATGCCGGCTATGATGTCTATGTGGTCGACCTGTGGGGTTGCCTGCATAACGGCATAGAGGCCTATCCCGCCGCGCTCGCCTGGATGGCGCGGGTCAGAGGCGATGGCGCCAAGGTCATTTTCCTCTCCAACGCACCGCGCCGGTCGTCGGCCGTCGCGCATCAGATCGGCCGCATGGGTGTCGAGCCCGGCACCTACGATGCCATCATGACGGCGGGTGAAGCGGTCCGGTTGGAGATCGAGGAGGCGACCGATCCCTGGTATGCCGGACTGGGCCACCGGTTCTTTCATATTGGCACGGAGCCCGACGCCAAGCTCTTGGACGGCCTCGGCTTCGAACGCGTGGCCGAGGCCAAGGACGCCGACTTCGTCCTGTGTTGCGGCATCCGCTCCCGCGACGAGCAGCTCTCCGATTTTGAGACCATGTTGGCCGAATTCCTGGAATTGGGCTTGCCGATGGTTTGTACCAATCCCGACAAGTCGGTGTTGCGTGGCGAGTCCCGAGAACTGTGTGCCGGGCGCATTGCCGAGCGCTTTGTCGAACTGGGCGGCGACATGCGCCAGGAAGGCAAGCCGCTGCCCGGCGTCTATCGCCACTGTCTGGACGTGTTGGGCGAAGCGCCTGGCGCCTCGATGCTGGCGATCGGCGACGGCCTGCACACCGATATTCTGGGCGCCCGTCTGGCCGGGCTGGACGCGGTGTGGATTACCGGTGGCCTGCCGGCCCACGATTGGGGCATTGCTCCTGACGCCATGCCCGATCAACACTTGATCGACACCGCCTGCCGCGACGCCAATGTCCGCCCGGTCGCGGCGATCCCCCTGTTGCGCTGGTAGGAGATGACCATGGATTTTTCCGGCAAGAAAGTTTTGGTGACGGGCGCGACGCGCGGCATCGGGCGCGCCACGACGGTGGCGTTTCTTGAAGCCGGAGCGAGTGTGGCTGTCAACGGTCGCAGCCAGGAAAGCGTCGACCGGCTGATGGCGGATCTGGGTGGCGACAACATGGTGCCGGCGCCCGGCGATCTATCCGAGGTCGCGGTCTGCGAGGCGGTCGCCAAGGCCGCGGTCGACGGTCTGGGCGGTCTGGACTACCTGGTGAACAACGCCGGCATCTACGTCGTGGCCTCCATGGAGGACAGCGACGAGGCGGCGTGGGACAGCCTGAACGACATCAACGTCAAGGCGACGTTCTTCCTGTCGCGCGCGCTGTTGCCGGCGCTGCGCGCCTCAAAGGGCGCGATCGTCAATTTGGGCTCCAGTGCCGGTCTCGCCGGCTCGGCTCAGACCACCGTCTACTGCGCGACCAAGGGCGCGGTGGTCAACCTGACCCGCGCCATGGCCCAGGAGCTGGCGCCGGACATTCGCGTGAACTGCGTCTGCCCGGCGGTCATCGCGACCGAGATGGGCGGCCAGAACCTCGATATCTTCGGCAAACCCGGCGCGACCATCGACGATCTGAAGGAATGGTACCCGCTGGACCGCGTCGGCACCGCCGAGGAGGTCGCCCAGGGCATCCTGTTTCTCTGCTCGCCAGCGGCCGCGTTCATGACAGGTTCTATGCTGGCCATGGACGGCGGCGCGTTATCGAGCGATTCCACCTGATTCAGCGGTGAATCCCGAGCTGGCTGCTCGGAAATGAGAACATCGCGAAACAAACACCGAACGAAGTACTAACCAATAGGGGGTAAAACAAGACACCCCTTGTGGATAAGTCTTCCTAATACTTTCGATCCATTAGAGCAGATCCTGTTGTGATGGGATCGCTTTGCGACCCCGTCAAGGCGGGTGAATCCGCTCTAATGCTTGGTCGGCAATCCCAGCTTCTGACGGGCCTCTTCGGGATTCAGGACCTTGCCGCCAAGGCGCTGGATGATCTCGACCGCGCGTGCCACAAGATCGCCGTTCGATGCCAGGACGCCGCGATCGAGATAAATGTTGTCCTCCAGCCCGACGCGGACGTTGCCGCCCAGCAGCATGGCCTGCGCCACCATCGGCATTTGCATGCGGCTGATGCCGAAGCCCGCCCAGTTGGCGCCTTCGGGCAGGCCGTCGACCATGGCGGTCATGGAGCGGGTATCGGCGCCCGCACCCCAGGGAATGCCGAGGCAGACCTGGAACAGCGGTGGTTCGGCAATCAAACCCTCGGTCACCATCTGGCTCGCCAGGCGCACCTGGCCGAGGTCGAAGACCTCAAGCTCCGGCTTGACGCCGAGTTCCTTGATGTCGGCCGCCATCTGGCGAATGAAGGCCGCGGTGTTGATATAGGTCTCGTTGCCGTTTCCGAAGTTCATGGTGCCGCAGTCCAGACTGCAGATCTCCGGGCGGAGCGCCTCGACATGAGCCAGCCGTTCCTTCGGCCCGATCAGATCGCTGCCCGGCGCGGCGACGGTCGGATCGTTCTCGTCGGGCACGAAGTCGCCGCCCATACCGGCGGTCAGGTTGATCACGACATCGGTGTCGCTCGCCTTGACCCGGTCGACGACCTCGCGGAACAGCTCGACATCGCGTGCGCCCTTGCCGGTCTCAGGGTCACGCACATGCATGTGGGCGACGGCCGCGCCCGCCTTGGCGGCCTCGATGGCGGCGTCGGCGATCTGCTCCGGTGTCACCGGCACCTTGTCGCTCTTGCCGGTGGTGTCGCCGGCGCCGGTCACGGCGCATGTGATGATGACGTCGGTATTCATGGTCGTTCGGTCCTCATGGGTTGGGGCGGCCCCCGGGTTGTCAAAAGGTCGGGGCCGCAAAAGGATTAGTGACAGTTCGCGGCGACATAGGCCACGGCGATCGGGGTTAGCTGTTCCATGGTCCAGGCGATCGTCTCGCGGTCGGCATCGGTCCATTGGCGTGGTGCGGCGATCGTGCAGGGCTCCAGAATGCCGTAGAGCTTGCCGCCTTGCTGCAGCGGCGCGTGGACGAGCGCCTGGTGTTTGAAGTGTTCGCGCTCATAGGCAGCGTTCACAAGGTCGGGCGACGCGGTCTCGATGTTGTCGATATAGAGCGCTTCGGGATTGTGCATGGCCTCGGCGAACATCGGGTCGTCGCTCACCAGGTTTTCCGGTTCCGTCGCCCAGCCGTCATCAGGCCGGTCAAGCGCATAGGAAGGGTCGGTCTCATAACCATGGGTGCAGCGCGACTTGCGACTATCGGGATCGCGCAGGAACAGAAGGCAGCGATCGCAGTCCAGCACGTCGCACAGCACCTTCATGAGGTCGCCCATCTTGGCATCGTCGGCCGTGTCGGCCTCGAAGACGGCTTTAAGCTCTGCTGGAACGGCCATGGTTTCTGCCCCTTGTTCGGTCGCGATTCGTCTTGGCGCATCCTTCACGATCCCTTCGGACGCACCAAGCGAATTTCGTCGTGAACTGGTCGTTGGGTTCAGGACGATGCCGCCCTGATGGCGTTAAGCGCCTTGGCGATGGCGACCAAACCGTCGTTCATCTCGCGGGTCAGCTGGCGGAAGTCCTTGTCGCCGGCCATGCGGTCGCAGCCGTCGACCATCTTGGCGCGCAGTTCCGGTGTCAGTTCCGGCGCCACCAGGCGGGTCCACGGCAGTTTCAGCGCCGGGCCGAACTGTTCCAGACAGTACTCCATGCCGCCTTCGCCGCCGCCGACGTGATAGACCATGCACGGTCCCATGATCGCCCAGCGCGGCCCCGGCCCGTTGACGATGGCGGTGTCGATCTGCTCGGGTGTGGCTTCGCCCTCATTGACCATGTGCAGCGCCTCCCGCCAGATCGCTTCCTGCAGGCGCGTGGCGACAAAGCCCGGCACCTCGGCGGTCATCATCAACGGCGCCTTGCCGGCGTGCTCATAGAACGCGCCGGCCCATTCGACAGTCTCCGGCGCCGTTCTCTCGCCGCCGACGACCTCGACCAGCGGCATTAGATAAGGCGGGTTGAAGGGATGGCCGGTGACCGTGCGTTCCGGTGTCGAACACGTTGCCTGGATGTCCGTCATCATCAGGCCCGACGTGCTGGACGCAATCACGACGTCTTCGGGCACCATGTCGCCGAGCTTGGCGTAGATCGACTGTTTGAGATCCAGGATTTCCGGCACGCTTTCCTGCACGAACTCGGCATCGGCGACGGCCGCCGCAAGATCGGTCGTGCAGGTCAGCCGGTCACGCGAGGCGCCCTCGGCCAGACCCAGCTCTTCCATGGCCGCCCACGCGTTATCGATCAGGCCGCGCAGCGGTTCTTCTTCAGCGGCGTCGTGGATATAGGCGGTGACGTCGTAACCCTTTGCCAGGAAGTAGGTCGACCAGCCGCCGCCGATCGGGCCGGCGCCGATGCTGGTGATGCGCTTTACCGCGCCAGGTTCTTTTCTCGCCATTCCCGGTTCCCTAGGCCCCCTTGAAGTTGGGTTTACGTTTCTCGACGAAGGCGCGCACGCCCTCCTTGGCATCGTCGGAGCGCAGCATGTGGCGATAGGTCGGCAGATCGCCGGTGCGCATGGTGTGGAATGCAGTTTGGATGGTGTCGTCCTCGACGGCGCGCAGCACCTCTTTCACCGTCTGCACGGCAAGCGGGGCCGACTCGGCCAGTTGATCGGCCCAGGCGCGCGCCGTCGTCATCAGATCGGCGGCGGGCACGATCAGATTGACGAGGCCATAGCGCTGGGCCTCCTCGACCGGCATGCGCCGGCCCATCAGCAGCATTTCGAGCGCGATCGTATAGGGCAGGCGGCGCGGCAGACGCTGCAGGGCGCCGGCGTCGGGCACGATGCCGAGCGGCATTTCGGGCAGTTGGAACTGGACGTGGTCGGCGGCAATGATGAGGTCGCAGGCCAGCGCGATCTCGAAGCCGCCGCCGATCGCCATGCCGTTCAGCGCGGCGATGACCGGCTTGTTCAGGTCCCACATTTCGGTGATGCCGGCGAAACCACCGGACGCCGCGTCCTCGCTCTCCCACCAGTTGTCGAGCGCCTGGTCGCCGCTGTCGAGCGCCTTCAAATCCCAGCCTGCCGAGAAGATCTTTTCGCCAGCGCCGGTGATCAGGCCGACCCTGAGGTCGGGATCGTCGCGCAAGGTGACAAACGCCTTGCCGAGCTCGCGGCTCATGGCGTTGTCGATGGCGTTTACCTTGCCCCGGTCGAGCGTGATCTCCAGAACATGGCCGCGCCTTTCAAGACGCATGCCGGTGTCGGTGGCTTCCATGGGCAGTGCCTCTCCTGTTCTTGTCGTGGCCGGTTACGGCACTGTCTGATGGAACGCGACATGCCATGGCGCACGATCCACCGCAATCGCGGATCGCAGGCCGGCCAACCGTTGTTGGGGTGAAACGCTCCTCAGGCTGTCGCGGCCAGCGAAACGAAGTTGCGGTCGAGGTAGACCAGCGGATTGACCGTTTCGCGCGGCAGCATGATGTCGCTGACATTGCCGATGAAGATCCTATGCGTGCCGTGGCTGACGCGCTGCGCGACGTCGCAGAAGATGGCGGCCTGGGCGTCGGCCAGATAGGGCAGGCCGTCGTGGTCCAGCCACTCGCCGTGATGGAACCGGGTGTGGCGGGCGTCCGGCCGGCCGAAGCGCGCGCAGTGGTCGCGGTGATCCTCCGCCAGCACGTTGACGCAGAACTGGCCGCGCTCGTCGATCGGCGCGCACGTCGCGGCGTCGCGGTTGATGCAAACCAGAATGGATGGTGGATCCATCGACACGGACGACACGGCTGTTGCCGCCATGCCGTACCAGGCGCCTTCCTTGTCGACCGCGGTGATCAGGTGCGCCGTGCCGGCGACCCCGCGCATCGCCTGGCGAAAGGCGTCGTGAAAGCCAAGCCTGGGGGCGCATTCGAAAAAGCTCATGATCAGACCTCCGGTTCGCGGCACGGTGCGACGCCACGCAGTAGAGGGTTTCCCGAGGCGTTCGGTAAACTTGAAAAAGGCTGATCTTCGCGTAAGCTTTTTTTCATGCAAAGCCTGCGTATGCGTCTTCCGCCGGTCAACAGTCTGGTCGCCTTTGAGGCGGCTGCCCGGCATTTGAGCATTACCCGCGCGGCCCAGGAACTGACCGTCAGCCGCGAGGCGGTGAGCCGGCATATCCGCATCCTGGAAGAGCATCTGGGCACCGATCTCTTCTTCCGCCGCCACCGCGCCATCGAGCTGACCGAAGCCGGTCACGCGCTTCATGCGACGGTCTCAAAGAGCCTGGGCGACATCGCCAAGACCGCTGGCGAACTGGGTCACGTCGCCGGGTCGTCCCGGGTTACCGTGACCGCCACGGTCGCCATCGCCACATTTTGGCTGACGCCGCGCCTGCCGGCGTTTCGCTCGGCCAACAAGGATCTGGAGTTGCGCATCAGGGTGTCGGACGCGCCGCTCGACATGATCGAGGAAGGCATCGATGTCGGCCTGCGCTACGGCTCCGGTTCCTGGCCCGGCCTCAAGCCGCGGCATCTCTTCGATACCGACACGTTCCCGGTTTGCGCGCCGGATTTCTTGGAGTCGGCGGGCCCCATCGCCAAGCCGGCCGACCTCTTGTCGCAGCCGCTCCTGAATCTGGACGGCGCGCCGCATTCCGACGAAGACTGGACGTGGTGGCTGGAAGGCGCCGGCGTCAAACTGCCGGCGAACTTCCGCACGTTGGGTTACGACAACTACGCCAACATCATCCAGGCCGCCATCGAAGGCCACGGCGTGGCGCTGGGTTTCAGCAACATCGTCGATCATCACCTGGCGCGCGGTGACCTCGTGCGCCCGATGAAGGCCGTTCAGTCGAAAGGCTACGGTGTCTACATGGTCACGCCACGCGGCGTGCGCCTGGGTTCCGGCGCGCAACGGTTTCACGACTGGGTGATGGCACAGCGTTGACACCTACTGCGGGCTATAGACGACAACCTCGATCTCGATCCTCACGTCGACCAGCAACTGGGTCAGCACCGCCGATCGGGCCGGTGGGTCTTTTGGGAAGTACTCGGCATAGACGCTGTTGAAGCCGGGGAAGTCCTCGACATCGCGCAGCCAGACCATCGCCTTCACGACATCATCGCGCGTGCAGCCGGCCTCGCTCAGGGTTTCGGTGATGAGGTCGAGGGTCACGCGAGTCTGGTCTTCGATGCTGCCGTCGGTCATCGGCGCACCGTCCTTCATGGGAATCTGGCCGGTCAGATAGACCATGTCGCCGGCGCGCACGGCCCTGGACAGCGATAGCGTTCGACCGCCGATAACCAGCGGCCCGCCGATGATTTCCTTTGCCTTCGACATGACGATCGTTCCTTCGTTGATGGTGCTGTTCCGTCCATACATCTAGCCACGACCGGGAGACGTGCACTAGGTTCATTTACGAATCGAGTTGGGGAGGTCGCGTCATGAGCGAAGCAAAATCCTATCAGATGTTCATCGACGGCGCGTGGTGTGACGCCGAAGACGGCGGCATGTTCGACAGTGTCAACCCGTCGACGGGCGCGGTATGGGCGAAGATCCCGGCGGCGACCGAAAACGATGTCGACCGCGCCATCAAAGCCGCGCACCGCGCGTTCAGCGAAGGACTGTGGGCGTCGATGACACCGACCGAACGCGGCAAGTACCTGCGCCGCCTGGGCGATCTTCTGGCCGACAAGTCGGAGGAATTGGGCCGCACCGAGACGATCG
This sequence comes from Alphaproteobacteria bacterium, assembly GCA_965228895.1. Taxonomy (GTDB): domain Bacteria; phylum Pseudomonadota; class Alphaproteobacteria; order SP197; family SP197; genus JANQGO01. The sequence continues at coordinate 3,966,813 of OZ245842.1, read as the reverse complement.
ATACCGGCAAGATGCTGAAGGAAACGCGCTGGCAGGCGAAGTACATCGCCGAGTTCTTCCACTTCTATGCCGGCCTTGCCGACAAGGTGCATGGCGAAACGCTGCCGATCGACAAGCCGGACCTCTGTGTCTTCACGACACGCGAACCGCTCGGCGTGATCGCAGCCGTCGTACCGTGGAACAGCCAGCTCTTCCTGGTCGCGGTCAAGATCGGGCCGGCGCTGGCTGCCGGCAACACGGTGGTCTTGAAGGCGTCGGAACACGCGTCGGCCGCGATGCTGGAGTTCGCCAAGCTGATCGAGGAAGCAGGCTTTCCCGAAGGTGTCGTCAACGTCGTCACCGGCTTCGGCGAGCCGTGCGGTCGTGTGCTGACGACGCACCCGCTGGTCGCGCGCATCAGCTTCACCGGCGGGCCCGAGACGGCGCGGCACATCGTGCGCAACTCGGCCGAAAACTTCGCCGAGGTGTCGCTCGAACTGGGCGGCAAGTCGCCGGTCGTCGTGTTCGACGACGCGGACCTTGAAAGCGCGGTGAATGGTTCGATGGCAAGCATCTTCGGCGCCAGCGGCCAAAGCTGCGTTGCCGGTTCCAGGATCTATCTGCACGAGAAGATCCACGACACGTTTCTGGCCGACCTGACGGGCCGCGCCGAAAAGATTCTGATCGGTGATCCGCTGGCCGAGGAAACCCAGATGGGTCCTTTGTGCACCCTGGGCCAACTCAACGCGTGCGAGACACAGGTTGCCAGAGCGAAGGAGCAGGGCGGCACCGTCCACCATGGCGGCAAACAGCCGGCGCATTTGAACGCCGGCTGGTTCTACGAGCCGACCATCGTCGAGTGTCCGGACCAGAAGATGGAGATCGTCGACACCGAGATGTTCGGCCCGGTGCTGTCGGTGCTGCGTTTCAAGGACGAGGACGAGGTGATCGCCAAGGCCAACGATACCAAGTACGGCCTGGCGTCCGGCATCTTCACCAAGGACATCGCCAGGGCGCTCAGGGTGCAAAAGCAGATTCGCGCCGGCATTGTCTGGATCAACACCTATCGGGTGGTGTCGCCGATCGCCGAGTTCGGCGGCTTCAAGGATTCCGGTTATGGCCGCGAGTCGGGTGCCCAGGCGATCTACGACTACACAAGGCCGAAGACGGTCTGGATCAACACGTCGTCGGCGCCGATGGGCAACCCGTTCGTGATGCGCTGAACCCGAAGCTTTTTTGCGTGAAGCTGACGTTACGTGTAGCAAACTATTTTCTACGTTTACGCCCAAGGCGCTCCGGCCCGAGCATGAAGCTTGCTCGACGGGGCGGTCGGGTTTGCGTTCGCACGGGGTCGCGGGCGTCGGTCTGACACCGACGGGCGGCCCGATTGCTCATTTCTGGGGAGGCATCACATGAAAACGATAAAGGGTCCGGTCATGGACCGGCGTGAGTTGGCCAAGAACCTCGCGGCGCTTGGTGTCAGTATCGTCAGCGTGCCGCTGATGACGCGCGGCGCCCGCGCGGCCGGCGAAATCTCCGGCCACACATGGGCCGGTTATGACATGCCCGAGATGATGGGCGGTTACATCGACAAGTACGGCGGGCCGCCGGAATTCAGCTACATCGCGTCCGACATCGAATCGTTCGAGAAGATTCGCGCTGGCTTTGCACCGGACTTCATCCATCCCGGCAACTACATGATCCAGCGCTATGTCGACGCCGGACTGATTCAGCCGATCGACACCAGCCGGCTCAGCAACTGGGGCACGATTGCGCCCGGCATCAAGGACATCTCGGGTTCTATCTTTGACGACACCCGCTATTTCGTGCCGGCGGAGTTCGGCAACTCGTCGCTGCTCTACCGCACCGACATGATTGACCAGAAGTACATCAACGATAACTCCTGGGCGATCCTCTATGACGATGCTTATGCCAATCGGTTGGCTTGGTACGACACGTCGGTGGCGACGGTTGCCGTCGCCGCGTTGATGCTGGGCTACGATAACGTCTGGACCCTGTCGGACGACCAGCTCGCCGAGGTTCAGGGTTTGATGTCGAAGCAGCGCGACCTCACCCGCTTCTACTGGTCGGACGTGACCGAGATGGAGCAGGCGATCGCCAACGGCGAAGTCGTTGCGGCCTATGCGTGGAACCAGTCGTTCGTCACCCTGCAGGACGAAGGCGTGCCGGTCGGCTACATGGTGCCGAAGGAAGGTGTCTTCGCGTGGGGTTCCGGTTTCATCATCCATAAGGACGCGACCGATCTGGATGCCGTCTACACCTATATCGATGCCTGGATCTCGCCGGAATCCGGTGCCTGGCTGATCGATAACTATGGCTACGGCAGCGCCAACCTGGCGGCATACGAGATGCTGCCCCAGGAGCGCCTCGACCAGTTGGGCTTCTCCGATCCCGAGACGTTGATCGCGAACACGATCTTCTTCCCGGCGATGGATCCGGAGTACGAAGCCAAGTACGAAACGCTGTACCAGGACGTCCGCGCGGGTCTTTAGTCTCCGCCCGTGTCGTCGGACGACCATGGGCTGACGACGGTTCGCAATCCCGACCTCGACGTCGAGGCGCGCAATCAGGCGAACTGGAACCGGCCGGACAAACGCCGGTGGGGGTTTCACAACCTCCACCGGCTGTCCCGTTACGGCCTGAGCCTTCGCGCCACCAACGTTTTGCCGCTGACCAAAGTCATCGACCGGCGTATCGGTGATTTGGCACTGGTGCGCCAGCTGACCGGATCGACGATGTTCTCCGGCATGGTTGTCGTGCGCGATCAAACCGTGTTCTTCGAAAAATACGCCGCCGACTTCGGGCCTGACCGGCCGCACAGCATCCAGTCGATCAGCAAGACGACCATGCATCTGGTGTGCGGCCGTCTGGTTGAGGACGGTCTGATTGATCTCGACGCCAAGGTCTCGCACTACCTGCCCGAGGTCGGCAGTGGCTATGCCGAGGCGACGGTGCAGCAGGTCCTCGATATGAACGTCATCAACAACTTCAACGAGGACTATGCCGACCCCTGGCACTTCAACGCGACGCCGGGTGCCACGGTCGGTTACGGGCGCGAGGAGATCGCCATGGGCTGGCGCTTGCAGCCCGACGGCGAGCAGCCGTTCAGCTGCCGCGCGTTTGCCGCCCAACTGGTGAGCGACGACATCACCAACACGACCGGCATGACGCAATACAAGTCACCGAACACCGACATTGCCGGATGGATCGCCGAACGGATCAGCGGCAAGAGCCTGTGTGATCACGTGCTGGATATCGTCGAGGCCGCCGGCATCGAAGGCACCTTCCACATTTCGACCGATTGCGACGGTGTGCCCGTGATAGCGGGGGGCGTCTCGCTGACCGCGCGCGATCTCGCCCGCTACGGCGGGCTGATCGCGCGCGGTGGCCGCGGCGTCAGCGGTGAGATGGTCGGCAGTCCGGCATTTCTGGAACGCACGCTCAAGGAGCAGGGCCAGCCGCGCTACGAAGATCGCGATGACCTGACCTACCACAACCAGCTCATGACGAACGGCCGCTGGGTCAGCCATGGCGGCTACGGCGGCCAGTATCTGCTGGTCGACCCGGCAAGCCGGACCGTCATTGTCTTCTTCAGCGTGCTGGAAGACGCGGAAGGCTACGACGCCAGTTACTACCCCGACATCATCGCCATGGCCGAGGCGATCCTGGACCTGCCACCGTCTTAGGCGCCTCTTACGCTGTGCAGGTACTGAACATCGACTGGTCGATCCCGCCGTTAGCGGGCCCTAAGAGACCGCAAGTGCCGAACGCCGTGTGAAGTTTTCGTTACGCAAGGGCCATCCTTTTTGCCGTTTACGCTCTGACCGCTCACCCGTTTACTTCGCCTCGATTGCCACCGTTGCCGGATCGAGGAAAGCCGCCATGAAATTCAGTCTCGCCATCAACATGGAACGCATGGATCCCGCGATCGACATGAAGGATGTCGCGCGCCACACCCTTGAGATGGTCCAGATGGCCGACCAGGGCGGTTTCGAAATCGCCTGGGCCGCCGAGCACCACGCGATCGAGATGACCATCGCGCCGGCGCCGTTTCCGCTGCTGACATGGTGGGCCGCGCACACCGACAATATCCACCTGGGCACCGCCATCGTGCAGGCGCCCTATTGGCATCCGGTGAAGCTCGCCGGCGAGGCTGCCATGTTCGATCTGTTGAGCGGCGGGAGACTGGAGTTCGGCATCGGCCGCGGCGCTTATCAGCGCGAGTTCAACCGCATGGCCGGCGGCCTGAAGCAGCAGGTCGGCGTCGCCTATATGCAGGAAATGCTGCCGGTGCTGAAACAGCTTTGGGCCGGCGACTACGAACACGAGGGCGAGTTCTGGTCGTTCCCGCCGACCACGGCGTGCCCCAAGCCGCTGCAGGATCCGCACCCGCCGATATGGGTGGCCGCGCGCGATCCCGGTACCTTCGACTGGGCGCTCGCCAACGGCTGCAACATCATGACCTGGGCGTTGTCCCGCCCGTTCTCGGAAGTCGAGACCTATATGGGCCGCTTCGAGGACGCTCTCGCCAAGGCGCCGGATGTCAAACGACCGACGTTCCTAACCATGCGCTATGCGGCCGTTTACGAGAACGCGGGCGACTGGGAGCACTATATCAACGCGGTGCGTCACCAAAGCGCGCAGTTCGAGAACCTGTTCAAGGAACTGGGCGCGGTCTCCAACGGCTTCCCGGAAGTCATCGATCTGGCCAGCCTGGACAACCGGGCGGAGTACGATCCAAAGATGCTGTGCGAGAACCTGATGTTCGGAACGCCCGACGAGGTAATCGCCAAGCTCAGGGCCTATGAGGCACTCGGCGTCGATAACTTCCTCTACTGCGCCAGCTACGGTCTGCCGATGGAAGAACAGCAGAAGTCGCTGCGTCTCTTCGTCGACGAGGTGATGCCGGCATTCGAAGGCAGCAACGCGCGCGAGCCCGTCGCCGCGGAGTAACGCAGATCGTCTCTACTTGATCGGGTGAACCGGGACGAAGACCGGTTTCAGGAACCAGCGACGCGCGATCTCGCCGTAACCTCTGAAGCGATACTGGCTGTTGTGCGCCAGTAGTTCCGAACGATGCTTACGGTAGAAGGCGGGAATCCGGTACCACGGCATCGCCGGATAGAGATGATGGATGAGGTGCATGTTGTTCCAAAGGAACAGCAGGCCGAACACCCAATTCGATTCGACGATGGCAATGCGCTCGCCGGCGCGCCGTCCATAGCGGTGTTCGATGAAAGCGCGGATCAAGCCGATGCTGAGACCGGGATAGACCAGCAGCACGTAGTATTCCCAGATCGGCATGCCACAGACGCCGCTGACGAACCACAGGATGACGGCGAGACCGGCAAAGAAGCCGAGCCAAATCGGCACGTTGCTGAAATCACCGCGTAACAACATGCCGCCTTCGATTATCACCAGCTTGCGCCAGCGCAGTAACGGCCCGATCAGGAGCCGGCCCAAGAACGTCTGGTGGAACAGCAGGATGCCGCGCCATAGGGCGCTGTAGCGCTGCCAGTCCGCGCGTTTGTGATAGTAGGATTCCGTGTCCTCGCCAGGGAACGTTAGAACCGTGTTGCGGTGATGCAGGCTGTGGGCGCGCCGGTAGATTTCAAACGGCAGCCAGCCGCCGATCGGTGGCCACACGACCGCGGTTCTCAGCCAGCCGGGGATCGAGCGCCAGCCGTGAATCGCTTCATGCTGCAGCGAGAAATGCAGTGCCAGCACATAGCCGCCGACGATCATCATGACCGGCCAGGGAATGAGATCGTGAAAGATGATCAGCAGCAGCCAGGCCGCATAGGTGCCGATGGCGACGAGCCAGGTCGGCCCGTCATAACGCCAGAAGAAGCCGTCCGTGTGCGGCTTGCTGGCATCGGCGAACGCCTTGCGTGACAGAGGGTCGAAGCTTGCCATGGTTGCGCGTGGTGTTGACCGGTCGTAGGGCTGCTCTATAGAGGGTTTATAGCACCGAAGCAGTGTTCCAGGGAGCCGGGCCATGACCGCAGCCGAGAACCGCCGCGACAACACGAGAACGATCAGTGCTGCCCGTGGTTCGGATATCAGCGCGAAGAGCTGGCTGACCGAGGCGCCGCTGCGCATGCTGATGAACAACCTGGATGCCGAGGTCGCCGAAAAGCCGGAAGAACTGGTCGTCTATGGCGGCATCGGGCGCGCGGCGCGGAACTGGGAGTGTTTCGACCGCATCGTCGCCACCCTGCGCGAACTCGACGACGACGAGACGCTGTTGGTGCAATCGGGCAAGCCGGTCGGTGTCTTTCGTACCCACAAGGACGCGCCGCGGGTTCTGATCGCCAACTCCAACATGGTCGCCCACTGGTCGGACTGGGAGCACTTCCACGAACTCGACCGCGCCGGCCTCATGATGTACGGCCAGATGACGGCGGGCTCGTGGATCTATATCGGCAGCCAGGGCATCGTTCAGGGCACGTACGAGACCTTCGTCGAGGTCGGCCGCCGGCACTACGCGGGCGACCTCTCGGGCCGTTGGATCCTAACCGGCGGCCTCGGCGGCATGGGCGGCGCGCAGCCCTTGGCTGCGACCATGGCCGGTGCGTCGATGCTGGCCGTCGAATGCCAACCGTCGCGCATCGAGATGCGGCTCAGGACCGGCTATCTGGATAAAAGCACCGACGACCTGGACGATGCGCTGGCGATGATCGAAGACGCGACGGCGAAGAAGGAGGCCGTGTCGATCGGCTTGCTCGGCAACGCGGCGGAGGTGTTCCCCGAACTGGTCAAACGCGGCGCCCATCCCGATGTGGTGACCGACCAGACGAGCGCCCACGATCCGCTGAACGGTTATCTGCCGGCGGGCTGGTCTCTGGCCGAGTGGGACGAACGGCGCGAGAGCGATCCCGAAGGCACGGTCAAAGCGGCCAAGGAATCGATGGCGGTTCAGGTCCAGGCCATGCTCGACTTCTGGAACGCCGGCGTCCCGACGCTCGACTACGGCAACAATATCCGCCAAATGGCGCAGGAGGAGGGCGTCGAGCACGCCTTCGACTTCCCGGGTTTTGTGCCGGCCTATATCCGTCCCTTGTTCTGCCGCGGTGTTGGCCCGTTCCGTTGGGCCGCGCTTTCCGGCGATCCCGAAGATATCTACGCCACCGACGCCAAGGTGAAGGAGCTGATCCCCGACGACAAACACCTGCACAACTGGCTCGACATGGCGAGGGAGCGCATCCACTTCCAGGGCCTGCCGTCGCGCATCTGCTGGGTCGGGCTGGGGCAGCGCGACAAGCTGGGGCTTGCCTTCAACGAGATGGTGCGCACGGGCGAGGTGAAGGCGCCGATCGTCATCGGCCGCGATCACCTTGATTCAGGTTCGGTCGCCAGCCCCAACCGTGAGACCGAGTCCATGAAGGACGGCTCCGACGCCATCGCCGACTGGCCGTTGCTGAACGCGCTGTTGAACACCGCGTCAGGCGCGACCTGGGTCTCGATCCACCACGGCGGCGGCGTCGGTATCGGCTTCTCCCAGCACGCCGGCATGGTCATCTGTTGCGATGGCAGCGAAGACGCCGACCGGCGTATCGCGCGCGTGCTCTGGAACGATCCCGCCAGCGGCGTCATGCGCCACGCCGACGCCGGCTACGACATCGCCGTTGAGTGCGCCGCCGAGCACCACCTGAAGCTGCCGATGCTGGATTAGGATTTTCGCGCGCCGGCGCGCGCGACCCCTCACCCCGGCCCTCTCCCTCAAGGGGAGAGGGTTGCGCAGGCTTAGGTGCGAATGCGCCTTAGCCGGAGTTGGGTGAGGGGGCCGACGCCAACGCTAAAGGCTCGTATAGAGCGCCAAGCCGCGCTTTTTGATCTGGCCGGCGATGACGACGCGCTGGATTTCCGATGTGCCTTCGACGATGCGTTCCAGGCGGACGCTGCGGTAAAGGCGTTCGGTCGGGCATTCGACCATGTAGCCGCGCCCGCCCATGATTTGCAGCGCCTCGTCGCAGACGCGCCCCGCCATCTCCGTGCAGACAAGCTTGACCGCCGAGGCGCGCGCGTGCGCGAGCTTGCGTTCGATGCCGGAGTCGATTTCGGCGGCGCAGCGGTAAAGCAGAGTCTTCGCCGTCATGATGTCGACCGCCATGTCGGCGATCTTGAAGGCGATCGCCTGGAAGTCGCCGACCTTCTGGCCAAACGCTTCGCGCTCGCGGGCATAGGCCTCGGCGGTCTCGGCGGCGCGGATCGCGGAGCCGACACAGCGCGAGGCGATGAACATGCGTTGTTCGATGAACCAGTCTTTGGTGAGTTCGAAACCCTGGCCGATACCGCCCAGGATCTGGCCCGCCTCGAGTTTCATGTCTTCCAGCAGGATCTGCGGCGTGCGCCCGGCCCGGTTCAGCATGTATTTTGAGAGATGCTTGACCGACATGCCGGGTGTGCCCTTGTCGACGATAAAAAGCGTCGCCTTTTCCGGATCGCCGTCGATATTGCTGTGCAGCAGCGAGTAGTCGGCATAGTCCGCGTGGCTGGCGAACCACTTCTCGCCGTTGATCACGTAGTGGTTGCCCTGTTGGACGGCGGTCGTCTTGATGCCGCGCGCGTCGGAGCCAGCGTCCTTCTCCGACACCATGAAGGCGACGGACTTCTCGCCGTTGATGGTGGGCCTGAGGTACTTCTCCTTCTGCTCGGGCGTCGCGAACTTCAGCGAATAGGGCGGCACGATCGAGTGGATCAGGGCGAGTCCGCCGGTCGCCTTGCCGAGCTCTTCATAGATTAGGCATTGCTGCACGACGTTGTAACCACGCCCGCCGTCTTCAACGCTGTGGTTCATGCCCGAGAGTTCGGCGTCGACCGAGGCGGCCAGGATCTTCTTCATGGTTTCGGGTGGCACACCGGCATCGTCCTCGGCCAGCTCTTCATAGGGAAACAGCCATTCTTCGGCGAAGCTCTTGGCTTTGGCCTGCAGGTCGCGGTCGGCCGAACTCAAGGTGATATCCATTTTGGGGGGCGCTCCAGGTCGGGTTGGGGGTCAGGCGGCGGGCAACGAATGTCAACGATAGGGCAAGCTGGTGCCGATGCCGAGCCTCGCGGCCTTGTCGACCATGGCCTGTCCGAGCGCGATGTCGGAGAGGCTCAAACCGCGGTGCCAGAACAGGATTGTCTCGTCATCGCTCTCGCGGGCCGGGCGGTCGCCGGCCACGATCTGGCACATCTCCGCATGCAGGTTTTCCTGGGTCACCTTGCCCTCGTCGACATGGCGGCGCAGCGATCCGTACGGGCGGCCGGGCTGGCATTGGACCCAGTCGTCGACAACGACCTTGTCCATGATGTCGGTCAGCGAGAACTCGACTGCGCTCATGGTGCCGTAGGGCACGACGAAGCCGCCCTTGGGCACCCAGTCGGTCTTGAAGTGGGGATGGGGTTCAGGCAGGCGCGAGGCCTCGACCTGGATGTCGGCGCCCTTCAGGCAGCTCTCCCAGTCGTCGGTGACGATGACGGTCTTGCCGAGGTCGCGCGACAGACGTTCGCCGAAGGCCTCGCGGCTTTCCGGCCGGCGCGAATGAACGCGTATCTCGTCGAAGTCAAAGAGGTGATCGAGCAGACGCACGTTCCAATAGGACGAGCCGCGCGCGCCGATATTGCCGAGACGCTGGCTCGATTTGCGGGCCAGGTACTTGCCGCCCAACGCGGTCATCGCGCCGGTGCGCATATCGGTGATGGCGGTTGCGTCCAGCAACGCCTTGGGCATCCCGGTTTCCGGGCTGAACAGGTTGAGGAGCGCCATCTCGGACGGCAGGCCCTGTTTGTAGTTGTCGACGAAATCGCCGACGATCTTGACGCCGGCGACCTCGAGCGGCGCGATAAACCCACGCAGCACGTTGAAATGGCCCTTGTCGGAGCTCTCGGGCACCAGATGCACGCGCGGCTCCAGGACGGTTTGTTGGCGTCCCTGCGCCAGGAGGCCGGCTTCGACGGCATCCAGGATCTCGTCGTTGGTCATGGCGAGCTTCTCGATGTCCGGCCCGTTCAGATAGGTCATCGAGATCTCGGTCATGGTTGTGCTCTCCCCGTGTTCATCCCGCCTCTATAGACCGTCGACGGCGTCCTTGCATCCCATGGCTTGAGCGGCCAGCCTGCCTTGAGGCGTGAGGGGAGAGGCCGTTGCGGTTCCACGATCTGTTTGGCGCGGGCAAGCCGATTATTGGCGTCATCCATCTGCCGCCCCTGCCGGGTTATCCGGACTCGCCTGGCCTTGATGCGGTGATCGATAAGGCGCTTGGCGATCTAGCTGCGCTCGAGGCGGGCGGCGCGCAGGGCGCGCTGGTCGAGAACGAATACGACCGGCCGCACCGCGTGCTCTCATCCGCCGAAACGACGGCGGCGATGACGCGGGTGACTCGGGAAGTCGTGACGGCGTCAGCCGATGTCCGGGTCGGGGCGGAAATCCTGCTGAACGATCCCGAGGCGTCGCTCGCCGTGACGCACGCGGCCGGCGGTTCGTTCATCCGCACAGACTATTTCGTCGACCCGATGTCGCGGCCCGAGCACGGCGGTGCCATGCGGATCGATGCGGCGGGATTGCTGGCCTATCGCCGTGCGATCGGTGCCGACGACGTGCTGATCCTGGCCGATATCCAGGTCAAGTACGCCACCATGCTGGTCGAGCGCAGCCTTGCCGAATCGGCATCGCTCGCCGCCGAGGCCGGGGCCGATGCGATCGTCGTGACCGGCGATGCCACCGGCCACGCGCCGGATGTCGCGTCGGTAGCGGCCGCCAAGGAGGGTGCGGGTGCCATTCCGGTCATCCTTGGGAGCGGCCTTGATGCCGGGAACGCCGAAGCGCTGCTGGCTGTCGCAGACGGCGCCATTGTCGGCACAGGCCTGAAGTCGGGTGATGCCATCGACGCCAAGCGTGTGGCCGAGCTGGTTGCGATCGCGCGCGACAAAGCGGCGGCAGCGTGATGCGCGTGGTCGCGGTCGGTGACTGCGGGGTCGACCGTTACCTCGACCTGAAGGCCGACCGTGTCGGCGGGATCGCGCTCAACTTTGCGGTCAACGCCAAGGCAACCTTTCCGCCGGGCAGCGAGATCGCGGTGGTCTGTGCGCTCGGCAACGACCGCGAAGCCAGCGACGTGCGCGCGGCGATCGTCGGCCATGATGTCGCGGGTGTGTTGCCTGAGATGGCGGGGCGCACGTCGTTGCAGGTCATCGACCACGATCCATCGGGCGAGCGGATCTTCATCCGCTACGAGGCCGGCGTGCTCACGGACTATCGTGTCGGCGCTGCGGAATCACCCATCATTGCCGACTCCGACGTGCTGTTGATGACCTGTTACCGGCAGGTCATGGGTTTTTTTGAGTCGGCGGTGAAGACGCCATCGTCTGGTTTGCGCGCCGTCGACTTTTTAGACCTGAACGACACCGATGATCGCCTGGCACCGGTCAGGCGTGCTCTGCCCAGCATCGATATCGGTTTCGCTGGTTTGGCTGCCGGTGACACCGACCTGATCGACGCGCTTGAAGGGCTGGCCCAGCACCACGGCAAGCTCTTTGTCGTGACGTTGGGTGCTGCCGGCAGTCTGGCGCTGGGCGGCCGAGAACGAATCGCCTGTCCCGCCGTGGCTGTTACCGATGTCGTTGACACGACGGGCGCGGGCGACAGCTTCCAGGCGGGGTTCCTGGCGTCCTATGCCCAAACGCGGGATGTCCGCCGCAGCCTGGAGGCGGGCGCCAAGCGGGCGGCCGGAACGCTCCGGCATGTCGGTGCTTTCGAAGCCGCCATGCTGCCCTGGCCTGATGGCCGGGAACCCTCATGACCGAAACGAGCCAGGCATTGTTGGTGATCGATGGTGTCGCGCGCCCGGGCCTGGCGCCGGCCACTTTGGCGCTAAATGCGGGTTCGTGTGGCGCGGTGATGGGGCCGTCCGGTTCGGGCAAGTCGATGCTGCTGCGCGCGATCGCCGACCTCGACCCCCATGAGGGCGAGGTCTATCTGAACGGCACCGCGTGCTCGGCCATGCCGGGACCAGCTTGGCGCTCCAAGGTGACGTATGTCGCCGCTGAGCCCGGCTGGTGGACCGAAACGGTCGGACCCCACATGGCAAAATCGGATCGTGCACGGGAAACCATGGGCCGCCTCGGCCTTGCGGAGAGTTTTCTCGATGCACCGGTGAATCGCCTCTCGACCGGCGAAAAACAGCGTTTGGCGCTTGTCCGAGCGCTCATCCAAGACCCCGAGGTGCTGCTGTTGGATGAGCCGACGGCGGCGCTTGATACCGAAAGCCGTGACCTCGTTGCCGATCTTCTGGAAACCCGGCGCGAGCAAGGTATGGGGCTGCTGGTTGCGACCCATGATCGGGCATTCGCCGAGCGGCTCGGGGAGCGTTGCTATCACATGCGCGCGGGCTGTCTGGAGCCGGCCGCGTCATGAACTTCATCGAACTCACCTATCAGGACATCGCGCTGGCGGCGTTGCTGCTTGTCGTCAACGGGATCCTCTCGATCCTGCTGTCATTGGGGCTTGCGCGGCAGTTGTTTGTCGCCGCCATCCGCATGACGGTCCAGCTCCTGCTCGTCGGCCTGGTGCTGACGTTCCTGTTCGAACGTGCGTCGCCCTTGTGGACCGGCTTGATGGCCTTGGTCATGGTCGCCGTCGCCGGTTACGAGGTGATGGCCCGCCAGAAGAACCGTCTCAGGGGCTTCTGGGCCTATGGTCTCGGCGTTTCGACCATGCTGGTCGCGGCGATCAGCGTAACCGTCCTGGCCTTGGGCACGCAGATCAGGCCCGATCCCTGGTTCGATCCGCGCTATGCCATCCCGTTACTCGGCATGATCCTGGGCAACACCATGACCGGCATCAGCCTGGGTCTGGATACCCTGACCGTCGCGGCGGTACGCGAAAGCGCCTCGATCGAAGCCCGTATCGCGCTCGGCCAGCCGCGATTCGAAGCGCTCGGTACGATCATGCGCGATGCGCTGCGCGCCGGGTTCATGCCGATCATCAACTCGATGTCGGCGACCGGTATCGTCTCGCTGCCGGGCATGATGACCGGCCAGATCCTGGCCGGCGTGCCGCCGGTCGAGGCGGTCAAGTATCAGCTGCTTGTGATGTTCCTGATCGGCGGCGCCACCGGCTTCGGCGTCGTCCTGGCGGTACTTGGCGGGGTCCGCCGATTGACCGACGACCGCCACCGTTTGCGGATTGACCGTTTGTCGGTGAGAGCGGGGTAGTTACGGCGAAAAGAACTCGCGCAGGATGCCGCCGACGATATCGGGCGCCTCCAGCAGGATGCTGTGGCGCAGACGCGGCAGGATGATCAGTTCGGAATCGGGCAGGCGCTCGTGCATCAGGCGTGCCATGCGCGGGTTGGAGCCCTGATCGAATTCGCCGGTCATGACCAAGGTGCGGTTTGGGATTCGGTGGAGTTCGTCGGCAAAATCGCTTTCGGCCAGCACGCGGTAGCAGGCGGCATAACGGTCGGTATCCATACGGCCGATTACCTTTTTCTTTTCCGCTAGGAGGTCCGGGTGTTCGGCGCGGAAACTGTCGGTGAACCAGCGCGACGCCGACGCATCAAAATAGCTGACCGGCGGTTCGTTGCGAATAAAGTCGAGGCGACCCATGACCCTTTCGCGCTCCTCGGCCGTACGCCCGGCAACCGTCGACATGAGCGCAAGGCGGTCGACGCGGTCGGGATGGGCCAGCGCGAACGCCTGGACAATCAATCCGCCGAGAGAAAAGCCGGCAAGGTGTGTCTTTTCGATGCCGACATGGTCGAGCAGGCAGACAAGATCGCCGACGAAATCAGCGGCCGTGTAATCGCCCGGCGGCGACCCTGATCGGCCATGACTTCTGAGGTCGTAGCGCAGCGTGCGGAACCGCCCGCCGAACCGCTCGATCACGCCGAGCCAGTCGTCCGACCAGGTGCCGACCCCGTGGATCAGCGTGACCGGCGTGCCGGTTCCGCTGAGGTCGTAGAAGATGGTGTGGCCGTCGCGCTGCAAGTCTGAGGACGGCTGTTTGTCCGGTGCCATGCGTCAGCTCGGTGCCCAAGAGATGATCGTGAGCAGATGAGCATAGGGTAAGAAAACGAACGGCGCGACGACCGAAGTCGAGCGCGCCGCCCGCCGCGAGGAGACGGGGGAGGGTCAGCCCGCGTCTTTGCGGCAATCGCGGTGACGATCGCGATCCGACGCTTCGTCGAGCGTGATGGCGCCGTCACCGTCGGCATCCAGACACTCGAACATGTTCGGTTTGGTGTTGGCGAACTCGTCGGCCGAAATCTGGCCGTCACCATCGGCATCCGCACGTTCGAACATGCGATGGTGTTTGCCGTGACCCTGGTGGTCCGACTCGGCCTTGCGCGCGGCATAGGCTTCGGAGACATCGCTGGCCGAAACAAAACCGTCGCCGTCCGTATCCATGGTGGCGAACTTCTCGGCGCGGAGCGACATGATTTCGTCCATCGTCACCTGACCGTCGCCATTCAGGTCGGCCTTTTCCATGAGTTTCTTGCCATGACGGCTTTCGTCGGCTTCAGCCTGGGTGACGACACCGTCACTGTCGGCATCGAGCCGCTCGAACTTCTTCAGGCCCTTGAACTCGCCGTTCATGAACTCGTCGGTCGAGACCAGCCCGTCGCCGTCGGCATCGTGTTTTTCGATCATCTTGTCGCCGTGACGTTCGGCGCGCATCAACTGGGCCTCCTCAATCGTGACGTAACCATCGGCGTTGGCGTCCATGGTCGTGAACATGGTGTCACGCATGGCCTGCCATTCCTCGACAGTGATCGAACCGTCGGCATTGGTGTCGGCGCGATCGAACATCGCTTCGGCGCGGTCGCCGGCCGAGTGGGCCGTCGCGGAAACACCGGCGAGCAGCAGCAGCAAGGCCGTGGCGGCCAGAGTAGGGGTAACAACGCGATCCATGAGTTTCTTCTCTCTTGTTAGGGTTTGTCCTGGTCGTGTTTCTCATACGCACGGCCACGGAAAACCCTTCGCAAAAAAGTTTCCCGCTGTGATCTTTCTGCCGTGAAGCCGGCGAAAAACAGAGCGATGTCAGACCATTGCCGGTTTGTCGCCGGGTTAGCGCCACATTTGCTGGCGCACGAAGGCGTCAGTAGGTGACGCCATCCGGGTGATCGATGATCTTGGAGTCCGGCGTGCCGATGACGTCGGAATTCTTGCCGTCGTAGTCAAGTGCCGACAACAGGTGGCGCATGGTTGCCAGCCGGGCGCGGTGTTTATCTTCGGCGTTGACGACGGTCCACGGTGCGAACGGGGTGTCAGTCGCCGCAAACATCTCTTCGCGCGCCTTCGTATAGTCATCCCATTTGTCGACAGCGGCCATGTCGATCGGACTCATTTTCCACTGCTTCAGAGGATCCTTGCAGCGGCGTTCGAAACGGCGCTTCTGTTCGTGCTGGCTGATGGTGAGCCAATATTTGAAGAGCAGGACGCCGTCATCCAGCAGCATGCGTTCGAAGGCCGGCGCCTGGTTCATGAACAGGCGGTACTGCGGCTCGTCGCAGAAACCCATGACGCGCTCGACGCCGGCGCGGTTGTACCAGGAGCGGTCAAACAGAGCCATTTCGCCCTTGGTCGGCAGGTGGGCGACGTAGCGCTGGAAGTACCATTGACCGCGTTCGGTCTCGTTGGGTTTAGGCAGGGCAACGACGCGGGCGACGCGGGGGTTCAGGTGTTCCGTCAGCGCCTTGATCATGCCGCCTTTGCCGGCCGCATCGCGTCCCTCGAAAACGAGGACCAGGCGTTGGTCGGTCTCGTGCAACCAGCGCAGCATGCGGACCAGCTCGATCTGCAGGGGTTCCTTCTTCTTCTCGTATTTCTTGCGCCCAAAGGGCTCGGGATAGGGGTAGTCGCCTTCCTCGAAGGACTTTCTGACCGCTGTCTTCGCATCCATGACCTAGACTCCCAACGCCATGCCACCGCCATAAGGAATATCGGCGGCACCTGTCCATTTGCCATCGACCTTTTTGAGCGCGTGGACCGAGGCGATTTCGTAACTATAGGGGCTTCTGGCGATTGGATAACCGCGTTCCTCAAGCGATGCATAGGCATAGCGCGGAATGCGCGCGGTCACGGTGATCGCGTCGCTGGTCGCCGAGAAGCGCGGCGCCAGGACGGCCTCCTGCACGGACATGCCGAAATCGATGACGTTCAACATGACCTGCAGCACACCCATGGCGATCTGGGTGCCGCCAGGCGCGCCCAGGATCAGCCAGGGCTCACCGTTCTGGAAGACGATGGTCGGGCAGACCGAACTGAACCGCGCCTTGCCTGGTGCGATCGAGCCGGCGCGCCCGGGCCGAGGGTCGAAGACGGCCATGCAGCCATTGTACATGAAACCCAAACCGTCGGTGACGACCCCGGACATCATGCCCAGCGAATGGGTCACCGAGACCGCGTTGCCATGGGCGTCGGCGACGCTGATATGGGTTGTGCCCGCCGATTCGGCCAGCCCGAGCCGCTCGACCTGGGCGATCTCGCCGCGCTCGATCGCCTCAGCGTGGCCGGCGGCATAGGCCTTGTCCGTCAACCGGTCGACCGGCACATCGACGAAACGGGGATCGCCGACAAAGTTGTCCTTGTCGGATGTCGCGATCTTCATCGCTTCGGCAACCACGCGCATATAGTCCGGGCTGTTATGGCCCATGGCGGCGAGGTCGAAGTTTTCCAGAATGTTCAGCATCTCGATCAACATGATGCCACCGCCTGGCGGCCGGTTGGTGGAAAAGCTGAGTCCACGGTAGCTGCCCCAGAGCGGTTCGCCCGTGACCGTCTCGTAATCCGCCAGGTCGACGGCCGACAGCAGGCCGCCATGGGCCTTCATGTCGGCATCGATCGTCTGGGCAATGTCGCCATGATAGAAAACATCGGCGCCACCATCGGCGATGCGCGAGAGGGTCGCGGCCATATCGGAATTGCGGATGACACTGCCGATGTCTCTTGGCGTGCCGTCGTCTTCGCAATAGATCGCACGGCCGGCGGGCGAATAGGCGAGACGATCGCGCACCGCAATGCGGCCGGGCGCGTCGCGGGAGACCCAGTAGTAATAGACCTCCGGCGCCAGGACGTAGCCGTCCGCCGCCAGCGCGATCGCCGGTTCCAGGATGCGCGACCATGGCAGGTTACCGTGACGCCGGTGCGCTTCCTCGAAGGCCTTCAAGGTACCGGGCGTGGTGATCGACTGATAGCCCAAGTCGTTGACCGCATCCTTCAGAACGAAGCCAAAGCCGTCCTCGGTCTCGCCCCGGATCAGGTCCTGCCACATCTCGGGCGTCGCGGCGGTGGGGACACGCCCGTGAAAATCGATAATCTCATGGGCGCCCGACCCCGGCATCAGCACCTGCAGGCTGCCAAACCCGGCGATGCCGCACATCAAGGGATCGACCACGGTCTGCGCGAAGGCGCAGGCAAGGGCGGCATCAAGCGCGTTGCCGCCGTCTCGTAAGGCGCGCGCGCTGGCTTCGACGGCATCGGGCTGCGGCGCGACGATCATGGATTGAGACATGGACGAGGTACTCCGGTGTGGCGGCGACCATGATAAGTCATGACGTTCGGTTAGGAAGCACCTGCGAAGTCGTAAATGAGGCCCAGACAGCCGCGATCCAACACGTGCGCGGCATCCAGACGCACGGTCCTGGCGAACCCGCTGGCCGGAAACAGTGGAACACCGCCGCCAATGATCTCGGGCACGACGAACAGCATCAGGCTGTCGAGGGCGCCGCGATCGATGAACGCTTGCTGGAGCCGGCCGCCGCCGACCACCCAAACATCCCCGTTATCCTTGCTGCGCAGGTCGGCGACCAGATCGTCGATGTCGTCGGACCAGACAGCCGGCGACCCGACGGCATCGGGGATCGCGCGCGACGTCACGACCATCGTTTCCTGGTCGGTGTAAGGCCAACCGACGTCAAAGCCCACGATGGCGTCATAGGTGGCGCGACCCATGACCACGGTCTTGATGCCGGCGATGAACCGCTCGTAATCCAGTGCGCCCGCATCGATGCCGTCATACTTGGTCAGCCAGTCAAGCGAACCGTCGGATGAGGCGATGTAGCCGTCGAGACTGCAGCCGATATAGCCGCGAATAGCCGCCATGGTGATCTCCCTCTATGCTGTGATGCCACCGCGGATTGACAAGGCCGAGACGGCCAGATTATTATTGAATACATATTCAATAAAACTGCCGGAGGATGTGACGATGGCAACGTCGAATGTCGTTCATGCAGCGTTTCCCAAACCCCTGACGGAAGACGCTGCACACTCCTATACCCTGCCGGCCAGCTATTACACCGACCCCGAGATCTTCGAGTTGGAAAAGGAGCGCATCTTTTTCCGCACCTGGCAGTATGTCGGCCACAAGAGCCAGGTCGCCAAACCCGGCGACTACATGACCACGACCATTGTCGACCAGGGCGTCTTTGTCATCCGCGGCCGCGACGGCGAACTGCGCGCGTTCTACAACGTCTGCCAGCATCGCGCCCACGAACTGCTTGAGGGCACCGGCAACGTCAAGGCGGTGATCACCTGCCCTTATCACGCCTGGGCCTATGCGCCGGACGGCAGCCTGAGGGCCGCGCGCAATTGCGAGTCGGTGAAGGGTTTCGACAAGAGTGACTTTGGCCTCAAACCCGTGCGCGTCGAAGAGTTCTGCAACCTCATCTTCGTCAACCTGGATGACGACGCCGTCCCGTTGGCCCAGCAGGCGCCGAACCTGGAGGCGTCGATCCGCGGGTTCGTGCCGAACTACGACGATCTCGCGTTCACCGGCACAAGCACGTTTGGCGACAGCGTGATGCAGGCAGGCTGGAAGGTGGTCGTCGACAATTATGTCGAGTGCTACCACTGCGGCCCCGCCCATCCGGCGTTCGCCGACATGATCGACATGGCGTGCTACGAACACACGATCGACGGCATCTCGGCGTTCCAGTTGGGGCCGGAGACGAAGCCGGAGAACAGCGCCTATACGTTTAGCGAAGACGACCCGATCCAGCGCGCGGCGTTCTGGTATCTGTGGCCGACGACGACGATCAACGTCGTGCCGGGCTCGGTGAACGTGAACATCACGCACATTGTGCCGCGCAGTCCGACCACGACGTCGTTTGTCAACGAACGCCTATCCGCACCGGGTGATCCCGAGGACAAAGACCGCGACACCTATCTGTTCGACCTGCTGGGCCGGGAAGACCAGTCGTTGTGTGAATCTGTCCAGCGCGGTCTCATGTCCCACGCCTATGACCAGGGCCGCTTCATCGTCGGCCCCGAAGTCGATGGCCAGGAAGAGCATGTCGTTCACCTTTTCCACCACATGGTGAAGCAGGCGCTCGACGGGGCGTAGGTTGCGCAGCGCAAACGAGAGTTTGCTGGCAGCGCCATGACGTCGTTCGGTTTCGGTATTGTCGGCACCGGCATGATCGCCAACGAGGTCGCGAATGCGATCCAGCAGGCCGGCAACGCAAGATTGGCGGCGGTATCGAGCCGGACGTTGAGCCGAGCCGAGACTTTTGTCACGGGACGCGCGGATGCCCAGGCGGTCGAAGGTCTGGAGCCGTTGCTGGCGCGCGACGATGTGAACGCTGTCTATGTGGCGATCCCGACGGCCAAGAAGGAAGCGGTCGCGCTGGCGGCGATCGCGGCGGGTAAGCACGTGCTCGTCGATAAACCGTTTATGGACGGCCGGTCCGTCGCGCGCATAGCCGATGCCGCTGCCTCGGCAGGCCTTCTGTTCATGGACGCCACGCACTTCGTGCACCATCCGCGCCGCGATGCCGTCCGGTCGGTGGCTGAGAGACGAATCGGCAAGCGCTTTGGCCTCCACTGCGTCTTTTACAGCCCCCTGGACGACCGGTCGGACATCCGCTTTGACCCGGCTTTGGAACCGACGGGAGCGTTGGGCGATCTCGGCTGGTACTGCATGCGCGCCATCGTCGAATACCTGCGGCCTCAAGGGGCTGTTTCGGAGGTCGAGGTGGTGCTGCGGCGCGACAGCGATACGGGTGCCGTGACCGAGGCTATCGGCGCGCTCGGCTTCGAGAGTGGCGAGACCATGACCTTCGGTTCGGGTTTCCAGTGCGGCACCAGGCTGGAGGACTTCCGCCTGCTTGGCGAGAAGGGCGTCTTGGCCATGGACGACTTCGTCATGAACTGGACCAACAGCATCGGCAGCCAGGCCGCCGATGTGCCGACGGGCTATACCGTGCGCACACGGTCGATGACGCCGCAAGACTTCATCTTTGTCGAGACGCCGTCGAAGACGCCGCAACAGGTTCTCATGATCGAGGACTTCGCCGATCTCGCACGCAGTGAGACCACCGAAACGTGGACCGCCTACGCGGCCGCCACCATCGCGACCCAGTCTTTCCTGGATGCGGTCTGGGCCGCGGCGAAGTAAGGCCGTCCCGTTACACCGATCGCGTAATACCGCCGTCGACGCGGATGTTCTGGCCGGTGATGTAGCCCGCGCCGTCTGACGCCAGGAAACCGACGACGTCGGCGATCTCCTCTGTCTTGCCGTAGCGCTCCATCGGAATGCGGGCGCGGAACTCCTCTTTTTCCGGCAGGCTGTCGATGAAGCCGGGCAGCACGTTGTTCATGCGGATGTTGTCGGCGGCGTATTTGTCCGAGTAGAGCTTGGTATAGGCGGCAAGGCCGGCGCGGAAAACGCCGGAGGTCGGAAACACCGGGTCCGGCTCGAACGCCGCGAAGGTCGAAATGTTGATGATGACGCCGCCGTTCTGCTGCTGCATGACCGGCGTCACCAGGCGCGTCGGTCTGACGGCGCTGAGGAAATAGACCTCCATGCCCTGGTGCCAGTCCTCGTCACTGAGGTCGAGGACGGGACCGCGCGGTCCGTGGCCGGCGCTGTTGACCAGCACGTCGATGCGACCCCATGTGTCCATGGCCCCGTCAACCAGGCGCTTCACGTCGTCGTTCGACTGGTTGGATCCGGTGACGCCAAGGCCGCCGAGCTCCTTGGCCAGCGCCTCGCCCTTGCCGGATGAAGAAAGAATAGCGACGCGGAAACCGTCTGCGGCCAGCTTGCGGGCCGCACCGGCGCCCATGCCGCTGCCGCCTGCCGTGATGACGGCAACTCTTTCTGAAGACATGGCTCTCTCCCTGGTCTGTCGGTCTGATGGGGTGTTTGACACAGTCCAGCAGGGACGTCTAAGCAGAAGCCCGCTTTCATGCATGTAGAAAATCTACAGGATAATGAGTGAGCAACGGCCCTCCCGCTATCCACGATTGAACGCCCTCAGAGTGTTCGAGGCCGTCGCGCGCCAGCTCAACTTCCGTCTGGCGGCCGAGGAACTGGGCGTCACCCAGGGTGCGGTGGCGCAACAGATACGCGGTCTGGAGGCCGAACTTGGCGTCAAGCTGTTCGATCGTCTGCCCCGCGGGCTCGCCCTGACCGAGGCCGGCAGGCGCTATCGCACACCGATTGCGCGCGCGCTGCGGATCATCGCCGAGGCGACGGAAGAACTGCGCCCCCAGCAACAGACGGTGACGGTCTCCGCAACGCCGTCGTTCGCGGCGCGCTGGCTGGTGCCGCGGTTGGGTGCGTTCACGCAAGCCAATCCCGACCTTGATGTCCAGGTGGTCGCCACGGTCGCGATGGCGAACTTTCAAAGCGACGGCGTGGACATTGCCGTGCGCCAAGGTAAACCGCCTTTTGGCCCTGGTCTGTCAGCCGACTTGCTCTACGGTCTCGACATGTTCGCGGTGTGCAGCCCGGCGCTGCTCGATGGTGATCATCCGCTGGAGGAACCGGCTGATCTTGCCCACCACGTTCTCCTTCACGATACCCATGGCTGGTGGCCCAAGTACCTGGAGCAGGCAGGCAGGGGCGAACCTCTCGAACCCGCGCGGTCGTTGCGGTTCTCACAGGAGTCGCTGGCGATCGATGCGGCCATCGCCGGTCAGGGCATCGCTCTGGCAAGCGAACCTCTTGTCCAGGCTGACATCGAGGCCGGACGTCTGTGCCGCCTGTTCGACCTGACGGTCGGCGACGAGACCGGTTTCTATCTCATTGCGCCGCGCGTGCCGCGCGACCCCGAGCTCGTGACGCGCATGCGCGACTGGTTTCTGAGTCACAAGGGGCCGGCGCGCGATGCGTGATCAATGGGTCGTGCGCAGACTGCCGGCGAGGTCGGCGAGACGGACGAACTCGCGGCGATAGCCATAGGGGTCGTCGCCCAAGGCACTGCTGGCCAGATCGATGACGTCGCCCATCTGCCACGTTCCCAGGTGAACGTCGTCGCGCAGCAGCTCGCCATAGGCGGCAACGGCGACGGCGAAACGCACGTCCTCGCTGGCCTCGGCCAGACCGGTGTCGTCGGCCGGCGCCAGGATGGGCTGTTGCATGAGCACACTGGTGGTTTCGCCGGGCAGCTTGTAGCGGATCTTCAGGTAGGCGAGTTCGTTGCCGTGCGTTTCATCGTCCACAGACTCTGTGTCGGTGCTGTAGCGCAAGGGATCGACCCAGCGGAACGGTGAAGCCGTCGGGACGATTTCGTAGATCGCGGTCACGGCGTGGCCGTTGCCGATTTCGCCCGCGTCGACCTTGTCATTGTTGAAGTCTTCGCGATCGAGCAGGCGGGTTTCATAACCCAGCAGCCGGTACTCGGCCACCTGGGCGGGATTGAACTCGACCTGGATCTTGACGTCGTTGGCGATCGGAAAGAGCGTGCCGTCGAGTTCGTCGACCAGCGCTTTCTTGGCTTCCATCAACGAGTCGATATAGGCGGCGTTGCCGTTTCCGTGCTGCGCGATGCGTTGCATCATCTGGTCGTTCAGGTTGCCGCGGCCAAACCCGAGTACCGAGAGGTAAACGCCGCTCTTGCGTTCGCGCTCGATCATCTCCTGCAATGTGTCGGTGTCGCTGACGCCGACATTGAAATCGCCGTCGGTGGCCAGGATGACTCGGTTCAAACCATCTTCGACAAAGCTTGACCTTGCGGTGTCATAGGCAAGGTTGATACCGGCGGCGCCGGCCGTCGATCCGCCCGCGCCGAGTGAGTCCAGCGCAGCCAGGATCTTCGCCTTGTCGGCAACCGGTGTCGGCTCCAACGCGACGCCGACACTGCCGGCATAGGTGACGATGGCGACGCTGTCGTCCGGGTCTAGCGCGTTGACGAGGAGGCGCAGGCTTTGCACCAGAAGTGGCAGCCGGTCGGGACCTTGCATGGAGCCGGAGACGTCAACCAGAAAGACGAGGTTAGCGCGCGGTCGTTCCTCGATGTCGACGACGTCGTAGCCCTTGATCGCGATGTGCACGAGTTGTGTGCCGTCGTTCCACGGCGTCGGGACCACGGTGGTCATTGCCGAGAACGGCTCGGTGGCGTCAAGCGGCGGTTCATAGGCGTAGTCGAAATAGTTGATCATTTCTTCGACGCGCACGGCATCGCGTGGCGGCAAAGAACCTTCATTCAGGAAACGGCGCACGTTGGCGTAGGCGGCCGTGTCGACATCGATGGAAAAGGTCGACACCGGCTCCTCGACCACTGCGATGACCGGGTTCGGTTCGATGTCCTCATAGGCGTCGCCCGGTGGCGTCATCACCGGTGCCGGCGGTGCGAAGAGCCCTTCGATTCTCGCCTCGGCCTCATAGACGACCTTGTCGTCCTGGTTTGTGACGGCGGGTTCGCTCTCGCAGCCGAGCAGCGGCGCGGCAACCATCGAAGCGATCAGAACTGGAAAGGCATGACGGGTGTTCAGCAGTCCGTTGGACCGAACCATAAGGGTTCCCCCGGTTTCCGCCGCCCCCCGTGGCCGGCGTCGTGCAGCCTTACTATTGGTGGCGATGGCGGCGAAAGAAGGGAATAATCGCGACGATTTCTTGGCGCTTCGGAGAATGCCGTGAGCGATTTTGACGTTGTGATCGTCGGTGCGGGCCTTTCCGGCATCGGCAGCGCCTGCCACCTTCAGGCGGAGTGCCCGGGCAAGACGTTTGTCCTGCTGGAAGGCCGCGACGCTCTCGGCGGGACGTGGGATCTCTTCCGTTATCCCGGTGTGCGCTCTGACAGCGACATGCACACGCTTGGCTACAACTTCAAACCCTGGCGCGCGGCCAAGGCGATTGCGGACGGCCCGTCAATTCTGAGCTACGTGCGCGAAGCCGCCGAAGAACACGGCGTGACTGATCACATCTGTTACGGCCACAAGGTTATCGCAGCACACTGGTCGACGGACGACGCGCGGTGGACGGTTGAAGCCGAGAGGGGCGACGAGCGCGAGCCCGTCCAATTCACCTGCAACATGCTTTTAATGTGTGGCGGCTATTACAATTACGACGAACCGCATGATCCGGCCATCGATGGCATGGAGCGTTTCCAGGGCACCATCGTTCACCCGCAGTTCTGGCCGGAAGAGCTCGATTACGCGGGTAAGAAGGTCGTTGTCATCGGCAGCGGGGCGACCGCGATGACCTTGGTGCCGGCCATGGCCGAGAAGGGTGCCGAGGTCACGATGGTGCAGCGCTCGCCGACTTATGTCGTGTCGATGCCTGCCGTCGACGCCGATGCCAACCGCTTGCGGCGTTTTCTGCCTGAAGAGATGGCCTACAAGGTGACCCGCTGGAAAAACGTGCGTAACGATGTCGCGTTTTATCGCCGCACGCGCACGGAGCCGAAGGTCGTCAAACAGGAGCTTCTCTATCTCGTTCGCGAGGCCTTGGGCGCTGACTATGACGTGAAGACCCATTTCACGCCGGGCTACAACCCCTGGGATCAGCGGCTATGCCTGATCCCCGATGACGACCTCTATAATGTCATCAACGCCGGCAAGGCCGTTGTCGAGACGGATCACATCGAGGCGGTTACGGAATCCGGTCTCAAACTCAAGTCGGGCAAGGAGTTGGACGCCGACATTATCGTGACGGCGACCGGTCTAAAGCTGATCGTCGCCAGCGGCGTCACGTTCAGCGTCGACGGTGATCCCGTCGCGTTCCCGGAGACGTTCTCCTATAAGGGCATGATGTATTCGGACGTGCCGAACCTGGTGCAGACCTTCGGTTACATCAACGCGTCATGGACCTTGCGCGCGGATATGACGGCGGAATTCGTGTGCCGGTTGATCAACCGGATGGACGCGTTGGGCATGCGCCAGGCGACGCCGCGTCTGCGAGACAGCGACAAGACCATGCAGGCGCTGCCGTGGATCGATGACTTCTCGGCCGGTTACATGCAACGCATGATGCATTTATTCCCTAAACAAGGCGACCGCGAGCCCTGGCGCCATACGCAGGACTTTGCTCAGGACAAGAAGCTGATCCGCGATGCGCCGATCGACGACGACGTTCTGATGTTCAGCAATCCCGGCGATGGTGCGCAGATGCCGGCTGGGAACAGCGTCCAACTTTCGGAACCCGCTGCGGCCCGCTAGGCCGATCGGCACCGGTCTCGTGCCATGACGGCTGCCCCCATCGATCCCGGATCGTTTCACGCCATGCTGAGGGGCGGCGGTGAGATCGCCGTGCTGGATGCACGCGAACGCGCTGCCTATGAGACCGGCCACCTGCTACGTGCTGTCAACACGCCCATCGGCAGGTTGGACGATCTGGTTCGTGGCTTTGTGCCGCGCCTTTCGACGCCTGTTGTCCTGTGCGATGACGGTGATGATCTGGCCGAGGAAGCTGCCATCCGGTTGGCGGCGATGGGCTATAGCAATCTGTATACCCTGGACGGTGGCGTTCAGACATGGGTAGCGGCGGGTTATGCGTTGTTCGAGACCGGCTACGCCATGGCCAACTGCTTTGGTTTGTTCGTTCAGGAGCAATGCGCCACACCACGCATAGACGGTGCGGAGCTGAAGCGGCGATTGGCGTCCGGCGAACCCATCGTCCTGGTCGACAGCCGCCCTTATGATGAATATCACGGCGGCACGCTGCCCGGCGCCATCAACGTGCCGGTGGCCGAGCTTGTTCGCGATGCCTTTGATCTGGCCGTCGATACGAGCGCGACTTTTGTCGTTCACTGCGGCGGCAAGACACGCGGCATCCTGGGTTGCCAGACGCTGATCAACGCCGGCTTCGCCAATCCGGTCGTCGCGCTGGACGAAGGCACCGGGGATTGGGTCATGACCGGTGACGACCTTGAAGTTGGCGCAACGCGCAAGGTGGGTCCGGTCTCCAGCAAAGCAAGAGAGGCGGGACGCGAGGCTGCTGACCGTATCGCCGCAAAATTTGGCGTAGGCACGATCGAGCCGGACGAACTCGATATCTGGCGCCGCGAGTCCGACCATCGCACGCTCTATGTCGTCGATGTCAGAACGCCGGACGAATATCAGGCCGGGCACCTCTGGGACGCCCGGTCGATTCCCGGTGGTGAGCTCGCGGGCTGTACCGAGGATCATCTGGCGACGCGCAACGCGCGCCTGTGTTTGGTCGACGATGACGGTGCGCGCGCGATCGTCACGGCAAGTTGGATGATGCAGCAGGGCTGGCCGGAAGTCGCCGTATTGGCCGGTGGCCTGCACGGCCATGATCTCATGACCGGCAGCGATCCCTTGGCCGCAACGTCTAGGCCCGCCGAGGCGGCATCTGTGAATAACGCGCCGCCAGACAAAGAGGCCGAGCGCGAAGCCTGCCGGCGCTCTTTGGCATGGCGCCAATCCTTGTTCGGACGATTCGAGCGTGATGGTACGCTCTCATTCGCGAACCCGCCCACGTGAAACCACCCCCAGAGCGCCCATCGCTCTCATTCTGGAGGAAACCATGCGTTTGATGCTTTCGTTCACCATCCCCGTTCAAAAGGGCAACGAGACTGCCAAGGACGGTACGCTGGGCGCGGCGATCGACACGTTGCTCGAGCAGACTAACGCCGAAGCGGCCTACTTCATGGTCAAGGACGGCCAGCGCGCCGGCATGGTCTTCTTCGAGCTGGAGGATCAAGCGCGCTTGGCGGAGATCAACGAGCCGTTCTTCGCTGCGGTCAATGCAGCTATCGAGATCATGCCCGTGCTCAGCCCCGACGATCTGCGGCGCGGTCTAACCAAGTAACCCGGCAATGCGAGGCGCTATCGCGTGAGCGCCTGATAGACGAACCGCTGAAAGAAATGGACGTGGTGTTCGGAGAACGCAACGTGGTCGCGGTCGACGACAAACCTGCCCTGGTCATAACCGCGCGAATGCAGGCCTTGCTGGACGTGTTCGCACAGGGCTACGTCTTCGGGCACCAGCACGTTTGTCATCCAATCCATGAAAGCCTGTTCCTGTTCGCTTGGCGCGCGACTCAGAAAATAGAAGTCGTGGCGCACGGTTGAGGTCTCGGGCCCGGTCGGCAGGACTTGGAACATCACCGCGCTTGGCGTTCCCGGAAAGAACAGCGGTATCAAGCTCGGCCAGATGTAACTGAACAGCGAATCCTGTTCGATCGCGACGTCGTTGAGGGCGTATGCGCTGTTGTCGAGTTTTTTGCGTTCGACCGTGTGGGAGAACGTGATGCCGTCATCGGACCAGACGGCCTTGTTGTCGTAGTCGACCAACTCCATCAGCGACTTGTGGTTGGCGTCGCAGTGGTAGCATTCGTGGTTGTTGTCCACGAGTGTCTTCCAGTTGGCCGCAACCTCGCGTTCGCGCCGCTCGACGCGGACGAGGTCGTCCAGGCGCGGGCAGCATGTGTAGAAGTCCTTCATAAGCTGCGGCGCCTGTTCGATAAGCGGCTTGGCGTCCGGGTCAAGGTTGACGAATAGGAAACCGCCGTAGTTTTCGAGGCGTACAGGCTTCAGGTCGGCGTTGTCGGGGATCCAGCCCTCAAGCGTCTCGCGCCCGCCTGCCTGCCGAAACGTGCCGTCGCTGTTGTAGCACCACTGATGGTAGGGGCAGGTGATCAGCACCTTGTTGCCCTGGCCTTCCAACAGCGGATGGGCGCGGTGGCTGCAGACGTTGTAGAACGCGCGCAGTTCGTTGTCGCGCCCACGCATGATGAAGATCTTCTGGTCGGCAACGGCGCCGCACGTGAAGTCGCCGGGCTTGGCGAGGTCCGAAACGTGGCACTGATACCACCATGTCCGATAGAAGATCGCCTCGTGCTCGCGGCGATAGATTTCCGGCTCGTAGTACCAAGAGGCTGGCAGAGTCGACGATGCCTCCGCGCTATCGGGATCGAAGCGGCCAGCGTCCAATGGCATTGCCTTGGTGGAACGGGTGGGTCTGTTCATGGTTCCGGCTCCATGACGCGGACCGGCAAACTATGGTGCGACGTTGGCGGCTGAGGAAGCGTTTTCTTCAAGCTTGGCTAAGCCAGCCTAGAGCGCGCCTCCGGCGTCATGCAGCTCGATGAAGACCCGCGCCGCGGCCGACTGACCGTGGCTGTCGACGACTCTAATGTCAGCAAAGCCGGCGCCGTCGGGCAGCCATTCGGCGAGCGAAAGTCGGCCATAGGTGGGCACCGGTTCACCGTTGACCAGCCATGTCAGCGGCAAGACACCGCCTTCGGCGCGCAGCGGCAGGGCCTCGGCGCCGTCGTCGTCTTCTGCCAGGCGCACACGCACGCCGTCAGGTGGAAACGCGATGTCGAGATCGGGAAGAGGCATGGGGCTCAGGTTACGGTCGAAGCGGCGCAGCAGGGCGGGCAGCTCGGCGTTGCTCGCGATGACGCTGCCGGCGGGCGCCGGCGACAGGCCGTCCATGGCATCGGGTGGCAAGAGTTCGAACAAGCGGCGCATCAGGGGTGCGGCGACATCAATGCCGATGCAGCCGGTGCACGATCCGCCGTCTGGCCGGCCGACCCACACCGCGATCGTGTAGGCGCCGGAGAAGCCGATAGCCCAGGCATCGCGGTAGCCATAGGACGTCCCGGTCTTGAACGGCAAGGCGGCGTGCTCGTTACGGAACCCGAGAGGCCGTGCCGCGCCGCCCAGGATGTCGGTGACGTACCATGCGGCGAACGGACGGACCAAGCGGTGTGGTTCGACCGGTGCCTCGGTCTCTGTGACGCAAAGCGGCGCGACAGATCCACCGCGCGCCAGTCCGGCGTAAAGTGCGGCCATGTCTTCCAGCGTGATGCCGACGCCGCCCAGCGCCAGGGGCAGCGAGGCGGCCGGCGCATCGCCTGGCAAATGAAGCGCCACACCACTCTGCTGCAACGCCGACTGGAAGCGCACGGGACCCAGACGATCGAGCACGGCGACCGCCGGTACGTTGAGCGAGAGTTGCAGCGCGACGCGGATCGAGACATCGCCGTTGAAGCCGCCGTCGAAGTTGGTCGGCGCGTAGCCGCCGAAACGGCGCGGGCGATCGTCGATGATGGTTTCGGGGTGGACCAAGCGGCGTTCGAAGGCGAGCGCGTAGATGAAAGGTTTGAGCGCCGAGCCCGGCGAACGAATGGCCTGGGTCATATCGACCATGCCCTGACGTTCGGCGGCAAAGTAATCGAAGGCACCGACATGGGCGACCACACAGCCCGTGCGGTTGTCGACGATCAGCGCGGCAGCGCTCGCGACAGGGTCGGCAACCGGCGGCGCCAGGCCGATGACCCGCTCGACGGCGCGCTGCAGGTCGGCGTCGAGGGTGGTGACGATCTCCTCGCTATCGGGGTCCAGCGCATGCAGGCGTTCGGCGAGATGTGGCGCCAGGAAGGGCAGGTCCTGGCGCAGGTCGGGCACGTCGCCGCGCTTCGCGCGCGCGGCCTCGGCAAACGTGATGACACCGGCGGCGGCGACCCGGTCGAGGACGCGGTCACGCGCCGCTTGCGCGGCCTCAGGGTTGCGGTCCAGGCGCAGCGCCGTCGGCGACTGGGGTAGGGCGACCAACAGTGCGGCTTCCGCTGGCGAGAGATGACGTGGCTCCTTGCCAAAATAGGCGAGGCTGGCGGCACGCACGCCTTCCAGGTTGCCGCCGAAGGGTGCCAGCGTCAGGTAAACGCCGAGGATCTGGTCTTTGCTGAACTGGGCTTCGATCTGATAGGCGCGTGCGATCTCGATCAGCTTGGAGGCGAGCGTGCGCGGGCGCGGCTCCAGCAGGCGTGCGACCTGCATGGTGAGCGTCGAACCGCCGGAAACGACGTGGCCGTTGGCGACCCACTGGCCGGTCGCGCGCGCCAACGCCAACGGGTCGACGCCCCAATGCCAATCGAAGCGGCTGTCCTCATAGGCGACCAGCATAGCGAGGTAGAGCGGGTCGACATCGTCGACGGATGTCTTGAGTCGCCACATGCCGTCTTCGGTGACGAAGGCACGCAGCACGTCGCCGTCGCGATCGGCGACAACCTGGGTGCGGTCGGCATAGCGGGTAACGTCGGGCGGTACCAGCCGGTCGGCAATGACGACAGCCGCGAAGAGCAACGCCACGCCCATGGTGGCGCGTGCCCACCAGCGGGCGCCGGCCTGCGGTCTGTTGCCCCGTGCCGTCATCGCCAGCCTAGTTCCCGGTTACGTCCAACTGGCCGGTCTTGCCAGTCGCGAACTGGTACGGCCGGTACATGTCCTCCACATAGGGTGCAGGATAGACATAGCTGCCCGGCGTTACCGCGCGCACGATGTAGGCGACCTTGAAGCCGGTCTTGCCCGCGAAGCTCAGCGCCGCCGCATACTGATCGTCGCGTTGCTCGACGTTGTCGGTTGGCGAGAGGTCGTCGCCTAGCCAGGCGACGTTTTCGAGATCGCGGTTGCCTTCAAGCCGGGCGTTCTCGATCTCCAGGCCGGCCGGCAACAAATCGATCAGGAGGATGTCGTGCCAGGTTTCGTACTCCCACCAGATGCGGTCCCTCAAGTCACCGGTCAGGACGACGACCGCCAGGTCGTGTTGGGCCATGGTGCTGGGATCGATCGGGTTGCCGGCCATGTCGTAGACTTGGCGCTCGATCGAAAAGCCGTTCTCCTGGGCCGGCGGCGCTTCCATCGGATAGCCGCGCACGGTGACGGTCGCGTAGAGCGGTTTGTCGCCCTGGTTGGCCACGTCGAGCGACCCGCCTGCCGGCGGCCAGGCGAGATCGCGGCTCAAACCCTGGCTCTGGTCAATGGTTTCGCCGCCGAGTGTCGCTCGGACGTCGCCGGTGAAACGGTCAAGGCTGCGTGCCGCCAGCAGCATCCAGGCTTCCTCGTGGGTGCTGATCCAACGGCGCGTGGCATAGACCTCCGACGTCAGCTGGGCGAGGTTCAGGACCTTGGCCGCCGGGATCGACCGACTCTCGCCGAGCACCGCCGTGGCGGCGGCGAGATCGGTCAAAACCGAACGATAGCGCCACGACCACTCGTGACTCTGCAGATCTTCCAAGTTGGGGTTGATGCCGGCCGCGACCTCGGCAGCCCGTTCGGGATCGCCGAGCAGATCGAACGACGCGGCGATGAAGGCCTCGTCCAGGAACCACTCGTCCTCATAATGCGTCGTGGCGAAGTACTCGAGCTCGGCGAGGTCGCTGTTGCCGCTTCTGGCGAGCACATAATAGGCGTAGGCGAGGTCGCCGGACTCGTCGCGCCAATCGGCGACGGCGCGTTGCAGCGCCTTGATGCCGCGGTCATAGCCGAATTCAGGCACGAAGACGCCGCGTTCGCGCGCGCGGACCAGAAAGTCCATGACATAGGTCGAAAGCCACAGATTGGTGTCATTGTACCACCACCAGTAACCGAAGGTGCCGTCGGGCCGCTGCATGGCGAGCACGCTGCGCACGGCCTCATCGACATCGTGGTGGGTGGTGAGGTTCTCGATGACATCATCCGGGCCCAGCATGCCGTCGCTCGTAAAATAGAGCAGGGGCAAGGCGCGGCTCGTCGTCTGTTCGGCGCAGGCGTAACCGTATGCGGCGAGTTCATCGAGCAGACCTTTGACGTCGAACGCCGGCACGGTGTTGAGGCCGATCGTGGCAACGACGGACTCTGGATAGAGACCGTCTGACAACGATGTACTCACACTGTCGGATGCGCCGGGCTCGAGTGTCATCGAGACACGCGTGACATCGGCGCGTGTCGCCGGTCGCACGGTCAGGCCCCACGACCGCACCTCCAGATAGTCGTCGGGACCGGTCACGGTGAGCTGGATGTCCGCCACGCCAAGATGGTCGCCGACCAGCTCGAATTGCAGACCGGTGCCGTCGCCGACCGCCAGATCGATGCTCTGCTGGTTCGCGCCGATGATCGTCACGGCGCCACCGGCGTTGACCTGGAAGCTGTACGGGCCGGGCGTGCCGCTGACATTGTCGACGGCAAGTGTCGCCCAGGCACGGTCACCGGGCGCCAGGAAGCGTGGCAGGGAGAGGTCGGCCACCACGGGTGCGGCAACGGTCATGTCGACGGCGGCCGCGCCGACGCCGGCCACGGTCCACGCGACCGCCATCAGTTTCAGCCGCCCGTTGAAGTCGGGGATGTCGAGCTCGATGACCGCGCGCCCGTCCGCATCGGTTTCGACAATGCCGGAGAAGAGCGAGACGACCTTGCTGGAGCGTTGCGGCAGCGAGCCGACGCCGGCGCCGCGCATCATGTCGCCACCGGAGCGCAGCTGACCGAGTGCCGAGGCGCTGGGGTCGATCAGCCGGCCGTAGATGTCGCGTAGATCGACGCCCAGACGGCGTTGGTCCAGCAGGTAACTCGCCGGGTCTGGCGCGTCGAAGCGCGTCAGCTGCAGGATACCGTCATCAACGGCGGCCAGGGTCACGAAAGCTTTCGTGCCGGCGGCCTGACCGGACACCTGGATCGGGACGGCCAGTGTCTGGGTGGGTTCGATCGAGTCCGGTGCATCGATCGTCACCGTCAGGCGCTGGTCGGGTTCCTCGACGGCCATCCAGACCGCGCCGATGGCGCGCCGCGAAATCAGTTCGTCGGCCATCGGCGTCTTGTTATAGGCGGTCGCGACGACGTAGACGCCGGGCGACCACGTGGCCTCGATCGGCAGGCTGATCTCCATGCCTTCTTTGGGCACCGCCACACGCATGATGTCGCGTACGCCGCTATCCATGACCGCAATCTCGACTTCGGCATCGAACGGCGGCTGAACGAAGACGGCGGCCGTGTCGCCGGGCGCATAGACCTGTTCGGACAAGGTAACGGTCACCGCGTCCGGCGTGCCGTCGGATCCGGCGACGCCATAGGACCAGCCGCCACGGAAACGGTAGCTGCTGGCGATCCCTGTTTCGGCATCATAGACCTCGAGCCGGAACCAGCCCCAGTCGATTTCGGCGGCGATCCGGGCCGGGGTATCGGCGGCGGCGTCGAAGCGTCCACCCGCGATATGACGGTCATAGAGAACGCCGCGGTACTGCCACTGGTCGTCCTCGTACCAGACCCAGTCATACTGCTCGCGGAAGAGATCCCACTGCAGGCCCGATTTGTCGATGCGCTGGCCCGACCAGTCGACAGCGATCACATCAAATTCGGCGGGTTGGCGCCATGGTGCGCGATCGTCCTCGAAACTGGGCCGGATGCCGAGCAGCATCGGCTGCTGGACGATGGGTAAGGTCAGCTCACGGCTGACGGGTCGCCCGCCGACATCGAAGACGGTCGCGCGCAATTGCAGTTCGACGGGGGACTGAACGCCCTCGTCGGGCGGTACCGCGATCGCCAGGCTCGCTTGGCCGGCGTCATCGGTCGTGAACGCGATGTCGTCGAGCTGACGCGGCAGCACGTTTTCTTCCGCCAGGCCGAAATAGTAGTCCTGGAGATCGGCGAAGGGGTGAACCGACTTGGCGACCACCTGACTGAGCTCGGCCGCCAGATTGCCGGCGGGGCTGCCGTAGAGGAACCGCGCCTCGACATCGACGGTCGCTTCCGGCGTCTTGACCGAGAGCACGTCGGGCGATGCCGACATCTCGACCTCGATGCGCGGCGGCACGAAGTCGTCGACCAGGAAGTTGACCTGGCCGACCCGCGCGCCATCCGGATCGACATAGGCTTCGACCGTCCAGGTGCCGGTATAGGCGTTGCCCGCGATATCGAGGGTCAACAGATGGCCGCCGTCTTCGTCGTCAGCCGAAGTGCGTTGCAGGACCTCCTGACCGTCGGGGCGCAGCACGCGGAAGGTCAGCGGCAGGTCCGACGCCGCCGCGCCGTTTTCGTCACGCAGAATGGCGGTGATATGGGCGGTCTCACCGGGCCGATAGATGCCGCGCTCAGTATAGAGATAGGCGTCCAGCGGGCCCGATGGCGCGCGGCCGCTGACGCCGCGATCGCTGAGATCAATGGGGGCTGAGGCAAGGTCGACATAGACGTAGTCGCCCTCGCTGTCGGTCGCGGTCAGCAGCTTGGGCCGATTGCCGCCCGTGCCGCGCACCATGCCGGGATCGAAGCGCGCATACCCGTCGGCGTCGGTCACGATGGTGCCGAGCACCGCGTCGTTGCGCGCGATCAGTTCCAGGGTCACGCCGGCCAGCGGCGTCGCATCGGCCAGCGAACGCACGGTGACGTCCAGACCGCTATCGCCAAGCGCCGTCGCCACGCCCAGGTTCGAGACCATGAAGGGCTGGCTTTCCCAGGCCGGGTAGTCGTCATCGGCGCGCCGGGCATCAAGGGCGGTGGCGACATAGAGACCGGGCTCCAGGGTGCCGATCACCTCATTCAAGGGGATGGCGGTGCGCACGTCCTTGTTCATGGTGCCGGCGATATCCATTTCGCCGGACCACAGGAGCTCGCCGCTCTCGTTCTCGAGATCATCCAGGGTCCACGAATAGACCTCGCCGCCCTGCAGGTCGCTGCCGCCACGCGCCGCGACGGCGCGCTCGTTGATGCGAAACACCTTCAACACGAGGATCGGGACGTTGACCGTGGTGACCGGCAGACCCTGGACGCCGACGCGCGGCAAGACATCGTCGCCGGCGGCAAAGGACACGGTCGGCGCGCGGTCGGGCATGACGATCTGCAGAGGCACGTCCTCGGCCAGCGCCGAGGTGGTGCCCGCCAGGCCCGCTTTCAGGGTGACGTCATAACGCTCACCGTGTTTGAGACCTTCAAGGCACAGGAAGTTGCGCCGTGCCGTGATGGCGATATCGGCGTCCGGGTCGATGCGGACGAAACTCTTCCAGTCGAGGCCTTCGCTCTCGGCAAGCCGTTCATCGAAGCTGATGCAGGCGAGCGGGGGATCGCTCTCGGGATCGACGGCGAGGTCGGTGACCTCCAGGCTGGGAAGTGTCTTGGTGTCTTGTGCCAGGGCATACGGCCCCGATAGCCCCATGGCCAAAAGTACCAGACACCAGACAGTCGCCAACCCACGTGCCGTCATCGCCAACCCTCCCGATTTTCGGCGAAGGCACTGCAGCGGGTCTTGATGGTTTCAGCGACCCCATGCCTTCGCCGACCATCTTATGGCACAGGAAGGCGGCTGGACCATGGTGTGATTGTGGCAATCTGGGGCAAGCCGCCTATCGCGGCTCGCCCCAGATGGATTTCTACGGCCCGGCAGCTCGTCTACGACGGCGCTGTGGCTCCGGCACCGTCGCGCAGTTCTTCGATAAGGTCGTCGGGCAAATCATTTTCGCCATAGTTCTCAAGGGCTTTCTTGGAGTGGAAGGTCTCCCACACGACGCCCTGGGGGTCGGAGACCCACACCTTGGTCTGTTCGGCGTAGCCGCAGTTCGAGTCGTTATCGTCCTTTGCCAGATGACCGGCGGCGCGCAACCGTTCGCCGGCTTCGGCAACGTCGTCATCGCTGTCGACCTGGATACCGACATGATCGATGCCCGGCGCCGGACCCTGAACGTTGATGTTCAGGTTGACGCAGGGATCGTCCAGCATCCAGCGCGCATACCCGTCCTTGAGCAGCGTTGGGCTGGCGCCGAGTAGGTCCGAGTAGAACTTCAGCGATTTGTCGAAATCGGTCACGACGATTCCCATGTGGATCCGTTTCATGTGTCTTCTCCTTTCGGGTTCATGATTGTGAACGCCGGCGCGGTTTACAGCCGAGTGTCTTGCCGTCGGGTGCGTACTCGGGATCTTCGAAACAGCACTCGTGCAGCAGGAACGCCGCGAGCGATTCGATCCGGGCAAAGTTCGCCCGGTTGTGCACCGTCCGGCCCGACTTCACCTGTTCGATAAGGCCGGCCGACGATAAGAAACGCAGATGATGGAACAGCGTCGAGGACGCAAAGCCCACGCGGTTTTGTACCTCGCCGATTGTCAATCCGGCCTCGCCGGCGCGGATCAGGATACGCAGCACCTCCAGGCGTGGTTCCGACCCCGCCGCGGCAAAACCCTGTGCTGCTTCTTCCAGCGCCAGCGTGTCCTCGCGCATCGAGAGCTCGCGCAACTGCGCCCATTGTTCCGCTAGAGCACCCATCACATGCCTCCTAAGGACAACCGCAGCCGCGCTTGCCGGAAATGACCTCCTGCCAGTCGCCAATGACATCGTGGGTCCAGCAGTCGTCGGCACCGGCGGCCTCGCGCATCACCAGAGCGAGGATATAGGCGAGATCGTATTCGTTGGCACCGGCGTCGACCGCGCCCTTGAAGTGTTTGAGGACACAGGGTTTGGAGCGCGCCTTGATCGACAAGGCAAAACGGATGAGCTCGTCGGTCTTGTGGTCGATCGTTCGGTGTTGTTCGTAAACCTTGTCCATTTCCGTAAGCGTGGATGTGAACTCAGGAAAGTGTTGGGAAAGAAACGACATTCAAATGCTCCATTGGCAGAGGCCACGCTTTGGCGGCCAGAGTTACTACTTCCACCCGAACCAGTGTTTCGCGCCATAAGGCTGGACACGGAAGCCGGCCCGGCGGACGGCAAGTTTCGTCAGATCTTCGGCCGCCAGGTCGACGTTGGTCTTGTCCAAGTCGTCGGCCGAAAACCTGTGACCGGCTGTGACGGCAAGCGCGACCACGTCATCGGATGAGCCGACGTGGCGCATGGATTCCTTGAGCGTTTCGTCGTCGCGCGCCTGCAGCACAAACGCCCTGACGCTTTCTTCACTCACAATGTTTGCCGGATGTGCATGGGTTAGCCTTTCGCGTACCAGTCGTTATCGACATAGAGCGCTGTGCCGTTGACGAAGCTCGCGTCGTCTGAGGCCAGATAAAGCGCCGCCGCGGCGACTTCCTCGGGCTCGCAGATACGGACTTGCGATTCGGCAAGCGCGGCCTCTTCCCAGGTCTGTCCCAGACCATCGAGTTCATCGATTTCGCGCAGGCCATGCGCCGTTTTCACGAAACCCGGACAGACCGCGTTGCAGCGAATGCCCTGGTCCCGGTATTCACTGGATATCGAGCGTGCGAGCTGCAGCACCGCGCCTTTCGACATGCAGTAGACGCTTTCCAGAGCGAAACCTTTTTCGCCGCCGATCGACGACGTGATAACGATCGACCCGGGCCTGCCAGCGTCGAGAAAGCGCCGGATCGCTTCGCGGCAGCACAGAAAGGACGACTTGGCGTTGATCGCCATCAGGCGGTCGTAGTCATCGTCCGTCGTTTCGTGGAAACGTTTCACGATGATGGTGCCGGCGTGACTGAACAACACGTCCGGTTCGCCGTAAGTCGTGGTTGCCTTGTCGAAAGCACGAACGATCTGGCCGGTGTCGGTGACATCGGTCTCGACGAACTGCGCCCGTCCACCAGCTTGCTCGATCTCGTCGACTGTCTCTTCACCGGCTTCTTTCTGAATGTCGAGGATCGTGACGGCAGCGCCCTCGCGCGCAAACAGCACGGACGCGGCACGGCCCATGCCGCCGGCGCCGCCGGTGACGATGGCGTTCTTGCCGGACAAACGTCCTTGGCTCGAAGCGACGGTATCGGTTTGATTCGTTTCCACGTGATGACTTCCTTGCTTGTGATCGGCTGTGACGGTGTTGACGTCACATGATATCAAGCAAGTGTTCGCGGTCTTCGCCGTATTCCTGCTCCGACTGGCCGTGGGTGAAGAAGGCTTCCCATTTTTCGCCGGCCATGCCCTTGACCCAGGCTTTGTCGAGATCCGCGTAGCAGCACTGCGCGTTCTCGACATCGAGGAACGGCTGCCCGCTCTCGCGCATGCGCCCGGCCAGCACCGTCAGTTCGTCCTTGGTCTCCGCTTGAATGCCCAGGTGGTCGACGCGGACTTCGTTGCCCAGGGCTTCAACGACGAAGTTGACGTTGGGGTCGGTGACATCCCACTTGGCGTAGTTGTCGCGCGTCACCGTCGGCGCCTGGCCGAACAGGCCCGAGTAGAAGCGGATGGCTTTGTCGAATTCCTTAACCTGCATCGAAATGTGCAGACGCATGGTGGTCTCCTTCGGGTCAATCGATATTTCTAGATATCTAGATATATCGATTGAGTCAAGAGCAAGGCCAACAAACAAACGGTCGATTTAGGAGATCAGAACCCCGACGACGCAGCCGGTCAGGGATGTCGCGATGACGCCGGCCAGGATGCTGCGCGGCGCGAGCGCGACGATCTCGGCGCGCCGGCTGGGCACCATGGCCGACAGGCCGCCGATGATGATGCCGAGCGCGGCAAGACTGGAGAAACCGCACATGGCGAAGGTCAGGATGATCTCGCTGCGTTCGGTCAGCGTGCCGGCGGGCAGGGCGGCCAGATCCAGATAGGCGACGAACTCGGTCAAGATAACCCGGGTCCCGAGAAGCTGACCGGCGGTTTCCGCTTCCGCCCACGGAATGCCGAGCAACCAGGCCAGGGGCGCCAGCGCGTAGCCCAGAAGGCGCTGCAACGACAACGGTGCGCCCCAGGCATCCGGGAATAGGCCGAGGATCTGATTGACCAGACTGACCAGGGCGACGAGCACGATCAGCATGGCAATGACGCCGAGCACGATCTTGATGCCCTGTTCGGTGCCCTGGACGATTGCGTCCATGGCGCCGCTTGCCTCGGAGGTCACGGCGACATGGCCGCTGGTCTGGGCTTCGGTCTCCGGCAGCATGAGCAGACCGACCATGATGGCCGCCGGCGCGCTCATGACAGAGGCAACGAGTAGGTTTCCGGCGGCGTCTGATACCGCGGCGCCCAGAATGGTGGCATAGATGACAAACATCGTTCCGGCGATGGTTGCCGCGCCGCCAACCATCAGGACGAAGAGTTCGCTGCGTGTCATACGCGCCAGATACGGACGGACAAACAACGGTGCTTCGACCGATCCGATAAAGATGTTGGCGGCGGTCGCCAGGCCGACCGCGCCGCCGATGCCGAAGCTCTTCTCCAAGACGCGACTGATCGCCTGGATGATCCATGGCAGGATGCGCCAGTGGGTCAGCAGAGCGCTGAGCGCGCTGACCAGGAGGATGAGCGGTAGGCCGCGGAACGCCAGGATGAACATGGCCCCGGCATTGCTCACCTCGAACGGTGTCGCGCCGCCACCCAGATAACCGAAAACCAGGGTTGTCCCGGCCTCGGTCGCCGCCGCCATCGCTTCGACGGCGTCGGTCACCAAGGAGAGCGCATCGCGTATCGGTTTGATGAGCAGCAGAATCAGCGCCAGAACGAACTGGAGGCCGACACCGACGGCGACGATCTTGAGCGCACCTTTCTTCCTGGCCCCGCCCAGGAGCCAGGCAATAAAGATCAGGACAACAAGGCCAAGAGCGCTCTGGACGTTGAGTGTCATGACTCAGATTCCCAGGGGCCAGACGACCGAGATCAGTGGCACGGCAACGACAACGATAAGGATCTCCAGCGGCAGTCCCATGCGCCAGTAGTCGCCGAACCGATAGCCGCCGGGACCCATGATCAGCGTGTTGTTCTGGTGGCCGATGGGTGTCAGGAACGCACAGGACGCGCCGATGGCGACAGCCATCAAGAACGGATCGGCGTTGGCGCCCAACGCGCTGGAGATGCCGACGGCGATCGGCGCCATGACGATGGCGGTCGCTGCGTTGTTCATGATGTCCGACAGCGTCATCGTGACGACCAGAACCAGGCCGAGCAGGATGAGCGGCGAGAGATCGCCCGCCAGAGACAGGATGGCATTGGCGATGAGCGCTGTCGTGCCGGTTGACTCGAGCGCGCCGCCGACCGGGATCATGGCGCCCAGCAAAACCAGCACGGGCCAGTCGACGGCGTCATAGAGCTCGCGCAGGCTGACCATGCGCAACAAGACCATGGCGATCATGACGGCGGAAAACGCGATGGTGATGGCAACAAGACCCATCGCCGCGGCGGCGACGGCGGCGACGAACAGACCCAAGGCCGGCAGGATCATGCGGCGCTTGCCGATGGAAACCTCGCGCATGGTCAAAGGCAGACAGCCGAGCCGGCCAAGCGCCGTATGGATGTCCTCGCTTTCGCCCTGTAGCAGGAGAACGTCGCCGGCTTCGAAGCGGAACGAGCGCAGGCGGCCGCGATGGGGTCTGCCCTGGCGTGATACGGCCAACAGATTGATATCGTGTTGGCGGCCCAGACTCAGGCTGCTGGGCGTGTGGCCTTCGATCCGGCTGCGTGGCTGAACCACGGCCTCGACCATCACGGCGTTCGCGCCGGTCAAGAGTTCGGCTGCCTGACCCTTGTCGCCGACCAGTTCCAGTTTCAGATCCGCGACAGCGGCCGCGATACCTTCGGGGCTTGCCTCAAGCATCAGTACGTCGCCTTCGCGCACGTGTTCGCGCCGCGCCGCACTCAGGATGCGACGGCCTTGTCTGATCAGGCCGATGATCCGCGTGTCGTGTTCCTCCAGCGTATCGTCGAGCTCGTGGATCGGTTGGTCTATCGCCTTCGAACCTTCGCCAACGCTGGCTTCGGTCACGTAGTTTTCGATGGCGATCAGGTCGGCGGGAACATTGCGGCTTCTGACGTCCTTGGGCAGCAGGCGCCAACCCACCAGCGCAACGAACAAAACACCGATCACCGCGACGACACCGCCGACCGGTGTAAAGTCGAACATGCCGAAGCCTGCGCCCAGGTTCTCGGCGCGATAGGACGCAATGATGATGTTGGGTGGCGTGCCGATCAGTGTTGCAAGGCCGCCCAGAATCGAGCCGAAGGAAAGCGGCATCAAGACCAGAGCCGGCGCGCGGTCGACCTTGGCGCAAGATTGCAGGGCGACCGGCATCAAAAGCGCCAGCGCCGCGACGTTGTTCATGAACGCCGATAGAAAGGCCGCGACACCGGCCAGCACGGTGACGTGAAGGAAGGGACTGGCGCTTGCGCGCACGACCGTGCGCGCGATGATGTCGACGACACCGGAGTTAAACAGGCCGCGGCTGATGACGAGCACCGCCAGCACCGTGATGACGGCGGGATGGCCGAAGCCGGCGAAGGCCGCCGTGCTGTTGACCACGCCGGTCAAGACGGCCGCAATCAAGGCGGTAAAGGCGACGAGGTCGTAGCGCCAGCGGCCCCAGATGAACAGCGCTGCTGCTACCAGGATGATGACGCTGATTGCGATCTGGTCGCCGGTCACCGGCTAACCGCCGCCCGGCTCAGCCGACATCGAAACTGATACCCTGGGCAAGCGGCAGTTCCGTCGAGAAGTTGACCGTGTTGGTGGCGCGCCGCATGTAGGCGCGCCAGGCATCGGAGCCGGACTCGCGCCCGCCGCCGGTATCCTTTTCGCCGCCGAACGCGCCGCCGATTTCCGCACCGGACGGGCCGATATTGACATTGGCCAGGCCGCAATCACTGCCTTCGTCGGAGACAAAGGTTTCGGCTTCGCGAAGGTCGTTGGTGAAGACGCAGGATGACAGGCCCTGGGGCACGTCGTTCTGCATGGCGATGGCGTCGGCGAAATCGCTGTAGCGCATGGTGTATAGGATCGGCGCAAAGGTCTCTTCGGTGACCACGCCGGTCTGCGACGGCATCTCCGCGATCGCCGGCTTGACGTAATAGGCACCGGGATACTCGGTCTCCAACACGCGCTCGCCGCCGTGAATCCGCCCGCCTTCGTCGATCGCGCGCGATAGCGCGGCCTGCATCGACTGAAACGAACGCCCATCGATGATGGGTCCGACCAAGCTGCCGCCATCCAGGGGGTTGCCGATGGGCACGCTGTCATAGGCCGCCTTGAGACGGGTCAGCAGCGCGTCATAGATGGTGTCGTGGGCGATAACACGGCGCAGTGTGGTGCAGCGCTGGCCTGCCGTGCCGACAGCCGAGAACACGATGCCGCGTACTGTCAGATCGATATCGGCGGTCGGCGCGACGATGGCCGCGTTGTTGCCGCCCAGCTCCAGCAGGTAACGGCCCATGCGCCCGGCGACGCGGGGCGCGACCTCGTATCCCATGCGCGTGCTGCCGGTGGCGCTGACCAGCGCGACGTCGCGGTTATCGACCATACGTTCGCCGGCCTCCTGGGCGCCGACGACGATCTGGACGAGGTCCGACGGCACATCGAAGTCACACGCATCGGCGGCACGCCCCAACAGGCGCTTGCAGGCGATCGCCGTCAGCGGGGTCTTTTCCGACGGCTTCCACACCATGGTGTTGCCGCAGACCGCCGCGATGCAGAAGTTCCACGACCACACGGCGACGGGAAAGTTGAAGGCGGTGATACAGCCGATAACGCCCAGGGGGTGCCACGTCTCCATCATGCGATGGCCGGGCCGTTCCGACGCGATGGTGAGACCATAGAGCTGGCGCGACAGGCCAAGCGCGAAGTCGCAGATGTCGATCATCTCCTGCACTTCGCCCTTGCCTTCTTCAACGATCTTGCCGGTTTCCAGCGTGACCAGGCCGCCAAGCGCATCCTTGTGGGCGCGCAGTTCGTCGCCGAAGCGGCGGATCACCTCGCCGCGCTGGGGCGGCGTCAGCTTGCGCCAAGCGCGCTGAACCTCGACGGACCGCGCGACCATGCGGTCGACATCATCCGGTGATGTCATCTTGACGCGGGCCAGTTCGGCGCCGTCTATCGGGCTGGTGACCGCGTGGTCGCCGCCCGCCATGTAGTCGTTCTGCAGGTCCTGATCGTTCAGGCCCAACTGATCGAAGATTGCAATTTTGTCCATGGTCTACCCCGCCTGGTTTGTCGCCTTGTCCCTGATGGGAGGAATCGTGCGCCCTTATGGGACGGCGATCAGGTCGCGGTCAATTTCCTTGCCGGCATGGTGACGCGCTCGGCGGGGAAGATGGCGGTCACTGTGGTGCCTTCGCCTTCCTGGCTGTCTATCGTCAAGGTGCCGCCATGCATCTCGATCAGCGCCTTGACGATGGTCAGGCCAAGGCCGGAACCCTGGTATTGGCGCTCACCAGTGGCGGCCTGGACAAAGGGCTCGGTGATGTTGGCGAGTGCGGTCGCCGGGATGCCGATGCCGGTGTCTTCAACCACCACGGTGATCTCGCCGCCCGGGGCCTGGTAGACATGGGCGGTGACGGTGCCGCCACTATCGGTGAACTTCACCGCGTTGGACAACAGGTTGAAAACGATCTGGCGGACTGCGCGACGATCGCCGTGCAGGGTCGGCAGGTCATCATCGATATCGACTTCAAGCCCGATGCTCTCGCGTGCTGCGATCGGTTCCATCAGGCGGATCGACGTGCGCACGATGTCGCTGATGTCGACGATATCGTCGTTTAGCCTGAGCTCGCCCTGCTCGATGCGCGCGACGTCCAAGACGTCGTTGATCAGGGTCAGAAGGTGCGTGCCGCTGTAGTGGATGTCGTTGACATAGTCGCGGTAACGGTCGGAGCCGATCGGTCCGAAGACCTCGCTTAACATGGTCTCGGAAAAACCGATGATGGCGTTGAGCGGCGTTCTCAACTCATGGCTCATGCGCGACAGGAAATCCGATTTCGCCTGGTTGGCCTGCTCCAGATTGACGTTGGCGGAGATCAGCTCCTGCTCGGCGCGCTTGCGCTCGGTGATGTCGGCGACGATGCACTGCATGGCATCCTCGCCTTCCCACGGCACCGTGCTGTTGCGCGCTTCGAGCCAGACCGTGCTGCCATCCTTGCGCAGGCCCTGGTATTCGTAAGCACCGGTCTCATGAGTCAGGACGAACCGTCGCTGCAGTTCGTGCAGCTTGTCGCGATCGTCCTCCGCGACCGTATCGTCGATGGACTCAAGCGCCATGACATCGCTGGGTTTCTGATAGCCGTGAATATCGGCAAACGCTTGATTTGAAAACAGAAATTTGCCATCGCGACGGATGGTGATGCCCTGGGTCGAGGCTTCGACCAGCGCCCGATACTTGGTCTCGCTGGCTTCCAGTTCGCCGGTTCTCACGTCGACCTGACGCTGCAACTCGTCGGCGGCGACGCGCAAGTCGGTGTGACGCAAACGCAGTACCAGGACGCCGAGCATCACCATGGCGACCGCGACGATGATACCTGCCAGCACGTATTGCAGACGCAGTTCCGACAGGGCCTCGGCAATCTGGGCGTCGGGTGAGGAAAGCGCGATGACGATGCTGGCGTCGCCTAGGTCGACGCTGTTCCAGGCGACCAGCATGCGTTTGGCCTGTCCGCCGGGCTGACCGCGCAAGTCGTATTCGTCCATGCCCGACGACTGCGACAGAAGCTTTTCGTCGAGCCTGAGCAGTTCAGGGAAACCTTCGTGCAGGCCGTCGAAGACATTGCGCCCGATGTTCTCGGTTACCTTGTCGTAGACCACCGACCCATCGCTCGCGAGCACGATGCTGGCGCCGAAGCGGCCTTCTTCCAGCGGTGTCACAAAGCGCTCGATCAGATTGTCCAGGTCGAAGACAACGACCAGCACGCCAACCACGCTGGTGCCGTCGAGCAGCGGATAGCGAATGGCGAGCGAGCGCTGTCGCATGTCGGCGAAGATTGCGGCATCGGGCGGTGTATCGCCTTGGGGCGCCGGCGCTTCCCACGCTTCCTGGGCCCAGATGC
This sequence comes from Alphaproteobacteria bacterium, assembly GCA_965228895.1. Classification (GTDB taxonomy): domain Bacteria; phylum Pseudomonadota; class Alphaproteobacteria; order SP197; family SP197; genus JANQGO01. The sequence continues at coordinate 3,922,205 of OZ245842.1, read as the reverse complement.
CCAGGCTGGTCAGAACGTCCTGATCGGCCAGCATGTTGGTTGAGGATTCCGCGCGTAGCTGTCCTGAGCTGTTAAACAAGAGCAGAGACAGTTCCGTCGAGTTGCGATTGGCGTCCATGAAACGGGCGAGCGCCTCGGGCGTCACCGTCGAGCTCGACATCAAGGTCGCGACCTGCAGGCTGAGCAGGTTGCCATGACGGATCACCATGTTCTGGATCTGATCGTGGATGGCGCGCGCGGCGATCTGCGTCACCAGGAATTGCTGGTGATTAAAGGTCGCTTCTTCGCGCCGCACCGCGCGTTCGTCGAGCCAGGCAACGGCACCCAGCATGAGCACCATTGCCAAGCCCCAAATGGCGACAATGGCGCAGATCGTGCGCCGTTCGCGCCTGCGCCTTAGATCAGCCTGCTCTACTGTCGCCACGGCCATGACCTGCTCGAGATGCCCCGATTGTCGTTTGCCCCGCGATCGGTGAACCACCCTGGCTCGTCAACAATTGCTACGTCCCAAGAACCGCCTATCGTCACATATTCGGCCCGGTTACGCCAATCTGCGTGTATCAGCTTCCATTATGGGCATCCAAAACGGCGGTCATGAAATAGTTGACGTCGAGATCGCCGGCAAGCCGCCATTCGTTGGCGACAATATCGAAGACGAGGCCTTTTGTGTCGGTCGGTTTGGCGCCGGCCGTGCGCAGATCGCGGGCTAGTTCCGATGGCCGAACAAACTTGCGCCAATCGTGACTGCCACGCGGCAGCCAGCGCAAAACATACTCCGCGCCCACGATAGCCAGGCCAAAGGCTTTCGCCGTGCGGTTGAGCGTCGACAGGATGATCAGGCCGCCAGGTGTTGCCAGTTCGCAACAAGCCCGGACAAAAGCGCCCCGATCGGCCACGTGTTCTATGATTTCAAGGGCCAGAACGACGTCGAACCGTTCTCCGTTTGCGGCAACGTCCTCGGCCGTTGTGCAGCGATAATCGATGACCAAGCCTTGGCCTTTGGCGTGTGCCTGGGCGGCGCCGATGTTGTTCGCGCCGGCGTCGACACCGGTCATCGCCATGCCCAGACGGGTAAGGGGTTCGCTGGCCAGGCCGCCGCCGCAGCCGATATCGACGCCACGCAGCCCGGAAAATGGCTCATTTCGGCCAGTTTCCAGACCAAAATGTGTGGCAATGCGGTCACGAACATAGGTAAGGCGGGCCGGCGTCAGTCGGTGCAGGGGCCGGAAGGGTCCCGTCGGGTCCCACCAGCGGTCGGCCAGGGCGTCAAACTGGTCGACTTCGTTCGGATCGACCGTTGATGGCCGTTTGCCGGGTGCGGGGGCGACGGCTTGCTTCGCTATCATCGCGAGAGTATGTAGGGCCGCTTTCCGGCCGGGAAGCGCTATTTCCGGCCTTAGAGCAGATCCCGTCTTGATGGAATCACTTTGCGATTCCATCAAGACGGGTGAATCTGCTCTATCAATAGATGGAGAGCGGATTCACGTGGTTAGGTGGAACCGGGTACCCGGTTCCACCTAACCACGATCCGCTCTGGCAACCGATCCATGAAACAGACCTGACATGGCCGTCATCGTTCAGAAATTCGGCGGGACGTCGGTTGGCGGTATCGATCGCATCCGCCACGCCGCGACACGCGTCAAAGAAGCCGTCGACCGGGGCGACCAGGTCGCGGTCGTTGTGTCGGCTATGGGCGGCGAGACCAACCGCCTGGTCGAGTTGGTGCGCACCATGGCGCCGGTTCACGACGCGCGCGAATACGATGCCGTCGTCTCCAGCGGCGAGCAGGTCACAGCCGGCCTGATGGCGATTGCGCTGCAGCAGCTTGGTATTGATGCCCGGTCGTGGACGGGGTGGCAGATTCCGGTCCAGACCGACGACGTCTATGGCGCCGCCCGTATCCAACGCATCGAGACAGGTGTGTTGAAGGAGCGGCTGGCGAACGGCCAAGTCGCCGTGGTGACCGGTTTTCAAGGCCTCGGCGACGTCGGGCGCGTGACGACCTTGGGCCGCGGCGGGTCGGATTTGAGCGCCGTGGCGCTGGCCGCCGCACTGGGCGCAGAGCGCTGCGACATCTTCACCGATGTCGAGGGCGTCTTTACGTGCGATCCCCGGATCGTTGCCAAGGCGCGCAAGCTCGATAAGATCACCTATGAGGAAATGCTGGAACTGGCGTCCCAGGGCGCCAAGGTCTTGCACACGCGGTCTGTCGCTACCGCCATGAACCATCATGTGCGGTTGCAAGTTCTCTCAACCTTCACCGACACGCCGGGCACGCTTGTCGTCGACGAGGACGAAATCGTGGAGCAACAAGTTGTCAGTGGCATCGCCTATAGCCGCGATGACGCTAAAATCACCATCATCGGCCTGCCGGATAGGCCCGGCGTCGCTGCCAGCCTGTTCGGGCCCTTAGCCGACGCTAACATCAACGTCGACATGATCGTCCAGAACATCTCCGAGGACGGCGACCGCACCGATCTGACATTCACCGTCGCCAAGTCCGATTTGGACCGCACCCTCGATCTGCTCGAAAAAGATAACGACAAGCTGGGCGCGCAGCGTTTCGCGCCGGATGCCAACGTGGTGAAGGTCTCTGTGATCGGCGTCGGCATGCGCAGTCACGCCGGTGTCGCGCGCACCATGTTTGATGCGCTCGCCGGGCGTGGCATCAACATTCAACTGATCTCGACATCGGAAATCAAAATCAGTGTTTTGATTTCCGAGGATTACCTGGAGCTGGCGCTGCGCGCGCTTCACACGGCCTACGGCCTGGACGTGGATTGAACCGGTTGTTGAAAGCGTCACCAGGTCGCGCTCGGCTCGACCAGCTTTGGGCCCGCGGCCGCGATCTTCTGGGCGTCGATCACGCGATCATGGGCGGCGCCATGACCTGGGTTTCCGAGCGGAATCTGGTGGCGGCAATTTCCAATGGCGGTGGGTTCGGCGTAATCGCCTGCGGCGCCATGACACCGGATCTGCTGGCTGCTGAGATCGAGGCGACACGCGCCCTGACGGGAGCACCCTTCGGCGTCAATCTCATCACCATGCATCCCGATCTCGACGCGCTGATCGACGTTTGTGGTGATCACACTGTCAGCCACATCGTGCTTGCCGGTGGTTTGCCGTCATCGAACACCATCGCCCGTGTTAAGGCGCGCGGTGCCAAGGTGATTGGCTTCGCACCGGCGTTGGCCATCGCGCGCAAGCTGGTCCGCGACGGCATTGATGGGATCGTCATTGAGGGCATGGAGGCCGGCGGCCATATCGGTCCGGTCGCCACCGGCGTGCTGGCCCAGGAGATTCTGCCGCATATCGAGGACGTGCCCGTGTTTGTTGCCGGCGGCATCGGCCGGGGCGAGGCGATTGCCACGTACCTCACCATGGGCGCCGTCGGTGTGCAGCTGGGCACGCGGTTCGTCTGCGCCACCGAGTCAATCGCCCACGGCGATTTCAAACGCAGCTTTATCCGTGCCGCCGCGCGCGACGCCCAGCCGTCGGTTCAGCTTGACCCGCGCTTTCCGGTTATTCCGGTGCGCGCGCTGACCAACGCGGCGACGAAGGAGTTTCTCGACAAGCAGCGCGAGGTCATCGAGCGCTTCGACGGCGGTGAACTGGACCAGAAGGCAGCCCAGCTCGAGATCGAGCATTTCTGGGCCGGGGCGTTGCGCCGCGCCGTGATCGACGGCGATGTCGAGTCCGGTTCGCTGATGGCCGGTCAAAGCGTTGGTTTGGTGACGGCCGAACAGCCGACCGCCGAGATCCTGGCCGAACTGGTCAATCAGGCGGCCTCCGCGCTTGAAACCTGAGTCGACGCCTCACGATTTGCCGCAATTTGGCGCCAATGCTAGGGTTGGATACCGTATCTCCAGGGACGAGGGGCCCTGCGGTCGGGTTTTGACAGCGCCATGACACAGACACCGGAACGGGCCGATCCGACGGCTGACGACAGCAACGTCACGCCGTTTCGTGACGTGAACGCGGAGACGGCGCCGCGCCGCATTGCCGACCAGCTGGTATCGGCGCGTCTCTCCAAAGGTCTCGAGCTCGAAGATGTCGCAGCAGTGCTGCATATCCGCCTCGATTACCTTCAAGCACTCGAAGATGCCCGTTTCGACGATTTGCCGGGACCGACCTATGTCGCCGGCTTTGTGCGCACCTATGGCAAGCACCTGGGCCTGGATGGCGAAGAACTGGTCCGCCTGTACAAAGACGAGTCAGGCGGCGTGCTGGCGCGCCAGAACCTCTATTTTCCCGTGCCCGCGAGCGAGACGCGTCGCCCGACCGGACGCATGATCGCTATTGCGATGCTGGTCACCGTCGTGGCGCTTGCGGCGTGGTACGTGGTCGGCGAGCGCGATCTTGTCGACCTGGAACACGTACCGCCCGTGCCCGACTTCCTGGCCGAGACATCCAGCGATGACGGCGTCGCCCTGGCTGTTGCGGGCAGTGACGACGCGGCGACCGCCGACGTGGCCGGTGGCGAGGATACTGGCGTCGGTAGCGACGACATCGAAACCCTGTTTGCCGATGGCGCGCCCGACGATGCGGTGGCCGACGATGGTTTGTCGGCCGGCGCCGAGGTCGGCGATGTCGCGATCGCGCGTGAGAACGTGGCAAGTGCGTCGGAGCAGAACGCCGGCAGCGCCGTCGGCTCAGAACAGGTGGCCCTGATCGAGCCCGAGCCGACGGAGTCAACCGAAACTGTTGCGATTGACGCCATCGAGACCGAAGCCGATACGTTGCCGCCGACCGACTCTGAGACGGATGTCATCGCGACGGTCGAGGATGGCGCCGGGCTGGCCGAAACCGCGGCCGTGACGGGCGACGACGACTACGTTCCCCGGGTCTATGGGCGCACGAACACGGACTCTCGTGTCGAGTTGCGCGCCGTCGAAACCAGTTGGGTCCAGATCGAGGCCCCGGGCAACCAGGTTCTGCTGACCCGCGTGTTGTCGCCCGGCGATAGTTATCGCGTGCCCAACAGCGGCGACATCTTGCTGAAAACCGGTAACGCGGGCGGCCTGGAAGTGCGGGTCGACGGCGAGTTGATCGGGCCGCTCGGCGAGCAGGGCGAGGTCATCAAGGACGTCCTTCTGGAGCCTGACAGCCTGCTAGCGCGATAGGGCGCCTCAACCGGTTTGACTTTACGGGTCTCGGGCGCTGGGCTATCAGGGCGGCCCGGACAGAGCGACTGGCCGAAAACCATGCAAAATCAAGACACCGACAGGCCGGCACGGCGCAAAAGCCGCAAAATTCGTGTCGGCAGCGTCGAAGTGGGTGGCGATGCACCGATCACGGTGCAGTCGATGACCAACACCCTGACCAGCGACGTGCATGCGACGGCCGAACAGATCAGCGCGCTGGCGATCGCCGGCGCCGACATCGTGCGCGTGTCGTGCCCGGACGAAGCGTCGACCAAGGCGTTTAAATCGCTGGTCTACGAGGCGCCGGTACCACTGGTCGCCGACATCCATTTCCACTATCGCCGCGGTATCGAAGCGGCGGAAGCCGGTGCGGCGTGCCTGCGCATCAATCCCGGCAACATCGGCTCCAGCGACCGCGTGCGCGAGGTCGTGCAGGCGGCCAAGGATCACGGCTGTTCCATGCGTATCGGCGTCAACGCCGGCTCTTTGGAAAAGCACCTGTTGGAGAAGTATGGCGGACCAACGCCGGACGCCATGGTCGAAAGTGCCATGGATCACGCGAAGATCCTGGAAGACCACGACTTCCTGGACTTCAAGATTTCGGTCAAGGCGTCGAACGTGCCGCTGGCCGTAGGCGCCTACCGCAAGCTGGCGGCAGCCTGCGACTATCCGCTGCACCTGGGCATTACCGAAGCCGGCGGTCTGATCGGCGGTACCGTCAAGTCGTCAATCGGCCTCGGCATGCTGCTTTGGGAAGGCATCGGCGACACCATCCGCGTTTCCCTGGCGACCGATCCGGTCGAAGAGGTGAAGGTCGGCTGGGAGCTTCTGAAGGCGCTCAACCTGCGTCAGCGCGGCGTTAACATCATTGCGTGCCCGTCCTGCGCGCGCCAACAGTTCAACGTCACCGAGACGGTCGCCGCGCTGGAGAAGCGCCTGGCCCATGTCGAGGTGCCGATGACCGTCTCGATCATCGGCTGCGTCGTCAACGGACCGGGTGAGGCCATGCTGACCGATATCGGCCTGACAGGCGGCGGCAAGGGTAACCATCTGGTCTATATGGCGGGCAGCCCCGATCACAAGGTGTCGAGCGGCGATATGGTCGAGCACATCGTCGAGCTCGTCGAACGCAGGGCCGAAGCCCTGAGCGCCGGCGAGCAAGCAGACGCCGCAGAATAGCCGAACCTAAAGAAACGGACGTATCTGCCGTGGCCAAACTCCAGCCCGTGCGTGGCACCCACGACCTCTTGCCAGAGGACTGCCGGCGCCAGGATCGTGTCATCGATGCCTGTGCCGCCGTCGCGGAACGCTACGGCTATGGCGAAATCCGTACGCCGGTCTTCGAGTTCACCGGCGTCTTCTCGCGCAGCCTGGGCGACACCAGCGATGTCGTGACCAAGGAGATGTATACGTTCGAGGATCGCGGCGGCGACACCGTCACGCTCAGGCCCGAGAACACCGCATCGGTCGCGCGCGCGGTGTTGAGCAACGGCCTCTTGCAGCAGATGCCGCTGAAGCTTTGGTATGCCGGGCCGATGTTCCGATACGAGCGTCCGCAGAAGGGTCGCCAGCGCCAGTTCCACCAGATCGGCGTCGAGCTGTTCGGGGTTGCCGAGCCAACCGGTGATATAGAGGCGATCGCCATGGCCGCCGATGTTTTGGAAATGCTGAACGTGCTCGACCGGACCCGCCTGGAGCTGAACACGCTGGGCGATGCGGCAAGCCGTACCGCGTACCGCGAGGCGCTGGTCGATTTCCTAAACGACCATCGCGATGACCTGAGCGACGACAGCCGCGACCGTTTGGAACGCAACCCCATGCGTGTGCTGGACTCAAAGGATGAGGGCGACAAGCGGATCGTTGCCGATGCGCCCGTCATCTTCGATCACCTGACGCCGGGGGCCGCCGACTTCTTCGATACGGTCAAGACGGGACTGGACGCGCTCGGCATCGCCTATCAACTCAACCCGAAGATCGTGCGCGGGCTCGACTACTACTGCCACACGGCGTTCGAGTTCGTGACCGCGGACCTGGGCGCCCAGGGCACGGTCATCGGCGGCGGGCGCTACGACGGGTTGATGGAACAAATGAGTGGTCCGGCCACGCCGGGTGTCGGTTGGGCCGGCGGTATCGAACGTCTGGCCATGATGGCGGGCGACCCGCCGGCGCTGCCGAGGCCTTATGCCATTCTGCCGGTTGGCGAGACCGCCGGCGCCTCTGCCCAAAAACTGGCGCATGACCTGCGCCGGCAGGGCCTGATCATCGAGTTGGCTTATCGCGGCAATCTGAAAAAACAGATGCAGCGGGCCAACAAAGTCAACGCGCGGGCTGCCGTCATCATGGGTGACGACGAACTTGCCCGCGGCGTTGCGACGCTGCGCGACCTCGACAGCGGGGAGCAGACCGAACTCCCGATCGACCGGGTAAGCGAGGGTCTGCGCGCGCTCAGTTAGTGACCACCATGGCGCGCCACCACCTGGCCGTTGGGGTCAACCATCGCTCCGCATCGCTCGATCTGCGCGAACGTCTGTTCGTGACCGAACAGGAACTGCCGGCGTTCTACGAGACCATGCGGTCGGCCGGCATCGACGAAGCAATGCTGTTGTCGACCTGCGACCGTATCGAGTTGCATGTCGCCCATGACGACCCGGATGCCGCGGCGGCCACCGTGCGGGCCCATTTGGAGACGCGCGCCGGCGCACCCGTCGAGCCGTCGCTCTACGTCAAACGCGGCGACGATGCGTTGCGCCAGTTGTTCGCTGTCGCCGCGTCGCTCGACAGCCTGATCGTCGGCGAACCGCAGGTGCTGGGCCAGGTCAAGGAAAGCCATCGCCGCGCGGCCAAGCACGACATGATCGGCCCTCTGCTCGATCGTCGGCTGCAGGCCGCCTATGCGGCGGCCAAGCGGGTTAGAACGGAAACCGCAATCGGCGAACGGCCGGTTTCGATCGCCTCGGCCGCTGTTGAAATCGCACGCGACATCCACGGCGATCTCGGCCGCGTCTCCGGTCTGATGATCGGCGCCGGTGAGGCCGGCGAGCTGATCGCCGAGCGGATGCTGAATCATGGCCTGTCACGTCTGGGTCTGAGCCACCGCGCGCGCGCCATGGCCGGGCCGGTCGCCCAGCGTCTGAAGGCCGATCTGCACGACATGACGAACCTGGCCGATGATCTGGTCGGCGCCGATATCGTGATTCTGACGGTTGGCACCGGCGGTCATGTGCTGAGCCATGCGGATCTGCGCCAGGCCTTGAAACGCCGGCGCAACCGTCCAATCTTCGTGGTCGATGCGGCGGTGCCGCCTGAGGCCGATCCGGAAATAGATCGGCTGGACGATGTGTTTCTCTATGGTCTCGACGACCTCGAACGCATCGCGCTTGCCGGGCGCGCGGGTCGCGCCGGTGAAGCCGATGCGGCATGGGCGATCGTCGATGAGAGTCTGGCGGCTTTCCAGCGTGATCGGGACCAGCGGCGCGCGACCCCGGCGGTGGCGGCACTTCGGTCTCGCTTCGAAGCGATCCGCCTTGAACTGTTGCGTGAACTGGGCGGCGTCGAAAGCGACGAGGCGACGCGGCGGCTTGTCGGAAGGTTGCTGCACGATCCTTCCGAAGCGCTACGCGAATTGGCGGCACGCGATCCCAAGGCCGCCGAACATGCCGACGTGGTTCTGAAGGCGTTGTTCCGCCTGCCGGTGGACGAAGAGGAAAAATCGTGAGTTTGCAGGAAAAACTCGATCGCGTGGTGTTGCGCCACCAGGAACTGGCCGAGCTCTTGAACCAGGCGGCCGGTGGCGACAGCGACGAATTCGTCAAGCTATCGAAGGAGTATGCGGAGCTTTCGGCGCTGGTTCAGACGGTCGAGGAGCTGCGTTCGGCCGAGAGCGAAGTGGCCGAACTCGACGAGATGATCGCCGCCGAAAGCGATGCCGAGATGAAGGAGATGGCGCGCCAGGAGCGCGAGGGCCTGGCCGAACGTGTGCCGGAGCTGGAGCGCAAGGTGCAGCTTATGCTGTTGCCGCGCGACGAGGCCGATAAACGCAACGCCATCCTGGAAGTCCGTGCCGGTACCGGCGGCGACGAAGCCGCTTTATTCGCCGCCGATCTCCTGCGCATGTACCAGCGCTACGCGGAATCGCGCGGCTGGCGTTTCGAGCTTCTGAACGCCAGTGAAATCGGCATTGGCGGCTACAAGGAAGCCCAGGCGCTGATCTCCGGCCAGGATGTCTTTGCCAGGATGAAGTACGAGTCAGGCGTGCACCGCGTGCAGCGCGTGCCGGTGACCGAGTCTGGCGGTCGTATCCATACCTCCGCCGCGACCGTTGCGGTGCTGCCGGAGGCCGAGGAGGTCGACGTGCATGTCGACGACAAGGACTTGAGGATCGATACCTACCGCGCATCCGGCGCCGGCGGCCAGCACGTCAACAAGACCGACAGCGCGGTGCGCATCACGCATATCCCGTCCGGCATTGTCGTCGCCCAACAGGACGAGAAGTCGCAGCACAAGAACCGCGCCAAGGCGATGAAGATCCTGCTTTCAAGGCTGTATGAAGAGGAACGGCGCGAACGTGACGAAGCGCGCGCGGAATCGCGTCGTTCCCAGGTCGGGTCCGGCGATCGTTCCGAGCGCATCCGCACCTACAACTTCCCGCAGGGGCGCGTTACCGATCACCGCATCAACCTGACTCTCTACAAACTCGAACAGTTGTTGAACGGCGATGGGCTTGACGAGATCGTCGACGCGCTGACCGCCGAAGACCAAGCCGCGCAACTGGCCGAGCTGGCGTGAGGGAACCAACACTCCGGCAGTCGATTGCGGCGGCTGTGCCACGCCTTGATGACGCCGGCGTTGAGACGCCCAAGCGCGATGCCGAGTTATTGCTTTGTCACGTGCTCGATTGCGACCGCGCGCACCTGATCGGCCACAGCGATGAACTGCTTGGCGAAGCCCACGCAAATGCTTTCGATAGGCTGATTGCGCGACGCGAGGCACGCGAACCGGTCTCGCAGATCCTCGGTACGAAAGAGTTTTGGAGTCTGGACTTCGGTGTCAGCCGCGCCGTCCTGAGCCCGCGGCCCGAGAGTGAAACGTTGATCGAGGCAGTCCTCGATCATGTCGCCAATCGTTCGAAGCCGATGCGCCTGCTTGATCTGGGCACCGGCACCGGTTGCTTGTTGCTGACACTCCTGCATGAACTGTCGGCGAGCACAGGTCTGGGTGTTGATGCCAGCGATGACGCGTTGACCCTGGCGCGCGACAACGCCAAACGTCTTTCGCTTGACGATCGCGCGGCATTTCAGTCGGGCGATTGGGCGAACGGGTTGACCGGGCCCTTCGACATCGTGGTGTCAAATCCGCCCTATATCGAGACCGCGACGCTCGCCGGACTGGAGCCGGAGGTTGCCTTGTGGGAACCGGTCGCCGCGCTCGACGGCGGGGCTGATGGTCTGGACGCCTATCGCCGGATCGTGAAGCCGGTAAGGCCGATCCTGGCTGACCAGGGTATCGTCGTCCTGGAACACGGGCCCGGTCAGGCCGATGGCATTGAGGCGCTGGCGAGCCGTTGTGGGCTTTCCGCCATCGAACGGCGGCGTGACCTCGGCGATCGAGAGAGATGCCTGATTCTCAAAGGTTAACGGGTTGGGGACAGGAAGAAAAAAACTGCTTGGAAAGCGTGCGCTGGTTGGATACCGTCCTCCTCGCACAGACCGGCGGAACCAAGCCTAGGGGCTTTGGTTGATGAGCAAGCGGTGATCGCCACCCTGCGTCGGAATCTGACTGCATCAGCGACGAAAGATAAGCAAAACGGAGAGTTTCCTCCGTAAGGATGTCGTTTGTTTGACGCAGCGTTTCATCACTGACCGTGCGAGAGTGAAAAAAGCATGAGACCAGGAGGGTCGGGCAAGCGAGCCCGCAACAACCGTAACCATTCACGACGCGGTGGTGGTGGCGGTAACCGTAATCAGTCCTTCGATAGCAACGGCCCTGATGTAAAGGTGCGCGGTTCTGCCGCTCAGGTTGCCGAAAAGTATGCCGCCCTGGCGCGCGATGCGTCGTCCACGGGCGATCGTGTAGCCGCAGAAAACTACCTGCAGCATGCCGAGCACTACACCCGCATCGTCAACGCCAACAACGAACGGGCGGCCGAGGCCGCGCGCGAGCGGGCGGAACGGGAACGTCAAGACGAGCCGGCCGAGGCCGTTGTGGAGCGTGCTGGAAACGGTGCTGCCGAGCCGGTTGAGGCGGAGCAGGCTGCTGAAACGGTCGAAGCCGCTGAAAAGCCGGCCGAAGCCGCCGAAGCGGCAGAGGCTGAACCCGCAGAGGCCAAGCCGACCCGCACGCGCAAGCGGAAAAAACCTGAGGAATCGCAACCAGCGGCTTAAGGGCAGACGTCGCGGTCCCCGTGGAATTCGTGCTTTAAGTAGGGCCGAAACAGTGTTTCGGGCCTTGTGTGGCATAAATACAACACCATATCTTCGGTAAGAAATTCGCCTCCAAAGGGGATTCCGAAGAATGGACTTCGAGAAATACACAGAACGCGCGCGCGGTTTCGTGCAGGCGGCCCAGACGCTTGCCCTGACGCGCGGTCACCAGCGCCTGACGCCGGAGCACCTGTTGCAGGTGCTGCTGGCCGATGATCAGGGACTGGCAGCCGGCCTGATTCGCATCGCCGGCGGCGATCCCGCCATGGCGCTGGCCGAGACCGAAGCCGCCTTGCAGAAAATGCCGGTTGTCGAAGGATCGGGCGCAGGCCAGATCCATCTTTCGCCGGAACTGGCGCGGGTCTTCGATGCCGCCCAGCAGCTTGCCGAAAAGGCCGGCGACAGCTTTGTCACCGCCGAGCGGCTGCTGCTTGCCCTGGCGCTTGCCGAAGGCACGCCCGCGGCCGGCATCCTGAAGAACGCCGGTCTGACGCCGCAGACCCTGGAAACCGCCATTGCCGACATGCGCAAGGGCCGCACTGCCGATACGGCGACCGCCGAAGACAGCTATGACGCGCTGAAGAAATACACCCGCGACCTGACCGAGGCCGCCCGGGACGGCAATGTCGATCCGGTTATCGGCCGCGACGAGGAAATCCGCCGCACCATGCAGGTGCTGTCGCGGCGCACCAAGAACAATCCCGTCCTGATCGGCGAGCCCGGCGTCGGCAAGACCGCCATCGTCGAGGGCCTTGCCCAGCGCATCGTCAACGGCGACGTGCCGGAATCGCTCAAGAACAAGACGCTTCTGACGCTCGATCTCGGCGCACTGGTTGCCGGCGCCAAGTTCCGCGGCGAGTTCGAGGAGCGCATGAAGGCGGTGCTTGAAGAGATCGAGGCGTCCGCCGGCGAGCTCATCATCTTCATCGACGAGCTGCACACGCTGATCGGCGCGGGCGCGGCCGAAGGCTCGATGGATGCGTCGAACCTGCTGAAGCCCGCCCTGGCGCGCGGCATGCTGCACTGCGTCGGCGCGACGACACTGGACGAATACCGCAAGCACATCGAAAAGGACGCGGCGCTGGCCCGCCGGTTCCAGTCGGTGTTCGTGCCGGAGCCGACGGTCGAGGACACCATCTCAATCCTGCGTGGCCTCAAAGAAAAATACGAGCTGCACCACGGCGTGCGGATCACGGATTCGGCAATCGTCTCGGCGGCGACCCTGTCGAACCGCTACATCACCGACCGCTTCCTGCCCGACAAGGCGATTGACCTGGTCGACGAGGCGGCAAGCCGTCTGCGCATGGAGGTCGATTCCAAACCGGAAGAGATCGACGAGCTCGACCGGCGCATCATCCAGCTCAAGATCGAGCGCGAAGCGCTCAAGAAGGAAGACGATGCCGCATCCAAGGATCGTCTCGAGAAGCTGGAAAGCGAACTGGCCGACCTCGAAGGCCGTTCCTACACCCTGACCCAGGAATGGGAAAAGGAGAAGGAGCAACTGGCGGCCGCCCAGACGGTCAAGGAAGACCTGGACAAGGCGCGCTTCGAACTGGAGCAGGCGCAGCGTGCGGGCGACCTGAGTCGTGCCGGTGAATTGGCCTATGGCGTTATTCCCGACCTCGAAGCCAAGCTCGCCGAGGCGGAAGAGGCCGAAAGCCATCGCATCCTGAACGAGGAGGTGACGGAGGACCAGATCGCGGGCGTCGTCTCGCGCTGGACCGGTGTGCCTGTCGAGAAGATGTTGGAAGGCGAGCGCGACAAGCTGCTTGCCATGGAGCAGGTCATCGGCCAGCGGGTGATTGGCCAGAAGGACGCGCTGGTCGCGGTCTCCAACGCCGTGCGCCGCGCGCGTGCCGGCCTGCAGGATCCCGACCGGCCGATCGGCAGCTTCATGTTCCTAGGCCCCACCGGTGTCGGCAAGACCGAGCTGGTCAAGGCCCTGGCCGAGTTTCTGTTCGATGACGAACAGGCGATGCAGCGCATCGACATGTCGGAGTTCATGGAAAAGCACGCGGTGTCGCGCCTGATCGGCGCGCCTCCGGGCTATGTCGGTTACGAGGAAGGCGGCGTGTTGACCGAAGCGGTCCGGCGCCGGCCCTATCAGGTGATCCTGTTCGACGAGATCGAGAAGGCGCACCCCGATGTCTTCAACGTGCTCTTGCAGGTGCTTGACGACGGCCGCCTGACCGACGGTCAGGGCCACACGGTCGACTTCAAGAACACGCTGATCATCATGACGTCGAACATCGGCGCGGAGTTCCTGGCCGACCTGCCGGCCGACCAGGAAGTCGATGCCGCGCGCGATCAGGTGATGGACGCGGTGAAGATGCATTTCCGTCCGGAGTTCCTGAACCGGCTCGACGAGATCATCCTGTTCCACAGGCTGCATCCCGAGCAGATGGGTGCGATCGTCGACATTCAGCTCTCGCGCCTTATGCACCTACTGGCCGACCGCAAGATCACGCTGGACCTGGACGGCGAGGCGCGCAATTGGCTCGCCGAAAAGGGCTATGACCCCGTCTATGGCGCGCGCCCGTTGAAGCGTGTCATCCAGCGCGAGTTGCAGAACCATCTGGCCGAGCTGATCCTGAAGGGCGACATCAAGGACGGCGACCACGTCGCCATCTCGGCCTCGCCCCTGGGCCTGGTGATCAACGGCCAGGCGGTTGAAGAGGCGGCCTGACGTTGAGACTGCACTGACGCATCCCGGGCTTGACCCGGGATCCAGGAACACGGCCCATCGATACATGAACACGGGGCGTGCTTAAGGGCGACGTCCCGTGTTCATGGGTCCCGGTTTCTCGTAGGGGGGCTTGGTCGCTAAACGCGCGTTAGATCCGAGGCCATTGTCGTCCGCTTCTGGACGCTGATCATACATCGCAACGATGGAACTGGTCCGCTCTCACCAGGTCACTTCAGTCCCCACATTTACCCCTGCAAGCTGCGAATGACGTCGCCGGCGACGCGGGTGCCCGACATGTTGGCGCCGCCACAGGTGACCGCATAGGGGCCGGCCAGCGCCTCGCCGGCCAGGAACAGCCGTCCGTCGATCGGTTCGCCCAGCGCTGCGCGCGCGCCGTGCTGACCCGGACGTTCGGAGGCGTAGGCACCCAGGATCCACGGGTCGTTGGCCCAGTTAGTGAAACCGCCTTTGATGAAATGCTGATCGACCTTCTCGCCGAAGATCTTACGCAGCTCGCCGAGCGCGAAGTCGACTGCCACATCGTCGCCAGCTGCAGAGAGGTCCCAACCGAACGCGCCGCCAACCAGGCCGATCATGAGGTCCGTGTTGAATGGCCAGGTCAGGAAGAAGCAGGCTTCAGCGGGCATGGTTTCAGGGACCTTGTACGACAACCACTCGTTCGCCTTCAGACCGAACCGAGCGCCATCGAACAGCAGCGGCACTTTGGCGAGCAGACCCATGGGTAAGCCATCAATGCCGCCGAGCACACGATTGGGCAGGCCAGGCATAAAACGAACCTTCTCAGCCGCAAGGACGCCGGTCGACACCGTCACGATGACGGCGCGCGCGGTCAGTGTGCCGGCAGCGCTTTCGACCCTGACCGGATTGGCGCCATGATCAATTGCCGTGACCGGCGCGTTGAGTGTCACAGGAAGATCTGCGCCGTAGCGCGCGACGAGTGTGCCGAAACCTTCGAGAACTTCGAGATTGGGTTCGGTGTCCGCCAGCGACCACCAATCGACCGGTGAAAGATCGGCAAAGTCCATGCCCATGCTCATGGGGCCGATCCATGTCTGGCTGTTGCCGCCCCACGGAATGCCTTGGGGCACCACGTCAGAGGCCGGGAGGTCGAGGCCGTCCTGGCCGGCATCCGACAGGCCGCCCCTGGTTGCCCGCCATGCGCGATCATAGGCCGACCACTCCGCGCTGTCCGGCTCACGGTGGCCGACGAACACGGCCTCGTCGGCGCCATCATGGCTCTCCAGGGTGTAGCCCCATTGGCGCGCCAAGGGCGTGTAGGGGTTCACGTCGGAGGAGTGCAACCACGAACAGCCGCGGTCAAAGGGCAGCCCAAATGTCGTGGTGTCGGTAAAAGCCCGTCCACCGATTCGCCCGGTCGCTTCGAGAATGGCGACCGTCAGTCCTGCCGAAATGAGGGCATGACCGGCGGCGAGGCCCGCGGAACCGGCGCCAACGATAACGACATCCACGTCGCCGGTCGCCGCGCGGACAATCGCCGGTGCCGCCAGCGTCGCCGAAGCCGCTGTCAGGAAACCGCGACGACTATACTGCTGCGTCATTACCTCTATCTCCGGTTAATGGGGGCCAACGCGGCGGATTCGGCATTTCTCGCGGCCGAGAACGTAGCCGCTTCCGCATTACGGCACGAAACATGGATCATGGGCTTGGTGATGTTCAAGACAGACCACACCTGTGGCTCTTGTTAGAAAGTATGGCAATGGGATGCCTCTCAACGTCGAGACAGGGCACCAAGTATAGGCGAACCGACTTATCAGTTTAACGACCGCATCGGACCCGGGCGATAACAAGCCCAAAAAAAAGGCCTTGTAGCAGTCGTCGCTTTTCGTTGTCGGAACGAAAACTAGGGCGCCGCGTCTTTAGGTTCGGACCACGCCGAGAAGGGGAGGACGCGCGGCAACTCCGCGTCCTTGCCGAAGCTGAAGAGAACCGCAAGCCGGTCAATCTCCGCACCTGATGCCAGGTTGGTGGTCAACACGTTGACCCCCGTGTTGGGCTGTTGCGGCGGGTCTTGATGCGCCGAGCGCATCGAGAACGCTACGCCCTCCGCCGGCTCCAGTATTGTCGCCGTCATGGTCTTGCCGTTCTGTGTCAGCGTCGCCGTCCTGCCGTCGAGCGCAATGTTGGCTCTTGTATGCATCGACCAAACGATGTTGTCGGTGACATCAGGATCAAACTCGTCTTGCACCAGGACCGCCTTACGGTCGATCAATGCGATCCCCCTGACGAGGCTTCCCGTTGGCATACCGTAGGCTGGCGACAAGTCGGCGATAGCGAAGGCAGAGTCCTGGCCGTCGCCGAACGCCGTGATCGGCACTTCTACCACCAGATCCTGGTTCTGGCCGTTTAGCGTGAGCGTGTTGTGGCCCACCGTCGATGTGCGGTAGTAGGTCCAGCGTTTGTTACCGAAATAGCCAGGGAGTTCGTAGTCGTCCGGTCCCAGGTCGATGGCCCATCGCTCGCCGAGTCCATCGAGCACAAATGTGCCGAGGTCGAGATGAATGTGATGCCCTTCGTTGTGGCCGCCCTTGAAGCCGACGAAGATGGCGTCGGGATCATCCCAACTGCTCCTCAGAAACGCCGTATGGATTCCTTCGAAATGCCTGTTGAGCGGCAGGTCGAGTTCACTTGGCGATTGGCCAGGCGACGCCGCGTCCCAAATCACATCGAGAGCAAGTCGTGAGCCCGGCGGAACCCGGTCGTCAAGCCAGGCGTAAACCGGCTGATCAAACCGTTCGGCAAGCCAGCCGACGCCGGTGCGCGATTGTTGCGTGGAACTGTCACCGAAGTTGAAGGCCAATCCTGTGGGACCGGTGGCATAGAGGATGAATGCGCCGGTCTCCGTTAAAGCGGTGAGGTCCGGCGGCACATGATCGTTCAATGTGACGCCTTCAAGCGCTGAGGTGAGCAGCGCGGCGTAGCGCGTCGCGAAGGACCAGTAGTCCGGCCCCTCCGCCCAACCGCCGTCCGGCTCGTAACCTGAAAATCCGAACATCACTGACTCCCGTGCACGATCCAGGACTCGGCCCGCAATGTCCGGGTGCTCCTCTAGAAGGACAAGCGCGCCGAGAACGAGGCCGCCGTTGTTGACGATGTTCCAGTTAAAGGTCTCTTCCGGCCACACGACGTCCGCGATATCCGTTGAGGTCTGGAACGATGGATGGCCTCCCCGTGGGTGGACCCAGCTTGCTTCCATGGTGTCGACGGCAGCGTTGTACGCGGCAAGACCGGGTGCGATCGCCTTGCCAATGAGGGCCTCATGCACCAGGCGAACGTCGTTCTCGGCAAACGCGTCGCGGGTCCAGTCGTAACCCAGCGATAGCGCGGCGGCGTACTCCGCGACGGTCAAAAAGGGGCTTGGGTCCCAGGTCGTAAAGGTCGCGATGGCAATGGCCTCGTCCCTTGCTCTTTGCGCAAACCGTGTGTCGCCTTCTAACTGCCAGGCAAGCGCCAGCGTCGTCAGGCGGTCGAACGCCTCGCGCGCCGTATAGAGTGGGATGGGATGGTCGCTTTTCTTTGGATTGACATAGTCCTCCGTGAGGACCGGCATTTCGAGAAAATCCTCTGCCTTCTTGACGAGGTGGGCGACCTCCCTGGCGAAATCCTGGTCGGTCTCCATGCGCTCGCGTAGCAACGCGACACGTTCGCCGGTGAGAACGATCGTCGGCGCGGTGATCGTCGAAAGATCGGACTCTTGACGCCAGAGTATGATGCCGACAACCAACACAGCCGACACCAACAGAGCACCAATGACAGCCAGTCTAAGCGATCGTCGCCGTTCTGAACTCATCCAACCTGCAGCAGTTTACGGCGGCATCGTCGTGATGCCGGATCAGCCGACGTTACCGCAGATCTGCCGCGCGAGGTACTGGCCGAACTCATAGTTCGGCCGTTCCAGATGGCTCAGCCGCCCGGGTTGGGCGAGCGGCGCGTTAAGGCCGCGGAAGACGCGCTCGACGCCGGTGCGGTCTTCCTCGTTGACCTCGTCCAGCAGCGTCTTCATCTCCGCCATGTAGGTCTGGCCTTTTTCGTCGTCGACGAAGTGACGGGCGAGGCCGCCGCCGTAAAGGATGTCGACCTTATCGACGCCGCGTGGCCGCAGAACCAGATACCAGAAGTAACCGGGCGTTAGCGTGATCATGTGACTGGGATAGATCGTGATCAGCGCCGTCGTGCGCCGCCATTCGCCGTCCAGATAATCGTTGTCGGGATGGGCGTTGCCGATGGCAAGCGCCGACTCCTTGGTAATCCAATGGTAGTTGAAGGTCGGTTCGCCCTCAGGACAATCCATTTCCTCGACCTTAGAGAACGGCCCGACCGTCGCCTTGTGCAGGGCGAACAGGTGATAGCTCTCCATGAAGTTTTCGGCCAAGACCTTCCAGTTGGTGTTCCAGACATGCTCCTCGCGAAATGTCTCGACATAGTCGCCCATGCGGTAGCGTCCGGTGACCTTCTCGCTCAGGCTCGCCAGGCGCTTGCTCACTGGTTCGATGTCCGGGTTCAAGGTGACGTAGATCCAGCCTTCCCAGACTTCCGAGCGGACATCCGGCAGCTTGCAGCTCTTTTTGCTGAAGCCGGGACTTTGATCCATGTAGGGCGCGTTCTTCAGCGAGCCGTCCAGCCCATAGCTCCAGGCGTGATAAGGGCAGACGATCATGCGGGTGTTGCCGCTGCCGTGGAGCAGGGTGCTCATGCGGTGCAGGCAGACGTTCGAATAGGCGCGGATGTTCTTCTTGCCGTCGCGTAGAACGACGATCGGCTGGCCGGCCAGTTCGAAGGTCAGATAGTCGCCCGCCTTGGCCAGCGACTCCGCGCGACCGACACACACCCATTCGCGCCCGAAGATATGGGCTTCCTCCAGCTTCACGAAGTCGGGCGAGGTGTAGATCGCCGGGGGCAGGGCGCGCGCCTCGTCGAACGGTTGTCCGTCGATGGCGCTCAACGCAGCGTAGGCATCGCCGGTCATATCGACAGCCTTATCCATGGTCGTTTCCCGTCATTTGGCTTGGGCGCCATTGTACGGGCCGCGCAAGGTCATATAAAATACATTTAGTCGTCTCACAAACTATACTAGATATGGTCAATTTCACGCTCAAACAGCTGACCTACTTCTCCGCCGTCGCCGAGCATGGCGGCATTGCCCAGGCCGCGCGGGCGCTCAACATCTCGGAGCCGGCGATTGCGAGCGCCGTCGACAAGCTGGAGCAGATGCTGGGCTTTACCCTTCTGGTGCGCCGCCACGCGCGCGGCACCGAACTCACCTCGGTCGGGCGCGAGGCCGTCTTGATCGTGCGCCAGCTTCTGGCCCGCGCCGACGAGGCCGACCGGCGCATGCGCGAACTGGGCGCTGACTTGGAGGGCGAGCTGCGGCTCGGCTGCTACGAGACCCTGGCGCCGTTTTATCTGCCCGGGCTTCTGCGCCTGATGCGCCGCCAGCATCCGAACATCGAGTGCGTGGTATCGGAGGGGCGCGGCGATGAACTCATCACGGCCCTGGCGAATGCCGAGATCGATCTGGCGCTTTGTTACGACATGAACCTCGCCCAGCGCGGTCTGGTTCTGGAGCGCGTGGCGAGCCTGGAGCCCTATGTGCTGTTATCCGGCGACCATACGCTCGCCAACGAAGAAGGTATCAGTCTGCGGGCGCTCGCCGATGACAGCTACGTCCAGCTCGATTGGCCGGCGACGCGCGAGCTGTTCGCGGCGATCCTGGAACGCGGCGGCCTGGCGCCGGCGATCTCGTTGCGCTCGCAGTCCTTTGAACTGGTCAGGAGTGCGGTTGCCAACGGTCTCGGATTCTCGTTGCTCTACGCCCGCCCGGCAAGCGACATCGCCTATGACGGTAAAGCGATCGCGTGCCTGCCGATCAAGGAGCCGATGCCGCCGTTGGATATCGTCCTGGCACGCCCCAGCCGCGGCCGGTCCGCCGATGTGATGGCCGCCTTCACCGCGACAGCGCGCGCCTATTTCTCGGGCCTCTGATGTTTGCGCTCAGGCAATCCCCGACTGCGCTTCGGGCAGGATCTGGCCGCCGTCGACGATGATGGTCTGGCCGGTGACGAACTTGGCTTCGTCGCTGGCGAGGTAGAGGGCGGCATAGGCGATGTCTTCGGGCTCGCCCAGGTGGCCCATGGGGATGGCGGGGCTCATGGACTCCTCATGCTCGCGACCGGCGGCGGTGGTGGCCGGGCGGACACGAATGTTGCCGGGCTCGACGCCGTTGATGGTGATGCCGTTCTTGGCGACCTCCAGGGCGGCCGAGCGCATGAAGCCGTTCAGACCGGCCTTGGAGGCGCCATAGTGGGTCCAGCCGGGATAACCGACGCGCGGTCCGGTGATCGAGGAGGTGATGACGACCCGCCCGTACTTCTGCTTGATCATCTGCGGCAGGCACGCTTTCACCGCGCGGTAGGCGCTCGTCAGGTTGGTGTCGAGGACCTCGTCCCACTGATCCTCGCGCATCTTGGTCAGTTCCGTTGACGGGAAGATACCGGCGTTATGGGCCAGGATATCGATGCGCCCGTAACGCTTCTTCGCTTCGGCTGCCATCGCCTTGACCGCCGCGCTGTCGGTGACGTCGACTTGAAGAAACGACGCAGAGCCGCCCGCGTCGACAATATCGCGTGTCGTCTTTTCGCCGCGCCCGACATGGCGGTTCGTCACCAGCACATCAGCGCCTTCTCGTGCGAAGACCTTCGCGATCGCCTCACCGATACCGCGTCCCGCGCCCGTTACGATCGCGCATCTGCCGTCAAGTCTGCCTGTCATGCCGTTCCCCCTGTGATCGCGCGCAACCCGCGCGCGCATCATTGTGGAACGGATGGCCGTTGAATTCGATGGGAACTCTGAGCTTTTGTTGCTTAGGGCGTCGCCGTCTAGTGGCATCACCAGCCCACGCCCCACCCGGCCACCCCGAGGATGCTGCCATGGGTAGCCGGGCGGGGGAGTGGTCCGGCGCCGCTCTCGCGTGAGCGGAATATGATCTAAGGCGTCAGAGAGACGACGGGTCTAACACCGGGAACACGGATGCCGCCGCGTACGGCGCCCTGATCGAGCGGCCCGTAGCGTTCCGCGAAACCCGGTGGCAACGGCCGCCCCGAGCGCGCGGATATCCACAGACGCAGAAGATGACGCTTATGCGCGGGGTCGATGTGGTCGTCATAGGCCGTGCGCGCGTGAAGGATCTGGTGATTGTGCAGGAACTGCATGTCGCCGGGGCGAAAGTCCATGTCGAACCGAAAGGCATCGCTGGCGGCCAGCGCATCGACCATGTCCATGGCCTCGTTCTGGGCGGCCGTCAGGCGTGCGACTTCGGGTCTGGATTGCGCGGCGCGGATGAAACTCCTGGCATAGATCGCCGTGATATGGCCGGCGAAGTCGTGGAAGATGGCGAGGTCATAGATCGGGTCCTTGCCGTCCGGCACCTCGCCCTTACGGTCGACCGTGAAAGGCTGCATCAAAACGTGGGCGAGGTCAGGGCGCGTGGCGGCGATCTCGTTATAGATCGCGGTCGAGCTGGCCAGGCTGCTGGCGCCGCCCTTGGCGGCGGGTTTCAGGCACAACAGGCCGACGATATCGCAACTGTCGGTATGAAACTCCTGGGCCGCGCGGGTGGTATAGATGCGCGTCTTCGGGCTATCCGGGTCGTTGCCCAGATCGCGCACGTGGCCCAGCAGATGGCCTTGGGCATTCTGCGATACCGCCTGACCCAGGCGCGTGCCGATCATCCAATAGGCCGCCGCCGTCGTCTCGAGGTCCCAGCGCTCGACCGGCAGGCCGCGCAGCAAGACGAAGCCGCGCCCGTTGAGAACTTCGGATGTGACCTCGGCCAGCAGTGGGTCGACTCTGGGCAGGGAAACATCGTCAATGCCGACGGTTTCAAGCGCCCGGCCTTCGGTCAGCAAGCCGGTGGCCGCTGTTTCCAGCTCGGCGATGTGGTCATCGGACAGCGCTACCAACCACTCGGAGCGCTGCGCCATCTCAGGCCCATGCCACACGGCCGGGCCCTCGGCGCGCCTGAGTGCCGGGCTAGGCATCGACCAGATGCCCCGACTTGACGTAAAGGCGGCATCCCCCGTCGGTCACCGGCGTGTGGCGGCTGCCGGCGGGATAACGCACCCAACTGCCGGCGCCAAAGCTGCCGTGCTCGTCGTGGTAACCACCCTCCAGCACGAAGACTTCTTCACCTGACAGGTGGCCGTGTTCGGGCACTTGGGTGCCTGGCTCGATACGTACGTGGGATATCCGTTCGGGATGATCGGGCTCGTGATAGAGGTCCTGCACACTGATGCCGTCGACCGAGCCGGCACGCCAGGGCGCGCTCGCCGTGTCGACCTTGATCTGATTGCGGTCGAGGCCGGGATATTGGCGCAGCTTCACGAACAGGACGCAGCCGTCTTTTGAGCGCGGCGCATGGTTGAAGCCTTCGGGGTTCAGCAGAAAACTACCAGGCGGATAGTCGCCGTGCTCGTCGGAAAAAACACCCTCCAGCACAAAGATCTCCTCGCCGTCGGGATGAGGGTGTTCGTGAAACCGGCTATCGGCGTCATAGCGTACGATCGACGTGACGCGGCCGGCCTCCGCCGGGCCGCTCAGCTCGAGACGTTTACGCCAGACCGACGGGCTGGGGCTCGCCTGCCAGTCCATGGCAGCGGTGTCCATGACGGCCAGCGCTGAAAAGTCGTCGTTCAGGGCGTTGTCGGACATGGTCTCTCCATCCGTCTTCGTTCTGTTAGATAAGCCATCTTCGACACTATCCCAAGCCTCCGGCGGCTTGGCGCGGGCCGATTCAACGTCTAGCGTTGGTTGATCCCAGCATGGAGAGGTACATGGAAAGCGGATTGTTTCCGCCCGACGAGTACGAAAGCCGGTGGGCAGCAGTCAACAGGGCGATCGGTGACGGCGGCTATGACGCCGCGGTGATCTGGGGCAAGGGCGGCGGCAGCTACGACCGCTGCGGCGATGTGCTCTATCTGACCAACCACTATTCATGCGCTTCCGGCCAGGAGGTCGACAACCCGCTCAACACGGCCCGTTCGCTGTACGCCGTCATCATGAGGCCGGGCGAGGTGCCCGAACTGATCATCGACGAGCCGGACCCGCGGCGCGAGCTCATCGCGACCGACCGGGTCGAGGGCAGCACCAACCCGATTGCCGCCACCGGCCGCCGCCTGACCCAGACCGGCGCCCGCAATGTTGTGCTGACCGGCAGCGACTTTCTGCCCATGCGCTACTGGTCGATGCTGCAGGAGGCCGCACCCGACGTCGCGTGGTCGGTCGACGATCTGCTGGTGCAGCGGCCCCGTCGCATCAAGAGCGCCCGGGAACAGGAACGGTGCCGCGAGGCCGGTGATATCGCGACCGAGGCGCTCAACGCGCTGATGACCGGCCTGGTCGGCGGCGCCAGCGAGGCCGACTCGGTTGCCGATGCGGTGGCGACCCTGCTGCGCCGTGGCGCGACCTGCCAAATGATACCGGTCGCCCATGGCGAGCAGATCTCGCGCTGGGCGACCAACCCCTTCACCGGCTGCTCGACCGACGTGCCGAAGTCCGGTGACCTCGTTCGCGGCTGGCTCGACAGTATCATCTATCAGGGCTACTGGCTCGATCCCGGCCGCACGGCGGTCGCCGGCGGCAAGCCGACCAGCGATCAGCGCGCCTTGATCGAGAACTGCATTGCCATCGTCGACGCGGTGATCGAGGCGATCAGACCGGGCGTCCTGGTGCACGACGTCGCACGTCTTGGCGATGAGATGAGCGCGCGTTTTGCCGAGGGCGGCAGCCAGATGAACGACCAATGGCCACTCTATGGCCACGGCACCGGCCTCTATTGGGAACACCCTTACATCGGTCTGAAGATGTCGGCCGAAGACGACCGCTTCGATGCCGGCATGGTGCTGGGTATCGAGGCCTTCCTGCATGTCGACGGTGTTGGCACCGCCGCCCACGAGCAAAACCTGATCGTCCATGACGACCACAACGAGATCATCACCCATTCGCCGATCACATGGTGGTAGGTGTCGACATTTTCATTAATCGCATGCATGAAACTGCAGCGGCGCGATGATTGGACGTTCGCTGGCAAGCGTCGATAGTGTGCGGTCTTAGACGTTTGACCCTCGTTCAGAAGGTGGTCCCGCCCGATGCACGACATTCTTGATCTCAATCGATATCCGCTCGACCGGATGGCATCTGACGACTACGCCGTGCTTGTCGACCGCTGCCGCGACGAGCTCGAAACCCACGGTTTGTTCAATCTGGAAGGCCTGGTTCGGCCGGACGCTCTCGAGCGGATTGTTACGGAGGTCACGCCCACGCTGCGCGAGCGCGCGTTCACCCACAGCCGGCGTCACAACATCTACTTCCTGCCCGAAGTCGACGGCCTGGCGCGCGATCATCCGGCGTTGACGGAATTCGAGACGGTCAACCACACGGTGTGCGCGGACCAGATTCCCGACAGCCTGGTCTGCCGGATCTATGAATGGCCGCCGCTTGCGGCGTTCCTGGCCGATGTCATGGAAAAACCGGTGCTCTACACCATGGACGATCCGTTAGCGTGCGCCAATGTCATGGCCTATCACGCGGGCGAGGCGCTCAATTGGCACTTCGACCGTTCGGAGTTCACGACGACATTGTTGTTGCAGGCGCCGGTGTCGGGCGGCGACTTCCAATACCGCCAGGGTTTGCGTACCGATTGCGATCCCAACTACGACGGCGTCGCCGACCTGCTTCAAGGCCGCGATCCGGGAGTCATGACGCTGCCGCTGGCGCCGGGCACGTTGAATGTCTTCAAGGGCAAGAACACCGCGCATCGGGTCACGCCGGTCGAGGGTGGACGTGACCGCATCATCGCTGTCTTTTCCTATTACGAGAACGCCGGGGTCGCGTTCAGCGAAGCCGAGCGCATCGGCTTTTACGGAAGGGCAGGCTGAAGGTCATGGCCGAGGTTTTCAAAGACCCACGCAAGGCGACCTATCTGAACGAAGAGGGCGCCGACAAACCGCTGAAAAGTCCGTTGCCTGTGTCGACGCTGGAGGCCGCGCGCGCCTATCGTCTGGGGCGTTTGCGCGGCGAACTCGCAAAGCACGATTGCGCGGCGATCCTGCTTTATGACCCCGTCAACATTCACTACGCGCTCGATGTCACGAACATGCAGCTTTGGGCGCTGCATAACGCCGTGCGCTACGCGCTCATCTTCACCGACGGCCCCGCCGTGCTGTTCGAGTTCAAGGACGCCGAACATTTGAGCGATGGCATCGCCGCGGTCGACGAGGTGCGCCGGGCGACGTCATGGATTTACATGGCGGCCGGCGACCGCGGCGACGAAAGGCTCGAACACTGGGCCGGCGAAATCGACGAGCTCATGCGCGCCCATGGCGGCGGCAACCGGCGTCTTGCCATTGACAAGATCGAACCGCCTGGCCTGAAGGCCCTGGAAGACCTGGGCTACACCTATGTCGAGGGTCAGGAATTGACCGAACGCGCGCGCGCCATCAAGAGCGCCGATGAACTGGACCTGATGCGTTGGACGATCCGGGTCTGCGAGGCCGGCATGGCGCGCATGTACGAGGCTTCGCTGCCGGGCAAGACGGAACAGGAGATCTGGGCCGAGCTGCATCACGAGAACGCGCGCTCGGGCGGCGGCTGGCTGGAGACGCGGCTGTTGCTTGCCGGCCCGCACACCAATCCCTGGTATGCCGAGTGTTCGGACTATGTCTGCCGGGAAGGCGACATGATCAGCTTCGACACCGATATGATCGGGCCCTATGGCTATTGCGCCGATCTCTCGCGGTCATGGACGTGCGGACACGTTGCGATGACCAATCGCCAGCGCGAGCTCTATCTGACCGCGCGCGAGCAGATCGACCATAACCTGGCGCTCGTCAAAGCGGGCGTCAGCTTCCGCGAATTCAATGAGAAGTCCTGGCGCATCCCCGAGAAACACCAACCCTATCGTTATTCGCTCGCCGTCCACGGCGTCGGCATGGCTGACGAGTGGCCGGTGGTGCTGCTGCATCCCGACTTCGAGCACGGCTATGACGGCCACTTCGAAGAAAACATGACGGTATGTGTCGAGAGCCTGATCGGCGAAAAAGGCAGCGAGTGCATCAAGCTGGAGACCCAGGTGCTTGTCACCGCGGACGGCGCCGAACGGCTGGACAGTTTCCCCTGGGAAGACGTCTAACGCACATCTATCTCGAGCGTCGGACATGATCCGGCTTCGATGAACACGATGTGCGAATCACCTACGTTGAGTGGTGTTTCTGGATCGGTCAGGGCGCGGCGGCCACGGTGACGGTCAGGGTCGCATCATAACCGGCCGCGTTCGCCTTCTGAAGCGATAGATCACCTTCGGCAATGTCGACAACGATCGTTGAATTGCTGTTTCCATCTCCGCCACAGGTGGGCGTCGTTGGCGCTAAAGGCACAAGTGGCGTTGCCGTGTTGTAGGGAACGGCTGTGCCGTTGGATTGGGTCGCCTGGTTTCGCCATTCCACCGTAAAGTCGACATCGCCAGACGACTCAGCGTTGGTCAGCTTGTAGTCGCCGGTATCGGAAATCACGGTCACCTGGTAGGCGTCAGCGGCGCCACCCTGCGACCAGACGCAAAGATTGACCGCAGCCTGTTCGTCGCTGGCGAGGGCCGACGCGCCCGCGCTGACTTCGTCGACTTCCCGGACGCTGACCCGTTCAGGAATGATGATCGAAACCGTCGTGTTCTGGCTTTGTGGCGACTCACCGGTCTCTGCCAACGCCACTGTGGATGTCGTCACCATGAAAGCGGCGGCAATAGCGGCAGCAATCTTTGAGGTGCTCTCTTTCGATCCGCTGTCCATGACTGTACGCGCTCCCTTGGCGGACTGCGGTTCTGCCGATCGACGCTCAAGCGCTACGTCTCAGGCCATGAGTCGCCTGCGCACAATGCGCGTTGCGTCTACGGCAGTTCGCGACGTGTCCACCAAGGATGAAGTGTAGGGGTTCAGGGAGCGTTACGTTCGTCTATATCGTATGACTCAAACACCTTCGGACTAGTCCTCTGGTATAGAGAAGACGTCCGTCTCGTCGTGCGTCGACATCTCGCCCGGGTTCTCAACGCCAGGTGTCGCCCATGTGGCGTTGAAGTCACCGGTGGCGCCATAGGTGCTCCAGATCTTGAAACCCATCACCGCACGTTCGTGCTCGGTGAGGTCGGCGGCAACCTCCGGCCGCAAGCCATAGGTGAAGTTCAGAAGCTGGCGCATGAAGGGCGCGCACCAATGGGTCGTGATGCCCATGCGCGGCGTCGTGCCGGTGTTGAGGCTTGCCGCATGCCAGGTCCGGCCTTCCCACACGACCAGGCTGCCGGCCGGTGCCTCGGCAAAGACACAGTCATAGGCCGTGTCGGGCGCGGGATGGTTGCCGGAAAGGTGGCTTTTGGGCACCAGGCGGGTCGCGCCATTTTCGCGCGTGAAATCGGTGATCGCCCACATGGCGTTGGTGACGACCGGCGCGTTGATCGCCCATGTGGCGGGCTCGGGCCCGCCGAACGGCTGCTCGGCGCGGGTGATCTCGCTGACCCGGTTGCGATGTTCGCCGGGCAGGGCCGGCTGGGGCATGAACCACTGGTCGGTGTGGAGCGCCATTTCCTTATTGCCCGGCCAGGTGATGTGGGCGGAGAACTCCGAGAGGATGGCATCATCGCCCAGGACGGAGCGCACGAGGCCGAGACAACCGTCATTGTTGATCAGCGCGCGGAACATCGGCCCCTTGTTGGGCAGCATGGTGACCCACTGGTTCACATCGTCGTCGGGTTCGACCGCGGAGTTGCTGACATCGACCTGTCGCTCGCGCTCGGCTGTCGCCTGATCCAACAGCCGGTCGCGGATCGCCGTCGTGGTCGCCTCATCCAGCGCGCCTTCAAGGATCCCATAACCCGCGTGGGCGATATCGGCCTTGGCCTGCGCGACGTCGCGGGTCGGGACCGGGACGGCATTGGGGCGTGTCGCAGTCATGACGGAACAAGCATAGGACGACTTTTGAGTGATAAACAGTCCTGCCATGCATGTGGATAGTCCGGGCATGACGGACGCGACATCATCGCCTTATGATGCGCCATGCTGGTTCAGCAACTGCTCTTGGGTTCGGGCATGGTGGCGCTTTGTGTCGCCGTCCACATTGCCGCCATGGCCATCCTGCTCGGTATCCTGCGCCGTCACGCTGGCGCTTGGCTCAAATCGAGTTTCTATTTCGGCGCGACGATCACCATGGTCGTCATCATGATGGGCCTGTTGTTCGCCCACACGATCGAGATCTGGCTTTGGGCCGCGCTCTACATTCACCTGGGCGAGTTCCCCAACATGACGGATTCGCTCTATTTCTCGACCGTAACGTTCACGACATTGGGTTATGGCGACATCGTGCTGAGCGAACGCTGGCAACTCTTGAGCAGCCTGGAGGCGGCCGGCGGCATTCTCTTGTTCGGGCTCTCAACCGGCCTGGCGGTGGCCGCGGTCTCGCGGATTATGGTCGCCCACGAGGTACCCGAAAAGGGCAAGCAGACTGGCTAGTCACCGTGTCCGGTTCCCGGGGAATAGACGGTAGCGACGGGACCTCTCTCGTTTAGTCCAGCATCCTTTTCAGCGCCTGCTTATCGATTTTGCCGATCGGCAGGCGCGGCAGTTCAGGCCGGATGTCGAAGACTTTGGGCACCTTGTAGTTGGCCAGGTGATCGCGGCACCAGGCGCTGAGCTCGTCGGCGCTCACCTCATGGCCTGGCAGAAGCTCGATAAAGGCGTGGCCGACCTCGCCAAAGGTATCGTCCGGCACACCGAGAACGGCGACCAGACCGGTCGCCGTGTGGCTTTCCAGAACGATTTCGACCTCGCGCGGGTAGATGTTGAAACCGCCGGAAATGAACATTTCCTTCACACGGCCGACGATCTCCAGGTTGCCGTCCGGCGACACTTTCACGATGTCGCCGGTGCGAAACCAGCCGTCCGCCGTATAGGCGTCCGCGGTCGCTTCGGGGTTGCCGAAGTAACCGGCGAAGAGCCAGTCGCCGCGCGCCTGGATCTCACCTTCCTCGCCGGCCGAGGCGATACGACCGTCCGCATCGGCGACGCGGATATCATAGTCCGCATGGGGCCGGCCGATGGTGGCGCTGAGAACATCCAACGGCGTGTCGAGGTCCGAATAGGTGGCATAAAGACCCAGTTCGGTCATGCCGAAGGCCGTGCATAGATGGCCGGGCAGCCGGTTTAGACGTTCGATCAGGTCCTTGGCCATCGGCGCGCCGCCCCAGACCGTGTAAGCGAGGCTGGAGAGGTCGCGGCGTTCCAGCTCGCCGTGGTGGGCCATCATGTGAAACTGCACCGGCGAGCCCAACAGAAAGCTGATCGACTCCTGTTCGATCAGGCGCAGCATGTCGCCGGCCTCGAATCTATCCTGGAACACCAGCGTGCCGCCGGCATAAAGACCGAAGACACCGACCATGCCGGCGCCGGCGATGTGATTGACCGGCATCATGTGCAGGATGCGCGGACGTGTCGCTGGCCAGTGTTCCGATTCGGTCTTGGCGCCGGTCAGCAGCGCGCGGTGGCGTACCATCGCGCCTTTCGGCTGACCCGTGGTGCCGGATGTAAAGATGATGATGGCGGTGTCGTCCGGCTGAACCGCGTTCTGCCGACGTGCGAGTGCGTCGTCGGCAACAGCGTCGCCGGCCGCCAGGAGGGCATCGGTGTCGTCCAGCACGACCAGTTTCTCGACGCCCGACGCTGCGTCATTCATGCCATCCAGTTCCTCGCTGTAGTCGCGGCCATGGATGTTCCGAAAGGCGACGACGACCTTTGGCCTGGCAAGATCCGTGACGTGCCGGAACTCCGGGGGCTGGTAGCGCGGATGATAGCCGAGCCAGATCGCGCCGATGTCGGTCACGGCGAGCATCACCGTCAGCCATTCGATGCACGGTGCCGTCAGCATGGCGACGCGGTCGCCGGGTTCGACACCGGCCGCCATCAATGCCTTCGACCATCGCGTGACGTCGCCGTGGAGTTCGCTGAACGAAACGCGCCGGTCGTGATGCACGCACGCCTCGCCATCAGGCATCTGCGCGGTGTGGTGGGCGAGGCAGGCGCCGATGCGTTGGGCGTCGGTGGGAAGCGTTGTCATGGTCTGGGGCTTGTGCAGGCGGTGTCGTGGCGTGAGCTGGATGGCCTATAGTCGGGGAGAGCGCCGACCAAGGAAAGAGCCATGTCACTCAACCGCATTGCGATTATCTCCGTGCCCGTGTCCGACCAGGCCGCGGCCAGGGACTTCTATGCCGATACGCTTGGCTTCGAGGTCATACGCGATAACCCGATGGGCCCCGACCAGCGCTGGGTCCAGGTCGGCCCGAAGGGGGCGGAGACAAGTCTGACGCTGGTGACCTGGCTCGACAAGATGCCGGCGGGATCGGTGCAAGGTTTGGTCTTGAACTCCGATGACATCGAGGCCGACCGCGATGCCATAGCCGCCAAGGGTGTCGAAATCACCGAGGTCGGCGACACACCCTGGGGCCGCTTTGCGATGTTCAGCGACCCCGACGGTAACGGCTGGGTCCTGCAGCAGGCCGATGCTCAGCACTAGAGCAGACCCTGTTTTGATGGAATCGCTTCGCGATAGCATCAAGGCAGGTGAATCTGCTCTACTCTCAGATGGAGAGCGGATTCACATGGTCAAATGGGACCGTCAAGCGGTTCCATCTGACCATGATCCGCTCTAGGGGGAGCCGTCCGCCTCCAGACGCGCCCACAGCGCGCGGATACCCTCCTTGAACTGTTGTGCATCCTCCCATCGGTCCGACAACTCGTTGCCATCGGCGTTGGTGATGGCGTAAGGCGGCGGGCCCAACTCACACAGGAAATTCATGATGGCGTCCGGGCCTTTGCGCGCCCGCCAATAGCGAAAACCCTGTTCCCACCACGACCAGAACAGATCGACCCAGGCCTTGTGCTGGGCGAACGTCGGCTGAATCTGGACCTGTTCACGTGTCGCGATCCGACCTTGTAGACCGACGCAGCGTTTGAGGACGCGGTCGATTTGCTCGGCATGGAAGTCATCGGGCGGCACGATGAACTCGCGCGCGACAACGAAGTGTGAGAGGTCGCAGACGAGCTCCATCTCCGGCACCAGATCCATGACCTGGATCGTGTAGAGCATGTCGGTGGTCAATGTCAGGCGATGGGTCTCGAAATGCGCTTCAACACCACTCTCCCGCGCAAGGTCCAGGGAACGCTGCACGAAATCAGCGCCTTCCTCAGGCGTGAACGGAAAGGTGACGGCGTTGATTGCGACAAGGCGCGCACCCAGTTCACGAGCCATGTCGTAGACCGGTTTAAGATCCTCGACCTCGTGCGGAAAAGCGACGATCAGACATTCCAGGCCGAACTCCTTGAACAGGGGCCGGGCTTCTTCGACGGTCGGAATGTCGCTGGCCGCCATGTCGATGGAGAGGCCGTCATAACCACCCTCGGCGATCATGCGGAATTTCTCCGGCAGCGACCACTCCTTGCCGTCGGGTGCGCGCCGCTCCATCGCCCATAGGGATTGAAAGACTTCGAGCTGTTGCGCCACGCGATACCTCCGGGGAAACGTGAGAGGCCGAGGTTAGGGCGCCGGTCGGCCCCGTCAACCGGCTTGCGCGAAGGGACTGGCCTTGCCAAGCTCTGGACTATCTGATTGATGGTAAGCGATGGCGTACGATCTGGACAGCAAGGTTGTCGACGCGTTTCGCCGCGATGGCGCGGTGCCGCTTTATGGCGTGTTCACCGACTGGGTTGAGACCTTGCAGCGCGGCATCGAGGCCAACATGGCGGCGCCCAGTCCGATCGCGCGCATCTACGACGATGACGAGGGCCGCCGCTTCTTCGGCGACTACTGCAGTTGGGACCGTATCCCTGAGTACCGGGAGTTCCTGTTCGGCTCGGATGCATCCGGCGTTGCCGCCGCGCTCATGGGTTCGACCACAGCGCGCCTGTTCCACGAGCATGTCCTGGTCAAGGAGCCGGGCACGTCGATCGCGACGCCATGGCATCAGGATCAGCCCTATTACTGCGTCGACGGCGCGATGACGTGCAGCCTGTGGCTGGTGCTGGACCCGGTGCCGCGCGAGACGACACTTGAGTTCGTCGGTGGGTCCCACGCCTGGGGCCGTTTCTTCACGCCCGAGCGTTTCAACAAGACGCCGCTTTATGACGACGGCACGTTCGAGGCGCTGCCCGATATCGACGGTCACCGCGAGGACTATGAGATCCTGGGATGGGCGTTGGAGCCGGGCGATGCGGTCGCCTTCTCGTTCCGCACCTTGCATGGCGCGCCGCCCAACCGATCGCTTGACACGCGCCGGCGCGCGTTCTCGTCGCGGTGGGTAGGCGACGACGCGAGCTTTGCCGAGCGCCCGGGCATGACGTCGCCACCGTTTCCCGATGTCACGCTTAAACACGGCGATCCCATGGATGCACCGGCGTTTCCACTGATCTGGCCGAAGGCATCGTGAGCGCCGCCATCACCTTCTGGTTCGATGTGCATAGCCCCTGGTGTTATCTGGCGAGCCAACGCATCGGTGATCTCGCACGGCGCGTAGGATCGGATGTCGTCTGGCGGCCGCTGCATCTGGCGAACCTGATGACCCTGATCGACGGGATGCAGCCGCTCAAGCAAAGTCCCGGTCGGGTCGCGTGGTACGAACAGGATCTAAAAGATCACGCCGCGCTCTATGGTCTGCCGCTGCGGCCTCACCCTGATTACCCCTTGCGGCCCTCTCGGGCGTTGCGTGCGTGCGTCTATGCGGGTGAGCGAGGTCTGGCCGAAGCTTTCGTCAGCGCGGTGATGACGGGGTACTGGTCGGAAGCGATGGATATCTCGGATTTCACCGCGCTGCAGGCGGTGGCCGACAAGGTCGGCTTGGGTCCACGGCCGATTTCGGAGATAGCCGAAGATGCCGCCTACAAGGCCGCTGTCGACGCCAACACCCAAGAAGCTGTCGACCAGGACCTGTTCGGCGTGCCGAGTTTTGTCGCGGGCGGCAAGCTCTTCTTCGGCGTCGACCGGATGGACCTGCTGGAACGCCACGTCACCGGCGATTCAGGCGACTGAGCGCCTGCGCTCGCCATAGATAATCCATAGGCCGCCCGAGATGATCAGCGCGATGCCGCAGAAGGTCACGAAGTCCGGCAGCTCGTCGTAGAACACAAGGCCGAAGAGCGCGGCCCAGACCAGGGCGGTGTACTCGAACGGTGCGACCATTGATGCCTGGGCGTGACGATAGGCGGCAATGATCAAAAAGTGCGCGGTGCCGGCGACGAAACCGCAAAGCGCCAACAACAAAAGATGATCCGTTGTCGGCGTAATCCACACACTTGGCACGGCGGCAACGAAGGGCGCCGAGCCAAAGAAGAACATCACGCCGGTAAAGAAGGCGGTCGCCGCCGGCGGATCGGTAGCGCCGAGCCGTCGCGCCAAGAGCGACGCGCTGGCATAGGCGAGGGCCGCGCCTAGCGGAAAGAGGGCATCCGGCCTGAACGTATCGGGTCCCGGCTGCATGATGACCAGCACACCGACGAAACCGATGAAGACACCGATCCAACGCTTGATCGAGACCTGCTCTTTCAAAACCAGGGGCGACAGCGCCGCGACGAAGATGGGCGCCGAGAAGGTCAAGGCGACAGCGGTCGCCAGTGGCATGACCGCGAGCGCTTCCAGAAATAGCGCGTAGGAGATGACGATCAAAACGCCGCGTACGATCTGAGCGACCGGTCGCCTTGTCTTCAGGCTCGACCAGGCGTGCTGTACCTGCAGGATAATCAGAACGGGCACCAGGCCGAACACGCTGCGGATCGCGATGATCTCAAGTGTCGGCAGCTCTTCGCGCAGGGCCTTGATAATGGCGTCCGACGCCGACAACAGGAAAACCGCCGCAGCAATGCAGACGAT
This sequence comes from Alphaproteobacteria bacterium, assembly GCA_965228895.1. Classification (GTDB taxonomy): domain Bacteria; phylum Pseudomonadota; class Alphaproteobacteria; order SP197; family SP197; genus JANQGO01. Next base: position 3,887,970 of record OZ245842.1, on the reverse strand, counting down.
GCCAAGCAAGGGTCCCGTCAGGCCCTTCGGCGCGTGGTTGGCAGACGACAAGGATCGGGAACTCCCGAAACACAAGGCAGGTAGGGCAGTGTAGAGGCGTGACGCGCGACGTGCGACCATGAAGTGTGTTGCGCTGACCGGGACAAAGCCTGTCCGACGATCCAAGCGGCCTCATGAACAAGGGGATTTGGCATGTCGTTCGAAGACATGAAGACCGAAGACTTCCGGCGCGAGGCGCACGCCTTGGTCGACTGGATGGCGGACTACCTGGCGGGAGTCGGCGACCATGCGGTTCGCGCCCAGGTTTCGCCTGGCGCAATTGCCGACCAGTTGCCTCCTGCGCCTCCGCAAACTGGCGAGCCGATGGCCGCGATCCTGCAAGACTTCAAGAGTATTGTTCTGCCTGGAGTGACCCATTGGCAGCATCCCAGCTTCTTTGCGTACTTTCCGGCGAACGCCAGTCCACCCTCGATCTTGGCCGAGATGCTGACAGCGACCCTCGCCGCCCAATGCATGCTGTGGCAAACATCGCCCGCGGCGACCGAAATGGAGACACGGGTCCTCGACTGGTTGCGCCAGTTGCTGGGCCTGCCCGATGGGCTAGCGGGCGTCATTCAGTCGACCGCGTCCGACGCTACGCTCGTCGCCCTGTTGATGGCGCGCGAACGCGTGACCGATGGGCTGGCCAACGAGGTCGGCCTGACAGCGCTTGGCGCCGACGGCGTGCGCCTCTCCGTCTATGTCTCCGAAGAAGCTCACTCGTCGATCGAGAAGGGCGCCAAGATCGCCGGCTACGGCAGCGCAGCGGTGCGAAAGATCACGACGGACGATCGGTTCGCGATGCGCCCGGAAGCGCTGGCCGACGCGATCGCAGCCGACCGCGCCGCGGGCATAACGCCCGCGTGTGTCGTCGCCACCTTGGGCACGACCGGCACGGGCGGTATCGATCCGCTGTTGGCGATAGGTCAGATCTGCCGCCGCGAGAACCTGTTCCTTCATGTCGATGCGGCCTGGGCGGGCTCAGCGCTGGTGCTGCCAGATCAACGCTGGATGATTGAGGGCGTTGACGCCGTCGACAGCATCGCCATGAACCCGCATAAATGGCTGCTGACCAACTTCGACTGCACGGCCCATTGGGTCCGCGACCCCGCGGCCTTGCAGCGTACGTTCGCGATCAACCCGGCCTATCTGACGTCGGCGGAAACCGGCGACGTCATTGACTATCGCGACTGGGGTGTGCCGCTGGGCCGTCGCTTCCGCGCGCTCAAGCTGTGGTTCGTGTTGCGCTATTACGGTGCCGAGGGTTTGAAGGCGATGATCGCCGACCATATCGCCTGGACCGAAGAGCTTGCCGAGGCGGTCGCGGCGCACCCGGATTTCGAGATTACGTCGGCCCGGTCGCTGGCGCTCTTTTCCTTCCGCTACAAACCGCGCCTGTTCGCCGATCAATCAGACGAAGATGCAGAGGTACGCCTCGACGCGCTGAACGAACGTCTGTTGCAAAAACTGAATGATTCGGGCGCGCTCTACGTGACCCAAAACATGGTGCGTGGCCGCTACGCCATCCGTTTTTCTGTCGGTGCGCGCGCAACGACCCGCGACCATGTGATGCGGGCGTGGGACGTCATCCAGACGACGGCGAAGTCCCTGCCGCCCGGCGCGTGACGCGGCGTACGTCAGTCCCGCGTTTGAACCAGAAGCCCGATTTCGTCATCGTCGAGAACGACCGTATCCAACGGCGCCAGTTTGTCGTCGCGGATCATGCCTTCGATCTTCTCCGCATAGGCCGAGCCTTCCTCAGAATAGTGCACGAGGGTCGCGGCGAGGGTCAGACCGTCGGGCTGGTCGCCTTGGGCCCGTTGATCGGCGCGTTTGTTGCGCAGCGATTCGTAGGCGCCCTCGCTGTTCAGGTTCAGCATATAGGCCTCGACCGAATCGATGAGCTGTTCGAAGCTGGCGACGCGGCTTGAAGAATCTTCAGCCTGGATGCCGTCATCGCCCCAAGTCCACTGACCAAACAGCGCATTGCCATTGAGGGCGAACCGCGACTGGCCCCATCCGCTCTCAACGGCTGCCTGCGCCAGGGCAAGGGACGGTGGCACGATATCGACGCGCGGCAACAATGCCTTGACCAAGGCGGCATCGTCCTGCCCTTCCGTATCAACGCGGTATTGTGTCGCAAGGTCTTGCAGCCATGACTGATCGTCGTCGCTGATCGAGCCGCCACCGGACAGTGTCTTGTCCAGTTCCATAAGTCGCTTGCGATCATCCATGATGTTGCGGTTGGTCAGCAGAACAAGCGGCAAGACGGTGCGGATGAAACCGTCCTTTTTCTTGTCGACGTCCGAGACATCCGCCCAATCGGCTGGAATCTCGACGACATTGATCCGTGGCGCGTCCGGGTCGCCGCGGCCGAGCACCGCGAGGATGTAGTCGTTGGACTCATAAAGTGCGAGAAGGCCGTCGGTGCCATCGACCTCGACCGATTCCCACCGCGACGTTTCTTCTTCATAAATGACGACAACGGCCAGGACGACGATAAGGGCGGCGACAACGATCGCTACCTTGGTCCAACGCTTGTGTCGGTTTGCTACGTCTGACATCGGTTGCGCGCCCTGCCTTAGCGAGTTTGGATGATCAGCCCCGTGCCGCCGCTGTCGAGAATCGCATTATCGAGTTGGGCGAGCTGGTTGCCGCGAATGATGCTATCGACCTTGGCGGGGTAAACGGCGCCTTCCTGCGAATAATGCACCAACGTGGTGGCGAGTGTCAGGCCGTCCGGAATGTCGCCCTGGGCGCGTTGGGCGGCGCGGATGCGCCGGAAGTCGCCATAGGCGCCCTGACTGTTCAGGTTCAGCATGTAGGCTTCGACCGACTCCAGGAGGTTCTTGAAGCTGGCCACACGGTAGGTCGCGTCCGCATCTGCCTGCATCGGCCGCATACCTTCGCCATCCCACGTCCATTGACCGAACAGCGCGTTGCCCTCAAGGGCAAACCGCGAGCCGCCCCAGCCGCTCTCGATCGCTGCCTGGGCCAAGGCCATGGAGGGCGGCACGATATCAACGCGCGTCAACAGGCGCTTTAACAGAGTGTCCGTTTCATCGTCCTCATCCACATCCAAGCGGTAGCGTTTCGCGAGATCATGCAACCAATCGAGGTCGCTGCCACTGAGTGTTCCGCTGTCGGCATAGGCGGATTCGAGCGCTTCTATCCGCGTGCGTTCCTCGACGATGCCGCGGTTCGCCAGCAGGACCAATGGCAGCACCGTCTTGAAGAAGCCGCGTTTCTTGTCGTCTGTCGACGCCAGGGTATCCCAGTCGTCGGGCATGGCGAGCACATCGATGCGCGGCACCGGGCTGCCGTCTTGGCGGATCGGCTGCAGGCTGTAGTCCATGGACTCATAGAGGGCCAGCAACCGGTGGGTACTCGTCACAGTGACATGGCGCCAGCGTGACGTCGTCGCGAGCACGATGACGATGGCGACGATGACAAGCGCGCCAGTGGCGGCGATAAGCGCCCGCTGCAGGCGTCGGTCAGCCAGATAGGACCTGATCGGCATCATTGGCTATAAGGTGTGCCCCGATTGTTGGCGGCATTTTACCGTCTCGCCGTGGATCGGCGCAAATTAGTGGTAGAGGTGCCGCCGATGACTCAGAAAACGCCTTATCCGGCCATTGAGGCCTATGACTCCGGCATGCTGCCGTTGGATGATCGCCACACCATGGCGTGGGATCAGGCAGGCAATCCCGATGGCGTGCCGGTCGTTTACGTTCATGGCGGGCCGGGCGCGCCGACATCGCCTGAGGCCCGACGCCTGTTCGACCCCGATCACTACCGCATCGTGCTGTTCCACCAGCGCGGCGTTGGCCGTTCAACGCCCCACGCTGATGTGACGGATAACACGACTTGGCATCTGGTCGCGGATATGGAGCGTCTGCGCGAACAGCTTGGCATCGAACGTTGGCATGTCGCGGGCGGATCGTGGGGCAGCACGCTGTCGCTGGCCTACGCCGGGACTCATCCCGAACGCTGCATCAGCCTAATGCTGCGCGGCATCTTTCTGTGCCGCGATAGCGACATCGATTGGTTCTTGCATGGCATGGGCCGGTTCTTCCCCGAAGCCGAGCGCGATTTTCTCGCGGCCATTCCTGACGACGAGCACGGTGATCTCCTTTCTGCCTACCACCGCCGTCTGCTTGATCGGGATCCCGCGGTTCACCTGCCGGCGGCGCGGGCCTGGGCCCGCTACGAGGGATCCTGCGTGACACTGCTGCCCAATCCCGGGCTGGTCGACGACTTCGCTGACGACACAAAGGCGCTCAGCCTGGCGCGCCTGGAGTGTCACTATTTCGCGAACAAGGCTTGGCTGAAGCCGAACCAGCTGCTGCGCCAAATCGAACCTCTTCGCGCCATTCCCGGCGCGATCGTCCAGGGTCGCTACGATGTCGTTTGTCCACCCTCCGGCGCGGATGCGCTGGCGCGGGCCTGGCCGGAGGCCCGCTATCTCGTCGTCGCCGATGCCGGACATGCGGTCAGCGAGCCCGGCATTGCGCGGGCCCTGGTTGAGGTCGCCGATGGGTTCAGGACACTGCGATAAGTCTGATTGGCCTGCGCCGGGGTTTCTGAATCCCGTTTCACATGATTAGAATGACTTCATGTCGCGTCCGCGATGCACGTTGCAGGCGGGCGAACGCACTTAGAGGTCACAAGCAAGAAGTGGGAGGAAACGTTATGGGTTTGTTGGGCAGAAAGCTTTTGGGCGCCGTGGCTGGCGTCGCGCTTGCCATCGGTCTTGCGACCGGCGCACAGGCACAAAACGTACCGGAATCCGATGAGCCGATCGTCATCGGGATCAACGAGTGGACCGGTCAGCACATCACGTCGCACATCGCCGGGCAGATCCTGGAGCGCATGGGCTATAACGTGGAGTACGTAACGGCGGCCGTGCTGCCGATGGCCAATGCCATCGCCGACGGCCAGATCCATCTGGGTCTGGAGCTGTGGGACAACAATTTGGGCGAGTACTTCCCCAGCAAACTGGAAGACGGCAGTGTCGCCGATGTCGGTGATGTCGGCCTCGACGCGCGTGAGGGCTGGCTCTACCCGATCCATGTCGAGGAACTGTGCCCGGGCCTGCCCGATTGGGATGCGTTCCTCGGCTGCTCCGATCTGTTCGCGACGCCGGAGACGCTGCCGGATGGGCGTCTGGTCTCCTATCCCGCTGACTGGAGCAACCGTTCCGAACAGATTATCGAGGGTACCGGCATTCCGTTCGTCGCCATTCCCGCCGGCAGCGAAGGCGCGCTGGTTGCCGAGTTGAACAGCGCGGTGGAGCGCCAGTCACCGCTGGTCATGATGTTCTGGTCGCCCCATTGGGTGCTGTTCACCCAGGACTACGGCTGGGTCGAGATGCCCGAGGACGTGGTCAACGAGTACAGCCTGCAGAAGCCGCGCGTCTTCAAGTCGGCATGGCCCGGCATGGAAGAGCAGTGGCCGACAGCGTGGCGTTTCATCAACACCTATCACCTGAACAACCAGATTCAGGAAGAGCTGATGGGCCGTATCGACAACGACGGCGAGGACCTTGAGGTCGTCGTCAGCGAATGGGTCGATGCCAACCAGGATTATTGGCAGCCCTTTGTCGACGAAGCGATGGCCGGCGGTTCCTGACGGCACATAAACAAGAGCGATCACGGGCCGGGCGGCAACGTCCGGCCCGTCTTCTTTGTGCGCGCTAAGCTGTTGCTCGCTCGCGCGGTCCGTGGCCTGCCCACTCCCCCGCCCGGCCACCCCGAGGATGCTGCCATGGTTGGCCGGGCGGGGGAGTGGGCAGGTAATGCCAAACAGACAGGCGACGCTCTAGACGTCATTCAGTTCCAGCGTCGTCGTGTTCTTCAACTCGCTTAGCACGATGCTGGAACGCACGTTGCGCACATGGGGCAGCGGCATGATGTCGTTCATCAGAAGATCGGAGAAGCTCGCGAGATCACGGCTGACGATCTTGATCAAGAAGTCGGCGTCGCCGGTCGTTGAGTAACACTCCAGCACCGCCGGCAGTTTCAGCATCGCCTGATGAAAGTCATGGGCGGTGTCCTTGGTCTGAACGTCCAGGGAAACACTGGTGAAGGCCATAAGACCAAGCCCCAGCGCCGCCGGTTCCAGCAATGCGGCATAACGGCGGATGACACCGGTTTCTTCCAGCCGCTTCAGGCGCCGGGTGATCTGGGATGACGACAGGTGGACCTGATCCGCCATGGCCACGCTCGACATCCGCGCGTTGGCCTGGAGCGCGTTCAAGATGGCGACGTCGAAGGGGTCGAGGTCAACAGGGTGCATGAAATCGTCTCGATATGATTACTCCATGCACGATATTTGCATACCTAAGAGCTTAGGTCCAAGACATCGCAAGGACTTCGCGTGGTCATGCGCCCATATTGGAAGGCACAGGGGCAACTGGTCGGCGCGCGCCGCGCCGAAGGGAGTGTAGGGAGCATGAGCCAAGCAGCTTTAGGCAACGCGGTGTCGTCGTTTGATCTTTTTCAGGACCGCCTTGCGGCGGAACTGTTCAGCCATCCCGCGATCACCGACAACCGCTATTGCGCGTGGTTCGCCCGTGCCGAGCTGAGCCACGATGACGTCGTCGATTTCACGCGGCAGTTCTCTGTCTTCTCGAACCAATTTCTGATCGCCCAGACCCAGCGCGTCATCAACGCGGCCAATGTGGAAGAGATGCGGGCCGCCAAGGAGATCCTGGCCAATGAGTTGGGTGTCGTCTTTCGCGCCCGGCAGACAGACAAGCAGGGGGCATCCGACAAGGATGTCGACCCCGACATCGTCGGCATCGAAGGCACGGTCGATGGCGGCACCTTCCGTTTCCGCGCCGCCCACTACGAATGGCTGCTGCACTTTGCCGCGCCGCTGGGTTTGAGGTTTGGCGATCTCGGCCGCCGGTCGGTCGGCACGCCCGCGACGCTGGCGTTCTGCGACGAGTTGATCCGGCTCTACGGCAGCGACGACTTTTCGGTCTCCGCCGGTGCCGGCTTTGCTGTCGAGAACTGGGCGGCCGCCGGTTTCTGGAAACAGCTGATCGCCGGTCTTGAAAGTTTCAAGGTACGGTCCGGCCTCGATCTCAACCTCGGCTTCTTCCGCTGGCACGACAAGATCGAGGACCAGCACGCCGCGCACACGATGGCTGAGTTGAAGGATCTCTATTTCGGCCCCCTGGACTTCGACGAGGAGAGCTTCATCACCGCCGGGCGCCAGATGTTGGACGGTGTGCAGGTGTTCTGGAACGGTCTCGAAGAAGCCCGCAAGCTGCGGAGGTTGTCATGAGCACATCCCTGGGCTTTGACGCATTGGCAGGCCGTATCTCGGCCGAAAACCCGATGGGAACGAACGGTTTCGAGTTTGTCGAATACACCGCACCGGATACGCGCGAGCTTGCCAGGCTCTTCGAACAACTGGGTTTTCGCGCCATCGCGCGCCATCGGTCGAAGGACGTAACGTTGTGGCGCCAGGGCGACATCAATTTCATCGTTAACGCGGAGCCCGACAGCTTCGCGCAGTCGTTCGCCAGAGTTCATGGTCCCAGCGCCTGTGCCATGGCGCTTCGGGTCGCCGATGCGGGTAAGGCTTACGCGCGCGCCATCGAGTTGGGCGCGCGCGGTGTCGACTCGCGCATCGGGCCGATGGAGCTCAACATTCCGGCGATCGAGGGCATCGGCGGCAGCCTGATTTATCTGGTCGACCGCTATGGCTTGAAGGGGTCGATCTATGACATCGACTTCGTGCCGATCGACGGCGCCTCGCTCGATCCGGTATGGGCGCCAAAAGGTGTCGGTCTCGCCGGCGTCGATCACCTGACCCATAACGTACACCGCGGCCGCATGGACGACTGGGCGGGCTTCTATGAGCGGCTCTTCAACTTCCGCGAACTCCGCTACTTCGACATCGAAGGCAAGCTGACGGGGCTGAAATCCAAGGCGATGACGAGCCCGTGCGGCAAGATCCGCATCCCGATCAACGAAAGCGCTGACGACAAGAGCCAGATCGAGGAATATCTCAAGGCCTATCACGGCGAGGGCATTCAGCACATCGCTCTTGCCACCGACGATATCGTCGCGACGGTGAAGGCGCTTGAAGCGGCCGGCACCGACTTCATGGCGCCGCCGCCGGAGACCTATTACGCCATGACCGATGAGCGTCTGCCGGGCCACGCGGAAGATATCGAGGCCCTGGCGCGCCACGGCATTCTTGTCGACGGTTCGCCGGGCGGCGGTGTCTTGTTGCAAATCTTCACCAAGACTGTCATCGGCCCGATCTTCTTCGAGATCATTCAGCGCAAGGGCGATGAAGGGTTCGGCGAAGGCAATTTCCGCGCGCTCTTCGAATCCATCGAGCGCGATCAGGTCGAGCGGGGTGTTCTCACCTGTTAGGCTGCTTGAACGCGGGCCTTCTCCGCCAGCTCGCTCATCAGCACCGAACGATGACGTTTGAAGACCGTGGCGAGCGCGTCGGTCGCGGTTCGGACCGCCGGTTCGCGCAGGACGTCGCGATGTATCAGCAAATGCAGTTTGTCCATCAGTTCCGGAATGGGCTCACTCAGCCGTACGAGATCGTGGTCGGCGTCGCCGGTGACGCAGGGCAGGACGCCGAGGCCGATACCGGACCGGACGGCGGCATGGGCCGACCCGATCTCGGTCACCTGCACCAGGGGCGCACGGTCTGTGCGTTCATCCAGCCAGCGCTTGGCGCCGGGAAAGAAGAGACGATCCTCGGCAAAGCCGACCCAGGCGCAATCGCTGAACATCGCGTCCGACTGCGCCGAAGGGTGGCGCGAGACATAGTCATGGGTGCCATAGACCGCGTAGGCCAGATCGGCGATACGGCGCGACACCAGACTGGCGCCATCGGGCAGGCAGGCCCGGATCAGAAGGTCGGCCTCGCGCCGCGACAGGCTGACGTCCGCATGGTTGGTAATCAGTTCGAACGATAGGCCGGGCGCGATATCGCACAGCTCATCCATATGTTCGCCCAGGAACACGCACAGGGTCTCGAGCGCCGAAATCCTGACCGTTCCGGTGGCGGCTTCCGGCAGCGACGGGGCCTGGCGCTCGACCGCTTCGGCGGCGACCGCCATCTCGGCGACCAGCGGGATCAGCCGTTCGCCCGCCGGCGTTGGTGCCAAGCCCGTGGGCAGGCGGTCGAACAGGCGCGCGCCGACCGTATCCTCAAGCGCGCGCAGGCGCCGCGACAGCTTGGGCTGGCTGAATCCGAGCTTTCTGGCGGCTGCTGAGAGGCTCCGCGTCGCCGCAACCGCATCCAGGATCTTCAGATCATCCCAATTCATCTGTGTATCGCTCCTGCCAGCTGACCTTCCACAAACGCATAACGGATATCCGTAATTAGCGGCTCCCGCAAGGCCCGTATCGGCGCCACGTTTAGGGAAACAACAGATTGAAGAAAGGAGACTGACAATGATTGGTGGACCGATGAGCGGTGTCGTTTGGTCACTGATGAAAGACTGGCAGAAGATCGAGAAGCGCGGATCCAGTCGACAGGTCGAAGAGACCGGCGAGCCGAAAACAAAGGCTGGCGGCCGTAAGGCCTGATGCAAAAACGAACATGGTCGGTGCCCCGGCCCGCGAGATAAGCGACAGGAGGCCGGGATACGCGACCCCATCCTTGCCCTGCCGCGAACTCCAAGCTTTCAGACGCCTTGAAACATTGCCGGCAACAGCTTAAGGCGTGCGTCGCACTCTTTATGCGCCCTTGAATTGGGGCCGGCCCATGGAGGACATGTGCGGATAAGCGTGGAAGTCTCGCCCGGGGAACTGTTGGACAAGCTGACGATCCTTGAGATCAAGGAAGAGCGGATCTTAGATCCCGCCAAGCTTGAGAACATCCGGCGTGAAAAAGCGACACTCGAACTGTCGGCATCACGCCACATCGACCCGTCCGCGGTGATCGATGACAACAAGCGCGCTTTGAAAGCGGTCAACGAACGGCTTTGGGAGATCGAGGACGAGATCCGCGAACACGAGCGTTCGCAGAATTTCGACGCCCGGTTTGTCGAACTCGCCCGCTCGGTCTATGTCGAGAACGATCAGAGGGCGGCGCTGAAGAAGCAGATCAACGAGCATCTGGGTTCCGACATCGCCGAAGAAAAGTCCTACGCCGCGTACTGACCCCAGCAGTCACGCTGCGCTTTCGACATCATGGCCATCCTGTTCATCACCTCGACATATATTGGCGATGCCATTCTTTCGTCGGGCGTGTTGAAACGGCTGCTCGACGATTACCCCGATGACGCGGTAACGATCGCTTGCGGTGCGCCCGCCGCCAAGGTGTTCGAGGCAGCGCCACGCCTGGCGCGCATCCACGTCATTCGCAAACGGCGTCATTCATTGCACTGGTTTGATCTTTGGCGTGAGACCGTTGGGCAGCGCTGGCGGGTTGTCGTCGATCTTCGGCGCACGGCCATGCCCTATGTGTTGCGTGCCGAGGAACGGCGTGTTCTGCCCAAGAACACCGCGCCGGTTCACCGTGTGGTGATGAACGCGTCGGTTCTCGGATCACCGCCACTTGATCCCTATGTCTGGACCAATGCCACCCACGAAGAGCGGGCCCACGAACTTGTTGGTGATGGCGGTGACATCGTCGCGATTGCGCCGGGCGCCTCTTGGCCAGGCAAGATCTGGCCGGCGCAAAGCTTTGTGGAGTTGGCCAACCGGCTGCTGGCGCCAGGCGGCGCGCTGGAGGGTTCGCGGCTGCTTCTGGTCGGCGCGGAAAACGAGCGTGCGACCGCGCAGCCGATCTTTGACGGTGTGCCAGGGGATCGGTTGATCGACGGCATGGGTGTCGACGTGCTGTCGACGTTTGCCGCGATGCGCCGTTGCCGGCTTTTTGTCGGTAACGATTCCGCCATGATGCATCTGGCGGCGGCCACCGGCCGGCCGACAGTCGGCCTGTTCGGCCCGACCAATGATATTCATTACGGGCCTTGGGGGCCGAACGGTCTGGTCGTCAGAACGCCGGAATCCATCGACGAGCTGATCGGCGGTCCGGATTACGACACCCGGACCACGGGAACGATGATGAGCGGATTGACACCGCAGATGGTCGAAGCCGCCATCCGTAACCGCTGGGGTGACGCGCTGAGCGCCTAGTCCAGATGCCTACGGCCCCCGCGTCACCAGCGCGGCATCCTCGAACTCCACCAGACCCAAGCGTCCGCCCTTGTCGGGGACATACGATGTGTAACCGAGCAGCGCCTGGGCGCGCTCCGGCAGATCCCGTGCGGTATCGATCGGCACGGCCATGTTGTGGTTTTCTTCCGGCCGCAGCCATCCGACCACGTAGCTCACATGAAGGCCCCAGCGCCAGGTGTCCGCCGTTTGGTTGGCGCCGGCGCCATGGCGGACCTTGCCCGAATAAAGCAGGACCGAGCCGGCCGGCATCACGGCTTGGACCGCCTCGCTGTCATCGCCGTCTTCATCGCGTTCGGACCAAAGATGGCTGCCCGGTATCACGCGGGTCGCGCCGACCTCAGCCGTGAAGTCCGACAACGCCCACATGGAACTCACCGTCCCTCCGGTCCCGGCCACGGCTGATAGGGCCAGTTGCCTTCGTCGCGATGCAGCCGCTGCGCCGGCTCACCCGGGCCGACGATCATCAGCTGACCGGTGTTGAGCCAGTAGTCGCTGCAGGCCGGCAGTAGAAAGCGGTCGGCGAAGGCAAGCAGCAGGGGGTGCAGCATGAGGTCGACAAAGGCCGGCGAGCGGCGCGCCAGACTGCAGATGCGTTTGGTGTTGGCACCGTGAAAACCCTCGACACGTGTGTTGCCGGACCGGCTTCCCGGCTGCGCTTCGTCGATCGAACCGGCCAGTTCGTCGCGCAGCGCGGCAAAGAAACCGCGATTCAGCACGCCTTCAACGATGGCACCGCCGTCTCGGGCCACCGCGTCGAAGATCCAGTCATTCTGGGCACCTGGATCAAATTGTTTCATGTCTGTCATCGCGTGCACCCTAGAGCGGGCCATGGTTAGGTAGAACCGTTTGACGGTTCCACCTAACCATGGCCCGCTCTCGATTTATGAGTAGAGCAGATTCACCCGTCTTGACGGAATCGCGAAGCGATTCCACCAAAACGGGATCTGCTCTAGCGAGCTATCGCCCTAAGATAGAGGAACAATGACGGGAGTGGCGAGACCATGATGCTGACACCGACCGAGATGGAGCGCATGACGATCTTTGTCGCCGCCGAGATGGCGCGCCGGCGCAAGGAGAAGGGCCTTAAACTCAACCACCCCGAGGCCCATGCCTTTATCGCCGACGCGCTGCTGGAAGGCGCGCGGGAAGGCCGTTCGGTCAAAGACCTGATGGGATGGGGCGCGACGCTGCTGACGACCGACGATGTTCTGCCGGGCGTTACCCGACTGCTGCCGGTCATCATGGTCGAAGGCCTGTTCCCAGACGGTGCCAAGCTGATCACCGTGCACGACCCGATCCGACCGGGCAGTGACAAACTCGCCGACGGCAACGATGCGCGCGCCGGTGAAGTGGTGACGCCCGATGGCGATATCGAACTGAACGCTGGGCGCGACAAAGCGACCATTAGCGTACTGAATACCGGCGACCGGCCGGTGCAGGTCGGCAGTCACTTCCACTTCTTCGAGGTTAACCCGGCGCTTTCGTTCGATCGTGAGGCGGCCTTTGGCAAACGTCTCGATATTCCTTCCGGCACCGCGCAACGGTTCGAACCGGGGCAAGCGCGTGACGTCGATCTTGTCGCGATTGGCGGCGAGGGGCGGGTCTCCGGTTTCAACAACCTGACCAACGGGTCGGTCCACGATCCCGATGTCCGTGCCGCCGCCCTGGACCGCGCACGCGATCGTGGGTTCAACGGCGCATAGGAGCGGACCATGGCAGTCATGACACGGGCGGCCTATGCCGCCATGTACGGGCCGACCAAGGGCGACCGCGTGCGCCTTGCCAACACGTCGCTGGTCGCCGAGGTCGAACATGATCACGGCGTGCCGGGCGAGGAGCTCACCACCGGCGGCGGCAAGTCGTTCCGCGATGCCATGGGTTTTCAGGCGAGCCACAGTCAAGCAGACGGCGCGCTGGACCTCGTTGTCCACAACGTGTTGGTCATCGACCCGATGCTGGGTGTCGTCAAAGGCGATCTGGGCGTGCGCGAAGGGCGTATCGTCGGTCTTGGCAAGGCCGGCAATCCGGCGGTCATGGATGGCGTGCATCCCGATCTCATCTGTGGGCCGGCGACGCTGGTGGCCCATGGCGACGGGCTGATCGCAACGCCCGGCGGCATCGACGTGCACGTCCATCACAAGAGCCCGGCCCTTGTGCGCCACGCCCTGTCGGCCGGCCTGACGACCATGATTGGCGGTGGGCACGGTATTCTGTTCGGTGTCGATTCCGGTGGCGATTGGACGACCGGTAACATGCTCAAGGCAAGCGACGCCATGCCGATGAATCTCGGTTTTCTGACACGCGGCAGTTGTCATGATCCCGATGGCATCCGCGCCCACATCGCCGGCGGCGCCATCGGCGTCAAGATCCACGAGGATTACGGTGCGATGCCGGCGACCATCGATTGCTGTCTCTCGGTCGCCGACGAGATGGACTTTCAGGTCCAGATCCACACGGACACGCTGAACGAAGCGGGCTTTTACGAGAGCACCATGGCGGCGATCGGCGGGCGCGCCATTCACATGTATCACACCGAAGGCGCAGGCGGCGGCCATGCGCCGGACATCATCCGCTGCAACGGCGAGGCCAACTGCCTGCCGTCATCGACCAACCCGACCAATCCCTTCACGCTCAACACGTTCGACGAACATCTCGACATGACCATGACGGTGCATCACCTGAGCCCGCATGTGCCGGAGGACGTCGCCTTTGCCGAGAGCCGGATCCGCGCGCAGACCATCGCTGCGGAGGATATTCTTCACGACATCGGCGCCATCTCCATGTTCGGCTCCGACAGCCAGGGCATGGGACGCATCAACGAGGTGATCGCGCGTTGCTGGCAGTTGGCGAGCAAGATGCGCGATCAGCGCGGTGCGTTGGACGGCGAGCCGATCGACGGCGCCGACAACCGGCGCGTCCTGCGATACCTCTCCAAATACACAATCAACGCGGCCCGGGTGTTCGGCATCGACCGTCATGTCGGTTCGCTCGAAACCGGTAAGCTCGCTGATATCGTTTTGTGGAAGCCGGCCTTCTTCGGCATCAAACCCAGCGTCGTAATCAAGGGCGGTTTCACGGCCTGGGCGGCCATGGGCGATTCAGCGGCCAGCATCACCGGCGCCGATCCGATTATCCTGCGCGAGCAGTGGGGCGCCCATGGTCTGGCGCCACAGGCCGTGTCGGCGACCTTCGTTCATCCCAGCGCCATCGACGGTGACCTTGCCGGCCGGCTGGGTCTTGGCCGCATGCTGTTGCCGCTGGGCGGCACGCGAACGCTGTCGAAGGCATCGATGCATCTGAACGATGCGCTGCCGGAGATTACGGTCGACAACCAGACCTTTGACGTCACGGTCGACGGCGAACGGGCCTGGTGCGATCCGGTTGACCGCTTGGCGCTGGCACAGCTCTACATGCTCAGATGATGACCGATAGCTGTTCAGATGATCGTGCGGGCTAACCTGATCGATCGTCGGCGCGTTATGACCACGCCATACAAAACTGGCGGAATTGCGGTCGTTTTCGGGCCAGAAACCGGCGGTCGGGTCAATCCTAATTGTTTTGGCAATGCCTTTCGTTTTCCGGATGATCCGCTAGACTTCGCGCGGAGCGGCGGGACGACCGGCGACAACAAGAGGCGCTCGGCGCCGCCAATAGCGTGACTGGGAGATGAGAATGACCAAACAACTAGACTGGTACCTCGAGCAGGCCAAAGCCGGCAAAATGTCGCGTCGCGAATTTGTCGGACGTGCCAGTGCTCTGGGTGTAACGGCGGCTGCCGCCACAACCATGATGTCGACGGCAGGTGTCGCGGCTGAACCCAAAAAGGGCGGCACGGCGGTTGTTGCGCCGGAATATGCCGGCGCCGAAGAGACCTTCGATCCGACCAAGATGACCAACTCGACGGACATTCAGCGGGCCTATCAGGTCTATAATCGCCTGACCAACCTGGACCGCGATCTGAATGTCGTGCCGAACCTGGCGACCGAATGGGAATCCTCCGAAGAAGCCAAGGTCTGGACCTTCAAGCTGCGCGAAGGCGTCGAGTTCCATGACGGCAAGCCGTTCACGGCGGCCGATGCCATCTATTCGATCAACGAGCACATCAAGGAAGGCTCGGAGTCACCGTCCAAGCCGTTGCTGTCGCCGATTGTCGACATGAAGGCTGATGGCGATCATGTCCTGGTCATCACGCTGAACTCCGGCAATGCGGACTTCCCGGTTCTGATGGGTCACGACTATCACACGTCGATCGTTCACGAAGGCTGGGTCGACGGCGATCCAGTGAACGGCACGGGCCCCTATCGTCTGACCGATTTTGAGCCGGGCCGTGAATCGGTAACCGAGAAGTTCGGCAATTACTGGAACGAAGGCGCCGGCCATGTCGATACCTTCGTCACCCAGGGCATTCCGGACAACGCGTCGCGCGGCAACGCGTTGAAGTCCGGCGATGTCGACATGACGTTGCGTGTCGAGCCGCGTCTGGCCAGCCTGTTGGCTCAGGATCCCAACGTCAACGTGGTATCGACGCCGTCGGGTTCGTTCTTCATCTGGGATATGATGTGCGATCGCGCGCCGACCAGCGATCTGAATGTCCGGCTGGCCATGAAGCATTGCGTCGATCGCCAGTATCTCGTCGACAATGTGTTGCTGGGTCACGGCGTTGTCGCCAACGACTTCCCGGTCAACCCGGGACTGCCGACCTATTGCCGCGACATTCCGCAGCACGACTACGATCCCGACAAGGCCAAGTTCTATTGGGACAAGACCGGCCTGTCGTCGATCGAGCTTGCGGTTTCCAATGCCGGTCACGCCAACGCGGTCGACAGTTCGGTGATTCTGCAGGAGCAGGCCTCCCAGGCCGGCATCGACATCACGCTGAACCGGGTGCCCGATGACGGTTACTGGAGCCACACCTGGATGCAGACGCCGTTCAACGTGTCGGGCTGGAACTCGCGTCCGACCGCCGACCTGATCCTGACCATCGCGCATGCCTGCGGCGGTTCCTGGAACGAGACGGCGTGGTGCAACGAGCGCTTCGACGAATTGCTGGTCATGGGCCGGATCGAGACCGATCCGGAGAAGCGCCTGGCCATCTATTGCGAGGCGTGCACGCTGCTGCATGACGATGGCGGCGCGTTCATCCCGTTCTTCTCCAACTACGTCGAGGGCATCAACGCCCGGGTCCAGAACTTCCACGGCAGTTCCGCGTTCGCTTTGGGCGCCGGCTGGCCTTACGAAGAAATCTGGCTCGACGAAAGCCAAGCCTGATCGAACGACCACACGAATGTGGCCGAGAGGCCGGCGGGTCACCGCCGGCCTCTCTTTTTTGCCCGGCCAACTGAGCCCGTCGCCCTTGCCGTGGTAACAGGGCTTGGTCATGATTGTTTCTTATGACCATGCCGCATCTGGATATTCGCCATCTGCGCATGCTGGTCGCCCTTGACCGGCATAAGACGGTGACCAGCGCCGCCCGTGCGCTGGGCCTGACACAGCCGGCGCTGAGCCATCAGGTGCGCGAGGCCGAACGGCGTGCCGGCGTGCCGTTGTTCCGCCGCGTCAACCGGCGTCTGGTGCTGACGTGGCAGGGGCAGGAGCTCCTGCAGTCGGCCCGGTTGATCATGGGCGAGCTGGAGCGCGCGGAGGCCGATCTCGAGCGCTATCGTGGCGGGGTCAAAGCGCTGGTGCGGCTTGGCGCGCGCGCCTATTGCGGTTTCCGCTGGGTCCCGGCCTTTCTCGACGAGATTGCCGAGGTCGCGCCGGAGATCGAGGTCGAGTTTCACACGGATACGCTGTCGGTACCGCTCTCCGCGCTCGAGGACGGCGCCATCGACCTGGCGCTGGCGCCCGGAAATCCGCGCCGCCGCGGTGTCGAGGTCATGCGCTTGTTCGAGGATCAACTGGTTGCCGTCATGGCCAGCGGCCATGGGCTTGCGCAGAAACCGTTTGTGACCGCCGCCGATCTGGCCGACCAGATCTACATCACCTATTCGACGGTCTTCGAGCCCGGTATGGAGCACGATCTGCTGTTCCGGCCGGCTCGGGTGCTGCCGGTCTCCTACCTGCGCGCCGGACCGTTGGATGCGATGCTGTCGCTGGTTGCGGCCGGCAGAGGCGTGACCGTGGTGAGTGCGTGGGCGGTGGCGCCGGATCTCGAAAGGTGGGGGCTGGTTGCGCGTCCGCTGACCGAGCGCGGCCTGACCATCCCGTGGTCGGTCTGTCACCGGCGCCAGGGTGTGGCGGAGACCCCGGCTGCTTTTGTCGCGGCACGCCTGGCGGCGTGGTGCGACGGCGACGCCATGCGCTTTCTCGCCATGAGTCCATAAAAACCGTGCATGAGATTCCGGCGAAGGTTCGATTTCCGGACTGCCGCCAACGCCGCCTAGGATGCGGTCCTTAGGGGACGAGCGAGGTTTCCATGGCGCGACGCGACAAGACGGCATCGTCGGCTGGCCGGCGCAAGAGGGGCGGCGGCGGTAAACCGGCGCGCCTGCCCCAGCTTGCCTGGCAGACCGTCCGCAATCCCTATCCGCCGTTCGAGCTGGCCAGCGCCGACGAGATCGAAGCGGTCCACGATGCCTCGCTTGAGGTCTTGCAGGAGATCGGCATCAACTTCCTGCTGGACGAAGCCCGGGAGATCTTGAAGGCGGCTGGCGCCGATGTGGATGCCGACGGCACGCGAGTACGGTTCGATCGCGCGTTGGTCGAGGAGATGGTCGCCAAGGCGCCCGCCAGCTTCGTGCTGCACGCGCGCAACCCCGAACGGAACCGGGTCTTCGGCAGCAACCACATCAACTTCCTGCCGGTCGCCGGTAACCCCAACATCTCCGACATCGAGGGCGGGAGGCGCAGCGGCAATCTGGCCGACTACCGCGATCTGCTGAAGCTGGCACAGGTCATCAACGCGATCCACGGTTGCACGCCGATGCTGGAGCCGATCGATGTCGAGCCTAACATCCGCTACCTCGACATCGTCGGTGAACAGCTCCTGATCACCGACAAGATCGCCTTCGGTTATGCGCTCGGCCGACGCAAGATCCTGGACGCCTTGGAGATGGTCAGGATCGCGCGCGGCATCGACGAAGCGACGATGCTGGCCGAACCCAGCATGTGGACGGTGGTGAACGCCAACTCGCCGCTGCAGCTCGATATTCCCATGCTGATCGGCATGATCGAGATGGCGCAGCGCAACCAGCCGGTGGTCGTCACGCCGTTTACCCTGGCCGGTGCGATGGCGCCGGTATCGATCGCCGGCGCCTTGACCCAGCAGAATGCCGAGGCGCTGGCCGGCGTCACCTTTCTGCAAATCGTCAATCCCGGCACGCCCGTGATTTATGGCGGGTTCACCAGCAATGTCGACATGCGCTCAGGCGCGCCCGCCTTCGGCACGCCGGAATACGTCAAGGCGGCGTTGATCGGCGGCCAGTTGGCGCGCCGCTACCGGCTGCCTTACCGGTCGTCCAACGTGAACGCGTCGAACTGGCCGGACGCCCAGGCGACCTATGAAGGCGCGATGTCGTTATGGGCGACGGTGCTGTCGCACACCAACATGCTGCTGCACAGCTTTGGCTGGCTGGAGGGTGGTCTGCGCGCATCGTTTGAGAAGATCATCATCGATCTGGAGATGGTGCAGACCATGATGAAGGCACTGGAGCCGGTGGATTTCTCGAAGGACGAACTGGGCCTCGACGCCATGCGTGAGGTCGGGCCCGGCGGCCACTATTTCGGCGCCCAACACACGCTCGAGCGCTACGAGAACGCGTTCTACCAGCCGATCCTGTCGGACTGGCGCAACTGGGAGACCTGGCACCAGGACGGCGCGGTCGACGCCACCCACCGGGCGCACCGCATCTGGAAACAGTTGCTTGAAGAATACGAAGAGCCGGCGATGGATCCGGCCATTCGCGAGGAACTGAGCGGCTTCATCGCGCGGCGTAAAGAAGAAGGCGGCGCCACGGCCGACGATTAGCCGGAACTGGTGGCGCCGCTGTCCTGCCGGGTTTCGTGGGCCGGGTTGCTCAATGTTTGGTGAAAACCGAGATCAGCTTGGCGATGGTGCTGTGAAAGCCACCGCCAGACTGACCGGCATGCAGCCGCGGCGCGGCATGCAGGTTGCTGACGCTCACATCGCCGCCCCAATAGGGGCGCGCCGTTGCGGTGTGGGAAAAGAAACCTTGGTCAAAGCGGTTTGTCATTGTCTTTCTCCTTAACGCCGAGTTCGGCGGTATCATCTGCTGACTAAGAATTTGGTGATCTCAACGATTTTCCGCAAGCGAGATGTTTTTGCGTCTTGCAATAGATTTTCTTGTCTCAGATAGTGGCGACATGTCGATCTCAACCCTGCCCTTGAACGGCTTGCGCGCTTTCGAGGCGGCTGGCCGCCTGCTGAGCTTCAAGGAGGCCGCGCTTGAGTTGAATGTCACGCCGGCGGCCATAAGCCACCAGATCCGGACGCTGGAGGACCGGCTTGGCCACGAGCTCTTCATTCGTCACCACCGGGAGCTTGAGCTAAGTCCCGCGGGCATCCTGTTGCTGCCGGGCCTGAGAGACGGCCTTTTGATCCTCGAACGCTCGGTCCGGCGCCTGTCGACACTGGACAACGAAATGCGGTTGGTCATTACGGCATCGCCGACCTTCGCGGCGCGCTGGCTATTGCCGCGTATTCAAGACTTTCAGGAGCAGCACCCGGAGATCGAGGTCCATATGTCGACGACGCCACATATCGTCGATCTGGAAAGTTACGAAGCTGATGTCAGCCTGCGCTATGGCACCGGCGATTATCCCGGGCTCTACGTCGAGCCTTTGATGGCCGAAGGCATGACGGCGGTGTGCAGTCCGGCCCTGTTGGAAGGTGAACATCCCTTGCGATGCCCCGAGGATCTGGTCCATCACACGCTGTTGCACGACCAGAGCTGGGGTTATGTCGGCACCGCGCCGGATTGGGACATGTGGTTGCGCGCCGTCGGCGTTACCGACATCGATGCATCGAAGGGGCCGGTCTTTGATATCGCGACGATGGCCTTGGCGGCAGCGGTGCTGGGCCGGGGCGTCGCCTTGACGACGCGAAGCCTGGTTGCCGATGACCTGAAGTCCGGCGCCCTCGTCGCGCCTTTCGATCTGACCGTGCCGCTGGATACACGCGTCTTTTTCGTCTGTCTGCCCGAGGCGCTCGAGCGTCCAGCGATCGCGGCGTTCCACGACTGGGTCTTCCGGATGGCCGAGGAGACCCTGCATCCGCCCGAAGACGAGCTGGCCGTCTAGATCCGATTTGCTCTAAACGAAAGCTGCTGGGTCTTCGCGGATGTCGCGCCGGTCTAGCAAGCGGCCGGTTGCGAGGAACCAGGTGATGCCGAACTGGCGGAATGCGTGGTTGGGAATGATGTCGATCGGCTCAACCGGCATGTCGGGCTCTTCGCCCAGGACGACCCGGGTCAACTGGGTGCCGAACATCGAACCCATGGCGACACCGCGACCGTTGAAACCCATGCCGGCGTGAACGTTCGTCGCGAGCTTGAAAAGGCGCGGTGTGTGGTCCGGCGTGACAGCGACCTGGCCGCCCCAGCGATAGGACCAGCCAATGCCTTCCAGGGCCGGGAAGATCTCCAGTGCCGTGGCCTTGAGATGCTCGACGGAGCCGGGCTCGTTCAGATTGGTGAAGTTGCCGCGCCCGCCGATGACAAAACGGTTGTCGCGATCCAGTTTGAAATAGTGGAGCGCGCGCCGTGTCTCGGCGACCGCGTGACGCCCGGGCAGGATCGTCTCGAGCCTGGCCGCATCCAGCGGTTCGCTGGCGGCGATGAATGTGGTGATCGGCACGACAGTCTTGGCGAGCCCGGGCCAGGCGCCGTCCGTATAGCCGTTGGTGCACAGGATGACGTGTTCGGCCTCAACCTCGCCGCCTGACGTGACAACGCGCCAGCCGGCGCCTTGCTCATGGATCGATGTGACGCGTGAGTTGCCGTGAACGCGGGCGCCCTTGGCCGCAGCCACGCGCGCCAGTTCACGTGCGTAGGACAGGGGCTGCAGGTGGCCGCCGCGCGGGTCGCGCATGCCGAGGTGGTAGAAGTCGGTGCCGATCAGGCGTTTCAAGCCGGCGCTATCGAGACGCTCGACAGTGACGCCGAGTTCGCCCCATTCGGCGATCCAACTATCCAGAAACATCTGGCCGAAACGGCCGAAGCCCGCGTGCACGAAACCCGGCCGTTCGGCATCGCAGTCCAAGCCGTGCCGGTCGATCAGATCGAACGTCAGGTCACAGGCCCGGTTCAGCATGTCGAGCACGGCCGGCGCGCGGTTGCTGCCGTACTTTTCAGTGATTTCCGATGGCAGCATGCGCCAGCCGGGGTTGACCTGACCGCCGTTGCGGCCGGACGCGCCCCAGCCCGGCTCACTGGCCTCCAGGACAATCACCGACTTGCCGGCTTCGGCCAGATGCAGGGCCGTTGAAAGGCCGGTGAAACCGCCGCCGACGATGACGACATCGGCGCCGTGCTGGCCGCTAAGGGCGGGTGTGGCGATGGCGTCGACGGCGCTTGCGGTCCAGAGACTGTCCGGCAGAGTCATGATGATTTCCCGATCATGTAGCCTAGTCTAGTCTGCGCATACGGCGTCGTGCCAGACGCTACGTGCGCTAGGGAGACGGCATGACGCAACGACCCAGCATTCTCTATCTGATGGCCGACCAGCTCGCGCCGCAGGTCCTGAAGGCCTATGGCGGCAAGGTCTGCCGTACGCCCCATATCGATCGGCTGGCGGAAGACGGTGTCGTCTTCGAGAGCGCCTACACCAACTATCCGATTTGCGCGCCCGCCAGGTTCTCGTTCATGGCAAGCCGGTTGCCCAGCCGGATCGGCGCCTATGACAACGCCAGCGAATTTGCCTCATCGGTGCCGACCTTCGCGCACTATCTGCGCGACATGGGTTACGCGACCTGCCTGTCGGGCAAGATGCACTTTGTCGGCGCCGATCAGCTGCACGGGTTCGAGGAACGGGTGACGACCGACGTCTATCCCGCCGACTTCTCGTGGACCACCGACTGGTCGATCGGGTCGGACGTTTGGGTGCCCTGGTATCACAGCATGCGCGCCGTGCTGGACGCCGGTCCGTGGCGGCGCAGCGTCAACATCGACTATGACGAGGAGGTCACGGTCGAGGCATGCCGCTGGCTGCACGATCACGCCGACCGACACGATAACAAGCCATTCTTCCTGACGGCCTCGTTCATCAGCCCGCACGATCCCTACCTGGCGCCCGACGCCTATTGGGGCATGTATACGGACAACGAGATCGACGATCCGAGGGTGCCGGACATGGATCTCGACGAGCGTGACGCCCATAGCCGGCGCCTCTTCACCATCACCGGCCGGCACATGGAGGCGGTGTCGCCGGAGGACGTCCGCCGCGCGCGGCGTGCCTACTACGCCGTCATGACCTGGCTCGATGATCGCATCGGCCGCATAATGGAAACGCTTGAGGCGATCGGTGCTGCCGACAACACGATCATTGTGCTGTCCGGTGACCACGGCGACATGCTCGGCGAGCGCGGCCTGTGGTTCAAGATGAGCTTTTTCGAGTGGTCCGCGCGCGTGCCGATGATCGTCTATGCGCCCAAGATGTTTCAGGCGCGCCGTGTCAGCCAGAACACCTCGCTGATCGATCTGTTTCCGACTTTTCTTGAGTGGGCGGGCGACGGGCGGATGCCCGATCTGGTGGCGCCGATCGATGGCGGCGGCCTGAACGGCCTTTTGGCCGGCAACACAAGCGACTGGCACGACACCGCGTTCAGCGAGTACTGCGGCGAAGGCACGCCCGGGCCGATGTTCATGGTGCGCCGGGGCCGCTGGAAGTACATCTCGGGCGATGGCGATCCGCCGATCCTCTTTGACATGCAGGCCGATCCCGATGAACTGACCAACCTTGCCGGCCAGGCGGATACGGCCGAGGTCGAGGCCGAGCTTGCCGCCGAGGTCGCGAAGCAATGGGACCGCGAACGCCTCAAGGCCGACGTCGAAGAAAGCCAGAAGGTCAGGCTGTTTCTCTCACGCGCGCTCAACACCGGTCATCGTACCCCGTGGGACTGGCAGCCCAAGCGCGATGCCAGCCGCCAATACGTGCGCATGGTCGAAGACGTGCAGGGCATCTATTCGACGGAGTGGAGCGACCAGCAGCACGAGCCCTCGTGATGGTGAGCGACGTTTTCGACTACATCATCGTCGGCGCCGGTTCCGCCGGTTGCGTGCTGGCCGCGCGCCTTACGGAAGATCCGGCGGTCTCGGTCCTGCTGCTGGAAGCAGGCGGCAAGGCCGATCACTGGTCGGTGCGCATGCCGGCGGGCTATGGCGAGAACTTCACCGGCGGTCCCTTCAATTATTCCTACTATTCCGAGCCCCAGAAGAACCTGGCCGGCCGGCGTATCTATCAGCCGCGCGGCAAGGGGCTGGGCGGTTCGTCGGCGATCAACGGCATGGCGTTTGTGCGCGGCCATGCGCTCGACTTCGAACGTTGGGCCGAGGGAGGCGCCGACGGTTGGTCCTATGCCGAGGTTCTGCCCTATTACAAACGACTGGAGTCATTCTCGAACGGCGAGGACTCGTGGCGCGGCGGTGAGGGGCCGGTCTCGACCATGTCCTTCGGCATCGATCAACCGCTCAATCGGGCGTTCGTCGAGGCCGGCGCCGAGGCCGGTTTCAACCGCACCGACGATACCAACGGATGGCGTCAGGAAGGTTTCGGCGTTCTCGATCGGTCGATCGATCGTGGCGTGCGCGCCAGTACCGCCCACGCCTATCTCAAACCCGCGCGCGGCCGGCCCAATCTGACCGTCGTGACCCATGCCACCGCGCTCGGCCTGACCTCTGAAGGCCGGCGCACGACCGGTCTATCCTATGCGGTCGGCGACAAAGTCGCGACCGCGACGGCGGATCGTGAGGTGCTGGTGACCGCCGGTGCCTTCGGCTCGCCGCAGCTTCTGATGCTGTCGGGCATCGGCCCGGCCGACCATCTGCGCGAACACGGCATCGATGTCGTCCACGATCTGCCGGGTGTCGGTGCCAACCTGCAGGATCATCTGGAAGTTCATCTGCAGTGGGCGGCGCCGATGGCAGTGTCGGCCAACCGCTTCGCGCGCCAGCCAATCAAGACCTTGGTCGGCCTGCGATGGTTCCTAAGTCATTCGGGGCCGTGCGCCACGACCCATGTGGAGGTCGGCGCCTTCACCCGAAGCGATCCCTCGATGCCCCATCCGGACATTCAGTATCACTTTTTTCCGTTCTTGATGGACGGCTGGGGCGCCAGCACGTCGTCCGGCGGGTTCTGCGTCTGTGTCGGGACGCTGCGTGAACACAGCCGGGGCTGGCTGCGTCTGGCGTCTGACGATCCCCGCGCGCCGCCGCTGATGGATTTCAACTTCCTCGATGATCCCCGCGACCTCGACGATCTCAGAACGTCGGTCCAGCAAGCCCGCGACGTCGTCGCGCAGAAGGCGTTCGATCCCTACCGAGGTGACGAGCAGGCACCTTGGGCGAGCGCCAAGAACGATGCCGACATCGACCAGCTGATCCGCGAAACCGCAGAGAGCGCCTATCACCCCTGCGGCACCTGCAAGATGGGCACGGACGCCTTGGCCGTCGTCGACCCGGAATGCCGGGTCCGCGGCGTGGAGGGCCTGCGTGTTGTCGACAGCTCCATCATGCCGTCGATTACCAGCGGCAACCTGAACGCGCCGACCATCATGATCGGCGAGAAAGCCGCCGACATGATCCTGGGCCGCAAACCGCTGCCGCCGTCGAATGCCGGCTGGTACGGGGCATAAGGCCAGTCGCCGGAGAAACACCGAACCACCGCGTCGATTTTTCGAATGGGTCTTGCGGGCGGGCGGGCCGCGCGGCAGGTTAACGCCGAAATCCGCCGCTGCGGGATGGGAAAACCCTGTCGCGCGTGGGCGGCTTGTTGTCGGGAGTACCATGGTCGCCCAACCGGACCGCAACGGACACGTTATCGATACCTCGCCCGAGGTGAGCGACGAGGTGCGCTGCACGACCTGTTACATGTGCGCCTGCCGCTGCGGCATACGGGTGCATCTCAAGGACAGCGAGGTCAGCTATATCGAGGGCAACCCCGACCACCCGGTGAACAAGGGCGTGATCTGCGGCAAGGGTGCCGCCGGCATCATGAACCACAAGTCGCCGGCCAGGCTGTCACAACCGATGAAGCGCGTCGGCCCCCGGGGCGAGAACGCGTTCGAGCCGATCTCCTGGGACGAGGCGCTGGATCTTGCCTATTCGTGGCTCAAGCCGATCCGCGACGACGACCCCAAGAAACTCGCCTTCTTCACCGGGCGCGACCAGAGCCAGGCGCTGACCGGCTGGTGGGCATCCCAGTTCGGTACGCCCAACTACGCCGCCCATGGCGGGTTCTGCTCGGTCAATATGGCCGCGGCCGGGCTCTATACGACCGGCGGTTCGTTCTGGGAGTTCGGCGAGCCAGACTGGGAGCGCACGCGCTACATGCTGCTGTTCGGCGTTGCCGAGGACCACAGCTCCAACCCGCTCAAGATCGGGCTCGGCAAGCTGAAGGGACGCGGCGCCAAGGTCGTCTCGATCAACCCGGTGAGGACCGGCTATTCGGCGATCGCCGACGAATGGGTGGGGATCACGCCGGGCACCGACGGGCTTTTCGTGATGGCGCTGATCCAGGAGCTGTTGAAAGCCGGCAAGGTCGATGTCGACTATCTCTGCCGCTACACCAACGCGCCGTGGCTGGTCATCGACAATGAGGGCGCTGCCGACAATGGCCTGTTCGCGCGCGACGCGAACGGCAAGCCGCTGGTGTTCGACGGTCAGGTGCGCGCCTATGACGTCGATGGTGGCCATCCCGCGTTGAAAGGCGCGGTCACCTTGCCGGACGGACGCCAGGCGGTGCCGAGCTTCGAACTCATCGCGCGACGCTGTCTGGAACCGGAGTATGCGGCCGAGACGGTTGCGGCGAAGACGGGGCTGGAGGCCGCGACGATCAAACGCATCGCCGCCGAACTGGCGCACGCCGCCTTCGAACAGGAAGTGGTCATCGACCAGCCGTGGACCGACAGCTTCGGCCGGCGTCACGAGACGATGGTCGGGCGGCCGGTCAGCATGCACGCCATGCGCGGCATCTCCGCCCACGCCAACGGCTTCCACACCTGCCGCGCCATTCATATCCTGCAGATCCTGTTGGGCAGCGTCGATACGCCGGGTGGGCATCGGTACAAGCCGCCGTTCCCGCGCCATATCCCGTGTCCGTCGAAGCCGACCGGCAAGCCGGATCAGATCGTCGCCTGCGAAGCCATGCCGGGTATGCCGCTGGGTTTCCCTGGCGGGCCGGAAGACCTGTTGGTCGAGGCCGACGGTACGCCGGTCCGTATCGACAAGGCGTATTCGTGGGAGGCACCACTCGCCATCCACGGCATGATGCACACGGTCATCACCAACGCGTGGAAGGGCGATCCCTACAAGATCGACACGCTCTTCATGTTCATGGCGAACATGGCCTGGAACTCCGCCATGAACACGACCGGCACCATCGAGATGCTGACGGACAAGGATCCGGAGACCGGCGACTACACGATCCCGCACATCATCTATGCGGATGCCTATCAGTCGGAGATGGTTGCCTATGCGGACCTGATCTTCCCCGACACGACCTATCTGGAGCGCTGGGATTGTATCTCATTGCTGGACCGGCCGATCAGCGATCCCGACGGCCCGGCCGATGCGATCCGCCAGCCGGTGGTGCAGCCCGACCGCGACGTCCGTCCGTTCCAGG
Source organism: Alphaproteobacteria bacterium (assembly GCA_965228895.1). Lineage (GTDB taxonomy): Bacteria > Pseudomonadota > Alphaproteobacteria > SP197 > SP197 > JANQGO01. The sequence goes on along the minus strand of OZ245842.1, from coordinate 3,860,965 downwards.
ACGTGTTGATCGAACTCGGCGCGCGGCTCGAGCTTCCCGGCCTGATCACGGCCAATGGCGGACCGCGCTATCCCGGCGGTTATGCCGACTATCTCGTCAACCATCTGCGCAAGCCGAATGTCGGCTCGCTGGCTGGCTGGCGCGGTGAGGCCGGCGACAAGGTGGGCAAGGGTGAGGTCAACCCCGATCAACTTCAGCGTTATGTCGAGAACGGTTGTTTCTGGCACCACCCGTTCGAGCCCGAACACCGCTTCTACAAGTTCGCCAATGCCGGTTACCTGAAGGCGGCGCTTGAGCTTGGCCTGATCGACGACGGTTCGCCGATCGCGCTGCAGCTCTATAGCGAGGAACTGCAGAAGTTCCGCTTGGCCGCCCAGGGGCATGGTGCCCATCAGCCGACCGATGCCCATCGAGCCCGCGTTGCCGAGTACTTCGATCCGTTGCCGACCTGGTATGCCGGCCTGGAAGACGATGACGACGGCTATCCGTTGCATGCGGTGACGCAGCGGCCGATGGCGATGTATCACGCCTGGGGATCGCAGAATGCGTGGCTGCGCCAAATCCATGGCTGGAACAAACTCTATGTCGGCACCGCGGTCGCGGCCGATCTCGGCCTCGACGACCACGACTGGGTATGGGCGGAAAGCCGCCACGGGCGCATCAAGGCGCAGATCAAGGTGATGGAGGGCGTCAATCCGAAGACGGTGTGGACCTGGAACGCCATCGGCAAGCGCGCTGGCGCGTGGGCGCTTGACCCCGATGCGCGCGAAGCCAACCAGGGTTTCCTCTTGAACCACCTGATCGATGACCTGTTGCCCGAGCAGGAGGCGGGCTATCGCTACGCCAACGCCGATCCGGTGACCGGTCAGGCGGCGTGGTACGACCTGAAGATCAAAATCACCAAGGCGGCGGTCAGCGAGCAGGGCGAGACGGCGCCGCGCTTTGCGCCGCTGAAGTCGATCACCAAGTTCGACCGGCCGAGCGTGTTGCGTTTCGGAGCGCCCAAGCCATGACGACGCTGCCCGGTGCGACGGACAAGGCGCTTGGCCTGGTCATCGATCTCGACACCTGCGTCGGCTGTCAGGCATGCGCGACCGCGTGCAAGGAATGGAACACGTCGGGCTATCCGGCACCACTGACGGATCAGGACCCCTATGGCCAGGCGGCAAGCGGGTCGTGGCTCAACCGCATTCATGGGTTTGAGGCCGGCGAGGGAGCGTCAGGGCGTACCGTGCACTTCCCACGCTCGTGCCTGCACTGCGCGGACGCGCCATGCGTTCCCGTCTGCCCGACCGGCGCATCCTATAAACGTGTCGAGGACGGCATCGTGCTGGTCGACGAGGACCGCTGCATCGGTTGTGGTTTGTGTGCCTGGGCCTGTCCCTATGGCGCGCGCGAGATGGATGTCGACGACGGTGTCATGAAGAAATGCACCCTGTGTGTCGATCGCATCTACAACGATCATCTGGACGAAGCCGACCGGCAACCGGCCTGCGTCGCCGCCTGCCCGGTGAGCGCCCGCCATTTCGGCGATCTCGCCGATCCCGGATCGGATGTCTCGAAACTGGTCGCCGAGCGCGGTGGTTTCGACCTGATGCCCGAAGCCGGCTGCCGGCCGACCAACAAGTACCTGCCGCCGCGCCCCCGCAAGGAGACCGGCGCGCCGCAAGCTCTGGAAGCCGAACCCGACGTCGGCGGTTTCCTGGGCTGGCTCGATCGCAAGCTCTCGGCCTGACGCCATATGCATCCCGCGCTTTCCATCATCGTCTTCACGACGCTCTCCGGCGCCGGCTACGGCTTGTTGTTTGTGGCCGGCTTGGCCGTGCCGGCCGGTTTGATTGCGCCGTCACCGGGCCTGGGCATCGCTGTCATGGGCGTCGGTCTGGTGCTCGTCGTCGGCGGTTTGGTGTCGTCGACTTTTCATCTCGGCCACCCGGAACGGGCCTGGCGCGCGCTTTCCCAGTGGCGGTCGTCCTGGCTGTCGCGCGAAGGCGTGATGGCGCTTCTGACCTTCATCCCGACGCTCATCTTCGCCTATGGCTGGCTCGCCCACGGCGCGGTCAACGGGCCGTGGGGCGTCGTCGGCGTGATCATGGCCCTGATGGCGGTCGCGACGTTGTGGTCGACGGCGATGATCTACTGTTCGCTGAAGACCATCGCGCGCTGGCACTCCGCCTGGACGCCGGCGGTTTTCCTGAGCGCCGCGCTTGCCACCGGCACGTTGGTCCTGACGCTGATCGTGTCCGCGGCCGGCAGCGAGTGGGCGGCTATCGACGTCTTCAAAGTCATCACCGTGATTGCGCTGCTGCTGGCGGGACTGGTCCGCGTCGAGGGCTGGCGGTCGCTCGACCGCAAGGCGCCGGAAAGCAGCGCCGGCAGCGCGACCGGGCTTGGCAAATTCGGCCGTGTGCGCGCGCTGGAGCCGCCACATACCGCGCCCAACTACGTGCAACGCGAGATGGCCTTTCAGATCGCCCGCAAACACGCCGACAAGCTGCGCCGTCTGACGGTGCTGCTGGCCTATGCCGTCCCGTTTGTCCTGGTCCTGCTCTCGCTAATCCTGCCGCCGGTTCCCGACATCATCGCCTGCCTGCTGGCGGTGGCATCCGGCTATGGGGGCGTTTTGCTCGAGCGCTGGCTGTTCTTCGCCGAAGCGACCCACAAGGTGACGCTCTACTATGGCGCCGACGCAGCCTAAGTCCCTGTAGTGATTGAGTAGTCCTGGCAAGCGCGGTATCGTGATCCACCGGCTGCCGCCAACCTAGAGCAGATCCCATTTCAATCGAATCGCTACGCGATGAGATTTAACTGGGTGAATCTGCTCTAGCTTTTTGATGTCGATCGGATTCACACGAATGGATTGCTCCGCTTGGCGGAACAATCAATTCGTGATCCGATCAAGCAGTCAGGAGATCCCGATGCCTCAGAAGAAACCCGTTGCCGTCGATGCCACGACATTGCCGGTCAAAACCGGCAGCGGTTATCCCGCGCCCTATGACGAGCCGTGCAGAGAACGTCAGCGCCAGGTGCTGGGCGATGTGTTCGGCCTGAACGATTTCGGCGTCAACTACATGACCCTGCCGCCGGGCGCCTGGTCGTCGCAGCGTCATTGGCATAGTCACGAGGACGAGTTTGTGTATGTACTCTCCGGCACAGCGACGCTCGTTACCGATGACAGCGAGACACAACTGACGCCCGGACTGTGCGCGGGTTTCCCGGCCGGTGAGACGAACGGCCACCATCTCGTGAACAAGACCGACGAGCCGGTCGTCTATCTGGAAATTGGTACGCGCGACGCGGATGACGATGGCCATTATTCCGACATCGACATGAAGATCCTGAAACGCGCCAAGGGCGGCGAGTTCACGCGCAAGGACGGATCGCCCTTGTAGACGTAAGCGTCAGTCGGCCCCTTAACATCGAGGAGTTTCGTATGAGTGTCCCGGCACCGTTCGCCGAGTTCCGCACCACTGTCCAACCGGAATGGGTCGATCACAATGGCCATATGGGCATCCGGTCCTATACCCATGTGTTCGACAAGAGCGTCACGCAGTTTTACGGGTTCCTCGGCATCTCTAGGGAGGTGCTGAAGGCGCGCGGCCACACGATCTTCGCGCTGCAGGAAACATCGTGGTTTCGCCGCGAGGTGATGCTGGGCGATCCCCTGCTGGTGACGTCGCGACTGGTCGACTGCGACCACAACAAGCTCGTCACGTTTCATCACCTGCATCAGACACGCGATGACTATGTCGCCGCGCTTTACGAGATCATCGAAATTCAGATCGACGTGGAGCAACGTAAACCGGCACCGTTTCCCGACGAGGCGCGCCGGCATCTGGAAGCGGTACACGCGGCCCACGAAAAACTGGGGCGCCCGCCGGAATCGGGTCAGGGAGTCGGCATCAAGCGAAAGTCAGGCTAGAGCGGTTCGTGGTTGGGTTGAACCGCTTGATGGTTCCACCCAACCATGTGAATCCGCTCTTTATCTATGAGTGGAGCAGATTCACCTGCATTGATGCCATCAAAACAGGAACTGCTCTAGGATGACGTCATGACCTATTGTGTGGGTATCCTGCTTGACGATGGCCTGGTTCTGGCAGCCGATTCCAGAACCAATGCCGGCGTCGACCAGATCGCTTTGACACGCAAGCTCACGTTTTTCCACCGAGACGGCGACCGCATGATCGCCTTGATGTCGTCGGGAAATCTGGCGACGACACAGGCGGTCGTGACCCAGCTGCAGCAGGACTGCGACGATTGCGACGGGCCGACCATGATGTCGGCGAAGACACTGTTCGACGCCGCCCAACTTGTCGGCGACACGTTGAGGAAAGTCCTGGCGCGCGACGCCAGCTATGTCGAACCCTATGGCAATCCGAATGCCAGTTTCATTCTGGCCGGGCAGATTGCCGGTGAGCCCCACCGTCTGTTCGAGATCTATGCCGCCGGGAATTTCATTGAGGCGAGCGAGGACACGCCGTTCCTGCAGATCGGCGAAACCAAGTACGGCAAGCCGATCCTGGTGCGCATGATCCGCCATGACAGCAATCTCGTTGACGCCTGCAAATGCGCCGTGCTGTCGATGGACGCGACGATCCGCAGCAATCTGTCGGTCGCGCCGCCCATCGATCTGTTGTGCTACGCGAAGGATACCCTGACGCCTGAGACCTATCGGCGTATCGAGGCTGATGACGACTACCTCATCAGCCTGCGCGATAGCTATAGCGCTGGCCTAAAGGATCTCTTCCACACGCTGCCGCAGCCCCCCTGGCTTTCCGGCTGACTAATCGGCGCTGAGTTTGTCGGGCCGCTGCGTTGCCGCCTCTGCCAATTCGCCGACGCGGTCCGGCGTTGGTACCGCTGCCATGTTGCCCCAGCGCAGCCATTCAACGTTGTCGGCCGCCGCGTCGAGGTCCGGGTTGGTACGTTGGGCAGCGCCATCGTAATCGGTTTCGAGCACCCGGTGGGGATCGTCGCCGTTGAAGAAACCCAGGTAGGGCCCACCATAGTCATAGCCGATCAGCCGCTGCAGGCGCTCGGGGTAGTCTTTGGCGACCTCCGGCGGATTGGCGAGGTACTGATTTTCTTCCTGGCGCAGCCAACCCAACGAGTACTGCAGGGCCATGCCGGTCCTTGCCCGGTTCGACCGGTTTGCGCCGCCGCCATGATAAAGGCCGCCGGTATAGATCAAGACCGAACCAGCCGGCATTTCCGCGTTCACCACTTCGTCAGTCATCGGCGTGCGGTCGTGCGCCCACATGTGGCTGCCCGGCGCCACCTGCGTGCCGCCGTTCTCGCTCGTGAAGTCGCTCAGTGCCCACATGGCCGGCATGATCATCGGCGGGTGAGGGTGCAGCATGGGATAGAGGCCGCCGTCGCGGTGCAAGGTCTGCGCGCCGGCGCCTGGTTCCAGGTGCATGACACCTGAGAAGTTGAGCTGATAGCGCGCGCAGTGGGGCAGCAGTGTCAGGTCGCACAACGCCATGACCGCGGGATGGACAACCAGTTCCCGCGCGGCCTGGGAGTGGCGCAACAAGCTGCCCACACGTTTTGTGCGCCGGCCCAGAAACTCGGAAGGACCGAAAGGCGCGGCCTCGATATGGGGTTTGAGGTCGCCCAGCGCCCGCGCCGTCAGGTCAGGCGCCAATTCCTCAATGACAATATAGCCGTGTTCCAGTAGCGAGGCGGCCATGGCATCGTGGGCAAGATCCGGCGACACGATGTTGAGGGCGTTCGGCATGCGGGGGCTCCGTCGTCGACACATCGAAATGTCAGTATAATACCGTCACCCGCCTTTGTGAGGTTCCTTTTATGCGTTGTGAGGTCGTTGCCATCGGCACCGAGCTGCTGTTGGGCCAGATTATCGACAGCAATTCGTCATGGATCGGCGAGCAACTGGCTCTGGCCGGTATAGATTGCCACTTCCAGGTCAAGGTCGGCGATAACGCCGAGCGCATCGCGTTTTGCCTGCGCCAGGCACTCGATCGCGCCGATGCGGTCATTTGCTGCGGCGGTCTTGGCCCAACCCAGGACGACATTACCCGCGATGTCATTGCCGATGTCATGGGCGTCGCGCTGCACCGCGACGAAACGATCGTCGACAAGATCCGCGAGATGTTCGAGGCACGCGGCCGGGAGATGACCGATAACAACAAACGCCAGGCGGACGTGCCCGAAGGGGCGTCGGTGATCGCCGAAATGCCGGGCACAGCCCCGGGCCTGGTCTGCCCAATCGGCGACAAGGTGATCTATGCGGTGCCCGGCGTGCCTTATGAGATGCACGAGATGATGGAAGGCACCATCCTGCCTGACCTCAGACGGCGCAGCGGCGAGACCGCGGTGATCCGCAGCCGTATCTTGAAGACCTGGGGCATGAGCGAATCAGGCTTGGCCGAAACGCTTGAGCCACACCTCGACAAGCTCGACGAGACCGGCCACGCGACCATCGCATTCCAGGCCAGCGGCATCGAAGGGCTCAAGGTTCGGCTCACCGTCAAGGCGGCCGACGAGGACGCCGCCGACGCGGTCTTGTCGGCCGAAGAGGCGCTGGTCAGGGAGGTGCTCGGCGACATCATCTTTGCGGTCGATGACGAGACCATGGAATCGGTCGTGCTGGAAACCCTGCGTCGTCGCGCCGAGACCCTGGCGCTCCACGAAAGCCTGACCGGCGGTTTGATGGCGACCCGCATGACGGCTGTGGACCCGGAACACGCCGTCTTCGCCGGCTCGCTCACGGAGGCGCCGGAAGGTCATGTCGCTGTTCAGGAAGACGCGATCACCATGGCAAACGAGGCGCGCACCACGTTCGATGCGACCTATGGTCTTGCCGCCGTTACGCCCAGCAATCACCGCGACTTCGCGCCCGGCACCGTCTTCGCCGCGATCGCCACGTCGTCGGGCGGCCACGCGGCAACCGTGGCGTTACCCGGTGACCGGCGGCGCCTGCGCAACTATGCCGTCATCAGCGCGTTGGAGTTCCTGCGCAAGAGCCTCAGCAGGGACGCATGAACCGGAGCCTTCCCATGCCGCGCGCCGGGGTGTGACAATGATACAAGACCGTATGAACGAACCTTTCGGATCGATGCCATGAGTGCCAGTGCGGACGTGACGATCATTGGCGCCGGCATTGTCGGCGTTTGCGCCGGCCTGTTCCTGCAACGCGACGGTCTGACAGTCACGATTGTCGACCGGGTCGCACCGGGCATGTCCTGTTCGTTTGGTAACGCGGGCATAATCTGCAGCACGGATGCGGCGATACCGCTGCCCTCGTTCGGCGTGTTGCGCGATCTGCCGCATATGCTGTTCGACGCAAGCAGCCCGCTCATCATGCGCTGGCGTTATCTTCCGCGTCTGGCGCCGTGGCTCTTCCACTTCATGCGTGCCGCGCCGCATGGCCGCCGGATGGCCGGTGCCCGCGCGCTCTATGATCTTCTGGCGGGCAACACGACGGCCTATGACGTGCTGACCGCCGATAGTTCCGTTGCGCCGCTCATTCGGCGCAACGGCATGTTGCTGGTCTATGAGACCGATGAGGGTTTTGCCGGAGGCGCCAGGGAGCGCGGCATCCTGACAAAGATGGGCGCGACGCTGGAGGAACTGGGCGCCGACGAACTGCGCCAGATGGAGCCGGTGCTGACGCCGAAGCTCAAGCACGCGACCTACCTGCCGCAAAGCTACAGCACGGTGAATCCGTATAAGCTGACGAGCGGCCTGGCCGATGATTTTGTCGCCAATGGCGGCACGGTTGTTCAGGCCGATGTCACCGGTCTGCAGCACGGCAACGGCCGGGTGACGGTTTTGGAGACGGATCAAGGCGACATCGCCGTCAACCGGCTGGTTGTCGCTGCCGGCGCGTGGTCGGCGCGTGTCGCCAAGATGATGGGCCTGAAGGTGCTGCTCGATACCGAGCGCGGCTATCACACGGTCTTCCATGGTATCGACACCGGTCTGACCCGGCCGGTGCTGCATGGCGAGCGCCATTGCGGCATCAACCAGATGGACGAAGGCATCCGCTTTGCCGGCACGGTCGAGTTGGCAAGTGTCGACGCACCGGAGAACCTGGCGCGCGCCGATAACGTCTATCAGCTTGGCCGCACCGTCTTTCGCGATCTCGACCCGTCGATCGCGACGGAAACGACGCGCTGGATGGGTTGCCGTCCGACCATGCCGGACTATCTTCCTGTTCTGGGCGCGGCGGCGGGTTTCAGCAATGTCTGGTTCGACTTCGGACACCAGCATCTGGGTCTCAGCATGGCCGCCAACAGCGGTCGGATCGTGGCCGACCTCGTCGCCGACCGAGACCCCGGCGTCGACCTCAAACCGTTCCGCGCCGACCGGTTCTAAGGCATGGCCAAACCCCGTCTTGTGTTCACGACGGAGCGCAGTGCTTACCACCAGGAAGCGACCGCGACGGTTGCGCCCGACGGCGTCGACCTCGTCATGTTGCGGTCGCCCGACCAGGCGGCTCTGAAGACCGCGCTTGCCGACGCGACTTATTTGGTGAGCGAACGGGTTGGGCGCATCGACGCCGCGTTGCTGGATGCCGCACCCAACCTGCGGCTCGTCCTGCGGCTCGGGGCCCTGACCCACGACATCGATCTGGCGGCGGCAAAAGAGAAGGACGTCATCGTCTGCCAGCGCTATCAGGAGGGCGCCGTGGCGGTGGCCGAGTTCACGGTCTTGCAGATCCTTGCGCTGCTGCACCGTTTGCCCGCAGTCCAGGCGATCGCGGAAGCGGCCGGTGACGACTGGGCCGAGCGGCGGCGGACCGACGAAGACACCTTCGCGTACAACTGGTCGAAACGGCGCGACCACCGAAATCTCGACGGCATGACGGTCGGCATCCTGGGTATGGGCGAGATTGGCGCGGTGTTGGCGGCGCGATTGGCGCCGTGGAACTTGACGATGCTCTATGCCCGGCGCCGTCGTCTTCCCGATGTGGTCGAAGACGCGTTGTGCATTGCCTACCGCGATAACGAGACGCTGCTGGCGGCGAGCGATGTCGTTGTGTGTCTACTGCCCTACACCGATCAGACGGCCGGGTACCTCGACCGTAACCGGCTGGCATCGATGAAACCGGGCGCTTTCCTGGTGAGTGCCGGCAGCGGCGGCGTCATCGACGAAGCGGGGTTGGCCGATCTGATCCGCGACGGCCATCTGGCGGGCGCGGCACTCGACACCTTCGCGGTCGAGCCGGTCGAGGCCGGCAACCCCTTGGTCAATCTGGCCCGCGAGGGCGCCAACGTCATCCTGACCCCCCATGTGGCCGGCGGCGCGCCGGAAGATCCGTGGGCGGATTACCGGCTCATGTTCACGGCTGTCGCCGATCACCTGCGCGGTGATCCGCCATCGGGTCGAATTGCCTAGAAAATTGTCCGTTTGCGAGAAATCGTTTTTGGTACGCACTACCATCGAGATCTCCTAATGGCCCTTGGCCAGCGGTACCACCGACGCCATATAATAATGGGTATTGCGCGGGTGCCGTGGGCGGCGGCGGCCGCGCCAATTTTGACCAAGTTCCTGAAAAACCGACGTTTTTGAGCGCCGGATGGTGGGAGATGTCCGATGAGCAGAGCCTTTGTTAGGGAACCGGACGGCGACGCGGTCGCCGATGACCTGCCGGAATTGCCGCAGGAGCCCATTCCCAACCGTGTGACGCCCCAGGGTCTAAAGGATCTTGAGGCGCGCCAGGCCAAGCTCGAGAAGGAACGTGAGCGTCTGGCCGGCTCCGAGGACATTGTAGAAAAGAGCCAGCTCGCCCATGTCGAGCGCGATCTCCGATACATCGAGGGTCGTCTCTACCATGCCGAGTTGATCGAGCCCGCCGATCAACCCGCCGACAAGGTCGCTTTTGGCGCCGCCGTGCAAGTCGCCGGCGAGGACGGTGAGAAACACACCTACTCAATCGTCGGCGAAGACGAGGCGGACTTCGATGCCGGCAAGGTCAGCTGGGTCTCGCCCCTGGCGCGCGCGCTCGATGGCGCCGGCGTCGGCGATATCGTCACCTGGAAACGCCCGGCCGGCGATATCGATCTGGAAGTCCTGGCGATCGCCTATTCCTAGTCTTACACCTGCCGCCCGTTGACGTGGCGTGGCCGGATCAGTATGGTCCGCGCCTTGAATTTCGGAACGAAGCGGCGCGCCCGCTGGCTGCGCTGGAGGAAAGACCATGAAAGTCGTCAATTCGATCAAATCGATGAAGACACGCCACCAGAAGTGCCGGGTGATCCGGCGCAAGGGCCGTGTCTACGTCATCAACAAGCAGAATCCCCGCTTCAAGGCCCGCCAGGGCTGATCAGGAGCCGTTTTCGGCCGCTTTCGGGCGTTTTTTGAGATGTTTTCGCGCCGGGCACTGCCCGGCGCTGCTGTTTCTGGCGCCTGCAAGGGGCGATGATTGATCCCACCGGCGTTGACGTGGCAAGCCGGGCAGGCAATCTAGGTGCTCTCGACGATCGTAAGACGTAGGCAAGACCATGTTGATGCCGGAACCCGATCAGGACGTTATGGCGGGGCGGGCGACGTTTGTCGCCGCTCTCGCCGAACTTTTGCCGGGTGAAAAGGTGGTCGCCGACGAAACGGGCCTGCGCGCCTTCGAATGCGACGGCCTGTCGGCTTATCGCGCCCTGCCACTGGCCGTCGTTCTGCCGGAGACCACGGCCGAGGTTGCGGATGTCCTGAAGCTGTGCGCCGAGCATAAGGTGAAGGTCGTGCCGCGCGGTTCGGGCACAGGCCTTTCCGGCGGCGCGCTGCCGCTGGAAGACGGCATCATCCTGGCGCTCGGCAAGTTCAACCGCATTCTGGAGATCGACTATCCCAACCGGGCCGTCGTCGTGCAGCCCGGCGTGACCAATCTGGCGATATCGCAGGCCGTCGACGCGGCTGGCTTCTATTATGCGCCGGACCCGTCGAGCCAGATCGCGTGTTCCATCGGTGGCAACGTGGCGGAGAACTCCGGCGGTGTGCACTGCCTGAAGTATGGCGTCACCACCAACAATCTGCTGGGTCTCGAGATCGTCCTGATGAACGGCGATGTCGTGCGCATCGGCGGCAAACATTTCGATGCTGACGGTTACGACATGCTGGGCATCATGACCGGCTCAGAAGGTCTCTTGGGCGTCATCACCGAGGTCACCGTGCGTATCCTGCCCAAACCGCCGACGGCGACGGCACTGTTGCTCGGTTTTGACGCGATGACCGATGCCGGGCGTTGTGTCGCCGACATCATCGCGGCGGGCATTATTCCCGCCGGCCTGGAGCTGATGGATAACGCCTGCGTGCGCGCCACCGAGGACTACTGCAAGGCCGGTTACCCGCTGGATGCCGAAGCGCTTTTGATCTGCGAGCTCGACGGGCCGGAAGCCGAGGTCGAGGAGCTGACGGCGCGAGTCAGCGACATCGCCAGGGCGTGCAACGCGTCGACCATCCGACAGAGTGCAAATGAAGACGAACGCCAGCGTTTCTGGCTCGGTCGGAAATCCGCGTTCCCCGCCGTCGGCAAGCTGTCGCCCGACTATTACTGCATGGACGGCACGATACCGCGCGGCCGCCTGGCCGACGTGCTAGAACGTATGGGCGAGCTGTCGGAGGAGTTTGGGCTCGGCGTTATCAATGTCTTCCACGCCGGCGACGGCAACTTGCATCCCCTCATCATGTATGACGCCGGCAAGGACGGCGACCTCGAGCGTGCGGAGGAACTGGGTGCCGCGATCCTGACGTTGTGCGTCGAGGTCGGCGGCGTGTTGACGGGCGAACACGGCGTCGGTGTCGAGAAACGCGATCTGATGGGCACCATGTTCGACGAGGCCGACCTGAAGCAGCAGCAGCGGGTCAAGTGCGCCTTTGATCCCGACGGTTTGCTGAACCCGGGCAAGGTGTTCCCGACGCTGCATCGCTGCGCCGAACTCGGCCGCATGCATGTGCATCACGGCCAGCTACCGTTCCCTGATCTCCCCCGGTTCTGATGCCTGGGATATCGCATGACTGAGATCGTCAGGCCGCGCGATGCCCAGGGTGTTGCCGACGCGCTCGCTTGGGCGGCGGCGGAAGGCGAGCCGATGGAAGTGGTCGGCGCCGGCACGAAGCGCGGACTGGGTTATGGCGTCACGGCGCCGCGCGTGCTCGATCTCACGGGCCTCTCCGGCGTTACCGATTACGAGCCGGAGGAACTGGTGCTGACCGCGGCGGCGCAGACGCCGATCGCCGAGATCGAAGCCATGCTGCGCCAGAAGAACCAGCAGCTCTCCTTCGAGCCGCCGGACTTCGGACCGCTGTTGGGCGCGCCCGCCGAACACGCGACCTTGGGCGGCGTCATCGCGACCAATCTGTCGGGACCGCGGCGCATCAAGGCCGGTGCGGCACGCGACAACTTTCTGGGACTGCAGGCGGTGACGGGCAGGGGCGAAGTCGTCAAGGCCGGTGGCCGGGTGGTGAAGAACGTCACGGGCTACGATGTCATGAAGCTCTTGGCGGGCTCCTACGGCACGCTCGCCGTGTTGACCGAGATTTCGGTCAAGGTGCTGCCGGCCGCCGAGAAGACACGCACGATTTTGGTCGCTGGGCTCGACGCGTCTGCCGCCGTTGAAGTCCTTGGCGCCGCGCTCTCCAGCCCCCATGACGTGTCCGGCGCTGCCTTTCTGCCGGTGGCGAGCGCGAAGCGCTCGACTGTCTCCTACGTCTCCGGTGCCGCTTCCTCGGTGGCCGCGATCAGACTGGAAGGCCCGCCCGCCTCGACCGCCACGCGATTGGCGGCGATCAAGGATATGGTCGCACCCCATGGCGCGGTCGAAGAGCTGCACGGCATGAACTCCGGCACGTTGTGGCGCGAGATCCGCGATGTCGCGTCCCTGGCAGGCGGCGACATGGTCTGGCGCCTCTCCGTGCCGCCGGCCGCCGGCGGTTCGTTGTTTGAGACGCTGACCGAAGACGCGCACTTAGCCGGTTACCTCGATTGGGGCGGCGGTTTGATCTGGTTGGCGGGTCCGGCCGATCGCGACCGGGCGCTCGCGGTCCGGGCTGCAGCGGATGAGGCGGGCGGCCACGCGACCTTGATGGTCGCGCCGGATGCGCTGAAGGCAGAGGTACCCGTCTTTCATCCGCAACCGGATGAACGCTTCCGTTTGACGCGGCGCATCAAGGAAGGGTTCGACCCGCGCGCGGTCCTAAACCCCGGCCGCATGTATCAGGGGGTCTGACGCCGGATGGAAACCCGCTTCGATCTGATCAGGCTTGCCGATCCGCATATCAAAGAAGCGGAGCGCATCCTGCGCACCTGCGTTCACTGCGGTTTCTGTCTGGCGACCTGCCCAACCTATCTGTTGCTGGGCGACGAGCGCGACAGCCCGCGTGGGCGCATCTACATGATCAAGGACATGCTGGAAAAAGACCGGCCGGCCGATGCCACGACCGTGCGTCATGTCGACCGCTGCCTGTCGTGTCTCTCCTGCATGACGACGTGTCCATCCGGCGTCAACTACATGCACCTGGTTGACCACGCGCGCCTGCATATCCAAGAGACCTACGAACGTCCCGCCTCTGAGCGCGCGATGCGCCGGCTGCTTGCCGCGCTGCTGCCTTATCCCGGCCGTTTCCGGTTGGCCTTGATCGGTGCCCTGATGGCGCGTCCCTTTGCAGCGCTCATGCCGCAAAAGCTGCGCCATCTCTTGGCTATGGCGCCCGACCGTCTTGCCGAGCCGTCGGCATATGACAGGCCCGCAGTTCATCCTGCCCTAGGCGAGCGCAAGAAACGCGTCGCGCTCCTGACTGGCTGTGCCCAGAAAGTTCTGACGCCTGACATCAATGCCGCGACCATCCGCTTGTTGACCCGGCTGGGCTGCGAGGTCGTCGTCGCGCGCAACACCGGATGCTGCGGCGCGCTTGTCCACCACATGGGCCTGGAAAGCGACGCCCAGGCGGTGGCCCGGCGCAACATCGCGGCCTGGGAGGCCGCCGGGCCGGTCGACGCCGTCATCGCCAACGCGTCGGGCTGTGGCACGCAATTGAAGGAGTACGGTTTCCTGCTGCGCAACGACCCCGATTGGGCCGGCCGCGCCGCCGCGCTATCGGAGAAGGCGCGTGACGTCAGCGAGGTCATCGCTGAACTCGACATGCCGCCAAGCCGGCTTTCCGGTCTGCCGGTACTCGCCTATCACAGCGCATGCTCGCTGCAGCATGGCCAGCAGATCCCGTCGCTACCCGGCGATCTTCTGAAGCGCGTGGGGTTCGAGGTGCGTGACGTGCCGGAGGGCCATATCTGCTGCGGTTCGGCCGGCACCTATAACCTGGTCCAGCCCGAGCTATCGGCCCGGCTGCGCGAGCGCAAGGTCGGCAACATCCGGCAAACCGGCGCCGATGTCGTCGCCGCCGGCAATGTCGGCTGCATCGTTCAGATCGCCGGTGGTCTGGACAAACCGGTGCTGCACCCCGTCGAACTGCTCGACTGGGCCCAGGGCGGCCCCAAACCGCGGGCCTTGTCAGACTCCGCCTGAGCCCCCATCTTCACGCCATTCCGGCTCAACCCTCATATCTCAGGAGGTGTGACATGAAACGTCCGACAAAGCGGGCGAGCCGCCGGAACGTCGCCGCCAAGGCCTTGGCCAAGGGGCGCTACCGGCAACGGGTCGTCAAGAACCAAAAGATCTACACGCGAAAAGGCCGCCGTCCCCAAGACAGCGGCCTTTCTTCTTGGGAAACACCCCAACCGTCCGTGCTTCACGCGGCTGTGTAGGGCCATTGCTTGGCAGACGTGGGCCGCACGCCTAGATTCTTCTCCATGACTGCACGACGTTTTCTTTTCGCGGCGCTTGCCGCCTGCGCCATCGCCCTGCCGGTTCAGGGCATGGCGGCCCAGGACGATCCCCGTCTCGACGATCTCTTCACCCGCCTGCACACGACCGGTGATCAGGCCGAGGCCCAGGTCATTCAGAGTTACATCTGGTCGATCTGGACCGAAGCCAACGACGATCAGCTCAACCGGCTGATGTATGAGGGCACCCGCGCCATGCAGATCGGTGACTTGGATCTGGCGATCAAGACGTTCTCCGACATCATCGACATCGCGCCGAAGTTTGCCGAAGCCTGGAACAAACGCGCGACGGTCTATTACATGGTGGGGTCCTATGATGAATCGATCGCCGATTGTTTGGTCGTGCTGGATCTCGAGCCGCGCCATTTCGGCGCGCTCTCCGGCCTGGGCCTGATCTATATGGCGCGCGAGGAAGACGAGAAGGCGCTTGAGTGGTTCAAGGCCGCACTCGACCAGAACCCGCACATGCCGTCGATCCGCGATCAGGTCGACGCGCTCGAAGAAAAGCTGCACGGCAAGGCGATCTAGGTCACAGTCTCACTCAACACCGGTTTTACGCCCCGGCCTTGAGCCGGGGTTGCCGGTCTAGTCGACCCAGGCGATCCTGAGCGTGTTCGTGGCGCCTGGGGTGCCGAAGGGGACGCCGGCGGTGATGACGATGCGGTCGCCGGGTTCGGCGAAGCCCGCTTCTTTCGAGATCGAACAGGCACGGTTCACCATGTCGACGAAATCGCGGGCATCTTCGGTGCGCACCGAATGGACGCCCCACGCCATGGTCAACCGCCGCGCCGAAGTGATCTTTGGCGTGATGCCGACAATCGGCACTTCCGGCCTGACCCGCGCGGCGCGCAGTGTCGTCGCGCCGCTGACCGAATAGGCGACAATGGCGGACGCGCCGATCGTGTGCACGACCTGGCGCGCGGCTGCCGAGATGGCGTCGGCGCTGGTCGCCTCCGCATCGGCGGCCACGGTGTCATAGAGCGGGTCATGTTCAACCGTGTGCATGATGCGGTCCATCATGGCGACCGCCTCGCTCGGATAGTCACCGACCGCCGTTTCGGCCGACAGCATCAGGCAGTCGGCGCCGTCATAGACGGCGGTCGCGACATCAGAGGCTTCGGCTCTTGTCGGCGTCGGCGCGTCGACCATGGAATCGAGCATCTGAGTTGCCACCACAACCGGTTTGCCGGCCACCCTGCACGCCCGGATGATGCGCTTTTGCAGGCCGGGGACTTCTTCCGGCGGTAGCTCGACGCCCAGATCGCCGCGCGCCACCATCAAGCCATCTGAGAGTTCGACGATCCCTTCCAGCATGTCGATGGCCGACGGTTTTTCCAACTTCGCCATGACTGCGGCGCGGCCTGCGACAAGCTCGCGCGCTTCGGCCATGTCTTCGGGCCGCTGCACGAAGGAAAGCGCGACCCAGTCGACGCCGAGCTCAAGGCCGAACGCCAGGTCGTCGCGGTCCTTTTCCGTCAGTGCCGCGATCGGCAGCTGGACGCCCGGCAGGTTCAGGCCCTTGTGATTCGAAAGCTCATCGCCGGCGATGACCTCGGCATCGGCGAAGTCGGCACCGCAGTCGATGACCTTCAGGCTGACCCGTCCGTCGTCGAGCAGCACCGTGGTGCCGGGTTTGAGTGCCTGGAACACCTCGGGGTGCGGCAAGCCGACCCGTGTCTCGTCGCCCGGCGTCTCATCGAGATCGAAGCGAAGCTTGTGCCCCTTCTTGATCGCGATCGCGTCGCCGGCAAAGGTTGCGATCCTCAACTTGGGCCCCTGCAGGTCCAACAAGACGCCGATCGGCCGACCATAGACGCCTTCAAGCTCACGAATGGCGTCAAAGTTCGCCTTGTGCTTTTCCCGCTTGCCGTGGCTCATGTTGAGTCGGAAGACATCGGCTCCCGCCTCGAACAACGCGGCGATGGCGTCCCGGCTGGAGGTGCCGGGGCCCAAGGTGGCAAGGATTTTGGCTTGGCGATTACGGCGCATGTGATCCCATTCTAGAGCGGATCATGGTTAGGTTGAACCGCTTGTCGGTTCAACCTAACCATGATCCGCTCTTCATCTATGAGTAGAGCAGATTCACCTGCCTTGATGCCATCGTGAGGCGATGCCATCAAACAGGATCTGCTCTAAGTTGTGGCGGGCGTATCGCCAATGGCGACCAGGATGGCGCGGAAATCATTAACGTTGGTTCGTGTCGGGCCTGTGACGATAGCGTCATCGAGCGCGGCAAAGAACCCGCCGCTGTCGTCATGATCCAAGGCCCAACGTGCATCCATACTGGCCGAGGCTGCTCGCGCGAGCGTATCCGGGCCGAAGACGGCGCCGGCGCCATTGGATGATCCGTCGATGCCGTCCGTATCGGCAGCCAGTCCATGGACGCCGGCAAGGCCCTGAAGCGCAGAGGCGAGCGCCAGTGCGAACACGCGGTTGCGTCCGCCGGAGCCGCCATCGTGGCGCATGGTGACCGTTGTCTCGCCGCCCGACAGAATGACGCAAGGCGGCGCGACCGGCTCGCGATGCTGCGCGATCTGGCGCACGATCGCGGCGTGAACCAGCGCGACGTCGCGCGATTCGCCTTCAAGCGTGTCGCCCAGGATGAGCACGTTGAGACCGGCAGCGCGCGCTCTTGCCGCTGCGGCCTGCAGCGATGCCTGCGGTGTCGCGATGACGGTGTAGTGGCTATCGGTCAGCCGGGGGTCGCCCGGCTTCGGTGTCTCGTCTGCGGCGTCTGCCAGATGGCGCGTGACCGATGCGGGCGGGTCGATGCCGTACTTCGCCAAGATCGCGCGGGCGTCCTCAAAACGCGTGGGATCGCCGACCGTGGGACCGGAGGCGATGGAGGAGGGGTCGTCGCCGGTGACGTCGGATATCGCCAGCGACACCGTGCGCGCCGGAAAGGCAGCGGCGGCCAACCGGCCGCCCTTGATCGCCGACAGGTGTTTGCGCACGCAGTTGATCTCGTGAATGGTCGCGCCGGATTTCAGAAGCTGCGCGTTGACCTGACGTTTGTCGTCGAGGCTGAGGCCCGCCGCCGGCAGCGCCATCAGGGACGAACCGCCGCCGGAGATGAGGCACAGCACGAGGTCGCCTTCGCCGGCGCTCTCGGCAAGCGCCAGAATGCGCCTGGCGGCATCCTGCCCGGCCTGGTCGGGCACGGGATGGGCCGCCTCGACGACCTCGATCCGCTCCGTCGCCATGCCGTGGCCATAGGGTGTGATGACGAGACCTTCCAGAGGTCCGGTCCATTGGCGCTCAACCTCGGCGGCCATGGCGCCAGCCGCCTTGCCGGCGCCGACAACGATGGTGCGGCCCTTCGGCGGTTCCGGCAGCCTGCCTGCCAGGCAATGGGCGGGATCGGCCGCGTCGACCGCGGTCTGGAAGAGGTCGAGCAGCAGTTGGCGGGGTTGGTTGAGGTCCATGGCGCGCGAAGCTGCCACAGGCGATGGCGAGGTCAAAGGAAAAGCCTGCATGCGGCATAGGGTCATGTGGTTGAAGTCCTTTGGCATGGCGCGGGCTGTAGCTATAGTCGCCGCCCATGAGCACAGTTATTCGCGACGGTTTCACCGACGCCGGAGAACCCGGCGATCCGCTTCTCGGCCCCGACGATCCACCGGCCTATGAGATCCTCAATCCCAGGGGCAAGGCGCCGGTCGTCTTCCTGTGCGACCATGCCAGCAATCGGATACCCCTGGCGCTCGACAATCTGGGTCTGAGCGAGGCGCAGTTGCAGGAACACATCGCCTGGGACATCGGCGCGGCGGAGGTCACGCGCCGGCTTTCCGCCCATTTTGACGCACCAGCCGTGTTGGCCGGCTTTTCCCGGCTGGTGATCGACTGCAACCGCCAGCTCGACGACCCCGAGTCCGTTCTGGAGACCAGCGACGGTAACCCGATCCCCGGCAATCAGAACATCTCCGAGGCCGAAAGAGCGCTCAGGACAGAAGCCTGCTTTTGGCCCTATCATCAGGCTGCGGCAGCGGTGATCGAAGGGGTCGAGGCGCGCGGCATGACGCCGCCGATTATCATGATGCACAGTTTCACACCCGCCATGGGGCACGCGCCCCGGCCCTGGCATATCGGCATCCTGTGGGACCGCGACGACCGAATCTCCGCGCCCTTGATGCACTACCTGCACACGCGCGGCGATCTGGTGGTGGGCGATAACGAGCCTTACACGGCGGCCTCGCCCCACGGCTTTTCCCTGCCGGTGCATGCCGCAGGCCACGGCCGACCCAATGTGCAGATCGAGCTGCGCCAGGATCTGGTCGGCGACGAAGCGGGTCTGGCGCGCTGGACCGCGATCATGATCGAGGGTTTCGCGCCGATCCTGGCCGACCAGGACCTCTATCGCCGCCACGTATAGATGCCATGACCCCGCAACCGCCCAGCCTGACGATTGGTGTCGAAGAAGAGTATCTGCTGATCGACATCGAAACCGGCAATCTGGCGACCGATCCGCCCGAAGAGCTGCTGGAAAACTGCGTCAAGGAACTGGGCAAGGGCTGTGTCAGCCACGAGTTCCTGCGCGCCCAGATCGAAGTCGGCACCAAGGTATGCAGCTCCATGGCCGAGGTGCGCGACGATCTCAAACGGCTGCGCGGTGGCGTGGCCGATGTCGCCAAGCGTTATGGCCTGGCGCCGATCGCCGCATCGACACATCCCTACGCCGACTGGCAGGATCAGGTGCACACCCATGTCGATCGTTATGACGGCATGGCGCACGACATGCGGGGCGTCATCCAACGCATGCTGATCTGCGGCATGCATGTGCACATCGGGATCGAGGATGACGATTTCCGCGTCGATGTCATCAACCAAGCGCGTTACTTCCTGCCGCACCTGCTATGCCTGACCGCATCGTCGCCGTTCTGGCAGGGCCGCGATATGGGTTTGAAGGTCTACCGTCTGGCCGTCTTCGACAGTCTGCCGCGCACCGGGTTGCCCCATCCGATCCCGAGCTGGGGCGAATACCAGCGCATGATCGACCAGATGACGAGCGCCGGTCTGGTCCAGGACGGCACCAAGATCTGGTGGGACCTGCGTCCGAGCGTGCGCTATCCCACGGTCGAACTCCGGATCTGCGATACCTGCTCGCTGCTCGACGACGCGGTCGCGGTCGCCGCCTTGTTCCGCTGCATCGTCAGGCTGCTCTACCGGCTGCGCGCGACCAATCAGCGCTGGCGCGAGTATTCGAACATGCTGATCCAGGAAAACCGCTGGCTGGCGCAGCGTTATGGCGCCGAGGCCAAGCTGGTCGATTTCGGCAAGCGCAGCCTGATACCGCTTGCCGACCTGGTCGACGAACTGGCCGAGCTGGTGCACGAGGATGCCGAGGCGCTTGACTGCCTCGCCGAGATCGAACGGGCGCGCCAGATCCCGCGCGAAGGCACCAGCGCCGACCGGCAGCTCGCCTGTTTCGCCGCCAATGGTGGTTATGACGATCCCGACCGCGCGTTTCATGCGGTGATGGACCAGTTGCGCGAGGAAACGCTATCCGGTTGCGCTTGAGGCGCGCGGCTGGCGTGCCCACATGGTGGGGTGACCAAGCCAATTTCCGAGGAGACGACCATGGATGACAAGACGCGGACTGAAGTCGAGGCCGCCGTGTTCCGGCGCTTGCGCGATCACTTCCAACGGCATCCTGAGGTACAGAACATCGAGCTCATGAACCTCGCCGATTTCTGCCGCAACTGCCTGTCGAAATGGTACCGCGCCGAGGCCGAGGAGCGCGGTGTCGAGATCGATTACGATCAGGCGCGCGAGGTCGTCTATGGCATGCCTTATGGCGACTATAAGGACAGGTATCAGGAAAAAGCCTCTGAAGAGGCGTTGGCGACCTTCCAGGAAGGCGAGAAACGCCGCGCCGCCGAAGCCGCCGCGCGCGGCGAGGCGTATTAGGGATCGCTCTCTAACATCACTCTCGCGCCCCGGCCGTAGAGCCGGGGCCCAGGAACATCGAACACGACGTGTTTACGACAAAGCGGCCTAAGGGCGCAGGTCCGTGTTCATAGGTCCCGGGTCAAGCCCGGGACGCTGTCGTGTTTCGGTGGTCTACCACTTCTCGATGGCGGGCCTCAGGTCCAGCTCGTGCGTCCACGCAGTCGGGTGCTGGCGATAGAGCGCGTAGTAGGTCTCCGCGATCGCGTCCGTATCGAGGAAGGCATCGACGCCTCGGTCTTCGATCTCGTGCGCGTGATGCGGGCCGTTGATCTCGCCGTCGATGTTGACGATGGCGACGTGCACGCCGCGCGGTCCGAGCTCGCGCGCCATGCTTTGAGCGAGCGCCCTTAAGCCGAACTTGCCGATGGCGAAGCCGGCGAAGTTGGCCGAGCCTTTGTAACAGGCGGTCGCGCCGGTGAAGATGATCGTGCCGCCGGTCTTGCGTTCGACCATGCGCCGCGCGGCCTCGCGCCCGATCAGGAAGCCGCCCAGGCAGGTGACCTCCCACTGCTCGGCGAGTTCGTCGGGATCGATCTCCAGGATCGACTTCATAAGGAAACCGCTGGCGTTATAGACGACGACATTGGGTTCGCCGATATCGGAGGTCACGCTGTCGAAGAGGTCGGTGACGTCGTCGGCGTTGGTGGCGTCGCATCCATAGCCGCGCACGGTGCTGCCGGCGATCTTGGCGACCTCGCCGGCGAGCCGCGTGGCGTTCGCCTCGTTGCGCGACGCGAGCGCCACGCCCATATCGGCCGCGGCAAACCGGCGGCCCAGGCCGCCACCCAAACCAGCGCCCGCGCCGACAATCAACGCGACGCCGTTCGTTTCATCCGCCATGGCAAAAGACCTTTCTTTGTCTGGTGTTATTGCGCGGCTTCGGCTCGGCCAACACCACCACCGATCAAGGCGTCGCGCAAGGCCGGCCGGCGCTGTTCGGCTTTCTCGACGTTCGCTTTTTTGACCGGTCCGAAGCCACGCATGGCCTGGGGCAAGGCAGCGAGTTCTGAGGCGAGCGCATGGTTGCCGGCGTCGAGATGGTCGAGGATCAGCGCGACATCGGCCTCGAAGTCGGTGATCAACCGCCGCTCCATCTTGCGTTCGGCCGAGTAGCCGAAGGGATCGAAGGCGGTGCCGCGCAGGCCTTTGAGTTTCGCCAGAAAGCCGAAGACCGGCAGGATCCACGGCCCGAACGTCCGTTTTTCAGGTCTTCCCGTCGCCGGGTCCGTGCGCGCCAGCAGGGGCGGCGCCAGATGGACGTGGAGTTTCATGGAGCCGTCGAAGGTTTGCGCGAGCTGGCGGGCGAAGGCGCTGTCGCCATAAAGCCGCGCGACTTCGTATTCGTCCTTATAGGCGAGCAGCTTGAGGTAGCTCTTCGCGACCGTCTGGGCGAGGTCGTCGTGGCCGGGCAGGGCCTTCGCCTCGGCGGCGCGCACCTTTTCGACCAGCGCGGTGTAGCGCTCCGCATAGGCGGCGTTCTGGTAGGCGGTGAGGTGGCGCTGATGGAGCGCCATGAGGTCGGCGAGGTTTTCGGGGATGTGGCGGTGGGGTAAGGCCGGACGCGCGGCCTCGGCGAGCTTCGTGACCTTCTCGGCGTCGTGGCCCAACAGACGTCCGGTGCGGAACGCGGCGATGTTCTGGTCGATCGCCGTGCCGTTCAGCGCGACCGCGCGTTCGATGGCCTCGGCCGAGAGCGGCACCACGCCCATCTGATAGGCGAGGCCGAGCAGCATGATGTTGCTGACGATGCTGTCGCCGAAGAGCGCCGTGCCGATGGCCGCCACATCGTCGAAGCGGGTGTGGTTGGGACCGCACGCCTTTTCGATGCGCGCGCGCAGGACATCGCCGAACAGCGGCGCGTCCGGCTGGCGGGTGAAATCGCCGGTCGGCGTCTCGTGGCTGTTGACGATGGCGTTGCTGCGGTCATCCGCCAGCCGCGCGATGACGTCGGCGCTCGCCGCCTGCACGAGGTCGCAGCCGAGCAGCAGGTCCGTGCCGCCGACGCCGATCTTCGACGCAAAGAGGTCGCCCGGTTCGGCGGCGATGCGCACGTTGCTGGTGACGCCGCCGTATTTTTGCGCGAGCCCGATCTGGTCGAGCACCGCGACGCCCTTGCCTTCGAGGTGTGCCGCCATGCCCAACAGTTGCGCGATGGTGACGACGCCGGTGCCGCCGACGCCGGCGATCAGGATCGACCACGGCCGCGCGAGGTCGGGCCTGTCGGGATCGGGCAGGGCGGCAAACAGGGCGGGGTCGATGGCAGTCTCGGCGGGTCTCCTGACAGCAGCGCCTTCGACCGTCACGAAGCTCGGGCAAAAGCCGTCGACACAGGTGAAATCCTTGTTGCACGACGACTGGTCGATCTGGCGTTTCCTGCCGAACGCCGTTTCGACCGGCTGGACCGAGAGGCAGTTGGAGGTGAGGCCGCAATCGCCGCAGCCCTCGCACACGGCTTCGTTGATGAAGACGCGCTTGTCGGGATCGGCCATCGTCCCGCGCTTGCGCCGCCGGCGTTTCTCCGTGGCGCAGACCTGATCGTAGATCAGCGCGGAGACGCCCTTCACCTCGCGCAGGTCGCGCTGGACACGGTCGAGGTCCTTGCGGTCATGCACACTGACGCCCTTGGCGAAACCGGCATCGGCCGGGTACTTGTCGGGCTCGTCGGTGACGACGGCGATGCGTTTGACGCCTTCGCCGAACAATTGGTGCGTGATCTGCGGCACCGTCGGGTGGCCTTCGGGCGCCTGGCCGCCGGTCATGGCGACGGCGTCGTTATAGAGGATCTTATAGGTGACGTTGACGCCGGCCGAGACCGCCGCGCGGATCGCCAGCGACCCCGAATGCACATAGGTGCCGTCGCCGATATTGACGAAGACGTGGTCGGCCTCGCGGAACGGGAAGAGGCCGTTCCAGTTGGCGCCCTCCGCGCCCATCTGGGTGAAGGTGAGGGTGTCGCGGTCCATCGACTGGACGAGATAGTGGCAGCCAATGCCGGCGAAGGCTTGGCTGCCGTCGGGCACCCGGGTCGAGGAGGAGTGCGGGCAGCCCGAACAGAAATAGGGGATGCGCGAGATCGGCGCGGCGTCGCCTTTCTCGGCGCTGAGTTTCTGTTTGAGCCGCGCCGCGCGTTCGGCGAGTTCGCCGCCGATACCGAAGCGCGCCAGACGCCGGGCGATGACGTCGCCGATCATGGCGGGCGACAGCTCGTCCCAGGACGGCAGGATGGTGGCGCCCGCCTCGTCCTTCTTGCCGATGACCAGCGGGCGCTTGCCGTCGGCCAAGTGATAGAGCTGGTCGCGGATCTGCGGTTCGATCAGCGCGCGTTTTTCCTCGACCACCAGGATCTCGTCGAGGCCCGAGGCGAAGTCCGCGATGCCTTCGGGCTCCAGCGGCCACGGCATGGCGATCTTGTAGAGCGCCACACCCAGCTCCTCGGCCAGCCCCGGCGTCAGTCCGATCTCGTCGAGCGCCTGGCGTACATCCAGATAGGACTTCCCCGTCGTCACGATGCCGAGCCGGGCGTCGGCCTTCCCGAACACCCGCTGGTCGAGCCGGTTGGCGCGTACGTAGGCCGTCGCCAGGTCGAGCTTATAGCGGTGCAGGCGTTCCTCCTTGGCGAGCGCGTCGTCGGGCAGGCGCAGGTGCACGCCTTCCGGCGGCAGGGCTGCGTCTGACGGCAGCACGATGCGGACCCGGGCGGGGTCGATCGCCACCGTCGCCGTCGTGTCGACGGTTTCGGACACCAGCTTGAAGCCGGTCCAAAGCCCGGTGAAGCGCGACATCGCCCAGCCGTGTAGGCCCAGATCCAGGAACTCCTGGACGCCCGCCGGGTGCAGGATCGGGATCATGGCGTCGACCAGCGCAAACTCGCTTTGGTGCGCGGAGGTCGAGGACTTGCAGGTGTGGTCGTCGCCCGCCAGCACCAGGACCCCGCCATGGGGCGACGTGCCCGCCGTGTTGCCGTGCTTCAGCGCATCGCCCGACCGGTCGATGCCCGGCCCCTTGGCGTAGAACATGGCGAAGACGCCGTCGACGGTGGCGTCGTCGAAGAGATGCGTCTGCTGCGTCCCCCAGACCGCCGTCGCCGCCAGGTCCTCGTTGACGCCGGGATTGAACCGGATGCCGGCGTCATCGGCAAAGCGCCCGGCCTGCCACAGCGCCATGTCGATCGCGCCCAGCGGCGAACCGCGATAGCCCGTGACATAGGCGCCGGTGTTGAGGCCGGCCGCCTTATCCCGGGCATGCTGCAACATAGGCAGGCGCACCAGCGCATGGGTGCCCGACATGAGCACCCGTCCCTCTTGGAGGGCGTAACGATCGTCCAACGCGACGTCGGCGAGGGTCATGGGGTGTCCCGGTTAGCGGCTAGGTTAAACCGAGTACGTAATAGAGAGTGGTCCGATGCTGGGAAGGCCATTCGTGTATACCAACATACGCTGTTTCTCTCGTAGAGCAGGTTAGTCGTTAAGAGGCCAGTTCGTCGAAGCAAGCGCGCGGATCGGTTTTGGCTCTGTAAGTTCTAACAGGTATCTTCTTGCTTGATGATCAACAACGTCGACAAGGCACCGCTCTACCGTCGATAAGCTGACAAAATGACCTTCCATCCAATCTAGAATGTACCGTCTAAGCGCTCCGTTTGCATGTTTGATGAGCAGCGCAAGGACCATAGATCCGTTGCTGCCTTTGCGGTGAACGAGTCGGCTAAGAACCACACCTGTAGCACGTCTTTCTTTTAAAGTGACGACCCACGGATTAGCCCAGACTTGGCCAAGAAAGAGGCCTGCGAATATCGTGTGAAGTCTGATGTCGGCACTATCGGGGGCAATGTACTCGGCCACGGCAGAGAAGTAATCTAATCTCGGTGTCCCGTCGCTCTTCAAGACATCATGAAGCGTTTCGACTCTAAGCAATACGTAACCGTGACGCCTAAGTGCGAGTTGCGCCACTGCGTCCGCAAATCGCATCCGAGTAATCAGTCCATGCGAAAGTGCGTACTCCAGGACGACCAGAAGCCATACCCCCTTAGCTGATACCGCTGCATCCGCATGCTGCCGATAGTAGATATCTTCCGATATGAGGAGTTTTCTGTCAGAAGCTAAGTTCGCAGGATCGAGAACATGACCGCCGAAGGCTGCCGTTACAGCAGAGGCGACTTGGGATGGTTCATCTGGCGCCGTACTTGAGGCGACCGTGCAGTGCCGGACTATTTTTTGGATTTGCTCTTCGATATGTGCTGTTCGCTTCGAGATTTCGTTGCTCGTGTGTTGTTGCCTCACAAACTCATCATCTTTCCAGGCGACCAGCGTGGAGCCCTCAAGTTGCTTAACTTCTTCTTTGTGTATCCGGAGCTCGTCGATGACCGATTGGGGCACAAGGACTCTTCCAAACACTTCGACAAGAACATCTAAGATGTCCATGTTTGCCGCTGTCCACGCAGTGTAGTTGTCGAGAACTGCGCCGTTTGAACGGAGGCTATCGATCAATGATAGGGCACCAAGTCGCTCAGCATCTGTTCCGATGCAAACTCGAACTTCTTCACCGAGGTATCGAACGTAGTCGGCAAGCTCTATCTCATTGCCACCCATTTGAGGGGCAACAAATGCCATTGGCAGGTGTTGCTGGAGGTAGAAGTCAGCAATTTGACGATTGGCCTCCGCACGGTTCCGAATGTCCTGAAGCATCGGTTCAATGTTTCCATTCTCCGATGTAAAGCGGTGAAAGCCCTGTGCGTCCGGAAAACGGGTTTGGAAATTCTCCATAACGTCATGAAGCAAGTGTAGGTACTTGTGCTTTATCTCAACGATACGCCACGTAGTTCTCTCGCCAATCGCAGCTTCTTGAATGAACGTTTCGCCAACCTTCATTCCGAGACTAGCGGAAACTATTGCATGGTGTGGGCTAAGAAACCCCTCGGCTGGGCGATCCTCACCTTGCTCAATTATGAAATCAAAGCTTTCACCGTTATGGTTCTCGATGCGAACCCAAGCATCGAGGCTGACGCTATCTGACATCGGCAAAAGTTCACCGGATCGGTCGGACAGGATTAGCCCCATGTACAAAAGCGATGATTCCGGGTCATTCCTTGCGGCCTTGAGAACGTCGTATGCGTACTTTAAGGATCGAGCGCCTTGACCTGCCTGGCACATTTCTTGCGCAAGTCGCATCTTCGGACCGGCCGCACCATCCAAAGACTCAGGGTTAACCGAGTTTAGAATTGATACTATGTCGTCACTTCTATCCATTCGCCGAAGCGTTGCGAATAGGACCAGATAAGTATCGACACGCGGATCACGTTTAATAGCCCTCATCAAGTTGGTTTCGGCTTCGTCCAACGAGCCGCGATTGAAGTGCATTACTCCAGCTGCGTGTCGATAAAAGGCGAGATCAGCAATAGCTGCAGGAAGCCGGCTAAAGAATCGAACCGCCCGATCCCGAACTGGGATTTCGTTTGCAAGCGCTATGGATAGAGCGTGCAATTCATCGCTCTCAGAGCTTTCGTCAATGTGGCCGTCCAGAAGATCTGCAACCACGGACCAGTCATTGATCCTCGCGGCGTACATTGCTGTCATCATCCGACCAGCTATGTGACTGTGGTCATTTATCTGAGCCTTGGCATTGCTGTATGCCCTGCCAGCAAGATCATCATGCCCTTGCATGCTGGCGAAGTCTGCGGCCACGACGGATGCTCTTGCATCTTCCGCTACATCGGAAATCACTTTGTCTAGGCGGGAGTAGGAGTCATCACCGGGGTTAAGGTGTATTTCTGAAAGGCGCGCTGTGGCCGTTATCAAAGTGCGCTCCACTTCAGGGAGCAGTTCAACACTGTCCTTACAAAGTTCGACTACCTTCTGCCACTCACTAGCCTGGGCGTAGAAACGGAATCGAAGAACCGCCGCAGCTGGTCCGTCAGGAAGGCTTGGCAACAGCCCTTCTGCGAGTTCATCTTCGTGATTGTCTATCGCAATGGCGGCGGTTCGTAACGCAAGGTCCATGTCGTGCCGGGCAACTTCTATACCTTGCCTGGCGATCTCCAACGCCGTGCTCGAATCACCGAGAGCGTCGTATGCCGCGATGAGATTGCAGCAGAGAGCGACTTCTTCTGGTCGCACTGTTCGCTCACTGTTGAGTGCGCGCTCCCAAAGCTGGCCTAGTGTCTGAATTGCCGCTGCGACCTCCTCCTTTTGCTTGTCATCGAGCAAGCCTGACCGCTGAAAGTTGGCGCTTTGGACTACTTCGTCGAGGGCAGCTTCTGCAGCGAACTGTCCAATTTGATCGTCGTCCGGGTAAGCGGTTCTTGCATCTAGTGCGGCTCTTCTCCATTCAGCTGTTGCGCCACGTGACCTGAGAAAGTCTATGCGACCAATGGCCACTGCAGCGGATCCCTTCAGTTCATCCGGGACTAGGTCAAGTGGCTCGTCGATCGTTGCATCAAAGCGTGCGGCCTGTACCAAGTAGCCTGCTATTCCATCATTGGTAGGGTCTTGTCTTAGAGCTTCAGCACCAAACTCCAGGAGGGTCTGCCAGTTTCCTTGCAGCAGTAACGACAGCCCCTTGTTGGCAATCGCTTTTGGGTCGTTTGGGCAGTGCTCGTAGGCCTCGGCTAGCAGACTGGCAGCCTTGTCGGTTTCACCCAACTGAAAATAGCAACTTCCAATGTTTGCTTTGATACGAAAGAGTATTCGACCGGATGCATTCGGCTCTACACGTTCTTGAAGATTTGAGAGTAGTGAAAGTGCGGTGTGTGGTTTGCCTTCGATTGATATCCTTCGGAAGTCATCGATCTCGGCATCAAGATGAGAATCAAAGTCATCTGACGAGTGCCCAGCATCACTTGGTCTGTCTCGAATTCCTGTTTCTATGCGTAAGACTGTAGACTGGAGTTCGGCTATAAAGCCACTTGGTCCAACCAAGTCCGACGACAGTTTGTCAATCTTGTCGTCTAGTTGACTACTGAACGCGCTGTGGGATGGATCAAACGCGTTTAAGGCGTCGGGAAACTCTTGGATCTTTTCTTCTAGTGTATTCCACCCCCACACGTGAACGACCAGTTGGTAACCCCTTTTGCTCAGGTCTACCGAAAGTTCGCGTGCTAGCTCGTCTAGATTAGTATCGTCTGGTGCAGTCGTCGTTATGAAGAATTCGCGGAGCTTGGGCTTGAACGTCAGCGCCAGATCGACCTCGTCACGGACCTCTTGTTCCTTCAGCTCTCTGTTTGAGCCTTTTAGTTTGCACTGAACACCAACGAGATGTTCGGGGTCAGCGTTTCGAACCCCGTAGAGGTCCACTCCGTTTTGTCGTTGACCGCGGCGGCCATTCTTCTTGACGTTTGGATCGTTGAGTAGATTCTGCCACAATACAACCGACGCACGCTCGAACGCCTGTTCGTCAGCAGGTTTTGGAATTTGGGTTGCAGCGAGAAGAGCCAATTCTAGAAATTCACATTGAGGCGGCGGCAATGAGCAGTCAAGGTTGCTGCAGTATGCAATGCGCGACGTAAAGAGCGCTACACTAATAGCCGCTGTACGTTCTCGACCTCGTGCAATCACACGCAACAGAAGCTCTGGATTCTATTGAGCTTCTAGAACTCTCGTGCGTTTGTCTGTCAACTGGCAGCGATTAACCTAGTCTGTCTCGTGGGCACTTCTCTAAGCCCCCACCGCCGCCCGTTCGCCACCGTTCTTCCGCTGACGCTGCCCACGCCGGCTCGGACGCCGTTTCGGGCGTCCGCCGTTGCGTGCCTTCTTCGCCTTCGCCGGGCGCGGTTCCTCGTCCTCCGCCGCCGGCTCATCGCCGATCACGGTCAGGCGTTTTTTGATCAGGCGTTCGATGTCGCGGAGGTACGCGCGTTCCGACGGGTCGCAGAACGACAGCGCGGCGCCATGGGCGCCGGCGCGGGCGGTGCGGCCGATGCGGTGGACGTAGCTTTCGGGCTCGTTCGGCAGTTCGAAGTTGATGACGTGGGTGATGCCGTCGACGTCGATGCCGCGCGCGGCGATGTCGGTCGCGACGAGCACGCGGGCGTCGCCGCTGCGGAAACGCTTGAGCGCGCGCTGGCGCGCGTTCTGGGACTTGTTGCCGTGGATCGCCTCGGCCGTGTGGCCGCGCTGGCCCAACTGGCGCGCGACGCGGTCGGCGCGGTGTTTGGTGCGCGCGAAGACGATGACACGCTCGAGGTCGGGGTTGTTCAGGATTTCGGCGAGCAGCGCGCCTTTGCCGGCGGCCGGCACGTGATAGAGGCTCTGGTCGATGCGCTCGACCGGCGTTGCCTGGGGCGTCACCTCGACCCGCACGGGGTCGTTCAGGAGGTCGCCGGAGAGGCGCGCGATCTCGCCCGGCATGGTGGCCGAGAAGAGCAGCGACTGGCGTTCTGAGGGCAGCGCCTGGACGATTTTCCGGATGTCGCGGATGAAACCCATGTCGAGCATGCGGTCGGCCTCGTCGAGGACGAAATAGCGCACGGCCTCCAGGCTGAGCTGGCCCTGGTTCATGAGGTCGAGCAGGCGGCCGGGCGTGGCGATGACGATATCGACGCCGCGCGACAGCGCCGCCGTCTGGGGCCGCTGGCCGACGCCGCCGAAGATGACGGTCTGGCGCAGGGGGAGGTTCTTGCCATAGGCGCGGCAGGCTTCACCGATCTGGATGGCGAGCTCGCGGGTCGGCGCAAGGATCAGCGCGCGCGGACGGCGCGGCGTGGTCTTCGCGCGCTTGCGATAGAGCTTGTTGAGGATCGGCAGCATGAAGGCCGCCGTCTTGCCGGTGCCGGTCTGGGCGATGCCCAGCATGTCGCGGCCGGCGAGAAGTTCGGGGATGGCGCCCGCCTGGATCGGCGTCGGCGTCACGTAGTCGTTGGCTGTCAAAGCACGTTGGATCGGATCGGCCAGGCCGAGCTCCGAGAAACTTGGGGTGTTCAATAGAGATTCCTTAATGACCGGGTGGCGCGGGCGGCTGTTGCGCACGCGGATGTCCCGGCTTGTTGCCTGCCCCGGGCGCGGCCGGTGCGGCGGTGTTTTTATGATTGTTCCCGGGATGATGTGCCGCCCGGAGAAGACCGCCCGCGGACAATCTCGTCCGTGGTGCCGGTGACGTTCTCCTGCGATGTCCTGGGGCCCGATGGCTGGATGCCGGGGCTCTAAGAAACGGCGCTTCGCGCGATCGCGAGACAATGTACGGAGGTCACATGGGCCCTCAAGGCCGGTATGTCAAGCAAATCAGTTTGTTAGGCGGGCGAGGAGAAAGGTTAACGGGTGTGACGTCTGGCACGGGTCCCAGGCGCGGAGATCGGGTAAACCGGGCGTTCACAATCGCGCCAGATGCGTCGCCAGGCGTCTAACGGCGATAAAGTAGACGAAGTCAAACGAGGAGAGAGCGCGTGGCGCCACGAGAGGAAATCGGCCGGATCCACCAGCTTGCGCGGTCGGGCAAGGTGTCGGAGGCGTTTGTCGCCGCCAGTGCGCTCGCCGGCCAGCACACCGATACGGTCGACGCGGCGCGGCTGGCGATGGATCTGGGCCTGCGCGTCCACGGACCCCAGGGACCCGACGGTATCGCCGAGGCGCTTGGGCGCGACCACACCGGCAGCCTGGCGGCCGATTACGCGGCCTGCTACGCGCATGTGTGCGCCGGCCGGCTGGACGCCGCGCGGACTGCTTCCGAGGCGCTGGTCGCCCGGTTTCCCGACGAGATCGATCCGGGTCTGCTGCTGGCGGAGATCCACCATCGCCAGGCCGACATCGGCCAGGCCATTGGTTGTTTGGAAGGCCTTCTGGCCCGCCATCCGAAATCCGCGCGCTGTCACGCGACGTTGGCCAACCTTTATCTGCATGACGGCCAGGTGGAGAAAGCCGCCGAGCACGCCGCCACGGCCAGGACATTGGGCCTGACCGCTCCCGCCAATGTGCTCGTTCTCGGCCATGCGTTGTGCGACCTGGATCGCCACGCCGAGGCGGTGCGTGTTCTCGAAGAAGCCGATGCCGCGCAGCCCGGCAACTTCAACACGCTCACGCTTCTTTCCGTCGCGCGGCTTGGTGCCGGCAGCGCTCAAGGCGCCCTGGCAGCGGCAGGACGGGCGCTTGAGATCAGGCCCTTCAGCGTGCGCGGACCGGAAAAGGGAAAAAGCGCCGGCTTGACTATCGCCGTGCTCGAAGACTTCGGCCCGTCGTTCTTCAATCGTCAGAGTCCTCTGAACTATAGCGGCCTCAATTATCCGTCTTATGTCGCGTCGCCGGATATGCGCGTGCTTCATGTACCGCTTTCGCCGCGTGCGCCGGACCATCTTGAGAAAGCGGGCGTGCGTCCCGACATCTTCGTGAACAATCTTGTGGTCAGCGAAAGCGTGAGTGCGCCGACGCGGGATCTCTATGACGAGTTCGTCGCGCTGTATGAGGCCGACGACATTCCCGTCATCAACGGACTAGACGCGGTTTTGGCATGCGGGCGCGAAAAGAACGCCCAAAGGTTTGCATCGGAATCAGCGTTTATCTTTCCACGGCTGACGCACTTGAGGCCGGCAACGTCGACAGCCGAAAGCATCATCGCGGAGATCGAGGCGGATTTCGAATGGCCGGTTCTGATTCGCCATCCGCAAACCAATCTCGGCATGGGCATGCGGTTGTTCGATGGTCCCGATGCGCTGCGCGAAGCACTGGTCGACATGAGCCTGCCGGAATACTTCGTCACCCAGTACCACGAGTGCCGCGACGAGCAAGGTGTCGGACGACACTATCGCGCGGTCATTATCGGCGACGAGGCTTTCGTCGACAGGGCGAATTCACACGTCGACTTTTCGTCGCACGACCACCTGCGCCGAACGCCGCAATGGCTGGAAAGCGGCTTTGACAAGATCGAGCAGGAATTTCTGGCTGACCCCGACGAGTTCCTGGGTTTCGACTGGAAAAAGGTCTTCGCGCCGATCATCGAGAACACGCCGCTCGACGTCTATGGCATCGACTTTGGTGTCACGCGCGAGGGCCGGCCTGTTGTGTTCGAAGTGAACGCCGCGATGAACCTGTTCAGTGCTCACAACGCGGAGATTTCTCCGTATCTGGCCGAGCATTACCAGTTTCTGAACGACCGCACCGTGAGTCTTATGCGCGCGCGGGCCGGCAAGGCTGCTTAGACCTAATCGTTATCTTCCAGCCCGGCGCCGGCGCCGGCCATACGCGATTCTTCGGTGGCGGGCGCAAAGGTGCGCTGCGCGAAGGTGTTGAGCTGGCGCCAGGCGTCCGCGTCGGCCTCGCGGCGTCGTAAAGTCCGGGACGATGCGGCCGGCGTGGTAGGGGCGGCGGCGCATGACACCCTGTCGGTGACGGTCACCTCCACCTGATCGCGCGGCCCGTCGACCGCCAGGCCGTCGGCCGTCACGGTCAAGCTGACTTCGTTCCATCGCAAGCTGATCGCCGTACCCGTGTGTTTGGCGACCGCCGCCGCGTAGGGTGCCAGAAAGACGGGGTCGGCGATGGGGCCGAGCACCAGTTCGTTGCCGGCGGCGATGTCGGCGGCCCGATCCGACAACATCGGCCCGGCGATCAGCGGGCAGAGCAGACCGCGCCGCGCGCACCAGACGCCGTTATGCATCGCGGGCGCAAGGCTCTCATATGTCACCCCATCGATGTCGCCGAGCCGCCTGGCGAGCATTTCTGCGCCCGGCTCGTTGTGCTCGGCCAGCCAGCGCGCGGCCTTGCCGGCTTCTTCGGCCAAACCCCAGGAGAGACCCGCACCACGCGCGGCGCGTTTGCTCATGGACTCGATTTCGTTGAAGGAGAAGATCAACGTTTGGCGCCGGTGTCTATGACGCCACGTCGGGCAGCGGCGGATAGCCCCAGTCGTCGGCCTCGCCCGTGGCGAGCTCATACGGGAAGGGCGCGTTCTGGAACATGTTGATGCGCAGCCAGCGGTCGGAGCGCGGGTCGAAGTGGGTCGCGCCGAAATAAGCGAGCTTGCAGCGCAGGAGATCGATCGGCAGCAATTCGGCCGAGATCGTGTTGTCGCGGATCTCGGCATAAGGAAAGCGCGCGGTGATCTGGGCGCGCCGCACGATGTGACGGTGTTCGGGGTGGGCGAGCAGGAAGGCCGCGACCTTGTTGTCGTTGGTCGTGTCCATCGCCCAGGCGTCGAGGTCGCGCATCATGGCCGCGGCGTCACGGCCCGGCGCCAGCGGCTGCTCATAAGGCTCGATCGGTTCTTCGAAACGTTCGCCCAGGCGCGGTTCCAGCTTTTCCTGGGAGACATACCACACGCGGGCCCGGTTCTCCGGCGCGCCCCAGTCGACGGCACGGGTCCAGCCGTAGATCTCCTCGGCGATCGCACGCAGCCGGTCGATCGGCATGGCGCCATCGATGCGGAACGCCGCGCCTTCATCCGCGCCCATGGTGTCGGCGAGATCATCGACCAGCGCGCCATAAGGCTCCAACATCAGCGAGACCAATTGTTCCTGGCCTTCGAAGGACAGGTTGTCTTCGGCCCAGAGGTAGAGGCGGTCCCACGGCGCGTCACCGTCCAGGGCGCCGCTGTCGACATGACGTTCGAGCTTGGCGAGGTCGGCCTTGAGCGCGGCCAGTTTCTCCAGTTGCAGCGGGTGTTCCGAGCGCCATGTCTGGGCATTGACAACGGCGCGCGCCAGCATGGTGCGGAAGCAGCTTGTTTCTTGCGGTGCAGCGGCGGGCAGGGCGCGCACCCGCGCCAAGGCGGTCTCGCGCGCGGCGATCCAGTTGTTCAGAAGAGCCGGGTGGTTGACGATGAAGGGGGCCAGTCCCAACCCCGTCGAGTTGCCGACGCCGAAACATCGGCGCAATGCCGTGTCGAGCGGGACGGCCGTGTCAGGCGCGCGCAATTGCGCGAGGTGTTCGACCAGATCCAGGACAAAGGCGCGGGTCAGGTAGACCGACAGCATTTCGGCCTGGAACGGCCCGGCGAACTCCGCGCGATCGGCGATGACCTCACGGTCGGCGGCGCCGAACTTGCCGGAGCCGTAGACCGCGGTGGTGCGCATCAGATAGCCGACCGCTTCGACCTTCTCGGCATCGGGCTGGCGGCCGGCGGCAAGGCAATCGACGACATAGTCGAACAGACGCACCGACCGGTTGGCGCGCGACAGGCTGATCTCGCGGTCGCTGACGCGTCCCGCCTCCTGCTTCGGCACGTTGTCGGCGAGGCGTTCGATGTCGTCGGGTGTCGGCACGCCGTCAAACAGCGTGAAGGTGGCGTCCCACGCATGCGCGATGACGCGGTCGGAGCGCTGATCGGCCGGCAGATCGTGCGCGAAACAGACCAGGCTATAGGCCCGCTCCGGCCCCCGCGCCGTGTAGACGGCGGTGCCGACGGCCCTTTCATCAATCTCGAAGATCGGGCGCTCGAAGGTCCAGGCGTCGCGTTTCAGGCGGCGAAGCAGGACACGCATGAAGGACAGGCGCGACTGATGAAACGCGCCAAGCCGCGCCAGCCGCATGACGGTTTCCGGCGGTCGCAATGGTGTCTCAAGCAAAGGCTGGCGCTGGGTTTCGATGGCTCGTTCTCCGATCCGATCCCTGACTTCAGGGCCCTACGTCAGGGATAGCGTACTTGGATCACTGCACCAAGGCCATGTCTGTCGGGAAGCGATGCGAACGGCTCGTCGGAAATTTCGCGGATCAGTTTCAGTTTGATCGCTTCGGCGAAGTCGTCATAGCTCGCGACCGCCATGACGAAAGCGCCGGGTCCCGCGATCACGTGTTGGCGGAAGTACTGCTCCAACGCGAAGTTGTCGTCCAGGATGGCCAGGCCGTTAAGGGTGATGCCGCGGGCGATAATGTCGTTGCGCAGCCCGCCCGGATGCGGCCCCTGGTTCGAGTGTTCATCCGACGACAGGTCGATAACGCGTCGCCGGCCATCGAAGCCGTTGTCGTCAAACGCCGCAATGCCGTGGGCGATGGCCGACCCGGTCGCGGTGCCGAAACCGGTGAATTTGCGTGCCTGGCTCTCGATGGCCTGGCCGAAAGCTATCGCATCAACAGGCGTTAGGATGTGGGTCCAGGCGACGGAGTCGTATTGTTGAAACGTCGCGCTCCACTGGACAAAGGTAACGGCCAGGCCGCCTTCGCCCAGTTCCATGATCGCATCGATCACGCCGGCATCCTGAAACGCCAGGGCGTAACCGCTGATCTGCAGGTCGAACTCCGGCCCGCGGATCGATGACGAGGAATCAGCCAGAAGCACGAGCTCCAACGCGACCGGAGTTTCCTGGGATTGCGCCGCCGGCGACCACAGGAGCACTGTGGCGAGAAGAAAGGCCGCTTTGACGCCACACGACCACGGCGTCGACCTGATCAGCCGGTCTTGGCGTGTCGGCCAGGCAGTCACCTAGCTGGTGCCCGGAAGATCGCTGCGCAACTCCTGACCGAGGCGTTCGAAAGCCGTGGGTTGCAGGGCAGCCGGATCGGCGAACGGATTGTTCATGGCGGCAATAAAGAAGAGGATCAGGCCGTTATAGGCGGCAAAGCCCGTCAACAGCGCCAGGTTGATCGGGCTCGGTTTGAAGTTGAAGTACGATGTGACAACCAGAATCAGCCCGAAGATGGCGGCGAACCAAAATATGTCGGTCACCGATTCGATGGCGGCGAGTTCGCGGTCGTTGCGGCTGTCGGAGATGATGTCGAGATCGCGCAACAAGCTGTCGCGCAGTGACGTCTGACGTCCCGATTGGGGCTCCAGGTCGAGCACGCCGACATAAACGCTGTCCCACGCAATCCAGGCATCGGTACTCAAGCCGCCGGCGGCAAGCGCTGACCACTCGGTTTCGGCAACGATCTCGACATACCCGACCACCTGTTCCTGGAGTGGCCGGTTGGCTTCGGCATCGTAGCGGGCGAGGTCGTAGAAGATATCGCCGATCGCCGCGACCTCGGTGCTGACTGTCTCGTGGAGGCTGGCGTAGTTGACCTCCTCCTGGGCGAAGACGAGAGCGAGGATCAGGCTGTGTAGGGCACCGATGCGAAAGACAACGGAGTCTGCTAGTCGGCCCGTGTCGTCGCTTGTCCTGCGCGCCAGGAGTCGCCGCGCTATGGCGTAAAACAGCAACGACAGGGCGCACGTCAAAACCACGAAGATGGTGGCGCCCAGCCACACCGGCAGCGAGGCGAGGCTCATTCTAGGGTCTCAGGTTGCGGGGGACGTTTTGACCGATCAATTGTCGCCGGCCGGTGCATCGAGGCCGAGTTCGCGGACCTTGCGGTAGAGCGTCGAGCGGCCGATGCCGAGTTGACGGGCGACCTTCGACATCTGCCCTTTGTGGTGTTCCAGCGCAAAACGGATGACATCCGCCTCGACGTCGGCGAGCGGGCGCAAGCTGCCATCGCCGGTGATCAGGCCAAGCTGGGTGCCGTTACCGGCGCCGCCCGGTGCGGCGCGCGTGCCGCTGCCTGTATCGCTAGCCACGGGGACACCCTGGGCGCGCGCAATATGCGGGAAGTCGGCCGGTGTCAGCGCCGTGCCGTCACACAGCACGACGGCGCGGAACACAGCGTTCTCAAGCTGGCGCACATTGCCGGGCCAGGGGTAGTCGACCAGCATGGCGAGGGCCGATTCATCGATCCCGGTGACCTGTTTGCCCTCGCGCAGGGCAAAGCGCTGGATGAAGTGGTCGATCAGGGAGGGGACGTCTTCACCGCGTTCCCTGAGCGGCGGCACGTGAAGCG
The DNA here is from genome assembly GCA_965228895.1 of Alphaproteobacteria bacterium. Taxonomy (GTDB): domain Bacteria; phylum Pseudomonadota; class Alphaproteobacteria; order SP197; family SP197; genus JANQGO01. Next base: position 3,823,552 of record OZ245842.1, on the reverse strand, counting down.
GGAAGACGTTGATGCGGTAATAAAGGTCTTCGCGGAAACCGCCTTCCTCGACCATCTGAAAGAGATCGCGGTTGGTCGCGGCGATCAGGCGAACATCAACATCGACCGGCTTCTTGGCGCCGACCGGATCGATCTGGCCTTCCTGGAGCGCGCGCAGCAGCTTGACCTGCATGTCGGTCCGGAGCTCGCCGATCTCGTCCAGGAAAAGCGTGCCGCCACTGGCCTCCTGAAACTTGCCGATATGCTTGGCCGAGGCGCCGGTGAACGAACCTTTCTCATGACCGAACAACAGGCTTTCGATCAGGTTCTCCGGAATGGCGCCGCAGTTGACGGTGACCATCGGCATGTCGGAGCGGGGCCCGCAGCTTTGAATGTAGCGGGCAAAGAGTTCCTTGCCGACGCCGCTTTCGCCTTCGATCAGGACCGGGATCTGAGACTGCGCGGCGCGGCCGGCCAAATCGACCGTGGCGGTCAGCCCGGCGCTGGAGCCTATGATGTCGACCGACGAGATGCCTTCCTCGGCCTGACGCTCCAGGCGCGAGACTTCGCCCCTGAGGGAACCGAGCTTCATGGCATTGTCGAGGGTGACCGCAAGACGCTCCGGGCTGACAGGTTTGACGACAAAATCGACGGCGCCGGCGCGCATTGCCTTGACCGCCGTGTCGACGCCGCCGTGGCCGGTCAAGACAACGATCGGCAGTTCCGGCAGAGCTGGCGACAGCCGTTCCAAGACGGCCATACCGTCGACACCCGGCATGTTGAGATCAAGCAACACGGCATCGGCAATGCCGTTGCTTTGACCGCCCAGCAACGTGCTGATAGCGGTTTCGCCGTCATCGGCGGTCGAAGCCTGATACCCCATCGACCCTACGATGTCGCTGTAGAGCCGCCGTTGGATGGGGTCGTCGTCAACGATAAGTACGCGTTTTGCCATGATCCCCTGTGCCGAATCGGTACGAAACGGCGCAATCTGTATCATGTCGGGACAAATACACGCAACCAATAGGTAAGGCATACGTGACGGTCGCCACGCTGGGGAGGGCAGATAGGGGCCGCGACTTCAATGCCGCCCTCATCTCAGCGCGCGGGCGTGGAGTCCGATCATCCGCATCGCAGCGATGTGGATGTGAATCGGTCTCCAATCTATCGAAGGAGAGCAAGATTCACGTTTCGCATTGAATCAATCCGAGACGAACTTGCTCTCGCCCGCGCGCCCATCATACGCTTCAGCTGTCGGCGTTGGCCGTTTTGCTGCTATCGGATGCCTTGTTCGTCTCGGCGGCCGGCTTAAGCTGCGTGACCTTGCCGGCGTCCTTTTTGAAGGTCGGCTGGCAGTGGCCATCGACATGGGCGCCGCCTTCGATCTCCAGGCGCTCGTGAATGATGTCGCCCTTCATATGGCCAGAGCGGGTGACGGAGACCGACTGGGCCTCGATCTTGCCTTCGATCTTGCCGGCAACCTTGACCGTATCGCCATAGACCGCGCCCTTGATGGTGGCGCCTTCGCCGACGACGACCGAATTGCCGCGCACATCGCCTTCAATGGTGCCGTCGACCTGGATCGCGCCCTCGCTTTCCAGATTGCCGGTCACGGTCAGACCGGGACTGATGACCGACACCACCTGATGGGTCCCCGGCACAGAGCTCGCCGCCGGCGCCGCCTGCTGCGGTTCGTGCGCCGGACGGGACTGATCAGTCCCCTGATCGTTCTTTGTGAACATGCTCACTGGTTAGTTCCTCCAAAAGTGAAGCGCTCTCGTCAAAATGGTTGAGCGGACGCCACGGCATGCGGCCGTCCACAAAGGCGCCTTTGGCGACGGTAATCTGGTGATGAAAGATTCGTCCCACGACGGCACCCGTTTCCTCAACGACCACGAACGGCGCAATCACGCGACCGTCGAGCCGCCCCCCGATACAAGCTTCCTTGGCGACCACATTACCCTCGATCTTGCCGTCGGGGCATACGGTTACCTTGGGAGCGTGAATGTCCCCGGCAAGCGTACCGTGGACATGAACCTCGCCGGTCGACTCCAGATGGCCGTCAACGACGAGATCCGGCCCCAGGACGGAGGTATCTCCGCCTGGCCCAATCCCTTCCTGTGCGCTCGCGGGGTGGTGCCGAGACCGGCCCAACCTCATGGGTTCCTCCGCGCTTATTGCGGCCAGCTTAATGGCTCGGTGAGGGACCACACAACCTTTCGTCGGTGATGCCGTGAAGAAAGCCGAACGGGCCCGGCCTGGTGCCGCGTGGCCCGGACCAAAACAGCGGAAATCAGCCGGATTTGGCGCGTTCGATGGCGTCGGTGATCATCTGGCGCGCCAGGGTCGCATCCATCCAGTCGCCGATCTTGACCCACTTGCCGGGTTCCAAGTCTTTGTAGTGTTCGAAGAAGTGCTGGATCTGCTGCAACGTAATGGTCGGCAAGTCATAGAAGTGAAAGATGCCCTCATAACGTTTCGTCAGGCGCGAGGACGGCACGGCGATGATCTTCTCGTCGCGGCCCGAGTCGTCCTCCATCATCAAGGCGCCGATGGGCTTGACGTTGATGACGCAGCCAGGCATCAGCTCGCGGGTGTTACAGACCAGCACATCGATGGGGTCGCCGTCCTCGGCGAGCGTGTGCGGCACGAAGCCGTAATTGCCGGGATAGCTCATCGGCGTATAGAGGAACCGGTCGACCACCAGCGTGCCGGCCTCCTTGTCCATCTCGTATTTTATCGGCTGACCGCCGACCGAGACCTCGATGATGACATTGACGTCGTCGGGCGGGTTGTCGCCGATGGCAATGGCGTCGATCAACATGGCCTATGCTCCCTTTCAGGCGGTCACCGTGGTCGGTGTAGAAATCGTTTCGCGCATATCCCGACCACAGGCAAGGCCGCGCCGGCTCGCCACGACCCGCTCTAGGACCGCTTGGTGATATCGCACGTCAATTCGTCCTTGCCCGGTCGTTGGAACATCGCCTGGTTGCCCTTGTTCCAGAAGACGATCTCGCCTTCCTTGGTTTCGATGACGTAGCGCGCGCCCGATCCCGACCGGCCCTGGGTCAGGAGCAGAGCCTGATCGGCCCATGTCAGGTAGGCGATGGCGGGATCGCTGTTGATGAAGGTCAGCGTCGCCGGGGCACCCAGACCCTTGCAGGCGACATCGAACGGGCCCAGGCTGATACCCTTGTCGTCGCCGCCGCGCGTCGCCGGATAGGTCTCGCGCAGCGCGGCGATGCGGGTGACATAGGCATTCTCGACGCAGGCCCGCTCATCCTCGGCCTTCGCGCAGTCGTCGCGCTCGCCGATCCAGTCGCGCTGGCTGGCGGTCAGCGCGTCGCGCTGTTCGTCGGTCAGGTCGGCGCTGTCGCGTGCCAGCCCATAAAGCCTGGCGAGCTCGACATCGAAGGCGGCAAGTTGGTCGTCGCCACAGATCAGCTTTTCTGTCGATGATGACGCGTTTGCGCAGTCAAAACTGGGACTGGCGGCGTGGCCGGGCGTGGTCGCCAGGATCAAGGCGGCAACCGCCAGGCCACCGGCGCGTACGAGAGACAAGGTCATGGTCGGTCTTCCCTACTGCTACTGGGCCGCATCTTAGACGCAGAACACGGTCAATGTTATGGAAGGAACGCCCGCATTCCGAGCCAACTTGGCCGGTGGCGTGTCGCTCGCCGCCTACAGTTGCGGGGGTGCACTAGCGCGCGAATGCGTCTTCTATCTTGGAGGAAGGACACCGACCGTATCGGCGTTGGTCGGACGTCTAATCCGGCGGAGTCAATCCGACTTCGGCCATCGCTTCAGTCTGCCGTTTCAGCAGTTTGTCTTCGTCGAAACCGGCGATCAGGTCCTTGAACAAACGGTGCCAGTTGACCTCGGCTTCCAGGTGCATGAAGACGGAGCCGAGCCCGATGGCGGCGCGGTCCATGAAGACGAACTCGCGCGGCACGGTGACGCCGCCCAGTTCGCGCAGGCGGGCATGGACCTTGGACGCGATGCGCGCACCGTACATGCTGCCCTCGTCGTGGATGGCGCGCGGTTTGTCTTCCAGCAGCGGGGCGTAGATGAACTCCGCCCACAGGTGCAGCGTGTCGATGACCTCGTTGGAGAGACCGGTGAATCCCCAGGTCTCGTAGGCGTGGACGGCGAGGTCGCGGTCGTCGGTCTCGAGCGCGTTATAGAGGTCGATGACGCCCTTGACGAAGCGGGCATGGAAGACGCGCACGCAGCCGAAGTCGAGCAGGCTGACCGACATGTCGGGCCGGACCTTGTAGTTGCCGAGATGCGGGTCGCCGTGAATGACGCCGTAGCCGTAGAACGGCACGTACCAGGCGTGGAACATCGCCATGGCGAGCTGGGCGCGGTGCTCCGGCGTCTCGCCCAGGAAGTTCATCAGGGGCTCGCCGTCCATCCAATCCATGGTGAGGAGGCGCTTGGTCGAAAGCTCCGGCACGACCTCCGGCACGTGGACCATCGCCTGGTCCTGCAGCATCATCCGGTAGAGCGACTGGTGGCGGGCCTCGCGGTCGTAGTCGAGTTCCTCGCGCAGGCGCGCGGCGATCTCATCGTGGATGCGGCTGGGATCAATCGCGCGGTCGTAGCGGCGGTAGACGGCGAAGATGATCTTGAGCTGATTGAGGTCGGCTTCGACCGCCGACTGCATGTCCGGATACTGCAGCTTGCACGCGAGGTCTCTGCCGTCATGGGAGACCGCGCGATGCACCTGGCCAAGCGAGGCGGCGGCGGCGGCCTCGTGCTCGAAGTTCTTGTAGCGGTCCTGCCAGTCCGGCCCCAGTTCGCTCGCCATCCGTCGGCGCACGAAGGGCCAGCCCATGGCCGGCGCGTTCGATTGCAACTGCGCGAGTTCGCCGGCGTATTCGGCGGGCAGGGCATCGGGGATGGTCGCCAGAAGCTGGGCGACCTTCATCAGCGGCCCCTTGAGGCCGCCGAGCGCGTTGCGTAGCGCAGCGGCCGCTTCGGCGCTGTTGGTCTCCAGACCGAACAAACGCTCGGCACCCATGCGCGCGGCAACCCGGCCAACCGAGGTGCCGACGCGGGCATAACGCGTCACGCGGCCGGTCAGCCGGTTGGATTCGCTGCGGTCCCCCTCGCTCATGGGCGCTTCGTCTCAGGCCGCCGCATCGGCGGCTTCCAATTCGTCGATGAACCCGCCGATGATGCTGAGCCCTTTCGACCAGAAGCCGGGGTCCGAGGCGTCGAGGCCGAACGGCGCCAGAAGCTCCTTGTGGCGCTTGGAGCCGCCGGCCTTCAGCATCTCGAAGAAACGCGCCTGGAAACCTTCTTCGGCCTCCTGGTAGTGGGCGTAGAGCGCGTTCACCAGGCAATCGCCGAAGGCATAGGCATAGACATAGAACGGCGAGTGGATGAAGTGGGGGATGTAGCTCCAGTAACTCCGGTAGTCGTCGTCGAAGACGAGCGCCGGGCCCAGGCTCTCGGTCTGCACGCCCATCCATAACTCGCCGATCGCTTCGGGCGTCAATTCGCCGTCGCGCCGGGCATCGTGCACCCTTCGCTCGAACTCGCAGAACGCGATCTGGCGGACCACCGTGTTCAGCATGTCCTCGACCTTGGCGGCCAGGATCGTGCGCCGACGCTTGGGATCGGTCTCGGTGTTCAAGAGACGCCGGAAGGTCAACTGCTCGCCAAAGACCGACGCGGTTTCGGCCAGCGTCAGCGGTGTCGAGGCGAGCAGCGGGCCCTGCTCGGCGGCCAGCACCTGATGCACGCCGTGGCCGAGCTCATGGGCCAGGGTCATGACGTCGCGGGTCTTGCCCTGGTAGTTCAAGAGCACGAAGGGATGCGCGCTGGGCACGGTCGGATGGGCGAAGGCGCCGCCAGCCTTGCCGGGACGCGCCGGGGCGTCGATCCAGTGGCGGTCGAAGAACCCCTCGGCGATCTCGGCCATTTCCGGTGCGAAGTCGCCATAGGCGCCGAGCACGGTGGCGCGCGCCTCATCCCACGGGATCTGGCGGTCGTCGTCATCGGGGAGCGGCGCGTTGCGGTCCCACCAGTCGAGCTTGTCGCCGCCCATCCATTTGGCCTTCATGGCGTAATAGCGGTGCGACAGGTTGGGGTAGGCGGCCTGGACCGCGGCGATCAGGGCATCGACCACCTCGTCCTCGACCTGGTTCGACAGATTCCGGTAGGAGATCGGCCGCGCGAACTGCCGCCAGCCGTCGTCGATCGCCTTCGATTTCGCCAGCGTGTTGGTGATCAGCGCGAAGAGTTTTTCATTCGCCTTGAAGACACGGGCCAACTCCTTGGCCGCTTCCCGGCGCTTGTCGCCGTCCTGGGACGACAACAGGTCGAGCGCTTCCGATTCTGTCAGGCTCTCGCCGCCGATCTCGAAGCGCAGGCCGGCGATGGTCTCGTCGAACAGCCGGTTCCAGGCGGCATCGCCGACCACGCTCATCTCATGCAGCATGGCCTCGGCCTCGTCGGAGAGCTGATGAGGCCGGAACAGGCGTGCGTCTTTCAGCCAGGGGACGTAGTGGGCGAGCGCCGGCGAGACCAGCAGCTTCTCGAAGGTGGCGTCGTCGAGTTTGTTGATCTCCAGCGCGAAGAACAGAAGGTGGCTGGAGATGTCGGTCAGGCGTTCCTGGACCGATTGGGCGAAGCGGCCGATTTCCGGATCGGTCAGGTTGCCGGCGTAGAGCAGCTGGGCGTAGCTGCCGACCCGGCCGAGCCGGTCCTGCATGGCCTCGTAGCGCTTGAGCGCGGTGGCGAAGCCGGCGCCGTCGATGGTGTCGAGCTTGCCCTTCAGGTCCTTCTCAAAGGCCTGGGCCTCGGCATTCGACTCATCCAGGTCGACGTTGATCGCCAGGTCGTCCGGCCCCGCATAGAGGTCGGAGAGGTCCCACTCGGGCAAGTCGCCCAGTTTGTCTTGTTCGGAAGTGCTCTGCGCGGAAGTTTCGGCCATTCAACTCACTCATTTGCTTTTTTGCTACGTCAGCATATGGGGGACGGATCGGTTTCCTGCCAAACGAATTGTCACGCGGCTGCTGTCTCACTATCTAGGTCATGGGCAGGCTTCACAATCAGGGCGCACATGCCATGAACCAGGATCCGTGGCCAAATCTGGCGACGATGTTCTTCGAGCAGGCGGCAAAACACGCTGATCAACCGTTTATGTGGTCAAAACATGACGGCCAGTACCGCCCGCAGACCTGGGGGCAGGTGGCCGACGAGGTCAAGGCGGTGTCGCGCGGCCTGCGCGCTTTGGAGGTCAAGGCGGGCGACCGGGTCATGCTGATCTCAGAAAACCGGCCCAACTGGGTGGTCGCCGATCTCGCCATCATGGCGGCGGGCGCTATCACCGTGCCAGCCTATACGACCAACACCGAAGCGCTGAACGAGCACATTATCGCCGATAGCGGCGCCAGGGTCGCGATCGTCTCGACCGCGCCGCTCGCCGAACGGCTGCTGCCCGCGGCCAAACGCACCGGAGCCGCTCATGTCGTCACCATGGCGCCGGTCGAAGTCCATGACGGCGTCGACGTCCTGACGTGGGATGCGCTGAAGGAAAAGGGTGCGGCACTGCCGGACGATGTCGAGGCGGTCGCCGCGACCATCGAGCGCGGCCATCCCGCCTGTTTCATCTATACATCTGGTACCGGCGGCCTGCCCAAGGGCGTCATCCTGTCGCACCATGCGCTGCTCTCGAACATCCGCAGCATTCGCATCGCCTTCGAGCCGATCCTGTCGGGCACCGAGATCTTTCTCTCATTCCTGCCGCTGTCGCACTCCTATGAACACACCTGCGGATTCCTGTTTCCCATCTCAGTCGGCGCGGAGATTTACTATGCGGAAGGCGCGGACACCCTGACCAACAACATGGTCGAGGTCCGGCCGACGATCATGACCTGCGTGCCCCGGCTCTATGAGGTCATGCGCCAGCGCATCCTGGCCGGTGTCGCGCGCGAAGGCGGCAAGAAGGAAAAGTTTTTCAATAAGACGCTCGCCCTGGGCCTGAAGAAAAACGATCCCGATTCCCGGCTCGGCCTGGGCGAGAAGCTGGTCGATTGCGCCATGGAACGGCTGGTGCGCGAGAAAGTGCGCCAGCGCTTCGGCGGCCGGCTGAAAGCCATGGTCAGCGGCGGCGCGCCCTTGAACCCCGATGTCGGCAAGTTCTTCAACGCGCTCGGCGTCACCTTGCTGCAGGGTTACGGACAGACGGAATCGGCGCCGGTGGTCAGCTGCAACCCGCCGGGTGCGGTCAAGATGCATACGGTCGGCACGCCCCTGCCGGAGGTCGAGGTGAAGATTGCTGAGGACGGCGAGATCCTGGTCAAGGGCGGCCTGGTCATGGACGGCTACTGGAACAACCCGGAGACCACCGCCGAGGCGATCAAGGACGGCTGGCTCCATACCGGCGATATCGGCCTGGTCGACGACGACGGTTATCTACAGATTACCGACCGCAAGAAGGACATCATCGTCAACTCCGGCGGCGACAACCTGGCGCCCCAGCGTGTCGAGGGGATTCTGACATTGGAGCCGGAAATTGCCCAGGCCATGGTTGTCGGCGACAAGCGCCCCCATCTGGTCGCGCTTCTGGTGCCCGACGAGGCGTTCATCAAGGACTATGCGAAACAAGCGGGAGCGGCGCGGGATCTCGCAGCGCTGGCCGACGACAAGGGTTTCCGCGGCGCGTTGCGCGACGCTGTCGACCGCGCCAACCAGAAGCTCGCCCAGATCGAAAAGGTCAAACGCTTCATGGTCGCGGCCGAACCCTTCACCGTCGAGAACAACCAGATGACCCCGACACTGAAGGTCCGCCGCCACGTGGTGAAAGAGATCTACGGCGACCGGCTGGAAGCGCTCTACGGCTGAGGCTCACGCGCCGATCGCGTCCGCCATGACGCGCAGCACGTTCTCGCCCAGGATCTTGCGGACGTCTTCTTCGCCGTAACCGCGCCGCAGCAGGCTTTCGGTCAAGACCGGAAGTTTGGTGCAGTCTTCCATGCCGACAATGTCGAAACGAATGGCGCCATGGTCGGTACCGACGCCGACATGATCGATGCCGGCGACACCGACCGCATGGTCGATGTGGTCGAGCAGGTCTTCCAGCGTGGGGAAGGGGATGTCGGCGTCGGCCAAGACGTTGTAGCTCTTGGTGCGGTCGCCGCGCACCAGCGCCATCAGGTCGAAGATGGCCGAGGTCGTGCCCGATGCGCTAGCCCGGCGGTTGGCACCGTCGCCGCGGTTGGACAGGCGGTCGGCAAGGTTCTCCAGGCCCTGCCAGTAGTCTTGCGAGATGTATTCCGGCCAGGCGGTGACGCAGACGACACCGTTGTTGTCGGCGACGGCCTTGGCCATCTCGTCGGTCATGTTGCGGGGATGGTCGACCAGAGCCCGCATCGACGAGTGCGATGCCATGACCGGCTTTTCGGTCATCGCGATGACGTCCCAGAACACTTTGTCGGAGGCGTGCGAGACGTCGACCATCATGCCGAGACGGTTCATTTCCGCGACGACGTCGCGGCCGAAGGCGCTGAGCCCGTCATGGCGCGCGGTATCCGTCGCCGAGTCCGCCCAGTTGTGCGTGTTGAAATGGGTGAGCGACATGTAGCGCACACCGAGGTCGAAGTACTGGCGCAGCACGCGGATGTCGTCGTCGATGGCATGGCCGCCCTCGATGGCGATGATCGCGGCGAGCTTGCCCGCCCCGGCGATACGTCTGACATCTTGGGCGCTCAACGCCACTTCGATCTCGTCGGGATAGGCGCTGCAGATCTCCTTGACGCCGTCGATCATGTCGAGACAGCGGCGGATCGCGGTGCCCTCCGCGACATGGTGAAATCCGACGCAGCAGGCAAAGAACGATGCCGTCAGGTTGCCCTGCTTCATAAGAGGCAGGTCCATGTAGCCGTTGCCGGTCGCGGTTCCCAGGTCCTCGTCGAGGTCAAGCCAACGAACCACGGTGTCGACATGGGTGTCGATCACGATCGCGGAATCATGAAGTCGCCGCGCCGCGTCGCTGATGTCCATGATGGGTCCCCTTCCAGCCGACCTATCGCAGCCTAGGTAGAGACGTTAGGACGATCCTCGGCCGCGCACTACCAAAACGGTGACATCCCCGCCGCAGCTAACGATCAGGCAGCGTTGCCCGTCATCGCTTCCGTAAACGCATTCAAGTCATCCACGGACGCGATCCGCGTCACCTTGATGCCGGCGGCTTCGGCCTCGTCCACGTTGGCGCGGATGGTCGGCATCATCTCCTGTTCGGTCTCCCACAGGGTCTCGAACATGTCGCGGGTGGTGATGAACGTGTGATTGCCGGCGGGCGGATGTTCGAGCTCGCCCTTGGCCCAAGCGATCTGGCGTTCGGCGGCTAGCCAGAAATGCATCCAGATCGGCATGTCGATCAGGATGATCCAGGTCGCGCGCAACATGCGGTCGCGGATCGTCGCGAGTTTGCCGAGACCCTCGATCATCCACTTCTCGCTCGCGATCAGCGGCGCGTGCTGGGCCTCGTAGTCGGTGTCGGAGATTTCTGACCAGTCGGGCTGCCACAGCAGCTTGTCGACCTCGACCAGCGGCAGGTCGCGACGGGCCGCCATGGCCCGCGCCAGCGTCGACTTGCCACCGCCCGCATTGCCAATGATGACGATGCGGGCTTCGCTCATGTATCGAAGACGATGACGCTGCGCGCGACCTCGCCGCGTTTCATTTCGTCGAAGGCTTCGTTGATGCCTTCGATCGGAATGCGCGCGGAGATCATGTCGTCCAGCTTCAGCTTGCCGTCCAGATAGAAGTCGCAGAAGCGCGGCATGTCGACGCGGAAGGCGTTGGAGCCCATGTTGGAGCCCTGCAGGCGCTTGTCGTCAAGCAAGTCGGCGCCGTGGATCTCCAGCATGTCGCCTTCGGGCACCATGCCGATGATGGTTGCCGCACCCGAGGGACGCAGCATCTGGAACGCCTGTTCGGCGGTCTTCTTCAGGCCCAACGCTTCGAACGAATATTCGACGCCGCCCGAGGTCATTTCCTTGACGGCCTCGACCGGGTCGGTGTCGGCGGCGTTGACCACGTCGGTCGCGCCGAAGTGTTTGGCGAGGTTCAGCTTCGAGCCCAAGATGTCGACGGCGATGATGCGCCCGGCGCCAGCGATCGCCGCACCGTTGATGGCGGAGAGGCCGATGCCGCCGCAGCCGATGACGGCGACCGTGCTGCCGACCTCGATATCGGCGGTGTTGATGACGGCGCCGAAGCCGGTGGTGACGCCGCAGCCGATGAGCGCGGCGCGGTCGAGCGGCATGTCCTTGCGCACCTTCACGAGCGCATGTTCGTGGATCAGCATCTGCTCGGCGAAGGAGGAGAGGCTGTAGAACTGGTGCATCTCACCGCCGTTCTGGGTGATGCGCTGCGGTTCGTCCTCGTCACGGCCGACCTCCGGGTTCTGGCAGCTGAACGGGCGCCCGGTGGTGCAGTATTCGCAATGGCCGCAGAAGACCGAGAGGCAGGTGATCACGTGGTCGCCCGGTTTGACGTAGCGCACCTCCGAACCGACCTTTTCGACGACGCCGGCTGACTCGTGGCCCAGGATGGTCGGCTTCGGGCAGGCGTACTTGCCCTCGATATAGTGGAGATCGCTGTGGCAGACACCGCAGGCGGCGGTACGGACCAGAACCTCATGCGACTTCGGGTTGTCGATCTGCACGTCCTCGATCGACAAAGGCTGGTTCACTTCGCGCAGGACGGCGGCTTTCATGGCGGATCTCCCCTTAGAATGTTGGGCGACAGTCTACGCACTTTGGCCCCCCTGCCAAGCGGGCTTGCGCGTGTTATGGCGCGGCCTTGATTTGCGGCAGGTCCCGGGTGATCGCGCGAAAGCCGACACCTTCGTACATCGTTCGCGCGGCCGGATGCGCCGGCGATCCAAGACACGCGACAAGCATACGGTTCGCGCCCGCCGCTTTGGCGCGCTGCATGCCGTACAGTTGCAACGCGGTTCCCAAACCGCGCCGCCGGAATTTTTGGTGCGTGCCTACCGGCTCGAACTCGGCGGTCTGGGTCGCCTCGTCGAGCCAGACAATCGCGGTCGCGGCCAGCGTACCGTCCGGTGCCGCTATCAGCACATGTAGATCGGCCCGGTAGGGCCATGTCTGCCGCACCCGCTTGAGCGCCGCCTCGGTAAACCCTGACGGATGCCACGCGTCGCGATGCGCCTGCACCGCGTCGGCCAGCGAAATGTCTCCGGCAGACAGAAAGCGGAAACCCTCCGGCAGCACCGGATCGGGGATATCGGTCAGGTCCCGCATGTTGAACTGGATCCATTCGTCATCGTCGGCATCGAAGATGTAGCCGTGTTTGCCGACGATGGCTTGTGCCGCATCATCCGCGGACTGAATAATCATCAGCCGGTCGACGTTTGCGGCGACATCGTCGTACCAGTCGAGGATCTCGGATAGCAGCGCCGGGCGGTCGGGATGCACCTGCCAGATCAGGTTGGCCGCCGTTGCCGCGCGCAACGTCCCGTCGCCGCGCAGAACCCGGTAGGGCAGGCACGCCCAACCCCAACCAGCCAGTTTGCCGTCGACCAACCACATGCGGTGGCGCCAGTACGGGCCGAGCGTGTCATGATCCTTGGCCCAGACCCAGGCCAGTTCGCCGACGGTCGCGTCGCCGTTCAAGAGTTCCGGCCGGAGCGCGGTGACCTCTTGCGCCAGGCCCTGCATCAGGCGCAGTTCATGTGGTCCAGGCTCTGCCATAGCCCTACGGTTGCAAGCTGGAAACGTCCTGTCGAGGGGCTTCTGGCTTGTCGCCCGGCGCAACCGATGATCTACTTTTCCCGCTCTTTTGCGGGAGGCTCACATGATCGCATGCCAACGCTTCGACGTGTCCGATGATCTGGTCCAGGCATTCCAGCGCGACGGCGCGGTGGTGGTGAAGGGCGTGTTGGACCCGCCATGGCGCGATGTCATTGCCGCGGGCATGGACCTGAACCGCGAACACCCGACCAAACGCACGGTGGACTACGCGCGCGACGACACGACCGGCCAGCGATTCTTCCACGATGCGGCGACCGTCACGACCAACCCTTGCTACGAGGACTACATCACCCACTCGCCGATCGGCCATGTCGCGGCGCAGATGATGGGGCTGGAGCGTGCGCTTGCCTTCTATGTCACGGTCTTCCTGCGCTCGCCGGGCACCAAGGCGCGCACGCCCTGGCATCAGGATCAGACATCCTGGAGCGCGGAGGGTCGACACGCGCTGAGTGTCTGGACATCGCTGGACCCAGTGCCCGAAGGCACGGCGCTGGAGATCGTCAAGGGCTCGCATCTTTGGGACCGGCCGATGAAGCGCCCGTATTTCGAACAGAATCACCTGGGCGGCACCATGGAAATCGACGGCCTGGACGGCATGCCCATACCGGACTTCTCCGGCGCCGACCGGGACAAGTACGACATCGCTTCATGGCCGATGGAGCCGGGCGACGTCCTGGTGTTTCACGGCATGACCGTGCATGGCGGTTCCGGCGACCTGCCGTCCGGTCTCGGCCGCCGCTCGATCTCGGTGCAATGGCTGGGCGAGGACGCGCGGATCACCGACCCGCCGGGCGGCGCCGATCCCGACTGGCTGCCGGAACTGGCCGAGCACGGGCTCGGCATCGGCGACTATCCGGCCTGCGCCATGTGCCCGGTGATCGAAGCAGAACAACAGAACGCTTAACCCAAGGGGGACCCCATGACCAATGTCGGCTTGCAGCCGGGCCATTTTGACGCCTCGAAGATGGCGCCGGTCGAGCTGCCGTTTACCGAGGAGGAGTATCAGGCAAGGCTCGACAAGCTGATCGCGATGGCGAAGGAGGAGGGGCTCGATCTGCTGTGGGTGACATCGCCCGAGGGCGTCGCCTGGATCCACGGTTTCACGGCCTCCTGGTACAAGGGCCAGGCGCCGATGCGCTACCCCCAGTGTTACGGCACCGCCGTCCACGTGGCGTCGGGCCGCTATATCCACTTCGATAACCCGACCGAGGAACCGGTGCTGGCGCGCACGTCCGTTTCGAAGGACAACCGCTATACGCCGGACCGCGAGGCCGAGCCTAACATCCGCTACACCATGGACGCGTTGAAGAAAGAGGGCTGGCTTGAAGGCACCGTCGGCATGGAGTTCTGGAGCTACCTGCCGAACCGCGCCATCAGCACGATGTTCGAAGGCGCCTTTCTGACCCATGGCTGCCGGGTCGCCGACATGAGCGAGATGGTGCGCCGCGCGCGCCGGCAAAAGTCGCCGCAGGAACTGGCCTATGTCGAGAAAGCGATGGAAGTCTGCGACATCGGCCATCAGGCGATCATGGACAACCTCAAGCCCGGCATCACGGAGCTCGCGCTGTTCGGCAAGGTGATGGGCGCGATGATGGAGGCGGGCGGCGAGTTCTCGGCGCTCATACCGATCTTCAACACGTCGCCCATGGCGGGCGAGGTGCCGATGTCGAACGGTCATGCGCTGGCCTCGCGCAAGGTGATCGAGGCGGGCGAGATCCTGACCGCCGATCTGTGCGGCGTCTTCAATCGCTATCATGCGAACGCGTTGCGCGGTTACTTCGTCGGCGACAACCCACCGCCAAGCCTGGTCGAGCAGTACAAGAAGTCGGCCGGCGTGTTTGACGTCATCAAGACCGACGTCAAGGCCGGCATGACCGTCGCCGAGGTCATCAAGCGCCTGCGCGCTTACTACGAAGACGTCGGCATCTGGACGGAGACCGAAGGCTGGGGTCTCGGTTACGAACTCGGCTGGTCCCTGCCGCCGGACTGGGTCGGCGACTTCTACTTCCACCTGGGCGACGACAAGTATCTCGACCGCGTGTTCGAGGAGAACATGGTGACAAACTTCGAGAGCCTGTTCAAAACCGATCTGATCGACACGCTGATCTATGGCAAGACAGGCACGAAGGTCTTGTCGAATACGCCGCGGGAGCTGATCGCGGTCGGTTAAGACGTCTCCGCCTTAACCGGGCTGATCGCCATGCCGTCGGAGCCCGCGCCGGCTTCGAAGGTGCGTGTGATTTGCCACGTGGCCGTGTCGATCTCGGTGACCATGGCACCGTCCTGGGCGCCGGCATACAGGAATGCGCCGTCCGGCGAAAACAGGAGCGAGGCAGGGGCGTAAGCCTTGACCGGGTTGAGGTCGACCGCCGCGATTTCGTCATGGGTCGCGGCGGCGAGCAGCACGATACGATCGCCACGCAAGTCGGCCACCGCAACCACCTTGCCATCGGGCTGGAACAGCACGCGGATGGGCAGGAAACCGACGTCGATCACGGCCGTCTGTTCCAGCGAGCCGGTGTCGAAGATCATGATGTTCTCCGACTGATTGTTGCCGACCCATAGTTCGGCGCCGTCCGGGCTGACATCGACGCCTTCCGGTCCGGTGCCGGCCTCGATCGTCGCGACCAGTGTCATCGGTGCCACATCAATGACGCTGAAGGTGTCGGAACCTCGGCTTGTGACATAGGCGGTGGTGGAATCCGGCGACAGCGCCAGCAAGTGCGAGCCGATCTGGTCGGTCGCCACGGCGGCCGTGACCGCGCCCTCTTCGACATCGACCTTAATCACATCGCGTGTCTCTTCGGTGGTGACGATGACGCTCTGTGTGTCGCCGATCCACTTGATGCCGTGCGGCGCCAGGTGGTTGACGAGCGGGATCGTCTGGACGCGTTCAGCGGTCGCGATTTCAAAGACGTTGAGCTCGCGGCCGACATAGCCGTCCTCCAGGTATGACACGACGACCGCCCGTGTGCCGTCCGGCGACAGTGCGACCTCGTGGGGCGACGGACCCGTTTCGCGGCGGGCGACCTCCTCGCCGGAATCCAGATCGATGAAACTGACGGTCCCCTCATACTTGTTGCATACGATGAGAGTGTCGGCGAGCGCGGGCGTCGACCCCACGAACAGGGCGAAGGCGAGAGCGATAAGACGCATGGCATTAGACCCGATCAAATGAAGCGCTCTGTCGATGTGGCGCGACCCTGGCATGCCGTCGCAAGCCCGTCTATCGCGAAAGGTCGATGCGCGGTTCTCTCGAGAGTTGGTGGCGGTTCATGAGCCGGCTGCTGTGTCGCTCTCGGCGCGGCAGCCTCGGGCTTCGACAATGACCTCGGCGAGCGACTTGCCGATCTCGCGGATCTGCTGATCGGAGAGTTCCTGGTCGAGCGCGGTGAGCTCGTCGAGCTTTTGGTCGATCTCGTCGGCATAGGCGTTGATTTCTTCGAGTTCCCGGCGCATTTCCGGCGTCACCAGCGAGTCTGGATCGGCGAGCATGGCGTCGACCTGCTCGTTCATGGTCTTGAGGTCATCGCGCAGCCCGTGAATCTCGTCGATGGCGTCGCGGACATCGGCCTCGACCGCCTCGACAAGGCGCATGTCGACGTCGGCCGCGACACTGCTGGAAACGGCGTCGACCTTATAGACCAACCAGACCAGAAGCCCGGCACAGATGATAACCAGAACGAGTGTGGCGTTCAGCATCGACCGCAGAAAGTCGCCCATGGACCGACCTCCTTTGTTGCAAGAGGGGCAATCGGACCCTGAGTGGGCGCGCAATTCCGGCTGACGTCAATCAGTTGCCGTTCATCGCCTCGCTCCAACGCCGCTGCACCTCGTCGGGCGCAACGTCTTCGATTTGGCAGGCCAGAAACCAAGTATAGCCATAGGGGTCGGCGATCTGCGCGACCCGTTCGCCATAAAACTCGTCCTTGGGCGCGCGCAGGATTGTGGCGCCGGCGTCTTCCGCCTGCGCCGCGGCGGCGTCCACATCGTCGACTGTCAAATGCAGCTTGATCGGTGAGCCGCCGATGGTGTGGGGCGAGAGAGCGCCGAAGTCCGGGTGCTCGTCGGCCAGCATGAAGACGGCGCCGTTCACCGCCATCTCCGCATGGCTGACCGTACCGGATGCGTCGGTGAGACGAAACCGCTCGGTGGCGCCCAGTGCGCGCTGATAGAAATCCATCGCGGCGGCGGCATCCTTGACCGCCAGGTGAGGCGACAGTGCCGATGATGAAGACATGGCGTTGCTCCCGAGAACCAGCTATAATTATTTACGTTACGTATCGTTACGTAATCAGATGAGGTTGTCAACATGGTGTCGACGCAGGCGGGGGTCGTGCGTGAACGGGGCAGGCCACGAAGCGCGAAGGCGCGGCGCGCGATTCTGTCGGCGACACGTGCGCTGATGGAAGAGGGCGGCCTGACAGCCGTTACCATGGAAGGCATCGCGCATCGCGCCGGCGTCGGCAAGCCGACGATCTATCGCTACTGGGCGAACCGCTACGAGGTCGCGATGACGGCGTTGATGGAGGCTGCGGGACCATCCGCGGCCAAGCCGCGAGCGCAGGATCCGCTGCGCGCCCTGAAACAGCAACTGCGTCAAGTCGCCAAGCTGTTCGGCTCGGCGCTGGGGCGCGGCGTGACCTCGATCCTGGCGTCCGCCGATTCGGATACCGAGGTCGCCAAGGCGTTCCGCAACCACTTCATCCAGGCGCGCCGCGACGAGGGCCGCGCCTATCTTCAGGCGGCCGTTGCTGCCGGCGACCTGCGCGACGATGTCGACCTGGAGGTCGCACTCGATCTCATCTATGGCGCGCTCTTCTACCGTCTCCTCATGGGCCACGGCTCACTCGGCCCGCGCGACGCGGATGTCATGCTGGAGACCGTGATCGAAGGGCTCGCGGTCAGGTAGCCGGCTGAGGGGCCAGTTGCGGCGGACGGTCGCGGATGATGAAGACCATCAGACCGGCGAACACGGCGAGTGCCAGGGAGCTGAGCCAGACCCATTCGTACTGGGCGTAAAGATCGAACAGGTAGCCGCCCATGAAGGCGCCGAGCGCCGCGCCGATGGCGTGGCCGCCCGAAATCAGGCCCATGGACAAGCCCATGACATGCAGGCCGATATGGCTTTCGACCAGGCTTGCCGTCACCGGCACGGTCGAATAGTCGACGGTGCCGAACAGGACGGCGAACAAAATGAGCGTGGTGTAGTCGGCGCCCATGTCGAGGAGCAGCAGAAAAGAAAAGCCGCGGATGATGTAGATCATACCCAGCAGCAGCGGGCGGTTCATACGGTCGGTCAGCCAGCCGGCCAGCACCATGCCCGCCAGGTTGACCGCCGACAGGATGCCGAAGGCCGTCGCACTGGGCACCGGTCCGAAGCCACAGAACGAGGCGAACGGCAGGAAGTGAGTCTCAATCACGCCGGTCGTCGTGTAGCCGCAGATAAAGAAACTCCAGAACAGGATATGGAACGCCGGCCGACGGATGATGTAGCCGAGATCGCTGCCCAACGACGGCGCGTTGGTTTCGCTTTCAGCGTTGCCGTCGTTCAGGCCCGCCGGCATGTAGCGCCACAGGAACGGCACCAGGATCAGGCAAATGATGCCGATGGCGATGAAACAGGCGCGCCAGTCGGCAATGACCAGGATGGCGGCGACAAGCGGTACGAAAAGGATCTGACCGGCCGTCGCACCGGATGTGGCGATACCGGTGGCAAGACCGACATGCTGTTTGACGGTCTGGGCGATCGAGGTCGAGACCACGTGCATCGCCGCAATGCCCTGACCGATGGCGAAGATACCGGCGAACGCGATGACAAAGATGATCGGCCCCTCGCTGATGCCCACTGCGATGGAGCCGATGCCGACCGCGACCATGCCGACGACCAGCACCATGCGCGGCCCCTTGCGGTCGACCAGGCGGCCGGCGAGCGGCGCCAGAACCGCCATCACCACCAAAGACGCCGCGGCGATGCTGGAGAGGAACGTCCGCGTCCAGCCCATCTCTTCTTCCAGCGTCGGCATGACCAGTCCAAGCGTCGCGCGGCCGGAATAGCCGACGGCCAGCACCAGGAAGCCGAACCCGACGACCAGCCAGGGCAGGAAACGAGAGGGGGCGTGCTGTGCTGTCATAACGATCCGCATCCTGCGCCAAATCGCGCGCCGAAGGAGAGAAATCTTGCCACCATGACAAGACGGGCCGGGCAAGACTGGTACATCGGACCTGGCCATGGCATAAATGACATTATGTCCTCATTTCCTGCCAAAGTAAGCGGCGAGGTCCGGCGGGTGGTCATTGTCGTCTATCCGGAGGTGACCTTGCTCGACGCCACCGGCCCGGCCGAGGTGTTCAGCACGGCGGCCCGGCCCTATGACGGCGGGCCGACCGGCTATCGCATCACCATTGCGTCGAAGGACGGCGGCCTGATCGAGGCCGATGGCGGCGTCTCGCTGGGGTCGGTGACGCTGGAGGAGGCGAGCGCCGAACCGATCGACACGCTGTTGATTGCCGGCGGTTTCGGCGTCTTCGACGCGGCAAAAGACCCCGCGATGCTCGACTGGATAACGCGTGAAGGTCCGCGCGCGCGACGGTTCGGCACGACCTGTATGGGGACGTTCCTGCCGGCGGCGGCGGGCTTGCTGAAGGGGCGCCGCGTCGTTACCCACTGGCACTGGTGCGAGCGGCTTAAGCACGAACACCCCGATCTCGACATCGAGGAAGACGCAATCTTCGTGCGCGACGGCGATGTCTGGACGTCGGCCGGCGTTACCGCCGGCATCGACATGGCGCTTGCCATGGTCGAGGAGGATTTCGGCCACGACCTCGCGTTGGAAGTGGCCCGCCGGCTGGTGGTCTATCTGAAGCGGCCCGGCGGCCAGTCGCAATTCTCCGAAACGCTCGCCGCCCAGGCCGCCGACCCCACCGACACCCTCAACGGTTTGCACGTGTGGATGCGCGACAACATCGCCGGCGATCTGCGGGTCGAGAACCTGGCCGACAAGGCCGGCATGAGCCCGCGCAACTTCGCGCGCGTCTACCGCCAGCGCTTCGGCGTGACGCCCGCCAAGGCGGTCGAGGCGATGCGCGTCGAAGCGGCCAAACGACTCCTGATCGCGGAGGCGACCGCCATCGCGGAGGTCGCGCGGCAAAGCGGGTTTCAGGATGACGAGCGCATGCGCCGCGCCTTTGTGCGCCAAACCGGCATTGCGCCGGTCGACTATCGCAAACGTTTCGGCACGCGGGGTGCAGAGGCCGTCTGACCGGGCCTTCTTCCTTCGCGCAATTTCACAACACCGCGGCGCCGGATCGTGCTAAGCGATTCCGGTTCGGCCTTCTGCGCCGATGCGATCACGAATGCAGGCGCGGCATCCGCCGCTGCCCACCCTCGAAACCACCAGAGGTGATCGACCTTGACCGCGCCAGACGCCGATGCGCCATCGGAAGGGACCGGGCCTGCGCTGAGCGCCGGTGCGCGCCGGCGCAGTCTGATCGTGGTGATCGCCAGCATGACCGGCATGGCGATGTTCTATGGCTATACCGGTCCGTTGCTGTCGATCGTGCTGGAAGATCAGGGCGTCAGCGGTTCTCTGATCGGCTTCAATGGGTCGGTGCAGATGCTCGGCATCCTCGCCATCATTCCCATTCTGCCGTGGGCGATGCGCCGTCTGGGTCCGGCACGCATGATGATGATCGGCGCGGTGCTGGCGCTGGCCTCAATCCTGGCGATGGGCGTCTTTGTCAATGTGTGGGTGTGGTTTCCGCTGCGCTTCATCATGGGCATGGCGCAATCGATCATGTGGACGACCGGCGAGACCTGGGTCAACCACGCCAGCGACGACAAGAGCCGGGGTCGTACGATCAGCTTCTTCATCAGCGCCATCGCCGCCGGTTTCGCGGTGGGACCGTTTCTGCAGGCCGAAGTCGGCTCGATCGGCATGATGCCGTTTGTTGCCGCCACCGGCATCATCGCGATTATCATCGTGCCGCTATTCGCGAGTCTGGGGGACCGAATCGACGCCGCCGGGCGGCCGTCGGTGCGGCTACCGCAATATGTCCGCCTGGCGCCGGTGCCGATGTTCTCCAACCTGTTCTTCGCCATGATCGCCAGCTCGTTGATGCTGCTGCTGGCGGTCTATGGCCTGCGCCTGGCGATGGAGGAGGGGCCGGCGGCGCGCATGGTCGGCTGGATGGGCTGGGGCGGCGTCATCATGCCGCTCCTGATCGGCTACCTCGCCGACCGCATGAACCGCACGCTGCTGCTGGCCTGGTTTGTCGGCCTGGGCGCCGTCGCGACGCTGGCGCTGCCCTGGATCACCGAGATGGGCATCATCCTGGCGCCGATCTATCTGATGATCTTCGGCGGCCTGCGTGCCGGCCACTACGGGCTGGCTGTCATGCTGCTGGGCGAGCGTTTCCGCGGCGCCGACCTGCCCTCGGCCACCGCCGTCTTCGGCTTTATGTTCGGCATCGGCTCTTTCATGGGCCCGGCAATCTCCGGTATCGCCATCGACCTGTGGAATCCCCACGGTCTGCCCTTTGTCGTCGCGCTCTTTTATCTGGCGTTCTTGCCACTGCCGCTGGTGGCCTACTTCAGGCGGCGGCGCGAGACGCGGTAGCAGGTGAGAAAACCCCTCACCCTCCCCTCGCTAGCGCGACGGGCCCCGCCCTCTCCCTCAAGGGGGGAGGGAAACGCGAACCGGGCCTCCCTCTCCCCTTGAGGGAGAGGGCGGGGGTGAGGGGTGCGCGTCAGCGCTTTCGAAATGACAATGCGACGATTAGACGACAAAACCCGGCAGGCCGTCTTTCAGCGCGCGGATGTGGTCGGGGCCCATGCCGCAGCAGCCGCCGATGGCGTGTACGCCCATGTCGATGTAGCGCTTGGCTTCTTCGACATAGGCATCCGTGGCTATCACCGTATCGAACTGCCAGTGCGGCATGATGAATTCGCCCGAATGGGGATAGGCGAACAACGTGCCCTGCCAGTGCTTCTTCAGTTCGTCGAGCGCCGGTACCGTGGCTGACACATCGCTGTGCATGATGCCGCAGGCTTCCGGGTTGTGCGCCAGCGCGACCTTGACGGTTTCTTCCAGGGGGTCGTCGGCGTGTTTGTGGAAGCCGAGCACGCGGCCGTCATCGCCGAGCCGCGCGCTGAACCCGACCCACAGCGGCAGGCCCGTCTCGGCGGCGGCCGAGACACAGTATTCGGTGATGACCGGGTCCAGCATCATCTCGGCGATCAGAAAGTCGACGCCGCCTTCCGCCAGCCGCATGGCCTGTTCATGATAGCTGGCACGCGCGACCTTTTCCGACGGCAGTTTGTCGAGGTCGAGACCGGCGCGGAAGCTCGACATCGACCCGGCGACATAGAGGTCGCGCACCACGCCGGCTTCGTCGGCGGCCTCGCGTGCCAGCCGGCAGGCCAGCAGGTTGAGCGCGCCGGCTTCGCCGGCGAGGCCTGCATGTTCCAGCACGTGCGGTGCGGCGGCATAGGTGTTGGCGATGATGATATCGGCGCCGGCGTCGATGAAGTCGCGATGGATGTCCTTGATCACGTCGGGGTGGTCACGCATCGCCGCACCGGCCCACGCCTGATCGTCCATTACGACACCGCGGCGCTCCAGCTCGGTTCCCATACCGCCGTCGATAAAGACAATGTCGCCGGTATCCAGGCGATCGTTGAGCGCGGACATGTGCTTCCCCCACACCGCGCAGACTAAGCCGTCCCAAGCGTCTCTGCAAAGGCCGGATAGGTCTCGGCGATTTGGTCGCGCACCGGGCCGCGTATGGCGGTGAGCATGGCAGGCGAGGGCGCTTGGGTGATCGCGACTTCGGCGGGCGCGTCATAGGTGAAGCCGGTTTCCTGCCTGATCTCATCCGCGTCGTGCCCGGGATGGACGCTCTCAAGCGTGAAACGGCCGTCAGCGCGATCGAAGGCGAAGACGCAACGGCCGGTGACCAGCGCCGTCGGGCCGCCGGGGCGGTAGGTGCCGGCGGCTGTCGTCCCGGGCGCGCTGACGAAGTCGACCTTGGGCACCAGGGTGCGCGGGCTGTGCTCCTCGCGAAACAGGATGATTTTGGGAATCAGGAAGTAGAGATAGGACGAGCCGAAAGAACCGGCAAAGCGCACCGTGCTGTCGGGATAGTCGCCGACGCCGACCAGGTTGATGTTGGCGCTGCCGTCGATCTGAGCGCCGCCCAGAAAGAACGCATCGATGCGGCCCTGGGCGGCGCGGTCGAAGAGTTCGCGCCCGCCGTCGGAGAAGTCGTTGTTGAGGCGGCTACCGAGCACGGTGATGTGCTCGACACCGAGCCCGAGTGCGCGTGCCAGGAAGGCGGCCGAGCCTGGGATGGGCGATCCTGCACCGACCGCGACACGGCGCGATCCCTGAAGCCGGCGCGCCAGCGTGGCGATCAGCAGTTCGGTGGTGGAAAAGCCCGCGTCGCTCACGCCGGCACTTTGTCCTGCAGCACGTATTCTCTGAGATAGGCGGCAAATCCCTCCGGCGAGCGCGCGGCGGTGGCGTAG
Organism: Alphaproteobacteria bacterium; assembly: GCA_965228895.1. GTDB lineage: Bacteria > Pseudomonadota > Alphaproteobacteria > SP197 > SP197 > JANQGO01. The sequence goes on along the minus strand of OZ245842.1, from coordinate 3,800,251 downwards.
TCGCCGATGGCTGCGGCGTCGCGGTCGTAATAGCCGGGCATGGCAAGTGGGCGGGCGCCTCCGGGAACGTGCACCACCGCATCGACGAAGAGTGACGACAGTGCGCCCGCGGCGATCGTGTCGTCGTCGAACAGGTCGCCGTCATGAACCTCTTCGACCGTCACGATGGTGGTGGCCGCGGCATGCGCCATGACGGCGAGTTCGCGCCGGCGACCGATCCAGACATTGCCGGCGCTGTCCGCCTTTTCGCAATGAAACAGCGCGACATCCGGCCGGATCGCGGGGATCAGCACCACCGGGTCGTCCTTGCCGAACGGATTGTCGCTGACCTGCCAGTCCTGACGGTTGGCCAGCACGTCGGTTTCCAGGATGCCCCTGAGGGGCATGAAGGGGATGCCCTTCTCCGACGCTTGAAGCCCGGCGTGGATAGCCGGGCACGTGGCGTCGAGCATACGGATGGCGCCGGAGGTCACGGCGCGCGAGAAACACGGCGCAGGCCCGGCCTCGCCCAGGGTGACAGCGGCCGCCTCCATGGTCGCGACCAGGCCGGCGCCGATCAGAAGATCCGCCTGCAAGCCGGACTGGGGCACCGCAATCAGATGAAGGTCGCCGGTCCCATGGCGAACGAGTGCATGGGTCGCGGCGATCGCGACGCCGCAGTACTCCGGCGGCACGGCAACCGACATGCCCGGTTTGATCAGGGCAACGGCATCATCAAGGGAATCGAACCAAGACATGGCCGCAGTCTAACCCTGCCGCGTCGATGCCGCGATAGAGGACGTCATGACGGTCTCAGGTGGAGCTGACCCAAAGCGCGACCGCGTCGGTCTCGCCCTGGGAGACACAGGCATGCCCCATACGTCCGTCGTAATAGATGCTGTCGCCGGCCTGCAGCGTGACGGGCTCATAGAACTCCGTGTAGATCACCAGGGTACCCGACAGCACACGCACGAAGTCCTCGGTGTCGTGACGGTCCCAGTCCTCGTACTCGTCGAGGGAGCGTGCGCGGACGATAAGCTCAAACGGTAGAATGGCCTTGTGGGCGAGATCCTCGGCCAGCGGCAGATAGACGTAGTTCATGGTTTCGTAACGCGGCTTGCCGTCGCGGCGGGTGATGCAGCGCCGGCTTGCCGCGCGCCGGTCGCCCGGCGCCACCAGGAGCTGCTGGATGGCGATCCCGAAGCCCTCGGCGAGTTTCCTGAGCGCATCGAAGGTCGGCGACATCTTGCCTTTTTCAATCTTATAGAGAGACGAGCGCGACACGCCGGTTTGCGCAGCCGCCTCGTCCAGACTCCAGCCGCGCTCCGTGCGCAATTCTCGGACGCGCGCGCCAAGATCAAGCGGCGTCTGGGAAGGCCCGTTGTCGTTAACCTCGTTGCCCTTCTGCGAGACGACCATAGGATTAGGTGGCATGACGAAGGGCTCCGGTGACCAAGTCTGAAATAATCATAGTTTACCATATCATACACTCTATGATATTATAATATCATTCTTGAAAACAACGGCCACGACGCCCGGAGGAAGAGGACATGATCAAACCCATCAAGATTGACGAAGCCGTTGCCGGTCTAACGCCGATCAAGAATCGGGGCCCGGACACGAGCGAGGAGGACGTGATGGCGGCCTTCGCGACACTCGGCACGGGCGATTTCCGGGATTGCGGCGTCTTCCTGGGCAGCTTCGACGGCAATGCCGGCTGGGAGCGCCACATGAAGGGCGACGAGTTGGTTCAGGTCGTCGCCGGGTCGACCGAGTTCGACATTATTGTCGACGACCAGAAACAGACCTTGGCGCTGACGCCCGGCATGCTCGTCGTGGTGCCGCAGGCTTGTTGGCATCGTTTCCGGTCGACCGACGGCGTTACGGTGCTGACAGCGACGCCACAAAACGACGAACTCCACACCTTTATCGACGATCCACGCGAGCTTTCTTGATCGTGCGTTCGAGGGACTACCTAACTGACGAGATTCTTTAGGAACGAAATGGCGCCCTGGACAGCAGTCTCCATGGCGTCGTCTGGCGTGAAGCCGCTCTTTTTGCGCGGTTTCAAGGAATGATCGCCGTCTTCGATCCACAAGAGATCGATGGCGGGTGACAGCGCGTAGTCCGCGACCTCGTCGCGCGTGCCCATGGTGTCGCGCGTTCCCTGAACGATGAGTGTTGGCGTTTTCACGGTCGCCAGATGACCAATGCGCTCGCCCGGCGGCTTGCCCGGCGCGTGAAACGGAAAGCCGAAGACAAGAAGACCGGTGACGTTCGTCTCATCGGCGATCAGGCTCGCCATGCGCCCGCCCATGGACTTGCCGCCAATCACCAGCCGTTCTGCGGGGCCGAGGTCCGAAATGATCTCGCGCCAGCAGTCAAGCAGGATCGGCGCGCGATCGGGTGGGCGGCGGCTGCCTTCGGCGCGGCGTTTGGCCATATAGGGGAATTCGAAACGGACAACGGCGATACCCGCGTCTGCGCCGGTCAGGCGGGCGGCCATCTCGTCCATGAAAGGGCTGTCCATGGGCGCGCCCGCGCCATGGGCCAGAACAACGGTGAGGGAAGCGTCGGCTGGACCGTCGCGCAGCAGATCAGGGCGTGCCGGCGACATAACGTTCGCTCAGCAGTTCGGCATACTGGGCGTCGAGCCCATCGCGAACTTCCAGGAACGCCGCCAGCTCGGTGCCACCAAGTTTTTCGCCACTGGGCAGCTTCACGTCGAGCGGATTGATCTGCTCGTCATGCACCATGACTTCATAGTGCAGATGCGGTCCCGTCGACATGCCGGTGCTCCCGACGTAACCGATCACCTGACCCTGACGCACACGGCTGCCCTGGCCAAGACCGCTGGCAAAACCCTGCATGTGGGCGTAGGCGGTCTTGTAGGTATCGTTGTGGCGGATGCGCACGTAGTTGCCGTAACCGCTGTTGCGTCCGATGAACTCGATGGTGCCGTCACCGGCGGCCAGGATCGGTGTGCCGGCAGCGGCGCCGAAGTCGACGCCCTTGTGCATGCGCGAATAGCCAAGCAGCGGATGGTCGCGCATGCCGAAGCCGGATGTGATACGCGCACCGTCGACCGGTGTTCTGAGCAACGCTTTCCTGACACTCTCTCCGAGGTCGTTGAAATAGTCGGCAAAACCGCTTTCGGGCGTGTAGCGATAGATCGGCAGGGTCGCGCCGGAGACGCGCAGGACCGCATAGGTCGGCGAACCGTAGCGCACGACATTGCCGTCTTCGTCGACATGTTCCTCATAGAGAATGGCGAAGCTGTCGCCGACCTTGATCTCGCGCTGGAAGTCGACGTCGAAGCTATAGGCCCGGATCATATCGGCCAGAACGGCCGGCGGGACACCGGCATCAACGGCGGCCTGATAGAGAGACGACGTGATCTCGCCCTCGGCCGCGACCTGGGTGGCGGTCAATGGCATCTCGACGACACGCGCCGTGAACCCGTCGTCTCCCGTGGCCACATCGACACGTTCGCCAGGCGCGGTGCGCAACATCATGCCATAGAGCGCGCCGTCTTGAAGCATGACGTCCATATCCTGGCCAGCACGGATTTGACGGGGATTGTAAACATCGCGCAATGCCTCGACCGCGTTGTGCGCCTCAATCTGCTCGACGCCCAGGCCAAGCAAAACATCCATTAACGTATCGCCCGAGCCGAACGCCGTTGTTTCAACGGTCAGATCGGTCGGCGCATCGGGCCAGATCGCGGCTACGGCCGCAGGCGTGGCGGCACCGTCGTCCAATTCTTGGGTTTCGTCGGTCGCGGCGATCCGGAAGTCGGCGAGATCGACATGGCTTGACGCGCGCCGCAGCTGGTAGCCGCCGTCACGCTGGCGTACGACCACGACCGTCTCTTCATCGCCGGCGTCCAGGCTGACCGCGATAATATGGGTGCCAGCACCGTCGTCATCGGTGATGGCGATCATCTGCTGACCTTCGCCCAGATCGCCGAGATCGTAGTTGTTGCCGATCACATCGACGACTGCATCGATCTCCTTACCGTTGCGGGTCAGGATGCGCAGCAGGCTGGGCAGCGTGTCGTCGTCCTGCAACTCGAACCAGTATTGGGTCGCCGCGGCTGACAGGATCTGCTGGGACTCTGTTTCGGTCACCGGCGGAACATGCGGCGTAAACACTGCCGACAACTGCTCGGGGTCGACGGAGGCGAGAACCGTATCGTCGCCCGCTTGATCGTCACCTTCGGGAATGGGCGTTGGGTTGGGGCCTGGTTGGGATTGCAGGGTCGTCGCCAGACCCGGGTTAAGTACCGCTGTCGTGCGCCGGCTGACAAAGCTCGAGCCGTTTCGGTTGGCCTGGACGAAGTCGTTGTCGTCCAGTTCGATGCTGACGGCGACCAGCTGTGCGTTGTCGCTGTCCACCCCATCGAAGGTGACACGGATCTCCTGGCCGATCTGCAGGCGTTGAGGATCGAGGTGTTCGCGAATGGCGCGGATCGCGCGGTCGGCTTCGACGCGTTCGGCGCCGGCGCGAAGCAGCAGCGCCATGATGGTATCGCCGCGCTCAAGGCTCAGCGTCTCGATCGTCAGGCCACCGCCGTCGAACCGTGTCGCGTCCCGGTCATCATCGATCGCCGGTTCGCCGAGCAGTGTCGCCAGCATGGCGACGTCCAAATCGTCGCTGCCGGGATAACCGACGAAATCGGAACCATCGTCGGCCTTCTGGGTGATTACCAGTCCGTCTTCGCCGGCGTCGAGGATCGCCATGCCGAGAACATGGAGGCCGGAGCCTCTGGGGCCCGGTGTCATAATGACATAGAGCGACTGACCGATCTGCAGGTGACGCTCGTTATACTGTGTCGCCAACGCGCGCGACGCACGATCGGCATCGATCACCGTGGCGCCGGCCTTGATCATCAGATCCATCAGCGTGTCGCCGGAAGCGATACGATACTGTTCGATCTTTGCGCCGCCGCTCGCCAGCGTTTCCAGGAACGGACCAATCGGGTTCTCGGTCTGGACGTCGGTTTCGCCGGTCGGCGCGGCCGTCGCGGACTGACGCGCCGCGAAGGCACCGCTTGGCTGGCGTTCGACAACGACAAACCCGCCGTCGTCGAGCGAAAGGCTGAGTGACGCGATCACCGGATGGCCGGCGATGATATCCGGCGTCATGACCATTTCGAGCGTCTGGCCGACCTGCAGACCGGTGGGATCGAACAACTCGGTCAAGGCGCGGATCGCGGCCTGGCCGTCGGCGCGCGTGGCGCCGCCGCGCATGACCATGCGGATCAGGGTGT
>OZ245842.1:0-3790000 GCA_965228895.1 Alphaproteobacteria bacterium | reverse complement strand
TGCACTGGCATTAACGAATGTTTGTGTAGGATAGGTGGGAGCCTTGGAAACGTCGGCGCCAGCCGGCGTGGAGGCAACCTTGAAATACCACCCTTATGCTCGTTGATGTCTAACCGAGGCCCGTGAAACCGGGTCCGGGACCCTGCATGGTGGGTAGTTTGACTGGGGCGGTCGCCTCCCAAAGAGTAACGGAGGCGCGCGAAGGTTGGCTCAAGCTGGTCGGAAATCAGCTGTAGAGTGCAATGGCATAAGCCAGCCTGACTGCGAGGCCGACGGGCCGAGCAGAGACGAAAGTCGGTCATAGTGATCTGGTGGTTCCGCGTGGAAGGGCCATCACTTAACGGACAAAAGGTACTCCGGGGATAACAGGCTGATACCGCCCAAGAGTCCACATCGACGGCGGTGTTTGGCACCTCGATGTCGTCTCATCACATCCTGGGGCTGAAGCAGGTCCCAAGGGTTCGGCTGTTCGCCGATTAAAGTGGTACGTGAGATGGGTTTAGAACGTCGTGAGACAGTTCGGTCCCTATCTGCCGTGGGAGTAGGAAAATTGAGAGGAGCTGTCCCTAGTACGAGAGGACCGGGATGGACGCACCTCTGGTGTACCGGTTGTCGCGCCAGCGGCACTGCCGGGTAGCTATGTGCGGACGGGATAACCGCTGAAAGCATCTAAGCGGGAAGCCCCCCTCGATACCAGTTTTCCCTGAGAGCCGTGGAAGACCACCACGTTGATAGGCCAGGTGTGGAAGCGCAGCAATGCGTGAAGCTAACTGGTCCTAATCGCTCGATAGGCTTGATTGCCGAACTCTTGAGTTCGGGTCAAAGCCCGCGCTCGACTACCCGATCAAGTCATCTTCGCATGGAAGGCAACAACACACCGTTTCAAGCCGCGCGCCCGGACAAGGGCCCTGCGGCGGGGCCGCGCTTCGACGGCCTGGTGGTCATAGCGAGGGGCCTGCACCCGATCCCATTCCGAACTCGGCCGTTAAATCCCTCTGCGCTGATGGTACTGCGTCTTAAGGCGTGGGAGAGTAAGACGCTGCCAGGCTTTTGAAACGCGGCTCCAACTGTTTGGCCTTTCGGGCCAAACAGAGAGAGCGGCAGCCGGATCAACGATCCGGCGAAAGCGTTGCTGCCTCAGGCGATCGGACCAAAGATCCGATACGCCGGAAGTCACGTCATCACGATGTCATCTTCTACGAGCTTGCTGCGGGGTGGAGCAGTCTGGTAGCTCGTCAGGCTCATAACCTGAAGGTCGTAGGTTCAAATCCTACCCCCGCTACCACTGATGGCGCTACTCCCTGGCCGGCTGCATCGATAAGCAGCCCGGCCAGGGAGCCCATCAGCTCGATTCTCCACTTTCCGCACGTGTCCTTGGCATGCAGTGCGACCGTGCGTCGACTATGGCGTTCAAGACCGCCCGGGCGTCCCGGCGCGCTGCGTCGTCGCCCGCGAGGGATACGATGTTCGGTAGGCTCCGCCGAAGGATAGTCAGTGCAAACGGTTTGCACCGACTGGCACGGGGAGCGACCATGTTGGTTGTTGACGTCGATCTGGAGTTTGAGCGATCGATAAGCGATCAACTGGCACATTGGCACGCGGATTCGCGCTACTGCGCGCCTTTGGCGCATTCGACGACGTGCTATCGACTGGTGAGCTTGCGCGTCGCACAGGACTACCTCTGCCGACAGCGTCGCGGATTGCCGCAAAGCTGGCCGAACTGGGAGTTCTGGCACGCGCGCGTCCGCGCGGCAGCTATCGCCTCGGCGTGATGCTCTTGACCCTCAGCCACAACATTCAGGCAAACTTGCGTCTACCGCCAGATCTGCATCGGGCCGCGCTCGAAATCTGCCTACGGTTTGACATCGAGACCTGCGTCTCGCTGCACAATGGCGTTGACATGCTTGCCATCGAGGTCTTCAGCCCGCCGAGACGTGATCCCATGTGGTTGTTTGCCGGCGACACTTTCCCGACGATTTCCACTGCGACAGGGCGAGCCTATCTGGCTGCCCTTAATGCTGCGATGCGTGACGCGCTTCTAGATGATCTTCGTACCAGCGATCCGAAGATTTCTGAGGACGAGATTGTCGCCATGCGTCGCGCGGTCGCTAGGCTACTGCACGATGGGTTCTGTTCATCCCTTCAAGAGTACGACAAGGAGACGCTGGCTGTGGCTGCTCCAATCTTGGGCGTCGATGGATTACCGGCTTATGTGCTGACGGCCATTGGCGAAACGGCCGAGGTCAGTCGCCGCTGGCTGATGCAAGAGGTCGGTCCGGCTGTCGTCGAAACCGTCAAACCTCTGCAATGGCGCTATCAGGCCAACCACAAGGCGTGATCGATCGGATCGGTTAGCTCCATGACGCGCCGGCGATCTCATTGCCGAATTTCAATTATTGAAATACGAGCCCGCTTTCCGTTGACCCCCTTCGCGTTCGTTTGTCTCTTGGCAAACGAGACAAGGTCAATGCCGGACGCGACCGGCGGCAGAGTGACGGAGGACGGTGATGACTATCCGCAATCGAAATTCGGAAGATTTTTTGAAAGGTAATCTGACTCGGCGTCAGGCCGCGCGCGCACTTGCATCGGTGGGGATCATGAGCATTGCGATGCCTATCGTGTCGCGCCCCACGGCTGCTGATTGTCCGGGGGCGGACCTTACGTTCTTCACCTGGGGCGGCTACGACGATCCCAGTTTTATGGGCCCCTACATCGAGCAATACGGTTGCGAGCCGTCCTATGCTTTGTTCGCCGGAGAGGACGAGGCCATGACCAAGATGTTGGCTGGTTTCGAACCTCAGGTGATGTATCCCTGCTCCGGCATCATTCAGCGGTGGAAAGATGCCGGCCTCATCGTGCCGATTGACGTTTCACTCCTCACCAACTGGCCTGATGTGCTGCCCGCGACGAAAGACATTCCTGGCACGGTGTTCGACGGCGACCGTTACTTCGTACCCGAGGACTTCGGCCAAACGTCGGTCATGTTTCGAGCCGACTTAGCGCCAGAGTATGTCGACAACCCGACTTGGGGCATTCTCTACGACGAGAAGTATGCTGGTCGGCTTGGGTCGACCAGTCTGTGGAGCGACAACGTGCTGCCGGCTGCCATGTATTTGGGTTTCGATCCCTTCAACATGAGCGACGACGAGGTTGCAGAAGTTGCCAATCTTCTGCGCAGGCAGCGCGAACTCATGCGTTTTTACGCTGACTCGACGACGGATCTGACGCAGGCGCTCTTCTCCGGCGAGGTCATCGCCAGCACGGCGATCAACAGCATGTGGATGCGTGCTCTCGAACAAATGGAGGATCCGGCATTCGAGGGTGAATACGTTTGGATGGATCCGAAGGAAGGCACGCTGAATTGGATCTGCGGTCTCGTCATCCATCCCTCCGCGAGGGAAAACGGATTGTGGGACAAGGCGCACGCCATGATTGATGCAATGATTTCAGTCGACTCGCAATACTACGAACTCACCCAATGGAACTACGGTGTCGTCAACGCCAAGGCCTACGATCTGGTCGACGATGAATTCCTGGCCAGCATCGGACTGACGCGCGACATCAACGCGTATCTGCAGAATGGCGTGTTCCTGCAACACACGGATCGGGAACCGGAGCTGGTCAACCTCTGGGACGAGGTGATGTCAGCTGTCTGATTGCTCGAACCAAATTCAGGCAATCAGGCATACATCCCGCAAGTTTCTGCGAACACGATCACATCAACCAAGTAGATCTCATTTGAAGGATCCATGAATGACACACCGCGTGTGGCTGCCCGACAGTTTTGACCCGCCGGAAACGGTTGAAACCGACAGATTTCTCTTACGCATTCTGGGGCCAGCCGATTTGGCCAAGGACTTTGACGCCTACATGTCGAGCGTTGAACATCTGCAGGGCGTCTTCGGACCAGGAGAGACCTGGCCTCGCGGCGTCACCATCGAGGATGCGCTGATCGATGTGTGCTGGTGTAACATGGAGTTCAAACTCAGGAGTTCGTGTTCATACGGCGTTCACACGCTTGATGACTCCCAGGAACTAGGCTCGCTCTATGTGTTCCCCTGCACCAAAGAGGGCTTTGACGCCAGACTGAATTGTTGGGTGCGCGCGAGTGCGGCGGCCCGAGGATTCGACGACGAACTCTTCCAATGGGGAAAACGCTGGGTCGCCGCGGAATGGCCTTTCGAGAGTGTTGCCTATCCCGGACGGGAGATCGATTGGGGCGATTGGGAAAAACTAGCCGACAAGCCGGTTTGAGTGGCGCAGGTTTATGTGACTAGATAACCGAAGGCAAACGGACGACAACGCCGCCTTGGCAAGCTAAATGTCAGGCTAAGGAGTTGAAATTCGCAGTTTTCCAGGCATTAGATCGCGGGCTATTGCGAGTGTAGACCAATCAAATCCTACCCCCGCTACCACTGATGACGTTGGTTCCAGGCTAGCCTCGGACCAACGTCATTTGCTTGAGCCCGCCCACTGGCCGACATCCAGCGCCGCTGACTCATTCGGGTTGGCCGCGTTTTTTGCGTTTGCGCCCAGACCTTCAGTCTTCCTTCGCCCGTTTCATGATCTCGTCAGCCCGCGAGGTATAGATTGTGGAAAGCAACACGCCGGCCGCCATTCTCGCATCACTTGTCGACAACATGTTGGGCGAATAGTGCAAGCGGTCCCAGGCACCGTCGCAGATTAACTCGAGAGCATCGGCGACTATTCGAGGCGTCCAAACTGGGTCGGAAACAAGCTCTCTTGCGTCTTTGCACGAGGAGAGCAGTTCATCGTGCCAATCATTGTCGTCTTCACGGGACATCTGCCTGAGGCTTTCGCTCCTGGATGCCTCTGGCCAGAACGACGCCCAAAAGGCCAGATTTTGCCGCGTCATCACTTTTGGATCCAACGATGCGAAGACCAGCGCCACGACCTGGTCCACCGGATCGGAACCGGCAGCGGACAGCGCTTCTCTCCAATTCAATCGATACTCTTCGATACGGTATCGAAAGGCCTCGTAGAGCAACGCGTCCTTGGTCTTGAAGTAAAACACCGCCGTGCCCTTCGAGAGGCCCGCGGCCCTGGCGATCGTCTCGAAGGTCGTGGTCGATAGACCGTGTTCAACAATCGACTCAACGGCAGCGTCGATCAGCTGTTTCCGGCGCCGATTGGTGTTTTCCTCGTCGCGCCCCTTTGGCCTGCCAACGCGCGCTTTCGTCATGGCGATGACTTTCCCCTGCGATTGTCCGGTGTTGGTTGTTGGGTCCTGCTATCTGGGCTGCCACTCCAGTGACAGCAAGCACGGTAGCGTCTCGATCAATTGTTTAGAATGAATGTTCAGTTAAAATATTGACTCACTTTTTTCGATGAACATAGGCTTGCGCCTCCGCGAGGCAACGCTGTGGCGCTCAGACCGGGCGACAGACGCCAATTCGGTGAGACAAAGACATCGTGTCGGATACGCGGTACCGGCAGGCAGATGAACACAGGTGACCAGACCGACTGGCTGGATTGAGGCGGGTCGACGGATCCGTCATCGGTGGGAAACGGAGCATCATGAGAGTTTACCTTATTCGCCACGGGCAGTCTGCCGGCAACGTCAACTACCTCGACAACATCGGTGATCCCAGCCGTGGGCCCGAACACCATAGGCCGGACCCTGAGCTCACCGAAGCGGGACATCAACAGGCAAAACTGCTGGGCGAGCATTTGTCGCACCCGGAGGGTGAACCTGTACGCGGCCCCTGGCTGCCCGACGAGGAACGCGTACCCGTTGGATTTGGGATCACCCACGTCTACTGCAGCCTGATGCTGCGTTCCATTCAAACTGCCCAGTATGTTGCCGAGGCCTGCGGGCTGCCGTTGGTCGCGTACCCGGATCTGTTCGAATACGGCGGCGTATCCGACTACGACGAGCATGGCAATCTGGTCGGTATCCCAGGCCCCGGCAAAGACGACTTCGCGGAGCGGTTCCCCGACCTGCACGTGCCGGACCATGTCGACCCGAACGGATGGTACAACCGGCCGGTAGAGACCGAGGCCATGTTCCTCGAGCGGGCAAAGACGATCATGCCGGCCTTCGAAGACCGGCACGGCGGGACAGATGATTGCATCGCGCTTGTGTCCCACGGCGACACGATCGATCAGATCGTCAATGCGTTGACCGGTGCGGTGCGGCGCCCCGCCGACTATGCAAGCCATTGGTTTGCCAATTGGGCCTTTCTCAACACGTCCGTCACGCGCATTGATTATGTCGGCGGAAGCCGTGCAATTGTTTACACAAACCAGACGTATCATCTGCCGTCAGACCTGATCACCTGGTAACGCCCCGGGCGGTGTTCTCCTGCTCCGATTGTTGCGGCGGCTTAGGTGCAAACTGAGCCAATCGTCCATCACCGGGATCAGCCATGTCGTCCCTCTGACACAAATATTTAAACTGAGCGTACAGTTAAAGAAATTGACTCGCCTTAACGGACGAAAATACGCTGATGGGTGGAGTCGGAGGACCAACTCCGCCCGAACAGGGAGGCATTCGCCATGTCAGCTATAAGATTCTTTGCAAAAGATACGGTCGCGACGCCCAAGGGGGGAAAGCCCTGGCGCCGTCACGTTGGCTGCTTTTTCGGCGCAATCGGCTTTGCGGCGGTGATGGCGGGCGTGCAGCCCGCCCAGTCCGAGACCCTGCGCGTCGCGCACATCGTCGAATCCGGCGGCGCGGACTCCGTCGATCCCATATCGACCAACCGCTTCGCCGAGATCGCCATTACCGTCTATTCGCGCCTTGTCCGCGAAGATGCTGACGGTCTGATCGTGCCGGACCTCGCGACCGAGTGGTCTGCGTCGCCCGACGCCGCGGTCTGGACATTCAAGTTGCGCGACGGGGTCAAGTTCCACAACGGCAACGACTTTACGGCCGATGATGTGGTGTTTTCGCTGATGCGCACCCAGTCAGAGGTGATCGACAGCCCGCTCAGGGACGGTCTCGCGCTGATCGAGAACGTTGAGGCGGTCGACGACATGACCGTCGTCGTTACGCTGTCGTCAGGTCATGCGGACTTTCCGCTGTTGCTGAGAGATTACCGGATGCGGATGCTTGATGCGGACACCTGCAACAACGATCTGGACGCGGTCTGCGAGACCGGCATCGGCACGGGTCCGTTCAAACTGGTGACGCTTGATGCGTTGGGAACGACGACACTTGCGCGCTACGACGACTACTGGGAAGGCCCCGCGAAGGTCGAAGCCATGGAGATCATCGCGATCCCGGACCAGCAGGCCCGCGTCGCCGCGCTACAGGCCGGTCAGATCGACATCGTCTTCGGGGTCACCGGTCAACAGCGCCAGTTGTTTGAGGGAAGCGACGACTTCGTCGTGCAGTCGGTTCCAAGCGGCGGTTGGACGGGGCTCGCCATGCGCACCGACACGCCGCCGTACGATAATCCCGTTCTGCGAAAGGCCCTGCGTATCGGTGTCGATCGCGAGGCCATGGGCAAGCTGGTGGCCGGTGAAGGCGCCTTCGCCGTGACCTGCGATCACCCGGTTTGGACCGGCGATCAGTACCGCGCCGACATCGACTGCGGGCCGAACCCGGCCGAAGCGCAGAGGTTGCTGTCAGAGGAGTATGGGAGTGAGCTTCCGAACATCGAACTGTTCGTATCCCCCGTCTCTGAGGGCGCCATGCAAATGGCCGAAGTTTACCAGGCCCAGATGAAAGAGATCGGCGTCGACATCGAACTCATCATCGTCCCGGCCGATGGCTACTGGGATGAAGTTTGGGCGGTCGAGCCTTTCTTTGCGACGGGATGGTCTGAACGGCCCGCGGACCAGATCCTGAACGAAGCGTACCGCAGTACCGCGCCGTGGAACGAGACCCATTGGCAAAGCGCGGACTTTGACGCGGCGCTCGACGCGGCGCGCCAGGAGCTGGATTTCGATCGGCGAAAGGAACTCTACGGTGACGTCCAGGTACTGCTTTGGGAGCAGGGCGGTACACTCATTCCGTTCCACCAGAGCGCGATACGGGTGATGTCCTCGGACGTCTCCGGCATGGATGAAGTCGCCAAGTACGCGGTTCGTTTCCAAAACATCGAAAAGTCCGAGTAAGGTGCTAGGCTGAAGCCGGCCCGTCCCCGGGACGGGCCGGCTTCGCATGCAGCGCTTGCTCCGGTCAGGCCATGCTCAAGACCATCCTTCGGCGTTTTGGATTCGCCGTGTTTACGATTGTCTTCGTTTCCGGCGTGGTCTTCGTCTCGGTCGAAGCCTTGCCCGGAGATGTTTGTACGGCTTTTTTCCAGCGTTATGCGCAGGGCGAACGTCTTGAACGCTGCATGGAAGAACAGGGCCTGCACAAACCTGCTGTGGAACGCTACGCTTTGTGGATATCCGGCGCCTTTGAGGGCGACCTCGGCACATCCCTCAAGAAGCAACGTTCGATTTCCGACTTGCTGGCCGAGCGTTTCCGCAACACGGTCTTGCTCGCCAGCGCCGCCGCAGCCATCGGCATACCGCTGGCGCTGGTGCTCGGTTTCTGGGCCGGCATACGCCGCGATAAACCGCCAGACCTCGTCGTCTCGACCGTCGCTATGCTGGCGATGACGATCCCTGAGTTCGTCACCGCGTCGGTACTGATCTTTATCTTTGCCATTTCGCTCAACTGGTTCCCGGCGGTAACCATCGTGCCGCCTTCCGCCTCGATCATGGAGCTCCTGCCCAACATCATCCTTCCGGTGGTTGTTCTCGCCTTCGTCATGACGGCGCATATTCTGCGCATGACTCGCGCTTCCGTCATCGAAGTCATGACGTCCGACTTTATCCAGATGGCGCGGCTCAAGGGCGTTCCGCCGCGCCAGTTGTTCTGGCGACATCTCGCGCCGTCGGCATTGATACCGGCCGTCAACGTCATCGCGCTGACGATCGCGTGGCTGTTAGGTGGCGTTGTCATCATCGAACAGGTGTTCAATTACCCGGGCGTCGGAAACCTCATGCTGCAGGCGATCTACGATCGCGACTTGCCGCTCGTTCAGGCAATCGCGCTGATCTTCGCGATGATCTACATCGTCGCCAACCTCTTGGCCGATATCACGATGGTGATCCTCGACCCCAGGATCCGGACCGCGAAGGAAACACGGTGACGACCGCGCCCCTCAACGGGCGACCCCGGTCAGGTTCGGCCGTCTCGGGATTCTGGCCTGTCTTGCGCCGCGTGGTGTCGCGGCCGTCGGGCGCGATCGGCGTGGGTCTCACCTTGTTCAATGTGGTCATTGCACTCGCCGCGCCGCTGTTGACCAGCTACGACCCGGCAACGCCGAACGCCGACACGATCAATTTGGCACCGTCGCTTGAGCACTGGATGGGCACGGATAGTCTGGGACGCGACGTTTACACCCGCGTTATCTACGGCGGTCAGCTTGCCATGATGGTCACCGCTTGCGCTGTTGCTATCGCCGTTACGTGGGGCGGCCTTGTCGGCATCCTGTTGGGCGTTATTGGCGGCCGCACCGATGAGATCGCCATGCGGCTCGTCGATGCGATGCTTTCGATCCCCTGGTTGCTGTTCCTGTTGCTCATGGTGTCGATCATCGGGGGTGGCGCGTGGATCATCGTGCCCATTCTGGGTTTCTTTTACGGAATCTCCATCATTCGCATCAGCCGGGCCGCCGCGCTCCAGGTTTCGGCGCGTGACTTCGTTACCGCGGCCAGGGCGCGCGGCGAGAGCTTATGGGCCGTTGTTACGCGTGAAGTCTTTCCGAACGTTGCGGATATTCTGTTGGTCGAGGGCGCCATGCAGTGGAGTTGGATGTTGTTGGCGTTCTCGTCGCTGTCGTTCCTCGGCTTCGGCGCGGCGCCGCCGACGCCGGACTGGGGGCTGATGATCGCCAGCGAACGCAGTTTGTTGGCGATCGCGCCGTGGTCGGTGCTGTGGCCATGCTTTGCGCTTTCAACGTTGATCATCGGCATCAACCTGACGGCCGATGCCCTCGGTAAGGCGCTTGGTGTGGATCGGGCCCGGGAGAAGCCGACATGACCGGCGCGACGCTCATCGAAGTCAAGAATCTGACTCTTGGTTTCACGAGCCGTGGGGGCCACGAACGGCCGATCCTACGCGACTTGAGCCTGAGCGTTGCGGCCGGCGAGACGATCGGCATTGTCGGTGAGTCGGGCTCGGGTAAGTCGACGGTCGCCCTGGCGATGATGGGTTATCTGAAACCGGGCTTGAGCCTGTTTTCCGGTCGCGTGGTCTTTGATGGCCACGACATGTTCGCCATCTCCGAGGAAGCGCGGACATCGTTGCGCGGTGGCAGCATCGCGCTCATCCCGCAAGACGCGGGCCAGTCCCTGACGCCGACCATGAGAGTTGGTGACCAGATCGACGAGGCATTGAAACTCCATACCAGGCTCGACGCGGGGCAACGTCAGTCAAAGATAGGCGAGATTCTCCATCGTGTCCGGCTGCCATCCGCTCAGGATATCGCCCGCCGCTATCCACATGAACTCTCAGGTGGCCAACAGCAGCGTGTCGCGATTGCCATGGCGCTCGGCACCGGGGCCAAGGCGCTGCTTCTCGATGAGCCGACGACTGGGCTGGACGTCACGACGCAGGCCCATATTCTCCAGTTCCTTCGTTCGCTTGCCAGTGACACCGGGGTCTCGATGGTCTACGTCAGCCACGATCTCGGCGTCATTGCCCAGGTCGCCGACCGTATCGCCGTGATGTACGCCGGAGAACTCGTCGAACAAGGCGATGCCCGCGGGTTACTGGCGGCACCAGCGCACCCTTATCCACGCGCGCTGCTTGCCTCGATCCCGCGCCTCGGGGACAAGGTCATTCCCGCAGCCCTCGACGGTTTCCCTCCACTTGTCGGCCAGGACCGGGAGAGCTGCGCTTTCGTCGAGCGATGCCCGATCGCGCAAGACCGATGCCGTTCGACCGTGCCCGCAATGGTCGATGTTGCGCACGGTCAGGCGAAGTGCTTCTACGCCGGCTCGAACGATCTGGAGAAGATTGAAGGCACGCCCGTCGTTTCGACGCGGAAGGACGAGGTCGCCGTCGAGACCGATGACCTGGCGATCAGTTACCATCATCGCGGTATCCTCGATCACCTCCTCGGCAAAGAGGTCCCGCCCGACACCGTGGCACGAGTCAGTTTTTGCGTGAACAAGGGGGAAACTCTGGGTCTCGTCGGTGAGTCCGGCAGCGGTAAATCGACGATCCTCAAGGCGCTGTCGGGCCTGAAGGCGCCGAAACATGGACGCATCATGATTGACGGTCAGGAGATTCCTGGTCGTGTCGCCGAGCGCACCCTGGATGCGATTAAGCCGCTGCAGATGGTGTTCCAGAACGCCGACAGCTCGCTCAATCCACGACGGTCAATTCGTGAGATATTGGAAGCGCCGCTCAGGCTGTACTTCGAGCTGTCGCATCAGGAATTGGAAACCCGCTGCGAAGAGCTCATCGACGCCGTGCGCTTGCCCAAGACCTATCTCGATCGGTTCCCGGGCCAACTCTCCGGTGGCGAAAAGCAGCGTGTCGCGATTGCGCGGGCGTTTGCCGCCGAACCCGAGTTGGTGTTGTGCGACGAAATCACGTCAGCGCTTGATGTCTCGGTTCAAGCCGCCGCTTTGTTGTTGTTGAAGCAACTTCAAGAGATGCGCGGTGCGGCATACGTTTTCGTCAGCCATGATCTGGCCGTGGTGCGTGCGATATCGGACCAGATCGCCGTTCTTTATCAAGGGCGGGTTTGCGAAATGGGTCCAACCGAAGCCGTCTTCCAACCGCCGTTCCATCCCTACACGGAAGTCCTGTTGGGCGCCATTCTTCAACCTGATCCGGATGCGGCACCGAGATTGCTCGCCGATGATGTCATCGATAGAGAGCCACCGGCGACGGGATGCCCGTTCCAGCGCCGTTGCTCGCGGCGAATTGGCGCCCAGTGCGACGAAATTCTCCCGCCGCGACGCCAACCAGAAACCGGTCATGTGATCTATTGCCACTTGGGGACAGACGAACTTTTAGCGTTGAAGTAGGTGGATTAGGCGCCTTTGCGTAGAGTTGGTTGGTATCAGAGCTTTCACTGTCACGAGGCTAGGCCAACAAAACCCCAACCCGCCGCCACTCCTTGGCGCCGCCGAGACTGTCGGCCAGGGCACGGCGTGCCCGACTATACCGTCTGTCATGCCGGTCAGCTACTGTGCGACGGCATGGTAGAAACCTGGACACCGCGCTGCCGCGGGGTCACCAAGCCTGAGGATGGGCGGAGCTTTCGAACGGCCGGCAAGAACCAGCGAGTCTATGTCCTGGGCCTATGTGGTGCTCTGGTCGGGGATCATTTTTGTGACCGTGCCCTTCGTTCGTGGCGCGTCGCGTTACGTACGCGACCATTGGGGGCCCGAGGCCATCACCTATGGCGTCGCCGCCATCGTGATCCTGTTCACGGCGGCTGTCGTGGGCCTGCTTCTAAAACGGCGCCGAACGTCGCTTGGGGCCTATGCCTGGCTCATCGGCATCGGCGGGCTCATCGTCTACCTGACGTTTGCGCTCAAGGATGGCAGCCCGGAGGAGGCTGTTCATTATCTGCAGTACGGCGTTCTTTCCCTGCTTCTCTTCCGCGCCTTTGCCCACCGGATAGGCGACTACAGCATCTATGCCGCCGTCGCCATTACGGGGACCATCGTGGGCATGATCGATGAGACCGTTCAGTGGCTGACACCCGGCCGGTACTTCGGTTTTGAGGACATCTGGTTGAACTTCACCGCCGTCGCCCTGGTCCAGATCGCCGTGGCGACGGCAATCCGGCCGAAGACGATTTCCGGTTGGCCCGATGGCAAGGGGCTTCGGCGGTTGTGCTACCTGGGCGCCGTGGCCGTTGCCTACCTGGGGCTGTGTTATCAAAACACGCCCGATCGCGTCGCCTGGTACACGTCGACGATTCCCCTGCTTGATGTCATCGACCACAACCGCAGCATCATGGCGGAGTATGGGTTTTTGCACGGCAATGCCGCGACCGGACTGTTCCGTTCGCGCTTCACGGCAGATGAGCTACGCCGTTTGGACCGGGAGCGTGCCGAGGAGGGCGCTCGCATCCTCGACCGCTATCGGGGGCGGGACGCGTATTTCGCGTTTCTCGACATCTATACGCCGGTGACGGCCCCCTTCCTGCATGAAGCGCGGGTCCACCTCTACCGGCGCGACAGCTATCTGAAATGGGCAGGGTTGGCCGAGGAAGACGACCAGCGGCGGCGCTGGTTCGCCATCGCCTATTGGGAGAACCGCATTCTCGAAGACTATTTCGGCGAACTGCTCCGCACCTCCAGCTACCCTTGGCCCGCCGCGGTCGAGGCCGAAGTCAGGGCAGAGGTCGAGACAGACCTGACCTACGAAAGCGCGGTCAGCCAACACATCGTCACGGGCTTCAGCCGACAGCAGGTCTTTTGGTCCTCCGTGAGCATCGTGTTTGGGCTGTTGTTGCTGGGACGCTATCTCGGCAGACGGGCGCCCAGCTAGGCGGGGCGATCTGTGCGACACCGGGGGGAGACAATCAAGTCAGCTTCCTAGATTACCGCCCACTAAGTCTTTGATTTGGCGTGCTTTTGTTTTTTGTCGCCGTGAACACGGGTTGTTCGTGAAGCCAGCATGCGCACGTCTTCGCCTGCACGCTCAGTGCGGGTCGAGATGGTCCAGCTTCTCGGGGTTACGGACCATGTAGATCGTCGAAATCCGGTTGTCGTCGACATTGATGCTGAAGGTCAGATCCAGTTCGTCGTCGACGAAGACGAGCGTGCCGGGCCGGCCGTTGATGACGGCGTCGGAAATCCGGATCGAGGCGCCTTGCTCGCTCGCTTTGTGCGCGATGCCGAGGAAGAACCGCGCGACCTTGTCGGCGCCGTAGATGGGATTGAGCGCGGCCGTCTTGACGCCGCCGCCGTCCGAATACAACACGACCTCTTCCTGAAGCAGGTCCTTGAGCCCATCGATGTCGCCGTTCTCAAGCGTCGCGAAAAAGCGCGACGTGAGATTCCGATGCGCTTCAGGCGGCGCGGGCTGAGAAGGGCGCCGGTGTTTGACGGCTTTGCGCGCCCTCGTGGCAAGCTGCCGGCAGGCCGCCTCGCTCTTGCCGAGCGTCTCGGCGATGTCGGCGAACGGCAGATCGAACACATCATGCAACAGGAACGCCGCGCGTTCGGGCGGCGTGAGCGTTTCGAGCGTCAGAAGAAGGGCAAACGACAGATCGTCTGCCAGCTCCGTCGCGGCCGCCGGTGAAAACTCCTCCGTCGACAACACGGGCTCCGGCAGCCAGGGGCCCACGTAGTTTTCGCGCCGCGCCCGCGCGGATTTCAACTGGTCGAGGCAGAGCCGCGTCGCCACCGTCACCAGAAAGGCTTCCGCGTTTTTCACCTGTGTCGTCGACGACGAAACCCGAAGCCACGTCTCCTGCACGATGTCTTCGGCATCGGCGCGGCTGCCGAGCATGCGGTAGGCAAGCCCGAGCAACCGCCCGCGTTGGACCTCGAACGCCGCTTCCAGAGCGGTTTGATCGGTGCTCATGCCGCCTCTTTGGCGGGCGTGACCGCCCGCTCGCCGAGATCGATCCGGCCGCAGCTTTTGCCGTAGCCGAGCCCGGTCTTGACCATGGGAAACAACCTTGCGACCTGGGTCGCCAGGGTCAACTCGATGACGCCGGCATCGCCATAGACGCTGCGTACCGCTTCTCGCGCCGCGTCTTCCTCGTTTGAGCGCGCGATGATGGCCGAGGCAAAGCGATAGCCGAGCGCCGTATCGGACGACATGGCGGACCGATCGCCGGTCAGGACCGCTTCGATCTCACCCGAGGCCACGCCGGTTTCACGCGCCATGTCGACCGCCAGTTGGATGCACGGGCCGCAATCCTCGTTCAGCGCGCCGACAAGTTTTGCCGCCATACGCGCGTTCGCGGTCGTCCACTTCTTGCAGCTGTCGAGTTTCGACCGCGCGTTGAACGCGTTCATCACGTCCGGTGTCGTCTCCAGCATGTGCAGCATGTAAGCGACATCATAGTCGTAGCGTTCTCCAAACTTCAGAACCATATGTCTGGCGAGTTTCCTAAACATAACGTTTTTCCTTTGGCTGTGCGTTCGCCGGCCAAGCCGCCCAAAGCGAGAGCAACGCCGGGATGGTGAGAATGAAGATGTCGCTCAACGGGTGATGGACATGCCCGGTAAGAATGTCCGCCAGATGAATGAGACCGTGGCTCAACAGGAACCCAACGCCGGCCATCGCCGCGGGCCACAGCCAAGGCCGCCACAGACAGGCCAACAGCGAAAGGCCGGCGACGACAAAGGCGGCGCCGACGTCCTGAACCAGATGGTGATTGAACGGGCCCGTATAGGCAGCGATCGTGGCGAACCAGGCCTCGCTCGCGGCCATCATGAAGGCGCCGTTCACAACGGCGAACAGGCCGTTCGCCCCCAGAATCACGCGTTTGAGCATCATGACGTTCTCCTCTCGCCTCCAAGACGAGACAGGAGCAACGGATGTGACAGAAACAGGGGATTTTTTGGAAAGCAGACACGCCTCCCCGCGGTCGACCGCCAGGACCAATCATACTTGCGCTCGATCCGTGCAATGGATTCGCAGATCCGCCTCCGATAGTCTTCTGGCCGAGGGAGATCGGGCATGGAACGTCGGCTATCCGCCATACTTGCTGCCGACGTGGTCGGCTTTACCCGCCTTATGGGGGCTGATGAGGCGGGTACGCTCCAACGCCTGACCGAGCTGCGGCAACAGAACCTGGAGCCGCTCATTGCCGAACATCATGGCCGCATCTTCAAGCTCATTGGTGATGGCCTGCTGGTCGAGTTTGCCAGTGTGGTCGACGCCCTTGCCTGTGCGCAGGCTTGGCAGGACTGCGTGGCGTCGCATCAGGCGGCTGTGGATGAGGGGAGGCGCCTGACGTTCCGCATCGGCGTCAATCTGGGAGATGTGATCGTCGAGGGTGACGATATCTACGGTGACGGTGTCAACATCGCCGCGCGCATCGAGAGTTTGGCCGAGCCAGGTGGTGTCTACCTTTCCGGCGATGCCCACAGGCACGCAAAGGGCAAACTGGACTTCGGGTTCGACGATCTCGGCGAGCATGACCTGAAGAACGTCGCTGAACCAGTCCAGGTCTATCGGGTTTCTGCAGACCCCTTGGAAGCAGCTTCTGCCCCGGCGAAACCGGCGGCTCTGCCGCTGCCGGACAAACCCTCCATCGCCGTCTTGCCGTTCACCAACATGTCTGGCGATCCCGAGCAGGAGTATTTTTCCGACGGCATCACCGAAGACATCATCACCGAGCTCAGTCGCATCGGCGACCTCTTCGTCATCG
Source organism: Alphaproteobacteria bacterium (assembly GCA_965228895.1). Taxonomy (GTDB): domain Bacteria; phylum Pseudomonadota; class Alphaproteobacteria; order SP197; family SP197; genus JANQGO01. Next base: position 3,773,675 of record OZ245842.1, on the reverse strand, counting down.
CGCGCAACTCATCGTTCTCCTACAAAGGCAAATCGCTGAAGGTCCAGGAGATCGGCCGCGATCTCGGTGTCGCCCATTTGGTCGAGGGCAGCGTCCGCAAGGCGGGCAATCGGGTGCGTGTCACCGCGCAGCTTGTCGAGGCGACGACCGGCAACCATGTCTGGGCCGAACGTTATGATCGAGAGCTGGATGACATCTTCGCGGTTCAAGACGATGTTACCGAACAGATAACCGAAGCGCTGCAAAGCCGGCTCCAAAGACCCGCCGAAGTCCGGTCCGAGCGACAGACACCGCAATCGATTGAGGCTTACGATTGCGTACTGCGAGCGATCGAGTATAGCCAGCGTGTTACGGTGGAAGCGAACGCCAAGGTTCGCGAACTGTGCGAACGCGCACTTGCCCTTGATCCCGACTACGCCGAAGCCTACACGCGCCTGGCCAATACCTACGTTCAAGAATGGAACCAGGGCTGGAAGCAGCACCCGGAAGAGACGCTGGATCGCGCCGAGGCATTGGCCCTCAAAGCCACCGAGATCAACAGTGGCTTGGCGTTCGCGCATGCCATTCTTGAGCATCTTTACCTGTGGAAGAAGGAACACGACAAGGCGATTGCGTCGGGAGAGCGGGCACTGGCACTTGACCCCAACGACTCCGACACGCACGCCATTCACGCGATGACGCTGAGTTGGGCAGGCCGTCCAGTAGAAGCGCTGTCGGCCGTGGAAAAGGCAATGCGCCTGAACCCCCATCATCCCCACTGGTATCATTTCGTTCACGGCCTGGCGTTTTTCGAGGCTCAACGATTGGACGAAGCGCTTGCGGCATTTCGTCGAGGCGTCGCCAGATCGCCCCAGTTCATGCCCAATCATTTCTATCTGGCGGTTACGTACGCCGATCAGGAACGCAATTCCGAAGCACGGGCCGAAGCCGCCGAACTCATCCGCCTCAATCCGGCCATGACGTTGAACTCCGCGCAGCGCCTTTTGCCCTATCGTGATCGGAGCCGCCTGGAGCACTGCCTGAATGGGTTGCAGAAGGCAGGACTGCCGGAGTAACCGGCAGTGACGGAGAGAAACCCGGTCCGGAAGCGCTGCGCTGTGCCGTCGATGTTCAGCGCGGCATGGCGGAACGTAATCGGCCTGTTCCCGAGGACCGACGCCATCCTGGCGAGCCCGGGGTGGACGCCCAAAGCGAAGTGCTGGCGAACGGTGGACCAACTCCGTGCGGCAGGATCATCGCTCTGAGTTGCCGCAGGCGGCGAAATGTTAGCCCTATCGAGAGGCCCTACCTCCTATGAGATGGCCATCTCCGGCAAGCTACGCCTGGACTTTGGCCTGTGCCTCATTGAAAATTTCCAACAGGCGTGTGTGATCGGCGTCGGCGCGGACGGTGTGATGTTCGGTCTCTGGTCCGGCCGGTGGTCGACCTGCAACGTGCCTGCCGATACGGGCGTCATAGCTCGTCACGGTCTTCGGGCTCGCGTTCATGAGGATGCCATGATGATGAAACGTCTTTCCATGTCTTTTGCGGCAGGGCTTGTTTCGCTGCTTCTCTTGCCAGCGGTCGCGTCATCGGACGAAACCAAGGTCATATCCTGGTCCACCTACGGCAACAGCGATTCCTACGGCTATGGGCTGGGTAGCGAGTACGGACATACCAACTGGCGCGGTTACACCAACGGTTCGATGGCATCCGGTTTCGATTGCCACCGGGTGTTTGATTACACCGATATGGACGACCATACCCCCGTCATGGTCGAGAGCACCCAGTGCTACGACCGCATCGGCAATGCCTACATTGTCCCGGGCAGCAGCATCATCATGCGTCTTGACGGTTCCACGATGATCAGCATGTCGTCGGAGATGCTGTTTGCGTTCGACTCTGCGGAGATTAGCGGAGCAGCCATGGCGTATCTCATGGAAACCGCTTTGATGATCAAGGAAGCAGGTGCGACGACGGTTACGATCGTCGGACACACGGATGGAATTGGTACACCCGACTACAACAAGAACCTATCTCTGCGCCGTGCTACGGCTGTCAGAGATTGGTTGGTCAATGAAGGTGGCCTCGCTGATGTCGACTTCCAGGTCGCCGGTGTGGGTGCGGATGAACCCCTATTGGCAGAACAGGATGCCGAAGGTCGTGACTTACCCGACGCAAGGCAGGCGAACAGACGGGTAGAGATCGTCTACTCTACGAACTGACAAAAGTCGTCATCCACCAAATGCACAAGAGCTGTTCCTTTCCGTGACCTAAGCTCCCGCAGAAATGCTGGGCCTTGGCGCACAAAATCGCTATGCCGACCGTATGGTCGACTTCCTCAGTATCGTTGCCGCTCAGATCGCTTCGGCATTCAGGAGGCAAGTGGTGCCCCAGTTGCGCGGCTGCTAGGCTCCCCTGGTGAGAGGTCAGGGGCGTTTATGGTGGGCGAAGAGCACAGTCGGAAACTGACGACGATCGTCGCGGCCGATGTTGCCGGTTACAGCCGGTTGACCGCGGCCGACGAGGCCGGCACGCTCGCATCGTTGCGCGCGCATCGCAGCGAGTTTATCGATCCCAAGATCGCCGCGTATCGCGGGCGCATCGCCAACACCGCCGGCGATTCCCTCCTGATCGAGTTCCCGAGTGTTTCAGACGCCCTGCGCTGCGCCGTTGAGGTCCAGCGCGGCATGGCCGAACGCAACCGACTGGTGCCTGAGGACCGGCGCGTTGTCTTCCGCCTCGGGGTTAACCTCGGCGACGTCGTCCAACAGGACGGCGATCTGTTGGGCGCCGGCGTCAACGTCGCCGCGCGCCTGGAAGCCATCGCGCCGCCGGGACGCATCTGTGTATCGGAGGTCGTTAAGGATGCTCTTGGCCAGGAGGCGGACATTCGGTTCGAAGACCTCGGTCCGCAGCGGCTGAAGAACCTCTCGAAGTCGGTCCACGCTTACCTGGTCGCCGATGTCGACGGCGATAGGCCAGCCAAATCGGACAGTTACGGCCTGTCCGACCAGAGCACCGTTCGTTATCTGCAATCGAGCGATGGCGTCAGCATTGCCTATGCGGATGTCGGTGAGGGTTATCCTATGGTCCTCATGGGCGGTTGGATGACGCACCTGGAGAAGGATTGGGAAAGTCCGATCATGCGGTACTTTCTGACCAATCTTTCAAAGAGCTTTCACCTCTTACGTTTCGATCAACGCGGTAACGGCATGTCCGACTGGGACAATGTCGAGATGTCGTTCGACAAGATGGTCGACGACCTCGAACGTGTGGTCGATCGTTTCGACTATGAGAAGGTCGCGATATTCGCGACCTCGCAGGCGGCCTCGGTCTCGATCGCGTATGCGGTGCGCCACCCCGACCGTGTCTCGCATCTTGTCCTGCATGGCGGCTATGCCCGGGGCCGGCGCCATCGCGGCGAGCCCGGCGCCGACGCCGAAAGCGAGGCCCTGGTGACGTTGATCAGGCAGCGGTGGGGCGCCGACAACCCGGCGTTTCGGCAATACATGACATCGCTCTTCATGCCGGACGCCAGCGGTGAAGAGGCCGCGTGGTTCAATGAGTTTCAGAGGACCTGTGGGCCCGGTGAAAACATGGCGGGCTTTCGCGCGATGTTCGACGCGCTCGACATCTCCGAGCTTCTGGACCAGGTGCGTGTCCCGACGCTGATCCTGCACTGCCATGAAGATTCGGTGGCGCCGCTGTCGGAGGGCAAGTTCCTGGCGTCGCGCATCCCGGACGCCCAGTTCGTCATGCTACATAGCAAGAACCACATGATCTTTGAGAACGAGCCGGATTTCCCGAAGTTCGTTCAGAGCATCCGAGACTTCGTCACGTAAGCCATGCGGCGGTCATCGCGCCGCAAGCTGTCGCGCATCAGCACTTCGAGGTCCATTTTTTGTATTAGGAAAAACCGATTCAAATCATCAATAAGAAATATTTTTCTGATCCAGTAAATTCCATAGGCTGCGCTTGAACGGGTGAGACACCCGTCATGCCAGCAAAGGATTCGGAAATGGCCGTTGAAAGCGTAGAAGCACTTGTTGTCGGCGGCGGCCAGGCGGGCCTGGCCATGAGCGAGCATCTGAGCGCGTGCGGCGTGCCGCATCTCGTTCTGGAGCGCCATCGCATTGCCGAGCGCTGGCGTTCGGAACGATGGGACTCCCTGGTCGCCAATGGTCCGGCCTGGCATGACCGGTTTCCGGGCATGGTCTTCTCCGAATCCGGACCCGATGCCTTTGCCCCTAAGGAGGAGGTTGCCGACTACTTTGTGGCGTACGCAGAGATGATCGACGCCCCGATCCGCTGCGGCGTTGAGGTTAAGGACGTGCGGCGCAATGCCGGCGGGCCCGGCTTCCGTGTCGAAACGTCGGATGGCGCGATCGAAGCCAGCTACGTGGTCGCCGCCACCGGACCGTTCCAGCGTCCTGTCATTCCGGCCATTGTTCCCGACGATGCCGGCGTCCTGCAGATCCACTCCAACGCCTACCGCAATCCCGATCAGTTGCCTGAGGGCGCCGTTATGGTAATCGGCGCGGGATCGTCGGGCGTGCAGATCGCCGACGAACTCTCGCGTGCGGGTAAGCGCGTGTACCTGTCGGTCGGCAAACACGACCGTCCGCCACGAAGCTATCGCGGACGCGACTTCGTTTGGTGGTTGGGCGTGCTCGGCAAGTGGGACGCCGAAGTCACCGATCCGGCCACGGAGCATGTGACGATCTCGGTGAGCGGCGCCCACGGCGGCCAGACGGTCGACTTCCGGCGTCTTGCCGCAGAGGGCATGACGTTGCTGGGCGTGACACAGTCGTTCGAGGACGGCGTGCTGACCTTCGCCCCGGATCTTGCGGACAACCTTGCGCAAGGCGATGCCAACTACCTGTCGCTCCTGGACCAAGCCGACGCTTACATCGCCCGCAACGGTCTTGACCTTCCCGAGGAGCCCGATGCCCGGACGATCGATCCGGACCCGGCCTGCGTCAGCGATCCCATTCTCGAATTGAACCTGGAAGATGCCGGCATCGGCACGATCATCTGGGCGACAGGCTTTGCCGTCGATTTCAGCTGGTTGAACGTGGACGCCTTCGACGACAAAGGCCGACCGCAGCATCAACGCGGTGTTTCGTCGGAGCCCGGGATCTATTTCCTGGGATTGCCGTGGCTGTCGCGGCGAGGATCCTCGTTCATCTGGGGTGTCTGGCACGACGCCAAACACCTGGCGGACCATATTTCGACGCAACGCAAGTACCTCGCCTATCGCGCTGCCGGTTGAGGCGGTGCCGAGGGCGCATAGCCAGAAGACAACGGCGGTCATAGGCGGACGTCCGCGCATGGGAAACATTCCATCGACCTCGGGTCGATCGATAGCAATGTGTCGCTCTCAGGCGTGCCGTCGCGGCCTCCTCGATTGGGGAACTTGGAGCACGTCAATACTCGTTGAACATCCATTAATTTGTCTCAACGTCGTTTGTCGTCAGGGCGAGTTGGAGCAGAATCCGGGACTTCTGCGGGTTCAGTTCTTGTGCGGCGACGGGGTAGTGCGCCGGGCTCGACATGGTCATTGAAGAGCCTGTCGCCGATGCTCGTTCCTCGCAGCCTTCAGAGCTTGGACCACCACTTGCGCAAACATCAATACGGCGATCGCTCAGAGGCCTTCAGTGGTCATTCAAAACCGACAAGGCCCGTTTACACCAAGCGGCGGCACCGGCAATCTGCAGATCGTGACCATACGAGATAGGACATTGAGGGTCTGGCCGGGTCTCAATCGACCGGTACGATGAACCGCGCACAGTTGCGTGAGCTGGGTTTCGAACTCGGCGCTCGCGCTCCCGGAGGCAGGTCTCAGGGTGCGTGGTTCGCGACCGCGGCGAACGGTCTGCCCGTCGTCCTCAAGTGGTTTCCCGACGAGACGATGGCCGAGCGGTATGCGGCACTGCTTCCCGGGCTTGATGACCTGCGAGCGCGCGGCGTACCGGTTCCCGAGTACCTCCATGTGAGCATCTTCGACGGCGGGACGCTCTCCGCGCAGCGGTTCTTGCCCGGCCGGCCGCAGGACAATCCGTCGCCGGCGGTCATTGAATCGATGGTCGAATGCATTGCCGCCAAGGCCGGCATCAAAGGGCCGCAACCGGCCGTCGACCAGCGCACATGGGGCGCGTTTGTCGTCCGAACGTTGACGATCGGCCAGGACGGGTGGGCGATGCATGAGGCGCTGCGCACCGGGGGACGGCGCACCGCAGCGATAAGCGACCGCGTGGAAGCCGTTGGCGCCGATGCCGACCCCAGCTGGTTCCCCAACGACGGGCTTGTGCACCACGACCCACACACCGACAACATCCTGATCGATGGCGGCACACTCTCCGGCATCATCGACTGGGAGGAGGCGTGCGCCGGTGATCATCGGTACGACCTCGTCGCATTCGCCTTCGACCTCGACGGTCATAACCAGCCGACCTGGGGCCTCGTCGATTCCGCCGGCTTCGAGCCACGGGTATTGCGCGCGTATGTCGCGCTTCTAGTGCTGAAGTGCACCGCCTCGGCGATCCTTCACCACCCCGAGGACGTGGCGCGCCAGCTCAACCGAGCCAAGCGGGTCTTCGACCGCTACGAGGTCTGAGGCCCCCTTCGCCCAAGGCGGTTGCAACCACCTACGTCAACCCGGCCTGGCGCAGCGCACTGCCCAGGTGTTGCCGGTCCTCCGGTCGCTGGAAGGGCAGGCTGGCGAGCAAACGGTCGACTTCGAACGCCGGAGTCTCCTGCATCATGACTTTTGCTTCGGCGCGGGCTTCGTCGAGTCGGTCGAGCGCGACCAGATTGGCGATGCGGTACCCGCGCGAATTGAGCACCGGTCCGTCGACGCTGCTCAGGATCTCCAGGCCGTCCTCGTGACGGCCGACCAGATAGTAGGCGAGCGCGAGATAGGCCTTGTAATAGACGGGCGCATAAGGGTTGATCGCGAGGCCGCGCTCCAGTTTCTCTACGCCTTCGTCCGTGCGCCCGGCCCACAGCAGCGCACCGCCGTAGCTGGTCACCATGTCGCTGTGATAGGGGTTCAGCCGATAGGCGCGCTCTGAATGGGCCAGGCCCTGATCATGGTCGCCGGCGATCAGATAGAGACGGCCCATGATGCGATGCAGGTGCGCCGAGCGGTCGTGGCGCCGCAGCCTGTCGCGCACCAGGTCCATCGCGTAATCGAGCGCATCGGGCCTGGTGGGCGGCCAGGCGCTGAGCAGTTCGATGGCATAGGTCCAGGCGAGGCAGACGGCCGGAAAGTAGTGGTCGGGATCGAGTGCCATGAGGCGTTCGAAGTAGCCGCGCGCCAGGCGATTATCGTCGTCGTTGACCCTGTGCAGATGCTGCATGCCGCGCACCATGATCTCATAGGCGTCGAGGTCGCCGTCCGCCTTGTGGGATATGGCGCTGGCCTGCTCCTCGCTCACCGCCTCGCCCATGGTCGAGGCGACGAAGGCTGTCATCTCGTCCTGTAGCGCAAAGACGTCGTCGAGGCTGCGGTCAAGCGTCTCCGACCACACCCGCTCGCCCGTCGCCGCGTCGATCAGCTGCACGCCGATGCGCGCCTTGCCAAGGGCAAGCTGCACGGTGCCTTCCAGGATACAGGCCGCGCCGAGCTCGCTGCCGGCGGCAAGCGCGCCCTTGTCCGCGATCGCCCGGACCGCGCTGCCCGGGTCGATCAGCTCGAACTCCTCGAAGTGCGCGAGGGCGGCCGCCAGGGTTTCCGTCAGGCCCGATGCCAGGGCCTCGGCATCGGTGCTGCTGCCCAGATGGCGGAAGGGGGCGAGCAGGATCCGCGGCATGCGCAACGCTCCGGCGGCGTTATCCATCTCGGCCTCCGCAATCGGCGCGCCGTCATCGCCTGCCGCGCCATCAATGACGGCGTGGAACACGCGCATCGGCTCGGCGATATTCTTGAGCTGCTGCGGCCCCATGTCCTCGATCGGCATGTCGATCTTGCCGCGCACCTGACGCTGGGCATCTTCAGACAGGCACAGGCCGCCGGGCGTCGCGAGCGCCTCGAGCCGTGCCGCGACATTGACGCCGTCGCCAAAGATGTCGCCGTCCTGCACCATCACGTCGCCGACGTGAATGCCGATGCGAAAGGCGAGGGGAGGCGATGCGTCCTTCTGCCAGGCCATCGCGCACTCGACCGCGGCGACGACACTGGCGAACTCGACCAGATAACCGTCGCCCATGCGCTTGACGATGCGTCCGCCGTGACCCGCGACCGCCGGCTCGATCACGCCGGTCTCACACGCCTTCAGACACGCCAGCGTGCCGGCCTCGTCCTCGCCCATGAGCCGCGAATAGCCGACCACATCGGCGGCGAGAATGGCGGCAAGCCTGCGTTCCAAATGGTCTCTCCCTTAGGGTGGCCTAGGTTATCGGCCATCGAAGGGGGAATCCATGCTGGTCAAGGGGGTGTCAGAGCAGTTTCGCCGTGACGACGACCTCGATTAGCCAACCGGCCTCCAGGTCGACACCGATACAGGCGCGCTGTGGCCAATTGTCTTCAGGGCCGATCCATTCGCACCAGACCTCGTCCATCGCCGGCTTTTCCGAGATGTCATTGAGATAGACGGTTGCCTGGACCAGCGCCGTCTTGCCGCTGCCTGCTTCGGCGAGCACCTCGTCGAGCTTTTCAAGGGTGTTTCGGGTTTGCGCCGCAATGCCGTCGGCACAGTGCGGATCGGTCGCGACGGCATAGACAAGCCCGTCCGAGACGACGGCCGCACAGCGACCCTGAGCCCCTCCTGGAATGCGTTTCATGACATCCTTCCTTTTGCCAATTCGTGTGCGTTGTTCGAAGACAATCTTTGCCCAGCCTAATCCAAGGCCCGTCTAGAGCAGCGCCAGCATGTCGGCGGCGACCGACGCGGCGAGCGTCGCGGTGACGCCGGCCGGATCATGCAGGGGCGTTACGGTGTTGATATCCAGTGCGACGATGTCGAGCCCCTTCAAGCCACGGATCAGCGTCAGGCCTTCGGCGGCAAGCGCGCCACCGGGCGTCGGCGTCTGGACACCCGGCGCCACCGACGGATCGAAGAAATCCATGTCGAAACACAGATAGACCTTCTTGCCGCGCATGCGTTCGTGCATGTGGGCGATCAGTTTGGCTTCGCCCCAGTCTCTGACGGTGTCATAGGGGATGACCTCGTAGCCGAGAGAGCGCGTGTACGCGATGTCCTCGGCGGCGTTGACCGGGGCGCGGGTGCCGATGTGAAGGGCATGCGCGCCGTCGATCAAGCCTTCGTTGGCCGCGTGGGTGAACTGGGTCGCGTTGTCGTAATGGTCGTTCGATGCCAACTTCGCGGTATCCGTATGCGCGTCGAAATGCAGGACCGCTACGGGTCCGTGGGCCCGATGGATGGCGCGCATCTGGGGCAGGCTGACCGAACCGTCACCGCCCAGGGTGAGGGGAACGCAGCCGGCTTCAAGAACCGCATCCATCGCCCGTTCGATCGCCTCGAATGCCGCGTGAATGTCGCCGGCCGCGATCACCACATTGCCGGCGTCGACAACGCGGTCGAGCGGATCGCTATCGGCATCCTGCGCGAGCTCGCCGGTCAGGACGGACGCGTGACGGATGGCGTTGGGACCCAGGCGGGAACCGAAGCGGGTGGACGAGAGGCCGCAGTCGAACGGGATGCCGAGCACGGCGGCGCGTGTTCTCCGGAAGTCCTGACTGAACGGCAGCGAAAACATCGTCGAGGGTGCGGCGAACAGGGATTGAGTCATGGCGGCTGATTCCTTTTGTCGCCGACAGTCTCCTCGATTTGCGGTCACAACCGCTAGCCGGTTTGTTCGAACCGCCAGGGCTCATGATCGAAGTCGACCCGCTGAACATGCGGCGAGGCAGCCATGCGTTCCAACCATGCATCGAGGTTCGGGAACCGTCCGGCGAACCACGCGGGTTCGATCTTGGCGAAACCAGCAACGGCGGGGTAGACGGGGATGTCGGCGACTGACGGTGCCGCGCCGTGCATAAACGACTGCGTCGCAAGCCGGGTCTCCAAGCCATCCAGGAACGGTTCACAGGCGTCTCTATCCTGCAGCCAATCCCGGTCGGGGTAGTCGCTGGAGAACTTGTAGTACATGGAGGGTTCGCCGAACTCGCCGTCGTTCCTCCGCACGAGCGCGTCGGCCAGGTCGAGCGCGGCATCGTTGTCGCCGCACCAGTTTTCGGGATCGTGTTGCCGCATCGCCCAATGGATGATCTCCCAACTCTCGTCGATGACCGTTCCGTCAGACAGGATGAGGACGGGTACGGTTCCCTTCGGCGACACCTGCAGCATGGATGGCGGTTTGTTGTCCAAGTCGACTTCCCTGTGCTCGACGTCGATGCCGGCATAGGCCAGGGCCAGGCGGGCCCGGAACACATAGGGGCAGCTGTCGTTAGCGTAGAGGATGGGTAGGTCATTGGAGCTCATGGTCGTTTCTCCCGCATCGGGTTTTGGTTGGGCCGGCAACAGCCACGTCTATGATCAAGGTTTATTTGATAGACCAGACTTTCTGGCCGACACGGCCTTTGGTGTGTCGTGCCCTTGCACAAAAGGCAAGCTATGCAAATCTATGACTCCCAACAAACGAGATCATCTCGCTCTATCTGCTAGGAAAATTTGTCTATAGATCATGCCCGGACCCCTCCCGCCTTTGAACGCTCTCAGGGCCTTTGAATCGGCCGGCCGGCATCTCAGCTTTACCAAGGCGGCGGCCGAGTTGAACGTCACGCCGGCTGCGGTCAGCCATCAGGTGCGGGCGCTCGAGGAGTTGCTCGGGGTGCCGCTGTTCCACCGGCTGACCCGGGCATTGCGTTTGACCGACGCAGGTCAGGCAGCCCTGCCGATACTGGGTCAGGGTTTCGACAAGTTGACCCAAGCGGTCGAGCAGATACGCGCGGTCAGCGAGAGCGGTGTCTTGACCATCAGCGTCAGCCCGTCCTTCGGCGCCATGTGGCTGATGCCCCGGCTTGAGCACTTCCGCGTCCGACATCCGGACATTGAGATCCGCATCGACGGCACCGACCGCCGCGTCGACGTGGCGCGTGGCGACGCCGATGTCGCGCTGCGCTATGGGCCCGGTGGCTATGACGGCGTGCGGGTCGACCGGTTGTTCGGCCAGCGCAACACGCCGGTCTGCAGTCCCGCCCTGCTGCGGGGCGAGCATCCTTTGTACCGGCCCGAGGATCTGCGTCACCACACGCTGTTGCACGTCGAATGGAAGGACGCCGAGGCGAGCTGGCGTATGTGGCTCCTGGCGGCCGGCCTCGACGCCATCGACCCGACCCGCGGGCCGCGCTTCACCCAGGAGACCATGGCGGTGCAGGCCGCGCTCGACGGTCATGGCGTCGCGCTGGTCGGCGACGTGCTGGTGGCCGACGACCTTGCCGCCGGCCGCCTGGTGCGTCCGTTCGACCCGGGCTTGAGCACGCCGCTCAGCTTCTCCTTCTATCTCTTGAGCGCGGAAGACAGCGACGAACACCCGAGGATCGCGGCCTTCCGCAACTGGCTGTTGGAAGAGGCGCAAGCCGCGCGCTTGGCGGCCGGCGAGACGGCGTAGATACGGGCGGTTCCGCCCAATGGCCGATGCTGAGACCGGTCCTGGAAGATTTGCTTACGCCCGGCGTCCCCACCATGTTAAGTCCCTTAACATGAGTTGGCACAAGAAGGACGAGGGGCGGCGCGGCTACCATCATGGCCATCTGCGCGAGGCGCTGATCAAGGCGGCGTTGGACCTGATCGGCGAGAAGGGGCCGGCCGGGTTCAGCTTTGCCGAGGCGGCGCGTAGCGCGGGCGTTAGCGCGGCGGCACCCTACCGCCATTTCCGCGATCGCGATGCGCTGGTCGCCGAGGTAGCGCGCCAGGGCTTCGAGCGCTTCAGCGCCTTCCTGGCGAATGCCTGGAGCGACGGCGCGCCGGATCCCGTGACCGCGTTCGACAACGTGGGACGTGCCTATCTAGCCTTCGCGCGCACCGAGCCCGCGTACTACGCCGCGATGTTCGAGGCTCAGGTGCCGCCCGATGCGACACCGGAACTGGCCGAGGCTGCCGAAGAAGCGTTCAGCGTGCTGCAGCGAGCCGCCGAGGCGATGGTCGCGCGCCTGCCCAAGGAGCGTCGGCCGCCGGCGCGCATGGTGAGCCTTCATATGTGGTCGTTCGCCCACGGCATCGCCTCGCTGTTCGCCCGCGGCGACGCGGCCCGGCGCAAACTTCCGATGACGCCGGAAGAGCTGCTGGAGGCGGGATTTCTTATTTATCTGGACGGCTTGGGCCGCGACCCGTCGTCCTGACCGTCAAGCCCGGCGCGTCATCGATTTTTCACCGATTTCAGGCGCTGCCGGCCTTGACTCCGGACATGGCCGACCTTACGTATGTTAATGTATTAAACATTAACATAGAGGCGAAGATGGAACTCGCAGCGAAGGTGGACCACTACGGAAAGCCAGCCTGGATCGTTTTGATGGTGCTTGGCTTCATCGTGTTCTGGCCCATTGGTCTGGCGATTCTGGCCTATCTGATATGGAGTGGACGCATGGGATTTTGGCGTGACTGTGGCCGCCGCGGCCGTTGGTACTATTCGGAGCCGAAGAACGGCAGCGACAAGCGGCACGCCGGACCGTCGAGCGGCAACCACGCGTTCGACGAGTACCGCGAAGAGACCCTCAAGCGGTTGGAAGAGGAGCAAGAGGCGTTCAAAGCCTTCCTGGACCAACTGCGCCAGGCCAAGGACAAGGCCGAGTTTGACCAGTTCATGGCCGATCGCGGTCGCCGGGAAAACATGAGGCCCGAGGCAGGTGAGGGCGCGGTCTCCTAATCCAAGGCCAATCAGAATCGTTTTGAAGCGCCGGTGCCGGACAATCGTCCGGCGCCGGTTGTCTTATGAGAGGCGCTGATTGTGGCGCGCCTCATTCGTCAACGTCCTTGGCCGTGATCACGCCGTCGCCGGTTCGATGACATGCCGCTCGCGGTGGAACGGGACGGTGCCGGGGTCGACCTCGGCGCCGAGTTCACGAGCGTAGCGATGGCCCTCGTAATTCGCCGTCGCAATGATACCAGGCGCTTGGCAATCGCCGATCCGGCGCAACGTGCGAATGCCAGCGTCGGTCGCGCCGTCGAGCGCCTCAACGAGCTCGTGATAGAGACTGTCTTCTGGCTGGCGCGATGTGACCATGACGACGCCATCGGCCGGCAGCTCGACCTCGCGCCGCCGCAACGAGTCCGCGAGCAGTACCCTTTCGGTCTCGACGGCCAGCAGGGTCGTGTTCGGCAACAGGTCGACTCCTGCGTCGCTGAGCCGCTCTTGGTTGGCACCCTGTTCCAGCGTGTGGATCATCCATGCGGCGATCGTTGCGACCGGCGTCGCCAAGCTTACCTCGTAGCCTTCCGTGCTTAGCAGCTCGGCAATCACGCTGGCCATGTAGTAGTGGTCGTCGTCGAACAGCAGCACCTTCTGTCCCGGCGGGCGGCGTCCGGCCAGGATGTCGTCGGGTGTCAGGACATGCGCCGCGTCGGTCCCTGGCACCGGTGACGTCAGATGCCGGCCATAGCCATCACGGCGCCAACTGGCGCCGGTCGCGATCGCTACATGGTCGGCCCCAAGCTCGAGAACCTGTTCCGCCGTGAGACGGCTTTCGCGATAGACCTCGACATTGGCCATGCGTTGGATTTGGCCGACGCGGTAGTCGCGCACGCGGGCCCAGGCCGCCAGGCCCGGCAGCTTGCTCTCGCGGGTGACGCGGCCGCCCAGGTCCTCGTCAGCCTCGGCGAGCGTCACGTGGAATCCACGCAGCCCGGCGGCACGCGCCGCCTCGAGACCCGCGGGCCCGGCGCCGACGATGAGAACACGATCCTCCGTTTCGGCGGGCGGCAACGTCTCGGGATGCCAGCCCTTGCGCCACTCCTCGCTGAAGGTCGGGTTCTGGGTGCAGCGCGCCGGCGCGGTCATCTGGGTCCAGCCGATGCAGACGTTGCAGCCGATGCATTCGCGGATGTCGTCGAGCCGGCCTTCCTCGACCTTCCTGGGCAGGAACGGATCGGCGATCGACGGCCGGGCCGCCCCGATCAGATCGACGATGCCGCGGCGGATCGCCGAGACCATGGCGTCGGGCGATGTATAGCGCCCGACGGTAGAGACCGGTTTGCTCGTCACCTGTTTCACGAAGGCGACGTACTCCTCCTGGTAGCCTTCCGGCGCGAACCGCGACGTCTTCGAATCGTTGTCCCAATCGCTGACATTGACGTCCCACAGGTCCGGGAGCTCGGCCAGCATCTCAACGGCTTCACGGCCCTCGCCATGCCACTCCAGCCCATCCGGTCCCATCATCTCGTCGACGGCGAAGCGCACCACGACGGCGGTATCGCCGCCGACCGCGTCCTTGGTTTCCTCGAGCAGCTCGCGATAAAGGCGCAAGCGGTTCTCGAGACTGCCGCCGTATTCGTCGGTTCGCTGGTTGTGGCGCTTGGCGAGGAAGTGGCTGGGAACCGTGCCGTCGTGACCGGCATAGACGATGACAATGTCGAAGCCGATGTCGCGCGCCCTGATCGCCGCTGCTTTGTGGGCGCGGCGGTACTCTCGGATGTCGGCTTTGTCCATCGCACGCGCCTGGATCGGCGCGAGGCTCCAGTTCGCGGGGCGATGCATCGGGCCGATCGGGATCTCGCGGCTGTAGAGGTTGGGCGTGTCGTGGCCATTGTGGACAAGCTCGATACCGGCGAGGCTGCCGTATCGGTGCACCTCCTCGACCATGCGGCCGAGGTAGAGCTCGTCGCCTGAGTCCCACATGTTGGTTTCGGCGTAAGGGGAGGCGTCGCCACTGGCGAGGAAGTCGCACTGCTCGGTACAGACGATCCCCCAGCCTCCCTCCGCCTTCGTGCCGCGCATACCGATCATGGCGTTGGGATAGACCCTGCCCATGCCGTTGCAATGGGGCACCTGGTAGAACCGGTTGGGCGCGGTGACGGGACCGATCTTGAGTGGCTCAAACAAAATGTCGTAACGAGGATCGCGGGTCACAGGACTTCCTTCAGACTGTTGCTCTGTGGTCAAAACGGCGGTGGCGTGGCAAGCGCGAACGCACCTGACGGTCTAGCCAGGGCGCTGAGCGCGCAGGTGATGGGGGCAATGCTCGCCGGACTCGAGGACTTGAACCAACGCTTCCCAGATCTCGGCCATATGAAAGACGATCTCTGCGCCGTGCTTGCGCTCGAGATCGGCCCGAGATCCGCCGTTTAAGAAGTCGAGCTCTCGTCGGGCCTCACCCGCATACCAACGATTGCGGTTCACCAGGCCGACGTTCACGAAGCCTGCATCCCGGAGAGCCGCGTCGTAGCGGTCCGGAGACGCCATGGCGAAGTCGAGCCCTTCGAGTTCGATGTAGCGCGCCATCTCTGGACTGGGTGTACCGTCGTGGGCGATCAGCCAGTCGGAGGCGGCAAACCAGCCGCCCGGCTTCAGGACGCGGAACACCTCGGCAAAGAGGGAGGTCTTGTCGGCGATGTGGATCATCGCGTCCTTCGAAAAGACGATATCGAAACTCCCGTCGTCGAAGTCCAGCGGACCGGGTTCGACTTGCCGGATCGTGATGCGATCGGCGGCACCTGCGGCGCTGGCTCGCCGGCGCGCCGCCTTGCAGACCGGCGTCTCGACGTCGATGCCGGTGACATGCGCCGCGCCGTGATCGAGCGCAAGCGAGAGCGTGATGGCGCCTGACCCGCAGCCGATATCGAGAACGCGGGCGCCGTCCAGGTTCAGGCCTTCCACAATGCGGCCAACCTCTTCAGGACCACCGGGCGACAGGTAGCCTTCGCCCCACACATCCCAGAGAAAGGCGGTGTAGCCGTCGTTGTAAAGGTCTTCGTCTACGTTGTTTTCCATCAACCCAAAGCCGAGGCGTTGATCGCGGCCGGTGGCCCGCGGTGGTCCAAAGCGTCCACCGCGAAACCACCGGTGCGAGTCTTGTGGTTACCGAGTCGGCTGATGCCGAGGCTCAGAACCCTGCCTTCAATTCCTCCCAACGAAGCGCGAGCACGTCCGGCTCGTTCATCGTCTGCTGGAACTGGGCGTTGGCGAGGAACTCCTCGACCTTCTTGGTCTGACCGATCGACTCGAGGAACTCCTCAGAGAGCCCATCATAGGACTTGATGTTGGAGTGTCCGTAGTACCAGTTGGTGATCTCGTAATGACCCGCCTCTGGAGAGATGAAGGAGTCGATGATGTCGTGCGCCATCTCGTAAAAGCCGTCCTCAATCGCAGCGGGATGGATGGAGAGGCCACAGTGCCACGTGATCGCGCCTTCCTTGGGCCGGGTCCACGTGATCTCCATATCGGTGCCCTCTGATTCGGCATGCTCCGCGAGTCCCGCAACGATGCCGTTGTCGGACGCTGTGATGACGAGCTCGCCCGAGGCCATCGCTTGCACAGTCTCCGTGAACGAGGCCTGGAGCAAGCGGTTGAGCGGGATCTGTTCGCGCAGGAGATCCTCACATTGGATGCGTTCGGCCTCGTTCATGTTCCAAGGGACGATCCCCAGCACGAGGGCCGCGATCGCGAAGGCTTCGTAGGAGACGTTGGACATCGCGAGGCGGCCCGAATACTTCTCGTCCCACAACGCTTTCCAAGTCTGGTTCTCAGGGTCGGCGTACTCCGGCGCGAGGTCGGTGCGGATGGCCATCGAGGTCTGGCCCCAGTCTTCGGGCACATAGACCCGCACGCCGTCCACGGTCGAACCTGGCACATCCTTGAAAACCTGCATGACGTTGGGCCAGTTCGATAGCCGTTCGGTCTCGATCGGCGCCAGAAAGCCCGCGTCGTACCAGCGTGTGAGCGAGGGGCCGCAGGGGTAGGTCACGTGCGGGTTGAAACCGCTCCTCATCTTGGCGAAGGCGTTATCTTCGTCGTCGAAAAAGGTGTAGTTCGGTTCGCGGCCGTACTTCGCGGTGTAATGGACCATGAACTCCGGTTCATCATAACCGCCCCAGGTGAAGAACACCGGGTGGTCCTCGTCGGCATCCTGGGCGAGCGCGCTGCCTCCCATGCTGTGCATGGTCAACGAGGCGACGCCGAACGAGGCCATGACGCGTTTGGCGTCGCGCCTGGTCAGTTTGCCCTCGCACAACAGGTCATGAAAACGGGCCGTCTCCATCAATGGTTTATGTGACATTTCAACCTCCTCGGTTTGTTGTTGGCCTAGATTGGCTCTTCGAAGTTAGTGTCGTCGATCGGGTCAGCCGCCGCCTTGCGCTTTGGCATGTTCCGGGCGGGAGACATGGCCGCGCACGGCGCGCCAGGCGGGCCGCGGCGGCGCATCCACCCAAGCCTCGCATTCACCGCTATAGTGGCCGCACAGGTCGTCGCTCGCCCCGTGCGGCATGTAGCCCAGCAAGGCGCGGATGGTCGGGCTGAAACGTGCCGCCTCCTCGGGAGGCATGGCGAGGTATTGGTTGGATTCTGGCCGCAGCCAGCCCAGGCAGTAGGTGTTGACGAGTCCCAGGCGCGGCGCGTTGCTCCGGTTGGCGCCACCGCCGTGCCAGGTCGAACCCAGATAGAACACCACCGAACCTTTCGGCATCACGGCGTTCTCCCAGGCACCCATGTCGGGAAGGTGCCATGAACGGAGATAACGGTGACTGTCCGGGATCACCCGGGTTCCGCCGTTCTCCTCCGTGAAGTCGCTCAGCGCCCACATCACGCCCACAGTCAGCTCCATGCCGGCGATGTCGATCGGATAGACCGTGTCGTCGCGATGCAAAGCTTGGTGTTTCTCACCCGGCAGAATCTCGATCGCCGAGAGGCTGCTGATCCGGTAAGTCGAAGCGAAGGGAAGCAGCGTCTCGTCCAGCACGTCGAGCACCTGCTCGTGCTCGACCAGCTCCGCCGCGCTCGGCGCCGTCAGCAGCACCTTGCCGCACCGGTTCGTGAGCATGTTGTTGAAGATGCCGCTTGACTTGAGCCCGACGGCATCGAGCCGTGGCCTCAGTTCCGCGGCCACGGCGTCAACCAGCTCCGGCTCGACAAGTTCGGTGACCGCAACCGCCCCATCGCGGCGCAGGGCATCGGCGACGGTCGCGGCGTCAGCGTTGCGGTCAAGATAGGTCAACGGCATGTAACGGTTCTCCTATTACAATGTTCTGAGACGTAGGGTTCGCCTTTCGTGATTAACATCAAGATCAGACGCCAGCTTGCGCTTCGACGTCCGCCGCTGTTGCGCCTCGACCCCGATTGTCTTGCCACGCGGGATCCGGCGGCGTTTCGACCCAGGCAGGACAGTCGCCACCAAATGTGCCGAGGCGGTCGTCGCCCGACCCGTGCGGTGTGTAGCCGAGCAGCGCCTTCAGGCGCGGCCCGAACTGGGCAGCGGTTTCTGGAGGATTGTACAGGTACTGATTGTATTCTTGTCGCAGCCAACCCAACGAGTAAGTGGTAACGAGCCCTGCGCGCGGCGCAGCGCTCTGGTTTTCGCCCGCGCCATGCCAGATCGAACCCAGGTAGAAGAGTGCCGAACCTTTCGGCATGACGGCGGCTTCCCAATGAGACAGGTCCGGCAGATGCCAGGAGCGAATGAAACGGTGGCTGCCCAGGACGACGCGTGTTCCGCCGTTCTCCATCGAAAAGTCATCGAGCGCCCACATGACCCCGATCTGCAATTCCATCCCGGCCATCTCGATCGGGTAGGTCGTATCGTCCCGGTGCAGCGCCTGGGGCGGTTGGCCGGGTAGAACCTCGATCGCGTCCGTACTGCCAATTTGATAGGTGGCGCAATTGGGCAAAAGGACGTCGTCCGCAACACCAACGACCAGATCATGCTCCATGAGACAGGCCGCGCTGGGCGCTGCTGAGAGAACGCTCTTGATACGCCGTGTCCGGTCACCGCCAAAATCACTTGGATGCTCAAGCCCGAATGCATCGAGCTGCGGGCGCAACTCAGAGACGATCGTGTCGGCAAGGTCGGGTTCGGCAAGACTGTTGACCGCGACCGCGCCGTCGCGGCGCAGCACAGCCGCAACGGTCTCGGCGTCAACCGTCCGGTCAAGATAGGTGAGCGGCATTAACGTCTCCTTCCGCATGACGGCAACAAACCCGCAACCTGGACCCCAGGCGCCGGGCTGTCAGTGTACGGTTTCACGTCTCACTCCAAGGTTTCCAATTCAATCTCTGTCCATACTGGCTGGTGGTCTGAGGCCTCGGTAACAGAATCGATCCAGGCGTCTCGGACTCGATGGGCAATCGTTCCTTCGACAAAGCAATAGTCGATCCTGTGATCGCGTGTGGCTCCGTCGCCCGCGGCATGCCCGGCGGCAACCCACGCGTCGACAAATCGGCCGATATGGTGGATCGTTCCCGCGTCATACTCCGTGTGCGGCGCACCGACGATCCGCTGGTACTCCGGGCCCTCGGCAACGCTGTTAAAGTCGCCCATAAAAATGGCGGCAATCGGATTCTCGGGCTCCGAATAGGTCCAGTTCCGCTCGGGCTCGTCGTCGGTCCCGCACCACGAGGCGCCTTCGAAGGGAACACGGGCCTCTCTTGCCATGAGCCAGTCAATCTGGGCGATCCGTTCCTCGACAGAAATGTGAGACAGGTGAAGCGAGAAGACGCGAACGGGTCCGCACGGCGTGCGAATCATGGTTTCCAGAGCGGGGTTCTGGGTGTTGAGCGGGTTCGTCACCCGCCACATCGGAAGGCAGTGCAGCCGTGACCACACGATGGGCAGCCGCGAAAGTACCATGGTGCCGAACTGACGCCGCCGGTTGACGAGCCGGCCTTCGTCATCGCGATAGCTCGCATCCATGTCGAAGGCTGGGCCATAGACCCAATGGTGATCGGGCAGCATCGCCGCGATCTCTGCAGGCTGGTCCGCCTCTGCGGTCCTTGCCCAATGCCGCTCAACCTCCTGGAGGGCAATCACATCAGCCTCGGCAACGGCCTCGACCGTGCGCTCGAGGTCGTACTGTGCGTCGGACCCAAAACCGTATTGAATGTTGTAGCTGACGAACTTCACGCTCGCTGCACTCCCGTAGGGTCCGCTGCCCAAAGGCACCCGAGCGTTTGTCGCAATGCGTTCTCGGGTGAGGCAACGACAACAAGCGGAAGCAGGAAAAGCGGTGCCTTTTGTCGCACCGCTCTCCGCTCCGATCATGCCTCGCCTAATCAGAATCCTGCCTTCAGCTCTTCCCACCGCAGGGCGAGGACTTCCGGCTCGTTCATGGTTTGCTGGAACGCGGTGCCCTCGAGGAAGGTTTCGACGTCCTTGGACTGACCAATTGAAAGCAGGAACTCCTCGTCAAATCCCTCGTACGACTTGATGTTGGAGTGGCCGTAGTACCAGTTGCCAATCTCGTAGGCGCCAGCCTCCGGTGAAATGAAAGAATCGATGATGTCGTGGCACTTCTCGTACATGCCATCCGTGATCGCGGCCGGGTGAATGCACAACCCGCAATGCCACGTAATGGCGCCCTCTTTCGGTGTGGCAAACGAGAACTCAATGCCAAACTCTTCGCCTTGCTCCGTCAGCTCCGACAGGAGCCCGTTGGTCCCGGTCGCAATCACGAGTTCACCGGATGCCAGCGCCTGCGCCTGCTGCGTGTGCGACGTCGTGAACATGCGGTTGAGCGGCACCTGCTCGCGAAGCGCGTCCTCGCATTGTATCCGATCGGCCTCGCTCATGTTCCAGGGGTCCAGACCCAAGACGAGCGCTGCGATCGCGAAGGCCTCGTATGAATAGTCGGAAATCGAAACGCGGCCGGCGTAGTTCTCGTCCCACAGCGCCTTCCAGGTCTGGTTCTCCGGATCCGCGTATTCCGGTGCAAGGTCGGTGCGGACGATCATCGAGGTCTGGCCCCAATCCTCCGGCACGTAGACGCGCTCACCGTCGACCACCGAATTGGGAGCATTCTTGAAGATCTCCATAACGTCCGGCCAGTTCGACAGGCGATCCGTTTCAATCGGTGCAAGCAATCCGGCGTCGTACCACAGCTTGAGGGAAGGTCCGCACGGATAGGTCACGTGGGGGTTGTAACCGGCCCTCATTTTGGCGAATGCCTCGTCCTCGTCAGCGAAGAACGCGTAGTTCGGCTCGGTCCCATACTTCGCGGTGTAGTGAACCATGAACTCGGGCTCGTCATAGCCAACCCAGGTAAAGAACACCGGTTGGTCGTCCTGCGTCTCGGCCAGGGCGCCCCCGCCCAGCGCCTGTACGGCGACGGTGCCAACGCCAAAGGACGCCATGATCCGATGCGCCTGACGCCGGCTCAGTCGACCCTCACACAACAGGTCGTGGAAGCGGGTCGTCTCCATCAACGGTTTCATGCTTTCTGTCCTCCCTTTGTTGATTAGGCCAGCTCGAATTCCCGCGATGCCACGGTCTTCGCCCCCGGTCAGCGGCCTAAAACAATGTTCGGATGTACGCGCTGTTCATGACAAATGACTATTCGACACTTCAGTTAACCCTGGATTAACCGTATCCTTGGTGATCCGTATCGGAGACAACGGCTTCCGAGAGTAAGGCGATGGGGTCAACGGAACGGTTGAATGGCGCTTAGGGCATGACCAGCAAAACACTGAATCTCCATGCCCTCCGCGCGTTCGAAGCTGCCGCGCGCCTCGAAAGCTTCAAGGACGCCGCAGCCGAACTTGCCGTGACGCCTGTCGCTGTCACGCGTCATATCAAGCGGTTGGAAGGCGAGCTCGGCGTCGAACTGTTCGAACGCCTGCATCGCAGAGTGAGGCTTACCGACGCCGGGCGTGAGCTGCGCGACGAGGTGGTGACGGCGTTCGCCGCCATGGATCGGGGTGTTGAACGTGCCCGCCGACGAGCAGGGCGCCACACGCTCCGCATCGCCAGTGAGACCGCGTTTGCCAAACGTTGGCTGGCGCCACGGCTCGGTGAGTTCCACCGCCTTCATCCGCATGTCCATATAGATCTCGTACTGCAAGACGAAAGCGACGATGTCGACGGCCTGATCTTCTATGGTTTCAGACAGAGATTTGGGCGCGATCGCCACCTCCTGTTCAGCGAGACGGTCTTTCCCATGTGTGTACCCATGCTTCTTGAAGGCCCGACGCCTCTTACCCAGCCGAGCGACTTGGCCCGCCATTGCCTGTTGCATGATGACAGCGACGATTGGTGGCAACGATGGTTCGATGCCGCAGGGGTACGCCATGTCAAAGCTCCGAATACGGAGATCTACTTCTCGCACGATCGCCTGTACGAGGCGGCTGTCGCAGGCCGTGGCGTGTTGATGGGTGATGCCATGGTCTATGGCGACGACCTTGTCCATGGGCGGTTTGTGCGTCTCTTTGCCGAGACTATAGAGGGCAATCAGTTCATCTTCGCGCTTCGACAATCACCACAGCGACGCGCGCTCGACATCTTTGTCGATTGGATCCTTGCCGCCTGCCAAGCCCACAAGGAGCGCATGAAGCAGCTGATCGGCCCGTAGGCCACGGTCATCCACATGACCGCCAGACCACGTCTCGTGGCCTCGATTTCGCGATCAAACAGGCACTTCCGCCAATTCAGCATAGCCGCATCACGTTGCGGAGATTATCGGTAACACTCCATCAGACGTTCAACGTTGCGGCAATCTCCCGCGCCGCGCGGATGCCTGAGTGGTACGCCCCGTCGCAGGTGCCTTGCCCGCCATAGACCGTGGCCTCACCGGCAAAGAACAGACGTTCATCGACGCCGCGACCTAGATTGGTGCGCTGGTGTGCGTGGCCGGGACGCGCGCAGGCCCACGAGCCCCGGGTCCAAGGCTCCGTTTCCCAGGCGGTGACGATGGTGCGGGTAACGTATTTGCGGATGTCGTTGCCGAAGATATCGGCACACCGGTCGACGGCGAAGTCGTGACCGGCCTGCTGGCCCTGCTTCTCGAGCCAGACAGCGTGGCGCCCGCCGGTGAACACAGAGGCAATGTTGTTGCCCATGACGCAGGCGTGAATCTTACCCATGGTGCCGTCGTCATTCCACGTGGTGTGGTGACCGCGGCCATCCGGTCCGAACACGTCGGTGTCGAAGTGGACGCCCATTTTGTTTTCCGTGCCCATGGGTAGATTGTGGATTGCTTCCGTTTTCCAGTCCGGCAGGCCGGGCGTAAACGCGATCTCGCCGGATGCCAGGACGCCCGTTGACACCGTGCAGAGGGCGGTCCGCCCTTTGATGGCGCCCTTGGGCGTCTCGACTGTCACGCCGGGACCCGTCCAATCAATCCGGTCAACGCGCGTGTTGAGCGACACCGGCACATCGGCGCCCCATGCCGCCACCAGATTGCCGTAGCCATTGAGGGCGGGAAAGCCCAACTCGCCGGCCGAACTGGCCGAGTCGGTGGTCGAAACGAGGTCAACATCCATGCCCCACGAAGTCGCAATGCCGCCCAGAAGGGGTGGCGCAAACTCGTGCTCCATATCGACCACATCGCCGATGGCGACATCGCGATCCTGCTTGGCGGCGTCGGATATCGCTTCGTGACTCTCGTCGTAATAGCGCAGGCAAGCAGCGCGTTGGTCGTCGTTGAGCGGTGCGCCGTTTCTATGGAAATGGTGTTTGTCGATATCGAACAGATGGCTCTTGTCTTTGGCCAGCGTGATGCCCAGCGCGTCGGCAATGGGGATAAAAGGATTGGCGACGGCTCCGGTCAACCAGGCGCAACCCAGGTCGAACCAAACGCCGGGTGCGATCTCTTCGGAGTAGGCGCGTCCGCCGATGCGGTGCGATCCCTCGACGACCGTCGTGGAAAGGCCAAGGTGCGCCAGTTCCTTGGCCGCCGACAGGCCCGCCGACCCTGCACCGATGATAACGACGTCGGATTCCGATGACATGCTGCCCTCCTACCGAGTCAGCAGAACAATACAATGACAAGAACGGCTCACCTGCCAACGGGTTAACGCATACTCGTTGGCAGGTTTGGCCGAAACCTCGTGGCAGATGTGTTTAGTAGCCCGCCAGGATCTCCGCATAGAGCGTGGCAATTCGGCTGGTGAACTCATCCGATGTCGGGATCTGGTACTTGCCCGCGCCGAGTATCTCATCGGGATTGCGGCTCAAGCCCAGTTCCTCGAGCCGTTCCTCACTGACCAGATCAAAGGACTTTCGGTTGGAATGGCCATAACCGTAGTCGTTGATGAGGAAGCGGCCGGATTCCGGACTGAGCAGGGAATTGATCACATCGTGGGCCTTGTCCACATGGGGCGCACCAACGGAGATCATGGCACCGCAGACCCATGTCAGGGCACCTTCTTTCGGCGCCGCAAAAGCCACAGGCACACCTTCGGCCTTCAGCGCGACGGCCGAACTGTTCCAGGTCATGGCGGCAACCAGTTCGCCGGCCGCCAGGGCCTGTTCCACGCTGGTCATGTCATCGGTGTACATGCGCACCAGCGGCAGCTGCTCACGCAACAGGGTCGCGACCTTCTCGATGCTCTCCTCGGTCTCGATCTGGTCGAACGGCACGCCGGCATAGATCGCCGCGCACCACCAGGTGTCACCCTCGTTGCCGATCATGGATATCTTCTGCTTGTAGCGCTCGTCCCACAGGACGCTCCAGGATTCCTCGCCGTCCGGGAAATCCACAAGGTCGGTGCGATAGGTGACCGAGGTCTGGCCCCAGTCCATGGGGGCAAAGTACGTCTCCCCATCGGCAACCGCGATGGTCTTCATGGACGGGATCACATCGTCCCAGTGCGACAGTTTCGACGTGTCGATCGGCTGGACGACGCCGGCATTGACCCAGTTCGGGGCATTCGCATTGCAGGGATGCAGAACATCGACCACAAAGCCGGAGCGGACCTTGGCGAGGCCATCGTTGCTGCTGGCATAAGGCGCCATGTCGGGGTAGGCGCCATGTTTTTCGTAGTACTCGCCCAAGAGCTCAGGAATGTCGTAGCCACCCCAGGTAAAGTAGAACGCCTCTTCACCATCGGCTGCCGCCGGCCGCGCGAAAGCGGGCACCGTAAGAATTGAAACGCCCGTGGCGCTGAGCAACTGACTGAATTGGCGGCGAGAAAGTTTGCCTGCCCGCGCTTTTTCGATCATGTCATCAATAGATGCTCTCTCACTTGACATCGATTGTGCCTCCCTTTCTTGGCAAATTCTGAAATCGAGAACGGATCCCAAGCCCAGGATCACTCAAAAACAAAGGTCACATAATTTATTTGAGCGCTCAATCAAAAATATTATCTCCGGGACATTGGCCATGTCTGGTAGTGTCTTTGGAGACGATAGCGGTTCTGGGTGATCGTCCCCCCGTAACCGCCCCGTCGTGATTGGAACTGAATGCTGCCATGACAAAAACGCGCGTGGGCAGGCCGAAAGGCGAGAACACCGAAAACGCCAATCGACGGCGCAAGCAGCTGATGGACGCTGCCATTGAGTCCATTGTCGAACACGGACTTTCGGCGACGACACTGGCGACGGTTGCCAAGGCTTCGGGCCTGTCCCAAGGCACCGCCGTCTTCTACTTCAAGAGCAAGGACACCTTGCTGGTAGAAGCGTTTCGCCATCGTTTGGAAGAATACAGGACGTTTTGGATGGATGCCTTGTCGTCGGCCGGTCCGGATCCGGTCGATCGGATCATGGCGTTGGTCTTCGCGGCATTGGCGCCCGAATACATGGAGCGTCAGAACTTGACGTTCTGGAATTCGCTCTGGAGCGAGGCTTCGAGGAACGTCAGCCTGGCTGAAATGTCGGAACGATTCGACGCCGAGCGGCAGGAAGTTCAGATGTCGCTTTGCAAGGATGCGAAGGACCTGCTTTCAGGCACGGTTTGGACGCCCAAGACTGTCGCCCATACGCTGGAGACCATGACCGACGGCATGTGGAGCCGGCTCTACTATTCTCCGGACTATCT
Organism: Alphaproteobacteria bacterium; assembly: GCA_965228895.1. Taxonomy (GTDB): domain Bacteria; phylum Pseudomonadota; class Alphaproteobacteria; order SP197; family SP197; genus JANQGO01. The sequence continues at coordinate 3,747,837 of OZ245842.1, read as the reverse complement.
GACGCCCAAGGATGCACGACTGGCGGTGGGGACCGTGTTGTCGTTGATCTTTCCCTCACGATCCAAGGACATCATGAAGCGTGCATCCGATTTCCCGGATACCTGACGTCGCATAAATGCGATGCCGTTCTTTCGCCGGTCTTAAGCGGGTGTTTGTTCGCGCCAGCCCGGCTCGCGCACGCCAAACTCGGCGAACTTTGTATCCTTGTGGCGCGGCAGATCGTCGTTCGTGTCGAACCAGGCAATCGCGTGACTGTGGAAGACGTGCTCGACCGGCTGGAAGTCTTCCGGGTGATCGAGCGTGCTGACGTGGATGCCCAGCCAAGCGTTGCCCTTCACCTCTGCCTCCCAGGTCAGCGACGTCCCACAATCGCGGCAGAACGCGCGGTAGCGGCCGGGTGAGGATTCGTAAAAGACGCGGTTTCCCTCGGTCCAGCGGACCTGCTCGGGCACGCAGGTCACGAGAACGCTGACCGGTGCGCCAGTGTGTTTGCGGCAGCTGCGGCAGTGGCAGTAGACGTTCCATGTCGGCGTGCCGTCGAGCTCGTAGCGCACGGCCCCACACATGCATCCGCCCGTGGGTTTGTGGTCGGTCATTTCCTGGCCTCGTCCCTGCTCATGTGACGCCCGGCGACGGCGAAACGTGGTCGAACATGCCGCCAAACGATAAGTGACTGCCTCCCTCGCCGGTAGCTATTGACGCAGAAACGCTCTGTTGCAACGATTTGAACAATGGACGGGCTTCCGCCGAGCCGCGTGACCAGCCGAGACCACCCCCAGAAAGTACGGGTGATTGATACCAGAATCGCCCGTGTTTCATCGGAGGCACGCTATGGAAAGGCAAGAACACAGCACGGGTAACGGATCAGCGGGCTTTGTGCCGTCGCTGGAACTGACGGCAGGGCAGGCGCCGCCCATCGCGGCGAACGACGGCTGGTCGTTCATGTCCTTTGAGCGGAACGGCGATGCGGGAACCGGCGCGGCGCTCGATGCGGCGCTGGCCCAGATCGCCGAGGGCAAGGTCCGGGCGTTTGTCGACATGGTCGACAACGCGCCGCCCGGCCCAATCAAGACCGAATGGGGACTCGGGTTCCGCGATTACGACGCGTGCGTTGCCTACATCCGCGAGAAGGGGATCGAAGCGCCGGAGGGCGGCGTGGTGCTGCCGCTGCGTTATACGGTGCTCGAAGAGCCGTCCTATGTTGTCGTCTCGTCCAATGCGCTGTGGCAGGACCCCACGCGCGCGGCCGAGCAGGCTTTGTTGCGCCAGGCCGAGGATGACCTTGCGCGGCGCAGTCTCTATTTCCCGCAAGTCCTGCGCGATGCCCGGCGCATCGGCGACTACTACCCCGGGCTTTCGCCCGAAAGCCCCGAATGCATGGACAGGCTCGGCGTCGCCTTGGCGCATCATGAGTCCGCGTGCGCGAACTTCTATGACGCCGCCGAGGTCGAGCGCGTTTTCTATCCGGAGATGGAAAAGCTGATGCTCGGCTTCTTCCCCGGCGCGACCGATGCGCTGGTCTATAACCACGACGTCTTCGACAAGGATTATGCAGGCGACCGAACGGAAGACCAGGCTGCCAAGAACCCGGGCGTCAATGCGAGCTATGTCAACCTGGTGCACAACGATCTGAATGACAACAGCGGGCGTGTGCGCTGCCGCGAGCTTTTGACGCAGAACTTGAGGAACTTCGGGCGCGAGCAGCACTACACGGAGGCCGAGGCCGACGCAAAGATGGCGCGCCGCTTCATGTCGATCAATCTCGCCAAACCCATGGAGACGGTGGAACAGTACCCGTTTGTGCTGGCCGCCTGGCCGTCCTTTGCCGACCAGTCCTATATCAACAACTACCGGATCTATGACGACAGGGTCGGTGAGACGACGCGCTTCACCTATCGGCCCGACCACGAGTGGTATTGGATTCCCCAGCAGACGCCGACCGAAGTGTCGATGTTGAAGTGTTACGATTCCGTCACTGACGGTTCGGTCTCACGCTGGTCGTTTCATTCCGCCTGCATCGACCCGACCGCGCCCGCCGACGCGCGCTGCCGCAAGAATGTCGTGGTGCGCGCGTTCATCTTTTTTTGAGCACGGTCGCGACGGCGCGAACACGGCCGCCTATTGGGGAAGGGCGCTCGCGGTCATTTCATCGGCGAACTGCTCGGCCACGAAATCAAGAAACAGGCGCACTTTCGGGACCAGGTAGCTCTTTGATGGATAAACGGCATAAAGGGTTGTCTCGTCCACGGACCACGCGTCTAAGACGGTGTGCAGGCGGCCGGCTTCCAGGTCGTGCCTGACATAGATCCAAGGAATCAGACTGAGGCCGAAACCTGCCCTCAGTGCGTCTCGCACGGCAAGGCTCGACGTCACCTTGTATTGGCCGTCGATCGGCACGCTTACCGAACGGGTGGCGTTGCGAAACGTCCAGACATCGGCGTGATCGGAGAACGGGAACTGAATGCAGGTGTGGTCGGCGACGGCCTCTGGCGATGCCGGTTGGCCGAAACGTTCGAGATAAGATGGTGCGCCACAAAGGACGTGCGTCATCGTCATCAGTTTCCTGGCAATGAGGCTTGAGTCCTCGAGGTTATCGCTGCCGCGGATCGCCATGTCGAAACCTTCCTGGACAATGTCGACCCGCCGGTCGTCCAGCCTGAGATCAAGGACGAGCTCGGCATATCGGTCCAGAAACGCGGGAATGCGGGCGGATAAGCATGTCAGGGTGACCGTCATCGGCGCGCTCACGCGCAAGGTCCCCTTCGGCGCCTGCTGCATGGCACCCAGGGCGCCATCGGCATCGTTCAGGTCGTTGAGCACGCGCACAATGCGATCGTAATAGAGCGAACCGGCCTCGGTCAGGCTCATCCGCCGGGTCGTACGGTTCAGCAGGCGGACGGCGAGAAACGTCTCCAACTCACCGATGTTCTTGCTGACAGCGGCGGGAGAGAGGCCGAGTCGGCGCGATGCTGCCGCGAAACTTCCCGCGTCCACCACGTTGCGAAAGACGTTCAGAGCGGTCAAGCGATCCATAATTATTCACTGTTGGTGAATGATCTATCTACTTTTTCGCTCATTCCCAACTTCAAGGCAAGCAATTACATCTGGCGTCGAACATCGGCGCTGACGACACAGGTCCTTCTTTCAGACGCCGACCGGAGCAATCGAGAGCGCAACGAGGAAGGTGACGATCATGACAAATTTCATTTGCGAGACCTGCGGCACCCAGCACGCCGACACCGACCATCCACCCGGTCACTGCGCGGTTTGCGACGACGAACGTCAGTACGTCGGCTGGACCGGCCAGCGTTGGACAAGCCATGACGATCTTGCCGACACGCACGTGCAACGCATCGAGGCCGAAGAGAGCCTGACGGCATTCGGCCTGACGCCCGGCTTCGCCATCGACCAGCGGGCGGTCTTGCTCAAGACGGACGCCGGCAACATCCTTTGGGAATGTGTCCCGCTCGTCACCGATGAGGCGGTCGGCGTCATCGAGGCGCAAGGAGGCCTTGATCGGATCATCATCTCACACCCGCATTTCTATTCGTCGATGGGTGAATGGAGCGATGCGTTCGGTGGGGTTCCTATCGTCCTTCACGAAGCCGACCGGCAATGGGTCCAGCGGCCCCATCCGTCCATCACGTATTGGAGCGGCGACGACCACAAGATTTCTGACAGCGTGACATTGGTTCGCGCCGGCGGGCACTTCGCTGGAAGCACGGTGCTTCACTGGGCGGATGGGCCGAGGGCAGGCGGTGCGCTTTTCTCCGGCGATGCGCTGCAGGTGGTGCGCGACCGCCGTCACGTCTCATTCATGTACAGCTACCCCAACATCATCCCGATGCGCACAAGCGACGTGATCGCGATGCGCTCGCGCCTAGCCGAATACGCCTTCGAGGATGTGTTTGGCTACACATGGGGTCTCAACATCATCGGCGACGGACGCGCGGCGGTCGACGCCTCGTTCGATCGTTATCTCGCGGCGGTCACGGGTTAGGCCGCCCGCATAGCGCCGGCGCGGCGTGCCTGTCGCGCCGGCAAACCTGAACTGATTAGGTTGGAGTTTGCAGTCATGAAGATCATCGTTTTTGGCGCAAGAGGCGACGTCGGCAGCCGCGTCATCGCGGAGGCGCTTGCGCGCGACCACAGCGTTACAGGCGTCGTGAGAGACGCGGCGCAGGCGAACCTCTTGCCGGCACCAGTGACCACGCGTGTAGCGGATGCCTTGGATACCGACGCGGCCGCCCGCTTGATGGCGGGTCACGACCTGGCGATAAGCGCCGTCAGGCCGCCCGACGGTCGGGAACATGCGCTCGTACCGCTGACACAGTCTCTGTTGGACGCCGCGGCGCGGGCCTCGGTGCGCATCCTCGTGGTCGGCGGCGCGGCGAGCCTGAAGATGCCGGATCAAAGCGGCGATACCGTTCTGACCGCACCCGGTTTTCTCCCCGAAGCCGTCGTGCCGATCGCAACGGCCTGTCAGTCGCAGTATGACCTCATTTCGGCAGGAAACTGCGCGGATTGGTCCTATGTCTGTCCGCCCGCACTGTTGATGCCTGGCGATCGCACCGGTCAATACCGCGTCGGCGCCGACACTCTGCTGGTCGATGCCGACGGAAACTCAGCCATCTCCATGGAGGATTTTGCCGCCGCGATCATCGACGAGGCCGAATCGCCCCGTCACAAAAACGCGCGTTTCACCGTTGCTCACTGACACGTCTTTCGCACACAAGGGAGAGCATCATGTCCGACATCAACATGCAGGATTCAATCGACACCGGCGAGGCCCACAGAGCGCCGGAAGACGCCAGCGACAGGATCGCGCTTGGATTTGTGAAGGTGCTGCGCTTCGTCGCCGACCGATTTTTTGCCGATCGATACGGTCACCGCGCCGTTGTGCTGGAGACGGTCGCCGCCGTTCCCGGCATGGTCGGCGGGCTGTTGCAGCACCTGAAGGCGCTGCGGAACATCCGTGATGATGAAGGTTGGGTCCGTGAGCTTCTGGCCGAAGCAGAAAACGAACGAATGCACCTGATGACCTTCGTTCAGATTGCGCAACCAACACTCGTCGAAAGGATGGTCATCATGACCACCCAGGCGATGTTCTATAATGTCTACTTCTTCCTCTATCTGACGGCGCCCAAGACCGCGCACCGGATCGTCGGCTACTTTGAGGAAGAAGCCGTCGCCAGCTACACTCACTTCCTCGAGCAGATTGACGCGGGCGTTCAGGCCAATGTGCCAGCGCCGTCAATTGCCGTTGATTACTGGGGCCTGGCTCCCGATGCGACCCTGCGCGATGTTGTGCTCGTCGTGCGCGAAGACGAAGCCGGTCACCGGAGCCGCAATCACGCGTTCGCCGATGCGTTGAAACGCGGCATTAGCCCGGCTGCGAGCGACCCGGCTCAGATCGTCAGCTAGCTACGATCGAAAAGGAGATGAACCATGGATCCCGTTGCCATCTTTGGACTTCAGTTCTTGTTCAGCCTACTGGTGTTCACGCTGATCGCCGTCTGGTACACCGCGCCATGGCTGTCGACGAAGTCAGCATCTACGGCGTTGACGATCCTGATCTTGCCTCACGCATTCCGCCACATCGGGCTGAGCTTCCTCGTGCCGAACCTCAACGTCGGCGCCGTGCCGGCGTTCTTTGCGGAAACCGCTGGTTACGGTGACCTGCTCTCTGCCGTGCTTGCCATCATCGCACTCGGCCTCTTGCACTGGGGCAGTCGTCTGGCGACACCACTCATCTGGGTCTTCAACATCGTCGGTTTCGTTGATTTGCTGAATGCCTTACGTCAAGCCGAGGCGGTTGGCTATTTTGGCGCCACTTGGTTCATTCCGACCTTTCTGGTTCCGCTGCTGCTGGTGACCCACGTGATGATTTTCATTCGTTTGTTGAGAGGGAGCAAAACGCATGCAACCGCTGCCTGATGGCCTGACTCCCTATAAGCAGACACCGGAGTTTACCGAGAGCACCGTACCGGCCGGCCTGTTAAGAGACCACAAGCTGTCGCCGGATGTCTGGGGCGTCATTCATGTTGTGTCTGGACGCCTTCGTTACGTTATTCCCTCGACGCAAGAGGATCTGGTACTTGAACCCGGTCTGAACGGTGTTGTCATGCCTGACACGGCTCATCACATTGCGTCTGTGGGGCCGGTTCGGTTTTATGTGGAGTTCTGGCGTGCTGACTCTGGGTAAGATACACCAGCAGGAAAGCGCGATCCGACGACGCCCGCTGATGCCCTCTTCCGTAAGAACCTTGTGGTGCGGATGTTTGACCGCGTTTGTGCCGATCCCATAGCATGGGTCAGACGCACGACGGGTTCGACGGACATAGAAGCGATGACGCGAAGAGTATGATGAGACACAGACGGATGGCGCTGGCGTCGGCGATGTTTTGCGCATTCGGTGCACTGTCGGCCGCCCAGGCCGAACAGGCAAAGACACTCTCCGGGGATGAGATCCAGCAGGCTGTGGCAGGTAGCACGCTGCTTGTCACGGTCCTGGGTGGCGATGAGTACACCGAGTACTTCGCACCCGACGGCAGCATCACGATGAAAGGGGACGACGGCGTTTACGACGGCACGTGGATCGTCGTCGACGATACGATTTGTATCGAGCTGACGTTCCCGTCAAATGACGGTTGCTGGAGCGTCGCATTAGATGGTGACGACATTACTTTGATCGGGCCCGATGGCGAGATCGATTACGAGAAGACGATCATCGCCCGTGACTGAACAGCGAGAAGATTGTTTCGTGTCGCTGCCCGTCCAACCTCGATGGATTTCCATGGAGTCGAGCAAGACCCCCGTGTTCTGCGCCTAAAGGTCCTTTTAGATCAGGGTGTTGGGTGTCGCGTGACGCGCCGTGCCGGACTTTCGGTCATGCCGGTGTTGCCCAGGCACACGAATGTGTCACGTAGCTTTGGGATTTGCTTGGTATACCTGTTCAACCTGCAAGAGGCTGTGAGGCACGCGCAAGCGCGGCGGCATGGGCGTCATGGGGCGCAGGCTGCTGCTTAGTCATAGAGCACGACACAACGCACTTCGATGCTTTGCCGGTCTGGTGCATCGGGCGGGGTGTTGGGGTCCTTGAACGCCGTGTGAAAGCTGAACGTGCAGGGTGCATCGCCGTCCCCGGCGCTGGCATCGGAGTGTGAACCGCCAGAGCGGGCGAGCGCGCCGGCTGAGTCCCATTGTTTGATCAGCACGGCCTCGTCGCGGGTGGCCGCCGGATAGTACCACCAACCATGCTGTGGAGCGTGCTTGGCGAAGTAGTTCTCGCCAATGCGGTCGTGATAGTGAATCTCAAAAACGACGAGATCATCGGGTAGAACCGTTTGGCCGTCGCATAATGCCAGCGGGTGGGTTGCGACGGGTTCGGGCGCGATGCTGCGCCACAGATTGATGATCGCGTAACGTCCGCTGTCCTCCACGGCATGTTGCACCCAACGAGGATCGAGCAGTGTCTCGCCTTCGGTCAGGACCGTTCGCAAGGTGTCGTTGGCGCTTGGCGGTTTTGCCAGATCATGCAGCCGCTGCGGTGCGCTGGTCAGGGTGTAGTCGCCATGCACCATGTGGATGGGGTTCTGCACCGGCTGTCCGCCGGCGGTGCGTTTGTTGCTTTCCTTGCCGCTGGCCGAACGGACGTTGTGGTCAAAGGCAAACACGCGTTGGGCACCGGTCTCACTACGTATGATCGCCTCGCACGCCGGGTAATAGGCCGTCACGATCTGCCGGTGATCGTAGAAGTCGAGGTCGGGGTCGGTAAGGGGCCGGGTCAGGATCTCGAAGCCATGGGTCTCGATGGTGCGGCGTTTGCTATCATCCAGTTGCCGCGCATCGTGGATGACAACCTCCAGCTCTTCGGTCAGCAACCCTTCGGTGCCGGCATCGCTGCCGTCCTTGTCGCGACGCGTCAGCACGTCACCGGTTCGGAAGAGCGAGGATTTGACGCCCGGGGCCACATAGGTGAGGCGGCCGCGCGTGCCGGGAACGTCCGGCGTTGCGGGGGTGTCGGGATTCACAGAAGCCGCTGTCTTCGTTGTCATGGTTCACCAGTCAAGTTCGTCGTCATGCATATTTGGTCAAGTTCGCACCGTCGGGCAAGCACACGTATGCCGCTCTCAAACGCCCTGTCCTTCTCGCTGGTTGGCCCGGCACTGGCACACGCCTAAACTCTCCCCATATCTCCATCCGCGCGGGTCATCATCTCGCTCACGACCGCGTGACCTCCGTCGCTGCCGCACCCGACTTCACAACGTGGAAAGCCATAAGCATGTCCGAAACAACATCTTACACGCCCCCCAAGGTCTGGAAGTGGGAACATGAAAGCGGCGGCACCTGGGCCAGCATCAACCGGCCGATCGCCGGTGCGACGCACGAAAAAGAGTTGCCGGTCGGCGAGCATCCGCTCCAGCTCTATTCGTTGGCGACGCCCAACGGTGTCAAGGTCACGATCATGCTGGAGGAACTCCTGGCGCTTGGCAAAACCGGCGCCGAATACGACGCCTTCCTGATCGAGATCGGCGAGAGCCACCAATTCGGCAGCGGCTTTGTCGAGATCAACCCGAACTCGAAGATCCCGGCCTTGCTCGACCGCAGCACGACGCCGCCGACACGCGTCTTCGAATCCGGCGCGATCCTGCTCTATCTCGCCGAAAAGTTCGATGCGTTCCTGCCCTACGATCCCGCCGAACGGGCCGAGTGTTTTTCGTGGCTGTTCTGGCAGATGGGCAGCGCGCCCTATCTGGGCGGCGGTTTCGGCCACTTCTATGCCTATGCGCCGGTGAAGATCGAATACGCCATCGACCGCTTCACCATGGAGACCAAACGCCTGCTCGACGTGCTCGACAGGAACCTGGCGGAGCGGCGCTTCGTCTGCGGCGACGACTACACCATCGCCGACATGGCGAACTACCCATGGTATGGCGGCCTGGTGCTGAACGACTCCTATGACGCCTCGGAGTTCCTGGACGCCGCGTCCTACAAGAACGTCATCCGATGGGCCAAGGAGATTGAGGCCCGCCCGGCAGTGAAACGGGGCCGCAAGGTCAACCGGACGTGGGGCCCGGAAGAAGACCAGGTGCCCGAACGCCACGCGGCGAGCGATCTGGATTAGGACATCGCGCGTGGTCAGCCCGGCTTTTTCGCCACGATAAAGACACCGACGCTCTTATCCGGTCGCCATTGGTGTGCGATCTGAAAGCCGCCGTTGGTGATGCTGGCGACGAGCTCCTGTTCGGTGAACACCCTGACGAGCGGGATCAGGCCGAAGAACCGGCCGATCGGCGCGATGAGCTTGAACCACTTCATGGTATCGCCCAGGCACGCTGTGCTGGAGACGAAGATGCCGCCAGGTTTAAGCATCTGAAAGACCTTCGCGATCGCCGGATCGCGGTCGTCGAGTAGATGCAGAATGCTCAAGCCTAGGATGGCGTCGAAGCCGTCGGCCGGCGCGGCGATGTCATCGAACGCTATGCGCTTGAATGTCACGTTCTCGATGCCGCCTGCTTCGGCTTTAGCCTCGGCGATGTCGAGCATCTTGGCGGAGATGTCGGTGGCCAGGATGTGCTTCACGAAGGGTGCGTGGGCAAGCGCCGTGGACCCGGTGCCGCAGCCGAACTCCAGGACCTCCATGTCGGGATGGAAGAACCCCCGGGTCACACGGAGTTTCTCTTCGTAGGCCGCCTGGTTGGCGACGGGACGTTTGGCATAGCCCTTGGCGTGCCGGTCCCAGAACTTGGCTGACGGTTTCATGGGCGCTGCCTGATTGTCGATGGCGGTCATGGCGATGTCTTTCGTGCTGAGAATAACCACTCGGGCGCGCTTTTATCTCTACGAAGATAAGACGGGAATTGACAATCTCTGCCTAGTTAGTATGCAGAAATGCATGGATTGGCGCTCCATCAAATTCGACTGGAACCGCGCGCGGGCCTTTCTCGTGACCGCGGAGGAGGGCTCGCTGTCGGCCGCCGCCCGCGCGCTGGGCATGGCGCAGCCAACGGTTGGGCGTCAGGTCAGCGCGCTGGAGGAGGAGCTGGGCGTCGTGCTGTTCGAACGGGTCGGACGGGGCCTGACCCTGACGCCGAGCGGCCTTGAGCTGGTCGAGCATGCGCGCGCCATGGGCGAGGCGGCCAACCGCGTGTCGCTGACGGCGTCGGGGCAATCGCAGTCGATTGAAGGCACCGTCTCCATCACGGCAACCGAGGTCACGTCGGCGTTCCTCTTGCCCCCGATCCTGACGAAACTTCGCACGCACGAGCCCGGCATCACGGTCGAGGTCGTCGCGTCGAACAGCATTCGCGACCTGCGCCGGCGCGAAGCCGATATCGCCATCCGCAGTGCCCGGCCGACGGACCCCGATCTGATCGCCATACGGCTCGACGATGTCGTCGTGCGCTTTTACGCGAGTGTCGGCTATCTGGAACAAGTCGGTGCCCTTGACGGTCCGACGGACATGGCGAAGGCGTCCTTTATCGGCTTTCAAGACAACGACCGTTACATGGAAACCCTGATGGAACGGGGTATGGCGCTGTCCGCGAAGAACTTCGTTGTCTCAACAGCCAGCCATCTCGTGCATTGGGAACTGGTCAAGCAAGGCATGGGTATCGGGGTCATGATCGAACAGGTCGGTGATGTGGAGCCCCTGGTACGGCGCGCCACACCTTGGTTCGATCCGTTTGTCATTGATGTCTGGCTGGTCGCCCACCGCGAACTCAACACCAGCCGACGGGTCCGCCTGGTGTTCGACTGGCTGGCGGAGGAACTGACGGCTGGTTAGTTGCGCCGCTTAGTCGATGGCAAAGCAATAGAAGAGGCCGTCACCACCGGTGCCGCGCAGGTCTTCCAGACTGCAGCCGCGCGACGCGTGGGCGGCATTCCACGACGTCGGGTTGGCACCACCGCCGGTGCGATCATGATGGCCGACCATGGCCGAGCCGTCACCGTCGCTTGTCCAGTCGGCACAGGCATTACCCTCCAGGCGTCCATCCAGATTGGACCCGGTCAGGATGTCGTGCCGGTTGGGGTCGTCGCCACGTCCGGTGACAATCTCGCCGCGCTCGTTGAGCGCCGTTGTTTTGGTCAGCCCGTCTTCCTGGCTGTGCAGGCCGTCGATATCGTCGGCAATCTTGACGCCTTCGGCGTTGTACCAGGGGCCGCTGCCGATCCGGTCCCTCGCGTCTTCGGCGCTCGACGAGAGATAGGCGCGCCACGTCTTGCCGGAGACGCCTGCCGCCTCTGCAAGGGTCGTGCAATTGGCGTCGGCGCCGGCGAGGCCGCCCAGATTGGCGCCCTGGCCGGGATTCTCGCTGGTGATGAAGAAACTCATGGCGGCATCCTGACTGAAGGCGGCCGTGGAAAAGCCAGCGGACAGGCAGACGGCGAGTGAAAGGCGGGCAAGCATTGGGGACTCCCTTGGACTAACAAATACGACCCGGTTTGCATTGTACATACTGTGGTTTTTGTTCCGGATGTTTGAAATAGGGCCTAGCCGTGTTCTCGATCAAACTTTCCTGAACCGATACCAACAGTACTTGACGATTAGCCCTGTTCTACTCGTCAAAGCGGGATAAGGGTGGTTTAGACTGATGGCGGCGCGGACTTCGACGGTCGAAAGACGACAAGCTTACTCAGCAGGAAAAATACGATTGTATAGGGCGGCACGCCCAGCGCCTGGGCGACAAAACTGTTTACGCCGAAGTTGTGAATGAGAGTCATCACGACAGCCAAGTTGATGCCGTAAGCGAGCAAGAACGCGACGGCAAACTTCACAGCGGCAGGTGCGATAACGCCTCGATGCCGAAAGGTCCATAGGCGGTTCAACGTGAAGCCCAGTGACAGGCCGACCAGATAGCCAGTGGCGTTTGCCACAATATCGTTCGCGCCAAGCAATGCCTTCATGGCAAAGATGACCAACAGCCCGGCCAGTGTATTGCCGGTGCCGACAACAAGAAAGCGCACGAACTCCCGTTTCATCGGAGGATTGCTCTGGTTCCGACAACAAAGTACTGGGCGCCTAGCGGCAACCAAGTGAGATAGGGTTCGACCCCGCGCAAGGCCGACAACCGTCTGGGAAAGAAGATTCGATAACGCAAGCGTGCGCCGCGAAAACCGGCCGTCTTGAAGGCACGCCGCATGGACTGCCCTGTTATCAACAGAGCGTTCTTGTCAAACTCGCAAGTGTTTACCGCGTGCCGCGTTAGTGGGTTGTATGGGTTGTGCTCAAACACGAACGCATGACCGCCTGGTCGCAGGACGCGCCAGAGCTCTCGAAGCAGCGCGTTATGTTCCGCCGCGTCGATGTGGTGAAACACACACGCAGCAAAGGCAACATCGAAGGTGTTGCTGGAAAATGGAATTTCGTGGCCGTCGAAGTGAACGAACCGCGCGCTTTCACCATGCCTGTCACGTGCCAGGTCAAGACTTCGATTGGAAACGTCAAGGCAGGTCAGAACGGCGTCGGGAAAGTGCTGTCGCACATAGGGCACCGATGCACCGATACCGCCGCCGAAATCGAGGATGTCCTTGATAGGCCCGCGGCCGCGAAGTGCTGCTGCGATGTCTTTGATCTTGTACTCAGCAAAATAGGCTGGGCTTTCGCCCGAGGCCCGGATGTTCGCCGTATGCGTGGCAAGGTATTCGTCCGCAAACTTGTCGAATTCGGCCTTCCTCACATCACGGCCCCATTTGCGCCGTCGGCGTTTTCTCATCCGACATTGGCGCGTGCGCTGTTTCGCCGCCTTGCGCAAGCTCGTCGATGATGAAGAGAGGGCGCCGCTTGGCTTCCAGGAACAGCCGTCCCAGATACTCGCCGATCACACCAAGGAACAGCATGTTGGCGCTGCCAAGGATCAGCATCACGGTCATCACGCTCGTCCAACCGGGGATCACGTCGCCGACCATCCAGCTGTAGAGCGTGAACAGAACCATCGTAAGCGAAAGAAGCCCGAGGGTAATGCCGACGTAGATCGCCATTCTGAGCGGCCGAGTAGAGAAACCGGTAATGGCATCAAGCGAGAAGAAGATCATCTTCTTCAAGGAATACTTCGTCTCGTCGGCGAAACGTTCCGCGCGGTCGTAAGGCAAGGCGACCTGCTTGTACCCGATCCAAGCAACCATGCCGCGGATAAAGCGAAACTGCTCGGGCATAGCCTGCAACGATTCCATTGCACGCCGGCTCATCAGGCGAAAGTCGCCAGTGTCGACGGGGATGTCGATGTCGGTCATACGCCTGAGCACGCGATAGAACACCGACGCTGAAGACCGCTTAAACCAGGTTTCGCCGTCTCGTGTCCGACGCTGGCCATAAACGACGTCGGCGCCCTGATCGGCGAGCGCCAGCATGTCGGCCAGAAGTTCCGGGGGGTCTTGGAGGTCAGCGTCGATGATCAGGATGCGTTTGCCTTGGCAGACCGAGAGCCCGGCGGTTAAAGCCAACTGATGACCGAAGTTCCGCGACAGGTTGACGCCGACAATGCGCGGATCGTCGCGCGACATGGTCTTGATCATGGACCATGTCTGGTCGCGCGACCCATCGCTGACGAAAACCAACTCGTAGTCCTCACCCATGCACGATCGGCAAACTGACGTAAGGCGATTGTGGAGTTCGCGCAGCACCTTCTCTTCATTGTAACACGGTACGACGACCGATAGCCCGACCAGGCCGGTCCGGGAAGAAGTCTCCGTTGTCAACAGTCTACGCCCCCACGCTCGTGATCCCCGCGACGTCTCTTGGAACAGCGCACACCTATCGTCCCAGCGCGAATACTCGCTTTGATGTGCTCCACGTTCAACCTTACCCGCGACCTCCGTCTCGAGGACCAGGCCCGCAGAAGCTAGTCTTCTAAACGGTAAACGTCGAAATTCCAGGTCGAACCGATGTATCGATAGCGCTGCCATAGCGTTTCGAACTGAGGATCAGCCCGAAAAAAGGCCAAGTAGTCAAAGGCGTTGCCTTGGAAATAGGGTTTCTCGTCCCTTTCATCGACAAGAACGAGTTCCGGTACACCACGAACGAAGTCCTCAACTGTTGCTTGGCGGGCGTAAGCGAGCAAGCCACTTAGTTGAAACTTTTCTTGCGCGGACAGATCTTCTTGCGCGAGCCGCGCGACGGCGCCTGGAATTACCCACAACGCAGGAAACCGGCTAACCGGTTCGGCCCCCGCCATGTTGGCCATGGGAAAACTCACCGATACGTTTGTCGTCAAAGCAAGGAAGCTTCGCGCGCCAGGCTCATTTTTGAAGAACGGGATGAGAGCATCGGGATAGACGTTCTTGTAAGCGCCTCGTGAGACGGGAGGTGTGACCAGCAAAACGGCTATTGCAATGGCAAGCGCGCCTGCACTTACTCGGTTGCGACGATCCTTCAGAAGCCCCATCACTACCCATGCACACGCCAGAAAAGTAAGAAAAGCGGCGGGTACGAGCTGGTATGTCCACCCCTTGAATTGAACGAAGAATGTCACCAGGCCGGCAAGCGCGGCGACCAGAAGACGCAGGGCGACATCAAATCTTTCCTCCGTCAGCTTGGTCAAACCGTAGAGTGCGAGGATCCAGGCGAGATACACAGGAAGTGCCCTGTGTACGATAACGACGGCGTGGCTGCCGAACGCGTCGTATGTAACCCAAGCTTTCGGTACAATGATCTCAAAGTAAGCGGGATGAAGCGCGACGACGGTAGCGAGGTAGGCGGCACATCCAAACAGGATCGCCAGATTCTGTGCCTCAATCACCGGAGCCAGCGATCGCCGGCGCACGACTTCAACAAGCGTGAGCGTTGCGGGGAAGATAAGAAAGTAGGGTTTCAGGGCCAAACCGAGGACAGCGAAGAGGCCGATCAATGTCCGCTCCATTGGGGCCAGTTGGGTCTTGTCTGGTTGAAACGACACAAGGGAAAAGTACGGCAACGCCAGCACAATCATAAGGTAGTCGCGTTCAGCAAAGTCTTTGAGGCCCAGAAGAAACAGAGATACGCAAGCGACAACGAGAAAGATGCGCCGCTCAACACTAGAAACCCAATGGCATCGCGCGATGATGGTGTTGAACCAGACGGCAGATACAAACCAGATGGCGGCGATGTAAATGACCATCACCTGGGTGGAATCCATATCGGCGAGACGCGCGATGAGGACTGGCGGTACGGTCAAGTACTGGGCAAGCGGTGGGTTCAACTCTACGATTTCTTCGCCGATGCGTGCGCCATCCAGCCACCAACCGGTCGAGATCAAATACCAGCTTGTGTCGTGGTTGAGCATCAAGCCCTGCATCAACCAGAAAAACACAACAACTAGCGCGAACACACCGATGGTGTCGGGAAGTGTGCGGCTCAATGGGCGGCGTGTGTCGACATGCGGGCCTGCAGGCAGGGACATAGTCTTTGCTCACTGCTGTTGCAGCCCAAGACCTGGCCTGCGCAGCAATGTAATTGCAGAAAGGTGCGGTGGCGCAAGTGATATGTGACTGCAGCCATCAGCATCAAGTCGGGGCCTAGCGCCGATTGCCTTCAGTGTTTGGTGGCTGTCTTACGCCAGCTGGTTTTCATTCGCTCATGGGCGGCTTCGGTACCGTCGTGGAACGAACCGAACCACTTGTCCCACGGCATTTCCAGATTGCCGTAATTGCAGCGGAAGTAGCGGTGGTGCATCTGGTGATGGAACGTGCCGAGTGCCAAGCGGTTCTTGTCCTTCACCGTCAACCCTTCGAAACCGGTATGAGAAGTCGCCGCGGTCAGCGCCTGGTGCTGCATGTGGAAGAGGATGTGGATCGGATGGGCGGCGATAATGAAGTGGATCAGGATCGACGAGAAGAAGATCACGTGTTCGATCGGGTGCATGGATAGCCCCGACCACGGACCGACGTTGATATTGCGGTGGTGCAGGGCATGGGCGCGTTTGTAGAGCGGCGGCCAATGTAGCCAGCGATGCACCCAGTAGAAATGAAACGATATCCAGATCGGCGTCAGGAAAAACAGGGCGGCGAACCAGACCGGACTGTCGTCCCACAGCAGAACCGGCGCAAAGCCGTTCGCCATCGCCCAGAACATCAGGACCTCATAGGCCGTCCAGATCGCAACGCCGCTGGTCAGCGTCCAGACCATGTTGTCACGCAATTGGCTGCCCAGCGTGAATCCGCGTTGGTTGCCGGCGAGTTCCCGGGCGTCAAACCGCCGCCGGTCGCCCTGGCGGCGGAAGGTGTGGAAGTAGAGATGCAGGCCGCCGGCCACAACGGTCATGAGGGCGAGGTTGCGCAGATAGATCTCGGCAATCCATCCGAAGGCCAGATCCTGGGTTACCTCAAGCGGTGGCTGAACATAGAACCAGGACAACAGCGCCACGATGACCAGGATCGATCGTTCGGTGACGACGAACCATGAGCCCCAAATCCAGCGCGCCATCTTCAACGGTTCCGGCGGCCAGGCGAACAGGGGCGAGACCTGGATCGGCACGTCCGGGCGATAGTGCCACTGACTGGCGAAACCGTTGCCGCGGTGTCGGCGGGCGGGTGTGGCGGTGTCTTGGATGCTCATCGTGGTGCCGTGGCTGTTCAACCGGACAAGCCTAGGCGCATTGTCTAAGTCTTGAAAAACTGGTCTTTACGTATAATAACATCAAGAAAATAGATCTATGGGAACGCAAACAGCCCCTGATGCGCCTCTCGATCAAGGCTCTTTCCTATTTTCTCGCTGCCGCCGAGCATCGCTCGATTGCGCGGGCTGCCGATCAACTCCATGTCGTTCCCTCGGCTGTCGCAAGTGCCGTTGAGCAGGTCGAGCAGGCGTTCGACCTGAAGCTCCTGCAGCGCTATCCGGCCAAGGGGGTTAGACCGACCGCTGCCGGCATCGAGTTGATGCGCAAGATCCGCCACCTGCTGGACGAGTACCAAAACCTGATGCTGGAAGGCGCCGAACTGCGGGCGGCGTTATCGGGCAAACTGTCGGTCGGTTACTACGCGCCAGTCGCGCCGGCGTTCATGCCGGCCATTGTTGGGCCGTTGGTCCGCGACAATCCGGAAGTCCGGATAAGTTTCGTCGCGTGCGACAACGAAGCCGCGCAGGGCGGTTTGCTGGACGGGATATTCGAGGTCATTGTCTTTGTCGCTGAGAACGTGCGGCCGGGCATCGAATGGGAGACGTTGATCGAGGCACCGCCTTATCTGCTGATATCCCGTGACCATCGGCTCGCATCGAAACGCGCCGTGACCTTCCGTGACTTGGCCAAGCTGCCCTTGGTGCTGCTCGACCTGCCGTTTGCCAGCGAGTACTACCGCGCGCTGCTCGAAAACAACGGGGTCGAGGCTGCCTTTGTCGCCACGGCCTCGACGACGGAGATGGTGAGAAGCCTGGTCGGCGCCGGCGTTGGGGGTGCACTCTTGAACATGCGGCCGGCGACCGATGTGAGCTATGCTGGCGAGGCCGTGGTCGCCGTGCCACTTCGCTCTCCGGCGCCGCCGCTCAGGCTTGTTCTGGGCCTTCAGAGCGGCAAGCCGCGCCGTCTGGTCCAGGCGTTTGCCGACGCCTGCCGCGCCCATTTCGCCTTGCCCGAAGCCAACAACCTGATCGTGCTCGGAAAATCCTGACTTGAACTCCGCTGCACGTGCTCTTACGCCGGGCGGCCGATCCAGGGTCACCGTAACCTGTAGCGTCGACAAGAGGACGAGAACATCATGACACCTGCCAATCGCCTGCGTTCCCTGCTCGAGCAGGACCGTCTTTTCACGACGCCCTGCTGCTACGATGCGCTGTCGGCCAAGCTTATCGAGCAGGCGGGTTTTGAGATGACCTTCATGTCCGGTTTCGCCGCCTCGGCCAGCCGTATCGGCGAGCCGGATCTGGGCCTGATGAGTTATGGCGAGGTTATCGATCAGGCGCGCAACATCCGTGAAGCCATTACGATCCCGTTGATCGTGGACGGCGATACCGGCTACGGCAACGCGATGAACGTGCGGCGCACCGTGACGGGCGCAGCGCACGCGGGTGGCGCCGCGGTGATGATCGAGGACCAGCTTGCCCCCAAACGGTGCGGCCATACGCCCGGTAAAGAGGTGGTCGGGCGCCAGGAGGCGTTTGACCGCGTCCGCGCTGCGATCGACGCGCGGGATGCCGGCGCCGACACCTTGATCCTGGCGCGAACCGACGCGCGCGAGACGCTGGGGCTGAGTGAAGCGCTGCACCGCGCCGAGGTCTTCGCCGAATTGGGAGCGGACATCCTGTTCGTCGAAGCGCCGAAGGACGAGACGGAGATGCGCGCCATCTGCGACAATCTGCCTGGACCGAAGATGGCCAACATCATCGAAGGTGGCCATACGCCGGACTTGCCGCCCGACGAGCTGCACGACATCGGGTTCCGCCTGGCGGTCTATCCGCTGAGTCTGATGGCCGCCGCCATGCAGGCGATGGTCGAAACCCTGGCCGACATGGCCGAAGGACAGCCGCGCCACAGACGGCTGATGGGCTTTGGTGAACTGCGCCGACGGATTGGTTTCGACGCGTACTATGAGGCGTCCGCGGCCTACGAGACCTCGCGCCGCGGCGGCTAGCCGGCGTCCGCGACGGCTGTGTGCACCAGCCAACGCCTGACAACCTGCTCCTCGTCAGCGGACATGCCGGCGGTCAAATCGCGTTCAAGGGCGTGCATCCGTGTCCGCGCTGCCTTGAGCAGAGCGCGGCCGTCATCGGTCAGGTCAAGGTTTTGAATCCGTCCGTGGACCGGGTGTGGCCGGCGCGAAATCGCGCCGCGCTTTTCAAGGTTGGCGACAACAACGCTGACAGTCTGGGGCGTGACGAACGCCAAGCGAGCGATACCGGCCCCGGATAGTTCGGGATAAGCAGCCAGCATGGTCAACACCGTGTACTGCGGCGTCGTGATCCCCAGGTCGGTCAACACCTTATCAGCACGGTTGCGGTAAATGTGGGCGGCCTGATGCAGCAGGTAGCCCAGATAACCTTCCTCGCCGCGTTTGCCCCGGCCGATATCCGGCGGCCCCTTCGTGTTCCGTCTCTTGACCATAATATCAGAGCTCTTATATGTTGTTCGTGCTTTGATACTAAATGACGATTGTCGGAGGATCACGAACAATGATCGATCGGATCGACTACGCGGCGGTTAACCCGAAGGCCATCGCCGGACTTATGGCCATCAACAAACATATGACGTCGATCGACGGCAAACTGCGGGCGCTCGTTGAGCTGCGGGTCTCCCAGATCAACGGTTGTGCCTATTGCGTCGACCTTCATGCGACACAGGCGAGGGCTGAGGGAGAAACCCAACAGCGACTGGATTGTGTCACCGTGTGGCGCGAAAGCCCGTTCTTCAGCGACGGCGAGAAAGCCGCCTTCGCATGGGCCGAAGCGGTGACGCTACTTTCCGAAACCCATGCGCCTGATGAACTCTACGCTCATCTGCAAGAGCACTTTTCCGAGCATCAGATTGTCGACCTGACGCTTATCATCGCAACGATGAACGCATGGAATCGTATGGCCGTGAGTTTTCGACACGGACCGGATGCACGAAACTAAGTGACATTCAAGACCAGGTCGTTGTGCTAGCTCTCGGGAAAACCAGCCTTGCGCAGCGTTTCGCGGACGAGTGCCCACAGATCGGAGTCCATGGCGTGTCCAAGTGTCGCCAGTCTCTCGATGGTGAGTTCCGGCCGTATGTCGGTTACGAGCTTTACGGCGGCTGCGGCCTCGTCAGTCCGGTCTTGTAGACCCAGGATAATGGCCAAAACGATGTGCAGTCCTGGAAGATTCTCTCTGTAGCTCAGTGCTTCACGCGCCACTGTTTCCGCTTCGCTGAACCTGCCCAGAAAACCCAATGCGCCCGCCTTCGTGGCCAGCTTGATCGGCAACAGAGGACCTTTCGGGCTCAGATCGATGGAGATATCGATATGCGGAATGGCTTCCGTAATCTGGGCATCCCACATTAGAGCGAGCGCCAAGAAGTAATGCGCTCTTTGAGAGTTGGGGTTGAGCGCGATGGAGGCCTCCGCTTCGGAGATCGCCAGGTCACGCTTTCCGCTTAGCATGTAAGCCCGAGACAGTGCGTAGCGTGCCGCGCTGCTGCCGGGGTCCAACGAGACGGCTTTGGCGGCAAACTCGTTTGCGCGCTTCAGGGACGTCGCGGCATCGTCGGTCAACATCCAAAAGACTCTGCGCGATTCGATAAGGGCGATCTGCGCATAGGGCGGCGCGTAGTTGGGCGCCATTTTTGTCGCCATCAAGGCCAACTTGTAGGCCGCTTTCGAACCTTCTTCGTTCAACTGGTAGAAGTACCAACTGGCGCGAAGGTAAAGATCCCAAGCATCGAGGTTTTCAGGTGGTTTGCGCAGCGCACGCTTGCTCTCGCTCTCGTTAACCTCCATGCCAATCGTGGTGACAATGGCTGCCGCGATGTCCTCTTCGGCGGCGATGACGTCCTCGACACCCATGTCCATGGTGTAGCGGTTGGCCCACAGCTCGGTGGCCGTAGCGGCCTCGATCAGGTGGACCGTGATGTCCAGCTTCTGACCCTCCTTGCGGACGCTGCCTTCCACGACATACTGAACGCCCAGTTCCCGGCCAACCGTGCGGGGATCGGGATCCTGGCCGCGATAGACGAAGCTGGTTGACCGGGCGATCACCATCAGCCAGTCAATGCGCGACAGGTCGGCGATGATTTCGCCGGCGATGCCTTCGGCAAAGTACGTCTGATCGGGATCGTCACTGTGGTTTGCGAACGCCAAGACGGCGATTGACGGTTTGGTCGGATGGGCGCTGTCGGCTGTATTGTCGGTGGAAGCCTCAAGTGGCGCCATTTGTGTCGGGGTGTTGGATACGACCGGCGTGGCCGCCTGATTCGTGGCGTCGCCGGTCGGATCGTAGGTGAAGGCCGGCCCGTTCTTAGGCCACTCGACATCGTGCAGTGTCAGGAAGTCCTGTAAGCTGGTTGCTGCGTACAGAAACGCCATCGCGCGTACCGCGCTTGACCGTGTCTGGTGCGTCAGGGCAAGCCCGGCCGCGATGCGGCCCATAAGGGACTGGCTTTCCATGTAGGACAGGCGGTTGGGTTCGTGCCGATCGATCCAGGTTTTCACCTCGTCGCGCATGTCGTTGACGAGTTGCAGCATGCCGACGTCGTCACCGGTGACGACATCTTCTTCTTGAATGTAGGCGCGCGGGCTGAGCGTGTTCAGGATCGACTTCCACCGGCTGGGTTCGATCGACTGGCGTTCAGTAATCAGGTAGGTCAGCTCAAAATAGGCGTGGTCAAAAAAGAGGAAGCCGTCATCGCGATAAAGATCCAGGTCGATGAGGTAGTAGTCCGGTTTGACCTCTGCCTGGCGACGCACCAGCACGTTGAAACCGTGCAGGTCGCCATGGACGTTGCCGCGGATTGCGCGCAGGCGTATCGACGATCCGGCGGTGACCACCTGTTCCGCGAACGCCAGCGGATTGGGGCGCCACTCGCCTTCGAACGAAAGCGCCGGCGTCAGTGCCGGTACGCCGCATGTCGAACCCAGAAAGTCGTGAATGCGTCCACCGTCGTTCGGGTCGAGCCGATAGCCCAGCCATGATTGCAAGAGATCGCGAGGTTCGAGCATGGCCGGATCAAGAAAGGCATTCTCGTTCCAGCACTCCAGCAAATCGTCGGCCAGGCGCCCGGCGACGTTCAGTTGCGGCATCCAGGCACATTCCGCCCAGGGCAGAGCGTACTCAAGTCCACGCCCGGCAATCGTTGAGAGAATGGCGATGTAATCACCATGCTGCGCGGCGTGAACGATGCGCGGCAAGTGTGCGGCAGCGTAGTCCGGGTTCACCTCGAAGGCGCGTCTGTGGCGCTCGAACTCCTGGTCCTCGGACCAGTCCGTCCGGGAGGTGCGATCGAGCTTCAGAATAGCCTGTCCGGCAAAGTCCTTGCCGGTCAGATCCGCGGCGAACACCAGGGCGCCTGATTTGCCGCTGAGTTGGCGGTTCAGGTAGATTTCGCCGTCAACGCCCCACTCCTGACGCAGGACCGGCTCCAAGTCCCGATAGTCATCGGGCCAAGGCAGAGGGGATCGTCGTACCTGTTGATCTATCGAGACGTCGGTCACGCGCCAACCCAGTCAATTCGCAGCCGAGGCCAGTTTTTCAGGTGTCGTTGCCGGGTACAAGTCGCGCCTGCGATGATGAAGGCGATGCCGCAGATCTTTGTACCATCGGGCCGGGTCCGGTAAAGCCGCCGTGCCCACGTGGATTCTTCGGCATGGCTCCGATAATCTCGCGCCCTACGGAGCGTCTATGAACCAGCATTCTGCCATTTTGTCGACCGCGATCGTCGGGTACTCGCGTCTCATGCGCATGGATTCGACGCGCGCTGCCGCATCGCTGAAGCGAATTCGCGCCGAAATCGTCGACATCAGGCTTGCCCGTCATGGCGGCACGATCACGAAGGCGGTCGATGATCGTCTTGTGATCGCGTTCGAGAGCTGCATGCAGGCGGTCGCCTTCGCGATCGATATGCAGATCGCCATGCGGGAGCGCAACAAGAAGCGGCGTGAGGACCGCCAGATACACTATCGAACGGGCATCGAGGTCGTCTCCGACCCCAGTGCAGACCCGTCGGCTGCCGGCGGGCCGGAAAGTGTGGCCGGCGGGCTGT
Source organism: Alphaproteobacteria bacterium (assembly GCA_965228895.1). Classification (GTDB taxonomy): domain Bacteria; phylum Pseudomonadota; class Alphaproteobacteria; order SP197; family SP197; genus JANQGO01. The sequence goes on along the minus strand of OZ245842.1, from coordinate 3,725,211 downwards.
CCGAACTCGCCTTTCTGGGCGGTGTGTGTGTCTCCGGCCTGGTGCATGACGACATCACGCCCGCGGCCGATCTCAACTTCGACAAGATCGTCGAGCGTAGGGTCAAGATTCATCCTGAGCCTGATGCGGTCTATGATGTCGTGTTGGACGAAAAGGCCGCAGCATTCGTCGACGCGCCGCCGAAAGTGCGGTCCAAGCGGCAGGTCAAGCGCACGACGTTGTTTGCCGCCGCGCTTGCCGCGCTCGTCGTCGTGTTCGCCGGCACCGGTGTTGCCTGGCTCTATCTCTCCCGAGATCCTGTGTCGGCGATACCGGAGACATCGTCCGAACGTTTCCCGAACCGGCCGTCGATTGCCGTTCTGCCGTTCGAGAGCCTGTCGATGAGCGATGAAGGCAACATGATCGCCGACGGCATGACGGCATCGATCATCAGCGCGCTGGCGGATGTGCCGGAGATCTTTGTCATCTCGCGCAACTCCATTAACAGCTACAAAGATCAGCCCGTCGATGTTCGTCAGGTTGGGCAAGATCTGAACGTGGCCTACGTCGTTGACGGGACCGTGCAGCTTTCCGGCGACAGTGCGCGCATTCTGGTTGAGCTGGCCGATACCGAGCGTGGCGAAAACCTGTGGACCGGCCGATATGATCGGAATGTCGACGATCTCTTCAGTCTTCAAGACGAGATCGCGCTGAGGGTGCTCGTCTCGCTGCAGGTCCAGTTGACCGAGGGCTACCAGGCAGCCGTCCGCGGCGCCAGCACGGACAATGTCGATGCTTACCTCGCGCTCATGAAGGCAGAGACCGAGTTCCGCAAGTACGACCGTCAGGCGTCGATCGAGACGCGGCGCTTGATCAAGCAGGTTCTGGCGCTCGATCCCAAGTATCGCGAGGCCTATCTGCTTGAGGCACGCACCTACATCCGCGACGCCCAATGGGGCTATAGCGACGATGCGAAGGAATCGCTTCAGAATGCCGCGGATCTTTTGCAGAGGGCCGCGGCACTTGACGAACAAACGACCGACGCCGAACAGGCCGAGCTCGACATTCTGAACGCCTATATCGATCAGATCGCGGGCCGTTACGATTCCGCCATGGCGAACACATCGAGCGCGACCGAACTTGATCCCAACAACTCGTTCGTCCTGGCACTCGCGGGGTTCGTCGCCTCGTTCAACCGGCAATACGACAAATCGATCGAGCTGATCGACCGGGCGATGCGCATCAACCCCGTCTATCCAAGCTGGTATTCGCTTTATCTGTCGCGCGACTACATATTCAAGGACGAAACAGATCAGGCCGTCGAGTGGGCGCTCGATGCGGTGAGCCGGGCTGAAAACGACAACCGCCGCGCCTGGACGCTGGTCAATCTGGCCTTTGTCTACGATCAGGCAGGCCGTACCGCGGACGCGCAAGCAGCGGCACGCGAGGCGCTCGCCCTCATGCCGGAACTCACCGTAAACGGCATCAAAGACGCGCAGCCTTACAGTCACCAGGAAGACTGGGATCGGTTGACGGCGGCCCTGGTCAGCGCGGGCATTCCACTGCAGTAGCTGAGGGTGTCCCGACGACGGCCCCGGTGAGAGGTTGTTATCGACGGATGTGTCCCGATCACCGGTCGGTGGCGAGGCGTAGGCCAAGTGCGACAAAGATGCCGCCGGAAGCATACGAGAAGGCACGCTGAGCCCGGCGCAACAGCTGCGCGATCGGTTTCAGGTCAACGACACACGCCGCCAGGGCATACCAGCCGCCGGCCAGCACGACGACGGCGGCGACGATGGCGGTTTGGAACCACAGGGGTGCATCGGGCGGGACGGTCACCGCGAACAGGCTGGCGAAGAAGACGGCGGCCTTGGGATTGCTGAGGTCGACAATGAGACCGCGACGAAATGCCTGTCCGGCGGAGACGGGAACAGCGGGTGCGGGTCCCGATGCCGGCAAACGGCGCGCCAAGACGATCGTACGAAGGCCGAGGTAGATGAGGAAGAGGGCACCTGCCAGTTTGACCGACTGATAAAGCCACGTGGCTGTTTCGAACAACAGGCTCAGTCCCAGCAAGCTGGCTGTCGCCCAGACCGTGGTGCCCACGGCAATACCCAGGGAAACCAGCAGGCCAAGCCGGCGCGACTGGCTCGCCGTGGTGTAGACGGTGGCCAAAAAGTTCGGGCCGGGGCTGATCACGGTGATCAGCCAAACACCCATGATGGTCGCAAAGCTCGCCCAAAGCGCTGAGTTCATGGCACCTCCATGCCGTCGCTTGAATAGAGGCTGCGGTCGGCGATGTCGACCGTTGGAACCTTACGCGCGCATCATGTCGGCCATGACGCGTTGGTTGAAATAGTGGTGCAGGTCATCCCAGAATGGCGCGTAGAAATGCTGGCGCCAGACCGGTGAGCGGCGCGCCTCCTGAACCGCTTCAATCGCGAGTTTGTCTTCGTAGTGCACGACATCGAAGAGCGCCTGGACCGCGGCTTCCTCGGCCTGGAAGTTGTCGTCGGCCAGCGCCTCGGGACTATAGAAGCGCAGGTGCTGCAGGTGTGTTTCGCCCGGTCCGGTGGGGATCGCTATGTTCACCTTCATGAACGCGTCGAGCAGCGGCACGTTGACGTTTGGGTAGAGCGTTGTGAAGTACCCCCAATCCGGCTGGCGCTGGATATCGTGGCCGGCGGTCGGCAGGCGGATGGGATCATAGGTGTTGCCGCTTTTCTGACGGCTATGCCCGAACGCGACGAGCGCGTCCTCCATAAAGAGTTCGAAAGCCGGTTTGCCGTCGGCATCGACGCGCGGCACCTCCGGTGACTTGCGGTAGAGGTCGTGGGTGAAACCCTCGTGCAATAGGTTGATCGAGGCGTTTTCCTGGTAGGTCTTCCAGTTGGCCTTGACCGTGCGGGTTTCGATCAGCGGCTTGCCGTCGCTGTCGCGGGCGGGAACCAGACGTTCGACCGCGTAGTCGCCGCCGACCGCGCGCATCCACGGTCCGAGCCAGTCGTCGATATTCGGCGCCTTACCGTCGAGGTCGATGAAGACGGTACCAATGCGCACCGCCGCGCGTATCTCAACCAGGTTGCCGTCATGGCCGTTAAGGTCGCCCGGACCCGTCTGCGGCCTGCCGGACCAATAGGGTGCGTCGCTCAGCCGGCCGCGCAGATCGTAACGCCAACCGTGGTAGAGGACTTCGATATCCGTTAGCCCTTTGCGATCGCCGCGTACGGCCGGACAACCGTCATACGGGCAGATGTTGTGGAAGACACGCAGGATGCCGTCATCGCCACGCAGGGCCACGAGCGGCATGCCGAAGACGTCGAACGGGTGGGCGTCGCCGGGGTCGGGCAGGGCGCAATCGAACATCACGGCTGTCCAGTTGCGCCGGAAGATCCGTTCGGCCTCCAGCGCAAACCAGTCGTCGTCGGTAAAGGCAGGCGGTGGCGGTGTCAGGGCCTCGCCGATCGGCGCCATCACCGCGTCGCACTCGGCTTGCGTGATCAAACTGGCAAGTTGGTTGTCCATCGTGTTCCTCTTTTTGTCTCAGGCCAGCGCTTCGTCGACGGCGCTCGCCGCCGACTCGGCGGTACGGACCGCGCCCTCCATCTGGCCGGCGAACTGTTCGCTGACTTCGGCGCAGGCCCAGCGGATGCGCCCGACCGGTTCACGCAACGCATGACCCCAGTTGGTCCAAGCGCCGGTGGTCATGAAGGAGTTGCAGCCCCGACTCCAAGGTTCCGCCGCCCAGTTGACCATGTGCACGGCGTGGGCATTGCGCGCATCCGGCCCCAATCCGGCGGCGAGGTCATCGAGCAGCGCCGCTTGGCGCTCGGACTCCGGCATCGCCCAGATCTCCCGCGAGCGGCGGATCGAGACCAGCATGGTGAAGGCGGCGGGAAGCTCGTCGCCGCCTTCGTCCCAGGCAATCATGGCGTCGGATGCGAAACTGGTCATGCCGGCGTCGCGCCAGAATGGCTGGTCGTAGATCGCCACTGCCGTGACCTTGCCGCGTATCGGCATGCGCTGTGTCAGGTAGTCGCGGGCGGGCGGCAAAGGTGGATCCCAGCGCAAGCGGCCGGCAAGCACCGGCGGCAGGGTGACGATGGCATGGCTTGCGTCAACCGTGAGTCCGTCGGCAATAACCGCGACGCCACTGCCGTCATGACGCACCGACATCGCCGAGGTCTCCAGATAAATCGCGTCACTCAGGCGTTCCGCCAGTGTGTCGGTCATGGCGTGCGCGCCGCCGACAAAGATCTCGCTGTCATGGGCCGGCCCGTCCAGCCCCAGGATGCTGGCGAACCCGCCGTTGGATTTGAGGTAGAAGAGCGCGTGGAGCAGCGAGACATCCTGAGGTTCCGGCAGGAACCCGGTCAGGATGTCGCCGAGCGTTGCGGCATGCTGAGGACCGAAGGTTGTCGACAGCCAGGTAGCGAGCGTCTGGCCGTCAAGGATATCAGCGTCGGGCACGGTCCACGGTTGGTCCAGGGGCACCATGGCGGCGGCGTTGTCGATCTCCCGCACAGCCTCGATCACATCGGGCTTGTTCACGCCACGCGCCTCGGCGGCGGCGTCAAAGATCTGGAGAGGTTTCACGGCGACATCGAGTTCGCCGGCCAAGCGCTTGATGGCGTCCTGGCCAGGACCGATCCATCGGCCACCGAGCTGCACCACTCTGTCGCCAATCGAAAAGCCATAGATGCGACCGCCGACACGGCTGTTGGCTTCCAGGACGGCAACCGAGCGTCCGGCCTCGAGAAGCCGCCATGCCGCCGTCAGACCGGCAATGCCGGCGCCGATGATCACCACGTCCGTATCGATTGCTTTCATGGTTCAGCCATAACGCAGCCATTGCTGCAGCAGGGCGGTAACCGCATAAGGGCGCTCCATCGGTGCGTAGTGGTTGCAGTCTTCAATGAGCGCGACGCGCGCGCCGGGGATGCCGGCACCCATCTCCTCCGATAGCTCAGGCGGCGTCAGCGTGTCCTGACGTCCACAGATTACCAGGGTCGGGCGTTGGATGGCGGCGAGGTCCGGGCGGCTGTCGGGCCGGCTCATGATGGTTTTCATCTGGCGGACGAAGGCCTCTGCCCCGACGCGCAACGCCATGGTGCGCAGTGTCGACATCAACACCATGTCGTCATGACGGCTGGGGTGCACGACATTGGGCAGAGCCTGATCGACGAGGGCGGGGTACTTGCCGGCTTCGGCGAGCGCTATCTGGCGCTTGCGTTCGACCGTGCGGTCGTCCGTATCGCCTCGCGCCGAGGTGTCGATCATCGCTAGCTTGGTCACGCGCTCGGGCGCGCGGCGCATGATCTCCAAGGCGACATAACCGCCCATGGAAAAGCCGACCAAGGCGAACGTACCGCGGACGGTATCGAGCACGCGGGCAGCGCCGTCGCCGACGGTTTCCTGTTCCAGCAGGTCAACGGCCACGGGCTGCGCAACATCGCCCAGGTGCTCAAGCTGGTGGTTCCACATCTGAACATCGTCCAGCAGGCCCGGCAGAAAGACGACGGTATCCACATTGTCGCTCGGCAACACGCAAAACTCCACCGCATGCATTGACAGAATAGGCCGTAGGCCTAAAATTATAGGCCAGTGGCCTATTGTCAACGGAAAGAATAATGGATGCTGCCGGTGACAGCTTGCCGATGACGAAAAGAGAGGGCATGCGTGACGATGCCGCGGCGACCAGAAAGGGCAGCCGCCGTGCCGCGCAAATCCTTCAGGCCGCGCTCGATGTGGTCGTGGAGGCGGGTTACAACGATCTGACTTTGGAAGCGGTCGCCCGGCGCGTCGGCATCAGCAAGGGCAACCTGCAGTACTACTTCCCGACCCGGTCCGACCTTTTGCTGGCTGCATTTGCCGAGCATGTGGAGGCACATAAACGGATCTGGCTGGAGGTCCACGATGCACCGGCGCCCAACGCCCGAGAGCGGCTGCGCCGGCTTGTCGCGTTCGAACTGGCGGCAAACCGAGACCCCAGGTTCGTCGCCCAGGTCCGCGAGCGCTGGTCGCTCGCCGAACGTGACCGCGCGCTACGGCGTCTCAGCAACAACTGGCACCGCTGGGTGACCGGCCGGTATGCCAACGTGATTGGCACGATCCGGCCAGAGCTCGACAAACGCGCCTGCCGCCAACTCGGCATCATGATTTACGCGATGATGGTGGGATCTTCGCCCTATTTCGGACCCGACAGAGCGATCCCGTCAATGAGCAACGGTCTCGACAAGCGAATCGAAGATGCCGTCTTTCAGATGATTGAGGCTGCCGCCTGACCGCAACAGCGAAACTGGAACCTCAGTCGAGGTTGACGACAACCGGCGGTGATTCGGTGAGAGATGTCAGCGCATCGCTATCTGCTACCGGTTCCTGCATCCGTACTTTGACATCGGCGGGAAATCGGCCGGCGAAGTCAACGTGCTCAAGATGGCCTTCCTTTCCCTCAGCGAAGCGTTCGAGCAGTGCTTCGATCATGATCTGGACCATGGTGCCGAGTGGATAGAGCATCTTGTTGAACATCAGCATGGGTTCAGGAACGTCACGCTCTCGGTCGCGGATGTAGACCGGCGGTGACTGGCCAATCACGGGTCCGGCATCGACCACTTCCGTTACCTGATGCACGGACCACACGGTTGTTTTGGCGTCGCGTTTGGCGATGTCGCCGAAGGGCGCGGCGCCGGCGCCGTGATGGTGGGCCAGATCAGCCGGGTGGAAGTTGTAGCTGCCATAGGGTGGCCGATCGATCAGCTCGCCCCAGGCCGCGTCGTCGATCGCCGAAAATCGCCGGCCTGGCCGATCATGCGCCAACCGGCGGTTCAGCCGAGCATCCTGTTCAAGCGTGCTCATTGTCGGTGGCGATGCCTCGTCGATCGTTCGGCTCCGTGATAGGACCGCTGGTGCGTGCTGGCAATGGTCCTTTGCCTGCTGCCATATTGGCCCTCGACCTTCGGCCTGTGCCGATGCTTACCATGGACCAAACCGATGCCAGGGAGTGATGCCATGACGACGACGCAACATGATAAGGCCGAACGATTCCGGGCGTTACACGAAGGACCGGGCGCGTTCGTGATCGGCAATGTGTGGGATGCCGGTTCGGCCAAGATCGTCGCCGGGCTCGGCTTCGCGGCAGCCGCGACGTCAAACGGCGCCTTTGCCAACACACTGGGACGCACCGATGGTGAGATTAGCCGCGACGAGGCGCTGGCCCATGCGCGCGACGTGGCCGGCGCGGTCGATGTGCCGGTCTCCGGCGATTTCGAAAACGGCTTCGGTCACGCGCCCGACTATGTCGCGGAGACCATCAAGCTGGCGGCGGAGAGCGGCCTGGTTGGCTGTTCAATCGAGGATTTTGCCGGCAACGAGCAGGCGCGGCTCTACGACAAGGCGGAAGCCACCGAGCGCATCGCGGCGGCAGCCGAAGCGGCGGCGGACGTCGGCTTCTCGTTTACCTTGACCGGACGCGCGGAGAACTTCCTGCGCGGCAATCCCGATCTCGACGACACGATTGCACGTCTCGTGGCCTACCAGGATGCCGGCGCCGATGTGTTGATGGCGCCAGGCCTGCCGGATCTGGACGCGGTGAAGGCGGTGTGCGACGCGCTTTCCAAACCGCTCAACTTCATGGTCGGCGTGCCCGGCAGGTCGTTTGCCAAGGTCGATCTGGAAGCCGCCGGCGTCAAACGCATCAGCCTGGCGACGTCGCTTTACAAGGCGGCGTTGACGGGCTTCATCGCCGCCGCGCGCAAAGCCAAGGACGACGGCACGTTTGGCTATGTCGAAACCCTGATCGGCGGTGCTGAGCTCGGCAAGCTCATGAGCAGCTAAGATTTCTATTGGCGCTGTTCGCTGACCGTCGCGTTGACGGCGCCGAATGCGGCGAGCAGGGCGCCGACAAAGAACAGCAAAAGGCCGGCCAGCGTAGCGGTCGAATAATCGACGCGGCCCTCGATCATCTGAAGCGCGAAGATGACGAAGGGACCGAGCGCGGTCAGCGTGCCGATGGTCAATGTCGAGACCGACGCGATCGCACGCTGCAACGCATAGAGCGGCGGCACGGTGAGTGCCAGACCGAGCGCCACCATGGCCACCATGTCGGAGAACGGCAGGGGGCCTTTGTCGTCCAGGCCGAGCACGGCGAAACCGCCGGCGAACATGACATAGAGCGGGAACCTGAGACCGAACACCGCACCCGGCCCGACGCCGGCGCGATCGAGCCGCTGGCAGAAGATCAGGACCCAGGTGAACATCACGCCGTCGACAATCGCCAAAATCACGCCCAGGGCCGCGACCTCGACATCACCGCGTACAAAACCCGACCAGCCGCCGATCGTGACGACCGCGAGGTAGACGACACCAGCAAACAGCAGGATGTTGCCCAAGGCTTCGGTCGCGTTGCGCATGGGCTCTCCCTCGCGCACGCCGAACCGGTAGGCCAGGTAGGCCGTGATCGGCATGACGCCGCCGGAGATCGTGTAGGTGATTGCCGGTTCGATCAGCTGCACGGAAAGCAGATAGGCGCCGACCGCAAAGACCACGGAGACATTGGCGGCGATGAGAGGGCGCGGATTGGCGAGAGCCGCCTTGAGCTGGGCGGGCGCGCTGATCGCCGCCCACCCGATGAACGCGACTGCGATGATACCGAACACCAGAAAGCCGAACAGGAACGAACTCATGCGCTGAAACAGGCCGCCAAAGAAGACGAACTGCGTGGACTCGAGCACGACGAAGGCGAGCGCCCACAAAAGGCCGAACAGCGCCGTCTTCATGATGACGTTTGAGGTTCGATGGTCATTGGGCGAGGTCACCCAGCGTACGTTTGAACTCGCTTTGCCAGCGGGCCCGCCCGGCATTGATCTGGTCCTCGGTCAAACGCACCGCATCGTCGAAGGCGCCTTGGCGCAATGCGTCGACAATGGCGCGGTGAAGGGCAAGCCAGTTCTCACTCAACCCGACCTTGTTCCAAACCGGGCACCAGTAGCGCGACATCGCGACGTAAAGCGCTTCGATCTGGGCCAGCAGCCGGGGCCGTTCGGCCCTGGCGTAGAGTGCGAGATGAAACTGCCAGTGCAGCGCCGCGCGGTCGGCAGCGTCGCTTGCCGCCGCCGCGGCGTCGAGTATCGTCTCGGCAGCGGTCAGGTCGTCAGCGATCAGGCGCGGCGCCGAAAGCTTGAGCGCGCGTGGCTCCAGCAGGGCACGAAGCTCCATGATGTCGATGAAGTCGCGCTCGGACATGACCGCGACCGTGACGCCGCGGTTGGGCGCCTGGGTCGCCAGGCCTGAGGCGACCAGGCGATGCAGCGCTTCGCGCACCGGCGCGGCGCTGACCTTGAACGCCGCGGCGATCTCGTTCTGCTTCAACTGCGTGCCGCCGGCGAGGTCGCCGACCATTATGGCCTGGCGCAAGGAATCCAGGACCACCCCGGCAGTCGACTTCACCTCACCGGCGACAAACGGCGCGTGTTCAGCCATGGTCAGCCCCCTAACTGATAATCGATTATCGATAATATAATGAGATCGTCAAGTGAGTGAATCGGTCGGTAGGCCCCTTCTGGTTGGGCGCGGAGACGGAAAAGTGACTGAAATGGCGGGCCCGGCCTGCACCGGTCGTGTCGACTGTCACTGCCAGGATCCGCGTCTGCTGCAAGGTTGGGTCGTCCAAGTGATCGGGAAACACACGCGAACGGAATTGGTAGAGGGTAGGCCCAGGCGATGGCGACAGTTGATGCAACGATGCCCATGTTGTCTTTCGATGACGCGATGTATGGCGAGGCCGTGCGGTCGGGCGGCCATAGCAGCGCGTCGGCTAAGGACGAACTGGAGAGCATCGTTTCCGATATCGTCGCCAAGCCGACGGCGCTCGACACCTCAGACCGCCTCTATCACGACCTCAACATCGCCGGCGATGACGCCACCCGGTTGCTTGATGAAATCCATCAACGCTTCGGTGTTCGTTTCGCCGGCTTCCGGTTCGACAGCTACTTCCCAAACGACACCGATGCTTTCGTTGAGTTCTGGCTGGCCAAGATCGGTCTTCGCGGAAAGTGGAAGGAACTCACCATCGACCACATGTTGAAGGTCATCGATCGCGGCGCATGGTTCGAGCCGGACGACGTCCAAGTCGCGTAACCACACCGACGACCTAACCCACCAGTTCCCGCAGCGCCTCATCCAGGAACCCGTCGAACGCCGGGACGTTGCCCGGGCTGGCGGCGCAGTGGCCCCACGGGGAGTCGAAGGGGCGCAGTTCCGCGTTCGGCATGTAGCGGGCTTCGATGGCGTTGTCTTCGGGCGGAAAATAGAGATCGGTGGTGCAGGGCATCAGGATCGCGCGCGCGGTGATCGCGCCGAGCGCCTTCTCAACGTCATCGTGGTAGAGCGGGTTGGCGCTGATGTCGCCGTGCTGCCAGCTCCACAGTTTGGCGAGCAGGTTGTTGGCGTCCCAGTTGTCGATGTGGTCGTTCTCCCAGTCGACCAAGAGGTCCTCCAGGGTGTCGAAACCCTGCTCGCGATAGAGGTGCTCGCGGTAGAAGGTCTGCGAGAACGCCCATCCCGCATAGACGCGGCCGAAGGCGGCGAGGCCGCGTTTGGGCTGAGCGACATAGTCGCCGCCATTCCAGGCGCTATCGGCGCAAAGAGCCGCTTTCACCCCATCCAGGAAGACGATGTTATGGGGTGAGGTCTTGGCCGAGGCGCAGAACGGCAGGATCGCCTCGACCATGTCCGGAAACTGCGCGCCCCACTGATAGGACTGGCAGCCTGCCATCGACCAGCCGTAGACGAGCTCGATGCGTTCGATGCCGAACTGTTCGGTGACCAGGCGGTGCTGACAGAAGACGTTGTCCCAGAGGGTGGTCTTGGGAAAGCGCGGACCGTCCTGGGGTGCCGCCGTGTTGCTGGGCGAGGACGAGAGACCGTTGCCGAACATGTTGATCGAGACGATGAAATGGCGCGCCGGATCAATCGCGCGGCCGGTGCCGAAGAACCCTTCGTTGCGCGCGTGGGTGCCCGTATAGAAGGTCGGTATGACAACGACGTTGTCGCGCGCCGGCGTGAGTTCGCCATAGGTCTTGTAGGCGAGGCGGGCATCTCGCAACACCTCGCCCGACTGCAGGTCGACATCGCCCAGATGAAAGTTCTCGTGGTCGCTCATGGTCCCGGCTATCCCGCTCAGTAAAGTCTCAGATACTCCTCGACTTCCCAGTCGGTGACCGCCTGGTGGTAACGCTCCCATTCATCGACCTTGTAGGCGATGAACGAGCTGTGCATCTGTTCGCCAATGGTCTGTTTGGCGAAGTCGTCGTCGCGCAGGATCTCGACCGCCTCCAGAAGGTTGCGCGGCAGACGCTGGGCGCCGGACTTCGCAATTGCATCCTCCGACATCGAATAAAGGTCTTCGTTCAAGGGCGGGCCGGGATTGTACTTCTCGACCACGCCATCCGTCATCGCGGCCGCCGTCAGGCCCAGCGCCAGATAGGGATTGAGGCACATGTCGGACGCCCGGTTCTCGATACAGAACCGGGCCTGGGGCAGGCGCAGCATCGACGAGCGGTTGTTGTAGCCATAGGTCATGTGGGTCGGCGCCCAGGTCACCGTGCCGCCCTCGAACCCGCCGACGCGCGGCACCAGGCCGTTATAGGAGTTCACCGTCGAGCACGCGATCGCGGTCAACGCGCCGCCATGGCGCAGCAGGCCGGCCACCGCCAGAAGCGCGCGTTCGTCCCACTCGCCATCCGCCGTCTCGAAGATGTTCGTGCCCAGATTGTCGATCGCCTGCATGGACGTGTTCAGATGCGCGCCCGATCGCCAGTCGCCGATGGTCGGCTTTGGCATGAAGGTCGCGAACATGCCGTGTTTCTTGGCGATCTCCTTGACCAGGATGCGCAGGAACACCAGCCGGTCGGCCATGGCGAGCACGTCGGTGTAGCCGAAGTCGAGCTCGAACTGGCTATAGGCCCCCTCGGCGACGACATCGTGTAGGTCCCAGCCCAGTTCGCCGTCAATGATGTCGATCAGCTCGCCCAGATAACCCATGGAGTCGAGCGAGTGTTCGACGTCATAGCCGAACGCCTGGCGGCGCGGGCGCACGCCTTCGCCCGGCAGGGGGTCGGTGTCGATCGCCTTGACCGGTTTGCCGTCCTGCCAGCGCATGACGATGAACTCAGGCTCGATGCCAGCGAAGACCGCGTAACCCTTCGATGCGCAGTCGCGCACGATGCGTTTCAACGCGCTGCGCGGGCAGACGTTGTAGGGTTTGTCACTCCACCACAGATCGGCGAAGACCCAGGCAAGTGTCTTGTCCCACGGGCAGATCACCAGGCTGTCGAGGTCGGGCACCATGATCTGATCGGGATCGGCCGGGCCGAGCTCCGGTACGAAGGAGACGGAGTGCACCGCGAACTGCGGCCCCTTGCCCTGGCACAACCGCTCCCAGTCCGACAGCGGCACGGGCTTCGTCTTCGGCACGCCCAGAAGATCGATCCAGCAGCACAGGATGTACTTGACGCCGGCTTCCTCCAGCATCGCGCCCGCCTCGGCGATACGCTCCGCAGGCGCGAGCGCTTCGGCCATGGTTTGGGGGTCCGAGAGATTCATGGAAAAGCCTCCTGGTTGTTGTGACCGTTGGTCGGGCATCTCCGGCCCACTCCCCCGCCCGGCCACCCATGGCAGCATCCTCGGGGTGGCCGGGCGGGGGAGTGGGCCGGCTTGGTGGTAGCGAAAGCGGACAACATCTAATAACCCAGCGTCGGATTGACGACGTTCTCTAAGGGCTCGCCGGCAAGGTAGCGGCGCATGTTGGCGAAGAACAGATCGAGGGTGATCGGCACGTAGTTGTCGCCGTCGTCGGCGGAGATATGCGGCGTGACGATCACGTTACGCGCCGACCACAACGGCGAGTCAGCGGGCAGGGGCTCGGGATCGAAGACATCGAGGATCGCGCCGGACAGATGCCCGCTGTCGAGCAGGTCAACCAGGGCGTCGTAGTCCATCACCGCCGAACGTCCGACATTGATGATACCGGCGCCGGGTTTCATGCGGCCAAGGCGATCGCGGTCGAACAGGTTCTCCGTCTCCAACGTTGCCGGTGTCGCGACAAAAACATAGTCGGCGCGCGCCAGCATGGCGTCGAGGTCGTCGGTCGTGCCCATCTCGTCGATATCGGGGTTGGGCCTGCCATGGCGGCTGACGCCAAGCACTTCGATGCCAAGCTTCTTCAGTTGATGCGCCGCGCCGCTGCCCAGGCTGCCGGTGCCGACGATCAGCGCCGTCTTGCCGGCGATCGGCGACGAATAAAGCGACGTCCAGTCGGCGGTTCGCTGGTTGAAGGTGATGGCCGGCATCTTGGTGTGCAGCATCAAGACGGCCATCAACGCGAACTCGCCGGCCTTGGCCTTGTGCGCGCCCTTGTTGTTCACGACCGTGACGCCGTCGGGAACCCAATCCATGGGGCACAGGTGTTCAACGCCGGCGCCGATGATGTGGATCCATTTGAGGTTGGGCGCGACGTCGCCCAGATTCTCGGTCGGCAGGTCCCAGGTCACCAGTGCCTCGGCGGTTGCCATGGAGTCCGCGAAGTGGTCGGTGTCCCAATCGATGAGCACGTCGAGATGCGGCCCGACATCGGGATGGCGCCCTGCCGCCGCCTTGAACCGTTCCGCCGTGATGGTGAAAACCTCCTCGCCCTCCGGTGTCGGCGGGAAGGTGTCGGGTGAGGCGTGGTTGTTCTTGACGTGGACGCGAACCTTGCGTTCGGCGCTCATGATGCGATCCCACGCGCTTCGAGGTCTTTCAATTGGGCGATCACCTGGTTGTCGCGTTCGACACCGATGAGTTCTTCGGCGCCAAACTGGATGTCCATCACCGCCTTGGCGACATCGCGCAACAGCTTGCGGTCGTCGTTCGTCCTGGCCGGCGCGCGCAGCACCGTGTCGCCGCCATAGGTCGGCACGGGACCGGGCCAGAAGGTCGCGGTGTTATCGGGTTCGGTACCCTCTTCGAGCGCCTTCGCCATGGCGGCCAGGCGGCGGCGCGCCATGACGATACCCTTGTCGCTGGGCACCAAATTCTCCAGCGAGTGTTCGGTGATCGCGCCCATGCCTTCGCAGGCTTCGGCGTCGGCGGGATAGCGCTGGCGCTCGTCATAGGGCCGGTCGAACACTTCGCCTTGTTCGATCAGTTCGGGGCCTTCCGGCGTGTTGTACTCGTGGGGGTCGCCGCGTTCACCGAAACAGGCCCAGGCGAGGCATTGCGTGTCCTCGTCGTCGATCGGCACAACCCAGCGGGCAAAGGCTGTACGCCCGAAATAGCGCGACTGCGTGCCGTCGGCGGCAAAGGCGGCGCCAGCCTGGGTGTAGTTCGGCAGGACGAGTTCGTTGACGCGCACCCACACGTTGTCGTCGACGCGCCGCGAATTGGTGCCGATGAAACCGAACTGGCGTTCGTAGAACTTCATCTCGCCGACTTCGCCGAACCCTTCGGAGAACTGCTCGCGGCTGATGCGCGAATGCAGGAAGCTCGTGTGAATGGGATCGAGAATGGCGTCGAGCACCTGCAGCCAGTTGCAGTGGAATGGCGCGCGATAGGGAACGTAGACCTGGTCGGGGATCTCCTGGGTGTCGTAGATCGGAAACTCGGGACACAGATCCGGCGGCCCCATATAGGCAAAGACGAGACCGCGGTACTCGCGCACCGGATAAGCGCCGAGACGGACCGAGGCGCGCAGTTTGTCCTCGACGCCGTCGGGCTGGCCGGGGACTTCCAGGACCGTACCGTCGGCATCGAACAGCCAGCCGTGATAGCAGCAACGGATACCGCGCGTTTCACAGGTGCCGTATTCGAGCGACGCGCGGCGGTGTGGGCAGTTGCGGTGAACCAGACCGATCGTTCCCGACTTGTCGCGAAACAGAACGAGGTCTTCGCCCAGGATACGGATCAGGCTGGGGCGTTCGCCGATCTCGCTGGTCATGGCGACCGGTTGCCAGAAGCGGCGCAACAGTTCGCCGGCGGGCGTCCCCGGTCCGACGCGGGTCAGGCGTTCGTCGCTGTCGCCCGGTCCGGTCTGGTGGTAGCCGTCGAACGCGGCGTGGGGTCGGGTCGAAGCTGCGGCGTGTGAGGTCATGGTGCCGGTCCCAAAAATCTGATCGCCCAACGGTATGCCGTACAGGGCGGTTTGACAGCAAACGACGATTCTGCACCATTGCTGTTAGTTCCGTTCACATCAAGGCTCAGCCATGCGCCGGAGATCGTTGCATTTCAATTCGCTGAGGGCTTTCGAGGCCGCCGCGCGCCATCTAAGCTTCTCGCGCGCCGCCGACGAGCTGGCCGTGACCCACAGCGCGGTGAGCCATCAAATACGCCAGCTTGAGGAGATGCTCGGCATTTCGCTCTTCACCCGCACCAACCGCGGCGTCGCGTTGACCGAGGCGGGCCACACCCTGTTGCCGGTGCTGGCGGAGTCCTTCGATCGCATCACAGCGACGCTCGACGGGCTGGTCGCAGCGCCGGATGAAGACGTGCTGCGGGTGACGACAACGCCGACCCTGGCGGCCAAGTGGCTGATCCCGCGACTAGGCGACTGGCGCAACGCCCATGGCGATATCGCGATCCACCTGCATCCGGCCCTGGGTTTCTTGGATCTGGCCGCCGGTGAGTCCGATGTCGCGATTCGTTGCGGCGTGCCGCCATGGACCGGGCTGGTGGAGGAGTTCATGCTGCCGATACATCTGGCGCCGGTCTGCAGCCAGAGTTTTCTGAACCGTCTGGGCGGTGCCCCGTCGCCCGGGGATCTCTTGCAAGCAACCTTGATCCACGCCGATATCACCGGCCACGAACTGGGCGAGGAGTGGCGGCTTTGGCTGCGCGCGGCCGGTGTCGATGTGCCGGATAACTTGCCCGGCCTGTCGTTTCATGATCCCAGCCTGGCGCTGCAGGCGGCGATCGACGGGTTGGGTATTGCGATGGGTTACGTCGAATTGGCCGCCGCTGATGTCGAGGCCGGGCGGCTGGTGCGGCCGTTCACGTTCGCCGCGCCCCATCCGTTTTCCTATTACCTCGTTTATGACGGCGCGCGGCGCGGTGAAACCAAGATCGCGGCGTTCCGCGACTGGCTGATGGATCAACCACCATGCGGCGCGGCCATGGTTGCCAGGGGCATCGAAGACGGGTCCTTGTGATGCTGTCGTTTCCAGCTAGGCGCTCAGGCCAATCGCCTTGTTGATTTTCCTGCCTGCATTGACAGCGTGATATGTCGGGAACGGCGCGCGCTGTGAGATATCAACGTTGCGCTTGAGCCACGCTCTTTCTTCGAGCATGCACAACGACTTCGACAAGGCTCGGTCCGTGATGGGCACCAGACCGGACTTGATTGTCGAGAAGCGTTGCGGCGTCGCGGTCACCGCCAGAATCGGCACGCTCCAGTTACGCCGCAACAATGCGAACTCTTTGTCATCGGGTACGACCCCCACGATTCTGCTGGCCGCCTCGGCAGCGACAATACCGCGCGGTGTCAGTCGGAATTCGGGCCTTAACGGATGACCATGACCCGGGTTTCTTTCCAGCAGTCCGAGTTGCACAAGATGATTCAGACTTGACGTAAACGAGGTCCGGCTTGCGCTTGTTGCCGCCAGCAAAGGCGCTTGTCGGCCCGGCACACCGGTATGCAAGAGGGCCAGAATATTCAACGACCACGCTTTGGACGTGAGCTTGACAAGGAGTCGGATGTCCATAAAGTATAGTTAATATATTTTTGATAATATGGAAAGAATCATGCCCGTCGTTTCGTTGGAAAACACCATCACGTTGGCGTTGTCGGTTCGCGACAGGCACAAAAGCGCACGATGGTACGAAGACAATCTCGGTTTCGCGCTGATCCACCATATTGACGAAGCCGGGTGGAGCGAAATGCAGACCAAGACTGAAGGCGTCACCCTGGGCCTAGGCGAACAGGCAGAGCCCAGCCCGGGCAACACGGTCCCTGTGTTCGGGGTCATGAACATCGACGCCGCACGGGCCGCGTTGGAAAAAGCCGGTGTGATCTTCGACGGGGAGACCGAAACCATCGAAGGGATGGTCAGCACGGCAACGTTCTATGATCCCGACCGCAATGCCCTGATGCTGGCGCAGGACCTAACCAAGACAGGTTGATCTTGCCAAGCGGACATCAGAAATGCGGTGCGGTATCTCAATACGTCTAGACGTATAGATCTATAAGAGATTGATTTTATTGAATGATTGATGCTCCAGCCGCGACAATTCCGTAGCAAGTGTCCGCGGCCGTCATTATCCTGTCATTTGCCGATCCTGCTGTGCTGGCCGTAAGACCAGAAAAGGCCGGACGGCGGGGACGGGGCGGCTGCTCGCCGCGCCGGGGCAACATTCACTCGGGGAGTACCTGCATGAGCATTCACACATATCTCAAGACCTTGACGACCGGCGTGCTTGGCGCGGCCGTGGCCGGACTGATGGCAACGACCGCTTTCGCCCAGACGGAGTTGACGGTCTATACCGCCGTCGAGGCTGAGGATCTGGACAAATACGCCGAGCGTTTCAACGAAGCGCATCCGGATATCACGATCAACTGGGTTCGCGATTCGACCGGTGTCGTGACAGCCAAGTTGTTGGCCGAAAAAGATAATCCCCAGGCGGATGTGGTTTGGGGGCTGGCCGCAACCTCGCTGCTGCTGATGAAAAGCGAAGGCATGCTGGAACCCTATGCGCCCGCTGGCCTCGATCGCTTGAACTCGAAGTTCCGTGACGCCGCCGAGCCGCCCTATTGGACCGGCATGGACGCCTGGGTCGCCGCGATTTGCGTCAACACGGTGGAGGCCGAAAAGAACGGCCTGCCGATGCCGAGCTCATGGGAAGACCTGACCGATCCCGTCTATCAGGGCCATGTCGCCATGCCCAACCCCAACTCGTCGGGCACCGGCTTCCTGGACGTCTCGTCCTGGTTGCAGCTGTTCGGTGAGGACGGCGGCTGGGACTATATGGACCGGTTGCACGAGAACATCGCGTTCTACACCCATTCGGGCTCCAAGCCGTGCAAGGATGCAGCGCGCGGCGAAGTGCCGATCGGCGTCTCCTTCGCTTTCCGTGGCGCCAAGTCGAAAGCGGACGGCGCACCGTTGGAGATCATTATCCCCGAGGAGGGTATTGGTTGGGACATGGAGGCGACCGCGATCGTCGCCGGCACCGATAACCTTGAGGCCGCGCAGACTCTGGTCGACTGGTCGATCAGCGAAGACGCCAACCGGATGTACAACGAAGGTTATGCCGTCATCGGCATCACCGAGCTGGCACAGCCGGTCGAGCATTTTCCCGAAGGCATCACCGATGCCATGATCGATAACGACTTTGAGTGGGCCGCCCAGAACCGGGAGCGCATCCTGGCCGAGTGGCAGTCGCGCTACGACGAGAAGTCGGAACCGGAAGGCTGATAGAGCACGGGTGAAAACGGAACCCTTCGCGTCCTCAAAGAAAGGCGCGGAGGGTTCGCCGTTTTATCGGAGACTTCGATGAGCGTGGTGGCTGTCACCCCGGATGACGAGACCCCGACCGGCGAGGCTTATCTGAGTCTTTCCGGCATCTCAAAACTGTTTGGTGACTTTGCGGCGCTATCCGAGGTCGGCCTTGACATACACGCCGGCGAGTTCGTGTGTTTTCTGGGGCCGTCAGGCTGCGGCAAGACGACGCTGTTGCGCATCATCGCCGGTCTCGAAAATCAGACAGCCGGTCGCATCGTGCAAGCCGGCCGCGATGTCTCAGGCCTGCCCGCGACACACCGTGATTTCGGTATCGTCTTTCAGTCCTATGCCTTGTTTCCCAATCTCACCGTACGCGCCAACATCGCCTACGGCCTGGAAAACCGCGGACTGAAACGCACCGACATCAACAATCGCGTCGACGAACTGTTGGCCACCGTCGGGCTTGCGG
Organism: Alphaproteobacteria bacterium; assembly: GCA_965228895.1. GTDB lineage: Bacteria > Pseudomonadota > Alphaproteobacteria > SP197 > SP197 > JANQGO01. Next base: position 3,706,296 of record OZ245842.1, on the reverse strand, counting down.
ACCAGGCCGACAAGTACCCGGCACAGCTTTCCGGCGGCCAGCAGCAGCGTGTCGCGCTGGCGCGCGCGCTTGCGCCGTCGCCGGGTCTTCTGCTGCTCGATGAACCCCTGTCGGCGCTGGATGCCAAGGTGCGTGGCCGACTGCGCCGCGAGATCAAGCACCTGCAGCGCGAGCTCGGCGTCACCACCATCATGGTGACGCACGATCAGGAAGAAGCGCTGACCATGGCCGACCGCATCGTCGTCATGAACGAGGGCCACATCGAACAGATCGGCACGCCGGAAGAAATCTATGGCGCGCCGGCCACCGCCTTTGTCGCCGACTTTATCGGCAAGATGAACCTGATCGAAGCCGTGGTCGCCGACGATGGCAGCGTCAAGGTCGGTGCGCACCGCATCGCCTGTCCGACACATGGCCACCAGACTGGCGACAAGGTGACGCTCGCGATTAGGCCGGAAGATGTGAAGCTTGAACGCGGCGGCGCCGAAGGCGAACTGACCGTGGTTGTCGGCGACATCGAGTTTCTGGGCTCGTTTCAACGCCTAGAAGTCTCAGGGGGCGACCTCGGCGACACGGCGAGCTTAAGCGTCGACATGCCGGTCCAGGGCGGTGATACCGGAGGCCTTAGGCACGGCGAAACCATCCGACTGCATCTGCCGGCCGATCGTATTCAGCTCTTCGCCCGGTCATGAGCGCGGCCGGCGACACGGCAGGACCGGCGGTCGCCGCCGCGGCGCGCGGCGCAACCTCCGACGGCATCACGACGCGCGGCCTGATCGTCATCATCGCGCTCTATCTGGTGGTCGCCGTCGCCGCGCCTTTGCTGGCGATGTTCGAGCAGTCGCTCAGGACCTACGGCTTTAAGCTTCAGGACGTCGAGGTTCAGTTCCAGCTTCCCGACGGCACCTGGGGCGAGGCGCATAGCCTGGCCTACTGGCAGGAGAGATTGGGCACGCCGCTTAACGACGGGCTCAGGCCCAGCGAACGCACGCGGCTTCAGGTGTCCAAGCTGATCTCCAAAGCCGACCGCAAGGATGTCGAGCTGTTCCGCCTGCGCGACCTGTCCGACGACAAAGGCATGCTGCTGTTCGACGGCAGCGTCAGTATCGACGATGCGTGGCGTGAGGTCGAGCGATCAGGTCTGGGCAAGGTGCTGGTGCGCCCGGTCAGCCATGTCACGCTGGATAACTATCTCTTCTATTTCGAGACACCGTCGCTGCGCGGATCGATCCTGAACAGCCTGATCGTGTCGCTGATCACGACCTTCATCGTCGTGCCACTGGCCTTCGGTTTTGCCTATGCAATCACGCGAAGCTGTATGCCGGCGAAGGGCCTCTTCAAGACCATCGCCATGGTGCCGATCCTGGTGCCGTCGCTTCTGCCCGGTATCGGGCTCGTCTATCTGTTCGGCAACCAGGGCCCGCTCAACACGCTGTTGATGGGTGAATCGATCTATGGGCCTATCGGCATCGTCATCGCGTCGGTCTTCTTTACCTTTCCGCACGCCTTCCTGATCATCCTGGTCGCGCTGTCGATTTCCGATGCCAGACTCTACGAGGCCTCGATCGCGTTGAGGGCGACGCGTTGGCGTACGTTCTGGACGGTCACCGTGCCCGGCGCGCGTTATGGTCTGATCTCCTCGGCCTTTGTCGTCTTCACGCTGGTCATCACCGATTTCGGCGTGCCCAAGGTGATCGGCGGCGGCTACAACGTGCTGGCGCTCGATATCTACAAACAGGTGATCGGCCAGCAGAACTTCCAGATGGGCGCGGTCGTCTCAATGATCCTGTTGGTGCCTGCGCTGGTCGCATTCACCGTCGACCGCCGTGTACGGCGGCGCCAGGTCGCGCTCTTGTCGGCGCGTGCCGTGCCTTACGTACCGACCAGAAATCTACGCTTCGACATCTCCATGCTGGCCTATTGCGCTCTGGTGTCGTTCTTTATCCTCGGCATTCTCGCCATGTGTCAGTTGGCCGCGTTGTTCAAGTTCTGGCCTTATGACCTGAGCTTCAGCCTGAAGAACTACGACTTTGACCGCATGGACGGCGGCGGTTGGGATTCTTACGGCAACTCGCTGCGCATGGCGTTTTATGTCGCGCTGATCGGCACCGTCATTGTCTTCATCGGCGCCTTCGTGGTCGAGAAGACGCGGGTCTTCGCTGGCGGCCGCTGGTTGCTGCAATTACTCGCCATGATGCCGATGGCGGTGCCGGGCATGGTGCTGGGCCTCTCCTACATCTTCTTCTTCAATCACCCGGACAATCCGCTGGGCTTTCTCTACGGCACCATGGCGATCCTTGTGATCTGTACGATCGCCCATTTCTACACGGTCGCCCATCTGACAGCGACGACCGCGCTGAAGCAGATGGACCGCGAGTTCGAGTCGGTTTCCGCGTCGCTCAAGCAGTCGGTATGGAAGGTGTTCGGCCGGGTCACCATGCCGGTCTGCCAGCCGGCGATCCTGGACATCGCGATCTACATGTTCGTCAATGCCATGACGACCGTTTCCGCCGTGGTGTTCCTCTATAGCCCGCAGACGACGCTGGCCGCCGTCGCCGTGTTGAACATGGACGATGCCGGCGATATCGCTCCGGCGGCCGCCATGGGCATGATGATCTTCTACACCAACGTTACCGCGCGCCTGCTTCATGCTGGCGCCGGCCGAGTTCTGGGGCGCCGAAGTCAGGCCTGGCGGCAGCGCTAGAGCATTGTCTTTGATCCGCACTTCGGAAAGCATCACATGGCATAACGCCAGTCGGGGAGAAGGACCATGAACCGCAAGACCGGTTTTCTGATGCACGAGCTCTACATGTGGCACGACACCGGCAGCGCGGCGCTGTGGTATCCGGCCGGATTGAAGGTGCAGCCGGGCGAACATGCGGAGAATGCCGAGACCAAACGGCGCATGCGCAACCTGATGGAAGTCGCCGGTCTCTACGACAAGATGAACCACATCGCACCGCGACCGGCGACGGAGGAGGAGATCCTGCGGGTCCACACACCCGACTACCTCGACGGCATCAAGGCGATGAGCGCCGAGAACGGCGGTAACGCGGGCGAAGGGACGCCGTTCGGGCATGGCAGCTACGAGATCGCCCTGTTGTCGACCGGCGGAACGATTGCCATGGTCGACGCGGTCACCGAAGGGCGGATCGATAACGGCTACGCGCTCGTGCGCCCGCCCGGTCATCACGCCGAGCCGGATATCGGCCGCGGTTTCTGCATCTTCAGCAACATCGGCGTTGCCGTGCATCACGCCCGACACGCCCATGGCATCAAGCGCGCGGCCGTGGTTGACTGGGACGTGCATCACGGCAACGGCACCCAACGGATCTTCTATGGGGACCCGGATGTGCTTTCCATTTCGATCCACCAGGACAATTGGTACCCCGCCGATTCCGGGCACCTGCATCAGACCGGCGAGGGTGACGGCAAGGACTGCAACATCAACGTTCCGCTGCCGCCGGGTTCGGGGCGCGACGCCTACATCCAGACCTTCGAACGGGTCGTCGCACCGGCCCTGCGCCGCTTCAAGCCGGAACTGATCATCATCGCTTCGGGCTTCGATGGCTCCATCTACGATCCCCTGGGCCGCATGATGGTGACGTCGACGACCTACCGAAAACTGACCCAGATCATGCTGGAGCTAGCCGACGAGTTGACCGGCGGCAAGCTCGTGCTGAGTCACGAGGGCGGCTATTCGGCAGCCTACGTGCCCTATTGCGGACTGGCCGTGATGGAAGAGCTTTCGGGCATCAGCAGCGATGTCGAGGACGTCTTTGCCGAGTTCGTCGACGTTGCCGGCGGCCATCAGCTCTATCCTCACCAGGACGACGTCATCAAAAAGGCGGCCGCGCTCGCCGACGCGGTTCCCGAAGGCTAAGGCCGTGGGCGAGGCGTTGCCCGTCAGGGCGCTCGCGGTCGGATCGGCGATGATCGACACCATCGCGATCATCGACAGCGGCCTGATCGAGCACCTGACCCTGCGCAACGCCGAGACCTCGTTCTTGATGCTGGAGGCCGGCCGCAAAACCGAGGCCTTGGATGTCTCGACCCATTGCGGCGGTGGTGGCCTGAATGTCGCGGTCGCGCTCGCGCGTCTGGGCCTGACGACCGCGGCGCTGTTGAAACTGGGCGATGACGCGCGCGCCGATACGATCTGTCGTCACCTGAAAGATGAGGGCGTGACGGACGATTGGGTCGTGCGCGACGTCAGGCAGCCGACCGGTGCGGCCGTCCATCTGTCGTCCCACGACCGTGACGCCGCCATCTTCACCTATCGCGGCGCCAACACGCTCATGGAACCGGGCGATCTTCACGAGGCCGCGTTCGATAGGGATCTCGTCTACGTCTCCAGCCTGAGCGAGGGTTCGGCGGCGTGTTTCCCGGCGATCATCGACATGGCGAAAAACATGGGCGCGACAATTGCGTCGAATCCCGGCATCCGGCAACTCTCGGCCAAGACCGGCGCCTTCTTGCGCTGCCTCGGCAAGATCGACGTGTTAACCTTAAACCGCATCGAGGCCGACGCCTTGGTGCCGGTGCTGGCAACGCGTGCCGCTGGCGATCGACCTGTGCTTCAGCCGGCGCCCGACGACACCGCGCCCGCTCTTGTCGTGCGCGGCTTTGCCGGTGAGGGCATTGCTCTGCCGTTCGCGACCTTCTTCAAGACCGTGCTGGCACTGGGCCCACGTTACCTTGTCGTGACCGATGGCGCGGCCGGTGCCTTTGTCGGCTCTCAAGACGGCCTGTTTCATTGCCCGGTCATCGCCAGCGAGGTCGCTGGCACCGCCGGTGCGGGCGATGCGTTTGCCGCCACCTTCGCGGCCAAGATCGCGCTCGGTGAAAGCGCAGAGAACGCGGCCCGTGCCGCGGCCGTCAATGCCGCCTCCGTCGTCACGCGCACCGATGCTGAAGGTGGCTTGTTGACACGTGAAGCGATCGATCAGCGACTAGAAGCTCTGCATCCGCACCCGGAAATGACGACATGGCATCTCGGCTAACCGCACGTGGTGCGTTGCCGAGTCGATTTGTTGGACCGTGAATGGCGTGATATCCGGTAGTCGTACGAGTAGGGATGGGCGCCGTGGAACAGGATCTGTGGATCTATGCGGGCTGGCTTGCCTTGGCCGGCATTGCCTCGGGCTATGCCGGCGGCCTGTTCGGTATCGGCGGCGGTATCATGCGCGTGCCGATCTTCCTCTATCTCTTTCCCGCCTTCGGTGTCTCATCTGAGCAGGTCATGCACGTTGCCGTCGCGACGTCCCTGGCGCTTGCTTTGCCCAGTTCCGTCTCGGCCTCGCTCACGCAACGGCGTGCCGGCAATGTCGATGTGCCGTTTCTGAAGCTGTGGCTGCCGGCTTTGGCGGTTGGCGTTGTGATCGGTGTCGTGGCGTCCCGCTTCATCGACGGCAAACATCTGCAAGCAGCGTTCGCGATCGTGATTTTAGTCGCCGCGATACACATGCTTGTCTCCAGCGACAGCTTCAAGCTGGCGGAACGCTTGGCCGGCTGGCTGCGCACGTTCTTCGCGGTCTTCTTCGGCGGCGTGTCAACGCTGCTGGGTTTGACCGGCGGTACGTTCGTAACGCCGATCCTCAACGCCTTCGGTTATCCGATCCACCGCGCCATCGCCGTTTCCAGTGTCGGCGGCGTGGTGATCAGCGCGGTCGGGGCGACCGGCTACATCATCAACGGCCTGGGCGCGAGCGGCCTGCCGGATCACGCGGTCGGTTATGTCGACGGCATCGCCTTTATCATCATGGCGCCGATCGTCATGGTAGCCGCGCCGTTTGGCGTGCGTCTGGGTAACCGGCTCAACAAACACGTTCTCAAACGCATCTTCGGCGCCTTCCTGGTGGTGGTCGCCGCGGATATGCTGAATGATGTCTGGCATGTTGTTTAGAGCGCTCCGTCCATGAGCCACGTTACGGTTATCGGCGCCGGCATTATCGGCGCGTGTTGCGCGCGTTATCTGGCGCTGGCCGGTCACGAGGTGACGCTGCTCGACCGTATCGAGCCCGGCATGGGCTGCTCGTTCGGGAATGCGGGCGTCATCTCGACACTCGGTTCGTCGGTCCAGCCGCCGTCGCCACGTCTTCTCAAAGACATCCCGTCGATGTTGTTCAACAAGGATGCGACGCTTGTCATCCGCTGGTCCTATCTCCTCAAGATGATGCCGTGGCTGGCCGCGCTGGTGCGCGGTTGCACGACCGCCGATCAGCAACGCACCGCTGTCGCGATGGCGAGCCTTCTGAATGGCACGACGTCGGCCTATGACGCGATCGTGCGCGACACCGAGGCTGACCGCTACATCCGGCGCAATGGCCTTCTGGGCCTTTACCGCAGCGAGCAGACGTTCGCCGACGACACATGGCGGCGCGATATGAACCGGACGTTCGGCGCCAACTTTGACGAACTGGCGCGCGAAGAGATCCGCCAGATGGAGCCGGCCCTGTCGGACCAGGTCGCACGCGCCATCTTCTTCCCGACCGTTTACAGCACCAACAATCCCGGCCTTCTGACCCGCGCCATCGCCGATCAGGCATGCGCCGGTCAAGCGAACGGGTTCGTTCAGGCCGAGGTAGAGGACATGCAGGTCGAGAACGGCCGGGTCACCGGCCTCAAGACGGACCGGGGCGACATGCCGGTCGACAAGCTGGTGGTCGCTGCCGGTGCGTTCTCGCATCGTCTGGCGCACATGATGGGGGTCCGCGTGCTGCTGGAGGCCGAGCGCGGCTATCACGTCGAGCTTGACGGCTTCGAGAGCGCCTTGACGCGGGTCTGCCTGCATTACGAGCACGCCTATGGCATCAACCCGACGACGACCGGGCTGCGTCTTGCCGGCACCGTGGAGCTCGCCGGCGTCGACGCGCCTGAGAACCATGAGCGCGGCCAAACCATCTGGCGGCGCGCACGACCGGTATTGCGCGAACTTGAGGGTATCGACAAACCAAAGATGACGGCCTGGATGGGCCGTCGTCCGACCTTGCCGGACTTCCGGCCGATGATCGGTCCGGCACCCGGCGTGCGCGACTGCTGGTTCGCCTTCGGCCACCAGCACCTGGGCCTGACACTGGGTGCGCGAACGGGCGCGATCATTGCCGACCTCGTCTCAGGCCGCGATCCCGGCCTGGACCTCGCACCGTTCAGGGCGGATCGTTTTTAGCCGCGCAAGCCGAGCTTTTCGACCAGCCGGTCACGCCAGTTGAGCCACCAGCCGGATTCCGGCGGCCACAGGGCGTGACCTTCGTCGTCGCCGACCTCGGCATCCCACGGGAGCCCGACGCCCATTGTGGCGATGCCGGCTTTGGCGCGGATTTGTTCGGCGAAGGGGATTTGGAATCCCTGGCTGATCGCCATGCGTGCCGGACACTTGCGCACGGCGTAAGGTAAGAGTCATGGCACGCTTTATCCTCGACGTAGGACACACCGGACGTGCTGCGTGGATGATCTTTCAATTGATGGCCAACTTCGTCGATAACACAATACTCGACGGGAATGGAGATCAATGATCCCAGCTTGGGATGCGCGATCTTACCGGCCAGAAGCCTCAACAACTAGGATATTGGCTCGACTCGTGAACGTAAGAAACCCTAGGCCCAGGCTACCTTTGTCAGCTACTACACATGACCAGGCGATGGAGTGCGCATATGCAAAGCAACTCTTTGATTCCTTTGTCCTCGTATGGTTCGATAGGCGAAGGTCGGCCCCGCCTGGAAACCGCCTTCGGAGTCTCCGAGGGCCATCCTCACAAGTTGTCAGACATTGTTGCTGATGCGGTCCTTGACGAACTTTTGCAGCGCGATCCATTTAGTCGCTCTTCTATAGAGATACTGACTACTACGAACTACATGATCATGGCCGGCATGATTCGGTGTGCGGAGCAATTCGACTACACTGCCGAGTTTGATCGCATTGTTCGCCAGACAGTTCGCCAGATCGGTTTCGATCAAGAAGGATTCAGTTGGAAGACGCTGGACTTGGCTACTCTGATCGACTCCCAATCCCTAGACATTGCAATGGGTGTTGACACCGCAAGTATGGATGAAGGTGCGGGCGACAATATCACCGTCTACGGATACGCCACAGAGGAAACCGAGGACTTAATGCCTGCGCCAATTTGTTTGGCGAACAAGATCTTGCGGCTTCTCAGCAAGGCACGTCATGCCGATGAAGAAACCATCTTGGGGCCAGATGCGTACTGTCAGGTTACGATGGCCTATGAAGACGGTCTCCCAACTGGATGCACGACGATCACTGTTTCAACTCAACACAGCATGGACGCGTATGTTGACGATGTTGCTGACGTCGTGATGCCGCATATTCTGGAAGCTGTACCCAATTCCTGGATGTGTGCCACCGATCGTCTCTACATAAATCCGTCTGGACGTTTCGTAATTGGCGGCCCTGACGGAGACGTGGGGCAGTCGGGGCGCCTCGTGAGCGCAGACACCTATGGAGGCGCAATTCCCTATCCAAGTAAGGCTCATTCTGGCCTCGATCCGACGAAGCTTGACCGGTCTGGCTCCTATATGGCGCGGTACATCGCAAAGAATATTGTCGCCGCACGAATTGCTAAGCGCTGCCAGGTGCAAATCCAATACGAGCTGGGTGTTTCTAGTCCGGTTGCCATTTACATACAAACCTTTGGAACGTCGGAGATATCGGAGACAGAGCTAGAGGCGCAAGTTGCCGAGATCGTTGACTTGCGGCCAAGGGCCATTCGCGAAAGATTTCAACTGCAGCGACCGATTTACAAGTTTTCAAACGTTTATGGTGCCTTTGGCCGCAATGCACACGAGGTCGATGGGTTTCCTTGGGAAAGGCTCGACCTAGTCGAAGACCTAAAGGGTATACATTGGAAATCGATAGTCCCGCGCAACGAGACCGTGACGGTTAGTTGCAACGTAGATCGACCGGCTGCAAATGCTGCGACTGCACTTCTTTCCTTTTTCAAGGACATCCTGGACAACTCGATATCTGGCCTCGGCTCTACTGCAACTATTAGAAGAACCGATAGTGGTATTGCAATGGAAATCCAAGTTCGTGCGCAGCACGTGGATGGGGTTTACAAACTGCTGTCGAAGTATGCTGACGTCTTATCTGGGAATAGCACGGCCGAGGCAGCTTTCGAAAACGACATACTTGTAGTTCGTTTGCAGAACAAGCTCGACGAAGCTGCGCTCATGCTGAGAAATGAACAAAGGGTTATCGAAGCGGAGAGACGTTTTCATGACCGAGAAATCGGACAATTGGAGGAATTCAACAGGAGACTGATAGAGGCAGAGAAGGAAAAGAGCGCAGCCCTCGCGCAAAGAATCGAGCACGCGGACGAAATTGCACAGAGGACCTACGCAGATCTTATCTTACTGCTCACGCGAGCATTGGATACCGCTCACTCTTCCGACGAAAGGTGGTTTGCTCTTTTGAGGGGTTTGCGCCAGGACGTATCCATAGAATCAGAGAAGTTGGTTCAAGTTTTTGGAGAACTTGTAGCATTGAAGGCTGACGGCCGAGCCACGGCTGAGCAGGAAAGCGAACTGAATGCGACACTTGAAAAGCTCGCCAAGACTGACCCCAACACATTTTCGAGAATCAAGACCATGGTGTTGTCAGGGGCTATCCAAACGACAGTGGGCAACTCAATGTGGACCGCATTGTCTAGCATTCCCTGGACTACCATCTTGCCATAGCTCACAGACGCAGACAGATAACCACTCCACAGCACTTCGGGCGATATCGCTAATGCCTGGTCGCGCCTGTCAGCTAAGTCACTGCGCTAGTAAGGGTAATCTCGACTGACGTTGTTACACCATCCGGATCCATGTGCTGGGCGGTGGCGCTGCCAACGATCAGGCCGTCGACTATGCGGGCCTTCACGGCCTCGACCCAGCTATGGCTCGCGCGCGAGCAGCACCGCCTCGTGATCCATTGTGTTGTCCAGGTCGATGCCGAGGGCGCAGACGTTGACTTCGGAGTTCGCGAGACGGCCTTGGCTGTCGCGGATATTCACCCATTCAGAGAACCCAGCTATCCGCCGTTGCCCGGCGCACGATGTGTCGCTCACTGTGACCGAATTGCGGCCCAGGAGAAGTGCGTGGGCGCTAATCGCGCAAGCCGAGCTTTTTGACCAGCCGGTCACGCCGGTTGAGCCACCAGCCGGATTCCGGCGGCCACAGGGCGTGGCCTTCGTCGTCGCCCAGTTGGGCGGCGGCGTGCAGAGGCCAGTTGGGATCGTCGAGCAGTTCGCGGGCGAGCGCGATCATGTCGACCTTGCCATCGGCGACGGCGGCGTTGCAGACCTCGGCATCCCACAGGAAGCCGACTCCCATGGTGGCGATGCCGGCTTCGGACCGGATACGCTCGGCAAAGGGGATCTGGAAACCCTGGCTGATCGCCATGCGGGCCGGACGTTTGCGCCCGCCGATACCGCCCGTCGTGCAGTCGATCATGTCGACGCCTTCGGTGGCGAGCGCGCGGGCTGTCTCGACCGTGTCGTCGGGCTCGATGCCGCCGTCAATCCAGTCAGTCGCCGACAGCCGAAACAGGAGCGGCAGATCGTCGGGCCACTGACGGCGGATGCTGCGCGCGACTTCGACGGCCAGGCGGCGGCGCCCGGCGCCGTCGCCGCCCCAGCGGTCGGTGCGTGTGTTGGCGAGCGGCGACAAGAACTGGTGAATCAGAAAACCGTGGCCGGCATAGACGTCGAGCACGCGGAAGCCCGCGTCGGCCGCGCGCCGGGCGGCATCGCCGAACGCGGCGATGATATCGGCAATATCGTCGTCGCTCATTGCCGCCGGTTCCGGCCAGTCTTCGTCATAGGGCAGCGGTGACGGCGCGATAGCTGGCCACGACGCCTCGCCGCGCAGCGTCACGTCTTCGTCGGTCACCGGTGTTTCGCCATGCCATGGACGCCGTTCGGATGCCTTGCGCCCGGCATGGCCGAGCTGGATGCCGGGCACCGAGCCTTCGGCGGCCAGGAACTCGGTAACCGGTAGAAGAGACTCGATATGATCGTCGGACCACAGGCCAAGATCGCCGGGCGTGCGCCGGCCGCGCGCCTCAACGGCGGTCGCTTCGACAAACGTGAGACCGGCGCCGCCCAGTGCGAACCGGCCGAGATGGACGAGGTGCCAAGCGTTGGCGTGACCATCCTTGGCGCGATACTGGCTCATGGGTGAGACGGCGATACGGTTCTTGATGGAGACGCCGCGAAAGCTGATCGGCTCGAAGAGGGCGCTCATGAATGGGCGTCTTTCTGTCTGGTCATCAGTATCTCCCATGGCGGGTACGCGTTGTTCCATTGTTGAGACTGCCTCGCAAGCGAACAGTCGGCGGTTGCATCGTTCCGGCAGGTGACGACAATGGCGCGATAGCGAAGGGCGGAGGGCCGTCACACAGGCGGTGACGCAGCGAGGGAGTGCAGCATGGACCTGATGACCTATGAACCGCTTGGCGACAAGAAAAGCTCTGATTTCTTCAACGAGTACCGGCTGAAGATCTTCGAGCGGCGCAAGGCGAGCGGCGTAGAGGATCTGTTAGGCAGCATCTGCGCGCTGGTTGTCCAGGTCGAGACCGGCGATGCTCTCGCTTACATGGAAGAGCTTTATGTGATGACGCCGTACCGGTTGAAGGACGCTTTCGTCAGCGACACCCACAAGATCTACTTCATGGAGTCCAAGCCCGAGTTTCCGCGCTTCATCGTGCTGGAGCCGCTGAACGCTGATTTCGAAGACGACCTGACACGGCTGAACAATCTCTATCCCTTGGCGCGCAAGAAGCCGAACGCGCGCTATGTCGGAGAAATCTTTACAACGCAGGATCTGAACGCGACGCGCGACGTTCTTGAGTCCCATAACATCCGTTTTCATTACCCCGACGAAACGGAGAACAAGTTTTTCTCCAACGAGCATTTCTATTTCACTTTCCCCTCGTCGATCACCGGTAATCGGATCGGTTACACGCCGGCCGGCACCTACGAGATGGAATCACCGGATATCGGCCAGCGCATTCTGTTGCGCGGCAACGAGATCGAACGATTGGAAGCTGCAGAAGCGAAGGCGGCGAGCCGGGGAACGGATAGTCTGATCCTGGGTGTCGACCATATGGCGACGCGCATCCTGGCGGGCGAGCGCGAGGACGCCATCCTCGAGTTCCTGACCATGTCGAACTACTATTTCTGGGGCGCCTACAACATCGCCGACCAGAACTCATCGACCAACGTCAACCGCAACGCCAATGTCGACGACGACAAACAATCACCGGCCAAGGTGTTCACCGCCAACAACACGCCGTCCTTCGTCAACTCGTTCGAAAACCTGCCGATGCCGACGGAAAACTTCGTGCGGAACTTCGGCAAGCGTATGCATCACATCGCCTATGAGGTGCTGGATGGCGACCATGCATCCGGCGAGAAGAACGTCGACTTCGTGGTCGATACGCTGAAGGATGACGGCATCGCATTCCTGGCGCACGTGGTCGGCGAGTGCAAGGACGAACCGAACCTGAAACAGATCTTCTCCAAACACTCGGCCTACTCGATTTTGATCACCGAGTATGTCGAGCGCTGTTTCGGTTTTGAGGGTTTCTTCACCAAGTCAAATGTCGCCGACCTGACAAAGGCGGCCGGCGAAGACGAGCGCTACCATCACGGCAATGTTTTTGATTAGGCTGTTCCAGCGTTCATCAGTGAACAAGTCGATTAAGGATCCTTGATCGCAACGAAGTCACCGTAGGCGCGTTCGGAATAGGCGGCCTCGACCAGCCGGAATCCGGCCGCGCGGATCAGGCCCTCCATGATCCAGGCATAGGTGCTGTGTTCGTCGCGGATGTGACCCGCGATCTCGCCGGCGGCGTAACCGGTGTTGGCCTGCATCCAGGCTGTCCACGCATCGGCGACGGTCGGGAACTCGGCGGGTGTCGCGGAGAACACGACGTCGCGCAAGAACAAGCGGCCGCCGGGTTTGAGTGCACGGTAGAGACGTTCGAGCGCCATGCCCTTCCAGAAGTCGGGCAGGTGATGCAATGCGAATTTCGACGTGATGAGGTCGACGCTGGCGTTGTCTAGGTCGACGCTGAGAAAACCCGCGTGATGGAAGGTGACGGTGTCGAGCCCTTCGGCGGCGGCGCGTTTCTTCGCATGTTCCAGCATGCGCGTGGACACATCGGCGCCGTGGGCATGGTGGCAACGCCTGGCTGCCTCGACCAACAGGATGCCGGTGCCGCAACCGATGTCGACAAAGACCTGATCGGGGCCGAGCCCCAGTTTGTCGAGCAGGCGGTTGTCGTCCGCGGCGGTCGCCTGTTGGCGCTCGTCATAACTCGCCACTTGGTCATCGTCCTCGAAGTCGACGCCGACCTGTCGCATGTCGTCGTAGAACCAGTCGGGCTTTGCCATCGGTCACTCCCGCATCGAGGCTGAACGGACGCATAGGCTAGAAAGGTGCCGGTGCAAATGCTGGTCTAATTTTGACGATTTTGGTTTCTAGTTTGCATAATTAATGCACAGTATGATCATTTCGGGGATGATGAATGCCTGATCTTGATGGCGTCGACGTGAAGCTGCTTGGCCTTTTGCAGCACGATGCAAGCCTGTCCTCGGCCGAATTGGCCGAGAAGGTGGGGGTGTCGCAGTCACCGTGCTGGCGGCGGATACGCCGTATGGAGGAGGCCGGCATTATCCGTCGGCGGGTCGCCATCGTCGACCGCGAGGCGCTTGGATTCGGCGTCGAGGTCTTCGTGCGCATCAAGCTGTCTGAGGACGGTCTCAAGGCAACGGCGGCCTTCGAGGCTGCGATCCACGACCTGCCGGAGGTCATGGAGTGCCACATGCTGCTGGGCGAGATCGACTACCGTCTGCGCGTCGTCGTCCGCACGCTCGACGACTTCGACCGTTTTTTGCGCGATCATTTGGCCCATATGCCGGGCGTGCGCGAGATCGAATCGAGCATCGTCGTGTCGGAGGTGAAGAACACGACGGCGCTGCCGCTTTGACGGGAAGGTAGGGAATCAGCGTTTCTCTGGACGGTCCGGGGCGCTATGGTCGGCATCCCTTACCTGACACCGTAGAGTTCCCTCATCATGCGCGACCCACGTTACGACATTCTGTTCGAGCCCCTGCAGATCGGCCCGGTGACCGCACCCAATCGGTTCTATCAGGTGCCCCATTGCAACGGCATGGGGCGCATGTTCCCCAACGCCATGATCGGCATGCGCGGCACGAAAGCCGAGGGCGGCTGGGGCATCGTCACGACAGAACAGTGCGACTTTCACGTCACCGGCGATGCCCAGGCGTACACCGAGACCAACATGTGGGACGCCGGCGACGAAACCTATCTGGGCCGCATGGTCGAGGCCGTGCACAAGCACGGCAGCCTTGCCGGCATTGAGCTGGTCCATAACGGCCAGGACACCGGAAATTTGTATAGCCGTGAGGTGCCGATCGGGCCGGATCACCGGCCGGTCTCGTGGATGCGCCACCCAATCCAGGCGCGCGCCATGGACAAGGACGATATCCGCGCCTATCGCCGCTGGCACCGCAAGGCAGCCGAGCGGGCGCGCAACATCGGCTTTGACGTGGTCGTCGTCTATTCCGGGCATGACGGCACCATGCCGACGCATTTTTTGGCGCGCCGGCATAACCATCGCACTGACGAATACGGCGGCAGCCTGGAAAACCGGCTGCGCCTGTTTCGCGAGCTGATCGAGGAAACCAAGGACGCGGTCGGCGACACCATGGGCGTCATCGTGCGCTTCGCTGTCGACGAGATGATGGGGCCGGAGGGGCTGGAGTGGCAGAACGAGGGCCGCGAGGCCGTCGAGATGCTCGCCGAGCTGCCTGATCTCTGGGATGTCAATGTCAGCGACTGGGCGAATGACTCCAAGACCTCGCGTTTCGCACCGGAGGGTTATCAGGAGGACTATGTCGCCTTCGTCAAACAGATGACCACCAAGCCTGTGTCGACGGTCGGGCGTTACACCTCGCCCGACGCGATGGTCTCGGCGATCAAGCGCGGCATCGTCGACCTGATCGGCGCGGCGCGGCCGTCGATTGCCGATCCCTTCCTGCCCAAGAAGATCGAGGAGGGCCGGCCCGAGGACATCCGCGAATGCATCGGCTGCAATATCTGCGTTGCCTGGAACAACGTCTCCGCGCCGTCGCGCTGCACCCAGAATCCGACCTTTGGCGAGGAATGGCGCAAAGGATGGCACCCCGAAGTCATCCGGTCGAACGAGAGCGAGGACCGCGTGTTGATCGTCGGCGCCGGACCGGCGGGCCTGGAAGCCGCGCGCGCGGCCGGCCGGCGCGGCTATCACGTGACGCTGGCCGAGGCCGCCGACGAACTCGGCGGGCGGGTCAGCCGGGAGAGCCGGCTGCCCGGACTGGCCGCCTGGGCGCGCGTGCGCGACTACCGGATCGGCCAGATCCAGCAGATGACGAATGTCGACGTCTTTCCCGCCAGCACCATGAACGCGGCCGAGGTGCTGGAGCTGGGCGCCCAGCATGTGGCGCTGGCAACGGGCGCTTCATGGCGGCGCGATGGCGTCGGCTACACCATTCGCGAAGCGGTGCCGGGTTCCGACCAGGCGCACGTGCTGTCGCCGGACGATCTGATGGACGGTAAGCGGCCGCCCGACGGGCCGGTGCTGATCTATGACGACGACGGCTACTACATGGCGAGCGTCCTGTCGGACCTGCTGCGCGACGAGGGCCGCGACGTCATCGTCGCGACGCCGTCATCGCAGGTTGCCCAATGGACCGAGCACACCCTGGAGCAGGAGCCGATTGAGGCGCGCATGGCCGAGCGCGGCGTCACCATGCTGACGCGTCATACGTTGGAGGCGGTCAACGAAACCACGGTGGCCTTGAGCGACGACCTGAACCGTCGGGAGGTGACACTTGAATGCGCGGGCGTTGTCATGGTGACGGCGCGACTGCCTCGCGATGGCCTGTGGCAGGATCTGGCGGTAAGAGGCGACGACATATCCGCCGCTGGCATCACGTCAATCCGGCGCATCGGCGACTGTTATGGCGCAGGGCCCATCGTCACCGCCGTCTACATGGGTCACCGCTTCGCCCAGGAACTGGATACCCATCCCGATCCCGACGGTGTGCCGTTCCGGCGTGAGCGGCATCTGATTGAAGCTTGAGACCGGCAAACGCTGGTGCATCGAACGTCGTCCTGCTACAGCAAGTCCTGCGCTAATCTGTCGGCGCGCGCTTGGGAGATCTGAATGGTCGCTTATGTCGCAGGACGCAACTGTGATGGCTGCACGATGTGCTGCAAGATCATGGGTGTGCAAGAGATCGACAAGGCGCCGTGGCAATGGTGCAAGCATTGCGATGCCAGCGCGGGTTGCCGCATCTATGAAGAACGCCCTGGCGAATGCCGGACGTTCAACTGTCATTACCTGCTCGATCCGTCGGTCGGCGAGCACTGGAAACCGTCGCGTTCAAAGATGATTTTGACCAAGGACGGCAATCTCAAACACTACGCGGTTCGCGTCGATTCCACACGGAAACATGCCTGGCGTCAGGAACCCTACTATTCCGAGATTAAGCGATGGGCACAGGCCGCATGGCGCGAAAAGCTCGCGCTGATCGTGTGGCAGGGCAATGTGGCGATCGCGCTTCTGCCACAGGGCGAGAAGAATCTGGGGCCGGTCAGCGAAGGCCAAGTCATCGTGACCCAGAAGAAGCGCGGGGCCACCGGGCTTATGCTGGATGCCAAGCTGGTTAGCCGGCGCTAAGGCGGATTACTGACGATATTCCGGTGGCAACAGACCGAGAATGAGCATGCCGGCCGGGCCGAACCGGTTGGCGAAACCCTGCCAATCGGCGCCATTCGGGTCGGCTATCACATCGCCGAACGGCCGCTCGTCGAGGTCGAAGTCGGCGAACAACTCGCCTTCGTCCAAGCGGCTATCGCCACTGGTGTCGAAGTTGTCGAAGACGCCGGGCAGTTGGGAGTCCTGCGTCACCAAAAGAGCGACGGCGACAATGCCGCGCGCCTGCGGGTCGAGCTGGTTTTCCTGGGACTTCATCGAACTACGCGCATCATCGCGCGCCGCGACCACTTCCTGATAGGTGATGAAACCGTCGCCGTCGGCATCGAGGAAGTTTTTCACCGCAAAGGCACAGGAGGTAGACGGCTGCTCGGTACAAATCTCCGATACGCTCTCGACAAACCCATCGAAGACCGCAGCGGCGTAAGCCAGTGTCGCCGTGCCGGCCATACCGAAGACAAGCGCGACAGAAAGCACCATGGAACGTTTGGTCATGTGAAAGCCCCCTCGACAGCCGTGACAATTCCGCACCTAGACGCGCATTAGGGCTGCAGCTTACGGCAGAATCATGGCGCCTTCATATCGCACCAAATGCGCGCGATGGTCTCGGCCGAGAGGTCCCCGTCCTCGTCGGTCGTCGGCCACGAGATGACCGAAATGCGCATCACCCAGCGGCCGCGCCACCGCGCGCCGCCGGCAAAACACGTGCCGTCCTCCTGCACCCGGTCGATCACCGCCTGGGTGAGATCGTCGCTGTCGCCAAACCGCACGATGACCTGGTTGAGCTCGACATCGTTCAGGATCTCGATTCCCGGTTCGTTGGCCAGACGGGTCGCCATGGCGCGTGCGACCCGGCAGTGGCGCGACACCATGTCGGCGATGCCGCTGCGGCCGAGATGACGGATGATGGCCCAAGTCGCGAAGCCGCGGGCGCGCCGCGACAGTTCCGGCACGAAATGGGAGGGGTTGCGCTGACCCGACGCGACCTGGGGCAGGTAGCTGGCATCGGTCGTCATGGCGCGGCTGTGGGCCTCCGCGTGACGCACGATGGCGTAGCCGCAGTCATAGGGTGTCTGAAGCCACTTGTGCCCGTCGACGGCCCACGAGTCCGCCTGTTCGAGGCCGGCGCCGAGATGGGCGCGATCGGGACACGCGCGCGCCCACAGACCGAACGCGCCGTCGACATGCAGCCAGCCGCTCCTCTTGTGGGTCATCGCCGCCAGTTCGGCGAATGGGTCAAAGGCGCCCGTGTTGATCTGGCCAGCCTGGGCGATGGCAATGAGTGGACCATCGATATCGTAAAGCGCGGCTTCGAACGCGTCGGGTTTGATACGTCCGGCCGCGTCGGTGGCGACGCGGCGGACGCGGTCATGTCCCAGGCCCAAGAACTTGAGCGCGGAAAACAGACTGGTATGCGCGTCGTCGCCGATCAGGACGTGAATGGGCGGCGCGCCGAACAGGCCATGGGCTTCGACGTCCCAACCGGTGTTTTCAAGGACACTGCGCCGGGCTGCCGCCAGGGCCACAAAATTGGCGACAGTCGCGCCGGTGACGAACCCGACGGAGCAGTCTTGCGGCAGGTCGAGAAGGTCGAGCAGCCAGCGGCCGGTGGTCTCCTCGATTGCGGCCGCGGACGGTGTCGCGAGATGGCTTCCGGTGTTTTGGCCCCAGGCGCTGGTCAGCCAGTCGGCCGCGACACCGACCGGATGCGACGCACCGATGACCCAACCGAAGAACCGGGGTCCCGCCATGACGGCAAGGCCCGGCTCGGCGGTGTCGGCCAGTTGTTCGATCACCTCCAGAGACGGCAGGCCGTCCTCCGGCAGTGGTGCATCGAAGGCGTGACGCATGTCTTCATAGGTTTTCTCCGGCCGCTGCGGCCGATTCGCCAGCGACCGTCGATAGTCGGCGGCACGTGTCGCGACCGCTTCGAAGAGTTCATCGAGATTGTCGTCGTTCACCATCGATTGTTCCACGTTTCGTCTATGCGCCGAATGCAGCACGGCTAGGAGTTCCCTCGTTGCCCGTCACGTTGTATGCCCGCGCACATGCTGCCCAAACAGGTGCCTGGTGCCGGTTGGCTGTTCAATGTGGTGGCGTTTCGTTGCTGCGAGACCTCAAGCCGTCAGGCTTTATTGTTTCTGTCGTGTTTCAGAAGCGCGCCGCCACGTTCGCCACACCTGTGGCATAGTTGTCGGACGACGATGCTCGCCAGCCGGAAACAGACAAGGCGACAGGAGGATATCACGATGGTCTCGTTTAAGGCCGTTCTGTCAGGAGTGGTTTGTGGCTACGCCCTGTCGTTCGCCGCTGCGGCGGCTGATGACGACGTTGTGGCCGTGTGTGGACCGCTCGTCGGTGTCAGCCATCTTGTTCAGGGAGCCGGTGTTAACAATGTGCAGACCGGTGGTGACCTCGGCCGCATGCCGGGCGAGACACGTCTGGTGCATGAGGCCGGCAAGACGGCACCAGGCTTCGATGTCGAATACGAGGAAGGCAGTGCGCTTCGTGTCATTTCCGATAACGCCGCCGACATGATGGCGCTGGAGGTCGGCGCCGAACGCGTTGTGTTGGCCGCCGTCTACCCTATCGGTCTGGTCGAGACGTTTCACTTCATGGGGCCGGAACTGACCTATTCACGGGTCAGTCATGAAGGCGGCAAGAGCGATGTCTTCACCTTCCGCGCTACGTGCACCTGGCCCTAAGGGCGCGCGCAAATGTCGCATTTATCCACAGAAAACAACAGCGAACTATCAAGATGGGGGATGATTGGGCAGCAGACGTACCCTATATGGTGGGTCGCCAACACTGTATCGATTTGGCAAACGACTCCGGAACGGACTTCTGCCCGGCCCCATCCCTGGGGGCCGGGCAATTTTTTTGTCCGATCCGCTTCGACAGTGGGATCTAAGGGGACGAACCGTTCAGTTCATCGCCATCAGCGTGTCGTCGAGCAGCAATTCCAGCGAGTAACGCAGCATCTGCGGGTCGATATCCAGCGGCAGCACGCCACCGATGCCGATCGGCAGGTACTCCATGAGCAGGCTTGAGGTGACCTTTTCGCTCATCAAAAGGAACGTCGCGCCGGGATATTCGTTTTGGATCTCGACCAACTGGTTCCTGAGATCACCCGCCATGTGGGTGATGTCGACCAGAACGATGTTGGGTTCGGGATAACAGATATGCGGCGGCATCAGGGAGTGCAGGCTCTCGGCCTGCCAGGCTGCGCCGAGGCCGGTCGCCTCAAAAGAACGGTGCAGCTTCTCTCGCGCGCTCTGATCTCTACCAATAACGTACGTGCAGGTCGTCGGTTCCATGGTGTTGCCCCTCCAATCGGACGAGGTAGATCTAGGCAGAAGGGCTAGACGACGCTGCTCATGGCCGAAGTTTCTCAGATCATTGCGGGATGAAACGTTTTCGCGTTTTGGATGACTGATCAAAATGTCAGACGTCAACAAAATGAGCGAGTTTTATGGCGCGGATTCAAACGCTTAGTGAGAGCTGTTCTAAGTCTTAACAGTCCGTAAACAGCGGAACTCAATCGGGGAATGGTTAACGAAAGTAGGCAATGGTGACCTGATTGCCGGTCTCCAGGTGCTGGTAGACGATCTTTTTCGAATAGACCGGGTCCTCCTCGGCGGAAGGGTAGCTCAAGTCCTGTTCGACCCAGGCCTGGTGAAAGGCGATCCAGTTCCAGGCCACCTGATTGCATCCGGTGATGCCGATGTAACCGTTGTTGAGGGGATCGGTGAACACATAGGTATTGTCGATGGTCTCACCGGTCTGCACGAAGAGCGGTTTGTGGCCGGCAGCGATCAGGTCATCGGCGCACCAGCGGCCGTCGGCCCGGACGGTGTCCCAGGGGTGGGGCTCGCCACTCTGGTTGGCGGCGGGAGCCACGGTTTGGGCATCGACGCCGGCACGCGCCATGACGCCGGACGTGCAGCACGGATCGGCGGCGCCGGCGGTGACCTCGTTTTTCAGGGTGCAGTGCGCGTTCTCGCCCTGAACGCCGGGCTTGGCGTAGGTCCAGGCCAGGCACTGTTCGTCCTTGGCGCAGGCACTGAAGCACAAGGTGGCCTCGTCGCTGTCGAGGTCGAAGGCGCGGTAGTCGCCGCCCGGCCGGTCGACGCCGCTTTCGAAGGTGCCGGAAACCTGTTCTGCCGACACCGGTGCCATGGCGCTCACGGCGAGCAGGGCAAGTCCGGCAAAAAGGGCAGGCGGCACGCGGCGGTATCTGTGAAGCATGGAGATCCCCGAGGTCACATGGCTGGCAGACGCAGCCATAGGGCCCGGCAAGTGTGGCGGTTCTCTGGCCAAGCGCTGGTTTTTATGGGGATGGTCGTGTTTGACGGCGTTCCTCGCGGAGTGCAAGCGCGGCATGAGCGGCCAGCGCACTTAGCACGATGGTGCCGCCGACGATCGCGGCCAGACCCGGGTTTTCGCCCAGCGCCCACCACACCCAAAACGGGCCGAGCACCGCCTCCAACAGCATCATGAGACCGACTTCCGGCGCCGGCAGGTAACGCGGGCCGACAAAGAGCAGGCCGAACGAGAGCGGCACCATGACGAGGCCCATCAGCGCGAGCACGCCGATATCGCTTTCGCTGATCGAAAGCGGCGCGGCCAGCGGCAGCGCGATCACCGCGGCGACAAAACCGCCGATGCCCATGGCCGGCACCATGTTGCGGCCCTGATAGTGGCGCATGGTGCAGAAGTTCACCGCGAGCGTTATCGCGGCGGCGAGCGCGGCGAGGTTGCCGATCATCGAACCCCAGTCTAGGTCGCCCGAGACGATCACGCCGATGCCCAGCATCGTCACGGCGATCGCCAGCCAGGTGCGCAACGCGACGGGTTCGCGCAGCACCAGCCAGGCGAAGAAGGCGGCGAACAGCGGCGAGGTGCTGACCAGAAACAGCGTGTTGGCGACCGATGTATGGGTGATCCCCATGATGAAGGCGCAGGTGCCGACGCCGAAGATGATGCCGGTGACAAGGCCAGCCCAGCCGATCTGGCGTATCAGCGCCCAGGTCTTGCCGCGATAGATCAGCGTCAAACCGATCGTCATGCCGATACCGGCCAAGAGCCCGCGCCAGAAGAGCAGGGTCCATTCGTCGGCATCGACCAGGCGGACCAAGAGGCCGTCCGGCGTCATGACGAGAACGCCGAAGCCGGTGATCAGCAGGCCTTTGACGTGGGTCGGAAGATGGGAAAACAAGGCGCGGCGAGGCCCGGCTGGTTGAAACCAGTACTTGATGGGCGCGGCAGGACCGGGAATCAAACGCAAAATTCTCTTGGGTTCGCTGAAACTGATTGCGCGCCAAGCGAACCCCTTGAGGTCCAAGGCAGCAGCGCAGTAGGGTGATCGTTAGGGATTGTGTGTTTCGCCGCCGCGGAGGATTTTCCACGATGCTCGGCAACCTCAGACAGCTCACCCCTAACGTTGGTGCCGAAATCGCCGGCATGGATCTGAAGGCCATCGGCGACAACGAGACCGAAGCGATCCATGACGCGTTTCTGCAACACCAGGTTCTGTTCTTTCCGCGCCAGGACATGACCGCCGATGATCTCGCCGGGTTCGCGCGCCGCTTCGGCACAATCGACCCGCCCCATGGCGGTCTCATGCACCATCCCGACAACTCCGAGGTCATGCTGGTCGAAACCAAGGAACGCAGGGGCGGCGGCAAGTACAATGATGTCTGGCATTCCGACGTCACGTTCGATCAAACGCCGCCGCTGGGTTCGATCCTGCGCGCGGTCAAGCTGCCGGATGTCGGCGGCGACACGCTCTTTGCCAGCATGTACGCGGCCTATGACGCGCTCTCCGATCGCATGCGCCACATGGTCGAGGGACTCGAAGCGTTGCATGACGGTGTTCCGAATTTCAGACCCTATCTGCTCGATCCCGACACGCCGAACGGGGAAGAGCGTTTGCGCAAGCTGAAGGAGGAGCAGCCGGGCTGCGTGCATCCGGTGGTGCACCGCCATCCGGAGACCGGCCGCAAGGCGCTGTTCGTTAACCGCGCCTTCACCACCGACGTCATGGGCGTGACGTCGATCGAAAGCCGGAACATCCTGAACTTCCTGTTCGAGCATATCGAGCAGGCGAATTTCCAGGTGCGCTGGCGTTGGTCGGAAGGCGATGTCGCCATGTGGGACAACCGCTGCACCCTGCATTATGCGGCCAGCGATTACGGCGACGCGCACCGGGTCATGCACCGGGTGACCTTGAAGGGCGACAAGCCGGTTTCATGACGGACTTCGTCAACGTTCCCGCCGATCCCTATCCCTGGCCCGATACGGACGACGGATCGGCGGCCAACTCGGCGCTGATCGTCATCGACATGCAGCTCGATTTCTGTGACGCCCGCGGCTACATCGGCCAGATGGGCTACGACGTCGCGCCGTTGCGCGCGCCGATCGAACCGGCGCAGCGGGCGTTGGCCGCCGCGCGCCAGGCCGGGCTCCATGTCTTCCACACGCGCCAAGGCTATCGCGCCGATCTTGCCGACCTTCCGGTCAAGAAACGCCGGCGCACGCAGCAGCGTGGCGCCGCGCCCGGCGATCCCGGTCCGCTGGGCCGGATCCTGATGCGCGGCGAACCCGGCTGGCAGATCATTCCGGAGCTGGCGCCGGTCGACGGCGAACCGGTGATCGACAAGACCGCGAACGGCGCGTTCTACGGCACCGATCTGGATGCCGTGTTGCGCGCCCAGGGCGTCGAGAACATCGCCTTTGCCGGCAACACCATCGATGTGTGCGTCCACACGACACTGCGTGAGGCGACGGACAGGGGTTTCGAATGCCTGTTGCTGTCCGACTGCTGCGGCGCGGTCAGCCCGTCGCTGCACGACGCCGCCGTCGAGATGGTCAAGGTTGAAGGCGGTATCTTCGGCTCGGTCGCGACGTCGGACGCTTTCGTGGCGGCGTTGAGCGCGCCCAAGGCAGGGTAAGTTCGCTGCTTGTCTTGACCCGATCGCCGGGCGATCTCTGTCTGTTGGTCATCGGTCAGAACCTCAGTGAACAAGACCCGTGGGCGTGATCGCTGCCCGTAGGTCGGGAAGCATCGTGTCGTCGCGGTCGACGGCCATGACGGGTTCCGGGGAAGCAATTCGTGGTTACGTGTGATGCGGTGTCATCGACCAGTCGCGAACGAAATCGTCGCGCAGGGGCCGCTGAACGGGTTTGGCGGGTTCCTTTGGCGTGCCCAGATAGACGAAGCCGATCAGACGGTCGGGCTTTTGAAAGCCCAGCGCTTCGTTCACGACGGGATCGTAGCTGTTCTTGCCGGTCACCCACATGGCGGAAAAGCCGAGCGCGTGGGCGGCGTTCAGGATGTTCATGACGGCCGCACCGGCCGAGAGCACCTGTTCGATTTCGGGGATGGCGTTATCGGGGTCGATATGCGCACCGGCGGCAATGACGAGGGGCGCGCGCAGGGCGCGCGTGCGTTCGCGCTCGATCAGCACATCGGCGGCGTCGGGGTCCCGTTTGCGAAGCGCCGAGACAAAGACGTCACCCAACGCGTAGCGCGCATCGCCGCTGATGGTGAGGAAGCGCCAGGGGCGAAGCCGTCCGTGGTCGGGCGCGCGCATGGCCGCATCCAGGATATCGTTGAGGTCGTGGCCTTCGGGGCCCGGCTCCGTCATCGCGGCCGGCGACACCGATGCCCTGGACAGCAGCATGTCGAGGGCAATGTCGGTTTCGTTTTGTGACGTCAAAGGCGTGGCTAGACTGTCGTGCATCGCAGGCGTTCCCTGGGGCAAATCGAAGGGCGTGCGATCTTACATGAGAATGCGTCTCAATTGCAATATTTGATCGCGGCGATTACTGCCGGTCCCTGCACGTGGCCGTCTTCGAGATGGTCAAGGTCGAAGGCGGTATCTTCGGCTCGGTCGCAGTATCGGACGACTCGGTGGTGGCGCTGACGACATAA
Source organism: Alphaproteobacteria bacterium (assembly GCA_965228895.1). Classification (GTDB taxonomy): domain Bacteria; phylum Pseudomonadota; class Alphaproteobacteria; order SP197; family SP197; genus JANQGO01. The sequence continues at coordinate 3,681,572 of OZ245842.1, read as the reverse complement.
CGGTCGCCGGTGTCAAAGCTGTCGCCGACCCTCACCCTCCCAGCGCTTCGCGCCGGGTCCCTCCCTCTCCCGCACGCGGGCGAGGGGAACCGACCGATGTCACATCCCCTCTCCCCTTGGGGAGAGGGCAGGGTGAGGGCTGGTGCGGCGTTCTACCGCACGAAGAGTTCGCGCGGCATAGTCGAGAGGCTTTCGCCCTTGTCCTCGCCGATGCGGATGGTTTCGCTGAAGACATAGGCGTCGTTGGGTTCCCAGATGCCGATGATCAGGTGCAGCGTGTAGTCGGTCTCCAGGACGTTCTCGTCGTCATCCTGCAGGCTGAAACACAGATCGCCCCAGTTCATGCCGATCGAATAGCCGATGCGCGACTCCTTGCGGATGCCGTGGGGCGTGAACGCCTTGGCGAAGGCGCGGTGGATGTCGCCGCCGGTGACGCCGGGCTGGATGGCGTCGAACGCCGCATGCCAGCTTTCCTGGACGGCGTCGTGGACCTGGACGAGGCGCGCCGGCGGTTCGCCGACATAGGTCGTGCGCGACAGGCCGCAGCAGTACCGATGCACGAAGGCGCCGACCTCGAAGTCGGTCTGGTCGCCGGCCTTGAAGGGTTCGTCGGTCCACTTCAAATGCGGCGCCTGGGCGACACCCGGGCCGGTCGGCATGGTGACCGGTGGCGGCGTGTCACCGCCGAACGCCGGCGTCCCGGCGATCAGATCGTGGGTGATGCGCGCGGCGACATCGCATTGGCGCACGCCCGGTTCGATCATGTTAATGCCGTTGGCGAGTGCCTGGTCGACGATGGTCGCGGCCTGGCGCATGCAGGCGATCTCGGCCGGCGACTTCTTGGCCTTGACCGGCACCATGACGTTCGTGGCATCGGCGACGTCGCGGCCGCCCAGCGCCTTGGCAAGCGCTTGATAGTCGCCGTGAGAAAAGCTGTCGGCGCCGAACTCGATGCCGATGCGCCCGTCGCCGGCCATCTCCAGAACACGTGCGCCAATGACGTCCCATGGCGAGCGGTCGGGCGTGCCGATGTAGCTTTCGGGATAGCTCGTGATCTTGTCGTGATCGAGATAGACCGTCGGGTAGGCGCAGTGGATATCCATCTCGCGCAGGATCAGCGTCGCGTCGGTGTCGCCCGCGCGCAGCATGCCGGCCTGGGGCACATAGGCCGAGCGCCCGGCGTAACCGGTCAGATAGGCCATGTGCGCTTCGGACAGGATGACCAGCGTATCGATGCCGGAAGCCTCCATGCTGGTGGCGGTGCGTTGGACGCGGTCGCGGTACTCGGACGTCTCGAAGGCAGCAGGCACGGTTGATCCTCCTTGTCGCGTTGGGCGATGGAATGGTTGCGGTCAGTAGTCTTTCGAAACTTGCGCCACGGTGACGACGGTCTGATCCTTCCTGATCAGGCCGAACGCGTGGCGGGTGAAGACGATGCCGTCGGCGGGCGCCTTGCAGATGGCGGCCGGGCGGCCCGGCGCCTTGGGGTTATGCACCTGGCCGACCGGCTGGCCCTTCTTGACGCGGTCGGCAAGAGCGACGAAGGGCTCGTAGATGCCGGCCTGTGGCGCATGGGTGTAGCAGCCGTAGCTCAGCGCCTCCAAAACGCGGGTCTGGCGCTTGCCCATCCACACCGGGGTTCTCAGTTTGCCCTTCAGCATGCCGAGATGGACAAGCAAGTTGCGGATGCCGGTCTCCGTGACATCGATGGTCTCCGGCGTCGACATGCCGGCGCCGCCCAGTTCGCAGCAGCCGAAGACCTTGCCCATCTTCTCGACCGTCGTGTCGAGCATGCCTTCGGACTCGAACTCCTTGATCAGGATCCCGACCGGCGCGCGGAACGCCTTCATGGCGGCGACGGTGCGTTCCATCAAAGGCTTGCTGCGCAGCTTATGGATCATGACGGAGGGCATGATCTGGGACGCCACACCGCCGGCATGCAGGTCATAGACCGTCTCGACATGGGGCAGGATCTTGGTCGTGATCGTATGCGCGATGCGTTCGGTCACCGTGCCGCGGGCCTTGCCCGGAAACATGCGGTTGAGGTTCTTGCCGTCGATCGGCGACGTCCGCGTGCCCGCCGCGATCGCCGGAGGGTTGATCATCGGCATGATGACGACGGTGCCGCAGATCAGATCCTTGGCCTCGAGCTCGCGGATCAACTTCATCAGCGCGATCGGACCTTCGTATTCGTCGCCATGGTTGCCGCCGGTGAACAGCACGCCCGGTCCCGGCCCGTTGCGCACGATGGTGATCGGCAGACGGACGGGCGGCTTGCCGCGCCCGGCCGGCACCGCAATCCAGGTTGAGCGCTTGCCGTTGCGGGTAAAGTCCAGGTCAGCTTTAGCCATGGCCATCTTCGCGCCCTCCAGGTCCTGTTGTCGCGACCACGCCCCCGATTGAGAGCGGTTCCCTCGTCTTGTCGTGTCGATGCCGCCACACTAGATGCCGGTGACGTTCGGGCGGTCAAGCCCGACGCGGTATGAGATTGACATTCATTCTCACCATTGCCACATTGAGAGGCAACGGAGAAAGACATGTACGTTTGTCTTTGCAACGGCCATCGGGAAGACGAAATCGTCGGGCTTGCCCAGTCCGGCGTTCGCTGTGCTCGCGCGGCCTATGAGCGGCTCGGCGGACTGCCGCGTTGCGGGCAATGCCTGGCCTTCGCCCAGATGCTGATTGACGACATCCACAGCGATTCGCCCGCCGATGCGATGACTGCGGCGCCATCGCAGCTGGGTACCTGACCGACCTGTCCCGGCCCACCATAAATCTACATTTGGTTGTTAGGCTCTCGGTTTAGCTCGACGCTCTACCCAGCGTCGGCCGCACCGCTCTGTAGCTGCACGTAGTTTTCGATACCCATCATCTTGATCATGTCGACCTGGGCTTCCAGCCAGTCGACGTGCTCTTCCTCTGAGCGCAGGATTTCGCTGAAGAGATCGCGTGTTGCGTAGTCGCCGACGCTTTCGCAGTGCGCGATGCCTTCGCGCAGGTCGGGTATGGCGATATTCTCGAGTTTCAGATCGCAGGCCAGGATCTCCTCGACGTTCTCGCCGATCATGAGTTTGCCGAGGTCCTGCATGTTCGGCAGACCTTCCAGGAACAGGATGCGTTCGGTCAACTGGTCGGCATGGCGCATTTCGTCGAGGGATTCGTCGTATTCGTGCTTGGCGAGTTTGGCGACGCCCCAGTCCTTCAGCATGCGCGAATGCAGGAAGTACTGATTGATCGCCGTGAGTTCGTTCTTCAACACCGTGTTGAGGTGCTGGATGACTTTCTTGTCGCCCTTCATAAATCAAACTCCACTGCGTTGCGCTTCCCCCACCTCGTGCATAGCACAGTCGTTCGTGATCATGACAGCGAACAGATCAACGGCCATCCCTAACGCTGCTCTTTTTCCCAGTCCGGGTGCACCCAGACCGGCGCATCGGATGGCGGAAGCATTGCCTTGCCGCGTACCATGTCGGATGCCTTTTCGGCGATCATGATGGTCGGCGCGTTGAGGTTGCCGGAGACGACGTTGGGCATGACCGAGGAATCGACGACGCGCAGGTTGTCGATGCCATAGACCTTGAGCTCGGGGCTGACCACGGCCATGGGGTCGTTGTCGGAGCCCATCTTGCAGGCGCAGGACGGGTGGTAGCTGCTCTCGGAGGTATCGCGGATCCACTGGTCAAGTTCCGCGTCGGTCTGGGCGTCCTCGCCTGGCCACAGCTCCTTGCCGCGATAGGGGTCGAAGGCCTTCTGGGCGAAGATCTCGCGGGTCAGGCGCGTGCCGTCGCGCAGACAGCGGACGTCCTCTTCTTCCTTCAGGTAGTTGAACAGGATCTCCGGCGCCTGGCGCGGATCGGCGCTCCTGATCTTGACGTGGCCGCGGCTCAACGGGCGCATCATGTCGACCATCGCCTGATAGCCATGGATCTTGTTGATGTTTTTGGCGTCGTAGGTCATCGCCATGGGCAGGAAGTGATACTGCACGTCCGGGTGTTCGATGCCCGGGCGGGTGCGGATGAAACCGCCGACATCAAAGTGGTTGGTTTCGGCGAGCCCGTCCTTGAACAGGAACCAGCGGACGCCGACTTTCATTTTGCCGATGGGCGAGAGCGCGTTCAGCAAGCTGATCGGTTGTGTACATTCGTGCTGGACGAAGACCTCCAGGTGATCCTGAAGGTTCTCACCGACACCCGGCAGGTCGTGCACCACGTCGATGCCGTGACCGCGCAATTCATCGGCATTGCCGATGCCGGAGAGCTGCAGAAGCTGGGGCGAGTTGATGGCGCCGCCGCACGAGATCACCTCGCGGGTCGCGCGGACTTTTCTTACCTGGCCGTCGCGCACATACTCGATGCCGGTCGCGGCCTTGCCTTCAAAGAGAATCCGGTTGGTGAACGCCTTGACCTCGACGGTCAGGTTGGGGCGGTCCATGACCGGTTTCAGGAAACCGACCGCGGCACTCCAGCGCCGGCCCTTGTGGGTCGTGCGGTCCATGCGGCCGATGCCTTCCTGGCGGAAACCGTTCAGGTCCTTCGATTCGGCATAGCCGGCCTGGACGCCCGCTTTAATGAAGGCTTCGTAGAGCGGGTTGCGGTTGACCCGTCCGGAGGTCACGTGAAGCGGGCCGTCGCCGCCGTGGAACTCGTTCCCACCCTGATCGAAACTCTCGGCGCGCCGGAAATAGGGCAGGGTCTCGCGATAGGACCAGCCGCGGCAGCCCATCTGCGCCCACTTGTCGTAGTCGAGCGCGTGGCCGCGGATATAGACCATGCCGTTGATCGAGGACGAGCCGCCCAACACGCGCCCGCGCGGACAATGGATGCGCCGGCCGTTCAGATAGGGCTCGGGCTCGGATTCATAGAACCAGTTATAGGTATCGTCCTGCATGGGTTCGGCGAACGCCGTCGGCATATGGATCTTCCAGCTTTGGAAGCCCGTATCCATGGGACCTGCTTCGAGCAGCAGCACCTTGACGTCGCTGTCCTCGGAGAGCCGGCGCGCCATGACGCAGCCCGCCGAACCGGCACCGACGATGACGTAATCATACTCCGCGTCCCAACCGCCTGCGGCCATGGCCTTTCCCCCCGACGTCGCGTGTTCGTTCTTGCCGGAACCTAGCCGTGCGGGCCGCTTTACGCCAGTGCTGGGCCATTTTCCCCTCACCCAGCTCCGGCTAAGGCGCTGCCGCGCCCAAGCCTGCACAACCCTCTCCCTCAAGGGGAGAGGGAAACAAAGACGAGCTCCCTCTCGCCTTGAGGGAGTGGGCCGGGGTGAGGGGTGACTAGGCCCGGGCTTTGCGCGGTGCGGCGGGCGCTGTAGCGTAGGGCCTGTGGCGCCGGCATGGCGCCTCTCTTTTTGCCTTGGAAAGGGGCGCCATGGACCTGGTGGCCGGTATCGATGTTGGCGGCACGTTTACGGACTTGATCCTGCTGGATCAGGCGAGCGGCGCCGTTCGGGTCGCCAAGCAGCCGACCACCGTCGACAACCAGGCCTTCGGCGTGCTGGCCGCACTGGAAGCAGCCGATGTCCCGCTCGCCAAACTCGCGAATATCAGCCACGGCACCACGACGACGACCAACGCGCTGCTGGAGCGCAAGATCGCGCGGGTCGGCCTGATCACGACCCAGGGTTTTCGCGATGTCTTGGAACTGGGCCGACGTACGCGACCCAAACCCTATGGCCTGAAGGGCAGCTTCGAACCCCTGATCCCGCGCGACCTGCGGCTCGAGGTGCCCGAGCGCATGGATGCGGACGGCATGGTGCTAACGCCCCTCGACGAGAATGCCGTAAGGGTCGCTGCGCAAGAGCTTGTCGCCAAAGGCTGCGAGGCGCTGGTCATTCACTTCCTGCACAGCTACCGCAATCCCGCCCACGAACGGCGCGCCGCCGAGATCGCGGCTGAGGTCTGGCCGAACGGCTACATCACCGCCGGCCATGCCATCTTGTCGGAGTACAGGGAGTACGAACGCGGCACGACGGCGGCGGTCAACGCGTCGGTCCAGCCGGTGCTCGACCGCTATATGCAGCGCCTGCAGGACGAGCTCAACACCCGCGGCTTCGGGCGCGACCTGCTGGTCATGCAGGGCAACGGCGGCAGTGTGGCCGCGCGCGCCGTATCCGGTGCTGCGGTCAACACGGTGATGTCGGGACCGGCCAGCGGCGTCATGGCGGCGGCCGCCGTGGCACGCAGCACCGGGCTCGACCGGGTGATCACCTACGACATGGGCGGCACCAGCTCCGATGTCGGCCTGGTCATGGACGGCGTGCCCCAGGTCTCTGCCGAGATCGAACTGACCTATGCCATGCCGGTGCATATCCCGATGGTCGATGTGAACGCGATCGGCGCGGGCGGCGGTTCGATCGCCCATATCGACGCGGCCGGCCTGTTGCAGGTCGGTCCGCAAAGCGCCGGCGCCGCGCCGGGTCCCATTGCTTACGGCCGGGGTGGGACGGATCCGACCATCACCGACGCCAACCTGGCGCTCGGCCGCTTGGACCCCGACGGATTGCTCGCCGTCGACAATCCGGTGACGGTTGACGACGTGAAGGCCGCGATCCTGGAGGCAATCGGTCGACCGCTTGACCTTGATGCGGACGGTGCAGCAGCCGCCATCGTGCAGATCGCCAACCATCTGATGGCCGGCGCGATCCGCATGGTGTCGTTGGCGCGCGGGCACGACCCCCGCGACTTCACGTTGTTCGCCTTCGGTGGTGCCGGACCGATGCACGCGGTGGCGTTGGCGCGCGAGCTTGCCATTCCGCGCGTGCTGATTCCCACTCGGCCCGGCATCACCAACGCGTTGGGTTGCATCACCGCCGATCTACGTCATGACTTCGCCAACACGTTGAACACGCCGCTGGCGGCGTTGGATATCGCGGAGGCGCGCGCCATTCTGGACACCCATCGCAAAGACGGCGCGGCGATGATCGAGCATGACGGCGTACAGGTGACCGGCGTCGACTTTCTGCATGTCGCGGACATGCAGTTCGAAGGACAGACGCACCTGTTGTCGATTGAGCTATCCGGACCGGAGGTCACAACAGAAGAACTGGCCGAGAAGTTCGCCACGGCCTATTGGGATCGTTTCGCCGTCGACTTGCCGGAGATCCGGCCGGTGCTGGTCAACCTGCGTACGGCGGCGATCGGCCGGCGGCCCGAAATCGATCTGGAAGCGCTCGCCGGGACCGAACAGGCAGCGAAGCTTGCCGAGGCGCAAACGGGAACACGTGATGTCTGGTTTCCCGGCGGCTGGGCAGCAACACCCGTTTATCGCCGTAAACACCTGCCGCGCGACGCGCGGTTCGCCGGACCTGCCATTGTCGAGCAGCTCGACTGCACAACGGTGATTGACCCCGGCGCCGAGGTCAGTGTCGACGCCATGGGCAATCTCGCGATTGAGGTGGGGGTATGACAACGCCCGATCCCGTCACGCTCGCGGTGGTGCAGAGCGGTCTGATCCAGGTCTGTAACGAGATGGACCTGGCCTTTGTGCGTTCGGCCTTCAGTCCGGTCATCTCCGAGGCGCTTGACCGGTCCGACGGCATCTACGCGCGCGATACCGGCGATCTGATCGCCCAGGGCGATCTGGGTCTGCCGGTCTTTGTCGGCACCATGCAGTTCTCGACCCAGGCCGTCATCGCGCGCGCCAAGGACGTCAAACAGGGCGACGTCTTTATCGTCAACGATCCCTATCTGGGCGGCACGCACCTGATGGACGTGCGTTTCGTCCGGCCGTTCTTCTATCGGGGTGAGCTGTGGTGCTGGCTGGCCAATACCGGCCATTGGCCAGACACGGGCGGCGCGGTGCCCGGCGGGTTTTCTGCCAACGCCACGGAGGTCGAGCAGGAAGGCCTGCGCCTGCCGCCGGTCAAGCTCTACAAGGAAGGCGAATTGGATGAGGAGATCCTGTCGATCATCCTTTCCAACATCCGCATCGCCGATCAGCGTATCGGCGACATCAAGGCGCAGGCCGCGGCATTGGTGGTGGGCGAGCGACGGCTGACCGAACTGCTCGACCGCTACGGTGCCGATGTTGTCGGCGACTCCATCGTCGAACTGCGGTCGCGCGCCGCCGAGCAGATGCGCGCGAAGATCCGCACCATTCCCGAAGGCACCTATCACGGCACATCGATCGTCGATTCCGATGGCGTGGTCGACGAACCGCTGACTATCAAGATGGCGGTGACGAAGACGGGCGACACCCTGCACTTCGACATGGCGGGGTCGAGCCCGCCGTGCCAGGGGCCGATGAACAGCGTCATCGCGACAACCAAGTCGTCGATCTATCTGGCCATCAAGCACATCTTCCCGGAGGTGCCGATCAACGCCGGCACCTTTGAGCCGCTGGAGATCACCGATCCCGATGGGACCTTTTTGTATGCGCGGTATCCGCGTCCGGTTTCCGGTTGTGCAGCGGAGGTCAGCCAGCGCATTGCCGAGGCGGTGTTCGACGCGCTGGCGCAGGCGATCCCCGATGACTTGTTCGCCGCGCCGGCGGGCAGCTCCGGCAACTTCGCGTTGGGCGGTTACGACCCGGAGGTCGGACGCGCCTACGTCATGTACGTCATCTCCGGCGGCGGCTATGGCGGCTTCAAAGGCAGCGACGGCTTGACCAACGGTTGCTCGACCATCGGCATCTCGAAGACGACGCCGGTCGAGGTGATGGAGCAGCGTTATCCCGTGTTGTTCGAGGAGTATTCCTTGCATGAGGGCTCCGGCGGCGCGGGCGAATGGCGCGGCGGTTTCGGCGTCAATTATCGGGTCCGGCTGAGACGCGGCGAGGCGCGGGCCAGCATGGTGATGGATCACGGCCGCGTCGGACCCAATGGCGCCCTGGGCGGCGAGCCCGGCGGCGTCAACCGAGTGGTGGTCGAACGCGATGACGGTGACTACATCCCGCCACACTTGAGCAAGGATCAGGGGATTCGTTTGAAGGCCGGTGAATCGGTGCGGGTCTCGACACCGGGCGGCGGCGGTTATGGCGACCCAGACCAACGCGATCCCCAACGTATCGCCCGCGACGTTGCCCAAGGTTACTACACCGAGGAGGACGCAGAGCGCCTGTTCGGTTGGTCGCCAGACGGTTCGGCATGACGCTCGAATCGATGGAACCAGACGACGCACTTCGTCTGGTCCAATCCAATCCGGCGAATGAGGGTGCCGTATTCACCCTGGGGCCCGTGCATTTAGACAGCTTTCTCATGTGGTTCCCGATTGCCTCGCGCAATCGAAAACCGCTAGAAACGTGATCGACAAGCGCCGGGAAATCGATCCTTCGGGCGCCCTTCAGGAGTACGACCATGCGTGATCAAGCCAAGGTGGTGATTATCGGCGGCGGCATGATGGGGGTGGGCCTTGCCTACCACCTGGCCGAAGAAGGCTGGACCGACGTGATGCTGATCGAAAAGGCCGAGTTGACCTCCGGCTCGACCTGGCACGCCGCGGGGCTCTGCCCCAGCTTCAACGGCGATTACAACATGGCCAAGATCCACCACTACTCCAACACGCTCTACCCGACGCTGGAGAAGGAGACCGGCCAATACACCGGTTGGCACAAGGCGGGCGGCCTGCGTTTGGCGGTCACCCAGGCCGAGGTCGACTTCTTTCATCAGGTCGCGAGCTTCGCGCCCAATGTCGGCTTCTTCATGGAGATTATCAGCGCGGAGCGCGCCAAGGAGCTGAACCCGTTCCTGAACACCGACGGCGTCTTGGCCGTCGCGTGGACGACCGATGACGGCCATGTCGATCCCGCCGGTTGCTGCAACGCGTTCGCCACCAGCGCGCGCCAGAAAGGCGTGACGATTGTGCGCCGTAACCGCGTGCTCGACCTCGAACAGCAGCCGTCCGGCGAATGGCGGGTGATTACCGAGCAGGGCGACGTCATCTGCGAACACGTCGTCAACGCCGCTGGTTGTTATGCGCGCGAAGTCTCCGCGATGATGGGATCGGCGTCGCCGATCACCAACATGGAACATCACTACATCGTCACCGAGGCGCTGCCCGACTTCATGGAGCGCGAGGAAGAAATGCAGGTCGTGCGTGATCCGTGGGCCAGCAGCTATTATCGTCAAGAGCAGAAGTCCGGCCTGATCGGCATCTACGAACAGGAGTCGACGGAAGCCTGGGCGGAGCGTGGCGGCTCTCCGGCCTGGGATTCGGAGAACGAACTCTTCACTGACGCGATCGACCGCGTCTTGCCCTACATCGAGAAGGTGTTCCAGCGCGTGCCGATCTTCGGCAACGCGGGCATAAAACGCATCGTCAACGGCGCGATTCCCCATTCGCCGGACGGCAATCCGATGTTGGGTCCGGCGCCGGGTGTGACGAACGCCTGGATGTGTTGCGGATCCTCCATTGGCATCGCCCAGGGCGCCGGTTCGGGCAAGTACCTGGCCCAGTGGATGGTGCACGGCGATTCCGACATCAACATGGCGACCGTCGATCCGCGCCGCTTCGGCGGCTATGCCGACAACGACTATACGCGCGCCAAGTCGTTCCAGGACTACGCGCATATGTATGTCCAGCATCTGCCGGGGGACGAACGCCCGGCGGGACGCCCGGCACGCGCGTCGTCGCTATATAACAAGCTACTGAAGAAAGGCGCGGTTTATACGGAAGCGTTCGGCTGGGAACGGCCGAAGTGGTTCTCCCTGGACGGCCGCGAGGAAGAGACGGGCTTTCGTCACAACAACACCTTCGAGGTTATCGCGGAGGAATGCCGCGCGGTGCGCGAACGCGTCGGCGTCCTCGATCTCTCCAGCTTCGCCAAGTTCGACGTGCGTGGCGCCGATGCGGAAACCTGGCTCAACCAGCTCTTCGCCAACAAGGTGCCGAGCAAGGTCGGGCGCATCGGCCTGTGCCATCGCCTGGGCGAGAACGGCCGTATCCAGGGCGAATCGACCATCACCAAGCTGGACGAGGGCTGGTTCCACGTGTGCTCCGGCGCGGCATGGGAGATCCGCGATGGCGACGCTTTCAACGAGGCGCTCGACGAGGACCTGGACGTTCAGGTCGGCAACACGTCCGACGACATCGGCATTCTGGTGGTGGCCGGGCCGAAGAGTCGTGATGTGCTCGCCGACCTGACTGACGCCGACCTGTCGAACGACGCTTTCCGCTGGCTGACCGCCCAGGTGATCGAGGTGGCCGGCGTCGAGCTGGCGGCCTTGCGCGTCAACTATGTGGGTTCGCTCGGCTGGGAACTGCACGCGCCCATGGAAAAGCTGCCCCAGATCTACGACGCCATCTGGAAGGCGGGGCGGGCGCACGGCATCGCCGATTTCGGCACCTATACGCTGAACAGCCTGCGCATGGAAAAGGCGTACAAGGGTGTCGGTGCGGAACTGACCAACGAGATCACGCCGGTCGAAGCCGACATCATGCGCTTCGTCAAACTGGACAAGGAGTTCAACGGCAAGGCCTCGGTCGAGCGGGTGCTCCAGGCCGAGCCGGTGACCCGTCTGTGCTATGGCGAAATCGACGCCGGCGATACCGACGTCTTCGGCGGCGAGCCGGTGCTCGATGGCGATCGCGCCATCGGTGTCACGACATCGGGCGGCTATGGCCACAGCGTCGAAAAGAGCCTGTTCTTTGCCTATGTCGAACCGTCGTTCGCCGAACCCGGTTCGACCTTCGAGGTCGATCTTCTGGGTAAGAAATGTACCGCGACGGTGTTGGCCGAACCGGCGTTCGATCCGGCGAACGAGGTGTTGCGGTCGTAGCGTCATAATGGGACGCTGTCGGGTATCGGCTCACTGACGTTTACGGCGGACTGTGACCATGACCGGTGACCAATACGCATCACCACCGTGTTTCCTGCACGAGCTGGATCCCGACTTTTTGGCCGCAGAGCAACCGGAAAGGCGAAAGAAAAGCGCGCGGCTTGCATCGCCGGATGAACCCGAACCGGACCCGGACAAGACCGAGCCGAACAAATCTTGAGTTACCGTTGGGTTGAGTCGCTGCGAGCGCTCGATCCGGGCGGCATACGGCTGGTGCGCGGTGTCCACTTTTTCGTGGTGTCCGCGGTCGCGGGCGGCGTCTGCTATTTCGTAGGCGAATGGTTGCGGGCGCCGGAGAACCTGTTGTTCGCGTTGCTGGGCGGCGCTGTCGCCCTTAACGCGTTCATTTTCACACCGCCTGGTACACGGCAGTCGGAGGCCATCGCCTTCGCCAAGAACGTGGGTGTCGCGTTGGCCGTGTTCGGTTTGGGTGTTGTCGTCGGCTGGCGCGAGATCGGTTTCGGTGAGGCGCCGATCGATGGCGCATGGGTGCTGGTCATAGCGTTCGGTCTCTACCTGCGCCGCTATGGCGCGGTCGCGACGCAGTATGGCCTGATGGTCACGTTGATGTTCATGTTCGTGACGCTGGCCAACCCGACGCGCGAGGTGGCGCTATGGCTGGTGCTGTCGGCGCTGGTGGCCGGCGTGGTCGGCTTGCTGGTTCAACGCACCCTGTGGCGGCCGTCCGCGCTCGCGGCGCTCAAGCGCGAGATCGTGCGCTTCCAACGCGCCGTCGCCGCGGAGGTGAGCGCATGCCGGTCGTCGGACAGCGATCTGCCGCCCCATTGGGCGAAGCGGGCATGGGACATGCTGTCGCGGGCATGCGAGCTTGCCTTAGCCCAAAACCCCCATGAGCGGCCACGCCTGCAGCATATCAATTCGACGGCTCTGCGATCCCTCATGGCGCTCAAGGTTGTCACCGAAGCGGTCGACAACAGTCATGACGACCCGCCGGGCGGCACCGAACAGCGCGATTTCGACCGGATGTACGCGGATGCGATCGATTTGTTGAACGCGCCGTCGGGTCCGGGTCCGGAGCGCACAGGGGCCTTTGCCAGGGACGCACGGGCGGCCCGCGACGATCTGATCGGTGGCACCGGTTTGCCGCGCGTCGACAATTTCCATTGGATCCGGCAGGTGCTTGGTTTGTCGCGTTTGATCACAACGGCCGAGGACATGCGCGCGACCGCTGCGGCGTTCGGCCAGCCCTGGCAGGACGCGTTCCAGAAGCCCGCCGGCGCGTCCTCGCCGGGAAAGGATGGTGCGGCGATGGGCTGGCGGCTCGCCATCCAGGGCGCAGTCGCCGCCGGCATAACCGTCGCCATAGGACTGATCTTCCAACTGGATCACGCGTACTGGGCGACGATGACGGTCTTCATCGTCTTAAGCGCCAGCCTGGGCGCCACCATCAAGCGCACCGTCGAGCGCGCCGTCGGGACGGCCGTCGGCGTGCTTTTCGCGATCGGGCTACAGCCCTTGATCGGCGACAACCTTGCCGTTCAGATCGTCCTTATCGGCTTGGCGGCGCTGCCGATCTTCGTGCTGATCGAGCGGCACTACATGGTGACCGCCGCCCTGATCGGTTTCATGGTCGTCTTGGCGCTCCACCTGATCGAGGGTGTCGGTATCGCGGGCATGGAGGCCCGGCTCTATCAGACCGCGATGGGCGCCGGCCTGGCGCTGCTCGCCTCGTGGCTGTTGTTTCCGATTCGCGCCAAGGATCATGTGCGCCCGGTCGTCACAAAGCTGCTCGCGGACACCGATGCCGCCATCGGTTCGGCAAAGGCCGGCGATGAGGTCGTCAAGGTAAGTCTGTCCCAGCTTAACGGCGACAGTCAGACGCTGACGGGCGAATTGATCGGCCTCAACTCCGAACGGTTCATCATGCGCCATCACAACCTGGACAGTTATCAACTGCAGGCACACGCCGACGCAGTCGTCGGCTATGCGGCGCTCTATATCAGCACAGTCCGCACGCTGCAGGGTTTAACGCTGCCGCAACAGATCCGGGACCTTGAAGACAAGTTGGCGGAACAGGTCCGCGTCCAGCTAAGCGCCGACATTGATGGTGATCACGACATTCAGCAGGTCGACGAGTTGCTCAAGACGTGGCAGACGTCGGTGCCCCTGGACGGTTCGGTGCCCGCGCGTGAGGCCGTCCTGGTCGTCGAGGAGTACTATTATGCGCGCAAGCTGATCGAGACGACGGCGGGCCTGCGTAATGCCATGGCCGGTTTGCGCGTGTAGCGGCGCACAGGCAGGGGAGATCAAGAATGGCTTCGAGCGGACCACGCACCTTCGTTCTCGTGCACGGTGCTTGGCACGGCGGCTGGTGCTGGAGCCGGGTGGCTGACATCCTGCGCGCGCGCGGCCATCGCGTCACGACGCCGACCCAGACGGGACTTGGCGAGCGCAGTCACCTGCTGTCGCGTGACGTCACCATGGATGTCTTTATCGACGACGTGGTGAACCATCTCGTCTGGAACGACCTGCGGGACGTCGTGCTGGTCCCCCACAGTTTTGCCGGTTGTTCGGTCACCGGTGCGGCCGATCGAGTCCCCGAGCGGATTGGCATGCTGATCTATCTGGACGCCGCCATCATGGAGGACGGCGAAACCTGGTTTTCGCTGTTGCCGCCAGACATGGCCGAAGACCGCCGCAAACTGGCCGAGACATCGAGCGGCGGCGTCAGCCTGCCGGTCGGCCCGATCGACAGCCTGGGCGTGACGAAGCCGGAGGATGTGGCGTTTGTGGAGCCACGATTGACACCCCATCCCTTCGCCACATTCACGACGCCGGTCAACCTGGGTCATCCGGCCGGCAACGGCCTGCCGGCGCATTACATCACCTGCACCGACCCGGTCTATCGCCCCGCGCAAGGCGCGCTGGCGCGGGCCCAAGAGCGGGGCTGGCCGGTCCATGAGCTCAAGACCGGCCATGACGCCATGGTCATCGCGCCCGAGGCGACGGCAGATCTGTTGGAATCGATCGCTTCGGCGGAGAGTGGCGCCTGAGTGCCAACCGGTTCAGCGAGTAGACGTTGCCGCGCCTGCCAGCGCGTGCCGTTTCTCCACGATCTCACCAGCGACGTAATCCAGAAAAGCGCGCACGCGTGAAACGGACTTGAGGTCGGGGTGTGTGAGGGACCAGAGTTCGGTTTCCAGTTCGGGAAGCGGCTCGCCGATGCGCGCCAGCCGCGGATCGGGGTCGCAGAAGTAACAAGGCAAGACCGTCAGTCCCATGCCGGCCAGCATTGCTTCGCGCATGCCCAACAGCGTGTTGACGCGGCAATTGATGCGTTCATCGGGACAGTTCCTGGCCATCCATTTTTCAAGAGGTGGGTAGTGAAGCGTTGCATCGGGTCCGACCCAATCGTAGTCGCCCCAAGAGGGCTCGGCCGCGTTCGATGCGGGGTGCCCGACCGGACCATAGACGGCCTGAACAATCTTCCCGAGTTTTCTGCCGTGCATGGTCTCCTGCGGACGCCGTGTGGATCGCAGTGCGACATCAGCCTCGCGTTTGGAGAGGTTGGAAAGGTGATCCGAAACGATAATTTCAAGTTTGATGTCGGGAAACTGTCGCCGGAATCCATGGCAGAGCGGCATGAGGATGGCGTACCAGATCGTATCGGTCGCCGTGACGCGCACCGTTCCTTCGGGCTTGAGGTCCTGACCGACAACACGCCGTTCCGCTGTCGCGACCTCTGTCTCGACCCGCTCTGCTGCAACACAAAGGTGTTCGCCCGCGACTGTCGGGCTATAGCCGTCGCGGCCTCTTTCAAACAATTGAACGCCCAGCCGCCGTTCCAGTGCCTCTAGGCGTCGAAACACCGTCGCATGGCTCAGTGAAAGGCTCCGCCCGGCACCCGAAAGCGAGCGTGATCGTTTGATGGCCAGAACAAAACGAAGATCGTCCCATTTGATAGCCTGTTCAGACATGCAAACCAGCCTTGCGGTTTCTCCAGTGTCTGTACGATTTAGCACAGGCTATTGTTGTGCTGTCCAGCTTCGGCGGCGGATCGATGGTTCATAGAAGGGCGGCATGACGATGAGGGGCAGTTGTTTATGCGGTGAGGTCGAGGTCGCGATCTCAGCGCCTGTGGATCTTGCTGAGTTCTGCCACTGCAAAACTTGCAGACGCGCAAGCGGGGCGCCCGTGATGGCCTGGGCAGGTGTTGAGAGAGACGCCGTTGCCATAACAGGCGGCACTCTCCGGCGCTTTGAATCCAGTCCGGCCGTGGAGAGGACGTTTTGCGGTCGCTGCGGTACCACGCTTACGATCTGGGATCGGGATGATGCCGCGCAAATGTTCGTTGCAATTGCGATTCTGGAGGAGGCGGAGGCCTGCGCGCCGGAAGTTCATATCTGGCGGTCGCAGCGTCTTTCCTGGGTCGATGTGACCGATGAGCTGCCACGTTTCCTAAAGTTCAAGCGTGACGGCATCGTCGAGTGAAGGCCAAACTGGCCAATTGGTAACCGGAGCAAATGGCGGCGTGAGCAACAGATCTACGCGGCGTTCATTTGCTCCTTAACAGAAAAGGGGAAGGCGACATGGCGAGTGATGCCGAGATTGTACAACGTGGTTGGGAAGCGGTGGCGCGCGGCGATTGGGATACGCTGATCGCCGACTACACCGACGACATGATCTTTGTGATGCCTGGTCAGAATGATGTGCTGAAGGGCACGGCTGCGTTCCGAAGTGCGCTGGAGAACCTGGGCGCCGTTTTGCCGCCCGGTTTCAACATCACATCCATCCGTCAAATTGGCGATGCCGGCGAAGTCGTCTCCATCATGGAGTGGACGAGCGAAAAGGTCCCGGATGGAAGCCAGCTTGCGGTACTGTTCAAACTCAAAGGCGGCCTGGTGTTTGAAGAACGGTGGTTCATTGACACGGAGCAGTGGAAAGCCGCGTTTTAGGTCTTTCCAGCTTGCGCAGCAACGGTGCCGGCCCGCTCCCCCTCCCGGCCCCCCCGAGGATGCTGCCATGGGTGGCCGGGAGGGGGAGCGGGCCGGTGATGCCAACGAGGCTGGGTACGCCCTAGGCGGCGCGACCTCAGTAGATCGTCTTTTTCATGTGTTCGGGATAGTCCCGGTCATAGGCCTCGCCGTCGAAGTCGCCGTCGTGGAAGACGGTGTTCATTTGGCCGGGTGTCGGCAGATCTGATCGCGCCAATTGTGCGTCGGGGTCCCAAAGGCGGGAGCGGGCCAGAGCCTTCTGGCATTGGTAATAGACGCTGTCGATTGTGACTGTGATGACGCTGCGCGGCGCCTTGCCCTGCATGGCGAAGCTCTCGTTGAGATCGTCGTCGACGACGATTTCGGCGCGGCCGTTGATCCTTAGCGTCTCACCGATACCGGGAACAAGAAACAGCAGCGAGATACGCGGGTCGATCACCAGGTTGCGCAGGGTGTCCAGCCGGTTGTTGCCGCGCCGGTCGGGGATCATCAGCGTCTTGTCGTCGACAACACGCACAAAACCCGCGGGATCGCCCCGCGGCGAGCAATCCAGGCCGCCCGGCCCGCTGGTGGCGACCACCACGAAGGGTGCTTTTTCGACGAACGCGCGGTAGTGCTCGTTGAGCTGATCTAGCTCCTTAATCAGCGAACGGGGCACCGGCGCGCCATAGAGCGTCTCGAGTTTGTCGACGGACGTGATGGTCGTTGCCGAATGTTTCTTGGCTGCTGGTTCGCTCATGGACCCGAGTCCCTCTAGTCTTGCGCCGCTTTCGATTCAGGCCGCCGTCAGTAACCGCGATCGGGGCTGCAGACATACTCTAAGGGCTCACCGCCGCGCCACCGGTCGAGATTGTCGAGAAAGACCTGGGTCGAGAGGCGGTCGTATTCCTCGTAGGTCAGCATACCGCCGATATGGGGCGTCATGTAAAGGTTGGGTTGATCCCATAAGGGGCTCTCTGCCGGCAAGGGTTCTTCGGAGAAGACGTCGACGGATGCGGCGCGCAGCCGGCCCGCGTTGAGTGCGTCAACCATGGCGGCTTCGTCGACCACATGGCCGCGCGCCATGTTGTGCAGGATGGCGCCGGGCTTGAGCGCGGCAAAGGCGTCGGCGCCGATCAGGCCGCGGGTGGCATCGGTCAACGGCGTCACGACGATCACGTAATCGCTTTTCGCCAGAACCTCGTTCATGCGATCGGGACCGACCACCTCGGCGACATTCTCCATGGGCTCGGGCCTGGCGCGCACGCCATAGACGGTCATGCCGAGCTGTGCGCCCAGCCGGGCGCAGGCACTACCGATGCGTCCCAGGCCGACCACGGTCAAGGTGCCGCCGACCGAGTTCAGGTTGTCGAGCTCTTGCCACTCGTGACGCTGCTGCTGCTCGTGATAGGCGAAGAAGTTGCTGTTGATGGCGAACAGGCGGGCAAACGCGAACTGCGCCATGCCGTCATCCTGCACGCCGCCGGCATTGGAGACCGTCACCGCGCCCGCATCCCACGGCACCAGATGGTTGATGCCGGCGCCGGAGACATGGACCCATGAGAGCGCGTCGTGGCTGAACAAGGCGTCGCGCGGATAGTCCTCGCGCATGAAGACCTCGCTGTAGACGACATTCGGGTGGAATGACGCCATGGCGGCCGCCAGACCGTCATAATCGTTGACGACGGTGGTTTCGGTCCCCGGCAGATGCGCTTCGATCTGCGTGCCGATCCGCTCGGCGGAGTCGGCGCTGCAATGCAGCAGGATTCGCGGTGTTTGTGTCATCGTGCGGTGGTTCCCCCGTCAACGCTGAGTGCGGTACCGGTGATAAAACGTGCGGCGTCGGACGCCAGAAACAACACGGAGGCCGCGACGTCTTCCGGTGCGCCAATGCGGCCCAGCGGTATGGCCTCGGCATAGGCGGCGCGGGCTTCTGCGACATCCTTGCCATGCGCCCTCGCGGTCTCGTCGATCATCGGCGTGTCGATTTCTGCCGGGCAGACGACGTTGACGCGGATGTTCTCGCGCGCGTGGTCCAGCGCCATGGACTTCGACAACATCAAGACGCCGCCTTTCGACGCGCAATAGGCGACGGCCTGTTTGCCGGCGACGAGCGACCAATCGGAGCCGATGTTGACGATGGCGCCGCCGGTGCCCTGGCGGCGCATCTGGCGCACGCCGGCACGGCAGAAGTAGAAGACCGCGTCCAGATTGGTCGCCATGACGTCGAGCCATTGTTCGTCCGTCGTCTCCGGCGCGTCGAGGCCGACATCGATGCCGGCATTGTTGACCAGGATATCCAGGCTGCCGAACCGGTCGACCGTCTGGCTGACGAGCTGGCTGGCAAAGGAGGAGTCCGTGACGTCCCCGGCCAGGAACCCGGCGTTGTCGCCGCATTCGGACAACACATCCGCCCCGCGTGACTCGTTGCGTCCGGTCAGCATCACCTGGGCACCCGACTTGGCGAAGGCCAGCGCCGTCGCCCGTCCAATACCCGATGTCGCCCCGGTGACCAGGGCTGTCTTGCCGTTGAACATGTCCGCCGCCCCTTACGTCGCCGTCGCGCCGCCGTCGACCAGAAGGCCGGCGCCGGTGACAAAACTTGCCTTCTCGGAGGCGAGATAGAGGATCGCATCGGCGACCTCTTCAGGCTCGCCGATGCGGCCCATGGGAATGCCCTCAGCACCTTCGGAGAAGTAGGTCTCGGGGTCGCTGCCCATCTGCTGGGCTTCGCTGGCCAGCATCGGCGTCCTCACCATGTCCGGGCAGACCGCGTTGATACGCAGACCCTCGCGCGCGTGATCCAGCGCCATGGCGCGCGTCATCTGCATGACCGCAGCCTTGCTGGCGCAATAGGCGGGCATGGCACTGGCGCCGATAAAGGCGGCGTCGGACGAGACATTGACGATGGCGCCGCCGCCCTGGTCGCGCATGGCGATGATTGCCGCGCGGCACAGGTAGAAGACGGCATGCACGTTGACCGCCATGGTGGTCTGCCACTCGTCGTCGGTCATGTCGGCGATGGTGCGCCGATAGATCGTGCCGGCGTTGTTGACGAGCACGTCTAGCCGGCCGTGGCGCGCCACGGTGTCACCGATCAAGCGGTCGGCGAATGCGCGATCGGTCACATCACCGGCGGTGAACGCGCCGCGTGTTTCGCTGGCAAGCGCGCACCCGCGCTCGACATTGCGACCGGTCAGCATCAACCGCGCGCCGGCTTTGGCGAAGGCGCGCGCAGTGGCCTCGCCGATGCCGGATGTCGCGCCGGTAACGACGACAACCCTATCGTTAAACTCCACACTGTCCCCCGTCCGATCAAACTCGGCGGTGAACCTAAACCACTCGTTCGATAATCGGAAGGCGATTGCGTGTTGCCGTGATGCGTAATCCAGTGAAGTTGCAAAGGGTCACCGGGTATTGTCGTTTCGAAGGAACAGCACATCCATAGGGTAGGGCTGTGCCAATCGGGGCATGTCCTGCCTGGCGACGTAACGCAGCGACTTTGTCTCCCGGTCGTAAGGTCCTTCGGTGCGATCAGTTACATCACACTGGAAGAGAACAACGGTGTACTCAACGCGATCGCCGTTTCCGTAGACATGTCGGAACTTTTCGCCGCCAATGACGCCAAGGATCTTTTTTGGCCAGACGATCAGGCCAGTTTCTTCAAGGACCTCACGCCGCATGGCGGTTTGTGGATCCTCTCCCGGTTCGATGGCGCCGGCGGGAAGGCTCCATTCGCCACCATCGCGCTTTTCTTGCAGCAGCACACGGCCTTTGGCGCCATGGATGACCGCCGCAACCGCCGGGCACAACAGGAGATCGTTGCCGATCCGGCTGCGGATGTCTCGTATGTAGTGTGATGCGCCCATGCGGTCCTGCGGCCAAGCAGTCGATCAGACGCCGTAAACCGGCCGAGATTGTGGCGGTCTGACCTTTGCGTCACATGCGGTTTCTATCGCCTGGAACCCACAACCATCAGCAGGGCGCCCGAGACGATGTAAAAGGTTCCGGCGACACGGTTGAGCGCGCGTTGGCGGCTTGGCGATGTCAGCAGGCGGCGCAGCGGTGAGCCGAGCAGCACGTAAAGGCTGTAACCGCCAAGCACGATGCCGACGGCGGTCGGGACGATCGTCAACAACTGCGGCATCAACGGCCGGTCGACGGCGATAAACGGCGCGAAGAAGAGGAGGTAGTGCAGGAAGGCCTGGGGATTGGTGAGCGAGATCAGCAATCCGCGCCGAAACAGGGTGGTTCGGTTCTCGCCGGCCCACGCGCCGTCATCGACTGCAGCCGGCGCGCTGGTCCATTGACGGATGCCCAGATAGACGAGATAGGCAACAGCGCACCACTTGAGTGCTGCATAGGCTTCGGCGCTGGCAAGCATAACGGCGCTGAAGCCAAACACGGCGATCATCGAATGAATGAAGCTCGCCGCCGTCACGCCGAGGGCGGACCAGAGGCCGCGCTGGAAGCCGTTCACCGCCCCTGCTGTCATGCAGACGACCGAATTGGCGCCGATACCAATCATCGCGACCGTCCAGATCATGGCAAAAGCCAACAGTGTTTGAAGAGCCATGGTCTTCCCGCGTCGTTCTCGTGACACCAGGACATAGCACCTTGACGGACGATTATGATTCGGCGAGCATCAAACTATGAAGGACGGGCCGGATATCTCGATCACCGCCGCGATGATGGGTGATCCCGCGCGCGCCAACATGATTATGGCGCTGATGTCGGGCCTGTCGTTGACCGCGACCGAGCTGGCGCGTGAGGCCGGCATTACTGCCGCGACCGGCAGCGGCCATCTGGCGAAACTGGAGGCGGCGGGATTGATCACGGTCAGCAAGCAGGGCCGCCATCGCTACTACAGCATTGCTGATCCGGATGTTGCCCATGCGGTCGAAGCGTTGTCGACCGTCGCGTCGCGGGTTGGCCATCTGCGCACCCGACCGGGGCCGAAGGACGAGGCCATGCGCCATGCGCGCTCGTGTTACGACCATCTTGCCGGTCACCTTGCGGTCGGTCTGTTCGATCGGTGGCTCTCCGATCGCGTGCTTCGCTGGCGCGGCGACGCGCTTGATGTCACGCGCAAGGGCAGGGCGTTTCTGCTGGAGTGCGGCATTGACGTCGCGCCGTTGGAGAACCAACGCCGCCCGCTGTGCAGGTCCTGCCTGGACTGGAGCGAGCGTCGCAATCACCTGGGCGGCAGTCTGGGTGCGGCGGTGTTGGTCGATGTCGTCAACACGGGCTGGGCGACGCGCGAAAAAGGCTCGCGCACGGTCAAGTTCACCGCGCGAGGCGAAAAGAGCTTCATCGCCTGGTACACGTCCTAACGCTTCGGCGTACCTTAGAACGACACATAGGGCACGTAAGGCACGCGGTCCCGCCTGGACAGCTTTGGCAGCAGTTGTTCGATCGCCGCTTTGAAGTGTTCGGTCTTCTGGTGGGCACCCCAGCCGGCTTCGTTCTTGTAGAGCTCGAAAACAAAGAAGTGAGCGGAGTCATCGGGCGAGCGGTAGGGCAGAAAAAGCTTGGTGCCCGGTTCGGCCATGGTCGGCGCGACCAGGTCTTCCAGAATTGCGGCGACGGCGTCGCCTTCGCCGTCCTTCGCTTCGAGATTGATGGCGACAACAAAGCCGTCATTAAGGTCGCGGGCAGCATAACACTCGGGCGTCATGGTTGTTCTCCTGTGGTCGGAGGCGTGATCCTAGCGTGCGCGATGCCAAAGATGGTTTGGCATAGGCCGAACAATGTGCGCTCGACACGGCGACGCGCTAGCGGGGTATGGTTGCGTTTGTCTTGCTTTTGAGGCATGCCGGTGAGGCCGCCGAGCCTGGACTTTTTAACGGAAGGAAGGGACGAGCCATGAACACGCCACCTTATGCCGGCGATCTGGTGCCGCCTGATGCCTGGACGATGTTGGAAGAAAACGATTCAGCTGTCCTGATCGATGTCAGGACGGACGCAGAATGGCGTTTTGTCGGCATCCCCGACCTGACGCCGATCGGTAAGCACGTGCTGTTGGTCGAGTTGCAGCGTTACCCGGACGGCGCGCCGAACACGGCGTTTGTCGAGGATCTGAAGGCCCAAGGTCTGACGACCGACCAAACCTTGCTGTTCATTTGCCGCTCAGGCGCTCGCTCGCGCAACGCGGCGATGGCGATGACGGCGGCCGGTTTCGGTCCCTGCTACAACGTCGCCGAAGGCTTCGAGGGCGACAAGGACGCCGAAGGCCATCGCGGCCGTGTCGGCGGCTGGAAACTGGCCGGCCTGCCTTGGCGCCAGGAATAGCAAGCCGCCACATTTCCGCCTGACTTTCCTTCTTAATCATAGGGTTAGGCCTCCGGAAGGGGGTCTTGAAACCGCTCGCTAGCGCCCCATATCAAGGTCGTGTCCGGCATTCGCCGCTTCGCGGGAACGCCATCTGAGGACACATCACCGGCTCAGCCCAGACGGGTGGGCCACTTGGATCTACATGTTGCTCATAGGAGGATATGTGGCAATGAACCGTTATGATTTCTCTCCCCTTTTCCGTTCGACCGTCGGCTTCGACCGCATGATGAACCTGCTTGACTCGACGACCGGTGTCGCCGATCAGACCGGTTATCCGCCCTACAACATCGAGAAGCTGGACGCCGACACCTATCAGATCACGATGGCTGTCGCCGGATTCAGCGAAGACGATGTCGAGATCGAGGCGCGTGAGGACACCCTTCACGTCAGCGGCCGCATCTCCGAAGACAAGACCGGAGACGACCGTAACTTCCTCTATCGCGGTATTGCCGGGCGCAGCTTCAAGCGCACCTTCCAGCTCGCCGACCACGTCAAGGTCGTCGGTGCGCGGTTGGTCAACGGCCTGCTCCACATCGATCTGAAGCGCGAAATTCCTGAAGAGAAAAAGCCGCGCAAGATCGCGATCCAGTCCGGTGAGAATGTCGCCGGCAAGCTGATCGACGAGAGCGACCAAAAGGCCGCTTAACACCCGTTGAATGGTCTTAAGGAGAGCGTCGGGCTTTTGGCCCGGCGCTCTTTTGTTTTCCGGGGCGCCTTGATAAGGTCCGCACCATGCAGAACAAGGTCGCCAAGACATCGGCAAACCGCACGGGCAACAGTTTTGGCCGGCGTGGTTTTCTGGTGTTCCTGATGAGCGCGCCGCTGGCGACCTGCGTCGGTATCAAGCGCCAGCCGGCCAAACCAACATGCGGGCGCGGCCGTTCGCCGGACGACTGCTACCAATTCAATCCGTTCCGTGTCGAACGTCTCAATCGAAATTTTCCCGTTGACCCGCCTTGAGCTAGCGCCGGGCTAACCGTCGTCGCTATCGGTTTGAATCTGGCGCGCCAGAAAGGCAGCGGCCAAGCCGATGACCGAGACGGCAACGCAAACCAGCATGACGCCGCTGAATCCGGCAACCATCGCCTGATCAACAATCATGGGCATCTTGCCGGCTGCTGCTGGTACTTCTTGGGCTAGCCTGTCGGCGGCCTTGTCGGAACCGGCCACCAGCACGTGGATGTCGCGAACCTCCGCGCGCGTCAGGTGACCGCCGGCCTTGCCGATCAACGACACCAGTTCGCTGGTCTCAATCATCTTGAAAATCGCGGTTGAAACAGCAACGCCCATCGCCGTTGCGGATATCCTAATCGTTCCTATGGCGCCGGATGCCGCACCGGATTTCTGTTCGGAAACCGACGCCATGGCCAACGACGTTGAGGTCGTATAGGCAAACGCTTGGCCGGCACCGCCCACGATGAGGGCGCCAGCGATGATGGCAAGGCCGGTTGTGGGTTCGGCGAACGCAAGGACCAGGAAGCTGACGCTGTTCAACAGCATGCCGGTGGCCATGGTCCGGCGCGCACCCCACCTGTTCAGAAAGAAGGCGTTGGACGACGATGTCGCGGCCAACAGAACGGAGTAGCCGAGGAACACAAAGCCGGCGGAAAGCGGTGTGAGGTTCAGAACATGCTGCAGGTAAAGCGTCAGGAACAGCATGAGCGTGCCGAGCGTAAAATTGATCGTGAACCCGATACACGCGCTGCTGCCGAACTCACGGTTCCGGAAGAGTTGGAAGTCGATCAGCGGAAATTTGACCTTCGTCTCGAACACGATGAAGACGGCCGAGACGGCCAGGCCGAAAACAAGGGACGCCCAAACAGTCAACGACGACCAGCCGAGATTGCCGGCGAGCTGTAGGCCCATGACCAGGAAAACCAGACCGGCGACCGCCAACAGGCAACCAAGCCAATCGATCTTGGGCGGCGCCTCCTCGTCGCGTGATTCCTTTACAAGCAGGAATGTCATGATGACCGCGGCGATTCCGAACGGGACGTTCAAGAAGAAGAACCAGCGCCATGACAACTCATAGGTCAACAGGCCACCGACGAACGGCCCGATTGCCGAACCAGCCGCCCCAATTCCGATCCACAAACTGATGCCGACATGGCGCTGTTCGCTGGGGAACGCGTTCGAAACGATAGAGAGCGAGTTGGTGTAGGTGAAACCGGCCGCGGCGCCTTGAATGGCGCGTGCCGCGATCAGCCAGGGTCCGGACGGGGCGAAGCCACACAGTATCGACGACGCGACAAAGATCGTGACGCCAAAAATCAGCATTTTGCGTCGGCCAATCAAATCGCCCAGTCGGCCGCCGACAATCAGCATGCTGGCTAGACCCAGCATGAACGCGTTGATCACCCAGGCCAGGGTGACCGTACCGGTGTTGAGATCGCGGCCGATGGTGGGTAGGGCGACAGAGACACCGAAGAAGTCGATGGTCAGAACGATGACCGGCAGTGCCATGGAACCGGCAATCCACCAGCGGCGGTTGTCGTCCGTAATGATCGTCATCACGCCGGCATCCCCACCTCGTTTCAGCGATAGAGGTCGGCGCGGCTCGGCGGTACGGCGGCCGAACCCTTCGCCGACTTGCCGGCAAGCGTCTGATAGATACGTGCCGACCCGCGCTGGAACGCCAGCGAACAGCCACCCAGATAGGCAACCCATATACGATAGGTTTCCGGTCCGACCAAAGCCACCGCCTCGTCACGGCGCGCGGTCAACCGTTCGCACCAGATCCGCGTCGTCTTTTGATAGTGCTCCCGCCAGCCCTCGACATCGTGCACCTCGAAACCGTGCTGCTCCATCGCCGCGATTGTGTGACCGATATCGTCGAGCTCGCCGCCTGGGAATATGTACTTCTGCAGCGCTTTTTGTTCCGGGCGTTTGGAAAAGCGTTTCTTGCGTTTTTTCGCACCGCGCGAAATGGCGTGGTTGAGGAACAGGCCGCTTTCGGCGAGCAACGTCTGAACTTTGGCGAAGTAGGCTGGGATATTGTCCAGGCCGATGTGCTCGTACATGCCGATTGACGCAATCTTGTCGAATTGGCCGTCAAGGTTTTGATAGTCCTTGAGCTCCAGCGTGATGCGATCGCCAAGTCCAAGTTCATCGATTCGCGCCCGCGCCAAGGCCAGTTGCTCTTCCGACAAGGTGACGCCGTGACCGGTGATGCCATAGTTCTGGGCTGCGTGGATCAAAAGACCGCCCCAGCCGCAGCCGATGTCGAGCAGGCGTTCGCCCGGTTTCAGGCGAAGCTTGCGGCAGGTCATGTCGAGCTTGGCTTCCTGGGCATCTTCCAGGCTGGTGTCCCAGGTCGGATACCAGGCGCAGGAGTATTGCATCCGCGGGTCCAGGAAGAGCCGATAGAAGTCGTTGCCGACGTCATAGTGGAACTGAATGAAGCGCCGGTTGTCGTCTTGCCCGCGGTCGGCGCCTTCGGAGTCATCATCGAACTGACGGCTGGCGTCGGGATGATCGGCCTTGGCGATCAGGAGTGGCCACAGAGCGGTGAGGAGGGCGCGTTTGTTGACCGTCTTGAACCGACGCCGCGCGGCCTTGTCCACGGCAAACGGACCGGCGATATCGACCAGCGTGCCGCCTTCGATATCCAGGCGGCCGTGGGCGTAGTGACGGATCAGCCGATCGAGACTGGGGCGGCGCAGGATCGACGGCAACACGCCCGGCGTGTTGATTTGGATGGCAAGGCCCGGAACGACGTTGCTTCCCAAAGGTTCCAGCGATCCGTCCCACAGGCGGATCGAGAAGTGCGCATCGACCCGGTCGCGTACCAGGGCGATGGCGCGCCGCGCCGCCTTGAGCCGACGGTCATCACCCACGCGGGCTTAGCCGGTGCGTCGCGCGAAGGCGGTCAAGAGACCCGCGCCGATCAAGAAAGAGCCGCCGATGCGGTTGGCCATGCGCAGTACCGCGGGCCGCTGGAAGCGGGCCCGCATGTTGCCGGCCAGCACGGCCCAGATGACGCCGTTGACCGCGGCCAGGAACAGGAACGTCGCTTCCAGGATGACAAATTGCCAGAAGACGGGCGCGGTGGGGTCGATGAACTGGGGCACGAAAGCGATAAAGAAGACGATGCTTTTTGGGTTGAGCGCCGTCACGACGAAACTGTTCCAGAACATCCGCCGGTCTTCGGCACCGATTGCCGCACCCATCGTGGCGTCGGGATCGGGCCGGGCGCGCCACAACTTGATCCCCAGCCAGATGAGATACCCGGCGCCGGCAAGTTTCAGAACGGTGAAGAGTTCGGCCGAGGCGGCCAGAATCGCACCGGCGCCCATCAGCGATATGGTCATGGCGGTGAAGTCGCCGAGTGTCAGACCCGGCACGGTCGCCCACGCGGTTCGCCGCCCCTTGCCCAGCGCGTAACTCACCACGATCAGGACGGTCGGGCCGGGTATGGCCAAGAGCGCCGAACTGGCCACGACAAACGCGATCCACAATTCCCACGACATCGGACTGATTTCCCCCATCAACACGTTGGGCACACTAAAAACAGGCATTCGCGGCAATGACAACCCTTGGCGCCCAAGCCGAGTGCTTTCCCCTGCGTCAGCAGGAGTGTTGGCAGGGCCCCGTCACTGGTCTATTGCTTGAGGAGACGCGCTGCGCAAACACCATCAAGGGGGCAGTACGCCTTGGGGCCTCTCACGTTGAATCGTCAGGGATCGAATCTTGGAAAGCTGGTCTGAGTACACACGATTTTCGGTTGGACTGCTTGCCCTGGTCGATCCATTTACAAGCATTCCGTTGTTTTTGGCGCTGACGTCGCATCTCACAAGCAATGGCAGGATCAAGGCTGCGATTGCGGCGGCCATAACGGTAACGTTGACCCTGCTGGTGTTCCAATATTCTGGCGAAACCGTCGTCCAGGCATTGGGATCGTCGCTGCCATCGTTCCAGATTGCCGGCGGTATCGTGATCGCTATTGTCGGTCTGCAGATGCTGGCGATGACACCCATGCCGGATGTCAATGTCGAGGATGAAGTCGCGGGACAGTCCGGGACCCATGTCGGCATCGTGCCGATCGGCATACCCATGCTGGGTGGCGCCGGTGCGATCGCCAAGGTCATTGTCGAGTCGCACGAAAGCACCGGGATCGAACATCAAGGCGTCATTTCGCTAATCATCGTGGCCCTCGGCGTCATCGTCGCCATCGCCTACTGCGCCGCCGCGCCAATTGGGCGCGTGTTGGGGACCGCCGGCCTGATGGTCATCAATCGGCTCGCCGGCATGATCGTTCTGGCCATCGCCGTCGAGATGATTATCGAGGGCATCACCACGCATCCGGGTCTCTAGGGCTTTCGCGGTATAGTTGGCATCCCCGGCTCGCTCCCCTCCCGGCCACCCCAAGGATGCTGCCATGGGTGGCAGGGAGCGGAGCGGGCCGGACCGACCCTCTGTGAGCAGGCCATGCTCTAGGCAAAACACCGCCCCTTGACACGCGGGGCTTGCGGGATTACCTAGCAGATCACGTGGTGATTTGTGCCGACCGGCTTGCGGCCACGTTAAACAAAACGCTAAAGAGGTCGCGGTTTCCGAAACGAAAGCCCTGACCCCATATGCCGGTCGGGGTTTTTTCATATGGAGGCCGCGTTATGACCGACAAGGATACCCCGACCTATCGTCCCCAGACCGAGCTTGTGCGTGGCGGTCTGGCAAGAAGCGCATTCGCCGAAACGTCGGAAGCGCTCTATATGACGTCGGGTTACGTTTATGAAAGTGCCGAAGCGGCCGAGGCCGCCTTCAAGGGCAAGGATCCCCGTTACATCTATTCGCGCTACGGCAACCCGACCGTTGGCATGTTCGAGGAACGGTTGCGCCTATTGGAGGGCGCCGAAGCATGCCGCGCCACGTCAAGCGGCATGGCCGCGGTGTTCGCATCGCTGATGTGCCAGCTTAAGGCAGGCGACCGGGTCGTCGCGTCGCGCGCCCTGTTCGGTTCGTGCCATTTCATCGTTTCCGAAATCCTGCCGCGCTATGGCGTTGAGACGACACTGGTCGACGGCACCGACCTCGATCAGTGGCGCGATGCGCTGAAGCCGGGCGCCAAGGCGGTGTTTCTGGAGACGCCATCCAACCCGACGCTGGAGATCATCGATTTGCCGGCGGTTTGCACCCTGGCGCACGAGGCCGGCGCGACGGTTGTCGTCGACAACGTCTTTGCCTCACCGCTGCTGCAAAAACCGTTGGAGCTGGGCGCCGACGTCGTCGTCTATTCGGCGACCAAACATATCGACGGCCAGGGCCGGTGCCTGGGCGGTGCGATCCTGGCCAGCGAGGAATTCGTAAAAGACAATCTGGTGCCGTTCATGCGCCATACCGGTCCATCGCTCAGTCCGTTCAACGCGTGGCTGCTGCTGAAGGGGTTGGAGACGCTTGACCTCAGGATGGCGCGTCATTGCCAGAACGCGTTCGACGTCGCGAGCCATCTGGAGACCCGCAACGGCATCATCCGGACGCTTTATCCGACGCTGGCCAGCCATCCGCAGCGCGCGCTGGTGAAGCGGCAGATGTCCGACGGTGGCAGCGTTGTGGCGTTTGAGTTGGACGGCGGCAAGGATCGCGCGTTCCGGTTCCTGAACGCGCTCAAGCTGATCGACATCTCGAACAATCTGGGTGATTCGAAAAGCCTGATCACCCATCCGGCGACCACAACCCATCAGCGGCTGAGCCAGGAAGAGCGTGATCACCTGGGTATCGGCGACGGTCTGGTGCGCCTGCATGTCGGCCTGGAAGACGCCGAGGACGTCAAGGACGACCTGACCCGGGCGCTTGCCGCATAGGTTGGGCCGACTGAGGTGAATTGAACGATACGGCTTTAGCCCCGCGCGCTATGATCGGTGTTAGAGCGGATCATGGTTAAGTGGAACCGTTAAGCGGTTCCACTTAACCATGTGAATCCGCTCTCTATCCATAAGTAGAGCAGACTCACCTGCCTTGACGGAATCGCGAAGCGATCCCATCAAAACAGGATCTGCTCTAGGGGAGGGCCGTCATGCGTTTGTACATTTCCGCCGACATCGAAGGCATCGCCGGTGTCGTTACGCGCAACCACACATCACCCAAGGGGTTCGAATACGAACGCGCGCGCGCCTGGATGACCGACGAGGTCGTCGCGGCGTGCGAGGCGGCCGAAGGCGCCGGTGTTGAGGAGATCGTGGTCAGTGACTCCCACGGCAGCGGGGAAAACTTGCTGTTGGAGCGTTTGCCCGAGGGCACGCAGGTGATCCGCTCCTGGCCCCGGCCACTGGCCATGATGCAGGGGCTGGAGACCGGGTCTTTCGCGGCGGCCATGCTGATCGGCTATCACGCCGGATCGACCGCGATGGGCGGCGTTCTGGCACACACCATGACCGGTGGCATCCGCGAGATCAGGCTGAACGGCGAGGTCGCGTCGGAGACGGTGCTGAGCGCGGCGATCGCCGCCCACTTCCACGTGCCCGTGGTTCTGGCAACCGGCGACGACGTCTACTGTGCCCATGCCCGTGACGTGTTCGGCGACATCGAGACTGCGGAAGTGAAGTGGGCGCACGGCACGTTGTCGGCACGGACACTGCGGCCTGAAGATGCCCGCGAGCTGGTGCGCCACAAAGCGGCGGTTGCCATGGAACGGCTCGGCGACTTCAAGCCGCGCGGTGTTGACGCGCCAGTCACGATGGAAATCGACTTCAAGAACCGCATGCAGCCGGAACTGCTCGATTATCTGTCGATTGTCGAACGTCCCGCCGCCTATACGGTGCGTTTCGTCGCCGCCGACATGCTGGAAGCCTCAAAGTTTCTGGAGTTCGTGACGATGTATGACGCCGATGCCTAGGCCGGCAACAACTGCCTAGCCGTTCGCATCGCCGTCGGTCTTCTGCCGGAACAGGTTCCTGATCCACCAGATCACCGCCGTCGCGATGGGGCCGCCGATGATCGGGCCGACCTGGCCCCATGGCAGGCTGTCGCCGGGGTAGATGATCCAGGCGCCGGCGTCAATCAGGACGGGCCAGGCCAATCCCGCAGCCACCGCCCACCAGAACTTGCGGATCAGGATGCCGGCGGCGAGGTAGACGACAAAATAGACGGGATCGATCAGCGATTCCGCAGCGCTGGTCGCGAGGGTCTCCACAATATAGGAAAGCGATAAAGCCATTGGCCCCGTTTATCCCTGCGCGGCATTCTCCCATGATCAACTGCAGGGCGCCATGCCCGCTTAGGCCACGGTTTCGGGCCACAGGAGCAGCACCAGGACGATGGCCCAGACGATGAGCCAGAAGATCCAGGTGGTGATGGGGTGTGCGGCCTGCCATTCCAGGATGCGCTTGTGAAGATCCATCGGCGTTTCCTTTCTAGGGGGCCGGTACGTGGTCGAGATCGAGAACAAGGGCTTCGATGCGACCGCGCCGCCCATGCAGCACATGTCGCCCCAGCGAACGCGTCGGCAGATCGCCGCCGGCCGCCATCGCGGTCTGCTGGCTGATTACCGCGCCGACATCGCCATTGCGGTGTGGCACATTACGGGCGAGTTCTTCGAGCCGTTCGGCGATGTTCACGCTGTCGCCGACGACGGTATAGTTGACGCGGCCCGTCGGCCCGATATCGCCGACCACAACGGGACCGGAATGGATGCCAATGCGCAGTTGAACGCGGTCAAGACCGTTGCGCTCTCTCTTGTCGTTGTTGTCGCGGATCGCGCGCGCGATCGCCGCCGCCGCTTGACAGGCTCGCAGGGCCTGATCGTCCTGCCGCTCCGGTGCGCCCCAAAACGCCATCAAGGAATCGCCGATGTATTTGTCGGTCGTGCCGTCAGAGGCTTCGATACATGCGTCCAACAGGGCGAAGTGTTCGTTCAGGAACTCCTCCAACTGCACCGCCGACATCTTCTCCGACATCGCGGTGAAACCCATGATGTCGGTAAACAGGACCGTGATGTCGGTCTGTGTGCCCGGCATGCGGCCGGCATGGTCGGCATCGAGCAGCTTGCGGACCAGTTTTCTGGGGACGTAACGCCCGAACGTCTTGAGGCTGCGGCGCGCGTGATCGCACGCGGCCATGGCGTCCTCGACCTCGACGAAGGTGCTGCGGGTTGGCTCCCGCGGTGCGTCGAATTGCAGTTCGGCAATCTGGCGCATGGCGGCCGCGAGCCGGCGGATCGGACGTGTCAGCGTGTGGCTAAGAAAGAGCGATATCGCGAACGCACAGATAACGGCGGCAAGCGCCGCGGTCGACAGAATATCCAGCCGGTCGAGCTGCGGCGCGATCGTCGAAAGCGGCAGGTGCGTCGCGACATACCAGGTCGCGGTATCATAGCCGTGCAGTGGGCGATAGAGAAAGACTTCAGTCTCGCCGTTCCATTCGACGACACGCGCGCTGACGCTGCCGGTAAAACGGTTCACGTGGTCGCCGTCCAGTTGACCGTTCCACATGCCTGCCAGGAGGGGGTCGTCGATCTCGTTCAGGCGGGGCAGCGGCGCAGCGTCCGTCAGTTGACCGTAGAGATCGGGCAGGCGTGGATGAGCCAGCACACTGTCGGCGCCGCGCAACAGGAACGGCGTTCCCAGAAACCCTTTCTCGAACGTCAGCATATAGCGCGACAGTTCCTCCAACGAAACGCTGGCGATCAAAATGCCCTGAAACGTGTCGCGATAGACGGGAAAGATGTAGTTGATGAAAGGCCGGTTCACCGCTTCGGCGATGAAGATGCCATCCCAGGCGGGGTTGGCCGCGTTGGCAAACGTCTCGAGCGTTGCCATGAACGCCGGATCGTCGGACCAGTCGTCATGCAGCACCCGGTCGGTTTCACGGTCGCGATAGACCCGCAGAACTTGACCGTCGGCTGTGGCATAAGAGAGCGT
Source organism: Alphaproteobacteria bacterium (assembly GCA_965228895.1). Classification (GTDB taxonomy): domain Bacteria; phylum Pseudomonadota; class Alphaproteobacteria; order SP197; family SP197; genus JANQGO01. The sequence goes on along the minus strand of OZ245842.1, from coordinate 3,648,670 downwards.
GGCGACCTGGGGTGTCGCTGCCATGGCGGCCTGGAACAGATCATCGAATGCCTCGGTGTCGTCGATCGTCAGGTCCCGGGCACCGAGCAGCTCCGCGACTTCCTCGATCTGTTCGGGTATCGGGTCCAGATAGCCGGTAACGTGGTCTTCGACCGCGCTGACAATGATGGCGGCTTTATCGCGAACCAGCTCGTTGGTGTTGGATAGCGCAACGTCGACAAGCAGGGCGTAGACGATGACGAGTGGGATCAAGGTGGCGGTGAGCACCCCCAGGAAAACGAAAGCAGCCATCGGGCCAGCCAGCCGGCGGCCCTTGGTGTTCGTTGCTGAGGTCTTGACCGCTAACGCGTCTGTCATGTCGCCGATGTATGCCCTGGCACACCCGCATGCCTGAGGTGACACTGGCATCAAACACGGTGTCGGACCGGCTGCCCTTGACCTGTGTCAATGTCGGTTGCGTGAAGGCCCGTCAGGGTCACAACCGGGTAGAAGGACGGAAGCCGAACGCCCAAAAAGGTTGATGTGAGTGATGGGATGACAGACGACCCGCTGGACGGCGCTCTCGAACAAATGAAGTCGGAGCACGACCAGCTCGTGCAAACCGTCCACGACATCAGGGACGCGATCGATGGCAAGGATGTCGACCGCGCCACCAAGCTCTTGATGCAGCTACAGATCCATCAGCAAACGCATTTCGACAACGAGGTCGCGGTGATGGAACGATGCCGTTATCCCGATGCCGCCGAACATCAGGCGAGCCACGAGGGCTTGATCGACGTGCTGCATAGCATCTACCGGCTGATCAACCTGGAAAACCTGCAGCAGTTGAGCAGCGAACTCGCGGAGTACCTGGAGGCCTCCCTCAACCATATTATCGAGGTTGACCGGCCGCTACAGGACTACCTGGCGGCATCCAGAGACGATGAGCGGTAGCGCGCCAAGGCCCGGTCTAGAATCTTTCTCGCTGACGCTGGTTCGGCGCCGGCCCGCTCCCCTCCCGGCCACCCATGGCAGCATCCTCGGGGTGGTCGGGAGGGGGAGTGGGCCGGCGATGCCAACTAAACCGGAAACGACCTAGGCCGCGTGTTTCAGACCCAGCCGTGACCAGACGTCCGTGAGAGCGTTGACCAGTTGGTCCATCTCCGTGTCGCCGTGCAGCGGCGTCGGCGTGATGCGCAGCCGTTCGGTGCCGCGCGGCACCGTCGGGTAGTTGATCGGCTGGACATAGATCGCATGCTCACTGAGCAGGAGGTCGCTCGCCTGCTTGCAGGCGGTGGCATCGCCAACCATGACCGGCACGATGTGGCTGGGCGTCATGACCACCGGAAGACCGGCGGCGGCAAGCAGATCCTTCAGCCGCCGCGCGCGCTCCTGGTGGCGTTCGCGTTCGGTATTGCTCGTCTTCAGGTGACGCACACTGGCCAGCGCGCCGGCCAGAAGCATCGGCGGCAGGGATGTGGTGAAGATGAATCCGGAACCGTGGCTTCTGACGAAGTCGCACAGGGTGGAGGAGCCGGCGATGTAGCCGCCCATGCATCCAAAGGCCTTGCCCAGCGTGCCCTGGATGATGTCGAGCCGGTCGGCGACGCCGTCACGCTCGGCAACGCCGGCGCCGTGGGGACCGTAGAGGCCGACCGCGTGCACCTCGTCCAGATAGGTCATCGCGCCGTGGCGCTCCGCGACGTCGCACAGGTCAGCGATCGGCGCGATGTCGCCATCCATGGAATAGACGCTTTCGAAGGCGACGAGCTTGGGCCGTTCGGCGGGAACTTCGCCGAGCAACCGGTCGAGGTCCTTGGCATCGCTGTGGCGGAAGATGTGCTTCTCGGCGCCGCTAGCCCGGATGCCGTCGATCATCGAGGCGTGGTTGTCGGCGTCCGACAGGATGACGCAGCCCTTCAGGTGGCGGCCCAGTGTGGCCAGGGTCGTCTGATTGGCGACATAGCCGGAGGTGAACAGCAGGGCCGATTCCTTGCCGTGCAGACCGGCGAGCTCCTTTTCCAACAAAACGTGATTGTGCGTGGTGCCGGAAATGTTACGGGTGCCGCCGGCGCCGGCACCGCAGTTGTCCAGCGTGTCGTGCATTGCCGATACAACTTTTTCGTGCTGGCCCATACCCAAATAATCGTTGGAGCACCAGACGGTTACCTCACGAACCTCACCTGTTTCATCACGGTGGTGGGCACGCGGGAAACGCCCGGCAATACGCTCCAAATCGGCAAAGATGCGATAGCGTCCTTCGGCCTTTAGTTGGTCGAGGCCGTCACGTAACCGTTCGTCATGGCTGCTGGTCATGCTATGCTGACCCTCCAGAGGCGCAGTTCCTCCATAAGTTGTTCATCCTATCCCGGTCAAGACACCGGTTTGTCATGTATGGGTTGTGGCCCGCGCATGTCACGACGGTGTCACGGCTGGTGGCTATAAGCCCGCCCAGTGGCTCAAACACAAGGGAGATGCTCATGGAAAAGAAGAAACCTGGCACCGTCGCCGTTGCCAGTTCCTCCGGCTTTGCAACCGTGCACAGCGCGGCGCCAAAGGCATCTTCGCGTGATGGTTCGACCTGCGATTCGGCCGATTCGCCAAAGCGGAAGCGCCGTGGCGCGGCCAATGCTTGCCCGGACAGTGATTGTGGCCAAGCCGCCGTCTCGTAGCGTCAACGAAAGAGCGTCCAAGAAAGCCTGATCGCCGAGCGCGTTACCAAACAGTAGATCTCAGCCATCGTCCGCACCGTGGGCCATCGCCCGCGGTGATGCGGCTTGCTATAACAGTCTCCTAACTGGCTCAGGGGAGACGGGCGTTGGCGACGATCGAAGAAAGACTGCGTGGTGGTGAGCTCGTCATCATCGATGGCGCTATGGGTACCGAGTTGGAGCACCGTGGCGTGCCGATGGATGCACTGGCCTGGAGTGGCGCGGCCGTCATTGACTATCCAGACGCCGTTATCGCCGCCCACCGTGATTACATCGACGCTGGCGCCGAGGCGATCATCACCAACACCTTCGGCATGTCGCCCTTCATGCTGGCCAAGACACGCTACGCCGATCAGGCCGAAGACGGCCTGCGTCAGGCTGTGCGGCTGGCCCATCAGGCGCGTCTTGCCGCCGGTCGGCCCGACGTCGCGGTCATCGGCTCGATCTCGACCATGGGCGCCGGTGGCGATATCGACAGTCCGGTCGCGCCGCCGACCACCGACGAGGCAGCCAAAGGCTTCGACCTGATGGTGCGCGTGTTCGAGGAAGAGGGCGTCGACGCGATCGCGCTGGAGATGATGGAGGATCTGGATCGTGCGCCGCTGGCAATGGCGGCCGCGAAACGTAGCCGCTTGCCGGTCTGGCTTGGTATGTCGTGCGGCCGCGCGGAGGGCAACGACGAGCTCGTCGCTTTCGACTACCCCGACATTCGCTTCGCTGACGTTCTGGACGCGTTGCTGCCGATGGATCCCGACGTCGTCAACATCATGCACAGCGATATCCGCGTCACCGAGGACGCGCTCGCCATGGTCAAGGCGCGCTGGTCCGGCCCGCTTGGGGTCTATCCGGAATCCGGCTACTTCACGATGCCCAACTGGCAGTTCGTCGACATCATCGAGCCCGCCGACCTGGTGCATGAGGCCAAGAACTGGGTCGAATGGGGCGCGCGCCTGATTGGCGGCTGCTGCGGCCTGGGTCCCGACCACGTGCGCGCGCTAGCCGCGGCGCGAAGCGAGCTTGCACCTTGAAAGTCGTCATCACCGGGGGCGTTGGGTTCCTCGGCCGCAAACTTGCCGAACGGCTGCTTGCTGACGGACGCCTGAACGGGCAGACGATCGACCAGCTCGTTTTGTTTGACCGCATGGCCGGCAATACGTTTTTTGACAACGCGCGTGTTCTAACCGTGGTTGGTGACCTGACCGACCCCGATCAGGTGACCGGCGTGGTCGCCGACGCCGACGCTGTGTTCCATCTGGGCGCCGTTGTTAGCGGTGAGGCGGAGCAGGACCTGGATCTGGGTTTAAGCGTCAATCTGGACGGCACGCGCAACGTCTTGCAGGCATGCCGCAGTGGCCGGCGCAATCCGCTGCTGGTTTTCTCCAGCTCCATCGCGGCCTATGGCGGCGACCTGCCGGCGACCATCGACGACACGACACCACTGACGCCGGCGACGTCCTATGGCGTGCAGAAGGTGGCGGGCGAACTGATGGTCATGGACTTCACCCGGCGCGGCCTGATCGACGGCCGGACGGTGCGCCTGCCGACGATCGTCGTGCGTCCCGGCAAACCGAACCGTGCGGCCTCGGGTTTTGCCAGCGGCATCGCGCGCGAGCCCCTAAGCGGCGTCGATTTCGCCTGTCCGGTGACGCCGGAAAGCAGCATGGTGATCCTGTCGCCGCGCCGCGCCATCGACGCCTTTGTCTGGGTCGCCGGCCTCGCCGACGAAAAACTGGGTCACGACCGTTCCGTCCTGCTGCCCGGCATCACCGTCACCATGGCAGAGATAGTCGAGGCGGTGCGCCGCGCCGGCGGCGATGAGGCGGCCAATCGAATTTCGTTCCAGCACGACCCGGCGATCCAAAGCATCGTCGATGGCTGGCCGCGCGCTATCGTCGCGCGCCGGGCCGGCCGTTTGGGGTTCGAGGGTGATGCGACGATCGACGACGTGATTGCGGCTTTTGTGGCCGATGAACTGCACGGCAGCTAGGCGGGCGACGCGATAGGGGAGGTAAGGTTGGCGCGATCAAAGAAGATTGAGTTTCCCGGATCCATGGGCGGAAAACTTGCGGCGCGCGTGGACCTGCCGGATGGCGAATTGCACGCGGTCGCACTGTTCGCCCATTGCTTTTCGTGTTCGAAGGACAGCCTGGCGCCAGCCAGGGTATCGCGCGCGTTGAGCGAACTGGGTTTCGGTGTGCTGCGCTTTGACTTTACCGGGCTGGGCGGCAGCGAGGGCGATTTCGCCAACACGAACTTTTCGTCCAATGTCGATGACATCCTGGCAGCGGCCGATTGGCTCAGGCAGCATGAAAAGCCGCCGGCGCTGCTGATCGGCCACAGTTTGGGCGGGGCGGCTGTGTTGTCGGCGGCGAGCCGGATTCCCGAAGCGGTCGCGGTCGCCACCATCGGCGCGCCGGCCGATCCCACGCATGTCGAGCATCTGTTTGACGATGCGATCTGTGAGATCGAAGAAGACGGCGAGGCGGCAGTCAATTTGGGTGGCAGACCCTTCACTATCCGCCGACAGTTCCTGGAGGATCTGGAGAACCAGAAACTGCTGGATGATGTCGCCAAACTGAAAAAGGCGCTGATCGTGTTCCATTCACCGCTCGATCAGACCGTCGGTGTGGAGAACGCCGGGCATATCTATAACGCGGCCAAACACCCCAAGAGTTTCGTCTCGCTGGATGACGCCGACCACCTGCTGACCGGCAAAGCCGATAGCCTCTACGTCGCCAGTGTGCTCGCGGCCTGGGCCGAACGGTATCTGCCGGCGCCGGAGAATACCGAGGCTGAGGCAGCGGACGGGGCGGCGCTGCCGCCAGGCACGGTGCGCGTCTCGGAATCCGGTATGGGACCGTTCGGGCAGACGGTGGAGGCCGGCCGCCACCGTTTCGTTGCCGACGAGCCGATGGATGTCGGCGGCCTGGACGGCGGCCCCGGGCCCTACGATCTGCTGCTCGCAGCACTTGGCGCCTGCACCTCGATGACGCTCAGGATGTACGCCAACCGCAAGAAGTGGCCGCTGAAACGAACCGCTATCACGCTTTCGCACAAGAAGATCCACGCTGAGGATTGCGCGGAGTGCGAGACCGAGGAAGGCCGCGTCGACCGCATCGAGCGCACCATCGATCTGGAAGGTGACCTTGATGCCGATCAGCGGCAGCGCCTGTTGGAAATCGCCGAGCGCTGCCCGGTCCACCAGACCCTGACCAGCGAGACCGTCATCATCGATCGTCCAGGCGAGACCTGACAGTTTTGGGGCTGGCTGGGATCGCCCCCTGACTACCCGGCAACTTTTTTCTCCTCTTCCTGATCCATCGGGATGGGGTCTGCGTAACTTCGGGCAGAACGTTCCTTCAATGACTCGCGGCGCCGCGTGGTCACCATCCCGTTGGGCATGAAACGCAGAGGAGAAACGCTTATGAAACGCCTTTTAATTGCGGGCGCCGTCGCCGCTACGGTCGCACTTGGATCCCTTTCGGCGCGTGCCGCCGATATCGTCGAAACGGCAGTCGCGGCCGACGACTTCAACACGCTTGTCGCCGCGGTCCAGGCCGCCGGCTTGGTTGAGACGCTCCAGGGCCCCGGCCCGTTCACCGTCTTCGCGCCGACCGATGAGGCGTTCGCGAAACTTCCCGCCGGCACGGTCGATGACCTGCTGCTGCCGGAGAACCGCGAGACGCTGGTCGCCATTCTCACCTATCACGTCGTACCCGGTAAGGTCATGTCGAGCGAAGTCGCCGGCCAGAAGGCGTCGGTCGACACCGTCGAGGGCAGCAAGGTGCACGTCAACGGCACGTCCGGTGACGTCTTCGTCAACGACGCCCAGGTGGTCGCCGCCGACATCGAAACCGATAACGGCGTCATCCATGTCATCGACACGGTGATCATGCCGCCGATGTAAGCGCAAGCCTTCGGCAACAGTTCCGGTTTTCGTATCCTTCCCCGCGTCAACCGAACCAAGCCAGGCTAGGAGGGCGTCCCGGTTACCGGGACGCCCTCTTTGTTTGTGACGTACCGCGGATCGTTTGTTGACCTGCATCAAGGCTCAATTGTGCGCGCGCCGGTTCAATGGGCTGAACCATTGCGCCGGGAGAGAGCCTTGAACCAGAAACTGCGCGAGCAAATCGTGTCGATCATCGACGATGTCAACGATATGACAATCGCTACCGTCCGAGAGGATGGATTTCCACAGGCGACCACGGTCAGCTACGTCAATGACGGCATGACCATCTATTTCATGACGCCATCGGACGCGCAGAAGGCCCGGAACATCATACGAAACAACAAGGTGTCGCTGGCGATAGACCGCGACTACGAGAGCTGGGACGACATCGAGAGCCTGTCGATGGGCGCCCTGGCGATCGCCGTCACCGATCCGGCCGAACAAGAGAAGATAGGCACGCTGCTCTTGACGAAGTTCCCGCAGGCAGCACAGTACGAGCCCGCCGACGATGATGCGGCCATCAGTCTGGCCTTTTATCGCATCGAACCGGTGGTTATCTCGCTGATCGACTACAAGAAGGGTTTTGGCCACAAAGAGCTGGTCAAGCTCTAGAGCGGATCATGGTTAGGTTGAACCGCTTGACGGTTCCACCTAACCATGTGAATCCGCTCTCCATCTATGATTGGAGCAGATTCACCTGCCTTCATGCCATCGCGAAGCGATGCCAAAAAACAGGATCTTCTCTAGCGCGGGTCAGGTTTTCGATGGCCCCTGACGCACCAGCTTGGTGCCGAAGCCGCGCCCTTTGACGACGGCCTCGTCACCGAACCGTTCGCGCACGGCGTCCAGCGCGGCCTCGACCTTGTCGTCCTGAGCCTTGCCGCCGCCGAACATGTCGATCTGACCCGGCGCGTCGACCGGTCCGAGGTCATGGGCGCCGATGCCGATCAGGCGGAACGGGCGCCCGTCGGCCTCGCGCTCCAGCAACGGCTCGGCGGCCTCATAGAAACGTGCGGCGAGCTGGGTCGGGCCGGCGAGCTGGCGGCTGCGCGTGATGATGCGGAAATCGGCGGTCTTCAGTTTCAGCGTCACGCCGCCGCCGGCAATACCCGAACGTTTCATCCGGCGGGAGACGGTCTCGGCCAGGCGCCAGAGGATCGGCTTCAGGCGGGCGACATCGGCGATGTCGCTGTCAAACGTGGTTTCCGACGACACGCTCTTGGCCTCGCCGCGCGGATCGACCGGCCGGGCGTCCTCGCCACGCGCGCATTGCGACAGACGGTGGCCGATTTCGCCGTAGCGGCGCACCATCTCGTCTTCGTCGAGCCGCGCGATCTCGCCAATCAAGGTGATGCCGTCGCGCGCCAGGGTCTTCTGCATCGCCTTACCGACGCCCCACAACATGCTGACCGGCTTGTCGGCCAGGAAACCTCTGGCCTCCGCCTGGCCGATGACGGCAAAGCCGCGTGGTTTATCGAGGTCCGAGGCGATCTTCGCCAGATACTTGTTGTAGCTGAGTCCGATCGAGACGGTGATCTTGATCTCGTTCTCGATGCGCCGCACCAGCCGCGCCAGGGTCTTGGCGGGCGCGCCGCGATGAAGCGCGGTGGTGCCGCTTAGATCCATGAATGCCTCGTCGATCGAGAGCGGTTCGACCAGCGGCGTCAGCGCCTCCATCATCTCGCGCACTTGGCGGCCGACCGCGGCGTATTTCTTCATATCCGGGCGAATGACGACGGCGTGGGGGCAGGCCCGGAGCGCCTTGAACATCGGCATGGCCGAACGGATGCCATAGGTGCGCGCGTTATAGCAAGCGGCCGCCACGACGCCCCTTTGGCGCCCGCCGACAACGACGGGCTTGTCGATCAGCGACGGGTTGTCACGTTTTTCGATGGCGGCATAGAAGGCGTCGCAATCCAGGTGGGCGATCGGCAATGTCAGCAGCTCCGGGTGCCTGACGGCGCGCTCGGAACCGCAGGCCGGGCAGGTCCGGAAATCCGCCTCGTCCGTCTTGCCGCAATCCCGGCACAGCGCTGCCATCGCCCTATCCTCCGGCCGCCATCTTAGCGCAAACCGGAGGCGGCAGCACGGTTATGGAACGCCGCTCTTGCCGGCCATCAGTAGGCTTTGGCGATGGCGGCGATCAAGCTGTGACCGTGGGCGCGCAATACGCCAGCCAGCAGGATGCCGACGCCCAGGATCGCCGCCGGCCAGCCGGGTGGCCTGGGATCACTGTGCGCAATTTCACCGCGACAACGACGAAGCCAAGAAACTGCGGGAGGGTTTTGCCCAGCCCGGTTTTTCGCGCCTGGGCGACGTCGAGACGACCGTGCTTCAAGACATCGGCGTCGCCGGCCGTGACGTCGTGCAGATCTGCTGCGACAACGGACGCGAGTTGCTGTCGGTCAAGAACATGGGCGCGGCGCGCTGCGTCGGCTTCGACCAGTCCGAGCCGTTTCTGGAGCAGGGCTGCGAGCGACGTTTATGCCATCGAAAGCGACTGGGACCAGTCCTTCGATATTGCGCTCATCACCATCGGTGTGTTCGGCTGGATGCCGGACCTCGCCGCGTTCTTCGACTTGCCGGCCCGCTTGCTGCGGTCCGGTGGGCGGCTCGTCATTCATGAAGAACACCCGATCATGAACATGTTCGAGCCGGAGAGCGACAAACCATTCGAGCCGACCAACGACTCCATCCGGTCGGCGCCTTTGGAAGAAGAAGGCGCGATTGTTTATGACGGTACCGGCACCGGCGAGGGCGCGACCCACTCTTGGTTCTTCCAAACCTTGAGCGACATCATGACGGCGATGCTGGGCGCGGGTTTCACGATCGAGACGTTCCGCGAACACCCCAACAACATCAGCGCTGTTGAGTTCGACATCTATCATCAGCGCGCGACCAACATGCCGGTCAGGTACATCCTGGTCGGCAAGCGATGACGGGGCTTGCGCCGGGCTGTCCGTGGTCGCGGCATTGCGTTAGATGGCGGTGAAGCGTGCCGGCACCGCCTTGGCTGGTGGTGGCCTGCCGCATCGCCTAAAGTCGCGGCGCCGACAACAAGCCTAACCGTGGAGCCCCAACCATGGCCGACAATCTCAACCAAACGCGCATCGATCTTGCCGCTGCCTATCGGCTGGCCGCCAAGCAGGGTTTCAACGAAGGCATCTGCAACCACTTCACCATGATGGCGCCGGAGAGCGATGACCGGTTTCTGTTGATCCCCTATGGCCTGCACTGGTCGGAAGTCACCGCGTCCAACCTGATCGAGGTCGATTTCGACCGCAACGTCATCGCCGGCGACGGTATCGCGGAGGCGACGGCGTTCTACATTCACGCGCCGATCCATCGCGCGCGGCCGGACGCCCGCTGCCTGCTGCACACCCACATGCCGTGGGCAACGGCGCTGACCATGCTGGAGGATTTCCGGTTTCCCATGGCCAGCCAGAACGAGCTCGGCTTCTACGGCCGCATTGCCTATGACGACGACTACACGGGCCTCGCCTTCGATACCGACGAAGGCGACCGGCTGGCCCGTGTCATGGGCGACGCCGATATCCTGCTGATGGCCAACCACGGCGTCATGATCGCCGGGCGCACGGTCGCAGAAGCCTATGACGATCTCTATTACCTCGAGCAGACCTGCCGGACTCTCGTTCTGGCGCTCTCGACCGGTCAGCCGCTCAAACGCGTACCCCAGGACGTCGCCGCGCTGACCGCGAGCCAGATGAACCGGCAGAGCGGTGGACGCGAAGGCGCGCACACGCACTTCGCCGCGCTCAAACGCATCCTCGACCGCGAACAGCCGGATTATGCGGCTTAGGACGTCTAGAAATCCGTCGGCTGGCCGCCTTGTTCGATGCGCTGCGCGATGAAGGTATCGAACGCGTCGCGGATCGCCGGATCCATGGCGGGTTCCTCGTATTCGGCGAGCACCTGTTTCCAGAGCTTGTTGGCTTTTATCTCGGCGGTTGGCGAGCCCGCGGCTTGCCACTGCTCGAAGTTGCGCCAGTCGGAGATCAGCGGCGCGTAGAAGGCGCTGGTGTAGCGTTCCAGCGTGTGCTGGGCGCCGAAGAAATGACCGCCGGGGCCGACCTCGCGCATGGCGTCGAGGCCGAGCGCGGCGTCGGACGTATCGAGCGGGTTCAAGAACTCAGAGACGGTCTGCAGCAGTTCGATATCGACGATGAACTTTTCGTAGCTCGCGACCAGGCCGCCTTCCATCCAGCCGGCGCCATGGGCGATCAGGTTGCCGCCGCCCATGATGGCGCCCCATAGCGAGAACACGCTTTCATAAGCTGCCTGGGCGTCGACCGCATTGGCGGCGTTGGTGTTCGACGTGCGGTAGGGCAGGCGGTAGCGCCTGGCGAGCTGGCCGCCGACCAGGCATGCCTTCATGTATTCGGGCGTACCGAAGGCCGGTGCGCCCGACTTCATGTCGACGTTCGATGTGAATCCGCCATAGATGAACGGCGCGCCGGGGCGCGCGAGCTGATGAATGGTTAGACCGGCGAGCGCTTCGGCGTTCTGTTCCACCAAGGCACCCGCCATGGTGACGGGCGCCATGGCGCCGGCGAGCGTGAACGGTGTGACGCAGCAGACCTGACCCATACGCGCCATCTCGATGATGCCCATGGTCATCGGCCCGTCGAGCTTGAGCGGCGAGTTGGTGTTGACGACCGTCATGACCGACGGTTCATCGAGCAACTGATCCTCGCTGACGCCGCGTGCGATGCGCGCCATATGGATGCCGTCATAAAGCCGGTCACGTCCGGTCGCCGACGCAAACCCGACCTTGTCGGTCAGGGTTGCGCGGGCGTGGCCGATTTTCAGATGCCGGATCGAGGCATGCACGTCGATCGCGTCGACGCCTTGGCCCGCCATGTGGATGATGTTGAAGAACTGGCAGAGCTTCAGAAAATTCTCGCCATCGGCCAGCGTGCCGGGCCGGCGGCCGTTATCCAGGTCCGAACAGTTGGGCGGCCCGCCGACCGGCGTGAACATGATCCACGGCCCGCCGATGCGAAGCGAATGCTCGGGATTGCGCGCGTGCCAGGTGAACTCTTCAGGCGCGGACCCGATCGAGGACTCGACCATATCGCGGCCGATCCTGACCATCTCGCCGTCGACCAGCGCGCCTGTCTTACGCAGCATCTCGCGCGCTTCAGGCAGCAGGATCTGCATGCCGATTTCTTCGAGCACCTTCAGCGAGGCCTGATGGATCGCCTCGATCTGGTCGGCGGAGATGAGATCGACCGGCGGAAAGGGGCGGCGTGGCTGCGTCCACGGCAATTGCGGTATCGCCGTGACCGCGTCGGCGCCGGCCTCACGGCGTTCGCGCCGTTGCCGCCGTCGTGCCTTCAGATCGTCTTTTGGTTTCGCCATGGCCGCCGATCCTTGCTGCGAATCGACGTTACGCCATTCGCGCGCGAATTGGCATCGCTCGTGGTGATGATCCCCGTCCCAATTCCACGTAGCCAAAAACTACTCTAGTCTCCGGTTAGAGGAGGGTCAGCGTGGAACGCAAGCTGGCTGCCATCTTGGCTGCCGATGTGGTCGGCTATAGCCGCCTCATGGGTGAAGACGAGGCCGGTACGATTGCCGCTCTTAAGGCGCTTCGCGCCGACACCATCGAACCCTTGATCGCATCCCATCGCGGCCGGATCGTGAAACTCATGGGCGACGGCCTGTTGGTGGAATTCCAAAGTGTCGTCGATGCGGTGGCGTGTGCCATAGCCTGGCAATCGCACATGGACGACGACTCCGATGGTGCGTCGATGAGATTTCGGATTGGCATCAATTCCGGCGACATCGTTGTTGACGATGGCGATATTTATGGTGACGGCGTCAACATCGCCGCGCGGCTTGAAGGGTTGGCCGAGCCCGGCGGCATCGCGCTAAGCCAGGTCGCCTACGACCAGATCGCGGGCAAGGTCGAAGCGGCCTTCGAGGATACCGGCGAGCACACGGTCAAGAACATCGCAAAGCCAATCCGAGTCTTCATGGTGCGGCCATCGGAGAAGGTGGTCGAGCGAGATGAAACGTCTGCAGATCACGCGTTTTTCGACAAGCCGGCCATCGCCGTCTTGCCGTTCACCAACATGAGCGGTGACACCGAGCAGGAGTACTTCGCCGACGGCATCACAGAAGACATCATGACGGCGCTCTCATTGTGGCGCCAATTTCCCGTTATCGCCCGTAACTCGAGCTTTGCGTTCAAGGGCAAGGACATCGATGTGAAGCACATCGGCCTGGAACTGGGCGCGCGATACGTCCTGAAAGGCAGTGTCCGTAAGGCCGGCAATCGTGTCCGCGTCACCGGTCAGTTGATCGACGCCGATAACGGCACGCATGTGTGGGCGGAACGCTATGACCGCGAGCTCGACGACATCTTCGAGCTGCAGGACGATATCGTTGAGCAGATTGTCACGCACATGCTGCCTGGGATCGAACGGGCCGAGGCGCAGCAGGCCGTTCAACGAAGGCCGGCCAACTTGGGCGCCTGGGATCTTTTTCAGCGCGGTTGCTGGCACTTTCATCGTCTAAGTCAGACGGACATGGCCAGGGCCCGTGAATACTTTGAGGCGTCACTGGAGATCGATCCCCTGTTCGGTTCAGCCGGCGCCTTTGTTGCGGCGACCTATGCGATGAATGTCGCGTTTGGCTGGGGTGATGATCCGACAGGCTCCATCAAGCATGGCATTGCGGCCGCTCACCGTGCGATTGGCATCGATCCGAAGGAACCGTTCGCCCGTGCTTCGCTATCTTCGCTCTACGTCTTCAACCGCGAACCGGAGCGCGCAGCCGAAGAAGCGCAGCAGGCCGTCGATATCAATCCCTTTTTCGCGAACGGCTATCTGGCACTTGGCAATTCGCTTCTCTTTGCAGGGCGACCGAAGGAAGGCATCGAGGCGATGCACAAGGGACTTCATCTCAGTCCGCGAGATGAACCGACCATATCGCTCGTCTGGGGACTCTTGACGCTCGCTCACATATTGAACCAGGACTATGACACGGCCATCGACTATGGCCGTAGGGCGCTGGCCGACAACCCGGCTAACTACCGGGCCGGCCAGCGGCTTGCCTGTGCCCTCGCACACAAGGGCGATATCGCGGACGCTCGCGCGACACTTCAGGCGACCTATCAGCATATGCCAGATCCACCGCTCGCCTATTTCGAAGCGACCTATCCGTTCAAGGACCCGGACGCCTTCGACTTCTTCATCGACGGCCTACGAAAGGCGGGTTGGGACGGTTGAGCCGGCCTATTGCGGCGGATCGACGTTCCAGATATCGCGGTGCATGCGCCACAGATCGTCGTCGCCTTCTTCCCAGACGACGAGATAGTGACCGGTGACGGTCCCCAGCGTGCCGTCTTCCATGGGCGCGGAGAGCGAATAGGTGCCGGTCTCGTAGGCCAGATCATCGTCGTCCTCGATCTCGAGGGTATTGAGCTGCAGGTCGGCGATACCCGCATCCATGGCCGCCTGCCAATAGTTCTGAATAGCCTGACGCCCCTCGACACGCGGCCCGCCAGCGGGAAGCAGCGCCGCATCGATGGTGTAGTACGACGCCACGGAGGCTGCGTCCGCGGCGGCGAAACTCTCCTGGAGCTGGATGCTGGCGGCGCGGATCGCGTCTTCGTCATCGTCGGCGAGCGCCGGAGCGACGGGCAGGGTGACAAAGAGGGCGAGGATTCCGACAGTGACGCGGCGTTTCATGGCGGTGCTCCCGATAGCAGGTGGTCGATGGGAAGGCCTATCATCATAACAGAGCCCTTGATAACCGGCCTTACCGATTGCCGGACTTTCGACGGTTTCGCTGACCATGGTAGCTTTGGTCAGTGACCTGGTGCGCGAGGAGCCCAACGTTTGGACAAGACGCAGCCTTGAACCACGACTGTTATGGAAGGATTGGCAGACGGGCCGCCTTCGCGGCCGTGCTGGCCTGCGCCATCACCGGCTATGCGGTCTTTGCCGAGGCGGATGACGACACCGCCGAGGCGCGGGCCGAGATGATCGAGGTGATCGAGTGGCATGCGCGCGATCTCTCCGATTTGATCGAGGACGGCGCGATTGCGCCGGAGATCCTCGACGTCATGGGCGACCTTGAACGTCACCGGTTCATTCCCGAGGACAACCGTGATCTCGCCTATGACGACAGGCCGGTGCGGATTGGTTACGGCCAGACGATCTCGCAACCGCTGATCGTCGCCCTGATGACCCACCTGCTGGAGACTGAACCCGGCGATGTGGTGCTCGAGATCGGCACGGGCTCAGGCTATCAGGCGGCGGTGCTGGCGCCGCTGGTCGGTGAGGTCTGCACCATCGAGATCATCCGGGCCTTGGGCGAACGCGCTGAAGCGCTGTTCGGCGATCTCGGCCTCAACAACGTGCGGTCCAAGGTCGCCGATGGTTACCATGGCTGGCCCGACTGTGGACCCTTCGACGCCATCGTCGTCACCGCCGCTGCCGATCACGTGCCGCCGCCCCTGGTCGAGCAGTTGAAGCCGGGTGGGCGCATGGTGATCCCCGTCGGCAACCCCTTCGCGGTGCAGTACCTGACCGTTGTCGAGAAGACGGCGGCGGGTGAGATCCGGACACGCCAGCTTCTGCCCGTGCGCTTCGTGCCGCTGACCCGCGCGGAGTAATGAACCGTTTCGTCGCGTTGGCGACCATTTCCGCCGCGATCCTGTCGTATCAGGTGTTGCTGACACGGCTCTTCGCCATCGTCCAGTGGCATCACTTCGCTTTCATGGCGATCAGCATCGCGCTCCTGGGTTTCGGCGTCAGCGCCGCCGCGCTCGCGCTCATGCGGCGCAGGGTCGAGGCGCGTTTGGACGCTGTGTCAACGGGCGGCGCACTGCTGTTCGCCGTCACCAGTCCGGTCGCGTTCTTTCTGGCGCAGCGCGTCCCCTTCAACGCGCTCGAACTGGTCTGGCAGCCGGCCGAAATATTGGGTCTGGGCGCGATCTATCTGATCCTGGCCGTGCCGTTTACCGCCGGCGCGACCTGTATCGGTGTCGCGTTTCTGTGGCGTGATCAACCGGTCGGCCGGATCTATTTCTGGAACCTCCTGGGGTCGGCAGCCGGCGCGCTCGGTATCGTCGGCCTGCTGACCATGCTGCCACCGGTCGGCAATCTCGTGGCCGTCTCCGCGCTCGGCCTGATCGCCGGTGTGCTCGCGGCTCTGAGCAGCAGTCGCCGCCTTTTGTGGACGGGCACGGTGACTGTCGCGGTCGCGTTAATATGGCTTGTCGCGCCGCCATCGTGGACGGCGCTGGTCATCGCCGAACAGAAGAGCCTGGCGATGACGCTGAACGTCGCGGGTACTAGACTTGTCGAGGAGCGCTTCGGGCCCCTGGGCCTTGTCTCGGTGGTCGAGAGCCCCGACGTACCGTTTCGCAGCGCGCCGGGTTTGAGCCTCAATGCACCTGCGCCGCCGCCGGAGCAGATCGCCCTCTTCACCGATGCCGACGCTGCGAGGATGCTCGATGCCGGTGATGGAGACGACCCGGCAAGCTACCTTCGTTTTACCACCGGCGCGCTGGTCTACGACCTCGTTGCGCGGCCCGACGTTCTGGTGCTTGGCGCCGGCGGCGGCCGGTCGGTGGCCCAGGCGCTCGCCCACGATGCCCGGCATGTCGATGCTGTCGAACCCAATGCGGACATTACCGCCATCGTTGCCGAACGTTATGCCGGCTTCAGCGGAGGGCTCTATGGCCGTGAGGACGTGGCGGTGCATGTCGCCAATCCCCGCAGCTTTTTGGCGGCGACGCAGGCCATGTGGGACGTGATTGTCGTCGACGGCGGTGGCGGATCGAGCGCCGGGCTTCACGGGCTGAGCGAGACCTATCTGCTGACGGTCGAAGCGGTCAGGTCCATGCTGCGCCAACTGAAACCCGGCGGCTGGATCAGCATCACCCAGCCTTTCACCCTGCCGCCGCGCGCGACGCCCAAGCTGATGCTGACAGCACTCACGGTGCTTGAGCACGCAGGTTTGGGCCGTGCCGGGGAACACGTAATCGTCATTCGTGGTCTGGCGACGACCACGCTGCTTATCGGGCGCGACCCCGCGACGCCTGCCGATATCGCGGCTGCGGCGGCGTTCGCCCAGGCCCGTTCCTTCGATCTTGTCTATCACGCTGGAATGGCGCGCGAGGCGGCCAACCGTTTCAACGTGCTGGCCGAGCCGGTGTTCCACGATACCGCCATGGCGCTCGCCGGGCCCGAGCGGGACGACGTCATCGCGCGCTACAAATTCGACATCCGTCCGGCGCGCGACGATCGGCCCTATTTCCACGACTTCCTGATCTGGCAAAGCCTGCCCGAGCTTTTGGCGCTCAGGACATCGGGCGGCGCGGCGCTTCTGGAACTCGGCAAGCTGATCCTGGTCGCCACACTCGTCCAAGCCATTGTCATCAGCCTGGTCCTCATCCTCCTGCCGCTGTGGCTCGGCGGCCTGATGCGGGGGCGTCGGGTGTTGGTCCGCACGACAGGCCTCTACTTCACGGCCATTGGGCTCGCCTTTTTCCTGGTCGAGATTGCGTTCATCCAGACCTTCATTCTCTATCTCGGCCATCCGACCTATGCGCTCGCGATCGTGATCGCCGGTTTCCTCGTCTTCGCCAGCTGTGGCGCCGGCGTCTCCGAGCGGTTAGCGGGGAGGATGACGTCACGCTTTGGCAAAAGAGCACCAGCGGCGGCGATCAGCGTGGCGGTGGCCGCCGTCGTCGTGGTGGCGCTGCTCTACCTGATCGCCGTGCCGACTGCGTTCACTACGTTCGCCGGGCTCGGTACCGCGGGGCGCGCCCTGATCGCGCTCACCCTGATCGCGCCGCTCGCCTTCTTCATGGGCATGCCGTTCCCGCTCGGCCTGACCCTGGTGCGGCGGGCCGATGCCGCCCTGGTGCCGTGGGCCTGGGGCGTCAACGGCTGCGCGTCGGTGGTGAGCGCCGTGCTCGCCATGCTGCTGGCCATGCATCTGGGGTTTGCCGTGGTCGTCATCATCGCGCTCGTGCTCTACGGCCTCGCAGCCCTGATCGTTCGCGGTGTCGTGTCGGCAGACACCGCGTGACTACTAGCCGTGAGCCAGTCATGTAGACGCGCCGACGCCGCCGGCAGCGCGAGGTAGACGAGAGCCGGCACCATGATCACGCTCAGCACCAGGGTTCTGAGCGGCAGGGCGAGGCCGGCGACGACCGGCTCGAGGATTGCCAGCAAGACCGTGATCATGGGGTAGACGATGAGCCAGGTGAGCAACGCCTGCTTGTGCCGGTTGAAGGCCATGATCAAGCCTCCGCATCGGCCTGGTCGACGAGATCCCAGGCGCGCATGTTTTCTTCCAGGTGTTCGACCGACGTCGTCCCGGGGATGACGATGATGTTGGGCGAACGGCGCAGCAGCCAGGCGAGCGCCTCGCGCGGCGCGAGTTTGGCGCCCTGGCGCATCGGGTTGGCGCCAAGCGGGCCATAGGGGATGAACGCGATGCCCTTGGCAGCGGTAGCATCGACCAGGGTGGCATCTGCCGTCTCGGCCATGTTGAACCGGTTCTGCACGCTTGCGATGGGTGCGACCGACAGCGCACGATCAAGATCGTCGCGGGTGATGTTGGACAAGCCAATATGGCGGATCCGCCCATCGGCCTGGGCTTCGGCCAAGGCGCTCACTGACACTTCGATCGGCGTTGCCGGATCAACGCGGTGCAGTTGGAAGAGATCGATCCTGTCGGTCTTGAGATTGACCAGCGCTTGATCGATCTGGCGAAGCAGCGTCTCGCGCGAACCGTCGGTGACGATGTTGCCGGCCTGCGGTTTGTCGACACCGCCTTTGGTGGCGCGCACGACATCGAGACCGTCAAGCGCGTCACCGACCAGCCGGTCAGCATATTCGGGGCCATAGGCCCAGGCGCTGTCGAAGAAGTCAACGCCCAGGTCTGCGGCGCGGCGCACGAGCGCCACGCCCTGGTCCCAGTCTGGGTAGGGGCCGAAGTTGCCCGGCTGGCCGGTCAGGCGCATTGCGCCGTAGCCCAAGCGGTTGACGTCGGTCTCGCCACCCAAGGGGAACGTGTGGGCTGTCTTGGTCATGTCTCTCTCCGTTGGTTGGTGCGGCCTTTGCCGCCGATGAGAGACAAGATGGATCGATGCACAATGATACGGTAGACGGTCGATAGTGATAGTTGTTATACGTATAACGTATGACACGATCTGCTGATCGCCTGACCTTGCTGGCCACGTTCGCGCGTATTGCCGAACGCGGCTCGATCAGTGCTGCGGCGCGCGATCTCGGCATGTCGCAGGCGAGTGCGAGCCGCCAACTGGCTGACCTGGAAGGGCGCCTGGGTGTCCAGTTGATCCAGCGCACGACCCACGCGTTGAGCCTGACCGAAGCCGGCAACGATTGCCTGGGCGAGGCGCGGGCCCTGCTGGATAGTTGGGAATCGCTGGCCGAACGCCATGCGGGCGAAACGACCGATGTTCACGGCAAGCTGAAGATCGTCGCGCCGGTCGCCCTGGGTCAGCGTGACCTGGCCGAGGCGGCCATGCGCTTCCAGGCCGCTCATCCTTCGGTGACCATCACATGGTTGCTTGACGACGCGCCGATCCGCTTTGCCGAGATAGGGTGCGATCTCTGGATCAAGGTCGGACGGGTGCCCGATGACAGTCTTGTTGTCCGTCAGCTCGGGTCGGTCGAGCGGCTTGTCGTCGCCGCGCCGAAACTTCTCAAAGGACATCGCATGAAGCAGCCTGGCGACGTTGCCGACCTGCCGTGCGCTGCCCTGGAGCCGTTCGAGGGCGGCGCCATTCCCCTTGAGTCCAAGAACGGCCGGCGCCAGACGGTGAGGGCTCAGGTCGCGTTGACCACCAACAACATCTTTGTCGCCCACAAGGCGGCTTGCCTTGGCATCGGCTACGCGGTCATGCCGCGCTGGTTCGTTGCCGACGATCTGGCTGCCGACAGACTGGTCGACGTTCTGCCACGCTGGCGTGCGCCGTCGCTGACCATCAACGCCGCCTATCTGCCGGCACGGCGTCAGACAAAACGGCTGAGGCTCTTCGTCGAGCACGTCAGCAACGCCATCGCTGCCATGCCCGGCGTGGCAGCGCCCGGGTCGGCGAGCGGCGTTTCCGGAAAAGTTAGGTAACTGCCAAACTTTTTTCTTGCGCCCTGATGGCGACGACAATAAGTTAGGCATATGCCTAACCAAATTGAAGTCCTCGATGACGTCTTTCACGCGCTCGCCGATCCGACCCGGCGCGCCGTGCTCACCCAATTGAGCCGTGGTCCGGCCTCGGTCAGCGATCTCGCCCAGCCGTTCGAAATGGCGCTACCGTCCTTTCTGCAGCACCTGAAGGTGCTGGAGGACAGCGGCCTGATCGAATCCAAAAAGACAGGGCGTGTTCGCACGTGTCAGATGACGCCGAAGAGCCTGACCGCCGCCGAAGCGTGGATCGCCGAACAGCGCGCGATCTGGGAAGGCCGCCTCGATCGCCTGGAGGCCTACCTGGTCGAACTCAAAGCCAAGGAGAAGAAACGATGAGAATCGAACCCACGATCGTCTCCCGCGACGAATGGCTCCTGGCGCGCAAGGCGCTCTTGGCCAAGGAGCGCGAGGTCACCCATCTGCGCGATGCCGTCAATGAAGAGCGCCGCGCCTTGCCCTGGGTCAAGGTCGAGACACCCTATGTCTTCGACGGTACGGACGGCGAGAAAACGCTTAGCGATCTGTTCGACGGCCGTAGCCAGCTCTTTGTCCAGCACTTCATGCTGGCGCCGGGCTCCGACCATGTCTGCCCGGGATGTTCGGGCATGTCCGATCATGTGGATGCGGCGCGCCGGCATTTTGAGCATGCCGATCTTTCCTATGTGGCGGTGTCGCGCGCCTCGATCGACGAGATCGAGCGGGTCAGGCAGCGCATGGGCTGGATGTTCCGATGGGTGTCGTCGGGGCGCAACAGCTTCAACTACGACTACGGTTCGTCGTTCACACCGGAACAGATCGCCGCCGGCGAAGGCGGCTACAACTACGGCACGACGCCGTACGTCGCGGCGGACCTGCCGGCGATCAACATCTTCGCCAAGGACGCGTGCGGCGACGTCTTTCATACCTATGGTGGCTTCACACGCGGTACCGAAAACCTCTTCACGCCGTTCAACTTCCTGGATTACGCGCCGAAGGGCCGAAACGAAGAGGGCAGCATGAGCTGGGTCCGGCTGAAGGACGAATACGACGACGCGCCGGCGGCCGGGAACGCCTGCTGCGGCGCTTGAGTGAGGTTTGTGACGGTGCCTTCGAGTGATCATGTGCCCGGCGATGTCGCATCAGCGGACCGACGAGAGGTCGTTGTCACCAGACTGCTCGATGCGCCGCGCGATCTTGTCTGGCGCGCCTGGACCGAGACGGCACACCTGGCCGGATGGTGGTTTCCGGCTGGATGGTCGGTCGGTGAGACGACGATCGATCTGCGCGTCGGTGGCGCCTTTCATCATGTCGTGCGCTCGCCGGATGGCGTCGACTATCGCTGCAGCGCCACCTTCCGCGAGATCATCCGGCCCGAGCGGATCGTCTATGACGGCACGCCCGATGGCCGCAACGCCGGTGGCGCGGGGATGCCGCCTGGCGCCCAGGTGATCGTGACGTTTGCTGAGGAAGGTGATCGTACAAGGCTGACCGTGGAGACCCGCTTCAAGACCGCTGAGGCTGCCAGCGCTGCCGATGAAACCGGTTACGCCGCGCACTGGGCCAAGGGTCTGGATCAGCTTGCGGGTTATCTGCGCACGGAGGGGAACTGATGGAAGAGGCGATGACAAATGACGAGATCGTGCGGGTTACCGTCGAACGCCATTTCGACGCAGCACCGGAGCAGGTGTTCGACGCATGGCTTGATCCCGACGTCGCGCGCCGCTGGCTCTTCACCTCGCCGGGCAGCGAAATCAGCCGCGTCGAGATCGATGCGCGCGTCGGCGGGGCCTTCGTCTTCGTCGACCAGCGCGGCGGCAAGCCGGTCGAGCATCAGGGCACGTTCCTGGAAATCGACCGGCCGCACCGCCTTGTCTTCCGTTTCTGGACGGCCGAAGAACCGGATGCGCCCGACATCCTGACGGCGGAAATGACGCCCGAGAACGGCGGTACGCGTCTGGTCTTGACTCACGACCTGCACCCCTATTGGGCGAAGTATGTCGACTTCACCAAGAACGAGTGGGCGTCGATGTTCGGTTTGCTGGACGACGTGCTCTAAGAGAAAAGGACGCGCGCCTGGTCGGTGTATGGCACGCGTCCTTTTGTGCCACGATCACGCCTTGCGTGACACGAACCAGACGTTCATGGGGTCGTGTTCGAGGACCGTACGCTCGACCGAAGTGAAGCCGGCGTGGCGCAGCATCGCTTCGGCCGTTTCCCAGCCCCACATGGTGCCGAGGCCCGCGCCGCCCTGGCCGAGCGAGACCGGCATGCAGTGGACGCAGGAGACGGTGTAAAGGAAGGCCGCGAGCGGGAAGTCGCGGTTGTTGTCGAGCTCGGCGGAACCGCCGACATCCTGCATCAGGTGCAGGCCGCCGGGACGAAGCGCGATCCAAAGCCGTTGCAGGACACCCTGCGGATTCATCTGATCGTGGATGGCGTCGAACGACGTGACGAGATCGTAGCGCTCGAACTCGTCGAAGCCGGTGAGGTCGCGGGTTTCGAAACGGATGTTGGTCAGACCGGCTTCGTTGGCCGCCGCTATGGCCTTGTCGATGGCGTCGGCTTCCAAATCGTAGCCTGTGAAGCGACTCTTGGGATAACGCCCGGCCATCGCCACCAGCGCCCGTCCGGACCCACAGCCGGCGTCGAGCACGTCGATGCCGTGTTCGAGCTTGGCCGGCAGTTCCGGCGCCAGGGGCAAGACAGTCTCGAACAGCTGATCGACGACAGTTTGGCCGCTGTCTTCGGCCATGATGGTGTGGAAGCACGGATAGTCGCGATAGCTGAGGCCGCCGCCGTTCTGAAAGCGGTCGAGCAGCCGCTCCTGGACTGCGCCGGCCATCGGTATCAACTGGGCATAGACAGCGAGATTGCCGAGTTCCGCGCCACGGGTGAGTGATGCCGTGTGCTCATCCGGCAGCCAGTAGGTCTTGGCCGCGCCGTCATAATGGACGACGCCGCCGGTCACCATGGCGGCCAGCCACTCGCGGACATAACGCTCGTCCAGCTCGGCTGCTGCTGCGATCTCGTCGGACGTACCGGGCGGCAGGTCCTTCATGACGTCGAACAAACCGGTGCGATGGCCGATCGACAACATCAGCGCGATGGCGCTGCTGTTCAGGATGTCGCCGAGCCGTTCGGAGAAGGCTTCGGCGGCGGTGTTGTCGACGGCCAGTGTGCTTGCGTCGCTCATGACGGGTTCCTTTCTTGCTGTTGACCGCGTGTCAGGCGGCGGCTGCGGATGGTCAAGACAGTGCGTTTGATTCGGCGGTTGTGGCGCGCAGGCGTTCCCATAAACGCCAGGCGACCAGGAGGTTGATCAGGACGAACAGCGGCACGCCGAACATTGGCGCGATCGACATCGGATAGGTCATGATGGCGCGCGCATCGGGCAGACCGCTGAACACCTGAAGCGGTCCGGGCAGGCCAAGCTGGATTAAGATGGGTGCCGAAGGCACGATGACAAGGGCGCCGATCAGGTTCCAGATCATGAAGCCGCGTAGGCTGATCAGGCCGCGTTTGGCGCGCCAGGCAATCCACAGCGCCGAGAGCCCGAACAGGAGATCGGGTATGCCGACCAACACCTCGAAATACAACGGAAATTCGCCGATTGAGGTTTTGTAGGCGGTGCCCAGCGCGCTGATCCGCAGCGCGTTGAACCAGGCGAACCAATGCAGCGGCGTCATATCAACCATGCGCCGAAGTCGGTCGCGCACGCCTGCGAAGATGACCACCGGAACGACCGCCACGGCGACGGTGATGAGCTGCAGCCACAGGCCCGCCATTGAGGCGAGCACATCGGGGTCGATGTAGAGACCGCGCGCGCCCATATAGCTTGTCGCGACCGCGTAGGCGAAAAGCCACACGAGGTAGACATAGATCGCGGGCGTCGCGCCTTTGTCGCCGTCCGTGCCGCCGGAGCGCCGCGCCAGGACAAACAGGAAACCGAGCTGGATCGCGACCAGCAGGGGGGTGAGTGACGGTTGCAGCATGGGTCTCTCCTTGGCCGGGCCGTCACCATTTCTCGGCGAACGGCCGGATGACGAGATCGAACGCCCAGGTCGACGGGTCCTGATGCGCCATGTGGAAGACCTCCTCGGCGATCGCGTCGGGCTTGGCGAAGTAGTCCTCGCGCGGCCACGGCCAATCGTCCGGCGGTGCGAGCCAGGTGGCGTTGTCTTTTTCGGGATCGAGCCAGGTGACATCGATCGCCGCGTCGATCGTGATGTAGCCGACGTGGATGCCCTTGGGCCCGAGGTCACGGGCGAGCGACTCCGCCAGGATGCGCTGGGCCGCCTTGGTCGGCGCGAAGAGCGCGTAGTTCGGCACGCCGCGATGCGACGCGGTGTTGCCGGTGACCATGATCGCGCCGCGCCCGGCTTCGATCATGTCCGGCGCGAAGTCGCGCGCCAGATGGAGCAGGGCGGTCGTGTTGACGCGGAAGTTCTGTTCCAGCTCGGCGGGATCGGCATCCAGGAAGGTGGCAAAGGTGTGGGAGACGGCGTTGTGGACCAGCGCCACCGGTTTGCCCATGGTGTCGCGGATCTCCGCGAGCGTCTCGGCAAGTCCGTCGAGATCGCCGATGTCGCAAGGGAACGCGACGGCGCCCTCGATCTCGTCCTCCAGCTTTTCCAACCGTTCGGCGTTGCGGGCGATCATCGCGACCCGGTAGCCGCCGGCGGCGAAACGGCGGGCGAGCGCTGAACCGGTTGCGTCGCCGACGCCGGTGATCACCGCGACCGGCAGGTTCGTGTTCATGCCGCCTCCTTCGGGCCATAGGGCGCGCCGTATCGGGGGTCGTCGCGTCCGGTGAGGATCACGTCGTGAATGGACTCGTCGACCTCGTAGGTCCGGACCCATTCCTCGTCGCCCCGTTGCATCAGTCGGCTAGAGTGGGGTGAACGGGCGCGGACCCGATAGCGCACCTTGGCCATGCGGCAGGCTTGGCCGCCGAAACCGTAAGCGTAGTCGTCCGCGCCATCGGGCACGAAACGGGCGCGGTAGAGCTTCCAGTACTGGCCGTCGTGCTCATAGATGGTGAAGCTCAGCTCGTGGGTGTCGTACTGCCAGTGCCAGGCATCGCTTTCCTCGACGACGTTCCAGTCGGCGGCCAGCAGGCTGCCATCCTCGAAGCTGTCGCCGCGAATGCGCCATTGCAGGGTGTCGGTCATGCCGCTTGCCCTCCTTGCGTTTGGTGTGCGCGTTTGGTCGCTGCGTCGATCAGTGGCGCATAGCCACGCGACGCCAACGCGCTGCCGATCTGGCGGAAGTAGTCTTCGTCGCCGTCGATACCGATGGCGTCGACCAGGCGGTTGACGTAGTTGAAGAGCGCGACGACGTTGATGGCGTCTTCGACCGCCTGCTCCGACCAGCCGGCTACGATCAGGACGTCGATATCGCCCTGGTCGATGCGCTCTGGCGTATCGGTGAGTTTTTCGGCGAAGCGCAGTACCGCGCGCAGCCGATCGTCGATGGCGTCGGTATCGGCGTCGTCCTCCAGCGCCTCGATGGTCGACCAACCGACTTCCATGGCAGCCAAGGTCCAACGATGCGCGCCCAGGCAGAAACCGCAGCCGTTACGCTTCGAAACGTGGGCCGCGATCATCTCGCGCTCCGCCTTGGTCAGCTCGGAGTCGCGGGTCATCACGTTCTCGATGAACTGCAGCAGCGGCCCGTAGAAATCGGCGTCACGCAAGAAAACGTCGGCAACGCCGCGGTAGGTTTTCGTGTAGCTCAAGTGGCTCATAGTTCTGTCTCCTGAAATTCCATAGCAAGTGCTATGAAAATGGCCAAAAAAATCAGAGCACGGCGTTCAACGCGGTCGCCGCCTGGCGTTTAACGTGGCGACGGTCAAATCCGGCGCGCATGAGAAGGGCGAGCGAATAAGCCGTCGAGGCCAGGAACTCCGCGCCGTTTCGCGCATCCGCGCCCGACTTGCCGTAACGCGTCAGCCAGCCCTCGAAGATAGCCGCCAGGAGCTTCAGGTGGTCGCGCACTTTCGTGGCGACGTCCTCATCGTGGGGTGCCAACTCGATGGCGGCGTTGCACATCATGCAACCGACCTGTCCGTCCTCTGTCTTAAGCAGGTCAAAGACCTGGTCAAAGGCGCGCAGCAGCCCGGCCCGCGTCGGCGCGGCCTGGGCGACGATCGTGGCGAACTCGGCGGTGATCGTCTGCCGGTAACGGTCGAGGGCGGCGAGCAGCAGGCCGTGCTTGTTGTCGAAAACCTCGTAGAGGCCATAGTAGTTGACGCCGGTCTTGTCGACGAGATCACGGATCGAGGTGTCGTGATAACCCTTGGCCCAAAACTGGCGCATCGCCTTGTCCAGGGCGACATCGGGGTCGAACTCGCGGGGTCGTGCCATCGTTTATTCCATATCGTTCGCTATGGAATTGGGTTGGCCTGGGGCCAGCGTCAAGGCCGAAGGCGAAAAAAGCTCGGAAACGGTCCTAAATGAACGGTATCTCGGCGACCGTGCCGGACCGGGTGCCAGCCGGGGTCTCGACCTCGACCTGGTGTCCGACATCCCAGTGGCCGCGTTCCAGCACGGCGAACGCGACATTGGTGCCGAGGTCGGGCGACCAGGCGGCGGATGTCAGCATGCCGGCAGGCGCGCCGGCGACGCTGACCGGCCACGTCTCGACACATGCCGGCACCGGGTCGCCGTCCATCCGGATGCCCTTGATCAGGCGGTCCGGGCCCTTGTCGTGGATCGCCTGGAGCGCGTCACGACCGAAGAATTCGATGGGCGCGTCGAGATTGCAGAACCTGTCGAGGCCGCATTCGAACGGGTTGTTCTGATAGGTCATATCGTTGCCGTAGGAGAGCAGGCCACCTTCGATGCGTTCGATCAGATTGGGGCAGCCGGCGCGCACGTCGAGGGTTTGGCCCGCTTCGAACAAGGCGTCCCACAGGTCGAGCCCGAGCGAGAAGTCGTCGAGATAGATCTCGAAGCCGCCCTGTTTGCTCCAGCCCGAGCGCGCGACGATCAGGGGATGGTCGCGGAAGTTGAGCGTGGCAAAGCCGAAGAAGCGGATGTCGCGCACAGCCTCGCCGAACACGCGGGCCATCAGATCATCGGCCTTGGGACCCTGCACGCCGAGCGGCGAGACGTCCGGTTCCTCGACACTGACATCAAGGCCCATGCCGGACGCCAGTCCCTTACCCCATAGGACGACGTCGGAATCGGCGATCGACAGCCAATACCGGTCTTCGGCCAGTTTCAAGGCAACGGGGTCGTTGATCATGCCGCCGGTCTCGTCGACAAGCGGCACGTAGAAGCAGCGCCCGACCCGCGCCTTTGCGAGGTCGCGCGGCGTCATCAACTGCACCAAACGCGCGGCATCGGGACCCTTGATCTCGACCTGGCGTTCGCAGCTGACGTCCCAAACCTGCACGTTCTGCTTGAGGTGCCGGTAGTCTTCTTCGACCGAGGCGAACGCGGTCGGCAGAAGCATGTGGTTATAGACGGTAAACCCTTTGACACCGGCGGCTTCGACGCGTGGCGAAAAGGGCGTGCGGCGCAAGCGGCGCGATGGCGCGATGATTGGTGATGTCATGACAGCGGCGGTCCCCATTTGATGGTTTCGCGTATAGACGCCCGCCGCGCCGCAGGCAACTTCCGATGCGGGGTCTACTCCGTCGCGCCTGCCGGCGACTCAGCGGGCGGTTCCACCTTCGACGCCGGTTTGCGCCGGCGTACCAGCAAACGCAGCACGACATAGAAGACCGGCGTCAGGATCAGGCCGAAGAAGGTGACGCCCAGCATGCCGGAAAAAACGGTGGTGCCGAGCGCCTGGCGCATCTCGGCCGCGGCGCCGGTCGCGATCATCAGCGGCACGACACCCAGGATGAACGCGAACGCCGTCATCAGGATCGGGCGCAGGCGCAGGCGGCAGGCCTCGACGGCGGCCGCGACCACATCCAGTCCGCGTTCCTCGGCCTGTTTGGCGAACTCGACGATCAGGATGGCGTTCTTGGCGGCCAGCGCGATCAGAACGACCAGACCGATCTGGGTCAGGATGTTGTTGTCCATACCGCGCACCATGGTGCCCAGCATGGCCGACAGCACGGCCATCGGCACGATCAGGATGATGGCAAGCGGCAGCACCCAGCTTTCGTATTGCGCGGCCAGCGCCAGAAAGACGAAGAGCACCGAGAGCATGAAGATATAGACGGCGGTATCGCCGGTCTGGCGTTCCTGAAATGCCAGTTCGGTCCACTCGAAACTCATGCCCGGCGGCAGCGAGGCATCGGTCAACTGCTCCATGGCGTCGAGCGCGTCACCGGACGAGATGCCAGGCGCGGCCTCGCCCTGCAGCGGTACGGCGGTATAGAGGTTATAGCGCTGCACCAGGTCAGGGCCGGAGACGAGCTGGACATCGGCCAGGGTGCCAAGCGGCACCATGGCGCCGTTGTCGGCGCGCACCTTGAGCTGCTCGATATCCTCGATCTCCAGGCGGTAGGGCGTGTCGGCCTGGGCCCGCACCTGATAGACGCGGCCGAAGGCGTTGAAGTCGTTCACATAGGTCGTGCCCAGATTGATCGAGAGCGTCTCGAAGATGCGCTCGATCGGCACGTTCAGAATCTGCGCGCGGGTGCGGTCGATTTCCAGGAAGATCTGCGGGCTCGACGCGCTGAACGTGGTGAAGACGGAGGTGAGGTCGGGGTCCTGATTGGCCTGGCCCATGAGCTGATAGGCAAGCCCCAGCACGCGCCTCATGTCCGCGCTTTCGCGTTCCTGCAGCATTAGCTTGAAGCCGCCGGCATTGCCGACGCCGCGCACCGGCGGCGGCGGTATGGCGATGATAAAGGCCTCCTGGATCTGCTGCAGGCCGCCATAGAGCTGACCGATGATGGATCCGGCAGGCTGGTCGGCGGCCAGGCGCGTCTCGAACGGCTCGAAGGCGGCAAAGATGACGCCGGAATTGGTCGCGTTGGTGAAAGTCGCCCCGGAGAAACCGGCAAACCCGACGGCGTTCTTAACGCCCGGCGTGTTTTTCACGATCTCCGTCGCGCGCAGGACAACCTCGTCGGTCCGGTTGAGCGACGCGCCGTCCGGCAACTGCACAACGACGATGGCATAACCCTGATCGAGCTGGGGAATGAAGCCGCGGGGTACCGACTGGAACGCCTGATAGGTGCCATAGAGCAGGCCGGCGAAGACCAGCATCATGCCGAGCCGCATGACCTTACCGCCGACCAGTAGTTTGACGGTGCCGGCATAACCACCGCTGAACCGGTCGAAGCCGGCATTGAAGCGGTCGGCGAACCAGGCCGCCGCGCGCGCCAGGAAGAACGTCGGCTTCGGCGCGTCGTGGGGTTTCAGGAGCAGCGCGGCGAGCGCCGGCGACAGGGTCAGCGAGTTGAAGGTCGAAATCGCCGTCGACACGATGATGGTGACGGCGAACTGCTGATAGAACTGGCCAGTGATGCCGGGGATGAAGGCGGTCGGTACAAAGACAGCGGCCAGCACGACGGAGGTCGCGACAATGGCCGAGCCGACCTCGTCCATCGTCTTGTGCGCGGCGTCGCGTGGACTGAGCCCTTCGCGCACATTTCGTTCGACGTTCTCGACCACCAGGATGGCGTCGTCGACCACGATGCCGATGGCGAGCACCAAGCCGAACAGCGTCAGCAGATTTATCGAGAAACCCATCGCGGCCATGATCACGAAGGTGCCGATCAAGGAGACCGGGATCGCAGCGATCGGGATCAGGGCGGTACGCCACGACTGCAGGAAGATCAGCACCACCAGGACGACCAGGATCACCGCTTCGAACAGGGTGAGGTAGACCGCGTCGATTGACTGGTCGATAAACTCGGTGGGGTTGTAAACGATCTCGTAGGAAAGACCCGGCGGGAAGTCCTCGGCCAGGCGCGCCATGGTCGCCTTGATCTGATCGGCGGTTTCCAGCGCGTTGGTGCCCGGACGCTGGAAAATGCCCAGCGCGACGGCCGGCTTGCCGTTCAGGTAGCTGTTGGTGATGTAGTCGCGCGCCCCCAGTTCGACCCTGGCGATATCCCAAATGCGGACAGTGCGGCCGTCGTCGGTCGATTTTACGATGATGTTGCGGAAGTCGCGGGGGTCTGAGAACCGGCCCTGGGTCGAGATCGTTACCTGGAACGCCGTGTCATCGGGCGATGGCGGCGCGCCGATGGCGCCGCTGGAAACCTGGACGTTTTGTTCGCGCAGCGCGTCGATCGCATCGGCGGCGGTCAGGCCATAGGATGCCAGCTTGTCGGGGTCGAGCCAGACGCGGATCGAGTACTCGCGTTCGCCGAACAGCAGGAGGTTGCCGATGCCCTGCAGGCGCACGAGTTCGTCGCGCACGCGCGCACGAGCATAGTTGGAAACGTAGAGTTGGTCGTAGGTGTCGTCGGGCGACAGCATATGCACGACCATCATCAGGTCGGGCGAGCTCTTGGCCGTCGTCACGCCCTGACGCCGCACCTCTTCGGGCAGACGCGGCTCGGCCACCGCAACCCGGTTCTGAACCAGCACCTGCGCCTGATCGATATCGGTGCCCAGGCCGAACGTGATGGTGATCTGCGCGCGCCCGTCGCTGGTCGAATAGGACGACATATAGATCATGCCTTCGACGCCATTGATCTCCTGCTCCAGCGGTGTCGCGACGGTGGCAGCGACCGTTTCGGCGTTGGCGCCTGGGAAGACCGCCTCGACAACCACGGTCGGCGGCGCGATTTCCGGATACTGGGATACAGGAAGCTGCAGGAACGCGATCAAACCGGTGATCACCATGACCAGCGACAGAACCGTCGCGAAGATCGGCCGATCGACGAAGAAGTGGGCAAACTTCATGCGTTGTCGTCCGCGCTCACTCGGCGACTGGTGGCAGCTTGGTCAGCTCCGGCGTGACCGTCACGCCCGGGCGCACACGCATGAGGCCGGCGACGACGATCAGTTCGTCGCCGGTCAGGCCGTCACGGATCACGCGGTAGCCGTCGATCTTGGGCCCGAGCCTGACCTGCTTGGCCGAAACGACACCGGCCTCATCGACGACGAAGACGATGCGGCGGTCCATGTCGCTGGCAATCGCTTCGTCGGGCAACAGGATGCCGTCATAGGGCAGTGAGCCCGGTACGTTGATCTGGCCGAACAGGCCGGGCAGCAAGACAAGATCCGAATTGGGCACCACCGCGCGTACGCGCATGGTCCCGCTTTCCGGGTCGACGCGGTTCTCCGAAAAATCGAGCTCGCCGGGAAACACGGTCCCGCCGTTATCGGCCAGGGTGATCATGACCGGCAGCCCACTGCCTTCCTGCAGGTTGGTGCCGCGGGCGCGCGCATCCTCCGCATACGCCAGGAACGTGCGCTCGTCGATATCGAAGTAGAAATAGATGGGATCGGTGCTGACGATGCTGGTCAGCACCGTCGCGTTGGCCTCGACAAGGTTGCCTTCAGAGAGATAGTTGCGGTCGATGCGCCCGGTCAGCGGCGCGCTGATCTGCGTGTACTCAAGATCCAGCATGCCACGCTCGACCGCTGCGGCGGCGGCAGCAACCCTTGCCTGGGCGGAAAGAAAGTTAAGCCGTCGTTCGTCGACGGTTTGAATAGAGATGTTGCCGCTCTCCAGCAACTGTTCGGCCCGGTCAAGTTCGTCGCGGGTGTTGGTGAGCGCCGCCTGCGCACTTTCGAGCTCAGCCTGGGCCTCGGCCAGCGCCGCTTCGACGGGTCGAGAGTCGATGGTGAACAGCAGGTCGCCTTGTTCGACGATATCACCGTCGACGAACTCGATGGTCTGCAGGTAACCGCCGATGCGCGCGCGCACCTCGACTTCACTCACGGCGTCGAAGCGCCCGACGAACTCGTCGTCTTCGACGATCTGTTTAACCACCGGGTTCGCGACGGTCACGGCGGGCGGTGGTGGCGCGGAGGCCCGCGCGTCGTTTGGCTCGTTGTCGCACGCTGCCAGGAGCAACATGGCAACCATCGCCGTCACCACCAGAGCGGGCCGGGCCATTGCTGCACGAGGTCGCGTAAGAAGCCCATCTTTCATGACACGTCATCCATGTTGAATCAAAGTGTGCAGCGACCGGGAAACCCGAACGCCGAGGCGCCGGGCGGCCAGAGCGGCTGCCAGTTTGTGTTCTCAACAAGCGGTCCATGAGCAACGTTGACGCACGGGGTGTGCGTCGCCGATCCATCCCCCCACGGGCCTGGTGCCATACATGATGCGCAAGTCGGCAAAGAAAAGACCCCCGCGCCGCTTTGTGGCGAGAAGATGGAAAATGTGATCGCTGACTTTCGGTTTCGCGCCAGCGTGGGCCTTGATTTAACGTGTCGTCTGCACACGACGCATGGCCGCCATGCGATCAAAACCATAAGCGGAGTAGGGGTATGTCGGATCCGACCAGCTACCGAGACTTGCCGCGGTTAACCGGCGACGTCGCCCGCCTGTGCGACGACCTGGACCGCCACGGGTATTGCCTGGCGGAAACGTTGATGTCACCGCAGGAAACAGAGCGGGTGCTTGAGACCGTCATACGCCGCGCGCAAGGCGACGAAACCGGTGGCGGCGATCACGACGAGACGCTTGCCTGGCCGCAACGCGGCGGCGATCAGTGGCAGCTTCTGATGGCCGGCGAGGACGGGCTCGATCATCTGGCGCTTCATCCGACCGCCATCGCTCTGGCGCGCCATCTGTTGGGCGCGCGCATTCATCTCTCCGGTTTCTCATCGCACATCGTACATCCCGGCAATCAGGTCATGGACCTGCATACCGACCAGTGGTGGCTGCCCCAGCCGGTGATGCCGGGCGAGGACCGGATCAAGGCCGGCGACATCACGCGCGAAGTGCAACCGACGGGATCGCCGGCGCCCGCGACGCGGCCGATCAACCCGGCGGTGGTGATCAATGTCATGTGGGCGGTGACCGACTTCACGGCCACGAGCGGCGCGACACGGCTCGTGCCGGGCAGCCATCTCTCCGGCCTTCATCCCGACCCCAACGAAACCTATGACACCGTCGATGCGGAAGTGCCGGCGGGCGGTGCGGTTATCTGGGACGCCAGGACCTGGCATGCATCGGGCCGTAACGACGGCAACGCGCCGCGCATCGGTATCACCGCGACCTATTGCGGGCCGCAGTTCCGTCAACTGCAGAACTTTACCTGCGGATTGCGCCCGGATGCACAGGCGGCACTATCAGACGACATGCGTGCCCTGCTCGGTTTCGAACTCTGGCAGAGCTACGGCGCGACCGACGATTTTGAAGTGCGTTTCGCGCGGCCCGGCTACGAACGCGACCACTCCTGAACCCGAGCGCCTAACGCTGGTTGGTTTCCCAATCCGGCGCCCGATAGAACGGCGTGTAATCGGGCTCCAGCGGCGTCTTGCCGGCGATCATATCCGACGCTTTCTCCGCGATCATGATGGTCGGGCCGTTCAGGTTGGCGCTGACCACGCGCGGCATGATCGACGCATCGACGACGCGCAGGTTCTCGCAGCCATGGACACGGGTCTCGCCGTCGACCACCGCCATCTCGTCATAACCCATGGCGCAGGTCGAGGACGGATGGTGCTCCGTTTCGCCGGTCGCGCGGGCGAAGGCGTCGACATCGCTGTCGGACTGCACGTCGATGCCCGGCGCCCACTCGCGCCCGCGATAGGGTTTGAGCGCATCCTGCGCGATGATCTCGCGGGTCAGCTTGAGCGCGTCGCGGAATTCCTGGCGGTCGTTTTCGGTCTGCATGTGGTTGAACTGGATGACCGGTGGCTCGAACGGATCGGTCGAGCGCAGCCTAACGAAACCCCGGCTGGTCGGGCGCATCTGACTGATATGGGCCTGAAAGCCGTGACCCTTGTGCGGCATGCTGCCGTCATAATTCATGGCGATGGCGACGAAGTGATGCTGGATGTTCGGGTACTCGATCCCAGGCCGGCTGCGGAAGTAGCCGCCCGCCTCGAACAGGTTTGACGCAGCGACGCCGGATTTTGACAGAAACCACTGCAGGCCCGTCTTGAGCTGACCGAGCTTGGTGGTCGAGCTGTAGAGCGAGACCGGCTGCGTGCATTCATACTGGATCGGCCAGTCCAGATGGTCTTGCAGGTTCTCGCCGACGCCGGGCAGGTCGTGCACGACGTCGATGCCGAGTTCTCGCAGGTGTTCGGCATTGCCGACGCCCGAGCGCAGCAGGATCTGTGGTGAGTTAAAGACACCGCCGGACAGGATGACTTCGCGCTCGGCGCGGATCTGCTTGGTCTGGCCATTCTGGATGTACTCGACACCGACGGCGCGTGTGCCTTCGAACAGCACGCGGTTCGTGTGCGCGTCGGCCTCCAATGTCAGGTTGGCGCGCTTCAGGGCCGGGTGCAGATAGGCGCGCGCGGCACTGTTGCGCACGCCGCCGACCACCGTGCGCTCCATGGCGAAGACGCCTTCCTGCTGATAGCCGTTGACGTCTTGCGTATGGGGATAGCCCGCCTGCACGCCGGCTTCGATGTAAGCCCGGTAAAGCGGATTGATGTCACCGCCGGTGGTGACCGCCAGGGGCCCATCGCCACCGCGCCATTCGCTCGCGCCGCGGTCGCTGGTTTCCATGCGTTTGAAATAGGGCAGGCAGTGGGCGAAGGACCAGTTGTTGAGCTGGTTGGTTGACCAGCCGTCATAGTCCAGCGGCAGGCCGCGGAAATAGACCATGCCGTTGATCGACGATGACCCGCCGACCACCTTGCCGCGCGGATAGAAGATGCGACGGCCGTCCATGAAGGGCTCGGGCTCGCTGTGATAGTACCAGTTGTACTTGCGCCCGTTGATGATGATCCAGGCGGCGGCCGGCATGCGCAGCAGGTAGAGGCTGTTGTCCATCGGCCCCGCCTCCAGCACCTTGACGGTGGCGCCGGCATCCTCGCTCAGCCGGTTGGCCAGCACGCAGCCCGCCGAACCCGCACCGACAATCAGATAATCAACCGTCTCGACCATGGATATGTTCCTCCGCCCGCACAAACCGGGCGGACTATAACAAGCTTCTCTGGCGCCGCATCGCCGGCGTCGGTCCCAAGGCGGATCCCGCTGCAATCGGCGGTGGTCAGTCCGGAAGGCCGGCTTCGCGAAGCACGTCTATTAGACGATCGAGGGGCTCGGGGTCCCTGTAGGGCTGACTCTTGGCATAGTTGGACAGGCGGAACCCGGGGTCGCTGGCGATGATGTCGTCGGCCAATCGACGGGCCTGCTCATGGTTGGCCGCGAGTTTGTAATCGCTGCACAGGATCAGCCTAGCGTCGTTGTTCTGCGGGTTGAGCCGCAGGGACTCCTTAGCCGCGGGTATCGAAAGTTCGACGTCGCCGCAATCCCGGTAGGCGACCGCAAGGATGTCGATCAGCCAGACCGGATAGACCTTCTCCAGTTGCAGGGCCTCCTTGACACTTTTGACCGCCGACCTTGAATCGCCGCAGTAGTTGAGCACAAGGCCCAGAAGTCCGTGCGCCAGCGGGCAACTGGAACGGAGCTTGGCGCCGCTGGAACAGGTGGCGAGCGCTTCATCATAGTTGCCGTCGAGAAGCTGCAGGTGGCCGAAGACGGCATGGCCGATGCCGTTGTTGTCCTCGTACGCCATGGCCTTCTTCGCCCAGGCGGCCGCCTGTTCCATGGATCCGGCCGTCGGTTCCGTCCAGTCGAAGAATGCATCCATCCAGTGTGTCACGGAGACATAGCTCGGCCCCACCACCGAGTCGGGCTGGACCCGGTAAAGCTGCTCGAACAATTCTCGCGCGGTCGCGTTGTCGTCTTTGTTGAGCTCGTAGAAGTTGGCTGGCGCCGCGATAGTAGTACTCCACCGCTTCGGGGCTCGTCAGCTTCGCGAACCAAACCCTGTTTCGTTCGTTGGTCGCGAGTTTGATGTTGAGCGACGAGATGACCTCTCTGGTAATCTCGTCTTGAAGCACGAAGATATCGACGAGAACGCGATCATAGCGTTCGGCCAGGATGGTTCGTTCGGTGTGAGTATCGGTGAGCTGCACCGTCACCCGGACGCGATTGCCGGCTTGCTGGACCGCGCCTTCCAAGATGTAGCGCGCGCCCACCTCGCTGCCCACCAACGAGGCGGAGACATCCTTGCCACGGTAGACGTTGAGCGCGGGTGCGTGGACGAGGAACAAGCCGGAAAGCTGCGTCAACGTCGCCGAAATCCCGAGCCTGATCCCGTCGGCGATGTAGTCTTTGTCAGCGTCACTCGCCAAACTCTTGAACGGGATGATCGCGATGGAGGGCCGGTCGGGCGGCGCGAACTCCAGCGCCGATGAAGCGTGTGACGCGTCAGAGGCCACCGTCGTTGCCGGGTCGACTGAAACGCGGTAGGCGCGAACCTGACCCTCGATGTTCTTAAGCGTTTGCTCGCCCATGAAGTCGAACGCTTGCGCAATCTTGCCCGCGACCTGATCGTAGACCGTTCCGCTGATGCAAATGCCGCCGGCATCGGCCAGGCCCTCCAATCGCGACGCCACGTTGACGCCGTCGCCGAGCAGGTCATCGCCCTCGACCATGACGTCGCCCCAGGTTGATGCCGATTCGAAAGCGCATCAGCCGATCGTCCGGCAGGTCGGTATTGCTCTGTTCGAGATTCTGCTGAATGTCGACGGCGCAGCGCACCGCCTCGACTGGGCTGGAGAACTCGGCAATCACGCTGTCGCCGGGCGGAACCGAACACACGCCCGCCGTAGCCACTGACCAGCCCATCGATGATCCGGCGATGGGCCATGAGCGTTCGCAGCGTCGCTTCCTCGTCCACATCCATGAGTCGGCTGTACCCGGCCACGTCCGCGGCAAGGATGACCGCAAGTCGTCGTTCTACCCGTTCTTCCACCATACTGCCGGTTTCCCGCCGGACATGATCGTGGGAAAGCGATTTTATAGCCGCGCAGGCGGCAAGTCCATTCGATGGGGAAGGCCATGTCCGGGTCATGAGCGGCCACTGACAGGCGATCAAGATCGGCCGTACTGTGGGTGGCGCGAGAGGAAATCCAGTTTATCGTCCGCCGCCCCAACAACCCGGACGGACGGTAGCAAGCTTCGCTGGCGCGGCACGGTGGCAATTCCTATGGTTGTCGGCCACACGCTGTTCGGGAACCGTCATGGCGAACCAGGACCAGATTGTTGCGGCGCGCCGCGCCTATGCCGAGGAATTGCGTGCGACGTCGCCGGTCCTGCGTAATGAGTCGGTGGTCGAGGCATTTGCCACCGTGCCGCGCGAACGGTTCCTGGGGCCGGGACCGTGGACCATCCTGCCGGGACCGCGTTCCGACATGAAGTACGTGACGCCGGATGCCGACCCGCGCCGGGTCTATCACGATGTCCTCGTGCCGCTGGACGAAGCGCAGGATATCAACAACGGCCAGCCTAGTCTGTGGGCCTATATGTTCGACCAGCTCAACCTTCGCCCCGGCGAGCGTGTGTTTCAGGTCGGCGCCGGCACCGGTTACTACACCGCAATCCTGGCCGAACTGGTTGGCAGACAGGGCCGCGTGACGGCGGTCGAGTACGATGCCAACCTTGCCGCGCAGGCGGCCGAGAACACGTCGCCGTGGTCGCAGATCGATCTGGTGCAGGGTGACGGCGCGACATTTGATCCGGGCGAGGTCGACCTTGTGGTCGCGTTTGCCGGTGTTACCCATCCCGTGCCCCTTTGGCTCGACCGGCTCGCGGTCGGCGGCAGGCTTCTGGTCGGGCTGACCGCGACGAACTGGTGGGGATTCATGCTGCTGGCCACGCGCACGGAGGCTGGGTTTGAGGCCCAGGCGCTCGGCCCGGCCGGTTTCGTGCCGTTTGTCGGCCGCGATGAGGAGGCGGGCGAACGGCTGGGCAAGGCGCTGAAGCGCCTAAGGGGCAAACCAATCCCGATTTCCTCACTGCATCGTGGCGGACCGCCGGAGAGTGCCAAGCGTCAAGTCTGGTACGCCGGTCCCGGATTCTGGCTGTCGCGTAAACAGTTGTCTTCGTTTAACCGCCGCGACGCGCCATGAACGACAACGTATCGGTTGTCGCCTCGACCGGGGCTTCCCACTGGAGGCCGTGCCCGACGCCTTCGTAGATCATCAGTTCAGAACCGTCGATTTTCTGGTTGAGCCGTGATTGCTCATCAACAAGGAACAATGCGTCTTCGTCGCCCCACAGGATAAGCGTCGGACAGTCGATCGACGATAGCTCCGGATCGACGTCTCTGGGCCGATAGGCGAGCAGGCCTTGCAAGGCATCGCGCCAGACTCGCGCCGGCAACAACATGCTTTCATCGACAATTTGGTCGAGCGCCATACCGGGGCCCAGGGGGTTGGCACAGGTGCCGGCTTGGAACTCGTGGACAAAGGCCCGGGGCACTGGATCGCCCAGTTTTGCCGTTTCTTCGGCGAGGCCGACCACGACGTCGTTGTCCGCGGTCACCGCAGAAGCGATCAAGATGAGGTGAGAGACCCTGGACGGTGCCGTGAGGGCAATCTCTTGAGCGATGAACGTTCCCATGGAATGACCGACGATCGGCGCCTCGGCAACGCCAAGAGCATCGAGAACGCCCATGGCGTCGCGAGCGTACTGTTGAATCGAGTAACCGTCCTCGGGTTTGGCGCTGTTGCCATGGCCCCGCTGGGTGATCGCGACCGCCGATTTGTCGTCGGGCAGGGCCTCAAGCATACCGTTGAAGGAATACCAACTGTCGCCGTAGCCATGCAGCATGACGATGGGCTTTTCCAAGTCACCGCAACATGCAACCTCAAACTCCAAGCCAGTCGCGGTCTGAACCCTTTTCACGTCGATCACACGCGGTCTCCTTTTTCGGGAACGATCTGCGTTGGCCACATAACTATGCGCCGGTGCGGTGCCCGACAAGCCACCGTTACATCCTTGAAACACTTTGCGGCCGTGATCACAAGAAAACCGAGGAAACTCGACTTTCCTCTCTGGATTGCGCCGGCCGGCAGCATTAAGCTCACCTTCCAGAACGCGTACAAATGCGAGGATACACGATGACGGCGGTTTCGCGAGAGAACGGACGCAACGTGACTGAGGCCTTTCTGGCCGATCGCGCTAAGTTCGTGCGCCTGGAAACCGTGCGTTTGACCAAGATCGCCGGCGCCGGACACTACTCCAGCACCTTTTCGGCAGCCGAACTGTTCGCCGCGCTCTATTACGCCGAACTCAAGATCCGGCCGCACGAGCCCGATTGGCCGGACCGCGACCGGTTCATCCTGAGCAAAGGCCATGCGGCGATCGGACTCTATCCGATCCTGGCCGATCTGGGATTCTTCGATAAGGCGTTGCTGGACGAATACACGCGGTTGGGTTCGCCGTTCGGTGATCATCCCGACATGAAGAAGATCCCCGGCACGGATTTCAGCTCGGGCTCGCTGGGTCACGGGCTATCGGTCGCCGTCGGCATGGCGCTGGCCGCGCGTGTTCAAGACCGCTCGCACCGGGTCTTCTGCATGCTGGGTGACGGCGAACTGAACGAGGGCCAGGTATGGGAGGCCGCGATGGCGGCCGGGCACTTCGGCCTGGAGTCGCTGATCGGTATCGTCGACCGCAACGGTCTGTGCATCGACGGCCACACCGAAGAGATCATGAGCGTCGAGCCGTTGGAGCAGCGCTTCGCGTCGTTCGGCTGGGATGTCCAGCGCATCGACGGCCATGACCTCCCGGCGATCCTGGAAGCCTTCGGCAAACTCAAACCGCCGGGCGAGGGCAAACCCCAGATGATCATCGCCGACACGATCAAGGGACGCGGCGTCAAGATGATGGAGATGAGCTTGAATTGGCACGTCGGCAATCTGGTCGGGCGCGACTATGACGCCGTGGTCAAGGAGATCCAGTTGGGGCCCGACACCGTCATCGGTCACGGAGGCGGGGTATGAGCGGGCGCCCGGACTACGACAGCGGCCAAAACCAGAGCGATATCTTTACCGGCATCGCCGAGCTCAGCGAAAGTGAATCGACCAAAGGCACACCGGCCTCGCGCCTGCCGGCGTTCGTTTTGGGCGACGAACTGGCGGCGCTGGCCGACAAGGATCCGCGCATTGTGGTGTTGACCGCCGATCTTGCGACCGCCAACCGCACGACCGAGTTCCAGGCGCGCCACCCCGAGCGCTACTTCGATTTCGGAATCGCGGAAAAGAACATGATAACGGCGGCGGCCGGCATGGCGGCATCCGGCCAGATTCCCTATGCCGCGACGTTCGCGGCCTTTTGCGCCATCCTGTGCGCCGAACAGATCCGCACCGACTGTGCCTATCCCGAAATGCCCGTGCGCGCGGTCGGCCATCACTCCGGCATCTCCATGGGCTTTTACGGCACCAGCCATCACGCGACCGAGGATCTGGGCATGATGCGCACGATCGCCGGGCTGACTGTGGTGTGCGCGACCGACGCCAACCACCTGCGCGCGGTGCTGCGCAAGTCCGTCGATCATCCGGGCGCCATGTATATCCGCCTTGGCCGTGGCCGCGATCCCGATGTCTACGAGACCGTGCCGGACGACCTCGTGTTCGGCAAGGCGATTACGTTGCGGGATGGCAGGGACCTGACGCTTATCGCCACGGGCTCAGAGGTACATCCGTCGTTGGAAGCGGCAGCTATGTTGGAAGCCGATGGCCTATCCGTGCGCGTGCTCGACATGCACACGATCAAACCTCTCGACCGCGACGCCATCGCCGCAGCAGCCGCCGAGACCGGCGCCGTCATGACCGT
This sequence comes from Alphaproteobacteria bacterium, assembly GCA_965228895.1. Classification (GTDB taxonomy): domain Bacteria; phylum Pseudomonadota; class Alphaproteobacteria; order SP197; family SP197; genus JANQGO01. The sequence goes on along the minus strand of OZ245842.1, from coordinate 3,608,161 downwards.
TGAGGAGCACAACGTGATCGGCGGCCTGGGTAGCGCGGTCGCCGAGGTGCTGGTCGAGATGGACCGCGTTCCCTTCACCCGCCACGGCATCGACGACACTTACGCCCTGATCGGTCCGCCGGCAGCGCTTTATGCGCACTATGAGCTGGACGCTGACGGCATCGCGAAACGGGCGCGAGAACTGCTGGCCGTAAGTTAGGTGTAATCGCTCAACTATCTAGCGCTGCCGTTTGACGAGTGGTGCGACACGGTCGCGGTTCTGGCGCGCGAGTGCGTAGCCAGGCTGAAGCGAGATCGCCTTGTCGAAGCACTTCAGCGCCTCCGCGTGTCGGCCCGTGGACGCCAGAACTTCACCACTGGCATTGTGCGCTTCGACGTAATCGGGTTTCAGCGAAATTGCTTTCTTGAAACTCTTAAGCGCCTTTGCGCCACGTCCAAGGCCGCGCAGCGCCATGCCGTAGTTGAAGTGGGCGGGAGCCGCCTTCGCGTTGATGACGAGAGCTTGGCGGATGTGCTTTTCAGCGGCGGTCGCGTTGCCTTGATGCAGGTAAACAAGCCCGACCATGAGTCGCGCGTCGTAGTTCTTCGGTTCGGCTGCGAGAACGTCTTCAAATACTCCGATAGCCTGGTCAATGGCCCCTTGCCGTACCAACTGCTGTGCTTCGATGATCCGTTTCTTGACTGTTGCGGCCAGCGCGTCGTCGACCTTGCTGAGCAGGTCGCGGGCGCCGGCGTGCTTCGGGTCGACCTGAAGTATCTGCGCGCATCCAACCTTGGCATTGTCGAAGTCACCGGTCGTCGCAGCGTGTTGTGAAAGGAGCAGAACGCTGTCGAGAGATCGCGGGTCAAGGCGATCACGCCGGTTCTTGTTGTTTCTTGTCGCGATGATTGTGTTGGCCAACCTGCGATCAATCGCACCAAGGTCGTACTTGTAGGCATCGGAGCCAAGCTGCAAGTCGTAGGTCTGGTATCCGTTTTCGATTGCCCAACGAATTGCGTAGAAGTGAAGGACCAGGCCCGGTGAAGGCCGACGAAAGTCTAGGTCGCGGCCGTCAATGTTGCAGATGATCGTCTTGTTGACGAAATCCAGATACTTCATCTGGACGCCCACGGGTTCTTCGCCATGCCAAAGAGTCATGATGAGAACGGCGTCTTCGCGGAAACAGCGTTCGATCATGGTGCGTCCATAGCGGACACTATAGGCGAGATTTTGGTCGGACTTGATTGAACCCCATCTATCTTCCCAGAATCGGTAGAGTGTATCGAGATCGCCACCCAACGTCTCGGCCGTTGTGTGCGTCACGCGAAGCTCTCCAGACTCCAGATGCCTCATGTAGCGGCGCGCGTGTGCGCGCATTTTCGACCCTAGATTCTGCGACAGAAATGTCTCCCAGTCAGCCGGAAGCTCGACGTAACAGTTCACCGACTTGTCGATTCCGTTTTCGTCGATAAGCGGCGGCTGCTGGATGACACGGAACGAGGACGGTTCGAAACCAGTCACCAGCAGTGCATACCGTTCTTCCGACATGCGCGTGCTGGTGAGATAAAGGCCTGCCCAATTGAAGTCGAGAAGGCGTCGTGTGAGTGCCGGCACGACATCCGCTTCGAAGCGGGGGTCGCAAAGGACACCGGAGTAACCGGCAAGGAGCATGCCGCCCATGCGCACAGTGTTGATGAAGCCGGGACCCTGATCGCGTTCCGACCACAACTGGACAGGAAAGAAGGCGCAGTAGGGCGCGTCCTCCTTTTTCTGCCGGGCTGCGAGTACCATCCATGGCTCACTGACCAGATCGAGCCAATTCGTCAGCCAAATCCACGACAGGAAGATGTGAGCCTGGGGGTCGGCCTGATAGACTGCATCCCATGCGTCCCTTTGACAGCGAAGCGCCTTGATGTCATCGATGACATCGACTTGAACCGCATCCGACATGTGCTGCATCCAATTCGTCACCAGGCGACATCATCCTGGCGCATTGGTTCCGCTATATCAAAGCCTAGTCCCGCAGGTCCGTGCAGCAAGATCCGCAGCTTGGGATCAGGAGGGTGCCATCACCCTACCTTCGCCGGCTGTCGATACTCGTCAATCTGTCGATGTTATCGCGCGCCGGCGCGAAACCGGGCTGAATTGCCAGCGCCTGATCGAAGCTCTTCAGCGCTTCGGCGCGTCGTCCAAGCAACATAAGGGTCTCGCCGCATGCGTTGTGGGCCTGCGGATAGTCGGGTCTGAGCGAGATCGCCTTTTTGTAGCTCTTGAGCGCCTTGGCGTGGCGTCCGAGTGCTGCCAACGTGTTACCGTAGCTGTAGTAGGCTGACGCGACCTTGCCGTTCAGCGCAATGGCGCGTCTCAGGTGCTGTTCGGCGTTCTTGCTGTCGCCTTGCTTAAGATAAGTCAGGCCCAAGGCGTAACGAGCGTCGAAGTTCTTGGGGTCGTCGTTCAGCATTTCGGTCAGCATCTTTTCGGCGTCGTCGAACGCGCCCTGTTGGGCCAGGCGCCGTGCGTCGGCGACCGGATCGTCGGTGGGTTGGGCCGCCGCGTCGATCTTTTCGACCAACTCGCCCGCGCCGGCGTGGTCGGGGTCGACCTGCTGGATCTGGCGGCAACCCGTCGCGGCGTTGGCTACGTCGCCGCCTGCCGCGAAACGCTGCACCATGGCGAAGACATACGGCAGCGAACGTGGCTCGACCTTGCCGCGCAGGTTCTTTTTGCTCTTTGTCACGACAGCATGGTTGATGATGCGTCGTTCCTCGGGCCCGAAATCGTACTTGTAGCTGTAGTCACCGAGCTGCAGGTCGTAGGTCTTGAAGCCGTTCTCGATGCCCCAGCGGATCGAATAGAGATGAACGATGAAGCCCGGCGGCGGGCGCCGGACCGACAGGTCACGGGCGCCGACAAGGCAGATCATCGATCGGTTCTTTCGATCCAGCAGGCGGGCCCGCGCGCCGATCGGCTTGTCGCCTTGCCACAGCACCGGCAGCATGACATCGCCTTCATCGAAACAGGCCCGCAGCATGGTGCGGTGATGGTTGATTTCGGTCTCAAGTGCGGCCTCTGTCTTCACGGTCTCGAAAGCTGTCTTCCAAAGGCCGAGCAGGATGTCGAGATCGCGGTCGATGGTCTCAGGCGTCGCGTGGGTCACGCTGAGTTCGCCGCCATCGACAAGCCGCATGGCCCGCCGTGCATGCTTGCGTGTCGTGTGACCCATATGCGTTTTGAGGAACGTCTCCCAGTCATCGGGCAGTGCGACGCACGGGTAGATCGTGAAGTCGACACCGTTTTCGTCTGGCTTGGGTTCGGCGGCCTGGACATCGAACTCGGACGGTGCGAACGCACCAAGAAAGAGGTCCATCCGCCGCGGTGATGCGACGACACGGTCAACACTGATGGCAAGCCAGTTGAGCTGTTTAAGGCGGTGCATGAAAGCCGGAACGATACGGTCTTCGTCCTCGGCTGCGCACAAGATGCCGGTGTAGCCGGCGTAGTAGCAGCCGCCCATCCGGATGGTGTTGTGGAAACCGATGTCTTTGTTGAACTCCGACCACAGCTGGATCGGAAAGAAACCGGTATAGGGCGACGCGGCATCCTCTTTGGCGGCCAGCACCAGCCACTGGTCATCGATCAGATCGAGCCAGTTCGCCATCCACGGCCACGACATGAAGTACTGGGCGTCGGGGTCGGACTCATAGACCACGCGCCACGCCGCCTCATGGCGCCTCAATGTCGCGATGTCGTCGATGACGTCGATCTGCATAGTGGTCTTTTAGCGCCTAATGATAGGAAGGCGCCACGACCGCGATCACAGTCGTCCGTGGGTCAATCCAACACCGGGCGCCGTTTACCGTGGCCGGTGGCCTGTTCATAGGCGTACGCCACCTGCAAAATCAATAGATCGTCGCCCGGACGGCCATGGACCTGCAGGCCGCGCGGCAGGCCGGTTTCAGAGAAGCCGGACGGTACGGTGATGGCGGGCAGGCCGAGCAGCGGTGCGACGGTCAGCAGGCTCCAGTCGATGTTGTCGCCGGCGGCGTCATCATCGAAGCCAAAGGGGTCCAGGGGATCGTTCGGCCAGATCAGGACATCGAAGGCCTCGAACGCCGCGGTCATGTCGCGCCACAACCTGAGACGGCGCGCCTCGGCCTCCAGGATCTGATCGCCGCTGAGGCCGCGCGACCACGCTGCCCGTTCCTCTAGACCCGGATCAAGTCCGCGTCCACGGGCGGGTTCGACCTCGGCGGCGACGCGCTGATGAGCGAGTACGTCATAGGCGCCGTCGTAGAGGCCACGAAGGTCGACGTCGTGGTCGCCGACATCACAGCCGAGGTCCTTGAAGACGGTGCGTTGCTCGTGGAACTGGCGGGCGATAGCGGCATCGATATCGATCGATCCGTGATCTGAGGCCCAGCCGATCCTAAGACCCTTGAGGTCGCGTGTGAGATCCGGAAGCCCGGGCGGGAAGGGCGCTTGCACGTGCGTGGGCGCTCGCCGGTCCGGCCCCGCGAGCGCCGACAGGAAGAGCGCGGCATCGGCAACCGTGCGCGTCATGGGCCCCGGCGTGTTCATGTTGTGCCAGGGCAAGGGATTGGGCACGTCTGGGATCATGAAGGCGGTCGGGCGGTGGCCGACGATGTTGCACCAGGCGGCCGGATTGCGCACCGAGCCGCCGATATCCGACCCGTCAGCCAGCGGCGTCAGTCCGGCGGCAAGCGCGGCACCGCTGCCGCCGCTGCTGGAGCCCGGACATTTGGTGAGGTCATAGGGGTTGCGCGTCGGACCGAACACCGGGTTGTCGCAGGTGTTGCGCGCCATCGTGTATTCCGGCGTGTTGAGCTTGCCGAGCACGATGGCGCCGGCGGCTTTCTCGCGCTCGACCACCAGATGGTCGAAATCGGGGACGTAGTCCTTGAACGCCAGCGACGCATAGGTCGTGCGCAGGCCCTTGGTCGCGAAACAGTCCTTCACGCCGACCGGCAGGCCGTGCAGCACCCCGAGATCACCACCTTTCGCGCGCGCCGCGTCCGCCGCCTTGGCATCGTCGCGGGCGCCGTCCAGGCGTAGGGTGACGAACGCGTTGATCGTCGGATTGATCCGCTCGATGCGGTCGGCATGGGCATCGATCAGCTCGACGGTGCTCATCTCCTTCCTGTCGAGCAAACTCTTCTGCTCGACGGCGGAGAGATAGCAGAGATCGGTCGCGTCCATCGCCGCACCCCTTGTCGCTGTGGCGCGCGCAGTCTATGGAGTCAGCCGGCGGCCGTCAGCACCTCAAAAAGGAGTAGACCATGGACCTCGGGCTATCGGGAAAGGCAGTTATCGTGACCGGTTCGACGCGGGGCATCGGCCTTGCCATCGCGGAAGCCTGTGCCGTGGAAGGCGCGTCGGTCGCCATTTGCGGGCGCCGGCCCGACCATCTGGACGCCGCGCGCGAGCAGCTCGAAGCCCATGGCGGTGCGGTCTTTGCGGCGACCTGCGATGTCGGCGATCCCGATCAGGTCACCCATTTTGTCGACCGCGCGGTCGAGGCGCTGGGCGGTCTGCATGGCCTTGCCAACAACCCGTCGGGTTTCGGCAGCAGCGATGACGAGACCGGTTGGCGCCAGAGTATGGAGGTCGATCTGATGGGCACGGTGCGCACCACCTGGGCCGCCTTGCCGCATCTGAAATCGGCCGGTGGTGGATCGATTGTCAACACGTCGTCGATTTCCGGTATCGGCGCTTCCGGCGGGTTCCCCTATGGCGCGGCCAAGGCGGCGGTGAACCAGTTGAGCCAGTCGCACGCGCGTTCGTTTGCCGCCGACAAGATCCGCGTCAACGCCATCGCGCCGGGCTCGATCGACTTCCCCGGCGGGCTCTGGCAAAAGGTGAAGGCCGAGAGCCCGGCGGACTACGAGGCGACTCTGGCGTCGATCCCGTTCGGCCGCTTTGGCGGACCGGACGAGGTCGCCCGCGTCGCCGCCTTTCTGCTGTCGGACGCGGCAAGCTGGGTGACCGGCCAAGTCATCGCCGTCGACGGCGCGCAGAACCTGTGATCCAGTACAGGCCAACGCGTCGAGGCGGTCCTTAGACGTCTCGGCGCGTTTCGATGGTTGACGTGACCTGACCAGTGAACAGCAGATCGGGATAGCGACATGACCGCCAAGAAGCCGAACTTCCTCATCATCATGGCCGACTTCATGGGCGCTCTGGTTCTGCCGCCCTACGGCAACACCATCGCGAAGACACCGAACATGGCGCGGCTCGCCGACGAAGGCGTGGTGTTCGAGAACGCCTATTGCAACTATCCGCTTTGTGCGCCCTCGCGGGCATCGATGATGGCGAGCCTGCTGCCATCGCGGATCGGCGTTCACGACAATGGCGCGGAGTTCCCGGCCAGCATTCCCACCTTTGCCCACTATCTCCGCAGGCTTGGCTATCGATGCGAACTGTCCGGCAAGATGCACTTTGTCGGTCCCGATCAGCTTCACGGGTTCGACGAGCGGCTGACGACCGACACCGTGCCGGCGGATTTCGGGTGGATGCCAACGCGGGAGTTGGACGGCGAGTGGCCGAATGTCGACCCGATCCGCGAGTCCGGTGTTGCCGCGCGGACGCTGGGCATCGATTTCGATGAGGAGGTCTCCCATCGGGCGATCCGCCGTTTGTATGACATCGCCCGCGATCCCGACCTCAATCCGTTCCTGTTGACGGTGTCATACATCGAGCCGCATGAACCCTACCGCACGACGCAGGAGTGCTGGGATCGCTATAGCGACGACGAGATCGGTCTTCCCGCGGTGCCGCTGCTCGATGAAGCCGACTGGGACGCCCACAGCAGGCGGCTTTATGAGCTGATGGGGATTGATGAGAACGCGCTGACGGACGAGCAGATCGTGCGCGCGCGCCATGGCTTTTACGCCATGGTGAGTTTCATCGATCAACAGGTCGGCCGCTTGCTCAACGCGTTAGACGACACGAAGCTGGCCGACGACACCATCGTCATCATCACCGCCGACCACGGGGCCATGATTGGCGAGCGCGGCATGTGGTGCATCGTCAATTTCTTCGAATCGACCATGCGTGTGCCGTTCATCCTGCACGCGCCGGGCCGGTTCGCGCCGAGGCGGGTGCCGACGAACGTCTCTCTGGTCGACCTGTTCCCGACCTTGCTGGATCTCGCGAGCCAGGGAAAGCCACCCGCATTGGCGACGCCGATCGAAGGCCGCAGCCTGGTACCGCTTGTCGAAAGCGGCGAAACAGCCGGGTATGACGATACGGTCTATGCCGAGATCGCCGCGGAGGGTTGCGTCAAGCCCGGCGTCATGGTGAAACGCGGCAGCCACAAGTTTATTCACTGCGAAGCCGACCCCCCGATGCTGTTCGACCTGGCGAGCGATCCCCAAGAGCTGAACAACCTGGCGGCAGATCCGGATTGTGCCGATGTCGTGACGTCCATGCAGGCCGCGGTCGACGCCAAGTGGGACCTCAAACGATGGGAAGCGGATGTCGAGGAGAGTTGGCAGCGACGCATGCTGATCTATGAGACCTATGAGAAGGCCAACCCGCCGGTCTGGGATTACGCGGTTGATAACGACCCCTGGCGATACTACCAGCGCAGCTTCCGCGAACCCTGGCAGGACACCGAGCACAAGGCGACACTGCGCTAAACAGCATCCACCGAAGGACAATCAATGAAGACACTTGCCGCGCTCGTTTTCCCGGGCTTCCAAACCCTCGATCTCTTCGGCCCGCTCGAAATGCTGGGCGATCTCGGCGATGAGATCGCGATCACCATTGTGGCGGAGACACCGGCGCCGGTTCCCAGCGTTCACGGGCAAGGACTTTCGGTCGACAAGACGGTGGCTGACGGCAGCGGTTATGACCTGCTTCTGATACCCGGTGGTGACAGTGCGCTCGAGGCGGCAAAAAGCAGTGCCATCGCCGACTGGATCGTCGCGACGGCGAACCGTGCCGATCTCGTCATGACCGTGTGCACGGGCAGCATTCTGCTCGCGACGACGGGGTTGCTCGATGGCCGTCGGGCCACGACCAACAAGCTGGACTTCACGAAGACCGTGCCACTTGGTCCCGAAGTCGATTGGGTGCGGCAAGCCCGATGGGTTGAGGACGGCAAGTTCTTTACGTCATCGGGCGTGTCGGCCGGCATGGATATGACGCTCGCCGCCATCGCCCATCTGTTCGACAAGGACACCGCCAAGGAGATCGCGGAGGGGACGGAATACGAGTGGCACGATGATCCGAGTTGGGATCCCTTCGCCAAGCGTAGCGGCCTGGTCTGAGGGACGCTGACGGTCGACCGGGCTCCACCTTGATACGCATCACCAACACCATCAGCCTTTCCGAAGACGAGGTCGAGGAACACTTCATCCGAGCACCGGGGCCCGGTGGCCAAAACGTCAACAAGGTCGCGAGTGCCGTTCAATTGCGCTTCGATGCCGCCAACAGCCCGGCTTTGTCCGGCGCTGTCTTCCGGCGTTTGAGGTCACTGGCCGGAAGCCGCATGACGCGCGACGGCGTGATCGTCCTGACCGCCAATCAGTTCCGGTCACAGAACAGGAACCGCCAAGATGCCTTGGAGCGTTTGGTCGCGCTGATTCGTGACGCCGCCACGCCGCCCGCACGCCGTCGTCCGACGAAACCCTCAGCCTCATCCAAGCGTCGGGTTGCCGAGGGCAAACGACGGCGTGGAGAGCTGAAGCGGCAACGCAGAAAGTCGGGTCCTGACGACCATTGAACGATGGGTGACCGTGTCCGGCGCGTCGACGTTGTTCACTGGGCCAACTGTCAGTAAGAGTCTTTCATTTCGTGGTTGCGCGTGGCGTAGCGCAGAATCATCGTCGGAAATGCGTTGATGCCATAGGCATGGTTGGCGTTTTCCGCGGCGTCACCGACGCGGCATGCACCGGTGTCGTGCTCGTTGACGTGGCAGTTGGGGTCATCAAGCGCGATACCGAAGTGGGCCTGAATGGCGTTGATTTCCGCATGCGAGTCGATTGTCCCCGGCGGCGCGTTGAGCGTTTCGGAGATGTTGACCAGGCGGTCGCCCGCTGCGGTGCGCGACAACGATATCTCCGACCGGCCTTCCGGCGCCCCGAAGTCGCCGAGAACCAAGTTCAATCCACCGGTATCCCAATCGTCATAGGTCGTGATATCGCCGGCGTTGTAACCCATGGCGATAAGATGTTCGAAGGCCTCTCGTGGCGTCATGTCCAGTGTCACGCCCCGGATTGGCATGGATGCAATCAGTGTGGGATCACGAACGATTTCTGCCGCCTGCGCCGGTGTACCCAGAAACATCGTGATCAGCGCCAACAACATGCAGCGTCGTGCCAGGTGCATCGTCCTATCCCCCCGATAACGCACAGATCGCCGCTGATATTATTGAACCATCACAGCCGTGCCTACCAGGACGCCTGCGTACGTTCTCAAGAACCGAAGAAGGTTTTGGCGGCGTCTTTGGCGTCGATATCGAGCATGTCGAAGTAGAACGGTATGCCGCCGCCGCCGTCGGCGACGATGTCGGTGCCGTTGAGCCAGGCGGCGTCTTCCGACAGCGCAAAGGCGATCACCTTGGCGATCTCCTCAGGCTCCGCGTTGCGTCCGCCGGACTGCGCCATCTGGCGATCGAGGATCTTGTTGCTCATGGTGGCGTAGAAGTCTTTCAGGATTGGCGTTTCGACGGCACCCGGGCTGACGGAGAGCGACCGCACGCCATAGGGTTGTGCCAGCATCGAACCGGCCAGCGCGTAGACGATCGCGCACGCCTTGGAGAAGCTGTAGGCGTCCGGCCCGCTCAAGGGGTGCTCGCGAACCCAGGCAAGGCCTGCCTCATAGGTGCGCTGGCGCATGAGTTCGCGGATCAGATCGAGCTCGTCGCGCCATCCCGAACCGGCATCCGAGGCGACCTGCACAATGGCGCTGCCCGGTTCCAGGCGTGGCAGGAGCGTTTCGGTGACGTGGCGCAATCCCAGAAAGTTCACCTGCATGACCGTCTCGCCGTCGAAACTGCCGGGCACGCCCGCCACGTTGGCGAGACCGTGCAAAGGTTCGTCGATCAAGCCGAGCGCCGCGTCGATGGAGGCGGAGTCGGTGAGGTCGAAGGTGTGGAAATCTGCGAGGCCGGCGCCGTCGCCGTTCCGGTCGAGGCCGATGACCCGCGCGCCACGTTCGGTCAAAAGCCGCGCCGTGGCGGCAGCGATACCGGAGTTCGCGCCGGTCACGACGATGGCCTTGCCGTCGAAGCTCATGCGTCCATCCTGACCGGCGTGTAACGGCAGGGCAGGTGGCGCATGCCGTTGATGAAGAGCGCGTTGATTTCCGTCATGCCGTCGAGATCGACCTCGAGGTCGGGCAGGGTCTCGAACAACGTCTTGAAGAAGTGATACATCTCGCGCCGGGCCAGATGCATGCCCAGGCAGTGGTGCACGCCGCCGCCGCCATATCCCACATGGTCGTTCGGTGTGCGCCGAATGTCGAAGCGCTCGGGATCGTCGAACACGGTCTCGTCGCGGTTGGCCGAGGTGTACCAGAAGACGACCTGTTCGCCGGCCGCAATCGGCTGGCCGAGGATCTCCGTATCCTCCGCCACCGTACGTCCGAAATGCACAACCGGGGTTCCGTAACGGACGATCTCCTCCAGCGCCGTGCCGACCAGCCCTTCATAATCGTCGCGCCAGGCGCGCCACTGATCGGGATGCTCGGCCAGAAAGCGCATGCCCTGGGCAATCGAGCTGCCGGTTGTCTCTACACCGGCGGTGATCAGAAGCTGGAAATAGATGCCGACGTCGCGGTCAGTCAGCTTCTCGCCGTCAGCGTCGGCCTCCACCATCATCGTCAGCAGATCGTCTGCCGGCGCCCTGCGGCGTTCGCGGCTGAGCTCCTCGCCATAGTCGTTTAACGCAATGAAGGCATTGAGCGCTTCGGTCTCGTCGCCGACACCTTCGTCGCCGTAGCCCTGCGCCTCGATACTCATCCGTGCCAGCCAGTCGCGGATTTCCCCATCGGCGACGCCGAGCATGTCGCAGATCACCTTGGTCGGCATCTTGCCGGCAACATCGGCGGCGAAGTCGCATGTGCCGCGTTCGCTGATCGACCCGATCACGGTCCGGGCGGATTGCGCGATGCTGCCCTCGATATCTTTCAGCAGCCGCGGTGTGAAGACCTTGGCCACAACCTTTCTCAAGCGCGGGTGGATGGGAGGATCGCGGTTCACCATACCGGCGATCTCGTAGGCCAGCTCCGGTGATTCCATGGAACTCGCCATGCCGGTGCCGTGACGCGAGACGAACAGGTTGTGGTCCTTGGTGATCTCGCGCGTTTCCTTATGGCGCGTCAGCGACCAGAAGAATCCGTCCTCTCCGTGCGTCTTCTGACGCGCGACCGGCCGTTCCCGGCGGAAACGTGCGAGGAGCTCGTACTTGTCGGGCCGCCTCCAGAAACTCGGCTCGGCGAGTTGAATGTCGTCGAGGCTCTCGGTCACTGTAGTCCTCTCCTGGTGTGTGCGCCCATCATCCATGTGGTAGTGGAGATAGCAAGTTCCGGGGGAGAGGTTCGAACGTCGAGCGTTGTCTCGTCTTCGTTGGCGAAGGCCGGTCAGCTTTGCCTTAGGGCGGCAACGGCTTTGTCGATGGGCGTGGAGCCATCCGTCAATTCGACGATCTCGCGGCGGACAGACGGTTGTTCGATCAGCGCGCAGAGGGCGTGCGCCACGGTGCCGCGGGCAACGGTGCCGTACATGATGGCGGCCCCCATCGTCGCGGTGCCCTGGCCTTCCGCGTCCAACAGGGTGCCCGGGCGAAGGATAACCCAGTCGAGGTCCGACACCGCCACGGCGACATCGGCACGCTTCTTTTCGGCCATATAGTGCTCGAACGCCTCAGAACGGTCCCTCTGGCGACCTGCTTCGGGAAAGGCAGAGACGAGGTAGAGGCGGGTGATGCCAAGACGTTTTGCCGCTTCGATCGTCTTGCTCGGCCCGTCGCCGTCGATGGCGGTCGTTCTGTCGAGCCCGCTACCGGCAGCGCCTGCGGTAAAGACGATCACGTCCGCACCCCGTGCCGCCTCGGCAAGCTCATTCGGGTCCATCTCGATGATGTCGCCTTGCACCGGTGTTACGCCGCCTTCGGCGAGGCCCGCTGCCTGCTCCGGTTTGCGGTGCAGGCCGATGACCTTGTGCCCGGACTGCACCAGGAGCGGTCCCAGCCTGCGGCCGACCCCGCCGGTCGCGCCGATAATGAAAACGGTTGCCACCTTGGTTCACCCGCCCTTGCGATGCCGCGTCTGTGCACACCTGCTGTATGGACCCATCATCTATGAGATGATGGAGATAGCAAGTTCGGCGGCGGGACGCGATCCATGACAAACCTCGGTATCAAGGCTTTGATCTTCGACGTGTTCGGCACGGTCGTGGATTGGCGCACCGGTGTCGCGCGTCACGTGGCAGCGTATGTCGAACCGCGTGAGGTCGACGTGGACGCAGTCGCCTTCGCCGATGCCTGGCGGTCCAGGTACCAGCCCGCCATGGAAAAGATTCGCGATGGCGGGCGCGGTTACATCGCCCTCGATATCCTGCACAGGGAGAACCTGGACGCGACGTTGGCGGAGTTCGGCCTTGCCGGCGCGGTGGAAGAGCAAGGGCGGGTAGAACTCAATCGGGCATGGGAGAGATTGCCGCCGTGGCCCGACAGCGTGCCGGGCCTGAAGGCTCTGAAGGCCTGTTATCCGATCGCGACCTGCTCGAACGGCTCCATTGCCATGATGCTCCGCCTGGCACGATACGGCGGCCTGCCGTGGGATGCCTTGCTGGGCGCGGAAATCGCACGGTCCTACAAACCGAAACCGGAGGTTTATCTGGCATCGGCCAAGGCGTTGGGATTGGCGCCCGAAGAGGTGATGATGGTCGCGGCCCATAATGACGATCTCGTCGCCGCGCAGAACGTGGGGCTTCGGACCGCGTTCGTGGGCCGTCCTACCGAACATGGGCTTGATCAGACAACCGATCTCGCGCCGTCAGGCTCGTGGGATATCGTCGCTGACGATATGAAGGACGTCGCGCGTCAACTCGTCGATTGACGTCAGAGCGTGGCGGTCGCCGCCCGGGCCGCGCGTATGCCTTCCTTCGCCGCGCCGTGGACCAGGGAGAACTGAGTCAGTGATGTCGCCTCGCCTGCGACGAACACGCGGTCGTCCCAGGGTTCCTGAAGCGCCTGCCTTGCCCAAGCGCTGCCGGGCGTGGCCGCGGCATAGGCGCCCAACGACCAGGGATCCGAACCCCAACGGGTACAATGTACCGCCATGATGCGGTCTCGAAAGTCGTCGCCGATTGCAAGGGCAAGTGCATCGCATAGGAGATCAACGGCGACAGCATCGGGCTGTTGTTCCAACGCTATGGCCAGATCGTTGCCGACATAACCCAGAGCCACGTTCTGCCCGACCAGCCGTGTCATGATGTAGATGTAGCTTTCGGGTGAGATGTATCGGCCGAACACTGGCGGGCAGGCATCGCCAAACACATCGCCGTCGAACTGAACGGCGATGCGGTTCACGGTTCCCATGGGTAAGACGTCGAGAGCTTCGCGGAATCGCGCGGGCAAGGCGCGCGCATAACTGATGGTGTCCGAGGCGAGGACGCCGACCGATGCGGTGACGATCGCGGCTTTTGCGGTGAAGGTCTCTGCGCCCGTGTCGAGCTCGACGCCTTGCGCGCTCCAGTCGATGGCCCTTACCGGCGAGTTGACGAGGATCCCCGAGGGATCGGCCCAACGGCGGACCAGATTGCCCATGCCTTCGCGGACCTGATGCACGGTGTCGCCATGAAGGAGGTTGGCCTGATCGGCCGCGGAAACGATATCCATCGGCAGGCCGTTCAGCATGCCCATCCAGGAGGCAAGCACGGGGAACCATGGCGACTCGGTGCCGGCAACCTCTGCGATCGAACGGTCGGGGTCTGTCGGTGAGAAGGCGTCGATGGCGGCCATGGCGGCTTCGTTGTAGGCAAGCCTGTCGCTTTGCTGCGACGATGTTTCCCAGGTATCGCCCAGAATCATGGGCATGTCAGGCGAGGGAAACGTCATGTCGCTCGTATCGAACCCAAGGTCCGCGGCAGCTTCCATGAACAGATTGTCGCCGTCGTTGGAGATCCAGAAGCCGCCGATGTCATAAGGGAAGCCGAACGTCGTCTCGTCGCTGTATGTGCGCCCGCCGATGACGGGTTTGGCTTCGAGCAACACATGATCCACGCCGGCGGCGCGCAAATCTTTGGCGGCGGCTAAGCCTGCCGCGCCGGCGCCGATGACCGCAATATCGGTTTTGATCGTCATCGAGCTCCCCGCGCGTTCATCCCGTCTGTGCCAACCTACACGAGCGCGCCACATTCGGCTTGGCATTCTACGTTATGTCGCGCGGCGCCTTCGACCGGCTGAGCTGATCGTGTTGGTTCGCCATGCGGCGCCGGCCTATGCTTTGTCGGGTTGATCGGGGAAGGAACGTCATGCGGGATCTGCGTATCTGCTTTGTCGGCGACAGCTACATCAACGGCTCCGGCGACGAGGGGTGTCTGGGCTGGATCGGGCGTTTGTGCGCGCTGCGGTTTTCGCGGTCGTATCGTCTGACCTCCTATGATCTCGGCATTCGTGGACAAACCACCGGCGAGATTCGAGACCGCTGGAAAGGCGAGTGTCTGGCGCGTTTTCCCGACGGCGCCGACAACCGGGTCGTCGTGCAGTTCGGCATCAACGACGTGGCGGAAGTCACGGGATCGGGCCGCCGTGTTGCCGAAGACGTCTCCGTCGCGAACGCGGAAGCGATGGTTGGCGAGGCCGCCGGCATGTGGCCGGTCCTGTGGGTCGGCCTTCCGCCGGCCAACGTGGCGTGCTCGCCGATGCGTCCCGGCGTGGGGATGGAGATCAGTTTTTCTCAGGAGACCGCCGTTGCGCTCAATCGGCGCTTCATGGCGTTGGCCGCGAAGCTCGATGTACCCTATCTCGACATTCAAACGCCGCTGCTGGCCGACAGCCGCTATATGGATAGTCTGACGCGCGGTGATCGGATGCACTGCGACGGATCCGGCTACGCGATCATGGCCGATTTGGTCGATGCGTGGGACGCTTGGTCGCGCTGGTTTGACGCGTGACGGTCGTCTGAGGCGGGATCGTGAACCCCTCGGTTGGCATGGCCGCACACGCTCGGGCCGACGTTAATTGACCCTGGAAAATCATCGCCGGCTGCATTTCGTGCGGTCCAAGCGTTCGCATTCTGCCAACAGTTCCGTTGTCATCTCCTTGGAATGTTTGCTAGGTCCAGACCGTCCGGGCCTGTTTCATGACCGGCACTATCACCGGAGAACGACTCAGCCGGCTGCGAACCCGACCGAACAGGTCCTATGAAGATCGCCAAACATGTTGCGGCGTTAGAAGACGACAGAAATAAACGAGTAGAATCAAATAGATGGCCACTTATCAATACGTCTATGTCATGAAGGGTCTGTCGAAGACCTATCCCGGCGGCCGCGAGGTGTTGAAGGACATCTGGCTGAGTTTCCTGCCGGGCGCGAAGATCGGTGTCTTGGGCCCCAACGGCGCCGGCAAGTCGACGCTGATGAAGGTCATGGCCGGCATCGAGACCGAATTCAATGGCGAAGCCTGGGCCGCCGATGGCGCCAAGGTCGGGTATCTGCCGCAGGAACCGGAATTGGATCCCGACAAGGACGTCATGGGCAACGTCATGGAGGCGATGGCCGACACCAAGGCGCTGCTCGACCGTTTCAACGACGTTGCCATGAAGTTCGCCGAGCCGATGGACGACGACGAGATGGCAACGTTGATCGAAGAACAGGGCGAGCTGCAAGAGCAGATTGACGCGGTCAACGGCTGGGACCTCGAGCGCACGCTTGAGATCGCCATGGACGCGCTGCGTCTGCCGCCGAGCGATGCCGAGGTGACCCATCTCTCCGGTGGCGAACGCCGCCGCGTCGCGCTGTGCCGCCTGCTGCTGCAGAAACCCGACCTGTTGCTGCTGGACGAACCGACCAACCATCTGGACGCGGAATCCGTCGCCTGGTTGGAGCGCCATCTGGAGGACTACGAAGGTACGGTCGTCGCCGTGACCCATGATCGCTATTTCCTGGACAATGTCGCGGGCTGGATCCTGGAACTCGATCGTGGTCAGGGTATTCCCTACGAAGGCAACTATTCGGGCTGGCTCGACCAGAAACAGAAACGCCTGGAACAGGAAGGTCGCGAGGAGGCGTCGCGTCGGCGCGTGTTGCAGCGCGAGCTCGAGTGGGTGCGTGAGAGCCCGCGGGCCCGCCAGGCCAAGGGCCAGGCGCGTTTGAATGCCTATGAGAACCTGTTGGCGGAAAGCCAGCAGCGCGACGAGGCGCCGGCACGCGGCCGCATCGTCATCCCGCCCGGCCCGCGTCTGGGTGATCTGGTGATCGAGGCCGATCATCTGTCGAAGGCGTTCGGCGACAAGTTCCTGATCGACGACCTGTCGTTCAAGCTGCCGCCGGCCGGCATTGTCGGCGTGGTCGGGCCGAACGGCGCCGGTAAGACCACGCTGTTCCGCATGATCGCCGAACAGGAGACGCCGGACAGTGGCGCCTTGCGTATCGGCGACACCGTGAAGCTGGGTTATGTCGACCAGTCGCGAGCGGATCTGAAGGCCGACGCCAATGTGTGGGAGGAAATCTCAGGCGGCGCCGACACCATCCAGATGGGCAAGCGCGAGGTGCCGAGCCGCGCCTATGTCGGGGCATTTGGTTTCCGTGGCGCCGACCAGCAGAAGAAGGTCGGGCAGCTCTCCGGCGGCGAGCGCAACCGCGTGCATCTGGCGAAGGTGCTGACGTCGGGCGCCAATCTCCTGATGCTGGACGAACCGTCGAACGATCTGGATGTCGACACGCTGCGCGCGCTGGAAGATGGGCTCAGTGAGTTCGCTGGCTGCGCCATTGTCATCAGCCATGATCGCTGGTTCCTGGATCGCATCGCGACCCACATCCTGGCCTTCGAGGGCGACAGCCATGTCGAGTGGTTCCAGGGCAACTATGAAGCCTATGAGGAAGACAGGCGCCGCCGCCTGGGCGCGGAGGCCGACCAGCCCCATCGCATCAAATACAAGCCGTTGACCCGTTGAGGCCACGCGCGATGTTCGCATGAGCGAAGCGCGTAACGGTCGGTCGGGCGCCGCTGGTGGCGGCACCGGTCTGATCCTGTTGATGGCCTATCTGACCGGTATCGGTCAGTTGGCTGTCAGCCTCTACCTGCCTTCGCTGCCGGCGATCGCCGACCACTATGTGGCGCCCGATGCCCAGGTCCAGCTTACCTTTACGTTGTTCATCCTGGTGTTCGCGGTCGTGCAGTTGATCGTCGGACCGCTGTCGGACCGTTACGGTCGGTTGCCGGTGCTGCAAGCGGGCCTGATCGTTTTCAGCGTTGCGAGTCTGGTCTGTATGATCGCGCCGACCGTCGAGATCCTGATCGCCGCGCGCATTGCCCAAGCCTTCGGCGCCTGTGTCGCCCCGACTTTGAGCCGCGCCATTGTGCGCGATCGCTATGAGGGCGCGGAGTCGGCGCGCGTGCTGGCGGCGATCGGCATGGTCATGGCGCTGGCGCCGGCCTTCGGTCCGACAGCCGGGGGCTTCATTGCCACTTGGTTCGGTTGGCGCACGGTGTTCGGTGTGTTGACCGCACTCGGCCTGTTGAGTTTTGTGCTGGTTTACCTGTCGCTTGACGAGACGTTGCCCAGAGAACGACGGCGGCGCGCACAGGTAACCTCGATTGTGGCGCGGTACTTTTCCCTGTTGCGCGACCGCCGGTTCCTGGCACCGGGTCTCGTCGTTGGCTTCGGCATGGCGGGCCTGGGCGGTTATCTTGCCGGCGCGCCGTTTGTCTTTATCCGTCTGCTCGATGTGTCGCCGCAGGTGTTCGGCATGTTCTCGATGCTGAACGTCGGCAGCTTCGCCGTCGGCAGCGCCATCGCGACGCGTCTGACCGGCCGCGTCTATTCAGTTACAGCCATGATCGCGATCGGTTCGGCGCTGTCGGCGCTGAGCGGGGTCGTGTTGATCGTCACGATGGCGCTGGGGTTTTGGTCAGTCTTGTCTATTCTGACGCCTATGGCCTTTTACTTTGTCGGCATGGGTCTTTCGATGCCCAACGCCATGGCGGAAGCGATCAACCGTTACGCCGACGATGCCGGTCTGGCATCGGCGCTGCTCGGGTTCCTGCAGTTCGGCGGTTGGGCGGGCGCCAGCCTGGCGGTTGGCGCGCTGGGCACCGGCAGCCCGGTGCCGTTGGCCGCCGTCGTCTGCGCCGTCGGGCTGGGCATGCTGGCGGCCGCACTGGTCATCCTGGCGCGCCGCGCACCGGGGACATGACTGCGCCGTGAGTCCATCGCCAATGAACGACTGGCCCATGGTCGTCGAGGTGCATGGCGAACTCGTCAGCGTGGAGGATCTCTCCGGCGATATCCGGCGCTGCGCCGTATCACCCGACGCGCCGTATTTCCCGGTGATCGGCGACCGCATCGTCGTCGACGAGGATGGGCCACGCGGCAGGCCGGTCGTCGTCGATGCCGCGCCGCGCCGCAACCGGCTGGCGCGGTTGCGCCATGACCGCACGCGCCGCTCCGATGCGGGCGCGGAGGAACACGTGCTGGCCGCCAACATCGATCTCGCTGTCATTGTCGTCGCGGCCAAACGTCCGCCATTCCATCCGCGCCTGATCGACCGCTACCTCGTGCTCTGCCAGTACGGCGGCATCGACGCGGCGATCGCTGTCAACAAGGCGGACCTTGCCGATGATCTGCCGGATCTCTCGATTTATCGCGATCTCGGTCTTCCGATCGTCGAGGTGTCGGCCAAGACGCATCAGGGATTGGACGGTCTCAGACGTCTGATCGACGGCAAGCTCGTGGTGTTTGCCGGTCATAGCGGCGTCGGCAAGTCGTCGCTGGTCAACGCCCTGGTCGGCGACGCAGCGGCCGAGACGGCGGAGGTCGGCGGCAAGCGCGGTCAGGGCCGCCATACGACCTCGGTCGCGACCTTGCACTGGCTGGACGATGACACGGGTGTTGTCGATACACCGGGCGTGCGCTCGCTCGCCATGACCGGCATCAGCCCGCAGGAGCTGGCCGGCTACTTCCCTGAGTTCGTCGACCTGATCGGCGCATGCCGGTTCCGCGACTGCAGCCACGATCACGAACCCGGTTGCGCCGTGCGCGAGGCCGCCCAGGCGGGTGCAATTCCAGCGGCACGCTATGACAGCTATCTGCGCTTGCTGCGCGACGAATAGACACGCGCTGCGCCGTTCAGGCGGCCAGCCGAGCCCAACCCCCTTCTTGGTGCATGGGTTATCAACACAGACTTGAACCGCTGGTTGCGCAAGCGATCTGTTGTGCCGCGTGGAATCCGCGAACGACCTCAGCTAGGGTGCTGACAAAGGGGAGGGGGTGCCCGTGGATCTTTCTGTCGTCAGTGTTTCTATGGTCGTGAACCTGTTGGTTCTTATGCTTATCGGCATGGGACCAAAAATCGCGCTGGTTCCGTTTCTGGAGAAAACCGCGCATCTCGACGCCCAGCAGCAGCGCGAAGTCGGCGTCAAGATGGTCAAGACGGCCTTCATTACAGCGATCGTGCTGTTCGCATCCGGCGCTTTACTCATGCGGCTTCTGCACATTTCCGGCGGCGCCATCAGCATCGCCGGCGGGATCATTCTGTTGATCCTGGCGCTCGGCATGTTCGCGGGACCCGGCAAAAAGAAGGAAGTGGAAGCCGAAGACGCGCCGGTCGATCTCCATAAGATGGCGGTTTACCCGCTGGCCATTCCCTACCTGCTTAATCCGGTGGGCATCGCCGTCTTGATCATCGCGTCGGGCGAAGTCGGCTCGATCTGGGCCGCACTGGTCGTCCTTGCCGTCATCGTGCTGATCGCGGGTTTCGACTACCTGGTGTTCCGCAACATCGACAAACTCTCAAAGCGACTCAGACCGACGACCCTGGTCATCTCCGAGGTCGTGTTCGGCATTCTGCTTATTGCGCTCGCCGTCGAAATGGTCGTCGCCGGATTGGGCCGGTTCGGCATCATCGAAGCCGTTCATCACTGACGGAGCTGCTATTGCGGTCCGCCTTTAGCGAGTTTCAACGCTGGCGCGAGGGCCAGTCGCGGGCGCGCGTACTAACCGGATGCGCTCAGCGCATGCGTGACATGGAGGCGAAACGGCCGAGATCGACGCGGGATTCCGGCGGCAGGTTGACCGCGACCGCCAGGAGTGCGGCGTGCATGGTCTCCTGCATGACGGTGCTTTCCTGCCTGAGCGCCGCAAGTGCGCGCTCTGCGGCGACAGGGTCGAACGGTTCCGCCAGCATGACATCCGACAACTCGTGACGGGCATCGCGCAAGTTTTCCATGGCTGCATGAATGCTGTCGCGGTTGTTCTCGAAAACCGCCAGAACGGCCTCGCGCTGCTCATCGGGCAGGTCGCGCACCAGTCGCGTGACCGAGAACTTCGGGCCCATGTGCTGGTCATAGACCCAGCGCGCGCCCATCCAGCCGACCAGGAAGAAGTTGATTGCTAGCGACACGACAAGCATGACGCCCAGGACCTTTGTCCATCGCCCCAGACCGTTCATAACGTCAGGCCTTCTTCGACATGCAGGCCGAACACAAAGTCGGTCAGGTCGACGGTTGAGGTGTTGTCTTCCATCAATCCGACATAGATACCCAGGCCGGCGGCGATCAGCAGGGCTGCGGCGGTCTTGAGCAGCGGGCTAACGATACGCGGGCTTTCGGTTTGCTCCATCGTGTCGATGTCGGCGGCGATGCGTGCCGCGAGGCCATCGCTGGCGCCTTCCACCCTCCAGGCATTCAGCGCCCGGTCAAGCTCTCGCTCGCTCAGCAGACCATGGATGTTGTTTGTCTCGTTCATTGTTGTTTCCGTTACTCGCGAAGGCCGGCCAAACTGACGCGCAGGCTACGCCTGGCCCGGACCAATAATTGCTCAACCGCTCCTACAGTCAAATCCATCACACCCGCCGCTTCTGCGTTGCTCATGCCTTCGTAGAAGCATAGGACGAGCGCTGTTTTCTGTCGTTCGGGCAGCTCTTGAATGGCGTCCTTCACCGCATCGGACACACCCTGGGCCGCCAGGCCGTCGAAAGCGCTTGGCGCGTCATCGACGGTTTCTTCGGGTACTTCACCACCATAACGTTTGTTCTTGCGCGCATGGTCGATGCAAAGATTGACGACCACACGGTAGAGCCAGGTCGATACCCGGGCGCGGCCTGATTCCCAACGGGGCGCATGGCGCCACAAACGCATCATGGCATCCTGGGCGACGTCCTCGGCCTCGCTTTGGGCACCACCAAGGCTGCGCCGCGCAATTGTTACGCAGCGGTCCAGGTGGCGCTCGACCAGTCCGGCATAGGCTTCGCGGTCACCTTCGCCGGCCAGCTTCATGAGTTCATCGTCGTCCAAGCCTAGCATGATAAAGCGTTGAGACGACAAGGAAAACTGCTGCTGGACGACGTCCTCAGGTGGTGTTGCCACGCTATGTATGCCCGTCGCCAGATCCATGATTGTAGGTGATACGTAGAGTTTACTGGCTCCCTACGCGGGTTCCGAAAGATTGAACACCCGTCCAATCTGCTCTAGTTTAAGACGTGGCGAGACCACGGTTCGCGAGGAGGGAGATGAACCGTCAGCCGACAGTGCTTTTGGTCGAGGACACGCCGCCATTGGCGCGTGTCTACAAGGAATACTTGCGCTTTGAGCCTGTCACTGTCGAACATGTCGAAACCGGCGAGGCGGCCTTTTCGTCCATCGATGCACAGGCCCCGGACGCGGTTCTTCTCGATCTCAGGTTGCCCGATATCGATGGGCTGGAGATCCTGCGTTGGATCAAACAGCGCCAGTTGCCGTGCCCTGTCGTGATCATCACGGCCCACGGGTCGGTCAGCGCCGCCGTCGAAGCGATGCGCGACGGCGCTTACGATTTCCTGGTCAAGCCATTCAGTCAGGAACGCCTGATCGTCACCTTGCGCAATGCGCTGGAGCGGCGCGAACTGCAGCGTCTGGTCGACGGGATGGCGACAGAAACGCGGCACAGCGCGTTCGCAGGTTTCATCGGTTCGTCGATGGAAATGCAGAGTGTTTATGCGACCATCCAAAGCGCCGCGCCCAGCCAGGCATCGATCTTCATCACCGGCGAGAGCGGGACGGGCAAGGAATTGTGTGCCGAGGCCATCCACAACTTGAGCGAGCGGGCGTCGGGGCCGTTCATGGCGATCAACTGCGCGGCGATCCCGCGCGATCTCTTGGAAAGCGAGTTGTTCGGTCATGTCAAAGGCGCGTTCACCGGCGCGGTCAGCAGCCGTGACGGCGCCGCGACCTTGAGCGACGGCGGTACGCTGTTCCTGGACGAAATCTGCGACATGGCGCCGGCGCTTCAGGCCAAGCTGTTGCGTTTCGTGCAGACCGGCAGCTTCCAGCGGGTCGGCTCCAGCCGGTCCGAGCACGTCGATGTGCGTTTTGTTTGCGCTACCAACCGCAACCCGCTGAAGGAAGTCGAGAGTGGCCGCTTTCGCGCCGACCTCTATTACCGCCTGCATGTCATTCCGATCCATCTGCCGCTGCTGAACCGGCGTGACGACGACGTGATCGACATCGCCGAGAATTTTCTGCGCGAGTTTGCGCGTCAGGAGAGCAAGCCCTTTGTGCGGCTGGATGCCAGCGTGCGCGACCTGTTCCGCGCCTATTCGTGGCCGGGCAATGTCAGGGAGCTGCAGAACATCATCCGCAATGTCGTCGTCTTGAACACCGGCGAAGTGGTGACGCGCGAAATGCTGCCGCCGCCGCTGGATGGCTCGGCCGGTCTGCCGCAGCCGGCCAACGACCCGCTGCGCCAGCGCAATGCGGATGGCGAACCCGGTGACCTGACCGGAGCCGCGATCCGGCCGCTGCACGAAGTCGAGCGGCAGACCATCGAAGACGCCTTGCGTCTGAGCGACGGCAATGTGCCGCGCGCGGCGGCGTTGCTGGAAATCAGCCCGTCGACCGTCTACCGCAAACTGCAAAGCTGGAGCGACGAAAGCAACGTGGTCTAGCGCTGGCGTCTGTTACGGCGAACAACCGAACTCGATCGCCTGGCCGGCCAGGCCGTCGCGGGTTTTCCAGATCACCGTGTCATCGAGCGGGCCGTCGGTCGCGTCGTCGGTGAGGCGGATGCCGTCGACGAAGTCGGCGTCGGAATCGTTGTTTTCGTCCTCGAACGTGCCGCCGCCATTGGCGTCGACCTTGCCGTTGCCGGGCGGGTTGTAGCGGCCATAACCGTTCTTGCCGTGGCTGATCAGAACCATAGCGATGTCCTGGCCGGTCACGTCGGTGCCGGAGATGTCTTCGACATCCAGATCGCCGTCCGGTTCGCCGGAGGCGACAAAACAGAAGCCACCGGGGTCGGTCAGCACCGTCGGCAGACTGCTGTCAGCGTAGTCCTCGGCGACGTGATAGGTGAAGTAGTTGCCGTAGCCGTCGCGCGCATCGGCTTCGGCCAGACCGAGACTACGGAACGGCACGATGCCGTCATTGTTGTTGCCGGTGTCGCAGGTGGCCCGCTCGTCGCCCAAGGGAGAGCCGTTGGGGGCGGCCGGACATGGCAAACGCCCGTTCTGCCGCAGGAAAACGACCATCGCGTTCTCGATTTGGTCCATGCGCTGGACGGTCAGCTCGGTGCGATTGTTTTCGGCAATGTTGCCCAGAAGCGGCGCCAGCATGGCGACCAAAACGCCGATAATGGCAATAACAATCGCCATTTCGATCAGGGTGAAGCCCTTTTCGGTCGATTGGGACGGTTTTCGTGTTGAAACAGACGTCATCATGCGTTTGTGCTGCTCGATCACTGTTACCATCAAATCAAGAGAACCTCTAATGTAGTTGTGACGGTCGCTACAGACCCGTTTGATTGTGCATCATAAACACAGTTCACATAATTACGCTTTATAGGTGGGGTTAAGCGTTATCGGAATATGAATCCGACCGCTTGTGTACTAAAATACGCCGGAAGAAAGCAGTTGGGGACGCCTGAAAACGCCACGGGAAACTGGTGACGTCGTGTCGTCGCGTGCCGAGGTGTCGGCCACCGACGGCATCCGGGTGTTTCAGGCGCGGTGAGGTAAAGCATGGCAGTGTTCGGCAAGCCGGGCAATCCAGGTAAACCGCTGGCCGTGGCCGCGGATCTGGGCGCCGCTGACATGGGCAAGGGCGCCGGTGCGGCCAAACGCCAGAGCGCGCCACCACCACCGCCGCCGCCGGTTCGATCGGGATCGCCGTCGGATACAGGCGTCGCGTCTGATGCCGCACCAAAACCAAGTTTCGACATTCGCGTCGATGGCAACGAAACCGTCGCTGCCGCCAACGATGTGGCCAAGACTGACCAGGCCTCGGAAGCCCCGCCAGATTCCGACGATACGCCGCCTGTGCCCGAAATGCCGGCGATCCCGCCTATGCCTGACATGGCCCAGATGTTGGAGGAGCCCGCCCAGCCCACGCGTCCCCCCGGTGCGCCCGCGACCCGCCAGGTCAAACAAGTGCGGTTGGGCGAGCGTCTGCGCGAACTCGGCCTGATCTCCCAGGACCAGCTTGATGTCGCCATGCGCGAACGTATGCGCGGCGACAAGCTGCTGGGTGAAGTCTTCGTCGAACTCGGTTTCATCACGCAGTCGGCACTGTCGGCGGTGCTGGCGGAATCCACCGGCCTCGATCAGTTCGATCCCGCGACCGCGATGTTCGATGCCGATCTGATCAAGCAGGTGCCCAAGGAGATCGCGTCGAAACATGCCGTGCTGCCGGTCGCGCTGGTCGATGACGTCCTGCAAGCGGCGATGTCGGATCCCTATGACGTTCTGGCGCTTGATCAGTTGCGCCGCTGTTTCCCGCGCGACATCGAAATCCTGCCGCTGCTCACCTCCGAGCAGGATCTCGTCGAAGCGATCGACCGGCTCTATGGCTACGAGATGTCGATCGACGGCATCCTGCGCGAGATCGAAACCGGCGTCGTCGACATTCAGGCCCTGACGACCGAGGACGGTTACGTCAACCCGACCGTGCGCTTGGTCAGCGCAATCATCATGGACTCGGTGAAGGTCGGCGCGTCCGACATGCATTTCGAGCCGGAAGGCGTGTTCGTTCGCCTGCGCTACCGCGTCGACGGCATCCTGACCCAGGTGCGCACGTTCCATAAGGACTATTGGCCGGCGATCTCGGTGCGCATCAAGATCATTTCCGGCATGAACATCGCCGACACGCGCAACCCGCAGGATGGCCGCATGAGCATTCAGGTCGGCGGGCGCGAGGTCGACTTCCGTGTCGCATCGCACCCGACCGTGCATGGCGAGAACATCGTCATCCGCGTACTGGATAAGCACAAGTCGCTGAAGCCGTTGGAGGAGCTTGGCTTCAGCCAGCACAACACGCGGGTCATGGGTACGCTCTTGAAGCGCCCGGAAGGCATCATCGTCATCACCGGCCCGACCGGTTCCGGTAAGACGACGACGCTTTACGCGATGCTGGAGAAGATCAACTCGGTCGAGGTCAACATCATGACCCTCGAAGACCCGGTCGAGTACGAACTGCCGCTGATCCGCCAGTCCCACATCCGCGAGGCCGCCGGCATGTCGTTCGGCGAAGGCGTGCGCTCGATCCTGCGCCAGGACCCGGACATCGTGTTCATCGGCGAGGTGCGCGACGAAGACACCGCGACCATGGCGTTGCGCGCGGCGATGACCGGCCATCAGGTCTATACGACCTTGCATACCAACGACGCGTTGGGTGCCATTCCGCGTTTGGTCGATCTGAAACTCAACCCGTCCATGCTGGCTGGCCACGTCATCGGTATCCTGGCCCAACGTCTGGTCCGCCGCCTGTGCGATGCCTGCAAGGAAGCGCGCCCGGCAAGCGAAGACGAATGCCAGGCGCTGGGTGTCGACCCCGCCGACGCACCGGAAGTCTGGCATCCCATCGGCTGCGAAGCCTGCGACAACCGGGGTTACCGGGGCCGTGTGGCGGCGGTCGAAATTCTGGGTTTCAACGACGAGATGGACGAGCTCGTCGCCAAACAGGCGTCGCGTGTCGAGCTTCTGTCTTGCGCGCGCAAGCACGGCTTCAAGACCATGGGCGATGACGGTGTCGCGAAGGTGCTTGCCGGCGAGACCAGCATCGCCGAGCTGGTGCGCCACATCAACATGACCGACAGGCTGTTTTGATGCCGCTCTACAAGTACCGCGCCATGAACCAAAGCGGCCGCAATGTCTCCGGCACGTTGAACGCGGTCAACGTCATGGACCTTGAATCGAACCTGAGAGTCATGGGCCTGGACCTGATCCGTCATGGCGAAGTACGTCAAAGCAAGGTCACGACCTTTCTGCAGAAGAAGATCACCAACGACGACATGGTGCAGTTGTGCATTCATCTACAGCAGCTGGACCGTGCGGGCGTGCCGTTGCTGGATGCGCTGAACGATGTGCGGGAGGCGACTGATTCTGGCCGCCTACAGGACATTCTTTCCGAAGTCGTCAAGAACGTCAGCGACGGCATGTACCTCAGCCGCGCGCTGGAGATGCATCCGCGCGTCTTCAATGCCGTCTTTACCGGCGTCGTCGCCGCCGGCGAACAGAGCGGCAATCTGTCGAACGCCTTCGGCCATCTGGCCGACCATCTGAAGTGGCAGGGCGAGATGGCGTCGAAGATCAAGAAGGCGACGCGTTACCCCCTGTTCATGATGATCATGGTCATGGGCGTTATCTTTATGATGATGGTGTTTGTCGTGCCGCAGGTGTCGGAGTTCCTGATTTCGACATCCGGCGAGCTGCCTTTCATGACACGCGCGCTGATCGCGACATCGAACTTCTTCGCCGCCTATTGGTGGGTGGTGCTTGCTTTGCCCGTTATCGGGTTTTTGATCGTGACGTTCATGCTGCGGTTCTTCGACGGCTTCTCCTATTGGTTCGACGCCATGAAGTTCCGCATTCCGGGCGTTGGCCCGGTGCTGAAGAAGCTGGCATTGGCGCGCTTCGCGCATTTCTTCGCGTTGACGTTTCAAAGCGGTATCGATGTCTTGAACTGCATCGATACGGGCCGTCGGGTGGTCGCCAACAAGATGCTGGCGGAGTCCCTCAAAATGGCGCGCCAGAACGTGCAGAGCGGTAGCTCGCTCTCGGCCTCGCTCGAGTCGACCGGGCAGTTTCCGCATCTGGTCGTGCGCATGTTCAAGATCGGCGAGGAGTCGGGCAAACTGAA
Organism: Alphaproteobacteria bacterium; assembly: GCA_965228895.1. Taxonomy (GTDB): domain Bacteria; phylum Pseudomonadota; class Alphaproteobacteria; order SP197; family SP197; genus JANQGO01. Next base: position 3,580,885 of record OZ245842.1, on the reverse strand, counting down.
CGATGCCTTGGAGAACATCGGCTATTTCTACGACCGCGAGGTCGACAATGCCGTGACGTCGATGATCAGCTCGATCGAACCGGCGCTGACCATCGCGATCGGCGCTGTCGTGTTGTGGGTCGTGCTGGGTGTCCTCGGCCCGATCTATGACAACTTCGGCAACATGGGCTTCTAGGACGGGGCCCGATGCAACATCAGCCGCCAATAACCCGCTTCACGTCGGCAGGTCAGCCATGAACCTCTCGTTCGGCACGTCCAACAAGTTCGTCCTGATCATCGGCGACGAAGGCGCGGTGCTGTTGCGCGTCACAGGTTCGCGGGTGCGCGACCGGTGTTTTGCACCGACCAGCAAACCCGGCGACAGCGCGCAGATGCGCGAGATGCTGTCGGATTCGCCCTCGACGCCGCTTTATCCGCTGATCGACGTGCTCGAACAGTCGTTCGCCAAGGAGTCGATCCCGCCGGTCTCCATGTTCGACGCCGCCGGCATGCTGCAGCGCCGGTTGAGCACCGCGTTTTCGGAAGCCAAGATCAAGGCCGCGCACTATTTGGGCCGTCAGGATGGCGAGCGGCGCGATCGCCGGTACCTCTTGGCCGGGTTGCCGGCATCACCGGCGCTGGATGGCTGGATCGACTGGATCAACCAGGCGCCCAACCCGGTCAAGCCTTTCTCGCTGCTGCCGCTGGAAGCGGTGTCGCTGGCGCGCAACCTCTCCAACATGTTTCATCGGCGCGGCAGCCGGCCGCAATGGGTCATGCTGGTGACGCGCCACCGCACCGGCGGTTTCCGCCAGGTCGTCATTCGTGGCGACGAGTTCGTGTTCACGCGTCTGACGCAAAGCCTGCCGGAGGACGCCAGTCCCGGCGAAGTCGCCGCGACTATCGAGCGCGAATACAAGCTGAGCATGGGTTACTTGCGGCGTATGTCCTACAGCGACGACCAGGGCCTGGACATCATCGTCGTGGGAACGCTGGAGGTCGGTCAGGAACTGCTCAACCTCGGCATGTCGCCGTCGCATCTGCGCATGGTGACCACCCATGACGCGGCCGAGCGGTTGAAGCTGGCGGGTGTCGCCGATGCCACCGATAGCTATGGCGAGGTCCTGCACGGCGCCGTCTTCGCCCAGAAGCGGCGCCCGGTCCTCTCGCTGCTGCCCGAGGAGCTCTACGAAAAACGCGCGGGCGCGCTGACCACGCGCGCGGCCTATGTCTTCATCGCGCTGGTCGTCGGCTACGCTACGTTCGGTCTATCGGAAGCCTATGTCGAATCCCAGGAGATCGACAGGACCTACCGTGACATCACGCTGATGGCGACGGAACGCGACGCCGAACTGGAAGCGACCGCCAACCTTGCCGCGAGTTTCCTGGTTTCCGCGCCTGAGGTCGCCGACACGGTGGCGACCTATGATCGGCTCTCGACCAACGCGCCGTCGCCGATGCCGTTTCTTGCGTTGATCGGCCCGACGCTGGGACCGGACGTCGTGGTGCATGAAGTCGATTGGACGGTCGAAGAAGAGGCGGGCTTGCGCGACATTCGTCTGGCCTTGACGGTCCATCTGGACAGCGCCATCGGCGACATGGAAGACGCCGTTGTCGTGACCAATGCGCTGGCCGAACGCATGGCCGCGATCATGCCGGGTTTCGAGGTGCGCGTGACCGACCCGCCGGTCGACATTCTGCCGAACCAGAACCTGATCGGCGAAGTCGCCCTGGGTGATCCGCATGGTGAGGGTGAGACCGGGTTCGCCGCCGTCATCAGTATCATCCTGCCGACGGTCGAGCAGAGCGAGGCGGCGTCATGAATCTCAATTACCTGACACCGCAGGTGCTGAAGGCCATCGCACGGCGGCTGATCATCCCCATGATCGTGCTGATCGTCGTCGGTGGCGCGGTCGTCCACTATTCCAGCGAGATCGAGGCCCGGAACCAGCAGAAGCTGATCGAGATCGGCAGCCTTGAATGGGAAACCGAGGAGTTCAACGAGCGTATCGGCGAACTGAAGGATGAGATCGCCGTCGTGCAGGCTCAGGGCGAGCGTTACGAGACGATCGTCGCTTCCGGCTTCCTGACCGAGCAGAGCCGTCTGCGCGCTGCACAGTTGCTGGAGGAACTGGGTCCGAAGTACGGACTGGTGTTCCTGGGTTACGACTTCCGGCCTGAACTGGTCGAGGAGATCAAGGGTGACGACGGCACCGATCTGCATCTGACCAGAACGGAAATCGGCCTGGAGATCCGCAGCCTGACGGATACGCAGATTCTGGGTTTTGTCGCTGAGTTCATCGGCCGATTGGACGGTCAGGTCCAGGTCGACGCGCTGAGCGTTCGGCGGGTCAGCGATATCTCCGATGGATTGCTGGACCAAATCATTGCCGGCGAACGCGTTGCCGTGTTCGAAGGCACGCTGTCTATCAACTGGAACAATGCGGTCGTCGTGGCCGGCAGTGGGGACGATGATGACGACGACAACGACGACGACAACGACGATTGGGATGAGTCGTGATGGGCCGTGTGACCCGCCATACCGGAATTATGCTGGGCACGTTCGTGTTGTCGGTTGCGGTTGTCGCGGGCTGGGCGGCGGCCCAGGACGACGATGGCGATGAGGCGGCTGCGCCCACCATCGAGCTGCCCGTGGTCCAGCAGCTACAGATTGACAGCGGGCTGAGCGACGAGGACGTTCTGCGCATCATCGCGCGCGACAACCTTATGCTGACCGAGCGCGAAGCCGCTCTGATCGATGCTGCCGTGCGCCTTGCCGTGACCGGCGCCGACGGTGTGCCCGATAGCGCGGCGACCGGCGAGCCGGTGGCCGTTGCGCCGGTTGTGCTGCGCGACTTCCGTTTGGATGCCTTGCTCTACTTCAGTCCGACGCGCTGGTCCTTGTGGCTCAACGGTGATCACGTGACGCCCGACAGCATGCCGGGCGATCTGCGCGTCAACGCGATCGGGCCGGACTATGTCGACCTGGTCTGGATGCCCGATGCGTCACGGCCGGAAGACCGCCGCGTCTTCACGCTGCGGCCCCACCAGATCTATCTGGCCGATACCGGCGAGGTGGTCGATGTGTCCGCTCTGGCCGTTCTCAGACCGCCCGACGAGCAGGGCAAGGACATCGCGGATGCCGGCGGCGATATCGATGTTGAGGCGCTCGCAACGCCCGAGGATCTGAGCTTGAGCCCGGCGCAACAGGACCAGTTGCGCGACCTGGAGAGAGCCTTGCAGGCTCAGGACTAGGGTATGACCTGCTTGCGCGGAATCGGTGCCGGCCCGCTCCCCCACCCGGCCACCCCGAGGATGCTGCCATGGGTGGCCGGGTGGGGGAGCGGGCCGGTGATGCCAATAAAGCCGTGTAGGCTCTAGAGCAACCGGGCATGGTCGTGCGCAACGAAAGCGACGGACCGGCGCTTGAAGCCGAAGCGCTGCGCGTTGCTTATGGTGAGCGCATCGTGCTGGAGAACGTCAGCCTGACGGTCCGGTGCGGCGAGATCCTGGGTTTGATCGGCCTGAACGGCGTCGGCAAGACGACCTTCATCAAGACCATGCTGAACCTGATCGAACCGGCGGCCGGCACGATCCGGCTGTTCGGGCGCGACTGCCGCGAAGCCGCCGCACGACGTGCGATCGCTTACCTGCCGGAAAACCTCAACGTCTCGCGCACGCTGAAGGGGCGCGAGTTCATCTCCTTGAGCCTTGCCTATTTCGGCATCAAGGTCGATCGCGCGACGCTGGCGTCGAATGCGGAGGGCCTGGCGCTTGATCCCGACGCGCTTAACCGCAGTGTCGCGACCTATTCGAAGGGGATGATGCAGAAAGCCGGCTTGATGGCGACGCTGATGAGCGAAAGGCCGCTGTTGATTCTCGACGAGCCGATGACCGGCCTTGATCCCCGGGCACGGATTCTGTTGAAGGATCGTTTGATCGCCTATCGTGAGGCAGGTGGATCCGTCTTTTTCAGTTCGCACATCCTTTCGGACATCGATGAGATCTGCGATGCCGTTGCGGTGCTCAGCGACCGGCGCATTCTCTATCACGGCGATCCCGCAAGTCTGCGCGAACGCCATGGCGGCGCGTCCCTGGAACGGGCGTTCCTGGACGCCATCGATCACGCCGACGCCGAACCTGAATCCACCGCGCGCTAGCGCTCGATCCAGCGACTCCGTTATCGCATCCCGGCCAAGCGCAGCGCGAGCCGGGATCCGGGAACACGGAATCTGACGTTTTGAGAAGGACGGCGCAACAATTGCAGTGCCCGTGTTCGTGGACCCCGGATCAAGTCCGGGGCGCGTTTGTGTCTTCGTGAAGGTCCTAGAAACGGCCGCGCAGCAGGCTCTTCTTGCTGGGCTCCGGTGGTGGGGCCGGCGGCGGCGTTGCCTCTCGGCTTGTGCCGTTGTCGTTGACCGTCGCGTCATTCGTCTCGGCGGCCTCGCCGGAAATCGCCTCGAAACGTTCGAGTTCGCCGGCGTCGACGACGTTGTTGTCGACCAAGGTCTGCACCGCGTCCTTCATGGTCACCATGCCGTGGCGCTGGCCGGTCTGAATCATCGAGACGATCTGCGGGATCTTGTTTTCGCGGATCAAGTTTCTGACCGCCGGCGTGCCGGTCATCACCTCGTGGACGGCAACGCGGCCGCCGTCCAGGCGCTTCAGCAGGATCTGGCTGACCACAGCCTGGATCGACTCCGAAAGCATGGCGCGGACCATGTCCTTATCGCCGGCGGGAAACACGTCGATGATGCGGTCCATGGTCTTGGGCGCTGACGTCGTATGGAGTGTGCCGAGCACCAGATGACCGGTCTCGGCCGCCGTCAGGGCCAGTGAAATGGTCTCCAGATCGCGCATCTCGCCAACCAGGATGACATCGGGGTCTTCTCGAAGCGCGCTCTTCAGTGCGCGATGGAACGACAACGTGTCGCGGCCGACTTCGCGTTGGTTGACCAAGGACTGCTTGGGCGGGTGCACGAACTCGATCGGGTCTTCGACGGTCAGAATGTGCTTTTTGCTGTTGGCGTTGATGTGATCGATCATGGCGGCAAGCGTCGTTGACTTGCCGCTGCCGGTCGGACCGGTGACCAGGATCAAGCCGTGTTCAAGCGCCGCGAGCTTGGCGAACAGGCTGGGTGCCGCGAGCTGCGCCAGTGTCGGCACCTCGGTCGGGATCGTGCGCAGGACCGCCGCCGGGCCTTGCGCCGTGTTGAACGCGTTGACGCGGAAGCGCCCCAGGCTGGCATCGGCCTGGTAGGCGAAATCAAGCTCCAGGTCTTCGTCATAGGCCGCCTTCTGGTCATCCGACATGATCTCGGTCACCAACACACGCACCTGGTCGGCGGTGAACTCCTGATCGGTCATGGCGGCGATATCGCCGTCGACGCGCATCGCGGGCACCCGTCCCGACGACAGATGCAGGTCCGATGCGCCGCTCTTGACGATAAAGGCGAGCAGCTGATCGATCTGGTTTGCGGTTGCAGTCATGATCAGCCGACGCCGGCAAGCCGCGCCACGTTCCAGCGGCGGAAGAAAGCGAGCTTCTGCGCGATCGACGGTGAATCGTCGATGGCGGCCACCATATGGCGGCGGCGCACGGTCGTGGCGTTTTCGGCATAGGCCGCCAGCATCGCCTTATCGGCAAGAATGTTGATGACGCGTGGCACGCCCCGGCTGTGGCGCGCCAGCATGGCGAGCGCGCTGTTGCTGAACATCTCGCGCGGATCGCCGTTGATCGAGCAACGATTGACCCGGTGCTGCACGTAACGCGTGGCGTCGCGTGCGGTGAGCGCGCGGGTCTCGAATCTAAAAGCGATGCGCTGGTTGAGCTGGCGAAGCGCATGCTGGCGCATCAGGGCGTCGAGTTCCGGCTGGCCGAACATGACGGTCTGCAGGAGTTTGCTGTAGGCGGTCTCCAGGTTGGACAGCAGCCGGATGGTCTCCAGACCTGGGCGACCGAGCGCCTGGGCCTCGTCGATGACCAGGACAGCACGCCGGCCGGCGCTGTGCTGTTCGAGCAAAAAGCGGTTGAGAACGTGGAAGGCGTCGTCGTGCGGGCCGACCTCAAGACCGAACTCGCGCGCGACGTCACGGGCGATGTCCGTATCGTCGGAGAGCGGCGCGTGCAGATAGGCAAGGGCGGCTTCACCGTCCAGGACTTGCAGCAGGAGGCGGCACAGCATGGTCTTGCCGGTGCCGACGTCGCCGACCACGGTCAAGACGCCGTCGCCGCGCTTCAAGGCGAAGCTCAGCATTTCCAGGATCGGGCGATGCAAACGTCCGCCGAAGAACAATGCCGGGTTGGGCGTCAGCGAGAACGGATGTTCCTTCAAGCCGAAATGGTTCAAGAAAGGCATCGCCTGATCTCTCCGCTTACAATCGTTTCAGGTAGGACACGCGTTCGCGGATCGCCGCGACGGGCACGCTGACATCGCGATACTCGGAAAACTCCAGCACCCGTTCATAGAGCGCCTGGGCTTCGCCGTGCCGGCCGAGCCGGTCGTGGATGATCGCGAGGTTGTAGACGTAGTTCATGTTGTCGGGCTCCATGTCGATGGCGAGCGTCAGGTTACGCACGGCTTCGCCGTAATCGCCGAGATCGGCATAGAGCAGGCCGATCTGCGCGGGGATCGGACTGAATCCCGGGTTGATCTCATAGAGCCGCTGCAGGTTGGCAAGCGCCTGATCGGGCGCTTCCTGGGCGATCAGGGACATCATGTTGGTGAGCGCGCCGCGGTTGTTCGGGTCAATCGCCAGCAACTCTTCATAGGTGGCTCGGGCTTCGCCCAGCCAACCCATGCGCTGCAGGGTGGAGGCCAAGCCGAACAGGGCGAACTGGTTGTCCGGTTCCTCGATCAGCACGTCCATGTAGAGATCCATGGCAGCTTCCGCGTTGCCCGCCTGAAGCGCGGCGTAGGCTGCCTCGAACTTCTGCCGGTTGCTGGAGCCTTCGGCGTCGATGGTGAATTCGACGGTGGTTTCGGCGGCGGTCGTGTCACTGGCTGATACGGTGCTGTCGGCTTCGGCCACGATCGCGGCTTCCATGGCTGCTTCGGGCGTGCGGTCGATCTCGATGGGCGCGGCGAGGTCATCGCCGCCGCGTTCGGTGCTGAGCCGCGCCAGGGTTTCCTCAATGGTCTCGCCGTTGACGGCCGCGGTCGCGTCGGCGGGGCCTTCCGCTGAGGTCTCGCTAACCGTTTCGGTGATTTCGGCGACCTCGGCGGCGTTTCCGCTGGCGTTGACAGCATCCAACGAGGCCGCCGGCACGATATCGAGCGCGGTGGTCGCCGTGTCATCGGTCGAGACCGTGGCTGCCGGATCCTCTGGCGCAAGTTCCATCGCCATGTTCGGATCGGCGGCTTCGTCCGTTTCGACAACCTCGACCATCATCTCGTCCACGGCATCGTCAGCTGCAGCGGCCGTGGGCAGATCGGGTTCGTCGTTGTCGGCGGTCTGGTTCTGTTTGGAGAAGTCGACGATCTCACCGCCGGTGTTGACCATGACATCATCGTCTTCCGGTGAGGTGAGATAGACGTAGCCGCCGACGCAGCCCGCGATGACAACGCCGGCCAAGCCCAGCAACGCCCAGGGGCGCCGGCGTGGCTCGCGATAGGTCGCGTCGTCGAAGGCGCTGCCGGGGTCGTGGCCGATGTCGTCGTCGAGCACCAGCGGCGCGTCCTGCGCCTGCTCGGCGTTCTCGCGCGCGGCCTTCGATAATGCCTTGTAAAGGATGCTCACCTGATCAGCTTCCGTCGCGCCTTAGCGCTCGCCCAACCCCGGTTGTTCGGCCATCAGTGGTTTGCCGCCGATACTTCGAGTCTCAGTCGTAGACTCCCCGATAACAGCCTGTAATTCTGCACTCTTTTGCGACTCGCCGCAAGCGGCTAGGTTGGTTGCCGGTGCGCACGAAAAAGGGCCAGCCGGCAAGCCGGCTGGCCCTCTATCCGTCATGGTCGGGCGGCCTATTCGATCTTCACAAAGAAGACACAGGCCACATCGCCGTCGGTGAAGTTGTGGACGCCGGCATTGGTCCGGCAGTCATTGCCGCCTTCGGTCTGGATATCGCCCGTGATACCGCTGCCGTCGTCGAAATTGTTGTCCAGCTCGCCCGCCTGGGCGCCGGTCAGGATGTCGCGTGTGCTGGCGACGCCGTTCAGGCCGCCGGCGCGGAAGAAGTTGGTGTCTTGCGAGCCCTGGTTGACGTCGTCGTTGTCGGCCTGGACCTGACCGTTGCCGGCCTTGCTGTCGGGGATCGGATCGTTGACCGAAACGCCGGAAATGAGCTCGGCACGGACCAGATGCTCGAAGAAGAGCGGGCCCTCGCCGTTGCCGCCATTGCCGTCGATGATGCCGTCACCATCACCGTTGGCCGACGCGTTCAGCACGGTGGTCGCTTCGTCGAAATCGCCGGGCAGCGAGCCATAGCGATCCTTGAAGATCTGGGTCGCCGTCTTGTAGCTGTTTATCTGCGTCATCAGCGATTTCAGCCGCGCGCTTTCGATCAGTTCCTGCCCCTTCAGGACAGCACCAATCAACAGGCCAATGATGACGAGAACGATGGAAAGCTCGACCAGCGTGAAGCCGCGTTCGGAGCTGTGTTTGTTTGTACCCACGTTACCCTGCATTGTTCTGGATCCTCGCGTTGGTCCGTCTGCCGGCTCGCCGGCTGTTTCATTGTGATACGAAGCCGATCGCGCTTTGCTCGATCCGCGGCTGTCCCAAAGTGGCACAGACGCAACGCTCTCGTTCTCCTCTGACCTACTCTTTAGGGCTAATCCTTTGGGGGGTCTTCGCTATCTGGCGTCATGCGGCGTCAGATTTACAGATTGAGGAGTTCCAGCTCTAAATTGGCATGGGAACGGGCCGAGTTCCCATGCTGCGGTGCACAAGATTCAGCGTTGAATCAGAAGGTTAGTCGAAAAAGCCGAGAATCTACTACGATCGACAGGATAGGCTGGCAACAAGATGCCGTCGGCAAATCCGGATCACGCGGTCGGTGCCTCGCCACCATTCTGGCGAAACGCTGTCGGGGTCTGATCGGTCACCTTGCGAAACACGCGGTTGAACGATGCCAGGCTGTTGAAGCCGACGTCGAAGGCGATGGAACTGACCGGTTCTTCGGTGGTGCGCAGCAGATACTTTGCCTCCTCTACCCGGTGGGTGTTGATGAGGTCGCTGAAGCTCATGGCGAAACCGGTATTGATGATCCGCGACAACTGGTGTTCGGCGATGGTCAGTTCCTGGGCCAGATCCTTCCGGCTGTAGGATGCCTCCTGATAGACCTTGTCGAGCGTCATCAACTCGTTGATGCGTTCGACCAGCTTAATCTCATCATCGTTGAGCGGCTCGCGCTCGCCGTCGCGTGCCTTGTCCCGATTTGTGCGGATCGTGACGGCGCCGCCATAGACGCGGAACAGCGACGAGATCAGCAGGTAGACCAGCGTCAGTTCCAGCACTGTGGCTACGAAGACAGACTCGCTTTCGTTCAAGATGCCGAAGACGCTCAGCAGATTGTCGGCCATCAAGGCGATGATGGCGCCGATCAGCGCGATGATGATCCAATACTTCTCCTTGCCCATGGTCTGGGTCAGGACAGTCTTGAGATCCCGTGAGACAACTACCAGCAAGAGCAGCAGAATCGCGACGCCTGCGACAACGCGGAACAGGGCAAACAGCGGGTAGGGATCGACACAGAAACTGCCGTCCCCTCCCAGGCAAACGGACTCAGCCTGTACCGCAACGTTGATCGCCGGCACGGCCAGAAGCGGCAAGCCCAGGATCAACCAATGGGGCGATGCTGGGATTCGGCGTTTCACCAGCTCGATCACCATCAGGTACATCAGTGGCGGTATCGAGGTTTCGACAAACAGATAGACACCGTTCAAGAACGGGCTTTCGCCGAGATCGGTCAGCGTCATCACCAACTGAACGGCAAAACTCAGCCCGATGGCGGCGAACAGCAGCACGGGCAGGGCGGCGAAACGGTAGTCGTCGGTGCGCACCAGCGTCAGGGCAATGACGTAAACGCATTGCACCACGCCGACGAGCTGCAGGATCTGCGAGAGCGAGAGTGTAATGTCGTTCATGTTCCGTCCGTTTCGCCGGATGTCGTGTCGGGTGCGGCGGCGTCGCTTCCGTCGCGTTCGATCCGGTCGATCATGAAGAATAACAGATTGAGCTCATCTTCCGGCAGGTCCGGGTTCTCCTCCAACAACGCCCGCAGCAACACGAGCGCCGCATCGCGTTCGCCGAGATCGAGCTGAATGAAGGCGGGCAGGTGCTGCACGTAAAACGGCGCGTTTTCGATCTTTCCGTCGGCCGCCAACTCGGCCAGCGCGAGGGCACGATCAACGTCGTTCAGCCGGTAACGCGCCAGATAGACGGCCTCGACCAGCCAACGCCAGCCGGTTTCGGGGTCCGCGAGCGCGCGGGCTTCCAGGTAATCGACCATCAAGGCCGCGTCGGCGACGACCGGCGTGCGGCCGTACCAGTAGGCCGCCAGAAACGGGGCGGCGCCGGAGCGTGGGTCGAGTTCGTCGAGCAGGATCAGCCACGAGACCAGAGCATCATAGTCGAAATCGCGCAGGTAGATCGTCTCGCCGCCGGTGGCGCCGGCATGGGTGATATGGAGAACGCCCTGGCGGAAAAAGAACTGGTCGTCCCCCAAACCCAACACGTTGGCGACTTGGCGCGGCGGCGCCATGGTCAGCGGGTCGTGATAATCGTGGCGGCCGATCGTCTGGGTGGCGAGCGCAAGCTGGCCCGCCAGCAGCAGGACGATCACGGCAAGGGTCAGACGCTGCGCCATGGTCAGAACCGCCGCCGCCGGAAATCGAAGATCGCCGCGGCAATCAACAGCGCCGTATAGAGGACCGCTTGGCCGACAATGAGCCCGATCGGCAGATCGTCGGGCATACCGTAGTTCAGCCACCAGGTCTGACCGAACAGATCAAGACGCGGCATGATGAAACCGAAAACGAAGACGCCATAGGCCGACAGCGATCCAACCGCCGATTCCTGCAGGATCGCCCAATCGGACTCCGCGATGTTGACCAGAAAACCGGTCATCCGGGCCAGCAGATAGAACCCGAAACTCGCCATCACCGACGCGACGGCGCTTTTCAACGTCAGCGCAAAGAACAGGCTCAGCGCGACGACAAGCAGGGATTCCAGAATCAGACTGATCGCCCAGAGCACCAGACCGGCGCCATCGGGCAAACCGGCAATCGGCAACACGATGGCCGCGAGCACTGCCAGCATGACGGCGACGCCAGAGAAGCCGAGCCAATAGATGATGACAAACTGGGCGCGCGAGATCGGTCGCGACAGCATGAGGTCGATTTCACGGTTGTCGTAGCTGCGCTGCACGTGAAAACAAACGAACAGGATGAGCCCCATGGCCAGGATCAGCCGGGTCGTGAAACCGGCATAGGCCAGCGACATCTGGCGCTGTTCCAGCGCCGTCGCATCGCCCAGAAAAGCGCCCAACAGTGCGGCCAACACAAGCGCGATGGCCACGCCGATCAGCAACCGATCGCGCACGGCCGTCAGCACGATATAGCGGAACGTCGTAAACACGGCTTAAGACCCAACTTCCCCTTTAACCCGATGCGCCCTAAACCCGCCGTTTGCCTACCCCCAGACAAAGCCCGCCGACGTATGGTGATTTTAGAATGTGAGCGGCCGCGGGTCGATGGCGAAGGTGTTGTAGAGATCGATATCCGCAGGCGCCGGCACCGGCTGGGGCACGATGGTGGCGCGCAGGAAGATGACGAGTTCGCGGACCTCGCGATCGTCGTCATTCGACTTGAAGGCGTTGCCCACCCAGGGGATGTCCTGGAAGCCGGGCAGGCCGGCCTCGTTGTTCTGGGCGGTCTCCTGCATCAGGCCGCCCAAAATGATGACCTCGCCGGACCGCGCGGTGACGATGGAATCGAACTCGCGCACCTCGACGACCGGGACTTGCGAAATGACGGTGTTGTTGGACTCGATCGACACCGCTGGATCGTCGACAAAGTCGACGATGTTGGAAAGGGTCGGGCGCAGGCTCAACGTCACGCGGTTGGTGTCCAGATCGATCGACGGCTGCACCAGCATGACGAGACCGATCGGCACCGTGTTGACCGTGCTCTCGACGGTCTCGGTCACGACGCCCTGGGTCGTGTTGGTCTCGAACTCAAGCGTGAAATAGACCTGATTCTGGGCGACCTTCAGGACCGCCGGCTCGTTGTTGGTGATCGACAGGCGTGGGTTGGCGAGCGTACGCGTGGTCCCGAACTCGCTGATCAGGTTGACGACCGCGTCGACATCGCCGCCGACGAAGCTGAGCTGGGCCAGATCCGGCGCGTTGTTGGGGATGTTGGCAATGCCGGTGTTCAGCAGGAAACCGGCATTGCCGCCCAACAGACCGACCACCACGCTCCAGTCGACGCCGCTGCGGAACTCGTCGCTCAGCTGGACTTCCAACACCTTGGCCTCGACCACGATCTGCGACGACGACCGGATGATCAGTTCGCGCAAATAGTCCTGCACCAGGCGGTGCTGACGCTGGGTCGCGTAAACCGAAAGCAGGCCGCTCTGGCGGTTGATGGAGAAGTCCTCGACCGGTTCTGCGACCGCATCGGTGATTTCCTCGCCCTCACCGTCCAGTGTCGGTTGGACCGAAGCGAGCTGGATTTCTTCGATTTCCTCGGACGGCGAGGAATTGGTCAGGATCTGACGCACATTGGTCGCCAGCTCGCCATAGAAGTCGTTCTCGGTGACCTGCTCGATACGTGCGGCCGAGCCGTTGCTGATGGAGTTGTCACCGACCGCCGAGAAGACGTCGGTGAAGATGTCGACGGAGCTGGTGGCGCTCCTCGCGGCGGCCAGATGCTCGACCTTGTAGGTCGCGTGATAGGGCCGGTCGATTTCGATCCTCAAGATGCCGCCCTTGTACTCGTAGCGCAGGTTGGCCATGCCCGAGATGCGGTCGATGACCTCGATGAAGGGCCGGTTCTGGGCGCTGAAGATGATCCCACCCTCGATTGCGGGATCGAGTTCCAGGTCAACCTCGGCCGCCCTGGCCAATTCGATCAGGACGTCTCGGATCGGCACGGTGTCGACGACGGAAATCGATACCAGGCGGTTTTCCGGCCCGGCCGGCGGCACTGGCGCGACGAGCGCCGGCATCAGGTCCGGGATCGGTGGCGCTTCTGGCTCCAGCACGGCGCTGCTGTCCGGCGGGGTCGCCGCACTGCCGATGATGTCTTCGTAGTCGGCCTTGGTCAGGCCGGCATCGGAATCGTGAAAATCACCCAGCGGTTTGTTGCACGCTGCGAGCAGCAGTGACGCAACGGCGATCGCCGCCAGCGCCAATCGTGCGCGCGGCGGCGACTTGGTGTAGATATCCGATCTCAACGACACCAACCCCAACCCCAGAACAGTACATTACCGATTCCATATACATTAGAACTTAAGGATTTGGAACCAACCCGTTGGGAATCTTGAATCTTTCTGCAATCAGGCGATGCATTTTCGCCACGCCGTCCCGCTGGGCCGCCGGCCGATGACAGTGCTCGGGACGCTCTCGGAAGGGGTAGTGGTTACCCTATTAGGGCTAGTTTTTGGCAGTTTCGCAACCATGTTGACCCACCGGATGCCGCGCGGCGAGAGCTTCCGTGAACAGCGTTCACGGTGCCCAGCCTGCGCGACGGCGCTCACCGCCCGCGATCTTGTTCCGGTTTTGTCCTGGATTTTATCCCACGGGCGCTGTCGCCACTGTGGTGCCGCGATCGGCGTGCGCTATGTGGCGATCGAGGTCACGACCGCCGTCGCGTTCCTGGCGGCATGGCTCACTTATGGTTTCGTGCCGGCGTTCCCCATGCTGGCCGCACTCGGCCTGATCATGATCATGATGGCGGTGATCGACCTGGAGCACGGCTATCTGCCGGACCCGCTGCAGATTGCGGCGGCAGTGCTGGCGCCAGGCTGGTGGATGGCGCTTGGCGATCCGATTGGCGCCGGCGCCCTGGGCCTTGCCGCGGCGCTCATTCTGGGTTCCGCCGGCATGGCGTTGCGTTGGCTCTACCGCCGCATCCGGGGCCGCGAGGGCCTGGGCCTGGGCGACGTCAAGTTGATGGCGGTAGCGGGCTTATGGTTGGGTCTGCCGCTGGTTCCGGCTTTTCTGGTCCTGGGCGGCCTGGCCGGCGTCGTCCTGGCGCTGATATGGCGCGGCACGGGCCGCGGCCGGGTCTTCCCGTTCGGGCCGGCTCTGGCGCTCTCCTGTTATCTCTGCCTGCTGGTACCGATCGTAATTTAGGGCCGATCCCAGTCGAAGCCGATCAAAAGGCAACCGGTTTCGGTGCGCGAGTTGTGGTGGCTGCCGGGCGCATAGGTGACGAGGTCGCCGTGCTTCAGGACGGTGCCGTCGCTCTCGATCAGCTCGCCTTCCAGGATCAAGAACTCTTCGGTGCAGCCGTGGGTATGGGCGATGGTTTCCGCACCCGGCTCCATGCGGATGACGTAGATCCCGCGTTGGCTTTCGTTGTTGTAGCTGCCGAGCAACACGCTCATGTCTTTCTGCACCGGGCCTTCCATGTCGTAGGGGCCATAGGTGGCGTCATAAAGGTTAACGATGGAGCGTTGGTCCTTGGCCATGGCGTCGATTCCTCCAGAAACAGCTGCAAACAGGCATCGTGAGGGCCTAATACGGGTCTGTCGACCCAACTTGGCGCCAAAACGCCCAAAAAGCACGGGTGTAGTGGGCGTCACACGACAGTTTCGCCGTTCAGCCGCGATAATTCGGCTTCCGAGGGTGATTGGGGATAATTATGGAAACTGTCATCATGTCCATTGTCGGCTACATGCTGATCGGCATACCCGTTGCCGTGATGTTTAACCGCATTGGCAAGACATGGGCTTGGAGCCTGTTGGTTCTGATTCCTTACATCGGTTTACCGATTGCCGCCGTGATCTTGGCGGCGTCCGACTGGCAACCGCGTGCGAGGCGAGCATGAGTCCGGACGAGATGGCCGGCGGCATGATCATCGTTGTGGCGTTGATCCTTATTGTGCTGCCGATCCTGCCCTTCTTCTGGGTCTTGAAGAAGATGGGCCGGACACCGTGGTGGGGCGTCCTTCTGTTCGTGCCGCTCGTCAACGTTGTGATGTACTGGGTCTTTGCCTTCTGGCGCTGGCCGTCTGTCGACGGTTACCGGTACAGCATGGCCGAGTTCGACTAGCTGCCGTCCGGGCGCTGCGCCCGGCCCGGAGCGGAAACCGCGACCGGCGCGCTCAATTGGCGCGCCGGTCGCTTTCGTTTTGACGGTAGGGACTAGGAGGCTGCTGCCTTAAGCTCGGCAAGCATCTCGTCGAGAATGACGTAGCCGCTGCCCCAGCCCTTATCCATGCCGGCCACCGCGCCGACAAAGCAGGCGATCTCGGCGTCGGTTGCGTCAAGGGGCACCATGGTCAGCCGAACCTTCGTCTGTCCGCCCTGATCCTCGAACGTCACGGTGGTCAGCAGCACGCGCGGCCAATCCGCCATCATCGGATTGGTGATGATGTTCCAGTCGGCGTCGGTCGAGGAGTGGTGCCAGACCAGTCTTTCCTCCGGCACGACCTCCTGAAACACCATCTTGCTGCGATCGGCTTTGTCGCCCCATCGCATCTCATTGAGCCAGGCGCCGCCGGGCTTCAGATCATAGCCGTGAATGATCGTCTCGACGCCCGGACCGTACCAGCGCGCCAAGAGCTCAGGCTCGGTCCAGGCGCGCCAGACCGTGGCGCGGGGCGCGTCGAAGATCCGGTCGAGGGTGTGTTCGGGTGTGTCAGGCATTGTCTGTTTCTTTCTGATTGGTGAGTTTCATGTCGGTGAGAAGATCGTCGAGCTGGTTGAAGCTGTCGCCCCAGAACGCCCGGAAACGCTCCAACCACGCGACGGCGTCCGCCATCGTTTCGGCTTTGAGCCGGGCGGGGCGGCGCTGCTGGTCGATGTCGCGCTCGATCAAGCCGGCCCGTTCTAAGACCTTCAGGTGGCGCGACACCGCGGGCTGGCTCATGGAGAACGGCGAGGCGATCTCGTTGACCGAGGCTTGACCGTCGGCAAGGCGCGACAAGATGGCGCGCCGTGTCGGGTCGGCCAGCGCGGAGAACACGGCGTCCAGGTTCGCCGGTGTTTGTTCATAACGAGTCAGTTCCATAACTAACTAGTTATATACTGAGGTTCGACTTGTCAACCCGGCTGGACAGGCGCGCGGCATCGACGCGACACTTTCATTCGCAACAGAGGTGAGGCGATGTCTGTATTTCTGATCGTCCATATGGTCGGTGCCTATGTGCTGTTCGGCATTCCGATCGCGATCATGTTTTCGCGTTCAGGTGCCTCATGGGCGTTCAGCCTGTTCGTGCTGATACCGATCATCGGTCTGCCGATCGCGCTTTTGCTCCTGGCGAAACGGCCGTGGCGGCGGGGAGCAACGTGATGGGCTCGCTCTCGTTGATCCATTGGACACTGATGCTGTGGATCGTCGTCTTCCTGCCGTTCTTCTGGGTCTTGAAGAAGATGGGCCGATCCCAGCTATGGGGTCTTCTGGCCTATGTGCCGATCGCCAACATCGCGCTGTTCTGGGTCGCGGCGTTCTGGCGTTGGCCGGCCATGGAAACGACGCCTGAGGACCTGGACGAATTCGATTAGGGCGGCCGCTTAGAACTTGCCGTTGTCGTTCTTCCACGCGCTGCGTGGCGGGATCGTCTCGATCGTGTCCCAATGCTCGACGAGCTTGCCGCCATCGACACGAAAGAGGTCATAGAATGAGGAATGGACGCCATTCAGGGATCCTTCGCAGACCGTAAGCACGAAGTTGCCCTCGGCGAGCACGCGATGGATATGGTCGTACGCGATCGCGAAGCCGTTGCCTGATCGGCTTTCCAAAGCCGAGCGAAGAGCTGGCAGGCCATCGGCCATCCGCGGATTGTGTTGCGTAAAGCTTGCTTCGTCGACGCAGCTTTCCAGCGCGTCAAGCCGGCGGCCCACCAAGACGTCCTCAACAAACGCGCGCACGGTCTGGCGGTTCGTTTCGGTCAGTGTTGGGTCCGTTGCCTCGGTCGGCCCATCGACCATGGTATGGCCCGATGGGTTCGGACCTTGCCGTCTTTGGATGTTATCCCAGTGCTCGACGGCGCGATCACCGTCAAACCGAAAGACTTCGAAACCGATGTTCGACTTTGAGAAGTCATACTCGGTGTGGGCGAAGACAAAGTCCCCATCCTCGAATGCGCGCACAATGTTGACGCGCGGCGAGGTCTTCGACAGGTGCTCGAACAACACCTCCAACCCCTCGCTACCCTCGTGTGTCTGGGGGTTGTGCTGAATGTATCGTTCCTGATCGACGACGGCGATCGGCGCGGGGTCACCGGTCTCGATGCTTTTGAGCAGAGCGCGTATCCGGTCTTTTCTGTTCGGCATCGAAAGCTGCCCCCGCATGTTCGACGTTGTTCCCGCGGCACGGATGTGCCCGAGATGTCGAGTTTATGAGGACTGGGCCTAGTAGACGACAGTAACCTCGTAGCCGGCGTCGGACAGCTGGTTCAAGAGGCCGTTGTCGCCGGGCAGGTGCAGCGCGCCGACGGCGACGAAGACGCCGCCTTCCTTCATCAGCGGCAACAGGCGCTCGGCCATGGTGTCGTTGCGGTCGACGATCAGGTTCTGGTTGAAGTCGTCGAGCACCTCGCGACCCACGCCTGCCGCCGTCTCGTCCTCGGTCAGGCGCTGCAGGCCGGCGAGGTCTCGGTCGAGATAGAGGTCGAGCGTGTCGGCGAACATGCGGTCGACGTCTGGTTTGTTCTCGACGGTCGCGCGCAGCAGTTCGAGCTGGTGCTCAAGCTCAAGGCCTTCGAGCGCGGCGATCTGTTCGTCCGGTTCTTCCAGCGCCAAGAGCTTCTTGTTCTGTCGCCGCGCTTCGTCCTGCAGCCACGCGTCGAGCATGGGATGGCCGAGCGCCTGACGCTGGGTCTCCTCCGGCGGCGCACTGAACATGGCGATGAGTGCCCATGGTTTGATCAAGTTCAAGACCGAGGGAACCAGACCATAAGACGCCGCGACGTCGCTGGTCGTGGCGAACAGTTCCTCGCCGGTGAGCTGTTTGAGCGACGTCCCGTCGGTGAACATCATGGCGCCGGCCAGTTCGGCCTGCAGCTCCGGTGTCACGATCAGCTCGAAGACAGCCGTCTTGCTTTGCGCCAGTGCGCCGGTGACCGGCTTGGGCACCTGCAGCACCCGTTCGTCGGTGACGTGAACGGTGCCGAAGACGAAGCTGGGCGGCAGGCCCTCACGTTCGACGCGCCACAAAAGGCCGCGGTCGAAGTTTGGTTCGGCCAGCGCCAGGGGCGTTGTGAAAACGAAAAGCAAAAGAGCGCACAGGGCGCGCGTGACGTATCGTGCTGTTCGGGTCATCGGTCGGTCCCGGCAGTCCATCCTGGAGCGGATCATGGATAGGTGGAACCGTTTGACGGTTCCACCTATCCATGTGAATCCGCTCTCCATCTATGAGTAGAGCAGATTCACCCGTCTTGATGTCATCGCGAAGCGATTCCATCAAAACAGGATCTGCTCTAGAACGTCTGGCCCTATACATGCGATGGATGCGGGTGCTTTGCCAGTGTCGGCCCTCACACGAGCGTCATGCACGTGCTTAGGGCCGGGACACGCAACCTCCTTCGCGGAGTTGTCTGCGGCTTCGCGTGTAGGTTATCGGAACGCGCCCCGACCCCGGATTTATTCTAGTGATGTTTGACCCCACCACAAGCAGGCCGGGAAACGCATAAATCACGCGGATTCAGACGCTTCGCCGGATTGACGAAGGCCAAGGTTGGCGTTGTCGACCGTGCAGCCATTGGGTGTGGCAATGATCCCATGGGCATCGAGACCATTCAGGCTTTCGCCGAGAGCCGCGACAACCGCGGAGAAGGCGGAGAATGCCCGGGCCAAAGCGCCCACCGGTCCGTCCGGCTGGCCATCGGCGGCACTTAGCAGGCGGTGCAGGCAAAGGCTCGCGATCAGGCGCCGCGCGGCGTCAGGACCAAGCGACGGCAGGGCATGGCGCGTGTCGTTTGTCGCGCGACCCAACGCGCCGTCAAAGGCGAGCGTCACAACCGGGCCGAACTGATCATCGCGGATCATCGAAAAGGTGAGCGGCGGATGATCGCCGGCAGGCGTCGCACCAGCCAATGCCGCGACACCGAAATCGGCCAGAAGAGCGAGGGCGTCTTCGTTGCTGGGTCGCGCGCCCGAGGCGAGCTTCTCGCGCCACCGTTCTAGGATAGCCGGATCGGCCGCCTCGAGGCCGGCGTCATGCGTGTGGCTGTCACGGTCGCGCCAGGTCATGGCATGGCGCAAGGCGGTCAGGCCCGATTTCGTGCCGGACAACACCACGAGGCCCGCCTCGGCCATCTCCAGACCGACCTCCATGAAACCGGATGTCGGCATGTTGATGAGCACGCCGACCGGTTTGTCGGTGCGCTTTGTCGCCTCGACCAGGGCCTTGGGGTAACCCTCCTTGACGTTCGGGCTCCATGTCATGTCGCCGCAGAAGACGACCATCGCGGTGCCGGGGTCGCCCGCCATCACCGCCAGGTACTCTTCGAAGTCTTCTTCGTAGTTGTCGGCGGTGCCCCAGGCGTCCAAAGGGTTGACCGGTTCGAGCGAGTGATGCAGGCGCGGGCGCAGCGCTTCGCAGGTGGCCGGCGACAGCGTGGTCAACGGCGTGCCCACTGTATCCGCAAGATCGACCAGCATCTCGCGTTCGCCACCGGAATCGAGCACGGCGGCAAGACCGCCGTCGGCGACATCGCGTGGGTTCGACAGCAAAGTCAGGAGGTTCGCCATGTCATCCATGGTGTCGACGCGCAGCACGCCGTAGCGGTCGAACACGGCCTGGTAGACCGCGTCGTCGCCGGTGATGGCGCCTGAATGGACGAGAGCATAGTCGGCGGCAAGGTCGGTGCGCCCGACCTTCATAGCAACGACGGGCACGCCTTGCTTGCGCGCCTTGTCGAGCGCGGCCGTCAAGGCGCCGGGATCGCGCGCGGCCTCCATGAAAAGCGCGATGACGCGCGTCGACGAAAGGCCGAGTGCATAATCGATGTAGTCGGCCATGGTGCCGTTGATCTCTTGGCCACACGAGACGATGAGGTTGCAGGCGTAACGCGGGTCGTTGAGGCCGATCTCTGAAAACACCGTGCCCGAATGGGTGATGAAGGTGACGTTGCCGCCGCGCTTCATCTTCGGCACGGCGTTATAGATCGTCACGGGCAGCCAGGCCTCCATGTTGAGGTAACCCATGCCGTTGCCGCCGCAGACCGGCATGTCGGCCTCGCGCGCCATCGCGCGCAGGCGCCTCAGGAGGCCGCGATCGGTCTCGTCGTCCAGATAACAGCTATCGAAGATCGCGCACGCGCGTGCGCCGAGCGCGATGGCGTCGGCCATCTGCTGTTCAATGCGGATCGAGTTGACGCCGAGCACCGCCAGGTCGACGGGCTCCGGCAGGTCGGTCAGGGACGCAAAGCAGGGGACGCCCTGGACCGCGTCATACTTCGGGTTGACCGCATAGAGCGGGCCGGAGAAGCCGGCGTCCTTGAGGCCGGCGACCATGCCATGGCCGACCGTGCCGGTCCGGTCGGAGGCGCCGACCAGCGCGATCGAGCGCGGCGTCAACAGAGGGTCGAGACGGTGTCCGGTCATGGGCGTTGTTCCTGAAGCTAAGCCGCAAATGGCCGCGCCTGATAGCAGGTTCGCGCACACGGGCGCATCCGAAAAAGAACGACCCCGCGACCATTTCGGCCGCGGGGTCTTGCGGGCGTTGAACGAAGGGTTGGCCGGCGAGTTAGAAGCCGGCCTTCACCTCTTCGAACATGATGTTCGCCTTTTCGCGTACCTGCGGGTTCCACTCGTCGAAGAACTCGCCGAGTTCCAGAACCTTGTCGGGATCTTCGATGCCGAGCTCGATCAGGAGTTCCTGGTTGGCGAGCGGGAAGGACTTGGCGTTGGCCGAACCGTAGCCGTACTCCTCGATCAGGAAGACACCGGTCTCCGGCGAGATCAGTGCGTTCATGAAGTCATAGGCCTCGGCCTCGTCGCCTGGACCGTCTTTGATCATGCACGTCGTGTCGACCCAGGTCAGGATGCCTTCCTTCGGAATCATGTAACCGACGTCATGGCCTTCGCGCTTCAAGGACGCGTAGGCGTCGTTCCAGGCATAGGCGGCGACGATCTCGCCCGACGCGAGCGCCTGCTCAACATCGGCCTGGCTGTTCCAGTAGTAACGAAGCAGCGGGCGCTGCTCGACCAGCTTCTCGCGGACACGTTCGAGGTCCGCATCCGACATGTTGTAGGGATCCTCGATGCCCAGGATCAGCGCGGCTTCAAGAACGCCGGCATCCATCGAGTCGCGCTGCGCGAGGCGGCCGGCATATTTCGGATCCCAAAGGATCTCCCAGGTCGGATTGTCGACATATTCCGGCGCCAGATCCTTGCGGAACAGGACCGAGCTGTTGCCCCAGGCCAACGGTACGCCATAGGTCTGACCGTCATGACTCAACGCGCCGATGCCGGTGAGCTGAGGGAAGACGTCGGGATAATAAGAGAGCCTTGAGGTGTCGATCGGCACAAGCAAGCCAGCATCGCGCCAGCGGCCGATCATATAGCTGGTCGGCTGCACCAGGGTGGGCGCGTAACCGGCGCGCACCTTCTCGATCGCCTCGTCGTTGTCGGCGTAGAACAGGAATTCCGGCGAGGCGCCGTAGGCTTCGGTATAGGCGCCGTGCATCTCCGGCACGTCATAACCCGACCAGGTGAACACCTGGATCGTCGGTGCCGCGTGGGCGGCGTTTTTGATCACCGGCATCGACACCGTCACCAGACCGACCGAAGCCAGGATCTTGCTGATCTCGCGGCGTGTCAGCGAACCCGACGCGAGTCGGTCTTTAAATTCTGAGAGTTCCATCCTCATCACGGCAGCCTCCATGTTTGCTTTTTAGGCGGCCGTCACCGGCGGCGGCGACAACCGTAACCCGCAGTCTGAACCCCGTGAGTGACATGTAAAGAGACTTACCGTCTCGCTTCACAAGTGCCGCTTTTGAACCTTCAGACAAGTTTTGGCTGGACGTTCAGCCAACTCCTGTGGTAGCCTCCAACCACCTTAGAAACTCCCATTCATGAGAAGATCGGCCATGGACGACACCACCCGCGACCGCAAGGACGAACGGCGCCAGCAGCTTATCGACGCCACCATTCGCGCCATCAGCAAACAGGGCTACGCCCGCACCACGCTGAGCGACGTGTCGCGCGAATCCGGCCTGTCGCGCGGCATTGTCGGCTTCTACTTCGACAGCAAGGACGCGCTGTTCCTGGAGACCATGCGCTACCTGGCTGACGGTTATGTCGCGATCTGGCAGACGCGTCTGGCCGCCGCCGGCGACGACCCCGCCGCGCGCGTTCTGGCGCTGGTCGACGCCGATCTCGATCCGCGCAACTGGACGCTCGACCGCACCGCGGCCTGGGTCGCCTTCCTGGCCGAAGCCAAAGGTCGCGAGACCTATCGTGAACTGTGCGGCGCCATGGACAAACGTTTCCACGACGAGCTGACGTCTCAGATTGCCGCGCTGATCGACGCACGCGGATTGGATCATCTGGACGCCACGCGCATCGCGCGCACGGTCAGCGCCATGCAGCAGGGCTTTCAGTATGACATTCTGTTTTATGGCGAGAGCTACGATCGTACCGACGTACGCCGGGCGATCATCGACGTGCTCGCCGCATTCTTCCCCGATGACTTCAATGATGACGTGACGGGTTCGGTCACCGAGCTTGCGGCGGTGCGCCCGGCCACACCTGCCAAGTCACCGGCAGGCGCGACGAAGACGCTGCCGGCCTGGACCTACAAGAACGAAGGCTTCTTCGATCTGGAGATGGACCATCTGCTGGACACGACCTGGCAGATCGTCGGCCATCGAAGAGAGTTCGAAAAGGCCGGCGACTACCTGACCCTCGACTACGCCAACCGCCGCATCGTCGTGATCCGCGACAAACAGGGCGACCTCAACGCCTTCCACAACGTATGCCGCCATCGCGCAGCGCGCCTGTGTCCGGGCCGCCAGGGCAACAACCGCTTCAACATCGTCTGCCCCTATCACGGCTGGTCCTATGCCTATGACGGCAGCCTCAAGGCGATGCCGGCAAAAGACACGTTTCCCGATCTCGACATCACGAAGTTCGGTTTGAAACCGGTCGAGATGGATTTGTGGAACGGCTTCGTCTTTGTGCGCGCGCGCGATGACGGCGGCCCGCGTGTCGGCGAACTGCTGGCCGCTTACGAAGACGAGCTGGCGCCCTATCGGTTGGCTGAGATGCATCCGGTCGATCCGTGCTGGCAGGGCGCGCCGATCGACGTCGACTGGAAGAACATGATGGATAACTACCTGGAGGGTTATCACATCAATGTCGGCCATCCCGGTCTCTACCGCATGTTCGGTTCGAACTATTGGGTTGCGACCGACGAACACGCGACATCCCGGGCCCATTCGGTCATGGTCGACGAGGCGTCGCGCCAGTGGGCGGAAGGTCTCTATATGCGTAACCTGCCGCGCTTCGATCACCTGCCAGCCGATCGTCAGAGGTCGTGGAGCTATTACAGCCTGTTTCCCAACCAGGCGTTTGATATCTACCCCGACCAGGTGAGTTTCTTCCAGGTCGTGCCCCTAGGCCCGGGCAGAAGCGTACTGCGGTCGCGCAACTATGCGCTGGCCGATGACCGGCGCGAGGTCAAGGCGTGCCGCTGGCTCAACAGCCGCATCAACAGTCAGGTCCAGAACGAGGACGATCAGCTTGTCCTGCGCGTGCAGGAGGGCCTTGGCACCGGCGCCTACACGACCGGCTACTTTTCCGAGAAGGAGGTGTGCCTGGCCGCCTTCCACAACCAGGTTCGCGCGCGCCTGCCTGTTGCGTCGCTCGAGACACCGCCGGCCGACGAAACGGTCGCCGAGGTTAACGCGCGGCTTGCGAAGGGCTTCGCGAACGCCGCAGAGTAGCCGCGAAACACGAGAACTGACCGAACGTCTCTCAAGGAGCGCGAACCATGTCCTATCCGCTGCCCGAGTCCGCCCGCGCGTGGCAAAAGAAACTGCGGCCCTTTGTCGACAGCGAGCTCATTCCCTGGGAAGTCCATGCCGAGATGAACGACGGCGCGATCCCCGAGGACGTGCGCGCCAAGCATAAGGAAATGACCAAAGCGATGGGTCTCTTCATGCCGTCGATCCCCAGAGAGCATGGCGGCGCCGAACTCTCGATGATCGAGATCGCCGTCATCCAAGAAGAGATCGGCCGCACCACCAACGGGCTCGGCTGGTGCTATCACGACATGTCGCCGTTTCTCCTGCACACCGCGACCGAGTATCAGATGGAGCACTACGTGAAGGACCTTCTCACCGGCGCGAAGAACGAGTGCTACGCGATCACGGAGGAAGGCGCGGGGTCCGATGTCGACGCGATCGAGGCAACCGCCAGGAAGGACGGCAACGGCTATGTGCTGAATGGTTTGAAGTGGCACGTCACCGGCGCCAACCGATCCGACATCATTATCTTCCAGGCGAAGCTTGAGGACGGTCAGCACGCGCTCTTCTATCTCGACAAGGATACGCCCGGCGTCGAGACGGTGCGCACACCCGCCTATACCCACACCTATCCCTCGCACCATCTGATCATGCAGTTCTCGGACGTGAAGGTGCCTGCCGACAACCTGATCGACCCGGAGGGCAACGGCATCACCTGGACGTACGAGTGGTTCCGCCAGGAGCGTCTGGGCATCGCGGCGCGCTGCTGCGGCGCGGCGAGCCGCTTGATCGACGAGGCCACGGCGTTTGCCCAAGAGCGCGTCCAGTTCGGCAAGCCGATCTTCGAAAACCAAGCTGTCCAGTTCCCGCTCGCCGATTGTGTAACGGAGCTGTGGGCAGGGCGCCTGATGGTCTATCGCCTGGCGCAAGCCATCGATGACAAGGAAGACGTCAAAGTGCAGCACGCCATGTGCTCGATGGCGAAGCTCTATTGCTCGGAGATGGCGAACCGGGTCGCCGACCGCGCCGTGCAGATTTTCGGCGGGCGCGGTTACATGCGTGAAAATGTCGCCGAACGCTATTATAGGGAACTGCGCGTCGACCGCATCTGGGAAGGCACCTCGGAGATCCAACGCATGATTATTGCCCACAGCCTGGCCAAGCGCGGCCAGGACGCCCTGATCGCCTGAGGCTCTGCTTGATCGAACTGCCGCGCGTTATCGGCCATCGCGGGGTGGCGGCGCATGCGCCGGAGAATACGCTCGCCGGCTTCAAGGCGGCGGCCGCCTTCGGCCTGGAATGGGTTGAGTTCGATGTGCGCCTGTCGAAAGACGGTGTGCCGGTTCTGGTGCACGACGATACGTTGGAGCGCACCAGCGATGGCACCGGTCCGGTCGTCACCCAGACTGTGAACGAACTGAAACGGCTGGACGCCGGGTCATGGTTCGACGCGCGCTTTGCCGGCGAGACGATCCTGACCTTGGCCGAAGCGCTGGACGTCATTCACGACCTCGGCATGCGGCCCAATATCGAGGTCAAGGCCAACCCGGGCGAAGCCTGGCACACAGGCCGTGTCGTCGGCGCGACGCTGGACGAGGCCTGGCCGCCCGGTCGGCCGCGGCCGCTGGTCTCAAGCTTTGTTTTGCGATGTCTTCTAGGCTTCCGTCAGGCGCGTCCGGATCTGCCGACCGCGCTTAACGTGTGGCGCCGGTCGCGCTGGCAATGGTCGCTGGGCGCCAGCCTGCTCGGCTGCACCTCCGTCCACTTTTCGGCGCGACATGTGACCGATCGGCAAATCCGCGCGGTCAAGACGGCCGGGCGTCAGGTCGTCTGTTACACGGTGAACGATGCGGCGACCGCCCGGTCACTCTTCGCGCGCGGCATCGATGCCGTCTTTACGGATGCGCCAGAGGTCATCCTGCCGGTGGCCGAGATCACCTAGACCTCGCACCCCGAACTTAATCCGGGGCCTATGAACGCGGACAGCAGCGCATTCGCACGGTCGTCTCGAACGCGTCGGATTCCGTGTTCATGGATCCCGGTCCGCGCTGCACTTGGCTGGGATGCGGATGTGGCGGTCGGTATGTGCCTTAGCGGCGGCTAAGCACGAAGAACGGGTTCCACACGGTCTCGATCAGGGCGCCGGTCACGGTCGCGCCGTTCGACCCGTTGTGGTCGCGCTGGTCATATTTATCCGTGTTGCGAGCGTGGCTCGCATCATGCTTCTTGAAGAACTTGCTCATGGCGAACTCCTTTCGCTGGACTAGCCGTCACCGTGACGTCAAACAAACGTCCAGGGCTCCATGATGTGGGCGGCCGACACCGCTGGAGAACTGCCGAATATGTGGGTCTGCCATGCGTCAATGCAATGTGTCGGCCATCACAGGCCGGATCGCCTAGGTTGGGATGTTGTGGGCGGCTTCGGTGAGGTTCTTGAGTTTCGCGACGGCGAGGTCGTGACCCAGCATGATCAAGCCGCAATCGGGCGCGGCAAGCAGCCGGTCGGCATCAATATGCTGCAGCGCGTTTTCCAGCCTGGCGCGGATCTGCTCGATGGGTTCGACCTGGCTCGAGGCGATCTCGACGGCGCCGAAGATAACCTTGGTCGAACCGAATTTTTCCAATAACGACAGGTCGTTATGCCGGTGGGCGTCCTCCAGTGACACGGCGTCGATGGCGGCGGCGTCAAGTGCGCCGGCCAACCTCTGATAGATCTCAGGGTCGGCTTTTACATAGTCGGTCTCGTCCAGCTTGTCGGGGTAGCCGCAGCACATGTGCATGGTGCGTGTCACACCCTTGGGCACGCCGTGGAAGCAGCGTTCCAGGTTCTCGACGCCATAATCCAGGGCCTGGTCGGGCAGGCGTGCGAACAGTGGTTCGTCGACCTGGATATGGCGGCAACCGGCGTCGGCGAGCGCCAGGATCTCGGCGTTCAGGGCATCGGCAAGATCGTGGCACCAGGCCCGGACATCGTCATAGTGCAGGTCGGCTGTTGAATCGGAAATGGTCAGGGGGCCGGGCACGGTGATCTTGACCGGCCGGTCGGTCGCCGCCTGGGCGATGCGGTAGTCGCGCGGCAAGAACGGCTCGGTCGCTTTGACGGGGCCTGTGAAGGTCGGCACCGCGTCAACCCAGGCGCCATTGCGCATGGCGCGCTCGGTCAGCGTCTCAGGCTCGAACCCCGTCATGTGCCGGCAATGGTAGTGGATGTAGTTTTCCCGGCGCACCTCGCCATCGGTCGGAATGTCGATGCCGGCATCCGCCTGCGCGGTCACCACGTCAGCGGTGGCGCGGTCATGGATGGCGCGGATGTCGTCGTCGCTGAGCCCTTCGCTATCTGCTTCACCGACCGCCGCAACGTCATGAAACCAGGCGCGACGCGGCACGTAGTCGGGTTTGGGAAAGGCGCCGATGGTCGTTGTCAAAAGCGGCATGATCTGGAACCCCTGAAGTCTCCTCGCCATCCTGGCCGGTCACCGTCGTGCCCGCAACACGAAGGCGTTGGCTATGCGGCCGGCTATTCCCAACGAAGGCCCGACCAACAAGTACCGACAGACGATTGTGCCGGAAGCCTATGACCTGAGCGTGACCACGATCGATCTTGGTTCAGGCCAACCGGGCGAGGACCGTGATCTCTGAGGCAAGGTCGTTCCATAGCGAAGCATCGGTGCCGTCACGTATGACGCGTGCCCGTGTCTCGAGCAGCGCCGGCGGGATCGCGGCGCGCCACGCCACGCCACAGTTGTCCTAGTCCTTTTGCGGAATCGTGTCGTTGCGCAGGCTTTCGTAACTCACCATGACATGCTCTCGATAGGCTGGCCGTTCCTGAAGCCGGGCGTACCACGCCTCCAGATTGGGCAGGGACGGGCGGTCGAGCGGCATGTCGAAATAGCGGAACAGCGTCATGCCGGCGGGAATGTCGCCCATGGTCAGGCGGTCGCCGGCGATGAAGTCGCGGCCGGCCAGGTGTGCATCCAGCTTGGCGTAGATTCCGTTCAGGCGCACGATGGCCTTGTTGATGGCATCCATGTCGCGATGTTCCGGCGGGATACGCACCAGGCCAAAGAAAACGGTGACGTAGTCGTCGCGGATCGTCGTCGCCGCCCAGTCCATCCACATGTCGGCCAGCGCACGTTCGCCCGGATCCTCAGGCCACAGACTGCCGGCGCCATACTGAGCGGCGATGTAGCGCACGATGGCGTTCGATTCCCATATCACGCGGCCGCGATCTTCCAGGGTTGGCACGCGGCGGTTGGGATTGAGTTTGCCGTAGGCGTCGGTGTCGAGACCGCCATGGGGTCCGCCCAGATCGATCCGCTCGTGGTCAAGGCCAAGCTCGCCGATCGCCCACATGACCTTCTGCACATTGGACGATGTCGCGCGTCCCCAGACCTTCAGCATGGTGATGTCTCCAACGTTCTATGGCGGCATTCGCCCGATGTTTACGATTTCGCCTGGTTTTCGAGCAAGTCGCGCATCGCTTCGACCAGTTGGTCGCCGTGACATCGCTCCGGTTTGCACCAGCATACCAAAGCCGTCGCTTTGGAGAGTTTCACGAGTTCCTTGCGGAAGGTTTCATCACGCAAACGTTCGGCCAACCATTCGGCGTACTTATCCATCACTTCATCGCGGTTGCCGTCGCGTCCGAGCTTATAGGGGTTACCCCAGCGCGAAGGGCGGCCGATATAGCGCGCGCCTTCGGGCATCTTACCGCCCTTGAGATGACGTTTGTTGATGACATCAGGAAGTTTCATCGCAAGACGCGTTGCAACATGAATGGTTGTAGGGTCGTAATCTAACGGATGCGACACGGGCATGTCGCGTGTGGACTTCGCGTTTCATATCTACGTGACGGTCAGTGTACGCGAACCACACATGCGTTGACCACGATTCCGAGAGGGTTTAATCACTCTTTAGGGGCAAACAAGGGTGGTTGAATGACGCGCGATGTGCTCGCCCCCGTCATTCGTCTTTCGGAGGGAACATGAAAAACAAAATGCTGACGGCGCTGGTGGCAGCGCTGGCGACCTTTGGTGTTGCCGCGGGCGAAGCCCAGGCAGAAAAGACGCTGGTCTACTGTTCGGAAGCGAGCCCGGAGGGCTTCAATCCGTCACTCTACACCGCAGGAACGACCTTTGATGCTTCATCGCGCAACGTCTTCAACAGGCTTGTCGAATTCGAACGTGGTTCGACCAACATCGAGCCTGCTCTGGCGGAAAGCTGGGAAGTCTCCGACGACGGTCTCGTCTACACCTTCTACCTTCGCCCTGGTGTGAAGTGGCAGTCCAGCGACAACTTCACGCCGACCCGCGACTTCAATGCCGATGACGTCGTTTTCAGCTTCAACCGTCAGCTTGATCCCGATCACCCCTATCACAACGTGTCGGGCGGCAGTTACGAGTACTTTCAAGGTATGGACATGCCGAACCTTTTGGCATCGGTCGAGAAGACCGATGACATGACGGTGGTCATGACCTTGAACCAGCCTGAAGCGCCGATGATCGCCAACCTGGGCATGGACTTCGCCACCATCATGTCGGCCGAGTATGCCGATGCCATGATGGCGGCCGGCACGCCGGACAAGTTCGACCTGGAGCCGATTGGCACGGGCCCTTTCCAGATGGTGCGCTATGTCAAGGATGAGCGCATCGACTATCGCGCCTTCGACGACTACTGGCGCGGTCGCGCGCCGATCGACCGCTTGGTGTTCTTGATCACGATCGACCCGACCCAGCGCTACAACAAGCTGCAGGCCGGTGAATGTCACATCATGCCGTACCCGAACCCGGCGGATCTGGAAGCCATGATGGCCGACCCGAACATCAACGTTATGCAGCAGGAAGGCCTGAACGTCGGCTATCTCGCCATGAACACGGAGAAAGATCCGTTCACCGATACGCGCGTGCGTCAAGCCATCAACATGGCGATCGACCGCGACGCGATCATCGAAGCCGTCTATCTGGGCGCCGGCGTCAAGGCCAAGAACCCGATCCCGCCGACGATCTGGTCCTACAACGACAACATCACCGACTACGAGTACGATCCCGAGCAGGCCAAGGCGTTGCTGGCCGAGGCCGGTTACCCCGACGGTTTCTCGACCGATCTGTGGGCCATGCCGGTGCAGCGTCCTTACAACCCCAACGCCGCGCGCATGGCCGAGATGATGCAGGCGGACCTCGCCGAGATCGGTATCAACGCGCAGATCGTCACCTACGAATGGGGCGAGTATCTGGACCGCTCGAAGAACGGTGAACACCAGATGCTGCTGCTGGGCTGGACCGGCGACAACGGCGATCCCGACAACTTCCTGCATGTGCTGTTGGGCTGTGCGGCGGCGGACGGTGCGAACCGAGCCCGTTGGTGCCACGAGCCGTTCGACGATCTGCTGCAGCAGGCCAAGCAGAGCAGCGATCCTGATGAACGCACGCGGCTTTACGAAGAAGCCCAGGTGATCTTCAAGGAAGAAGCGCCATGGGTAACGATCGCTCATTCGGTCGTCTTCATGCCGATGCTCAACAACGTTCAGAACTACAAGATCGATCCGTTCGGCGGCCATCCGTTCTATGGCGTCGATCTTGCCGAATAAGCAGGGCCACTAGGGGGCGCTGCTGGCTGCGGGCGGCGGATGTCAAAAGCATCCGCCGCCCGTCGCCACTTAAGCTAGACCATGCTGAGATTCATCCTGCGACGCGTCGGGTTGCTGATCCCCACATTCTTGGGGGTGACGCTTCTGACCTTCGCCTTGATCCGGCTGGTGCCGGGCGATCCGATCGAGATGATGGCCGGCGAACGGGGTATCAACCCCGAACGACACGCGGAGCTGAAAGCCAAGTTCGGTTTCGACAAACCGCTTCTGGAACAATACGGGCTTTATCTCGCCGGCATCGCGGAAGGCGATTTCGGTAGCTCCGTCGTCACCAAAGAACCTGTCCTCAGAGAGTTTTTTGACCGCTTCCCCGCGACCGTCGAGCTGGCAGTCTGCGCCATGATCTTTGCGATCGTGATCGGTTTGCCACTGGGAGTGATTGCCGCGGTCAGACGCGGCACCGCCGCCGACTATGCGGTGATGGGCGTCGCCGTCACCGGTTTCTCCATGCCGATCTTCTGGTGGGCGCTGCTGCTCGTTCTGTTCTTTTCCGTCAACCTGGGCTGGACGCCTGTCTCCGGGCGCATTTCGGCGATCTTCTGGGTCGACCACGAGACCGGCTTCATGCTGATCGATACGTTGCTGTCCGACGAGGACGGCGCCTTCTGGTCGGCGGTGCGCCATCTCATCCTGCCGGCGGTGGCGCTTGGCACCATTCCGCTTGCCATCATCGCGCGCATGACGCGTTCGTCCATGCTGGAGGTCTTGAACGAAGACTATGTCCGGACGGCGCGCGCCAAAGGCTTGTCACCGTTTCGCGTGGTGACGGTGCATGCGCTGCGCAACGCGCTGATCCCGGTCATCACGGTGATCGGCTTGGCGACCGGCATTCTGCTGGCCGGCGCCATCCTGACCGAAACGATCTTTTCGTGGCCGGGTATCGGCAAGTGGCTGATCGAATCGGTGAGGCGGCGCGACTATCCGACGGTACAGGGCGGCGTGCTGCTGGTCGCCACCGTCATCATGACGGTTAACCTGCTGGTCGATGTTCTCTACGGCGTGGTCAATCCGCGCATTCGCCACGTGGCGGAACGGCAATGAGGTCCCGGTTCATGCGAGAGTGGTCATGACCGATCGCGTCAACGCCAGCGATCCCGCCGAGGTCATCGAGCCGACCGCGAAACCGGTGCACCCGGTCGTCGAGTTCTGGCGCTACTTCCGCCAGAACCGCGGCGCCATGCTCGGGCTCGTCGTCATTATCGCACTCATCATCATCGCCGCGCTGGCGCCGGTGCTGGCGCCCTATGCGCCCAGTCAGCAATTCCGCGACGCCTTTCTGTCGCCGCCGGCCTGGGTCGCGGGCAGCGATCCTCGTTTTCTGCTGGGGACCGATGATGTCGGGCGCGACATTCTGTCGCGGCTCATTTATGGCGCGCGCCTGTCGCTGATGATCGGCGTCGTCGTCGTGACCCTGGCCTTGGCCGTCGGCGTGACGCTGGGCCTGGTCGCCGGTTTCTTCGGCGGTATCGCCGATATCGCGATCATGCGCCTGATGGACATCATGCTCGCGCTGCCGGCCCTGCTGTTGGCGATTGTCATCGTCGCCATCTTGGGCCCCGGTCTGGTCAACGCCATGATCGCGGTGACGGTCGTCGTGATCCCACACTATGCGCGCCTGACGCGTGGCGCCGTCTTGACCGAACTGGGCCGTGACTATGTGACGGCATCGCGTGTCGCCGGGGCGGGACCCCTCAGGCTGATGTTCGTCACCGTTCTGCCGAACTGCATGGCGCCCTTGATCGTGCAGGCGACGCTCGGTTTCTCCAGCGCCATTCTGGATGCCGCCGCGCTCGGGTTCCTGGGTCTTGGCGCGCAGCCGCCGACGCCGGAATGGGGCACCATGCTGGCCAACGCGTTGCAGTTCATCCAGCGCGCCTGGTGGGTCGTGACCTTCCCTGGCCTGGCGATCTTGATCACCGTGCTTGCCTTCAATCTGATGGGCGACGGGTTGCGCGACGCGCTTGACCCCAAGCTCAAGCGCTAGACCGATGCCGCTGGTTGAAATCGAAAACCTCAGCGTGGAGTTCGGTGGCTTCCGCGCCGTCGACGGTGTGAGCCTCACGATCGAAGAGGGCGACGTGTTGGGCGTGGTCGGCGAGTCCGGCTCCGGCAAATCGGTAACGTCGCTGGCGCTGATGGGTCTGATCGCGTTTCCCGGCCTGGTCCATGCCGACAAGCTGGCGTTCGACGGCCGCGACCTCTTGGGGATCTCCAATCGCGAACGCCGGCGCATCGTCGGCAAGGATATCGCGATGATCTTTCAGGAGCCGATGACAAGCCTGAACCCGTGCTTCACGGTCGGCTTCCAGATCATGGAGCAGTTGCGGGTGCATGAGGGGCTTGACCGGCGAGCCCGGCGCAAACGCGCGATCGAGCTGCTGGATCTGGTCGGTATTCCCGATGCGGCCCAGCGTCTCTCCGCATTCCCGCATCAGCTTTCCGGCGGCATGAACCAGCGCGTCATGATCGCCATGGCGATCTCGTGCAACCCGCGTCTTTTGATCGCCGACGAACCAACGACGGCGCTGGATGTCACCATCCAGGCGCAGATCCTGGATCTGCTGCTGCAGCTGCAACGCGAACGCGGCATGACGCTGATCCTGATCACCCACGACATGGCGGTCGTCGCCGAGACGGCGCAGCGCGTTGCCGTGATGTATGCCGGCAACATTATGGAGGAACGTGGCGCCGACCAACTGTTCGCCCGGCCCGGTCACCCCTATACCGCCGCGCTGTTGGAGGCACTGCCCGAGCGCGCGCCGGAGAAAGGCCGCTTGCCGGCGATTCCGGGCACGGTGCCCGGCGCCCATGACCGGCCGCCCGGTTGTCTGTTCGCGCCACGCTGCCGTTTCGCCGAAGCCACGTGCAACGAAGCCGCGCCGCCGCTGGTTGAGCACCGTGGCGGTCGCGTACGCTGCTACTTCCCGCGCGAAGACGTGGTGCTGTCATGACCGGCGCGGTCATCCTGGAAGCCCATGACCTCGCGCGTCACTATGAGGTCCGTCGCGGCTGGCTAAAGGGCAAGGCGACGGTCAAGGCGCTGGATGGTGCGAGCTTCACCCTGGCGCGCGGCCGCTCGCTGGCGGTGGTCGGCGAGTCCGGCTGCGGCAAGTCGACCCTGGCCCGGCTCGTCACCATGATCGAGCGCCCGACCCGCGGCAACCTGGCGATCAACGGCCACGATATCGCGACGGCCCACAGAAGCGACGTCGCGGCCTTGCGCGACCAGGTACAGATCGTCTTCCAGGATCCTTACGGTTCGCTTAACCCGCGCCGCAAGGTCGGCGCGATCCTGGCCGAACCGCTGGTCGTGAACCGGTCGATGAGGAGCGCCGAACGCCGTG
The DNA here is from genome assembly GCA_965228895.1 of Alphaproteobacteria bacterium. Taxonomy (GTDB): domain Bacteria; phylum Pseudomonadota; class Alphaproteobacteria; order SP197; family SP197; genus JANQGO01. The sequence goes on along the minus strand of OZ245842.1, from coordinate 3,546,830 downwards.
AGCTCGCGCGCGCGATGATTACCAAGGTGGGCTTAAGGCCCGAGCATCTTGACCGCTATCCCCACATGTTCTCCGGCGGTCAGCGCCAGCGCATCGCGGTTGCGCGCGCCTTGATGCTGAACCCGGCCATCGTCGTCGCCGACGAGCCGGTCTCCGCGCTCGATATCTCGGTCCAGGCCCAGGTGCTGAACCTGCTCGCCGACCTGCAGGCGGAGTTCGATCTGGCCTATCTTTTCATCAGCCATGACCTCTCGGTGGTCCGCCACATCGCTGACGACGTCATGGTGATGTATCTTGGCCGCCCGGTGGAGCAGGGGCCGGCCAAGACGATCTTCGCCGGTGCGCGCCATCCCTATACCCGCGCGCTGATGGCCTCGACCCCGCGTGTCGATCCCAAGAAACGTGCCGAACGCGTACCGCTGAAGGGCGAGCTGCCGTCGCCGCTGAACCCGCCGAAGGCCTGTGCCTTCCACACCCGTTGCCCGCTGGCGACAGACATCTGCAAGACCGACACGCCGCCCCTGCGCGATGTCGCCGGCCGTATGGTCGCCTGTCACCACGCGGAGAAGGTGGGGTAGGGACCGCTCGTCTGTCGCAATTGGGTTTGCGCCGGATCCGATTTCTTGATCTCCTCACGTCGTTGCCTCGAGGATCGGGGCCTTCGCGACAGCACGGGAGCGGCACGATGGCGGATCACGAAAAAGGTCAGCAGGTGATGGAGCGGCTCTTCGGAGCGCGCGGCGAAGAAGCGCGACCGGCCTTCAAGGACATGATGGACATCACCGGCGATCACCTGTTCGGCGAAATCTGGTCTCGCGAGGCGTTGCCGATCAAGGACCGTTCGTTGATCACTGTCGCGATCCTGACCGCCGACTCCCATGGCCCGCAGCTTCGCGCCCATCTGAAAGGCGCGCTTAACATCGGCCATACGCCAGACGCCCTGCGCGAGGTGATGATCCACGTTGCCCATTACGCCGGCTGGCCGACCGGCATGAATGGTCTGGCTGCGCTGGAAGAAGTGATGGCGGAAAAGGGGCTGGCGTTTTCCGACGACACATGAGCGGATGGTATTGCGCGCGGAGCAACACGACCCAACATCGAAACTGATCGGCGCGGGCGCACGCTGCGTAGAACCGGGGTCCAACAACAACAACCCTCAGCGGGAGACCGACGTGACACCTTCCAAACTGATCCGGCAGGCGCGCCTGGGCGCGGTGCTTGCCGCCGGCCTGTTGCTGACGTCCTGCGCGTCCGGTGGCGACCGGTCGATGGACACGGTCTCCGGTTTCGAGGTCGACCGCTATCTCGGTGAATGGCATCAGGTGGCTGCGATACCCGTTTGGTTCCAGCGCAATTGCGTGGCGAACACGACCGCGACCTACGGGCCTGGCGAGGACGACCTGATAGCGGTCACCAACCGCTGCGAAATGGCCGATGGCGTGCTTGATGAAGCCGAAGGCCGGGCGCGGTTCCAGGGCGATCCGTCCGAGGGCAAGCTAGAGGTCACGTTTGTCGACGTGTTCGGTGAATGGATATGGGCGACCGGCGGCGACTACTGGATCCTTGGCTTGGATCCCGACTATCGCTGGTCGGTGGTCGGCCACCCGTCGCGCGAATACGGCTGGATTCTCGCCCGCACACCGACACTGGATCCGGCGACGCTTGCAACGGTGGACGGCATTCTGAAGGACGAGGGCTACGACACCTGTACGCTGATGATGTCCACGCCGGACCAAACCGCTCCGCTGTGCGAGGTTGTCGGGAGCTAGGCTACGATGCCTCGTCGGCTTCAGTACCCTCAGGGACCGACATCCAGGGATGCAAACGTTTGGCCCAATAGTGGTTCGACGGTTGGGCGAAGGTCGGGTCGGCGAAGCAGCCAACGGAGATGCCCACAACGTCCGGCCAAGCCTCCATGGTGAACATAACGGTCACACCGCAGTTGGGGCAAAACCCGGATTCGAGCCAGCGGCCTGATTCCGGCACGGTGCGCCGCCACGTTTTCGATTCTCCCTCGGTCGAGACGGCGGCTTCGGGATAGATGGCGCAATAGGTGAAGACGCTGCCGCTCTCACGTTGACAGTTAAGGCAACTGCAGGTGTAGACATGCTCTGGCGCACCGCTGACGGTGACCTTGAGGGCGCCGCAGCCGCATTGGGCGGTCTTGGTCGTGGTGTCGGAAGAGGCGGCCATGGTGTGGTTCTCCTTATCCCGTTGTCAGGTGCTGGTCAGCGGCTGGGTTGCCTCGGCCGCTGTTCCGTTGGGTACGTCAAGCCAGTGGTGCCGACGCGAGGCGAAGTAATGGGTTTGCGGTTGGGCAAAAGTCGGATTGGCGAAGCAGCCGGCTGAGACGCCAAGCGTCCCCGGCCACGCACCGATGCGAAAAATGACGGTGGTGCCACAGGTCGGACAAAAGCCGTCCTCCAGCCAGTTGCCGGTCTCGGTGTCGCGCCGCCACCTGGCGTGCTCGCCCGCGATCGCCACCGAGGCTTCCGGATAGACCGCGCGGTAGGTGAAGGCGCTGCCTGACTTGCGCTGACATTCCGCGCAACTGCAAAGATAGACCGCCAGCGGGTCGCCACTTGCTGTCGCCTGCAGCGCGCCGCAGCCGCATCGCGCGGTTTGCTCGGTTGTGTTTGTGCTGGTGGTCATGGTCGTGGCTGCAGCGCCCGGCTACTTCATCTCGACCGTGCCCTCGTAGGTCAGGAAGACCCGGCCGTCGGCATGGGCGGTCTGGACGACCGTTGTGCCGCCGCCGGTCGCGCCGGCGAACTTGCCCGTGCCGCCGACAACGCCCCACGTGTTGCCCTGTGGCGTGTGGTGGTACCACATGGACCAGTGATCGCCGTCAAGGTCGGTCGCCTGACAGTGGCCGCTGTTCATCACGAAGTTGCCGCTGGCGTCAAAGATCCCCGTGCCCGTGCAATCCTGCGTGTTCATGTTGAGCGGGCTATCGGGGCTGTCGTCGTGAAGGATGGTTTTCAGGTGGATTCGCTCCAGCCTGCCGCCGTCCTCCAACATGACGGTTTCGCCCCAGTTCTGAATGTAGGTTGCCGATCCCGATACCGTGACGTTCTCAGCCCATGCCATGGCCAAGGGCGATGCGATCGCGAGTGATGAGATTGCCAGTAATCTTGATACCCTTCTCATGATCCTTCCCCCGATACGGTGCAAGGCCACCTTGCCTTGCTGGTTCATGATGGCTGCTCAAGACCGGCACGACAACCGCGACGGACCGGTCACGGGCCTGCCGTCAGGACGCGCGTTTGTGCGCCAGGGTCAGACCGTCGCCAACTGACAGCATTGTGACATCAATCCGGTCGTCGTGTTTGAGTTTGTTGTTGAGCGCGCGGATCGCGGCGGTATCGGCATCCTGTTTTTCGTGATCGATGACCGAGCCGCTCCATAGAACGTTATCGACAAGAATCACACCACCGTCACGCACCAGCTCTAAACCGTGCTCATAGTAGGCGTCGTAGCTTTCCTTGTCGGCATCGATGAACATCATATCGAAGCTGCCAGCCATGCCGTCATCGAGAAAGCCGCGCAGGGTTTCGGTCGCCGGCGCCAGGGTCAGGGTGATCTTGTCGGCGACGCCGGCTTTCTCCCAGTGGCGGCGGGCGACGGACGTGTACTCATCGCTGACATCGCAGGCGTGGATCGTCCCGTCATCCGGCAGCGCCAGCGCCATGGCAAGCGAGCTGTAGCCGGTGAAGGTGCCGACCTCCAGAACACGGCGCGCGCCGGTCAGGCGAACCAGCATGGCCATGAACTGGCCCTGGTCAGGCGATACCTGCATGATACCCATCGGCATGGACGCGGTTTCCGCGCGCAGCTCGGCCAGAACCTCGTGCTCGCGCACGGCGACATCGACGAGATAGTCATGCAGCGGGTCGGTCATCTGTAATACGCGTTCCCGCATGGTTGTCCTCAGCTTCGAGAGATGCAAAGAAAGCGCAGGATAGGATGATCAAGGCGATGTATCATCCACGCAGTATGTCGGGTTATAGGAACGGTTCATGTTTGTTGGGTAGGACAGAATGATGAACACGTCGCTCGTTGGGCCTCATTTCGCCGAAGACGAAAAGGCCGCCCTTCTGGATCTGATGTTCGCCAAAATGCCGGACGGCGAGTTTGGCCTGCGCCAAATGGTCCGTTGGGAGACTGTCCCGCGATTTGTCGTTGTCGAGGACGACAGTGAAGCCGGACGGCCTTGCCTGGAAGCGCTTGTCGAGGAGATTCGCGAGGCCTCCAACCTGGAGGCCGAGTACCGCGAGGGTGGCGACGTCAACATTATCTTTGTCGTCGCCAGCGATACTCTGTCGGCGGCCAAACGCCACGCCGAGCTGCTGGCGAAGTTCTTCCCCGGCGCGAGCACCGAAGAACGTGAACAGAAAGCTGCCGACTTCATCGCCGGACAAACGGACGAAGAGAACTTCGGCCAGATCTCCGTGATCAGCTTCGAGCGCGGTATCGCCGGCGCCATGATGTTCGTGACATCAAAGGACGAGACCGCGATCGGCCGCGGCATCGCGCGCGAGGCGATGAAGGCGCTGGGTCTGGTTGGCGTCCCGGGCAACGGTGTCGACAGCGTGATGTCATGGGACGAGCCCGCCGACTGGCTGACCGATTTCGACCGGCGCGCAATCGGCTTCGTCTATGGCGGGGGCCTGAAATCCGGCACGACCAAAGACGCGGTCGAGGCGTTGCTGCGGGGGTAGCCGGGCTCGTGAGCGGCCAATGAAACGTGCAACCAATCCCACCGCTTGCCACGTTCAGAGCCTGCTGGGCGAGGGCTTTGAGGTGCTGGAGTTCGACGAGAGCACGCGGACTGCCGAAGACGCGGCGGCGGCCATCGGTTGCACGGTGGCGCAGATCGCCAAGTCGCTACTCTTCCGCACCAGGGAGGACAATCGTCCGGTGCTGGTCGTGGCCAGTGGCACCAACCGGGTCGACGAAAAGAAGGTCGGGCGCCTGCTGGACATGAAGATCAGGCGCGCAGACCCCGACTTCGTGCGCGAGGTGACGGGTTTTGCCATCGGCGGCGTACCGCCGGTCGGTCATAGCCAGACGCCGATGGTTCTGCTGGATGACGACCTGAAACAGCATGACGAGATCTGGGCATCCGGCGGCACGCCGAACGCAGTCTTCAAACTGACGCCTGATCAACTGGCAGAATTGACAGGCGGACCGTTCGTCGACGTCGCGAAGTCATAAGAACGCGGCCCGGTCGGCTGGACCCTCACCCTCCCAACGCTCCGCGTCGGGCCCCTCCCTCTCCCGCAAGCGGGCGAGGGTTTGAGGTCGCCGCTACATTCCCTCTCCCCTCGGGGGAGAGGGCAGGGTGAGGGGGGTTGGCGCAGACTTCCTTAGAGCGTGCGCTTGTAGAGCGGGTCGCTAGCCGGCTCGCCCAGTTCGAGCGCGGTTCTGTAGCCGCTGTAGACCGCCGCCGCAATGGTGCCAGGCGCATCGCCGTCGCCGATGCGATGCACTGAAGTAACGCCACCGCGCGCCAGCAGGTTGTCGTAGAGATCGCCGGCAGGCGCGCGATTGGTTACCGGCATCACCCAGTCGGCGGCGATGGTTTGCGTCTGGTCGGTATGGACGCAGGCGATGGTCGCCTCGCCGGGTGCGACGGCGTCCAGGCGATGATAGGTCACGACATCGACGCCGGCATCGCGCAAGGCGGCGTTGGATTGCGAAATCTCCGCGGTGTGGCGTCCCCAGGCGACGGGGCGGTGGGCCGTGGTGACGAGTGTGACATCGTTGCCGCGCTGACGCAGCGCCAGCGCCAGGACTGACGCCATATAGTAGTGGTCGTCGTCATAGATCAGCGCCCGGCCGCCCGGCGTCTCGTCGCCGGCGAGGATGGCGTCGACACCGACGATCTGCGCGCCGTCGCCCATTGTGAGCGGCGCCGCGCGGTTGTTGCCGACACCGTCGGTCCGCCAGCGCGCGCCCGTTGCGATCAGCACATGTTCGGCACCGGCGGCGAGAACATCGTCGGCGGTCATCGGACTCTCGCGGAACACCTCGACGTTCAACAGCTTGTCGAGCTGGCCGGTGCGCCAGTCGCGTACCCGCGCCCATTCGGACAGACCGGGCAGGCGGCTTTCGGTCGTGACCCGGCCGCCGAGGTCGCGGGTCGCTTCGGCGAGCATGACGTCAAAGCCACGCTCACCCAGGACCCGCGCGGCTTCCAGGCCGGCCGGACCGGCACCGACCACCAGGGCGCGCGACGCGGAGGCGCTGCGTTCGATCCGTTCGGGGTGCCAGCCGCGCCGCCATTCCTCGCCCATGGTCGGGTTCTGGGTGCAGCGGATCGGAATGCCCAGGGTGTCGTGGGCATAACAGATATTGCAGCCGATGCACTCGCGGATGTCCTCAAGCCGCCCTTCCTCGATTTTCTTGGGCAAGAAGGGATCGGCGATGGAGGGGCGGGCAGCGCCGATCATGTCCTGCGATCCCGCCTTGATGACCCGCGCCATGGTATCGGGACTGGTGAAACGGCCGACGGCGACGACCGGTTTCGAGGTCATCGCCTTGGCGCGCGCGACGCTCTCCTCCAGCGCAGCCTCTTTGACGAAGCGCGAGACGCCCATCTCGATGCCGTAGTCGTGGATGGTCAGATCCCACAGGTCGGGCAGGTCGACGATCAAGGAGAAGATCTCGTAGGTCTCTTCGTCGGTCAGGTCGACGGTGATGCGTGTGGCGACCGCGGCCTTGCCGGCGACGGCCTCATGGGTCTCTTCGATCAGCTCGCGCACGATGCGCACGCGGTTCTCGAGCGAACCGCCGTATTCGTCGGTGCGCTGGTTGCTCTCGCGGTCGAGGAACTCCGACAACAGTTAGCCGTGGGTCGCGTAGACATAGACGATATCGAAACCGGCCTCGACGGCGCGCCTCGCCGCCTCGCCCTGCCAGTGCCTGAGTGCCTTGATGTCGGCCTTGTCCGGTTGGCGCGCCTGGACCGGGTGATTGGCGCCCGACGGTGACGACGCGCGGCCAGGGCCGACGCCGATGGGCGGCAGGCGGCTGTCCAGGTTGGCGACGCGGCTGCCGCCATGCCACAGCTCGACGCCCGCGAGACCGCCGTGTTCGTGAACCCCGTCGGCCATGAGCGCCTGGTTGCGCAGGTCGTCGGCATCCCAAAGACGGGCGTGGGGAAAGGCGCCGTCGTCGGATGTCGGATGCATCGAGCAGTACTCCGTGCACACCACGCCCCAGCCGCCCTCGGCCTTCATGGCGCGCATGGCGGCCAGCGTGTTGGGCCGGTGCCAGCCCATGCCCGAACAATGGGGCACCTGGTAGAACCGGTTCTTGGCGGTCACCGGGCCGAGCTGAATGGGCTCGAACAGAATGTCGTACTTGGGGTCACGCATGGTGATGGGTCTCGCGTTGATCCGTGATGAGCCGGCAGAACGTGCCGGACGTGTCTGGAAACTGTGGCCCGCCGGTCATGGGCTGCGTCACGGCGGGCCGCTGTTTCATTAGCCGAAGGTGATGAACTCCGGCTTGCCGATGGTCGCGGTCTTGAGAATCTTGGTTTCTTCGGTTGCTTCGCCGCCTTCGGGCGTCGCCGGCATAACCTCGTTGTACCGGTCTTCCAGGACGACGTGGGGATCCTGGCCTTCGACCCAGCCCAGGAACGTGCCGTGCAGCTTGTAGCCGATCAGGTGCTGGACGTCTTCGGGCAGGTCCTTGGCGATGTGCGGCGGTACCGCGAGATATTGATTCTCTTCCTGGCGTAGCCAGCCCAGGCTGTAACCGCAGATCATGCCCGCGCGCCACGCGTCCTTGGACCGGTTGGCGCCGCCGCCGTGCCAGACCGAGCCCAGGTAGATCAGAACCGAACCGCGCGGCATGGTCGCCTGCACGATCTCGTCGTCGTCGTTTGGGATGCGTTTATCGTCCCACACGTGGCTGCCGGGGATGACGCGCGTTGCGCCGGTCTCCTCGGTGAAGTCGGTCAACGCCCACATGGTGTTGCACAACGCCTGCGGTCCGGGATGGACGAACGGCAGCAGGCCGTCGTCGCGGTGCAGGAACTGCTCGCTCTCGCCGGGTCCGATGTTGACCGCCTGGGTGACGTGGAGTTGGTAACGCTCGCAATAGGGACCGAGCAGGAGGTCCATGACGTTCAAGGTCACCGGGCAGGTGGCGACCAGTTCGCCGAAGGCGCGCGACTTGGCGACCAGCGAGGAGATGCGTTTGGTCTTGTAGCCCCAGAACTCGCCTTCGCCATAGTAGGACCGGCCGAGATAGGGATCGAGATCAGCCTGCACGCGATCCATGGCCGCATCGTCCAGCACGCGCTCATAGATGACGGCGCCGTCGCGCTCCAGGATTTCCATCGCCGTTTCGGCCGACGTGTCCCGACTGATCGACTGTATCTGCCCCATGCCTGCCTCTCCTATGGCCTGTGTTGTCGGTCGTGAGTATCGAGCAAGGCGCGGGCTTGTACAATCAACTGGCAACTGACAAACGGCCGCTGGCGCAGCCAAACCCGTGTAAGGCCAGACCCTAGTCGTTGGACCAATTGGCGGCGGTTGCGCCGATCATGTCCGGCGGGGGCACGCGGCCCTCATCGCGGGGATAGAATCCCAGGAGGTCACCGTGGCCGGCATAGCCGATCAGCCGTTGCACCCGCTCCGGAAACGACGCCACCGTCTCGCGCGGGATGGTGAGGTACTGGTTCACCTCCTGGCGCAGCCAGCCCAGGGCATAGGTGTTGACCAGCCCGGCGCGCGGCGCGTTGCCGCGGTTGGCGCCGCCACCATGCATGGTCGATCCCAGGTAGAACAAGGCCGATCCCGGCGACATCGGTGCCTGGATCACCGTGTCGTCATCGTTGGCCAGCCGTTGTTCCATCCAGCGGTGACTGCCGGGGATCAATCGTGTCGCGCCGTTCTCCTCGGTAAAGTCGGTCAGCGGCCACATGACCGAAACCTGCCATTCGAGGCCAGGCATGATGATGGGGTAGATGGTGTCGTCACGGTGCAGGATCTGGTCGGTCTCGCCGGGGTGGATCTCGATCGCCGTGCAGCTGCCGATCCGGTAGTCCTTGCAGTGGGGCAACAGGAGGCCATCAAGGATCTCCAGCATGCGGGCATGGGCGACGATCTCGACCGAGGCCGGCGAGATATCCAGGATGCTGTTGACGCGTAGCGTCGTATAGCCGTTGAAGTCGTCCTCGGTCGAACGCCCGACCGAGTCGAAGGGCTCGCGCAGATCGCGCAGCACCTGATCGGTGACGTCCGTCGATACGAAGTCCTCAACAATCGCGGCGCCATCGCGCTGGACGGCGCCAATGATCTCCGGCACGCCGGCGTCGCCGGACAAGCGTTCGATCGTCATGGTCTCTGTCTCCTGTTTCTTGGTTGGTTTTGCGGCGGTGGTGCGTGTACGGTTCACGTCAACATCGCGCGGATCATGGCCTGCGCGGCGGCTGTCATGCGTTGGGGGCCGAGCGCGTTGCGGTTGCGTCCGGTCATGTCGTGGCTGACCGCGCCATCGATGGCGTGGACGATCAAGTGGGCAGTCGCCAGAGGATCGTCACAGGTGATGTGGCCCTCGGCCGCCAACTGACCGATGTCGACGGCCAGTTCGGAGGTGATGCGGTTCGTGCCGACCTCGAAGATATCGTAGTGTTCGGTATTGTAGCCCTCGCGCTCCCACACCTCGATCAGGTCGTCGTTGACGTACATGTAGTCGATCATCGCGGCGATCGAGGCGTTCAACTCCTCGACCCAATCGTCACCCGACGCCGCGGCCTTGGCCTGGTCCTTGGCCGCCATCAGGCCATCGAGATAGCGTTGGTTGAGCGCGCGATAGAGCTCTTCCTTGGATTTGAAGTAGGTGTAGAACGTGCCCTTCGCGGTGCCGGCGGCATCGGTGATGTCGCTGACCTTGATCAGTGCCAGGGGCATCTCTTGCAGCAATGCCGTGGCGGCATCGAGAAGCTCGTCGCGCCGGGTCTCGGGGCGACGGTTCCAGCGGGGCGCCGCCGCCTTCACGCCGCCTCCGCAAACGACACGTTGAGGGACTCAAGGCCGCGCAACGTGATGTGCTCGCGCCACGGTGACGGCGCCGTCGCCTGGATATCCCTGACGCGCGCCAAAAGCGTGCGCCAGGCAACCTTCGCCTCGAGCCGCGCCAGTGATGCACCCAGGCATACATGCGGCCCGATGGAGAAGGTGAGGTGGGCGTTGTCGGCACGCGCGATGTCGAAGCGGTGGGGATCGGGAAACCGCGCGGGATCCCGGTTCACCGCGTCGGTCGGGATCATGACGTGGGCGCCTTTTTCGATCGTCTTGTCGGCGATCGTCAGGCGTTGCGAGGCGACGCGGCCGTTCAGTGTCACCGACGGCGTGTACCGCAGGCACTCCTCGACCGCCGAGGGGATCAGGTCCGGCTCAGCCGCCAATCGCTCCAGCGTGCCCGGATGGTCGAACATGGCGCGCGTGCCGTTGCCGATCAGATTGACGGTCGTCTCGTGGCCGGCAACGAACAGCAGGTCCGCCATGGTGACGATCTCGTCCTTGGTCAGATTCTGGCCATCGACCTCGGCGGTGATCAGGCCGCTCAGGATGTCGTCGCCCAGATTATCGCGGCGCTTGTCGATCAGGTCGTCGAAATACACGCGCAGCGCAAGCGAAGCCAGCAACGCACGCTCTCGCGCTTCCTCGTCAATAAAGTCGTAGTCCAGGAACAGAGAGGAGTCCTGGGCAAGTTCCTGGACCTCATCACGGTCGTCTTCCGGCACGTCCAGCATCGTGCAGATCGCCCAGACCGGCAGGGGACGGGCGAGGTCGGCGATGATGTCCATGTGGCCGCGCGGCGCCGCAGTGTCGAGTAGGTCATCCACGGCGTTTTCGATGGCGCTTTCAAGTTGCTTGATACGTCGCGGCAAAAACGCCTGCTGGACCAGACCGCGCAGGCGCGTGTGCTCGGGCGGGTCGAGCCACAGGATGGACTTGGTCAAGCCGAACGAATCGCTGTCGTAGGCCGGCACGTCCGCTTCCCACTCGTCGGACGAGCTGAAGCGGGTGTCACGCAGCACCGCCTTGGCGTCGTCGTAGCGGGTCAAAAGCCAGGTCGTGTCGTCGAGGCGAAACACCGGATCGACGCGTCGGATCTCGTCATAAAGGGCAATGGCTTCGTCGGCGCGGTCGGCCGCGAACAGACCCGCACCGTCACCGCGCGCGGCAAAACCCGATTGGATCTTCAGTTTGAGCTTGTCGAGCATGTCGATCCCCTATTGACCGAGAGTCATTAATTTAATCATTAATGACCGAAGGTCAATAGGGGATCGTAAAGGCCGGCGAGCGGTGGCGTGGGTCGGCCGCGGTCGGTGCTCTTAAGGCCAGATCAGAACCGGTTGAGACTGTTCAACTGGGTCGTCCACGTGTTGATCGAGCCGCCGGAACCGCGGAAACCGCCGCGGAAGCTGGGAATCACGACGCCTCCAAGCGTCGAGACGATGGCTGAGCTGCCGGGACCGCGCTGGACGTTGAGCAAGACGCCGCCGGGACCGGTGACGAGTTGGTTCGGCGTGATGCCGAAGATCTGCTGGTTCACGATGGCCTGGCGCGCGCCGAAGCTCATGCCGGAACCGCCGCCCGAACCGTTGAACGAGAACGACCGGTTGTTCTGCTGGGCCTCGGCGGCCGCGACGTGGAACATCGCGAAAGCGCCAACAAGGGCGATCATGATGGAGCGTATTTTCATCGAAACCCTCCTGAGTGTTCCTGTTTCCTCAGAGGTTGTTCCGACCCATCACGTTACCAAGACACGGGCGCGCACGTTTCGGTGAACGCGCACGATGCACTGTTTGACGTCCTAGTCCGGCATCGCGACGGATTGCGGCAGGTCGTCTTCGATGTCGTACCAGGGCGCCTTCGAACCGGTGAAGATATGCTGATCGGCGCCGCGCCCGGGATCGTCGTCGAGCGATCCGAATGGGATGACGGCGACGTTGCGTTCCCTGTTGACGCGCGGCATCGGCGAGCCGCAATGCGAACAGAACACCTGGGTAAAGTGCTTCGCGTCCGGCAGCTTGAACGTCACCAGCTTGTCTTCACCGCGCACGAAGCTAACGCCGTCCGCAGACGTAAAGCCATTGGTCGTATGGGCAGCGGCGCGCGCTTTCTGACAACGGGTGCAGTGACAGTTGTAGATGGCACTGATCGGCGTCGTCACCTCATAGGCAATGTCGCCGCACAGACAACTGCCGTGCAGCACCCCGCCGGTTGCCTTTTCTTGCGCCGGGCGATCGATGTTGGGGCCGTCGTCGGGATTGGGGTAACCGTCGTGCTGTTCCAGATCATCGGCAATGATGTGCCAGGGCGCTTTCTTGGAGACGAAGATGTGGGCGCTGGCCTTGATACCCGGATCCTCGTTTAGCGCACCGACCGGAATGGAGAATGTGTTGTCTTCGTGTGGTTCGGGCGCCACCGATCCGCAGCGGCTGCAAAAGGCGCGGACGACACCAGGCGATGATTCGTATGTGGCGATCGCGTCCTCGCCGGAAAGCCAGTGAAAGTTCTTGGCCTCCACCTCGGTATAGGTTCCGAACGGCGCGCCGTGGACCTTGCGGCACATGGAACAGTGACAATGGGTCATCCGGCTCACCCCACCGTCAATTTGCCAGCGAACGGCGCCACACAGACAGGTTCCGGTAAGCATGATCGTCTCCCGTGATTGCCAGATCGTCGTCGTTGCGCGGCCGGCCGGTCCGGGCGGACTTTAGGCGAACCGTGCGAAGGCTTAAAGGGCGGTGTGCGGCCGATTAGATCGCGAGACTGCCCACGGCGATCACGGCGATGACCATCAGCGCTACCAGGCGGTAGTTGTCGTGACTGACATGGGGGAACATCTTGGCGCCCACCCATGCGCTGACCAGGATGACCGGTGCCAGCACGACGCCCAGCTCAAGGGTGGTCCATGAGACGGCGCCGGAGACGCCGAGGATCGCCAGCGCGATGACTTCGATCAGCACGAAATACATGATCAGGCTGGCACGCACGATCCGCGCATCGCGGAACACCGAGAGGAAGTAGAAGACGATCGGCGGGCCGGCCATGCCGGAAGCGCCGGTAAAGAGGCCGCTCGTCGCGCCGGCGGTGATCATGGCAATCCGATTGGGCGGACCTTCATAGTGCCAGCCAAACGCCGCGATCGTGACGAAGACAAGAACGGCGATGGAGATCGCCCAACGCAACACATCGGCATCGGTCATCAACAGGAACATGGCGCCAAACGGAACCGCCAGCGCCGCGATCCCCGCCAGCACCAGGATTGATCGCCAGTGGGCGGTGCGCGAGGCGGTCGGGACGAAGGGAATGGAAACGATGAGGTCCAGCATCAAACACACCGGCACCGCCACCGTCGGGCCATAGATGGCACCCAGGCCGGGCGCCATGATCATGACGCCGCCGAACCCGGAGAACCCGCGCATCATTCCGGCGACGAGGACGACGGGAACCGCCCACAAGAGATCGCTGGTGAAGAGTGCCGTCATGAAGAACCGGCCTTGGCGCTGCTGTGGCCAGGCTAATCCGGCAATGCGGCGTATTGCGGCAGGTCGTCTTCGATGTCGTACCAGACGGCCTTCGAGCTTGTGTAGATGTGGTCGTCGGCGCCGCGGCCGGGATCGTCATCCAGCGAACCGAACGGGATCGCCGCGTAACCGGCTTCCTTGTTGACGCGCGGCATTGGAGAGCCGCAGCGTGAGCAGAAGGCCTGGGCGAATGCTTTGGCCTCCGGCAGCTTGTAGATCACGAGCTTGTCCTCGCCGCGCACGAAGGTGACGCCGTCGGGTGACGTGAAGCCGTTGGTCGTGTGGGCGGCGGCGCGCGCCTTCTGACAGCGCGTGCAATGGCAATTGTGGACGGTCTTGATCGGCGTCGTCACCTCGTACGCGATATCGCCGCACAGACAGCTGCCGTGCAAGACACCGCCCTGCACCGTGCCTTGCGCCGGACGGTCGATGTTCGGTCCGTCGTCCGGGCCGGGGTAGGCGTCGTGGCGCGGCAGATCATCACCGATGATGTGCCATGGCGCCTTTGTCGCGGCGAAGATGTGCGATTCCGGCCTGACGCCGGGATCGCTGTCCAGACCGCCGGCGGGGATGAAGACATGACCGTCATCGTCCGCCGGGTCCGGCACGACGGAGCCGCATTGCCCGCAGAACGCACGCACGAAACCGGGCGAGGACTCATAGGTCGAGATGGTCTCCTCGCCGCCGAGCCAGCGGAAGTTGTCGGATGCCGCGCTGACATAGGTACCGAAGGGCGCGCCGTGCGCCTTGCGGCACATGGAGCAGTGACAATGGCTCATGGTGCCGAGATCGCCGTCGACCTGCCAGCGCACGGCGCCGCACAGACAGCTTCCTGTGATCATCTGTCTTCTCCCTGTCAGCTATGTGATGCGGCGCGGCCGGTCGGATCGAACGCGGCACAATCTATGGCAGTCGCAGGGTAACTTCCAGACTGTCTGGGCGCGGTCGTAGCGATGTGATGGAGGGCAGGGCGCTTACCGGAACATGCCCTCGCGCAGATTGATGCCGTGTTCAAGGTAGCCCTTCAAAGAGCACAGCATCTGCATCCAGCCGCTGCAGTGGGAGTAGGAGGATTTGAGCCCCGTCTGGTTGTGGCGCCAACCTTCCTCGGCGATTGACACGAGCGTGCGCCCGCCGTCGAGCGCTTCGAAGCGCAAGGTGACGCTGGTGTCGTAGGGTCCGTCGGGTTCGCCGGTTGTCTCGTCGGCTTCCCACCGCAGGACGATGCGGCGGTTCTGTTCGACCTCGATGACGGTCACCGGGATCGTGTTGGGAAAGTCGTGGAACTTCCACGAGGCTGTGGCGCCGGTTTCGAGCCGTCCCTCGGCACCGCCGGTCGTGAAGTAGCCGGAGAGTTCGGTTGGATTCACAACGGCCTCGAAGACCTCCTCGACGGGTTTGTTGATTCGCCCGCTTATCTCGAACTTGAGCTCCATGGCGTGACTCCTTGCGTACGAGATCATTATGTTATAAAAGTATAACATGTCAACGAGCACCGATGACGACAAGATCTTCAAGGCGCTGGCCTCGCCGCTTCGGCGGGACCTGCTCGACGCGCTGCGCGACGACCCACAAACGACGGGCGAGCTATGCCAACGGTTTGACGCGTTGGACCGTTGCACGGTGATGCAGCATCTGGGCGTTCTTGAAGACGCCGATCTCGTTATCGCAAGGCGCGTCGGCCGGCAGCGCTGGAACTATCTGAACGCGCTGCCGATCAAACACATCCACGACCGCTGGATCGGCTCTTATGCGTCCGAGGCCGTGGATCTCTTGGGTCGCATGAAGACCGACATCGAGCAGAGCCCCGGCAAGAAGAGGTCCCTTGCCCGGGCCGGTTCACGCTCGCGCTGACTCTGTTTCTTAGGCCGCGCGTTTGAGCGGGCAGAACAAGGAGCTTTCGATCGCAACGTGTTGGTCGACGTGATCGACAAAGAAACGTGTTCGGTTTTGGCTGTGGTTACGGCTGTTGCATGGCGTTGAATTGCTGCAGCACCGTCCCGCAGAGCTCAAAGTCGAACAGAATCAGGTCGTCGTTGTCGAACGCTGTCTCAGCCTTTGCAAGGTTCTCGTCCATTCTTCGGACGTACAGCATGGCAACGTAGTCAACATGCATCCTGACATCCGCGCTGGCAGCGGTTTCTGACGCCGGATTGTCTGCGGCCGTGCGCATGAGAACGGCCATGCTGGCGAACAGGTCGCTTCCCTGTCGCAGGCCCTGCGCCAACGCGGCGTCGGATCCCTCGCTATCCAAGTACGACAAAAGACTTTGCGATAGACCCGCGCAGCGAACGGCAAGGTATTCATTGCTGCCCTGAGCCTCGGAAGCACTCGCCCATGTCCTCAAGTCGACCAGTTCGGCATGAGCGGGAACGGACAATGTGGTGCACAGCAACCCGACCAGCACTCGTTTCATTGACGCCTCTATCGTCATGGATCCGCGCAACACAAACAGCCTTGGCAAGCCGAGATGTGGCTGTCATCACGCCAACGCGCGTTTCATTCGACGGAGAGACTGCAACATATAATTGTATTCGACAGTGAGCGCCGACACACTTCATCGATCTTGCGCCACGGTCAGCGTTGGTCTGTTTCCCGCTGGAGCAGGTGAATCTGCTCTACTCATAAAATTAGAGCGGATTCACGTGGTTAGGTGAAACCGCCACCGGCTCCACCTAACCACTATCCGCTCTAGGCCGCGTGTTTCAGCCGGCAGAAGCAGGAGCTCTTGATCGGCACGTCGGCGCGCGCGACGGCGAGGTCCAGGCGTTGTTTGATGATGTCGGCTTCTTCGTCGCGGCCCAGCCGGCGCAGGCACTCGTGATAGCCGTGCAGGCTCCAAACGTTGTCCGGGTGCTGGCAGGCGCGGCTCAGGGTATCGTCAAGCCCGAGATCGGCGCGGTAGACCTGAGCTGCCTCGTCGATGCGATCCTGCTCCATCAAGAGCGCGGCAAGCGCGTGACGGGTCGGCTGCATCCAGCCCCACGGTTCGTCATAGGGCAGGTTGTCGTCGAGCTCGACGGAGTTGCGCAAGTGCGCGAAAGCGGCGTCGTGATTGCCGCGCCGGTATTCGATCTCGCCCAGCATCATCTCACGCGCGACCGCCAGGATGTCGAGGCAGGAATTGTTGAAGACATAGCGGGTGTCGGGCACGCGCGTGACCGCTGCATCGAACAGCGCGGCTTCGCCTTCCGCTGACGGCACGTCGCCGGAGGCGGCGTGCGCGACCGCCTTGGCGTAATGGATCAACGCGGTGGTGACACAGTAGAGGTCCTTGTTGGCCGGCAGCTCCTGGGCGATGATGTCGTCCCACAGGCCGAAGCGGATGAGGACGTGCTGTTTCATCGGCACGAACCCTTCGAGCCAGTCGGCCATGGGCGGCGATTCAACGCGCAAGACATCCTCCGGCAAAGTCGCGACCATCTGGTCGGCTGTCTCCAGCGCGACCTTCGACTGACCGAGGAACATCGCGCCGTAGATCTTGAAATGGTAATCGTGGACGCGGTAGTTCGAATAGAAGTTGAAGGCGCCTTCGCGTTCCAGGAACTTCGTGTCCGCATCGATCGCATCCTGGTTGGAATCAACGACCGTCTGATAGTGGCCGCACAAGACGTCGATATGGGTCGCCATGTGCTGCAGGTGACCGGAGTCGGGCACCAGATTGCGCAGGCGGTCGGCGGCGACCTGCGCCTTCTGTGGGTGCGGCGACATTTCCATCAGATGAATGTACATGTGCAGCAGACCGGCATGGCGCGGCAGCTCTTCGCTTTCGATGCGCTCCATGGCGAGTTCCAGGATCTCTGCGCAGTCGGCGGTTCGCGCGCCCTCGGCAATCTCGCCGGTCTTCAGATCCCACAACGCCCAGGGCGTGCGGTTCATGAGCGCATCGGCGGCGAGTGTCGCGACATCCGGATCGCTCGGAAAGCTGCGCCAGACGTCATACATGCGGTTGGCGAACTCCTCGATCCACGGCGCGGTGTCGTCGCATGGTGTCGCCGTCGGATAACGTGAGGGGAGCGCGCGGATCAGCGCGGCCTCGACATCGGTCACCTTGTCGGCCAGCGCCGTCGCCTTCAGCGTCGCGTCATAGGCATCGGCCAGGGCGGACTGCAGTTCGACATCGTCGAAGGCTTCCCACGCCTTGTTGTAGTTGGGGCCGAGCGCATAGGCGACGCCCCAGTGGGCCATCGCGCAATCGGGATCGGCGGCGAGCGCCTTCTGGAAACACGCGACGGCTTCGCCGTGGTTGAAGCCGTAACACCACATGAGTCCGCGATCGAACCAGGTCTGCGCCTCGGCCGAACCCGTGGTGATGGCGAAGCTGTGGTCGCCCAGATCGTAATAGCCGTCCTTCATGGTCCTTCTCCCCCTGCAGCAGCAAACTTGTACTGCTCCATGCAGGATAGCTTTAGATGTCAACTGCGACATCCATTAAACGGCCAAGGTGGCGATGTTGACCGACTTCACCTGCTTGATCGAACACTGCGGATCTTACACCTTGGGTTGAAAAAGGGATTGCAATCACGATATTATTCGGTGCCCTGGCAATAGGGATCTCCTCACGACGACCCTAAGTGGCATCTCGGGACTACCCCGTGAGCCATCTCAGGTTGTCCGGGAGTTGACCGGTTGGTTGCAACTGTCTGATCAGCTGGGCAACGCATTATTGGTTAGAGATTGGGTACGCTTCGGCGTCAAGATGGCCAGGGATGAGGAGAGAACCGATGAGGTTTAACCCGCATCTGGTTCGCAGCTACGTAATGCTGGCAAACGAAGTTCTACGCTTCGCTTTGCTTGTCTACATGGTTGTGAGCCTAATCACTAACTACAGTCGGAGATAGCTCGAACGTTGAGAAACTATCAATCGCGCTTCCGACTACCAAGTGGGAAATGGGTTTACATACAACTCGAAGAACTGGCGTTCGAGGCAGAAGCTCATGTTCGTGCTATTCGAAAAAACTGGAATGCGCCCAGTTTTTTCTTTCACTATCAGCGAGGTGGCCATGTTGCCGCTTTGCGCTCTCATTCCGGAAACCCGTGGCTTGCCAAGCTTGATCTAAGCAACTTTTTTGGCAATGTTCGGAGAAACAGAGTTACACGAAGTCTGAAGACTATCGGCTTCAGTTTCCGCGATGCCGAAGAGTTTGCTGTCGCTAGTACAGTGCGCGTTGATCATCGGCGACAACGCTTTGGCCTACCGTATGGATTTGTTCAGTCTCCTCTCCTGGCCTCTCTAGCATTAGATAAGAGTGATCTAGGCAATTGCCTAAGACAACTAATGGTCACGGCAACTGTGTACGTTGACGACATCATTGTGTCAGGACACAACCAGGATCAGGTACAGGAGGCGACTAACAGTCTTAGAGCTGCCGCTGAGAGGTCGAACTTTCCCGTTAACGACGAGAAGTCAGTTGGTCCATCGACAGCAATCTCAGCCTTCAATATAGATACGGACAAAGCAGGACTTACGATCGCAGAAAAGCGCTATGCCGAATTTTGCCTGGCGGTTCAGACTAACGGTGAAGGTCCAGTGAGCTCAGCTGTTCTGAACTACGTTCGAAGTGTGAATGACGAACAAGCAGCAAAGTTAGTTTCAGATTTTCCCAGATGCTTTCCGGCGCCTTTGCCCAACACCTGACACGTACTTGACCAAGCAGGACTACCAGACGTTGCCGGCGCCGGGCGTATAGGTCGACGCGATGACGGTATCGGTCTGCAGTGTCGTGCATTTGACGACGCCGGAAGCCTGCACCATGGCGGCATCAAGACTGATGACGGCTGCGGAAATGTCGACTTGCGCGGCCTTGACCTCGACCTTGGTGGGCGCCTCGATACAGATACCGCTGGGCTCCAGTTTGATGCGACTGCCGCTTGCGTCCTCGATAATCAGACCTTCCGGTGAATCGGTCAGAACAACACGTTGGCCGCCTGCTGTTTCGAGGCGCAGCGTGCCACCGTCCGCGTTCTCATCGAACACGACACGGGTGCCGCGCGATGTCGACAGGATCTGGGTGTCGTAGCCAGGCTTGTCCGATGTCTCGGGCGGCCGGTCGACGCCGTTCCACAACGCGCCGACGATATAGGGACGCGAAACATCGCCGGCCTCGAAGGCGACCAGCACTTCGGCCCCGATCGCGGGTGTGAATCGAGAGCCGTGGTCCGGCCCGGCACTCAGCACCGCATGGCGCGCCCACAGCGATGGCGGATCCTGGTCCGTCAGCCAGGGCAACGTGACCTTGATCCGGGCTTGACCCGCAGGGTCCCGGTTGTCGGTGACCGTTGCGGGATAGACGCCATAGAACAGGCCGCCGAGGTCACCGGGCAAACGCTGATCGTGTGGGATTGCCGCTTGTTTCGCTATCTCGTTCATCGTCCCAGGCCGCTCCTTCGGGCATCAATTTCCGTGCGGTAGCCGTTCTCGGCATCGAATGTGTGGCGGGCGCGGCATATGGCGTAGTGACCGTCGAAACGTGCGCCCGCGCCTTGTAGGTCTATCTTGGCGCCGACCCCGAGTTCGGCGCGCCCGCGCGCCAGCGCGTGCAGCCTAACAAACTCCCGTGACACCCGGGCGTAGGTGGCGTTGGCCAGGCTCTTGGCGTGGTCATTGTTGGCCGGCGTCCGGTGGACGACACGCTGCTCGGGATCGGGGCCGGGCGCGTCGAGGATGGCGAGCCACTGACCGCCGCTGACCTGACCTGTCACCTCGCCAGCAATCGCCTCATAGTCGGCGGTCGCTGCCAAGGCGTCTTTGACGGCGGGGTCCCAACCGTGGACGGAGAGGTCGCGGTGCTGGCTCGTGAGGTCGGCGTCGATGGCGAGACTGAAAAGATCGCTGTTGGGCCGTACGGTGACGGTTGCGCCCGGCCGCGCCGTGTGACGGCTTGCGCGGAAGGTGTCGCCGTCGAGCCAGAGCTCACCGTCGAGATCGTCGACCAGGCGCGTCAAGAAAGCGAGGTCGTTCTCGTTGGCCTGGACGAGCACAGGATGCACGGGGCCATCGAGATCGACCTCGGCCGCGAGGTCGTAGTCGCCGGCGATCGACGCGATGACATCGGCGGCGGTCGTCTCCTCGAACTGGCGCGAGCGGCGCGCCATGGCGAGATCCTGCAGCCGGTCATAGGCGTCGACGACCAGACGCGGGCCGCTGTCGTGTTCCATGCGCCGTGCGAGAGCGAAAACGCGGCCGGTGAACGACGGATCGGCCGTTCCGCCGCCGGTCAGCAGCGAGAGGTCGACGGCCGCGCCGAAGTCGATCGACCGGTCGTTGTCATAACGATACCCGCCCTGGCCATCGGCTTCGTCCAGTGTAAGGACGCAGCGGGAAGGACGGTTGACGATTTCCTCGAAGACGAGCGAAACGAGATGCGGGCCGACATCGCCAGCCGCGCCGATTTCGATTTGCGGTAGCCCGTGCTGCACGGCATCCGGGCGGCCGCCGCCAAGTGCCATCCCCTTCATCCCCCATGGCGTGGCGCTCGGTGTCCTGCATAGCACAGGTCAGCGCGTGACCCCAGGTCGGGCGCGCCTTGTCGCTCAGGCGATCTCTCCGACGATCCAGTCGCGAAACGTTTCGGCCTGGCGGCGCAACGCCGAGCCGCCGTTGATGGTGATGTAGTGGTTCTCCCGTGCGGGTGTCGAGAGGTCCAGTGGCACGGCGACCTCGCCACTCGCGACCAACCGTTCGCCCAGGAAGCGGCTGCCAAGCGCCACGCCGACGCCGGAGCGGGCGAGTTCCATCGACAGCACATAGGAGTCGACCGAATGGGAAAACGCGACCGGCGGTGCAAGGCCCAGGTGTTGCGTCCAGGTCTGCCAGGTGTCCGACGTGCCGACAGTGTGGATCAAAGGCGCGGTGCACACGTCGTCCCAGGTCTTGATTCCGGCGGCCATCTGCGGCGTGCAGTAGAGAACCACCTGATCATCGACGAGTTTGAGCGCATCGGCGCCAACCATATCCTTGGTGCCATAGCGCAGCTCCACGTCGGCGCGGGTATGCAGGTAGTCGTCGGACCACAGCGCGCTCACGATACGCAGACCCAGTCCTGGGTGATCGCGCTGGAAGTCCGGCAGGCGCGGCGCCAGCCACAACTGGGCGAAGCTGATGCTGGCGGCGACATGCAGCACGGTCTCGGGCGCGTCGGGCGCGACCACAGAGAGGCCCGACGACAGCTCCGACACGGCGGCCGTGACGTAGGGCAGAAGCCTCCGGCCGTCATCGGTCAGCGCCAGACCGCGCGCCTTGCGGACGAACAGGGGCTTGCCGATCCGTTCCTCGAGCGAGCGGATATGCTGGCTGACCGCCGATTGGGTGACGTTCAGCTCGTCCGCGGCGCCGGTGAAGCTCAAGAGCCGCGCGGCGCTTTCGAAGGCACGCAGCCAAGTAAAGGGCGGTAAGGGCGTAGCCATCGCAACTGATGGGTCAATTAGTTCAGCTTATAGCTATGACCTCGAACTTTCTGTTTGTCCAGGGCCGGTTTGGGCCTCAAAGTCGGAAGGACGACACAGGAGATCGGCCCCATGGAGCATGTGAAGTTCACCCAGATGTGTGACGGCGACGTCGAGGACTACGCCTTTCTGCGCGAGCACGAAATCACCTATGCCGGACAAACCGGCGAACGCTTGCTGGACGCCATGGCCGGTCTTGAGGGCGGCTATTCCGGCTATCAGATCTCGCGGCTCGGTCATTCGCTGCAATCGGCGACGCGCGCCTGGTATGACGGCGCCGACATCGACTGGGTCGTCGCGGCGCTGCTGCATGATATCGGCGATCTCCACGCGCCCTACATGCACGGTGAGTATGCGGCGATCGTCTTGAAACCTTACATCCGCGAACAGTGCGTATGGACGGTCGAGCAACACGGCGGGTTTCAGAAGATCTACTTCGCCGACAAGCTGGGCGAGGATCCGAACGAGCGCGAGGCCCATCGCGGTCATCCCTATTTCGACGACTGCGTCGCGTTCTGTGAGCGCTGGGACCAGACAAGTTTCGATCCCGGTTACGCCAACCTCTCGCTCGACTTCTTTGCGCCGCTGGTGCTCGAGGTTTTCGCCCGCAAAGCCTTTGACGAAGCGGTGATGCGGCCGGGTGCGCGCGAACCGCTGGTGGTGCCGGATGTCGCGATGCAGCGTGAGTCCGGTCAGATCAACGTGGCGGTCTGAACATGGCTGTCGCCGCGGTTCCGTCCGCCAAGCAGGATCACGCATCACCGCTTGATCAGGCGCTTGCGCGATGCATGGCACCGATTTCGGAAGCCGAAAGTCTGCCGCCGGTCTGCTATCACGACGCCGACGTTGTGGTGCGCGAGCGCCCCGCCGTGTTTCGTCGCGGTTGGCTCTCGGTCGGACGCGCCGACATGGTGCGCCAGCCCGGCGACTACGTGACCATGACCATCGCCGACGTGCCGCTGATCATCCTGCGCGACAAACAAGGCGACGTCCGTGCCTTTGCCAACACGTGCCGTCATCGCGGCGCGCAACTGTTGGCGGGCGAGGGCACGACCGACATGATCCGCTGCCCGTTCCATTGCTGGACCTATCGCCTGACCGGCGAACTGGTCGGTGGCGGACACATGGATCAGACCGCGTCCTTCGACACATCGGATTACGGCCTGATTGCGTTTCCGACCGGGGTGCGCGCAGGCTTTCTGTTTGTCTGTCTGGACCCGGAGATTCCGGACCTCGACGCGCAAATCGGCGACTTCGTTGCCATGCACGCGCCGTGGCCGATCGAGGACCTGGTGCTGACGCGCCGGCGCGAGCTCGCCGTCGACTGCAACTGGAAGGGCTTTCTGGACGTTTTCAACGAGTACTATCACCTGCCCTATGTGCATCCGGACTCGTTGAGCGATCTCTATGACCCGCCGGAGCCGGGCGATCCCGTCACCGGCGACTACGCGACCCAGTACGGCGTGACCGAAGGCACCGGCGGATTGCTGGAGAGCCAGCAGCACCATGCGCTGCCAAAGATCCCCGGCCTGACCGGCAAGGCCGCGCGCGGCGTGCGCTATACGTGGCTCTTCCCGAACCTGACGTTTGCCGCCGGCACCGACGCGATGTGGGTCTATGAGGCCTATCCCGACGGGCCTGAGCGATGCCGCGTGATCCAGTCCATTTGTTTTCCCAAAGAGACGATCGCACTGCCTGATTTCGAGGCGAAGGCGGAGCAGTACTATATCCGGCTCGACGCGGCGTTGGCCGAAGACGTGCCGGCGCTGGAGAACCAGCAGCGCGGCATGGCCTCGCCATTTGCCCAGCCCGGCCGCTATTCGGTGCTGATGGAGCCGAATGTCGCGGCATTTGCCGCCTGGTACGCGGGCCGTCTTCTGGCGGCCTAACCGGCAGGTTTCGGGCCTTTCTTGACGGATTGTGAGCGCCGACACCGGCACAGGGTTTGGTCGCGCCGCGGTGGCTGCGCTACGTTAGGGCCATGAAACCGTGCCGCTTTTTGTGGGCGAGAAATCGCGCTGTCGCCGTGGCTGGACCGCTTCTTTGCGGGTTCCTGCTGGTTTTTGCGGCCGTGCCGCAGACGACCCTGGCGGATTTCGCGACCGGCGCAGCGGCGTACGAGACCGGAGATTTCGAGGCGGCGCTTGCCGAGTGGGAGCCGCTTGCCGAGCAAGGCATGCCCGGCGCTCAGCTTGCGCTTGGCATCCTCTATGAGAATGGCCGTGGTGTCCTGAAGGACGACGCCCTGGCGGCCACGTGGTACCGCAAGGCTGCGGAGTCCGGCCATCCCGTGGCGCAGTTCAATCTGGGCAATCTCTACCAGCAGGGCCGTGGCGTTGAACGCGATGTGACGGAGGCCCTCTTCTGGTGGGGGGAAGCCGCCGCGCAAGGACTGCCCAATGCGCAGCTCAACATGGGCATCGCCTATCATCTGGGCGAAGGCGTCGAAGCCGATCCCGAACGCGCGTTCCGCCTCTTCAAAAGCGCGGCGAGTGCGGGCAACGCGTCGGCACAGTTCTCGGCCGGTTACGCCTATGAGACCGGTTTGGGGACACCCGTCAATATCAGTGAGGCCCGGCGGCTCTACAGTCTAGCAGCGGCAGCCGGCATTGAGCTGGCCGCCGAACGCCTGGCCGGATTGCCGCCGGCCGAAACGACGATCACCGCGACACACACTGCGCCGATTGCGCCGCTGCCACGCGCCAAACCGGCGGAGGGGATCACTGTCGCCGTCGTCGAGGAGATCCCGACAGCGGCCGCTGCTGAGGAAACTGTCGTCGCCGGTGCGGCGGACACAACATCGGCCGATGCCGCGGTCGGGGTGGCGGCCACCATCGGCACCGGTGACTGGCCGTTCATTCAACTCGCCGCTTATGAAAACGCGGGGCGCGCGGAAACCGCCTGGCAGGATCTGGGCCAGCGCTTCCCCGATCTTCTCGGCGATCTGCCCTATAGGGTCCAGCCGCTGGAAACCGGCAGCGATCCCGCGCTGATCTATGGCCTGCAGGCCGGCCCGATGCCCGACCGGGACGAGGCCGAGGCCATTTGTGCGGTGCTGCGCGCACGCGATGCCGACTGCTTTTTGTTCGGTCCCTAACATCGATAAGGCTTGTCATCGCGGCCCAACAGGCGCAATTTAGAAACTAATCGCTTTCTTAATTGCCGTGGAGGGTTTCGCGATGGCCGCATATGGACGAGGCGTGTTGCCGTTCCTGCTGGATATCGCGCGGTTGCACACCGTGCCGCGTGACACGGGTACGCCAAGGGTAGGGCGCGGCGGTAGGCGGACCGCCGATCCCAAGCACGTTGTGATCAAGACGCCGGGGCGAACCGGAGGCACCTGATGTGACGGGGTCCGGCAAACCCGTTGCGGCGCCGGTCATGGGTCTTACACGTCTATGGCCGGTGGTCTTGCTGATCGTGCTCGGCATGTCGTGGGGCGGCCACTTTTCGCTGTTCAAGATCGCCGCGGAGTCCGCTCTTTCCTATCTCGGCATCATCGCCCTGACGACGGCCGGCGTCGTCGTCGGCATGACGGGCGTTGCAGCCCTTCGCCGGCGCTGGCCCCGGTTCACGGGGCGTCACCTGCGTTTTTATCTGATCTGCGCGACGCTCGGTTACCTGATCGAGTTTCCCTTGAGTCTCTATGTCGCCGAAGAGATTCCGGCCGGCCTGCTTGCCATCATCGCGTCGACGTCACCGGTCTTCACGTCGCTGATCGCTATCGTGGCAAAGGTCGAGACGGTGTCGCGCCGGCGCTTGGCGGCGGTTGCCGTCGGCCTGGTGGCGGCGGCAGTCGTGCTGGTCCCGGGTACGGCCATCCCCCAGCCGTCGATGCTGACCTGGGTCTTGCTCGCCTTCCTGATACCCGTCGTCTACGCGACCTATCACAACTATGTCGCCTTTGACTGGCCGCACGGCTCCGACTCCTGGCAGGTCGCGTTTGGCGAAGTGTTGATCGCAACGGCGATCGTGTTGCCCCTCTACATGATCACCGACAGATCGGTCGTTGTGTTCGGCGACTGGTCGCCGGGAACCTGGACAATCGTGGCGATGGCAGCCCTGGCGCTGGTCGAGATCTACCTCTACTTCGAGATCGTCCGGCTGGCGGGCGCCGTTTTCGTGTCGCTGACCAGCTTCGTCAGCATTGTCGCGGGCGTCGTGTGGGGCATGGTGTTGTTCGGCGAACAGCACAACGCATGGATCTGGGCCGCGGTCGTTTTGCTCGGTCTGTCGATCTTCCTGGCGCGCGAAAAGGACGCGAATGGCTGAAGCCTTCGCCTAGCCCGCTGGGATGGGCGGCAGCAGACCAGCCGATTCATCGGTGAAAGTCGATGCAGCCCAAAGGCTTAGATTTGCCCGCGAATGTGACTTTGCTTTCGGTCCTCCATGACCTATATGCATTTCGAAACTTTTCGAAATCCAGGAAACGCCGCGCATGCACCTGTCGCCGCTTCACCAGGAGTTCGTGCTCCACTTCGGCGAGATGGGGTCGGGGTGGGGCATCAACCGCACGGTCGGTCAGATCTATGCCCTGCTGTTCTTGAGCGAACACCCGCTGAACGCCGACCAGATTGTCGACAAGCTCGGTCTGTCGCGTTCCAACGTCTCGATCGGGCTGAAGGAACTGCGCGCCTGGAACCTGGTGCGCCTGACCCATCTGCCCGATGACCGCCGTGATCACTTCTCCACGCCGGATGATCTGTGGGAGATCGTTCGTATCCTTGTTTCCGAGCGCAAACGCCGCGAGATCGATCCCACGCTCAGCAAGCTGCGCGAATTGGAGATGCAGAAACCATCGGCGCAGGAGGACGTGCATGCGCACAACCGTATCGCCGAGCTGAGCCAGCTTATCGAGCTGTTGAGCAATTGGTATGATGACATGGACCGGCTCGAGACCGAGCGCCTGATTCAGTTGCTGGCGCTGGGCAGCAAGGTCTTGAGATTTGTTGAAACGACCGAAAAGGTCGTGCCAATGACCGCACGCAAGAAACGTGGCGGCAAACGTAAGGGAAGCTCTGGTCAACGACCGAAGGAAGAGAGCTGACCATGGACGCCTTGATGCTGTCGCGCATTCAGTTTGGCGCGAACATTTCGTTTCATATCCTGTTCCCGACCATCACCATCGCGCTGGCCTGGGTGCTGCTGTTCTTCAAGCTGCGCTTCAACACCACCGGCGACATGAAATGGATGGACGCCTACCGTTTCTGGGTGAAGGTATTCGCGCTGTCGTTCGCCATGGGCGTGGTTTCCGGCATCACCATGAGCTTCCAGTTCGGTACCAACTGGCCGGGATTCATGGAGACAGTCGGCAACATCGCCGGACCGCTGCTGGCTTATGAGGTGCTGACCGCTTTCTTTTTGGAAGCCGTCTTTCTGGGCATCATGCTGTTTGGCTTCTCGCGCGTGCCCGGCTGGCTGCATACGCTGGCGACCGTGTTGGTCGCCGTCGGCACGGCGCTGAGCGCCTTCTGGATCCTGGTGTTGAACTCCTGGATGCACACGCCAACCGGGTTCGAGATGCGCGATGGCGTCGCGCATGCGACCGACTGGGTGGCGGTCGTCTTCAACCCGTCGATGCCGTATCGCCTGAGCCACATGCTGCTGGCGAGTGGCTTGACCGTCTCTTTCCTGATCGCCGGCCTGTCGGCCTTCCGCCTGCTGTTTGGCGACCGCTCCAGCGGCGCAATCGCCGCGCTTAAGACCGGCGTCACCATGGGCGCGGTGTTGATTCCGATTCAGATCTTTGCCGGCGACATGCACGGCCTGAACACCCTGGAACACCAACCGGCCAAGATCGCCGCCATGGAGGCCAACTGGGAAACCGGTTCCCACGTGCCGCTGGTGCTGTTCGCCTGGCCCGACGAGGCAACGCGCAGCAATCTCTATGAGGTTGCGATCCCGAGCGGCGCGTCGCTGATTTTGACCCATGAATGGGACGGCGTGGTGCCGGGGCTCAACGAGTTCGTGACCGACGATGGCGAGGTCTTGCATCCGCCGGTCGCGCCCGTCTTCTGGTCGTTCCGCATCATGGTCGGCGTCGGGGTCTTGATGCTGCTCGTGTCGTGGACGGCGGCCTGGGTGCTGTACCGGCGCAGGGCCGGCGTCGACGGTCTTGTCGGCCGCTGGATGCTGGGCGTGCTGGTCGCCATGACCTTCTCCGGCTGGCTCGCGACGCTGGCCGGCTGGTACACCACCGAGATCGGCCGCCAGCCCTGGCTGGTGACCGGCGTCCTGAAAACAGCACAGGCGGTCGGCGATGTGCCGGCGGCCATGGTCGGCACCAGCCTGACCCTCTATCTCATCACGTACGCGGTGCTGATCACCGCCTATGTCGGCGTGCTCTTCTATCTGGCGCGCAAGGCGGCAGCACCCGGCGCCGTCGCCGAGCCAGAACAACCGCGTTCGGGCGTCGCGCCCGTCACCATGATCACGCCCGGGGAGGTGCGGCCATGACGCTCTTCGGTGACCCGACGATCTGGCTTCCCATCGTCTTCGCCTCGCTGATGGGTGTGTCGATCCTGATCTATGTCGTGCTCGACGGGTTCGACCTGGGTGTCGGCATCCTGTTCCCCTTTGCCGAGCCTGACGAAAAAGACCGCATGATCGCCTCGATCGGTCCGTTCTGGGATGCCAACGAAACATGGCTCGTGCTTGCCGTCGGGTTGCTGCTGGTCGCCTTTCCCGGCGCGCACGGGGTCATCCTGACCGCCTTTTACATGCCGGTCGCTCTCATGCTGCTCGGCTTGATCCTGCGCGGCGTTGCCTTCGAGTTTCGCGCCAAGGCGCCGGGCGGTCACAAACCCTGGTGGAACGCGGTGTTCTTTGCCGGCTCGCTGGTGACGGCGCTAAGCCAGGGTTTCATGCTGGGGCTCTACATCATGGGCCTTGAATGGACTTGGCCGAACGTGGCCTTCGCGGTCCTGACGGCGCTGTGCCTTACAGGAGGCTTCGCCTTCATCGGCGCCACATGGCTGATGATCAAGACCGAAGGCGCGTTGCAGATGAAAGCGATACGCTGGGCGACGCGCGGTCAGTGGGGCGTGCTGGCCGGCATCGCGGCTGTCTCGCTGGCAAGTCCTCTGGTCAGTCCGCGTATTTTCGACAAGTGGTTCGCCGTGCCGGAGATCTTCATCCTGGCGCCGCTGCCGATCGTTTCGGTCGTGCTGCTGGGCGTGATCTGGATATCACTGCGCCACCTGCCGGATGCCGAAGACAGGTGGAGCTGGATCCCGTTCGTCGCGACGACGTTTCTGTTCGCGCTGGCGTTCGCTGGGCTTGCCTACTCGTTCTATCCCTATGTCGTGCCCGACCGCATGACGATCTACGCGGCGGCGAGCGCGCCGGAGAGCCTCTTCATCATCCTGATCGGCGCGCTCGTCGTGCTGCCCATGATCGCCGGCTACACCGTGCTGGCCTATACGATGTTCCGGGGCAAGGCGGCCGACTTGCGCTACGACTAAACGGGCTACGCCGCGGGACCCGGCGGCAGCGGTCCGGTCGGCGGGTAGGCCCCATCTTCGTCATGAGTCTCGTGGCCCTCGAGCGGCGGGTTGAAGACGCTGATCAGGCGCACATCGGTCAACGTCTTGATGTGATGGGGATCGTCCGGTCCGACGCAGTAGAGCCCGCCCGGGCCGAGCTGATGGACCTCGCCGTTCGTCTTGTGGGTCAGTTCGATCGTGCCGTCGAGCACCAGGTTGGCTTCCCAGTGATTCTTGTACCAAAGGTCGACCTCGCGCCCCTCTTTGAAGCGGACCTCGCTGATTGCGAAGCCGAGGTTGTCGCTGGCGGTGACGAAGCGCGCGATCTGGCTGGCGCCGCCGGCGCGCGAGAAGGCGAGGCCCTGGGCCTCGACATCGGCGCGGCTTCTGACCAGCATGCGACCCGGCCCGTCGGGGATCGGGCCGGTCGGCGGATAGGCGCCGTCGTCGTCGTGGGTCTCGTCACCCTCGATCGGCGGATTGAAGGTGCTGATGATGCGCAGCGCCTCTTCATCGCTGCTTTGAATGTGGTGTCTGTCTTTCGGGCCGACGATATACATCATGCCCGGTTCCAAATCCCACTTCTGGCCGCTGGTCAGATCCTGGACCCAGCCATGGCCGGAGCGCACGTAGTTGGCTTCCCAGTGATTTTTGTACCAGAGGTCGCTGCCGCTGCCGGCGCGCCCGCGTGCTTCGGAGACGCTGAAACCCATGCCGTCGGATTTGGTCAGCGGCCGGACGGCGGTCGCGCGGCCGTGGGAGATCGAAACGATCCGGCCGGCCTTCTCCATATCATCCATGGTGCGTATCAGCATCGATGTCTCCCCGTCGAAGTTGGTTCTGTTAGGCGGTGGCCGGACCCGGCGGTAGCGGGCCGGATGGCGCGAGTGCGCCGTCGGCGTCGTGTATCTCGTCACCTTTCAGCGCCGGACAGAAGATGCTGATCAGGTGAAGGTCGGTTTCGGCAAACATGCTGTGCCGGTCGTCGGGACCGACGCAGTACATCATGCCCGGCGCCATCGGCCAACGTTCGCCGGTGGTGAGGTCGCTGACCTCGCCCCTGCCTGCCAGGATGTAGTTGGCTTCCCAGTGGTTCTTGTACCAAAGCGTGTTGCGGTTGCCGGCCTTCAGGTTGACGTCTGACAACGTGAATCCCAAACCGTCCTCTTGCAGCAGCACGCGCACGGTGCGCGCCGAACCGCCGGCGACGACCATCTCCTTGCCGGCCGCGCGCAGGTCGGTGAGCGTCTTGACGAACATGGTGCCGCGCCCCGGCGGCACCGGACCGCTTGGCGCATAGGATCCGTCGGCATCGTGGGCTTCGTTGCCGGTGATCGGCGGATCGAAGATGCTGATGATGTGCACGTCGCTCTCGGCGACGACACGGTGCCTGTCTTTGGGCCCGACCGTATAGATGATGCCGGCCTCAAGCGGCCATGTCTGACCGCTGCCGCTTTCTTCGACGTGGCCCGTTCCGGCGACGACGTAGTTGGCTTCCCAATGGTTCTTGTACCAGAGGTCTTGCTCCAGACCCGCATCAAGCCGGACATCCGACATGGCAAAGCCCATGCCGTCGGTCGCCGTCAGAAATCGTGTGGAGCGCACCTTACCGTCGCACAGCACCTTTTCGGCGCCCGCGCTGCGCAAACCGTCCAGTGTCTTGGCGAACATGCCGACCCCTGCCATGCTGATGGGAGAGGCATTGGATCAGGATGCCTCTCCCGCAGCAAGGCCCTGTGCGCAAGCTGCGCCGGGAACGGCCTAAGTGAGAGAACTTATTCGAAGGGGTTCTGGGCGGCGGGCTGAACGAAGCTGTTCAGGAAACAGCCGACATAGACGTCTTGGGCGTCCGCCGAACCATCGAGCGGCAGGTGATAGTCCTTGCGCGCGGCACCGACCGTAAAGACCGAGCCCTGACGGAAGGCGGTGCCGAAGTCGTAGTCGTGGATCTCGACCCGGACATAGGAAACGTTCTGGCTGCTGATGATTTCGGCCGTGCTGCCCTGCTGCCATGGCGCGTCCTCGACCTTGAGGTCGACCGGATATTCACCGCCGGGCGGCAAGCCACCCAACTCCGGCGAATAGAACAGCACCGTCCAATAGAACTGCTTGGCGGTCGGATCCCATTCCGCGCCGATGGCGTAAAACTGCTCGCCGACATAACGGCTCAAAACACAACTGCCATGATCGTTAACATTGACGATCCAGTCGCCAGACGTGCCATAGATCTCGCTTTTGGCTGGGCCAGAAAACATCATGCCTGCCAATAGTAACGGCAGCGTGAGTAGCAATCGGGTGTGTCGTTTTCTCGGACTCGGAACCATGGTGCCGCTCCGTTTACTTTTGTTGTGCGGCTATTTTACCCCTATCCAACGTATAATTGGTAAACGACAAGGGGGTAGAGCATGGGTATGCCCTAAAAGTGGTAATCCGTTTGGGGGAGGTTTGTGGCGGGCGTCCTTGGAATCCGCCGCCTGGCGCGGCTTGACTTGATCTCCACGGTCTCCGACAAGAGGGGCTTCCGGCCAGACCCGAGCCCCAGATTCATGCCCCATTCGATTGAGACGATTCCTTTGATGTCGCCGGGTCCCGGCACAAAACGGGCGTTGACCGTGCACCGATTCGGCAGTCCCGGCGCGCGTCCGAAGGTCTATATGCACGCCGCGCTCCACGCCGACGAACTGCCTGGCACGCTGGTGCTCAACCGCATGCTGGGCTGGCTCAAGGACGCCGACGCCAGGGGAGAGGTTAACGGCGAGATCGTCGTGCTGCCCTATGCCAACCCGGTCGGCCTGGCCTCGCAGATCTATGGCTATCATCTCGGCCGCTACGATCTGGACGGCGACGGCAACTTCAATCGCTGGTATCCCGATCTGACAGACCGAATCGCCGGACGGGTTGGTAATGTCCTGGGCGATGATGCGGAGGAAAACCGCCGTTTGATCCGCGACGCCGCCCTTGCGGCCCTGGACGACTGGCGCGCCGAGGGCGAGGCCAACGTGTTGCGCAAGGCGTTGCTGACACTTAGCGTCGACGCCGACTACATCTTTGACCTGCATTGTCACGGCCAGGCGGTGCAGTACCTCTACCTCCCGGCTGATTACCGGGACACCCATGCGGATCTGCCGGCCGAATTGGGCTGCAAGGTCGTCCTGCTCTTCCGCACCGACGAAGGCACGAGCTTCGATGCCGCGTCGACCATCTTCTGGCACCGGCTACGCGCGTTGTTGCCGGAACGGATGGTTCCGCCGCCACCCTTTTCGACCACGTTGGAACTGCGTGGCCAGCCGGATGTCGACGAAACGTTGGCGGAGACAGATGCGCGCGGTCTGTGGCGGTTTCTGCAGCGCCACGATGTGATCGCCGGTGATCCCGGCCCGCCACCGGAACCGGTCGGCGAACCGACCCCCCTGGAAGGCGTCGATCATGCGGTCGCGCCTTGCGCCGGCGTGCTGTCATATGCTGTCGGGCTTGGTGCGCGCATCAAGAAAGGCGACGTCGTGGCCTGGGTCGTTGATCCGTCTGAAGCCGACTTCGACAAGGCGCGCACGCCGGTAAGAAGCCGCACGGACGGCGTGTTCTTTGGCCGCAATCTTTCAATGCTGGTGCGCCCAGGGCAGAGTTTTGCGTCAATCGCCGGGCCAGAGCCGCTTCCGGAGCCTGATTTGCCGCATATCGATTACTAAGCGTGATGGCGCATCACGTTGAGACCCTGGGCCTTGGGTGCCCGTCGCTCGGTACCGAGCGTGTGCTGACGGTGCATCGTTTTGGCACTCGTGGCGCCCGTCCCAAAGCCTACCTTCACGCCGCCCTGCACGCCGCCGAATTGCCGGGCATCGTTGTCCTGGAGCATCTGTTGGGCCGCCTGGAGGCGGCCGAAGCCGACGGGCGTATCACCGGCGAAATCGTTGTTGTGCCGTTCGCCAACCCGATCGGTCTGGCCCAGCAGATCATGATGGAAAGCCAGGGCCGCTATGATCTGGCGACCGGGCGCAACTACAACCGTGGATTTCCCAATCTGACCGATGCTGTCGCCGCGCGCCTGAACGGCAAACTCGGCGATGACAGCCAGGCCAATGTCGCGCTGGTCCGCCAGGCGATGGGCGAGGCGCTCGATGCGACGGTCGTGGCGCGTGAGCCTGAGGTCTTGAAGCGCGAACTGCTCAAGCTCTCCTACGATGCCGACATCGTCCTTGATCTGCACTCGGCCTGGGAAGCGCTGCTTCACCTCTTCGTGACCGACGTCAACTGGCCGCAGGCCGAGGACCTGACCCGTCAGATGCACGCCCAAGTGGTTCTGGTCGACCGCGGGAACGCCATGATGACGTTCAAGTCTGCCCATGCGCTGGTCTGGAAAACACTTGCCGAGCGTTTCCCGGATGTGCCGGTGCCGCCCGGCGCCATGGCGGCAGTCGTTGAACTGCGTGGTCAGCGCGACGTCGACGACCATCTGACCCGCCCGGACGCCGACAACCTCTATCGTTTCCTGCAAAGACGCGCCGTGATCGCCGGCGATCCCGGGCCCTTGCCCGAGGCACTGACCGAGCCGCGCGCAATCCGGGGGCTGAAAAGGCTTATGGCGCCAGCCGGCGGCATCGTCGTTTACCATCGCAGTTTGGGTGATCACGTCATGGCCGATGAGGCGTTCTGCCATGTGGTCGATCCCCAGACACGGCAACGCACCGCCGTCAAAGCGCCCCGGCCGGGGCTGCTCTATGCCCGGCGCAGCCACCGATTCGCCCGGGCCGGCCAGTACATCTGTGCGATTGCGTCGGATACACCGTACGAGACCTGTTAAGACACGATCGAACGGTCATCTATCTTACCAATAGGCTCTATCGAAAGAGCTACAAGCCTCTCTTTAGAGTCGAGTTTGCATCGTTCGAGAGGTCGATTTCGCGAAGGTAGCAACTCCTTCGAGAGATTGGCTGGTGCGTTGTAGGTAAGTAATTCTCTTGGTATTATTACTAAAGATGTAATGTGCTTTGTTGGCCACGGAAGCATTACGATAGGTTCGCCGTCATTATACATTATATTTCGAAATACTGACTGAATGTCGATTAGTATCCATCCTCGTTAAAAACGTTCCTTAATGGAGGATGGTACCTTGAAAAAAGCCAAACAACAGAGGCTGGCCTGCTATGCCTGGACACGTGCCGCGGTGATTGGCGCGGGGTTCGTGGCCGTCGCCGTGGCGGCCAACGTAGAGACGGGCCGGGCCGCCGATGATGGGCGGTTGATGGTGTCGCCTCAGGCCTTCTCATTCTGCTCGACAATGACTCCGGACCAGCTTTCGGCTGCGGTCGATACTGGCGAGTGCATCGCTTACCTGGAAGAGCTGAGCTTGCAGCTCCAGGAGATCGCGCCTGCGGCCGGTCCGGTTGCACCTGATCCAGTTGGCGATCCGATCAGTGAAGGACCGCGTCCTGGCCCAGAGCGTGATTCCGGCTCGGGCGGCGGTAACGGCTCGAGCGGTGGTTCCAACGGTGGTTCCAACGGCGGTTCGAACGGTGGTTCGAACGGTGGTTCCAACGGCGGTTCGAACGGTGGTTCCAACGGCGGTTCGAACGGTGGTTCCAACGGCGGTTCGAACGGTGGTTCGAACGGTGGTTCCAACGGCGGTTCGAACGGTGGTTCCAACGGTGGTTCGAACGGCGGCTCGAACGGTGGTTCGAACGGCGGCTCGAACGGCGGCTCGAACGGTGGTTCGAACGGTGGTTCCAACGGCGGTTCGAACGGTGGTTCCAACGGCGGTTCGAACGGTGGTTCGTCCAACGGCGGTCACGGTTCCAGCGGTTACGGCGGCGACGGTGGCTGGGGCGGTAGCGACTGGGGCGATAGCGACTGGGGCGATAGCGACTGGGGCGATAGTGACTGGGGCGATAGCGACTGGGGTGAAGGCGACACCTGGGGTGGCAGAAAAGACAGGGGTGAAAATGGCGGCGATCGCGAAGGCCGCCAGGAGTAATCCCTTGATCTCAGTCGCGACCTGATTTCAGGTCATGCTTCAACGAACTGGTGGCCCATGCGAGCGCGTTTCGCATGGGCCACCGTCGATTCGAGGCCTAGGGTGTTCCTGTGCGCGCTTTGCCGGTTAGCCACCATCGGCATCAGGCTTGCACAAGGCGATCAAAAAGACTGGCGATTCTTGGTGTTCGACGAGCCAACCCACGCACATTCTGCTCAAGAGGTGCGGGTTTTTGGCCTGAAACAAAGGGAATGGCCGGCCCGGCCCTTTGTTGATGCGGGTCACAGTTTAAGGAACACTGCCGCCTATAGAATAACGCCCGTCACCAGGCGGTCTGGCACGGCCAAGCTGGTGATTGCCATGACCGAAGCGCGACAATCTGTATGAAAACAACCGTTTCCCAGGCTGCCGTCCCGGTTTCGCAATGTCCAAAAAGCGAGATCGACTTCACCACGAATGTGTGCGGCCTTGTGGTGTTTGTCGGCGCGTTGGTCTTGCTGGCCCTCAACATGGAGGCCGTGGCCGCGCTGACCATCTGGCTGCGGCAGCTGACCGGCATGCCGATCGACAACATTACGGTGATCTGCCTGATCGCGATTGTCTGCGGCATCATGACGGTTGTCGGCATCGACGTGTTCGTCTTTCGCCGCCATCGGACCGCGCGTGTCGACGCTCGTGCGAATATCGGCCGGGTCGCCATCAAGTTCCTGGCGCTGTTGGCCATCCTTGGATTTGGCTCGATCGGCTATTCGACGTTTCCCGAGTACGACGGTTTCTACAGCCGGTTCTTCGACGCTGCGCTCCTTTTCCTGCCGGTCATCCTGGCGCTGACCTTCGTCTATTTCTGGTATGTTGACCGCCTGATGGAGGAGCCGGAGGACGGTTACTATCACCTGGGCCGCCTCCTGTTGCGCTACATGACCAACGACCGGCGCTTCACGTACAACATGCAGTACGTCAAGGAGTTGGTCCGTGTCTGGCTGATCAAGCTGTTCTTCCTGCCGCTGATGTTCTGCTACCTGGCACTGGAGGTCGAGAACCTGATCGGCTTCGACTATGGCGGCATCTTCACTTTCACGGGAACCGTGAACGAGTCAGCGGGGGCCATCTACGACTTCCTGTTCTCGCTGCTCTACGGCATCGACCTGGTGTTCGCGACCTGCGGCTACATCATGACGCTGAAGCTGACCAATTCGGAGATCCGCTCGGCGGAGCCGACATTGATCGGCTGGCTGGTGTGCCTGGTCTGCTACAAACCCTTCGTCTTTGTCGTCTTCGACCAGTACCTCCAGTACAACAACGGTTTCTATTGGGGCCATTGGCTGCAATCGGTGCCGGCGCTCTACGTCGCATGGGCGGCGGTCATCATCGGCTTCATCACGATCTACACCCTGGCGTCGGTGTCGCTGGGATTCCGGTTTTCGAACCTGACTTATCGCGGGCTCGCGACGTCCGGCGTCTACCGGCTGACCAAACACCCCGCCTATGTCGCCAAGAACATCACGTGGTGGATGATCTCGGTGCCGTTTATCCCGGCCGACGACATCGTTCTTGCCGGCAAGCTGTGCGCCATGCTGGTCGGCGTCAACCTGATCTACTATTGGCGCGCGCGGACCGAGGAGAACCATCTCTCCAACTATCCCGAATACGTCGCCTATGCCAACTGGATGAACGAGCACGGCGCGTTGGCCTGGCTCGGCAGGCTGGTGCCTTACCTGCGTTATGACGAGGAACGGGCGAAAAGATCGGGTTCGGTCGCGTGGTGGCGCAAGGTTTAGGAGACATCTCTACCCCACACTAAAGACGTATAACTATCTCTTTGTGATAGCAGTCACATAACTCGTTAGAGGTATCGATACACTACTCCCAAAGTGTTACTAACTACTTGGTGACCGCGGAGATGAAACTGTATCGATCTGGGACACGGGGCCGGTTTCTTCGAAAGATTTTGGGGACGGGAATTGCGCTACTCGCACTGACGGGTAACGCCTTTGCCAACGACAATGGCGAGCTCGTCGACGTCAGCGTCGGCGACGCGCTGAAGATTCCAGCCTGGAGCCAACTGACCACGCTGATCGACCGGGACGAGGCCACCATCGAGGCCTGTCGCCAGGACGGTTCGTGCGACCGTTCGTCGGTTTCGGCGTTCGTCGCCTTTCTCGGCACGGTCGCCGACAAGCCGCGTGACCAGCAGCTTGAAGCCGTCAACGATCATTTCAACCGTCTGCCCTATACCACCGACGACGCCATCTTCGGTGTCGAGGATGTCTGGCAGTCGCCGCTGTCGTTTGCCGCGGGGTCGGGCGATTGCGAGGACTATGCGATCGCCAAGTACGCCGCACTGCGCCTGCTGGGTTTCGCCGAACAGGACATGCGCCTGGTCGTGCTGCTGGACGAAAGCCGGGGCATCCATCACGCGGTTCTGGAAGTGCAGCAGAATGGCCAGACCCTCGTGCTTGATAACCTGAGCACCGAGGTCGAGGTCGACATGGATGAGGACTATCGTCCGATCTATGCGCTGAACCAGGTCGATCATTGGATCTACATGCCGGCCGCGCACCCTGAGCCGGATCCCATCCAGACCGCGCCTGCGTCCGGCGATGGCGAGACCGACGAGATCGAGGACTTCCTGATCAGCTTGTTCTAGCTGGCGCGCGCCACCGGCGCTCGTGAGGTCCAACCCCTTCCCACAGACACGCGCAGCTTAGCGTCCTGGGGTCAACAAGACCGTTTCGGAATGGCTGATTCCGAAG
Organism: Alphaproteobacteria bacterium; assembly: GCA_965228895.1. Taxonomy (GTDB): domain Bacteria; phylum Pseudomonadota; class Alphaproteobacteria; order SP197; family SP197; genus JANQGO01. The sequence continues at coordinate 3,508,619 of OZ245842.1, read as the reverse complement.
CGGTCTTGTGCCATCTTGCGCTCCCCTTTGCCGGCAAGACTATCTCACAACGATAGAGATCGTTATGCCGGCTGACCGAACCCGGGTTTCCCTGCGATGAGTCATGTCGTTGAACGCCTGCCGCTGCCGGTTCCGTCGCTCGGGTCCGATCAAGTTTTGACCGTGCACCGTTTCGGCGACACCGGCGTCCGGCCCAAGGTCTTTATCCAGGCGGCGATCCATGCCGGCGAGATTCCGGCCTTGTTGGTCGCCCACCACATGCTGGCGCTGCTTGAAGACGCGGATGCCAGGGGCGAGATCAAAGGCGAGGTGACCGTGGTGCCGGTCGCCAACCCGATTGGCCTGGCTCAACGGGTGCAGCGCCGCCATCTCGGCCGGTACGACATGGATTCCGGCGTCAACTTCAACCGTGGTTTCCCCGATGTCGCCGATGCCGTCGAGGCCTCGGTCACGGCCGAGCTTGGCGACGACCCCGTGCGCAACGTCGCAGCGATCCGTCGTGCGGCGATTGACGCGGTCGCCGCAACACCTGCCGCGCAGCCGTCGCCGATGCTGAAGAAGGCGCTGCTCGGTCTCGCCATCGATGCCGACATCGTGCTCGATCTGCATTGCGCGTCGAACGCGCTGATGCATCTCTTTCTCAACGCCGCGTCATGGCCCGATGCCGCCGACCTGCACGCCGATCTGGGTAGCGAGGCGACATTGCTGGAAGAGGAAACCGGCAGCGGTGTCGCCTTCGATCATGCGGTCGCCAATCTCTGGCGGCAACTTGCCGCGCACCATCCTGACCGGCCGATCCCGCTTGGCTGTTTATCCGCGACAATCGAACTGCGCGGCTTCACCGATGTCGACGATGCGACCGCCGCCGGCGATGCGGCCAACCTGATGCGGTTTCTTCAGCGACGCTCGGTCGTCGCCGGCGATCCCGGTCCTCTGCCGGAGCCCCAATGCGACCCCACGCCGCTGGCAGGCGTCGGTTTCATCATGGCGCCGGCGACGGGCGTGGTCAGCTTCAAGACCGACCTGGGCGCCCACGTGCGCACAGGCGACGTTGTTGCCGAGATCGTCGATCCGATGGCGGACAAGGCGTCGGCGGCGCGTCATCCGGTGACGAGCCCGACCGACGGTCTGGTCTATGAACTCGTCGACAGCCACTACGTTGTCGAGGGGCAGTGTGTCTGCCAGGTCGCCGGTGCGGAGCCGCTGGCCGATCAGCGCGAGAACCTGTTGCTGGATTGACCAGCTCATTGGGCTTGTCTGGTTTGTCGGTGAAAGCGGCGCACCAACAGCGCCGCGACAAGGCAAAACGCGACCGCCAGGCATATCCAGATCGCCTGACTGCCCTGATCGAAGACAAGGACCAGCAGGACGGATAGCGGCACCGCCAAGACCCAATAGACGATCAGCGTAACCATCATCGGACCGCGCGTGTCTTTCAGGCCGCGCAGCGCGCCCATCGCGGTCACCTGCATGCCGTCGGCCAGCTGGAACACCGCGGCGATGGCCAGCAGCGGTATGGCCAGCGCGATGGCCTCCGCGTTCTCCGGCAGCGATGCATCGAGGAAGATGCCGATCACCAGGTCACCATGGAACCAGAACAGCATGGCGGGGACGACAGCGAAACACGTCGCCAGACCGATGGCGGTCCAGCCGGCGCGCCGCGCATCGACGTGATGACCGGCGCCCGCGGCGCGCCCGACGCGCACGGTTGCCGCCAGAGTCAGGCCGCCGGATACCATGAAGAAGATCGCGCACGATTGACCGGCGACCGTATGTGCCGCCAGGGCTGCTGTACCGAGCAGACCCATCAGCAAGGTCATGACCAGATACATGCCGTCTTCGGACAGGTTGGTGAGCGCGATCGGAAAACCGATGCGCACGATCTCGATCATCTGCTCGACATCGGCGCGCCATAACCGGCCCAGAATGCGGTAGCGGCGCAGGCGCCGGTCCTGAAGCACGTAGAAGAGAAGGGCGGCGAACATGAAGATATCGACCACCGCGGTCGAGATGCCCGCGCCATCCAGCCCGAGTGCCGGAAAGCCGAACGCGCCGAACATCAGCACATAGTTGGCCAGTGCGTTAAGGCCGATCGCGATGACCGTCACGACCAGCGCGGGGCGCGGTCTGGCATGCGCGGCCAAGAACTCAGCAAGGACGTACATCCACATGGCGGGAATCAAGCCGATGATCATGTAGCGCAGGTAGGACTGTCCGGCCTTGGCCAGCGCCGGATCTTGGCCCAACAGGACCAGGATCGCCTCGGCGTTCCAACTGACGACAAGGCAGGGCAGGGACGTGATAACCGCGAGCCACAGGCCCTGGCGCGCGGCGCGCCGAACCATGCGAAAGCGCCGGGCGCCCAGATGCTGCGCTATGATCGGCGCGACGGCGCCCAACACGCCGAACGGGATCATCACGAAGAAGAAGTTCAGGCGCATCGCCAGCGAACCGGCGGCAAGCATGTCGGAACCCAGCCAACCCATCATGATGACGTCGGTCGTCATGATCGATATGTAAGCCAGCTCGGTCAGGGCAAGCGGGATGGCGAGCGGAATCGTCGCGCCGATTTCGCGCCGCCACGGCGAAAGCGATCGGGGTCTCAGCCCAAACAAGTGCGCGATGACGTTCATGATCCCGGCCAATCCGTTTGGTGGTCTGCGGGGGCATTGAACGCGAGGTCGGATCTGAAGTGCGCGCACGGTGCCCCGGTTTCGGGGATGCGCGCCCTTGGTCGATCAAGAATGTCGGGAAGTCTGAATGCAGACGCGCAGCAGCGGCTGACCGTTCGGTCAGGCCAAGTCGGCCGTGTGGCCGACTGTTCTTAATGAGTGCGCGTTATCATGGCGCCTGTATAAGTGATGCGCGTCGCCGCATCAAGCGTGTGTTTGGTGGGTACGCTCAACGATCACGTCAGGGAATCGTGTAGCCCGGCAAATGCTGTTCGATGATGGCGTCGAGCCTGCCGTCGTCGCGTAGCGTCTGGAGCGCGTGTGCGATGTCGGCGGTAAGGGCGTCGCCGGGGCGCAAGGCGAAGACCAAGCCACCGTCGAAATAGTCTTCGTCGTCCACATCCGGCGGCACGAAGTTGATGGCAAGATCACGGATCGGCTGGACGACATCGTGGTAAAGCAACAGGCCGTCGCCGAACACCACATCGGTGGCGCCGGCCAAAAGGCCGAAGTACATTTCTTCTTCATCGGCGTAACGCCTGAGGCGTTCGGCGCTGCCGATCGTGGCCTCCAGGTAGCGCGCATGCGGTGTGCCGGCCAAGACGCCGATGACGATGTCGGGCGCCATGATGTCGACCTCGTCGAGACGGCCATCAACCGTGACGAAACGCCCGGCTGTCGAAAAATAGGCGGCGCTTGGCGTGGCGCCTGCCGCCCTGACGGTCCATGGCGACATGCCGGAATAGAGCAGGTCGAAGCGGCCGTCGTTCAGGCCCGGGTAGAGGTCGGCCCAGGGGACGACAAGAAACGCGCATGGACGGTCGAGCGCGTCGCAGATTGCATCCGCGACATCACGGTCGAGGCCGCTGGCCGCGCCGGTTTCGTCGGTCGTGCTGAATGGTGCGAATTGGCCGTCGGTCGCCCAGACGATCGGTTCGTCAGCGAGGGCCCGGACGATAAGGAAAAGGGCAAGGACGCATGACAGCGCGATCGGTTTGAGCGTCGCGATCACAGGGGCACCGGCGACTGGTCGAAGTCCTCGGTCGCCATGATGCCCTCGCGCCCACCCAGTTCTGCGATGCGCGCTGCCTGGTCGGCGAACGCGCGCCGGTTGGCCTCGTCGGGGTCGACGACGGATCTGAGCGCCTTGTCGCACTGGGCGCGTATGGCCTGGTGCTCGGAACTCTGGCCGAGGTCGTTGGCCTCAACGGGATCGGCTTCCAGATCAAACAGTTCCGGTGGGTAACCTGGATAGGCCGTGTACTTCCAGCGGCCCATGCGGATCATGAACATGCCGGTGATCGAACCACCGTCGTGGTATTCGCTGAGCAGCGTGCGGCCATGACGTTCGCCGTTGGCGATGCCGATCAACGAGCGTCCGGGCAGGTCGCTGTCGTCATCGGACAGCCCGAGCCCGGCCGTCTCCAGCACGGTCTGATGGATATCAATCAGCGAGACCGGATCGTCGCGCACCTGGCCTTCGGGAATGCCGGGACCGGCGGCGAGCATGGGGATGGCTGCGGACTCTTCATACATCACGCATTTCGTCCAGAGCCCGTGGTTGCCCGCGAGTTCGCCGTGATCGCTGGAATAAAGGATGAGCGTGTTGTCTGCTTGGCCGGTCGCTTCGAGCGCGGCCAACACCTTGCCGATCTGATCGTCGAGAAAGGAACAGAGGCCCAGATAACTCGCCTTGGCGACCAAGCGTGTGTGGTCGTCGAAGAAGTCGTCGTAGTTCATGAATCCGCGCATGGCTTGAACGACAGGATGCGTCGATTGTTCGTCCGGCGCGTTGAGGCGCGGCGGCTCCAGCCGATCGAGCGGATAGAGGTCGTAGAATTCCTGGGGCACGATCAGCGGATAGTGCGGCGTGACGAACGAAGCATAGAGCACCCATGGTTTGTCGCCGGTCTTGGGCGCCTCGTCGGTCAGCCAGCGGCAGGTCTCTTCGCCGACGCGCATGTCGTAGCGGTTATAGTCGCACAGGCCCGGTCCGATCTCCTCGGCGAAGTGGTCGGCGTTGTTCCATGCCGAGCCGTCGCGGCCCAGAAGACCGCGCACCCAGCCGATGCCGTTTCTCACATGCAGCGGGATGATCTCTTCGTCGAAGCCGTTGTCGTCATCGGCGCTGCGGTAGTGCAGTTTACCGATCGACACCACGCGATGGCCTTCATCGATCAGGCGATGGCCCCAACCCTTGACGCTGCCGTCATAGGGCTGGGCGTTCGACCAGAAACCGATGTCGTGCACGTAACGACCGGTGGCGAGCGATGCGCGGGCCGGCACGCAAATCGGCGACGGCGTGACGGCCTGCGTAAAGCGTGTCCCCTTTGCCGCCAGCTTGTCCAAGTTGGGCGTGTGGACCTGGCCGCCGTAACACCCGGCGGCTTCGCGCAGGTGTTCGTCGGACATCAAGATCAAGACGTTGCGGCCGGCCATCCAGAAGACTCCAGGTTGCGCGAGACACGTGTGTCAGCACGGATTGACCGGCCCAGCCTAAAGGACCCAAGCGCTGCCGCTAACTGTATTTAGAAGGCTTGTAAGTCTCTTGGACAGAACAATCCATGGTGCTTGCCATGCCCGCCCATTCGTGGTTTGACTGCTGGCAACAACAAGACATGACCAATTCCAATGGTCAAAAAAAGCAAGTTCGGGAGGAACGCATGGCCGAGGCGGCAATCGTCGTCAACGACCTGCATAAGAGTTTCGGCGCTTTGGAAGTCCTTAAGGGTGTGTCGATGACGGCGCACGAGGGCGATGTCATTGCGATGATCGGCTCGAGCGGCTCCGGCAAGAGCACGTTCCTGCGCTGCATCAACCTGCTTGAGGTGCCGAATGCCGGCGAGGTCTATGTCGCGGGTGAGCTGATCCGCATGACAACCAACCGGCGCGGCGCCCCGGTGCCTGAGGATTCGCGCCAGGTCGACCGCATTCGCTCGAAGCTCGGCATGGTGTTTCAGCAGTTCAATCTGTGGTCCCACATGACCGTCCTGCAGAACGTCATGGAAGCGCCGGTGCATGTCCTGAAGCGGCCGAAACATGAAGCCGAGGAACAGGCCAGGGCGATCCTGGACAAGGTCGGCCTGGCCGACAAGCTGGACTATTACCCCGCCCATCTTTCCGGCGGCCAGCAGCAGCGCGCGGCGATCGCGCGCGCGCTCGCCGTCGACCCCGACGTCCTGCTGTTCGACGAGCCGACATCGGCGCTTGACCCGGAGCTGGTCGGCGAGGTGATGCGCGTCATCCGTCAACTGGCGGAAGAAGGGCGCACCATGATCGTCGTCACCCACGAAATGGGTTTCGCGCGCGAGGTATCGTCGGAGGTGATCTTTCTGCACGAGGGCCGCGTCGAAGAACACGGCCCGCCCAAGGAGCTTTTCGAAGGCCAGAAATCAGAACGCTTCCGGCAGTTCCTGGCGAGCAATCTGGAACATCCATAGGGCCGGTTATGAGGGGGCATTTGTTTAAGCATGAGGTTTGAGAGGAAAAAGGAGGATATCCATGAGATCTCTCATTAAAGCGGCGGTTGTCGCCGTTGCGGTCGGTTTTGCCGCAAACGCCGCGCAGGCGCAGGATGTCGTGCGTATCGGCACGGAAGGCGCCTACCCGCCGTTCAATTCCATCGACTCGGACGGCAATCTGGTCGGCTTTGACATCGATATCGCCGTCGCGCTGTGCGATGCCGCGGGGTATGAGTGCGAGTTTGTCGTGCAAGATTGGGACGGCATCATCCCCGGTCTGCTGGCCCAGAAGTACGACGCCATTATCGCGTCCATGTCGATCACGGCCGAGCGTGCCGAGGTCGTCGACTTCACCAACAAGTACTATTCGACGCCTGCCAAGTTCATCAAAGACAAGAACATCGAACTGGTAATCCCCGAGGATTACACGGCGGCGAACGAGGCGATCTCCGGCATGAAGGTCGGCGTCCAGCGCGCGACCATCCACGAGAACTTCATCCGCGATAACTTCCCGGATGTCGAGGTCGTGGTCTACGCCACGCAGGACGAAGCCAACCTGGATCTGGCCAACGGCCGTGTCGATCTGGTGATGGCTGACTCCGTCGCGCTGAAGGAAGGTTTCCTGGTGACGGACGAGGGCGCCGGCTTTGAGTTTGTCGGCCCGGACTATGACGATCCGCGCTGGCATGGCGATGGCGCCGGTATCGCCATCCGCAAGGGCGAGCAGGATCTGGTCGATGGCTTCAATGCCGCGATCGCGCAGATTCGTGCCGACGGCACGTACCAAGCGATCCAGGACAAGTACTTCGACTTCAACGTCTATGGCTCCGAGTAGGCCATAGCGTTTTAGCCGGCTAGGGGCGCGCGTCCCTTCACGCCGTCTTCGATTTTGAGGACACGTGAAGGGACGCTGCCTTCTGGCCCTGATCATCGACCAACCCACCGCCGGGGTTTCGTTTGTTCGGACTGTTTGATCTCCAGGGTTACGGCTGGATGCTGTGGCAGGGTCTTCAGGTGACCCTGCTGATCGGCGTCTGCGCGCTGGGTCTTGCCATCGTGCTGGGCCTGTTGGGCGCCTGGGGCAAATTGGCCAAGAACAAGGTGGCGAACCTCGTCGCGTCGACCTACACCACCGTTATCCGGGGTATTCCCGAGCTTATCCTGCTGCTGGTCATCTTCTACGGCACGCCGACCCTGGTGCAGAATCTGGCCGACAGGTTGGGCTACGACATCCTGATCGACTTCAACCCGTTCGTTGCCGGCGTCCTGACGCTGGGGTTCATCTATGGCGCCTTCGCGACCGAGGTGTTCCGCGGCGCATTCCAGGCGATCGACAAGGGCCAAGCCGAAGCCGCCCACGCCATGGGCATGAGCACGATGCTGACCTTCCGTCGCATCCTGCTGCCGCAGATCTGGCGTTTCGCGCTGCCGGGGCTGGGCAATGTGTGGATGGTGCTGATCAAGGCGACGGCGCTGGTCTCGGTCATCCAGCTCGACGAACTCATGCGCATGACGTTCATCGCCGTCGGCGCGACCAAGCTGCCGTTCTCGTTCTATTTCACGGCCTCGCTGATGTATCTGGGCATCACCATCATCTCGATGGCCGGCCAGCAGCGTATCGAGGCCTGGGCCAACCGCGGCGTCAGGCGGGCCTGAGGTCATGGATTTTCAGGTCATCATCGACAGCATCCCCGCCCTTGTCGGCGGGCTTGGGCTGACCATCCAGATCACCGCGATCGCGCTCGTCATCGGGCTGGTTGCCGCCATACCGCTGGCCATGCTGCGGGTCTCCAACAACCCGCTTCTGTCGGCGCCGGTCTATGGCTACATCTTCTTCTTCCGCGGCACGCCGCTTTTGGTGCAGATCTTCCTGATCTATTACGGCAGCGGCCAGTTCCGTCCGTTCTTCCAGGACCTCGGTTTGTGGACACTGTTCCGCGAAGCCTATTTCTGCGCGCTCCTGACGCTGACCTTGAACACGGCCGCCTATACGGCGGAGATCTTCCGCGGCGCGATCCGCGCGGTGCCCCATGGCGAGATCGAGGCGGCCAAGGCATGCGGCATGTCAGGCTGGCTGCTTTACAAACGCATCATCCTGCCCAAGGCGTTGCGCCTGGCGCTGCCCGCCTATTCCAACGAGGTCGTTTTCCTGTTCCAGTCGACCTCGCTGGTCTCGATCATCACGCTGATGGACCTGACCGGCGTCGCCCGCGTCATCGTCGCGCGCACCTTCGACGTCTACGAGATCTACATCACCGCCGGCATCATGTACCTGGTGATCACCTACGCCATCCTGTGGATCTTCAAGACCGTCGAGCACCGGCTTTCCGGCCACCTGCGCGGCCGGCCCGAAGACGGCAAACAACCGATGGCCGAGGCGCTGGATATCCGGGTGTGACGGCGCCGTCCTGCTCCCGATCGCCGGTCATTTCGACACACGTCAGGTTGACAGAGTGACTTAGGTGTAATCGTCGTCAAGAAGCGACGTCTTGTACCAACCGGTCTTATCGAAGTAGTGCATCTCTGCACCTCGGCCCAGGAGCTGCGTCGATGACGTTATTGTCGTGCTTGGAACAACAAACTCGACCTTCTGGAGTTTCTTGAGTTTGCCGAATCCCAGTTTCGCGAGATACCCCTCTGCTTCCGCGTCGTGATACTGACCGGAAAACAGAACACGGGAATCACTGATGGCTACATTTCCGCACCCGGATAGTCCGGTGTCCCAAAAGCGCATCCGGAAGTTTTTCGTGATCCGGCAAAGCGGAAACTGACTGTAGTAGTAAAGTGCCACCGTCTGTCCGTGGACGTTCAGTGCATAGCAGTCTGAGATTCCACCGAACTTCTTATGACCGGGAAACTGCCACAGAATCTCACCATCGACCGCGAAACAGTTCAGGCCTGATCTACCGAGTGGTTTCGCACCAGGTTGTGTCCAAGCATGTCCAGTGAAAACACCTACGTCAGTGTATGAAACCCAAATACGATCTTGCGAATCCACGAAAAGCGAGCTGATGCCATCACCGAGAAATACGTCGAAGTGACCGTGCGATACCGGATCGATGATGCAACCATTCCTGTCAAAGTCGCATGGACTTCGCCATTCAGAATACGACGAAGCAACAAGAATCCGTCCGTCAGCAAGCTCATCTACGAGAGGCCGCTTGAGGCAAAGATCTGGAAGTTCAATAGCACTGCCTTCGCCTTCGCGGAGTTTGACCAGCACGGTGCGTCGTCGTTCGCTCATCCACGTGTATGAAATCCCGTCGCCGTAGCCATTGATTTGCTCCATCGCCTGCTCATCCGCCGACAACGCCGCAAAGAGAAACAGGCCGGTGCCAGCATTGGAAACCGAGCATGCGACGAGGAAGAGGTCATCTCCGACGACAGGTAGGTCGGAGACCTTTCGAAAATAGATCTGTCTTGCCAATGCGCTGATCTTTCATCGATGAAGATCCGAATCTACAGATCATAACAGCAACCATAGGTGTATGAAACTGTCTACCATGCGTGTAAAGGGGGTGGCTGTACGCTGTGTCGTGCCGTCTTCTTCCCGGCGGCTCGTCGGCTCAGCCGAAAACGAGTTGGCGTGCTGCGCTTGGGGCTCTAGGCTCAAGCATGCTCGCTCGAGCGGGGCCAACAAGACGTTGATTGAGGAGGAGCAAGGATGGCGTTCACGCAGACCCACGATATTCAAGGCACGTTGGACGAATGTCTTCGGGAGATGATCTCGGCGCTCGGGCACCGCGATTTCGAGGTCAAGGGCGACGAAATCACCGTGCGCGACGGCGACAAGCAATTTGTCATCTCGCTGGCTTATGAAGGCGATCGCAAGCTCGGCTCGCTCAATCTGCCCATGACCCATGTGGAGTGCGTGTGCTCCGGCTGTTCGGAAGATGAAGCCGCCGAATTCCAGGCAGAACTTGCCAAGCACATGATGCGCGCCGGCGGCGGCTGACGGTCGGCCTGACGCCTCACATTCAATAGGGAATCCCGGGCTTGACCCGGGATCCAGGCACACGGGCCGAGCCTGTTGTGACGTCTTCGATGTTCATGGGCCACGGCTCGGTGGCCGGGGCGCGGTGGAGGTTGAGGAGGCGCCCTAGTACCGCACCACCAGCACGTTGGTCTCGGCGTGGCGCACGACGCGGGCGGCGTTGGGGCCGACCAGGTAGTCCTTCATGGCCGGGCGATGGCTGCCGATGACAATCAGGTCGACCTCCAGCCGGTCGGCGGCGTCCAGGATCTCTTGATAGATGCTGCCGTTGCCGACGACGCAGGTGTCGCGCAAGGCCTCATCGATGTGTTCTTCGGCAAAGGCGTGAAGTTGCTGATGGGTCTCCTCGACTGCCTTCTTTTCGGCGTCCGCAGCAAAGTATTGGCCGACGACGGATTCGCCGAAACCCGGCACGACGGTGATCAAATGGATGCGCCCGTCGAATTTGCGCGCCATGTCCAGTGCCGCTTCCAACGCCAGGTGCGGGCTCGTCGTATCGGCCATGTCGACGGCGACAAGAATTTTCTTGAACATCAGGCTTCTCCCGTCTGGGCGCGTCGCATGCTCATCTTCTGCCAGGCATAGAAGGCGGCGAAGATCAGCATGACCACGATCTGGATAATTTCGTGCGGCACGCCGATCGGATCGGCGATGAGGCGCGGCAGGAAGAGCACAACGCACATCGCAAACATGAAGAGCCGGCCGAAGACGTTGAGTTTCTTGGCGAACCAGCCTTGCACGCCGGCGGCGAACGAGAACATGGCCACGAGCGCGGCGATGAAGACAAAGGCGAGCTTCAGGACGTCGTTGATCCAGATGACCTCGCCTTGGGCATCCAGCCCCGCGATCATCAAGAGTTCGGTGTTGAAGATGAAGACGAACGGCAGGATCGCCGTCCGCATATCATAGGTAAAACCCTGGATACCCGTTTTTATCGGGTCGGTGCGTGCTATGGCCGCCGCCGCATAGGCGGCAAGACCCACCGGTGGCGTGTCGTCCGCCAGGATGCCGAAGTAAAAGACGAAGAGGTGGACCGCGATGAGCGGGAAGAGCCAGCCGGCTTCGCCGCCCAAGGTGACGATGACCGGCGCCGTCAAGGACGCCATCAAGATGTAGTTCGCCGTTGTCGGCAGGCCCATGCCCAGGATCATGCAGATGATCGCGGTCAGGACGAGCACCAGGTAGATGTTGCCGAAACTGATGACCTCGATCAGGCCGACGAAACGTCCGACCAGGCCGGTCGATTGCACGACGCCGACGATGATGCCGGCGGCGGCGGTCGCGATGGCAATCGAGATCATGTTGCGGGCGCCGGCAATCAAGCCTTCCCAGATATCGACCAAACCCTCGATAAACGCCTGTTTGTAGAGTGCACCCGCGTCGATGGCTTCGCCGTGCTTGCGCGCGATACCAACGGCGATCGACGCGATGATCGGGCGCTGGATCAGCATGATCACGACCATCGCCTCAATCGCGTAGAGCGCGGAGAGGATGGGTGAGCGGCGCAGATAGAGCAGGAAGAAAAAGAGCACGGCGATCGGGATCAGGTAATGCATGCCGCGCAGGAAGGTCTTCAGGAACTTCGGCAGATCGTCCTTTGAGAGGGCGCGGATATCGAGCTTCAAGGCTTCGAGGTGCACAACATAGAAGAGTGCGAGGTAGGAAACGACCGCCGGGATAATGGCGGCGCGCACGACGTCCAGATAGGGAATGCCGATGATCTCGGCCATGATGAAGGCGGCGGCACCCATGACCGGCGGCATCAACTGGCCGTTGGTCGAGGCCGCAACCTCGACCGCGCCGGCCTTGTGCGGCGGCAGGCCGACTTTCTTCATCAGCGGAATGGTGAAGGTGCCGGTGGTCACCGTGTTGGCGACCGAGGAGCCGGAGTAAAGGCCGGTCATGCCCGAAGCAACGATAGCAGCCTTGGCGGCACCGCCACGGAAGCGGCCGAAGGCGGCGAACGCCACATCGATAAAGAACTGGCCGGCGCCCGCGCGCTCCAAGAGCGCGCCGAACAGCACGAACAGGAAGATGATGCTGGTCGACACGCCCAACGGCACGCCGAAGATGCCGGAGGTCGACAAGTAGATATCGTTGACCGCGAAGTCGAGCGGCAGGCCGCGATGGCGGATGATCTCCGGCATGTAGGGGCCGACGAAGAGGTAGACCAGGAAGATGATCGCGAGCACGGCGAGCGCGGGACCCAGCGCGCGGCGCGCGGCCTCCAGCAGCAGGACAACGCAGGTAACGCCGACCCACACGTCGAACTGCAGGGGCAGGCCCTGGCGCATGATCAGGCCCTGATAATCGAAGACGATAAAGAGCGCCGACAGCGCCGCGAGCACCGCCAGGATGATGTCGTAGACCGGAATGACGTTGCGGTTTGAGACGGTCTCGTCGTGGCCGCAGATTATCCGGTCAGCCATGCCCTTCGGCACGATCGGTACGAATCGGTTGAGGATGGCGATGACACGGCGCGCGCCTTCGACCAGCGCGACAATGGCGCCCAGCAGCGGCACGAAGGCATAGGCCGATCCACCCATCATCTCGAGGTCGCCGTCCAGCAACGACAAGCCGTCCAGCGTCCAGATGCCAAAGGCGATCAGGATCGCGCCGAACAGCAGATCATAGAGCAGCACGAAACCGTGGCGTTCCTTGCCCCGTGACGGGATGCCGTGACCGAGCGCGCGGAACAGGCGTGACGGCGAGTTCTGCTTGAAGGCCGGGTAGGCGAGGAAGGCGAGCGTCAGCGCGAACGCCAGATGAATCGAACGCGCCTGCCAGGAATCAAACGGGTTGTCGGCGATGTAAAGCTGGAAACCGGACCAGGACAGGCACAGAACGACGATGACGACACGCCAGAACCGGCTGTCTGGATGGCGCGGGCCGCTCTCTACCTCGGTGACAATGTCTTCGGCGGCCTGATGTCCCGACGCTGCGCTCGCCGCGGCGTCACCCTTGTTCTCCGCCATCCACGTTCCCCCAGCTAACGTCGTCGCGTTGTCGCGTTATTCTTGTCGAGAAAGGCGTGGGGGACGGCACGTGTGCCGCCCCCGCACGACCGGTAACAATCAGCTTGGACTTACATCCAGCCTTGTTCCGTATAGTACTTTACGGCACCGGGATGCATGGGCGCGGAAAGGCCCTGCAACATCTCTTCCGGCGTCAGGTTGGCGAAGGCGGCGTGCGACGCCTTCAGCTCGTCCAGGTTCTCAAAGACGATCTTGACGACTTCGTAGACGACGTCTTCACCCAGCATATCGCTGGCAACGACGGTGGCCTTGACCGCATAGGTCTCTGCCGGCTCGTCCATGCCCTTGTAGGTGCCGGCCGGAAGCGTAGCCATAACGTAGTAGGGCTTGTCAGCGATGAACTCACGAATCGCATCGGAATTGATCGACACGACCTCGATATCGGTCGAGTTCGCCGGCTCTTCGATGGCCGCGGCGGGATTGCCGACGGTATAGAAGAACGCGTCGATCTTCTTATCGATCAACGCGCGCGAGGCTTCGCTCTGCTGCAGGCCTTGCGCGTCGATGTCGTTGTTCATGTCGATGCCATAGATACGCAGCACGTCTTCGGCATTGCCGCGCTGGCCGGAACCGGGATTGCCGATGTTGACCGGATGGCCCACCAGGTCATCGACCGAGTTGATGCCGGCGTCATCGCGCGTCACCAGCAGCACGGTTTCGGGATGCACCGAAAAAACGCTCCTTAGCGCCTCAACCGGGGCGCCGTCCCAATCGGCCGCGCCGTTGGCGGCTTGCCAGTTCCGGTCGGATTGCGCGACGCCGAAGTCAAGCAGGCCGCGGTTGACGGCATTGATGTTGAACACCGAACCCAGCGCGGGACGGCCGACACAGTTATAGTTTCCGTCGCTGTGCTTGTTGATCAGGTTACAGACCTGCAGCGCCACCTGATAGTAGACGCCGGTCACCGAACCGCCGCCGATCAGAAGATCCTGCTGCGCCTTTGCCGGTGTCGCCAGGGTGCCTGCTGCGAGTACCGCCGCAGCCCCCAACATCGTCAGGCATTTGAACCTCATAACACTCCTCCTCCCAGTTATCTCGAACGTTGGCGACCCGCCAAACCCGTCGGGTCTTTGTTGGTCCGTGATTCGATCTACCTGTCTCCAAAAACCATGGCGGACAGATTGTTACGCGCTCGACTGCGTACCCGGCCAAAACTATGCAGTTCCGATTGGGTGCGGTCAAATTTGCCTGCCGGGCCGACAAATGGCATGACATCGCTCCGGCTGACAGCGTGGCATTGCGCCACAATTTGTTTATGCTGCGCTGCAAACAAAGATGACCAGGCGAGCTGGCATCGTATGAAGAGGGGACGACACATATGCTAAAGGCGGAAGCGCCCTATCTACTTTTTTTGGGCGACGCACAGGATCTGCTCTCGATCAAAGGATGTACCGGCGTCAAGATCTGGCGTCCGGAAAAGGCTGTCGCGCAGTTGCGTCTGGAAGGCTGCAACCAGGACTTGGACATCCCCGACATGACACCGCGCGAGGCGATCGAGGCCGGGTGCAAGACCATGGTGCTGGGTGTCGCCAATGCCGGCGGTTTCATTCCCGATGGCTGGACCGGTACGATTGTCGAGGCCCTGGAAGCCGGGCTTGACGTCATGGCGGGCATGCACAGCCGCATGGCGGATATCCCGAAGATCGCCGAGGCGGCTCGGGCGAACGGGCGGCATTTGTTCGACGTGCGTCAGCCGGCCCAGGAGTTCAAGGTCGGCAAAGGCTACAAACGCGAAGGCAAACGCGTCTTGACCGTCGGCACCGATTGTTCGCTGGGCAAAATGTTCACCTCGCTGGCGCTGGAAAAAGAAATGCTGGCGCGCAACATGAACGCGACATTCCGGGCGACCGGCCAATCCGGCATCTTCATCGTCGGTGAGGGCGTGGCGATCGATGCGGTGGTTGCCGACTTCATCGCCGGCGCCACCGAGTGGCTGACGCCGGAGAACAAGCCTGACCATTGGGACGTCGTCGAAGGTCAAGGCTCTCTGTTCCATCCGTCGTTCGCGGGTGTCAGCTTGGGCCTGCTACATGGCGCGCAGCCCGACGCGCTGGTCATGTGTCACGAGCCCGTGCGCGAACACATGCGCGGCATTCCCGGCCGCGCGCTGCCGTCGCTTGAGGAGTGCATCGAAGCCAACGAGCGCGCCGCGCACCTGACCAATCCGGCAGCCAAGGTCATCGGCATCGCCATCAACAGCTTCGACATGAAGCAGGACGAGGCGATGGCCTACATGGAGGCAACCGGCAAGCGGTTGGGCATGCCGTGCGTCGATCCGTTGCGCACCGGCGTCGGGTCGATTGTCGACGAACTGCAGAAGATGTGACCGTGCGCAAGGTCGAGGCGCGGGCGGAGTCATGGCCGCTCGCCCAGGTCTTTCGGATTTCCCGCGGCGCGAAGACGGAAGCCAAGGTCATTGTTGTCGAGATCACGGAGGACGGCGCACGCGGTTGGGGCGAGGCCGTGCCCTATGCCCGCTACGACCAGACCATCGAGTCGAGTCTGGCCGATCTGGAACAGGTGCGCGGTGAGATAGAATCCGGAGCGTCGCGCACAGCGGTTCAATCCATGTTGCCGCCGGGCGCCGCCCTGAATGCGCTGGACTGCGCGCTGTGGGATCTGGAAGCCAAGATGACCGGCCAGCCGGTGTGGCAACGCGCCGGTCTTGCGCAGCCCGGCGCGCTGACCACCGCCTACACGCTGAGCATCGACACGCCCGAGGCGATGGGGCAGGCGGCGGCCGAAGCGGCCCACCGGCCGCTGCTGAAGGTCAAGCTGGACGGCGAGGATGTGCTGGCGAGGCTTCAGGCCGTGCGCCAGGGTGCCCCGGATAGCCGCCTGGTGGTCGATGCCAACGAGGCGTGGTCGATCGATCTGCTGATAGCGATTGGTGATGAGCTGAAGGCATTGGGCGTCGAGATGATCGAGCAGCCGTTGCCGGCCGGCGACGATGGCGGGCTAGTCGGTTTGGATTGTCCCATCGTGTTGTGCGCGGACGAGTCCTGCCATGGGGCCGACACGGTCGCGGAGCTGACGGATCGGTACGGCATGGTGAACATCAAGCTCGACAAGACCGGCGGTCTGACCGGCGCGCTCGACTTGCGCCGCGCGGCCCAGGACGCGGGCATGTCCATTATGGTTGGTTGCATGGTTGCGACATCACTGGCCATGGCGCCAGCCATGCTGGTTGCCCAGGGTGCGGCTGTCGTCGACCTGGATGGGCCGTTGCTGATGAAGGAAGACCGCGAACCGGGCATCCGGTTCGACGATAATACCATGCATCCCGCACCGCCTGAACTGTGGGGCTGACAATCACGTCGAAGGGAGAGTTTGATGGTGACGTTTCAGAGTTCGACGCCCGTCCTGCGCTCGACGGACTATGATAGGAGCCGCGCGTTCTTCACTGACGTGCTGGGTTTCCAGATCGTGGAGGAGGGCGGCGAGCCCCCGCGCTTCGGCATCTTCGCGCGCGACCGCGCGACGGTTTTCGTCAATGCGTGGGATGGCGGACCGCCGCCGTCGCCGGGCGGCTGGGATGCCTACATCCACGTCGACGATGTCGATGCGCTGCATGAGGCCGTCAGCGCGGCCGGCGCGACCGTGACCCGCGCGCCAGAGGTGACGGTCTATGGCATGCGCGAGTTCGAGATAAAGGACCCCGACGGCAACCTCCTGTGCTTCGGCGTCGACGCCGGCGATTCGTCGTAGCCCCCGATCATCAAGAAGGAGAGGTGCAATGAACGAGATGTCGAATGGCCGCTTTGCCGATGTGGTGACGAATGCTGCCGAACTGCGCGCCATCGTTGGCGATATCTATCCGGCGGCGGTGACCAAGGTGATCGATCACCTGGATGAGTTCTGTATCGGCTTTATCGAGAAGTCGCCATTCTTCGTCATCGGCTCGGGCGGGGGCGAGCGCGATGTCGATGTCTCGCCCAAGGGCGATCCCGCTGGTTTCGTGAAAGTGCTGGATGCCAAGACGCTTGCCATCCCCGACCGGCCCGGTAACGCGCGCATGGATACGTTCCTGAACGTTTTGGAGAACCCGAAGGTATCGATCATCTTCATCGTGCCCGGCCGTAAGGACACACTGCGTGTCGGTGGCACGGCACAGATCGTGCGCGATGAAGCGCTGCGCCGATCAATGGCCGAGCGGGGCAAGGTGCCGGAGTTCGCCATGGTCGTACATGTCGAGCGCGCCTTGTTCCACTGCGCCAAGTGTATGGTGCGCTCCAGTTTGTGGGATCCCAAAGGCTGGCCCGACAAATCGGGCATGCCGAGCCTGGGTGCGGCGCTGGCCGCCCATTGCAAGCTCAACGAGACGGCCGAGGAGGTCGATGCGGAATTGGAAGCCGACGAGCGCGACGGTCTCTACTAGAACGTGCCCGCGACGACGCTCACGAGCGACGACCCCACGTTCCCTCATAGATTAGCTCATGCAAGGGTGTGCGTTTGTTCCAGCCCTTAACCTCCAGCTCCGGCCGGGTATAGAGCGCGTCGACATAGCCAAGGCAGAGATAGGCGACAATCTCGATGTGGTCGGGGATGTCCAGAAGGCTCTTGAGATCGGCATCGTTGAAGATGCTGACCCAACCCATGCCGATGTTTTCCGCGCGCGCAGCAAGCCATAGATTCTGTACCGCGCAGACCGTGCTGTAGAGATCCATGTTCGGGTTGTGGGTTCGCCCCAGAATGACATCGCCGCCTCTGGTTCGGTCACAGGTTATGCAAAGGTTGACCGGCGCCTGGCGGATGCCTTCAAGCTTGAGCGACCGGTAGTGGGACTGACGATCGCTTGGGAACATGGTGGCGGCTTCTGCGTTCGCGCTTGAAAACGCCTGCCACAGGCGTTCCCGCTCGGCTTGATCGCGTATGACGACGAAATTCCACGGCTGCATGAAGCCGACTGAAGGCGCGTGATGCGCGGCGTCCAACAACTTCAGAAGAACGTCATCGGGAATCGGATCGGGTAGGAACTCGTTGCGGACGTCGCGGCGCGAATAGATGGCTTTGTAGACGGCGTCTCGTTCCCATTCACTGAACGGCTCCACGGGAGCAAGCGCGGGTGACTTCTGCATTGTCTGATCCCCAGCAATACATGAATGCGCCTGTTCCGCCGTCCACGTGGAACGAGGCAATGGTGTCTGGCCGGTCTTCTGACTCAGGATCATCTGATCGGCGCACCTTCCCGGATCGCTCCAGTGGCCGTTCGCGCAGACCATCCCCTTCACAGCGGTGGGCACGTGCCGGACTCTCACCGGCTTCCCGATTCTCCCGCCAAGGGCAAATCCTGTTCTAGGCGGGCACCAGACAATGTCATGAGCACACGGAAACGCGCCAAGGGCAAGTCGGAATGTTGTGAGATAGACGCAGCGGGCTTGTTGTATGATCCAGCAGTCCGGCTTGCGGCGGCTACCGGGACCGATCTGACGATAGGGGGCAACCGATCATGTATGAGGGTGTTGCGGACGCGTTCTTTCAGAACATCACGGTGTACGATGCGATCGGGCTTCTCGGCGTTGTTCTCTACGTCCTCGCCTATGCCGCGCTCCAGCTAGGCCTGATCATCGGGCGCGGTTTCCTTTACCCGGCGGCCAACGGGATCGGCGCCTGTCTCGTCTTGGTCAGCTTGGTCGATCAGTTCCATCTGGCGTCGGCGGTCATTCAAGCAATTTGGATCGCCATCAGTGTTTGGGGTTTGACCCGGCTCTACATCGCCATGCAGCGCGCCAGGTTCAACGAAGAGGAAGAGGCGCTGTTGGCAGCAAAACACATTCGGTTGCCCAAGTTTCTTGCACGCAAGCTCCTGGATCTCGGTCAGTGGCGGAACGCGCCTGCCGGCACGGTCTTGACCACGCAGGGCGAACCGGTCAGTCATCTCTATTATCTCTCCGAGGGCGCGGCGAAGGCAGAGCTCGACGGCGACGCTGTCTCGCAATTCGGCCCCGGATCGTTCGTTGGCGAGTTCGTGTGCCTGACCGGCGAGCCGGCGCTCGGCACCGTAACCTTGACCGAGGATTCACGTCTTTTCGCTATCGAGTCGAACAACCTTCGGCGTTTTGTCAGCCGGAGCGGTGAGATTGCCGAGGCGCTGGAGTCGAGCATTGTGCAGGAAATCGGAAGAAAGTTCGCCGACGGCACATCGCGGCTGCGCGGCGAAGCAAAAACCTGATTAGGCTCCAGGGACGTCAGGTCGCCGGCCTGGCCGTGTAGCGGTGACGGCATAAAAGGCCGTCGGTCAGCGCGTCGAGATAGCCGCGCCACTTCGTGACGCGCTCGTCGTAGGCTTTGTCGCCCAAGAGAGCCTCAAGGTCGTCCTGGTTGTCCGTGTCGGCTTCGATTTGGCGGCGGCATGTGGCGATGTAGGCGTCGGTCTGGTCCAGATCTTCCTCTAATGTCCAGCCTGCGTCGCGCAGCATGTCGTGATAACCGGCCGGGGTCTCGATGAACTGCGTGCCGCTGGCAACGGCGCGCGCATGATCGGCTGTGCCGAGGCCGGGTGTCACCGAGACCACAGCGAAGACCATGTGGCCGCCGGGCCGGATGACCCGACAGCAATCCTTTAGCACCGCGGCTTTGTCCGGTAGGCAGCATAGGACATCGCTGTGCCAGACGGCGTCGAATCGAGCAGGCGCGAAAGGCATGGCTGTGCAATCGCAGAGAACCGCGCGGCATCTCTCCGTCAGGCCATCCGCCGCGATTCGCTCGGTGGCGATGCGCAGACCGACCCCGGCCATGTCGACCAGGGTGGTGTCACAACCCGAGGTGTCGCTGATATAGATGCCCGGCCAGCCCACGCCGGCGCCGATATCGAGCAGGCGCATGCCGGGTGCCAAGCTGAGTGCCTTGACCATGGCGTCGGCTTCGTCCCGGGTCGTCCAACTGCTGCCACCGTAGTCGCAGCCGCATACCCGTTCTTCGATAGCGCGCATGACCGGCGCGCGGGTTCGGGCATAGGTCGCGTCGAAATCGACGTTTTGGGTCTGCCCTTGGGGACTCATGGTCATGCTGCCGGGCGCTCTGGCGCCAACGGCGTGCGCCCGCGGATCAGATCGGCGGCGCGCTCGGCGATCATGACGACGGCGGCGTTGATGTTGCCGCTGGTCAGGCGCGGCATGACCGAGGCATCGACCACCCGCAATCCTTCGGTGCCGAAGACTCTGAGCTCCTGGTCGACGACGGCGCCGGGATCGCCGTCGACACCCATGCGGCACGTGCCCAGCGGATGGTGCACGGTGATCGCGGTGTTGCGGATGTGGTTGTCGAGGTCTTCGGCCGACGTCTTGGCGGCGCCGGGAAGCGCCTCGGCCGCGATGAAGGGCTGCATGGCGGGCGTCGCGGCAAGGTTGCGCGCGATGTCCAGGCTGGTGCGCGCGGTGCGCCAGTCCTTCTCGGTGCCCAGGAAGTTGGAGTTGATCAGCGCCAGCGCCGTCGGATCGTCGCTTGCCAGCGTGACGCTGCCCCGGCTTTCCGGCTGCAGCGAGACGGCGCGAAACACGAAGCCGTCGTTGAACGGCTGCTTGAACGGTTTGAGGTAGGGCCAGGCCGGTAGCGGCGCGGCGGTGAACAGCATCTGGATGTCGGGCACCGGCTCGCTTGCGTCGGACTTCAGGAACGCGGTGATGCCGCCCGGCACATCGGCGGCGTAGCCCGTACCGGTCAGATAGGCGCGCGCCATGTTGAGGGCGGCGCGGTCGTACCGCATCGCGCGCATGAACGGGCTGGGCGGTTCCTTGCGCCGGTACATGATCATGACCGACACGTGGTCCTGCAGGTTCTGCCCGACGCCTTTGAGGTTGGCGCGCGTGGCAATGCCGTGGCGCGCCAGGTGATCGGGGTCGCCGATTCCCGACAGCATTAGAAGCTGCGGCGCGTTGATGACGCCGGCCGCGATGATCACCTCGCGCTCGGCGTGGATGACATAGGGCGAGCCGTTGCGTCGGACCTCGATACCCGTCGCGCGCGGGCCGTCGAACAACACCTTCGTGGTCAACGTCTCGACCTCGACCGTCAGGTTCGGACGCCTCAGTGCGGGTCGCAGATAACCGGTCGCGCCGCTGCACCGGCGCCCGTCCTTGATTGTCATCTGCAGGCGGCCGAACCCTTCCTGTTGCGCGCCGTTGTAGTCGTCGGTCCAGGCGTAGCCGGCATCGGCGCCGGCGGCGGCAAACGCCTCAACCAGCGGGTCCTGATATTTGCAGGTTTGGACGCCGAGCGGTCCGTTGCCGCCACGCCAGGTGTTCTCGCCGCCTTCCCAGGTTTCCTGTTTTTTGAAGTAGGGCAGCGCGTGGCCATAGGACCATTGGTCGAGGCCCGAATCCGCCCAACCGTCGTAATTGCCGGGATGGCCACGCACATAGGCCATGGCGTTGGTCGAGGACGAACCGCCGACCACCTTGCCGCGCGCGCATTCGACACGGCGCCCGGCGACATTGTCTTCGGGCTCGGAGAAATACATCCAGTCGTGCAGGCGTTTCTGCAGGATCTGGCCCCAGCCGAGCGGGACATGAATCAGGGGATCGCGGTCCCAGCCGCCTGCCTCGATCAAGAGGACGCGCGCGGACGAGTCCTCGGAAAGGCGGTTGGCGAGCGTGCAGCCCGCCGAACCCGCGCCAACAATGACGTAATCGTAAGCTTCGTGTTTGGCCATGGCGCGCAGACTAGTTCAGGCGCGTGACAATGAGAAATGCCATAGCGTCCATCAGGATAGCGTCGGTTGTGTCGCCTTGTCGTGGTAAAGGGGCGTCTGTTGCTCCAGCGCGTGCGCGACGCGGAAGACCCTGGCATCGCCATAGGTGCGCGCGACGAGCTGGACGCCGGTGGGCACGCCGTCAGTGGCAAAGCCGGACGGAACGGCGAGGGTTGGGCAGCGTCCGAACGCATCGAAGTAGAACGTCATGACGACATCATGCGGTTCGAAGTGCTGGCCATTGACCGAAACGCAGGGTTCGAGGTCGGAGCCGTCGGCGGGAATTGCTGTTGAAGCAACCGTCGGACAGATGAAGACGTCATAGGCATCCAGTAGAGGTCCGAAGTCCAGCCACGCGCGGCCGATCGCCTTCATACATTCATGGAACATGCGCGGGGTGACGCCGGCGTTCATCTCGGCGAAGGCGCGTGTGTAGTCGCACACCAGATGCGGATAGCGCTCGACGGCGTCCATGAAGTCGTCGGCGTAGATCAGACCGCCCCAACTGCCCGCTTTGGCGAAGACCTCCGGCGCCCAGTCGGTGGCGACCTCCTCGACCTCCGCTCCCAGACCGCGCAGCCGGTCGACCAGCGCCAGGGTGTTCGCCGCGACATCGTCGGCGACTTCGTGGACGCCCAGGGTTAATGAATAGGCGATCTTTGCCCCAGCAATCGATCCCGGGTCCATCGGCAGGGTGACGCGGCCCCTGACACTCGCTTGGTCGAGTTTGTGGTGGCCGGACATGACGTTCTGCATCAAGGCCGCGTCGGCGACGGTGCGCGTCATCGGACCCAGATGCATAAACATGTCGAGGTTCAGGTCCCAGCTCTGCGGGTTGCGGCCGTAGGGTGGTTTGTACCCGACGACACCGCACATCGACGCCGGCATGCGTATCGAACCCGCGCTGTCGGTGCCTGTCGCAATGGTCGTCGTGCCCGCCGCCAGCGCGGCCGCCGACCCGCCGGACGATGCGCCGGACGTGATCTCGGGATTCCAGGGGTTGCGTGTTGTGCCGTGCAGCCTGGATGTACAGGTCCACGGCCAGACGAACTCAGGGCAGGTCGTTTGTGCATGAACGATAGCGCCGGCGCCGAGCAGGCGTTCGATCGACGGCACAGTGTGGTCGGCGATCCGGTCCTTGAAAATCAATGAGCCAAGGGTCTGCGGCTTGCCCTTGATCGCCGTGTCTTCCTTGACCGCAAGGGGCAGGCCCTCCAGGTGGCGAAAGCCGCCGCTGCGCGTCATGTATCGGGCTTCGGCCTTCTGCGCTTTCGCCAGGGCCTCCTCGAAATGGCGGTGGGAGAGCGCGTTGACTGTCGGTTCCGTTGCCTCGGCGCGATCGATGAGTGCCTGCAGCAGCTCGACCGGCGACAAGCTGCGGTCCCGGAACCGTTTCAGCGCTTCGGTCGCGGAGAGATAGCAGAGTTCTTGAACGGACATCGACGGGCATCCCTTGGGGAAAGGCCGAACGGCAGGAAGGAAGGTGGTGTGCCGTTGTAGTATGCCCTTGGGCTCACGCCAAATGTCCGTTTTGGTGTCCGGTCAGCGCTCCAGGATGGTGTCGATCTCCGCCATTTGCGCTTGCGTCAGAGGGCCGAATGCGATGGCGCCAGCGTTCTCCCTTACCTGCGCTTCGGTGCGCGCGCCGGGGATCGGCACGATCTGCTGATCGCGTCCCCAGATCCAGGCGAGCGCCCCTTGGGCCGGCGTCCTGCCGCCGGTGGTCAGGATCTCCTTGATGGCGGCGAGCTTCGTGATCCAGGCAGCAGACGCGCGCCCGCCTTCGTCGAAATAGCGCAGCCATGTGGGCGGCTTGCTGCGGATGTCGTTGGCAGGCAGCGTACTGCCTGCGGTGAACTTGCCGCTTAAGAAACCCATGGCGAGTGGCACACGCGTCAGGGCGACGAAATCACACGCGCGGCAGGCCTCCACCATGGCCTGCGCATCCTCGAAGACATTCATGTCGAACTGAGCGGCAGCGGCATGCGGTCTGCCGGCGAAGACCCGCGTGCGATCGGGGTCGTCAGTGCTCCATCCATAGGCGCGAATCAGGCCGTCCTGACACAAGGCTTCCAGCGTCTTGGCGACACCGGCCGCGTCATCGGGCGGTAGGTCGCCGAGATGAAGCTGGTAGAGATCGATCTGATCGGTGCCGAGACGCCGCAACGACGCTTCGCACGCGCGCCGTATGTAGGCCGGACTGACGTCGGTGCCGGTTAGTTCCTTTGTCGTCTCGTCATAGGTGTTGCCGAACTTTGTCGCGATCAGCACGTCGCTACGCTTGGCGGCAAGCGCAGCGCCAAGCACCTGTTCTCCGTGACCGGTGCCATAGGCATCGGACGTGTCGAACAGCGTGATCCCTGCATCAATCGCGGCATGGATGGCACGAGTCGACTGGGTGTCATCGACATCGCCATATCCGAGCGGCGCACCGGTTGGGTAATGGCAGCCTTCGCCACTGAAAAAGGGGCCGCCGATCGCCCAGGTGCCCATTCCCATGGCACCGAGAGTTGGTCCTTCGCCAAACAGGCGCCTTGATTGCTCGGTTTCGGAGTTCATTGGTGAAACGTCCTCTTGCCCATCAGGCGGATAATGCAGAGAGTTTGACAGCATCTAAACAAGTTGTATCGAAAGGCGCGTTTCATGAGTGAAACGATGAATTGGGACGATCTGCGCTTGTTCGTCGCGATTGCCCGGTCCGGTGGCCTGGCGGCCGCCACGTCGGCATCCGGCGTCAGCGCGCCGACACTCGGGCGGCGCATGGCCGCGCTGGAGCAGACCCTGGGAGTCCGGTTGTTTACGCGGCACCGGGATGGATACGACCTGACCGACGACGGTCTGACGTTGCTGGAGTTGACTGCGACGGTCGAGCAGGGGGCCCACGCGATCGAGCGATGGCGTGCCGGGTTTCAAGGCGCACCAACAGTGAGAGTCGCTGCGGGCCCGTGGACCAGCCTGTTCATCGCCCGGTACCTTGCTGACTTCTCCTCACAGAAGGACACTCCAACCATGATGTTGATGGCCGCCGGCGGGGCAGTGGATCTGCATCGGCGTGAAGCGCAAATCGGCCTGCGCAACCGGCGTCCGGAAGCCGAAGGTCTGGCGGCGCGACGTCTGGCACGGGTGGCCTTCGCTGCCTATCAGGCGGTATCACAGGATGCGTTCGTCGCCGATGACGGCGCCGGCTGGATAACCTTGGCGCCGTCAGGTCCGCCACCGCCGTCAGCGCTTTGGCTGGAACAACGCATGGAGGGCCCGGCCAAGATTCAGTGCTCAAGCGTCGATTGTCTGCTTGCCGCGGCCAATGCCGGCGCCGGGCGCTGCGTGCTGCCGTGTTTCATTGGTGACGCTGAACCGGCGCTGGGGCGTGTTTCCGAGATCATTCCGGAACTCAGCCACGACCAATGGCTTGTCGTTCATGACGACGATCGGCATGCAAAGCCCGTGCGGCGTGTGGTCGATTGGCTGACATCGCTGATCCGGTCCCATCGTCCTTTGTTCGCGGGCGAGCAGACAGCGTCAACCACCTGATCGTTAACCCGTCGCGTGCGACCGGGGTGATAGGGTGGACGGCGAGCGTGTGCCGTGAATGGGGACGGGGATGATCATGATTCGGCTGGCTGCCTTGATGGCGGCGCTGCTGTTTGCGTCGAGCGTTTGGGCGCACGACGACGACATCGCCAGCGTGACCGAGACCATGACGACGACCGCGCAGGAGCTTCTCGAAACGACGCGCGGCGATACGACGTTTTCGGAAGCACTGGTCGGTTGTTCGATGGAAGAGGAGCTGCCAAAACCGTTCGACGGCGCGCTGAAGGAGGACTGGTCGTACTGGCCGACGTTCCGTCACGGCCTTGCCTTTGAACTGATGCACGCCAACCAGCGCGCCTTGACTCAGGAGCTTCTGTGGGCCGCCTTGAGTGCCGAGGGCTACTACAAGGTGCTCAACATCATGCAGCTCGAGAACCAGCTGGCCCCTGTCGCGAACACAGGCTTTCCGCGCGGGATGGAGAACTATCATACCGTTCTGTTCGGCGAACCCAGCTTGGATGCGCCATGGGCCTGGCGCGTCGAGGGCCATCACCTGTCGTTGAACGTGACGGTCGTCGATGGCGAGGTCGCCGTCACGCCGACAATTCTGGGCGCCGACCCCGCGACGGTTCGTCACGGCATGCTGTCGGGCCTGCGCGTGCTGCGCGAGGAAGAAGATCTCGGCTGGGCCCTGGTCAACGCGCTGAGCGACGAGCAGCGACAAAAGGCGATGGTCGCCTTCGATCCCGCCTTCAACGAGTCGATCAAGCCGTTTGGTCTGGGCCTGCCCGACGATATCCCTTGGGATATCATGTCCAGCAACATCCTGAAGGCGCCCGATCAGTGGGATGCATAGCAGGCGCTGCTTGAGCCTGAAGGCCTCAGCGCCAAAGACATGGACGATCAACAGCGCCAGATCCTTCAGAATCTGGTTCATGTGGTGGTCTCGGCCTACCGGCCGCAAATCGCCGACACCTATCTGGATGAGACCGAACTCGACGATCTGAGCTTTGCCTGGATTGGCAGCATCAAACCCGGTGAGCCGAACTACTACCGCATCCAGGGGTCGGACTTTGTCTTCGAGTTCGACAACGTGCAGAGCGGCGGCAACCACATCCATCAGGTGTGGCGCAGCCGGTCCGGCGATTTTGGCGCGGAATTGCTGAAACGCCATTATGAGGATGAGCACTAAGCCCTTCGTATCATTGGCGTACGGTCCCGCCGGCCCCATATTCTCAGCCTTGCAAGACTGCTCTTTTTGTCAAAGGCCGGTGACGACTGACATGACCCTTCGAAGACTGAGAATGATGGCGTGTGCTGGCGTTGCGGCAGCCGTCATCGGGATCGCCGCGCCGCCGCCGGCATCGGCCCTGTTCCTGACGACCTATGGTGACTTTGCCAAGATGTCGGAGGCCGAACAGGCGCAGCTCGTCGAGAGTGCGATCTACGAGATGATCCAGTACTTCCACAACACCAAGCGTGAAGACAGCAACTCGATTTGTGTCGCCCGCTACTTCTCAGGCTCCTATGGCAGCGACGAGGGCGGCTACGGTGACCTGAACGAGGTCCTGGAAGACATGCGCGAGCGCTACGAAGCCGGGACGCTGGGCGACGGGGAGGATTCCCACGTCCAACGCGCGGTACTGAAACTGATCAAGGATAAATGCGGCGTATAGCGCGCGTGACGCAGCTCTAGCCGTCCCGACGTGCAACCAAGACGTCGATGAACAGGCGCAGCATCTCAAGGCGCCTGTTCTGCTCGGGATAATAGAGGTATAGCGCCGGCATATCGGTGACAAAGGGATCGAGCACCGTTTCCAGCAAGCCTGCGTCAAGTTCCTCCTGGATCACCGCCTTCAGCGACCAGCCGATGCCATGCCCGTCAAGTGCGGCCTGGGTGACGAACGGCATGCTGTCGACGACCAGCCTTGTCGGCGGGTCGACGGTTTTTGGTTGGCCGTCTTCGACGAACTGCCAGTCCCAGATGCGTTTTGCCGTGACGGATTTGTAGCGGATGCACTTGTGATTCAAGAGATCGCGCGGATGCTGGGGCCGTCCGAAAACGTCGAGATAGGCGGGGGCGGCGTACCAGCAAGGCTTAAGAGGTTCGGTCAAACGAACGGCGACCATGTCCGTGGTCAACCGGTCGCCCATACGGAAGCCCGCGTGAAACCCTTCTTTGACGATGTCGACAAGACCTTCGTTGATCGAGAGGTCAAGACAGACATCCGGGTAGCGCGCCTGAAATTCGGCAAGCACCGGAGCAACGGCAATCTTATAGGCGCTTCGTTGCAGGGTCAGCCGCAGCGTGCCGGTCGCGGCTTTGCCAACGGCGCGGGTGCCTTCGATCGCATCGTTGATTTCCTTGAAGGCGGGCGCGGTCCCGGCAAGCAAGGTGCGTCCGGCTTCCGTCAACTCGATCGAGCGGGTGGTGCGCACCAAGAGGTCAACACCGATCTTGCGCTCGAGCGCCTTGAGCTGATGGCTGACGGCAGGTGCGCCGACGCCAAGCGCGCGGGCCGCTGCGCGCAACGACCCCTCCCGGACAATGGCCAGAAAGACTTCGATACCGCTGATCGGTGCGCGCGCCATTGTTCGAATTTGTACAGCAGTTAGGTGCTAAGGCAATGTCTTATTGAATAATATGTTCGTCGCTACGATGGTGGCGCATCGATCCAAGGACCTCTCATGGCTACCGTTAAGCACAGTGTCCGTCACGACCGCGTTGCGCTTGGCATCGTCTTGGTCCTGTTGTCGACGCTCTTTACGTCGTCGACGGACGTCGTCTTCAAATACGCCAGCGAAAACGGATCGATCTGGCAGTACTTCGTGCTGCGCTCGGTGTTGGCGATCCCCGTCTTGCTGGCGATTGCGTTTGTCTGGGGCGAGGGCGGGAAAACCTGGTCGAGGGCGCTGACGATTTGGCCGCTTGTGCGTTCGTTCCTGTTCGTCTTGATGTTTATCGTCACCTATGCGGCCTTGCCGTTCATTCCGCTGGCGACCTTGGCGGCCGGTCTCTACACGTCACCGCTGTTCGTTGCAGCGTTGTCGGCGCTGCTTATCGGCGAACCGGTTCGCCGGCGTGGCTGGGTCGCCATCGCGATCGGCTTTGCCGGCGTCCTGCTGATTCTGAAGCCGGGCACGGAAGCGTTCACCTGGTTCACCTTGTTGCCGGTTCTTGGCGGGCTGTTTTATGCGCTGCAAGCGTTGGTGACGCGAACCAAGTGCCGCGCGACGCCGCCGGCTACGCTCGCCGTATCGGTCAACGTCGCCCTGGTTGGGATGGGTGCGGTCGTCAGTGCTGTCTTGGTCATGTGGCCGCCAGGTCTGGCGCATGTCGACGCTCTGCCGTTTCTTTTGGGACCCTGGCAGGTCTTGGGTCCGCTGGAATGGGTTTTTGTTGCCATCGTGGCGGCGTTGATGGTCGGCAACAGCCTCGTCGTCTCCGCTGCCTATCAGTCTGCGCCGCCCTTCATCATCGCCACGTTTGATTACAACTACCTGATCTTCATGACCGCGTTCGGCTTTGTCCTGTTTTCCGAGGTGCCGGATCTGCAGACGGTCGTCGGCGTGGTTTTGATTGTCGGCGCCGGTCTGCTGGTTGTCCGCCGCTAGGCCGCCGCGCAAGGTGCAGTTTCCGGCTTAGCCCCCGGGTTTGTCCGGGGCGTCCGGCTTTCTGCCCAGATGGATCTGCCGTTTGGTCGCGCTGCGATAGGCGATCTCCAAGGTCAGGGACACCACGATCATGCCGACCAGGATCCACAGGTGATCGCGTGTCTGCGGTGCTTTCCACACCTGCCAGCACAAGGCGGCAAGGGCGACCGCGCAGGCCAGGACGCCTGCGGCGGAAATCCAGGCCCGGCTCTCGGTACGCCGCGCCAGGCGCACGTTGGCCAGGTTGACGGCCAGGAAGATGATCAGGAATCCAGCGCTGCCCATGGTCGCGATAGCGCTGAGCGGCAGGAAGTTCACGAGGTAGAGCGCCAGCAAAGCGAAGATCAGCATGCCTTCCAGCGGCTGGCCGCGAATGCTGCGCTCCAGCTCCGACGGCAGCTCGCCGGACTTGGCGATCACATAGGTCAGGCGTCCGGCACCGTAGAACGTCGCGTTGATCGCCGAGGAGGTCGCCAGCAAAGCCGCTACCGTGACAAGGATGTAGCCGGTGGACCCCATGAAGGCCTGCGCCGCAACAGAGAGCGAATAGTCGGAATGCGCGGCGACCTCGGCGAAGCTCATGTGGCCCAGGACGACGATCGTGATCAGCACATAAAGGACGATGGCGATCGACACGCCGCCCAGATAGGCGATCGGCAGCGTCTTCTTCGGGTTCTTGATGTCGGGGCCGGCATTGGCGATCAGCTCAAAACCCTCGTAGTTCAGAAAGATGATCATGGCGCCGGCGATGATCTCGAACGGCGGCACGTAGTTCGACGGCGTGAATCGCTCCCACTCGAAGGGCGTTGCCAGACCGGCGACAATGAAGACCGCAAGCAGCGCCATCTTGCTCAGGTTGAAGACGTTCTCGGAACGGATGACCAAGCCGACGCCAAAGGTGTTGATGGCGGCGAGCAGCACGATCAGCGACGATGAAAAGAGATGGTTCCAGAAGATGTACTCGCTGGCCGGAAAGAAACTCGCGAGGTAGCCGCCGAACGCGAAGGCATAGACGGCGAGCAGCACGACATAGCTGAACGAAAGAAGGATGTTGAGGCTGCCGGTGAACACGCCGGCACCGAAACCCCGGTTCAGGAACTCGACCGTGCCGCCTTTGCTGGGAAAGGTCAGTGTCAGCTTCAGATAGGAGTAGCTGGTCAGCAGCGCGACGATACCGGCGACAACAAAGGCAATCGGCGCAGCACCCTGGGTGAGCTGGATGGTCAGCCCGGTGACGGCGAAGATGCCGCCGCCGACCATGCCGCCGATGCCGATGGAAAGCGCTGAAAAGACGCCGATGCTTGGTCCCGACGATTGCGCCATTGCCGCGTCTAGAACACCAGCGCTGCCGCGCGCACCGGACAGCCGGTACCGTCGCGCATGTTGAGCGGCAGGCAGACGAACAGGAAGTCCTTGCCGGCGAGCTTGTCGAGATTGCAGAGCTGTTGGACCATGCACACGCCCTTGGTCAGCCATGCCGCGTGGGTCGGCCACCACCATTCGCTGGGGTCGTCCATGCCGATCAGGTCGGTGCAGAAGATGGTGATACCGCGGCCGACCAGCCAGTCGGCGACCTCGGTCGGCACATAGGGCCGGTTCATGGCGAAGCCCGGCTTGCCCCAGTCCTTGTCGGCGCCGGTCCAGCACACCGTTGCCTTGCCGGGGCCGAGCTCCTGGCCCGAGGCTTTCTCGGCCGCCTCGAAATCGGCGATGGTAATGGCCTCGCCATTCTTCTTGTGGGTCAGGTCCAGCAGGTGGCCGGGCAGAATGAGCTGTTCAAGCGGCACCTTGTCGACGCCCGGACCATTGGGGTCGGAATGCAGCGGCACGTCCAGGTGGGTGCCGCAATGCTCGGGCATCAGGATCATGCGCGCTTCCATCGACATCTTGCCGCCGGTGATCTCGGAGAGATAGGCGTGGTCTTCGGTCGTGAAGAAGCTCACCTGACCGCCGATGTTCGGCATGTTGGAATACATCTCGTGGCTGAGATCGACGATCTCGCGAATGGCCGGCACCATGTCATTGCCCCCTGCTTGGTGTGCTGATGAGGGCGGCAGCTTAGACCGAATGACCGCCCGACCGAAGTCGCTGTAACACCCTGAACGTGATACCGTCCGGCCGTTACACCGGGGGTTGAATCTGCTGTGGGGGCGATGGTGTTAGAGGGGCCGGAGCTTGACGGGCCTGTCGACTTGCCACGTTTGTTGGAGCGCGGTCTGGCGGCCAAGCCGGACGCGCTGGCGCTTGTCTCGTTGCGGCTGCGCTGGACGTGGCGTGAGCTGAACGAGGCGAGCACGCGCCTGGCGCTTATCTATCTGGCGCGCGGTCTGGAGCCGGGCGATCGTGTGGCCTCGCTGCTGCCGAACAGGACCGTGCTGATCATCCACTACATCGCCTGCTTCAAGGCGGGGCTGGTGGCGATGCCGCTCAACTATCGCTACACGCCGTCGGAAATGGACCATGCGATGTCCGTCGGTGGCGCATCGATGCTGGTCGCCCATGTCGAGCGCGACGCTGATATTGCCGCGAGCAGCGAAGCGGCGAAGCTGCGTTGCGGTGTTGTCGTAGCGGCCGGTACCATCGATGGCAGTCTGGCTGTCGAAAAGCTGCTTGCCGAGGTGCCGCCGAAGCGGGACCTGCCGCATCCCGATCCCGACGCGCCGGCGTTCATCCTGTTCACCTCCGGCAGCACCGGCAAACCGAAAGGTGTGACGCACAGCTTCAGGACCTATGGTTGTGTCGTCGCCAGCATGGCGCGCGCGATGGAGTTGAGCGCGGACGATGTCTTGATGGCCGGCTCCTCGATCTCCCACATGGGCTCGCTGAAGGTCGCGCTGGGTATCCTGTCTGTCGGTGGCCAGTTGGCCATCGCGCGCAGCTTTGACCCCGATGAGTTCCTGCCGGTCCTGCGCGAGTTCAGGCCGACGACGTTGTTCGTGCTGCCGGCCGCGTTGGCCGCGCTGATCCGCGATCACGGCGCGAAGCCGGAGGATTTTGCCTCCTTGCGTCTGCTGCTGTCGGGTGGCGATACCATTCCATCGGATTTGGAGGACGAGGTCGTTCGGGTGGCCGGCCTGCCGATCGACGAGATATTCGGCATGACCGAAATCGGAACGGGTTTTCTGAACCCGCCGTCTGGCACCATTAAGGAAGGCTCGGTCGGCGTGCTCAACCCCGGCTATAGGGCGTCGATCCGTGACGACGACGGACGGGAGGTGCCGACCGGGACCGACGGCCGATTGTGGCTGAAGGGCCCGGCGATCATGACCGGCTACTGGGATAACCCCGACGCCACAGCGGAAGCTGAAAAGGACGGGTGGTTCGACACCGGCGACATCATGACGGTCGACGAGGACGGCTATTTCTGGTTCCGCGGCCGCAAGAAACAGATCATCGTCCACGACAGCTCCAACATCTCGCCCTTGGAGGTCGAGATGGCGGTGTTGACCCATCCGGCCGTCGATCTGGCCGGTGTCGTCGGCGTGCGTGACGCCGCCCATGGCGAGAATGTCTGGGTCTACGTCACCTTGCGTGATGGTGCCGATAGGCCGCCGGCGCAGGAGATCATCGAGGCCGCGCGAAAAGAGGTCGGCTACAAGGCGCCGGAGGTTGTTGTCGTCATCGACGAGATGCCGCTGACGCCGACCGGCAAAGTCGATCGCGAGACGCTGAAGCAAATGGCGGCCGACCGCGTATCGGCGGGGCATATCGCCGGTGCCTCGGAGAATGCGCGCAGATGACGAGGCAGCGTCATTCCTGATCTTCGACCAGATCGTTGCCATAGGCAAACAGGGCCGGCGCGCCGCCGGTATGCCAGAACAGCAGGGAATGGCCAGCCGCCGTTTGTGACGCCAGGTGCAGGAAACCCGCCATGGCCTTGCCGGTGTAGACGGGGTCCAGCATTAACGCCTCCGCACGCGCGGCTTGTTCGATGGCCGCCGTCGTGGCGTCATTGAGTTTACCGTAACCCGGCGCCAGGAAACGGTCGTCGAGTTGGATATCGGCTTCGGCCACCGGCGAACGCATGCCCAAGAGGTCCGCGATCTCAGCACACCGCGTGGCGATCCGCGTGTGTTGTTCACCGGCTGCACGGCGTACGCAGATGCCGTGGACGGCGACGGGCGAACCCAACGCGCTTAGGCCGAACAAAAGGCCCGCGTGGGTGTTGCCGCTACCAGACGCGACGACGACGGTGTCGAGAGTCTGGCCGCCATCACCGAGTTGGTTGACGAGCTCGCGCGCGGCGACAACGTAACCCAGCGCGCCAAGCGGTTTGTGCCCGGGCGCCAGGTGGATGACATAGGGGCTGCGTCCTTTATCCGCGAGGTCGGCCGCTAGCGTCTCGAGGCTTCTGTCGGCGCCGGCTTCGTCTTCGCCTTCGGGATAGGCATGGAGTGTCGCGCCGAGCAGGCGGTCGATCAGGACGTTACCGGACTCGCGATAGAGCGGATCGTCGCGCACCACCCGTTCTTCCAACTGGATGTGGCAGTCCATGCCGAGCGCGCGTGCCGCCGCTGCGGCAAGCCGGACGAAGTTCGATTGGCGCGCGCCGGTGATCAAAATCGTGTCGGCGCGCTGCGCCTGAGCCTCGCCCATATAGAACTCAAGCTGGCGGACCTTGTTGCCGCCGAAGGCGAGGCCGGTGCAGTCATCGCGCTTGACGTAGAGCGTCAGGTCCTCGAACGCTGATGCCAGGTTTGCCATGACGTCGACCGGCGTCGGCGCGTGACCCAGGCGCACGCGGGGCAGGGTGTCCAGGCAACCAAGATCGGACCGCATGGCGAGAGTGTAGGAGCGGCCGTACCCGGCGTCGAACGATGGGTGCGATCGCGGCCACCGATCCTCAATGCAGTTCGATCAGGATCTCCGTCGGGCCGTCGGGCGAATTGATGTTCCAGCCGGGCCCGGTGAGGTCGTATGGGCAAGAGGAAACGGCGCATATCAGGTTCATGCGTGCCTCCAGTACGACATAGGCGCCCGGTTTGGCGACCGGTGCCGCCGGCGTCTCGAACATGAAACCCTCGGTGACCGTCGTCGTGGTGAAGAAGTTGACCGCCGGGGGCGGGATCGGGACGTCGTGCCCAAGCTCTTGCATCGCCTCCATGAGGTTACCGATGCAGCTCCGGTGGTCCTTGTCGCCGAACTGCGCATAACGAATGGGATCGCACGGCGCGATCAGTAGATCATGGACGCCCTCGGCGCCGTCCTCGATAAAGTCGAGCATGGGTTCCCTCAGCCGGCTCAAGAAGGTGTCGCCGACGCGGGGATGCAGCGCGCGTGTCGGCATCCAGGTGTGAAGCGGCGACAGCCAGTCGGTCATGTCGCCGTCACGGAAGGCGAAGAAGTCAGCGGACTGCTGACCTTTCGGCGTCGTCAGGCGTACTCGTTGGCCCTCGGATAGCTTAAACGCGCGGCCATGCCCGGCCGGTACCATCATCGTCTCCATCACGATCTCTCCATCTTGGTTCGGGCGGGTATGTGGAACGACGATCGCACCGCCCAGCCCGGTGATTTTGCACAGCGGCCGCTCGTACGGCTAGCGTTGTCATCGCTTCGGCCATGTGTGCCACGACCATGTTGGCATGATGTCGGAAGCTGCTCATAATGTGAGGCGCCGAGTGGCCGACAATAGCGCGAATGGGCAGCTCGACGCCGCGGTGATGGAGCACAGCACGTGAACGAAGCTCGTTTTTCTGGCTTCTTAGTGCGAATTGCTCGCGATGTTTCTTGAACACCTACGATCGCGGGTTTCGTGTGGCCTGACACAAGACGGCCCAGACGGCTAATGTAGCTGCCGACGGTCACTTGATGGTCGTAAGTCTGTCATAGGTTTGGGCCAGGGCGTGACGAAGAGCTTTGTGGGTTGTCGCGGATTGAACGACGTAACAAGACGAGTGAGGGTATGAACAAAACCAAAGATCAGTCATGGGTCGAGGCGGAGTTGCAGGACAGCTTCGACGAAGAACTTGAAATGGAGATCGACGATCTGCGTGTTGCCCGCGAACTCCAGCAGATCACCGACCTCAAGCATAAGTCGACACTGGATCGCCGGACCTACTTCCACGAGTTGCTTCGCCTGCAGGCCGAACTGGTGAAAATGCAGGATTGGGTCGTTGCGACCGGCTACAAGCTGATGGTGATCTTCGAAGGCCGCGATGCCGCCGGCAAGGGCGGTGTCATCAAGCGTATCACCCAGCGGCTCAATCCGCGTGTCTGTCGCGTCGTTGCGCTGCCCGCGCCGAACGAGCGCGAGAAGAGCCAGTGGTACTTCCAACGCTATGTCCCGCATTTGCCGGCCGCCGGCGAGCTCGTGCTGTTCGACCGCTCCTGGTACAACCGTGCCGGTGTCGAGCGGGTCATGGGCTTTGCGACAGACGACGAGGTCGACGAGTTCTTCCACGACGTGCCGGAGTTCGAGCGCATGCTCGCGCGCTCTGGCGTCAAGCTCATCAAATACTGGTTTTCGATTACCGATCAGGAACAGCAGTTACGGTTCCTGATGCGTATCCACGATCCGCTGAAACAGTGGAAGCTGAGCCCGATGGATCTGCAATCGCGTGTGCGCTGGGAGCAGTACACCAAGGGCAAAGAGGAGATGTTCGAGAAGACGAACATCCCGGAAGCGCCATGGTTCATCGTCGAGGGCGACGACAAGAAGAGGGCGCGGCTGAACTGCATCAACCATCTGCTGCGCCAGATACCGTATACCGAGGTGCCGCATGACCCGGTCACCTTGCCCGATCGCGTGTCGAATCCCGATTACGAGCGCAAGGTGCTGCCCGACAATCTTTACGTCGAAGAATCGTACTGAGTGATCAAGACGGGCGCGCGGCCAGGATTGCGTCGCGCGCCGCCGCCATGTCCGCCTGGGTGGTCGCCCAGGAACTGATGCTGATCCGCATGGCGCGGCGGCCTTGCCAAACCGTGCCGCCGCACCAGATCGTGCCGGCCCTTTGCAGAATCTCGATGGTGCGCTCGGTCAGGTCGTCGCTGCCGAACGCGGCGACGACCTGGTTCAGCACGACATCGTTCAGGACTTCGATACCGGCATCGCGCAGTTCGTCCGCAAGCCACGATGCCTGCGCGCAGTTGCGTTCAATCAGTTCCGCCAGGCCTGACCGGCCAAGCGACTTGAGTGCAGCCCACACATCGATCGCGCGGGCGCGGCGCGAGCTGTCCGGCGTGACATCCAAGGCGCTGCGGCGTTCGCCCTGCATGAGATAGGCGCCGCTGATCGACATCGCCGCGCGCAACGCTTCGGGCGAGCGTACGATGGCGGCTCCGTTATCGTAGGGCACGTTGAGCCACTTGTGGCAGTCGGTCGCCCAGGAGTCCGCGCCTTCGATGCCGGCCGCGAGCGACGCGAGTTTCGGTGATGCCTTGGCCCACAGGCCGAAGGCGCCGTCGACATGGACCCAGGCGCCCCCTGCCTTCGCCAAGGGAATCACGTCATCGGCCGGATCGAAAGCGCCGGAGTTCACATTGCCGGCCTGCAGACAGACGATGGTCGGTCCGTCGATGGCCGGCAGCGCCGTGGCCTGCATCCGACCCTGATCGTCGGCGGGGACGCGGACGACGCGCTCGCGGCCCAGGCCGAGCATGGCCAGCACCTTCAAGAGCGACGCATGAACCTCGTCGCCGACGACGACGGTGATCTCCGGCGCACCGAACAGGCCGCTCGCTTCGACATCCCAACCGGCCTGTTGCAACACAGCGTGCCGCGCCGCCGCCAGACAGGTGAAGTTCGCCATGGTGGCGCCGGTGACCAGCGCGCCTTCCGCGTCGCCGGGCAGACCCAGGCAGTCTTTGAGCCAGCGCAGTGCCGCTTCCTCGAACAGAGCGATCGCGGGCGAACTGACGGGCCCGAAACTGTTCTGGTCCCACGCGCCGGCCAGCCAGTTGGCGGCAAGACTGGCGGGGAGCGCGCCGCCGGTGACAAAGCCGAAGTAGCGGCCGCCCGCGCTGGCGACGGTGGCGGGTGAGCCGACCTCGTCGATGAAGGCCAGGACATCGGCCGGTTCGGTCGACCTGTCAGGCATGGCTTGGTCAAGCGCTGATTCCAGGCGGGCGATATTGTCGGCGTCCGGAAAGACAGGGCGTCCGTCGAGGGTGTCAAGGTAACGCGTGGCACGCCGCGCGGCGTCTGCCAAAGGCGCGTTCGAGTTTCTTGATGACATACCGCCGAGCCTAGAGGGGCCCTTACACAGCGGCAACCGGGAGTGACCGCACGGTGGCGTCAGTCTTTCGGATTGTCGTTGGTGGTGTCGGATGGTGACGTGTCATCGGGCGTGCGGTGCCGGACCATGCGGAATGTCACCATGCGCTGAAGCTTCTCATCCCACAGGACGTAGAACATCGACTTGAGGGCCGCGCCCAGGGTCATGACCGGGACGTCGCGAAAATCGACGACGGCTTCATGGCATTGCTGCAAACGATAATTGGGAATCCTGGGGCTTAGATGGTGAACATGGTGCAGGCCGATATTGCCGGTGAACCATTGCAGGATGGGCGTCAGGCGCAGGTAGTTCGAGCCGCGAAGTGATGCCGCCTTGAAGGTCCAGTCCGTCTGGCGCGCCCAAAGCGTGCGTTCGGATCGGTGCTGCACGGAAAACAGCCAGACGCCGATGATCGAGGCAAGCACGATGATCGGCAGCTGGATCTCGGCAAGCCGGTCGAATCCGACCGCCCATCCGATGCCGACAATTAGGGCAACCAACGCAAGATTGGTCAGGTAGACGCCGACACGTTCGCGCCGCCACTTCAAGGGAAGGTCGAACGGAAAGCGGTAGAGGACCAGGAAAACGAATGGTGGGACGATGATGTTGGCGACGATGGGGTGGCGGCTGATGCGATACCAGCGCTGTCGCCACGGGCTGAGTTCCTGAAACTCATCGACGGTCAGGCAGGACGAATAGATATCAGCGCCCGTATCCCGCCGATCGAGATTGTTCCAGATGCCGTGATGGCCCGCATGCTGGCGGCGCCAGGACGCATAAGGTGTCAACGTCATCAGACTGCAGAAGATACCCAGC
Source organism: Alphaproteobacteria bacterium (assembly GCA_965228895.1). Classification (GTDB taxonomy): domain Bacteria; phylum Pseudomonadota; class Alphaproteobacteria; order SP197; family SP197; genus JANQGO01. The sequence continues at coordinate 3,470,551 of OZ245842.1, read as the reverse complement.
GCGTGGTTCATCCAGCGTGACCGGAAGAAAGCGCCGTGGCCGCAGTCGTGCTGGATGATAAAGGTCCGCACGAGCAAGCCGGCGGCAAGCGGCACCAACGCCAGCGATATCCACAGCGAGATGCCGGCGGTCGCATACATGGCCGCGCAGACGGCGAGGTAACCGCCGATCGTGACAATGCCTTGCGCCAAGCTTGAGAAAAGAACGGGTCTTTGGAACTGAGAGACCTGACGTTTCAGGTCGCGCCACGCCGGATCGTCTCTAGCGGTCGCCGTTGCCGGTGTCAATGTCGCACCGGGCCGCACCGCACGAGGAGCAGGCGCAGCGTCGTTCCTGGGGGATGCGCCGCACCCGTGGTCATGGCTTTGCATGGGTGGGATCAAGAGAGGCCCGCTCTTGGCCGGCCTCTCCGATCCATTCTCGGCGTGCCGAGACGTCAGTCGACAAGCGACAGGTTCTCTGCCGAGGTCTTGCCGTTCTGGTTGTTCTGCAGCTCGTAGCTGACCTTCTGGCCTTCGGCCAGGCCGTCGAGGCCGGCGCGCTCCACAGCGGAAATGTGGACGAAGGCGTCCTTCGAGCCATCTTCCGGCTCAATGAAACCATAGCCCTTAACGGAGTTGAACCACTTGACGGTTCCTGTAGTCATAGATCGTTCCAATCAATAGAAAACGCCCGCCGAGCACAGCGCTCTGCGGGTCTAGGCTTACCGAAATCTTTGGAGAACGGTAATGGGTCGTCTCTGCGAGGCGACATAGGTCTAGCACTCCAGAGGCGTCCCTTAAGATCTACATGGGATGGCGCACCGGCAAAGTCAAAGAGAATGTGGTGGTAGCGCGGTGTCGCTCGCGAATTTTCTCCTGACACTATGGTGTCAGGACTCCTCTGGTAGACGGTATGTTCGAATGGCGAGCCACGGGTGATGGTTGTGAGCAAAATAGGCGCGCGATTCCGTGCGCTTCACGAGACGCCGGGCCACTTCGTTATGCCCAATCCGTGGGATATCGGCTCCGCGCGGCTGTTGGCCGCTATGGGTTTCAAGGCGTTGGCGACGACCAGCACGGGTATGGCTCATGCCCTCGGCCTACCCGATGGCGCGGTGCCGCGCGATGCGGTGCTGGACCATTGCCGCACCATTGTCAGCGCCTCGCCGCTGCCGGTCTCGGCGGACCTGGAGAAGGGATTCGGCGACAGCCCCCAAGCCGTCTACGAGACGGTCGTCACGGCGGCCGGGATCGGTCTTGCCGGCTGCTCGATCGAAGACCATACCGGTGATCCGATGACGCCGATCTTCGACCACGGGCTCGCCGTCGAACGGATCGCAGCGGCATGTGAGGCCTGTCGATCGCTTGATGGCGACTTTGTTCTAACCGCGCGCTGCGAGAGTTTTCTGTGGGGCGCAACCGACCTCGACAAGGTCATCCGGCGTTTAATGGATTTCGAAACGTGCGGTGCCGATGTGCTCTACGCGCCCGGTGTCAATGACATCGTTCAAATCCGCACGCTGTGTGGCGCGCTTACGAGGCCGGTGAATGTCACCGTTGAAGCCATGGGCGCGGGTGCGTCGCTCGATCGGATTTTCGAGGCGGGCGTCAAACGAATCAGTTTGGGGTCCAGCCTGGCGCTGCTTGCTTATGGCTCGTTGATCGACGCTGCGCGCGAGATGACGGAGCGCGGCACGTTCGAGTTTCTGGATGACACCCCGGACTTTGCCGACGTCGATGGATTCTTCAGATAGACGAACGGCAGGTCAGGCAAAGCCATAAAGCCGCGCGGGGTTGTCGACCAGGATCGCCTGTTTGAGCTCCGGCTCCGGTGCGTAATCGTCTAACGCATCGAGCAGGTCGCCATCGTTGGGCATGTTGTCGGCGAGCGTCACGTGAGGCCAGTCTGTGCCCCAGACCATGTGCTCCGGTGCCGCCTCGATCAACGCGCGGGCAAACGGAATAGCGTCGCGGTAGTGCGGCGGCTCGTTGGAGATCCGGTAATTGCCGGAGAGCTTGGCCCAGCAGATGCCGTCGCGGACGAGGTCCAAGAACCGTTGGAATCCCGGGTTGTCGAGCCCCTCTGTGGTCTGCATGAAACCCATGTGATCGACAACGACGGGCATACCACAGGTGCGGATCACCGGCTCGATATCTTCCAGATCCTTGTGGACATCAAGGAACAGTTGGATATGCCAGCCGAGCTCGCGCAGCCGCGGCGCCAGCATTTCGACGGCGTGGAGACCGACGCCGCCGCCCATCACGATGTTGAACCGCGCGCCGCGGAACCCGCCGGCATCGAGCCTGGCGAGTTCGTCGTCGCTCACCGTTTCGTCGACCACGGCAATGCCGCGCGCGCGGTCGTTGCCGTAACCGGCGACCGCCTCGAGCGCGACCGTGTTGTTGGTGCCGTAGACCGAGAGCGTCACGAGTACCGCCCGTTCGATGCCGAGCACCTTGTGCAATGCCTTGTATGCCTCGAGCGGGGCCGGCGGCGGATCGAAGAACCGCTCGGCGACGTAAGGATGGCGCGACGGTGGATCGATGACGTGGGAATGGCTGTCGGTGGCGCCCGCCGGCATGGCAAAACGCGGCGGTCGTGGGTTGGGATCGGGCGGGATGCAGGGCATCATCATGGTGATCACCTTCAGGCGTTTTCGCGGATCAGCTTTTCCAGGTAGGCGTTCACCTCGTCGCCGGCTTGGCGGTAGAGCGACACGTGACCCAGCCCTTCGAGCTGATGATAGTGGCCGTACCGGGCAAGCTCGGCGACACGCTTGACCATGGCGGGTGGCGTCTGCACGTCCTGGGCGAAGGCGATGGCGTGGATCGGCACCGGACAGGTCTTCAGACTCTCGGTGCAGTCGAAATCCAGGCACGGTTGCCATTGGGCAATCAGCATCTCGGGATCGCGGTCGGCGAAGCGCGGCGTATAGGCGGCTTTCACCTTCTCCCACAGAGCGTCGTCGCTGAGCGCCTGGGCTGGATAGGCAAAGGCGGCGTAGTGGCAGGCGGCAAACTCCGGCGTCATCGAAAGTCCGTTGCGGCGTGCGTCGATCTCGGCCTGCATCCAGTCGCGGGTATAGCCGGTGATGCGCGCGGCCGTGCCCATGGGAATGGCGAGACGGACGAGATGCGGGAAATCGACGGCGACCTGCTGGGTGATCAGCGCGCCCATGGAAAGGCCCGACAGGATCACCGGCGGTTCGCAATAGGACTCGATGATGGCGGCGCAGTCGGCGGCGAACTGCTCCATCGACCATGGCGGCTCGCCGCCGTCGGTCTCACCGACACCGCGCGGATCAAAGGACGTGCAGCGGAAGTCCTTGTGGAACCAAGCGAACTGCTCGGCCCAATAGTGGGCCGGCGAATCGCCGCCGGGCACCCAGACGATGTCGGGGCCACTGCCCGCCTGGGCGACACGAAAACGGGCGTTGTCATGATCGAGATAGCTGATCGTCGCGAGGTCGTCGAAGCTTGTCATGGTGTCGTTGTCAACAACAGGGAAGGGGCACACACCAAACCACATCCACCACCGATTCCGCTAGGCAGAAGCGCGCTGCGTTGACGTCCGGCAGCGGATACGATCGGCATGGCGCAACCCGGTCTGCGGCGCCTTGGCCAGCCGCCTTTCGTTGCCGGGCGATGTGGCCATGCATCTTGAGGGTGAGGTCGTTGCTGTGATGGCATAACCTGCGGTGGTTAAAGCGTTTTTCGACCCCCGATATTGCGAAAATGGCTGACAAATTGACCCTGTTCCTTAGTTGGAACCAGTGTTTGCGGGACCTAAGTTGCGACCTTCATGCACGCAGATCGGGGGACATGCGATGGCGATGGCGCAGCGGCTTGGTGCCGAGTTTCTGGGAACATTCTGGCTTGTCTTTGGGGGATGCGGTTCGGCGGTGCTGGCCGCGGCCTTCCCGGAGGTCGGCATCGGCCTGTTGGGCGTTTCGCTTGCCTTTGGCCTGACCGTTCTGACCATGGCCTATGCGGTCGGTCATATTTCCGGTGGCCACTTCAATCCGGCGGTGACGCTGGGGTTGTGGGCCGGTGGCCGCTTCGGCGCCGGCCAGATCATTCCTTACTGGATCGCCCAGGTGATCGGTGCGATCGCGGCGGCGGCGGTGCTCTACATCATCGCCAGCGGCAACGCTGAGTTCGGTCTGGAAACCGGTTTCGCCGCCAACGGCTTCGGTGAAAACTCGCCAGGCGGCTACACGATCACGGCGGCCCTGGCGGCCGAGATCGTGCTGACCTTCTTCTTCGTGCTCATCATCATGGGCGTCACGGACAAACGTGCGCCCGCCGGGTTTGCACCGTTGGCGATCGGACTGGCGCTGACGCTGATCCATCTGATCTCGATCCCCGTGACCAACACGTCGGTCAACCCGGCACGTTCAACCGGACAGGCTCTGTTTGTCGGCGATTGGGCGCTGGCGCAGCTCTGGCTGTTCTGGGTCGCGCCGCTGGTCGGTGGGGCGTTGGGCGGCATTGTCTACCGCTGGCTCGGCCGCTCGGACGGCAGCTAGGGCGCGATCGTGGCGCCGTCCCAGGCGAAGACCCTGCCGGAATCCCTGGGACCAAGGCCGTCCAGAACGGTGAGAAGGTGATGCGCCGCGATGGCGGGCGAGACGAGGGCGCCCGCCGGAACGCCGCCCTGGAAAGGCTGGGATAGGCGCGTATCGACAGTGCCCGGATGCAGGCCGACGCAAAGGGCGTTCGGATTGCGATGCGCGAGTTCGATCGACAAGGTCTTGATAATCATGTTCAGCGCCGCCTTCGACGCGCGGTAGCTGTGCCAGCCGCCGAGACGGTTGTCGGCTATGCTGCCGACGCGCGCCGACAAGACGGCGAAAGCCACCTTCCGATCGTTCGCCAGCAAGGACAGCGTGTGTTTGGCGATCAGCGCGGGTCCGATGGTGTTGATCTGGAAGGCCCGCGCCATGGCCTCACCGTCGAGGGCGCGCCATGATTTTTCGGGATTTAGCTTGTCGCCGTCATGCAGGATGCCGGTGGCGACGATGATCAGGTTGAGCGGGCTGGCCTCAGCTTTCAGCGCCGCAGCGGCGTCGATGATCGAAGCTTCGTCCTCCAGAGCCAGTGGCAGCCATGTGCCGTTGTCTGCCGCTATCGCCGGCGCGCGGCGCGCCAGGCGATAGACCCTGTTGACGGTTGGAGCACCCGCTATCGCTTTGGTCAACGCATGGCCGATACCGCCGGCGGCGCCGAAAACGGCCGCGTTGAGATCGGTGCCAAAGGTGGTCAGGGCAGGCCGATCGATCTGAATTTCGGGCATGGCGATCACCGCTGGTCCGGTTTGGGTGGTGATACGTACCAAGCCAAGACACAGATCGAATGGTGACTACGCCATGCTAGTCCGAAGCCTGATGGTCCTTGCCGCGCTGATCGGCGGCGCGTCGTCTGCCGCCGGTGACGGCAGTCAATCGGCGCATGACTTTTCCTTCACCGCGATCGAAGGCGACCTGCTGCCGCTTTCCCAGTATCAGGGCAAGGTGGTTCTGGTGGTCAACACCGCGTCGCGCTGCGGCTTCACCCGCCAGTATGACGACCTGCAGGCCGTGTGGGACCGCTACCGCGATCAGGGCCTGGTCGTGCTCGGCGTGCCGTCGAACGATTTCGGCGGGCAAGAGCCCGGGACCGAAACCGAGATCAAAGAGTTCTGCGAGGTCAATTTCAGTATCGACTTTCCGATGACGACCAAAGAGCACGTCAAAGGCGACACCGCGCACCCGTTCTACGCTTGGGCGGCGCGTGAACTGGGTCCGATGGCAAAGCCCATGTGGAACTTCCACAAATACCTGATCGATGGCGACGGCCGCCTGGTCGAGTGGTTCTCAAGCCCGACCTCGCCGAGTTCGGAGCGCATGACGCGCGCGATCGAGACGCAGCTTGATCGTCTTGACTTGAGCGGCGGCTGACCGCTCGGCCCGGCCAGTCGGCGCAGGCCAGGCATTGGACGTCGGCAAAGGGAGGACTTCCGCCATGCGTCGCCCCAGATCCATCGCACCCGGTCCAGGTCAGGAATCGGTCTGGGACTATCCGCGACCGCCGCGCCTTGAAAAGGTCGACACGGAGCTGCGTGTCATCTTCGCGGGCGAGACGGTCGCCGATGGCCGCGGCGGCTACCGCGTGTTGGAGACAAGCCACCCGCCGGTCTACTACATCCCGCCGCAGGATGTTCGGCTGGACCTCTTGGCCGAAGCGTCGATGCATTCGTTCTGCGAGTTCAAGGGTGTCGCGACCTATTGGACGCTAGCCCTGGGCGACCGCCGCGCTGACCACGCCGCCTGGAGCTATCCCGACCCGACCGCACCATTCAAGGCGATCGCCGGCTACCTGGCGTTCTATGCGTCGCGTGTCGATGCCTGCTGGGTTGGCCACGACAAGGTGAGCGCCCAGGAAGGCGACTTCTACGGCGGCTGGATCACACCCGCCATCGTCGGCCCCTTCAAGGGTGGCCCGGGCACCGTCGGCTGGTAAGCCGCGCCGTCTGAATTTGGCCTGATTTTTCAGCGATTTCCTTGCATTGCGTGTTTCGCGATGGTAGAGAACATAATATGAACACGGGGATGGGTATGAATATCAGTTACGTGGAGTTGCCGGCAATCGATTTTGCCGCGACGAAGGCGTTTTACGGCGCGGCCTTCGGTTGGACGTTCGAGGAATGGGGCGATGCGTACATGGCCTTTTCCAACGCCGGCCTTGAAGGCGGCTTCCGCAAGGTGAGCGAACGCCCGCCCCGTGGCGGCGCATTGGTGATTCTCTATGCCGACGATCTGGCCGCCGCCGAAAGGGCCGTCATGAATGTCGGCGGCGAAATTGCCGAGCGCCACGACTTCCCCGGCGGCCGACGCATCCACTTCCACGATCCCTCCGGCAACCAACTGGCGATCTGGACGAAGGTTTAGGCTGGGCTAGTCGTCACCTTTAGAAACGTCGTCGAACGCGGCCGCAAGACCTTCATCCTCGTCACCGCGCAAAAGCGGGATCGCCTCGTCGAAATGCGGCCATGCGAGTTTGCTCTCGACGCAGAAGTGATAGGCGGGTTCGAAGGCCGTCGGATCGTCCAAGCTGCCAATCCCCACTTCCATGCCAGGTTCGTAATCCGGCCAGGGCGCTTTGATGTAGCGCAGGCCGATCGAGCTACCGCATTCCGCGCAGAAGTAGCGTTCAAGGAGCGGCGTTGCTTTGTGGGTATGCGGCGTGCCCTCGGTGAAGCACAGCGACCCTTCAGGGAACTTTGCGCCGGCCCAGAATGCACTGCCGGTGTAGCGCTGGCAGTAGCGGCAGTGGCACGCGTAGACCTCGTTGGGCGGCTCGCTTGATTTGTAACGCACGGCGCCGCACAGGCAGCCGCCGGTAATCGTTTCGCTCATGGCGTTCTCCGTTGGCGTATGGGCGTTGCGTGACGGCGCGGCTTACTTGTGGACGGCCTCAAGCCGGTGACCATCGGGATCAATGACAAAGGCCGCGTAGTAGGTCGGGCCGTAGCGGGTTCGAAGGCCCGGTGCGCCGTTGTCGGTGGCGCCGGCTTCAAGGGCGGCACGATGGAAGTGGTCGACGGCGTCGCGTGATGGGGCGCCGAGCGCCACGTGAAACCCCTCACCGGCGGCCGCGGCGGTCGAGCAGTGTTTCAGAGCCAGCTTATCTTCACCATCATTGATGCCATAGCCGACGAAACCGTCGGCTTCACCCACACAGCGATAGCCGAGCGCGCCGAGCATGGCGTCATAGAGTTCGCGTGCGGCGCGAAGGTCCGAGACGGGCATGGAGATGTGGTGGAGCATGGTTGGTCGGCATCCAATTTGACGCATCAATGAGCAGAGTGCAGCAAGACGGTCGGCGGGCCAAGTCCACGGCCATGCGCTGGGGTGCGTTTCGCGATTGGTCCGGTCCTGTGCTTCGAGTAACGTCTGAACCATAGCGGCGATCATGTCGCGGTAGCATGGGCTGGACGCTATGTCGCAACCATCACCGGAACTTCTGGGTGAGGTTTTTTCCGATGCCAGGCCGGCGGAGGACCCGGTCCTGTTCGGTTACGCCGATCTGGAGCCGAAGGGTGCGTTCGAGGCGCGCAGCTTCCAGACGTTTCGGCTGACCTATGTCACCGGGCGCTACGGCCTGGACGACACGGGATCAATCCGTATCGTTTTCCGCTTCACGGCCGATGGTGGTGCGCTGCAGATGACCGACCCCGCTGGCCTGAACTACGTAACCGCGACCAGCTCCAACGGTGTGCCGCTCAACCTCTCGTTCAACGCGAATGGCCATCAACGGCCGTGGTACCAGGCGCTGACCGTGACCGTCTCGAAGGGTTATCTGCGCGAAGGCGATCGTGTCGAGGTCGTCATCGGCGACCGGTCCGGCGGCTCGCCGGGCTTCCGATTGCAGTCGTTCTGCGAGTCCGAGTTTGCCTTTAAGGTGCTGGCCGATGTCTGCGCCACCGGCCATTTCATCCCGGTCACGCAAAGTCCGACCATCGCCATCGTGCCGGGCCCGCCGGCGGTATGGAAAGCGGTCCTGCCGACCATGCGCCGGCCGGGCGAGACATTTCGTTTGAGCCTGAAGGCCGAAGACAGTTTCGGCAATCCATCCGATCAGGTGGATGCGGCACTGGTTCTCGCCAGCGTTCATCCGATTGACGGTCTGCCGCAGACGGTGCGGTTCGAGAAGGGCCGGCGCGCGTTGGTGATCGACGGTTTGTCGTGCGCCGAGGAAGGCACGTTGGCCATCGAGATGCGCACGCCCGACGGCGAGCTGCTGGCTGTCACCAACCCGCTGGTTATCCGGGACGGCAATGTCGCCGGTTATTGGGGCGACATGCACGGGCAGAGCGGCGAATCCGTCGGCATCAACACGGCGCGCGAATACTTCACCTTCGCCCGCGATCTCGCCTTTCTTGATGCGACAAGCCATCAGGCGAACGATTTCCAGATCAACGGCGCGTTCTGGGATCATATCAACGAGCTGACCGCGGAGTTTCATCGCGACGGGCGGTTTCTGACGCTGCCCGGCTACGAGTGGTCGGGCAACACGGGCGTCGGCGGTGACCGTAATGTTTATTTCCGCAACGAGGGCCGCGCGATCCGGCGTTCGTCCCACGCCCTGATCAGCGACCGCCGCGACATCGCGAGCGACGCGACGACGGCGCGTGATCTGTTCGCGGCGCTTCAGGACGAGGACTGTCTGGTCTACGCCCATATCGGCGGCCGGCCGGCCGATGTCGCCTATGCCCACGACAGCCGGCTGGAAACCGCGATGGAGATCCACTCGGCATGGGGCACGTTCGAGTGGCTGATGGAAGACTGCTTCAAGCTTGGCCATCGGGTCGGCGTCGTCGCCAACAGCGACGGGCACAAGGGGCGACCCGGTGCCAGCTATCCCGGCGCTTCGGAGTTCGGCGCCTATGGCGGCCTGACCTGTTTCCTGATGCCGGAGCTGACGCGCGATGCCTGGTTCGATTGTTTGAAGCGACGCCGTCACTACGCGACGACCGGCGACCGTTTGCACATCGATCTGGCGGTGGAGGGCAGCCAGCCGTTCGCCTTCTTCGCGTCCGACCCCAAGGTCGAGGTCTGCGATAGCGATCCCGTCTCGACCCTCATGATGGGTGACATCGCCGCGACCACGGACGATGCGGTGACGCTGCGGTTCACGGTTCAGGCGCGCGCGCCGATTGTACGTATCGACGTCTTGAACGGCATGGAGACGATCGCGACCATCCGTAATCCGGCCGAAGCCGCGTCCAGCAACCGGCTTCGCGTGTTGTGGCGCGGCGCGCAGGTGAAGGGGCGGGGCGCCAAGGCGCGGTGGACCGGGCGCGCACGTTTCGAGAATTGTGCGATCACGGCGACGCGGGAGATCAACGCCTGGAACCCTGACCGTCCGCTGCGCCAGGACGACGACAAGACGCTTTCCTGGGACTCGGTAACCGCCGGCAACTTCGGCGCTTTCGACGTCTGGCTCGATGAAGGTGAGGGCGCACGCGTGGCGCTCGAGACAAATTTCGTGACGGCCGACGTCGACTTGGCAACGGTCGGCCGTGACGATCACATCATCGACGCGGGCGGTCTGGACCTCGCGGTCCACCTGTTTCGTCTGGCGCCGGTGCTTGATCCTGAGCCGATAACGGAGTCCGTCACCGTGCCGCTGCACAACGATGGCGACAACCCCTTGTGGATTCGTGTCACCACCGAAGATGGATTCCAAGCCTGGACCAGCCCGGTCTATCTGTTCCACGACAACGCCGCGCGCTGAGCGGCGCGCCAAGGACATATACCATGGAGACATCGGTCTATGCTGGCAGGCTGGCCGAGGCTAGCGCCGGCAGTGAACTAGCCTTTCCGGTTGCGAGCTACCAGACGCGGCTGCAGGCCGTGCGCGCGCGTATGGCGGAGGCCGATCTTGATCTGCTTCTCCTGACTCACACCTGCGATCTCAACTACGTCGCCGGTTACGACACGTTCGCCAGCGACATCTATGCCTGTCTGATCGTGCCGCGCGACGGCGATCCGATCCTGCATGCGATGAACGTGGAGTCGCCATCGGCCGTTAACACGACATGGATCGACGACCGCGTCTTTTTCGGCTGGTACGAGTCCGGGGGTTCGGGTGGTCATCTGGCGGCGCTTTTGAAAGCCCGTGGCCTCGATCGTGGCAGGATCGGGTTGCAGCCGGCGCGGCAGGGATTGCGGCTTGACGTTCACGGCGCGCTGGTCGAGCGTCTTGGCAAGGCGGATCTGGTTGACACGACCGACCTGGTCGCGCGGTTGCGTATGATCAAGTCGGACGAGGAAATCGCCTGTCATCGACGTGCCGCCCAGATCACCATGGCGGGGGTCGATGCCTCCATGGCCGTTATCCGGCCGGGCGCGACGGACAACGACGTGTGCCGTGCCGGGTTCGACGCGATGCTGGCGGCGGGCAGCGACTTCGTCTCGATCCAGCCGATCGTCACCACGGGCCAGCGCACCGGCGGCGGGCACCAGACCCACCGGCGCTACCCCATTGCCGCGGGCGACGCGGTCTTCATGGAGTATGGCGGGTGTTTCAAACGCTATACCTCGCCCTTGATGCGTTGCGCGGTGTTGGGTGAGCCGGATGTCGAGATGCGCGGTGTCGAGGCGGCGGTGCAGACCTGTGTCCAGACGCTGCTGGATGAGATCAAGCCAGGACGCCAGTTCCATGACGTCGCCATGGCGGCCAAAGCGGCGCACAAGGAAATCGACGATCTCGGCTTTTTCCTGGGTGCCTATGGCTACACCATCGGCATCGGCTATCCGCCGACCTGGGCCGAAACCATCGGCTTCATCGCCGAGGGCGTGGAGGAGGTATTCCAGCCTGGCATGACCTTCCACCTGCCGATCGCCATGCGCGTTCCCGGCCGCTACGGCGTCAGCCTGAGCGAGAGTGTTCTCGTCACCGAGACAGGCTGCGAAACGCTGGCTGACTATCCGCGAGCACTACGCGCTATCGCCATGTAACACCGTCGCGGATCAGGAGAACGTGTATCGCTCCCACTCCGATGCCTGTTGTGCGGCCTGTTTCAAGAGCCATTCGCGAAAGAGGAGAACTTCAGGTTTGGGTGCCTGCGAGGTGGTGGGCGTCAAGAGGTGGTTGGCCGGCTCGATCGGGACGGCGGTATCGAGGGCGACGACGAGGCGCCTGGACTCCAAGTAGGGCGCAAGGAGATTTGTCGGAGCGATGGCAAAACGCCGGCTGGCTGCTGCAAGCTCAAGAGCGGCCATGGTGGAATCAACAACGACCCCGGCGGGCATGGCGTCGTCCGACAACGCGGCCAAGCGGAACATGCGTTGCCACAAATCCTCGAGACTCAACGTGTAGATCGGTTCGACGCTTGTCAGGTCGCTTACCTTGCGGATGTGACCGACTGCTTTCCTGGTCTCGGGGCTGCAAACCGGCACGCCAATTTCACTGCTAATGCGCTCGGCGTTATAGCCGTCCCACAGACCGTGGCCAAACCGGATCTCGATATCCATGTCGTCGCCCGGCATTTTTTCTGCCCAGATCGATGAATTGAGCCGCAGATCAATGTCCGGATAGAGTTTGCTGAAACCATCGAGGCGTGGCGCCAACCAGAGCGTCGCAAAGGATATGGGTGCGCGTATCTTGAGCGATCGCGCCCGCGTCCTTGTTGGACCGAACAGCCCCGCGGTGGAAATCGAGAGGCCGTCGAAAGCTTTGCGTACAGGTGGCAAGTACGCCTTGCCCATCTCGGTGAGGACCAATTTGCGCGGCCTGCGTTCGAAGAGTTTGCATCCCAGTTCGTTTTCGAGCAGCCGGACGCGATGGCTGACCGCCGCCTGAGTCACGTTCAATTCGTTCGCTGCTGCGGCAAAACTTTCATGTCGCGCTGCCGCTTCAAAGGCGTGCAGGGCGGGTAGGGCCGGTACGTGATAACGCATGGGATTAGGTCCCGAATTATGGACAAACAAATCGATGCCTTAGACCTATAATCATTCATTTTGTTTTTGCCAAGCATGGCCACACACTCCGTCTTCCGGATGGTCGAGTCGTGTTCGGCATCCGGAATTTGGTCTTTAGGGCAAAGCTTTAGATGCCGAACGAAACGATAGAAAGCCATGCTGGTCGGAGCGCGAATGCCATGATGAAGGGAACGCCAACCACACCGAATTTTCTGGTGATTCTGGCCGATCAGATCACACCATTTCTGCTCGGCGCTTATGGGCACAACGTGGTCCAGACACCTCATCTCAATCGGCTCGTGGAGCGCGGCGTACGCTTTGATGCCGCGTACACGCCTTGCCCATGCTGCGTGCCCGCCCGATCCTCCTTTATGACCGGAAGAAGTGCGTCGCTGATCGGGTGTTACGACAACGGTGACTCGTTTCCTTCCCTTGTGCCGACCTTCGCCCACTACCTCACAAACGCTGGCTACGAGACGGTTCTCAGCGGCAAGATGCATTTCATTGGGGCAGATCAGTTACACGGCTTCAGAAGACGTCTGACGACGGATGTCTATCCGTCAACCTATGACTGGACGTACGAGGAACCGCGGGCGAATGCCGAAGGCATGGCGTTCGATTTTCCCAGTCAGTACCAAGGCGACGGGGTTGGGCCAGGTTGGGTGCTCGAGCTTCAGTTCGACGAAGAAAACGCGTTCCGCAGCTTGGAGTTTCTGCGGGCCGAACACGACGAGCCGTTCTGCCTGGTGACGTCATTCACCAGCCCGCATCCACCCTTCATCGCGCCCAAGGAGTTCTGGGATCTGTATGAAGGCGCGCCGATCGACGTGCCGGCGTTTCCCGACAACATGGCGGAGACCTATTCCGCCATGGATCGCGCGCTGAACAAATGGCATGGCCTGGACACCATCCGCGACGTGGTTAGTGCCGAGAGTATCGCCCGGATGCGCCACGGCTATTACGCGTTGTTGAGTTATGTCGATTGCAAAGTCGGCAAGCTGCTTGATGTCTTGGACGAACAGGGTCTATCCGACGACACGGTGATCATATTTTCCGGTGACCACGGTGACATGCTTGGCGAAAAAGGCATGATCCAGAAACGCAGTTTCTATGAATGGTCGTCGCGCATCCCGCTCATTCTGTCGGGACCAGGCATACCGGCCGGCAAGCGCCTCGACACACCGGTATCCCTGATCGATCTTGCGCCTACCATGCTTGATTGTGCAGGGATCGGCGAAGACATGCGGCTTCCCATGGAAGGCGAGAGCCTGCTGGCGCTGGTTGATGGAACAGACGACGGCGCAAACCGTATGGCGATTTCCGAATACCATGGCGAAGGGCCGTTTCGCGCCTGTTTCATGATCCGTCGGGGCCGTTTCAAATACACCTATATTCAGGACGCAAACCCGCAGTTGTTCGACGTGGTCGCCGATCCGGGAGAATGGCGGAATCTCGCCGGCCAGCCGGAACACGAGGACATTGAGAAAGAACTCCACGACATCATTGTGACGACGTTCGACACCGACGGCATTCAGCCGGAGATTCAGCGTCGGCTGCAATGCAAGAAGATCATTCTGCCTGCCATGCATCGAAACGGCACCCACTGGGACTATCAGCCGTTTTTCGATGCCTCCAAACAATATGTGCGGTCCGACGCGACAAAGAACTACGCGCGGACGTGAGCCGATTGGTTTTTTGCGAGGAGTAACAGCAACATGAGAATTGGATTTGTCGGTCTCGGCAATGTCGGCGCGAAACTGGCCGGCAGCCTGTTGCGTGCGGGGTTTGCGGTAACCGTGCGCGACATCGATGCGGCTGCTGCCGCCCCTTTGCTCGCGGCAGGGGCCACCTGGGCCGACACCGGACGGGCGCTGGCCGAAGCAAGCGTCGTCGTTATCACTTGCCTGCCATCCCCAGACGTCTCTGCAGAAGTTATGGAACAACAAGACGGCATCCTCGATGGCCTGTCTGACGGCAAAATATGGATGGAGATGTCGACGACCGATGATGCGGAGGTGAAACGCTTGGGCGCCCTTGTCGCGGCGAAGGGTGCTGTCGCGATGGATACGCCGGTCTCTGGCGGCTGTCACCGCGCGACCACGGGTAACATCGCCATCTTCGCCGGTGGCGAGCGTGCAGCCTTCGAGACGGTGCTGCCGCTGCTGACCGTCATGGGCCGCCAGATCGTCCACACGGGTTCGCTTGGATCCGCATCTGTCTTGAAGGTCATCACGAACTATCTGGCCGGCGTGCAGCTCATCTCGACCGGTGAGGCTTTCATGGTGGCCAAGAAAGCCGGCATTGATCTTGGCGTAGCCTATGAGGCCATTCGCGTCTCGTCCGGCAACTCCTTTGTTCATGAGACGGAAGGTCAGCTCATCTTGAACGGCAGTTACAACATCAATTTTACCATGGACCACGAAGTCAAGGATCTGACCCTGTTTGATCAACTCGGCAAGAGCCTTTCGGTGCCGCTCGAATTGTCGCCGCTATGTGTCGAGATCATGCGCGACGGCCTCAAACGCTATGGTCCGCGGGTCTGGTCATCCATGGTGGTCAAGCGATTGGAAGATGACTGTGGCGAAGATCTGCGCGCCGCGGGTTTTCCAGAATTTCTGGTTGATCATGAACCCGAACAGCGGGGGTATGAGGTTCCCATTGCCAGCAGACGTGGCAGCGCCGCGCGCTAAATCGTCCCGGCTTCCTTGGCGTCGGCGGGGTCGGGGAAGGGGAAGTGGCAGCTTGTCCAGCGACCGGGTTCGATCTCGGTATAGGCCGGCACGACCTCGCGGCATTTGGCCTGGGCGAAGGGACAGCGGGTGTTGAACTCGCAGCCGGACGGGCGGCGGCGCAGCGACGGCACCTCGCCCTTCAGCTCGACCTCCGCGCGTTTCTTGTCCGGGTCGGGCTCCGGTACCGCCGACAGCAGGCCCAGGGTGTAAGGATGCGCAGGCCTTTTGAATATGACGTCGGTCGGGCCGGTTTCAACAAAACGGCCGAGGTACATGATGGCCAACCGATCGGAAATGTGACGCACGACCGGCAGGTTATGGGTGATGACCAGATAGCTCAGGCCCATTTCGTCCTGTAGCCGGTTCATCAGGTTCAGGATCTCGCCTTGCACCGACACGTCGAGGCCGGCGGTCGGTTCGTCAGCGATGATCATCTTCGGGTTCAGCGCGAGCGCGCGGGCAACGCCGACGCGGCGCGCCTGACCGCCGGAAAGCTGGTGTGGATAAGCGCCCAGGAAACCTTCGTGCAGGCCGACCAGGTTCAGCAGGCGCCGGGCTTCCTGATCCAGGTTGTTGTCGGAGACGCCGTGAATCTTGAACGGTTCTTTAAGCTGGCTGCGTACCTTTTTACGCGGGCTGAGCGAAGCGATGGGATCCTGAAACATCATGGCGATGTTGCGCCGAACATGTTTGTAGGCGCCGCTCGCCAGGCCGACGAGTTCCTTGTCCTCGAACCGGATGCTGCCTTCCTGAGCATCGACCAGACCGATGATGGCGCGGCCCAGCGTGGTTTTGCCCGAACCGGATTCGCCGACCAGTCCGAAGGTCTCGCCGCGCTTCAGGTGAAAACTGACATGCATGACCGCGTCGATAAAGGGGTCGTCGATCTGGCTGATCAGGCTCTTGATGAAGCCGGCGACGCGGAACCTGACGCGCAGGTCATCGATTTCAAGAAGCTCAGGCATCGCGCACCAGGAAGCAGCGGGCGCCGTGATCGGAACGCACGTCATAGGTCGCCGGCGGTTCCTGCAGGCACGGCTCATAGGCCTTCGGACAACGTGGCGCGAAGATGCAGCCGGGCGGCAGGTCGATCATGTCGGGCACGCTGCCGGAAATGGTCGGCAGGTTACGCATGCGCTCTTCGATACGGGCGGGGTCGCATTCCAGCAGCATCTGCGTATAGGGATGCTGGGCGTTGTGAAAGAGGTCGCGCACCTCGCCCTGTTCGACGACTTCGCCGGCATACATGACGACGACCTCGTCGCACAGTTCGGCGATCAGGCCGAGATTATGGCTGACGAACATCATGGAACATTCGAAGTCACGCTGCAGTTCGCGCATCAGATGGATGATCTGCGCTTCCAGCGTGACATCGAGCGCCGTCGTCGGTTCGTCGGCGATCAACAGCGGCGGGTTCATCATCAGTGCCATGGCGATGCAGATACGCTGGCGCATGCCGCCGGAGAACTGATGGGGGTACTCGTTCAACCGCTCAGCCGGATCGGGAATGCCGACACTTGCCAGCATATCGGCGGCGCGCTTGCGCTTTTCCGCCATCGACGACTTCAGACGGTATTGGATATCCGTCATCTGCGTGCCGATCGAGATGACCGGGTTCAAGGCCGTCATCGGATCCTGGAAGATCGTTGAAATGCGCTGGCCGCGAATGTTGGTGAGCTCGGACTCAGGCTTGGTCAGCAGGTCTTCGCCCTCGAACAACACCTCGCCGGAATCGACCATGGCGTTAGGCGCCAGCAGTTGCAGGACCGTCCAAATCAGCGTCGACTTGCCGCAACCGGACTCGCCGACGATGCCGACGACCTTGTTTCTTGGTACCTGCAGGTTGACGTGGCGCAGCGCACGCACGGTGCCGCGCGCGGTACGGAAGCTGATCGAAAGATCCTTGATATCAAGGACGTTCGCGCCGCCGCCGTTGGCCGATGTGCTCCCCTGGTCGCTCATCGGTCCTTCTTGAGTTTGGGATCGAAGACGTCGCGCAACGCTTCGCCTAAGAAGGTGAAGCCCAGTGTCGTCAGGATCAGCGGAATGCCGCCGGCGACCACCAGCCACGGCGTGTTGCGGATGAAACCGAAACCGTCGTTCAGAATCGAACCCCAGCTTGGCGTCGGCGGTTTGACGCCGAGGCCGAGGAAGGAGAGGCCGGCTTCGAACGTGATGACAACCGGAATATCCATGCTGCCCAGGATCAGAAGCGGCGCGACGACGTTCGGCAGAACGTGCTGACCGAGCACGCGCATGGTGCCGGCACCGAGCGATCGTTCGGCCAGAATGAATTCGGTATTGCGTATCGATAGCGTCGCGGAACGCACAATGCGCCCATAGCCCGGCACCGACGTCACCACGACGACAAAGATGATGGTGTAGAGACTGGGGCCGACCACGGTGATAACGGCCAGCGCGAACATGATGTAGGGGAACGAGCGGACGGCGTCGAAGACCAGGAGAACGAGGTTGTCGAGCCAGCGCGGGCCGTAACCGGCGAGCATGCCGAGGATCAGGCCGATGACCAGCGAGCCGCCGACCGCGACAAAAGCCACCACCAGCGCAATGCGTCCGCCATACAGGATGCGGCTGAACGTATCGCGGCCCAGGTTGTCGGTGCCCATCAGGTGCGCCCAACTGGGCGGCTCCAACCGAGCCTGCACGTTTAGGGCTTTATAGTCATAAGGTGCGAGGAAATCGGCGCCGACGGCGCTGAAGACGATCAGCAACACCAGGATCAGACCGAAACAACCCAGCGGTTCGCGCAGAAGCTGCCACAGCCACGCGAAGCGCGGATCGCGCCGGATCGGGGCGTCCGCGTCGGCCGACGGTTCGGCGGCGCTTATGTTAGAGGCTTTGACGGACACGGGGATCCAGGGTTGCGGTGATGAGATCGGCGATCAAGGTCGCCAAGGCAAAGAGAACGGTGGTGACCAAAACGCCACCCATGACAATGGGATAGTTGCGGGTCTGCACGGCGTCATAGACCATCTTGCCGATGCCGGGCCGCGCAAAGATGATCTCGGCGAAGACGGCGCCTGACAGCAGCGCGCCGATACCAACGCCCAGAAGCGCCACCGTCGGCAAAATGCCGAGCTTCAACGCGTAGACATAGGTTATGCGGGCTTTCGGCAAGCCATAGGCGCGCGCCATGCGAATAAAGTTCTCGCCCAGGATCTCCAGCATCGAGGCGCGCACGATACGCGCCAAATAACCGACCCAACCCAGACCGACTGCAATCGACGGTAGTATCAGATGGCGGAACTGGTCCCAAAGATCGCCGGGTTCGCCGGCGCCGATCGCCGGCAGCCATCGAAGCTCGACCGCGAACAGCAGCAAGGCGTAGAGCGCGACAACAAACGATGGTATCGCGATAACCGCGACCGACAGGACACCGGTCAGTTTGTCGAGCCAACTGTTGCGGTTGACGGCGGAAAAACAACCCATGGGGATGCCGATCAACACGGCCCAGCCCAGACCCATGAACGTCAGCGCCAAGGTGTGCGGCAGCTGTTCGCCGATGATCCGGCTGACTGGGCGGTTGGACCAGACATCGGAACCAAGGTCGCCGGTGACGACGTTGCCCAGGAAGGTGACGTATTGAATAACAAAGGGCTTGTCCAAGCCCATCTTGGCCTTGAACGCCTCACGCATCTCTGGCGTCGCACGGGGGCCCAGCGCTATGCCGGCCGGATCGCCGGGCACCATATGGATGGCGCTCAACAGGATCAACAAGGCCAAGCAAACGATGAGAACAGCGAGCCCCAGGCGCTGTAATGTGTATAGCCACATAGTCTGAACATCGGGCGATGGATCGCGCCCGGTGTCAACCCTTTTGACCGCCTGTCCAGGTTGTTGCGGCGCGGTACTGGCGGTGTTGTGACGTCACATCCGCGCCCCGGACTTGATCCGGGGCGCGGTAACGTTCTTTGCGCCGCGAGTTAGTTCAGATCGCGTTTGGCTTCCGTATTCCAGGTCTTGGCCTGGATGCGCTTATCGCCTTCGAAGGCCTCCTGGTCGGCGGAAAAGATGAAGCTGTCCTTGGTGCAGGTGATCGTGGACGTCGTCTTGGCACTGACGTCGAAACCGGTATCGGGCCGTCGGAAGCGGACCGTCCAGGCGATAGTGATACGCGCCGTTGTCGGGTCGCCATCGCGCACGGAAAAGCGATGGTCGGAGGACGAACCGAACTCCCAACCGAGTTTGTTGAGGCGGTACATGCCGCCGCCGCTCGATACGCTTTGCACGAGCTCGCCGGTGACATCGTCGCGTTCGACGCGGCGTGCGTAAGGCCGGTCCGGTTCGACCTCACTCAAGTCCCAGGGCTCGGCCGCCTCGGGAGGGCCGAACGGTGCGAGCTTGGCGTCCTCGTCGCGCGGCGGGCGCACCGGCAGGTCGAGCGTACTGGCGCCTGCGGTCAAGGTAACGGTCACCGGTTCCGGTGACGGCCAGAACAACGGCCACATTGTGTTCGAAAGCGCGACGCGGATGCGATGGCCTTTCTCGAACCGCTGTGCGGCATCGTTCAACTGCAAGCGGATCTGATAGGTCTTGCCGGGCTCCAGCGCTTCCGGTTTTTCGTGACTGTCGCGGTGGGTCAGGTTCAAGACACCATACGTGACGCGGGTCGCCGATCCGTCGGGCGCGACGTCGGACAGGCGCGCGGCGATGAACGCGTTCGGTTTGTCGGCGCTGACGGTGAGGTTCAGTACCGGCGCGCCCATGATTTCAACCGCTTCGTCCAGCGGTTCGGTCTGGAACACGACGGCGCAACCGTCGTCGAAACGCTGGTCGACCGGCGCGTCCGGCACCAGGCCGTAGCCACACCACTCGCCCTGACCGGCGCCCATGGTGAGCGGCGTGTTGATCGCGACGGCGCTGTTGTCGCCGGCGCTATCGCCCAGACCGCCTGTGTTTAGGTGGAACGTGCGGTTCTCCACGTTGTCGGAGGGCCATGACGGTTCGGCGACCCAGCGGCCGGGCCGCTCGTCATAGTATGTCTGCGGCGGCACGTGGTCGGACATCCACACGCGATAGGCGGGCTCGTCCATGATGCCGGTCTCTACATCCTTCAACCAGTAGTCCCACCAGCGCAACGTATCCTGCAGGAAGCCGATACGCGGGCCCGGCGCGGCGAAATGGGGATACTTGTGCGCCCACGGGCCGACAATGCCCTTGGCGGGCGCCTTGAGGTTGGCGAGCAGGCGCGGCACGGCGTTCGAATAACCGTCGGCCCAACCGCCAACCGCGTAGACGGCGCATTCGATGTCGTCATAGTTCTGGCACACCGAACCGTGCTGCCACTGTTCGTCGCGGCGCTGGTGGTCGAGCCACTTGATCATCCAGGGGTCGTTGGCTTCCAGACGCTGCATCCACAGATCGCGCCACTTGTCGCCGACCAGGTTGGGATCGGGCGGGCGGGTGTTGAAGGCGAACATGGTGGCGGCCCACGACATGTTGTCGTTCAGCATGACGCCGCCCATGTAGTGGATGTCGTCGGCGTAGCGGTCGTCGGTCGAGGCGATGGTGACGATGGCCTTCAAGGACGGCGGCCGGCGCGCGGCGATCTGCAACCCGTTAAAGCCGCCCCACGAGATACCGATCATACCGGTCTTGCCCGTGCACCAGGGCTGGGCGGCGATCCATTCCAGGATCTCCAGACCGTCATCCTGCTCCTGCTTCAGGTATTCATCTTCCAGGATGCCATCGGATTCGCCGGATCCGCGCATGTCGACGCGCACGCAGGCATAACCGTTGCCGGCGTAATAGGGGTGTGTCAGTTCGTCGCGCTCGGCGGTGCCGTCGCGTTTGCAATAGGGCAGAAACTCCAGGATTGCCGGTACCGGGTCGTCTTCGGCATCCTTCGGCATCCAGATACGCGCTGCCAGCCGCGTGCCATCCGACAGGGTGATCCACTCGTTGGGAAGCTCCACGACCTCGCGTGGAAACTGGGTCACGGTTTCGATGTCGTCGGCAGCCATGGCGTTTGCGTCCTTTTTTGATTGTGTGGCGGGACGCTAGCCGGGCGGACAAGCTCTGGTCAATGCGATTGACCATAAACCAACGGAAGAGTTTGACGGTATCGAGGTCGTACCGGACACTCGCTCTAAGGATGTATGCGGAGGGGAAAGGGTCGATTTATGAGGCTTGAAGGCAAAATCGCCGTCGTCACCGGCGGCACCACCGGCATCGGCCATCGCGTTGTCGAACGGTTCATCGAGGAGGGCGCCAAGGTCGTCTTCACCGGTCGCCGGGCAGCGCTTGGCCAGGAGGTCGCCGCAGCGACCGGCGCGACATTCATCGAAGCCGACGCCGGTAGCGTGGCGGATGCCGAACGTACGATCAAACAGACGCTGGATACGCACGGCCGCATCGACGTCTTGATGAACAATGCGGGCGCGCCGGCGCCGGCGGCGCGTTTGGAAGACCTGCCGCTTGACGCGTTCGATACGGCGATCCAGGTCCATGTGCGCGGCGCCATCGCGCATACCAAGTTCGCCGCACCGGCGATGCGCGCGCAAGGCGCCGGTAGTGTCATCAACGTTGGTTCGGTCGCCGGCCACCGCGCGGGTTACAGCGGTTCGATGATCTATGGCATCGCCAAGGCGGCGGTCATCCATTTCACGCGCTCAGCGGCCATGGAGCTGGGCGAAGACGGCGTGCGCGTCAACTCGATCTCACCGGGCGGTATCGCCACCGGCATATTCGGCAAGTCCATGGGCATGGAGATCGAGGACGCGGAAAAGACGGTCGAGAAGGTGAAGACGGTCCTGGCCGGCATCCAGGCGATCCCACGCGCAGGCGTCACCGACGACATCGCTTCGGCGGCGCTCTACCTTGCCAGCGACGAGGCCAGTTTCATCAACGGCGAAGACATCGTCATTGACGGCGGCCTGATCTGGGGCCGGCGTTATTCCGAGACGCAGAAGGGCGGCGGCACCTGGAGCCAGTTGTTCGACTAACTGGTAACGACATGCATCGGCTCCAAGGGAGGGGCGTTGGCGAAAGAACATTCAGTACCGCCGGGATACATTCCGACCTCGGCTCATCTGTCGGGGTTGCTCGACGAAGCTGATGGCGCGGAGGTGTCCGTCGGCTGGTTGATAGAACAGCTCGGAGCGCGTTCGTTCGGTCTGATTCTCTTCATCATGGCCGTCATCGCATTCGTACCCGGTGCGTCATTCGTTGTTGGTGTGCTGATTGCCTGGCCCGCGGTCCAGATGATCCTGGGTCACGATGTCGCGGTGCTGCCGCGTGTCATCGCGCGGCGCAAGATTGCTGTCGACCGGTTGGCGCGGGTCATCAATTTCATCACGCCCCGGCTTCGTTGGGTCGAGCGTCTGATTTGGCCGCGCTGGCCGACACCGTTTCAGACCACCAAACGCGTGACCGGGCTGATCATGCTGTTGCTGGGGCTGACGATCGTCTCGCCGGTGCCGTTCAGCCAGTATCTACCCGCGATCGCCGTCATGCTGCTGGCGCTCGCCTACCTGGAGGAGGACGGTGTCGCGTTGCTCATCGCGTTGCTGACCGCGCTGGTTTCCCTGGCCGTCACGGCGGCCACGGTGTGGGGCGTGGTCGAAACCGCCGACTGGCTCGATCCCGTACGCCAGCACATTCAGGGCGAGGAGTGAGTCTGCCTGGCTTTTTTCGGGTCGATTTCACTCAATATGTCCACGTTTCCGTATAGGGCCTGAGTTCGACCTCGTTGGTCCAAGCGGACTTCGGTTGCTGGTGGACCCACCAATAGGTTTCCGCAACGTCGTCGGTGTTGGCGAGGTTCTTGGGATCGTAGGTGTCGCCATAGGCTTCTTGCATCAGCGGCACGTCGAGATCGCAGTCGAGCCGGACATGAACGATGTGTACGCCATCCTTGGCGTAGGCCTTCGCAAGACTTTGTGAGAGGCCGCGCAGGCCGAACTTGCCGATGGCATAGAGCGGATGGGTTGCCGAGCCGCGATAGGCCGCCGTCGCGCTTGAGAAAAACACGCTGCCGTGGCCGCGTTCGCGCATGGCGGGCAGCGCCGCCTTGGCGGCCGCGAACGCGCCGACAACCTCGATCCGATGGGTTGCCTCAAGATCGGCATAGGTCATGGCAAGCGGCTCGCACCGTGTGAACGTGTCGCGGACGTTATAGATAAGGACGTCGATAGCACCCATGTCGGCGGCGATTGTTCCAAGCGCCTTCTCGATACTCTCCGGTTGGTGCGCATCGGCGGCCTGAAACTCGACCCGGGCTTGCGCGCGAGCCAGCGCTGCGGCTTCGGCGGCCGCGTTGCTGCCCATCTCGGTGCGCGACACCAGGGCGATATCAAAACCCTCGCGCGCGAATCTGGCGGCCAGCGCACGGCCGAGACCTTCGCCGGCACCGACGATGGCGCAGATGGGTTGTGGCATGCTGGTCTCCTTGGCTTTCTCGGGTAGACGCGGTGACGCACCAATCTAGTGCAGTCCCGCCGCGAATCCGAAGCCAAAGAAGACCAGCGCCGCATCTGGGCGCTGTCGTTTGCGTCAGGACGGTTGCGCGGTCTGTGACTGCGCG
Source organism: Alphaproteobacteria bacterium (assembly GCA_965228895.1). Classification (GTDB taxonomy): domain Bacteria; phylum Pseudomonadota; class Alphaproteobacteria; order SP197; family SP197; genus JANQGO01. The sequence continues at coordinate 3,446,826 of OZ245842.1, read as the reverse complement.
GCATCCATCATGGTCGAGGACAAGAGGCCATAGGCTGTCGCCCACGCCTGTTTGGTATCGTCGGTAAAATCGTCGCCCAGGCCCTGTTCCAGTGTCCATAGCAGGGCCGCGGCCACGGTGTCGTAGTGCCGGGGCTCGACACCGTAACCGGCGTGGCGCCGGCCGAGGTCGCGAATTGTGGGCAGGATGCTTTCCAGGTCTTCGAGGTGACGCACCACGTTGTCGATGGCTCCCATCAGCCTGCGGCCCTGTTCGGTCATGTCGGTGTGGAACAGGTGCTCCAGGCTGGGGTCCAGTTCGAAAAGCCGCCCGTAGAACAACTGCGCCGCAGTCTCCTGAATGGGCAGTACCTTGCCGAAGCTGTTCTGGACAAGGATGATTTGTTCCGGGGTCATTGGCAAACTCCTGTGGCGCGTGGCGATCAACGATCTCGTCACGCGTGTTGGCGTTCGTCAGATATGACCCCGGCGAGTTTCTATCGCGTTTCCGCCGCGGCGGTTTATCGTTTCAGTTGCGTGTGACCGGCGGTTCAGCCTTTATAGTCTTCCGCCGTCAGCACGACATAGAGCTTGCGCACCGGCGCCTTGACGTCCCAGGTGCACTTGCAGCCCCTTGGCATCATGAAGCTGTCGCCGGCCTTGTAGCTCTCGACGCCGCCGTCTTCGTCAATGACGTCGATATGGCCCTCGATCAGATAGACGAACTCATCATAGGGCGCGGCTTCGATGACGTGTTTGTTGGGCTCGCATTCCCACACGCCGGCGTCGAGCTGGCCGGTCTGGTCGGCGTAGAAACTCAAGCCCCGTTCGTTCGGTTCGCCCGACTGCAAGCCGTCGGCGGGAATATAGTCGGTCGGCTCCAGGCCCGGTACGGCGCCGGTGGGAATACGCAGGCATTTGTTCATGATCGGTCTCCTTGCGGGTTGAAGGTTCAATGCCATTGATCGGGTTCGGCGGCCTTTTTGCGCGCCATGTAGTCTTGCAACGCCTCATCGATCGCGGGATCCAGCGGCGGTGCCTGATAGTCGGCCAGCATCTGTCTCCAGCGGTCGTGGGCGCGCCGTTCGATGTCGCGCCGGCCGTCTTCGTCCCACTGCTCGTAGGACTTCGTGTCGGCGAGATCGGAGAGGTAGTTCGCGGTCTCGAAATGGGCGAGCGTGTGGGCGGTGCCCAGGAAATTGTTACCCGGTCCAGCCTCGCGAAAGGCGTCAGCCGCGAGTTCATCGGGCGTGATCGAAAGGCCGTCCAGCAAGCGCCACATCATGCCGCAGTGATCGAGGTCCATGGCGAACTTTTCATAGCCGAAGGTGAGACCGCTTTCGAGCCAGCCGGCGGCATGGAAGACAAAGTTGGAGCCGGCCATGATGCCGGCCATCATGCTGGCGGCGGATTCCTGCATCGCCTGGCCGTCCGCTACCTTCGATGCGGTCAGATGACCGCCGCAGCGCAGCGGCAGGCCGAGACGGCGGCAGAGCTGGCCGATCGCGAAGGTCGAGAGATTGGCTTCCGGGGTGCCGAATGTCGGCGCACCCGACTTCAGATCCATGGTGGTAAGGAAGTTGCCATAGACGACCGGCGCTCCTTTGCGCACGAGCTGGCTGAGCGCGATGCCGGCCATCGCTTCTGCATGCGCCTGGGCCAGCAGGGCAGGTTGGGTCACCGGCCCCATGGCGCCGCCCAGGATGAACGGCGACACGACGACGCTCTGGTTGGCGCGGGCATAGGCCTTCAACGCGCCGGACATGATGTGGTCGTAGACCAAGGGCGAGTTGACGTTGATGTTGCCCTGAATGACGCAGTGGTCTTCCAGATAGGCGTCACCGAACACGAGCCGCGCCATGGCGATCGAGTCTTCGGCCCGTTCCGGCGCGGTGACGGCGCCCATGAACGGCTTGGTCGAATAGCAGAGGTGCGCATAGACCATATCGAGGTGGCGCTTGTTGACCGGCAGGTCGACAGGCTCGCACACGGTGCCGCCCGAATGGTTCAGCCAGGGTGTGGCATAGGTGAGCTTCACGATATTGCGGAAGTCGTCGATCGTCGCATAGCGACGTCCGTATTCGAGATCGCTGACAAAGGGCGGGCCATAGGACGGCATGAAGACCGTGTCGTTGCCACCGAGCGTGATCGACGAGGTGGAGTCGCGGCCTTCCATCCGGAACGTTGCCGGCGCCGTCGAACACAGAGCGCGGGCGTGGCCGGCATCGAAGCGCACGCGTTCGCCGGTGACGGTTGCGCCGGCATCTTTGAACAAGCCAAGCGCTTCCTCATCGCCGCGAAACTCGATGCCGATCTCTTTGAGGATCCAGTCGGTGTGAGCCTCAAGCGCTTGAAGCGCCTCCTCGTCGAGAAGGTCATAGATTGGGATCCGGCGCGTGACGGTCACCGGTTTGGCGAAGGCGCTGTTCCGTCGGCGTGCGACGCGACCCGAACGCCCGCCGGCGCGCCGGCGTCCGTCAGCGTTGGTTGAAGCGTGATGCGCGCCGTCCGAGCCCAGCATGTCCTTCGCCTGCGATCAAATTCGCTGCGCGCCACCCGATCAGGAAAGTGCCAGCAGAACGCCAGAAGACGACGTATGTATCCACCCTACAATTGAAAAGATTTGCACTTTGCGTTCAATTTTACTAAACGCAAAGGATGGCCTTTCGAAGCTATGACAGCCTTCATGTATTCGGTGTCGTGGCGCGCTGTCTGAGCTTTACGGCGGCGGCCGACGAGCTTCATCTGACCAAAGGCGCGATCAGCTATCAGATCAAACGCTTGGAGGCCGAACTCGGTTTCCAGCTTTTCACCCGCCAGCATCGCGGCGTTGCGCTGACCGAGAAGGGGCTGACGCTGGCGCACACATGTCAGGCGCTGTTCGGCGATCTCGACCGCACGATCGATGGCTTGCGCGGCGAAACGGCGGCGCGCATCACCATCGGCCTGTCGACGTATTTCGCATCGCGTTGGCTGTCGCCGCGTTTGATGATGTTCATGGCCGACCATCCAGACCTGGCGTTGCGTCTGCAGCCGCTGGTCGATTTGATCGATCTGAGATCCCACGACATCGACATGGCGATACGATGGGGCCGCGGCGACTGGTCAGACCTGGAGATCGAACGGTTATTCCGATGCCCGGCGTTTGTGACCGCCGGCGCTTCGATTGCACAGCAGGTCGTTGATCAAGGTCTGGACGCGGTGTTCATGCAGACGCCGTTGCTGCACGATCGCGACGGCAGCAGCGCATGGCTTGACTGGTTTGAAGCGGCCGGCCGCACCTATCCATTGACGCGGAACGATCTTGTGATCCCCGATCCGAACGTTCGGGTGCAAGCGGTCATCGACGGCCAGGGCCTGGCGCTCAACGATGATCTGGTCGCCGACGATCTCACCGCGGGGCGTCTGGTGCAGATTTCGCCGGTTGTGCTATCGGACTACGGCTACTTCCTGGCCTATCCCAAGGGCACCTTGAGCGATTCGGGCTGTCGTGCATTTCGTGACTGGATTATCGCGGAGTCGGCGTCCGTCCAAGACAACGCCGCCTTCGACAATCCGGTCATAGCAGCCGCTTACTCGATGAGGTCGTAGGTGAACGTGGAGGCGTTTCTCACATCAAGTTCGACAAATCCGTAGGAATAGAATCCGCGCGCCTTGCAGTTCTCCCATCCGAAGATCTCGAAGGCATCGTTGTCGACGCACATGTTGTACTCGCCCGACCATTCGCCGTCACCGAGTTGGCTCTCGGCGTAGATATAGACGTACTCCTCGGGGCCATACTCATGCAGGACGAACAGCGTGTCGCATTTGCCAGCCCGCACTTCGTACCAGCCGCTGGAGACCCATTCGTCGAACTCATGATCGTAGTAGCCGATCGCAACATCGACGGGACCGCGAGAATAGTTGCAAATCGTCATATTGGCCCGCGCCGCTTCCGTGACCCAAACGCTCGCGGCGAGGACAACGGCCAGGGCAAGTCCGAAGCGCCGGATCTGGTGCCAAGTAGTCATCGTGATGTACCCCCGAATGATGTCGCATGCCGCGACTGTCGTGACCAAACACAGGTGCCCGCCTGCCGTCGCAAACGAAAGCACAGAATTGAATTGTTACGCAATTGCACGAAATCGGCAAATCCCGACAGATGGTTAACCTTTAGAGACACTATAAAAAAGAAAGGAGGGGCCGTTGTCACGGCCCCTCCAAGCGTGCAGGCGGGGTTCTAAATCGCCGGGAGGCGATCGTGACGACGCCGGCTCTGGGTGTAGGTCCGCGTATGCGCCGTCAGGCCATGTTCTAGCGCTCGAGTGTGACGGGTCAGGCTCTGCGCCGTGACGGTTTTGTTACCCGCCCCGGCTGCTTGTGGAAGAAACCGGTAGGCCGTGGTGACCGGCAAGTCAGGTGCCGCGCTCGCCGAACAGCAGCGTCACGTTCATGCGCCGCTGATCGAACCCTTCCTTGAAGGTCAGGCGGTCGGACTTGTGCAGCAGGTTGGAGTGGAACAGGATCGCGCGGTTCTCGCCGTATGGTAAGCGCACCTCCGGCGCCTCCGCCAGAAAGGCCGTGTACTTGGCTTTCACATCCGGTTCGTTCTTGCGCAAGTTCATGTCGACCCAGTCCCAGTCCAGCGGTTGCTCGCGCTGATAGACGATCAGGCCGCCGTGATCGCTGTCCAAGTTGGCGTCGGCTTCGGTGATCCAAAAGTTGAAGGTGACGGACGCGTCATCGGTATGGGCATCGACACCGCCGCCGTGATTGGCGTGACGGTAGACCCACATGTTGTGCAGCGGGCGGCTGCCCAGAACGCGCGGCATGGCCGCCTGCAATTCCTCGGCAATCGTGTAGAGCAACGAGCAGGCGAAACCGTCGGCCATGTAAGAGGTGACGTAGCCGGTCGCGTTATGACCGAAGAAGATCGTCGACTGGCGGCAGTAGTCGCGCAGCGCGTTCAAGGCTTCGGTGCTCAAAAAACCATCGATCGTGGTGATCGACGTGGCGGCGGCGAGGTAGGCGTCTTCGATCGCCCCGTAGTCGTTGTCCTGCCCGATTGCGGGTCCGGCGAGCGGTGTGGTGTCGGCGACGCGAATGGCGCGGTCGTGTAGGTCGGCAAGCGCGTCGGCCTCCAGTCCTTCCAGTACGACCGGCTTGTCGGCGGGATGACTGCGGTCGACGGCCGCGATGGCGTCGCGATAACGTCCCGCCGCCGCCGCCCAGCTTGGGTCCAGCAGATCGTTTGCGATCAGATAGTCGATTTGATCCGCGCTGTCCGTCAGCCGATAGCGGCAGGTTCTAAGCCGCGTGTGCTCTCGAGCCGGGAAACGCTCGTCGGTAAACGTTCCGGCGTCGGAACCGGCGTCACCGCGTTTGACCGCAAACATGGCGTTGAACACCTGCCGCGCCTCGCCGTAACGCTGGGCGCCGAGCAAGGCGGTACCCAGGTTGTTGCGCGCCTTCTCGAAATCGGGCGCGATCGCCAACGCTCGGCGATAGGCCGCGATAGCGTCATCGAAATGCTCGGTATCCTCGGCCAACGTGCCGGTCAGAAACCATGCTTCGGCTGGCGCGTCGGGCAGGTCGGTCAGGTGTTTGAGGTGCGCTGTGGCGTCATCGAACCGCTTCAGCGCAATCAAGGTCCGCGCCAGGTTGACGCGCGCCTTCTGGTGCCCGGGATCGACAGCGAGCGCGGCCTCGAACGCCGCCAAGGCCGCGTCCGGTTTACCGGCGCGTTCCTCCAAAAGTCCAAGATTGCTGTGCGCGTCCGCATCGCCGGGCTTCATGTCGATCGCGGCGCGATAGGCCCTGCGTGCGCGGTCATCATGGCCTGCTTCGCTTAAGACGCGCGCCAGGTTGAAGTGGAAGAGTCCGCTTGCCGGCTTCAAGGCGGCCGCCTTTTCGATGGCGGCGATGGCGGCCTCGTGATCGCCCTTCTGGTCGAGCGCCAGTCCCATTAGATGATGGGCGTCGGCGGATTGGGGTTGATCTTCGAGCACCGCGCGATAGCCAAGCAACGCTTGATCCAGATGCCCCGCGCGATGGTGGGAGAGAGCTTCAGCCAGGCGCTTGTCCGGAGCGGCCATGGCGTCGGTTACTCCGCGGCGTTGGCCGGCGGCGCCAGCAGCAGGGTTTGGTTGGCGACAACGCCGAACAGATGCTCCAGGTCGGCTTTCAGCGCCGCCATGCCGGCGCCGCGCGTCATGCGCGCCTCGTTCATATAGAGGCTGCGGTTCAGTTCGATCTGTAGCGCATGGATGTCCATATCCGGGCGGCCATAGTGTTCGGTGATGAAACCGCCGGGATAGGGATCGTTTCGGCGCACCTGGTAGCCGCGTGCGCGCAGGGTCTCGGCGGCGACGCGCATGATGTCGGCGTCGCAGGCGTGGCCGAACCGGTCGCCCAGCACGATATCGGCGCGCGATTTGGCACCTTGGCCGCCGCGTTCGCCCGACGGCATCGAGTGACAGTCCAAAAGCACGGCGATACCGAAATTGGCCCGGGTTTCGTCCAGCAGCGCAACAATCGCATCGTGATAAGGCATGTAGTAGCGCTTGATCCGCTCTTCGGCGACGCCGGGCTCCAGCTTGCCGGCATAGATCTCGGCGCCGCCGGCGACGACGCGTGGCACGGTGCCGAGGCCGGCGCGCACCCGGGGACTGCGGCTGTTGACCCAGCCCGGCAGGGGCGAATCGAACATGCGGGGGTCGAGTTCATAGGGTTCGCGGTTGGGATCCAGGAAGGCGCGCGGGAAGGTCGCGGCGACCATCGGCGCGCCAAGCGCGACGGCACCGGCCGCCAATTCGTCCACGAAGGCATCTTCCGAGCGGCGTATGGCCAGCCGGTCGAGCCTGGAAAGCGCCAGAAATTCAGGCGGATAGTCGCGTCCGCTATGGGGCGATGAGATGACCAGCGGCAGCGTTTGTCGGCGCGGGCGGCGGATTCGGACCGGTTCCGGCACGTTGGACTCGTCCTTGTCGTTTACAGCGGTCACGGCAGCGATTTAGACTATGGTCATGGTTATGTCACCAGTTCGATCAACAGGGGTCATAAAGTTGACCCCGACAGGACCAGCGGCGCCGGCAAGGGGCCGGCGGGCTCCGGGCGTTTAGAGCAAGCCATGGCGCGTATCCTGCTAGCAGCGCATGACGATGTCATGCGCTGTTATCTTGTGCGCGCCTTGTCACGCCAGGGCCACGCCGTTATGGCGGTGGCCGATGCCCACGAAGCGTTCGGCGATCTTCTGCCTGGCGCCTTCGATATCCTGATCGCCGATACGGATTTGCCGGGTATTGGCGGGCCGGAACTGGCACGCCGCGCAGGCGCCGCGATTCCAGGTCTAAGGATCCTGTTCCGCCACGGTTTCTCCGCTGCGCCCCTAAAGGAAGGCGCGTTGCCGAGGCTGGAGGACGAGGCTTTAGAGCCGCCTTTCCACCTGAACCGCCTGGCCGACGAAATCGACAACCTGCTCGCGGCCTAGGCCAGCCCGCATCCCAGGAACACACGCGGCGTCAGCCGAGAGACAAGGTTCCGGTTGCAGCGCCGCGCGACCTTCAAGATAGTTGGCGTCTTCACGATGGTTGTCTTTGGGGCGATGGGGGCATGGGCGACATGGATGACGGCTACTACGATCTCGGCACCTATTCGCGGCCGATCACGACGAGCTCGGCCGACGCGCAGCTTTGGTTTGATCGCGGTCTGATCTGGACCTATGGCTACAACCACGAAGAAGCGATCGTGTGTTTTGAAACCGCCCTGGAACACGACCCCCAGTGCGCCATGGCGCACTGGGGCATCGCCTATGCGGTCGGCCCGAACTACAACAAGGAGTGGGACAAGTTCGATCCCGCGGACCTGCAGAATTCGCTCAAGCGCGCCGCCGACTCTATCGAAGCCGCCCAGGCGTTGTCGCCCAAGGTCTCGCTGGTTGAGCAGGCGCTGATCGAGGCGTTGCCGGCGCGTTATCAATCACGCGAACCGGTCGATGACTACCAGCCGTGGAACGACGCCTTCGCGGACGCCATGCGTACGGTGTTTCGCGCCTTCCCTGACGATCTCGAAGTCTGCACGGTCTTTGTCGAGGCTATTTTGAACCGCACGCCGTGGCGGCTATGGGATCTGCCGACCGGCGCCATCGCCGAGAACGCCGGTACCGAAGAGGCGATGGAGGTCATGGAGAAGGCATTCCAAGAACTCGATCACTTGGGTGCCAACCAGCATCCTGGCCTGCTGCACCTTTATGTACATCTGATGGAGATGTCGCCGTTTCCCGAGCGCGCCTTGAAAGCAGGCGACAACCTGCGCGGCCTGGTGCCCGATGCCGGCCATCTCGATCACATGCCGACGCATATCGACGTGTTGTGCGGCCACTACCACGCGGTGGTCGACGGCAACTCGAAGGCGATCGTGGCCGATCGCAAGTACCTCGAACACCGGGGTTTCATGAACTTCTATTCCGGTTACCGGATTCACGATTATCACTTCAAGATCTATGGCGCGATGTTCCTGGGCCAGTACCAACCGGCGATCGAGGCGGCCGAGGAGTTGATCGCGACGACGCCGGAGGAGCTGTTGCGCATGGAGTCGCCGCCCATGGGCGACTTCCTGGAAGGCTATATCCCGATGAAGCAGCACGCGCTCGTGCGCTTCGGCAAGTGGCAGGAGATCATTGCCCAGGAGCTGCCAGCCGATCAGGAACTCTACTGTTCGACAACGGCGATGATCCATTATGCCAAAACGGTGGCGCACGCGGCGTCGGAAGATATCGCCGGCGCCGAGGCCGAGCGGGAACTGTTCCAGGCCGCCTACAAACGCGTCCCCGAAAACCGTTGGGTGCACAACAACACCTGCCGCGACATCCTGGGTGTCGCCGAGGCGATGCTGGAAGGCGAGCTGGAGTACCGGCGCGAGAACTACGATATCGCGTTCGAGCATTTGCGCGAGGCTGTCGCGCGCGACGACGCGCTACCCTATGACGAGCCGTGGGGCTGGATGCAGCCGCCGCGCCACGCACTGGGCGCGTTGATGCTGGAGCAGGGTCGCGTTGAAGAAGCGGAGGCCGTCTACCGCGCGGACCTGGGCCTGGACAATTCCTTGAGCCGCGCCAGCCAGCATCCCGACAACGTGTGGAGCCTGCATGGTATCCATGAATGCTTGGTGCGCCGGGGCGAAACGGCAGAGGCCGCGATGATCAAACAGCGCCTTGATTTGGCCAGCGCCCGCGCCGACGTGCCAATCAAGGCGTCGTGCTACTGTCGCCTGCAGCACGCGGCCTAGAGCAGATCTTCCTTTGATGGCATCGCGGGGCGATTCCATCATAGGGGGTGAAGGTGCTCTACCTATTGATGGAGAGCGGATTCACGTGTTTAGGTGGAACCAGTGAATGGTTCCACCTAAACACGATCCGCTCTTGTGTACGTACCGCGCACCAAGAATTACTCGAAACACGACCCGGTCATGCGGTGGACCTTGCCCGAGCGCGTGTTCTTCGCCTGCGGCGCCTGCCACATCCTGGCCTTTGCGTTTCTGGAGCGCTACGGCGCAGGCGGCCGGCAGGCGCTGTGGCTGAAACCGGATGAGGGGTTCACCGGCAACCATATCTTTGTCGCAACCGATAGCTGGGTCTTCGACTATCACGGCTATGCCGACCGCGAACGTTTTCTCAAACACACGTTTAAACGTGCGCGCCACTTTTGGCCGGGATGGGATGCGACGTTGATCGCGTTGCCGCAAGACGTGTTGGTTTCGGAAGCCACGTCGAAAACCTATGAAGGACTATGGCTGCGTGAACCCAAGCAGTTTCTGCATGACGCCATGCCGCGTGCCTACGCCTATCTGGATCGCTTTCCCGGTCCCGATCAAGCGTTCGCACAGCCATCCGCGCATGGACGCACTCACGACGACGCGATGACGAGTTCGGTTTCGTGAATCGTTAGTCCAAGTCCTGCAGCGCTCGGGTCCATTGTTTGACTGGTGTCGAGCACGCCGCCGGATCCGAACATCAGGCTTGGCGTGGTGAGGTCGCGCTTGAGCAGATGGGTGCCGAAGGCGCCTTCGCTGGTGACGAGATTGGCGCGGTGCGCGTTCATGACCGTTAAGGCGGCGCGGGTCAGGATGCTGGTTTCGCCAACCTGCGCGCCGACGATGATGCCGATCCCTCGTGCTGCCGCTTTCTCGGCGACGTCCAACGACCGGATGATGCCGCCCATCTTCGAGACCCTGAGGTTGATGAGCCACGGGCCGTCGTCGAGTGTGGCCAGCTGATCGGGGCGGGCGAGGCTTTCGTCGAGAACAATCTTGGTGCGGCAGTTCTCGCCGACATTTTTGAAGCCGTCGAGATCGCCCTGCTGAAGCGGTTCCTCGATGGCGAAGATGTCGTGGTCGAGCGCTTCGACATGGCCGATGCAGGTCTCGGCGGACGCCCAGAGATTGTTGGCGTCGAGGCGAAGGCGCAGCGCGGGGTCGGTTTTCCGTTTGAAAGCGCGGAGCTTTCGTTGATCGCGCATGAGGTCGCCGGACGCCTTGATCTTGAAATCGCGGAAACCGTTCGACCAGTAGCGGAAGAGCTGCCAGCGATTGGCCAGATAGGGTGCGTCGCCCAGGATCGCCGAATAGGAGAAGCTGCCGCTGAGTCTGGGGAGACCAACGATCTCTTCGATCGGCTGCCCTTTGACCTTGCCGATCAGATCCAGGATTGCGATTTCGACCGCGCAGAAGGCGGCGGGGTTGTCGTCGATCATGTTCTGATGGGTATCGATCCAGGTCTTTAGGTCTTGTTCGTCGTGTACCCCGTCTTTGAGCGCCTCGGCGGTGGTGCGGATGAAGGCGATGCCGCCGGCGACCGTTTCGCCGGTGACGTAGTCGCGCGGGCAGCCTTCGCCATAGCCGACCTCGCCACATTCGGATGTCGCCGTGACGATAATGTTCTGGGCATGGGCGCGGCTCGCCGACGCGTGGCGAAAGACGACCTTGAACGGAACGGGAAAGCTGAAGACGTCCAGACGTTCGATGCGCATCGGTGTCAGACGGCAGCTGCATGAGCGCTGAAATCGAACCCGCAGTCGTGGGCGAACTGCAAATGCAGATACTTGAACTGCGCGTCGCGTTGTCCGCCGGCGACGCGGTCGGCCCGGTAGGCCGCGCCGGCGCCGTCACGCAGCCAGCTTAGCTGCAGCGGGTGCAGTCGCTCGCTGGCTCGCTTGGCGTCATACTCGATATTGAGGGCGCGAAGGCGTGCTTCGATATCCGCCGCCAGGTCCGGATCGGTGCTGACAGGCGCGCCCTCGACATAGAGCGCGTAGCCGGCCTTTTCCTGATCGGCGAGCATGATGAAGAAGTCCGCCTCTATGCCCCGATCGGCGAGCGCCGTCGTGACCGCGTCCAGCACCTGGGCCTCATAGAGTTTTTCGCCGGTGATGCTGGTGACGCCCTTGCCCTTCTGCACGAAGTCCAGGACCGGCGTCTGGTTGAGCTTACCGGTTACGCGCACGATGTCGTGCATGGCGTAGCGATAGAGCCCGTCCGTCGTCGTCACGAACACGTGGTACTCTTTGCCTTCGTCCAACTCGTGCAGCGAAAGAAAATCAGCCGCGCCATCCTCCCAGGCGTCGCGCTCGGCAAACTCGAAGAACGTATCGACCAGCGTCGGCAGGCAGAGATTGCGCGTGGTGTCGATGTTGATGGTGCCCTGCACTTCACTGGCGACATAACCGAGTTCGATCGTTTTGAAACCTGTTGGCATTGATGGCGCGAGGCTGCGAAGCGACACGCCGCAACTGCCGCCCGTCCAGGACATGATGGCGTCGAGGTCGGGCCAGATATCGGTATAGGTCAGTTTGCCCGATGCATTCAGCTTTTGCGTCAGTTCGCTTGCGCGAGCACGGTTGGGCGTCAAACCAGCTTGAGCCTTCATGTGGTCTCTCACCGCATCCGGCAGGCGGCCGTCGGCGATGGCGCGGAGGATCGTATCCGGCTGCTCGTTGATGACACCGAGCAGCCTGACCAGGGTTGACGGGTTCGCGGTCGCGGTGCCGGTGACCGCGGGATCGGCGACACCGAAGGTCGCCATGGCGAGATAGCGGGCGCTGTAGTCCGGAATGTCTGAACAGGCCGGCGGCAGGACATAGCGTGAGCGCACCAGACCGGACTGGCTTTGATAGAGCAGGCCCGATGCGGAGCCATAGGGTGTTCCGCCGGGCATGGTGCCTTCGACGGCCTGGCCGCTGACGGTGAACATCTTGCCGCGAAGCGCGTTTGACCCGCGCGAGACCGCATAGGCGAAGATCTTCTGGTGCTGTTTGATCTGATCCAGCCCGGGCTGGGTGATCGGAATGTCCTTTGGCACGCCGGTGGTGCCGCTGGTGCGGTGATAGAAGACGGGCTGGGCCTGGGTCAAGCAGCGTTCGCCGGTCAGTTCCTGGCGGGCGATGAGGGGCCTGAGGTCCTCGTAACTTTGTACGGGCACGGCGCTGCGGTAGGCGTCGATACCGCTAATCTTGACGAAGTCATGCTGCCGGCCGAACGACGTCTCGGCATTGGCCGCCAGGATCCGGCTGAGTGCCGACCACTGGGCGTCACGCGGCGATACCGAAGCGTTCAGCAGGTTGCGGTGGTTACGCCGCTGGGTCGCCGCCAGCGCCGCCTTCAAGGCGGCATGAGTCAGGGAATGGGGGAGTGGAAGCACGGCCAATCTTAGCCGTTCTCGACGCCTCGGCGAAACGGTGTCGTCATCTGGGCGGCAAAGCCGGTTGGGTAGTTCCGATTGGTCAGGCCGAGCGGGCCGACTTCGCGTTCGCGCGGCAGAAAGCGGGTGCCGAACAAGAGGTCCCAGACGATCAGGTTGTTGCCGAAGTTGTTGTCGGATTCCTTCTGCAGCACCGAGTGATGCCAGCGATGCAGTTCCGGCCCCGCGACGATGTAGTTGAGGGGACCCAGACGCACGCGGCAGTTGGAATGCTGAAAGATGCCGTTGATCGCAAAGAACACGAAGTAGGCGGCAAGCACCTCAGGCGACACGCCCAGCAGCGCGAAGGGGAGCGCATCGACGGCGTACTGAATCGCCTTCTCGATCGGATGAAAGCGCCCGACATTGACCCAGTAGAGTCGGTGCGGCGAATGATGGACCGCGTGAAAGCGCCACATCGGGATGAACTTATGGAATGCGCGGTGCAGCCAGTAGCGGAAGAAGTCAGCGACCAGCAGCATCACGATGACCTGCAGGACGACCGGCCAGTCATGGGGCCAGATGCCGTGCACGTAAAAGCCGTTCTGATCCAGGTAGTCTGCGAGCGCGACGACCACGGTGATCGCCAGCAGCAAGGGCAGGGCGATTTGGACCAGCACCATGAAGACGGCATCGGTGCCGAGCTCGCCGCGCTCCGGTTTCCAGTCCTGGCGATACGGCAGCGTGACTTCGTGCAGGGTAATCAGAATGGCGCACACGAGAACCGCACCATAGGAGGCAAGCGTCACGGAAACACCGAGGCCGGTCGCGACGCCATAAAGCACGAAACCAAGCACCATGATCGCGGGATAGGATGCGGCCGCGACAAAACGCGCGGCCGAATTGCCGGTTTCTTTGCCCTTCGAATGGGACACGTTGAGCCGCCTTGCGCCCACCTCGATATCCTCGCAACGCCAGTATGATGACCTGGGTTGAGCACGGCCACTTTCAAGGGTAACGGTGTTAACGGTTACCGCCTTGAAACAAAGCGGACGGTTGCTGTGCTAGGCCGGTAGCGCCACTTCGGCAGGAGCGGGCGGTGTGCGCCCCAGGATCATGTCGGCGGCTTTTTCGGCGATCATGATGGTCGTCGCGTTGGTGTTGGCGTTGACGATGCTGGGCATGACCGAGGCGTCGACCACACGCAACCCCTCGATGCCATGCACCTTCAGCGTCGGATCGACGACGGCCATCGCGTCACCGCCCATCTTGCAGGTGCAGGCCAGATGGAAGTCGCCGGCGACATTGTCGCGCAGGTAATCGTCGATCTCCTCGCGGCTGCTGATCGCGGGGCCGGGGTCGACCTCGGTGACACCGTGCGCCTGGTGTGCCGGTTGAGCGGCGATCTCGCGGCCGATCTCCAGGGAACGGCGCATCAGGTCGAGGTCGTAATCGGTGGCGAGGAAGTTGGAGAGGATGCGCGGTTTGTCGTCCGGATTGTCGGAACGCAGCTTGACCCAGCCCGTCCCCTTCACGCGAGTCGGGCCGATGCAATAGGTAAAGCCGTGCTCGCCGGGTATGACGTCCCCTTCATGGTTGATCAGGACGGCGAGGAACTGGATCAGCATGTCCGGGTGCTGGACCGTGGGATCGCTGCGCAGCCAGGCGCAGGTCTCCACGTTGTTCGACGCGCCGGGTCCGGTATGGCTCGCGAGCCAGCGCGCGCCGGTATAGAGCATCAGATCCTTGCGCGTGTAGCGGCTCATGGAGACCGGCTTGTCGGTGCGCCATTTCATGTAGACCAGCGGATGGTCCTGCAGGTTCTGGCCGACGCCGGGCAGGTCGACCGCGACGTCGATGCCGTGCTGTTTGAGCTCGTCCGCCGGGCCGATGCCCGACAGCATCAGCATGTGGGGCGAACCGATGGCGCCGCCGCAAAGAATTAGTTCGTGGGCGGCGCGCACGGTTTCGGCCTCGCCGTTACTCTTGCGGCAGACGATGCCGGCGGCGCGGTTGCCCTCGATCGCGACGCGCGTCACCATGGCGCCGGTCTCGACCGTGAGGTTGGCGCGTCCCGCATTCGGCTTGATGTACGCTTCCGCCGTCGAGGCGCGCACGCCGTTGTGGACGTTCATCTGAAACGCACCGACGCCTTCCTGGTGTTCGCCGTTGATATCGTCGGTGCGTTGGTAGCCCGCTTGTTCACCGGATTGCAGGAACGCTTCATAGAGCGGCGAGGGGTAGTCACCCTTGCGGACGTGCACGGGGCCGGAGCCGCCGCGATAGGCGTTTTCGCCGTCCTGCCAGGTTTCCAGTCGTTTGAAATAGGGCAGGACCTCGCGCCACGACCAGCCGTTCGCGCCTTCGGACACCCAGCGTTCGAAGTCGAGCGCGTGGCCGCGGATGAAACACATGCCGTTGATCGAGGACGAGCCGCCCAGGATACGCCCGCGCGGCTGGAAGATGCTGCGGTTATGCATCGTTGGCTCGGGCTCGCCGTCGAAACTCCAGTTGTAGCGGGGGCTGCTCCACAGGCCGCCGAAGGCTGCCGGCATGTCGACGCGCCAATTGTCGAACGGCACGCCACGCGGCGGTCCGGCCTCCAACAACAACACTGTGACCTCAGGGTCTTCGGAAAGCCGGGCGGCCAGTGTGCATCCCGCACTACCGCCGCCCATGATCACATAGTCGTACTCGCGTGCGCTCGCCATCTCGATGCCCCGCTTACTTGGTTTCGCCGCGGAAGACTTTGATCGAGGCGGCAAACTCCTTGTCGCCGAGGCCGTTCTCGACGGCATCGCCATAAAGCGAGGTCAGCATCTTGGTGAAGCGGGTATCCAGGCCGTTCTGCTCGGCGCAACCGAGAAGATGCTGCATGGCGGCGACGTGGACTTCGAGCGTCGCCTGATCGCCTTCGTAGCAATCCTTGGCGATCATCTCGTCGTATTCCTTGGCCGCGTGTTTGATTTCCGGATCAAAGGACGGCATCGCGGCGAAGAACGCCTTGGGGTCGATGCCCAGGCTGCTGCAGAACGCAGCACCCTGGAGCAAGCCGGACGAGACGCCGTAAAGCAGGCTGAGCCACCCGAGGTCCATGGCGGCCGCGCCGGTCACCTTGTCGGAGACGAAGACGTTGCGTCCGCCCAGCGCATCGAGGACCGGCTTGGCCTTGTCGTGGGCCGCGCGGTCGCCGGACATGAAGATCGCTGTCGCGGGCGCGCCGATGCGGCTGGGGAATGTCGCGATGGCGCCATCGATATAGGCGATGCCGCGCTCGTTGGCCCAGGCCTGCATGGTCAGGGCTTCCTCCGGCGCGCAGGACGAGAGCTGCACCATGGTCTTGCCGGCCCAGGCGCCGTCGGGCACGCCGGCATAGGCGGCCAGGCTGGTATCGTAGTCGGGCAGGCAGACGACGATCAGATCGGCGGCGGCGACCGCATCAGTGATGGTGTCGTGGGTGGCGCAGAACCCGGAAGCGGCCTGGCGCGTAGCGTCGCTGCGCGACCAGCCGTGGGTGTCGTGACCGGCCTCGTGAAACGCCTTGGCGAGCGCCGCGCCCATTCTGCCCAGACCGAGCATCGTTACCTTCGCCGTTGCATTGCCGTCGTTTGTCATGCCTTCCCCCTTGTTATGGCGGGCTCCCGGCTGTTGCCCGGTCGTGGGCCACGCGCACGCCCGCGCGCGGCACCTTGGCCCGTGTCATGGATCATATTCGAAGCGGGCTCAAAATTGGATGCTGCGACAGGCTTTTGTTGTCTTGCCGTCACAAAAAAGCAGCAGTGCCTGGACGGGGCCGGTCGTTGGCGTCACAAGGTCGGCCCATGAAGCGACGATCCCTCGCCATGAACGGTGTCACCAGCGCCGACCGCCATGAGGTTACCGCGGCCGTCGATAGGGTGATCCTGGGGTTCGAGGGTTGGGTCGTCGATCACACGTTGTTCTCGAACATTGCGATCACCCTTCGGCTGTCGCTGCCGATGGGTAAGCTCGACGACTTTAGGCAGCGTCTAGGTGAGGCCGGTGTCAGGCTCGACGATGCCAGCCCCGAACCCGCCCATTCGATAGCGCCCGACGATGATGGGGAAGCGGAGATCACGGTTTCGCTCAACATCACCTTCATTCATGACGAGCCCGACTTAAGGCGGACCGTTCCGGCCGTGCCCGGATAACGTCAAGGCTGGGGTCCTTAGCTGATTAGTTTGGCCGGGCGGCGCCTAGGCTAGCCGGTGGGCCTCGACGTCGTCATGGGCTTGTCGCCAGATGTCGTCCATGCGCTGGAGGTACTGGATCGCGCGATCGTGGCCATAGCGCCGGGCCGTCCACAAAGCCAGGTCCGGCGTGCCCCAACCTTCGTCCCAGAGCATCATGGCCAGATAGTGCTGGGGATCGTCCCGTTCGATCGGCGGCAGTTCGCCGGTAACGGTGAAGTGGGTGTCCAGCATCAGGTATTCGGTGTGCACGGTCACCCAGAAGGCGAAGCCTTTGTCATCACCGCGATCGACGCATTGTTTCTCCAGGATGCTGGGTAGTTCTTCCCACCAACCGATGCCCAGATCGAGATTGGTGTATTGAGCCTCTGCCAGATCGTAGGCTGCGCGCTCCGGTGTCATCTGGATAGGCTAGCACATTGATGCACAGAAAAGCGGCGGCGCAACTTTCGCCGCGCCGCCGCCAGGGTTCCTCGCTGAGGTCCGCTTAGCCCTTCCAGATGCCTTCGCGGGTGAGGTCGTCCTGGGTCGCTTCGATCGAGGCGCGCAGCGTCGAGACCAGGAAGTCGATCTCGTCGGTGGTCATGATCAGCGGCGGCGACAAGACGTTCAGGTGGCCGATCGGGCGCACCAGCGCGCCGCGTTCCTGGGCGTGCTTGGCGATCCGGTCGCCGACGCGCGCTTCGGGCGGCAGGACTTCCTTGGTCTCTTTGTTGCCGACGTTCTCGACGCACATCATGAAGCACTTGCCGCGCACGTCGCCGACCAGGGGCAGATCCATCAGCGTCTTGAGCTGCTCCTCAAAATACGGGCCGACCTTCAGGACGTGACCGCAGATATCCTCGTCCTCGATGATCTCGAGGTTCTTGAGGCCGGCGGCGCAGCACACGGGGTGCCCGGCATAGGTGAAGCCGGTCGAATAGATGCCGCCATCGTCGCGTGGCGCGGAGATGGTGTCATAGATCTCGTCGGTGACGATGGTCGCGGCGAGCGGCAGGTAACCGGACGAGATGCCCTTGGCCGAGGTGATGATATCGGGCGTCAGACCAAACACCGGCTCGGACGCGAAGATGTGGCCCAGACGGCCGAAGCCGGTGACGACCTCGTCGGAGATGGTGAGGACGCCGTATTTGCGGCACACGTCCTGGGTGCGCTTGTGATAACCCTCCGGCGGCACCAGCACGCCGCCGGCGCCCATGATCGGCTCGGCGATGAAGGCCGCGACGTTTTCCGGGCCCAGCTCCTGGATCTTGTCGTCGAGTTCCTGGACCAGGAAGTCGCAGAGTTCCGACGGGCTCATGCCGTCGCGCGGACGGTAGACGTTGGGCACGGAGACGTGATGGATGATCTCGTCTTCCTGATCGAAGCCGATGCGGTCGAACTCGATGCCGGTGAGGCCGGCGGCCAGATAGGTCATGCCGTGATAGGCGTCGACCCGGCTGATGATCTTCTTGCGGTTCGGCTGGCCCTTGGCGTTCCAATAGTAGTGGACCATGCGGATGGCGGTGTCGTTCGCCATCGATCCGCCGGTGCTGTACATGATGTGGTTCAGCTTGCCCGGCGCGTATTCGGCGAGCTTGGCGGCGAACTTCGCGGTCGGCGGCGTGGTCAACTGGCCGAAGGTCGAATAATAGGCGAGGTCGACGACCTGTTCGGCGATCGCCGCGGCCATCTCCTTGCGGCCATAGCCGATGTTGACGCACCACAGACCGGCGCAGCCATCGAGCAGCTTGTTGCCGTAGGCATCGAAGATGTGGGACCCCTCGCTCTTCGACATGATGTCGGAGCCGGTTTCCTTGAAGCTCTCGAAGTCCTGGAAGGGATGGATCACGTGATCCAGGTCCATCTGCCAGATTTCCTGGATGTCCTGGGGAACGTTCGTTGCCATGAGGTCCTCCTGCGTTAGCGCGGCGGCGCGCGTTGGTCGGCGATCATAACAGCTTGGCGGCGGAGTCCCAGGGCCGGTTCCTGACGTCAGAAAACGTCTGGGTTCAGCGTTTCCTGGGCAGGTAAACCAACATCATGCGGTCGGCCCGGCCCGCCGAGTCGGTCACGACCACGCGGTCGATGCGCTTGCTGCGAAAAGCCGCGTCCATGATCTCGGTCTCCGTCATGCCAAGATTGGCCGCAAGGTGCAAAAGCGTGCGCTGTCCCTTGTCGCGCCGGGCTTCATACTCATCCTTTAGGTACTGTTCGAGACGGCGGCGTTTGCGGCGGCGCTCCATGACGTACCAGGCCGACGCCAGAACCGCGACGACCGCGGTCAGGATCGCCGCCCATTGCGACAAGGTCTCAAGAATGCCGTAATAGCTCATGGGTCGCGCCGCGCGAAGCTCTCGCCCAAGCAATCTTAGACCTCTTTGGCCCCAATTCCACGGCTCGACGGGAATCTTGCCGTGATCCGCCTTCCGGACCATATTGGCCGCCATGAGTGAGAAACCGATCTTTGCCTCCATCGACGAGGCGATCCGCGCTATTGCCGACGGTAAGATGGTCGTCGTCGTCGACGACGAGACGCGCGAGAACGAGGGCGATCTGATTATGGCGGCCGACCGGGCGACGCCTGAAGCGATCGCCTTCATGGTGCGCCATACCTCCGGCGTCATCTGCGTGCCGATGAACGCCGAGCGCGTCGGCGAGCTGGACCTGCCCCAGATGGTGCAGCACAACACCGAAAGCCACGGCACCGCGTTCACCGTCTCCGTCGACTATAAGTACGGCACGACCACCGGGATTTCCGCAGCCGACCGGGCGAAGACGATCCGCGCGCTGGCCGACCAAGGCGACAACCGGGAGGTCGCGGCCACCGATTTCGCCAAACCCGGCCATATCTTTCCGCTGCTGGCGCGCGACGGTGGCGTCTTGACGCGGGCCGGCCACACCGAGGCCGCGGTTGACCTGGCCCGGCTCGCCGGCGGTTACCCGGCAGGCGCGATCTGCGAGATCGTCAACGATGACGGCACCATGAAACGGCTGCCGGAACTGATCGAGTTCGCTGCCGCGCACGACCTCTTGCTGATCTCGATCGAGGACCTCATCACCTATCGCCGGCGCAACGAAAAGCTGGTCGAGCTGGTCGAGACAAAACCGTTCGATACCCGCCACGGCCCGTTCGAGGCGCGCATCTACCGCTCGCTCGTCGACGACACCGAACATCTGGCGATTGTTCACGGCGACCTCAAACGCCACGACGACGTTTTGGTGCGCGTGCATTCGGCGTCGGTCGTCGACGACGTCTTCGGTTCGGTGCGCGGCAACGGGAGGAGCCTGGTCGATCTGGCGCTGGAGCGCCTGGCGGCGGAACCGGCGGGCGTCTTGATCTACCTTCGGGGGTCCGAAGGCTGGGGCCTCGGCATCAACCGCAAGCGCATCTATGCCCAGGGTGACGAAAGCGCCGCCGACAAGCTGGACGCCGGCGACTGGCGCCAATACGGCACGGGCGCGCAGATCCTCTATGATCTCGGGCTACGCTCTATCCGCATCCTGACCAACAACCCGGCGAAGTACCGTCACATCGACGGTTATGGCCTCACCATCACCGACAAGGTGCCGTTCACCTATGCCGGCGAGCCGGTCGAGATGGTCGCCGGCGGCGAGGACTGAGCGCGCCACGCAAATCTGCCGGGCCCCGGCCTTGAGCCGGGACCCATGAACACATTCCCCGATTCAAAAGACGATGGCGTTCGTCCTGATGGGCGTCCGTGTTCCTGGATCCCGGACCTCCCGATGGTCGTCCGGGATGCGATTTAGGTTTGGGTGGAAGGATTGGGCGGCATGACGCCGTCGCCCATCAGTTCCTCGATGAAGAGGCTGACCAACTGGGCCCGGCCGTTGACGCCGGCCTTGCGGTAGATCGCGTTGCCCTGCGCCTTGATGGTGCCTTCCTTGGTCTCGCGCAGGTTAGCGATTTCGCCCATCGAAAGACCCTTGATCAGAAGCAGCGCGACATCGGCTTCGGCCGGGGTCAGCGCCCACTGGTCGAAATGGCTTTCGACGATTTCGCCGAAGGCGCCGGAGGCGAGCTTCATTTGTGTCTCCAGCCGGCGTTGGCGCACCTGCATGCGCCAAACCTCGCGCGCGGTGACGCTGAGCCCCGCGACCAGCGCGATGACGATGGCGAACTCCACATAGTCGTCCTGGTTCGTCTCAGTCTCGGTTTCCGGCAGGTTGAAGACGATGTCGCCCAGCGCGTCATAGAGGAAGATCGCCGCGCAGACGGCTTGCAGCACGAGCAGTGACCAGAGCAGGAGAGGGCGGTTGGACAACGGGACCGTCGGGGGCTGGGAAAGGGAGGTTGGCGGCCATGCTACACCGGGAAGGCCGGGCCCCGCGACCTCTGGGATCGCAGGGCGCCAGTTGCTTCAGGTGACGCCGGTTTAGTCGTCGTCGTCTTCGTTCTCGACCTCGGTGACCTTGCCGGTCTCCAGGTCCACTTCGACCTCAAACGACTTGCCGTCGCGGGCGATCTCGACCTCCAGTTCGCCGTCCTCCATCTCGGTTTCGTCGATGGCATAACCCTGGCCTTCCAGGGTCTGAACGATCTCGGCCTCGGAATGGCCGAGGAACTGGCCGTTGAGCTCGTGGTCGGCTTCGCTCGCCATGGCATAGGCGGGCAGCGCGATACCGGTGGCAAGGGCGATCATGGCGGGGATTTTCATGGGTAAGATCCTTTCAGATGATGGTTTGCGGTTGCTTGGGCCGCCAGGCGCCGGGGAGGGGCTGGATTGAGGCTTGCACCCCCGGTGCGCTGACGGTGAGCGGCAGGTGGGGGCGGACCGGCCCCGCTCCATCGGCGAAAGGCTTATATTCCGGGCTCTATACCTTTGGTTTAGGCCCAGCGAACCTGTTGCAAAATCGCGCCAGCGGCGGTAAGACCGTCGCCCCTTGGTGTGGGCGCATAGCTCAGCGGGAGAGCACTACGTTGACATCGTAGGGGTCGCTGGTTCAATCCCAGCTGCGCCCACCACCCAAGGTCTCCGATAGCATCAGACACCGGGCCCCTGGCTCGGCCGTCAAAGCCGTTTTGGCGCCCTCGCTCCCAGGTGTGCCCAACACCCGCGGTCTCCAGCGCCATCGCGCTGTCGACGGTTCCGCTGTTAAGGTTGTGATGCTCGTGACATGACACTCTTTTGGTCTTTGTCTTTGCCAACGACGCTTGGAGGAGGGGCGCCATGAGGTTTCTCGGATATCTGGCACGTCGATCGCACCAGTGGGCTTGCGGTGTGGCGGCGTGCAGTTTTTTTCTTGGCTCGGCTGCTGCCTTGGCAGCGGACGTTGTTGCGACAGAGGTCAGTTCGTCACTTATGAGCGCCGTTGTCGAGGTTCATACAGGTCAAACGGGCGAGCGTATCGATCTGCAGGCCGCGGAGCCGACCGATCCGGTTGCGGCGTTCTGTGCATCGGGTTTAGCAGCCGGCGCGCCGGGCGTCTTGTCCATCGAGGTGCCGCTTACGCCGTCGCAACTTGAAGTGTGCCGTTCCGCCGGTTCCGGCGAGCTGACAGAGGTTTTTCTCGGATACCTGAACTACGGGGCGCTCGGCTACGAAGTCACGGAGGACTCGTCGCCGATTCTTCTCTATGTCAAGCGCGACCACGAGAACATCGACGCCTACCGCAGTCTTTTGCAGTCGGCGACGGATGAGGTTGCCATTGGCGACTTCGGCTACTTGCCCGATTTCAGGGGACTGATCGCTCTAAGCGACGAGCAACGCGACGCGGCGCGCCAGGCCGCGAGCGATCTCCCCGTTTACGACGGCGCCTCGGCGGCTGAGTGACGAAGTGCGGTTGCGTCGGGGGTCATTTGTGCCGCGGTCCGCCCACAGTCTCACGTGTGTCGACAGGCATCTGACGGCATGGACATGCCGGGACAATTCTATCGGAGTGACTGGGCCTCGGGAGCGCAAAGCCGCCCTACCGTAAACAGAGCGTAGTCTTCAGAGTAGACGAGCCCGGCGTCCAATATCTCAGTGCGTCTCTTGTCAAACCCCGTTGCGAGGCAAGCGCAAAATGTGGGTGGATCTTCGAGCTCGAGCCGGTGAAAGCTGATCGGATCAGCGACACACCGATCGTAGATGTCCAATGCTTCAGGTGAGAGATCGGTTGGCCTTGCCGCGTCTTCGTCTGATGCCTGGGTGCCTGCAGAGAGAACAGCCACAATGGCTGACGCCAAGACTGCGGTTCGAAACTGCATGACGTCAAAGCCCCCATTCATCCGCCAACGAGCGTTCCGAGGCGATGTTGCCCGCACAGACGGCGTCTGGCAATGCCGACCGCGACTTTCACACGATCTGTTCTTCATTGGCTGTCGTCGCGCCGCTACAATGATTGAAATCTTGCTTTTCGATAGTGAGCCAAGGCTGGTGTTATGTCTGATAGCTCTGATTGGTCGAGAGATTACAACGATGGGAAACTGACCGGCGTTGGCAGTGGCACGGCGGGGGCTCTTGGGGCGCTCGAACGCCAGCAGGCTGAGGACCTAAAGCCTGAGACCTTACCGCCGCGCAAGCCCGATGTCGTCAGCGAGCCTGTCCACACCGCGCCTCCCGGCGGGCTACCGACGGTGGCGGTGCGGGACCGGCGAGGGCTCACAACGACAAAGCTTGTGATGCTGACCGCGGCCTTTCTTGCGACCGCGTGGCTGATTTTCACCTACACAACCTGGCCAGCATGGACGTGGATCACGAGCCTCGCGGCTGCGGCTGCTTGTGCCTGCCCACCTTTGTTCAAAGTCCTCGCGTTAATTGTAGAGATAATCGGCGAAGCGCTGGAGGCCCTTGTCAGTCTGCTACGAGTTTTACTTGTTCTTGCCATCATCGGCATTGTCATCGCGAGCATTGTCTACGCCGTTAACGGCTCACCCTCCTAATCGGCGCGCGGACTGTTTGCCGCATCCGTACCGTTTTGGTCTGGCGCAGACGGTGTCTTCAGTCTTTGCGTGGTTCAAAACCGAGGCTGCCGCAAAACGCATTGAGTGCGGTTTGTGTCGTCTCTTCTAAGTCGCCTGTATGGCTGCTTCGTCCGACGACGTTCTCGACGACCCAGTCGACGAGCTCCTGCGGTAGACGCAACGTCACCTCGTATTGCGCCGAGGTATGCGTCTTTCCGCTTGCGGGCCAGTAGGCCCTCGCTCTCGCGTCCAGTTTGCGCCACTCTTCTAAGTCGCTGTTTGTCACCTTTGCGCCTCCATCTCTACAGCCAGTATTGATAACGCGCCTATCACCAGCTCATGTGGCGCCGCCGAACGCAATGCAGCGGCGCGTGCGTGCGTCGCCGTTTTGACGCCCTTAAGACGTGGCGCAGACGTCGGCGACCACGGGACGCAGGGCATGCACGATCCGCGCGATGTCGTCGTCGCCCTCGCCGCGTGCCGCGAGACCGCCGGGTGTCACGGGCGCGCCGAAGCGGATGGCGACGCCTGTCGGTCGGGGCCACCGCCGCGTGCGTGGCAGGGCTTCGAATGTCCCCTTGATGCAGGCCGGTACGATCGGCACCTCGGTGCCGGCGACCAGATGGCCGATGCCGGACTGGAAGTCCTGCAGGTTGCCGTCGGGGCTGCGCCAGGATTCCGGAAACCACACGAGGACGTCACCGCGATCAAGCGTCGCGCGGGCGCAGGCCAATCCTTGGGCCGGCTGGGCGTCCGACAAGGGGAACAGCCGCAGCCCAAGATAGAGCGCGTTCCAGCGGGGGCCTTCGAACAGCCGGTTGAGGGCGGCACCCCAGCGCGTCTGACGGCGGATGGCGGTGGGCAGCGCCGCGGCGACCACCAGCGGATCGAGATCGCTCACGTGATTGCAGGCGATGACAAACGGCCCGGATGACGGCAGGTTGTCGGCGCCGTTCACCTTCAGCCGGAATACCAGCCGCATCAGCATGCGGTTGGCGCCATAGAGGAGGCCGGCAAACGTTTGGTAGAGCGGCTTCGCTGGGCGCAGCCATTGGGCCGCGACCTCCTCACCGGAGAGTGGCGTGGCGGCGGGCGCTTCGCGCACGGCGTCCAGGAGGTGCTGCACGGTGATCAGCCGTGTCGTGTCGGTGTCGCTGAGATCGACGCCGGTCTTCTGCTGGATCTCCAGCGACAGCGTGATCCAGGCGAGCGAATCGATGCCGAGATCGAGTGCCAGGTGGTCGTCGAGCCCCTGGAGTTGATCGCGGCAATGTTCACGCAGAACCTGCCAGGTCGCAGCGTCCCGTGGATCGTCGAAGCGGGGCTCCTTGACCGGCTCACGCCGCGCCGTGCGCCGGGCCGGGCCGCGCTTGGCCTCGTCATAGAGCTCCGGCAGCATGAAACGGCGGCACTTGCCAAGGCGCGTGCGCGGCAGCGGCTCGCGGGTCAGCGCGTAACCCGCAAGACGCTGGTAAGGCGCCAGGTTCTCGCCTGCCTGGCTCAGGGCGACGCGGATCGCATCGTCGGGTTTGAGGTGGCCGGCCGCGGCGATCTCGGCTTCGTCCGGTCGAACCAACGCGACCAGACCGCCTTGCTTTTCCAGAACCGCGATCTCAGCGATCAGGGGGCTTTGGCCATAGACCTTTTCGACGTCCTCCGGGCTCACTTTCTTGCCGCCGCCGAGCACGATCGTCTCTTTGATGCGCCCGGTGATGTAAAGAAACTTGTCGGTGTCCAGATAGCCGGTGTCGCCGGTGCGGTACCAGCCGTCCTCGGTGAACGCGGCCTTGGTCGCCTCGGGATCGAAGTAGCCGTCGAAGACGTTGGGGCCGCGCAGCTGGACCTCGCCGACGCCTTCCTCGTTGGGCTCAAAGATCCTGACTTCCGCGCCCTGGAACGGGCGCCCCTCGCTGCCCAGACGGTCGCGGCCGGGCAGGTTGCCGGTGGTCGTCGACGCGGTCTCCGCAAGGCCGTAACCCGAATGCACGTTGAAGCCGATCGCCGCCAGCTTCCAGGTCAGGTTGGGATCAAGTTTCGCACCGCCGGAGACGAGCAGGCGGAGCTTGTTCGAGAGGCGACCGCGCAAGGGACGGAACAGGACGCGGCCCAGCTTGATGCCGAGATGACGCTGTGCGGCGATCGACAGCGCCATCATCGTGTTAAAGAGGATGCGGGCAAAGCCGCCCTTGCGCGCGATGTTCTGCTCGATAGCGACGATGATGGCTTCATAAAGCCGTGGCACGCCGATGATGCCGCTCGCCTCGCTGCCCTTGAGCGCTTCGACCAGCGACGGTCCGGTCACGGTTTCCGGCAGCACGATGACGGCACCGGCGGTGAGCGGCGTCAGGAGACCGACGACCTGGGGATAGGCGTGGTGCAGGGGAAGCGGCAGGACAAGCCGGTCGTCTTCGGCGATCAAGCCCTCGGCCGCGATGGCCAGCACATTGGCGCCGATATGACGATGGCTGAGGGTGAAGAGCTTCGGTGTGCCGGTGGTGCCGGAAGTTTGGAGCAGGGCCGTCGGTGCGGCGGGATCGACCGGCGGCAGCTCTGTCACCTCGCCTAGCAGGCTCTGCCAAGGCGGCGCACCGTCCTGGTCGTCGGCGTCCAGACAGAAGAGGCGACCGGGCGGCGACAGTGGCCTCAACGTCTCCAGGTGTTTCGCCGCACCAATTGCCCAGTCGGGCGGTGCGGCGGTGGCCAAAACCTCGACTTCGTCGGGTGGCGACAGGTCGTCGACCGACATGCTGATGAGGCCGGCGGCGGCGAGCGCCAGACGTACGGTGATGAGATCACTGCCATTGGGGCCGATCAACAGCGCGCGCTGCCCGGTTTCGGCACCGGCCCGGCGCAGACCACACGCCAGCGCCAGGGCGTCCTGGGCGAGCGTGCCGTAGGACACGGTTGCGGCCTTGCCGTCCTGAAACGCCATGACGGCCGGATGGTCACCGCGCTTGGCCATCTCGGCGAGCAGGGTCTGGACCGTCCAATCCTGTTGCGTCATCCCGTGCATCAATGGGCCTGCCTCCGCGGTTTCAAGGGGGAAACTCCCCAGGAAATCGCCGGTCTTGCCGGCGCCTCACCGTCTCAAGTTGCGTTTGAATTGCGTTGTGTCAATGCATGACCGTTGCACCAGCCTGAGTGTGGCGGCTGCTTGGCCGCGGTCGCGGCAGTGACCATTGCCAGTACGACCGGCCATGGCGGCGAAGGAGATCGCTCATTCTGGGTGGCCTGAAACGCGCAGTCGATATCGCGCTTGCCGTGGTGCTGGCGACGTCGCTGCTGCGCCATGACCGGTGGACGCCCACGCGCCTTGCCGCCCACCAGCAGCGGCTGCTGGCCTCGCTCGTGCGCCATGCGGCGGCCCACGCGCCCTTTTATCGCGAGCTTTACGCGCCGCTCGACTTGTCGGGCGAAATCCATCTGACCGATCTTCCGGTGATCGGCAAGGCCAGGGTGATGGAAAACTTCGACAATATCGTCACCGACTCGCGTTTGCGGCTCGCCGACCTGAGGGCGCATCTCAAAGAGCTCTCCAGCGACCGTTACTATCTGGGCGACTATCGCGCGCTGGTCACCGCGGGCACGACGGGCCGGCGCGGTATTTTTGTCTTCGACCGGCCGGCCTGGCGTCATGTGCTGGCCGGCGCGGTTCGTTGGCAGGCGTTTATGGGGCTTTGGCCGACCTGGCCGCGCAGCCTGCGTTTCTGCACCATCGATGCGCCGGGCCCGGTTCATGTGTCCGCGCGCATGACCGAATCCAGCAATGTCGGCCTGTTTCCATTCCTGCGGCTGCGCGCGATTCAGCCGCTGGGCGATCTTGTCGACGCGCTGAACGTCTTCCGCCCCGACGTGCTGATAACCTATCCCACCTTGGCCGTGCTCCTGGCCCGTGCGCAGTCGGCGGGCGAACTCAAGATCGCGCCTCGATGCATCAGCACCCATGGCGAGCTGCTGACGCCGGCGATGGCCGACACCATCGACGATGCCTGGCACAGCAGGCCTTATGATCACTACGGCCTGACCGAGCTGCCGAACGCCGCCATCGAGTGTAGTGCGCACAAGGGTCTGCATGTCCTGAGTGACGAGGCCATCATCGAGGTGGTCGACGATGACTATCAGCCGGTCGAACCGGGGCGAACCGGTTCCAGGGTCCTGATCACCAACCTGTACAATCGTGTTCAGCCGCTGATCCGCTATGAGGCCTCGGATCTTCTGGTCGTCAGTCCCGATCCCTGTCCATGCGGCAGACCCTTTCCTCTGATCGAACGGATTGACGGACGCAGTGGCGATATCATCGATGTGCCGGCGCATGATGGCGGCTGGGTGCGTGTTTCCCCCATGGTGCTCTTGAACCTGATCGACGGCGATACACAGCTACGCGAGTCGCGCGTCTCCTTCGACGCTGACAGGCTGGTTCTGGATGTGGTGCCGGAACCGGGTGTCGATCAACAGCAGCTCGCTGCACGGCTGCGCGACGCCTATGGCGGTATGTTCGCGCGCATGGGCGCGCGCGAACCAGCCATCGACGTGCGTTTCGTTGCCAACTTGGAGCGCAAGGCAGCGCGCATGGGCAAGGCCGACCGCTTGGTCATCGGCGATCCGCCCGATGCCGATGACGCCCAACCACCAGGTTAAGTGTTGACGGCCACGACCGGTGGCGAGGCCAAGGTCGTAACCTGATGCCGCACAGGGTCGGACCAGTCCTTGTCGTGCGCTAGAAAGGCTGATCGCGCATGGTCCGCCTGTACGCACTGCATCTTCTTGCGTTGGTCGTTCGAACGGGCGAATGGACACGCACCCTAGGTGGTAAGAACGGCCGCGCCTTGCAGGCGGCCGCTGCGCAGATCGTCGAGCGCTTGGTTGGCCTCGCTCAGCGGGTAGGGTTTGGTGTGCGTCCTGACCGGCACCTTTGGTGCGAGCGCCAAAAACTCCTCGGCATCGCGCCGGGTCAGATTGGCGACCGATCGCACGATGTGTTCCTGCCAGAGAATGCGATAGGGAAAGCTCGGGATGTCGCTCATGTGGATGCCGGCGCAGACCACGACACCGCCGGGTGCGACGCGGGTCAGGGCTTCGGGTACCAGTGGCCCGACGGGGGCGAAGATGATGGCGGCGTCGAGCGGCTCGGGCGGCGCTTCGCCGGAGCCGCCGGCCCAGACTGCGCCGAGATCGCGGGCGAAGTCCTGCGCTTCATTGTCGCCCGGCCGAGTGAAGGCGAAGACCTGCCGGCCCTCCCAACAGGCGACCTGGCACATGATGTGGGCGGCGGCGCCAAAACCGTAGACGCCGAGCCGCGTCGCGTCGCCCGCCATGCGGTAGGCGCGATGACCGATCAGGCCGGCGCACAGCAGCGGCGCCGCGGCCTCGTCCGAATAACCGTCAGGCAACGGAAAGCAGTAGCGCGCATCGGCGACACAGTAGTCGGCATAACCACCGTCGATCTGATAGCCCGTATAGCGGGCGTCGGGACACAGGTTCTCCTGGCCGCGCCGGCAGTACGGACACTTTCCGCACGAAAAACCGAGCCAGGGAATGCCGATACGCTGACCAATGTCGAGGTCCTCGACGCCATCGCCCTTCTTGTCGACCGTGCCGACGATCTCGTGGCCGGGAACGATGGGCAGTTTTGGATCGGGCAGTTCGCCGTCGACGACATGCAGGTCGGTCCGGCATACGCCGCACGCTTTCACCCGGACGCGAACCTGACCGGGCTCGGGGTCTGGCCTCGGCACCTCATCGGCGGTCACCTGGCCGCTGCCTTTCTCGTGGAGTCGCATGGCGCGCATGATGGTCACCCTCTATCCGCTTGAGGCCGCGCATGTTTGTAGCAGATCAGACACAAACAACATCGATCGGCAGGGTCAACCGGGAAAAGCGAGAGAGTGGCCGGCCCGTGCGGTGTTGACGTAGATCAACGTAACCGCGGCCTCGGCGTCCTAAGCTTGTCGTGTTCTGTTGGGATAGGCGTTGTTGGAAACGCCTGGGCGTCTGCGACCGCGTCGATGTCTGGTCGGTCGCGCCATTCTGCCATGGCGCCGCGCGGACGTCTTGATCCGATGCCGGGCGCCGCAGACGTTCGTTGCCAACACGTCAGGATTGGAGACTTGCATGATCCGCACCATCGTCACACCGATCGACGGTTCGAAACACGCCGAGATGGCGCTGGACCTGGGCATCGATCTGGCCGCGCGCTACGACGCCGAACTGCTTATGCTGCATGTCGGCGACGGCAACGATGACGTGCCGGAGGACCTTTTGAATGAAGCCGAGCGCGAGCTTGAGGAGGTCGAGGCGAGCGGCGAGGTGACGGGCATCCCGACCTATCAGCCGCAGTTCCTGCGCGGCCTCGAATACATGGGGCACGTCATGTTGCGCAAAGCGCGCGAGGCGGCCGAGGTCAAGGGCGTCAAGCGCGCCGAGACGGTCCTTGAGGCGGGCGATCCCGGTGATCGGATCATACAGCTCGCCAGGGAGCGGTCCGCCGATCTTATCGTCATGGGCAGCCGCGGTTTTGGCACCCTGAAGGGCCTGGTTCTGGGCAGCGTGTCACACAAGGTCTTCCACACCGCGCCGTGTTCGTGCGTCACCGTCAACCGGCGCGCCGGCCAACCGCCGCTTGACGGTGTCGGCTCCATCCTGGTGCCGACCGACGGTTCGGACGCGGCCGGCAGGGCGGTCGATCTGGCAAGCGACATCGCCGCCAAGTACGGCGCCGAGTTGGTCGTGCTCTATGCGATCTGGCGCGGCCCATCGCTGGAACACCTACGCGCCTCGGTCGACATCGACAAGCTGAGCGCCATCGCGCGCGAGGAACTCGACCCCGCGCGCCATCCGGTCGCCGAGAGCTTGAGCAGCGGTCTGTTTCCGCCGGTCGTGTCGAAACGCACGTTCAAGGAGGTCGGCGAGTATGTCCTGGAGAGTGCGCGCCGTGCCGCCGAGGCCAAGGGCGCGCCGGTGCCGAAGCTGGTGCTGCGCGAGGGCGATCCCGCGCGCACGATCGTCAACGTCGCCCGGCGCCGCAAGGTCGACATGATCGCCATGGGCAGCCGCGGCCTGGGCGCCGTCGAAGGCGTCTTCGCCGGCAGCGTGTCCTACAAGGTGAACCACACGGCGCCGTGCAGCTGTTTGATCGTACGTTAGGTTTGCGCTTGATGCCGGCGTGGGTCAGCCGGCGGCGACGACGGCTTCGCCTTTGGTCTGGGTGCGCCACATGAAGCGGTCGAGGCTCTCGTCGACGGGAAAACGCTTGTGCAGCAGCATGCGGTTATCCCAGACGACGACCTCGCCCTCGCGCCAGTGGTGGCGGTAGCAGAACGCGTCCTGGGCTGCGTGCGCCCAGAGCGCATCGATCAGCGCCTCGCTCTCGGCAAGCGGCATCTCCACGATATAGGCGTTGGTGCGCCGGCCGAGGTAGAGCGCTTCCTCGCCGGTGCTGGGGACGGTGCGCAGAATCGGATGGACTGCGCCCTCGGCCTCGATGGGTGAGGCGGGCACCGTCATGCCCGGCCGCAACGTGCCGTTGCTGCTGTATGTGGAATCGTGTTTCAGCCGGCGGCCTTCGATCCTGCGGCGCAGATCGTCGGGCAGGTGGCGCGCGGCCATGACCTGGCTGCAGAAACCGGTATCGCCGCCCTCAGCGGGAATCTGGCGTGCGTGCAGCAGGCTGAAGGTTGGCGGCACGTCGATATAGGACATATCGGTGTGCCATTCCCATTCGCCGAAAAAGTTCGGGTCAGTCGCCTCGCGCTTCAGCGTCGCGGGGTTCAGGTTGCCGATATAGGAGAT
The DNA here is from genome assembly GCA_965228895.1 of Alphaproteobacteria bacterium. Lineage (GTDB taxonomy): Bacteria > Pseudomonadota > Alphaproteobacteria > SP197 > SP197 > JANQGO01. The sequence goes on along the minus strand of OZ245842.1, from coordinate 3,415,317 downwards.
GAACGGGTCCTCGCCGCGGGCGCGCACGGCGGCGAGCTGTTCCTCGACGGACTGGTCTTCCTCGCCGGGCAGGGCGCGCTTGCCGATGCCGTTGACGACGCCCGGCGCGTACTCGTTCTCGCCGAAGATGGCGGTCAGCGCGTGCAACTCCTCGCGCTCCAGGAGCCGGTCGAAGGAAAAACACAAGAGCCCATGCGCGGCCTTATAGGCCTGCCAGATCGCCGCCTTCTGGTCGTTGGTGATGGCGCCCGCATCAAGGCCACGCACCATCGCGCCAAAGGCCGCGCTGTCGAGCGGCTCGACGGTGAGGCCGGCGGCCTGGTTCGTGTTCGCGGGCTCCGGCGACGTTTCCTGGGTGTTGGCAACCACGACGACTCCATCCGGCAGTGTGAAGACCAGTCTAACGCCGACCTCGGGCAAGCGGAAGGCGAGGGCGGGAGAGCGATACCTTTGCCTTCTTACTTCTACACCTCTGAAACCAAGTTGACGGACGGGTCGCGAGCCCTCACGCGGCCTTGGTTTTGGCCGCCGGCTGGTCGCGGACGATCGCCACGAAGGTGTCGAGGGCCAGCGAATGACGCTTGCCCGGCTTGGTGATCAGGCCGTGCTGGGACTCATAGGTCATATCGTTCTTTCTTACGGGCGCCAGACGGCCGGCCTCGACCCAGGGGCCGGCGTAGTGGTGCGGCAGGTAGCCGATATAGCCGCCCGACAACAGCAGGGAGAGCATGCCTTCCATGCTGTTGACGGTCGCCGCTTCGCGCACCACACCGAGCCGGGCGAGGTCGAACTCCTGATGATAGAGGCGCACGACCGCGCGGTGCTGGGAAAGGTCGGCCTTTTCGGCCTGGCGTTTGGTGGCTTTGAAGAGCGGGTGGCCGGTGCCGCAGTAGAGGTCGTGGGCTTCGCGGAACAGCGGCGTGAAGGCAAGGCCCGATTTGTTGCGCACAAAGGGGCCGATCGCCATGTGGATGCGCCCGTCGACCACGTCGTGCTCCAGGTTCTGCTTGGCGGCGACGACCAGCTCGACCTGGACGTCGTTGTCGATCGCGTTGAAGCGGCGGATGGCGTCGCTGATCGAAAAGTTGGGGTGGCTGACCAGCGCATCGGAAATGCCGATGGCGAGCCGGCCCGCCAGCATGCTTTTGACGCCGGCGAGCGTGCCGGCGAAGTCATCGAGCGACTTCAGCATCGACATGGTCTCGCGGTAGACCAGCCGGCCGCGCTCGGTGAGCTTGAACCTGCCGCGCCCGCGCTCGCACAGGCGCATGCCCAGCCGGGTTTCCAGATTCGTCATGTGAATCGAGATGGTCGAAACGGAGACGTTGAGATGCGCGCTCGCCGCCGCGAAACCGCCGGCATCGGCAACGGCGACAAAGACGCGCAGAAGACGCAGGTCGACATCGGAGACCCGTTGCATGGCGGAAACCTTCCTTGAATGACCCTGTTAGTTTGAGAATCCTAAAAGTAAATGTAGACCGATGGCAATACGTGGCGGGCTGGCAGCCGCCTAGCATGGCCGGATCACCTGGAGAACGGAGTGCACCGCCATGGCTCTCGACAATGACCGCGAGATTTTCGACGTCGCCGACCACACCGAACACGTCACGTTCCAGAGGACGACGCGGCGGACGGAGTCCGGTTACGAGCTGCCGATGATCGTGCACGACCGCCTGGCGTTTTCGCCGGAGGAATACATCCGCCGCTATGACGTCATCCGCGCGGCGATGGCCAAGCACGATCTGGACGCTCTGCTCGTCCGCAGCCCCGAAAACATCACGTATTTCAGCGGCTACGAGACGCCGGGCTATTACAAGTACCACTGCGTCGTCGTGCCGAAGGACGGCGAACCGGTGTTTCTGCTGCGCGACTTCGAATGGATCAACTCGCCGGAGTTCGCCTGGAGCACGAAGATCGCCAAGGTCTATGACTGGGACCACCCGCCCAGCGTCACGGTCAACGTGCTGCGCCAACTGGGTCTGGATACCGGCAAACGCATCGGCGTCGAAAAGCACGGGTTCTTCTATACGGTCGATGAACACGAGACCCTGCTCGCCGATCTGCCGGACAACACCTATGTCGATGCGACCGAGATCCTGTGGGATACGCGCATGGTGAAGTCGGATGAGGAAGTCGCGGTGATGCGCAAGTCCGCGCACCTTGTCGATCTTGCTATGGAGGCGGGCTGGGACGCGACCCGTCCCGGCGCCAGCGGCGACGACATCAACGCCGTCGTCAACAAGACGCTGTTCGAAAATGGCGGCGAATACATGGGGCTGCCGCCTTTCGTCCTGGCGGGCGAACGCTCCTGTCTGCCGCACCAGACCGGCGGCGCCAACCGGCTCGCCGACGACGACCTCATGTATTTCGAGATCTCGGCGTCGAAGCACCGCTATACCGCGGCGCTGATGCGCACGATCTTTGTCGGCAATCCGAAGGACGAATGGGTGCGCGCGGCCGAGGCCTGCATCGGCGCGGTCGAGGCCGCGCTGGAGACGATCAAGCCGGGCGCGACGCCGCACGAGGCCGACACCGCCGCGCGGGCGGTGACGCAAAAGGCGGGTTTCGGCGACTATCACCGCAACCGGCTGGGTTACTCGATCGGCGTCAGCTATCCGCCCGACTGGGGCGAGGGCGAGATCATCTCGCTGCGCCAGGAGGAACACCGGCCGCTGGAGCCCGGCATGACCTTTCACATGCCGCCGCTGTGTCTGAAGTACCGGGAGTTCGGCATCGGGTTTTCCGAATCGATCGTGGTGACGGAGACGGGCTGCGAGCGGTTCTCGAACCTGAGCCGCGAGGTCATCATCAAACGCTGACCGCGCGCCGCTGACATCGACGCTACGCCGTGCCGTTACCGCGCCAAGAGAGCCGTGCCGAGGAGGCGTTCGACTTCGTCATCGTCGGCGCCGGCAGCGCGGGCTGTGTGCTGGCGGAGAAACTCTCGGCCTCGGGCAAGTACACGGTGCTGCTGTTGGAAGCCGGCGGTAGCGATCTCAACCCCTTCATCGCCGCGCCGGTCGGCGAGACGCAGCTTCTGGAAACGCGCTGGGACTGGGCCTTCGTCGGCGAGCCCGAGCCGCATCTGGGCGGCCAACGGCTGACGCTGTCTCGCGGGCGGTGCCTGGGCGGCAGCTCCAGCATCAACGGCCAACTCTGCTTCCGTGGCCACCCCGGCGACTACGACCGCTGGGCGAGCCTGGGCAACACCGGCTGGTCGTTCGAGGACGTGTTGCCGCTGTTCCGCCAAATGGAAAGCTGGGAGGGCGGCAGCGATGCCTATCGGGGCGCCGACGGGCCGGTGAGGACCGCGCGCGGACGCTACGACAACCCGCTGTTCAGCGCCTTTGTCGACGCCGGTCGGCAGATGGGCTATCGCCTGTGTCCAGACTTCAACGGCGCAGACCCCGAGGGTTTCGCGCCCTGCCAGCACACCCATTATCACTGGCCGGCGCTTCGCTGTTCGTCGTCCTACGCGCACCTCATGAAGGCGCGTTGGCGGCGACGCAATCTGGTGATCCGCCAACACGCGCTCGTCCAGACGCTCCTGTTTGAAGGCAACCGCGCGATGGGCGTGCGGTACCGTTGGGGCGGCGTTGTGCAGATCGCGAAGGCGCGGCGCGAGGTGATCGTCAGCGCCGGGCCCTATCAGAGCCCGAAGCTGTTGATGGTGTCGGGCATCGGTCCGGCAACGCATCTGCGGGAGCACGGCCTCGACGTTGTGCATGACCTCGCGGGTGTCGGCGCCAACCTGCAGGACCAGATCGGTTCCTTTGTGCAGCATGACTGTCTCAAACCCATCACCTATTACCGGTACCGGAACCCCGCCTGGGCGGCGCTGGCGGTGCTGGAATGGCTGGTCCTCGCACGTGGACCGTTTTCGCTTTTTCCGATGGCGGCAAGTGGTCTTGTGAAAAGCGCACCGGGTGTGCCGCTGCCGGATCTGCAGTTCTATATCTTTCCGGTCGCGGTCAACGCGCACGCGGAGGGAACGTATGAGCCGCGCCATCACGGCTACAACATCCACTGGGGGTTGGTGCATCCCAAAAGCAGGGGCAGCGTGCGCCTGCGCTCGGCCGATCCGGAGAGCCCGCCGGTCATCGCCAACAACTTCTTTACCGACGAGGCGGACCGGGTGCTGAACCGCAAGGCACTGCGTCTGGCGCGCACGCTGCATGCCCAGCCGGCTTTCGACGCCTATCGCGGGCCGGAGACCGCGCCGGGGCCGGAGGTCCAGAGCGACGACGCGATCGACGCGTTCACCGCCGCCTATTTCGCCAACCACCACCATGGCTGCGGCACCTGCAAGATGGGTGTCGACCATGACGCGGTCGTTGATCCGCGCTTGCGTGTCCATGGCGTCGACGGCCTACGGGTGATCGACAGCTCCATCATGCCGGTCGTCGTTACCGGCGGCTTGAACGTGCCGTCCATGATGATCGGCATGAAGGGCGCGGCCATGGTGCTGGAGGACGCGGGAAACTACGGCTCGGGTCTTTCGGTTGCGGGCTGGCGCTGACGCCGCGATGCTGTGCGCCCGCGCATCGAGAGGAGCACCCGACCCATGTTCGACCTTTTGCACGGCCTTCGTGTCGTCGACCTGACGGCCGTGGTGCTGGGCCCTTACGCGACACAGCTTCTGGGTGGTTTGGGCGCCGATGTCATCAAGGTCGAGCCGCCGGGTGGCGACATCTATCGTTATGTGCGGCCGGGCCGCTCGGAGACCATGGGCGCGGGATACCTGAACCTCAACCGCAACAAACGTTCGGTGACGCTGGATCTGAAGACCGAAGAGGGCCAGGCGGTGCTGGCGGGCCTTCTGGAAGACGCCGACTTGCTCGTCCACAACATGCGGATGCCGGCGGCCGCGCGGCTGGGTCTGGACTATGACGATCTCTCGAAGCGTTATCCCCGGCTGGTCTATTGCGCCGCGCCCGGTTTCGGTAGCGATGGGCCTTACGGCGATTGGCCCGCCTATGACGATGTTATCCAGGCGGTGTCGGGGCTTGCCGCGCTCAACACCAACGACGCGGGCGAGCCGCGGTTTTTGACAACGATCGTCGGCGACAAGGTGAGTGGCCTACACCTGGCGCTTGGGGTCCTGGCCGGCGCTCTCCACCAGCGCACGACGGGCAAGGGCTGTCTGATCGAAGCGCCGATGTTCGAATCCATGGTGTCGTTCCTGATGGTCGAACAATTGGCCGGCCAGACGTTTACGCCGCCGCTGGGCGGTATCGGGTACGAGCGGCTGCTGTCGCCCTATCGCCGGCCCTATAAGACCAAGGACGGCTTCATCTGCGTTGTGCCCTATAGCGCCGGGCAGTGGACGCGGTTCCTAAACCATATCGACAGACAGGATCTGGCCGAGGCCGAATGGGTCCAGGATATGGTCGAGCGGAGCGAACGGGTCGGCGAACTCTATGAGATCGTGGCCGACGTCATGCCGGAGCGGACCAGCGAGGCGTGGTTGAAGGTGTTGCGCGAGCTCGACGTTCCCTGCGCGCCGGTCCAGGGCCTGGCCGATCTTCAAGATGATGAGCATCTACGGGATGTCGGCTTCTTTGCTGATCAGAAACATCCGACGGAAGGTGATCTCACCACCTTGCGCTCGCCGTTCCAGGTTGAAGGGGCAGAGGATAAGCCTGACGGCCCCGCACCAAATCTGGGCGAACACAATGAGGACGTCGCCTGGCGCCAACGCGACGGGGAGGGGGCGTAGAGACAGCAGCTTGACATTCCCATCGAAGATGCCAAATACTATAATTATTCTAAGTCGCAATTGCATCTGAGTCTTGCACCATGCTGCCCCTCAAAACCGTCACCTACGCCATCATGCATCTGGTCGTCGCTGTCGGCGTCGCCTTCGCGCTGACCCAGAGCTGGACGATCGCTTTGGGCATCGGTTTGATCGAGCCGATCGTGCAGACCGTGTTCTACGCGTTTCATGAGCGCGTCTGGACCCGGGTAGGGCGCCGCCGGTGCACCGACCGGCGTGTTGTTGTTCCCGCACCGACGCCTGCTTGATCCACGTCAACGCGTGCGCTGCCGCGAGCGTGAAAGATGGCGGTGTCCTGATCGGCCGGTCTTGCCTGCCCGGCCGCGAGGCGGCTCAACCCCGGCGCGACAACAACGGAAGGCCCATGAACCACAGACATCGCAAAGTTCTTCACGCGCTTTTTGCCCATCCGGTCAGCGCCAACATCGCGCCGCGCGCGGTGGAGTCGGTCATCAAGGAGCTGGGCGGCGAGGTCGACCAGCGCCACGGCGGGCGGGTCGGTTTGCATCTGAACAGCAACTTCGTCGAGATCGCCCACGACAGCCACTCGCTGAAGCCCGCGCATGTACGCGAGATCAGAAAGTTCCTGGAAAGCGCCGGCATCGATCCGGCGCGCGACTACCCGCTCTAGATAACCGGCTGCCAAGGTCTCTCGCCACGCGCAGGACATCAGGAGCCTGGCGTGTTAGGGACAGGTTCGTATGCAACGCAAGGGAACCTGAACCATGGGCCAGATCTGGAACGTCTATCTGTCGGGTGAGATTCACTCCGATTGGCGCGAGCGTATCGACGCCGCGGTGAAGGCAGCCGACCTGCCGGTGACCTTGACCAGCCCGGTCACCGATCACGATTCGTCGGACGATTGCGGCGTGCGTATCCTGGGCGCCGAAAACGATGCCTTCTGGCACGACCACAAGGGCGCCAAGGTGAACGCGCTGCGCACCCGCACCATGATCGGCGACGCCGACCTGGTCGTCGTGCGCTTCGGCGAAAAGTACAAACAATGGAACGCCGCCTTCGACGCCGGTTACGCGGCGGCGCTCGGCAAACCCCTGATCGTGCTGCACCCGCCCGAACACCAGCACGCGCTGAAAGAGGTCGATGCCGCCGCGCTTGCCGTTGCCGAAGAACCCGAGCAGGTCGTGCAGATCCTGGACTACGCGATCAACGGGCGGCTGCCCAAGGCGGGCTGACGCAATCGCCCTTCCGGCGGCGCGGCGCGATCTTTTCCGGGCAGGTCATGATCCAAATCAATGCGCAGCCGCACTGATGCGGTAGCATTGCCCATTGTCGGGTTCATGTGCGCGACGCAGAACGCACGCTATCCATGGTGGCCCAGGCGAGCGCCGACGTGGCGGGCGACCGCCAGATCAATGTTGCAACGATTCGATGTTTCAAAGGGGGCATGTGTACGGCGTATCCGCGCGCGGCGCGGATCGCGCGGTTATCGCAGCAACCAACGTGACAGTGGAGCAAGACATGCCAGATCAAGTAAAGACGAGTGAGTTAGAGGCCGTATCGGCCTTCGCGGACCATTTCCCCCAGCAATACGGCACGGCGCTGGTCATGATGTCCCAAGCCTGCCAGGGATACATGGAAGGCGCCCTAAAGCTTAACCAGGAAATGGCCGATTTCATGCGCCGCCGCCTGGAACAAGACGTCAGTTTCGGCCAGAAGCTGTCGTCCGCCGAGCATGTGGAGGACGCGGTCTCATTGCAACAGGACTGGATGAAGGCGGCATCCAGCGACTATCTCGCCGAGACCACCAAACTCTATTGCATCTGCATGGAGGCGGCCTCGCAAAGCTGGGCGAACGGCACCGCGATGGCCGGTGACGAGGGTGCTGGCGACAAACCGGCGCGCAAGCCGAGCGAGTCCTAGACCGGGATCGCTGGTGAGGGACGGCGTCTGACGAAAACGCCGTCCCAAGCGGTCTACACGCTCTTTTCAGAGGCTCCCCCTTCCTTCCGCACGTTCTCGCGCGATACGCTGGGCGCGTAGAGCCGATCCGGTTTTGATGGAATCGCTCCGCGATAGCATCAAGGCAGGTGAATCTGCTCTCCTCACAGATAAAGAGCGGATTCACGTTGTCAGGTCGAACCGTTCATCGGCTCCACCTAACAACGATCCGCTCTAGGGGAGGAAAGGGGCATGCGATTGATAGCCGTCGGCGTCATGGCCGCGCTGGCTGTTGTGTTCAGCGCCGCCGCGGCGCGCGCCGAAAGCGAGACCGTTCAGTTTCCGATGACCGAGTTTACCGGCGAGACGACCGTGTTGTCGGCCGCGCTGACGCGGCCGGAAGGCGAGGGCCCGTTCCCGGCGGTGGTGCTGTTGAATGGCTGCGGCGGGACCTATCCGACCGTGGCGTGGGCGGAACGTTTCTTCGGCGCGCTCGGCTATGTGTCGCTGCGCATCGACAGCTACGGGCCGCGCGGCATTGACGGCGTGTGCCGGGGCGACCGCGCGGTCGCGAGCCCGGCGATCCGCGCGCGCGACGCCCATGCCGGAAAGACGTTCCTGCAAAGCTTGCCCTATGTCGACCCCGAGGCCATCGCCGTCATCGGCTGGTCCCATGGCGGCTCGGCGGTGCTGGCGGCGATCGAGAGCATCAAGAGTGCGCAGCCCGACCGGCAACGCCCGTTCGCCGCGGCTATCGCGATCTATCCCGGCTGCGCGCCCAGCATGCTGGAACTGGACTCGCCGCTCTTGGTCATGATCGGCGACGCCGATATCTGGACGCCGGCCGACCGTTGCATCGCCATGCGCATGCCGCGCGAGCCCGACCACGAATACGCGCTCGTCATCTATCCCGGCGCCTCCCACGGCTTCGACTTGGAGGAGCTGTTGGACGGACCGCCGATCCAGGGCATGACCTATGACCCCATTGCAGCGGAAGACGCCTACGACAGGATGACGGCGTTTCTGGAACGTTACGCGGGTGGTTAGCGCATCTCCGGTGTCGTTCGTGTCACCGGCCGACGCTCACCCTCCTAACGCTTCGTATCGGGCCCCTCCCTCTCCCGAAACAGGAAAAGGGAACCATCGCCGACCTTTCCCCCTCGCCCCCGCGTCAGTGGGGGAGAGGCAGGACGTTCAGCGTTTTCGTTATGCGCCGCGCCTCGCGCGCACGCCGGCCGCAAGCTCACCCAGCACCGCGACCGACATCTCCCAATCCATGCAGGCATCGGTGATCGACTGGCCGTAGGTTAGCGGCTGGCCTGGCACCATGTCCTGGCGGCCGGCGACGAGATGGCTTTCGATCATGACGCCGATGATGCGCCGTTCGCCGCCGGCGAGCTGGCCCGCGATATCGGCGATGACGCCAGGCTGCTTGGTGTGATCCTTGCCGGAGTTGCCGTGGCTGGCGTCGACCATGATGGCTTCGGTGAGGCCCGCCTTGGCGAGCTGGGCGGCGGCAGACTCAATCCCGGCGGCGTCATAATTCGGCGCCGCGCCGCCGCGTAACACGATGTGGGCATCGGCGTTGCCGGTGGTCGTCGCGATGGAGGCGCGGCCCTCCTTGGTGATCGCCAGGAAATGATGCGGGTTGGAGGCGGCTTGTACGGCGTCGGCGGCGATCTTCACGTCACCGTTGGTGCCGTTCTTGAAACCGACGGGACAGGAGAGGCCGGAGGCCATCTCGCGGTGCACCTGGCTTTCGGTGGTGCGCGCGCCGATCGCGCCCCAGGCGACGAGGTCGGCGATGTATTGCGGCGTCATGACGTCCAGGAACTCGCAGGCCGCCGGCAGGCCGAGCGCGTTGATGTCAAGCAGCAGGCGGCGTGCCAGGCGCAGGCCGTCGTTGATGTGAAAGCTGTCGTCGAGCCGGGGGTCGTTGATCAACCCCTTCCAGCCGACCGTGGTGCGCGGTTTCTCGAAATAGACGCGCATCAGGATTTCGAGGTCGCCGGCATGGCGCTCGCGTTCGGCGACGAGGCGGTTGGCGTACTCCATCGCGGCTTTGGGATCGTGGATCGAACACGGCCCGATGATGACGACCAGGCGGTCGTCCTCGCCGTGCAGGATCTTGTGGATCGCCTGGTGGGCGCCATCCACAGTCTGCGCAATGGCCGGGTTGGACGGCGCCTCGTCGATCACCTCGGCGGGCGGGCTCAGCGTATCGATGCGCTCGATACGAAGGTCGTCGGTCAACTGGCTCTTGGGGTTCATCGTGTGGCTCCGGGGTGTTGGGTGACCGGCGGCCATAAAAAACGCCGCCAAGGTCCCTGGCGGCGGTTCGGGGAGGTCGGCGGTGGTTGGGTCTTAGGCCGAACGATCCTCTGCCGGCGCCGGGGGCGTCGGATAGCCGAAGTACCAAAAGTACGCGGTATGGCGGCTTGTCGAGGTCATGGGGCAGGGTAGATACAGAGATCAGGGGCCGATGTCACCCCCTTCTTGCGGCGTACCCACCCCGGCACGTTATGATGGCGCGGCTCATGGAAGAGGGGGAAGGCCATGAAGATCAAGCAGCTTGCGCACATCGTGCTGGGTGTCGAGGATCTCGACCAGTCGGCTGCCTGGTACCGCGACATGTTCGATATGGAGGTCGTCGGCGAGTCCGAGCGGTTTAAGGCCGTGTTCCTCTCCTTCGGGGCCCGCGACCACGATATCGCGCTGATGGAATGCAAGGATGTCGGCAAGACTGCTGGGCGCGAGGTGCACCACCTGGCGCTCGAGTTCGATGGCTCGCTTGATGCGTATAAGGCGGCCCTCAGGAAGCTGAAGGAGGACGGCGTCTCGATCACCGCCACGGTCGACCACGGCGTCGCCTATGGCATCTACTGCCTCGACCCCAACGGCCACACGATCGAGCTCTATTTCTCGACCCTCGACCCTGGTACCGATGCGCCGGCGGCCTTCCGCAAGACCGGCGTCCTGGCCGACCCGATCGATATTGAGGCGCTGGAAGGGTGAGGTTGGCGCACGTAACTGGCCTCAATGCAACGCGTTCTTGTCATCGGTTCGCCCGGCGCGGGTAAGTCAGTGTTCGCGCAGCGCTTGGCGGCAGTTGCCGGCTTGCCGCTGGTGCATTTGGACCGGCAGTACTGGCGGACAGGTTGGGTCGAGCCGGATAAGGCGACATGGACGCAACAGGTCAAGGACCTTATCGCGGAACCCGCCTGGGTCATGGACGGCAACTACGGTGGCACCTTGCCGCAGCGGTTGGAGCGGGCCGACACGGTCGTGTGGCTCGACATGCCACGGTGGCGTTGCCTGTGGCGTGTTGTCAAACGCGTCTTGCGCGACTACGGCCGCACGCGCGAGGACATGACGCCCGGTTGCCCGGAGCGGTTCAACTGGGAGTTCCTGGTCTACGTCTGGCACTTCCCGAGGGACCAACGGCTACGGCTGATGGACGTACTAAAGGATTTCGGCGGCGAGCGTGTCGTGCTTTCGAATCCGTCAGCGGTTGCGTCGTTCCTGGATGCGTTTGAGCGTCGCCCGCATGGGACGTGATGCCGTGAACATCGTTGTCGCGTCGGGCAATCCCGTCAAACTTGATGCGGTCAGGCAGAGCGTCCATCTGCTGTTCTCCGATGTTACGCCGAAGCTTGTCGGCGTGATGGTGCCGTCCGGTGTCAGCGAACAGCCAACGAGCGATGCCGAAACGTTGGAAGGGGCGCTAAACAGGGCAACGCGCGCGCATGAACGGCATCCCGGTTTTGACTTTGGCGTTGGTCTGGAGGGCGGCGTTCATGACGACGGCAACGAGATGAGCTCGTTTGCCTGGGTCGTGGTGCGCGCCGCAGACGGCACCATAAGCAGGGCGCGCACGGGAACGTTTATCTTGCCTGACTCGCTCGCGCAGCTGGTTCGATCCGGCGTCAACCTGGGCGAGGCAGACCGTAGGGTGTTCGGATTGTCTGATGAACGATTGTCCGAGGGCACGATCGGGGCGCTGACCGATGGCGCGGTGACGCGGGCAACGCTTTATGCCCACGCGGTGACGCTGGCGTTCGTGCGGTTCAAGCAGCCACACCACTACGGGCCCTAGTGCCAGATGTCCGGCAGGGTCTCTTTCTTGCGCGCGATATAGTCCTTGAGCCCGTCGTCGATGCCGGGGTCGAGCGGCGGCGGTTCGGTTTCCTTTAAGACCTTCTTCCAGGCGGCGTTGGCGCGGGTGGTGGCGTCGGTGGCACCGGCGTCGAGCCAGTTTTCGTAGGCTGCGGTATCGGCAAGGTCCGACGTGTGAAAGGCGGTCTCGTAGTTGGCCAGCGTGTGCTGGCAGCCGAAGAAGTGGTTGCCGGGACCGACCTCGGTGAAGGCATCCATGGCGAGCGCATTCTCGTCCATCGGCAGGCCTTTCACGAAGGTGTGGAGCGCGCCCAGATAATCGGCGTCGAGCATGAGTTTTTCGTAGCCGATGGTCAGCGCGGCCTCGAGCCAGCCGGCGGCGTGCAGGACGAAGTTGGCGCCGCACAGGATCGCCGTGTTCATGGAGTTGACGCTTTCCTGCATCGCCTGGGCGTCCGGCAGCTTGGATGACGAGAACGCGCCGCTGCAACGAAGCGGCAGGCCGATGCGCCTGGCCAGTTGTGCCGCGACATAGGAGCCGAGCGCCGGTTCGGGGGTGCCGAAGGTTGGTGATCCCGTCTTCAGATCGACGGTGGTCAGGAAGTTGCCAAAGACGGCGGGCGAGCCCGGCCGTTCGAGCTGGCCGAGCGCGACGCCGACCATCACCTCGGCCATGGATTGCGCGATCATGCCGGCCATGGTGACAGGCCCCGTCGCACCGCCCAGGATGAACGGCACGACAACCGGGCACTGGTTGGCGCGGGCGTAGGCGCGCAGCGAACCGGACATGGCGCCGTCGTAGACCAGCGGCGAGTTCATGTTGATGTTGCCCATGATGACGCAGTTCTGATCGACGAACGTTTCGCCGAACGCGATGCGCACGAGGTCAATCGAGTCCTCGGCGCGTTGCGGCATGGTGACCGAGCCCATGAACGGTTTGTCGCCGCAGGTTAGGTGCGCGTAGACCATGTCGAGATGGCGTTTGTTGACGGGGATGTCGACGGGTTCGCACACTGTGCCGCCGGAATGGTGCAGCCAGGGTGAGGCGTAGGCCAGCGTGATCAGGTTCTGGAAGTCCTGGAGTGTGCCGTAGCGCCGTCCGTTATCCATGTCGTGCACGAAAGGCGCGCCATAGGCCGGCGCGAAGACGACGTGGTCGCCGCCGATGACGACGGAACGCTTGGGATTGCGTGCGTGCTGGGTAAAGGATTTGGGCGAGGTCTCAGCGATGATCGCTTTCAAGTGTCCTTCGTCGAAACGCACGCGGTTGCCGTCGACACTTGCGCCGGCGTTTCGCCACAGGGCAAGCGCCTCGTCGTCGCCGCGAAACTCGATGCCGACCTCCTTCAGGATCCTGTCGGTATGGCGCTCGATGAGGTCGAGCCCTTCCTCGCCCATCAGGGCATAAGGCGGGATTTCGCGCCGAACCCCGGCGATGACGGCTGGCGCGGATGTCTCGGCGGCGCGCTTACGTCGCGACGAGCGTTCACCGCGTTTGGGTTTTGGGGAACGGACGGTATCGGACATGGCAGATCCAAAGCGCGCCTTGACTACCGCGCATGAGAAGAATGGGGGCGCGCGCCACGCCGACCAAGGGTCTGGCTGCCGGCGCCCCATCAATCTTCTTGCCGGTTGAATGACGATAACGTGTGCGTCAGCATCGCAACAGGGTCTTGCACATTGTCGTGCACCGGGGGAGGAGGCCGCGATGGCCGACAAGCACCTTCAGCGCAGCGCAGTCGCGGTTGTTCTCGTCTGTCTGTGGGTTGCGGCCATAGGCCTCATCGGCGAAGCGGCGGCCCAGACGAGCGATGGGGATGCGCGACCCGCCGAGACCTGGATCATCGATACCGATATGGGCCCGGAAGACTGGATGGCGCTGCTGTATGTCCTGGGTCATGACGATATTGATGTCCTGGCGATCAGCATCGTCGGCGACGGTGTCGGACGGTGTCCCGAGGTTGAGGCGACGGCGCTGGCGCTGGTGATGTTCGCCACCGGCGAGGACGGCGCCATTCCCGTCGCGTGCGGGGCGACCAGTCCGCTCGACGGGTTCCATGCCATGCCGCCGGCATGGCGCGACGCGTCGGCGCCTGAGAACTTCGAGCCGTTGCCGATGTCATCGGCGATGCCTGATCCGCGCGGCGGCGTCGACCTGATCATCGAGACGCTGCGCGGGGCCGACGAACCTATTGCGATCCTCGCTATTGGACCGCTGACCAACATCGCGCTCGCCTTCGACAAGGCGCCCGACATGGTCGACAAGGTGCGCCAGATCGTCGTCATGGGCGGCGCGGTCTATGTGTCCGGCAATGTCAGTGATCCCAGTGACAGCGCCATGCCAGTAAACAGCGTTGCGGAGTGGAACATCTTTCTGGATCCGGTCGCGGCGGATGCGGTGTTTTCCTCCGGAGTGTCGATCCGCCTGGTGCCGCTGGACGCGACCAATCATGTGCCGGTCGATGCGACGCTCGCCGGAGAGATCTTCGATGGCATCGAAACGGCGCCGGCGCGGTGGGCGCACGATGTGCTGAGTGGCGACATCCAATCCGGTGGGTTCTATTTCTGGGATCCGCTGACGGCGAGCGTGGCGCTGGACGCGTCGGTGTGCGACTTCGCGCTTCTGCCGCTTCGCGTCGTGGCCGACATGTCGGACACCGGCTGGTCCTATCCCGGCACAGCAGGCGACTTTCCGGCGACGAACTGGCGTGGCGAGCCGCGCCGTCACCTGGCAACCGCCAATGCCGGCGAGTTGGTCAGAGACATGGCAAGCGGCGCCTGGGTCATCGTTTGCATGGAGCCCGATGTCGCGGGCTTCGTGGGGCGCTTCCGCGCTTCGCTGTCGCCTTTGGAATCGTCGCCCTAGAGGGACGGCTTAGACGTGCTGGTCGATCAGGATGGGGTTGCCGTCGGGATCAATGACCATGCAGCTCGCGGGTCCCGAAGTCGTTTCGTCGGCCTCGCTGAGCGGCGTGATGCCGTCCGCCTTCAGCGATTTCTGGATGTCGCGCACATCGGTAAACGTGTCGAGCGTTTGTCCCGCCGTGTCCCAGCCTGGATTGAAGGTGAGCGTGTTCTTTTCGAACATGCCTTGGAACAGGCCGATCACGCAGCTTGGACATTGCAGGATGAGCCAGCCCTGGTCGGCGTCGCCTCCGATAACCTGAAAACCGAGTTTTTCGTAGAACGTCCGCGATGCCGTGAGGTCCTTGACGGCAAGGCTGACCGAGAAATTTCCAAGATCCATGATCAACGTCCTCAGGCTACAACGGGCGGTGGTAAGTGATCGCACAGAGACGGGCGTAACCCAATCGCCACGTGGTGCAAATCCGCACTAGTATGGCGGCGACATAAGGTTAGGGGGCTGTCGCGATGCTGATGGTCGCGATCAAGGTCGCTGTGACGTCGGCCATGGTGCTGGGCCTGGCGTGGCTCAGCGAGCGGGCCGGGCCGAAGACTGCAGGTGTTTTGGCAGGTCTTCCGCTTGGCATCGCCGTCAGCCTGTTTTTCATCGGGATCGAGCAGGGACCGGAGTTTGCCGCTGTCGCGTCGACCTCGACGATCGGCGGCCTGAGTGCTGCCCTGGTCTTTTGTTTCGCCTATTGGCAGATCTCGAAGTTCCTCGGCGGGTCGCTGGTTCACTGGTTTTCCTATTGGAAAGTCCGGGGCGCGCCGGTGTTGTGGAACGCCTTTTTGACGTCACTGCTGTCGATGGTGGCCTTCCTGGTGTTCGCGAGCATCCTGGCGCTCCTGCCACAGGACCGCTGGGTTCTGACCGTGGTGACACTGGTCGTCATGGGCATGGCCATTGTGGTTTTCCGCGGCATCGAAAATGTCGAGGTTGATACGGCGGCCGCGGTGACAGTGACGCCTCTGATGCTGGTTGTGCGCGCGGCGATCGCCTCGGCCATTGTGCTGGCGATAACCGGGCTTGCGGACGTGATCGGTGAAGCCTGGTCGGGCCTGCTGTCCGGTTTCCCGATCACGCTCTACCCGGTGTTGCTGATCGTGCACGTGACCTATTCCGAACGGCAGGTGCACGGGATCATCAAGAATTTCCCGTTCGGTATCGGCAGCCTGCTGATCTTTGCGCTTGCCGGGAGCTACGTTTTCGATTCGCTGGGCATGTATTGGGGTGCCGTGACCGCCTTCTTGTTGTCGGGCCTCTACATGGCGGTGGTCGCGACCATCATGCTGCGCCGCCGCCCGGCGGAAGGCGACTGAACGATGGCCTCATCCGTTCGGCCGCGTAGGGCGTAGTGATGGGGATGGCATTGGCATCGGACAGGAGGCGTTCATGAACCGTCTGGCAGGTTGGCCCTTGATGGCACTGCTGGTGGCTTTCCCTGCCTCGGCCAATGTGGATGGCGATGGTTCGCCTTGGGCCGACGGTCTCGACGGCATCACGGCGCCGCTCGGTGTGGCGCGCGACGATCTGGTGCCGCAGGATGCTTTCGACCTGCCGGCCAACGCGGGTTCCACAGAAAAGCCGGATCGGATGCGCCAAAAGCGCTGCCGCGACTGTCACTGACCGCGACGGGCGAGTATGCGGCCACCACCCAAGTCGCCGGTCTCATAGAGTCCGACAAAGAAGGCGTAGGCGCTGTCCCATTTATCAAAATGCGCCTGACCGAAACTGGAGACGGTCTGGTCTTCCAGGCTGCGGTACATTGCCAGACGGTCGACGAGGATGGCGTGCCACTCGTCGCTGAGGTCCTCAACGGACTCAATCTCACAGCCGTTCTCGGTGAAGCGTCGACGATAGGCGTCGAGCGAACTGAGTTCGGCGAACATCAGCTCTCTTGAAACGCGTTCCAGCGCCGCCGGGCTGGTGGTGGCGGTCGTCAGGATATCGGTGAAAGCCATGCGCCCGCCGGGTTTCAAAACGCGCACGCATTCGGCGATCAGCCGGTCCTTGTCGGGGATGTGGCAGAACGATTCCTGACTGATCACAACGTCGAAGGTGCCGTCGGCGAACGCCAGATCGAGCGCGTTGCCTTGGCGAAAGGTGACACGGTCGTCGAGACCTGCCATCGCGCTCAGCCTGGTCGCACCGTCGGCCCGGCTCTGGGTCAGATCGTTTCCCGTGACGCGGCAGCCGTACTTGTGGGCGAGGTAGCGTGCCGGCCCGCCCATACCACAGCAGACGTCCAAAACGTGCGTTGATGCCGTGATATCAGCAAGTTCGGCCAGTCTGTCGTTGGCCGCAAGGCCGCCATAGTGGTCCTGGTCGTAGGCCTGAAGCTCGTCTTCGCTTAGAGCGTTGAGATTGATGCCGTCACGTTCAAGTTTTTCGATGATCTGATGCTCGTTGATCGGGTGGGTGTCGTAAAAATCCGTCACCTGATCAAAGCGTTTGGAGTCGGTCATGGCCCACCCTCGTCTGTTGCGTGGTTCAGACCTAAACAAACATGGCGTCGTGGAGCAAGGGCCGTCTGTAATCGCCGCGCCCAGGCGCCTTGGCGCGCGCGTTGACAGAACGGTGCCGGAAGCGCACCTATGCCGGCGCTGCCGCGCCCTCAGTCCTGGAGATACCTTATGCCGGTGATTCGACAACGCGATGTCGAGGTACAAGAAGGCGGCGACTATCCCGCACCGTTTGACGGCCAACTGGGCCGCTATCAAGGTTGGCCGCTTAGCGATGCGGGCGGCTTGACCCAGTTCGGTGTCACCCTGGAGGTGCTTTACCCGGCTTCGACGTCGTCGCACCGCCATTGGCACGATGACGAGGACGAGTTCCTCTATCTGCTGGAAGGCGAACTGGTGCTGGTCGACGACGACGGCGAGCACACGATGCAGCCCGGCGACGCCGCCGCCTTCAAGGCCGGCGACCCGAACGGCCATCATGTCACGAACAAAAGCGACAAACCGGCGACTTACCTTGTCGTCGGCACGCGGTCGCCAGAGGGCCACTGTTACTATAGCGATCTCGATCTGCTGCTGACCAAGACCAAGTCCGGCCACAGCTTCACCCATCGCGACGGGTCGCCCCTGCGCGCCAAAGACTGACATCCATTCCTGACACAGGGGTGTCAGGAGGTTCGTGGCAGGATGCTCGTTCGACGTCACGACTTAAGGACGACTGCCGTGAGCGAACTTGCCGACTACAAGGCGCAATCGGGAACGCTGATCCCGGTCTGGACCCTTGAGATCCAGACGCGGCCCGACGATACCGACCGCATCTTGGACGCGGTCATGGCGGTCCACCCGCTGAGTTATGGCCGCTACCAGCGTACTGCCAGCATCTCGGCCACCGGCAAGGAGACGACGCAGCCGGCAGCCGGTTCGACAACCACGACCCATGTCGCGGGGTTCCAGGCGGGCCAGACCGAAACCTATCCGATGGTCGAGCTCAAGATTTCGATCGAGCGCGACCGTGCGGCGCTGGAGCGGGTCATGGATGCCATCCTTTATGTGCATCATTACGAACAGCCGGCCATTTTCGTGCGCGAGGACTGGGCGAGCCGGACCGCGTACGATCCCAACAGCGACAACCCCCATCGCTGGTGGAACGACGGACGCGGGCTGCCGGAGAAAATTGTCTGATCAAAGCCGGTTGTCCCTGTCAGCCGACTTGGGCACCATCGCCGAACGTTGCCTTGAAGGCTGCAGGGGATGGCGATGCAGGGACTGGCGATCGAGATCGCGCAGATGGTGTTGGTACTGGCGCAGGCCGCGTGGCTGAGCCTGGGCGCGCTCGACAATTTGCGTTATCCGTCCATCAACCGCGACGACGTCGGCCGGGTGTTGCGGCTGGAGACACTCGCCGAGCACGAACCCGAGATTTACAAGATGGTCGCGTGGCGCCGTATCGAGAACCCGCAGACCGTACGCCGGGTCTTCGCCCTGATCGTTGCGTGCGAATGTATGGTCGCGCTGGCGCTCTGGCTGGGCGGTCTTGGGCTGTTGCTGGCGATGACCGGTGTGGTCACTCAGAATGGGGCCAGCACGCTCGCCATCCTTGCCGTGCTCGGCTTCATCATGATTTGGGCAGCCTTTCTGATCGGCGGTCAGTGGTTCCAGTACTGGCACGGCACCCACGGCCAGATGACCCACTTCCTGGCCGCCATCTGGGGCATCGTGACGCTGATCGTCCTGGCGATGTGATCGATTGCCATTACCAGACAATCAACGCCGGAATCCGTGAAATCGAGGCTTTGCGCGATGTTCGACGAGCCACAGGCCTCTCGATTCGACACGATCGTGCGGCCCGTCACAGACGAATCGGGCCGTGCGTTAGACAACAGTTGCGGGCGCTAGGCGGCTCTTTCGAGGGGTCGCGCAGAAATCACGAGGCCGGCATGCAGCGGTTGGCTCTGATGATCTTACTTGGTTGTATTGCGGCGCCGGCGTGGGCCGATCCACAGGGTACGCGCAACGATGTCGCCGGCACCGGTACGGTACAGGCCGCCGTCAGCGATACGGTCGTTCACGACGATGTCGACCCGCGCACCCAATACGACCTCGCCATGAAGTACTATACCGGACGCGGCATGCCGCTCGATCATGCCAAGGCGGTCGCGCTGTTCCAGTCCGCCGCCGAACGTGGCGTTCCCGAGGCGCAGTTCAAACTGGCAACCATGCATTTGAACAGCGCAAGCCCGCAGCATGATTTCGTCGAGGCTGCGCGGTTGTTCGAACTGGCTGCCGAACAGAACAACGCGCGCGCCCAGCACATGCTGGCCTTGATGTACGAACGCGGCGACGGTGTGCCGCAGGATCTGGTGCGCGCCTATATGTGGTTCGACCTGGCCGCGGCGGGCGGCTTCAGCGCCGCCGTCGACCATCGTGAGACGCTGTCGCTTCAGATGTCGATCGACGAGATTGGCGAAGCCCGCCGCCTCTATCACGAAAAAGCGCAGAACTGACGCCGCGCCACTCCAGCGGGCGAATGTTCGCTTAGTCCATCTGGAAACCGGGCGTCGATTTCGACAACGCCAGTTCTTCCTCGTCCATGTCCTCGGCAATGTCGTCGAACAGCGGCGTCGTCATGTAGCGCTCGCCGGTATCGGGCAGCATGCACAGGATGACCGAGCCGGGTTCGGCCGCCTCGGCGACCGTGACACCGACGGCAAAGGTCGATCCGCCGGAAATGCCGGTGAAGATGCCTTCCTTGGCCGCCAGTTCCTGCGCCCACTTGATGCCTTCGGGGCCGGGCACGGGGATCAGATCGTCGTGGAATTTGTTGTCGAGGGATTCCTGTAACACCAGCGGGATGAAATCCGGCGTCCAGCCTTGGATCGGATGGGGCTCGAACGCGGGATGGCTTGCTGCCGGCGCGCCTTCGGCATTGCGTTCCTGGGCGTGGCCGCTGCCGACAAGCTGGGCGTTGGCCGGTTCGGTCAGGATGATCTTGGTCTCCGGGCGCTCCTTGCGCAGGACGCGGCCGACGCCGCTGACGGTGCCGCCGGTGCCGTAACCGGTGACGAAATAGTCGAGCCGCTCGCCGTCGAAATCGGCGATGATCTCGCGCGCGGTCGTGGTTTCATGAATGTCGGCGTTGGCGTCTGTCTCAAACTGGCGGGCCAGAAACCAGCCGTTGGCTTCGGCCAACTCGACCGCCTTCTGGTACATGCCGAAGCCTTTTTGGGCGCGCGGCGTCAAGACAACCTTGGCGCCCAGCATGCGCATCAGCTTGCGCCGTTCGATCGAGAAACTGTCGGCCATGGTGACGACAAGCGGATAACCTTTCTGCGCGCACACCATGGCAAGACCGATGCCGGTGTTGCCGCTGGTCGCCTCAACGACGGTCTGACCGGGTTTCAATGTGCCGTCGCGCTCGGCGGCTTCGATGATGTTGACGGCCAGGCGATCCTTGACCGACGCGGCCGGGTTGAAGGCCTCGGCCTTCACATACATGGTGACGTGATCGGGTCCCAGATTGTTGACCCGGATGACCGGCGTGTCGCCGATGGTGTCGAGCACGCTGTCGAACCGCCGGCCGCGGCCATTGGTCGTGCGAATACCTGAAGACGTCATAAAAACCCCCTTTGACTGTGTCGCCGCCACGGCGTCATGGCGTGGCAAGCGGCCGTTCGAGATGAATGGCGGCAAATGTGGCGTAAAGATAAGGGCCGTCTATGTCGGATCAACCCCGGGATTTAGCGCTGAACGACCAAATATGTTTCAATCGGGTATCAGTCCGCGCTCTTGACGCGCAAGCAGACGCCAGGAGTTGCAGTCGATGATGACGCCACCCGGTTTCGTGTCAGATAGCGACTATGTTGTGCGTCTTGGCGATGATACTTTTTGGTCCCCGTATATTACAGAGGTTCTCAGGCGCCATGATCTGGACGACCGCGCAGTGCTATGGGCGGGGTCCAACCCGACCTATCCGACGTTTCTTTGTGGCGATGTGGTCGTGAAGCTGTTCGGATACGCCAGCGCTTGGCGTCGAAGTTTTGCCGGCGAACGCGCGGCCATGACAGCTGTTGCCGACGAACGGGAGATTGCGGCGCCGGGCCTCTTGGCCCAAGGCCGGTTGTTCGATGACCCGGACGCTGCCTGGCCTTACCTGGTCACGTCACGTGTGGCTGGGGTCGCGTCATGCGATGCGGCACTGTCCAAACAGGCATGGCACACGCTCGCTGAAGACTTGGGCAAACAGGTGCGCCGCATCCACGCCCTATCTCCAGCAGGCATGGAATCGAGCCAAGACTGGCATCCGCTGGATGTTGCGGCTGCCGCCGAACAAAGCTCTCTGCCGCATCATCTGGTCGCGCAGGTCGACCGGTTCATCGCACAGATGGAGTCCTTTGATTGCGTATTTGTGCGTGGCGATCTCTGCGCCAATCACGTGTTCGTCGACCAGGGCTGTTTGACTGGGATCATCGATTGGGGCGATGCGTTGGCGACTGACCGTCATTACGAGTTGATCCAGCTCTATCGCGACATGTTCGCATGCGACAAGGCGTTGTTTCGGACGTTCCTGGATGCCAGCGACTGGCCGGTGACTGGCAGTTTCCCCCGCCAGGCATTGGGCATGGCGCTCTATCGCCAGGCAATCGGATTAGAACAGCACCGAACGATGGATGTCTTTGAACCCATAGCCGCCCGATTTCCGCTTCATGATGTCGGATCACTCGACGAACTCGCGTTAGAGCTGTTTGACGTCTAGTGCGCGATGTCGCGGAATGCTGTCATAGGATTCCGGCGGTCGCCGGAAGGTCGGTTTCACGGACCCTACCGATAGGCCCGGCGCGCTGTTGAAATCCGTCGATCCGAAAGACCTGGTAATGGCCTGAATACAAACATAGAAAGGTGTTTATCAAAATTTATCGATGCCGTTTGTATACGGCAATTTTCTAGTATATAGTAAAGATGTCACGCTAATTATTGTTGCAGCAATGATTGTTGCAACAAGGCAAATATCTACGAAATATTATTTACGTAGTAGACAAGGCAGCGAACGTCGCCCCATGTGGTGCCGAAGGCCCTCGTGACCGCGCACAGGATAATCAGCCGGTCAAATCGTTGCGTTGATGCTTGGCCGCGATGCGGCGTCAGTCGTGATGATGCGCGGCCAAACACTTAGTCGCGCCGAAGGAGCCCTGTGGATCCGTCGGAAGCGGGCCAGAAAACAACGAGGAACCCATCATGCCTAACGGACGAAGGCTATTGACGACTTTCGGAGCCCAACTTTTGTTCTTGATCCTTGTCGTAGCAACGCCTGGTTCCGTAAGCGCTCAAGTTGCCTCAGCCGAGATCCCCGCCAACGCCAGTTCCGATAGTCTCGGTACCGGTTGGGAATGCGATCGGCCGTACAAGAAAGCAGGTGATCAATGCGCGCTACCGTGATGTCACCGGACGGCCTGTCGCCGCAGGGGAGCGAGATGAAGCTGCGTGTCGGCTACAAGATCGGCTACGTCTTCCCCCAGCCGACGCCGGTTATCCTGATGCTGAACGTTCATTTCACGCGCGCTTCCGATCTCCTGTCGCCAGACCATATCGTGGTCAACCCGACCGTTCCCGTTGCAGGCTATCGCGATGTGTTCGGCAACTGGTGCACCAGAATTGTCGCCCCGGCCGGTCATGTCTCGATCTCATCGGATTCCATCATCCGAGACACCGGTCAGGCTGATCCGGTCGTGGCGGGGGCCAGACAAATCCCGGTCGAGGATCTTCCCGAGGAGGCCTTGGTGTTTCTTCTGGGGAGCCGCTATTGCGAAAGCGACCGGCTGCTTGATTTGGCGTGGACCTTGTTCGGTTCGCTGGAGCCGGGATGGCCGCGTGTCCAGGGAATTTGCGATTTTGTCCACGACCACATCACGTTCGATTACCAACGCGCGCGGGCGACCCGGACAGCTTTCGAAGCCTATGAGGAGCGCCACGGCGTATGCCGCGACTTCACCCATCTGGCCGTGGCGTTTTGCCGGGCATTGAACATCCCCGCGCGATACTGCACGGGCTATCTCGGCGATGTCGGAACGCCGCCGCCCCATGCGCCCGGCGACTTTGCTGCCTGGTTCGAGGCCTATCTCGGCGGCAGCTGGTACACCTTTGACCCGCGAAACAACGTTCCCCGTATCGGCAGGGTCCTATTGGCGCGTGGCCGGGATGCGACCGACGTCGCCATGACGACAACGTTCGGGCCCAACACACTCGAGACGTTCCGCGTTTGGACGGATGAAGTTGCCGATGTTGCATGAGGCGTATTCCGCGTCGCAGCCGACTGCAGGCATGGTTGGCGCAAGCATTGTTTCGGGCACTGGAGGCCAAGAGTCCTGATGACAGACGATCCTGTTGATCTTGATGCGCATCGAGAAAAGTCTGCCCGCGAGGCGACAGAGAGCCGGCGTCAGCGCCTTGAGGATTTCCACGCCCATCAGGCTGACTTGAAGTGTCGCCAGGACGCGTTGGAAACAACGTTGTTGGCGGCGCCTGCCGAGACATGCGCGGACGCGACGGCAAGAGCGCAGTATCTCGTCCAACTGTTTGCGGCGACGATTGAAGGACAGGAGCCACGCCGCCGCGAGCTCATCGCACTCGCGCTGGAGGACCTCGCTTGGCTGGGCGGGCGTGGGAAGGATACACCGTGACCCGTTCTGCAGATGAAGCGACGGCCGATAACCACTCAGCTCAAGATGTTGCGAGATCGCGCACATGCTTGAGGTGCAAGAACACCTTCGCCAGCAAGTGGTCGGGTGAGCGGATCTGTTCATCGTGCAAGTCGACGAACGCTTGGCGCAATGGCTTGCCGGTCCGGTCATTCTCGGGAAGCAGCCGCTGAAATTGGCGGTGCCGATCAGTTCTAGCTGATTGGCAACTGCCCATGGCAAGCGGTAGGTCGACTTTCTCGGAGGCGCTGATCAATTGCCGCGGCCGGTGACATCAACATAAAGCTTGGTGCCAGCGCCATAGGAAAAGTTCCTAGAGCCGCTGTTCCCGCCTCACCGAACCTAGGTCTCCGACGGTTCGGTTGACTGAGAATCCGACTCAGCGTCTTTTTTCGCCGCTGCTTTTTCCTGTTTGGCGGCAAGGCGGGCTGCCTTTTTCGCAGCTTTCTGGCGCGTGCGTTCTTCCCGCTCGAAACGGTAGTTGGGTTGCCTGGCCATTGAATCTCCTTTTCTTGGCGCGTGTAGCGCATCCTCTAGCGTCGGGTTTGCCGAAGCCGGTGGTTTCGCGTGCGTAATCCAATAGGCCAGTCTACACGACTTCGACCATCGCGTGCGCATTTTGCGCACATGGCGCCCAAGACGAAGCCTGAGCGTTCGGCAACACGGTCAAACGGTCGGATTGGTCATAAGCAACCGGGCAGGCGTCGGCGGCGCGCCATCACCTAGTGTTCGACGGAAAGGATCGGTTTGACGCCGTCGAACATGGGCTCCAGTTCAACGCCCAGGGCGTCGCCGAACTTTGAGACCGCGATATAGATCGTGATGACAAAGACGGCGTCGACGATCTGCGGTTCGGTCCAGTTGGCGTGCAGGCGATCCCATAGCGCTTTGGGGATGCGATTGGCATCCTCGCCGATTTGCACCGTCAGGTCGAGCAACGCCTTTTCGCCTTCGGTGAAGTGCGGGCTGGCCTGGTAGAGATCCGCGTCGAGATCGGCGATTTTGGCGTCGTCGATGCCCAGCATATTGGAGACGCGCTCATGCTGGACGACGCAGTACTGACACTGGTTGCGCTGTGTCGCCTTCAAGATCAGCAGTTCTTTGGTCTGCCAGTCGAGAACGCCGTCCTTAAGGACCGCCATAATCATGTCGGTGAAGACGGTGCCGTATTCCGGCTGGTGGCCGAATACCTTGAAGATGTTCAGCAGCGCCTGAAAGCGGTCCTCAGCCTTGTCATAGAAGGCCAGGGTAATGGGATCGGCCTGATCCCGTTCGACGTATGAAACACTCATGATTTCCTCCTTCGGTGTGTAGAACGATCGTTCCAAATCACTCAAATTTTTTATGACAACATGGTTCGTGCCTGCTCGGTGACGGCGTCAAGCGCCTGGCGATTGGCCGATGACCGGGTGAGCACACGCAGGCCCAAAAAGAGACCCATCAGCGCCTGTGCCGTCTTACGCGCTGATAATGTCGACTTGACCGAGCCGTCTTCCTGGCCCGCCTCGATCATCGAACAGAAAAAGTCTTCGACAGCCTTCAGACTGCCACCAACGAACTGCCGGATCTCCGGGTCGTGGGGCGAGAGTTCAAGCGCCGTGTTGACCAACAGGCAGCCGGCCGGCTTGGCGCCGCGCCCGATATTGCGGGCGGCGTCCTGGAAGGCAGTGAGGATGGCGTCTTTCGGCCCGTGGCGTGCGGCAAGCCGTGTCAGATAGTCCTGCCGATGGACGCGGTCATAGTGGCGCAAGGCCTGCGTGAAGAGCCCATGCTTGTCGTCGAAGGCGGCATAAAGGCTGCCGCGATTGATGCCGGTCACCTCGACCAGATCGTTGATCGACGTCGCCTCGTAGCCGCGCGCCCAGAACGCCAGCATGGCACGCTCCAGCACATCGGTTTCTTTGTAGCTCTTTTCCCACGGCATCCGCGACCCTCCGATCCTGCATCATACTAGTCTGGAACGTTCGGTCAAAAACTGAATGCATCAGTCAGCGCGCGCCTGCCCACGCCAAGTATCGTCTATCGCGCCGCCGTCCGCGCCAGCTAAGGTCGCGTCTCTTTGTATTGGGAGACAGGCACCATGGTTTTCGTCATTGATCGCCGTCGTGACATCACACTGGACGCCGCCCGCCGGGTCGGCTGGCGCGGCGAGGCCGTGACGCTGGGTGAGACGGCCGTTGTGGCTATTGCGGACGCGCGGTCGCGCTTTGAGGACATCCTGGAGAACGATCCGGATGTGACGATCTATGGCGTTACGACCGGCATGGGTCAAGAGGCGAAACGGCGGTTGTCGCCGCAGGAGCGCAAGGCGCAAGCTAAGTTCCCGCCAACCGCTGCGGCGGCCTCATGGGGCGACGTTTTGCCGGAGCGTGTCGTCAGGCTGATTGTCCTGGCCAGGCTGGCGAATTTCGTCGAGGGCCACGCTGCGGTCTCGCCGCAGGTCGCGCAAGCCGTGGCGGCGATGCTGGATGGTGCGCCGCTGCCCCAGGTGCCGGCCAAGGGACAGGGCGGGGCCGGTGAGATCCTATCGCTGTCGCACCTGTTTGCCGGGGTGGCCGAGAAGGTCGAACCGGCGGAAAAAGACATGCTGTCTCTGGTCAACGGCTCGCCCGCGGCAAGCGCGCTGGTCACCGACACGGCGCTGGCGGCGATGAACCGCCTGACACTGGCCGCGGAGGTGTTTGCGTTGTCCGCCGAAGCGTTCAACGCACCGCTCGGTCACTTTGCCGAAGCGTTGGAAGACTGTTGGAACAACAAGCACGACGCCTGGGCGCTCAGCACGGTGCGGCGGCTCATCGACGGCGGCCACGGTGGTGCGCGCCGGCCCTATCAGGCGCCGGTCAGCTTTCGCATCATGCCGCGTTTGCTGGGCCAGACCCATCGCGCCGCCACCATGGCCGAGGAGATCGCGACGGAATCGCTGGCCGCAGCGACCGATAATCCTGTGCTGCTTGACGCCGATGTCGACCATCCGTTCGGCCAGTTCGTTTCGACCGGCGGTTATCACAATGCCCAGGCGGTCATGGCAATGGACATGGTGACATCGGCCTATGCCAATCTCTGCGTCATCGGCGAACGGCATGGCGCCAAGCTGCTGGATGGCTCGGTCTCGCTGTTGTTGGACCAATTGTTCGACGAGGGCGAGACGGAAGGCGGCCGGCGCAGCTACATGGGCTGCCTGCCCATGGCGGCCACGGGGTACGAGGAGGAGGCCAGGCTCTATGCCCAGACGACCTTGCTACCCGGCAGCGAGTCCGGGGGCTTTGGCCAAAACGACGTGGCATCGCCGGTGTTCCTGGCCTGGACCAAGCAGGCGCGCGCCGGTCGTTGCCTGGATCTGGTGCTGGCATCGCTGGCGCCGATCGCTATGCGCGCGCTTCAAGTGACGAAGCGTCCCGTGCCGGGGCCGCTGAGGGAGCGCGCCGGGCAGATTAGCGCGGTGTTCGACGACGTCGCGCCGGGCGGCCCACTCGGTCCGCCGGTCCACGTGCTGGCCGACCGGTTTGCCGCCGGGGTTCACGAAGAAGGCGCCGGCTGATACCGCCAGCAACGACAAAACGCCTGGCAAATCATGTGTTCGAACCACATTGAGACGGCCCTGGACCGGCCTGGCGCGTTGTCGCGCCGCAGCTTGTGCGTGATTTCTGATAGTTTCATGGAAAAAATGATTGCAACCTCTTGTAATTAATAAACTCTACACGATACAAGTAGTAAATGCGTTGGGGTTTTGGCGCGACTCAAACGGGGCCGCCAAGAGGTTTCGCAGCCACTTTTGCGATCCCGGCGTTCGCGGGAGCAACCGTGTCGAGGAGGGGTCGTCAACATGGTTACGCGGTGTGGTTTCTGGTTCACCAGGATGTGCCATTCAGTCGGGTTGTCGAGGAGTTCATGGCGGTTCTGCCGTGACGTTCTGACAGACCGTCGCGGCGCTGTGGCGGTGGTCTTTGCGCTCGCCTTGATCCCTCTTTGCATGGCCGGCGGCGCAGCCATCGATATGGGGCGCGCCTACCTGGTGAAATCGCGGCTGGGTTACGCGCTCGACGCGGCGGGCCTGGCTGTTGGCGCCTCCTCCATCACCGACGAGGCCGAGCTGGAGGAGCTCATGGAGGCCTTTTTCGAGGCGAACTATCCGGCGAATGAAGTCGGCGTGGCGGCGACACCGGAAATGACGCTGACCGACGATGAGATCGAGCTGGAAGCGACGGCCACGATCAACACCACGCTGATGAGCATCGTCGGTATCGATACTCTGACTGTCTCGGCCTCGACCGTTATTGTTCGTGAAACCAAAGGTCTGGAAGTGGTCCTGGTGCTCGACAACACGGGCTCCATGGGCACGACGAAGATGAACAGCCTGAAAACGGCGTCGCGCACCTTCGTCGACATCCTGTTCGGTGACAGCACGGAGAACGAGCTTCTGCTGGTCGGCATCGTGCCCTTTGCGGCCGCGGTCAATGTCGGCGACGATTTTGCCCATCTGAACGACGCGTTTGACGAAGACGACTTCGATCCGTTCGATTGGGAAGGCTGCGTCATGGCGCGTGGTGGCAACAGGGACCGTACCGATGTCCCGCCGACCAGCAACAACCGCCGCTGGGAGGCCTTCCTGTGGCCCGATGACCGCAACAACAACTGGTCAGGTTACAACACGTCGCGCTGGGCCACGCCCAATCGCTATTGCCCGGCGGAACTGTTGCCGTTGACCAGCACCAAATCCTTCATCGACGCCAAGATCAACGAGATGGCCTCTGCCGGCAACACGCACATCAATACCGGCTTGGTTTGGGGCTGGCGCGTCATATCGCCCACCGAACCATTTACCGAAGGCCATGCCTATGACGATGAGGAGTTCCGGAAGGCCATCGTGTTGATGACAGATGGTGAGAATGTCATGAGCTCGTCGGTTTACTCCGCCTATGGCTACCTGTCGGCGGAGCGGCTTGGAACCAGCAATTCCAGTCGGGCAATCAGACGGCTCAACAACCGCACGACTGCTGTATGCAACAACATCAAGGCCGAGGGGATCATCATCTACACCATTACGTTCCAGGTCAGCTCGAACACGGTGCGTAACCTGATGCGCGGCTGCGCGAGCGAGCCGGACAACTACTTTGATTCGCCGAGTGCCGCTGAGTTGCAGTCCGCTTTCCGCGCGATCGGCCAGGAGCTCAGCAACCTGAGGATTGGCCGCTAGCGCTGCGGGCTTTAGAACAACGTACATGGCTGTCTGTGTACGTTATCTCACTCATCCGGAGGTCACGATCGATCCCGCCGTGCCGGTGCCTTCGTGGTCACTGAGCGAGGTCGGCCGCGCACGCGCCGAAGCGTTCGCCGGGCATCCGTGCCTGCGAGACACCGCGCGCATCGTGGCGAGCGGCGAGGTGAAGGCCGTCGAAACCGCCGAGATCATCGCGCAGACGTCAGGTCTCGCCGTCGAGGTTCGCAAGGCCATGCACGAAAACGACCGATCGGCGACCGGATTTCTACCGTCGGACGCGTTCGAAGCGGTCGCCGACCGGTTCTTTGCCGCGCCCGAAGAAAGCGTGCGTGGTTGGGAGCGTGCGATCGACGCACAGGTTCGTATCGTCGGCGAGGTCGAGGCGGTCTTGAACCGTCATGACAGCGGCGACGTGCTGTTCGTCGGCCATGGCGCGATCGGCACGTTGCTGCTGTGCCATGTCGCGGGCCACGAAATTGCCCGCGAACACGATCAGCCGCCCGGCGGCGGCAACTACTTCGCGTTCGCCAAGGACGACCGTCGTCTGCTCCACCCCTGGCGGCGGATGGAATTGGCAATCGCGATCTGAGTAGCGCAAGCGAGGTCACGACTGGTCAGGGCACTTCGTGAACCGGGTCAATGTCGCTGCGGGTCGCACCTCGCCTGAAGTCGTCGACATAGATGGTGGCCGACCCGGGCATGATGTCGCGATACATGCCGATCTTGAAGTACTGCATCGGACCGTTTGTTCGATCGCTGCCGATCGAGCCGGTCACGCGGGCAATAAAGCGGCCATTGGCCCAGATCTCGATCAGCCCGTGGCCATCTCGGTCGCCCTTGATGTGATAGACCATATCGACCCAGTTGCCATAGGGGTCCGGCAGGGTTGGATTGTCGCCCCGCGCGATCGTCAGTTCGGGCGTGCAGTCTTGGGTCCAGAAGTCCGAGACGAAGTCGAATCCACCGAGCTCATGGTGAGCGATGTCCGTCGTCAGGCCGCCCTCTGGCCCATTGGCGGCGGCCACCAGCACGCGGCAGATATCGTCCTGGACCGTAATGTGAAAGACACCGTTGTCGAAGCGTTGCGCCAAAAACGGGCTTGCATCAGAATCCTCTTTCCACTGGCCGATAATCCACCGGGTGCTTGCTCTTCGTTCGATCTCGCCTTCGATCCTGAAGCTGAAGCCGTACCAGACGTCCGCGCCGAACGGCAGTTGGTAAGCCTTAGCGACGCGCACCTCGTTGCGCTGCATCATTGTGGCGGGATGGGTGTCTTCCGGCCCGATCCGGATCGCCAGCGCGCCGTGGCCATTTCGGACAACATCGGTGGCGACCCAAACGGCATCCGGCCGAGCCTGACTGAAGTGCCAGAAATCCTGCCCGATGACGCTGCCTTCGAACCCATCATAGATGTGCGTATGGCCGTGATGGGCGTGGCCGACCGAACTGACGCCCAAGGCCAGCATCATCGGCAGGCACAGAGCCACGAACCGATGGCTGCGCCGATCCATGGTACGCGATGGCCCTAGCGCCCGATCACACGACCACGCTGATGCTGAGCGCCGCCATGATCACGACCGTCATGATCAGCAGCAGCGGCCAGGTGAAGCGCAGCCACCGTTCATAGGGCACGCGGCCCAGCGCCAGGCCGCCCATGACGACGGCGAAGGTCGGGTTGATGAAGTTCACCAGACCGTTGGCCGACTGATAGGCGGTGACGACCAGGCTGCGCTGGACATCGGCGAAGTCGGCGAGCGGCGCCATGATCGGCATGCTCAAGACGGCAAGCCCGGACGACGACGGCACGAAGAACGACAGCACGACTTCCAGCCAATACATGACGTTGATGAACGCGATCGCGTGCAGGCCCTCGACCGATTGTTCGGACCAGTAAAGGATCGTGTCGGAGATCAGGCCGTCGTCCATGACGACGACGATGCCGCGCGCAACGCCGATGATGAGCGCCACGCCCAGGAGGTCGCGGGCGCCGTCGACAAAGGTGTCGGTAAACTCATGCTCACCCAACCGTCCGACAATACCGACGACGATGGCGGCGACCAGGAACAGACCGGACATCTCGGCCATCCACCAGCCGGCCGACGATACGCCCCAGATCATGATCGCGAAGGTGGCGCCGAACAGCACCAGGACGATGCGGCGCTTCAAGGTAAACGGCACGTCCGCCTCGGCGCTGTGACCTTTCAGGAAATGCTTTTCGTTCGACTCGCGGCGGTCAGCGACAAGGGATTTTTCGGGGTCTTTGCGCACGCGCTCGGCGTAGCGCATGACATAGAGGACGCAGATCAGCCAGCCGACGCCGAGGATGACGAAACGCAGGATGATGCCATCGGTGAACGGAATGCCGGCGGCATCCGAGGCGATTACGGTAGCGAACGCATTGACGGTGGAGCCGAGCACCCCGACGGCCGCGCCCAGCATGATGACGGCGACACCGGTCAACGAGTCGTAACCGGCGGCGATCATCACCGGAATGACGATCATATAGAAAGCGAGCGTCTCCTCGGCCATGCCATAGGTCGTGCCGCCAAAGGCAAACAACGCCATCAAAATCGGAATCAGCCATTTCTCGCGGCCCTTCAGCGCGCGCATGACACTGCCGATCCCCGCGTTGATCGCGCCTGTCTTGGCGACAACGCCGATGAAGCCGCCGATGACCAACACGAAGACCGCCACATCGATGGCGTTGGCCTCGTAGGTCTGCGGATTATAGAGGCCGGCGATCGGCGCCAGGATGACGTCGATCGGCCCTTGCGGGTTGGCCGCGACCTCCTGATAGGTGCCGGGCACCGGCACGTCGCGGTCGAGCGCCTCGTTATAGGCACGGTCATACTGCCCGGCCGGGATGATCCAGGTCAGCGCCGCGACCACGATGGTGAGCGCGAACAAGATGGTAAAAGCAGTGGGGAATTGAAACCGCCGCTCTTTCGGCTGATCGTCGGTGGACATGGCCATAAGTCCGTTCCCTCCCAGAAAAGGACAAGCGCCAGCAGGCCGGCGCGCGAGGCGCGCGCGGGGCAAAACGGACTGACGCTTACGATGACACTGAGTTTTGCCGACACTCCGGTAGGCGACATTGATTTCCATCAACGCGGGACGAAGAAAATCGACGCATGGTTGTGGCGTGATTGGCGATGGTGGATCGGGAGAAACACGCGATGACCGCCTTTGGTGTCCATTCGGAAATCGGAAAACTGAAGAAAGTAATCGTGCACCGGCCTGGCCTGGCGCTGACACGGTTGACGCCGTCGAACTGCGATGAACTGCTGTTCGATGACGTTATCTGGGTCAAGCAGGCGCGCGCCGAGCACAACGAGTTTGTCGACGCCATGCGTTATCGCGGCGCCGAGGTCTTTTTCGTGCGCGAGTTGCTCGAAGAAACCATGGCGAACCGGGAGGCGCGGCGCTGGCTCCTGGATCGCCGCATCCGCGAGGAACTGGTCGGTGTTGGGCTGGCGGCCGATCTGCATGCCGCGATGATGGAGATGGATGCCGAGCAGCTTTCCAACATCCTGATCGGCGGCATGAACCTGGACGAACTGCCGTTCAAGCCCGGCCCGTCGCTGGCTGCCGTGATGGAACCGCAGGACTTTGTGCTGGCGCCGTTGCCGAACCAGCTATTCACCCGGGACACGACGGCGTGGGTCTATGGCGGCGTTACGCTGCACCACATGTTCTGGCCGGCGCGCCGCCAGGAGACCTTGAACATGGCGGCGATCTATCGCCACCACCCGATGTTCGCGGACGACGATTTCCAGATCTGGTGGGGCGAGGACGTCGACCACGACCACGGCTTGGCGAGCGTGGAGGGTGGCGACATCATGCCCGTCGGCAACAAGACGGTCTTGATCGGCATGGGCGAGCGGTCGAGCCGCCAGGGTGTCGGCCAGGTCGCCAAGGGCCTGTTCGCCAAGGGTGGTGCGGAACGGGTCGTTGTCGCGGCAATGCCGCGCGAGCGCGCCTATATGCACCTGGACACGGTCTTCACGCTGTGCGACCGCGACGTCGCCAACATCTTCCCCGGTGTCGTCGACCGTATCCGGCCATTCAGCCTGAGGCCGGGTGATGGTGACCGCACGCTTGAGGTGACCGCGGAGAAGGACAGCTTCGTCGATGTCGTCGCCGACGTTCTGGACTTGGGCAAGGGCGGACTGCGCACCGTCAGCACCGGCGGCGATGCCTATGTCCGGGAACGCGAGCAGTGGGACGATGGCAACAACGTCGTGGCGTTGGAGCCCGGCGTGGTCGTCGCCTATGAGCGCAACACCTATACCAACACCTTGCTGCGCAAGGCCGGCATCGAGGTGATCACGATCCCGGGCAACGAGCTGGGACGCGGGCGCGGGGGCGGTCACTGCATGACCTGCCCCTTGGTGCGCGACCCCGCCTGACCACAGGCCGACGCAGAGGAGAACCGCCGCCATGGCCATGAACCTGAAAGGCAGGAGCTTTTTGACCCTGCTTGACTTTGCGCCCGACGAGATCCGATTTCTGTTGCGCCTGTCGCGCGACTTGAAGGCGGCGAAATACGGCGGCTACGAGCGCCGGCGGCTGGGCGGCAAGAACATCGCGCTGATCTTCGAAAAGGATTCGACGCGCACGCGAAGCGGGTTCGAGGTCGCCGCCTATGACCAGGGCGCCCATGTGACCTATCTGGGCCCATCCGGCTCCCATATCGGCCACAAGGAAACCGCGCGCGACACCGCGCGGGTGCTGGGCCGCATGTATGACGCCATCGAGTTTCGCGGCTTCTCGCAGGATGACGCGAAGGTACTGGCCGCCAATGCCGGCGTGCCCATCTATAACGGCCTGACCGACGAGTTCCATCCGACCCAGATGCTGGCCGACGTGCTGACGATGACGGAGTTCACCCACAAGCACATCTCCGATATCAGCTTCTGCTATATGGGCGATGCCCGCGCCAACATGGGCCATTCCTATCTGGTGGTTGCCGCGAAGCTGGGCATGGACGTGCGTTTCGCCGGACCGGAGTCTTTGTGGCCCGACAAAAAGCTGATCGCGCAGTGTCAGGGCATCGCCGAGGACACGGGCGCGCGATTCACCTTTACCGAAGACGTCAAACAGGCGGTCGATGGCGCCGATTACATCTGCACCGATGTCTGGGTTTCCATGGGCGAGGCGGATTCGGTCTGGCAGGAACGCATCAAACTGCTGACGCCTTATCGGGTCACCCGCGAGGTCATGGCGATGACCGGCAACCGTCACACAAAATTCATGCATTGCCTGCCCGCGTTCCACAACACCGAGACCGAGGTCGGCAAGGAGATCTATGACAAGTACGGTATCGACTCGATGGAGGTGACCGATGACGTCTTCGAATCGGAAGCGTCCGTGGTGTTCGAGGAGGCGGAGAACCGCATGCACACGATCAAGGCGGTGCTTGTCGCCACCATCGGGGACTGATCATGCGTATCGTTGTCGCGCTGGGAGGTAACGCGCTGCTGCGCCGCGGCGAGCCGCTGACCGCCGAGGCCCAGCGCGCCAACGTCCAGATCGCGGCGGCGGCATTGGCGCCGATCGCCGAGAAACACCAGGTCATCATCTCCCACGGCAACGGCCCGCAGGTCGGCCTGCTCGCGTTGCAGGGCGCGGCCTATAAGCCGGACGAGGTCTTTCCCCTGGATGTGCTGGGCGCCCAGACCGAAGGCATGATCGGCTACATGATCGAACAGGAACTGGGCAACCTGCTGGCGCCCGACGTGCCGTTTGCGACCATGCTGACCATGATCGAAGTCGACGGCACCGATCCCGCCTTCGACAACCCGACAAAGTTCATCGGTCCGGTTTACGGTAAGGACGAGGCCGAGCGCCTGGCCCAGGAAAAGGGCTGGTCGATCCGCCAGGACGGCGACGCCTGGCGCCGTGTTGTCGCATCGCCGAAACCCAAACGCATTTTTGAGATCCGCCCGATAACGTGGCTTTTGGAAAAGAACACCATCGTCATCTGTGCCGGCGGCGGCGGCATCCCGACGGTCTATGACGAGAACCACAAACTGCACGGCATCGAGGCGGTGATCGACAAGGATCTGGCGGGCGAGCTTTTGGCGCGCGAATTGGATGCCGACCTCTACGTCATGGCGACCGATGTGGACGCGGTTTATGTCGACTGGGGCAAGCCGGAGGCCAAACCGATCAGGCGCGCCTCGGCCGATGCCTTGCGGCGTCTCGACTTCGCCGCCGGGTCGATGGGGCCGAAGGTGGACGCAGCCTGTTTGTTCGCCGAGGGCACCGGCGGTACGGCGGCGATCGGGGCGCTGAAGGATCTGGAAGCGATCGTCGCGGGAGAAGCGGGCACATTGGTCGAAGCGGGCGCATCGCCGCTTCGCTGGCATGGCGAGGATGGTTAAGGCCTCGCATTGGCTGAAAACAACCGTGCTGTTGGCCGGTTGTCTCATTGTCGTGTCTTGCGCCGCGCCCGAACCTGAACCGGAACCCGAACTGCCGGTGACGGTCGATGTGATGGGTATCTTCACCGACCGTGTCGAGGCGTTTGTTGGCCGCTCGACGAGTTATCCCGAGGGCGTCGGTTCGATCGAGGTGATCGGCGTGCGTTCGGGTATCGAATGCATCGGTTCCTTCGACTATCGCCGTCAGGTGCCCGAGTGCCGCGGCAGCCTGGGCAGCGCCGAACTGCAATGTACGGACGGACGGTTCATTCTGGCGACGTTCGTCGCCGATGGCTGCCATTCGGGCATGGGCATCGGCATCGATCAATTCGGTAACCGGTTCCGCTTTACCTTCGGCAAGGACGCCGAGGAAAGCCGGCGTATCCTGACATCACAATCGTCGTCCGACTCCGGCTTGGAGTGATCGGGTCGCGCCTGTCTTGCCGTCGCGCGTGCTAAACTAACGTTCATGACGCTGTCTCGTAGCCGATGGACGATGTCGATGCTCGCCCTTGTGGTTGTGCTGGGGGCCTGCGTTTCCAAGCAGAGCTGGGAAGCAACGCGGGTGCTGCAGGATATCGATGTCGGCAGCGGAGCCAGCACGCTTAAAGAGACGACGCCCCAGCCGCGGCGCAGCACGGTTACCTACACCATCGACGGCCGGCTGTCGGTGGCCGATATCTACGAGCCCTTGCAGCCGATCGGCGCCGGCCTGGTCCTGGTGCCGGGCTTCACGCCCGACGGCAAGGACGATGCGCGCCTGGTCGACCTGGCGATGTCCCTGGCGCGGGCGCGCTTTCTGGTTCTGGTGCCCGACCTCGCGGGATCGCGCGCGGTGGAAATCCGGCCGGACGACGCGCGTTCAATCGCCGATGGCGTCGTCTACCTGGCCGGCAGCGACCCGTTGCCGGAAGGCCATGACGTCGGCGTGGCGGCGATCTCCTATGCGGTGGGCTTGGCCGTCATGGCGAGTATGGAGCCGGATGCCGGCGACAAGATCGACTTCCTGGTCGGGCTGGGCGGTTATCACGATACGGAAGCCGTCATCACCTTCGCGACTACCGGCCGCTACCGCGAGGGGTCGGGCGAGACCTGGCAGTTTGCCGATCCCGTGCCTGCCGCCAAGTGGCTGTTGCTGGCGAGTAACACCGACCTGCTCGAGAATGCTGAGGACCGCGCGCTGCTTCAGGCAATCGCCGAGCGCCGCAGCCGGTCGGAGAACGTGCCAATCGATGATCTCGTCGCCGGATTGGGACCGGAGGGCCAGGCGCTGTTGGATGTCATGATCAATGATGATCCCGCTGCTGTCGACGACCTGTTGCAACGCCTGCCGCCGGCAATCACCGACCAGCTTGAGGCGCTGTCGCCGGCCGCCTATGACCTCAGCCACCTGGAAGGCCGCCTGATCCTGATCCACGGCCGCGACGACACGCTGATCCCCTATACGCAAAGCATTGCCTTGGGCAATGCGGTCGCCGGCAGCGAGGTCTTCGTCATCGATGGCTTCTCGCACATCGACCGCTCGGGTATGGGGCTGGACGGCAAGCTGCAGCTGATCACCGCGCTGCAGGCCGTGCTGGACCGGCGGCTATAAAGCACTGCGTCAGCTTGCGTTCAACGCCTCGCCGATCCGGTCTTCGATCCACAGGGCAACGGCGGTGTGGTCGGCGTCGGGACCCAAGGCTTCGCTAGCCTGCTGGGCCATCTGGACGGCGAGATCGCTGAGCGGCACGGATGTCTTCGTGCGTTCGGCGATGGCATGGGCGGTACGCAGGTCCTTGGCCATCAAGGACAACCCGAAGCCGGAATCGAAGGTGCGGCTCAAGACATGCGGCGCGATCTTCTTGTCGGTCGAATTGTTACGGCCGGTCGAGACGTTGAGAATGCTGTTGACCAGCGCGGGATCGAGACCGAAGCGCTGGGCGGTGATCAAGACCTCAATGGTCACCATCAGTGCCGTCGCCGAGGCCAGGTTGTTCAACGCTTTCATGGCCTGGCCGCTGCCGAAACCGCCGGTGCGGAAGATCTTGCCGCCCATCACCTCGAACAGCGGCAAAGCGCGATCGATGGCCGCGTCATCGCCGCCGGTCATGATGGTCAGCGTCCCGGCCTCGGCGCCGCCCGTGCCGCCGGAGACCGGCGCATCGATCATCGCATGGCCGAGCCGTTCGATGTCGGGCGTGATCGCGTCATAGGCCGCGGGATCGCCGGAGCTCATGTCGATGACCAGGCTATCCTTTGGCAGGTGGCGGAGCAGGCCGCCCGCGCCGACCAGCACGTCGGCCACGATGTTGCCATCCGGCAGCATGGTGATGAGCCGGTCGGTCCGGGCGAAGGATTCCGGTCCGACCGCCATCTCGGCACCGAAGGTCGTGGCGAACGCGGCCTGCCTCTTGGCATCCGTATCCATGCTGACAACCATGAAACCGGCCTTGCAGAGGTTTCCCGCCATGGGCCAGCCCATGTTGCCCAGGCCGACGAAACCGATCGTTTCCGACTGTGCCATCGTGGCGCCCCCGATGTTCTGTTTGCTCCAGAGCACCATAACCTAGCCCGAGCCATGGCTGCCATGTCGCGGTGCGTGCCGTTGCGTTGATTTGCGTCAAGGCGAGGCCGCGCCTTTGGCGTCACGTTCGGGACAAAGGAAATCGCAGGAGATGGCCATGGCCACGCCCAGTATCGATCGCACCAAGGTCTGCTACATCATGCTCAGAGCGCGCGAGTTTGACGCGCAGGAAGGCGTCGTCGAGCCGGACTACGGCTCCAACGCAACCGACGACGGCGTCGTTCAGGTGCTGGAAGCCTATGAGGACGATCCGACGTTCGAGGAATTGCGCGACGCCATCGACGGGCTGAACTGGGACGAACAGTGTGCGCTGGTCGCGCTGACCTGGGTCGGACGCGGCGATCACGACGCCGAAGACTGGGACGACGCCCTGGCGCTGGCCGAGCAGCAGCATACCGAACACACCGCGGCCTACCTGATCGGCATACCGCTTCTGTCGGATTACATCGAAGGCGGGCTGGCGGCGTTCGGCATGTCCTGCGAGGATATCGAACTCGACCGGCTGTAGACACGTCCCGTGACCGAAACCGGACGGCGCATCGGTTTTGTGATCAACCCGATCGCCGGCATGGGCGGGCGCGTCGGCTTGAAAGGTACCGATGACGTGGCCGAGGAGGCGCGCCGGCGTGGCGCGTCGCCGGTTGCGCCGGGCCGGGCGGAGGAAACGTTACGGGAACTGCGCCGCCGTCTTGCCGTGTCGTCCCGGCGTGGCGAACCGCACTGGCTGACCTGCGCCGGCGCGATGGGCGCGGCGGCCCTGGAGGAAGCGGGGTTTCAAAACATCGAGGTGGTCTACGATCCCGGTGGGGCGACATCGCGCGACGACACGCAAGCCGCAGCACGCCGTTTCATGGATGCCAATGCCGACCTCATCCTGTTTTGCGGCGGTGACGGCACCGCGCGCGACATCTGCGCCGTCACGTCGCAGACCGTGCCGATCCTGGGCATCCCGTCGGGCGTCAAGATGTATTCCGGCGTGTTCGGCACCAGCCCGGCACACACGGCCGAGATCGTTGCCGGCTTTCTGTCCGGCGCGCTCAAGACGACGACGGTCGAGGTGCTGGATCTGGACGAAACTCGATACCGACGCGGTGAATGGGCGGTGAAGCTATACGACGCCGCGACGACACCCTATGAGCCCACGCTGACCCAGTCGGCCAAGATGCTGATTGCCCACGAAGACGAAGCCGACATCAAGGAGGCCATTGCACGCGGCATTGTCGAAGCGATGAACGAGAACCCCGACACGCTCTACCTGCTGGGTGCGGGTAGTACGGTCAAGGCGATCGGCGACCGGCTGCGTATCGACAAGACCATGCTGGGCATCGACGCGGTCGCCGGCGGTGCGCTGGTGGCCAAGGACGTCGCCGAGGCGGACATCCTGCCGCTGCTTGATCGCTATGCCGCCTGCTGTCTGGTGTTGAGCCCGATCGGCGCGCAGGGTTTTGTGCTCGGTCGCGGCAATCTGCAGCTCAGTCCGCCGATCCTTGAGCGGATCGGCCGCGACAACCTGATCGTCGTCGCGACCCCGGCCAAGCTTGCCGAAACGCCCGTGCTGCATGTTGACACCGGCTCGCGCGAACTGGACGTGGCTTTCACAGAAGGCGGTTATCTGCCCGTGGTCGTCGGTTACCAACGCCGCCGCTTCACCAAGATTACCGCTTAAAGCGGCGGCCTGCCGCGGATGGCGTCGGCCAGTTTTTCGGCGATCATGATGACCGGTGCGTTCAGGTTGGCGGTGACGTTGCTGGGCATGATCGAGGCATCGATCACGCGCAGCGCTTCGGTTCCGTGCACCTGACCGTCGCCGTTGGTGACGCTGTCGTCGCCGGTGCCCATGCGGCAGGTCGAGCATGGGTGGTATTCGGTCGAGCCTTCGGCAGCCAGCCAGGCCAGGATCTCCGCATCGCTCTGCACGTCGGGGCCCGGTGAGAGTTCCGCCGTGCGCACGGGGTCGAACGCCGACTGGGCGGCCATCTCGCGGGTGCGTTTGAGGCCATTGATCATCACGCGCCGGTCGGCTTCGGTATCCAGATAGTTGAAGAGGATCGCGGGATGGGCGCGCGGGTCGGCGGATTTGAGCCAGACGCGCCCCTGACTTTGCGGGCGCATGATGCCCATGGAGAACATGAAGCCTTCCGCGACGTTGGCGTCCGGCTCGCCCATCTGGGCGCAGACCGGATAGAACTCATGCTGGATGTCCGCATAGGCGGCGTCATCGGAACTCTTGAAGAAACAGCCGGTCTCGCAAAAATTCGACGCGCCGAGGCCGGACTTGAAGAAAAGCCATTGTGCACCGATGCGGTAGCGTCCGAGGCCGTTGAACTTGCCGGCCGGCGACACGCCCGGCGGTGTCGAATACTGGATCGGCACGATCAGATGGTCTTCAAGGTGCCGGCCAACCGCCGGTACGTCGGCGTTGACCGCAATATCGTGTTCGGCGAGGTGCGCGGGATCGCCGACGCCCGAGAGCAAAAGAAGCTGCGGCGAGTTGATCGCGCCGCCCGCCAGGATCACCTCACGCTCGGCCTCATGGCGTTCGACGCTACCGCCGTGTTCGATCTCCACACCGACCGCGCGGTTGCCATCGAAGACAACGCGATGGGCAAGCGCGCCACTCATCAAGGTGAGGTTCGGGCGCTGCAGTGCCGGACGCAGGTAACCGTCCGCGGTGCTCCAGCGTTTGCCGTTGCGAGTGAAGCTCTGGGCGACGTGGAAGCCTTCGTGGTGTTCGCCGTTCTGGTCCTGGGTGAAGGCGTAGCCGGCTTCTTGCCCGGCGGCGAGGAATGCCTGGTCGAGCGGGCCCTGGGCCGGGCATGATTCGATGTGCTGGGGGCCATCGCCGCCGCGCCAATCGTTGGCGCCGCGATCGAAGGTCTCCATCTTCTTGAAATAGGGCAGGCAGTGGGCATAGGACCAGGCGTTCAGGCCGCCGGCGGCCCAGCCGTCGTAGTCGCGCGTGTTGCCCCGGTTGGCGACCAGGCCGTTGATCGACGACGAACCGCCGAGCACCCGCCCGCGCGCCTCCAGAATCCCGCGCCCGTTCAGGTGCGGCTCCGGCTCGCCGACATAACCCCAGCTGAAACGCGTGTCGCGCGCCGCCATGGCGGCGGCCCCCGGCATCTGGATCAGCATGTTCTTATCGCTGCCGCCGGCCTCGACGATCAGCACACTGGCGCTCGCGTCCTCGCTCAGTCGGTTGGCCAAGACGCAACCGGCGGATCCGGCGCCGACGATGATGTAGTCATAGCGATTATTCTGAGCCATGGGCGAAAACCTGCGGAATATGGCGGCTGCGAGGGGTCGAAATTCTACACGCATGCTCGCCGAACGATCTATGATGGTGCCGGCATCATAGCGACAGGGGCCCGCCATGGAACCGCTGAAAGACGCCAGTCACCTCTATGAGGTCGAGCGCACCGTAATGCACGCCGAGCGTCCGGGTTTTCATATCACCGAGCACCAGATTTCGTCGACCCAGTCGGTGCCGTGGCATTACCACAACAACATCGCCGACACGTTCTATGTGCTGGAGGGGCTGCTGCGGATTTATCTCCAGAACCCCAAGGAGGCAGTCGATCTGGAACCCGGTGAGACCTATACCGTCGTGGCTAAGCGACCGCATCTGGTGACCAACGGACTGGAGACGTCAACAACATTTCTGGTTCTGCAGGGCATTGGTGAGTACGACTACGTACCGATGATCTAGGCGAGCGCGCCAGATGGAGGTCCCAGATGCTCGACGGGACCAAGGCCGCTCGTTAGTCTCTGGCGGCGTTGGATGAGGCGAGCGTGACGTCAGAAACATCTTCTTATGCCCGCAGGCTGCCGCTTTGGGTCCTGATCGGCGCCCTTGCCGGCGTTGCGATCGGGCTGTTTTTCGGCGACCAGGCGAAGGTGCTGCAACCCGTCGGCCAGACGTATGTGAAGCTGATGGAGGTGGTGGTTTTCCCCTACATCATCTGCTCGCTGCTGCATGGCCTGGGGCGGCTTTCGCCAGACACGGCGTGGCGGCTCTTCCGTTGCAGCTGGCTCGTCTACCTGGTCGTCTGGGGCACGACGTTCCTGATCATCTTCCTGCTGTCGATCGCGATTCCAGAGGTGCCGCCGCCCAGCTTCATCAACGCCAACGCGCCGCAGGAAGGCCCCGGACTGCTGGATCATCTGATCCCGTCCAACCCGTTCCTGGCGCTGGCGCGCAACTACGTTCCGGCCGTCGTAGTTTTCTCGATTGTCTATGGCATCGCCATCCAACGGATCGACAACAAGGAAACGTTTCTCGATGTGTTGGATCTGATCCGCGGCGCGAGCGTGACAATTTGGCGCTGGGTCGTTCTGCTTGCGCCGTTCGGCGTCTGTGCACTGTTCGCCAAGACCGCCGGCACGCTGGACCCGACCGACCTGGCGGATCTCTCGCTTTATCTGCTCGTGATGATCGCGGGCACGGTGATCTTGGCCTTTTGGATCCTGCCGTCGCTGATCTCAGCAGTCTGTCCGGTCACCACGCGCGAGGTTATCCGCGACGTCCAGAATGGCTTGGTTATCGCCGTGGTCACCAGCCTATC
This sequence comes from Alphaproteobacteria bacterium, assembly GCA_965228895.1. Lineage (GTDB taxonomy): Bacteria > Pseudomonadota > Alphaproteobacteria > SP197 > SP197 > JANQGO01. The sequence continues at coordinate 3,372,696 of OZ245842.1, read as the reverse complement.
GGTGGCGGCACTGCCTTTCATCCAGCAGGCGGCCGAAAAGCTCGCCGAGCAACAGGGCATCAAGGATGAGAACCGCGGCGAGATCATCAAGACCACGCTGGCGGTGAGCTATCCGCTGGCGCAACTCGGCAACTTCTTCATCTGGCTGTTCGTTCTGTTCGGCGCCTATTACTACCGCGTTCCGTTGAGTGACAGTCAGGAGCTGTCGCTGCCCTTCGTCAGCCTGTTGTCGGGAATTGGTTCGCCCAGCTCGTCAATTGACGCGGTGGACTTCCTGGTCAGTTGGCTGCAGTTCCCCGCCGATGCCACGGGACTCTATGTCGGTATGATGACCATCACCCGTTATGGACAGGTGGTCGCGTCGGTGATGGGGTTCACCTTCGTTACCTTTTTGGTCACCTTGCACTATTACGGTCACCTCAAATTGCGCGTGTCGCGTCTGATGTGGTCGCTGGGCGTCAGCATTGCCGCTATCGCCATTATCACCACGGCGGGGCGGTTCATCCAGGACGCGGTGGTCGATGAGGAGACGCCGTCCTATCTGGCCTTTCAGCTTGCGCCAGAGTTGACCGAACATGTGACGGTGGTGATCGAAAAACCCAGTGATGCAAGCCAGACCGACGCGGCAGCTACGACATCACAAGCGGGGACCGACACCACGGCCGATACAGGGGGCGATGCGGAGGTCGACAGCGCGGCCGACACGGCGGCTGGCAGCGCGGCCGACACGGTGGCCGATTCCACCATGGGCGCGCTTGCCCGAATTCAGAGCACCAGCGAGATCAGGGTTGGCTACAACCCCAATGTGATTCCGTTCAGCTACACGAACGAGCGAGGTGAGTTGGTTGGATACGACATTGCCTATGTCTACAAACTCGCACAGGACCTGAACGTCAAACTGCGGCTGATCCCGTTCGAATGGCAGAGTCTGGCCGACGACTTGGCGGACGGTCGCTTCGATATGGCGGTGTCGGGCATCTACGTCACGGATAGCCGACTGCAGCATCTCTCCATCTCCGAACCTTATCTTCAGAGTCCCCTGGCGCTGATCGTACGGGCCGACGAAGTCAACAGTTTCCTCTCCCGCGACGCCATTCTTGCGCAGCAGGACCTTGTCATCGGCGCCTTCGACGATCCCGTCCTGGTGCCGCTGGTCAAACGTCTGATGCCCAACGCCGATGTCAAGGTGGTGAAGAGCTATGATGAACTGCCTGACCATCCCGATGTCGACGCGGCGATCTGGACATTGGAGCAGGCGAAGGCGTGGACATCGCGGCGGACCGACTACACGGCCGTGGTACCGAACAATCTGGGCAGCCCGTTTCTGATCGCCTATCTGCTGCCTGGAAACGCCGACCAGCTAACCCAGTTCCTAAACTATTGGATGCGTTTACAGCGGACCGATGGCTTTCACGACCGTATGGTCGACCACTGGATCGACGGCAAAGCCGATGCCGCCTCCACACCACGATGGAGCATCATGCGCAACGTCCTGGGTTGGGGCGACGAATAGGAGCGATCATGACCGGACAGCCGAAACTCCCCGACACCATGGCGGCCGTCCTGCTGACCGGGCATGGCGGGTTCGACAAGCTGAGCTACCGCACCGATGTGCCGGTGCCGAAACCCGGCGAGGGCGAGGTCCTGATTCAGGTGCGCGCGGCCGGCATCAACAACACCGACATCAACACGCGGACCGCCTGGTATTCCAAGGCGGTGACGTCGGATACGAACGTCGGCGGTGAAGAGGGATTCGCAACCGCGTCGGACGATGACGGCAGTTGGTCGGGTACACCGTTGCATTTTCCGCGCATCCAGGGCGCTGATTGCTGCGGCGTTGTTGTTGCCGTCGGCAACGGCGTTGATAAGGCACGCTTGGGTGAGCGGGTGATTGTCCGCAACATGCTGCGCACGCCCGTCGGTTATCGCCCGTTCGAATGCTGGACCTTCGGTTCGGAATGTGATGGCGGTTTCGCGCAGTTCGCGGTGGCGCCGTCACGTGAGTCCCACCGGGTTGACTGCGATTGGTCGGATGCCGAGCTCGCGTCGGTCCCTTGTGCCTATTCAACCGCCGAAGGCATGCTGCACCGCGCCGACGTGGGCAGCGAGCAGGTACTGATCACCGGTGCGTCCGGTGGTGTCGGATCGGCAGCGGTGCAATTGTGCAAACGCCGCGGTGCCGAGGTTTGGGCGGTGTGCGGCGGCGCCAAGGCCGATGAGGTCAGGGCGTTGGGCGCCGATCACATCATCGAACGCGGATCGAATCTGGTCGAGGCGCTGGGGCGTGAGTCCGTCGACGTGGTGGTCGACCTGGTCGCCGGCAGCGACTGGCCAAGCCTGTTGGACGTTCTGCGCCGCGGCGGGCGCTATACGACAGCGGGCGCCATCGCGGGTCCTATCGTCGAACTTGATGTGCGGACGCTTTATCTCAAGGACCTCAGCTTCTTCGGCTGCACGTTCCAGGACGATATAGTGTTCGAAAACCTGGTCGGTTACATCGAACGTGGCGAGATTCGCCCGGTCGTTGCCAAGACCTACCCGCTTCAAGACATCGTCGAGGCGCAACGCGACTTCCTGGAGAAGAAACACACCGGCAAGCTGGTCTTGATCCCGCCCGACTAACGCCACGCTAGGGTGGTGCGGCCTATACCTCGCCGCGCTGGACCTTGGTCATGAGGTCATAGACCTTTTCGCCGTCGGTCAGGTAACGAAAGCCGACGCCGACGAAGCCACGCCCCTGTGTCGTACCACTTGTCTCCATCACGCTCTCGCGGCGTTGGGCGAAGTTTATGGCGGCGAGGTTGCTGGGCCGGTAGTCGATCTCGGTGCGGCTGTCGATGGCGTAGCTCTTGATGCGGTGGCCCGAACCGCCCCGGGCGATCAGCGCGCGTTTGTTGGTGAGCGCATAACGGGTGCGCGCGCGCGTGACGGCGTCCGAGATGACCGGTACGGCGAGCCACAGGATGCCGAGAACGATTACGGCGATGCCGGCGCCTGGCGGAAAGCTGCTGGGCGAGGGCGCGCCGGTGATTTGTTCGCCGAAGATCAGGTAGACAAAGATGCCGATGAACAGGATGCCGAAAAACAGCCGGCGCCGAAGCCGCTCGTCCAGACGGACGCCGCCAGCAGGCCGGCCTTGCCAAAGTAGCCGCTCGTCCGCTTCGAGATAGGGTTGCCAGAAGTCAGCCCCTGTCGATGACGCGCCCGCGTCGTGGGTCATACCGTCCCCGCCTTCAACGTTTTTGGTTGTGGTCAGGTTTTTTATACCACGATAGGGCGATTGGGCTACGGAATCGTCATACGACGCGCACCTCGCGAACGACTATGACGGATTGAAAAATTCTTCGGCGAAGCGTTCATGAACATCATCGTGACCGTAACAAACCAGGATATCGCCAGGCATGATCATGGCGTCATCGGCGATGTCTTCGCCGAGGTGTTCACGTTCTCCACGTTTCGCCAGAAGCTGCAGGTCGTGAAACGGGGCGGGCAGGTCTGTGAGCGATAGCGTCCGCGCGCCGCGATACTGGTGCTCGGTGACGCTGTAGCCGGTATCGACCTGCAACACACGGTGATAGTGGCGTTTGCCGAGCGTCGTCGTGCGCAACAGGATCTTACCGATCAGCCCGCACATGGCGCGGTCGACGATGGCGCGCGACATGACCGTGACGACGATGGCGACGGCGATCGCCATCATTGCGGCCTGCCAGGCGATGGCGCCGGCGCGCGGTTCCGTGTCGACCAGCGAGACGATGAGGGTCGCGGCGACCGAGGCCAGCCCCAGATTGCCGGTGACCATGAGCAGGCCGAGAATGCGCCGGCGGACCGGATAGTTGACGATCATCTCCGACTCGCTGGTCGTGAAACCGGTGCCGGTCAGCGCCGAGAGACACTGCAGGCGTGCGACCGTTTCCGGCAGGCCAGTCAGCCGCATGGCAACGGCGGCGATCCGCACGACGGTGAACGAGACCATGAAGATGACGGCGATGGTGAGCGCGGCGGCCATCGGATCTAGACCCCAAGTTTCTCACGGCCGATGGCGAACGCCTGGTCGACGAAGGCGGCGGCGCCGGACGCAATGTCGTCGAGGGTGAGGAGTTCTTCGCCGGTCGCGATGGCGCCGACGAAGCCTTCGCTGTGCCAGTGGCCGGGGGCCGGCGCAGGCGGCAGGGCGGCGAGGTCGGGCGCGGGGAAGGGCGTGACATAGAAATAGGGCTGCGCGTAACTGCCGTCGCCGGGTGACAGGCCGACGCCGATACCCTTGGCGGTTTCGAAGTCGCCTTCCTCGAGACTGACATAAGTCGCGATATCGAAATGATGGGGCCAGCAGCGCACCGGGCTGGGTCCTGGATTGAGAGCGGCGTTGGCGTTGGCGAACGTGGAGAGCAGCCCGTCGGCAAAGGCGAACCAGTGTCCGAGGGTGACGAGGCAGGGTCCAAGCCCCGCACTTGAATAGGTGGTGATGCCGGTAACCTCGGCCGGCAGGTCATAGAAGAGCGTCATGGCCGATGCCGGTTTGAGGCCGGTTTCGGCAAGCTGGGCATCGAGCCACTGACCGGCCGCGTTGTCGGAGATGCCGTTCAGATCAAGCTGCGCGGTGATGGCGCCGCCGCGCACGATCGTAAGCGTCAAACTGGCGAAGACCAGACCGACATAGAGGTCGCCGCCGGCTGTCGTGATCGGTTGCGTCAAAAACGCGCCGTGCTTGATATCCCAACCCATGTTGGTGTGGCTGTAATCGTCGACCGGTTCCAGGTTGGCAAGCGCCGCCTTGCTGAGCAGTTGCATCGCCTGATGGGTCATGTGACGCGTGTCGACCAAGGCATCGGGCGGGCATGAGGTAAGCGGGCTGGTATCAGCCATGGTGGTCTCCTTCTAGGTGTCGGATCGCCGCGCCTTAGACAAGTTCCGCGTCGGTCATGACCTCGACCAGCGCGGGGCCCTCGTGGGCGATGGCCTCGGCAATGGCGTCATGAAGGTCTTCGGTTTTGCTGACCTTGACGCCATGACCGCCGCACAGACGGGCATAGGTCGAGAACGGCGGGTTGTGCAGGTTGGTTTCCCAGACTTCCCACTCACCGGCGCGCTGCTCTTTCGAGATCTTGCCTAGCTCGGCGTTGTTCAAAAGGATGTGGGTGATGTCCATGTTGTATTTGACGGCGGTGTTGAACTCCATGGCGTACTGGCCAAACCCGCCGTCGCCGGAGATCGAGATGACCTTGCGCCCGGCGTACACGGGGAAGTCCTGGGTCGCCGCCCACGCGCCCATGGCGGCGGGAAAGCCGAAACCGATGGAGCCGAGATAACCGGACATCAGGACGCGCTGACCCTTCGTTTCGAAGTAGCGGCCGAACGAATAGGTATTGTTACCGACGTCGACCGGGATGATCGCGTCATCAGGACAGAGTTCCGTCAGCGTCTTGAAGAGGGCGGCTGAATGGATGCCCTGGCCGCGGTTCTCGCCGAGCCGCGTCGCCTTTTCCTCGCGCCAAATGCGCCAACGTTCGTCGAGCTCGCCGATCTGGTCGATCGCGTCGCGGCTGCCGGCGATGCGCGGAGAGACGGCGTCGCAGAAGGCGGCGATCTCGCCCCAGATCGGCAGGGTTACCGGGTGAAACTTGCCGAGCTGCATACGCTCGAAGTCGACCTGGATGATCTGTTTGTAGTCAGTGATGCCCGTGTGGTTGGAGAACGACGTACCGAGTGCAATCAAGAGATCGGCCTCATTCATGAACCAGCTGGCGATCGGCGTGCCGGAGCGGCCGAGCACGCCGGCAGCGTTGGGATGGCTGTCGGCGATCAGGCCCTTGCCCTTGAATGTGGTCATGACCGGCGCGCCGATGCGTTCGGCAAGGGCGATGACATGATCGCGCGCAGCGACCGCGCCGTGACCCATGACGATAACCGGCCGCTTGGCGTCGTTGATCATCCGCGCGGCTTTCTCAAGATCCGCGTCTTCGGGCACGACCACCGAACCGCCGGTCCGCCCTTCCGGCCCGCCTGCCGGCGCGTCGCTGGGCATGGTCTGCATGTCGTCGGGAAAGATCAGGTGGGCGACGTCGCGCTCGACGATGGCGTTTTTGCACGCCAGCGACATCAGTTCCGCATGCTTCGACGTGCTGAGCACCGGCTGCGAGAAACGGGTGACGGCGTCGAAGGCCGAGCGCAGGTCGATGTCCTGAAACGCGCCCGGGCCGAACACCTGAGTCTGCACCTGACCGGTCAGCGCCAACACCGGCGAGCGATCGACCTTGGCGTCCCACAGGCCGGTCAACAGGTTCGTCGCGCCGGGACCGGCGATGGTCAAGCACGCGGCAGGTTTGCCGGTCAACTTGCCATAGGCGGAAGCCGCGAAGGCAGCGGCGCCTTCGTGGCGGATGCCGATATAGGAGACGTCGCCGTCGATGACACGACGGCGGATGGCGTCAGCAAGGCCCAGATTGGAGTGGCCGACCATGCCGAAGACGCGTTTGACGCCCCAGTTGACCATGGTCTCGGCCATGACGTCGGTCGCCGTGCGTTCATGCGGCGGCTCGGGCTCCATGCCGACGAAGATCTTGCCGTCGCGGATGTCGACGGGGAAGAGTTTCTGGCCGGTGTCCTCATGGCCGCCGGGCGGTGCGCCGGTCAGGGGATCGAAGTCCCAGCCGTGCCAGGGGCAGCGGATCCAGCACTGGCCTTCGGCGCCTTTTTCGATCGAGCCTTCGCCGAGCGGTCCGCCCTGGTGCGGGCAGCGGTTGTCCATGGCGGCCCACTGGCCGTCGAAGTGGGAGAGGCAGATCGAGACGGTGCGTGCGGTGACCGTCTTGACTCGGCCTTCCGGCAGATCGTCGACATGGCCGACGGCAATCCAGTCGAGGTTTTCGGCGTTCATGATCGTCCCCTCATTGCGCATGGCGGTCGTCGGCCGGGCCGACACCGCCGAAGGCGACGCCGGAGAGCGCCGCCATGTCGGATTTCCAGGTGGTCAGGTCGTCGATGGTGAACTCTGAGAGATGATCGTGGCCGCAGGCGCGCGCCATGACCTGCATGAGCTCGACCGACGCATCGAAGAAGTTCTTCAACTGCACGGCGGACTTCTCGACCACCAGGCGCGACACCAGATGCGGTTTCTGCGTTGCGATGCCGACCGGGCAGTTGTTGGTGTGGCACGCGCGCATGGCGATGCAGCCGATCGCCTGCATGGCTGAGTTGGCGACCGCAACGGCGTCGGCGCCCATGGCGAGCGCTTTGACGAAATCCGCTGGCTTGCGCAGACCGCCGGTGATGACCAGCGTGATGTCCTTCTGGCCGGACCGGTCGAGGTGACGGCGTGCGCGGGCGAGCGCCGGGATCGTCGGCACCGAGATGTTGTCGCGGAAGATGATGGGGGCGGCACCGGTGCCGCCGCCGCGCCCGTCCAGGATGATATAGTCAACGCCGACTTCGAGCGCGGCGTCGATATCCTTTTCGATGTGCTGGGCCGAGAGCTTGTAGCCGATCGGAATGCCGCCGGTGCGGTCGCGCACCTCATCGGCGAAGTCGCGGATCTGGTGTGGCTCCGTCCACTCCGGGAAACGCGGCGGTGAAACGGCGGGCTGGCCTTCGTCGAGACCACGTACCTCGGCGATCTTGCCCTTGACCTTGGGGCCGGGCAGGTGGCCGCCGGTGCCGGTCTTCGCACCCTGGCCGCCTTTGAAGTGGAACGCCTGCACGTTCTGCAGCTTCTCCCAGGCGAAACCGAAGCGCGCTGATGCGAGTTCATAGAAGTAGCGGGAGTTGTTCTGCTGTTCTTCCGGCAGCATGCCGCCTTCGCCCGAACAGATGCCGGTTCCCGCCATCTCCGCGCCGCGCGCGAGTGCGATCTTGGCGGGTTCGGACAGTGCGCCGAAGCTCATGTCGGAGACAAAAAGCGGGATCTTCAGGCGCAGCGGTTTCTGCGCGCGCGGGCCGATGACCACGTCGGTGCCGACGTCGTGGTCGTCGAGCAGCGGCGCCTTGTGGAGCTGCGCCGTCAAGATCTGAATGTCGTCCCAGGTCGGCAGGTCGTCGCGCGGCACGCCCATGGCTTCGACGCGACCATGGTGGCCGGTTTTGGTCAGCGCGTCCTTGGCGTATTGCTGGATCAGGCCGTTATAGGGTTCTTCCGGCGTGCCGTGGCTGGTGTCGGCATAAAGGCCCAAGTAGGCGTCGCGGTTGAACGGTTGCGGATTGTCGAGCGCCCAGGTGGCGATCTCGTCGGCATCGACCAGGACCTCGCCGTCTTCGATCCACGAAGAGAACTTCGGCAGCTTCTCGTCGTTGGCGTATTCGCTGACGCCGGAGTCCAACCGGTAGTCCCAGTAGTGGACGCCGCAGATCAAGTTGTCGCCACTGACAAAACCGTCGGCCATCAAGGCACCGCGATGCAGGCAGCGGCCATAGAAGACGGAGACTTCCTCGCCGAAACGCACGACGACAAGGTCGACTTCGCCGACCAGGGCATAGGTCGGCTTGCGGTCTTTGAGGTCGTCGAGTTTGGCGACACTTGTTTTGTTCATGAACTTCTCCCAGACAGGAACGTTGTGGTCTTCGGTTAATGGTCTCGCGTGACAAGCGGTTTGGCGGAGCCGTCGATAGCTTGCGTCTCCGCGCACGGCCCCATCGCCGCGACGACCTTGGCGTAGCGTTTGGCCGCCGGCATGGCGCTAAGGCCGTGCAGCAGCGCGCTGATCCACACAGCATTGATCGCGAGCGCCAGTACGGGCGCGGAAAGCTCGTCGGTGATCTGTTCCAGGATCAGCAGCGCGAAGAGCGCCGTCGCCAGGCCGCGCGGCCCGAACCAGCCGAAGAAAAGGCGGGTAATGGGCGCGGCGTTGGTACCGATCAGCGACAGCCAGATAGCGACAGGGCGCACGACGAACAGGCTGATCAAGATGATCGCCAGGCTTGACCACGTGAGGTGCTGGATCGCCTCGGGCACCAGCGCCAGGCCGAGCAGGAAAAAGGCCGCCCAGGCCAGCATCTGGCCTTCGCTCTCGGTGAACTCATAGACGAACTTGCAGCGTCCCTCGACGATCGCGCCGAAGGTCAGGCCGCCTGCAAAGGCGGCGATGAAGCCGTTGCCGCCGACCGCGTCGGCCGCCAGATAACAGGCAAACGCCATGGCGAGCGCGCCGATGCCTTCGTAGGTGGTGGACGTTAAATGGCGATCCTTGGCATAGAGCAGGAGCTTGGCACCGGCGAAACCGACGATAAGGCCCGCGATGGGTCCGAGGATCAGCTGTTGAGCGCCGAACACCAGCCAGTTGGTCCGTTCGCTATCCATGACCTCGGCGGCCAGGCTGGCGAAGAGCAGAACGGCGGGCAGCGCCAGGCCGTCGTTGAGGCCGCTTTCGACGGTCAGTGCACGGCGCACGCGGTCGGGAACCAGCGGGTTGGTGACGACCGCCTGGCCGAGCGCCGCATCGGTCGGCGCCAGAATGGCGGCCACAAGCGCCACGCCGACCAGCGGCCAGCCGTCGAGGAAGGGCAGGGCCGCCAGCGTGCCGAGTACGATGGTGAGCGGCAGGCCGATCGCCAGCATGCGCGTCGGCCACACATGGCGCCGGCGCAACGCCATCACGTCCATCTGGGCGGCGTCCAGGAACAACAGAATGATCAGCGCGATCTCGGCGACCAGATGCAAGGCCACCTCGACCTCCTGGTGAGGCAGCAAGCCCGTCAGCGACGCCAGGTAACCCAGCGCCAGGAACACCATGGGTGCGGTGATCACCGTGGTCGACAGCCGTTGCGCCACCATGGTGAAGGCAGCGGTAACCAGCATTACCACGAGCAAACCGACCGTCATGCGAACACAAGCCCCCTTCCAAACCCCCGGCGCTTGCGGGGAACCCAATCACCAACAGATGGGTGTCCGATGCGCCGATTGAGGGTTTGGTTACGCTATTGTGAGCGAATTCGTGTCATCTGTCCGTTGCGGCGCCTTTATCGGCCGCTGCGATGTAGGCGGCGAGTTCGTGAAGGCCACCTTGCGTGGCCATTTCCGCGGCGGTCTGGCCGGAGAACCCGGTCTCGCCGCTGCTGCGCAACCGCGTATTGGCACCGGCATCGACCAACTGCCTGGCGACACTCTGATGGCGATTAACGACCGCCAGCATGAGTGCGCTGAGCTTGTACTTGGCGGTGACATCCTTATCGGCGCCTGCGGCCAGCAGCAAGCCGACCACCGAACCATGGCCGTGTCGCGCGGCCAACATCAGAGCGGTCTGGGCATAGTGATCCAGACCTTCGACATCGATACCTTCGGCCAGCAGACGTTCGATCGTGTCGGCATCGCCGTCAATCGCGGCCCTTCGCCAGTCCTCACGCACGCCACCCTCCCGTTGTCACCCGGCTGTCAGGAAGTATAGGCCGTACGGAACGGTGGCGGAGTCGCCGCTGCGATATTCCCTGATTGTGCGGCATGCGCGATGGTCGCTGGGTGGTAAGCTGCGGTGATGGACGAGGGGCTCGACCATAGATCGAGGTCGATGACCAAAGCTTCGATTGACGAGGCGTCGCTGGTGACCGCGTTGAAGGCGGGCGAGGCGTCGGCGGCCGAAATTCTGGTGCGTACCCATGCCGGTGCCATGATCGCGGCCGCCCAACGCATCCTGGGCGAGCGGTCGCTGGCCGAGGATTGTGCGCAAGAGGCGTTGATCAACGCGCTCGCCAAGATCGGTGGTTTCGAAGAACGCTCCAGCCTCAAGACATGGCTGCACCGGATCACCGTCAACCAGGCGCTAATGAAACTGCGGTCACGTCGCAACATTACCGACGTGCCGATCGACGACTGGTTGCCGTCGTTCGACGAGAACGCTTGCCGTATCGAAGGCTCCTGGTCGGCCTTGGCGACGCCGGACGAAATTTACGACCAAAAGGACCGGCGCGATCTCGTCCACCGCATGATCGATGAGCTGCCGGAAAACTACCGGGTGGTTCTGAAGCTGCGCGATATCGAGGAGTTGTCGACAAGCGAAGTGGCTGAGGGACTTGGCATCAGCGAGGCGAACGTGAAGGTGCGTCTGCATCGTGGCCGCTCGGCGCTGAAGAAGCTGTTGGAGCCGGTTCTGAAGGGAGAGCTGTGATGGTGATTTCACCATGGATCGTTCGATGTAACGAAACAATCGGGACCGGCATCAATGTCATGGGCCGGATCGTGCGCCAGCCGGCAGGGAGGTGCTGATGGCTGACGGGTTACGTCCCATGAAGTGGTTGCACGGCATGATGCTGAACCACATGCCATTGATGATCACGTGCCGGGAGTTCGAAGATTTCATTCTGGCCTATCTGGAGGGCGAGCTTCCCAACCGGCAGCGATTCGTTTTCGAGTTGCACCTGAAAGTGTGCCGGGAATGCCGCGATTACCTCGCCGCCTATCGCCGAACGATCGAGGTCGCGAAGCGCGCCTTTGATGAGCAGAACGCGCCAGTTCCCGACGACGTGCCGGAGGACCTGATCAAAGCCGTGCTTGCCGCCAGGGACGCGTGATAGGGTCCGGTCATGTCAATCGAAACCACACTCAGCGCGTGGGCCGACGCGCGCCGGACACATGGTGATCGCGTTGCTCTGCCGCCAGAAGCCTATACCAGCGAGGCGATGGCGAAGCTGGAGCGCGAGACTGTCTTTGCCAGCGGTTGGATCGTGGTCGGCCATGTCTCGGAGCTCAAGAACGCCGGCGACTATCTGACCTTCGATCTGGCCGGCCAGCCGGTGCTGGTCGCGCGCGGGCGCGATGGCGAGGTGCGTGCGTTCTCCAACGTCTGCGCCCATCGCTCGGCGGTCATTGCATCGGGATCGGGCAACACGAGCGTCTTTTCCTGTCCCTATCACGCCTGGTCCTATGACCTGACCGGCAAACTGATGGGCGCGCCCCATATGGACCGCGCCGCGCTGGGCGATATCGGCTTGAAGCGGCTCGGGCTGGAGATCTGGCAGGGACTCGTCTTCGTCAATCTGGACGAGAACGCTGAACCTCTGGCGCCGGCGCTGGCCGATCTCGAGCCGCGCATCGCGCCACTGGAGCTCGACAAACACGAGGTCATTCTGCGCGAGGACATGAGCTTTGCGTGCAACTGGAAGGTCCTGGTCGAGAACTTCTGCGAGAGTTACCACGTCTTCCGTGTCCACAAGGCGACGCTGGAAGACACGACACCGACGGCGACGATCGAGAACCTCAAGGGCGGGCCGGGGTTCAACCATCACCTGATGCGCACCAACGCATCTTATGCGGTCGAACCGGCGCGCCGGCGCGGTGTCGCGGAGGAAGACGTGACGGCGAGCCATTTGATCTGCATCTATCCCGCCCTTGCCTTCGCTATCGACGGCGGGTCGGCGCTATGGCTCTCCGTCATGCCAGACGGGCCGCAAAGCCTGCGTGCGCACATGTGGCTGGCGCTTTATCCGGAAGGCAACGAGCCGGTCGACCAAACCACAATCGCCGAGGCCAACGATGCGGTGCATGCGTTCATGGCCGAAGACAAGGTGATCATCGAAGGCGTCCAGCGCGGACTTGCCGCAGGCACCGGCAATCGCGCGCCGCTGCATCCCTGGGAAGCGACGAACTGGGAGTTCGCCTGTCATCTGCTGGAGCGGATGGGTATCGAGGCGCCGGCGAACGCCGGCTGAGCGTCAGCCGCTGCCGGGGCGCCAGTCGAGATCGTCGGTGCGTGACGCCGTGAGCAGAGCGCCGCAGCCGCAGGTTTGATCGCCCGTGGCACGCGCCAGCGCATGCAGGCTGATGCGCGTTGAGACCTTCGCCAGATCTTCGTGGAGCGCGTCGATCGCGGCGCCGTCGCCGGTTTCCTCGGCGATGCCGTCTTCGAAACAGACGACATAACTGGCGCTGATGAAGCAGGCGCCGATCTCGCGCGCCGCGCTTGCCTCCGGTCCGATGCTCTGGTTGACGACATCGCCGCCGAGCTGGCGAAAGGCTTGCGCTTCGGCGCGGCTGGTGAAGCGCGGTCCCCAGTTGTGCGTGGCGACGATGCCGGTGCCGTGGCCATAGACCCGTGACGAGGTGGGCCACGACGCGGTGGCCGTTTCCTGAAGCGTTTTGCCCAGCGCCGGGCAGAACAGTTGCTGCGCCAGCGGAATGTGACGATGCCGGCCGGGCATCAGCGAATACTGGGTCTGCGAAAAGTCCAGGATATCGCGGGGAATGACGAAGTCGCCGGGGCAGACGGCCTTGTTGAGCGAGCCGCAGGTGCTGTCGGCCAGGATCTTTTTGACGCCGGCCTGCTGCAACACCCAGGCGACGCGCCGGTGGGCGCCGTTGTCGATCGCTTCGTTGGGCCAGCCGTGGGAGAAGACGTTGAGGATCTGGCGCGTGCCCGCGCCGCCGGTCAGCCTGTCGTCGAGCTCGATGAGCTGCCAGTGATCGACGGCGCCCCACGGCGTCTCGAAGCTCATGTCGCGTTCGATGACGCGGACGCCCGGTTCCTCGAGGTCGTCGGGAAACCGGATGCCCCAACCGGCACTGCCGGAGAGCAACGCGAACGGGGTTTGCGGAATGGTCTGTGTCATGGCGCGTTGCCCCCTGCTGATGGCCGCCCATCGATAGCAGCCCGACCGCGCGCTGCACAAGACCTGTCACACTTCTTGACAAGGTGCCGGCCATGCCAAAGCATTGAACGAGGCAACCAACTCCAAGGGTTGTCTCGGGCGTCGTTTGTCCGACGAGACACGAAGGGACCCCCGATTGTGCGGGGCCCGAAACGACGAGGGGAGGCACCATGTATTCGGTTTTCGAAACCACCTACCGTGCTGCGCGGACCGCAGCGGCGGCGATCGTTGTCAGCGTTGTCGCAGGCGTGACCATGGCATCGGCCGACGAGGTCAACGTGATCAACTGGAACGGCTGGGGCACAGACCAACCGTTCGCCATCGAACACTTCAAGGAAGCGAACGGCACGGATGTCGTGCACGACTACCACACGTCGTTCGAAGAAATGTTCACCAAGATGCGCACCAATCCCGGCGCCTATGACATCGGCATCATCAACGAGGTCTATGTCATGAACGCCGCGAACGAGGGGCTGATACAGCCGATCGACCAAAGCAAACTGGAGAACTTCGACAGCCTGTTCGCCGCTATGCGCGACTCACCTGAGTTCAGCAAGGATGGTGAACTCTACGCGGTCGCATGGATCTGGGGCGCGACCAGCATCAGCTACAACACCGACGTGTTCGACACACCGCCTACTTCGGTCGACGTGCTGTGGGACCCCGCCCATGCCGGGCGCGTGTGCTGGCGTGACGATGCCGTCGACTCCGTTCAATTCGCCGCCCTGGCCCTGGGCCAGGATCCTCATGACCCGTCCGATATGGATGCGATCCGTGAGAAGCTGCGCGAGCTGAAACCGCAGATCACCATGTTCTGGTCGTCGGAAGACCAGTGGATGAAGGCGATTGGCGGCGGACAGTGCGACGTCTCGATCATGTGGACGGACTCAACGGAGAAGGCGAAGGAAAACCTCGACCAGCCCGTCGCGTTCATCGTGCCGGAAGAAGGCGCGCTGGCCTGGCGTGACGCGGTTGTCATTCCGGCTGACGCGCCCAATCCGGATGCCGCTTATGCGTTCCTCAATTATCTCACCAGCGCCGAGTTCTATGGCGACTGGGCGGAGGCTGGCGGCGCGCCGGTAACGGCGAACCAGGACGCCGTCGGCGCGTTGTCGGAGGATTCGATGACCCGGCAGGTCCTGACAGACCCGGAGAACGTCGATCGTCTGCATTTCGGCAGACCGATGGACGATGGCAAGCGCGAGCAGTACCTGGAGCTCTGGCAGGAGACCAAGGCCTATTACGGCGAATAGGTCCGGGCGTCGGTGCCCTTAACCGTCGGCGGCCGCTTCGTAACCGAAGGGGTCGTCGACGGAATGGCTCGGCTGGGTAAACCAGCGGGGGCCGTCGGGGGTCATATAGAAGTGGTCTTCCAGGCGGATGCCGAACTCGCCGTATATGCAGATCGTCGGCTCGTTAGAAAAACACATGCCGGGTTCAAGCGGTGTCGGGTTGTCTTTGACCAGATAGGTCCACTCGTGGACGTCGAGCCCGACGCCGTGACCGGTGCGGTGGGGCAGGCCGGGTAGCGCATAGCCGGGGCCGAAGCCGGCGGCTTCGATGACACGGCGCGCGGCGTCGTCGACCGAACCGCAGGGTGCGCCGACCTGGGCGGCATCGAAGGCGGCTGCCTGGGCGGCTTTCTCGACATCCCATACTTCGCGCTCACGCGCCGACGGTTCGCCGAGGACATATGAGCGCGTGATGTCGGAGTTGTAGCCTTCGACCGTGGCGCCGATATCGATCAGCACCATGTCGCCTTCCTTCAAGGTCTGCGCATAGGGCACGCCGTGAGGATAGGCGGTGGCTTCGCCGAACAAGACAATGTTGAACGTGGTCGGTCCGTCAACGCCGACGCGCCGGTGCGCTTCTTCGATGAACCCTTGGACCTCTGTCGTCGTGATGCCGTCATGCAGAATCCGCGCGGCCGCCTTGTGGACTTCCAGCGTCATACCCTTGGCGCGCTGCATCAACGCGATCTCCGCATCCGACTTGATCATGCGGCAGGTGGCGGTGATCTGGCTGGCGTTGACGAAGTCGAAGGAGTTGCCGGCACGGCGCAGGCCGTCGAAGGTGAAGAAGGGCGTCGTCTCGTCGACCGCCAACGTGCCGCTGGCCGCGCCCATGTCGCGCAGGGTGTCGATGACCAGCGCGGTCGGGTCCTCATGCTCCTGCCAACCGCGGATGTCGCCGGCTGAGGGCAGCATTTCCAGAATCGCCGCTTCCTCGAACGCCGGAACGACATAGGCGATGTCGCCGTCAGCCGGCAGCACCGCGCCGGTCAACCGTTCGCTGGCGTGAACGCGGAGGCCGGTGAAATAGTAGAGGCTGGTTGACGCATCGAGATAGAGCGCATCGATCCCGGCCTCGCCCATCAGCGCTTGCGCCTTGGCGATACGCGCCGCGCACTCCGCATCGGTGATCGGTGCGATGCCGTCGCGCATCGAGGTGAGTTTGGCGAGTTCGGTCTCTGCCGTCGATCCACCAACGCCTGTGGTCATGGTATGGCTCCCAGTTGCGCGGGCACTGTCTCATGGCGCTGCGTTCTTTCCAACACGCGGTGGAAGCCATCATGCGGTGCGTGTTAGAGTCGGCATCAACCGGGCGTTGCGAGCCCCGGTGAGATAACGAGATTGGGGATGAGCGATGTTGATGTTGAGACGATTTGGCCTGGCGACGGTGTTGGCACTGGGGCTGGCCCTGGCGGGCGTGCCGGGGGACAAGGCCGAGGCGCAGGAGTTCATGGTGCTGGACGGCACCCATTGGCAGCAGATGGACGAGGGCCAGCGTGTCGCCTTCGTCTCGGGCGTCATGCATGTGCTGGAGTTTGAACGCCAGCTCAAGGGCGACACCATGATGGCGGATGAACGCAGCTTCGTGCCGCATCTGATCGCCGCCGTAAAGGGACGCACGATCGGTGAAGTCTCTGTCGACGTGACCGACTATTACATCGCCAATCCCGACGATACGGGCCGCCCGGTCATCTCGACCATGGTGCGTGTCTATACCGTTCAGCCGCTCTAAGCCGGCGTCAGAAGAGAGGATCGAAACATGAAGAAGTTCTGTGTTGCCGCTGTCGCGGTGGTCTTCCTTGGAACGGCCGGATGTTCGGATCTGTCACGCCAGGAACAGCAGGCGCTGACTGGCGGCGCCGTCGGCGCGGTCGGCGGCACCATCGTCGGCGCGATGGCCGGAAGCCCGGCAGTCGGCGCGGCGATCGGTGGTGCTGCGGGTGCGGCGACCGGCGCCTTGTGGGACGACATTTCGGGCCGGTTCCAGTAACAGCCAGGCATCACGGCCGGTTTCATACGACCCTGCCGGCGCCCTACGCATTACGTGATGCGGCGCCGGCATTCATGCCCGCTGATACGGGAGATTGATGGCGTATGGCGAAGCTTCCCGATCCCACCGAAACGCTGACCGGTGACGACCTCAAGATCTTCGAGCACATGGCCTCAACGCGGTCCCATGCGGATGGCCGCGCCAGGCTGGCCGAAGTCTATGTGCGCATGTTCAACAACCCGGGCGTCGCGGCCAAGGCTGGGCAGCTTGGCGAACACCTTCGCTTTCACGGGGTCCTGCCCGATGACGTGCGCGAACTTGCTATTCTGCGTTACGCGTCGCGCCAGGGTTTCGGCTACGAGTGGTCGCACCACCAGCGCCCGGCCAAGCAGGCCGGTATCAGCCAGGACGTCATCGATGAGCTGACCATCGGCAAGCTGCCGGAGAGCCTGCCCGACGCATCGCGCGCGGTGTTGCAGGCCGTCGACGCGATCGATGCGAAGCAGTCGATTCCTGAAGACATCCAAGAACGCATTGTCGCGGCCCACGGCGAGGCCGGGGTCGTCGAGGTCGTCGTCCTGTGCGGCCTCTATGCGATCATGGGTTACATGGTGACCGCCTTCGATATCGAGATCGAAGACGGCCTGCCGACACCGCCAAAGTTCGGCTGACTCGACGACCGCCTCTAAGGTGTGCATCCAAAGCAAAACCGCCGGCGCTTGTGGGCGCCGGCGGCATGTCTTGTCTTGAGATTGAGCTGGCCTAGAAGCCTGCCTTCACTTCGTCGAACTTGTTGATCATCTTCTCGCGGATGTCGGCGGGGATCTCGTCATAGAAATTGCCCTGAGCCATCAGCGCCTCAGGATCGAGAATGCCGAGGGAAGCCAGGACTTCTTCGTCGATTAGCTCATAGGTCTTCTCGTTGGAATGACCGTAGCCGTACTCTTCGATCAAAAACTTGCCTGCGCGCGGGTCCATGGTCGCGTTCAGGTAGTCGTAGATCAGATCGTCAGCGGAATCGCCCGAGGTCATGACGGTGAAACCGCAGATCCAGGTCATGATGCCCTCCTTGGGGTTCATGAACTTGACGTCGATGCCCTGGTTCTTGAGTTCGATGATCGAGCTGTTCCACGACCACGCGGCGACGACTTCGCCAGCGGCCATGGATTGCTCGAACTCGGTCGGCGAGGCCCAGTAGTAGCGGACGTTGCCGTGCAGCTGACGCACGATCTGGGTCGCGGCCTCGATCTCCTCGTCGGTCATGGCGAAGATGTCTTCGGCACCGGACAACAGGCCGCCGACGGCGAACGTGGAGTCGACCGAATCGAACATGGCGATCTTGCCCTGCAGCTCGGGCCGCAGAAGAACGTCATAGGACTCTTCTTCCGGCGTCAGGGGCAGGAGGTCGGGGCGATAGAGGATCGAGCTGTTCCCCCAGTCCCACGGCATGAAGAAGTACTCGCCATTGATTTGAACGCCGCGGATGTCTTTGGTCGTCGGGAAGATATCGTCCCAGGCTTCGATCTTGGAGACATCGATCGGGCGAAGGGCGCCTGAATCGTTCCAGCGTGCGACCGAGCCGCTGCACGGATGCGAGATGTCGGTCGGAAAACCGGAGCGCAGCTTCTGCAGTGCTTCTTCTTCCTCGGCAAACAAGGAGAAGGTGGGTTCGGTGCCGAATTTCTCGACATAGGCCGGGAAAAACTCCGGCAGTTCGTAGCCGGCCCACTCGAAGACGACGAGGTCGGCGGGATTGGTGTTCTGCGCAAAGGCGGAACCGGCCATGGTCGTGGTGCCGGCGAGACCCAGGCCCGCTGCGCCGAGGGTCTTGTGGAAATCGCGGCGCGAGATGTCGCCGCTGATGAGATCATCGACCAGACGGGTCGCTTTAGACTTTCTGTACATACGAAACCTCCTGAACCGGACTTTGCCGGTTGTTTTTTGATGTGCCACAAGGGCTCAGAATTAGGGTGCCTTTGTGGCGTGTTCGGGGTCGGTAGCGTTCTCCTTTAGGAAAAGTATGGTCAAACGAAGGCCGTCAACGTTTGGGTGATCGTTTAGTGGCGTTGACAGGTAACCTCGTCACGGGTGGCGGCGAGTTTCTTGAGGTCGAAGCCGTAAAGGCGCGCGGCATTGCCGCACAAAATGTCGTGAGCTTGTTTTCTTGTCAGCTTGTCGCGGATTTCCGCGATCGGCCTTTTGCCGTGTGGAAAGATGCCCTCGTCGTGCGGATAATCGTTGCCCCAGAGCAGGCAGTCGGTGCCGGTGAACGCAACGTTGTGCAGCGCGATCGGATCGTCGCTGATTGAAACGAAGCCCTGGCGGTGGAAGTACTCGCTGGGTTTCAGGTCAAGCTCCAACATGCCGAGATAGCGACGCTCCTGCATCTGATCCATGGCGTGGAGAACCCAGGCGAGCCAGCCGCATTCGGACTCCGTGATGACGAACTTGAGGTCGGGGTGACGCTGAAGAACGCCGGAACCGCACAGTTCGACGATCGGCGACATGCCGGCGGCCATGCCGACGACGGAGATACCGACCATCTCCGGCATGTTGTTTTTGTCCTCCTCGGCGCTCACCGCGCGCGCCTTGCGGTAGCGGCCGGGGCTTAGCTCGGCGATGCTGGCGAAGTCGCCGCGAAACGCCAGGTTGCCGGAAAAGATGTGGAAGTTGATGGGCACATCAGCTTCGGCGGCAAGCGACCACAGGGGATCGTAGACCGGCATACGATAGGGCTGCCACGGCACCGTTGCCGGCAGGAAGAACGACGCGAAGCCCCGCTTCAGGCAACGCTCGGCCTCGGCCATCATGCGCTTGGGATCGTCGACCGCCAGCATCGCGGCCGGTTTGAACCGGTCATGGACGGTGCCGAACACGTCCCAGACGAAGTCGTTATAGGCGCGCGCCCAGGCGTGATAATAGCCCGCGGGCTCGTCGCCCAGAGAGCACGCCAGTCCGACATTCGGAAAGATCACCTGACCGTCGACGCCTTCCAGCGCCATGTCGTGCAGGCGCCGGTCGAGATCGGTGCCTTCAGAGGGATCGTCGCGAAACTCGCGCATCATGTCTTCGGGTGTCGGCTTGCGACGCTTACGGCGTTTGTTGGGTTTCTCGCCGTTGGCGGGGAACGTGACATTGCCGTCCTTGAGCCTGACCAGCCTGGGCATCCGGTCGCGATAGGATTTCGGCATGCGCCGGCGCAATGCCTCGGGCTCGCCGACATGGGCATCAGCGGTAATCACGACATCGGACGTGGTCGAACCCATACGCTTGCCTCGGCCTGTGGTCGCAGACCTGTAATCTTACACTGTAGATATGGATGCTAAAGAGCAAACTGGCGGCAACACGATCGTTGCGCCGACGAGAAATGTTGCGTTGAATGACTGGTCAACAAAACGGGCGCGATCAAGTCGACGAGCGGTCGAGTCGAGCGCTTTGCCATCATTACCGAGACGCGTGGACAACAAGGGGGCAACCATGAGCAGCGAACACGAGGTCGAATACACCGAAAGCTTTATGGATGTGATGGAGATGGTGTGGGGCGACGGATTTCTGTCGCCGGGCGGCAAGGAAGAGATCGCGCTGTTTCTCGATGGCCTCAACATCACCGGCAAGGACGTCCTGGATGTCGGCTCGGGCTGTGGTGGGTGCGATGTCGTTCTGGTGAAGGACTATGGCGCCGGCAGTGTGCTGGGGATCGATATCGAACAGCCGCTGATGAACCGCAGCATCGCGCGGGCCGAGCGCGAGGGCCTTGCGGACCGGATCAGCTACAAGCTTGTCGAGCCCGGACCCTTCCCGCTGGCCGACGAAAGCTTCGACGTCGTGTTCAGCAAGGATGCGATGATCCATATCGAGGACAAACATGCGCTGTTTGCCGACGTCTACCGCGTGCTGCGGCCGGGCGGTGTGTTTGTCGCCAGCGACTGGACGCGGCGCGACGAGAAAACACCGGGACCGGAAATGCAACGGTGGTTGAACGCCGTCGGCCTGACGTTCGGCATGCATTCGATGCCGTTCTATGTCGACGCCTTGGAGAAGGCGGGTTTCCAAGACATCTCAACGCGCGACCGCAACGCGTTTCTGATCGATGTTCTGAGCGAAGACTACGACGTCTTCACCGGCAAGGGCCGTGACGAACTGGAAAAGCGCGGCGCCGGCGATGGTGAGTACTACATCGAAATGTGGGCCGCGGCGAAGGCCGCCGCCGAATGCGGCGAACTGCGTCCCGCCCATATGCGCGGGTTCAAGCCGGCGTGACGATCAAGTACCGGAGGAGACGATGATCTACGAGGTCCGCGACTATCACATCCGGCCGGACATCTATGAGGCCTACAAGAAATGGGGCGAGGAGGCGGTGCCGGTTCTGCGCCAGCTGTTCGATGTCGTCGGCTTCTGGGTCGAGGCGGGCGAGGCCGCGCCAGAAATCGACGGCACTGACCCGATCGGTGCACCGATCGGCGAAGCCAACGTCACCTGGATCATCCGCTGGCCCGACAAGGCGACGCGCGATAGGGAGATCGAAAAGGCCTTCGCCAGCGACGTCTGGCAGGACGTCTGGTCGCGCCACCCCGATCACGGGGGCTACCTGCAGTCAAGCTCGCGGTTCATGACGGAGGTTTAAGGCCGCTTTGGCGACGACGTCCTAGGTCTTGTCGCGCTGAACGACTGCCAACTCGCGGTAGTCGCTGGGCTGATAGGGTGCGAACACCTCGGCAAGTGGCGCGAACATGCCGGTCTTGCGCCGGGGATCATGGCCGAGGTCGGTCATGAGTTCATCGAGATAGTGCTGCAGATGCACGATCAAGCGCGCCGCGCGGGCGTGACTGTACGGCATCCAGCTGCGCTTCCAGGACTTGATGAGCGCAATCTCGTCAAGCTGGCTGTCGCGATCCGGCAAACTGTGGCGCCCGTCAATCAGGGCGGCGAGCCAGTGGGCCTGGGCGCTATAAGCAAGCGTGTTCGAGACCGTCGACGCATAGCCGACGAACGCCAAGCCGGGAACGTCGGGATGCAGCATCTGCCGGTAGAGATAGATGCCGTCGTCTTCGAAACCGATGGTGCGCTGCAGATCCTGCGACAGAAAGCGGTAGTCGCTGCGCCACCCGGTTCCGAAGATGATGGTGTCGACGTCAAGAACGGATCCGTCGTCCAGGACGGCGCCGTCCGGGTTTAGCCGATCGATCGTGCCTTTGTGGAAGCGGATCTCGTTGCGGCGCACAGCCCGGTAGAACTCGGGACGCGGAACCATGGTCGCTTCACTGAACGCACCGATATGTGCGGGTTCGTCCGGCACAAGGCTCTGGCGCGTGCCGAACCGCGACCACAGCTGTAGCTGCACACACAGGAGCAGTTCGACCGAGCGCCAGTAAAGCCAGACCGACGGTTTGCCGATGGAATGCACGCCCTTCTGGAACGGTGTCGGGGATTTGTAAGGCGGTGACATGGTCACGGTCAGACGGTTGAGGAGGCCCCACTTGAAGGGCAGGACCCCGGCAAGCCGCTGCGGCACCGGCCAGTGCAGCTTTCGCACGACAATATGGGCTTCGTCGGCGTGGTTTCTTGCCGCGAGTGCCGCGTCGGTCGCGCTCTTGCCGAAGCCCACCACGGCAACACGCTTTCCGTCCAACAGGTCGGCGCTCTTGAGGTCGGAAATGTGATGGATCGCGCCCTTAAAATCGTCGCTGCCGGGAACGTCCGGCTGATGGGGTATGTTTGAATAGAGGCCCACGCAAACGACGACGAGGTCGAAGAGCTCTTGGCGCACCTCGCCGTCCCTGGCGATCGTGACCAGCCAACCGGCACTATCACTTTGCGGCTTGATGTCCTCGACGCTCGTGTTGAACGCGATGAGGTCACGAACACAGGCGCACTCCGCAAAATCCGTCAGGTATTGTTGGACGGTTTCGCCACGTGGAAACGGCGGGGCGTCAGCGGGAAAGGCAAAGCCGGGGAACTCATAGAGTTCCTTCTGTACTTGCAGGCCGTAGTCGAGATAACCGTCGGTCCAGACGCCGCCCAACCGGTCGTTGCGTTCGATCACCGTGCATGTCACACCGACCTGACGAAGGGCGCTTGCGGCCGCCAGCCCCGCAACGCCCGCGCCGATGATACAGGCTGACTTGACGTTCGTGTAATCCACGCTACGGCGCCCCCCGTCGCAGACAACGTCCTCGTCCGGTTAGAGCCTAATGCGTGCGACGGTTGTAATCCAGACAGACAGGTTCACGCGCGCTGATGGTCATTAGAGCCGGTTGCCAGCGCCTCGTGTCGTCAACGTCCCAGATAGGCGACGGAAGCGACCTCGACCAGGAACTCGTCGCGCACGAGTTCGGAGACGATGCAGTAGCGCGCTGGCGGGTTGTCGCCGAAGTACTCCGCATAGATCGCATTGAACGCGGCGTAGTCGGTTTTGTTCTTCAGGAAGATCATGTTGTAGGCGATGTCGGCGCGGGTGCCGCCGGCAGCCTCGACGACCGCGATCACCTGATCGAGCACGTAGCGGGTCTGTGCGTCGATATCGCCGATATGGAGACTGTTGCCCTCGCCGTCGATGGCCAGCGTGCCGGAGACATAGACGGTGTCGCCGGTCTTCGCGCCATGCACATAGGGCGCGATGGGTTTGGACGCGCCGTCGGGGATAATGGGCAAAAACATGGGTTGTCCTCTCCGTCGTCTGCGGGATCTGCTCTAGGACGGCCAGGGTACCAGATGTTTGTAAGGCGGGTAGTTGTGCAGGCGCCGCAGGAGGTGCCAGCCATAGGTGCCGCGCCCCGACAGGGCGTCGCCCGCGGCATCGTCCGCCTCCAGCGGTGAGAGCGGGGCCGACAGCGCGGGCTCGAGAAAGTAGCCTACGGATTGGCGCGCAGTCCCCAGGTTGACGACCCGGTGCGGCGTGGCGGGAACCTCGCCATCGGTCATGGTCTCCAACACGTCGCCAAGATGAACGGAGATGCAGTTCTCGATGCGCGGCACGTCGCGCCACGTGCCGTCCGGCGCCTGGGCCTGGAGGCCCGGCTGACGCTGCCACAGGAGCGAGACGCCGGCGCCATCCGTATGGCGGCCCGACGCCAGCGGCGTGCCTTCGCCGTCAGGGTGGCGTTCGTCCGGCATTTCGTCGGCGACAAAGGTGTCCAACGGCAGTTCGGGATAGTTGAGAAGCCGCAGCGTGGAGTTGCCGCCGTCAAAGCGACCCAAGAGGTCGTCGTCGCTGAAGCCGGCGGCCCGGCCGACCGAGAGCATGACCGCCATGGCGACTGCGTCCATATGGCGGTAGTAGGCCCGCATGGTCGCTTGCCAGCCGGCGGTCGGCTCGACGGCGGGCCAGATGTTCTCTTCGGCCAGGATGTGCATGCCGGCAATCGGCGGCCCGCCGACGGGATCGTCCGGCCCGATATCGTAGATCTCGTGCTGGGTCTCGTTGATGGCGCCGAGCGTCGCCATGTAGCCGCGGTAGATCCGCGCGTTGTCGGGCGCCATGACGCGCGAGGCGACCGAGCGCTTGTGGTCGTCGGCCAAATCGAAGAACGACAGCATAGTATGGGCGCGGTCATCGACCTTGTCGGCGTCGGGATAGTTGGCGACGACAAAGCCGCCCGTCTCGAAGACGGCGTCGCGAATGCGCCGGTCCGTCTCCCGGCGCTTGGTGTCACTGTTGCCGAACAGCGGTTCGATATCGATAAGCGAAAGCTCAGCCATGGCACCTATCCGATCATCATTGACGAACGCGGCGCAACAAACGCCGTGCGCACGATGGCCCTGTCCGGTTTGCCAAGTGCCAGTTGGCTTGGGTCAAAACCGTGCACCCGACGGCACGCGTGTGTCAACGCCGTGAGCACAGCGTGGCGCGGTTAGCTTTCGCGCAGCTTCTGGGTCGCTTTGGCGTAGAGCCGGCCGGTTTCGTCGGTCGCGACCTTGTAGATTTCCTGAGCGCGTTCCCTGCTGATGAGGCCGGCCATGACGTCGGCGGCGACCGCCTCAGCATCGCGTTTCTCGGGTGGGCCGTAACCGCCGCCGCCGCACGAAATGCCGGTGACCGTGTCGCCCGGTTCCAACACGACCCGGGCCCACCCATCGGCTTCCTCGATGGTGCCGTCGGCGCGCTTGATGAAGTTCTGCGCCGCGCCGCCCTGACCGCCGCCGCGCGCGCCCTGGGGCGGATGGCGGGTGCCGTCGCTTTGGTAGAGCACCTCCATGGACGCCAGGCGCGGGCCCAACTCGACCAATGAAGCGGGTGCGCCGCGATGGCGGCCAGGGCCTTCGGTGTCGGGCATCAGGCGGCGCTGGTGGACCAGGATCGGGTGGCGTAGCTCGTCGACCTCGACGCTGTCGTAAAACGACATGCCGGCGGTGCCGGTGGTGATCATGGCGAGCCAGCCGTCGGCGTCGGGACCGGCGGCGCCCAGGGTATCGCCCAGGATAAGCTGGTCGACATAGGGCCGGTCGCCATGGGCGGGGTCGCGGCCGGAGACGACCGCCTGGGCGGCCGTCTGCACCGCGCCGGTCTCGGCCAGGCCGAAACCTTCGCCCAGTTTGGCGAAGGCGAGCTGCACCGCGCTGGTCAGCCGGTCGGCGACGTTCTGGGTCGCGACCGAGCAGCTTGTCGGGTGGCGCGGGATGCCGACGACACAGTTTTCGCGCAGGTGCACGCGCAAGCGCCGGAAGCTGCCCGCGTTGGTCGGGACATCGAGGCCGAGACTGTTGAAGGTGCCGACCATGGCGGCCGTGCGCGCGCAGGCTTCGCTCAGGTTAAGCCCGTTGGGCAGGCAATCGATGTTGTCGGTCAGGTCGATCTCGATCAGCTCGTTCGCCGGGTCGACGGCGATCTCGGCGTTGATGGGGATGCCGTTGGGGCCGGTGCCGGGGAAAGCGTCGTGGCTGGTCGAACCGGTGGCGCGGCCGGCGGGCAGCCGCGAGATCGCCTGGCCCATGACCCGTTCGCTGTAGTTGAACCAGCCGGTGATCAGCGCCTGAAAGCGCTCCCAGCCGAGCTCGTCGGTGAGCGCCTGGAGCTCACGCTCGCCGGCCCGCGCCGCGCCGAGACTGGCCAGATAGTCGCCGCGCCATTGTTCGGGCACACGGATGCGCATTTCACACAGGCGGATGATGTCGGCGATGTCGCGATAGTCCGACTGCACCTGGGTCGCCGGAAAGATCAGCGCGCCTTCCTCATAAACATCGCGGGCCGCGGCGTGATAGGTGGTCGGGATCGCGTTGCCGATATCGGCCTGGTGCGCCTTGGCCAGCACCGTGAAGCGATGGACGCCGTCGCGGTCGAACACGGGCACCAGCACCGACAGGTCGGCCGCGTGGGAACAGCCGTGATAAGGCGAATTATGCAGGAAAGCATCGCCTGGCCGGATGCCCGGATGCAGGTCCAGCATGGATTGCGCCATCATGTCCGGTCCCGCCATGACATGAATCGGCAGGCTCTCGGCGACCGACATAAGCTCGCATCCTGCGGTCAGAATGCAGCAGGAGAAGTCGCGGCCGGTGTTGATAACGCCGGAGCGCGCGGTGCGCAGCAGCGTGTTCTGCATCTTGCGGGTGATGCCCTCGATGCGCCGGTGAAACAGCGCGAGATCGACACCGCTGATGGTGGTTCTGTCGTTTGAATCCATGGTGGCGAGGGTACGCGACGCGGCCGCCTACGACAACGCGTTCACGGTGGCGCGGCTTCGTCAGCCGCGGCTTTTTCCGCCTGGCGCTTGAGTTCGTGTTTCAGGCAGGCGGCGCGCAGATCCTCGATGCGGCCGGGATAGGTCTCGTCCAGGAACGTGGCGGCGGTGATGCGGTCGGTGCGGAAATTGCGGAAGTCCTCGCGCAATTCGCACCAGGACGCGATCAAGCGCACGGTCTCGAAGTAGACCAGACCGACCGGCCAGATCACCCGTTCGGACTCGTGGCCGTCGCCGTTGCGATAACGGATCCTGATCTTGCCCTTGGTGCGCATGTAGGTGCGCAGGCGCTCCATATCGAGGGCGTCGGGTTCGGGCGTTCGGGCCGCCGGCGCGGTCACGATCGTATCCACCAGCATCGGGCGCAGGTGATCGGGCACGACATCGCTGATCTTGGCGATCAAATCGCGCGCGCCGCGCACCAGGGCGGGATCGCCGTGCTCTTCGACCCATTGGGCGCCCAGCACGGCGGCTTCGATCTCGTCGGGCGTCAGCATCAAGGGCGGCATGTCGTAGCCGGGTTCCAGGACATAGCCGACACCGGCCTCGCCACGGATCGGCACGCGCTGGGCTAGAAGATCGGCGATATCGCGATAGACCGTGCGCAGGGATGTCTCCAACTCCTCGGCGAGCTGGCGCCCGGTGAGCGGCCCGCTGGCGCTTCTCAGGATCTGGATCAGCTGGAACAGCCGGTCAGCGCGGCGCACGCTTCTTCCTCCTGGTCATCGGCCCGTCGTCGTTGGCCTTGGTTGCACGATCCCCGGGCCTTCATCATACTTCAAAGCCCGACAGGGCAGAGGGAGGAAAGCGCCATGACGCAAGAACTGCAGCGTGTGGACGGTTCGATCGAGGCGGCTGACCTTGCCGAGATTCTGCTGCGTGACGGCGCGGCCATCGTGAAGGACGTGCTGACGCCCGAGCAACTGGCGAGCCTGAACGGCGACCTCGACGACGCGGTCGCGGCGACCGCGCCGGGTCTGCGCAATCCCACAGAGGATTTTTTCGTCGAGTTCTACGGCAGCCAGACGATCCGGCTGGACGGCTTGCCGGCGCGCTCCAAGACCTTTGTCGACATGATGCAATCGCGGTTGATGACCGAAGTCGCCGATATTCTTCTGCTGCCGAACTGCGAGGATTATCTGCTGAACACCGCGCAGTTGATCCAGATCGGGCCGGGCGAAAGCGCGCAGATGCTGCATCGCGATGAGGACGCCTGGCAGGAGTTGAAGGGTCCGAAACCGCTGTTGCAGGTCGAGGCGATGTTCGCGCTTTCCGACTTCACGATCGAGAACGGCGCGACCCAGGTCGTGCCGGGCAGCCACCTGTGGCCGCCGGAGCGCGAGGCGGAGCCGCACGAGATCCAGCGCGCCGAGATGGATGCGGGCTCGGCGCTGTTCTATCTGGGCTGCGCGGTGCATGGCGGCGGCGCCAACACGACGACCGACCAGTGGCGGCGCGGCATGTTTTTCGGTTACGTCGTCGGCTGGCTGCGCACGGAAGAAAACACGTTCCTGACCGTGCCGATCGAGAAAGTGCGCGAGATGCCGGAGCGGGTCCAGGAATTGTTGGGCTATAAGGCGCATCGCGGTATCGGCGTTGTCGATGTCGGCAGTCCCATGGTTTTGCTGCAGTAGCGCACGCAATTGGACCGGACCGTTTTGCGGCCCGGCCCCATCGCGAAGGTCTTTAGGCGCTGGGCATCGATTTTTGGAATCCCGGCAGCGCGCTGACGCGGGCGTACCATTGGCCGAGTTTCGGTTGGTCGGGCACCGCGTCGGCAAAACCGAGTTGCGCGATGTTGGAGGCAACCGAAAGGTCGGCGATGGTCGGCCGATCGCCCGCCAGGTAGTCGTGGCCGTTGAGGCCGGCGTTCAGGATCGCGCCCAGTTCAGGCATCGCCTGTTCGCCGCGCGCGATTGCTGCCTTGTCGCCTTGATCGCCCATGAAGACCTTGTTCAGCACGATGTTGATGACATTGGGCGACAGGCGGCTCTGATTCCAGTCGAGCCACTGGTCGACCGCCGCGCGTTGAGCGGTGTCGTCGGGATACCAATCGGTCAGGCCGTGCTTGGCGCAGAGGTACCTGAGGATCGCATTGGATTCGAAGATCGTGACGTCACCGTCGACCAGCGCGGGCACCTGATGGTTGGGGTTGATGGCGGTGAAGGCATCGCCAAAGTGTTCGCCCTTGTCGAGGGCGACATGAACGAGTTCGTAGTCGAGGCCGGCTTCTTCCATCAGCGCGACGACACGACGGCAATGCTGGGAATAGGGGTTGTGATAGAGCGTTATCATGGCTGCTTCCTCTGTCGGGGTGGCGGGGTGCGTGGGGATAGCAACACCCTGCTGCCACCCTGCTGGCAGCATCGTGCAAGTCTTTGAAATATAGTAGGAAAATTGACGGTGCTGTGAGGTGCCGGGCTATCGAATCGAAGCTGCCCTTCTAATCACGAGCCTCGTTGTCAGGCTGTTCGGTGCGGAAGCGCGTTACCCAATCGTGGTTCGTTTGATCAGACAGCTTCGCAACGCCGGGTTCGGCGCCGCTGGCCTTGTCGGGATCGAGACCGAGACGGGCCAGCACGGTTTGCAGTACGCCTGCGGGGTCAGCGGAAAGCGCCTTATAGGTCACGCCCAGCGGCTCGATGTTTTCCCGCGCAAACCAGTTGATCCAGGCGGCATCCATGGCTTGCATGTCGTCAATCTGCGCCTGAATCTGTTTGCTGTCGTAGCGAAGCTCTTGTGGCGGTGAAAGGCGTTCCAGTTCGGAACCGTCGGGCGCCTGGTGCCACAAACCCGACTGCTGCGCTTTCATGTACGAAACGGCCTGCTCGACCTTGTCCTCGCGTGTCAGGTGCAGGAACAGCGTGCGCCCGAAAGCGGCTTCGAACCGCTGACGATCGGTTGAGGGCTCGGGGTAAAGGACGGCAAGCTTCTGCGTGAAATAGTCGAAGCTGTGACGCTGCAGGCGCAGCCCGAATATGCCGGTGTCGAGGCTGCCCTCTTGGATGACGGCGCGGAAGACTTCACGCAAGGCTTCCCGTTCCGGCGCCGAAGATTCCGCCGGTAGGCCGACTTCGGTCCGCCACTCCGAGAGCGAGGGGTTATGAAAGTATGACTCCGGGTTACCGGCAACGCCCGTTGCACGCAGGAGCGTGCACAGAAGCGTGCTGCCGCTGCGTGGTGACGTGCAGATGACGTAGGAATCAAAGTTTGCTGGGCTCACGAAAAAGAACTCCTGACATGCGCGCCTGTAGTTCGCACGTCCGACGAGTAGAGGCAACGAAATCAGAGACCAGGACCAGGTAGCCAGCGGGTCTGAACGCGATTCAAACTTTCGCGCATGGGGGCCCGTGTCGTTAGAAAACGTTCACGATCGGATAGACGTAGACGAGATAGAGATAGAAGAAGGCGAGCGATATGGTCAGCACGATGACGCCCAACACCGGCGACTTGACCTTGAACTCGCTCAGCGAAAACACGAACTCGGTGGCCTCCGGCTCGTCCTTCGCACCTGTTTGTTCGCGGCGCCTCAAGCCGACATGGAACTGAATGGCGGCGAAGTAAATGCCGGCAAAAACCAGCACGATCACGACGACAAATATGATCTTCGACGACACGTCCTGCCACTCGAAGACACCAAGCCGGTGCGCGTAACCGGCTTCGCGATAGGTGTAGTAGGCCTGAAGCGCACTTTGATAGGCCGCGTCGGTTTCCTCCGAAGCGAAACCGGCGGCTGGAGGGTCGGGTAGCGCGAGGTCTTCGCCGGCACCACCCTGGCTACCGACCTGGTTCAACCGTTCCAAACGCTCTTCGAGAGGCGGAAGGCTGCCGCCCTCCGTCTCCGACTCTTGCGCCAGCGCTGATCCGGCGACGCTGAGGCCAATCAGCGCCGCAAGTATGGTGGTCATGGTTCGTCTGAACATCATCGGGCCCCATCTACGGACGAACGAGCAAATCGATCGTGTCGATATGCCTGTTCATGCGCTGATAGGCCGACAGGTCCGCGCTTTCGTTGGCCACGTAATTGTTCACCGATGCCTCGTCGTTGCCGACCAAGGTCGTGATGATGATCAGCAGGCTCTCGTTCTGCTGGGCCAGCCAATTTTCATGGGCGGAGTCCGGAGGCGTGCTTGGTGGCGTCGCGCCTTGGACGTCCTGGAAAAGAAAGATCTGCTCTTGGCCGTCGGGGGTGATGATGGTGTAGCCACCCGAATAGTCCAAGCGAATGGTCCCATCGGGAAACCGTGACTCCACTTTGCCGTCGGGCAGGACGCGGCGCACGATCGCGCCACCGCCGTCACCGCCACCGCCGTCATCGATCACGTCCAACCAGGCGACGCGCTCGTCGCAGGCCGGGATAGCGTCCTGCCAACGTTGGCCATCTTGAAGCTGCCGCTGGAAACATTCGACCGTCCGCGTCGCATCGGCGGACTGTTCACACAGGTCGATGGCGTTTTGCCACCGCCAATTGACGCCGCCGCCATAACTCACGCCGCCATGCATGACGCGCAGGAAGCACATGGCAGGTTCAATTGATTCAGCCCCGCGGCAAAGGCGGCGGATATTGTCCGGCTCCCATACCGTGTTTCCGTCATAGTCCCAGGCAATCCGGCCCTGGACCGCTTCGACACATTCTTCTGCCGCGCTCGAGGTAGCAAACATCACCAACACCGCAAGACCCAAGCTTGCGCGGATTGCCCACATGGCCAATCTCCCCGTTCGATCAGTTGCGCTCGATTCTCTTCCTTCGGCTGTTCTGTGGTCAGGTTACGGCAACGCACCCCGTTCGACGAGACTAATCGATCAGCACGACCAGGCTGCCGGACTCCGTGCGCTGGAAGCGGGT
Source organism: Alphaproteobacteria bacterium (assembly GCA_965228895.1). Taxonomy (GTDB): domain Bacteria; phylum Pseudomonadota; class Alphaproteobacteria; order SP197; family SP197; genus JANQGO01. The sequence continues at coordinate 3,341,328 of OZ245842.1, read as the reverse complement.
GCCCGGGTCGATGACGATGGTGGTGAAGGGCGTCTCGACGATCGCCGGGCCGCCATGGTCGTCGTTGACGGCGAGCGCCTCAAACCGGTGGATCGGCACGGTCAGGACGTTGGGCCCGGGGAACACGACGGTGCGTTCGTGGACGCCCGCCTTGGCGCCGTCCGCGCCATCGAGCTGGCCGACCGGTTTGTCGCGCAGGTCGCAGGCGACGGTGGCGCGCCAGTTGATGAACTCGATCTCACCCAACGGGTCGTCGAAGGCAAAGATCTCACGATGCAGCGCATGGAACGCGTTGCACAGGTTGACGACATCGTCGTTCGACAAGAAGCGGGAGACCGTCAGCGGCACCTTGATCTCCCAGATCTGTTGGGCGTAACGGGCTTCGACGCTGTAGTCGATCCGCGGGTTCGCGTTGGCGCCGGCCTTGGCGGCGAACCCTTCGGCGAGCGTGGTGAGCCGCTTGAGGCCGGCGTTGACGCTCGTCTTGTCGAACGCCGACGAGCGCGCCGGAAAGAAGGTCGAGAAGTCATCGCTGAGCGGCGACAACAGACCGCCGGTGGCGCTGAGCGCCGCGCCGGTGTCGGGAAAGATGACGCAGCGACAGCCAAGCCGGCGCGCGATGGCGACGCTGTTGAGGCCGGCCGCGCCGCCGCCACCGATCAGGACGGCATCGCGCGGGTCGACGCCCTGGTTGACCGTGATGTCCTCGATGGCGCCGGCCATGGTTTCGTTGACGAGCGCGAAGATCGCGAGCGCGGCTTCGTCGACCGGCAGACCGAGCGGCCCGGCGACATGACGTTTGACGGCATGGCGCGCCAGTGCGGTGTCGAGCGTGATGCTGCCGCCCAAAAAAAACTCCGGATCGATCAGGCCGAGCACGACCGCCGCGTCGGTCACCGTCGCCTCGTCGCCGCCGAGGTCATAACAGGCGGGACCGGGATCAGCACCGGCGCTTTGCGGGCCGACATGAAGCAGGCCGCCGCCGTCGACCCAGGCGATCGAGCCGCCGCCGGCGCCGACGCTTTGAATGTCGATGGAGGGAAAGCCGGTCATGTGGCCGAGATAGGGTTGGCCGATCCAGGTCTCCCGGGTTTCCGGGATCAGGCCGTCGCGCACCAGGGCGACGTCATAGGTGGTGCCGCCGGTATCGGCGACGATCGCCATCGGCGCGTTGCCGTCGAGCGTGGCGTAGTGACGGCCTGAGACCGGCGCCATAGCGGGACCGGACTTCACCGTGTGGATAGGGTTGGCCGCGACGTCGGCGAGATCGCGTGTCATGCCTTGCGACGTGACGAAGAGCGCGCGCCCGGCGAACTGGGCGGCGTTCAACCGGCTCGCCAGTTCGCGTGCATAGGCCGCCATGAGCGGTTTGAGCGAGGCGTCGATGGCGGTCGACGAGGCGCGCCGGTATTCGCGCAAGGACGGGTTCACACGGTGCGACAGGCTGACGGCGGGGCCGGGCAGGTGTTTGCGCAGTAGCATTTCCAGCCGGTGTTCGTGGATCGGGTTGACGATCGACCAGAGCAGGCAGACCGCGATCGCCTCGACCTCGGCCTCGCGGATTCGTTCGATGATTTCGATGCAAGTGTCGTCGTCGAGCGGGGTCAGGACCGCGCCGTCCGGCCCGATACGCTCAGGGATTTCGAAGGTCAGCGCGCGCGGGATGTAGGGTTCGGGGTAGGGGATCGTATAGTCGAACAGCGGCAGGCCGATGCGCCCGCCCTCACGCAAGGTCAGGATATCCGGGTGGCCGGCGGTTGTTAGGAACGCGGTGCGCGCCGTCGCACCCGTGACCACCGCGTTGGTCGCGACCGTGGTACCGTGGACGAAGAGATCGGTCGCGCTGAGCAGCCCTTCCAGGCCGGTGCCGCGGTCGTCGCCGGCGATGGAGAGCACGTGCATCACGCCGTCGACCGGATTGGCCGGCGTGGTCGGCGACTTATAGAGACTGAGCCGCCCGTCATCGTCCTCGATCACAAGATCGGTGAAGGTGCCGCCCGTATCGACCGCCAGCCGCATGAAGGAATCCCGGTGTGTGCGCTATGAAGCGAACCTAACAACCGGGACGCCACCGCGTCCATGGGTGTCGGCACCGCACCATGAGGCAAGTCGCGTTAGAGCTGATCGTGGTGAGGTGGAACCCTTCAGCGGTTCCACCTCACCACGTGAATCCGTTCTCTATCTATGAGTAGAGCAGATCCCATCAAAATGGGATCTGCTCTAGTGGACGAACGTCGCCTTCACGCGTTTGGAGACGAGCATGTAGGGCACCCAGATCAACGCAAAGACGGCGGCGCGGGCGAACTCGTGGGCGCTGCGGACGTCGAACAGCGGGTCGGACGGAAAGATCGACCGGTAGAGCAGCGCGTCGGTGATGATCCACGCGACCGAGAACAGCGCGACCATGATGAACGCGGCCGGAAACTGGCGATGGCGGGTGAAGAAGATGCCGATCAAGACGAGGTTGGCGAGGACGAGGCAGCCGCTGACGAAGATCTCCAACATGGAGAGCTGATAGTGCGCGGGCTCGGCGGCGGCCAGGAAGACCTGTGCCTCCGCGCCTGTGAACAAACTTGTGGTTTCCTTGAGGACAAACAGGTTCCAGGCGAGCCCGGCAACGATCGAGACGATGACCAGGATCAGCCATCCGCTCAGGCCATAAGGATCGGGTTCGCGCCGCGTCGCCGCGGCGAGCTCTGTCATCGCCATGGTGTCTCTCCTCCCAGGTCACCGCGTCTTGCGCGCGGTGTTTCCCGGCATCCTTGCCATGCCTGCCGGTTATCGGAGGCGTCCTGGCAAGGGCCGTTCAACGACAGAAAGGATAGCGAGCCCAGCTCAGAGGTCGCGCACTACGAAGGGTTACACCTTATTGCGGATAGGTGAGTCTCTGGGGGCAGAGGTTTAGCCTAGCGCCACGTCAGAAGCGTGATTGCGGCGTCTTTGCGGTTAGCCGAAATGGCAGGAAGCATTTCTCGCGAACTCCTAGGCTGACCACACCGCTGCGGCTTTCGCCCGTTGCTGCCTCAGTGCTCACTGGGGCTTCGGCTGTTCAATGTTAGTTGGGACCGAAGACAACAGACCAAACCATGTTCGAGTTATAGAGAGTGTGGCCGACAGTTTCTCTTGAATGGCTAGTTTGACGAGATCGGTCGTAGTTGTAGAAGAATCCAATCCTCGTCTTCTTGCCCCGTAGAATAGTGAAGCCTCCATTTTCGCATCAGATTGGCTTGATACAGGCCGGGGACCGACAATGCCAAGCCTCCGAAGAACCCGTCTGAGAGGCTGCCCTTAAGATCTTCGGCCCCAGGAAACGTCATGTGAAAATAGTTTGTATCGACGTCCAATCCAACAAGGCGGCCGGTCATTTCGAAGGTCTCTGTTTCCTCTTCTCCCGTCTCATCGATGATTGCTCTCAATCTCTCAAAATCGGCCGCGTGTATCATCACATCGTGAGTTACGTCTCCGCCTTTTCTCCATTGCACTTGAGTATTGAATGCGTAGCTGCCGTGAACCTGCGAGAGTTCATATGCGCGAGTGATTGACGCTACTCCGACAGTTGGAACCAGCTTCCTGATATCGTCTGGGCTTTCACATTTGAGAATGGAGAGAAATAGCCGTGCGGCCATATCGATCTCTGATTCGATTAGGAGGAGTCTCTCGCTTGGAACGGTGAATGCAAAGCCGAGTGAGCCACTGTATGCGTAGCCGAAATTGAGGGTGGACTGGTCAAGGACTTCGGCCGAAATGTGAGCTCGGAGTTTTGGCTTGTTCTTGACAGCGTCGAATACAATCGAAAAGAGCTCTTGAAACTTCTGCAAACATGCGCCGATAGCTGCAAGTGGATACCTATCAGGTAGTTCTGGGATAATCCTGTAATCGCAGATGCTCTCATCGACGACAGCGGAGATTTCTTCAAACTGGGTTCTCAGTAATCTCTCACGTTTCTCCAATGACAATAGGTTGATTTCGAGGGCTTCGTACTCGGCCATGTCCTGGGCGAGTTCGTGAAGTCGCTGTCGCTCTGCCTCGGTATCCCGCAAATCTCGAAGAATTTGTGCGATGTCTGTCATGGCATCACAACATAGGGGAGGGTGAGCACTGGAAGGCCCTTCGCTCTGACACTTCGGCTGAAACCAAACTGCCTTAGCCAGTAGGCTCGATGCCATTCTCCGACTTCGCCCAAGGAATGGGACTTGTCGTATTCAATAAACGAGTAGGTATCGCATTTGTATTGGGACTTCAGGTCGCTAGCCAACCATCTCAAGATTTGCTTCTGTTGAGGTGATGCAGAGTCAAAGTCAGCGCCATCGACCCTTGCAACAAAATCCACGTCCTGTGGATTCAGCTTCTTGGTCACAAAACTTCCGTCAACCCAGATCTCCATTTTAAGGCCGCTTGAATTAAGTTGACCCAGAACAGCCTCGAGTCCGTCCATGATCTTTGCACGAGTCAGTGACGAGTGCATCTGATCAACGCAGAGCGTTCTAAGGCCACCGATGGTCATTGGATGCCAGCCGAGGGCGAGAAGCGGCGGATATTCTGACGTTGCAGTGTTCATAAAGAATGATGCTGCAACAGTAATACGCGTTATGCGAGAAGTTTTGAGTCTATAATACCCAATTTAGATGTAGTTCTTCCGGATTATGCGCAATGGATTGATCGTATGGAGGGCGTATTCTCTAGTCTATTCCCGTTCAGCCGGGTTTTTCTTTGATTGCTCGCATTGTTCCAACGATTCTCTAGCAAAGAGCTAAACTGACCTCAGTTGGGTCAGCCACATCGTCTTTGCTAGGCTGCGTCAGCGGTCTGATCGTCAAGCGCGTCGAAGCGCCGGTCGAGCCGTGCGCCGGCGGTGACGAGCGCGTGGGTGCAATCGGCGACGACCTGGTCAAAGGCGTCCAGCGTCGCGGCGGTCTTGAGCCGTTCGAGCGCCGGCAGGTAGAGGCGGTGGGCGATGGTGCGGTCGTTGACGCCGTCGCGCTCGGCGGCGAGCGCCGTCCATGTGAGGCCGACGGCGCGGCCCCACAGGATGTCGGCCTCGCCCGGTTCCAGCTCGGCCAGCCAGCGCAACACGCGCATGCGGGCCAGCGACAGCGGCGGACTGGCGGCCGCGTCCTTCAACTCGCGTTCCAGCAGGGTAAGGGTCCAGGTTTTGGGCTGGCTCAACGGCTCGGGCATGGCGATCTCCCTACGTCCTCGTTAGCGGGAGATTGTAGATAGGTTTTACCCTATTTGTCAAGCGGCCACAGCCTACGACTTGCCAAGTGCTGTGGGCTAATCGGCGTCGGTCGCGCCGACAATCAGAAAGCAGCCCTGAACCTCGTCAGCGGGGATTTCGATATCGCGCTTGGGGTTCAGTTGGCGCAGCTTGAAACGGCTGTCGTTCTTGGCGACGAACTGTTTGACGAGCGCCGTGTTGTCGTGGCGCACGATGACGACGAAGCGGCCCGCGCGGACCGGCTTGTGCGGGTTCACGTGGACACGGTCGCCGTGGAAGTAGCGGGGCTCCATGCTGTCGCCGACCACATACATGCCCCACGCGCCGTTCACGCCGATGAGCTCCGGCGGCCTGTGGCGGTATTCGACGACATGGTCATAGTCGACAACTTGCCCTTCATTGCCGGCTTGGGACGACCCGTATATCGGGAAATCGCGAGAACCATACTCTACCGAGACTGCGCCGCTAGGTGGGCCACTTCTTGTTGATTGTGTGACCACCGACACTGCTCGCGCGTGTTCGCCGTCCTGCGCCAAGCCAACCGGCAGCCGCTGGCTCTCGCGCAGCCGGTCGGGATCGATGCCCAGCAGGTGGGCCGCGCCCTCGCGCACGTCCTCGGGCAGGCCCTTCTTCGGCGAGCGCCCGGAGACGTATTGCTGGAAGTAGGCGTGGTTCAGGCCTAGCGCGCGCGACAGGTCGGCAAGCGTCAAGTTGTCGCGCGCCTCGACCAGCCGCTTGATCAGCTCCCGTGGGGTTTCGGCCATGATTGAGTGTCGCTCTGGTGAATAGGAATTGCGACTAGGTTTTGGCCTTGACGCAATAGGGTAATTCCTATCACATAGGGAATCATGACGCAACACACCAGCCCAGCCTTAACCCCGGGGTTCACCCCCGATCCATCGGAATCCAGCAATCCCGCGGCTGAGCGAGCCGGCCGGCAGGCCGCCGACAAGGTCGGTATCGCGACCATCAGGGAGCGGGTGTTCGACTGCCTGTGGTTCTCCGACGGTCTGACGCCCGATGAGGTGGCGACGCGACTGGGTCTCTCGGTGCTGACGGTCAGGCCGCGTTGCTCGGAGCTGATCCGTCGTGGGCGCATCGTCGACAGTGGCTCACGGCGGGCGAACGCGTCGGGCCGCAAGGCCAAGGTTCTCGTGGTGCCGCGCGCGGGGTTCTTCCGCAGGCGCAGCACGAAGGCGACGGACGGTCGATTGAGCCTCCGGGCGGGTGGCTCCGGGCCCAGTTAGAACTGCCGCGCCTAAGGGACGGCTGCCGGTTGCCTCCACTACCCCTCCCGGCCGGCAGCCGTCTCATCTTCATAAGAAAAGCAATCGGGCAGGGGACCCTTGCGACCGCAACTGGCGGGGGGCGACTTCATGGGAACGAAACCACCATGCCACACTGGGACGATCAGGAAGTTCAACACCTGGAGCGGTTGCTGGCGCGCGGCACGCCGGTCAAGGTCATCGCGAGAGAGTTGAGGCGCAGCACCGGATCGGTCACGCGCAAGATCCAACGCTTCAAGAAGAACCAGCCGGCGCCACGCCCGGCGCGGCGGCCGTCGGTGACGGCGACGTCGAAACGCAAATGCCTGTCATGCCGGCGTCTGTTCCGCAGCGAGGGCATCGGCAACCGGCTGTGCGGCCACTGCAAGGATAACCTGCGCGACATGGGTCACCTGGAAGGGGTGACCAAATGACGGCGGCACAACCGTGGATGAAGTTCTTTCCGACCGACTGGCGTGGCGACCAGGCCCTGCGCATCTGTTCGTTGGAGGCGCGCGGCTTGTGGATCGAGTGCCTGTGCCTGATGCACGAGGCCGAGCCGTACGGCTACCTGACGATCAACGGCCGCGCGCTGGACGCGAGCCACCTCGCCAAGCTGACCGGCATGGCCGAGGCGCGCATCGGTGACCTGATGGGCGAGCTGGAGGCCGCCGGCGTCTTCTCGCGCAACAGACAGGGCACCGTCTTTTCGCGGCGCATGATCCGCGACGCCCGGCGCCTGCGCGCCGCGCGCGCCAACGGCAAGAAGGGCGGCAACCCCAAACTGGCGGCGGCTAAACAGGTGAGCGATGGGGACGATCGGACGGCGCTTAAGACCCATAATCCAGAAGCCCAGAGTCCAGAACCCCAGACTCCACAAAGCAAGAGTCCAAAAGAGGAGGGCCCGCCCCCTTTTTGTGATGACGGATTGGCGGGGCTCGGCGCGCTCGCCGACGACCCGGCGTTTCACGACTGGGCGAAGGCGGCGGCACCCAACGCTGACCTGAAACTGGAGATCGAAAAGTTTTGCGATCACAGTCGCGCCAACGGCCGGCGCTGGGCCGATCCGCGCGCCGGGCTGAAGGCGTGGCTGCGTCGCGCCCAAAGCTTTGCCGAAAAAGACGGCCGCACGGAAACCGAACCGCCGCCGCTCTCGCCCGCCGAGCGTTGGATGGCGGTGAAGGCGCTGATGCGAAAGGACGTGCGCAACATCAAGACGTTCCGCGAGGTGATCGCGCCCCTGGAGGCGGTCGGGTATGCGCCGCTGACGCTGACCGGCCCGCCGCCGGGGCCATCGATCGAGGCCAAGCTGCGCAAACGCTGGGGCGCCGACGTGGTGTTTGCCAACGCCCAAGACAAACCCGTGGAGAACGGATGACCCATCCCGACGACATCACCGCCGCCGAGATCATGGAACGTCTGAGTGAAGCGGCGCGCACGCTGCGCCGTCTGCCCGCGGTCAAAGGCCCGCACGAACACCGCAGCCACTGGCCGGATTACGTGCACGCCGCCCAGGAGGCCTATGGCTATGCCGGCGTTGGGCGCATCCGCATCACGCCGTCGCCCCGGGACATCGACGCCATGGATGAGGCGATCCCGTGGCTGCAGCTGATGGACGACGACGACGCGCGCATCGCCTGGGCGCGCGCCAACCGGACGCCCTGGTGGAAGATCGGCGCCATCGCCGGCTGCGATCCCAGGACCGCGCAGCGGCGTCTGATGGAGGCGCTCTTGAAGACCGCGGCGGTGCTGAACGAACGCAAGGCGGGGTAGGGTAGCGTTCGCGGCCGTCGTGACGCCGGTCGGCTGGCGCGATAGACTCCGTGCAACCTCCAAGGAGGCGGTTGTGGCCAACGATCGCGATGTAACAGTCACCGAAGACTGGTTGGCAAGGGAACTCGGTGACAATTTTGCGATCGACGTCGCGCCGTCCGACATCCAACTCTCGTTTCGTTGGTGGCGTTGGATCGCTCATCTGCCGGACGACCTTATGGTGCTGGTCGCCGACAGCGAAGAAGCCACTCAGCGGCTTGGCCGTGAACGACGGGTCCTGGGACGTCTCGCCGAGCGGCTCTCGGTCCAGGTGCCGCCCATCATCTTTTTCAGCGACGACGACGCCATTCAGGTCCGACGGAAGATCGCCGGCATGCAGGTCGGCGGCGGACCGGAGCCGGAGATCGGTGCCTCCGCGCTAGGCGTCCGCTTGGCCGATGACCTCGGCCGGACGTTCGCCGAGATTCACACCGCGTTTTCGGAAGGCGAACGCCGCGAGCTCGGGCTGAAGCGCGTCAACATTCTCCCCAGCGCCGACGCGTTGGCGGACATGCTGGCAGGCCGGCTGGACGATCCGCGTGTGCGAGATGGCTTGGACCTGACGCTCAGCCACTACCGCGACGTCGCGGTGCCGGATCATGATCTCGTTGTCGTTCATGGCGATCCCTGGGCCGGCAACTTCGCGGTGGATGAGACAACCGGCGCGCTGAACGCGATCTTCGACTTCGAGGATGTCGGCATCGACGACCGCAACATGGATCTCCGCTATTTCTCCTCGTTCGGCAGCGATTTCGAGAAGCGTGCACTCGCACGTTACGCCCGGACCGCGAAGGCCGAGCCGTCGCCTCATCGCATCCTGCTCTATCACATCGTCAGCGCCTTCGAGGCCTTGGGCCACGCGTTCGAGGAGCAGGACGAAAGCAGGATCGCGATGCGCTGGGGCTGGGTCAATCACGTGCTGAACGGACCGATCCACAGACTAGCGTCGTTTGGTTGATGATCGGCGCGGGATGGAGATGGCCAGCTTGACCACCTATCCGTGTCCCCCGCGTCTCCGCTGAGGCATACTGTCCGCCATAGCCACACCGAGGAGGGGACCAGGCGATGGCGATGCAGCAATGGGCGATTCATGACGAAGGCGACCGGTCGAGGCTGATTTGGTTGAGCGCGTTTCCGCTGATCGCGTTGACGGTGTTGGGCGCGCGCCTGGTCCAGGGGTTCATCTTCTGGGGCGGCGCGAGCCGCCGGTTGATCTATGACTTCCATGAGATCCACGGTGTCGACTTTGCGGTGAAGCTGGACTTCGAGTCCGCGGGCTTCGTCGCCAACAAGATGGTGCACGCCTTGCCCGGCGCGCTGTGGATCCAGGAGCCGCTGGAGTGGTCGTTGGCTAATCCCGCGCTGATCGACCTGTCCGTGTGGGCATGGACGATCGCCGAGCTGATCGTCGGGCTTGGCCTGATCTTCGGACTCATCACGCGCGGGCTGGCGCTGGTCAGTGTCGGTCTCAACATCGCGTTGATGGTGATTTTCGGCTGGATGGGTTCGACCTGTCTGGACGAGTGGACCATGGCGGTCTCCGGCGTCGCCATGAGCGGTGCGGTGGTGATCGCCGGCGGCGGACGGTTGTCGCTGGATCACGTGCTGTTCGCGCGCGCGGTGGAGAAGGCCAGGCGGCTGTGGTTGGTGTGGCTGACCAGCGGCGCGTTGACGCCCGTGGCGACACGGCGGGCGGGTATCGCGCTGGCGCTGGTGTGCGCGGTTTTCACGGTCGGCACCTATCACATCCTGTTCGGTGCGGTGGTGTCGCCGCTTGATCCGCGGGTCAGCTTTCACCGCCATCACATCGCGCTCACCGACGTCGCGCTCGCCGACAACGGCAGCGTGACGTTCGATGCCTATGTCAACGCCGGACCCGATACGGGTGCTGCCTATGTCGTCGACGTGACGTTGACGGACAAAAGTGGCACCGTGGTCGCGACATGGGACGGCGCGGCGCTGGCGGCGCTGCCGGAAAGCGCCATCCAAAACGTCTACCCCTATGTCTGGGCAGCACACTTTAAGACCGAGGTCGTCGGCTTCAGCGGGTCGACCGGCGCGCGCGCGACGATCACCCTGCCCGCACCGGCAAGCGGGTTGGCGTTGCAGCCGGGCGCCTATGAGTTACGTTTTGAAGCCATCAACGGCGCGACGTGGAGCGCCGACGCCGAGCTCGCCGGCTAGAGCAGATCCTGCCTTGATGGAATTGCTTTGCGACTCCATCAAGGCAGGTGAATCTGCTCTACTCATAGGTGGAGAGATAGATGGAGAGCGGATTCACATGGTGAGGTGGAACCGTCAATCGGTTCCACCTCACCATGATCCGCTCCAAGCGCGGGCGGGGACGGGAGAGCACCATGAAGGTCGATGCATCACCAGAGGCGGTCGGCGCCATTCTGGGCGCGATGAAGACGGTCGCGTCCGCCGGCGAAAACGGAGCGCCGAGCGACGACGACCGCGCGGCGATCGCGGCGGCGGGCCACTTTTTCTTTGGCTTGGCGAAGCCGCTCGACGTGGCGGACGCTGTGACGTCCGGCGAATTGGCAGGTGCCGTCACGGGCGACGACCTGCGTGGACGCGCGATAGGTTTTGTCGCCGTCATGGCGTTTGTTGATGGTGTCGTCGATCAGATGAAGGTCAAGCGGGTCGAAGACTATGCGGCAGCGCTCGGTTTCGATGCACCCTACCTGAAGGAAATGAACGAAGCGGCACTCGGTCATCTGCGTTGGGCGGGCATGGACATGGTGCGTCACAACATGCTCTCGATCACGCACAAGATGTGGGACGAGGGCGACGTCATGCCGTGGTTGCTGCCCTACCAGGGTGACAACAACGACCCGGCGCTGGAGGCGCGTTTTCACGCGCTGGAGGCCTTGCCGGAGGTCACGCTGGGTCATGGCTTCTGGCACCAGTACACGTCCCACGGCTTTGCCTTTCCCGGTGCGGAAAACTCGCTTAATGCGATCTTCGCCGTGCCCCACGACACCACGCATCTCTTGAGCGACTACAACACGACCTATGCCGGCGAGATCTTGGTCTCGACCTTCACCGCCGGCATGCACCCCATTGAACCGATGTCCGGTCACATCCTGCCGGTGCTGTTCAGCTGGCATCTGGGCATTGAGTTGATCGAGGCAGCGGGGTCCCACAAGGGCGCGCTCGATCCCGTCCACTTTTGGGAGGCGTGGTCGCGCGGCCAGCAGATGACCACCGACGTTTTCGCGCCGGACTGGGACTTCTGGGCCCATATCCACGAACCTCTGGCGGACCTGAAGACCGCCTATGGCGTGCCGGCCAAAGAGGCGCAAGCGCAGGAAACTTAAGCGTTTGTAGGGTTTCACGGGGTGCGGAAACGCCCGCGCGCACCGGTTTAGGTTGACTCGTCATCGTTTGCATACATACAATGACAATGTATGCAATTTGCTGACGGTGGCGTCGCCAATAGGGCTTGCGCACCACCTGGGCTAGATTATCCGCCAGCGTTCGCGACGCGCGCGATCAAGCAGACACAACGGTTACGGAGAGCGTTCGACAACAATCAAGAGGGGTAGGGCCGATGACACCGCGTGTTCCACGACGACTTGCGCCAGCGTTGCTGGCGGTCATCCTGATCGCGGTCGCACCGCTCCTTGCCCTGGCCGATGTCGAACCGCCGGGCGACGAGCGCACCGAACTGACCGCCGCCATGCTGATCAACGGCACGGCCCAGCCGGACGGACCCGTGCACAACGACTGGTTCATGGCCGTCGGTGAGGCGGGGCCGGCGTTGCATGCGTTTTCCGGCACGCTGGTTCTGCCGGGCACGGCAACAAAGGGTTTCAATATCGAGGGTCCGTTTGACGGCTGGTCGCCACCGTTCGAGCTGAGCTTCATCAGCCACGGCGATTATCTGATTCCGGTCAGCGGCGATCTGATCGCCAGCACCGGCGAGCCCGTACCCTGGCACCTCGCCGTGTCGCCGGGGCGCGTGTGGTCGGAGCCATTGGATGACGGGCTGTCGCGCGCGTCGTTCCCCTTCTCCCTGGTCGGCGGCGAGTGGATGGCCGAGGCGCATAACGGCATCGCGACCTTCGTTTTTGACGATGGGATGATCTCGGATCTCGTGTTCCAGGTCGTCCAGCAGACCGCGCCCGACAACGAGTTCATCGCCTATGGCCGGATCGATGGGACGTATCTGCCGAAGACCGTCGACAACGCCGAAGGACTGATTGCCGATTTCGAACGCGACCGCGCGATGCGCCTGCCGGTCAGACCGCTCGCGGAATTGGTAGACGGGTTGAGCCCGCGCGCGCTAGCCAGCCTGAAGGGTCTGCACACCAACGTGCCGATCAGCGCGACCGGTGTGGTGCTTGACGGTGTGCTTTATCTTGGCGTCTGCGAGACTGACTATGGCGACTTTCCTTATTGCGAGGAGATGCGCCACAGCGTCTATTCGGTCACCAAGTCGCTGGCCGGCATGGTGAGCCTGCTTTATCTCGCCGAGAAGTACGGCGACGAAGTCTTTGCCATGAAGGTCAGGGACATCCTGGACGTCAACGCCGATCACGACGGCTGGGACGACGTGACCCTTGCCGATCTGCTAAGCATGGCAAGCGGCATCGGCGAGGCGGGCCCAGATCGCGAAAGCCGCATCTGGTATTCCGAGGATGAGGATGCGCCGACGTTGATCGCGTTCCTGGAGGCCGAGACCGCGTCGGGCAAGCTGGATGCGGCGTTTGCCGGTTCCGACTATGACTGGGGGCCGGGCGAGGTGTTCCGCTACCGCAACATGGACAGTTTCGTTCTGGCCGCCGCCATGGATGCGCTGGTCAAGCAGCACGAAGGGCCGGACGCCTCGCTGTGGGCAAGCCTGACCCGCGACGTTCTGCACCCGATCGGCGTCATGACCCTGCCGAAATCGCACACCCACGAGACGGACGGGTCGCCGGGCGTTCCGTTCATGGCGGCCGGCGTGTTTCCGAACGTGCACGACGTCGCCAGGATCGCGACGCTGCTGCAGAACGGCGGCGTGCACGACGGCGTGCAACTCTTAAGCCGCCAGGGCATCGACGCCGCACTCTACCGCGACGATACCTCCGGCATTCCCATCGGCGTCGGCGGTACCCAGTCCTATAACCTCTCGATGTGGCACTACCGTTTGTGGGTGCCCGTGTGTTTTGTCGATGTGGCGAGCATGCGCGGCTACGGCGGCAACTATGTCTTCCTGCTGCCCAACGACGTCACCCTGTTCCGCTTCAGCGACGATGGCATGGGCGTACACAGCCGGCTCGCCGAGGCGGTGCACGAGATCCGTTCGCTGTGTCCGGACGAGGGGAGCGCGCAATGATGATGTTGTCGTGGCGCAAGGTGTGGTTCGGCATCGCTCTTGTCGGCTTGATGCTGATCGCCGGCGGGGCACGCGCCGAGGTCGACCCTCCCGGCGATGTTCGCGACCATTTGACCGTCGACGAGCTGATCGCAAAACAGCCGCAGCAGGACGGCCCAATCCACAATGGCTGGTTCATGCCTGTCGGCGACGCAGGTCCGGCGCACCATGCCTTTTCCGGGCACATCATCTTCACGCAAGCCGAGATGGGAACGAACCCAGTGTTTGTGCGGCGTGAGGTTTTGGGCGGCGACCCCGTTCTCTTCCCCGGCGTGACGCTGACATTCTTCTCCGATGACGGCGTGCTGATCCCGGCAAGCCAGGACATCATTCGCGAAACGCCGGGTGAGATGGGGACGAGTTTCTGGCAGATCATCGTTCAGCCTGGCCGCGTGTGGTCGGAACCCGGCGACGACGGCTGGTCCCGCGCGTCGTTCCCGTTTGCGCTGATGAACGAGCTCGAGAACGACACCCATAACGGCATCGCGACGTTTGTCTATGACGACGGCGGCGTCTCGGACGTGCGGTTTCAGATCGTCCAGCAGACCGCGCCATACTTCATCAGCGATCACTTCCATGCCTGGGGCCAACTGGCCGCGGACTATCAGCCAGCCGGTGACGATGCCGGCGCGGCGGTGATCGAAGCCTATCGGCGCGAGATGGCCGATCGCTTCCCCGTCGCCGACTGGTCGGTGTTGGAAGATAAGGTCGGCAAGGAGGCGCTCGAGAACTTCGAAGGGGTAACCGATCCGGATTATCGCGTCATTAGCGGTCTGGTCATCGACGGCGTGCTCTACCACAAACCGTCGTCGACGCCGTGGGGTGACTATCCCTATTCACGCGACATGCGTTTCGGTGTCTGGTCCGTGACAAAGTCGGTCGGCCCGACGCTCGGCATGCTGCGCCTGGCGCAAAAGTTCGGGCCGGAAGTCTTCGATCTGAAGATCGTTGACTACGTGACGATCAATCCCGATCACGACGGGTGGGATAACGTTACCTTCGGCGATGCGCTCAACATGGCGACCGGCATCGGCGGCGGCGATACCGACCGCGACGCCTCGATGAGCACTGGGTATGGCGAGGACAATTACGACGTCTGGTACATGCAGCCGGATGCCGCGTCCAAGATCGTGAAGGTGGAGGAGACAGGCAACTATCCGTGGGGCCCGGGCGAAGTCGCACGCTATCGCGACCGCGACATGTTCCTGCTGGGTGTCGCCATGAATGCCTATCTCAAATCTCAGGAGGGGCCGGACGCGGATATCTGGACGATGATTGCTGAGGAAGTCCTGAAACCCATCGGCATTCATCACGCGCCGAAGAACCGCACGGTCGAGCCTGACGGCAGCCTTGGCCAGCCTCTCATGGTGTGGGGTTACTATCCCAGCCTGGACGACCTCGCGAAGATCGCCGACCTCTATCACCACCATGGCCGTCACGACGGCGAACAACTGCTTCCGCGCGACCTCACCGCCTCGTTGTTTTCGCAGGACGGCGCGTTTGACCAGCAGCGTATCAACGCCGTTCGCTTCTACAAAATGGGTCTTCACGCGACGGTCGTTCCCAACCCGACGCCGGACGAGAGCCTCTATGTGCCGTACATGAACGGCTGGGTCGGCAATCTCGTCGTGCTGTTGCCCGACGACACCACCGCCATTCGGATCTCCAAGACATGGCCGGCGTACGACTACCTGCAGACGAACGCGGCAAACCCCTACCCTATGATCAAGACGGTGCTCGAACTGCAGGGGACGCAGATAGGGCCAGAAGACCATTCGGACGCGACGTCCAACACGTCTAGCGATGTTCAATCGCCCGGCGACGTGCGCGATCGCCTGACGTTCGACGAGTTGATGACGAGTGGGCCGAACCGGGACGGGCCGATCCACAACGACTATTTCATGCCGATCGGTAACGCAGAACCCGCGCACCATGAGTTTGAGGGCGTGCTTGGGTTCATCGGGGCACCCTTCTTCGTTGGAGAACGAAGCTTTCCAGGTTTCAAGGCGTCATTCTTCACGACAGACGGATACCTGGTGCCCGTTGAACGCGGCATTATCCAATCTCTTTCCGGCCGTTCGGACATCATTCTGTCCCCGGGCCGGGTCTGGTCGGAACCGGGTGATGACGGGTGGTCGCGTGCTTCGTTCCCGTTCGTGCTGGCGGGCAGAACATGGAACGACAGTCACAATGGTCTTGCCACCTTTCTCTATAACGACACAGAGGTGTCAGACCTGACGCTCCAGATCGTTCAGGAGGCGGCATCCTGGTCGCGTATCGATGCGTGGTCGCAGCTACGTTTGATCTATCGGCCAGGGCCGGTCGAAGGTAAGTCCGAACTGGTTGCGGCGTTTGACGAGGAACTGGCGCAACGGATTGCGACCGCATCTCTCGACTCACTTAACGCGGATAGCCGGCTGATCGATGGCATGGAGCGCGGCCTGAAGCACGTCACGGTCACCGGCCTGCTGGACGACGGCGTGCTCTACCGCACGCCCTGCTATACGCGGTTCGGCGACTATCCCTATTGCGACGAAATGCGTCATGGCGTCTTTTCGGTCACCAAGTCGGCGGGTGCGGCGTTGAGTCTCCTTTGGCTGGCCGAACGTTACGGGCCAGAGGTGTTCGACGCGAAGATCGCCGACTATGTCGACGTCACGGCGGACCATGACGGCTGGAACGACGTGACGTTCCGCGACGCCATCGACATGGCGACCGGGATCGGCGAAATGGCGCCTGACCGCATTTCAGTGACCTTCGACATCGAAGCCGACGAGGATCGCTTCATCGGGCGTTTCGGCAACGCGCTCGGTGTCGAGACCAAACTGGATGTCGTCTTCGAGGACGGCAACTACGAATGGGGGCCCGGCGAGGTCGTCCGCTACAACAGCCTGCACACCTTCACGCTCGCCGTTGCCATGGATGCCTATGTGAAGGCGAAGGAGGGGCCGGACGCCCATTTGTGGGAGATGGTGAGCGACGAGGTATTGCGGCCGATCGGCATCACGGCGGCGCCCTTGATGCACACGCGCGAAGCCGACGGTTCGCGCGGCGTGCCGATCATGGGCTGGGGGTTCTTCCCGACCCTCGACGATCTCGCCAAGATCGCCCAGCTTTTCCTTGATCGCGGCGCCCATGACGGCCGCCAGCTTCTTTATGGCGACGAGATCGACCTGTTGCTGGACGGCTCCGGCGGCGACCTGACGGTCCCGTGGCAGACCGCCCACGGCACCTACCGATACGACTTTTCATTCTGGTACATGCCCTATCGCGGCCAGCAGCGGTGTGACGTGATGATTCCCGAGATGATGGGGTTCGGCGGCAATCTCGTGACCTTGATGCCGAACGGTATGACCGGCATCCGATTGGCCGACGCCGATGACGGTTCCTATGGCATGTGGGATGGCGAGAACATGGCCGCGCTCGCCGACAATCTGCGGTCGTTCTGCGAGTAGGCGACGAGAGAGGGGGACGGCATGAAGTGTATCGCGATCAGTGTTGTCTTGCTGTTGCTGGCGATGCCGGCGCAAGCCGAAAGTGAGATCGTCACGTTCCCGGTGACCGAGTTCTCGGGCGAGACGACGGTGCTGCGCGCGAAACTCAACAAGCCTGATGGCGAAGGACCGTTCCCGGCCGTCGTGCTGCTGCATGGCTGTGGCGGGACAGACTTAGAACGGACCTGGCCTAACTATTCGCTGCTTTCGTCGTGGGGCTATGTGACCCTGCGAATTGATAGCTTTGGGCCGCGAGGTATTGCTCAAGTCTGCGATCTTGAGAACAGATATGTCGGCAGCCCTGCCGTTCGCGCCCTTGATGCGCATGCCGGCAAGGACTTCCTAGCGAGTTTGCCTTACGTCGACGGTAACCGGATAGGTCTCGTTGGGTGGTCCCATGGCGGCTGGACCGTCCTGAAAGCCGTCAGCAATGACGCCATGCACGAGCCTCTTAGATCGGATCCTTTCAAGGCCGCTGTAGCGTTCTATCCCTATTGCGGTGACCTTGTGCTTCGGCGGTTGGATGCGCCGCTCTTGGTGCTGATTGGCGATGCCGATAGCTGGACGAGGGCTTCCCATTGTCAGTCGTTGACACTCGAAGGTGAGACAACCCACGACTATGAGCTTGTCGTGTATCCCGGAGCGACCCACACATTCGACTGGGACGATATTGAGCCAGAGTATCTCGGTCACAAGTTTACATTCGACCCAGAAGCAACACAGGACGCCTATCGACGTATGCGTGAGCTCCTTGACCTTCATTTGGGGAGGCCATGATGCGCGCTTCGGTCGTTATTCTCTTGTTGGCTCTGTTGCCCCTATCCGCCCGCGCCGAAAGCGAGATCGTCACGTTTCCGATGGAGGAGTTCTCCGGCGAGACGACGATGCTGCAGGCGAAACTCACCGTACCCGACGGTGAGGGGCCGTTTCCGGCGGTCGTGCTGCTGCATGGCTGCAATGGAACGGACTTGCAGGGAACGTGGGACAACTACACCCGGATTTCGTCATGGGGTTATGTGACGCTGCGCATCGACAGCTTCGGGCCGCGCGGCATCGACAACTTGTGCACGCTATCACCGGACATGAGCCGTGCCAGCCCTGCCACCCGGGCGCGCGACGCCCATGCGGGCAGAGAGTTTCTGGCGAGCCTGCCCTATGTCGACGGCGACAGGATCGCCGTTGTCGGCTGGTCTCACGGTGGCATCACGGTCATGAAGGCCATCAGCAACATATCGAAGTACGAGCCGCGCACGACGACACCCTTCAACGCGGCCGTCGCGTTCTATCCCTGGTGTGATTTGACCCGCGGTCTGGACGCGCCGCTCCTGGTGCTGATCGGCGAGGCCGACGACTGGACGAGGGCCTGGAACTGCGAGACGATGGAACTTCCCGATGCAACGCAGAGCTTCGAGCTCGTCGTTTACCCCGGCGCGACCCATGCGTTCGATTGGGAAGGCGAGGATCTTGTCTATCTCGGACACAAACTGTCCTACGATCCGGAAGCGGCGGCGGACGCCTATCGGCGCCTGGAGGCGTTCCTGGCGTTGCACCTGCAGGCGCCTTGATGCGCCCGACATTGATTGGTTTCGCCGCGTGCCTCATAGCCGCTATCACCAGCCCGCTCTCTTTGCCGACGACCGCCTCCGCAACCGAGCCAATCGTCGGCACCTGGCAGGGCATTGTGGACGAAAAGGGGTTTGGCACCTACGACGCCACGCTGGTCTTCGAGAAGGCCGAGGAGGGATCGAGTTTCTATCCGGTGTACGATTGTGACGGCCGGCTCACGCTGATTTCTGCCGAGGGCGGGATCTACGCGTACTACGAGACGATTACGCGCGGGCGGTTTCGCTGCATCGACGGTCATATCCAGATGATCGTTGACGGTGACGCGTTGTCTTACGTTTGGACGGAGGAGCTACAGAGCGACGACGTCATCTCCGCAGGTGAGTTTCGGCGTCTGGAGCAAGCGCCCTGAGTCGCCCTCCTATTGAGGCCCGCAGGTCTCGCTTGCACGTCCAAACCAGAGTGCCTTTTTCGCAATCTGCGCGCGATCTGTTAGACTTGACATACATCGCTGACGTGAGATCCGCTATGGATGGTAACGAGAGAGCGAGTAAACGACGTGAGGAGGCCGCCAAGCTGCGGCAGGTAGCCAACTCTGCGGCGCCGCGCGCCTATCAGGACCCTAAAGACGAGGCGCTGACGCTTGAAGACCTCGATCCCAACGACAAGACCAAGGGGATGGACAACACGGTCGTCGGCAATGTCGTCGATTTGTATGGCGCGTTTACCAAGGATGACTCCTGGCGCACCAGGCCGATTTCCACGGCAGTCTCGCTGAGCTCCTATGTCCTCGCTTACATCCTTCTGCTGATCGTGTTGAGTACCGCGCAGTGCTCCTGGTGGTACGAACCCGGCATGTATTCCGACTTCAATGCCTCGGTCGTTTCGCACGGCCGCTGAAACGTCCGCATGAACTGACTGCCGTGTGAAAAGGCCTCCCTTTGTCGCCTCCCACCATCTTGTGCTAACGTCGCCTTTGCGTGAACGAAGTCGTGACGTATCTCGGCAACAAGAACCGGAGAGCGGCATCAGATGATTGACTTTCTTTCTATGGGGACGGGGAAAACGGGACGGCGCGGGCGGCGTGTGACGCTGTTTGGCCGGGCCTTTGTTGTGCTCGCCGTGTTGGCGGGGATGGCAACCGGCGCGGCGCGCGCCGAGGTCGTGGCACCCGGTGACGTGCGCAACACGTTGACGGTCGACGTCCTGCGTCATGGCCGTGTGGCCGGCGACCAGGCCGTGCACAACGGCTGGTTCATGCCGGTCGGTGATGCCGCGCCGGCGCTGCACCAGTTCTCCGGCACGCTACATCTGCCGGAAACGTCGATGGCGGGTTTCGATGGCGACAGCCGGGCCGACGGCTGGTTCCCCGCGGTCGCGCTGTCGTTCATCAGCCATGACGGTTTTCTGATTCCGGTTGAGCCGGGCATCGTGCGTGGCAACGGCACCAAGAGCACATGGGATGTCATCGTATCACCGGGGCGGATCTGGTCGGAGGCCGACGACGATGGGCGTTCGCGCGCATCCTTCCCGTTTGTGCTGGCCGGCGGTGCGTGGTGGAACGAGGCGCATAATGGTCTCGCGACCTTTGTCTTCGATGACGGCGAGGTTTCCGACGTGCGGTTCCAGATCGTGCAGGAGACGGCGCCCTATAACACCTTCAACGGTTATGGCCGGTTGGCCGCGACCTATGAACCGCACGCGGTCGACAACGCCGCGGCGGTGATCGCGGCGTTCGACGTGGACCGCGCGGCACGTCTTCCGGTGCGACCGTTCGCCGATCTGGAGCGCGTGTTTTCGCTGGCGGCGTTACGCACTTTCTCCGGTCGCCATGGCGATGAGCCGGTCAGCGCCAGCGGGTTGGTTATCGACGGGATCATCTATCTGCGTCCGTGCGAGACGCGTTACGGCGACTTCCCCTATTGCGAAGACATGCGCCACGGCGTCTTTTCGATCACCAAGTCGCTCGGCGGCATGGTCGCCATGTTGTACCTGGCCGAAAAGCACGGACCGGAGGTCTTCGACCTGAAGATCAAGGACTACCTGGAGGTCACCGCGCAGCACGAGGGCTGGCAGGACGTGACGTTCGCCGACGCGCTCAACATGGCGACCGGGATCGGCGAGGGTTCGCCGAACGCCGGCAGCGCGCATTACTATGCGGAGGTCTATCCGGGTTGGAAGACGACGCTGTTCCTGGAATCACAATCGACGTCGGGCAAGCTGCGCGCCGCCTTTGCCGGTCACAATTATGCGTGGGGGCCGGGCGAGATCTTCCGCTACCGCAACATGGACAGTTTTGTTCTGGCGGCCGCCATGGACAGCCTGTTGAAACGGCTGGAGGGTCCGCAGGCGAACATCTGGGATAACGTGATGGCCGAGGTGTTCCAGCCGATCGGTATCCCGTCGATCCCGATCGCGCGCACGGTGGAGGCCGACGGCGCGCCGGGCATTCCGCTGATGGCCGCGGGCCTTTACCCCACCATCCACGACATCGTGAAGATCACGGCGCTGTTGCACAACAAGGGCCGGCATGACGGCCGACAGCTCTTGAGCGAGGCGAAGCTGGACGAGGCGTTTTACCGCACGCCGATCCGCGGTCTGGACGTGCCCAGTTTTGACGAGACCTATCACATGTCGCTTTGGTACTTCTGGGTCCGTCAGGGCGCGTGTCGGGTGACGGTCTCCCACATGTCGGGTTGGGGCGGCAACATCATCGAGGTGCTGCCCAACGGCGTGACCGCGTTTTTCTTAAGCGACGACTTCGTCAACGAGTACCGCGCGGTCGCCGAGGCCGCCGGCGAGGTGCGCCCGCTGTGTCCGTCCTGAGCGACAGCCGGAAACCTACACCTTAAGGAGCTAGCCGTTTGATCGGTGTCGAAATGGGGCGAAGTGCGGTCTTATGGCGGCTGGAGTCCTTTTGAGGAGCCGGATCATGCGATGGATCGCGGTCTTTGCGTTGATGATCGTGCTGTTGCCGGCGGCCCCTGGGGCTGCCGACGACGCGGCGTTGCTGGCCCAGGGCGAGGCCGCCTTTAACAGCGGTGACAGCGAAACAGCGCTCGCCATCTTTCGCCCGCTTGCCGAACAGGGCAACGCGACGGCGCAAGGCTGGCTCGGCACCATGTACCTGTGGGCGTTCGGCGTTTCGGAGAACTACGGTCAGGCGCTCAAATGGTCGCGCCTGGGCGCGGCCCAGGACGAGGTCTATTCGATCTATTGGTTGGGCATCATGCACAAATACGGTTTCGGCATGAAACCGGACGATGCGGAAGCCCAAACCTATTTCGATCGATTGCTCGCCAAGGCCGAACAAAACGACGCGGACGCACAGAACATCGTCGGCCAGATGTATCACGACGGCGATGGCGTGCCGCAGGATTTTGAAGATGCCAAGCGCTGGTACCTGTTGGCGTCCGAACAGGGCAACCCCTATGCGTCCTTGAACCTCGGTTACATGTACGAGTGGGGCATTGGCGTGCCCGGTGATTTCGATATCGCCGCCGACTGGTACGCGTTGTCCATCGAGCAAGGCTATCTCCTCGCGCAATTCGACCTGGATCGCGTCTCCGCCCACGGCGGCGGTTAGGAGAATGAGCCGGCGGCTGTCTTTCTTCTAAAGCAGATCTTGTTTTGACGGCATCGCCAAGCGATGCCACCTAGCCACGATTCGCTCTGGCGTTCACGCGGCGGGCGGGTCATGGTCGCCGCGCCATGAGTGACGCCACCGAAAAAACGCCAGACGGCGGCACGGGTCCGGAGCAACCGGGACGTGTCGAGTTCGTCGTTTTGATCGCGCTGATGATCTCGATCGTCGCGCTCTCGATCGATGCCATGCTGCCGGCGCTGGGCCAGATCGGCGATGATATGAGTGTTGCCGGCGGTAACCGGCAACAGCTGGTCATCAGCTTCCTTTTCCTGGGCCTGGCGCTAAGCCAGCTCGTCTTCGGACCGCTCTCGGACAGCTTCGGACGCAAGCCCGTGATCTATGCGGGTTTCATAATCTTCATGGCCGGCTGCGTGCTGTCGATCGTCGCGACGTCGTTCTGGGTCATGCTGGCCGGGCGTTTCCTGCAAGGCATCGGCGCCGCGGGACCGCGCATTGTCACGCTGGCGCTGGTGCGCGACCGTTTCAAGGGGCGCGAGATGGCGCGTCTCATGTCGACGGTCATGACGGTGTTCATTCTGGTGCCCGTGTTCGCGCCAATGATCGGCCAGGGCATCATG
Source organism: Alphaproteobacteria bacterium (assembly GCA_965228895.1). Taxonomy (GTDB): domain Bacteria; phylum Pseudomonadota; class Alphaproteobacteria; order SP197; family SP197; genus JANQGO01. Next base: position 3,318,387 of record OZ245842.1, on the reverse strand, counting down.
GTGGTGACCCATTGGCGCGGCATCTTCGTCATGTTCCTGGTGCTGGCGGCTGTCGCGTTCGTCTGGTTCTGGATACGCCAGCCGGAGACCCTGGCGCCGCAACGGCGCAGCAAGCTGTCGGCCGGGCGCATCGCGCGGGCGTTTCGCGAGACGCTGATCAACCGCACGGCGCTGGGCTATATGGTCACCGCCGGACTGATCTTTGGCGCCTTTGTCGGCTATTTGATGAGCGCCCAGCAGATCTTTCAGGTGACGTACGGTGTCGGTGAGGCGTTTCCGCTCTATTTCGCGATGTCGGCGGGCGCCCTGGGTTTCGCGTCGATCACCAACGCGCGGCTTGTCATGCGTTTCGGCATGCGCCCGTTGACCGGTGTGGCGTTGGCGGCGGCCAGCGTCCTGTCCATCATCTTCCTGGCGGTCGTCGTGATGCTGAACGGCCACCCGCCGTTATGGTTGATGATGCTCTACATCGTCGTGACGTTCTTCTTTGTCGGCTTCGTGTTCGGCAACTTCAACGCGCTTGCGATGGAGCCGCTGGGCCATATCGCGGGGTCGGCATCGTCGGTCATCGGTTCGGTCGCGATGTTCATTTCACTGACCTTGGGCACGGTGATCGGCCAGTTCTATGACGGCACTGTGCTGCCACTTGTCGCGGGTTTCGCGGTGCTGGCGACCGTGTCGTTCGCCGTCATGATGTGGGTCGAAGGCACCCTGCCGTGGCGTGCGCGAGATTGACGGCGCGGCGTCTGGTTCCGTCAGCCGGCCATGTCTGCCCGGCTCAGCGCATCCAGGTTCAGCCTGTTGAAATGGTGAATGAAATGCTCACCCCAGCCTGCTTTCTGCTCGGGGTCGACCATCAGCCGGCCGGGGTTGTAACCGCGTGAGCTGACACCGCGTTGCACCGCCTCGACGAGATCGACATCCTCGGTATTGAGCTGGTTGCTGATATAGGCCTCGGCCGTTTCGGTGGGTACGGACATGGTCCCGTCGAGGGTGAAATAGATAATCCTCTCAGCAACGCGGTCCGGACCCGCCGGTTTCATGTTGAAGACGAACAGCATGTTCGTGCCGGGGAAGACCGAGAAAGTCATGTTGGGCCACAAGAAGACCTGATGAAACGGCGCGCCGCGCGTGTTGGTGAAGGCGTCGGTCTCGTTGACGTCGTAAGGGATGACATCGGCCTGGCCGCCACGCGCGGTGTACTCGATCGTCCGGCCGTCGATCTTGAATCCGTAGGTCGACGTATCGATGATGTTGCCGAGCGCGACATGGGCCTTTCCACAACGTCCGACGTGATAGGCCTCCAGAAAATTCTCGGTGACGATCTTCCAGTTCGCCTTGATGTCGTAATCTTTGTGCGTGGCGTATTGCAGGTCCGGCGCTTCGGCGACCATCGCCATGATGATGGGCTCAAACGTCGGCGCCATTTCGCGTAGCGGCTTGGCGTGCGGATCAAGGTTGATGAAGACGAACCCGCCGATGATCTCCACGTTGATCGATGTGAGTCTGACGCCGGCACGGTCGAAGCCTTTGACCTCGTCGCACATTGGCGCGTTGCGCAGCTTGCCCTCCAGATCGTAGCACCAGGCGTGGTAGGGACATATCACCACCATTTTGACGTTGCCGCGCCCGGTCAGGAGTTCATGACCGCGGTGTTGGCAGACATTGTAGAAAGCGCGGATCTGATCATCTCTGCCGCGTATCACGTATAGGCACTCGCCACCGATTTCGTCGACAAGATAGTCACCGGATTTGGGGATCTCCGTTTGGTGGCACACATACTGCCACTCGCTTTGAAAGACCGCGCGTTGCTCTGCCTCGAAGATGCTCGGGTCCGTGTAGTAGCGGCCCTGTGGCGCATGGGTCTGCGCCGCGTCATCGGTGAAACCGTCTCCGGCGACATTTGTCGTTCCGATCTTCTCACGCATGGGGAACTCCTCAGTTTTTTGTGGCGAAATCACTTGCCAAAGCGAGACTATACGATCATATTAATACGATCATATACTCTTTGAGTCAACCGGGTGAACCGGTCACCTGGAAACCCAGCGGATGATTTGGAGGTCGGATCGTTGAACGCACAGTCCAGCCCAACCCACCGGCGCCTTGAGGACGCCCGGGGCATGCTGATCGACGCGACGGTGGAGTCGATCTTTCGCCACGGCATCGCCGAGACCAGCATCTCGACCATTACCGAGATCGCCGGGCTGTCCCGCGGCATGGTGCGGCACTACTTTGCGTCGAAGGACGCGATGATGGTCGCCGCCTATGAATCGTTGTTGGCGAAGTGGAAGGAGAACTTCTACAGGGCGCGCGAGGGCGAGCCGCTGGAGCGCATCCTTCGGGTGATCGAAACGATGTACAGGCCGCCGAATTTCCATCCGAGAGACTTGTCGGTCTGGATATCGCTTAACGCCGGCGCCCTCCATGACCCAAAACTGGCGGCCATGTGCAGCAAGGAAACGGCGACCTGGTTGGATGTGTTCAAGGAGGAGATCGCCGCGTATGGCGAGCAGGTCGGCCGGTCTTACGACACTGATCGCATTGCAGAGACGCTTCTCGCCGTATCCGATGGTCTATGGATCAAGCACATGATCGAGCCGAACCGGATCGGCCAGCAAAAAGCTCTGGAGATCAACACCAAGCTTGTCTTTGACCTGTTGGGTATCGCCGACGCGTCACAACTGGACAAGGGCCGGTGAGCCTCGCCGCCGAACGACGTTGACGGCGCGGCGGCGTGTTCGTAGGGTGCCGCGAAGAAAGCCAAGGGAACGATTCAAGATGACGTCCTCTATCGTCGTAGTAGGCACGTGGCGCATGGTCCGGTAGCGGCAACCATAACGCTGCCCTGTGCGCCCCCGATTCCGGTCGGGGGCTTTTTTTGTGTCTTTTTTCGACGACGCCGCCGGGAACACCGGCCGAGAGGACCCCATGTTTTTTTCCGCCACCACGCCGCCCCGGTTGGGCACGCTGATCCTGCTGACCGGCTTGGCGACCTTGTCGCTCAACATGTTCCTTCCATCGCTCGCGGCGATGGCCGTGGACTTCGATGTCGGTTATGCGGTGATCAGTCTGTCGATCGCCGGTTACGTCGCGGTGACGGCGGCGCTGCAACTGATCATCGGACCGTTGTCGGATCGGTTTGGACGCCGGCCCGTGCTGCTCGCCGCGATGGTCCTCTATACGGTGGCGTCACTGGTCTGCGCGCTGACCACCGATATCGTCGTGTTTCTGGCATTCCGTGTTGTGCAAGGCGTCATCATCGCCGGCTGGACGGTGTCGCTGGCGATCGTGCGCGACACGAAACCAGCCAACGAAGCGGCCAGCACGATCGGATACATCAGCATGGTGATGGCGGTGGCGCCCATGGTCGGCCCGCTCGCCGGCGGCTTGCTGGACGAACTGTTTGGCTGGCGTGCGAATTTCATCGCCTTCTCGGCGATGGGCCTTGGCGTCCTGGCGCTTTGCTGGGTCGACTTGGGCGAGACCAACACGGCGCGCACGGGCGGCTTCGCGGCGCAGGTGCGCGCCTATCCGGAATTGCTGGGGTCGCGTCGCTTCTGGGGTTGCGCCCTTTGCATGGCGCTCTCGACCGGCGCGTTCTATGCCTTCCTGGCCGGTGCGCCGTTGGTCGCGACGGCGGTCTTCGACATGTCGACGGCAACACTGGGCGCGGCGATGGGCAGCATCACGGCAGGCTTTGTGTTCGGCAGTTTTCTTTCGGGCCGACTGGCCAAGCGCCAGGCGCTCACCACCATGATGATCGCGGGCCGGCTGGTCGCCTGTACCGGATTGTTGGCCGGGCTGGTGATCCTGATGGCCGGGTTCATGCATGTCGGCTTACTGTTCGGCGCGACGCTGTTTGTCGGTATCGGCAACGGATTGACCACGCCGAGTGCGAGCGCCGGCGCGCTTTCGGTGCGCCCGCATCTGGCGGGCAGCGCGTCAGGCCTGTTCGGTGCGCTGTCGGCTGTTGTCGGCGCGTTGCTGACCGTCATCACCGGTGCGCTGGTGACGGCGGCGCCGGGCACTTTCGTGTTGCTCGCCATCATGCTGACGGCTTCATTCCTGGCTTTGCTTGCGGCGCTCTATGTGCGCCGCGCCGACAAGCCCGATGGCGCAGCGCTGTGATCAATCCATGAAGTATTCGCTGGGCGGGCGGCCCAGCGCGCGGCGGAACATGGTGCCGAAGGCGCTGGGCGTCGAATAGCCGAGGTCGATGGCGATCGTGGTGACGGGCAATCCCTGCGCCAGCATCGCGATCGCGGCTAGCAGGCGGGCCTGCTGGCGCCATTGCGCGAAGGTCAGACCGGTTTCCTTGATGAAGAGCCGCGCCAGGGTTCGCTCGCTGGCATGGGCCGAACGCGCCCAGCATCGAAGCGGCCGGCTGTCACCGGGGTCCGCCTTCAGTTGATCGGTGATATGGCGCACCCGTTGATCGCGTGGTTCGGCGAGATGCAGGTGGACCTGAGGCGATGTCTTGAGTTCGCCGAGGAGAAGCTCGACGATCTGGCGGTAGCGGCCCTGCAACGCATAGTCGTCGGGGAACGTCGTTGCTTCCAAAATCAACTCGCGAAGCAGGTTCGAAACGGTGACGACGCAGCAGCGCCGCTCGAACTCTTTGGCCCGTTTGCCGACGACGTAAACCGTGCGCATCGACACGTGGGAATGCATGTAGACGGTATGGAGGGCATCGGGCGGTATCCACACCGCGCGCAGCGGCGGTACGACCCAGGCGCCCTGGCCGGCGGCGACACGCATGGCGCCCGACACCGCGTAGACAAGCTGGCCTGACGCGTGGGCATGCCGCTCGATCAAATAGCCGGCTTCGTACTCATAGGCCTTGGCCGCGAGCGGACGCCGCGCGGACAAGGTTGCGATCGATTGGTCTTCTTCCGTCATGCGCAAAAGGGAACGTGCAGTTCGTCAACGCAGTCTAAGGCGTCACCGGGTGGCCGCCATGCGATCGAACCGTGGTTGTCTGTATCGCAACGAATGTTGACCGACGATCGATGTCCCGTCACACGGCCGGTGACACATAGTGGCCTCGACGACAGCATGGAGGTGCCTGAAATGTCGGTCGAGTCGAAGGGAACCCAGCTTCGCCTATCCAGCCCGGACGGGTTTTGCCATGATTTTCATGCGCTTTGGCTGCGCGAGAACAGCACAGACGAAAGCTTTCGCGATCCGATCACCGGTCACAAGCTTCAGGACGCCGCGCAACTGCCGCTTGACCTCACCATCGTCGAGGCGAAGGAGGAGGGCGATGTCGTCGACATCCGCTTCAGCGACGGGCACCGGTGCCGCTATGGGTTCGCGGCGTTGCGCGATGCCAGCCAGACGCCTTTTCCGCCGGAGCTGGTCGGCGAAAAGCAGGTGTGGAAGGCCGATCTCGAAGCGCTGCCGTGGCATGATCTGGCCGACCTGGAGAGCGGTCCCGAACGTATCCTGGCGTTTCTTGCCGACATCGCGCGCCTTGGCTTTGCCCTGGTGCGCGGCCTGCCGGTAGAGCCGGACGGCATGGCGGAACTGACAAAGTTGATTGGCTTCCTGCGCTGGACCAACAGCGGTGGCATCGCCGACGTCAAGAGCATCGCCAAGGCCTATGACCTCAGCATGACGCCGCGGGCGCTGGAACCCCATGTCGACAATCCCTATCGGCTGCCCCAACCCGGCTACACACTGCTGCACTGCCTGCAGAACGACGCCGACGGCGGCGAGTCCACTCTGGTCGATGGCTTCTATATCGCCGAGCATATTCGGCGCGAACGGCCTGATCTTTTCGACGCGCTAGCCAGCGTCCCCGTCGTGTTCCGCTATGTCGACGACCAGGCGATCCTGGAGCATGCCTCGCCCTTTATCGACCTGTGGCCTGATGGCAACTTGAAGCAGACGCGTTTTCACGGACGCGCCGATCAGGTCGCTGCGGTCGACCCCGACCTGTTGGACGCCTTCTATGAAGCCCGGCGACTCTACGCCGGCATGATCGCGTCCGACGACATAAGGCTGCGTTTCAAGCTGGAGCCCGGCCAGATGTACTTCGCCGACAACTACCGTCTGTTCCATGGCCGCGAGGCGTTCCGCCTTGAAAGCGGCCAGCGTTACATGCGCCAGGCCTATATGGACCGTGACGTCGTCTCGAGCCGGCAGAAAACGTTGCTGCGCGACATCAACGCCAAGCCGTGGCAGGCGCGGACAGATTGAGGCGCGTTGGTTTAAGCGGACTTCGCGCTGTCGCGGTCGCCGGTGCGCCGGCCGAAAGGCTGGCTTGGCTTCAGGCCGCTGCCGGCGACAGGGCTGGGGAACTTGACGGCCGGGCGCGGCGGTGCGGTGGTCTCGCCGCCGGTATCGCCCTCAGCCTCACGCTCGGCCCGGTCGAGGCCGTTATCCAGGGCAACGACCAGCGGCCGGCGCAGGCGTTCGTCGACGTGAGGCCATAGCTCGACGACTTCCTTTGCCGAACTTGATTTGGGCGCGGTTTCCATGACCGTGCGCCCGTCGATCATGGCGGACGCGTAGTGGACGCGGTTGTGCAGGATGACCGGCGCCACGGGACCGTGCTGGGTCAACGCGATCGCGGCGTCCTGGTTGATGCGCGCGCGCGGCGTTCCACCGTTCAAGACAAACATCATCGGTTTACTCTGGGCCTCGACAATATCGACCGTCGCGCCGACGGCGCGCAGATCGTGCGGGCTGGGCCTAACCGGCAGCACAACGAGGTCGGCCAGAGACACGACATTGCGGATGCGCCGGGTAACGGCGGGCGGGGTATCGATGATGACGAGACGCATACCCTGGTCGCGCAGGTCGGTGAGATCTTGGACCAGCGTCCACTGATCGTCTTCACGCCGACGCGGCAATCCGGTGAGTTTGACAACGTCTTTGGGTGCTTCCTCGTCGCGCGCCAGCCACCAGCGATAGAGGCTGCCTTGCGGGTCCGTATCGATCATGGCGACGGGGCCGTGACCGGTGCGCGCGGCTTCGACCGCCAGATGCCCGGCCAACGTCGTCTTGCCGGCACCGCCCTTCTGCGAGGCCAGCGCCATCACGCGCATGGAACTCAACATCGCCGGCTTCCCGGCAGCTGGGTGTCGCGCGGCTCGAGCGGCACACAGGCAACTTCGCCGCTGCGGCGGATCGCGCGTTTTCGGTTTCTGGTGACGGCCATGGCCGGTCTCCCTTCGGCAACCCCGCTGTCTTTGCCCGGCGTCTTGTCCGGCAAAGACCGGTGGCTTTGCGCCCCACCGTCGCCGGCGGTTTGCCCTTATCGCGGTGCCCAATCCGGGCAGCCCGGCGGCGCGGTAGCGCACGCGATGAAAGAGTCGGCAAATCAACTGCACATTTCCATGGCAAACGGAGCCCTGAGTGACCGTCAGCACACATATCGCGGCAATTGGGCCGGCGGTGCGCCCGTGAGACGCAAATCCGCCCTAGATCCAGAAGGTTAACGCCAGTGTCATGACGACGATGGTGAGCAGGGTCGAGACCATGATCAGGCCGGCGACCTCGTGCGCCAGGTCGTGCACGTGCTGGTCGACGAACAGATAGGTCGCGACCGAGACCGGCATCAGGCACATGAGAATGAAGACGCCGCGCTCGGTGCCGGTGAAGCCGAAGACCTGGAGCAGGCCCAGGGCAACCGCCACGCCCATGGCGATATGAAAGAGGCTGAGATAGGTGGCGCGCCACAGCGCGCTGACCTTCAAGGTGGCGAGTGTGTAGCCAAGCGTCAGCAGCATGAGCGGGATGGCCAAGCCGCCGAGGATGGTGAGCGCTTCGTCGATCGGTTTGGGCAGCGCCGTATTGGTCGCCATCAAGACCAGCGTGAACAGCACGGCGTAGATGATCGGCGACGTCAAAAGGCTGCGCGGCGAAAAACGACCCATCGTGACGGCCATGCCGACCGTGAAGATGCTGACAACAACGACGACGACGAAGGCCATGGCATAGGCCATGCCGGCTTCGCCGAACGCCAGCAATGCGATGGGCAGACCGACATTGCCGACATTGGCGTGCATCAGCGGCGACAGAAAGGCGCGGGTGTTGAGGCCCATGATCTTCAAGAAGATGAAGGCCAAGGCGCAGAAGCACGCAAGTACCGCGACAGCGGCCAGCATCATGTCGAGAAAGGCGCCGATCGGCACATGCGCGCCCGAAAGATGCGAGATGATCAGCGTCGGATAACCGACGTTGGCGACCACGCCGTTGACCATTTTGTTGTCGAAGGGAACCTTGAACCGCGCGAGACAGTACCCGACGGCGGCGCAGATCAGCACCGGCAAGATCACGTTGGTAACGTGAAGGAATAGTTCAGCCATGAACGAAGGCGCCCCCAAGAAGACGGGAGCCTACAGGAGGGCAGGCGCGCGATCCATCGCGCCGACGGCGGAGAAAGGTGCGGCGCTAGAGCTCGCGCAGGGTCGTCAGAGCGCTTTTCTTGATGATCCGCGTTTCGGCCGTCATCAAGGCAAGCAGATCGTCCATGGTCGGCGTATCGCTGCTGATTGGCGCGCGCAGCAGGCCTTCCAGCATCTGCTGTTTGGCGACAAAGTCGGCATAGGTCAGGCGTGGATTGGCCGAGAGCGCGAATGCCTCGTGAAACACAATCTCGGCAACGTCACGGGGCATGGCGAGCACCGTGTCGTCGTCGGGGCCGTCAGCAAAGATGACGTGGTTGTTGAGATCCAACATGCCACACCCTGGGATCGCGGATACGCGATCCTACAACGTCTCCCTGACAGTCCGAAGGGCCGATACGGCGTGCCGAATGGGTGCAAGGCGGCAAACACACTGTCTCATTTTGACATCGTGGCCGTCTGCGCGATCAGCGCGGGCGCGGAAAGATATCCTGCTGCGGCTGTCGGATCGTGATGCGCAGGGAAACGCCGTCGACGATCTTTTCCATCGACAGATCGCGGCGCGACATCGGCTCCTTGATGTCGAAGATACGCTTGTCGGCGTTGTTCAGCTTGTTGGTCATGGTTGGGATCTCCCCAAGTGCGGATGGCTTAACCACTACGCTAGACATGGGGATGAACGGCGCGAAGACTGGTCAGCATGACAGGATGCGTGATCAGCCGCCGCGATTTTGGAAGTCTCATGTGGCGGCTCTAGAGCAGGTCCGGTTGTGCGGGTTGAGTCTGCCCTAGAGCCGCAAGACGTGATCGATAAGCCGGGGTTATTCGTCGGTGAAATAGTACCCGGCCGGTGTCGCGCCGGCGGCGCCGTTGGCTTGTGCGTTGCTGACTGCTGCCGCCAGCTTTTCCAACTGTTCGTCAGAGAGGATGCCGCCGAGTTCGTTGGTCTGCGTGGTATGGTTGTCGGGTTTGGAAGTCTTTTTGTCGGCCATTGGTGTCGCCTCAATGCCTATGTTGTCTGCGCCTTAGCGGGTAGGTGGTGATGATCAACGTTAATGCTTGCCCGGGGCGCGGGGTTGGTGATCGTGATCACCGGGTGTCGTGCATATCCTGTGCCAGCCGACACACTTGCGCCGTCCGCGTTGCCGATGCGCCACACCATGTCCGCTATCGCGCGCTTCGCGACCATGCAGGTTTCGCATCGATGGGTCAGTGCTGGTGACGGTTGAGACGTACCTGGCCTTTGTCTTGGCCGCTTCTGTTGTATTGATAATACCGGGGCCCAGCACGATCCTGGTTTTGAGCTACACGCTGTCGGAAGGCCGACGGGCGATTCCGGCGATTGTCGGCGGCGTGGTGGCTGGCGACCTCGTGTCAATTAGCGCGTCGCTGGCTGGCGTTGGCGTGCTGGTCGAAGAGTTTCCGCCGCTGTTCGAGGTGTTGAAGTGGTGCGGTGTCGTTTACCTGCTCTATCTGGGTTACCGCAGCATACGGCCCGCGCATGCTGATCCGACCGTCAAGGTCGAACATGCCGGCATCCCGTTTCGAACGCTGTTCGTGCGTGGTTTCGTGATCACCGCCATCAATCCGGAAGGCCTGGGCTTCTTCATCAATTTCTTGCCGGAGTTCATGGATCTGTCGCGGCCTGTCTTGCCGCAGACGTTGATCCTGATCGCGTCGTATGTGGGCCTGGCGGTAGTTGGCCGGCTTGTTTACGCGTTCGGCGCCCAAGGCGCGCGCGGGTTGTTATCGAGCGACAGGGCGCGGCTTTGGCTGCGGTGGGGTGCCGGCGCGGTGATGGTCGCGATCGCAGTCTGGTCGGTGTTCGCGCTCGAGGCTGGTCCGGCCGGCTGATCGGACAGGGCGTAGAGCACATTGAACATGGTGATAGCGTCGAAGTACCGGTCGAGCCCGCCCGGGGCGGCGGTGAAGTCGCAGGCGACAAACGTCGTGTGGGGTCTTGCGGGCTTCTTCGATTGACTGGGTTTCAATGTCGAAGCCACTAACGTGCCCCCAGCTTTGGTGCCGCAGATAGGCGGATGTGCCGCCGTGCCCGCAACCGGCATCCAGCCGATGGCGGTTTGCGCCCTTCAAGCCCGCCTCCCAGGCGCAACGCTGGGATCAGCGTCGTAAATCCATGGCACCGGGCGGCGGGACGCAAGAGCCGGCCCCCTGAGGCTACTGCGATGGTGTTCGAAGCACCTTTTTCCGTCGAGGTGAACACGAGCTGGCGCATTCGAGGTACCCATAATGGATAGTCAATTTGCGATGCATCACGAGAACGTTACCTGTCACACTCTCTAACATATGGCAGTGGTCATCACCTAACGTCGCAAATCGCAAGCCATTCTGAATGTTATTCCACCATTGCCCGACCTTGTGGCAAAGTGTGATAAACGCCACACTCTCATTCTATACAACTTCCAGTGTGTGGAGCCTAACCCTTTGGAAAGACTACATACTCCCATTGGAAGGGCGGTCCCTACCAAAACGCGTCGCAGAATAAGGCGTGGAAGTGACCGGCTCATCTCATAAGTGAACACGGTGGAAGCTGCAAGAAGGGCCTACTGATTGGGCGATTCAGCCCTGCGCAACACGATGGATCAAGCGTGGGGTCGGCCAGTCAGCCTAAAAACAACGGCCTATTGGAGTCATGGCAAATCATGAACCGTCTTACCCAAAAGTATAGCTCGAAACTCGTTGCCGGCGTCGCCGGTGCTTCCGTGGCCCTGATGTCGGCCGTTGCGCTGGCAGCCACCGGTGATTCGCCACAGAGCGAAGACACCACCGTCACCATCATCATCCCGGAGAAGGTCAGCATCCTGCGTTTGGATGACATTGACTTTGGTACCTGGGATCTGGTCGGCGCCGAGCAGGGCACCGACAGCCTGTGCGTCTGGACCAATGCCGGCGGCGGTTACACCGTGCAGATCACGTCCGACACAGCCGGCTACACGCTGGAGAACCCCGGCACGGCGACCTCGCTGCCGTTCGCGGTGGAGTGGGCGAACACCGCCGGTGCGACCACGGGCACGACCGTTCCCTATAACTCCGCTACCGGTTTCACCATGTCCGCGCCGACGACACCGGACTGCAATGCCGGCACGAACTCGACGCTGATCATCGATATTGCGGAAGCCGACCTGGCCGCTGCGGAGGCTGACGCCAACGCGTACCAGGCCGTCCTGACTGTCGAGATCGCGGCAGTTCCCTAACCAGGTATGTCCCGGCCGCAGGCCGGAGAAACATGAGCGCTGTTTCGGACATAGCGGCCTTGCGGCCGCGACGATTTAAACCCGAGACAGTGTTCATGGGCCTGCGGCTGGGCGCCCTGGTGCTTGTCATGATGATGGTGGGTCTCATGACATCGACAGAAACGTTTGCGGCAAACTCGGCCTGCAACGGAATCAACCGTCCCTGCGCAGATCTTGAGGATTTTGCCGGCGACACGTTCACTATTACATGGAACGGCGGCAACAACCGCAGCTCTGTCCGCCGTCATTGCGCCATTTCGAACCGGCCGCGCTTCAATCCCAGCATTGAGGTGACGGTAACCGGGCAGGGTGCCGGCGGCGCCTTCGAATTGACCGGTCCCGGCGGCACGGTGCCGATCATCGTGCAGTACCGGAACCCGACAGGCGGCAGTTGGACGACGTTGCAGCCGAACACGCCACGCATCTTTCAAAGCCTGACCGAGGCACAGTTCGATGTCTGCACGAGTTCGGGCTCGAACGCGGGCGGACAGCGCATGCGCATCCGCATCATCGACAACGATCTCGAAAGCGTACCGGCTGGCACCTATACCGGCACCCTTCAGCTGACCATCGACACGCCAACCGGTAACGGGACGGACACCGAGACCTCGGGCTTGGTGACAGTTGTCAGCCCGCCGCTGATGAACTTCATCCGGCTTAAGAACAACTTCGACTTTGGCATCTGGGACGGCGTCGGTGACGAAACCAATGCCGACACCAGCATCTGTGTGTGGACCAACAACCGGATCAGCGCCGGTGGTCCGGCGACCTATCAGGTGACGGCGACGACTACCGAAGGCGCGTTCCAGGCAATTTCCGGCATCAACGCACCGCTGCCGTTCTCGGTCTATTGGGCCAATGCCGGCGGCGTCAACACGACCGGCCCGGCGACACAGCTTGCCTACGGCGCACCCCAGTTGTTCACCACGACGAACACGTCGGAGAACTGCGCCGGCGGTACCAACAACGCGAGCATGATCGTTTTCTTTGACGAAAACGATCTCGGCGCCGCGGCAGGCAGCGCGACGGCGTATCAGAGCACGGTTCTGATCGAAGTCGCGATCCCGCCCTAACGACCCATGGAAGAGCGCAGGACATTCGTAAAACGCGTGTGCGGCTGGCCTCTACGGGCGGCCGCGCCGATGCTGTTTGGCGCGCTGGTTGTCGCGGGTGGCTTCGGCGCCGTGCGCAGCGGTCTGGCTGAGGAAATCGCCATTGCCGCCGACCTGCACTACATGCCGTCGCTGGACGCGTTCGCAAGCTTGATCAAAGTTCCTGAGCCGATTGCGCCGGACCAGGCAACCGGTGTGGTGCCTGCCGGGTTCGAGAACCTGGTTGAACCGCAAACCAACGTCGTCGACATCTATTACGACGGCAGGATTCTGACTTCGGCCGTGGCGACCTATGCGCCGGGTTCGATCACGCTTGAAGACCCCGCCGCCATTGTCGATCTGATCGAAGACGTCGACAAACGCGCGCCCGTGATCACGGCGCTGACCGGTCCGTTGAAGAGCCATAGCGATCTGGTCTGCCTGCCCGGCGAAACGCTGGAAGATGAAGGGTGTGGCGTGCTGCAGCCGACGATCGCCGGCGTCATCTTCAATCGAAACGCGTTTCGTGCCGATCTTTTCATCAACGGCGCCTATCGCGGCATCCAGGGCGGCGGCGCGCGATATCTGCGGCCTAGTGACGGCGACGCCGCGGTCCTCAGTTACCTGAGCGGCATCATCTCCGGTGGCGACGGGCAGGACAACGACTACGATATCTTGAACCACACCATTGTCGGTGTCGAAGACAGCCGGTTTGTTTCCGATTTGCTCTATGACAGCAAAGACGGTTTCTTCCTGGACCAGGGACAGGTGGTATCGGACCAGGAAGCCTGGCGTCTTCAAGGCGGCTTGTTCCGGACCGCACCGTTGGAAGCGGTCGCGCAGGAAAAGATGGTCGGTGTCGGTATCGGCACCCAGCTCGATTCCAGAATGGACCTGGATCTGGTGACCGGCACGCCGCTTGTCCTGTTTTTGCCGGTGCGTTCCAAGGTGGACATCTTTGGCAACGGCCGGCTGTTGGCGAGCCAGACCTATGAAGCCGGCAACCAGGTCTTGAACACGGCATCGCTGCCGCCGGGCTCTTACGAAGTCACGCTGCGGATCCAGGAAATCGGCGGCGGCACGCGCGAGGAGACGCGGTTTTTCGCCAAGACACCGGAACTGCCGCCAGCAGACGCGCCGACCTATGTGTTTCAGATCGGCCAGTTGATCAACGATGACGAACAGGGCCGCGACGGCGAGTTTATCGGCGATGTGACGTCGACTTGGCTGTTCCGTGCCGGCACGGTCCATCGTGTCGACGATCAGACCGGCTGGTTCGCCGACCTGATGGGCAGCGACGACCAGGTGCTGGCGCAATCCGGTGCGGTCTACCTGGATGACCAGATGCGGCTGCAGGGCGGCATCATCGCGACGACCGATCGGGACTATGGTTACTTCGTGCGCTTTACCGACAGGTACGACGATATCGGTGTCAATTTCTCGGCGCGGCAAATCTTTGCCGGCGACACGCAGACTTCGCGCAATCCCGATGTCTTCGATCCCTTCATCAACCGATCGCAGCAGTTCAATGGCGCGGTCAGCTACCGTTTGCCCGACTGGGGTGCGAGCGTCAGCATGGTCGGCAGCTATAGCGTCGAGGCTGACTCGAAATCCTGGTCCTTCGGCCCGCAGTTCACGGCCAATGTGTTCGCCGAGAACGGCCTGAACGTTCAGTGGACCGGCAGTGTGACGCAGTCGAACCGCGAGTTCCTGGCGCTGACCGGGTTGCGCTTTACCTACGCGGACGACCATTGGACCTATCGCGGCAATGTCGGTTACCGACATTCCAATCCGCGGCCCATCGCCACGTCGGATGGCGGTTCCGGCGTCGAGGGTGGCGGTATCGTGATCTGGGACGATCACGACATCCTTGAGGACGATCTCTCGATCCGCGCCGGCGCCGTTCATACGGTAATCGAAGACTCCGTCGCCGTTGGCGCCGACTATTCGAACAACATCGGACGCGTTGGTTTTGACTACGAGACGACGTTCAACGACAGCGAGGTCTTCCAGACCTATAGCGGCGTTTTCGACATCAACCTGATTGGCAACGAGGATGGTTTTGCGTTTGGCGGGCCGGCGCTGACGGAGAGCGGTGTGATGGTGCTGCTGGACGGCAATGTCGATCCCGACCGGACTTTCCTGGTCAATGTCGACGGCGATCCGCGCGAGAGGGTCCGCGTTGGCGAGAGCGTTTTCCTGCCGCTGCCGCCCTATGCGACTTATGAGATCTCGTTGACCGACGATACCGAAGGTTTCATTCATGTCGATCAGCCCAACCATGAACTGACGCTGTTTCCCGGTAACGCCGTGTCGGTTCGCTACATCGCCGATCGCCTGATCGCCGTGTTCGGCCAAATTGTCGACGAGGCCGGCCAGCCGGTGGCCGATGGCCGTATCGACGGCGCCATCGGCATCGCGTCGACCGACAGTTCCGGTTACTTCCAGACCGAGATAACGACGGCGCAACGTTTGGCGATATCGCCGCCCGGTGGCGCGCCGTGCGCGGTTGATCTGCCGGAGATGCCGGATGAGCTCTACGCCGACCTGGGTGTTTTGACCTGTGAGCCGATTGACGATGCGGCGTTCGCTGCAATCATCGACATCGCCCAGGGCGCCGACGACGACTGACGGCGGTTCGGTATCCGGGAGCGCCGGATGATCATGGATTCTCGCGGGGTGCACGGCTAGTCTGCCGGGCGAGGGAGGCATTCGATGGAGCGACGGCTGGCGGCGATCCTGGCTGCGGACGTGGTCGGCTATTCGCGCCTGATGGGCGAGGATGAGACCGGCACGCTGACGGCGTTGAAAGCGCTGCGTAAGGATCTCGTCGCGCCGGCGATTGCCGAGCGTAAGGGACGTGTCGTCAAGCTGATGGGCGACGGTCTGTTGGCAGAGTTCACCAGCGTGGTCGAGGCGGTCGACTGCGCGGTGGCGATCCAGGTCGGCCTTGCGGCGCGCAACGACGCGGGCGAGCATCGGACGGTTCATCTGCGCATTGGCATCAATCTGGGCGACGTCATCGTCGAAGGACGCGACATCTATGGTGATGGCGTGAATGTCGCAGCGCGCCTGGAGGGGCTGGCCGATCCAGGCGGCATCTGCATTTCCAGCACCGTGCATCAAAATGTGCGTGGCAAGCTGGATCTGGCCTTTGATGACATGGGTGCCCAGCAGGTCAAGAATATCGCCGATCCCGTTCATGTGTTCCGGGTTGTGCTGGATGCATCAGACGTGGGCGTGCCGGCGCTTGCTGCCGACACCTTGTCGCTACCCGACAAACCGTCGATCGCCGTGCTGCCGTTCACCAACATGTCGGGCGATCCCGAACAGGAGTACTTCGCTGACGGCATCACCGAAGACATCATCACCGAGCTATCCAAATTTCACAGCTTGTTCGTCATCGCGCGCAACTCGTCCTTTGCCTTCAAGGGGCAGGCCTTGGAGATCAAGCAGATCGGCGAGAAGCTTGGCGTGCGGTATGTCGTTGAAGGCAGTGTGCGCCGGGCCGGCAACCGTGTGCGGGTTACCGCGCAGTTGATTGATGCCACGGACGACGCTCATCTTTGGGCCGAGCGATATGACCGCGACCTCGAAGACATCTTCGCCGTGCAGGATGAGGTGACGACGGCGATTGTCACCGCGATCGAACCACAGCTTGGCACCAGCGAGCGCCGGCGTGCGCTGCGCAAGCCGCCGGAAAGTCTGGATGCCTGGGAAAATTATCAACGCGGCCTGTGGCACACCTATCAGTACCGGCCCGATAACCGGGAGGACGCGCTGGGCTTTTATCGCCGGTCGATCGAACTGGACCCGACCTTCTCTTCGCCCCATGCAGGCATCGCCTTCACGGTTTATGCCAACCTGATTCAGGGCGCATCGGTTGACCGTGACGGCGATCTTCAGCTTGTCTACGACGAGGCGCGCACGGCTGTCAGGCTGGACGAGCATGATCCCTTCGCGTGGTCGATCATGACGCGCAGCCACATCGTGCGTGGCGAGCATGACGAAGCGATCAGCGCCGCCGATAAGGCGATTTCATTGAACCCCAATTTTGCTGCGGCCCATTTCGGCCGCGGCCATGCGCTGTGGCATGCGGGCCGGCCGCAGGAGGCGGTGGCGTCGCACAATGAGGCCATGCGGCTAAGTCCCAACGACCCAATGAACTGGGCCTACATGGCCAGCAAGGCCATCGCGCTTCTGATGATGGAAGAGTACGACGAGGCCATCGTGTGGTCGCAGATGTCGCAACGCCAGGCCAACGCGCGCATCTTCTCCCATTTGGCCGAAATCAGCGCCCTCGGCCATTTGGACCGTGATGCCGAGGCGCAAGATGCCATCAAACGCGCGCAGCGCACGAAGGCCGATGTTTCGATCAGCTATGTCGACGAGGCCCTGCCGATTACAGATCAGGCGTGCCGCGCCCTGTTCCACGACGGCCTGCGCAAGGCCGGCTTGCCGGACTAGACGGCTCTCCAAGACAACACTCTCGCACGAGGAGGCGAAGCCCCATGAGTGCCTACATGATCGCGCAGATCGACGTTCAAGATCCCGACGAGTACCAACATTATCTGGCTGGTTTCTATCCCATTTTTGAGAGACATGGCGGCGAATTGCTGGCGACGTCAAAGGATGAAACGACGGTCATCGAAGGCGTTTGGTCGTTGCCCCGTACGGTGCTCATGAAGTTTCCCAGTGTCGACCACGCCCGCGCCTGGCTCGATGATCCCGACTATCAAGAGCTGGCCAAACATCGCCATCGGTCAGCACAGACCAATCTGGTTCTGGTCGAGGGTATCATCTGACCAACCGGATCGTGGTCTTGTCGTCCACCAGTCGCTACGGTGGGCCTTACGGGAGGTAGGCATGGAACGACGGCTGGCCGCCATACTCGCCGCCGACGTGGTCGGTTATTCTCGGCTGATGGAAGCCGACGAGGCTGGCACGCTGGCGGCGTTGAAGGCGCATCGTGCCGAGTTTGTCGATCCGGCGATTGCGGCGCGGGGCGGGCGTATCGTCAAACTGATGGGCGACGGTGCGCTGATCGAGTTTCCAAGCGTCGTCGATGCGGTCGAAAGCGCCGTCGAGGTCCAGCGCGGTATGGTCGAACGCAATGCCGACGCGCCGGACGGCCGAAAGATCGTGTTCCGCATTGGCATCAACCTGGGCGATATCATCATCGACGGCGACGATATCTATGGCGACGGCGTCAACATCGCCGCGCGTCTTGAGGCGCTGGCCGAACCCGGCGGCATCTGTGTCTCGGGCGCGGTCTATGAGCATATTGCCGGCAAGGTCGATCATGGTTTCGAAGACGGCGGCGAGCAGACGGTAAAGAACATCGCGCGGCCGATCCGCGTGTGGACGTGGTCGGAAGGTGGGGTCGCCGCGAGACCCGATGCGGCGCCCTTGGCGTTACCGGATAAACCGTCGGTCGCCGTTCTGCCATTTGACAACATGAGCGCCGACGTCGACCAGGACTTCTTTGCGGACGGCATCAGCGAAGACATCATCACGGAGCTCTCGAAATTCCGCTCGCTCTTTGTAATCGCGCGCAACTCGTCGTTTTCGTTCAGAGGGCAGTCGTTGGACATCAAGGAGATCGGACATAAGCTTGGCGTACGCTACATCGTCGAAGGTAGTGTGCGCCGCGCCGGCAACCGGGTGCGCGTCACCGCACAGCTGATTGATGCATCTTCGGACAACCACCTGTGGGCCGAACGCTACGATCGCGATCTCGAGGATATCTTCGCGGTCCAAGACGAGGTGACGCATGCCGTGGTCACCGCGATCGCACCGACATTGAGCAGTGCCGAGCGCGAGCGTGCACGTCGCAAGCCGGCCGAGAGCCTCGACGCCTGGGAAACCTATCAACGTGGCATGTGGCATGTGTACCGCAATGCGGCTGAGGACAATGTCGAAGCGCAGTCATGCTTCAGGCGCGCCATAGAGCTTGATCCGAACTTTGCACCGGCCCATGCGGCTCTTGCCTATGCACTCTTCTTGGCAGTTCTGCATGCCTTCGGTGGCGAACCTCAAACGCTTCTTGCGGCCGCGGCGGCGGCCGCTGAGCGTGCCATCGTGATCGATCCGGACGATCCGTTCGGATACGACATGAGCACACGGCCCTATATGATGAACGGTGACTACGATGGGTCCATTGCCTCCAGCCGCAAGGCGCTTGCTCTCAACCCCAATCTGGCGAGCGCCCATTTTTCCCTGGGCTGGGCGCTTGCCTATAGCGGTCGCCCCGAGGAGGGGATTCAAGAGGAGGACGAGGCCATTCGGTTGAGCCCGCGCGATCCCATGCTTTGGGCCTTTCTCCTCATCAAGTGCCAAGCCTACCTCTTTATGGAGCGCGATGACGTCGCCTTGACCCATGTACGTGAGGCCCTGCGCGAGCCAAACGCCGGATTGTGGGCGCATGTGTCCGAAGCCGTCGCATTGGCGCATCTCGATCGTCTCGATGAGGCCCGGCAGGCGGTCGACCGCATCAAGGCCATCAAGCCCGACTTCGATTTGTCGTTCGTCAAAGACACGGTTGCGTTAACGCGAGCCGTCGGGGCCGGGCGCTACATCGAAGGTCTACGCAAAGCGGGCGTCACGTGACGGGAGTCGAACGCAACCCGGCTGTAATCCCGGCGTCGGACGTCGATGGAACACGGGCCCGAAGGATGTGGAAAGGCCGGCTTGCCTGAGTCGTTGACTGTCTCAACCCGACGGCAAACCCTCTTTCGCCGGGCCGTGGCGTAGCACCGGGCTGGCTTCGGCGAAAGTTTCATAGCGCGGCAGGCCGTCGGCGATGTCGAACCAGGGAATGCGTTCGGGGTCGAACGAGTGGCCGGTCGGCACCAGGACATCGGGGTTGTCGAGCGTGCTGATATGGAACTCGAAGATCGGGCCGAGTTCGCCGCCGTCGCCTTCCCAGGTCAGGGGCGTGCCGCACTTGCCGCAGAAGGCGCGGCCGACGCCCGGCGAGGACTCGTAGATCTTGCGATCGTCGCCGCTGAACGCGACTTGGTCGGCCTTGAATCCAGCCAGCGTCACAACCGGCCCGCCGTTATGTTTGCGGCAGCTATGGCAGTGGCAATGGTTGACGCCGAACGAGTCGCCGGTGGTTTCGTATCGCACCGCGCCGCACATGCAGCCGCCGGTCATCTTGGTATCCGCGCCCATCGTGTTCTCCTGTGACGGGTTGGTCTTGTTGTGATCGCGGCATCGTCGCATCCACGCCGCGTTACGTCGAGCAGCGAGGGCTCACAAGGTGGCGATCAGTTAGGCGGCGGTCTCTTCTGCGATGGCGCGCCAGCCGGCGATCCAGGCGGCGGCCATGACGACCGCCGCGACCAGGAAGACGAGCTGATAGGAACCGGTCGCGACCAAGAGCGTGCTGCTGATTGCCATGCTGACGGTGCCGCCGACAAGCCGGCTGGTAATGCCGATGCCGCTTGTCTGGCCCTGCTTTTCTGGGGGCACCGCATTGGCCATGGCGCGCAGCGTCGGCGAATAGCAGAACGGCATGGCGAGACCCCAGATGAGCAGACCTGGAAGCAGCAACAGATAGCTGTTCCAGACGATGGCGACGACGATCCACGCCATGGCCAGGGTCGCGACGCCCAGTCCCAGAAGAACCGGTTTGCGCGCGCCGTGTTTGTCGGCGAACCGGCCGACCGGCGCCGACAGGAACGGGAAACCGGCAACGGCTGCCAGCAGCGCGAAACCGGCGGTGAGCGGGGACATGCCGAGGCTTTGCTGCAGATAGAGCGCGCCAAAAATGACAATAACGATCTTCGCGTACTGGCCGACAAACAGCACGAGCGTGCAGGCGCTGAACTCGCCGATGCGGAACAGATCGACCTCCAGCAAAGGCGCGTCACGCCTATTCTCGATGATGACGAAGGCGATGAGCACCGCCACGCCGACGATCAGACAGGTGAGGATGGTGGCGTTGCCCCATCCCCAGGAGCCGCCCTGCATGACGGCAAACACGATCAGGGTCGTGCTGGCGATAAGCGTGACGAGACCGCCGTAGTCGAAGCGGGACGTCTCGGCCTTGCGCGGCGGCGCGACCCAAGCAAGTGCGATGACCAAGACAATGGCCGCGACGATTGGCACGTTGATCCAAAAGATCCAACGCCACGATATGATCTCGGTGAAAAATCCGCCGACCAGCGGACCGACCGCCAGGAAGGTCGTGCCGATGGCGGCCATGATGCCGATCGCCATGCCGCGCTGATCTGGCGGGAAAGCAATGGTGATCATCGCGATGGTGCCGGGGAAGATGATCGCAGCGCCTAGGCCTTCGACCACGCGCGCGGCGATCAGGACGGTGCCGTCATCGGCGAAACCCGCGGCAAGCGACGCGCCTGCGAACAGCACCGCGCCGATGTAAAGAAGAACGTGGAAGCCGACGATATCGCCGATCTTGCCGAAAGCGGCGGCGAACGCCGTCAAGACGAGGAAGTACGCGCTGATGACCCAATGGGCGGCGGTTTCGCCCATGCCGAGGTCTTGGCGAATGGTCGGTAGCGCAATACCGACGACCGTCTCATCCAGAAGAATCAGGCCGCCAACCGTCGACGCGGCGATCAGGATCCACCACTTGCGGTTGGTGTCGTTAATGCCAAGCATCGCCGCCCCGGTCTGTCTTGCGGTGAGCACGTTAGCGCATTCCGCGAGCAGACTACACGGTGGTCCGCCTGCGCGCTGGACGACCTTAAGCGATCAGCGCTTACCGGCCGCGGCGTGGCGTCGCAGCCATGCGTCGGCGACATCGCCCATGGTCTTCGGCGTGCCGTCCTTGATCGACTGCATGAACGTTCGCTCGAAACGGAATCCGGGACCGCATTGGTCGGTCAAAAATCGGCGGACGTTCTGGGTGTTCTTGTAGCTTGCGGTGACCGGCGTACCGCGCGTGATCGCGTCGCTATGCCAGTCAGAGCGGCTCAGTACGTGCGCACCTCGGTCTCGCCGCCGCTGGAGACGCGGTATTCGGCCGGGGTGTCATGGGCCAGTTCGACCTGCCATGTGCCGCCCGGATAGACGCGCTTGCTGGGCAGATCCGAGCAGATCGCGCCACTGGCATCGCATTGTTTGCCATGAGCAAGTTCGACCATGGTGTTGCCGTTGTTCTCGACGAACAGCGTCTGGCCATTGCGCTGCACGGAGATGTTCGGGTTCAGGTCTTCCGGCCGCACGATGACCAGGACGCCATAGGCGACCAACAGGCGGATCATGGTCGTCTGAGTTTCTTCGTCCCCCAAGACCGGTTTGACCGTCACCTGAAACACGCGGTCGGCGGCGTCCGGACGTTCGATAACTGCCATGCGCACGACCGCCCGTTCGCCGGCACCCAGCACCATCTTGCTGGGCGAGACGAGAAGGCCGGTTTCGTCCGGCGTGCGGTGGGCGATCTCGGTCTGGTCGGGCATGCCCGGATTGATGAACTCCTTGATCTCGACAGCGACATACATGGTGTCGTCGCCGGTGTTGGTCACGATCAAGTCCTTGCGGTCGTCAGGAGCGGTCATGTCGACCACCATCTCTGAGACCGCAAGCTGCGCTTGGGCCATGCCGGCCGGCATGGTGGCGAACAGGGAGGCCAATGCCAGGGCCACAAGGCCAATCTTCCAGTCTCCGCGAACACGCGATTTCATCGACACTTTTCCACCGCTCAGTTGTAACTGTATTTAGAGAGATTAAGGTCAGCCGGACTCAGCATCAATGGACGACTGACTTAATTGGTGTGACAGTAATCATAGATTAACAATTGTTAGGGAACAGCGTGACGCGCAGGTCGTGGCGGCCTTCAGAATAGCAACTCTGGGTCGTTTGGTTTCGCCCGAGAGTGCTGGTTTTCCAGTGATTGCCGGTTTAGCTGGAAGCCTTGCGCGCCCATTCGGGATCGTCGTCGCTGACCAGTTCTGGAATGAAGAAACGGAAGTCACAGACCTTGTCGCCACGGGTCTTGACCTTGTCCCAGGCAACGACGCCGCCGGGGCGAAATCCTTCGACCAGGCCACGGTGTACTTCCATGTCGTAGATTTAGCCAAGCGCCAGACCGTCATGACCTTCCTGCGCCCAGACCTCCGCACACGGACAGTAGGTACAGGTGACCTGGAAGACGCCGGGCGACACATGGTGATCGTCGCTGAAGACGAAGGATGCGGCTTCGGGATCGCGCTTTTGAATCGTCTCGAACCAGGTCTGCAAGTTTAACGGTTTGCCTTCCGCCAAAACTTGTTCGCGCATGCCGGCAGCACGTTCAACGCCAAAGTTATAGAGCGCTTCGCGCACGGCTTCTTCGGCCGTGGCATCAAACCGCTCGCCAAGGGCGCGCGCGACATACATGGGCAGCGCGCCAAAGACGCCTGTCGTCCGGCGCGATAGCGTGATGGCGGCGGCCGGGTCAGCAAACGCGTCATCGGGCAACGCAGACAATCGCGATGCAGAGTCTCCTGTATAGGTGAAGGTGATCGACCATGGCGCCTGCGGGTCGTCGGGCAGGGGTGGACACTGAACCGCAAGCGCACTGTCGTAGCCTTCGACCAACCCTGCCAAGGTCTGCGACCAGTAAGTAGCCAGAATGGCGGCATTGTTATGTTGCGCGAAGTAGTCGCTGCCTGGGACGCGCGTCATGTTCACGGTCGCACGCGACGGATCGCCGGCGACATCAAGGAGCTCGCCGGCGCTGGCGAGCGCCAAGTCCGCCACGTCCCAATTGCGCAGCAGCGACAGGGCATCGCGCCCTTCCGCGCATGTCTTGGGGTGCTGGCGCAGGGTTTCACCGCGATACTTGCCATAGCGGCGCAAGCCGTCGGCAAGTGCCGCGATGCCGGGATCGCCGAGCCGCTTGCCAACGGCGATGCCGAGCTGGCGCAGCAGCATCCAGGTGTACTCGTCGATAATGCGCAAAGAATGGACGCGTTGCTCTCGGTCTGACATGGCTAAGCCCTCCGCTGATCCGATGCAACGCTAGCACGCGCGGTGACCCGGAACGAAAGAAAGCCGCCCTGCCGGGGTGGAGTCCTGCGGGGCGGCTGGTGATTCTTGGCTCTAGACGTCGTGAAGCCGTCGACGACGATCAGGGAGCGTGGGAATGATGATAGTTGTGAACCGAGACGTGCGCATTGGTCGCTTCGTGTGCGCCATGAACGCTGACGTGGCCGGCCGCCAGCAAAGCGCAATGGCCGAGCGAAAGCGTTGTCGTGTTGTCGTCGTATTTCACGGTCACGTCGCCGGAACCATGCGCGCTTGAGCATACGGTGTTGTGTGTCGGGGCCGTGCTATGCACCAGCAACGATTCGGGGTCCGAACCCGTTACAAAGAACCGCGCGTCAGACCGGTTCATACGCTGTGCGTCGCCCTGGGCCAAGACCGGGCTGGTCTGGGCCGCAACCACCACGAATGCCGCTGCGACGGCAGCCGGCGCCACAAATTTCCTGAGTGCGAGTTTCATAGATTCCATCCTCAACACACGTTGCGGGTGTTTCCCAACTTCCCAGTTTTCTGTCGGCCACTTGGCTGTTGAGGCGTCAGTCAGCCAAGTCGCGTGCCGCCCCGTGGTTAGGCGGATCGATTGATGCACAGCACACGCCGGCCAAGTCACTCTTACCCATTCCACCGAGTTGAACGCAGCAACTGCAAATAGATTATCTTAGTGGAGATTGCGCCGACATTGAGGAATTTCTCGTGATCTTGATGTACGTTAAAATAGTGTTAGGTATCGAGAAAGCTGACATCTCCGGATCGTCCATGACCACACGTTATGATAGCGTTTTTCCCAGACCCTTGGCTGATTTGGATGTCGAGCAACGTTGGCGAAGGGCCACGGCGTTGACTGCAGGTGGCCGGCCCGATCCTCGACGGCGGTGCCCGTTGGGTCCGGTCGCTGGTTACCGGCAGGCGTCCGTGTGATGCTAGGCTGACGTCTTGTCGGGAGGCGGCGTTATGGATATCGGTGAGTTGTTGTCGAGCTTGGGGCTCGACAAGTACGCTGCGGCGTTTGCCGAGAACGAGATCGATCTGGACGCGGCGCGGCACCTTAGCGATGACGACCTGAAGGAACTCGGTCTGCCCATGGGGCCGCGGCGCAAGTTCCTCGCCGGTCTGAATGCCTTGGGCGATGCGCCCGCACAGCCGGACAATCAGCCGAAGGCGGGTGAGGCGCCGGAACCGACCGGAGCCGAGCGTCGGCAGTTGACCGTAATGTTCGTCGATCTGGTCGGTTCGACGTCGCTATCGGCGGGGCTTGATCCCGAAGAGATGCGCGACGTGATTCGTGGATTTCAGAACGCGGTCGCCGGCGAGATCACGCGTCTGGATGGACATGTCGCAAAATTCATGGGCGATGGCGCACTGGTCTATTTCGGCTGGCCCCAGGCCCATGAGAACGAGGCCGAACGGGCGGTTCGCGCCGGGCTGGCGGTGATGAACGCAATCGCGGGTCTGCGTGCGCCGGACGGCACGCCGCTGGCGGCGCGGATCGGCATCGCAACCGGGCTTGTGGTAGTCGGCGACTTGATCGGCGAGGGATCGGCACGCGAGGAAACGGTCGTGGGCGACACGCCGAACCTGGCCGCGCGCCTGCAAGGGCTTGCCGAGCCCGGCCGGATCGTTGTGGCGGAGGCGACCAGCGAGTTACTGGGCGGGTTGTTCGAACTGGACGAGCTGGGCCGCCATGCGGTGAAAGGGTTGGACGAGCCCGTACTGGCCTACGCGGTCTTGGGCGAACGAACCTTGGAGAGCCGGTTCGCGGCGCGCGGCTCGGCGACCAAGGGCGCGATTGTCGGGCGCGACCAGGAACTGGCGTTGCTCATGGAACGATGGGGCCAGGCCAACGCCGGTGAAGGCCAGATGGTTCTGCTGACCGGTGAGGCGGGCATCGGTAAGTCGCGCATCACCGAAGCTTTGTTCGACGACCTGCGTGACCACGACCACACGTCAGTGCGGTACCAATGCTCGCCCTATCATACGGACAGCGCACTCTATCCGACGATCCAGCAGTTGAGTCTGGCGGCGGGGTTCGAGACGGGTGACGACGAGACGTTGCGGCTCGATAAGCTGGAAGCACTGTTGGCACAGGGCACAGCGGATGTGGGCGCACAGGTTCCCCTGCTTGCCCCGCTTCTGGGGCTCGATGGCGAGAAACGTTACGGCGCGTTGGGGCTCAGCCCCCAGCAGTTGCGCGCGCGCATGCTGCAGGCCCTGATCGATCAGTTGGTCGGGCTGGCTAAAGCGCGCCCGGTACTGTTCGTGATCGAGGACGCGCACTGGATCGACCCGACGACCCTGGAATTGGTCGAACTGGCGCTTGATACGGTCGCGCGATCACAAGTTCTGGTCCTGATCACCGCGCGCCCGACGTTCGAACACGGTTTTGGCGGCCACCCGGTTGTGACGCGGCTGATGCTGAACCGGCTGGGCCGATCCCAGGTGGCTGACATCGCGACACGGGTCAGCGGCGGCAAGCCGCTGCCTGATGCGGTGTTGGATGAGATTTCGTCCAAGACCGACGGAGTGCCGCTATTCGTGGAAGAAATCGCCAAGGCGGTCCTGGAGTCCGATGCCTTGCGCGAGGAAGACGGCGCCTATGTACTGGCTGGCCCCTTGAGCGCGCTCACGATACCGGCAACGTTGCATGACAGTCTGATGGCGCGCTTGGATCGCCTGCGGCCCGTCAAAGAAGTCGCGCAGATGGCGTCGGTCATTGGGCGCGCCTTCGATTACCGCACACTGGCAGCCGTTGCCGAGCAGTCAGATGAGGCGTTGACGGCGGCGCTGGATGGTCTAGTCGAAGCGGAGCTGGTCTTCCGGCGCGGTACGCCGCCTGAGGCGGACTATCTGTTCAAACACGCGCTGGTGCGCGATGCGGCCTATGAAAGTCTCTTGAAGAGCCGGCGCCAAGCGATCCACGCGGATCTGCTCAGCGCGCTCGAGGCACGAGAAGACGCGCAGCCCGAGATACTGGCGCACCACGCTGAAGAGGCTGGCGACACCGAGAAAGCGATCGACAATTGGACGCGCGCCGGCGATGCCGCCGTCGCACGCCCAGCCTACCGCGAAGCCATTAGTCATTTCGAAAACGCACTGCGCCTGCTGCGCCAAATGCCCGCGGATGATGGAAACA
Organism: Alphaproteobacteria bacterium; assembly: GCA_965228895.1. Classification (GTDB taxonomy): domain Bacteria; phylum Pseudomonadota; class Alphaproteobacteria; order SP197; family SP197; genus JANQGO01. The sequence goes on along the minus strand of OZ245842.1, from coordinate 3,291,560 downwards.
GGGAGCGCGAGCTGCGTCTTTTGATCAACCTCGGTCAGGCGCTCATCGCGGCTCATGGTTATGGTGCAGGAGATACGGTGGCGACATTCGTTGCCGCGACGGAACTGGCCGAAACGCTTGGCGACGAACTCAATGACAAGACGCTGCAGTACGCCGCTATCTATGGGCAATGGTCCGGGCTTTTCATTCGTTCGATCGCAGCGCCCGCGCATGCCGAGCGACTGCTGGCGCTGACCGAAGCCGCCAATGACCAAAACGCCAGGCTTGTGGCGTTGCGTGTCGAGGCGTTGGAGCGGCTCAACAGCGCGCGCTTTCGAGACGTCCTCGCATGTGCTGACGAGATAGTCGAGAACTACGATCCTGTGACCCATAGGGATCTTGCCCTGCGCTACGGCCACGATGCGCTGGTCGCCGCGAACATGTACCGGAGCTGGTCGCTCTACTATCTCGGCTACGCCGATCAGGCAATCGACGCTATGGACGCGACAGTGGCTTGGGCGCTGGAACGCGATCACGGTAACACAACCGGTTATGCGATGGGTTGGGGTGGCGTCATCACCAACGTTTTGATGCGCAGGATCCCCGAGACCGTGGCGGCAGCGCGTCGTGCACTTCCCGTTTGCACCGAACTCGCGACACCGCTGTGGTACAATTATGCTCGGGTTTTCCTGGGTTGGGGTTTGGCGCACCAGGGCGACTTCGATGATGGGCTGTCCGAAATAGATGTTGGTATCGCGGAACTTTCGACCATCAAAAGTCAACGATGGTTCGCGCATCTGCATGCTCTCAAGGCCGAGGCCCACATGCTCGCTGGCCAACCGGAAGAGTCCAAAACCGCCATGGCCGCAGCCTTTGCTTACTTTGAGAAAGACAACGATCTTCCCATCGAGGCCGAGCTGCACCGGTTGGCTGGCTGGCTTATGCTGGCCGGCCACGAGCCCGACGCGGATGCGGCACGATCTTCGTTCGAACGTGCAATTGAAATAGCGCGTTCGCGAGAGTCCAAAGCGATAGAGTTGCGCGCCGCCACCGGTCTTGCCGGTCTGCTGCGGGACCAGGGAAAGAAAGATGAGGCCCGCGATCTACTGGCCCCAATCTACGGCTGGTTTACCGAAGGTTTCGAGACGCCGGATCTGATCGAGGCGAAAGCGCTGCTGGACACGTTGGGTTAACAGCGCATCCAGCAGGCTCACAAATCCTAAGCCGCGCGTTGCGGGAAGTCGTTCCTGGCGCGAACAATCAGGTTGACCATGCGTCCGCCGCCACTGCCACCGTTGCGCTAACACGGCCGAGCGACGACGGCGAACGAAGGACCGCCCCGGAGGTTGCAACCCTTCGGGGCGGTCGAAAGCACATCATTCCAAGCACGAAGGACTAGGCCGAACGAACCAGACGTCGGCCTGTGAGAAGAGGATCAAGGCACGTGAGAATGATGATGGTTGTGAACGGAGGCATGCGCGGCGGTGCCATCATGCGCGCCATGGACCTTGATATGCCCCGCCCACAGTGTCGCCGTCACACAGCGCCATCCGGCACCGATCAAATGGTTAACGATCAGGGCGGTCAATAGAATGTTCGACAAGCAGGCGGGCCAGTCTCTCCAGTCGACCCTTTTGGGTCTCGATATAGGTCTGTGCCAATTCGTCGAGTTTTTCAAGAACCGCTGATGAGGCATCATCGAGTGCGGCCAAGCCTGGATCGAGCGCTGGATCAAATCGAAAGTATGTTTCATCGGCAGTGAGGACTTGGTCCAGGTGATGGTGGGTCGCGTCGATCTGTCCGTCCATCATGACATCGATCAGCGGCATTCTCATGCGCGGGTCAAGCCACTTGAAGGCGCCCCATGATTCCAGCCGGTGCAACGGGTATCGTTGGTTCGCTTGGCCGGTACCCATGGACACGACGATGAGCGGACGGTCAAAGCCGAACAGGCGCAGTGCTTCTGTCGAGGCGCATAACGATGGGTTGTTGGCAAACAGACCGCCATCAACAAAAACTTCTTCATTCTTTCCGCCAATGGCCGAGATTCGTGCCGGGGGGAAATAGACAGGTGCTGCCGTCGTCGCCCTTAGGACATCGCGCAGGTAGTAATCTTCTGTTTCGCTCGTCGCGGCGGTGGCGCTGTTGAAATAGCGGACGTAGCGGTTGTGGACATCGTAGGCAGGAAGAATGACCGGCGTTGCGGTTTCGGACAATCGTCGTTCACCGACAATATCCTCGAGCACCGACGCGAACGGTTCGTAGTTGTATTCACTACGCCAGAGGCGCCGCACTTTCTGAAAGCGAATGCGGCGAAAGGCGTGTGCTGAACGTTCTCGGTAAAATTCAACCAGTTCTTCGGGTGTCGCGAGAGGAATGTCCGATTGTCGGCTCTTCGCGAAACTGAGGCCGACGGCGATCAAAGCGCCGGTCGATGTTCCCGCAATAAGGTCGAAGTAGCGGCCGAGAGGTTTCGCGCCGACCTGCGCGGTGCCCGCATTTGCCGCGATCTCGACATCCAATGCCTTAAGCAACAGCGCAGGGATGAGGCCCCGGACACCACCTCCGTCGATCGCTAGGATTACTATCGGTTTGGACATTGCCGCGCCCGCCCGCGATGGCCTCCGATTAGGCATAAAACACTATCGGACGTATTTGTGGACGTCGCTGGAAATCGGCGAACCCTGCCGAATGAGGTCGTTACTCAGATATCTGGCCTACGAAACGCCCAACCTTTGGTCTTCTGTATCTGATGCGGTACCATTCCCGCAGACCGACGGATGCTTGGGGGAGGACCTACTATGCGTCGGAATGTTCTGTCTCCAGTTTCAGCGAGGATTGTACTTTTTGCGGTGGCCGTCGCTCTGCCGTTGGAATCTGTCAACGCCGACGCTGACGAGGTCAATCTCGTTAACAACGATCAGCTTGTTAACGGTGAGTTTGGAATAGAAGAGAATTTTGATCCGGTGTGGCCGGTGGCTGGCGAAATCGTTGTCGGCGTGATGGCGGAATGGTCTCAGTCAGTTGAGGATGACTTGCTCTTGACGATCTTGTCGGGACCACGGCAGGAGTCCGCACAGCTTTGCATCGAGGTGGTGTCGCGAAGTGGCGAGTACGATGCGTCGACGATAATCCAACTCGGGGCCGACGTGGCGGATCCTGTAAGGCTTAACTGGGCTGCAGCATCGTCGGACTCCGAGGACATCAGGGCTCTTGATCCGAGCGACGTTGCCGTAAGCGTCGTCGAAGAAGACTGCGATAGCGACAGCGCGGCCTTTCTTCTCGCATCATGGGGAAGCTTCGCGGAACGCGATCCCGATTCAATTGTTGTTTTGGTGAATGCCAAGACAAGCGCAGCGGCTGTTTCGCTGTCCGCGAATGGAGCTAATATCGGACAATCCGATTGCACAAAAGTCGAAGACCCCAGGAGGCTGGGCTACGATTTCGTGTGTAACGTGGACTTGAGCGGTCGACTCCCAGACGTCGACCGCATCGATGGTATCGTCATTCGCAAACAGTTTGGGAGTGCAAAGCCACCGAAGCCGTTCACGATCAGCCTACGCGGTTCCGAGTAGAGCAAACCATGCTGATACGATGGCTGACTGAGACGTGGGCGCGATTGCGGCTTGAACGAAGTCCACTGCAGCTTGTCATGATCGTTCTGCTCGCCGGCTGTGTTCTGGTCGCCGGTGTGTTTGTTTTCATCAGTGCGTTCCCAGGAAAGCCTGCATTCTTCGTCGTCAATGCTCAAACTGAATACCTGGAAATCAACGGCTTTGACGCTGACTCATCAATCGTTCTCGATGGGTTTGCGGTTTGCTACGACCGCGAGAACGCAGAGGTCGCTTCGACTTTGGTGCCGACGCCTGAAACTCCGTGTGGCGCGCAGGAGAGACTGTTGCGTGTTCCGCAAGGAGCCGCGCTTGATGTTGCTCCGGAATCGCTGGCTTTTGTGCGCCGCTTGAATCAAGGCGCGCTTGAGGTCGTCGTAAGCGGCGTTATCCGATCCCACCAAGACGGCGAACGCCGGTCTTGGGTTCTAAGGGCTTTCGAACCCCTGGATCACACGATTGGATTTGACCTGAATCCATCCGGTTGGGTCCACCTAGGGCAGATTCCAGATCCCGGGATCGAAGGCGTCCTGATTGGTGGCGATATGTCGGCTTATCAGAAAGGGCTGGTTGGTCGATTCCTTGTCGATTCCACAGACTTGATCGCAGGAGACGTGGTTAACGTCATTTTGTCCGGTGACAATGTTGCCAGGTGCCCTGCCGCGGATGGAGATGGTGAGGGCATCGAGAAACAGGAAACTAATCCAATCCAAGGATTCTTCCGCTTCGAAACGCCCGAGCTCGAAGGATTGCGGGTTGTCGTCTACGTCTTGTGCTCCGACAGGCTCATTGTTGAGCGCATGGGGACACGCTTCCCGTTTCAAGTTACCTGGACAGCGCAGATGCTTGGCAATCCGTTCTCGACCGCCGTTCTAGCATTTGTCTCCTGGCTCGGTTGCTTGGCGGCAGTCGTTGCCCTCGTTGTCGGGCCAATTGAGAAGAGAGACGCGCATGATTGGCGAGATAGTCGTCGGGCCGATGATGACCGGCCTGGTACGGGCAGTGAGCCAGCTGGTGCGAAAGGTGCTGATGCGGCGAAGAGATGACAAAAAAACCACTCCGACATCTGAGTCCGTATCGGATTTCGGTGCCGGCCAGCCGGTGAAGGACTTATCATATGGTCGATATCTCCCAGGAGTCGGCCTAGTGAGCCCGCTTCCAAAACAGGTCATGCGCCTCGCATTGGCAGTCGTGGCGCTAACATGTGCCGGGGTTCTGCCAAATGATGTCTCGGCGTCTCAGGCTTACCTAAGTGCCGGTTCAAAGGAAGGGCAGGCAATTCTGTTCAAGCGTGGCGGGGCGTGTTTTGCCTTGGCGCCAACGCACTTGATCGAGGGTTCGAACGGATTCGGTTCCCTTGTTGGCGATGGCGGTGAACTGACAACGGGGCAGGCCTGGGAAATACGAGATCTAGGATTTGATTTGAGCCTGTTTGGCGTCAATGGATCGATCGAGAGTGCTTGCGGTGACGATCTTCCCGATGGCGACCAACTATCAGGCGTGCTGGCTGAAGGCAGCGGTGAGGTGCAACTGCGCTATCTGTTTGAAGACGGGAGCGTATCGCTTAGACCCGCACAGATAACCGATACCGACGGCTCATACATCTATCTGCGCGAAACCGGTGAATGGGCGGTCAGTGAAGGTCACAGCGGTTCGGCCATTGTTCAGGGCAATACGATTGTCGGTATCATGATGGAGTTGGGTGGTGAAGGAGAGCCACCCAAGGCGCTGCGGTTCGACAAGGCCATTTATCTCGTGCGCTGGGAGTGGGAGAATAGTGGCGAAGCGCCGCAGGTCCCCAGCGCGCCTACCGTCGGTGCCGACGGCATCCAGGTTGAGCGTACGTCAGCGTTGCCGCTAAGTCCCGATGACACAGTCGATCACCTTGTCGCGCCGCTGGACGAAGCGGGTCAGTGGCGCGCCAAGGCCATTAGCTGGCCGGTCGATTTGGTCCTTCAGATGCCGAATAACGAAGTTACGAACGTCGCAGGGTTTATTTTCCATACGCTTGAAGGTGAGGCGGTTGCCCACCCCCGAACCGTCGAGGTGTTCCGAACAGTTTCTTCGGAGGGCGAGAGGTCGTGGTCTTCAGTGACAAGCTTTACCTTGTCGCCAACCGCAGGGACTCGCGAAGTAACCTTTGAACCGCCGATACGAGCACGACGAGTTAAGATCGTCGTCTACGACACATGGTCAGACGACAGCGAACTTGTCGAACTCAACAGACTCGAGGTGGTGATCGCCCCCTGACGGGCGTTAAATGAGTCGATGGCGACGTTCTTGTCTTAGCCGCGAATGTCGACTTCAACGTCACGCCGAGTCTCGTTGCAGATCTCCGTGCCGACAAGACGATCTTCGTCGTTGAGTTCTAGGAGGACTGTGCAGCCGGTTTCAAACTCGACGGATAGACCTTGGACTTTGCCGGGCCTGCTCGCGCCTCTGTATGCTTTAAAGTCGCCGTTGGTCCAATTGGGATCAACAATCGTTATCAGTACAGGTTGCGAATTGCCGTCGAGATAACGGACTCGGAATGTTTCCCGATCGAAAAATCTGTAACGTAGCGCCAGGGACCGCAACTGCAGATCGCTGCTGGCGAACCCTTCTTCGTAGGCAATCTGTCTGACAACGGGGTGGTCGACCCCAGCCATGGCAACGAAGGCTGCCAAGCGCTCATTCGCATCAGGACTGCGCAACGCTTGGCGATACTGCTCGATCTTGACCGCGTCGCCTCCGACATCGGCCAATACATCCTCCGGATCGGGGAGAGAATCGGCCCGCGCTATCGTGACAAATCCAAACATCACCAGGGAAACAAGACAGGCAGACTTCACCATCAAAAATCCTCCCCTATGTCTTCAAAGTACGGTTCGGCAGTGATGTCGATCGTCGCGCCAACTTGGATCTACGGTAGCAAAATTTCTGCTCTTGTCACGCTTGGTTGTGGTCAATACGACCTTGGCGACCGTGACAAAAAACTCGGGATCCGCTTGCCTTCCTGTCTCAAGCAGCCCTGGTCTGGATGAGGAGATCGGCTGTGCTTCTGCGCCCTCTACGATGATGGCCCTGGGCTCGCCAGCCAGCATCGATCAAAATGGTTAACGACCAGCTCGCCCAATAGGTGCGCGCACCTCGCTTAAGGCTCGTCCGCTAACCCTTGCGACTCAACGGTTTCGTGCCGTATGGGAATCTGGATTACCACTTGTGTGCCGTGGCGGCGGTTCCGTCAAATCGATAGTCTTAATGGATCCGCCGCGTTGGCGGGCCCGCGGGAGACGAGCGTGTCATCCGGTGGTTTGTGTTGTCCGGTGAGATGGTTCCCGAGGATGTCTAAGTTTAACAAAGCCTTAATTGGCGACGACCATCACAGCCTGCGCGAAGTCGACCTGCGTAGGATAGATGATGCGATCGCAACCGGCGGGTTGTTGACCCAATGAACGAGGAAACCGACCTGCCGTTATGGCGTACCAGTGAGACATGGCCCTATACGGACCTGGACCTCACACGAATTGGACGCACTCTCGGTAGACCCTATCTTTCGGAAAGTTCCGTCGACCTGTTGACGGACGCCGCGATGGCCTATTGCCTGACGATCATCGCCGATCGCAACCACGGCGAAAAGCAGCGTCAGGAACAGTTCAGCCGTATAGCAAGCCTTGCCAGCAAACTGGCCAAGCAGTTGCGCCGCTTGAATGCGATGAGCTCGCAGCAACTGCGTATGGTCGGTCCCGACGATCTCGATCTCTTGGCGTTATCGGCTGATGGTGCGGTCGACTTTCTGCCGAACCGCGGCAGCAATCCGCAGCAGGCGCGGCGTGACTTCGTCGGCGATCTCTATGACATTTTCGCTGCGGAGACCGGCGAGGCGCCGACGCGCAGCAAGAAAGGCAAGGATGGCCGCGAAGCGGGTATGAAAACCCAGTTCGAGCGGTTCGTCGAAGCGTCGCTCAGGCCGATCAACCCGTCGGCCGTGCAAGGTCTGCGTCGCGACATCAAACCCGTCATCAACGCCCGCCAAGACGCCGAGTAACCGTCCCCGCGTTGCTTTTGGCCCATCGCCGTGATCCAATGCGCGCGAGCGCTGAACATGGTGGCGGTGCCGGATGCCCACTCGGCGCGAAACAGTCCCCATAGACTTCGATCGGCGGCGTCTGCGCGACATCGCCGCAACGGTCATGAGTCTCTACGGTCCTCGCAAGGGCTTACGCGTGCTGCTGGCCGGCGGTGCGCCGGGCGACCGTCAGCTCGTCGCGACACAGCTTGCCAAACTGCATGGCAAGCGCCTGGAGCGGATTGATCTTGCACGCATCACGGCCGACGGAGCGGCATCGACGGAAAAGCATCTGACGCGCCTGTTCGATGAAACCGCCGATGGCGACAACATTCTTTTCTTTGACGAGGCCGACGCGCTGTTCGGCCGGCGGACCGAGATCATCGACAGCCACGACCGGTTTGATCGCGCCACGCAGCATTTCCTGAACGCTGTCGCGGCACACAGCCGCGTTGTGATCACCGCCACTGGCGATCCGCCGGGCAGCCATCCGAAACTCGAAACGGCAAACGATGCTGTCATTCGCTTCGAACCAACGCGACCGGCGCCGCCGGATGATGGTCGTGGTGGGTCGATTTTCACCCAGCCTCTGAGCAACCGGCATTTCCTTGTCGTGATCGGCGATCAGGAGATCGGGTTTTGTCAGGTATCGGCCATGGGCAGCGAACACGCGATGACGGAAGGCGATGGCGGTGGCAAGCCTGGCGCGTTGACCTATGACAGTCTGGTGCTGCGGCGCGCCATAAGCCGTTCGAAGGATCTTTATCTGTGGCGCCAGAAGATCGTCGACGGCACCTGGGACCGGCGCCAGGTCGATCTTTTTCAACTGGCTGGCGCGGGTGCCAAGCCGGTCAACCACTGGACCTTCGTCAACTGCTGGCCGCGCCGATGGCAGGGTCCGGCCTTCGACGCCCTGGACGGTGACGGACTGGGTTTTGAGGAAATCGAGCTTTGTTATGAGCGCTTTGTCTGGCTTTAGGCAGTGGGGAAACAGGTAAGGGGAGAGGAACGATGGCGGTATTGCGCGAGCGGCCCTATAGCCGCTTCAACTTCGAGGTCGACATCGGCGGCGGCGATACAGCGGCCTTGGAAGCGGGTTTTTCCGAAGTTGAGGGCTTGGGTTTGGAGGTTGAGGTCATCGAGTACCGCGCCGGCAACGCCATGACGAACTTGCCGGTCAAGATCAGCGGCCTGGCCAAGGTGCCGGACATCACACTGAAGCGCGGCGTCATCGGTTCGCTCGGGTTCTACGAATGGATCGATCAGGCGCGCGCCGGCCATCCCGACGCAGCCCGTGATGTCACCATTCAGTTGAAGAGCGAGGATCGCCAGACGATCGCGATGACGTGGAAACTGGTGCGCGCCCGCCCGACGGCCTATCGCGGCCCCGAACTTAGCGCCATGACCAACGACGTCGCGATCGAGGAACTCGTGCTGTCGTGCGAAGACCTAGTGGCGGAGTAACCGGGCACCGGCAAAGGGAAGCCTAACTGTCGTCGCGTTTGGCGTCGTCGCCGTCGAGGCGGGCGAGGGCTTGGCGCAGGGCATCTTCGGCGGCGGTGCGTTCGGCTTCCGACATGGCGGTGACGTTCATGTCGAGGCGCAGATTGGGTTGTTCTTCGCGCACGACACCGCCGATCTCATCCAAACGTTCGAAGGTATCGATTACCCGGTAGGTCGCGACCGGACCGCTGACGCCCTTAACCGTGATGGGCTCGCGCGCTTCGCAATGAATGCGGCCCTTGATCCAGGCATGAGTCTCGTAGGAGATGACGATCTCGCCCGGTGTGGCAGCTGACTCCAGTCGTGACGCCAGGTTCACGCCGGCACCGATGATGGTGTAGTCCATGCGAGCCTCGCTGCCGAAATTGCCGACGGTGCAGTAGCCGGTGTTGATGCCGAAGCGGCATGCGAGCGGTTTCTCAACACCGGACGAGCGCCACCGTGCCTGCAGTTCGGTCATGCGCTGGCGCATCTCGATGGCCATGTCGACGCAAGCCAGCGCGTCTTCCTGGACGCCGCGCGTTTCGGGGTCACCGAAGAAGATGACAATGGCATCGCCGACATACTTGTCGATGGTCGCGCCGTGGTTCAGAGCGATGCGCGACATTTCGGTGAGATATTCGTTGAGCAGCAGGGTGAGGTCTTCGGACTCGAGTTTCTCGGTGGTCTCGGTGAAGTCGGCGATATCGGAAAAGAAGACGGTCAGTTTCTTGCGCTGACTCTCGACCTTGACCTCCTGGCGTCCGGTGAAGATGGACTCATAAACCTGGGGCGACAGGTACTTGGCGAGTTGGCCGGCGAGCTGCTCCAGCTCGCTCGACTTCTGGGCAAGCTGGGTTTCGCGCTGCTTGAGTTCGGTGATGTCGGAGTAGACGGCGACGGTGCCGCCTTCTTCCGTGCGGCGTTCGCTGACCATGATGTACCGCCCGTCCTGGCGCTGTTGCACGTGGGGCGGGCCGGGATTCCGGTGATGCGCCAGGCGCTCTGCGATCCACGCTTCTTCGCGTCCCCCGGCGTCTTTGACGTAGCCGTGGCTGATCGCGCGGCGCAGGATCGCTTCGAACGACATGCCGGGTTCAAACCGCTCGGTCATGCCGGGATAGAGAAGCTCCTGGTATTGTTTATTGGACACGACCAGGCAGTCGTTGGCGTCATAGAGCGTGAAGCCTTCCGAGATGCTCTCGATAGCGTCGGCCAGGCGTCGGCGCGCGGTTTCTATTTCACGCAGATTGGCCTTTTGGACGGCGATTGCGGTGTCGCGGAAGACGCCAAGCGCCTGGGCCATGCGGCCGAGCTCATCATCGCGTTCGCGTCCGGGTATATCGACGGAAGTATCACCGCCGGCCAGGTCGGTCATGGCCGTGGTGATGTCTTCGACCGGCCGGATCACACGCGGGTTGACGTAGCGGTACATAACGAGCGCGGCGCCGGCGATGCTGATCAGAATGATGACCAGCATGACGAGCTGGCTGGTATCGATCACGCGTTGTGTCGATGATGCGGTGTCGGCACTTTCCTGTTCGGCGGCGGCGACAAGAGCGGCAGTTTGATCACCCAATTCCAACGAAAGATCGCGGCTGGCGCCAAGTGCCGCCAATCCGGCGTCGATCCATTCAAGCTCGCCCTGGCGCAAGGCAAAGACCGCGTTCGGCCCCGCGCCGAAACCAAGGAGCCGCTGCGACACCTCGCGCATGCGGTTGGCGGCGGTATCGTCGGGCAGGTCGTCGAGGAGGTCGGTCATGCGGGCTTGGCCGGCGGTGAACCGCTCGGCAAGCGGGCGCAGAAGACTGGGTGACGTGGCGCCGGCGGCCTCACTCAACAGGCTCGCCGTCAGATTGCCCTCGGCTCGCAACGTCAAGAGGACAGCGAGTGTGTTGACGCCGCCTTCGATCAAGCCGGTGATCGAATCCTGGCTGTTCGATGTTACCCGCTCGGCGCTCATCACCAAGGCGAAGGCCGCATCGTCGATCATCGGTGTCAAAACGAGCAGCAGGTCGTCGTGATGGCGTTGCAGGTTGGCACTGGTGTGTGCGCTGTTGGCCGTGACGCTGAACAGGCTGTCATCACCGCGGCCGGGTGCCAGGAGGGCGTCAATCGCGCGTTGCAGGTGGCTCGTGGTCTCGTCATCGGGCAATTGAGAGAGGTTACGTTCGATGGTGAGCGCTGCGGAGACAAAACGCTCCTTCAGCGGTTGGAGCAGCACGGGATTGTCACCACTGATCGCCTCGCCCATCAGACCGGCGGCGAGGTTGGCGGTGGCGTTGATGGTCAACAGCCGATCAATCCGGCTAACACCGTCATCGACCAGGCTGGTGATCGCCGATGAGTTCTCACTCATCACGGTTTCACCGGACACCACGAGATCGTAGACCGCATCATCGACCAGCGGTTCGAGAGTCTCCAGGAAGCCGCTGTGGGCGAGGAGCATCGCGGCATTGGCTGCCTTGCGCTGAAGCTCCAGGTCGAGGCGCCGATCGACGGCTTGACGCAGTGTCGTCAGCTCAACGACGAGGTCGCTGGCCAGCGTGTCGAGTTCGGCGCGCTGATCAGTGTCGGTGATGTGGTCATCGATCGTGGCCGAGAGCTCGAGGAATCGCTCGAGCGCCTTTTCGAGCGCCGCCTCCTGGGCGGCAAGCTCGTCGCGATCCTCGGCCGCCTGGATCGACGGCGCCGCCGCCGCGACCTCGCTGGCCGAGTTGGCCAACGCCAGGGCCGCGACCATGCCCGGCATGCTGTCGTCGGTCACCTGAGATACCGCCCTGTCAATGGTGACGAAGGCGTACCAGGCGACGGCGCAGGCGATGACGGTCAGGCCGGCGAGCGCGAAGAAGGCGAGGAGGAGTTTGACACGAATGCCGAGGACTCTGGTGGCGGGCGCCCTGGCGTCGTCGGCCATGGGTTCAGTCACCGGCATTGGCAACGGCATGGAAGTTGCCGTTGCCGTCCAGGACGGTGAAGAACACCTCGTCCATGCCCTGGTTGTCCTCGGGGCCAAACTCCATCGCCAGACCATCCAGGTCGAAGGCGCCGAGCTCCTGGATGGTGGTCAACAGGCCCTGCCGGGTGACGTCCGGCCCCATGGCTTCAAGCGCGGCAATCACCAGACGTCCGGCAATATAGCCTTCAAGCGAGACGAAGCCTGGATCAAGCTGCGGATCGAGCGCGGCGAGCGCTGCATTGTAGTCGGCGACCAGCGGCAGTGACGTGTCGTCGGGCAGAGGCACGACCTGGGTGACGACAACGCCTTCGCCGTCTTCGCCGAGCGCATCGGCGAGCGCCTTGCTGCCGACAAACGAGATGGCGACGAAGACAGGGTCGAGGCCAATGTCCTGCGCAAGCTTGATGAACGCGGCGGTCGGTTCGTAGGCGCCGACGATCACGATGGCCTCGGGATCTTCCTTGCGGATCGCCAGCAGCGCGCGTTTGACCGCCGTCGTGTTGCGCATGTAGGTGCCTTCGGCGACCAGCGTCATGCCGCGCGCGGCGAGTGCCTGGCGAACGCCTTCGAGCCCGGCGCGCCCGAAGGAGTCGTCCTGATAGAGAATGGCGATGCGGGTGAGGTCGCGTTCCTCGGTCAGATGGGCGATCCAGGCCTCGGCCTCCTGATCATAGGACGCGCGCACGTTGACGACGTTGTCGAGGGCGGGATCGCGCAAGAAGGCGGCGCCGGTAAAGGGCGCCAGAAACGGAATGCCGGCCTGGGTGGCGATCGGCTGCACGGCGCTCGATGTCGGCGTGCCGACCTCGCCGATCAGGGCGAAGACGTCGTCGTGATCGATCAGGCGGTCGACGTTGGCGATCGCCTGCTCGGGTTCGTAGCCATCGTCATAGGTGACGAGCTCCAACAGGCGGCCGTTGACGCCGCCACGCAGGTTTGCCTGGTTGAACGCGGCGAGAATGCCGGTCTGCATGCCCCGACCGAGTGCGGCGGCCGGTCCTTCGAGCGCGGCCGATTGGCCGAACAGGATACGCTCGTCGTTAACGCCGCTTTCGGCGCGCACAACCGCCGACACGAAGACAAGGGAAAGGGCAAACGCGACGAGAAAACGGCCGATCGACATGTTGGTGAAGGCGCCCGGTGCTGGATGGTGTGATCATCCATCAAAGTGCGAGAGGCGTCAAAAAACAGGCTCGATCGTGTTAGGGGGTCAGCCGGCGCCCAACTGGCTTTCGATATGCTGGGCGAGTTCGGCTGTGGCACGGCCATCGACGGGCAAGCCGTTGTCGCGCTGATAGGTGGTGATGGCATTGGTCGTCTGGGCGCCCTTGACGCCGTCGATCGGGCCGGGGTCGTATCCCAGTTTCGTCAGGCCGGCTTGCACCCGCGCGACGGCCGTGTTGTTGGCGGGCGTCGTGCCGCTGGCCCAAATGGGATCGCCCAGGTCGATCTCGCTTTGATCGGTGACGCCACCGATGACAGCGCCCGCGCCCGCGCCGATCAGAACACCCTGCAGGATCGAAAGACCGGTGACGGCGCCGACCACGGCGCCCGCGCCTGCGCCGATACCCGCGCCGGATCCGACCCGGTCACCGGTGCTGCTGCCGCAGGCGCCGACTAAAAGGGCGACACTCAAAAGAAGCGCACTGAGACGCATCGATCAAACTCCGTTAACGGTTCGTCATGCGCTCGACGTTGTGAACTATAGATGAGGCGGGCTGATCGCGCGAGTCCAGCTCACGCGGCCATGGCAAGCTCGAAGGAGCGGCGGCGTTTGGCCTGATCGAAGATGTGGGAGGTCACCATGATCTCGTCGGCGCCGGTCTTGTGGATGAAATCCTCGATGCCCTGGCGGACGGTCGCTGCCGAACCAGCGGCGGAACAGGAGAGGGCATCTGCCAGCATGGCGCGTGCGGCCGGTTCGAGACGGCTGTCGAAATCCGGATCGGGCGGCGGCAGGCGACCCGGCGTTCCCAGCCGCAGGTTGAGAAACGACTGCTGGACTGAGGTCATCAACAACGCGCCTTCCTCGTCGCTGTCGGCGGCGAAGACGTTGAAACCCAGCATGGCATAGGGTTTGTCAAGCTGCGCCGAGGGTTCGAACTGGCTGCGGTAGACCTGAAGTGCCTGCATCATGGCGGCCGGCGCGAAGTGGGAAGCGAAGGCGTAAGGCAGGCCCATCATGGCGGCGAGCTGCGCGCCATAGAGGCTGGAGCCCAGGATCCAGAGCGGCACCTTGAGGCCGGCGCCGGGCACGGCGCATACGCGCTGACCGATTTCCGGCTCGCCGAAATAGTGCTGGAGTTCGGCGACATCGCGCGGAAAGCCGTCGCCCGCGCCATCGCCCTGCAAGGTGCGCCGTAGCGCGAAGGCCGTGGTGCGGTCAGTGCCCGGCGCCCGGCCGATGCCAAGATCGATGCGGCCGGGATAGAGGCTGGCGAGCGTGCCGAACTGCTCGGCGATGACCAGCGGTGCATGGTTGGGCAGCATGATGCCGCCGGCGCCGACGCGGATGGTCGATGTACCGCCCGCCACATGGCCGATGACGACGGCGGTCGCCGCGCTGGCGATGCCCGGCATGTTGTGGTGTTCGGCAAGCCAATATCGGTGATAGCCGAGCGCCTCGGCGTGGCGCGCCAGATCAAGCGTATTGGCGAACGATTGCGCCGCGTCGCCGCCCTCGGTGATCGGTGACAGGTCCAGAACCGATAGGGGTACCTTGCGTTCCGTCAAAGCACCGGACCCGGTTGGTCGAGGTTGAAGGCGATGAGGTCACGGGTCAGATAATCGAAGGCCTCGTCGACGGAATCGGTGCGCACCATCAAGTCGAGATCGCTCTCGTTGATCGTGCCGTAGCGCACGAGGGTGTCGAGATTGACGACCTGGTCCCAGTAATCCTGGCCGAACAGCACGACGGGCAGGCGTTTTCGCATCTTGCCGGTCTGCACCATGGTCAGGATCTCGAACAGTTCGTCGAGCGTGCCGAAGCCGCCGGGGAAGATGACGACCGCCTTCGCCAGATAGAGAAACCAGAACTTGCGCATGAAGAAGTAGTGGAAGTTCAGGTGCAGCTCTCGGGTGATATAGGGGTTGTTGAACTCCTCGACCGGAATCGAGATGGTGAGCCCGACATTGAGGCCGCCGGCTTCGGATGCCCCACGGTTGGCCGCCTCCATGATGCCGGGGCCGCCGCCGGTGCAGACGACGAAGCGGCGTGCGTCCTCGCCCAGGCCCTTGGACCAGTCGGTCATGCGGTGGGCCAGGTCGCGGGCGGCTTCGTAATAGACCGAAAGCTCGACCTGGCGTTCGGCGAAAGCGACGTCGCCGCCGTCGCGTTTGGCGGCCTCAAGTTCCTCTAGCGCCGTCTCGCGCGAGCGCGTGCGCGCCGACCCCATAAAGACGATGGTGTCGTCGATCTTGTAGCGGGTGAAGCGCGACAGGGGCTCCATGTACTCCGACATGATGCGCAAGGACCGGCCATCGCGGCTCTCCAGGAAGTCCGGGTTCTGATAGGCGTGGGGCGGAACGATCGCATCGTCCTTGTCCGACATCGGATGTCTCCGGTTGTGTGTCCGACCAAGCTGGCCGTGTGGGCGTCTAACTGCAAGTCCTAGCTTTGAAGCGCTTGCAGAGGGGCGAGCAACTGGTCGAGTATGGCGCAAGCAACAAGGCGCGATCGCGCCGGTATCGGGGGAGGGTGCATGCGCGATTCGGCGGAAATTGTCATTGTCGGCGGCGGGGTGATCGGCTGCAGCATCGCCTATCACCTGACGCGCATGGGCAAGAAGGACGTGCTGTTGCTGGAGCAGTTCCAGTTGACCCACGGTGCGACCTGGCATGCCGCCGGTGTGGTCGGGCAGTTGCGACCGTCTCGCAATGTCACGCGCATGCTGCAAAAGAGCATCGCGCTTTATGACGTGCTGGAGGAAGACACCGGCCAGGCGATCGACTGGAAGAAGGTCGGCAGCCTGCGCATCGCCTCGTCCAAGGACCGCATGAAGGAGTTTCGCCGCGCGGCGACGACGGCGAAGTCGTTCGGCCTGGAGATGCAGATCCTGACGCCCCGGGAAACCCAGGACATGTTCCCGATCATGACGCTGGACGGTGTCGAAGGCGCTGCGTTCATCGATTCCGACGGCTATATCGATCCGGCAAGCCTGTGCCAGGCGTTTGCGGCGGGCGCCCGCAAGCGCGGCGCGGAGATTGTACAGAACTGCCGCGTCGAAGGGTTCAAACGAAACGGCCGGCGCATCACCGAGGTCGAGACGACGTCAGGTAACGTCAAGGCTGAGACCGTGGTCAACGCGACAGGCATGTGGGGCCACGAGCTGGGCGGTTTGATGGGTTCGCGTGCGCCGGCCTTCGCGGTCGAGCATCAGTATCTGGTGACCGATCCGATCCCCGATCTGCCGAAGGACATGCCGACGGTGCGGGACCCCGATCTGCTGCTTTATTGGAAACCAGAGGTGCGCGGCATCGTCGTCGGCGGTTACGAAAACAACACGCCGGCCTTCGCGCGCGACGGCATTCCAGATGGCTGGGACCAGCAACTTTTGCCCGACAATTACGAGCGTTTCGCGCCGCTGGCCGAGAATGCCGCCAAACGTACGCCGGTGGTCGGCGAGGTCGGTGTCCGGCAGTTGATCAACGGTGCGATCCCGATGTCGGCGGACGGCGACTTCGTCATGGGCAAGGTCGCGGAGTACGACAACGTCTTCACCTCATGCGGTTTCATCTATGGCATCGCCGCGGCCGGTGGCGCGGGCGAAGTGATGGCCGAGTGGATCATCGACGGGCGGCCGTCCATGGATTTATGGCCGCTGGATGTGCGGCGCTTCCAGTTCCACCACAACACCCGCGCCTTCATGTACGACCGCGGCATCGAGATCTACGCCAAGCACTATGCCATGAAGTGGCCGGTGGAGGAGCACAGCTCGGTGCGCGAGATCCGCAAGAGCCCGCTCTATGGCGTCTTGAAGGAGAAGGGCGCGGTGTTCGGCTCGAAAGCCGGATGGGAACGACCCAACTGGTTCGCGCCGGAGGGGGTCGAGCCGGTCGACAAACCGTCCTTCGAGTGGCCCAACTGGTTCGAGCATGTGGCCGCCGAACACAAGGCGGTGCGCGAACGTGTCGGCCTGTTCGATCAGTCGTCGTTCGCTAAAGTGGAGATTGTCGGGCCAGGCGCGATGACGGCCCTGCAGCATCTTGCCGTCGCCGATGTTGATCGCCCAGAAGGCAGCGTCATCTATACGCAGCTGTTGAACGAGCGCGCCGGCATCGAGGCCGACCTGACGTTCTGCCGGTTGGCCGAGAACCGCTACTACGCCGTGACGGGCACGGCGTTCGGCGATCACGACTTCGGCTGGATCGCGCGCCATCTGCCCGATGACGGGTCGGTTCACATGGTCGACGTGACATCCGGTTACGCGGTCCTGAACCTGGCGGGGCCACATGCGCGCGATGTCCTGGCTGTGGTGACGGAGGAGCCGGTGGATGCGGAGAGTTTCCGCTTTGCCAAAGCCAAACACCTGACCGTCGGTGCCGCGCCTGTCCTGGCGATGCGGGTCTCCTATTCCGGCGAGCTCGGTTACGAGCTGCACATCCCCAGCGAATACGCCATCCATGTCTATGGCGTTCTGGACGCGGCCGGGCGCGATTTCGGTTTGGTCAATGCGGGCTACCGGGCGCTCAACAGCCTGCGCATGGAAAAGGGCAACCTGGCCTGGGCGGCCGACATGTCGCCGGATTACACGCCCTATCACGCACGCATGGAGCGCTTCGTCTCGAAGCGCAAGAACGATTTCATCGGCGCCGAAGCGCTGGCCAAGGTCGGCGAGGCGGGCCCGGACCAACTGTTATGCACTCTAGCGCTCGCCGAAAAGGTGCCGGTCAACGGCGGCGAGGCGATCCTGCGCGACGGCCGGGCGCTGGGCGTGACCTGCAGCGCTGACTTTGGCCACACGGTCGGGTGCCCGATTGTCTATGGCTATGTGCCGACAGAAGACGCGGGCTTCGACGACTACGAGGTCGAGGTCTATGGCCAGGCCGTCAAAGCAAAGCGCCATGACGGGCCGCTCTATGATCCAGACGGCGCGCGGTTCAGAGTCTAGGCGCTTGTCACAGGAAGGTGGGGGAAGCCGTGACAGAAGACGTCATTGATAACGAAGAACTGGAGCGCCGGGCGCGGGCGCGCGCTGTTGCCGCGGAGGTGATCGGCGAAGGCAAGGTCGAGGCGGAGAGCGTGCCGCTGGAGCCGCTGGCGGGCATGACCAACCGCAACTATCTGATCACGGTGAACGGCGGGCGGTACGTGGTTCGGATCCCCGGGGCCGGGACCGAAGAGTATGTTGACCGCGCCGCCGATTGCCAGGCCGGCCAGTTGACCGACGAGGTCGGCGTGGGCGCCAAACTGGTGCACTACGACGTCGCGGCGGGCATTCAGATTACCGCCTTCATCGAGGGCAGCATCGACATGCGCCAGCCCGGCGTGCTGGACGATCCCGAGGCGGTACGGCGGGCGGCGCGCGCCTTCCATCGCCTACATACCTGCGGCAAGCAAATGCTGAACCGCTTCGAACCGAAGACGGTGGCACAGGAGTACCTGGACGTGTTGCGGGCGAAGAATGCCGAACTGCCGGAGGGGTACGAACGGGTGCAGGAAGAGGCCGAGGGCATTCGCGCGGTCTTGAACGAAACCTGCAAGGCGTTTGTGCCCTGCCACAACGACCCGGCGCCGGAGAACCTTGTCGATACGGGCGACCAGGTTTTCATCCTGGATTGGGAGTTCGGCGGCAACAACGATCCCTATTGGGATCTCGGCGACTTTTCGGTCGAATCCGACTTCACCGAGGAACAGGACCGCATATTCCTGGAAGCCTATGTCGGGCGCGAGCCGACGGAAGCGGAGATGGGCCGCATGCAGATGCAGAAGGCGTTGGTCTTCCTGTTGTGGACGCTGTGGGGCGTGTTGCAGCACGTCAACGCCAACCCGCGCCCGGCCTATGAGTTCGCGAGTTACTGGGATTACGCGATGAACCGGTTCACCCGCTGCCAGGCGATCATGAACCGGCCTGACTTCCCCGCCATGATGGAGGCGGTCAAGCGCGGCTGACCATTTGACCGCGCGCCCCCCAAGCGCCCATGCTGTGACGAGGCTATCGATGCCGCCACGGATACCCATTATCCGCCGCGGTGACGGAGAGGGGGAGTCCATGAAAGTCTTGTTGGCCGCTGTCGTCGCAAGCGTTGCCTTGGTTGGTTGCACGGAGCGTTTTGCGCAGGAAGAAAAGGAAGTCGCGAAACCGGTGAACTGCGCCACCGCCGAAGGCGATATCCGCGTCCTGGAGAGCGAAAAGGCCCATGTTGCCCAAGAAATGGCATCGGGTGTCTTCTCGTTCGTTCCTGCCGCCATAGTTTACGGTGTCGTTACGGGCACCGAAGAGGAGCGCCTTGAGATCGCCGGCGGCGAATACAACGAAAAGATTGATGCCAAGATTGCCGAGATAAAATCCGCCTGCGGCGTCTAGGAGCCGCGGTCACCGGCGACGGTAGGGGCGCACGTCGTGTTGGTCGCTGAACATCGGCGCAAATGGTGGGTGCTGACCGCCATGGGCGGGGTCATGGGTGTGATCCTGCTGGACGAGACGGTAGTCGGCGTCGCGTTGCCGACCATGCGTCAAGACCTCGCCATGAGCGAGGCAACATCGCATTGGGTGATCAACGCTTACCTGTTGGTCTTTGCCGGTCTGGCGGCGGCCGGCGGCAAGCTGGGTGACATCATCGGCCACAAGATGACGATGCTGGGCGCGGTTTTGTTGTTCGGCCTGTCGTCGCTGGCCTGCGGTTTCGCCGTCGACGGCACGACGTTGATTATCGCGCGGATCGTGCAGGGCGTCGGCGCGGCGCTGATCTTCCCGGTCTCGCTCGCCATGGTGTCGATCGCCTTTCCGCCCGAAGAGCGCGGCATGGCGCTGGGCATCTATAGCGCCGCCGGCACGGTGTTTCTGGCGCTGGGTCCGTTTGTCGGCGGCCTGATGATCGAAGTCCTGTCGTGGCGCTGGATCTTCTGGATCAACCCGTTCATCGCCGCGGCCATCGGCCTCATGGTGCTGGCCGCGTGGCGCGACCCCGAACGCGACAAGCCGCCCGGCCGCATGGATTGGTTGGGCCTTCTGACCCTGGTCGCCGGTTTGAGCATGATCGTCTTTGCGCTGATGGAAGGCCAGGAACTCGGCTGGTCGAATCCGTTCATTCTGGGACTGCTGGGTGGCGGTGTTGTCGTGATGGCTGTGTTTGTGGTCGTCGAGACGCGGTTCAAGCCGCCCTTGATCGATATCGTGATGTTTCGCAGCGGGACGTTCACGGTGTCGAACCTGGTCATCTTCACCGCGCAGTTCAATCAGATGGCCGTCGTCATCTTCGGTGCGCTCTACCTGCAGGACGTGCTCAGTATGAGCCCCTTGATGACCGGCGTGGCGCTGTTGGTGGCTGTCGGCGCCGTGCCCATAACGGCCGTTCCAACGGGCCGCCTGACCGACCGGTGGGGCGCCAAGAAGGTCGCGTTGGCCGGTCTGCTGATGGCGGCCGTCGCCCAGTTATGGCTGGGCGTTGCGTCGGGATGGCAGAGCTATGTCGTCATGATCCCCGCGCTGACGGCATGGGGCATGGCCAATGCCGCCATGTTCATCGCGCCGCGCCACATCATCACGGCGGCCATTCCGATCGCCAAGCACGGCCAGGCGAGCGGCATTATGATGACCATGCAACAACTGGGCGCCACGCTCGGCGTCGCGGTGATGGCGCTGTTCTATACGATCACCGGAAGCTATGGGTCGGCGTTCTATGTCACGTGCGTGGTGACGTTCGTCGTGCTGTCGTTGACGGTGTTCTTCGTACGTTCTGACGATACGGCATCGGACATGACGTGAAGGAAACATGTCTCAAAACTCTCTAACGCATTGAAATAATGAAGTGTTTTTCTGCGATTCGGGTCTGACGGACATCGAAGCGAATGACAAAGAAATGCAATCCGTCACACTTTGTTCAGGCGTCACGCCTTATTCTGAGGTTGGGTTGAACAGACCCCTTGGGCAATGTTGCCCGGCCACGGAGAACGATGCGGTATCGAACCGCCCGCTCTGTGGTGAGCGCGAACACTGAGGAGTTGTCGGCACCATGGCCGGAAATCGCCTCACAAAACTGCGGACCACGATCGTTGCGATCTTGACCATCGCGACGTCGACGGCGTCCGGCGTGTTGATCGCCGAATACTTCATGCAGAACGATCGCAACACACGGTCGGTCCAGACGGAGATTTCCCGCCTCGAACATTGGATCGGTGGCTTTGATATCTACGTCGTGACCGTCATCGTTGCGGTGATCGTTCTGCTCGGCATCGCGTTCTTTGCCCGCAGCAAGGCCTGATACCGGACTTATCATTTCCCTACCGTTGACCTCTGTTGAAGGGTGAACACGCGCACCGGCCTGTGCAATGCTAGCGCACGCCATCGTCTTGCCGGAGTTCGCCCATGATCACCCACACGTTCTTTGTTATCGCCGTGCCGGACCTTCAGGTTTCCGCGTCGTTCTATCGCGACGTAATGGGGTTCGAGATTCGCGAGATCGGCGATCCCGGTTGGCGCATGTTCGTCAAGGAAAGCTGCCGCATTATGGCAGGCGAATGCCCGGACGCGATTCCGCCTGCTGACCTGGGCGATCACTCCTATTTTGCGTATCTCGTTGTCGATGAGGTCGACGATTACTTTGCGGACGTCAAAGCGGCGGGTGCGGAGATCCTGAAGGACGTGCGCTCGGAACCCTGGGGCATGCGTGAGTTCGCCCTGCGCACTGTCGACGGCCATCGCATGATGGTCGGTAAGGATTTGGACATCTGAGAGGGCGTAGGCGTCAGGCCTTGCGAGCGATCGCGCGTAGGCCGCCGAGCTTGCCGGATTGAAACAGCCGGTCGACGGCGCCATAGAAGGTTTCGAGTTCGGCGACCGTTACTTCGCCGTGCAGGGCGACATGGCGGTTGCGGTTAGCGCGGTAGGCAAGGATGCGATCGTGGGTGAATTGGGCCCAATCGTCGGAGAGATCGTCGAGCCGGATGTCGGCGAACCCGGCACGGGCCAGTTGTTCGCGGTAGGCGTTGAGGCTCGGCGTCGATTGACCATAGAGTTTGTCGCGTAGCAAGGCTGTTTCTTCCGCCGTGAAATCGCCACGCCCGGCGATGTCCTCGACATAGAGACGGCCTGACGGTTTCAGCGCATCGGCGATCCGGACAAAGAGCGTCGCGTGATCGGCGATGTGATAGAAGGCGAGCCAGCTGACCACTGCGTCATAGGCGCCGGGCTCGAGCGGACCGTCAAGAATGTCGCCGCAGCGATGGGCGACACGGTCGTCCAAGCCGCATTGCCGGGTGAGTTTTTGGGCGAAGGCGTCGAGATCCGGCTGTAGTTCCAGCGCCGTGATACAGCAGCTTGTGCGATCGGCGATGTAGCGCGCGGGACCGCCAAGACCGGAGCCGACCTCGGCAATGTTGCTGTTGGCATTGATGCCCAGCTCCTGGATCGCGCGATCCATGGCGTCGGTGCCGTGATAGTGCAGGTTGTCGAACGGGCTGAGCTGATCGACGGTCAGTGGGCCATCCGGATCGATGCCGGCAGCCTTGATCTCGTTCGTCAAACGGTCGAGATGGGCGTAGAGCCGCATTGATTTAATGTCGGTTGACGTCACGTCGGTGGCCTCTCACCTGAACTTTTCGTCACCTTGGCGGCTTAACGCAATCGGAGCTTCATAGGAACCGAGACCTCTAGTCGCAGGGCTGACCGCCCGCTTGATAGGTCCCGACCCAACTCGCATTGCCGTTCGGGTCAACGCTCTGTTCGCGAAGCGTGAAGGCCTGTGGGCCGATAATGCCATCTTCGCGGATCCAAAGGAGATGAGCCGCGCCGTCGATGCGACTCCAGGCAAAGCGCGGCTCAAGCGGCGACGTGCCGTCACCATGATCAACCCAGGGTACGGTGTGGTCTACCACGACAGTGCGCGAAAAGAAGCGATAGACCGGCCAACCATTCTCTTGCATCCAGCCGTGACCGGCAATCTGGATCGTCATGCCGCCATCATCCCCTGTGCGGTAGGTTGCGCAAAAGGGTGTCGTCGTGGGGAATCCAAATCCTTCGGGATCGTTACCTTGGGGCGGAAGGTTTGAACAGTCATCCGGCGTCGGACTGGCAAGGAACGGCTTCGCGGAACCGTATGCGTCGTCCGGCATAACTGCGACGACCTTCCGCTCCGGTTCGCCGCCGTCAACGGCGAGGCCCGCGTGGTCACCCCGGCATTCACCACGCACGCAGACGAGCGTGCCAAGCGTGGCCGGACTGAGGCTGCCGTCATCATGAAGCCGGAAAACCGTCGCGCCGGGGGCAAGCCCGCCAATGCTGTCCGCCATCGACTGAGACCACGTGAGCGCCTCATCGCCCATACACATGAAGGGCAGGATCAGATGATTGTCATAGATGGGAAAGACGTGCGGTGCCTCGGGCGCTGCGACGGACGGCATACAGGAGATGACAAGAGATAGCGTGGCAAAGCCGTAACTTGCCGAGGACCGCGTGCCGGGTCGCCGGCGCTTCACCCCGCGACGCCTTGCGCCAGGATCTGTTCGGCTTCGTCGACATAACCCATTGAGCGCGCGAGCAGGCGCAGGCGTTGGTGGAATTGTTCGCGCGCGACGTTGCAGATCTGCAGGTGTCGGTCGGCGCCGGAGAAGCTGGTGCGCGCGTGCAGCACACGCTGGTTGTCGAACAGCACGGTCTCGCCGGCCTGCAGCGCGAAGCGGGCCTGGTTTTCGGGCGCTGTCATCAAGGCCGAAAGTTTGTGATAGGCGGCGAAGAAGGGTTCGACCAGATCGGCCGGCAGGTCCATCGGTCCGGACGAGCGTGTGTGGATCCTGACGCCGACGATGTTCTGCCGCTCGTCGAGCGCGAACATGCGGGTGTAGCAACGTTGGTCGAGCTGGTCGCCGTGAACGCGGTGAAACACGTTCGGCGTCCGGGCCAAGAGCGCGAAGGCCTCGGGGTCATCGGCGCGCAGGACTTCGCCCAGACGGAATCCGTCGACCAGGATCGAATCGCCGCCGTCATCGGCCGGGCGTATACAGCCGAGCACATTGATGCCGGGTGGCGCGAACCGGTAGGCCTCGTCGGTGTGTGGCGGCACCGTGCGAAACGTGTTGCCCATGGTGTTGTGTTTGCCCTTGGGCGAAAGGTCGAAGATCCTGTCGTAGGCGGAGTCGCCGAGGTCGCCAATCATCCTTGCGACCTCCTCGACAAACCCGAGTTCCTTGGGTCCGCCGCGGACCAGCACGAAGCCGTAGTCGCGGAGCTTGCGGTAGAAGTCCAGGCGGTCGTCGTCGTAGTTGCGCGCGGCATCGAAGTCGACCGCCGGGGGCACATCGTTGATGCCGGCATCCCACAGGATCGGTTGGTGCCGGCGCGCGGCCCGAGCCTCGTCATCATAGCGGTTCTGGCGCAACCATGCGGACGGATAATGCGATCGGTGACCGTCGTGCGCCCAGGTGACGGCAAGTTCGTTGCCATCCCCGATTGCTAGCGACGACGGGCGGACGTCGAGCGGTACGTCGCTGGGCACGACGAAGCGTTTGCTGGAATAACTGTTGCCGCAGTGTTCGCAGTAGCAGCAGTCGCGTAGCCAGACGAAGTGGAAGAAGCTTTCGGCGCCATCCGCCCACGAGAGGACGAGGCCGTTCGCTTGTTCGGATACACCACTGAGCGCGATGGGATCGCCGGAGACATCCTGTTGAGCAAAACCCATGACAGACCTCCATTGCTCGGACGATTTCACACCCAAGAGCGGCCGGGCGCAAGCGACATCAGGCAGAAAGGGATCTGGTCCAGCAGCTCGTCGTCGCGTCGTCGCCGAAGCCAAGGGACTCATAAAGCGGGTTCGCGACTTCGTTGTCCATATCGGAACCGATGATGGCGTGGCGTGCGCCGAGGCCGTGCAGCCGGCGCAGACCGTCGGTAATGACGGCGCGGGCCAGGCCGCGGCGCCGGTGGTCGGCGTGGCAGCCTACGGGTTCAAAGACGCCGAGCCGGTTGTTGTCGTCGAGCCAAATCGTCGTGAAGGCGGCGACGTCGTCGTTTGCGTCAGCGACCACCAGATCGAGATCGGCGCGATAGGTCGGCGAAGCCATGGCATAGCGATAGCGCGCCTCGGTCATCTTGGACGGCGCGAAGGCGTCGCGGTGGGCGGCAATACGCTGGGCCATGTCGCGTTCGCCATCCATGAGGCGGATGGTGTAGCCCGCGGGCAAGGGCGTCGGTGGCGGCGGCGCGTCGATCGAACGCTGGCGGTAGACGATGTTGGAACCATCATAGGCGTAGCCACGCCGTTTGAGGATCGCTTGGCGCGCGGTGTCGCTGTCGAAGGTCTGGACCTGAAACGTGACGGCCGCGCCGCCGGTTTGCTGGCGAAGACGGCGTTCCTCGGCCCAGGCGATCATGGTGTCTTCGAGCTCTTTATGTGCGGCTTGCGCGAAGATGTCGACCTCGTCATCGGCGGGCCAGGCAAAGCCGGCGAGGTCGCCGGCGGATGTGAACCATAGATGGGCGGTCGCGATCTCCTGGTCGGGATCGTCGCTTTGGCAGCGCCACCAGTCGAGGTCGCCGATGGTGCACTGAACGGGGAATCCATCATCGGCGAACAGGCGCACGAGGAAACGGCGCAGGAGCGCGTAATCGGCCTCATCGCGATAGGCGCGTGCGGTGTAGGCGGAGGAATCCATGGACCTGACTAGAGAATGAGGGCGCTGACCAGAACAAAATAGAGGAAGAGGCTGGCGACGTCCTGGATGATGGTGCAGATCGGGCCGCTGCCCATGGCGGGATCGGCGCCGAACTGCTGGAACAGCCAGGGCAGGCCGAAGCCGACGACGGCCGAGACCGTACCGCCGCCCAGCACCGCCAGGCCGACGGCAAGCGCCAGCACGTCGTTGTCGAAGACGAGATAGACGGCAACGAAGGCGACGAGGCCAAGCGAGGCGCCGATCGCGACACCGATGACGAACTCGTCGCGGATCAGGCTAACGATGGCCACATGGTCGGCCGCAAGGCCGCGCACGGCGACCGAGACGGCTTGGCTGCCGATCGCGCCGGCGATATAGACGAGTGCCGGAACAAAAAAGGCGACAGCGACATTCGCCGCCAGGCTCTCCTCGAAACCTGTCATGACCAGCGTGATCACCGAGGACGCCAAAAGCCCGACAAGCAACCAGGGCAGGCGACGACGAAACCGATCAAAGATCGGCGCGTCCAACGCGACGTCGGGACCGTGCTCATGCGGTTCGATACCGGCCAGACGCTGCAAGTCCTCCATGTGCTCGTGGCGCAGGATACGAAAAAGTGCTTCGGGCGGTACCGCGCCGATCAGCCGTCCGTCATTGTCGACCACCGGCACGGCGATCATCTTGAGGCGCATGGCCAGCACGGCAATGGCTTCCTGGTCGTCATCGGGATGCACCGCCAGGTGCTCGGGCTCCATGATTTCACCGATCGGCCGCTCGCCATCGGCAAACAGATCGTTGATCCGCACGATGCCTTCCAAATGACCGTGGTCGTCGGTGACAAAAATCGTATCGGCGCAGTCGAACCGCTGGCCTTGAAGCGTGTCGATGACGTGGCTGATCGGCGTCGACGGCATCGCGCGCGGAATGTGATGTACCATGTGCGAGCCGGCCGTCTCCGGCGATGTCAGCGGTGAGGCGTGCGGCGTCGACATAGGCTTAGCCGGATTCCAGGAGCGCGGCGATCTCGGTGCCCATGGTGATGACGTCCTTGTAGTAAGGCCGGTCAATGGCTTCGCGGTTCTCCAGGACCGAGAAGAAGGCCATCGCCATGTCCGTTTGCGGATCGGCGAGCAGGAACTGACCGCCGTAACCGCCATGACCGAGCCAGCGGCCGTTGGTCATGAGTTGGTTGGAGTAGCTCATGAACTCGGCGGGCGCCGGCATGGTGGGGCCGGGATGGGCGATCGACTGGGCCGTGAAGGCGGCGTCGCCGACCTGGCGGCCGTCAACGCCCTGGCCGTGGCGTGCGAGCAGGAGGCCATAGCGGGCGAGGTCGCGGGCGGTCAGCAAACCGCCGCCGCTGACGACGGGAACGCCATCGCGGTCGCAGCTGATGTAGAACGTGCCCTCGATACCTGCTGCCTCGACGATGTCGATCAGCATGGCGCGCAGCGAGCGACCCGTGATGCGCTCTGCGATCCAGCCCAAGACATCGGTGTTGGCTGACTTGTAGTCGGCCGCGCCGGAGTGGTTCGTCGTGTCGTCGCTATCAACCCCAAGCACGAAGCCGCGCAGGGTTTCTTCGGCGCTGTCGCCATAGGGCAGGCGCCAGCCCATGGCCACCTCCTGGGCGAAGACGTCGGCATGTACGTCGCCGTAGTCTTCCGAGTAATTGTTGGCGACATCCATGTTGGCGACTTGCTGGACAGTTGCCGAGGCGTAGCCGGAGCCCATCTCGGGCACGTAGTGATCGACACGCTGGGCCATATCCAGGAGACCTTGGCCAACCAGGTTGGCGATGATCAGGTGCACCGTGGTCTTGGTGATCGACTGCATGGAGTGCACGCGATCGGGGCCGAAGTCCGGCGCGTAGCGCTCGTAGATGACGTCACCGCCACGCACGACCGCCATAGCCGAAAAGAACGGGGTCGCCGTCAGCTTCTGCACCCGCGGCAGGTCCAGAATGCGCAAATCTGCGGCCTTTTTGAGCGGCATCACCGCGGGCGCGCGTACCGAAAAGCTGAAACGCGATAGAGAATGGAGGTTATGGAACCCCCAGCGGCGCGTGTCGGCCCGGCTCCAGGACGAGAGGTTGTCGGGCCCGACCTCAAGAGTGGGACTTGGGATGGCGCTAGGCGTTTTTATGGTCATCAGAGGTACTCCTATCGCTCAGACCGCACCGGGCTATGACGAACGTATGGCTTTGCTATCATGGCGCGTGTGCGCAGCCAAATACGGGAGTTGGATAGTGACGAGCATGAACGAGATGATCGAAGACCTGAAACGCCGCCGCGACGAACTGGCCTTGAAGATCCATCTGGGATCCAAGGATGCCCAGGACGAATGGGACGAGTTGGAGAAGAAGTGGAACAAGTTCCAGACCGACGCGGAGTTGAACGATAGCGGCAAGGCGATTGGCGACGCCATCGATCAATTGGGGACCGAGCTCGAGAAGGCCTACGAACGACTAAGAAAAGCCCTGTAGCAACACTAAGGAGAGCGCGATGCCCAGCAAGGAGGCGCTACGCGCCGAAATAAGAAACCTGCGCGCGGAGGTCGATGAGATGCGCCGCGCGCGCGACGAGCAGGAGGCGGCGGAGGCGAGGCGCGAATGGGCCTCGTCAACGCACGGCTATGCCGATGACGGCGATGTGTCGGGCATCGACGATGACAACGGTCTTGATGACGACAATGGCGACGGTGAAGAGAACGGTGGCGACGAACACGAGAGCCAGCTGAAGGATATCGAAAAGGCGCTGGGCGATCTGGCCGACGAGGCCGGTAAGGAAATCGCCGAGCGTCCGCTGGTCGCTGTGCTCGCCGCGTTCGTTCTGGGCATCGTCGCCGGCCGTCTGTTGAGCCGGTAAGGGGCGGGATCATGGATATGCTGATCCGCAACCTGCGCATTTTGTGGCGCACGGAACGCCTGCTGACCGAGCTTAGGCTGCGCGCGATGGTGCGGCGCACCAGCCTGTTGCTGGTGGCCGGCATTGTCGGGCTGTTCGCCTTCGCCATGTTGAATGTGGCGGGTTATCTCTATTTGGCTCCGCTACTGGAACCGACGCTGGCAGCGCTGGTTGTTGCCGCTATTGATACCGTGCTGGCGATCATTCTCTTTGTCGGTGCGCAGCCGCAGAAGCCGGGCACCGAGACACGCATGCTGGAGGAAGTTCGCGACATGGCTCTGGCCGACCTGGAAGCCGGCGCCAAGTCGGTCGAAGCGGACCTGCGTGCCGTCAGGTCCGAGGTCGAAGGCATCACCGAAAGCGTCAAGTCGTTCGCGCACAATCCGATGGGCGCGCTGAGCCCGCAGGTTGTCGGACCGATCATGTCGATGTTGGCGAACCTGATCCGCGGCAAGAAGGACAAGAGTACCGACTGAGCCCTAGCTGCTGGTGAGCGGGGCCAGGATCTCGGCGTTGGTGAGGGCGAAGCCGGGATCGCCGTCTTCCATGTCCCAGCTTGCCGACAGGCCGGCATAGGCGAACGTCATGTCGAGAATGCGCTGGGATTCGATCCCCAGCCGCTCGCCATAGAGCGCGGCCAGTCGCTGGAAGCGGTCGGCATCGTGCACGACGTCGCTGCGCGGGTAGGGGTTACAGAGTTGGTTGGCGATGTCGTAGGTGCATTCGCCGAGCAAGGCCTTCGGATCGATCGCCAGCCAGCCGCGTTCGCCGCCGTCCAAGACATTCCCGTGATGCAGGTCGCCGTGGAGCGGCGTTGTGTCGGTGGGTGCGGCGAGCAGGCGCCGCGCCATGGCGGCGCAGCGACCGAGCAGGGCGCTTTCGTGCTCATGCTCGAACAATGACGAAAACCACTCCTCCAAAGGCCAAAGCGTTGCGGGAACCGGCTGCGTCCGTGGCGCGTGCAACATTGCGGTCGTTTCGGCGAGGATGGCGGCTGCTTCGTCGTCGCGGCCGGATGTCGCCATGGCGACGAGCGAGCGATTGCCGATCGCGCGTTCCGTAAGGACCATGTCTTGAGCCGCGTTCAGCAAGCGTACCGCACCATCGCCGTCATAGTAGGCGAGCAGGGCGGCGGCGTGCTCTTCGTCGCTGATGTCCTTTATCAGCTTGAGCATGGCGTGTTGGCCGTCGCGGCGAACCGGCAACACCCAGCTTGACGGCGTTTCGATCGGCGTGCCGTCGGGTTCGAGGGACCATTTGGCTATCGCGCTTTGAAGACGTACGTCGTTGCTGTCGGTTCCCATAAGCGGCGTCCCGTACTCGCGCTCAGCGCTTCGGCCAGGCCCAGGCGGGTTTGTCGAGACCTTGGATGACGGTTTCGCCTAGTTCCTTGTTGAGCGCGTAGACGGTGGCGCCGGCTTCGCGGTCCAGCGCCTCGACCAGCGGTGCGGCGTGGGAGACGACGATGATCTGCGAACGCTTGCTGGCGGTGGCGATGAGGCGTGCGAGCGGTTCGAGGAGATCTACATGCAGGCTGGTCTCCGGTTCGTTCAGGACCAAGAGGGGTGGCGGGCGTGGTGTCAAAAGTGCTGTCACCAGCAGCAGATAGCGGAGCGTTCCGTCGGACAGTTCGCCGGCGCGAAGGGGACGCAACAGGCCGTGCTGTTGCATGACGACCTCGAACAGGCCGTCGGTCACGGTGACATCGACGGCGCCGCCGGGAAAAGCATCTTCGACCGCATCGTCCAGCGCGTCGCTGTCGCCGATCTCGCGAATGGTCTGGAGCGCGGCGGCCAGATCGGCGCCGTCGGGTGACAGGACCGGTGTGCGCGTGCCGACCTGGGGCCGGCGCGCGGGTGCGTCGGTGTCGGTGCGGAAGTGGTCGTAGAAACGCCAGCCGCGCATGCGCTCGCGCAGTGCCAGCAGCTCGCGTCCGCCACGCGGGTCGGCGGCGTGGGTCATCATGCTGTCGAAGCTGGAGAGATCGTTCAGCACGTGGGCGCGTTTGCCGCTGTCGTCGAGGACCTGCACGCTGGGCCCGTTGCGGCTTGCCAATTCGCCCCGGCGCCTCAGAAGCTCGCCGACCCAGAGCGCCTCGGTCTTGATCTCAGGATCCAGATTGAACAGCGAGCGGCCCGACGCGACCGGCAGGCCGAGATCGATCGCGTAGCCGTAGTCTTCGTCAGCAAAGCCGAGCTTCAGGCTGACCCGGTCGCGCCGCATGGTGCCCTGGACCGGAACGTCGCCGGTCTTCATGGCGCGCGAGAAGGCCTCCGGTCCGGCCCACAACGTCGATTGCAGGCCGCCTTCGGACGCCAGCGCGCCGACCGCGCGGCCCTGGGCGACGTCGGCCAGCAGCCTGATCGCGCGGTAGAGGCTTGATTTGCCGCTGCCGTTGGGGCCGGTGATGACCGTGAGCTGTTCGAGCGCGAGGATGATCTCGCGCAGCGAACGGTATCCCGAGACGGCGAAGGTCAGGATCATGAGGCCGGGTCCATGACGATGGGCCGCGGAGTATAACCAATTCCAGGGCGGCGTCGTGGCCGAAGGATCAGTGTTGCCGTGCGCGCTTGCGCGTTGTTGACGGTTGCCGTTGCCAATCACGCCGCATGTGAAGGGCGACGGCCGCGAGCACGACGGCGCCGCCGACAAAAGTCGCGGCCGGCGGCAGCTCGGCGAGGATGAGCCAGGCCCAGATCGGGGCGAGCGGGATATCGAGGGAGCCGATCAGGGCGGCCTGAGGCGCGGCGATGAGGCGCGTGCCTTCGGTCAGCAGGATGACGGCGCCGGCCTGGACCAGGCCGAAGGCGACCAGCCACCAGAGTTCACCCAGGCTGACCGCGAAGGGATCGACGAGGACGCAGGCGATGATGGTGATCTGAAGCGAAGAGAGCGCCATGGCCGGCACCATGGGCGAGGCGGGAAAGCGCCCGATCAAGACCAGCATGATCGCCATGAAGACCGTCATGACGACGGCAAGCAGGTCGCCGGTCAGGTTGGGCGTGCCCAGCGATCCGCTCATCATGATGACGACACCGATGAGAGCCGCAGCGCTGGCGACAAGGGTGGTGCGTTTGGTGCGCTCGCGCCCGAAGAGCCAGGCGATCGCCGCGGCCGCGAAAGGCGCGGTGGCATAGATCACGACCACGTTGGTGACCGTCGTGAACTTGAACGAGGCGAGATAGGCGATGGTCGCGATGGTGCCGGTGGTCGCGACCGCCCAGCCCGGCAGGCCCATGACGCCGAAGCAGGCCCATGTCGCACGCGGGTTGCGCCAGGCGACATAGAGCGCGATGAAGGCGGCGCTGAACAGGCCGCGCCAGAAAAGGATAATCCAGACATCGGCCGTGATGCCTTTGGTGAAGATGCCCGCCGTGCTCCAGGCGATCGCGGAGATTGCCACGAGCACAATGCCAATGTGATGGGCCGCTGTGTGTTTCACCGCTCAACGCTCGAAGATGCCGGTCGATTTGCCGTCGAGGCTGACGGTGTTCTTTTTGGTCCAATAGGCCTTCAGGCCGTCGGCGCCCATGGCATCGTAGAAGGGTAGGAGTTGGTCGGTTGCTCGGTCCTTCTGGAATGTGAACTCCGGGATGCCGGTGCCGCAGGAGGTCTGCACGAGGTCGATCGTCATGTCGAAAAGCTGGCGGGTGCCGGGCAGCGAGGGAAAGAGACCGACAAGGCCATTCCATGCGTCGTCGCGCGGATGGATGGCGTGGGCATGACCGTAAACGCGGATGATACCGGGCTTGCCGTCGAAGCCGCAGAACATGAGCGTCATGCGGTCGGACTCCAAGAGATGCGCCGCCGTTTCGTTGCCGCTGCCCGAAAGGCTGAGCCAGACGATACGGTCGGGCGCCATGATCTTCAGCGTGTCGAGACCCTTGGGCGACAGGTTGACGCGCCCGTCCGGCGCAGCTGTCGCGACAAAAAAGAGGCGCTGGCGGGCGATGAACTCCTGCTGCGGCTTGCTGAGCGATGTCGTCGGCTTGGCCATGGCGGCTCACCCTCGTGGTCGGTGTCGAGGGTTGGCATAGCAAGATACTCCTGACACCATGTTGTCAGGAGTGTTGATCTAGTCTTTCGGCCAAGGAGAGACGATGCGACGCGCCGACAGGCTGTTCGAAATCATTCAGTTGCTGCGTCAGGCGAGCCAGCCGGTGACGGCGGCGGAACTCGCCGAGACGCTGGAGGTGAATCTGAGGACCGTCTACCGCGACATGGCCGCGCTTCAGGCGATGCGCGTGCCGGTCGAGGGGGCGGCGGGCATCGGCTATGTCATGCGGCGCGGCTTCGATCTGCCGCCGCTGATGTTCTCGTCCGAAGAGGTCGAGGCCATCATGGTCGGGCTGTCGCTGGTGACGCGCACGGGCGACAAGGGCCTACTGGATGCCGCCGATGGCGCGGCGGCCAAGATCGCCGAGGTGCTGCCGGAACGCTTGGCCGGCGGGCGTGAAAGCGAGTGGCTGAAGGTTTCCGGCTGGGGCACGCCGCATCCAAGCGTCGACCTGCGCGTCTGTCGCCAGGCGGTGCGCGAGGAGCGCAAGCTTGCCATCACGTACTGCAACGAAAAGAGCGAGACGAGCGAGCGGACCATATTGCCGCTGGCCGTCGTCTATTACATCTCCGTCACCGTGATCGCGGCGTGGTGCGAGCTGCGTCAGGATTTCCGCCACTTCCGCGCCGACCGGATTGAATCCATGGAAGCGTTGGACGACCGGTTCAAGGGCGAAGGCGACAAGCTGCGCGCCGAATGGGCGGAGACCACCGATCCGCTGTTTACGTCATAGGCCTCGCGCCTAACGGCTCCTGAGTCCCTTTTTCCAGAGTTTGGCTTCGCGTTCGCGCCGCGCCGGAAGACCGGTGTTGTTCGACCACAAGCGGCGCATGGAAAGGATTTCATCGGCGACCGCCGAAAGGTTGCCGTTGGCGATGTGGTCGCGGATGTTGCGCATCTCCAGCCGGTTCTGGTTGCGGGTGTCCCTAAAGCTGGCGCCGCGGTTGAAAACCAGGCTGACGAGAACGCTGCGGCACAGGCCCGGCAGGTCGTCGAAACCGGGAAAGGCGCGGCGCGTCCGATTGACATAGCTGGGCAGGCTGCGCGCGATGAAGACCTGCCAGGATGTGGTCCACGGCACGACGATCCATGCCAGCTTGTCGGCCTTCGCTTTGCTGCCCTGTTTGCCGAGGTGTGGACGTAGCGCATCGAACGCCTCAGGCGTCAGCTTGTCGGCCCAGTCGGTCTTGAAGATCTGTACGGAAAAGCGGAGGTCGTAACCGACACCAATGGTGACGCCACTGGCGCCGCCCGGCCAATGGGGCTTCGCGGCGGTCTTTTCGTAGTAGTCACGGCTGCCGACCTCATCGCGCGCGATGGCGGTGACGCCTTCGGTCGGCAGATCGCGGGAGGGGTCGGGCTGGGCTTTGAGCCAGGTGATCAGAGTCTCGTCGGCGCCGCCGCGGACCGGCAGTTTGGCAAGGCGACGGGCGTCAGCGACGGCGCGTTTGGTATTGCGCCCAGTCAAGCCGTCGGGCACCAGGAGGCCGCCGGTCTTGTTCAGAAGCCTCTGAAGCTTCTTCATCTCGGTCTTGGTCATCGCTCCCCCCAACGGCAATGCGCCCAACCGTGTCATCAGATTACGCTTCGTGCGTGAAATCTTCCACAAGCCGCCTTTCGGGCGCGCTTGAAGCCATGGCATAGTAGCGCAAACAAACACGGGGAAGCGCCATGAAATCCATGCTGACCGTTACAGTCGCCATCACGGTTCTCGCGCTGGCGGTGCTGATGGTCCCGCCGGTCAAGGCCGACGTGTTTATCGCCCAGCCGGCCGGTACGGCGAGCGGCGCGGATGTCGGGCGCTACCATCTGGTGTCCGCGGGCGACGGACTTTATGTGTTCGATAGCGCGACCGGACGGACATGGCAGGCGCATCAGGACGAAGAGAACTCCGTGATACTGTGGGAGCCGACGCTCTTTTCGGAAACTGAGTCGGCTCTGCCGCCGCCTATCACGCCGGACATCCCCGGCATGACCACGTATGAGGAGTAGGCGCGGCGCGCGGACCTAATTGCGCCGCGTTTTCAGCAGTTGCCGTGTTCGACGTGCCCGTCGGGCATGGTGGTTCTGCAGATATTGGCGCCGACGGCCGTAATGCCCGCGCGGTGGGCGCGGGCGAAGTTCGCACCTTCTAGATTGGCGTTGCTGAGAACGGCCTCGCGCATGTCCGCCGAATAGAAGTTGGCGCGGCTGAGGTCGGCTTCGCGCAGATCAGCAGCGCTGAAGTCGGCGTAGGCGGCGTTGGCGTCGCTCAAGTCAGCACCGTTGAGGATGGCGTTGCCGAAACTGGCGCCGCTCAGTTCCGTCCGGCGCAGATCCGCGTTGGTGAGATCGCTGCCGCTCAGATCGGCGCCCGGCAGGAACAACGACGCCATCGGTGCACCGCTAAGATCGCACGAGGCGCAGTTGCCGGTTTCCTTGAGGCGCGTGAGGTCAGCTTCGTCATAGGCGACCGCCGGAACGGCCAGTATCGTGACGAGCAAAAAGACGGTTGGCGCTTTCATCATCCATTCCCCGCGTGGCATCGCGTTAACGATTACCGGGTTTCCTGAACGCCCGCAATTGGACGTGGGCGGCAGTTGGCCTTGTACGCGGCGATGCGTCAGTGACGGTCCGCACGGCTTAGATGAAAAGCAGCGCGAACCACCACGAATCGCCGGTTTCTGGGCGCTTCTGCGACACAGTTAGCGCTGCTGGGCATCCGGATGGGGCCGCAAAGCGGCCGTCGCGATCGCGGTGACGACGGCGATGGCGATGAGGTACCAGGCGGGTGCGGAGAGGTCGCCGGTCCGGTGGATCAGCCAGGTCGCGACCAGCGGCGCCGTGCCGCCGAAGATCGCCAGCGTCACGTTGTAGCCGAGTGCAATGGCGCTGTAGCGCAGGCGCGTCGGAAAGATCTCGACCAGGGTCACCGGAATAGAACCTTGGATAAGGCCGTTGAGCACGGCGAAGATGATCTGAGCAACGATGACGGCTATCAGGGTGGACGTATCGATCCATGCAAACAACGGCCAGACGACGATAGCCATTAGAACCGTCGCCGATAGCAGCACGGGTTTGTAGCCGAAGCGGTCATCGGCACGCCCCGCCAGCACGATGACGCCAAGCATGAGGATCATGGCGGCGGTGTTGATCAGGAGGGCGTGCGGCACGGCGGGCGTCAGAATGCTGGAGAGGTAAGTGGGCATCCAGACGAACAGGGTGTAAATGCCGACACCCAGCAGCAGCACGACACCGCCGGTTTGGAGAATGCGCCACGGCATGTCGCGGAACGCTTCGCCGAGGGGCTCCGAAGACAGTTGGTGCACCTCGACGATGGCTTCGAACTCCGGCGATTCGGTCAAGCGCCGGCGCATCCAGTAACCGACGATCCCCACAATCAAACCGCCCAAAAACGGTAGGCGCCAACCCCATGCGTCGATCTGCGCGTCGGTTAGGAGAAGATGCAGCAAGGCGGCAACGGCCGAGCCCAGCAGCATGCCGCCGACGGTGGTGAAGGTAACCCAGCTTCCAGCAAAACCGCGTCGGCCCTTGGGTGCGGTCTCGACGAGATAACATATCGAACCGATGAACTCGCCGCCAACGGAGAGGCCCTGGGCCAGCCGCAACACCACGAGCAAAACCGCTGCCATAACTCCGATGTCGGCATGGGTCGGCAGTACGGTGATGAGCGTGGTCGGAATGGCCATGGCGATGATCGAGATGCGCAGCGCGCGCCGTCGTCCGAGCCGATCACCAATCCAGCCAAAGATCAGCCCGCCGATGGGCCGCATCAGATAGCCAGCGGCAAAAACGCCGAAGGTGTTGATCAGGCTCGCTATCGGATCGCTGGAGGGAAAGAACTGCTGGCTGATGGCTGTCGCGAAAAAGCCGAAGACGGCGAAGTCATACCATTCGAGCGCGTTGCCGATAGCGCCCGCCATAACCGCCCGCTTGTCGACCGTTGCCATGTTGCCTCCTGAGCCGTTAGCGTCGTTGCCCCGCCAAGCGCCGTTAGCCCGGTGGTGTTGCTTTTTTGAAGGCCGGAAGGTCGTCGGGCAGGTGAATCCACGCGTGCTGGTGTTCGGTCCAGATGGTGCGGGCGGGTTTCACGAAGTGGGGATCGTCGAAACAGCCGAGTGCGATGCCCATGTGGTCGGGCCGCATCTCGAGCGTCCAATAGAGATTGGTGCCGCAGTCGGGGCAGAAATGGTTGGCCAGACTGCGCCCCGATTCAGCGACGCGGTCGAAGGTTTTCTCGTTGCCGTCTATGCTTTCGACCTGGTCACGCCGGTAATAGGCGCCGATGCCGAACGGGCTGCCGGTGCGCCGCTGGCACGCGATGCAATGACACGCGACGGCGAAGTCGGGGTCGCCGGTGACGGTGACACTGAGTTGGCCGCACTGACAGGCGGCGCGACGATGTGGCTCCGAAACCATGACCCAAGCCCCCAAAAAAGCCCTTTGACGCGGCGTTGCTCGCTAGATTGCGACAAAGCCGCGCGTCGGTCGAGGGGCAAAGTTTGGCGATGCCGGCCGCGGTGCCGGCTACGGCTCTAGCCGGCTTTGGTTTTGCCGACTTCCGGGTGCCACCATTTTGGCCGAAACGACTTGTAGCTGTGTTGCACGTCCGGAACGATCAGGTTGGGGCGGTCAAGGCTGCCGATCATCAAGGAGATGTTGTCGTAGCCGTCGTCGATGGTGCACATCGCGCTGCCGCAGGTCGGGCAATTGCCGCGCTGGGATTTTGCCGACGAGCGAAAGTACCGGGGCTCACCGCCCGGTCCGGTCCACTCAAAGTTGGCGAGCGGAAATTCCACCCAGGCGGTGGTTGGCGCGCCGCTCCAGCGCCGGCACATGGTGCACGAACACAGATGAGGAAACTCGGGCTCGGCGGTGACGGTGTAACGGATGTTGCCGCACAGGCAGCCGCCTTCGTAAGTCCGTGGTTTCTTCGCCATGATCTCGTTTCCCTCCAATCGCGCGGCGTTGGTTCATCGGTCGGTTGGTAGAGTTCGAGATTGGCACTTATGCGCGCCGCTTCAAGCGGCGCCTGGGAGAAATCGCCGGGCCCAACGCAGAATCGTGAATCGCGGTCAAAACCACGTTTCGCATTTCGTCTTGACAAAATATAACTAGAAAACTAGTTATATAAGTCTAATCGAATTGGTGACGAGCTATGGAAACAGTTGGCGTTGAGGAGGCGGCCCAGGGCTTTGCGGCCGTTGGATCAGAACCGCGGCTGGAGGTCTTGTTGTCGCTGGTAAGAGCCGGCCATGATGGGCTGACCGTTGGTGAAATCCAGAACCGTATGGAGATACCGGCGTCAACGTTGGCGCATCACCTGCGTTTCCTGGCTGCCGCCGGAGTCGTGACGCAGGAAAAGCAGGGGCGCGCGATCATCAACCGCGCGGCCTATGACCGGCTTCAGAGTCTGGCCGATTTTCTACTGTGCGAGTGCTGTCAGGACGCCCTGCATCCGGCAAATGACAAGGTCGCCGGGAAAGTGTCATGACCGCGCTGGTTGAACGGCTTGGCGCGCTGGGCGGCCTTAAGGTCGACCGGGTCTGGCTGACCATTGCGGTCGTTTTTGCCGTACTGGCGGTGTTGGACAACGCGCAGTTCTTGCCGTCGTTGCGTTCCACGGGCAGCGCGATGCTGTCGACCGCGCCTTACATGCTGTTTGCCGTCGTGAGCATCGGCTACCTGAAGGCAAGCGGCGCGGAGACGATGATCGCGCGCGCCTTTGAAGGACGTGAAACGCGCATGATCGTGCTGGCCGCGCTGTTCGGTGGGCTGGCGCCGTTCTGCTCGTGCGAGGTCATTCCGTTTATCGCCGGCATGCTGGCGCTCGGCACGCCGGTCTCGGCCGTCATGGCGTTCTGGTTGGCGTCACCGCTGATCGATCCGCCATCGCTCTTGATTACCGCCGGCGCGCTCGGCTGGCCGTTCGCGGTTGCTAAGGCCGTGGCCGCGGTGAGCATCGGGCTGATGGGTGGTTTTGCCATCAAGATGGCGATGACGCGGGGCTGGTTCGCCAACCCGTTGCGCGCCGGCGCGGCAGGCTTGGGCTGTGGCTGCGGTCCGTCACGGTTTGACGGCAGGCCCGTGTGGTTATTCTGGCGCGAGGCGTCGCGCCGCGAGGTCTTCAGCCGGGAGTCGCTGGCCAACACATACTTCCTGCTGAAGTGGCTGACGTTGGCCTATCTCTTGGAAAGCCTGATGGTCGCCTATGTGCCGGCCGACGCGATCGCCAGTATGGTCGGCGGATCCGGTATCGGCCCGATCGTGTTGAGCGCGCTGGTCGGTGTGCCCGCCTATCTGAACGGTTATGCCGCCCCGCTGCTGGTCGCGGGCCTGATCGAGCAGGGCATGAGTGTGGGCGCCGGCATGGCGTTCATCGTTGCCGGTGCCGTCAGCTGCATTCCCGCAATGATGGCGGTTTTCGCCTTGGTCAACCGGCGTGTTTTCGCCGCCTACGTGGTGCTGGGCTTCACCGGCGCGGTGCTGGCAGGAATGGCGTACGGCCTGATTATGGGAAGTTAGAGCTTGTTGCTGCGCGGCGGCGGGAATGTGATCCCGCCACCGCGCGGCAACGGACGTGACCTCAGGCCGACTTTGCGAGGTCTGAGGGGTAGGGGTCTCGCCACGCCGGCAGTGTCATCATCGCGTCATGCCAGCGATTGATCTCGGCGTAACCGCCGAGCGGCATATTGGCCTTTTCCGCGTAAGGCAGCGCAGAGGCGACCGCGAAGTCGGCGATCGTCAGGCCGTCGCCGACCAGGCTGTCGCGGCCCTTCAGATGGTTTTCGAGCACACCGGCGAACTGGTGGAAAAACCCTGTGGCTTCTTCGAGCGCCGCCGGGTCTGGGTCGCCCAAACCAAAAGCCGGCTTGATCAGGTGTTGAAACACGAACGCCTGAGCATGCCGCGAGAAGTGAGCGGTATCCCATTGCAACCAGCGCAGCACCTCGACTTGTCGGGCGGGGTCGCTGGGCCAAAGATCCGAGCCGGTTTTCTGGGCGAGGTAACACATGATGGCGCAGGACTCCCAGATGCGGGTATCGCCATCGCGCAATGCCGGAATCTTGCCATTCGGGTTGATCGCGAGGTACTCCGGGGTTTTGTGCTCGCCCTTGGTCAAGTCGATCAGCACATACTCCACCGGCGCACCGGTGTGGCGGGCGACCGCACAGGGTTTGCGCGCGTTCGGGGTCTCGAAATAGTAGAGCTGCATAAGCTTCCTCCTTCGTGGGAGGGTCAGTCTCGAAACAACGAAAATATGATCAAGAACATATACTCGATGACGCTAACATGATCGTGAAGGAGGACCGCGATCATGCCCTATCGCCCTGAACACAAAGAGGAAACCCGCGTACGGATCATCGAGTGCGCGCGCCGTCTGTTTAACCGGTACGGCTTCAGCGAAGTCTCCATCGATCAGGTCATGGCCGAGGCCGGCCTGACGCGCGGCGGTTTCTACAATCACTTCCGCAACAAGGAAGAACTGTTCTGCGAGGCCGTGAAATTTTACGCGACCTGCAATCCGTCCGAGCGCTGGGACGGCGTCGATGTCGACTTTGGGGGCGAGCGTCAGACGTTCGCCGCGCAGATCGTCAACGCCTATCTGTCACGGCCGCATCTGGAGGATCTGGATTACCACTGCCCGATGGTCGCGTTGCCGTCGGATATCGCGCGCGCCGGGCCGGTCATGCGCGAGACCTATCAGATGCTGCTGCAGGGCATGATCGGCATGTTTCAATCAGGCGTGGGCGGCGGCGACGAGACGGCGCGCCGCAAGGCCATTGCGATCGCCACTTTGTGTATCGGCGGCATGGTCATGGCGCGCACGGTTGATGATGCCGCTTTCGCCAACGAAGTCCGCGAAACCGCTCGTGACCTAGCGCTTCAGATCGGCGCGTTCGACGATCCCGCCAGTAGTCAGGCTGCTTGACGGCGCTAGGTTTAGCGGTTGCTGCCGCAGGAGCCGAAGCCGCCGCCGATGTTTTCGTTGAAGCAGGGCGCGGCGATCGAGTTCTTGTCGCAGGCAGACAGTGTCACGGCGCCAAGCAGAGCGGCTGCAATCAAAAGAACCTTCATCGTCAACGTACCCCCGTTGCCTGAAACACAGTTGCCGGCGCCCGCGCGGCTCGGCGGCTGATCGCCTGTAAGTGGGAACGTGGCGTGCGGTATCAATGAAGTCAACGCCGTGGCGGTCACAGATATGTTGGAAAGGCATGCGCCACAGCGCTGCCGCGGTTCTCAGGCTGTGCGGTGCGCGGTGCTGAGTTCGTCGGCGAACCGTGTAGCGGCGTCGCGATAGGCGTCGGCTTCGACGTCGCGCTGCAGCAGGACCAATGTGGCGACGGGATCGTGTCCGATCTGCGCCGCCATCTGACGAAACATCTTTTCGGCGCTGGATGACATCTGCGTCGCGAAGAAGGCGACGCGGCGCATATGCTGTTTGTTGGCGTCGATATAGGCCAGCATGGGTGAGGGGATGTGACCGGCCCAGACCGGACATCCGAGTAGGACGAGATCGAAATCGGCGGGGTCGTGCTGCGTCGGTTCGATGGGCGCGGCGCGCCTGAAGAGCGCCTCCTTGCCCGAGCGCATGTAGTTGAAGAAGCCGCCGCGGCTGCGTGCCTCCGTGATGGTTTCGAGCGTCGCGCCGGTCGCCAGGACGATGGCATCGGCGACACGGCGCGTTATCCCGGTGCGCGAATAGCAGACGACGAGTGTGTTGGTCATGATTTTGCGACGGTAGCGCCCGTCACGAGGCCGCGCCTTGACCCACGTCAAAAACCGTCAGCTGCCGTATTCGTCGTGGCGGCGCACCCAGGCCATGGGGAAATCGAGCTTGTCTTCGTCGCGCCCCTTCGGTGCGAGGTCGAGGAACTGGTAGGTGCCGATCAGGTTGTCGAGGCCGCGGGCATAACTTGAATAGGTGTGATAGATCGCGCCGTCGTCGTCCTTGAAAAAGACGCTGATGCCCGGCGCTTCGTCGACCGGAAACTGGGTCTGGTGATAGTTGTAGTAGACCTCGCCACCGGCCAGTTCCTCGGGCGTGAACGAGACGTGGAAATCGAAGTTGAAGTCGTTGTCCAGCGACGAGACGAAGGGGAACCGCCAACCCATACGGTCCTTATAGG
The DNA here is from genome assembly GCA_965228895.1 of Alphaproteobacteria bacterium. Taxonomy (GTDB): domain Bacteria; phylum Pseudomonadota; class Alphaproteobacteria; order SP197; family SP197; genus JANQGO01. Next base: position 3,249,580 of record OZ245842.1, on the reverse strand, counting down.
CGCGCAGTCGGTCGAGCGGTGAGCGGGCGGCCGCGACAAGCGTGACATCGCGTTGGGCGAGGTGCGTGGTGAGGCCGTCGAAATGGTCGGCCAGATAGGAGCAGCTTGGGCAGCCCTGTTCCCATTCCGGGCCGAACATGAAGTGGTAGACCATGAGCTGGCTGCGCCCGTCGAACAGCTCGGCGAGGGAAACATTGCCGGAAGCGCCGTGAAAGACGTAGTCCTTGTCGACCTTGACCCAGGGCAGGCCGCGCCGCGTGGCGGCTAGATCGTCGCGTTGGCGCATGAAGGCTTTCTCCTGGGCCAGCAGGTCCCGTCGCGCGGCGACCCATTCGTCTTTGGAAACTACGGTGTGCTGTGTCATGTCGGTTTCCCTCCAGGGCCCGCTGGCGATTAAGGCTGCATAGCCGGCGGACCTGCGCTAATATTTTAGTGATCGCTATAATATAGGATGAGAACGATGGTGAGCAAGCCCGCCGATGTGTTTCATGCGATTGCCGACGAAAACCGGCGCCGGCTGCTCGATCTGTTGCGCGACGGCGAGCGGTCGGTCCAAGAGCTTGTCGCCGACATGACGGTCACCGTGGGCGCGGTGTCGCAGCATCTGAAGGTGTTGCTGGAGAGCGGGCTGGTGACGCGCCGCAAGGAGGGGCGACGGCGCATCTATGCGGTGCGTGCGGGCGCGCTGAGCGAGGTGCACGCGTGGACCGGCGAGTACCGGCAGTTCTGGGACGACAGTTTCGACCGCTTGGACCGTTACCTCGACAAGGCGTGATAGTTTGCGTCAGGCGGGATCGACGAAGCGGTCTTTGGGAATGACGGCAACCACCGTCAGTTCGACCAGGAAATCGGGATGGCCGAGGCCGGCGACCATCACCGAGGCGCTGACCGGCGCGGTGTCACCGCCGAAATAGGCCGTGCGTACGGCCTGGATCGCCGGGAGTTGGGCGCGGTCGGTGAAGTAGGTGGTGACCGCGACGATGTCGTCCAGGATTCCCCCGGCGCCGGCCAGCACCGCGCGGATGTTGGCGAAGCACTGGTGCGTCTGGGCGGCGATGTCGCCCGGGCCCACGATCTCTTCATCCTCGTTCCAGGCGACCTGACCGGTCAGGTGGATAACGTGACCGGTATGCTGGACGACGCCCATGGAAAAGCCACGGCCATGGGGTTGCCAAGTGCCCGACGGGTTGAATCCCTTGGCCATGGTTTGTTCTCCCATTATAGTCATCGCGTTGATGCCGAGATCATCGGCATAAGGCGCCGCCGCCGTCAACGAGGAGCCGAAAGGATGACCGTCAAGAAAGGCCGCTGTATGTGTGGCGCCGTCACGTTCGCGTACGAGGGACAGGAGAACTGGTGCGCGCACTGCCACTGCCGCGATTGCCGGCGCAACACGTCGTCGCCGTTCACCACGTGGATCGGCGTTCCCAACGGCGCATGGCGCTTCACCGGTGCGGAACCGAGGTTTTACGAGTCGTCGCCCGGCGCGAAACGCTATTTCTGTCATGCCTGCGGCACGCCGGTGGCATTTGCAACCGAGCGTTACCCCAATGAGATTCATTTCTATGTGGCGAGCATGGAGCAGCCGGAGGCGTTTGCGCCGGAATACCATTCGTTCGTCAGGGATCAGTTGCCGTGGATCCACCTTGCCGATGGCCTGCCGCGAAACGAGGCAAGCGGCGATGGGTAAACGATTTTTCAGCCAGGGATAAGATGATGGAAAACCATGGTCTTAAGGGCTTCCTGATGGAAGCCAAGCGGCGTACTTATGCCGGCCAAGGCGATGATGCCGATGCCGCCGAGCCGCTGCTGCCGTGTTCCAAACAGTTGGAATGGCAGGACGGCTCGCTGCTCTATCGCGATATCTATTTTGGCATGCGCCTCTTCACCGGCTTGGAGACGGTCTATGACGATCGCCGGGCGGTCTGGGCGATGAGCTATTCCGGCGGTGTTGTCGACGGCATCGACGATGAGGCGGTCAGCGATACCTATCGTTTCCTGCGCGAGGCGTTGCGCCTGGTGCCGGAGGACCGGCCGTTCCGGGGGCCGGCGCACCATAAGAGCGGCGCGTTCACGTATAGCGCTGTGGCGTCAGGTCATGCCGCCCGATTTGAGGGGCATGAAGAAATCCATGATGGCGGGCGTCTCTGTTACGCGCTGAGCTACGCCGGTGGCGCGGTGATCTGACAACGATGCGCGCGTTGTGCATCTATGACCTTGTTTTGTTTCGATAAAAGTATCGGCACTTTTTGCTTGCAATGTGCGACAATTCTGGTTAGGGTGCCCCATCGTTGAAGCATTGCGCCTCGACCTCGCGGTCGGGGCGTTTTGCGTTTGCGTGGCTGTGTCAGATCAGGTGCCAATGTCCTTGGCGGCGCGTGTCATCTGTTGCGCCAGCGCCGCGACGAGATTGGGCGCCAGGCTGACATTGATCGTGCCGCCCTTGGCATCGGCGATCTGCAGGACGGCCATCGACATGTCGCGGGCAACGCCCAGGTTGACCGATTTTGGTTCGACCATCGTGTCGGTGTCGACCGTGGTCTTGATCTGATGATCGATGCCGGCGGCTTCGAGCCGCTCGATCGCCTTGGTGCGCGCACGCGTTAGGTAACCGACAAGATTGCCGACCGCCGAGGTCGCGGCCACCAGACGATGGCGCCGCCCGTTCTTGGCCTCGATCGTGACGGCGACGGCCTTGCCCTGATCCATGATGTGGATCTGATTGCCGAGCCGTTCGATCTGGATGTCGTCGGGGGCTTGATCGTTGCCTTTGTCGGTCATGGTGTTGAACTCGCGTGAAGCCGGGGGGCGCCACGCATACGACGGGAGCTGAGCCCTGACCAGAAAAAGCGGCCGGCCGTCGACCTATACCGAAGCGATCGCCACGACCTTGTGCGACCGGCTGGCGGCGGGTGAGAGCCTGCGCGCGATCTGCCGTGATACCGACATGCCGGGGCGCCAGACGGTGGCGGATTGGCTGACGCGCGATGCGGACTTTTTTCACGGACGGCACAGTGCAGTGTCTGGAATGCGATCTCGTTTTGGATTCGCACGTGGTGATCGAAGTGGACGAGGACACGGGCTGACGCGGTTTCGTCGGAACCGCTCACTCGCGCATTGTCCGCGGCACGAAGGGGACGAGAGCGAGGCAGACCAGCGCGGTGCCGGCGAGATAGAGGCCGGGCGCACCGCTCCAGCCGGTGGCCGCGACCAGATAGGTCGCGATCAGGGGTGATGTGCCGCCGAACAGCGCCAGCGCCGCGTTGTAGCCGATCGACATCGACGAACAACGGGCGTCTGCCGAGAACAGGGATACGAAGACGGCGGGCATGGTGCCCAGCAGCACGGCCATCAAGAAGGCAAGGCCGAGCTGGGCGGCAAGTCCGCTGCCATAGGTTCCCTGATCGGCCAGCAGAAGCAGCGGTACGACCGCGATCGCCGTCAACAGAGATGCGATGACCAGCATGGTACGTTGGCCGATACGATCGGAAAGGTGGCCCATGACGGGCGTCAGCGCCATGCCGAATGCAAGACCCAGCACGCCGATGCCCATGGCATCGTGCATGGTGAGGCCGGCAACCTTGGTCAGATCGGTAATCAGCCAGACGAAGACCACGTAGTAGCCGGCCGAGACGATCCAGTTGAGCCCGATTGTCACCAGCATCGGCCGCGTTTGGTGTTTGAACGCCGCGACGATGGGGTTGCGCAGGACCTGACCAGCCTCCTGCAGTCTGACATAGGCCGGCGAATCCGGCATGCCCTTGCGCACCCACAGTCCGAAGAGACTGACCAGGACACCGAGCAGGAACGGCACGCGCCATCCCCACTCGCTCATCGTCTCGCCGTCGAGCCACTCGGTCGCCAGCCAGCCGACAAACAGGCCGAGCAGACCACCGATCATGGCGCCGAAATTGGACAGGCTGCCCATGAAGCCACGGCGGTGGGGCGGCGCGTGTTCGACCAGAAAGATGATGGATCCGGAGAATTCACCGCCCGCAGACAGGCCCTGCACCAGTCGTAGAATGACGAGCAGAACGGGGGCGGCAATGCCGATGGTTGCATAGGTCGGCAGAAGGCCCATCAGTACCGTCGGCACCGCCATCGCCACAACCGATAGCATGAGGAGATGACGCCGGCCCATGCGGTCGCCGATATGGCCATAGATAATGCCGCCGATCGGGCGCGCCAGAAAACCGATGGCGAAAACCGCGAAGGACTGAACCAGCGATGTCAGGGGATCGTCTGACGGAAAGAACAGCGGCGCGGTGATCGGCGCGAGGTAGCCATAGAGTGAGAAATCGTACCACTCCAACACATTGCCGACGATGCCGCTGGCGGCGACACGCTTTCGCTGTTTTGTCGTCGCACCGTTTTCCGGTGCGGTGTTGTCGTCTGGCGTGGTGATGGGACGGACTTCTCTTGGATGAGCGCTCTCGGAAAGCCTGCCATGGCGCGCTGGCGGACGCTACGTTTCCTTGAGGTCAGGCAGGAGAACCGGCCGCTAACTGCTGATCGATATAGGTTTGCGAAAGCTTCAGGGCGTCGGTGTGCGAATAGCCGTTATGGTCCAACGACAGCTCGAGCCAAAGCCCGTCGAGAAGTGCGAGCAGACCGATCGCGGCCAGTCGAGCGTTGACGGCGGCGCCGGTCTCGGCCGCTGCTTGGCGAAACAGGCGCGCGATCCGGCGGCGATAGCGCGCGTAGAGTTTCTGGTGGATCCCTGCGATCGTCGGATTGTGGCGGATCTCGTGCCAGAATTCCAGAAACGCCAGGCGACGGACGTCATCGAACAGGGGCGGGGACAGAACCGCGCGCGGCGTCGCTTTCAATTTGTCGATCGCCGCGCTGCCCGCTGCTTCCTCTGCCGTTCGGACACTCTCCGATATGACGTCGCAAAGATGATGGTAGGCCGCCGCCATTAGGTCGTCCTTGGTCTCGAAATAGTGGCGCGCCAAGCCATGGGACACACCGGCCGCGGCGGCGATGGTCCTGATCGACGTGCCGGCGGTGCCGTGTTCGGCAAGCGACAGGATCGTTCCCTCAATCAGGCACGATCGTCGAAAAGCGTTGATTTCCGGCTGCGTGCTCGGTCGAGGAATGGGTTCCATGGCCAATCTGAACTGTATGAAAAGGAGGCTATCAAGAACTTATACAGTTGTCTAAGATTAGATGAGTTTGCCAAACGAAGGGAGATGGTCATGTCCGCGGGCACACCCGGGAAGACGGCGGCTTTGTTCGATCTAACCGGCAAGACCGCCATTGTAACTGGCTCGGGCCGCGGCCTGGGCCGTGCCATCGCGCATGGCCTGGCGGAGGCCGGTGCCAACGTCGTGGTGTGCGGGTGCACGGGCGATGTCGTTACCGAGAGCGCCGCCGCGCTGCGCGATAACGGACACACCGTGCTGGATATTGTCTTCGATGCCTGTGACCGCGCCGACTGCCAGCGCCTGATTGACGGTACTGTCGAACGCTTTGGCAAGCTCGATGTCATGGTGGTCAATCACGGCATCGGCCGCGCCAAAGCCGCCGAGGATATCGAGGCCGAGGATTGGGACGAGATGATTGGCGTCAACCTGACCGGGGCTTTCAACTGCGCGCAGCTGGCCGGCCGGTGCATGATCGAGCAGGGCGGCGGCGGTTCGATCGTGCTGACATCGTCCAACGCCAGCCTGGTTGCGTTCGATCGCTTGACCAGCTACAGCGTGTCGAAGGCGGGGGTCGATCATCTAGCGCGCCAGTTGGCGCTTGAGTGGTGCAAGCACAACATCCGGGTCAACGTCATCAATCCCGGCTACATGACATCCCACATGCGCGGCAGCGAAGACCGTTATGACGACCCTTCCGAAAAGGCGCGGGTCGAAAGCATGACGCCGTTGGGCCGCAAGGGAGCGCCGGAGGAGCTTGTCGGCCCGGTGGTTTTCCTGGCGTCTGATGCCGCGTCCTTCGTTACCGGCCACATCTTGCCGGTCGATGGCGGCTGGTGCCTGCCATGACCGGACCGCAAGACGCTCACTTGGTCGCCCGCGCGCTTCAGGGGCTACAGGACAACGGCTATGCCGTCATCGACGGACTCGTCGACGGGTCTGTCATGACGACGCTCACCAATGATCTCGCGCCCTACTTCGCGGCGACAGAGATTGGTGCGGGCGACAACCGGACAAAGCGTATCCACAGTCGCATTCTGGCCTCTAGTCCGACGCTGCAAGACTTGGCCGCACACCCGGTTATGCTCGGTGTGCTCGACACGATGCTCGGCCCGAACTGCGTGCGCTACCAGATCTCCAGTGTCCAGGGCATCGAGGTCCATCCCGGCGCCGGTGACCAGAACCTGCATCGCGATGACGACATCTTCCGTCTGCCGCATCCGCACCCCTGTTTCGAGGTCAACATAATGTGGGCCGTCACCGACTTCACCACCGAGAACGGCGCGACCCGTGTGGTGCCGGGCAGTCACCGTCTGGCGACCAGTGACCATCCCGATCCCGCCGACGCGGTCCCGGCCGAGATGCCGGCTGGCTCGATCCTGATGTGGCAGGGCGCGACCTGGCATGGCGCCGGCGCCAATCGGACGCAGACGCCGCGTATCGGCCTATATACCGGCTACAGTCTTGGCTGGCTGCGCCAGGAGGAGATGATGTATCTGGCACTGCCGCCCGACACCGTGCGTGCCATGCCCGAGACGCTGCAGCGCCTGATCGGCTATGAGTTGAAGGGTACGATGACACTCGGCTGGCTTGACGGCCGCGACCCGCGCGCGGTGTTGGGGTTGGACGGTTAGACCTTACGCTGCCTCGGCGTCGTCCTTCGTTTCGCCCTTGTGGACAATGCGCATCTTCTCGGCCGGATAAGGGCGGGCGAGTTTAAGAGCGTCCTCAGGCGCGGCAGTAAGCCAGGTGTCGTGGTCGCTCTCGTCGATGATGACCGGCATGCGGCTTGGGTGGATCGGTTTGACGACCTCGTTCGGTGTCGTCGTCACGATCGCCATGACATCCATCTCGACAAACTCGTCTTTCAGCTTGCCACGCCACGATCGCCACAGACCGGCGAAGGCAAAAAGCGGGCGCGGTTCATCGCCCGTCATGCCGAACCAATGCCAGATCGCCGGCTTCTTGCCTTTCGGCTCGGCGAAGCTGGTCGCCGGCACCAGGCAGCGGCGCTCTTCGAACGAACCGCGCCAGAAGGGGCTCTCGGTCAGCTTATCAGTGCGCGCGTTGGTGACCCGTTTGGGCGCCTTGTCCTTTTGCGGCAACACGAACCCCCAGGACACCATAACCAGCTCACGCCCGCCCTCTCCGCCACGCCGCACCACCGGCGCGTCGTGACCGGGGAAGATCGCCGGCAGTGACGGCAGGTTGAGCTGGATGCTGGAGAACCTGAACAGGCGGCGCATCGCCTCCTGGTTCGAGGTCATGGAATAGAGGTTACACATGACGTCGGCCTCTCGTGTAGGGTTCTTGCGCCGAGAGCGCCACGCTCACAATGGTCGCGGTCTCGGCGTGCCGATTGGGGTGGACAACAAACCTAAGCAAGGCGCCAGGTTACGTCCACAGACCCAAGGGTGGCATCGGTTCGGGCCGTCTCGCGCTATGGGTGACGGCATCGGTTGTGACCGCATCGCAATGGGGGCCGGGTGACGGATAGAACGGGTGAGGTTCAGACGGGCGAAGGCGCAACGTCTGTCCTGGACGACGGTCCGCCCCGGTCGCTCGGCGTCTGGTCGTGCACCGCACTTGTCATCGGCAATATTGTCGGCGCCGGTTTCTTTCTGGTGCCTGCCGCCCTGGCGCCCTATGGCGCCGTCGCGCTGATCGGTTGGATCGTCATCGCGGTCGGCGCCTTATCCCTGGGCATTGTCTTTGTGCGGCTCAGCCGAATTTTGCCCGAAACGGGCGGGCCCTACGCTTATGTGCGCCGGGCGTTCGGCGACTTCGCGGGATTCCTCGCGGCATGGGGATATTGGATTGCGATCTGGGCGTCTTTGCCCGCGATCGCGCTAGCGGTTGTCGATTACCTCCACGTCTTCGTCCCCGGGTTTGGTGCGGTACCTCTTTCCAATGTCATCATTGCGTTGATCGCCATGTGGGGTGTCGCCTTCGCCAATATGTTGGGGGTCAAGGAGGCGGGCCGGGTTCAGCTCATATTGGTGGCCACGAAACTGGTCCCGCTGCTCGCCGTGTCACTGTTCGGCTTGTTTTGGGTGGATTGGAGCCAATTCACGCCGCTCAATCCGTCGCCGCTGCCGTTCTTCCTGGCCCTTTCGGCAACCGCGCCACTTATCATGTTTGCGTTCAGCGGTATGGAATCGGCGACCGTGCCGGCGGGACACGTCAAAAACCCGCGACGTACGATCGCCATTGCGACCATGGCCGGCACCACAACAGCGACGGTCATTTATGTTTCCGGCACGATGTCGACCATGGGCATTGTCGGACTTGACGCCTTGGCCAAGTCTGATGCGCCGTTCGCCGATGCAGTGTCCACCATATGGGGTCCGGTCGCCGCGTACATCATGGCCACGGCCGTCATCCTGTCGTCGCTTGCCGCGTTGAACGGATGGACCTTGTTGATGTCACAGGTGCCAATGGCCGCCGCACGGCATGGTCTGCTGCCAAAGGTGTTCGGTGATCTCAACCGCAACGGTGTCGCCGCCAAGGGCATCGCCATCTCTGTCGGTTTATCGACGGTGATCCTGCTGCTTCAGGCATCGGGCGCCCTGTAAGCGCTGATCGAGATCTACGACTTCATCGTCGACCTGTCGATCGCCGTTTACATGGTGCCCTTTGTGTTCTGCTGTTTCGCCGAAGGCGTCATCTTGCATCTGCTCGGCAGGCACGTGGGCGTCTTGGGGCCCAGAAAACACGTTCCGATTGCTTTGATCGCCTTTGTCTTTTCGATGTGGACGATCTATGGCGCCGGTCCCCAGGCCGCGATGTGGGGACTGCTTCTGCTGCTCGCGGGTGTGCCGGTCTATGTCGCCTTAACGGGTGGAAAGCAGCGTTGAGCGTCACAGCCGCATGGCGACCAGACGAAACCACATCGCTGTTCAATCAGGGGTAATCCGATCTAAGGTAGCCGTCCCTTGCTTGGAGAGGCGGTGATGGCGCGACCCCGGAAACCCATGAACGCGGCGCAACGGGCGCTGATGGACGCGGTCTGCAACTCCGGCGATCTGATCTTCTCCAACGGAAGCGACGCGGTCAGTGCCAACCTGGTGGGCGTCTTCACCATCCGCCGCTACGGCGAGGAAGACCGGCTGGATGTCGGCGATGGTACCCACCACGCCCATATCGATTGGGATCTCGTCGCACGTGCGGAAATCGGCACTTCGCGCGGTGAGGGGTTGATCACGTTCTGGAACGGCACCGATCTGATGTTCGAGATGTTCCGCCCGGCCGGCCCGTTCCCGCAGGATGTCGTGGCGCTCGCCGGCGAATTGCGCGCGCCGTCGTGATCTGACGTTCGGTTAGCGCCCGACGCTCCGTGCGCGGCGGAGCAAGCGTTGGCGCAACGGCCACAGTGCTTCGAATCCGATCGCGGTCAGCACCACGACGCCGCCGACCAGTGTCGCCCCCTCCGGCGTCTCGGCGATCACCAGCCAGACCCAGAACGGCGACAAGACGGTTTCCAGCATCGAGAGCAGCGTCAGCTCGGCCGCCGGAATGTGACGCGCGCAATAGGCGAAGGCGGTGTTGCACAGCGCGCTGATAACGATGCCTTGTAGCGCGGCAAGCAGGAAGTCGTGCCAGCTGATCGCGAAGCTATCGATCAGCGTCACGGCGATAAGTGCGGCGATGTAGCCGCTCAAGGCAACCGCCGGCATCATGTCGACTTGGCTGCCGCGCCTCAGCGCCACTGTATAGCCCGCCATCAAAAACGCACCGCCCAGTGCGGCCAGGTTGCCGAACCAGCCGCCGAAGGCGAACCCCTCCCACACCATGACGGCGACGCCGACAAGCGCCAGCGCGCAGGAGATTAAGGTCCGTGGTCCCACGCGCTCTTGCAACACGGCCCATGCCAGCGCGGCGGCCAGGAACGGTGTGGATGCGATGATGAAACTGACATTGGCGATCGTCGTGTTCATGATCGCGTAGAGGAAGAAAACCGAGCCGATGCCGAGGCTCGCGCCGGCTGCAAGCCCCGGCCGGCCGATAGCGCGGAAGGCGCGCACCGTGCCGCCGCGATAACGAAAGGCGACGAGGCCGACCAGAAAGGTCGAAAGTGAAATTCCGCGATAGAAGATGAGTTGAGCCGCGTCAGCTTCCTCGACCATGCGGAAGATCAGGCCCGACAGACTCCAGACGACTGCCAGGAAGAGCGCCAGCAGCACCCATGTCGACCGGTTACCGGTATCGAAACCTCGCACCCTCATGGGTCCGCGTCCCAACTACAGGGCCGGCGCCGAAACGCCGGCGGCCACCCGGCAACCGGGCAGGTCATTGTGAGCGCAGTTATCGATCGTGGTCCAGAGAAACCGACGGGTGCCGGTCCGCGATTCAGAGCTCGCTAGACTTCACACGCCTCAAGCGCTTTTTGGGAGTCGTAGTATTCCATGAACTGCGTCGCCTTGCCGTCCTGCAACATCCAGACATCGACTTTAGGCATGACGAAGGTGTTGCCTGTGTGACGGTTTGTCCATGACACTTCGGCCAGCGCCACCACGCGCGCGCCCTGCGCGATGAACTCGTTGATGTGATAGAACTCCATCGACCAGTTTCGGGCTAGGCCTTCGAAGTAACCGACGACCTCCTCTTTCGATGCGCGCGATTTTGTAAAGTCCAACCCAGGTTTGCCGTCCGCCGCCGAGCCGAAGGCAACGTCATTGGCCAGAACGTCCATCCAGACCTCGGCGTCACCTTTTGATTCGTGCCAGGCACAATAGGCATCCTTCAAAATCGCAACATTCGTCTCTTCCTGTGTCATCGCTGTCTCCCTTTTTGAGCAAAATGACTCGGGACAAACAGGCGCCTGCATTCGACGCTGGGCTTCAAAATCAATTAAGACATAGCCCCCTATACGGGCTCCGCAACGGATCTGAACGCAATGGTATCTGATCTCTTCGCCAGCCGTTCGGCGGGCCTCGCTATTGTGAGCGTAGAAATCGGACGAGGTCCAGCAGTTCCCGGGGTTCGCGTCATCAGCCGTTTATCTGATATCGTGGCGGCCGCATACGTAGAGCCGTTCGATCCAAAGGGGGAAGATCATGGGGGCACGGTGTTTGGTTGGGCTGCGGGTTTTCGCCGTCTGCTGTTTTGTATTGCTTATAGCAGGTCACACGGCGGCGCTCGCCGCCACAGCGGCGGAGCTTGACGCGGCATCCAGGGCGGCGCTCGCCAAGCTGCTGGAAACGGTTCCGGCCGCGGCAGAGGTCAACGACAAGGCCGTCGCCGTTCTGGTGTTCCCGGACGTCACCAAGGCGGGCCTCATCATCGGCGGCCAGTACGGCGAAGGCGCGCTTCTGTCCGGCGACACGACCAAGGGCTATTACGACACAACGGCCGCGTCGTTCGGCCTGCAGATCGGCGGCCAGACATTCGGCTATGCCATGTTCTTCATGAACGACAAGGCGCTCGCCTATCTCGACAGCAGCGATGGCTGGGATGTCGGCACCGCGCCGACGCTGGTCTATGGTGACGACGGTTGGTCATCCAGTGCCAGCGTGTCGGAGCTGGAAGAGGATATCTTGGTCTTCTTCTTCGATCAGGAAGGCCTGATGGCGGGCGCTGGCATCCAAGGTACGAAGATCTCGCGTTTCACGCCGGAGTAGGGCCGAGCTCTAGCTAATGCCGCGCCGCCGCGCCGCCGCGCCGTCCAGCACCCGTCTGGAAATCCACTGCATCCAGCGCAGGATCGGCTCTTCCATCCAGGTCAGGTAACCGGCGGCGGCCTTCGATGAGCGCACGCCTTTGGCGATGTGCGGCATGCTCTCGCCGTCTTCGTCCAGCGGGCGCATGGAATCGTATTCGTCGCCGTCGGCGGTAAAGCGGTCCATGTCCCCGCCGATCGGTCTGATCGAGCCCGCGCGGTAACGCACCTCGTCGACGGCGGTCGGCCACAGCGAATAGAAGCCGGCGCCGCCCGGATAGATCACAAAGGCGTTCGCCGGGTGGATCATCAGGATATCCAGCGCCGGGTGGTTCTGCTTCATGTCGCCGGGTTTCCAGTCGGTTTGCTCGACCAGCCCCTTCGCCATCTCCAGATCCATGTCGTAGAGCACCTGATAGCGCGTCCAGTATTCGCCGTATTCGATGTTCGTCGTGTTGCGCGTCGGCGAATAGATCTCCAGCGTGTTTTTGTGGAGGCCCATGTGGTGGTAGCCCTCCATGTTGTTCTCGCAGAAATTCTTCCAGTTGCCGGGCCAGATCTTGTCGTAGTGGTTGGTCATTTCCCAGTGATCGCCGGGCGCATAGACACTGAAGAGGTCGTCGAGCGCCTCGACCTTCGGCGCGAAGGGCGGCGCGTTGTCGTCCAGGTTGACCCAGATCAGATCGTTCCACACTTCCAGCCGAAACTCGGGCAGGCAGATCGTCGCCTGGTCGAAGTCCTGGTTGCCTTCCATGTACATGGCGTGCACGAGCTGGCCCGCGGTGTCGTAGGTCCAATGATGATAGGGACAGACGAAGCGCTGCTTGTTGCCCGCCTCCATGTTTTTCGACACCAGCATGTAGCGGTGCCGGCAGACGGTGGAGAGCGCGCGCAGTTTCATGTCCGCCCCGCGCACAATCATCATCGGCTCGCCGATCAGTTCGATGGTGAAATAGTCGCCGGGGTTACGAACCTCGCTGACATGGCCGACATTGATCCACTCCTTCTTCCAGATGTGCTCGACCTCCAGATCGTAGAAGGCCTCGGACGTGTAGTGACCGGGTTCGAAGGTACGGATCCGCTCGACCGGCAGGTCGAGATAGTCCTCGGCAGCCGCCAGTAAACCGGAAAGTTCCGATGCCATGATGCTTGCCCCTTGCATCGCCTGTATCAGACAAGAGGCTATGATAGGGCGGCGATCGCTGCGAGTCTTTTGCCTGCTGCTTTGGGTTGGTGCGCTAATCACAAGTTTCGCGCATTGCCGCACGCCGTGGTGCCATTGGAGCGCTCAGCGTATTCTCGTCTCTGTCGTATGCCGGTGATTGGACGAAATGGCGGACCAACGTTGTGCAGAACCAGACTAAGTTTGCAAAAAGCGGCGATGTTTCTATCGCCTATCAGCTTACCGGTGACGCGCCGCTCGACCTCGTCTATGTCCCCGGCTGGTTGTCGAACGTCGAGTACGCCTGGGAATTCCCGCGCTATGCCGGGTTCCTGAACAAGCTGGCTGGATTCTCACGCCTCATCCGGTTCGACAAACGCGGAACCGGGATGTCCGACCGCAATGTCGGCTTCCCAACGCTCGAGCAACGCCTGGAGGATGTACGCGCCGTGATGGATGCCGCGGGGTCCGAACGCGCCGCCATCTACGCTTCGTCGGAGGGCGGGTTTATGAGCATGCTGTTCGCCGCGACTTATCCTGAGCGCACCCACTCTCTCATACTATGCGGCTCGTTTCCCATCGGCCACGGAACCCCTGAATACCCCTGGCGCCGTTCGCGCGAGGAATGGGAGAGGTGGATTGACGATCTGGAAAGGAACTGGGGTGGTCCCTTCGATCTGAACGAGGGTGCACCGAGCCTTGCGCATGACGATCATGCACGCGAGTGGTTCGCGAGTTACCTTCGCTACAGCGCCGGCCCCAGCGATGCCATCTTGTTCTCCCGCAACATGATCGACGTCGATGTGCGCAGCATCCTGTCGACGATTCAGGTGCGGACGTTGGTGCTGCAAGCGAGAGGGGATCGCTGGTCGAATGTTGAGAACGGCCGCTATCTCGCGCGATGCATCCCCAACGCGAAGTTGGTGGAGCTGCCAAGTGACGACCACATTGACTGGGCCGCGGACGCAGACTTGATAGCCTCGGAGATCAGAGAGTTCGTGACCGGTACGCAAGCGGGACCGCCGACCCAGCGAACGCTGGAGACCGTGATGATCACCGATATCGTCGAGTCTACTGCGACGGCTGCACGCATTGGAGATGAAGACTGGCGCAGTCTTCTCGATCAGCACGACCAGATTCTTCGCCGTCATGTCCGCCAGTTCAACGGCAACGTTATCAACTCCACCGGTGACGGTCTTCTTCTGACATTTGAAGGGCCGACAAGCGCCATTCACTGTGGCATGGCTGCCGCCCGCGATCTCGCGCGCTTGGGCATCACGATTCGCGCCGGTGTCCATACGGGCGAATGCGAGAAACGCGGCGATGATCTCAGCGGATTGGCCGTCCATTTGGCAGCGCGGGTCGCGGCCGAGGCGCGGCCCGACTCAATATGGGTCTCACGGACGGTTAGAGACCTGACCGTCGGGTCCGGCATTGAGTTCGTCGCCGAAAGAACCGCCGAGCTGAAAGGCATACCCGGTGAATGGGAGCTTCTGTCGGTGCAGAAGGACGCCTAGACGGCCGACATCGTGCGCCGCTCCGCTTCATCTTCGTATGTATTGCCAAACGGCAAGGAAATGCCAATATAATGCCATATTGGAGAAAGCATGATGGCCCAGATACAGCCCATCGACACCCGTGTGCCCGCCTTCGTGCCCGCGCCCATCACCGATGACGAGGCCGCCGCGATGTTTCGCGCGGCGGTCAACCTGTTCCGCCGCTGGGGCGTGACCGATGACGAAGCCGCGGTGCTGCTCGATCTCAAACCACGCACCTATGGCCGCTGGAAGGCGGAGGGTCCCGGGCGGATCAGCCGCGACGGCAAGGCGCGGCTCTCGAACATCATGGGCATCCACAAGGCGCTTCGGATCATCTTTCGCGAGAACCAGCGCGCCTACGCCTGGGTCAAGGCGCCGAACGAGGCGTTTGGCGGGCGCACTGCGCTCGACGTCATGCTGGGCGGCGAGATGACCGACCTCATGCGCGTGCGCCGCTATCTCGACGCCGTGCGCGGCGCCTGGTGATTGACGTCGGCTCGGTCGTGACGACGCCCGTTGCTTGGCAGGGCGCGGTACGTATCATCAACAGCCGCTATCCGCCGATCGACCTGTTTGAAGACATCGCCGACCCCGCCGACTGGCCGCTGCTGATCTCGGCTGAGCAGAAAACCAACCCGCGCCTGATGGAAAGCGTCGGCAATCTTGATCTGGTGCCCGAAGACCGGCGCGTCGGCGGTCCGGGCGCGACCTTTCTAATGGCGCCCTTCACCCATATCAGCACCGACCGACCCAGCCGCTTCACCGACGGCACCTTTGGCGTGCTCTATGCGGGCGACGCCTTCGACGTCGCGCTGTTGGAGACCGTCTACCACCACGAAGTCTTCATGGGCTGCACCGCTGAACCGGCGGGGTGGGCGTCCCAGTTCCGCGAGATCGTCCTCGATGTCGCCGGCGACCTGCACGATCTTCGCGCCGGCGAACCGACATTCGCCGAAGTCCACGACGCCAACAACTACACGGCCGCGCAGGCACTCGGCGCCCAGTTGCGCGACAGCGGTTCCAACGGCGTTGCCTACCGCAGCGTCCGATGCGACGGCGGCCAGCGCGTCGGACTCTTCTACCCCGACCTCGCCACCAACCCGCTCCAGGGCCGCCACCTCGACTACCATTGGAACGGTGAACGCGTCGACTACTACCGCGACCCCGGCACCGGCGACGTCTACGCGATCGTTTGATCCAGTCGGCGTTACCGCGTCGATCGAGATCTGAAATAGAGCCCCGCCGACGCGACGATCAGCGAAAAGAGGATCATCAAGGTCGCGATGGCGTTGATCTCCGGTTTTACGCCGCGTCTCAGCATGCCGTAGATGAAGACGGGGAGTGTCGTCGAGTCGACGCCGGCGATGAAATAGGTGATGACGAGATCGTCCATCGAGATGATGAAGGCGAGCAGCGCGCCGCCGATAACGCCCGGCATGATGAGCGGCAGGGTGACGCGGCGGAAGGTCGTCCAGCTGTTGGCGCCCAGATCGGCAGAGGCTTCTTCAAAGGTCTGGTCCATGCCGGCGAGACGCGCGCTCACCACGATGAAGACATAGCTGCCTAAGAAGGTGCAGTGGCCGATGATGATGGTGGTCAGGCCGAGCTTGACGCCGATGGTGACGAAATAGATCAACAGCGCCAGGCCCAGAACGATGTCGGGGATGATCATCGGCATGAAGACGAGCATGCGGTAGAACGCCTTCACCTTGAACCGGTAGCGCGCGAGCGCAAGCGCCGTCATGGTGCCGATCACCGTCGAGATCGCGGTTGTCGTCGACGCGACAATCAGGCTGTTCATGACCGCGTTGGTGAGCTGCTCCGTCGATTCGATATAGAGCGCCTGTTCGGTGAGTTTGTTCGAGAGGCCGAAGATCGAGCGGTACCAGTCGAACGTGAACCCGCTCCATGACATCATGTTGATGGGGTTCGCGTTGAACGAATAGACCAGGATGATCAGCATCGGCGCGTAGACGAAACAGAAGAAGAGGATGCCGTAGAGCATCAGCGCTTTGCCGCTGAGCCGCGCCAGGCGGTATGTCAAGCGCTCCAGCATCCCTAGACTCCCTGCTGCCCGCGCGTGTCTTCCGAGCGCGTGACGACGGAGACATAGATCAACAGGAAGATCAGGACGGCGGCGAGCACCATCATGGCGAGCGCCGACCCGAACGGCCAGTTCCTCGCCATCAGGAACTGCTGCTCGATCAGGTTGCCGATCATCAAGACCTTGGCGCCGCCCAGAAGGTCCGGCACGACGAAGTTCCCGAGGCTCGGGATGAAGACGATGATCGAGCCGCCAATGATGCCGGGCAGGGACAGGGGCAGGGTGACGCGCAGGAAGGTCTTCAAGCGGTTGGCGCCCAGATCGCTGCTGGCTTCGATCAGGCTCCGGTCGAGTTTTTCGAGGCTCGCGTAGAGCGGCAGGAACATGAAGGGGATCAAGACATAGATCATGCCGACGATGACCGCGCCTTCCGTAAACAACATGTCGAAGGGTTCGGTGATCAGGCTCAAGGCCAGCAGCGTCTCGTTGATCCAGCCGCTGGGTTTCAGGATCAGCATCCACGCGAACAGCCGCACGACGAGGCTGGCGAAAAACGGCAAGGTGATCAGGAAGATGCAGAACGACTTCCAGCGTTCGGGCAGGCGGCTCACCCAGAGCGCGGCGGGATAACAGATCAGCAGGCTGCCGAAGACCGTGGTCAGCGCCAGGCGCACCGAGCGCAGGAAGATCTGGATATAGACGGGGTCGTACTCTTCATAGATGCCGTCGGCCCAGCCCAGGATGCGCCCGTAGTTCTGGTGATAGAAGTTCCAGGAGACGCCGCCATAAAGGCCCGGTTCCAGAAAGGCGTAGACGAACAGGATCGAGAGCGGCGCGAGGAAAAAGATCCCGAGAAAGATCGTGATCGGCGCCAGAAGCCGCATCAAATGCGCGCGGCGGCGGCCCCGTGCGCTGCCGTTCATGACGCCTGATCCGCCGGCAACAGTCGCGTGGCGTCGTGGCGATAACGAAAACGCACGGGCGCGCCATGGGTCAGGCGCGTCGCCAGGCTGCGCGAGGGATCGCGGATCGTCGCCTTGAGCTCCTGTCCGCCAGCGGTCTGCGCGACAACCTGGAAGTCGGAACCGACAAAGACGGTCTGCATAAGCGTCGCGTCGATCAGCGCGTGATCGCTGCCGCCCTGATCGTCGTCCGTCGCGAGATCCAGGTCTTCAGGGCGAAGAAGCACCGTCGCGCGGCCGCCATTGGTCAACGTGCCCGCGCTGTCGGTGGCGAAAAGTCGCAGGCCGTGTTCGGTTTCCAGCATGACCGCGTTGCCGTCGCGCGACACCCGGCCTTCGAACAGATTGCTCTCGCCGATGAACTGGGCGACGAAGATCGAGGCCGGCGCGTCATAGATTTCCGTCGGCGTCCCCATCTGCTGCACCCGTCCGTGATCCATCACGATGATGCGGTCCGACATGGTCAGCGCTTCTTCCTGGTCATGGGTCACGAAGACGAACGAGATGCCGAGCTCGTTTTGAATGTTCTTCAGTTCCAATTGCATCGCCTGGCGCAGCTTGCGGTCGAGTGCCGAGAGCGGCTCGTCCAACAGCAACAGCTTCGGGCGGTTGACGATGGCGCGCGCCAGAGCGACACGTTGCTGCTGACCACCGGAAAGCTGGCGCGGTTTGCGCCGCTCGAACCCGCCGAGCCCGACCAGGTCGAGCGCGTCAGCCATGCGCTTCTTGCGCTCGGCCTTCGGGCAGCCGGTGACCTCAAGGCCGTAGGTAATGTTGTCGCCGACCGATAAGTGCGGGAAGAGGGCGTAGTTCTGAAAGACTGTGTTCACTGGGCGCTTGTGCGGCGGCACGTGTTCCATCGCCTGGCCGTCGATGGTGATGGAACCGGAGTCCAGATCCTCGAACCCGCTGATCGCGCGAAGCAGGGTCGTCTTGCCGCAGCCCGACGGGCCTAGAAGGGTGACGAACTCGCTGTCGCCGACATCAAGCGAGACCGCATCAAGCGCGCTGATGAAGCCGCCTTCCGGCGCGGCGAACCGCTTGACCGCTTCGGAGATGACAACAAGCATGTGTTGATCAAACGCCCCAACTGCCCAAGCAGGTCACAAGATGAAGAAGCCGGACGGACACCGCAAGTTTGGCAGCGCCCGCCCGCAGGTCTGGGATTACTGGGTGCGGATCCTGGTCCACGCCCGGTCATAGAGCTTCAGGTCTTCGCCCAGATCCTCGAAGATCTGCAGCTTGGCCATCACCTCTGCTGAGGGGTTCATGCCGGGGTGGCTCTTGAACTCCTCCGGCAGCATCTCGCGCGACACCATGTTCGGCGTGCCGTTGAGCTGCTGTTCGACATTCAGCACCGGGATCTCGGGCTGCATGTAGAACTCCATGAACTTGACCGCGTTTTCCTTGTTCGGCGCGGATTCGAGAACGCAGATGTCTTCCTGATACATCGTCGCGCCTTCCGACGGGATCACGTAGCCCAAGTTTTCGGGATCCTGCAGCACCGCGTACATGGCGCCGACATACCAGTGGGCGGCGGCGATGTCGCCGGACTGCACCAGCGGGATCACGTCATAGGTGAAGGCCGAGATGTTGTCGCGCCGTTCGGTGATGTACTCCTCGGCGACCTTGATCTCGTCGGGGTTGTCGGTGTTGACCGAATAGCCGTTGACGATCAGGCCGACGCCGATGGTCTCGCGCAGATCGTCTAGCATGGTGATTTTGCCGCCGTGCTCATCGGGAATGGCAAAGAAGTCTTCCCAGCTCGTCAGTTCCGGCACGATGTTCTTGTTATAGACGATGCCGACCGTGCCCCAGGCATAGGGCAGGCACCACGAACCTTCAGGGTCGGTCTGAGCGCGGATAAAGTCCGGATCGATGTTCTCGAAGCCCGGGCTCTCATTGATGTTGCTCTCCCACAGCAGATCCAGCTTGTACATGATGTCGTGCATGTGGACCGACGGGAACACGATGTCGTAACCCGTCGCGCCAGCCTGGATCTTCGCCAGCATTTCCTCGTTGGTGCCGTAGGTATCCAGGTTGACCTTGATGCCGGTTTCGTCCTCGAAGCGCTTCAGCACTTCCGGATTGATGTAGTCGCCCCAGTTATAGACATTGAGCTCGCCCTGGGCCTCGGCCGCCGGCGCCGTCAACGCAATCAGCGCGGCCGCCGCAACGCCGGCTGCGGCGCTCTTCAAAAACCCAGCCGCTTTGCTGGTTGGAATGCTCATAGCTCGTCTCCCCTCATCCATGCCGCGTCGCGGTTGTTGTCGTGAGCGACGACGCCGATGCGGAAACGCAGCCGCCCAAACCCGTTGATTTGTCAGAAACGCTATGAAAGTATTCTTCCAAAGTCAATGTCTGAAAGATTGCTTTCATGAAGGAAATCTTCTCCTCACATCCGTTGGCGAGCCAGCCGCGCTTCGTCACGCAGATCGAGGAGCTGATGCCGACACTGCCGCGCCAGGAGGCGAAGGTCGCGCAGTTCATTTTGTTGAACGCGGGCGAGCTGGGCTTCGAGACCGGCGCCTCGATTGCCATGAAGGCCGGCACCAGCGAGGTCACGGTGAGCCGCCTCTTAAGCCGTCTCGGCTATCGCGGCATGCCCGGCCTCAAACGCGAAATGCAGGCTGACCAGAGCGCCGGCCAGCTCGGCTTCGCGCGCAGCACGACGCTGGACGATGACCCGCTGAAGGACATGCTGGACTCCGAGGTGAGGGCGCTCATCACCGTCTTCGAACAGTTCTCCGGCGATCGCGCCGAACGCCTGGTCGAAACGGTGGCCGAAGCGCGCAACGTTTTTGTCACCGGCTTTCAGTCGGTGCGCGGCGCGGCCGAGGATTTCTCGCGCCGCCTGGCGATCGCCCGCGACGACGTGCGTTTTCTCGCGGCCCACGACAGTATGCTGACGGAATGGGTCGGCAGCGCGCAGACCGACGGCGACGGTCACGCGGACTGTGTGATCGTCGTCGACGTCGTGCCCTATGCGCGTGAAGCGCCGGTCCTATGCCAGATGTGCCGCGACGCCGGCCGCGACCTCGTCGTCGTCTCCGATGAGTCCTGTCACTGGGCGCAGAGCTACACCGACCTCATCGTCCACGCACCGTCACGCAGTGGCCTGTTGCTCGAATCCACCGGGGCGCTGGTCGCCGCGTTGAACGTGCTGGTCCACGCCGTCGCCGAACGCGACCCCAAAGCCATGCGCGAACGCCTGCAACGCTGGCAGTCGATGACCAGGAAGGTGAATCTGTTCTAAGGCGCCATTGGTCGTCGAAGAACGTTTCCGCGTCCCGGCCTTGAGCCGGGATGGAATGTCGCGGGAATGTCTAGGCTGCCGGTTCAAAACCGATATGCGGCAACACGTCGCGCAGGTCGTCGGTGTCGACGGTCGTATGGGCGGCTTCGCGTGCGTCGTTGGTGGCATTGAGCGCAATTGCATGGCCGACCGCCGCGAACAGCGGCAAATCCGAGCGGCTGTCGCCGATCGCGACGCACTGGCTGAGTCCGATACCGTGTTCGCGTCCATAGGCTTCGACATAGCGCGGCTTGTCGACCTCGCCGAAATGGGTGGTGACTTCGCCGGTCAACCGGCCGTCACGCTCACCCATGGTGGCGCCGGCGAAACCATCCAGGCCGAACGAGCGCACGAGCGCCAGCGCAACAAAAGACCAGGTGACGGTCACGATCAGAATGTGAGGGCCCGACGCCTTCAACGTCCGAACGGTATCGGAGAGACCGTCGATCAGGGGCAGGGCAAGCGCCGCCCGTTCGGCGTCTTCCAGCGGCCAGTCGCGATAGACCGCCGCGTTTCGCTCGGCAAACTCACGGTGGGTGATCTCGCCACAGGTGTAACCCGCCTCCAGCGCCATGACCTCGTCCAGGCAATCATGGGCCTTGGCCAGCTCCAGACAGGTTGTCGACCGGTGGACGAGCGTGCCGTCCAGGTCGAAGGAGATCAGCCGTGGCTTCTGCTGCATCCTCTTAAGGCTGTCTCTCGAACCTCAGTCCTTTTTCTCCTCCGTCCGCTCCGAATCCTCGGCCTCTTCCAGCTCCGCTTCGAAGCGCAGGAGGTCTTCGGGGATCGGCATACCCATGGCGCGCATCTCGCCGAGCTTTTCCTTGATCATCATGTGCAGTTCGTGGCGGTCTTCCGGGCGATTTTCGACACCCGACAACAGCTTGTTCAGTTCGAGTTCCAGATCGTCCAGGTCCATGGTCGTTCCCATTCAGCGTGGCGGTTTTCGTGGTGATTGTGCGTTGCTTTGGGGCCGCCGTCCATCGCGTCGCCGATCATTCACCGATCATGCTATGGTCCCGCGCCATGACGCCAGCCTACGCCTATCGCGAGGATCCCGCCGTTCCGGACTTTCCCGATGACAAGCCGGTCATCGTCTTCGACGGTCATTGCGTTCTCTGTTCGCGCTGGGCGCGGTTCGTCCTCAAACACGATCGGCAGGGCCGTTACCGACTGCTGCCTGCCCAGTCGCCGTTGGGCCACGCGCTTTATGTGCACCTCGGTCTCGACCCCGAGAACTACGAGACCAACATCCTGATCGAGGACGGGCGCGCCTGGTTCAGGTCGGAGGGATCGATCCGAATGGCGAAAGGGCTCGGTTTTCCCTGGTCGCTGGCCTGTGTGTTTCGTTTGCTGCCGCGGACATGGCGCGACTGGCTCTACGACCTCGTGGCGCGCAACCGTTTCCGGTTGTTTGGCCGGCGTGAGGTCTGTTACCTCGTCGACAACGATTACCGCGACCGGTTCCTGGCATGAGCGAAACCAAGTTGACGGTGTTGATTGTCGGCGGTTACGGCACGTTCGGCGGCCGGCTGGCGCGCCTCCTGGTCGATGAGCCCGGTCTAAAGCTGCTGATCGCCGGCCGTAACATCACAAAGGCGCGCGCCTTCTGCGACACCTATCTGGCCGACGCCGACGCAGAGCCCGCAGTCTTTGATCGCGACGGCGATATCATCGCGACGCTCGGCGCCTATGACCCCGACCTGGTGGTCGATGCGTCCGGCCCGTTTCAGGACTATCCCGGCGACGTTTACAAACTCGTCCGCGCCTGTATCGGCGGCGGTGTCAACTATATCGACCTGGCGGATGCTTCGGCTTTTGTCATGGGCATCGGCCAGTTCAACGACATGGCGCGTGAACGCGGGTGCTTTGTGTTGACCGGCGCCAGTTCCTATCCAACCCTATCGTCGGCGGTCATGCGCCATTTGACCGAACCGATGCCCCGGGTCGAAACGATCACCGCCGGCATCGCGCCATCGCCGCACGCCACGCTCGGCAAGAACGTTGTCATCGCTGGCATCTCTTACGCGGGCAAACCGATCGATCTGATCTATCGCGGCCAGCCTGTCACCGGTTATGCGCTCGCCGAGACCCGCCGTTCGACCATCGCGCCGCCGGGCGTGCTGCCGCTGAAGAACCGGCTGTTCTCGCTGGTCGACGTCCCCGACAACCAGCTTATGCTGTTGCAGTGGCATGGCCTCAAGGCGATCTGGTTCGGCTTTTCGCCGGGTCCCGACCTGCCGCAGCGCGGCTTCAACATCGCCGCAACCCTCGTGCGCTTTCATCTGTTGCCCCCGCTCAAGCTGTTCGCGCCGATCATCGCACGGCTGGCGTCGTGGCTGCGCTGGGGCGAGGACC
This sequence comes from Alphaproteobacteria bacterium, assembly GCA_965228895.1. Taxonomy (GTDB): domain Bacteria; phylum Pseudomonadota; class Alphaproteobacteria; order SP197; family SP197; genus JANQGO01. The sequence continues at coordinate 3,226,419 of OZ245842.1, read as the reverse complement.
GCAGTGGCATGTTCGTCGCCATCGCCGGGCGCGGCGAAGATGGCACGCGCACCGAACGCACCTGGCACCTGATCGCCGAAGACGATCACGGTCCCTTCGTTCCGGCCATGGCGATCGCGGCGGTCGTGCGCCGCTGCCTTGCCGGCCGCACGCCCGAACCGGGCGCCCGACCCGCGATCGACGATGTCGACCTCGCGGACTACGAAACGCTCTTCGAACGTTTCTCCATGCGTTGGGGTGTACGCGACGAAGGCCCGTCGACCGCCGAGCAGCCGCTTTACCGCCGGCTTCTGGGCAGCGCCTGGGACGATCTGCCCGCGCCGATCCAGGCAATGCACGATCTGGACGGCACCATGGTGGCCGAGGGTAGGGCCAGGGTGACGCGCGGCACGGGGTTCCTGGCGCGGCTCGCCGGCCGTGTGATCGGTTTCCCGGATGCCGGTGACGATCTCCCGGTCAAGGTGACGTTTACGGCTGAGGACGGGCAGGAGACCTGGCACCGCGATTTTGACGGCCAGACGTTCGAGAGTCTGCAATCCCAGGGGCGCGGCCGCTCGGCCTATCTGCTGAACGAACGGTTCGGCGCGATCACGGTCGGCTTGGCGCTGGTCGTCGCCGACGGCCGTCTCCACATCGTCGTGCGCCGTTGGTCGCTGTTCGGCATCGCCATGCCCATGATGCTGGCGCCGCGCTCAGACGCCCATGAGGCGGTCGAGGACGGCCGCTTCAACTTCCATGTCGATGTTTCTCTGCCATTGGCCGGCCCGGTTGTCGGCTATCACGGCTGGCTTGAACCACGCCCGCTGACCGCCGCCGAGGAAGCCGAAATCGCGCGCGGCAAGACCGCCTTTGCTCAGGCGTCAGGATAGCAGAGGGCGATTCCTCAAGCCTATCTAACTGTCGAAGGATTGCTCTGACCGTACCAGAGGGTAATTTTCTGTGATTACAGTAGCGTTCATGGTCTCGTCCCTAAATCAGCATCGCATTCTACACGGTTTGGTTGTAGACTGTTGTGTGAATCACGCGAACGGCAAACAAAAAGGTGGTGAGAAGAACTGGTAGACCTGATCTCGTTCGGTGACGCGATTGCAGATTCCGCCGGCTATACGAAACGTCATCTCCTGCTCGGCAATGGCTTTAGCATTGCCTGTTGTCCTGACATCTTTCACTACGGCTCGCTTTTCAATGAAGCAGATTTTTCTGGGAATCCCGAGTTAACTAAGGTTTTCGACGTCTTAGGAACTCAAGATTTCGAGATTGCAATACGTAACCTCGAAGCGGGTGCGAAGCTCACGCCGATTTATGCACCTTCTGAGAGAGATGCTCCTGAGCGAATGACGCGTGATGCAAGTGCGCTAAAGGAAATCTTGTTGGCCACTATTGCGGGCAACCACCCCAACATTCCTGCGGAAGTTCCCCATCAGAAGTTTTGGTCATGCCGCCAGTTCCTTAGTCATTTCCTCGGGGAGAATGGCGATGGTCAGGTATTCACTCTGAACTACGACCTGTTGTTGTACTGGACTCTGATGCACGAGGATGCGGACGAGGATGATCCGATAGTACTGACTTCAAACGACGGATTTGGGAACGATGAAGATGACCCTGATGCTGACTATGTCGTTTGGCAAGGTGAGGTAGGCGCTCACAATGCAAAAGTTCACTTCCTTCATGGTGCGCTACACTTGTTCGATGCTGGCAACGAACTGCAGAAATTCACGTGGATCAGAACCAATGACCGCCTGATTGACCAAGCTCGCGCTGCGATTGGCGACAACAAATTTCCTCTGTTTGTTGCAGAAGGAGAGAGCGCGCAGAAGAAGTCTAAAATTCGCCACAACGCTTACCTCTATCAAGGTTTCAAGCAGTTGACAGCAAACGCTCGACAACGACGCCATTGTTTCTTCATACACGGGCATTCTCTTGGCTCAAGCGACGACCACATTCTCAACAGGCTGGCAAGGGGTCAGTTTGCAAAACTCTACGTGAGCATCTTCGGAGATCCGAATAGTGACGCTAATCGAGCGATTGTTGCCAAAGCTCAAAACATGGCGGCACTAAGAGGTCAACGATCTCAAATGGAGGTAGCTTTCTACGATGCCGCCAGTGCTAGTGTTTGGGAATGATTAACTCTGGTCCATGTCAACGCTGACATGCAGTCGTAGGTGACTCGCTGCCTGTGTTGTGCCGAAGGTCGTTGAGACTGGTCACGAGACGAACCACAACCAACCGGCGCCGGCCAGCAACGTCATCAGCGTGATCGGAACGCCGGTGCGCGCGAAGGCCCAGAACGAAATCTTCAACCCGCGCCGCGCCGCCGCATCGACGACGATGATGCTGGCCAGGCTGCCGACGACAACCAGGTTGCTCGACAGGCCGCTGGCGATCGCCATGACCGGGCCCAGGCTGGCGTCCTCGGCGAACGGCAGCAACAGCATGATGCTCGGTACGTTCGACACGATGTCGCTCAAGACGACAGTCACGACAAAGATGATCGCTGGGTCCGTCAGATCAAAACCGGCGGCGCGCATGTCGGCGATCCAGGTTTGCGGCAGGCCGGTCAGCTGCAGCGCGCCGTTGACGACGAAGAGGCCGATGAACAGCACCAGAAGCTGCCAGTCGACCCGGTGCAGCATCTTGTGCGAGGCAAAATGCGCATTGGCCAGCAGGATGGCGCCGGCGGCGAGCGCGATCAGGTCGCGCGGCCAGTCGGTCGCGACAAACAGCCCGACCACGATGGCTGTGACGACCGCACCCTTGATCGCCTCTCCTTTTCGGAAGTGGCGGTGCTTCAGGGGTTTCGCTTTGACGTGGTGTGGCAGGTCCCAGTCGTGCTTGAACTGCCAGCCGATCACCGCCCACACGATTCCCATCGAGGCGATCGCCGGCACCGCCGTGTAACCCATGAACGCCGTGAACGAGAGATCGAAGTGCTGGCCGATCAGCATGTTCTGCGGGCTGCCGATGATCGTCGCGATCGACCCGACATTGGTGCCGCAGGCAAGCGCCAGCAGAAACGGCACGGGGTTGAGCTTACGGTCGATGCAGTAGCCCAACAGCACCGGTGTCAGTGCGACCGCCACCACGTCGTTGGTCAACAGTGCCGACAACAAACCAGCCAGGCCGACAACCACGGCCAACAGCGCGCGCGGTCCCAGCGCCATTGCGCCGATCCGGTCGGAGAGCGCCGAATAGAGCCCCGACAGGTCGAAGTTGGCCGACACGATCATCAGCCCGAACAACAGGCCGATGGTCGAGAAATTGATTGACGCGCCCGCCTGTTCACGGCTCATGACACCGGTCGCCAGAAGCGCGATGGCGCCGACCAAAGCAATCGCCGAACGATCGAGCTTCAGCCCCGGCAAGCTGCCGAAGATCATGCCGACATAAACGACGACAAAGACGACGAAGATGATGGTCATGGTGTTCTTTTGGGCGCGCCATCGTGCCGACCCCTCACCCCAACCCTCTCCCTCAAGGGGAGAGGGAGTCCGCTTGTCTTTCCCTCTCCCCGGCGAGGGAGAGGGTTGTGCAGGCTTAAGTGCGTTAGCGCATTAGCCGGAGCTGGGTGAGGGGGTGTGCGCCATGATTCGAACAGCACGGATGTCACACCTTGCCGTCCTTCTCGGCGATCTCGGCGGCATGGTACTGCTTCTTGATGGCATCCAGATCAACGCTCGGCGCGGGGATCTTCGGGTCCATCGCTTCAAGCGTCTTCACGATGATCTCCGAGACCGCAAGGTTACGGAACCACTTGTGGTTCGCGGGGATGACATACCAAGGCGCGTGCTCGGTGCTGCATTTGCTTAGGGCCTCTTCGTAGGCCTTCTGGTAGTCCGCCCAATAGGCGCGTTCCTTGTAGTCGGCATCGCTGATCTTCCAGTTGCGCGCGGGGTCGTCGATGCGCTGTTTGAAACGGCGAAGCTGTTCGTCCTCGCTGATATGCAGGTAGAACTTGACGATCCTCGTGCCGTTATCGACCAGCAGCCGCTCGAAGTCGTTGATCAGGTCGTAGCGTTTCGACCACACCGATTTCGGCACGAGGTCGTGCACGCGCACCACCAGCACATCTTCGTAGTGCGAGCGGTTGAAGATCGCGACCTCGCCCTTGGCTGGCGTCGCCTTGTGGATGCGCCACAGGAAATCGTGCGCCAGTTCCTCCGAGCTCGGCTGCTTGAAGCCATTAACACGGCAACCCTGGGGGTTCATGGCGCTCAACACGTGGTTGACGGTGCCGTCCTTGCCCGCGGCATCGAGCGCCTGCAGGCAGATCAAGAGCGACTGTTTGCCCTCGGCATAGAGGCGAAACTGCAGGTCGCGCAGCTTGTCGCGATAGGCCTCGGTTTCCGGCAGGGCGTCTTCGTGGCTCTCGTGCTTGTCCTTGAAGCCGGCATCGATCTTGCTCAAGTCGACCTTGCTGCCCGGCTTGACGATGAACTGCTTGTCATAGTTCACGGCTGTCGCTCCGGTCAGGGTTGCGCGTACGGATGCAGCGTCTGGCTCATCGTTTCCAGATGTTTGCTGCGGTGATGCGCGCGGTTCTCAAGCAGCCGGTAAAGGCCAAGCTTCGCGACGTCCAGAATGAACATCCAGACGATGACATAGCCCCAGACCAGCGCGATCAGGACCCACGGCAGGGCCGGCATCAGCCAGCCGAAGCCGCACATCATGACCGCGAAGACCTGGGTGCCGAAGATGGCGCCGAACAGCGGCAAGCTGGGTAGCGGCGGGGCCAGGAAGAAACCCTTGGTACGCGTGACGAACAGCATCAAATGGCCGCCTGCGACCAACTGGAGAAACACCGCCGTCTGGAGATGCGCCTGATCCATCGGGATCCATGCCTGCAGGTTCGCATCGTTCATCCACGCCATGCCGATCAGCAACAGGCCGAAACTCTGGGCGACCGCCAGGATGCCCATCACCGACGAACACAGGAGAACGCGGCGTATCTCCCAGCGCACCGGTTTCTTGTCGATGCGCGTGTAGTCGTAGGCGATGGTCATGATCGGGATGTCGTCGAGCAGGGCGAGCGCGATGATCATGACGGCGGTCAGGGGACGGAAGTCGAAGAAGATCGTCGCCAGCACGACCACGAACATGATGTCGATCGTCATGGCGATGCGATAGATCGTGTAGCTCATGATGCGCTCGAAGATCTGCCGTGCTTCTTCGATCGCCGTGATGATGACGGAAAGGCCCGGCGCGGTCAGGATCAGCGCCGCCGCCGCGCGTGCCGCATCCGTCGCGCCGCTGACCGCGATGCCGCAATCGGCCTGCTTCAGCGCCGGCGCATCGTTCACGCCGTCACCGGTCATGGCGACGATATGGCCACGCCTCTGCAGCGCCTTGACGATGCCGTATTTGTGCTCCGGGAAGACGCGCGCGAACCCCTCGGCTTTCTCGATGGCCTCGGCCGTCTGATCCGACACGTGGTCGGGATCGCTGCCCTCCTTGAAGAGATCGTTGGCGGCCTGGATGTGCGTCCCCATGCCCAACTGGCCGGCGATCTCGCTGGCGATGGCGACGTCGTCGCCGGTTACCATCTTTACCGACAGACCGTGTTCCTGGGCCTGTCGGATGGTCTCCTTGGAGTCATCGCGCGGCGGATCATAGAGCGGCAGGATGCCCAGGAATGTCCAGGTCGTGCCGCCGTCCTTCGACTGCGCCACGCCCAGGGCACGAAAGCCTTTGGCCGCCATGGCGTCGACCGCCTTCTGCGCCTTTTCCTCGGTCGCCTTGTCCAGCTTCGCCATCGCGGTAATCACCTGGGGCGCGCCCTTGGTCACCATCTCCTTGTTGCCTTGGGCATCGGTGATCGTTGCTTCCGTGCGTTTGTGCACGGGATCAAAGGGCGTGAAGTCGGTCTGGGTGTAGCCCGCCATGGCCGACGGGTCCTTCACGCCGGCGATAACCGCCAGATCGATGGCGTCGTCGTTCTCTTTCTTCGACGCCAGCGCGCCGGCCAGAATGCAGGCCTCCGGCGTCGCACCGCCGAACACCACGGGATCGCCCAGGGTCAACTGATTTTTGGTCAGCGTCCCCGTCTTGTCGGAACAAAGAATGTCGACGCCGGCCATTTCCTCGATGCCTTCCAGGCGCGAGACGATGGCTTTCTTCTTCGATAGCGCCAGAGCGCCCAGAGCCATGGTGACCGACAGCACCGCGGGCATCGCAACCGGGATCGACGCGATGACCAGGATCAGGACGAACTGCAGGATCTTGACCGCGTCGCTCCAGTGCCAGGCATCTTGCAGCACGATGTCGCGGTAGAGCTCGAAGCCGATCAAGAGAATGCTCAGTCCGATCGCCATGACGATCAGGAAGTCGCCGATGCGCATGACCGCCTGTTGCGAATGCGACTTTGCGCCGGCGCCCGCGACCAGTTTTGCGGTCCGGCCAAAGAACGTGTTGCCGCCCGTGCCCGTGACGACGGCGATCATCTCGCCCTGTTTGGCGATACTGCCGGAATAGGCGGTCTCGCCGACCTTCTTGTTGACCGGCAGCGATTCGCCGGTCAGGGCCGATTGGTCGATGCTGATATAGTCGCCGTTGACCAGGGCGACGTCGGCCGGCACGATTTCGCCCAGGCGCAAACGCACGACGTCACCCGGCACCAGATCGGCCGCATCAATGGTCGACCACGCGCCGTCGCGTTCGACATGGGCTTTCGGCGCCAAGCCTTTCTTCAGCGCGGCAAGCGCGTTGGCAGCTTTGCGCTCCTGCCAAAAGCCGATGCCGGCGTTATAGATCAGCAGCACCATGATGATGGCGAAGTCGATCCAGTGCTGGACCAGGAGCGAGAGCAGGGCGGCGGCCTCGATCATCCAGGGTATGGGACCCCAGAAATAGCCGAGGAGTTTTTTCAGGAGGCTCTCTTCCTTGGCCGTGATCGCGTTGGGGCCGTATTGCGCCAGGCGCTTCTGGGCTTCGTCGCTGGTCAGGCCCTGCTTCGACGCGGCCCATTGCTGAAGCGCCTCTTCGGTCGCCTTCGACGTATCGTCCGCCATGATGCCTACCCCTCGCTCGCCGCGCGGCGCCCATTGATTGACCATACTACTGGTCTCGCTTCTAGGTTGAAACGCTGCGGTTCTTAGCAGCGCGAGGCGGCGTCCCGGACGGCGAAGCAGATGCCGTCAGGCCGAGCCCATACCTCAGGTTTTGTCGCCTCGGGATGCCAGTCTTGATTGGCAATCGGGGGTCGAGCAGTATGCGGTGTGATCGAATTCTTTCCCGCTTCGGGCCCCCTGGTTCTGCTTATTCTGTTCGTGATCGGCATCGCGATAGCCGTTCGCGTGATCATGTCGCGCCCGACAACCGGTGTCGGGCTGGCGTGGCTGATCCTGGTTGCAGCACTTCCTCTCATCGGCGCGCTCGTCTATCTGCTGATCGGCGAGCGCCGGGTCGGCATGCGGCGTGGCCGCAAGATCGCGGCGCTTCGTCTCGATTATGCCAAGCTCAACCAGGCCGCCATCGGCGATGGCCTGACTGATATCGACTGGTCGCGCCATCCGCCGGCCGCCGAACGGCTCGACCGACTGGGCCGCCATACCGCCGGCAGTCCGACGGTGCGTGGCAGCCAGTTCGAACTGTTCTCCAACGCCGAACAGATCCTGCAGACGATGGCGCGGGACATCGACAACGCGGCAACCAGCGTTCTCATGGAGTTCTACATCTGGCAGGAAGGCGGTGCGGCCGACCTGGTTTTTGAGGCGTTGCTGCGCGCAGCCAGACGCGGTATCGCCTGTCGTGTTCTGGTCGATTCGATCGGCAGCCGGCCCTGGATGGCCAGTGGACAGCCAAAGCAGTTGCGCGATGCCGGCGTCGACGTGTTGCCTGCCCTGCCAGTCGGGCCGATCCGCGCGTTTTTCAGCCGCACCGATCTGCGCCTTCACCGCAAGATCGTCGTTGTCGACGGCCGGGTGGCGTGGACCGGCAGCATGAACCTGGTGGACCCTCGGCTCTTCAAACAGAACGAAGGTGTCGGCCAGTGGGTCGATGCGATGGTGCGTCTGGACGGCGCGGCAGCACCCCTGCTCGGCGCGACGATGATCGGCGACTGGGTGCTTGAGAGCGGCGAATCGATCTATGACCTCATCGATCACACGCAACTCAAGCATGTTGAGCCCAACGGCCCGGCCGATGTTCAAGTCGTCGCGTCGGGGCCGGTCGAGACCAAAGACGGTCTCTTGCAGATGCTGCTAGCGCTCATCAACGCGGCGCACCACCGCCTGATTTTGACGACACCCTACCTGATTCCCGACCCGCCGATGCTGTTGGCGCTGCGCGGTGCCGCGGGCCGCGGCGTCAAGGTCACCTTGATCGTGCCCGAGGTCGTCGACTCATTCTGGGCGCGCCATGCCAGCCGGTCCTATTACGACGATCTGCTCGAATTGGGCGTCGAGATCCGCCTGTTCCGCGATGGCCTGTTGCACACGAAGTCCATCATGGCCGACGGTACGATGTCGATGTTCGGCACCGCCAACTTCGACTACCGCAGCCTGTGGCTCAACTACGAGGTCGCTCTATTTATCTATGGTGCGGAGTTCGCGGCGCAGCTTGGAGCCTTGCAGGAGAGCTACATCGAGGCGTCCGATAAACTCGACAAGGCCGAATGGGCGAAGCGGTCCTTCGGACAACAGCTCGTCGAGAATACGCTCAGGCTGGCAAGTCCACTGCTGTGAGCGCGGCCGGTTGGGCCACAAGCTCGACATCGGCGACCAGGGGAAGATGATCGGACACCGTGCTGACCGGATCGCTATCGATCACGCGGACCTCGCGAACCTTCCAATGCGCGGAGAGATAGATCCTGTCGAGCGGCAGCACCGGCCGCCAGGAGGGATAGGTTGGCGCCGCGACGCAGGTTGAAAAGTGCTCGCCCAGCAGGCGCGATGCGCGCGTCGATTCGCGCACCATGTTGAAATCACCCAGGATGACGGTTGGCGGCGAGCCGTTGCTTTCGGGCGCGAAGACATCCAACAGCCGCCTTGCCTGCATCTCTCGTTCCGGCGGCGTCAGGCCGAAGTGGGTGACGACGGCGCAGACTTGCGTCGTCTGATCGCCGATCTCGCCGGCAACGGCGGCGCGAGGCGGGTGGCCAAGTACCTTCAGGTCGACCCAGCGCCGGCTGGTGACCGGGAAGCGTGTCAGGAGCGCGTTGCCGAACTGCGAGCGCAGGGGGTCGCGCGACAGGCCCTCGACCACGTGATAGCCGGTCTTCTCCCGCAGAAAAGCGAACTGATCGACCTTCGAATGATGGGAGCGGTGCCAGCCGACTTCCTGCAAGCCGATGATGTCGGGCTCGATCGCGTCGATCACCGACACCACGCGATCCATGTCCATGCGCTCGTCGCTGCCGATGCCTGAGTGGATGTTCCAGGTCGCCAGGCGAATGCCATTGGAAAGCCGCGCCATGCTATCGCTTGCCGGTGACGTGTCTGCGGTTAGGTCCAAGAGTGAGCCGCTTGTCTGCCTTCATCACATGTGCCAGACGAAGGCCATCACCACGGTTGCTCAGGTGGCGGCAACAGGCGTTAGCCTGACACCCGATCATCGCCGATTGATGCGGCGGTTTCCAGCGGCAAAGCCGGTCGCTGTCTATTCGGCCGCGCGCACCGCTTCCGTCACTCTCTCGCCAAGCGTGCCGGGAACCCGCCCGTCCAGGCCAAGACGCTTGATGGCGGTGTACACAAGCGCCTGGTTACTGGTGATGACCGGCTTTTTCAGGCGCGCTTCCAGCGCATCGATCGCCTCCACCGCGCGCATATCCGTGCACGTCAGGACGATGGCCTCGGCGCCCGGGCTGTCGGCACGACAACCCAGCACGAACACGTCGTCGGGCGTCAGCGCGCTTTGACCGTAGTTGCCGAGGTCTTCGCCGACATAAGCATCGCTCACCACCTCAATATCGCAGGCGCCCAGAAAGGCGGCGGCTTCGGTGTTGAGCTGTTCGGTATAGGGCGAGCAGAAGCCGACCTTCGCGACGCCCAGATCCTGCGCCGCCTCGACGACCGCGCTGGCGGCCGTGATCGCGGGGACGCCGGCTCGCGTCTCGATTCGCTCGACAAAGGCGCGGTCATAGGCCGGGCCATGTGACAGGGTTGCCGACGTGCAGCCATAAAGGACCATGTCGGCAAGCGCCGCTCTTAGACCGTCGACGACCTCGTCCAGCGTGGCGTCGGCGAACTTGCGCATTTGCTCTGAGTCCGGGATCTGGTCGATGTCATAACCGCCGGCGCGCGCAAAATGCAACGAGACGCCATCGGGCCGCAGCATAACCATGTCCGGTTCAAGGTTCGTGTTGGAGACCGGCACCACGATGCCCAGGCGCGCGATGCCCCGGCTGTTGTTCGCTGCAATCATTCAGTCATCCCTCGTGTGCACGATCACGCGTATCGGCGTCGGCGCGCCATCGTTGCACGGGTTGTTGACCTGCGGACAGTTGGAAATCGCCACCAGCACACGCATGGCGGCGGCCAGCTCGACATAGTCGCCGGCCTTCGAACGGCTGGTTGCGAAGACGCCGGGCGCCAGCGCACCATTCTCGCCGACCGGAACGGAACAGAAGAAGTTGATGTTGGGCACCACATCGCGCCAGCCAAGGCCGTGGGGTTCAATGGCTTTGAGGAAGTTCTCGCGGCAGCCCGGCACGCCTTCGACGCCGTACAGCATCGCGTTGCTCCACGACGAACAGCAGCCACCGATTGTGTCATGACCGCCACAGGTGTCGCCCTCGACCGTCATCATGGGACGCGCCCGGTCGGAATAGAGCACGGTGCCGGCGTTGAGCGTGATGTTGCCGGCCGCCTTGACCGTGTTCGGCGCGTTGTAGCGCTCGGTCGGATCGTCGGCGTTGTAGCACAGGAAGTCGACGCCCTGATGACCCTCCAGATCGACGACACGCAACCGCGCGCCGACCTCGACCACGCCGCTCCACGGCGCACCGGGCGGCAAGGTGTCGTCGCTGACGATGTGGCCAACCGGGTGATCGCTGTGGCCCATGGTTAAGCTCCCATCAGGGTCACGGAGCCTAACACAACGGCCGGTCTGTCAGTAACAATCCAGCAGCGGTCCGAGCTGGCCGATGCGGCGAACGATGACATTGGCCTGGTTCGCCTGCGTTCCCGTCGGGTTGGACGCCGAGCGCTGCAGCGGATTGGGCAGCACGGTCGCCAGAAGGGCAGCCTCGCGCTGGGTCAGCGCGCTCGCCGGCTTGCCGAAATAGTGATAGGCGGCCGCCTGGGCGCCATAGACGCCACCCGACCACTCGACGATATTCAGGTAGACCTCAAGGATCCGCTGTTTGCTCCACAGGAGGTCGAGCAGCACGGCGAGCCAGGCTTCGATTCCCTTGCGGGCGAAGCTGCGGCCGGGCCACAGGAACAGGTTCTTCGCCGTCTGCTGGGTGATCGTGCTGGCGCCCCTCAGGCGGCCGCCGTCCTGATAGGTCTCGACCGCCTTTTCGATCTCGCCCCAGTCGAAGCCGCTATGGCTGCAGAAGTTGTTGTCCTCCGACGCGATGACCGCGTCGGGCAGGTGGGGTGAGATACGCTCCAGCGACACCCATGTCTTGTCGATGCCATAGCCATCGGCCTGGCGGATCAGCATCAACGGCGTTACCGGCGGCGGCACGGCGGCGAACACGCCGATCAGCACGACCGGCAGCACCACGACCACGACGAACACCAGTGCCAGCAGACGCTGCCACAGGCGCATGCGACGCCTGGCCGGTCGTTTCTTGTTGCCATCTTTTGCTCGCGCCATCACCCCCATTTACCGGAAGCCGGCTGGCTGTCCAATGCTCGTCTGATCAGGGTGTCATAAGGAAACCCCGCGGCGTTGAGGGCGCAGCGGGGCTCCAGTTTGCGCAAGGAAAGTGCTGCACAAAGTCCAGAAGGTCTAGAACGAGATCATCAGACCGGCGCCGCCGAAGTAGGTGTCGTAGTCGCGATTGACCACACCGTCTTCGAACTGGTCGAAACCGAGAGCGCCGGTAACGGCGATGCCCGGACCCAGGTCGTACTGACCGAGGATACGGTACGCATCGAATTCGTCGGTGACGGCGCCGGCAACAAGCGTACCAGGAGCATAGTCGAACTCCTGATGCAACCAGTAGATACCAGCGCTCCAAGGTCCATCAGCATAATACGACAGGCCAATGTCATAGGCTTCAGTATCTGTACCTGCGACATTGAAGTTGTCATCGGTACTTAGATATGATCCACCCAGGCCCCAGTTCCCATAGTACAACACGATACCGGCGTTCCATGACTCAGAGTCCGTGTTGCCCAGACCAGTTGGTAAGTTGGAGATGGCCTTGTTCATGACTTCAAGATAACCACCCGCAACCGTCAGGCCGAAGTCACCGATTTCACCGTCATAGCGCGCGGCGACCGACCAGGTCTCACCGTGCGTACCGGCAGGCGACGTCGATGTGCCACCGACCAGGACTGGCAAGAGATACACAGTTGACGGAACGGCTTCGGTGTTGTTCGGCGCATAGGAGGCGCCGAACTGGAAGCCGTTGAACACCGGCGAGAAGTACATCACCCGCGCATCGTCAAACGTTTGATTTGGGAACGTGGCGAATGTTGCGCTCACACCAGCCGCGAAACGCGAACGGGCAAGACCGGTCGTCTGAGCAAAGAACTGGGACAGACCGTTAGCGAACACCGTCGGCGTGTTGGCCGAGAATATATAGTTGATGTAAGGCGCGGCGGTTGCCATGGAATAAGACACCGGGTCGTCGTTACCGATCCGGAAGGTACCGAACGAGCCTTCGATGTAGGCGTAGTTCTCGTCCATCTGATCGGCCTGGGTCTCGCCCTCGATCTCGATGCGAACACCGACTTCGAGGCCGTTATCCAAAACAGTGCTGCCTCTGACCTGCAATTCGCCATCGAACTTGATGTCGTGGTCGCCTTTGTTAAAGCCGGGCTCGTTCGGAATCGAAACACCGTTGCCCGCGCTGTCGTCGTTTTGCGTGAGGAACACCGCCCAATTGTGGTAGCCACCAAAACTAAGCTCAATCGGCTCGGCGGCGGACGCTTGTCCGGCTACCAAGCCAACCGAAACCATCGCGGTGGTTCCCAGTAGTAGCTCCTTTTTCATAATCCCAACCCTCCAAAGTTGGCACATTTGTGCAGCTTTAAAGGTGTTTGGGGGAGTGAGATGAATGAAGCGCCCGGACCCGATCCAGCCGCCGGCCACCCGATTTCGGCGGCGACGGGACCATTCACGTGCTCTACTTGCCGGGCCCACAGCTTCCCCTTCCCGTGGACACCAGGCGCGATTAAGCGCCGCCGACCGGAGTCTTGGAAAATCACGGTTCATTACAGACGAAGCACTTTCGTGTGTCGTGTTGTGACCCACTATTTGTTTTGAAGTAAAGTGGCCGTGATTCAAAGTAACGTGACTGGCATTGCTGGTTGAGGTTGTCGTGATTTACTATCCGCCTAACTCGCGCAGGCCGGTTCACACGCGAGCGGCAGACGCGGTCGATCAAGCGGTCTACCGCTTTCACGGTCAGTAACGTCGCTAGATACACAACGTTACTGCCGGGATGTCCGTCCGTCATCCGGTTGATCACGGCGCCGCGATATGCGCTGGCGCAATCCAACGGGGCTTTGAGCTAACGCACAACGTTTGCGGCGTTGACAACATGTACGGCGATCGCGTCCATCAACGGCGGCGACAAACAGTCATAGGTCGGAAGGCCAACGTCGTTGAGCCGCTTTCTGATAGCTGACATGTCGTCGGGGTCGGTACCCGCTTCGATGATCGAAGACACATAGGCCGCGAACTGTGGCTCCTGCCAGCCAGTCTGGTCGGAAAGTTCGGTATGGACGAAATCCAAGCCGAAGAACGGGTGCGTCTCGTCCTCGATGCGGCCAATCATGTGGACGCCGCAGTCCTTGCAGGCATGGCGCTGGATAGACGCCTCGGGGTCGACGACGGTGAGTTTGTCGCCGTTCTCCGTAACCGCCACATCATCGCGCGCCACGACGGCGATCAATGCAAACAGCGCACCGCCGGGTTTCCAGCATTTCGTGCAGCCGCAAAGATGGTTGTACGCGACCTGGCTTGCCACCGTCACCTTGACCGGGTCGTCCGCACAGCGGCATGTGAGCGTGCCGCCGGCAAAGTTGGCATCGCCCGTGGTCAGCCCCTTGTCGATCGCCGGGTGAAGCGAAGTGATTGCTGCCATCAAGGTGACCCTTCGTGGTGCTGGGGTAAGACGTGGCCGGCCGGACGCCGGCGAATACTGCGCCCGGCCGGCGACGTCCTCAACGCAAAACGCCACTTCAGCGGTTGTCGACCTGGGGCCTGACGGCACTGAGTCCCTTTCGCGTGATACGATAGGGCTGGCTGTTCTGCGAGGCGATCAATCCCTTGCGCTTCAGCGCACGGAACACCGCCATGGTGCAGTTGCTCAGCAGCCAGCCTTCACGGGTCACACATTCAATTTCGGCAATCTTGCCTTTCAGGTTGCGCTCGTAACGAATGATAGCGCCTTGCGCCAGCGCGTGGAGCACGCGCTGCTGGTCGCGGGAAATATTCACGATCTCGGTCCATTGTCATACGGGAACGCCACCGCGCGCCGGGCGCGGACGCAAACGCGGCCCGCGGGCCAAGCCCACGACGGGGGTTCAAGACGACGGGTTTACGAAGGACGGAAACCCGTCAGCCGATGACAACGGCCTCTGACATAAACTCTCCGAAAAAAGACGACCGGCCTTCTAGCCGCTTGGCGCGCGGCAGGCAAGCGGCTTAGCGCAGGCCCGAACTAGAACTGAAGTTGATAGGTCATTTGGACGCCCGGTCCGTTGCTGCGCACGCCGCTGTCTTTTTGGAAGCGGTAACCTGCCCAAAGACCCAGGCCGCCATCGAAGTTGTAGCCGACCGTGCCGGTGACCAGATAGTCGTCGGTGCCGGTTCCGCCCGAATGGTTGCCGTTGCTGCGATAGGTGCCGCCCGCCGAGATATCCCATCGGCCGTAGAACAGCTCCATGAAGGCCGAGACATAGGTTGTCTCCGCGCCCTCCATACCGCCCGCGTTGTCGAAATAGGTGATCTCCGCGAACGGCCGCAGCTCGACGAAATTGTTCGAAAGTGTCGCCTCGTTGCTGTCGACCAGCGGGATCGACCAGGTCAGACCGGCGGTATAGCCCTGTTCGGACGAGACATCGCCCTGGCCTCGGCCCAACTGAACGAAGCCCAGGCTGTACTCCAGGCCCGTGTTTGGAAAGGCGGTGGCGTAATAGTTGATGGCAAAGGACGAAAAATCCTCGGTATTGCCGGGTCCGCCATCGGACAGGCGAAGACGCGGGCGCCCGGTGATCAACGCCTCGCTCAAGACCGTGGTGTCGGCAAAGAACGTTGAGGCGAGGAACGTATGCGTGCCGCTTTCCGTCCCGCCGAAGCGATAGCCGACCTGGCCGCCCCAGTTCTCGTTGACCTGATAGTCGTCGATGAAATCGGTGCCGTAGATACCGGGCGCCAGGTTGGGACCTTGCGCAAAGGTCACATCGAACTTGCCGATCAGGAAGTCGTACCGCTGCGGGCGGTAGCGCAGGTAAAGCTCTTCAACATAGAGTTCCTGGTTCTGAAAGATCCAGAAATCACCGGGGCCGGGATCGTTCTGTTGGTCGAAGGTGACATGGGTCGTCAAGATCAGGTCCTGCGAGAACAGCAGGTCGATCTCCGGTTCGATGTCCGCGTTCAGCGAGTTGCTGGCCGACCCGTCGCTGCGGTGTATCAACCAGTCATTCTGGATCTGGACGGGGATCGTGACCTGAACGTTCGGATAGACACCTTCCTGGGCGACGGCCGGTGTCGTCGGGACCGGACCGGCCAGGAAGCCCATTGTTGCGGCAGCGCGCGCGACGCTGGAAAAGCCCCTCGCTCGCTTACTCGGACGAGGCAACGCAGTAGCTCCACTCGTTACAGAAACCGCCCTTGTCCGAGAGGAAGAGCGCGGTGTCATAGGCTTCCGGCGGCACCACCTCGATCGCGGCCATCATGCCGCCGTCCTCGTGCTCCAGGATGTGGCAGTGATAGACGAACTTGCCCAGGATCACGGGATCATCGAACGGAATGATGACCTTGACCTCGCCGCGTATGGGAACCGAGACCGTGTCCTGGTGACCATAGAACGGCACGGGCTCGCCGTTGATCTCGATGACCTGATAGTCCAGCTGATGAATGTGGAAGGCGTGCAGCTCCTCGGTCGGGTTGGAGATCGTCCAGACCTCGATCGCGCCCAACGGCACCACCGTGTTGACGACGTCATAGTCGAACTTCGCGCCGTTGACGTAGAAGTAGCGGTCGTCCTCTGAGAAGACGATCTCGCGTTCCTCGGTGATCGTCAGATCGCGCAGATCGCGCACCGGCGGGAAGTTGGCCGGCAGGGGCGGGCCTTCGACGGGCTCGCCGGCCACCACCATGGTGCCCAGCGTTGTCGGCTCGTACTGATCGCCTGTGGGTCCGGTGGTCGTGCTGAACATGTGAAGTTTGTAGGTGCCGGCATCGCCGCCGCGCACCAGAACCTCGACACGGCCGGCTGGCGCGATGAACAGTTCGTCGACCGTCTGGACCTCGGTGCCCAGGTTGCCGTCGCGCGCGATGATGTGGAACTGGTGGCCGTCCAGCTTGATGTGGAAGTACTGATTGGCGGCGATATTGCCGAAGCGCCAGAACTGCAGCTCACCAGGCTGAATGTCGATGGTCGGGTTCACCTGACCGTTGATCATGCGATAGGACGGATAGTCGGTTACCGACACGTTCGGCAGATCGCCGAACAGGGTGCGTGTGTTCTTCAGCAGCATGACCTGTTCACGGATGCCGGCCAGCTCGGGGAAGGGATCCAGGATGCCCTCGACGATGATGCCGCCCGACAAGCCACCGATGACCTGGCGCTGCGACACCTCATAACCGTGCGAGTGGTACCAGTAGAGACCCGGCTGATGGGCAAGCGGGATCTCGACGTGATAGCGGTTCGTCTCGCCCGCGTCGGTCAGCCGGAAGATGTTGTCGGAATCACCCTTGGGCGAGACCTGCATGCCGTGAAAGTGGATGTTGGTGTACTGGTTGGTCAGGTTGTTGGTCAGCGTCAGGTCGATCGAACCGCCGCGCGCCACACGGATCAGCGGCGGGCTGTACACATTGTTGTAGGCGATGGTGTTGATCACCTCGCCGCCGACCTCGACCGGACCCCAGTCGACAACCAGAGTTCCCGTCGCGGCACCGTTGATGATCTCGAACTCCGGCGGATTGACGAGGGGGTCGCCGGGCGGCGGATCGTCCGCGAAGGCTTGGCTGCCTAAGGCTATAGCGATCATGCCGCCAACAAAAAGAACACGGCACACCATCGTCGACACGCCAGCCAAGCAACTCATTGTTCCCCCTTACACTTGCGCCCGTGTTCGGCCGTCCTCCTCGCTCGCCTTGTCGACACCACGGTGCCGCGGCGAGCCGACCGCGTATCGGAATCATGGTGACGAAACCTCCTGTTGAGCTCAACCGTTTCAACCGCTTAGGTCGAGATTCCACAACGTTTGGGACAGATCGGATCCGAAGCACTGGGATAGCCCACCATATCTGACCGTTAAGGAAGGCCCGGCGCGGGCAAGACGATGCGCGAAGACGTGATCGAATGTGTTTGAACCAACCCCTGGTAGCGCGGCGAACAAACCTCAGATCGAACGTAGAGTTATGACAACGCAGCAGATTGGGGTTTGACGCATGAAACACTTGGCAGTCTTTGTCGTCCTGATTGGCCTTGCAACAGGCATCGCCGCGTGCGCGGTACCCCAGCAGGACACCGACGGGACAAGCTATGGCAACGACCGCGGCACGTTCAACAAAGGTCGCGATGGCGGTCGGAACTAGCGTGTTCTCGCGGCGTACGCTGACGGATCGTTGGTGTTGGTCCTGATTCCGTCGAGTCGCGGCAGCAGTTGAGCGCACGAAGTCGAGCACGCCAAGGATCCTGCTCTTGCCGGTGGTTTTCTACGCCGTAGGCGCGATCGACGTGGTGTCGTTCGTCACAGCTCGCGTGCCAAATGGTTAACAAACCTCAGCTTTTTCCCCTGTGCAGACGAGTTTCGCTTAGAGTGATGGGCAGAGAGCGCCAACGCGACCAGGACGATGAAATGAAAAGCAGAAAACCACGCAACATCGTGTGCCTGACATCGGCCGTCGCCGTAGCGGCGCTGATGGCGGCGACAGTTCCGCTCTCGTTTGATGCCTCGACCTTGAGCTTCCAGGACAACGCAGCCTATGCCGCCGGTAATGGCAATGGCGGCGGCAACGGTAACGGCGGCGGCAATGGTAACGGCGGTGGCAACGGTAATGGCGGCGGCAACGGTAACGGGGGCGGCAACGGCAACGGCGGCGGCAATAGCGGCAACGGCAACAACGGCAATAACGGCAATAATGGCAACAACGGTTCCCAGGCCGATGCGGGTAATACCAACAATGGCAATGCCCATGGCCATACCAAGGACAATGTTGATACCGATGGCGACGGTGTTGCGGATGCGCACGCCAGCGACCTCGGTCGCTTGAACGCTGCCCACGCTTCGGAGAACGCGCTTGAGAATGCCAACGAGAACTCGGCGGTCGGCAACATCGCTGGTTACGCCGACAACGTGCAAGATGGCAATCTGGCAGAAGCCGCCAAAGATCTTGACGACGCTGCCAACAAGACGGTGACGGAAGCCGTCGTTCATGCCGTCAACGAACTGTTGGGCATCGACGATAATCCCGTCGGAGCCGACGATGACGGCGAGAGCGAGGGCGAAGCCGACGCCGCCGACAGTGAGACAAACGAGGGTGACAACGACGTCGCCGACAGTGAAACCGGCGAGACCGGAATCACGGTGCATGACACTGAACGTGAAATCGCCGATCGTGTGAACGGCAACTTCGGCACTGATGGTATCGGCGGCGACGAATCCGGCACCCACGACGGCTAGATCGGGGCATCACGTCTGGGTTTAGGAGCCGGCGCCTTTCGGGGCGCCGGTTTCTCTTTTTGGCGCCTGACGGCTGCTGGAACCCGCGCAGACGTGAACGAATGTGTGCCCGGCCTGCGATGCAACGCGGCGCGCCAGCCCCACGTCTTCTGGACCGATGAATTGGTCTGGAAGGATGGAAAGCTGATGACACGCTTGGCCGCTTTAGTCGTTCTCGTGGGCGTTGGTATGGCGACAGCCGCCTGCGCGACGTCGCAACGAGACGACGATGGATTCACCTATCACAACGAGCGCCAGGAATACCGCGCCGACAACAGCATCGACCGCGGCCGCGGAAACTGACGCCGCGCGTGGTCAGTCGCGCGCCTCGAACCAAGTATCGAAGGCGTCGAGCAGGTCTCGTTTGTCCTTGGCGAACATGACGACCTTCTCGACGCGGGTATAGGGTTCGTCCGGCTTAACCGCGCACAGCAGGCCATTGGTCAGTTGTTGCTGATAGATCGCCTCGATCGAGTCGGTGAACATGACGTCGGCGCGTTCGTCGAATAGGTAGACGAACGGCTGCTCGTTATCCGGCACGATGATCAGCACGGCGTTCATCAGCTTGGCCAGGGCGAACTGTGCGTTGGTCCCGCCGCGGTTCTCGACGACCGTGGTGCCCGACTGGTCGATGGCTTCGAGCGAACCATACTTGTCTTCCTCGCCGCAACGCACCAGCGCGACCTTGCCTGTTTCTTCGATGGTAACGGAGAGCAGGGCGTCCCCTGCGCGTTGTCGGGTGCGCGAGATGCCGCCGATCGCAACGTCGAACTTGCCGGCCAGCAAGTCGGCGGTCAGCGTCGGCCAGGTTGTCTGCACAAAAAGAAGGGTCAGGTCTTCGTGGTCGGCGAACGCCTTTATCAGATCGATATCGCGGCCGCTGAACGTGTTTGTTGCCTCATCGTACCAGGTAAGCGGCTTGTAATCGCCCGTCGTGCCAACCACGAGCGTGTCGGCCTGTGCCGCTCCAAGGGTGACTGAAAACGCGAACGCGAGCAGAGAAAGCAGGGAGGTCTTTCTTATGCGCGCCAGCGTCATGTCACACCGGCGCGTCGTCCGCGCCCTTGCCCATGTCGGCGAGGTCCTGGTAGCGGTCGCCGATACGATGATGGGGCCGGCCGCCAATCGAGGCGCCCAGCGCCACGACGATCTCGTTGGCGGCTGGCGCATCGGGAATGGCGAACTGCAGGGTCAGGTAGTGACTGCGCCGTCCGGCATCGTGCTTGTCCATCATCGGAATGACCACCGGGGCGTTCGGACCGCCGCGCGTGTTGGTGAAGGAGAGATAGGTCTCCGCGCCGACGGCGGTGCGGAAGTGGTTGCCGAAGCGCAGCGTGTGGATCATGGCCGAGGCGTGTTCGACCTCGCCGGCCTCGCCGACCACCGCCGCCTTGCCGTAGCCCTCGACCTTGTCGCCGCCGCCGGCCAGCGCGATGACCTCTGCGGTTAGGCGCTCGCCTAAACCCGGTGCCTGCGCCCTGATCTCCGGCTGCAGGTCCTCGACAAAACCGTGGCCGGCCCAGGGGTTCGCGATGACCGCCGCGACACCGATAAGGACCAGGGGCGAGGCCGCCTCGCGCCCGCCCTCGATCAACGTTTCGTCGACAAACCGCACGATTTTCCTGACTTTAGCCTCCATACATATTACTCATTTTTTTCAATTAGTTATCTATTTTTCCTAAAGTTGGATCTTGGCGCGATCGTTGCGTACGATCTGGCCCCTGGCGGCGACAAAGAAAACATCGCGCATCGTATAGATGTCGTCCAGCGGATTACCGGCAACCGCAATCACATCGCCGGCGAAGCCGGGCTGGAGCCGCCCGACCTGATCGTCCAGTCCCAGCAGCTCGGCGGCGATAACCGTGGCGCTCCTGATCGCCTCGGCCGGCGAGAAACCGCAGCGCTCCACCATCAATGCGACCTCTTGCATGTTGTCGCCGCAATGGTTGCCGGGCGTACCGACATCGGTGCCCATGGCAACCTTGACGCCGGCCTCGCGCGCCTTGTTGAGATTCGCATAGCGGATCTTCTGCAAGACCTCATAGCGCTCGCGTACATGGGGCAGCGCTTTGGCGGCAAACGCGGGATCCTGCAGGAAGGCGTGCGCGGTACAGATGGTCGGCACCATATAGGTGCCGTGCTCGACCATCAGCTTGAACGTCTCATCCGATCCATAGGTACCGTGTTCGACGCTGCGGCAACCCGCCAGGATGGCGTTTTTGATCGCCTCGGTCGCGTGGGCATGGGCGGCGACGTGGGTGAAGTTGTCTTGCGCGATCTCGACGGCTGCGCGCAGCTCGTCGGGCCGGTACTGGATGGCGTCAGCCCGCTCATACTTCGTCGAGTTGACCGCGCCCGATGCCAGAACCTTGATCAGGTTGGCGCCGTTGGCGAGCTGTTTGCGCGCCGCATGGCGAACGGCATCGGGCCCATCGGCTTCTTCGTACATGCCGGGGTAATAGGGCCGTGTCGAAGACGTGATGGATAGGATCTTGCCCGAGCACAACAAGCGAGGACCCTCGATCCAGCCGGTGTCGATGGCCTCGCGCACGGCGATCTCGTGATAGTCCCAACCGCCGACATCGCGCGCCGTCGTGATGCCGCAGCGCACCAGACGCCGTGCCGCGCGCGCCGCCCACAGTGCGATGGTGGCGGGAAGCGCGTCGCGCCATGGGTTGTTGCCGTCGGCCGATTCCGTGTTGACGCAGATGTGGACATGACAGTCGATGAAACCGGGCAGCAGATAGGCGCCGTCCAGGTCGACCGCATGGGTGCCTGACGGCGCGCGCCCGATCTCGGCGATGACGCCGCCTTCAAGGCGGATATCGCCGGGCGCGAAGCTGCCGCTGTCGACGTCGTAAAGCTGGCCGCCCTTAAGCCACATGGTTCGCTCCTTGCAAGAACGGTGCGGATTGCCCGTGTCGTGGGGCGTCAGCTTGGCGTATATCGGATGGGTGGTGCAATCGCCAAGCCGGTTGTAGAGCGCGCGCGATTGCAGCGCCTCAGGATCTGTGGCGGTATGGTTGTTGGGTGATGGGGGCGCGGAAAGTCCGTTGGCGAAACGACCGGAAGACCTGATCTACGCCGTTGACGAACGTCCGCCGCCACCCGTCTTGCTGGCGCTCGGCTTGCAGTATGCGGCGCTGCTGTCCGTCTATCTCATGCTCATCATCATCGTGTTCCGCGCCGCCGGCGCGTCGCACGAGGCGACAATCAGCGCGACCAGCCTGGGCATGATCGCAATTGCGTTGGCGACGATGCTGCAGGCGCTTCCGCGCGGACCCATCGGCTCCGGCTTTTTGGCGCCGCCAGTTTTTTCAGCGATCTACCTGGGCCCATCGGTCCTGGCGGCGGAGAGCGGCGGGCTGCCGGCGGTGTTCGCCATGACCATATTCGCCGGCCTGGTCGAGCTCGTTTTTGCGCGTTTTTTGAAACGCTTGCGGGTCATGTTCCCGCCGGCCATCAGCGGTTTCATCGTCGCGATCGTCGGCATCCAGCTTGGCCTTGTCGCGATGGACCACGTTCTGGGCGTCGAAATGCTCGGTCAGCCCGACTACGTCACCCATATCGCGATCGCGGGCTTGACCTTTGCGTGCATCCTCGGGCTGGCGGTCTGGGGCGGCGGTATGGCGCGGCTCATGTGCACCATGATCGGTATCGTCGTTGGTCTCGTGCTGGCCATTGTGCTCGGTCATATCCGCCCTGATCGGTGGCAGGCGTTGGACGAGGCGATGGTGGTCGCACTGCCTGGTTTTGACCAGATCGGCTACACGTTCGATGCCACGCTGATTCCGGCGTTTCTTGTCGCCGGCATTGCCGCGGCGCTTCGAACCGTCGGCGTCATCACGACATGCCAGAAGATCAATGATGACGACTGGAAGCACCCCGATATGACGACGATCAAGGGCGGCATGTATGCCGATGGCATTGGCTGTGTTTTGGGCGGCCTGCTCGGCGTCATCGGCATGAATACCGGTCCCAGCCTGGTCGGTGTTTCCAAGGCCTCGGGCGCGACCAGCCGCGCGATTGCCTTTGTTGCCGCCGGTTTCCTGATCCTCTTTGCCTTCAGTCCTAAGATCAGCGCGCTCTTTGTGTTGCTGCCGCCGGCCGTCCTGGGTGCAGCACTTTTGTTCACCGCGTCGTTTATGATCGCCGGCGGCATCCAGATCATTCAGTCGCGCAACATCGATACCCGCATGACCTTTGTGATCGGCATTCCCATGTTGCTGGGCTTGGCGCGCGAAGTTTATCACGACTACTTCAAACAACTGCCGAAGGTGTTGCAGCCGCTGACCGACACCATGTTGTCGATAGCGGTGGTATCGGCGCTCGCGTTGCACTTGGTGTTCCGCTTGGGCAGCCGGCGCAAGGCTGACCTGTCGTTCGAAAAGGCGACAACGCAGCAGGACGACCTCGCTGGTTTGTTGCTCGACAGGGGCCGTGCGTGGGGGGTGGACGAAGATTTGATCAAGCGCGCGACGACCAGCACCAATCAGGTGCTCGGTCATCTTCAGCACGCTCACCTGGTGTCTAGCGATTTGCGCGCGGAGATCAGCTTCGACGACTTCCGTTTCATCGTATCGATCACCTACAACGGAACGCTGCTGTCGCTGCCGAATGTCGGCGTGAAACGGCGCTCGTTCCTGGAGGAGGAGTCGTTCTCCTATGGTCTCGCCGAGTTTTTGACTGGTGTTTACCCCGACCGCATGGAATCGACAGCTCACGGCAACAATGTGACGATCAAGTTGCTGTTCTCGACTTGAATCGCGTTCCCACTTGATCGCCGCCTTATCCTGTGCCGACACTGTCGCCTCGCCGCAGCCCTGTCGCCATACAGGAGAGTCAGTATGCATAAGAGCCGATTGGGCGGCTTGATCATCGACTGCCGGACCGACGACGTTCACACGGCCGCCGATTTCTGGGGCAAGGCGCTCGGGCTGAAGGCCCGACCCTTCGACCCCGACGATCCGAACTACGTGCAGTTCGACAGCGGACCGGGCGGCCTCGACGTCGAGGTGCAGCAGGTCGACCATGATCCGCGCGTGCACGTGGATATCGAAACCGATGATATCGCTGCCGAGGTCGCGCGCCTGGAACAGCTTGGCGCGCAGACGGTAAAGGCCATGGCGCACTGGACCGTCATGGAGGCGCCGACCGGCCAGCGCTTCTGTGTCGTCGGCGTGCAGACATCGAACTTTGATGAGGAGGCGAACGCCTGGCCATGACATCCACCAACGTCACCGGCGGTTGTGTCTGCGGCCAGGTCCGGTTCTCGATCGACACGCCGGACCGGCGTGTCATTGCGTGTCATTGCCGCCAATGCCGGCGCATGAGCGGCCATGTCTACGCGGCGACGGCCGCGGCACGCGACGGATTCGCGATCACCGAGGACAAGGGCCTTGCATGGTATCAGTCCTCAGCGGTGTCGCGCCGTGGCTTCTGCCGTAACTGCGGGTCCAGCCTGTTCTTCGACCACGGACCCGACGAGCCGATGGGTGTCGCGGCCGGCGCGCTGGACGACGACGCGGGCCTGGAACTGGTCGTTCACATCTTTACCAATGAGGCCGGCCACTACTACGGCATCGACAAAGACATCCCGTCCTTTACGGCCGAGGCTTGGTCCGACGGCGGCTGGCAGCGATATCGACGCGATCCCGGTTAGCGAGATCTTGGTTTAGTTGGCACCACCGGCCCACTCCCCCTCCCGACCACCCCGAGGATGCTGCCATGGGTGGTCGGGAGGGGGAGTGGGCCGGCGCCGACCCCGCGTGAGCGGGGAACAAACAGAATCCGATCTAAGGGCATTCGCCGCCACCGGGTCCCGACGGCAATCCGGTTTCGGTGTGCAGCAGGTCGCCCGTGACCAGATCGAAACTCATGATTTGGCCATCGACCGTGGTCAAAATGATGACCTCGTGACCGTCCAGATCGCGGCCGAAACCGTTCACCCGGTCGATCACCTGATAGTGGGAAACCGTGCAGCTGACGGCGCCCGGTCTGTCGCCGGCGATATCCAGGGTCGAATGGCGCGCGATTTCCTCACTGCCAAAGAACATGGCAAGCGCCACCGTCTCGTGATCGGGTTCGGAGCCGCGCGGCCAGGGTCCAAGCGCGACCACCGAGACGTCAAAGCCGCCTTCGCCGTCACTGACCTGGCAGTCCAGGAAGAGCTGCTGGGAGAAGAAGTCAAAACTGGCGACCAGAATATCCGGCTCGTCGAGCGAACCGATGCGGTAGATGTCGGTGCGCCCGCCATTGCCATAGGCTTCGCTGGGCACCGAACGGGCATAACACGTGCCCCAGGTATCGGTGATGACATGACCGTAGTTGGCGGCTTCCCGGTCGGCCAGGGCAGGCCCGGTTAGCGCCAAGACACACGGTGCCAGAATGGCAAACGCCGCAGCGGCAAAACGTGACGGCATAACCCCTTGATCTCCCCCGATGGCGGCCCTGGTACGGGGGCAGACGCTCCAAGCCTATGCCGGTTCACGCCGGTCGGCCCCCGCTTTCATGCCGAGGCTACCGCATCAGGGGCAGGCGCCGATACCGAAACCGGGCGGTTCGTCCTCGACGCTGTCCACAAGGTCGCCGGTGACCGCGTCGAACGAGAGTGTGCGTCCGTCCAGGGTGGTGACCTGGAAGACCGTCCGGTCGTCGCCATTGCGGATGTAACCGTCAATCGGGCCGAGCACCTGATAGTGCGAGACCGAACAGTCCACGGCATCGGGGTTGTCGCCGGCGATATCCAAGGTCGAATAACGTGCGACTTCGTCCCCGCCGTAGAACAACGCCAAGGCGACTGTCTCATCGTCTGGCGTGTGGCCGCGCGCCCACGGTCCAAGACCGACCATCGCGACATCGGGCACACCGTCGTCGCCGATCACGTTGCACGACAGGTAGAAACTCAGGCTGAAGAAGTCATAGGTCGCGACCTTGCGGTCCGGTTGATCGACGTCGCCGACGACATAGACGTCGCTAACACCCTCGCTGCCGTAACCGCTGGCCGGCGCGGAGCGGACGTAACACCGTCCCCAGGGGCTGGATGTCACATGGGTGTAGTTCGCGGCTTCCTGATCGGCCAGGGTCTCGGGCGTACCGGCCGTCAGAGTGAACACCACCAACGCACCCGCGGCAGCGCCTGCAATCCTCGTCATCGTCTTTCCTCTTGGACAAGTTGGTCACGATATCTCACTGTCGTCACGTCCACCTGTGGGTGACATCGGATCGACACAATGCACGCGGAATAATGGCCTGGAACAATGGTGTTTCGATGACAGAATGGGATTGAGCGGCCCATGTCCATGCGCTGCCTATTGTTGTTTCTAGTTGCCACGCTGATGCCCGCGACCTTGGCGCCGGCGGTAGCCGATAGCGCCATGATGCTGACCAACCGTTACGCGGTAAAGGGTGATGGCGAGGTCAACACCTATATCTTCGATGACGGCAACACGGTCGTCATCATTGATAGCCAGAGACTTCGCTCGCTCGCCGGCGATGTCGTGGAGGTCGTCGGTGATCGCGCCGAGCGTGTGGCCGGTGTCTTGATCACGCACCCCCATCCCGATCATGTCGGCGGCATCAACGTCTTTCGTGATGCGTTCGGCGCCCCGGTCATCGGTTCCCAAGCCACCGCCGACGAACTCGCGAATGACACCAAGGGTCATCTCGCATTGACCCGCGAGCTTTACCCTGATGACAGTGCGGTGGAACCGCTGGTGATCGATCGTATTGTCGCCGACGGCGAAACGCTAACGCTCGGCGACTTCACGTTCGAGATCTATGAGCTCGGCCACGGCGAGTCCGTCACCATGACGCTTTACTACGAACCCTCGCGGCGCATGCTGATCGCCGGCGACCTCTTCGCGGTCGGGCGCACGCCGTTCCTGCTTGACGGTCACGTGCTGGACTGGATCAAACAGCTCGACTGGCTGGCCAGGACCTTTGAGCCCGATGTCATGGTATACCCCGGTCACGGCGAGCCGGGCCCGCTCGCCGATCTGGTGCCGGCGCAAAAGTCTTATCTGGAAGATTTCGTGTCGCTGGTCGCCGCGGCCAATACGGACCGGGTGTTGAGCTACAAGGAGCGCCAGACCATTATCGATACCATGAACGAGCGTTATCCCGATCATCCGCCGGTGGCCGATATTCCGGACCTCTTGGAGCAGAACATGGATGCCGTCGACGCCGAACTGAAAGCGCGCGGCAACCAGTAGGGTGCGGTGCGGGGAAGGTGGCGACG
The DNA here is from genome assembly GCA_965228895.1 of Alphaproteobacteria bacterium. Taxonomy (GTDB): domain Bacteria; phylum Pseudomonadota; class Alphaproteobacteria; order SP197; family SP197; genus JANQGO01. The sequence continues at coordinate 3,199,170 of OZ245842.1, read as the reverse complement.
CATCATGACCTATGACGAGTTCAACACCTTCTGCGCCTCCCTGCCGGCGACCAGCCATGTCGTTCAATGGGGCGGTTCCGACGTCTGGAAGGTCGGCGACAAGGTCTTCGCTATCGGCGGCTGGGACGACGGCGACGGCGCGCGCTTCACGTTCAAGGTCTCCAAGATCGCCTATGAGATGCTGAAGCAGCAGCCGGGTGTGCGTCCCGCACCCTATTTCGCCTCGCGCGGCATGAGCTGGATCCAGCACTTTGAGGAACCCGGCCTTGCCGACGACGAGCTAATGGACTACCTCGCCGAATCCCACCGCCTGGCGTCGTTAAACCTGACCAAAAAAAAGCAGCGCGAACTCGGCCTGAATCAAGGCTAAGCGTCGGAATTGCCGTAAAAACCGCCTTCTAAGCCATTAACCATCTCCCATATATGTGTGACGGCCATAACCCCCGCATATGCGGGGTTGTGTTATGATGAACGCATCCGATGAAGGGCGCCCGTAACGTCGTGACGCCGCTGCGCTGAGGCGCGCGGCACAGGACCTGACGGAGATGCACATGAGAACCCTTGTTGTAGCCGGCCTCGTTGTCGCGCTTCTGGTTCCACTGCTCTGGTCGGCCGCGGCCGGTGACGAGTTCGCGACTGAATGCGTCGAACTGCGCGGGCATACACGAAACGTCAGCCTGCAGAACACCTGCGACCGTGACATCAACGCTTACGCGTGCTGCTACGGCGACGGTGCGTTGGGTAGTTGTCAGAGTGACAACTTCGAACTGGTTGCCATCCAGGCCGACGAGATCGTCAACCTTTCGTCATGCGACAACCAGATCGGCTATGCCGCCTGCAACGCGCCGTATGAGCTAAACAGTTCGCGCTGGGATGCCGGCTACAACACGATCATGCTCGGCCAATGCGTGATGGTGCCGTGAGTGGGCGATGACGGATGGGCACAACAACATGAGCGGTCTCAGTGCGACCGTTCGACGCAAAGATATCATCATGAAGTTGCCGGGGGCGGGTCTGTTCGTCGGTATGCTCGTTGATCAGGTGCCCGAACAGTACGAAACGGGCGCTGCCTATGACGCCGACGTCCGGGTTCAGGTAGGTGACAAAGACATCGCGTACCACACGGAAATCTATGTGATGGTGTCAAACTGTGGGACGTTCGGGGTGAAGACGGGCCGATTTTTTTGGGTCTTTCTTGGCGGGGCGTTTGAACAACGCGAACTCGACGGTGCCGTGGTCACGATTACGCGGATCGGCCAGCGATTGCAGCAGCCGCAGGCGATGGCGAGGGTAACGGAAGCGATGATGAACATCGCCAAACGCGAACGGCCGGACTTGTTCCAGCAAGAGCTCGACAGATAAGCCGTCAGTCGTGCCACGCGTTTTCCACATGACAGATACATTGCAAGAATAAGACGTTCAGGCACCACATCCGCGACAGCCAGACATCGGGTTTTTGGCAGTTTCACAAGGGTTCTCGGCGGCCCTGTCACATTTCATTGTCTGAGCCAGAAGGCGCGTTTCGCGTAGGCTGATGTCAGATCAGTGACGGCGGTTACCGGCGCTTTTGATGGCCGGGCGTAGGCTTGCCGTCATGGCGGAGGCAGGCATGCGATATCTGGCCTTGTTGTGTGTCGTGACCGTGCTGCTGGCGGCGCCGGCGCAAGCCACGCTCCAGGACGGCACCAGCGCATACGAAAGCGGTGACTACGAGGCTGCGATGGCGGCATGGATGCCGCTCGCAGAGCAAGGCCTGACGCAAGCCCAGTACAATGTCGGCGCGCTCTATTTCGACGGCCTCGGCGTGCCCCAGGACAACGAGAGCGCCGCACTGTGGTTCGCCCGCGCGGCCGAAGGCGGCCACTTCATGTCGCAGTACAATATCGGCGTCATGTACTATGCCGGCATCGGCGTGCCGCAGGACCACGGCGAAGCCGCGAAGTGGATTGGCCGTGCGGCCGAGCAGGGTTTCCACGTCGCGCAATTCGACTTCGCCACCATGTATGTCAAGGGCGAGGGTGTGCCGCTCGACTACGCGGCCGCCGTCACCTGGTTCTCGGAAGCCGCATGGCAGGGTAACGTCAAGGCACAGTTCAATCTGGGCAACATGCATTACATGGGCCGCGGTGTGACGCAGGACGACACGATCGCCGCGACGTGGTTTCGCCGCGCCGCCGACCAAGGTCATGCCGGTGCCCAGCACCGCCTGGCGGTCATGTACTATGACGGCGCCGGTATGGAGCGCAATCTCGCCCGCGCCTTCCTGTGGTTCGGTCTCGCCGCAGCCCAGGGCGACACTGTTGCCGCCCACAACCGCGACATCGTGCTCACAGAAATGACCTCCGACCAGATGGCCGAAGCCCAACGCCTGGCGAGCGAATGGATGGCGGCTAGTCCTTAAGTTCCGGTTTTCGGATCAACGCGGAAACAACACCGACCCTGAGCGCACACGCCGCCCCGTGAGAGGTCGACGGTCAACGGCCGATGTCAGGCCGAGCTGCGCCAGCAGTTTTTCCGACGTCTCGGGCAGAAACGGCCAGCAGGCACGTGCCACGGCATCAAGTGCTGTGGCGAGGTCGTGCAAGCAGGTATTGAGAGCCCGCCGCGCCGCGCTTGCCTCCGTGCTGTCGTCGAGGGCCGCGACCTGTTTGGCCAGCGACCACGGTTCGGTCGCGGCGACATGGCGGTTGGCCTCGCCGATGACGTCCCAGATCGCGGCCACGGCTTCGTGCAGCGAGAACCGGTCGACATGCGCCGCAACGGCGTTCGGCAGGTCCGCCACTGCTTTGGCGAGCGCAGTCGGTTCGGCGTTCTCGGCGCGTGCGGGCACAACGCCATCCGCATAGCGTTCGATCAAACTCAACACGCGGTTGGCGAGGTTGCCGTATTGCCCGGCGAGCTCGGTTTGATAGGTTTGCGCCAGCCGCTCGTGGCTGAAGTCGCCGTCTTCGGCGGTTCGGATATGGCGCAGCAGGTAGTAGCGCAGCGCGTCCGCGCCGTAAGCGGCGATGACCGGAAGCGGGTCGACGGCGTTGCCCGTCGACTTGCCGATCTTGTCGCCTTCGACAGTGACATAGCCGTGCACCAGAATACGATCGGGCAAGGGCAGACCGGCCGACAGCAGCATGGCCGGCCAATAGATCGCGTGAAACCGAGTGATGCCTTTGCCGACAACATGGCTGCGCTGTGCGGCGCCGGTCCAGTAACGTTGATAAAGGCCGCCTTCGATATCGTAATCGAGCGCGGTGACATAGTTGCCCAGCGCATCGAACCAGACGTAGATGACCTGATCGGGATCGCCCGGCACGGCCAAGCCCCAGCCATGGGCACGTTCGCTTGACCGCGAGATCGAAAAGTCATCCAGCCCTTCCTCGAGCCATCGCAGCACTTCGTTCCTGCGGCCCGCCGGTTCGATCGAAAGCTCGCCAGAGGTGATGCGTTCAAGCAGCGCATGGCGGTAGCGCGATAGTCGGAAGAAGTAGTTCTCTTCCTCGACCTCCTCCGGTTCGGTGCCGTGTTCCGGACACCTGCCGTGTTCGAGGTCGTCGGGCCGATAGAATTGTTCGCAGCCCACGCAATAGAGGCCGCTATAGGCCTTTTTGTAGATGTCGCCGCGCGCGTCAGCGGCGCGCCACAGCTTTTCGACGCCAAGGCGATGGCGCGCATCGGCGCTGGTGCGGATGAAACCGTCGGCGCGTGTGTTCAGCGCGTTGCCCAGGCGCACGAAGAGCTGCGCGTTCTCGGCGACAAGCTGGCGTGCCGTGACGCCGGCCTTCTCGGCGGCGACAACATTCTTCAGGCTGTTTTCGTCGCTACCTGTCTGGAAGCGCACGTCATAGCCGGCGGCCTGATGAAAGCGCGCCAGGCAGTCGGCCTGCACCAGCTCCAGCGCAAAGCCGATATGGGGCGCGGCATTGACGTAAGGGATCGCCGTCGTGATGTACCAGGACGGTCTTCGGGTCGTGTCGGAATGGTAGTTCATGTCGTTCTCCGCTGCGCCAAGACGCAAGACGGCATTCGACAAAGAAAAACCGCCTCGCGAAGGAGGCGGCTTGTTTCGTGGTCAGGTAATTCTTGGTGTCGTCAGGACATAACGAAGGAAGCCGCCCCATGCATCATGTGCGGTTTCATCATCGCGGCCGAAAGGTTCGTCAGATTGACCATGCCTCTATCTATGCCGTTGCGGGCGCGTGGTCAACTCATGCTCTTGATCGCACCATGCTATTCACTGGCGATCCAGATTACTTCTTCGAACTCGTAGATGGTCGATCCTTTACGCGTGACTCGCGGCACGATGTAGTCGGATGCCGGTTCGAAGCCCAGTTGTGTCCGGGGCAAAGGTACGATCTCACCGCCGGAAACCGTAAAGCGGTAACTGCGCAACAGGCCGCCGTCGGATTGTCGACTGATGTTCAGCTCATAGGAACCGTCAACAGACATGTCGGCCATGGTGAACGCAATGGCGTTGTGCGCCTGATTTTCCTCATGGGGCTGGTAGATGATGACCTCTTGGCGCCTGAATTGACCATTGCTGTAGGAGCTCGTTTGCTTTTGGGCATGGGCAATGAGCACGCCATCGCGCATGAGTTCGGCCGCGAAGTACTCCTGGAAGGTATCCGGCGTCGGCATATCGACGCCGCCGAGCCAAATCGAAAATATCGGAATTGGTTGATCGTTCACACTGCCGGTCGTGATGTGAGCGAGCGTGCGCCAGTATCCGTCGAAGGCGTAGGTTTTTTCGGGATCGAAAGGATCCGAACCGTCACCGGTCTGTTCCAGCAGAAACGGAAACCGTGTGATCGGTTCGCCGTCCACGACAAAGACCATCGTGTAGATACCAGGTTCGGTCAATTGAACGTCGGCCGGTCCAACAACTTGGATGCGTCCGAACACCCCCTCGTGAATTTTGTAATCCGGGAAAAACGGGAACTGCGCCATTACCTCGCCGTCGGAATTGACGACGCCGACGATGGCATCGATTTGGCCCTCCGGCGCAAAGGCGATGTCATAAGTGCCGAAGACCACGAGACCGTTGTCCTGGCCGAAGAAGTTGTCCATCAAGCCTTCAAAGATCACCGCCGGCGGATGGTCCTGCGCCATGGTCGTCGGCGCGAAACCGACGCCCACCCAAACGACGAGAGCGGCCGCGATGGCCCGTACAACATATCTCATGAAGATTTACCTTTCATACACCGTTCCAAATGATCCGAAGTCTGCCATTGCCGCGCTTTAGTGAACAACGATGTGGTGACGACAGTCAGTCTGGCGTTGCTGCAGTGGCCTTGCGCCCGCGCATGGCGGTCAGGATCGTGCCGATCAGACATACCGCGCACCAGATCGCCATGAACAGCATGGCGCCGTTGTAGCCTTCTGTGAAACTGTCGTGGAACAGGGGCGTGATTTCCGTCGACAGTTTGGCCGGCAGTTCGCCCAGCGTCTGTTCTGCGCGACTGGGGTCCGACAAAAGGCTGCGGATGACATGCTGCTGCTGGTTGCTGAGCGAGATGTTGTTCGCCGCCAGCGACGCGTCCAGGCGCGACTGATCGACGACGCGCAGGATCATGCCACCGACCGCGAGCGTGATCGACGAGGCGATGTTCCAGAACGTCCACAGCGAGCCGATGGCAAGCCCGGCCGCTTCGGGCGGCAGTGCGCTGGTAGCAGCGACCGCCGTCGAGGCCTGCTGGAAACCCCAGCCCAGGCCGAACAGCGCAAGCCCCAGCAGCACGAACCAGGCCGGCGACGCCGGGACGAAGAAGACCTGGACAACTGCGGCGATCACCAGGATCGCCTGACCCAGGATCATGAAACCGGCCGGGCCCCTGGCGTCGACCAGTTTGCCGATCGCCGGCGGGATGATCATGACAAGCACGGTGATCGGCAGCAGCATCATGCCGGCGACATAGGCCGGCATTCCCTGGATGTTGATCAGGAAAAGCGCCGGCAGAAACGTGCCGATGCCGATAAAGCCGCCCAGGCCGAAGCCGGCGAAGACCGCGCTTTGGAACATTGGGTGGCGAAAAAGTTTAAGGTCTACGATGGGCGAGGCCACGCGCTTCTCGACAACGATAAACGCGACCAGGCAGAGGGCGGTCACGATATAGAGCGCGATCATGACGTCGGAGCCCCAGCCCCAGCTATTGCCCTGCATGATCGCCAGCACCATGACGCCGATGCCCGGCACCAGGAACAACAGGCCCAGCCAGTCGACCTTTTCGCTCAGCAGGCGCGGCGTTTCCGGCACCGCGCCACGGCAGATCATGAAGCCGACGATGATGACGGGAATGTTGACGTAAAACGCCCAGCGCCACGACAGAAACGACAGGAAGAAACCGCCGATCACCGGGCCGATCGCCATGCCGACGGCGGTGATGCTCATGAAGAAACCGAGCGCGCGGCCTTTCTCGTCCTCCGGAAAGGCATGGGTGACCAGCGATGCCGCACAGGTCAGCCCGATTGCGGCCGCCGTGCCCTGCACCGCACGCGCGGCGATCAGAATGGCGGGGTCAGGCGACGCGCCGCACACCGCCGAGGCGACGCCGAAGACGACAACGCCGATATAGAGCACGCGCCGGCGGCCATAGATGTCGCCCAGACGCCCCATCGTCACCATGAACATGGCAAGCGTCATAAAGAAGACGTTCATGACCCATTGCAATTGCCTGACGCTCGCCAGGAGGTCGGCCTGGATGCCCGGCAGAATCGTGTTGACGATGCCGTAATCCATGAAAACGATAAACGAAAGCAGGCTGATGCCGACCAGCGCGCGCCATTTCTTGGCGTAGCGATCTTCCATGAAGGCTCCCCCATCGAATCCTGCACTCTACGCGACCACAAAGTTCACGCAATGCCGGGCCGTACCGGGCGCGCTCAGGGAGCCAAGACACAGGCCGCGTCGTTGAGAGCCACAACGTCTTGACTGCCGTCGCGCTGGCGAAGCGAGACCGTGCCGTCGCGTGCTTCGCGCTCACCAACGGCGGCCAGGACCGGGATGCCCGCGCTGCGCGCATCGATGATCTTCTTGGCGATGCGATCCGATCGCACATCGAGTGCAACGCGCAAGCCGTCGGCTTCCAGCTTCGATGCGACCTCGTGCGCATAAGGCGCCGAGGCGTCGGTGATGTTCGCGACAATAACCTGCTCGGGCGCCAGCCACAGGGGCAGATCGCCGCTATGGTGTTCCAGCAGCATGCCGATAAAACGCTCGATGCTGCCCAGCACCGCGTGGTGGATCATCACCGGACGCGCGCGCTGGCCGTCGCTGTCGATGTAGCTGGCGTCCAGGCGTTCGGGCAGCACCAGGTCAAGCTGCACGGTGCCGCACTGCCAGTCGCGCCCGTGACTGTCGCGCAGATGGAAGTCCAGCTTGGGTCCATAAAACGCGCCTTCGCCCGGGTCGACTCGATAGTCGAGTTCGGCCGCCTTGGCGGCAGCCTCCAGGGCGGCTTCGGCGCAGTCCCAGGCTTCGTCTGATCCCGCGCGCTTGTCTGGTCGTGTCGAAAACGCGACGGCGACATCATCGAAGCCGAACGCGTCATAGATCTGGAACAGCATGCGGCAGAACCGCGCGACCTCGTATTCGACATCATCGGGCGCGCAGAAGATATGCGCGTCGTCCTGCACGAACGCGCGTGTGCGCATCAGGCCATGAAGCGCACCGGACGGTTCGTTGCGGTGACAGGCGCCGAACTCGGCGAGACGAAGCGGCAGGTCGCGGAACGAGCGCACCCGCTTGTTGAAGACCTGCACGTGCGCCGGACAGCTCATGGGTTTCAGCGCATGGGCGTGTTCGTCGTCGTCGATGACGAACATGTTGCCGGCGAACTTTTCCCAGTGACCGCTTTTTTCCCACAGCTCGCGCGCCAAAAGCTGTGGCGTGCGGATTTCGCGAAAGCCTGAGCGCTTCATGTGGCCGCGGATGTGGTCCTCGATGATCCGGTAGAGCGCGAATCCTCGGGGATGCCAGAACACCATACCGGGACCTTCCTCCTGCTGGTGGAACAGGTCCATCCGGTTGGCGATGGCTCTATGATCGTTCTCGTCCATGTCTTGTCTCCGTTGCATCGTGGGCGTGGACGGAGGCCGGACACAAAAAAGCCCCGTCCGTCGCCGGCGGGGCCAATGGGTGTGTGTTTTATCTAAGCGGCGTTCAGCGCGCGCGACAACCCAGCGGCCCGCCTTTGCGGGTCGTCGTGGTCGTCCACGTTTGTGCATTCCAGCCGAACATGGGCGTTCACATAGGTGTGTCGCCGGGCCGTGTCAACCGGCAGACCGTCTTAGGGATGATCGACAGCGGCATTTGGCCGTCGTAAACAAGGCGCAGGCAATCTGTCTCAGGCCCGTTCTGGGCCGACATGTCGAGTCCTCTACACGCTTGTTCAACAAAGACTTTGCAGGGGAACACTATGCTCAACGCTCGTATGTTCTGCGCCGCGATCGCCGGTGCACTCATCACTTCGTCTCTCTTTGTTGGAACCGCACGCGCGGATGCGGTCGAGGCGTTGGTTGAGGAATGCCTCATTCAGTTGGACATGACAGAGAGCGCCTGCGAGTGCCTTGGCGACAGCGCAGCCGAAGAGCTCAGTCTGGATGAGCAGGACTTCGTACTGGCGCTGGTCTGGGGCGATGACGCCGTGGCCGACGAGATCGCGCAGGACCTGACCGACGAGGAAATCGACTATTCTCTGGATTGGTTGGACCAAGTGCCGGCCGAGTGCGAGTTTGAGTAGGCGTGTGCAGTCGGCCGACGAGATCGTTCGCTGGTCGGTAGGGAAGGGAACACCATGACCAAGCCATCGCTGTCCTGGGTCGCCGTGGCGGGCACGGTTCTCGTCCTGGCTTTCTCAGCCGGGACCCGGGCCGAAACCGCCGACCCGCTGGTTAAGGCCTGCCTCGGCCAGCTTGAGTTGGCCGAAAGCGTGTGCAAGTGCATCGCCAACAGCGCGGACAAGGAGCTATCGAAAACGCAGCGCGGCTACGTCGTCGCGCAGTTGACCGGCGATGAAGCCGCGTCCACCAAACTCGAAGGCGAGATGACCGATACAGAAGTCTTCGATGTCGGCGATTGGATGGACAATGCGCCGGCAAAATGTGAGTTCGACTGACAAGACAGTGGCGTTTTCTCTCATCTACCTCCGGTCGTTCGACAGATCGGCCCTCGCGGCCTAAAAGGTCACCCGTGGATTTCTGCTGATCAGCGATAGGGGAAAGATCATGATTTCGTCACACCGTCTCGGCGCTGCCGTCCTCGGCGCCTTACTGGCTTCAGGCCTCATCGCTGGTCAGGCGCACGCGGACGCCGCGGATGATCTGGTGGACGAATGCCACGTTCAACTTGAGCTCTCCGATAGTGGCTGCGCTTGCATCGGTGAAAGCGCACGCCGCGATCTTTCGGAGACTCAGCAAGAGTTTGTGCTGGCCCAGGTGACCGATGACAAAGCCGCATCCGACAGCCTGATGCAGGGCATGACCGTCGAAGAAATGACCCAGGCGGCCGAGTGGATGATGAGCGCCCCCACCGATTGTGAGCAGCCGTAACCGCGGCCGCCGCGCCAACGTTGCGACGTCTGGTCGGGAGAAGGGGAGCGATGGCCAAACGCCATGGCGTCTTTGCGTCCGTCGTTCTGCTGGCTTCGCTCGTCGCGGCCTGTCAATCGGCCCCCGACGCCGGCGGCACCGCTGCCGACGCCTCGTCTCCCGATGCCGCCGACACGCTGGTTGCGGAGTGCCGAGTTCAACTTAACCTTTCCGACAGCGGCTGCGCGTGCGTCGGCGAAAGAGCGCGGCTTGACCTTACCCCGAAGCAGCAGGAGATGGTGGTCGCCCAGGTCACCAACGACCGGGAGGCGTCCGACGCGCTGCAGGCCGAAATCCCGATGGACGAGATCATGATCGCGATGGAATGGATGAACGACATCCCCGTCATTTGCGAGCAGCAGTAGGCGCCGCTACCTCGCTCCAATCCCCGATACAAGTTGCAAATGGACCGATAGTTCGACATAGGAGCGGGCGGATTTCTCGGGCAGCGGGGTGGTGTTGGTGGAAGGGTTTTTCGGGCTTGCGTTGGAGAATCTGGGATCGCCGCTGATCCTGGCATTTGTTTTGGGTGTCGCCGCCGCCTTCGCACGCTCCGAGCTCACGTTTCCCGAGGCCGCCGCCAAGGCACTCTCGATCTATCTGCTCTTTGCCATTGGGTTCAAGGGCGGCGTTTCCGTCGCCGAACACGGCATCGATTTTCATCTCGGCTCGACGCTTGCCGCCGGTATCATCCTTTCGGCCGGATTGCCTTTCGTCGCCTTCGGCCTGCTTCGCGTGATGACGCGGCTGGACCGCACCAACGCGGCGGTGGTCGCCGCGCACTACGGCTCGATCTCGATCGTCACGTTCGTGGCGGGAAGCTCGATTCTGGAAACTCAGGGGATCGCCGCGGAGGGGTTCATGGTTGCCGTCGCCGCCGCCATGGAGGCGCCGGCGATCCTCTCGGCGCTTTGGCTGCTGAGCTCCAGCGGCACGTCGCGCATGGATGGCGCCTTGTGGCGCGAAATCTTGCTCAACGGCTCCATCGTGCTTTTGGTCGGCGCCTTCGCCATCGGCATGATCACCGGGCCAGAGGGGCTGGCCGAAATCGAGGCCTTCATGGTCGCGCCGTTCAAGGGCGCGCTCTGCCTGTTCCTCCTCGACATGGGCCTGATCGCCGGGCGGGGTTTGCGCGAAAGCCGCAAACTCATGACGCCCGGATTGCTCCTCTTCGGCGGTCTAATGCCCATCATCGGCGCGTTGTTCGGTGCCGGGGCGGGGGCGCTCTTGGGCCTCTCCACAGGCGGCGTGATGCTTCTGATGGTGCTGTCGGCCTCGGCCTCCTATATCGCCGTGCCGGCGGCCATGCGCGTCGCGGTGCCGGAGGCGGATCCGGCGGTCTATCTAACGTTGTCGCTCGGGGTTACGTTTCCGTTTAATCTCATCCTCGGGTTACCCATCTACCTTGCCGTCGCGCGCGCGATTACGGGAGTCTAGAACCATGGAAACCCATGAAGCCAAACGCGTGGCCATCATCATCGAAGCGCCCATGAAAGGCCGGCTGACGGACGCGATCGAAGCGGCGGGCGTGACCGGCTATTCGATTCTGCCTGTCATCGGCGGTTCCGGTCGCTCGGGCCATTGGAGCAGCGAAGGCCAGGTCGGGCGCGCCGGCGGCATGGTGCAGGTTGTCTGTGTCATCCGACCCGATCGGCTAGACGGCCTTCTGGATTCCATCTTCCAGGTCGTCGAGCGTCATATCGGCGTTGTCGCCGTTAGCGACTGTCAGGTCTTGCGCGCGGAGCGGTTCTGATGCGATCTAGCACGAAGACTTCCGACAGGGGCGTCCCATGACCGTCACCACCACGGCACCAACACAGCCCAGACTGGTGCCCGAACGCCTGCTTCGCGGCTACCGACGCTTTCGCCAGGGGCGATACGCCGAACAGTCGGCGTTGTTCCGCGAACTCGCCGAAGGACAAGCGCCGCGCACCATGATCATCGGCTGCGCCGACAGCCGGGTTGATCCGGCGACGATTTTTTCGGCCGCGCCGGGTGAACTGTTTGTCGTGCGCAATGTCGGTGCCATCGTGCCGCCTTGCGATACCCACCACCCGGAGACCGGCTCGTTCCACGGCACGTCCGCGGCGGTTGAATTTGCCGTCACGGTGCTCGGTGTCGACGTTATCGTCGTCATGGGTCACGGCTCTTGCAGTGGCGTGGCTGCCGCGCTGGCGGCCGAGAACATGCCCCAGGGCCGGTTCATCGGTCCGTGGGTCGATCTTCTGGCGCCGGCGCGCGCCGCGATGCAGGCATGCGATAACGGTCTGACGAAGTCCGAACGTCTGCGCATCCTCGAGCGATTGGCAATCGAACAATCACTCGATCACCTGAAGAGTTTCCCTTTCGTTGCCGAAGCCGTCGAAGCGGGCAGCCTCGATCTGCATGGCGCCTGGTTCTCGATCGCCGAAGGCGAACTCCACTGGCTGAACAAGACAACCGGCGACTTCACGCCGGTCGCCGCCGGCTGACGACCACCTGGGCAGCCCCTCATGGCGGCGGCCTTTGCCTGGACCGTGCTGGACGAGATCATGCCGCCGCTCGCGTGGGTTGGCATGGTTGTCGCGGGTTTCGGCGTCTTCATGGCAACCAAGAAGAAGCGGCCGGCCGCATAGGACCTCGTTTCGCTTTGATGGTGAAGTCTTGGACCGATGCCGCGAAAGGCGCGTTCGGGCCGGTTGCTGCTTGCTGGCAGCGGCCTTCGCAGTTATCTCCCGCGCCGCGTTGGCCCGTTGTTCCGACCGCTGGGTTCGTCAACCACTGGCGTATGGCCGTCCGGCGCCAACCGCGCTAGAACAGCAGGCGTTGAGCGCATGTAAGGCCGGACCTGTCGCGTCGGTTGAACTGCGTTGTCCGTGGTTGTCGTAGATGCGAGGTGGTTTGCCGATGTTGCGTTTCACTGTTCTCATCCTGGCCAGCGTTGCCGTGTTTGTGGCGCATGCACACGGGGCCTGGGCTGACAATTTCCAGATCGACCTGACGATCGAGCAGGGCCGGGCCGAAGGCGGGCAGGTAGGCTATGACACGACCGTCGGCAGTATGATCGTGATCCGGGTGAGGACGGATCGCAGTGCCGTCATTTTGCTGGAGAACTTCGATATAGGCCTGCAGGTCGGACCGTTAGAACCCGCAGAAATGATCGTCGATGCGTCGCGCCCCGGCCGGTTCGCTCTGGTTCTGCGTCAGTACGACGACAAACGTTTCGATGGCGAGCCGCTCCTCTTTATCAACGTGTTCCCGAACTGACAGCAGACAGATCTGACGGCTGATCCGTTGACGTCGTTGCCTGACCATGTGGTGAGGTCGCGAAAAGACATTGTGTTTGACGCAACTGTATAATTGCACGATAGTGCAAATATGAAATCAGAAAACGTCATCGACGCCTTGCTGGCCCTGGGGCAGGAGACCCGCCTTGCGGCCTATCGCCTGTTGGTCGAACACGAACCCCACGGCCTGCCGTCCGGCGAGATTGCCGCGAAGCTCGGTGCCAATCCGTCAACCATGTCGCGTCATTTGGCCCAGCTCGAACGCGCCAATCTGCTGCGGTCGTGGCGCGAGCAGCGCCAGATCATGTACGCGATCAACCACGACGGGACCGACAGACTGCTGCGCTTCCTGACCGAAGACTGCTGCCGGGTTCACGAAGGCCCGCTGCGCACCGCACCGCGCCGCAAATCAGCCAAGCGCCGCGAGTCCGCTCGCGTCCGCTGAGAGGAGCAACACCCATGTACCGACTTCACATGCATGTCTCGGTTCCCGACATGGACGAAGCTATCCGTTTCTACGGCAATCTGTTCGATGCGCCGCCGACCGCCGTCAAGGACGGCTACGCCAAGTGGCTGCTGGACGACCCGCGCATCAACTTCGCGGTCAGCCTCAACACCAGCCCCGACCGCACCGGTCTCGATCACGTCGGCATTCAGGCCGATACCAAGGACGCGTTCGCGGCGCTCGACCGACGCCTGCAGGACAATGAGGACTCGGCCGACGTGGAAGGCTGCGTTCACTGCTGCTATGCCATTTCCGACAAGACCAGCATCGTCGATCCGGCTGGGCTGGTATGGGAGACCTATGTCACCCACGGCGAGAGCGAACACTGGAAGACCGTTCCGGTCGAACCCGATCATCCGATCCTCGCCTGAGCCGGTCAGCAGCAGGGTGATGTCATGACACCGGGCGCGCCCGGCATCGAGATCTACTGGGGCAGCGGCAGCCCCTTTGCCTGGCGCGTCCTTTTGACCGCCGCGCTGAAGGATATCCCGTTCACCTCGCACCAGCTTCAGTTCTCCCAAAAGGAGCACAAGGCGCCGGCCTATCTGGCGCTCAACGATCGCGGCGAGGTGCCGGTGCTGCGCGACGGCGACGTCACGCTCACCGAATCCATCGCGATCATGACCTATCTCGACGCCCGCTTCCCAGACCCGCCGCTGTTCGGCGCCGATCCGACGGCGACCGGCGAGATCTGGCGTTGGATCTTCGCCACCGTCTATCACATCGAACCCAACGCCAACCGCATCATCAACCCGGCCTTCGCATGCACGGTCGACGATCATGCCGACGACATGCGCGCCGCCGCCGGTGATCTGCACGCGGAGTTCACCCGTTTCGAAACCGTGCTCGGCAATCGCCCCTGGCTCGCCGGCGAAATCGTTAGCGCCGCCGATATCGTCGCCCATACCTATCTCGAGTTCTTTCTGCGCATCGCCGCGCGCGACACCCTGCGCCACCTCGATCTCGGCTTCGACACCTTGGCGGAGCGTTACCCCAACATCGATGCATGGCGCACACGCACAGCCGAACTGCCGGGCTACGACGACGCCTATCCGCCGCATTGGCACGTATAAGCGGCTTCCGCGAATCCTGACCCGTGCTAGCCTGACCGCGAGCAACGGGGAGTGTGGTTGTGAACCTTGAGGAGTACGCGTCGTTTGACGCGACCGATCTGGCGCGGCTGGTGTGTGATGGCGAGGTCACGGCGGGTGAACTGCAGCGGCTCGCGGTCGCCGGTGCCGAGGCGGTCAATCCTGAGCTCAACGCCGTCATCGAGATCTTCGAGGACCGGCGCGACGGCATCGAGGCCGACGCGCTGCCCGACGGACCGTTTCGCGGCGTGCCCTATTTCATCAAGGATCTCGGCTGCGCGGAGGCCGGTCGCAACCGTGAATCCGGCAGCCGGCTCGCCGCCGGTTTTGTCGCGCGCGAGGATACGGAAACCATGCGCCGCGTTCGCGCCGCCGGACTGGTGCCGATGGGGCGCACCACGACGCCGGAGTTTGGCGCCACCGGCACAACCGAATCCATCCTGACCGGGGCGACGTGCAGCCCGTGGAACACTGGCCACAGTTCGGGCGGTTCCAGCGGCGGCTCCTCGGCCATCATCGCGGCCGGCGTCGTGCCGATGGCCAGCGGCGGCGATGGCGGCGGCTCCCTGCGCATCCCGGCCAGCGCCTGCGGCCTGGTCGGGCTCAAGCCGTCGCGCGGGCGTGTGACCAAGGCGCCCGGCGGTTCGACGCTGGTCTCGCCACTCGCCATCGAACTCGGCATGACGCGCAGCGTCCGCGATACGGCGGCCCTGCTCGACGCACTGCACGGACCGGCGCCGGGCGAGGCGTTCGAGATCGCACCGCCTTACCGCCCCTATGTCCAAGAAGTCGGTGCGCCGACAAGGACGCTCAGGATCGGCATGTCGACGGAAGCGTGGGGGCCCTACGCGCCCGATCCCCAGGTGGTCGAGGCGGTGCACAAGACAGCGGCGCTGCTTGAAAGCATGGGCAACAAGGTCGAAGAGGCGAGCCCGGCGATCAGCTTCGAGAGCTACTTCCAGACCTTCACCGATCTCTGGTGCTCGGCCAAACCAGCCATGCTGGGCGCGGTGGCGGCGGAAACCGGGCGGGCGATCGACGACACGACGGTCGAGCCCAACGTGCTCGCGATGTACGAGCGCGGCCTCGGCATGACCGCCACCGATCTCATTCTGGCCTTCGACCAGGTCAACACGATCACCCGACAGATGGCGGGATTTTTTGACACCTACGATCTTCTGATGACGCCGACCATCGCGCGCCCGCCGGCGCCCTTGGGCACGGTCGACCTGAATCACGCGGGCGAGGACACCCAGGCGATCATGGATCGCCTTTACAGCTATTTTTGCTATACGCCGCTGATCAACCTGACGGGCCAACCGGCGATCAGCCTGCCGCTCCACTGGACGGCGGACGGTCTTCCGGTCGGCGTGCATTTTGTCGCGCGCTTCGGCGCCGAAGATGTTCTCCTGCGATTGGCTGGCGCGCTGGAAGTAGCAGCGCCGTGGCGCAATCGCCGCCCGCCGGTCCACATCGCCAACGGCTGATCAGGCGACAACCCGCCGGTTCTTGGCGATCAGGAGCAGCGTGGCCAGAACGCCGGCGGCTGGCAGAATCATCAGGGAGGGGGCGTCCAGGATCCATCCGGTGGCGCCGGCGACCAGACACCAAAGGAACGGCAGCACGATCAGGTGCCACGGCGCGCGAGCGCGTGCCAGCAGGAGAAGCGAGAGGGTGAAAAGGGCGGTCGGATCGGGCATCAGGCCCGGTAGCTCGGCCGCTGCCCACCCGGCGCCGAACAGCACGCTGCCCAAGGGTGCCAGAAGCAGCGCCACCACCGCCAGGACCAGACCTGCCCAGCTGTAGAAACCGCCGTCCCAAACGAACCGGACCTTGTTGCGCAAGACCAGAGTCCACAGCAACAACAGGGCCTGGGCGATGAAACACCAGCCATAGACCGGTGCCGCGAAGTTAAGCGGTGCGAAGTAGCCGAGCTGGAAGACGGCGCCGCAGACGAGCCATCCGCCGGCCAGAACAAGACCGGCCAATCGGCCAGCCAGCGCAAACGGCTTGAAGGGTAGGGCCACCAAGACGGCAGCCAGAACAAAGACGGCAAGCTGCGCCGGCCATACCGCCCGGTTGACCTGCTCGTACAGCGAGGTCAGGACGTCGGCGTCGAACGGCAGCATAGGACGCTAGAGCAGATCCCGTTTGATGGTATCGCTCTGCGATGCCGTCAAGACGGGCGAATCTGCTCTACTCATAGATAGAGAGCGGATTCACGTGAACAGGTGAAGCCGCTCCACGGTTCCACCTGTTCACGATCCGCTCTAGATCGAGAGGCTCTCCACATAGTCGATCATCCGCTGGCGCGTTGCCGCGTCCGGCAGAACGCCATAAAGCGCGCCCATGTTTTCGTCCATATGGTCCAGCTGCGAGGTCGCGGGGATGGCGCAGGTGATCGCGGGGTGCGAAACGATGAACTTCAAGAAGAACTGCGACCAGTTCTCTGCGCCGAACTCGCCCGCCCACTCGGGCAGCGGATGATCGCCGAACATGTCGAACAACGCGCCGCCCTGGAACGGACGGTTGGCGACCACGGCCACGCCATGCTCGGCGGCCATCGGCAACAGCCGCTGCTCGGCCTGCCGGTTCATGATGTTGTAGGTCAGTTGGATGAAGTCGATCGGCTGGCTCTCGACGATCTCCTCGAACTCCTCGTGGCGGCGCCCATGCGATGTGGTGATACCGATATACGTGAGGTCGCCTTTGGCCCGGTCCTCCAGCAGGGTCTCCATGTGGCCCTCCCAGTTGACGAGGTTGTGGATCTGGACCAAATCGAAGTTCTGGACACCCCAAAGCTTGCGCGCTTCGGCCAATTGGGCCGGCCCGTCGGATTGCAGCAGCGTCCAGACCTTGGTGGCGGAGAACAGGTTTTCGTTGTTTTCGGTGCGATCCAGACAATAGCCGATCACTTCCTGCGCGGTGCCGTACATGGGCGATGAGTCGACCATCGCACCGCCCAGGTCGAAGAAGCGCTGCAGCACCTGGGTGCGATCGTCGCGCAAGGCCTCGTCTTCCCCGACATTGAAGGTGATCCAGCTACCCATGCCGATAACCGGCAGTTCCTGGCCAGAGCTAGGGATAACGCGCGTCAGGGGGCCGTCACCGCCGGCCCATGCCAAACGCCCATGCAGCGCCGTCCCCAACGTTGCTCCGCCAGCCGATGCGAGTAGATCTCGCCGGCTTAACGCCATGTTTTTCCTCCGCAATCCAAGCCTGTATCGCATGCATTTGGGTGCACGAGATGGTGTTGCCACCGTGCCCAGTTGCAATTCTTGTTCACGTTTACGCGCTCTGTTTCGGTCCGTATGACGCGGCGCGAGACGGTTGTGAAACCCGCCGGCAGCCGGCCGAAATCTTGCCCTTATGGTTCTCCGCCAGGGCCCGCTTGTCGATAATCAAGAGGGAGTATGTGTGACATGCCACCTTTGAGCAGGTCACGGGCCGGCCGCCATCTGCCATTTCGGACTCAAATGGCGGGTCAAAGCCGCTGGCGGTCGAGGTAGAACCGGCCCATCCACGGCGTCGCGAGGCCTGCCCGAAACGCCGCGCTGATCGCACGAGCGGCTTGCGTTTGGCCGCGCGCGAAGGCGTCGGGATTGATGTCGCTGAGCGCCATCATCGGGCCGATGCGGTCACCGGCTTAAAGGATCATCGCGCCCATGGCGACGGCATCGTTGTCGACGAAGCGGTTGCCGTGCTGGTGCAGTGTCGCGGGGATGTCATTGCGATGGCTCATGGACCGGTGCGCCTGCGTTCAGGACTCGCGCAAGGTTTCCATGTAGCTGACGATGTCGTCGATCTCGCCGCGGGAGAGGTTGGGGTTGGGCATGGCGCCGTGCGGGTTCGCCAGCCATCCCCATAGAAAATCGGGGCTTCGTTCGTAGACGTTGACGATGGTGTCGAACGACGGCGCCGCGTCGCTGGTCGCCTCGTCGGGACGGATGGCGTGGCACGACGAACACCAGACTTCTGACAGCACCTCGCCGGCGACGGGATCGTCGGCCATGACCGGTTGGCCGATGGCGATGATGGCGATGATGGTCAAAAAGGCGGCAGACAAAATCGAGAAATGCGGCATTGATCCTCCCCTCGTTTTCTTGCCGGAAGTCTAGCCGACCCGCGTCCAGTCGGACAGATCGCGTGTTGCCGCCGGCCATCTGCCCCGCGATTGCCAATATTTTGTGTTGCCATGGTTGGAATTGTCACAACATGCTGCCATATCGCAGCGGCGACCATCGGCTTCAGCGGGGATTCTGCCGACCATGCTCAATCTGCCATTCGACCGGCCGGGCCGGTTCTACAAGGGCAATCTTCACACCCATTCGACCAATTCCGACGGTGATCACGCGCCGGAACGGGTGTGCGCGGCGTACCGCGATGCCGGCTATGACTTCCTGGCGCTCTCCGACCACTTTATGGAGTGCTACGACTATCCGGTCTCCGATACCCGCGATTGCCGCACCAAGGACTTCACGACGATCATTGCGGCGGAGCTGCACGCCCCGCGCACCGAGGTCGACGAAATCTGGCATGTCCACGGCATCGGCCTGCCGCTTGATTTCGAGCCGAACAAGCCGGACGAGACCGGCCCGGAGCTGGCCGAGCGCGCCTATCAGGCCGGCGCCTTCGTCGGCATTGTCCATCCCTCCTGGTACGGGCTGACCCACAACGACGCGCGCAAGATCCCGAACGCCCACGCGATCGAGATCTATAACCACGGCAGTGCCGTCGAGGTCGACCGCGGCAACGATTGGCCGTTTCTCGATCAGCTCTTGAACGAGGGCTGGCGGCTCAGCGGTTATGCGACCGACGACGCCCACATGCTGACCCACGATTGGCTGGGCGGCTGGGTCATGGTGCATGCCGAGGAACTCGACCCCGACGCGCTGACGGAATCCCTGAAGGCCGGGCGCTACTATTCAAGCCAGGGGCCGGAGATCCACGGCATCGACGTCGATAACGGCGCGGTCACCGTGCGCTGCTCGCCGGCGGCGACCGTCTCGCTGCAGGGCCGCGGCTCGAAGTCGGCCATGGTGATGGGCGACGACATGCAGCAGGCGGTCTTGCCGCTGAAGCGTCTCAAGGACAGCTGGTTCCGCGTCACGGTCGCCGACAAGACCGGCAAGCGCGCCTGGTCCAACCCGATCTGGCGCGACTGACCAGCCTTCGTCGTGAGCGATGTTGGGGCCGTCCTTGATCGCCTGAAGGCGATGAGGAATGCCGAGAACGTCGCCGGCATGGCGCGCTTCGGCATCAACCCCGACGGCACGCTCGGCATCTCGGTCGCCGATCTACGCAAGATCGCTAGGGAGCTCGGCCGTGACCATGACTTGGCCGAGGCGCTCTGGCAAAGCGGCATCCACGAAGCACGCATCCTCGGCGTCCTCGTCGACGACCCCAAACAGGTGACGGAGGAGCAGGCCGAGCGCTGGGTCGTCGACGTCGATTCCTGGGATGTCTGCGATCAGCTCTGCATGGGTCTGCTCCGCAAGACCCCGTTCGCTCACGCGAAAGCAAAATCGTGGTGCCGGCGCAAGGAGACCTTTGTGCGCCGCGCCGGTTTCGCCCTCATCGCGACACTCGCCGTGCACGACAAGAAGGCGCCCGACAAGACGTTCGCCGCCTACCTGCCGCTCATCCGCCGCGCGGCAACCGACGAACGCAACTTCGTCAAGAAAGCCGTCAATTGGGCCCTGCGCCAGATCGGTAAGCGCAATCCGCCGCTTAATGCGGCGGCGCTAGCGCTCGCCGAGGAACTCGTCGCCATGGATGACAAGACCGCCCGCTGGATCGGCCGCGACGCCGGCCGCGAACTCACCAGCGACGCCGTCAAGGCCCGGCTGACGCGCACCGGCTAGCGCATCCAAGACATCGTCGCATCCCGGCCTTGAGCCGGCGCGCGATAAGTGTGGCGGGTTCCCTAGTGCGACACAAACGCCGCGCCGGGGAGGCGTTGCAGCGTTTCCTGGACGTGTTCTTGCCTAGAGGTTGCTGTCCGCATCACCCGTCTCAACGCGCACCGATGATGACAGCCATAGCAATGAAGTCGCACTGGCGTTGACACAACTATTAGATGTTGATCATATAACGAAATGCAATTCATAGAAGATATAGCCTACGACTTCGTCACAATGTCGGACGCCGGACGTTGGGCGATCAGTTACGGCCTGTTCCTATTCGGCGCGATCGTCGCTGCTTTCGTGAGGCATCGACTTCGCGTGATGCGTCGTGGCCCGTACTTTGGATATACAGCGCTGTTGATCTTTGCTGTTGCCGCAAGCCAAGCCATTTGGATTTTCGTTCTGGAAGCACGGTCTGGCGGGTACCTGTGGGTGCTTGTCGCCGCTAACGCCGGTTGGATGATTCTGATCGGGTGGAGTTGTTACCGTATCGCAAAGGCACGGTCGCTCGACTGTGTTGCTGACGAGGCTTACGCCGCCCTTGCCGTCCTCCCGATTCTAAATCTTGTTCTGTTCTTTAAGCCGTCAACGAACAGCATTTCGTCAGGCCATTCGAACACACCGCTGCCGCAGATGGGTGGACCCGGCATTGCAACAGGCTGCGCCGTGCTAATCGCAGCGGCGGTGCTGTCAGTCTTTGTCAGCGACAGGCTTGACGAGCAGCCGATACTCCTGCCGTCGGACGATCCGGCGGCAGTCGTTGCCGAGCTAGAGTCGCTCCTGCGGACAAATAGCCTGTCGAGAGTGTTGCGTATCATCGCGCGCCAAGCGCCACAACCTGTTTACGTCGATGAGGAGACAACGTTGCTTCATATGCAGGCCAGCGGCAATTTGCTGACCCGCACCTACGTCATCGATTCCGCCGCCTATGGCGCCGATCTTGAAGAGCTGATTCAAGACGTACTCTTTCAAACGCTGGTCGAAGTCTATGTTTGCTCTTATCCACCGGCTGTGTTGTTGCTGAATGAAGGAGCGACGATTCGAGAGGTCTTTCTAGATGTTGACCGCAATCGCGTTGCTGAACACGTCATCACTCAAGAGAGTTGTGGCTCTTAGAGAAGATTTCGTTGCTCATTCATCGCCATTTTCTGCTGTCTACACAGCCATCCAATGTTCGATATCACCGACAGCTAGCGGTGTTCCATCCTCTCACCTATACCGACCCTAATGCGACACGAACACCGCGCCGGGGAAGCGCTGTAGCAGTTCCTGGGCGTGGCTGCCGAAACGCTGCACGGCCAGAAAGCGTTTGTAGCTGGAGCCGATGACGAGCGCCTCCGCGCCCGCATCGGCCGCCGCGGCGATAAGGGCGCCGGTGCGGTCGGCGGGCCGCTCGATGACCGTGGTCGACGTCTTGCGGCCAAACGCCTGGGCGAACTCTGCGGCGTGCTCCAGGAGCTGCTCGGCCGGCTCGCCCGTCTTGACTGGTGCCGAGGTCACAAGGTGCAAGGCGGCATCGGGCCAGATGTTCATCTGCAGAAGGTTCTTCATCGACTTCGCGCATTCCAGCGAACCGGACATCGCGACCATGACCGTCTGGGGCGATGCCGCCGCGCCCGGCGGAACGGCAATGACGGGCCTGACGCCGCTGGCGATCAGCCGCAGCACCGCGGTCACCTGCATGGCGGTGCGCTCGCCCGGCGGCCACGGACGGTTGGCCATGATGAAGATATCCTGAAAACGCCAGGCGTCCTGCAGGACATCGCTGCTATCGCCTTCCAGTCTTAGTTCGTTGAAGGGCAAGCCTTCCGCTTCGACGGCCTTGCGCAGCGGCGCCATATGCACGGTCGCCTGATCGCGCGCCGCCGCCAGCTCGTTTTCCCGCTGCTTGATTTGCGAGGAATAGACGCCGGTCACTGCCGGCGACACCGGCGCGATGCGGTCGGCATCGACCACCGCAAGGCCGGTAACGCCAGCCTCGGCGCGTTTCGCGATGTCGACGGCCAGGGCTGCCATGTCGTTCTGGGCCGGCGATTGGCAGACGCCGACCAGCACGCGTTTGATCATTCGACGGGGCTCCGTTGCTCCAGGTTCAGATGCGCCACCTCGGTCCCCATATAGCAGGCCCGCCCGGATTTCTCATCCGAATGCGGCTCAGGCTTTACGCCCATGCTGACGAAGGAGTTCCAGCACGTCATCGATGGGCAGTTCCGGCGCCCTGTTGCCGTCGCAACCAGTCATGGTCTCGGCGGCGAACAGGGCGTTGATCACGGCCTCGTCGGCGGCCTCGACCGCCGCCTCGAACAGGGGATCGATATGGGCGTCGTGCAGGAACCGCGCTTCGCGGAGCCCGTCGGTCGCTGCCAGGGTGCCCGGATTGGCGGTCGACAGCGCGACAAACATGTCGCCGGAATTGTTGCGCCCGATCGCCCCGCTGCGCGCGACGCCCAGGCCGACCCGTTGGGCGATGCGTTTCAATTGTGGCGACAACAGCGGCGCGTCGGTGATCGCCATGCCGATGATCGACCCGGCTTCGCGCTCGCGCAGTCCGCCGCCCAGAAGGCGGCCGACAGGCACACCCGCGATTGTCAGGTCGCGGCGCAGCCCGTGGTTGGCTTGCACAATCACCCCCAGCGTCCAGGTTCCGGGCTCTGTCGCGGCGACCCGGCTCGCCGTGCCGATGCCGCCCTTGAACTCGTAGACCGTCATGCCGGTGCCGCCGCCGACGCTGCCTTCGGCGACCGCACCGCCGGTGGCGCCCCCCAGCGCGGCGATCACGTGCTCACGCGTCACGTGCTGGCCGACGATATCGTTCAGGAAACCGTCATGGGTCTCGCCGACGACGCGGATCGATTGGCCCATCAGGGTCATCATCGTTTCGTTGTCGTGACCTTCGGTCAGCCAGCGCGCGATGGTGTCGCGCACCAGGCCGACCGACATGCTGTTGGTGGTCGCGAGCGGCCCGCCCATCAGACCCTGGGCCTCCAACCGCTGGATGCCCGTCAGTTCGCCCCACGGGTTCAGGCCGTGATAGCCGGCGAAGCAGGGATCCATCACGCCGGCGCGCCCGCGCGGAAAGACCACGGTGACACCGGTGCGCACCGGCCCTTCGCCGATGACGAGCGGGCCGTCACCGCGAACGATCGTCGTATGTCCGACTTCGACACCGGCGATATCGGTCACCGCGTTAAGCGGCCCAGGTGTCCCCTCGAAAGGAACGCCGGCCTCTCGGGCACGGGGACGTAGAGTCGTCGAAATTGTCATGGCGCGACGCTAGCCGATACGGCGGCGCCATGACAGTGCCTCAACCGAACGGCGGCACGGTCGCCTTGACGCTGTCGCGTTCGTTCATGCGGTCCATCCACGCGGTGATGGCCGGTTTGCTGGCGATCATCGTTTCGGTGTCCGGGCAGATAGCCGCGTAGAACATCTGGGCGATGATAAAGAAGTCGGCGAGCGTCGCGTTATCACCGCCAAAGTAAGGTGCTGCGGCGAGCGTCTCGTCATAGACATCCATGATCCGCTCGACCTTCGGCATGGCCTCGGCGATGCGCGCTTCGTCCGTCTCCATGCCGAAATGGGGTTTGGCCAGACGCTCGAAGATGACGGCGCGGCCCAGGTGGCGCACGACGAAATCAGTGAACGCGCTCACCCACTGCATGGTGCGTGCGGCGCCCAGCGCATCGGCGGGCACCAGGGCCGGGCCGTCGAAGGCGCGATCGACATAGGTCGCGATACCTAAGGTCTCGAACAGCCGGATATCGCCGTGACGCATGGCGGGGATCAGCCCGAAGGGATGGCGCGCCGCGTGCTCGGGACTGCTCAATTCAAAATCCGATTCCAGATCGTACTCGACGCCCTTTTCGTGGCAGGCGATGCGGGCCGTGCGCACGAAGTTGCTGAGCGGCCCGCCGTAAAGAATGAGATCGGCCATCGTCGACGCGCTCCTTATCCGGCCAGGTACTGTTCAAGGCAGTTGAAGCTGCTGATCCAACCCTTCTCGTGTCCGGCGACGGATTCGGCGTCGGGCATCTTCTCCTGGAACAGCTCAAGCTCCGTCTCATCGCCGTGGTCGCGGAAGGTGAGCGTGATCAGCATTTCGGCAGTCGGTTCGTCGCGCACCCATTGCCAGGTGAAGACCAGGCGTTCGGGTTCGTCGATCTCGACATAAGTGCCATGAACGCGGTGGATGCCACCTTCTGAATTGCGCATGTGGAAGTCATAAGCGCCGCCGACCTTCAGGTCCAAAGACGCCTCGGGAAGATCCATGCCTTCCGGTCCCCACCATTCGCGCAGAACGTCCAGATCGGTAAAGGCCTTGAACACGCGATCGCGTGGTGCCTTGAAGCGGCGCTGCATGGTCAGCGATTCGGTTTTCAGCTGCGTGGCGGTCATGGTGTTTTCTCCTCATCTTCTGGTGTGATGTCGGCGTCTTGTGTGCGTTCGAGGTAGCGTGCCAGGCGATCGAATTGCCGTTCCCAGATCGCGCGATGTTCTTCGATCCAGTCTTGGGCGCGCGACAGGGGTTCGGCTTCCAGCCGGCAATGATGCACGCGGCCTTCGACGCGTCGGCGAATCAGGCCGGCGCGCTCCAGGACCTTCAGGTGTTTGGTGATCGCCGGCGCCGACATGGCGAACGGCCGCGCCAACTCGCCGACCGGCGCTTCGCCTTGCGCCAGCCGGGCCAGGATGGCGCGCCGCGTCGGGTCGGCCAGCGCGTGAAAGGCAGACGACAGATCGTCCTGTTGTTGATTAACCATATGGTTAAATATTACCTTTACCCGAAACCGTCAACCGCGCCCGGCAGATCATCGCGGTTTCGTGATTATCCCGGAAAACCGCCCCCAAGGAGGGCTTCACAAACCCCAGTCCATCGGTCATTGTGCACTGCAACACGGGCGAGGGTGGACCGGGGAAGGCATGAAAGTCGCGATTATCAGGGAGCGCCGGGCGGGTGAGACCCGCGTGGCGGCGTCTCCGGACGTGGTGAAAAAACTGGCCGCCTTGGGTTTCGAGGTCGCCATCGAGGCGGGTGCGGGCGATGGCGCGGGCCTGAGCGATGCGGCATTTGCCGAGGCAGGCGCCCAGATTGCCGCCGACGCCGCCCAAACGCTTGCGGGCGCCAATGTCGTGTTGAAGGTCCAGCGGCCGATGACGGTTGCCGATGGCGGCGTCGACGAACTGTCGCTCATGCCGCCAAGCGCGATTCTGATCGGTCTTTTGAATCCGCAGGCTGAAGCCGGCCAGTTCGCCGGCTATGCCGAGCGCCACCTGACCGTCTTCGCCATGGAACTGGTGCCGCGCATCAGTCGCGCGCAGTCGATGGACGCGCTGTCGTCTCAGGCGAACCTGGCCGGCTACAAGGCCGTGCTGGACGCCGGCATCTATTACAAACACGTTATGCCGATGATGATGACCGCAGCCGGTACTGTGGCGCCCGCCAAGGTCTTGATCCTGGGTGCGGGCGTTGCCGGTCTGCAGGCGATCGCCACAGCACGCCGTCTGGGCGGTGTCGTCTCCGCGTTTGACGTCCGGCCCGCCGTCAAGGAACAGGTCGAGAGCCTGGGCGCCAGCTTTGTCGAGGTCGAAGGCGCCGGTGAAGCCGAGACCTCTGGCGGTTACGCCAAGGAGATGGACGAGGACTACAAACGCCGCCAGGCCGAGGCGATCCACGGGGCCTTGAAGAAAAACGACATCTGCATCACCACCGCGCAGATCCCGGGCAAACCGTCGCCCAAGCTGATCACAGCCCAGATGGTCGCCGACATGAAGGCCGGGTCGGTGATCGTCGATCTGGCGGTTGAGGGCGGCGGCAACTGCGAGCTCACCGAATACGATCAGGTCGTGCAGGCCGGTGGCGTGACCATCGTCGGGTTCGCCAACGTCGCCGCGCGACTGGCTGCCGACGCCTCGGCGCTTTACGCGCGCAATCTGCTGAACTTCTTGTCGCCCATGGTCGACACCGAACAAGGCGCCATCGCCATCGATTGGGAAGACGAGGTTATCGCCGGCGCCTGCGCCATGCGCGATGGCGAACTCGTTCATCCGTCGCTGATGGTCGCTCAAGGGGGAGAATAGACAATGGAAGCTGCGGTCGATCCCTTCGTCTTCCGCCTGACCGTCTTCGTGCTGGCGATCTTCGTCGGCTATTACGTCGTCTGGAGCGTGACGCCGGCGCTGCACACGCCGCTGATGGCAGTCACCAACGCGATTTCCAGCGTCATCATCGTTGGCGCGTTGATCGCCGTCGGGCCCGCCGACATGAACCTCTCCAAGATCCTGGGGTTCGTCGCGGTGACGCTGGCCGCCGTCAACATCTTCGGCGGCTTCACGGTGACGCAGCGCATGCTGCAGATGTTCAAGAAAAAGCAGCGCTAGGGCCGGGTCATGTCAGCCAATCTCTCCGCGATCGCTTACCTGATCGCAGCGATCTGCTTCATCCTGGCGCTGAAGGGTCTGTCGTCGCCGACGTCGTCCAGGCGCGGCAACATCATCGGCATCGCCGGCATGGTGATCGCCATCGTCACCACCGTGCTCGATCCGAACGTGCTCTCCTATACCTGGATTATCGCCGGCCTGGTGATAGGCGGCGCGATAGGTGTCGTCATCGCGCTCAGGATCCAGATGACGGCGATGCCGCAGCTTGTCGCGGCATTCCACAGTCTTGTCGGCATGGCCGCCGTCCTGGTCGCGGCCGCCGCGTTCTATGCGCCGGAGGCCTACAACATCGTCGGCGCCGACGGCACCATCAAGATGGCGAGCCGCATCGAGATGGCGATCGGCATGGCGATCGGCGCCATCACGTTCTCCGGCTCGGTCATCGCCTTTGCCAAGCTGCAGGGTCTGGTCTCCGGCGCGCCGGTCGTCTTCCCCGGCCAGCACATCCTGAACCTTGCCATCGGCATCGCGATTATCGCGCTCGGCGCCTGGTTCGCCACGGGACAAAGTGAACTCGCGTTCTTGCTCATCGCGGCACTCGCCTTCCTGATCGGCGTGACGCTGATCATCCCGATCGGCGGCGCCGATATGCCCGTCGTCGTCTCCATGCTGAACAGCTATTCCGGCTGGGCCGCCGCAGGCATCGGCTTCACGCTGGAAAACGAGCTTTTGATCATCACCGGCGCCCTGGTCGGCTCGTCCGGCGCGATCTTGAGCTACATCATGTGCAAGGGCATGAACCGCTCGTTCTTCAACGTCATCCTGGGCGGTTTCGGCGGCGAGGGTGCCGCACCCGGCGCTGATCTCGGCGACCGCACGGTGAAGCAGGGCAGCGCCGATGACGCCGCCTTCATCATGCAGAACGCCAGCAAGGTCATCATCGTGCCGGGCTACGGCATGGCCGTCGCCCAGGCCCAGCACGCGGTGCGCGAAATGGCCGACATGCTGAAGGAGGCAGGCGTCGACGTCGCCTATGCCATCCACCCGGTCGCGGGCCGCATGCCCGGCCACATGAACGTGCTGCTGGCCGAGGCAAGCGTCCCCTATGACGAGGTGTTTGAGCTGGAGGAGATCAACAGCCAGTTCGCTACCGCCGACGTCGCCTTCGTTATCGGCGCCAACGACGTCTGCAACCCGCTGGCCAAGACCGACCCGTCGAGCCCGATCGCCGGCATGCCGATCCTGGATGCGGAAAAGGCGAACACGGTGCTGGTGGTCAAACGGTCGCTGTCGCCCGGTTACGCCGGCATCGACAACCCGCTCTTCTACCGCGACAACACCATGATGCTGTTCGCCGACGCCAAGAAGATGGTCGAGGACGTCGTCAAGTCGCTGGGGTGATCAAGCGGATCCTGTTTGAACGGTTTCCCCTCACTCAGCTCCGGCCCGAGCTAGGCCATTCGGTGGCCTAGCTCTTGCCTCATAATCGGAGGCCGATTCACGACCCACATCGTTCGATGTGGGTCGATCGGGCTCCGTGGCGCTGACGCGCCCGAGCCTGCGCATCCCTCTCCCTCAAGGGGCGAGGGAAACGAAGCCGGGCTCCCTCTCCCCAGCGAGGGAGAGGGCTGGGGTGAGGGGGTTGCGCGCTGGCGCGCAAGCAGGCCTGCGCAGCAAAAAGGGCGGCTGCGCCGAAGCGCACCGCCCTTGTGGTCGGCTATGACCTATCCGTGCCTTAATCGGCGCCTTCGCGCTGGGCGCGCTTTCTGGCCAGCTTGCGCTGACGGCGCACAGCCTCGGCCTGCTCGCGCTTGCGCTTCTCCGAAGGCTTCTCGAAGTGGCGACGCAGCTTCATTTCACGGTACACGCCCTCGCGCTGCATCTTCTTCTTCAGCGCGCGCAGGGCCTGGTCGACATTGTTGTCGCGGACACTTACTTGAACGATGGGTCGTCTCCTTAACGTCGGCTTCGTCGTCTGGGCCCGTGGCCCGAGTCGGCTCAAATGAACTGGGAGGCGGCTTCTAGCACAGCGCCAACGGGTTGTGAAGCGCCGCCGTCACTATATAAGTTGAAGCCGAACAGCAGGGTTTTCAAGGCATGACGGGTTTTTCCATCGGCGATATCCAGGTTCAGGCCATGGTCGAGCGGATCGATCTGGCCGGCCTGCCGCATCGCGATTTCCCGGATGCGGTGCCGGAAGCGCTCGAACCCCACCGGTCGTGGCTTGAACCGGCGGCCATCTGTCCCAAAACGGGAGAGCTGATCATGCCGGTCCAGACCTATCTGGTCAGGACCGGCCGTCACACCATCCTGCTCGATACGTGTATCGGCAGCCACAAGACCATCCCCAGCACACCTGATGCCCACCAATGGGGCGCATCGCCGCTGCTGACCAAGCTGGCGGCGGCCGGTGTCCAGCCCGAAGCGATCGATTTCGTCATGTGCAGCCACATGCACTACGACCATGTCGGCTGGAACACCAAGCTGCTTGATGGCCGCTGGGTGCCGACCTTCCCGAACGCCAAGTACGTTTTCGCGCGCGCCGAGCTGGAGGCCGCCGCGGCCGAGGCGGGCGGCGAGGACAAGGTCTACGAGGAAAGCGTCTTGCCGGTGGTCGAGTCCGGCCAGGCGGTCATTGTCGAGATGGACCATCAGCTCGACGACAACATCTGGCTTGAACCGACGCCCGGTCACACCGCCGGCCATGTCGCCTTCCGTTTGCGCTCGAACGGCGCCGATGGCGTCATGACCGGCGATCTCATCCATTGCCCCATGCAGTTGCCGCACCCCGAATGGTCGCCGTCCTTCGACTTCGATCCCGCAATGGGCGGCGAAACGCGCCGCCGGTTTCTGGACAGCTACTGCGAACGCGATGTCCTCGTCATGACCCAGCATTTCCCGTTGCCGTCGATCGGCCATATCACCGGGCGCGGCAACGGTTTCGGTTTCCGGTATTCTGGTTCCGATCTCGTGCACAACTAGGAGCAACGCGTGCCCATCCTTAAAATCGCCCGCATGGGACATCCGGTCCTGGGCCGCCGCGCCGAAGAGGTGCCGGACCCCACACTACCCGGCGTGCGCCGCCTGGTCGACGACATGATCGAAACCATGCACGACGCCAATGGCCGCGGCCTTGCCGCGCCGCAGGTCCACGTGCCCCTGCGCGTCGCCGTCTTTATCACGCCGGAAGATCCCGACTACGAAGGCGTCACGGCCATCGTCAACCCGGTCTGGGAACTCTTGAGCGACGAGCGGGTCGAAGGCTGGGAAGGCTGCCTTTCGGTGCCCGAACTGCGCGGTATGGTGCCGCGCTCGCCCATGGTGCGCTACACCGGGGTGACGCCGGAAGGTGAGGCGATCGACCGCACGGTCGACGGCATGCACGCGGTTGTCGTCCAGCATGAGTTCGATCATCTGGACGGCATCCTCTATCCTCAGCGCATGGCGGACCTGTCGCAGCTGATCTTTGAAAGCGAATGGCGCTGGTACGCGCCGCGCGAAGTCGACATCGAGGATGCCGGCGAGGATGCGGCGGCCGAGTAGTGAACCATCGGGCTTTTCCGAGCGAACAAGCGTTTAGAGGGCCCAAGGAGACAAGGCGATGACCACCACCAAAGCCAAGACGTCCCGCGACACGCTGCGCCGTGATCTGCTCGCGGCAACCTTGCCCCATGTTGCCTTCGACGGCTGGACCATGACGGCGATGCGCGCCGGTGGGGACGATCTGGGGTTTGACCTCGCCGAGATCCGGCGGCTGTTCCCCGGCGGCGCCGACGAAATGGTCGACCTGTTCGTCGCCGAGGCCGACCGGCGCATGGTCGAAGCACTGGAAGCACGCGACCTGCCGGCCATGCGCATCCGCGAGCGCATCGCGACCGCCGTGCGCGTGCGTCTGGAACTGCACGCGCCCCACCGCGAGGCCGTGCGCCGGGCGCTGTCGCTTCAGGTCATGCCGCAGAACGGGCCGGGCACGATCCGCGGCCTCTACAGGACGGTCGATCTCATGTGGCGCGCCGCCGGCGATGACGCGACCGACATCAACTTCTACACCAAGCGCATGCTGCTGGCGGGCGTTTACTCTTCGACGCTGCTCTACTGGATCAACGACAAGTCCGAAGGTTTCGCCGACACCTGGGCTTTTCTCGACCGGCGCATCAATAACGTCATGAGCATCCAAAAGGCCCGTTTCCGTCTGGAGAAGGTCCTGCCCAACCCGGACCGCCTGGTCGAAGGGTTCTTCACCCGGCTTCGGGGCAGGCGCGCCTGACACCCCTCGACCGAAGAATGCGCGGTTGACCACACCGAACACGGATACCGCACCCAGCCGGTTGCGCCTGCCGATCGCATCGTTGTTCTCGATCGTACTGGGCTTGATCGTTCTTATCTCGGTCGGCACCGTCCTGGCCTTGACGACGATCAGCGCGCGTCTGGATCTGATCGAAGGTCTGGCCGATGAATCGGACCTGGCACTGGGAGCGATTAGTGCGCGCGTCGACGATCACCTCTCGGTCGTCAACGGTCAGTCGGTCTATCTCAGCAACCTGATAGCGGGGAACGACACGCTCGCCGGCGACAACGCGCGGCTGGCAATCGCCCTGGAGGCCGCCTTGGCTGGCACGGAGCAGGTGACAGCCATTGCCTTCATGCGGCCCGACACCAGCTCGATCCGGGTCGAGCGCCCCGATGGCGGCGTCTACGTCAACGACCTCTCCGGACGCGACGAGGTGGTGGCCGCGATGCGCGAGGCCGAGGCGCGGGGACCGGATGGTGAGCCCATGGGTTGGAGCGATCCGTTGTTCAGTCCCAATGTCGGGCGCACCATTATCGTGCGCCGCGAGGCCGTCTGGCAGGGCGACCGCTTTCTCGGCATTCTCTTCGCCGGCGTCGACCTCTTCGCGCTGTCAAGCTATGCCAAACAACTGTCCACTGGCCTGGGCCAGACCGTCTTTGTGCTGCACGGGCGCGAGAACATCATCGCGCACCCCAAGCTGACGGAAGGCACGTTCGAAGCCTCTCTCGAACAACCGATGGCGACGATCCACAGTATCGGTGACGACCGCTTTAGCCAAATTTGGCGCCCGGATACCAGCCCGGTAATCTCCCAAGCCAGCATGAACATCGGACAAGGCCACTACTTCTACGAAGACGGCGAGTGGCAGGTCTTCATCTTCGTCGAGACGTCTGCCTATGGCGAAACGCCCTGGCTGATCGGTTTTCACTATGACTCCTCGATCGAAGGTACGGAGGTCCGGCAGTTCTGGTGGGTGCTTGGCATCGCTGTCGGCATGCTGTTTCTGTTCATCGGCGTTGGCGGTCTGCTTGGACGGCGCATGGCGCGTCCGTTCCGCCACCTGACCGACAACGCCATCGCCATTCAGCGCATGGATCTCGACGCCTACAAACCGCTGACCGGCAGCCGCATCGTTGAGCTGGATAGCGCCGCCAAGGCGTTCGACGCCATGTTCGCTGGTTTGCGCATCTTCGAGCGCTACGTGCCCAAACGCCTGGTCGAAATGATCGTGCGCGAGGGCCGCGAACGGATCGATGCCGACCAACGGCAGCTGACACTTCTTTTTGTCGATATCGTCGGTTTCTCGCCCATGGCCGAAAACATGACGCCTCAGGCGACCGCCGCCTTGCTGAACGACCACTTCGCGCGCATCGGCGCCTGTGTCGACGATGAAGACGGCACCATCGACAAGTACATCGGCGATGGTCTGTTGGCGTTTTGGAGCGCGCCCGAACAGCAGGTCGATCATGCCGACCGGGCGTGCCGGGCCGCCTTGGCCATAGGTCGTGCGTTGTCGGCCAACAATCAGGAGCGCCGCGACTGCGGCGAGCCGCCGATCCAGGTTCGTATCGGCATTCATACCGGTGATGCCATTGTCGGCGACCTCGGGGCGGAAAGCCGCATCAACTACACCGCCATCGGCGATACCGTGAATGTTGCGAGCCGAGTCGAGGCGGCCGGGCGCCAGCACATGCAAGGCGACGTCACGATCCTGGTGACCGAGGACACGTTGGCCG
The DNA here is from genome assembly GCA_965228895.1 of Alphaproteobacteria bacterium. Classification (GTDB taxonomy): domain Bacteria; phylum Pseudomonadota; class Alphaproteobacteria; order SP197; family SP197; genus JANQGO01. Next base: position 3,166,421 of record OZ245842.1, on the reverse strand, counting down.
CGACGTCCCAGGCTTATGTCACCGAACCGCTCGGCCCGACCACCCTGCGCGGCCGCAACCAGTCGATCGTGTTGTTCCGCCTGATCAGTTTACGCTGCACTGGAGCGTAGCGGGCAGACTGGTCTATGCTTCGGACAATCCAACGGCGTGATGGAATGGTAGCCAATGACCCCCGACATTCGACCGATGACGCCCACCTTCGGCGCCGAAATCTACGACGCAGATCTCTCGCGCGATGACCACTTCGAGGCGATTCGCCAGGCGTTCGTGGACTATTCCGTGGTCGCCATTCGCGGCCTTGATCTGTCACCCGACGAGCACCTGGCCTTCGCGCGGCGCTGGGGCAACATCAACGTCAACCGGTTCTTCCAACGGCTAGACAGTCATCCCGAGATCGCGACGGTCATCAAGGAACCGGGCGAGACCCGCGTCACCGGCGAGGAATGGCATACCGATCATTCCTACGATCAGATTCCCGCGATGGGATCGCTGCTCTATGCGGTGCAAACACCGGATGCCGGCGGTGACACCGCGTTCGCTTCCATGCACGCCGCCTATATGGCGCTGTCGGAAGGTTTCCGCGCGACCCTTGACGGGCTGAAGGCGTGGCATTCGTCGCGCCATGTGTTCGGCGTCGACAGCGAGCGCGGCAGGCAACAGGACGGCGAGCAGCCCGGAAAATACATGAACGCCGGCGACGCGACCCAGGACGCGCTGCATCCCGTCGTCATTACTCATCCGCTTTCGGGACGGCGCGGCATCTACGTCAACCGCACGTTCACCACCCATATCGACGGTTGGACGGCGGAAGAGTCGGCGCCGCTGTTGACCCAGCTCTACGAACACTGCGCGCAGCCGGAGTTCACCTGCCGCGTAAGATGGCAGCCGGGCACGCTCGGCATCTGGGATAACCGCGCGACCTGGCACAAGGCGATCAACGACTATCCCGGCGAACGCCGCGTCATGCACCGTGTCACGGTCGAGGGCGTGCCCGTCGCGTGATAGCGTGATCTACATGACGCCGGCGTTGCACCGATCGGCTGGCGACCATGGCAATATCGTAACGAAAGGGGAGGAATCATGAGCTTTAGTCGACAAATGACGCGATGGAGCGTGCCAGTCATTGCAGGTCTGGTATTGCTGGCATCTGTCCAAATCACCAGCGCTCAGGATGCGCCACCGCAAGAGTCGTCGGGCATAACGATCGACTCTATGGACATCTTGCCACTGGCCGAACAGATCCCAGCGATGGAGGGCTATGTCCTTCGTGTCCGTCAGATCACATTGGAGCCGGGCGCGATCGTCGCGCATCATTCGCACGAGCAGAGACCCATCGCTGTCTATCTCATCAGCGGCTCGTTTACCGAGGTACCAGACGCAGGGGAGCAGATCGCCCATGGCGCCGGTACTTATTGGTTCGAGGATGCGAGCATGCGGCATTGGGGTGGCAACATGGGCGACGTGCCGACGGTCTTGATTGCCGTCGATCTTGTGCCTGAGGAAGAATAGGCCTTGATGATCGGCCGTCGCTTTAGGCGACGGCCGGATGTCCAGCGATCTCGATCAAGCCGGCGACCACCAGCCTAACCAGTCCAGCACCTCAAGCGCGGTCTCGCGTACCGGCCGGTCGTTGGCCACGGCGATGTCTTCAAAGCCGACGCCGATGGAGGCCTCGAGCCATTCCGCGGCAACCCGCAGGTCATCCGCGCGCCCAGCCGTGATCGCCGTACCCAGTCGCGCCTCGATCGTGGCGAAGGGCGCGGTCAGGCGGACAACACGCATCGGCACGGGAACGGCTGACCTGATGGCAGCCAGCGTGGTTTCATCGCGAATGGCGCCCGCCATCACCAACCGCTCGACGCCGACATCGATGTAGTTGCCGGCGACGGCTGAGAGGTTGGCCAGATAGACGGCCGTGCTTCTGGCTTCGTCGATGTCGGCGTCGAACCACTGCAGCCAGTCCAGATCGATGGCGCCGTAGTTGTGGCCGGCCTCTTCGAGAAGTCCCGCGATCTCCTCAACCACCGACGACTTGCCGGTGCCGTAAACGCCCGTGATGAGAACGCCTTGGGCTGTCATGTTGTGTTCCGGCCATGGCTTGCGTTTGATCGCACAGCCTAACGGAGAGCGTAGCGCGCACAAACCAAGTTATCGCGGCGGCAGACAGTTGAACCGTTCCGCGCGGTCGTATCCACCGACTCAGACAGCCCATCCATACTGCACGGCATAGAAGAAGACGGGCGCCGCGAAGACGACGGAGTCCAGACGATCAAGGACGCCGCCATGACCGGCGATCATCGCACCCCAATCCTTGACCCCGCGGTCACGTTTGATGGCTGACATCACGAGCCCGCCAAAGAAACCAAGGACGGCGATCATCAGGGCCATCAATGATGCCTGCCACGGGTTGAACGGCGTAAGCCACGCGAGTGCGGCGCCCAGTGCGGCCGCACAGATGACGCCGCCCACCAGGCCTTCGATCGTTTTCGACGGCGAGAGCGTCGGCGCAACCTTGTGACGCCCAACAAGTTTGCCCCAGATGAACTGGAAGACGTCACTGGCCTGGACGATGACGAGGAAGAAGGCGACGAGCAGAAGTTGGCGCTGCTCGAAACCCGGTATGTCGAGGCTCGTCAACATCGGGACGAAAGAAAGACAGTAGATGCACAGCATCAGGCCCCAGTGCGTTGCCGCGATGCGTCCGAGGTAACCCGCGGCATCACCCTGCAAGGCCGAAACGATGGGCAGCAGAATGAAGACGCATACCGGAATGAAGAGAGCGGCCAGTTCCAGCCAGCCCTGCCACACCAGAAGGTACTGGACCGGCAACACGACAAAAAATCCGCTGAGCAGGACCCAGTGGTCGCTGCGCCTGGTCTCGGCCAACGACATGAACTCGCGGAACGCGGCAAATGACAAGAGCGCAAACAGGATCACGATGGCGCTCGCGCCGAGCAGGAAGGCAACGCCCATCACGGCGACCATCACCCACCATGCATTGACGCGTTGGTTCACATTCTCGATGACATGCCGCGATTGATTTGTTTGACGGGTGCGCGCCAGGACCCGACCAACCACGGTCGCCAGCGTCAGCACCGCGGCAAGACCGCCGAACAACGCGATCATGTCGAACGCGGGTATCATCACGCAGGCGCCGCGTTGGGAAGGGCCTTTGGCGCCAGACAAAGCAGCGCGTTTGATGCGCGCTCCAAAAACGCAGCCCTTGGTTCCTTGGATTTCAGCTTGAGCGGCGCGCCGAACGTCACGGTGCAATGCAGCGGCACGGGCACGATCTCGCCTTTCGGCAACACACGCCCGGTGTTGGCGAGCCAGACCGGCACGATTTCGACATCGGGTTGCCGTTTGGCCAAATGAAACAGGCCGCTTTTGAACGGCAGCAAGGGCGCGTCCGTCATGTTGCGCGTGCCTTCGGGGAACAGGATGAGTGATGCGCCGTCGCGCAAGGCATCGGCCATGTGTTCCAGAGCCTCGGCTGCGGGAGCCGAGCAGCTTCGGTCGATCAAAACCGAGCCGAACACGTCCGTCGCGACAAACCGCTGCACGGCGTTCTTCAGCCAATAGTCGGCGCCGGCCACGGGCCGGGTCATGGACCGCAGCGCGCGGGGCAGTGCGGACCAAATGAGAACAAAGTCGCCATTGCTGGCGTGGTTGGCGAAATAGATGCGCTGCACGGGCAACGGCTTCGACCCGACCCAGGTGGTCGTTGCCGAGGTCATCAGCCGCACGAACACCAGCACGGCGGCGGTGAACAGGGACGCCAGCCACTGCCTGAGGGCGGACGGGCGATGCCCCGCCTGGTCGGCATAGGCGGGGTCGACGACCGCGCTCATGACGTCACCTTTTGCGCCAGCGAGACGGTGAAGATGCCCCACGCGTCGACCCGCTGATCGATCTTCTTGAAGCCAGCGGCGGCGACGAGCTGGTCCAGTTCGACTTGAGTGCGGCAACGCATGATCCAGGGTGCGCCGTGCTTGTGGTCCGTCAGGGTGCGGGCGATCATTTCCAGCTGGGGGTGCCAGGGCTGCCCCGTATAGATCAGGTAACCACCGTCGCGAACGGCGCGCCCAAGCCCTTCCAGCGATGCCCGGACGGGGGCGTTATCGGGGATCAGCTCGTAGAGGCCGGAAACGATGGCGACCGTCGGGTGGGGTTCGATGGCGGCGATGCCGTCGGTGTCGAACGCGTCGCCCTTGGTGAAGGTGACGATGTCGCTCAATCGCCTGTGTGCGATCGACTGCGTTGCCGCTTCGACGTTCACGTCGCTGATATCGCGCAGCATGACGGACTGCGGCCGTGGCTCGATGGCCTCGACAACGTCCAGCACATAGCGGCCGCGTCCGGCGGCGATGTCGAGGATGTGCAGGGGCTCGCCGGCCTCACGCACCCGTTCGATGGCTGAGCGCAGCAGCTCCTCAAGGTGAGGTTTGCGCTGGCGGATACCTTTCCATCCGACCGCGTTCAGATAGGCGCGGTCAAGCGCGCGGCCCAGCGGTGTCAGGCCTTTAGGCCTGTTCTGATAGACGTAGTCGAGCATGGTGCCCGAATTGAAGCCGTAGCGCCGTCCGATGCGTAGGCCCTTGGACAACCAGCCGCCAAGCCGTAACGCCAACCGCAGACTGGACCAGTAAAGCCCCTTCGCCGACAACGTCGGCAGCGGCGCGCGCAACCGATCGACGTCGCGGCACGTCGGACCATGTTTGTCGGCATCCAGAAGCGACGGCGGGGCGGTCGGCTTGTCGAAGTTTGCCAAAACAAACGCGCGCGTACACTCGATGACCGGACGCCTGTCTTTCTCTCCCAAGATGTCATGCAGATGACCGGGAAAGACATGCCGCTCTTTGACCGGGGCGCCAAGCCGCTCATAGAAGCGGTGTTGCGGAGCCTGATCGACAATCCGGTCCTTGCCCGGGATCAGAAGCTGGGTCGGAACCGTGATGGCGGCAGCGTCATCAACGAGGCGTGCCGACAGATCATGCAGGTCCAACAACATGGTCGATGAGATCGGCCGGCTGATCAGGGGGTCGTTGTTGTAGGAGGCGATGCGATTGCGGTCATGGGTCAACTGTTTCACCTTGACGTAACTCTTGACGAAGAAGTTGCCGCCGACCGCGTGTTTCAGCCGCAAGGCAGGCAAGGCAAGGGGGATGCGCAAGTTGACGCTGAACGCGGGCGCGGCGAGCACAAGGGCGCGTATGTTCGGGGCATAGTCGTGCACCCAGGCAGCGGCCAGGACCGCGCCGATGCTTTGACCGATCACCACGATATCGCCGGAAGACACATCGTGGGTACAGGTGATGTGATCGACGAAGCTTTTGACGTCGCGAACCGACGTTGCCGCACTCGGGCTGAAGCCGCGCTCGCCGGACGACAGACCGTGACCGCGCGCGTCCCAGGCAAAAAACGAAAACTCCGGCAGATTGAGTTCGCCGACCAGGTGGGCGACGCGTCCGGAATGCTCGTGGCCCCGGTGCAGCAGAACGATGGCGCCCCTCGGGTTATCGGTCAGGGCAGGCCAGTGACGGTAGAACAGCTTGGCGCCGTCATGGGTATCAAACGTTGTTTCGGTGACCGTTCGCGATTTCATGATGGATCATTCCTGATGGCTGGGGCGTTGATGGTGGGGTAAGGGGGCTGTCGCCGTACGCGTGGCCATGAGACCGCCGCGCACCCGGTTGACGATCGTGATGAGCAAGGCAACGCCCATGATCGGGAAGAACCAGGCAAGCCATGCCGGCAGGGTCGTCGTGCAGGCCACGGCAAGGCCCAAGCCGCCGAAGACAAGCGCACGGTCGCTCTTGCCCATGGGGCCGTCATAACGACGCGAGGCGCCGACCGTCGGGCCGAGCACGCCGGCGAACTCCGACAGGACACCGAGATAGATGACGATCGCGACAGAATAGCCATTGAACGGGGCGATGAGGACAAACGGGAGATAGATCGCGGTATCGGAGACCACATCCGACAACTCGTTCAGGTAGGCGCCGAGTTTGGTGGTCTGGTTGGCGTCGCGGGCGATCATCCCGTCCAGTGCGTTCAGCGCCATGCGGGCAAACAGCCAGATCGGGATCAGCAGGAAGATCCAGCGTGTGCTGGCAAAGCCGAACACGATGGCGCCCACGACCAGCGACCCAAGCGCGGCCGACAGGGTGACTTGGTTGGGCGTGACCCGGCGGCGCGCCAGCGCGCGGGCCAGCGGACACAGCATGAACAGGAAGCGTGGCTTGAGATTGTAGAGCGACACACGATCCTCCCACATCCAAGAATTGAACAGCGTTCAAAATATAGGTTGCAATTGAACATCGTTCAATATATTTTTTCAGATCAGGGGAACCAACGGAAAAAGCAGGGAAAATGGGGCGCAGATCCGATCACAGCCGCGAGGAGCTCTATGACCTCGCTCTGACCGCCGCGCGCGGCATTGTCACCAATGACGGCCTCTCGGCACTCACCGCGCGCAAGGTCGCGCAGGCGATCGGCTATTCACCGGGAACGCTCTACAACGTCTTCGACGATCTGGACGATCTGATCGTCCACATGAACGGGCGTACCCTGGACGCGCTTTTCGACGACCTGGCCGCCATCCCACAGACCGGCGATCCGGCCCGCGATCTCAACGCGCTGCTCACCGGTTACCTCGATTTTCTCGACGGCAACCGGAACCTGTGGGCGGTCCTGTTCGAACACCGGCTATCGGCCGGCCAGACACTGCCAGACTGGTACGTGCAGAAGATCGACCGGGTCTTGGGTTTGATCGAAGCCGCACTTGCACGGCGTCTGCCGGATCTCGATGACGACAGCCTGAAAGGCGCGGCCAGGGTTCTGTGGGCCAGCCTGCACGGCATTTGTTCGCTGTCGGGGGCCGGCAAACTCCAGATCGTCTCCGACCAGACCGTTCACGCGATGGCGGAGACCTTGATGTCGTGTTTTGTCGCCGGCCTGGAGCAGACGCGCGAAACCTGATCCGTCGTGGCGTCAGTCCGTGGCGCTTGTGACGTCCGCGCCGGCAAAGCGGTCGGCGCTCAGGAAACCGATCGGGCGCGACGATTGTTGATCCAGCACGAAGTCGGCCAGGATCTCGCCGACCACCGGCGCGAACTTGAAGCCATGGCCGCTGAAGCCCGTGGCATAGGCAACGTTTTCAAAGCCGGGATGCCGATCGATGATGAAGTGGTTGTCCGGCGTCATCGTGTAGAGACAGACATGGCTTTCACGCACGCCGTTGTTGGCGTGCGGCATATAGGTATCGGCGAAGCCCGTGACGTCCGCCATGTCATCGTCGGTAACCGTGCGCCGCACGGTCGCCGGCGTGCACACATCGCCGGTGTCGTGGCGCATGATCTTGGTACCTTCATTGTCGAAATGCGGAAAGCCGGCATAGACGCCTTCGGGCGTCGCCCAGAAATAGACCGACATGCTATCGGGATCGTAAAGCGCTGGCTGGTCGGTTTCGAAGTGAACGACGGTAATGCGTCGGCCGGTCAGCGGCAGGCCGAGTTCGTCGAGCGCTTCGCAGGCCCACGGGCCGACGGTCAAAATCATCGCGCCGGCTTCGTGCGCGCCGCTGTCTGTTTCGACGGCTACCGATCCGTTATCGCTCTGCCGCCACGCCCGGACGCTTTCGCCGAAACGCAGGTCGGCGCCGTGCCGGCGCGCCAGATCGGCATGGCCGTCCAGACAACGGTCGGCCTGCAGGACACCGCCGCGTCGTTCGTAGATCGCCTGCCAGCCATCGGGCATGGAAAAACCGGGAAAGCGCCGCATCGCGTCTGCGCGCGCGAGCGTTTCGTAATCAAGGCCGTGTTGCAAGGCCGCCGATGCGACACCGTTCATCATCGGATGGCCTTCCGGCCCGACATAGACCGCGCCATTGCAGGACAGCAAGGCGTTGCCCGTTTCGGCCTCCAGCTCGCGCCACAGGTCGAATGAACGCCATGCCAAGGGCACGTAGTCAGGTGACTCGAAATAGGTCTCGCGAATGGCCCGCGTCGCGCCATGGGACGAGCCCAGGCGGTGATGGGGCGGATTGGCATCGAGGCCAAGGACACGGGCGCCGCGCTTGGCGCAGTGAAAGGCGGCGGCGCCGCCCATCGCGCCTAACCCCACGACGATGACATCGAATGTCCCCATGGGCCCTGTCTCCTCGGATGGCCTGGCCGATCATCGGCCTTGCGGACTCAATCTACATTTCAACAATTTTGAAGTACCATCGACAAGTTTCGATAGTTCGCATTCAAATTTGAATGACGTGAGGAAACGATGAACTGGGACGACTACCGCTACTTCCTCGCCATCGCCCGTGCCCGCACCCTGACCGAGGCGGCCAAGGCGTTGGGCGTCAGCCAACCGACCGTATCGCGTCGCCTGAAGGCGATGGAGGATGGTCTTGGCGTTCGCCTGCTCGAACACACGCCGTCGGGCTACGTCTTATCGGCGCCGGGCATGGAGATTGTCGAAGCCGTCGAGCAGATCGAAGACGAACTGAACAGCATCGACCGCAAGGTGTTCGGACAGGATCGCCGGCTGACTGGCGCGATCAGGATCACCTGCACCGAGGTCATGGCGAACCTTTATCTTGCACCCCATCTCGCCGACTTCCTGGTCGACCACCCGGAGATCGATCTCAGCGTCATCTGTACGTTCCAGCACTTGAGCCTGGGCCGGCGCGAAGCCGATATCGCGGTACGCGTCGCCAGCCGGCCGCCGGATACGCTGGTCGGCCGGCGGCTCGCCAAAGCCGCGCTCGGCGTCTATGCCTCACCGTCGGAAACCACGCACGCCGTCGATGGTTCGGGTCCCGCCGATTGGACATGGATCGGCTGGCAGGACGAAGCCTATGACCAATTGACGATCCTGAGCAGCTATCCTCAGGCGCGCATTCGCCACCGTGTCGACGATCTGCAGACCATGCGCGCCATGGCGCAGCAGGGATTGGGCGTCGTCGCCTTGCCCTGTTATGTCAGCGACCCCGATCCCGAACTGCGGCGCATCATTGCCGAGCCGGTCGTCGAGACCGCGCCGGATCTATGGGTGCTCACCCACCCGGATGTCAGACAAGTCGCGCGCGTGCGCCTGTTCACCGACTTCATCGCCCAGCGCATCCACGCCGACCGGGACTTGTTCGAGGGACGGCGGACGCGATCTAACGCGTTAGCGGATTGACCCGCGTCACGTGACCCATCTTGCGGCCGGGCCGGGCTTCGGCCTTGCCGTAGAGGTGCAGATGCGCGTTGGGCTCGGCCAGCAGCGTCTGCCACTGATCGATGTCGTCGCCCAGCAGGTTGGTCATGACGGCGTCGCTGTGGCGTGTCGGGTCGCCTAGCGGCAGGCCGCAGACGGCGCGCACGAACTGTTCGAACTGGCTGGCGTGGCAGGCGTCGATCGACCAGTGGCCGGAGTTATGCGGCCGCGCCGCCAGTTCGTTGACCAGAAGCCGGTCGTCTGACCTGACGAACATCTCGACCGCCAGCAGGCCGACCAGATCGAGCGCGGTGGCAAGCGTTGCCGCCATTGCCTGGGCATCGCGCGCCAGGTCGCTCGAGATCGCGGCGGGCGCGGTGGTGGTCGCCAGGATGTGGTTGGTGTGGCGGTTCTCCACCACGTCGAAGGCCGCGGTCTCACCGTCCAGGCCGCGCGCGATGATCGACGAGACCTCGCAGCGGAAATCGACGAAGCCTTCCAGGATGCCTTCATCGCCGTTCATGGCGGCCCAGGCTTCGGCCGGATCGTCGCCGTCCTTGATCCCGACCTGACCCTTGCCGTCATAGCCCAGCCGTGTCGTCTTCAAGACCGCCGGTCGGCCGACGGCCTCGAGCGCAGCGGCAAGCTCGTCGGGGCCCTGCACCAACTGGTAGGGCGCGGTGCCGATACCCTGGGCGTTGATGAAATCTTTCTCCGTCACCCGATGCTGGGTCGTTTCCAGGCAGCGCCAGTGCGGGCGCACCGGTGCCTGCCGGCCCATGCGCGCAAAGGCTTCGGTCGGCAGGTTCTCGAACTCATAGGTGATGACGTCGACCTCGGCGGCGAACCGGTCGAGCGCGTCGGCATCGTCATAGGGCGCGACCGTCGCCTTGTCGGCAACCTGTTCGGCCGGACTGTCGGCGTCGGGACAATAGATATGGCAGCGATAGCCGAGCGGCGCGGCGGCGAGTGCCGTCATGCGGCCAAGCTGGCCGCCGCCGACAATGCCGATGGTGCCGCCGGGCGGAACGATCCTGCCGTCGTCCGTCACGTTCCGGTCAAGTCTTATCGCTGGGCGCGTCGGCCACGTTCGCGGTTTGATTGGCCCGCCAGGCATCCAGGGCAGCGGCGATCGTCTCGTCCTGCAGGGCAACGATGGCGGCTGCCAGAAGCGCTGCGTTCACCGCGCCGGCACGGCCGATCGCGAGCGTGCCGACCGGGATGCCACCGGGCATCTGGGCGATGGAGAGCAGGCTGTCCATCCCGCTCAGCGCCTTGCTTTCGACGGGTACGCCGAGCACCGGCAGCGGCGTCTTGGCTGCCGTCATGCCGGGCAGGTGGGCGGCGCCCCCGGCGCCGGCGATGATGACCTGAAGCCCGCGGCCCTTGGCGGCTTCGGCATAGGCGAACATGCGGTCGGGCGTACGGTGGGCCGACATGATCTTGGTTTCTGAGGCCACACCAAGCTCCGCCAGCGTTTCCGCCGCGTGGCGCATGGTCTCCCAGTCCGACTGGCTGCCCATGATAATCCCGACGCGAGGACCCTCGCTCGCCATGGCGCTCATTTCCCAGCTTCCTAAAAAAGGCGGCCATTCTGGTGTCTTAGGGGGGTAACCTCAAGCTCTGTATCGCCTCTGTCAGGAAATTTGGAGAGGGATCCGTATGCTGGCACGTTTGCTGCATCACACAGGTGAAACAAGTCGAGGCCGAAACCATGATCGGACCGCGACACCTGACTGCGAGCGTGTGAACAACCATTTGCCAGAGCCCGCGCATCCGGGGCCTTGGATAAGGTCCAGCAATGGATCACGAGGGGGGAAAGGATGTCATGAGCGAGAAAAACGACGGGATACCTGTGTCCCGCACTGGAACAGGCGCGCCGGCACAAGACCGGGATCCTGTCGCATCGGGGGACGCGACAGACGATCTGGTCAAGGCGATCGGCATTCCGCGCGAGCAGATGACGCCCCATGTGCGGTCGACCATTATCCGCCTGCTGGAGGACGTTGAACGCCTGCGCCAGGAGCTGTTCAACACCCGTTCCCGCATCGAGTATCTGGAGCGCCTGACTGACCAGGACGCGCTGACCCCGGTTGCCAACCGCCGTGCCTTTATGCGCGAGCTCGACCGCACGATCGCCTATGCCTACCGGCACAAGATCGCGTCCAGCGTGGTCTACGTGGACTTGAACCAGATGAAGGAGATCAACGACCAGTATGGCCACGTGGCCGGCGATCTGGCGCTGCTTCATGTCGCCAACACCCTGGTTCAGAACCTCCGCCGCTCGGATCTTGTCGGACGTCTGGGCGGCGACGAGTTCGGCCTGATCCTGCCCCATGCCGACAGTGATCAGGCGTTCAAGAAGGTATCGGAGCTCGCCCAGTTGATCGCCGAACAGCCGGTGATGGCACAGGGCAAACCGCTGATCGTCGGCGGCGGCCCGATCTATGTTTCCATTTCCTTCGGCGTCCACACCCTGACATCGCGCGATGACGCGGCTTCGGCGCTGGCCTTGGCGGATAAGGCCATGTACACGCACAAGCACGAAGAACGCAGTTCGCGCTGACCCACCGCTGGCGCCCGACCTGCGTTGCCATGCGGTCAGGAAAGGGGGGCACGCGATGTCGGAACTCTGGGATTTTTCACTCAAAGTCTATCCGCGCGAGGGTTTTCAAGGCGCGGCCATCCATCTGCAGGACGCGCGTGGCAGCGACGTGAACCTGCTGATCTATGTTTTGTGGCTCGCCGCGACCGGCCGCCCAGCGCTGGACGCCGCCGGTGCCGCCGCCTTGACCGAGACCATGGCGCCGGTGCGCGCCACCGCCATCGAACCGATCCGCCAGCTTCGGCGTGATTTGAAGGGCGGTATCCCGAACGCGCCCGCCGACGAGGTCGAGGAGTTGCGCAAGAAACTCCTGGGCTTGGAACTGGAAGCCGAGCAGATCGAACAGATCATGCTGATTGCCGCGACCAAGGCCCCGGCCGCCCACGACGTCAAGGAGTCCGGTGACCTCGCGACAGCCGCCGCCGGTCTTGCCGCCGTCGCCGGCTTGAATCCCGCGCCGCTTGCCAAGGAAGACCGCGATGCCTTGCTCGCTCTACTTACCGCCGGCTGCCCCGATGCCGGTGCCGATGCCGCCGAAGCGGCATTGGAAGCCGCGTTGACGGGTTAGGACGGTATGGTGCCGATGAAATCGGCGACAAGCCGGCCGACATCGCCTGGCGCGTCTTCGGGGCTGTAGTGCCCGGCGCCGGCAAGGCGGTGTACGCGGCCTTCTGGAAAAGCCTGACGGAACAGCGGCAGGAAATGGTCGGCGTGTAGGGTTCGGTCGGCCTCGCCCCAAAGTGCCAGCGCGGGTTTTGTCGCCAGTTCTGCGGCGGCGGCTGCATCCGGCGTTTCGAAAACGTGGGCGCCGGTGGCAAAACCCTTGGCCCAGCCGATCGCGCCTGCCGCTTGAGCAGGGGTCGGGAAGGGCGCGCGATAGGCTGCAAGCCATGTATCGGTGATGATCTCGTTACGCTCGAACCCGTTAAGTTTCAGGGTCGACAGGATGTTGTAATCGAGCTGGCCCAGCACGTTTTCCAGCGTGCCGTCGGCTTCTGCCTTCAAGATCCACTGGAACCACGGCGCGATGGCGGCATTGGCCGTGAGCCGGTCGATCAGATCCGTTTGTCCGAGCGGTGTCGGGCCGTTGATTGACACAATGCGTTTGATCCGGTCGGGGTGGCGGATCGCCAGTCCCATGCCGACCGGACCGCCGAAATCGTGCATGACAAGCGTCAGGTCGCGCAGGTCTTGTGACACCACGAAACGCTCGAGATTGTCGATATGGTCCTGCAGCCAATAGGTCCTGTCGCCTGGTGTCGCGCTCTTGCCGAAGCCCATGTGGTCGACCGCGATGACGCGCGCCTGGCGCGCCCACAACGGTATCTGCTGACGGAAGAGATAACCCCAGGTCGGTTCGCCATGCAGCAGGAGCAGGGTGTCGTCGCCGTGGCCCTCGTCGATGTAATGCATGGCGAATCCGGACGCGGTGTCGTAGCGGGCTTGGAACGGCCAGGTCCCCGCGAAGGTCTCCATCGGATCGACCGCGGGTGACAGATTATCGGCGTTGCGATTGCTGGCTCGCGCGACGGATGGTGAAGCCATTGTCGACGGCAGCGCGATGGCAGCCGTGCTCGCGAGTGTACCGAGAACCCGGCGTCGGGATGTCGTGATCATGTCTTTAACTCCCTGAAGGCAGGTTGGCTGGTGCAGGATGATGAGACCGCCTCGGCGTTGCATCGGAAACGGTGGGCTGAACGCGCATGGCCGGTCCCCCTAAAATATGTGTTCGACTCACATATATTGATGAGGCCTTGCCATTCAAGTGTGTGAGTCACATATTTTTTCCATGAGCAAACTAACCTTGCGCACCGCCAACCTGCTTGGCGCGGCGGTGCTTGGCCTGCACGACGAACTGAAGCAGGCCGTCGAACAGAGTTCGGGCCACGGTGGCGAGTCGGCGGCGGCGCTTTGCGCCCTTGGCCATCAGCCCGGCCTCTCCAACGACGGCTTGAGCCGTCTGCTCGGCCTGACCCACACCGGGACCGTTCGCCTGATCGACCGGTTGATTGACGATAAGCTGGTCGAGCGGCGTACGGCGGCACACGACAGACGCGTCGCCGCGCTCTACCTGACCAAAGCCGGGGAGGCGATCCGGCGGGAGATTTTGAAGGAACGCGAAGCCACGCTTGTCCCTCTGGTCTCCGGTCTTTCGGCAGGCGACCAACGGTCGCTAGGCAGACTGCTTGAGAAACTGCTGATCGCGGGATCGCGCGATGACACGCACAAACTCAGGACCTGCCGTCTGTGCGACAGCGCCGCATGCACGAACTGTCCGATTTTGGTGCCGGTCGGGGCGGGCGCCTCGACGTCCTAGGACTTGGCGTCCTTGGGATGGATCTCGTCCCAGCGTTTGGCGAGGTCGTTGTCGATATCGAACAGATCGAGCACGCGCCCGACCGAATGGTCGACCAGATCGCCGATGGTCTGAGGTTTGGTGTAGAAGGCCGGCACCGGCGGGGCGATGACCGCGCCCATTTCGGCCAGCGCCAGCATGTTGCGCAGGTGGCCGGCATGCAGCGGCGTCTCGCGCACCATCAAGACCAGCCGGCGCTTCTCCTTCAACGTGACATCCGCCGCGCGGGTCAGCAGCGTCGTCGTGGTGCCTGTGGCGATTTCCGACATACTGCGTATCGAGCACGGTGCAACCACCATACCTAGTGTCTTGAACGAGCCGCTGGAGGGCAGCGCGCCGAGGTCGCCGTCCTTGTGGATATGATCGGCGAGGGCGCGGATCTCAGTCCCGGATTTGGGCGACTCGTAGGAAGCCGTCAATTCTGCGGATTTCGACATGACGAGATGGCTCTCGATCGCGAGGTCGCGCAGCGCTTGAAGCAAACGGATGCCATAGACAACGCCCGATGCGCCGCTGATTCCAACGATCAGCCTTTGTGGAGTCGCCATGCTCGCCGTCCCAAGCTATACTATTTCGTTAGGACCATGACGGCGCGCATCCGGCTTGGATCCCGATTGGAAGAGGCCGTGATGCGCACCGAGTGGTCCGCGCGTGAGCAACCTTAATCTGGAGGTGCCGATGGGCCAAATGGTTGATATGGCGGAATTGGAGACCGTACACGCTGATCTCGAGCGTCAGATCGACGAAGAGATCAACCGTCCTCTCCCGGACCAGGTCCACCTGACCGAGCTGAAGAGGGAGAAACTGAAGGTCAAGGAAGAACTGTCCAAGAGGGAGGGCTTCTCCTAGCCTCTCGCACACCCGGATCGCATAAGCGCTCCGGGTTTTTTGTTGCCGGTCGGGCCGAGAACGAGGCGGCCCGACCCCGGAGACAGAAGCCTGACTTGCCATCAAGCGCGGTCAGGCAACGCTTTCATTCATCATTAGATCAGGCCGTCAGGCGCGAGATTGTCGTCGACGTGCTCTGGCCATCCACCAACTCAGCTAAATAGACATCGCCGCCCCACGATCTGACCTCAGTCGCGCCGACGACCTGATCTTCGGTGTAGTCGGCGCCCTTGATCAGCACATCCGGCCTTAGCAGTTCCAGCAGAGCAAGCGGCGTATCCTCTTCGTAGATCACGACCGCATCGACGTCGCCGAGCGACGCGATCACCTGGGCTCTGGCAGACTCGTTCTGGACCGGTCGGTCGGCTCCTTTAAGCCGTCCGACCGACGCATCGCTGTTCAGCCCGACGATTAGCCGGTCGCAACGCGCCTTTGCCTGGCGCATCAGCGAAACGTGGCCGGGATGCAGCAGGTCGAAGCAGCCGTTGGTGAAGCCGATCTTCTCTCCCTTGGCGCGCCAACGCTTCACCTGATCGGCGGCGGCATCGGCAGAGATGATCTTGTCTTCGTTGGCGTGCAGGGATTCCGCCCGCAACACCCGCTCCAGATCCTCGCGATGCACCACGGCGGTGCCGATCTTGCCGACGACGATGCCGCCGGCGATGTTGGCCAGCCGGGCCGCCGCCGACAGGTCCATCTGGCGCGCCAGCGCCGCGGCGACGGTCGCGACCACCGTGTCGCCGGCACCGGAGACATCGTAGACTTCGCGCGCCTCGGCGGGCATGTGCACGACCGTGCCGTCGGCGGCGATCAGCGAAAGACCGTCGGCGCCGCGTGTTGCCAGGATTGCGTCGACACCGCATTCCTCGATCGCGCGCCGGGCGGCGGCGACGATTTCGTCGTCGGTCTCGGCCAGCATGCGCGTCGCCTGGGTCAGTTCCTTGCGGTTCGGCGTTAGGACCGTCGCGCCCTTGTAGATCGAAAAGTCGCCGCCCTTGGGGTCGACGACGACGGGAACGCCGGCGTCACGCGCGTGGCCGATAATGGTCTCCAGCAGATCGCCCGCCAGCACGCCCTTGGCGTAATCCGACAGGATCAATGCACCGATACCGTCCAGGCCGGTCGCGACAACATCGATGATGCGTGCGCGCGTCGTCGCCTCGATCGGCCGGTCGGTCTCGCGGTCGGCGCGCAACATCTGCTGGCCGCCGGCGACATAGCGCACCTTGGTCGTCGAGCGGCGCGCGCGTTCGACCAAAAGGTAAGGCTCGATCTGCGTTTCTTCGCCGACCATCTCGACCAGGTCGTGGCCGGTCGGGTCATCGCCGACAACCGCGACCAGGCAGGCCTCAAGGCCAAGCGCGACCAGATTGCGCACCACATTGCCGGCGCCGCCCAGCATGCTTTCGTCGCTGCCGACCAGGAACACCGGGATCGGCGCCTCCGGCGACACGCGGTCGACTTCGCCGTAGACGAACCGGTCCAGCATAAGATCGCCGATGCACATGACCTGCGCGCCGGCCAGGCCGCCGACGGCGGAAAGAAGCGCTTGTTTCTCGGGCATCCGTTCTATTCCTGCTGGTTCAATGCGGTCGCCTGATCGCGCAACACATACTTCTGCACCTTGCCGGTCGACGTCTTGGGCAGATCGCCGAACACCACGGTCTTGGGCGCTTTGAAGTGCGCCATGTTATCGCGGCAGAACGCGATTATCTCCTCCTCGCTTGCCTTCTGACCGTCCTTGAGCGTGACGAAGGCGCACGGCGTCTCACCCCACTTGTCGTCGGGCCGCGCGACAACCGCGGCCTCCAACACCTGGGGGTGGCGGTAGAGCACGCTTTCGACTTCCAGGGTCGAGATGTTTTCACCGCCGGAGATAATGATGTCCTTGGCCCGGTCCTTCAGCTGGATATAGCCGTCGGGGTGCATGACGCCGAGATCGCCGGAATGAAACCAGCCGCCGGCAAAGGCCGCGTCCGTCGACTTTGGGTTCTTCAGATACCCTTTCATCACGACATTGCCGCGGAACAGCACCTCGCCCATGGTTTCGCCGTCGGCCGGCACAGGCTCACAGGTTTCGGCGTCACCGACGGTGAGCGCCTCCAGTACCGGATAGGCGACACCCTGGCGCGCCTTCAGGTCTGCCTTCTCTTCGATCGGCAGCGCGTCCCATTCGTCATGCCAGGCGCAGACCGCCGCCGGACCGTAGGTTTCGGTCAGGCCATAGACGTGGGCGACGTCGAAACCCATCTGGTCCATGTGCGCCAGGACAGAGGCGGGCGGTGCGCTTGCCGCGGTCATCACCTGGACCTTGTGGTCCCAGGTCCGCTGTTCCTCCGGTCTGGCGTTGATCAGCATGTTCAACACGATCGGCGCGCCACAAAAGTGCGTCACCTGATGATCGGCAATGGCATCGAAGATGGGTTTGGCCGCGACCTGGCGCAGGCACACGCTGGTGCCGGTAACAAGCGGCAGTGTCCACGGGAAACACCAGCCGTTGCAGTGGAACATCGGCAGCGTCCACAGATAGACCGGCTCCGGCGGTAGCGACCACGACAGCACATTGCCCATCGCCAGCAGATAGGCGCCGCGATGGTGATAGACGACACCCTTCGGGTCGCCGGTCGTACCCGATGTATAGTTCAACGTGATCGCGTCCCATTCGTCGTCGGGCATGCGCCACGGTCCCGCCGGATCGCCGGTCGCGATGAAATCTTCGTATTCGATTTCGCCCAACCGCTCGCCGCCTGCCGCGTTCTCCGGATCGGCGATATCGACCACCAGAGGTTTGGCCTTCGCTTGGTCTAGCGCCTCCTTGATGACACCGGAAAACGCCGTATCGGTGAGCAGCACCTTGGCTTCGCCGTGGTCCAGGATGAACGCGATGGCCGCCGCGTCGAGCCGTGTGTTCAGCGAGTTCAAGACGCCGCCGGTCGCCGGCACACCAAAGCTGGCTTCCAGAAAAGCCGGGATGTTGGCGGCCATGATCGCGACCGTGTCGCCCTTGCCGATGCCGCGCTGGGTGAGGGCCGAAGCAAGCTGACGGCAGCGCGCGTCATAGTCCTTGTAGCTCCGCCTCACGGTGCCGTGGATATAGGCCGTGCGTTCGGGATAGATCGCCGCGGTCCGGGGCAGGATCGAAAGTGGCGTCAACGGCACGTGATTGGCCGCGTTGCGCCCCAAATGGTCGTCATAGATGCTGGTTTTGGCCATCGCGGCCTCCCATACCGAACCCTCTCCTTAGATGCCCGACGAGCCGGTGGAATGCAACGGGCGCCACTGTTGATTCGATGTGCCCGGGGGTGGCATACCCGATCATAGAAAAACGGGGAGGCAAGCATGACGCGGGCCTATGACGAAGCCTATCGCCGCTCGCTGGAGGATCCTGCGGGGTTCTGGGGCGAGCTGGCCGCCGATATCGACTGGACCAAACCGTGGGACCGCGTGCTCGACGACGACAAACCGCCGTTCTACCGCTGGTTCGACGGCGCCGAGACCAATACCTGTTTTAACGCCGTCGACCGCCATGTCGAAGCGGGGCGGGGCGATCAGCGCGCGCTCATCTACGACAGCCCGATCACCGGTGTCGTCAAGACCTGGACCTTCTCCGAGCTGAAAGACGCGGTGTCGCGTTTTGCCGGTGTCTTGAAGGCCAACGGCGTCGAGAAGGGTGACCGCGTTCTCATCTATATGCCCGCCGTTCCCCAGGCCGTCATCGCCATGTTGGCCTGCGCGCGTCTTGGTGCCGTCCACTCCGTCGTCTTTGGCGGCTTCGCCGCCAGCGAGGTTGCCAAGCGCCTCGACGATGCCGAACCGAAACTCGTTCTGTCCGCGACCTGCGGTATCGAGCCCGGCCGTGTTGTCGCCTATATGCCGATCCTGAACGAAGCCTTCGAGATTGCTGCGCATAAGCCGAAGACGATCATTGTCTTGCAGCGCGAGCAACAGCACGAAGAGCTCAAACCCGGACGCGACCTCGATTGGGACGATGAAATCGCCAAGGCTGAGCCTGCCGACTGCGTGCCGGTCAAGGCGACTGATCCGCTCTATATCCTCTATACCTCCGGCACCACCGGCAAACCGAAGGGCGTGGTGCGCGACAACGGCGGCCACATGGTGGCGCTGAAATGGTCGATGAAGGCGGTCTACGACCTCGACCCCGGCGACGTCTGGTGGGCGGCCTCCGACATCGGCTGGGTCGTCGGCCACAGCTACATCGTCTACGCGCCATTGCTGCACGGCTGCGCGACCATCCTGTTCGAAGGCAAGCCGGTCGGCACGCCGGACGCCGGTGTGTTCTGGCGCGTCATTTCGCAGCACGGCGTCAAGGCGCTCTTCACCGCGCCGACAGCGTTCCGGGCCATCAAGCGCGACGATCCCGACGGCAAGTTTGTCGGCCAGTACGATATCTCGAAGTTCGTGACGCTGTTCCTGGCCGGGGAGCGCGCCGACCCCGACACCATCCAATGGGCCGAGCGTATCCTGGACCGCCCGGTGATCGATCACTGGTGGCAGACCGAAACCGGCTGGGCGATGGCCGCCAACTGCTTGGGCCTGGGCCGCTTCCCGGTCAAGTACGGTTCGCCGACCAAACCGGTGCCAGGCTATGCCATCGACATCCTGGACGACGGCGGCCACAAGGCCGCGACCGGCGAGATCGGTGCCATCTGCGTCAAACTGCCGCTGCCGCCGTCCGGTTTGCCGACGCTCTGGAACAACGATCAGGGCCTGATCGACGCCTACATGGCCGACTTCCCCGGCTACTACAAGACCGGCGATGCCGGCATGATCGACGAGGACGGCTACATCTACATCATGAGCCGCACCGACGACCTGATTAACGTCGCCGGCCATCGCCTCTCGACGGGCGGCATGGAGGAGGTTCTGTCCAAACATCAGGATGTCGCCGAATGCGCCGTCGTCGGCGTCGCCGACAAGCTGAAGGGTCACGTGCCTGTCGGCTTCCTGGTGCTGAAGGCAGGCGTCAACCGGCCGGACGCGGACATCGTGAAGGAGGTCGTCCAGATGGTGCGCGACGAGATCGGCCCTGTCGCCAGCTTCAAGACCGCGACCGTGGTCGACCGCCTGCCCAAGACCCGCTCGGGCAAGATCCTCAGAAAGACCATGCGCCAGATCGCCGACGGCGAGGACGTGCCGGTTCCGCCGACCATCGACGAGCCGGCCATCCTGGGCGAAATCGCCGACGCGCTGAAACCGCTCGGCTACGCGAAGGGTGCCTAGGTTCGGGTGTGATCTGTCACCGGTTGCCGGTTAGCCGATGCAGGTCGTTGGCGGTCGTTGCGCTCTCGTCCAGCAGCCAGTCCCTGAACCGTTGAACCTGTGGTCGTCGAAGCGATCTGTCGTGGAAACGAACCTGGTAGGCGTGGCTGGTCCAGGCTCCCAGTGAGATCGGAAACGGCAGCGCAACATGGTCCTTCTCGACCGCGCCCAGTATCAGCGACAGACCGCAGATCAGCAGCCCGGCGCTCGAGTGCACGGCGTCAAGCGCATGGGTGACATGGCGGTATCTGACGCCCCGCTCAGGCGCGGTATTCCGGTAGCCGTGCGCCTTGATCCAGTCCGGCCAGCCGATCGCGTCGGGATCATCCGCATAACACTCCAGGTGAATGAGCGGGAACCCTTCAAGCCGTTCTTCCGCCGGCAGATCGGAGATGCGCTGCTTGTTCTCTGACGAACTCACCGGCAGCAGATAGTCTCTGAACAGGCTATCGCTTGGATGCGCTGCATGCGATTTGCCAAACCAGATTTCGCAGTCTTTCTGCCCAATGCGTGTCGGGACGTCACCAACGCCGTTGACACAGAACAGGATGTTGGGATTTTGAGCTCTGAATCGCGGCAGCCTGGGAAACAGCCAAAGGTCGGCCCAATCCGAATTCGCCACGATGTGAATTTCGCGAACGCGTTGGAAGTCCAGGGC
Organism: Alphaproteobacteria bacterium; assembly: GCA_965228895.1. Taxonomy (GTDB): domain Bacteria; phylum Pseudomonadota; class Alphaproteobacteria; order SP197; family SP197; genus JANQGO01. The sequence continues at coordinate 3,145,436 of OZ245842.1, read as the reverse complement.
TTCCGCAGCCTTTTCCAGCTCATCGAAGGCCGCGTTGAGATGGGGCAGGACGCGTTCCAGCGCCGGTGTCGGGTGGACGCCGTAACGACCGCGCACGACCAGTTCCAACCCAAGATAGTCTTCGATAGATTTGATCCGCTGGCCGACGGCGGCGGGCGTAATCGCGAGGTGTTCCGCCGTCGCGCGTAACGAACCGGTTCGCACCGCAAGCTCCAGCGCCTGAAGAGACTTGAGATAGGTCACCGTGGCCATGGGCTATCATAAAGCTCGCCTTTAGCTAGATAAAGCACCTTTAGCTTGATGTTTGGCCCACATGATCGACATTGGTTGGGCAAACCCGACGCACTTGAGGGGATCAGTCATGACAACCATGAAGCGGTTCTTGATTGAACGGGACATTCCTGGTGTCGGCGCCATGTCGATCGTCGAACTTTGTGGTGCGTCTCGCGCCTCGAACCAGGCCATTGGCCAGATTGGCAACGGGATCCAGTGGCAACACAGTTACGTCGCAGCCGACAAGACGTTCTGCATCTATCTCGCCGAGAGCGAAGACCTGATCAAAGAACATGCCGAGCTGAGTGGTATCCCGGCGAACAAGATTACGGAGATTTCGCAGGTCATCGATCCGTTGACCGCCAACAACTGAGGCCGCGCCGACTCTTGCGGCCGCCGGGTTAACGGCCGAATTTTTCTAGCCAATCGCGTCACCCCGGCCTAAACCCTGGGCCGTCAGGCGAGGGGGTGATGACGGTGGCAAACGACATCAAACTGATCTCCGGCTCGTCGCATCCGGATCTCGCCCAGGAGATTGCCGGTTGTCTTGATCTTGAGCTGACGCAGACCGAAACCGTCCGGTTCGGCAACGAAAACATCCTCTTTCAGTGCAACGAGAACGTTCGCGAAAGCGATGTCTTCGTCATTCAGACATCCTGCCCGCCTGTCTCCGATGGCATTATCGAACTCCTGATCATGATCGATGCGTTGAAGCACGCGTCCGCCCGGCGCATCACCGCCGTCATGCCGTATTTTCCCTATGCGCGTTCGGACAAGAAGGACCGGCCGCGCATTTCGATCACCGCGCGCCTGATCGCCGATCTCCTGGAGACCGCCGGCGCCGACCGGGTGCTGACCATGAACCTGCATTCGCCGCAGGTGCAGGGGTTTTTCCGCATTCCCGTCGATCAGCTCGACGCTACGCCTCTGGTCTGCGATCACCTGCTGCAGGCCATGCCGCTGGAAAATACGGTGCTGGTCGCCGGCGATGTCGGCGAGGCCAAGGATCTCGAGCACTACGCCCATCGGCTGAATCTGCCCATGGCGATCATCGACAAGCGCCGGCACGACGATAGCGAACAGCCGGTGGCGGTCGGCCTGATCGGCGATGTCGAAGGGCGAGACACCTTGATTGTCGATGACGAGATCGCCAGCGGCGGGACACTGATTGCCGCCGCTGACTATCTGCAGAGCCGGGGCGCCAAGCGGATCGAAGCCGCCGCCATGCATGCCGTTATGTCCGGCAACGCCAAAGCCAAGCTGGATGGTTCGCCGATCGGGCGCGTCGTCGTCACCAATTCGATCCCGATCCCGGCGGAACGCCGCAGCTCCAAGGTCGAGGTGGTGTCCGTCGCCGGGTTGTTCGCCAATGCCATCGGCGCCATTCACAACGGATCGTCCGTATCCGCGTTGTTCCGCTAAAGAATGATGCTTCGGCGCCGGCCCGCTCCCCCTCCCGGCCACCCATGGCAGCATCCTTGGGGTGGCCGGGAGGGGAGCGGGCCGGTCATGCCAACGAAGTTGATCCACCAGAATAGGGGAGGGCCGATATGCTCTATTTCGTCATCGAGACGTTCCGCAATCAGGACGGCCGCGCGGTGTACCGCCGGTTTCGCGACCAGGGCCGCATGGTGCCCGACGGCTTGATCTTCCACGACAGCTGGATTGCCGCGGACATGAGCCGCTGTTTTCAGGTCATGGAATGCGACGATATCGGCCTTTTGCAGCGCTGGGTCGGCCAGTGGTCGGACCTCGTTGCCTTCGAAATCATCCCGGTCCAGACCGGTAAGGCGACCGCCGCCGCGCTCGCCGATATCCTCGACACCTAACGATGCAGTTTTGGCGCCGTTTGCGAGTCCTTGGACTCAGGACTCGACGCCAAGTCCGTCGGACTCAGTGCTTTTTCGCCAGCACTGTGTTCTGGGAATCACACCCCTTTCGATGGGTTTTGCCGCCGGCGCGGGGTTTTAAGCCCGTCATCGCGCCCTTCAGGAATCGGCGGTTTTCTGCCGATTAACCACCCTGTCTAACCACAAAACGCGGGATCGTGACGACGCGCACACTTGACGTGTGACGTCGCGCACTTACGCCACCCTGTAATCCGTTAACCTTTTGGATACGAATTGGCCGTTATGGTATCTTCGTTTTGAGTCAAGAGGTTATCAAACGAAGATGATCTCATGTCTCGGTAACGGCCATAGGCATAAGATTCAAAATGGTGAATCAATATGGCTGGAATCGAGGCAAGTTTGGCCACTCAGGTGGGGGATGCCGCAATGGCAACATCGAGCTTTGCTTACTGTGTCGGGCGCGACCAGGATTCTCGTCAAAAACTGGCAGATATCTTCGGTTATCGGGGAATGTGCGTCACCCTGCAGGCCGTCAACTTGAAGTCGTTGATGTCGCTGGGCAGGGGCGATCCGAAACCCAATGTTGTGCTGATCGATATGACCGATCTGCCAGACGATACCGAGGATGACCTCGATAAGCTGCGGCAGCGCTTTCCCGAGACCGAGTTCCTGGTGACCTGTCCCAGAACCTCGCCGGTTCCGCTGGCGACCTGGGATCCCTGGAACGACATCTTGGAGCGCCGCGCCGCAGCCGGCCGCCGCAACACGACCTACCGCCCGCCGACGCAGTAGGCGAGGTCCCAAAAAAGTCTGTTTGCTGACCATTCCGGAGTCAGCGCCAATGATCTAGAACCCGTCTGTCTTGTATTCAGGGCAGGCGGGTTTTGGCGTTGTGAAGGACCATCTGCCGACAACGGCAATCGACGACATTGTCTGGCCGGCACTGCCGGACCGGCGCAACGCGACCATCCTGGCGCTGCTTTATCAGTTCGAGCAGAGCCAGTGGTGGCAACCCGAGCGGCTGCTTGCCTCTCAGTTCGAACAACTAGGAAAGCTCGCCGCCCACGCCTATCTCACCGTGCCGTTTTATCGCCAACGGTTCGAGGGCGCAGGTCTGACGCCCATTGACCTGGAGGGCCCCGACACTTGGCGGCGTCTTCCGTTGCTGACCCGCGCCGATATCCAGGCGGCTGGCGAGGATCTCGTTACCCGTAGCCTGCCCGCGGGCCATGGCCGCCGAAAGGAGATCTTCACCAGCGGCTCTACCGGCACGCCGATCCGCGCCGTGCGCACGGAACTGTGGGAGATGATCTGGAGCGCCTTCACCCAGCGCGACCACCTGTGGCATCGCCGCGATCGCGCGGGCACGCTGGCTGTCCTGCGCGAGTCCGGCGTGGGCAAGGCGCCCTATCCCGATGGCGTCGTCTCACCGGGTTGGGGCCGTTCGTCGAACCCGGTCTTCGCCACGGGGCCAAGCGTCAGCCTCAACATCCTGACGCCGGTCGACCATCAGCTCCTGTGGCTGGTCCGGCAGAACGCCGATTATCTGTTGACCCACCCCAGCAACGCCGCCGATCTCGCGCGCCTATGTCTGGAACAAGGCATCGAACTGCCCGATCTCAGGCAGGTCCTGACGATCTCCGAAATCCTGCAACCGGCCGTGCGCGACCTCGTGCGCGAAGCCTGGGACGTGCCTGTGGTCGACATGTATACGGCGCGCGAAGCCGGATACTTGGCGCTGCAATGCCCGGACCACGATCACTACCACGTGCAAAGCGAAGGCGTGCTGTTGGAGGTGCTGGACGAAGCGGGCGAACCCTGCGGACCCGGCGAAACCGGCCGGGTCGTCGTCACGCCGCTCCACAACTTCGCCATGCCCATGCTGCGCTACGATATCGGCGACTATGCGGAGGTCGGCGAGCCCTGCCCGTGCGGGCGCGGCCTGCCGGTGCTCACCCGGATCCACGGCCGCACCCAGAACATGCTGGTGATGCCCTCAGGCGACCGCCATTGGCCACTGCTCTCGTCGCCCAACATCAAGGCCTTGCTCAGCCTCGCACCGATCAACCGCTATCAATTCGTGCAGCACGACATCAGGTGCCTGGAACTGCGCGTCGAGGTCTCACGCCCGCTTCAGGCCGACGAGGCAAAGGCGCTCGCCGCCTGGGTCCGCGACAAGTACGGCCAAAGCTTCGACGTAACGGTCACAGAGCTGGACGAACTCCCGCGCAGTGCCGCCGGCAAGTTCCAGGACTTCGTGTCGGAGATAGCCGACTAGAGGCCGGATCCTCTAGTTAATGATTTCCCATGATCCGTCCGGCCGGTAGCACGCCGTGCCGTACCCGCTTTCCTGGCGGCCGCCGACATAGACCACCGTCTGGTACTCGCGGCAGTACTGGCCGGTGCCCTGGTGGGTGCCGTCGCGCACCGGCACGACGTAGCCTGAGTTGCCGGTCTGCGGGTTGTTCCAGGCGATCTGCTGGCCGACCGGCACGGTATGCGCCTGGTATCCAGCCTGTTCGGCGCAGGCGAGGTCGCCGGCACTGAGCCGCGAGCCGACTTCCTGGCCCAACAGCGCGCCGATCAAGACGCCGGCGCCGACGGCGACGAGCTGGCCGTTACCCTTGCCGATCTGGCTGCCCAGCAGACCGCCCGCAGCGCCGCCGGCGAGCGCGCCGATCAGGCTGTCGCGGTTGCACGGGCCAAAATACGACTGGCCCTTGGGCGCCTGATAAGGTTGGTTGGTGTAGGCGGGGTAATAGGTCTGGTGGCTCGGGTAGTTATAGATGTTGTAATAGCCCTCGCCACCTTCACCGCCTTCGCCGCCCTCACCACCGTGGCCGCCATGGTGCCAGTATCTGTGGTGGACGTCATAAAGGCCGGCGTCCTCGCCATCCCAGGTGAGGTCGTCGACGAACGCGCCTTCTGACGCTTGGTCGATAACCGCTGGCTGGGTCGCCAACGCGGTCGTTGACTGCAGTTGATCGTCTAAGGACTGAAGGCCCAACGGGCTGATCAGGGCGGCAACGGCTAAGGTCTTTAACATCGAAGCTACTCTCCCCTCGAAGCGCTCGACACGCGGAAACCATGGGACGGACCCGCCACGGCAAGGTGGCGGCATGAAGCCCACGGCTGCTTACCGTTCTTACGGGGCAGGGGCCGCGACCCTACGCCGCCTTAAGCCATCACGTTGATGTGAAGGATGGATCGGCGTCGTTCGCCTAATAGCGCCTCGGCACGAACCGTGTGTACCAGGCGCCGGTCACGGCCAAGGTGCCGGCCGCGACAAACACCACGGGCAGGGGGAAAACGACCAGCAAGGCCGCGCACAGACCGGGCGGCCCGATCTTGCCGATTTCACGGTAGGTCGAGAACACCGACGCCATTTGCGGCCGTTCATGGGGGTGGACGGCGCGCAGGAAAAGCGAGTTTCCGGCGGCATCAATCAGCGAGGCGGCGAGCGCTGCGGCCAGCAGAACGGCAACGCCCAATGACGGCCAATCGGCGACCGGCGCGACCAGAATCGACAGCAAACCGGTGCCCAGGTAACCGGCCGCCAACAACGCGCGCAGGCCGATGCGCCGGCCAAGCCGCCCCCACAGCGGCACCAACAGCATAAAGGTCGAGGCGACCGACAGAATGATGCCGGCCCAGCCCTCGCCCAGGCCGTACTCGACGCAATAGATCGGCGCGTAGATGAAGTACATCGTCCACCACGACGATCTGAGGACGGCCAGGAACCAGGCAAGCCGCAAGCGCGGCTGGCGCGTGAAGCGCGGCACGAACTGAAGCGGGTTCGACCGGCGACGTCCCCGCGGCCCACCTACCGGTTCGTCGATCAGTTTTCTTTGAAGCGCATAAACCGCGTTGATCAGACCAAGAGCGGCCATCAACCCGAACGGCGCCCACAGCGCCACGCTCAGGTTGAGCTGCACGCCAAGTGTCGGGCCGATGATGAAACCGGCGCCCATGAACATCATGCGCAGCGGCTCGAAGCGGGTGAAGGCGCGCCGCGGAATGCGCTCCATGAAGGCGACCGTGAAGCAGAGATCGAGACACAGGAAACCCAGCACGTAACACACCATGCCGATGACCAGCGCGACGATACCGTCCATCGGAAAGAAAATGCCGGAGAGAACGACCAGGATGCCACCCAAAAGAAACGTCCGGCGCCGGCCGATCCAATCGATCAATGTCGGCCCGGCCATGTTGCCGAACAGGCCGACAAAGCTGACGGCAAAGAAAAACACGCTTGCCTCCAGCGCGCCGCCCAGGCGCTCCAGCGCGACGATGGGAATAATCGCCGCGGGCAGCGCCCATGCAATGCCCTGCACGCCCTGAAGCGCGGCAAAGGTGAAGGCATGGGGGATGCCGGTGACGTCCAGCAGACGGGATAGACGGAAACTCAACAACGGCGCCGTGCCCCCGGCAGGCGCCATCCCGTGACTGGGATGGGCGGAACCTGCCGCGTTATCTTCGCGCCGACACCGCGCCCTATGTCAAGTTTGTGACGCCGGGCTTTCGAACGTCATGACGTTGCGCGGTTCGTCGTCGCGACGGGTATCGGGCAGGCTCTGCTCCAGAAAGCCGCCGCCGGTGTAGTCGTCGATGACGCGTCGCCAGAACGCGATCGCCGGATCGTTGCCGGGCACCTGGGTCACTTGCCAGCGGCCCGGGAAGCGAGCGAACGCGGCAGTGGCGGCCTGCCTACCGACGCCGCGCCCGGTATGGGGACCGAGAACAAAGAACTGCCCCATGTTCCAGTCGATGCCGGGTGCGATCTCATAGTGGTCGATCAGACAGAAGCCGGCGATCTGATCGTCGGCCGTTATCAGAAACGCGTGGTTGCCGTCCTGCCAATAGGTGCCGAAGTCATCGGCGTCATAAAGCCAGTCCTTGCCGATCGCCCATTCGGGATCGGGGCCGAACACGCGCGCAATCTCGTAGACGTACAAACGCCCGAGCTCCTGCACGAAGGCGCGGTCGTCATCGCCCGCTACAATGAGTTCGACCTTCACCGTCAGGTCTCGATGATCTCGCGGATCTTCGCACTGACGACTTCCGGTTTGTGCCCGAACAGCGAACAGTGGCCGAGGCCTTCCAGCAAATGGAAGTGACCGTCCTTGGCCGCTTCGGCGACCAGCTTGCCGCGCGCCGGCGGAGTCTGCATGTCCTGACCGAAACCGATGACGTGCAGCGGGCGCGTGCAGTCGGGCAGGCGGTCCATGGCCGAATAGTCCAGGCACGCCTGCCACTGCGCGGCCAGCATGTCGCCATCGCGTTCGCGATAGGCCGCCGCGACGATCGGCTTCACCTTTTCCCACAGCGCGTCGTCGCCCAGCACTTCGGACGGGTACATCAGGAGCGCGTAGTGGGCCATGGCGAAGTCGGGCGGCAGGGTGCCGCCGGATTCGCGGAACCGGATCTCCGCATCCTCCCATTCATGGATGAAACCGGCCTTGCTGCCGGACGTTCCCATGGCGATCGCGACCCGCACCAGTTCCGGATAAGCGAGCGCCATCTCTTGCACGATCAGCGCGCCCATCGAGAGACCGACCAGATTGACCGGTGGGGTGCAGACCTCGCGGATCAGCGCCGCGCAGTCCTTGGCGAACGACGCGATCGGCCATGGCGTGGGTTCATGGACCACGGTCTTGCCAGCGCCGCGCGGATCGAAGCTGGTGTTGCGGTAGTCGGGGAAGGCGGCCATCTGTTCGGCCCATTCCTCTCCCGTCTGATCGCCGCCGGGTATCCAGACGATGTCGGGGCCTGCGCCCTGCTGAAGGTAGAAAACGTCGGCGACGTCCGTCTTCAAGGTTCCCGTCTGCATGGGCACCTCCGTCCGTTGGGGTTCAGGGATCCGTCAACTGCGCCTGATCGGCCACGCGCCCGCGCCAACAATAAAGCGCAAACAGCGGCGTCTCGCGCGTCGTCATCTCGTGGAGCTGCCACGGCGGATTGTGGACCGCCTCACCAATCGCGCGCGCCGTCCCAGGCCCGCTATTCTGGCTCCACAACGTATCGCCGGACAGCGGGTGATAGATCTCTTCGGCTTCATGGTGATGCTCGGGGTAGTGCCGTCCCGGCCCGATGACGAAGAAGCCGCAGGCGATGCGATCGTGTTTCAGGATCGCGCGGTCGCCGACCAGGGTGACGTAGCCGTAGTTGTCCATGTAGTCGTCGCCCAGGGACGCGCGGTAGTGCTCCGTCTGGAACCACGGGCACTCCGGTTCGATCGCCATGAAGCCGTGCACGACCGACGCCATCGGACCATCCAGTGCTTCCGGCAGCGCGGCCGCCAGATGTTTGGCGCCGGGCAGGCGGGATGGTTCGGGCGCTTCCGGCGGCGCCAGTCGCTCCAGTTCGCGCGCGACGTCTGCCAGCATGTCGGCGGTCGGCCCGCCTTTGCGCGCTTCCGATCGGTAGAAACTTGCGATGATCGACACGACCGCTGCGTAACGCAGCGCAAACGTGTCGGAGACCTTGTAGCCAACGATGATCTTCTTCCCAGCAACGCGGAGCCCGCCCGGTCCGCAAGCCGGGTTATAGCGCGATTGCAAACAATCCGCAGCAAGCGTTGTTGGCGGCGATCTAGGCCTGGACGCGGGTCTCGGCGCGCGCCAGATAGAGGCCGACGGCGATCAACACAACGGCGCCGGCCATCACCTCCGGCGTCGGCCACTCACGCCAGATGACGAAGCCGAAGAAGACACCCCAGACCAGCATCAGATAGTCGAACGGCGCCAAGACCTGCGGCGGCGCGCGCCGGTTTGCCTGGGTGAAGCTTGCCTGCGCCATCATGCCGGCGGTGCCCATGGCGATAATCAAGCCGATATCGATGAGGGTCAGCGGTTGCCACACGAACGGCACCGCCGCGCCCAAAACCACAACGAAGGTCAGGGCAAGGGCGAGCACGATCGTCGTGTTGCTCTCACTGCGCGTCAGAACGCGCGTCAGCATGATGTCGATGGCGGCGAGCAGCGCGCTCAACAACATCCATGCGGCACCGGCCGAGATGACGCCGGCGCCCGGCTGCACCATCCAGACGACGGCGACGAGCCCGGTGGCGACCGCCAGCCATTGCCGCAACGCAACCTGTTCTTTCAGAACAACCGCGGCGAGCACGGTCGCAAGCAGCGGCGTCGTGAAGCTGATCGCGACCGCATCGGCCAGAGGCAGCAGGACGACGCCATAGATGAACGCCAGGAACGTGCCGAGCAACACCAGCGAGCGCAGGATCAAAAGCCAGGGTCGGCGTACGCGCAGATGCACCAACGCCGCCGCGCCACCGCGCCTAAGCGCGCCCGCCACGGCCCAGGCCAACAACACGAGGCCGTAGACAAACAGAACCTGGATCGGGTCGATCTCGCTGCCCAGCCACTTGGCGATGCTGTCTTCGGTGGCGAAACACAGGGTCGAGACGACGATCCAGCCGATGCCGCGCAGATGATGGGCGTCCGTCGCCGGCGTCTGGCTTTGCGACGTCATCGCTCAGGTGTTGAGCGTCAGACCCAGGCGCGGGCCGATTTCGGTAAAGCCGTGGCGCTCATAGAACGCCACGGTGCGCGCCCATCGATCAGCCGGCGGCGCGCCGACTTCCAGGCGCGACCATCCCTGTTGACGCCCATACGCGGCAGCGGCCGCGATCAGCGCTTCCCCGATCCCGACTGAGCGTTCGTCTGGGTTGACGCACAACTCGGCAATTTCGCCGAACTGTCCGCCGGCATAGACTGAAACGCAGGTCGCCAGAGTCAAAACCCCGACCGGCCGGTCGTCGCGCCGCGCGATGAGCGCCGTGAACAGGTCCGGGCGCGCCAAGAGATTGCGCGCGGTCGCTTCCATCTCGGCGGCGTCGCGCACGCTGTCGAAGAGCTCGGCCAGCAGTCGGGTGACAAAATCGGCGACAACGGCGGCGTCTTCGGCGCTCGCTTGGTCAATGGTAAGGGTAGCCGTCATGATGACTTCCAGCTTTCGGTTCCGCCGTTGGAACGAAAGCTAGGGCCGGCAGCCTCGCTGTTTCTAATCGAAATTTAATAAGAAATAATCAGTATTCCTGATAACGTGGGGTATGCCCACTGCGCTCGATGTGCCCCATCTGGAGCTGCTCGTCGCGGTTGCCGACAGCGGCAGCCTGAACAACGCGGCCCAGGATCTTGGCGTCACCCAACCGGCGCTGACCTACCGCCTGCGCGAGGCTGAGCGCAGGCTGGGGGCGCCGTTGTTCGTCAAGGGGCGGGGTAAGCGCCTGCGCATGACGCCGTCCGCCGAACGCCTGCTGCCGTCGGCGCGGCGCGTGCTGGACGAACTGGCGCGCGCCGAGCACGACGTCCACCGTTTCGCCGGCGGCATCCATTATGTCGTCAGGGTCGGCGTTGCCGATCGCCTGTGCCCGTCCTGGCTGCCGTCCTTCGTCAGGTTCTTGGCCGAACGTAACGGTGAGATCACGATCGACCTGGTGCCTGCCGCGCTGCACACACCAGCCGAGGCGCTGGCGCGCGGTACAGCCGATGTCGTCATCGGTCACGGCGCGGCAAAACCCGCGGGCCGGCAGAACTTCGAACTCTTTCGCGACACCCTGGTCGCCATCGTGCCTGCCGATCACGCGCTGGCGGCGCAACAGGCATTCGATGCGGATATGATCGCAGGCGAAACCTATGTCAGTGCCGCCCCGGTCTTCGAGCGCAGCATTGCCCATCAGGCGTTGTTGTCGGACGCCGACGTTGCCCCGGCGCAGGTGCTGAAGGCGGCATCGGCCGACGGCGTGCTGGCTTATGTCGCGGCGGGCCTGGGTATTAGCCTGGTCGGCGCGCGTGACGCTGAAACCCTGCGGCGCGGCGGACAGGTGGCCGTTCTGCCGCTCGACGGCAAGACATGCGACATCGTCTGGTGGGCGGCCACCAGGCCAGACGAACACGGCGGATCACCGGGCTTCTTCGTCGCCGACCACCTGTCGCTGTGGTGCCAGGAGATCATGCCCAACCTTCGGGTGACGTAATCGTGGGCTGATCAATCCTTGCCCGCGACGCCCCAGTCTCCAATATTGTGCGGACCATGACGCAAGAAAAACCAAAACAACCGGCCTGGCTGAAGCCGGTCACCGAATACGGCCCGCTGGTCGTCTTTGTCGTTGCCTATGTGCTCGGCGATCTGATGGTGGCGACCGCCGCCTTGATGACCGCGACCGGCATCGCCCTGGCGCTTTCCTACGCTATCGCGCGCCACATCCCGATGCTGCCGCTGGTCACCGCAATCATCGTCGGCATCTTCGGCGGACTGACCTTGTGGCTGAACGACGAGACCTTCATCAAACTCAAGCCGACAATTATCCAGGCGCTGTTTGCTGCCGTGCTGTTCGGCGGCCTGCTGATGGGCAAGTCGTTGCTGAAACCGCTGATGGGCGCGGCGCTGCAATTGGACGATGACGGCTGGCGCAAGCTTTCGATGCGCTTCGCGATCTTCTTTCTGGTCATGGCCGGTATTAACGAGGTGGTGTGGCGCACCCAGTCGACCGATATCTGGGTCGGGTTCAAGACCTTCGGCATCGTCTTACTGACCATGGCGTTCGGCATGTGCCAGATCGGGCTCATCAAACGACACATGCTACCGGAAACCGCAGAGGGCGGTGAGGCCGACTGAGCGACGACGACAGCATCATCGCTTCGACAACGCGTCAGGGGAGGGGCCTTTGACAACGCTGAATTTGGGCGAGATCGCCATCGATCGCGTCATCGAAATGGAGAAGGCGCCGTTCGTGCTGCCGGACTTCTTTCACGAGGCGACGCCCGACGCGGTCGAACCCTACCGGTCCTGGCTGGAACCCGACGCGCTCGATCCCAAGACCGGCGAGATGCTGCTGACCGTCCAGTCTTATCTGGTGCGCACGCGCCACCACACCATCCTGATCGACACCTGCGTTGGCTGCCGCAAGTCCTATGACGGCATTCCTGCATGGCAGGACCGGCGCGACGAGACCTGGCTGCGCAATCTCGTGGCGACCGGTGTTGCGCCCGAAGAGATCGACTTCGTCTTCTGTACGCACCTGCATCTCGACCACTCAGGCTGGAACACGCGTCTCGTCGACGGGCGTTGGGTGCCGACATTTCCCAACGCCAAATACATCCTGGCACGTGACGAAGTCGCCGCCGCCGCTGACGAGGGCACGGCCGTCTTCGCCGAAAACGTGCAGCCGGTGCTCGACGCCAAGCAGGCCGTGCTGGTCGACACCGACTACGCGCTGGACGACGAGGTGTGGCTCGAACCGACGCTGGGCCACACGGCGGGCCACGTCGCCGTCCACCTGAAATCGGGATCGGCCCACGGCGTCGTCACCGGCGACCTCATTCACAGCCCCCTGCAGCTCGCCCAACCCGACTGGAGTCCGCATTTCGACTACGACATCGAACAATCACGCGCGACGCGCCGGCGTTTTCTCGATACACACTGTGAGACCGACACGAAGGTCATGACCATCCACTTCCCGCTGCCGTCGATCGGTCACGTGGTCAGGCGGCAGGACGCGTACGATATGGCGTACGTTTAACGCCGCCTTAGCACCAGCGTCATCGAGTGGTTGTCGAAGATGTGGTCGCCGGGTTCGGCGCGGAACACGTCTTCAAGGCGCGTGTAGAACGTCTCGGTCAGGGCATCGGCGCTGTTGTCGGAATTGGCCGACAGGTTGAACAGCCCGTTGCGGAAGGCGGACTCCGAAAAGCCGCGCGCGAATGCGGCATAGGCTTTGGCATAAGCCGTATCGTCACCGTCGCGGCGCCACGCCTCCACATAGGGGTTGGGGATCAGCTCGCTTTCCAATTCGACGATCTCGAACGCGGCCTTCAGGTCGGCTTCGCGTTCCAGCGGCGCACGGATCTCATGGAGCTCGCGGAAATAGATCGGGAAGACAAAGGCGTCGAGATGGGCGCGCTCGACCAGCCCCTCCTGCGCCATGCCGTCGGCGATTTGCCAGAAGGCGCGGTAAAGACGGTGGCCGCCGGCGGCGAGGCCGCTCCGGTCGGTGGGGTCTTTGATCGCCGACATCGCTTCGAAGACAAGCCAGCCGCCCGGTTTGACCTCGCGCGCACGGTGGTGCATGAAGCGCGTCCAGTGCTCGTCGGCGATGGCCGCGACCTCCTCGCGTGCCGTGCCCGTCATGTCGGCGAAGAAGAGCGTGCCGGGTGAGGGCAGGCTGATGGGACCGTCGAGCCAGTGTGAGGCCATGAACGACATGCCGAGGTCGATCGAATGATCGCTGGCGACGGTGTCGAAAAAGCTGCCGGCCGAAACAACGACGCGCACACCCTCGACATCGTTCAGATAACCGCCAGGCCCCTGGATGTTCGCGACCAGGTCGTTCCAATCGTTGCTGATCTGATCGGTGTGCACGGCGACGATGGGCAGGTCGGCCCGGCGCTGGCGAACCTCGTCGAGCACCGCGCGAAACGCCGCCATCGAATTGCGGCCGGGACCGCAACCGTAATCAATGATGGTGAGTTCCGGCCCGTCGAGATTCAGCGCCGCGACGGCGCGGCGCAGTCGTGCCGCCTGTTGTTCGACGGCGCCCGCCTGGATCGCCGAATGGCTGTCGTAATAGCCTTCGCCGCCCATGCCGTCGGTCGCTTTGCTGCCATTGTCGGTGCCGGTTGCCATGGATGTCTGCGCTCCCTTTTGCCGGTTCTAGACTACCGCCGCCTCAGCACCAGTGTCATCGATTGGAGTTCGGAGTCATGCGCGCGGGGTTCGTCGTGAAACAGGGTTTCGAGCCGACCATAGAAGTCATCGACCAGACGATCGGCTTCGGCCGGGCTCGACGCCGTCACCGCAAACAAGCCATTGCTGAACGCCGACTCCGTAAAGGCCCGGCAGTGTTGGGCATAGGAAACCGCATAAGCGCTGACGTCGCCGGTTCGATCAAGCTCTTCCAGGGCGGGAGAAGGGATGAGTTCGCTGCTGAGTTCGACAATGTCGAACGCTTGGCAAAGGTCCTGCTCGCGTTCAAGCGGTGCGCGCACCTCATCTTCTTCGCGGAAGTAAACGGGGAAGACGAACCTGTCGAGCAGGTCCCGGTCGATCATACCGTCGCCGGCCATGCCATCGGCGATCCGCCAGAACGCACGGAACAGATGGCGGCCCGCGGCCCGCAAGCCGCTGGGATCATCAGTGTCCGGCACCGACGAAAACACGTGCACAACGAGCCAGCCGCCCGGTTTGATCTCCTGCGCGCGATGACGCAGGAATGATGTCCAGTCCTTGTCGGCATGAGCGGCCATCTCTTGGCGCGCCTGCCCGGTCAGATCGGCGAAGAACAGCGTTCCCGGTGTGGACAGGCGGACAACGTTGCTAAGCCAGTGGGCCGCAACAAACGACATGCCGAGGTCGACGGTGCCATCGCTTGCGACACTGTCGTAGAAGCTGCCGATCGAGGCTTCGACACGAACGTAGGGATCGCCGCGCAGATAACCGCCCGGTCCCCTGACGTTGGCGAAAAGATCGTTCCAGTCGTTGCTGACCTGATCGTTGTGGACCGCGACGATGGGCAAGTCGGTTTTGTTCCGCCGCACCGTGTCGAGCACTGTGTGAAACGCCTTCATCGAATTGCGGCCGGGCCCGCAACCATAGTCGACGATGCGCAGTTCCGGGCCCGACGCATCAAGCTGCGCCGCCACGTGGTGCAGGCGATCGGCTTCACCCCTGATCACCTTGGCCTGCTCGCGCGAGTGGCCGTCGTAAAAGCCCTGACCGCCCATCCCGTCGGTGGCCTGTGTGCGTGGCGGTTTGTCGTCGGCGGCTGTGGTCATCGCCGCCGCAGCACCAGGGTCATCGACTGGGTTTCCGATGGGTGGCGGCCCGGTTCGTCTCGATACAGTTGTTCCAGGCGATCGTAGAACGTCTCTGTCAACGCGTTGACCTCGTCTACGCTGTTTGCCAATCCCCCGAATAGGCTGCTGCGCAGCGTGGACTCTGAGTAAGCGCGGACGTATCCGACATAGGCCGATGCATACGCCGCGGCATCGCCGTCCTGTTTGAAGGTTTCTTCGAACGGCGTCGCGTAGAGCTCATTGACAACCTCGACGATCTCGAAAACGTCTCTAAGATCACCATCGCGCTCGAACGGCGCGCACACCTCGTGCTCTTCACGGAAGTAGACGGGGAAGACGAAATGATCGAGCAGATCGTTTTGGATCAGACCTTCCTCAGCCATCGCTTTGGCGATCCGGTAGCAGGCGCGATAGTTCCATCGACCCGCCGCCAGCAAGCCGCTGGGGTCGTCGGGATCCGGTACTGACGACAGGCTCTCGATGACCAGCCAGCCGCCGGACCTTATCTCGCTGGCCCGCGCGGTAAAGAACGCTGCCCAGTCGCGCTCGGCGCGCTCGGCAAGTTCCTTTCGCGCTGGTCCTTCGACATCGCAGAAGAACAGTGTGCCGGGCGACGACATGCGGACGGTGCCGTTGAGCCAGTGAACGGCCATGAACGACATACCGAGATCAACCTGGCCGGCGCTAGCAACGGGTTCATAGAAACTACCGACGGACGCCTCGACGCGGACGGAGGGGTGATCGCGCAGATACCCATCGGGCCCTCGGATGTTGGCGAACAGGTCGTTCCAGTCATTGCCGGCCTGATCGTTGTGCACGGCGACGACCGGTACGTCGGGCCGATGTTTCCCGACTTCGTTTAACACCGTATCGAACGCAGCCATGGAGTTGCGGCCGGGACCGCAGCCGTAATCAACGATACGCAGTCCACCCGCCGTCAGCTCGAGTTGGCGCACGGCGTTGCGCAATCGCTCGGCTTGTCCGATGACCGTGCCTCTTTGAACCTGCGAATGGTTGTCGTAGTAACCGTCGCCGCCCATACCTTCGGTGGCCGAGGCATCGCGATCGCCTATGCCGCTTCCCGACGTCACAGACGTCTCAACACCAACGTGGCGACACGGTGGTCGAAGCGGTGTTTGTCGGGTTCGGTCGCGAACAGGGTTTCAAGGCGTTGGAAAAACGTATCGGCCAGGGCCTTGGCCTCGGTCTCGTTCGCTGTCGATAGCGTGAACAGGCCGGCATTCAACGTCGCTTCGGCGAACGCGCGGGCAAAACCGGCATAGGCCTTGGCATAGGTCGCCGCGTCGCCTGTCTGCTTGAGCGCTTCCTCGGTCGGCATCGGTAGAAGGTCGTTGCTCAGTTCGATGACCTCGAAGGCGTTCTTCAGTTCGGCGTCATCGACAAGCGGCGCGCGTATCTCACCGGTCAGACGGAAGTAGACCGGGAAGATGAAGTTATCGAGGGCGCCGCGATCGATGCGGCCTTCCGCGGCAAGGCCGTTGGCGATCTCTCCCATGGCGCGATAGAGACCGGCGCCGGCGGCCGCGACGCCGCTCGGGTCGCTCGCGTCCTCGACCGCCGACAGCATGTCGATCACCAGCATGCCGCCGGGTTTGAGTTCGCGGGCACGCTGTTTCAGGAACACCGACCAGTTGCGCCCGGCCATTGCCGCGATGTCACTTCTGACCGGTTCCGGCAGATCGCAGAAAAAGAGGCTGCCGGGCGCGGGCATCCGGACCGCGCTATCGAGCCAATGGGCGGCGGCAAACGACATACCGAAGTCGATCACGCCTGGGCTTGCCACGGGACCAAAGAAACTGCCGACCGCCGCCTCGACACGAATGGTCTCGATGTCGTCCAGATAACCGTCGGGTCCGCGCACGTTGGCGAACAGATCGTTCCAATCGTTGCCGATCTGATCGTTGTGCATGGCGACAACATGAATGTCGGGCCGGCGCTGCCGCACTTCGGCCAGGACCGTATGAAACGCGGTCATGGAATTGCGGCCGGGCCCGCAGCCGTAGTCGATGACGCGCAGTTCCTGACCATTCAGGTCGAGCGCGCGCACGGCACCGCGCAGACGTGCCTCCTGACTGCGGATGCCGTCCTTCTGGGCGCTGGAATGGTCGTCGTAATAGCCCTTGCCGCCCATGCCGTCGGTGGCAGGGGGCTGGCCGTCGTTAACGCGGCCAACCATCGAACGGCTATCCTAGGACGAGACGTCGCCCGCCTGGATCTCCGCCTCGTCGCGGGCGGCCAGTTCGGCGCGCGCCTTTTCCATGGCCGATTCCTTGGCCTTGACCTTGGCGTTCGCCTTGTCGATTTCCGTGTTCAGCTTGTCGCGGCTGCAAAGGCCCAGCAGCACCGGGTCCTTGGGCACGATGTTGGCGCTGTTCTTGTGGGTGTGCTCGCGCACCGCGTTGATGGTCTGCTTGGTGGTGCCGACCAGGCGCATGATCTGGGCATCGGATAACTGCGGGAACCGGCGCACCAGGAACTCGATCGCGTCGGGCTTGTCCTGGCGCTTGGAGACCGGCGTATAGCGGCTCTTGGTCTGCTTGGGTTGCGGCAGATCCTCGCGCAGGCGCATCTCGAGCCGGGCGTCCGGGTCCTTTTCGCAGCGTGCGACCTCTTCGGGCGTCAACTGCCCGCCGGTCACCGGGTCCTGGCCGACGATATTGACGGCGACCTCGCCGTCGGCGATCGCCTGGATTTCCAAGGGATGCATGCCGCAGAAATCGGCGATTTGCCCAAAGGAAAGGGTGGTGTTGTCGACCAGCCAGACGGCAGTCGCCTGGGGCATCAGCAGTTGAACCATGATATCTCCTTAATGAGGCGGCCGCCGTGGGCTGGACCCAGGGGCCAAGCCCCAACGCGGCAGTCTCTGAATGCTCCCTGTTACTTAGTCGACGGGCGGGCCGGTGACAACCATGGCGGCCATGGCCCGTTTCACGCTTCCGGCATAGGCTTAGGGCCATGACGTGGACCCTTTCACCAGCAAGACCCGAGGACGCCGCCGCCATCACGGCGGTGGTCAATGCCGCCTATACCCCCTACATCGCGCGGATCGGCACGAAACCGGGGCCCATGCTGGACGATTATGCGGCCGTCATCGCCGATCACATCGTCCATGTCGCGCGCGATGGCCAGACGATCAGCGGCGTGGTCGTCCTGATCGAAAAGCCGGACGGCACGATCCTGTTCGACAACATCGCCGTCGCGCCCGAAGCTCAGGGCTCGGGCCTCGGCCGCCGCCTGATGGACTTCGCCGAGGCCGAGGCCGCCCGGCGCGGCCACGACCGCCTCGACCTCTACACCCACGAGATGATGACCGAGAACATCGAGATCTACACCCGGCGCGGCTATGTCGAGACCGACCGCCGCACCGAACGCGGCTTCCCCCGCGTCTATATGGCGAAGGATCTGGCAGGAGAGGGCGCCTCATGACCAAGTCACAGCCCAACGTTCGCCGCGCCCGCCGCGCCGACCTGCCCACCATCATCGCGCTCGGTGCTCACTTGGCGCGACACGTCGATGACGAGCCGCCGGATTGGACACCCGAGACGCTCGCCCCGCTCGCTTTCGGCCCGAGCCGTTGGTGCGACATGCTGGTTGCGACGATGGACAAACACGTCGCCGGTGTCGCTGTCCTGACCCGCGCGCTCCAGCTTCACGACGGCCGGCGCAAACTCTACCTCGCCGATCTCTCGGTCGGGCCGGACACCAAGGGTAGAGGCATCGGCCAGGCGCTGATGGCCGGCGTCGCCCGCCACGCCCTCGATCTCGGCTGCCAGGCCGTCTTCTGGGAAGTCTGGGTAGAGAACGCCGAAGCCTACCGCTTCTACGACCGCCTGGGCGCGGCGCGCGACGACGCGGTCGCGACGTTGATGAGCCTGGATAAGACGGGGCTTGAGAGGCTCGCCCTGCCTTAGCGGCAGAGAGGCGAAACTCTCACCAAACCTGTGACGGGAAGCGGTGGCACCGCCGCCGCACCGCGTCAATGTCTTGTTGCGATTGTCGGGACTGTCTACTGGGAAAACGGCGTCAGCCCATCAGGAAGTCGAGGCGGGAATCGGCGCGGTTGGGTGTGACCTCAAGGACTTCCGCTTCGACAACCTTCTCCGCGACGAACGGATCGTCGGCGACCCGGCTCTCGATTTCGTCACGGCTGAGGCCGTGGGCGATGATCGCGCCACCGGCGCTCGGCTGCAGGCTTCCAACCAGAAGAAACACGCCGTCGGCGACACCCTTTTCGATCCAGGCTCTGTGGCCGTCCATCAGCGCCGGGGCCGATGCCTTGTTCTCTGAAAACCGCAGGCAAACCACGAACATGACAGGTGTCCTCCTATTTGTTTGATGAAGAATGATCACGGGCTGCATCGGATGACGGCGCACCGGTCAAGACCGAACGCAGCCATGCTTTCATCAGATTGACCTCCGCCTGCACGAAATCATCGTCGTGGAAGGCGTTGGCCATCGTCGCGACGCCTTGACTACGCGCCAGAAGATGCATGGCCCAGGTGTCCGCCTCGGCTTCATGGCCGGCAAGAACGAACTGCCGGCGCAGCCAGTCTCGGAAGAGCGTGAAGACAGCGCCGGCGTCACCTCGCGCATCATGGTTCAGCTTCGCCAGTTCGCCGCAGAGCGTGCCGACCGGGCAGCCGAACTTCATGATCGCCGTCTCGTTGACCAGCAGGATGTCGATGAAGCTATGAATACGCGCCTCAGGCGTGGCGCCGTCGGCTTCCCAGCCCCGCAGCATCTCTTCGGTCTTGGCCAGCCGCTTCTTGATGACGGCTCCCAGGATGTCGTCCTTGGTCTTGAAGTGATGATAAAAGTTGCCGCGCGAGATACTGACGGCGTCGGCGATGTCGGCGAAGGATGTGTGGTCGAAACCCTGCTCATAAAAGAGCTGATCGGCCTCACCCACAATGCGTTCGCGCGTTGATGACTGGTCCATCGTCCGTTCTTCTCGATGCGCTGCCAGCTTAGGGGCATGGCCGCTCACCGAGTCCTAGGTCATTTGTCCTAATGGAGATTTAGGACAAGTGTCCTAATCGTGTCAAGCCCGCATCAATCAGGCCCTGGCGCCACGTCTCCGCGCACCGGTGTCGATTTCGCCCCGCTGGTCGCTAACCCATCGTCAGCACGATCTTGCCGACGTGGGCCTCGTCGATGGCGCGGTGGGCGTCGGCGGCGTCGGCCAGCGGGTAGGTGGCGTGGACGATCGGTTTGACGCGGCCGGTTTCCAAGAGCGGCAGGACCTCGCGCGCCAACTCATCGGCGATCTGGCCCTTGGCCTCGACGCTTTGGGCGCGCAGGGTCGAGCCGGTGATGGTGCCGCGTTTCATCATCAAGGGCAGAAAGTTGATCTCGGCCTTCGAGCCACCCAGGAAGGCGATGAAGACGATGCGGCCTTCGATCGCCAGGAGCTTCAGGTTCTTGGCGATATAGTCGCCGCCGACCATGTCCAGGATGACGTCGATGCCCTGGCCGCCGGTGACCTCGTTCAGGATCTCGACGAAGTCTTCGTCGCGGTAGTTGATGGCACGCTCGGCGCCAAGCTCTTCACACGCCCGGCAACGTGCGTCGTCGCCGGCGGTGGCGAAGACGCGGGCGCCGCGGGCTTCGGCAAGCTGGATCGCCGTGGTGCCGATGCCGCTTGCCCCGCCATGCACCAGGAAGCGTTCGCCGGCCTGGAGCCGGCCGCGCTGGAAAACGTTGGTCCAGACGGTGAAGAAGGTCTCCGGCACGCCCGCCGCCTCGGCCATCGAGAGGCTTGCGGGGATGGCAAGTGCCTGGGGCTGCGGCACGGCGCAGTATTCGGCGTAGCCGCCGCCGGTCACGAGCGCCATCACCTGATCGCCGAGCTTCCAGCGGTCGGCGTCCGGTCCCAGCGCCACGACCTCGCCGGCGACCTCCAGGCCCGGAACATCGCTGGCGCCGGGCGGCGGGGGGTAACCGCCGAGGCGCTGCAGCACGTCCGGCCGGTTGACGCCGGCGGCATGCACCTTGACCAGCACCTCGCCGACATCCGGCGCCGGCACATCCCGCGTCGCCGTCTTGATGACCTCCGGCCCGCCGGCGCCGTCATATTCGATCACGGTCATCTGGCTCGGGATGGTGGCGGCCATGGTGGTCTCCTTGTCTGTTCGCGTGCGTTGGCGGCGAGGTCTAGGCTTCCTATACTACACAGCCGGATATTCGTGGAGGGCGTCGGCATCCTATCGTTCACGGGCGCAGCGCGATGATCCGCCGGTTTCAACAGGGAGACCCGTCAACCATGAAAAAAGAACCACTGGTCGTCGCGCCTGAAGACTACGATCGGGCGTTGAACGTCGTCGGAACCGAAGTGACCGTGCTCGCGTCGAAGGCCGCGACGGGCGGCTACGAGATTACGTTTCAACGCGGTGACGAAGGCACGGGCCCACCGCCACACAGCCATGACTGGGACGAGGCCTTTTTTGTCACCAAGGGCAGCGTCGCGTTCACTGTCGGTGGCGAGGCCAGAGTGGCGACCGCCGGGACGCTGGTGCATCTGCCGGCTGGAACCGTCCATGGTTTCACCTATGGGCCCGGTGGCGGAGAAATGCTGGAGATCACCGGCCAGGGTAGTCTTGCGTCCCAAATGTTCACCGCGGTCGATCGGGAGATCCCGCCGGGGCCGTTGGACGTTCCCAAGATCGTGCAGGTGCTCAACCAGAACGGCGTCAACCTGGCTGAGTAACGTCATGGCCCAGTCGAGCGCGCTGGCGGTGTGCCGCTAACAACAACGGAGCCTTCATTGATGGACACTGACGATCTTGAACCGCTCCGGCCCAAGCCAACAACGAAGGAGCTGGAGGGCATGTCGATTGAGGCGCTGGGCGACTATGTCGTCGAGCTCGAAGCCGAGATCAAACGCGCGCAGGCGATGATCGCCAGCAAACAGTCGGCGCGTGCCTCGGCGGACTCCGTTTTCAAGACCTGACGCGGCGCAGGAGGCGTTCGGGCGCGATGGCGAGCATGCCGGCGCCGGTGATCAGCACCATGCCGGTGACGGTCAAGAGATCCAGCGGTGCCGCGAAGATCACCAGGCTGAACAGTGTGGCGAACACCAGATAGGTGTAGTCGAATGCGGCGATGATGGCGCCGGGGGCGCTTTGATAGGCCTTGGCCGTGCCGGTGGTGACGCCGACGATCAGCACCGCCAGAAACGCCATGATGACCCATTCTTTGAAGCCCATTGGCGACCAGTCGGCCAGCATGAAACGGTAGGCGGTCGCTTCGACATTGCCCGGCTCCATCAAGATGACAGCGGTCGAGCCGACCAGACCGAACACCAGGAACGCGACATTGAGGGCGAAGGCCAGGGCAAGCGGGTTCTCTTCGGTGCATTTGGCGCGCGTGATGACGGCGGCGAGCGCGTAAAAGACGGCGGCCAGCACCGGCAACAGCGCGACCACGCTGAACGCGTCGGTGCCGGGCCGCAGGATCACGAGCACGCCGGCGAAACCGATCGCGATCGCGGCCCAGCGTTTCGCGCCGACCGCCTCGCCGATCAGAAGCGCCGACAACAGCGTGATGAAGAGCGGGCCGGTGTAGTAGCCGGCCGCCGCGACCGCCAGGTTGAGCAGGGGCAGGGCCGTATAGAAAGCGAGCCACATCGCCATCAGGCACAGGCAGCGCAGGATCACCCAACCGGGTGCCCGCGGCACAAGTGCCTGCCAGCCGCCGCCCCACATCAGCAATGCCGCAAGCAGGGGGACCGCGACGAATGCGCGCGCGGTGAAGACCTGCCAGACCGAAAAGTCGGTGCTCAACAGTTTGACCATGGCATCGGAGAAGGCGAGCCCCAGCGCCGTCGCCGTCATGATGGTGAAGCCGAGCGCGACCCGGTCCGGGCGCGCGGCATGCACGACGCTCATGGCGCAGCGAACTTCGGCATGGCGTCGAGGTCGGGCTGTTCGTCGAACACCACCTCGTCCGCGCCGAAGCGCATCCAGGGCTGCGCGTGGCGGGTCCAGACATGGCAGCCCGGTTTGACCCAGCCGGTGTCGTCGAGCGTGCCGGGCTTGACGCTCAAGAAGGGATAGTCGCCCTCGGCCG
Source organism: Alphaproteobacteria bacterium (assembly GCA_965228895.1). GTDB lineage: Bacteria > Pseudomonadota > Alphaproteobacteria > SP197 > SP197 > JANQGO01. The sequence goes on along the minus strand of OZ245842.1, from coordinate 3,122,413 downwards.
TGAACCACTGGTGATAGAGCCGGGTGCCGCAATCCGGGCAGAAGTAACAGCGGAAGTCGCGGCCATGGCCGGGCCGGACGAAATGGGCGGGCGCCTTGCCTGATAGCGTGAAATCAGCGCCGTCGAACACCACCGCCATGCCGAACGCCGCGCCTGACTGGCGCTGGCAGATCGTGCAGTGGCAGGCAAAGACCATGATGGGATCGCCCTGGGCCTCATAGGTCACCGCGCCGCACTGACAGGCGCCCTTGTGTCGTGTCGTCATCGTCGTTGGCCCCCTCGTTCGTGGTCTCTGGAAACCAGATAGATCAGACTGATTAATTCGTGTAGACTTTATAATCTTACTTTACAGATAAGCAGATCTAAATAATGGCTGAGACGCCAATCCGCGGCCTGGAGACCTTTCTGGCGGTTGCCGAGCACGGCTCGCTACGCGCCGCCGCGGCGGCGCTTGGCGTCCAGCCGCCGGCGGTCAGCCTGCAACTGAAGGCGCTGGAGGAGCAGATTGGTGTCAGCGTTTTTGCCCGCACCACCCGTTCGGTGAAGCTGACCGATGCCGGGCGCCAGTTGCTGCGCCGCGCCCAGCCGGCCATGGCGGAGATCGGCGAAGCGCTGGAGGAGGCGCGGGGCATCGGCAAGGCGACCAAAGGCACAATCCGCGTGACCGTGGCCTTCGCCGCCTTCCAGTTGTCCCTGGTCAAGCGTCTGGCGGCGTTTCGCGAGGCCTATCCCGATGTCGAGCTGGAGTTCTCGTTCAACGAAGGCTTCGTCGACATCGTCAGCGAGGGTTTCCATGCCGGCGTGCGCATGGGCCATCTGGTCCACGACACCATGGTCGCCGTGCGCCTGACCCCACCGCAAAAGGAGATCTATTTCGCCTCGCCCGCCTATCTGGACCGGCACGGCCGGCCACGGGAGCCGCGCGATCTGCTGCAGCACAATTGCATCCGCTACCGCTATATCGGCTCGAAACAGTTCGCCGCATGGCAGTTTCAGGGCCCGGACGGCATCTATGCGGTCGACGTCTCCGGCAACCTGATCGTGGACTCGACGACGGCGCAGATCGAGGCGGCCAAACAGGGCCTGGGGCTGTGCTGGTTGTTTGAGGGCAACATCATCGACGAGTTGGCGTCTGGCGCCCTGGAGAGCGTGCTCGACGAACACGCCGTTGAGCGGCCGGGCTTCTTCCTATATTTCCCCAGGGAGAGCACGCGGCTCACGGTGTTCCGCCTGTTTGTCGACTATCTGAAGACCGGGTCGACGATCGGGTGACGACCGGGATGCGATATCCCCAGCAAACCGGGACAGAATAGCCGGAATCGGCGCATTTCTGCCCCTGTCATACCACGATGTGGTATTGTGCTTTGCAGCGGGCCGCGATATCTGGTGAAGCTACGAGAGGGTTTGAGGACGCCATGGCCGGCCATTCCAAATGGAAAAACATCCAGCACCGCAAAGGCGCGCAGGACGCCAAGCGGGCGAAACAGTTCACCAAGGTCGGGCGAGAGATCGCGGTTGCCGCCAAAACCGGCATGCCCGACCCCGAACATAACCCGCGCCTGCGCTCGGCGATTGCCGCCGCGCGCGCCGTCAACATGGGCAAGGACGCCATCGAGCGCGCGATCAAACGCGCGGCCGGCGGCGACGACAACGCCAACTACGAGGAAATCCGCTACGAGGGCTACGGTCCGGGCGGCGTCGCGCTGATTGTCGAGGCGCTGACCGATAACCGGAATCGCACGGCGCCCGAGGTCCGCGCCGCCTTTAACAAGTTCAGCGGATCCTTGGGCGAGACCAACAGCGTTGCCTTCATGTTCGACCGCATCGGCCATGTCGTTTTCGACGCCGGCGTCGCCGATGCTGACACCATGTTCGAGGCCGCGCTGGAAGCCGGCGCCACCGATGTCGTCTCCGACGACGAGACCCACGAGATCATCTGCGACACCGGCGACTTCGGCCAGGTCAGCGACGCCCTGGTCGACCAGTTCGGCGAACCGCAGGAGGCCGGCCTGATCTGGCGTCCGCAGAACACCATCGAGGTCGACGAGGACAAGGCCGGCACCCTGCTGAAGCTGATCGACACGCTGGAAGACAACGACGACGTTCAGTCCGTCTCCGCGAACTTTGAAATCGCGGATGACGTTATGGAGCGCCTGGTCGCGTGAGCCCGGGATCGATGCGCCTCCTGGGCATCGATCCAGGTCTTCTCCACACCGGCTGGGGCGTCATCGACGTCGATGGCAATCGGCTCAGCCACGTCGCCAACGGCACCATCGATCCGCCACGCGGCGGCACCATGGCCGACCGCCTGCGGTTTATCTTCGAGGGTCTGAACGTGGTGCTTGCCGATCATGGGCCGCGCGAAGCCGCGGTCGAGGAGACCTTCGTCAACAAGAACCCGGACACCACGCTGAAGCTGGGCCTGGCCCGTGGCGCGGCGCTTTTGGCGCCGGCGCTTGCCGGTCTGGCGGTCCACGAATACGCGACCCGGTTGGTCAAGAAGTCGGTCGTCGGCACCGGTAAGGCCGACAAGGGCCAGGTCGGCATGATGATCTCGGTCCTGCTGCCCGGCGCAGCGATCGCCAGCGAGGATGCCGCCGACGCGCTCGCCGTCGCCATCTGCCATGCCCATCACGCGGCGACGTCCAACGCGGTCGGCCGCCATCAGGAGGCCACCGCGTGATCGCGAAACTGACGGGTGTTATCGACAGCATGGGCGACGACTGGGCGCTGATCGATGTCGGCGGCATCGGCTACCAGCTCGCCTGTTCGGCCTCGACCTTGCGCGCTCTGGGGACGGTCGGCGAACCGACAAGCGCCTATGTCGAGACGTTCATCCGCGATGACCGGATGCAGCTTTATGGCTTTGCCGATACCGGCGAACGCGATTGGTTCCGCATGCTGTTGAATGTTCAGGGCGTCGGCGCCCGGGTCGCGCTGGCGATTTTGAGCGCGCTCACCGCCGACGAACTGACCCAAGCGATCCTGGCCCAGGACAAGACCGCGGTGGCACGCGCCCAGGGCGTCGGGCCGAAACTCGCCCAGCGGGTCGTCGCCGAACTGAAAGACAAAGTCGGCGACATCGGCATGGGGCCGGGCGCGGCGCTGGCGCCGGCGCCGGCCGGCGAGATCGGGCCAGACGCTGATGCGGTCTCGGCCCTGGTCAACCTGGGCTATGGCCGGTCCGAGGCCTATGGCGCCGTCGTAGCCGCCCGCAAGACGCTGGGTGACAAGGCCGCCGTCGAAACCCTGATCCGCGATGGCCTGAAGGAACTGGCCCGGTGAGCGACGCCCGCGTCATCGACGGCGACCCGGCCGAGGACGATCTCGACGGCTCACTGCGTCCCCTGACGCTTGACGATTTCATCGGTCAGCGTGACGTCTGCGACAACCTGCGTGTCTTCGTGAAAGCCGCCGCCAGTCGGCGCGAGGCGCTCGATCATGTCCTGCTGCATGGGCCGCCAGGGCTCGGCAAAACGACACTGGCGCAGATCGTCGCGCGTGAGATGGGTGTCGGTTTTCGCGCGACATCAGGCCCGGTGGTCGCGCGCGCCGGCGATCTGGCCGCGCTGTTGACCAATCTGGAAGAGCGTGACGTGCTCTTCATTGACGAGATCCACCGCCTCAACCCGGCGGTCGAGGAAGTTCTCTATCCCGCGATGGAGGATTATCAGCTCGATCTCATCATCGGCGAGGGACCAGCGGCGCGTTCGGTACGCATTGATCTACCGCGGTTCACCCTTGTCGGCGCGACAACCCGCTCGGGCCTGCTGACGACGCCGCTTCGCGAACGCTTCGGCATTCCGCTCAGGCTCAACTTCTATGGCGCCGACGATATGACGACCGTGGTGGCGCGCGGTGCGCGGGTCTTGGGTGTGATGTTGACCGATGACGGCGCGCGCGAGATTGCGACGCGTGCCCGCGGCACCCCGCGCGTTGCCGTGCGCCTGTTGCGCCGGGTGCGCGATTTCGCCGCCGTCGGTGGCCACGACACCATCGACCAGGCCGCCGCCGACGCGGCGCTGCAGCGCCTCGATGTGGACAAATGTGGTCTGGATGCCATGGATCGCCGTTATTTGGCCTGTATTGCGGAGAACTATGGCGGTGGGCCGGTGGGGGTCGAGACCGTGGCGGCCGCGCTTTCCGAACATCGGGATGCTTTGGAAGACGTGATCGAACCGTTTCTGATTCAGCAGGGATTCCTGCAACGCACACCGCGCGGCCGGCTTTTGACCCAAGCGAGTTTTGACCACCTGGGCCTCACCATGCCGCGCGCGTTGCGTGATCAGCTCGATATCTTCGCCGGCGATCAGCCGGGCGGTTCAGGCAATGGCCAGGGGGGCGCAGACGGAGGCGATGGCTGAGACGCCGTCACATCGGTTCCCGGTGCGGGTCTATTACGAAGACACCGACGCCGGCGGCATTGTCTATCACAGCGCCTATCTGCGTTTCGCGGAGCGTGGCCGCACGGAGTGGATGCGCGACCTCGGCTACGACCACACGAGTTTGCGCGACGCCTATGGCGCGGGTTTCACGGTTTCGCGGTGCGAGATCGATTACCGCAAGCCCGCGCTGCTCGATGACCTCCTGGAGGTCGAAACCCGCATCCTGAAAACCGGCGGCGCCAGCGCGAGCCTGGAACAGGACGTGCTGCGCGACGGTGAAGCGATTGTGCGCATGAAACTCAAGATCGCCTTCGTCGGTTCCGACGGACGGCCCCACCGTATGCCCGATCATCTGCGCCAGGTTCTCACGCCCGGCGCCAACCTCTGACGCTCTCAATATGACGTTCTCAATCCAGGGAAAGACTTGATGGAAACCGAAGACCTCGAAGCTGCGGCACTGGCCGGATCGGTCGGCGACGTCGACATGTCGATCCTCGGCCTGTTCTGGCGCGCCGACCTGATCGTCAAGGCGGTGATGCTGATCCTGCTGTTCTCGTCGTTTTGGTGTTGGGCGATCATCTTCGACAAGATCGTCCGCATCCGGCGGCTCAGCAGCCAGGCCGAAACGTTCGAGGAGTCCTTCTGGTCCGGCGGCTCGTTGGAGGATCTCTATGACCGCGTCGGACGGCGTCCCGGCCATCCGCTGGCCTCGGTCTTCGCCGCCGCCATGCAGGAACTAAAACGCGGTATCCAGAAACAACACGTGCTCGCCGACGACCGGTTGCGGGCCGGCCTGCAACAGCGCATCAACCAGGCGATGAACGTGACCGTCGACCGTGAGATGGATCGGCTGGAGCGCTACATGGGTTTCCTGGCGACCGTCGGATCGACGGCGCCGTTCGTCGGTCTGTTTGGCACCGTCTGGGGTATCATGAACGCGTTCACCGCGATTGCGATCAGCAAGAACACGTCGCTGGCGGTCGTCGCGCCGGGTATCGCCGAGGCGCTGTTCGCCACCGCGCTCGGTCTGCTGGCGGCGATCCCGGCGGTGGTCGCCTATAACAAACTCTCCGCCGACCTCGACCGTTATGCCAGCCGGCTTGAGAACTTCGCCGCCGAATTCCACTCGCTCTTGTCGCGCCAGCTTGACGAGAAGGGCGGCTGATGGCGGTCCAGTTCACCCACGCTGGCGGGCGTGAACGCAGCGCCCGGGCGCGCCGCCGGCGCCCACCGATGAGCGAGATCAACGTGACGCCGTTTGTCGACGTCATGTTGGTGCTGCTCATCGTCTTCATGATCGCCGCACCGCTTTTGACTGTCGGTGTCGAGGTCGATCTGCCGGAAGCCGACGTGCCGGAGGTGCAGGGCAGCGACGAACCGCTCGCCGTCTCGGTCGATGCCGAGGGGCGTATCTTCCTGCAGGACACGGAACTGGCGCTCGAAGAGCTTGGCCCTCGTCTTGTCGCAATTAGCCAGAACAATCCGGATGTCAGGATCTTCGTGCGAGGTGACGAAACGATCGAATACGGAAACGTGATGGCGGTGATGGGCGCCTTGAACCAGGCAGGCTTCAACAACGTGGCCTTGATCACGCGGCTGCCGACGGTGGGCGAGCCGTAACATGATACCGCGTCTCGGCATGGTGATGTCGGCCGGGCTTCACGTCATCGTTATTATGATGGCGGTGCTTGGCTTGCCCCATTGGTGGGACGACAACCGCTTGGCTGAAGCGGCGGTACATGTGGAGATCATTACCATCGCCGAGGAAAGCGCCGCGCCGCCGCCCGAGCCGGTGGTCGAGCCGGAGGAACCCGAACCGGTACCGCCGCAGCCCGAACCGGTTGCCGCGGCGGTCGAGGAAACGCCGCCCGAGCCGTTGCCGGAGCCGGAACCGATCGAATTGCCCGAGCCGGAGGCGCTGCCGGAGCTGGCCGCCTTGCCCGAGCCGGAGCCGCTGCCGGAACCGGAACCGCTGCCAGAGGTCGCACCGGAACCGGAGCCGCTACCGGAACCGGAGCCCGAGGTGGTCGAGCCCGAGCCGGCGCCGGAGCCGGAGCCCGAAGAGGTGCCGGAGCCGCAGGTTGCCGTGGCGCCGACGCCGACCGACAAACCGACGCCGCCGCCCGAGGTCGAGCCGGAGCCGGAACCGGAACAGAGTTTTGAGAACGTGATGGAAAGCCTGTTGATCGATAAGTCGCTGGAGGACGAAGAGCCGCAGCCTGTCGTCGAAGAAACGCCGCCGGTGAATTTCGATGACATGCTGGCGTCCCTCGACAACACGAACATCGCGCCCAACCAGTCAAGTCAGGTGACGGCGACGGTGATTGACGCGATCCGCCGGCAGATCGAACGCCAATGGCTTATCCCAGCCGGCGCGCGCGACGCCGAAACACTGCGCGTCACCATTCAGATACGCCTGGCGCCTGACGGCCGGGTGCTGACGGCCGAGGTCGTCAACAGCACGTCAGACGCCGCAGCCGGTGGGCAGTTCTATCGTGCTGCAGCGGAGAGTGCGCTTCGTGCCGTTCTGCATTTTAAGGACCGGCCGCTGGAGGGGCTGCCGCCCGACGCCTATGACGAATGGCGCTTCATGGAACTGAAGTTTGACCCGAGCAAGGTGCTGTAATGACATGCAAATCTGACTTTCGACTGGTCCCCTCGGCACTGCTTGCCGTGGTCGTCCTCTTGGTTGCCCTGGCCACGCCGGCTCGCGCGCAGCTGGTCATCGATATCAACGAAGGCGTCGCCGATCCGCTGCCGATTGCCGTCACCGATTTTGTCGGTCAAGGCGAGGACGCGGTGCTTGGTCAAGACATCGCCCGGGTCATCGCGGCCGATCTGGAGCGCTCGGGCCTGTTCGATCCGATCAGTGCGCAGGCGTTTATCCAAAGCTCCGCCGACATCGATGTCGCGCCGCGCTTCGGTGATTGGCGCACCATCAATGCCCAGGCGCTTGTCGCCGGCCGGGTCGATCGCGAGGCCGACGGCCGTATCGCCGTCAGCTTCCGGCTGTGGGATACCTTTGCGGAGCAGCAGCTTGATGGTTTTGTCTATCGCGGCAACACGCAGATCTGGCGGCGCATCGCGCACAAGATTGCCGATGCCATCTATCAGCGGCTGACTGGCGAAAGCGGCTACTTCGATACGCGTGTGGTCTACATCGCCGAGAGCGGCACCGCGAGCAACCGCATGAAGCAACTTGCCATCATGGATCAGGATGGCGCCAACCACCGTTTCATCACCGATGGCAGTTATCTGGTGTTGACCCCGCGGTTCTCGCCGACGGCGCAGGAAATCACGTACATGTCCTATGTCAACAACACGCCGCGCGTTTACATCCTGGATATTGACACCGGCCGGCGCGAAGTGTTGGGCGACTTCCCGGGCATGACGTTTGCGCCAAGGTTCTCGCCCGATGGGCGCAAGGTGATCATGTCGTTGGCGATTGACGGCAATTCCGACATCTACGTCATGGACCTGCCGACGCGACAGCTCCAACGGCTGACCAATGACTCGGCGATCGATACGTCGCCGTCATTTTCGCCCGATGGCCAGTTCGTCACCTTCAACTCCGATCGTGGCGGCACGCCACAAATCTACGTGATGAACGCCGACGGTTCGAACGTGCAGCGGATTTCGTTCGAGCAAGGGCGTTATTCGACACCGGTATGGTCGCCGCGTGGCGACTTGATCGCGTTTACCAAGAGCCACAGAGGACAGTTCAACATCGGTGTCATGCGCCCCGATGGATCCGGGGAACGTTTGATCGCCAATGGCTTCCTGGTTGAGGGGCCGACATGGGCCCCCAACGGTCGTGTGCTCATGTATTTCCGCGATACGCCGGTCGGCGATCAGAACAAAGTGCAGTTGTTTTCGATCGATCTGACCGGCCGCAACGACCGCCTGGTTGAGACGCCGCTGGACGGCTCTGATCCGGCCTGGTCGCCCTTGATTCCATAGGGGAGCGAATTTATAGTCGCGCTAGATTTTTGCTTTTCCTGGAAATGGATGGGCGGAGATTGTCTGAAACTCCATGAAGGGGGCTTTTTTAGCCTTCCTGGTCTATTCAGAGCGCGTCGAATACTTGTCTAAGTCACCAGAGAGAGGGGATTTCTCGCATGCGCGTTAAAATTCTGAGTTTGTTTGCTGCCTTGCTGCTCGTCGCCGCGTGCGAATCGACGCCGGAGACCGCCGACGATGCGTCCGGCCAGGGTGAAGTCATGATCGAAGAAGATGTGGTCATGGTTGAAGCCATTGATCCGTTGAGCCAGGAGTTCGTGGATCTGGAATTGGGCGGTTCGGTCTACTTCGATTTCGACAGCTCCGTCATCACCGCTGATGCCGAGCGCACGATCCAGCGCTGGGCCGAGTGGATGCAGGCCTATCCGCAGGTCTCCGTGACCATCGAAGGTAACGCTGACGAGCGGGGCACCCGCGAATACAACCTGGCGCTCGGCGAACGCCGCGCGCAGGCTGCCAAGAACTACCTGATTGCTCTGGGCATCGATCCCAGCCGTATCTCGACCATCAGTTACGGCAAGGAACGCCCCAAGGTCGAAGGTCACACCGAAGCCGCTTGGGCCCAGAACCGGCGTGACGACCTGAAGGTAAACTGAGCAAGCTTTTCGACGCAGTTCTCGTGACAAGGCCGTGCGTTTCCCCGGTTTCGACCGGGCGAGCGTGCGGCCTTGCCGCATTTAGGCGTGGCCACGATGCCGCATTTTTGCCGCGCTTGGCGCTTAAAGGCCCCTTTGGAGCGAAACCCGTGACGTTGGCCTCGCTATGCGACGCCATCGATGTGGGCGAGTGTGCTTTGAAACCTTGATGTCGAGCGGCTTCGCAAGACCCGATGAAACCGCCACAGCGGTTCCATCACGTTGTGACCCGCTCAAACAGCAGCCGGGGAGCCCCATGACGACCCGAATTCGCTTTCTTGCCTTGATCGGCGCGTGTGGCCTGATGCTGGCTGCACCCGCATCCCAGGCCCAAATCTACGACCTCCAGACCATGCAGCAGGAGCTCAACGCCTTGCGCGCGGACATGGCCGACCTGCAGCGGTTCGTCTATTCCGGCGAAGGCGGCGGCATATCGGCCGAAGCGCTCGAGGCATCCGGCATCACGGTCCAGCCGATCGACACGACCACCGGTTTGACCGGACAGGAAGGCGCCAGCGCGCAGGTTCGCTTGATGCAGATGGAGGAGAGGTTGCGCACGCTGACTGGCCAGATCGAGGAACTCCAGTTCCAGCAGCGCCAACAGGGGCAGCGGATAGAACAATTGATCGCCGATGTCGATCTGCGCCTTGCCGCGCTCGAAGGCGGTGGTGCCGGCGCGGCGACCGGCGGTGTTGCCACGACGAGCGGCGCGACCGGTAACGCGGCCGATGTTGTCAGCGAGACCACGACGGTGATCGACGACGGTGCCGTCGTCACGACGGAGACCGCCTCGGTCGGTGCAACCTTGCCGCCAGGCAGCGAGATGGACCAATACAACTACGCGTTTTCGCTGCTCCGCCAGGCCGACTATGACGCGGCGGAAGCGGCGTTCCAGGAATTCCTCACCATGCATCCGAACGGTGATCTGTCCGGCAATGCCTATTACTGGCTGGGCGAGACCTTTTATGTCCGCAACAATTTCCAGCAGGCGGCGATCAACTTCCTGAAAGGTTATCAGCAGTTTCCCGAAAGCACGAAAGCGCCGGACAACCTGCTGAAACTGGGTGTGACGTTGAGCCGCCTGGGCAAGACGGCGGAAGCCTGCGCCACGTTCGCTGAGCTTGGCCGCAAGTTCCCGGATGCGCCGCAGAACATGCGCGACAAGGCCGCCCAGGAAGCTGCGGGAGCCGGGTGCAGCTAGAAGCTGCCGCGCCACTCACCGACGACGCGTTTGATGGCCTGATGACGCGGTTCGCGCCGTTCGAGGCGCGGCCCGTGATCGCCGTGGCCGTCTCCGGGGGCGGCGACAGCATGGCGCTGGCCGCGCTGGCCGGTGCATGGGCCGATTGGCATCGCGGTAGCGTTCACGCCCTTATCGTCGACCATGGCCTTCGCACGGAGTCCGCCGACGAGGCGGCGACCGTCGCCCGCCGCTGCCGCGCGCTGGGCCTGAAAAGCGAGATCCTGGTGTGGACCGGCGACAAACCCACCAGCGGTATCCAGATTGCGGCGCGGCATGCGCGCTACGGCCTTTTGACGGAGGCGTGCCGGAAGGCCGGCATTTTGCATCTCCTGGTCGCCCATCATGCTGACGACCAGGGCGAGACCGTCGCCATGCGCATCCAACGCGACAGCGCGTCACCCGGGCTTGCCGGCATGAGCGCGCTTCTTGAGTGGCATGATCTTCGCGTCCTGCGGCCGGTTTTGGGTATCCCCAAGGTCCGGTTGCTGGCGACAGCGAAGGCGCGGGGGCTTCAATGGGTCGAGGATCCCAGCAATCTAGACCCCGCGTTCGCCAGAGGGCGGCTACGCCGCTCGCGTGCGCCCTTGCCCGACGCTGACGTGATCGCCAATCACCAGCGACAGCGCCAGGCCGAGGAGAGTCAAAGGGCCGCCGATTTGGCGGCGGCGGTGGCCCTGTCGCCCGCTGGCGATGCCGTCCTCGATCTCAGCGTATGGCGAAGTTTTGATGACACGCGGCGCCAGGCCGTGGTGGCGCGCACCGCCATGGCGGTCGGTGGACACATCTTTGGGCCGCGCCATCACAGCCTGTTGGATTTCTGCGCTCGGCTCGACCAGGAGGACACGTTCTCAACCGGCACCCTTGGCCGGTGCCTGTGGCGACGCAAAGGCGCTAAAGTTTTGATTTGCCGTGAGAATCGGGGTCTGCCAGAGCCCCGCCTGCTGACCCCTGGAAAGACTCAGCAATGGGACGGCCGCTGCCTGGTTTCGACGGTGGCCGACGGGGTTTCCGTGGCGCCGCTCGGGGTCGCAGGCTATCGGCAACTCGTCGACGCTGGTGTCATACAGGGACTGTCCAGGGAAAGCGCGGTTGTTCTGCCTGCGTTCTCGGACCTTGAAGGCTTGGCAGCGGTACCCTACCTTCAATGGATGCGCGGGGGTGTTGGGTCCGGTCGTTTTAAGGCCACGTTTGCACCGCAACATCCCTTGGCACCGGCCGGGTTTTCGTCACTTATGGCGTAATCCGCAGCCGGTAGTGCGCGCGTATTGAACCATGGCGTCAGGTCGACGCCGTGATAGAATAACGCTGATCGGCAGGCCAGAAAGCCGCGCCACAGCTAGCTTACGAGGCCCGGGTGAATAGTTTCGGCAAGAACCTCGCGCTCTGGGTGATCATCGGTCTTTTGTTGATCGCCCTGTTTAATCTGTTTCAAAGCCCCTCCAATTCCGGCGGCCAGAGCGAACTGGCCTTCTCGGAGTTTATGGACGAGGTCAACGCCGGTCAGGTGTCCGACGTCAAGATCCAGGGCAACAAGATCACCGGGCATTTCACCAGCGGCCGCGAGTTCAGCACCTACGCGCCGAACGATCCCAATCTGGTGCCCAACCTGACCGCCCACGGCATTCAGATCAGCGCCGCGCCGTCGGAAGACGACATGCCGTCGCTGTTCGGCATTCTCCTTTCCTGGTTCCCGATGCTGCTTCTGATCGGTGTGTGGATCTTCTTCATGCGCCAGATGCAGTCGGGCGGCGGCAAGGCCATGGGCTTCGGCCGCTCGCGCGCGCGCCTTTTGACCGAGAAGACCGGGCGTGTGACGTTCGAGGATGTCGCCGGTATCGACGAGGCCAAGGACGAGCTCGAGGAAATCGTCGAATACCTGAAGAGCCCACAGAAGTTCCAGCGCCTGGGTGGCAAAATCCCCAAGGGCGTGCTGCTGGTCGGCCCTCCGGGCACCGGTAAGACACTGCTGGCCCGCGCCATCGCCGGCGAGGCGAACGTGCCGTTCTATACGATCTCCGGCTCCGACTTCGTCGAGATGTTCGTCGGCGTCGGCGCCAGCCGCGTGCGCGACATGTTCGAGCAGGCGAAGAAGAACGCGCCCTGCATCATTTTCATCGACGAGATCGACGCCGTCGGCCGCCATCGTGGCGCGGGCCTGGGCGGCGGCAACGACGAGCGTGAGCAGACCCTGAACCAGCTCCTGGTCGAGATGGACGGCTTCGAGGCAAACGAAGGCATCATCCTGATCGCCGCCACCAACCGTCCCGACGTGCTCGACCCAGCTCTGCTGCGTCCCGGTCGTTTCGACCGCCAGGTCGTGGTGCCTAATCCCGATGTTCTGGGGCGTGAGAAGATCCTGAAGGTTCATACGCGCAAGGTGCCGATCGGTCCGGATGTGAACCTGAAGACTATCGCGCGCGGCACGCCGGGCTTTTCCGGCGCCGACCTCGCTAACCTGGTGAACGAGGCGGCACTGCTGGCCGCCCGGCGCGGCAAGCGCGTCGTCACCATGCGCGAGATGGAAGACGCCAAGGACAAGGTCATGATGGGCTCGGAGCGCCGCTCCATGGTCATGACCGAGGAAGAAAAGCGTCTCACCGCGTACCACGAAGGCGGCCACGCCATCGTGGCGGCGCACGAGCCGGCGTCTGATCCAATCCACAAGGCGACCATCATTCCGCGCGGCCGCGCACTCGGCATGGTCATGCGCCTGCCGGAAGGCGACCGATACTCCATGTCGCGTGAGAAGATCATGGCCGACATCGCCGTCGCCATGGGCGGACGCGTTGCCGAAGAGCTGATCTTCGGCAAGAACAACGTCACCACCGGCGCCTCGTCCGACTTCAAGATGGCGACGACCATGGCGCGCAACATGGTGACCCAGTGGGGTATGAGCGACAAACTCGGCCCCATGTCCTATGAGGACAACCAGGAAGAGGTCTTCCTGGGCCACTCGGTGGCGCGCCAGCAGAATGTCTCCGAGCGGACGGCCGACGAGATCGACGGTGAAATCCGCTCCATCGTCGATGAGCGCTACTCGCGGGCGAAGGGCATCCTGACCGACAATCTGGAACAGTTGCACACACTTGCGGCTGCTTTGCTTGAGCATGAGACCCTGTCGGGCGATGAAATCCACGACATTCTCGACGGCAAACCGATTGTGCGCGAGGAAGAAACCGAGGCCAGCCAGCCGCCGCCGACGCGCAAGGGTGCGTCCGTGCCGACCACCGAGGAGGATCGCGACCGCGACGAACCCGGTGGCGCCGAACCGGAACCCCAGCCCGGCAGTTGACCACGCGTCTGCCTGTGGTGGCGCTCGACGCGCTGCCCCAGGCGCTGCCAGCCGACGCCAAAATCTACGTTAAAGCGCTGCCGGAAGCGCCGGCCAGTGATGGCTCGGTGCTTCCCGGCGAGTACCGGCTGGCCGGTTCCGGACCACCGGCGAGCCGCGCCGAGGTGCTGATCCGATACGCCGACCGTGTCGAGCAGGCTGTCGACACCATCGACGCCGTTGGTCATTGGCGTGCAAAACTCGACGACGCCCACGCCGCCGCCATGTTTCGCCAGCTCGGCCGGTCGATCAAACAGCCGGAACCGTTCGCCGGTCTGACGCTCGACCAGCCGCACATCATGGGCATCATCAACGTAACGCCTGACAGCTTCTCAGACGGCGGCGACGCTCTGGCCCCCGATGACGCGGCGGCCCAGGGCAGGGCGCAGGCCGACGCGGGGGCCGAGATCCTCGACATTGGCGGCGAATCGACCCGGCCGGGCTCCGAACCGGTGTCGACGGCCGATGAAATCCGCCGCGTCGAGCCGGTTGTCGCGGCGTTGGCGTCCGACGGCGTCCTGCTTTCCATCGACAGCCGCAAGGCCGACGTCATGGCCGCCGCGCTTGACGCCGGCGCGGCCATCGTCAACGACGTCAGCGCGCTGACCTATGATCCCGCCGCGATCGAGCTGGTCGCCCAGCGCGGTGTGCCCGTTGTCTTGATGCATGCCCAGGGCGACCCGCGCACCATGCAGGCCGCCCCCGCCTATGATCACGTCAGCCTGGACGTCTATGACTATCTGGAGGCCAGGATCGCGGCCTGCCTGGAGCGCGGCATCGCGCGCAGCAACATTTGTGTCGATCCCGGCATCGGCTTCGGCAAAACACTCGATCACAATCTGACGCTGATGCGCGATCTCCCGCTGTTTCACGGCCTCGGCTGCCCGATCCTGCTGGGAGCCTCGCGCAAGAGTCTGATCGAACGCACCGCCGGGAAAGCAGCACCCAAGGAGCGGCTGGCCGGCAGTCTCGCGCTCGCCCTTGCCGGGCTGCGCGCCGGCGTGCAAATACTACGGGTCCACGACGTGCCTCAGACCGTGCAGGCGGTACGGGTCTGGCAGGCGGTCGAGGGCAGGGGTGAAACCGGATGACACGAAAGCTCTTTGGCACCGACGGTATCCGCGGTCAGGCCAATGTCGAGCCGATGACGGCGGCGACAGCGCTGCAGGTCGGCATGGCGGCGGGGCTGCAGTTCACCCGCGACGGCGGCGTGCATCGCGTCGTCCTGGGCAAGGATACGCGCCGGTCCTGCTACATGCTGGAAAACGCACTGGCATCCGGTTTTCTCGCAGTCGGCATGGAAGTCGTTCTGCTCGGGCCGATGCCGACGCCGGCGGTCGCCATGCTGACAAAGTCGCTGCGCGCCGATTTGGGCGTCATGATCTCGGCCTCGCACAATCTGTTTCAGGACAACGGCATCAAGCTGTTTGGTCCGGACGGCTTCAAGCTGAGCGACGAGACCGAGGCCGACATCGAAGCGCGCATGGAAAACGGTGTCGCCGACAACCTTGCCGCGCCCGAACGGCTGGGCCGCGCCTGGCGTTTGGATGATGCGCTTGGCGGCCGCTACACCGAGTACTGCAAGAACACGTTCCCGCGCGACCTCACCCTGCACGGCCAAAAGGTCGTCATCGACGCCGCCAACGGCGCGGCCTACCGCGTCGCGCCGGAAGCGTTGTGGGAACTGGGTGCCGAGGTCGTGCCGGTCGGTGTCGATCCCAACGGCTACAACATCAACAAAAACTGCGGTTCGACATCGCCCGAAGCCATGTGCCAGGCGGTCGTGACCCATGGCGCCGACCTTGGTATCGCGCTCGACGGTGACGCCGACCGCCTGATCATCGCGGACGAAACCGGCAAGGTGATTGATGGCGACCAGATCATGGCGCTTATCGCCGGCCGGCTGGCCGATGCCGGCGAGCTCAAGGGCGGTGGCGTGGTCGCGACCGTCATGTCGAACCTGGGCCTGGAACGCCACATGCAGGCCAAGGGGCTTGAACTGGTTCGCACCCAGGTCGGCGATCGCTATGTGGTCGAGCATATGCGCAAGCACGGCTACAACATGGGTGGCGAACAGTCGGGGCACATTGTTTTGGCCGACCACGCGACCACGGGCGACGGTTTGATCGCGGCACTTCAGGTGCTCGCCGTGCGCGCGGCAACCGGCCAATCGATGAGCGAACTGGGCCATCAGTTCGAGCCCGTGCCCCAGATCCTAAAAAATGTCCGCTTCGCCGGTAGCCAGCCGCTCGACGACGCCGGTGTCCAGGCTGCGATCAGCGATGTCGAGGCGCGCCTGGCGGGCGAGGGCCGCCTGCTGGTGCGCAAGTCTGGCACCGAACCCCTGATCAGAATCATGGCCGAACACGACGACAAGGCCGTCGTTGGCGAAGTCGTCGATCACCTCGCCGAGGTCATCGCCGGCGCGGCGTAGGGATCACGACACCATATCTTATCGCCGCATCCCGGCCAGGCGCCGTGCGAGCCGGGATCCATGACCACGGACGGGTAGAATGAACGCAGACCGTTTCGACATCGCCGGGTGCGACCGAACCATGATGGCGGTCGTGACCACCGGCAACGGCGACTACGACATGCTCGACTACCGCGAGGTCCCTGTTCCCCAACCGGGGCCCGGCGAGGTTCTGCTGCAGGTCCTGGCGGCCGGCGTCAACAACACCGAAATCAACACGCGCCTGGGCTGGTATTCCTCGTCGGTGACCGACAGCACGGACTCGACGGCGGATGTGCAGAGTCAGGAAGCCGATCAGAAGGCCGATGGCGGCTGGAACGAGGCGACGCCGTTTCCGTTCATCCAGGGCACCGACTGCTGCGGCCGGGTGGTTGAGGTCGGTTCGGGTGTTGACGACGGCATCATCGGCCAACGTGTCCTGGTGCGCGCGTGTATGCGGCCGAACGGCTACGACACCATGGACAACGTCTGGATGGCGTCGGACTTCGACGGTGCGTTCGCGCAGTACGTGAAGGTACCGGCCACAGAGATCTTTGCCGTCCACTGCGACTGGACCGACGAAGAACTGGCGACAATCCCGTGCGCCTATGCGACGTCGGAAAACATGCTGCATCGCGCTAGCGTTGGAAACGGCGACCATGTTCTCGTTGCCGGTGCCTCCGGCGGTGTCGGATCCGCCACGGTTCAGCTTGCCAAACGGCGAGGCGCCCGCGTCACGGCAATAGCCAGCCGGTCAAAGCTCGATCAGGTCAGCGCCATCGGCGCCGATGGCGTGGTCGACCGCGATGACGATCTTGTCGCACTGCTCGGTGCCGACAGCGTCGACGTCGTTGTCGATAATGTCGCCGGGCCGGGCTTCCCACAGATGCTGAAGGTTCTGAAGCGGGGCGGGCGTTATGTGTCGTCGGGCGCTATCGCCGGGCCTGTCGTCTCGCTTGACATGCGCGACATGTACCTGAAAGACATCACCTTGATCGGCTGCACCGCGTGGGACGAGCCGGTGTTTCCCAATCTCATTCGCTACATCGAAGCGGGCGAGATCAGACCCCTGGTTGCCAGGACCTTTCCCCTGGATCAGATCGCCGAAGCGCAGAAGGAATTCATGAAGAAGGACTTCGTCGGCAACTTCGTCCTGGTGCCGCCGTCAGTTGACGACTGAGGTCTAAACCACCTCGACAGGGCTAGATTCCAGCTTGGTCGGTGCCGATCAGCTCAATCAGAAACTGATCGACGACGTGCTCTCCTTCGTTGTTCTTTCTTCGGATGACGCTGAATTGACGGCGGATGGTAAACCGGTCGGATAACAACGGCCGCATCGCCCCGTTTCTCGTCCATTGCTCTGCATGATGAACCGGCAACATGCCGACATAGCGTCCGGTAAGAATCAGTTGGGCTAACGCCTCGGCGCCATACGCGATAGCGCCGGGTTCGACACGAAGGTCGTCTCCATACAGTCTTGCGGGGTCCATATAGCCTGAGATGGCGTGGTTCGCCCCGGCTATCTGGGGCAGATCGATCGATGTATCCGGGCGGCTGAACAGGGGATGTCCCGACGCACAGTACAGTTTTTGCACTTCCTCAACGTAGGACCGATACGTCAAACCGGGCAGGCGCCGGTAGTCGGGCACAATGCCGAAATCGATCTCTCCCGCTAGGACGCCGCGTTCAATTTCGTCCGTGCTCGTGACTCGCAGGGTGACGCGAACTCTGGGAGCGATCTGGTTGAAGTTTTGCAGTGCTTCGCGCAGGCGAAACTCAGGGTGTGAGATCAATTGATCGACGTAACCGATCTTGAGCTCGCCCGACAAGACGTCGTGCGCTGCATGGATCTGGTCTTGGAATTGTTCGAGGGCGCCGTACAGGTCGATCGCTGCGCGGTGAACGATCTCGCCGTGCTGGGTCAACCGAAACGAGCCGCGGCGATGGCACAGCTTCATGCCCAGGCGCTGCTCAAGTTCGGTCATTTGCAGGCTGATAGTTGAACGGCCGATGTTGAGAGCGGACTCAGCGGCTGAAAACCCACCGTGTTCCACGACAGCCATGAAAACGCGCAGATGACGCAGGTCGACATCCTGAACTGCGCTCAGATACCGGTTTGCCGGAGTTGGTCGTCGAGACACTGTTTGACCTCTGCCAAACATGAGTTTGAGCCGGGCTTCTATCGTGCCGGCCTATCGATCAGCCAAACTACCGGCCGGTTTGACGGATGTCACCGTCAGCCGGGGGCGGCCGGAAGGGCCTCATGACAATCGTCAAGCTCGTTCAGAGCCGGCCCTGCGATTACAGGAGTGGGAGAAATGTCGATGAGCTTTGGCATACCGCACATGATGAAGCGACCGGGATGGTCGGTGCAGAGCGTGGTTGATCCCGCCTTTGCCAAACTTGGCGGTTTGGTGAGAACCGAGGGTACAATCGAGCCGGATACATTCTGCTTTTTCGGCGTGCCGTTCGAAGGCCTCTTGATCAACGATGTCGGTGGCAAGGGCGGGCCGGACGGGCTGCGCGCCGCGCTGTCAAAACTGCGACCGTACAGCATCGATCTCGATCTCGATTTCACGGAGACCAACGGGTTTGTCGATGTCGGCGATGTCGAGGTCGAGTACATGAGCTACGACGTGACGTTTGAGAGAACCGAAGCCGCCGTAGCGCGGATACTCGGTGATCGCGGCATTCCCGTCATAGCGGGCGGCAGCCACAGCATAACCGAGGCGACACTTCGCGCGTTCTCCGAACACCATGACAAGAATGTCGGCGTCGTCTGGTTCGATGGACACCCCGACTTCATGCAGTCCTACAAGGGCGACATTCACTACTGCGGGTGTCCGCTGAGGCGCCTGGTTGAAGGTGGGCATGTCCGACCGGAAAACGTCGCCTTTTTTGGACTTCGCGGCTTTGCCAACTCCGGACGGGAAATCCGTGAAGGCCGGAACATGGGCATCAGTTTCTATACGATGGAAGAGTTTTACGAGCGGGGCCTGGAGGCGTGCATCGAAGAGGCCATCGAGATCGCCACCCGTAACACGTCGGCCTTTTATGTGACGTTCGACATCGATGCCATGGATCACACTTTCGCGCCGGCGACCCAGTATCCGGGCCCGGGCGGATTTCAACCTTTTGAAGTGATGCGCTTCATTCGTCGTCTGGGGATGGCGGGTGCGGGTGCCATGGACGTCACGGAGTACGCGCCGTTGATCGACCACACCAAGAACACCGGAAACATGCTTGCGACATTGCTCTGCGAGTTCATGGCTGGAAAGGCGTACGCCCTGTCAAATCCTTGATTGGCCAAACGCGGGACCAGGTGACGCGGCGCTAAACCACCGCGACCGCACGGGCGTGGCCGGCATCGAGCAGGCTGCGCACGACGCCGAGCCCATGGCGCAGTTCGTCGTGATCGCGTGGTGCTGTCAGCGACAGGCGCACGGCGAAGGGGGCGGGTTCGCGCCCGATGGTGAAGGTCTCGGCCGGTGCGATGGCGACGCCGCGTTCTTCGGCTGCGCGGGTGAACTCCAGCGGTCGCCAGGGTTCCGGCAGGTAGGCCCAGACGTGATAGCCGTTGGGATGGGTCTCCATCTCCAGGTCGGAGAGGTGCTCGCGCGCGATTGTCTGGCGCTCGGCGATGTCTTTGCGCACCGCGGCTTCGGAGTGTGCGATTTGACCGCTCTCGATCCAGCGGCGGCACGCGTCGACCATCAGGTTGGGAGCGTGCAGGCAACTCGCGCCCATCAGACGGATGATCGTTTCCTTGTGGCTGCTATCGGCGATCAGCAGGCCGGTGCGAAGCGCCGCCGCGACGTTCTTCGAGAAACTTGTGACAAAGAATCCTGGCACGGTCGTATAGGTCTGGATCGGCACCGGCTTGTGTTCTTCAAGGAAATTGTAGATGCCGTCTTCCAGGATCGGCACATCGTGGCGGTCGGCGACGGCGGCGATCGCGCGCCGACGTTCGTCGGACATCACGATGTTGCGCGGGTTTTGCATGGTCGGCACGATGCACAGCAGCTTCGGTGCGTGACCGCGGCACGCGGCATCCAACGCATCCGGCATGATGCCGTCGTCATCCATGTCGACGCCGACCAGGCGCACCTGCATCATGTGCGCTAGAGATTTCAGGCCCGGATAGGTGAGGCGTTCGACCAGAACCGTGTCGCCTGGCCGCGCCATCAAATGAAACGCCACCATCAAGGCGTGCTGACAGCCGCTGGTGATAAAGATTTCTTCCGGCGATACGGGGAACGCCGTGTCGCTGAGCCACTGCGCCGCCGCCAGCCGCGCCGGTCCGGTCCCGACATAGGGCGGATAGATCAGTTGTCTGTCGAGCTCTTCATCGTCGGCAAGCTCGCGCAGCATGTCGCGAAACATTTTTGTCTGCTCGGTGATCGGCGGCACGTTCGCGCCCATGTTGATCAGTCCGGCTTCGTTGCCGCCGCGGATCGGCAGCGGGTTCAGCGTGACCGAATTGAAGCTGGGCACCACGTCGCCGCGCACGAAGGTGCCCCGTCCGACCTCGCCGGTCAGCAGCCCTCGGCGCAGCGCCTCGGCATAACCCCGGCTGACAGTTCCGACGGTCACGCCCAGATGCCACGCGAGGTCGCGGTGGGTCGGCAGGCGCTCGCCCGGTTTCAGCCGCCCGGCGGTGATGTCGCTCTCGACGGCGCTGGCCAAAGCCAGATAGCGCGGGCCTTTGAAGACGGTGAGGTCGGGCTGCCAGGAAGATTTTGTCATGGTGACAATGTTTCGATTGATCCTATCGCTGATGCAGACAATGTTAGCAAATGTCTCGTTGAGGTCAAGAAGATCCGATTAAATCGATACAATTTTGCGAACGAAGGGATCGCAACAATCGGGTGGGTATGCGGGGCTTGCCTTCCCACCCTTTAATCAGACCCGGTCATGGTGACCGGGTCGTCCCTGACGAAGGAGAAGGGCGATGAAAACGACGCTGACACCCACCCCGCTTCACCACGGTCTTTCGGCCATGGCCGGTACGACCGTGCGTCTTCTCACCGCCATTACCCGCCTTCCCGATACCATGTACAGCTGGCAGGCGCGCGCCAGGCAGCGTCACTTCCTGATGACCATGGACGAACGCCTGCTGAAGGACATGGGCATCTCGCGCTATGATGCGCTGCGCGAGGGATCCAAGCCGTTCTGGAAGGAATAGGCGGGATATCGCAAGAACCGGGTCGTAGGTGGTGCTGTGCCTGACTAAATCTAGGGTACAGCATCATCGGGCCCAAGGAGCCATTGTCCCCATGGAACAGTCACAGGATTACGCCCGCATCGAATCGGCGATCCGCTACCTGGACGACCATTTCCAGGAGCAACCGGGATTGAACGAATTGGCCGAGGTTGCCGGCCTGAGCCCGTACCACTTCCAGCGCGTGTTCCAGCGCTGGGCTGGTGTTAGCCCCAAACGTTTCCTGCAGTTCCTGACCGTCGACTATGCGCGCGGTCTTTTGGAACGTTCCATGCCGGTGCTTGACACGGCGTACGAGGCCGGTCTCTCCGGGCCGTCGCGTCTGCACGATCTGTTCGTCGCGACAGAGGCAGTGACGCCCGGCGAAGTGCGCCGCAAGGGTGCCGATCTGGAGATCCGCTGGGGCGTTCACGACTCGCCGTTCGGCGATTGCTTGATCGGTATCACGGCGCGCGGTCTGTGCTGGCTCAGTTTTGGGCCGGCCGATGATGACGGCGACGATTGGACGCAAGATCATCTGGCCCGGCGCTGGCCCAACGCGACGCTGATCGAGGATGTCGCCGCGACGGCGCCTTTTGCCACCCGTATCTTCGGTGCGTGTGAAAACGGCGATGGCGATGAACCGCTCAAACTCCACCTGCGCGGCACGAATTTCCAGATCCGCGTGTGGGAGGCGCTGCTGCGCGTGCCACCCGGCACCGTTATCAGCTACGAAGACATCGCGCGCCGCATTGGCGAGCCGACCGCGGCCCGTGCGGCGGCCGGCGCCGTCGCCAAGAACCCGATCGCCTTCGTCGTGCCATGTCACCGCGTCATCCGCAAGACCGGACCGTTCCACAGCTACGCCTGGGGCGTGCCGCGCAAACAGGCGATTATCGGGTGGGAGCAGGCGCGTTACGGTGACGAGAGTATCGCCACGGCCGCTTGATGTTGACGCGGACTGGCGCTATGGCCGCGTGAGCGGCTCACCCTTGAAAGGATTAGACGTTGCGCCTTCCGCTTTACCAAGTCGATGCCTTCACCAGTTCCGTGTTTCACGGCAACCCCGCCGGCGTCGTGCCGTTGGAAGAGTGGCTGACCGACGACCTCATGCAGGCGGTCGCCGCCGAGAACAATCTGGCCGAGACCGCGTTCTTTCGTCAGGGCGATGGTGAGGGCGTCTTCGAGCTCAGATGGTTCACCCCGACGGTCGAGGTGCCGCTATGCGGTCACGCAACCTTGGCCTCGGCCTTCATCATCATGAACGACCTGAACCCCGACCTCGACATGGTGTCGTTCGACACGCGCAGCGGGCGTCTTCACGTCACCCGTGATCGCGATCTCTTCGTTCTCGACCTGCCGACCCATGAGCTGCGCCCGCGTGAGGCACCGGCCGACATCGTTGCGGCGGTCGGTGCCGAGCCCACTGAAGCGTTTGCCGGCCAGAACTATCTCTTCGTCTTTGAGAGCGAGGCCGATGTCGCGGCGCTCGCGCCCGACATGGCAGCCTTGAAGACGGCGCTCGATCCGGCCGATTGCGGTCTCATCTGCACCGCGCCCCGGGACGGCGAGGGCGACTTCGTGTCGCGCTACTTCGCGCCCGTCCATGGCATCCCCGAAGACCCGGTCACCGGTTCCGCCCATTGCATGCTGACGCCCTATTGGGCCCAGCGGCTGGACGTCTCAAGCGTCCACGGCTTCCAGATCTCCGAACGTGTCGGTGAACTCTTCTGCACGCTGAAGGGCGAGCGCGTCGAGGTCGCGGGGCGCGCGGCGAAATACATGGACGCCATCGCCTACATCCCCGATCGGCTCTAGCGCCGTCGACGTTCAGCCGTCAGTCGGGCTCTTTGTGATCGGGCAATCCGGCTGATCGTCGCTGGCTAGAAAGACACCGATGCACCGAATAGCATCGTGCAGGACTTTGCGGCGCAGATCCTGGACATGACCGGGCACAGGGCCGATCAGGTTCGATGCCTCGGCGATGGTCGCCAACTCGGTTTGACAGATGTCGTCTTCCGGCGTCGCAGCGCAATGCATGCTCAGGTTGGCATCGCGCATCATTGCGTCGATCGTTTCGCTGCTCAGAACCCAGGCTTCCGGCGCGCTATGAGTGGTGACCGGCAGTTCGACAAACAGGCTCTCTGTGACCGGCGAATCCCGCAACAAAGGCAGCATTTCCGTGTCGCCGCGCAGTTGCTGTGCCGCCTCGTCGCCGCGGGAGAGATGGGTGACGAAACCGGCATAAAACGGCGTCAGCAGCTCGTGCCATAAATGGGGCGGATCGTTGCGCGGCGGAACGATGGGCGCATAAGTCGCGGGTGCGGAGGCAGGATGGCTGTTGATCTGGATGACCAGCAGGCGCAGCGGGCGGCAAGGCGATGCGCGGCACGCATCGATGATGTCGGCCGCCAAGTCGTCAAGGGTTGTCGCACCCGACGGATCATAGTAGCCGCCGTCAACAATCAAGTCATAGGTGTAGCGCTCGTCGAGATTTTCCGCGACCGGCAAACGTCCTGCAGGTTCTAACCAAGGAAACCGCGCCGAGCTGTTGATCGCCGTGCTCAAGCGGTGGTCGTTGGCGGAGAGCCTCATGAGATCGAGTGCCAGAGAGTCGGCATCGCCGGCGCCTTCGTCCGACTGGTCGACTTCGGCGAGGTCGGGTTGAAGAGGAAAGACGAAGGGGCTCGTCACCAGGCGTCGGCCGCTTGCCATCGAGGTGCCGTTGAACAACAGGAATGGGACGTTTGCCCACGGCCGCGTCAACACCATCGTTCCTTTGTCGCCGACATCGTACCAGCGATCCAGGAATGATTCCGCAAGGGCTGGGATCTCGGCTGACAGGCAGTCTTGGGCCGCAACCGCCTTATGCCAGGCCATCTCCCACGATGTTTCCATGACTTCGGAGCGGTCTGTATAGGGGCCGATGCCGACATAGGGCGACAGTGTATCGTTCATATACAACAACCGCAGTGCGACAGCGGCGGTGTGATCGATACCGGAGAACTCGGTAACGGCCTGCTGCATCTTGCTTAAGGGTAAGCCGTTCGCATCGAGTTGGCCGGACGGCGAAAACAGACATCCATTCAGGTCTGGCCTTGAGGATTCGGCAAAAAGCGCCGCACCCAGCGAACCGCCGGAGACCGAACTGATGGCAAACAGGCTGCGCGCAAAGTCGTTGCCATGAAGCTCATGCAGCTTGCTGAGCGACACGCTCGTCCATACCGCCGATACGATGCCGCCGCCCGGGGCGGCGACCAAGGTCAGCGTGACGGGTCCGTCACCTGATTGCCCTTCCTGCCACGCGGCAAGAGCATCGCGCAGCGTGACGCGCTGGTCAGGGGCCAAAGATGAGTCGATGACACGGAGCTCATGACCTTGGTGCCAACTCGGCATGACCGCGCTGAAAACCAGGGCGGCAGCAATCAAGATCCCGGTCAGCGGCAAGCCGACGCGCCCCGACAGAATTTGAAGGCAACCCAGAAGGGCGACCGCGCCGCCAGCCCACAGCGTGATCAGGGTATAGGTGTGGAGCAGATGCGCGGTGGGCACCGGCGCAAAGAACCCCAGAACGAACAGGATCAGCCCGGGCAGAAGGAACAGCGCAAACAGCACGGGCGTTGACAGCTTGGCGAAACGTTCGCTGGTGAAGCGAGCCGCGCCCTGTGTCGCGATGGCGCGCGACAGCGCCACGATAACAACGGAGGCGATCAAGGAAAGTAGGGGAACGGTAATCTCGCTCAGCCCCGTCGAGCCGGTGGGCAGCACGGCATGAATGCCGATCATGGTGATCGCGATCGGGAGCAGGCCGGCAATGACCGCCATGGTCTGCGCCTGTCCTGGCGATATCGCATCGCGGTAACGCTCTTCCAAAACGTGCCGGTACCGCATCCGCGTGAAGTAGTAGGCCGCGAGACTCCAGAACGTCGTACCGACAAAGCTGCCCAGGTCGAATGACTCGACGGCTACCTTGGCCAGAATTTGCCGGCCCTGAGGAATCATGATCATCGCTACGGCAATGATCGCGGCCGTGATCCAAGTGTCGCGGGCGAGAAGCAGAATGTGAAATAGACGCTGAAACTGCCGACCCAGCATGACTGTCCTTGATGTGAAGGAACACGCGCCGATTGATTGGTTTCAGACTATCGGTGTCGACGATGCTCCGGCAAGTCTCGCCGCTCGACGTCGGAGCCCGGGACCGCCGGCCGAATGAAACGCGGCGTCGTGTCGTCGGCCGTGTGCTTCTTGTGCCGGTTTGCCTCGGCTCGGCTATTCATGCACCATCGTCGACGTGGCGGCCGTACAAAGGTCGCGGGGAGGGGGCTCCGATGAAAATCGCACAGTTTGCGTTGCTGTTGGTGGTTGTGCTCGACACGATGGGCCAGGGCCTCGTGCTTCCCTTGGTTACGACGCTGATCTTGAGCCCCGATCAGAGCATTTTGCCGGCCGGAACGTCGCACGCCGCGCGTGAGCTGGACTTCGGCATTGCGATCGGCGTCTTCTATTTCGCCTGGTTCCTGGGCGCTGCCTATATCTCGAAACTGTCGGATTCGATCGGCCGCAAGAACGGCATCTTGATTTGCCTGGCCGGTGGGTTCGGTGGTTATGCGCTGACCATCGTCGCGCTTTATGCCAACAGCTTCCTGTTGCTGGTGATTGGCCGCGCCATTTCGGGTTTCACCGCCGGCAACCAGCCGATCGCGCAGGCGGCGCTCGTCGACATGAGCCGCAGTGAAGAGGAAAAAACGCGGTACATGGGCCTCGTCATCATGGCGCTCAGCATTGGCCTGGTGATCGGCCCGATCCTGGGTGGTGTGCTCTCCGACAGTTCGCTTATCGGCGACATCGCATCGTTGAAACTACCATTCTATGTCGCCGCCGTTCTGGTGCTGGCGAATGCCATTCTGATTCTCTTCTTCTTCCGCGACACCGATGTCGAGCGCCAGCCGCTGCGCTTCAACCCTATCGATGCGTTCCTGATCCTGTGGCAGGCGTGTTCGCGTCCGTTGGTCGTCAAGGTCGGGCTCGTCTTCTTCTTCTCGCAGCTTTGCCTGAACGCGGTCTATGTCTTCATGGACAGCTACTTCTTCGACCTCTTCAACTTCGGCACGCTCGAAAACAGCATCGCCATGGTGATCCTGGGCGCCAGCCTGGGTCTGGCGGGCGCCTTCCTGATGGGGCCGATCAGTGCGCGATACGGCAGAAAAACCGTCGTGATCGGCGCCTTGGTCGTCATGATCCTGGCGGAGGTTGGGCTGTTGTTCAACGACTCCCCCTGGCTCGCCTATGTCCTGATCATCCCGCTGTTCGCCGCCTTCGCGATCAATTACGCGACCATGCTGACCCTGTTCTCCACATCGGTCGGCGCCAGCGAGCAGGGCTGGGTCATGGGTGTGTCGATCGCGCTCTTCACGCTGGGCACCGGCACCATCTCGGTGGTCGGCGGCAGCCTGATGGCGGTCAACATACACCTCATCTTCGTCGTCGCGATCGCCGCGGGCATCGTTGCCATTGCTCTAATCACGCTGTTGTGGAGCCGCGACGTCATGGCCAAACTTGATCCGCGGTGAGCGCATAAGAAAAAAGTCGCTAGACCAATTCTGTACCGATTGACGGGACAGGTTGTATTTCCTAGTCTCCGCCCGCCGCCCGCCAGCGACGGTTCTAAGGAACATCAAGATGACAGCGCCACGACCCGACGTGCGTCCCGCACGGCCGTTCTTTTCGTCCGGACCTTGTGCCAAGCGTCTGGGCTGGTCGTTATCGGCTCTTGAGGATGCCTATGTCGGTCGATCGCACCGGGCCAAAGGCGGCAAGGCGAAGCTGGCCGAGGTCATCGAGCGCAGCCGGCGGGTCTTGGAGCTGCCGGATGACTATCGTCTCGCCATCGTGCCGGCATCGGACACCGGCGCTATCGAGCTGGCGCTGTGGTCGCTCGTCGGCAGCCGCGGCGTCGATATGCTGTCCTGGGAGAACTTCGGCCAGCAATGGGTGACCGACGCCCGCGACGAGTTGGGCATTGAAGATTTGCGTGTCTTGGACGCGCCCTATGGCGAGCTGCCGGATCTGTCTCAAGTCGACTGGTCGCGCGATGTCGTCTTTACCTGGAACGGCACGACGTCCGGCGTGCGCGTACCCGACGGCGACTGGATCGCGCCCGACCGCGAGGGCCTCGCCATCTGTGACGCGACGTCGGCGGTTTTCGCCATGGCGCTGCCGTGGGACCGGCTGGATGTCGTCACGTGGTCCTGGCAGAAGGTTCTGGGCGGCGAGGGCGGTCACGGCATGCTGGTCTTGAGCCCGCGCGCCGTCGCGCGCCTGGAAGCGAGCTCGCCCCGGCCGCTGCCGAAAATCTTTCGCCTGACCAAAAAGGGCAAGCTGATCGAGGGCATCTTCGCTGGCGAGACCATCAACACACCGTCCATGCTGGCGGTCGAAGATGCGATCGACGGCCTGATGTGGGCCGAAGAGGTCGGTGGCCTCAAGGCGTTGCTTGCGCGCAGTCAAGCCAACTTTGACGCGCTCGCGCCGTGGGTCGAGAAGACACCGTGGATCGACTTTCTGGCGCGCGACCCGCAGACACGGTCAACGTCGTCCATCTGCCTCAAACTCGTCGACACGCCGGCCGAGCCCAAGGCCATCGCGTCACTGTTGGAGGACGAAGGCATCGCCTATGACATCAACACCCATCGCGCCGCGCCGCCGGGCTTGCGGATCTGGGGCGGCGCCACGGTCGAGACCTCCGACATGGAAGCGCTGACACCGTGGCTGGATTGGGCTCATGATTGCGTGCTGGCGGAGGCTTGAGCGATGCCGAAAGTCCTGATTGCCGACAAGCTGAGCGACGATGCCGCCGACATCCTGCGCGAGCGCGGCGTCGAGGTTGACATCGAAACCGGCCTTTCGCCCGAAGACCTGATCGCGCGCATCCCGGCCTATGAGGGCCTTGCCGTACGGTCTGCTACGAAGGCGACCGCCGAAGTGATCGCCGCGGCGGAGAGCCTGAAGGTCATCGGCCGTGCCGGTATCGGCGTCGACAACATCGATGTCGCGGCGGCGACCCAGCGCGGCGTCGTCGTCATGAACACGCCGTTCGGCAACGCCATCACGACGGCCGAACACGCGATCGCCATGATGATGGCGCTGGCCCGCCAGATTCCCGCCGCCGACCGCTCCATGCGGCAGGGCAAGTGGGAAAAGTCCAAGTTTGTCGGCGTCGAATTGGCCGGCAAGGTGCTGGGCCTGGTCGGCTGCGGCAACATCGGCTCGATCGTCGCCAGCCGGGCGCAGGGATTGCGTATGCGCGTCATCGCTTACGATCCCTTTCTCGCGCCCGAACGCGCCCGCGAACTCGGCATCGAGCGCGTGGCGTTGGACGATCTGATGTCGCGCGCCGATGTTATCTCCGTCCACGCGCCACTGAACGATGCGACACGCAATCTGATCGGCGAAACGGAGCTGACCATGGCGCGCTATGGCGTGCGTGTTGTCAATTGCGCGCGCGGCGGCATCGTCAACGAAGATGCGCTTTATGACGCCCTGCAGTCCGGCCATGTCGCCGGCGCGGCACTCGATGTTTTCGCAACCGAGCCGCCTGAGGGCAGTCCGCTGCTCGAGCTCGAGAACGTGGTGACAACGCCGCATCTGGGCGCCTCGACGGCGGAGGCGCAGGAAAAGGTCGCGCGTCAGATCGCCGAGCAGATGGGCGATTACCTGATCCATGGTGCGGTCTCCAACGCCCTCAACATGCCGTCGATCACACCGGAGGAGGCACCGCTTCTTGAGCCCTACATGCTGCTCGCCCGCCAGCTTGGCAGCTTCGCCGGCCAGTTGACGCGAAGCGGTCTGCGCGCGGTAACCATCGAATACGAAGGCCATGTCGCGACACTCAACACGCGGCCGCTGACCGCCATCGTGCTTGCCGGTCTGCTGGAGCCGATCGTCGAATCCGTCAACATGGTGAACGCGCCGGTGGTTGCCCAAGACCGCGACATCGACGTGGCGGAGGTGCGCCATGACCGGCCGGGCGACTATCAGACCCTGATGCGCGTGTCGGTCACGACGGAGAACCGTGAACGCGACGTCGCCGGTACGCTGTTCGCCAACGGCCATCCCCGACTGGTGCGTGTCAAGGGCATCAGTATCGAGGCCGAGGTGACGCCGCACATGCTCTACGTCACCAACCGCGATGTGCCCGGTATCATTGGTTTCCTGGGTCAGACCCTGGGAGACGCCGGTCTCAACATCGCGACCTTCAACCTGGGACGCGCGGAAGAAGGCGGTGACGCCATCGCGCTAATCAGCGTCGACCAGCAGATCCCGCAGCCTGTCCTGGCGAAACTGCGCGGCCACGAGGGCATCCAGCAGGCGGTATCGCTAAGGTTTTAGACCGCCAGGCTGCACAACCGATTTGACCTGTGCGGCTGCTCAGGCACCATATGCTGACGGCGCATGTTGCGCGGTCAGCCGCTGGGGGGCTCGTGGACAAGCAGAGCAGGTTCATCATCGCGACGCTGATGGTCGTCGCCTTCATGATCGGTACCGATTTCATCGGTGCGGCACTTTTGGTGACGGCGATCGAGAAGGAGTTCGACACCGACATCACGACCACGCAGTGGGTGATGAACGTGTACGCGCTGACGTTCGCGGTGTTGATGGTCGCGGCCGGAAGGCTTGGCGATTTGTACGGCCGCCGCCGCCTGATGCAGTTGGGGTTGGTCCTTTTCTTCCTTGCTTCCGCGGCTTGCGCGCTTGCTCCGTCGTCGACGTCGCTGATTGTCGCGCGCGCCTTTCAGGGCGCTGGCGCGTCCTTGCTTTGGCCCAGTATCTTTGCCCTCGCCGCACTCAGCGTCGCTGAGGACAAGCGCGGCCTGAGCATCGGCTTGCTGATGGCCGGCGTCACGTCCGGCAACGTGGTGGGACCGCTCATCGGCGGTGTCGTCACCTCGCTCGGCGACTGGCGCATCTTCTTTATCATCAATGCCGCCCTGGCCGTCATCGCTGTGCTGATGGTCTCGCGATTCCTGAAGAAGGACGCGCCGGAGAAAGTCGAGGAACAGGTCGATATTGCCGGTATGGCCGTCTTAGGCATAGGCGTCCTTGCGCTGCTCTATGCGCTCGACGTTGGCGCCGATTGGGGTTGGTCGTCGCCCGAACTCCTCGGCCTGATCGCTCTGAGCGTGCTGATGTTCATCGTGTTCCCGTTTGTCGAGGCGAAGGTCAAGGATCCGATGATGCCGGTCGGCCTGATGAAAAACCGCGAGTTCATGGCCGCCTTGTGGGCCAATGGTCTTGTCATTCCGCCTGTCTTTATCGCCTTTCTCTATTTCCCCCAGTACATGCAGAAGACGTTGGGTTGGTCGGTACTGGACTCGTCGTTCGGCATGATGCCGATGATGATCATCCTGGCCGTCGGTTCGATCCTGGCCGGCAGACTCTATGAGCCGATTGGGCCCAAGCGGCTGTTGCTGACCGGCTACGCGCTCTCCGCCATCGGGTCGGCCTGGCCGGTCTTTTTCCTGGACCCGTCATGGGGGTACTACGCGCTTCTCCCGGCCATGATCGTCATCGCCGCCGGCGCCATCCTGTGTGTGGGGACAGCCGGAACCGCGGCGGTCAGTGCGGTGCGGGCGTCCCGGGCTGGCCTCGCCGGCGGTCTGTCGTTCATGGTGCATTTGATGCTGGCCGCCGTTGGCATCGCCGGGGCCACGGCGATCATGTTCTCCGAGACGGCCGGCGTCGGCACGGCCAACCTGACAAGCGTGTTTTCCAGCGCCCTGAGCGATGCCTATTGGATTGGGCTGGGTTCGGCCGTGCTGGGTCTGCTCGTTGTTTTGGTGATTGACGAAAAGGAACTCCAGACCGTGCACGAATAGGCTTGTCTCCGATCGCTGGAACCGCCGTATTCTGCGGGTTTGCAGGACTTCTTAGACTGGTCCCCAGGCAGGTCTTTTTTCGCGCGCGGGAGGGTGTATAGTCCCGCGCCCGCACGATTTAAGAGGCTTCTGACATGGCGAACGTGGCGGTCGTCGGCGTCCAATGGGGCGACGAGGGCAAGGGAAAGATTGTCGACTGGTTATCGGAACGCGCCGACGTCGTCGTGCGCTTTCAGGGCGGCCATAACGCCGGCCATACCCTGCAGATCGACAACCAGACCTTCAAGCTGTCGCTGCTGCCCTCCGGCGTCGTGCGCCAGGACAAACTCTCGATTATCGGCAATGGGGTCGTCATCGATCCCTGGGCGCTGTTCGAAGAGATCGAGCGGGTCGAACAGCAGGGGCTTATCGTTGGACCTGACAACCTGCTGGTCGCCGAAAACGCGACGCTTATCCTGCCGCTTCACACAGAGCTCGATCAGGCGCGCGAAAAGCTGCGCGGTAAGGACAAGATCGGCACCACCGGACGCGGTATCGGCCCGGCTTACGAGGACAAGGTCGCGCGGCGCGCGATCCGGGTCTGCGACCTCGGCGACGAAGCAACGCTGGCCCACAAGCTGGACATGCTGTTGCAGCACCATGACGCCTTGCGCAAGGGCATGGAGATGCCGCCGGTCGATCGCGACGCGTTGCTGCAGTCGTTGAAGGAGGTCGCGCCGCGCCTGATGGCCCACGCCGAACCGGTGTGGCGTCGGCTTGCCGACCTCAGACGGCGCGGGCGTCGGATTTTGTTTGAGGGTGCGCAAGCGCACTTCCTGGATGTCGATCACGGTACCTATCCCTTTGTCACATCGTCGAACACGGTTGGCGGTCAGGCGGCGGTTGGTTCCGGCATTGGCCCGGGCGCGGTGGAGTACGTTCTCGGTATCACCAAGGCCTACACCACACGCGTCGGCGCGGGCCCGTTCCCGACCGAGCAGGACAACGAGACCGGCAAGAAGCTGGGCGAGCGCGGGCATGAGTTCGGTACCGTGACCGGGCGACCGCGCCGCTGTGGCTGGTTCGACGCGGTCATGGTGCGCCAGGCAATCAAGATCGGTGGCATCAACGGTATCGCGTTGACCAAGCTGGACGTCTTGGACGGCATCATGCCGCTCAAGGTCTGCGTGGGGTATCGCTATAACGGCGTCATCCTGGATCACCTGCCGGCCGCGCAGCAGATCCAGGCGGGCGTCGAGCCGATCTATGAGAACCTGGAAGGCTGGGACGAGAGCACCCAGGGTGCGCGCAGCTGGGCCGACCTGCCGGCGACCTGCATCAAGTATGTGCGCCGCATCGAGGAACTGATCGAGGCACCGGTGGCGCTGCTGTCGACCAGCCCGGAGCGCGAGGATACGATCCTGGTGACCGATCCGTTTGCCGACTGAGGGTTTACTTGGGAGTAGGGGGCAGCATGGGGCAACAACGCACGCCACCGCCACGCGGGTTTACGCCCGCTGAGTTCGAGCAGCGCACGGCGCGGGCACAAGCCATTATGCGCGAGTATGAGCTCGATGCGTTGCTCCTGACGACGCCGCCCAACATCCGCTACGTCACCGGTTTTGCCAGCCAATTCTGGGAAAGTCCGACCCGGCCGTGGTTCGTTGTCGTGCCCGCCGAAGGCAAGCCGGTTGCCGTGGTCCCGGAAATCGGTGCGGCGGAAATGATAGCGACCTGGCTCGACGATGTGCGCTCCTGGCCGGCCCCTCAGCCCGACGACGACGGCACGTCGCTGCTGGCCGAAGCGCTCGCGCAACTGCCGCGTACATTCGGTCGCGTCGGCGCGGAACTGGGGCGCGAGATGGCGCTCAGGATGCCGGTCGCCCAGCTCGACGATCTGCGCGACGCGTTGCCGGGCCTCGAGATCATGAACGGATCGCCGGCGATCTGGCGCATCCGCGGCGTCAAAACCCCGGCAGAGATCGAGCACATCCGTTTCATTTGCCAGATCGCGAGCGATGCTTACGAAGAGCTGCCATCCTACGTGCATGTCGGCGATACGCCACGCGAAGCATGCCGCAGGCTGACCATGGATGTTCTGGCGCGCGGCGCCGATTCCGTGCCCTTCATGCCGGGCATCGCCGGTCCCGGCGGCGTCGATCAGATCGTTTGCGGCCCCAACGACCGGGTCATGGAAGAGGGCGATATCCTGTTCATCGATACCGGCTCGTTCTACGACGGCTATTTCTGCGACTTCGACCGCAACTACGCGGTTGGCAATGTCAGCGATGCCGCGCGCCGCGCCAATGCCGCGGTATGGGATGCGACCGAGGCCGGCCTCGCCGCCGCGCGCCCGGGCGCTACCGTCGAAGATGTCTGGCGCGTGATGGGCGAGCTCTTGGAGGACGCCGGGTCGATCGGGAACAATGTCGGGCGCATGGGCCATGGCCTCGGCATGCAGTTGACTGAGCCGCCGTCCAACATGCCGGGTGACACAACGGTCATCGAGGCCGGCATGGTGTTGACCATCGAGCCGGGCATGGAGTACGCGCCAGGCAAGATGATCGTGCACGAGGAAAACGCCGTGATCACCAAAGACGGCGCTGAGCTGCTGACGACCCGCGCGCCGCGCGATTTCTGGACGATCGGCTGACCAAAAATCGCCAGGCGCGATTGACAAGCTATGGGTGTCGCGGCCAATCTCGGTGCGCTCTCGTAGGGCGCGTCGGCTTTTGGCTGAAGGGGCTATGCCCGCCTACGTGTCATCAATACATCACGCGCCCATGCCGAATCTCGAGAACCTTCGTAAACAAGCCAAACAAGTCCTGCGCTGGCACCGCGAGCGTTATTATCCCGTCGCCGCAGAGATCAGGATTGCTCTACCGCGTTTCGGACACATGAGTGACAAGCAGGTGCTCGAGGCACCGTTCAGGCTTGCCGACGCGCAGGAGCTTGTCGCGCATAAGTGCGGTTTCGAGTCCTGGCAGGCGCTAAAGGCAGGAATGTCAGACATGAAAGAACGTGACACGAAGACAGTTTCGCATCCCGTACTCAGTGCAATCGAGGCGCAGCTCTATGTTTCCGACATGGCGGCGGCGTGTGAATTTTACACCGACAAACTCGGCTTCTCGGTCGCGTTTCTCCATGGCGATCCGCCGTTCTACGGCCAAGTCGGGCGCGACGCTGCGCTGCTCAACCTGCGGCTTGTGAAAGAGCCGGTCTTCATGGGCGATATCAGGCAGCGCGAGACTTTGTTGTCGGCGACGGTGACCGTGGAGACGGCGGCGCAGATCAAGCGGCTCTACCTGGACTATCAGCAAGCCGGGGTCACGTTTCATCAGACATTGAGACAGGAGCCCTGGGGCGCCCGCGGCTTTGTTGTGGTCGATCCTGACGGAAATTTGCTGTTGTTTGCCGGGCCTGCCGCTTGAGGTGTGACCGCACGCACACGTTAACGGATCGCGTTTCGGCGTGGTCGCCATTAGTGTCTATAATACCCATATAGAGGACATGACCAACATGTCGGGCGCCGGAGTTTTGCCATGAGTTTCCGTAAGTTACGGCAAGTGTTGCTGATATCGGCTTTCGCCTTTGCGGTGCCCAGCCTGGCCCATGCACAATTCGCCGATGAGACCCAGAGCCTGTTCGGCGTGTCGCCGTCAACGGTCGATCGAACGACCAATCAGGTCGTCATCGAGTTCAAGGAAGAAAAGATCGTCGAGGAGATCGAGGTCGAGGACGGCGAAGACGGTATCTGCTGCCAGCTTCCTGAGGAAGAACGGGCGGCCAGCGAGGCTTGCCTCAACGTCACATGTCCGGAGGCTCCCTGAGCCGGAGCCACCTGCTTAACATCTATCGTCGCGCGTAGGACGTTGTTTTTCGCTCGCGTTTCGGTGTAGGTCTGACTGCGTCATCCATTGGCGGAGTCGCCTTATGGTGTGTTCATGTCTGCGCGTTACGGTGCTTGCGGCCATGATCGGGATGTCCGCGCCTGGTAGCAGCCTCGGCGCCGATCTGTGGGATTGGCGTCACGCCGAAGATCCCAAGTGGTCCGTTGCGGTGTTTGGCGGCGAGGGCACCAATGACAGCTTCAGCGACATTGTTGGCCAACTCTTCAATGTCGATGGCAATTCAGAGCGCGTCCTGGCCGCGGCGCTGCGGCGTCGGATTGGCGGTTTCGGCAATCATCTTTGGTTTGAGCTGGAGGCGATGTATGGCCAGCACTACGGCTCGCAGCGGTATGGCGAGTTCGGCATCGCCCTGAATGGCCGTGTGCACGATTTCCCGTGGGATCATTTCGTCGTCACGACGATGGCGGTCGGTCTCGGTCCCAGCATCACAACCCGTCAGTCCCAGCTCGAGTTCCAGAAGACAGGCATCCGCCAGAAGACCCTTAATCAGCTCAACCTGGAACTGACGCTGGCCTTGCCCGACTATCCGAACTACGCGTTGCTTGGTCGTTTGCAGCACCGTTCCGGAATTTTTGGCACGATCAACGGCGTGGACGATGCCTCGAACTTCGTGTCGTTGGGCATGGTCGTCTCGTTTTAGCTGGTCAGGCCCCGAGCGCTTTTCTTAGTTTCTAAAGACCATTGTAGCGTCCGGGGGGTATTTGCCGTGGCCATGAAAGACGTCGGAAAACGCTTTGGCAGCGTATCGATCGTCAATCACTGGGTGATAGCGGTCGCGATCATCGCGATGTTGGCGATCGGTCTTTACATGGATGATCTGCCGCGCGGTCCAGAGCTCACCTGGTGGATCAATTTGCACAAATCGATTGGCGTCTTTGTGCTGGTCTACGGCCTTTGGCGTTTCTTGTGGCGTGTCGTCTGGCGCTTCCCTGATGATGTCGCCACCATACCACGCTGGCAGGAACTCGCCGCCAAGGCTGTTCACTTGGCCTTGTTGCTGGCCATTCTCGGCATGCCGATTTCCGGCTACATCTTGTCATCGACAGGCGGTCACCCGGTGTCGTTCTTCGGTATTTTCAGCCTGCCGGCGCTGCCTGAAAGCAAATCGGTCAACGACATCGCGGGCGAGATCCACGAGTGGCTCGCCGATATCCTGATCATCCTCATCGTCGTCCATGTGCTGGCGGCGCTAAAACACCATGTCATCGACAAAGACGCGACACTCAAGCGCATGGTCGGTCGGACATCCTAGAAGACGATCGGCCCGCACCAAGCTGGCGCGGGCCGACCGCATTTCCTTGTTCGAACAGAGCGCTCAGGCGGCGGGCACCGGCCGGCGCTCGGCTGCCGCGTTCTTCACCGCCTTTTGCAGCTTTTCGAACGCGCGCACCTCGATCTGGCGCACCCGCTCGCGGCTGATGCCGTACTCCTGGGAAAGCTCTTCCAGGGTCTTCGG
Organism: Alphaproteobacteria bacterium; assembly: GCA_965228895.1. GTDB lineage: Bacteria > Pseudomonadota > Alphaproteobacteria > SP197 > SP197 > JANQGO01. Next base: position 3,085,926 of record OZ245842.1, on the reverse strand, counting down.
CTCTTCCGACAGACGGCGCTCGACCAGAATATAGCGCTCGCGCTCGTTCAAGGCCTCCATGGCGGTGGCCAAGAGCGCGCGGCGCGACTCCAACTCCTCGCGGTCGCCGAGCGTCTCTTCCTGGTTGTCGCTTTCGTCGACTAGCCAGTCCTGCCATTCGCCGTCGCCGTCCTGTTGCAGCGGCGCGTTCAGCGAATGGTCGGGGCTCGACAGGCGCCGGTTCATGGAGACGACGTCTTGTTCCGGCACGTCCAGGCGCGTCGCGATCTCCGTCACCGTTTCCGGCGGCAGGTCGCCGTCGTCGATCGCCTGCAACTGGCCTTTCAGCTTGCGCAGATTGAAGAACAGTTTCTTCTGGGCTGCCGTCGTGCCCATCTTCACCAGCGACCACGAGTGCAGGATGTATTCCTGGATCGCCGCGCGGATCCACCACATGGCATAGGTCGCCAGGCGGAAGCCCTTATCGGGATCGAAGCGCTTGACGGCCTGCATCAGGCCGACATTGCCTTCGGAGATCAGCTCGGCCAGGGGCAGGCCATAGCCGCGGTAACCCATGGCGATCTTGGCAACCAGCCTCAGATGGCTCGTCACCAGTTCGTGGGCGGCGTCGACGTCACCATCTTCGCGCCAGCGCTTGGCGAGCTGGAATTCCTGCTGCTGCTCGAGCATCGGAAACTTCCGGATCTCGCGCAGATAGTTGCTCAAACTGCTTTCCGGCGTCAGCGCCGGCAGCCGTAACTGGGCCATATGTTCAACCTCGGGCTGTAGGACACCGCCACCCGCGACGCCTGGGGCATCGTCCATTCCTACGCGGCGGCGTCATGCTTAGTTCAATATATCCGACTACAGGAGTCAACTTTATGTCACGTCACCGGAAACGCGCCCTCCAAGGCGTTTTCGAGGGCTGCCATGTCGGCTGGCAGCGGGCTTTCTAACTCTACCATCTCATTTGTGGCGGGATGGTGAAAGGCCAGACGCCGGGCATGCAGCGCCTGCCGTTTGAACCCCGCCAGAACCGTCTGGACGTCCAAAGGTGCAGCGTTTGTGCGGTTCTGGTGGCGTCCGCCATAGGTGGGGTCGCCCAGGACGGGATGGCGGATATGGGCAATATGCACACGAATTTGGTGGGTCCTCCCCGTTGCCAGGCGGCAGGTCACCAGACTGGCCAACTGGCCATAGGCACGCTCGACGCGATAGTGCGTCAGGGCCGGCTTACCGCCTTCCTGTAACACGTCCATCTTCTTCCTGTTCCTACGGCTGCGCCCGATGTTTCCCTCGATTCGGCCTTCCAGAGGCGTGGGAACGCCCCAGACGAGGGCGGCGTATTCGCGGGATAGGGTGCGTGCGGAAAGTTGGTTAGAAAGGTGTATATGGGCCCGGTCGGTCTTGGCGACAACCATCAGCCCGCTGGTATCCTTGTCCAGCCGGTGGACGATGCCCGGGCGCTTTTCGCCGCCGATTCCCGACAGGCTGTCGCCGCAATGGGCAATCAGCGCGTTGACCAGGGTGCCCTTGGGGTTCCCGGCGGCCGGATGAACGACCAAGCCAGCGGGCTTGTCCACAACCAGAAGATGCTCGTCTTCAAAGGCTATCGTGAGAGGAATCGCTTCGCCTTCGGGTCGCGCGGGGCTCGCCGGCGGGATCCGCAATGTCAGGCGCTCCGCCGGTTTGACCCGGTAATTGGCGTCCGTTATCGTCACGCCGCCGGCGATCAGCCGGCCGCCCTCGATCAACGACTGGATGCGCGCACGTGACAAATCGCTATGGGCGCGCGCCAGCACGCGATCGAGCCTATCGCCCGCTTCGTCGGCCGCGACGATATGCTCAAGCGTCCGTCGTTCGGTCATCGGCGGTTCATCGTCAGGTAGGGCATGTCATGGTTGGGAACGTTCTGCATGAACCTTGGTCTTAACACAATCAAGGCTGTCGTCATTGGATTGGGGATCGGCATTGTCGGCCTGACAATCCTGATCGTCATGGTCGTTATCGACAAGGCCGGCGACAGCATTGCCGAGAACGAAACGACAAGCCAAGGTGCCGGCACCTACGTTGATGTTGCGGTCGCGCTGCCGGCGGGCGCGGAAGTCATGACCATGACCGGTGATGGGGATGCGATAAGCCTGCTGACGCGCCTCGGCGACGGCAGCCAGCAGATCATCACCATAGACCGGCGCACCGGCGAGGTGCTCGGTACCCTCGAACTTTTGCCCCGGAATCCCTGATGAGCAATCTCCCGTCCAAGGCCCATTTCGGCAGTGACAACGTCACCGGCATCGCGCCGGAGATCATGGCTGCCCTGGAAGCCGCCAACAACGGTGGCGTCGCGAGTTATGGCGAGGACGCGATGACCGAAGGGTTGGACGCGCGTTTCTCCGATCTTTTCGAAACCACGTGCCGGGTCATGCCGGTCGGCACCGGCTCGATCGCCAACGGTCTGGCGCTCGCTACGGTGACGCCGCCCTGGGGCGAGATCTTCTGTCACGAAGAAGCCCACATCACGATCGACGAGGCCAACGGTCCGGAGTTTTACACCGGCGGCGCCAAGCTGCACCTGCTGGCGGGCGATCAGGGCCGAGTTTCGCCGGATACCCTGCGCGCCGCGGCGACCCGTTATCCGCGCGACGACGTCCATCATCCGCTCGCATCCGCGGTGTCGATTACCCAGGCGACGGAGGCGGGCACGCTCTATAGCGTCGATCAGGTCGGCGCGATCGGCGACTTGGCCAAGGCGGAGGGGCTTACCTTTCACATGGACGGCGCACGTTTCGCCAACGCCGTCGCCGCCCTTGGCTGCGCGCCTGGTGATCTCACCTGGCGCGCCGGCGTCGAGCTCTTGTCGTTCGGCGCGACCAAGAACGGCTGCATGGCGGTCGAGGGCATTGTGCTGTTCAACCCGTCGCCGGAGCGCGCCGGCCGGCTTGCCCGGCTGCACAAGCGTGCCGGTCAGCTCTACAGCAAGATGCGGTTCTTCTCCGCGCAGTTGGAGGCCTATATCAGCAACGACAACTGGCTGACCTGGGCCGGGCACGCCAACACCCAGGCGGCGCGCCTGGCGGCCGGTTTGGCTGATATCTCGGGCGTTTCACTGGACAGCCCTGTCGAGGCCAACGAGGTCTTTTGCCGTCTGCCGCAAGCTTCGTTCGACGCCATTGTCGCCGCCGGCATCGGCACCTATCCGCTGTCGGACAATGGTGACGGAACCGGCTCGGTACGCTTCGTCTGTTCGTTCAACACGCAGGCGGAGGATGTCGACAAACTGATCACCGCGGCGCGCGAGGGCGCATCGTGAGCCCTGCCGACCTCATTGCGCGCACCCAGGCTTATGTCGACGCGTCGAACGATCACGACGTCGAACGGATCGCCGGCATGCTGGCCGATGACGCGACCTATTCGTCATCGGGCGTTGGCGAGCACAACGGTGCCCCAGCGATCCTGGCGATGAACACAACCTTCTTTGACGCCAATCCGGATGTTCACTGGCAGCCGGAGAGCTTTCGTGCCGTCGGCGAAGACGGCGTCGCCTTCGACTTCGTCATCACGATGGACGGCCAAGCGAGCAGCGGCGTTGAGCGTGTCTACTTCCACCCCGACGGGCGCATTCGACGCGTCGAGGTCGAGCGCTAGGGCATTTTCCGTTCGAACGGAATCGGCACCGACCCTCTCCCCCACCCGACCGCCCCAAGGATACTGCCATGGGTGGCCGGGTGGGGGAGCGGGCCGGTGATGCAAATTGATCGGAAAGCGCGCTAGAACGGCAGCTTCAGCCGACGGTTTCTCACTGTTCGGTGGGCCGCGCCGTCAGCTTTCGTATCGCCGGCGCGCCCCACGTGGTGACCAGGAACAGCAAACCTAGGGCTGCCGCCGCGGTGGCGATGTAGTAGGGCGAGCGGATGTTGAAGCCCATCAATTCGCCACCGATCAGCGACATAACGCCGCCGGCGAGGCAAAAGACGGCGGTCGTGACACCCATGACCCACCCCTGATCGTCGTTGCTCACAGCGCCTGAGAACATGCCGAGCAGGGTCGGATAGGCAACGCCGAACAGGAAGTAGAAGAGGAATATGGGAATATAGGTCAGCCACCCCACGGGGATCAGCACGAACGCCAACGAGCAGATCACCATGACCGCCGAAGCGCTGCCCACGATGTACTGCTTCGCGAAGCGCGACTGCACCGGCTTGACCAAGAAGGTGCTGCTTGTCGCGAGCGCGACGCCGATCACCAGCATCGCGATGCTGCCGCCCAGAACGCCATAGCCGAACGCACTGGTCAGGTAATTGTCGACGAAGATGTAGAAGGTGACGTTCGCGATCATGAACAGTGCATAGACCGGCATGATCCGCATGACGATGGGATGCCGGGTCACCTGCCACAAGCTGTCGAAGATATCGAGCGGACGGAAAACGAAGGGAAGGCGTTCGGTGCGGATATCGCGGAAGAAGACGATCACCATCACGATGGCGAGCAACACCATCGCGAATGCTGCGTAGAACGGCAGCTTGAGGCTTGCCCAGCTACCCAACACGACGGGATCGGACAGCAGGCCGCCGATGATCGGGCCGCCGACCAGACCGAAGCTGATGCCGGTGACGATGAAACCCATGTTGCGGTCGCGGTCGGCATCGTCCGTGCTGCCGTCGATCATCGCGGCCTGGGCGATCGGTTGGTTGCCCGCCGTGAAGCCGGTAATCGCCCGCCCCAGGATCAACAGCCAAAGACTGCTCACGTAGAGCGCGACCAGCGTTACGGCGTAGCCGGTCAGCGCGCCGCCGAGGCAGATGAGCAAAGCGTTCTTGCGTCCGATCGAATCGGAGACCTTGGCAACGTAGACGACGCCCAGAAACCAAGACAGGAAGAAGATGCCGATGACCAGCCCATAATCGAAGTGGCGCATGCCCATGGAGGTGTCCTCCGGTAAAAAACCGGTAGACGGGTCCATGATCAGCGTGTTGATGATCGGAAAGACCAATCCTTGTCCGATCAGGTCGACGAAGACGACGAACATCAGTGTAATCTTGGCCATCGCTGACATGACATCGCCCCCCGAGGTGATCCGTTCCGCCCGATAGATCGTTGTTCGACTAGGCATGGTCAGCCCGAGCGAGTCAAGGCTCTGGACTGTCGGTCTCTTCAGTAGCTGGCGTTACGGCAAGTCCGACCCGGCGTACGTGACATCAGTGCAGATGTTCCGCGGACACCCTCTCTGCGGCCATTTTCTTCAAAGCCAACCGGTCGACCTTGCCGGCCGGGTTAACGGGCATGGTATCCAGCACAAGGATCACCTCCGGCGCCTTGTAGCCAACCCTATCTCTTGCGAAGCGGATGATGTCCTGGTTGCGGGGCCTATCGACTCCGTCAATCAATGTCACATAGGCCCAGACGTTCTCACCGTGCACCTCGTCATGGACGCCGACGACGCCGGCGAGATCTACCGCCGGATGGCCCATGACGACTTCCTCGATGTCCTGCGGCGCGATGTTGGAACCGTCGTGAACAATGATCTGCTTCTTGCGGCCGCGAAACCAGAAGTAGCCGTCGCCATCGACACGCATGACGTCGCCCGTGTCGAACCAACCGTCGACAAGCGCCGCCTCGGTCGCTTGGGGATTGTTCCAGTAACCGATCATCACCGGCGCGCCGCTGACCCCGAGTTTGCCGTCGACATCCGCTGGCACCTCCTGACCGCTGTCGTCGCGGATGCTGAGCGTAAATCCGGGGGTAACCGTACCTGTAGACCCGGCCTTGGCGACCGGTTGAGAGAGATTGAACAGACAGCCGGTCGCTTCGGTCAGGCCATAGGTCTCATTGATGACCAATCCCGTGCGATCGGTGAACTCCTTCTCGACACTGGCAGGAAACTTGTCGCCGCCGCTGATGCAAAGGCGCAGGGAAGCAAAATCCTCTCGTGTCGCGCCGTGATCGCGTTCCAGGTCGATCAGCGCCGACGGCAAGCTGACAAGAACGCTCGGCCGGTTGTCGCGCAGCAGTGACAGGATCTCATCGCCATCGACGCTGTGGGCAACGACCACGCCGGAGCCCGCCGCAAACGCGGCAAAGGCCGTAACCAGCGATCCGACATGCGCGATCGAACCGCCGGGAAACACCACGTCCTCACCTGTCACCGCCATGGCGCGAGACCAACCCGCGACGACCGAGCCGAACGACGCGAGGCTGTGGGTCACGCCCTTTGGCTTGCCGGTGCTGCCGGATGTGAAGAACACGAGGGCGGGCGCGTGGATATCGGGATCAGGGAGGTCGACAGACGGCCTTCGGCCTGCGATCAAGTCCTCCAATTGTCCCGCGCCCTCCAGCGGGCCGCCAAAGGCGATGATGCCCAACGGCAATTCACCGGCCAGGGCGCTTGCCCGGACATCGTCGGCGCGGTCGGCGTGCGTGAGCAGGATCGCGGCGCCGCTCATGTCCAGGGCGTAATCGATCTCGGGCGCCGTATAGCGGTAGTTCAACGGCGTCACGATCAGGCCGGCCCTGAGGCAGGCGAGGTAGTGCAGCAGAAGTTCGCCGCGGTTGGGCATCAGCGAAGCGACCCGGTCGCCACGACGCAACCCCATTGCGACGAGATGCGCCGCGAGCGTGTCGATCTCGCGCTCCAGCTCTCGCCACGTCCAGACCCTCGTCGGCGAGGCCAGGGCGGTCTCGTCCGGTTTGTCTGCCAATGCGGTCGCCAGCAGATCGGTCAGATCAGCAGGTCCCGGCAAGGCCGGTCCGGCAAACGGCATGGGTGACGCCCCCCTGAATACGCCCTCTAGCGCTACGGGCATGTCGCCCAGGAAGGTGACAGGACCGCGCGAGCCCCGTCAACCGCGTCGCCGTGACGTGTCGCCCTCGAGGCTATTGAGTCGCAGGATCAGATCGAACGCGCCGGCGATGATGGCCTCTAGAGCGAATCCAAGAAGCGCAGCAGGGCGGTGCGGTCTTCCTGGTCCATTGCGGCGAAACTGTCACGCGCCTCCTGTGCTTCGCCGCCATGCCACAGGATCGCTTCGGTCAGGTTGCGGGCGCGCCCATCGTGCAGAAAGAAGGTGTGGCCGCTGACCGTCTCGGTCAGGCCGATGCCCCACAGCGGCGGCGTCCGCCATTCACTGCCGGAGGCGCGGCCTTCCGGCCTGCCGTCGGCCAGACCTTCGCCCATGTCGTGCAGCAGAAGGTCCGTATAGGGCCAGATCAACTGGTGCGACAGCTCCGGGCGATCGTCCAACGTCATGGTGACGTATTTCGGCGTGTGGCAGGCGACGCAGCCGGTCTCGTAGAACAGTTGCTTGCCAGCCAGGACGGCGGGATCGTCGACATCGCGGCGCGCAGGCACCGCGAGGTTGCGGGTATAGAACAGCATCAGCTCCATCATCTCGGCGGTCGCTTCGTGCCCATCGTCGTCGTTGCCATGGGGTGCGGAAAGACACGCGCTCTGGCTCTCGGTGCAATCGCCCCAGGCATAGGGCGAAAGCGGTGTCGACAGGCCGACATCGCCGGTAAAGGCGTGACTGTTCTGCTGGTTCAAGAAGGGCTCGCCTGCTTTCCAGCCGAACCGGCCCAGGGTGACGTCGCCCAATTCCTTGCTCCACACCATGTTGGGGCGCCCGGAAATGCCATCGCCGTTGGTGTCGTTTGGGTCAGCCTGCGCCAGGATGTCGTCGGGGTCGATGGCTTCCAGGAGACCAAGGCCAATCATCTGCGGTGCGACGCGCGGCGACATCATGACGTCGGGATGCATTGCGCCATAGCCGAGGTCGCTGATCTCATAGGTCGGCGCGCGCAGCATGACGATTTCGCCGCCGGCCAACTCGACCGGGAACTCCTCATAGGTCACGACCATGCGCCCTTCACCCGCCAGACCGCCGATGGCGAAGTCCTGCAGTTGGCCGCCATAGGTCGGCTCGGGGATCACGTTGGCCTGGCCGCTCTCCAGCAACGCGATATGCTCGTCGGTTTGCGGTGGAATGCTGAGGCGCAGGAACATGGAGATCGCGTTGTCTTCAGGCCAGTTGGCCGACGGCGGATGACCGCGGCCGTCTTTCAGGTGGCACCGCTGACAGGCGCGCGCGTTATAGAGCGGGCCCAGACCGTCCGCCGATCGGGTCGATGCCGGTGCGGTCACCCAGACACGCTTGAAGAAACCGTTGCCGACCGAAAACAACAGGCGCTGTTCGGACGTGATGTTGCTCGACGGCTGGGAAAAGACGTTGGCGTTGATGGTGCCGCGAAACGTACCGGCGCCGCCCTGATTGGTCTCGTAGCGCTCGGCGGCCGTGAAGTCCGTCGTCGGTGCGACGATGGCGGCGTTCTCCTCGCCCGGCGTACTGGCGATAGCCGCCGCATAGAGACCGACGAGAGCCAGAAGCGTGACAAGGATGAAGGCGCGCATGGTGTTTCGTTAGGCGAAAAGGGCCGGACACGCAAAGGGGCATAAGTGTGTCCGGCCCTCGTCGATCGCCGCCTCCTTACTGGAAGACGGCGTCAGGATCGCCAAGGCTGTCAGAGCCTTCGATCTCGATCGAACCGAGATCCAAGGACGCAACCACGTTTTCGATCGCGCGTGTCTGCGTGCTCAACGCGCTCACGACGTTCTCGACCAGCATGTTGCCGGCGTCATCGCCTTCGGCCAGCATCTGGTCATAGGCCTTGCCGGCTTCCGCCGTCTTGACCATTTCCAGCATCGCCGCGTTGGTCGCGCTCAGCGCCGCCTGCATGGCCGCGTTGGCCTCCGGGTCGGTGGCGCTCACCAGGTCTGCCAGGCTCGGGCCGGAGACGACCGAGCCGTCGACGCGGGTGTAGTGGCCGTTATAGACGTTCACCATGCCTTGCTGGTCATAGAAGTGGGACCAGTGGGTGTTGTCGGAAAAGCAGTCATGCTCCTCTTCGGGATCGTGCAGCATCAGGCCAAGCTTCATGCGCTCGCCGGCCAGCTCGCCATAGCTCAGGCTGCCCAAGCCGGTCAGCATCATGGAAAGACCCTGTTCGGGGCCGCCTTCCATCACCGCGGCGCGGGCGGCGCCATCGGCGCCCCACTGCGCAACCATCTCCTTGAGGTCTTCGATTAAGAGCTCGCTCGCGGCCAGCAGGTAGGCCGCGCGCCGGTCGCAGTTGCCGCCGGTGCAGTTGGCGGAATCGAAGTCGGTCGCCGGACGATCGCCGGCGCCGGGGCCGGTGCCGTAGAGATCCTGGCCCCACAGCATGAACTCGATGGCGTGATAACCGGTCGAGACATTGGCTTCGACGCCGTCGATTTCGTGCAGTTCCTGCAAGAGCGCCATGTCGATGGTCGTCGCGTCGATCTCGACGCCACCGATGCGCAGCTGTGCGTTGGCGACCACGTTGGCGGTGTAATAGGGGTTCTCGTCGGATTCTTCGCCGTAGCTGATCGTCTCGACGTAATCGATCAAACCTTCATCCAGCGGCCAAGCGTTGACGCGGCCTTCCCAATCGTCGACCAGGGGGTTGCCGAAACGATAGGCCTCGGACTGCTGATAGGGCACGCGGGCCTGACGCCAGGCCTCGCGGGCCTCGTTCAGATGACGCTCGTCGGGCAAGGCGGCCAGCGTCTCGACGGCGTTGTGCAACTGTTCGGCGCGCAGCAGCGAGTCGGCATAGGTCGCTTCGGCGATATCGGCATAGGTCGTCAGAACGGCGTTGGTATCGACATCGGCCAGGGCAGGCGCCGTCCACAGGGCAGCCGCCGCGGCGACGGCAAGACTGGTCTTTCGCATGGTTGTCCCCACAGGTGGTCGTTGACGGGGAGTCTTAAACGCAAATGCGAATGACTTGCAATAACAAAACCGCTGATCGGTATGCCCGTGAACGCGGCCGCACGATTCCGCCGCCGCGCAGCTCTCGACAATCCGAGGGTTTGTGAACTAGGTGCGGATTTCCGTCACCGCCTGACGCACGATCGGCTCGGCCTCCGGCCATGACATGCCGGGCGACAGGCGCCGGTCATAAAGCAGGCGGAACAGGATGCGGTCGTGGTCGGTCAGCGCCATGTTGGGGCTGGAGTCGTTGAAAATCGACGGTTCGACATCGTCGGAATCGTTGAACAGGCCCATCGCCTGGGTCAATTCCTCGATGATGCAGGCGCGCACGATAAAGCGGCCGAGATCGGTCGGGATCAAGATGACGGCCGCCACGATCTCATTGGGCCGGTCGTCGGCGGTGACGATGCGGCCGTAGCACGTCGCCTGGTCCTCCATCTCGGCGGTCAGCTTCTCCATCAGCCGTTCGCTGGAAAAGAAGGGCCGGTAAACGTCGCGATAGGTCGTGACCGCTTGTCTGAAGGGGTCGGGCGAGAAAATTACCACCACGTTCGCCTTGTTTTCAGGCCCGACGATGTTGATGGGCAACCCGCTCATGTCGGATATCTCGTCCAGATGCACCAGGGTGTACTCGAGATAACGATCGGTAACATCGCCGACCAGGGCGACGTTCAAGGGCTCTTCCCAGCGCGTCAGCCGGCGCGCGCGTTTGTCGGGGTCGAACTCGCGATAGAACGCGATCGTCTCGAAGTTATCGACATAGTCGCTGTCACTGAGCTGGGCCGACGTCTTGGGTGACTGACACGCGGCGAGCAGCACCATGGCCGCGCCGCACAAGACGGCAAGCGGCGCGCAAGACCGCCGACGCCGCGGTGTCTCGTTCAGATTGGTCATGTCGTTGTCAGCCGTTCCGCCCACTCACAGATGTCCGCTAAGAAACGCGCTCATACGCTCCCAAGCCTGGTTGGCGCAAGCGGTGTCGTAGATGCCCTCGGCCCGCTCGTTGAAAAACGCATGCTGGGCCTCATAACGAAAGAGTTCATAGTCGACGCCACCGGATTTCATCGACGCCTCCAGCTCGTCGACCGCCGCTGGCGTGCACCAGTCGTCGATATTGGCGAAGTGGCCCTGGAACGGCACCTTGATGGTGGCGGGATCGGCGAAAGACGCGGGTGGAATGCCGTAGAAGCAGACGGCCGCATCGGTCTCCGGCACATGAACCGCGGCGGCAATGGTCAGCGCGCCGCCCATGCAAAAACCCATCACCGCGACCTTGCCGCTGGTCTGCTTCAGGTGCTGGACCGCGCCGCGCAGGTCTTCGTTGGTCGCCCCGGGAAAGTCGAGGCCTTCCATCATATGGTTGGCTTCGTCCGGCACGGTGGTGACCCGGCCCTGATAAAGGTCCGGCGCGATGGCGTTATAGCCGGCGCGTGCGAAGCGGTCGGCGACGCCGCAGATCTGGTCGTTCAGACCCCACCATTCCTGAATCACGACGACGCCAGGCCGGCCGTCGCCGGCATGCGCCTGATAACCCTTTGTGCTGCCGCCATCGGGACGCGAAAACTCAATCAAACCGCCCATGCTCTCCCTTTCCAGTCCAGTCAACCACCTGCCATGACAGGAAAAAATAGTCGCACGGCCGAAGACATCGGACAAGCGCCCAACGCTCACGTTCAGGCGATGGGCGTAAACCCGTCGACCGCAACGCCGTCCAGGTGTCGGCACCCCAACGCCGCGTGTCACGCACCTGTTGACCGGATCAAGGGAAGCCACTATGTCAGGTATTCCACGCCCGATGGCGTCTTGCGTCCCCATCGTCTAGTGGCCTAGGACATCGGCCTCTCACGCCGAAAACGGGGGTTCGAGTCCCCCTGGGGACGCACTCGCTATCACACCTTTTCGATCATGTTCGCGCTGTGTACCGTGCCGGCGTTCGCCGAGCGTTCCAGCAGCGAGCGCCAGAATCGCTTCGAGACGGCCGGTCAGCTTGAGATCCCATTGCGCGGGCTCGTTGCGTGGCATTGCCGTTATGGAGTCGACGAGCTCGCGGATCTCCTCGGCCGCGCCGGCGCGCGTGCGTGGGTCCTCGGTCAAGGCCTGCTCGAGCATAGCGACCTTGGCGCGGTAGCGCTTGGCAAGGTCGGGCATTAGGGCGACGTCGCCGGCGTCCGGCTCGTCGGGCCCGACCGAGCTCGCCAGCTCGGCCTTCTGCGCCTCGAGCGCGACCAAGTGGGCGCGAAGGGCGGGCGTATCGGTGCCGTCGGCTATCGCCGCCACGACGCGCGCGATTTTGTCCTCGAGCTCGCGGTCAAGGAACAAGACGGTTCCGGCATCGATGAAGACGCCGTCGAACGCTGTCACGGTCGCCCGAGGCAGCCACCCATATGTCATTGCCACCCCGGGCGCGGAGATGTCCGGTCGGCCAATTGCTGAGCGCTCTTCCTCCAGAGCTAGCAATAGAACATGCGGAGCGCCGCCCGAATCTACGATCAGGTCCGTCATCATGGTCATGTTGTTGCTCGATCATGTGCTCATTCAAACGAAAGCTGGCAGAGCAGGCGCGGGATGAGCGTCGCGCCGTTCGGTGGCCGACCTAGCCCCACCAGCACGCAATGACGTTGTTCAGTACCGCCGACCGTGTCAAGTCACTGACGCAAAGTCGCTGACGATTAGTAGATTTAGTATCGTCTGGAAAGAAATCCGGCAACATGTATGGCTGTCGTGACACGGTTTGAACTCGGCATGCGTCAAAGTTCGACCCAGAACTCCTTTCAGACATCTTGACGTGCTGAGGCAAGATATCAGACCCCGTGCTTCGTCATCGAAACTGACGCGCACGACAAAACAGATTCGGTTGCTGATCGACGTTATCGGTTAATCGCCGGCAAGGACACGAACTCATACTAACAAAGTCGATCCATGGAGTAGGGTCGCACCCGCCAAGCCGACACCTCGGAGCGGCGGTCGTTCGAAGACAAAAAACTCATCCTGCGAACACGTCGGGAAACAACCAAAGAGCAGACATGATGCTTCAGCTCAATCGAAGTCTGCTTATGACCCAAGGCGGACACCAAGACCGGCTCTGTCGAGCGCTCCGGATGGCCTGCAGTTAGATCGATGCTTTCGCCAAGCCGCTTGAACTCTAAACTAGGGCCAGGCACTACGCGTGGAGGCGATTCGCGATGGCGGCTGAGACTCAAAAGTCAGACTTTAGGAAGCGGCTCGAAAAGAAAAACGACTTTCATTTCATCGAATACTGGGAGGAAGGAAAGCGCCCTTTCGATTGGTATGCCGAATGGCGACTTCTATTCGTTTGTATGTATGACGTCCAAATCGCAGATTCCTTTAAGGTCTTGGAGAATGAATCTAGCTCTGATCTAAAGGCCGACCTCACCCGCTCAAAACCACCCGGTGCGGACGAGAACAAATCGGAGGACGAGCGGGAAAAGTTTGTTGATCTCATAAGTGAGAGACCGATCTTTGAGGGTGTAGAAGAAACTGAGGAGGATGCCAAGGAGCGCGAGCAACGCGTTAATGTATTCAACAAGCGATTCCGCGTTCCTGATCGCGGCCGAGTGCGCTTCATTCGCGGCAAATGCTCGCTGGAAGACGATAGAGGGCTGAGCCTGCTTGTGGATGGAGGGGAGCCCCCAACAGGTTTTTCTCGGTCGGGAAAAGGTACAATTAGCATCCACGCAATTGATGGCCACCGAGTGGGTGTTGTCGGCTTTGTTGATGACGATGTTCTCAAATGGAGCTGGGCCGATCAGTGCCAAGCCGGTGACTTGTGGTTTGAGTTTTACGTGCCGGAAGAAACTTTCAACGGCATCGTGCAGCGCGTCCAGGAGGTAGGCCCAAACGCCGTTTGCATCGCTACGATTAGGGTTTTGGTGTTTCAAGGAGAGGTCGAGCGAAACTTAGCTGAACCATATCAACATCAAACGTTTTTTCTGGAGAAGAAGAAGCACTACACGATGGGCCAGGCCATTTTGGAAAGCATTCAAGTAACAACGCCCAAGCCAATCGGATCAGAGCCAATTCAGGGCTATCGAGATCACGCGATAGGATTTGATTCTGATGAACTCGACAAGGTGGATGAGACCCACGATCAGCCGAGGGACATCGAGCAAGCGCCTGTTACCGGTCCTGAGGCAAACCAACTGGTCGAACCCATCAGCCAATTGCAGAAACCGATCCGGCTGTGGCATGTGACGCTGGCGCTGTGGGCTGTGTTTATCGGGCTGCTTCTGAACGCGTTGGCACGGTAGTTGGCCTGCCTGCGCGGGTAGAGGGTTGCACTAAGAGGTGCACAATGAAATTCGCCAATGTTGACGGACAACGCCAGGAAGCCCAACCGCACCTGCGGGGTGAGTGTTTAGTGTGTGGGGGAGCGACCATCGCCAAATGTGGTGAAAAGAACATCTGGCACTGGGCACACAAGGCTAAACGGAAATGCGACTCCTGGTGGGAAAGCGAAACCGAGTGGCACCGCAAATGGAAGAACCACTTTCCTGTTAAGTGGCAGGAAGGTGTGTGTTGGGCAGATGATGGCGAGAAACATGTAGCCGATGTGAAGACAGATCAGGACTTGGTAATCGAGTTTCAGCACTCGCACATCAATCCAGTGGAGCGACGGTCACGTGAAGCATTTTACGGGAGTATGGTGTGGGTTGTTGACGGCCGTCGCCGAAAGAGGGATCTCAAACAATTCAACGAAACGGTCAGAGATCATGGACTAAGTGTTTCTCAACAGCCGTTGATAATGAGCATTTTTCCAATGTTCAGTAGACTCTTTATGGAATGGTTCACCAGTAGTGTGCCCGTCTTTGTTGATTTTGGTGAAGACATTGGACGGCACGACCTTTGGTTACTCATTCCAACGAATTCAGATTCTCAAGCGTACATTGCCTTGATCGGAAAAGAGGATTTTGTCGACTGCTGCCGCAAAGGCGGTTTCAACTCTCAACCAATTTTTGACAAGATAAAATCATACAATCAACGAAGAGCGCGGGCGTCGGTCGGACACTACGCATCTCAGTGGATGTCAAAGCGTCCCCGAAGGACCCCGCGTTTTTAGAAGGTAATCAGGGGACACCAGAAACGTCCACCTATGGCTATCAACAGGTGTTGGAGCATGTTGCTCTGGCCGACCGCTAAGCCCTCAAGAGCGGACCTAGTCTGACTGAGATCTAAAGCCTGACGACCGGTCGCGCCGATGGGTGATGGCGCGTGCGTCCCCCTGGGGACGCCACTTCACTTCATCCTTTCATTGCTGTTGACGCGCCTTGTGTTGGCGCGGCGCTCCGTCGGTGCGCCGATCGTTCGGCGTGGTATCGCCCGGGCACGAGCGCGCCATGACGCAAGGCTGCTTTGGCGCTGGCCCGACACGGCTTAAGCCGGCGTGCCGCGCAAAAACACGACCAGACAATATCCCGTTCAAAACTCGCAACATCAACGCGATCAAGATCGCGCCGATTGTTGAAGATTTGCGTATTCGACACAGATCGTTAACAATAGTCAGGTAATATTGGTGAGAGATTTATTTATCGAAAGAGTTATATGCCAAAGATTAGATCAAATAACTCTTTGGACTCAAGGTCGATGCGCATGGCGACTTCTGGCGAAAGAGTTGCGCGGCACAAGCCTATGCCGGCGACAACACGTAACACCGAGCAACCTCTGGTTCCGGAAATCCTTGTCAGATTCAACCAGGGCATGGCGCTGCAGAAGGCTGGTCGACATCTAGAGGCTGGCGAGGTGTTTCGACACATCCTCAAGAAGAACAAAAAACACGCCAAGACCTGGACCCAACTGGGTATCGCCGCGTTCGCCATGGACGATCTGAAGGCCGCGCAGCGCTACCTTAAGACGGCCATCAAGATCGACTCTTCCGATCCGTTGCCCTACTACAATCTCGGGGTGATCGATCAGCGCCTGGGTGACATGGCGGCCGCGCGCCGGCATCTGAACCGGGCAATCAGCCTGAAGCCTGACTTCGCCGAGGCCTACTTCAGCCTTTCCTTGTCGCACAAGTTCAAGCGGGGCGACGGCACGGTCGACAGGGTCGAGGCACTTTGCAAGACATCGAATCTCTCAAAATCCGAGCGCTGCTTTTTGCACTTTGCCGCAGGCAAAATGCACGATGACATGGGCAAACCATCTCCTGCTTTCGCGCACTTTCGCGACGCCAACCGCCTCATGGCGGGCAGCTACGACAGAACGTGGGAGGAGACCTTCACTGCCGACCAGAAGTTGGTCTTCGACAAGACGCTGTTCGATCGTTATGCCGGCCATGGCGTTGAAAGCGACGCGCCGATCTTCATCGTCGGCATGGCGCGTTCGGGAACGACATTGGTGGAGCAGATCCTCTCCAGTCACCCAAAGGTAGCCGGGCTCGGCGAACTGGGCGATCTCACCGACATCGCGAACGCGCTTCCTGCCCAATCAAAACCCGGCGCCATCTATCCCGGTTGTCTCCGCGACATGGATGTCACTGCGCACCGCCAGTTTGCCGATGCGTACCTGCACCGCACGGCGACCTTGGCATCGGGTGCCGCACGGACCGTCGACAAGAACCCGGCAAACTTTCGGCATCTCGGCTTGATCGCCATTATGTTTCCGAACGCGCGTATCATTCATTGCATGCGTTCGCCACTCGATGTCTGCCTGTCGTGCTACTTCAAGAAGTTCGCCACGGGCATGGAACACACGTTCGATCTCGACGATCTCGCCCACTACTACCGCCTTTACCATGACCTCATGACCCACTGGCGGGAGGTGCTGCCACTCCCGATTTACGATCTTTCCTATGAGGACATGATCGAGAACCAGGAGGCGGTGTCGCGCGACCTTCTTGCTTTCTGCGGACTGGATTGGCACCCACGGTGCGAGAGGTTCTTCGAAAACAAACGCACCGTCGTAACGGCAAGCACCTGGCAGGTCCGCCAGCCGCTCTACAGCTCCTCGGTAGGCCGCTGGAAGATGTATGAGGCCGAACTGCAGCCGCTCATCAAGGCACTTGGGCCGCTGGCAAAGACTTAGTCACCTTCCAGACTCAAGAACTGATCGTTCGCCTACCTCACCCCTTGCAGCGCGCCGGCGTGTCGTTGCCGGAGATGATGAAGTCCTGGCAGGTCAGGAAATCCTCGTTGTAATGACCGACCGCAAGGCCGACGGCGGCGATGAAGGCGACGATGACGAACATGGCGGCGAAGTAGCGGGGCTGTTTCAGGTTGATCAGGTCGGGCGTCACCATGATGACGAGCACGTAGAGCGTGTAGGGCAGGGTGACCAGCGCGACGACAAGCGACAGCCAGGAGAGATGGGTGTCGATCTCGGTGCCCGTCAGGCTGACGCCCGACTCAAGATCGACCAACATCCACAGTGTCGGGATCAGCAACACAAACCGGCCACGCCAGCTGACCAGGCGTTTGCGGTCGTCGGGTGGCGGCACGAAGAAACTGGCGATCAGCGCCGCCGTCGAGGCGGCCCAGACCGTGAAAACCTTGTCGAAGAAGATCGTGTTGAAGACGCCCAGATTGAACGCGATGTCCCAAGCCGCGACCGAAAGCGAGACGGTCGACAGCATGAAGATCTTGATATCGGCTTGTGATGGCGCCTTGCGCGCTTTCGATGCCATCGGATGGGTCCCCCTTTGACGTCATGGCGAGGGACGCATTATCGGCTTTTTGTCCTATGCGGAGAACAGGTCGACGGTGCCGTCGGGGATTTGCGGCCAGCCCAGGCACAGATGCAGCACCGGGGCGAGCGGGGGTTTGAGGTCGAGCAGGCCCGCCGTCGCCTCGTCCTTGAAACCGGCGACGAGGACGCAGCCGAGCCCTTCCGACACCGCCTGAAGCTGCACGTTCTGGGCGGCCGCGCCGGCTTCGATATAGACGTAGCGTTCGCCGCGCTGGCCATAGGGCGGCTGATCGGCAAAGTCTTTCGCCGGCGTCACGAAGTCCGCGCACAAGGTCAGCATGAAAGGCGCAAGACCGATCCATGGCTGGTCGTCGAGCGCGGCGGCCTGCAATTCGCCACGGACATCCCGGTGCACGGTCATGGTCAGCCGCCCGGTCTGCGGGTCGGCGGCATAGACGCCGGACTCCAGCCCCTCGACCGCGCCGACCACCAGCACCAGGCGCAGGGGATGCAGCGCATGGGCCGACGGCGCCGTACGCTCGCCCATGGCGCCGGTGATGCCTTGGGCCGCCCACAGCAGGCGATGCACCACCGGTAGCGGCAGGGCGCGGCTGTCGAACTCCCGGCAGGTCCGGCGGTGCTCTAGGGCGAGTGTCAGTGATACATCGGTCATCAAGGGGCCTTTTGTTCTTGGTACCATGTCAACGGAAGGCAATGCGCAAATCGAAACGGCGCGTGCCCGCCCGGCCAACTTCTAGAAAACCTGCACGTTCGAAAAGCGTGGTGCGTCCGCCGTACCGATTGCTCGGCAAGTCCGGATCCAGCGGATAAACGGTGAAGGTGACGCCGCTCATTGCCGGCTCTTGGGAGGCCCGCACGGTGCGGCGACCACATGGTTGTCGAGACACACGGTTGCTGCGTTCCCCTTAGTCGAAATGAGTCTGGCGCGACGCGCCGGCATGAAAGGCAAAGGCTGCATCGATGTCGCTTGCCAGAATACGTTCGGTCGACAATTCCGGCAGATCATCGGGCGAAAAGAATGCCACAGCGCTTGTCTCCAGGCCGGGTTTGGGCGATGCACCATCGGTTTGCCGGCAAAGAAAATGAAGTTTGTAGAAGTCACGGATATCGGGATCATAGGCGTACTTGGCACGGTGGCGCACACTATAGAGGTCCGTCACGTCGACCCGCAGGCCGGCTTCCTCCCAGACTTCCTTGACCACATTTTCCGTTGCCGAGCGACCGACATCGGCCATGCCACCGGGCAGGGACCATCGGCCGTCACCGCGCTCGCGCACAAGCAGGACCTTGCCGTCGCTGATCACCGCGGCCCGTACGTCAATCTTGGGTGTCGCGTAACCACCCATGGCGGGATCGGCCAGCAGGCCTTTAACCTGTTCGATTGGTAGCGCGCCGAGTTCGGCGATCATCGATTGCGCGATCTGGTCGATTTCTTCGTAGCGCTCCCGATCAAAGGCGTCCTCGCAGTAATGCAGGCCGGTCGCAGCGATAGCCTGAAGTCTCTTGGCCCATGTCAACCACGCGCTTTCCATGGGCGTGTCTCGGGTCAACGCCGCGCCAGCGCAAGGCCGGCGCCGGCGGCGATCATCAGGCTGCCGGAGACGCGCGCCACGACGCGCTGCGCCTTGGGGCTCCTCAGGAACTGCCGGGCCTTGCCGGCGGCGACAGCCCAGACGCCGGTGACGACAAAGGTGATGACCAGAAATGTCGGCACGATGATCGCGAACTGGGTTTCCAACGGACGTGCGGCATCAAGGAACTGGGGCAGGAACGCCGCGATGAAGATCAGGCTCTTGGGATTGGGAATGGTGATGACGAGGCCCTGCACGAAGAGGCTCTTGCGCGATGCCGGCGGCGCGGTATCGTCGCGTGGCACCGCGGCGCTACGCCATTGCTTGATGCCCAGATAGACGAGGTAGAGCGCGCCCGCCCAGCGCAGCCATTCGAAGGCTTCGGCAACGACATGCAACAGTGAGACGAGGCCGATGGTGGCGATCATGAGCTGCACGCCGACACCTGCGGTCGCGCCCGCCACGGTCACAAGTGCGCGCTGCCAACCGAAAGAGATGCCGTGAGCGACGGTCAGGATGACGCTGGGCCCGGGCAGAAAGATCATGATGGCCGTTGCGACGACAAAGGCTGCGTAGACGTGAAGATCCATGCTTGGCGCGCGCTCCCCGGTTGTTGGCGCCATGAAGCCGCATCCCGGCCGTTTCGTCCAGTGTCATGGCGCCGCTGCGAGACATAAATCCGTCTCCGCCCCGAGGTACGAGGTCGTAGCTTAGTCGTGGATGATCAGATAGGCGCCTGCAAGCAGCAGGCCGGCACCGATAATCTTCGAGGTATCGATGGCGTTCGTCGGCAGGCCGAATGCCCCCACATGGTCATAGAAGATGGCGGCGAACAGCTGACCGCACAGCACAGCAGCCATGAAGGTGCCGACACCGATGCGCGGTACGGCAACGATCGACAGCAACACCATGGCCGCGCCGATCACGCCACCGAACCAGACCCATCCCGGCGCGGTTCTGAGATCGTCGAGCCTGGGAAGCGTGCCTCCGGTCACGACGTAAAGGACCATCAGCGCCAGGAAGCCCAGACCGAACGCGATCATACCGGCCTGTAGCGCGCCGCCGGCATGAATGGCCATGCGCGCGAAGATCGGCCCTTGCGCGGCCAGCAGACCGCCGCCGATGGCTGCCGCCACGATTATCACCAGGGGCGCATAGGGCGACATCGGCTGTTAGAGCGTCTTGTACATGATGATCGTGTCGAGGAAGTGTTCACCGGCGGCGTCCAGGGCGTAGCCCGGAATGACGCCGGAGCGCTGATAGCCGAGGGAACGATAAAGCGCTTCCGCGTCGTCGGTCGCGGTATCCAGGGTCAGGAGGCGCCGCCCTCGTTGGCTGGCGTTTTCCTCCAACGCCATCATCAGCGCGCGGGCGATCCCCTGGCGGCGGTAGTCCGGATGTACCAAGAGCTTCGACACATCCGCGCGATGTGGCTGGTTGGGCGGCGTGCCGAAATCCAACTGTACGGTGCCGGCAAGGCGGCCGGCAACATGGGCGGTGAACACGTCGCGATGACCGGCCTGCACCGCAGGCGACACCTTGTCACGCCAGTAGGCGAGGCTGTCATCGAGGCCGAACGGCATGACGAAGTTGACGCTGGCGCCGGTGGCGACGCAGTCGCGCAGCAGTTCGGCCAAGACTGTCTCGTGGTCGGCGTAATCATCGGGTGTCAGCGTCGCGATGTTGATGTCCGGATCAGCCACGGCGCCTCACAACACGACCAGTATGTAGGTCGCTGGTTTCTTGCCGGTTTCGAAGATGCCGGGCCCGTGAAGCTGGTAGCGCAGGCAGTCGCCTTTGGTAAGCGCATAGGCGGTGCCGCCGACGGTCAGGGTCAGCGTCCCGGTCAGCATGACCAGATGATGTTCCAGCCCGGGCCGGGGCGGATCGCGGTAGGCGATCTGCGTGCCGGCCGGCAGGTGGCAATGCAGGACCTCGGCGCCCAGTGTCTGTGCCGGCGGCGAGACGGAGCGCCGCACGAAACCGGTTTCCGGATCCTGCCAGACGGTCTGGTCGTCGTGGCGTACCAATGGCGCGAAGTCGGTCTCGACCTCGGCCATCAGCCGCGACATGGCGAGCCCGTAGCTGGCGCACAGCTTGCCCAGCACCGAGGCGGTCGGGCTGACCTCGCCGTTTTCCAGGCGTGACAGGGTCGCCCGGCTGACGCCGCAGCGCGCCGCCAGCTCATCCAGCGACCAGCCGCGTTCGACCCGCAGCGCCTTCAGCCGGTTGGCGATGCGGTCGTCGAGGTGAGACTCATGGCCGGGAGGATTTCTCATATATGAGATGATCGCCCAGCCTTATACAGATGTAAAGGGTCTGTCGTGCCTGGTTTGTCGCGAGAGCAAGTGGTCGTGACGGCTTTGTGACGGCAGGCGGCAACGCTGGAGAGCCATGCACCTGCAAGTTCATCGACGAGCTCGACGGCAAGCGACGCTGCTTCGGCGTCTCCTTCATCATCGAGAAGTAACGCTGGGAAAGAGAGGTGGCGGGCCGCAGTTCCTAGTCCGCGGCCCGCCAGCATCAGCGAGTCAGTGGGCGCGGCCCGATCGGATCACGACTTGATTGAACCGCATTGCTGTTCAATCAAGTCGTGTGAATCCGATCGCTATTCAGATGTAGAGCAGACTCACCCAAGTTGATTTCATCGCGTAGCGATCCAATCAATTGGGATCTGCTCTAACTCGCCGGGGCTCCGTTAAAGGTTACATTCACCGTCTCGGTGCCTTCGGGCAGGCTCGGCGCGCGGGTTTCGAAGGCGACGGTCTGGCCCGGCGCGATCTCGATTGCCGGCGGCACGATGCGCCACTTGGTCAGCATCTGCCCGGCGCCATCCAGCAACTCGGCATTCAACAGTGGGATCGGCTGGACGCGGTCGCTGCTGCTGGTGACGACACCCTGGATGACAAGCGTCGTCACACCGCCGACCACTTCGGTCGTCGGGTTGGCCAGTTGGATCTCCAATCCGTTGCCGGCCAGGTCGTTCGCCGCCGCCAACTGCGGTTGCTGGTCGTTGCACGGTTCCAGACGATAGGTGCCGGTGCCGTCCTGATAGTGATCGACACAGTGGGCGGCCGCGTAGGTGTCTTGATCGATGTTCGGCCAGTTGACACCGAGGCGCGCGTTGCGCACCTCACCGCCGCGTAGTTGAAGCGCATAAAGACCGGGTGCGAGAGGCTGCTGCGGCGCGACGCGAATGGTGTCGGCGCGGCCCGCGATGATGCTGTAGGTGACCGGCACCAGATAGTCGTCGCTGATCGGCACGTCCCACTGGCTGCCGGTGGTCGGCATGATGTCGCCGCCGGCGGAAACCTGACTGCGCACCCACGCGACCTTGCGCAAGAAGATCTTCTCAGACGGCTGGCTGGCGAGGTTCTCGCCGGGCGCGTAGACGACGAATTGTGTTTGTTCGGGCATGGTCGAGCGCCATCCCCAGCTCTGATTCTCCCAGGCCGCATCGCCGTCAAGGCGGACGGACTCATCGGCGCGGATGGCGTAAAGGCCGGGATTGTCAGGGACAAGGTGCGCGTCCGGCGGTGCCGAACTGCAAGCCTGGAGAAGGGTGATAAGGCACACGGCGATAAGACCGCGTGTTCCAACAGCGTGATGAAACATGGTTCGTGCTCCTGAGCATGTTTAGCCGATCCGGCTCCCCGTTAGCGGAGACGCCCAGTGCGCGGTGGCATGACCAGGGGATCACGCGACGATCACCGCGCCGCGGGCGTCATCCGCGTCAGTCGGATTGGCTGGTTGCCGTCGCCGACGCGTTGGCCTCGGCGTTACAGCCGCCGTCTTGGCTGGCGGCATGATCCTCGTCGTGCTGATAACTGGTTTCGCCGTCTGCCGTGGCGCTCGCAGTGGCGGTCGCATGGGCGGCGCAATCCGCCTTTTTATCCGACGTGATGGTGGTGCCGGCGCTGGCGGAAGCCGAGGCGCTGGTCGATGTGTCCGTTTCGTCTGCGGTCATGGTGGTGACGTCCTCCAGGCTATCGACCGTGATTGCGTCGTCGGCCCAGCTCGACGCGGCGAACAGGGCGGCCGCGCTGCCGATCAGCAGCATCGCGGCAATCGTCAGACCACGGGTCGTGGCGACCAGGCGGGTGGTGTGATGGGTCTTCATGGGTTCTCTCCGGCTTTTTGGTTGTCGGGTGGTGCCGCATCGGTGGCCGGCGGGGCGAACCCGCCGGCCACCTCTACGGGGAGCCGGACAAGGCGACTCAGGGTTCACCATCGTCCGGGCTCACGGCCACGCGGGCCGTCACGGAGCAGCCACCCCATCGACGCTTGCGGATGCGCCGGCGAGGCTGCCGACAACGACGGTTGCTGCGTCCGCCGCCGCTTCGGCATTGGCCTCGGCGCTCAGCGCCGCCTTGGCTGCCGCCTGTGCCTGGGCGTGGGCTTCGGCCGTGCCCATCGTGTCGGCGAGCGACCGGGCTTGTGCTGCCGCTTGGGCGGCCGCACTGGCTGCGGCGCCGGCCTGGGCCGCGGCCTCCGCTGCCGCCGTGGCAGACGAGGCCCCCTCGGCATGGGCCGCTGCACTGGCCGCTGCTTGGGCTGCCGCACTGGCATTGCCGACTGCTTCGGCCATGGCGGTCGCCATGGCTGTCGCGGTCACGGTCGTCCCGTCATCGTTGGTGACGGAGGCGACTGCGGTTGCGGTCGCCTGGGCTGATGCCGTCGGCACGCCGTCATCGGCGTCGTCGGCTTGCGCCTGGGCGCTCGCCTCGGCTTCGGCCTCAGCATCGGCACTGGCCTCACCGTCCTGATAGGACGCCTCGCTGCTGCCGGCTGCCGACGTTTCGACCGCACCTTCGCCTTCGACCGCGGCACTCGCGGCGGCCATGGCATTGGCCTCGGCCACCGTGCTGTCATCGACGGAGATCTCGACACCCGTCTTGACGTCCGACGACGCTGACGGATCTTCCCCTTCCGCGCTGCTGGTCGCTGTGCCGATCGAACCGCCAACAGCTTCGCCGTCGATGGCTGCGGCGACCGATGCGCCTGACGCCGAAGCGGATGCTACTCCGTCGCCGTCAGCTGAAGCATCGGCGCCGCTCCAGCTTCCGGTGTCGATCGACGTGTCGCTTGCACTGGCACCAGCGGACGTATCGACGCCGACCGAAGCGGTTGCGCCATCGCCTTCGGCATCCGCATCCGCGCTACCCAATGCGCCGCTAATCGCGACATCGCCATTGGACGATGAGAACGCATCACCGCTGCTCGAGGCATTGGCTGATGTGCCGCCGCTGGCGCTCGATGTTGTGTCGACGCTTGCCGAACTGCCGCCGGTCGACGCGCTGAGCTCGGTGCCGGTTTCGGTCGAGCCGTTGCCGGCAACGTCGCCGGTGGCATCGCCCGAGGCCTCGGCACTGCCGCCGCTATCCCCGACAGACGCGCTGGCGCTGGCATCACTCGATGCGCTGGCCGTGCCGGCACCGTCGACCGATGCGGATGCACCGGTATCGGCGCTGGCCGACGCACCGTCACCGTCGGTTCCGGCATCCGCACTGGCCGATGTGCCGGCCGATGCCCCGTCGCCATCGGCCGAGGCCGAAGCACCGGCGTCCGCGGAGGCACCATCGCCATCGCCGGATACGCCCGCGCTGGCATTGGCGCCGGCTGACGCGTTGTCGCCGGATGCCGAGCCCTCGGCTTCGGCGCCGGCCGAACCGCCGCCGGCACTGGCGGATGCGCTGGCCGACGCGGAGGCATTGCCGCCGCTCGCTGAGCTGTTGCCGCTGGCCGAAGCATTGCCGCCGGTACTGGCACCGGCGTCGCCGCCGCTCTCACCGCCTGAGTCGCCGGCGCCGCCGTCTGCATCGCCGCCACCATCGGCGTCACCACCACCGCTATCGCCACCGCCGTCAGCGTCGCCGCCGCCATCGCTGCCGCCAGAGTCGCCTCCGGCATCGCCGCCCCCGGCGTCGCCACCGTCGCCGCCGCCATCACCGCCAGCGTCGCCGCCGTCGGCATCCGCTTGGGCGAGGAAAAGGGCGTTTTGTTGGGGGACGTCGATCGCGTCCATGCCGCCGATCAGAAGCTGACCAGCATGGGCGGTTCCCAGTCCGAGTGCGGCGGCGCTGACACTGGCCGTCAGAAGTAGGTCTTTGAGGCGCATGAAATCCATTCCTTCGCTGCGGTTCGCTATGAAAGACGACAGGCCGCATCCTTTCGATTCGTTCACCTGGCGATGGGTTGGCTCGCTGGGCGACGTGGCCGATCGCGTTGATGCGACCTGTCACCCCATGGAGTGCAAGTCTTCGCCGTCTATTCCTGAACCGCGCGAAAAGAAGTTCTGCAGCCACCTCCATCAACCAGCCGAGCAAAAGGCAGCCGGCGATGCGCTCAGCCGCGGATCGGTTGACGTTGACGCAGCATCGAAAAACGATGCGATGTCTTGTCGAGAGGCACGCGCGCCGCGAACTTTATTTTTCGGGAATAGAGTCGATGGTGTTGCGTCATCGTGCCGCGGCAAAAAAAGTGCGACCTCGGCACGCCTTGCCACATTCTCTACCCAATGCCAGACCAAGCTACCCGTTCGCCAACGCTGGGGAACGGGGGCAGCTTCTTGCAATCCTTGTCCGACGAACTACGCAGCAGCATCGCAGGGCTTCGCCGTTACGCGCTATCGCTGGTCGGCAACAGCGCCGATGCCGATGATCTGGTGCAGGAAACCTTGCAGCGTGGGCTGGCCGCGATGCGCGATGGCCGCAAGATTCGCAACATGCGCGGCTATCTCTTCACCATCCTGCACAATGTCAGGGTGTCGCAACTGCGCTACGGCCGTGACGGCGACCACATCGCCATGGAAGACCTGACCATGGAACTGCCGGTCGCCGCCAACCAGGAACACGCGGTGCAGCTCAACGAACTTTTTTTGGCCATATCGCGGCTGCCCATGGAACAAAGAGCCGTGATTCTACTCGTATGTCTGGAAGGGTTCAGTTACCGGCAGACTGCTGACATCCTGGATATCCCGATCGGTACGGTGATGTCGCGGCTGTCGCGGGCACGCCGCGCACTGATGAACGGCATGGACAAGGCTGAACGGCCGAAGCTGGCGGAGATCAACTGATATGGACACAAGCGACAGGGACGCGAACCAGGGCGGCAAACAGGTGCCGTGGGGCGACGGCGTGCTTGATGCCTATCTGGATGGCGAACTGGACGACACCGAACGCGAGGCGGTCGAACGCTATCTGCTGGCGGATGCGGAGGCTGCGGCCTATGTGCGCAGCGGGCGGCTGATCCGCCAGGACCTGCATCGCCTGTTCGACAAGCGGCTGGAGGCGCCGTTGCCGCCCCAGCATGTCGAGCTGGGCTTGGCGATCGAACGGGCCAGCCAGGGCAACGAGATCCGGCAGGGTTATCGCGCCGACTGGCTGCGGCTGCCCCTGCAGCTTGCCGCTGCCGCCGTTTTTGCCGTCGTGATGTTGGGCGCGATCGCCGTTGGCTTGCGCGCGGTGATCGGCGGTCCAGCCGATCAGGATCTCTTCGCCCTGTTCTCGACGGGGCAGGGTGATGACGCTGCCACGGTACAACAGGTTTCCGACGACGGTTCGGCTGCGGATGCGACAACAACCGTGCTGGAAGACGGTACGGCCGAACCAGCGGCGCCTGGGCACGGCGCGCCGGACTTCAGCGTGTTCGGCTTCAATCTCGTTGGCGCCCGGCTGCTCTCGGAAAGCGACGAGAGCGCGATGCAGCTGGTCTACGAGTCCGAAGCCGGCCGGCGGGTCGAACTCTTCTATAGTCCGGATGCGGAAAGCAGCGAGACGAGCCTGACGGTGATGGAGGAGGGGTTGGTCAGCGCACTCTTTTGGCGCACCGCCGGACGCTCCTACAGCCTGATCGGCGATGTGCCGCGCGATCTGATCCTCGAGATGGGCCGCGTCGTCGACGGCGAGTGGACGGTGCCGCTGCCCAGCCAAGCGGCCGGTGGTGCGAGCGAGGCCGACGGCCTTGGCGCCGATGACACCGATGCCTCCGCGGCCACAGGTGATGGCGACACCGAGGAGATCCCGGCCGCCGGCGGCGAGAGCCTCTAACTCGCACGAACCTGCGTTTCGGGTATCGGATGCCGTCATGGTGGTCACGGTGGCATTTCGTGCGATCATAACGCCCGGTCCAATACGAACCGCCGGGGGCTCCGCCGATGTCCGATCCCTTGCCATCATGGCAAGCCGCTGCTTCGCCGGCTGCGGTGAAAGACGAAATGACGGCGCTGCGCGCCGAGCTGGACGCAACGGTCCCGCCGAAGCGCCAGGCCGACCGTAACCTTCTGATCGCGACATGGAACATCAAGGCGTTCTCGTCGTTGACCCGCAAATGGACGGCATCGGGCAGCGACAGCCCCAAGCGGGATTTTCGCGGTTTGTGGGCGATCACCGAGATCGTCTCGCGTTTCGACGTCATTGCGATCCAGGAGATCAAAGGCGATCTGCGCGCGCTTCGCACCATGATGAAGACGCTGGGACCGTCGTGGCGGTTTTTGATGACCGACGTCACCCGTGGCAACGCCGGTAACAGCGAGCGTATGGGTTTCATCTTCGATACGACGCGGGCCAATCTATCGGGTCTCGCCGGTGAACTCGTGGTGCCGGAAGAGGAACTGGGCGCGGTTGGTTCTGACGCCCTGCAGCGCCAGTTCGCGCGTACGCCCTATGCGGTGAGTTTTCAGGCGGGTTCGGAGACGTTCACCCTGGTGACGCTTCATGTCGACTTCGGCAAGTCTTCGTCCGGGCGGGTGCCCGAGCTCAAGGCAATCGCCGAATGGCTCGATCGCTGGGCCAAACAAGCCAATGCCTATGGCCAGAACTTCATTGCGCTCGGCGATTTCAACATCGACCGGCATGGCGACCCGCTATGGAAG
This sequence comes from Alphaproteobacteria bacterium, assembly GCA_965228895.1. Lineage (GTDB taxonomy): Bacteria > Pseudomonadota > Alphaproteobacteria > SP197 > SP197 > JANQGO01. The sequence continues at coordinate 3,058,057 of OZ245842.1, read as the reverse complement.
GCGTTTACCAGCACGGGCCTTGAGGTGCCCGATGCGTTGCACAAGGTTAAGCGCTCGATTTTTGCTGATGACAACGATGCCCAGCTCGAAAAGTACTATGACCAGATCGCGTGGTTCACGTCGGGCAGGAAACGGCGTCTGAACATGACGTTCGACAGCGCCGGCATGGTCGACTTCGTGCCGTTTCTCTATCAGGACAAAGGTTTCTCGAAGTCCGTTGTGCAGCACCGGCTGTCCGATCACTACCCCCTGTGGGCCGCGTTCGATTGCCGCGACTAGATGATCAGATGCGCGTCATGTGCCACGCCGGTTCAAGACCGGCCGGCCCGTGTACAAGATAGGGACGGGGTCTAGAAGAAAAGCAGCGAGGAGATGGTGATGTTGACGACGGTGATCCCGGTGGCGATCAGGCTGTAGACGGCGAGTTCCCGCCAGTTCGGCGATCCCTGTTTCTTTTGTTTCATGACCGTGGGCCGTCCTGCCCGGTAAGAGTTTTCGTCACCGCTATCCTTAGTGCAAGTCACATGCCAGACAATTGATGGCCATCACACTTTCTGCTGGCGAATCAACGCTTAACCCAAATTCCTTAATATACTACTAACGGAGTAGTCGGCGGCCGTCCGGCCGGTTTGATTCGTTCGACCCGCTGTTCGTAGCGGCGATCCCGGCTAACCTCTCGGCCTCTAGAGCAGATCCTGTTTTGATGGAATCGCTCCGCGATGGCATCAAGACGGGTGAATCTGCTCTATTCATAGATAGAGAGTGGATTCACATGGTTAGGTGGAACCGTCAAACGGTTCCACCTAACCATGATCCGCTCTCGTTGTTCAGGGACATCGCCCATGACGTTGATGCAGCGCTACCCCTCCGTCGCCGACCTGGAGCGTCGGGCTTGCCGGCGTATCCCGCGGTTTGCCTGGGATTATCTGGCCGGCGGTTCGGGGCAGGAGCGTTTGGTGGCGCGCAATCGGGAGGCCTTCGATCGGGTCTTGATGACGCCGCGATTTTTCGTCGACGTCTGCGACACAGACCTTTCCATGGACGTCTTCGGTACAAGATATGCCCTGCCGATTGGCGTGGCGCCGATCGGCCAGGCCGGTCTGGTGTGGCCGGGGGTCGAAGCGATGCTGGCCCGCGCGGCCAAACGCGCCGGCATTCCGTATTTGCTCAGCACGGTTTCGACGGCCGTCATGGAGGAAATCGGCGCCATCGGCGGCGATCACGCGTGGTTCCAGCTTTATCCGCCGGCCGACCGAACCATCGAAAAGGATCTGATCAGCCGCGCCCAGGCGTCCGGTTTCGGCGCCATGATCGTCACCATCGACGTGCCGGTGCAGGCGCGCCGTACACGCGACATCCGCAACGGTTTCTCGGTCCCGCCGCGCATCACCTGGCGAAACTTCGTACAAGCGGCTTTGGCGCCGGCTTGGTCGATCGCGACCCTGCGCCACGGCTTGCCGTATTTCCGCACGGTCGAGCCCTATGTCGACAACAAGATGGACATGAAGGAAAGCGTGACCTTCCTGGGGCGTCAGTTCACGGGTCCGATGTCGCGCGAGCACTTCGGCGACATCAGGCGCCAGTGGCAGGGGCCGCTGATCGTGAAGGGCATCCAGCATCCCGACGATGCGCGACTGGTCGTCGACCTGGGCGCCGACGGCATCATCGTCTCGAACCACGGTGGCCGGCAGCTCGATGGCGAACGTGCGACCATCGACATCCTGCCCGAGATCGTCGAGGCGGTCGGCGACAAGACAACGGTAATGCTGGATAGCGGGATTAGAACTGGTCTCGATGTGGTGCGCGGGCTGGCGCGCGGCGCCCAGTTCACGTTCAGCGGACGCAGCTTCATGTTCGCGATCGCGGCGCTGGGTGAGGCCGGCGGCGACCATGTGATCGAGATCCTACGTCAGGAACTCTTGCACGTGCTGGGGGAACTCGGCTGTCCGCGCGCTGCGGATATGGACGCGGCATGGCTCACCGCGCCATGGCCGTCGAATGCCTAGAACAGCAGCAGCGACGACAGCGCCACATTGACGACACAAACCATGGTGCCGAGGCCGGTGTAAAGCACCAGCTCCCGCCAGTTGCCTGAACCCTTGTTGTTGCTTTTCTTGTTCATCGATTTTGTCCGTCTAACCGTCACCGCGCTCTATGGGTGATACGTAGGATTCGCGCCATTCCGATGCAATTGACCGGCATCACATTGATGTCACTGCGAGGATTGGCGGCACGTTCTCGCCACATTTTGTGACCGCCATCAACGATTGCGAACAGCGGCCCGCTCTTCGTCATCTGTCAGGAGAGCGCCTGTCGGGGATCATGACGATCTCGACATCGCGGCCGCGGTCGTCGGCGTTAAGGTGTTTGGCGGTGCGGGCGACGGCTTTGGCGCAGTCGCCAACAAAGGCGCCACAATCGACCATCACGCGAACGCCGGGTTTCGGTCTCATGATTGCAACCGCGCCCGACGCTGCCGCGATCAACAACACCGCCATCCACGATCCGAACGCAGGTTCCCGCGTGGTCGACGACCCGACCGGGCCGCACATGCCTGGCGCCGATACATAGCTCACGCCGAGATCGCGAAGCTTCTCGACCAGCGTTGCTGCTGCGGATGCGTAGAACACACCCTGGATTGGGTCGGTAACCAGCGGTACACCGCCTGGACCTAAAATCATTCTGACTTCGCGCTGCGAGTTGATGCCGACGACATGGCCACAGGCATCAACCAGCGGACCGCCGCTGTTGCCCGGGTTGGTCGGCGCGGTGTGCTGGATGATACCGATCATCGGACCGCCGTCGGACCACGGGCCGGCAAAGATGCGGCTGACAATGCCCGGCGCCAGACTGGCGTCATCGGCGGGACCCAACCGGTCGGCCGCGCCTGGATAGCCAATCGCAAAGACATCCGCGCCCTTACCCAAGGCATCATCGGTTGGTGCGGCAAAAGTGACAGGTAGAGTGTCGAGATTCTCGACATGCAGAATGGCGAGGTCCTCGCCCTGATAAGCGGCGACAACGGTCGCGGCCAACCGCTCGTCGCTGCCGCGGCCGGGTTCACCGACGCCCAGCGGCCAGCCGTTCTCCAGATGCGATTGGATGACGTGGAAGTTCGTCGCGACGTGGCCGTTGCCGTCGACCACCAGACCGGTGCCCGTAACGTCACCACGCGGCCCGGTCACGAAGACACGCACCACGCCTTGGTCGATTGGTATGGTCTCGACCGCGCCGCCGCTGTCGGTGTCCCAGATAAAGCTGGCCAGCCAGCCCGTCGCCAACACGGCGGGCAACCATCTCAGTAAAAGAACGATCGTTCGTCGGGGCATGGGTACGCCTCCTTGTGCCGGTCGGGGCAGAACGCTGGCTCGCTGCTAGAACAGCACCAGCATCGCGACGCCCACATTGGCGACGGAAACCACGGTGGCGAAACCGCAATAGACGATCAGTTCGCGCCATCCGGATAAGGAGGAGGTGGTGTGTTTGTCGTTCATCGTGCCGGTCCATGCAGTTAAAGCATTCCCGGTCCCTACCTCTACGTAAGCGGCGAGATCACGACATCAACGGCATGCACGGCGACTTCACCGTGGCTTGATAAGCGGTGTACGCACGGTGATAACGGCAAACAGCGCAAAACCGCTGTCAGGGTGCGGCTGTCAGGTCGTTCAGCGCGCTAAGTTCGGCCAACAGGTAGACGTTCGTCGCGATTGCCTTTTTGAACACGCCGAGGTCCATGGATTCGTTGGGGCCGTGAATCGAGCTGGCGGGATCCAGCACGCCGTTCAAGATCAGTGGCAGGTGAGAGAAGCGTTCGGCGAACAGCGCGACGAACGGTATCGACCCGCCGATGCCGATCTGCATGAGGTCGTGCCCCCAGGCTTTGCGGTAGGCGCGCCCGGCTGCCTCGAAAGCGGGGCCTTTGGGTTCATAGAGCCAGGCATCGCCGTGGCCCGGACGTTCGCTGACCGTGAGCTTGACGCCGCCGGGCGGGTCGTCGGTCAGTGTTTCGATGACTGCCGCCGCGAGCGCGTCGGGATCCTGGCCTGGCGCGACGCGGATCGACAATGACGCCGTCGCCGCATGACGCAACGCGTTCTTCTCGCGTCCTGGCCGAGGCAAGGTCGTCGAAAGGATGGTGAGTGCCGATTGCCGCCACGCCCATTCGGCGAGCGTGCGGCCACGCTCGGGCAAGGCCGTGACACCGTCGATGATGTGTGCGCCTTTCTCGACAGTGGCCGCATCGAACGGCAGCTCGCGCGCGGTGTCGCGCCAGGCTTTCGGCACATCGACACGGCCCAGCGCAAACCGACCGTCATCGTCGACGAGGCGCGCCAATGCCTTGACCAAAGTTGTCGACACATCCGGTGCGACGTTGCCCCAAATGCCGGAATGCACATCGGACTCCAACGCCTCGCACGTCACGTCCATCTCCAACAGACCGCGCAGCGATGTCGTCAGCCCGGGAATTTCCGTTGACGGGTTGTCGCAATCGGTCAGCACCATGACGTCGGCGTCGAACACGTCGGGATAGGCGTCCATGTAACCCACCAGGTTGGGCGAGCCGATCTCCTCTTCACCCTCGATGATCAGCTTGACGTTGACTGGCAGCGTGCCGACGACAGCAAGCCACGCTTCGATGGCGGCGAGGTGGCTGACCCAACCGCCCATATCGTCGCCGGAGCCGCGGGCGTACAGCCGGCCGTCAATTTCGACCGTCTCATGGGGCGGTGTGTTCCACGGCTCGCCTTTGACCGGCTGCAAATCCATGTGACCGTAAATCAGAACCGTCGGTTTGCCGGGGCCGCCATCCATGCGCTCGGCGGCGACCGAGGGCAGCGCGCCGTCCAACTCCAACACACGCGCCTTATCGAAACCCAAGGCTTCCAGGTCGTCGCGGATCTTGTGCGCCAGCGCCACGACATCCTTGGCGTGATCGGGGTCGGACGAAATGGCGGGAAAGGCGATGTAACCGCTCAACCGCTTCAGCGTCTGCTGGAACTGCTCTTCTGCATAGCGGCGAACGTCGTCGGTTCTGTTCTCGGCCATGGCGCCCATCTCCGTTGCGTTACCTGCCCATTCTATAGACGGCAGCAGCGAAGGCCATGAACGCAGAAGGCCGGATGACGTCTAACTGCTCGCCGCGAACCCGCCATCGCGGGCCCGGCTCCAATCGGCCAAACATTCAGCAACGGTCGTGACGGCGTCGTCGTGCTCACCCGTGCTGCGTCGCGCGACACTCCAGGGAATGCTGAGGCCTGTTTCGGTCAGGCGGCAGGCGGCAAGGGCACCGGTCTCAAGGTGCGGTGCGATCGCCCAACGCTGCACGATGGCGATGCCCAGATTGGCTTTGACCAGGTCGACGATCGCGTCGATCAGCTCAACACGAATGATGCGGCGTGGCGACACGTTGGCCGGGCGCCAGAACAGATCCAGTTCGTGGCCGGGCAGGTTGGTGAAGCTATAGGTCAGGACGTCGTGCTCGCGGAAGTCCGCGGCCTCGACGCTTTCGCGTGTCGCCAGGCGGTGCTCTGGCGACATGATGGCGACCAGTTCGTCGTCGAACAGCGGCAAGCCCGTCATGCCGGCCGGGATCAGGACGTCGGGCACGACCGCCAGATCGATGTCCCCTTCTTGTAGCGCGGCGAGCGGCCGCTGGACCGCGTTCGCCATCACCTCGACCTCGATCGCGGGTGCGGCCTCGTGCAGCCGGTTCAGGAAATCCGGCAGCCAGTGGTAGCTGCTGTAGGTCGCAATGCCCAGGCGCACCACGGCCTCGATGCCGTGCCCCATCTTCTGGGCGGCGGTCTCGACCTGTTCCAGCTCGTCGAGCAGGCGCACGGACGCTTGATGCAGCAGTTCGCCCGCCGGGGTCAGGCGCAGGCGACGGCCGAGCCGCGTGAAGAGGGCGAGATCCAGGCGCCGCTCGGCTTCGCGGATCCTGTGGCTCAGCGCGGACGGTGTCACGCCCAAGAGCTGTGCGGCTTCCGCGACCGTGCCGGTCTCGACGATGGCCGTCAGCATCTGTAGATGGTTGATTCCAAGCCTGGGTGCCATGGCGAACGATGAATTGAGTTCAGTTCATCGTTCGATTAAAGCAAAAATCCCTAACGATTGCGAGGCCGTGCAGATAACGGGGAGCGTTAAGGCGCGACGTTTAGTTTAGAGGTGAGAGACCGCGGTCTAGCGGTGGAGTGCGGCCAGCGTCTCGGCGGAATGGGCCAGCGCCAGGGCGCGTTCGGCATCGGATGCCACTGCAAAGGCGCTGGCGACGGCATCGTCCAGGCTGTCATCGGCGGCGGTCTGGTCGCCTGCGTCGGCCAGCTCGACAGCCAGGTGAAGCTGCAACAAGGAGCGGCGGTACGCTTGGTTGACGTCGTCGAGAGCGCGGCGCGCGGCAAGAGCGAGCGGCGCGTTGTCGTCGGCCATGGCGAACAGGATGCCGGCCTTCAGAGCGTCATCTTCGATCAGTTCGGCAGTTTCCAGCGCGGCATCGTTGTTGCCGAGTGCGGCCTGGCCTTGGGCGATGACCGCATAGGCCTCGTCGCGGCGGCGCTTGAATGGGATCTCGCGCGCGGCTTCCAGGGCCTCGGTCAAGATGGTCTGGGCGGCCATGTTGTCCTGTCCGCTGGCGCTGGCGGCAAGCGCCAGGCTGCGGTACTCGGCCGGCACGATCGTCGCGGAGACCTGATGGGCGCCCGCGTAGTCGCCGTGATCGACCAGGTAGCGCACCAAGGCCAGTTCGGCCAAGGCGCGGTGATCGGGGGTGCGGATGGCCGCCGTCAACTGTTGCGCCGTTTCCAAGCGGTCGACCATCAGGAGTGTCGTGACGATCTGCGGCGTGATGCGGTCGCGCGCTTCGACTTCGGTAACCGCGAGGGTCGCGGCGGATGCGCGGTCCAACATCGCCTGGGCGTCGTCGATCCGGTCGACGGCCTGCAGCATCTGGGCAAACTCGATCAGACGCCACGGATTGATCGCGGCACCTTCGTCGCTTTCGATCGTCTGCTCGGCTTCGGCAACAGCTCGGCTGACGATCGCATTGGCTCCGGCTTCGTGCGCGGCGCGGGCAACGGCGTCCAGCCCGGCAAGCTTGATGCGCACGATTGGCACAACGTCGATCAGCTCAAGCGCTTCGTCGTAGCGGCCCTGATGACTCAGACCCAGGGCGAGCACGTCAAGCGCGCTAATGATGTAACGGGGATCGCGGATGCGTCGGAGCGTCTGGCGCGCCGCCTCGACCTGGCCCATGGCGACCTGAACTTCGGCGATCTGCAGGAATGCGAAGCTGCGGCGCTCCACATCGTTCATCGCGCGCGCCGCGGCGATGGCGTGATCCAGCAGGCAGGCGGTCGTCGGCTCGTTGGCGCAGTTTTCTTCGGCGACGCTATCCAGGAACGGTCCGCCCAGCACCGGCGACAGCAGATCCTGGGTCGCTTCGCTGGCCGCCAGCATCTCGCGAGCGTCGTCGATCTGCTCGACCCGGTTGCTTTCCAGGTGATCCAGCAGGGCCTGGGCCTTGTCCTGCTGACTATAAAGGTGATCCAGCAGTTCACGGCTCGGCAGGCCGTCGACCGGCCAGCCGCTGGCCAACTGCACCTCGCTGATCGCCTGGTTGGTCATGGGCCCGAGGATGCCATCGACGGGACCGGCGTAGAACCCCAGCCGGCGCAGCTCGTCTTGGATGTCGCGCACCAGCCCGTCGGTCTGGGTCTGGCCTTGGTCGGCACCGTTGATGATGGCATGCGAGGGGCCTGTGGCCGCGAAGGCCAGGCCGACAGCCAGCAGACATGCCCCGGCGAGCCTTCCGCAGGTCTGGCCAATCTGGCTAGGGGCGCGGCTCGATGGGTCGTTCGGGAACGTCATGTCTGATATGTCGGCCTTTGCTTGTCGCTGGTTCATCAGGTGACGGTCAGCGATGTCGGCGAGCAACTTCATCGGCAACGGTTGTCGTCTTCTAAGGCCCTGATGTCAATGGATCTATCGAGATAGGGTATGCTTGTCGTGATGGCGCGCACATCTTGTGGATAAAATTGCACCTCTAAGAGGAGTTCATGGCCGTTCAATCAGGTGACCGAGACCGCGAATTGGTTAACGCGGCGCGCCGTTTCGTGGCCGACCACGTGGTCGAAGCGGCCGCGGGGTGGGAGCAGGAGCGGCGCATGCCGGTCGAGTTGTTCAAGACCGCCGCCAAGGCCGGCCTGCTGGGCCTGATGGTGCCGCAGGAGGCCGGCGGCCACGGCCTCGGCCTCAAACAAACCGCGGCGATCGATGAGGTCTTGGCCGGCGCTGACATGGCGTTGGCCTTCGCGTTCAAGGTCCACGGCAATCTCGCAGGAAACCTGGCTCGCAACGGTTCTCCGGCCCAGGTTGAGCGTTATCTGGACGCCATGCTGGCGGGCCAGGTGATCGGCGCCTTCCTGCTGACCGAACCGGCGGGTGGCAGCGATGCCACCGCAATCACCACCAGCGCCCGGGCTTATGGCGACGGCTGGGTGATCGACGGCGAAAAAGCCTGGGTCTCCAACGGCGCGGTTGCCGGTGTCATGCTGGTGTTCGCCCAGACCGATCCGGCGCGGGGCTGGCGCGGCATCGCCGGTTTCCTGGTCGATGCGGACTTGCCCGGCGTTGTCCGCCAACCCGCCTATCATGTCTTAAGCGGTCACGCGCTCGGCACCTGTGGCGTGCGGTTCGACGGGGTGAAACTGGGTCCCGACGCGCTGCTGCTGGAGCCCGAGGTCGCCTTCAAGGGCGCCATGCGCGGCATCGATATCGCGCGCATCGGCGTCGGCGCGATGGCGGCCGGCATGATGGCGACCAGCCTGGACGCGGCCCTGGCCTATACCCGCGACCGTGCGGCGTTCGGTCAGACAGTCGCGGATTTCCAGGGCGTGCAATGGCAACTCGCCGACGCGGCGACGGATCTGGAGGCGACGCGGCTCTTGACCGGCCATGCGGCGGACCTGTTCGACGCCGGCGAGAACGCGACCGTTGCCGCTGCCCACGCCAAGAAGTTCGGCAGCCGGGCGGCGGTGCGCAACATCGCCCAACTCATGCAGGTCATGGGCGCGGTCGGTTTCCGCCACGACGCCGGCCACCCGCTGGCCCGCCATCTGGCCACCGCCAAGATGGCCGAATGGCTCGACGGCGCCAACGAGATCCAGAACCTGGTCATCGCCCGCGACCTCCTGCGGGACTAGGCGCGCAGGCAGCCACAAGACTGCGAGGGGCACCATCACCCGCAATTTGGTGGCAGTGAAACGTTCGAAAATTATCGTAACTATTTGATTATTATAAAAATTAGTTGTTGATCGATCGATTCTGTAAGATTCGATTTTTATCGAACTGATTCTATGATAGTAGAATTTCCATGCTTATCGGTGCTGTGCAGGAAAGGCCCCAACCCACGATCGACGTGGCGGCCGGTCTGCGGTTCGAACTGTTCTATGCGCTCCACGCCGTCCTGAACGACGGGCGTCCTTGGCAGCCGTCCGAGACGCTTCTGGCGATCCACCGCGATCTCGGCGCCTGGCCGGAAATCTGGCTCGGCATCGGCGACCTGCTGGGCGACGTGCCGACGGATGCAAGCTTCGGTCTGATCGTCGAACGCCTGGAAGAGGTGCCGGCGCGCGACGTCGTCCGCACGTTGCTGATCGGCATGCTGCATGATGACGCGATCGTCGATGCGGTGGCGGACGGCCGTCTGACGCCCAAGGCGGCGATCAAGAAGCTGCCGGCGAGCAAATCCCAGTGGCTTGCCCATGTCGGCCTCTTCCCGTACGACGCGGACAAACCCTCCGGACGGTTTGTTACCCGGCTGCTCGACGACCCCGAGGGCGTGCGCGACAGCATCATCAACGCGGTCCAGGCCTTCTGGGATGAGGGTTTCGCAGACTTCTGGCGTGACCAGGAAGGCGCCTACCGGGCGGCGGCGCGGGCCATGGACCAGGACTTGCGATCCGATGATCTGGCGACCGTGATTGCCATCAACCGCCTGCCGGTCGAGATCGACGAGACAACCAACGAACTGTGCGCGCTGCGCGGCGGGTATCGCGCCGACATCGACAGCATCGTCGAAGTCCGGCTGATGCCCTCGGCATTCAACACCGGGCGCTTCTGGACCATGCTCGAAGGCAAGGGCGGGAAGGTCGCCCACTTTCCCGCCCACCAGCCGTCTTTGCTGGCAAGTCTGGATGAGGGCCCAAGTCCGCGCGATGTCGACCTGGCGCTTGTCTGCCGGGCGCTCGGCAACAGCAGCCGCGTCGCCATCGCCGATCTGCTTGCCGAACGACCGCGCTCGGCGACCGAGGTCGCCGAGACACTCGGTCTCTCCAAGTCGACGGTCTCGCACCATCTTTTCCTGATGCGCGAGGCCGGCCTGATCAACGAAGAACTGACGCCGTCGCGCTCGATCATCCTGCGGCTTGAGCGCGGTGCCTTCTTCGCGCTGCCCGACGCCGCCATGCGCCGGTTCTTCTCGCGCGACGGGACTTAAGTCCGTGGCGGCGCTCGGCGCCTATCGCGAGGTGCTCGGGCACCGGCCGTTCGCTGTCTTCTGGGTCGGCTTCAGCCTTTCCATGACCGGCGATGCGATGACCCGTGTCGCGCTCACCTGGTACATCTATGAGTCGACGGGCTCGTCGGTCGCGGTCGGCTGGCTGACCTTCTTCTATACCGCACCCATCGTTGTCGGCGGCCTGGTCGCCGGCTGGCTGCTCGACCGCTTCGACCGGCGGATGGTGATGGTCGTGGATTCGATCATCAAAGCCGTTGTCGTGATCACTGTGCCTTTGCTTGACGCTGCTGGCGCGCTTGAAACCTGGCACGTCTATGCCGTCGCCGCGGTCTACGGCCTGCTATTGATGGTGCCCCTGGCCGGCGCGCCCGCGTTGTTGCCGGAACTCGTCACGCCCGGCCGGCTGACCACGGCCAACGCGCTCGAGATGCTGGCCTATACCCTTTGCGGCGTCATCGGGCCGCCGATTGCCGGATTGCTGGTCGCCCTGTGGAGCGCGCCCGACGTGCTCTATCTCGATGCGGCGACATACCTGCTCTTCGCTGCCGCGCTTCTTGCGACACGTCCCGCGGCGGCGCGCGGCGGCGAGCGACCGGCAACGAAGGAGACAGCCGACCGCGGCATCGGGCCGGCGTTCCGCCTGCTGTTCGGCAACCGCATCCTGCTCTCGACGACCATCATGTACATGTGCGGCAACATCGCGGTCGGCGCGTTGCTGGTCTGGTTGCCAATCTATGCCAGCACCACGCTGGGCGGCGGCGCGGAGCTCTATGGCATGCTGCTTGGCGTCATCGCGGTGGGCGAGATCGCCGGCTCGCTTGTCGCCGGTGTTGATCGCATGCGTCTGCCGCTCGGCACGCTCATTTGCCTCGCGCAGTTTCTGGCCGGTCTGGCGCTCGCAGCCATGCTGCTCGACAGCCACATCGCCGTAACCATCCTGTGCCTCATGCTCTATGGCGTGTTTTCGGCGCCGCTGACCGTGTGGGCGCAGACGCTGCGCATGAAGATCATCCCCGAACATCAACGCGGACGCACCTTCGCCCTGCTGCGCATGCTGATGCAAAGCACGAACCCGTTGGGCGGCTTGGCCGCAGGTTTTGTTTTGCCGGTCGTCGGTATGACCGCGGTGATCGCCATATCGGCGGCGGCGGTCGGCTTGCCGGGCCTGTTCGGCTACCGCGTGCGCGAACTCAGGCGCGCAAACTGATTGGCATCTCTAACCGAGCCAAGTCTTCAGGTCGTAAATGATCGCTTTCGATTGCCTGCATTCGATCAACCCGTTGCGGCAGATGAACTGCAAAGGCTCTTCCCCTTCAGAGCAAGTCCCGTGACCGACTGTGATCGCGCTCAGACCGCCGGTCGGGCCGCTGCCTGGTCGAATGATGCAATCGAGTTTGTTGTCGAAGATCAATGCCACATCGCCTGTGCTGCAGGTGTTGCTGACATAGTTGTCCAAGGCTGTCGAATGACGGGGCCACTTCTTGGGCAAGAGGTGTGCTGCCGTCGGGCACAGTCCCAGCGTGAACTTTCTGGCGTTCAGATCCGGCGCAATCGCCTCGGTCGCTTCTGTCAGGTCTTCAAGGGCGCGCGAGATCCTGGGGTAATAGGCCTCGCCTTCTCCTGTTAACAAAAGGCCGTGCGGCAACCGGCGAAACAGCGAGATGCCAAGAGACATCTCGAGCTTTTTGACCTGTTGGCTCACGGCGCCTGCGGTGACGCCAAGTTCGCTGGCGGCCACTTTGAAGCTCAGGTGTCGCGCTGCCGCTTCGAAGGCGCGCAACCCATTCAATGTCGGAAGTCGGTACGTCATATTTCCCTCGGGGGCGAAAACAGCACGCTTTGAGGCCGCTCACGACTCAGTTTTTCTAAGTCTCGACGGGAGATTTTCTGGTTTGCCCGGTTGCCTGCGCCGCTCCCATTGTCGGACCCGTGGTTCGGTGCAAAACGGAGCGGTTCAAATGGCCCATAAACAAGCTAACCCTCAAGCCAATCCCCAAGTCTACGACGCCATCAAAGATCGTGGCAGGATGTTTCTCACGGTGTTTCGAGAACTCTCCAAGCGCTATGGCGAAGCAGAAGCCATAAGCGTGATGCGCAGCGCCAGCTATGCGTACGGCAAGCCGATGGGTGAAGCGCTGGCGTGCTTCGCGCCGCGCGATTTTGCGGGCCTGGTCGAAGGTTACGCCAGAGCTCCCGACGACGGCGCGATGTTTTCACCGAATATCAGGCGGCTTGATGACACCTGCCTGGAAGTTCAGATGATGACCTGTCCGATCAAGGATGCGTGGGTCGATGCCGGATGCAGCGATGAGGAAATCTGCACGCTCCTTCATTGCGCATCGGCCCTTGATGAGGCGACGTGGGACACCGCAGGCTTTGATTACGAGATCGAACTGTGGTCACCAGGCAAAAAGGGTTGCTGCCTGACCAGGGTCACCGAGAAATCTGAGGCGTGAACACGGCACCTGGGGATAGTTGACTGGACAAGAGCGCGCCGGACACGCACCTTCGCAGGCGATGACGCAGCGTGTCCGTGGCGGCTCGGTCCTGGGCCGCGTTGAAGAAGTCGCAGCCCGTTGGGGTGTTCTCGAGCAGTTGGCGCGGGCCAGCCGCTATGGCGATGCCTATGACGCCTGCCTGGCGTCGCGGGTCGAGGTCTCCGCGCGCGGCAAACTCTATGCCGGCAAGGCGTACACCTCCGAACAGCGCATCGTCCTGCATCGCGAACTGCTGCCGGCGGGCCGCGAAAGCGATCGCGACGCGACTTTTCTGCACGAATGCGCCCACATCCTGGCGGACCTGCACTACGGCAAGTCGTGCAAGCATGGGCCGTTGTGGCGCGCCACCATGGTTATGATCGGCGAGCTACCGGTCCTCCATCACGACATCCCCTATCTGTCGCGCGAAAGTCAGGCCGCCGTCATCTGGCGCTGCGTTGCCTGTGGCGAGCTCTATCATTTCGTCCGCAAACCGCGCCGGCGCATCCAGGACTGCCGTTGCAGCGTGTGCGGCGAGGAGCGCGGTCTGCTGGAGCGCGTGCCCGCCGGTTAAGTCGACGCCGCGCCGTACGGTGCGAGATTGTCGAGAAACTGTTGTGCGCAGCGCCGCCAAGAATAGGTCAGCGCATGATTGCGGCATGTGTCGCGCGAAATGGTGAGCGCCTCGGCGGCGGCTGCCTTCAGATCTTCGTCCAGAACGCCTGCGCCGGAACCGTCGACGACGTCGAGCGGCCCGGGCACCGGATAGGCCGCGACGGGCACGCCGGCGGCAAGGGCCTCCAGCAGCACCAGGCCGAACGTGTCGGTGCGGCTTGGGAAAACGAAGACATCCGCACCCGCATAGTAGCGGGCCAGTTCCTCACCGTGTTTGGCCCCGGTGAACAGGACCTCCGGATGATCGTTTGATAACTGCTTCAGTTGCGGTCCACCGCCGACCACCACCTTGCTGCCCGGCAGGTCGAGAGCGAGGAATGCGCCGATGTTCTTTTCCACCGCCACGCGACCGACATAGAGGTGAATGGGTTGCGGCAGGGACGCCAGCGGCGTTGCTCCGCCGATCAGCTCGGGCGGCCTGAACAGCTCCGTATCGACGCCACGTGTCCAGTTTTTGATGTTGTCGAAGCCGCGCGTCTCCAGATCGCGCCGGATCGTTTGGGTCGCCACCATGATGCCTTCGCCGGCGCCATGAAAGTGACGCAGCAGGCTATAGAGCCAGCTTGGCGGAATACCGCTGCGGGCATGAACGTATTCGGGGAAGCGAGTGTGAAACGACGTTGTAAAGGGCAGACCCCGGCGCCGGCAGTATCGGCGCGCGGCCCAACCCAGCGGCCCTTCGGTGGCGATGTGGATCGCGTCCGGCCGGGCGCGGTCGAGCCGTTCGCGCACGCCGCGCCCGGGCAGCACGGCCAGGCGAATCTCCGGATAGGTCGGGCAGGGCAGATTGGTGAAGAGGTCGGGCGAGATCACGGTGACGTCGTGCCCCATGGTCTCGACTTCTTGTTTGACGCGCGACAGGGTCCTGACCACCCCGTTGACCTGGGGGAACCAGGCGTCCGACACGATGGCGACGTGCATCAACCGGCAACAGGCACGTTGCGTGTTCGGCGCATGCGCGGCGGCCTGGCCGAGACATTCTGCGGCGTCGCCCACTGAACGATTTCCAGCCGGCCGTCACTGTGCTCGACAAGCGCCGAGCAGCTCTCAACCCAGTCGCCGTCGTTGCAGTAGAGGATGCCGTCGATCTCGCGGATTTCCGCCTTGTGGATGTGGCCGCATACGACGCCGTCGACATCGCGCCGGCGCGCTTCCTCGGCGACAACCTGTTCGAACCGGTCGACATACTGGACGGCGTTCTTGACCCGGTTCTTCAGATAGGCCGAAAGCGACCAGTAACCGAAGCCCAGGCGGCGGCGCGCCGCATTGAACCAGATGTTGACGGTCAGCATGGCGTTGTAGGCCCAGTCGCCCAGCAATGCGAGCCACTTCGCGTGTTTGACAATCCCGTCGAACTCATCGCCATGCAGGACCAGAAGCCGCCGGCCGTCGGCGGTCGTGTGCACGATCTCACCGGCGACATGGACGCCGCCGAACTGGTGGCCGGTGTAGTCTCTCAGCGCCTCATCGTGGTTGCCGGGAATATAGATGACCTTGGTGCCCTTGCGCGCCTTGCGCAGCAGCTTCTGCACCACGTCGTTATGGCTTTGCGCCCAGAACCAGGATTTCTTCAGGCGCCAGCCGTCGACAATGTCACCGACCAGATAGAGATACTCAGAGTCGGTATGGCGCAGGAAGTCGAGCAGCAACTCTGCCTGACAGCCGCGCGTTCCCAGATGAATGTCCGAAATCCAGATCGAACGGTACCGGCTCACTGAGCGATGGCCATGCATTCGTCGTATCCGCCGCGTCAAGTTGCACAGGTCGACTCGTTGCTTGACCGGGGTCTAACAAGACTTGGTGTAAGATTTGCGAAACCGGCACAACGCAGGGGCGTTCAAGACGAAAACTTCATCGAACGGTCACGCTTCCGCAACAAACCGAGGCCGAGGCGCCAGGAATGATCGTCAGACGGCGCGGGGCAGGGCGTTGTCGTTGTCGCTTGACGTCACCTTGACGTCGATCTTCATCTCCAGGAGATCGCCGCTGTCACCGATGAAGGTTCCCTGCAGGGGCACAGCCTGTTCGGGCGTGCGCGCGACGCCGACGCGAAACAGGTTGGCGCCGCCGACCATGCCGTTGGTCGGATCGAACTCGACCCAGCCGGCGCCGGGCAGATAGATCTGCGCCCACGCGTGGGTCGAGCCCGCGCCGCGCAGGCCCTGGTTCATCCCGCCATCAAGCGCGGGGTCGTAGACATAGCCGGTGACGAAGCGCGCCGCGAGCCCCAGGCTTCGGGCAGCCTCCATCAAGAACACCGCGTAATCGCGACAACTGCCGCTGCCCAGGTTCAGTGTCTCGATCGGCGTCTGCACCCCATGCAGTTCGCGCACCTGATAGGTGAACTCGTCCTTGATCGCGCTGGTCATCGCGACCAGCACTTCCTGGGTCGAGCTTCGGCCGCCCGGATTCAGGAAGCGTTGCGCCCAGGCATCGATCAGGCGCTCTGGGTCGAAGTAGTAGCGCTCTGTCGTGCGCGTGAGGTCCGGCAGTTCTTCCGGTGGATAGGTGAAGGGCAGAAAGCTGGCAAATGGCTCGATTGGAAATTCGGTTGTTTCGACGCCGTAGTGCTCCAGCTCGATCGTGCTTTCGAACCGCAACTCGTCGGCCATGTCGTCGAAGTTGGCGATGGTGATCGAGTTGCCGAAGACGTCGTGGTACCAGCGGATCCTGGCGGCCGGCGAGATCGAAAGCTCGGTGTGGATCAGACGCAGGTCGTGACTGTCGCGCGGCCGGAACATCAGCCGGTGCTCGCCAAAGGTTACCGGCCTGGCGTAGCGATAGGTCGTCACGTGATGAATGGTCAAACGGCGCATCAGGGCCCAATCGTCGGCAACTCTCTAGAACACCCGGGGCCTCTCCAGCCACGGCCGCGCGGATCATAGGCGGCGCCCGCCGGCAATGCAAAGGACCCGGCTAACCATTTGAACTAGCTACTTAAAGAAGCGCTCGCCCAGCTCGCTGGAAAAACTGTCGAGCTCGCGTTGCAGGTCATCGATAAAGGCATTCAGACCCTGACGGCGGACCTCCTGCACATTGCCAGCGTGGATGATGTCCTGAAGTGGCGCCAGGTTCTCGCGTAGTTCGTTGGCTGCGGTCAGCTTGCCTTTGGCGAGCCCGGCCAACAGGGTGTCGACCCGATCAAGGCATGAGACGACCGAGCGGGGGAAACCAGCGTTGAAAAAGAAAAACTCGATGACGCGATCCGGTTCGATGCCGCGCGGGTAGACGCGGCGAAACGCATGATAGCCGGCTGCCGATCTGAGCAGCGCGTTCCACTGTGAGATGTCGGCGGCCATTTCGGCCTCGCCGATCGGGTTCTCCAACAGATGGGACTTGATATCGACCAGACGCGAGGTCTGACCGGCGCGTTCGATGTGCTTGCCGAGCAGATAGAAGTACCAGACCTGATCGCGGTAGAGCGTGCCCTGCACGATGCCCGCATGGGTCTGGCAGCGCTCTTTGATCTCCGCGCAAACCCGCGACAGATTGTTAAGCCGGATGTCGCGTCGATTAAGCGTCGTGATCCAACCGTGAAAGACGTTGAGCTGCGTCCACATCTCCGTGCTGATGACATGGCGCATGGTGCGCGCGTTCTCGCGCGCGTGAATGATGCTGGAAACGATCGAGCTCGGGTTGTCGCGGTCGATCGTATAGAAATGCACGACCCTGTCGGCGGCGGCCCTTTTGTGGCTGTTGAAGAAGAGATCCTCTTCGGCGTGCAGCCTGACGATCGGTAGCCAGCTTTCCTCTTCGCTGCCGCCGCGCGCGAAGGTTTCGTTGACGTCCAGGATGCGCGCCAGGTTCTCCGCGCGCTCCATGTAGCGTCCGGTCCAGAAAGCGTTCGCCGCGAAACGTGCCAGCAGATTACGCAAGGACCCAGGTATCCTTCGAACCGCCGCCCTGGGACGAGTTGACGACCAGGGACCCGCGCGGCAGGGCGACGCGCGACAGGCCGCCGGGCAGAACCCAGGTGTCCTTGCCGGTGACGGCGAACGGGCGCAGGTCGACATGGCGCGGCTCCAGCCCGTCGCCGATCAAGGTCGGGCAGACGGACAGGTGCACCATCGGCTGGCTGATGTAGTTGGCGGGATCTTTCTTGACCGCCGCGCGGCACTGCGCGAGCTGGCGTTTGCTGGCATGGGGACCGACCGTAATGCCGTAGCCACCGGATTCGCCAACCGGCTTCACCACCAGTTCGTCGAGATGATCCAGCGTGTACGCCAAACCCTCCTTCTCGCGGCAGATATGGGTCGGCACGTTGACGATGATCGGTTCCTCATCCAGGTAGTATTGGATGATGCGCGGCATATAGGCGTAGACCGCCTTGTCGTCGGCGACGCCGGTGCCGATCGCGTTGGCCAGGCCGACATGGCCGCGCGCGTAGGCCTCCATGACCCCGGGCACACCCAGCATACTCGTCGGGTTGAACGCCTTGGGGTCCAGGAAGTCGTCGCTGATGCGCCGGTAGATCGTATCGACACGCGCCGGCCCTTCGGTCGTCTTCATGTAGACGCGGTCGTTCTCGACGAACAGGTCGCTGCCTTCGACCAGCGGCACGCCCATCTCGCGGGCCAGGAAGATGTGCTCGAAATAGGCGGAGTTGTAGACGCCGGGCGACAGCAACACGACCTGGGCCTCGTGCCGGCTGGGCGGTGCGATCTCGACCAGGGCCTGGTGCAGGCGAACGCCGTAGTCGGAGACCGGCAGAATGTCGATGCCTTCGGACAAGTCGGGAAAGGCGCGCATCATCATGTGCCGGTTCTCGACCACATACGAGACGCCTGACGGGCAGCGTCCGTTGTCTTCGAGAACGTTGAAGGCGCCCTTTTCGTCGCGCACCAGATCAATGCCGCAGATATGCACATAGGTGCCGTGCGGCACGGCGAGCCCTTCCATCGCCGGTTGATAGTTCTCGTTACCCAGGACCAGGTCCTTGGGCACGACGCCGTCTTTCAAGATCTTCTGGTCGTGATAGACGTCGTGCAGGAAGAGATTGATCGCTGCGACACGCTGCTTGACGCCGGTGTCGATGATCTCCCAATCCTCGTGCGACAACGGGCGTGGGACGACGTCGAACGGCAGGATGCGGTCGATCGCGTTCTTGTCGGAGTAGACAGTGAACGTGATGCCGAGATTGTGCAACTCGCGCTCGGCGTCGCTGGCGCGTTGCTTGAGGTCATTGATGTCGAGTGACGAGAGGCGTTTGCGGATCAGCGCGGCGTGGCGCGCCGGGTGGCCGCGCCTTCCCGAAAGTTCACACCAATCGCTTCCTGCACTATACCCGCTTAGCAGGCCTCGCCGTCGCCCCATGGGGTCTGTATAGCACACCAGAGCGGGTCGTGGTTAGGTGGAACCGCTAACCGGTTCCACCTAACCACGTGAATCCGCTCTGTATCTATGAGTTGAGCGGATTCACGTGTTTAATGGCATCACAAAGCGATCCTATTTAACAGGATCTGCTACGACGGCGGTGAGACTCGAAGGAGCGGGATGGCCGAGAGACGACAGAAATTGCGCGACCGCTACAAGCTGGGATTTGACCGTCTGGCGGTTGTGCTGTTCTGCCTGTTTGCCGCCGCGTTCGCGCTGTTGGTGTTGCTTGTCAACGAACCTTACGGCTTGCCGGAGGTTGGCACGCCGGCGCGCGCACAAATCGACGCGGAAGTCGCTGCCGAATGCGCGCCCGACCAGGTCGAAGCGCTTGCTGTGTTCTGTGAAGAACAAGTCCTGGCGTCCTATCGCTGGACGCACTATCGCGAAACACTCGATGTCGAGAGGCTCGGCTGGCTCTACACGTTGCTGATCATCGGGCTGATCTTGGTCGTCGCCATGCCCGCCGTACGCTGGGTGCGCGCAGGATTCCGCACGCCTCAATCGTCGCGCGATCCCTTCAGCGGCAACACGGCGGACTCGTAGAACTCGTAAAGAGCGAGCGCCAGCACGCCGACGACGATGATGCCGAATGGGATCGAGCCGATGGATATGGCAAGGCCAATCAGAAACGCGCCGAGAAGCCCCATGCCGATCACACCCATGATCACGTTGTCCCATTTGGCATTCATAAGGGGGCTCCGGGTTGATCGATTTCTAGTTCATTTAACAACCAACGGGCGGTGCGCATCAACCGTACGTCGTGATGGCGCGCGCCGACCAGTTGCACGCCGATCGGCATGCCGGCCTCATCGTGCAGCAGCGGCAGGTTCAGCGCCGGCACGCCCATCAGCGACCATGGCCGGTTGAACGCCGAACTGCCGGTGCTTTCCATGCCCGGTGCCGCGCCCGTTACGGCCGGTGTCAAAATCGCGTCGTAGTCGCCGAAAAGCTCGTCGAGTAGCAGGTCGAGATCGCTGCGCCGGTTCTTGGCTTCGACATAATCGACCGCGGAGATGGTACGCCCTTCTTCAATCAGTGCCGCCAGGGAAGGGGTCAGCTTGTCTTTGCCCCCGTCATATTCGCGCGCCAGGCTTGCGGCGGTTTCGACGGCGCAGATTGTTTGGAACGTGTCGTTTACTGTGGCGAAGGTTGGACCCAGGTCGATATCGGCGACCCGATCGCCCAGGGCGTCTTTGAGTTCGGCCAGGGCTTCCTGACATTCGCCGTTCGCCTGATCCCAGATGTGCGTGCGGACAAAGGCAAGACGCGGCGCCAGCGGCGGCGTCTCGTCGGCCGCGGCGGACACCGTCGGCCGGGCGCGATTGACCATGTCGGGGTCGCGGTCGTCGTACGCCATCATGCATTCGGCCAGCAGGGCGACGTCGCCAAGCGAACGCGCGAAAGCGCCTATCGTGTCGAGGGTGCGCGAGATGCCCAAGACCCGGTGGCGTGAGATCAAGCCGAAGGACGGCTTGTAACCGTAGACGCCGCAGAAGGCCGCTGGCCTTATCACGGACCCGGCCGTCTGCGTGCCGATCGCGCCGGGCACCATGTAGCTGGCGACCGCCGCTGCCGAGCCCGATGACGAACCGCCGGGGCTGTGATCCCGATTGTGCGGATTGCGCGTCTTCGGTGAATCCGTCGAGGCGGCGAGTTCGGCTGTCACGGTCTTGCCCATCAGGACCGCGCCGGCGCTGCGCAGGCTGGCGACACAGGCCGCGTCATAACCCGGCGTGCGTCCGGCATGCAGAACCGTACCGTCTTCGGTCGGCATGTCCTTGGTGTCGAAGATATCCTTGATGCCGAGAGGCACGCCGTGCAGGGGGCCGTGTTCGCGGCCGCGCCGGTGCTGGTCGTCGGCGTCGCGCGCCTGCGCCAACGCATGCTCGGGGTCCAGGTAGGCCCAGGCCTCGATGTCGGCATCGAATTTGTCGATGCGTTCCAGGCAGGCGCGCACCAGCTCTTCCGATGAGAAACGTCCGGCGGCGATACCTTCGGCGGCCGCGTGAATGCCAAGCTGGGACAGTTCGTCCGACATGGTCTAGCGGACCATCAACCGAAGAAGAACACGGGCAGCCAGAGCGCCAGTTCGGGGAAAATGTAGAGCATCGCCATGGCGATGAAGACCATCATCAAGAACGGCATGACGCCCTTGAAGATACTCATCAGCTCCACATGGGGCGGCGCTACCCCCTTCAGGTAATAGGCGGCCATCGCCATGGGCGGTGTCAGGAACGAAGTCTGCAGGTTGAGGGCGACCAAAATGCCGAAGAACAGCGGATCGATGCCGAACACTGCGAGCATGGGCAGGAAGATCGGCACAAAGATGATGATGATCTCGCTCCACTCAAGCGGCCAGCCGAGCAGGAAGATGATGAGCTGGGCCAGGATCAGGAACTCGATCGGCGACAGGTCCGCCGCCAGCACCCAATCCTCGATCAGCGTGTGGCCGCCGAGATAGGAGAAAACGGACGCAAAGGTCCACGACCCCACGAACAGCCAGCACACCATGGCCGATGTCCGCGCGGTCAAAAACACGGCTTCTTTCAGACGCTGCCATGTCAGCGCCCGGTAACACGCGGCCAGGAACAGGCCGCCGAACGATCCGACACCCGCCGCTTCTGCCGGCGTTGCGACGCCGAACAGAATGGCGCCCAGCACCGACAAGATCAGCACGGCCAGCGGCACGAAGCTGGTCATCAACTGCCAGATGATCTGCGCCACGGGCGGCACGATCTCTTGTGGCGGTTTGGGCGCCAGCTTGGGGTTCAGTGACGCGCGGCCGATGACATAAAGCATGTAAAGCCCGGCCAGCATGAAACCCGGGAAGAGTGCCGCGGCATAAAGCCTGACCGGCGAGACCTGGGCGATCGCGGCATAGACGATCAGCATGATGCTGGGCGGGATCAGGATGCCCAGGCAGCCGCCCGCACAGATCACGCCGGCAGCGAATTTCTCGTCGTAACCGGCGCGCAACATGACCGGGAAAGCGAGCAGACCCATCAAGGTCACGACCGCGCCGACAATGCCGGTTGCCGTCGCGAACACGGCACAGGTTGCCAGCGCCGCGACCGCCATGGAGCCCGGCAGATGACGCGCGGCAAGCTGTAGGCTGAAGAACAGCCGGTTCACGATGTTGGCCCGTTCGACCACGTAGCCCATAAACAAAAACAGCGGCACCGCCACCAGCACATCGTTCGACATGACCGAGAACGTGTTTTGGACGAACAGATCAAAGATCCGGTTGTCCAGAAGGTGGTCCATGCGTTCGGGCTGGTAATAGGCGTAGTAGCCAAAACCCAAACCCATTGCGATGAGTGTGAAAGCGATCGGGAAACCCAGAAGAACGATCAGGATAAAGAGCCCGAGCATCATGATGGCGACCATGGGATCGCTCATGGCTTCGGCTCCTCGGATTTCGACTCGCGCGCTTCGAGGGACGCTGCCGCATCGTCGTGATCAATCGCGTGCAGATCCTCCGCCTCATGCATTAGCATGGTCTCCGTCTCTTCGACGTCGGCCTGGCGTTCGGGCCAGTAGCCGCGGCGGATGCAATGCACGCAACGCACGATTTCGGCGATCCCCTGCAAAAAGAGCAGGACGCCGGCGGCCGGGATAAGCGTCTTGAAGAAGTAGATCTGGATACGCGCCGGGCTCGACCAGGCGACTTCCTTATAGAACCAGGAATCATAGGCGTAGAAGTAGCCGGAGACGATCAACGCAATGGCGCCGGGCATAAAAAAGATGAAGTAGAGCAGAAGGTCGATGCTGGCTTGTGCCTTGATCGGTAACAGCCGGTAGATGACATCGCCGCGCACGTGGCTGTTGCGCGACAACGCATAGGCGCCGGCCATCAGGAACAGCGCGCCGTACATCTGGACACTCATGTCGAACGCCCAGGCGGTCGGCTGGTTGATGACGTAGCGGACGAAGACCTCGTAGCAGGTGGCGAACGTCAAGACGACGATGCACCACGCGAATGCCTTGCCGGTCCACGCGCTGAGATTATCGATCGAAAACAGTAGGCGCTTCATGCCCCGCACCTGATCATTGGACCTGTTGTTGTTATCGCCGGTGGGGGCGGCGTCTATGACACCGCCCACACCGGTTCAGGTCTTGTACGGCGTTCGCTTAAACCGGATCGCCGAAATAGTGACGATAGGCGCCCGCATAGTCCGGCGCGTTGGTCAACTCGTAGGCGCCGACTCGCTTGGCCCAGACCTTCTGCGATTCGACGACCTTGGCGAAATAGGGATCGCTGTCGACGAAGTCCTTGAGCACCGTATCCCAGGCCTTCAACTGCTCGGCCATGATCTCGTCGGGCGTACGGTAAACGTTGACGCCGAACTCCTGCTGCAACGCGATCAGGTCGTTGGAGTAGCGGTCCTGATATTTCCATGACATGTCGGCTGATGCCGATTCCGACGCGTATTGCAGGATCGCGCGCTCCTTTTCGTCCAGCGAGAAGAAGAGATCCTTGTTGAAGATAATCTCGAACGTCTCCTGCGACTGATGGAAGCTCGCCAGGTGATAGTGCTTTGACACGTCCTGCATGCCGAAGTCCTTGTCCGACGTCGGGTTATTGAACTCTGCCGCATCGATCAGGCCGGTCTGCATCGCCGGCTGGATTTCACCGCCCGGCAACTGCGTCACCTCCATGCCCATCTCGGCCAGCACGTTGGCGGCAAGGCCGACCGTGCGGTACTTGATGCCGTCGATCTGACTGACTTCGGTGATGTGTTCCTTGAACCAGCCGAACGGCTGCGCCGGCATCGGGCCGGTGAAGAAGCCGACGAGATTGAGGCGCAGGATGTCGGAGATCAGCTCGTCATAGAGCGCCTGGCCGCCGCCATATTTGATCCAACCCAGAAGCTGGTTGGCGGTCCAGCCCCAGCACGGGCCGGTGCCGAACAGGGATGCCGCGGCGTTCTTGGAGTACCAGTACGCGGTCACCAAGTGCGCGGCATCGATAACCTCTTCGCTGACCGCGGTCTGCATTTCAGCGGTCTTCACAACCGCGTCAACGTCCAGATAGTCGATGCGCAAGCTGCCGCCGGACATCTGGTTGACGCGTGTGACGTAGTCTTCGGCGAATTCCTTGAAGATGCCGCCGCCCCAGGCGCCCTGCATCTTGATGACCTTGGTGTCCTGAGCGCGTGCAACGTTCGGCATCGCAACGGCCGCAGCGCCACCGACGGCGGCAACACCCCCGCCCTTCAGAAAGCGCCGACGTGACGTCACCTTGTCGTCCACGGTCTTGATTTTTTCATGTTTGGCCAAAGCTCTTCCTCCCAGTCGTGAAGCGCTATAGAGATTACGTGTTAGCTTCCCCCAGCGCAGATCATGCGCCTGCTTCGATTTAAGTCAAATTTCACCGCGCCTCAAGGCTAACCCGACGCCATGACCGTCTGCATGACCCAATTCAGCCCGGAATGAGCGCCATGGAGCAGGTCGAAGCGGTTGTCGTAGGCGCCGGGGTCGTTGGTTTGGCGGTCGCGCGCGCGCTAGCCAGGGCAGGGCGTGAGGTGATTGTCCTGGAGGCCGAAGAGGCGTTTGGCACAGTCACGTCATCGCGCAACAGCGAGGTCATCCACGCCGGTATCTACTATGCCGAGAACAGCCTGAAGGCCCGGCTTTGCGTCGAGGGCAAGGCCCGACTCTACGACTACTGCGCCCGTCACGGGGTTGGCCATAACCGCTGTGGCAAACTGATCGTGGCGACCGACGAGGGCGAGTTGCCGGTGCTCGACGACCTCAGACGGCGCGCCGCGGTCAATGGCGTCGATGATTTGGTTCACCTGACGCCGGCGGAGGTCGCTGGGCGGGAGCCGGCGGTGCATTGCCTGGGCGCGCTGTTATCGCCGTCGACCGGCATCATCGACAGCCACGGCCTGATGCTTGCCTATCTGGGTGATGCCGAGGACGCTGGCGCCATGCTGGCGCTGAACGCGCCGTCGACCGGTGGGCGCGTTAGCGACGACGGCATCGTCCTGGAGATTGGCGGAGAAGCACCGATGACGCTCTGCGCGCGCCTCGTGGTGAACGCGGCCGGCCTGGGCGCCAACCGTCTGGCCGCGTCGATCGACGGCATGCCGGCCGACAAGGTGCCGCCGCTCTATATGGCCAAAGGCAGCTACTACACGCTTCCCGGACGCTCGCCGTTCAACAGCCTGATCTACCCCGCGCCCAACCAGGTTAGTCTGGGTGTCCATGTCACCGTCGATCTGGGCGGCCAGTGCCGGTTCGGACCCGATGCCGAGTGGGTCGAGACGATCGACTACGACGTCGACCCGGCCCGCGCCGATGTCTTCTATGAGTCCGTTCGCCGCTTTTGGCCGGACCTTCAGGACGGCGCGCTGGAGCCGGGCTATAGCGGCATCCGCCCGAAGGTGCAGGCGCCCGGCCAGCCGGCGGCGGACTTCGTTATCCAGGGTCCCGCCGACCACGGCGTTGCCGGCCTGGTCAATCTGTTTGGTATCGAATCGCCTGGTCTGACGTCGTCCCTCGCGCTTGCCGACGAGGTGGTCAGGCGCCTCGGACTGAATGCGGTGGATTAGGACAGCATCAAGGCGCTGTGCCCGACATGGGCGCCGATCTCGGCCGCGGTCACGACACCCAACACATCGGAAAACTTGCCGGAGCCCGGATCGCGCGAAACGACGGCGATCTTGGCGCCGGCCCGGTCCATGGCTTGCAGGGTGGGAATCATCGGCGAGTCGGGCTCGACGACGATATAGCCCTTGGTGAAGTCGGCGTCGGCGCGCGCGGCCGGGCCCAGGACCCCGGTAATCGTGCCGTCCCTGGTCACGATACTGGTCTGGCCGGCCTCGTGGCTCGATACGGCCGCGGCATCACATTCGCAGAAGTTGGCGCTCATCAACTGGTCGACATGGCGCGAGGCGTCCACCGAGGACTGCAGCCCTTCGGGCACGACATGGCCGCGCCGCAGAAGCTTGATCGTGTAGATGCTCTCGGGGATAACCGCCCGGCGCACGGCAAGGCTGATCACGCTCACCGCGATCACCGGCAGCATGCTGTTGTAGTCGAATGTCATTTCGTAGGTCATGGCGATCGCCGTCAACACGGCGCCGGTTCCCCCGGCCACCGCACCCGCCATGCCGGCGATGGCGAAGATCGCGATCGGAATGTCGATACCGGGAATGAACGCCTGGCACAGATGGCCGAATGCCGCGCCGAGTGCCGCACCCATGAACATCGATGGCGAAAAGACGCCGCCTGATGCGCCCGAGCCCAGTGTCAGACAGGTCGCGACCAGCTTGAACACCATCAGCATCAGCAGGAAGACGGGGTCGGCAAGAACGGTCATCAAGATCTGCGTGATCGACGCGTAACCGACACCCTCGACAAAGTAGTGCCCGGCATAGCTCCACAGGCCATAGATCATCAGACCCAGCAGAAACATGCCGAGGACATGCTGGACGTAGTAGCCGCCCGGAATCCGGGCGAACAGATCTTCTGCCTTGTCGAGCGACCAGATGAACAAGGCCGACAGCAGGCCGACCAGAATGCCCAGCGGCACGAACAGCAGCATGACCCAGAGCGAGAGGGTCTCGCCCGCATGGACCATCAGTTCGGGTATGTCGATCAGCGGCGAGCGGCCCTCGACGAGGCGCGACAGCCAGATCGCGACGACAGTCGCGAGTGATACCGGTAGCAGATTGGCCGCGTTGACGGAGAGCAAAATCAGTTCGACGGCAAACAGGATGCCGCCGACCGGCGCGTTGAAGGCCGCCGCGATGCCTGCGCCAGCGCCGGCGGCAACCAGCGTGATACGTTGGTTGAGCGGCATGCCGACAAACGCGCCCAGCACCGAACCCATCGCAGCACCCATCTGGATGATCGGCCCCTCGCGGCCCGCCGAACCACCGGAACCTATGGTCAGCGACGAGGCGACCGCCTTGATCACCACGACCTGCCATCGCATGCGGGCTTCGTTGTAATGGATCGCGTCCATCACTTCCGGCACGCCGTGACCTTTGGCCTCCGGCGCGTAGGTCTTGACCAGGAAGGCGACGATGATCGCGGCCAGCGGCGGCACCAGAATGATGCCCGGACCCCAGGGATTGACGGAGACGTAGTCGGAGATGTCGTAGGACCAGCCAAACTGGCCAAGCAGCAGCGCGTTGTGGAAAAACGCGATCAGCTTCTTGAAGATCCAGGCGCCGGCGGCCGCGACGATGCCGACGACAACCGCCAGCAGGCACATGGTGACCAGGGTATGGGGACGTTCCGACCTCTCCATGGCGCGCGATCATAACGATGCGTGCCGGAGCGGTCACGATCCAAGTTGGTAGGCGTTAGCCCGGGTGGCGCGGGCCAAGAATCGCCCTATGCTGCCGCAAACCCAATGACCGGGAATGGTGCGATGACAGAAACGGTGACACTGACGCTTGATGCGGTCGGCGATCTGACCGGCCGCGTTCTGCGCGCCTGCGGCACGGAAGAGACCAACGCAGATTCCGTGACGCGATCGGTTGTTGCCGCGGAGGCGGACGGTATTCACAGCCATGGCCTGGCCCGCCTGCCGACCTATGCCGAGCATGTTCTATGCGGCAAGGTCGACGGCAAGGTCGTGGCGACCGTCGCCAGGCCAAAGCCGGGCGCCGTGGTGGCTGATGCCGCCGCCGGCTTTGCCCATCCGGCCATTGATCTGGGCTTGCCTGAACTCTACGCGGCGGCCCAGTCCCAGGGTGTCGCCGTCATGACCGTCACCAATTCCTATAACTGCGGCGTTGTCGGTTATCACGTCGAGAGGATTGCCGACCAGGGGTTGTTGGCGCTGGGTTTCGTCAACGGTCCAGCGGCGATTGCGCCATGGGGTGGCGCCAAGGGCATGTTTGGAACCGACCCGATCGCCATTGCCTGTCCACGCCCGGGCACGCCGCCGTTGGTGATCGACCAGTCGTCCAGTGTCGTCGCCAAGAGCGAGGTCGTCGTGCACGCTCAGCGCGGCGAGGCCATCCCGGAGGGCTGGGCGCTCGACGCTGAAGGCAAACCGACCACCGACCCCGACTCCGCGCTCAAGGGGACGATGGTGCCGACCGGTGGGCGCAAGGGCGCCAATCTGGCGTTATTGATCGAACTGATGGCAGCCGGGCTGGGCGGCGCCAACTTCGGCTATCAGGCGAGTTCCTTCGGCGGCAACGAGGGCGGGCCGCCGCGCACCGGCCAGTGTTTCCTGGCTTTCGATCCCCAGGCATTTGGCGGTAATCTCGAAACGCGCGCCGACGATCTATTTTCGGCGATCCTCGACCAGCCGGGTACCCGCCTGCCGGGCGAACGCCGGCTCAAGGCGCGCGAGGCGACCGCCCGAGACGGCGTCGCGATTGCTGGAGCGCTTCACCAAAAGCTTGAGGCCTATGCCGCGCGTTAGAACGACGAGTTCGGCTCCTTAAGGAACTCGATTTCCTCGTCCGTCGAGACGCGATCCAGGATGTCATTGCGGTGAGGGAAACGTCCGAACCGTGCGATGATCTCCTGGTGCCGTGCCGCCGTTTTCTGGCATTCCTCTCGACGGGGCCCGTGATAGTTCGCGTCGATATAGGCGACGTGACGATTCTGGTGGTCCAGATCCTCGGCGTGTTCGAAGGGCAGGTGGGCAAACAGTTTCTGGACGTCTGTCATGCTGGCGTCGAGACCTTTTGCCGCGACATGCTCGGCGATGGCGAGCGCCTTGTCGTCGGTGGCGTACATGCGCGCCGAACCCCGGAACATGTTGCGCGGAAGCTGGTCGAGCAGGATCAGCAAGGCAAGACAGCCGTCAGCGCTGGCCATCCAGTCATCCAACTTGCCCGCGGCCGCCTGTTCGTAGAGATCCAAAAAGCCGTCACGGCAAGCTTGGTCGAAATCATCGCTCTTTTCGAACCACGCTTCGCACATAGCACCCCAGTCGGGGTCGCCTTCCTCGCCGAACCAGAAGGCGAGCACCTGCCTTACTGCATCGCTCACGGATAGTCGCAGCGTTCGACGGTGACGATGGCGAAGTCCGGTGGCCCCTCGCTGACGGCAAAGCGGTACTGGTCGTTGCCAACCAGGATGTTGTGATAGACTGGCAGTGGGCCTTCGATCGTGTCGGTGCCGCCGCCAATGGTGGAGAACACCAGGGACACCGGTTTGCCCGGATCGAACCACGCGGCGGGATAACCGTTCTCGTCGGTCGCGGTCGCGCCGCTGCCGGTCACCGAGATGCGGCCGTCGGCGAAGCTCGCCGCGCTCACCGTATCGTCGTGGAACTCCGTTTTGACAACGATGCGTTTGGACGGCGCCGCGGCATCGCAGTTGCGCTCTTCCTCGACCAGGGCGATGACATCGCCCAGCCGATCGACGCTGATACCTTGCTCCAGCCGCTCGGTGACCTGGGTCCACAGCACGGCCGCTTCGCCGTGCGGCACCTCGGCGTCATAGCGCTGCTGCCAGGCAGCCGCCTCGTCACGCAAGGCGCTTTCACGGGTATCGACGGCGGCACGCAGTTCCTGTTCGGAACTCTCGGCCTCGATGGCCGCTTCGACCGCTTCGTCGGTCGTTATGCGAAGCTGCGAAACCTGGCTTTCCAGATTGTCGATCCGGCTTTGCGATATACGCCGTCCTTCGCTGTAGCTGAACCACGCGACACCGCAGACGACGAGTACATAGATAAGCACACGCATCAGGAAGGCGATGCGCCGACGGCGCTGCTGCCGCCCTGTCTCGCGTAATCCCCAACTGCCTTGACGCACGCCTACTTCCCCTTGGTCTTCCCGCGCTCTTTGAACGGACCGTTACTCTGCCGCCAAGGGACTAACAGATGACGGCAGGCGCTGGCAAACCCTTGTTTTAGCGGGCACATCCTACCCGGTGGCCTCCTTAAGCCTGTTTCAGCGTCAACAAATGATTGTTGGACGGCATGGCGATGATTTGGTCCAGCTTCAGGCCGTGGCGGTTGGCGCCGGCCGAAATGTCGTTGAGGTCGCGTAGCCCCCAGGCCGCGTTCTGCTGGCGCAACATGCGATCGAAGCTGCGGTTCGTCGCAGCGCTATAGACGCCGTTAAACGTAAAGGCGCCATAGAGCGCCAGCACGCCGTCCGGTTTCAGCAGGACCCCGGCGCCGGCCAGCAGACCGTCGATACAGGCAGGCGGCACGATGTGGGTGAAGTTGATGGCGATCATCAGGTCCGGGCCAAAATTGACGTCGCGCCACCAGGCCTCTGCGCCACAGTCGAGCGCCAGCGGCTGGCCGACGTTGGCGACCCCGGTGTGATCGATCCACGCCTGAGTGCTGGCACGCATGGTGGGATCGGGATCGCTGGTCTGCCACACCAGGTTCGGCATCTGGCCAGCGATATGAACGGCGTGCTCGCCCGTGCCGCTGCCGATCTCCAGAACACGGGCGTCGGCGGCGGCAAGGTCGGTGATCTTTTCGAGTATGGCGTCGCGGTTGCGCGCCGTTGCCGGCGCGTGGAGGCGAAAGTCGGCGTGGCCGCCCGGCGCGCCTTCGTTTTGATGTTTCACGGCCCGTTCAGCCCGTGCATATGCGCCAGAAGCGCCTTGCTGACCTGACCCCGTTCCGGCAGGCCGTTGTCGCTCTCGTACTGTGTGATCGCGGCCCGTGTCTGGCTGCCGATTGCCCCGTCGATCGGGCCGGGATCGTAGCCCAGCGCGGTCAGTTTTTCCTGTATCGCGCGGGTATAGCTGCGCAGCATGTTGCCGCGCGCCAAAATCTGCTCGGGCGAGTTGTTGCCGCGCGCGACCGCGATATCGATGTGTTCGGCAAGCTCTCTTG
The DNA here is from genome assembly GCA_965228895.1 of Alphaproteobacteria bacterium. Lineage (GTDB taxonomy): Bacteria > Pseudomonadota > Alphaproteobacteria > SP197 > SP197 > JANQGO01. Next base: position 3,027,237 of record OZ245842.1, on the reverse strand, counting down.
TCGCCAAACCATCGACGGGCAACTGGTTGTCGCGCTGATACTGCTCAATCGCGCGTTTTGTCGCCGGTCCCGGTTTGCCGTCGGTCGGGCCGGGGTTGTACCCCAGCGCCGTCAGGCCTTCCTGGACGGCCAGGGCAGTCGCGTCGGGCACCATGGTCTGTTGCGCCGATAAGGGTGACGCAAGAACCAGGAAAACCGTCGCCATAAGAACAAGTCGCATCGTTGCCCCAATCGATCCAAACCGTTGGCAATGTCCTACCGAAGCATGCCGATGCACGATCGTCGATCAAGAATTTGGCAAAATCAGGTTAGCCGGTCTTGTTGGCGGCTCGGGCCATCGGTCCGGGCGCGTCACAGACGATAAACTGGCCGCGCCCAGGCTCCGCGGTAATCGCGCCGTCATGCCAGACGATCTCGCCGCGCGAGAGTGTCGTGACCGGCCAGCCCGTGACCTCGAACCCCTCATAGGGCGTGTAGTCCATGTTGTGGTGCTGGTCCTCGTTGCGGATGGTGGTCTGCCGCGTGGGGTCCCACAGGACCAGGTCGGCGTCCGCGCCAATCGCAACCCGGCCCTTTCGCGTCAGCCCATACATCCGGGCCGGCGCGGTCGCGGTCAGGTCGACGAACTGATTGGCGGTGATCCGGCCCGTCGTCACGCCCTCGGACCAGATCAAGGAGAGGCGCGTTTCAAGACCGGGAATGCCGTTTGGCACCTGGGTGAACGGCGCGTCGGTGCCACCGACCTTCTTGCCCTTGGGATCGTCGAAACGGGTCGGTGAATGGTCGGAAGAGACGATCTGCAGCGTGCCCAACTGCAAGGCACGCCACAGCGCCGCCGGATTATCGGCATCGCGTGGTGGTGGCGAGCAGATGAATTTGGCGCCTTCGAAACCAGGCCGGTCCAGGTCTTCTTCGCTCAGACACAGATATTGTGGGCAGGTCTCGCCATAGACCGGCAGGTCCCGCTCGCGTGCCCAGGCGATCTGCTCGGCCGCCTCGCGCGCGGAAACGTGCACCAGGAAGACCGGCACGCCGGCGACCTCGGCCAGCGAGATCGCCCGGTGGGTTGCCTCGCGTTCGACCGCCATGGGCCGTGACGTCGCATGGTACTTGGGCTCCGTTTTGCCGGCCGAGACCAGCTCGTCGCTCATCCACTGGATGCAATGGTGGTTCTCCGCATGCACCATCACGAGGCCGCCCTCGCGCCCGGCGACCGCCAGAATCTCCAGGATCTCGCGGTCATCCAGACGGAAATCGTCATAGGTCATGAAGATCTTGAACGAGTTGTAGCCGTCGCGGATCAGGGCCGGCAGTTCCTGGCCCAGGATCTGCGGCGATGTCTCGGTCAAGATCAGGTGGAAGGCATAATCGATGGCCGCTTTGCCGTTGGCCTTGCCGTGATAATCGTCGACCGCCTCGCGCAAGCTCATGTCGGGCAGTTGTAGGGCGAACGGCATGACCGTCGTGGTGCCGCCCGCCAACGCCGACAGCGTGCCGCTTTCGAAGTCGTCGGCGTACTCGACCTTACCCTTCGGCGGCTGCGCCAGGTGGCAATGGGCATCGATGCCGCCGGGCAGGACCATCAGGCCATCGGCATCAAGCGTGTCGCGCGCGCCGGTGATGGTCTCGGCCAAAAGCGCGATGCGGCCATCGCGGATGCCGACATCGGCGCGAAACGTATCCGACGCGGTAACGATCGTGCCGCCGCGAATGACGAGGTCCAGGTCTTCGCCGTCGCTCATGCGGCTTCGCCCACCGCGTCCGGCGTTTGGCCGACGACCTCGTGATAGATCTCCGGATCGGTCGCGCCTTCGCTCGCGATGACCAGCACGCGTGCGTGGGCGTCGAGCCCGAGCGCCTGGCGCAAATCGGTTCTGTCTCTCAGCGCCAGCATCGCCGCGGTTCCGGCCGACCCGGACTCGCCGACCACCAGCTTGGGGTCTGCGCCGTGACCTCGCGCCAGCACGGTCATGGCCTGGCGAACAAAATCGTCGTCCATGGTCATGAAGGCGGCGGTACCGTGGTCCAGGATCTGCCAAGCGAGCGGTGAGGCTTCGCCGGCCGACAGGCACGCCATCAGGGTCTCCAGATTGCCTTCGGCCTCGGCCAGCTTGCCGGCTACGGCACTTTGATAGAGACAGTCGGCGGCATGGGGTTCGACGACGATGGGGCGCGGGCGCTCGGCTCCCCAGTCGGCCCAGAACGGTGCGATGACCGCCGCCGGCAGACCGCCGACGCCGCCTTGCACGAACAGATGGGTCGGCCGCTCAGACCCCAACTGATCCATGATTTCCGCGACCATGACTGTGTACCCCTGCATCACCCAGGACGGGATCTCGGTATAGCCGTCCCAAGAGGTGTCGGAGACCACGGTCCACCCGTTGGTCTCGGCATCGGCGGCGGCTTGGCGCACGGAATCGTCATAGGTGCCGTCGACCCGCTTGATCTCGGCGCCGAACGCGGCGATGGCGTCCTCGCGGCCCTGGCTGACATGGGCGTGCAGATAGATAACGCAGCGGATGCCCGCCTGCTGGGCGCCCCAGGCCACAGCCTTGCCGTGGTTGCCGTCGGTGGCGCAGCACACGGTGAGGCCACTGGCATCGCTACCGGCTTTGTCACCCAACAATCGCTGGACCGCATAGGCGCCGCCAAGGGCCTTGAAGCTTTTCAGGTGGAACCGCTTGCCCTCGTGCTTCAGCCACAAGCGGTCGATACCGCAATAGTCGGCCAGCCCCTTCAGCTCGATCAGCGGTGTTGGTGCGTAGCCCGGCCAAGCGGTGATCGTGTCCAGCGCCTGGGTTCGCGCAGCGGGTCCGATGACCGATCGTTGCGCGTCGCCATAGGCTTCGCTTGGATCGAAACGGTCGTTGATATGCAGCCGTACCGGCGGAAGTGTCTGTGTCATGGCCCGAACCTAGATCGGATCGCACCTCGATTGAACCACTGTCTGAATCACGCCGGACGACGCGAAAACGTGCGGTGTCACGGCCGGTAGAGAAGGCATTGGCGCTCACGTTGGCATTGTTATAACGTAACATTCTTCGTGAAGGGACGGTGTCATGACAGCCAGCAAACAGCGTGCCAGTGAAGCGGCAGCCCGGCTCTGTGACCAGCGCGGCGTCCGCTTGACGCCGTTGCGCTGCGCGGTTCTCGATTTGGTCGTGGCGGCCGGACGGCCGATTGGCGCCTATGAGCTGCTCGACCTTTTGCGTGATCGGCAGGGCAAGGCGGCGCCGCCGACGGTATACCGGGCGCTCGATTTCCTGATCGAGCAGGGTCTTGTGCATCGGGTGGAGTCGCTGAATGCGTTCGTCGGTTGTGCCGATCCCGCCCATAACCATGCCTGGCAGTTCCTGATCTGTGATGACTGCGGACGCGCGGTCGAGATGGAAGACCGACGCATCAAGAACGCCATCACCAAGGGCGCGGCGGACCACGGTTTTGTCGTCGACAGGCAGACCGTCGAGATTACCGGGACCTGTGCCGATTGCTCGTCGGGTGCGGCGTGACCACCGCCGATCCATCACCGCTGGTCCAGGTGCGTGGCGTCGACGTGCGGTTCGGCGATACGCAGGTCTTGTCTCATGTCGACCTGACCATCGCGCCCGGCGAGGTCGTCACGGTGATCGGCCCTAACGGTTCGGGTAAGTCGACCTTGCTGCGCGTCGCGCTCGGTCTGCTGCGGCCGGACGCCGGTTCGGTCATGCGCCGGGCGGGTTTGAAAGTCGGCTATATGCCCCAGCGCATCGCCGTCGACGATACCTTGCCGTTGTCGGTGCGCCGCTTCCTGTCGCTGGGCGCGCCACACGTACCGCGCGATGAGGTCGATGACCTGTTGCGCGATGTCGGTGTGCTGCATGTCAGCGACAACGCCTTTCAGTCGATCTCCGGCGGCGAGCGCCAGCGGGTCCTGCTGGCCCGCGCGCTGTTGCGTCATCCCGACCTCCTGGTCTTGGACGAACCGTCGGCCGGCGTCGACGTATCCGGCCTCGGCACGCTCTATCGATTGATCGCGCGGTTGCGCGACGAGCGTGGATTCGGCGTTCTGCTGGTCTCCCACGACCTGCACATCGTCATGGCGGCGAGTGACACGGTGGTCTGCCTTAACCGCCATGTCTGCTGTTCGGGCCGACCGGATTCGATCCAGAACAATCCCGAATACCTCGCGCTGTTCGGCGCCGAGGTGCCGGGCCTCGCCATCTACCACCACGATCACGACCACAGCCACGACATGGCGGGCAACGTCGTCGATGAGAAGGCTGGGGCGGCACGGTGAACGCGAGATGACGATCTTCGACGACTTCATGGTGCGCGCGGTCGTGGCGGGTCTCGGCATCGCGCTGGTCGCCGGTCCGCTCGGTTGTTTCGTTGTGTGGCGGCGCATGGCCTATTACGGCGACACGCTTGCCCACGCCGCGCTGCTTGGCATCGCGTTGGGTTTCCTCTTGGAGGTCGATGTCATCGCCGGCGTCGCCGTCGTGTGTATCGTCGTCGCGCTCGTGGTCGGCGCCATGCAGCGCCGTGGCATGCTGGCGACCGACACGCTGCTTGGCATCATGGCGCACAGCACGCTCGCGTTCGGGCTCGTCGTTCTGGCTTTCCTGCCCAACGTGCGGGTCGATCTTCTGGCTTATCTGTTCGGCGATATTCTGGCCGTCGGCATCAACGACATCATCTGGATCTACGCTGGCGGCGCGGTCGTCCTGGTGGTCGCGGCGTTCCTGTGGCGCCGTCTTCTGGCGCTGACCGTGCATGAGGAAATGGCTGAGGTCGAAGGGGTCAACGTCGCTGCCGTGCGGCTGACTTTCATGGTCCTGTTGGCGCTGGTTATCGCCGTTGCCATGAAGGTGGTCGGCATTTTGCTGATCACCTCGCTTTTGATCATTCCGGCCGCCACGGCGCGGCGTTTCACCCGCACGCCCGAGCAGATGGCACTGGCCGCCGCCGTGATCGGTTGCCTCGCCGTCCTGATCGGCCTTGGTGCATCGCTGACCTATGATACGCCGTCAGGGCCGTCGGTGGTCGCTGCGGCCTTCATCCTGTTCCTGATCAGCCGCCTGCCGGGCCTGGGTCGCGCGGCGGCGTGAGCGGTAAGTGGTGACATTTGTCCTTCGTGACGTGCCATGCTGTTACTTGGCGATGAAGCTCACCTTGCGTGTGACAGCCGCTACGCACTCGACCAGTTTGAAGCGCGTAGTCCGATCTCAACCGGCCCGGCCACGGTCGCTTGAACATCAGGAGCGGAGAGTAGAAAGGCATCACGCGCAAACATCACGGTCCCCCTTATTCCCCTTGGAAGCCTGCGTCTGCCCGCTAGAATGCGCGGCCGCATAGGGAAGGGGACATCATGGAGTACCGCCGGCTGGGCGACACGGATATCCAGGTCAGTGTGATCTGCCTGGGCAGCATGCTGTGGGGCTCGCGCAACACCGAGGCCGAAGGCCATGAGCAGATGGACTATGCCTTCGAGCGCGGCTGCAACTTCATCGATACGGCGGAGATGTATGCCGTGCCGACGTCGGCCGACCACTACGGCCGCAGCGAGGAGGTCATCGGCACCTGGATGCAGGCGCGCGGCAACCGCGACAAGGTCATCCTGGCGACCAAGGTCACCGGGCCCGGCGCGCGCTTTCCCTATATTCGTGACGGCGAACCCCGGCTGAACCGGTGGCATATCGAGCAGGCGATCGACACCAGTTTGCAGCGCCTGCAGACCGACTATGTCGATCTCTACCAGCTCCATTGGCCGGACCGCGAGGTCAACAAGTTCGGCCAGCTCGGCTATCGCCACGACCACGAAGAACAGATGACGCCGATCGAGGAAACGCTCGCCGTGCTCGGCGATCTCGTCGCCGCCGGCAAGGTGCGCTACATCGGCCTCTCCAACGAAACTCCCTGGGGTATGATGCGGTTCGTGCACTTGGCCGAGACCATGGGGCTGCCACGCGTCGTCGCGGTGCAGAACGCCTATAGCCTGTTGAACCGCACGTTCGAGGCCGGCTGTGCCGAAGTCGCCATGCGTGAAAGCGTCGGCCTTCTGGCCTATGCGCCGATGGCGGCCGGCGCGCTGTCGGGCAAGTATCTGGGCGGCGCGCGACCGGAAGGCGCGCGTATGACGCTCAATCCCGACAACACACGCTACCTGAAGCCGGTCAACGCCGAACCGGCGACCCAGGCCTATGCCGATCTGGCGCGCTCAAAAGGACTCGATCCGGGCGTCATGGCGCTTGCCTGGGTTGCCCAGCAGCCGTTTCTGACGTCCAGCATTATCGGCGCGACGACCATGGCGCAGCTCGAGACGGCAATGACGTGTCTTGACGTGGCGCTGGATGATGAGACCCTAGAGGCCGTTGAAGACATTCATCACCGCTACACATACCCATGCCCTTGAGCGATTGATTATGAGCCAATACATCGAAAGCTATTACGCCCAGACAGCGACCGAGGACGAGCCGCGCCCGGCGCTTGAAGGCATGGTCAAGGCGTCGGTCTGCATTGTCGGCGGCGGCCTTGCGGGCCTGAACACCGCACTCGGTCTCGCCGAACGGGGTGTTCGCGACATCGTGGTCTTGGAGGCCCAGCGGGTTGGCTGGGGCGCCTCGGGCCGCAATGGCGGCTTTGTCGGCACCGGTTATGCGGCGGGCGACGACCGTCTGATCCGCCAGGTCGGTCTGGAGCACACCAAAAAGCTTCATGCGCTGACCGTCGATGCGCTGCACCTGATCAAGAGCCGGATCGCCAAATACAACATTGAATGCGGCCCCAACCCCGATGGTCACCTGGGTGCGTCCTGGTTCGACAACGCCGATGAGCTGAAGGCGTGGCGCGATTTTGCCGCGGAGAACTACGGCGAACAGTTCGAGTTCATTCCGCGTCAGCGGTTGCGCGAGGAGTTCTGCGACTCCCCCGTCTACTTCGACGGCCTGCTGCATCGCGGCGTCTTCTGGTTCCATCCGCTGAATTATTGCCTGGGCGTAGCCCGCGCTGCCGAGAACCTGGGCGTCAAGATCTATGAGAACAGCGCGGTCACCGTGATCGACGGCGATCGCGCCGACAAGCAGGTGTCGACCGATAAAGGTGTGGTTGAAACCGACCAGTTGGTCGTGACCGTCGGTGGTTACGTTAACGGCGCGGCGGCGCAACTCAACGGCGCGATCCAGCCCGTCGCGACCTATGTCATGACCACCGAGCCGGTCGATGACGATCTCCTGCAGTCGGCAATCAAGTGCGATCACGCGATCTACGACACGCGGTTCAGCCTGGACTATTACCGGCGCGTGGAGAACGGGCGCATCCTGTGGGGCGGGCGCGGCAGTCTTCGCCTCAGCGAACCTCATGACCTCAAAGGGATGATGATGGGCGACCTCTTGAGGGTCTATCCCCAGCTTGCCGGCATTCGCGCCGAGAGCGCGTGGCAGGGCTACATGAGCTATGCCCGACACCGTATGATTCAGCTCGGTGAGCTGAAGCAGGGTTATTGGTACGCGCAAGGTTTTGGCGGTCAGGGCATGGGCACGACGACGGTCGCCGGCGAGGCCCTGGCCGGTGCCATTGCGCAAGGCGACGACACCTGGCACCTGTTCAAGCCGTTCGGTCTGGGCTGGGCCGGCGGTCCCTTCGGTAAACTGTATGGTGAGGTCTTGCGGCATCGCGTGAGAGCCCGTGACGAGGCGCGCGCCGGTATCGATCGCCTGCATGCCGCCCAGGGCTGACGTTGTTCTTCTGCTCTCCGTAACGGCCCAAGGGCGTCTTTCTCACTGATGGGTTACATCGATAGTTTCTACGCGCAGACGCGCACCGAAGATGCTGAGCGGCCCAGGCTGGAAGGCGCCTTCGATGCCGAAGTCTGTGTTGTCGGCGGCGGCCTGGCGGGACTGAACACGGCGCTGTCGCTGGCCGAACGTGGCGTTCAGGGCGTTGTTTTGCTGGAGGCCGAGCGGGTCGGCTTCGGCGCGTCGGGCCGCAATGGCGGATTTGTCGGCCAAGGTTATTCGCAAGGCACGGAGACGCTGATCAAATGGGTCGGTGTCGACCACACACGTGCGCTCTATGACCTCACGGCCGAGGCGGTCGGGCTGGTTCGCCAACGTATCGCTACCTACGACATTGCCTGCGGTCCCAACACCGATGGCGTGCTCGTCGCATCCTGGACAAGCTCGCCCGATGGTCTGAAGGCCCACCGCGATCTGATGGCCGAAACGTTCGGCAGCCAGCTTGAGTTTGTTGAGCGCGACCGCCTGAAGGCCGAGTTCGCGGACTCGCCGTGTTACTTCGACGGCCTTTTGAATCGGCAGGCCTTTCAATTTCACCCCTTGAACTATTGTCTGGGCGTTGCGCGCGCGGCAGAGGCCAAGGGCGTGCGTATCTTCGAGAACACGCCGGTGATCACGCTTGACCCGGATCGCGAGAACAAGCTGGTCGTGACGCCGGGCGGCCAGGTCAACGCGCGTCATGTGGTCCTGGCGGCGGGTGGCTACGGTCTCGGCCTCTATGCACCGGTCTCCGGTGCGGTGCTGCCTGTCGCGACCTATGTCATGGCGACCGAGCCGATACCGACCGAACGGTTGGCCGATGCGGTTAAGTGTGGCCTTGCCATCGGCGACACGCGCGATGCCGGGGACTATTACCGCGCGCTGCCCGATGGTCGCATCCTGTGGGGCGGCCGCATGACCGCGCGGCGCGGCGAACCGGCGCGGCTGGCTGACGCAATGCTGGGCGACTTGAAGCGCGTCTATCCGCAGCTCTCGGATGTCGCGCATTATGAATCCGCGTGGATGGGCACCATGAGTTACGCGCGTCACCGGATGCCCCAGATTGGCGAGCGGCAACCCGGGCTGTGGTACGCGCAAGCATTTGGCGGCACGGGCATGGGTACGACCACTGTCGCCGGCGAGGTCCTGGCCGAGGCCATCGCGGGTGAGGGCGATCGTATCCGGCTGTTCGAGCCGTTCGGCCTCGATTGGGCCGGTGGGCCGTTCGGCAGTGTCGCCGCACAGTCGGCCTATTGGTTCTATCAGGCACGCGACTGGTGGACCGCCCGGCGTGACCGCGCTGAGCTGGCCAAGGTGCGCTAAGCGACTATTTGTCGCCCGTCGGGACGATGACCATTTGCGCGATGTTGACCTGGGCCGGTTGATTCAACGCAAACATGGTGCTGCGGGCGATGTCGTCGGCCTCGAGGTACGCGGCGAACGACTCATAATACGCATCCGCCCGTTCCTCATCGCCGCGAAAGCGGGCCTCGGCAAAACCCGTGCGCACCAGGCCAGGCAGAATTTCGGTGATGCGGATGGGATCGTTCGCATAGTCTTTGCGCAGACCGTCGGCGAGCGCATGTACCGCATGTTTGGTCGCTGCATAGACATTGCCACCCGGACGCGTGCCCAAAGCGTCAATCGAGCCGACGATCACCGCGTGACCGCGGCCACGCGCCAGCATGCCGGGCAAGACGGCGTGGCAGATTCTGACAACGCCGTTCACGTTGGTCTCGACCGTCGACGCCCAATCCTCGACATCGCCCTCGCAGAACGGCCGCCGGCCGCCGACATCCGAACCGGCGTTGGCGACCAAAATGTCAATCTCGCGCCAAGCCTCGGGCAGGTTATCGATGAGCCCGGCGACCGCCGGACCGTCGGTCACGTCAAGCGGCAACGCGTGAACGCTGTCGCTGTAATCGCTGAAGCAGGCCTCCAACCGGTCACGGTTGCGCGCGACAGCGATCAGCTTCGCGTCCTGTTCCAACAAACGCATGCAGATCGCCTTGCCGATACCGACACTGGCGCCCGTCACAAGCGCCACCGCGCCCGGCTTCAGGATGGGTTCTGTTTCCATCGACTTACCCTGCACGTTATCAATCACACGAAAAGCCCATTCAAAACTTGGGAGCGCCTCAAATGTATAACGTGGCGGTGAAATGTGCCGAAAACTTTGTTGCGCTACACCCGGAGAAAAACGAGGTGGGTGAATCACCGGCAAACCTAATGCATAGTTGCGGCATGCAGCAGATCTTGACCAGGATTTCGGACATGCTTTGCAGATCAACGTCGGGTGATCGTGTTTTCCCGTCAACACTGCTGTTCGAAGAAGGCTGGATGCTGCGGCTGGTTCTCGACTGGTTTGCCGCAAATCGAGCGGTCGATCATCCGCTCGCCTTCGATGCGTCGGCCGTTTGGTTTTCCGAAGCCATGCTGACTTCGACGTTCTTGCCCCGGTATCGAGGCGACTCTCACGCCGAGGGTTTTACGCACGCTGACGGTGCCATAGGTCACTTTCAGATCGGAAGTGCGGGCCACGCCAACTTGTCGTTTGACGTTGACGGGACAATGCTCAAGGTCATCGAGGCCAAGATGTTCAGTACGCTTTCCGCCGGCACAAGGCGCGCGCCGGGTTACAACCAGGCCGCTCGCAACGTCGCCTGTATGGCTGAAACAATTCGGCATTCCGGACGAGACCCAGCGTCAGTGTCCGACCTGAGTTTCTTTGTGTTGGCGCCCAAACAGCAGATCGAACGTGGCTTTTTTCAAGAGATGATGAACAAACGAAGCGTTGAGGCCGTGGTACGGCGCCGTGTTGATGCGTATGACGAACCGAAGTTGGCATGGTTCGAGGCAAACTTCTTGCCGACGCTTCGACATATGAATCTAGCGTGCCTGACCTGGGAAGATCTTGTGGATTTCATTGCCGATCACGATACGGTCTTCGGTGCCGATCTCGCCGCCTTCTACGCGTCTTGTCTAACCTATAACCAGCAAGGCAGATCGGGCGGTTAGGCAGGCCGTTTAGTTGCCCGACTTGCCCAAGAACTTCTCGAGCGCATGGCGTGTTTCAGCGCTGTCGATCATGGTGGCCATGGTGTCGACGACGCTGGCGATCTTGCTGCGGTAGTCGCGGTCGTTGATGCGCATGAAGTGTTCGCGCGCGTGCCGCATCGCGTCGGGCGGCTTTTGGGCAAACGACCGTGCCATCGCAAGCGCCGATGCGCGCGCCTCGCCGGGTTCCGCCACGCGGGTGACCAGACCGAGACGGTGGGCTTCGGCCGTGTCGAACGGCTCGCCGCCGAACAACAGGTCGAACGCCTTGTGACGGCCGACGATGCGGGGTAGATGCGTGAAGTGGATGCCAGGCAGAATGCCGACGTTGAGCTCTGGGTAACCGAAGCTTGCATCATCCGCGGCCACGATCATGTTACACGAGACCGCCAGCGACATGCCGCCGCCGCGCGCCAGCCCGTTGATCGCCGCGATCGACGGTTTGCCGAGCGTGTGCTGGACATCATAGAGGTCGATGTAGAGGCGTTGCAGCATGGCGCGCATCATGGCCGAACCGCCGTCCAAGACCTGGACGAGGTCGAGACCGGCGCTGAACGCGCGCGCCAGATCGGTGGTGATGACAACCGCGCGGACCGTATCGTCGTCGCCTGCTTTGCGCAGGACCGCCAGCAGCGCGTCGAGCAGGGGAACATCGATCAGGTTGAGCGGTGGTTTGTTGAGCGCGATGACGGCGATGGTGTCGTCAAGCCGATCAAGACGGACAAGCTGGTCGTCTGCGCTGTCGCCGGTTGTCATGGGTTCATGACACCGGCGGCTAGACCGAGGCTGCTTCCAGCCAGGTCTCCAACTCAAGCGGTCCGATTGCCTTTGACCACAACCAGCCCTGTCCCTTGTTCACGCCGATGTCGCGCAGGAAGGTCGCCTGGGCCGATGTCTCGACCCCTTCGGCGATCACCTCGTTGTCGAGGACGGCGGCAAGGGCGGTGATGGCGCGGACCAGCCGCTCGGCCGCGGGATCTTCGCCGATCAGTCCGATGAAGGTCTGGTCGATCTTCAGAATATCGACCTCTAGCCCGATCAACTGCTCCAGGCCCGACTGGCCGGTGCCGAAATCGTCGATGGCGACACGCATACCCAATTCGTCTCGCGCCATGTGAATGGCGCTGCGGCCCAAGTCATCCAGCGCTTGGCGTTCGGTGATCTCGCCGACCAACTGGCTGTGATAGGCGGCAAGGTCGGCTTCCTCGAGCAGGGTAGCGACGCCGCTGCTGCCGATTACGATAGGGGGAATGTTGACATGCACGCAAAAGTGGGGGTGCGTGGCCAACAGCGGTTCCAGATCGTTGCGGATGCAGGTCAACATGCGCCGCGTCAGGTCCATGGCGTGCTTTTCGTTGGCCTCGATACCGTCGATCACGCTGCCGATGCTGATCGGCTTCTTGCCCTTCGGCGTCCAGCGCGCCAGCGCCTCACAGCCCACCATACGGTTGCGGGAAAGGTCGATGATCGGCTGATATTCGGCGAATACGGTCGGCAGAATGGTCGAGGCGGACGGTTTTGACATGGCTTCCGAAGGCTTGCGGCACAAAGAACGGGCGATTGCCTAAGCATGTCCGCTTCGTGACCATCTGCCAATGCGCTTGATCACACCGGGCCCAACGAACTGTGGATAGGGACAGGACGTGGATTTGGCTGTAGTTTCCCGGCTCCGCGCCGGTTGCTGGGAATGCGTTGGGAGTAGTGATGGCAGTTAATGACGTGGGCAGGCGCGAACATCGCGGCCCCTTGATGGTGAAACTATCGGCCGAGGTCGAGCGTTTTCGCGACCGCCCGTTCTTGAAGGCGGCGATGGCCGTCAGCGCGCTGGCGGCCCAGGCTGACGGCGACGTGTCGTTGGAGGAACGTTATCGCATCGACGCCATCCTGGAGCGCGAGCCAATTCTAGCTGGTTTTGACGCCGGCAAGGCGATCTCGATTTTTGACGAGTACGTCCATGCGCTGCGGTCCGAGCCTGAGAGGTCGCGACGCATCTTGATGGCCAAAATCGAGCGTATGGCGGCGAAACCAAAACGCGCCCGCACCTTGATGCGTGTTGCCTGGCTGATCATCGCCGCCGACAACCGTGTCTTGCCCGACGAAGTCAGGACCTTCGACGACCTTTGTCACGCCCTGGCACTGGAGCCGGACCGCGTGCGCAGCGGTGTCATTGGTTTGGAATAGCGCGACGAACGTCAGGTCGCTTCGGGATCGAACAGCCTCATCAGGAAATCATAGGCGACGCGGTAGTGATCGGGTGTCTTGCTGGCGCGCGGTCCCGCGATGTTGAGAACGCCGGGTTGTTGTTGGTCCAACCACGCTTGCGCCTTTGTCAAGGCATCCGGATCGCTGCTGGGATCGACGGCCAGCCACGGCCGCGGTTGGCGCTTTGCCAGTTCGGCGGTCAGTTTTGTGCCGCCGGTCAGCGGTTGGGGGCTGATGATCAAGGTGGCGTCGGAATCGCGGATGTTCCACGCCGTGCGCTCGGCGTAATCAATCTGCGGTGTTTCCTTGAGCGGGTAGCGCTCGTCGATCGGCCCGTCTTCGGCGCGACGGCCTTTGGGACACCAGCCGCCGCACGGCAGGTCAAGCGCCATGGCTAGGTCAAGCGCGGCGCGGTCGACCCCGGTCTGCCCCCCGGAAACCAGCCGATCAGGGATCCAAGACAAGGAAGAACGGCGCCTGGCGAGCGGTCCTAGACCAGGAAGAGCGCCATCAAGATCAGAAGGATGATCAGGAAGATGGTGGAATAGAGCGTCAGCTTCATAAACCGGCGATAGGTGCCCAGATGGCTCTGGTCAGCGTTTTCCCAATCCGAAGGCGTGTGCTCCATGTCGATATCCCGGTCCCAAGACGTCAAAACCAAGGCGTCCGCGCGCCAGCGCTGGTTATAGGCGAAGCCGGGGCCTCAGGGAAAGTGGTTTCGGCGCTAGAGCAGATCCTGTTTTGATGGAATTGCTTCGCGATGACATCAAGACAGGTGAATCTGCTCTACTCATCGATAAAGAGCGGATTCACATGGTTAGATGGGACCGTCAAGCGGTCCCATCTAACCATGATCCGCTCCAGCGCCCTTGTCGACGGTAGCCGGCCTTACCTATCGGGCACGAACTGCTCGGCGAGCAGTTCGGCGATGTGTTTTTGGTGCGCAGTCATCATGAAGATGATGTCCTCGCGCGCACGGGTTGCCTCGAGGTCCAATCGTTTGGATGCCAGGGTCCACCAGAAGTACGCGCGCAGCAGGTCGCGTGGTACGCCCTGGCCCGCGTAATAGGCATAGCCCAGATCCGATTGCGAGGGGACATAGCCGCGCCGCGCCGCTCGTTTGAGCCAATCGGCGGCCACGGTCTCGTCCTGTTCGACGCCGCGTCCGGTCTGATAGAGCAGGGCCAGATTGTGTTCGGCCCGGGCATAACCTTGGTCGGCAGCCTGCCGGAACAGGCTGGCCGCCAGACGGTGATCGGTCGCGACCCCCCAGCCGTTCAGGTAGAGTAGCGCGAGCGCGTTCTGCGCGCGTGCGTCGCCCTGGTCGGCGGCGGGCAGCAGCTCCGCATGGGCGCGTTCGAACTGGCCGGCATGCAAGGCCGCTTCACCGGCAAGAAACCCCGCCTGGACCGTTGTCTGGCCGAGAATCAGCAGCAACAATGCGCCGATGAGCCTCTTCATACTCGCTTCCGGTTCGACAACGTGGCAGCTTCCCGGCCGAAAACTGTTGGGTTCGGCCTCTTGATGCGTTTTTGCACGGCAATTCTATCACGGACCGCGCTGGTCGCAGCAGGACTGATCGTGGTCGCGGCGATCGCCCTCGCGACACCGGCTTTGGCGCAGGAGGGCGATGCCTCCGGCACGGGCGAAACAACCGCAGACAGCAACGTCGATACCCAGTCCGTTACCATCCAGGAACTGGAAGGATTGGTGACGACGCTGGAAGACCCAGACCAGCGGGCGGCCTTCCTCGGCCAGTTGAAAGCCCTGATCGAGGCCGAAAAGGAGCGCCAGGGATCCGCGACCGGCACCACGGCCGATAGCACGGCCGCCGATACGGGCGAAACGGCGGACAGTGGTGGTGATGGTGACATCGTCGGTGACATCGCCGAAAAAGTCGGCGCCTTGGACCAAGACGTCGGAGCGCTGCTGCACGACGTCGACGATGGCGGCGACCTTCTGGCGTGGGTCGCCGAGCAAGTGGAGAACCCGGCCGACAGAGACGCCTGGTTGACGGCGTTGTGGCAAATGGCGGCTATCCTGGCTTGCGGTCTGGCCGGCGCTCTTGTCTTGCGTTTTTTGCTGCGCGGCCAGCGCCGCAGAATAGAGGGCCAGCAGGGCGCCACGTGGTCGGATCGTCTGCTGATGGCTTTCTTCCGATTGTTGCTGCGCATTGCCCCGGTGGTCGTCTTCGCTGGTGTCGCCCATGCATTGATCGCACTGCTTGAACCGCCGGTACTGACCGACAACGTCGCCTCGACCTTCGTCAACGCGATCGCCATTGCCCAGGTCCTGCTAGCGGTCGCGCGCTGTGTGACGTCACCGCTTCTGGCGAATGTGCGACCTATACCTTTGGGCGACGAGACTGCCGCCTACCTCTATATCTGGACGGCGCGGTTCGTTGTTGTCGGTGTCTATGGGTTCTTCATTGCCGATCTGCTGGTGACGCTCGGCATTCCAGACAGCAGCTACGAACTCATCGAACGGCTGATCGGTCTTATCATCGGCCTGATGGCCTTCGTCCTGATTCTGCAGTTGCGCCAGCCGGTTGCCGGCTGGATACGTGAGCAATCAGACGGTGGCGCCGCGATGATACGCAATCGCCTGGCCGATATTTGGCACATCTTCGCAGTCTTGATGGTAGTGCTGGTCTATGTCGTCTACGCGCTTAATCTGAAAGATGACTTCACCTATGTCCTCAGGGCCTTCGCCATTTCGACGGTCGTCTTCTTTGTTGCGTTGTTGCTGTCGACCGGCCAACGGCGGTTGTTTGACCGCATCTTCCGTGTCGACGCCGCCTTCCGTACGCGCTTCCCGGGCCTGAAGCACCGGGTCAACCGCTACGTTTCCGTCCTCACTTGGTTTGTTAGCGCCCTGATCTGGATCATCGCCGCGGTGGTCATACTGGAGGCTTGGCGGATAGACGTCTTGAGCCTGCTGGCCTCGCCGGAAGGTGCACACGTTATCGGGCGGGTGATTGCCACTGTCATCATCATCATCATTGCCATCGTGGTGTGGGAATTGGGCGATGGCGCCTTGACCAATTACGTGACGAGCGAGGGTGATCACACCGCCAGTCCGCGCCTGATCACCCTGCTGCCTTTGTTACGCAACGTGCTGCTGGTGACGATCTGTACCATTGTCATCATCACGATCCTATCGGAACTGGGTGTCGACATCGGGCCGCTGCTCGCCGGCGCCGGCGTCATTGGCTTGGCGATCGGCTTCGGTGCCCAGGCCTTGGTGCGCGATGTCATCACCGGCGCCTTCATCCTGTTCGAGGATCAGGTGCAGATCGGTGACTTCGTGGAGGCCGGCGGCAAGATGGGCACGGTCGAGAGCCTCTCGATCCGCACGCTGAAGATGCGTGACCTCGACGGATACGTGCACACCGTGCCATTTGGTGAGGTCACCGCCGTTACCAACATGACCCGCGACTACGGCTACGCGGTAATCGATGTCGGCGTCGCCTATCAGGAGAACACCGATCACGTGCTCGATGTCATCAAGGATGTCGATCGTGTGGCCCGCGAGGATACGGAGTTCGCCGAACATCTTATCGGCGATCTCGAGGTGTTCGGCGTCAATTCGCTCGACGACTCCGCCGTCACCTTGCGTGTCCGGATCAAGACGGTGGCCGGTTACCAGTGGGGCGTGCGCCGCGAATACCTGCGCCGCATCAAACTGCGGTTCGACAAGGAAGGTATCGAGATTCCGTTCCCGCACATGTCGCTCTATTTCGGCGAAGTCAGAAAGGGCCGCACGCCGCCGGCTCATGTCCGCATTGATGCCGAGGATACCGAGCCGCCGCCGCAAGACACGTCAACTGAACCCGATCCGTCGGAAGCGGAAGAGGAGCATCCGGAAGTTCACGGCGACATCGCGGCGAAGCACAGCGACTGACCTTCCGCCGTCGCGCGATCACCGCCCCTTGAACAGCGAGCCCAGAATGCCGCGCACAAGTTCGCGGCCGATGGTGCGCCCGGCACTTCGCAAGACACTCTTTGCCATGGTTTCGGTAGCCGATTGACGGCGGCGTCCGCCCGACGAGCCACTGCTGCGTGACGACGTCCTTTCGGCCTTGGCCCGTTCGTCGGCCTTGGCCTGCTCCTTGGCTGCTTTCTCGGCACGTTTGGCCAGAACCTCATGGGCCGACTTGCGGTCGACGGTCTCGTCATAAAGCCCGGCGACCGGGCTGTCGGCGATCACCGCCTGGCGCTCGGCGCGCTTGGCCGGGCCCATGCGCGACAAGGGCGGGCGGATCAGCGTGCGCTCGACCACGCTCGGCACGCCCCGGTCTTGCAGGGTCGAGACCAAGGCCTCACCGACGCCCAGTTCCGTAATCGCCGTCGCGACATCCAGTCTGGGGTTGGCGCGGAACGTCTCGGCTGCGGCTTTCACCGCCTTGCGGTCGCGCGGTGTGAAGGCGCGAAGCGCGTGCTGGACACGGTTGCCCAACTGACCGAGGACCTCGTCAGGCACATCGAGCGGGCTCTGCGTCACGAAGTAGACGCCGACGCCCTTCGAGCGGATCAGCCGCACGACCTGTTCGATCTTCTGGATCAGCGCCTTCGGTGCGTTGTCGAACAACAGGTGCGCCTCGTCGAAGAAGAACACGAGCTTGGGTTTGTCGGGATCACCGACTTCCGGCAGGTCTTCAAACAGTTCCGACAGCAGCCACAGAAGGAACGTGGCGTAGAGCTGAGGCGTCAACATCAGCTTGTCGGCTGCCAGAATGCTGACGTAGCCGCGGCCATCCGGCGCGGTGCGCATGAAGTCGTTGAGGTCAAGCGCCGGCTCGCCGAAGAACTTGTCGCCGCCCTGTTGCTTCAACGTTAAGAGGCGACGTTGTATGGCGCCGACCGATTGGACGGAGACGTTGCCATATTCTGTCGACAGGTCTTTGCGGTTATCGGCAACGAACTGCAGCAGCGACTTCAGGTCCTTCAGGTCGAGGATCGGCAGACCCTCGTCGTCGGCGACCTGAAAGGCGATCGACAGGACACCTTCCTGCACGTCGTTCAGTTCCAAGAGCCGCGCCAAGAGCAGGGGCCCCATCTCCGACACCGTCGTGCGTACGGGATGGCCTTGTTTGCCGAACAGGTCCCAGAAGACGACCGGGGTCGGCGCCGGATCGAAACCTTCCATGCCGATCGTTTCGACCCGTTCCAGCAGTTTCGGTTTGGCCACGCCCGCCTGCGATAGACCGGAGAGATCGCCCTTCACATCGGACAGAAAGACCGGAACGCCGGCTTGCGAGAACCCTTCGGCCAGAATCTGCAAGGTCACGGTCTTGCCGGTGCCCGTGGCACCGGCGATTAGGCCGTGCCGATTGGCGAAGCCCAGGTTCAGGTTCTGGGCCGTCTCGCCGCCGCCGATGAAGATCTGTTGGTCGTCGGTCATGGTGCAATTCCGGTAGTGGGTTCGATCAAAACTTCAATCAGGCGCGGCGGCCCGATTCGAGGCGGGCGCAGCATGGACGCTAACGATCGCGCTCGCTAGTCTGCCGGAGAAGGGAGAGCCAATGGAACGCAGGCTAGCCGCGAGCCTTGCCTATGCCGGCCGCATGGACGAAGCCCGCGCGACGTTGGACGCGTATCTGAAGGCTGCCGAGAGCGATCTGGAGGCGGTGCCGACCAATCCTGACGCGGGGCAAGCATATTGGCGCAGGGACGCCAAGCTCGAACACGGAGACGACAACCAGCATCTGTTCGAGGGGCTGCGCATGGCGGGCTTGGACCTTTGACCATTTCTGACCGGACTTGGCATCACGGATAATCCATGACCATTGTCGACCTTGAAACCTATCCGATTGACAATCTCGCATCGACGA
The DNA here is from genome assembly GCA_965228895.1 of Alphaproteobacteria bacterium. Taxonomy (GTDB): domain Bacteria; phylum Pseudomonadota; class Alphaproteobacteria; order SP197; family SP197; genus JANQGO01. The sequence continues at coordinate 3,008,394 of OZ245842.1, read as the reverse complement.
GCGGCTGCAACCTGGTGGCGGACGCGCGCCGGCAGCTTGCCGATGGCGGCGCGTTCCACCTTCCGGGTTTCCTGAGTCCGGACGGTTTGCAGCGTTGCTGCGCCGAAGCCGAGAGGCTGGAGCCGCTGGCCCATTTCAGCGATCACGTCATGACGCCCGACTACAGGCCGCCGGATTGTGGTTCGTCGGACGACAACAGCGAGGCGGTGACGGTGAGGTTCGCCGTCGGCTATGTCAGCCGCGACGACATTCCCCCGGACTCGCCGTTTCGCGCGTTGTTTGAGGGCGACGACTTTCTCGATTTCCTGCGTGCGACCCTGCCGGACAAGAACCTCTACCGTTACAGCGAGCCGCGCGGTTCGCTCAACGTCACCGTGATGCGCGATGGCGACGAAGTGGGTTGGCATTTCGACGCCTGCGAACTCGTCGCCTCGATCCTGTTTCGCGCCAGCACATCGGGCGGCGAGTTCGACTTTGTGCCGGAGATGCGCGCGCGCGATGACGACAACGATGCGGGCGTCGCCGCCGTGATTGGCGGTCAGACCGGCGCGATGCGGTCGCTAAGCATATCGCCGGGCGACCTCGTGCTGTTTCGCGGGCGCCACGCGCTCCATCGCGTCAGGCCGGTCGGGGGTGACGTGAACCGCCTTATCGGACTGATGAGTTACGATAACGTTACCGAAGCGCCGTCCAACCCGGCCAACGAATGGCTGTTTGGCGAGCCCTGAAGCCGGCCCTGGCCGGCTAGCGCAGGTGGGCCTGTGGGAAATCATTGACTCTTGGCCAGATTCCGACACTAACTTGTCTGAATTGGAATGACAGGCGCGGTTCCGTGGCTATGGACGGAAGGCAGATATCACCAAGCTGTCACAGCGGCAACGGCCGGGCGAAGCCGGTGCAGCGCGCGTCGCCTGCGATGCAGCCCGATCGTTCGGGGCCGGAAACCATCAGCTTTTTTCTGGTGCCCCACTTTTCCATGATGGCGTTTACCGCGGCCGTTGAGCCGCTGCGCTCGGCCAACCGCATGAGCGGCTGCGAGCTCTATAACTGGAAAGTCTATTCGCGTGACGGCCAGCCGGTTGCCGCCAGTAACGGTCTGCAGGTGATCGCCGATGCCGGCATCGCCGAGATCGATCACTGCGCGACGATCTTTGTCTGCTCGGGCATCGACGCGCATCGGTTTGATGACCGCTCGGTTTATGCCTGGCTCAGAAAACTGGCGCGCCAGGGCGCGCGGGTCGGCAGCCTGTGCACCGGCAGTCACATCCTGGCGCGCGCCGGGCTCTTGAACGGCTACCGCTGCACGATCCATTGGGAAGACCTGGAGACGTTTCAGGAAGCGTTTCCCGATATCGAGGTCACCGACGACATCTATGAACTCGACCGCAACCGCATCACCTGTTCCGGCGGGACGGCGTCGCTTGACCTGATGTTGCATCTGGTCGGCATGTCGCACGGCCAGGAGCTCGCCGGCAAGGTTTCGGAACAATTCATTCACGACCGCATCCGCGATGCCCACGATCATCAACGCATGGCGCTACAGTCCAGGGTCGGCGTCAGCGATCCCAAACTGCTCGCCGCCATCGCGGAAATGGAAAAGAATCTCGAGGAGACCCTGGCGCTGCCCGATATCGCCGACTCGGTCGGCCTGTCGACTCGGCAGTTGGAGCGTCTGTTCAAGAAACATCTGGGCCGCACGCCGTCGCGTTATTACCGCGAGATCCGCTTGAACCAGGCGCGTATGATGCTGATGCAAGGCACCAGCTCGATCCTGGCGATTGCGCTGGCGTCAGGTTTCGTCTCGGCGTCGCACTTCTCGCGCCGCTACCGCGAATACTTCGGCCGCACACCGCGCGAGGAACGGCGCTCGGTGGGGTGACCTGTAGCCTCAGGCGCTTTGATCCAAGATGACATCGATCGTGACGCTCTAATCCGGCGTTTTGTCGATGACGAAACGCTGGCGTTGCTTCTTGTCGGCAGCCGCGCCCGAGGCGACCACGCACCGTCTAGCGATATCGATCTGGCACGCCACGTGGCGCTGGACGACGATCATGGCCGGCTCGTCTGCACGACCGATGGATCCGGCCGTTTGGTGACGCTGAAGACGTTGGCGGTAACACGAGAGGAAGCCGCACTTCAGGATCCGGCCAAGGCGGTATGGCAAGTCCCTGCCTTGCGCGATGCGGTGATTTTGTTCGACCGGCATGGTGCCGCTGCGCAACTTATCGAGCGGGCGCGTGCCTTTTCATGGGACGATGTTGGCGACCGGACGGACCGTCATGTCGCCGCCGAGGTCGCCGCCCTGGCGGAAGAAGCGCTCAAGGTCGCCGGTGGTTTGGAGCGGGAACACCATGCACAGGTGCTCTATGGCACCATCGGCTTAGTTGTGGGGCTGGCCGAGGCCATGGTGGTGCACCGGCGGCTTTTCATATCCTCGGAAAACCGGCTGTTCGACATCGCTCTCGAGGCGATGGCCGTCGATTCGGAATGGACGGCGGCCTTTCACGTCGCCGCCGGCTTCGACGCTGCCAAGCCAGAGGCGCGCGGGCGTGCAGCGCTGGCGCTCTATGCACGAACCGTCTTGTCGGTGGCGTCGCTTTTCGATGCCAATCAACGTCGCGTTGCCGATTTGGGGATAAGCTCTGCGCGCCGTTTGGGCTAAGCTGTTCGGCCGTTCGGTGGGCGACTTGAAGTCAGTGATTTGCAGGTGTGGGGTGAATGAGATGTTGAAGTTGAACAGACGTGACGTCCTCGTTGGTGGCACCGCTGCGGGCGTGGGGATGGCGCTCGGCGTCGGATTACCGGTTTCGGCCAAGGGCCGCGTGGCTTTGCCTATCCCGCCTGAAATCCGCGCCGACGCCGGCGGCAACATCGAGTTGACGTCGCAACAGGGTACGCATCGTTTTGTCGACTCGGGTCTGACCGATACGTTCGGCGTCAACGGCAGCTTCCTCGGACCGACGGTGCGTGTCAGCCGTGGCGAGCGGGTGACCATGAAGGTCACCAACGGGCTGGGCGAAGACACGACCATGCACTGGCATGGCCTGAAGGTTCCGGGGCAGGTCGATGGTGGCCCCCACAGCGTCATCAAGGACGGTGACACCTGGACGGCGCCGCTCGATATCGCGCAACCGGCCGCCACCTGCTGGTATCACCCGCATTTCTATCCGACCACGGCCGAACAGGTCATCAAGGGCGTGGCGGGAATGTTTATCATCGACGACGACGAGAGCGGCACCTTGGGCCTGCCCTCCCAATGGGGGGTTGACGACATACCGATCATTCTGCAGGACCGCCGGTTCACCGCCGACGGCAACTTCTTTCACCGCTTCAATCTGGCTGCCGTCACGACGGGCTACGTCGGCGACCACATGCTGGTCAACGGCGCCAACTACCCCGCCGCGACGACGGGCAGGGGATGGCTGCGCTTGCGCCTGTTGAACGGATCCAACGCGCGGACCTATCGAGTTAAGGCATCCGACGACCGGACACTCTATGTTGTGGCCAGCGATGGCGGTCTGCTCGCCGAACCGGTCGAGGTAAAAGACCTGACGCTCTTTTCTGGCGAACGGTACGAGGTGATGGTCGATGCGCGTGATGGCAAGGCGTTCGATCTCGTCAACCTGCCTGTCGACCAGATGGCGATGAAGCTGCCGCCCTTCGATCAGCCACTGCCGCTCGTGACACTGACACCGGCAGATACCGAGACTGTCGGGGTTCTGCCCGATAGCCTGGCTTCACTTCCGCCCCTCGACCCGGATCTCCCGGCGACGAGTCAGCAGCTCGTTATGGGCATGAACCTGGATGACAAAGGCATGGCACTGTTCAAAAAGGCCGGCCTAATGGGCATGTCGGACACCGGCGCGATGGATGCGGCGACCATCGAAGACGTCACAAAGGTGATCGTGGATGGGCCGGCGATGACCCTGGAGGAGCAGCTCAGCGCGAACACCGTCAACGGCAAACCCTTCGATCTAAACGTCATTCCCTTCGACATACCGATTAACAAGAACCTACGTTGGGTGATCTCCGAAGGCGACGATAAGATGCTGCACCCCGTTCACATCCACGGTTGCCAGTTTCGCATTCTTGCCATCGATGGTGCCGCGCCGCCTGCCTACATGGCGGGTTGGAAGGATATGGCGCCGGTAAAAGACGGCGGCACCTGTGAGATTCAGGTCAGTTTTGAGCATCCGGCGGGATCCGACACGCCGTTCATGGCCCATTGCCACAATCTCGAGCATGAGGATTCCGGCATGATGACGCAGTTCACTGTCGGTTAGTCGGCGGCGTCTTTGAACAGGTCTTTCGGGCTGCCCATCTCATAGTACCCGAGTACGCCGTTGCCGCGGCCCGTGCCGTCATAAACATCGTAGCCGAGCAGGGCGCGGGCAGCGTCCGGCATGGCGCGCACCGCATCAACGTCCAGGTTCAGGAAATGGTTCTCGACCGGACGCAGCCAGCCCGCGCAGTAGGAGATCGAGAGGCCGCGCCGGATGTCGTCGGACGTGCTGGTGCCGCCGGCGTGAATGGTGTCCCCGGTGAAGATCGCGACGGACCCCGCCGGCATGGCGGCCTTGGCGATATCGTCTGGTTCCGGCAGGTGGCCCTTGGCCCACAGGTGACTGCCGGGGACGACAAGGGTGGCGCCGTTGTCATCAGTAAAGTCAGTTAGCGCGACCATGGCATTGGCGACGAGCGGGCCCATGTTCTGGATCGGTGTTGGCCAGGAGTTGTTGTCGGTGTGCAGCCTTTGCGACGTCTCCTGGCTTCTGATCTCGATCAGTTCGCCTGCTGAAAGCAGGTAACTCGTGCAGAGCGGCAACAGCAGGTGATCCATGACCGCAAGCAGCCGGTCGTCGACAAACGCGTCGATGAACGACGGCGTCTTGGCCGCCAGCCCCTGCATTCTCACAGTCTTGTAGCCCAGGAAGTCGTCGAACGCCTCGACCCCGGTGTATGTCCGCCGATGGTTGTCGATCAGCGGCTGGACCTCGCCGTTGTAGCGCTTGAGCCAGGAGGCCGAGAAGAAGTCCTCGACAATGACCACGCCGTCGCGGTCCAAGAGCTGGCTGATCGTGGCCGCCGTGCTGTGTCCGGGCAGACGGATCACCGTGGCGCTCATCGTGTCACCCCATGATTCAATCTTTGATTATCGCAAAATAGCAAAACCTGGACACTTGTCCAGGAAAAGTTGGACACACCGATCGAATCGGCTAGTTTCGGTGACCAGCCAGTCTTTTTTCAGGAATCCGAATGGCACGGACCGAGCAGCGGCCGAGAACCCAACCGGAGATCAACGAGTACCGGCGGCGGTTGTTGATGGAAGCGACCATCGACATGCTGGCCAAGAAGGGTGTCGCCGGTGCGACGGTGCGGGCCATCACGAAGGAGGCGGGGACGTCGCACGGCCTTATCGGGCACTACTATGCCAACAAGGACGAGCTTTTGGTCGCCGCCCTGCAGCACCTGTTCGGGCGTATCGTCGAGGGCACCAGCAAGGCGATCGCGGCGGCCGGCGACGATATGGTCGCCAGACTCTACGCCTGGCCGCGCGGGATGTTCTCGACAACCGTCTTCTCGCCAACCAACCGTGCCGCGTTCCTTGCCCTTTGGCACGAGATCCGTTTCAACCCCGCCGTGCGCGACGCCAACCGCGAGCTCTATGTCGGCTACCGCGAACGCGCCGAGAAGCTTTTTGACCGGGCGGCAGTGCAGCTTGGCCGCGACATCGATGCGTCGCGCGCATCAATTGGGCTCGTTGCGCTTATCGATGGCCTTTGGCTGGATCTCTCACTCGAGGTCGGCGCCGTCGACCGCAAGGGCGCGATCCAGGTGTGCCACGACTTTATTGACGAACGGCTGAAGGCCTGACCGTTGAACCGGTAGACGGGCGCGTTGCGCGGGAGCGCGGCCGTGGTTTCAGGTCTCGCTGGTCGCCGGCCGTCGCGCCGCTGATGTCGCAACGTAGACGCCCGCGGTGAAGAACATGACCAGGCTATAGACCGCGCCCGGCACGACCATTAGTTCATTGCCCAAGAAGGTGGCCGCGATCAAGACGGCGAGCGTGCCGTTCTGCAGGCCGGCCTCCAGCGTGATGGCGACCGATTGATCGCGCCCCAAGCGGGCGGCCCTGGCCAGCGACCAGCCCATGACCATGCAGACGAGATTGAGCACCAGAACCGGCGGGCCGATCTCGTTGAAATGGGTGGTCAGGAGTTGCCATTCGGCGGCGACGGCGGCAATCACGATAATGACAAAGAGCGCCGTCGCAGCGTGGCGACAGGCCGGCTCAATGCGTGCGGCGAACGTCGGCCGCACGCCTTTGATCGCCATGCCGATCAGGACCGGCACGGTCACGATGCCAAAGATGCCGACGATCGTACCGAACAGGGGAAGGGGTGGCGCGTCGGCGCCCAGAAACCAGGCGTTGGACGCTGTCACGATCAGCGGGATGGTGATGCCGGCCAAGACGCTGGTGACCGCCGTCAGGCTGATCGACAGCGCGGTGTCGCCGCGCGCCAGATGGGTCAGCAAGTTGGAGGTAACACCGCCCGGACAGGCTGCGATGATCATGAAACCGACCGCCAGCACCGGGTCCATGACGCCAACCGCGCGCCAGGCCACGATCATGACAAACGCGATCAGGGGCAGCGCGATGATTTGGGCGACCAGGCCGATGACGGCGGCGCGCGGCTGGCGCACGACACGAAAGAAGTCACGGGGCGTCAGCGCCAGCCCCATGGTCAGCATGATGAACGCCAGTGCCAGCGGTAGCAGGACATCGGTCACGAAGTTCACAGCGCGCTCACCCTTGTTGCGCCGTTTCTAGAGGAGCGGTGTTTTTGGCAAATGCTCAACCTGCCTTGCGGCGGCGGCGCCGGCGCGGGTTTTCTTCGTCCGTTGCCGCGAACTTCGGTTCCGGCAGGGTGACCGCTTTGTTCAGGTTGGGGTAGGGCGCGGTCTTGTGCGGGATCGCCATGGCTTCGACGAAGTGTTCCTGGAACTTCGCCTCCACCGCGGTCTCAATCTTCTCGATGTCGCGGACGACTTCTTCTAGCTCGCGACGCGCGTCCTTGTTGAGCAATGCGATGCGCGCGCCGGTACCCGCCGCGTTGCCGGCGCTGCCCACTTTGGCGAGATCGCAGTCGGGGATCATGCCCAGGATCATCGCGTACTTGGTATCGATATGACTGCCGAAGGCGCCGGCCAGCGTCACCCGGTCGACGGTCTCGATACCCATGTGGTCCATCAGCAGCCGGGCACCGGCATAAAGCGCGCCCTTGGCGAGCTGGATCTGGCGGATGTCGTTCTGGGTCACCGTGATCGTCGGGTTGCCCTCGTGGATCACATAGGCGTAAGTGCGGTCCTGCTGGATCAGGCGCGGCGTGCGTTCGGCCATGGCGCCGTCGATCACACCATCGGTGGTCAACAGGCCGGTCAGGTACATCTCGGCCAAGACCTCGATAATGCCGGAACCGCAGATGCCGGTCGGCGTCGACGCAAAATCGGGATCGTCGGACCAGGTGTCGTCGCCGATCACCTTGAACCGCGGCTCCAGCGTCTCCGGGTCGATGCGCACCCGTTCGATGGCGCCCGGCGCGGCGCGCTGGCCGCTGCTGACCTGGGCGCCTTCGAACGCCGGTCCGGTCGGGCTCGATGCTGCGAGCAGGCGGTCCTTGTTGCCCAGGATGATTTCGGCGTTGGTGCCGACATCGACGATCAAGGTCATGTCATCGGCGTGATAAGGCATCTCCGACAACACCACACCGGCCGCATCGGCGCCGACATGACCGGCGATACAGGGCAGCACATAGACCCTGGTGCCCGGGTTCAGATGCAGGTCGATCTCGCTCGCCCAAAGCTCCGTCGATTCGTCGGTCGATAGCGCGAACGGCGCGAAGCCCAGCGGCGTCGGATCGATACCCAGCACCAGATGATGCATGATCGGGTTGCCGGCGATCGTGACTTCCATGATGTCGAGTGGGTTAATGCCGGCTTCCTTGGCCGTCTCCAGCGCCAGTTCGTTCAACGACTCGCGCACCGCCGCGGTCATCTCTTCGTCGCCGCCCGGGTTCATCATCACGTAGCTGACCCGGCTCATCAGGTCTTCGCCGAAGCGGATCTGCGGGTTCATGCGCCCCGCCGAGGCGACGACCTCGCCGGTCTGCAGATCACACAGATGGGCGGCGATGGTGGTCGAGCCGACATCCACCGCCATGCCGAACAGTTTGTCGTAGAAACCCGGACGGACATCCAGGATACGCTTGCCCTCGCGCAGGAAGACCGTGACCTTGTACTCGCCTTCCTCCAGCGTCTTGTTGAGCTTTTGAAGGAGCGGGATGTCGGCGGTCTCGGCATCGATGTCCCATTGTTCCTTCAACGCCTGTTTCAGGCGTCGCAGGTGCGCGGCCGGTTCGTGCATGTCCGGTGGCGTCACCTCGACATAGTGCAGGTGGACGACAGGGTTCAGTTTGACCGCGCGTGCCTCCGCGCGTTTTCGGACGACCTGTTTGTGGACTTGCGATTCCGGCGGCACGTCAACGACGAGATCGCCGCCGATGCGTGACTGGCAAGACAGGCGCCGGCCGGATTTGAGCTGACCGGACTTCTGTTGGCGAAGTTCCGGCTCGGTAAACGGTGTCAGGTGATCGTTGGAGGACGAAATGCCGTGCTTGGCGAACTCGCCTTCGCCAATGGTGACCTGGCAGCGCGTGCAGATGCCGCGACCGCCGCACACCGAATCCAGGTCGACGCCCAACTCGCGCGCTGCCTGCAACAGGTTCGTGCCGCGGCGGAAGTTGCCACGCCGGCCCGATGGGGTGAAAACAACAAGCGGATCGTCAGCCACGACGGCGGCGGCCCTCCCGGCGCTTGGCGCGGGCTTCCGCCACATCGGCGCCACCGGCGGCGCGGGTTGCACCGGAATGTTTCTTGATCCACGAGCGGCAGTTCTTGTCGGTGCCCATCATGACATCGGCGGCCATGATGCCGTCCATGATCTCCGATTCCAGAGGATTGGTGATCGCCGACGTCATGCCGTTCGACATCGCCATGCCCAGGAACGCTGCGTTCAGTTGCGGACGGGCCGGCAGGCCGAACGAGATGTTCGACGCGCCGCATGTCGTGTTGACCTTCAGCTCCTCGCGAAGACGGCGCAGAATGGCAAAGGACGTGCGCCCGGCTTCGCCGATCGCACCGATCGGCATGACGAGCGGATCGACGACCACGTCGGAACGCGGAATGCCGTGATCCTCGGCACGCTCGACAATCATCTTGGCGACCGCGTAACGTTCATCCGGATCTTCGGAAATGCCGGTTTCGTCGTTGGAGATCGCGACAACGGCAGCGCCGTATTTTTTGACCAGCGGCAGAACGACCTCAAGGCGCTCTTCTTCGCCGGTCACCGAGTTGACCAGCGCCTTGCCCTGATAGACCGACAGGCCTTTTTCGAGCGCCGCGACGATGGAGCTGTCGATCGACAGCGGCACGTCGGTCAGTGACTGCACGAGCTGGATGCTGTCGGCCAGCATCTGCGGTTCGTCGGCCAGCGGTACGCCGGCATTGACGTCCAGCATATGGGCGCCGGCGGCGACCTGGGCCAGGGTGTCGGACTCGACGCGGCTATAGTCGCCGGCGGCCATTTCCTCGGCCAGCTTCTTGCGCCCGGTCGGGTTGATGCGTTCGCCGATGACGGTGAACGGGCGGTCGAAACCGATGACGACTTCTTTGGTCGCTGAGCTGATGACGGTGTCGGTCATTGGGGGGCCTTTGCTCTATCCCGCATGTAGCCGGGAATGGTGGGATGAACGGCATGAGGGGCACGACCCCGCAAGACGCCCGATTGTTCGATGATTTCGGCGACGGCTTCTTCCTGGCGATACGCCATCAGGTGAATACCTGCAACCCCCTCGATCTCGCGAATCTGCTGAATCAGGTCGACGCACAACTGTTTGCCTTCCTGTTTCTGTTTTTCCGCGCCTTTCAGGCGGTCGATCACGCTGTCGGGGATGTGCACGCCTGGCACATTGGAGCGGATCCACTGGGCCGCCTTGGCCGAAGCCAGGGGGCCGACACCGACGAGGATGAAGCACTTCTCGTGCAGGCCCATGTCACGGACCCTTTCCATGTAGCGCTCGAGCATCGGCACGTCGTAGCAGTACTGCGTCTGCACGAACTGGGCGCCCGCGGCAACCTTCTTGGCCAGACGCAGCGGCCGGAAGTCGTAGGGCGGCGCGAACGGATTGGCGGCCGCGCCCAGAAAGATCTCCGGCGCCTTGTCGAGCTTGCGGCCGGACAGCAGTTGCGAATCGTCGCGCAATGTCCGGATGGTTTCCAACAGCGACATGCAGTCGAAGTCGAAGACTGGTTTGGCTTCCGGTTGATCGCCGCACTGCACGCCGTCGCCGGTCAGGCACAGCAGGTTGACGACACCCATGGCCGCCGCACCCAGAACGTCACCCTGAATGGCGATACGGTTGCGGTCGCGGCACGAAATCTGCATCACCGGTGCGTAACCGACGCGGGTCAAGAGCGAACAGACGCCGACGCTCGACATGTGGCAGTTGGCGCCGGATCCATCGGTCGCGTTGATCGCGTCAACCCAGCCATCGAAAATGCTGGCGCGCTCGAAGACATCCATGGGATCGGCCGAATCCGGCGGCGACAACTCGGCGGTGACGGCAAAATCGCCGGCGCGCAGGATACGTTCCAACCGGCCACGCGAGGTGTGGCCGGGCAGGGGCTCGAGCGGCGCGCCCGGGTCGATCGGCCCGGGATCGGCCATCTCCGGATACGCCATGCCTTCATTGAGAGGGCCGGTCGGTTGATCGCGATCGGTGTCGTCGGTCATCGGATGGGGTCGCCAGCGAAGTCTCGTGCCGTCGCCTTAGCCGGCGTCAGCTCGCCGTCCTTTTTGGCGCGGATCTCGCGGATGACCTTCAGCCAGGACGACTTGCCCTTCAGCCGGTTGTCGACCGGTTTCTGGACGTCGAGGATGCTGGCTTCACCGAACATATCCTGGCTGCCTTCCCACGCCTTGACCCAGACGCACGGCATGTCCGGCTTGACCTCGCACATCAGGTCTTCGCGCACGCCGCCGCACGGCCCGTTGCGCAGGTTCTTCGGGCAGTTCATCGGGCACGACATGCCGGTCGACGACAGCGCGCACTGGCCGCACATCTGGCAATCGAACATGGCGCCCTTGATGCCACGCTCGACAACGGCGACGGGTTTTTCCAACCGCTCGTAGCCGATCGCGCGCACGACGGGCTCACACGCCGCGATGGTGCCTTCGAAAACCCGATAGAGGCGCATCAGCCCCTTGGCGTTACGGACCGACCAATGGCGAAAAGCGAGCATGGCGGGTCTCTCCTTGTGCCCGGCTAACCGCGGATGCCGAACTCGACGAGCGTTTGTGCAATCGCCTTTTCACCACGCGGCGCCATCAGATGGGCGCCACGGATGCCGTCGATGTCACGAAACTGCTCGATCAACTCGGCGCAGATTTTACGGCCCTCGGCGCGCTGATCCTCGGCACCTTCCAGCCGCGCAATGATGGCGTCGGGCACGTGGACGCCGAACAGGTTCTCGGTCATCCAGCGCGCCGACTTGGCCGACGCCAGCGGGCCGACGCCGACAATGAAGTATGCCTTTTCGGTCACGCCGTGATCGTTCAAGACCGCCATGTAGCGTTTCAGGACCTCGATATCGAAGGCGAACTGGGTCTGAAAGAAATCCGCGCCGGCCGCAATCTTGCCATCCAGGCCACTCGGTTTGAAATCTGGGTCGGGATCGCGCGGGCTGTCGGCAGCGCCGATGAAGAGTTGTGGCGCAGGATCGATTTCGCGGCCCGAGGGGAATGTGCCTTCGTCGCGCATCTGGCGCGCCATCGACATCAGGCCGCGGCTGTCGACGTCTTCGACCGGCTTGGCGTCCGGCTGATCGCCGTTGGTGATGCTGTCGCCGTGCAGGCACAGGATGTTGGGAATGCCGAGTGCCGGCCCGCCGATGAAGTCGCCCTGGATTGCCAGGCGGTTGCGGTCGCGCACGGTGAACTGCAGCACAGGTTCGATACCGTTCTTCGCCATCACCGCGGCACAGGCCATGGCCGACATATGGGCACGCGCGCCGGCGCCGTCGGTCACGTTCACCGCATCGACCAGCCCTTTCAGGCAGTCGACCTTGGCCATCACGCTGGCTTCGTCGGCGCCGTCCGGCGGCGTTGTCTCGGCGGTGATGACAAACTCACCAGCGGCGAGTTTCTTTTCCAGGGTACCGTTCGACTTCATGACCAAAACCTTGTTCCTAGGACTCGGGCTTCATGCCGCCGGCCTTGATATAGGCCGACAGCACATCGTCCGGGTACGCGTTATCGAGGTCCGTGGCCATACGGTCGGCCTCGGCTTCCAGATCATCGCCGCACTCGACGGCATCGCCGCGGCGCCATTGTTCGAGATAGGCGTCCGTGCCGGAGAGCTTGGCGAGCATCGCTGCTTGGTCGATTGCTTTCTCGAAGCGTTCAGGCAGGACGCGCTTGGCGTTCTTGCGCCCGGCCTTGACGATGACCTGCGCGGGAATATCGCGCCAATAGACGACGGTGGCTTTGGCCATGACGGGGTCTCCTAGCTGGCGGCTTTGGCGAGCAGGGGCGCGATGCCGCCGTAACCAGTGAAGATATAGCGGTATTCAAGCCCCAGCTTGTCGGCAGCGGCCTTGGCCTTTGCCTGCAACGCGTCGTCCTCGACCTGGGCCAGATAGACGACGGCGGTGTAGTTGCCGAAGTACATCGGCAGCAGTTCGGGATGGCGGTCGATCCCCAGGCCCTTCCAGATCAACGTGTCGAAGTGCTTGGCCAGATAGTCGGTCAGGTAAAAGCAGGTGGGGTCGTCCTCGTGCAGGGCATCGAAATCATCGGCGCCCATGTAGAACTGGTAGCAGTGCGCGCCATCGATCCGCTCGACACCTTCTTCTTCCAGCACCTCATCCAACAGGCCGCCGGTGCCGCAATCGCCATAGGCGACGAAGATGTTGTCGAAGCGGTCGCGGTTCTCGTGAATCTTCTGACGCACGCCGTCAGGAATCTTCTGCGGCGTGTTATGCCAGATCGCGGGCAGGCACTGGACTTCCAGGCCGGTCCAGCCATGGGTTCGGATTAGGGCCATGATTTCCCACGCCAACGCGCCGCAGGCGATGATCAGGCTGCCCGAGCGGCCTGCCATCGAGGTCTCATTGGGCGGCGGCGGAGTTGGACTTGCGCCGCTCCGCGACCAGGGTTTTGGCGGTTTCGACCGCCACCGCCGCATCGCGGCAATAGGCGTCGGCCCCGACACTGTCGGCAAAGGCCTCGTTCAAGGGTGCGCCGCCGACCAGCACCGTATAGTCGTCGCGGATGCCCTGCTCCTTCATGGTGTCGATGACGACCTTCATATAGGGCATGGTCGTGGTGAGCAGCGCCGACATCCCCAGGAAGTCCGGCTTGTGCTCCTCGAGCGCCTCCAGGTACTTCTCGACATCGTTGTTGATGCCGATGTCGTAGACGTCGAAACCGGCGCCTTCCAGCATCATGCCGACCAGGTTCTTGCCGATGTCGTGGATATCGCCCTTCACCGTGCCGATGACGATCGAGCCCTGCTTGGGCGCGCCGGTCTCGGCCAGAAGCGGGCGCAGGATAACCATGCCCGCCTTCATCGAGTTGGCGGCCAGCAGCACCTCCGGCACAAACAGGATGCCATCGCGGAAGTCGATGCCGACGATCCGCATACCCTCGACCAGCGCTTCGGTCAGGACCTTGTATGGTGCCCAGCCTCGCCCGAGCAGGATATTGACCCCCTCGACAATCTCGTCGGCGAGACCGTCGTAAAGATCCTCATGCATCTGCTGGGTGAGTTCGTCATCATCCAGGGTGCTAAGGTCGAGATCGTCTTCTTCTTCGGCCATACCACGCTCCCGCTAAACTGCCGGAAAACCGGGCGAAACAACGTCACGTACGCTTGCCGCGACCGGCAAGCTAAGACACTCGCGACACGGACTAGTCCGCAATCGACACAAGCGCTCCGTTTATCACAAGGCGTGACAGCGACACCATAGGGTTTCCATACGGTTGGGCGATTTGTTGCAGGTGCGAAACTGTTCCAAACCCGAAGCCCTCGGCACCTGGCGACAGGACATTATGCCCGGTTTTCGGCGCCCCGCATTTCTGTTTTGACAGCGCGGCCCCCTGGCTTCCAAATGCCGTCGGGAGGATTTGCGATGGCGGCAAGCACAAAGGCAAGGCGTGGAGGAAGGGCGGCGCGGCGGCGCGAACGTGTTGGCGGCCCGCTGGTTCACAAACGTCACATCACCCGCGAGATCCCGGTCTACGAGCTTTTGGATCAGGCCGGGCTCGATCTGATCCACGACACCTCCATGCAAATCCTGGAGGAGATCGGTATCGATTTCCGCGACGAGACGGCGTTGGCCCAATGGAAGGAGGCGGGTGCCGACGTCAAGGGCGAGCGGGTCCATATCCCCCGCGAGTTGATCGCCGAGAAGCTCGATCTGATTCCGGAGACTTACACCCAGGTCGCGCGCAACCCCGAACGCAGTGTCGAGATCGGCGGGCGCAACACGGTCTTCGCGCCGACCTTCGGCTCGCCCTTCGTGCGTGACTTCGACAACCAGCGCCGCTACGCGACGCTGGAGGACCTGCAGAACTTCATCAAGCTGACCTATATGACGCCGCCGCTTCACCACGACGGCGGCATCATCTGCGAACCCATCGACGTGCCGGTGCCCAAACGCCATCTGGATATCATCTACAGCCACATCAAGCTCAGCGACAAACCCTTCATGGGCGTGCAGTCAGCGCCTGAACGCGCGCTCGATTCGTGCCGCATGTGTGAGATCCTGTTTGGCGAGGCGTTCATGAAGGACAACGTCGTCATGACGTCCGTTGTGAACTGCAACTCGCCGCTGGTGTGGGACGAGTCGATGCTCGGCGCGTTGCGGCACTACGCCGCGTACCGTCAGGCGGTTTTGATCACGCCGTTCATCATGGCCGGCGCCATGGCGCCGGTCGCGACCGCCGGCGCCGTCGCTCAACTGAATGCCGAGGTGACCGCGGGCCTTGCCTATGCCCAGCTGGTCAACCCGGGAACGCCGATGGTCTATGGCAGTTTCCTCAGCACCGTCTCCATGCAGTCGGGCGCGCCGATGATGGGTACGCCCGAGACGCTCCAGATGATCTATTGCTGCACCCAGCTCGCGCGCCGCTACAAGGTGCCGGTGCGCTCCGGCGGTATGCTGACCGGCGCCAAGGTCGCCGATGCGCAGGCGGCTTATGAGAGCATGCAGACGATGACGGCGACGCTGCAGGCCGGCACGAACTTCATCTTGCATTCGGCCGGCTGGCTGGAGGCAGGTCTCGCGGCCGGCTACGCCAAGTTCATCATGGACGCCGAGCAGATCGCCATGCTGCAGAGTTTTTCCGAAGGCATCGATCTTTCCGACAACGGCCTCGCCATGGATGCGGTGCGCGAGGTCGGACCCGGCAGCCATTACCTTGGCTGCGAGCACACGCAACGCAACTACCTCTCCGGTTTCTTTATCCCCGAGGTCGCCGACAACAACAGTTTCGAGCAGTGGGAGGCCGAGGGCGCACAGACCCACGAGCAGCGCGCGGTCAGAATTGCACAGGACCGGCTGGCGCAGTACGAACCGCCGCCGCTCGACGAAGGGCTGGACGAAGCGCTGCAGGATTTCATGGCGCGCCGCAGGGCCGAACTGCCCGACGGCGTCGCGTAAGCCGTGGCCACAGGCCCGGAAGCAGTCACCGCGGGCTCTCGACTGGTTGAGAGTTACGGCCGCGGCATCGTTCTCGTTACCTTTGCCGGCCTGCTGTGGAGTTCCGGCGGTCTGCTGTTTCGCTGGGTCGACAGTGCGAGCGAGTGGCAGATTGTCGCCTGGCGCACGTTCTTCCTGGGTCTTTCGGCACTGCTCTATGTGATCTGGCGCTATCGCGGCGAAACGTGGCGCGCTATCCGAAGCATCGGGTGGTGGGGTGTCGTCGGCGGCGTCGGACTGGCGATCGCCAACACGGCGTTCGTCTTCTCGCTTTCCATGACCTATGTCGCGAACACGCTTTTGATTCTCGGTGTGGCGCCCTTCCTGGCGGCGATACTCGCTTGGTTCCTGCTGCGCGAGCGCGTCCGGCGCGCGACGCTGCTTGCCATGCTGTTGGTGATCGCTGGTCTGGTGATCATGGTCTCCGGCGGTCTGGGTACGGACCGGGTGTTGGGCGATGTCCTGGCACTGATTGCTGTTGTCGGCTTCGCGCTGTTCAGCGTGTGCATCCGCGGCGGCCGCCATGGCGACATGATGCCGACGGTGTTTGTCGCCGGTCTGATATCGACGGTCGTGGCGTCGACCATCGTGCTCGCCACAGGCGATACCCTGTGGATCAGCGCCCACGACATCGGCATGGGTTTCCTGATGGGTTTTGCCCAGGTGTTCCTGGGTTTGACGCTTTACATAGCGGGCTCGCGTCACCTGCCGGCCGCTGAACTGGCGCTGCTGTCCTTGACCGAAGTCGTCATCGGGCCGTTCTGGGTGTGGCTGGCGCTGGGCGAGGTGCCGGTTGCCCATACCTTCTACGGTGGCGCGCTGGTGCTCGTGGCCGTCATCATTAACGCGCTGACCGGCATTCGCCGGCGCCATCCGTTGCCGCAGGTTTAGCCGGTCTGACGACGGTGCCAACGGCCCGTGCGCTTACCAGCCGCCACCGCCACCGCCGCCGCCACCGCCACCGGAGGAACCGCCGCCGGATGAGCCGCCGGAGCTGCTGCTGCTTGGACGGGTCGAGGCCGACGATACGGTGCTGGAGAGAGAACTCGAGAGCGTTGACGCCATGGACGACAGGCGCGCCATCCCATGTTGCGAGCGGTACCAGCGCGGACGGTAGGTGCTGTCGTTTTGCTGCTCGGGCGGGATCTGCGCTTCGAAGTGTTCGGTCCAGGCGTCGGCCACATCGAGCGCCATCGCGTAGGGCAGGTGCCGTTCGAAGAGTTCCAGCGTCATGGCCGGTTCGGTGCCCATCATGTTCATGCGGTCGGCCTCGGCGACGGAGAGGTAGAGCTTGTAGCCTTCGATCTCGTCCATGACCTGGCGGCCGTGCATGGTCGGTGCGCGCAACAGGAACCAGAACAGCACGACGGTGCCCGCATTCAGCAGCATGACGATGAACACCGGCAGCGAAATCATCGTCGCGGCGAAACTCAAAGCACCAATAGCCGGTGCCGAAAACATGGTCGCGAAGACAAGGCCGGCGAGAAGACCCAACAGGCGGCGCGCCGAGAACTCGAACTTCCCGGCAACCAACGGCGCGAGCTTGATCCACAACATTGCCGCCCCGAAGCCGAACGCCAGGCCGAACAACGACAGAAAGCCGACAAAGAAAAGATCGTCCAGGCGTTGCGCGTCTATGACCGCGGCAATCACCGCACTGACGACGGCCAACGCGGTGCCGGCGGCCCAGGCGCCGCGGTTCTTGCGAAAATAGACGCCGGTGTATTCATCGTTGATCAGTTTCGCGAGCGCCCTGACGGCGCCTCCGATCTCCGGGTCATAGGTCCTGCTCAGCGTGACCGAGGACGACCAGCCGCCAAGGAGTTCATCGAAGACAGCCTTCTCACCGGGCGACAGCCGGCTTCGGTCGGCGTCGTCGGCGCGGCTGATCGTGAAGCTGTCGTCGTCGTTCTCGACAATGGAGACGGCTCCCTTGGTCGCCATGCTGGTGAGCGCGACGGCGAAGGCACGCGACCGGCTGAAACCGGTTCCAATTCCCCAGTTCGCCGCATAGCCGACAACCACGGGCGACATGCCTTCCGGTGACTTGAAGAGCGGGATGACAACGCCCTTTTCGGGGTCGCGCCCGACACGGTTCCATAGCCTCAAGAAAAAGATGACGGTCAGTACAAAACCCAGAAGACCAACCAGGATCGCGATGTTGTCGGTGAGCAGGTTGAAGACGCGATCGGCGCCGCTCGGTTCGGCAACGATACCTTTCTGCCACGTGACGGAGATGGTCAAACCGGCATATCGGGCAAGCGGTTGCGTCGTCGAGATCAGTACGACGTTGTCGGCCGTGATCGCGCTCTTGTAATTGGTGCCGGTCTGGCCGAAGGCGCCCGTATAGGCGTTGACCTCGCGAATTTCCGCGCCGGCCGGCAAGGTGACCCGCGCTTCAGCCCGCTCGATGGTGAAGTCCCAACCGTTGCCGGTGACGTTCCAGTAGAGTTCGTCGAAACCGTCGTCGAAACGTATCTGCCAGTCGCTCTCGTAGACGATGGTGTAGGTATAGTCGCCATCTGGCAGGTAGGTATTCTCGTCGCCGATATAGAGCCGGACGCCGTTGTCCAACGCTTCGGTAAAGTGAGGTTCGGGCTCGCCGTCGCGCAGAACCTCCAAGAGGTCGAAGCCGGTCTTTTCCTTTAGTCCCAAGGGACCGGGATAGATTGTCGGAAAGTCGCGGAAGATGCCGCGTTTGATCTTGTTGCCCGCGGCATGAACGGTGATCGTCTCGCGCACCAGAAGCGTGCCGTCTGTCTGGATCGTGATGTCCGAGACGTACGACTTGATACGTTCCGGTGTCGACTGGGCGGCGGCTTCGTTCGCGCCAAGCAGCAGACATGCCGCCAACACACCGAGCGCTGCCCGGCGGACAAACAACATCAAGCCGCGGTGGCATAACATGGCGCTAGGTTCCGAACGCCACCTTCGGCACGGCCTTGTCGGCGGGGTCGTCGATCTCGAAGTAGACGGCCTTCTGGAAATCGTAGCGCTGGGCGACGATGTTGCTGGGGAAGGAGTCGACCAGGATGTTCATGTTGCGCACGGCGCCGTTGTAGTAGCGCCGCGCCATCTGGATCTGATCTTCGACCTCGGCCAGCGCCTGCTGCAGCTCGATGAAGTTGCTGCTGGCCTTCAGGTCCGGATAGTTCTCGGCGACCGCGAAGAGCTGCACCAAGGCGCCCGACAACGCGCTTTCGGCCTGGCCGCGCGCTTCCGGTGAATCGCCCGGTGCCGCCTCGGCCCGCGCGCGCATGGCGGTGACGTTGTCCAGCGTCTCCTGTTCGTGAGACGCATAGCCCTTCACGGTCTCCACCAGATTGGGTATCAGGTTCGAGCGGCGTTTGAGCTGCACATCGATGCCGCTCCAGCCTTCCTCGGTCTGCTGGCGCCGGGTCACCAGGCGATTGTAGATCGCGATAGCCCAGACAATGACCAGTACCACCAGCGCCAACAGCACCAGCACGATCGTCAACGTGGTCGACATATGGCCCCCAATGCCTTCCCCTAAGATAAGCCCTCACAATGTAGGTGCGGGCATCACCGATTCCAGCATGAATTGGTGACCGACGTCACCTTTGCAACGAATACGGATGATCCGTCGCAAATCGGCGTCGCTCCCGCTGATGGGCGATCATGACCGTTTCCCGGGCGGTCAGGCAGTTTGGCGGAACATGACTGTTGACCTCTGCCGCATGCGGGCAATTAACTGGCTGAACCTGGGGAACATCCGATTCGGATTGGGGGACACATGAATCCGACGACGTTGGTGGCCGTGCTTATGGCCGCGCTTATGAGTGTGCTGGTGGCCTGTGGCACCGTGCCCGACCGCAAACCTCTTCCGAACCCTGAAGATCAGCTGGCTCAGATACCAGGCGTGCCGAACGCGCGCTTCTGGGGTGATGCGACGCCCGATTTCCTGCTCGAACGACTTGCGAACTCAACGGTTGAAGAGATCCGCGCGCGCCAGACCGGTATTGTCGGCGTGCCGCACTATTATCTCGCCATTTCCGGCGGCGGGCCGGACGGCGCCTTTGGCTCCGGCCTCTTGAACGGTTGGACGGCAGCGGGCACGCGGCCTGAGTTCACCATGGTGACCGGCATCAGCACCGGCGCCCTGATCGCGCCCTTCGCCTTCTTGGGTCCGAAGTACGATCAGACGCTGAAAGACATGTACACGCTCTACACGACCGACGATCTCGTCACGCAGCGGGCGTGGACGGAAATCATCACCGGCGATGCCGCCGCCAGCACCGACAAGCTGCGTGAGATCATCTATGGCTACATGACGCCGGAGATGATGGGTGAACTGGCGGCGGCCTTCAAAGAAGGCCGGCGGCTCTTTGTCAGCACGACCAATCTTGACGCCAAGCGTCCGGTTATCTGGAACATCACGGCGATTGCCGCAAGCGACCGGCCCGACAAACGCGATCTGATCAGCGACGTCCTGCTTGCGTCGGCTTCGGTCCCCGGCGCGTTCCCGCCCGTCTTGTTCGAGGTCGAGTTTAACGGCGAGATCTACGACGAACTGCATGTCGATGGCGGCGCGGTATCTCAGGTGTTTGTCTATCCGACAACCATCGACTGGCCGGCGTTGATGGAGATCCTGGACGTGCAGGGACGTCCGGAGGTCTATGTCATCCGCAACTCGCCGCTCGACGCGCGCTGGTCGACGGTCAACCCGGACATCTTCTCGATTGTCGGCGCGTCCGTCTCATCCCTTATACGAACCCAGGGCATCGGCGACCTCGACCGCATCTACCTGACGTCGCTGAGAGACGGCAACGATTTCTATCTGGCATACGTGCCCGATGATTTCGACATGGAGCCGCAGGAGGCCTTCGACCTCGAGTACATGCGCGCGCTCTATGACGTCGGCTACGAAATGGCCATCAACGGCTATCCCTGGGCGCGCAAGCCGGTCGGTTTTGATGTCGTTGATATCGATGTGGAAGATGACCTGAAGCACGAGGACTAACTAGCGCATGGCCGTAAGCCGGCCTGTGATTTTACGCGTTGTGAAATCGCGATCCGGCGCCGAGATAGAGTCTCGATCCAACAAGGACAAGCTGCATCGCGAAAACTGAAATTCAACCAACATGAGCTTTTCAGTAAGACCTGCGGAAGTTGCTGACATCCCTCATCTGGCGCACGCCCTCTTGGAAGCGTCGGGCGGTTTGGTGGAGGCTGTCTATGATGGCGTCATCCCGGAGCGCAGCACCAATGTGATCGTCGAGCATCTGTTCTCCCGTTCCGACGCGACGACGGCTTTCTCGAACTGCTGGGTTGCCGAAAATGAAGAGGGGGTGCTGGGTTCCGTACACGCCTTTCCCATGGATGCGATGGGCGATGGCCCACCCGACCCGCTGGCGCCCGACGATCGCCACTATCTCTATGAGCCATTCCTACATATGCACGCCGACGGCAGCTATTACGTCATGGCCTTGGCGGTCTATCCTGAGTTTCGAGGCTCCGGCATTGGCAAACGCCTGATGGCTGAGGCGGAGTCGGCCGCAAAAGCCAATAACTTCAAAGAAATGAGCCTCAATGTTTTTGCGGAGAATCAGACCGCCATCAGGCTATATGAAGCACTTGGGTACAAGGAACGCGCACGCCAACCGGCCGTTCGCCATGAGAAAATTCGCTATGGCGGGGACATTCTGCTTATGACGCGGGCTCTTTAGGTTTGTGTTCGTCGATGTCTACTCGACGTGTTTGCGCAACGCGTCGACCGCGACGGCATCAGTGTTATCCAGGCAGTACTCGATGAAGAGGTCGGTCGCCAGATAGAGCTCTTCGACCACGAACTCCGTCGACTCGCCATCGCCCAGGATGTAGCCGTGCAGGAATGCCACGGCGATATCACGGTCGTCGCCGCTCATGCGGATGACGTCCCGGCAGGTGATGTCGTTGATATCGCGCGCTGCAGCTTCGTCTTGGGCGCTGGCCGGCACTGTCGCGGCTGTGCCAAGCGCGAACGCCATGGCGACGAGGCCCGCCTTCAGGAATTGAGTCTTCTTCATCGCCACCTCCTTGAGGTCGTTGATGCGACACGCCGCTCAGCGGCTGACGCCCATACAATGGTTGAATGTCCGCTGCCACAGCGATTGCTGGTCCTGGGATTCGGAAAGGCTGCCCAGGACGCCGCTTAGGCTATTGCTGTCGTTGTGCGAACCGCTGCCGGTCAGGCCGCTCAAGCCAGGGTCCGATGTGGTACCGCGCATGGCGTTCGACAGCGCCGCCGACGTCGACTCTTGAACCACCTTGTCGGCATAGGCCTTGCAGTATTCGAACGTGTAGGCGGAGACCTGGCTGGCCATGAGCAGCGTCAGCAACAACGCGGCAAAACACGCCATGCTCCGTGGCAGGCGCAGCGCGGCCGTTCCGTCGACAAGGTTCAATGCTGATGTCATCGCACGCCCTTTCGGCATACCGCTTAACCAACAACCGTTGCACGCAACCAGAAACCCGCAACGATCAAACAAGATCCAGCCAGGACGTCGACCAGGCGGCAGCAGCCCGGTGTTCAGAAATCAGCCTGTTCTCAATTCGGCGCCGAGGGTAGGGCACGGCGCTAGCTTGGCGCAAGATGCCCAGACGGGTTGCTTCCTATGAGGTAGAAGCCCGCGCCCACGTTGTCGATCGACCATAGGGCGACACCGCTACGAGCGGACGATGACGACCGGTGCATCGGTATGCGATACCCACATGGCGAACGCGACCAAAGGTTCCTCGCCGGTTTCCATGGCATGGCGCATGCCGGTCGTGTGCAGAATGATCTCGCCTGGATAGCGCATGACCCATGGCTCGGTGCCGCGTTTCCAACGCGCCTTGCCGGAGATCACGTAATAGAGCTCAACCGCCGTGTGCGCGTGTTCGGGATAGACCGTATGCGGCGCCTGGACGGTGAAGCTCAAGCCGACCTCGCTTGACGTCAGCATGGCCTGATCGGCCCAGCGCGAGTGGCTGACAGCCATGGCGAAGGCGTAGTTCTTCCAGAAAAGCGGAATGTCGGGGTGGCCGTCTTCTGGATAGAAGGCCGGGCTCCAAGGCAGCCGCCCCGCCGCCGCGGCCAGCTTGTCGAGCAGGGCGCTCGCCTGCTCGTGCTTGACGCCGCCGGGTTTCAGATGACGCGCCACAGTCTGGGGCAGTTCGTCATCGTGATCGGCGGGTTCGTCTGTCGGCATGGTGAGGGCACCGAGGCCGGCGATGGCATGATCGATCTGGTCCGTCGGCGCGCCGAACGTCAGACGGGCGGCCTCCAGGCAGTCGTGGGTGGCGGCGGTCAGTTCGGCGAGGGGCGAGGTTGATGCCATGGTCAACTACCTTGTTCTTGGGCAAGCCGGCGACACGTTAAGCCGCGCTGGCCGTCTTGGCGAGACGCTATGATGGTACAGCGCACAGGCGGCCTTTGAGAGCGGCTAACGCAAATCGTCCATGTCACTGAGCGGCACCAATGTGGCGGGCTCGCGATGGTTGCCATAACCGAACGCGGTGAAGCCGGCCTCGCCCGGTGCCGTCTTGCGCACACTCTCCAGTCCGGTTTCCCAGTGCTGCAGCTCCAGGAGCGTATAGGGCCTTGCCCATAGCCACTCCCGGTTGGCGACCGCTTCCAGGTCCGGGTCCGGCAAGGCCTCGTCGCTCCAGGCATAGAAATAGAGCGTAAAGCCCCGTTCGGGCACGGGCTGCACCGACATCAGGCGCATGCCGAGCTGCGTTTCACAGAACCGGCGCGCGGAGGCCAGGTCGGTGATGCGGAAGGTAAGGTGCGCCAGCGTCGCCTGGCCGCCGATCGGGTGGCCGTCGCCCGCGGGCGATGCGTTGCCCTCGAAGCCTTGCTGCAGAAGTTCGATGGCGAAGCCTTGCGGGTCTGTCAGGTGGCACATGTAGCCGATGTCGCGGAACTGCCGGGGATCGGATACCGGCCAGCCCTGATCGCGCAGATAGGCGACCGCCCGGTCGAGATCGCGCACGGTAATGCCGATCTTCCAATAGAAATCGTGGGGTGCGGCCTCATAGGGCGCAACGTCGGCCTCGTCGAAGACCAGCAGACACTGTCGGGGATCGTAGCCGAGTGCCGGCGAACCGGCCTGACCAAGATCACGCATGCCCAGCAGGTCTGTATAAAAGGCCGCCAGCGCGGCGGCGTCCTGAACCCTCAGACAATGGCGGGCAAGCTGCATGCGATCGATCCCTTCTGCTTGTCCGGCGACGATTTTGTTGCCCGTGCAGCGTCGATGCAGTCTACGCTCTCGCGC
The DNA here is from genome assembly GCA_965228895.1 of Alphaproteobacteria bacterium. Classification (GTDB taxonomy): domain Bacteria; phylum Pseudomonadota; class Alphaproteobacteria; order SP197; family SP197; genus JANQGO01. The sequence continues at coordinate 2,984,311 of OZ245842.1, read as the reverse complement.
ACAACGCCCGATAGGCCTTCGTCGATGACCACGCCTTATCCGCATGTTTTCGCGCCACTCACCTTGCGCCACCTGACGCTGAAGAACCGCGTCGTCTTTGGCGCGCACACCGCGAACATGAGCGAGGAGGGCATCCCCGGCGACCGGCATTTCGGTTACTACCGCGAACGCGCGCGTGGTGGCGCGGCCATGATCGTCGTCGAACCGGTGCCGGTCCACGAAACGGCTGTCTTGACCCGTGGCAACTTCCTGACATCGGACGACGCGATCATCAGGCCGTTTCGGCGCATCACCGAAGAGGTGAAGAGCGACGGCGCCGTCATTCTCCAGCAGCTCTATCATGTCGGCGCCCACGGCGATTGGGATAACAGCTTCCGCGAAAGCTGGTCACCGTCCGGCCTGCCGTCCATGTTCAACAGCGACGGCAGCCACGCTATGACGGCGCCGGAGATCGAGGAGGTGATCGAGGCGCATGTCGCGGCGGCGCACCGCGCCCAACAGGCGGGTTTTGACGGCATCGAGATCATGGCGGCGTATAGCGCCTTGCTTGAACAGTTCTGGTCACCCTTCACCAACCGCCGTGGCGACGAGTGGGGCGGGAGTTTCGACAACCGCATGCGCTTTTCGACGGCGATCTACGACGGCATTCGCAAGGCCTGTGGCGATGATTTCATCTGCGGTCTTGCCGTTTCGGTCGATCCCAAGGCGGGGTCGGTGCAGACCATCGACGATTTGTCCGAGGCCGTCGCCTGGCACGATGAGCGTGCGCTGATCGACTATGTCACTGTCGGCACCGGCAGCTATTGGGGCGGCGCTAACATCATCCCCACCGCCTTCGAGCAGGCGTCGACCGGCGAGGACCATGCCTTACGCCTGAAGGCGGTCGTCAAACACGCACGCGTGCAGTGCGAGGCACGCGTCAAGACACCGGACAACGCCGAGCGCATCCTGGCTACCGGCAGCGCCGACATGGTGTCGGTCGTGCGCGGTCAGATAGCCGACCCCTGGCTGGTCGAAAAGGCGCGCACGGGGCGTGCCGACGAGATACGCCCGTGCATCTCGTGCAACCAGCAATGCATCGGCCGGCGGCGTCGCGACTACTGGATCTCCTGTCTGGTCAACCCGTCGACCGGCCGCGAAACCGAGTGGGGCGGTGACAGGTTGGAACCGGCGGCGACGTCTCGCCCCATCCTGGTGGTTGGCGGTGGCCCCGCCGGCATGGAAGCGGCGCGTGTCGCCGCCGAACGCGGGCATGCCGTCATCCTGGCCGAAGCTGAGAAGAAACTAGGCGGCCAGTTCAGGCTTGCCGGTGAGCAGCCGATGCGAAACGAGATCCGCGATCATCTCGCCTGGTACGAACGCGAACTCGCGCGCCTCGGGGTCGACGTGCGGCTCGAAACAAAGATGGATGTTGACGCGGTACGCACCAGCGGCGCCGTCGCTGTTGTGCTGGCGACCGGCGCGGTCCCCGCTGGCACCGGCTATCAGCGCGCGCTGCCGGAAGTCGACCGCCTGCCGGGTATCGAGCGCGGCAATGTGTACGCGGTCAATGATGTCCTGGCCGGAACTATCATGCCGGGTCGCGAGGTCTTGGTGCTCGATGACATCGGCGGCTGGCCGGCGGCGGGTACCGCGCTCAAGCTCGCCGAAGCCGGCCACGACGTGACGCTGGTGACGCGCGATGGTGCGGTCGCGCAGGACGCCGCGCGCATGGGCGTCGACAAGGCCTTGCGGAAGGGACTCGCCACCGCGTGTGTCGACATGTGCACCATGAGCGTGGTGTTACGCTGGACCGGCGATGGCGCGACGATCCGCCATCTGGCAAGTGGTGCGGAGGAGACCCGGCCTTTCGACACGCTGTTGGTCGCGGAGACGGCGATTGCCAACGACGCGCTTGGACGCGTGCTCGCTGACAGTGGCTTGGAGATCCATGCGGTCGGCGATTGCGTCGCGCCGCACAAGGCCGCCGGTGCGATCTATGACGGCCGCCGCGTCGGTATGGCGCTCTAGAGGAGGCGGCGATGACGACGGACTTTCCGCATCTCTTCACCCCGCTCAAGTTGCGCCACGTGACGCTGAAAAACCGCCTGACCTTCGGACCCCATCTCGCCAACATGAGCCATGACGGCATGCCCGGGCAGCGCCATCTCGCCTATTACCGCGAGCGCGCCCTGGGCGGCGCCGGCATGATCGTCGTCGAGGGGGCGCAGGTCCATCCCTCTGGCGCACTGACCCGCGGGCGTTTCGCCATCAGCGACGATGTCATCCCCGGTCTCACGGCCATCACCGAGGCGTGTCACGAGCACGGTACGGTGATGATCCAGCAACTCAATCATTCCGGCCAACACGCCGACTTCGACAATTCCTGGCACGCCAACTGGTCGCCTTCTGGCCTGGCGTCGCTCAAGGACGCTGACGGCAGTCACGCGATGACGGAGGCCGAGATCGGCGACGTCATCGAGGGCTATGTCGCCGCCGCCGAACGCTCGAAGCGCTCGGGTTTCGACGGTAACGATCTGCTGGCCGCGTATAATTGTCTGGCCGATCAGTTCTGGTCGCCGATCACCAACCGCCGCGACGACCGCTGGGGCGGGTCGCTGGAGAACCGCTGCCGGTTTACGGCAACCATCCTGGAACGCGTGCGCAAGGCCTGCGGCGACGACCATGTCATCGGCCTTTCGGTTTCCGGCGACGACCTGACCAAGACCGGCCTGCCGTTGGAGGCGGTGCAGGAGATCGTCGCCTGGCACGATGAACGCGGGCTGATGGATTACGTCTCCGTCGGCACCGGCAGCTTCTATAACTTCGCCGAGATCATCCCGACCTTCATGTATGACGAGATGAAGGGGCCGCCGCTTGCCGCGGAGATCCGCAAGGTCTGCCGTAACGCGATGGTACAGGCCGAAAGCCATGTCCGCACGCCAGCGAACGCCGAGCAGGTCATCGCCAGCGGTCAGGCCGATTTGGTGTCGATTGTGCGTGGCCAGATCGCCGACCCTCATTTGGCCAACAAGGCGCGCGAGGGCCGGGCGGCCGACGTTCGCCCATGCATTTCCTGCAATCAACTGTGTTGGGGCCGTCGCGCGCGCGACTACTGGATCTCCTGCCTGGTCAACCCGTCGGCCGGACGCGAATGGCAGTGGCAGGGCGACCGCATTACGCCCGCCGATAAACCGAAACGCGTGCTGGTTATCGGTGGCGGACCGGCGGGACTGGAGGCCGCGCGTGTCGCGGCCGAGCGCGGTCATCAGGTGACGCTGGCCGAGAAATCCGAACACCTCGGTGGCCGGTTTCGGCTCGCCGCGCGCCAGCCGCGCCGTCATGTCATCGATGATCTCATCGCCTGGTACGAGACCCAACTCACGCAGTTGCAGGTCGAGGTGCGGCGTGACGTCACCATGACGCCAGACGCGGTCAGAGATGGTGAATGGAACGCGGTCATCAACGCCACGGGATCGCTACCCGCGCGTGACGGTTATCAGCGTTCCCTGCCTTTCCGAGACCGCCTGCCTGGCGTCGACCAGACCAACGTCTTCGCCATCGAGGATGTGCTCGACGAAAGCGCTGAGTGCGGCAAACGTGTGCTGGTGCTCGACGATCTCGGTCAATGGCCCGGCGCGGGCACCGCGCTCAAACTCGCCGAGCAGGGGCACGACGTCACTATCGTCACGCGCCACCCGGTGGTCGGCGCCGAACTGGTCAACAGCGCCGCCGCGCCGCCGCTGATCAAGCGTCTCGGGGAGCTGAAGGTGACATGCCTGACAGAGACCGCCTTGCTGTCATGGGACGGCAACACGGCATCGCTTCTGTTCACGTTGGATGATGCCGTCGTTCAGCGCGACTTCGATACGCTGGTGACGGCAACCGTGAACGTGCCAGTCCGCGACCTGTTCGACGCACTCGAAGGCGATGACGGTTTCGCGCTCCACAACATCGGCGACAGTCTCGCGCCGCGCAAAGCCGCCGCCGCGATCTACGAAGGTCGGAAATTGGCGCTGGAGATCTAACGTTTACGGTGTCGGAAAACCTTCATAAAGCGCGCTGTGATCAGCGTCGAAGTTCTCCATCGACGTGTCAGTCAAGAGTTCGAGGTCGCCGGGCCCGCCGTCGTCGATCTGGATCGGTTTCGTACTCGGCCCCTCGTACCAACGGATGTTGAAGGCGCACATCCAGGGAAAGAACATGACCTGCGCGTAGGCCGGGATGTGATCCTTGATCCACCAGGCCAGCGGACGCGGATCGCCGGTTTCCTCGAAGCGTGGCAGATACCATGGGATGACGGCTGAGACCGTCGCGCCCACGTAGCCGTCGCCATCGCGCTGGTCCCAGCCGTGTCGCGCCCGGTTATAGTCGTTGTTGGCGCAGTAGTAGGCGTGGTCGGCTTCGCCGCGCGCGAGAAGTTCCATGTGCTTTTCGTGACAAAACCCATTGAGGTCGCGGCTGCGAAAGGCGCTTCTGATCGTCACGTGCCCGAACGCGCGATAGAGCGGCTCCAAAATTTCTTCACACAACTTTCTGCCTGCCGCGATCGCGGTGTCGGGATCATCCGGCACGTTCGGTACGCCATGATGGTTGGCGACCTCGCTATAGAGCATTTCGCGCATGAAAAAGTGTTCAGAGAGCCGAATTCGGCCCAGTTCGGTCAATTCTGCGACCGATTGTGGTTTCTCCATGATCGCTCCCAAGGTTGCTGGCACCGCATTGTGCAATGGCTGTAACCGATGGCCAACGGGCGATGTCACGATGGGTGCAAGCGGTCGATTTGGAACAGAATTTGCCGGTGATGCTATGGACAAGGCCGGGCGTGGTCCCCAAAATGCCCGCCAACCTAGCCCGCAAGATCGGCAGAAGCCGACGAAGACGGGCGGGTTCTATGGGCGACTGGGGCAGGGGCAATGCTGTTTTTTTTCTTAAGGCGGCTCGGCATGATGCTGGTGACGATGATCGTCGCATCATTCCTGGTTTTTGCGCTTTACGAGTTTTCGCCGGGCAACGTCGCGAGCAAGACATTGGGACCCTTCGCGACCCAGGCGCAAAAAGACATTCTCTACGAGAAGCTGAGCCTGGGTGATCCGCTGTTGGTGCGCTACGCCCGGTGGATGGGCGTGTTGACCGGTGTGATCGAAGATCCGCTGCAAAACCCCGATCTCGGTCTCAACTTCACCGACCCGCGCGGCAAGCAGTACATCGGCAACTTCGGTTACTCGACACTTTATAAGGCGCCGGTCAACGACATCATCTGGGACCGTTTGGGCAACACCCTGGTCCTGGCGGGCATTGCATTTGCGATCATCGTGCCACTGTCCCTTGTGTTCGGCGTGCTGTCGGGTATGCGCGAAGGCAGCATACTCGACCGAAGTTTGTCCTATTCGGGCATAACGTTGACATCGATACCGGAGTTCGCCTCGGCGACTTTCCTGATGGCAATTTTTGTTGCCTGGCTGACCATTTTGCCCGGTACAAGCGGCATGCAGAGTTTCGACGAGTGGTCGTGGGCATCGCAAATGGTGCTGCCGGTCGCCGTGCTCGTGCTCTACGACTTCGGGTATGTCGCGCGCATGGTGCGCGGCTCCATGGTCGAGGTGATGACCAAACCTTACATCCGCACGGCAATCCTGAAGGGTTTGCCCTATAAGACGGTGATCCTGCGTCATGCGCTGCGTAATGCGTTGATCACGCCGTTCACCGTCATCCTGCTGCAGATCCCGTTCCTGATTTCAGGTGTTGTCGTCACCGAGGTGGCGTTCGGTTATCCGGGGTTCGGACGGATGATTCTCGAGGCCGCCTTGTTTGGCGACGTCACGCTGGTTGAGGCGGCGACACTGATCGCTGTCTTCATTGCGGTGACGACGCAGCTGATCGGCGATGTCGGGTACATGTACATCAATCCGCGTATCCGGTTTACGTGAGGGGGCGGCCATGACAGATCAAGCACAAGATCAGGCGGCACCCACGGCGGGTGCACCGAAAAGCTCCGAGCAGCCCGATCGCCAGGGGTTCGCGAAGCTCTTCTACAATATCGGCCTGCTGCGCGAATCATGGGCCGCCATGGTTGGCGTCGGCATCGTCCTGTTCTGGGTGATCATCGCGATCTTTGCGCCGGTACTCGCACCCTATGATCCCAACGAGGCCGACTACCTGGCGATCATGCAGGGGCCGTCGGGCGCCCATTTGCTGGGCACGGACCTGAGCGGTCGTGACATCCTGTCGCGCATTTTTTATGGCGCGCAGCGCATCTTGTCCGTCGCACCGCTGGCGATGGTCGTTGCCTATATCGTCGGCATCGCGCTTGGCGTGCTGTCGGGCTACTTCGGCGGCTGGATCGACGGTCTGGTCAGCTGGGTCGTCAACATCATCCTGTCGTTTCCGCTGATCATCCTGTTCATCGTGCTGCTGTCGGCTTTCGGCCCCTCTGCGATCAACGTGGTCGTCGCGGTGACAGCGGCGGCGGCGCCGGCGATCGCGCGTATTGTGCGCGGCCTGGTGCTCGATATCCGCAGCCTGGAATACGTCTCGGCGGCGCAGATCCGTGGTGAGAACAGCTTCTACATTATGATCGTCGAGTTGCTGCCCAACGCACGCGGACCGATCATCGTCGATGCGTGCCTGCGCATGGGCTATACGATCATCGCCATCGGCGTTCTGGGTTTCCTCGGACTTGGCTTGCCGCCGCCGGATCCCGATTGGGGCGGCATGGTCGCGGAGTCGCGTGCTCTGATCATTACCCATCCCTACATGGCGATCTTCCCGTCTATCGCCATTTCCAGCCTGGTGATCGGGTTCAACCTGCTGGCCGACGGCCTGCGCGAAATTTCGCTGAGGGACTGAGGCCATGTCAGAAACACAATCAAGCGACGACATCGTTCTGGAGATCAAGGATCTCGGGATCTCCTACTTCACCCGTATCGGAGAGATTCCGGCTGTGCCGGACTTCTCATTGACGCTCAAACGCGGTGAAAGTTACGGCCTGGTCGGCGAGTCCGGGTGCGGCAAGTCGACGGTCGCCATGGCGATCATGAACTATCTGGGCTCCAACGGTGGCATCGTCCGCGGATCTGTCAGCTTTGAAGGTCGCGACATGGCGACCATGTCGGAAGAGGAGCTGCGCGATATCCGCGGTTCGAAGATCGCCATGGTCTATCAGGAGCCGATGAGCGCGCTCAATCCGAGCCTCACCATCGGCACGCAGCTCAAGGAAGTCCTGATTTTCCACGAAGGCGTCTCCGACAAGGAGGCCTATGACCGCTGCGTCCAGATGCTGCGCGACGTCAACATGCCCGACCCGACATCGGTCATGGCGCGCTATCCGCATCAGATTTCGGGCGGACAGCAACAGCGAGTTGTCATCGCGATGGCGATGCTGTCGAACCCGTCGCTGCTGCTGCTCGACGAGCCGACGACCGCGCTTGACGTGACGGTCGAGGCCACGGTAATCGATTTGATCGCGGCATTGCGGGAGAAGTTCAACACAACGCTGCTCTACATCTCCCACAACCTGGGCCTGATCGTGAAGGTGTGCGACCGCGTCGGTGTCATGTACTCCGGACAGATGGTCGAAGAGGGCACGATCGACGAGTTGTTCAAGAAGACCAAACATCCTTACACGTTCGGTCTCTTCGACTGCATTCCGACCCTCAGTGCCGACAAACACGCGCGCATGCTGGAACCGATTCCCGGTCAGGTATCGCTGCCCCACGAACGTCCGCCGGGTTGTGCTTTTGGGCCGCGCTGTAAGTATTTCTCCGCCGGTCGTTGCGATCAGGGCGAAATCCCCATCGAGACGATCGACAGCAGTGCAACCCATCGCGCGCGATGCCTGCGCATGGACGAAATCGAGCACGTGGCGTCAACCGCGAGCTCGGCGGTGGCGTCCGGCGAGGATATTGCGCCGGTGCTGCATGTGCGCGGCATGAGCAAGTTTTACGAGCAGCGCGATAGTTCGTTGAAGGCGCTGTTCTCCGGCCAGGGTGTGCGCTACGTGAAGGCGAACGAGGAGCTCAACTTCGACGCTTCGAGGGGCAAGACGATCGCCATCGTCGGCGAGTCCGGCTGCGGCAAGTCGACATTCGCCAAGGTGCTCACCGGTCTGGAAACGGCGACTGCCGGCTCGATCGACTTCGAGGGCAAAAACATCGGCGTCGTGCCGGTCAGCAAACGCGATCAAAAATTGATCCGTGCCTTGCAGATGGTGTTCCAGAATCCGGACGGCACGCTCAATCCCAGCCATTCGGTCGGCTACTGCATCGGACGGGTGATCAAGAAGTTCGGCATCGAATCGAGCGGCAGCAAGGTGCGTCAGCGCGTCGCCGACATGCTGAACATCGTGCGCTTGCCCCCGGCCTTTTCGACGCGTAAACCGCGCCAGCTTTCCGGTGGTCAGAAACAGCGCATCGCGGTCGCGCGCGCGTTTGCCGGCAATCCCAGCATGGTGATCGCCGACGAGCCGGTTTCCGCGCTCGATGTTTCGGTCCAGGCTGCGGTCATCAATCTGCTGAACGAGGTGCAGGCCGAATACAACACGACGCTGCTCTTCATCAGCCATGACCTCAGCGTCGTGCGGTTCATCTCCGACGACATCGTCGTCATGTATCTCGGCCAGATCATGGAGTCCGGCCCGGCGGACACGATCTTCAATCCGCCATACCATCCCTATACGGAGGCGCTGCTGTCGGCGGTGCCGATCCCCGACCCGGACGTCAAACAGAAGCGTATCCGGCTTGAAGGCGAGATGCCCAGCGTCATCAACCCGCCCAAAGGCTGCCGCTTCTCGACCCGTTGTCCGCGTTACCTCGGCAAGATCTGCGATGAAGAAGTGCCGCCGGACAAAGAGGTCGAGCCCGGGCACGTCATCAAGTGCCACATCGAGATCAGCGAATTGAAGCAGGTGGAGCCAATCTTCACCGATGCGAAAGACGCCGCCGAGTAGCGCGCAAATCGGGCAAACCGTGTCGTTCCCGGGCCAATTCGGCCCGGCGGCCGTCGCTAGCTTGCAGCGCCGGAATGACGATCGTGCCGGCCGGATTGCGGCGTGGGCAGAGGCGCAATGGCCAAGGTGAAGTATTCCATTTTCAGCCTGCTTCGGCAGGCCCGCGACTACCATCAGAACTGGCCTCAGGCGTGGCGCAGCCCCGACCCGAAGCCGGAATACGATGTCATTGTCATCGGCGGCGGTGGCCACGGCCTGGCGTCCGCGTACTATCTGGCCAAGGAACACGGCATCACCAATGTCGCGGTGCTGGAAAAAGGCTGGCTGGGCGGTGGCAATACCGGGCGCAACACAACGATCGTGCGGTCCAACTACCTGTGGGACGAAAGCGCCCATCTCTATGAAAAGTCGCTGAAGCTGTGGGAAGGCCTTTCCCAGGACCTCAACTACAACGTCATGTTCTCCCAGCGCGGCGTTATCAATCTGGCGCACAACGAACATGATCTGAAGGAACTGACCCGGCGCGGCCATGCTTGCCGTCTGAACGGCATCGACTACGAGATGGTGACGCCCGCCCAGATCAAGCAGATCGCGCCGATCATCAATATCTCCAAAAACATCCGCTATCCCGTGTTGGGCGGCGCCATGCAACGACGCGCCGGGACCGCGCGCCACGACGCCGTCGCCTGGGGCTACGCGCGGCGCGCCGACGAGGCCGGCATCGATATCATCCAGAACTGCGAAGTCACCGGCATCAACATCGAGAACGGCGCGGTGACCGGCGTCGAGACCAATCGCGGCACAATCCGCGCCAAGAAGATCGGCGCCGTTGTCGCCGGTCATGCCTCGGTAGTCGCGGCGATGGCGGGCCTGCGCCTGCCGGTCGAAAGCCACCCGCTGCAGGCGATGGTGTCGGAGCCGATCAAGCCGGTGATCGACACGGTCATCATGTCGAACACCGTCCATGTCTATGTCAGCCAGTCCGACAAGGGCGAACTGGTGCTGGGCGCCGGCATCGATCCTTATCTCTCCTATGCCCAGCGCGGATCGTTCGATGTCATTGAACACCAGATCGAGGCGCTGAAGGATCTTTACCCGATCGTGAGCCGGCTCAAGATCATGCGCACCTGGGGCGGCATCGTCGACACGTGCCCGGATGCCAGCCCGATCATTTCCAAAACCCCGGTCGACGGCTTCTACATCAACTGCGGTTGGGGCACCGGCGGTTTCAAGGCGACGCCGGGCTCCGGCTGGGTCTTTGCCCATACCATCGCCCAGGACCGGCCGCACAAGATCAACGAAGCCTTCGACCTCAAACGCTTCGAGACCGGGTTCCTGATCGACGAACACGGCGCCGCCGCGGTGGCGCACTAGGGAGGCGACGCGATGCTTGTCATTCCATGCCCCTGGTGCGGTCCACGCGCGCAGACGGAGTTCTCCTGCGGCGGCGAAGGCCACATCGTGCGGCCCGACCCGGATATCGCGAGCGATGCCCAATGGGGCGATTACCTTTTCATGCGCGAGAACCCGAAGGGCGTTCACTTCGAGCGTTGGTTCCACGCCCATGGGTGCCGAAAGTGGTTCCATATCGCGCGCTCGACGGTGAGCCATGAGGTCTTGAAGGTCTACGGCATCACCGAGCCCAGGCCGACGCTTGACGGAGACGGCGCATGAGCCAGTCGTTCCGCAATGCCGAAGGCGGCCTGATCGATCGCAGCCGCGAACTCGCCTTTACCTATGACGGCGACCGTTATCTCGGCTACCCCGGCGACACGCTGGCGTCGGCGTTGCTTGCCAATGGCGTCCATCTGGTCGGGCGCAGCTTCAAGTATCATCGCCCGCGCGGCATCGTGACGGCCGGCCCGGAAGAACCGAATGCGCTGGTTCAGCTGGGGCAAGGCGGCGAGACCGAGCCCAACATCCGCGCGACCCAGATTGAGCTGTTCGATGGCCTGGTCGGCGCCAGCCAGAACTGCTGGCCCAGCGTCAACTTCGACATCCAGTCGATCAACAATCACCTGTCGAAGTTCCTGCCCGCCGGTTTCTACTACAAGACATTTATGTGGCCGGAAGCCGCGTGGATGCTTTACGAAAAGGTCATCCGCCGCGCTGCCGGTCTGGGTAAGGCGCCGCGCGAGGCCGATCCCGACACCTACGAAAAACGCTATGCCTTCTGCGACGTCCTGGTGGTCGGTGGCGGGCCCGCCGGCCTGTCGGCGGCGTTGGCTGCTGGGCGAGCCGGTGCGCGTGTCATGCTGGCCGACGAACAGATGGCATTTGGCGGTTCGCTCTTGTCGAGCCGGGCCAGCATTGGCGGCGAACAGGCTACCGAGTGGGTCGACCAGACGACCGATGAGCTTGCGGCTATGCCGGAGGTTTCGCTGTTGCCGCGCACCACGGTGGTCGCCTATCAGGACCACAACTATCTGATCGCCGTCGAACGGCTGAGCGACCATCTGCCACGGGCCGAACGGCACGGACCGCGCCAACGTTTGTGGAAGATCCGCGCGCGCCACGTGATCCTGGCGACCGGCGCGCTCGAGCGCCCGCTCGTGTTCGCCGAAAACGATCGGCCCGGCATCATGCTGGCCAGCGCCGCGCGTACCTATGTGAATCGTTTCGGCGTGCGCCCTGGCGACAACGCGGTGGTCTTGACCAACAACGAGTCCGGTTATCGCGCGGCGCTTGATGCGGCCGATGGCGGCGTCAAAATCGCGGCGATCGTCGATCTTAGATCCAAGGTCGACGGACCGCTGGCAACACAGGCGCGCGGCCGTGATATCGAGATCCTGGCGGGCAGCGGCATTACCGGTACGCGCGGCGACAAACGCGTCAATCAGGTTGATGTCATCCCGTTGACCGATGACGGCAAGGCCGTCCGCGGCACCAAGCGCACCATCGCCTGCGATCTCCTCATGATGTCCGGCGGCTGGAACCCCACGGTCCATCTCTATTCCCAATCCGGCGGCAAGCTGCGCTGGGACGAGACCATGAGCCTGTTCCGCCCGGATGTGTCGCGCCAGGCCGAGACAAGCGTCGGCGCCGCGAATGGCGACTTTGCCGTGAGTGCCTGTCTCTCGGGCGGTGCCGCCGCCGGGAGAGCCGCGGCCGAGGCAGCCGGCAAAACGGTCGATGCTATGGACAGTGTACCGGCGGTCGACGACGAAGACGTCGGCGCGCCACGCGCCATCTGGTCGATCCCGACGGACCGCAAGGGCGCCAAGAAGTTCCTGGATTTCCAGAACGATGTCACCGCCGCGGATGTCGGTCTGGCGGTGCGCGAAAACTACCGCTCGGTCGAACACTTCAAGCGCTACACCACGACCGGCATGGGTACGGACCAGGGCAAGACCTCGAACGTCAACGCGCTGGCCATCCTGGCGGAAACGCGGGAGGAACCGATCCCGGAGGTCGGCCACACCACCTTCCGTCCGTTCTATACGGCGACAACCATCGGGGCGATTGCTGGCCAGGATACGGGCGCTGACCTGCTCGATCCCATCCGCAAGACGCCGATGCATGTCTGGCACGAACAGAACGGCGCCAAGTTTGAGGACGTCGGGCAGTGGAAACGACCCTACTGCTACCTACGCGACGGCGAGAGCGTCGCCGATGCGGTTAACCGCGAGGTCGAAGCCGCGCGCGCCTCCGTCGGTATCCTCGACGCCAGCACGCTCGGCAAGATCGACATCCAGGGGCCGGATGCGGTCGAGCTGATCAACCGTGTCTACACCAATGCGTTCTCGAAGCTCGCTGTTGGGCGCTGCCGTTACGGCCTGATGTGCAAGGACGACGGCATGGTCTTCGACGATGGCGTGACGTCGCGCATCGGCGAGAACCACTTTCTGATGAGCACGACCACCGGCGGCGCGCCGACGGTTCTCAATTGGCTCGAAGAGTGGCTGCAATGCGAGTGGACGGATCTGGAGGTCTATTGCACCTCGGTCACCACCCACTGGGCCGCCATCGCGATTGCCGGGCCAAACAGCCGCAAACTGGTTGAAGAACTGACCACCGGCGTCGATTTCTCCACCGAAGCGTTCCCGTTCATGGCGTGGCAGGACGGCGAGGTCGCCGGCATTCCCGCGCGCATCTTCCGTATCAGTTTCTCCGGTGAGCTCGGCTTCGAGGTGCAGGTGCCCGCGAGTTACGGGCTCGCGCTGTGGAACGCGCTGATGACCGTCGGCGAAAAGTACGCGATCACGCCCTACGGCACCGAGGCCATGCATGTGCTGCGCGCGGAGAAGGGGTTCATTATCGCCGGTCAGGATACCGACGGCACGACCACGCCCTACGATCTCGGCATGGATTGGATCGTCAGCAAGAAGAAGCCGGACTTCCTGGGCAAGCGTGGCTTGGGTCGGCCCGACACCGAACGCCAGGACCGCAAACAGCTTGTTGGGTTGGAGACGGAAGACCCCAATATCGTGCTGCCCGAAGGCGCGCATATCTCGCCGACGCCCAACGCGCCGCCGCCGGTGCCGATGGAAGGTTGGGTCTCGTCGAGCTACTGGAGCCCCAATTGTGGTCGTTCGATCGCCCTCGCGCTGATCAAGAGCGGGCGTTCCCGTATCGGCCAAACCGTCTCCCTGCCGTTGGAAGACAAGGTTGTGCGCGCCAAGATCGTCGATCCCGTTTTCTTCGATCCGGAAGGGGAGCGGTTGCGTGGTTGAGAGCTACTTAAGGCAAAGCCCGCTGGCCCATCTCGGGCTCGACGCCAAGGTCGTTGCCGAGCCCGGTGACGCCAGCTTGTGGCTCTGTGAGCGCCGTTATCTCACAAAGATTAATGTGCGTGGCCAAGCTATTGAAAAAGCAGTTAAAAAATCGACTGGCTTAGATCTTCCTTTAACGCCGAATACGACCAGTCAGGGCAACGGTCTGACCGGCCTGTGGCTGGGACCCGACGAGTGGTTGATCGTCGGTCCGGCGGGCGCGGAAAAGGCCCTGGTCGAGGCGCTCGACGGCGCCGCGCGCGCGGTGATCGACGTGTCCGAAGGCCGTACGGTGATCCGGCTCGCCGGTCCCATGGCGCGCGATGTTCTGGCGATGGGCTGCCCGCTGGATCTGCACTCCAGCGTCTTCACCGCCGGCCAATGTGCCCAGAGCCATCTGGCCCGCACGACGATCATCCTGGATCAGGTCGATAACGCGCCCGTCTATGACGTCTATGTGGAGCGCAGCCAGGCCGACTACCTGTGGACCTGGTTCGAACGGGCCGGCGCGCCCTATGGCGTCGCGGTCGTCGCCGAGCCAGCGATGGCCGCATCCTGGCGCCGTCCGGCCAAACGCAAGGCGGCGAAAAAGGTAGCCGACGCCGACACCGATCAAGCGTGAGTGGCAAACCGCGCTACGTTATCTTCGACCTGGGCGGTGTCCTCGTCGACTGGAATCCCAGATACCTCTATCGCGAACTGATAGACGACGAGGCGGTCATGGAAGACTTCCTCGCCAACGTCTGCACACAGGCATGGAACAGCCAGCAGGATGCCGGGCGCGGTACCGCCGAAGCAACCGCGATCCTGGTTGCGCAGTTTCCCGAGCACCGCGACTTGATCGAAGCCTATTACGATCAGTTCGAGCGCATGTGGAACGGCGCCTTCGACGACACCGTGGCCATTGCCGCAGATCTGAAGAACGCAGGTGTACCGCTCTTCGGGCTGACGAATTGGTCTTCCGAGACCTTTCCGCGGGCCGAAGAACGTTTCGGCTTTTTGCAGTGGTTTGACGATATCGTCGTTTCGGGACGGGAAGGGGTGATCAAACCTGATCCCGCCATCTTTCGCCTGAGCCTCGAGCGCTTTGGCCTGAAGGCCGACGAGACATTGTTTGTTGACGATACCGCTTCGAACACGCAGGCGGCCTCGGCACTTGGCTTCCACACCCATCATTTCACCGGGCCTGAGTCCCTGCGCCGTGACCTCGAGACCGTCGGTTTATTCTAACGGTTGATCTTTTCCTACCAGCCACGGCACCCTGTTGGTCAGCGACCATGTCGGCCTGCGTGGGGAACACCTTATGCCGTCACCGGAATTTGCGCGGCTTCTGGAGAGCCAGGAAAAGTCGGCCAAGGAATTTGACAAGATGGCCGGTGGCGACACGGCGAAGGCCATAACGGCCTATCGCCGGGACACCGACGCCTGCCTTGTCGTCGACGGTGTCGCGCCCAAAGTGCAGCCGACGACACGCGTGGAAAAGGTCTCAGCCGGTACGGTGCCGTCTGAGTGGATCCTGGCTGAAGGCGCCGATCCGGATCTCAGGCTTATGTTTATCCATGGTGGCGGGTGGATCGCCGGCACGCTCGCCGGCTATCGCCACCAGGTCGAAGCGTTGTCGCGTGCGACCGGCATGGCGGTGCTGGCCATCGACTACCGCTTGGCGCCCGAGCATCCCTATCCCGCCGGTCTGAACGATTGTGTCTCCGCCTGGACCTGGATGCTGGCCAACGGCCCGGCCGGCGAAAGCGCGCCGCGCGAGGTGTTCCTGGCGGGCGATTCGGCGGGCGGCAACCTGACCTTTGCCTTGATGCTGCGCCTGAGAGACGAGGGGCGCCGCTTGCCCAAGGCTGCCGCAGCCTTCGGCCCGGCGACCGATTTCACCTGCTCCAGCCCGTCGATGACCGAGCGCGCGCCCTTCGATCCAATGATCAGCCCCGAGGGCGTTGCGTGGGTTGGAAGCCTCTATGTCACCGACGACACGCCGTTGACCCATCCCTATGTCTCACCCGTCTTCGGCGACTTCACCGGCTTTCCGCCATTTCTGGTTCACGCCGGCGAGCGTGAGGTTCTGCACGACGACGGCAAACGCGTGGTCGAAAAAGCGGTCGAGGCCGGCGTCGATGCCCGCTTCAAGACCTTGCCGGGCATGGTCCACACGACGGAATACTGGTGCCACTTCGTGCCGGAGGGCATGGAGTCGCTCAACGAGGTCGGCGCCTACCTGAAAAACCATGTCTGAGGCAGGACCTGGGTCGACTGCCGATTTAGTTTGGCCCAGCCGTCCACCGTCGGCCCTGATCCGTATAGGATTGCCGCTGGCCGTGATTGGCTGCGTCGTTGTCGGCGTTCTCGTCGTCATGTTGACCCATCGCCCCCCGCCGACAATGTCGGGCGAAGAGCTGCACGACTACTTCGCGAACAAGAACATCGAAGTCTGGCACTTCGAACGCAATTGGACGGCCACGTCCGACGCGCTTCTGGATGGCAGCGATGTCGACTTTTGGGCCAGTGACGACGACTCCGGCCATTGGTGGGTAGAAGACGACACGTTGTGCTTCGACTGGAGCGGTGGGTCCGGCTGCTGGCGCGTTGCGTTGGGGCCCGGAGAACGGATCTACTGGTACACGCTGGGCGGCGATTATGACGGCACCGACACGGTGCGCCGTCGCGACAGGCAAGAGCCATGAAGCCGACCGGCCGCCTTGTCGGTTTGGACATTTGCCGCGCGCTGGCGCTGCTCGGCATGCTGATCGTCAATTTCAACTGGATCATGAAGACGTGGTTCACGGGTCCGGCATGGGCGGTGGTCATTGACCAGCAGCTTCTGGGCCGCGCCGCCGGTACCTTCGTCGTGCTGGCCGGTGTCGGGCTGTCGTTGATGATGCGCGCCACGCCGCCTGAGGACCGCAGCCTGTTCTACGGCTGCGTCGCGCGTCGCGCCGTCTTCCTGTTCGTCGTCGGTGTTCTCCTGTTCACCTATTGGCGCGGCGACATCCTGCATTTCTATGGCGTCTACTTCGCCCTGTCCCTGGCCTTCCTGGCGGCGCCGCGCTCTCTGTTGGCGGCCGGCGCCATCGCCGTGATCCTGGCGGCGGTCTTCCTGCGCTTCTATATCGACTACAACTGGGGATGGGACTGGCGAACCGACCGCTATGTCGACGTCTGGACCATCGGCGGTTTCCTGCGCAACCTCCTGGTCAACGGCCTGCATCCGATCCTGCCGTGGTTCGCGTTCATCTTGGTTGGTCTCTGGTTGGGTCGACAGCAACTCAATGATGGCCGCACGCGCCTGCACCTGTTCCTCGGCGGCGTCGCCGTCGCGCTGATCTTCAATGGCCTGGGTCAGGTCTATCCGGGCGGCGACACCTATCGCGACCCCGGCCAAATACTGATTGCCCTGGACGGCTGGCCACCGGGTCCGCTCTACATTATCGCCGCATCGGGCACGGCCGTCGCCGTCATCATCGCCTGTCTTGAATTGGGCCTGCGTTTTGGCAGGAGCCTCCCGTTGCGCGCCCTGGCGAGCGCCGGGCGCATGGCGTTGACGCTCTATGTCATTCACGGTGTCGTCCTGACCGCCTGGTTCGACGCGGTCTGTTCGCGCGGCCTTCACTGCGATGCCGCCGACGGATTCTATTGGGCGATCGCTCTGTTTGCCGTGTGTGTGGTGGGCGCCCATCTTTGGCTTCTGGTCTTTGCCAACGGGCCGCTGGAAGCTGTCATGCGTTTGCTCGCGCCGACTCCCGGCGAACAGCGCCGGCGGCAAGGAAAGATCACGGCAACAACATCCTGAGTTGCCGCGCACATAAGGATTGTCACCACGACAATACTTTGATTGCCGTTCCAGGTCGGTGATGTCACCACATCCGTGACGTGGACGTGATGCCCGGAGGTGTGCGTGATGACGACTGGCGTTCCCTATTGCACCGTCGATGTGTTCACCAACCGGCGCTATGCCGGCAATCCGCTGGCGGTCATCACCGATGCGCGTTCTCTTGACGATGCGACCATGCAGGCAATCGCAAAGGAATTCGGCTACGCCGAGACCACCTTTGTGCTGCCGTCGCGCAACACCGAGACAACGGCCCATGTCCGCATCTTCACGCCATTGACCGAAGTGCCGTTTGCCGGTCACCCCAATGTCGGCACGGCGTTTGTTCTCGCCAACGGCGGCTGCGCGCTCGACCTCGACATCGGCGACACCATGGTGTTTGACGAAGCTGGCGGGCCGGTCGCTGTCGACGTCGTTCGTGATGGGAATGCTATCGTCGGCGCGGCGATCACGGCGCCGCGGGCGCTCGATCGCCTGGGAACCTGCGATACCGGGCGCGTGGCGCGATGCCTCAGCCTTCCTGAGACCGCAATCGTCACAAACCGCTTTGCGCCGACTGTGGCATCGGTCGGATTGGAGTTTGCGTTCGCGGAACTCGCGAGCTTGGACGACCTTGAAAATCTGAGGCCGGATAGTGGTGCTTTCGCCGAGGCAGCTGCATTGGAGGTCAACACGGTCGACGACTTCGCGCTCTGTGCGTTTGTGGTGCTCAGCGACGACGATGAGGCGTTTCGCGTGCGCTCGCGTGTTCTCTCGCCGCTCGGCCATCCCCCGGAAGACCCGGCGACCGGCAGCGCATCGGGCGCGCTGGCCTCGCTGCTCGCGGCGAGCCGCACTGTGCCCAAGGCCTCGACCACCGTACACATCGAGCAGGGCGTCGAAATGGGACGGCCCAGTCAGATCACGGTGACGGTGCCGGCAGAAGATGGTCAGGTGCAGGCGCCGACCATTCGCGGGACCTGCGTTGCCGTCAGCAAAGGTGTTCTGATCTAGGTTTGCGGCAGCGCGTAGAGCGCGACGACCAGGAAGTGGCAGACGACGCCGGCAAGCACGAAGAAGTGCCAGATCGCGTGGTTGAACGGCAGGCCGCGCCACAGGTAGAAGACGAGGCCGCCCGTGTAACAAATCCCGCCGGCGATCAGCAGCCAGCCACCGGCGGGGCCAAGTGCCGCGAACAACGCACCGCCCCAGGCAAACCCCAGCCAGCCCATGGCGACGAAGACGGGAATCAGGATCCAGTGCAGATGGCCGAGCCACAGCCTGATCGCAATGCCCAGGATGGCGAGGCCCCAAATCAAACCGAACAGCGTCCAGCCCAATCCCGGCGGCAGCACCAGCAGGGCGATCGGCGTATAGGTGCCCGCGATCAAGACAAAGATCGCGCAGTGGTCGAGTGCCAGGAACACGGCCTTGGTCGTTTGATGCCATACACCGTGATAGAGCGCCGAGGCAAGCAGGGTCAAAAAGACGGCCGACCCGTAGATTGCGCAGGTGACAATCGCCGTCGCGCTGCCGGTCATCGACGCCAGTACGACCAGGAGCGCCAGGCCCGCCGCCGCCAGCACGGCGCCAATGCCATGGATCAGCGCACTGGCGAGTTCCTCATAGAATGTCTCGCCGTCGCTTTCGATTCGGCCGCGCAACGCGGCTGCGGCTTCAGGCGACATGGGTCCAGTTTAATCGAGAACCCCAGGGATGGGGAATCGGCGGGATTCAGCGGCTCTGCAGCAGCACCGGCTTGCCATGGGGCGTTGAGCGATAGGCGTCTTCCCAGGCTGTGCGCCGCTCGGCGCGTGCCGATGGCGTCACGTGACCTCCGTCCTCCAGAAGCCGTTCGAGTGTCTTGAGTGCGGCTTCGTAGTAGGTCGTGACATCGTCGGGTTTGCCGTCTTGCTCGGCGCGCACGAGTTCATCGCCCAATGTCTCGGACCACAGCTCGCGGGTGAACACGCCGGCTGTCGAAAGCCGGTCGGCCAGTGCCAGAACCTCCGCCTGCCACGGCTCGTCGAAGACGGGATCGCCGTCGAGCCGGGCCAGCGGTTTCAGGGCGTCACCCTCAGGCCGGTTCAAGGTAACGCTCCCACAGGTCGAGGTAGACGCGGTCGCGGCGGCCTCCGGATTCCGGCCACAGCTCCGCGCCATCGAAGCCGACCGTATAGAGATGCTGCGGCTCGTGTTTGCCGCGCGCACCGGCATCGGGAAACAGGTGGGCGCCGCGATGGGCCAGGATCTCGCCCTCGCGGTCGCGGGCGTATTCCGGCAGCCGCGTATGATGGCTATGACCGAACCTCGCGGTCTTGACCTGATCGCCCGGTTGAAAGGCCGGCGCTTCGTTGACGTCGCGATCAAACCGCGTCGCCAGAGCGCGGTCGGCATCCAGCGCGCCGGCGCGGTCGATGCCCGGTCCTTCGGGCACCGGTGCCGTCGATGAACGGCCCGCGATCACCTCGTCCAGCGTGAACACGCCGGCATCGATGTGAACGGCGAGTTCGGTCTGGATCCACTGGTCGAAGTAGGCGCGGGTCAGATAGTCCGCCGGGTCGATCAGCTCGCGCACATGGCGCCACCAGTCGATGGTGCAGCCGGGCGCGCCACGGTTGCGCGAGATCGCCCACATGCGTGCCTCCCACGGCGCGTGGAACGGTACGTCCTCCTCGTCGACATCGACCGGGCCATAGCCCTGCTTGCCGCCGAGATCATGGATGCCGTCCATCAGCCCGCTCCGTTGATGTACTTGGAGAGATCACGGTCGGTGCCGATCATGGAGTTACGGCTGACCAGGGCGCCCAACGCGGCCTCGTCCATGTCGTCGGTGCCGGACGGGCGCTGCGGCAAAACGAGATAGCGCAGCTCCGCGGTGCTGTCCCAGACGCGTACCTCGACGTCGTTGGAGATGTCGACACCGAACTCTTCGAGCACGCCGCGCGGATCGCGCACCACGCGCGAACGATAGGCCGCCGTCTTGTACCAGTTGGGCGCGATACCCAGCACCGAGAAGGGGTAACACGAGCACAGCGTGCAGACGACGAGGTTGTGGACGTCGTCGGTGTTCTCGACGACATGCAGATGACCGGTCGCCACGCCCAGATAACCAAGCTCCTCGATCGCCGACGGGGCATCGGCCATCAACCGCTCCTTGAACGCCGCGTCGGTCCAGGCCTTGGCCACCACATGGGCGCCGCGCTTGGGCCCGATGTCTTCGGCATAGACCTCGACCCAGGAGTCGATGGTCTTGCGGTCGATCATGCCTTTGTCGACCAGCAGACTTTCCAGCACCTTCACCCGCAGTGCGGGATCGGAGGGCAGGTGGCTGTGCAGCTCGCGGTGCAGCGCGGCGATTTTGGCGGAGTCGTAATCGGTCATGGCGATCCCTCCTGTTATCATTTCGGAGGAGCATAATCGCCCGGCTCGCACTTGGGTAGATGGCTTCGGCAAATCTGCGTGAATCCCTGACCGAAGCAGGCGAAACTTTGTCGCAGGGACCAGGAGGGAGTTTCATGCCGTGGTGCCGTTGACGCCGGACACTCCGTTGCCGCAGCCGCTCGACGACCTCGTTGAGGGCTATGTGTGGCGAGGTGAAGTGGACAGCCAGTCGCCGTCATCTGTCTACCGGCTGACGGCCGATGCCAGGCCACCTCTGATTGTCAAAATCCAGAAGGCGGGTCACGTCGAGAGTCTGGCTGACGAGGCCGACAGGCTCGACTGGCTCGTGCAGACGTCCGTCGCCGGTCCGGAGCGGGTCTTGTTCATGGCTGAAGGTGATCGCGAGTGGCTGGTGATGACGGTCGTCAAGGGAGCCAATGCTTTGGCTGTGCAGGCGCCAGCCGACACCATTGTTGCCGCGATGGCAGTTGGCCTGCGCCAAGTTCATGCACTCGATCCCAGCTCCTGTCCCTTCGACGAGTCGCTCGACCTCAAACTCGAGCGCGCGCGCGTCAACGTCGAGCAGGGGTTGGTTGATGAGACAGCCTTTGATGACATGCACATTGGTCACACCGCACGAGATCTACTCGCGATCGCGCTGGCGGACAGACCGGTTATGGAGGATATCGTCGTGACGCATGGCGACGCGTGCCTGCCGAATGTCATGATGCAGGACGAGAGGTTTGCCGGCTTTGTCGATTGCGGCCGGTTGGGGCGCGCCGACCGGTACCAGGATCTGGCCATCGCCTGCCGTAACATAGCCTCGAGGTTGGGCGCGTCGTGGGTCCAACCGTTTCTCGACCGCTACGGTGTTACTGCACCGGATCACGAACGCTTGGCGTACTATCGGCTCGTCGACGAATTCTTCTGATGCTTGGCGAAAACGTCACTGGTGCGGGTTAGTCCGTCGCTGCGAAAACTCCGGACAGGCTCGTCGTGATCGCCTCGGCCTTGTCATTCGGTAGGCATTCGAGACGCGGCGCCGACACGCGGTCGAGATGGGCACCTTCGGCCGCCAAGTCGGCGATCGCGGTCACGAGGTCGTTGCCGATGTCGATCAAACGGGGCCTAATGTCGTTCTGCAGGTCGGGCGTACCCTCGGGAATGTCCGCTTCGTCCTGCCGCCAGCGTACGAACCAGCATTGCTGAATGACCTTTGCGGCATCGATCTGGGCGGTGAAAAAGGGCGCGACGGACGCACCATCCAAACCGGCCGCCTCTGCCTGATCGACGGCACGGCTTAGAACCACCGCCTCGCGTTCCTTGTCCTCGATTGCAATGTCGTTGAGGAACTTGTAAGCCGCAACGTCTTTCATGAGCGCCAGCCGCGCCTCGATCAAGTCGGCGATCTTGTCTTCAGACGCGTTGCTCTCGTGTGATGGTAACGCGCATGCTGTCATCAGCAGCACGGCAATCGCCATCGGACCGCTTACAAATCTTGCGGATTGACGGAGAGTTTTTGTCAATCTCTGCAGACGCCTTAAGCGTTCAATCTCTTGTTGGCGGCCTTGGAACGGCTTTTCGCCGCCACGACTTGATCGAGATGTTGTTGGGCGGTTTCATTCTCGGGCTGGATCTTGAGAATTTGGCGATAACCGCGTTCGGCCTCGGTCAGCCTGCCGGATGCCTGCATTCGCTTCGTCATCTCTATGGCAGAACCTACGCAACGCGGGTCCAGCTGTTTGCTGGCGATCTTGCGTTCGACCATCAGATACTTGATCCGCCGTTCCTGGGAGCCGAAGGAGTACTTGTAGGGCTCGTTGCCGCGAAGGAAATCATAAGTCTTGAGGCCGCGCTGGATGGCATGGCGTATGCTGTAGGCATGCAAGACCAGGCCGCTTGGCGGACCCTTGGCTTTCACGTCACGGCCTGCGATCAAAAACAGCATCGACTTCTTGACCGGATCGACGATCGAGCCCAGGGCGCCGACCGGTTTGTCGTTGTGCCAGAGAATCGGCATGAACAGCGCGTCGTGCTCCAGGCAGTGGGTCAGCATGGTCCGGCGGATCCTGTAGAAGATCTGCGTTACCATTTCGCCCTTTGACTGACCCCACTTGTCTTCCCACAGCTTGTTCAGCACCGCATAGTCCCGCTCCAACGTCTCAGGACTCGTCACGGTGATGCTGTACTCGTCGCTGTTCTCGACTTTTCTCAGGAAACGCCGGATCTTCTGGCGCGTGTTGGTGCTGACCTGGGTGTCGAGATAGGTGTCCCAGTCATCCGGCAATGTCACGTAGGGGCAAACGGAATTGTCGTAGCCTTCTTCGTTGTCGGTCGACGTCACGCGCTTCAGCTTGAAGTCAGAGCGCGGAAACGCGTCCGTCCATAATTTGGCGCGCGTTTCCGACGCATCGAAACAACGCAGGTTCAAGCCGTTCCACTTGAGCGTCTTGATATAGTCGGCCATGGCCGGAAGGGCGCTTTCTTCCGCACCCGGGCGGCACAAGAAACCGACATAGTCGGCGACGCCTTGGGCCGCCATCCAGATTTCGGTATAGAGCGTGCCGTTCTTTGCCGGAAAGGCCCTGATCCGCAGTGGAAGAACGGCGACGCACCGCCCACCGTTTTCGTCGTCACGGGCAACCACAATCTCCCACTCGGAAATCGCCGAATCCAGCCACTTGGTCATCCATGTCCACGACAGGAAAAAATGTGCTTCGGGATCATCCGCATAGACGGACTCCCAGTCATCCTTCAGCGCAAGAAAACTCTCGTAATCGTCGACAATGTCGATATGCATGGCAGATGGTCATCGGCCGCCCGTCGAACACCATCGGCTCGGCGGCCGGGCTCTGGTCCTTATGGTCGAAGTCGTGCGGCCGTCCGGCACCAAACGATGTCCGAGAGGCCGTGCGCGGAGCGAAAGTCTATCAAACGACGTCCGATACGCCTATCGGCCAGACGGGGTAGCGCCACGAAGGGTGACAGCCGTCACGGGCGGCATCTGGCCCTTGTTAACCAAACTCAAGTGAAGGAATCGGGCACCGCAGCCTTTTTTTCGGCGATGAAGGCGTTGAGCGCCTCGTCGACGCTCTGGTCGATGGCAGGCGCCTCGTAGGATGCCAGCATCTCCTTCCACAGCTTGTTGGCGCGCTGCATGGCATCCTGGCTGCCTTCGGCTTCCCACTGCTCGAAGCTGTTGTTGTCGGCGATGGTCGAGCGGTAGAACGCGGTCTCGAAGTTGGCCTGGGTGTGGGCGCAGCCCAGGAAGTGACTACCCGGGCCGACCTCGCGGATGGCATCCATCGCCTGGCCGTTCTCCGAGATGTCGACGCCACGGGCCAGCACCTGCATCATGCCGAGCTGATCGGCGTCCATGACGAACTTCTCGTATCCGGACGCCAAACCGCCTTCGAGCCAGCCGGCCGCGTGCAGCACAAAGTTGACGCCGCCCAGCATCGTCGGCAGCAGCGTGTTGGCGCTTTCATAGGCCGCCTGCGCGTCGGCGATCTTGGAGCCGCACAACGATCCGCCGGAACGGAACGGCACGCCCAGACGGCGCGCCAGTTGCGCGCTGCCCAGCAGCACCTGGGTCGGTTCCGGCGTGCCGAAGGTCGGCGCGCCCGACTGCATGGAGATCGAGCTGCCGAAGGTGCCGAACACCACCGGTGCGCCAGGCCGGACCAACTGGGTCGTCGCCATGCCGACCATGGCTTCGGCCAGCAACTGGGCCAGCGTGCCGGCGACGGTCACCGGGCTCATGGCGCCGGCCAGAATGAACGGCGAGACGACGCAGGCCTGGTTGTGACGGGCATAGACCTTCAACGCGCCCAGCATGGTGCCGTCGAAGGTCATCGGCGAGTTGGCGTTGATCAGGTTGATGATGCAGCAATTGTCTTCGACGAACTGATCGCCGAACACCAGCTTCGCCATCGCCACCGTGTCTTCGGCGCGCTCCGGCGCCGTCACCGAACCCATGAACGGTTTGTCGGAATAGCGGATATGGGAATAGACCATATCCAGGTGACGCTTGTTGACCGGGATATCGACCGGCTCGCACACTGTGCCGCCGGAATGGTGCATGGCCGGCGTCATATAGGCCAGCTTCACGAAGTTGCGGAAATCCTCGATTGTCGCGTAGCGCCGGCCATCGTCCAGATTGCGGATGAAGGGCGGGCCGTAGACCGGCGCGAAGACGGTCGCGCCGTCGCCGATCTTGACCTTGCGGTCGGGGTTGCGGGCATGCTGGATGAAGTGGTTGGGCGCGGTCGAAATCAGCTTGCGCGCCAGGCCGCGGGGCACGTGGAGCGTTTGGCCGTCCTTGCCGACATCGGCGCCGGCCTCCTTCCACAGGTCGACGACCTCCTGGTCGTCGTGGATGGCGATGCCGACCTCTTCCATGACCGTTTCGGCATTGTTTTCGATGATCTCCAGCGCCTCTTCGGTCAGCACCTCCGTCAGCGGGATGTTGCGCTGGATATAGGGCAGGGCGTCGGTCGAATACTTGTGGCTGCGCTGGGCGCGCCGCGCGCCGCTGCCGCCGTGTTCGCCGCGATGGCGCCTGCCGCGCCGTCCGCTCGGTGCCTCTTCGTTCATCGTTACTGCCTCCTCGGGCCTGCCGGGCTGCTTATGACACGCGGTTGCACGGCAAAACGGCCAGTTTCCGTCGCCGACAACGAGACCAAGGTCGCCTTTGGTCGGGTTCGCCCGTCTTGTCGGTGGCGGCGTGAATCCGCTAGGTTGCGGTGAAACACAGGAGGACACCCATGGCCGAGGCCCCGTTTGCCGACGACTGGAAGGCAACGCCCTATTGGTGGGAGGAGGCGCCCCGGCCTGAGTTCGTTCCGATCGCCTTGCCCGAAACCGTCGACGTGGCCGTGGTCGGCTCCGGCTATGCCGGCATGGCGGCCGCGCTCTACCTGGCCCGCGCCGGGCGTGACGTCCTGATCCTGGAAGCCAGCGAACCCGGCTACGGTGCCAGCTCGCGCAGCGGCGGCATGGCTGGTGGCGGGCTCAAGCTGGGCTACAGCGAGCTGAAGGCCAAGTACGGCCAGACCAAGGCCGCCGCCCTGGTGCGCGAAGCCAACAACGCCATGGTGTTTTTCGACGAGTTCATCGCGTCCGAACAGATGCAGTGCCACTATCAGAAGGTCGGCCGTTTCGTCGGCGCCCACGCCCCCAGCCACTATGAAGCCATGGCGCGCGACGCCGACCTGGTGAAAAAGGAAGTCGGCCTCGATACCGGCCACATGATCGCCAAGGGCGATGTGGCGAACGAGGTCGCGACCGATATCTATCACGGCGGCAAGGTGACGTTGTCGGGCGGCGGTCTGCATCCGGCCGTCTACCATCAGGAGTTCCTCGATCGCGTGATGGCGGCCGGGGTCAAGCTGGCGGCCCACACGCCGGTCGAGCGCATCAGCCGGGACGGCGACGGATTCCAGGTGACGACATCGCGCGGCACGGTCAGAGCCAAAGAGGTCGCCGTCATGACCAACGGCTACACGCCGCGCGCGGCGCAGAATTTCCGCCGCCGCCTGGTCCCGGTCGGCAGCTACATCATCGCGACCGAGGAACTGCCGGTCGAGACCATGAACCGGTTGTTCCCCAATCACCGGATGATCGCCGACACCAAGAAGATCCTCTACTACTACCGGCCGTCGCCCGACCGGAAGCGCGTCATCTTCGGCGGCCGCGCCAAGACGCGCGATGTCGAGACACACGAGAGCGGCAAAATCCTGCACGACTTCATGACCGGCGTGTTCCCGGAACTGAAAGACATCAAGGTCACCCATAGCTGGACAGGCAACGTCGCGTTCGCCTTCGACAAGCTGCCGCATACCGGCGTCAAGGATGGCCTGCACTTTGCGCTCGCCTGCAATGGGTCGGGCGTCGTGAAGCAGACCTATCTCGGCTACAAGACCGCACAGCGCATCCTGGGAACGCCGGAAGCCGAGTGCGCGTTCGAGGGGTTGGCCTTTCCGACCATCCCGCTCTATGACGGCAATCCCTGGTTCCTGCCGATCGTGCAGCGCTATTACCAATACCGCGACCGCGTCGCGCGTTAGGCTGGCGAGGCGGATGCCGACCGTGCACGGATCGCAGGAGCGCGCGTTGGTTCGGGCTTCCGTGCGGCCGGCATGTGTCGAAGATGCCGAGGCGCTCCATCGCCTGACGTGTTGTCTGATCGAGAGCCATCGGCCCGGCTTCCATGCACAACTTACGGTCGATGCAATTTCTCGCGCGGGATTCGGTGTCGACCCTCTCTTTGAGGCTCTCGCGGCCGAGGTCGATCGAACGGTTATCGGCTTTGTCTCGTTCTTTCGCGGCTATGCCGGATGGAGGGGGCGGCCGATGGGCATTGTTCATGCGCTCTATGTCGGACCAGAATACCGCCAGCATGGCATCGCGCGGCAGTTGATGGCAGAGGTGGCGAGACTTGCCGTCGAGCGCGATTGGATTCGTATCGAGCTGTTTGTCGAGGAAGGACTTCCGGCGATAGAGTTTTACGAGGCAATCGGGATGATCGACTTGGGACACCGTCACTATCGCCTTGAGGCCGATGCGATGACCACCTTGGCCGCAGCCGTCGGACAGAGGGCTCGCTGACGATGGCCCAGTACGACGCGCTTTTGAAACCCCTGACCATCAAGGGGCTGACGCTCAGGAACCGCATCATGTCGACGGCGCACGCGCCGGCCTATGCCGAGGATGGCATGCCGGGCGAGCGCTACCAGCTCTATCACGAGGAAAAAGCGAGGGGCGGCATTGCGCTTACCATGTTCGGCGGCTCGTCGTCGGTCGCGCCGGATTCGCCGCTGCCGTTCCGCCAGCTATCGGTGGCCCACGACGATGTCATCCCGCACCTGAAGGCGCTCGCCGAGCGGGTGCACAGCCATGGTGCGGCGACCATGTGCCAGATCACCCATATAGGCCGGCGGGGGCGTTGGGACGGCGGCAACTGGATGCCGCTGGTGGCGCCGTCGCCGGTGCGTGAGCCGCTGCACCGCAGCTTTCCGAAGGAAGCCGAAGATTGGGACATCCGCCGCATCATCGCGTGCTACGCGCGCGCGGCCCAGCGTTGCCGGGAAGGCGGCCTCGATGGCGTCGAGGTGATCGCCGCCGCGCAACATCTGATCGATGCCTTTCTGTCGCCCAGCGTCAACCAACGGACCGACGGCTACGGTGGCAGCCTGGATAACCGCATGCGCTTTGGCCTGGAGGTGTTCGAGGCGATCCGCGAGGCCGTCGGCGACGACTTTATCGTCGGCATGCGCCTGTCCGGCGACGAACTTCTGGAAGGCGGCCTCGATCAGTCCGACTGCATGACAATCGCGACACGTTTCGCCCAGTCCGGCCTGATCGACTTCTTGTCTGTCTATCAAAGTCACGGCACCGACTGGTCGGGGCTCGCTATGCTGATGCCGAACATGAGCTTTCCGCCGGCGCCGTTTCTCCATCTGGCAAGCGCGGTGAAGGCCCAGGTCGACATCCCTGTTCTGCATGCCTCGGCAATCCGCGATCTGCCGACGGCCGATCGCGCCATCGCCGAGGGGCATATCGACATGGTTGCCATGACCCGAGCCCACATCGCCGATCCGCATATCGTCAACAAACTGGTGGAAGGGCGCGTCGACGATATCCGTCAGTGTGTCGGCGCGACCTATTGTGTCGACCGGGTCTCGATGGGCGGCGAGGCATTGTGCGCGTACAACGCCGCGACCGGCCGCGAACAGACCATGCCCCATGTCATCGACAAGGCGTCATCGGCGCGCAAGGTGGTCGTGGTCGGGGCAGGCCCAGGTGGCCTGGAGGCGGCCCGCGTCGCCGCCGAACGCGGTCACGATGTCATCCTGTTCGAGATGGCTGAACAACCCGGCGGTCAGATCAACATCGCGGCCAAGGCACCGTGGCGCGAAAATCTATCGGGCATCGTGCGCTGGTTCGATGGGCAGGTGACGAAACTGGGCATTGACCAACGCTACGGCACCGAAGCGACCCGTGACGCCATTGTGAATGAGAACCCGGACGTGGTGATCCTGGCGACCGGCGGGCGGCCCAACACCGGCTATTACGATGGCGCCGACCTGGCCGCCAGTGTCTGGGACATTCTGACCGGCGCGGTCGAGCCTGCGAAGAACGTGTTGCTCTACGACGAGAGTGGCATGCAGCAGGGCCCGTCCTGTGCGGAGTTCCTGGCCGAGCGCGGCGCGCTGGTCGAAGTCGTGACCAATGGGCGCATGATCGGCGAGGAGGTTGGCGCCACCAACCTGCCGACCCACATGCAGAACCTCTATAAGTCGGACGTCCTGTTGACGCCTGACCACCATCTCAAACAGATCTACCGCGAGAACGGTCATCTGGTCTGTCTCCTGCACAACGACTACAGCCACGAGGAGGAAGAGCGTGTCGTCGATCAGGTCGTCTCCGATTACGGCACGCTCGCCAATGACGGGCTCTATGGCGAACTCAAGGAGCTTTCGGTCAATCGTGGCCAGACCGACTATGACGCGTTGATCGCGGGCGAGCCGCAGGCCCTACGCACCAACCCGGACGGACGCTTCCAGCTCTTTCGCATCGGCGATTGCGTTGCCAGTCGCAACATTCATGCGGCGGTCTACGATGCCCTGCGGTTGGTCAAGGATCTTTAGCCGCGATGGCTGCCGGCGCGTTCAACATTGTTGAGGTCGGTCCGGACAACGTGGACGAGACTGGGTTTTTCTGTTTGATGAGCCGACGCAAGGCTGACGGCTACAAACGAAAACGCGCGTGGCTCGACAAACGTTTCGCCGAAGGCCTGAAGATCCACATGATCCGGGATGGCGGCCGCGGGTTTGTCGAGACGATCCCTGGCGCCTATGCGTGGCGGTCGATCGAGGCGGCGGACTATCTTGTCATCCACTGTCTGTGGGTCGTCGGGCGCAGTAAGGGCAGTGGCCTGAGTGGCCACCTTATGGACCTCGCCGTCAACGAGGCGAAGCGCGCGGGTTTCCCCGGCATTGCGATGGTGACGAGCGAAGGCAACTGGCTGATCGGCCGGCGCTTCCTCGAAAAACACGGCTTCACCTGCGTCGAAGAAGCGCCGCCCACGTTCTCGTTGATGGTGAAGTCTTGGGGCGACGTTGACCTGCCGACGTTCACCGGCAATTGGGAGAAGAAGCGCGCCGCCCTGGGCAAGGGCCTGACGGTCATGCGCTCAGACCAATGTCCCTATATCGACGACACCGTCACCATGTTGCGCGAGGCCGCAGACGACTATGGAGTTGCCTTCAATGAGGTCGAACTAACGTCGGCCAAAGACGTGCGCCGCCGTGCGCCGTCGGCCTATGGCGTGTTTCACGTCGTCTGCGACGGGCACTTGGTCAGCACCTGCCCGATCAACCGGCGCGAGTTCGATAAGGCGATGACAAAGCTCAAGACTTAGCAGGCAGAATACCGACAAGCGAAATGACGGGTTCAACATGAGAAATACGGACGTCTTCGAGCGAGAGCTAGGCCCGCAGGAGGCGTTGCTTGTCGAGCTGAAAAGGCGTTGCAATGGCGCTGTGCAACTGGTCGCCATGGCGGAGTTGCAGCGGCCGATGGACGTTGCCAATCTCCGTCGCGCTCTCAAGATCATCCACGGCCGCCATCCGCTCATGCGCGGGCGTATCGAGACGCGCAACAATCTGTGGTGGGTGTGCGATGTGCCGTTCGAGACCATTGAGATCAGGACGGAGGCCATAGGCGAGCCGTTCGACATGGAGGCGGTCTATGCGCGTGAAGCGGCCATTTTAGACGATGTCGCCGTGACGTCATGGCGGCTGGTGGTGCTGACGGATGCGTCGGGAAAGGCGGTTTGGCTGATCTTGGTGACCAATCACGCGGCCATCGACGGGCGTTCCGCGCTGGTTGTGTTCAACGAGATCGATCTTCTGGCCCGTGATCCCGATGCCCTCGACCGAGCTTCGCTGACGCTGACCGACGCGCCCGAACGCGCGCTGGCGGCAGCCGGACTGAAAGGCGAGGCCGGCATCTTCGCCGAATGGCCAGACGATGCCATCTGGCCGGTCGATAGGGGCGCCCCGGCAAAAGACCGACAGCCGCGCGCCCTACTCAGGGTTCTCCCGAGCGGGGATCTTCAGGCGTTGCACGATCGATTGCACGGTGAGGGCATCCATCTGGCCGCGGGCTTTTGCGCCGCTGCGGTGCGTGCGGGACCCGCGTTGCCGGGGCACACGCCGTGGACAGGAATTGTCGAACCGACCGATGTGCGCGCCGATTGCGAACCGGCAATTTCGCGAACCACCGTCGGCGAGTTTGTGGCCTCCATCAACATCTTCGCCGGTCCCGAGCACGCCGATCTCAGCCTGATCGAACTCGCGCGCGCCATGGGTGAAAGGCTTCGCGACAACCGCCCACCGGCGCTTCTGATGGAGACCCGTGTGCCGCTCGAAACTACGGTCGCACAGGCCGACCAGATCGCCGCGTCGAGCGAGGTGTTCGCGAGCGGCATCTGTGTCTCGGATGTCGGTGACCTCGATCGCTTGTCCGCACGACAGGTCGGCATATCCCGTATCTTGATCATGCCGTCGCAGAACCACGGCCTGCATCCCGTCATGGTCGCGATTGTCTCGACAGCCGCGGGCGCGTGTCTTTCGTTCGGTTACGACGAACCGATGCGTGACCGCGCCGCCGCCGAGGCCTTCGCCGATCGCTACGTCGAGACGCTTATGGCGATGGCGCGTGGTTCCTGAGCGCCCCGGTTGGATCGCATGCGCATAATCGCCATACGCGTCTATCAGGTCGATCTGCCGATGACGAAGCCGTACCGGTTGTCCGGCGGCCGCACATGGACGTCGCTCGACACCACGATTGTTGCACTGGAGACGGATGCTGGTATCACCGGGTGGGGCGAGACATGTCCGTTTGGCTCCAGCTACCTGCCGGCCTTCGCCAAGGGTGCGCGCGCCGTCATTGATGAGCTCGCGCCGACGATCCTGGGCCGCGACCCCCGTCATACGGAACGGATCAACGACGTTATGGATCGCGCGCTACCGGGGCATCCCTATGGCAAGACGGCCATCGACATGGCGTGCTGGGATATCCTGGGCAAGGACGCGGGCATGCCGGTCTGTGACCTCATGGGCGGACGCGCCGATGGCGCGGTCGACCTGGTGAGCAGCGTGTCGGCCGCTGGCCCCGAGGAGACGCTGGCCAATCTCAAGACCCTGCGCCAACGCGGCTACGGCAAACACTCCGTCAAGTTCAGTGGCGACGTGACGGAGGATATCGC
This sequence comes from Alphaproteobacteria bacterium, assembly GCA_965228895.1. Lineage (GTDB taxonomy): Bacteria > Pseudomonadota > Alphaproteobacteria > SP197 > SP197 > JANQGO01. Next base: position 2,952,200 of record OZ245842.1, on the reverse strand, counting down.
ACGCCTCGATGTGGTCGCCGACATTGTTGCCATGGGCGACGATGCGTTGTGCGACTGCAACGGCGGTTGGCTGCAAGGCGATGCTGTCGCTGTCATGGAAGCGGCGCGCCGGCGCGGTCTGACGCTGCTGTTCGAGCAGCCTTGCGCGACCTATGAACAATGCCTTGCCGTCAGTCGCATGGTTTCGCAGCCGATCATGCTGGATGAAAGCCTGGATGACCTGACGGTACTGTTGCGCGCCATCGCCGACAATGTATGCGCGGCCATCAACATCAAGATCGGTAAGGTCGGCGGTCTGACCAAGGCCCGGCTCATGCGCGATGTTGCTGCCCAAGCAGGGCTTGCCATGTCGCTGCAGGATACCGGCGGTTCCGAGATCGCCACCGCCGCCATTCTGCATCTCGCCCAGTCGACGCCGGCGGCGCTATGCCACTCCATGTGGGACGCGACCGAACTTCACGACGTCTCCCTGGCGGACGGCAAACCGGACTGGGTCGACGGCACCATGACAGCGCCCGAGACGCCGGGGCTGGGCATTCAGCCCAAACCCGATAAGCTCGGCGAACCCGTTGCCGTCTATACGGCCTAGCCATTCCGGAGACACGCCATGTACAAGTTGTTTTACGCCGATCACTCGGCCGCCATGGGCACGCGCGCGGTGCTCGAGGAAATCGGCGCCCCGTACGAGCTTCTCGATTCCAGCATCGACATCAATGAGCCGCGTTCGCCGGAACTTCTGGAACTCAATCCCAACGGTTGGGTCCCCGTTCTGATCTACGATGGCGGCGCCATGCATGAGGCCTCGGCGATCACCGTGTTTCTCACCGACCGTCACGCGGAAGCGGGCCTGGCGCCGGCCGCGGACGATCCCTTGCGCGGGCCGTTCTTGCAGTGGTTGGTCTATATGTCGAACACCCTGCAGATGGCCTATCAGCTCACCTACTACCCGCTTCGTTTCTGCGAGAGCGAAGAGCACATCGCGAGTGCACGGGCGCGGTCGTGCATCCGGCTGCGTGAGATCTGGGGCATGATCGACGAGGCGATCGGCGGCGACGACTGGCTGGTCGGCAATCGCTTCACCGCCGCCGACATTCACGTGCGCATGTTGGCGACATGGCTCAGCCCGGACATGGGCCATCCGACCATGGACGAGTTTCCCAACGCCCAGCGCGTCGTCGCCAATGCCGCGGCGCGCCCGGCAGTCAAAAAGGTCTTTGGCTGATGACGGGCGTCTTGCCGGTGACCGGCGGCTGTCTGTGCGGCGCCATACGTTGGCAAGCCGATGCCGCGACGGAATGGGTCGCCTACTGTCACTGCAAGATGTGCCAGAAGGCGCTTGGCGGCATCTTCGGCGTCTTTGCTACGTTCCCCCTGGGCGCCTTCCGCTACACCCAGGGTGAGCCGCGCTATTACCAGTCGTCGGCGTGGGCCAGGCGGGGGTTCTGCGGAGCCTGCGGTACGTCGCTCGATTTCTGGCTCGTTGATGACAAGGTCCCGGCCGTCACCCTGGGCAGCTTCGACCGGCCGGAAGACTGGCCGCCGGACCTCTATCACACGGGCATCGAGGGCAAGGTGCCCTGGCACACAATCGCCGACGACCTGCCCCAGCAGCCGTCGGACGCCAGCCGTTTCGTCCAGGCGGCCAAGGCCAAGATCGCGGGCGGCAAGACATGGTCTTGAACCGGTTCGACGGCGCTCCCATCGTTAGATGAACATAGGCAAGGAGGACGCCATGGCGACAGGAAACGGTGCGAAGAAGGCCAACGCGGTCGGTATCAATCACATCGCGTTGGAGGTCGGCGATATCGACCAAGCGCTCGACTTCTACGGGGGCTTCTTAAACTTCGAGCTTAAGTCCAAGAGCGAAAACGCCGCCTTCATCTATTTCGGAGACCAGTTCATCAACTTTGCCAAAGGTCGCTCTCAAGAGGCTGATGATAAACGACATTTTGGAATCGCGGTTGACGACAAGGAACTCGTCCGCGAGACCCTGAAGGCGATGGGTGTCGATATCATGCCGGGCCGTTTCCTGGACTTCCTGGACCCCTGGGGCAACCGGGTTGAGATCACGACCTACCAAAACATCCAGTACACCAAGGCGCCCGGCGTGCTGAAAGGCATGGGGCTGGAAGGCCTCGACAAGACGGACGAGGCGAAGAAGGAACTGGCCGAGAAGGGCATGGCTCCCGTCTAGGCGTCAGACGTCACCGACAGCCTCGGCGACCTTGCGGTGGAAAAACGCGGGCACGTGTTCGGAGATGGCGTTGTACCAAGAGCCGCGTCAATAAAACTGCGCTGGATGGTTTCGATGAGATCCCGGTCTTCGGAGCAAAGAACATCGAAACCGTAACACGCTTCGTGCTAACAATTGAGAATTGGTCAAGAGAACAAGAGGCTGCTGTGTCGAAGGCTCTTTCGAATCAGTTTCTGTTGGCATTGTTTGTGGTTTCACTTGGTTTTGGATCGGGCACCCAGCTCTCCCTGGCGGCCGGAACAGTGGAGTTTATTGAGGCCGCGAACTCTGCAGAAGATGAGGCGGAAGCCGCGTCGTTCGACCGTGGCGGTATCAACTTCGCTGTCGAAGGAACCACGGAGATGACGGAAGAGTATCGGTCCGGTATCACGTCCTCACTGATGGGCGCATTTGGTGACACGGCGGCTGACGTTCGCGTCTTCTTTCGCCAGAAGCAGCAAGCGAACACCGACTTGGTCGCTTACATCGATGGTTATCGTTTCAATCACATTACATTTGACGGGTATGGCGATTTCTATGCGTTCCTGCGCCGGGAGTGGTTGGCTGCGACAGCGGGCCAGAATCACGACGGTCACGTTTCGAGAATTCTCGTGATGAGTGACGTCTTTGAAAGGCTTAGTGAGAGATTTGGCTGTAATGGCGATGAGAACTGTGAAGAAGTGCTGAACGGCCCTGTGATGTATGTCTATCGTGACGGCGGATTCTTCCCGGTATTCGTGATCTTCCAGTATGCTGCCGACCACTATGTGACTGCGAAAGTTTGCCCAGAGTTAGCAAGGGCGTACGTCCTCGTTGAACTGGATAAGTTCTTCAAGGAAGATCTGTCACCACAACTGCAAAAATCGAGTTTTGGCGTGGCGGAACTGAGCAACTGTACGAGCGTTAGGTACGTGATTGATGATAGCGTGGTGTTCTTTCAGCAGACTAGCCACGACGCCGTTGTTGATGCGCTATACGTCAGTATTGAGCACGCAGCCTCGAACCTTCTGGAGTTCAACAAGAACGTACACATCAGCAGTTGGGTAGACTCACTCTCCGACGAGGAAGTCAACGAAATCGTTGAGGAAATCGAGCGTTGTTTGAACAGCGGAGCCGATGACTGCTGAAACCTGTCTTTATCGTCGGCACTTCGCTCACTCTCGACATTCTAGATAGCCATCCCACGCTGCCGCCTGCCTCAGCTTGTTCAAGCAGGGGATCGCCAGACTTGTCCTAGATGCAATTGGGTACGTCCGATCCAGTCAATGATGCAGGACTTGGGCAACAGTCCGACAACCCACCCACGAACTGGCATAAATGCACAAGCCGCCGGAGCAAGCCAGGATGGGAACCACAAGGCCTCCCAACTGACCGTCCGTGAGAGTGTTGCCAGCACTCATTTGGTGACGCCCTCTAGCGCGCATCTAAGGTCTTAGACCTCGCCGAGCGCCTCGGCGACCTTGTGGTGGAAGAACGCGGGCACGTGTTCGGAGATGGCGCTGCGCTGATCGTCGACCATGAAGCGGCCGCGCTGATAGCCGCGTGAATGAAGCCCACGCTGGACGGACTCGCAGAGGTCGCGGTCCTCGGGCCACAGAACATTCGAACCATAGCGCGCCCGAGCGGCGTCCGTTTCGCCCGCGCCGTCCGGCAGCCGGAAGCTGTCGCCGTCCAGGCGCGTCGATTCGACCTCGACGGGCTCGAACAGAAAGACATCGAAGTTCGGTGAGCCCGGCATGACGCCCAGCGTCATGTTCGGCCACAGGTGCCAGAAAACGGCTTTCGTCACCGTCGTGTCAGTGCGGTAGTCATAGGCTGCGTTGGCGGGTTTCGTGCACGCCATCTCGTGGCGTGTGTACATGTCGCGAACGTCGATCGTGTAGCTCGCCATGTCGACCAGGTCGACGAAGGCCGGATGGGCGGGATCGCAGTGATAACACTCGCTGCAATTGTCCATCAGCACCTTCCAGTTGGCCTTCAGGTCGACGACGTCATCGCCGCCGTTTCGGGTGCGCTGCTGTTCGACCTTGACCAGGTCAGGAAATGTCGGGACCAGCGACGTGATCTCATCGGCCAGCCCTGCGAACTGCTCGGCGAAGGGCACGGCGTCGGGATCGAGATTGACGAACAACAGGCCCAGCATCGATTCGACGCGGACGGGCACCAGGCTGAAATCCGTCGTGTCGAAGCCCTGCACGCCGTCTGACAGGCGCGCTGACCTTAGGGTGCCGTCGCTGTCATAGGCCCAGGCATGATAGGGGCAGGTGATAACGGCCTTTATCTTACCGTGCCCCTGCAGCAGCTCATGGGCGCGATGGCGGCAGACGTTGTGAAAGGCCTTGATGTCGCCATCCCGGTTGCGGATCAGGAAGATCGACTGATCGACGATTCGACAGGTGATGTAACTGCCGGGTTCGGGTAAATCGCTCTCGTGCCCGACATAGCGCCAGCTCTTGTAGAAGATCGTTTCTTTTTCGCGCGCCAGGACTGCCGGGTCGGTGAACCAGCGGGGCGGCAAGGTGAAGAACGGCCCGTTGCCGTCTATCGCTTTGCGTGCGGCCTCAGTCATGGAGAGGACACTACCGCGCCGTCATGCGGATGTCAGGCGGCGTCCGCCGGTTTTGTCGCCGTCCACTTGTCCAGCGCCGCCCGCGCGCCGCCTTTCACGCGCTGCCATTCATCGGCATCGCGCGTTTCGGTCTTGGCGGTCAGCTCGATGACGTAACCATTGGGGTCGCGGAAATAGATCGAGTGAATGAAACCATGGTCGGAGATACCGCGGGTTTCGATGCCTGCGTCCTTGCCCTTCTGGAACATGGCGTGCAGCGTCTCCATGCTGACCTCCAGAGCAATGTGCAGGTCGAAGTCGTGCTGGTCCTTGAACGTGAAGGGTTGGCCCGGCGCCTCGAAGAAGGCCAGGAACGACCCATCGCCCATTTCGAAGAAGATATGAATGACACGGGTGTCGCGGCCAGTCTGCGTCGTCGCGATCTCGAAGGCCTCGGCCAGTTCCAGACCCAGGAAGTCCTCATAGAACTGCCGTGTCTCCTCGGCATCGCGGCAGCGGTAGGCGTTGTGATGCAGGCCGCGGATGTCAGCTTTGCCGGTCATGGTCACCTCCCGTCAGCGAACTCGCCCAAGTTTGGCGCAAATCGCCATAGTGATCGAGCTTCACCGGTTCACGTTTTGGATGGCGCGCCACACCGTCTCAGGCGTCGCCGGCATATCCAGTTGGGTGACGCCGATGGGGCGCAGCGCATCCAGGATCGCGTTCATCACCGCCGGCGGCGCGGCGATGGTGCCGGTCTCTCCGACGCCTTTGACGCCTAGGCTGTTGGTGCCGGTCGGCACTGGCCGGGTCGACCAGTCGATCATCGGCAGGTCGCCGGCGCGCGGCATGCAGTAGTCCAGGAACGTCGCCGACTGGAACTGGCCGGTCTGCGGGTGATAGTGGCACAGCTCCATCAGCGCCTGACCGACGCCCTGGGCGATTGCGCCGTGGCTTTGTCCCGCGGCGATCATCGGGTTGATGACCGTGCCGATATCGTCGACGCAGGTGTAATCGAGAAGCGTTACGACACCGGTCTCAGGGTCGATCTCCACTTCGGCGACATGGCAACCGTTGGGGAAGGTCGAGGCCTGGACCTTGTTGAACGCGGTTTCGTCCAGGCCGGGTTCCAGGCTGTCATGGGGAAAGTTGTGCGGCACATAGGCGGCATGCGCGATCTCGGCGAAGCTTGCCTGGCGGTTGGTGCCGGCGACCGCGAACATACCGTCGGCGAAAGTGACCTCGTCGACATCGGACTCAAACAGGTGCGCCGCGATGTGCCGTCCCTTGTCGATCACCTTGTCGGTCGCCGCCACGATGGCCGGGCCGGCCGAGACCAGCGAGCGGGACGCGTATGTGCCGAGGCCATAGGGCTCGCGCTCCGTATCGCCGAACGCCAGCTCGATGGCATCGATGGGCAGGCCCAATCGGTCGGCCGCGATCTGCACGAACGCGGTCGCGTGGCCCTGGCCGTGACTGTGGGTGCCGACATGCAGTGTCGCGGTGCCGGTCGGATTGACGCGCAGCCGCGCGGACTCATAGCTGGTCGCCGAGCCGTCGGCGGCCGATTCAATATAGGTCGCAAACCCCAGGCCGCGATGACGGCCGCTCGCCTCCGATTGCGCCCGGCGTGACGCGAAATCCGAAACCGCCGCGCTGTCGAGCGCGCGGTCCATCACCGCGCCGAAGTCGCCGCTGTCGATCCGGAGCCCGTTCACGTTGGTGACGGGCAGGTCCTCTGCGCGGTACATGTTGCGGCGCCTGATTTCGACCCGGTCGATGCCCGTCGCGATCGCGGCCTCATCGGCGAGCCGTTCGATGACATAGGCAGCCTCCGGCCGGCCGGCGCCGCGATAAGGCGCTGTCGGTACCGTGTTGGTGAGGATGCCCTCAATGGTCAAGTCGACGGCGCCGATCCGGTAGATGCCGGCGAGCAGCGGCGCATAAAGATGGATCGGCAGCATCGCGCCGATGCCGATCAGATAGGCGCCCAGATTGGCTTTCGTGTGAACGCGCAACGCTAGAAACCGGCCGTCGCCGTCTAGCGCCAGTTCGGCCCGCGTCTCGTGGTCGCGCGCCTGGGTGTCGGTCATCAGCACCTCGTGCCGCGTGCCCGTCCAGCGCACCGGGCGATCGAGGCGCCGGGCAAGCCAGCATGCGACGATTTCTTCGGGGTAGGGGGTCGAGCCGCGCATGCCGAACCCGCCGCCGAAATCGGGCGAGACGATGCGCAGTTGCGATTCCACCATATCCAGAAGACCGGCGAGGCGCGTGCGCAGGAGATGTGGCGCCTGACTGCCGAGCGTGAAGATGATGCCGCCGGTCGTCGCATCCGGCTCGGCGACCACCAGGCGCGGCTCCATCGGGTTGGCGGTGATGCGGTTGTTGACGAGGTCCAGGTCGACGACATGAGCAGCGTTGGCGAACGCGTCGTCGCTCGCCGCCGCGTCGCCGCTTGACCAGACATAGGCGCGGTTGCCCGGCGCGTCTTCCCAGATCGTCTGGGCGCCGTCGGTGCGGGCCTGGTCCATGGTGACGACGGCGGGTATGTCGTCATAGTCGACATGCACCGCCTCGGCGGCGTCATGGGCGGCATCGCTGGTCTCGGCCACGACAACGGCGACCGCGTCGCCGACCACGCGGACGGTATCGCGGACCAGGGCGGGCCGGGGCAGGGTCGGCAGCGGACGTCCGTCGCTGCCGTCAAAACCGATCCGGTTGGCGATCGGCTTGATGCCGTCGGCTTGCAGATCGTCGCCGGTCATTACGTCGACGACGCCCGGCATGGATCGCGCCGCCGACGTGTCGATCTCGCGGATGGTGGCGTGGGCGTGCACTGACCTGACAAAAGCCAGATGCAGCGCGCCGGGAACGTGATAGTCGCCGACATAGTTCCCGCGCCCGGTCAGGAACCGCCGATCTTCCTTGCGCCTGACCGGCGCGCCAATACCTTGTGCTGTCATGGAGGGGACCCTAAGGCCCGGCCCATCCTATCGCCAAGCAAATTGACCCGCGTTTCGACAGCCGAATCACCACTCGCTGCCGGATTCGCCGCCGAATCGGCCTCTCCATGACGGCACACGCACAGTCGGTGTCGCCTGTGTGACAATGGCGGGTCCGGTCGGGCGCTAGTGAAGCGCCCTGGCTTTTGTTACGACAGGACCAACCGCTCCAGAGCGGGCGGTGCAGGGGAGAGGCATTCATGAAGAGCCATGCACGGGTCGTTGTTATCGGTGGCGGTGTGGTCGGCGTCGGCACCCTCTATCACCTGGCCAAGAAAGGCTGGTCCGATGTCGTCCTGGTCGAACGCAAGGAACTGACGTCCGGCTCGACCTGGCACGCGGCCGGCCTCCTGCCGCTCTTCAACATGAGCTATTCGGTCGGCCAGGTGCACAAGTTTGCCGTGCGGTTCTATCAGGAGCTGGAGGAGGAAACCGGCCAGCGGGTCGGCTTCGCCAAGGTCTCCAACATTCGGCTCGCCATGAACCAGGCGCGCATGGACGAGTACCGCCAATATGCCGGCGTTGCCGACACCATCGGTGTCGAGGTCAACTTCCTGACGCCCGATCAGGTGAAGGAAGTCTGGCCGCTGTGCAACACCGAAGGCCTGGTCGGCGCCATTCAGCATCCCGAGGACGGTTACATTCAGCCGGCCGATCTGACCCAGGCGCTCGCCATTGGTGCGCGCAACAACGGCGCGGAGATCTATCGCAACACCACGGTCACCGGCATCGAGCGCACGCCCGCAGGCGAGTGGCTGGTCAAGACAGACAAGGGCGATATCACCTGCGAGCATGTCGTGACGGCATCTGGCAGCTTCGCGCGTCAGGTCGGTGCCATGGTCGGTCTCGACGTGCCGGTCATTCCGGTCGAGCATCAGTACATCGTCACCGAGCCGCATCCGGAAATCCAAAAACGCAAGGCCGACGGCCTGCCCGAGATGGGCGTGCTGCGTGAGTCCGATGGCTCCTGGTACATGCGCGAGGAGCGCGGCGGTTTGATCCTGGGCCCCTACGAGAAAGGCGCGCCCGCCTGTTATGTCGACGGCCCATCCGACGACATGGAGTACGAACTCTTCCAGGAAGACCTGGAGCGCCTGGAGCCGCATATCGAGTCCGCCATCAATCGCGTTCCCGCGTTCGGCGAGGTCGGCGTCAAGCAGGTCTATAACGGCGCCATCTGTTATACGCCAGATGGCAACCCGATCATCGGTCCGGCCTGGGATCTGCCTAATTTCTGGCTCAACGAAGGCCACAGCTTCGGCATCACCGCGGCCGGCGGCGCCGGTTGGCAGCTCGCCGAATGGATCGTCGAGGGCGAGCCGACCATCGATATGCTGGGCGTCGACCCGCGGCGTTATGGCGACTACTGCACGAAGTCCTATCTGGTCGAAAAGAACGAGGAAGCCTACGCCAACGTCTTCGTCATCCATTACCCCGACGAAGAGCGCGAGGCCGCCCGTCCGCTGCGCCAGGCACCCTGTTACGACCGGCTGAAGGGCATGGGCGCGGTGTTCGGCCAGAAGTTCGGCTGGGAACGCGCCAACTGGTTTGCCCCGTCCGGCGTGGCCCAGGAAGACGATTGGTCGTTCCGCCGTTCCAAGTGGTTCGAGCATGTTGGTAACGAAGTCCGCAATGTGCATGAAAACGTTGGTGTTTTAGACATGACAGCGTTTGCCAAGTGCCGCATTTCCGGCCCCGGCGCGGAGGCCTTTCTGGACGGCCTGATTGCCAACCGCCTGCCCAAGAAGATCGGCCGGGTCGGCTTGGTCCACGCGCTCAACACGCGTGGCGGCGTCCATTCGGAGTTCACGATCATGCGTGAAGCCGAGGACTCGTTTTATGTCGTCTCCGCCGGTGCGCTCCAGCGCCTCGACCATGACTGGCTCAAGAAGCACATGCCGTCGGACGGTTCGGTCCGTTTCGACCATCTGACCAACCAGATGGGCGTGCTGGTCGTCGCCGGTCCGAAGTCGCGTGAGCTTTTGCAGAGCATCACCCGTGACGACCTCTCTGCCGACAGCTTCAAGTGGCTGTCGGGCCGCTGGATTGATGTCGGCCTGGCGCCGACGCTTGCCTTGCGCATGAACTTTGTCGGCGAGCTCGGCTGGGAGCTGCACCATCCGCTGGAGTACCAGAACCACATCTTCGACGCCGTCGTGGCGGCGGGCGAGGACCTGGGCATCAAACCCTTCGGCATTCGCGCCATGGAAGCCATGCGTGTCGAGAAGTCCTACCGCATGGTCGGCCAGGAACTCTCGATCGAGTACGCCGCGCTTGAATCCGGCCTGCACCGCTTCGTTCACTTGAACAAGGGCGAGTTCATCGGCCGCGACGCGTTGTCGCAGTGGCAGGAGAAGGGTTTCCAGAACACCTTCGTTACCATGGAGGTGCACGACGTGACCGATGCCGACGCGCTCGGCAACAACCCGATCTCGCTGAACGGCGAGGTCGTCGGCCGCGCGACCTCCGGCAATTACGGCTTCCGCCTCGGCAAGTCTCTGGCGCTCGGCATGGTCCGCCCGGAGGTCTCGGAGATTGGCACCGATCTTCAGATGGACATCCTGGGCAACGGCCACCGCGTCACGATCATCGAGGAGTCGCCGTTCGATCCGGAGAACGAAAGGTTGCGGGCCTAGTCTCTCGGCAGCGGTTTGCCCGCCATCTCCGGCATGCGCAGTGTGAAGACGAAGGCGATCGCGGCGGCGATCATCACGTAGTAGATCGGCGTGAAGTCATCGCCCGTGCGCTCGACCAGATAGGCGGCGATCAACGGCGTCGTACCGCCAAACAGGGCGAGGCAGATGTTGTAGCCAAGGCCGCCGCCGGTGCAGCGCACCTTGGCCGGCAGCAGCTCGACCATCATCGGAACCGACAACGCCCAGCCCGCCGCGCTGAGGCACGCGATGACCAGCTGACCAACCAGGACCAGGCCAAGTTCCGGCGTGTGCATCAGGTACCAGGCGGGCCAGCCGGCGACGATGGTGCCGAGCAGTGAGACGTAGAGCACGGTCTTGCGCCCGAAACGGTCCGCCGCAAGGCCCGTCAGCGGGATCAGCAGGGTCATGGCGATCAGGCTGACGGTGTTGATGTCCATCGCCTGGGACGTCGTGAAGTGCATCTGGTCGGTCAGGTACGAGACGGCGTAGACAAAAAGAACGAAGTAGCTGACCGAAATCGGCATGTTGATGCCGACGATGGTGACGATCGTGCGCCAGTGGTTCCTGAACGCGTCGACGATCGGGACGGCGAGGACCTCGTCGGTGCCTGGCATGGCCGCCGACTCGGTGAGCCGCCGGCGGATCACGATGCCGATGATGGCGATAACGCCGCCGAACAGAAACGGGATACGCCAGCCCCATGCCGCCATCGCGGTGTCGCCGACGATGGCGCTGGAAAGTGCCGCCATGCCGGAGCCCAGCAGACAGCCGGCCATCATGGCGCAGGCAATCCAGCTGCCGACAAAGCCGCGCCGGCGCGGTTCGGCGTTTTCGACCAGCAGGACCGACGACGAACTGTATTCGCCGGCCACCGAGAGACCCTGGATGACGCGGATGGCGACCAGCAGCACGGCAGCCGTGACGCCGATCTGCTCATAGGTCGGCAAGAGGCCGATGGCGAAGGTCGACAGACCCATGGTCGTCATGCACAGGATCATGGTCGGCTTGCGCCCGATGCGGTCGCCCAGGTGACCGCCGATGATGCTGCCCAGCGGTCTGGCGCCGTAACCCGCAGCAAGCGCGCCGAACGCCGCGAGCACCGAGGCGAAGCTATCGCCGGACGGAAAGAAGCTGGCGCCGATGATCGTCGCCAGAAAACCGTAGGCGGTGAAGTCGTACCATTCGAGGATGTTGCCGATGACGCAGGCGAAGACGGTCTTCGGCGTCACCTTGCTTTTGCGCGCAGCTGGCGATGCCGCCATCGTTTGACTCATGGTTAACCCAGGGATGAACTGCGCGCCGTCGGCACCCTAACAGACGCGCGCGACGGTTGCACGGGACGGACTGCGATAGGATGTCTTACGGTTGGATCGACGCCAGCGCGTAGCGCCGCAAGACGACCTCGCCGGGGATCGGCTGCAGGAACATGTTGTCGTAGAGCCCGGCCAGCACGGTGACCACGAGGTCGTGGCTTGGCACGACGAACATGCGCTGGCCACCCCAGCCGACGGCAGACGCCCAGGTGACCTCGCGTTTGTCGACCAGCGAGCGGCCGAGCCACCAATGGTAGCCGTAGAAGAAAAGACTCTGGCCGTTGATCTGTGGCGTGATCGATTGTTCGATCCAGTCCGCCGAGACGACCCGTTCGCCGCGCCATTGGCCCTTGTCCAACACGAGCTGGCCAACCTTGGCAATGTCACGCGGGCGCAGGCGCAGGCCAGACGCCGCGATCGGCGTGCCGTCCGGATACCGTATCCACTCGACGTCGCTGATGCCGAGCGGATCGAACAGGACCTCTTGGGCGAGGTCGTCGAGTGCCTTGTCTGAAACGCGTTTCAGGATCGCGGCAAGAAGCGCCGTGTTGCCGCCACCATAGTTGTAGGAGACACCGGGCGGGCGCACCAGCGGCTGCTCGAGCACGTAGCGGACGGGATCGGGCGCCACCGACATCTGACGCTCGCTGTTGGCGGGGTCGCTATAGGGCGTGTTCTCGTCCCACGCCAGGCCCGGCGACATGGTGAGCAGATGGCGTAGGGTGATCCCCGCTTTCTCCGGCGTCTTCAGATCGTCGTGTTCCCGGAAAAACGAAAAGACCGGCGCCTCGATATCGTTCAGCCAACCGCGTTCGAACGCGATGCCAACCAGAAGCCCGGTGACGCTTTTTGTCATCGAACGCAGGTCGTGACGTGTGGACGCGTCATAGGTGACCTGGCCCAGTGGTTTGCCCCAGGCCTGATCCTCGCCGGTGAAGTAGTGCTCGTAGACCAGAGCGCCGCAACGCGCGATCGCCACGCCATGGACATTGGCCTCGCTCCACGCCCTAAAGTGCTTGGCGATTTCGGCCAGCAGTGCACCATCCATACCGCGATCGTCAGGGGCGGCGACGGACCAGCCGTCGGCAAGATCCTCAGGTCCCGCTCCACGGTGTTGGAAATCGTCCTTCATGTGGGGTCCCGAGCGCCGTTGGGCGAAGGTATGATCGTGCCGTAGATCCTATCGGCCTCGGATGATCAGGTGAAGCAATTGACAGAAATCAGGGGGCGGCGGGTTTGGATGGCCGCTCAGCCGAATCCACATTCACGCTCTTGGTGGTTGACGATGTTTTTGTTTGTTTTTGCACGACATTGCTGCCGTCGCTGACGGCCGGGGTTGTTGCGGATAACACCTCGTCTGTTTCGCCGATCAGGTTGGGAAGCAAGTCCGGACTTCGCTCGACCTCCATGACCGTGACGTCCCAGGCTGCCAGCCGGTCGGGACCGGAGGGGTGTGTGTCGAAGAGGCCGGTTTCGTAGTTCTCGGACTGGCGGGTCAGCTTCGCCCAAAGCATGCGGCCGTCGTGCAGATCATAGCCCGCGCGAGCCATGATGTAGGCTGCGATGTAGTCGGCTTCGCGTTCATGCTCCTTGCTATAGGAAAGCACGCCGAGACCACTGCCCAACTGCATTGCCTCGTTCATGGTGTCCGCTGTGCCGGTGGGGTCGACCTCGTAGGCGCCTGTGCCCACGGCAATCACGCCGAACAAGACGCCTGAGATAAGGGCGCCGGCGACCGCGTTCTCCTGCAGCTTTGTTATGTGATCGTTCATGTGATGGCCCATCTCGTGGGCGATTACCGTCGCAAACTCGGACTCGGTTTCCAGGTGTCTGGCAAGGCCCTGGGTGATGGTGATGCGGTTGTCGCCGTGGGCATAGGCGTCGAGTTCAAGGCTTGGATCGAACACCACATGGAAGCGGCATGTCGGACTGTCGACGTGACGGCAAATCTCGCCGGCAGACTGCTGCAGGCGTGCCGCGACGCGCATGACGATGGCGCGGTTCTCTGCGACCGTACGTTTGGTGACGTGAAGCCCCTCGGCGTTTTGAATCTCCGAGGTCGCCCGATTGACATCCGCCTCGGTGATCTGTGGGAGCTGATGGATCGCGCCAGCGCAGGCGCCGAGCCCAAGGACCAGAACCAACGCGGCCGGCAACCGCACAAGGCGCGGCAAGGTCAACCCGGCCCAAGGGCCGAAACTTCGTTGTGTGTCGCTCACGTGCTCACCGGGTACCGCGCCGGTGCGGCTCCAGGTTGTTAACCTTTATTGCTGCAACACCATAGGTTAGATTTGGGCTCAGGTCTGAGCAAGAATTCGGTCGAATTCATTGGGGGTACGGCCGGTCGCGTGATCGCCGGGTGCACGGTTGACCGCAGAAACGCTTGGCTTCAGGCTCTTGGTACAGACCGGCGAAGGAGCGACACCATGGCCGAAGTAATCCATCAGGTTCTGACCGATGACGGCGACATCCCGAACAACGGGCGTCTGCCACTGATTCTCTATAAGGGCGCCGTCGATGTCGCCGGTGACGATCCCGACGGTGCGTTCGAGACGGTTTTCCGCGAGAACGGCTGGGGCGACGGCTGGCGCGGCGGCGTCATCTTCGACTTTCATCATTATCACGCCGAGGCGCACGAAGTCGTCGGCATCGCCAAGGGTAGCGCGCGCATCCAGTTCGGCGGGCCGGAAGGACCGGTGTTCGATGTCGAGGCGGGCGATGCGGCGGTGATCCCGGCCGGCGTCGGCCATCGCCGGTTGGACGATGCGCCGGGTCTGTCCGTCGTCGGCGCCTATCCGCCGGGCCAGGCGCCCGACATCAAGCGTGAGCACGAGCCCCAAAAGAACGCCATCCGCGCGAGCATCGAGGCTGTCGCCTTACCGGTATCCGACCCGCTTATGGGCGCGGACGGCCCGGCGGTCACGCTGTGGCGCGTTTCATAGCGCCGCCACATTTCGGACTCACGCCGCGGTTAGGTCTCTGAACGTGATGTGCAACGATGGCTGGCTTGCGATAGAGTTCGGCCGCGTTTGGTAGGGGATCGGATCATTTCGAACAATTGCGTGTTCATGACGCGTCGCAGCCTGTCGCATGTCGTTACGTTGCCACGTTTCCTTGTGGCGGCCCTTACGGCGCTCTTGATCGCGATGCCGGGAGAGCCCGCGACCTCCCACCCCCACGCCTGGATCGATCTTAGAAGTGGTCTGCTGTTCGATGAGGACGGCCGGATCACGGCGATCGAACAGGAGTGGTTCTTCGATTACTTCTATTCCGGTCTGATCGCCGAAGAACTGGCGATGGAGGACCGGCCGCTTCAGGAGGTGCTCGACGAACTCGCCGAGATCAATCTGACAAGCTTGGCGGACTACGACTATTTCACGCAGATGATCGCCGATGGTGACACCGTGGCGATCGGCGAGATCCTGGAGTACGAAACCGAAATGCGCGACGAGCGGCTTTGGCTGCGGTTCGTCGTCGAGCTCGCCGAACCGGTCGACCCGAATGCGCAAATCGTCAGCTATTCGATCTACGATCCCAGTTACTACATCGAAATGGTTCATCTGGAAGGTGATCCGGTGATGTTGCGCGGCGGGGAAACCGGCACTTGCATCGCGCTGACCGAGGCGGCCGATCCGACCTTTGAGGCTGTCGCTTTGGCGTCGGCGCTCGACCGCACGCAGACCGGACCCTCAGACTTGGGCTCGATGTTCGCTGAATGGGTTCACGTAACCTGCGACTGACTGGCCGGCCCCTGCCGGTCGCATGGTTGCCGGTCGCCGCTTTGCTGGTGGCGGCCGCGCTCGTCGCTCTGCTCTATGCCTTCGTCGACAATCCGTGGTCACAGCTGGTTGGCTGGGTGCAGACCATGCAGCGCGACCTGCACGACCGCCTGGCGTTCGCGGTAAGGGCGGTCGGCGAGCACGGAATCTGGGCGGCCTGGGGCCTGATCGGCTTGAGCTTCCTTTATGGCGTTTTCCACGCGGTCGGCCCCGGTCACGGCAAGGTCGTCATCGCCACCTATCTGTTGACCCAGGAGAGCGAGCTGCGCCGTGGCGTGGCACTCTCGTTTCTGGCGGCCCTAACCCAAGGCATCGTCGCCATCATCGCCGTCGAGGTAACGGTAACACTGCTCGATCTGCCGCTGCGTGGCGCCCAGCGAACCGCCGGCCATTTCGAGACAGCCAGCTACGCCGCCGTGCTGCTGCTCGGTCTCGTGCTGGTGGTGTCGGCATTGCGCCGGCTCTGGCGCCGCCGTTCCGGTGGTCACGGCCACCACCATCATGGCGAGGCCGGTCATGGCGAGGGGCATGATCACTGCGGTCACAGCCACATGCCCGACCCCCGCGATATCAAGGGCGGCGCGTCCTGGCGCAAGGGTTTCGGTGTTATCGTCTCGATCGGTTTGCGCCCGTGCAGCGGCGCGATCCTGGTCCTGCTGCTGGCCTATGCCCTGAACCTGACCTGGAGCGGCATGGCTGCCGTGCTTGCCATGTCGATCGGCACCGCGCTGACCGTCTCAATCCTCGCGGTGCTGGCGGTTTACGCACGCGGCTTTTCGCTGCGCCTCGCCGATCGTCTGCCGGAGAGCGGCCAGCGCGTCGGCGCCGCTGTCGATGTCATCGCGCTGGCCGGCGGGCTTATCGTCCTGGCGTTTGGCGCCTCGCTCCTGCACATGGCGCTCTCGACGCCCGCCCACCCGCTGATGATGCAGTAGGGTGCCGCCGGCCAGGGGCCTGCGTTGGAAGTCTCCTAAAAGTTTGCCTTTTCGCTCGACGAAACAATCCTACGATGGGTCGACGTGTGCCGATGCCGGCAACAGGGGGGTGACGAGATGACAAGCGCCAAGGAAACCGGACCAGCCTTTGCCATCGCACTGGTTATTGCCGTTATCCAGATCGCGGGCGGCGCCTACGGATTGCTTCTGCTCTTGAGGGCGGTCGGCGGCCTCTCGACACAGCCGATCCTCAACGTTTTCATTCTTGCTCTTTTCGTCGTGCTGTTTCTCAACAGCATCATCGCGGGCATCCAACTACTGCGGCTAAAAAGTTCCGGCGTCGTCCTATCGATGATCAATCAGGTCTTGCAACTCGTGCAGGTCAAAACGGCGTCTCTCTGGCTCTTCTTTATCAGCGGGCCCTATGTGGGTGTTGGATTCAGAGGCGATGGTTTCGAGTTCAGCTTCGAGACTTTGGTGGCCGCCGCCGACATATCCGCACCCGCCGCCGGCGCCGCCGGTCCGGTTGCGACGGTTTCGATCAACCTACTTGCCTTGGTCATTCTGGTTTGGCTGCTAAGCCGCCGCGTCGCGCGACGCCGCAAGCTGCAAATGCACGGGTAGGTCGGTCGACTGGGTGCTCGGTTTCCGCATCAAAGCGCGCTGCCAAGCGCCGTGCCATGGCTTTACAAACTGAACTGCTCTTTACAGTAGCTGATCTCCCAAGCGCCCAGGCTGTCGTCAACTGTACCAATCTTCCTGACGATACCGTCCTTGTCGGCCATGATGCTGATCGAACAACGCTCATCGGACTTGATAAACAGGTTGGTGTCGTACTTGTTGCTCTGCCTGGTCCAAGAGTACAGATAGTTTCCGCTACTTAATTGTTCCCTTTCGTCTGCCGGCCCTAGATCGAGGAAAGCCTCATCTACGTGCTTACCGATGTACTTCTCTTCAAGGATTTGCTTAACCGCAACCGGCGTTCCCTCGGTGCCGGCGCATCCTGAGACGGCCAGAACTGTACAAATGGCCAAAAGCGCGGGTTTGATCAGCGCCATTCACGACCTCCCTAAACATCGTCAAACTTGATAGTTGCATTAGTTTTGGGAGACTAGCGTAGGAATCACGCAACGTGAACTATCACGCCCTTCCTTTGAGCACCGCGAACCGCTCCAGGCTTTCCTGAGGCCAGTACTTCTTGGCACTGTAGTATTCCTCCATCACCGGGACGTCGTCGGGCAACTGCACCCACGGCTGCTTGGTCGAGGTGAAGATGTGGATGTCCGGCGGCACGCGATGGGGCTCGTCCAGGGTGCCGACCCGCACGAAATAGATCTTGTCGCCGGCACCTGAATAGGTGCTCCAGACCGCCACCTCGCAGGTCGGGCAGCGAGAGATGCTGTGGACGTTGCCGTTGGGCGCCGTCACGGGCACGACCTCGGGGCTGCCCTGCATCAGCGCGACCCGGTCGGCCTCGATCATCGCGTTCAGGACGAACGCCGAACCGGTGCCCCGCTGGCAGCGCGTGCAGTGGCAGCAATGGACGAACAGGGGGTTCGACGTCATGCGGTAGCGGACCTCGCCGCACAGACAGCCGCCCTCGGCGGAGAATGCTTCGCTCACCATGTTTGCCTCCCCCAATTCGATGGCGACTCGACCTTAGAGCGGATCATGGTTAGGTGGAACCGTCAGACGGTTCCACCTAACCATGTGAATCCGCTCTCTATCTAAGAGTAGAGCAGATTCACCTGCCTTGATGGAATCGCGAAGCGATCCCATCAAACCCGGATCTGCTCTAGCCGATTCCGGCGTCAAGGTCCGCTTGCATTCGGCGCCACGCCGGTGACAATCCGGCCATGGCACAGTTCGAGGCGCTGCTCAAACCGCTCACCATCAAGAACATCACGATCCGCAACCGGGTCATGAGCACGAGCCATGCGCCGGCCTATGCGGATGCCGGCATGCCGGGCGAACGATACCAGCTCTATCATTTGGAGAAGGCCAAGGGCGGCATTGGGCTTACCATGTTCGGCGGGTCGGCCTCGGTCGCACCTGACAGTTCGGCCGAGGCGTTCGGCCAGATCTCGGTCAGCGAGGACCGGGTCATCCCCTTTTTCCAGGAGTTCTCGCGGCGGGTCCACGACGAGGGCGCGGCGCTGATGTGCCAGATCACCCACATGGGAAAACGCAACCGCTGGGACACCGCCGACTGGCTGCCGCTCGTCGCGCCGACCCAGATGCGCGAGCCCGCCCACCGCGCCTTCGCCAAGGAGATCGAAGACTTCGACATCGAACGCATCATCAAGGCGTTCGGCGAGGCCGCGGCGCGCTGCAAGGAAGGCGGCCTGGACGGCGTCGAGATGATGTTCGATGCCTCCCACCTGGTCGAACAGTTCCTGACACCGTCCAACAACCTGCGCGACGACGAATGGGGCGGCAGCTTGGAGAACCGCGAACGCTTTGGCCATCTGGTGATGCAGGAAGTCCGGCGCTCGGTTGGCGACGACTTCATCATCTCGCTGCGCGTGACCGGCGACTCGCTGCTCGATGGCGGGTTGACCCAGGAAGAGATGATCGGCGTTTTGAAGCGCTACGCCGATTCCGGTCTGGTCGACGTTATGAACGTCATGCACGGCAACACCGAAACCCATCATGCGTTGGCCGTCATGATCCCCAACATGGCGTACCCGCCGGCGGCGTTCCTCTATCTGCCCAGCGCGGTCAAGCAGGCTTGCGATGTCACGGTGTTCCATGCCGGACGGATCGCCGATCTGGCAACCGCCGATCGTGCGGTCGCCGAAGGCCATGTCGACATGATCGCCATGACGCGCGCTCACATGGCCGACCCGCACCTCATGAAGAAACTGTCGGAGGATCGCGTTGACGATGTGCGCCAGTGCGTCGGCGCCAACTACTGCATCGACCGTATCTACGTCGGCGGCGATGCCCTGTGCATCCAGAACCCGTCGACCGGGCGCGAACAGAGCCTGCCCCACGTACTGCCCAGGGCCCAAGGCAAACGTCGCATCGTCGTCGCCGGCGGCGGGGTCGCGGGCATGGAGGCGGCACGCGCGGCGGCCGAGCGCGGCCACGATGTCGTGCTCTACGAAAAGGCCGACCGGCTCGGCGGCCAGGTCAACCTGGCGGCGCGCGCGGTGTGGCGCGAGAACCTCTCCGGTATCACCCGCTGGCTGGCCCAACAGGTTGAGAAGCAACCGATCGACCTGCGCCTGAGCGCGGCGGCGACGCGCGAGGCCGTCGAGGCGGACGAGCCGGACCTTGTTGTCGTCGCGACCGGTGGGCGTCCGAACAAGGGCTTGTTCGGCGGCAACGACCTCGCGGTCTCGGCCTGGGATGTGCTGTCGGGCGCGGTCGAGCCCGGTGAAAACGTGCTGCTGCACGACGACAACGGCCAGCATCAGGGACCGAGCGTTGCCCAGTTTATGGCAACGCGCGGGTCGCAAGTGGAGCTCGCGACGCCCGACCGCATGGTCGCCGAAGAAATGGGCTCGACGAACTTCTCGGTGCATCTGGCGGAGATGTACCGGCTTGGCATCGTCATGACGCCCAGCCTGCGGCTTACCGCGATCAGGCGCGACGGCAACAAGCTGCGCGCCACCCTGCGCAACGAGTTCTCCTTGGTGGAAGAAGAACGCCTGGTCGATCAGGTGGTCGGCGAACACGGCACGCTGCCGGTCGACGATCTCTACTTCGCGCTCAAACCCCATTCATCGAACCTGGGCGAGGTCGACCTCGACGCGTTGATCGAGGGGCGGGCGCAGGCCATCGTCAACAACGATGCCGGACGATTCCAGCTCTTCCGCATCGGCGACTGTGTCGCCGGGCGCAACATCCACGCCGCCCTTTACGATGCCCGACGCTTGATGCGCGATGCTTGAACCACCGTTTGGATCTGTGTGGGCCTTTTACTTCTTGCTTTATTGGCCGGGCATTTTCTTCCTGGTGGCCATTGCAGGTTGCCTTCTTGCCATCTTTGCGCGTTCGCGACGGTGGTATCGTGGCCGTAACATAGCGAGCGGCGGCAGTCTGCTCAGGATCCCCGCGCGCTACCTGATTGACGTTCACCATGTTGTCTCGCGCGACAAGCAGGCCGCCCGTCTGCATGTGCCGGTGGCCGGTGGGTTTGTTGCGGCGCTTATTCTCATTCCCATCGTTCATTTGTTGGGTCTGGCGACGCATGTAACCCGCTACCTCCTGTTGGCGGCGCTTGCCGCGATGATCGTTGGTGCACTCCTGGCATTGGCACGAAGGTGGCCCCAGCGTCCGGCACGATTGTCCGGGGGGCGCTGGGGTGTCTTGCCATTCGTGTTGATGGCGTTTGCCGTGTTTTTTGGTCTGGTCAACGTTGCGAACCTCTATCAGGCGTGGGAGCCCGATCTCCTCATCTTTATCGGCATGCTGGTCGCAATCTGGATTCTGCTCGATCTGATTGCCCTCGGGCCCTATGGCCCCATGCGGCACGCGATCGCTGGCGCGCTGCATCTGGCATGGCATCCGCGCCAGGCGCGCTTCAGGAGCAAGGCGCCGGATGCGGCGCTCAAGCCGCTCGACCTGGACAAGGGCCCGCTCGGTGTCGGCACGATCGGTGAGTTCGCGTGGAACCAGTTGCTCGGCTTCGATGCCTGCGTCTCGTGCGGCCGGTGCGAAGCGGCGTGCCCGGCGTTTGCCGCGGGCCAGCCATTGACGCCCAAGAAGTTCGTCCAGGACCTGATTGCCGGCACCAGCCGCAACGCCAACGACGTGACCTATACGGGCCAGCCTTATCCAGGCATTGCGCTCGGCGCGCGCCGGCACGGTACCGGCGGCCTGATCGCCGGCAACCTGGTGCCCGAGCAGACGATCTGGGCGTGCACCACCTGCCGGGCGTGCGTCTATGAATGCCCCATGATGATCGAGCATGTCGACGCCATGGTCGATCTGCGCCGGTTCCTCACACTCGAAGAGGGCAGGGTGCCGGGCCACGGACCGGACGTGCTGGAAGAGACACGCTTGGCCGACAATCCCGGTGGCCGGGCGCTCAGTGAGCGTTTGGATTGGGCGAGCGACCTTTCGCTTCAGATCGCGCATGAGGCCAGCGATCACGACTGGCTCTTGTGGCTGGGCGATGGCGGGTACGACCGGCGCAATCAGCGGACTCTACGCGCGCTCGTCAAGCTGTTGCGCCTCGCGGGCATCGAGGTCGCGGTGCTCGGCGATGCCGAAAAAGACTGTGGTGATCTATCGCGGCGTTTGGGCGACGAGGCGACGTTCCAGCGTCTGGCCAAAGAAAACATCGCGACGCTGGAAAGTCGGGGCGTGAAACGGATCGTGACCGCCGATCCTCACGTGCTGCACTGCCTGAAGAACGAATACCCCGACTTTGGCGGACACTATGAGGTGCTGCACCACACGCAGCTCCTGGCGACCTTGACCGCCGACAAGCGACTTGATGTCGTGCACCCGATTGAGGGCACGGTCACCTATCACGATCCCTGCTATCTCGGCCGCTACAACGGAGAGATCGACGCGCCGCGCGATCTGATCGATGCGCTCGGTCTGGAGCGACGTGAAATGGAACGGTCGGGCCTGCGCTCGTTCTGCTGCGGTGGAGGTGGCGGCGCGCCGGTCACCGACATCCCCGGCAAGGCGCGGATCTCGGACCTGCGCATGGATCAGGCACGCGAGACCGGTGCCGAGAGGGTGGTGGTCGCATGCCCCAACTGCATGCAGATGCTGGAAGGCGTCGTCGAGCCACGGCCCCAGGTCGTCGATATCGCCGAACTGATGCTGGAGGCGGTCGAGCCATGACAACGCGCAAACGCCGCGAT
Organism: Alphaproteobacteria bacterium; assembly: GCA_965228895.1. Taxonomy (GTDB): domain Bacteria; phylum Pseudomonadota; class Alphaproteobacteria; order SP197; family SP197; genus JANQGO01. The sequence continues at coordinate 2,929,905 of OZ245842.1, read as the reverse complement.
CCCCGCGCCGAGCGCAACGCGCGCCGTGGCGAACAACCGGAAGCGCCGGCGTCGCCAGTTATCGACCAACCAGGGCGGTTGGTGCGCCGCGATCCCCGCGCCGAACGCGATGTGCGTCGCGGACTGATTGCCGCCACCGCGCCAAGCCACGGGCAGGTTACGCCGGGCCAAACCGCAACGCCGATTGAGGTCATCGAGGATTCGGCCTTCTGGATACTGGTCCTTGCCGATATGCCCGATGGCCGCCTGTCGCCGCACGACCGTGACGTGCTGGGCGCAGCACGTGGACTCGCGGACCGCGACGGCGGCGGCGTCATCGCGCTTGTCCCGGTGAGCCACGATGAACTGGGCGCGGCGGGCGCCGACCGTGTCGTCGCCTGCGGTGACACAACGTCATCCTATCAGCCCGAACGGATGGCGGCGCTCGCCGTCACGTTGGTCAAGCAACTGCGTCCGCGTCACGTTCTGGCGCCCGACACGCCGGTCGGTGCGGGCGACGTTGCGCGGCGCCTGGCCGCCGCGCGCGGTCTCAAGGTCGCGGCAAGTGTCTACGCCATCGAGACGGATGGCATCGTTTGCCGCGCCGATGGCGGGCGCCGCGATATCGTCCGCGAATTGGTCGATGTCATGTTGATGACGCCTGAGTCGAACGAACCCCATCGTGGCTCGGCGCACGAAGCGCGCCGCCTTGATGCACCGGAGGTCGCGGTCTCACCACGGCTCGAGGACGGCGGGCCGATGCCGCTGGACACGAGCGCCGTCGCGCTGGCCGAAGCTGACTTCATCGTTTCCGCCGGTAACGGCGTGACCGACTGGGCGGCGTTTCACGATGTCGCGGCCGCACTCGGTGCGGTCGAAGGCGGCAGCCGCGTGGTCTGTGACACCGGTCAGTTGCCGCGCGACCGTCAGGTCGGCGCGTCGGGCACGCTGGTCGAACCACGCTGCTATCTCGCCTTCGGCATCGCCGGCGCGCCGCAGCATCTGCAGGGTATCGAACGATGTGAACGCGTCGTTGCCATCAACACCGACCTGCATGCCGACATGGTTAAGCGCGCCGACCTCGCGATCATCCAAGACGCCCAGCTTGTTATGCCGGCGCTGACGGCCCGGGCGCGGGGCGAGAAGCCATGACCGCCGACGTGATCGTGTTGGTCTCGCTGGGCCGTCATCCGGTGTCAGGCAGACCACGCCGCGCATCGCTCGATGCCCGTGCCGTGGGGCTGGCGCGTTCCGTGGGCGGCGCTGCAATCGATCTCGTTCATGTCGGTCGTGATGCTGAGCCGGCCTTGCGCGACTACCTGGGCATGGGCGTGGCGCGAATGGATGTGCTGACGGTTACGGCCGACGACGACATCGTGCCACCCTTGCTCGCCTATCTGGAGGCCCGCCCTGATGCCCTCGTGCTGGCGGGCGAGCGCACCGAAAGCGGCGAGGCGAGCGGCATGGTGTCTTACCTGCTTGCCGAACGATCGGGCCGTCCGCTGGTGCCGGGCGCGGCCGATCTGACGCTCGACGGCGGCGACGTTCACGTTGCACAGGGACTGCCGGGCGGGCGCCGGCGCAAGGTCAGCGCGCCGCGCAATGCCATCGTCACCGTGTCGCCGGCCGCGCCCGAACCGGTGCCCGTCGCATTCGGTCAGGCGCGCCGCGGTATCATCGAGGCGACGCCCTGTCAGAGCACGCCCTATGCGCTCGACGGTCGTTGGCAGCCGGCCAAACCGAAACCGCGCCGGCTCAAGATCGTCGGCGAGGGCAACGCAGCCGAGCGTATGCGCGCCGCGACGCAGATGGTGCAGGGGCGGGCCGAACTTCTCGATCACCCGGAAGCCGATGACGCTGCCGAGGCGATCTTCGATTATCTGATGCGCGAAGGCATTGTTCGTTCCGCCGGCGATCAAAAAAGTTGACCGCACCTGCCGTTCCCGATTGACACCCGGGCCGGTCCGCTATTCCCATGGGCGCCGCCAACATGACCGTTGGCCGCCGCCGGGAGCCATCATGAACGACGTACCCCTCGATGAGATCCGCCTGGGACGCAACACCCCGGGCATCGCCCAGCATGACGCCGAACCGCAGATCGATATCAAGCGCATGCGCGCCTATCGCCTGGCGCGCGTCCAGGAGCAGCTCAAGAAGCGCGATCTGGCCGGAGTCATTCTCTATGACCCCATCAACGTGCGTTACGCCAACGGCTCCAGCAACATGCAGGTCTGGATCCTGCACAACCAGGCCCGTTATTGCTTCGTGCCGGCCGAGGGGCCGACCGTCCTGTTCGAATACAAGGCCTCCATGCATCTTTCCGAACACCTGGAGACCATCGGCGAGATCCGCCCGTGCATCGGCTGGACCTATTTCGGCGCCGACGAACGTTATGCGGAGAAGGCGCATCTTTGGGCCCAGGACATGGATGACGCGATCCGCCAGACCATGGGCGAGGGCAACAAACGTATCGCCGCGGACCATTTGGACCCGGCGGGCGCGAGAGAAATCGAGAAGCTGGGCTACGAGATCCACAACGGCCAGCAGGTCATGGAGCTCGCCCGCGCCATCAAGTCGCCCGACGAGATCGCCGCCATGACCATCGCGATCTCTGTCTGCGAGGCCGGCATGGCCAAGATGTATGAGGAAATGCATGCCGGCATCACCGAAAACGAGCTGTGGTCGCATCTGCATCAGGTCAACATCGCGCGCGGCGGCGAATGGATCGAGACTCGGTTGCTGGCGTCGGGCGGTCGGACCAATCCGTGGTTCCGCGAATGCAGCGACCGCATCATCCGCGCCGGCGAACTCGTTGCCTTCGATACCGACCTGATCGGCCCGTTCGGCTATTGCTCGGATATCAGCCGTACCTGGTTCTGCGGTCCCGGCAAGCCGAGCGACGAGCAAAAGCGCCTCTACCGCTACGCCTATGACCAGGTGCACTACAACATGGATATCATGAGGCCGGGCATGAGCTTCGTGGAGATCGCCGAGAAGTCCTGGAAGGTCCCCAACGAGTTCAACGCGCGCCGCTACGGCGTCTTGGCCCATGGCGTCGGCCTGTGCGATGAATACCCGCACGTGTCGTTCAGTGACAACGCGGCCGAGAGCTCGGCGTTCTCGTTCGATCCCGGCATGACGATTTGCGTCGAGAGCTATATCGGCGCCGAAGACGGCGTCGAAGGCGTGAAGCTCGAGGAGCAGGTGTTGATGACCGAGAACGGCCTGCAGCGTCTGTCGACCTATCCCTACGAGGACATCCTGTTGAGCTAGGACGTGGTCCTGTTAACGCTTCGCCAAGGCGGCGCGCGGAGAGAGAGGCTTTCATGAACACAGACGCGATCCCCTCCAACGCTCGCGCAGTCGTTGTCGGCGGCGGTGTCATCGGGTGTTCGGTGGCCTATCACCTGGCGAAGCTCGGTTGGGAGGACGTCGTCCTGCTTGAGCGCAAGCAGGTGAGCAGCGGCACCACCTGGCATGCCGCCGGCCTGGTCACCACCCTGCGCGATACCGAGGCACAGACGCGGCTGGCGCAGTACTCGCTCAAACTCTACAGCGAGCTTGAGGCCGAAACCGAGCAGGCGACGGGCTTCATCAAATGCGGCTCGATCCAGCTTGCCATGACCGAGGACAAGGCCGAGGAAATGCGCCGCGGCTGTGCGATGGCGCGCACGTTTGACGTCGAGAACCACGAGATTTCGCCGGCGGAAATCAAGGAGAAGTTTCCGCTCGCCCAAGTCGACGACCTCGTGTGCGGTTTCTGGTTCCCGGAGGACGGTCGGGTCAATCCCGCCGACGTTGCGCAGGCGCTGGCCAAGGGCGCGCGTCAGCGCGGCGTGCGCATCTTCGAGGACACCAAGGTCACGGGCCTGATCAAGGAGAACGGCCGCGCGGTCGGCGTCAATACCGATAAGGGCGACGTGCGCGCCGAGGTCGTGGTGTTGTGTCCGGGCATGTGGGGCCGCGAGGTCGGCCTGATGGCCGGCATCGACATTCCGCTGCAGGCGGCCGAGCACTACTACCTGATCTCCGAGCCGATCGAGCGTCTGCACAACATGCTGCCGATCCTGCGCGATCCCGGCCGCGGCATCTATGCGCGCGAGGAGGCGGGGAAACTCATGCTCGGGCTGTTCGAGCCGACAGCCGCGCCCTGGGGTGTCGACGGCATTCCTGAGAGTTTCTGTTTCGACGAGATCCAGCCCGATTGGGAGCGCATGGAGCCGCATATCGAGCGCGGCATGCAGCGTCTGCCGATCCTGTTCGAAACCGGTATCCGTCAGTTCTTCTGCGGCCCCGAATCGTTCACCCCGGACCACAACTATCTGATGGGCCGCGCGCCCTATATCGACAATCTCTACGTCGCCTGCGGCTTCAACTCGCTCGGCATCCTGTCAGGCGGCGGCGCGGGTTACGTGATGTCGCACTGGATCAACGACGGTGTGCAGCCCTATGACATCTGGGATGTCGACGTGCGCCGCATCCTGCCGTCCGAGAACAACAAGTCCTTTATTGTCGATCGCATCGTCGAATCGCTGGGCATCGCCTACCAGATGCACTGGCCGAACCGTCAGTGGGAGACCGGCCGCGACGTCAAACGCTCCATCCTGCACGACCGCATGGCCGCGGCCGGCGCCTGTTTCGGCGCCGGCGCCGGCTGGGAGCGGCCGAACTGGTTCGCACGGCCGGGCCAGGAACCGGCCTATGCGTATGACTTCGGCCGCCAGAACTGGTTCGACAACAACGCGGAGGAGCACCGCGCCGTGCGCGAGGCGGTTGGTGTGTTCGAACAGTCGTCGTTCGCCAAGATTCTGGTCCAGGGTCGGGACGCGGAAAAGGTCCTGAACCGGATTGCTACCGCCGACATGGCGATGCCCGCCGGCGAGGTGGCCTACACCCAATTCCTCAACGCGCGCGGCGGCGTCGAGGCCGACCTCACCATCACACGCCTTGCCGACGATACGTTCATGGTGGTGACGGCGGCGTTCACCGCGACACACGTGAAGGCCTGGATCCACGAGAACATCGGCGAAGACGCGTTCTGCGTGCTGACCGACGTCACCGGCGCCTATGCCATGCTCAACGTGCAGGGCCCCAACGCGCGCGCCCTTCTTTCCGAGATTTCGAGCGCGGATTATTCGAACGAAGCATTTCCCTTCGCCACCATGCAGCCCGTCGAAATCGGCTACCAGAACGCCATGGCGATCCGCATCTCCTATACCGGCGAACTCGGCTGGGAACTCTATGTGCCCACCGAAATGGCGCTGCCGGTCTACGACCGCCTGATCGAGGCGGGTACCGGGCATGGGCTTAAACATTGCGGCTATCACACGCTCAACACCTTGCGCATCGAAAAGGCGTATCGCGAATGGGCCCACGACATCGGGCCGCTGGATTCGCTGATCGACGCCGGGCTTGCCTTTACCTGCGCCTGGGACAAGCCCGGCGGTTTCATCGGCCGCGAGGCGCTGCTCGAACAGCGCGACGCCGGGGTGCCGCGCCGACGTCTGGTACAGTTCCTGCTCGAGGACCCCGAACCCATGCTGACCCACAACGAGCCGATCCTGCGCAACGGCGAGCGCGCCGGCTATACGCTGTCGTCGGGCTATGCGCATACACTGGGCGGGTGCGCCGCGATGGGCTATCTGCGCTGTGAGGACGGTGTCACCGCGGACTTTGTCGATGCCGGTAGTTATCGCATCGAACAGGCCGACCGCGTCTACGACGCGCGTGCCTCTCTGACACCGATGTACGATCCCAAGAACGCGCGCATACGCTGCTGAACCCCGCCGCCGATGGCGGGCTTACTAAAGGCGAGCAGTTGGCGGATCAGGTCGAGAATGCCCAGCAGCGCCTGTCGACCTATCCCTATGAGGACATTCTGCTGAGCTGGACCGAGAACCTACACGTGCCAGCCCGAGGCCAAATCAAAGTGGCGAACGGAACACGCCTCGATCAGATCTTCGTAGCCTGGCGGCAGGTATGACTTCTGCCAATCCTCTCCGAAGCGGTCTTTGATCGCGTCCAGGTCCTTCCACATGGAGGCAAACACGACGACATTGCCGTCACCAGGAACGCCTCGCCCGAAGAAATAGCCCTCGTTTCCTGGTTCGTTGCGCACCACGTCGGCAGATGTTGTGGCGAATTTTTGAATCAATCTGTCGGCACAACCTTCTTTGGTCCGCACCTCGAACAGCCGCATGATCGGGCCATCGTCTGCCTTGCCGTGCTGCATCCACTTTCTCCATCGGGCATTCGATACGTCGCACACGTGAGCACGACCTCTTCAATTGTCTATATGCAGTCGTTCGAACGCGCCGCCCAATCCTCTGATGTCATGACGTAGCGGTCCTCGTCGCACCACGCGCCCTTGAACATGGTGTGTTGGCGCGAGGCGGGGTCGCGCCGAAAGCCAAGCCGTTCGGCCAGGGCGATCGAGGGCAGGTTGCGCGTGTCGGTCCACGCCATCACCTCGCGCTTGCCGCGCGCGTCAAAGTAATAGGTCACGATGGCGGCGACCGCCTCGCCGGCATAACCGCGTCCGCCGAACGCCGGATCCAGCGAGTAACCGATCTCGACGGAACCGGGATCGCCATCGGGTACCAGTACGGCGACGTCGCCGATCAAACCGGGTTGATCACACAGCGCGACCGCGAACTGGAACCATTCGCCTTCCGTGTCCGGATGGCATGCCGCCATCTCGTCCATGAAGACCTGCGCCTCGGCGAGCGAGTAGGGGGCCTCCCAGCTTTGATAACGTGCGACCTCGGGGATTGACCGATAGGCGCTGAAGGCTGAGGCATCGTCCGGGCGGAACCGGCGGATCACCAGGCGATCGGTATCGATTTGGTTAAAGCCGGTGTCGGCCATCACGTTCAGCCTTTTGGGTGAATTGATGGAATTTCGATTTCGGCGTATAAAGTGGCGTCTTGAACGGACCAAGGAATATCGACGCGATGTCGGTCTTGAAGGCCATCAGGCGAATTACCGGCCGGGCGCCCCAGGGGTGTCCGGGTTCCGTGATTCGTCCTTTTGCCTTTTTGGAGACCGATCGTCATGTCGACCGTTTCATCTGATTTCGCCGCCGGCGCCGCCCTGAGCGCCCGCCAATCCCAACGTTTCCATTTTGCCGTCTATGCCGCTCCCGAGCCGTGCGTCATGCCGCGCGTGCTCGAGCAGTTCGCCAAGCGCGATTTGGTGCCGACCCGCTGGCACAGCGCCGTCGTCGATGGCCCGCGCGCCGAACTACAGATCGACGTCCAGGTCGACGACCTGGAGCCGGAAACGGGCCTCTATATCGCCCGGTGCCTGGCCGCCCTCGTCAACGTCAACGATGTCGTGACGTCGGCGGGCTGACGGCGCTTAGCGCAGCGACGCCGCGGGCTGCGGGTGTTTCTTGAGGTTGGAGGCCCAGCGGCGGGTGGCGACCTCGCCGGCGTCGAACAGGCCGGCCTGGTTGCCCCAGCTGTCCCAGCCGGGCCGGGTCGTGCGGGCAAACATCTCGAGATAAGGCCCGTCCATCAGCCGCTCGATGCGGCCATAGGCCTCGTCCGGCTTGCGGCTGTGTTCGCGCCGCGGCGAGACCAGCAGGCGCCGGACGTCACGCCCTTGTCGCTTTGGCGAGCCGCGTGTCGCCAGCAGGCATTGTTCGGCATTGGCCCGTGTCCAGTAACCCATACCGGTAAAGAAATCGTCTTCGCTGAACTGATCGGCCGATGCCGAGCGGTTCAGCTTGGCCCAGTAGAATCCGACCGTCTTGTAGGTGAAACCCCAGGCCTCGATCAGCTCGAAGGCGCGGGGCAGGTGCGGGTCGGTAATCCACATCAAAAGAGCGGCGTCATCCGCCGCCCAGTCCGCAACGGGCAGTGCCTCGAGTTCGGCTTGCGACATGCAGTCGTAATGGGCGTGGGCGCTCCTGCCCCGACCTTTTCTTGAGTATGTCGCGAAGTTCCACGGCGGGTCGGCGTAGATGACAGAATACGCGCCCGCCAGTCGTGGCGCCTGGTGCTTGGCACTCATGGTGTACAAACGTTCCCCTTTGAACTCCCACGTGAAGGGTCACGTCTAACTCAATGAGATTCAAGCATAATCTGACTTATACAGAAGAAAGACAGATGTTGCGGCCGTGAACAATGTTCATCCACAAGATAGTGTAGTGTTAGGCGATTTGTGGGTAACCTCGCGCGATCGCCTCGTCCTGCATCGCGTCGATTGGCGCGTAATCGTCGACCGTCAGAACGGCGAAATCCTCGATCAAAAGCGTGTCGCGGGCGCCCGCGAGGTCCGGGTTGGCGATGGCGGCGGCCAGCCCGTTTTGCAGCTTCGCGACCGTCTCGGCGGGGTGACCGATATGGGTGACGTAGGGCAGGGCCGGTACCGCCGGTGACCGCATGAGAACCCTGACGCCGTCGACCATGGCGGGTGCGTGACGCAGGACAAGCGCGAAGGTCACGCAGTCGATCGCCGCCACATCGGCCTTGCCCTCGCGCACCGCCGCGAGGCTGAGCCCATGGCCGCCGGAGACCATGACCTCGCCAAAGAAACGCCCGTCGCGGTGGTGGGGCGCGACCACGGCGCGCAGCGCGCTCATGCCCGATTGGGAGTCCCAGCCGTTGATCGCCGCGCGTTGGCCGCGCAGGTCGGTGATCGCGCCAGCCGGATTGTCCTGGGCGACGATGATCACGCTCAGATAGGTCGGGCCGTCGCAGCCTTCGGCCCGGTAACATGGCGTTGCGACGGGCTGCAGGTGATCGGCAAAGTCGTGCCTGAGCGGATAGCCGCAGCTCTGCGACAACAGCAGATCGGGCGAAGCCCAGTGTTGCAGCCGGTCGCCGTCTTGATCCAGACCGTCCGGCACGTCGTCGAGACCGGCGGCACGAAACGCCCGCGCCAAGCCCTGCCACCATGCATCGGTCGCCGCCTGAACCTCTGGCAGCGCGTACATGGGCAGGCCGGCGATCATCCGGTGTCCGACGTGTACATGCTTTCCAGGACCTCGTCCTTGCCATCGGTAATCTCGTACCAGTCCGGCTTGTCCCGGGTGAAGATATGCCGCGTGACTTTCAACCCGGTCGGTCCCTCCATCGAACCGGCGGAGACCGCGACATAGTCGGCGAAGCTGGGTTCCCAGAACAGGCTCGCGCCGCACTCCCGGCAAAAGCCGCGCTTGGCCTTGTCGGAGGAATCGTACCAGGCGAGGCCGCGGTCCTCGATCAGCCGCAGGTTCGTTTTGTCGGTGGCGCTATAGGCGGCGTAGTTGCCGTGGGTCTTCAGGCACTGGCCGCAATGGCAGGTGACGACATCGCGCAACGGGCCGTCGATCTCATAACGCACGGCGCCGCACAGGCAACCGCCGCGCATGGGTTTTGTGGGCTCAGCCATCGATCTCTCCCATGAGGTCGCGAACGTATTGCGGCAGCTCGTTCGGCTGTACCACGGCCGAACGGATCAGCGAATCGAAATGTTCGGTGAGGAGCCGGATGTGTTCGGTCGCGTTGAAGATGAAATAGACCTCGCCGGCATAGAGAATGGCGCGCAATGGGCCAAACACCGTGATCGGCGGCACGTAGCGTTCGAGCGCGTCGAACAGGAACCAGCGGAAGGTCGGGTAGAGCTCCTCCGACAAATCGGCCAACTGGGTCAGTTGTTCGCGCCGCGCCTGGGCCGGCAGGTCGCGCCAGATGCCTTCGCCGCGGGCAAAACCCTCAACCGACTGGAACGAACTGCAGGCTTCGATATCGGTCTCGGGCCGGCGCGAATAGTCGAGCCTTGATTGCGCCGTGGTAGCGGCCTCGTTCACGGTCATGCCCTGGCTCGGTTCGTATTCGAACTCCGTCACCGCGTCGGTCTTCAGGAGGTCGGGCAGGGTACTCGGCACATAGCGGATCTTGTAGCCGGCGGCTTCCGCGTGCCACACGGTCAGCCGTTCGTTGGCGGGGTCCCAGGCTTCGCGTGCGATCTCCAGGGGCTGGCCGACAATAGCCTCGTCGCCGGTCTCGTCCTGGCTCAAACCCAACAGCCAGTCGACACTGACCTGACCGGCCAACGCCATCGCCGCCACCGTATCGGCGCGCGGCAGGCGGTCGTTATGGGGCGACAGCAATTGCGACAGCGTCGAACGGTCGATGCCTATGCGCTGGGCGAACGCCGACTGGCTGAACTGGCCTTGCTCCAATACCGCCTGCAGGCGATCCCGAAAGATCCTGACGGTCTCTCGTCGGTCGTAGCGTAACGTCGTCACACTATCCTCTTTTTCCAACAGATGCTGTGTTTTATCACAAAATGTCGCACTTGGTGACTAATCGTCTCGGAATCTGCGCATTCCCATCATGACAAAACCGTGATCACGGGGAAACATGACAGGGTCATGTCAGGAACGAGCGCGCGACATAACAGACCCATCAGCCTTGATGTGCCGAACTTTTGGCGCCGTCATGAGGTGCCGACATGGGCGCTGGTCGTGGTCATCTACCTCGGCTGGTTCGCGGTTACCTGGAGTTATGATGTCCTGCCGGGCTGGCTGGTTTTCCTGCTTGGCGGCTGGCTCTGCGCTTGGCACGGGTCGTTGCAGCATGAGGCCGTCCACGGCCACCCGACGCGCAATGACCTCGTCAACGAACTCATCGTCTTTCCGTCGCTGTCTCTCTGGTATCCCTACCGGGTCTACCGCGAGAGCCATCTGACTCACCATCGCGACCAGCAATTGACGTGTCCGATCAAGGATCCGGAAAGCTGTTACGCAACACCGGACGCCTGGGAATCAATGGGTGCCGTGGGGCGTGGCCTGCGCTGGGTGCTCAGCACCTTGGCCGGCCGCCTGATCGTCGGGCCGTTCGTCACGACCTTCTGGCTCTATCGTGCGGCCGTCATCAGCTTCATGCAGGGCGACAGAGAACAGATGGTTGCCTGGCTACTGCATTTTGTCGGCGTCGCTCTCGTGTTGACCTGGGTGATCGCGGTTTGCGGCATTCCGGTCTGGGCGTATCTGCTGTTCTTTGCCTATCCCGGTATGGCGCTGACCTTGCTGCGCTCCTACGCCGAACACCGCCCGGCTGAACAGGTCGGCCACCGCACGGTGATCAACGAAGCGGAGTGGCCGCTGGCACTGTTGTTCCTCAACAACAACCTGCACGCCGTCCATCACCGCGAGCCCGGCCGCCCGTGGTACGAACTGCCGGCGCGCTATCGCGAACAACGCGACGAGGTGCTGGCCGAAAACGGCGGCTTCGTGCAGAACGGCTACCGCGAACTCGCCCGGCGTTTTTTCGTCAAGCCAAAGGACGCGCCGGTGCATCCTTACTTCCAGGTCTTGCCGGCGCCGGTGACGGTCACGTCCACGGAGACCTAATACCATGGCGTGCTTGACACGCCGCAGGTGCAACCTGTAGTCCATACCGCGGCGGCTTGCCGGTTTGGAGAACTCTCCCGATTTGAGATTCCGCCGGTCGTCGCAAGACTTGGATTTTCGACCATGAGTGACGCGATAAAGCCGCCGACGCCAGATACGGCGGCGGATAGAACTGACTCGTCTCGAGACATGGTTCTCGTTCGTGCCCGCGCTTCCAGGGCAGAGCTGGAGCGGTTTCGCGATGATTACGTGGATCGCCTTCGATCGAATCGTCAGAGCGTGGACGATTGGTTGGAGTTAGCGGGCACTTATGTGTGCCTTCGTGCTCGAGAGAGCGCGATGTTGTGTTACGAACAAGCATTGCTCTTGGACGATACGCGCTGGAGGGCGAGGTTGTCCTACGTGTCCTGTTTGGAGGACGTCGGACGTATCGAACAAGCTGCCGCCCAGTACTATCTTACCATCGCCACAGCGGGCGAAGACGCCAAGGACCTCGCCAATGTACATCGAAGCATCGGCCGCACCCGACTTCATATTGGCAGACCGGGTTGTGCTATCGAATGCTTCCGTCGATCCTTGGAGTTCGCGCGTCAGGTGGTCGATGACAACGCCCAGAAAGTTGTCGCGCATACTCTGATCGAACTCGGTGACGCGTTGGCGCAGGTTGGTCTGGTCCGCGAAGCGCGATGTGTGTTTGATGAAGTGCTTCTATCTGACGATGACTACGCTCATGAACGTGCGGCAAGAATTGCGTTCCGCAGCGGACTTTATGACAGTGCGTTTGCTGCGTTGCGACGCGAGGCCGAACTCAAGCACGATAGGCGAAGCGCCCGTTATCTTCTGGTTCGCATGATGGTTGATAGCGGCGCACTGACCGAGGCAATGAATGAGATCGAGGAGTCAGCATCCGATCTCAGCCTGCACGAGACTGAGCTAAATGGCTCAATCGCTGCCAAGACCGGTGATACGGCGAGAGCATTCAAGATCTACGAGAGCAGAGCCAAGAAGGGTTTTACCGCCGTGACTTCGGATGCTGCGACGATGTCGTTGTACAGCGAACACCTAAATCCTGCTGAGATTTCAGATCTGCATGTCGAACTGTTGGAGTTCCTGAACACATGGATCCAACGCCGCGAACCGTTTCCCAACAACCCCGACCCCGAACGACAAATCCGTGTCGGTTTCATGACGTCAGATTTGCGCCGCGAAAGCCGCATCAATGAGCTTATGCAGCCAATCTTGAGGCGGCTCGATCCCCGACTTTTCCATACGACATTCTACAAGACGGGTGCCGCCTATGACGCGGAGACACGGCGTGCCATCTCGCAAGTCGATGCTTGGCGACCAATCCCTGCAATCTTTCGTGGCGAGTTCAGACGTCGGGTCGAGGAAGATCGCATAGACATCATGGTCGATCTGGCCGGGCATACGAATCACAACGCCATGGTTCTTATCTTCCAGAATCTTGCGCCAGTTCAGACGACATATCTCGGCTACCCTGGAACGACCGGTGTGCCCAATATGGGGTGGATTATCGCCGACAACGTCGTCGCTCCGCCCGAGCATGACGAGCTTTACTCCGAGAAAGTTGTGCGACTTCCCAATACGGTTTTTTGCTATGCACCAGATGCCGACTACCAGCTTCCAGACTTCACAGATCGCTATCGAGATCGTCCACTTACTTTCGGATCTTTCAACGATATTGAAAGTCTCACAATGTCGACCGTTCGCTTGTGGTCGCGCGTTCTAAAGCGGGTTGCTGAGTCGCGCCTGCTCCTCGCCTGCAAGGGTTTGGGCGATCCGGGAGTCGTCAACCGCTACAAAGACCTCTTCGAGAATGAAGGCATTGGTTTCGAACAGCTCATTCTTCGAGGCGAGCGGCCGCTTCTGGCCATGATGTCGGAATACGCCAGCATCGACATTGGCCTCGATCCCGTTCCCGTAACAGGCGGCGTAACAACGTTGCAGGCCATGTGGATGGGTGTACCCGTTGTGACGAAAAGAGGGGGCAACTTCTCTCAGCGCATGGGTGCCAGTTTCATGAATGCCGCCGGGTTGGACGACTGGATCGCAGATGACGATGACGCTTACATCGAGATTGCTGCCGCCAAGGCACAAGATCGTGCTGCATTGCTATCGCTGAAGCGCGGTTTGCGAGAGCGCCTGTTGGCCCGGCCCGCGTGGGATATCGATCGTTACACCAGGGACTTCGAGGCGGCGTTACGCCACATGTGGCGCGAGTGGTGCGCGTCGCAGTCTTGAAGTCACTGCGCCGTTCCCTTGACCTCACACGATCTCCGCCCCAAGCTTTCGCCGCCGTCGTGCGACGGCCAAGCCGGGGAGGGTGCGCATGTGGTACGAGAAGGAAGCCGACGCTGTCGTTGACGTCGAGGTCGATGGCTACAAGGTCGTTACCTATAGCTTCGGCAGCGGCGATGATGTGCTGCTGTGCCTGAACGGCGGGCCCGGCCTGCCGTGCGACTATGTGCGCGACAGCCACTCGTTTCTCTCCGATCACGGTTACCGTGTCGTCGCCTTCGACCAGTTGGGTTGCGGCAAGTCCGACAAGCCCGACGACAAATCGCTGTGGACCATCACGCGTTATGTCGAGGAGGTCGAGACGGTCCGCAAGGCGCTCGACCTCGGCAAGGTGCATCTGGTCGGGCAGTCGTGGGGCGGCTGGCTCTCCATCGAATACGGCGTCACCTATCCCGACAATCTGAAGACGGTCATTCTGGAAAACACCTGCGGCGACATGCCGCATCTGATCGGCGAGCTCGAGCGTCACCGCGAAGCGCTGGGGCCGGAGACGGTCGCGATGATGCAGCGCCACGAGGCCGAGGGCACGCTCGATCACCCGGAATACCAGGCGGCGATCACGGTGCTGAATTACCGTCATGTCTGCCGTCTGCAGGAGTATCCGGCGCCGCTGCTGCGTTCCCTCAACGATTGGAACATGAACGTCTACGGCACCATGCAAGGGCCCAACGAGTTCCTCTATACCGGCAACTTGAAGGACTGGAACCGGCTGGCCGACATGCACCGCATCACCTGTCCGGCCTTGATCATGGTCGGCCAGCACGACGAGCTGACGCCGGCCTGTTCGCTGAAGATGAAGAACGCGCTGCCCAATGCGGAACTCAACGTCTTCCCCAACAGCTCCCACACGCCGTTCTTTGAGGAGCCCGATGCATTCTTTACGGTGCTGCTCGATTTCCTCGGCCGCAACCGTTGATCATGCGGGCTGACGCCACGGCAACGGGCAGGGGCTGATGGGCCGCTTCAAGTTTATCTTAAGCCGGCCGATCCAACTCATACCCGTCCTGTTCGGGATTTCGATCGTCACCTTCGTCATGGTGCACAGCATCCCCGGCGATCCCGTCCGCACGCTCCTGGGCAGCAAGGCGACGCCGGAGGCCATCGAGCGCATTCGCGCGGAGTTCGGGCTCGATCAGCCGGTCTGGCTGCAATACGTCTATTTCCTCGAGAACCTGACCCAGGGCGAGATGGGAGTCTCGGTGGTCTACAAGGTGCCGGTCCTACAGCTCGTCTTCGACCGGCTGCCGGCGACCCTGTTCCTGCTGGGCTATGGCGTCACCCTGGCGCTGCTCTTCACCATACCGCTCGCCATTGTCGCGACGCTCTATCGGGGGAGGTTACCGGATCACCTGATACGCGTGCTCTCTACATCCGGCCTCGGCTTTCCGGTGTTCTGGCTCGGCATCATGCTGATGATCGTGTTCAGCGTCTGGCTCGGCCTGTTTCCGGTCTCCGGCTTCGGCGAGGGCTTCTTCGGCCACCTGCATTCGCTCTTCTTGCCCTCCTTCGCCATCGCGCTCGCGCTCTCGGCGGTGCTGACACGTAATCTGCGCGCCAGCCTGCTCGCCGAACTCGACAGCGATCACATCTCGACGGCGCGCGCCAAGGGCTTGCCGGCCCGATGGATCTTTGTCCGTCACGTGTTCCGCAACTCGCTGATCCCGACGATCAATCTTTTGGGCGTCAATCTCGGCTGGTTGATCGGCGGCACGGTCGTCGTCGAGTCGGTGTTCTCGGTGCCAGGTCTCGGCTCGCTACTGGTGCAGAGTATTTTCGCGCGCGACTACATGATCGTGCAGATGATCACGCTGGTCTTTGCCTGCGCGACGGTCCTGATCAACTTTCTTGTCGATATCGCGACCGTGTCGCTCGACCCGAGGATCAAGCTGTGAGCGTCGCCGACCGCCGGACGAGCACGCGCGCCTTTCCCCGGCTGCCGGACTGGCGCGCCTTCGCGAGACTCCCGCTCACACTTCGCTTCGGCATCATCCTTGTCTTGTTCTGGGCCTTGCTTGCGCTGCTGGCCGATGTGGTCGCGCCATTCCCGCCGAACGCCCACAACCTCTCCATTGTCCTGCAGCCGCCAAGCTGGGAGCACTGGCTGGGTACCGATAACTACGGCCGTGACGTCTTGTCGCGCGTCATCCACGGCACGCGCATCGATCTTCAGATGGGCATCCTTGCCGTGCTCTTCCCGTTCCTGCTGGGCACCACGCTGGGCGCGATCTCCGGCTATTTCGGCGGCTGGGTCGACACCCTGATGATGCGTCTTCTGGACGTCACCATGGCGTTCCCGTTCTACGTCTTGATGCTCGCGATCATCTCGATCCTGCAGCCCGGCCTGCACAGCTTCTATATCGCGGTCACCCTGGTCGGTTGGGTCTCCTATTGCCGTTTGGTCCGATCACAAGTGCTGGTCCTGAAGAACAGCGAGTTCGTCATGGCCGCGCGTAACCTGGGATACAGCCACGGGCGCATCATGTTCCGCCACATCCTGCCCAACGCGCTGGTGCCATCCATCGTCTTCTCGATGTCGGACGTCGTCATTGTCATTCTGGCCGGTTCGGCGATCAGTTACCTCGGTCTGGGTGTTCAGCCGCCGACCGCGGAATGGGGTGTTATGATCGCCGAGGGCCAGCAATTCATGACCACCGCGTGGTGGGTAACGACATTCCCCGGTATCGCGATTGTCATCCTGGCGCTCGGCTTCAGCCTGCTGGCCGACGGGTTGGGCGAAAAGCTCGGGGTGCGCGATTGATGGCGCCCATTCTGGACGTGCGCGACCTCGTTGTGGAGTTTGAGACGGACCATGGCGTGTTGCGCGCCGTCGACGGCGTGTCCTTCGACCTCAACGAAGGGGAGGTGTTGGGACTGGTCGGCGAGAGCGGTTCCGGCAAGACCGTGACCTGCCGCGCCATCATTCGCCTCTTGCCCAGCCGGCGCGCGGGTATCGTGTCCGGCTCCGTCAAGCTCGCCGGCGAGGAACTGACGACAATGAGCGAGGCGGATATGCGCAAACGGCGCGGTAGCCGCATCGGTATGATCTTTCAGAACCCGCTCACCCATCTGAATCCTGTCATGACGGTCGGCGATCAGATCGCCGAGACCATGCGGGTGCACAGGGGCTTGAACCGCAAGGAAGCGCTGCGCGAGGCGATCGAAAAACTGCGCCAGGTCGGCATTCCCGATCCCGCGTCGCGCATTGCGTCTTATCCTCACGAATTTTCCGGCGGTATGCGTCAGCGCGCGATGATCGCCGGTGCGCTGGCCTGCGATCCCGCCGTCCTGATCGCCGACGAGCCGACGACGGCGCTTGACGTCACCGTGCAGGCGCAGATCCTGCGCCTGCTGTTGGAGCTGCGCGACCAGACCGGCCTCGCCATCATCCTGATCACCCACGATCTCGGCATCGTCGCGCAGACCTGCGACACCGTCGCGGTCATGTATGCCGGCCGTATCATCGAGCGCGCACCCAAACAGGTGCTGCTGGAACATCCGCTGCATCCCTATACCAAGGGCCTGACGGATTCCCAGCCCGGCGGCATGACGCCGCATGAACCGCTGCCGTCGATCCCCGGTCAGCCGCCTTCGCTGACCACGCTGCCCGCGGGCTGCCGGTTTCACCCGCGCTGTTCCTATGGTGATGCAGCATGCCAGGGCGTGTCGCCGCCGCTTGTGTCGGTGGCCGAGCGTCATGTCAGCGCCTGCATCAAGTGGCAGGAGCTGGAGCCCGGGCGATGACCGCGCTGCTGGAGGTCCGCGACCTCACCGTCCACTTTCCGCTCGAGCGCGATCTCGCGGACATCCTGGTCCGCGCGCCCCATCGTGTCGTGCGCGCGGTCAACGGCGTATCGCTGACACTGGAGAAGGGACAGACCCTGGGGCTGGTCGGTGAAAGCGGCTGCGGCAAGAGCACGCTGGGCCGCGCGATCCTGAGACTGACCGACGCGACGTCAGGCGATGTGATCTTCGATGGACAATCGGTTCTGGATCTGAAAGGCGACGACCTGCTCGCGTTTCGCCGTCGCGCGCAAATGGTGTTTCAGGATCCCCACGCCTCTATGAATCCCAAACTGACGGTGGGCCAGACGCTTGCCGAGGTGCTGCGGGTCCATCGCCTGTGCCCGAAGGAGGAGATTGACGACCGCGTGCGCGAACTTGTCACCCATGCGGGCCTGACACCCGACCTGATCGATCGCAAGCCGGCAGGTCTCAGTGGCGGCCAGTGTCAGCGCGTCGGTATCGCGCGCGCACTTGCCGTTAACCCGGACCTGATTATCGCCGATGAGTCCGTCTCCGCGCTCGACGTTTCGATCCAGGCGCAGATCTTGAACCTGTTCATGGAGCTGCGCCGCGAACTCGACCTCACCATGGTGTTCATTTCCCACGATCTCTCGGTCGTGCGCCACATGTGTCAGATGGTCGCGGTCATGTATCTCGGGCAGATCGTCGAATACGGCCCGTCTGAGGATGTCTTCAACAATCCCCAGCACCCATACACCCAGGCGTTGATCACGGCGATTCCGGTGATGGACGCGGATGCCGGACTGGCCGAGGACCTGCCCAAGGGCGAGCCGCCCAGCCCGATGCAGATGCCCGCCGGCTGCCCATTCCACCCGCGGTGTCCCCACGTTATGCCGATTTGCGAGAGCGATCCGCCGCCGCCGAGCTATCGGGTCGGGGGACAGGACGTGCGCTGTCATCTCCACGCACCCGACGCCAAGGCGTCGACGGCCGCCGAATAGCCAAAGGGCTTTGCGTCCGACAGTATGTCGTGGAAGTATGCAACCTGAGCCTTGTGACGCTCGAACAAGCGGTGCGGGCGTTCGCCCCGGCACACCGCGATTTGACCCCGTGGGGAGGAAAGATATGACACGACGATTGATGCGTGCGGCATCGGCCATGGTGCTGGCCGCCGGCCTCGCCTTTGCGGCGGCGACAAGCGCCTTCGCCGATGGCGGCGTGCTCAGGATTGGCCGTGATGCCGACAGCACCGGTTTCGATCCGGTCAAGACGATCCAGAACCTGGATATCTGGGTCATGAACAACATGAACGCCTTCCTGGTTCGGTCCATGGACGGCGTGAACTTGGAACCCGACCTCGCCGAAAGCTGGTCAATCTCCGATGACGGCCTGGTCTACACCTTCAATCTGCGCGACGCGAAGTTCTCCGACGGCACCGATGTGACCGCCGGCGACGTGGTGTTCAGCCTGACCCGTCTGCGCGACGATCCCGAGTCCGTGCAGGGCGCGATGTATCAGATCATCAAGTCGGTCGATGCGGTCGACGACAAGACCGTCGCGATCACGCTCAACGAACCCTCCGCGCCGTTCCTCGCGACGCTTGCCATGTTCTCGGCAGCGATCGTGCCGGAACACGCGGTGACCGAACTGGGTGACGACTTCAACACCAATCCGGTCGGTGCCGGCGCGTTCCGTCTGAAGGAATGGGAACGCGGCGTGAAGGTCGTTCTGGAAAAGAACGAATACTATTGGGAAGAGGGCCTGCCGAAGCTTGACGGCGTCGAGTGGCACGCCATCGCCGACGACAACACGCGCATTCTGAAAGTACAGGCGGGCGAGTTGGATGCGGCGATCTTCATTCCGTTCAACCGCGTGACGGACCTTGAATCCGACCCCAACATCAATGTGCATCTGGATCCCTCGACCCGTCAGGATCACCTGCTGGTCAACCATTCGCACGCGCCGCTCGACAACAAGGCCGTCAGGCAGGCGCTGCACATGGCGGTCGACCAGAACGCCATTGTCGATGTCGTGACCTTCGGGCTCGGCACGCCGGCGAATTCCTACCTGCCGTTGGGTGCGCTCCACTACAATCCCGACAACGAGACCTATGCCTACGATCCCGACAAGGCACGCGAGATGCTGGAGGCCGAAGGCATCGAGGATCTGGAGCTGACCTATATGGTCTCCGCCGGCGACAAGGTCGAGGAGCAGACCGCCATTCTGGTCAAGGACCAGCTCGCCCAGATCGATGTCGACGTGAACATCGTCAAGGTCGATCCCAGCCAGTTCTGGGATGAGCTGACCAGTGGCAACTACGATCTGACCGTCGGTTACTGGACCAACGACATCATCGATCCCGACCAGAAGTCGACCTTCAGCGTCGGTATGGATGACAACCTCAACTATTACACCTGGTATGAGAACCAGGACGTCGCCGACATGGTGGCCGCGGCCCGGGTCGAGCTGGATCCTGACAAACGTCAGGCCATCTACTACGAGATCCAGGCGCAGGCCAAAGACGACGTCAACTGGATCGATCTCTACTACAGCCCGTTCCGCAACATTTCGCGGTCCAACGTCCAAGGCTTCATGCAGAATCCGCTGGGCCGGATGATGCTGGAGGAAGTGACGATCGAGCCGGCGTCGTAATCTACGACGTCGTGTGACATTGGGGCGCCGGGCGAGATCCCGGCGCCCTTTTTCTGCCGCATGGCGGCCATGTGGCGGGGGCATCTTCTTTCTTGGCCCGATACACCCTAGATTGCCGTTCCCGTCTTGAAACCGGTGTCGGTCCCATGTCCACGTCAAGCCCGGCTTTGGCCGATAACCGCTATACGCTCCTCATCCCGGCGCTTTTTGTCATCTTCTGGTCCAGTGGTTTCATCGCCGCCAAGATCGGCGTTCGCGATGCCGGGCCACTGACGTTTCTCACCATGCGCTTTGCGCTCGTCACGGTGTTGATGTTGATCATCGTCTTCGCCATGCGCGCGCCTTGGCCCAAGTCCACGCGCGAGCTCGGCCACATCGCGGTGACCGGCGTCTTCATGCAGGCGGGCTATTTCGGCGGCGCCTGGGTATCCATGGCGATGGGTGTCGGCGCCGGCGTCTCGGCGCTGATCGTCTGCCTGCAGCCGATTCTGACCGCCATCGTCGCGGGACCGCTTCTGGGAGAGCGGGTCGGTCCGCGCCAATGGCTCGGCCTGGCGCTCGGCTTCGCCGGCGTCGCCATGGTCGTCGCCAAGAAACTGGAGCTTGGTTTCGGCACGCCGATGGCCATGGGCTGGTCGTTTGTCGCGCTCCTCTGCATCACGGCGGGTACGCTTTACCAGAAACGCTTCTGTCCACACATGGACCCCAGGACCGGCGGTACCATTCAGTTCATCGTCGCGATTGCCATCTTGGCGCCGCTGGCGTTGATCTTTGAAGACCAGACCATCAACTGGTCGACCGACATGATCCTGGCGCTGCTCTATGTCGCGATCTTTCTGTCGCTGATCTCGATCACGCTTTTGACCATCATGATCCGGCGCGGTCAGGCCTCGCGCATGACCAGCCTGTTTTTCCTGGTGCCGCCGACCGCGACCGCCATGGCCTGGGTCATGCTGGGCGAAACCCTGACGCCGATCGGCATCGCCGGCATGGTGCTCACCGTCATCGGCGTCGCGCTGGTTATCGTGCCGGGCAGGAAGCCGGCCTAAGAGATCAGTCAGACGTGATACTTTTCGCGCATCCAGACAACGGACTTCGCGATCAGCTTTTCCAACAGCTCTAGATCGACATCCTCCAGCTTCCTGATGTAGAGGCAGGAGCGTCCGGTCTTGTGTTTGCCGAGTTTGGCTATCAGGCCGTCATAGCTGCTGAAGCCCGGCAT
The DNA here is from genome assembly GCA_965228895.1 of Alphaproteobacteria bacterium. Classification (GTDB taxonomy): domain Bacteria; phylum Pseudomonadota; class Alphaproteobacteria; order SP197; family SP197; genus JANQGO01. The sequence continues at coordinate 2,908,645 of OZ245842.1, read as the reverse complement.
GATGTAGACGGTCAGCGCCTGTTTGCGTGGCGCCACACCGGTCAGGAAGAAGTCGCCTTCGCGGCCGCTGTCATACCTGTAGTGATAGCTGCCGAAGCCGATGATGCTGGGCCCCCACATGGCCGGTGCCTCGCCGGTGACGCGCATCATGATGTCGATGACCGTCCGGCAGTCCTCGCGCCGGCTCTCGTTTTCGACGGTCTGGAGATAGGCATCGACGCTGGCGTCGTTGCGTGCGGTTTTCAGAGTCGCCATCGCTGAATCAATCCATCCTGTGACCGAGCGTCCTGGGCAGGGTCAGCAGCCCGCCGAGGGACACGGCGGCCGCGAGGATCACGTACCAGGAAAACGCCATCGCATCACCGGTCGAGGTCACCGGCCATGCGGCGACAACCCAACGCTTCGATGACTTGCCCGCTGCCATGCCGCCCCCTCTAACCCACCGGTATGCCGCCCGCTGGCCACAATGACGCGTTACCGTTCTCGGTAACACTGCCTATGGCACCGCGACCGTTTTATGGGGCGTATGCCGCAATGTCACGTGTGCGCAAGGTTTCCGGATGGTCTAGTGTTGTACAGGCGCGCTGGCGGTTATTGTGTCGATAACGCGGTGAGGGAGGTCGTGATGCTGCAACCCGTTGTTCGATTTTTTGGGGTCCTGGTCGTTGTTCTGGCCGCGTGGTCGGTGCCGGCCCAAGCTGGCATGGCTGAAGCCGAACAGGCCTACAATCAAGGCGATTATGCTACCGCCTTTGCCGAATACATGGCCGAAGCGGAAGCCGGCAACGCGGATGCCCAGTACGAGCTTGCCTTCCTGTACTTCGACGGTTTCGGCACCAAGCAGAACTTTGAGGAAGCCGCGAGGTGGTTTCTTGCCGCCGCGGAACAAGGCCATGCCGACGCCCAGTTTCAGTACAGCGAGATGCTCTATTGGGGCGACAGCATACCGGTCGACCTCAAGCAATCCGCTTACTGGACGCGTCAGGCCGCCGAGCAGGGTCACGCAGAGGCACAGTTCGCGTTGGGCAGCATGTATTACGCCGGCGAAGGCGTGCCGCTGGATCTCGTCGAGTCTGCGCGCTGGACACTGCTTGCCGCCGAGCAGGGCCACATGGACGCTCAATATGAGATGGGCTGGGTCTACTATATGGGCGAGGGGGTTGACGTGAACTTGGCGGAGTCGATCCGCTGGCTCAAGGCTGCCGCCGACCAGGGACACTACGACGCACCCTTCGACCTCGGTGACACCTACTATTATGGCGATGGCATTGAGCCGGACTACGGGGAGGCCGTGCGTTGGTACCGGATAGCCGCCGATATGGGCCACTACGACGCGCAGGTTAGACTGAAAGAACTTGGCGAGCCCCTGATCGCGGTCGACGGGCCGGTCGAGGGCCAGGTGGTCGGCCTATGGGAGCTCTTCGTGCTCGAAGGCAATGATTGGCGGCGCTGGACATTGGATATCGCTGCAGACGGGACCTACGTTTTTTACCAAGAGGATGTGTTCGGCCACAGCGGCACCTTCGCGGCCAAGGACGGAACATGGCAAATGACGTCCGAGACCAGCGACTGGACTGATCGTGGCTCCTATGAGGTGCCCAACAAGGACACATTCAACATGGTCGGTACGCTTGGACCCGGTAGTTGGCATCGGGTGGAGTGGTACTGAACGAGCCTAGAGCAGATCCCGTTTTGATGGAATCGCTTCGCGATGCCGTCAAGACGGGTGAATCTGCTCTACTCATCGATAGAGAGCGGGTCGTGTTTAGGTGGAACCGATGAACGGTTCCACCTAACCGGGATCTGCTCTAGAACGTCTTAAGCCCGGTCGCCGGCAGCAGAACCGAATAGAGCGATGTCGTCGCGGTGATGAACAGGCGGTGGCGTTTGGGTCCGCCGAAACACACGTTGGATACGCACTCCGGTATCAGGATCTTGCCCAACAGGTTGCCGTCGCTGTCCAGGCAATGCACGCCGTCCTCAGCACTCGTCCAGATGCGGCCCCGGTTGTCGAAGCGAAACCCGTCAAAGCCGCCCGCCGTGCATGTCGCGAACACCGCGCCGCCCGACAGGTTCCCGTCATCGCCGACGTCGAACACGCGCATGTGCCGTTCGCCCTTGCCGTGCGTGGTGCCCCCACTGTCGACGATAAAGAGCTTCGTCTCGTCGGGCGAGAAGGCAAGGCCGTTGGGGCGTGAGAAATCGTCGGCGACGATGCGGCACTCGCCGGACTGCGGGTCCAGACGAAACACGTAGCAGCCATCCAGCTCCGGATCGGCCTCATATCCTTCGTAGTTCGAATCGATGCCGTAGGCGGGATCGGTAAACCAGATAGAGCCGTCCGACTTCTCGACGACATCGTTGGGGCTGTTGAAGCGCTTCCCGTCAAAGTTATCGACCAGCACCGTCAAGGTGCCGTCGTGCTCGGTGCGCGTGACGCGGCGGGTCCCGTGCTCACAGCTGATCAGACGGCCTTCGCGATCGACCGTGTTGCCATTGGTGTAACGTCCCGCACCGGCGACCAGCGCGCCGGTCTTGCCGGTCGTCTCGTCCCAGCGCAGCAGCTGGTCGTTGGGAATGTCGCTAAAGACAAGTGACCTTAATGCCGGAAAATAGGCCGGCCCTTCGGTCCACCGTCCGCGGCTCCATAACCGTTCGACCCGTGCGCTCGTGTTCACAAGGCGTTCGAAAGAAGGATCCAGAATCTCAAAGTCCATCTCGGCCATGACACCCCGTTATGTTGCAGCGCGGCAGCCTGCCACAGCGGCAACGCCGCGCAAACCTTGAACATTTCGCGGGATCGCCAGCTTGGACTCAGGCCAGTGTGCGGCTACACTTTAGCGGTGTCAGCACGGCCACGCAGCGGTGGGGGACACATGGCAAAGAAAACACGAAAACGTCCGACGATCCGGGCGAGCGAGGGTTCGCTCGGCAAGGCCAAGCGCGCGCGCAAGTCCGGCGTGCGCGCACGCGCAAAGGCCGCCGACCTCCTTGCCGCCGATGAACTTGAGGCGCGCCAGGAAAAGATCGGCACCAAACGGCGCGCCGGCGGACCGAAACTCGACGACAAGCCGAAGGGCAAGGTCGCCGCACCGAAGGTGCCTGAAACCGAGGCCGACAAACCGTTGGGAATGAAAAAACGAGCGCGCCCGCGTCGCAACGACTGACGACGCCTTGATTGGCAGAGGGGGGCCAGGCGATGCCGCCGAGTGACTTCGTGATGTTTCGCAATGTCGGACTGGCGGACGCGGATACGGGCGGCCAAACCTCGACGGTCGGCGAGCCAAGCATCGCCAACAACGGCCAGCAGATCCTCCTGACCGGGAACTGGTATGCGACGCGTTCGCTCGACAACGGCGCAACCTGGGCGAACATCAGCCCGTTCAACCTGTTGCCGCCAGTCGATGGCGGTTTCTGTTGCGATCAGACGGTGATCTACGACCCCGGCCGCGACCTCCTGTTCTGGATTCTGCAGTACGTCACCGCCAACAACACGAACACCCTGCGTATCGCGGTGAAGCAGGGCGCGACGCTGGGCAACAACACGTGGCGCTGGTGGGACCTGAAACCCGGCAACGTCAATGCCGCCTGGCAGGGTGAGTGGTTCGACTACAACCACGCGGCGCTGTCGAACAACTATCTCTATGTCGGGTCGAACCTGTTCCGTGTCTCCGACGACCGATGGACGCGGTGTGTCGTCTTTCGCTTGTCGCTGGATGAACTGGCGTCCAACGGACAGTTGACCCACACGCACTTTCAGACGACGACCAACTTCTCGCTGCGTTGCGTGCAGGGCGCGCGCGATGTCATGCATATCGTCAGCCACAATTCGAACCGACAACTGCGTGTCTATTCATGGCCCGAAGATTCGCCCGATGTCTCCGTCACCGATGTCGATATCTCGTTCTGGGCGGCCGGCCAGTACAGCGCGGCGGGACCGGATGGGCGGAATTGGTTGACCCGCTGTGATTCGCGCATCACCGGCGCCTGGGTCGCCGACGGGCAGATCGGCGTCATGTGGTCGGCCAACCGTCTGGGAGCCGCACGTCCACGGCCCTATGTGCGCGTCGTCCGTCTGGACGAAGACACCAAGGACGTTGTTGATGAACCGGATATCTGGAATCGGCGCATCGCGTTTGCCTATCCCGAAGCCGCGCCGAACGATCGCGGCCATGTCGGTATCACACTCTTTATGGGCGGCGGCAGTGTCCATCCCAGCCACCTCGTCGGCATCTGGGACGACTATTCGGCGGGCTGGCAGTTACGTTCGACGCGCAACGGCACCGATGGTCCGATTGACGGCAAGTGGGGCGATTACCTGGCGTGTCGACGCCATTCGCCGGATGGCCTGACCTGGATCGCGAGCGGCTTCACCCTGCGCGGTGGCGGTACGCGCAACAGCATTGAACCGCGCGTCGTCCACTTCGGGCGCGAGCGCGACCGCGCGGCGGTCGAGCGCTGGGCTAACGCTTAGATCAGTTGAGGAGAGGAAAAAAGCGATGCATCAGATGATCAGGTCACAAGGCTTGCGCCGATTCTTGATCAAGGAGGCGCCGGGCGGCTTGGCCGCGCTGGTGATCGCGGAACTCTTCTACAAGTTCCAGTCGTTCCTCCTGGAATGTGTGGCGTTCCTGGCGACCTGGTTTGTCCTCAGCTTCTTGCTCGATACCGTGATGCGGGCCCTTAAACCGGATGAAAGCGGCCTTGACACGAAAGGCGGCGGCGCGCCCTAGCTGTCTTCGGCGCCGCCTTCTTCCTTGCGCCGCGCGACATAGGCGTCGAGTTCTTCGCGAATTGCCGGATCAAGCGCCGGTTCCTCGTAACTCTCCAGAAGCTGCTTCCAGATCCGGTTGGCGCGTTGCGCCGCGTCCGGGCTGCCGGCTTCGGCCCAGGTCTCGAAGTTGCGCCAGTCGCTCAGCATGGGCGCATAGAATGCGGTCTCATAACGTTCGAGCGTGTGCTGAGCACCGAAGAAGTGGCCGCCCGGCCCGACCTCGCGCATGGCGTCGAGGCCGATGGCGTCATCGGTGACCTCGAGCGGCTCCAGCGTCTCGAACATCATCTGCAGCATCTCCGCATCGATGATCATCTTTTCGAAGCTGGAGACCAGGCCGCCTTCCAGCCAGCCTGCGCCATGGTGGATCATGTTGCCGTGCGCCAGGAACGCGGCCCATAACGACATGCCGGACTCGTACGCGCCTTGCGCGTCCGGCGCGTTCGAGGCGTTGACGTTGCTGGTGCGGAAGGGAATGCCGTAATGGCGCGCCAACTGACCGCCGGCCAGCGTCGCTTTGACGTATTCCGGCGTGCCGAAGGCCGGCGCGCCCGACTTCATGTCGACATTGCTGGTAAAGCCGCCATACATCACGGGATTGCCGGGGTTGGCCAACTGCACCAGGGCGAGCGCTGCCAACGCCTCGGCATTCTGCTGCACCAGGGCGCCGGCAAGCGTCGCCGGCGCCATCGCCCCGCACAGGGTGAAGGGCGTGATGGCAACGCCCTGACCGGCGCGCGCCATCTCCATCAAACCCTCGCTCATCGGCCCGTCCAGGCGCAGCGGCGAGTTGGTGTTGATCATGGTCATCAGGCCGGGTTTGGCGCGCATCTCATCGTCGCCGATCTGGCGCGCGATCTTGTTCATCGCGATGCCGTCACGGCACCGGTCGCCGCCCAGCGAATAGGTGCGCCACGCGCGGTCGGTCAAGGTGATGAACGCGATGTAACAATCCAGGTGACGGGTCGGCACCGGCAGGTCCTGCGGTTCGACCGGATAGCCGCCGTAGTAGTGGACGACATTGAGGCTTTGGGAGAGACGCAGGAGATCGCAGAAGTCGTCGTAGCTGCCGGGGCGGCGGCCGCGGTCGAGATCCGAACAGTTCGGTGTGCTGCTGACCGGCGTGACGACCACGTGGTTGCCGCCAAAGACAACGTCGCGGTCGGGGTTGCGGCTGTGGATGGTGAACTCCGCCGGCGCCTTCTCAATCTGTTCCATCACCATGGTGCGGTCGAAGCGCACGCGCATGGTCGCGTCGTCGACATCGGCGCCGGCGTCTTTCAGAAGACGCCGCGCACTCTCGCCCATGACTTCCATGCCCAATTCTTCGAGCACCTGAAGCGAGCTGTTGTGGATGTGCTCGATCTGATCGGCGCTCAGGATATCGACCGGCGGGAACCGGTTTCTGACCTGCCGCCAGGGCAACTGATGAAGGGCGCCTTTGGCCCGGCCGCCGGCTTGGCGTCTAGATGTGCGTCGGGCCATGAGGAATCCGCCTGAACTGTTCTCTATGAGGGTCGGCGAAAGGCTAGGGAGCGCCTCATGCCGCTGGAAAGCACCAGGGCGTCACCTTTGGTCACGAAAACGCCAAAGCCGAGACTGCGGTGACGATCAGGCGGCGTCTTTGGTCTCAGCCTTGCGCCGGCTCACGAACGCCTCAAGTTCTTCTTCGATCGCCGGGTCCATTGGTGGTGGCGTGTAGTCATCCAGCAATTGTTTCCAGATGACGTTGGCGCGCTGGGCGGCATCGGGACTGCCGGCCTCGACCCAGCTTTCGAAGTTGCGCCAGTCCGAGACGACGGGTTCGTAGAAGGCGTGCTCGTAGCGATCCAGTGTGTGCTGGGTCCCGAAGAAGTGACCGCCAGGGCCGACATCGGCCATGGCTTCGATGCCGATCTCCGCGTCCGTGACCGTGATCGGCTCCAGGACTTCGGCAATCATCTGCAGCATCTCGACGTCGATGATCATCTTTTCAAAACTCGCCACCAGGCCGCCCTCCAGCCAACCGGCGCCGTGCATCATCAGGTTCACGTGGCCCATTACGGCGCCCCAGATCGACATCTGGGATTCGTACGCCGCTTGGGCATCGGGCGCGTTCGACGCGTTGGTGTTGCTGGAGCGATAGGGCACGCCGTTCAACCGGGCAAGCTGACCGCCGATCAAGGCGGCGCGGGTGTATTCCGGCGTGCCGAAGGCCGGCGCGCCGGACTTCATGTCGACATTGCTGGTAAAGCCGCCATACATCACCGGCGCGCCGGGATTGGCGAGTTGGATCAACGTCATGCCGGCCAGCGCTTCCGCGTTCTGCTGCGTCAACGCGCCGACCACCGTCGCCGGCGCCATGGCACCGCACAACGTGAACGGCGTCACGATGACCGGCTGGTGATGATCGGCCATACGCAGAAGCCCATCCAGCATCGGGCCGTCATAGCGAAGCGGCGAGTTGGCATTGACGACCGTAACGACGCTTGGCTCGTGCATCAATTGCTCGCGATCGATGCCGCGCACCATACAGATAATGTCGAGCGCGTCTTCGACACGGTCGCGGCCCAGCGAATAGGCGTGCCAAGCGCGATCGGTCAGCCGTGCGAAGGCCGCGTAACAATCGAGATGTCGGGTCGGTGCCGGTAGGTCCGTCGGTTCGACCGGATAACCGCACACCAGATGCAGGATGTTGAGGCTTTGCGCGAGCCTCAAGAAATTCTGGTAATCGGCGAAGTTGCCCTCGCGCCGGCCGTTGTCCAGGTCGGAAGCAAACGGCGGACTGGCGACTGGCGAAAATGCGATCGCGTTGCCGCCAATCTCCAGATTGCGTTCGGGGTTACGGGCATGAAGTGTGAAACGGGCCGGCGCCTTGGCGACGGCCTCGGCGACGAGATTGCGGTCAAAGCGAACGCGCCGGTTGCCGCGATCGACATCGGCGCCGGCCTTTTGAAGAATGTCGAGCGCGCGGTCGTCCAGGAACTCGATGCCGATATCTTCCAGGACCTCCAGCGAACGATCCTGGATCATCTGCAGTTCGTCGGCGGAAACGGCCTCAAGCGGCGGGAACGGGTTGGTCACCCGCCGCCACGGCAGTTGATGAAAGCGTTGCCCCTTGCTGCGCCTCTCGCGCCGGCGCGCCCGCTCCCTTGTCATGGATGTTATCCTTTGAGCAGAACCCTTTAGACGATGACGCTAAGGCCGCAATCGAGCCATGTAAACAAGCTTGCGCTGGCGCAATCACGGGTTTAATCGAGGAGTTCCGGCGTCGCAGATCGTGCGATGCCCCTGGTGGTGCAGATCGAAACGATGACCAATGACTTTCGGCTGGTGCCCGGCCAGCTCACGCTCAGCAATATTGCCGTGCTTGGTGACGCGGGAAACCGCCTGACGATAGACGACGACGCGTGGCCTGCGATCGAACGGGCATCCGATCTGGTCCAGGCGGTCGCCAACGGGACCGAGCGGGTTTATGGCATCAACACGGGTTTCGGCAGCCTGGCCAACACCTCGATCCCGCATGACCGTCTGCGCGACCTGCAGCGCCGTATCGTCTTGAGCCACGCGGCGGGTGTCGGTGCCGAGCTGCCCGATGCCGTCGTGCGCCGGACGCTGGCTCTCAAAATCAACGCGCTCAGCCAGGGTTTCTCCGGGTGTCGGCGCGAGGTCATCGAAGCGCTTCTGGCATTTTACAATGCGGACGCCCTGCCGCGGATGCCGCAGCAAGGGTCGGTCGGCGCGTCCGGTGATCTGGCGCCGCTGGCCCATCTCTCGGCCGCGTTGATCGGCGTCGGGTCGATCAAGGTCGCCGGCAAATCGATGCCGGCGGAGGAGGGCCTTGAAGCGCTCGGCATGGCGCCGCTTCAACTCGATGCCAAAGAAGGTCTGGCGCTGCTGAACGGCACCCAGGTGTCGACCGCGCTTGCGGCGGGTGGCCTGCTGGCCATCCACGACGTCTTCGCCGCCGCCGTCATCGCCGGCACCATGAGTATCGACGCCTCGCTCGGTAGCGACGCCCCGTTTGACGAGCGCATCAACGCCGTACGCCGGCAACGAGGTCAGCAGGACATCGCGGCACTCTACCGCGATCTGCTCGACGGCAGCGAGATCCGCAAGTCCCATGTCGATTGCGATCGTGTGCAGGATCCGTATTCGCTGCGCTGCCAGCCCCAGGTGATGGGCGCGTGCCTCGACCATCTGCGCTTTGCCGGTGATATCATCACGCGCGAAGCGAACGGTGTTACCGACAATCCACTTGTGTTTGCCGCCGACGGTGATGTGCTCTCTGGCGGAAACTTTCACGCCGAGCCGATTGCGCTTGCCGCCGACAACCTGGCGCTCGCGCTGGCCGAGATCGGTTCGCTCAGTGAGCGCCGCATCGCGCTTCTGACCGATGCCCGGATGAGTAACCTGCCGCCGTTCCTGGTCGACGACAGCGGCGTCAACTCCGGTTTCATGATCGCCCAGGTGACGGCTGCCGCGCTTGCCGCCGAGAACAAACAGAAGGCAGCACCGGCCAGCATCGACAGCCTGCCGACATCAGCCAACCAGGAAGACCACGTCTCGATGGCGACCCACGGCGCATTCCGGCTGCTCGCCATGGCCGATAGCGCAGCCGCGATTACCGCGATCGAGCTGTTGGCCGCCGCCCAAGGTATCGATTTCAGAAAGCCGCTTCACACCTCGGCAAAGCTTGCCGGCGCGATGAACCTGGTACGCGAACGCGTGCCCTTTTATGACGAAGACCGATTTTTCGCGCCCGACATCGAAACCATCGCCACGTTGGTGCGCGATGGCGGGTTCCGTCGATTTATGCCCGCGGATCTGTTTGCGATGAACGTCTGACCGCATGACATCGAGAGAACCCGCTTTCGCCGCTGTGGCGCTCGTGCCCGGGTTGGTTGCGGTCCGGCGGGCAATGAGCCCGGTGTGCACTACGTTTGCTGCGCAAAGACCCGCTTTCGGTAAAGGCCGATCATGTGATCATAGGCGGCGGCATAGTCGCGCGTTGCCGACTCGAGTTCCTCGTCACCAAAAAATTCGACCCGCTCCATCATGTTGTAGATGTCCATGGGCGAGCGGCTTTTGGTGATTTGATAGACTGCGTCGATGCTCTCCTTAGCCTCGGAGCGGCCGAAGGCGCCGAGGTCGGCGAACTTCAAACCGAACTCCGTACCGTTTTCCTCGCGCACGACATCGCAGTCGAAGCGCTCGCCGTTGCCGAAGACCAAGGTTACGTGGCGCGGCAGGTTGAGCGGCGTGTCGGCGACAAACCTTAGGCCGCTCATCGAGATGTTGCGGATTAACCCAGTCGCCGTCGCATCTTTTTCTCCGAAGACTAGGCTGACCCGTTGCAGGATATCGGTGCGTGGCTCGCTCCGTCGGTCGTAAACGTCTCGGCGTCCAAAAGACATAATCCAAGTCCCTCCAGATTTTGTCTTAATCAAGTCGCTCAGCCGGGGCGTATGCCGGGGAAACAGCCGACCACAACCCGCGATAGAGCAGTTGGCGGGATTGACAATACTAATGAGTCGCAACCTACGCGAGAAAGAACGGTGTGACGGCTGTCATAGTTTGCGAATATTGCTTACATGTTGAATGTTGCTGGGTTTTGCCCGAAGTGCCGGCAAACGCTGACCGACTACAATGTTTGGTCCGTTCTAGGCGTGAAGTTGGTTGATGGCGCGGCGGAACCGCCGGTTGATCGACTCTTCGCGTTCGTGGAAACCGTCGGTGATCACCTGTTCGCCGCCGACGAAAACATCGGTTATCGGATTCTGGTTGCCGGAGAAAACCAGCGAGTCGACCAACGTCGCACCTTCGCGACCAATCAGCAGCGGATGGTTGGGATCGACGACAATAAAATCTGCGCGGTTGCCGATCTTCAGCCCGCCAACCGGCTGGCCAAGCGCTTGGGCGCCGCCGGCGACGGTATCGTGCCACAGCCGCATGCCGACATGGCGCTGGCGGTCGGTGACCGCGACATTGCGAATCTCGCGACGCAGCCGCTGCACGTATTCAAGCCAGCGCAGTTCCTCGATCGGACTGACGGAGATGTGACTGTCCGACCCGATGCCGAACGAACCTTCGCCGCGCAGATATAGGCCAAGCGGAAAGATGCCGTCGCCCAGGTTGGCTTCCGTTGTCGGGCACAAACCGACGACCGCCTGGCTGTTTGCGACCATCCAGGCTTCCATCCGGTTGATATGGGTGGCATGCACCAGGCACCAGCGCGGCCCGACGTTGAAGTGGTTATAGAGCCACGTCACAGGTCGCATGCCCGACCACTCTTGGCAGTCTTCGACTTCGCGCGTTTGTTCGGCGATATGAATGTGCACCGGCGCGGTGTCGTCCATCCGGTTCAGGCCGGTCAGTGTTTCCGAAAGAAGTCCCTTGGTGACGGCGCGCAGCGAATGCGGCGCGATGCCGATCCGCATGTTGAGTTTGTTGTCGTGACGCGCCTTCAACTCCTGCACCAGTCTCAAGAACCGGTCGGCGCCGTTGATAAACCGCGCCTGGCCGCGCGCCGGCTGTTTGCCGCCGAACCCGCCATAGGCGTAGAGCACCGGCAGCAAGGTCAGACCGATGCCGGTCTGCTGGGCGGCACGCACAATGCGGTTCGCCATCTCCGCCAAGTCGTCATACGGGCGACCACCCGGCTGGTGGTGCAAGTAATGAAACTCAGCGACCGACGTATAGCCGGCCTTCAGCATTTCCAGATAGAGCTGCGCGGCGATGGCACCCAGTTGCTCGGGGTCAAGCCGACTCACGAACCGGTACATGACCTCACGCCATGTCCAGAAACTGTCGGGCTCCTTACCGGCGCTTTCGGCAAGGCCGGCCATGGCGCGCTGAAACGCGTGACTGTGGAGGTTTGGCATGCCGGGCATAACCGGGCCGGCCAAACGCAGGGACGAGCGTGTCGGTCGAGCGTTGCTGCGAACCTCGCTCAGCAGACCGTCGTCGTCGGTTCGCAACAACACGTCCTGCGCCCAACCCCTGGATAAAAGGGCGGACTTGGCAAAAAAATCCATGGCTCCCCAATCTCGCGCCGACACTCGCCACGCAGCGCAGAACCACCACCATCTTGTCAGTCGACACCTTGCACAGCGGCGCAAAGCCGCATAAGCGTGCCACTTCATGATCGAAAAGGAAAGCGTGGCAACCATGTGGGATACGCTGTGGCTGGACGTGCGCCTGGCGACCATGCTGCCAGGGGAGGACGGGTATGGCGCCATCGACCACGGCGCCTTGGCTATTGCCGACGGCGAGATCGTCTTTGCCGGTCCGGCTTCGGACTTGCCTGGCCAGCCGTCGTCGTTGGCGCACGACGTATGGTATGGCGACGGACGCTGGGTGACGCCCGGGTTGATCGACTGTCATACCCATCTCGTATTCGGCGGTGACCGTTCGCAGGAGTTCGAGATGCGGCTCAACGGCGCCAGCTATGCCGAGCTGCAACAAGCAGGCGGCGGCATCCTCTCGACCGTGCGTGCGACACGCAGCGCCAGTGACGATCAACTTGTCGACCTGGCGTTACCGCGTCTCGATGTGTTGCGCGCGGAAGGCGTGACGACGATTGAGATCAAATCTGGTTACGGTCTGGAGACCGAGAGCGAACTGAAGATGTTATCGGTGGCACGTCGGCTTGCGGAGATGCGGCCGGTGACGATCAAGACAACTTTCCTTGGTGCGCATGCTTTGCCGGAAGACTTTAAGGACCGCGAAGATGCCTATATCGACCTTGTCGTCGACGAGATGATGCCGGCGGCGGCACGCGCGGGATTGGCCGATGCCGTCGACGTCTTCTGTGAAACCATCGGCTTTGACCTGGCCAACACCGAACGTGTCCTTATGAAGGCGCGCGACCTTGGACTGCCGACCAAGATCCACGCCGAACAGCTTTCCGACATGGGAGGCGCCGCGCTTGCCGCGGACTACGGTGCGCTCTCGGCCGATCATCTGGAGTATCTCTCAGCCGACGGTGTCGAGGCGATGGCAAAGGCCGGTACGGTGGCGGTGCTGCTGCCCGGTGCGTTCTATGTCCTGCGCGAAACCAAGCTCCCGCCCGTCGACCTGTTGCGCGAACGGGGCGTGCCGATTGCCGTCGCGACCGATGCCAACCCGGGCAGCTCACCGGTGTTGTCGCTGTTGTTGATGCTCAGCATGGCGGCCACCTTGTTCCGGTTGACGCCCCAGGAGGCACTGGCTGGCGTGACGCGCAATGCCGCCCTTGCGCTCGGCATGGGCGCGACGCATGGCACACTGGAGGTGGGCAAGGCGGCCGATCTGGCGATCTGGAACATCGAGCGCCCGGGCGATCTCGCCTATTGGGTCGGACGTAACCCACTCTACCGAGCCGTGCGTCAGGGTCAGGTGGTGGTCGATCGCTAGCGAGCGGTGTTTGAGCATTTGCCTTCGCATCGTAGCCGGCCCACTCCCGCGCCCGGCCAGCCATTGCAGCATCCTCGGCGTGGCCGGGCGGGGGAGTGGGCCGGTGGTGAAGATTGATCGGAGAGTGTCTCAGGCGGCCGCTATCACGATAGGCACCAGGAAACCGGCGAAGAAGGTCGCGGTGACGATCGGCGTATCCGGCACCTCGTGCGCTTCGCTCAACAATTCTTCGGTCACCAGATAGAGCAGCGCCGCGACACCGAAACCAAGAATACCGGCCAGAAAGGCGCCCGACATGCCGGCAATGAGATGACCGGCCGCCGCGCCGACAAGGATGGCCAGGCTGATCGCGACCAACATCACAACAGCCCGCGACCGTGTCATGCCGCGCTTTACCAGCGCGGGGGCCGTCGACAGTCCCAGCGACAGCGTTTCCAGCGTCAGGCCAATCAACAGAACCGTCCCGCCCATCACGCCGGCAGCAAAACCGACGGCGATCAGTAAGCCGTCGACGAAAAGGTCCACGGTCATGGGAACAACGATACCGGCATCTTCGAACAGGGCCTTGAACATCAGCATCGCCCCGATCCCCAGCACAAAGCCGACGATCATGGCGACTGGTGAATCCAGAGTGTGGAGTTGCGGCAGTAGTTCCACCGCCACCGCGGCAAACACCACACCGGCGGCAAAGTGCTGAAACGCGCTGATCAGTCTCGGCCCTGGCGCACGTGCCAGGGCGGCTGCGCTGCCGGCAAGAATGCCGATACAGGGGATCAGCGTGAAGGCGAGAACCCCTAAGAGAGTATTCGTCATCGGCAGGATTCCTGCAGCGGGTTGGCGCCGGTGATGCGATGGTCGGACCATAGCACCAGGCTATCGACATGGTGGCCAACGGCGATTGGCGCGTCGAGGTCACTTTGGCCGATGATGTTGCGCGAAACGACCGGAGAGGATCGGGCTATGCGACGAATCGCTTTCGTGCTGTGTGTGATGCTGGCGTCGGCGCTCTTCACCCATTGGGCGCATGCCGACAGCTCAGTGAATGTGACGCCCGATGGCGTCGCGATTGGTGGCTATGACACGGTCGCTTACTTCACCCAAGGTGAAGCCGTGCAAGGCGATCCCACACTGAGCCATGCTTGGAACGGCGCGACGTGGCATTTCGCCAGCGCCGAAAACCGTGACCTCTTTGCCGGCGATCCCGAAGCCTACGCGCCGCAGTTCGGCGGTTGGTGTGCCTATGCGCTGTCGGTTGGCGCGTATGCCGCCGAAGTCGATCCCGCGACGGCGTGGAGCGTTGTCGACGACAAGCTCTATCTGAATTGGGATGAACAGGTTAAAGGCCAATGGACCTCCGACATGCGTTCGCGCATCACGCGCGGCGCCGATAACTGGAAGACCGTTCAGGCGCAGGTCGCGGATGGCTCGGCGGCATTCAGCCGTAAGCCCGATTCGCCATGGATAGGCTTTGCCGAATGATCGTTTCCGATTCCCCCGGCGCAATGGCGCGCTGTGCAAGCGGTTGTAGTCCCGGCGGTTTTCTAGCCCCATTAAATCCGGCAAAAACGTGGCAGTTAACAACGCGAACAGACGCCCGAAGCTGATGATTTAGCGGGCAAATTTGTGATCTGTGCAAAAACTCGCTCAATGTTCCATCACATCGGTGCGAGGCGTCATTCATGGTCTTGTACAAGGGGCTTCGGATCGACATATCTGGGGCAAGGAAGGCCGGAAGACGACTCGCAGCGTCGTAGGCCGGGGGGAATGTACTCCCCTGGATTCTCTCCGGTTTGGTGAAACCCACCCCGTCCCCCAATAGGGTTTTCGCCAGTTCATTTCGGTCTTTGTAATAGGCGCCGTCTCCGATCCCCCCTCCCGGAGACGGCGCCACTTGTTTGAGGCACCGCAGGAGCGGGCAGATCGGCAATACGGGATCTGTTCTAGGCGAGAAGACTGCGGATGCGCGTGATCTGCTTCTCGACGGAAATCGTGCTGGCCGACGTGATCTCAAGACCGTGGTCGGCATAGACATCGGTTCCCGGATGACTGTCGCGCCATGCCGCCATGACCAGATCGCGTTCCCTTACGAGGTCATGCACCAGCGGACGGAACAGGCGCATCATCGCCGTGACCCAGCGGTTGACCGGCCAGGAGGGGCGGGCGTGATCGATGTCGAACAGGTCGACCATCTTCACCACATCCTCGGCGGCATACCACGTGTCCCCGGTGACCCACCGGTTCACCGTGAACAAGCCGATGGGATACCCCTTTGGATCCATCGATATCGCGATCAGATGGCTCAGCGCATCGGGACCCAAGGGCCACACCTTGTCGCCGTCGTAAGGGACGGGTTCGGTGCCCTTGGGCATCCCTTTGGCGCGCATGAAGGTGTGGAAATGGCCATGCTCACCCGGCCGGCTGGCCTTAGGGTGGGCGTGATAATAGAACTGGCTGCCGGTCTCCCGGTCGAAGATGTCACCCTTTGGATAGTGCTGCCACTGGTAGAAGGTTTCGACGTCGCGCAGCAGTTCGCCGACCACGTTGTCGTTGTTTTTGCGCAGCACCCGGTAGCATTCGAGCACATCACGCCCGGCCTCGAGCATCTCTTCGAGGTCGCTGCGGTCCAAATCATCGAGCTGGACCCGTCGCGGTAGATCGACGTCCAGGCCCGGTGTCGCGGTTTCTGTCATTGCCATGGGCGTGAGGATGGCGTCAGCGCCACCACCTTTCAAGATTGTGATCGATTACGTGAAGCATATGTGACTGGGCGATGATCGTTTGTGCCTTTTCTTGCGTATTCCTCATGACCATATGGTGGCAACGCACGAGGCCAGGTGAGGCCCACGCGGCCAGGTAAGGCCGCTTTTACATTGGAGATCAAGGGTATGCAGTCGATACGTGAAGTCTTAGGCGCTTGGCTCGTCGTAGCCGCGCTGGCCTTCGCCATCATCGCTGTTTGGGGATGGCGCGACTCGACGTCGGTGGCCAGTCAGGCCATAGCCTGTGTTGATCAGAACTCACACAAAGCGGACATCGCCTTGCACGGCGTTGAAGTGCCGCGCGGTGGTTGGCAGCCGGAAGCGCATCTGGCCGGTCTGCCGGGTCACGCCGATCGAGGGACAACGTCCTATGAGGCGGCCGAGGAGCGGAACCTTCTGGCGCTTGAGGCGCCGCCGGCCGGTCCCATGCGCCTGGCTCAGGGTTCCAGCACGAGCCTGAATCCGACAAGTATGTGCTGAATGTCCTCGGGGCGGCTGTGCCGGTCGGCTGGCCGGCACACGCCGCACCCGCGGTCATCCCAGGACCCGCCCTTGACCCAGTAACGGCCGGGGCGTTTCAAGGTCGTCGTCCATTCAAACACCTGGCCCGCGGCATCCAACATGCCATAAGGACTTGCGGCTTCGGGAAAAGAGCCCACCGGCACGGTTCGAAACGGGCCGGCATCGTGCGTGTTCGCCAGGTTGGGATCCCATTCGTCGCCCCACGGGAACATCCGCCCGTCCGTGCCGCGCGCCGCCTTTTGCCACTCCATTTCGCTCGGCAACCGCCAGGTCTGACCGGTTTCCTCAGATAGCCATACGGCGAACGCTGTTGCATCGGCATGGTTGACCATGACCACCGGATGATCCTCGCGGCCGGTCGGCGGCACACCATCTGTCCAGGCGAATTGACGCGTTCTTTCGTAAGGGTGGATCAGGCCGAAGCCGTCCCAGGTCTCCTTGTCGATGTCCGGGACTCGATGGCCCGTAGCCTCGACAAAGACCTGATACTGGGCGTTGGTGATCAGATTCTTGGTGATCCAATAGGTGTCGAGATAGACCTCGTGCAGGTCGTCATCGTCTTCGTACCAGCCGCGTTCGCGGGTGCGGCTGTGGCCGTAAGCAGCTTCGTCGAGCTGATAGGCGCGCTCGCGTTCTTCCGATGTTGATCCGGCAAGAAACGATCCGGCCGGAATCTCGATGACGTCCATGCCGGGCAGGGGTGGGTCCTGGGCCCATGCCGGCGTCATCACTATGCCTGCAAAGATTACAAGTGTTAGGCCGGAAAGCCGCACTAGCCCTGGCTTTTTCACCACTACATTCTCACGCTAACGTGAAAGGGAAATCACTGGTTCCATGTCGAAGTCAGTCGATATCATCGCCCTGCACCCTCGAGCTATGGGGCGATAGTTTCGCCGACTTTCAAAGGCAGCGGTCGACACGTTGTCGTGAGGGCAGGGCAACTGGGATATTTGGGAGGTTTCTTCGGTTATGAGTGAACTCAAACGTAATCTGCTGTCGAGCACGATGCTGCCGGCCTTTATGGGCGCCGGCGTTGCGCTTGCCGTCAGCGTTGCGGCAGCGCCTTGTGGTCGCGCCAGCTGTCGCCTTGTCAATCCACGCGCGGTCGAAAATCCGGCCGCCGTTCCCATGCCCGCCTCCTTGTCCATCGCCGATCGTGCTTTGACCGGCATGGCGGCGGGCTGCGGTGCGTGCGATGCGTGCTCGGCTTGCGGCGCGTGCGATGCGTGTTCGGCGTGTTGCGCGGCCTGTGATGCCTGCGGTGCGTGTGGTGGATGTTGCGGCGCAAGCCTCGACAATCCGGACGCCCTGCCGACTGGCATGGCGGCGGGCTGCGGTGCGTGCGATGCGTGCTCGGCTTGCGGCGCGTGTGATGCGTGTTCGGCATGTTGCGCGGCTTGTGATGCCTGCGGTGCGTGTGGTGGATGTTGCGGCGCAAGCCTCGACAATCCGGACGCCCTGCCGACTGGCATGGCGGCGGGCTGCGGTGCGTGCGATGCGTGCTCGGCTTGCGGCGCGTGTGATGCGTGTTCGGCATGTTGCGCGGCTTGTGATGCCTGCGGAGCTTGCGGTGGATGTTGCGGCGCCAGCCTCGACAATCCGGACGCCCTGCCGACCGGCATGGCGGCTGGCTGCGGTGCGTGCGATGCGTGCTCGGCTTGCGGCGCGTGTGATGCGTGCTCGGCGTGTTGCGCGGCCTGTGATGCCTGCGGAGCTTGCGGTGGATGTTGCGGCGCCAGCCTCGACAATCCGGACGCCCTGCCGACTGGCATGGCGGCGGGCTGCGGTGCCTGCGATGCGTGCTCGGCTTGCGGCGCGTGTGATGCGTGCTCGGCGTGTTGCGCGGCTTGTGATGCCTGCGGAGCGTGCGGTGGATGTTGCGGCGCAAGCCTCGACAATCCGGACGCCCTGCCGACCGGCATGGCGGCGGGCTGCGGTGCGTGCGATGCGTGCTCGGCTTGCGGCGCGTGCGATGCGTGTTCGGCATGTTGTGCGGCCTGTGATGCCTGCGGTGCGTGCGGTGGATGCTGCGGCGCCAGCCTCGACAATCCGGACGCCCTGCCGACCGGCATGGCGGCGGGCTGCGGTGCGTGCGATGCGTGCTCGGCTTGCGGCGCGTGTGATGCGTGTTCGGCATGTTGTGCGGCTTGTGATGCCTGCGGTGCGTGTGGTGGATGCTGCGGCGCCAGCCTCGACAATCCGGACGCCCTGCCGACTGGCATGGCGGCGGGCTGCGGTGCCTGCGATGCGTGCTCGGCTTGCGGCGCGTGTGATGCGTGCTCGGCGTGTTGCGCGGCCTGTGATGCCTGCGGTGCGTGTGGTGGATGTTGCGGCGCCAGCCTGGAAGACTCGAATGGCGCCATGAAGTTTGCAGTGCGTGCCAAACGCGACGGCGAGGACTGGTGGGAACCGCGCGGTGAGAAATCCGACGGGTCCGACGACGAAGATGGCGCCAGCCATGAGAACCCGGAAGCGTTGCCAAGCGGCATGGCGGCAGGCTGCGGCGCATGTTCTGCTTGCGGCGCATGTTCTGCTTGTGACGCATGCGGTGCATGCGGTGCATGCGGTGCATGCGGTGCATGCGGAGCCTGTGGTGGCTGCGGCGCGTGTGGTGCTTGCGGAGCGTGTGGCGCGTGCGGTGGTTGTGGTGCATGCGGCGGTTGTGCGGCAGAAGCCGACACCGGTTGCGTGGTGCCGAGCATCGCTTGGGCCGATTGCGGAGCCTGTGGCGGCTGCGGCGCGTGCGGTGCCTGTGGCGCGTGCGGCGGTTGCGGCGCGAGCTTGCAGGAGAATCCGGAGGCGGTTCCTGCGGCCGGCATGGCGGCGGGCTGCAGTGCCTGCGATGCCTGCTCGGCCTGCGGCGCTTGCGGAGCCTGTGGCGCTTGCGGTGGCTGCGGTGCGTGTGGCGGCTGTGGTGCTTGTGGTGCTTGTGGAGCCTGTGGTGCGTGCGGCGGTTGCGGTGCGTGTGGCGGCTGTGGTGCGTGCGGCGGCTGCGGTGCCGGCGTCGACATCGAACTGACCAATGACGAGGCTGTGGCGGCTTACGACTGCATCAAGGCGCAGATGGAAGTCGGCTATGCCAAGGCCAATTTGATGTCCAGCACCGGTCTTGACATCTCGTCCGCCTACAGCGGATGGGAAAAGTACAACTCCGTGCCCTACAAGTCGTACACCCACGGCGGACGCTTCGTGAACAATTACGCTGACGCCGCAGCGGCGCAGTCATATGGCGAGTACGAAAACGGCGGCACCATGCCTGCTGGTGCCGTGCTGGCCAAGGACAGCTTCGCGGTGACGGCAAAGGGCACGGTGGTGCCCGGACCGTTGTTTGTCATGGAGAAGATGGCTTCGGGATTTAACGCCGACTCCGATGACTGGCGCTACACCCTGATCATGCCCAACGGCAAGACTGTCGGCACCACAAACGGGGAGGGTACAGAAAAGGTGGCGTTCTGCATCGACTGTCATATTGGCGCCGAGGTGGATTCGCTGCTCTTCATCCCCGAGGAGTATCGAAACTGATCATCATCAACCGATGACAACCAACGTCTGCTTGATGATCTGGGGATGGGCCGTTCGCGGCCCATCCCTTGCTTTTGCGCTCGTGTTCTTTGTTATTGCGCCGGCTTATGCGGAGGGCGACGGTCTGCTCTCGGCACCGGACGCATGGCAGCAGTCTGGCCAGGGCGAGCTTCTGATTGTCGACATCCGGACGGAATCGGAGTGGCGCGAAACCGGTATTCCTGAGGGCGCTGGCAGGGCAAGTCTGTTTCTGGCCTATGGTCTGCCGAACCTGGATTTTGTCGAAGAGGTCACGGCTCTTGCCGGTGGCGACAGGTCACGCCCGATCGCGTTGATTTGCGCCGCCGGCGTTCGTTCCGCGATCGCGCATGTCCTTCTGGAGGGCGAGGGGTTTGAACAGATCTACGATATTGGCGAGGGCATGGTCGGCAGCGGCGACGGTCCGGGATGGTTGGCCAGGGATCTGCCGGTCGAAAACTGCGGTGAGTGCACGGGATCGTAAGAGGATCGTAAGAACAGTGTTATTTGATTTGTAACATCCCGCCTGACGATCGTATTGACCTGCACGGTTTTTCAGTTCTTTCTTAACGGAGTGTTTCGATGAAACGTGTTGCCGCTTTCGGATCTTTGCTCACGCTCGCTCTTGGGCTCACCGCGCAATCGGCTTGGGCCGAAGGCGATGTTGCCCAAGGTGAGAAGGTGTTCAACCGCTGCAAGGTCTGCCACACGATCGAACAAGGCGGCGCACCGAAGCAAGGTCCAAATTTGTTTGGGGTCTACGGCAGCGCGGCGGGTTCAAACGAAGCGGGATCGCTCGATTCCGGCAAGCTGCCCGAATCCGGCATCGTTTGGGACGAAGCAACACTGACCGAATGGTTGGCCGGGCCGACCAAATACATCTCTGGCGTCAAAATGACGTTCCGCCTGACCAAGGAGGACGACATCGCCAACGTCATTGCCTATCTGAAAGCCAACAGCCCGGACGCTCAGTAGGATCTAAGGTCCAACCAGGAAACAATCGGCGTTCTTGGCCTTTAGCTCGTTACAGATAGCCTGCGCTTCAGCCTGGGCCGGCATCGGTCCGGCCTGCAGGCGATAGACCGTGCCCAATTCACCACCAAGATCGACCATCAAGACACGGTGGGGCAGGCCGCCCAGCAGATCGGGAAACCGCCCGGTAATGTCCTGCCACGCGGCCTCGGCACGGTCTTCGCTCAGGTATGCGGCGATCTGGATATAGGGGCCGCCGCCTTGCGCGGGGGCAACGGTCGTCTCGGTCTCGACAGCGGCTGTTTCGACAGTTTCGACCGTCTCGGTCGCTTCGACCGCGCTGTAGTCGATCGCCGAACTATCGGTTGTCGGCTCCGTACCGCTGTCGCCAACGGTCGGCTCCGGCACGGTTTCCGCGACCTCGTCTGTCTCGACGGGCTCGGTCTCCGTGATGTCCTCGCTTGGCGCGTCTTCCAGAATCACCTCGGCCGACTCAATCGACTCGACGGGCTCGGTCTCCATGACCGGTTCGGGGACGAGTTCGGTGGCGGCCACGTCATCGGGCGGACCCAGAACGGCCAGCCGATTTGCAGCCTGCTGGATACCGGCTTCGGCAGCCGCCGCGTAGAGGCGGCGTGCTTCATTCAAATTGACCTCGGTCCCCAGGCCGGTTTCATAGGCGTAACCGGCGGAGAACTGGCCCATAGGGTTGCCCGCTTCGGCCGCCCGCTCGAACCACGAGAACGCCAAGTCCTGGTCACGCGCGACGCCGTCGCCGCGGTGATAGGCGATTCCCAGGTTCAGTTGGGCATCCGACAAGCCCTGAGCCGCCGACAACGTCCACCAGTAGACCGCCCGCGAGGGGTCCTTGGGTACACCCAGGCCCTGTTGGTAGATGTTTCCAAGATTGAACTGGGCGCCGGGATGGCCGCCCTCGGCTGCGGCGGCATACCACTTGGCTGCTTCGGTATAATCACGGCCAATGCCGCGGCCGTTCTCATAGATGATGCCCATGCCGAATTGGGCTTCCAGATTGCCTTGTTCGGCCAGCGGCTGCCATTCCGAGATGGCGGCCGCGTAGTCACCGGCGTCATAGGCCTGCATGCCGGCTTCGAAGTCGGCATAGGCCGGCGACAGCACAAGCGCACTGGCCAAGACCACGGACACCAAAATACCGGATCGTTTCTGCACCGATCTTAAACCCACCTGTGTGTCACCCCAGGCTTTAAACTACCCCAGGGATGGTCCTTGGCCAACGAGACTTCGGTAGGGTGTTTATAACTTTGGTGTGCCGGCGAGGTTGCTGATGGCGCGTACCCGAAGGGTTTCCCGCTTGCCGCGAACCGTCAGATCGTGAGGCAACCCGGGCATCTCGGGCACGCCGGCCAGCTCCACGACACGCTCTGAGACAACGAGATCGCAGCGCAGATCTTTCGTCGCACCCTCCAGCCGGCTCGCCGTGTTCACGACGTCGCCGATTGCCGTCATGTGCATGGTTTCGCCGTACCCCATTTCGCCGATCACCGCCGGCCCGACATGCAGGCCGATGCCGAGTCGAAGCGGCTGTTCAATCTCCTTGGCGAGCGAACGGTTGAGCGCGGCAAGCGCGTGGCTCATGGCCTCCGTCGCGTCGAGTGCCTGGCGGCATCCATTATCGATCGTGCCGTCGACGCCAAACAGCGCCATGACGCCGTCACCGATAAACTTGTCGATCTGCCCGCCGGCGCCCTCGATGGCATGGCCCATGGCTTCGAAATAGCGGTTCAGGACAAAGACGGTGTCATAGGGAAGGTTGGCTTCCGACAGCGTGGTGAAGCCCCGGAGGTCGGCAAACAATACGGCGATCTCCTGTTCCCGTCCGGCGCCGGCGGGTCGTTGGCGCATGACCGCGTCGGCGGGGCCGGCGTGCGCGGGCAGCAAGGGGGTGACTGCAAGGTCCGCGGTCGGGCGAAGCTGACACGCCAAGCGGACATGGGGTGGATCGCCGATGCGCTCCAAGACCTTGCGCTCATCGGCGTCGGGCGGTTCCAGATCATCTCGACCGTGGCCCAGCCGGACGCGGCAGGTCGAGCAACGGCCGCGCCCGCCGCAAACCGAGGCGTGGGGAATGTCGGCGGCGCGGCTGGTCTCCAGCACGGTCGAGCCCGGCGCGATCTCGACCACCTGACCGTTGGGGTAGGTCAGGCGAGGGGCTTTTCGCCGGGCGGCAAATGCCATGCGAAGCCATCTGAGAAGCAGAACGGTGGCGACCAAGGCCACGACCACGGCGATCGTCCAGAGTTGCGCTTGGGCCATGAAGGCTGAGAGCTGTTCGAAGACGCGCCCGACGCCGGTCGAGGCGAGAAACTCGGGCAGCCAGTCGGGGTCACTGGCCAAGCGCGCGACGTCAATGCCGGCGCCGACAAAACCGCCAAGGGCAAGGATGGGGACCAGGATTGCCAAGCTGAAGGCGCACCATTGCCAGCGCCGATACCAGGGTTTCAGGCGCAGCCAGAAGTGTATCCCCAAGCAGCCGTGCAGCCAGGCGGTGATGATCAGGACCGACTGCAGAACGCCTTTCCACGGCGCGTCCACCCATAGCGCATAGATAACGTAGGGATAAGTGTCGTTGACGCCGAACAGTTCGTTGGCGCCCCTTGTGCCGGCCACGTGTTCTGCGACCAGCAGCGGTATGGTGAGCCCCAGCAAGAGCTGGGCCCACTCGCGTGGCGGCATGGCCAGGCTGTTGCGCCGGTAGAGCGCCCAGAAGACCAGGCCCAGATGGAGGACCAGTGCCGCGCACAGCACGACCGTGCCCGGCGTACTGCGCCAAACCCCATCGAAGACACGCCGGCCAGCCTCCATCCAGGCCAGAGAATGGATGCCCAGCGCGTGGTTGATCAGGTGGCTGGCAAGAAAGACCATAAGCACCAGCCCGGAGCCCAGTCTGATGCGCGCGATCATCCGCCGTGGTCCGTGGCGCCGCCGTCGATCGATGCGACCGGGCGGTTCGGTTTTTGCAGCAGCATCAGTTCTGTGACGTAACCGGTTGCGGTGATGACGAAGTCCATGCTGACGGTTTCGCCCGGTTCGACCACGCCATCAAAAAACGTGACGTGATCGCGCGGCTCGTCCTGCGACACGCTTTGGCCGAATCGATTGGAGGTAAACGGCCGCCCGGCCTGCGCATCCTGGCCGAACGACAGCCCGTCGTAGATGTCGCTTGGTGTACCCAGCAACTTCTGCAACTCGATATCAAAGAACGTCCAGGTCTGGTTGGTCGCGTTGGTGACGATCTTGCGCAGTGCGAAGCCGGCGGGATGGTTGGTCGGAATGGCGTTGCCGGTATGCGGGCCAACGCCTCGGATCATCAAGACGGCGCCCCTGGTGCTGGTGATTTCTTCGACCACCGTGATCGGGTCTTCGAGCGAACCGCTGCCCCATGCCGCCAACAGGCGAAACCCGCCGAGCTCATCGGTGAAGGTCAGTCCTTTGACCGTGATCGATTCGGCGGTGGCCGGTGCGATGACCAGGCATGACAACGCGAACCCCAGAAACCAACCGCATCTCGCTGTCACGGTGATGCCGCCGTTGATCGCGCGGTCACGGCCGGCAAGTGATGTGGTCTCTCATGGTCACATTATAGGCGAAGGACGTGATCCTGTTGACCCGTCAGTTGGCGAGCCTATTCTGGTTATATGAACGAAACATCTGACGTTGTGACCGGCCAGTTTCACGTTGCCCATGCCAGCGCGGAAACATGGCAGCAGGCCGCCCGATCGGTTGCCGAGGTTTTGGGCGACCGCGACGACGACACGCTGGGCTTTGTCTATGTCACCGATCATTTCGCCGACGCCCTCGGTGAAATCGCGGGGTTCCTGGCCGCCGCGACCGGTGTGACGAGCTGGTGCGGCACGGTCGGCATCGGAATCTGCGCAGCCGGCAGCGAGTACTTTGACCGGCCGGCGGTTGCGGCGATGACCGGCAGGTTTCCCGAAGACGCCTTGAGCCTTTTCACCAGCGCGGAGGAGGCGGTCCGCAGTTACGACGACCGGCGCGGCGGCGCGATGGGGCAGGGTAGTTTCGCCGTCGTCCATGGTGATCCGCGTATGCCCAATCTGGTCGAGGCGATCGCCGGTCTGGCGCGCGATACCGACGGCTATCTGGTCGGTGGCTTAAGTTCGTCGCGCGGCGCAACCATGCAGATGGCGGGGCGCCCGGTCGAGCGAGAGATCTCTGGTGTTCTTTTCGACAGCTCTGTGCGCGTCAGCACCGGTTTAACGCAGGGCTGCGTGCCGCTGGGCGGTATTCATCAGGTGACCAAGGTCGATGAGAACGTCGTTCATTGTTTGAATGACCGCCCGGCGATGGATGTGTTCGTCGAGGAACTGGCGACTGAGGGTATTTCGGACCCGCGCCAATTGTCGGGATCCCTTCACGTTGGTCTGCCGGTGTCCGGATCCGATACCGGTGATTATCTGGTGCGCAATCTGGTCGGCATCGAACCCAACAGTGGCGCGGTGGTGATCGGCGAGCGTGTCGGCATGGGCGATGCCCTGATGTTCTGCCGCCGCGACCGCGCGGCCGCGGAAGCCGATCTGAAGCGAATGGTCGGCGACGTTCGCAAGCGCGCCGGTAACGTGGCCGGAGGTCTCTACTTCAGCTGCCTGGCGCGCGGCCCCAACATGTTTGATGGCGCCCAGAGCGAGATGGCGATCGTGCGCGAGGTGTTGGGCGACGTGCCGATGGTTGGTTTCTTCGGCAACGGCGAGATCTCGTTCGACCGCCTCTATGCCTATACCGGCGTGCTCACCCTGTTCGAGACAACCGACGGGTAGCGTTTCGCGATGAATGTCCGGGCGGTGCTTCTCGACCTGCAGGGCGTTCTCTATGAAGCCGGCGCGCCGTATCCCGCCGCGCGCGAGGTGGTGCAACAGATGGTCGCCGCCGGCCTGTCCCTTCGCTTCCTGACCAACACGACGACCCGCCCGGCCCACGCTATCGCCGCGCGGATGCGCGACATGGGGTTCGTCGTGGACGACACCCAGCTCTTTACACCCGTCATGGCTGCGCGCGGCGTGCTGCATGATCACGGCTTGACCCGGGTGCATCTGGCCGCCGATTCGACGCTGGCCGACGACCTCGACGGCTTCACCCTGTGTGAACGCGATGTCGAAGCGATCGTGCTCGGCGATCTCGAGCAGGACTTCACCTGGCAGCGGCTGAACGATCTCTTCGCCATGATGCGCGCCGGCGCCCTGCTGATTGCACTCCACAAGAACCGTTACTGTCGCCGGGGCGACGACCTGGGTCTAGATCTCGGCCCTTTCGTCGCCGCGCTGGAGTATGCGACACGAACAAAAGCCATCGTCGTCGGCAAACCGTCACCGGCATTCTTCGACATGGCCCTGCGTGACATGGGCGCGCAGCCGGAGACGACGATGATGGTCGGCGACGATATCGACAGCGACATCGGCGGCGGCGCCGAGGCCGGCCTGATGACCGTCCAGGTCATGACCGGCAAGTTCACCAAGGACGATTCCAAGGCCCCGGTGCAACCGTCTTACCGCGTTACATCGATTGCCGATCTGCCGAGCCTGCTCGGGATCTGAATCGGCTCTAACGTACCCTTGGGAAGCTCTCGCATTCCATGGAGCCGCCATGGACCAGACCTTCGCCGCGATAGGGCGGGTCGGTTTCCTGTGGTTTGTCGTAATAGGTGATGTCATCACCGATCCAGTGGGTCGCGAGCGCTCGGCGCCGCGTTGACTCCAACGAGTTGCCGGGCGCGCTGTGATGGCAGCGGTTGTGAAAGATCAGACAGTCGCCCGGTTCAAGCGCGGCAAAGACGATCTCGTAATCGCCCGGCTCGAGGTCCCAGTCCGGCGGCTCCGGATCGTCAGGCAGGTCCGCATACGCGTCGTTCGGGTCGAAGTGGACGGCGCGATAGTTCTTGGTCCAGCGGTGCGAGCCCCTGACGAAGCGCAGGCTGGTCTCGACCGGAATGCGGTCAAGCGCGGTCCAGAGATTGCAGATCTGGCTGCCGCTGATTGGCCAATAAGCCTCGTCGTAGTGCCACGGCGTCTTGCGGCTGGTCCCCGGCTCTTTCACCAGCATGAAGTCGAAGTAATAGATGAGCGACTGAGAGCGCATGATTTGGCGCGCCAGATCGGCGGCCGGTGACTCCATCGCGAAACGCTGGAACTGTTCGATGCGTTTCCACATGAAGGTGTCATAGAAAAAGAAACCGGGTTCGCCGGGCTCGGCGATGTGGAACTTGCTCTCGCGGTGGCCTTCCGCGATGGCAATCTCCATACCCTCCGCCAGCGTGGCGATCCAATCGGCGTCGAAGGCCTTGCGCAGACATACGACACCATCGCGTTCGTAGGCCTGAATAGCAGCCTCGCCAGGCAAGCCGTCTTCCAGCTCAAAGGCCGGCAGCTCAATCAGACGATGCGCGATGGTCTGGTGTTCTCGGTTGACGGACATGGCAGTCTCGGTTCTTGGCGGCAGTCGAACCACCAAAGACTAGATCGCCAGCCACCGGCAATCGAGTGTTGTTTGACAGGGAGGCACGCCGACTACTGCGTCGTGATGACGGAGTCCGGATAGAAGGCGTGAAAGGCAAAGGCGAAGTCGACCGTGTAGACCTCGTCGACCCAGCCATTCTCCGTCTGGCGCTGCACCACCACGTTGCCGACATCGAAACCCGACGCGATTGTTGCGCTATCGAGCGCGGACGCCTGGCCGGGTTCCCAGGTGATCACGATGTCGCCATCCTCCAGGCGCTTTTCCTGGCGTAGCAAATCGAGTGACCATGCCTTGTCGCCAACCCGGATCACGCGCGCCAGTGGCGCGATGCCTTCCGGCAAATCGCCGTCAAAGAAACCGTAAGGTTCCGATCGACTGTCATAACCGACATAGGGGTTCTGGCCATAGCGGCGTGACCCGTCGTTCGACGGCACCAGAATCTCGCCGGACGGAAAACGTTCTTTGAACAGCGCGAGTGATTCCAGGCGCGACGGGTAGGGCACCAGGCGCGTTCCCGTCATGGCCCCCACGATTGCCTCGCCGGTGAACTGTTGCCACCAGCTCTCGGTCTGGCGGTCGTACATGACGAGGTCGGAATTGCGCAGCTTGCCCGTGGTGCCGAAGTCCAGCATCTGACCATCGACATCGCGGTGAAACACGATGCCGGTGTTGCACAGCGGACAGAACGTGATGGTCAGCGGCGTGCCAGCGATCTCGTCGTTGACGATTTCATGCCACATCAAGATGCGCAGCGGATAGGCGCGTGCTTGACCGTCGACCTCGACCGTCAGCATGGGTTCGTTGTCGGGCAGGTCAGCGTCGGCGACCGGTTCAAACACCGGGTCGTCGATCGATGGAATGCCGTCCTTGGGCGGGCCACCGGAGAGGATCTCGTCGAACGAGATCGACGTGGTGTCGAAGTCCGTCTCCGTCCACTCCCACAGCCAGTCGGACGGCTGCGCCTGGACCGTGCCGGTCAGAAGCAGGCCGGCCAAACACAGCGCGGCTAGTTCAAGTCGTCGACGTGGCCACCAATCCCGCATGGCAATAGGGTGAAAACTTAGCCGAACACCGTCCAGTCAAGGCTTCGTGAGAGCGTGTGTTTGATTTGTTTACGCGTTACCGGTGATGTCGACGATACGCCATACCGCCTAAATCGAGGCGACGGCCCGGTCGATGGCCGGAACCAGCAGGCTCACGATCTCGTCCAGTTCGTCACGGGTGGCGTTATAAGCCGGCGCGATGATGATCTGGTCGCCTTTGACACCGTCCACGTTGCCACCGGTCGGATAACAGATCAAACCGCCTTCGACCGATTCCTGCATGACGCGGAAGAACATCTTATGCTCCGGCGCGAACGGCTCTTTGGTTTCGCGGTCTTCGACCAATTCAACGCCCTGGAAAAATCCACGGCCGCGAATGTTGCCGACATGGGGGTTCTGCCCGAGCGCCGACTCCAGTTGGTCTCGCAGGTATTGACCTTCTTCGGCGACACGGTCGACCAGACCGTCGCGAATCATGATCTTCTGCACCGCGACGCCGGCCGCGCACGCCGTCGTGTGGGCGGTGAAGGTATGGCCGGTGATCGGCATGCCGTGCACCCGGTTGATCGGCTCGGCGACCTTGTCGGTATAGACCGCTGCACCCAGGGGCAGATAACCGCCGCCCAGGCCCTTGGCAATCGCCATGATGTCCGGCTCGACCCCGTCATGCTCCAAGGCGCGCCACGTGCCGCAGCGTCCGACGCCGCACATCACTTCATCGGAGATCATTAAGACGCCATGGCGATCGCAGATCTCGCGGATACGCTTGGCATAACCGTCAGGCGCCGGCACAGCACCGCCGGCGGCACCGACCACCGGCTCGAAGATGAAGGCCGCAACCTTGTCGGCGCCGAGCCGCAGGATCTCATCTTCCAACTCATTGGCACAGTATTCGGCTACGTCTTCCGGCGCGACACCCTCGGGCGGGCGATAGGTGTTGACCGGCGACAGGTGGCTCACTTCCAGCAACGAGCCGAAGTAAGGTTCCTGACGCGCAAGGAAGCCGGAGACCGAGAGCGCGCCCAGCGTGTTGCCGTGCCAGCTTCGCTGCCGCGAAATGAAGCGGCGGCGTGACATGTCGCCGCGCGCCGCGTGATACTGCAGCGCCAGTTTCAGACACGACTCCGTCGATTCCGAGCCGCCGGTGGTGAAGATGCAGTGCTTCAGGTTGCCGCCGCCGCGTTCGGTAATGATGTCTTGCAGTTCCTCGGCGGCATCGCTGCGGAAGTGATGGCGGTAGCCAAACGCGATGCGGTCAAGCTGTTCCTTGATCGCTGCGTTGACCTCTTCGTTGCCATGGCCCAGACAGAAAGTCGCCGGCCCGCCGGATCCGTCGAGGTAACGCTTGCCGTCGGTGTCGTAGATGTACATGCCCTTGCCCCAGGCAACCTTGGGCAACAGGTCGATCGCTAACGCAGCCATGGGTTTGTGCTCCTGCAAGAATGCGGCCTAGAGCGGATCATGGTTAGGTGGAACCGTTTGGCGGTTCCACCTAACCATGTGAATCCGCTCTCTATCTATGAGTAGAGCAGATTCACCTGCTTTGCTGGCATCGCGAAGCGATTTCATCAAAACAGGATCTGCTCTAACCCGGATAGCCGGGCTCGGGGCGAATGTCCAATGATGATCGACTCAGTAGCTCTCGCTTTGGGGGATGTCGTCATCGAGGTCGTAGTAGTCGCCTTTGTCAGCGACAAAAGTGTGCTTGGCGATACGGCTGCCGGTTGGCGAATCGAACAATCCCATTGCCACAGCCGTGTATTCGTAGCCCTCAATCGTGGGGTTCCAGAACAGGGACGATCCGCAGACGGAGCAGAATCCACGTTGCACCTTGTCGGACGACCGATACCAGGTGACCTTGTCGCCGCCGAGAATCGACAGTTCCGTGCGCCGCACGTTGACGGCTGCAAGAAAGTGACCTGACTGCTTGCGGCATTGGGAGCAGTGGCACGCTTCGGGCAGGCGTTCCAGCTGTCCGCTGACCTCAAGGCGCACCGCGCCGCAAAGGCAAGTCCCCTTCAACATCATGAAACCCTCTCAGAACGTTAAAGGCCGGCTTTGATCTCGTCGGCCAGCGTGTTGATCTTCGCTTCGAGATCGGCGGGCAGGGCAGGGATGAAGTTGCCCTGGTCGATGACCGCCTTGGGATCGGTGAAGCCGAGGCGCGTCAAGGCGTCAGGCGAGGCCAGCTCGAACGCCTTCATGTTGGCGTGGCCGTAATCATAGACCTCGATTTCGTAGACCCCGGCTTCCGGCGAGATCATGGCGTCGATGAACGCATAGACCATCGCCGGGTCGGCCTGGCTGCGTGGGTCGATGGTCAAACCGCAGACCCACGTGAACTGACCTTCTTTCGGGTTCATGTAGGTGACCGGCACGCCTTGTTCGACGAGCGGTTTGGTCATGCCGTTCCAGGCATAGGCGGCGACCAGGTCGCCTGAGGCCAGATCGCGCGTGACCTCCGTCGGGTCGGTCCAATAGAAGCGAAACAGGCTGTCGCCTTTTTCGAGTAAGGGCCGGGCCTCTTCCAGTTGCGCATCGGTGAACGAGGCGATGTCATGGTGGCCGTTCACCAGCATCGCGACATCAACCATGACCGACGTGTCGTACATCGCCAGGCGCCCGGCATAGGTCTCGTCGAACAGAATGCCCCAGGTCGGATCGTCGACATATTTCGGGTCGACCAGGTCGGACCGGTAGAGCACCGACGAGGTGCCCCAGTCGAACGGCACCAGGTAATGTTCGCCGTCGCGCATGGTATCGGGTAACTCGCGCAGGTGCGCGAACAAGTCCGGCCAATTGCTGAGACGGGTCACGTCGACCGGGCCGGCAACACCGGCGTCGATCCAATGCGGCATGGAGTAACTGCACGGGTGAGCGATGTCGGCCCGGTAGTCGCGCCGCAGTTTGGAGAGTGCTTCTTCCTCGCTGCCGAAAAACGTCGCGGCGACACTGCCCTCGCCATAGGTCTCGATGAAGCCTGGGTGAAGCTCGCGTACCTCGTAACCGGACCAGGTGAAGTAAGCCACGACGTTCTGGGCATCGGCGCGTCTTGGAACCAGCGGCATGGCGGCAACGCCAAGCCCGAGTGCGGTCATCGCCTGCATGAGGTCGCGGCGGTCGACGGCGCGACCGCCTGCCATGCGGTCGATGATGCGGGAGAAGTGTCTCACTGTTGCCATGCCTGCCGGATCCTGGCGGTCTATCGGTCTTCAGTCACTTGATCCTAGGCCGCCAAGTGCGCCGCACCAACGCATTTCCCTGTGGGCAGCGGCGCTGGCGTTTCCAAGACTGTCAAAAAGATCCTAGCCTGTTGAAAACGCCGAACTGCGGGAGTGCCGCCGTCATGAATGAGCTCGACGAGGTCACGGTCATCAAGAATGCGGCCTGGATCGCCGCGTGGGACGTCGATCATCGGCGGCACACCTATCTGCGCGGCGGCGATGTCGCGTTCCGCGGTGGCGAACTCATCCAGGTCGGCGGCCGCTACGAGGGCGATGTCGCGCACCAGGTCGATGGCCGTAACCTTTTTGTCATGCCCGGACTGGTCGACCTGCATAGTCACCCGACGTCCCAGCCGCTCTACAAAGGCATCGTCGAGGAGCTCGGCAACCCCGAGCTCTGGTGGAGCGGTCTCTATGACGCCAAGGCCGTGTTCACCACGGACGCGGAAGGCGAACCGCATTCCGCCGCCGTCGCCTATACCGAGATGCTGCTGTCGGGCGTTACCACCTTTGTCGACCTGAGCCACCCGTTTGACGGCTGGGTCGATTTGATGGCCGCAAGCGGCGCGCGTGCCTATGCCGCGCCGATGTATGGCTCGGCCGGTTGGCATTCGGAGAATGGCCGCGAGGTCATCTATGACTGGAGGACCGACGATGGCGCCGCCGATATGGCGGCCGCGATCGCGGTGATCGAAGCGGCCGAGGCGCATCCGTGCGGCCGGTTGGGCGGCATGCCGTCACCGGCGACCAGCGACACCTGTTCGCCCGACTTGCTGCGCGAAACCATGGACCTATGTCAGGCGCGCGACTGGCGCTTTCATATGCATATCTCGGAGAGCGTTCAGGAAGTGCAGGAGATCCGGCGCCGCCATGGCGTGTCGCCGGTGCGATTCCTGGCCGATCTCGAGCTGTTGGGTCCGCGCACCATCCTGGCGCACGCGATCTACATCGACACCCATAGCTGGGTGCGCTGGCACACCCGCGAGGACCTGGACCTGATGGCAGATGCCGGCGTCACCGTCGCCCATTGTCCGACGCCGTTCGCGCGCTACGGCGCCATCCTGGAAAGCTTCGGGGCCTACCGGCGCGCCGGGGTAAACATGGTAATCGGTACCGATACGACGCCCCACAACATGCTGGATGAGATGCGCTGGGCCTGTGTTCTGGCCAAGGCAGCCGACGCCAATCTGGACGCCACCGTGACCGCGGATGTGTTCGAGGCCGCGACGATCGGTGGCGCCCGTGCGCTTGGCCGCGATGATATTGGCCGGCTGGCACCCGGCGCCCGCGCTGACTTGGTGACGGTGAACCTCGACCATCCGTCGATGCGACCGGCGCGCGATCCGCTGCGCTGCCTGTTGTTCCATGCGCTCGAACGCCCGATCTCGGCGGTCTATGTCGACGGCCAAAAGGTGGTCGAGGAGGGAAGGGTGCTGGGTCTGGACTACGAAGGCGCGCTCACCGGCCTTGAAGCCGCGCAGATCCGTAGCGATGCCGGCGTCGGTGAGCGCCATTGGAGCGGCGGCGGCGCGTTGGATATCGCACCGCCGGCCATCCCCATGGGCGACTAGTGGATTGGTGCGCTCAGCTTTCTTTTAGCCGGCGGTCGCGCATCAGCCGCTGATCGAGCAGGGCAACGATCATCTCCTCGATGCGCCGCGCTTCGTTGCTGATCGAATTGCGCGAACGTGCCATGGCGAGCAGCGCCGGCACCGTGATCGGCGGCATATCCTCCAGCACGGAAAGGTCGGCGGGCACCGTGTGGCGCGGCGCGATGCTGACACCGAGGCCGCGGCGAACCGCTTCCAGGCGCATCGACAGGCTGGTTGTCGACAACACGATGCGCCAGGCCGGACGCTCGCGTTCGACAAGGTCCAGCATGCGCTGGCGCGCGATGCTGGGCGGCGACGGCAGGATCAGCGGCACCCGGCCGGAGAACTCCTCGGTTTTGGTGCCGACCGGACCGATCCAGGCCAGCGGCTCGATCCAGGCGAGGTCATGGCGCCACGCGCCGCCACGGGTCGCGCCGGGCTCGCGCCTGATGAGCGCCAGGTCAAAAGCGCCTTGGGCCATCTGGTTGACGACGCTGGCCGGGTTGTCGGAGCGCACGTTGAGCGCGATCCGCTGGCTCGCGGCCTGCAGGTTGTTGAGATACGCGGTCGCGATGTCCTCGGTCGCCCACAGGCTGACGCTGCGGCGCTCGCCCGGTTCAACCAGACGCAGCCGCGCTTCTTCCTCCAGCCGGACGATCTCGCGCGCGTAATCCAGCAGCATCTCGCCGTCCGACGTCAGGTGAACCTGGCGTCCCTCGCGTACGAACATGCTTTGGCCGGTGGCTTCTTCCAGCCGTTTGATCTGCAGGCTGACCGCCGACTGGGTAATGCCCAGGCGTTCGGCCGCGCGCGTGAATCCGCCGCTGTCGACGATCATGACCAGCGTGCGCAGGATGGTGATGTCGAGTGCTGCGCGCATCTGAGGCCGCGTGGCGGCATCGTCGGTCAACATGACGCCACCTCCGCCTTCGACATGGCGGCCGCCGACTCGTGTAGACCCATCAGCGGTGTTCCGCCTGCCCGTCGACAGGCGCCGGGCTTGGCAAACAGCGGCAATCGTTTAGGGAATGATGCGTTAAGAACTTTGTAAATTGCTTCCACGAATGAGGTACTACCTTCTACCGTCATGCGCTCGACGTTTTGGTAACTTCCTCTCCGAATTCATTACATATTATGCACTTATTGACTACCACTTTTGATGGTGATTGCCGTCACGTTATGTCGTGAACCACGTTCACGATTGCATCACATGCCGTCATGACGTCGTCGTGCGCGAGTCTGGCCGCATTCGGCGGTCGTTCTGCCACCAAATCGTTTCTGCCGTGCTCGCAGGCTATCGATTTGCGATGCCATCGCTCTCACCGTGAGCGCAGCCTCGGCGCTCAATTGAGCACTGGCCGATGGCTCCAAGGCGTTGACATACAACGCTGACAGCCCTCGACATGGAGCGATCGGCCATGGGGCCCACCCTTTGAAGCAATCTACCACTATTGAGGGTAAACACCGTTTATTATCTCGAAAGTATAGGCCACCAAGACGTTCTTGCGTTGAGATGAGAGCGCTAGGGATGACGCGGCAAGCCGACGGCTGCGTCTGTCGCGTTTGACCGGGTAGATTCGGCGCGGAAGCAACATCAAGCCGCCGCGCGAGTGACCTTCCGGCGCTGCACCGAATGATCGCCAAAAGCGGAAGTAAACAACCAGTCTTGGTGCTGCACGCCCCAATCACGCGTCGCGCTGCGTTTCCGGCCTTGCGCGATTTGCCGATAGTGCGCCTCCCATGGCCAGTGAGCACAGCACGGGTAGGGCGGCGCCGCCGGCCTCGGTCACCAACGGTTGGATCTGCCTTGCGGGGCTCGGCGCCGTCAGCGCCGGTCTGGTGATGATGGCGTGGCTGGAGGTCGCGACGCTGTGGGCGACGGCCATCGCGCTCGTGCTTGTCGCGCTGCCCATGGCGCTTGGCGATCTCATCGTGCTCAAGGTCCACCGGCGTCCAACGGCCGGGCTCAAAAGCCCAGGCGATCCGCTAGACCCGATAGACACCGCACGTGTCGCGACGAAGCTGCTTGGGCTCGGCGTGATGATCGCGCTTCTCGCGCTGTTCTATTGGGCGATGCCGATCTATGGCCGCGACTTCTATGCGCCCTTCATCACGCTCGCCACCTGGAGCCTGCCGCTTGTCGTCGTCCTCACCGTGCCTTACGTCGTGTGGATCGACCGGCGCATGACGGCGCCAAAGGACGGCGCCTGGCACTGGGGCCGGCTTTGTCTCGGTCGTTGGCGCGGCCGTGACGGCCAGACGCTCAAGACCTTTCTGCTCGGCTGGGTCATTCGTGCCTTCTTTCTGCCGCTGATGGTCTCGGGGTTCTATGACGTCATCGGCTGGGTCATGACCAATCCTGTCGGCGGCGGGTTCGACAACGCGTTCGGGACCGTCGCCTGGTTCTTCAAGGTCGCAGTCTTCGCCGATCTTGCGTTTGTCTCGATCGGCTATGTGGTGACCCTGCGCCTGCTCGATAACCACATCCGCTCGGTCAATCCGCTGGTTATCGGCTGGCTGGTCGCCCTGATTTGCTATCAACCGTTTTGGTCGGTCATCGCCAATCAGTACCTCAGCTACAACGACGGTTTCGGCTGGTGGGATTGGCTGAAGGACGACAGCGTCCTGCTCTATGCATGGGCCGGCCTCATGGTGCTCGCCAACATTCTGTGGGTCTGGGCCAACATGACGTTCGGCCTGCGCTTCTCCAACCTGACACACCGCGGCATATTGACCAACGGGCCCTACCGCTGGACCAAACACCCGTCCTACATCGCCAAGAACATCTACTGGTGGCTCTTAAGCGTGCCCTTCATCTCGCTGACAAGCTGGGAGGACGCGCTGCGCAACTGTCTCCTGTTGCTCGTCGTCAACGCGATCTATGTCGCGCGCGCGCGCACCGAGGAACGCCACCTCTCCGAGGACCTGACCTATGTCGCCTATGCCGAGTGGATCGAACGTCATGGCCTCTTCCGCTGGATTGGTCGCCTGGTGCCGGCGCTGGCCTATCGCGCGCCGATAACAGGTGAGGCTGCGGCGCCGCGTTAGGATCTCGCCGCGCCGAGCCGCGTCCTCTTGCCAGTCCGGTCTAGGCTCTCAATCTTTTTTGCGTTGTTTGTCGGCGCTGTCCATCGCCACGACCACCAACGCCAGAATCAAAACCGCGACCGCGATCCAAACCATGATCCCGTGGCTTTCGGAGAACAGCACCATGCCCCACGCAATGCCGGCGAAGAGCGAAACGAAGCTGCCGAACGAGACGAGCACGCCGCCGGTGTGCTGGATAATGTAGAAATAGAGCACGATGTTGATCAACCCGGCGACGACGAACAAGACGATGCCGGTCTCCGCGATCGACCACGTGAAGCCGTCATACGCCGTGTCGCCAAAGATCACGCAAACCGGCAGGATCAGGAGAAAGGCCATGAGCGCTTCGCCGAAGCTGACCTGCCACGCGTCGAGACGGCGCGGCCAACGCGCGGCGACATAGATGGATTCGACGCCGTAGCTGAGCGGCACCAGGCAGACCAGCAACATCCAGGGCAGGGTGCCGAAGCCGGGCAGGCTGGCTTCGGGCGCCAGGACCAGGAGTGCCGCCAGTGTGCCCAACGCGATGGCGGCGACGCGGCGTGCTGAGACCAGTTCGGTGCGCAGCAGCAACGCGGTACTGACCGTGACCACCGGCGAGAGCGACGCGATCAACGTCATGATGCCGACCGGTAAATGGGGTGCCGCATAGAGCACCGCCAACAGCGGTATCAGATAACCCATGAGCGCCGTGATGATCAGGAACACCACGGTGTCCCAGGTCACCCAGAACACCTTGCCGCGCACGACCAGCACGACGAAGTAGGCGATCGCGATCAGGCCCAGGGAAACCGTGAGGACGGTGATCTCGTCATAGCCGCCCTGTAGCGCGAGCTTCAGCATCGAGAACTCGGCGCCCCAAGCAACCCCCATGATCACAATCAGAACCAGGAACCCAAACTGACGCATAAAATGGTGCCTTGGATGGCAACCTACCCGAGACGTGCCGACGACCTAACCACTACCGCAAGGTGCGTGGCAAGTCTGGTGTTCCTGTCCGGGATGCGCTGCACAGCAACCGATCGTCGAGCCGGACGGCAAACCCGTCGGCTGTCCAAGGCCCACAAACGCTTGTTGTGTGCTGAGATCATGGTCGGAGTGGGAGGATTCGAACCTCCGGCCCCCGCCTCCCGAAGACGGTGCTCTACCAGGCTGAGCTACACTCCGAACCAGAGCCGGGCTTATAGCGCCAAGGTCCTTGGCCCGCAACAGGTGTGACGGGGTCGGTTTAGGCGGCGTGTTGGTCGGGCTAAAGCGGTCTAGAACTCGCGGTCGACGCAGAAGGCGACCAGCTCCAGCAGCGCGTCGCGGTAGGGGTTCGGGGGGAAGCCGGCGAGCGCCTCGCTAGCGCGGGCGCCGTGTTCCCTGGCGCGCGCCATGGCGTCGGCCAGCGCGTTGTGGCGCTGCATCAGCATCATCGCCTGGTCGAGGTCGCCGTCCTGCTGATCCTCGTCTTCCAGGGTGCGTTTCCAGAACGAGCGTTCGGCGTCGTTGCCGCGCGCGATGGCGTAGACCACCGGCAGCGTGATCTTGCCGTCGCGGAAATCGTCGCCGACCGATTTGCCGAGGTCGGCCTCGCGCGCGGAATAGTCGAGCACGTCGTCGACAAGCTGGAAGGCGATGCCGAGTGACATGCCGTAGGTCCTGAGTGCCGCCTGGTTGGCATCGGTCTCGTCGGCGACGACGGCGCCGATCTCGCTCGCCGCGGCAAACAGGGCGGCGGTCTTGGCGCCGATCACCTGCATATAGGCGGCTTCATCGGTCGCGATGTCGTTGGAGATCATCAACTGATCGACCTCGCCCTCGGCGATCACGGCGGACGCATCGGAGAGGATCTTCAAAACCTGCAGCGAGCCGTCGGCGACCATCAATTGGAAGGCGCGGCTGAACAGAAAATCGCCGACCAGCACGCTTGGCTTGTTGCCCCAGACCGCGTTGGCCGTCGCGCTGCCGCGCCGCAAGTCGCTGTCATCAACGACATCGTCGTGCAACAAGGTCGCCGTATGGATGAATTCGACACAGGCCGCCAAGTCGACATGACGGCGCCCGGCATAACCGCACATGCGCGCT
The DNA here is from genome assembly GCA_965228895.1 of Alphaproteobacteria bacterium. Classification (GTDB taxonomy): domain Bacteria; phylum Pseudomonadota; class Alphaproteobacteria; order SP197; family SP197; genus JANQGO01. Next base: position 2,870,176 of record OZ245842.1, on the reverse strand, counting down.
GTGGTCAGCGTCAGGATCGGGCGCAGCCGCTTGCCGCCCGACGCGACGAGGTGACCGGCAAGCTGCGGGATCAAGGTGACCGAGCTTTGCATGTGCTCGACAATCACCTGATTGACCTGGTTCAAGTCGTCGGCGACAAGATCACGCAGCAGCTCATAGGACTGGCGAGCGGCGCTGGCATTCTGCCCGGCGACGTTGAGGGCAAGGCTCAAACCGTGGTCTCCCGTTGAATCACGCGTTGGACCGCCGGCTTGACCCGACGGCCCCCAATCGACAGCATCGCGAGGCCGCTGTCTCGTCTACCACTTTAGCACTCCCACGAAGTCCGGCAAAAGCAGAACCGTTTTACTGGTTTGAGAGAACAACACCCTTGAAAGAACTGTTACGCACCAACGACCCCGTTCAGATCTCCTTTGCCAGCGCGCTCTTGAAGGAGGCGGCTATCGCATTTGATGTGTTTGATGGCCATACCAGCAGCCTGGAAGGCAGCGTATTGGCCATTCAGCGGCGTGTGGTCGTGCTTGACGAGGATCTCGACGAGGCGCGCGCGATCCTGCGCGACGCCGGCCTCGACGTTCCCGACAAGCCCGGTGGCTGAGCCGACGCGCGATAGCCTCCTGGATGGCCGGGTGGTGCTGCGCCAGCCCGCTTCGGGCCTGCGTGCGACCACCGATGCTGTGCTGCTGGCCGCCGCCGTTCGCGCCGGGCCGGTCGATCACGTGCTCGACATGGGCTGCGGTACAGGTGCGGCGACGTTCTGTTTGACCGCGCGCGTCGGCGGCTGCCGGGTAACCGGTCTGGAGCACGATAAGTCCCTGGCCGCGCTGGCCGCCACCAACGCCGCGCTGAACGAGGTCGAGGTGCGTGTCGATATCGTGACGGATACGCTGCCGGAGACGACATCGACGGCGCTCGACGGGCCGTTCGATCACGTCATGACCAACCCGCCCTATCTGCCGGTCGGGCGCACACGGCGCAGCGACGATACGGCGCGTGATAGGGCGACCGTCGAAAGCGTCGATCTCGCGACCTGGCTCGGCTTCGCGCTCGAAAAGCTGCGGCCGCGTGGGTCGCTCACCGTCGTGCATCGCGCCGATCGACTGGATGATCTGCTGGACGTGCTGTCGGGGCCGGCCGGGGACATCGCGATCTATCCGCTGTGGTCGAACGATGACCGCGACAAACCGGCGCGCCGGGTCCTGGTGCGCGCGCGCAAGGGCGTCAAGGCGCCGCTTCGCCTGCTGCCGGGTCTCGTGATGCATGGCCCAGGTGGTGGTTTTTCTGAGGCGGCCGAGGCCATTCTGCGCGACGGCAAACCTTTGTTGTGGTCTTGAGGTGCTGATGACCTTGAGTCAGGAGCGGGCGAGCCCATGTCTTAGGATCGAAATTCACAGACTGGTTTTCGCATGAAAAAACTCTTTTCCCTTATCCCGCTGCCCAAGTTCCTGCGCCGGCGTCCTCAGATCGCCGTGCTGCGATTGGACGGCGTCATCGCGCCGCGCGGGCGTATGGGCAAGGGCATTTCCATCGAAAGCCATGCCAGCGCGATCGAGCAGGCGTTCGGCGTGTCGCGGGCCAAGGCTGTCGCGGTGGTGATCAATTCGCCAGGCGGCTCGCCGACGCAATCGGCGCTGGTGCACGACCGTATCCGCGCGTTGGCGGACGAAAAGAAACTGCCGGTCTATGTCTTCTGCGAGGACGTCGCGGCGTCCGGCGGCTATTGGCTCGCCTGCGCGGGTGATGAGATCTACGCGCAACCCAGTTCGATCATCGGCTCGATCGGCGTCATCTCGGCCGGTTTCGGTTTTGTCGATGCCATGGCCAAGCTCGGTGTCGAGCGCCGAATGCACACGGCGGGCACGCGCAAGAGCATGCTCGATCCGTTTCGCCCGGAAGACCCCGACGACGTCGTGCGCCTGAAAGAACTGCAGGATGAATTGCACGAGGTCTTTAAGCAGCACGTGCGCAACCGGCGTGGCGGCCGCTTGAAGGGCGACGAGGAGGAACGCTTCAGCGGCGCATTCTGGAGCGGCCAACGCAGCCTGGATCTTGGTCTCGTCGACGGCATGGGCGATGTGCGCACCATCATGCGTGAGAAGTTCGGCGACAAAGTGAAGTTCAAGGCGGTGCACGTTTCCAAACCGCTGCTCGCCCGTCTGGGGCTGGGATCGAGCAAAGTGGGCGAAGGTTTCGCCGAAGCGCTCGCCGACGAGACCGAACACCGCCTGACCTGGAACCGCTACGGCCTCTAGCGAACGCCACGCGTAACAAAGGTTGATCGCCCAGCCGGTTGGTTCTCGCGCGCTCTCGCGATATAAGGGCCTGGGATCGCAGCGAAGGGGGTAGTCGTGGAAACGGCGAGCCTTATCATCCAGATCGTCCAGATCTATTTCTGGGTCGGTCTTGGGGTTGCGGCCCTATTTCTGATTATTGGCGTTGATCGTGTCGAACCGGGTGCGCGCGGCTCGTATGTGTTTCGCGCGCTGTTGATACCCGGCTGCATCGTCTTGTGGCCGCTCGTTTTGTTGCGCTGGATGGCGCTTGAACGCGCGAGGCCGTCATGAAGCGTGGTCATCGAAGAACCCATGCCCGTATCTGGATGACGCTTGCGGTTCTGCTGCCGCTTGTCATTTTTGTTGCCATGGTGGTCCGCCAGCAAGGGCCGCTGGAGACCCGCGCCGAACGAATCGAAGCGCCGTCTGCGGAGGCATCCACACCATGAGCGCGCGCTATCAGCCGGTTCTCTGGAACAGCAACAAGATCATCTATGACGCCGTCTTGTTGGTTGGTGTCTTCGTTTACATCTGGATGTTCCTGGAAATCGCGCCGGCCTATCAATCGACGACGCGGCCGGTCAGCGGGAATATCTACAAGGCGCGCGCGTTCGGGTCGTGCGCCTTCCTGATGCTCAGTCTGATCTTGTGTCTCGGTCCATTGGCGCGCCTCGATCGGCGTTTCCTGCCGCTCGTCTACAATCGACGCCACTTCGGCGTCATCACCTGCATCGTCGCGCTGATCCATGCCAGCTTCGTCATCGGCATTTACTTTTCGTTCAGCCCGTTCTTCGACAAGTACGTCGCGGTGCTGGGCACCAACACCAACTATGATCAGCTTCTCGGATTCCCGTTCGAGGCGTTCGGCATCTTCGCTCTGTTGATCCTCGTCATCATGGCGGTGACCAGTCATGACTTCTGGCTGAGTTTCCTGACGCCGCCGGTGTGGAAGGCGATCCACATGCTGGTCTATGCGGCCTATCTCGCGATCGTGCTGCACATCGCGTTCGGCGCGTTGCAGGCGGAGACCGGGCCGGTGCTGCCGCTGATCGTCGCCGTCGGCGTGACCGCTGTCGTCGGACTTCATCTGGCTGCCGCGTTGGCGGAGAGACGGCGCGACCGCCGGGCTGCGACAAGCGCGGGCGACGGTTCATGGCTGGTAGCCGGCCAGGTCGACGACATCCCCAACAACCAGGCGATCGTCGTGCCGTTGACAGACGGCGAGCGTGTCGCCGTGTTCCGCTATGACGGCAAACTCTCGGCGGTCGGCAATGTTTGCGCGCATCAGAACGGGCCGCTGGGCGAGGGCCGCATCATCGGCGGCTGCGTCACGTGTCCCTGGCACGGTTTCCAATACAACCCGGCCGATGGCTGCGCGCCCGCACCGTTCACCGAGAAGATCCCGACCTATCGTTTGAAACTGGACGGGTCGCGCATCCTGCTTGATCCCAACCCATTGGCGCCCGGCACCTTTATCGAGCCGGTGACGATTGGAGAGGCCTAACCATGGCCAGTTCGCATGACGACTTTTTCATCGGATATTCCCGCAAGGTGCCGCCGCGCCTGATGGCTTTTCTGGCGGCTGTCGCCGGCTCGCTTCTGGTTATCGCCGCCGTGGTCGCATTTGCGCTTGGCGCCGGTACCGCAGACCCGGGCAACGGCCGTTTCATCGGCGGCGCGGCGAACTTGAAGACATTGACCGGCATTGTGGAACTGCAGCCCTATCCGATCCTGCGTGTCATGCCGGACGGTGATCAGGAAGCCCGCGCCATTCCGCTGACCGGACAGGGCAAGTGGGGCGTCATGAACGCGGCCGAACCGCTCGATGGCCAGATCGTCGATATCGAAGGTTTCTTCCTCAGGCGCGGCGAACTCGACATGCTGGTGGTGCGCGGCGGCGTCAACAACATGAAGCTGACGCCGACGGCGGCGACGCTCACCGCCGACCAGCAGAACTTCACGCCGGCCGCCGCTGAATCGCTCGGCTACTGGCGCCTGGAAGGCGAGATCTGCGACGGCAAGTGCTACGCCGGCGCGATGCGCCCAGGCAACGGTCTGGCGCATCTGGCCTGCGCGGATCTCTGTCTCTTGGGAGGCGTGCCGCCCGTGTTCGTCACGACCGGCGAGATCGAGGGCATGAACTTCATGTGGCTCGCCAATGCCGACGGCGGACCGTTGCCGGACGCCTACTACGACCTCGTTGCGCTTCGCGTGAGCTTGGAAGGCGAGGTCGAGCGCCGCGACGATATTCTCGTCTTCAAGGTCGACCTGTCGTCGGCCGAGGTCTTTTGACGATGACCTGGATGCTGCGCGTCGTCCTCGCCGCGATTGTTACCGCGGGTCTCGCCTATGGCGGGTACGAGGCCTGGCCGTTGATGGAGGACGAGATCAAGGGCACCTTTGTCAGCGATTTCAAATACCTGCCCATCATTCTTGTCTTCTTCCTGGTGCTCTCCGTCTTGGATGCCGTTGCCGTTCGGATCGAACGCATGTTCTCCAGCGATTCCAAGGGCTAGAGCGGATCGTCGTTAGGGGGAACCGTTTGACGGTTCCCCCTAACGGCGTGAATCCGCTCTCTATCGATGAATAGAGCGGATTCACCCGTCTTGACGGCATCGCGAAGCGATTCCATCAAAACGGGATCTGCTCTAGAACCCGCCAACCGGCCTGCCAGCCAATGGCCACCTTAGGGCTCGGTCTAAATTGGTCGGCAAACGAATCCGATTCGCATGTTTGGTCTAGTTGGTGTCTGGCGCGATCCGAGAAGTGCGGTTTTCGGCCCAGATCACCACGAAATTGGTCTGTTTCAATCCAAAACGCGCCCGAATCTGCCTGTTTCCTACTTGTAAATTGGTTTGCCTAGTAGGAAGTCACGCGAGTCGTTATAGGGCGATTCCCTTGACGACTCGCGATGGGAGTGCTGGCCATGCCGACCCAGAACCCGATTTTTATTCCGGGCCCGACCAACCTTCCCGAAGCGGTGCGCCGCGCGCTGGATGTTCCCATGGAGGACCAGCGGGCGCCCGACTTCCCCGATTTCACGCTGCCGCTGTTTGCAGACCTGAAACGCGTCTTCAAGACCGAGACCGGCGAAGCCCTGATCTTTCCGGCATCCGGCACCGGCGGCTGGGAAGCCGCGCTGACCAACATGCTGTCGCCGGGCGACAAGGTGCTGACCAGCCGCTTCGGCCAGTTCTCCATGCTATGGGCGGAGATGTGTGAGCGCCTGGGGCTTGAGGTCGTCACCGCTGACGTGCCGTGGGGCGAAGGCGTGCCGCTCGATCAGTTCGCCGACATCCTTGGCGCCGACAAAGGCCACGAGATCAAGGCGGTGCTCGCCTGTCACAACGAGACGGCGACCGGTGTCACCAGCGACATTCCCGGCGTGCGCCGCGTACTCGACGACGCCGGTCATCCGGCCCTGCTGTTCGTCGACGGCGTCAGCTCGATCGCCAGTATCGATTTCCGCATGGACGAGTGGGGTGTCGATTGCGCGGTCAGCGGTTCGCAGAAAGGTTTCATGCTGCCGCCAGGCCTGGCGCTGATCGCCGTCAGCCAGCGTGGTCTGGAAGCCGCAAAGTCGGCGCAACTGCCGCGGTGCTATTTCGATTTCGACGCCATGCTGACGCTCAATCGCAGCGGCTTCTTCCCCTATACGCCCGCCGTCGGCCTGATGCGCGGTCTGCGCGCCTCGCTCGACCTGTTGCTGGAAGAAGGGCTCGACAACGTCTTCGCCCGCCACTACCGCATGGCCGAAGGCGTGCGTCGTGCCGTCCAGGCCTGGGATATGGAGCTGGTTTCGGCCGGACCGCAGTGGCGGTCTGACACGGTCAGCGCCATCCGTGTCCCCGAAGGCGGGGATGCGACCGCGGTCATCACCGGCGCCTACCACCGTTACGGTCTGTCGCTGGGCACCGGCCTGGCGCAGCTTTCAGGTAAGGTATTTCGCATCGGCCACTTGGGCAGTGTCACCGAGTTGATGCTGATCAGTGCTATCGCCGGTGCTGAAATGGCGATGCGCGATGCGGGCATTGCCGTAGAATTGGGATCGGGTGTCGCCGCCGCCCAATCGTGGTACCGGGAAGGCAGCGAGGTGCTAGCGCAAGCTGCCGAGTAAAAAGCCCGGTTAAACATCGCCCGCCTTTATGGCGGGTCCGGGGAGGGGACAGATGGACATTCACGAGTATCAGGCCAAGGAACTCTTGGCCGACTTCGGTGTGCCCGTGCCGCGAGGCGGGCTTGCCTACAGCCCTGAACAGGCTGCCTATCGTTCGCAGGAACTGGGCGGCGAACGCTGGGTCGTCAAGGCACAGATCCACAGCGGCGCGCGCGGCAAAGCCGGTGGCGTCTTGATGTGCGGCGACCAGCACGAAGTCTGGGACGCCGCCGACGCGTTGCTCGGCAAACGCCTGGAGACGATCCAGACGGGACCGCGCGGCAAATTGATCCACCGGCTCTATGTCGAGGAAGCGACGCCGTTCGACCGCGAGATCTATCTGGGTCTCGTGCTCGACCGCAAATCCGAACGCATCATGGTCGTGGCCTCGGCCGCCGGCGGCATGGAGATCGAAGAAATCGCGGAAGAGAAACCCGACTCGATTATCCGCGCAAGCGTCGATCCGGCCATCGGTATGGAGGCGTTCCAGGCGCGCGAGATGGCCTTTGGGCTTGGGCTCGACACCGCGCAGGTGGCGCAGATGACGCAGATCCTGCAGGGTTGCTACCGCGCCTTCACCGATCTCGACGCGACGATGGTCGAGATCAATCCGTTGGTCGTGACTGTCGACGGACACCTCTTGGCACTCGACGCCAAGATGACCTTCGACGACAACGCGCTGTTCCGCCGTCCCAACGTCTCGGAGCTGCGCGACAAGTCGCAGGAGGATATCCGCGAGCGCGATGCCGCCGACCGCGGTCTCAGCTATGTCGGCTTGGACGGCAATATCGGCTGCATCATCAACGGCGCCGGTCTTGCCATGGCGACCATGGACATGATCAAGCATGCCGGGGGCGAGCCCGCGAACTTCCTGGATATCGGCGGCGGCGCCTCGCCCGAGCGCGTCACCAAGGCGTTCAACCTTGTGCTGTCTGACGACGGCGTCGAGGCGATCCTTGTGAATATCTTCGCCGGCATCAACCGGTGCGACTGGGTCGCCGAGGGTGTTGTGCAGGCGGTGACGACGACCAAGATCGACGTGCCGCTGGTCGTGCGTCTGGCCGGCACCAACGTGGAGCAGGGCCGCAAGATTCTCGACGACAGCGGCCTGGATATCATCACCGCCGACACGCTGGCCGATGCCGCCGACAAGGCGGTCGCCGCGTGGAAACAAGCGACGGGGAAGGGGTGAGGCGATGAGCATTCTTCTCAACGAAACGACACCGGTCATCGTGCAGGGTTTCACCGGCAAGACCGGCACCTTCCATGCCCAGGAAGCCATCGACTACGGCACCAACGTGGTCGGCGGGGTGACGCCGGGCAAAGGCGGCACCACCCATCTGGGCAAGCCGGTCTTCAACACGGTCAAGGACGCGGTGCGTGAGACCGGCGCGCAAGCCAGTCTGGTGCTGGTGCCGCCGCCGTTTGCCGCGGACTCGATCATGGAGGCCGCGGACGCCGGCATCAGCTTCTGCGTCTCCATCACCGACGGCATCCCGGCCCAGGACATGATGCATGTGAAGCGCTATATGCGTCGCTACCGCTACGAGAAGCGCATGCGTCTGATCGGACCCAACTGCGCCGGCGTCATTAGCCCGGGCAAGGCGATGATGGGCATCATGCCCGGCCACATCTATGCCCAGGGCAATATCGGTATTGTCGGCCGCTCGGGCACGCTGGGTTATGAAGCGGCGTCGCAGATGCAGGATCTCGGCATCGGTATTTCGACCAGCGTCGGCATCGGCGGCGATCCGATCAACGGCAGCTCGTTCCGCGACATCCTGGAGCTGTTCGAGCAGGATCCGGAAACCCACGCGGTCATGATGATCGGCGAGATCGGCGGTCCCCAGGAAGCCGAGGCCGCCCAGTTCGCCAAGGAGAACATGTCGAAGCCGGTGGTGGCTTATGTCGCCGGCCTGACCGCGCCGAAGGGCCGCAAGATGGGCCATGCTGGCGCGATCATCTCGGCATTCGGCGAAAGCGCCGCTGAAAAGGTCGAGATCCTGAAGGAAGCCGGCATTGCCGTGGCGCCAAGCCCGGCCGAGCTTGGCTCAACCATGGCGAAGGTGCTGGCGGAAAAGGCGGCCTGACCTGGTCGCTATACTGCTTCGCCTACCGTGTCGTCTGGATGCTGTCGGCGATCAGGGCGACCATCTCGAACATCAGGACCATCGCCGTCATCGAGGTGATCTTGGCGGCGGTGTCCTTTGACGGGATCAGGCAGACGATGTCGGCGCCGATGATGTTCATGCCGCGCAGGCCATGGAAGATCTCGACGATCTGCCAACCGCGCATGCCGCGATGGACCGGCTCCAGGTTCGCGACGCCCGGCGCTTCGGTGGCATCCAGCACGTCGAGATCGAAGGTGATGTAAAGCGGCGCGTCGCCGACCCGTTCGCGAATGATCTTGATGGTTTCCTCGACGCCGATCTTGTGAAAATCCTCAGCCGGCAACAGTTGATAGCCCAGCTTGCTCTCGTAGATGTCCGGTCGCGGCTTGATCGGGTTGCCCCGCATGCCGACCTGAATGCTTTTCGACGGGTCGACATGTTCCTCGACCACCGTATAGGCCGCCCAGTGGGCCGCCGAACGTATGTTGCCGAGCCAGTGGGGGATGTGCATGTAGTCGTCGCGGTGCGCGTCGAAGTGGAGCAGGGCGGCTTTCTCGCCCCCCGTGGTCTTGGCGTTGGCGCCGGCGATCGCCTTCAAAATAGGTCCGGTGATCGCATGGTCGCCACCGATTGAGACCGGGCGCGCGCCGGCTTCGTCGACCGTTTTGTAATAGGCTTCGATATGCTCGACGCTGATGTCGTTGACCATGGCCTGGGGCAGCGGCACGTCACCGAGGTCGTGGATGCGGCAGACGTCCCACGGCACCATGCCGAACGCCTGATGGCCGCGCCGGTGCCAGCCGGAGACGTTACGCACGGCGCGTGGGCCCAGATGTTGGTCGCGCTCGGTTGAACCGTTGCCGGAACTGTGGGGCACGCCGATCAGCGCGATATCGCAGTCGTTGGGGTCCTCGTTCCACGGGCACTTGAAGAACGTCTGAATGCCCCACCAATACCAGGCCTCCATCTCTTTCTTGGCTTTCTCGATATCGAACTCGGTCATGCTTCGGTTCCTCTTCGATGACGCGCGTCGGCGTGAATGATGCCGCCGGTGCTCTGGCCATGATGGCAGTGACTCATAACAAAACAGTTGTTGCGCAACAATTGTTTTGTTACGAAATAACATGCCCAGACACGTCGATCACGGAGCCCAGAGGGCGCAGATTGCCGAGGCCGTTCTGACGGTTATGGCGCGTGATGGGCTGGAGCAGGTCACGATGCGTAAGATCGCGGCGGAGCTGGGTTCGACGACCGGACTGCTGACCCATTACTTCGGCGACCGAGAGGCATTGATCGCTCATGCGCTCGATCTTCAAGATCGCCGGTTGTTCGACGATCTGTCGGCGGTCGCCAAGGGCGCTGTCGACGGACGCGACGCCCTTCGCCGCACGCTTCAGCGCCTGTGTCTTTTCGCCGACGCGGTGTCGGGCAGCGTCTTCTTCCTCCGGCTGGCTGCTGCACCGAAAAGTGGCGCCATGGGCGAGCGTTCTCGGCGCATGTACAAGCACTTTGACCAGATCGTGCAATCCCGGATCGAAAGCGCGGTGGCGGACGGCTCATTGGCGCTGAGCCTGAGTTTGCGGGACGCCACGGACAGCCTGATCGCGGCGGCCGACGGAATCTATTCGTGCGTCATCGCTCGGCCGCGCCGATTCCCGCCAGCACGGAGGCTTGAACTCATCGATATCGCGATCAAAGGGGTCGAAGAACGTTGATTGGGTGATCGGCCGCGTAGGCGCGGTGGGTCGGCCGTTCACGCCGTCCCAGACTTGACGTTCACGCCAGAGCAGCGCAAACGAAGGACCCATGGCGGTAAGGACATCTTCAGAACGGCTTGATGCTGGGCCAGCGGCACAGCACGCGCGCAAGCCCTGGCGCATTCCCATTGCGATGTTGCTGGGCCTGAGCCTGGGCGCGCTGGTGTTGTTGGCGGCCGCGAGCGTGTTGGTCATCAGTATCTGGAGCGGCATCCAATCGACCATTGATCTGCTGCAGGACCAAGCTGTCTTCGCGATCGACACGGTCGAGGCACGGCTGGAAGAACATCTGGTACCGGCGGAGGACCAGCTCGACTTTATCAATGACCTGATCACGGCCGGCCGGCTTGATCCCAATGATGATCAACAGATGGAGGATGTCCTGACCGGTGCGCTGGCGGCGACGCCGCAGGTTGACGGTATCATCTTCGTCGACACGAACGGACGCCTTCGCGGCGTCGGCCGTGTTGGCGGCGGTGCCTATTGGATCAGCGACGACTACGCTGGCGGACCTGACATCGATGCATTGACCGACGATATGGACAACATGCGGGGCGGCGGCTGGGGGGATGTCGTCTGGTCGCCGGGCCTGGAGATCGCGGTTCAGACCATCCGTCGGCCTGTGTCCGTCAATGGCGACGTCATCGGCGTTTTAGGCGCCGGCGTTTCAATCCAGAAGCTCTCCCGTCTTGCTGCGGAACTGGAAGAGGATTTCGGAAGCCGCGTCTTCATTCTTCAGGGTGAAGACATGATCCTCGCCCATCCATCGCTGGCCGATGATGTCGGCGCGATTGAACGCGGCCTGTCACCGGAAAAACCGGTGCCGCTGATCGACGAAGTCGATGACCCTATCCTTGCGGCAATATGGGAAGAGCCTACTTTTCCGGCGGAGGACATCTCGGGCTCCGGCGTCTTATCGCATATGACTGAGATAGACGGCGAGGAGTGGTTTTACGTCTATCACCGTATCGACACGTTCGGGAACGTATCGTGGTTGTTAGGCAGCTACTACCGCGGCAGTGATTTCGAAGACGAGTTCGAGCGGTTGAACATGGCAATCATCGCGGGCCTGATTGTGCTGGCGTTGGGCGTCGCGGCGGCGTTCTTCATCGGCCATCGCATCGCGGGACCCGTGCACAACCTCGCAATTTCGGCGCAGCGCATCGGCGCGCTCGAGTTCGACAAGGTTGACCCGCTCGCGCGAAGCCGTATGCGCGAGTTGGACGAAGCCAACGGCGCCTTCAATCTGATGCTGACGGGCTTGCGCTGGTTCGAGAACTATGTGCCGCGCAAGCTGGTGCATCGCCTGATGATCGAGGACCGCGACTTCGTGTCCGAAGAGCGCGAGGTCACCGTGATGTTCACCGATATCATCGGTTTCACGCCGTTTGCCGAACGCCTGCCGGCTGCTGAGACGGCGCGCTTTCTGAACGAACACTTCGCCCTTATCACGAGCTGCGTCGAGGCCGAGGGCGGCACGGTCGACAAGTACATTGGCGATGCCGTCATGGCCTTCTGGGGCGCGCCAGAACATCAACCCGACCACGCCATGCGCGCTTGCCGTGCGGCCAAGGCCATTGCCGAGGCTATGGCGACGCTCAACGCCGAGCGGCGGGCACGTGGCGAAGAGGCCGTGCGCGTGCGCATCGGATTGCACACAGGCCCGGTGATCGTCGGCAACATTGGTGCGCCCGACCGGGTCAACTACACCATCGTCGGCGACACCGTGAACACCTGCCAGCGGCTGGAGCAGCTCGGCAAGTCATTCGATGATCAGGCCAGCGGTGATGTCATCGTGCTGATCAGCGATACCACATGGCGGGCCCTCGACGGTTCGACGGTGGTCCATGCGGTCGGCCACCACGAGGTGAAGGGCCGGTCGGCGTCGATTGAGGTCTACCGCCTGGAGACGTGATCGTTTTTTTGCTGTCGGGCCTGCACTTTGCTGATGCGCTGAACGGCGAAACCGCTAGATTGTGCCGCCGTTTTCTGCCCGGAGTTTTGCCATGAAGGCCGCAGTCTGTCGTGAGTTTGGTGCACCCCTTGTCATCGAGGAGGTGACGCTTGAACCGCCTGGTCCAGGCGAGGTGCATGTCAAGCTCGCCGCCTGCGCGATCTGCCACAGCGACATCATCTATATGGATGGCGGCTGGGGCGGGACGCTGCCTGCTGTCTATGGCCATGAGGCGTCAGGGCTTGTCGAGAAAGTCGGGCCTGGTGTCGACGACATTAAGCCTGGTGACCGTGTGCTCGTCACGTTGATCCGCTCATGCGGGCATTGCTACCATTGTGCACAAGGCGACCGGCATATCTGCGATGCCGAGTTTCCCCTCGACCGCCACGGCCCTTTGCAGGACAGCGACAGCAAGCCGTTGGTGCAGGGGCTGCGCACCGGCGCTTTCGCCGAAGAAGTCGTTGTCGACCGATCGCAGGTCGCTGCGATCCCCGACGACGTCCCGCTTGATAGCGCCTCGCTTTTGTCGTGCGGCGTTATCACCGGGCTCGGCGCCGTCGTCAACACGGCCAAGGTTCCGCAGGGTGCCAGTGTCGTGGTCATCGGGACCGGCGGCGTCGGCCTGAACAGTGTGCAGGGCGCTGCTATTTCCGGCGCCTATCCCGTGATCGCCATGGATCTCGATGATGCCAAGATCGAGGCTGCGAAGACGTTCGGCGCGACACATGGCATCAATCCCAAAAGCAACGACGTCGTCGCTGACGTCAAGCAACTGACGGACGGCCGCGGCGCCGACTACGTCTTTGTCACCGTCGGTTCGACCAAGGCGGCCGAGCAGGCTGTCGGTCTGATGCGCAAGGGCGGTACCATGGTGATGGTCGGCATGCCGGCCAATGGCGAGATGGCGGAAATCGAAATCGGCGATGTCGCCAACAACGCCCAGACCATCCTGGGCAGCAAGATGGGCTCGACCCGTCTGGCCGTCGACATTCCCAAGCTCGTGGCGCTCTACCAAGATGGCCAGCTCAAGCTCGATGAGTTGATTTCGGGGCGCTATCCCCTCGACCAGATCAATGAGGCCATTGCCTCAGTCAGGCGCGGTGAGGCGTTGCGCAATGTCATCATCTTCTGACGCACCAACCATCGCCAAGGTCGAGACGTTCTCGAACGAGTTCGTCGCATTCGTGCGCGTCACCGCCGATGACGGCGCTGAAGGCTGGGGCCAGATCTCCACCTATCACTCGGACATTGCGTCCCTTGTCATGCATCGGCAGGTCGCGCCGCATGCGCTGGGTCATGATGCCGAGGATCTGGATGGTCTGAGCGAACTGGTTCTCGAACGTGAGCACAAGTTTCCGGGCGCCTACATCTGCCGTGCGTTAGGCGGCTTGGACACGGCGCTGTGGGACTTGCGCGGCAAGCGCCAGGGCAAGAGCGTATGCGAATTGCTGGGTGGCACGCCAAGGCCGTTTCGCGTTTACGGTTCCAGCATGCGGCGCGACATCACGCCTGATGATGAAGCGGATCGACTCAAACGCTTGTGCGAAACCCATGGCTACACGGCGGTGAAGTTCCGCGTCGGTCGCGAGTGCGGCCATGACCTCGACGAATGGCCGGGCCGCACCGAGGCGGTAGTGCCGGCGGTGCGCAAGGCGCTGGGCGATGACATGCGCCTGCTGGTCGATGGCAACAGCTGCTATTCGCCCAGAAAGGCGATCGAGGTCGGTCACATGTTGCAGGACAACGGCGTCGTCCACTTCGAGGAGCCGTGTCCGTATTGGGAGATCGACTGGACGCGGGAGGTGAAACAGGCGCTCGACCTCGATGTCACCGGCGGCGAACAGGACATCTACCTGCCGGTCTGGCGCACCATCATCGGCAGCGGCGCGGTCGACGTGGTCCAACCCGATATCTGCTACATCGGCGGCCTGACCCGCGCGCTACAGGTGGCGCGTATGGCGGAGGTAGCCGGGCTGCCCTGCACGCCCCATTCCGCCAACCTCTCCATGATCACGGTTTTCTCGCTGCATATGATGGGTGCCATCGCCAACGCCGGGCCTTATGTCGAGTTCTCCATCGAGCCGGATGACGACTACTATCCCTGGCAAACCGATCTCTACCAACCGGCCCTGATGCCCGAGGACGGCAAGGTGCGGATCCCGGACGGTCCCGGGTGGGGTGTGACGATCAACCCCGACTGGCTGGACAAGGCCAGCTATCAGGCGAGCGAATTCGCCTAGCCGACAAATGTCCGAATAACGATGGCGTTGGCCAGGTCGACGAAGAAGGCTGCGACCAGCGGCAGGATGATGAAGGCGTTAGGGGCGGGACCGTGTTCCTTGGTCACTGCCGTCATGTTGGCCACCGCGGTCGGCGTCGCGCCCAGCGCAAAGCCGCCGAAGCCCGCGCCCAACACGGCTGCTTCATAGTTACTGCCCATGAATCGGAACAACAGGAACAGCACGAAGAGCATGACCGCGATCGTTTGCAGGATCAGGATGCCGAACAACGGGCCGGCCAAACCGGCAAGCGTCCATAGCTGCATGCTCATCAGCGACATCGCCAGAAAGATGTTGAGGGCATAGTCCGAGATCAGGGCCAGCGCGCGGGTCCGCGCCGGCCAGGGAACCCGGGGCAGCAGATACGTCACGGCGTTCGACATCAAAATCGCGACCAACAGACAGGTCACGAAAAGCGGCAGTTTAAAACCGCGCTCTTCCAGTTCGACGTTGATCAGGTAGCCGATGATGATGGCGACGTTCAGCGCCAGCAGCGCCGCCATGATGCTGATGTGGTTGACCGTGCGCCCGCCATCGGTGTCATAGGCGATGCCGACAATGTTGGCGGCGTCAGGGTCTGCCTTCAGGTTGTTGCGGTCGATCAGGATTTTGGCGAGAGGTCCGCCGATCAGGCTGGCCAGGATCAACCCGAACGTGGCGCAGGCGATGCCGATCTCCATGGCATTCTCGATGCCGAAACGCTCGGCAATATCCGGCGCCCAGGCAATCGCCGTGCCGTGTCCGCCAATCAGGGACGCCGAACCCGCCAGCACGGCGACCGGTTCAGGCAGGTCGAAGATCGATACGCCGGCCAGGCCGACAAGATTCTGGATGACGATGTAGCCCAGCGTCAGAACCAGAAGGATGGCGAGCGCTCGCCCGCCGCGCAACAGGTCGGAAAACCGCGCGTTCAAGCCGATGGCGGTAAAGAAGTAGACCAGCAGTTCATCCCGCGTCGAAAGGTCGAACGTGATGGACAAATCAAAGATGACGAACACCGCATAGGTCGCGCCCGCAGCGATCAGGCCGCCGGTTACCGGTTCGGGAATGTTGAAGCTGCGCAGCAACTCAAAGCGGCGAGTCAGCAGTACGCCGACAAAGTAGACGACGATCCCGATGGTCAACGCGACGAAGTCGTCGACGTGCAGGGTTTCGGCATCGGCCATCGCGGTCCCCTTTCACCACGGCACGAAGGCAAGGTTGATGCGCGGCCTTATAGCATGCAGGGCAAGCGTTGTTGTGACGATGTGGTGCAAAGAAAAGGGCCGGGGCGTCGCCACCCCGGCCCTTGATCACCATCAAGAAGTTAGGTCGGCTTACATGCCGGCTTTGACTTCCTCGAACATGGTTTGGATATCTTGCTGCGGTGTCATCTCCACCTGGAAGATACCGGTTTCCAGCAGGTCGTCCGGGTTCTTCGACAGACCACGCTCGGCGAGCTCTTCTTCGCTCACCATTTCGTAGGCGCCGAGGTTGGCGTGACCGTAACCGTAGTTGATGATCTCCCACGCACCGGCTTCGGCACTGAGATAGGAGTCGAGGATCTGATGCGCCTTCTCGATCTGCTCTTCGCCCCTGCCGTCGTTGGAGGGATGACGGACCAGACCGCACACCCATGTCATCGCGCCTTCCTTTGGCTGCATGAACATGACCGGTAGGCCCTGGCCGCGCAGCGCGACGATCGAGCTGTTCCACGTTGCCGCGGCAACCAGCTCACCGGAGGCCAGCGACTGCTCGACGTCCGACATGGTGTTGGAATAGTAACGCAGCAACGGAAGCTGTTCGCGCAGCAAATTGGCCGTCGTTTCCATATCGGCGGGGTCGGAAAGGTCGTAAGGGTCCTCAAGGCCGGCATAGATCGATGCAACGGCGACACCGTCGATCAAGCTGTCGATCATCGACAGGCGACCGGCATACTTGGGATCCCACAGGATGCCCCAGGTGTGGTTCTCGACGTCGACATACTCCGGCGCCAGATCGGTGCGGAACGTGACGGAGGTTTGGCCCCAATCCATTGGCACGAACACGCGGTTGCCGCCCTGAATCGAACCATCCACTTCCTTCAGTGCCGGGATGATCTGATCCCAGTTCGACAGCATCGACGTGTCGATCGGTGCCAAAAGGCCGGCATTGAACCAGCGGTTCAGCTCGTAGGTGCACGGCGCCATGACGTCGGGCTCAAAGCCCGCCCGCATCTTGGCGAAGGCCTCTTCTTCGTCACCCCAGAAGGTGAAGTTCGAAGCGCAGCCGTACTCGGCGATGTACTGTTTGTGGAAGTTAACTTCGTCGTAGCCCGACCAAGTAAATGTCATCGGATGACCATCACCACAACTTGCGGCGGCAATCTCTTGGGCTTGTGCACCTTTGGTCAGCGGCACGACAGCCAGGCCGAAACCAACGGCACCAAGCACTGTGTGGATTTCGCGACGCGACATCTTGCCTTCGCGGATACCGTCACAGATGCGGTTAACATCAAGATTTTTCATTCAATCGTCTCCCTAAGCGTTTTGTACGCTTATGTGTTAGTGCAAACCGATCCCCTCAGCCCGGATCATTGCGCCTGGCAGGATCAAGGTCAACAAGTAGCCATAAAGAAGACTTCTCACGGTGGCAAAAAAATGGCGCCGGGGCACAAGGCCCCGGCGCCGCAAATCGTCGATAAGAAAGTCGGTTACATGCCGGCTTTGACTTCTTCGAACATTTCCTGCAGCCGGGCTTCCTGTTTCATTTCTTCCTGGAAGATGCCCTTCGCCAGGACCTCGTCGGGGTTTTTCGCCAAGCCATAATCGAGCAGCTGCTGCTCATCGATCATTTCATAGACCCTGTTGTTGGCGTGGCCGGCGGCCCACTCGGTGACTTCATAGACACCGGCTTCCGGCGACATATAGGCGTCCATCACGTCATAAGCCTGTTGTTCGAGTGACGGATCCATGGTCGCCGACAGGCAGATGCCGCAGACCCAGGTCATCGGACCCTGGGGCTCACCGTTCAGGGCCGGTTGGTCCGGTTTCATGAAGGTGACGGGAACGCCCTGTTCGGTCAGACGGATGCGCGAGCCGTTCCACGTTGCCGAGGCGACCAGTTCACCCGCGGCCAAGGACTGCTCGACGTCTGACATACCGCCTGCGTAGTAGCGCAGCAGAGGCAGCTGTTCCTGCAGGAGTTTCTTCGTCCCTTCGATCTCAAGCTCGTTCATGTCGAACGGGTTGTAGCCGCCATAGATTGACGCGACGGCGACACCGTCGATCAGACTGTCGATCATTGCCAAGCGACCGGCATAGTTGGTGTCCCAAAGGAAACCCCAGCTTGCGTTCTCAGGCTCCAGATACTCAGGTGCCAGGTCGTGACGGAACGTGATGGCGGTAAAACCGAAATCCTGCGGCACGAAATAGTGCTCACCGTCGAACACCGTACCCGGAATTTCCTTCAGGCTCGGTACGATATCGTTCCAGTGGGTGAGTCTCGACGTATCGATCGGCGCCAAGAGGCCGGCCCGGTACCACGGCGGAACCTTATAGGTGCACGGCATCAAGACATCCGCCGGGAAGCCCGACCGCAACTTGGCATAGGCTTCTTCCTCGTCGGCGAAGAACGAGAAGTCGGGCGCGGTGCCGTGCAGGTTCACATAGCTCGCGATGAAGGCTTCTTCCTCGTATCCCGACCATGTGAAGACCGTCGGGTGTTCGCCGCTTTGCGCCATCGCCGCGTGCATCGGGAATGCGGTGGTCGTCAGTCCGACCGCCGCCAGCGCCTGGTTGAATTGGCGCCGGTTTATCTTGCCCGCGAGAAACTCGCGGCGCTTTTCGAGCATGTCGTTGACGTGACCCATCGGATGGCTCTCCTTTGCTGACTATTGGGGGTCGTTGTTGTAACTCCGGTCGCAGGACGGGATGGTAGCCCTGTACGATGTAGAGGTCGACTCACCTTATGATTGTCGAGAGAACGCACTACTACGCCAAACCGGGCAAGGCGGGCGACGTCTTGGCGGTTCGCCGCGAGGCCAGCCGGGCGCGGGTCGCGATGGGCTTGGCGCCGGGTGACATCCACATCAACGATGGCGGCGACGGCCCGGACGTCGCCTGGTGTTGCGCCTTCGCCGACGAGACCGCGCACCAGGATGACCTCGACCGGCGTGACGCCAGCCCTGAGTTCACGGCCGCGCGCCAACGCATGGCGGCACTGGTCGACCGGTTCGAACGCCTCTTCGAGCGCCATGATGACGAGCCGGTGACACCGTCGGCGATGCACGCGACGGTGTTGGGTGACTGGCCTATCGTGCCGGAAGAACACAGCTTTCCCAGTCGAGGTGAACTGCTGAAGGGTTACTTCTATCGCCCGCCGGGCCCGGGCCCTTTCCCCTGCATGATCACCAACCACGGCAGCCAGATCCATCAGGGAACCGACGACATCTGTCGGCCGGGTACCGCGGCGCTGCTGATGCAATGGGGCATCGCGTCGTTCCTGCCGCACCGCGCGGGTTACGGCAATTCGCCGGGCGCGGGCTGGCTGGATGAGGTCACGGCCGAATTTGGAACCCCCGCCTATGACGAACAACTGGCGCCACGGCTCGATCGCGAGAGCGACGATGTGCTGGCTGCGCTGGATCATGTCTGCAGCCTCGACACCGCACGAAGCGATCATATTGGCGTGATGGGGAGCAGTTTCGGCGGCACGACGACGCTGCTCGCGGCCGCCAAGACCAACCGTTTTCGTTGCGCTGTCGAGTTCGCCGGTGCGGCGATCAACTGGGAGCACACGCCCGGTCTGCGTCGCACCATGCTGGAGGCCACCGGCAAGCTCTCGTGTCCAATCTTTTTCATCCAGGCCCAGACCGACTATTCGACCCGGCCGACGGTTGAGCTGGCCGCTGCCGCCCGGGCTGCCGGCATCACGACCGAGCAGAAGGTCTTTCCCGCCTGGGGCCTGACCGAGGACGAGGGCCACGTCTTCGAGCGCAACGGCCCCCACGTCTGGGGTCCCGATGTCCGGCGTTTTCTGGAGCGATGGCTCTAGGCCGTTGCGTCCGAGCCGTTGGAAACTGGATGGAATAGGTGGTTAGAAATTAGTTTAAAATATAACTATAAACCATTATTATATAACAATTTTATATCTTATCTTTATGTTGTTTCTTCCAGGGCGTAGCAAGATCCGGGTGGAGGATCGCCTGCCGCCTCTGCATCTGTTGTCGGCAGAGAGACAACGCATGACAGAGCAGGAGGCAGGCATGGGTATGTTGAAAGGCAAGGTGGCGATCGTAACGGGCGCCAGTTCGGGCATCGGTTGGGCGACCGCCCGGCTTTTCGCGGACGAGGGCGCGGAGGTCGTGGTAACCGGTCGGCGGCAGGGTGCGCTGGACGATCTGGTCGGCGAGATCGAGGCCGATGGCGGAGATGCGGTGGCGATCGCCGGCGACATCAAGGACGAGGCCCTTGCCGAGACGCTGGTCGCGACGGCGGTGGATCGGTTCGGCGGCCTGGATATCGCCTTCAACAACGCGGGCATTTTGGGCGAGATGGGCGATGTGGCCGACCTATCGCTGGCCGGTTGGCACGACACCATGGATACCAACCTGACCAGCGCCTTTCTTGGCGCGAAGTATCAGATCCCCGCGATGATCAAGCGCGGCGGCGGCTCGCTGATCTTCAATTCGACCTTCGTCGGATACACGGTCGGCATGCCGGGGATGGCGGCCTATGCGGCCAGCAAGGCGGGCCTCAACGGCCTCACCAAGGTGCTGGCCGTCGAGCACGGCGGCGACGGTATCCGGGTCAACGCGGTCCTGCCCGGCGGCACCGATACGCCGATGGGCCGCTCGGTCGCCAACACGCCGGAGAGCCTGGCCTTCGTCGAAAACTTGCACGCGCTCAAACGCACGGCGGCGCCGGAGGAGATCGCGCAGACCGTGCTGCATCTGGCCTCCGACGCGTCGAGCTTCATCACCGGCGCGTCGATCCCGGTCGATGGTGGCGTCTCGATCACCCGGACCTAGCCTCGGTTCGGCGGCCTCAGAGTGGTTTGATCATCAGCAGGCAGGGGTTGTCGGGACCCCAGAGGTTCTTGAACTCCTCGACCGGCAGAAAACCCATGGCCTCATAGAACAGCCGGGTGCGCTCATAGAACGGGTCGGGATAGCTCGCGCCGAGCGTCTTGACGGCGAGCAGCGACGCGCCTTGGGCACGCGCCCAGTTGGCTGCGGCATCGACCAGGGCGCAGCCCACACCCTTGCGGTGATGGCTGGCAAGGACGCCGATGACATGCATGTCGACCGTCGCATCGCTGGTTCTATCCAGCGAGACAAAACCGGCGATTTCGTCGCCATCGCGCCAGCCCAGCATGGGCATGCGGCCGGCGGCCTTGATGTAGTTTTCTGTCGCCTCGGGAATGCCAAACCAATCGGGCAGGTCGGCGAGGATGCGCCGGCAGACGGCTTCGCGGTCGTCCGTCACCTCAACAATATTGTGCGCTGGTGCCATGATTGCCTCCCGAGAGCAGGCGTTGGCGTAACACAGGGTGCTTCGATCGGCACGTCAGGGTTGCCGGTGCCATCGCTCTGCAGCCCGAGCAATTCCTTGACCGCCGCGGGTCTGCGCCTTAAGTGCCTGCCATGTTCTCAATCCAGAAGCTGATTGTCTTCGCGATCATCATCGCCGCGCTTTGGCTCGGTTTCCGGCTGGTCAGCAACATGGACAAGAAACGCAAGGCTGAGGAGCGGCAGGCCGGACGGGTGCGCTCGTCCTGGTTCAGCCGATTTGGCCGTCGTGACAGGGTCGACGCGCCGGGGGCCAGCCGTTCGGCGGCCAGCGAGGTTGAGTTGGCGGCGTGCCCGCATTGCGGCGCCTACGTGCCGGTCGGCGACACCAAACACACGTGTCAGAAGCCGCCCGCCGCTTGACCCGGCCCGGCCTGACTCCTAAGTTGCGCCGCGATTTCAGCCGGTTGGGCGAACCGCACGCGGCCATGCCCCACGACATTCACGGAGACGGTTCGAGATGACCGCGCCCAACGGGTCCGCCCTCCCGTTTCAACAGCTCATTCTAAGGCTTCAGGAGTTCTGGGCCGGGCAGGGCTGCGTCATCCTGCAGCCCTATGACATGGAGGTTGGCGCCGGCACCTTCCACTGGGCGACGACCTTGCGCAGCCTGGGGCCGGAGCCCTGGAACGTCGCCTATGTCCAGCCGTCCAGACGGCCGACCGACGGTCGCTATGGCGAGAACCCCAACCGCCTCCAGCACTATTACCAGTTCCAGGTGCTGATGAAGCCGTCGCCCGACAACTTCCAGGACATCTACCTGGAGAGCCTGAAGGCCATCGGCATCGATCCCCTGGCGCACGATATCCGCTTTGTCGAGGACGACTGGGAAAGTCCGACGCTGGGCGCGTGGGGGCTCGGCTGGGAAGTCTGGTGCGACGGCATGGAGGTCACCCAGTTCACCTATTTCCAGCAGGTCGGCGGCTATGACTGCCGACCGGTGCCGGGTGAAGCGACCTATGGCCTCGAGCGGCTCGCCATGTATCTGCAGGGCGTCGACAACGTCTACGATCTCGACTGGAACGGCGCCGGCGTCAGCTATGGCGACGTCTACCTGCAGGCTGAAAAGGAATACTCCGCCTTCAACTTTGAATACGCGGATACCGAGACGCTGACGCGCCATTTCGAGGACGCGGAAAAGGCGTGTCACGCGCTGGTCGAAGCGCATCTGCCGCTGCCTGCTTATGACCAGTGCATCAAGGCCAGCCACACCTTCAATCTGTTGGATGCGCGCGGCGTCATCTCGGTCACCGAGCGCGCTGCCTATATCGGCCGGGTGCGGGCGCTGAGCCGCGCCTGCGCCACCGAGTGGTTGACCAGCCGCGGCCATCTCGACGAGGCCGCCGATGGCTGAGCTTCTGTTTGAAATCTTCTCCGAGGAGATCCCCGCGCGCATGCAGGAACGCGCCGCGGGCGATCTTGCGGACCTTGTTACCAAGGCGCTTGGCGAGGCGCGGCTTGAGCACGAGCCCGCGCGCCATTTCGCCACGCCACGCCGGCTGACCCTCGTGATCGACGGTCTGGCAGCGAGCCAGCCAGACCTGAAGGAAGAGCGTAAGGGCCCGAAGGTCGGCGCACCGGACAAGGCGGTCGAAGGGTTTGCGCGCTCCGCCGGGATTGCCGCCGGCGACCTCGTCGAACGCGATACTGACAAGGGTCCCTGCTGGTTCGCCGTGGTCGAACGTCAGGGCCGGGCGACCGGCGAGGTGCTGGCCGAGATCCTGCCCGCCACCATGGCCGCGCTGCCGTGGCCGAAATCCATGCGCTGGGGCGATCATGACGAACGCTGGGTCCGGCCCATGCACCGCATCACCGCCCTGTTCGACGGCGCCGTCGTGCCGTTCGCCTTCGGTCCCGTGACATCGGGCGACGAGACCGAGGGGCATCGGTTCCTGGCGCCCGGCGCGTTTTCGGTATCGGGGTTCGCCGACTATGAGACGAAACTGCGCGAGGCCAAGGTCGTGCTCGAAGGCGGCGAGCGGCGCGCGTTGGTCGAAGAGGGCGCGGCGCGTCTGGCGACAGAGGCCGGCCTTGCCGTCGACGCGCCGAAGGGCCTATTCGACGAGATCGCCGGCCTGGTCGAGTGGCCGGTCGTGCTGATGGGCTCCTTCGACGATGCCTTCATGGAAGTGCCGCCGGAAGTCCTGGTCAGCTCCATGACCTCCCACCAACGCTATCTGCCGGTGCGCGACAGGCAGGGAAAGCTCGCGCCGCGTTTCATCTTTGCCGCCAACGCGCCGGGCCTCGACGACGGCAAGACGGTCACCGGCGGCAACGAGCGGGTGCTGAACGCGCGCCTCGCAGACGCCCGTCATTTCTGGGATCAGGACCGCAAGCGGGAGCTTGCAGATCGCGTCGACGATCTGGGTGCCGTGGTGTTTCACGCCAAGCTTGGTACGGTCGCGAACAAGACAACGCGCCTCATCAAGCTCGCGCGACGGCTGGCCGAGGCGATTCCGGATTGCGATGCCGAGAAGGCCGCCCGCGCCGCAAACCTCGCCAAAGCCGACCTGACCACCGAGATGGTCGGCGAGTTCCCCGATCTTCAAGGCCTGATGGGGTCCTACTACGCCCGCCATGACGGCGAGGATGACGCCGTCGCCTTGGCCATCGCCGAACACTATGCGCCTCAAGGGCCGGGCGATGTTTGCCCCAGCGCACCGGAAAGCGTGGCCGTCGCATTGGCGGATAAGATCGATACGCTGGTAGGGTTTTTCTTGATCCAAGAGAAACCAACTGGTTCGAAAGATCCCTTCGCCCTGCGGCGCGCTGCGCTTGGTCTAATCCGACTTGTCGTGGAAAACGGACTACGAGTTGGATTGATGGACGCTTTTGAATTGGCGGTCGAACTGTACAAACCCGACGGGCGCGGGATGGTCAGTTGGCCGGGACGTGACAAAGGTGTCATAACGCAGAACGTCGAGCTACTCGCCTTCATCGCCGACCGGTTGAAGGTGCATCTGCGCGGCGAGGGCGTGCGTCACGACCTCATTGATGCGGTGTTTGCACAAAGCGGTGAAGACGATCTGGTGCGCCTGCTCGCCAAGGTCGAAGCGTTGGGCGCGTTCCTGGCGAGCGAGGACGGCGCCAACCTGCTGACCGCCTATCGGCGTGCCGGCAACATCGTGAAGATCGAGGAAAAGAAGGACGGCGTCGTCTATGATGGCAACGTCGACACGAGCGCGCTTGAAGAGGACGAAGAAAAGGCCGTTGTCGCCGGGCTCGCGGAGGCCGCAAGTCAGGCTGATGAGGCCCTGAACGAAGAACGTTTCGCCGATGCCATGGCGGCGCTTTCCGGTCTTCGCGCACCGGTCGATGCGTTTTTTGATGAGGTGACTGTCAATTGCGACGACGCTGGCTTGCGTCAAAACCGCCTGCGTCTGCTATCAGGTATTCGCCATGCGCTCGACCGTGTGGCCGACTTCTCCAGGATCGAAGGTTAACGGCATGACCGCGTGGGTTTACGGCTTCGGAGACGGCAGGGCTGACGGTGACGCCAGCATGAAGAACCTGCTGGGCGGCAAGGGCGCCAACCTGGCCGAGATGGCAAGCCTGGGCCTGCCGGTACCGCCCGGTTTCACCATCACCACTGAAGCCAGCATTGCCTTCTTCGAGAAAGATCGCAGCTTGCCCGATGGCGTCGAGGACGAAGTAAGCGCCGCTTTGGGGGTTGTCGAAAAGCAGGTCGGCCGCAAGTTGGGCGATGCGGCGAAACCGCTGCTGGTCTCCGTGCGCTCCGGCGCGCCGGTTTCGATGCCCGGCATGATGGACACGGTACTGAACCTTGGTCTGAACGACGAGACGGTCGAAGGCTTGGCGGCGGAAAGTGGTGACGCGCGTTTTGCCTATGACAGCTATCGCCGATTCATCCAGATGTTCGGCAATGTCGTCCTGGGCATGTCCCACGGCGACTTCGAGGAGATCCTCGACGACGTCAAGGACGAGGAGGGCGTCTTCGAAGACGCCGCGCTGCCCGCCGAGGCGCTGAAGGATCTGGTCGGGCGCTACCGCAAGCTGGTCAAGGAAACGCTGGGCAGGGACTTCCCGCAAGATCCTAAGGAGCAGCTTTGGGGCGCCATCCATGCGGTGTTCGACAGTTGGATGAACCAGCGCGCGATCGACTATCGGACGATCCACGATATCCCCGAAGATCTGGGCACGGCGGTCAGCGTGCAGGCCATGGTGTTCGGCAACATGGGCGAGGACTGCGCCACCGGTGTCGCCTTTACGCGCAATCCGGATAACGGTGCGAAGGCCGTGTTCGGTGAGTTCCTGGTCAACGCGCAGGGCGAGGATGTGGTCGCGGGTCTCAGAACGCCTCACCCGATCGGCACGTTGAACGAACCCGACGGCACGTCCATGCAGGAGCTGATGCCCAAGGCGTTCGACGAACTCATGCGCATCCAGGACCTGCTCGAGCGTCACTACCGCGACATGCAGGACGTCGAGTTCACGGTCGAAAAAGACAAGCTGTGGATGTTGCAGACGCGTGGCGGCAAGCGCGGCATCCAGGCGGCGCTGAAGATTGCCACCGACATGGTCGACGAAGGGCTGATCGACAAGGCGGGCGCCTTGATGCGGATTGACCCGAAGGATCTCGACCGCTTGTTGCACCCGGTGCCCGATCCGCGTGCGCCGCGCAAGGTGATCGCTAGGGGGCTGCCGGGATCGCCCGGTGCCGCCTCCGGCATCGCGGTCTTCACCGCCGACGAGGCGCAAGCCATGAGCGGCGACGGCAAGGCGGTCATTCTGGTGCGCCCGGAGACCAGCCCCGAGGATATCCATGGCATGCATGCCGCGCGCGGCATCCTGACCAAGCATGGCGGCCAAACGAGCCACGCGGCGCTTGTCGCGCGCGGCATGGGCCGGCCCTGCGTCACCGGCGCCGGTCATATCCGCGTCGACGTTGACGGTGGTCAGTTCAGCATCGGCGATGTGACGGTGAAGCGCGGTGACACCATTACCATCGACGGGTCGACCGGCGAGGTCATCCAGGGCGAGATCCCGACCATCGAGCCGGAACTGTCGGCGGAGTTCGCGACGCTGATGACCTGGGCCGACGAACTGCGCTCGCTTCGCGTGCGCGCCAACGCCGAAACGCCGGAGGACGCCAAGAAGGCGCGCGAGTTCGGCGCCGAAGGCATCGGCCTGTGCCGCACCGAGCACATGTTCTTCGACAGCGACCGCATCATCGCCATGCGCGAGATGATCATGGCCGAGGACGAAGCGGGCCGGCGCGCGCCGCTGGACCGTATTCTGCCGATGCAGCGCGCGGACTTTGTCGAGCTGTTCCACATCATGGCCGGCCTGCCGATCACGATCCGGCTGCTCGACCCGCCGCTCCACGAGTTCCTGCCGACCAGCCAGCAGGAGCTGGAGGAACTCGCGGCTCACATGGACTCCGATGTCGAACATGTGCGCATCCGCGCGGGATCGCTACGCGAACTGAACCCCATGCTCGGCCATCGCGGCTGTCGGCTTGGGATCTCCTACCCCGAGATTTACGAGATGCAGGCGCGCGCCATCTTCGAGGCAGCGGTCGAGGCAGAGAAGAAGGCCGGCGAAGCCGTGCTGCTGGAGATCATGATCCCGCTGGTCGCAACGCGGCAGGAGCTCGACATCCTGAAGCGGCGTATCGATAACGTGGCCGAGGCGGTCCGTGAAGAAACCGGCGGAGACCCGCGCTACGTCACCGGCACCATGATCGAACTGCCGCGTGCCGCGTTGCGCGCTGGTGAGATCGCCGAGACCGCCGAGTTCTTCAGCTTCGGCACCAACGACCTGACCCAGACGACGTTCGGCATCAGCCGCGATGATTCAGGTCGTTTCCTCGATCGTTATCAGCACGAGGGCATCTTCGAGATCGATCCCTTTGTCAGCATCGACCGTGACGGCGTCGGTGAACTCGTCGAGATCGCGACGGAACGCGGCCGCGCCTCGCGGGCCGATCTCAAGCTCGGTATCTGCGGCGAACACGGCGGCGACCCCGCCTCGATCACCTTCTGTCAGGAAATCGGCCTCGACTACGTCTCCTGCTCGCCCTTCCGCGTGCCCATTGCGCGGCTGGCGGCGGCGCGAGCGGCGGTGACGTCGAGCTAGAAACTTACCCAATCTGGTTTGACCGGTTTGAGCGGGACGCCGGCGGCGACCAGGGCGTTGCCCTTGTCGCGTGCTTCGTCCAGACGGTCGGTGCGGATGAGCGCGATGCCGGTGCGGCCATTGCCCGACCGTACCTCGCCGATCTCCGCTTCGCCGGCCATGATCGGCGTGCCGGCGGGCGGCAGGTCGCCATCGACGTCGATGCGGAACAGTCGCTTGCGGATCTTGCCCCGGTGTTTCGTGCGCGCGGTCAACTCCTGGCCGACGTAACAACCTTTGTCGAAATCGACCGCGTTCAATTCCTCGAAGTTGCTTTCCAGAATGAACGACTTGTCGACCAGCACATCGCGCCCGGCTTCCGGCACACCAAGCTCCAAGCGGAGCGCCTCGTAGTCCTCGACGGTGCCGGCGGCGTCGCCGGCAATGGCGGGCTCCTCGTTCGCCGGGTGAATCATGCGCACGCCCAGCATCGCCAGGCGCGGGTCGACATAGATCATCGTGGTGCCGCAGCGCCAGGCATTGCCGGCGGCGGCGTTCAGCTTGGCGCGGGCGGCCGCGCCGTCGCCAATCAGGGCTGAGACGGTGAGGTCGTCGCACCTGTCGGTAATGTCGACCTGGCTGCGCAGCTTGTAAAACGTCAGCCGCTTGGCAAGATCGGCGAGGCGTTCGCGGTCGGTCTCCAGCAGGTAGCCGCCGTCGCCGTCATCGGCGATCAGGAAGTCGAACAGGAACTTGCCCTGGGGCGTCAACAGCGCCGCATAGATGGCGCGCGCCGGGTTGACCAGCTCGATATCGTTGGTGATCAGACCCTGCAGAAAGGCCGTGGCTTCGGGGCCTGTGACGCCCAGGACGCCGCGTCCCGGCAGCGCGATTGTCTTGATAGCGGTCATCGCCGTCCTTTTCCTTACTGTCCCCTAAGGTGGGCGGAGCGGGCGCCCGTGGCAAGTCCAGGATTTGTCGGCCTTGGACTTGCGCGCCCGCAAACCCTATAAACCGCGCCATGGATGTGGTTCTCGTTGACGATTCCTTCGCCTTTGACGGCTATACCCCGCGCAACGACCCGTTGGGCGGACCCGAAAAAGGTCTGGTCTATCTGGCCGAAGCGCTGGCGCGCCGCGGCCACGCGGTCACCGTCTATAACCGGTGTGAGCAGGCGGTGACCTGCGCCGATGTCGCCTGGCGGCCGATCGATGACGGTCTGCCCGAAACCGCCGATCTGCTGATCGCGCTGCGTCATGCCGAACTCCTGGACGCGGTCGCCGCGCGCCATCGCATGCTGTGGCTGGTGACGCCCGCCAGCATCCTGAAACGCGCCGACGCGGCGGCTGCTATGGAGCGTCACCCGGCGACGCCGCTGATCTTCATGGGAGCGAACCATCGCGCCACCTGGGATGGGCCGGACGAGCGCGCCAAGGTGGTTCTGCCGGGCGTCGCGCCGGCCTATCTCAAATCCGAAGCGCCGGCCGGCTATTGGCCGTCGCGCGCGATTGTCACGACCCACCCACGCATGGACCTCGACTGGCTGATCGATCGATGGACCGAGAAGATCGAACCGCTGATCAAGGGATCGGAGCTGCACATCTATTCCGGCTCGCTTTACGCCGGCAGCCAGGAGCGGACGATGGACGCGGAGCTGCGCCCGCTTCTGGATCAGGCGCTCGCGGCGGCAGGGCAGGGAGTCAAGGTGAAGCGTCCGCTCGCCGACCACGACATGGCCGAGGTCTACCGCCGCGCCCGCGTGCATCTCTACCCGGGCACCGAACGCGAGGTCTATGCCTCGACGCTTGCCGAATCCCAGGCGACCGGCCTGCCGGCCGTCGCACGCCGGTTGGGTGCTGCCCAGGAACGTATCACCGACGGGCGCAGCGGTTTCCTGACACCCGACGACGAGGCCTTCGTCAACTGCGCGGTGCTGTGTCTGAAGGAAGACATCGTCTACCGCGGGCGCAGCAAGGACGCATTCCAGATGCAGCGCGGCCGCACGTGGGACGATGCCGCCGCCGAGATCGAGGCGATGGCGGCGTGATGCGCCGGCCAGCGACACCAGCGGACAGCCGGTGAGCGTTCGCCTGAGCGCCGTTGTCGTGGCACGCAACGAGGAGGCCCAGCTCGACGCGTGCCTTGCCTGTCTCGGCTTCTGCGACGAGATCGTCGTCGTGCTCGACCGCAGCACCGACGGTTCGGCAGAGATTGCGCGGCGCCATACCGACCAGGTGATCGAAGGCGCGTGGGAGATCGAAGGCCCGCGCCGCAATACCGGCCTGGATGCCGCGACCGGCGATTGGATCGTGGAAGTCGACGCCGATGAGCGCGTGACGCCGGCGCTCGCCCAGGAGATCACGTCGGTCATCCAAACCGCCACCGCGCCTGCCCACTACCTCGTGCCGTTCGACAACTACATCGGCGAACACCGTGTGCGTTACGGTTGGGGCGGATCATGGGGCGTCAGCGCGGCGGTGCGTCTGTTTTCGCCGGGCGCCAAACGCTGGGGCGATGACCGTGTCCATCCCTCGCTTGCTCTAGAGGGCGAGAAGCGCTGGCTCAAAGAGCGCATTGATCACTATGTCGACCGTAACATCTCCGACATGATCCAGCGCCTGGACCGTTACACGGAGGCGCGCGCACGGGACCTCAGAGAAAGCGGCGATATCGGCACGCTCGCCGGCAACATCCGCCGTTTCTACTCCCGCTTCTTCAAGTGCTACGTCATGCGCCGGGGTTACCGGGAAGGCGGATACGGGTTCCTGAACGCCTTGTTTGCCGGTCTCTATCCGCTGATCTCGCATTTGAAGGCGCGGCTGGAGCGCGACTGATGCGTCTCGTCCAAGCCATGGCGGGCGCGGAGGTCGGCGGCGCCGAAGCCTTCTTCATGCGGTTGGTGCCTGCCCTGGCGGACGCCGGCGTCGAGCAGCGGGCGATCATCCGCCGCCACGATGTGCGGCAGGAAGCCCTCAACCTCGCCGGTGTCGAAACCGTCGGCCTGCGTTTCGGCGGACCGTTCGACCTGGCGTCGCGTTTGGCTTATGGCCGCGCGGTCAGAGACTTTGCACCGGACGCCGTGCTGACCTGGATGAACCGCGCGACGGCGCAATGCCCGCGCGGTCCGTTTGTGCATCTGGCGCGGCTTGGCGGCTTCTACGATCTCAAGTACTACCGGCGCTGTGATCACCTGATCGGCAACACGCGCGGCATCTGTGACTACCTGATTGGCCAGGGCTGGCCCGCTGAGCGCACGCATTACCTGCCCAACTTTGTCGATGCGGAGGAACGTCCACCGGTCGACAAGGAATCGTTACGCACGCCGGAGGACATGAAGGTCGTTCTCGCCATGGGCAGGCTGCATCCGAACAAGGCGTTCGACATGCTGATCGAGGCCATGACCGAGGTGCCCGATACCATGCTGTGGCTCGCCGGCACCGGCCCGCTCCAGACCCGTCTGGAGGATCACGTCAACAGCCTGGGCCTTGAGGGCCGTGTCAGATTCCTTGGCTGGCGCGACGACGGCGCCGCGTTGTTGGCCGCGGCCGATGTCCTGGTCTGTCCGTCACGCCACGAACCTCTCGGCAATGTCGTGTTGGAGGGCTGGGCCCATCGCCGGCCGGTCGTTGCTGCGGCAAGCCAGGGACCATCGGAACTGATCGAGGACCGCAAGAGCGGTCTTCTGGTTCCCGTCGACGAGGCGCGGCTGCTCGCGGCGGCGATCAACTCGTGCTTGGCCGATCAGACACTGGCCGCCGATCTTGTCGAAGCCGGTTACATCGCCTACCGGGAGGCCTTTGCCCGCGATGTCGTCGTGCGCGATTACATCCAACTGCTCGACTCGGTGACCACCTGATGTGTGGCTTGGCCGGTGTGCTCGCCCGCCCGGGCGAAGAGGTGCCCGAGGCGACACTGGACGCGTTATCGCGCGCGCTGGCCCATCGCGGTCCCGATGGGGAAGGACGGTTCCGTAACGGGCCGCTCGCCATGGTGCACCGGCGCCTCGCCATCATCGATCTCGTCACGGGCGATCAGCCGATGACGGGGCCGAGCGGCGCGACGTTGATCGCCAATGCGGAGATCTACAATCACGTGGAATGGCGGCGCGTCCTGTCGGAGGTCAGGTTCGCGACCCAGTCGGACTGCGAGGTGCCCTTGCACCTCTTCGAGCGCGATGGCGCCAACTTCACCCAGGGCCTGCGCGGCATGTACGCCATCGCGCTTTGGGACCGGGCGCAGGAACGGCTCTATCTGGCGCGCGACCCCTTCGGTATCAAACCGCTCTACATCGCCGAGACCACGATGGGACTGGCCTTCGCGTCGGAAGCGCAGGCGCTCGTTGCTGCTGGTCTGGTTGAGCCCGCGGTTAACGATACGGCACTTGGCGAACTCCTGCAGATGCAGTTCACGACCGGCCGGCGCACGATTTTTCAACATGTCGAACGGGTTCTGCCCGGCGAGACAGTCGTCGTCGAACAGGGCCGCATCGTCGAACGCTTGCGCCGTTCGGCACTGCCCGAACTGGATAGCGCGAACTGGGATGAGAAAGACGCCATGGAGCGTCTCGACGCCGCGCTGCTCGATAGTGTCAGGGTGCATGAACGTTCCGACGTGCCCTACGGCATGTTTCTTTCCGGCGGTGTCGACAGTTCGACCGTGCTGGCGGCGATGGCGCGGCTCAATAACCGCCCGGTGCGCGCCTATACGATCGGCTTCGATATCCCCCATGCGCGTGACGAGCGACGTCATGCGGCCGAGGTGGCTGCCGCGGCCGGCGCCGACCATGTCGAAGTCAGTTTCGGCGAAGACGACTTTTGGGCCTTGTTGCCGGACGTCGCGGCGGCGATGGACGATCCCGCCGCCGACTACGCAACACTGCCGACCTATAAGCTGGCTGGCCGGGCGGCGGCCGACGTCAAGGTGGTGCTGTCAGGCGAGGGCGGCGACGAACTCTTTGCCGGATACGGCCGCTACCGCCGCATGCTGCGTCCCCGGCTGTTGGGCGGTGGCCGGTTGCGCCGCAAGGGCACGTTCGATGGGCTCGAGGTGCTGCTGGATGGTCATGCCGCCTGGCGTATGGGGTTGGACGTGGCCGCCGAGGCCTTCAAGAAACCGGGCCGCAGCGCCTTGCAGGTGGCGCAGGCCGTCGACATGGCGGACTGGTTGCCCAACGACCTCCTGACCAAGCTTGACCGCTGCTTGATGGCCCATGGCGTCGAGGGACGGGTGCCGTTGCTCGACAACCATGTCGCCGATGTCGCGTGGCGTCTTCCGGACGCCATGAAGATCCGTAAACGCCAAGGCAAGTGGCTGCTGCGTTCTTGGCTTGACCGCGAGCTACCCGCCGCCAATGCGTTTTCCGCCAAACGCGGTTTCACCGTGCCTGTCGGTGACTGGATTGCCCGACGTGGTGGCGGGATCGGGCCGCTGGTCGCCGCCCAACCGGCCATCGAGGCGATTGCCCAGCCGGACCGGGTCGTCAGGTTGTTCGAACAGGCGGGCAAAAAGCGCGCCGGCTTCGCCGCGTGGACATTGCTTTTCTATGCGTTGTGGCACGCCCGTCATATCGACGGCGTGGCGACCCAGGGATTAACGGTGGAAGACGCCCTGCGCGCCTGAGGCGACTGTCTGCTTAGATGGCGACTTCCTGGCCTTCGCGGGCAAGCACGGTGCCCGGGTGATCGTGCGCCAGCTGCGCCTCGCGTTGGGTCAACACATGGTCGTCGTCTTCGGGGGCGTGGCCGGAGAGAACCAGCTTGTCGACATGGGCGTCGCTCGCCAGGCGTGTCGCGGCGGTCCAGGCGCATTCCTTGGACTGGCCGTCGATCAAGGGTGGGCCGAAGATGATCATGTCGGCGTCGCCGGCGAACGAGACGATCGTCTTGACCGTCGCCTGGTCATCCAGACACGCGCCAGCCAGGTAGCAAACCGAACGTCCGCCATAGCTCACCCGGTATGCGGTGCCTGGCGGACAACCGTTGAGCTTGTTGGTCGCAATCGTGACACCGTCGCCGATATCCAGATCAATGCCGTCGCTGAAATCGCGGAAGCTTAGTTCGGCGTTAAAGATATCCAGCGGGACCGGAAAGATCGGATCGTTCATCAGGCCGCTCAGGACATCCTTGATGCAGGTCTCCGGCTGGGCATTGCCACACCACAGTCTGAAGCTGTTGGCCGGATTGAAGGCGGCGGCGAAGAACGGCAGGCCGCAGATATGATTGAAGCGCGTGGTGCTGAAGAAGAGATCGCCAGCCACCGGGGAGCGCGCCATCAGATCCTTGCCGAGCGCGCGAATGCCGGTGCCGGCGTCGAAGATGAGCAGACGCCCGTTGCACCGCATCTCGATGCACGGCGAGTTGCCGCCGTATCCTTGGGTCATCGCGCCGGGCGCCGGCAGTCCGCCACGCACGCCCCAGAACGTGACCCTGATTTCGGAGTTCGGCAAGATGTCCCCCCGGTGTTCTCGCAGCTCCTGGTGTAGTCGATCACGAAACATGGCGGGTGGCTAGTCGGCTCCGGTGATTTTTACGGCCCGAAACGCGTGCGCGGTTATCGAGGGCGACCAGTCGCTGGCGCTCCAGCCGGCCTTCTCTTTGAGGTGGCGCACAAAGTCCCTTGGTTCGGTAAGGTTTTGCCAAACGGCCGGCAGAAAAAGGGCGCGGCGCTGCCCGTCGTCCAGGATCAGTCCGTCGATGCCGGGCCTGAGCCGCTCGATCAGGTCCGCCTCATCGGTCACGGTCAGGATCTGGGGCTCGCTCAACAGCGCGATGTCGATGTCCAGTTGGTCGAACTCACGCTCGTCGAGCGGGCGGAACCGTGGGTCGTGGAACGCCGATTTAAAGGCATTCACGGCGACGTCTTGTGCGAGCGGGCGGTGCGCCTCGGCCGATCCGATACAGCCGCGTAACTCACCGGCTTTGCGCAGCGTGACGAAACTGGCGACGTCGCGCGCCAATGCCGGCGGCGCGTCGTCCCACAGTCCTTCGGGCTCGTGTCCGGTGATCAGGCCATGGCGAATGGCATCCGCTGCAAGCCGCCGGATCAGGCGGCCGTGGCCAAGCGCGATGATCTCAAGATCGGTGACCGGGTCGCCCACATCCATCGCGGCCCACGAACCATAGCCGACCACCTGATCGCGCCGGCCGCTGGTGTCGCCGGAGCTCCTGAGATCCAGGAGATCGACATCGATGGTGTGGCGGTGGCCGATCTCCAGAAGTCCTTTCAAGCCGACCCGGCCGCACGCGTGATCGTCGCCGATGGCGTCAGGCTGGCAGCCGACAATCGACAGCGACGTCGCAGCATCGACGCGGCGCGCGGTGTCGTAGTCCAGAAAGTGGGTGAGGTCGGTGCTGATCACGACAAGCGTCTCCGGCCCGCCCCAAAGATGCGCCAGCGCCTCGGCGACTTGGCCGGGCGATGCATCCCCGGTGACGACAGGCACCAGCGAGAAGTCGCCGATTGCCCGTTGCAGGAAGGGCAGGTGGATCTCCAGGCTATGCTCGCGCGCGTGGGCGGCTTCCATGTGCTGGACGAAGGGCAGGTTCATCAGATGGCGCACGGCATCGCGATCGATCGGCACGGTGCCCAGTGGCGTACGGAAAGCGTCGGCGCCGCTGACCGCCAGACCACGAAAGCCGACATGGTGCGACGGTCCGAACAGGACGACGCGGTTGATGCGCTCGCCGATGGCTGCGACCTGGGCATAGGCGCTGCCGGCGACCGGGCCCGAATAGCGGTAACCCGCGTGCGGCGCGATCACCGCCTTCAGACGATCAAGCCGTTGCGGCGCCATCGTCTCGGCGCTGGCGATATAGTCGTCAACCGCCATACCCAAAGCCTGGGCGTCGCCTGGATACCAGGTGCCGGCAAGCTGGGGTTCACGGATGCCTGTCATCATCGTCGTCCGTCATGACATCGCGCGGGGCAATACCCACATAGACATAAGATACTAGGTGGGAAGGCCGGAGCCCGGTTGCGAGCCCGGCCTAGCGTGAGGATGTCGGATACCACCGAAAAGACACGGGAAATGAACACGTTTGGCGTGTTCCCTGGCCGCTATTGGCATGCCCTGGACGATGGTCGCGTGCAGTGCGACCTGTGTCCGCGGTTTTGCAAGCTCAACGAGGGCCAGCGCGGGCTTTGCTTCGTCCGCCAGGCACAGGACGGCGCTATCGTTCTGACAACCTATGGCCGCTCCAGCGGCTATTGCATCGACCCGATCGAGAAAAAGCCGCTTAACCACTTTTTGCCGGGCACGCCGGTGCTCTCTTTCGGCACGGCGGGCTGCAATCTCGCCTGCAAGTTCTGCCAGAACTGGGATATCTCGAAGTCGCGTGAAATCGACACGCTCGCCGATCAGGCGCCGCCGGAGAAGATCGCCGCCGTGGCACGCGATCTCGGCTGCCGTTCGGTCGCCTTTACCTATAACGACCCCGTCATCTTTCACGAATACGCGGTTGATGTGGCAGAGGCCTGCCGCGCGGTTGGGGTCAAGACGGTCGCGGTCACCGCCGGCTACGTGACGGCGGAGCCGCGCGCCGAGTTCTTCGCCGCCATGGATGCGGCCAATGTCGATCTGAAGGCGTTCACCGAGCGCTTCTACAAAAAGATCTGTGCCGGCGAGCTGGCGCCGGTTCTGGAGACGCTCGAATATCTCAAGCACGAGACCGATGTGTGGTTCGAATTGACGACGCTGCTGATCCCCGGCGAAAACGATTCAGCCGATGAAATCGACGCCATGACCCGATGGGTGGTCGACAAACTGGGGCCGGATGTGCCCATGCACTTCACGGCGTTTCATCCCGACTACCGCATGCTGGATAAGGGCAACACGCCGCCGGCGACACTGACGCGCGCGCGCCGCATCGCGATCGAGAACGGCGTTCGTTATGCCTATACCGGTAACGTGCACGACCGTGACGGCGACACGACAACCTGTCCCAACTGCGGCACGGCGCTGATCGGCCGCGACTGGTATGAGCTCACCCATTGGGGCATTCAGCAGGGTGGCCATTGTGGTAGTTGCGGCACGGCCGTCGCCGGCGTCTTCGAACACCAGCCGGGCACCTGGGGCCGCAAACGTCAGCCGGTGCGGCTGCGCGACGACAACGTCGTGCGCTCGTCATCGGTGAAGCCCGACCGGAAACCAGGTGCCCTCTAGACCTTTGCAAGTTTGATGGATCTCATCCGCCGACATCTATGGCTCATTGTGGCAAACCTGGCCTACGTCGCTGGGTTTGGCATCTACTACTTCGCCATCGAGAACTATGAGTTCCTCTGGTACGTCGCCGTCCTTCTGTTCTTCATGGTCCTTATCGGCCTGACGCTGAACCGAACGCAGTTCCCACCATGGTTGCTGTGGTTGCTGTCGCTGTGGGGGTTGCTGCACATGGCGGGCGGCGGTGTCGTTGTGGGCGACCGGGTGCTCTACGCCTTTGAGATCGTGCACGTGTTCGGGTCGGGTGACGGGTTCGTCTTAAGGTTTGATCAAGTCGTACATTTCTACGGGTTCTTTGTGACCACCTTTGTCGTGCATCACCTGCTCAGGCCCTACTGTGCTCGTCCCTACGCAACGATGGTTCTCGTCCTTAGCGCGGTCGCAAGCATGGGATTTGGCGCGGTCAACGAACTCGTCGAGTTTCTGGCCGTGGTGGTGTCGCCGGAGACCGGTGTCGGGGGCTACTACAACACGGCCCTTGATCTTGTGTTCAATGCGCTGGGAGCAACGCTTGCCTTCTTCGTTCTTTTCGTTGGACGTCCCACGCGCCAGCGATCCACCATGCTGTAAGCAAGGAACGATACGGTTTTCTACGGGCCGTTTTTCGCGAGAAACTGTTTTTTTGTGTTGGTGTGCGGAAACGGTTCATCGGGAACCGGTACGCCCAGTGCCGCGCATATTGGCTCCCACCCGTCACCGGCCTGCCAGCGCAGCAGCCGGTTCGCCGGTATCGCCGCTTCCACGGCCTTGTTATGGGCAATCATGGCGGCGATGACCATTTCCTTGCTTCCCAGGTCGTCGCAGAAGCGGTTGCGGACGATGGACCTCCACATCACGTCGAAGTCCGTTTCCTCCTCGAGATCGTCCAGAAAAATGGATTCGCTCGCGCTTTTGTACCAGCTTTCCGGATCGCGAACCGACAGGAGGACGAGGGCATGCGGGAAAGCTCTGCTCAACTCGGGCCAGAACGATGCACCAGGCCAATCGACAAGTGCGGTGTATCCGCTCAGAAACTGTCCCCAGTCCGGCATATTCCCATTGGCGGCAGCGGTCCAGACCGGAACCTGGTCACGGTTATCTGCCACCTCGAACATGTGATGGCACTTGCCGCCGAGCAGCTGTTCCAAAGCCAACTTCAACGACGCTGTCCCCGTTCGACCCACTCCCGCACCGACGACCCGCAATGTCACACTTGTTCCTTAGGCTGGCCGG
This sequence comes from Alphaproteobacteria bacterium, assembly GCA_965228895.1. Classification (GTDB taxonomy): domain Bacteria; phylum Pseudomonadota; class Alphaproteobacteria; order SP197; family SP197; genus JANQGO01. The sequence continues at coordinate 2,832,610 of OZ245842.1, read as the reverse complement.
GTAATACCCGCGATGATGGTGTCGAACACCGCGTCGGCGCGTTCGTTCACCTCGTCGTCGGTCAGCGGTTGGATCGGGTGGCGCACATAGACCGCGCCGGCATCGAAGCCGTGCAGCTCGCGCCACGCGATGACACCGGACTCAAACTCTTCGGAAAACACGGCGATGGCGGGGAGGCCGCGTCGATCAAGTTCCAACATGTCCTGCAGACTGCACGACGTGCAAGAGCCTCAATCGGCCAGCGCCTCAATCACGACATCGCAGCGTTCGACAATCGAGGCGATGACCTCGTCCGGCGCTTTCTTCGCGACGGTCGGCTTGGCGAAGCGTTCGACCGTGATGCCTCGATTTCCCAAGAGACTTTCCAGGCGGTCGAGGAAAACGTCGCCGCGCGGCTTGCTGATATCGAGCAGGCCGACCGTCAGGCCGTCGAGCGACGGCGGCGGCGCTTGCCGCGACCGCATGGCGCCCGCCCGCTCCGATGTCGGATCGAGAAGAACGGTGGTTTCGGTCATGGGATAACCTCCCTGGTCACGGGCTGGCTGCCGGTCGGGCCGCTGGCCCAGCCCTGGATGATAGTCGAGAACAGGCCCGCCGCGCCACCGGCGCGTACGACGATGAGGTCACCCGGCGCAAACTTCGCCGTTAGGCCGCTCGTGTCGCCGGGGCCGTCATGGGCGGCGACGATGTCGTTCCCTATCATGTCCTCGGTGCGTTTTGTCGCTTCGTGAAGCCCGGCTTCGATCCGGCTGCGGTCCCAGCCGCTCGCCTTGTAGACGCGCCAGTATTCCGGCGACAAGACGAGCATGGCGCCGATCCCACCGCCGGTCAGACGCGGGTCATAGAAACTGTTGAGGCTGCGCGCCAGGCTCCGGGTCAGGCCCTCGCCATCGCGCGCCTTCTCGTCGTTGTTGATGCTGGTGCCGCAGAAGCCGAACACGGTGACGGCGGATTTGCCCGGTTCGAAGCCGCGCGAGAAGGCAAGCGGCTGCCAATCGGGATCGCTTTCGTCTTCGGCAAAGGCGAGCCCGTGTTTGCCGGGATGGCCGAGCGTCGACCGGTCGACACCGCCGGGCACCGCGCCGCCGACATTGATCGCCGTCAGCAGCAGCGCACGCGCGATCGTCGCGTTGGCGCGATTGCCGTGGCCCAGCACGTTGATGCCGGTGTTCATGCCGATGCGTTTGGCGATCGGACCGTTGACGACCACGGCGACCCCTGCGCCCATGGTCGTCGACAACAGGCCGCTCCACGCGAAGTCGGGGTCCATAGCGGCATCAAGGGCGGCCAGCACGACTGGAAAATAGTCCGGCCGGCAGCCGGCCATCACCGCGTTGATGGCGGCTTTTTCGACCGTGCAGTCGTCGAAGCCCGGTGGGATCTTACCGACCAAGTCGTCGGGCGACCGTGATGTGCCGTCCAGCATGCGCAGCACGCGGGCCGGTGTCGGCGGCACGACGGGCAGGCCGTCGGTCCAGCCGCGGTCGAACATCTGCTCGATCGGGTCTTCGGGAAAATCGACCGGGACTTCGCGGGCCTTGAGCCCGGTCTCGCCGAAACGGGCTTGAAGCTCTTCCGCCATGCCGGGGCCGACCGAGAGCGAGCCGCAGCCCGGCCGTTCGTCCGGGAGGTCGGCGCCCAGATCATTGACGCCGGTCAGGTTCTGCCATTCGCCGCGGTGCCAACCGATGGCGCGTGCTGTTTCCTGGCCGGCCTCCCGGCGCACCAGCGTCGGCACGATGTCGATATCCAGATGAAACGAGGCTTCGAGCTCGCCGTCATCAAGGACGTCCAGCGCCTCGGGAAAGCCGGGATCGTCCTGGCTGTAGAGTCCGGCCAGCATGCCGCGCTCGGCCAGCTCGCGAGCGACCGGAACGATCAACTGGCAGGTCGGGCAGTCGCGTTTGACCACCATGATCAATCCGTCAGAGGGCAGGGGCACGGGATGATTCCTTCCGGTTATCGTACCGACAAACCGTAGGGCCTTGCGTCTCGCGAGAAAAGGGGCAAAGGCTGGGCTTTGTTGCGCCGTCGTGTCTGTTAGGATCCGCGCGCCCGGCTTCAATAAGGAGAGCATTCATGACCGTTAAACGTATCGAGCCCAAGGACTGGTACAGCGCCGCCTCGATCCACGGCGACACCGTCTATCTTTCGGGCCAAGTCGCCGCCGATACCAGCCAGGATGTCGAAGGCCAGTCGCGTCAGGTGTTCGTCGAGATCGACCGCATCCTCGGCGCATGCGGCAGCCATAAGTCCAAGGTCTTGATGGTCAACGTCTATCTGCAGGACATGGCGACCTTCCAGCAGATGAACAAAGTCTGGCTGGAATGGATCGACTCCGACAGCAAGCCGTGCCGCGCGACCGTCGAGGCGGGCCTGGCGCTCGATTTCGGCATCGAGGTCACGCTGACAGCGGCCATCTAAGGCAGCACCGAAACCGCAAAGGTGTTATAGGCTCCCGTGATCACAACCAAAAACCACGGGAGCCTAATCCATGACCATCATTCGTCACGAACCCGGCCAATTCTTCTGCGGCGCGATTGTTCACGGCGACACCGTTTACGTTTCCGGCAAAACCGCGACCGACACCAGTCAGGGCGTCCGGGGGCAGACCCGACAGATCCTGGCGGAGATCGACCGGTCCCTGGCGCTGTGCGGCAGTGACAAGTCGAAGCTTCTGATGGTCAATATCTGGCTCACCGATATCGGCAAGTGGGCGAAGATGAACGAGGTGTGGGACGAGTGGGTCGACGCGCACAACAAGCCCTGCCGCGCCACGGTCGAGGCGGCATTGGCCGCACCCGACCTGAAGGTCGAGATCGCCTGCATCGCCGCGCGCTGAGACCAAAGAACAATCTAGCGGACCTGCCGACCCTTGCCTTCGTTCTCTCGGAGGCGAGGGCCGGCATAGCCGTGGGCCGGTGTTAGAAACCGGCGCGAATCTCGTCGAAGATTGCAATATGCTCCTGCTTCAAATCGACCGGGACGAACTGATAGGTGTGCGATCCCGCCAGTGACTCCTCCGGTGTCGACAGGCCGTTTCGCTCCAGAACATCGGCATCAACCAAGTCGTAGGACGACTTGTTGGCGGCACCGAGCGCAAAGACCTCGATCATGTAGGCGCCGGCTTCCGGTGACATGCTGGCGTTGATGAAGTCGTAGACCAACGCTTCGTCTGTGCCTTCCTTGTTGGCGCGCGACAGACCGCAGACATAGCTGATGAGACCTTCCTGCGGTTGCGCCCACTTGAACGGAATGCCCGATTCAAGCAGGGGCGGAATGGCCGCCGACCAGACATAGCTCAAGACGACCTCGCCGGACACGAACGCTTCCAGGGCCGACGTCTGCTCGCCCCAATAGAAACGCACGAGGTCGCGTTGCTTGCGCATTAACGCCTCGACCTCTTCCAGCCGTTCGGCCGACGGACGATAGGGATCTTCCAGATCACCAGCAGCAAGCGACGCGACCGGGATGACCGCATCGGTGCTATCCCAGATCGCGATGCGCCCGGCGTACGTGTCGTCGAAGAACAGTTTCCACGATTCCGTTTCCGGTGTGATGTCCGTCAAGTCCGTGCGGTAGACGAACGAGGTGAAGCCGTAATAGGTCGGCACATAGTAGCGCTCGCCCTTGTCGAACGCCGCCTCGGGACTCCGGATCGACTCGAAGGTGTCGTCCAGATACTCCAACCTGCTTTCGTCGATCGGCTTGAGGCCAACACGCATCCAGTTCGGCATGACATCGATGCACGGACAGACGACATCGGCCTCATAGCCGGCACGCAGCTTTTCGATCGCTTCGTACTCGTCGCCATAGAAGGTGACGACAGGGTCGCCGTACCTGCTGACAAACGTCGGGAACAGGTTCGGGTCTTCGAATCCGCCCCAGGTGAAATAGGTCAGATCCTCACCGCTTGCTGCCCTTGCCGGGCGGTTTATGACGGGCGCCGTCACACCGACGACGCCGGCCGCCGCTGCCAACTGTTTGACCTCGCGCCGGCTGAGCCTGCCTTGGGACAGCCGGTCAATCATTTTAACGCGGTTCATGATGTCCTCCCGATCCACGGTTAACCCGTGAAGATTGCCCACGGGGAACAGCATGAGCCGCTGACATCAGCTTGTCATCTTTTTTGCCAAATCTTAGCGGCAGGCGGTGGAGCCGCCGTCGACCGACAGCATGGCGCCTGTCGTGAACCTTGATGCGGGGTTGGCCAGATAGAGGATCGCGTCGGCAATCTCTTCCGGCAGGCCGATACGTTTCATGGGCGCATAGTTCTTGAGCTCGTCGAGCGACGGGTCGTCGGCTGTGATGTCTTGCCCGTCGGTCACCATGTCGGTCATGACGCCGCCGGGGCAGACCGCGTTGACGCGAACCGCCGGCGCCAGATCGAACGCCATGGCGCGCGTCAGGTTGGCGACCGCGCCTTTGCTGGCGCAATAGAGCGCCATGTTCGCGTTGCCGACCAGGCCCGATTCCGATGCCGTGTTGACGATCGATCCGTTGCTTTCGCGCAAGGAAGGTAGCGCCGCCTTGCTGCAGAAGAAGACGCCCTTGACGTTGATATCCATCAGCCAGTCATAAGTGTCTTCACCGACATCATCGACCGGGCCTTCGCTGAAGACGCCGGCGTTGTTGACGAGGATGTCGAGGCCGCCGAGCGAGGTGACGGCATCGCCGACGAGTTGGTCGCAGGCCGCGGCCGTGGCGACGTCACCGGGTGCCGCGATCAGGCGCTCACCGCCCAGCTCGTCGATCGTGGCCGCGACGGCTTCAGGTTTGCGTCCGTTGACCGCGACTATGGCGCCTGCGTCGCGAAACGCCCGCACGGTCGCCTTGCCAATGCCGCGTGTCGAGCCGGTCACAAGAACCTTCAAACCTTTGAAGTTCGACATCTTCCGTTCCTCCCCAAGAGCATGTGTCGGCATGCTAGCAGGGAGACGGCCGAAGCTGCCACGGCTCAGTCCGTCTGGCCGAGTTCCTCGCGGTACTCGTGGACTTCCTTCACGTACCAGCGTGCGTTCTCGACGATCCAACCGGCCTCTTCGTCGGAGAGGTCGCGGAGCTTTTTCGCGGGCACCCCGGCCCACAGTTCGCCGGCCTTCACCGTCTTGCCGGGGGAGACAAGTGCGCCGGCGGCGACCTGGGCGCCGGTCTCGACCGTGGCGCCGTCTAGAACAATCGCGCCGCTACCGATCAGGCAACCGCTTTGCAGGTGGCAGGCGTGCAGATGGACGGCATGGCCAATCGTGACGTCGTCGCCGATGATCGTCGGGTACTCCGTCGAGACGTGGATGATGGCGTTATCCTGCACGTTGCTGCGTGCGCCAATGGTGATCGGACCATCGTCGCCGCGCACCGTGGCGTTGAACCAGACACTCGCCTCTTCGGCCAGGGTGACGTCACCGATGACCGCCGCGCCGGGCACCACCAGGGAACGGGGATGCAGTGTCGGCCACGTGCCGTGATAGGGCATGATGACGGGTTCCGGGTACGCCATGATGAGCGGACTACAGGCAACGAGGTGGCGTCAGCGAACGACGACGACTGTGCAGGACGCCAGGCTCGACACCTTGTGCGAGACACTGCCCAGCAGCATGCTGTCGATATCGCCCAGGCCGCGGCTGCCCATGACGATGCAGTCGGCTTTGACTTCCTTGGCGAAGTCGACAATCGAACGAGCGACATTGCCTTCGCGCAGTTCGAACTTGGGGTCGGCCTTGCCTGCCTGTCGTGCCCGGGTCCGCGCGTTCTCCAGAATGTTCTTCGCCAGTTCGTCAGTGACGAAGGACGAGCCGGCCTGGCGGTACTCGCTCTGTGCGAACCTGTCGATGTCGCCGGTGTACTTGGCACGCCGACTCACATTGACCAGATAGATCTCAGAATCGTACTTGCCGGCCAAATCGACCGCGGCGTCGACTGCCTCCAAGGCATGCTCCGAGCCGTCCACCGGCACGACGATCTTCTTAAACATGAAACTACCCCCCTAGAGCGGATCGTGGTTGGGTGGAACCGATGGACGTTCCCACCTAACCACGTGAATCCGCTCTCTATCTATGTGTAGAGCAGATTCACCTATTTTGATGGCGTCGCGAAGCGATTTCATCGAAACGGGACCTGCTCTAAGCAGTGCCCCATCTAATCACGGGAATCCGCTCTACATCAATTGGACGGGCTTAGCTGACCCATTATGACTGCATCGCCGTGCGATTTGGACAGATTGGCGATGATGCCGAGGGGCGGCCGCGGCAAGCCGCTATTCGGCGGCTGCCTTTTGCCCTTGCAGCCCAAAGAAGGAGTCGTCGGTGTAAGCCTCGGGCATTTCAATCACCGTCTCTTTCAATCGCGCAAAACGGGTCGGCTGACCACGCACAATCGCGCCGAACTGGGCACTAGGCATGGCGGGCGGCGTCAGCGGGAAGGCGTCGGCTGCCGTGTAATCACAGATCAGCATCGCGCGCGGATTGCTGGTGGTGTTGGAGCCGCCGCCATGAACCATCCAGGTATGCTGCAAGATGACATCGCCGGCACGGCCGGTCATCGGTAGGGCGGCCTGCTCGAAAGCGCTGTGATGTTCTTCGCCGATGGCTCCCGTATAGCGGCCGTCTTTGAAGAGACTAAGAGGCGTCTTGTGGGAACCAGGCACGACCATCAGCGGTCCCATGTCTTCCGTCACGTCATCCAGCATCAGGAGAGCGACGACGACATCGTCGTTGGTGTGCGGATCGTAGGCATGGTCCTGGTGCCAACCGACATAGGTCGGCGAGCTCGGCAGTTTTACGTTGATTTTGCAATGGTGGAATTTGATATCCGGGCCAATCAGATCGGTGATGGCATCGGGTATCGCACTGTCGAACAGGATGTCTTTGATGACCGGCGAGATTTCCGCTGGATTGGAGATGCGTCGAAGCAGCGGGCGGTCGGCGCGGTGGCCGTCCGCCAAATCGAAGCGTGCTTTGCCGTCAAGGCATTCACCCCAGTTGCTTGACTGGGACTTGCTTTCGTCGACCCATGCCGCCAATTGCCGGCGTGCCGCCTCAAGCGGTGCGCCGGTGACCAACTGACGGACGATAACGTAGCCGTCGCGTTTGAATTGAGCGACTTGATCGTCAGAAAGCACCGCCATGTCTTGTCCCCGTAGCGACCGTCATGATCGATCGTAGGGCGTCAAACGGGCAAAGGACAATAGGCAGGCTAGTTGCTGGCCTTGTAGATCGAAATGGCCTCTTCCAGCTCGTCATAGGCGTCGCAGCCCAGCCAGCAGATGTCGTCAAGGATGGCCAGCTGTTCTTCCGCTTTGGCCAGATCGCCTGCTGCCAGGTAGGCCTCGCCGAGGTACTCGTGGGCGTCTTCATGGTCGGGATCGAGGGCAAGCGCCTTGTCGTAGTTGGCGAATGCGTTGTCCAGGTCGCCCGACTGACGATAGCTGTAGGCCAGCATGTTGAACGCGTCGGCGCTGTTGGGGTCTTCTTGGGTTGCGATCGTGAATTCCTGGATTGCCAGCGGCCAATCCTCGTCATTGACGGCGTCCATCCCCGACTTGAGCGCCGAACCCGCTGGCGTGTCGTCATAGGAGTTGGTGTCGTTACTGGAACCGCCCGCGGCAAATGCGGACCCCGCGGCGAACAGGAAAATCGCAAGCGCCCCGGCAACAACGTCAAACGGTTTGGTCATCGCGTCTTTCTCCAGCTAGATAGTCTGGCACGTCGGCGCCCCATCAACAGGGACCTGTCGGCTTGGCGCGAGGAAACGGCACGACTGTGGCCGAAGCCGGGCGCGCCGGTTCCTGGTTCTATTCTATTACGCGGAACCGATGACAGGGGATGCAGTCTTGGTGGCATTTGACACGAATGTGAAGCGGCGTTTTCTGCCGGTTGTTGCCCATAAAGACTATGTCGCGCCGCTTCCTGCGGGGCATCGCTTTCCCATGACCAAGTTCGCGCTGTTGCTGGAAAAGGTCACAGAACTGGGCCTGGCGAGCCCGGAAACCGTGCTCAAACCCGGTCTGGTGTCGCGCCGTGTGCTCGGTCTGGTTCACGAACCCGGCTATGTCGAGGCGGTGTTGAGCCAGACTTTGGACGAGCAGGCCCTGCGGCGCATCGGCGTCCCGGTGACCCCGGAAATGGCGCAGCGCTCGCGCCGTGCGGTTGCGGGCACCATCATAACGGCACGGGCGGCGCTTAAAGTCGGCGTCGCCTGCAACACCGCCGGTGGCAGCCATCATGCGTTTCCAGGCTACGGTGCCGGTTTTTGTGTCTTCAACGATGTCGCGGTCGCCGCACGCATGATGCAGCGCGAAGGACTGGTCCGCCAGGTGTTGGTCGTCGACCTTGATGTGCATCAAGGCGACGGCACGGCGGCGGCGTTTGTCGGCGACGACAGTGTTTTCACCTTTTCCGTCCATTGCGGCGTCAACTTTCCGGTGCGCAAGCAGGTAGGCGATCTGGACATCGCGCTTGAGCCTGGGACCGGCGACGATGCCTATTTGGCGGTCTTGCACGAGCAACTAGGGCCCCTGATCGATCGTGTTGCGCCGGATCTCGTTATCTATGTCGCCGGCATCGATGCCCATGCCGACGACCGGCTCGGCAAGCTGGCGCTAAGCGATGGCGGTCTTGAGGCCCGCGAACGAGTTGTTCTCAAGACCTGCGCGCAACGCCGGGTACCGGTTGCCTGTGTGATCGGTGGCGGCTATGGCGACGATGTCGCCTTGATCGCGCGCCGCCATGCCTATGTCTTCGAACAGGCGGCCGCGTTGCTGGCGAACGGCGAATTTCGTTGGGCAGGTTCAGGGGGCTGAGGCAGGATCGGCCATGACCGATCACGATCAGCAAAGCGGGCGGCAAGTCAGTCGCCTCGTTGCCGTCGCTGCCCTGGCCACCGCACCGTTGTTGTGGTCGTCGTCGACGATCCTTGTGCGTGCCCTGCACGAGACGATGCCGGTGATCGGCTTTTCCTTCTGGCGCTGGCTTTTTGCCAGCATCCTGCTTTTGCCGTTTGCCTGGCCGCACCTGCGCCGGGAATGGCCGGCGGTGCGCGCCAACATCGTGACGTTGGCGCTGGCCGGCTTTTTTGGCATCGCGCTGTTTGCCGTCGTGTTGTTCAACGGCCTCAAGCACACGACGGCCGTCAACACCGGCGTCCTCAGCACCAGCGAGCCGTTATGGATCGCGCTGGTCGCCTGGGTCCTGCTGCGCGAACGGTTGCGGCGTGCGCAGTGGGCGGGCATCGCCATCGGCGGTGTCGGCATGGTCGTGATCGCGAGCGAGGGCAGCTTGACGGGGCTCGCCCGGTTCGAATTGAACCAGGGCGACCTCCTGGTCACCGCCTCCTTCGTCATCTGGGCACTCTATACCGTGCTGATTCAAAAACTGGCCGGTGTGCTACGTCCGATCACAATTCTGATGGTGACGGCTTCGCTCGGCACCGTCTTCCACCTGCCGTTTTATGGCTGGGAGCTCGCGTCGGGCGAGGTCTTGACCTTCGATCTTCAGACCATCCTGGCGATCGCCTATGGCACGTTGTTCGGTTCTCTGATCGCGTTCGGCGCCTGGACCCTGGGCGTAGGCCTTGCCGGCGCCAACACCGCTGGTGTCTTCCTCTACCTGATCCCGCCTTACACCATTGGCCTTGCGGCGCTGGTCCTGGGCGAGCCTTTGGAACTCTATCACGTCGCCGGCGGCGCCATCATTGTCGCCGGCATCGTCGTTGCGACCCGGCGCCGGCGTGTCCACAACCCGCGTATCGCCGATTGACAGCCGCCTTCCGCACCAACAAGATGCGCGCAGATGGTTCCCCATGGGGCTGGACAGGAGAGCCCGGGGATTAATTGGGAACAGGGAAGAGATCGACCCCATCGGGGATCTCCAACCCTGGCTGCCCCCGCAACTGTAGGCGGTGAGCGTGTTGTCCATCGGTGCCACTGGGAAACCGGGAAGGCTGGACATCAAGCGACGATCCGCTAGCCAGGAGACCTGCCATCGTCACGCGGTTCGCCATTGGGGGCGGGCCGGTTTTGTCGATCGGTTCGACGCTCACGGAGGGTGACATGTCAGACCAAGTTCTACGTACCTCAATCGCCGCACACAGCCTGTCCCAGCGTGCCATTCCAGCGGTTATCGCACTGCTTCTGGGAACATTTCTGTTGATGGGTGTCGGCTTTGCCGGCTCCGAGGTGATTCACAACGCCGCTCACGACGGACGCCACGCCTTCGCGTTCCCCTGCCACTAGGAGGGGTTCATGATACGCAAGGTTCTGGCCTCGGCACTGCTGTCGGGGCTGCTGGCGGGTTTCCTGATCACGGTGATCCAGGAATTCACGACCACGCCAATCATTTTGCACGCCGAGGAGTTTGAAGGCGGCGGCGAGGCCGATCATGCTTTCCTGAGCGACCTCTATGAGGGCGGCACGTTTATCCTGGCCCACGGCGATGAAGCGCATGGCGACGAAGGGGCTTGGGGGCCGCAAGACGGTATCGAGCGGTCGTTCTATACCCTGCTCACCAACCTCTTGACCGGCGTCGCCTTCGCGTTGCTGCTGGTCGCCGGGTTCGTTTTGGCCGGCAAGCCGGTCGATGCGCGGCGCGGTGTCATGTGGGGCATGGCGGGTTTTGCCACGTTCGCCATCGCACCGTCCCTTGGCCTGCCGCCGGAGGTGCCGGGCGCCATGGCTGCCGAACTCGGCGCGCGCCAGGTCTGGTGGCTGTTTGCCGCCGTCGCCACAGGCGCCGGCTTGTGGCTTCTGGTCCTGGGCAACCAGTGGTGGATGCGGGCTGTGGGCATCGTCTTGATCGCTCTACCGCACGTGGTCGGTGCGCCGCAGCCAGCCCAGATAGGCGGCGCCGTGCCGCCGGAACTGGCCGGTCATTTTGTCGCCGCATCGCTGGTGACGGCTTTCGTCTTCTGGGCGGCGCTGGGCTGGCTCGCCGGTCGGTTGTTCGAACGGTTTTCCGGCGCCAGTACCTAGGCATGGTAGTCTCGGGCCCGGCATCGGAGCCGGGTCCCGGGAACCGCAATGAGCCACGACCACAAGGGGCATAGCCACCACCACGGTCACGGCCACAGCCACGACGTGGACGCAGACAGCGAACGCCGTGTGCTGATCGTTCTGGTCATGACGGCGAGCTTCATGCTTGTCGAGGTGGTCGGCGGCCTGTTGTCCGGCTCCCTGGCACTGCTGGCCGATGCCGGGCACATGTTGACAGACGCCGGTGCCTTGGCGCTTGCCTGGTTCGCGTTTCGCATCGGGCGGCGACCGGCGGACGCGTCACGTTCCTACGGCTATCATCGGCTCAAGGTTATCGCCGCGTTCTCCAACGGTATCGCGCTCGTCATCATCACGATTTGGATCGTGATCGAGGCGGTCACGCGCTTCGTCGAACCGGTCACTGTCGAATCCGAGCTAATGATGGGCGTCGCTGCGCTCGGCCTTTTGGTCAACATCGTCGGCTTCATCATCCTGCACCGTGGCGACCGGAGCAGCATCAACATGCGCGGCGCCTCGCTGCATGTGCTCAGCGACCTGCTGGGATCTGTTGCGGCGCTCGGCGCCGGCACCATCATCTACTTCACTGGCTGGATGCCGATCGATCCGCTGCTGTCGCTGCTGATCTGCGGGCTCATCATCTATACGGCCGTCGGCCTGGTGCGCGATGCCGGCCATATTCTGCTCGAGGGTACGCCCGACGACATGGAGGCTGCCCGTATCCGCGAGCACCTGATGGCGGCGATTCCGGCCATCGAGGACGTCCACCATCTGCATATCTGGCTCCTGACGGAGGGCCGGCCGGTCATGACCTTGCATGTCCGGGTCCGTGACGAGGCCGACCAGCAGGACGTCCTCCATGCGGTGAGCGAGGCGTTGGCGAACGATTTCGGCGTCGAGCACGCGACGATTCAGGTCGAAATCGGCCCGTGTCCCGAGGTCGAGGCTGCCGCGCGGTAGGCGGGCATGCTGCACAATCCTGCATATCCTGTCTGTTTTCTGCGTCCATTGAGGCTTCTAATGTCCTAGGGCACATCAGGTACAGTTTGGCGACTGTGGGCCTTCATGACCGACTCGACCGATGCGCTAACCCATGCCTGGGCTCTTGTGACCGGCTTCGATGCCACATTCTACGGCATCGTCGGCCTGTCGCTCCGGGTCAGCCTGACCGCGGTGTTGCTGGCGGCCTTGATCGGCCTGCCGCTCGGTGCCTGGCTGGCGCTCTCACGGTTTCCCGGGCGCGGCGCGCTGATTGCCGTCACCAGCGCCTTCATGGGACTGCCGCCTGTGGTGGCCGGGCTCGCCATCTATATCCTGCTGTCGCGCGCCGGCCCGCTCGGCGAACTCGGCCTGCTGTTTACGCCCGAAGCGATGGTGATCGCGCAATGCCTTCTGGTCACCCCGATCATCGCCGCGCTGAGCCGCCAGACCATTGCCGATCTCCACGGCGAATATGACGAACAGCTGCGTTCGCTGAACGTGGGGAAGGGGCGGCTGGCGCTCACCCTGTTGTGGGAAGGCCGCTACAGTCTGATCACCGCCATCCTGGCAGGCTTTGGCCGGGCGAGTGCCGAGGTCGGCGCGGTCATGATCGTCGGCGGCAACATCGCCGGCGTCACCCGCGTCATGACGACGACCATCGCGCTGGAGACCAGCCGCGGCGACCTCGCCCTGGCGCTGGGCCTGGGCGTCGTGTTGCTGGCGATCACCCTGGGCGTCAACGCGATCGCCATGGGCATGCGCGGTGTGGCGTCGCGCGGTTACGCATGAACGCGGACCTCGCCATTGCGGTCGGCGCGCCCATGACACGCTCGGCGCCGGGGCAGGCGACCTTGCCGCTGGCCGCGCGCTCGGTCTGTTATCGGATCCAGGGCGAGACCCTGATCGATGATCTCACGGTCACGTTGGGGGGCGGGCCGCGGACGGTCGTGCTGGGCCCGAACGGCGCCGGCAAGAGCCTCTTCCTGCGGCTTTGTCACGGGCTCATCTCGCCGACCAGCGGCAGCTTGAGCTGGGCTGGCACCGAACAGGCGGACATCGCGCGGCGCCACCAGGCGATGGTGTTTCAAAAACCCGTCCACCTGCGCCGCTCGGCCGCCGCCAATATCGACTATGCGCTGAAGCGCCACGGCATGGCGCGGGACGCACGACGAGCCCGGGTCGCCGACGCGTTGGCGCTGTCCGGCCTGACATCGGTCGCCGACCGTTCGGCGCGGGTGCTGTCCGGCGGTGAGCAGCAGCGCCTGGCCCTGGCGCGTGCCTGGGCGACCGAACCCCAGGTGCTGTTCCTGGACGAACCGACAGCGAGCCTCGATCCGACCGCGACCCGCGCGGTCGAGACCATCGTCGCTCAGATTCATCGCGCCGGCGTCAAGATCGTGATGACCACCCACGATCTCGGTCAGGCGCGCCGTCTGGCCGACGAGATCCTCTTCATGCACCAAGGCCGGTTGCTGGAGAAGCAGCCGGCGGAAGCCTTTTTCGATCAACCCGAGACGGCCGAAGCGGCCGCGTTTATCAGAGGAGAACTGTTGTGGTGAAAGACCGCGTTGGCGCATGGACACGCCGTACCGTCTTGGCCTTCGCGGCCGCCGCTCTGTTGGCGGCGGCGCCCGCCATGGCCGACGACGAAGATTTCATCATCGTGTCGTCGACCACGTCGACGGAAAACTCCGGTCTCTTCGCCTATCTGTTGCCGATGTTCGAGGCGAAGACCGGCATTCAGGTGCGCGTTGTCGCGGTCGGCACCGGCAAGGCGATCCAACAGGCCCGGGACGGCGATGCGGACGTGCTCTTCGTGCACCACAAACCGTCGGAAGAGGCATTCGTTGCCGAAGGGTTCGGCATTAGCCGTCACGACGTCATGTACAACGACTTCGTTCTGGTCGGCCCGTCCGCCGACCCCGCCGGTATCGCGGGTTCAAGCGACGTCGTGTCGGCGCTTGGCCAAATTGCCGAGCAGGGCGCGGTCTTCGCCTCGCGCGGCGACGACAGCGGCACCAACAAGAAGGAACTTGGCCTGTGGGGCGAGGCGGGCATCGAGCCGGCGGACCGGCCGTGGTACCGCGCGACAGGTTCCGGCATGGGCGCGACGCTCAACACGGCAAGCGGTCTGGGCGCTTACACCTTGACCGACCGGGCGACGTGGCTGGCGTTCCAGAACAAGGGCGATCTTGAGATCATCGTCGAGGGCGATGATCGGCTGTTCAACCAGTACGGCATCATCCTGGTCAGCCCCCAGATGTACCCCCACGTCAAGGTCGACCACGGCCAGGCTTTCATCGACTGGGTGCTGTCGCCCGAAGGTCAGGATGCCATCGCCGCCTTCCAGATCGATGGCGAACAACTCTTCTTCCCCAATGCCCAGCCGACGAGTTAGGACGCGTCAACCAACCCTCACCCTCCCACCGCTTTCGCGTCGGGGCCCGCCCTCTCCCAAACCGTGGGAGAGGGCGATGTGTGCCGCCAACCTAATCCTCGCCCCCACGATGGTGGGGAAGAGGGATGTGAAGGCTTGGGTGCGATAGCGCCCTAGCCGGAGCTGGGTGAGGGGGTTACAAGACCTGACGACGGACGCCGTTTGGACGGGGCATGGCAACTCTCTATCCGCTGACCGAACCCTACGCCGAAGGTCTGCTGGACGTCGGCGACGGCAACCAGGTTGCGTGGGAGACTTGCGGTAGGCCCGACGGCAAGCCCGTGGTTGTGCTTCACGGCGGACCTGGTTCCGGACGCTCGCCGGCAACGCGGCGTTTCTTCGACCCCGATATCTACAAGATCATCCTGTTCGATCAGCGCGGCTGCGGACGAAGCACGCCGCATGCCAGCGACCCGGATTGTGACATGGCCGTCAACACGACGGCGCATCTTTTGCGCGACATGGAATGTCTTCACCAGCACCTCGGCATAGAACGTTGGCTGATCTTCGGACATTCCTGGGGCTGCACCCTCGGTCTGGCGTATGCCGAACAACATCCGGAAGAGGTTGCCGCACTGGTTCTTGTCGGCGTGACGATGTGCCGGGCGTCGGAGATCGATTGGCTCTATCGCGGGATCGCGCCGTTGTTCCCTGAAGAATGGGACCGGTTTCGGGCGGGCGTGGCGGAACATGCGCGCGGCGATCTTGTGACGGCCTATCACCATCTCCTGAACGACCCTGATGAGGCGGTCCGTCTTAGGGCGGCGAACGACTGGCACGACTGGGAGGGATCGCTGACCACCGGTCCCGATACCACACCATCGCCCACTTGGGCCGATCCCAAATTCCGTTTGGCCAGAGCGCGCATCGTCGCGCACTACTTCCACCACGGCGCATGGCTGGCCGAGGACCCGTTGCTGAACGGCACCGACGCTTTGGTCGGCATTCCAGGCGTCATGGTGCAGGGCCGCCTCGATCTTGAGGCGCCGTTAATGACGGCCTGGGACCTCGCGAAGGTCTGGCCTGACGGTGACCTCGTCATCGTGCCGAACGCCGGCCATGCCGTGTCCGAGGCCGGTATCGGCGAGGCCATCGTCGCCGCGACCGACCGGTTCGCGGCCGATCAGGGTATCTGGCGCTAGAGCGGATCATGGCTAGGTGGAACCGTTGGACAACTCTACCTAGCCATGTGAATCCGCTCTCCATCTATGAGCAGAGCAGATTCACCTGCCGTGACGAAATCGCGGAGCGATTTCATCAAAACGGGATCTGCTCTAAACCACAACCAGGTTCCGCGGCAGTTTCGACAGCACCTCCAACCCGTCTTCGGTCACCAGGAAAGTATCGATATAGGCGGCGCCGGAGCCGCCGGGCCAGTCTTCCCAGACGTCGAACTGATTTTCCATGTTGAAGACCATGCCGGGTTCGAGCTCGCGGTCGCCGAAGTCGAGGCGCGGCTTGACCCAGTGGTTGCCGCACCAGTCCGGCGGCACCGCGATGCCGAGCGAATAGCCGCCGACGAACCAGACGTACTGCCTGAGGCCGACCTGATCGATGTAGTGGTCGGCGACGTCCTGCGCCTTCGACATCATGTCGCCGGTCTTAACGGCGGCCTGGATCGCATCGATGCAGCCGGCGGACTTGTCCATCATGTCGGCCCAGCGCGGGTCCGGCTCGCCGAGCGAAAACGTTCGGTTCAGGTTGACGTGGTAACGGTGCAGGCAACCGCAGAAGTCGACGAAGACGAGATCGCCCTGTTTGATCTTGCGGTGCTGCGGCGGGCTGTGGTGGGTGCCCGCGCGCGGGCCCGTGCCGATCATGGTGCGGATACCGGGGTAACCGCCGCCGGCCTTCATCATCGACGCCATGATGATGCCTTCCAATTCGGTTTCCATGACACCTTCGGCGATCGCGTCACGCGCGGCGGTCATCGCGTCATCGGCCATCGCCGACGCCTTGCGCACGGTCTCGACCTCCAGCGGCGATTTGACGAAACGCTGGTGCTCGACCAGGAACGAATGATCTTCGACCGTCGCGCCGCCGGCCTCCAGCGCCGCCTTGAACTGGTCGGATGTCGTTGCGTGCGGCGCGTAGCCCCAGGGTTGGACGCCGATCTTCGCCTTCGCCAACCCGCGCTCGGCGATGCCCGAGACGATGATCTCGATCGCGTTGTCTTCACGGGTGATCATGACGGCCTCGCGTATTTCCGGCGTGGTCGAGACGATAGTGGTATGGCCGACGCCGTCGAAAAAGACGGTGTCGTCGCTGTCGGCGCGCACCAGAAGCCCGGTCAGGTTCTGCAGGTGAAACCAGATCATGTCGTAGCCGGTGAGCCAGTTAAGGTCCGCCGGGTTGGTCACATAGATCGCATCGAGCCCGGCCTCTGCGAGCGCCTGGCGCACCCGGCCGCGGCGCGCGGTGTACTCCTCGGGCGGGAACGGTTGTACCCAGTCAATTTGATCTCTTAAGTAGGATTGCATTGGCGTCCTCCCGACATCATATGGCTCACGCGGTTTGGTCCTTTGGGGGGACCAGTAAACCGGCAAAAACGCCGGCCTGCCAGCCTTGATCGCGGCTGCGCCGGGACGGTGTGCGATTGGCCAAGGTGAGGGAACAGGATGAAGAAGCAGCATGATCGATCTCGATCGCCCCTACCGCCGGGCGCAGCCTGACGACGCCTTTCTGCTTGCTCAACTGATCAACTATGCCGGCGAGGGGATGCCGGTTCATCTATGGGAAGGTATGGCCGAGCCCGGTGAGAATCCGTGGGATGTCGGCCAGCGCCGTACGCGACGGGAAGAGGGTAGCTTTTCCTACAAGAACGCCATCGTCGTCGAGTTCGGTGGCGACGTCATCTCGAGCATGATCGGCTATCCGTTGGCGGATGAGCCCGCACCCCTCGACTATGACGCGATGCCTGCCGTCGTTGTGCCGCGCCAGGAACTCGAAGCCATGGCGCCCGGCACCTGGTACGTGAATGTGCTCGCGACCTATCCAGAGCACCGGAGCAAGGGCCATGGTTCCGCATTACTCGCGCTTGCCGACAAGATTGCCGTTAGGGAAGGCAAAAAGGGCCTCAGCATCATCGTGACCGATGCCAACAAGGGTGCGCGGCGGCTCTACGAAGCCAACGGCTATGCGGAAACCGCCAGACGCCCGATGGTCAAGGACGGCTGGAAGAACGATGCGGAAAACTGGGTTCTTCTGACAAAGCCTATCTAAATGAAAGAGGGTGGCCGCCCGTTTTCCCGACCGCGGCGTACGGTCGAACGGGCGGCTTTCTTTTTGACCGTACCTGTGGCTCATTGACGGCCAGTTCTCATGGGGGCGTCATGGGTCAGGTTGTCGCGTTCTTGCCGGTCGCGCTTTTTGTGATCGCGCTTGCGTTGGGTGTGTTCGGCGTCGAATTGCCAGGCGCGGCCGCGAGCCTGTCGCCGCTCGCCCAGTGGATGCTGCTTGTCTCGCTAGGCCTGAACAGCCTGTGGGCGGCAACCGGGCACCTGCTGGCCTCCGAGATGGTGGCGAAATCAATCGGTTGGCAGACCAGTCCGTTTCAACAGGAGGTCGGTGCCGCCAATCTGGGCATTGGCCTCGCCGCCATTGCCGCGGCCTTCATCGGAGAGGGCGCGGGCTGGGTTGTTTTCCTGATGGCGGCATCCTTCTTGTGGGGCGCGGCCGTCGTCCACATTCGTGACATGCTCCGCGAGCAGAACTTCGCCATCAACAATGCCGGCCCCATTTTCTGGTGGGACATTCTGACCCCCGCGACCATTCTGGTCGGTCTGTTGATCTAGCGCAGCATGTAGAGCCGGTTGAGCTTCACCTCGCGCGCCGGTTCGGTTGTCGCGAGGTCGCCATCGACGAACACGTCAAAGGTCTGGCTGTCGACGCGGATGTCGGGCAGCGCATCGTTCAGGGCCATGTCCTCCTTCGATAGCTTGCGCGTGCCGGAAAGCGGCAGTAGCGGTTTGGCGATGTCGAAGCGTCCGGCGATGTCGTCGTCGAGCGCGGACGGATGAACGAAGGCGGCCGACAGCGCGTTGGGCGCGGTCCCGACGCCGCCCCAGCTCGGCCGCATCCGCGTCGGTTCCAGACCGCTTAAGGCTGCCGCCGCGTCGCCGTTGATGCCCCAGACCTGCATGCCCGCCTTGACGACCTGTGACGGTTTGATGCCGAAGAAGGCCGGACGCCACATGACGAAGTCGGCCATCTTGCCGGGCTCCAGGCTGCCGACGTAATCGGCGATGCCGAACGTGATCGCCGGATTGATCGTGACCTTGGCGAGGTAGCGCAGGATGCGCGCGTTGTCCGCGTTGTCGAACGGTTCCTCGGCCAACGGCCCGCGTTCGTCGCGCATCTTCGACGCCAGTTTCCACAGCGACGTCACGACCTCCATGGTGCGGCCCATGCCTTCGGCATCGGAGCCGAACATGCTGATCGCGCCCACGTCGTGCAGCACGTCTTCGGCCGCCATCGACTGGGGCCTGAGGCGGCTGTCGGCAAACGCGACATCTTCCGGCACGTCCGGCGACAGGCTGTGGCACAGCATCATCATGTCGAGATGTTCGTCGAGCGCGTTCAACGTAAAGGGGTTCGTCGGATTGGTCGACGACGGCAGGCAGTTGATCTCGCCGTTACAGCGGATGATGTCGGGCGCATGGCCGCCGCCGGCCCCTTCGGTGTGGTACATGTGGATCGTGCGCCCGGCGATCGCCTCCATGGTGCGCTCGAAAAAACCGGCCTCGTTCATGGTGTCGGTGTGCAGCTGCACCTGGAAATCCAGATCGTCGGCGACGGTCAGACAGCAGTCGATGGTCGCCGGCATGGCGCCGATGTCTTCGTGGATCTTGACGCCGATGACGCCGGAGCGGATCTGCTCGGCGATCCCCGCCGGTTTGTGTGCGCTGCCACGGCTGAACAAGCCGAAGTTCATGGGAAAGGCTTCGGTCGCCTTCAGCATGCGCGAGTTCGCCCAATGGCCGCCGGAGTCGACCGACCAGCAGCCGGGGAAACCGCCGCCGATCATGGTCGTCATGCCTGATGAGAGCGCATGCCAGACTTCTTCGGGTTGCGCGTAGTGGGCGTGCACGTCGATCGCGCCGGGCGTCACGATCATGCCTTCGGCCATGAAGTGTTTGGTCGACGGGCCGACGATCAGGTTCTTGTCGACACCGGCCATGATGGCAGGGTTGCCGGCCTTGCCGATGCCGACAATGCGCCCGTCGGTGATGCCGATATCGGCTTTGACGATACCGAGCACGGGATCGATGATCAGCGCGTTCTGCACGACCACGTCGAGGGCGCCGTCGGCGGTGGTGACGCCGGCATCGACGCCCAGGCCGTCGCGCAGGGTCTTGCCCAACCCGGTCAGAAGCTCTTCGCCATAGACCGCGTGGTCCTTTTCGACGCGCGCCAGAAGGCTGGTGTCGCCCAGGCGCACGCGGTCGCCGGTGGTCGGCCCGAACGCCGCGGCGTAAGCATCGCGCGAGACGGTCGCCATTATTCAGCGCCCCGATAATCGCGTGCCTTGGCGCGCGCGAGCGCCACCTGCTTGACGGCGGGATCGGCGATCTGTCCTTCAGTCAGGTTGTTCAGCCCGCTGACCTCGCCGGTGCCGCCGATGGCGACCAGGTTGACGTCTTTCGATTCGCCGGGCTCGAAGCGCGCGGCGGCGCCGGCCAGGACGTCGAGCCGTTTGCCGAACGCAGCGGCGCGGTCGAACTCAAGCGCCTTGTTCGCCTCAAAGAAATGATAGTGGCTGGCGACTTGCACCGGCCGGTCGCCGGTGTTCAACACGGTCAGGGTGACGCGCTCGCGCCCGGCGTTCAGTTCGATGTCGCCGTCGGCGGTCAGCACCTCGCCGGGCTGGGTCGCCTCGCTCGTTGCCTCTTTGCCTGGCCGCACGGGGTTGTGGATGGTGATCATCTTCGGGCCGTCCGGGAACTGGCCTTCGAGGGTCAGGAGCGACATCAGACCTGCGACGCCGGGCAGCACGTCGTCGGTCGTCAACAGCGTCGTACCCAACGTCATGACCTCGGCCAGCGTGTGGCCGTCGCGCGCGGCTTCCATCAGTTCGTCGGCGATAATGGCGACCGCCTCGGGATGGTTCAGTTTCTGGCCGCGCCCGCGGCGCCGGCGAGCCAGTTCGGCGGCGGTGAAGATGGTCAGCCGTTCCATCTCGGTCGGTGTCAGCAGCATGGTCGCGTTCCCCTCGCATATCGATCAATCAACTCTACAACGGCGATCCCAGGAAGACGAAGCGAACCGCCCAGCGCTGTGCTAGGCTCCGCGTGCGCCGCATCGTTGAGGAGAAAAAACGATGACCGTATCTGCCGATAACGCGGGCGCCCGGGCCCGCCAGTCCCTGGCCGACCGCACGCCCAAGTCCCGTGAGGTGCACGAAAAAAGCGCCGACGTGCTGCCGATCGAGGTGGTGCCGACCTTCCAGATGCCGACGCCGATCTATATCCGCTCGTCGGAAGGCGCGACCATGACCGATGTCGACGGCAACGAATACATCGACCTCACCATGGGGTTCGGACCTCATGTGCTCGGCCATCGCCCGAAGGTGGTCGAGGACGCGTTGCATGACCAGCTCACGCGCGGCTGGCATTTTGGGCTGCACAACGAGCGCCAGGAAGAGCTCGCCCATTTGATTGCCGATGCAGCACCGGGCGCCGAACGGACGATCTTCTGCAATTCCGGCACCGAAGCCACCATGTACGGCATGCGTGCCGCGCGCGGCTATTCCGGCAAGAACCGGGTCGCCGTGTTCGACGGCTGTTACCACGGCGCCCACGACTACGCCCTGGTCAAGGCCGATCCGGAGAGCCCGCGCTCGGAACCCGGACCGAAACTGATGGGCACCGGCGTTCCCGAGACCATCCGCGACGACACCATGATGATGCTGCCCTATGCCGACCCCAAGGCGTTCGAGCTGATCCGCGCCCACAAGGACGAGTTGGCGCTCGTCATGGTGCAGCCGGTGCAGAATACGGTGCCGCGCGATGATGTCGGGCCTTGGCTGAAAGGGCTGGCCGAGGTCTGCCGCGAAAGCGATGTCCTGCTGCTGCTCGACGAGGTCGTCACCGGCTTCCGCCTCGGCTTCGGCGGCGGCATGGAGTATTTCGGCGTCACCGGCGATCTCATCACCTGGGGCAAGGCGCTTGCCGGCGGCCTGCCGGTCGGCGCGCTCTCCGGCCGGGCCGAGGTCATGGACCTGCTCGGCAGACCCTGGGGCGACCCCAAGGGTGTGTTCATGGGCGGCACCTTCTCCGGCAACCCGCTGACCATGGCCGGCGGCGTCGCGACCATCGCGCACATGAAGGAGAACAAGGAGACGTTGTTCCCGGCGCTCAACAGCGAGGGCGACCGGCTGGCAGCCGCGGTCAACACGTTCTGCGAGGAACGCCAGATCGCCGCCACGCTGATGAACGCCGGCTCGATCTTCTATATGCACTTCAAGCGCGGCATCGAAAGCTCACGCGACCTCGGCGACGAGAACCACGCGGCCCAGCAGGAGTTCGACGTCCACCTCCTTAACAACGGCGTCATCCTGCCGGGCATCCACCTGTTCTTTACCTCGGCCGCCCATACGCCTGAGCAGATCGATAAGGTGGCAACGGCGTTCCAGGATTCGCTTCTGGCCGTGCGCGAGGACGGGTTGATCTGATTTTATCCAGAGGTTCTGCCGGATTGGCGGTTGGGGAAATACAGCGGGGACGTTAAACCGGGGTATGGCAACCCTGGTTTCCGACGTTTCCCCCACCGTCGACGCTCCTCCCGGCAACGGCAAACAGCAGGTCCTGCAGGACGTCTTCGGCTTCGACGGGTTCCGGCCCGGGCAGGAGCCGGTGGTCGACAGCCTGCTTGACGGACGCCACACGCTGGCGGTCATGCCGACCGGCGCCGGCAAGTCTTTGTGTTTCCAGGTGCCGGCACTGATCAAGGGTGGGCTGACTGTCGTCGTGTCGCCGCTGGTCGCGCTGATGAACAACCAGGTGGGCGCGTTGCAGCTGGCCGGCGTCGCGGCGGCTACCATCAACTCGACCAAGTGGCGTGACGAGAACGTCGCGGTGTGGCGCCGTGTCGCGGCGGGCGAGGTGACGATCCTCTACCTCTCGCCCGAACGCCTGATGACCGAGCGTATGCTGGCGGCGCTCAAAAAACTGCCGGTGCAGTACCTCGTCATCGACGAGGCCCACTGCATCTCCCAGTGGGGCCACAGCTTCCGGCCGGAATACGATCAGCTTCGATCGTTGCGTGAGCACTTTCCCGACGCGACGATCGCCGCGATGACCGCGACCGCTGATCAGGTGACCCGCGACGATGTCGTCCAGGCGCTGTTCGGCGGTGACGCCCAGGTCTTCGTCGCCGGGTTCGACCGGCCGAACATCCGCTTGGGCGTGAAATCGAAGGCAGCCTGGCTGAAACAGCTCAGCGAGGTGGTCGAGCGTCATCGTGGCCAGTGCGGCATCGTCTATTGCCTGTCGCGCGCCAAGACCGAGCAGGCGGCCTCGCTATTGCGCGACCAGGGTCATAGGGCGATCGCCTATCACGCCGGTCTCGACACCGCCGAACGTCTGCGCGGCGAGGAGGCGTTCCTGACCGAGCCGGGCATCGTCATGGTCGCGACCATCGCCTTCGGCATGGGCATCGACAAGCCGGATGTACGGTTTGTCTGTCATACCGATCTGCCGGGTTCGGTCGAGGCCTACTATCAGGAGATCGGCCGAGCCGGACGCGACGGCGAACCGGCCGAGGCAATCATGACCTATGGGCTCGACGACATCCGTATGCGCCGCGTCTTCATCGAGGAGTCCGATGCTTCGGAGGAACGCAAGCGTGTCGACCATCGCCGCCTCGACGCGCTGCTGGCCTATTGCGAAGCCGTCGAATGCCGCCGCCGTCCGCTGCTCGCCTATTTCGGCGAGGACATCGAGCCTTGCGGCAACTGCGATGTTTGTCTGGACGGTGTCGACGCCGTCGACGGCACCGAACCGGCGCGCCAGGCGATGGCCGCGGCGATCGGTTCGGGCGGACGGTTCGGCGCCGCCCATCTGGTCGATATCCTGCGCGGCCAGGCGACCGAGAAGGTGACCCGCTTTCACCACGACCAGCTCGACGCCTTCGGCACCGGCGCCGAACGCAAGGCCGCCGACTGGCGTTCGCTGATCCGCCAGCTCGCCGCGTCAGGGTTTCTGGAGATCGATGTCGGCGGTTATGGCGGCCTTTTGGTGACCGAGCGGGGCCGCGACCTCGCCAACGGTGAGATCACTTTCATGATGCGGCCGGAACCCCGGCGCAAGAAGGCGGCCAAGCCGTCGACCAAGGCGAGCGCGGCGCCGCCGACCCTCGACGATGCCGATAAGGGCCTCTACGACGCGCTAAAGCGCCTGCGCCGCGACATCGCCCATGCCCGCGGCGTGCCACCTTATGTCGTCTTCCATGACCGCACGCTCCAGGAATTGGCGCAAATCAGGCCGACAACCCGCGAGGCGTTCGGGCATATCCACGGCGTCGGCGCGGCCAAGCTGGAGAATTTCGCCGAACCGTTTTTGGCGTTGATCGAAGATTTCGGCCATGACGCCGGACAACCACCGCAGCCGACGGCTGAGAGTTCGACCTAAAGAATCTGCGATAAGCAATTGTAATAACTGAATTCTTGGACAGTTGTTGGAAGCTGTACTAAACTCAACTCCATCAATTGCGGGTGAGGGGATCTCAACAATGCGGTGTTGGTTGAAGGGCGCGGCGGTTGCCGCAGCCACGATGGTTGGCGTGGCGGGCGCTCATGCGGACTTTGTCGTCGACAACGGTCAGACGGTCTTCTTTACCCAGTTCCTGACCAACGGGCAGACCGGCGTCGTGAAGCCTGGCGGCCGGATCTTGACCGGCGGTACGGGCATTGCCGGTGTCGATCGGAACACGATCAACAACGAGGGGCAGATCACCACCCTCGGCGTCGCCGATGTCGGCATCCTCGTCGTCAACAACAATACGATCAACAACACGGGCACGATCTCGACGTTCGGTTTGGGGGCAGCCTTCGGCATCGTGGGCGTCAACGGCAACACCATCGGTAACTCCGGCACGATCTCGACGTTGGGCGGCGGCGCGCACGGCATCACGGTTGTCAGCAACAACACGATCTTCAACAGTGGCACTATCACGACGTTGGGCGGTATCGCACATGGCATCAACGCACTGAACAACAACACGATCGGCAATTCCGGCACGATCTCGACAACCGGCATAGGCGCGATTGGTATCCTAGCCATCAACAACAACAACATTGGCAACAGCGGGACGATCTCGACACTGGGCCTTAACGCCATTGGCATCTCCGCTGGCACCGGCACGACAGTGAACAACAGCGGCAATATCGTAACCCAGGGTGGTGCCGCACATGGTGTTTTGGTCACCAACAACAGCACGATCACGAACGCCGGAACGATCTCGACGTCGGGTCTGATTGCCCATAGCGTCCAAGGTGCGACGAACAACACGGTCAACAACAGTGGTCAACTCAGTGCGACTGGCGTGGGATCGGCCGCCGTGCTGTTCACGGGCGGCGGCAACACGCTGCGCCTGTTCCCAGGTTCGAACATTCAGGGGCCACTCAACTTTGCGGCTGGCAACACGCTGGATGTTACGAACGGTCTGAACGTCAACAACACGTTCACCGGTAGCGCACCGTTCGTCGTTGCCAACGGCGCGCCGTTCGCGGTGAACGGCTTGCAGGTCGCGGTGGTCGATCCGACGGCCTTGGCCATGGCCGATGACATCATCTTCGACCTGACCAACTCGGTCTCCGGCAGCGTCTTCTCGCGCCTGCGCAGCGAGCGGCTCGGCGGCTCGACGGGCCAGGCGGTGGCGTCGCTTGAGGGCGACGACCCCCTGGCGTTCGCGTCATCCATGGGTATGGGGTGGGGCACCGAGGCGTGGGTCGAGGTGTTCGGATTGGCGCGCGAGCAGCGCGACACGTCGCCGGCGATCGGCGCCGATCACTATCTGGGCGGCGTTATCGCCGGTGTCGATACGCCGGTCGGCGACGAGACGCGCGCCGGTCTGTTCCTGGGCGGCTCCTATGGCGAACTGGACGTAAAGTTCGATTCCCAAGACGAGGATATCTCGAGCGCTTTCATTGGCGCCTATGGCGGCTATGCATCCGGCCCCTGGGCGATCGACCTCGTGGTGACCGGCGGCTGGAGCCGCTATGAGTTGACCCGCAACGTCGCCAACAACACGGTGCCTGGCGGCATGGAGACGGCGTCGGCGGATTACGACGGCTACTTCATTGCGCCGGAACTGTCGGTGGCGCACACGGCGTCGATCAACGGCCAGGAGGTGATCCCGAGCGTGCAGGTGGGCTATGCCGGCACGCATTTGGACAGCTATACGGAGACGGGCTCCTCGAGCGGCATGACGGTGGACGACCGGTTCATTCACCTGCTGACCGGACGGTTCCAGGTGACGGTGCCGGTGCGTATCCCGCAATACGCGGACAGCGTCTATTTCGCGCCCTATGCGGGCGTCGAGGGCCGCACGCGTCTCGACAACAGCAATGTCGATGCGGTGTTGCTGGGCCAGTCGATCAACTTCGATGCGGGCGGCGAGGACAGTGTCGGCGCGGCGCTTGCGGGCGTTGAGTTGTCGGCGCTGATCGATGACGGCGTTTCGCTGTTCGGCCGCGTCGAGGCGACGGCGGAGAGCAACAGCGGCCGCACCATCGCCGGGCAGGCCGGTCTGCAGATCACGTTCTAAGGCACGTTAGATCCCGACGATCGTATCGCCACCGTTGGGGCTGATGACTTGCCCCGTGATGTAGCTGGCCCGTGGTGAGGCCAGGAACATGACGGCCTCGCACATTTCCTTGGGCTCGGCCCAGCGGCCGAGCGGGATCAGCTTGGCGCGCTCGTCGAGATAGTCCTGTCCTTTGTGGATCGTCATCTCGGTCAGCACGCAACCGGGCGCGACCGCGTTGACGCGGATGTTCCAGGGCGCCAGTTCCTTGGCCCAGGATTTGGTGAAGCCGAGCAGGGCAGCCTTGGCCGCGCAGTAGTTTGACGAATGCTCGTAGCCCGTCATGCCCCAGATCGACGAGATGTTGACGATAGCCCCTTCGCCGCGCCGCTGCATGCCGGGCACCACAGCCTGTGTCGCGAAGAACGTGCCCTTGACGTGGACGTTCATGACGGCGTCATAAGCGTCTTCGTCGAGGTCTTCCAAGCCGCCGCCGACCGCGTTGCCCGCGTTGTTGACCAGGATATCGATGCGTCCGAAGTGGTCTTCGGCCTTGGCGATCGCCGTGCGTGTCGCGGCGATGTCGGCGATGTCGGAGACAATGGTAAAGACGTCGGCGCCACCGGCGCGAAGCTGACCGGCCGCCTGCTTAACCAGCCCGGCATCGATATCATGGAGAATGATGGCCGCGCCTTCACCGGCCATCAACTCGGCATCGACCAACCCCATGCCGCGTCCCGATCCGGTAACCAGCGCGACCTTGCCTTCAAGTTCTCCTGTCATCGCTTATGCCTCTAGAAACGGGGCGGTCGGATCACATCCAACCGCCCCCGTCTTCAGGGTATGCCGGAAAACTACATGCCGGCCATGACCTCGTCATGCAGGTTGACGAGCTTGCGCTGAATGTCCGGCGGCACGGTCTCGTACCACAGGCTGCCGGCCAGGATGGCCTCCGGGTCGGTCTGGCCCAATGATGCGAGAACCTCGGGATCGGCGAGGTCGTAGGAGATCGTGTTGGCCGCCCCATAGGCGTATTCTTCGATCATGAAGACACCGGTTTCCGGCGACAGGGTGGCGTCGAGATAGTCGTAACGCTGCTCTTCCGTACCGATGTAGGTGTTGGTCATGACATGGCCGTCGACCCAGGTCAGCAACCCTTCCTTCGGCACCATGTATTCGACGGGCACGCCTTCTTCCTTCAACTGGGCATAGGCCGAGTTCCATGCGTACATGGCGACAAGCTCGCCGGTGGCGATGGCGGTCTGCGCTTCCGTTTCGCTCGACCAATAGAACTTGTTGAGTTCGCGTTGCTCCTGCAGCAGCCGGCGGACGTCGGCGATTTCGTCGTCGGTCATGGCGAAGGGGTCCTCGACACCGGCGATCAAGCCGGCCGGTATGGTCGTGCCGGCCCAGTTGTCGCGCATGGCGACCCGGCCGGCGTATTTGGGATCCCACAGGATCTTCCAGGTGTGGTTTTCCTGCCCGGCATATTCCGGCGCCAGGTCGGTCCGGAAGACGATCGACGAATTGCCCCACGACCACGGCGCGTAATAGTGGTTGCCGTCGTCGTCGAAGGTGCCGCGGATCTGCTGCAGCTGCGGAAACAGGTTTGGCCAATTGGAGAGCCTGGAGACATCGATGGGCTCGATCAGACCGGCATGGATCCAGCGGATGACCGTACTGCTGCTTGGGCAAACGATGTCCGCGTCGAAGCCTGCGCGGATCTTCTCCAGCGCTTCGTCGTTATCGGCATAGAACGAGAAATCCGGCTCGCGGCCGTACTTTTCCGTGAAAGCCGGATGCAGCTCCGGCAACTCATACCCGTTCCAGGTGAACAGATAGAGCCAGCCGTCTTCGGCCAGCGCCGGCTTGTGCAGGACCGGCATCGATACCGTCGCGACACCGACCGAGGCCAGGACCTTGGTAACATCGCGACGGCTCAGCGCCTTTTTGGCAAGCGCATCCTTGTACTCGTCGAGACTCATGACCTTACTCATAGTGAACCCCCCGACAGCATGTTTCGAGAATTTACAAGTGTCTTGCGTTGCCGACGTGTTGGCAAGGCAATCCGGGGATGCCACACGGTCGCGCCGACGGGGCAGGCGGGCTGCAGTCCGCCCTGAAACAACCTAGACAACACCTTAGGAGGTGTGTCGAACATCTTGATTTTAAAAGTTTAAGGAGTTGGCTGGGGGACCTGGATTCGAACCAGGACTATTCGGGTCAGAGCCGAAGGTTCTACCGTTAAACTATCCCCCAGCAGGGGTGCGTCATGGCGCAGCCGGTATCAGCGCCTTATGCCGATGCGCCTTGCGGCTGTCAACCGGCGTCGCCGCGGCCGAGCGGTGCGGTTCGGCGGGGTTCCGGGACTTCAGCCCTGGGTTGCGAAGACACAGTCTCGCGGAATTTCTTAAGGGCGGCCGGAGCGCCCAATTTCAGACACGTTGGCCGTGGTATGACACGTTGCTAAGGCGGTGACGTTGCGGGATTTCTTGGAATCCCCAGCGGAATCGCTGCCGTTTTTGCGCCGGACCTGTGTTCATCTGTGGAGTTTCCTGCGCCGCGATTTCGGGTTAGACAGGGGGATGAGCGCATAAGCGCCGTGGCGCCTGAGGGAGGCGGAGTTACGTGGTGGGTTCTGGGACCAATGGACGCGGCAGGGGGCCACGCAGGCAACCAAGACGACGCCAGCCGACGACCTACGCCGCGATTGACCTGGGCACGAACAACTGCAGGTTGCTCGTCGCGCGGCCGACGCGCGAGGGTTTCCGCGTCATCGATGCGTTTTCGCGCATCGTGCGCCTGGGCGAGGGCGTGCACGCCAGCGGCCGGCTGTCCGACGATGCCATCGACCGCACCATCGAAGCGCTTCACGTTTGCGCCGGCAAAATGCGCCGCCGCGGTGTCAGCCGGGCGCGTTGTGTCGCGACCGAGGCTTGCCGGCGCGCCGCCAACGGCGACGGTTTCCTGGAGCGGGTGTCGCGCGAGACCGGCATCGGGCTGGAAGTCATCACGCCGGATGAAGAGGTTCAACTCGCCATCGTCGGTTGCCAGCCGCTGATTGAGTCGTGGGCGCGCCACGTCGTTATCCTGGATATCGGCGGCGGCTCGACAGAGATCTCCTGGCTCTCGGTCGAGCCGGACGGAAGGGTCGAGGTCACGGCTTGGAAATCGGTCCCCTGCGGGGTCGTCACCCTGGCCGAGACCCATGGTGGCCACAGCGTCGACGAAAAGATCTATAGCGACATGATCGAGGAGGTCAGCGATCACCTCTGCCCATTCGAGACAGAGAATGGGTTTGGCAATCTGATGGCCGGTGGCGATGTACAGATGATTGGCACGTCGGGCACCGTGACGACCTTGGCCGGCATTCACTTGCGTTTGCCGCAGTATGACCGCAAGCGGGTCGACGGCATTGCGCTCGATTTCTGCGATCTCTCCGCGGCAACCCGGGAACTCGTCGCCATGGACTACGATGCCCGGTGCAAGGTGCCGTGTGTCGGACGCGACCGCGCCGACCTCGTGGTCGCTGGTTGCGCCATTCTGGACGCCGTCCATTCCATGTGGCCGGTCGGCCGGCTGTCCGTTGCGGACCGCGGCCTGCGCGAAGGTATGCTGCTCGGCATGATGGATGTCGACCGCCAGGGTTCCGATGGTCAGCGTCGCGGCAACGGTGCCGCGGCGACATCGGGGCAGAGCATGTGAGCGGTGGACGGCGCGGCGGCGGCAAACCAAAAGGCGGCCGGCCGCTCTCCAAACGGGTCAAGACGGCGCGCGGGCGCCGGTCGTCGTCGACCCGCTGGCTCGAGCGCCAGCTGAACGACCCCTATGTCGAGGGCGCCAAGCGCGAGGGCTGGCGCTCACGCGCCGCTTACAAACTCATCCAACTCGATGACCGCTACAAGTTCTTGAAGCGCGACGCCCGCGTCGTCGACTTGGGCGCGGCGCCGGGCGGTTGGACCCAGGTCGCGGTCGCGCGATGCCCTGGCGGCCAGGTCGTTGCCATCGACCTCAACGAGATCGAGTCGATTGCCGGTGCCGAAATCTTGATCGGTGACGCGACGTCGGCCGAAGGCATCAAAGCCATCCGCGACGCGCTCGGTGGGCCCGCCGATGTGGTGCTTTCGGACATGGCCGCGCCGGCGACCGGTCACCGTCAGACCGACCACTTGCGTGTCATGGGACTGGTCGAAAGCGCGCTGGCGATCGCCGAGGGCCTGCTGGCGCCGGGCGGCACGTTTGTCGCCAAGGTTCTCCAAGGTGGTACGGAGGGCGAACTGCTCAACCAGATCAAGCGCCGCTTCGCGAAGGTCGGCCACGCCAAGCCGGAGGCGAGCCGCAAGGACTCACGCGAGATCTATTTGGTCGCGCAAGGCTTCCGCCCCGACTAGAGCCCGACTAAAGCGCTTTGGGATGGCGTTGTAACGCGCCGCCATTGGTCTATAGTTTTGTGTGAGGAAGGCCGTCCGTGCCTTCGTCTCTACCAAATCAAAGCAAAAGGGAGATCAATCATGGAGTCAAAACGCGATATCGAGCGTTTTGTCGACGCGATGAAGTTCGGCCGCCTGAGTCGGCGCGATTTCAAGAAGGGCCTGGCTTCCGTCGGTCTTGCCATGACCGTGGCGCCGCTGTCGTCGCGCGCCGTGCGCGCCGCCGGCGCTGACGACATCCTGTTGTTCACGTGGTCCGGTTACGAGGCGCCGGAGATGCACCAAGAATACATCGACAAGTATGGCGAATCGCCGAACTTCTCGAACTGGGGCGATGAAGAAGAGGCCGAAGCCAAGATGCGTGCCGGGTTCGCGCCCGATGTCGCGATGCCGTGCTCCTACAAGGTCCAGAAATGGAACGACATGGGCCTCTTGAAGACCATCGACGCGGATCGCTTGAACCACTGGCCCGATGTCATTCCGGTCCTCCAGGGCGTGCCGGACATGGAGATCGATGGTGAGCGCAAAATGATTTGCGCATGGTGGGGTTTAACTTCCGTCACCTTCCGCACCGATCTTGCGCCCGAGTACGTCGATCCTGAGACTCACACCTGGGGCATCCTGTGGGATCCCAAGTACGCCGGACGCCTCTCCATGATCGACAGCCTGATCGACGGAGTCATGGTCGCGGCGATCTATTCCGGCGCCGCCGATCCCTTCAACATGACGCCGGAAGAAGTCGAAGTGACGCAAAAGCTCATGCAGGAGCAGCGACCTCTGTTGCGCTTCTATACCAACGACACGACGAGTTGGGAGCAGGCGCTAGCCTCCGGTGAGCTGATTGCCGCGGCATCGTGGAACTCGACTCCGCTTCAGCTCAGCGAGCAGGGCGTTCCGGTCGCCTTCATGAATCCGAAGGAAGGCCCAATGACCTGGACCTGCGGCATCACCTTGATGAACTCGGTGCCACCGGAAAAAGAGCAGCGCGCTTATGATCTGATCGACGCGTTCCTGTCACCGGACACCGGCGAGTACTGGATCAGCACCTACGGCATGGGCCACTCGAACATCAAGTCCTACGAGCGGTTCTCGGCCGAAGAACTGTCCAACCGGGGTCTGCCGCCCGACGATATCGAAGGCTACATTGCCGGCGGTATCTTCCAGGCGACCATCCAGAACGAGCCCGAACTGCAGGCCATGTACGAAGAGGTCAAGGCCGGTATGTGACCGCCATTGATTGGCTCATTGGTCAAGAGGGCGGGGCGCTACGGTGTCCCGCCCTTTTTCTTGGCATCAGGCATGCTGCGGTGCGTTCGGCAGGGTCACATGGCAGCCATGACTCGTTCCGCCTTTGACTCCCGGCCATTTCGTGATAGTTGATCGCGCCACTTCAAAACAACGAGGTGGTGAGGACATGCGCGAAGCCCTGACATTTGATGACGTTTCGCTGGTCCCTGCCTACTCCCAGATTCTTCCCAATTCCGTCCAAACCGCGACCCGTCTGACCAAGACGGTCGAACTGGGTATTCCGCTGATCTCCGCGGCCATGGACACCGTGACCGAGGCGCCGATGGCGATCGCCATGGCGCAGAACGGCGGCATCGGCATTATCCACAAGAACCTGACCGCCGAGCAGCAGGCCAACGAGGTCCGCCGGGTCAAGAAATTCGAGTCGGGCATGGTGGTCAACCCGGTGACCATCGGGCCGGACGCGCCGCTGGCCGACGCGCTCGACCTGATGGAAACGCATAGCATCTCCGGCATCCCCGTGGTCGACGGCCAGGGAAGCAAGCTAGGTGGCAAGCTGGTCGGCATTCTGACCCACCGCGACGTGCGTTTCGCCACCGACCGCGCCCAGCCGGTCCGTGACCTGATGACCCGGGACAACTTGATCACGGTCAAGGAAGGCGCCAGCCATGACGAGGCCAAGCGGCTGCTGCACCAGCACCGAATCGAGAAGCTTCTCGTGGTCGACGACGACGGACGCTGCATCGGTCTGATCACCGTCAAGGATATCGAGAAGGCGCAGTCGCATCCCAATTCGTGCAAGGACGAGCAGGGCCGGCTCAGGGTCGGCGCTGCATCGGGCGTCGGCGATGACGGGTTCGCGCGCGCCGAGGCGCTGATCGATGCCGGCGCCGATGTGATTGTGGTCGATACCGCGCACGGCCATAGCCAGGGTGTGATGGACGCCATCGCGCGCATCAAGGGGCTTTCGAACTATACCCAGGTGCTGGCCGGCAACATCGCGACGGCGGAAGGCGCGAAGATGCTGATCGACCAGGGCGCCGATGCGGTCAAGGTCGGCATCGGGCCGGGCTCGATCTGCACCACGCGCGTGGTGGCGGGCGTCGGTGTGCCGCAGCTAACCGCGATCATGGACGTGGTCGAGGAGGCGGCGAAGAGCGACACGCCGGTCGTCGCCGATGGCGGCATCAAGTATTCCGGCGATCTCGCCAAGGCGATCGCCGCGGGTGCCAATTGCGCGATGATCGGCTCGCTTCTTGCCGGCACCGACGAAAGCCCGGGCGAGGTCTTTCTGTTCGGCGGTCGCAGCTACAAGCAGTATCGCGGCATGGGTTCGCTGGGCGCCATGGCGCGCGGCTCGGCGGACCGCTACTTCCAGCAGGACATCAAAGACGTCGTCAAGATGGTGCCCGAAGGCATCGAAGGACGTGTGCCCTACAAAGGTCCGGCTCACTACGTTGTCCACCAACTGGTCGGTGGGCTCCGCTCGTCGATGGGTTACACCGGCAACGGCACGCTCGACGACATGCGCCAGGGCTGCCAGTTCGTGCGCATCACCAACTCGGGCCTGCGCGAATCGCACATTCACGGCGTCACGATCCAGCGCGACGCCCCCAACTATCAGTCTGAAACCTGATCGGGGCGGCGACCATCAGGCCAGCCGGCCCCGCCGACGCCAAGGCCATCGCTTTCATTCATGTCGAGACATGGCGCAGCACCTATGCGGGCGTCTTGCCCGATGCCTATCTGACCGGTCTGTCGATCCCGGATCGTGCCCGGTTCTGGAGCGGTATCCTGTCGCGCCGCGATCAGGGCATGACCCTGGTGGCCGAGGACGTGGACGCCGGTGTGATTGGCTTCGGCAATGCGGGCACGGCGCGCGCCGACGGGTTGCCCGCCGATAGCGATTGGAATGGCGAAATCTATACGCTCTACCTGCTGCCGGACTGGCACGGTCAGGGTTTGGGCCGCCGGCTGCTGGAGGGCCTTTTCGACCTGTTGCGGCGGAACCGGCTGCTCAACGTCATCTTGTGGGTGCTGGAAGCCAACCCCACACGTTTCTTCTATGAAGCCATGGGCGGCCGGCTGATCGCACGCCGTCGCGAGCGGTTTGCCGGCGTCATGCTTGATGAACTCGCCTATGGCTGGCGACTCAACGAACGCAACAGATGATGGAGAAACAAGATTATGTCCGCGCCGTTTGACATTCTTGAGATGGACCACGTCGTTTTCAGGGTCCGCGACATCGAGCGGTCGATCGCTTTCTACCGCGATGTCCTCGGCTGCCCGGTCGAGCGCGAGAACGAGGCCTTCGGCCTCTACCATATGCGCGTGGGTCGAGCCTTGATCGATCTCGTGACCCTCGACGGCAAGCTCGGCAAGGCCGGAGGTGTAGGCCCTGGCAAAGAAGGTCGCAATGTCGACCATATCTGCGTCTCCGTCGAACCCTTCGACGAAGCCGCGCTGCGCGAACATCTGGCCAAGCACGGCATCGATGTGAGCGAAAGCGGCGACCGCTACGGCGCCCACGGCATGGGTCCGTCGATCTACATCCAGGATCCCGACGGCAACACGATTGAATTGAAAGGCATCAGAAAGGGGTAACGTGACTGAGACGCGACATGACGAACAGATCCTGATCCTCGACTTCGGCTCGCAGGTCACCCAGCTCATTGCGCGCCGCGTGCGCGAAGCCGGCGTTTACTGCGAGATCCTGCCGTGCACGGTCGACGACGCGCGTATCCGCGATTTCGGCGCCAAGGGCATCATCCTGTCCGGCGGTCCGTCCTCGGTCATGTGGGACGAGGCGCCGGCCGTGCCCCATGTCGTGTTCGATCTGGGTGTCCCGGTATTCGGCATCTGTTATGGCGAGCAGACCATGTGCGCGGAACTGGGCGGCGAGGTCCAGACCTCCGACCATCGGGAGTTCGGCCGCGCTTTTGTCGAGGTCACCGCCGACTGCGCGCTCTTCAAGGGCGTCTGGCAGGTCGGCGATCGCGAACAGGTCTGGATGTCCCACGGCGACCGCGTCACCAAACTGCCGGACGGATTTTCCGTTGTCGCCATATCCGACGGCGCGCCGTTTGCCGCCATCGCCGACGAAGCCCGCCGTCTCTATGCGGTCCAGTTTCACCCGGAGGTCGCCCACACGCCGGATGGCGCAAAACTGCTGGCGAACTTCGTGCGCGATATCGCCGGCTGCGCCGGCGACTGGTCGATGGCCGCGTTCCGTCAGCAGGCGGTCGAGACAATTCGCGACCAGGTCGGCGCCGGCAAGGTGATCATGGGTCTTTCCGGCGGCGTCGACAGCTCCGTCGCCGCGGTCCTGGTGCATGAGGCGATCGGCGATCAGTTGACCTGCGTCTTCGTCGATCATGGCCTGCTGCGCGCCGGTGAGGCGGACGAGGTCGAGAGCGTCTTCCGCGGCCACTACAACATCCCGCTCATCGCGCGCGACGCCAGCGACCTCTTCCTGGGCAAGCTCGACGGCGTCGACGATCCCGAACAGAAACGCAAGATCATCGGCGCGACGTTCATCGAAGTCTTCGAGGAAGAGGCCAAAAAGATCGGCGGCGTGGAGTTTCTGGGGCAGGGCACGCTCTATCCCGATGTCATCGAGTCCGTGTCGTTCCACGGCGGCCCGTCGATCACCATCAAGTCGCACCACAATGTCGGCGGCCTGCCCGAGCGCATGAACATGAAGCTGGTCGAGCCGTTGCGTGAACTCTTCAAGGACGAGGTGCGCGACTTGGGCCGCGAGCTCGGCCTGCCGGAGACCCTGGTCGGCCGCCACCCGTTTCCGGGTCCGGGGCTGGCCATCCGCATTCCCGGCGCGATCAGCCGCGACAAGCTGGAGATCCTGAGGAAGGCCGACGCGATCTATATCGAGGAGATGCGCAACGCTGGCCTCTACGACGCCATCTGGCAGGCCTTCGCCGTGCTCTTGCCGGTGCGCACCGTCGGCGTCATGGGCGACGACCGCACCTATGAATTCGTCTGCGCGCTACGCGCCGTCACCTCGACCGACGGCATGACCGCCGACTACTACCCCTTCGATCATGAATTTTTGGGCCGCGTCGCCAACCGTATCGTCAACGAGGTACGCGGCATCAACCGGGTGACCTATGACATCACGTCGAAACCGCCGGGTACGATCGAGTGGGAGTGAGAGGCGCCCAATCTGAGCGATAAACCACGCACACGTGTGCGTGAAGGCAACTTCTCAGCTCCCGTAGCGTCCTTCACTATTCGCCGTTACGCGTGGCTGTTGTTCCGCCGCCAGCTTTGGTGAGGTGGCGATCGGCTATGCGTCGACATTTCGAACGGGGTAGCCGCACGCGATGAAGAAGCAGAAACGCAAAGCCAAACGCCCGGCCAAGAAGCAGACCAACGTCGCCGTTGATTCCAGCACCGAGGAGACGCCGGCGAAAACCAGCAGGCGTGATGTCTTGCGGAAAATTCGCAATGGCGGTTTGCTGGCTGCGGTCGCGGGCGGCGGTGGCTGGTATCTGATCCAGGATGTTCGCGCGACGATCAGGGAGCACGACCTCTCCCAAATCGGCAACGGTATACCCTCGGTCGTTCAAATTCATGATCCCCAATGCCCGCGATGTGTGGCGCTGCAAAGCGAAACGCGCGATGCGATGGCGGCGTTCGACGCGGGCGAGCTGCAGTACCTGATCGCCGATATCACCCGCCAGGACGGCCGCCAGCTTGCCGCCGTCCACAACGTCAATCATGTCACCCTGCTGCTGTTCGATGCCGAGGGCAACCGGCGCGACGTGCTGGTCGGCGACAACACCAGCGAGAATCTGGAAGCGGTGTTCCGTCAACACGTGACGCGGAGCAGCGCCGACTAGCCTGACGGCGATCGACCCGTCGCTAAGCCGCTGTCGACGCCAATCTGTCCGATTTCCACCACAAACCATAGGCAGAGCCGGTCTGCTTGTGTAAGCAGGGTGTCGTTCACGGGCTTTTTTAGCCCGTTGAACCCGACGGGTCGATTGGGCTGGGGTGTGGATGTGACAGGCGGTCTTAAGGATACGAGGCAGGCCCGATGACGGGGGGTGACACGCTCACCCTGCGCCGACCGGACGACTGGCATGTGCATCTGCGCGACGGGGCCATGCTGACCTTTGCCGCCGACCTGACCGCGCGTCAGTTCGCGCGGGCCATTGTCATGCCCAACCTGGTGCCGCCGGTCACGACGGTCGCCGCCGCGACCGCCTACCGCGATCGCGTCCTGGCTGCACTACCGGCAGGGCGCGACTTCACGCCGTTGATGACCGCCTACCTCACCGATGAGATCGACCCGGACGAGATTGAGACGGGGTTTCAGAACGGCGTCTTTACTGCCTGCAAGCTCTACCCGGCCGGCGCCACGACCAATTCCGCATCGGGCGTGACGGATGTACGTCATATCCACGCGGTACTGGAGCGCATGGAAGCGATCGGCATGCCGCTTCTGATCCATGGCGAGGTCGTCTCGCCCGACATCGATATCTTCGATCGCGAGGCGGTGTTTCTGGAAAAGGTGCTGGCGCCGGTGCTCGCCGACTTCCCGGCGCTCAAGGTGGTCCTGGAGCACATCACGACCGAAGACTCGGTCGCCTTCGTCGAGGCGGCGGGGCCGAACCTTGCCGCCACCATCACCGCGCATCATCTGCGCATCGATCGCAACGCCATGTTCGACGGCGGGATCAGGCCTCACGCTTATTGCCTACCGGTCGCCAAGCGCCGCCGGCATCGCCAGGCGCTGCGCAAGGCCGCGGTGTCGGGTAACCCGAAATTCTTCCTGGGCACCGATTCCGCGCCTCACCCAAAGCAAGAGAAAGAATCCGACTGCGGCTGCGCCGGCATTTTCAGCGCGCCCTTCGCGCTGGAAAGCTATGCCCAGACCTTTGATGAGGAAGGCGCGCTTGATCGGCTGGAAGCCTTCGCTTCGGAGTTTGGTCCGACATTCTACGGGCTGCCGTTGAACGAGGAGACGGTGACATTGCGCCGGGAGCCCCACGATGTGCCTGATGTCGTGGGAAGCGGTGACCTCCGCCTCGTGCCATTCCAAGCCGGCGAAACGCTCTCATGGCGCTTCGTGGACGCGTAATGGCGACGCGCGTGAGCGCGCCGGTCCGGCATGTCTCAGAGCGGCGTCAGGCGGCGCGGTCACCAATTTATGAGACGCACAGGAAGTAGAGTGCTGCAGGTTGGCGTGTCGTGATCACCGGCTCACTGGCCATAGTCGTGTCACCGTATGATCAGCCCTTGGTGGCCTAAGGGCCGAAGTTCTGGCTCCTTGAACGCGACAACCAAGGCCGACGGCTGGCCCGTCGTTATGGCCTGTCATGGGGTGCTTACTCGACGGTAACCCAGTCGATTCCCGGCAAGTCTGCAAAGCCTCTGTCGGCATCGATGGCGGTGATGACCTTGCGCCAGTTCTTGATGTCATGATGCACCGCGCCATCGCCGAACAGACTGTGCGCGACACCTTCGAGCAGGGTGTGACCGTTCTCCAGAAGTTCCTCGTGCGCGGTTGGGTCCAGGGGATTGAGCGCGGCCTTCGTTGCGGCCGATAGGATGTAGATCAAGGCGCGTTCCCAATCGGTCATCGCAACGGTGTCGCTGTCGGCACGCTCACGCAGCCAAGCCCAATCGCGGGCGGCTTTTTCCAGGAACTCGGCCTGCACGTCCTCAGGCACCGCCATCGCGGTATCGTGGCACAGACGGGCGCGAATGTAGCGATAGACCGGGTCAACGACCCCGGCGTCTTCGAGCGTCTCAATCGCACGGTCCAAGTCGGCAATCGACAAGCGGCGAATGCCCTGCATCTCCGTCTCGGTCGGCCTGCGCCGGACATAGTCACCGTCGGGCCGCTGCGGTCGATCATGGGACGAGAAGGCGTCGATGTAGTCACCCATGGCGGACAAGACCGCCGGTGGCGCAGAATCCGCCACGTGCGTGCCGGCAGGCGCAAACGAGAAAGCGTCCCAATCGATGGCAAAGCCGACCAGAGTCGAGTGGGGTCCGGGAAGGCGATCGCCGAGCGTAAACCAGATTTCGTCGTCCGGATTGGCACGGTCGGCGCCTGCCTGCGCAATGCTGCTCATCAGGCTGTAGGACTTGCAGATCGTTCGCCCGAAGCTTCGCCGGTCGCCGTCGAGCGAATCATCGTTGTGATTGGCCAGCGTGTTGAGCGCCCATTGTGTTGTGATCCCGCCGGCATCGGCGGCATCAGACAGGTGTTCCTCGGCAGTGGCGAGACGGGCGCGGGTTTCCATCCATTTGCCGACGGTCTTGGTAAAGTGGGCATCGTTGAGCAGATTGTGACGCTCCTTCAAGGCTTCGGACAGAAAGTGGTTGGACTGCACCATACGTTCTGCCGCTGGGCTGGCTTCGACCCGATTGATGTGGTCGCCGCTGTCGTCATCGCGGGCGCCGTTCATCTCGATACGCAACGCCTTGCCTGACGGTGCATGGCTCACCAGGATGGTCCACGAGGCGAAATGGTTGCGCGACCGCGCGATATCGACGGCGTCATCCAGCGTTTTGGCTTCCCGCAGCATGCGTTGCTGGACATAGGGCGCGACATCGAAGTCGCCGCTGCTGTCGCCGGCCGTGAAATTCACCGTCGACATCTGATGCAGAGAGACAGCAATACCGGCCTCGTTGACGCCACTGATGCCGCCCGGATACACGAGCCCGGCAGTGCCGACGGCCGTATAGCGCTGCCACGACCCGTTTTCCGGTGTCTCGTCAATCAGATGGAGAACCGGGTATCGGTTCCAGGCAAAAAAGGCGCAGTCGAAATTCCTGGCATGCAGGCCACGTCCGTCCGCGGTTGAGTCGGGACCTGACCACAATCCCGTACAACCCATGCCAGCGCGGCGTCGCCCACGCGTGTTACGCATGCGGTTGCGAAGCGCGGCGGTGTTGTCCTTGACCTCATCCTCGTCGTCATCGATCTCGTCGTAGCTTCGGCCGGATTTCTCGAAGATGTTGGCCAGCACCGCGTACTGCAGCCAATGTCCGGTGCGCTTTGCGCCAGGCATATTGGCTACCAAGTGGTTGAAACCGGTCGCGACATTGCCTGTATCGATGGCGACACAGGCATGCTCAACGGCCGCCGCGTTGAACAGTGGGTTGGAGAGTTCGGCGAGACAGCCTTCCGCCAGCGCGGCGACGCCGTCGCGAAACTCCTTGCTGGACGATTCCAAGACGTCGCTGCTGAGCCGGTTGAAGAACGCGCCCTGAACACTGTCCATCGTGCCCGTTTCCAAGTCGCGGCTGGCATCGACATCGTGGGCGATGGTCGCCAGGATCTCCGGAAACACGCCGTCCTCGATTTCCTTGGCCAGCAGGCGGCCGTGGTCGTAGCAGATATCGGCAAACCGGCCTTTTTGGGTCAGAACGAAAAACCGCTTGCCGGCGGCTTCCCAGATCTGAAGCTGGCTATCGGCACGGCAATTGGCGGGTGTCGGACGAGTTTCGACGTGGCGAAGGGACATAATGGCCTCAAGCTGCGGGTGGGGCCTCGACGAACCTTTGATAGCGTACTTAACTAGGGTTCGTCACCTATCACCGCGATTCGCCATTGCTGAAAAGGTCAACCATGCCAGGGCTTTCGACCATGTGTATCCACCGTCACGTATTGAGCGCGCGTTGAGCCGCCACGTCCCAGGTATGGGTGATGCGCCACCAGCCCCGGTTTCCGACGAGAGCACCGCGGTGTTCATTACGCTGCGTGAGGCCGGACCGTCCGGCACCGTCATCGTAACGTCCTGCCATGTCGATGCGCGGACGCTCACCGCTGCGGCCAATGAGGTCGTTGCCTCGTTTCGGTCAATGTCCCTTGAGAAGGGTATGCAGATGACCGATCAAGAGATCCGCGACTCCTGTTGGGCCCCGATGATGGAGAAGCTTGCGGAGAAGATCGCGCTTGGCGGCGACCAGGCGTTCGAGTCCAAGGCTCTGTGTTTCTTCGCCTGGGCCGCGTTCGGCGAGAGGGCTAGCGGTTGCAGGAACGTCGATGTTCTGGTCGATAGAAACCGCAACGTCCGGGTCGCGCGGTATCCGCGCCGCTGGTGGCGTCATGATCGCCGCCTTCTTGGAAATCTGCCGCCGAAGTCCAGATGACGCCATACTCTGCGTTGCGCGCATGCGCGAGGCAATGCGCCATGGCGCTGGGTGTCGCCGTGCTTGCCCTGATGCCGTTTAACGTCGCGCAGGCGGAGAGCCTGGGCGCCTACACGCATGGCGAACAGCGAGAAGGTGACGAGAAGTTGATCGTCTGCCGTGGTCTCGATCTCGCGGTCACCTTGTCGGAAGGGGTCAACATGGCGCTCCTGGATATACTCGACATGCTGGTTGCCGCGTCCGACGACGCCGAGCGTCAGATCATCTATCAGGAACTGCTGTATCCCACGCCGGCATGGCAAGCGTTGATCGGCGCGATCGAGGACCAGGCCTGTGAGCTTGCCGAGGTGGCCGACCATACATCGCGGCGCACCATCCTGCGCGGACCGGCTTCGCTGGATGTCTTGAAGGCATCTCACAGTGTCGTTGAGTCGGATATGTACTTTTTGGATACGCAAGCCGCGATCACCGTCTACATCATCACGACCGAAGCCGTGCCGCCGGTGGAATAGGGGCGTTTCGCCACGCCATCTTGCCAGCACAGGTGTGCCGTGGTTCCTTCTGTGTGGCTCAGGGCGAAAGGAACGGCATCATGTTTCGGCTTTTCTATACGTGGGTATCCGCAGCCATGGCACCGCACATGGCGTTGGAAGAAATCGGCGCAGACTATGAACTCGCCTTTATCGATTTCGACCAACCGTGGCCGGAGGACTACCTGGCGCTGAACCCGAACCGCAAGGTGCCGACATTGATCGACGAGAATGGCGAGGTGTTCTACCAGTCCGCGGCCATCCTGTTCCATCTGGCCGACCGCTTCCCTGATGCCGGCCTGGCGCCTGTGCCGGGCACTGTCGAACGCGGCCATCTCTATCAGTCGGTTTTCTTCATGGCGGAAATGCTGCAGCCGACCTACCACATGCACTTCTATCCCGAACGTCATGTGACAGCGCCGGCCTGTGAGGCATCGGTCGATGCCAAGGCCAGCGAATGGCTGACCGACCTCTGGGGTCGCGTCGACACGATGATCGGCGAAGGGCCTCATTTCCTGGGTTCGACTCTGACGATCGCCGACTTCTACATGGCCATGCTGGCGACCTGGAACGGGCCGCAGCACACGTCGCTCAGGAAGTACCCCAATGTCTGGCGTAACCTGGAAGCGACGGTATCGCGGCCGTCGGTCAAAGCCGTCTATGACCACAACAAGATCGCCGGCCTCGATGGGCTCAGTTAGTCTCGCCCAGCTTGCGCGTCATCGGCGCCGGCCCGCTCCCCTCCCGGCCACCCATGGCAGCATCCTCGGGGTGGCCGGGAGGGGGAGCGGGCCGGTGATGCCGACGAACCCGTAAAGCTCTAGTCTCGCCACCTGAGCGCGTGGGGGCGGTTATCGAGCGAAGTCCGCATTATCTTCGGGGTGTCGGCCTGGTCCTGCTGGGCGGCTTCTTTATCAGTCAGTCAGGTGTTCTGATCGGCATGATGGATGTCGCCGGTGTCTGGCACGTCCAGTTCTACCGTTCGATCGCGGCCATGATTGTGCTGGGCAGCATCATGCTCATCAAGCACCGTGGCCGCGTCGCCCGGGCGTTCTCGAGCGGCCTTCTGGCCATGTTGGCGACCGGTGTGTGTCTGGCGGTCAGCAACCTCTTCTATATCGGCGCGTTCTACCACACGCGCGCGGCCAGCGTTTTTTTCATCATCAGTTCCCAGCCGTTTTTCGCCGCGCTGATCGGCTGGTTTGTTTTGAAGGAGCCGGTGCGCCGCGCGACGTGGCTGGCGATGTCGGCCGCGCTGATCGGTGTTGCCGTGATGATGTGGGAGGGCGTCGGCGATGGCCGCGTGCTCGGTAACCTCATGGCGTTGGCCGCCGCCATGTCGTTCGCCGCCTTCGGCGTTTCCCTGCGGGCCGGGCGTCAGAGCGACATGGTGCCGGGCGTCATGCTGGCCTCGGTCATCATCTGCATGATCTCGGCCACGCAGCTCACCGATTTCGCGATCAGCGACCACGACCTCCTGCTGTGTCTTTATATGGGCGCTTTCCAGGTTTCCGCGTCGCTGGTGCTTTATGCCGCCGGTGCCAAGTACGTGCCGGCCGCCGAGCTCATGGTCTTGGCTTTGGTCGAGGTCATCTTCGGTCCCCTTTGGGTCTGGCTCATCCTGGACGAGGCGCCAACACTGCTGGCTTTTGTGGGCGGGGCGGTCGTCATGGGCGCGGTCTTCTTCAACGCGATGACCGGGCTTCGCCGTCGGCCTTAGACGGGCCTGCCCTTGCGCAATCGCTCGCGGTGCAGTGCGTAAAGGCCACCGGCAACCACGATAACAGCGCCGGTGATGGTCCATAGGTCCGGGATGTGCTGGAACACGACAAAGCCCAGGACTGCCGCCCAGACCATCAAGAAGTAACCGAAGGGCTGCAGGAACGAGGCCGGCGCCAAGGCAAACGCCTTGAACAGGATGATATGCGCGGCGCTGCCCAGGATGCCAATCAGCAGCATGAGCAGCCAGCCTTCGAGGTCGGGCGCGCGCCAGACGAAGGGCGCAAGGACACTCAGGACGATCAGGCCGACCGCGGCGGTATAGAGTGCTGTCGTGGTGACCGAATCATCCAGGCCTACTTTGCGGACGAGAACCTGATAGAGCGCCCATAGAAAGGCGGCCGCCAGGGGGACAGCGGCGGACCAGGCGAGCGTTTCGGCGCCTGGCCGGATGATGATGAGGACACCGATCAGGCCGATAGCGACCGCTGTCCAGCGATGCGGCCCGACCTTTTCACCCAACAGCGGCACTGCGAGTGCCGTTGCGATGAGCGGGGCAACCGCCGCTACAGCGTGCACGTCGGCCAGTGGCAGCAGGCTGAATCCCAGGATGAACACCGCCGCTTCCGCCAATAGAACCAGCGAGCGGACGATCTGGAGCTTCCAGTGTCGTGAGGCGATTGCGCGCCGAATGCCGCCGCGCCCGGCAAGGGCGAGAGCGACCAGCAGGAAGATCAGGAAGCGCACCCAAAGGATCTGGACGATCGCGTAGTCGCGCACCAGATACTTCGCGGTCGCGTCCATGGACGCCAACAGCATCATTGAGAGCAGCATGAAGGCGACGCCGCCGGCGGTCTTCCCGCCGGGAAGGGCGGATAGTCGCTCGTGGAACGATCTCAGCGTGGCGACCGCCTACATCATCATCATCGGGGCGATGGATGCGCGAATTTCCCGGATGGTATTGGCGACCGCTTGCCCGATCACGTCCATCTTGACGATCTCGTCGATGCGCGGTTCGACATGCTCGACCTCGCGCTCGCTCAATATCTGGTCGAATAGATTGCAGGCATCGGCCAGGCAGATGATCACGATATCGCGCGGCTCAGGTGTCGAATCGCTAAGCAGGACATCCAGAATGCGCCGTTTGACCTCGCGTTCTTCCTTGCCGTCGACCATGGGATAGCGGCGTGTCTCGAAGACCCACAGGATCTTCTTGTCGACCTCCTTCAGGATACCGCCCTCGACCAGACGGTGTAGAACGCGTTCGCG
This sequence comes from Alphaproteobacteria bacterium, assembly GCA_965228895.1. Lineage (GTDB taxonomy): Bacteria > Pseudomonadota > Alphaproteobacteria > SP197 > SP197 > JANQGO01. The sequence goes on along the minus strand of OZ245842.1, from coordinate 2,788,141 downwards.
CAACTCGCGGGAATCGCGACCGATTTCACCGACCCAATAGCCCGCATCATGCAGTTCGCCGGATGCTTCCAGGCGCTCGAGAACCGAGTCCTGCACGGGGTCGCCGGTCGGTGCCTTGTCGGCGACGAAGAGTTTCTCGTTGTCGGCGTCGATGCGGTTGGCCAGGGCCAGATCCATCAGGACAGCGCCGGCGACCGCGTAACCGACATGAACATCGGGTTCGTTTATGAAGGTACCGGTCTCGTCATCCAGCACCAGGAGAAGGATCTCCTCCGCAATCGTCAGCATGACCGACTCTCCCCCCGCGCGCCATCACGGCGTAAGGATAGGGCGCGTCAGTGCGTGCGATCAACTCTCATGCATCGACGGATCGGTCTTGGCGGGCGCAGCGCGCGACTTCGTTGTTCATCCGGCCCAGACACATCAAGGCGAACATGTGGAAGTCGCCGATCAGGCTCCACACCGGAAAACGGAAAGTCGCGGGTTTGTTGCGTTGGATAAAGAAGTGGCTGACCCACGCGAAGCCATAGCCTAGGAACGGCATGGCCAGCAGCCACCACCCATTCCAGGTCACCAGAGCGATCACGGGCATGGCGATAACAAGGGCGGTGCCGACAAAGTGAAGGCGCCGTGTGGCTTCACGGCTGTGTTCGCCGACGTAGAACGGCCAAAACTCGCGATAGGTGCGGGGCTCGGGCATAGCAGGTTCGATGTGGTATCTCGCCTTCAGATGGCAATCCGTTTCGTCGTTTCAATCGTGTAGCAGTTTGGCCCCAAATGCCATGCCCGCGCCATTTTTTGGCATCATTCAGGCGCGTTGCATGCTAATCGCCCGGTGGCTAAGTTAGCCGCGCAACGGAAAGGTATCAGTTTTGTGAGTGACCCCAGCGACCAACTAATGCGCGAGATCGATGAGGATCTCAAGCGCGAGCAATGGCGTAAGTTATGGAAGGCCTATGGCCGCTATGCGGTTGGCGGGCTGGTGCTTGTGCTTGTGGTTATCTTGGCATTTGTGGGTTGGCGCGAGTATCGCGAGGGCAGCCTGGCCCAAGATGGCTATATTTACTGGCAGGCCGACCGGGCGGCGGCGTTTGGTGACCACGTTGCGGCGGCCGAAGGTTTTGCCCAGTTGGTGGAAAACGGCAGCGCCGGATATCCAGCCTTGGGCGGCCTGCGTCAGGCCGCATCACTGGCCACCGCCGGCGACCGGGAAAGCGCTCTTGAGCTCTACGACCGCATTGCCGCCGAAGCCGGCGCTGATTCCGCGATTGGGCAGCTCGCACGGCTCTATGCCGCCATGTTGTTGCTCGACTCCGGCGATACCCGCAGCCTCGCCGAACGGCTGGAGCCGCTCGCCGCCGATGGTGCGCCATGGCGCTATTCCGCCCGTGAACTCCAGGGCCTGCTTGCCCTGCGCGACGGCAAGACGGAAGAGGCGCGCAGCATCTTCGACGCGCTGATCGCCGATCCCGAAACACCGACGACACTGCGCAACCGCGCAACCGAACTCAACGTCATGGCGGGTGGCGGCGAATGACGTTTCGCGTTGTCGGCCTGTTGGCTGTTGCCGGTCTGTTGCTTGCGGCTTGCGAAACGTTGGACCTGGACTATCTGGGTCAGCCGCCGCCGCCGCCTTTGCCCGGCGAGCGTATTGCCATTCTGCAACTTGAACAGGACTTGGCCGCCGATCCCAGTGTCGTTGAAACGCCGATCGTCCTGCCGCCGCCAATACCGACGCCGAACTGGCCACAGAACGGTGGTCTGGTCGATAAGGCGATGCTCCATATTGCGGTACCCGGCGATCTGAACGAAGCCTGGTCAGCCGGCATTGGCGAGGGCGAGGGACGGTTTCGTAGGCTTATCGCGTCGCCCGTATCGGCCCTTGGTGTTGTCTATACGATGGACGCGGATGCCGAAGTCAGGGCCTTCGATGTGACGACGGGCGAGCGGTTGTGGGATGTCGATCTGACGCCGGAAATCGAGGACGACGGCGGCTGGGGCGGCGGGTTGGCGTTCTATCGCGGCCGTATCTACGCGACCACCGGCTTTGGCGAACTGGTGCTGCTTGATGCCCAGACCGGCGAGGAGTATTGGCGCCGACGGCTCGGGCCGCCCGTGCGGGCCGCGCCCACGGTCAGCCAGGGCCGTGCCTATGTCCTGACATCCGACAACGAACTCATCGTCTTGGATGCCAATACCGGCGAGACGTTGTGGACCCACAGGGGGATCGAGGAAACCGCCGGGCTGCTGGGCGGTGCAAGCCCCGCCATTTCAGGTTCGGCCGTGGTGGTGGCCTATTCGTCGGGCGAGATCTATGCGCTGCAGGCAGAGAACGGCCGGGTTATCTGGTCGGATATCCTGTCCTATGGCTCGCGCGTGGGTAGCCTTGCGGCGCTCAACGACATCAATGCCAGCACCGTTATCGACAACGGCCAGGTCTTTGCCGTCAGCCATGGCGGGCGGCTTGTTGCGATTGACCTTGCCGCCGGCGCCCGGCTGTGGGAACGCCAGATGAGCGGCGTCCAGACACCATGGATAGCTGGCGACTATATCTACCTCGTCACGACGGACGGCGTTGTTGTCTGCCTTCTGCGCGAAGACGGCCGGATTCGCTGGGTTACGCCACTGCCGCAGTACGAAGACCCGGAAGATCGCGATGATCCCATCATGTGGAGCGGACCGCTGCTTGCCAGCGACCGCTTGCTGGTGACCGGCACGTCAGGCCAGATCGTTTCCATCTCGCCTTACACGGGCGAGATTCTGGGCGCCGTCGATATGGCCGACGGGTTGCCGCTGGCGCCTATTGCCGCCCAGGAGACGGTCTTCTTGATCGAGGACTCCGGCTCAATCATCGCTCTCAGATGATCGATGACATTCACCGTTGCCATTGTCGGCCGCCCGAATGTCGGCAAATCGACCCTCTTTAATCGGCTCGTCGGCAAACGGATCGCGCTGGTTGACCCGACGCCGGGCGTAACCCGCGACCGGCGCGAGGGCGAGGGCCATATTGGCCCGCTGACGTTTCGCGTCATCGATACCGCTGGTTTGGAAGAGGGTGATCCCCAAACCATGGCCGGACGGATGCGCGCCCAGACCGATCAGGCACTGGTTGAGGCGGACCTTCTGCTTTTCGTCATTGATGCGCGTGCCGGCCTCGTGCCCGAAGACCGATACTTTGCCGACGCCATCAGACGCACCGGCCGACCCGTCGTGCTGATTGCCAACAAGGCCGAAGGCGATGCAGGCGCACCCGGCGTTCTCGACGCCTTTGAGCTCGGCATGGGCGAGCCGGTCGCGTTGTCAGCGGAACACGGCCTGGGCCTCGCTGAACTTTATCAGGCGATCGAATCTCACGCGCCGCCCGACGATGCTGCGGAGGCGGACGGTGACGATGGCCCCTTGAAGCTCGCTATCATCGGCCGCCCGAATGTCGGCAAGTCGACCCTGGTCAACCGGCTGCTGGGCGAGGAACGCACGATCACCGGCCCGGAGCCGGGTCTGACCCGCGATTCCATCGAAGCCGCATGGGAGTATGAGGGCCGCGCGATGGAGCTTGTCGATACGGCGGGGCTCAGGCGCAAAGCACGGGTGACGGAACGGCTTGAGAAGCTCTCCGCCTCCGACACGTTGAACACCCTGCGCTTCGCCCATGTCGTCGCGGTGGTGCTGGATCCCGAACGGGCCTTCGACCGCCAGGATTTGACCATCGTTGATCGCGTGGAGACCGAAGGACGGGCTCCCGTCGTCGTGGTCAACAAATGGGATCTCGTTGACAACCCGCCGGCATTCCGGCGTGAACTGCAATTGCGGCTGAACGAGCTCTTGCCTCAGGTGCGCGATGTGCCGCTGATTACCCTGTCGGCCCTGAGCGGCAAGGGTGTCGATCGGCTGATGCCGGCGGTGGTTGCCGCCTATGACCGATGGAACGCGAAGCTCGCGACACCCGTGCTCAATCGCTGGCTGAACGATGTCGTGGCGAGCCATCCGCCACCCATCTCGGGCGGCGGCCGGGTCAAGCTGCGTTACATCACGCAGACGGCAGGGCGACCGCCGACCTTTACGGTGTTCGGCACACGGGTCTCAGCCCTGCCAGCGGCCTACAAGCGCTATCTGGCGAACCGGTTGCGCCAGGATTTTGACCTGCCCGGCGTCCCCCTGCGAGTCCGCTTCAAGGCCGGCAAAAACCCGTACGCCGAGCGGACGTAGCCTGCGCGTCAGGAACCCGCTGGTTCTATCGACAGGCGTTCACCGTGGTGTTTACACGACGGCACAGCCAGATCGACGAAGAGATCGGTCACGTCCTCGGGTGCGGCAAGCGTTTCCGGCTTTTCGCTAGGGAACGCTTTGGCGCGCAGTGCCGTGCCAACGGCGCACGGCGCCAGCAGGTTCACCCGTACATTCGTCTTTGTGACCTCAGACGCGTAGGTCAGCGCCAGGGTTTCCAGCGCGGCCTTGCTCGTCGCATAAGCCGACCAATAGGGCGACGTCGTCTGGGTGATGGCGTCGGTCACGAAGATGGCGCGGCCGGCCGGCGCTTGGCGCAGCAAGGGATCCATGCTGCGGATCAAACGCCAATTGGCGGTGACGTTGATATCCATGACCTGCTGCCATGTCTGTGGATCGATGTGTCCGGTCGGGCTGAGTGTGCCGAGCTGGGCCGCGTTGCCGACCAGCACGTCGAGCCTGCGGTGTCGCTCGAAGAGCGCGCCGCCCAGTCGGTCGATAGCCTCAAAGTCGGCGAGATCGAGCGGCACCAGGGTTGCGCTGTGACCGCCGGCGGCACGGACCTCGTCGTCCAGTTCCTCAAGCCCGCCGGTGGTGCGGGCGACGGCAACCACATGGGCGCCTTCCGCGGCGAAGCGGCGCGCGACGGCGCGGCCGATGCCGCGTGATGCGCCCGTGACCAGGGCCACGGCGCCTTCCAGGCGGCCCTCGGCGGGTTCAGCCATCACGTCACTCGTAATCGTGCAGCAGGGAAAGCTGGTTGGCGTCGTGTCCGCCGTCGCGGTCGACGAGCGGGATCGGATAGTCGCCGGTCAGACAGGCATCGCAGTACTGCGGCTGGTTCGATAGCCGCCCGCCGGCCTGTCCGGCCGCGCGGTAAAGACCGTCGACGGAGAGGAAGGCGAGCGAATCGACACCGATGAACGATCGCATCTCCTCGACATCCATGCGCGCGGCGAGCAGCTCTTTACGCGACGGCGTATCGACGCCATAGAAACACGAATGGGTCGTCGGCGGGCTGGCGATCCGCATGTGGACTTCGGTCGCGCCGGCTTCCCGCATCATGGTGACGATCTTGGTCGACGTCGTGCCGCGCACGATGGAGTCATCGATCAGAATGACACGCTTGCCGGCGACCTGGCCCCGGTTGGCGTTGTGCTTCAGCTTGACGCCCAGATGGCGGATATGATCGGTCGGCTCGATAAAGGTGCGGCCGACATAGTGGTTGCGGATGATGCCGAGGTCGAACGGCAGGCTTGCCTCTTCCGCGTAACCCAGGGCCGCGGGCACGCCTGAATCCGGAACCGGCACGACGATATCGGCGGGCACGCCGCTCTCGCGCGCCAGCTCACGCCCCATGTGCTTGCGCGCGTCATAGACGTTGCGCTCCTCGACCATGCTGTCGGGCCGGGCGAAGTAGATGTACTCGAAAATACAGAAACGTTCGGGCTCCGGTTCGAAGGGTTTGAGCGATTGGAGTCCGTCGGCCGTGGCGATCACCATCTCGCCGGGTTCGATATCGCGTACCCAGTCGGCGCCGAGAATATCCAGGGCGCAGGTCTCCGACGCCAGCACCGGCGCGCCCTGCAGGTCGCCCAGGACCAATGGCCGTACGCCCATGGGATCGCGCACGCCGATCAACGCTGAATCGGTGAGCGCGACGAGCGAATACGCGCCGACCACCTGTTTCAAGGCGTCGATCAGTCGGTCAGGCAACGTGGTGAATCTGCTGAGCGCAACCAAGTGTACGATGACCTCGGTGTCCAAGGTCGATTGGAACAGTGCGCCCCTTTGTACGAGTTCGCGGCGCAGCAGATGGGCGTTGGTCAGGTTGCCGTTATGGGCCAGCGCCAGACCGCCCATTGAGGTCTCGACAAAGATCGGCTGCACATTGCGCAGGATCGTATCGCCGGTGGTCGCGTACCGGTTGTGCCCGATCGCTGAATCACCCTTGAGCTGATCGATCACCTTGGGATCGCCAAACCCGTCGGCAACCAGGCCCAGGCTGCGCTGAACGTGAAACTGGCCGCCGTTGAAAGAGACGATGCCGGCGGCTTCCTGACCGCGATGCTGCAGGGCATGCAGGCCGAGCGCCGTGTGGGCGCTGGCGGATTCATTGCCCTTGATGCCGAACACGCCACACTCCTCACGGAGTTTGTCGCCGGCAAAGGGATGGTCAATGGTGAAGCGGGTCACGTGTTCGGTCGTCGCCCTATTGTTCGGTGTCGATGACGTCGTCCAGGGCCGATCGGTCGTCGTCGTTATACCCTGGTTCGTCGGAATTGCCATCCGTTGTCTCACCGGGCTGGGGATTGACCAGGTCGTTGTAGTCGACCACCGGCTCGATGGCGGATGAGGATTCCTTCAATTGGTTCATCACGCGCTCGCCCTGCAGGTCCCAGTCTTCCGGCACCACGGCCAGCATCATTTCGGCACCCTCGGCGATCAGCGGCGTGAACTTGGCGTTTTTCAGCCATGACGGCTGCTCTTCAATGGGCGCGGCCAGCGTGTAGAGCAGGTAGATGACACAGACGACAAAGACGCCGCGCACCACGCCGAAGACAAAACCAAGCGAGCGGTCGAGCGCCGTCAGCGAGGAGTTCTCGGCCCGCTTGACGACCATCGCCGAGACGATGGTCATGATCGTGAGCGTGATGACAAAGAGCGCCGCACCGTTGGCGATCGAGGCGAGCAGGGGGTCTTCGATCCACTGTTGGGCGAACGGCAGGGTCTTGTCATAGACGAAGACCGTCGCGGCGATCGCGCCACCCCAGGTCGCCAGAAAGAAGAATTCACGCACCGCGCCACGCAGATAGGCCAGGAACCCGGACAGGAACACGATGCCCAGGACCGCGAAATCGGTGATTGTCAGCGGCAAGTCTTCCATCAGCCGCGTGTGCTCCCGCGAATCAGATCGACCAATTGGCCCAGTTCCTCGACCGGCTCCAGCTTCAGCGCCGCGCCGGCTTTGGCCCCTTTGCTGCGCGACGGCACGATGGCGCGGTTGAAACCCAGTTTGCCGGCTTCCCGCAATCGGGCTGCGGCCTGGCTGACCGGCCGAACCTCGCCGGACAGGCCGATTTCGCCAAAAAGCACCGTCGTTGCTGCCAAGGGAGCGCCTGCATAGGACGAAATCAGGGCCGCCGCCACCGCTAGATCGGCCGCAGGCTCCTGAATCCTCAGGCCTCCCGCGACATTCAAATAGACATCGTGACCGCCCAGGGCAAGACCACAGCGCGCGTCCAGGACCGCCAAAACCATGGCCAGGCGGCCTGTATCCCAGCCGACCACCGCGCGCCGGGGCGTGCCCAGCGGCGACGGCGCCACCAGCGCCTGGATCTCGACCAGCATCGGCCGGCTGCCCTCGATGCCGGCGAAGACGGCCGACCCCGCGACGTCGTCGTCCCGGTTGTCGAGGAACATCGCCGACGGGTTGGCGACCTCTTCCAATCCGTGATCGGTCATTTCGAAGACGCCGATCTCGTCGGTCGCGCCGAAACGGTTCTTCACCGCGCGCAGGATGCGGAATTGATGGCCGCGCTCGCCCTCAAAGTACAGGACCGTGTCGACCATGTGCTCCAGCACCTTGGGTCCGGCGAGTTGGCCTTCCTTGGTCACGTGGCCGATCAGAATCACCACCGTACCGGTCGCCTTGGCGTGGCGGATCAGCTCCTGGGAGGCGCCACGCACCTGGCCGACGGTGCCGGGCGCCGATTCCAGGCTGTCGAGAAACATGGTCTGGATGGAGTCGATGACCACAAGGTCCGCGCGCTCGCCTTCCAGGCTGGTCAGGATGTTGCGTACGTCGGTCGCGGCCGCCAGTTCGACTGGAGCGTCGGCCAGGTCAAGACGGCGTGCGCGCATGCGCACCTGATCGATAGCCTCTTCGCCGGAAAGGTAAAGGCAGCGCGCGCCCTGGGTCGCCAGCCGGGCGGCGCCCTGCAGGGCGATTGTCGATTTGCCGATGCCGGGATCACCGCCCAGCAGAATGACCGAGCCGGCGACCAAGCCACCGCCGAACACGCGGTCAAGCTCGGCGATGCCCGTCGTCATGCGTGGCGGCGGTTCCGAGGCACCGGCCAGCGACTCGAATGCGATATGGCGGCCCTTGCGCTTGCCTTTCAGTCCGCCCGGCGTTTGACCGGCCGGTGCGGCTTCTTCGGCGACCGTGTTCCATTCACCGCAGGATTCGCAACGCCCGACCCACTTGCCATAGGCCGCGCCGCAATTCTGGCAGACAAACTGGTTGGCGAGTTTGGCCATTCAGCTCGTCGCCGACGTCGTCATGATTGACGGATCGCCATGTGGATCGGACCCTTGGCGCGGCCGTGGATGAACTGATCGACATAGGGATTGCCGCTGTCGTCGATATCGCCGACCGGTCCCTGCCAGATCAGTTTGCCGTCGTGCAACATGGCGACCTTGTCAGCGATCTTGCGCACGCTCGCCATGTCGTGGGTGATCGAGATCGTGGCGACCTTCAATTCCGATGTCGTTTCGGCGATCAGGTTGTTGATGACGTCGGCGGTGATCGGGTCGAGGCCCGTGGTCGGCTCGTCGAAAAAGATGATCTCCGGCTCTCCGGCGATGGCGCGCGCCAGCGCCACGCGTTTGAGCATGCCGCCGGAAAGCTCGGCCGGCAGCAGGCTTGCCACGTCTTCGCCGAGCCTGACCATGGCGAGTTTTTCCAGCGCGACCTCGCGCGCGGCGTCGCGGCGCATGCGATGGCCTTGGATCAAGGAGAAGGCGACGTTCTCCCACACCGTCATGCTGTCAAAGAGGGCGCCACCTTGAAACAGCATGCCGAACTTGCCCATCATCGCGTCGCGCTCGCGGCGCCGGAGGCCGATGGCGTTCTGGCCGTCAATCGTAATGGTGCCGGCATCGGGGTGCATCAGACCCAGGATGCATTTGATGGTCACCGATTTGCCCGTGCCCGAGCCGCCGATGATGACCAGCGATTCGCCTGGCGCGACGTCGATGTCGATACCGTCCAGCACGGTTTTGCTGCCGAAGCTCTTCTTCAGCCCGCGCACTTCGATTTTGTTGGCTGTGGCGTTCATCGCGAGAAGAAGATCTCCGTGACGATGTAGTTGAAGGTCAGAATCAGGATCGATCCGGACACCACCGCATAGGTCGTCGCCGAGCCCACGCCTTGCGCGCCGCGTTCGGAATGATAGCCGTGGTAGCAGCCCATCAACGCAATCAGGAAGCCGAAGACGGCGGCCTTGACCAGGCCGGAGATGACGTCCATCGGTTCCAGAATGTCGAATGTGTTGAACAGGTAGACGGTCGGGTTGAAGCCCAGCTTGTGGATCGAGACGATGTAGCCGCCCAGCACGCCGATGATATCGGCTATCAGGACCAGGATCGGCATCGTTAAGACAGCGGCGATGATCCGCGGCGCCACGAGATAGCGGTAGGGGTTGGTCGAGAGCGTGGTCAGCGCGTCTATTTGTTCGGTGACGCGCATGGTGCCGATTTCCGCGGCGATGGCTGCGCCGACCCGTCCGGCGACCATCAGGCCGGCCAGAACCGGACCCAGTTCGCGTGTGATCGACAGGACGACGATGGCCGCCACGGCGCTCTCGGCTTCGAACCGGGAAAAGCCGGTATAGCTCTGCAGCGCCAGCACCATGCCGGTGAAGATCGCCGTCAGGCCGACAACTGGCAGGGAGAAATAGCCGATCTGCAGGATCTGACGGCCGATCATGCGGCCGTAGAAAGGCGGCGTCAGGCTATAGAACACCGATGCGGCGGCAAACTCGGTCAGGCGGCCGGCGACGGCCAGGAAGGCTATGAATCCCCGCCCAATCGGGGCTAAGACATTCATTGCCGCGGACCGCCCAGATAATTCCTGGGGTAACGCCCGCCAAGGGCGGTCAACAACTCATAACCTATGGTTCCCGCGTAACCCGCTAACCGATCCAGCTTATCAGGTCCCCAGATCAGGTCGACCCAGGTTCCGACATGGGCGTCGGCCTCGGGGATATCGCTGACATCGAGCGTGACCAGGTCCATGGAGACGCGGCCGACCAGGGGAACCTCGCGGCCGGCGACACGCGCCACGCCGATGCTGCTCAGGCTGCGCAGATACCCGTCAGCGTAGCCGACCGGAATGGTGGCAATGCGCTGGTCCTGGCGGGCGCGATAGGTCGCCCCGTAGCCGACGGGGTCGCCGGCCTTGATCTCGCGGGTCTGGATGATGCGCGCATGGAGCCTGACCGCCGGCTGCATCGGGTTCTCGCGGCCCGGCGTCGGGTTGCCGCCATAGACCGCGTAGCCCGGCCGCGACAGGTCGAAGTGATACTCCGACCCCAGGAAAATGCCCGAGGAGTTGGCCAGGCTCGCCGGCGCCTTCGGCAGCCGGGCAAGTGCATCGCGAAAGGCATGGAGCTGTTCGTTGTTCAAGGGGTGGTCGTGCTCATCGGCGCAGGCCAGGTGGCTGGCGTAGTAGGTGACGTCGATACCGTCCAAGAGGTCCGGCTGCTCGACCAGCGTGTCGACCTCATAGGGCGGCAGGCCCAGGCGCGCCATCCCGGTATCCAGGTGGATCATGGCCTTCAACGGGCGTTCTTCGCGGCGCGCCGTCGCCGACCAGTGTTCGATCTGGCCGAGATCGTTGAGAACCGGGATCAGATCATTTTCGAGAAACACCTTGTCGGTGCCGACGGTCAGGCCGTTCAGGACAAAGGCGTGGCAGCCGGGCAGAAGCTTCTTCAGCTTCATGGCGCCGAAGGTGTTGGCGGTAAAGAAGTGGCGGCAGCCGGCCTCATAGAGCGCGGGCGCGACGCGGTTCAGGCCAAGCCCATACGCATTGGCCTTGACCATGCCGGCGCACAGGCCCGGGGCCACACGCTCGTTGAGCTGGCGCCAATTGGCCGCCAGCGCATCCAGGTCAATAATCAGTTCGGTGGCAGCGCGCTCAATGTGGTCCGTCGTCAGGTGAATAACGGGTCTCCAGATCCGTGTACTTGGTCGTCGCGCCGTCAAAGTAGACCTCGACGTCGCCGGTGGCGCCGTGGCGTTGTTTGGCGATGATCACCTCGGTAATGCCGCGCCTCTTTTCCATCCTTTGCTGCCAGTGTTCAAGCCGTTCGCGGTATTTGGCGTCCGACTCGTCCTCGCCGACCTTGGCCTGCGGCTCCTGACGGGCGAGATAATAGTCCTCACGGTAAAGAAACATAACGATATCAGCATCTTGCTCGATCGAGCCGGATTCGCGGAGATCGGAGAGCAGGGGCCTTTTGTCCTCCCGCTGCTCGACCGCGCGCGACAGCTGGGAGCAGGCGACGACCGGCACATCGAGCTCCTTGGCCAGCGCTTTCAGGCCCTGGGTCACCTCGGAAACCTCCTGGACCCGGTTGTCGCTGTTTGAGCGCGCGCTTGGCCTGACCAGTTGCAGGTAGTCGACGATGATGAAGGAGAGTCCGTGTTGGCGCTTGAGCCGCCTGGCGCGGGTCCTCAGACCCTGGATCGAGAGTGCCGGCGTATCGTCGAGATAGAGCGGAATGCGCGACAGTTCCTGGCTGGCCCGCACGATGGCGTCGAAATCGCGCGCGTTGATCTGGCCGCGCCGAAGCATCTCGGAAGGAATGCCGGATGCTTCGGACAGCACGCGGGTGGCCAGCTGCTCCGCCGACATCTCCAGCGAAAAGAAACCGACGACGGCACCGTCGACGACCTTGGCCGTGCCGTCTTCCTGAACTTCGGCCCGGTACTGCTTGGCGGCATGCAGCGCGACGTTCATGGTGAACGAGGTTTTACCCATGCCCGGGCGCGCCGCCAGGATGACCAGATCGGACTTGTGCATGCCACCCAACAGGTCATCGAGATCGCGTAGACCGGTCGAGATGCCGATCATGCCTGACTGGTGGCGATAGGCCGCTTCCATCATCTCCAGGGCGCCCACCGCGACCTCCTTGAAGCTTCGGAAGTCGCGCTTGTAGGAACCGGACTCCGCCAAATCGAACAGCGACTTTTCGGCGTTCTCGATCTGGCTGTCGGCACTGTTGTCGACATCGGCTTCGAAGGCGTCGTTCACGACATCTTCTCCGATCGAAATCAGTTCGCGCCTGACGTAGTGGTCGTGAATTTGCCGTCCGTACTCCGCGGCATTGATGATCGTCGCGGCGGAGCTTGCCAGGCGCGCCAGATAGTCGGCGCCGCCGATATCGACCAAGGCCTCATCCTGTTCGAAGAAGGTCTTGAGCGTGACCGGGTTGGCGATTTGACCACGCTCGATGAGTCGTTCGATGGCGTCGAAGATCCGTCCATGAACCGGCAGATAAAAGTGGTCGGCGCGCAGGAAGTCGCCGACACGGTTCATCGCATCGTTGTTCACGAGGATGGCGCCAAGCAACGCCTGTTCGGCCTCCTCGTTATGCGGCATCGTGCGATAGGTAACGTCGTCGTCGCCGACAACGGAGAGGTCATGCGGACTAGTCTGAGCCATGGCGCCTGTCGAACTGGAGTGAGCCCATCAAGCTAACAGAAAGCGGCATGGCAGTGCGCGCCAACTCTTCGTGTGCCGACGAAAAAATCGTCTGGCGTGCGCGCCGACCCGTCCGGTGTTGTGGGGAATGATTTTAAGAACGGCACCCTGCCTCCGATTGCCAGCCTCCTGCCGTGTGGATAAGTAACCTTACCACGGCGGCAACACTGTGGCCGAACCTGATGGGAGCGGTGGGTGAGCGAAGAACGGTTTGAAGGCGGCAGTCATGTCGCGATCGATGGCGACGGTCCGCCGGTCGTGCTGATCCATGGCGTCGGGCTGGACCACACCATGTGGAACGCGCAGGTGCCCGCGCTCGCGCCGCGCTACACAACGATTCGCTACGACATGCTGGGTCACGGCCAAACGCCCAGGCCCGACAAGGAGCTCGAACTCGCCGACTTCGCCGACCAACTCGCGCGGCTTTGCGACGCGCTGAAGCTCGACCGATTCGCGCTGGTCGGTTTGTCGATGGGCGTGCTCGTGTCACTCAAGTTTGCACTCTCCGCGTCCGACCGATTGACCGCGCTGATCCTCATGAACGGGGTCTATGACCGCAGCGCTGAACAGCTCGCCGGTATCGGCACGCGGGTTCGCCAGGCCGAACGGGAGGGCACACAATCGCTGATCGATGCGGCACTTGAGCGTTGGTTGTCAGAGTCTTATCGCCAGCAGTATCCGGAGTCTGTCGGGGCGATTCGCGATCGCCTTGAGGCCAACAACCCCGAAGATTTCCTGATGGCCTACAAGATTTTTGCCGGCGCCGATCCGCAACTCACCGGGCGCCTCTCTGCCGTCACCTGTCCGACCTTGGTGACCACCGGTGAACTCGACCGCGGCTCGACACCGGCGATGTCGCAAGCCATGGCGGCCGCGATACCGCGTGCGGAATGCATCATCCTTGAGGGCCTCAGGCACCTGCCGACCACCGAAGGCGCGGACATGGTCAACACGTTGTTGCTGGATTTCCTCGATAGAACCGTGCCGCGTTAGCTTTTCACCGACGGCGCCGTTTTGATCGTCGATCTTTCTGCGCGCTGACGCGCGACCCCTCACCCCGGCCCTCTCCCTCAAGGAGAGAGGGAGCTCGTCTTTGTTTCCCTCTCCCCAATGAAGGAGATGGTTGTGCAGACTTGGGCGCGGCAGCGCCCTAGCCGGAGCTGGGTGAGGGGGCTTCCCACGGACGTCCCAGCCTTCGTTTTCGAAAGAAGAAACGACTAGCCGTGGGCGCGTTCCCAATCGACCATGTAGTCGCGGGTCAGGGGCACGGTCATCAGCTTTTTGGAGAACTGCAGCTGGAAGACCATCTGGTCGTCGTTGCGGAACGCGTTCTCGCAGGCCAGCAGGTAGAACTCCCACATCCGGCAGAAGCGTTCGTCATAGAGTTCGCGAATACGGTCGCGGTTCTCCGTGAAACGTCGCCACCAGTGTTTCAGCGTGTCGGCGTAGTGAACGCGCAGGATCTCGATGTCGGTTGAGATGAGGTGCGTGCGTTCGAACGCCGTCATGACCTCGGAAAGCGCAGGCGTGTAACCGCCCGGGAAGATGTACTTCCGAAGCCAGGGGTTCGTGTTGCCGGGCTCGCTGAAGCGTCCGATCGAATGCAGCACGCACACGCCGTCATCGGTCAAGAGGCTGCGGACCTTGCGGAAGAACTCGACATAGTGCCCGGCGCCGACATGCTCGAACATGCCGACCGAGACGATGCGGTCGAACCGTTCGTCGAGGTCGCGGTAGTCTTTCAGCAGAAACCGCACGCGGTCGGAGAGGCCGGCCTCCTGCGCGCGCCGGTTTGACACCTCGTGCTGCTCCTTCGAGAGCGTAACGCCGGTGACATCGACATCGGCGGTCTTGGCCAGATAGATACCCATGCCGCCCCAGCCCGAGCCGATATCCAGGACCTTCTGGCCCGGCTGCAACAGCATCTTGGAAGCCAAATGGCGCTTCTTGTCGGATTGGGCCTGCTCCAACGTGCTGTTCTCCGTTTCGAAGTAGGCACAGGAATACTGCCGGTCTTCGTCCAGGAAGAGATCGAACAGATCGTCGGAGAGGTCGTAGTGATGGGCGACGTTCTTCTGCGCCTTGCCGACGGGATTGTGCTGCTGGATCGGCCGCAACACGTTGCGGCGCAGGAAGCCGGCAAGGCGGCTCCAGCGGTCGTCACGATAGAGCCTCGCCATGTTGGCGCCGATCACGGCGAAGAAGTCCCGGAGATCGCCATCCTCGATGGTCAGCGTGCCGTCCATATAGGCCTCGCCGACGTAGAGCCGGGGATTCATCAGCAGCTTGCGCTCGAGCGCGGCATCATGCAGGCGCAGCGTAACCGAGGGCTGCGCGCCGACCGTGCCGAAATCATGCGTTTTTCCGCGCGAATCGATCATCCGCAAATGGCCGACATCGATCAGACGGTTAAGGAAGCCGGCGAGCAACATGCCGCGCGCATCCCCCACAAAGACCTAACCCGCGACTATGTTAGCCAGTCATCGCGACTCGGACAATGGATGGGATTGCAACCGAGGTGGAGCTAATCCTTGGTTTCGTCCTCGTCGGAAGCCGTGCTCTCGTCAGCGCCCTCCGAGGCATCATCAACGTCTTCGTCCGTGGCCTCGGCGACATCTTCCAGAACCTGCTCGGCGACCTCGGCCTCAACCAGGTCCTCGATCGCCGGTGCGGCGGCTTCTTCGGCCTCTTCTTCCTCGAAGGCGCCCACGGCGCGCCCGGTCTCGGCCTGAATGGCCGCCTCGTCGGCGCTGCGCGCGACATTGGCCACAACCGTGACGTGGACCTCTGGATGCAGCGCAACGCGCACCTCGTGGATGCCCAGGCTTTTGATCGGGTGCTCCAGCACCACCTGGCGCTTGTTGATCTCGTAACCCTGCTCGGCAAGCGCATTGGCGATATCGCGCGCGTTGACGGAGCCATAAAGCTGCAAGCTGTCGCTTGCCTGGCGGATCAGGATCGCCTGGGCGCCATCCAGATCGCTGGCCGAGTTTTCGGCGCCGGACCTGAGTTCCGCGTTACGCGCTTCCAGTTCGGCGCGACGGGCCTCGAACTCCGCGATGTTGTTCTTGGTCGCGCGCAGCGCCTTGCCGTGCGGGATCAGGAAGTTACGGGCATAGCCGGGCTTGACGTTGACCACGTCGCCCATGTTTCCGAGCGCCTCGACACGCTCCAGCAATACGATATCCATCTAGTCCTCCATCTCTAGGTCAAGCCCCGGGCCAAAACGCTCACGGAGATTGCCCCAGCGGTCTGCCAGCCCTAAGGCGGCGAATGTCAGGGCCCCGAAGGGCTGAAACACGACGACAATCATGTAGACGCCGGTCAGAATCAGAAACTGAAACGACAGGCCGCGCGTCAGCGCGTGCATCACGGCGAGCCCCTGTAGCAGGAATCCGACCACAAAAACCAGTGTAAATCCGGTCGCGACATAGGTGACGAACAGCACCCATGTCGCGCTCCCGAATATGTCCTCGGCCAGAAAGGCGACCAATAGGCACAAAATGCCGGCAATCGCGGTCCAGTTTGGCATCTCAAGGCGCCAGAATGAGGGGCTGGGCCTAAGATTCCGGCCTGTGTTCACCAGCAAACCCTGGGCCAGGGCGCCGCAACAGGCTTGGCTGGCCATGACCGTTGCGATCACGGCCCCAAATACCAGGCTGTCCCACTGATCGACGATATCGGCGTATGCCGCCGGTTCCGATTCCGCGTAGAGCGCGCTGACGAGCAGGTCCAGGTTAAAGCGGATCGTGCCCGCCAGGCCTTTCTCGGTCAGGCCCAGCAGAATGGAGACCAGCGCGACACACAGCAGGCCGATAACGATCAGCACCTGCAGCAAACCGTTGAGCGGGAACCAATGGGTCTTGCCGTCCTCGTCTTCGCGCGACTGCACCGCAAGATGGGACAAGAGGAACGCCGGCAGGACAAAAAAGACGCTGAACACGCTGCCCAGCAGCGGATCGGCGGCCGACGTCAAGAATGCCGCAATCACCGCGACGGCGCCCGCGACACCGCTGGCGACGGCGCCTGCGCCCAGGCCGGCCATGTAAATCGGCAGCGGCGACAGAAAGACCAGGAACAGGCCCCATGCCGAAAACGACAAGCCGACGATATAAAGCGTCGCGGCGACCATGCCCGCGACGACGGCGATGAGATTAGCGATCATTTAGGCCGGCCGGTGCCGGTCGGCGGCTTTACTGGCCGACGTAGGGCAACAGCGCCAGAAAACGGGCTCGCTTGATCGCTCTGGCCAACTCACGCTGTTTCTTCGCGGAAACGGCGGTGATACGGCTGGGAACAATCTTGCCGCGCTCGGAGATGTAGCGCTGCAGGAGTTTGACGTCCTTGTAGTCGATCGCCGGCGCGCCATCGCCCGAGAACGGACAGGTTTTGCGGCGGCGCCAGAACGGGCGGCGCGGTGCCAGCGGCGGACCTGGCTGACGCATGGCGCTCATGTCTCGTCTCCACTCGGTGCGGCTGCGGCCTCGCCGGCAGCACTGTCTGATTTGGCGTCGCGCGGCCGGTCATCCCGGTCGCGGTCACCACGGGGGCGGTCGTCGCGATCACGGTCGCCACGGGGGCGATCATCACGGCCACGGTCGTCGCGACGCGGGCCACGGTCGTCGCGGCTGGCGCGGCTCTTCATCATCGCGGTCGGCTCGGGGTCGAGCTCCTCGACACGGATGTTGAGATAGCGGATGACATCCTCGTTGATGCGGAAGTTCCGCTCCAACTCATGGATCGTATCGCCGGACGCGTCGACGTTCATGAAGACGTAATGGCCCTTGCGGCTCTTCTTCATGCGATAGGCGAGCGACTTCAGGCCCCACATCTCGGTCTTGGTGACGGCGCCGCCATGCTCCTTGATCATGCCCTCGACCTCTTCGGCCAGGGTCTCGACCTGCTGCGGCGACGCATCGGGTCGCACGATAAACGTGCTCTCGTAGAAAGGCATCGGGCCCTTCCTCTCAAACTAGAACGACAAAAGACGAACGCCGGCGCACCAATCGGTCACGCCGATC
Organism: Alphaproteobacteria bacterium; assembly: GCA_965228895.1. GTDB lineage: Bacteria > Pseudomonadota > Alphaproteobacteria > SP197 > SP197 > JANQGO01. The sequence continues at coordinate 2,770,402 of OZ245842.1, read as the reverse complement.
TGGCCCCAGGGGCCTGCGCCAGCGAGCGGCGCACTATAGCGATTTTGCCTTGGCGATCAAGCACGCTTGACAGGGCCCTGTCGAGCCCGTTGACTGCGCCGATTCAGGCGCCGGGCGGGGGCGTTCCCGGGCGGTTTCCAACAAGTGTAAGGGCTTTTTATGACGCGTGCCTTCGTGTTTCCTGGCCAAGGCAGCCAGAAGGTCGGTATGGGCGTGGCGCTGGCCGAGGCATTTCCTGCGGCCCGGCACGTCTTCGAGGAGGTCGATGACGCCCTGGAACAACGCCTGTTTCGGCTGATGGCGGAGGGGCCTGAAGCCGATCTGACCTTGACCGCCAATACCCAACCCGCGCTGATGGCCTCATCGGTCGCGGTCCTCAGAGTGGTGGAAAGCGAAGGCGGCCAGGCGCTCGACCAAATGGCGTCGATGGTCGCCGGCCATTCGCTGGGCGAGTATTCGGCCCTGGTCGCCGCCGGGTCGCTGCCGGTGGCCGAAACCGCCCGCCTGCTGCGCCTGCGTGGTGAGGCCATGCAGGAGGCTGTGCCGGTGGGCGAGGGCGCAATGGCGGCGGTCCTGGGTCTTGACCTCGATGACGTGCAAGAACTGGTTGGCGAGGCCGGCGGTATTGGCGTTTGCGCTGTCGCCAACGACAATTCGACCGGCCAGGTCGTGGTTAGCGGCGCCAAGGAGGCGGTCGAAAAAGCTGCCGAACTGGCGACGGAGAAGGGCGCCAAACGCGCGATCATGTTGCCGGTCAGCGCGCCTTTTCACTGCCCCCTCATGCAGCCGGCCGCCGATCGCATGGCCGAGGCGCTTGAATCGGTAACGATCGCCGCGCCCGCCGTCCCGATCGTTGCCAATGTGACCGCTGAACCGGTCGGCGTGCCGGAAACCATACGCCGCCTGTTGGTCGAACAGGTCACCGCGACCGTCCGCTGGCGCGAGGGTGTCTTGACGATGAAGGAGCACGACGTCGACACGCTGGTCGAGCTGGGGACCGGTAAGGTGCTGAGCGGGCTTGCCCGCCGAATCGACCGCGACCTCAAAGGCGTCTCCGTCGAGACGCCCGACGATGTCGAGGCCGTCCTGAAAACGTTCTAGCAGGGATTATCCCAGGGAGAGACCGGATGTTCGACCTTTCCGGCAAGACCGCATTGGTGACCGGCGCTTCCGGCGGTCTGGGCGGCGCGATCGCGCGGGCTTTGCATGCCCAGGGCGCTACCGTCGGTATCGCCGGGCGCCGGCGCGACGCACTCGACGAGCTGGCGGGATCGCTCGGCGAGCGGTGCCATGTGCTGGTCGCCGACCTTGCCGAGGCTGAGGCGCCGGCGGCGCTGGCGGCGGCCGCCGATGAAGCCATGGGCCAGGTTGACATTTTGATCAACAACGCCGGCATCACCCGCGACACGCTTGCCATGCGGATGAAGGATGACGATTGGCAGACCATTCTGGACGTCAATCTGACGGCCGGCTTTCGCCTGACCCGAGCGCTCCTGCGCGGCATGCTGAAGCGCCGCCATGGCCGCATTGTCGGCATCACGTCGATCGTCGGGGTGACCGGCAATCCGGGTCAGGCCAACTACGCCGCCGCCAAGGCCGGCATGATCGGCATGTCGAAGTCACTCGCCCAGGAGGTCGCGGAGCGCGGCATCACGGTCAACTGTATCGCGCCGGGATTCATCGAAACGGCCATGACCGACGCCTTGAACGACGATGTCCGCGATAAGCTGCTGGAGCGCATTCCCGCAGGCCGGCTTGGCGCGTCTGACGACATCGCGGCGGCAGCCGTCTATCTGGCCAGCGACGAAGCCGCTTACGTCACCGGTCAGACCCTGCACGTCAACGGTGGCATGGCCATGATCTGATTGGCGGATTTGGTCCACTGAAAAGGGGCTTTTCCAGCTATCGCATGCCAGACTAAAGTGTGTTACATGGACGCGCCCCGGGGGTAGGGGACAACGGTTTTCAGTCATGCGGCGGGCTTTTCCATAACCCGCAAGTCACGGAAATTCTTGAGAAATCATGGAGGTTGTGTCCCGATGAGCGATGTGTCTGATCGCGTAAAAAAGATCGTCGTCGACCATCTCGGCGTCGATGAAGCCAAGGTCACGGACAGCGCGAGTTTTATTGACGATTTGGGGGCCGACAGCCTCGACACGGTTGAGCTGGTGATGGCGTTCGAGGAGGAGTTCGGTGTCGAGATCCCCGATGACGCTGCGGAAAAGATCCTCACCATCAAGGATGCGATCGATTACATCGACCAGCACGCCGACTGATCCGGTGACGCTTTTGGGCGGCGGGTCGGCGGGAGCCGCTTCGCATGCATAACGTTGATCAACGACGGGTCGTCGTTACCGGCATGGGCATGGTGACGCCGCTCGGCGACGGCGTGGAGCATAACTGGTCGCGTTTGGTTGCCGGCGAGTCTGGCATTCGCCGTATCGACAACTTCGACACCAGCGACCTGGCGGCGAAGATCGCCGGCCAGCCACCCACCGGTAACGAGGCCTACGCGTTTCGCGCCGACGACTACGTCGACACGAAGGATCAGCGGAAGATGGATGACTTCATCATCCTGGCTGTCGCGGCGGCGCAGCGGGCGGTGGAGGACTCTGGCTGGAAGCCCCAGACAGATGAGGATCGATACCGCACCGGTGTCATGATCGGCTCGGGCATCGGCGGGCTCAAGACCATTGCCGAGGCATCGATCCTGTTGAAGGAGCGGGGTCCACGGCGGGTCAGCCCGTTTTTCATTCCCTCCTCCCTGATCAACCTGGCGTCCGGCCACGTCTCGATCCGTCACGGCTTCAAGGGGCCGAACCACGCGGTTGTCACAGCATGCTCGACCGGCGCCCACGCACTGGGCGATGCCTCGCGGCTGATCAAGTTCGGCGATGCCGACATCATGGTCGCTGGCGGTGCCGAAGCCGCTGTGTGCCCGATCGGTGTCGCCGGTTTCGCCGCATCGCGGGCTCTTTCGACCGATTTCAATGACGAACCGGAGCGCGCGTCCCGGCCCTGGGACAAGGCGCGTGATGGTTTCGTCATGGGCGAGGGTGCCGGCATCGTCGTGCTTGAGGAACTGGAGCACGCCAAGGCGCGGGGCGCCAAGATTTACGCCGAGGTCGTCGGCTACGGCCTGTCGGGCGACGCCCACCACATCACAGCGCCCGCCGATGACGGCGACGGCGGTTACCGTTCGATGAAGAGCGCGCTGGCAAACGCGTCGCTGACGCCCGATGACATCGACTACGTCAACGCCCACGGTACATCGACGCCGCTGGGCGACGAAATCGAGCTGGGCGCGGTCAAGCGGCTGTTCGGGGATGCGGCGTCTAAGATTTCGATGTCGTCGACCAAGTCGTCGATCGGCCACCTCTTGGGCGCCGCCGGCAGTGTCGAGGCGATCTATGCGATCATGGCGGTGAAGAACGACGTGGTGCCGCCGACACTCAACCTCGAGGACCCTTCGGACGCTTGCGAAGGCGTAGATCTCGTGCCGTTGAATGCCAAAGAGCGGCCGGTTCGCGCCGCGCTGAGCAACTCCTTCGGATTTGGCGGCACCAATGCCAGCCTCGTGGTTGCCAAGGCGCCCTAAAGGGTAAGTTCCTGCCTCCCGTCAACGACGATCAGCAGCAAGCGAATGGAGACGGCCGCCCGGCGGCCAAACCCGTTCGCAAGCCCGGTGCCTTCAATCGGCTGGTTGGCGGGTTCTTTTCGGTTCTGGCATTGCTCGCGGTCGGTGCGGTCGCGGCTTTCCTGTGGTTCGACCAGCAGGCCCGCAGTCCGGGTCCCCTTGAATCCGAGACGACCCTCGTTATCCCGCGTGGCGCAGGCGTCGACGACATCGCCGATCAACTGGCCGATGCCGGTGTCATCAACGATCCATTGCTGATGGTGCTGCGCGTAAGGTGGCGCGGGGAAGGTCGGGAGTTGAAGGCCGGCGAATATGTCTTCGTGCCCGGCCAGTCGCTCGATGAGGTCGTCGATCACCTTTCAGAGGGCCGTACCGTGGTGCGCAAGATCAGCGTGCCCGAAGGCCTGACAACCGCCGCCGTCTTGGACCTGGTTCGCACCGCCGATGGTTTGACGGGCGAAATCGAGAGCGAGCCCGTCGAAGGCGCTTTGCTGCCCGAGACCTATCACTATGAGCTCGGCGATACCCGCACCGCCGTCGTCCAGCGCATGGCGTCCGCAATGACCGGGACACTCGAGGCACTGTGGCAGGGGCGCGACCCCGACGTGAACCTCGAATCGCCTGAGGAGGCGCTTATTCTGGCGTCAATTGTCGAAAAGGAGACCGGCGTACCGGAGGAGCGGGCCCATATTGCCGGCGTCTTCTTTAACCGCCTCGCCCGAAACATGCGGCTGCAGTCCGATCCGACCGTCATCTATGCGCTCACCGGAGGTGATGGCGACCTTGGCCGCGGGTTGACGTACGACGATCTGGAAGTCGACGACGCCTACAATACCTATCGTTATGCCGGCTTGCCGCCGGGTCCGATTGCCAATCCCGGCTATGATGCGATCTATGCCGTCCTGCACCCGCTGGACACCGATGATCTCTATTTTGTGGCCGACGGTACCGGCGGGCACGCCTTCGCTCGCACGCTGCCCGAACACAACGACAACGTTGCGGCCTATAGAAAATGGTTGAGAGATCAAGATAATTAGCCAAATAAAACAATCTATTAATAGAGAAACCTAATCTCCTTGATCAATTTTGATCGGCGCTGACGGTTTGCGGGGCATGCCGCGAAACAGCCGGTCGGTCCAGGCTGGCGGCAGGGCGCCGGCGGCAAGCGCCGCCAGATAGACGGGCAGGGGGAACGCGATACGCGCGCGGTTCCGTGTCAGCCCGCGGCGGATGATCCGCGCGGCCTTGTCGGCTTCCATGAGAAACGGCATGGGATAGGGATTGCCGTCGCTCATGGGCGTTTTGATGAAGCCCGGGCAGATGACACTGACGCCAATGCCGTCGGCGGCCACCCAACCTCGCAGTGCCTCGCCCCAAACCTTGACGGCTGCCTTGCTGCCGCAATAGGCGGGCGCGCCGGGAAAGCCACGAAACCCCGCAAGCGAGGCCATGACGGCGAGTTGGCCGGCTTGTCGTGGCCGCATCGCGTCGAGGGCTGGCATAAGCGTGTTAATGGTGCCGTCGACATTGACGGTGAAGACATGGCGCGCCTGGTCGGCGCCTTCGCCCGCGCCGCCTGTGCCGGCCGAGATGCCGGCATTGGCGATAGCGAGCGTCAGCGGGGCTTGGTCGTCACAGGCACGTACCCAGTTCGCCATGGCGTCGCGGTCGGTCACGTCATGGGCGGCGGTTTCTACGGCCGCGCCATCGCGCCTGCAGCTCTCAGCGACCGCATGCAGGCGGTCGATGTCGCGTCCGCCCAGGAATAGGGTCGTGCCCGGCTCGGCATAGGTTCTTGCGAGGGCAGCGCCAATGCCGCTGCTGGCACCGGTGATCAAGATGGCGGGCATAGAACGGGCTGGTGGCCTTGTTGGTTCATGGCGCCTGAGTATATACAGGTGCCGCCGGTTCACCGGCACCCACCCTTCCGTCGGCGGCGAACGGGGACAGCCGTGGCACTGCAAAGCATGACAGGATTTGGCCGCGCCGAAGGTGGCGACGGTACGGTGTCGTGGATCTGGGAAGCGCGTACCGTGAACGGCAAGGGCCTGGACGTCCGCTGCCGTTTGCCGTCGGGTTACGATGCGCTGGAGCCGCAAGCCCGCGAAGCGGTCACCGGGCGTCTGAACCGCGGCAATGTCTCGCTCTCGCTCAGCATCGACACCAACCGGGCGGCGGTGCCGTTGACGGTAAACCGCGACGCATTGGACGCGGTGCTGGCGGTCGCGCGCGATCTGGCCGAGCGCGAATCGTTATCGCCGCCCAGTGTCGACGGCCTGATGCGGTTGCCCGGCGTGTTGGAGACCGATACGTCGGAAGATCCAGAAGCACGCGATGCCCGCCACGCCGCCATGGTCGGCTCTTTGACCGAGTTGCTGGATTCGCTGGTCGAGGCCCGATCCAACGAAGGCGCCCGCCTCAAGGCGGTTCTGGAGGGACTGCTTGACGATATCGCGTCGGGCGTCAGCCAGGCGCGCGACCACGAGGCGGCGCAACCCCAGGCGATTCGCGATCGCCTGCACGAGCAGGTGGATGAACTGCTGGGCGATGATACGCCTGTGCCGGACGAACGCCTGGCCCAGGAGATCGCGCTTTTGACGACCAAGGCTGATATCCGTGAGGAACTGGATCGACTTGACAGTCACATCACAGCGTTTCGCGACTTGCTCGGCGGCGACGAAGCGCCCGGTCGGCGCCTTGGTTTCCTGTGCCAGGAACTGCTCCGCGAGGCCAACACGCTGTGTTCCAAATCGTCCGATAGCGATCTGACGGCGATCGGACTTGATATGAAGGTCGCCATCGACCGGTTGCGCGAACAGGTTCTGAATGTCGAATGATGAACGGTAATCTCGTCCAGCGCCGCGGTTTGCTCCTGGTCCTGTCATCGCCATCGGGGGCGGGCAAGTCCACGATTGCAGCGGCTCTGCTTGAGAGTGAAGACAATCTGATCCTCTCGGTTTCGGTCACCACGCGCCCCATGCGGCCCGGCGAGGAAGACGGAACGCATTATCATTTTATCGACGACGGGTCCTTTGCGGCCATGGTGAAGAACGGGGACTTGCTGGAACATGCGACGGTCTTTGGCCACAGCTATGGCACGCCACGCGCGCCGGTCGAGGCTGCGTTGGTTGCCGGCCAGGACATCCTGTTCGATGTCGATTGGCAGGGCGCCCAGCAACTGCGCGAGCGCATGCCTTCGGACCTGGTGCAAGTTTTCGTCCTGCCGCCATCTGCGAGCGAATTGCACGATCGTTTGCGCAGCCGCGCATCCGATCCTGAAGACGTCGTGTTGCACCGTATGAGCCGTGCCAGTGACGAAATGTCGCGATGGAGCGAGTACGACTACGTCGTCATCAACCAGGATCTCGACACGTCGGTTGAAAGCGTCCGCGACATCCTGCGCGCCGAGCGTCTGCGCCGGGAGCGCCAAGTCGGTCTGGGCGCGTTCATCAGCGAGATGAGTCGCGAGCTGGACGAGGGTTAGCAACAAACCTCAGGCGAAACGCCGGTCGTCGGCATCGAAGGTGTCGTCGGGGCGAACGCAGCCTCGAAGGCCGTCAAGAACGCCTGGCGCAAGGCCCAGGACTTGCAGGCGATCGCGGTCTTCGTATTCGGCAAGCGTGATGCCCAGTGGCGCGGCGGGTCTAAAGCCGTAACGTTCATAGATCGCGTGTTCGCCGATCAAGACGACGATGCGGTGCCCTTGGGCCTGCGCACGCTCCAGGCCATAGCGGATCAACAGGCGGCTGATGCCACGGCCGCGATGGCTGGGTTCGATCGCAACCGGACCCAGTTGGACCGCCTTGACGCCGGCGCCGATCATCACCGGCCAGAACCGAATCGTACCGACGAGATCGTCGTTTTCGAGCGCGACCAGGCTAAGCCCCGGTACCGGAGCGCTTGCCGCACGCAGGCGTGCCGCCGGGCTGTCCGTCATCCGGTTGCCAAGCGCAAGCCGCGCCAACGTCTTTACGGCTTCCTCGTCTGAGAGCCGTTCTTCGATAATGTGAAACAAGGTCTGAAACTCCGGGTCGTCGAATCTATGCCAGCACGCCAAGCGGCTGCCGATCGACCCGCGCCGGAGTGATCATCCGGTAAGGGATGCCATACCACCAACGCCAAGACGCACGGCCGCACGCCCAAGAAGAGCGCGTCGTCGTCGTCGTCCGATGGCAAGGCTGGCGGTCATGGCCGTTTCCGGTTTCGTCAAGAAGCGGTAGCGATTTACATCAACTAGCCGTCTGCGCCAATCGGTTTGTGCGCGATGGCTTCATAGGCACGCGCCAAACGCGCGAATTCCTCAATTTCCAGCTCTTCGGCCCGCCTTCCAGGGTCAATGTCGGCGGTTTCGAGCAGGCTCAAGGGATCATCGACGAGCGCGCCCAAGGCATTGCGCAAGGCTTTCCGGCGCTGGCCAAAGGCCGCCTTGACGATTGCCGCCAAGCACCGGGAATCGGCCGGGAAGACCGGTGCGGCCATGACATCCAGGTGAACCACGCTGGCCGCGACCTTGGGTTGGGGCACGAAGGCGCGCGGCGGTACGTCGAAACATCGCTTGACCAAACAGCGCCACTGCGCCGCGACCGCCAGCCGGCCATAGTCCTTGGTGCGTGGCTTGGCGGTCAACCGGGCCGCGACTTCGCGCTGGAACATCAAGGTCATCGAGGCAATCGGTTCGGCCGCCTCCAGCCACGACATCAGCAGTGGGGTCGCGATGTTAAAAGGCAGGTTGGCGACGACGGTCAGCGGCTGGTCGGCCAGACCGGACAGTGGCGTGCCGAGCGCGTCGCCTTCCATGATCGTCAAGCGTCCGCCTGCTAGAGCCGCGAGTTCGTCGAGCGCGGCGATGGCGCGACGGTCTTTTTCGATGGCCGTGACGCGGCGTGCGCCCGCGCGCAGCAGGGCACGGGTCAGGCCGCCCGGACCGGGGCCGACCTCGACCACGTGCGCGTCGTTGAGCGGCCCGGCGGCACGCGCAATCCGATCCAGCAGGTTCTCGTCGAGCAGAAAGTTTTGCCCCAGCGACTTGCGCGCCGCCAAGCCGTGGCGGGCAATGACGTCGCGAAGCGGCGGCAGATTGTCGAGCGCCGTCTGGTTGTCGGGGTTCACAGCCCAGCGCGCCGCATCCGGGCCCTAGATGCGGATGTCGACAAACGCCTGGCGCCGGAGGTCGCGGAGATAGCCGCGCGAGACCAGGTCGAACTGTTCGTCTTCAAGTGTCTGACGAATTTCCTGACGCGTGGGCAGCCCCCCTGATGACTCCGAACGTTCGCAGACAAGGACAATGTGGTAGCCAAGCTCGGTGCGGACCGGTTCGGACGGCTGCCCGGTCGGCAGGCTGTTCACTGTATCCGTGAAAACCGGCTGCAACTCGCTCATGCGCAGCGTGATGGGCGGGCTGAATTGTGCGGCGGGAAAGCTGGCGGCCAGCGTATCCAGATCATCACAAGTGGCAATGGCCTCTTTGATTTCCGCTGCCTGAAGGCTCAGTTCCTCCTCGGTCGCCGCTGCCTGGACCGGCAGCAACGCCTGGCGCATAACAATCGGTGGATCCGGATCGGTGGCGCCGAAGCCGACGCGTTCGTCACGCAACAGCACCAGGGCATACCCGCCGATGACGCGAATGGGCTGGGACAGCGATCCCACGGGCATTTGCGTTACGACGCTGCGCAGTTCATCCGTCAACTGGGTCTCGAAGATCCACCCCAGATCGCCGCCGGTCGCGCTGCTGGCGCTTTGCGAGAACTGACGAGCGATGGCGGAGAAGCTTGCGCCGGAGCGCAGTGCCTCCGCCAGGCGTTGCGCATTGGCCAGAATCTCACCTTCGCGTTCTGGCTCGTCGACGGCGAGGAAAATCTCGGCCAACAGAAACGAGCGCTCGTTGGAGCTTGCCTCGATGCGCTCCAGAATCTCGGTGACCTCTTCGTCGGAAATATTGTCGTCGCGCATCCGATCTTGAACCAAACGCGTCCACATGATCTCTGCTTCCAGCTCGCTCATCAGCGCATCGCGGCTCAGGCGGTTGAATGACAGATAGGAGTCCAGCTGGCCAGGTTGCAGACCAAGGGATTGCTCAACAAGCTGTGCCGCCGCGGTCAGTTGTCCCTCGCTCACGGTGTATCCGATCCGCTCGCCCTCCTGAATCTGCAGGCGTTCGTCGATCAAGGTGCGCAGCACCTGGGGAAACAGGCGTTGGCGAATTTCTTGGGTGTCCTCCAGGTTTGCGGTCACGAAGACGATCGCCATGCGCTCGAACACGTCCAGAACAGAAATTGCGTGGTCGTTGACGACCGCCGCGATGCGGATTGAGTCCTGCGCACGCGCGGACGGCGCCATGACAGATATGGCCACAATCAGGACGATGGAGGCGACGCTACGAATGAAGGTTTTGCTCGCGGACATTGTTTATGGCGTTTCCCGGGGACAGACCTTGTTACAAGAAGTTGGGTGAAATCAAGGCAGGCATCGGAAGCTAGCCCAGTTGCTTCAGGCGGATCGTCACCAGGAAGGTCGTATCCGGCTGAACATCGCGATTCTCGGTAAAGCTGCGATCGACGCCGGCCTCGATGACGATGCACTCGTTTTCATAGAGCAGACCGGCGCCGTAGGAGATGGTGCCGGCGCCGGTCAAATCCTCGCGCCAATTGCCGGTCGCTGACCAGCCGTCGCCAAAGTTGAGGATCGCACTGGTGAAGAGCTGCTCACGTTCCTCCGTCGTGTCGACGACAAGGTTGGGATCGTCTTTCAAGCGAACATAGGTCGCGCTGACGCGCAGCCAGTCGGGACCTGCGGTGAAGCCCAGTTCGCTGCGCCGCACGGCGAAGCTCTCGTTGTCGATACGGAACCGATAGAGCAGATCAAGATACTGGTTGGGGCTGACCAGTACACGGCCGACAAAGTGGGAGAAGTGCGAGTCCAGACCCGTGCCGGGCGAGAACGTATCGTCGACCCGGGCGCGGTAGACTTGCCCAACCAGAACTTCAGTACGACCGCCGTTGGCGCCGAAAGCCCCCAGGCGAATACCGTAGTTGATCCTTGGGCCGCCCTCGACACGGTCGATGCCGGGGAAGCGATTCTCCGAGAACAGGTTGATGTCGTCGAACTCGAAATCCTGGCTGTCTTCGTTGGGGATGCCTGATGGATTGCCGCCGTTGGGGCTGATGACGCCCATGACGATCGGTTCGATGACCTGCTGAATGCCGCCGGACTGACGAACAAACGGATAGCGCCATTCAAGTGAGGCCACGGGCCAAATGCGGCCATCAAAGCCATCCTCGTTTGGCTGGCCATTGCCGACAGCGACATCGTTGACGTTATAGCCGTCGCCCCGGACTGAAGCCCTGAAGGTCAGGAGTTGACCGTCATCGGCAAGATAGGGCATTTCGTACGCGGCGCCGACGGAGACGCGTTGCGTGTCGGTGCCTTCCTGGCGCGTCAGCGCCAGCGCGCTGGCGTCGAGCGTGAAGAAGCTGCCATCGGCTGCGGGGTTCGTTACCAACTGATAGTCGAGCCAGGGCAGCACGACGGGGATCTGATCCTGATCGTCGCTCGCGCGCAGTCCCTGAAAGACGTAAGAAGACGCCGACGCATAGGAGCGGTTGCGGAAACCCTCGACGTAGACGTCGGACGTCAGCGTGTCGACGTTGTCGAAGTTGTAGCGATCGAGGAACGTGTCGTCGGAGCTACGGTAAAGGTCGAAGCCGTAGCGCCACGTACTGTCGTAGTCCCACTGCCCATCGCCCTTGATGAAATAGCGGAACTCGTTGCCGTCCAGTTCCTCGCCGGTATTGTCGCGCGCTTCGGCATAGGTCAACGCGCCGTCGAGCCAGTAGCCGCCTGCGCCCGTCAAGGCCCGGTACTCGCCCAGGAAGACCGGCGCTTCCTTGGTCAGCAGCATGGTGGTCAGCGTGGCGTCGCGGTTGGGCGCCAGGTTGAAGTAATAGGGGACGTTCAGGATCAGCCCCAGATTGCTGTTCGAGCCGTAGCTGGGCGCCAGAAAACCGCTGCGCCGTTTGACGGTCGGGTCGGGGTGGCGGAAGTAGGGCGAGTACCCGATGGGAACGCCGAACACTTCAAAGAAGGTGTCGTAGTATTCGACGTCGCGCGTTTCCTGATTATGAACGATCTTGACCGCCTTGACCTGCCACAGCGGTGCGGCGTTGGGGTCGTCCTCACAAAGATCGCACGGACTGTAGACGCCCTTGCGCATCTCGGTGACGACGCCGCCGGTGCGCCGCGCGCCGTTGGCGGCGACGCGTGTGTTGTCGTCAAGCAAGATGCGTATCCCGCTGATGACACCGCTCTTCAAGTCGCCGGTTAACTCGACATAATCGGAGAAGAACACTTCGCCGGTCGGTTCCAGCAGCACGATGTTGCCGGACGCCGTTACGATATCGGTGTTTTGGTTGTAGGAGATGGTATCGGCCTGAAGAATGCGCCCGGCGCTGGCGATCTCGACGTTGCCGCTGGCCGTAACGATCTGTAGCGCCTGGTCATAGCGGATCTCGTCGGCCTGCAAGACGACGTTGTCGCTCAGGCTGCCGGCGTCCAGAAGGCTGCCGCCGTCGTCCTGTGCCAGGCCACCTTGCGGCAGCCACAACAACAGCGTGGCAACGAAACCTAGCAGGCAGCGCCCAAGCCTGCGCTGTGTCATCCATCCTCCAGGTGAAACAAAAGGGCGGTGCCTATCAGCGCGAAAATTGTTGCCGGCGCCCAGGCCGAGAGGATCGCTGGCAGGCTGCCCGACATGCCCAGGGCCAGCGATACGTCCGACGTGAAATAGAGTAGGAAACCCGTCATCAGGCCGGCCAGAACGAAAATCCCAAGACGGCCGCGCCGTGTCAGCCGCAGTGAGAAACTGGCCGCCACCAGAACCATTGCCGATAACAAGAGGGGTATCGAAAGGATCGAGTGCCAGTGGATGCGGTGCCTAAGCCCTGAGAACCCGGCTTTTTCCAGCGATTGGATGAACTCCGGCAGATCCCAGAACGACATGGTATCGGGTGGCGCAAAGCTGTCTTGGATGCGACCGACCGTAAGCTCCGTATCGATGCGATAGGTCTTCGCGAACGCGGCGGTCATCTCCGGACTCGTCACCAGCGCGTCGTCCAACTCCCAATAGCCGTCATGCAAGGTTGCTGCTCTGGCATCGATGCGCTCCGCGAAACGGTCGACATCCTCATACAGGAAAATGATCACATCAGACAGCTCGGTGCCGCTCTGAGAAACCCGCTCGGCATGAATCACCATCTGCTCGTCGCCGTCGCCGTCGCGCAGCCAGAGGCCGCTGCCCGAAACCGTCAACAAGCTGGACTGCCCCCGAAGATACTGCGCCTCCATCTGTTCATAGCGCGAGATAAAGGCGGACGACAGGGGATTGAAAACCGTCACCACGAAGATCCCCAGGCACAGCGCGATCGACAGGGAGGGCAGCAGAAACTGCCAGACCGAAACGCCGGCAGCGCGCGACACGACAAGTTCATTGGTCCGCGTCAGCCATAGATAGGTCAGCATGGTGCCGAACAGCACCGCGAAGGGAAGCACCTTTTGCGCGATGTAGGGCACGCGCAACAGCGCCATTTCGATGATCACGATCAAGCCGGCACCCTCGCGCGATGCCGCCCGGTCGCCCAGGTTGACGGCATCGATCAGAAACGCGACGCCCATGATGAGCAGGAAGACAAGCCCGATCGAGATCAGGAACTGGCGTCCGATGTAGCGCGACAGCAGATAGGAGAGCCGCATGGACTTCAGGCCTCCGATCGCCGTAGCTGCGGCGGGTACAACCATCGCGGAATGCGGTTGCGCTGAAGCATCAACGCGGCCAGTGCCGTGGCCGCGAAAGGATAGGCATAGAACACAGGCAAGATTTCCGGCGTCTTAACCAGGGCGTTGCCAAGCGCAAACGACAACGAGATGAAAAGCACCGCCGACAAGATGCCGGCCATCAGGCGTGGCCACTGTCGTCGTCGGTTGAACTCGCCCGATATCATCGCCGCAAGACCGATCATGGTCAGCGCGATGACGTTGACCGGCGTTATCAAGCGCCGATGGAACTCTGCGGTCAGTTCGGGCCGGTTCTCCTCGTCACTCACCGAGATCGGTGGTCCGATAAGTTCGTGCAGATAACGTTCCCTGGGCTCGCGATAGCGATCGGCCGGCGGTTCGGTTAGGTCGGACAAATCCAGCGTGTAGCGGTCGAAGAACAGCATCCGGATGTTCTGACCCTGGGTCGAGACTTCCTGCCGGTTGCCGTTGATCATCAAGAAGCGCGGTCCTTCCGGCGTTGACACCAGGGCGCCCCTCTCGGCCATCATGGTGACCGGGGCGCCTTCTTCGCGGCTGTCGTGGACCAGGATACCCAGCACCTCGCCATTGGGATTCCGGGCGCGGACATAGACGGTCAGGCCGTCGATCAGGCTGTTGAAGACGCCTTCCTGCAGCAAAATGTGGGAGTAATCGGCGCGTAGGACGTATTGCTCGTCCTTAAAGGTGCGGAAACCCGCGGGCATCAGGTATAGGTTGATGGTGTAGCCGGCGCCCATCACGCACAGCGCCATCACAAGTGCCGGCATGGCAAGCGCCCAGGGGCTCAACCCGGCTGCGCGCAGCACAATCAGTTCACGATCGGTGTTAAGCCGGTTGTAGACGTAGATGACCGCGCAGAACGCGGCGACCGGCAGAATGATGGCCAGCACGGTCGGCATCAGGAGCATCGTCAGCTTGGCGAAGCTGATGAACGAGAGGCCCTTGTTAATGATGAAATCGAGAAAACGGAGTGACTGGCTGAGCCACACAACGCCAGTCAACGCGACGGTCACGAACACCACCGTCGACCCCAACTGACGCAAGATATAGCTAACAAAGCCTTTCATCACCGCACTATAGGCATAGCTCTTCGGTCCGAACCAGTGTTCCGAGGGTGTCGTGCCGAGCAAAGACGGCGATAGCGTGGCGTATCCCCATACCAGCCGCAGGCAGCCACCTTGCCGGTTTTCCTTACCCCAAGGCGCGTGTTATACGGTGCAAATCTGGCCCACGGCCAGAGGGAAGCGAAAAAATATCTGTGATTCAAAGGCTTAGGCGGAGTCCTGCGCATGCATGAAGACCTGAACCGATCCGGCGATGTGAAGCTGGGCTCGGAACGGCAGTTTGGCCTGGTGTTCGCTGCGGTCTTTATCGTTGTCGCGTTGTTTCCGCTTCTGGGCGATGGCGGCGTGCGTCTGTGGTCACTCGCTATCGCGCTGGCGTTCGTGATCGTCTCGTTCGCTTATCCGCGTTGCCTCAGGCCTTTCAACAAGCTCTGGTTTCGCTTCGGTCTGCTGCTCCATAAGGTCATGAGCCCGGTGGTCATGGGGCTGATGTTTTTTGTTGCGGTCACGCCAACCGGGCTTGTCATGCGCACGCTGGGCAAGGATCTGTTGCGCCTGCGCTTCGACAAGGACGCCTCGAGCTATTGGATCGAGCGCTCGCCGCCGGGCCCGGCCCCGGACACCATGCGGAACCAGTTCTAGGTCAGTCGCGCTCCCATGCGCATTCTCGGCATCTCGGCCTATTATCACGACAGCGCGGCGGCGCTGGTCGACGAGACCGGCATCGTCGCGGCGGCGCAGGAGGAGCGTTTTACGCGCAAGAAGCACGATGCGGCGTTCCCCGACAACGCGATCGCGTATTGCTTGGAAGAGGCCGGCATCGGCCTAGGCGATGTCGACCACGTCACGTTCTACGACAAGCCGTTTCTGAAGTTCGAGCGCCTGCTGGAGACCTATGTCGCGTTCGCGCCGCGCGGCTTCCAATCATTCCGCATGGCGATCCCGGTCTGGCTCAAAGAAAAGCTCTTCCTGAAGGATCTGCTGCGCAAGCAGCTCAAGGCCTACAACGAGGAGTTCGATTGGGCGAAGAAACTGCTGTTCGCCGAGCATCATCAAAGTCATGCGGCATCAGCCTTCTTTCCATCGCCGTTCGACGATGCCGTCGTGCTGACCATGGACGGTGTTGGCGAGTGGACGACGACATCGGTCTCGATGGGCGAGGGCAACAAGCTTGAGATCGTCAAAGAGCTTCATTTCCCGCATTCGCTCGGTCTGCTCTATTCGGCATTCACCTATTACACCGGCTTCAAGGTCAACTCCGGCGAATACAAGGTGATGGGCCTGGCGCCCTATGGCGACCCGACCTTCAAGGACCTGATCCTCGACAACCTGATGGACGTCAAGCCGGACGGCACCTTCCGGTTGGACCAGTCCTATTTCGACTATTGCACCGGGCTGACCATGACGAACGAGAAGTTCGCAAACCTGTTCGGCGGGCCGGCCCGTGGTGACGACGAGTTGCTGACCCAGCGCCACATGGACCTCGCGGCTTCGATCCAGGCGGTGACCGAAGAGGTGGTCTTGCGCATGACGCGGTCGCTGGCCCAGGAGACGGGATCGAAGAACCTGTGCCTGGCCGGTGGCGTGGCGCTCAACTGCGTTGCCAATGGCAAGGTGCTCAAGGACGGTGCGTTCGAAAACATCTGGACCCAACCCGCGGCCGGCGACGCCGGCGGTGCTTTGGGTGCGGCGCTTGCGACCTACTACGGTCTGAAGGGTCAGCCGCGCCAGGTCCAGCCCGGCACCGACGCCATGAAGGGCTCCTATCTGGGCCCGGTCTTCGGGCAAGACGAAATCGAGACGCGGTTGGGCGAGGCGGGCGCCAAGTTTCAGGTCGTTGGCGATGCCGACGTCATTGAAACGACCGCGCGCCTGCTGGCCGATGAAAAGGCGGTCGGCTGGATGCAGGGGCGCATGGAATTTGGTCCGCGGGCCTTGGGCGGCCGCTCGATCCTGGGCGATCCCCGCTCGCCGACCATGCAGAAGACGCTGAACCTGAAGGTCAAGTACCGGGAGTCGTTCCGTCCCTTCGCGCCGTCGGTGTTGCGCGAGGATGTCGCCGACTGGTTCGATATTGATGTCGACAGTCCTTACATGCTGCTCGTCGCCGACGTGAAAGGTGAACGCCAGCGCGCCATGAGCGACGACGAACAGGCGCTGTTCGGCATCGACAAGCTGAATGTCCAACGTTCGGAAATCCCGGCCGTCACCCATGTCGACTATTCGGCACGGGTTCAGACCGTGCATGCCGAAACCAATCCGCGCTATCACGCGCTGCTGACGGCGTTCAAGGCGCTCACCGGCTGCCCGGTCCTGGTCAACACATCCTTCAACGTGCGCGGCGAGCCCATCGTCAACACACCGGAAGACGCCTTCCGTTGTTTCATGGGCACCGAGCTCGATGCGTTAATCGTCGGCAACTGCATGCTGCTGAAGGACGACCAGGATCCTGCCCTCAAGCTTGAGTACAAGGATGCCTTCGCACTCGACTGAGCCGCCATCACGCTGGCGCCGTAGGGGCAAGACGCTCGGTATCAATCTCCTCGTACTGCTGGTGCTGCTGATCGCTGTCGAGCTGGTGCTCGGCAGCTGGATCTTCGGGCCGGAGTTCGGCTCGCTCAATGTCGGCATCAACGCCAACCGCGTGGAGACCGACAGCCCGTACTACCCGGCGGGCACCCCGCTGATTTATCAGCGCGATGCGTACGGCCTGCGCGGCGACCATGGTGAGCCATCTGCCATCACGATTCTGGCCGTGGGCGGCAGCACGACCAACGACCGTGCCGCGACCGAAGGCGATACCTGGCCCGATGTGCTGGAGGATGGGCTGCGCGCACAAGGCTATGACCATGTTGTCGCCAATGCCGGCGTCGACGGCCATTCGTCCATGGGTCATATCAAGAGTTTCGAGTTGTGGTTCCCGAACATTCCCGATCTCGCACCGCAATACGCACTGATCTATGTCGGCCACAACGACCGCGGCGTCGCGCCGGGCCAGGTGCCCCAGCCCGACAGCCTGACCTCGCCCTCGTGGTCGCGCCGCCTGAGTACGTACGTCCGAAACCACAGCATCTTTTCAAGCGCGTTCAAGAATCTGAAAGGCTGGATTGCGGCCCGCGATATCGATGTCGTCTATGGCGATGTCGACACCAATCCCGAGACAATCGCCTATGAACCGGTGGACGCGATCACACTGAACCAAGACGCTCTCGACGCCTATGGCGAGCGTTTACGTGTGCTGGATCAGGTCGCGCGAAACTACGGCACGACACCGGTCTACGTGACGCAACCCGTCGGGCTTGTCCGCGTTGGCGATGCCGGATTGGAAGAGGTGACGGGCAGTGGTGCCGGACGCATCTTTCTGGAGATGCAGGCCTATAACGACGTCCTGCTCGCTTTCTGCCGCGATGCCGGCGCGATCTGCATCGACCTGGCCGGCGAGCTGGTGTTCGAGACCCAGGATTTCTATGACGCCATCCACACGACACCCAGCGGATCGCGCAAGATCGGCGCCTTTCTGGCGGAGCGGTTGCCGGCCCACCTCGAATAGCGATCGGGTGCCGTCTCGTGGGCACTTCCCGTCATGGTGACTTGCGGTAGAATGACCGCGCGCCCAGTATCGGCGCCACCCGCCCACGGCCTTGCTGCCTGACAGAAACACAATCGAACCCAAATCGAGGACACCATGGACTTTGCCTTTTCGACGACCATTCCCGATGACGCTGACGCGCTGATTGTCGGCATTAGCGAGAACCGCGTCCTGCGCCCCGGGGCAGAGGAAATCGATGCGTTGACCGATGGCGCCATCACCAAGGCGGTCGCCAGTGGGCGCTTCACCGGCAAGCGTGATCAGATCCTCGACATCGTCGCGCCGGCGGGCATCAGCGCCAGCCGCATCGTTGCCGTGGGCCTTGGCGACTTCGACGACATCACCGACCTCGGCCGCCAGCGCCTGGGCGGCAATGTCGCGGCCCATCTGAACCGGGTCGGCGTCAAGCACGCGGCGCTGTTGTCGGTCAAGGCAGCCCATGGCGGCGATTTTTCCCACGGTGTCCGGCTGCGCAGCTATCGCTTCGACAAGTACCGCACCAAGCTGAAGGACGACGATCTGCCCAGCCTGGAGCGCCTGACCGTCGTCAGCGCCGACCCTGAGGCAGGCGAGGCGCGGCTGGCCCGGCTGGAGCCGCTCGCTGCCGGTGTGGCGCTGACGCGCGACCTCGTCAGCGAACCCGCCAACACGCTCTATCCTGAGGAATTCGCCAAAAGAGCAAGTGAATTGAGCGCGTTAGGTGTTGATGTTGAAGTTTTAGGCGAAGCGAAAATGACCGAGCTCGGCATGGGTGCGCTGCTCGGTGTCGGCCAGGGCAGCGCCCGTGAATCCCAGCTCGTGGTCATGCGCTGGGAAGGCGCGTCCAACGACGCGCCGTGGCTGGCGGTGGTCGGCAAGGGTGTGTGTTTCGACACCGGCGGCATCTCGATCAAACCGGCCGGCGGCATGGAGGAGATGAAATTCGACATGGCGGGCGCGGGCTGTGTCACCGGCCTGATGCATGCGCTCGCCGCGCGCAGCGCCAAGGCCAACGTGGTCGGCATCATCGGCTGTGTCGAGAACATGCCGTCCAGCACAGCCCAGCGGCCGGGCGATGTGGTGACCACCATGTCGGGCCAGACCATCGAGGTCATCAACACCGACGCGGAGGGCCGGCTGGTGCTGGCGGACGCGCTGCACTACGCGGTCGAGACCTTCAAGCCGAAGCAGGTCATCGATCTGGCGACCCTGACCGGGGCGATCATCGTCGCGCTGGGCAGCTACAAGGCCGGCCTGTTCAGCAACAACGACGATCTCGCCTATGCGCTGGTCGCCGCCGGCGACAAGGTCGGCGAGGAGTTGTGGCGCATGCCGCTGGGCGACCGCTACAGCAAGGACATCAAATCCGACATCGCCGACATGAAGAATGTCGGCAAGGCGCGCGAAGCCGGTAGCACGGCCGGTGCCGTTCTGTTGGAGCGGTTCATCGGCGATACGCCCTGGGCGCATCTGGATATCGCCGGCACCGCCTGGGTGAAGTCGGACGAGCCGCTGACGCCCAAGGGGGCGACGGGTTATGGTGTGCGCCTGCTCGATACCTTCGTCGAGGATCAGTACGAGAGCTGACACCGATGAGCGAGATCGGCTTCTACCACCTTCTGCGCACACCTCTGGAGAGGGCCTTGCCCAAACTGCTGGAAAAGGCGGTCTCGCGGGGCATGCGCGCGGTGGTTGTTGCCGAGTCCGATGAGCGGGCCGAGCATCTAAGCGCGGCCTTGTGGACTTACGATCCCGCCTCGTTCCTGCCTCACGGCACGGCGGCCGATGGCGATCCCTCAGACCAGCCGGTCTATCTCACCGATCACGTCACCAACCCGAACGGCGCTGCCGTCCTTGTGCTGACCGGCGGCGCCGATGCCGGCGAGGCCGCGGCGTTCGAGCGCATTATCGATATGTTCGACGGCCGTGATGAGACCGCGGTGGCCGCGGCGCGGGTGCGCTGGAAGTCGCTGAAGGAAGGCGGCCATCATTTGACTTATTGGCAGCAGACCGATCAGGGCGGCTGGGAACAAAAGGCCGAGGCAGGCGGCGAAGCCGGCAGCTAAAGCTCTTGCCGTTCAAGCCGCCGGGAGCGGGCTGGCGATGCGTTCTGACTGACAAAGGCCTTTAGTGGGGATGGTGGACGCTGACAGGCGAACGCCCTATAAGGCGCGCGAAATTCATGTGACCCCTCGTTCTCACCAGAAAGAAGACCACACACCATGGCCACCGAACGTACGCTCTCGATCATCAAACCGGATGCCACCCGCCGCAATCTGACCGGCAAGATCAACGCCAAGCTGGAAGACGCCGGTCTCAGGATCGTTGCCCAGAAGCGCATCGCCATGACCCACGAGCAGGCCGAGGCGTTCTATGAGGTTCATCGTGAGCGTCCGTTCTATGGTTCGCTGGTTGAGTTCATGACCTCCGGCCCGGTCGTCGTGCAGGTGCTCGAAGGCGACAACGCCGTTACCAAGAACCGCGAAGTGATGGGCGCCACCAATCCCGCCGATGCGGACGCCGGCACCATCAGGGCCGAGTTCGCCGAATCGATCGAAGCCAATTCGGTCCACGGTTCGGACTCCGCCGAAAACGCCGCGCGCGAAGTCGCGTTCTTCTTCTCCGACGACGAAATCGTCGGCTGACACCGAACCGGGGAGGCGCGGCGACGATGCGTGTCCTCATTCATGATGCCGATCCGCAGCCGCTCGTTGAACGGCTCGCGGCCCGGTTCCCCGACATCGAGGTTCACGGCTGCGGCAGCTACGCCGCGTTGCCGGCCACGCTGGCTGAGCTTCAGCCACAGGTTCAGTTCCACATTCGTTTCGAGGATCGGCCTTACCCCGCGGACGCGCTCAAGACGTCGCCCGGCCTGGATTGGATCGCGATCGGCGGCGTCGGTGCCGATCATCTGGGCGCGTGGGATCCGGAACGTCTAACCGTCACCAACGGCGCCGGTGTCGCAGCAGAATCCATGGCCTGGTACGCAATTGGTTCAGTCGTTGCGCTTGCTATGCGGTTCCCGTTTTTCATGCGTGCCCAGGCACGCCACGAATGGTGCCCGGGAACGGTTCGCGACCTGCGCGGCCTGACGATGGCAATCGTCGGCTTGGGCAGTACCGGCCAGGCGCTTGCCGCGAAGGCGTCGGCACTTGGCATACGCGTGGTCGGCACACGCGCCAGGCCACAGCCGATGGCCCATGTCGACGAAGTCTATGGCACCGACGACCTTCACAGCGCGCTGGCGGGCGCGGATGTCGTCGCCGTGTGCGTCCCGCGCACATCACAAACCCTCGGCATGATCGACACCGCTGCTTTCGCGGCGATGAAGCCGGGCGCCTATCTCGTCGATGTGTCGCGTGGAGGGGTGGTTGATGCGGTGGCACTGGAAAGTGCGCTAAAAAATGGTCAGGTCGGTGGCGCCGCGCTGGACGTCTACGATCCCGAACCGATGCCCGAAGACGCGCCGTTCTGGGATATGGATAACGTGATCATCACGCCCCATAGCTGCGCGGTGTTCGAGGGCTGGGAAGCAGCGGCGCTCGACATTTTCGCCGACAACCTTGGCCGCCACCTTGCCGGTCAAGAACGTTTCAACATCGTCGATCCAGTCAGGGGATACTGATGCCGCTTATCGCGCAATCCTATCTCGAGGTGTTGTCGCCTTATGAACTCCCGGAGATCGGCAACCCAGGCGCCATCCAACTGGCGTCGAACGAAGCCGCCATCCCGCCCAGCCGCCATGCGATCGAAGCGGCGCGAGAAGCGATGGCGCGGCCGCAGATCTATCCCGATACTGACGCGCGAACTCTGCGCGACGCGCTCGGCGAGATCCACGATATCGAGCCCGAACGTATCGTGTGCACAGCCGGATCGATGGAGGTGATTCTTTATCTGGCGCTCGCTTATCTTGGGCCCGGTACCGAAGCTCTGACCAGCCGCTACGGCTATCTGTTCTTCGATACCGCCACACGCATTGCCGGTGGCCGTGCGGTGCGTGCCGAGGAACCGGGCATGACCGTCGACATAGATCACCTGCTGCGCGCGGTAACGCCGGAAACCCGCATCCTGTTCCTCGCCAATCCGAACAACCCGACGGGGACGTTGCTGGAGGCCGAGACGGTCCGCGCACTGGAACGTGCCCTGCCGGACCATGTGTTGCTGGTTCTGGACGCCGCCTATGGCGAGTTTGTCAATGACCCCGCCTACGACGATGGCCTTGCGTTGGCGCGCGAAAGTGCGCGCACGGTGGTGCTCCACACGTTCTCCAAGATGCACGGCCTGGCCGGTCTGCGCATCGGCTGGGCCTATGGCTCGCAGGACGTGATTGACATGGTGCACAGGTTGCGACTGCCCAACAGTCTGACGGCGCCGTCGCTTGCTGCCGCTCACGCCGCAGTCCGTGACACCGCGCATGTCGACCGTCACCGCGATCTCACCAATCGCCTTCGCACGATGTTCGAAGGCGCGGTGACGTCGATGGGCCTTGAGCCCGTCCCCGGTCATGGCAACTATGTACTCGTGCGGTTTCCCGGCGGAGCCGATCAGGCGGCCGGTGTCTTTGATGCCCTGAAACAGCGCGACGTCATTTTTCGGCCGATGGGCGGCTACAAGCTGCCGGATTGTCTGCGGGTGACGTTGGGGCCGGAAGACGATCTGCAGACAGCGATCGAAGCCCTGCGCGACGTCCTCGCATAGCCCGGCAACAGGCTGCTGCACCGCACATCTCTTTGCGTAGCCGCTTAAGTGACGCGAGAATGGCTACGGCAATCTGCAGAATACGCCCAAAACTCCGTCAGCCGACTGGATTGTCCTTCAATACATCCTGTAGTGAAGGGTCCCCATGTAGTCATTCCAGTGGGAGAATCCAAATTCCAGGACGTAACCGTCAATCTCAATCGTCTTTTTCGTCCATTGCGGTTGGTTGCGGCCCTCATAGGGAACATCTGACCTCAGTAATCCATTCGAGCCGAAGACGTCAAAACGGAAAGCGTGTGTATGTGGCTGATCGAGGGGCCAATACCTGATGTTCCTTAGCTCGTAACCTTCCCCTAGTGTGTGAGAGCCTCCGCCAAGATAAACTTGAGCTTGAGCCCAAGCTGGTACAGGAAGTTCCGGAGGTGGAGGCGGATAGGCAGTGATGTGCACCGCCCCGGTTGAAATCCCACCTTCTCCATTTGCGGCGATTAGTCGCTCTTCCTCGTCGCTCGAGGGCCTGTCGATTATGATTGTGTTCTCGCCGTGTGCGTCAATTGTGCTAGGTAGGTCTAGACCGTCAGTCGGGCCCGACCATTTGAGCTTCAGGTCTTCGTCGCCCTCAGGTGTTGGTCTGTAGCTGAGGAGCAGTTCAACATGTTGTTCCGTCGCTTTGCCGGCATGTAGAAACAGGCCGTAACTTGCAGCCCTCACACATGCCTGGAACGCAGGTAGCGAGTCTTGATCAAGCCCAGTCCACAGGACGTTATGGGCCTGTGCCTCAGTCAAAGATGCGTTGCTACGTCTAACCATCCGTCGAGATTTCGCTTTGTAATCTGAGTAGCTTCCGCCCAGCGGAATGCGATAGACGATCGCATCTGCTGAAAGGTCTTGCTTAAGTCGATCATAGCTTTCCTTGGATACATACTGAGAAAGCCTGTAGTCCCGGTTCCACTCAGAGCCCTCCCGATAAGTGCTAGTCACTAGTGTACTAAGGCAGTCCATCAATCCCTCCGTCACGATGAGGCCATCTGTTGTTCGTCAGACCCAACTGACACTTCGACATGCAGCTGAGTCTGGTTGACGCGCGGGCTGAGGTATGGGCGTAGCGATATCCCGCTAGCACTGCACCTGTGATTCGCCGACTGTCTTGCCACACGTTCAGTCAACGAGCTTTTTGCTCCAGCCTCACCCTACATCGTCGACTTGAGCAGATTATCAATTGGGTGCTGTAGCCCGCGTCACCCAAACGGGTGATGCCACTTCGCGGCTTCGCCCAACCAATCATTGACTGCGCTGACTGTTGGGCAGTTGCTTCGACTACTTAGGGAGGCCCGACAAGGTTCGTAGTATCAACGCGACAAGTTCAGCCTGTTTGTGAGTATCTGTTTTTTCGAGAGCTCTCTTCACGTGTGACCGCACGGTCTCGATAGATAGCCCAGTCTTTCGAGCGTACGCTCCTTGGCTTTGCCCGCCACAGAGTGCACAGACTGCCCTTGCCTCCGCAGCTGTCAGCTCGAAGACTGATTGAATACGATCACATTCGACCTGAAACTCATGGTCTGGGTCTCTAAGAAGAACAAGAACAGTTGGAGTGCGAAGCCCCCCAAAGCCATCACGATGTATCAGAGGGAGTGCAAACGCGATGTAGGCGTTCCGGCAAGTGTTCCGTCGGATAGAGACCGCTTCCTTTGGCGGACGGGTGGTTTGATCGACCGAGTAACGTATTGCGCGGGCAACAGCGTGTTGAAGCCTCTCGTCGCTGAGCGTGTCCGCAGCCTGGAGTTTGCCGTCTGGTCTGATCCTAAACCCATCATGGCGAGAAAGTGCTGCTTCACCCAATTGATTCACGTAGACGCATTTGCCGAGGTCATCTAACAACAGTGCAGCGAATGGCAACTGATCAATGATCTGCAGCATCGAGTTCTCAAACAACGAAACGTAGCCAATTTTGTCGCTTATCCGAGTCGCTCGAGCAAAATGCGGCACTAGCTCGCGAAACAAGGCAATCTCGGTCTCGCTGACGTGTCCACCATTGGCATTGCGCTGTACAGATATGACGCCTAGGCGAGCCGGATCGTGTAGGGTGATACCTGCAATGTAATAGCGGTGGTCGCGCTCGGAAAGCCAGTTGTAGTATTCACTTGATGATATACTCTCTTCGCTCGAATGTAGATAATCATAAATAGTGGATCCAGAACAACTGTATTTTTCGGCATACTGTATTCGCGGATCAATGGACGCATAGTATGCGTCATACTCCTTCACACCCGACTGTTCGATGTTTCGATCTGACCAATGTCGTATTCGATGGTTTCGTCTATCAAGAACAAAGTAAGTGGCGCTCACTCCATGAAATTTGGATTCAATTAGGCGAAGGACTGAAGTCCAGCGGGCGCCATCTAAGGCAGCTTCATAGGTCTCGCTAACCACTTTATCTAGCCACTGATTTACACCCATGCCTAACCCCCGTATCTCGGTGTCAAGAAGGTGTTCAAATGCCCTACGTACACAGAGCTACTCTGTGTTCACCAACCTTAGCCCATGAGAGATTTGTGGCATTGGATCGGTGGGCTCGCAATAGTTGAAAGTGTAGGCCTGGAAACTCGCACCTGCAACCGTGGGGTCGTGTGCTTGTGCGGTCGCCCTGCACTCAACGCGATCGCATTTTGAATGGCGACGGTGCGTCTTAGGAGTGCCTGGAAAGCCAAGGGCTAGACATGTTGTTTGTCCGGCGCACGTCCCATGGGTTGGGTACAAACACGCTGCGGCCGAAGGACGATCTGACGACGGCGATTATCGCCCTGCGTGACGTGCTCGCCTAGTACATTTCTGGTCTCGTTGGCATCACCGGCTACGCGTAAGCGTTAAATGATCTAATCCGGCAACGGATTGATCATGATGCCGTCGACAAAGTCGGCGTCGTCGATCCGGACGATCTCGTTGCGCACGGTGATGCGGCCTTGGGCAATCAGCTTCAGCGCCAGAGGATAGATCTGGTGCTCGACATCGAGAATCCGCGCCGCGAGTGCGTCCTCGTCGTCGTCGGGCAGAACCGGTACGGCGCCCTGAACGATGATCGGTCCGGCATCCAGTTCGGGCCGGCTGAAGTGGACGGTCGCGCCGGAGATCCGTACGCCGGCTTCAATCGCGCGGGCATGGCAGTTGATGCCCGGAAAGGCGGGCAACAGCGACGGATGGATGTTGATCATGCGGTCGCGCCAGTTGCGCGTGAACCGATCGGTCAGGATCCGCATGAAGCCGGCCAGGCAGATGAACGTGCAGCCGGCCTTGCGCGCCGTGCGGTCGAGCACCGCATCGAAGTCGTCACGCGTACTGAACGTCTTGTGGTCGACAACGGCGGTCGGGATGCCGGCCTGATCGGCCCGCGTCAAACCTTGGGCGTCCGGCCGGTTCGACAGGACCAAGCCGATCTCGGCGGGGATCGTGCCGTCCGCGCAGCGGTCGATCAGCGCCTGCAGATTGCTGCCGCGCCCGGAAATGAACACCGCAACCTTCATCGCCAGCCTCAGCCTTTGAGCCAGTCGCTGTCGAGGTTGTCGATCGTCAACGGCCCGGCGTCATCGCGCGCGACGAGTTCGCCGATCGGCCACACCGACTCTCCGGCATCGCGAAGGGTTGTCGCGACGGTCTCGGCGTCTTCGGGCGCGGCGATAACGATCATGCCAACGCCGCAGTTAAAGGTGCGGGCCATCTCTTGGGCGGTGATACCCGAACCCTGGTGGCCGGTCGCAAGCCATGGGAAGACGGCGGGGACCTGCCAGGAGCCTGCCGTCACGTGTGCGCTGAGGTGATCGGGCAGGACGCGTGGAATGTTTTCGGTCAATCCGCCGCCGGTGATGTGGCACAGCGCCTTCACCCCGCCGCCCTTGATCGCAGCAAGGCAGCTCTTGACGTAGATGCGCGTCGGCTCGAGCAGAGCTATCCCTAAGCTGGTGCCGGGCTGGAACGGCGCGTCGTCGGCCAGATCAAGGCCGCGCAGGGCGATGGCCTTACGCACCAGCGAAAAGCCGTTGGAGTGCACGCCGCTGGACGCCAGAGCCAGGATCACGTCGCCGGCGGCCATGTCATCGCGTGGCAGCAGGCCATCGCGTTCGACGGCGCCGCAGCAAAAACCGACGAGATCGTAATCGCCGGCGGCATAGAGCCCCGGCAGTTCGGCGGACTCACCGCCGATCAAGGCGCACCCGGCCTGACGGCAGCCCTCCGCCACACCGGCAACGAGGTCGCGGGCCAGATCGACCTCCATCTGGCCGATGCCGATATAGTCCAGAAAGAACAGAGGTTCGGCGCCTTGGACGAGCACATCATTCGCGCACATGGCGACGCAATCGATCCCCACGGTGTCGTGGACACCGACATCGATCGCCAGCTTCAACTTGGTGCCGACGCTGTCGGTGCCGGAGACCAAAAGGGGGTCTTCAAAACCGGCGGCGCGCGGGTCGAAGACGCCGCCGAAACCGCCAAGCGCGGCATCGGCGCCCGGACGCATGGTTGCGCGGGCCAGCGGCTTGATCGCCTCAACCACACTCTCGCCGGCATCAATATCGACGCCTGCGTCCCTATAGGTCAGGCCTGTCATGGCGGCCTCGCTCCCCGAACGGCGGTCTGTTATCGTCGGCTCAACATACGTCATGGGAACGTCTTTGCAATGCGGCAAAACCCTCGCCGATGGGGCCTCAGGCTCCTTGTTGTTTCAGTAGGATTGGTAACGTTCGCCGCGGGCCTCAACGGTCTCGTTCCGGCGCATGCCCAGGACGCCTTCGTGGTCCGCAACGTGATGGTCGACGAAACCGCCGACAGCGCCGACGCCGCACGCAACACGGCGCTCGCCAACGGCCAGCAGATGGCCTGGCGGTTCCTCATGCAGCGCCTGGTGCCGGTCGGCGATCAGCAGCGTGCGATCAGCGCTGGCCAGGGCCAGTTGACCGATTTGGTGCGTAGTTTTGGTGTCGACGAAGAACGTGTATCTTCCGAACGTTACGTCGCAAACCTAACCTATCGCTTTAATGCGGAAGCTGTCCGCTCGCTGCTCAGCGTTCAGAACATTCCGTTCGCCGAATCGCCCGGGCCGACCCTGTTGGTGCTGCCGGTTCTGGTGCGCGGCGGTACGCCGCTGCTGTGGTCGGAAGGCGACGCCGTGTGGCTGCAAGCATGGCAGAACGCGCCGCCGGGCCATGGTCTAATCGCGCTGCGCGCGCCGTTCGGCGATCTCTCCGACCTGCTGTCGCTCGATGCCGAAGACGCGGTCCAAGGCAATTGGGCCCTGATGGAGCCGCTGGCCGAACGCTACGGCGCTCAAGGTGTTCTGGTCGCCACCATCGAGGCGGGCAATTCGAACAGCCTATCGCTAGTCACCTATACCGAGGCGATTGGTGAGCAGGTGCCCATCCTCGGCTCACGCGTTGTCCCGTCGTTGAGCGCCGGCGACCTGGTGAACGCCGTCATGGTTGCCGATGAAAGCGTCAACGAGACGTGGAAGATGGCCAATCTCCTGACGCCTGATTCCCAGGATGAGATCGTTGTCGACGTGTCGTTCGATGACCTCGCCAATTGGTTGGAGATGCGCCGGGTCCTGTCGGGCACGGCGCTCATCCAGGACGTCGAGACGATTGTCCTGTCGGCCAAGAGCGCACGCGTTAACCTGCGCTACCTCGGCGACGTTCAACGACTGCAGTCGACCTTGCGCCAACAGGGCCTGGCGCTCGTCGAACGGGGCGACATCTGGCTCATCTACCCACTTTGACGACCGTGACGGCCGACCAGATCCCGCTTTCGTTCGAACACCGCCATGCGCTCGACGCCGAGGATTTTGTCGTCGCTGACGCCAACCGCGATGCCGTCGCTTGGCTCGACCGCTGGCCCGACTGGCCGGGCCGGGCGCTGGCGCTCTATGGACCGGCGGCTAGCGGTAAGAGCCACCTGGCCCATGTCTGGCAGCACCGGTCAGGCGCGCGCCTGATCGCGGCGAGCGCGTTGACGGTTGCCAACGTGATCGATGCGTTGGGACCTGAGCACCGGTTGGTGGTTGAAGACTCCGATCGCGGCGTCGATGAGGAAGCCTTGTTCCACGTCATCAATCTGGTTCGCGAAGAAGACGGTTTCTTGATGCTGACCGGGCGTGACGCGCCAGCGCGCTGGACGATCGCTCTGCCCGACCTGATGTCGCGTCTGGCCGCCATACCGACTGTCGCGGTGACGGCGCCCGATGATGGTCTCCTGGCGGCCGTTCTGGTCAAACTGTTCGACGATCGGCAGCTACGCGTTGCCGATGATGTGATTGATTATCTCGTCATGCGCATGGAACGTTCGTTCGCCGCTGTCGGCAGTCTGGTCGAAAGTCTCGACAGCCTGTCGCTCGCCGAGCGGCGCAACATCACCATACCACTGGCACGCCGCGTCCTCGAACAACAGGCATCGTTCACGGGAGATGAAGCATGGACCTCGGACTAGCCGGCAAGTCGGCCATCGTTTGCGCCTCCAGCAAGGGGCTGGGCAAGGGCTGCGCCATGGCGCTTGCCAGGGAAGGGGTCGATGTCGTGATCAACGGACGCACGGCCGAGACCGTCGAGGCGACGGCCCGCGAGGTTGCGTCGGCGACAGGCGTACGCGCGATACCGGTCCCGGCTGACGCCACGACCGACGAGGGACGCCAGGCGCTGCTCGAGGCCTGTCCCGCGCCGGACATCCTGGTCAACAATGCGGGCGGTCCGCCGCCCGGTGATTTCCGCGACTGGGACCGCGACGACTGGATCAAGGCGCTCGACGCCAACATGCTGTCGGCAATCTTCCTCATCAAGGCAACGGTGGACGGCATGATCGATCGCGGGTTCGGTCGCGTTGTCAACATCACCTCGGCCGCGGTCAAATCGCCGATCCCGATCCTCGGCCTCTCCAACGGTGCGCGTGCCGGCCTGACCGGTTTTGTCGCCGGGCTGTCGCGCGAAACCGTGCGCCACAACGTCACCATCAACGGCCTGTTGCCCGGCCCGTTCAACACCGACCGTCTGCGCCAGACCATGACCAAGCGCGCCCAAAACGATGAGGACTTCGAAGCGACCATGAAGCGCGAAGCCCAAAGCAATCCCGCCGGCCGCTTCGGCGAGGCCGACGAGTTCGGCGCCGCCTGCGCTTTTCTGTGCAGCGTGCACGCCGGCTACATCACCGGGCAGAACCTTGTCATGGATGGCGGCAGCTATAGCGGCACGCTCTAGCGCGTCTATGGTTCAAGATACCGCCGAACTCATCGCCGCGCTGGCGCGCGAAACTGCCCATCTTCTCGACCGCTACGATTACTCCGACAAGACGACGGTGCGCTTGTTGAGTGAGTCGGAAAACAAGGTTTATGTCGTCGACGATCCGGTGTCGGGGCAGAAGGATGTCGTTCGTGTCAGCTCCGGACGGCTGACCTATCACGAGCCTGACCAGATTGCATCGGAGATGCGCTGGTTGATGCACCTGCACGACAACACCGACATCGTCGTGCCCAAGGTCAAGCCGGCGCGTGACGGCAGGCTGGTGCAGACCATGCATGCAAGCGACCTCGACCGGCCGCGCCACGCGGTGGTCTACAGTTTCATTGCCGGCAGCGAGCCGGACGAGGACAACCTGGTCGAAGGTTTCGAGAGACTCGGTGGAATATCGGCGGAAATGCACCAGGCGGCGCGGGCTTGGCAGCCGCCTGAGGGGTTCCATCGCCCGACGCTCTCCGCCGAGGTCATTCTCGACGACAAACTGAACTGGCAGAGCTGGCGGGATGGGATCGATGTTGCCGGCGAGACGCTGGCGCTGCTGTCGCGCGTCGATAGCGCGGTCCGCGAGCGCCTGGGCGCACTGCCTGTCGACAACGATCATTTCGGGCTGATCCACGCGGATCTGCGCCTGGCGAACCTGCTGGTCGAAGGCGATCGCACGGCGATCATCGATTTCGACGATCTGGGTTTCGGTTGGTTCCTCTATGATCTCGCGACGGCGCTGAGTTTCCTGGAGGAAAGGCCCGACGTGCCCGATCTGATCGCGAGCTGGCTTGCCGGATACCGGCGTGTCGCCAGCGTGCCTGCCGATGCCGAGGCGGAGATCTGGACGCTCATCATGCTACGCCGCCTGCAGCTCGTTGGCTGGGTCGGCTATCAGTATCAGCGATTGGCGTTCGCGCGTGAGATCGGCCATGACTTCACGCGCGACAGCTGCGATCTGGCCGAGGCCTACTTGAGCCGGCATTGACGGTAGCGCTCAGCTCTTCGTCAGGTCGATGACCTTCAGGCCCTTTTCGTCGGCGCTCAAGGCGAGCTCGCCGCGTTTGAGTTTCATGGCGTCGGCGCCGAAGATTTCGTAGCGCCAGCCTTTCATCAAGGGCGAGTCCGGGTTGTCCTCGGCGGCGAGCTTCTCCACGTCCGCCATGTTGGCGACCAGCTTTGGCGCCACGCCCGCCTGTTCGCATTTCGCCTTCATCAGAGTCTTCAGCAGATCGACCAGGCCGGCCGGCGGTTCCTTGTCGGGCCGGCCGTTGCTGTCCTTACGCGGCGCTTCGTCGCGCGGCACGGCGAGCCCCTTGGTGACGGCCTCCAGGATCGCCTTGCCGTCGGCGCTGTTGGCCAGCCCGCTGGGCAGCATGCGGACGCGGCCGAGTTCTTCGCGGCTGGTCGGGCGCTGGGTCGCGATCTGGGCCAGCGCATCGTCTTTCATGATCCGGTTGCGCGGCACGTCTCGGCTTTGCGCCGTCTCCTCGCGCCATGCTGCGAGTTCGCGAAGTATGGCGAGTTGCTGGGGTTTGGCGCCGCGCATCTTGATGCGCCGCCAGGACTGGCGGGCGTCGGTCTTATAGGTTTGCGCGCTGGTCAGAACATCCATTTCCTCGCTCAGCCAGTCCGTGCGTTTGTTCTTCTTCAGTTGGCGCGACAGCTTGTCATAGACGGTTCGCAAGTGTGTGACGTCGGCAAGCGCATAGTCGACCTGCTTTTGGGTCAGGGGGCGCCGGCACCAGTCAGTAAAACGCGATGCCTTGTCGATGCTGGCATTGGCCAGGCGCTTGGCGAGCTGCTCATAGCTCACCTGCTCGCCAAAGCCGCATACCATGGCCGCAACCTGGCTGTCGAAGATCGGGTGGGGCACTTCGCCCATCAAATGGTAGAAAATCTCCAGATCCTGGCGCGCGGCGTGAAACACCTTGAGAACCTCGGCGTTGCGCAGCAGGTCGAACAGCGGCGCCAGATCCATGCCGTCGGCCCTTGGGTCGATGGCAACGGCCTCATCGGGGCTGGCGACCTGGATCAGGCACAGAATCGGCCAATAGGTCCGCTCGCGCATGAACTCGGTGTCGACGGTGACGATGTTGTGCTGGCCAAGGCGGGCGCAGAGCGCCGCGACCTCGGCGGGGTCGGTAAGAACTGTCATGGAGCCCTTCTATAGCACCGGAACGCGGCGGAAACACCGGAAAGCCGCTGGAAATGCCTGGGAGGGCGCAGGAGGGCCCAGGAGGCCAAGTGTCCTTGACAAAATGGGGGCCAACGTGTGGTTTACGCGCCCTGCCGGCCGGGCCGGCCTCACTTTAGATTTCCGGACACGTTCCATGCACCGCTATCGCACGCATACCTGCGGCCAATTGCGCCGTGACAACGTCGGCGAGACCGTCCGCCTGTCGGGCTGGGTCCACAGAAAGCGCGACCACGGCAATCTGCTGTTCGTCGATTTGCGCGACCACTATGGCCTGACCCAATGCGTGATCGAGACCGATGGCGAACATTTCCCAGCCGCCGAGGCGGTTCGTTCGGAAAGCGTGGTGACGATCGAGGGGCCGGTCGTCGAGCGCAGCGCCGAGACCGTGAACACGGAACTCGGGACCGGCGATATCGAGGTCCGTATTCGCGCCTTCGACGTGATCTCGGAAGCCGAAGCGCTGCCGATGCCGGTGTTCGGCGAGGCCGACTATCCCGAAGACATTCGCCTGCGCTACCGCTTCCTCGACCTCAGACGCGAAGTCATGCAGCGGAACATCATGCTGCGCGCCAACGTCGTGGCATCGATCCGCCGGCGCATGGTCGACCAGGGTTTCAACGAGTTTCAGACGCCGATCCTGACCGCATCCAGCCCGGAAGGCGCGCGGGACTTTCTGGTGCCGAGCCGCCTGCATCCCGGCCAGTTCTACGCGTTGCCCCAGGCGCCCCAGATCTTCAAGCAGCTCGTCATGGCCTCGGGCTTCGACCGCTATTTCCAGATCGCACCGTGTTTCCGCGATGAAGATGCGCGCGCCGACCGGGCGGCTGGCGAGTTCTATCAGCTCGACATGGAGATGAGTTTCGTCACACAGGAGGACGTGTTCGACGCAATCGAACCGGTCATGCACGGCGTGTTCGCGGAGTTCGGCGACCGGCCGGTAACGGACATGCCGTTCCCACGCATTGCTTTTCGCGACGCCATGCTGCGCTTCGGCACCGACAAGCCGGACTTGCGCAATCCCATCGAAAACGCTGATGCG
Source organism: Alphaproteobacteria bacterium (assembly GCA_965228895.1). Classification (GTDB taxonomy): domain Bacteria; phylum Pseudomonadota; class Alphaproteobacteria; order SP197; family SP197; genus JANQGO01. The sequence continues at coordinate 2,737,136 of OZ245842.1, read as the reverse complement.
ACGGAGATCTTCCGCGACAGCGAATTCAAGATCTTCCGCGAACAGATTCATAAAGGCGCCGTCGCGCGCGCCATTCCCGCGCCCGGTGCCGGCGCTCAGCCGCGCAGCTTCTTCGACAAGATGATCGGTTTTGCCCAGGAGAACGGCGCCAAGGGGCTCGCCTATGTCATTTTCCAGGACGGCGCCGGCAAGGGACCGATCGCCAAGCTGCTGAGCGACGCGGAGCTCGACGCCATTCGCCAGGCAACCGGCGTCGGCGATGGCGACGCCGTGTTCTTCTCGTGCGCGAGATTGGCCGAGGCCGAACGGATCGCCGGTCTGGTGCGCACGCGCACGGGTGCCGAGCTTGGCCTGGTCGATGAAAACGCGTTCCGCTTCTGCTGGATCGTCGACTATCCGATGTTCGATTACGACGAACAGCTCAAGAAGATCGACTTCAGCCACAACCCGTTCTCCATGCCGCAAGGCGGCGCCGCGGCGCTGGCCGACCAAGATCCGCTGGAGGTGTTGGCGCACCAGTACGACATCGTCTGCAATGGTATCGAGTTGGCGAGCGGCGCGATCCGTAACCACGAACCCGCGACTATGGTGCGGGCGTTCGAGATCGCCGGCTACACAGCGGCCGATGTGGAGGAGCGGTTCGGCGCGCTCTATCACGCGTTCCAATACGGCTGCCCGCCCCATGGCGGTATCGCACCGGGTATCGACCGCATTGTCATGCTGTTGGCCGACGAACCGAACATCCGCGAGGTCACGCTGTTCCCAATGAACCAGCAGGCCCAGGACCTGATGATGGGCGCACCGTCGGAAGCCTCCATGCATCAACTGCGCGAGCTGCACATCCGCCTGGCGCCGGACGTCGACAAGAAGGCGCGCGAAGCGACCCTGGCGCAGGAATAGGCGGCAAGGCGCTATCGCCTTGCGGCAGCTAGACTTTCGATAGCGTTGCGGTCCGGTTAATCGGAGACGATCGTTGTCGGCGCCGTATCTCGCGTTAGACTGGGTCGCCATGAAAGCCGTTGTCGCCAGCCTTTTGATCGGCATCGCCGCCCTGTCGTCGGTCTCGCTGGCGCATGCCGAGAGCACGATCGTCGCGTTTCCGGTGACAGACCAGACCGGGGCCACCGTGACGCTGCAGGCAAAACTCAACAAACCGGACGGCGACGGACCGTTTCCTGCCGTCGTCATGCTGCACGGTTGCAACGGCACCGATCTCACCTGGGAATGGGAAGAGGGGTTTCTGGAGCGATGGGGTTATGTCTCCCTTCGCATTGATAGTCTTGGACCGCGGGGTATCGAAACGGTGTGCGGCAGTGCCGACGCCACAGTGAATGCCGACCTGCGAATCAGTGATGCGTTTGCCGGCCGGGCGTACCTGGCCGCGCAGCCATTCGTCGATGCCGAGCGTATTGGCGTCGTCGGATGGTCCGATGGTGGCACGACGGCCCTGAAGTCGATCGCCGGCGGCATCGTCAATCAGGTCGCGCCAAGCGACATGTTCGAGGTGGCGGTTGCGTTCTATCCACGCTGCCAGTCCGATGCGTCTGACCTCGACGCGCCGTTGCTTGTCCTGGTCGGCAGCGAGGATACGGCGACCGCGCCGGTGTTGTGCGAAGCGATGAAGCAGGAGGTTCGGGCTGATGACGGTTTCGATCTCGTCGTCTTCCCCGGCGCCACCCATGCGTTCGATTGGGAAGGCGCGCCCGGCATCTATCAGGGCCACCTGATGCGTTATGACCCCGACGTCACGGCCATCGCCTATATGCGCATGAAGGCGTTCTTGTCGTTGCACCTGCAGTGAGGCAAAGCCATTAACGTTTGGCGCGATCGACTTCCTTCGGTTTCGATGTCTTGGGCGCATGGACGACGTGTTCGTCGCCGGGAAACGTACGCTCGCGCACGTCGTTCGCATAGGCTACGACCGCAGCCTCCAGCGCGTCGCCGAGTTCGGCATAGCGTTTGACAAAGCGCGGCTTGAAGTCGGTGAACAAGCCCGACATGTCTTCGGTGACCAGGATCTGTCCATCGCAGGTCGCCGAAGCGCCGATGCCAATGGTCGGCACGTGGACCGCATCGGTGACGTTTTGCGCCACCGAGTCAACGACACCTTCAACCACAATGGCAAACGCGCCGGCGTTCGCAATGGCCTTGGCGTCCTTCACGATGCGCCGCGCTTCGGAATCACTCTTACCTTTGGTGCGGAAACCCGACCGGTCTTTGGCGCGCTGGGGCATCAGACCGATATGGCCCATCACCGGAATGCCGCTTGCCGTGACATCAGCGACGGTCGGCGCCAGGTCGGCGCCGCCTTCCATCTTGACGGCGTCGCAGCCGGTTTCGTCCATGACCCGTTTGACGTTCGCCATGGCGACATCGCGGTCGTCCTCATAGGTGCCGAACGGCATATCGACGACGATCACCGCCTGGTGTGCGTGTTCGGCGACGGCGCGGCCGTGGCGTATCATCGTTTCCAGATCGATACCGCGTGTCGTCACCATGCCGTAAAGCACCATGGCGAGCGAATCGCCAACCAGCATGAAATCGACATGCCGATCGAGCCGTTTGGCGACCGGCGCGGTATAGGCGGTCAGGCCGACGATCGGCGCGCCGCCCTTGGGACCGAGTACCTCGTTGACCGGAAGCTGAGATTTGTTGACCCGGTTTGCTGTCATGGCGACCCCACGCCTTGCCTTGGTGCAACCGCAACATTGTCGATCAGCCGTGTCGTACCGAGCTTGACCGCCGCCAGCAGACGGCTTGGCCGATCGTCTGCCGGATTGGGCATCAGCGTTTCCCCGTCACGCCACGCGACATACTCCACCTCATCAAAGCTGGCTTCAAGGTCGCGCTTGGCACCGGCGACGACCGCTTCGGGGGAGCCGGCCGTGGCAAGCGCTTGTCCCGCTGTGGATAACGTCTGCCACAATCGCGGCGCGATTCGGCGCTGATCGGCATTGAGATAGGCGTTGCGCGAGGAACAGGCGAGGCCGTCGGCCTCACGCACGGTCGGCATGCCGAGGATCTCGATGTCCAGATTGAGATCCCTGACGAAGCGTTTGACGACGATGAGCTGCTGGTAGTCCTTTTCGCCAAACACGGCGACGTCGGCATGGGTTTGCAGGAAGAGTTTGGTCACGACCGTGGCGACACCGTCGAAGAAACCGGGCCTGTGCTCGTTTTCCAGCCCTTCGGCGGGGCCGGTGAGAGAAACGGTTGTCGCAAATCCCTTCGGATAGATCTGGTCGCCCGTCGGCGCGTAGAGCAGGTCGACGCCGGCGTCGCCCAGTTGTGCCGCATCGCTGTCCAGATCCCGCGGATAGGCGTCGAGATCCTCGTTGGGTCCGAATTGGCGCGGGTTGATGAACAGGCTCACAACAACTCTATCGGCAGCTGCGTGGCACCCGTCGACCAGTGACATATGACCGGGATGCAGGGCGCCCATGGTCGGCACAAGGCCGACGCGTTCGCCCGAGGCACGCCAGTCCTGCAGGCGCGCCCTCATCTGATCGAGGGTCGTTGCCGTTTCCATGCAGTGTCTCCGGCTTCACCATATTGTGCAGTGCAGCACAATCCATTCGCGCATGCAACATTCGGCGCCAAGCGGTTGCTGGGGCCCTAAGGCCGCCATAGTCTGCCTGCGGTTTTCCACAGGTGGATAAAAACCCATGCGCTTCGACAGCACGCTCTTTTACCACGTCGGCGATCCCTATGACTGGGAGCTGCTGTTCGACGAGATGCACGAAACGACGGAGTTGCTCGACGACCTCGGCTTCACGGGCGTCTGGCTTGCCGAGCATCACTTTGCCTGGGACGGCTGGTACCGGTCCGGGTCGAACGCGCTGCTGTTGGGCGCCGATCTCGCGCGCTACAGCGACCGGCTCCGGCTGGGCCAGTGCGGCAACGTCGTGCCGGACTGGCATCCCATCAGGCTGGCGGAGGACATCGCGTTTCTCGATCAGATGACCAGGGGGCGTGTCGACATCGGTATTGCGCCGGGCATCAACAGCCGGGCGTGCAAAAACTTCCATCCCGCCGGCGACCGCCGCGACCGCGATCTCAATCGCGAACTCTATGAGGAGAACGTCGATATTCTTTTGAAGGCGCTGACCCAAAAAGCATTTCGCCACGAAGGTCGCTTTCACACCTTCCCGGCGCCCGGTTGGAAGGAAGCCAATCCCTTGGCGCACGATCCCGACTATCACGCCGAGGATGGTGAATTGCAGCATATCGGCATCTTCCCGGGTCCCTATCAGAAACCCAGGCCGCCGATCTGGGCGATGGCGGAATCCTTGTTGTCCCACGAATACTGTGCGCGGCTGGGCATCGGCACCATGTGCCAGTTCCTGTCCTTGGGCCGCATTCGCGAGAACTGGACCCGCTACCAGGAAGTTGCGTCCGAGACACAGGACAGGAAGGTCGCCTATGGCGAGGGTCTCGCCGTTATGCGCGTCGCCTATATCGCCGAGGATTATGATGAGGCGCTCGCCGCGACGGCGCCGGGTTTGGACCGTCTGGCCCAGTGGGCCAGCGGCAATCTCTACCGCATGCGCAAGGCGACGGTGTCGGAAGCGGAACTGGACGACGGCGACCTCGAGCTCGGCGCGCTGGAGTTCCAACTGAAGCACGATCTCGTCTTGATCGGCACGCCGGACACGGTCGCGCGCCAGATCGAGCGGTTACGAGACGAGACCGGTTGCCAGCATCTGGCGCTGTTTCTCAACGTTCCCGGCCTGACCTTCGATCAGGTGAAGTCCAGCCTGCGCCTCTTCGCGACCCAGGTCGCACCGCGCTTCACCAACTAAGGTCAGGAAACCAAACGATTTTTGGTTTGATTTGGCGCAGCCGAGATGGCGTGTCAGGATTGTTTTCCTCCCTGGCGCCATGAAAAAAAGGGGCGCGCCGAAACGCGCCCCAAGTCAGGGAGGACACACCATGAGCGGTGGCCGGCGGAATCCCCGTTAGGGGCGTCGGCCACCCGTGCCTGCAACCGGACGCATCGTCACGAGCAACCGCTCGTTGAGCCACAAGTGACACACTTGAGGCACGTCCCGTTGCGGACCAGGGTCAGGTTTCCGCATTCTGAGCACGGATCACCTTCATAACCTTGCATACGCGCGGCGCGGACCTTCTCGGCCCGGTCGCCGACAACCGCATCGACAACCTCGACTGCCGCGATGGCGGCACCCGACGTTCCCGATACCGACACGTTGCCGTATGCGGATTCGGTTTCGACCATCTCGGTCTCGACAACCTCCACTTCGGAGGTCGTTACCTTGGTCTGTTCTTTCAAACCGCCATCCAAAACCTGCAGGCGGCCTCGCGTATAGCCGTTGCTGGTGATGCGGCGCAGCAGTTCGGCGACTTCGTTCATGCCGCTGTCGCCTTCGCCGGTGAACTCCTCGGCGGCATCACCGCGACCGACCGTGTCGGGCGTCAAATCGTTCGGCTCGACATGGGCGAGGTCGTCGCGCGCCAGATAGCTGATGGCGAGTTCGCGGAAGATGTAGTCCAGGATCGAGGTCGACATCTTGATCGTCTCGTTGCCTTCGACCATGCCCGACGGTTCGAATCGCGTGAACGTGAAGGACTCGACGAACTCTTCCAACGGCACGCCATACTGCAGGCCGATGGAGACGGCGATGGCGAAGTTGTTCATCAGGCTGCGGAAGGCCGCACCTTCCTTGTGCATGTCGATGAAGATCTCGCCCAGGCTGCCATCGGCATATTCGCCGGTCTTCAGGTAAACCTTGTGACCACCGACCACCGCTTTCTGCGTATACCCGCGGCGACGGTTGTCGAGGCGTAGACGCTGTCCGCGATCGCCTTGATGCACGATCTTGGTGACGATCCGCTCGACGACGTGATGCACCTTCTCGTTCTGGTTGGCGCTTTCCATCAGGTCGTCGACGTCGTCGCCGAGGTTGATGGCCGACAACGGCTGCGACAGTTTCGAGCCGTCGCGATAGAGCGCGTTGGCCTTCAGACCCAACCGCCACGACAACAGATAGGCCTCCTGACATTCCTCGACCGATGCCGAGTTCGGCATGTTGATGGTCTTGGAAATGGCGCCGGAAATGAACGGCTGGGCCGCGGCCATCATGTTGATGTGGCTGTTGGTCGACAGGAAGCGCTTGCCCAAGCGACCGCACGGATTGGCGCAGTCGAAAACCGGCAGGTGCTCGTCCTTCAGGTGCGGCGCACCTTCAAGCGTCATCGCGCCGCAACAGTGGATGTTGGCTGCGTCGATCTCGTCTTGACTGAACCCAATCGCCTTCAGGAGATCAAAGCCGGCATCATCGAGCGCTGCTTCGTTGATCTCCAGGATTTCGGTGCAGAACTCTGCGCCCAAGGTCCACTTGTTGAAGACAAACTTGATATCGAACGCGTTGCCGAGCGCCGCTTCGACGGTTTCGAGGATCTCGGCCGTGAACCCTTTGGCCGCCAGTGTTTCGTGGTTGATACCGGGCGCGTCTTTCAGCGAACCGTGGCCCACCGCGTAATCCGCTATCTCATCGATTTGGGTTTCGCTGTAGCCCAAATGTGTGAGTGCCGTGGGGACCGTACGGTTGATGATCTTAAAGTAGCCGCCGCCTGACAGCTTTTTGAACTTGACCAGCGCGAAGTCCGGCTCGATGCCCGTCGTATCGCAATCCATCACAAGGCCGATGGTACCGGTCGGCGCGACGACAGTGGCTTGGGCGTTGCGGTAGCCATGGTACTCGCCAAGGCGCACCGCGGATTCCCACGCGCGGATCGCGGCCTCGCCGAGATCGCGGTCGGGCAGGCTGTCGTGATCCAGCGCGACAGGCGTGATCGACAGCGCTTCATAGTTGTCCTGGCCGCCGCGTGCTGCCTGACGATGGTTGCGCATGACGCGCAGCATATCGTCGGCGTTCTCGCGGTAGCGGGGAAAGGCGCCGAGCTCGCGGGCCATCTCCGCACTCGTGGCGTACGAAACGCCGGTCATCAGTGCAGAGATGGCCCCACAGATCGCCCGACCCTCTTGCGAGTCGTAACTGAAACCGCCGGCCATCAAGAGACCGCCAACATTGGCGAAGCCGAGGCCCAGTGTGCGGAAGTCATAGGACCGTTGCGCAATTTCCTTCGACGGGAACTGCGCCATCATGACCGAAATTTCGAGCGTGATGGTCCACAGACGTACCGCGTGTTCGAATGCCGCAATATCGAAGCTGCCGTCGTCCTTGCGGAAACGCAGCAGGTTCAACGACGCCAGATTGCACGCCGTGTCGTCCAGGAACATGTACTCCGAACACGGGTTCGACGCGTTGATCCGGCCCGAAGCAGGGCAGGTATGCCACTCGTTGATCGTGGTGTCGTATTGCACGCCCGGATCGGCCGACGACCATGCGGCATAGGCAATCTGATCCCACAGATAACGCGCCTTGACGATCTTGTGGGTCTTGCCGTCCGTGCGGCGGACAAGTTCCCAATCGTCATCGCTGCCGACCGCATCCAGGAAGTCGTTGGTGACACGTACGCTGTTGTTGGCGTTCTGGCCGCTGACGGTGCGGTAGGCTTCGGAATCCCAGTCGGTGTCGTAGGACTGGAACGCGATACCGGTGAAGCCTTGGCGTGCCAACTGCATGACACGCTGGATGTAGTTCTCCGAGACCATGGCGCGGCGCGCCTCCAGCACCGCCTTTTTCAGCGAGCTGTTCTTGCGCGGATCGAACCGTTCGTCATCGTGACGATCCGTCACGTGACAGGCGCTCATGACCTCGTTCAGGTGGCGCTCGCAGAGCTTGGAGCCGGCGACAAGGGCCGCGACCTTCTGCTCTTCGACCATCTTCCAGCCGATGAAGTCCTCGACATCGGGATGATCGATATCGACAACGACCATCTTGGCCGCGCGCCGCGTCGTACCGCCGGATTTGATCGAGCCCGCGGCGCGGTCGCCGACTTTGAGGAAACTCATCAGACCGGAGGACTTGCCGCCGCCCGACAGGTTCTCGCCGCCGCCCCTGAGCTTGGAGAAGTTGGAGCCGGTGCCGGACCCATACTTGAAGAGGCGAGCCTCGCGCACCCAAAGGTCCATGATGCCGTTGTCGTTCACCAGATCGTCTTCGACGCCCTGAATGAAGCAGGCATGGGGCTGCGGATGTTCGTAGGCGCTCTGGGAGCGCGTGAGCTCGCCCGACTGATGGTCGACATAGTGGTGCCCTTGGGCCGGGCCCTCGATGCCATAAGCCCAGTTCAGGCCCGTGTTGAACCACTGCGGTGAGTTCGGCGCCGCCATCTGCGTCGCCAGCATGTAGCGCATCTCGTCGAAATAGGCGCGCGCGTCCGCTTCGGCGTCGAAATAGCCGCCCTTCCAGCCCCAATAGGTCCAGGTGCCGGAAAGCCGGTCGAAGACCTGGCAGGCGTCGGTCTCGCCGGTCATAGCGGAACGCTCGGCCGGCTGCTTCTTCCACAACCAACTGGGGACATCCGCCTCTTCGACGGCGACCAGTTCCTCGGCTACGCCAGCCTTGCGGAAATACTTCTGCGCGATGATGTCGCAGGCCACCTGGGACCACGACGCCGGCACGTTGATATCGTGTTGTTGGAAAACGACAGAACCATCCGGATTACGAATTTCGCTGGTCGCTTTGCGGAATGTGATGCCGTCATAGGCATCGTTGCCGTCTTGTGTGTAATGGCGCGAAACACGCATACTTGCCCCCACCTCCAAGGCCGTTCGTAGACTGAAATCGAGTCCCGTCTACAGGTTTTGGGAGCGTATGCCCCGGCACCCTTGACCACCCAACATCTTGTAGGTGGTGATCCCCTAACCCTCAACGGGCGGTGATGGTGAGTCTGGAGGCCTGTGGTGTCAAGCGGATTTTGTGGGCAGGTTCCGACGAGCTACTATATTTGGTGGATTGTGACAAAAATATGTGGTCCAGAATCGGCCGTACACCACATATAGTACGCGGGGGCGAGTTATCGAGAACCGGCAAGTCGTTACGAAAAATACTTCATCTAATGCCTTACCCGGTCGCTGGGGAGCCGCGAAATCGCCGTGTTGCGACAAACTGGCGCGACTCGACTCCGGATAGGGTTTACGGCGCGTGGCGGACGTGATCAATATGCGCCGCCCTTGGTGGGGCGTCGCAGGATCTGGAGAGGTGTATGGCGACAATCGGGACACGACTCTATACCTGGATGAAGGGCGAACTGGTCGGCAGCGACGAGTTCGGCAACCGGTACTATCAGGAACGGGGCGTGAAAGAGGGCCGCTGGCGCCGGCGCTGGGTGCTCTACAAGGGCAAACCGGAGGCATCGAAAGTGCCGCCGGATTGGCATGCCTGGCTTCATCGCACCACGACGGAACCGCCCAGCGAGGCACCGCTTCCCGAAAAGCCCTGGGAGAAAGAGCACTTGCCCAATCTGACCGGGACCAAGGAGCGCTATCTGCCGCCGGGCCACATCCTGAAGGGCGGCCATCGTGCGGCCGCAACCGGCGACTATGAAGCTTGGCGACCGGAATAGGCGGGGGTAGAGAAGGCGTTATGGGCGGCAAAGCGATAGAGACACTGGTCGGGGCGGTGGTGGTTGTCGTCGCCATTGGCTTTTTCATCTTCGCCTACAACAAGTCCGACGTGGCCCGGGTCAACGGCTACACGGTGACCGGCGCCTTTGCTTCGGTCGGATCGCTCAAACCGGGCGCCGATGTGCGCCTGAGCGGCATCAAGATCGGTTCGGTGCAGGAAATGCATCTGGATCCCCAATACTTCCAGGCGATCGTGTCGATGAGCATCGATGACGACGTCCAACTGCCTGACGACACGTCCGCCAGCATTTCCGCCGACGGTCTATTGGGCGGCAGCTATATCTCGCTGCAGCCGGGCTTTTCCGACGTCGACCTGGCCGATGGTGGGGAGATCACGATCACCCAAGGCGCCGTCGACATCATGGATCTGATTTCCCGCGCGCTGTTTGGTGGTGTCAGCCAGTCGGGCGACACTGGGGGTTGATGGCGACGCCGGTCGCTCCGATATCCGCGTCTGTGTCCGCCACCTCGATTCGGACGACAGCCATCGAAACGGCCCAGCGCTGACAGCACCATGCCCACAAACGATCACAAATACCTGCCAAAAACTTGGATCGGTCCGGACGGTGAGCCGGTGTCGTGTGTCGACAAGCTCGCCTTGTTGAACGAAAACCTGGAAGAGCTTCACGAGATGGCCCAAGAGGCGCTTGAAGACGCGGTCGTCATGGGATGCGACGAAAAGCAGGTTCGACAAGTCCTGGCCGATCTCGTCGCGTCGCTGGAGAAACCCTTCGCGTGAAGGCCGTTCTTTCTTTCTGCCTGGTTGGATTTTGTTGGATGGCGGTGCATAGCGCTGTCGCGCAGACCTATGAGTCCTATCCCTATGTCGTGCTGGGCGGCATGGACAAGGTCACCGCGCGTTTCACGTCGTTTACCGTACCCGTCGGCAGCGTCGCCCATTTCGGCACGCTGGAGGTGACGCCGCGCAGCTGCCAGAAGACGCCGCCCGAAGAGACGCCGGAAAGCACGGCCTTTCTGGAGATCGACGAGATGAAAGACGAGGAGCGGCGGCGCATTTTCAACGGTTGGATGTTCGCCTCGAGCCCGGGTGTCTCGGCGTTGGAGCACCCGGTTTACGATATCTGGGTGATGGATTGTTCGCTGACCGCCTACGACGAGGTGTCGGAAGACGCGGAAGGTGAATCCGGGACCGATCCTGAGGCCGAATCCAGCGAATAGAAGTCGGCCTCGACCTTCATCGCTTCCTTAAGCAGCCGGTGATAGGCCGCGCGCGACACTTCGACCGCGCCGAATCGTGCCAGATGGTCGGTCATGAACTGGGCATCCAAGAGCTGGAAGCCGCCGGCTCTCAGGCGTTCGACCAGGTGGACCAAGGCGACTTTGCTGGCGTCTGTGGTGCGCGAAAACATGCTCTCGCCAAAGAACGCACCGGCCAGACTGACGCCATAGAGGCCACCGACAAGATCGCCGTCGCGCCACGCCTCGACACTGTGAGCGTGCCCCAGTTGATGCAGCATGCCATAGGCTTGGCGAATCGCGTGGTTGATCCAGGTCGTCTCGCGCCCTGGCGACGGTTCGGCACATGCTTCGACAACGTTGTCGAACACGGTATCAACGCGGATCTCAAAGACATGGCGCTTGAGCGTGCGTTTCAGCTTTCGCGGCACATGGAAGCTGTCGAGAGGGATAACACCGCGCCGTTCGGGGTCGACCCAGAACAACTCGGAGTCGTCCTGGTGTTCGGCCATCGGAAACACACCGGCGGCATAGGCGCGCAACAACAGGCCCGGCGTCAGTCCCGTCACGTGGCCTCCTGAGTCATGATCTAATTTGATGGCATCGCGAAGCGGCGAAATCAAGACGCGATCCGGTTCTTGCCGTCGCGCGCAGGCGGGTCCCGGTTTGTCGCCGGCCTAGTCTTCGTCGGCCAGCAGGCGCTCCAGCCATGCGACGTCGTAGTCGCCATTGGCAAAATCCTGATTGGCCATAAGCCGCTGGTGCAGGGGGATCGTCGTGGCGATACCGTCGATGACAAACTCTTCGAGCGCGCGTCTTAAACGCATCATGCATTCGATACGGTTGCGGCCATGAACGATCAGCTTGGCGATCAGGCTGTCATAGTTCGGCGGTACGGCGTAACCGGCATAGAGTGCTGAATCGACGCGCACGCTCATGCCGCCGGGCGCGTGGAAGCTGGTCACCTTGCCAGGCGCCGGCATGAACGTCTCGGGGTCTTCGGCCGTGATGCGGCATTCGATGGCGTGGCCTTCGAAGCGCACGTCCTTCTGACCGAAGCTGAGTGGGGCGCCGGTCGCCAGACGGATCTGTTCGCGCACCAGATCGATGCCGGTAACGAGCTCCGTCACCGGGTGCTCGACCTGCAGGCGCGTGTTCATCTCGATGAAGTAGAACTCACCACCGGTATAGAGGAACTCGACGGTGCCCAGATTGGTGTAGCCCAGCTTCTTCATGGCGTTGACCGCCATGTCGCCAAGCCGCGCGCGCTCGACATCGTTAAGCGCGGGGCTCAAAGCCTCTTCGACGACCTTTTGATGGCGCCGCTGTACCGAGCAATCCCGTTCGCCCAGATGCACGACATTGCCGAAGCTGTCGCCACAGATCTGGACCTCGATATGGCGCGGCTTGACCAGATACTTCTCGACATAGAGCGCGCCGTTGCCGAACGCCGCCTCGGCCTCGTGTTGGGTGCGCGAAAAGGCGCTGGCCAGATCGTCGGCGTCATGGACCAGGGTCATGCCGCGTCCGCCACCGCCGGCTGCCGCTTTTAGAAGGACCGGATAGCCAATCTCATCGGCGATCTCGGAGGCTTCGCCCGGGTTCTCGACAGCCTTGGGTGAGCCCGGCACCAACGGCAGGCCGAGTTCCGCAGCCTTTTCACGCGCGGCGAGCTTGTCGCCCATCAGGCGGATATGCTCGCTGTTCGGGCCGATGAACGTGATGCCGTGTTCCTCGACGATTTCGGCAAAGCGGGCGTTTTCCGACAGAAAGCCGTAGCCGGGATGGATCGCCTCGGCGCCGCTGATCTCAGCGGCTGAAACAATGGCCGGAATGTTCAGATAGCTTTCCGACGCCGCCGCCGGTCCGATGCACACGCTTTCGTCGGCCAGGCGCACGTGCATGGCCCCGGCGTCGATCTCGGAATGAACGGCGACGGTGCGGATGCCCATTTCGCGGCACGCACGGTGAATGCGAAGCGCGATCTCTCCGCGGTTGGCGATCAGGACCTTTTCGAACATCGCCGTCAGGCGAGAATGATCAGAGATTGGCCGTATTCGACCGGGCTGCCATTCTCGATCAGCACCCGGTCGACCGTGCCGCCGTGCGGCGCGCGGATCGGGTTCATCACCTTCATGGCCTCGATGATCAGCAGCGTGTCGCCTTCCGCGACACTGTCGCCGACCTTGACGAAAGGTGCCGCGCCAGGTTCCGGCGCTAGGTAGGCGGTGCCGACCATGGGCGAAGCGACGGCACCGGCTTCGGCGATGTCGGATGGTGCCGGCGCGCTGGCCTCCGACGTCTGCGCGACCGGTACCGGCGCCGGCGCGGCGGCAGCCGGCACGCTGGTGAGACCACGGGCGACTCTCAGCCGGCGTCCGGTGTCCTCGATCTCAATTTCGTTCAACCCGGTTTCGTCGAGCAGATGCGCCAGTTCGCGAATGGCCTCGGCATCGACTTTGAAATTGCTGCTCATGCACCCTTCCGTTCGATCAAACGCGCCATGGCGTCAAGCGCGAGAACATAACCGTGGGACCCGAAACCGCAAATCGAACCGGTCGCGGCCTGGGCGACGTAGGAATGGCGGCGGAACGAGTCACGGCGATGGATGTTCGACAAGTGGACCTCGATGATCGGCATGTCCATCGCGTTCAAGGCATCGAGCAAGGCAACCGATGTATGGGTCAGCCCGCCTGCGTTGACGATCACGCCAATCGCCTTGCCACGCACCTCATGCAGCCAGTCGATAAGCTGGCCTTCGTGGTTGGACTGGCGAAAATCGACCTTGAGCCCGGCGTGTTTGCCATGCTCACGCGCCGTCGCTTCAATATCGGCCAAGGTCTCGTAGCCGTAGATTTCGGGCTCGCGGTCGCCTAGCAGGTTAAGGTTCGGGCCATTCAGGATGAGCACCGTGGAGGCCATGGTCCGTTCCGTTCCAGTCGCGGTCGGCCGGCATCCGGTCGGACGCCGTGGTGGCGAGGTTTATAGCATGGGGCAGGAGCCGCGCAATTGGCGCTCGCCGGCCATGCCTCCGGTGAAACGGTGGATAGAATTCCAGAGCGGGATTTGCTCTAACCGTCGCTGGGGCTGATGGCGTTCAGGATGTCGTTGGCCCGCTGCCAGTCCGGTGTGCCGTACTCAAGGCCCTGCAGCGCGCGTTGGGCCAGGAACTGCGATCGTTCGTGATCGCCCGTCAGGTAGGCGGATTCTGCAGATGCCATCGCCGAGCGCGCTTCCAGGCCGAGCCGGCCGTAAGCGATGCCAAGAAGGCGCCAGGCATTGGCGTTTCGTTCCTCGTAGCGCAGCGCCTGCTCCAGCGCGCTGGCGGCAAGCTCCAGATTAGCTTCCTGATCGCTTTCGATCAGGGCCCGGGCATAGCCGACCTGCAACAAGGGCTGGTCAGGCGCCAATTCGACCGATTGTGCGTAACTCTCGATCGCCAGCTCACCGGACCCGGTCTCGAACAGCATTTGGCCCTTCAGTTCGTGAAAGTAGGGGTTGTCGGGCTCCTCGGCGATCAAGCCGTCGATCAACGGCACGGCTTTGTCCATCTGGCGGTCTTGGTAATAGCCGATGGAGCGGGCGTAGCGGGCGGGCACACTCTGATCGCTCTCGGGGTAGCGCTGCAAGGTTACCCTCAGGCTTTCCAGGAAACCGACCAGCTTGGCGACCATGCGATCTTGGCGCATCACCAGGTCGGGCCCGGACGGTGTTTGTGCGTAGGGCGACACCTCCAGATGGTGCCGTACAGCATGCAGGCGATCGCTGGTCAGCGGGTGGGTCCGCATATAGGGATCCTGATTGGTCGCCGAGAGCAGTTCCTGGTTCTCGAAGGTCTTGAGCAGGTCGTAGAGCCCTTCGGATGACTGACCGGTTGCATCGAGATAGGAGAGGGCGGCCTGATCGGCCGCCGATTCCTGGGTTCGGGTGTAACGGAAGAACTCGCGTTGGGCGATGCCCGCGCCGATCGTCGACCCGGCTGCCGCCGCCGCGCCTTCGCCTGTGGCCGCCGCGACCGCGATGCCCAGTATGGTCGACAGAATGGCCGCCGCCGACGCCTTCTCTATCTCGCCACGCACGCTGACCAAATGACCGCCGGCAATGTGGCCGGTCTCATGGGCGATGACGCCAATGATTTGATTTGGATCATTGGTGCTCATCAATAGACCGCTGAAGATGAACATGTTCCGCCCGTTGGAAACAAAGGCGTTCAGCGACCGGTCGTTGACCAGATGGATGTTGATTGAGGCGGGATCGAGACCGGCGGCCTGGAACAGTGGCGTAGAGTAAACCCGAATGGTATCTTCGATTTCTGCATCACGCAGGATCGAGATCTGCCTGGACTGGGCGTAAGCAGGACTCCACGGCAGAGCACTTACAACCAAATTGGTAGAAAAAACCGCAAGGAGAACAATGCGGAACGCTCTCGCAGATGCTGTGACAATCCCACGCATGGTCCGCCATTGTGCGGCGGTTTTGCTGGTCTCGGCAACGGTCATCGGTTGCGACTCCTTAGACGGCTTTGACGATGACGTTACCGAGGGCACGCCCATCGTCGAGGGTTTCTTCGGCGGCGTCGCCGGTGATGAACCGCGCGCCGTTCTTGTCGCCCGCTCGACCTTGGCGGCTGGCGGCAGCGCCGCGGATGCTGCGGTCGCCTATTTCTTCGCCAGCGCCGTGACCTATCCCGCCGCCTCGTCTCTGGCCGCAGGTGGTGCGTGTATCGGCTACACACAAGGCGAAAATCAGGCAAGATTGATCGACTTCCGCGACGCCATGCCCGCCGCGTCGCCGGAAGGCGAGTTCCGGCCCACCGTCATCCCCGGCGCCGTGCGCGGTATGGCCGCGCTACACGCGGAAATGGGTGTCCTGCCGTGGACCGACCTGATCACGCCGGCCGAGCGCATGGCGCGGTTCGGCCATCCGGTCTCGCGGGCCCTGGCGCGCGATCTGTCCTTGGTCGGCGATGCCCTGATCGAGGACCCGGCCGCGCGTAGCATTTTTGCCCGACCTGACGGTACGCCGCTGCGCGAAGGCGACGAGCTGATCCAACTCGATCTGAGCGCCATGCTCACCTATATTCGCACGCGTGGCGCCGGCGATTTTTACACCAGTCTGGGCGCCGCGCAGTTCGTCGATGCCGTACAGTCGATCGGCAACCGAATCACTCTCGAAGACATGCGTAACTTCCGCCCCGCGTGGCGCGAGACCTACAGCGTCGCCGTGCCGCAAGTCATTTTCGGCGCAGAAGCACCGCTGAATGTTCCCGGTCCCGGCTTCGATGCCGGAGCGACGAGCTTGTGGGTTTGGTCGATGTACGACGATGGCAACGTCTTCGCCCAGTCGGATCCGTCGGCCCGGGCGCACCTGCAAGCGGCGGTCTCGCTTCGCGCCGCCGTCGCGCGGACCATGGCGCCGAATGCGCCGCCTGATCCGGCGATCGTTGACCTGTTGATGTCGAGCTACAACCCTGCTGCGGCCACGCCGCTTGACGCTTTGCCGGCGCCGCCCACGCCGGTACAGGAAAATCCTGCGTCTACCAGTGTCGCCGTCGTCGACGCTTTCGGCAATGCGGCAACCTGCGTCTTCACCATGAACAGCCTGTTCGGCAACGGCCGAGTCGCGCCCGGGACCGGTATCGTGCTGGCGGCAAGGCCAGGCGAGGGCTGGGGCAATGGTTTGTCGTTGATGCCGGCGCTGATGGTGAACGAGAATACGCAAGACGTGATCTTTGTCGGCGCGACGTCGGGCGGCATTGTCGCGGGTCCGGTCATGGCGACGGTTGCCGCGGGCATCATGCAGGCGGACATGTCGTTGGCCGAAGCCGTCGATGCGCCCAGGGTCTTCGATCCCGGTTTGCCCAATGTTGCCATTGTCGAGGAGTCGTTGCCGCAGAGCGTTCTCGATGCCCTGATTGGCCGCGGTTACGAATTGCGCTCGTTCCCAGAGCTCGGTCGGGTCAACGCGATCTATTGCCCGGGCGGTGTGCGCAGCAGCGCCGAGAGCTGCAGCTTCGTCAACGACCCCCGCGGGTTCGGGCTTGCGGTCGGTGGCTGACTGGGGCTGACTGGGGCTGACCATGGCGATCAAGGTCTCAAGCCGTGGCAGCGTGCCGCCGTTCTATGTCATGGAGGTGATGCGCGCGGCCGCCGAAAGGCTGGCATCGGGCAGGGACGTCCTGCATCTGGAGGTTGGACAGCCGGGCACGTCGGCGCCCCGCGGGGTGCGGCAGGCAGCGCAGCGCGCCATCGACGATGAACGTCTGGGCTACACGGTCGCCTTGGGTATCGGGCCGCTGCGTGAGGCCATCGTACGCCACTACGACGATACTTACGGTGTCCGTGTTCCGAGCGACCACGTCGTTGTCACGACCGGTTCGTCAGGTGGTTTTGTGCTGGCTTTTCTCGCCGCTTTCGACGTCGGCGATCGCGTCGCCATTGCCGAGCCCGGTTACCCCTGCTACCGCAACATACTGAGTGCCTTGGGCATCGAAGCCGTCGGCTTGCCGGTTGACCACGAAACCCGATACCAACCGACGGTCGCCATGCTGGAAGCGCATGAGGGCACGCTGGATGGCCTGATCATCGCGAGCCCATCCAACCCGACCGGCACGATGATCGACCACGCCGGCATGGTGGCGCTCTGCGACTACTGCGCGGCCCAGGGGATCCGTCTGATTTCCGACGAGATCTATCACGGTATCGGCTTCGACTTCGACGCGACGAGCGCTGTTGGGCTGAACGCCGATGCCGTCGTCATCAACAGTTTCTCGAAGTACTTCTCGATGACCGGCTGGCGCGTCGGCTGGATGGTCGTGCCCGAAGGGCTGCAGAAATCGGTCGAGCGGCTGGCGCAGAACTTCTTTATCTCGCCGCCGACGCTGTCCCAGTTCGCGGCCGTTGCGGCCTTCGACTGTCACGACGAACTAAGAGACAACGTTGCCGTTTACAGCGACAATCGAGAGCTGCTGCTCGACAGGTTGCCCAGGGCAGGGCTCGACCGCCTGAGCCAAGCCGATGGTGCCTTCTACATTTACGCCGACGTTGCTCACCTGACCGATGACAGCGAAGCTCTGTGCGAGCAGATTCTTGATGCGACGGGTGTTGCGATGACACCCGGCATCGACTTCGATCCGCTGCGCGGGCGCCAGTCCATACGCATCTCGTTTTCCGGGCCGACAGCGGATATCGACGAAGCGGCACAACGCCTCGTGGCGTGGCTACCGAGTCAGCTCAGGCAATGACGGCCGGAACCAACCCGGCGTCATTCTAACGAACGATCTTTTGCCACCACCCGCGTCGCGGCGGGCCGGAGCGGGGCGTCTCTGCGGCTTCATCCGGCGTCGGGTCGGGCTCTCGCACCGGCCCACCGCCGTTGTTGCCGCCCGATACCGTCGCGGTTTCGTCGTCGCCACCCGACGTGGCGACCGGGATGGTGTCATCGTCACGGGCCGGCGTCTCCGCAGAGGGGGCGGGCTCATCGTTGCCGTTGTCGGCGGCCGGTTCGCCGGAGTCCTCAGGCGTTGTTGGCGCGTCGTCACCGCTCTTCGCCTCGCTTGCCTTCTTGTCCTTTGCCTTAGCGCGAGAGCGACGCTTTTTCTTCTCGGGTTTCACTTCGTCGTCGCTTGATGCGTTATCGGACGATGCAGTCGCTTCGCCAGGATGCGTCTCCTCGCCGGGCTGAGTCTCGTCGTTGTTGCCGGCATCGGCGGTTTCGGCACCTGCTTCGGCGGTCTCGCTTGCCGCGGCCTCGCCGCGTCCGCGGCGACGGCGACCGCCACGTTTGCCGCGCCGCCGCCGTTTGCGGCCTTCGCCGGCTTCCTCGTCATCACGATCAGATTTTGCCTTGGGCGCCGCGTCATCGTCGTTGGCGGCGTTCTCGTCGTCACCGTCGCTGGCCGCGCTGACGTTATCGCGTTCGCCGTCGCCGCCGCGCCGCCGCCGCGACTTGCGCCGGCGTTTGCGGCGCCGGCCGCCGTCCTCGCCATCGCCGTCATCGGCTTCCGTGCGCTCGTTGCTGTCTTGGGCACCGGCCTCGGAACCGGCGAGCAACTCAATCGGTTGGCCGTCCGTACGCGGGACCACGGTTTCGACACGGAAGTCCGGTGGGACCAGATCTTCGTCGCGTTCGACCAGAACCGTCATATCGTAGCGCTGCTCGATCTCGATCAGCGAAGGTCGCTTGTCGTTCAACAGATAAAGCGCGACCTCCGTCGGCACCTGAACGCGGATCGATTGGGAACGCTGCTGCATGCCCTCCTGCTCGACACCGCGTAAGACATGCAGCGCAGTCGAGCCGATGGAGCGGACAAACCCGCTGCCGCCGCAATGCGGACAGACGTCGCTCAGTGCTTCATGCAGGCTGGGGCGCAATCGCTGACGTGACAGTTCCAACAGACCGAAGGAACTGATCCTACCGACCTGGATGCGGGCGCGGTCACTCTTCAGCGCTTCCTTCAGCTTACGTTCGACCGCGCGTTCGTTGCGGCCTTCATCCATGTCGATGAAGTCGATGACGATCAGGCCGGCAAGGTCGCGCAGGCGTAGCTGGCGGGCAATCTCGACCGCCGCCTCGCTGTTGGTTTTGAGCGCGGTCTCCTCGATGTTGCGCTCCTTGGTCGAGCGGCCGGAGTTGATGTCGATGGCGACCAGCGCCTCGGTCGGGTTGATCACGATGTAGCCGCCCGACTTCAACTGGACGATCGGGCTGTGCATGGCGTCAAGCTTGTGCTCGACATTGAACTTGTGAAACAGCGGTACCGCGTCGGTGTACTGCTGGACGCGCTTGGCATGGCTCGGCATCAACAGGCGCATATAGGACTTGGCCATCTTGTAGCCTTCGTCGCCCTCGACCAGCACCTCGTCGACATCCTTGGTGTAGAGGTCGCGGATCGCGCGCTTGATAATGTTCGCCTCTTCGTAAATCAGCATCGGCGCGGCGGACTTCAGCGTCTCCTCGCGGATGCTCTCCCACTGTTTCAGCAGGCCGGTGAAATCGCGCTTGATCTCGGCTTTCGTGCGGCCCATGCCGGCGGTGCGGATGATCAGGCCGGTGCCTTCGGGCACGTTGAGGTCCTGCGCGATGGTCTTCAGACGTCGGCGCTGCTGCGGATCGGCAATCTTGCGCGAGATGCCGCCGCCGCGCGGCGTGTTCGGCATCAGGACGCAGTAACGCCCGGCGATCGACATATAGGTCGTCAGCGCCGCGCCCTTGTTGCCGCGCTCTTCCTTGACGACCTGGACCAGCAGGATCTGACGCCGCTTGATGACTTCCTGGATCTTGTAGCCGCGCTTCAGGATCGCTTCGCGGCGCGCCACCTGTTCGCGATCATCGCCGTGATCGTCGTCGTTGTTGGAACGGCGGCGCCGTCGCGGTCGCCGTCGCGGCTTTTCGTTTCTGGCCGCGACCGGTTTGGCAGCGTCGTCTGATGCACTGTCTTCGCCTGCCGCGTTGTCATCGCCGCTGTCGTCGCGATCACTGTCGTCACCGGCGTTGTCGTCTTCGGCCGCGGCAGCCGACTCGTCGTCTTCGGCTTCGGTGTCATCCGCGTCGTTGCCGTCGTCGGCATCGTCGCCGTCGTCGTTCACATCTTCGGCATCGTCGTGATCGTCGGATGCGCCGTCATCGGCGTCGGACGCCTCGTCGGCGGCGGCCTCTTCATCGGCCTCACTCTCGTCGGCATCGCGCGCTTCGTCGACAAGGCGCGCCTGCTCGGCGGCCAGTGCCTCGCGGTCGGATACCGGGATCTGAAAATAGTCGGGATGGATCTCGCTGAAGGCCAAAAAGCCGTGGCGGTTGCCGCCGTAGTCAACGAACGCCGCCTGAAGCGACGGTTCGACGCGGGTTACCTTGGCGAGATAGATGTTCCCTTTAAGCTGCGATTTACTTGACGATTCAACGTCAAATTCTTGGAGCTCCTGTCCATCTGCGACGACGACCCGGGTCTCTTCCCGGTGGCCGGCATCGATCAACATACGTCGTGTCATGTAAGGTCCTGTTGTCGGGGACGGCCGGGAGGGCGGCGATCGAGTCGCGCCGTCTTGGGGCCGTCGCGGTTGCGTGCGAAACCCCGGAAATGGCCGCAAAACCGCAGGCCGGACGGCCTTGTCCACAGCCGGCATGGCCGGTCGGTGGATGGCTGGGTCCGAATGTCGGTTTCGGTGTCAAAATTTGGGGTTCCACCTGAATCCTTTAGTCAGGGTGCACGCCAAGGCTTGCCGTGGCGCGCAGATCGTGATTCTATAGGGTCGCTTTTTACCCATGTCTATCAATGCCATAGAGGCAGTGATAAAAGCGACGGTTCAGCGACAGAGACATTCTAGTATGCGGCAAGCCCGACGGACAACCGTTAGTTCTTGGTGTCAGTGGCGCACACGGTGCGGTTTGGTCGTGATGGCCCTGGCGATGGCTGCCTTTTTGGCGACGGATGTGGCGCGTGCCGCCGAACCCCAGGTGATCGGGGTCAGGACCGGCGTCAACGCCGAGGCGACACGGTTCGTGCTGGATGTCAGTACGGCGGTCGATTACCAGATTTCGACCCTGGAGAACCCCTACCGGGTGGTCATCGATCTGCCCGAAGTGGCATGGCAAATCCCGGAACAGTCGCAACAGGTCTCGACCGGTCTGATCGACGGTTTCCGCTTTGGCGTGTTTGAGCCCGGCCACTCGCGCATCGTGCTCGACGTCAACGGACCGGTCAGCGTCCAGCGTGTGTTCATCCTGGAGCCCTCGGCCAGTTTCAGCTACCGCTTCGTTCTCGACCTTGTCGCTGCCCAGGAGGCGCCCGGCGTCGTGACCGAACCGGTCGTTGAGATTCAGCAAACAAGCGTGCAGGTCGCAGCGACCACGTTCGATGTGCCGGTCTATGACGGCCCGCCGCTGCCGGGCATCAAACCGAATCCCGACAGACTGGTTATCGTTATCGATCCCGGTCATGGCGGGGTTGATCCCGGCGCGGTCGGTCTAAGCGGCGTCTACGAAAAGGACATCGTTTTGGACGCCTCGCGCGAACTGAAGCGCCAGCTCGAGGCGACCGGCCGTTACACTGTGGTCATGACGCGCGACAGCGATATCTTCTTGCGGCTCGCCGAGCGAGTGGAAACAGCGCGCGCCGCCGGTGCCGATCTTTTTATCTCGGTGCATGCCGACAGTATGGACGACCGGAGCATGCGCGGCGCCGGCGTCTACACGCTTTCGGAAACTGCATCCGACGACGAAGCCGCCCAACTCGCGGCCAAGGAAAACAAGGCCGACCTGATCGCCGGCGTCGACTTCGTCAACGTGGCCTATGACCCATTGACCACCGACATCCTGATTGATCTTGCGCAGCGCGAGACGACCAACGCGTCGGCCCAATTTGCGCGCCTGCTCACCGCGGAGTTGCAGAGCTCGGTCAAGTTGCGGTCGAACGCGCACCGCTTTGCCGGTTTCCGTGTCTTGAAGGCGCCGGACGTTCCCTCGGTGTTGGTCGAATTGGGCTACATGTCGAACGCCGACGAAGAGTTGAACTTGAACAGCGAGTCCTATCGTCGCCAGTTCATGTCGGCCATCACCGCGGCGATCGACGTCCATTTCCAAGACGGCGGCTACTAGAGCGGATCGCGCTCGCCGCCTGAATCAACAGCGTGAATCTGGCTCGACTTCACGGTATGAGAAGGTTAACGGCGTCACCATTCGCTTGAATGTGTGACGGCGGGACTTAAGGCGGGTGTCCCATCCGCGCCATAATCTGGCGCCATAGTCGGGCTTCCCGGGAGAAGATACTTGGCAAAACAACGCCGATTTCGCGTGCTACGCGCCCTTGTCTGGCTATTTGGGCTATTGACGCTTGGCGTTGTGGCGGCGGTCGCCGTTGTGGCGTTCATCTTCTACGAATACGGCCGCGATCTGCCGGAGCATCGGCAACTCGCCGATTACGAGCCGCCGGTCGCTACGCGCGTTTACGCCGGCGATGGCCGCCTGATGGCGGAGTACGCCATTCAACAACGCGTGTTCGTTCCCATCGAGGCGATCCCCCAGCGCGTGGTCGACGCGTTCCTGGCGGCCGAAGATCAGCATTTTTACGAACACCGTGGTGTCGATCCGCTGGGCGTCGTTCGTGCGGCCATCGTCAACTTGCGCAACCTCGGCGAGGATCGGCGCATGCAGGGTGCGTCGACGATCACCCAGCAGGTCGCCAAGAACTTCCTGTTGACCAACGAAGTCTCGATCGAACGCAAGATCAAGGAAGCCATTCTTGCGTTCCGCATTGAAGAGGCGTTGAGCAAGGACCGTATCCTCGAGCTCTATCTGAACGAGATCTATCTGGGTTACGGCGCCTATGGTGTCGCCGCAGCGGCGCTTGCCTACTTCGACAAACCGCTCGACGCGTTGACGATTGCCGAGGCAGCGTACCTGGCGGCTTTGCCGAAGGCGCCCAACAACTACCACCCGATCAACAGACCCGTTGAGGCCAAGACCCGGCGGGACTGGGTGATCGCGCGTATGTTTGCGGACGGCCTGATCACGCGCGCCGAGGCTGCGGCAGCCCAGAGCGAACCAATAGAGGTCCACCCGCGAGCCGCCGCCGATATGGCCGTTGCCGACTACGCGACCGAAGACATCCGTCGCCAGATCGTCGATCTCTATGGCACGGACGCACTCTACGAAGGCGGACTCTATGTCCGCTCGACGATCGATCCCTGGCTCCAGGATATCGCGCGCGCGGTGTTGCGTGATGGCCTTGCCGAATACGATCGCCGGCATGGCTGGCGCGGCCCGTTCGACACCATGGAGCTGGGTGATGATTGGGCCGAGCGGCTCGCGGCCTTCGAGGAACCCGAAGCATTGGCGCCCTGGTTCAAAGGTGTTGTGTTGGAAGCCGACAACGCAGGCGCGACCATTGGACTGGACGACGGCACCACCGGTTACATTCCGTCGAACTATCTGACTTGGGCCCGCCGGGTGCAGGAAGACGGCAGCCTGGGCCCCGCGGTCAGCCGCGCGTCCGATGTGTTGACCCCGGGCGATATCATCGGTGTCAGGGACTACGATGCGCCAGACGATTGGAACGGTGCCGACGACATCCGGTTCCTCGCCATGCGCCAGATCCCCGAAGTCGGCGGCGCGATCATCGCGCTTGACCCGCACACCGGACGAATCCTGGCGATGGAAGGTGGCTTCAGCTTTACCGACAGTGAATTCAATCGCGCGACCCAGGCGATGCGTCAGCCCGGTTCCGCGTTCAAGCCGTTCGTCTACATGGCCGCGCTCGATCACGGCTTCACACCGGCCAGTCTGGTTGAGGATGCGCCGATCGTCTTCGCCCAGGGCGAGGGGCTGCCCGATTGGCGGCCTGCGAACTACACCCAGGAATTCTATGGGCTGTCGACCTTGCGGTTGGGTCTGGAGAAATCGCGCAATCTGATGACCGTGCGCCTGGCCAACCAGTTGGGCATGGACGTCATCGCCGATTACGCCGCGCGCTTCGGTGTCATCGAGGACCTGCCGCCTTATCTGCCGATGGCGTTGGGCGCCGGGGAGACGACGCTGCTCCAGATGGCGACCGCCTACGGCATGATCGTCAACGGCGGCAAGCGGATTGAACCGTCACTGATCGAACGTATTCAGGATCGCAACGGACTGACCATCTGGCAACGCGACGACCGAACCTGCCCGGTGTGTCAGGCTGACGTCTGGCGCGACGGCGCGGAGATCCCGCGTCTGCCGGATCTGCGCGAGCAGGTGATCGAGGCTACCACCGCCTATCAGATGGTGTCGTTGCTGGAAGGTGTCGTGCTGCGCGGGACCGGTGCGCGTATCTCGTCGATCGGCAAACCGCTGGGCGGCAAGACGGGCACCACGAACGAATACCGTGATGCCTGGTTTGTCGGTTTCTCGCCCGATCTTGTTGTTGGCGTCTATGTCGGCTTCGACCAGCCGCAATCGCTTGGCCCGCGCGAGGCGGGCTCTGCGGTCGCCGGGCCGATCTTCAAGGCCTTCATGGAGGAGGCTCTTGCCGACACGCCGGGCATTCCGTTCCGCATTCCGCCCGGTCTCGAACTCGTGCGCATCGACGCCGACAGCGGCCTGTTGCCCGGCGCCGGTACCAGCCGAGTCATCGTCGAAGCATTCAAGCAGGGTTCCGTCCCAACCAGCAGCGAACACGCCGAAGGCCTCGACGCATCCGGCCTCTATTGACCGCAGCCTACAGAAACTGACCAACCGATTGAATTGGCGTGCGTGCGGACAAGCAGGCTTGACGCGGCGGCGGCACATCGTCAGGTTGCCGCGCGAAACGTAAACGGAGAGTGCCATGCGTGCGGATATGCAGGAATTGAGCGCCAGCATCGAAGCTTCCCTCCACCTCGTACGGAGGCATCTTTGACTGGGATAATGCCCTAGTCCGCCTCGACGAAATCGAGCACCTCGCTCAAGACCCCGAGCTCTGGAACGATCCCGAGCGCGCCCAGAAGGTGATGCGCGAACGCACGCGCTTGACCGGCGCCATTGATGCCGTGCGCGAAATGGAGACCGCACTCAACGACAACATGGAACTCGCCGAACTGGCTGAAGCCGAGGGCGAAGAACAGCTGGTCGAGGACGCCTTCAAGGCGCTTCAAGCGTTGGCCGCCAAGTCCGACAAGATCCGTGTTGAGAGCTTGTTGTCCGGCGAAGCCGATGCCAACGACTGTTACCTGGAGGTGCATGCCGGGGCCGGCGGCACCGAGAGCCAGGACTGGGCCGAGATGCTGCTGCGCATGTATGTGCGCTGGGCCGAGCGGCGCGGCTACAAGGTCGAGGCGATCGAAGCGAGCGCGGGCGAGGAGGCGGGCATCAAGTCGGCCACGGTCAAGATCAGCGGCCTCAACGCCTATGGTTGGGCGAAGACGGAAACCGGCGTTCACCGGCTGGTGCGCATTTCGCCCTACGATTCACAATCGCGCCGCCATACCAGTTTTGCCAGCGTCGATATCTCGCCGGTCATCGACGACACCATCGAAGTTGAGATCGACGACAAGGATCTGCGCGTCGACACCTATCGCGCGTCCGGCGCCGGCGGTCAGCACGTCAACAAAACAGACAGCGCTATTCGTCTGACCCATTTGCCGAGCGGTATCGTCGTGCAATGCCAGAACAACCGGTCGCAGCACCGCAACCGCGCCGAAGCCATGGCGATGTTGCGGTCCAGGCTCTACGAACGCGAACTCAGGGAGCGTGAAGAGGCGGCCCAGGCGGCCAACGCCGAGAAGTCCGACATCGGCTGGGGTCATCAGATCCGTTCCTACGTGCTGCAGCCCTACCGCATGGTGAAGGACCTGCGCACGGGGGTTGAAACCAGCAACACGGATGCGGTACTGGACGGCGATATCGACGCGTTCATTTCCGCCGCACTGGCGTCGCGCATCGGCGCCGACGGCGATGGCCAGGAGGCCGCATCGGCGAATTGATCGATAACGCACTGGACTGGCGTCATCATCCCTTCGACAATTTAGAAAGAAAATGCTAGTTTTTCTTAGCTCCGCTACGCATGAGCGCTATGACCGCTGACCAACGATCAACACAGGATCGCATCCTGTTTTTACTCAAGACCAAGGGCGAGATGACCGCCCAGGCCTTGGGCGAACGCCTCAGCATCACGGCCATGGGTGTGCGTCAGCACCTCTACCGGCTTCAGGAAGAAGATCTCGTTAGCTTTCGCGACGAGCGGGCAGGCGTCGGGCGCCCATCCCGCCATTGGCATCTGACCGAAACAGGTAACGGCCGATTTCCCGACAGCCACAGCGAGTTGACCGTAGCGATGCTGGAGAGCGTCGAAAAAGTCTTCGGCGCCGACGGCCTTGATCGGTTGATCGCCGCGCGCACCGACGAGACGCTTGAGAGCTACCGCAAGAGCCTGAACGGCTGCCGCTCGGTCGAGCAGCGCGTCGCACAACTGGCCGAGCTGCGCAGCCAGGAAGGCTACATGGCGGAGTGGGAGAACCAGGATGACGGCAGCTACATTCTGGCCGAAAACCACTGTCCGATCTGTGCTGCGGCAAAGGTCTGTCAGGGCTTGTGCCGGTCGGAGCTGGAAGTCTTCCAAGGCGCCCTCGGCGACAAGGTGACGGTCGAGCGCACGAGCCATATCTTGGCCGGCGCGCGGCGTTGCGCTTATCGCATCACGCCGAAGGGCTGAGCGCCTCATAAAAGGCGCGTGGTAGTCCGGCGGCCTGCCGAGCTTGCTCATTGAATGGCGGTTTCAGAGCGCCTTTGAATCGCGATCGGACGATGTCGCGCCATGTCGGCTCGGGATCCAGGTCGCGCTGTTCGCAGACATAGCGGAACCAGCGACTGCCGGCGGCGACGTGGTCGATTTCCTCGCGGTAGATGATCTCCAGTATGGCAACGCTGTCATGATCACCGGCACGTTTCAGCCGCGCAATCATGGCCGGCGTGACGTCGAGCCCGCGTGCTTCGAGAACCAGCGGCACAACGGCCAGGCGGGCGAGCAGGTCGTCGCGTGTGTCGTCGGCGGCCTGCCACAAACCGTCATGGGCCGCCAGGTCGCCATAGTCGGCGTCCAAGCTGTGCAAGCGGTCGCGCAGCATCTGAAAATGCCGCGCTTCGTCGTCGGCAACGCCAATCCAATCGCCATAGAACGCCGGCGGCATGCCGTCGAAACGGGCGATCATGTCGCAGGCAAGGTCGATGGCGTTGAACTCGATATGCGCGAGGGCATGCAGCAGGGCAACCTGGCCGGCGCGCGTGGTGAGCGCACGGCGTTTCGGCATGTCGCCAGGCCGTGTCAGGACCGGTCGGTCCGGACGAGCCGGGCGATCGGGCGCCACGCCTGATCCCGGTTCGCGCCCGTTGTCGCGCCATGCCGCGGCCATGGCATGCGCCGCCGCAGCCTTGACTTTCGGTTCGTCTGTCCGCAGCGCGGCAACCGCCGCGCTGCGGTAGCCCATCGCCACCGTCAGGCGAGCTCCTTGACCGCCTCGAGAACGGCGTCTGAATGGCCTTTGACCTTCACCTTGCGCCAGACCTCGCGCACGACACCTTTCTTGTCGATCAGAAAGGTCGCGCGTTCGATGCCCATGTAGGTGCGCCCATACATGCTCTTCTCGACCCAAGTTCCGTACGCCTCCGTGATCGCACCGTCTTCGTCCGACACGAGCGTAAAGGGCAGATCGTATTTGGCTTTGAACTTGTCATGTTTCTTGACGGTGTCGCGCGACACGCCAAGGATCACCGCATCGGCCTTGGTAAAATCGGGCAGTTGATCGCGAAACGCGCAGGCTTCCTTGGTGCACCCCGGCGTATCGTCCTTGGGATAGAAATACACGATGACATTCTGGCCTTTCAGTTTGGCCAGCTCGACGGTGCCGTCGCCATCGGTGGGTGCCTTGAAGGCGGGTGCCTTGTCGCCGGGTTCGGGGCCACTCATGGATCGTTGTCCTCTTTTGCTACGATGTTGGTAATCAGGTTCTCGAACGTTTCTTTGACGCGAGCTTGATCGATTTCAAGCTCTTGTCGCAGGGTGTCGAAGGACTCGTCGCCCGTCATACGCACCAGCATGTCGCACAATGCCTGCGGGAACTGCGCTTCGTCGGTCGGCTGCGCCATGGCCAGCCTCAGGATGCCCTGGACCTGATGCATACGCTGCCGCGCGGCGATTAGATCGCGTGCCAGAGGCTCATTGATCAGATCCGCCGCGACGGCGCGCTCAAACACGTCAACGGAGTTGTTGGCAATGATCGAGGGGTGCGTGTCGGCATAGCGCAGCACCAGAAACTGGGCGATGAAGTCCAGGTCGATCAGCCCGCCATCGGAGAACTTGATGTCGAAGCGGTCGCGCGGTGGATGGCGGCTGGCGATCCGCGCGCGCATGTCGACGATGTGGCGTGCCAGATTAGAGGCGTCGCGGGGACTAACCAGTTTGGCCCGGATGCCATCGTTGATCTCCCGGGCCAGCCAGTCAGGCGCCAGGATGATGCGTGACCGGGTGAGCGCAAGGTGTTCCCATGTCCAGGCGTCGTCGCGCTGGTAGCGCAGGAAACCGGAAACCTCCGAGGCCAGGGGCCCGGCGCTGCCGGACGGACGTAGCCGCATGTCGATCTCGAACAGGCGCCCGGCATTGGTCATGGTGGTCAACGCGTTCAGCATGCGTTGGCACAGGCGGATGAAGTACTGGCTGGTGGCAAGCGGTTTGGGACCGTCCGAGGCATCGGCGTCGCCGCGGCTGCCATAGATGAAAACGAGATCAAGATCGGAGCCGAAGTTCAGCTCCCGGCTGCCGTATTTGCCAAGCGCCAACACCGCCATGCCACCACCCGCGATCGTGCCGTGTTGAAGCGCAAATTGATGGGCCACATGTGGCGTCAGGGCGCGCAGCGCCGCATCGGTCAAATCGGAGAGGCTGTGTTCGGCGGCGCTAGGCGTCACCTTGCCCAGCAAGAGCTGCACACCAAGCTGAAACTCCCGATCATGGGTCCACCGGCGGATCCGGTCGAGCAGGTCTTCTTCACCTTGCGCCAACGCGAGATCGGCGCCGGCGTCAGCTTCCAGAACCTTGGCGTCGGGCAAGGGATCAAAGAAGTCGGGCGACAGCACATGGTCCAGCAGATTTGGGTTGCGGGCCAGGTGTTCGGCCAGACGCGGCGCGGTACCCATGATGTTGGCGACCAGCGCGAACAGACCGGCATTACTCTGAAACAGCGAAAAAAGCTGCACGCCGGCCGGCAAGTGGTCGAGGAACTCGTTGAATCGCATCAGTGCGGCATCCGGGTTCACGCCGCCGGCGAAGGCATCCAGCAGATCAGGCACCAGCTCGGTCAGGATCTCGCGGGCACGGTGGCTGCGTGTCGCGCGAACACGGCCATGGTGCCAGCCACGCACCACCGCGGCGATGGCCGCAGCGTCGGCGAAACCCATACGCGTCAGGGTGGCGAGCGTGTCGGGGTCGTCTTCGTTGCCGGTAAAGACCAGATTGCCGGCCTCCTCGCCATCGCCGCCGCCGGATAACGGTTCGGCTTCTTCGAACAGGTCGGCATAGTGGCTCTCGACCCGGCGCAGGATGCCGGTCAGGTCGTCGGCGAACGTGCTGGGGTCATGGTAGCCAAGAAAGGTCGCGAAGGCGGCGAGGGCATGCGGGTTCTCCGGCAAGGAGTGGGTTTGTGCGTCCTCGACCATCTGCAGGCGATGTTCGATACGCCTGAGCTTGCCATAGGCATCGATCATATCGTCTGCCGTCTGCCGGTCGATGCGGGTTGCCCGGACGAGCGCGTTCAGCGCATCGCAGGTCGCGCGCGGACGCAATTGCCGCTCGCGGCCGCCAAAGATCAGCTGTTGGGTCTGCGCGAAGAACTCGATCTCGCGGATACCGCCGCGTCCCAGCTTGACGTTGTGTCCGGCGACCGCAATCTGGCCGCCGCCCTTATGCGCATGGATTTGCCGTTTGATCGAATGAATGTCCTGGATCGCCGCGAAATCCAGGTGGCGGCGCCAGATGAAGGGTGTCAGCCGGTCGAGAAAAGCGTTCCCTGCGTCGATATCGCCGGCGACCGGTCGCGCCTTGATCAGCGCGGCGCGTTCCCAATTCTGGCCCAGACTCTCGTAATAGAGTTCGGCCGCATCGACAGAAAGCGCCAAGGGTGTCGCACCGGGGTCGGGCCTCAACCGCAGATCCGTGCGCAGCACGTAGCCATCGGCGGTCCGCTCCTCCAGCATCTTGACCAGATTGCGGGTCAAACGGACGCAGATCGCCTGGGGAGCCTCGCCATCGGCTGTCTGCAGCCGCTCGTCGTCCCACAAGACGATCAGATCGACGTCGCTGGAGTAATTCAGCTCGCCACCGCCCAGTTTACCCATGCCCAGCACGATCAACCCGCTATCGCGTGTCGGGTCGTCTTTGTGGACCAAGCTGATTTTCCCTGATGCCGCAGCCTGGTTCAGCAGGCTTGCCATAGCGCTGTCTATCGCTGCGGCGGCGAAATCGGAGAGCGCGCCCGTGATGCGCGGAAGTGGCCACAATCCCGTGATATCGGACAAGGCGACGGCGACGGCAACGTGACGCCTGGCGTCGCGCAGCGCCTTCATCATGGCTTCCGGCCGCTCTTGGCGGTTGTCATGAAGGCCGGCAAGGGCCACGTCCACTATAGGGTCGGGACCTTGTTCGGCCCATTCGGTCAGCAGGAACGGTCGCCGTTCCAGGCTGCGGGAGAGGTAGGGGCTGTTGCCGAACACCGCCGCCATCAGGGCCTGGCCGTTCGGGTCGGCGGCCAGCGCTTCTGCGTGATCGCCAAGACCTGCCGCGACAGCGGCGTCGTGCCATGCTAGACGGCCACGTTCGGCACGCTCCGCATCGGCGGGCTTCGGCAGGTCGGATAGTCCGCCAAGGTAGGGCAGGTGCATAGGGTCCATCATAGAGACTCGCCGTTAGGAGAGGAAACCGACTAAGTTGATGAAAATTCAATCGGTATCTGGAATTTCGTGACCCGCCGCGCAACTCGATTTGTGGTCCATCTGCTCGGCACGCTGGTCGGCATCGCCGTGATCCTGCTCGCCGCGTTGACCTGGCGGCTGACTCAGGGCCCGATCGTGCTGGGCAACGTGACGCCGTACCTGGAGGCGGCGCTGAACCGTGACGACGGCGCGTTCCGTTTGGGTATCGATCAGGCCGTCCTGACCTGGGGTGACTGGGAAGGCACGCTGGAGGTCAAAGGATACGGCCTGCGGGGCGTCGGCGTCGACGGCCAGACTGCGTTCGCGGCCCGTGAGGTGGTCATAGACCTTGCCTTGGGCCCCTTGCTGCGCGGTGAATTTCGACCGATCGATGCTACCGTGGTTCGGCCCTGGATCCGTGTCGTGCGGAGCGCCGATGGCGCCGTTTCGCTCGATATCAGCGCCGACCGGACAGCCGAGGGCGAAGAGGCGCTTATCGACCATCGCGAAGGCGTGCTGGGCGGCGAAGCGATCATGGATGCGCTGCTTGACGCTGGCGACGCCTTGCCGGCGCTTCAGGATCTCCACCAGGTCAGTATCGTCGATGCGGATCTCTGGATTGACGACCTCGCTCTGGGGGTCGTCTGGAACGCGCCGCAGGCTGACCTGGTTTTGCGTCATGAGGGTGACGACCTGCGCCTGGTCGGCGATCTTATGGTGCGCCTCGATGAGGCCGATGTGCCTGTCGACGTCTCCGCGGTCTACCGGCGCGAGGACAGCCTGATGGTCGCTCATGTCGGCTTGCAGAGCGTGCCGGTCGAGAGTCTGGCCGACGCAGTGCCGGGGCTTGAACCCTTGGCCGGCATCGAAGCGCCGGTCTCCGGCCGCGTGCAACTGACGCTTGACCGCGACCTCGCCCTACTGGACGGCCGTTTCGCGTTGGAGGCCGACAGTGGCGCACTCAATTTCCCGGGTTTCTTTGCCGCACCGATCGCGTTCTCAAGCGCTGAGGCGCGTGGAGAGGTCGGGCCAGCCCTGAGCGATCTGACGCTGCAGGCGTTTCATGTGGTGACCGACCGGGCGCTGGTTTCGGGCGATGCGACGCTTGATGGTCTTGGGCCCGACAGTGTCTTCGACTTGAACGTCACGATCGAAAACCTGCCGGTCGACGCATTGGCCGATTACTGGCCGCTTTCTGCATCCTCGTCGTCACGGGAATGGGTCATCGAACATTTGTCCGGCGGCACGGCCGACAGCGTGGTTCTTAACTTCGATTGGAAGTTGGAAGACCTTGAACGCGGTGAACTGCCGCTGGAGGATTTCCGGTTCGAAGGCACCGTGTCGGACACCACGATTACCTATTACGGCGACATGCCGGCGATCAGCGGTGTTGATGGCCGGATCACGATCGCCGATGACGCGATGCTGGCGGAGACCCAGGGCGGTACGCTGCTGGACCTGACGGTCGGCGCGGGAGAGATCTCCATCGCGCCGCTAAGCGCCAACTCCCGAACTGCGATCGGCTTCGCGTTTGAGGGACCGGCGAACGATCTCGTCGAGATTGGTACCCACCCGAGCCTCGGCGTTGGCGACGAACTCGATCTGGGGAGTGAGCCCCTGACCGGGACCGCCGTCGGGCGCCTTGACGTCGGTTTGCCGCACCTGACCGGTCTCTCAAACCGTGATGTCACATTCGAGATTCAGGCCGACATCAGCGGCGTCGGTCTGCCGTCCGGTTTCCGTGACATTCGTGTTGAAGATGCGGTGGGCTCGCTACGCGCCGACAACACCAGCATGGAGGTTTCTGCCGACATGACGCTGGGCGGCGTACCGTTCAGGGCTGAGCTGCGTCAGGCTTTCCTGGCCGATGCGCAGCCGCGGCGTGTCTTGTCGTTGAGTGGCAGCATCGATCGCGCTGCCCTGGACCCGCTCGGCGTGTCGGACATGGTCGCGATCGACGGCGCGATGCCGCTTGATGTCCAGATGGTGGAATCATGGGGCGGCGAGACAGCCTGGGACATTAGCGTGGATCTGACACCTGCCGAGGTCGTCTTCCCCATCGTAAATCTGGACAAGCCACCCGGAGATAGCGGGCGGTTTGCGTTGCGTTTGCTGGATCGCGGCAGCGGCGGGGTGCTGATTGAGCGACTCAACCTGGCGACCGACGACGTCACCGTCGCGGGTAGCGGCGCGCTTGCGGGCGATAATCTGGCTCTCGAACGCCTCGTCTTCGAGCGTGTCACATTCGGCCGCAATGACCTCGCCGGCTCGCTCAGTGCGCGCGACGACGGCGGTTATGACATCGCTGTCGATGGCGGTGCCCTCGACCTTGTGCCTTACATGAACGATTTGAGTTCGGCGAGCGGTCCCGAACTCCCGCCGTTCCATCTGGAGGGGCGTATCGACCGTGTGTGGCTCAGTGACGACGACAGCCTGAGCGCGGTGGCGATAAAGGCCGATTATGCTGCCGAACGCTGGGAAGAGTTGCACCTGACCGGCGAGCTTGCCGGTGGCGCGCCGATGACCATGCGCATTTGGCGCCACGACGAAAACGAGCGGCGTTTCGCGCACACCGCTGGCGACGCCGGCGATGCCATGCGCTTGTTCGATCTGTTCGATGATGCACGCGGCGGCACCATCGATATCCGTGCGAGCATCGATGACACCGATCCTGACCGGCCGGTGATCGGCGTCATGCGCATCGATGACGTGACGATGACCAAGACGCCCATTCTGGCGCGTATCTTGTCGCTGGCATCCTTCACCAGCATTGCCAATGCGGTGTCGGGTGAAGGGCTGGTGTTCAACAGCGCTTTGGTGCCGTTCGAGAAGCGCAACGATAATGTCGCCATCGACGACGCGCGAGCTTATGGGCCGGGCATCGGTATCACGGTCGAGGGCGATATCGATCTGGCCGGCAACACGATTGGTCTAAACGGTACGCTTGTGCCGGCCTATGTCGTCAACAGCATCCTGGGCGACTTGCCGATTGTCGGCGACATTCTAACCGGCGGTGACGAAGGCGGCGGTATCTTTGCCGTGACCTATCAGGTCGAAGGCCCCTATGCCGATCCCGAAGTTGGCGTCGACCCGCTGTCGGTTCTGGCGCCCGGCTATCTGCGCAGTATCTTCACGGCGCCAAGCAACGATGAGATCGGACCGTTCGACATCGACGGCGCGACCCACGACCGTTAGAGCGGATCGTGTTGAGGTGGACCCGATGGACGGTTCCACCTCACGACGTGAATCCGCTCTCCATCTATGGATAGAGCGGGTCAGGCAAGGCGCAACAGGGCGTGACGTTTTTTGCCGGCGGAGAGTTTGATGGCGCCGTCGTCATCCAGGTCGTCGGGCCCGAGTTTGTGAAACTCGTCGTTGACGACCTTGTCGTTTACCCTTGCGCCGCCGCCCTTGATCAATCGCCGCGCTTCGCCGTTTGAGGCGGCAAGACCGGTCTCCTTAAGTCCCTCATAGAACAGGAAACCGTCATCAAGCTGGACACGGGTGATGTCGGCGACGGGCAGGGCATCGCCGCTGGCGCCTTCCTCGAAGGTTCGCCTCGCGGTTTCAGCCGCGTCAGCGGCAGCGGCATCGCCGTGACACAGCCGCGTCGCTTCGTTCGCCAGGACCTTCTTGGCCTCGTTGATCTCGGACCCATCGAGCCCTTCAAGCCGTTCGATCTCGTCTTGCGGCAGGTCCGTGAACAGCCTCAGGAAGCGTCCGACATCGGCGTCTTCGGTATTGCGCCAGAACTGCCAGTAGTCGTAAGGCGAGCGCATCTCGGCGTTCAGCCAGACGGCACCCTCGGCCGTCTTGCCCATTTTGGCGCCGGACGCCGTTGTGATCAGCGGTGTGGTAAGGCCCCATAGCTGGGCATCGGCCATGCGCCGTCCAAGGTCGACGCCGTTCACGATGTTACCCCACTGGTCCGAGCCGCCCATTTGCAGGACGCAATCGAAGCGCCGGTAGAGTTCGACGAAGTCGTAGGACTGTAGGACCATATAATTGAATTCAAGGAAGCTCAGCGGCTGTTCACGGTCCAACCGCAGCTTGACCGAATCCATCGAGAGCATCCGGTTGACCGAGAAATGCCGGCCGGCGTCGCGCAGAAACGACACGAGCTTCAGCTCGCTGAGCCACTCGTCGTTGTCGACCATGATGGCGTCGCTCGGGCCATCGCCAAAGGTCAGGAAGCGCTCGAAGATCTGGCGAATACCTGCCTTGTTTGCGGCAATCTGCGCGTCATCCAAAAGCGGGCGGGCCTCGTCGCGAAACGAGGGATCGCCGATCTTGGTGGTGCCGCCGCCAATCAAGACGATCGGCCGGTGACCGGACTGCTGCAGGCGCCTGAGCTGCATGATCTGCACCATGCTGCCGACGTGCAGGCTGGGTGCCGTACAGTCGAAGCCGATATAGCCGGTCACGACACCTTTGCTGGCGGCCGCGTCCAGCGCATCGAGGTCGGTGCACTGATGCATGAAGCCGCGCCAGAGAATCTCGCGGATGAAGTCGGACTTGGCGTTGGACATGGCGTGGCGCCTGGGTAACTGGCGAAACCGTCCTTCGTGACGGGGCGCGTCGTGTAGCATAATCGCCATCGCCCCTCAAACGCAGGCGTCACAATAGGAGATCCGGGTGGCTGAGAACGGTTGGATGACCGCGATAGGTCTGATGAGCGGTACGTCGATTGACGGCGTTGACGCCGCTCTGCTCAAGAGCGACGGCCATCGCGTCGAACGGATGGGCCAGCCGGTGACGGCCGCCTATGACGATGGGGAGCGCGACCTCGTCCGCGCCGCCCTTGGCGGTCACGGCGATGTTCTGGCTGCCGAGCGTGCGCTGACCCTCCGACACATCGATGTTGTTCAGGCGTTGCTTGATAAAAATGACTTAACTAACGAAAATATAGATATAATTGGCTTTCACGGTCAGACGATTATCCATCGGCCAGATGAAGGGCTGACCTGGCAGATCGGGGACGGTGCGCTGCTGGCCCAACGAACCGGCATTGACGTGATTGCTGACCTGCGCCGCAGCGACATGGCCAGAGGTGGTCAGGGGGCACCGTTCGCGCCGCTTTACCACGCCGCGCTCGTCGCTGGCCTGAAGACCGACGGACCGGTCGCCGTTCTCAACCTGGGTGGTGTTGCCAACATTACGTGGATAAGCGGCGATGAGATCATTGCCTTCGATACCGGCCCCAGCGGCGCGCTGCTCGACGATTGGGTGCGCCGTCATACGGATCAACCGTTCGATCGTGATGGTGCACTGGCGCGTGCCGGGCAGGTGCACGACGAACGGGTCGATGCCGTCATGAGCGATCCCTATTTTACCCGGCCGGCACCGAAGTCGCTCGACCGCAACAGCTTTTCCATCGATCTGGAGGGGCTGTCGCCAGCTGACGGGGCGGCGACGTTGGTTGCGCTGACGGCAAGGACCGTCGCACTGGGTGTCGAGGCTGTGCCCGAAGTGCCGAGACTCTGGATCGCCTGTGGCGGCAACCGTCTCAACCCGGCCATTCGCCAAGCCATCGCCGACCAGGTGATTGGCGATGTGGTGACGGCTGAAGATGTCGGTTGGAACGGTGACGCGATTGAGGCCGAGGCGTTTGCCTATCTGGCGATCCGTTCGCTCAAAGGACTGCCGCTCAGTCTGCCGACGACCACCGGTGTCGACGTGCCGACGACCGGCGGCGCACTCTACAGGGCACGGACCAACGCCGGCTGATCAGCCGTCTTCTTCGATGATCAGATTGTAGTGTTTGGTGTGTTCGGCGACATAGGCGTCGATGATGGCCTGCAGCTCGTCGAGTTCGCGCTCAAAGAAATGCCCGGCACCTTTGATGACCTTGTAGGTCACATCGTGTTTCTTGCGGTCCAGCCGCTCGGCCAGCTTGCCGACAGCGATGGGGTCGACAACATCGTCCCGGTCGCCCTGGATGATCATGCCGTCGCAGGGGCAGGGCTCCAGGAAGGCGAAGTCGTAATGGTCAGCGCCGGGCGCGACAAAAATGAAGCCGTCGACCTCGGGCCGGCGCATCAGCGCCTGGGCACCGATCCAGGCGCCAAAGGAAAAACCGGCGATCCAGCAGCCAACCCGGTCGGGGTTGTGCAGTTGAAGCCAATCCATGGCCGCTGCCGCATCGGCCAGTTCGCCGACCCCTTCGTCATAGTATCCCTCGCTGCGTCCGACGCCGCGAAAGTTGAACCGCATGACCGAAAATCCGGCCTGCGCGTAGGCGCGGAACAGGGCGTAGGTGATCTTGTTGTTCATGGTGCCGCCATACTGCGGATGCGGGTGCAGCACCACGGCGATCGGGGCGTTGCGCGCCTTGCCATGGGTGTAGCGACCCTCTAGGCGGCCGTCGGGACCATTAAAAATGATGTCGGGCATGGGTTCCTAAATGCAGCAGAAAGCGCCGGTTTCAGCGCTTTTTGGGTGATGGGTCTGGCGAAAATGTGTGGTGCCGAGACGGCATGAATACTTGACCTGAGTGGTCGGACTTTCTATCTCTACCGAGTCCGATGATACGCGCGGTTCGCCGCCCGCGGTTCGGGCGTGTCGAGAGATTGAACAAGGACACCCCCAATGCTGAAGGCGCTTCGCGAGGAAATCGACTCTGTATTCGGCCGCGATCCGGCGGTCAGGACCAGGCTTGAAGTGGTCCTGTGCTACCCCGGTTTCCACGCCATTCTCTTTTACCGGTTTTCCCATTGGCTTTGGCTCAAAGGTCTCAAGCTGATCGGGCGTTTTGTGTCGCATGTCGGGCGCGTGCTGACAGGTATCGAAATTCATCCCGGCGCCAAGATCGGTAAACGTTTCTTTATCGACCATGGCATGGGCGTCGTGATTGGCGAGACGGCGGAAGTCGGTGACGACGTGACGCTCTACCATGGTGTGACCCTGGGTGGAACCACCTGGCAAAAGGGAAAACGTCATCCGACGTTGGGCAACGATGTTGTTGTCGGCGCCGGCGCAAAAATCCTCGGCCCGATTACCGTCGGCGACGGCGCGCTTGTCGGGTCCAACGCCGTCGTCGTGCGTGACGTGCCGCCGGGCGTAACGATGGTCGGCATACCCGGACGCGCTGTCGATCATGCCAAGCAGGAATCCGAGCCGCATTTCGCCGCCTACGGCGCTTCGGCCCAGGACATGCCCGATCCGGTGAGCAAAGCGATCAATGGTCTGTTGAATCACGTCAGTGTTCTTGAGGCCCGTATCAAGGAGCTGGAAACCAACCGTGTCGACGGCATTGACGTTGTTGAACCGAATGACCTGGAAATCGACGAGGAACGTCGAGACATCTAATGCAAAGGAGCGTGACGCCGCCATGAAACTTAGCAGTAAAGGTCGTTATGCGGTGATGGCCATGGTCGACTTGGCCTTTCACAGCGATGGACGTCCGGTCTCGCTCGCCGAGATCGCGGCTCGACAGGAGATTTCACTGAGCTATCTCGAACAGCTCTTCGGCAAGTTGCGCCGCGCCGAACTCGTCGCCAGCGTACGCGGCCCGGGCGGTGGCTACCTGTTGGCCAATCCGAAGAACGAGATCTGTGTCGCCTCGATCATCGATGCGGTCGACGAGCCGACCAGGGTCACGCGGTGCAAGGGTGGCGCGGACCCCGAAGAGGGATGCATGAAGGACAAGAGCCGTTGCCTGACTCACGATCTGTGGGAAGAGCTGGGCAACCACATCCGCGATTTCATGTCATCGGTGACCCTTGAGGATATCTGTGAACGGCGGGTATGCCGCGCGGTGCCTGATTTTGACGAGGATATCGTCGCCGCCGAGTAGGAAGCAGCTGTCCGCACCATGACCGACCGCGTTTACCTCGATTACAACGCCACCGCACTGCTGCGGCCGCAAGCCCGCGACGCCGTTCTCGCTGCGCTGGGCGTGACCGGCAACCCGTCCTCCGTGCACGGTTTCGGCCGACGGGCGCGGTCACTTCTGGAGACCGCGCGCGAAGACGTCGCGGCCCTGGCCGGTGTGGCGCCGCGTCTGGTGACGTTCACGTCAGGTGGCACGGAAGCCAACCAGATGGCGTTGAACGGTCTCAAGGCCGAACGCGTGCTGGTCTCCGCGGTCGAACACCCCTCGGTCCTGAATGCCCGTGATGACGCCGTCACGATTCCTGTCGATGGTGAGGGCCGCGTTCAACCGGGGACGTTGGATGCGCTTCTGGCGCCGGGTCCGGGTAGCGCCCTTGTCTCGGTTATGGCGGCCAATAACGAGACCGGTGTGATTCAGCCCCTGACCGATATTGCCGCCGTCGTGCGGCGCCACGATGCGCTTTTGCATGTCGACGCGGTGCAGGCGGCGGGCAAGGCCGATCTGCACGCAATCGACGCGGACCTCATGACGTTGTCCGGTCACAAACTTGGCGGACCGGCCGGCGCCGGCGCGCTTGTGCGCAAGCGGGACCTTGAGCTTCGCCCGCTCATGCGCGGCGGCGGCCAGGAACTCGGTCTGCGAGGGGGCACGGAAGCGTTGCCTGCGATCGCTGGCTTCGGCGCTGCCGCACGCGCTTGTTTGGATGACGACCTGGATTCGTGGCGCGGTCGCCGTGATCGGTTGGAAGCCGATGTCATGGCGTTGACGCCGAGAGCCGAGGTGATGGCCGCCGATGCCGAACGCCTGGACAACACCAGTGCGCTCGCCATGCCCGGCGCCGGCGCGGAGACCCTGGTCATGGCCTTTGATCTGGCCGGCATTGCCGTCAGCGCCGGGTCGGCCTGTTCGTCGGGCAAGGTCGGGCCGTCACACGTGCTAACCGCCATGGGGCGCGGCGATGTCGCCGCCAGTACCATACGCGTCAGCCATGGCTGGGCGACCACCGATCGTGATATCGAGCTGCTCGTGGCGGCGTGGGCAGATATCAGCCAGCGACTTGGCGGCGGCCAGCATGCCGCGTAAGAGGTAGGGCACGATGACAGAGCGCAACATCAAGACACCGGTCTATCTGGACTATCAGTCGACGACGCCGGTCGATCCGCGCGCGCTCGACGCCATGCTGCCGTGGTTCACCGAGAAGTTCGGCAATCCGCACTCGACCAGCCACGCGCTCGGCCGCGAGTCCGCCGAGGCGGTCGAGGAGGCGAGAGGCAAGATCGCCGATCTCGTGAACGCCGACCCGCGCGAGATCGTCTTCACCTCCGGCGCGACGGAATCGAACAACCTGGCGATCAAGGGCGCCGCCCGCTTCGAACGTGCACATCGCAATCAGCGCGACAAGATCGTCACGGTTGTCACCGAGCACAAGTGTGTCATCGAGAGCGTCAAGGCGATGGAGCCGGAAGGTTTCGAGACGGTCTTTCTGCCCGTCGATGCAAATGGGCTGGTCGACCTCGCTGCGCTGGACGCCGCGGTCGATGACCGGACGCTGCTGGTCTCGATCATGGCGGCGAACAATGAGATCGGCGTGTTGCAGCCGATGGAGCAGATCGGTGCGTTGGCCAGGGAACGCGGCGTGATGTTCCACACCGATGCCGCCCAGGCGATCGGCAAGACACCGATCGACGTCGAGGCCATGGCGATCGACCTGATGAGTATCTCCGGTCACAAGGTTTATGGCCCCAAGGGTATCGGCGTGCTCTTTATGCGCCGGCGGCCACGGGCCCGGCTGGAACCGTTGTTTTCCGGTGGCGGGCAGGAGCGCACGATCCGCTCCGGCACCGTCCCCACACCGCTGGTCGTCGGTCTTGGCGAGGCCGCCGCGATTGCCAAGCAGGACATGGCCGAAGAAGCCCGGCGTCTGGGCGCGCTGCGCGACCACCTGTGGCAGGGCATCCAGGACCGTATTCCCGGTGTTGCGTTGAACGGCGATCCCGATCACCGTCTGGCGGCCAACCTGAACATCGCCTTTGACGGCATCAAGGCGCTTGATCTTATTGACGCCATGCCGGACGTCGCCATCTCGACCGGCTCGGCCTGCACCTCGGCTGTCGTTGAGCCATCCTATGTACTCAGAGCCCTGGGCCTCGACGACGAGCGCGCCGGCAGTTCAATCCGCATTGGCCTGGGACGGTTTTCGACCGAGGCCGAAATCGAGTTCGCCCTCGACCATCTCGTCGAGGCGGTTTCCAGGCTTCGCCAGCACTCCACGGCAGCGTAACCACCCGCTGGGGGTGGACGCGAACCGCCGGTTCGGATTAAAAGCGCGCCGCAAGAACGGAGTATGTATGCCCAAAGTGACGTTTATTGACCGGGACGGCACCCGGATCGAGGTCGATGCCCCGGTGGGCCTTTCCCTATTGGAACTCGCGCATCGCAACAACATCGACATCGAAGGTGCGTGCGAGGGGTCGCTGGCATGCTCCACCTGCCACGTCATTGTCGACGACGATGATTTCGACCGCCTCCAGGAACCGACCGAGGACGAGGAGGATATGCTCGACCTCGCGTTCGGTCTGACCAAGACGTCCAGGCTCGGTTGCCAGATCATCGTGACCGAGGAACTGGACGGTCTGACCGTCGCGTTGCCGTCGGAAACCCGCAACATGATGGCAGACTAGGGTCCAGACCCACCCTAGGCGGACGCAACCATCAGCCGAAACATGCGACTCTTCGAAGGCCCGCTCGGCGGTCTGATCCTCAGGCCCTGGTTCGACCGGCTCGCCTTGCGTTTCATGGTCGGCACCTATTTTCCCATCTCGCGGCTGTGGGCGGCGACCGAAACCGCCGGCGACGACCTGGCCGACTATGCGGCAAACGTACCGATGGACATCCCGAACGGCAGCCGGCGCGCGCGCCTGCAAAACGCCCTGGCGCACACCATGTTGGCGCGGGCCAGTGCCGAACGGGCCGAGCTCGACTGGCAGGACGCGATGTTCGCAGGCAGCAAGGGCGCGCGGCTTGACGACATGACGGCGCGCCGGCGCCAGTCGGTCGGCGCCTACATGATGGCGCGCATGCGGTTTCGCTTCTTGCGTCGTCGCGCGCCGGCTATTCGTTTTTCGACGATCACGCCGGACGAAGCGCAACGCCGCTATGGCGCACATTGCGCCGACCCCGCGGCCTTCTTCGCGGCGCCGTCGAACCCACCCTCGGTCGATCAGTCGCGCGCCGTGCACGCCGACGGTTTCGTTCACTCGTGGCTGCGTTTCCCTAGTCCGAACGCCGC
Source organism: Alphaproteobacteria bacterium (assembly GCA_965228895.1). Taxonomy (GTDB): domain Bacteria; phylum Pseudomonadota; class Alphaproteobacteria; order SP197; family SP197; genus JANQGO01. The sequence goes on along the minus strand of OZ245842.1, from coordinate 2,694,860 downwards.
CATGGGCGACACCGTCTGGGCCCATGTCTTCGAGCCGCCCGATGGCTACGACCACACGGTGATCATGTGCCACGGCATCGGTATCGAGGCCGATATGTGGGACAGCTCGCTGCACTTCGCGCCGCAGTTTGCCGGGCGGCGCGTTCGTGTCATTGAGCCTGAGGCGCCATGGCATGGGCGCCGACGTCCCCCGGGCGTCCATGGCGGCGAGCCGTTTGTCGCCGATGGCCCGATCGGCGCCGTCGAAGAGTTCCAGGCCCATGTTGCCGAAATCGCCTGCCTGATCGGCTGGGCGCGCGCGACCGGGCCGGGCAGGGTGGGTATCGGCGGCATCAGCATGGGGGCGCTGAACAGCCAGCTTGCCGTTGCCCATGCCGACACCTGGCCCGAGGCCATGCGACCGGACGCCGCGCTTCTGATCACCACCACGGACCGGCTCGACGAAGTCGCCTGGGACGGCAGTTTCGCGACCGGCTTCCGCACCGCCGAGGCCTTCGCCAAGGTCGGCTGGACCCGTGACCAGGTTCACGGCTGGCTGCCGCTGACCGCGCCGATCGGCGAGCCCGGCATCGATCCCGAGCGCATCATCATGATGCAGGGCAGCCACGACACGATCACGCCGTTCCCCGGCGGCCTGGCCTTCGCCCAGAGGTGGCGGATTCCCGACGAAAATCTCTTCATCCGGCGCCAGGGTCACTTCTCGGTGCCGCTCGGTCTCGCCCGCGATGCCAGCCCGGTCGCGCGCCTGGTCGAGATCCTCAACACTTGAACCCCGCGCCTTCCGCCCTATGTTGCGGGCCATGAACACGCTTGGATTCGATAAGCCGGAAGCGGCCACCCGGGTCGTCGTCGCCATGTCGGGCGGCGTCGACAGCTCGGTCACGGCCGCGCTGCTCGCCGAGGCCGGCTATGACGTGGTCGGCATCACGCTGCAGCTTTATGACCACGGCCAGGCGATCCAGCGTCCGGGAAGCTGCTGCGCCGGCACCGATGTGCACGACGCCCGCCGCGTCGCCCAGATGCTCGATATGCCGCACTACGTGCTGGACTATGAGTCGCGCTTCCGCCAGGCGGTCATGGATGATTTCGCCGATACCTACCTGGCCGGCGCGACGCCGATCCCCTGCGTGCGCTGCAACCAGCGGGTCAAGTTCGCCGACCTCATGACGACGGCCAGGGATCTGGGCGCCGACTGTCTGGCGACCGGCCATTACGTCCAGCGTATCGACGGCCCGAACGGCCCGGAGCTTCATCGCGGTGCCGAACAGGCGCGCGACCAGAGCTACTTCCTGTTCGCCACCACGGCCGACCAACTGGCCATGCTGCGCTTCCCGATCGGCGCCATGACCAAGGCGGAGGTGAGGGCGCATGCCACCCGCTTCGGCCTCGCCATCGCTGACAAGCCCGACAGCCAGGACATCTGCTTCGTGCCCAACGGCGACTATGCCGGCGTTGTCGCCAAGCTCCGGCCCGGCGCCATCGAGCCCGGCGACATCGTCGACCAGGCGGGCAATGTGCTGGGCCGCCACGATGGCATCATCCACTTCACCGTCGGTCAGCGCCGCGGCATCGGCATCGCCGCCGCCGAACCGTTGTTCGTGCTGCGGCTGGAGCCCGACCGTCACCGGGTTGTCGTCGGTCCGCGCGAAGCGCTTCAGGAGACCAGCCTCACCATCAGCGACGTCAACTGGATCGACGGCGGCGGTCTGCCGGACGAGGGCCTGCCGGGCGAGGTCAAGCTGCGCTCCATGCAGGCGCCCAAGCCCGCCCATGTGACCCCGCTCGAGGGCGACCGCGCCCGCGTCGTCCTCAACGAGCCGGCCGAGGCGATTGCGCCCGGCCAGGCCTGCGTCCTCTATGACGGCGACCGCGTCATCGGCGGCGGCTGGATCGACCGGCGCGAGGCGCTGGCCGCCTAGACCCAATCGGGCGCGCCGCCGGCTTGACTTGGCCGAAGCGCAACTCTATATGCGGCGGACCTTTCTGGGGCGGAGTAGCTCAGTCGGTAGAGCAGGGGAATCATAATCCCTGTGTCGGGGGTTCGAGTCCCTCCTCCGCTACCAAATTTCTCAACCAAGTGCCGTCACGTTCACCCTGTTTGCCGGGGCGGCGTACAGGCGACGTTCCGGCCACGGTGACAAGCCTTATCCTCGCGAGAACCGCATGGTTGCCGCGGCAATGGCGGTGGCGGAATAGACGGCCGGTTTGAGGTTGGTTCGCTCGGTCCCCGCCTGGACGATCTCCCATGAACGGCTGGTGTAGTCCGACAACCGGTCATGGCCGCAATCAAAGTTCTCTGGCCGGAATTGCGATCGCTCGATGACCGCTTGCCAATCACAAAGATTTACGACGCGACCGCCTCTGTTCAGCTTGGTGACGGTCGCCAGTAACTTGTTCCATACCCGTTCAGGAATGCTGCCGCGCGCGTTTTCAGCAAAGCCACGTTCAGCCAGCCTTTCGGCCAGAGCGAGTTTGAAGTGCTCTCGAGCCTTCGGGTTTTCCAGGTCGCACTGAAGCCAAGCACCGATCAGATCGCGTTGCATGAGGGGATAGGAGATGGGCAGAAACCAGTCGCACAGGTCAAAGGTCATGGAGATCCACCGCGCCTGATGCCATTGCAAACGCAGGATCATGAGCGCTTTGTGCGGGCCGACGTCGCGGGCGAGGTCGCGAAACGTATCCAGGATGAACTCTGACATCGTCTCACGCTCTTTGGCGAAGACGTCCTTCAGGATCGGGTCGTTGAACCTTAACGCCAGGAGCGGCGGCACAGCGCTTTCGTCAGCACCGTCCTCCATCGCACGTAACGGCGCGTCTCTGAACACGTCGCCAAGGTAACCGATGGACGCCAGGTTGGCCCTTTCGCTGACCCAGTCGAAACCGACGATGTTGTGCGCCGTCTGCAAGCCCGAACACCCGGCACTGAGCGCCACGATCTGGTCCTGGTAGGTTTCGAGCGTCCAGTCCTGATAGGGCACAGCCATGAACTCCAGGCCGAGCCGTCGGGCCCTCCGTTTGGCCCTCAGCACGTCCATGGACTTGGGCTCGCCATAGGTGGCGCAGCGTGTCGGGGTCGGTGCGTGCGCCAGGGCAATCGCGAGCGAATCCCGGCCGCCGGACAGCATGAGGATGGAGTTGGCGTCGTAGGCTTCGCGCGCGACACCGCTATCCAACATAGCGCGAAAGGAGGCCGTCGTAAGCGGCGGGACATCGATATCCAGCAAGCCGCGAATGCCACTGCCGTGGGACTGGCGGACGTCGATTGTCTGATCGGTGTTAAGGATGGCGCTCAGCTGAGCGCCCGCCTTTAGTCTGTATGTCCCGCTGAAGTGGGTTTCGTCGAACAGCTGTACGCCGGTAAGCTGGCTTGCAATCCCGATGTCGTTCAGTTCGGGCGCATGGGGCAGGGCGGCCACGAGCAGGCCCAGATGCGAGCCAAAATAAAGGCGCCCGCCTTCCACAGCATAGAACACCGCGCCCGCGCCGATAAAATCCGTCAGAAGCTCCAGCCCATCGGGTTTGAGAACGAGGCAGGCAAACTTGCCGTCGATTTGGTCGGGTGCCGGGATCGCGCCCTCATCGAACAGACAGGTTCCGAGCAGCCGATCATCGACAAATGGCCGGCCGGTAAAGACGATTTGTGCGTTGACCGACTGATCAAAGGCGAGGGGGCCTTCGTCTCGCCCGACAAGCGCAACCAACGTCGGTCCGACACGCAAACGGGTGGTCGGTTTGCCACAGACAGTATCCAGGTTGTCGAGCTTGCTTGCGCCCGCGCCGCAAACCCCAACAAACGCACGAACGCCGAGAGGCTGTGTTTGCCTTGGAGTTTCCTGCGACATCTGCACCCACGAACGATGACCCTTCGTCCAATGTACGCCTTCCCGACGGTTGCCGCCACCAGCCCCGCTCGGCAAAGATTCGATGCCGGCATACCGGACGATCGGCGACAACGAACTGACGGAGCGTTAGCCCGGGCTTCCCATTCGGTGCTGCCAGTGTTGCGTTTTCAGAGCCCAACAGCTTGGCGCAACACGTGGTGATCACATCCGAACCCCCACCACAAGCCCTTCCAAGCCGTGGACTCGCAGAGGCTTTTTGTTGGGTGGTCAACGTTGACCAAGGACCAGCTTTTTTGGAGAGAAGGCTCGCGCAGAGCACCGAAGCCGTGTCCTGCGGGAGAGTCAGGTCATTCTGTCAAAGGCAAGGCTTGCGACGTTGTGGACCGCCCGGAAGGCGACTGTGTCGCCGGCGCAGACTTCTAGCGGCTCAGCGAAGGGAAACAGTCTTTGACGCCATGCTGATGGAGCGAACCGGTCGGCAGGCCGATTCTCGAAGATCGTTTCGTGATCGAGATAAAGACGCACCCACTGCAGGATCCCGACACAGAGGCCGTCAGCGGTCGCCGTGCAGCTGAGGTGCCGTTCTTCGGGTTCGGGAACTGCCTCCGTCAGATCGAAACGGAAGACCTCCAAGTCGTCACTCAGCGTCAAAAGGTCGCGGCTATCTGTGTTGATGGAGAGCGATGCTGGGATGTAGCGGTTGAAGGGCGACAGATCGAAACCTGAGACCGTTCCCACCATCGTCGTCATGGCAAGAGCCTCGCCGCCGACAAGGCGGGCCATTGCAGAGACGGCGTAAGGGATAAGCTGCGCATCCGGTTTTAGCAGCGTCTTACGTGCCTGCTGTGTCGTGCGCAGGACACCTTCGTCGAGCAGGGTGTCGCTCAGGATCTCCGCGACCAGGACATCGGCCGGTCCACCCAGGTCCTTGTCCGCGTCAAGCTCCCAAGACGGACGAGGGATTAGGGTGATCGATTGCTCCATACCGTTGTGACGGATGATGTCGGCTGCTGCCCTGGCAATCTGTGGGTTGGCTTCGCACGTCGTGACACGCTTGGCACCGGCACGTGCCGCCAGCATGGCCAGAATGCCCGACCCCGTTCCGATCTCGAAAACGTGGCTGTCCGGCGTCACCGCCCGCTTCAACGCGGCCTCGTATGCTTGATTGCGCGGCTCGTCGTTCATCATAGCGAAGTGCCAGGGCGGGATCCGTTCGGTTTGGAGGCGTCTAAGGTGTTGTTCAGCGTCGAAGTGGTCGGGCTTAATTTCAAGAAGGCGTCGAAGCGCCGCCAATGCGGCGTCAACCTGGTCGCTCTTTTCGAGCGCGATGGCTGCTGGCAACAGGACATCGGCGCGGTTCGCCAATCGGTCAAGCAGCTCCTTGCACTCGATCTCGATCACCCGCGTTCGGTCGAGGCGGTTGAGGACGTCGATCAGTTCGCAGCGCAGTTCCGCCCGGTCCGGTTCCAAGGCAATGGCCTGGCGAAAGCTGGTAATTGTATCCTGTAGATAGCCAAGTAACCGATACTCACGCGCCAGATCGGCGTGATGCAGCCATGAGCCTGGCGCTTCTTCAACGAGCTTGCGCAATTGGACCAACGCCGTACGGTGATCGCCGCGTGCCGCGGCATCGAGCGCTTCTTGTCGCTGAGTCTGACGGTCCACCATCAACGTACTGTCCCCTGACCGGGTCCCGCGCCTGCTTGCCGACGGCCAGTCCCGAACATTCTGCTCGACGTCATGCTTCGCGCTTTGGCGACACCAATCGGTCTTGACCGATGAGCTGTCAAGGCAATTGCTGTCTTCGCACACGCCGTTCGGTCGACGCTGGCGTTGAACCCGGTGCTTCCAGTTACGCTGCATTTTGTCGTACGGCTCAAATCGCAATCGCGTGCCCAGGCGACGGCGTTAGCGCAGCTACCGTTGCTCACGAGCACTGTTTCGGATGTTTGGTGTCGTGCTTTGTGACGACAACTCCTTTCGAGTCGCGAGTCCATATAGCGGGTTCGAAAGGGTCTCGCGCGTTCGAGCCAGCCCAGCGCTGATCGGTTCTGGCCTTCCAGCGACGCCCGTCCTGTGACAGTTCAGGTCGATCTGGTGTAAGACTGACATCAATTCGCTTAAGATCCGAGCAGCCTACCGAGCGCGGATAGGAAGGTCCGAGGTGACAAAGGCAACCGTGTTGGCCCTAAGGGGAGCGTGTCTCGTTCTGGCCTGCTTTGTCATGGCGGTGTTGGTGTTGACCCCACAAGCAATCCGCGCTGAGTTCGGCGACTGCATGGATGCCGACTATCTGAGCGACTTTGGCACCTCGGGCGAGGCGACGGGAATCTACGATCCCATCTCGGGCCTGACCTGCATTGTCGAGTTCGACATTCCCTATGAAACGCCAGGCGGCACACGCAACATGCGGGGCATCCGCGATATCAACGCCGATTGGGCTTTTCGGCCGGGCGCGCTGCCTGAGGTCGAACGCGGCGCGCGTGCCGCGATCGCCGCGCTGGGTATGCTCGGCAACTACCGGGTCGACGACATCACCATCCTGATCCTGGACGATCAGGAGTCGGTGATGGCGGATGGCGAGCCTGAGCGCTCGATCCTGGGTGTCGCCAACGGTCCGGCGCTGGACGATGAATGTCTGATCACCGCCTACCTGTTCGGGCCTGGCGGTCATCCCGAAGACATCGCGCAGACGATCGCGCACGAGATCTTCCACTGCGTTCAAGCGGAGTCGCTCTCGCCGGAGCAGTACAGCACGGTGACCGGTGGCGGCATTTGGTGGGGCGAGGGATCGGCCGAATACTTCGCGACGCTGGCCCTGCCAGATGCGGGCGATATGCAGGGCCGGGCCACCGAGTTCGATGAGGGCGTCGCGGCCGGCACGCCCCTGCACGACATCTCCTACGGCATGACGGTGTTCTTCTACTGGTTTCACGCCAACGCGGGCGGCCCGTCCGCCCTGATGACGTTCCTGAGCGGCATGGCGCCGTCCAACGATGCGGCCGCGCAGCGGGCCGCCATGCGCGATGCGTTGAGCGACGAACAATGGCTCAGTTTTGTCGAAGCCTATGCCGACCTCAGCATCACCGATCCCAGCGGAAACCCGCTGGCCTTTGGCGAGGTCGAGGGCACCGAGATCTATTTCGACGGCAACGAGACCGAGACCGTCACGCTGGAACCGTTTGTCGTCCTGCAGGGATATGCCGATCACGAATGTGGAGAGTGGCGGCGCGTCAACCTATCACCGTCTTCGCCCAACGTGTCGGTGCGCGAGATGGATACGCGCGATTGGATAAGGCCGTGGCCGGAGGAGGTCGACGCGCGGGCTGGCAGCATGGCGCGCTACCGCATGGTCGGTCTGCATACCGGCGACGGCGCCGAGCGCGTGGAGGTCGAGGTGGAGCGCACGGCGTCGTGCGACCCTTGCGGCGGTACCGAGGAAATCGACGCCTGCCTGGTCGGGACGTGGTCCTATGCCAGCGGCGGCGCGGTCGAATGGATGAAGTCGCAGGGAATTAACATTACCGCGGCCAACATCACGCCCGGCGATATGACTCTGCGCAGCGACGGTATCTTTATCACCGAACCCTTTGGCGGCGGCCTGACGATCGAGATGGACGACGCCATAGGCGAGGGCGTCGGCAACCTCACCGCGGCGACCGGCACCTGGTCGGCGAAAGATGGCTTGCTGAACACATGCCAGGAAACCGGTGGCTTGAGCGGTCAGGTGACGGTCACATCGCCGGATGCCACCATGACCGGCCCGGTCAGCCAGCCTGGCGCCGGCATGCTGCAGCAAAGCTATACCTGCAGCGAAACGACCATGACGACGACACTCGACTTCCCCGGCCTGGGCCCGATGACAACGACGTTTTCGAAGGTCGCCGAAGAGGCCGTCACCGAGAGTGAGTAGACGCCCTAACGCGCGATGATCTCGACCCGGCGGTTCAAAGCGCGCCCTTCTTCCGTCGTGTTCGGCGCCAAGGGTGCCAGGAAACCGGCGCCGGCGTGGGCCATGCGGTCGGCGTCGATGCCGTAGGTCGAAACGAGCGCGTCGCGTACCGCTTCCGCGCGCCGGGCTGACAGGCCGAGATTGTACTCCATCGAGCCTTGATTATCGGTGTGACCGACGATGACGATCTGCAGGCCCGGATTGGCTGACAGGAACGCCGCCATTTCCACGAGTGTCGGTTCGCTTTCCGGTTTGATCGTCGCTTCATCGGTGTCGAACTGGATGCCGTAAAGCGCGACCCGTCCGGTATCCGTCAGCTCGGATTGCATTTCCGCCGCATCGACCATGCGGAAACTCATGGCTTCTTCTTCGGTGACCGTGACGACAGACATCGCCTTGCTGTTGTTGATCGACAGGAAGAGAGTCGCGTGCACGATGCCATCAGCATCAGAACGCGTTGCCATGACATAGCGGTAATCAAACGACGTCGCCCATGAAGGCGAGTTGCCGAACTGCTCGACGTCATAGTTGATGCGTCCGCAATCGTCCTGGTCGCAACTGAGCTTGATGGTGAAGCCCTTCTCTTCCAGCGCCTGTTCGAAGTTGCGCGCGATATGGATCAGCGATGTTTCCGGCGGATAACCATAGGACAGCCGGGTGACGGCGCCCTCGACGGTCCCGACCGTTCCGGCCGCGGTTGCCACCGCGACCTCGTCGAACTCACGCGTTTCGTAGGCGCGAATCCAACTGCCGTCGAACCGACCGACCAACGGGTGGTCGGCGCTGCCTTCCACATCCTGGGCGAGGGCGGGTGCCGCGGCCAGGATCAAAAAACTGGGAACAAGTAGAAGATGCTTCATGACGATACCCGTGCATAACGCAAGAGCGCTCCCAAGCACTGTCAGACAATTGTGTCGGCAAAACAATGTTTGCGCCTACGTCGTGTGGATATGATCGGGACGGGTCTTGTCGCGACCGATTGGCTTGGAACGCGCGCATCGGATGCTCGATGGTGATCAGCGAACCCTCAAGGTCACAAATCTGAAACGAGGATTGCGTTGGATCGACAGCGGCCGCCAAATGGAAGCCGAGATGTGGCACCAAACGGCGCGCCGGCTGGTAGACGGTCATCAGTGATCGAACTGGCGCGACCAATCGCACCACTTTTCTCTTCGCAATGCAGGATGCGATTGCAGGGTTAAGTGTCTGTTCGGTTGTTGCTTTTGGCAGGTTCCCGCCCTGGGCATTCGAGCCGACCCTACGCTAACGGTCAGTTTGTCTCAGTCAGCTCTTTGAGCTGTCCGATGTCCGGCAAAGTGGCGGCTGAACAACACGCACCAATTCAAGCATCACCCATTATGCACCGTACCTGATGCCTGGATGCTAGTTGGCCGCGACCCATGGATCTAAGACGGTGCGCCCTTGAACCGCTGAGAGATTGCTCCAGCCGCTAAGGTAGATTGTCGACAACAGCCATTAGAGCGTAGTAACCGAAAATGGCCGGCACGATGGTTAGAATGACGGCCGGAACCGAAACAAGTCCGTGCGTCCACTCGTTGCTACGACAACAATCGCGCAAGACCTGTAATAGCACGCCAACCACCGCACCTGCGAAGATAGCCCAGGCCATGTTTTTCAGAAACAGTTCGTAGATATCCTGAAGATATGCCGGACTGCTTGACTGAATGTTTGGGAAACCGATGAATATGGGCGCAACCAGCACAACGCATGCTCCTGTTATGCCGGTGTTGACTTGAATGTATGGCCGAACATGGTCCCAGCTCTTGCCGTTACCGTTACCGCTACAATTTGCCATGATCCAACTCCTGGTGTGGAACCTGCAGAGGTAATGCAACTTTAGCAATGGGTGGAAGTTTCGCTTGGAAGCGGTCGATAGACAAGTCGTGATTTGATCTGACAACCCGCCTTTTGGAGTGGTCTACTTCATGTCTACGTCCGTGGAGTCTTGGTGCCGATTATGGTGGATGGGAAACATTCGTCGACCTGGCGCCTATGATTATCTATCTTTAGTACCTCGAAGCTGAAGCGAGGCTTGCGATGGTCCAACGACGGACACCACGACAACGCCACGAGGAAGCCGAGTTGCTGCGCCAGACAGCGCGCTCGACAACGACGCCCGGTTACTACCGCTTGCGCGGACCCGGGCGCCCACGCGGCAGCAGTCTGGATCACGCCATCGACGTGCGTGACTACTTCGCCGATCTGTTTGGGGCCTTTTCCGGAGACGGTAGCTGGCTGAAGGTTATCGTTGCCGCGATGGTGCTGGTGCCTCAGGCACTGGCCTGTCTGTTGTTGCTTATCGCGATGACCATCATTCAGTGGGGCGCTTGATCGGCCGGTAACGCAGGAGCGTTCGGTTTCGTTTGGTGTCGTTAGACCCGTGTAAGTGCCGGCCGCCGGCGAACGCCAGGGCGGGTCGCGGTTACGGCTCGTTGCCTTGTGACCAGGCAACGGCGCGCGCATTCGCTTCGTTGATTTCCGATGGCGTCATACGGTCACCCAGAACGCTGGGCGCATGGGACGCATCGTTGATGCCGCGCTCGGCGGCAAGCTTCCACCACATGAAGGCCGTCACCCGGTCGACCGCAACGCCATAGCCGTTGACGTGAATGACGCCCAGGTGATTTTGCGCACCGGCATGGCCCTGGGCGGCCGCCCGTTCGTACCAGTCGATCGCCACCGTCGGATCGCGCGGGACACCACGGCCATAAAGGTACATGTCGCCAAGAGCGTTCTGGGCATCCGCATCGCCGGCTTCGGCCAGCGGCTGCCAGATGACCGGTGCTGTCGCATGGTCGCCTTCGTCGAAGGCGATGAGACCGTCGTCAAACTCGGCCCGCGCACGCGAAACGATCACAAGCCCTAAGACCAGGACCGGTACCAGGTGACGCATGTCGCCTCCGTTGAAGCCGGTCAGTCTTGCCTGTTGTCCGGGGCAAAGCGAAGGGCCATGCGGGGACAAGGCTTCGCCATAGCCGGCGTTTTCCGCATGTCCAGGGAACTCATGAGCAAGATCGATTGATTTGATGAGAAATCAGATGTTGCCCCCGGGGACCGTTTTCACCAGATACTTGTCACAGAGAGCCTCGCCATTGGGTGTTTGCAAGTTGATCCCGTGGTTTTGGGATTGACGGAATGGATGAGGTGAATTGATTGAACGTGTCGATCTGTCGACGAGGGCCTGCCTGCAGATCGCAAAGCATGAAGAAGGAACAAGCCGTGTTTGCCAGAAAAAGCGTGAGACATCGATTCGCCATGCCGGCCTTTGCTGCCCTGGTTTCGCTTGTGCTCGCCGGGAGCGCTGCGCCGGCAACCGGCACCACGACCAAGCGGGTTCCCGCCGAGTGGGAACCGCAGGAAGCCGTCTGGCTGCAATGGCCCGGCCGGTGGGAAAAGGCCTATGAGGAGGCCTTCGCCAAGATGTCTGCGGTGATCGCGGATTATCAGACCCTGCACATCCTGGTCGACAACGAGACCGTACGCGACGACGCACGCACCGCCATCACCAAAGCCGGCGGCGATCCCGACCACACCAACATTGTCTGGCATGCCATCGCCAACGACAGCGCGTGGATGCGCGACAACGGGCCGGTCTACGTCATCGAGGACGGCGAGATGCGGGTCCAGAACTGGGAGTTCGACGCCTGGGGCGGCGCGTTCGGCGCCGACATTCCCTATGGCAAGGATAACCGTGTGCCGGCCGAAGTCGCCGCCTATCTCGACATGTCGCTCGACACCATCGACATCGTGCACGAACGCGGCAATCTGGAGTTCAACGGCATCGATACGGTCATCCTGAACTGGAGCACGCTGGGTGACCCCCGCCGCAATCCCGACTACACGAAAGAGCAGGCCGAGGCCGACCTGAAGGAACACTTCGGCGTCAGCAAGGTCGTGTTCGTCGAAGGGGTTGTTGAAGGCGACCTGACCAACGGCCACATTGACGGCATCGCCCGATTTATCAACCCGACCACCGTGGTCGTGGCCGAGTGCACGGCGAACTCTCTGTGCCGGCCGGGTGAGGGGCGCGACGACGCGGTCTATGACAACGCCGCCGCGACAATCGAGGCGGCCGGTTTCGACGTCATCCGCATGCCCATCGAAGGCACGGCCAGCGCCGGCGGGTACACCTTCGACACCAACTACATGAACTGGATCGTCGGCAACGGTTTCGTCATCGCCGTCGGCTTTGACAATCCGGAGACGGACGCCGCGGCCAAGGCGCGGCTTGAATCGTTTTTTCCTGGCCGCAACGTCTACGTGATCGAGATGCTCGACTCATGGCTCGCCGGCGGCGGCGCCCATTGCCACACCAACGACCAGCCGGCCGCCTCGACCATCAACGCGAGCATTGCCTACCCGACGGATAGCTGAGGATCGCTACTGAGGCGACAACATGGAGGGGATCGCGTTTGTTTTTATCCTGTGCTACGGCTTCCGTTGATCTGACGGCAGCCGAGGTGTGGCGGGAGGCGCGGTCATGGCGGATACGACGGTTGGCGCAAACGAAGGCGCGGCAAAACCCGGCGCGGCCAAGACGGCTTGGCTGTGGCACCCACCGCTGCCGATCAAAAGCGCGCCGCTTCTCGTCTGGCCGCCGCAACCGGTGGCGTTGGCCAAGTACCTGGTCTCGCCGTTCTTTCTGTGGTCGCTCATCCTGCCCTTCGGCGCGCTGGCGACGCTGACCTGGTACTACCTGCAGCCGCCGCTTGCGATGAGCGTCACGTGGCAGGTCGATTGGGTGCTCTGGGTCTTCGCCCGCAATCTCGGTCTGATGGTGGTCGTGGCGGGCGGCCTGCATCTTTTTTTCTATGCGTTCCAGCGCCAGGGCACGAAGCGCAAGTTCGACCCGCGCGACCTCGACCGCGACAACAAGAAGTTCTTCGCGCGCAATCAGGTCTGGGACAACATCTTCTGGACCTGCGCCAGCGGCGTCACGATCTGGACGGCCTATGAGTGTTTCTTCCTGTGGGCCTATGCCAACGACTATCTGCCCTACTACCTGGAGTGGACACGCCACCCCGTATGGTTCGTCTTGATGTTCCTGGCGATCCCGTTCTGGGCATCGTTCCACTTCTACTGCGTTCATCGCCTGCTGCACTGGCCGCCGCTCTACAAAGTCGCCCACGCGTTGCATCACCGGAACGACAACCCGGGACCGTGGTCCGGGCTCTCCATGCATCCGATCGAGCACGTGCTTTATCTCAGCAGCGTCTTGATCCACGTCGTCTTGATGTCGCATCCCATCCACATCCTGTTTCATAACCAGTGGAACACGTTGGGCGCGGCGACGTCACACACCGGCTATGACAGCATTCTCTTGAAGGACAAGCCGATCTTCGCGTTGGGCGCGTTCCATCACCAACTGCACCACCGCTACTACAACTGCAACTACGGCAACACGTTCACGCCGTGCGACAAGTGGTTCGGGTCCGATCTGGACGGCACGCCGGAATCGCTCGCTAAGATGCGCGAGCGCTGGCGCGCCTCGCGCATGACGGCCAAGACCTAGTCTGCGTCAGGGCATGTGACCACCAGCGGTCATGCGAGTCCGTTTCGATAGGTTTTATCTATCAAAGTTTGCCTTACGATCGATTGTACATTCTGAGCGTTCTGGCTGATCTTGGGTCTGCCCGGTTTCGGGTGTTGGCAACGATTGGGGGACCCAGCCATGAACACCGTCACGCTGCCCAAGGCTTCATCATCGGTCGAGGCGGCCAACGCGTCCACGGGCACGGTGCCGATCACGGTCGCCTTTGGCGACGGTATCGGTCCAGAGATCATGAAGGCCAGTCTGAACGTGTTGCTCGCCGGCGGCGCCGATATTGCGGTCGAGCCGATCGATATCGGTGAAAAGGTTTACCTGGCCGGCCAGACGGCCGGCATTGCGCCGGAGGCCTGGGACAGCCTGCGCCGCACCAAGGTGTTCTACAAGGCGCCCATCACCACGCCCCAGGGCGGCGGTTTCAAGAGCCTAAACGTTACCGTGCGCAAGACACTCGGCTTGTTCGCCAATGTCCGCCCGTGCCGCACCTACGAACCCTTCGTCGCCTCCAAGCACAGCAACATGGACGTGGTGATCGTCCGCGAGAACGAGGAGGATCTCTACGCCGGCATCGAGCACCAGCAGACCGATGAGGTCGTTCAGTGCCTGAAGCTGATCTCGCGGCCCGGCTGCGAGAAGATTGCGCGCTACGCTTTCGACTATGCCGAGGCCCATGGCCGCAAGAAGGTCACGTGCTTCACCAAAGACAACATCATGAAGCTGACCGACGGTCTGTTTCACAAGGTGTTCGAGGAAGTCGGGGAGGACTACCCGCGCATCGAGAAGGAGCACTGGATCGTCGACATCGGCGCGGCCAAGCTGGCCGACACGCCGGAGGATTTCGACGTCGTCGTCCTGCCCAACCTCTATGGCGACGTGCTGTCGGATGTCGCGGCGCAGATCGCAGGATCCGTGGGCTTGGCGCCATCCGCCAATATCGGCGCCGCCGGCGCCATGTTCGAGGCGATCCACGGTTCGGCGCCGCGCCGGGCCGGTCAGGATATCGCCAATCCGTCGGGCCTGCTGCTCGCCGGCGTCATGATGTTGAACCATATCGGCCAGGCGAGGGCCGCCGAGCGCATCCACAACGCCTGGCTCAAGACCATGGAGGACGGCGTCCACACCTACGACATCTTCGCCGACGGCGTGTCGACGCGGAAGGTCGGTACGTCGGCTTTCGCCCAAGCCATTATCGACCGGCTGGACGAGGAACCCAGCACGTTGACGCCGGTGCGTTATGCCGAGCACGCGCGCTCGTTCAAGGTGCCGGTCGCCACGCCCCGGCCGCCCGCGCGCAAGGATCTGGTCGGCATCGACGTTTTTGTCCATTGGCCGGATCGTGACCCCGTGGCGCTCGCCGCCGTCATGCAGCAGGCTCAGAACGGCGCTTACAAGCTCGCCATGATCACCAACCGCGGCGTCAAGGTCTGGCCGGACGGTCTACCGGAGACCTTTTGTACCGATCACTGGCGTTGCCGCTTCCTGGCCGAACCCGGCAAGCAATTCAACAAGGCGATGGTCGTTGAGATCTTGAACAAGCTGGCGCAGGAAGGCGTCGACTTCATCAAGACCGAACATCTTTTCACCTTCGATGGCGAGCCCGGCTTTTCGCTCGGTCAAGGTCAGTAAGAAGGACAACAAGCAAGAACGGCACCCCCCATAAGTCCGTTCCGCCTGCACCCTCCGTGCGAATTCGCACGGGGGGTGCTTTTTCTTTCGCTAAATGCTCATCAGCCGTCCGTGATGGTCCGAAGCGGAGGCTGGCGTCCGAAGATACGCTCCAGGGCTTCCTTGAAGGCCGGTTGCTGGACGATCACGTCCGCATAGGCGTCGCCCACCGTCTGGCCTGCGGTGACATCGATCGGATAGTGGGCGCCGGCGATCACCCGGCCATAACCCACCCGCATGGCCAGATCCATCAAGGCATCCTTGTGCTCGGGGAAGACTTCGGCCAACAGCCGGGCGTAGATGACGGCGCGGATCGAATGGCCGCTGGGATAGGCCGACACCGGGCGCGCTTCGCCAATCGGTTCGATCTTGTCGTTGACCACGAAGGGCCGGGGAAGGTCGTAAACTTCCTTCAAGCCATCGTATTCGGCGCGCGCTTCATCGATCGCGTCGTCAATTGTTTGTTTGAGCTCCAGCCCGTCGACGGTGAACAGCGCATCGCCGAGCAGCGGAGCAAACCGCTCCACGTTCAGCGTGGTCTCGACGAACGCGACCTGGTCTGGCGTGCGGGTCGTCTGCAGCCATTCGACGACCGTCATCTGTTCGTTGAACTCTGGCGATCCGACAGCCGGCGGCGGCGGGATCAGCGATTCCACATCGACGCTACCGGCAGGCAGATAGATGCGTTCCGCCGTCTCATCCGCTCGCGCGTGACCTTGAACTAGCGTCAACGTCACGACCACAAGAATTGCGGTTAAACCACTTGGTTTCGGCATTGCGATTGCCCTCTTGTTGTTGGCCAAACCACGATCGGCCGGCATCGCGATGTTAGGTCAAAAACATGGCGGAATCGGGTCAGCCGCTGTCGCCCGAACTTTCTGCTTCGGGATGATGCTCGCGGAAGTACTCCCACTCGTCGACTTCCTGACCGTCGGGCAGGATGCAGATACCGACTTGGCCGCCATCGTCGCCGGTGCGGATTTCCGATTTGCCGCCCTGTTCGACGCAGAAGACCGAGGCGGGGTTCGCCAGTTCCGTGCTGCCGTCTGTCGCCGTCTCCTCTTCCTGATCGCAAGCGGCGAGCGCGCCCGCGACCAGGAAAGCGGCGATAAGGTGTGGGGTTCTCATCCGCCCGGATAGAGGCTTTCGCACGCCGAGCGCAGCAGATCGGCACCGGCGCCCAGGCCAACACCACCCTTGGCCGCATCCAGGATGCAGTTGGAGACTTGCTCGTTGAAGATGCCGGCATGGGCCGGGCGGACCGGGTCGACATCAAATCGAATGATGACCGCGGCAGCGATCATGGCGCCGGCAATCAAGATGGCCTGCCAATTCTTCATGGGTGGTTCCCTCCTTAACGGAAACAGATGATTGAACACCGCAGAGCTTGGCGCAGGCCGTGCGACCAACGCAATCGTTGTTTCGATCAGGTGTGGCGCGCGTGGTAGTGGCCGGCCGGTGTATCGGCAACCTTTTGGCGCAGCCAGGCTTCGTCGTCGGCCTTGTCGCCAAAGCGCTTGGGATCGCAGGGGTCGGGATCGAAACGCGGCGTGCTGCCGGTGACAAGATCGGCCATCAGTTGGCCGGCATAGGCCGAATAGGTGACGCCGCCGGAGTTGAACGCGCTGGCGACATAAAGCCCGTCAATGCTTTCCAGTGGTCCAAGCAGTGGTTCGCCATCGGGCGTGAACGTCTCCGGCCCGTTGACGAAACGATGCACCGGTGCGTCTTGAAGCTGCGGAAACAGGCGCACGGCCCGCTCGCCATAGGGACCGAACTGGTCCCAGTTTTCGTCTAGCAGCGAAAACGCAAACCCGTCCGGCGGCGCGCCGTTGTCGAGATGCAGCGGCAGCGCGTCGGTGTCGAAACAACCGAACAACAGGCCGCCGACTTCCTCGCGGCCATAGATCGAGTCATCCGGCGAGACGAAGGACGGCATGGTGCGCGGCAACGGCGGATCGGTGCGCTGGATGATGTAGAAGTGTTCGCAGCCCCATTGGGCCAGTTTGATACCCAGGGGCGCCAGCAGACGGCGCGACCACAGGCCGCAGGCGACGATAACGACATCGGCGTCGAGATCCCCGTCGCTCGTCGCAAGGCCGGTCACGTCACTGCCGCTCGCACGGACCGCCCCGACCGCACAGTTCTCACGGAGCGTGACACCGCGCCGACGCGCGGCCCGGGCATAGGCGGCGGTCAGGTCGGCCGGATTGACGCGGCCCGATGCGCCGATCAGCCACGTGCCGAGCAGCACGCCCGGATCGATCAGTGGATTGAGCGCGACGGCGTCGCGCGGTTCGATTAACCGCGACTCAAACCCCGCCGCTTCGGCGATCGGCGCCTGGCGTTCCATCCAGGCGAGTGTCTCGGCCGTGCGGGCGAGGTACAGGCGTCCGGTCCTAAGCCATCCGGTTTCCTGCTCGGCCTCCTTGGCGACCTCGTCGATGGCGTCAAAGACCGCCCTGATGTGCCGGTCGCTGTTCGCCATCCACGTGATGTTGCCGGCCGAGTGCCACGTTGTGCCGGCGCCCAGCCGGTCGCGTTCGACCAGTGTGATGTCGCCCGCCTCGGCCTTGGCCAGATGCCAGGCGATACTGGTGCCGATAACACCGCCACCGACGATGATGATTTTTTTTGCCATGTCGCGTCCGCCCCGGAACCGCGCTGCCTAGAGGATGTCCAGCACCTGTTCGGGCGGGCGGCCGAGCGCGGCCTTCTTGCCGTCCTTGACGACGATCGGGCGTTCGATCAGCATGGGGTTGTCGACCATCGCCTCGATCAGCTCGGCCCGCGATTTCGCGGGGTCGTCAAGACCGAGGGCCTTATAGGGCTCTTCTTTCTTGCGCATGACGTCGCGCGGCTCCTTGCCCAGCAGGGTCAGGACGGCGTCGAGCGCAGCGGCGTCGGGCGGTGTTTTCAGGTATTCGACAATCTCAGGTTCGATGCCGTTTTCCTGTAGCAGAGCCAGTGTCTGGCGTGACTTGCTGCAGCGCGGATTGTGAAAAATGGTCACGGCCATGGTGGCGAAACTCCCGTCGGTGATCGACCGGATGATGCCCGACAAGGTCACGGGCTGCCAGTCGCGATCGCGGTTTTCGCGTGGCCGGCCTCATCCCAATCATCCCAGCCAGGGAAGGGAAGGGGTTCGTCCCGCTGCCACTGCTCAAGCCGTTCGGCCAAAGCGCCCTGATGACCTTCCAAGTGCTCGTCAAAGTTCCGCCCCTCCAGACGCACGAAGTCTGACTGCGATTGAACGCCGTGAGCGAGAAAGGGCGGCAGCACGGCAAAGCCCATGTAATAGAGAGAGTACTGTATCGGCCACAGCATGGTCTCCATGTTGCCGCCGCGGCCGTTGCCTTCGAATGCCGCTTCCGGTGCGCCGGTTGTCACCGAGCATATCGCCCGTTTGCCGCGAAAGTAGCCGCGGTCGTAACGCATGGTGCTGGTGTAGAGGCCGCCGTTGATAAACACCCGGTCGAACCAGCCTTTCAGCATGGCAGGCTGGGCATGCCACCACAGCGGAAACTGCAGAACCACGAGATCAGCGCGTTCCAATCGGTCGATCTCGCGGCGAACGGCCCGGGGCAGTGTGGCGGTTTGACCGGCGTAGCGCTGCTCGGTCGTCGCATCGAATACAAGCGGGTCCTTCCGGCACGCGTAATGTTCGGCCTTTTCGACGGGGTCGAAACCGTCCGCGTGCAGGTCGCTGACCTCCGTTGTGTGCCCCAGCGCGGTCAGTGTCTTGATCGCGACATCCTTTAAGGTCGCGTTGAACGAGGCGGGCTCGGGGTGACAGAAAACGATCAGCGCGTGCATGAATGAGATCCCTAAGAGGTTTTTTCCGTTTGCATGGCAGTCAATTGACCTGTTGACTGGCGAACAGCAATTCCAAGAAATCGACAACTAAGCTTGCATGTATGAACATGTCGCTTGCATGGGATGATCTCCGGCTCGTTCTCGCCATCGCTGAGACCGGGAGCTTGTCGGCTGCCGGACGGCACCTTGACGTCAGCCACGCGACGGTGTTCCGCCGGCTGGGCGGGGTCGAGGATCGGTTGGGGGTCGCGCTTTTTGAGCGATCACGCACCGGCTACACGCCGACCCTGGCCGGCGAGGAGGTGGCCGCTTCAGCGCGCGCCATCGAACGAGAAGTGCTGAACGTCGAGCGCCGGGTTGTCGGCCGCGATCTCCGCCCATCAGGCACCGTGCGCGTCGCGACGCTCGACTCGTTTCTGATCGGTTTTCTCTCGCCTATCTTGGCGGCGTTTCAGGTCGAACAGCAGGAGATCGCCCTGGAGATTTCGCTCTCCAACCACCTGTCCAGCCTGACGAGGCGTGAAGCTGATGTGGCGGTCCGGCCATCCTATCAACAAGCGGAGGCCCTGGTTGGGCGAAAGGCCGGCACGATCGCCTATGCGGTCTATGGCGTGCGGGAGTGGGTTGCCGGAGCCGGCCGCGGTTTCGATATCCACGATGCCCCGTGGGTCGGTCCCGACGAGGCTATGTACTACCCCGATCTTGTGGCGTGGATGGCGGCGAAGGGACTGGATGGACAGTGCCGCTTCAAGGTCGACAGCGTGATCGCCATGCAGGCGGCCGTAGCGGACGGACACGGGCTCGCCGTGCTTCCGTGTTATCTGGGCGATGTCGACCCCAGACTGTCGCGCCTTGGCAAGACGATTCCGGACATGTCCGTCGATCTGCTGCTCCTGACCCATCCCGACCTGCGGAAAACCGCGCGGGTTCGCGTCCTGCTGGATTATGTGGCCGGCGCGCTAAAGAAAAAGCGGCGCTTGTTGGCGGGCACGGCGCCGCGATGATGTGGCGGTCGTCGGATGTCATGATAGTGCCGGAGCGCCCGCGTATACTGCGTCCTGCTGACTGACCTCTTGATCCTTTGTACGGCACCGGACAAGCAGACCAATGAAACTCATCCACGTGACCGACCCGCATCTCGTTGCGCCCGGCGAGACGCTCTACGGGCTTGATCCCGAACATCGTTTCGCGGCGTTTGTCGACAGCGTGAACGCCGAAAACGCCGACGCCGACCTTTGCTTGATTACCGGTGACCTGGCCGACCTCGGCGAGCGTGCGGCCTATGACGCCCTGCGGCGCCATCTCGATCGTCTGACAGTGCCGTGGCGTGTTTTGATCGGCAACCATGACAACCGGCAGATTTTTCTGGATGTATTGCCGGAGACGCCGGTCGATGGTGATGGCTTCGTGCAGGATGTCGTGACCGTTGGTGACCAGTCGTTGCTGTTGCTCGATACCAACGAGCCGGGCATCGCCGCCGGTCGCTACTGCGAACGGCGTTGTCGCTGGCTCGACCGTCAGCTTGCTGACACGACAGGCCCGCTGTTGATCGCCATGCATCATCCGCCGTTCGATGTCGGCATTCCGCGCCTCGACCGTATCGGCCTGCAGGACCAAGAGGCATTCGCCGACGTCGTCCTGCCTTATGCCGACCGCATCCGACACATCTTTTTCGGACACCTGCATCGCCCGGTCAGCGGGTCCTGGCACGGCATTCCGTTTTCGACGATCCGGGCGACCGCGCACCAGACGGTGCTTCACTTCGACGACCGCGAGACCATCCCGGGCTGTCACGAACAGCCGGCCTATGCGGTGGTCTTGATCCGCGATGACGCGATCATCGTCCACGGTCACGACTACATGGATCAGTCCATGCGGTTCGACCTCGTAAAGTACGACAGCAAGGCGTGGGCCAGCCTAACGGCTTAGCCGCCGGTGGGGTCTAACGCCGGTCCGCCGGCGCCAGCAGGTCGCCGTTGACGCAGTTGCGCAACGCGCCGCCGCCCAGGTAGTCGGAGATCAGGTCGATCGCTTTGGTGCGCATGTCGTCGATGCTGTCGGGGCTGAAGAAGGCGGCGTGCGGCGTCATCACCAGGCGGTCTTCGAGCCAGGCTTCGCCGGCGAGCCAGGCCTTGATCAGCGGGTGGTCGGTATCGAGCGGCTCGACCGGCATGACGTCCAGCCCGGCGCAGCCGATGGGGCCGTCCTTCAGGCCGTCATAAAGTGCGTCGAAGTCGACCACGGGGCCGCGCGAGGTGTTGATGAGGATCGTATCCGGCCGCATGGCGGCGATCGCATCGCGCCCGATCATGCCCTGGGTTTCGTCGGTCAGCGGCACGTGGATGCTGACGATGTCGGTGGCGCCCAGCAGCGCCTCTAGGCTCGCGACGCGCTCGACGCCGAGCGCCAGCTCCATGCCGCTGGGCAGGTAGGGGTCATAGGCCATGACCTGCATGCCGAGGCCCTGCATGCGCCGCGCCATGGCGCTGCCGATACGCCCCAGGCCGATGATGCCGCCGGTACGGCGATAGGTGCGCCGGTTGAAGATGGCGGGCTGCCAGCCCCATCCGATTTCGGGGTCGGCGCGCAGCAGACGATTTGACCGGCTAATGCTGCGCGTGAACGTCATCATCAGCGCCAGCGCATGGTCGGCGACCTCGTTGATGCCGTAATCCGGTACATTGGCGACGGCAATGCCGCGTTCGCTGGCGACCGCCAGATCGACGTTGTCGTAGCCGACTCCCGCCCTGACGATCAGGCGGCATCGTGAGAGTTTGTCGATGATCTCTTCGCCCACCGGTATGACACTGAACATACAGAAGGCGTCGCACGCCGCGAGCGCCTCGTCCGACACCTCGCCGAGATCGCTAACTTTTTGAATATCAAAGGTTAATCGGCCCTGAGGATCGGTGAACAGGGCGGTTTTGGCGATCTTTGCATCGGGCACCAGGACATGCATGGGCAGAACATCCATCCGGCTGTCGGAGAAGGGGTTCATGAGAACAAGTGATGGTGGTCACGGGAAGGGTGACGAGCCGTAGACTCCCTACCACCAAAACGCCAAAATTTAACCAATCGTTAGGAGATGCGACGCGAGCCGGGAACAGGCGCCGCCATCTCCAGAACAATCACTAACCGCTGGGAACGGCGGAACGCAAGGCTTCCCCGATGATGGTTATCGGCGGGGAGATTGCCCAAAAGGAGGCGCATGACGATGACAGCGGCGTATGCAGAAAATCTGTCGCCCGTCGAGGTTGAGCGGAAGCCTCAGGAGCAGACCGATCGGGAAATCGCCGATGAGCTGCTGGCGAAGCTGCATGAATTCCAAGAGGCGATGGATCGCGCCATTCTGGCGGGTCTGATCGTCGAACCGTCGTTCCGACGGGTTGAGAACCGTTTCATCAAGGTCGGTGTTTCGTCGGACTCCTATATCGTGAAGTGCCAAGTCTACCGAAAGCTCTCCTGAAGCCGGGCGCGTCGCGACCGGCGGCCACCGCTTCCCCCTCTCAGGTGCCTGCCGCCGGTCTCGAGCTTTCGACGTCCTCTCACCAACTCCACAGTAGCCTCTAGAACCAGCCCTCACGCTTTGCCGGTGGCTGACCGGTGTTGATGCCAGCTACTCTCGATGCCATCGAATCTTGGTTGATGGCGGGGACGAGAGAGCATGGACGATCAAACACCGATCCTGGTGACCGGCGCAGCGGGCTGTATCGGCTCATGGGTCGTCGCCCATCTGGTGAAGGCGGGGCGCCCGGTTGTCGCGTTCGACAAGGCCTCCGACCGGCGCCGCCTCTACCTCGCCCTGCCTCGGGAACAGGCTGACGCGGTGACCTGGGAAACCGGAGACCTCACGGACGAGGGTGCTATCGATGGTTTGGTGACGCGCCACGAGATCGGTGGCCTGGTGCATCTGGCGGCGCTCCAAATCCCGTTCTGCCAGGCCGATCCGGTTGCTGGCGCCATGGTCAATGTTGCGGGCACCGTGACCGTGTTCGAGGCGGTGCGCCGGCACGGCCTGAAACACTTCGTCTACGCCAGCTCCGTCGCCGCCCAGTCCCGGCCTGGGTTTTCCGGCCCCAATACGCTCTACGGTGTTTACAAGCTGGCTGACGAGGGTGTCGCGCGGATCTACTGGCAGGACTGGCAGGTCCCCAGCATCGGGATCCGTCCTCACACCGTTTTCGGACCGGGTCGGGACCAGGGATTCACGTCGGCACCAACCAAGGCGATGCTGGCGGCGGCCGCCGGCCAGCCCTTCGCCATGCCCTATAACGGCGTCCTGCGCATGCAGCACGTTCACGAAGTCGCCGCGGCCGTTGTCTGCTGCGTCGATCATGCGGCCGAGGGCGCATTCGTTGGCGACCTCGAAGGGGACGCTGCATCCATCACCGAGATCGTTGACGCCGTTCGCGACGTCATTCCCGATGCCGAGATCAGCGTGCCCAATGAGGCGGCCAGTTTTGCGATCGATCAGTCGGATGCCGACCTGCGCGCCGTGGTTGGCGACTGGCCGCGCGTGTCGCTTCGTGACGGCACGCGGATGACCATTGAAGCGTTTCAAGATCTGTTGGCGCGAGGGCTTGTGGCGCCGCAGCCCGGCTGACCGAAATCAGCCGACGGAAAAGGCGAGGATCCTGGATAGCTGACAGAGCGGCCGGCCGGTCTCGTCCGACCAGGCGTTGAAGGCGTCCTGGGTCTTGCGTTTGTCGGCCTTGCCGGTCGGCTTCTTCGCGACGACTTTCGCGTCGACCAGGCCCTGCACGACATCGCCGGTCAGAACGAACGTGTCCTTGCCGACCATGCGCAGGAAGTAGGGGCCGGAATTGCCACCGAGCTGCGAGAAGTCTTTGGCCAGCGTATCCCACAGGCCAATGATGTCATCGACCGGCCAGTCGGCAAGCCAGGCGCCGAAGCTGCCGTGCTGTTTGATGATCGACTGCAAGGCCGCGGCATTGTCGCGCACGGAACTGATCTTGGCCCAATGGCGGATCAGCGCCCGGTTGCCCATGCAGGCTTCCATGTCTTCGTCGTTCATCAGCGTGATGCGGCCGGGTTGGAAGCCGTGGAAGACCTCCTCGAAGGCCGGCCACTTGCTGTCGACCAGCGAATGTTTCAGGCCGGCGCGAAACACGCGCAAGCACATCTGGGAGAGATAGCGGTCGTCCTTGACCGCTTTCAACTGGCGCGCCGACTTCGGTTTGGGCAGTTGCTTTTCCAGCCGGTCGAGCCCGCCGGTGCGTTTGATGGCGCGCTTCAGGATCGGTTCGAAGGATTTTGCCACCGTTAACTCTTCAGCGAGGTCACACAGGCGACGGCGCCGTCGCGCAAGATGGCGTGGTCCGCGATCGCAATGACCAAATCATAGCCACGGTCGAACATGGCTTGGGCATCATCACCGGGTCCTGGAATGCCGCCCAGCTTGCGACCGGCTTCCTTGATGCGGCGTTCGGCCTCCTGGCGCAGCTCCAACGCTTCCGCGCAATTGGGATCGTTCAGATGGCCGATGCTGGAGGCCAGATCATTTCGGCCGATGAAAAGCATGTCGACGCCGTCGACCTTGCCGATGTCGTCGAGGTTTGTGACCGTCGCGGCGGTCTCGACCTGGCAGATGACAAAAACGTCGCTGCCGCGCGCGGCCATGAATCCATCCTTGTTGAAACCATAGGCCGCTGCGCGGACGTTACCCGGCGCGACGCCGCGCACACCCTCGGGCGGAAAGCGGCAGGCGGCGACGACACGCGCTGCCTCCTCGGCGGTCTCGACCATCGGCACCATCAATCCATCGGTGCCGGTATCGAGCGCCCGTTTGATCAACTGTGTGTCGCTGTCGAACACGCGCATGAAGGCCGCGGTCGAACTGCCGGCGGCAATCGCTTGCTGCAGCTGGATGGCGGCGAGACTGTCGCCGGGACCGTGCTCCTGATCGATCATCAGGATGTCAAATCCGGCCATACCCATGATTTCGGCGCCGATTGGACTGGCCATGGTGATCCAACCGCCGACGAGGCGTTCGCCGGCGTTAAGACGTTCGCGAATCCTGCTGCCTTGCGCCATCGCGTGTCACCCCTAAACGTTGCTTATGCTGAACGCGCGTCCTTGCTGTCGTCGTCGATGACGATGGAGCGCATCAAGAAGGCGGGTACATGGTCGCCCTTACCGAAGGGCACCTTTTCTTCTTTGGAGTCCTTGTCGCGGCGACGGCGTGACTTCGGCTTGGCCGGTTCGTCGTCGGCGGTCGAGGCCGCAGATTTCTGGTCGTCGGCCTCGTCGGCTTTCTTCTGGCTCTTGTCCTCTCGCTTTGGCGCCGCCTTTTTGCGCCGCCCCGTCTTCTCGGTCTTCGGCGCGGCTTCGGTTTCTTCCTGGACGGCTTCGGCGGGTGCTTCGGCCTTCTGCTTCGGTTTGCCGTCCAGTGTGACCTCTTCGATGTCACGTCGGATCAAGCGCGTAATTGCGGCCAACCCTTTGCTGTCTTCTGGTGTAGCAAAGACATAGGCGCGGCCACGATGGCCAGCGCGGCCGGTGCGTCCGATACGATGGACATAGTCCTCGGCGTTGACGGGTATGTCGTAGCAGAAGACGTGGCTAAGCCCGAAGATATCGATGCCGCGGCCGGCCACATCGGTGCAGACGAGGAACTTCGCCTCGCCACTTTTGAAGGCGCTCAAGGCGGCTTCGCGCGAGCGCTGATCCATGTCGCCCTGCATTCGCACCACATCGAAACCGAAACGGCGCAGCGAGCGCGTCAGGCTGTCGACATCGCGCTTGCGGTTACAGAAGATCATCGCGTTGCTGACGGCTTCGCCTTCCAGCAATGTGCGCAGCGCCTTGCCTTTGTCGCGCGCATTGCTGACACGCACCAGCGACTGTTCCACCATCTCGGCCGGGGAGGCCGGCGGCGCGACGGTGATCTCTTTGGGATTATGCAGGAACTTGTCGGCCAGCTTGCGGATCTCTTTCGGCATGGTCGCCGAGAACATCAGCGTCTGGCGAAGCGGCGGCAGGAAACCGACGATGCGTTCGACGTCCGGGATAAAACCCATGTCGAGCATACGATCGGCTTCGTCGATGACCAGGAACTTGACCCCGCGCATCAAGATCTGGCCGCGCTCGATCAGGTCGAGCAGGCGGCCCGGTGTCGCGATCAAGACATCGATATCGGACTCCAGGACCTTTTCCTGGTCGCGCATCGACGTGCCGCCGATCAGGAGCGCGCCATCCAGTTCGGCGTTCTTGGCGTAGATCTCGAAGTTCTCGAAGGTCTGCTGGGCCAATTCGCGGGTCGGCGACAGGATCAGCGCGCGCGGCATCCGCGCCTTGGCCCGGCTGCCGGAAAGAATGTCGATCATCGGCAGCACAAAGGCAGCGGTCTTGCCGGTGCCGGTTTGCGCGCAGCCCAAGAGGTCACGACCCTGCAAGGCGACGGGGATCGCTTTTTCTTGGATGGCTGTGGGGACGCGATAGCCCGCGTCGGTGACGGCTTTGAGCACGTCGGGGCCTAAGCCCAAATCTTCAAATATCATGCCTGTCCGTTGGCGACGCCAAGGGGTGTCACGTGGCTCGTGGGCCTCGGCTTGCGGCTAGATAACCGCGCTTGCCGCCCGCGTCAACGGTTTGCGACCATGCGGCCGTGGCGCGGGCCTACCAAATTCGATAGTCTCACCACCATCATGCTCCTTGATCACACCCGCAGCGCGCTGCTGATTATCGACGTCCAGGACCGTTTGATGCCTGCCATGGCCGACCGCGATGAGGTGGTCGACAATACGGTCGTCCTCATGCGTGCGGCCCACCGCATGGTCGTTCCGATCATTCTGTCGCGTCAATACCCCAAGGGATTGGGCGACGTGGTTGAGCCGGTGCGTGATGCTGCGGGCGACGCGCCGGTCTATGACAAGCTGACGTTTTCTTGTTTCGCCGACGAGGCCTTGCGCGCGGCACTGCTCGATCTGGGATGCGACCAATTCGTTCTGGCCGGCGTCGAGACCCATGTTTGTGTCCTGCAGTCCGCCGACGACCTGATCGGCGAGGGGTATCAGATCGCCGTGGTCGCCGATGCCGTTTCAAGCCGGTGTCCGTCCAGCAAAGCCACCGCCCTGACACGTCTGGCGCAACACGGCGCCGATATCGTCACCACCGAAATGGTGCTGTTCGAGTGGCTGCGGGAGGCCGGCGGCGAAGCCTTCAAGGAGCTGAGCTCGCTGATACGGTGAGCGAACCTGTTATCGAGCTTCGCAGGATCCCGGCCATGCGATAGGCGGCCGTCTAGTCGAAAATCAGCGGGCCGCCGCGCCGATCGGACCGGTCGGGCTCGCGCTTTGGCAGCAGATGGACGAGCAACTGATCTGTCGCCGCGCGAAGCTCCGGTGAATTCGCGCTTGCAAACTCGTTGACCGTCACGCGCGTCGTCGTGATCGTGCGGTCGTTGTTGCAGAAGGCAGCCAGAATGGCCAGACGGCCGTCGACTGGGCCCAGCGCGCTTACGTCGATGGTGCCTTCGCAGGCCTGCTTGGACCACATTGTCGACGTCGCGCCAAACACGAGCACAATGTCGAAATTGCCTCGTTCGCTACCGTCAGGGGTGGTCGTGAAGTTGCCGGCGGTGACCCAAGATGATGCGTTCATGGCATCGGTCACGGCCGGACCCCAAACTTCGGGCGGAATCGTCGAGGGCCTGCCGAAAATCTCCACCGGCACATCTCGGCCAACCGCGACCCATTGGTAAAGGGCCGGCGTGTAGAGCGGGTTGACGGTGGTGTTCGTGGTCACGGTACCGCCGGTCCCGCCGGAGGCACATGACGCCAGCGCCAATGCCAAGCATGCGCCGAATAGGGTGCGGATCGTCATAGTTTCGATTTAAGCCATCATAACCGTCTCGCCAATCACGTTCCCATGAGACCGGAAACTACGGCCAATGGCGCGACTGCTATTGGCGCTCGAAGTCGCCCGCATGCCGCGATCTCGACGATCCGGCCGACCGCTAAGTCCCGTCCAGTCTGATGACGAACTACCCGCATGCTCGGCGATTGAGGACATGTTCCCCGGTGACCAATGCGAGGGGCGCCGAAAGAGCCGGGTCAGTGGTTACTGAACGGCCCAGCCATGCATTCGCAGCTTAAGTTTGGACAGTTGCAGGCAATTCTGACATGGGCCCGCTCCCTGACGTCCGCCATCAAGGCTTGCCGGCGCCTCGCCTGTTTGGCCGCCGTTCTTGCGATGTGCACGGGCGGCCCGGCGTGGGCGGATAGCCCGCCTCCGCCCGATGATCTCGGCACGTTTCTCGGGCGGACCGTCGCGTGCAGTTGCGTTGCCGGCGATCAAAGTTCGGTGCTGGCAATCTATCAGGCGTTCATGGTCAGCGCCTACGGCGAGACTTATGCGGGACAGGCCTCAGGTCATATGAGGCTCGCGTTGCGTGAAGCCTATGACAACCAGCTTACAATCTGCCGGTACACCTGTGGCCGCGACCTGATCGTTGACCTGCAAGAGATGATCGATCGACACTTGCCTAACGCCGACACCTACGCCGATGCTGCCGAAGCGTGGGAACCCAGCCATTCAAGCAGCTACTACGACCTTCCCAGCGAAACCAAAAAAGAGGACACGTCATTCTGCCGGGCTCAGATTACCAGGCCAGAATGCCGGGACTTCTGAGCTGAGACTGGTTTTCTTAGCTAGCTAGATATCCAGGTCGACGGCCTGGCCGGCGTTCTCCTGGATGAACTTCAAGCGCAGTTCGGGCTTTCTGCCCATCAGGCTCTCGACCTGGCGCGCCGTCTGCTTTTGGGTGCTGTCGTCGACCACGACCTGCAGCAGGATGCGTGTCGCCGGGTCCATCGTCGTTTCCTTGAGCTGGCGCACCGGCATTTCGCCGAGCCCCTTGAAGCGGCTGACTTCGACCTTGCCGTTGCCGCTGAACTGCGTGGCCATCAGCTCCTCGCGATGGGCGTCGTCACGGGCATAGGCGACATCGCCGCCGCGCGACAGGCGGTAGAGCGGCGGGACGGCGAGGAACAGGTGGCCGTCGTCAATCAGGCCCGGGATTTCGCGGAAGAAGAACGTCATCAGGAGTGACGCGATATGGGCGCCGTCGACATCGGCGTCGGTCATGATAACGACGCGCTCATAGCGCAGGTCGTCCTCGCGGTACTTGTCACCGGCGCCGCAACCTATCGCCTGCATGAGATCCTGGATTTCCTGGTTGGCGCGCTTCTTGTCGGCCGACGCGCTGGCGACGTTCAGGATCTTGCCGCGCAACGGCAGAATGGCCTGGGTCTCGCGGTTGCGCGCCTGTTTTGCCGAGCCGCCGGCGGAATCGCCCTCGACCAGGAAGAGTTCGGTGCCATCGCGTCCGGACCGCGAACAATCGGCAAGCTTGCCGGGCAGGCGCAGCTTGCGGGTTGGCTGTTTACGTTTGACGTCTTTCTCGGCCTTGCGCCGCTGACGTTCGTCCATGCGCTCGAGCGCGAACTCAAGGAGCGCGTTGGCGCCCTCGGGATCGCCGGTCAGGTAATGATCGACATGATCGCGTACCGCCTGTTCGACCAGGCGCGTCACTTCCGGGTTGACCAGCTTTTCTTTGGTCTGTCCCTGGAACTGCGGTTCGCGAATGAACGCTGAGAACAGCACGACGGCATCGCCCGCCACGTCGTCTGCGTTCAACTTGTCCGCCTTCTTGTTGCCGATCAAAACGCCATAAGCACGCATCGCCTTGGTCATGGCGTTGCGGAACCCGTTCTCATGGGTACCGCCTTCCGGCGTTGGTACCGTGTTGCAATAGGTCGACGTGAAGGCATCGCCGTCCAACGGCCAGGCGACGGCCCATTCGACCCGTCCGACCTCATCACCCAACGAAGCCTGGCCCAAAAACGGTTTCGGCGTCGCTGTCTTTCTGTCACCGACAATGGCTGTCAGGAAATCGCCGAGCCCGCCGGGGAAATGAAACACCGCCTCGGCCGGCGTGTCGTCCTTGTCTTTCAGCAGCGACTTGGCGCACGACCAGCGGATCTCGACGCCGCGATGCAGGTAGGCTTTCGACCGGGCCATGCGGAACAAGCGTGAGGGCCGGAATGTCGTCGCCTCGCCGAAGACGTCGGGATCGGGATGAAAGCGGATCATCGTGCCGCGGCGATTGGACGCCGCGCCGACCTTCTTCAGCTTCGATGTCGGCTTGCCGCGTTTATAGGTCTGGCGCCACAGCTTCTTGTCGCGCGCAACCTCGACCGTCAGCGCGTCGGACAGCGCATTGACGACCGAGACACCGACACCGTGCAAGCCGCCGGAGGTCGCATAGACCTTGCCCGAGAACTTACCGCCGGCATGCAGGGTGGTCATGATCACCTCGAGCGCCGAGAGTTTCTTGTTCTTCGGGTGCGGGTCGGTCGGAATGCCCCGGCCGTTGTCTTTCACCGTGATGACGCCGTCGGCGGCCAACTCGACCTCGATCCGGTTGGCGTGGCCGGCGACCGCCTCGTCCATGGCGTTGTCCAGGACCTCGGCGAACAGGTGATGCAGGCCGCCTTCGTCGGTGCCGCCGATATACATGGCGGGCCGCCGGCGCACCGGCTCCAGCCCCTCAAGGACCTCGATGTCCTTGGCGGTGTAACTCGACTTTTTGGCGGGTTTCTGGTCGGAAAATAGATCGTTCATGGCTCCGGACTATATCGGGAACGTGTGCGCCGCAACAAGAAGATGCGGTATTTCTTTGCAGTTGACAGGCCATATGTGGTGCGCACCAAGATACGCCGCCACGCGCCATCGTTGTGCGGGCGCCGGATATGACGACCGCAAGGAGGTCGCCATGACGAAACTGATGATCGGCCGGACCGCGATCTCGGGCGTCAACCTGGTGTTTACGCACGCCGGTAAGGCGCTTCGGATCGCGTGGTTTCCTTACCTTCTCCTGATCGTGGCCGAACTCGCCTACTTCAGCCTCATCTCGTCGGTTGCCGAGGAATTCGGCGCTGAGTTTGACCAGGCGGGCGACGACGAAGCTCTCGCCGTGCTCGGGCAGTTTTGGCAGGCGATCGACTGGCAGACGTTCGCGTTGCTTCTTGTTTCGACCCTCGCCTATGCCCTGCTGACGGTCGGTTGGATCCGTTTCATCCTGCGCGGCGAAATCGTTGGCGTTTTGTGGTTTGGCGGGCGCGAGGTGAAGCTTTTCCTAGCTTATGTGTTGTGGACAATCTGGTTGGCGCTGTTGGGCATTGCCATCTGGCTGATCACAACGGCCGCAGCCCGGCTGGATGGCTGGATCGCCGCCGTCGTCGCCATTGTGCTCACGGTGGTCGCCATGCTGTGGACGGCACGCCTGTTGATGATCTTCCCGATGATCTCCCTCAACCAGGGCATGGGCTGGATCAGGGCTTGGCGCATGACGAAGGGCAACGGCTGGCGCTTGCTGATCGGCTTCATGCTCTCGTTCCTCCTGGGCTTTGTCATCGTCGTTGTTGTCAACATTCCCCTTCAATTGCTGACCGTCGCGCCGTCGTTGGAACTTTCCGCCGCGAGTGTGATCGATTCCCTTGTCCAACAGGCACTCAGCATGTTTTTCCTGATGGTTCTGCTGGGCTCGCTGGCTGAGGCTTACCGCCAGCTCAACGGTCCGGGCATGGTGGTGCCGGAGGAGATGCTCTCGGTCTTCGACGACTAGAGGCCATGTGCTCTACCGGCGCCGCGCTTGCGGCTTATGACACGTTCTGGGCGAGGCTAGTATGACGAAGGTTCAAGTCGGCAAAGTGGCCATCGAGGGCTTGCGCCTGTTCTTCGGACAGTTCCGCACGGCAATCAGGATCGCCTGGGTGCCGCTGGTGATCCTGATCCTTGCCCAAATCGCCTACATCGTCCTGATCACGCCAGCCATGGAGGCATTCGGCTCAACCTTCTATTACGAGAACGTCGATCCCAACGACGATCTTGCCGTTGTCGAACAGGTCATCGCGGCCGGCGGCGAGCTTTTCTCACAGATCGGCTGGCAGGCGCTTGCTTTTATCCTTGTCTCCGCCGCGGCTTACATGATGCTCGTGGTCGCATGGCTGCGGTTCGGACTCCTCGGCGACAATCTTGCCGGCCGCATCGGTCTGCTTCGTCTCGGCGGGCGCGAAGTCATAACGTTCTTCGCCTACATCCTTTGGGCGTTGCTGTGGCTCATTATGATGGCGGTGATCGTGCTGATCGGCGCCGGGCTGGCGCAGGTCAGTCCGTGGCTCTCGGCCGTCGCCGTGGTGCCGCTGGCGATTCTCATGGTCCTGTGGACGACACGCTTGTTGTTGGTCTTTCCGTCGGTCGCATTGGATCAGGGCATGCGCTGGGGCGCGGCGTGGCGTCTGACGAAGGGCAACGGCTGGCGGCTGTTCACCGGTTTCGGTCTGGCAACCCTTTTGGTGCTGGCGATATCGCTGGTGCCCAGCGTGATTGTCGGCATTCTTGCGTTCGCCATGGGTTTTGGCGGCAGCGTTTCGTTCGGTGTCATCGATCTGATCAGCGCGATCATCCAGCAGATTACGGGCGTCTTTTCCGCCATGGTCCTGCTTGGCTCCCTGGCCGAGGCCTACCGGCAGTTGAACGGTGCCGGGATCGCGGTGCCCGAGAGGGTCTTGTCGGTCTTCGACGACTAAAGCTGGGGCGGTCTGAAAACCGCCCTATTAGGCCGCTAGAAAGCCCGCCTGGGAGACGTGCCGATGGCAACCATGCCGACAAGCGTTAGATCAGCGCCGACGACCTCGGAGCCTCGTTCTTGGAGCCATTGATGCCGCGCTTGCCGGCCAGCCGGTACATGGAGGCTGCCGTGTCGCCTGGCGACGGCGCGCTTCGGGCGGGCCGCATTCTTGGCGCCGGCCTGCGGCCAATCCTTGCAGACATTCCCGGGGCGGCAAGCGCATGCCTTCTGCCTGTCATGATGATCCTGATTGGGCAGGGCGTTCTCATCGAAATGGGGCGTCGCGCGACATACCTTGGCGCCGAACGGTGGGGTTTTTTCGAGGCGGTCTTTGCGGTTGTCTCGCTTGTGATCGACAGCCTCAATCCCTTCGATTGGTCGGTGTTCGCGCTACTGATCGCCCTGGCAGGTTGTTATGTGGTGTTCGCACGGATATGGCTCTCACGCGTCCTGCCTGATCAAAAGACGGTCCATGGGGAACGGCTCGCGCCCGGCGGGCGCTTTCTACGCATGCTGCTGGTCACCGTCATCTGTTGTTCGGTTGCCTTGGCGGGCCTTGTCGGCTCGATCTATCTGGCTTTTGTGGTCGGTGTTGAGGCCGATATCGTCGCTGGGATCCTGGTGTTTTTTCTGGTGCTGATTTTCACCATCGCCCTCGTCATGGACATCGCCTTGGTGCTGCCGATGATTGTCGTGACCGGAACCATGGGTTGGATGACCTTGCGCGGACTGGCCAGCGGTAAGACAGGCAAGCTGGCTCTGGCGTTGACGTTAGCCTTTGTCCTTTCCTGGATGCCCGTGGTGCTGGTCGGGCTGCCGGCTGTGCTGATCGGACACCTGCTGGAAGCGGTAAGTGGCCCGACGCCGGGCCTTGCCACGCAGGCGTCGATGGCGGTCTACGGCGTTGCCGGTGCGATCGGGTTTATGATGCTGATGGGGTCGCTGGCCGAAGCCTATCGTCAGCTCGGCGGGCCCGGGCTCGGTGTGCCGGAGTCCGTGCTTGCCGTCTTCGACGACGCTTGATCCTCAACCGCGGTACCTGCGGTTACCCTCACAACGCAGGTGATTGTCGCGCACCTGCTGAGGTCGCCGCTATAATGCTGTGAAGGTCGAGAGGAGGGGGCATGCAAAAGCTGCAGATCGGTCAGGCG
Organism: Alphaproteobacteria bacterium; assembly: GCA_965228895.1. Taxonomy (GTDB): domain Bacteria; phylum Pseudomonadota; class Alphaproteobacteria; order SP197; family SP197; genus JANQGO01. Next base: position 2,661,211 of record OZ245842.1, on the reverse strand, counting down.
GTCGGCGCCGGCATCAAACAGTTCTTCGGGCAGTTTCGTAGCGCCGTAAAAATCGGCTGGGTGCCGCTTGTCATCCTGGTCCTCGTGCACGGTATTTTCATGGCTGTGGTGCTGCCGGAACTGGAAGCGCTCGTGCCCCAAGAAGGTGCAGCCGATGGTCAGAGTGAGGTTCTGACCGAGGGCGAAATGCAGCAGCTTGGCATCGAGTTCATGCGGCGTTTCGGCTGGCTGGGCGTCATCGCGGGCCTGGTAACGATCCTGGCCTATGTCATGGTCACGACCGGATGGCTGCGGTTTCTGCTGCGTCGCGATGATTTGGCCGGACGGGCCGGCATGTTCCAGTTCGGTGGGCGCGAGTTCAGGATGCTCGGGGCGTCCGTTTTGCTGATGCTGGTGTTCGGCATTGTCGGGTTTGCCGTCATTTCGCTCGCCGCCGGTCTTGCGTTTGTGATCGGCGGTTTCGTTAACGTCGTCATCCTCGTCGTCTACGGCGCGTTGATGCTGGCATTCGTCCGGATGGCGCTTCTGTTTCCGATGGTCGCGCTGGATCAAGGCGCGAATTGGGGCACGGCCTGGCGTTTGGGTCGGAGTAACAGCTGGCGCCTGTTCTGGACTTACTTTGTCATCACATTCTTCGTCGGCATTCTGTCGTTTGTCGCCTTCATACCGGTTGGCCTCGTTTCGGGCCTGGTCGGCGCCATGGCGCCGGGCAGCATCTCGTTCGGCATTGTCCTGCCGCTGCTGGCTTACGACGCCATTTATGTCGGCGGTTTCATGATCACGCTGGGGTCGCTGGCCGACTGCTACAGGCAATTGAATGGCCCGGGCGCCGGCGTTTCCGACCAGGACCTCGCGGTCTTCGACGACTAGCGGTGATGCCGTCGCCTACATGAAGATCAAGACGGCGAAGGTCGCGAACAGCACCATGTGGATCATGCCCATCAGGACGTTGGTCTCGCCGCGGCGGTAAGACACGATACCGACCAGGAGCGTCAGGCCCAGCAGGATCATCTGCGTCGGCGTCAGCGCAAGATTGACCGGGTGACCCGTTGCCAAGCCGATAATCAGCACCGTCGGAATGGTGAGACCCATGGTGGATAGGGCCGAACCCAGGCCGATGTTGACGACCCGCTGGGCTTCGTTGTTGAGGCCGGCGCGCAGCGACGTCAGCGCTTCCGGCGTCAAGATCAACACGGCGACGATCAGGGCGCCAAGGGCTTGCGGTGCATCCAGATCCTTGACCGCGCGGTCGGTGACGATCGCCATGCTCTTCGACAGAAAGGCCAACAGGCACAGGACAACGATCAGAACGATGATGTGAAAAATCGCGCTTTCGCCGGCATGCTTAGCTTCGCCTTCGGTCACTTCCTTGGCGGTGCTGGAGGGCTCGAAGACGAAGAAGTAGCGATGCTCCTTTGTCTGAATGCGCAGGAAAACCGCGTAGAGCGCGCCGCACGCCAGGATCAGGAACAGCTCATAGGTCGCAACGTAGGACGGCTCGATAGCGGCCGGCATGAAAAGGCCCAGGCCGACAAAACATAGGATGACGGAGAAGTAGGTCTCCGAACTCTTGAGGTTGTAGCGCTGCTCGCCGTGTTTCAGGCCGCCGACCAGGATCGGCAGGCCGATCATGACGTTCATCATCAAGATCAGCAGCGTATAGAGCGTGTCGCGCGCGAAGGTCGGGTTGTTCTCTTCGTGCAGCATGACGACGGCGATCATGATGACCTCGATGATCACGACCGACAGCGTCAGGATCAACGTGCCGTAGGGCTCGCCGTATTTGTGGGCGAGGTATTCGGCATGGGCGACGACGCTGGAGGCAGCCCACAGGATGATGACAAACAGCCAGGCGAACAGGCCGATTCCCGCCCAGGGTCCCGGAAAGCTGTCGACCAGGGTTTCGTCGATGGTGAAGCCGGCGCCCATCAAGAAGGCGATCACAACCGACACCAGCGCTGCCCACAGCGCATACTCTCTCGCGAGCCTCTTCACCCAACCCATACGCCTTCCCCTGGAACACCGGCCGTTGCCTGCACGCGGCCTTATAGCCGCTTGCTCGCCGGTTGGCGACGGTCGCCATCCACAGCCCGTCGCGCCGGCGGGAAGCCTGTGCTAAGGGTCGCCGGCAACCTGAGTGAGCCTGCATGACCAAGATCCTTCCGTTGTCCATCGCGCGCTACGCCGTGCATTCGGTCGTCAAAAGCTTCGACACCGCGCTCCGGCTTGGCTGGCTACCCGCCTTGATCAGTTCGGTCGCCGGGATGGTGCTCGAGTCGAGCATCTTCGCCGTGTCGCCGGAGACCGGCGAAGTCCAGGTCGGGTTCGGCGCCTTGCTCTTGTTTGTCGTCATCGCGGCCGTCATGCAGACGGTGTTTGTGGTCGCATGGCACCGCCATGTCGGCTTGGGAGAGAGTTTCGCCGGGCGGCGATACTACTTCCGCTTTGGCCGCCGCGAACTCGTCTACGCGCTTGTCGCCTTCGTCATCGTTTCGATCCTGTCACTGGGCATGGGTGCGCTCTTCACGGTCTCCAGCTTGATTGCACAGGGCGGCGGCCTGGGCGGCATCGTCATCCTGGCCGTGCCGGTCGTGGCGATCATGTTGATCGCGCGCCTGTGTCTGATGCTGCCGATGGTGGCGTTCGACGAGGCGGCAGACCCCAGCCGGAGCTGGCAGGGCGTCAGCGGCAACACCGGCCGGGTTGTCGCGACGCTGCTGCTGGTCGGCATTCCGGTCGTGCTGATCGAACTGCTGTTGATCTCGGTCTTCGGCTCCGTGGCCGCTTCCGGTGCCGCGGCGTTAGGACCGCTGGGCATGGCCGTCGACCTCATCGCCCGCTTCGTGTCCAGCCTGGTGTTCCTGGCGCTCCTGGCGCTGATCGCCGGCGCAATCACGCTGCTCTACATGGTCCTGATCGGCGACGAGGCGACCCAATCGAACCTGCCCGCACCGCTCGAAACATTTGTCGACCAAAGCTAGAGCTAACGTCTCGTCGGCATCACCGGCCCGCTCCCCCTCCCGGCCACCCATGGCAGCATCCTCGGGGTGGCCTCGGCGAAAACGCCTCTCGGCGTTTTGCCCCGGAGGAGGGAGAGCGGGCCAGTGCCGGCTCTGCACCAGCAGATCAAGCAACAGGCATTTCCGATTGCCTGGCGAGACCGTTTGGTTGCATGGTCCGCCATCAATTCCGCGGCAGTGACAGTTGGCGCGGGGAGGGGGCTGCCTTGAAGATCACGGACCTCAAGACCTTTGTCGTCGGTAACCCGCCGCCCCATTTCGGCGGCCGGTACTTCGTCTTCCTGAAGCTGACCACAGACAGCGGTGTCGAAGGCATCGGCGAGGTGTACGCCGCCACCTTCGGTCCCCACACGATCGCGCGCATGGTCGAGGATGTGTTCGAGCGCCATGTCCGCGGCATGGACCCCTTTCGCATCGAGGTCATGTGGCGCAACGTCTATAGCCGGGGCTTTTCTCAGCGCCCGGATATCTCGCTGATGGGCGTGCTGTCGGCGTTGGAGACGGCGTGCTGGGATATCGTCGGCAAGGAGGTCAACAAGCCGATCTATGAGCTCTTGGGCGGCCGTGTGCACGACCGCCTGCGCTCCTATACCTATATCTACCCCAAGCCCGACGATAAGACCGATGTCTACGAGGATCCGGACCTCGCCGTCGAGCGTGCGCTGGAGTACGCCGATCTGGGTTTTACCGCGGTCAAGTTCGATCCCGCCGGAAGGTTTTCAAGTTTCGATCCACGCCAGCCTTCACTCGAGCGCATGGAGCTTTCCGAGCAGTTCGTCAAAAAGCTGCGCGAGGCGTTGGGCACGCGCTGCGATCTCCTGTTCGGCACCCACGGTCAGTTCACCACGTCCGGCGCGATCCGTCTGGCGCGGCGGCTGGAGCCCTATGACCCCCTGTGGTTCGAGGAACCGGTGCCGCCCGAAATGCCGGAACAGATGGCCGAGGTGGCGCGCCACACGTCGATCCCGATCGCGACCGGCGAGCGCCTGACCACCAAGTACGAGTTCGCCCGTGTCCTGCGCCATGGCGCGGCCTCGATCCTGCAGATGGCGCAGGGCCGGGTCGGCGGCCTGTTGGAAGGCAAAAAGATCGCCGGCATGGCCGAGGCGCACTATGCCCAGATCGCGCCGCACCTTTACTGCGGCCCGGTCGAGGGCGCGACGAACGCGCAGCTCGCCGCCTGCACGCCCAACTTCCTGATCCTGGAGAGCATCCATACATGGGGCGGCTTCCACGCCGAAATCCTGAAAAAGCCGATGGTGTGGGAAGACGGTTATGTCATCCCGCCGGAGGCGCCGGGACTGGGCATCGAGCTCGACGAAGACGTCGCCGCCGCCAACCCCTATGACGACACCGAGCTGCACCTGGAGTCGGTCGAACACCCGCTCTAACCGGTGGGGCCCCCAATATCTTGCAACGAAGGAGAATGCCGATGCGCTATGGGTTCATCGGTCTTGGAAACCTGGGCGCGCACCTGGCGGCAAGCCTGGTCCGTGAAGGTTTCGACGTCCAAGTCCACGACCTCGACAAGAAAGCCGCCGAGGGCCTGATTGCGGCCGGCGCGGTCTGGGCGGAGTCACCGCGCGATGCCGCCAATGGCGCCGATGCGGTTTTCACCTGCCTGCCGTCGCCCAAGGCGGCGACCGCGGTTGTCGCCGGCCCGAACGGCGTTCTTGAAGGCATCGCCGAGGGCGCCGCCTGGATCGAGATGAGCACCAACGACGCCGACGAGATCGAGCGCTTGGCAGGCCTGTTGGCCGAGAAAGGCGCATCGACCCTGGAGGCGCCGGTTACCGGTGGCGTCCACCGCGCGGCATCGGGCGAGATCACCGTCCTGGTCGGCGGTGACGCAGCGGTGTTCAAGAAACACCGTCCCGCGCTGCAGGCCATGGGCGGTGAGATCTTCCACATGGGCCCCTTGGGCAGTGCGTCCGTCATCAAGGTCATTACCAACATGCTGGCCTTCATTCATCTCGTCGCGGCGGGCGAGGCGTTGATGCTCGCCAAGCGCGGCGGCCTGGACCTCGCCCAGTCTTTCGAGGCGATCCGCGCCAGCTCCGGCAACAGCTTCGTGCATGAGACCGAAAGCCAGGTGATCCTGAACGGCAGCTACAACATCGGCTTCACCATGGATCTGGCGCTGAAGGACATGGGCTTTGCCCTCGACATGGGCCGCAGCTTCGGCGTGCCCCTGGAGCTCGCCGCACTCGTTGACCAGATCTTCGTCCGCGCCCGCGAAGAATACGGTGGCGATGCCTGGTCGTCGCAGGTGGTCAAGCTGTTGGAGGATGCGCTTGGCACCGACCTGCGCGCCGACGGTTTCCCGGCGGTGCTGGAGGACTAACCGCGCGCATTTGGCGCCGGACGGTCCTGGAGTCTCTCATCGGCATGCGCAAGCTGTTTCCTCAGGTTACGCAAACAATGCTCGACATCGGCCTTGTCGTTAGGTTCTGCCACTGACACGCTGGCTGTCCACGCTACTTTGTCGGCATGGCGTGTTAAGGCATCAAGGTGTTCTTTCTCCACGATGAACTCGGCCAACAGGCTAAGGGTTTCCGCGAGACGGATAAGGGCAGGAACAGCCCCCTCGGCGTTCTGACGGATCTCATTGAACGAACTGTCAATGAGTCCGCTGAACGTTACCCGGCTCAGGATGACCCGCACCTGACCCCGTCGATCTACGGTGTGTGCGGGTAGCGGAACGTGCTGCATGACCTCGGCCAATGCGGCGCCTAACCGGTCGATGCAGGTCACCGCGGTGAAGACGTCATTGAACCCCGGGGACAGTGCGCGAAGGGCTACCTCGACAATGGCCTTGATCGAGTATTCGACATCCTGGGCCGGTGTTCTGTGCCGTCCGATTACGATCGCGCGGGCAAGCGCCGCAGCGAACTCATCTGAATCGGGTGGTTGCGGGACGACCGTACCGATGGTGGCGCCTTTGACGACAAAATGGCCAGGCCGCTTGAAGAGCTCGATACGAAGATCCTCGGTTGACGCCAAGTCGACGAGGATGTCGTGGTCAAGTGTTTGAACATAGCCCGTTTCTGAAGCGCGAATCCGCGCAACGTCGGACCCTGGTAAGCCGTCCTCAGCGGTCGCATGTGGCGCGTCATTCTGAAAATCATCTCGTGACGTAAAACTGTCGGGTATGGCGTCGAACATGTCTTCGCTGACCAGGGCAATGATTTGGTCAGCCTCCAGAAGGCGCGAGACGTGATGGATGAAAAAAACCAGCAGAGCGACACAGACGAGCATCAAGACCGTCGCGCATGCAACGGTTAGCACGGGCACTGAGCTCTCCGACATGGTTAGGGCAACAAGAGAGAACGCGATTGTGGCGACAAAGGTGCCGAGGACAGTTTGGTTCGCGCGGCTGCCGCGGAACTCCACCAACAATCGGGGTCCGAGCTGTTGTGTCGCCTGTGACAGCATGATCAAAGTCATGGAGAAAACCAGACTGGTGATCGTCACAGACGATGCCGTGACTGTTGAAAGGACCAAACGGGCCGACTCGGTGCTTAATGGGAACAGGCCAAGTCCGACGATCTGTCTGGCCGGCCAGGCGTCGTTGCTCGACGAGAGCGTGACGTACGAAAGGACAATGCCGCCCATTGCAATCAGGGTCGGCAGGAACCAGAAGCTATGCGTTAGCTTGTGTCTGAGATAACGCAGTTGCGGATTGAATGCGATTTGGTTCACCGGTCGTATGGCATGAGCTGACGACGGTGGGGCAATAGGAAGCGATGAATATGTGGCATTTTGCTGCGTGATCCAGGTTTGCTGTCAGGCGATGCCCAATCTTGACTTTCTCGACTTGCTACCCGCACATCACAAGCTGATCGACAGCGGGTGAATGACGGTTGACCATGGAAGTCACATCAATCGTAGATGTCGCGGTGGCGCTCGCCAATGCCTTGATACGCCGAGGGCGTGGTGCCCGGTTCAACAGCCTTGGAGTCGGATGACGGTGACAGGCCGCACAGAGCGTAATCGGAAACTACTGTCAGGGTTCACTCACTGCGATCGGCTCTGTGCTTGGTCCGGCGTCGTGAGATAGCGCCAGGTGCCGAACGCTACGAACAGGAACGCGGTCGCCGCCGTCACGACGACAAAGCCGTGGGGGTTCCAGATATCCATGCCGCCGCCGGCCAGCACCGGGCCGGCGATGCTGCCGATATGGGTGATCATGACAAAGGCGGCGGTCGCGGAACCAAGCTGGCCGGGACCAAACAGTTCGCCGAGCCGGACCAGGCCGAGCGTATAAAGGCCGCCGCCGCCCGCACCCCAGACGAACAGCAGGATCCACAGCATGTACCTGTTGTGGAAGACGACCGGCAGCAGCAGGGTGGCGATCAAAATGACCAGGCCGCACAGGATCAACAGTCGGCGCCTGTCGACGTGATCGGCAAGCCAGCCGATCGGGATCGGGGCTGCCATGCCGCCAACGACCAGCGCGCTCAACAGCGTGATCGCTTCGGCTTCGCTCAGCCCGCTGCGCAGCCCGTAGATCGGTAACTGGACGAAGAGCGCGACGAACAAGACACCTTCGACCAGGGCCGACAGCATCGGTGTCGGCGCCTTGCGTATGGCGGTGATCAATCGGGTGCGATGCTCGTAACTGGCGGAGGGCGCGGTGCCGAACGCCATCAGCAGGGGCGACATCGCCAGCATGATCAGGCAGGCGCTGGCAATGAACGGCAGACTGCCTTCGGTACCCATGACGCCCAGCACGATCGGTCCGCAAAACATGCCGGCGGAGAAGAGGGCGCCGTTGAGCCCGATGATCTTGCCGCGATTCTGGTCGGTGACCGCCGCATTGACCCAAATCTCGCTGCCGACCCAGTGGAACAGCATGCCGAAGCCGACGAGGTAACGCAGGATCAACCAGGCCCAGACGTTCTCCGTTAACGTGAAGGCCAGGATGACGATGACATCGATGGCGCCGCTCAGAAAAAGAAGGTTGAGCAGGCCGATCCGTTTGACCAGAAGCGGCACGAGCGGCGCGAACATGATCGCCGCCACATAGGGCATCGCCGCGTTGATGCCGTTCATGGTCGTGCTGACGCCGCGCGCCTCCAGGTTCAGCGCGACCAGAGGATTGAACAGACCGACGTTGATGCCGATCACGGCCATACCGATCAGGACAGCCGTCAGGCCCCGGCGTCGTTGCGAGGGCGTCAGGTCTTGAGTCGGTACCGGTGTTGTCATGAAGAGGTGTTTACGCTCGTGTTTCGACGCCCGCCGTCCGGCGGGTCATTGACAGGTGGTTGGTGGCGCGGTCAGTTCGGCTGCAGTTCCGCGATCGTGAAGCGACGCCCCGACCGTGTATGCGGATAGTAATCCCACAGCGCCATGTGTTGGGTCACGCGGTTATCCCAAAAGGCGATGGAGTCGGGGCGCCAGCGGAACCGGCAGTGGAACTGCGGCTGGCGGATATGCCGAAACAGGAAATCGAGCAGCGTCGCGCTCTCATCGGGTTCCAGTTCCATGATCCGCTTGGTGAAGAGTTCGTTGACGAAGAGCGACTTGCGTCCGGTCTCCGGCTCCACCGCGACCACCGGGTGAACGTTGGACGGATGTTCGCCGTCGCGCGATTGCGCGAGGTCGTAGCCGTAGTAGCCATCGAAGTTGTGCGCGGAATCGTGCCGCGCGGTCAGACCCTCCAGGCTCTGTTTCATGCTGTCGGAGAGCGCGTCATAGGCGGCGATCATGCTGGCGAAGATCGTGTCGCCGCCGGTTTCCGGCACGTCATAGAGATGCAGGATGCTGCCCATGGGCGGCTCCTTGTCGCACGAGACGTCGGAATGGAACAGGCGCCCGGCATAGGTGGTCGAACTGGCGTCCGTATGGATCGCCATGATGCCGGGATAACCATCCAGATCCGGTTCGGCCGGGTGGGTGTGCGGCGATCCGAAGCCGTTACCCAGCGCCGACAAAGCATCGGGATCAAGCGGCTGGTCACGGAAGAAGAGGACCAGATGAGTACGCAGGGCATCCAGGATTGCGGCCTTGTCGTCATGTTCCAGTGGCCGGGTCAGGTCGACACCGTTGACCTCCGCGCCGATCGCGGGCGTGACCCGATCAATCTTAAGGCTGTTGCGCATGGCGTGCCCCCGGCTGTTGACCCCGCAACGCTATGCCGAGGCCGACCCCTGGGCAAGCCGGGACATGATCAAAAAAAGGGGCACGGACCAAAGTGGCCCGCGCCCCCTAGAGCACGTCATGCTGGATCAGCTTAGACGCTGTAGTACATGTCGAACTCGATCGGGTGGGTCGTCGTTTCGAAGTTCAGGACTTCTTCCCACTTCAGCTCGGCGTAGCCGTCGATCAGGTCGTCGGTGAAGACATCGCCCTTCTTCAGGAAGTCACGGTCGGCCTCCAGGCTTTCCAGCGCCTGGCGCAGAGAACCGCAGACCGTCGGCACGTCCTGCAGCTCTTCCGGCGGCAGGTCGTACAGGTTCTTGTCCATGGCGTCGCCGGGATGGATCTTGTTCTCAATACCGTCGATGCCGGCCATCAGCATCGCCGAGAAGGCGAGGTAGGGATTGGCCGTCGGGTCGGGAAAGCGGATCTCCACACGCTTGCCGTTGGGCGAGGCCGCGAACGGAATACGGCATGACGCCGACCGGTTGCGCGAGCTATAGGCCAACAGGACCGGCGCCTCGAAGCCCGGCACCAGGCGCTTGTAGCTGTTGGTCGAGGCGTTGGTGAAGGCGTTCAGCGCTTTCGCGTGCTTGATGATGCCGCCGATGTAGAACAGCGCCATCTCCGAGAGATCCGCATAACCGGTACCGGCGAACAGCGGCTTGCCATCCTTCCAGATCGACTGATGGGTGTGCATGCCCGAACCGTTGTCGTGCATGACCGGCTTGGGCATGAAAGTCGCGGTCTTGCCGTAGCTATGGGCGACCTGATGCACGACGTACTTGTACTTCTGCACATCGTCGGCCGACTGCAGCAACGTGTTGAAGGTGACGCCAAGCTCGTGCTGGGCCGGCGCCACTTCGTGGTGATGCTTGTCGATCGGCACGCCCATGGCAGCCATAGTCGTCAGCATTTCAGAGCGAATCTCGCTGCCGCGGTCAACTGGCGCGACAGGAAAGTAGCCGCCCTTGTCGCGCGGCCGGTGCGCCAGATTGCCTTCATCGTAGAAGGTGCCGGTGTTGTACGGGCCTTCGTCGGAGTCCAGATCGTAGAAGCAGTGGTCGGCATCGACCGAGAAACGCACGCTGTCGAAGATGAAAAATTCCAGCTCCGGTCCGAAGTAAGCGGTGTCGCCGATACCCGAATAGCTCAGATAGGCTTCCGCGCGTTTGGCGGTGGAGCGGGGATCGCGGCTATAGGCCTGGCCCGTCGACGGCTCGATGATGTCGCAGTTGACGACCATGGTCGGCTGCGGCTCGAACGGATCCATCACCGCCGACGAGGGGTCCGGCATCAGCGTCATGTCGGACTCGTTGATCGCCTTCCAGCCGGCGATCGAGGAGCCGTCGAACATGATGCCGTCGGTGAAGAAATCTTCGTTGACCATGCGGTTGGCAATGGTCAGGTGCTGCCACTTGCCGCGCGGATCGGTGAAGCGGAGATCGACAAAGGGGATGTCGTCATCCTTGATCTGCTTGAGAAGGCTTTCGGCGTCGGACACGGCTGTTGCTCCTTAGATGCGAGAAGGTTGAAACGGTGAGGGTTGGTTCAAATGGCGTCGGGGCCGCGCTCGCCGGTGCGAATGCGGATGACGTCTTCGATGGGGGTGACAAAGATCTTGCCGTCGCCAATACGTCCGGTGCGCGCGGCGTCCTGGATCGCGTCAACGGCCCGGTCGACCAGATTGTCGTCCAGCACCAGCTCGATCTTGACCTTGGGAAGGAAGTCGACGACGTACTCGGCGCCGCGGTAAAGCTCCGTGTGGCCCTTTTGGCGCCCGAAACCCTTGGCCTCGATCACGGTCAGGCCCTGAAGGCCGATTTCGTGCAGCGCTTCTTTGACCTCATCCAGCTTGAACGGCTTGATGATGGCTTCGATCTTTTTCATAGCTGGTCTGATGTCCGGGTTGGTGTGGGTGCCTTTGACCTCCTAAGAGCATGTCGCGTGCCAATCAGGCGAAGAATCGAATTTCCAAAGAAAACAATAAGTTGCACCGATTTTCTTAATTGAACTGTAAGAGGTGGCTGCCGCTGTTTTGGGCGATTGCCTAAATTTCAGTCAGTTGCGACGGGCACAGTGCTGCGGCAAGGTGCGCCCGGCGTTTCCGGGAGGTCTTCATGAAACCCGCCAATCAGGTGATGGACGGTCTGGGCACGACCGTGTTCGAGGTCATGTCGCGACTGGCAATCGAGCACGGATCGATCAATCTGGGCCAGGGGTTCCCCGATGAAGACGGTCCCGAAGATGTGCGCCGGGCGGCCGCCGATGCCTTGATGGCAGGCCCCAATCAGTATCCGCCCATGGCCGGTCTGCCCGAATTGCGCCAGGCGATCGCCGCCCATGCCGCGCGTTTCTATGACCTCGACGTCGATTGGCAACGCGAAGTGCTGGTGACGTCCGGCGCGACGGAAGCGCTGGCCGACTGTTTCTTTGGTTTGTTGAACCCGGGCGACGAGGTCGTCCTGCTCGAACCGCTCTATGACTCCTATCCGCCGATCGTGGCGCGCGCCGGCGCGGTGCCGCGTTATGTGCGTCTGGAACCGCCTGATTGGAAACTGCCGATCGAGGCGCTGGAACAGGCGTTCGGTCCGAAGACCAAGGCGATCCTGTTGAACACGCCGATGAACCCCGCCTCGAAGGTGTTTAGCGCTGACGAACTGGCGATCATTGCCGAGCTCTGCGTGCGTCACGACATCGTGGCGATCTGTGACGAGGTTTATGAACATCTGGTGTTTGATGGCGGCGAACACCTGCCGCTCATCAACCTGCCGGGCATGCGCGAGCGCACGTTGCGCATCGGTTCGGCAGGCAAGATCTTTTCGCTGACTGGATGGAAGGTCGGCTGGGTTGTCGGCGCGCCCGACCTGCTGGCGCCGATCATGAAGACCCACCAGTTCATGACCTTCACCACACCGCCGGACCTGCAGAAGGCCGTGGCCTATGGCCTTGCCAAGGAGGACGGATACTTCAGTGGGTTGGCCGGTGACATGCAGGCCAAACGGGACCGTCTCTCGGCCGGCCTTAGCCGCGCCGGCTTCGATGTGCTGCCTTCCGGCGGCACCTATTTTGTCAGCGCCGACTTCAGGCCGTTGGGTTTCAACGGCACGGACGAGGAGTTCTGTCGGATGATCACGCTGGAATCCGGCGTCACCGCCGTGCCGGTCAGCGCGTTTTACCGCACCGGCGAGGTGCAACACCTCGCGCGTTTTTGCTTCTCGAAGCAGGACGACATCTTGGACGAAGCGTCAAACCGGTTGGCGAACCGGTTTTCGAGCTAGGCGCGATGAAACGCGGTTAGGCGTTTAGGTCCAGCTGCGAACCGGCCCGGAATCGATGTGCAGGAAATCGGAGCGGCCATAATACCCGACGCCGCCGGCCTGCAGGTCAAGGGCGACCGCGTGCATCGACGCGGTGTCGCGGTTCGGCATGCGAACATCGATCGCTTTGCCGGCCATATGATAGCTGTTCTTCGCAACGCCGCCGCCTTGTTCGGCCAACATCTCGTTGGTTTCGGGCGAACGGTAGCCGCAGACCACATAGAACGGCCCGTCGGTGCCCAGCCGCTGGCGCATCGCGACCAGAATATCCAGCATGGCCGGGTCTGTCGGATGGGTTTGGCCATTACGGCTGTCGCGCAAGATGTGATCGATCTCTGCAAGTGCATCGATCAGGACATGTCCCCGCTCATAATAGGGCACGTTCAGCTTTTCGCCGGTCCACTGATGTTCGAACGAGATCGTCCGGACATCGTGACTAAGGCCCTGATCAGCCCACTGGGGCTTGGTGCCCGGAATCGGGACGCCCGAAGCAGCCTCCAAATCCGGTTTTACGCCTGGCAGTGGCACCGCGAGCGCCTTGCCGGCCTCAACCGCAGAAAAGCTTGCTGTGGCGGCCAAACCGCCGGTGATCAAATGAAGTGCGCGGCGCCGACTAAGCCCCTGGCGACGGCCGCCATTCCGAACCTGCATGGGTGTGTCCCGTTTTGTGAACTCCCTCTATGGAGAGGGTCTAGCAACTTCCGGAGTAGGGTGTAAAGGACACGCCCCGTGTCACCCATGCGGGGAGTTGGTCGGCAACCTCTAAATTATTGAAACAAAATAGAAAAGTGTCTAGTTCACAGGTCGGTCAAGAGTGCTGCCCCAACCAGTGGTATCACTCGAAAGTGGTAGTGTGGCGGAAATGTGGCGGCGAACGTTGCAGTTCTGTTGCAGCCGCAAAAACGCTTTCCTCCACCATTTCGGTGGAGGCAAAAAACTATTCTAAATCAAGTGGTTGAGGAAGTTTTCTGCGGTCAGTTAGCAGCTTCAGACAGGGCCGCTGTGACGGTCGGCGAATCGGGCGCGTCAAAATGCTCGATATCGAGCCCGTCGAGCGTTTTCATCAGCGACACCAGGGTGGCGTTACCGTTGTTGTCCACTGCCGTGAGCTGTTCGGCTAGGGTCTGGTCGTAGCCGTAGATATCCTTGCGATAGTGAACGCTACCGTCGTCATCGACCCAGGCCGTGACGTAAACGAGGTCAACGGGGACGGGCTCGGCCAGACGCTGGTAGTGCGGCCGCGGCGCGTCCATGGCGTTCAGGATCTCGTCTCGGGTCCACGTCTTGTCCAGACCGTCGAGCAGGAAGTCGGCCAATTCGACAGGCGCGCCGACGCGCACACAACCTTGGCTCAAGCTGCGCTCGGCTTCGGTGAACAGGTGGCGCGAGCCGGTATCGTGCAGGTAGATGTCCAGATCGTTCGACAACGAGAAGCGGATCTGGCCAAGCGCGTTCGAGGGGCCGGGATCTTGGCGCAGCATGAAGGGCAAATAGCTGGTCGTATAGCTCGTCCAATCGATGCTGGCGGGATCGACTTCGACAGTGGCCGACCAGTCGGCGAACACACGGAAGTTGTTGCTGGACAGGTAAGTCGGATCTTCCTGGATCTTGGGCAGCAACTCACGACGGGCGATGCGTTCGGGCACAGTCCATGTCGGCGCGAACTTCACGTTGACGATCTGATCCGCCAGCAGCGGTGTCTTATGACGCGGCTGGCCGACGATCACCGGCATGGTCAGCGCGACGGCGCCGTCCAGATAGGCGGTGAGATGATAACCCGCGACGTTGACGACGATATGCCGTCCGGCGAAGCGCGAGGGATCGGGCAGCCAGCGCAGCCGTTCCAAGTTGACGGCGATCGTCTGCATGCGTTCGGCCGGCGACATGTTAAGCGCCGCCATTGTCTTGGGCCCGATGACACCGTCATCTTCCAGCCCGTGGCGGTGTTGGAACTGCTCGACCGCGGCGACGAGCGCGTCGTCATAGACCTGGCTTGACGCATCGAAGCGTTGGTCGACCGGGTTGATGCCGCGGGTCACCCGATAGTCACCCAGGGTGATCAACCGGTCGCGGATCTCGGGAATGCGGGCATCGGTCTCGCCGGCCCGGATCAGGCCCTGGCGCTCCAGGTCGGTCCAGGGCAGGGGAGTCAGATAGTTGAGCTGAGAAAGCTCGACCACCAAGGCGCCATAGCTGCCGTGGAGCGGCGCCGCATCGTCGAGCCACGCCGCGAATTCACGTGTGCCCAAACCTTCGACCAGCAGGTCGACCGGGTCGATCGCGGCATCGGTGCGCGCATACCAGTTGGTCGCGCTGGGGTCGGCGCGGCCGGATGCCTGATCGCCGACATAGGCCAGCATGGCCGAGGAGAGGGCTAGATCGATATAGGTAACCCCCTCAACCGAAAGACTTTCCGTCGGCAGGGCCATCAGCTGGCCGAGGGTGTCAGCGCCGTACCGTGCGTTGTTGATTCCGTGCCAATTCGACACGTCGAGTGCCGCGATGGCATCGCGCGCCTGGCGCGACCAGCCGCCCTCCTGCCACCAGATCGGCCGGTAACCGGTACGCGCATAAAGCGTGCGCAAATCACCGGTGAGGTCGGTCTCGACGGCCCCGGAATCGCCGTAAAGCGCCGCCAACAGGCGGTTCGTGACCTCACCCTTGTCGGGAGCGGCTACAGCTATGGCGGGAAAGAGCGCGAGGGTTAGAACAGCAAAAAACGCAGAAAACCGGGTCATCTGGTCCCATCCTGGGTAAAACGTCCCTCACACGTCGCAACATGTGGGCCAGAACATGGCGGATTACAGGGGGTGGCCGCGCAATTGTGTGTGACGTCACAGATCAAGCGGTGGATGACCATCGCGTCAGCGCCGCCCGAAGGCGAGCAGGTGGGCGGCCAGCGCGATCATCAACGAACCCGTCACGATGTTCTGAATCCTAAGCCACAGGGGATGGCGGGCCAGCAGTCGACGCAGCGACCCGCTGGCGAAAGCCGTGCTCATGAGCGCCACCAGACCACAGGCGATCAGGATGCCGCCCAGGATCAGGATCTGCAGCGCCACCGACCCGCGCGACGGATCGGCGAACTGGGGAAGAAATGCCAAGAAGAACAGCAGTATCTTGGGGTTAAGGAGGTTTGTTAAGAGTCCTTGTAAATAGATCGTCGACCAGCGGCTGGTGTCTGGTGAACCATTTTCGGCAAGACCCGCGCGGCTGCGGATCAGCCTGTAGCCCATCCACAACAGGTAGGCCGCGCCGGCATAGCGGATGATGTCGAACGCCGTGTCGGATTCCGCGACCAGGGCGGCCAGGCCGAGCGCCACCAGCAAGGTGTGAACCACCAAGCCTGACACGATGCCGGCGACGGAGACGATGCCGGCCCGCCGGCCGTGGGCGAGGCCGCGTGCGAAGACGTAGGTGAGATCGGGGCCCGGCGTGATCGAGATGACGACACTCGCCGTGAGGAAAACGGCAAAGGCCGCGGGGTCGGGCATCAAGCTCACTGCGCGTGCTCCAGGAAGTCGGCGATACGCGCGACGGCGGTTCGAATGTCATCGCTGGAGGCGGCGTACGAGAACCTCAAGAAACCCTCGCCCATGGCGCCGAAGCTGGTGCCGTGGATGGTTGCCACACCGCATTCTTCGAGCAGGTCGTGGCCAAGCTCGCGCGCGGTGCGTCCGGTGCCTTCAATATTGGGGAAGGCGTAAAAGGCACCAAGCGGTGTCTGGCATCTGAATCCCGGCAGGCCGTTCAGCAAGTCGACGATAAGCTTACGCCGCTCGTCGAAGGCGCTGCGCATGGTCTCGACGCAGTCCTGGGGACCGGTCAGGGCCGCCAGCGCAGCGTACTGGGTCGCCGCGTTGGTGCAGGAATTCGCGTTAACGATCAGCTTGTCGATCATGGGAACCAGCGCCCCAGGCCACACCCCATAGCCAATACGCCAGCCGGTCATTGCGTAGGTCTTCGACCAGCCGTCCAGCAGGATGACACGGTCGCGAATGGCGGAAAAGCTCAAAAGTGAACGATGTTCACGGTTGTCATAAAGCAGTCTGCTGTAGATTTCGTCAGACAGAACGGCGATGTCGGGCCAGTTTTCGAGGCCCTCGACCAGGTGTTCGAGGGTGTCGTCGTCGATCACGCCGCCGGTCGGGTTGGCCGGGCTGTTCAGGATGATCAGACGGGTCCGCTCGTTCAGATTGGCGATCACCTCATCGGCGTCGAACGAGAATCCTTTGCCCTCTTGGAGGGCGATCGGTACCGGTTTTGCGCCGGCGTAGCGGATCATCGATTCATAGATCGGGAAACCGGGATTGGGGTAGAGGATCTCGGTGCCCGGTTCGCCGAACATCAAGATGGCAAAGAACATGGTCATCTTGCCGCCCGGCACGATCATGACCTGTTCGGGACTCACCTCGACCCCGCGATGGGCCAGCACGTCGGCGGCGACCGCTTCGCGCAAGGCAGGGATGCCGGGTGCCGGGGTATAGCCGTGGTGACCGTCGGTGAGCGCTTTGATCGCGGCATCGACAATGTGGTCCGGCGTCTTGAAGTCCGGCTGGCCGATGCCGAGATTGATGATATCGCGGCCCTGGGCAGACAGTTCGGTCGCGCGTGCGAGCACGGCAAACGCCGTCTCGGAACCAAGAAAGTCGAGATTGGCCGCTGTCTTCATGGCCGCGCGTATCCCCCTCAGAACCCCAGATCGCGGTTGACCCGGATAGGGGTTGATCGTACAGAAGCGGCAGTTAGGCAAGCGTTTCGGATGGTGGCTGTAGCTCAGTCGGTTAGAGCGCCTGGTTGTGGTCCAGGAGGCCGTGGGTTCGAATCCCATCAGCCACCCCACGCGCACCACCCCGCTAGGATGTGAACGGCATGGCTTGGCCCATCGTCTATGGTGGCCAAATGGTGTGCCGTCTGATTGCCATCACTGTGCTCGCCGCGCTTCTACCGGGTGGCGCCAGCGCCTTCTTCGATCCGATCACCGAGGCGTGTCAGCCGCCGGGGATCACGGGCGTTGCCGAGGCGATCGACGGCAATACGTTGACTCTGACAACATCGGCTGACACGACGATCATTATCCGTCTGCACGCCGTCGATGCGCCGGACTTGATCCAAACCTGCCGAATTGGCGAAGAGATCTGGGATTGTGGCCGTGAAGCAAAGTCGACCCTGGCAAGCTTGGTCGACGGTCAAAACCTCGAATGCCTGGCCTGTGGCACCGACGAGAGAGGACGCACGCTCGCGACATGTTTGGACGGCGAACGCGATATCGGCGCGGCGATGGTGCGCTCGGGCATGGCGCTGGGCCGTGCTTTCTTCAGCAATGCTCTGCACGCTTCTGAAGCGCGCGCGGAGATGGAAGGACTTGGCCTATGGCAAGGCGACTTCGTCGACCCGCAGGCATGGCGTCGCGGCGTGCGGCTTGGCGCCGGCCCATGCCGTGCTTGCCTGTTGCCTTGACGCAATTCGAGAGAGGTTCGGGGAAATGAGAGCGCCGTCTTGTGTTCAGCTATCTTGTGTTCACGGGCGGGCAATGCCCTAATGCCCGCCATGTTTAGACTTTTCTGCTTAATGGGTGTCGGCTTCGGCCTGCTGCCGTTGTTTTTTGCAGCTCCGGCGATGGCCGATTGCACCGACCTGCCACGACCGGGCGTGAACTGGCGCAATTGCGATCTCAGCCGCTCCGATTTTCCCGGCATCGACGTCACCGGAGCGAGCCTGCGCGGCGCCAGCCTCAGCAACTCCGTTCTTACGGAGTCCAACTTCTCCGAGATCGACGGCTATCGCGCCCGTTTCGTCGAGACCATTCTGGTTGGTGCGGTTTTCGACAATGCCAGCCTGACCGATGCCCGGTTCGACCGTGCCGACCTGACCGGCGCGTCGTTTCGTGGCGTCAGCGCGCGCAACAGCAAGTATCTTTTCGCCAATCTGACCGGTGTCGATTTCACCGGCGCCAACCTCAGAAGCGCCGACTTCACCGGCGCCAATCTGTCCGGCGCGACATGGACCGATGGCGAGACGATCTGCGCCGAAGGGTCCGTCGGCATCTGCCGCTAGTCCGCGCGTTGCTTACCGCCGCCGTGACTTGGTCATCGCGTCGACCACGCCGCCCGCCATGGCCATGCCGGGCAGCACCAGAAGAATGCCCGCCACGGTCAGCCAGCCCGGTATCTCACCCAGGAACATCCAGCCCAGGATCGGCGTCAGCACCGGCACCAGCACCATGATCAAGGCCGCGCGCGCCGCGCCGATCGCGTGGATCGCGCGGGTGTACATGATCGGCGCCAGCACGCCCGCGATCAGTCCCTGGTAGACGAACTGCAGGGCGATATCGCCGAAACCTGCTTGGTTAAGGCGGCTTGCGCCCGAGGCCAGGAAGAGTGGCGCGTACCACACCAGCGACAGGACCGAGATAACCGCGACGTTGCTCATTGGCCGCAGGCCGTAGACGCGTGTGCCGACCGTGAAGACGGCCCACATGGCGGCGGCAGCCAGGAACATCGCGTAGCCATGCCAGGTGCCGGTCACCCCGCCTTCCAGGCCGATCAGGGCGATCGCGCCGAGAACCAGGGCCAGTCCCAGCCAACGCAAGCCCCCTGGGCGCTCGCTCAGCCAGGCCCAGGCGAGCAGGGTGGCGAAGACGGGAAGGGCGCCCGGAATCACCACCGCCGCCTGTGCCGCCGGCGCGAAGCCCATGCCCGCGACGGACGCCAGGCTGTAGGGCACGCCGCCAAAGGCGGCCAGGATGACCAGCCCCGTCCAGCCGATGCGCCGGATCTCCGGCCAGCGGATGATGAAGATGGGCAGTGTGACGAGACCTGCTGCCAGGAAGCGCAGAAAGGTAATGTCGGGCGCCGTCAAGTCGTGGGTCGCGCCATAGCGCGAGACCACCATCCAGCCGGCCCAAAGATTGGCGACCAGGAAACCGAACAGGATGCCCAGC
This sequence comes from Alphaproteobacteria bacterium, assembly GCA_965228895.1. GTDB lineage: Bacteria > Pseudomonadota > Alphaproteobacteria > SP197 > SP197 > JANQGO01. The sequence continues at coordinate 2,641,784 of OZ245842.1, read as the reverse complement.
CCCAGATGTGTGCGATCCCGTGGCGCCATGGCGGACCTCCAACCAGAGGCAGGCTGCATAGCTCTCCGGGTGTATGGCGTCCATGCGTCAATTGTGCGCATTGACACGATCAAGGAGTAAGCGGAATGATCCCGGGTGAACCTGAACGAGATCGTGCCATGACCACTGACCAGACATCTCCCAACGCCGGGGCCGCGGCGTCCGTGACGTTGCGTGAGGCCGACGGTGAAGCCGATCTTGCCGTGGTCCGCGAGCTCTTCATGTCTTACGCGAGGTCGCTGGGTTTTAAGACGTGTTTTCAAGGGTTTGATAAGGAAATTGAATCCTTGCCCGGAGAATACGCACCGCCGGCGGGGCGCCTGCTTCTGGCCGAAAACGAAAGCGAGGTCCTGGGCGTCATCGCACTTCGTTCGCTGGGCGCGGACGGGGCCTGCGAGATCAAGCGGCTCTATGTCGAGCCAAGTGCGCGCGGCATGGCGTTGGGCCGCCGCCTGACCGAGGCGATCCTTGGCGAGGCGCGCGGCATCGGCTGCCGCAGCGTGCGGCTGGAAACGCTGCCGTCCATGGTCGCTGCAAACGTCATCTATGACGATCTGGGTTTCGAGGTCGTCGCCTCGGACAACGCACCGTCTCCAGACGTGATCACCAAGGAACTGCGGCTTTAGGCGGCGTTGAGCGCCTGGTCGAGGTCGTCGATCAGGTCGATGGCGGTCTCGATGCCGATCGAAAGTCGGATGACGTCATCGCCGGCGCCGGCGGCTTCGCGTTCCGCCGGCTCCAGCTGGCGATGGGTGGTGCTTGCCGGGTGGATGATCAGGCTTCTGGTGTCACCGATATTGGCGAGGTGGCTGAACAGGTTCACGGTCTCGACGACACGGGTCCCGGCATCGAAACCGCCCTTCACGCCAAATGTGAAAACACTCCCGTAACCCTCTCGAAGATAACGGTTTGCCAGATCATGGTAAGGATTGGCCGGCAGACCAGCATAAGACACCCACGCGACCTTGGGGTGGGTCTCCAGGAACGTCGCGATGGCCAGTGCGTTGTCGCAATGGCGCTGCATCCGAAGCGGCAGGGTCTCGCACCCGGTAATCAGATTGAAGGCGTTGGTCGGCGACAACGCGGGCCCGAAATCGCGCAGCGCTACCGCGCGCGCTTTCATGGTGAAGCCGAAGTCGCCGAAGGTCTCGGCAAAGGTCAGCCCGTGATAGGCCGGCTCCGGCTCGGTCATGCCGGGAAACTTGCCGCTGGCATACCAGTCGAACTGGCCGGATTCGACGATGACGCCGCCCATGGAATTACCGTGACCGCCGATGAACTTGGTCGCCGAGTGAATAACGATGTCGGCGCCCCAGTGGATGGGCTGGCACAGATAGGGTGTCGCCATGGTGTTGTCGACGACCAGCGGGATCTTGTGCGCCTTCGCGATCGTCACCAGCGGTTCCAGGTCGACGATGATGCCGCCGGGATTGGCCAGGGCCTCAACAAAGATGGCCTTGGTGTTGTCCTGGATCGCCGCCTCAACCGCGGCGAGGTCGTTGGGATCGACCAGGGACGACGTCCAGCCGATCTTCGGGAACGTGCGGGTGAACTGGGTGACCGAGCCGCCATAAAGGTACTTTGACGCGACGATATGGTCGCCCGGCTCCAGCAGGGTGAAAAAACACAAAAACTGGGCCGCATGTCCGGATGCGCAGGCGACGGCGGCGCGGCCGTCTTCCAGGCTCGCGATGCGTTCCTCGAACACCGCGACCGTCGGGTTTGTGATGCGCGAATAGATGTAGCCGAAAGTCTGGAGGTTGAAGAGGGAGGCCGCGTGGTCGACATCGTCGAAGACGAAACTGGTCGTCTGATAAATCGGTGTCGCGCGCGCACCGGTAACCGGATCGGGCCGGGCGCCGGCGTGAACCGCCTTTGTCTCGATGCCATAGGTCTTGCCGTCGCTGTCTGCCATGGGCGCGTCCGTCTAATGGAGGGTGTAGGGATCGCCGTCGGCGTCGTAGCTGCACTTCGACACGCCGTCGCACAGCGCGCCGATCCAAAGCTCGCCCGTCTTCTGCCAATCGACGGACCAGCCGCAGCCGGCGAGCGAAAGGCACAGGACGACAGCCACAGCCAGACGGGACAGCCGTTTCATGGCGCCCGCAACGCCTTTGCCGTGATGATGCCCGAGTTGATGCCGCCCCATGAGAGCTCGCCGGACAACCGGCCGTACTCGATCTTGGGGCACCGGTTCATGACGACCTTCAGACCTGCGGCTTCAGCCCGTGCGGCCGCGTCGTCGTTTCTCACCAGAAGCTGCATCCAGATGACCTCGATGCTTTTGTCGTCCTTCAGCGCGATGGCCTCGTCGACGGCGGCGCCGGCGGCTTCTGAATTGCGAAAAATGTCGACCATCTGGAAGGGACCGGGCGTCTCGGCCAGCGAGCCATAGACCGTTTCGCCCAGGATGGTTTGCCCGGCGGTGCCGGGGTTGATCGGCAAAACGCGATAACCTTTGATCTGCAGGTACTTCATGGCGAAAAAGCTCGGCCGGACCCATTTCGGGCTGGCGCCGACCATCGCGATCGTCCGGCACCGGCGCAGGATGTCGCGCAGGTAAGCGTCGTCGTAGCGGTCGTGGTTCATGATCTCAGTCGCCCGTCCACACGGGATCGCGTTTCTCGATGAACGCATCGATGCCTTCCTCGGCGTCGCGGGCCAGCATGTTTCGCGCCATCACCTCGCTGGCATAGCGATAGGCGTCGTCCAGCGGCATCTCGACCTGGCGATAGAACGCCTCCTTGCCGATGGCGAGCGTCAGCGGCGATTTCGCCGCGATCGATCCGGCGAGCTCGAGCACGGTCTGGGACAACTGCTCGGGCTCCGCGACCCGGTTGATCAGTCCAATCGCCACTGCCCATTCGGGATCGACAATCTCGCCGGTCAGCAACATTTCCATCGCCGCCTTGCGTCCGACGTTGCGCGACAGCGCCACCATGGGCGTCGAACAAAAGAGCCCGATATTGACGCCCGGCGTTGCGAAGCCCGCCTCGGTCGAGGCAATGGCCAGATCGCAGCTTGCCACCAACTGACAGCCGGCCGCGGTCGCCACCCCCTGAACCTGTGCGACGACCGGTTTGGGTAAGCGCACGATTGACGTCATGAGTTCGCTGCATTGGGCAAACAGCGCGTCATAGTAGTTGCGGCCGGGATTGGCGCGGATTTCCTTCAGATCGTGCCCAGCGCAGAAGACCGGGCCGCTCGCCGCCAGGACGACGACACGAACGTTCTTGTCGTTGGCGACGGCGGCAAGCGCGTCTTGCAGCGCGGTCATCAGCCCGACCGACAGCGCGTTGCGCTGCTTCGGGCGGTTCAACGTCAGCACGGTGACCCCGTTGTCGTGGTCGTCGCGCAGCAGGATATCGTCGGTTTCGGTCATGGTTGCTCAGTGTGCGGATGCAGTGTAGCCCGCGCAACAGCCTTGCTCGGTCGAGACCGTCAAGAGACTGCCGCCTCTCTGCGGGCAAGGTCGGCCTCTTCGCCGCGCCAGATGCCTTCGATCATGACATAGGTCGTCGGGTCGTCGGAGGGATCGACGAGGTCGCGGGCTGCGGCGGCCAGGGGCGGGATGGTTTTCTGGCTGGCCAGGCTGAGGCGGTCGATCTCGGCCTCGCTCGTTCCGATCACGATCTTGCCGAAGTCATGACCGTCGGGCGTGCCGCCCAGGTCGAGCAGGCGCTCCAGGAGGGCCTCGGACCGGTACATCTTGTCGAGTGCGGCGTTCAGTTCCCGCTCGGCGAGGTCCTTATCGCCCCAGCCGTCGAAGATCAGGCTGTGGTAGAAGAATTGGCTGACACAGTCGGTCAGCGGCACGAGCAGGCGGTTGATTGCCTCAATCGCGCTCTTGCCGCCGTCCTTGGGCATCAGGTGCTTGGCGTTGGCTGGCTTGGGCAGGGCATCCGGCGCGTCAAGCCATCCATCCAGCCGTTCCAGATAGGCGATCTCGACCTTGCGGCAGTCGTTCAGGATATCCGTGGTCGCCGTATCGCCGGCGCTCGCGGCGCTCGCCTTGTCGAGGACCGTTATCAGGCGCTCTGTCAGCGCGCGGTTCGAGGCGAGGGCACTGGTGACGTCGGATCCCAGGTCCAGGTCGACGGCGTCCCGGCTGCGCGGCGCCCCGTCGAGCGCGGTCAAGCGCACAACCAGCATCTCGGCGCGCTGCATCTTGACGATCCACTCCCTATGCTCGGCACGGCCGATTTCGGTGATGCCCCAGGCTCTCAGCGCGCGGGAGTGGAAAAAAAGCTGGTTGATACCGTCGATCACCGGGTTCAGAACGTCCTGCAGCGCCTCAACGCTGGCGCTGTTGCTGGCGGTTTTCTGGTCGGTCATGGGGCTTGAAACATGCTGGGAACGTCCTCCTGGCGCGCGCGCATCCTGGCAGCGCGATCGCGGGGCCACAAGGTGCTCTGAAAGCGTTGACAGCCCGGACTTTTGTGGTAGTTTCCGCCGCCCTGGGCTGCGGCGGCTCTCAAGCGCCCGCGGCCCCTGAATTTTTGGGACATGGTACGTTATGAAGACTTACGTCGCGACGCCCGCGAACGTGGAGCGTAAATGGTACGTCATCGATGCCGAGGGCATGGTCCTCGGCCGTATGGCGTCCGAAATCGCCAAAATCCTGCGCGGCAAGCATAAGCCGACCTTTTCGCCCCATGTCGATTGCGGTGACCACGTGATCGTCGTGAACGCCGAAAAGGTCGCTCTGACCGGCAACAAGCGCGATCAGAAGACATTTTATTGGCACACCGGCTGGGTCGGCGGCGTCAAGGGCCGCACCATGGGCGAGCGCTTGGAAGGCGATCATCCGGAGCGTGTCGTGATCAAGGCGGTCGAACGCATGATCACGCGCAACCCGCTGGGCCGCGACATCATGACAAAGCTGAAAGTCTACGTCGGTCCCGACCACCCGCATGAGGCCCAGAGCCCCGAGGTGCTGGACCTGGCGAGCCGTAACCGCAAGAACAAGAGGGCTGCCTGACCATGGCTGCAACCGAACTTTCCGAAGCGATCGAGCAGGCGACCGCGCCTGTCGAGCAGGCCGCTGCGCCTGTCGAACTGCCGGATCCCGAGATCGACGATAAGGGCCGCGCCTACGCGACCGGCAAACGCAAGGATGCCATTGCGCGCGTCTGGATCCGTCCGGGCAGCGGACGCATCGTCGTCAACGGCCGCGAGGTCGAGAAGTATTTTCCACGCCCGACATGGCGCCTGATCATGAACCAGCCGTTCCAGGTTGTCGGCCGTGGCGAGCAGTACGATGTTTTCGCGACGGTCAGGGGCGGTGGTCTCTCCGGTCAGGCCGGCGCCATCCGTCACGGTATCAGCAAGGCGCTGTCGCTCTATGAGCCGGCATTGCGCGCGACGCTCAAGAAGGGCGGCTTCCTGACCCGTGACCCGCGCGTGGTCGAGCGCAAGAAGTACGGTAAGCGCAAGGCGCGACGCAGCTTCCAGTTCTCCAAGCGCTAAGCGACACCAAACAGACGACACGAAGAAACGGCCTTCCCGTCAGACGGGAAGGCCGTTTTTTGTTGTCGCGGTTGCGATGGTGGTCAGGCGAGATCGAAGCGGTCGAGGTTCATGACCTTCGTCCAGGCGGCCACGAAGTCGTTGACGAAGGTCTGTTGTGAATCCTCGCACGCGTAGACTTCCGCGACGGCCCGCAGCTGTGAGTTCGATCCGAAAACCAGGTCGACCGCGGTTGCCGTCCACTTGACGTCTCCGGTGGCGGCGTCGTGGCCTTCATAGACGTTCTCGTTATCGGCCGACTTCTGCCACTTCGTCGCCATGTCGAGCAGGTTGACGAAGAAGTCGTTGGTCAGCGTTTCCGGCCGTGTTGTGAAGACGCCGTGATTTGTCTCACCGTGGTTCGCCTTCAAGGCGCGCAAGCCGCCGATCAGGACCGTCATTTCAGGCGCGGTCAGCGTCAGCAGTTGTGCGCGGTCAACCAGCCGTTCTTCAGGCGACCGTCCGTTGCCCTTGCCGAGATAGTTGCGGAAACCGTCCGACCGCGGTTCGAGATAGGCGACCGATTCCACCTCGGTCTGCTCTTGCGAGGCGTCCGTGCGTCCCGGCGTAAACGGGACCGTCACGTCGTGGCCGGCGTTCTTTGCCGCTTGCTCGATGGCTGCTGAGCCGCCCAGCACGATCAGATCGGCAAGCGACACCTTTTTGCCACCGGACTGCGCGCCGTTGAACGCTTCCTGGATCGTCTCGAGAACAGGCAACACCTTTGCCAGTTCGTCCGGCTGGTTGACGTCCCAATCCTTCATCGGGGCCAGACGGATGCGTGCGCCGTTCGCGCCGCCGCGTTTGTCGGAGCCACGGAACGTGGACGCCGATGCCCATGCGGTGGTGGCCAGCTGCGAGATGGTGAGACCGGAGGCGAGAAGCTTCGCCTTAAGGTCCGCGATGTCCTGATCGTTGATCAGCTCATGGTCGACCTCAGGCACCGGGTCCTGCCAGATCATCTCTTCGCTGGGGACCAGTTTCCCCAGGTAGCGCGAGATCGGCCCCATGTCGCGATGGGTCAGCTTGTACCAGGCTTTCGCGAAGGCCTCGTCGAGCTCGGCCGGGTTGGCCAGAAAGCGTCGCGCGATCGGCTCGTAGATGGGGTCGAACCGCAGCGCCATGTCGGCGGTCGTCATCATCGGCGCGTGGCGCTTCGAAGGGTCGTGTGCGTCCGGCACGGTGTCCTGAGCTGACGGGTCTTTCGGCGTCCACTGGTTTGCGCCCGCCGGGCTCTTCGTCAGGACCCACTCGTAGCGGAACAGAACCTCAAGGTAGTTGTTGTCCCAGGTGATTGGCGTCTCCGTCCATGCGCCTTCGATACCGCTGGTGATCGTATCGTCGCCCTTGCCGGTGCCGAAGCTGTTGGCCCAGCCGAGGCCCTGTTCTTCGAGGGGCGCGCCCTCGGGCTCTCGGCCGACATACTTCTCAGGATCGGCGGCACCGTGGGCCTTGCCAAAGGCATGGCCGCCGGCGACCAGCGCGACGGTCTCCTCGTCGTTCATGGCCATGCGGGCAAAGGTCTCCCGGATATCCCGGCCCGAGGCGACGGGATCGGGATTGCCGTTGGGGCCCTCAGGGTTGACGTAGATCAGGCCCATCTGCACGGCACCGAGCGGATCGGCGAGTTCACGGTCACCGCTGTATCGCTCATCGCCCAGCCATTCGGTTTCGGGACCCCAGTAGATGTCCTCTTCCGGTTCCCAGACGTCGGTGCGGCCACCGGCGAAGCCGAGCGTCTTGAAGCCCATGGATTCGAGCGCAACGTTGCCTGCCAGGATAATCAGATCGGCCCAGGAGAGGTTACGGCCGTACTTCTGCTTGATCGGCCACAGCAACCGTCGCGCCTTGTCGAGATTGCCGTTGTCGGGCCAGCTGTTCAGGGGTGCGAAGCGCTGGGTGCCGGTGGAGGCGCCGCCGCGCCCGTCATAGACGCGGTAGGTGCCCGCACTATGCCAGGCCATGCGGATAAAGAACGGGCCATAGTGTCCGTAGTCGGCCGGCCACCAGGACTGCGAGTCCGTCATCAGGGCGTGCAGGTCCTTGACGACGGCGTCGAGGTCGAGGCTCTTGAAGGCCTCCGTGTAGTCGAAGTCCTCGCCCATCGGATCGACCAGGGGAGAGTTCTCGTTCAGAACCTTTAGATTCAACTGATTCGGCCACCACTGTTGGTTGGCCGAAGAGCCGGTCATCAATTGCCTGTGGGCACCGCCCATTACCGGGCATTTGCCAGCGCCGCCTACGGACTCGTCCATATCTGCCTCCTGTCATGCTGCGTTAGTGGAAAGATCGTATCAATGAGACCGCGTCCCCGTGACATCCGATCCAGCGCCCACACGGTGACTGCGGTGGATGACGATGTCTGGGTATGCCGCGATCGCCAGTTGCGCTGGCTGCCGGGCGTTGGTGTGTCGGCGTTCGCCGTTCGCTTGGGCGGGTGGGGCATGGCAACCTCGTTTCTGGATGACCAACTAAAAATAGGCCTGCGCCTTTCATAAGAGAAATAGAATAAAAATATCAACCTGATCGTCGTTGCCGATTAATCAGGCTAGGCTGTCGAGTCTCGAAACTGTTGGTTTGGGCCATGAACACTAGGGATCTCGAGTATCTCGTTGCCGTCGCCGAGGAGCTGCACTTTGGCCGGGCTGCCGAGCGCTGCCACGCCAGTCAGCCGGCCCTGAGCGGTCAGTTGCGCAAGCTCGAAGAGCGGCTCGGCGTGCGGCTCTTCGAGCGCACCAAGCGCCATGTGCGGCTGACCGAAATCGGCGAACAGACCGTCGAAAGCGCCCGCGAAATCCTACGCAATGTCGACGCCATGCAAAAGACCGCCGCAGCCCACAAGGATCCGCTGGTGGGTCCATGCACCCTTGGCATGCCGTTGACCATCGGGCCGTTTCTGACCCCGTTACTGCTGCCGGCGGTGAAACACTATCTGCCCGATGTGCGGCTGGAGCTGATCGAGGACTTCACCGATCACCTGGAACAACAACTGGTGGATGGCGCTCTGGATGTGGCGATTCTGGCCACCAGTCCGACCCACGCTCTTTTGTCCGAGATCGTCCTCTACGATGAGCCGTTCTGGGTCGCGATGCCGAACGATCATCCGCTGACCCAGGACGAAACCGTCGATATCGAGCAGATTGAACCAAGCGAACTGTTGCTCCTGTCGGACGGCCATTGCCTGCGTGATCAGATTTATGAGGCCTGCAAACTCGATCGGTCCCGCACGGCCGGCGATCGTGGTCCCAGGACGCAAAAGACCAGTCTGTCGACCATCCTCTCGCTGGTTGGTTCTGGCGATGGCATCACGCTGGTGCCGGCGATGAGCCTCACGGGCGGCTGGGTGACCGATGCGGGGATCTCGGTCCGCCGCGAAAAAAGCGGCACCGCCGGGCGGACCGTCCGCTTGACGCACCGTAAGGGTTATCCGCGCATGGCGTTGGTCGAGAAGCTGGCGGACATCGTTGCCGGTATCGTGCCGAACACGGTGCATCCCTCTAGGCGCTAGGCCGTTGGGCAGGCCGCCTCTTGCTTCAGCATTGGGGACGGAATGATGACCACCACTTGTGATCGTGGCGGGATGGCTGATAATCATAGATAGTTGAGGTAAGGCGGGGTGCGGTATGGCCGCTTGGATCAGGATTATCACCGAAGAAGATGCGGATGGGTCGTTGCGACAGGCGTTCGAGTTGGCGCGCACGCCCCACGGCACGGTCGACAATGTCATGCGCGTCCATTCGCTGCGGCCCCACACCATGGAAGGTCACCTAGCGCTTTACCGCAGCGTACTGCACCACCCGGAGACCGTGCTGCCGCTGTGGTTCCTCGAGGTCGTTGCGAGCTATGTCAGCGTCGTCAACAACTGCAATTATAGCCTGAGGCACCACTTCGCCAATGCCGCGCGCCTGATGGGCGATGAAGATCGCGCCAAACGTGTTCGCTCCGCCTTGACGAGCCGCGCGCCGGAGGCCGAGTTCGACGGCAGGGAACTCGCCCTGTTGCGCTACGCGGAAAAGCTGACCGTGTGGGTCGGTGTCATGGAAGAAGAAGATATCGCCGCGTTGCGCGAAACCGGCTGTGACGATGGCGAGATCCTGGAGGTCAATCAGGTCGTCGCCTACTTCAACTATTCGAACCGTGTCCTGAACGGCCTTGGTGTCAGCCTTGATGGCGATCAGGTCGGCTACTATGGCGCCAGTGCGGGCGATGACTGACTTCGCTGCCGCCCATGAGATCGCCGTCGACGACATTCCGATTATCGACATCGGCCCTTTGCACGCGAACGGCGGAACGGCCGATGACGCGGCCTATCAAGACGTCGGCGCGCAGCTGTTGCGCGCGGCCAGGACGGCCGGCTTCTTTTATGTCGGCAATCATGGTCTGCGACAAGACGTCGTCGATGGCGCCTTTGCCTGCTCGCGTCGGTTCTTTGCCCAGCCGGACGCTGTGAAGGAGGAGGTTCGGGTCAGCGAACGCCATCGCGGTTGGTTGCCGATCGGCCAGGCCAAGATGGCGGGCCACGACCAGCCTGACTTGAAAGAAAGCTACATCTGGGGGCTCGACCTTCCCGCCGACGACCCGGCGGTGATCGGCAAGGGCGCGATGATCGGCGTCAACCGCTGGCCCGCTGCCATGCCCGACATGCGGGAGACCCTCACGGCCTACTTCGACGGCGCCCATGATGTCGCGCGGCTGATGTTCGGTGCCTTCGCCGCCGCTCTCGGCGCGCCGCGCGATATCTTCACGCACGGTTTCGAGCGGCCGATTTCGCGCGCCAGCTTGATTCACTACCCCGCCCAGCCGGCCCGTGACGACGGGCAGTTCGGCGTTGCGCCGCACACCGATTATGGTTGCATGACGATCCTGGCCCAGGATGACGTCGGCGGCCTGGAGGTTCTGGGGCGCGACGGCGCGTGGCTCACCGCCCACCCGATCTCAGGCACCCTGGTCGTCAATGTTGGCGACCTGCTGGAGCGCTGGACCAATGATCTCTTCGCCTCGACCCGGCATCGGGTGGTCAACCGGGCCGGGCGCGAACGCTACTCCATCGCCATGGCCGTCGATCCCGACAGCCAGACCGTGATCGACCCGGTCTGTGCGCCGGGTAAGGACGCCCATTACCCGCCGGTCACCTGCGGCGACTACATCCGCGGGCGGTTCGATGAGTCATTCGCCTATCGCAAGAGCGAGTCGACGCATTAGCCATCGGGCACGCAGTTGTGCTAGAAGCCGCGCCGCCAATGCAGGAGAACCATCATGTCGGCCAACGGCAAGCTGAACGTCGCGATTTTGGGCGCAAGTGGCTATACGGGCGCCGAACTGTTGCGCCTGGCGGTGAGCCATCCGGATTTGCGCATTGTGGCGTTGACCGCGGACCGCCGCGCCGGCGAAGCGATGGGCGAGGTCTACCCGCACCTGCATCATCTTGACCTGCCGGACCTCGTCACCATCGACGATGTCAATTGGGACGAGGTCGATGCCGTCTTTTGTTGTTTGCCTCACGGCACGACCCAGGAAACCATCGCCGGTCTGCCGGAGCACGTGAAGATCGTCGATCTGTCGGCCGATTTTCGGCTCGCCGACACCGCGCTTTACGAACAGATCTATGGCGGCAAGCACCGCGCGGTCGAGCTGCAGAAGAGCGCCGTCTATGGCCTCACCGAGATTTATCGTGACGCCGTGCGCCAGGCGCGGCTGGTCGCCAACCCCGGGTGCTACACGACGGCCGCCGAATTGCCGCTGGTGCCGCTGTTGGAATGCGATCTCATCGAACACGGCGATATCATCATCGACGCCAAATCGGGCGTGACCGGCGCCGGCCGTTCGCCGAAGGAAGCCAACCTGCACACGGAGGTTTCCGAGGGCATTCATGCCTACGGCATCGGAACGCATCGGCACGGGCCGGAGATCGAACAGGAACTGTCGTCGGCGGCGGGCGAACCGATAACTGTCAGTTTCACGCCGCATCTGATGCCGATGAACCGGGGCATTCTGGCGACCAGTTATGTGCGCTTGAAGAACGGTCATACAGCCGACGACCTGCGCGCCGCGATCGCCAGGCGTTACGAAGGCGAACCCTTCGTCAAATTGGTGCCTCAAGGTCAGGCGCCGGCAACACGCCATGTGCGTGGCTCGAACCTGTGCCTGATCGGCGTCTTTGCCGACCGTCTGCCGGGCCGCGCTATTCTGGTCTCCGCTCTCGACAACCTGGTCAAGGGCGCATCGGGCCAGGCGCTGCAGAACATGAACGTGATGGCGGGTTTCGAGGAAACCGACGGGCTCTCCGCCGCACCCATGTTCCCGTGAGTGTGCCGGGACCGATCATTCTGCCCCATCACGGCGTCTGGCCGCAGATCGCCGATGACGCGTTCGTGGCACCCGGCGTCTTCGTCGCCGGCGAGGTGACGATCGGCTCGCTGACCGGCGTCTTTCCCAGCTCGGTCCTGCGTGGCGATGTCAACTCGATCACCATCGGCGCGCGGACCAACATCCAGGACGCGACGGTCGTTCACGTCAGCGGGAAGGGTTCGCCGACCGTCATCGGTGACGAGGTCACCATCGGCCACCACTGCCTGATCCATGCCTGCACGCTGGAAGACCGTAGTTTTATCGGCATGCGCGCGACCGTGATGGACGACGCGGTTGTCGAGACCGGCGCGATGGTCGCGGCCGGTGCGCTGGTGACACCGGGAAAACGCGTGCCGGCAGGCGAGCTATGGGCCGGCAGTCCGGCCAAGAAAATGCGCGATCTGTCGGATGACGAGATTGCTGGCTTCCAGGCGACCATCGACCGTTATGTGAACCACGCGAAGATCTATCGCGAGACGATTGGGTCTCTATAGGCTTGGGCGAATCCGGTGACGATCATACTCTTCGACGTGGACGGCGTTCTGATCCACGGCTACCACGCGAAGCCCGAGCGTCGCCGATGTTGGGATGAAGAACTGGAGTCCGACTTCGGGGTATCGCGTGAGGACTTTGCCGACACGTTCATTCGCGGCGTGTTTGCGCACGACGTGCTGACGGGCCGCCTGGACCTCTATGCTGCTCTTAAAGACGTGCTGCCAACCCTTGGCTATGCCGGCGATCCACAGGTCTTCATTGATTACTGGATGGAGCGGGACGGCGTCGTCAACGATGATCTGATCGCTCATGTCGAACGGCTGGCAGCAGTGCCGGACCTACAGCTGTTCATCGCAACCAACCAAGAGAACACGCGAGCACGCTACCTCATGGAGGTCGTTGGCTTTAATCGCTACTTCGTGGACATCATCAACTCTGGCCGGGTCGGCTGTCTCAAACCAGAGCCCGCGTTTTTCGAGAGGGCGGAGGACCTGATTGGTAAACCGGACGACGATCCGCTCATCTTCTTCGACGATAACCAAGCCGTGGTGCAGGGCGCCATTGCGGCCGGCTGGGAGGCTTACGTCTTCGATACGCCCGATGACCTCTATCAATCGGACACGGTCAGTGACTTGCTGAGGCAACAGTGAGCCGTGTTTGGCGCTAAGACAAAAGAATAACCACCGCCGTCGCGGCGATGACGCCGGCCATGATCAGGCCGAAGATGCGGTTCGCCTGGGGACCCTTGAGATAGCGATGCAGGGCTTCGCCCGCCATCATCCATGTGCCGGCGCACAGCAATGCCATGACGACAAAAACCAGTCCGACAACGCCGGCGCGCGACCAGTGGGACGGCAACAGGCCGACATAGCCGCTGGCCACGGCAAGCGCAAAGGTCCATCCCTTCGGGTTGACCCATTGGAACAACGCGGCTTCATAAAAGCGCAGCGGACGCCCGCTGCTCGGTTCGCCGTCCTGAGACGCAGCCTTGGGCCGAATGAATTGATAGGCCAGCCACAACAGCCAGGCTGCTCCAACGATCTTAACGGCGACCAAGAGCTCGGGAAGCTGCTGGACGACTTGGCCTAAGCCCAGTGTCACCACCGCGTTCATGAAGCCGAACCCGATCGCGATACCCCACAGGTGCTGCAGGCTACGACGCCAACCGAACGCCGCGCTGGACGTCATGATCATCAGGTTGTTCGGGCCTGGCGTGACCGCCCCGACGAAGGCCAGGCTGAGCAGGCTGGTGAAGAGCACGAGGTCCATGGCCGGCACATCTTAACCGGGTCCATCCGAGGTTGCCCGCGCTCTATTGAATGGTATCAATCCTGGCGCAGGTCGACCTTGACGTAAGAGCCCGGCGCATCCTCGATGACCTCGAGTTTGCCGTCGCCGGGGGTGCGGGCGGGAACGTGCTCGCCAGACTGTTTAGCAAGCCATGTCGCCCAATCGGGCCACCAGGAACCCTCATGCTGTTCGGCACTGTCCAGCCAGGCTTGGGGGCTCGCCTTGAGGTCGTCATGGGTCCAATAGCCATACTTGTTCTTCGCGGGCGGGTTCACGACGCCGGCGACGTGGCCGGACATGGCGAGGGTAAAGGTGATGTCGCCGCCATAGAGCTGCGTCGCCTTGTAGGTCGACACCCAAGGCGCGATGTGGTCGTCGATCGTCGACAGGATGTAAGACGGCTGTTTGACGCGGCCGAGATCGAGCGGCGTGTCGAGAAGGACGAGCTCGCCCTTCGACAGCGCGTTCGCCAGATAAAGCTTGCGCAGATAGAAGCTGTGCATGGCCGCAGGCATGCGCGTCGAGTCCCCGTTCCAGAACAGGATATCGAAGGGGAAGGGTTCCTTGCCCAGCATGTAGTTGTTGATCACAAAGGACCAGATGAGGTCGTTGGCGCGCAATGTGTTGAACGTCGCCGCCATCTCGGAACCCTCGAGATAGCCGCGCTTGGCCATCAGCTTCTCAAGGCCCTCGACCTGCTCCTCGTCGACAAAAACGCCGACATCGCCGACCTGCTCGAAATCGACCAGGGTGGTGAGATAGGTCGCCGACGCCACCGGCGACTTTTTCTTCTGTTTGGCGAGGTAAGCCATGGCACAGGCCAGCAGCGTACCGCCAATGCAGTAGCCGACGGTGTTGATCTTGGTTTCGCCGGTCGCCTTCTTCACCGCATCGATGGCCGCGAGCGGGCCTTCGAGCAGATAGTCGTCGAACGTCTTTTGGGCGAGTTTTTCGTCGGGATTGACCCAGGAGACGACGAAGACTGTAAACCCCTGTTCAACAGTCCAACGAATGAACGAGTTCTCCGGTTTCAGGTCCAGAATGTAGAACTTGTTGATCCACGGCGGCACGATTAGCAGCGGCGTTTTGTGCACGGTTTCGGTCGTCGGCGTGTACTGGATCAGTTGCATCAGGTCGTTCTGGTAGACGACTTTGCCCGGCGTCACCGCCAGGTTTTCGCCAACTTTAAACGCCTTTTCGTCGACCATGCGTATGGCGAGCTGGCCATTGCCGCGCTCGAAGTCGTCCAACAGGTTCTTCAGACCTTTGACCAGGTTCTCTCCGTGGCTTTCGTACGTCGCGCGCAGGACCTCCGGGTTGGTCATGACAAAGTTGGTCGGCGCGGCCGCGTCGGCGATCAACTTGGTGTAGAAATCCAGCTTGTGCTGGGTCTTCTTGTCCAAACCCTCGACATCGGAGAGGGTCGAGGTCAGCCAGTTCGATGTCAGCAGGTAGGACTGCTTGAGATAATCGAAGACCGCGTTGTCGCTCCAATGCTCATCGCGGAAACGCCGGTCGTCCTTGGCCGGCGCGACCACGGGCTCGACCTCTTCGCCGGCCATGCGCCGGGCGGTCGTCTGCCACAGGTCCATGTAGCTTTGCCATAGACTTGCCTGGGCTTCGAACAGGCGGGCGGGATCGCTCATCAGTCGGGCGGTCGCTTCCATGAAGGTCTGGCCGATGCGCATGGCATCGTCGAAAGCGCCGGAGTCGCTCGCCTGGCGGCTCATATACTCCTGCATCACCCGCTGGCTCTGCTCGACAATCTTGGCCCACTCGTTGGGGTCAAGATCCGGTCCGGAGGTTTCTTCGGTCGTCTGCTTGTTCATCAACCTGTCTTTCGGCCCCGCCGCCGACAAATCGGGTGCCCGATAGGACGGTTCCCGGTTGTCGTGGGGGGCAAAATGGTTAAGGTATTGGCCCTCGCGTAGGCGCGGAACATATACGGATTCCATGTCAGATTGCAGTGCAAAAGATCGGATTGGCTGGCGGCATTGGCGCCTGGCTGTTGCCCGGCCCCTAGGGGTTGTGGCGGCCTGTGTCGTGCTTGCGGCGTGCGCGGATTGGCCTGACGACTACGACATCACCGATTGGTCGGGCGAACCGGAGGTGGAGGGCGAGGTCCCTGGTGCCGATGAAGACTTCCCGACGCTCGGCTCGGTGCCAGAACCGCCGGAAAATGTTTCCACCCTCGAGGATATCGAGCAGATGGAGCAGTCGCTGACATCCGACCTTCAGAACGCCCAGCACAGCAGCGGCACCTATCAGCGTGCCGAGGAAGAGGTCGAGTTTGAGCCTGTCCCGGAACCCGCACCCGAAGTCATCGAAGAGGAGATCCAGGAAGACGCCGAGGATGACGACATTTTCGGGTTCTTGGATTTCGGCGGCGAGAGTGAAGCCGAAGAGAGTGAGGCAGTAGAGACCGTGACCGTCGTCGAAGACGTTGAGGTCACAGAGGTCACAGAGGTCACAGAGGTCCAGGAAGTCGAGACAGTGACGTCGGCGACCGGCGAACTCGTCGCCGAAGAGATCGTTGTTGAGAAGACTGTTGTCGCGGAGGCGGTGGTCGAAGAGACGGTCGTCGAGGAGGTGGCCGTTGAGGAGACAACGAGCGTCGAAGCGATGACCGAAGGTAGTGTCGTCTCCCAAGCGGTTGCGGACGAGGCGGAACCAACAAGTCAGTCTCTCGTCGCCCAGTCCGAGCGCGACGCCGATAATGCCGATTTGTTTTCCTTGCCCAGCGACGACGTCGATGAATCAAGCGCAGAGAGCATCGCTGCTACCGAGACGACGCCTTCATCCACCACTGCTGTCGTCGAGGAGGCGATCGTCACCGAGAGTGTCGCAACGAGCGGCATGGCCGACGAAGTGGTGGTGAGCGAGACGGTTGTCAGTCCGGGCGAACCCGAAATTCAGGTGCCCGTGGGCTCGCCCGATGACGCGCTGCCGCCGCAGGCGGTCGGCCGGATGGTTGTAACGGACGTGGCCGTGGCGCCGGCGCCTACGTCCTCGATGCCTGAATCGATGCCTGACTCGATTTCTGACTCGATGGCTGCGGAAACGGTTGTCGTTGATGAAACTGTTGCCGAGGAGGTCGTCGTTGTGGCGGCGCCGACGGTCGTCGTGGTTGAGGAGAGCGTGGCCTCGTCTTCGCAGGAAGTCGTCGAACGCGAGGTCACCGTTTCCAGCGGGGGCTCCGGCGGCATCCAGCAAACATTCGATGCGTTGTTTGCGGAGTCCGGCGCCAATGCGGTGTCGTCGGGTTCGGGCGCGGCTACCGTGACCGCGAGCTTCTCCGATGCGCCGTCGCCAACCATCACCGCCAACGGCTTTGAGACACTGGCCGCCATCATCCGGTTCAACCTCGGGTCGACAGCGCTCGATAACAGGGACCGCGAGATCATCGGGCAGCTGGCCGCCATTTACCGCGAGCGCGGCGGGAAGATCAGATTGGTCGGCTATGCCAGCCACGATCCCGGCAACAAGAACGCGACCGACGAGGCGCTGGTCAACTTCAAGATCTCGGTCGACCGCGCAACGGCCGTCGCCGACGAACTCGTCCGTCAGGGCGTGCCCAGCCGCGATATCGTCGTTGACGCCCAGGGCGATCAATCCTTTGTTCATCTGGCCCAGGGCCAACTCGACGAGGCCCAACAGCGGCGCGTCGAAGTCTACGTTACGAACTAATGGCAACGCTGCGTCTGGGAATTGCCGGCTTGGGCACGGTCGGTTGTGGCTTGCTTGCCCTGTTGCGCGACAACAAGGCGACGATCGAGCAGCGCGCCGGCTGCGTGCTGGAGGTCAGCGCGGTTGCCGCGCGTGATAAATCGCGCGACCGCGGCGTCGACCTGAGCGGAATGGCATGGTGTGACGATGCGCGTGCACTTGCCGCACGCGATGACGTCGATGTTGTCGTCGAACTGATTGGCGGCGAAGACGGTATCGCGCTTCACCTGGTGCGCGACGCGGTTGCCGCCGGTAAGCATGTGGTTACCGCGAACAAGGCGCTGCTCGCCGTCCACGGGACCGAAATCGCGCGGCTCGCCGACGCCAACGGTGTGCATGTCGGTTACGAGGCTGCCGTCGCGGGCGGCATCCCGATCGTCAAGGCGCTGCGCGAGGGGTTGGCCGGCAATCGGATCAAGCGCCTCTACGGTATCTTGAACGGCACCTCCAACTACATCCTGACCCAGATGGGTCAGCACGGCGCGCCATTCGCCAACGTGCTGGCCGAGGCGCAAGAGCTGGGCTACGCCGAAGCCGATCCGACCCTGGACGTCGGCGGCGGCGACGCCGCCCACAAGCTCGCCATCCTGACCAGCCTGGCA
Source organism: Alphaproteobacteria bacterium (assembly GCA_965228895.1). Taxonomy (GTDB): domain Bacteria; phylum Pseudomonadota; class Alphaproteobacteria; order SP197; family SP197; genus JANQGO01. The sequence goes on along the minus strand of OZ245842.1, from coordinate 2,623,776 downwards.
TTCGGCCGGCCGGTAGACTTTGATGGCGTGCATGTCGAGGGCATCGAGCCTGTCACGCCAGAGGATATCGCGTTCGCCGCGGAGCTCGGCTACGACGTCAAGCTGTTGGGTATCGCCGAGGAGACCGACCACGGCATAGCTCAGCGCGTTCATCCCTGCATGGTGCCGCTGGATGCCAACATCGCGCACGTCAACGGTGTGTTTAACGCCGTGGAGGTGGAAAGCGACCAGGCCGATGTCACGACCTATGTCGGGCGTGGCGCCGGCGGCGGCCCCACCGCGTCGGCGGTGGCGGCCGACATCATCGACATTGCGCGCGGCATCCGTTTGCCGCTGTTCAACATGCCGGCCAACGAGTTGAAGGAACAGCCCGGCGCGCCGATGGATCGGCGCTTTGGCTGCTACTACATCTGTTTGCACGTGGTCGATCAGCCGGGCGTCATCGCTGACATTTCGGCCATCCTGCGCGACCAGGCGATCTCGCTTGAAAGCCTGCTGCAGCGCGGCCGCGATCCCGGCGAGCGGGTTCCCGTGGTGCTGACGACACACGACACCGAAGAGTCCGCCATGATGGAAGCGCTGAAGCGTATTGCCGCGCTTGATGTCATGGTCGAACAACCGCGCATGATCAGGATTGAAAACCTGTAGCCTAGACTGCAGGGGACCGAACACAGGAGGAACCATGACGGAGCTGGATCGGGATCTGGCACTGGAAGCCGTTCGCGTCACCGAGGCGGCCGCAGTCGCGGCATCATCGTTGATGGGGCGTGGTGACGAGAAAGCAGCCGACCAGGTCGCGGTCGACGCCATGCGTACCTGGCTGAACGGCCTGGACATCGAGGGCACCGTTGTTATCGGCGAGGGCGAACGCGATGAGGCGCCGATGCTCTATATCGGCGAGAAGGTCGGTACCGGAAAGGGTCCGAAGGTCGATATCGCCCTCGACCCCCTGGAAGGCACGACCATCTGTGCGACCGGTGGCGCCAATTCGCTGGCCGTCCTCGCTTTTGCGGAGGATGGCGGCTTCTTGAACGCGCCGGACACCTATATGGATAAGATCGCCGTTGGCGGTGGTCTGCCGGACGGCGTGATCGACCTCAACGACAAACCCAAGGCGAACCTGCACCGACTTGCCGAAGCCAAGGGAAAGCGCGTTGAGGATCTGGTCGTTCTGATCCTCAACCGGCCACGCCACGCGGATCTGATTGCCGCGGTCCGCGACTCCGGCGCGCGAATTCGTTTGATCCAGGACGGCGACGTCGCCGGCGTCATCGCGACGACACGGCCGGAAACCGGCATTGATATCTATATGGGCATTGGTGGTGCGCCCGAGGGTGTGCTTGCGGCCGCCGCGCTGCAATGCATCGGCGGCCAGTTTCAGGGCAAGCTCAATTTCCGCAACGATGACGAAAAGGTCCGCGCCGGCAAGATGGGCATAGCCGATCTTGGCAAGACCTATGCCATCGGTGAACTCGCCCATGGCGATATCTTCTTTTCGGCCACCGGCGTTACCGACGGTTGGATGTTGCGCGGTGTGCATCGCCACGGCGATCACGTGCAGACGGAATCGATTGTCATGCGTTCGCGCAGCGGAACCGTGCGTAAGGTCTCGGCGGATCACAATCTCGCGCGCAAGACCTATCTGATGGGCAACTAGTCGCCGTGACGGACGCGGTCCTCGGCGTCGACCGTTCCGTAACCGGACGCCGTTGGCGGCCGCGCCTGAAAGACGAGGCTCTGGCCGTGGCGTTATCCCAGCGCCTGGATCTGCCCGAGGTTGTAGGCCGTGTTCTGGCCGCGCGCGGTGTCGATCTTGACGGCGTCGAGACGTTCCTCAATCCCACCTTGCGCTCGGCGCTGCCCGATCCCCTGTCGCTGACCGACATGGAAAGCGCGGCAGCACGGCTGGCCGACGCTATCGAGGCCGGGCAGACGATCGGTGTGTTCGGCGACTACGATGTCGACGGCGCGACCTCATCGGCGCTTCTATCGCGCTATGTCCAGGCGGTCGGTGGCGGTATCGCAATCCATATACCCGATCGCATCAAGGAAGGTTACGGACCCAACGCACCGGCGCTGGTCAGGTTGCGCGACCGTGGGGCGGGCGTCGTCGTCACCGTCGACTGCGGTATCGCGGCTCACGAACCGTTGCGTCTTGCTGCCGAGGCCGGCATCGACGTGATTGTCCTGGACCACCACATGGCCGAGGCCGACTTGCCGCGCGCGCATGCGGTCGTGAACCCCAATCGTCTCGATGACAGCAGCGGGCTCGGTCAGCTTGCCGCAGTCGGCGTGACCTTCATGACCGTCGTGGCGGTCAACCGCATGTTGCGTCAGCGCGGCTGGTTCAAGGACCGGACGGAACCCGACCTCATGTCGTGGCTGGACCTCGTTGCCCTCGGCACGGTTTGCGACGCCGTACCGCTCTCGGGTCTCAACCGCGCTTTGGTCACGCAGGGTTTGAAGGTGCTGGGCCGGCGCGGTAACACGGGTCTGAACGCGCTGGCGGAGATAGCGGGCGTCAACGAAACCCCTGGCGCTTACCATGCGGGGTTCGTGTTGGGGCCACGGATCAACGCCGGCGGTCGCGTCGGCCAGCCGGATCTCGGTGCGCGCCTGCTCAGCACCCACGATGCCGACGAGGCGGTAGGGATCGCCATGCGGCTTGATGGTTTCAACACCGAACGCCGCGCGCTTGAAAAGGCCGTCTTGAACGAAGCGCTGGATCAGGCCGAGGCCGCCTTAGATTCCGACCCCAGTCTGATCGTGGTGGCGTCCGAGAGCTGGCATCCCGGCGTCATCGGCATTGTCGCGAGCCGCTTGGTCGACCGATTCCATCGCCCGGCCGTTGTCGTGTCATTGTCCGACAGCGTCGGCAAGGGCTCGGGCCGTTCCGTGGCGGGGATCGATCTTGGCGCGGCCGTCACGGCGGCGCGGCAAGCCGGCTTGTTGATCAACGGCGGCGGCCATCCGATGGCGGCCGGTATCACGGTCGATGCGGATAGGCTTGGTGACGTCACCGCGTTTCTGCAGACGCGTTTGGCCGACGCCGGTGTTGCCACGGGCACGACACCGGATATCGGCATCGACGGCGCGTTGAGTGCAGGCGCGGCAACGCCCGAACTGGTCAACACGGTTGAGCGGGTGGGCCCGTTTGGGGTCGGCAACGCGGAGCCGCGCTTTGCCGTTGCCGATGCCAGGGTCGTGCGCGCTGATGTCGTCGGTGCCGACCACGTGCGCTGCATCCTGGGCGGCGGTGATGGCGCGCGTCTGAAGGCAATCGCCTTTCGCGCCGCCGGGACGCCGCTGGGCCAGACCTTGATGAGTGCAGGCGGTGCGCCGTTGCACGTGGCCGGCCATCTGCGGGCCGATCGATGGCAGGGCCGCGAGGGCGCGCAGCTTGTGGTCGAGGACGTGGCGCCGGCCAAATCTTGAGACGATTCAGACGCGCCGGATGGCGCCCAGTTCCTTGATCACGGCTTCCGCGATGCGATCGGCAATGATGGTCATGAGCTTTGCGCCGGACTCCGCGTTGGCGCCGTCCGTCGGCGCCAGCACGCCGGTTTCGTTCGCCCAGCTCATATCGGGCGGGAAAATGTCATAGGGCGGAAACTCTGGGAAGTCGTGACGGGGCAGGCGGTCCATATGCACGAGGTCGGGTCTGGCCGACAGCATGATGGAGGTTTCCAGAAGCGCGCCGTGTTCGTATTCGATTTTGCCGGGCGGCCGTTCAAAACATGCCTTCAGCACGTCGTCATCGGTCAGCTCCCACCACGCGGTGCTCAGCATGCGCAACTCGCCTTCCGGCAAACCGGCTTCGCGGATCGCGCGGTGGCAGGCCTCGGTAATGAACCATGTGTTCTCGTAGTGGCCGTTGATCAGGGCGACACGGCGCACGCCCTTTTCCATCAGGTCGACCAGGACCTCGGCCGCGAGCGCCGAGAGCGTGTTGGCGGTCAGGCCGATATTGCCGGTCCGGTGGTGGCCGCCGCCGGTACGCATTTGCGACTTGTAGCCCCAGGGAATCGCCGGCGCGATCACCGCATCGATCCGTTCGGCAACAAGCTCGCAGGTATGCACGGCGACGATGGTGTCGGTCGCCAGGGGAAGGTGCTTGCCGTGGCCTTCGTTGGAGCCGATCGGCAGCAATACGATCGCGCCATCCTCGAAGCGCTGGCCGACTTCCTGCCATGTCATCTGGGGCATGTGATGCGGGGACATGATGGGCCTACTGCGCCTGGAGCCAGAGTGAGTGCGACCAGCCCTGCTGGGGAACCTCTGCCAGAACGCCGCCTTCTTCCAGGCGGTCGATGGTCAATTCGTAGGTTTCGGGCATCAGCAGGCCCAGAAAGTCATCGGTCGGTCCGATCAGGCGGCCGACTTCCGTGATCATGTAGAGCTGATGATCGCGCGAGGCCGCGGGGTCCTGCATGATCTGCATGACCAGTTGAACGGCGGTGTCGCGCCGGGCAAGCGCCATGCGCCAGCCCTTCAAAGACGCACGCAGGAACCGGACGATCTGGTCGACCTTGGCCGTGTCGCCAAGCGCTGCCTGTGTCGTGTAGATCCCGTCCTGCAGTGTCGCGACGCCGAGTTCCTCGAAGTCGAAGATGGTCATGTTGTTGGCATTGAAACCACGTTCGTCGAGCAGGCCGAGCTCGTTATAGGTCTGCGCGGTGATGCAATCGGCGGTGCCGTCGATGATGTCGCTGACACCGGCCGCACGGTCGATCAGTGTGATGCCGTCGTCCGAGCCGTCAACCGGTATGCCCAGCGTATTGAACCAGGCGAGCACCGCATATTCGTCGCCGCCCTTGTTGAACGCGACGGTCTTGCCGCGCAGGTCCTCAGGGGTTTCGACGCCGGCGGCATCGCGGCAGGCGATTGTCTGGCCGGAGAACTGAAAGATCTGCGCGATGTTGACCAGCGACGCGCCGCGTTCGCTGGCGTGCAGGACCGGCGGCAACCAATCGATCGCGACATCAGCCGATCCGTGGCCGAGCGTGTCCAGCGGATCGACGTCGGGTCCGCCTGGCAGGATCGTGACGTCGAGGCCCTCTTGCGCATAGAACCCATTCGCCTGGGCGACGTAGTAGCCGGCGAACTGAGCCTGCGGCAGCCACTTGATCTGTAGCGTGAAAGGCTCAAGTGGCTGCGGTTCCGCATCCTCCGCGTCCACATCGTTCGTTTCCGCTGCCTCGTCCTCGCCGGGGCTCTCGGATTGCTGGACCTGGCCCTCGGTCACGGTCTCATCGGATTCGTCACTCTCCTGCGCGGAAGCGGGCCACGCCAGGAGCAGACAGCACACAAGCACCAGATAACGCATCGTCAACAACCCCAACCGCTCAAGGAGACTCGGTCCCGCACCAGTCGGCCATGAACAACGCCACCGACTTCGTTACGCGCAGCAGCGAGTTCAATTCGACCCGCTCATCGAACCCGTGAATGCGTTCGCTGATCGGGCCATAGACCAGGGCCGGGGTGTCGTCATAGAGCACGGAGACACGCGCGTCGAGATAGGCCGGTGTCGCGCCGGACGCAAGTTCCTGCTCGAACACGGTGCTGTGGACGCGCCTGAGACAGGCTTCGGCCTCGCTGCCTTCTTCCAGCACGTAACCTTCGGCGGTGAAGCCGTTATAGGTGATCGACGGCGGGTGGTTGGAGAGATAGGGATGGTCGCGCGTCGCGCCGGCGATCGCTGCTTCGATGTCGCGCTGGGCGTCCTTCACCTTGGTGCCGGGATAGAACGCGGCGCGCACGTCCAGCCGGCACCAGCACGGCACCGATGATGCCCAGTCGCCGCCCTCGATCTTGCCGACATTGATGGTGATCGGCTTATCCATATCATCGAAGTAGCGGTGCTCGTCCTTTTTGGCGTTCCATTCGTCCTCCAGCGCCTGCAACGCGTCAATGATGCGGTAGGCGGCGGTGATCGCGCTGTTGCCGCTGCCGGATTCCGCGACATGGGCGGGCCGGCCGCGGATCTCGACCTGGAACCAGATGACGCCGACATTGGCGCGCACCAGGCTGTCGTGGGTCGGCTCGGTAATCAGCGCGGCATCGGCGTGATAGCCGCGCATCAGACAGGAAAGCGCACCGTTGCCGGTGCACTCCTCTTCGGTCACCGACTGGAAGTAGACGTGCGACGCCGGCTGCACGCCCGCCCGCTTCAGGGCGTCATAGGCGAAAAGGTTCGCGGCCAACCCGGCCTTCATGTCGCCGGAGCCGCGGCCATGCATCCAGCCGTCTTTGATCGCGGGCTCATAGGGCGGAAAGCTCCACATATCGACCGGGCCGGTCGGCACCACGTCGATATGGCCGTTCAGGATCAGCGACCGGCCGACCGCCTCGCGCGGGCGATGGGTTCCCACCACGTTGATGGCGTTGTCGTAGTCGACACAGACCGGCGAAAAGCCTGGATGGTCCTTGATCGCGTCCACGTCGATCGCCCAGCGGTCCATGGCCAGGCCGCGCTGCTTCATGGCGTCGTGCATGAAGTCCTGCGCCGTGTGCTCCTGGCCGCGTTGGGAGGGGAACCGCACGAGCTCCTGCAGAAAAGCGACCTCGTCATCGAACAGGTCGTCAACCGCCTGGGTGATGGCGTGGGCAAGGGTGGAATCGCTCATGGGTCCTCTCGGGTGGGGCGGGGGCTCTTCGGTCAGGCCGGCGGCGGCCGTTCCGGCTGGGTCAGGTCGCGAAACCCGGCCACTATAGCGTGCCAGCCCGCCGCCCGCACAAGGCCTCGTCCGGCCTGTGACCGTCACCCCTTGATTTCGCGCGGTCGAGCGTTTATGTCACGCTTTCTTCTGCCGCCGGGCCGACCCACAGTGTCCCCTTCGTCTAGCGGTTAGGACACCACCCTTTCACGGTGGAGACAGGGGTTCGATTCCCCTAGGGGATGCCACTTTTCAAAAAGTTTGGGCTCGGCTTTCAAAAAATCTCAGCCCTTTTGTTCCCGTTTTCGGCTCGCCTGAGCTGTTCGTGCGGCGTCCTTGCTGGGCACCACATAGTGCTTCTTGACGGGTGATCCTGGCGTCAAACCCAGAACCGATTCTGGGTTGCCCCCACCAGCGTCTATCTCCGTCCCCACGGTGCGTCTGAGGTCCCTAAACCTCAGCCCTTTGGGCAGCCCCGCCTTGTCTCTCAATTCTCTGAAAACCCTGCCGAAGTAGGAGCGGCTGTTGATGGGCCTGCCTGTGCTTGTCGTGATGATTCTCACGGATGAGCGCGGCGCTATCTCAAGAAGCCCTCGTGTTGTTTCCCGCATGGGGGACCACGATTCCACATCCGTTTTGGTGCGCCGAAAATCCATTCCTTCGCCGTCATAGTGCGTCCATAGCCGGTGGAGTATGACGGTTAAGTCCTGGCCGCTGTCGTAGCCTATGGAAGCAGCCAAAGCCCACCCCAGCCTGTTCTCTGCCAGCGCCATGGCAATGAACTTGTCTACTTGTTCTGGCTGCCAAGTCACCTTGCGCCTGTCGGGCTCCGCTATCTCCATTTTGGCGGCGGGGTTGGTTGGCATCAGACCAAGCTCAACTCCATAGGAGAGCAGGCGACTTAAAACCTTGTGCGCGTCATGGGCCACCCAGGGCGTCGCATCCGCGAAGGTCTTGTCGTAGAATATCCGAACGTCGGCGCGTTGGATGCTTCGAACGGGGTGGTGTGCCATGGGTGATGCGAGGGCACGTTGAAGATGGCGGTCGTATTCGGCTTTTGTGGGGGGCTCTAGTTTTGCATACCACGCGGACTTGTTCTGATACTCGCGGATGAGCCACTTCAGGGTGCCCTTGACGATCGCGTCAGGCTTCGCCTTTAGACCATCTTGAACGGCTTTCCAGTCGTCGTTCAGCGTTTTGGCGCGGGCGTAGGCGGCAACGCTGTCTTTCCCCAGGGCCTCGGGCCGGAACCCGTGGTCACGCATCTTTTGGGACGGCTCGAAATAGAATGAGCCGTTCCGTTCGGTGACATACTTCACCCGCATCGTTGCCATTCCTCCATCTCCTCCCTCAACGTGCTCTTGGAGGAGAATAGGCCGGATCGCTCATCGATCCATCGTTCAATGGCATCGGCGTCCCAACCGCCTAGAAATTCGTCCTGGCGTGGGAATCCCATCTGTTCCAGTTGACGTCTCTTCTGGCCGAACCATACCTCGCTCTTGTTCAGGCGGCAGGCCACCTGGTAGCCGTTTAGAATGCGCGGCTCCGGTGCGAATTTTGGCTTAGGCCGACTCATCCGTCTCCTCTTTGGAGAGGGCGCGTATGGTGTTTGCCAGGAAACGCGCTACCGAAGCACCCAGTGTGCGGTCCATGGCAGCACTAGGCCGTCCAGTCCCCAGCTCGACGGAGGCCCTTTTTTGGGCGTCGTCACCAAATTCAGCGCACTCTTGTGCCGCCGCCTCTATCGCCTCGTTCCAGCCAACCTCATAGAGCCGCCCGCATTGGCCCGTACTGTCTGAGAGACATTTGGGGCACTTCCCATCGATGGGTACGCGGACACCAGCGTGGCAAATGAAATGAGTTTCCTTTCTCACACCCACACCCCCACCAAGAACCCCACGACCAGCGCCACAGCGGCGACAGGGCCGAACCATCGGGCCATGAAGTACAGGTTCTCGCGGTGCCAGAAGTCACTCATTCTTCCCACCTGTGTCTGTGAGGCGAGCGCCTGGCTAGCTGCTCGGCAATGGCTTTCATGTCTATGCTGTACGTCATCTGAAACGCCAATTCTCCGAGCGTGTGCTGAAGGCGGTGGTGGTGACTGCACATGGGAATCGTCCAAGTGTCCGATGGCTTGAGGCTTGTCCCACCATCCGTGTTGCAACGAACATGGCACGCCTCAACGCGGCCCTCGCACTCACCGTTTGCCACAGCACACTCATGCCCACGCACCCACTGCAAATGCTGCGGGCACCGCACCTGTGGCCTGTCCCTGACGCCTAGCTTGGGCGCTTTCCTACGTCGTGGTGTCTTCATCACTCAATTGCCCGTGCCTCTCAGAGCCCTCACAACAGTACGCAATGCCGGTGCCGCCACAGTCAGGGCAGGGGAGTGTTCGCGGGTAGAGCGGGCCGTATTGTCCATCCGTGTTGATGGTGGGAAACTGGCCGGTGCCCTTGCACGCTTCGCACCGCATATCTAGGCCGCCCTCGTTTCGTTCAGTAGTTCGTCTACGGTGACGCTCAAACAGCGGGCCATGCCCTCAAATAGCTTCTCGCTGACGAGGTTAAATTCGTCCTGCTCCATGTTGCTGAAGTCGAGCGATTTGGGTTCCTGTATGACTTCCCATGTGCCCCCCTTGACGGGCTTCATGATCTTGTCCGTGAACCCGTAGACAAGCTGAAGCGACTTCACCATGTCCCGCTTCGTTGGCCACGCTCTGGCGTAGTGGTCGGGTAGATTGTCGTGGGTTTTCTGGGCGACAGCCCAGAACATGCTGTTGTGCTGCGGCGAACGCTGCACCTTCAGTTCAGCCGTCACCGTCTTGCCCATGTGCTTTTGAAGGAACGCGCGCCCATCATCGTCCACAGGAACCATGCCCATATGGTGGGCGCATATGAGGTTGAGCTTGGGCATTAGAACGGGATTTCGTCGTCAGGTTCGCTGGTCGCGGCGGGGGCGGCGTCTCCCGGCCTGTCGTCGTGCCAGCTCAACATTTGCAGGTCGCCACGGAAGTTTTGAACGACAACCTCCGTTGAGTAGCGGTCCTGGCCCTGCTGGTCCTGCCACTTCCGCGTCTGTAGCGCGCCCTCGATGTAGACCATCGAACCCTTGCGCAGGTACTTCTCGGCAACGTCACAGATGTGCGGGTTGAAGATCACCACGCGATGGAACTCCACCCGCTCCTTACGCTCCCCCGTCTGCTTGTCTTTCCAGCGGTCATTGGTGGCAACAGACAGGTTGCACACCGGGTCGCCGCTGTTGAGCCGCCTTATCTCAGGGTCACGCCCAAGGTTCCCTATCAGGGCCACGCGATTAAGTGATGCTGACATAGCTTCTGCCTCTCTTGATGGCGGCGACGGTCCCGTAGTTGAGGTCCATCTGATTTGCGATTTTTCGCGACGAATGGCCCGCCCTTAGTCGGCGGTCTTCACATGGCCGTAGCCATTTCCCTTCCCCGCCCCCTTCCACAGCCAACAAGCGTTTGGGTCAAAGCCCGCAACGTCCACCTTCTGTAGAAAGCGGGTGTAACGGTTTGGTGTGAATGGGCGCACGCTGCTCATCAGCCTGCATCCATAACTGTTTGTGCGGAGGGGTCGGCTTCGGCGAGTTCCTGGCGCTTGGCCTCAATGGCTTCGTAGGCGCCTTTCTCCTGAATGACTTGGCCGTTAACCGTGGACTTCTTGCCGTAGTACCATTCGGGCAGATCGCGGATGCACTGGTCGATCACTTCAACATACTCGTTCTGCAGATTGACGAACGTACCCATGTCTTCAACCTGCGCCAGCTTGCCCGCCATTTCGCGCATCTTGTTCTTCAGTTCTGTCTTCTTGAGCGGCCCGCCGAAAGCCTGATTATCCTTTGATGACACAGTGTTATCGTCTACAATGTTCGCGTCGTCATCGTCTTCTGCGGCAATGCCAAGCATGGATGTCAGGGCGTAGCGACGCATGTAGCTAACGGCTGAGCCGAGCGCTTGGTTACCGCTGTCAGACATGAGAATTGGCATCCGACTCTTGATGCTCTGGCCGCTCTCATGGAGAAGGATGGTTTCGACTTCGCGCTTCCCGCCTTCCTCGCCATGCAGGAGTTGCACGAACCACAGCCCGTTCTTGGAGAGTGGCCCGCGCACGGTGTCTATGATGTTGTCCAGCGTGGCGTACTTGAACGTGTAGGTGTTGCCGGACTTCATGCGGACCTCAACAGTCTTGTTCCGCTCGGGCATCTCTATCTCACCCTGCGCCTTGGCAAGCGCCTCTGCGAGTTTGTCGGTGCCGTTCTTGGGTGTGGGTTCAGTCATTGGTTAAGCTGCGCGACTTTTGACAGAATCGCGTCCTCGTGTTCCCGGAACAGTTCTGCAAACCCGATGAGGCCACTTGACACGTCGCGGTATGTTTCGAAGACGCGCCTCCATGTATCGGTGTCCATCGTGAGATGGAGCGTTACCTCATCGGCCTCTACGTCAAAGTCAAAGTCCAGTGTCATCACCAAGGCTCCAGGTCAAAGTGGTAGACGGCCATAGCGGCCAGTAAGAGAACGCAAACCGCGTAGGGCAGCACCACCCCAAGCATCCTGCTAGGCCCGCTCCACACATCAGGTTCAATGCGTCTGTTGTCGTTAGCGAGAACATCGGCCATGTGTTCGCGGGTGTGTTGGGTGAGGCTCATTGCTACTCATCCTTGGGCCGTAAACTCACATTGAAATTGAACCCCCACTTGCTGGTGAACGCTTTGAGGGTTCCATCCGTCATGGCCTTAACAATCTGTGGCGTGCGCTTCTTGAACGCAGCGAGCATTGCCGCCTCGATCTTCGGCCTCTGCGTTTCGACGAAATCAATCATCGCGCCCTTGGCGCATTCGCGAATTAGCTTCTCAAGCTCGCTGTCGAACCAAGACGTTTTGCTGTCGCGGTAACTGTAATGGCTCTTCGGAATGATCTTACCGTCGCGATCCACCTTTGCCGTAAGCACAGCATCGACAACGGCGTCGGTGAAGTTCAGGCCATTCTTTTCAAGGGCCACAGCGATCTGCGCGTTCACTGTCTGCTTGATGATCGCATTGATGGCCGCAGGGTCCACTTCCATGGAAAGTTTGTTGGGTGTTTTGTCGTCCTCAGTCATTTGCGCGTCTCCTCACTCAGCATTGGCTTCCCCTGTGCGTGTGTTCCAGAGTTCAGCCAGTTCCTTGGCAATTTCTGCCGCCGCGTGTCGTGGGCCGAAGTTCACGGTGAGAAACCCGATAGTCAGGTAGTAGTCGCCGCCCCAGCCGTATCCGTCGCCGTCATGGGAGGGTGCTTGCGACACGGAAGCTTTACGTTTGTCGCCCATTAGCTCGTCTCCTCGGGGTCTGAGTAGTGCCCGTCTTCGCCAACGAATGCCTCGCGACACCACGAACATAGGCACTTGTCTGCGTCGTTATCGAAGCTCTCGGGCTCGTCATCGGTATCCACGAGCCGCCCGCAGCCTGCCTGGCAATACATGCAGGACATCACTCACGCTCCTCGGGTGTAGCGCGGGCCTTCTGCTCTTTTGCCTTCAACGACGCTACGTTCAGCTTTGCCGTGTGGTGCTCGATTTCCCGCTCGGCTCTCTTGATGCAATTGCGGTGGTAGCTTGCGTTCCAAGCCCATGAGCGCGTGTCTTTTTCCTTCTTTGCGATCTTCTCGCGCTCCTCGCGGTCCCATTCCTCCGCGAGCTTTTCTGCACAGGCGAGGGCTTCTTCGCGCGTTTCAAACAGACGATTTTCGTCTATGATGTAGGATACGTTGGTGCGGTACTCGGGCTCTTCGCCGCTCCGCACATCGATGCCAGTAATGGTAACTCGCTCAGCCTTCGCAACGCGGTCGTAGACTGCTATTCGGCCAGTTGGCGGCTCGTAGCCCAGCGCGCATCTCTGGCAGTCGATTGATACGGTTGTGTCGTCGTGGAAGGTCACGCGGATTCGTCCGGTCCCACCGCAGTCGGGGCACTCGACGGACGTTTCTTCGCGGTTGCAGGTCGCGCGCCAAACTTCTTGGCCTATTTCGTATTTGATCTGCATCACTCCGCTCCCTGCTGTGTGAGTGCGGCACCGATGATGTTGCTGGCGTTGGCGAGATACTCCATGCGCTCATCATCGCCGACACACTCTCTGGCGTTGTAGACTTGTGTGTGCGTTGCTATCAGCGCCTCGCTCAGCGCCTTTATCTGTTCCTGTTGTGTGGTTATGGCCTTTGATGCTTGCTGTAGGATGTGCTCACCGTGCGGCGTCATGGGTTCCTGTGCGCCCCACTCTTCCAGCGCCTCGGCTATTTCGGCTGGCGTCCATTCGCTCATGACTGCCCTCCACCTGAGAGTGCTATCTTCGCGGCATTAACGCGGCGCTGTAGTTCTCGGTTCAGCGTTTGAATTAGGTCTTTCAGGTCGTCGTGGCGCTCGGTGCCTCTCAGGATGTAACCAACGATGTTGCACTTTGAAATGTCGTTCAGCGCAGCTTCATACCGCTCGATGGTATCGGCGGCCTCGCGCAGGCTCTCGTAAAGCGGACTGTTGTCGATTGGCCCAAACGCCCGCCGCTCTTTGGCCAACCCACGCAACCGCTCTGCAACAGAGGGTGTTGTCATGACGCATACACCTTGGCGAAGGAGGCGGCGTGCATGCCGTGCTCGCGAGTCCTAATGATGGTGCCCGCCTCGTCATAACTCTCACCGGCCCCGATGGACTCCTGGCCTTCGTGCCAAAGCACTTTGCTGTGCTGATACTTCACCTTCGCGCCATCGCCGTAGAGGGCGACAAGGGCGGCGGCATCTTCGGCGTACTTGACGCAACCGATGTATTCGCCAGACGGGTTGTAGACTTTGAATTTCGGTGAACCGCTCATGACAGCCTCTCGGCCATGGCGTCTGCACGCTCACAGATGCGCTCACCTGTCTCTTTGATGGCTTGGGTGGTGTCGTGGGTGTCGAACGTCGCGACGGTGAGAAGCTCGCTCAACGCTTCCATGTACATGCTGTTCAGCCGATGGAAGCTGTTGCCCGCCGCCTGTATGCAATGACGCCCGGACTGGTAGAAATGAGGCGCGTCCGAACGCCCGAACATCTCCTGCTCTATCTCATGCCACTGCCTGCCCTCAGCGCGGAGAGTCAGAAGCGTGCGGTGTTCGTCTGAAAGCTGTTCAAGCCACCGATCGACACGCTGGCGCACGAGGGAGCCGGGATGCGCGACGGCATGGCGCAGCTCGTTGTGGAGGCCGGTTAGGCTCCACTGGCGCGGGGTGTAGAGGGCTTCTTGCATGTCCATCTCCGCATTGGGATGGACTACTAGGTAGCAACGGGAAAATCCGCTGTCAAGGGAAAATCCGTCACACGGCAGAATTAAAGCTCTGCGTCAGTCGGTTCGTCACGGGAGGTTGGGGGAGGTACTTTAGCCGGTTGGCTTGGCCCGCGCGGCGAGCTGGCGGATTAAGTCGTGGACGAATGCCCGGTCTGCGCCGTCTAGGGAGCCATACTCCGCCGGTAGGCTCTCATCACCGCCTGGCTCACCCTCGCCAGTTGCGAGCCATTTTGCGTCTATTCTTAGATGGTTAGCTATAGCCACCACCGTTTCGGCGCGGGGGCTCTTTGTGCGCTTGTGGCTGGGCTGCGTGAATGCCGTGAAGTAGTTGGGGTGAAGATCACACTCGATAGCCACAGCACGACGACTCGTGTCCTCGCGGGCTATCGCCCAATCCAGCCGCTCTAAAAAAGTGTCCAACGCCATGTATGGATTTTCCCGCACCCGACCCCAAATAGCACCACGGGAAAAACCGCTTGCGGTGTCACGGGAAAATCCGCTATACAGGAAATCATGAACATCCATCACAACACCTCGCTTCGCACACAGCTTCTGGAGCAGGCTCGCCAGTTCTGCGCGACGGAGGGGATGAGCCTTCCGACGCTGGGCCGGAAAGTCATGAACGACACTGCGTTTTTCTCGCGACTTGAGGAGGGCGCGGGGTTCACCGTTCGGACGTACGAAAAGTTCCAAAGGTTCTTTTCCGAAAACTCCGAGGCGGCCTGACCTATGTGTCGCCAAACAAACAACTTCTCCCATTGGGTTAACCCCCGCGTTGTGTGGGTTGGTCCCAATTCTATCACGAGCGTTCCACCAAGTGCGCCTTTTGTTCCGCGATCGGCGGCCTTCGTGCGCGAGGTCACATGAGCACGGATAGCCAACGGAAATACGACCGGGCCGACGAACCCAGCCTTCGCGACATCCTTGGCGAGTCTGGAACACAGCTCAGCGACAGAGAGAAGTGCGCCCATAAATCTCACCTGCTTTTAACGGACTCGATGATTGGGAATATGCCCGCCGACTGGTTGTTCGGCGAGTGGACAAGTCGGGAGAAATTCCAATGAGGCGTGAGGAACAAGTCTACGCGCTGAAAGCTGCAACACGTCATGCCGTCAAGATGGCGGGCGGGTGTGAGTCAGCCGCGCAGGTGGTGAACCGTTCGAAGTCGTCACTCTCGAACTACGGCAACCCGGACAAGTCCGACTGCATACCCATCGATGCTGTGTTGGACTTGGAACAGGACATAGGCGAACCCGCCGTAACCCGCAGTTTAGCACGGTTACAGGGCTATAGCCTAGTCCCGAATGACGACAAGCCGCCGCATGTTTCCAGCCTTGACGAGCTCTTGTTGGACGCAGCGAAAGAGTTGGGCGAGGCGGTGGATGTAATTCGAGGAAGGGAGCAGTTCGACTTCGCCGACTACACGCGCGCTGAGAAAGAGGCGCGGGAAGCCGTAGACGCCGCGCAGCGTGTTCTTGATGAAGTTCAGAAACGCCGCCCTGGAGTGGTGGCATGACGGAGGTAACTATGGAACTTCCCATCGAAGGTTATGTGTTGTTTGCCGACGGCCAAGGCTATCAAAAACGCTGGGGCGGCCCCTACAGGAAACTGGAGACAGCCGAGCGCATCAAGGCTGCCGCAGAGCGCGACTACCCGCGTTACAAGTTTGGCATCCGCCCCACAACAGGCTTCCTGGGTATGCGCTTTCAGATGGGCGTGGCCGCTCGATATCGGAACGAAAGCCTCAAGGCTAACCCACATATACCCGGCCACATCTACTACGACATGTGGAACGCAGGATGGAACAAGCAGGACGCTGAAATGCGGAGCGCTGCTTGATGAGTTTGGCGTGTTCAGCAAAGTGGAGAAACCCCACCTCCAATTCGTTCGTCACGCCGGGGCGGCTGGTTATTGCCCCTCCCAAACCCGGCCAGCCGTCCACTCTTTCGCGTCCTGTACACCCTTCCGGGACGCTAGCGGGGCAGCAGTTGCAGGGCGGTGACGAACCGCCGCATTACATCACCTGCTGCCCCGCACAGTTCCCCGCAAGGGGAGGGCGAGCAGTCATGGCCATCACCGGCGGCGACTTAGACAATAGTCGGTGGCTCGCCCCACACCTCACGAGGGCGGCATGACAGTGGCAAAGCACCTAGTCGGTATGCCGATGGTGACGGATGCCCTCATGCTGCACCTGCCATTGCCCCCCAGCGTCAACGCCATCTACCGGAACGTGCCGGGCAGGGGCCGCGTCAAGACGAAACGCTACATTGCCTGGCAGAAGGAGGCGGCACCGGCCTTTGTTGGTGTGGGAGGCTTCCCGGCAGCTGTTGCTGTCCATGTCCGCATTCCAACATGCCGACGCTCCGACGCAGACAACAGACTGAAGCCGATTTTGGATGCACTCCAGATGCACGGCGTCATACGCGACGACAGGTACGTAGACTACCTCACCGTAGAAAAGCACCCAGAGCAGAAGAAGAAGACGTGCAGTGTGTCTGTGTGGGGGTTGTCATGAACAAACGACAGTTCGACTTCCTCGTTAACCTCGCGTGCGAAAAGATGGAGGTGGACAAGCGCCGCGTCATGGCTGGCTACCGGCAACGTGACTGTGCCGAGACACGCTGGCTCATCATGCGCGTCATGCGCATCCACTACGAGATGCGCCCCATAGACATCTCCCGCATGTGGGGGCTTCACCACACATCCGTTAAGTACGCGCTGGAGAAGTGGAACAGGGCGTGCGAGCGCGATAATGACGGCGTTCTGCCCGCTGTCTACCAGGCTGTCGTATACCTCATTTGCCAAGAGGAAGAGCACAACCTCTTCAAGCGCAAGTACGGCGGCGGCGTCACCCTGTACGGCATTGAGGAGGCGGCGTAGTGAGCAAGCTCTGGGAAGATGTCAGGGGGGAATTGCTCGGCGCTGCGACTGAGCAGTATGGCGCTAATGGTGTCGTCCGCATTACTCAGCACCAGCACGGCAGGCGAGCTACCAGCATCCCGCTGCGTTGCCTCAACACACGAGTAAACCCGCGCGCAAAACGGACTCCCATTCCTGAGTTATTGCGGTGGGAAGTTTGGGAGCGCGATGACTTCACATGCCAGGAATGCGGCGCGCGCCGCCGACTGACAGTCGATCATATCTTTGCCGTTGCACTTGGTGGCGAAACTGTTGCCGCCAACCTCCAGACACTCTGCAAGTCGTGTAACTCGCGCAAGCACACGAAGGTTGTTTTGTGAGTGGAACATCATGGTCGAAATTCTTCTGGTCCGATTGGGAATCAGATGAAGGTCTTAGGCAGTGCTCACTTGCTGCCCAAGGACTGTGGATGCGGATGCTTTGCATCTGCGCGAAAGCCGAGCCGACAGGTTATCTCGCCATTAGAGGCAAACCCCTTGATGCGAATGGTGTCGCAAAAGCCGCCGCCATCTCAGCTGCCGAGGCGGCAACCCTCATGGACGAGCTTGATCGATGGGGCATCTTCTCCCGAGATCGCAAAGGCCGCATCTACAGCCGTCGCATGGTTCGCGACGCGAAAAGAGCCAAAGAAGGCCAGAAACACGCAAGAAAGCGTTGGCCGCAAGATGCTGAAACCAAACAAAAAAAGTCCGCACCCAATGGGTTACCCAATGGGCATCCCATGACCCATAAGCCAGAAGCCATACCCTCTAAAGATTCAGAACCTAACGGTTCTGGCGCTTCGCCGCCGACGTTCCGAGAGATGATTTTCGGTGATGGCCTGACGTGGTTGGCGGGTGCTGCTGACAAGCCGAAGGACAGGCTGCGTTCGCTTGCTGGCAAGTGGTGTTCGGAGTTTGGAGACGAGCTGACGATGGCGGCGATAGCTGAGGCGCAGAAGAACACGCCTGTTGATCCTATCGCCTGGATAACGAGGAGACTACGCGGTGCAAAACCTACCAACCCAGAAGACGATGCCTTTATGCGAGCCGCACATTCTGTCATCGCTGGCGAACAACACTGACTACCACGACGGTGAGTTCAAACGGTGGAAGTGTCCTGACGTCCCTGACGACGACAGGCTGGCTTACAAGGCGGCTGCGTGCCGCATTGAGGCGGCGCTAGAGCCTGCCGAGAGCCGCGAGGTGGTGGCCCTTCTGGCACGGCTGAAGCTGCACTGTCGAAACGTTCCGGGCCACACCGACGGGCAATGGAAGCTCATCTTCGAGGACTACCAGCGGGACTTGTCGGAGATCCCATCGGACATCTTGCAAACTGCCGTGGACGTATGGCGCAGAAGCGAGCCGTGGTGGCCCGCCGTTTCCGACTTGCTGGCCATTGCCGAGCCCTTGTTGAAAGAGCGCCGTGCTCAGTTGTGGCGTGCCGAGCATATCGCAAAAGGCAACGCCAAGCCGAAACGCGAGCCATGGACACCGCCGACTGACGAGGAAAAGGCGCGAGTTGCTGAAGTGCTTGCCGAAGTCAAAGCCAACTTGATGGCCTAACCCCCACACCACGGGAGAGATGAGAGATGGAACCATGCGAACTCAAACCGGGCGATATCGTCCAGATCGATCCCGAACACGACAAGCGTTTCGCGGGCTGCCTGATGGTGGTGTCGGAGCCAAAGCCGTGGGGTGCTCAGGGCTATGTGCGAAACGCTGGCTCGGACGGCAGGGCCTATTACCGCTGCGAGTGGGCGAACATGGAGTTTACGGGCGGCTCGGCTGTTTGGGTTGCGGGTAGCGAGTTTGAAGACAGCGCAGCCTAGCACGGGAGAGAGACATATGGACTGGGAGCCAATTGAAACAGCGCGCAAGGACGGCGAGCCCATCGTTGTTTGCCGTCCGCAATCTGACTTTGGCGTGTGCGACACGGTGGTAACCGCCCGATGGGTGGAGAAGTACGACGATGGTGAGCCGTTGCAGAAGTGGTGCTGGCCGTCGCGCGGCGCAGACATCTTCGATGAGGTGGAGTTTCACGACGCGGTTGAGCGTGGCGACGTGTACGAGGCTGACGACTTCGTGCTGTGGACTGAACACCCCATCTACGGAGACTCCCCATGAACACACCCGTAGAAGCGCCAGAGAACGTGAAAGCATTGGCGGAGGTGTGGGCCAGTATTGATGGGAAGCTGGACAAGTTTCGCCTTGGTAAGAGGGCAGAAGAATTGGAGTTGGGTGCCTTGGGCGGCGCGTACTCTGGATATATTGCCGAAGCCGAAGAGCTCATTAAGCGTCTCCGCAAGCGCGGCTTCGATGTTGTCAGCATTAGCGCCGGGAACATCACGTTATCCATGCACGAGTCAGAATTGGACGCCCCCGATGTCAGTGTGGGAGAGAAGGCATGACGTTCACGATGCGCTTTCCAATTTGGGGCTGTTTTGTTGGCCGGGACTGCGGGCATTTCGGGCGCTTCGTTCTTTGGCTTGGCCCTGTCTATGTCAGTGTGGGGACGGAGACATGAGCCACACCGATACAGTCATTTGCGCGCTCATTGTCTTGCTCGGCGTTGTTTCGCTTGTGTGGTTGCTGTCATGACATGGCGCACAGACATGGAGAATGCGCCGCGCGAGTGCGGGTGGAGACACGACTGGCGCGAAGAATACTACGGCTGGCGTTGTGCGAATTGCGATCAGTTCTATCCGTATGAATGCGCCCCCTGGGCAGCAGACGAGAGGGTAGAGCCTTGAGCGCATCCGAAAATTATTGGAAGGCAATTGAGCGACATCGCGACGAATTGCAGCGAGAGAATGACCACCTGCGCAAGGTTATCGCCATGAAGGACGAACACATCGCGGCGCTCATGGACCCCATCATTTTACAGAAAGCGCTGAACCCGCCGCCCATCATTGTCCAGTTCGCTAAGCCCGCCCCAGACGACGGAGACGCTAATGGATGAATGGTTGAGACGTTTTGAGCGCAGTTACGAGCGCGGTGGCGATGATGACTGTTGGCCTTGGAAGTTATCGTTGTTCAACAGCGGCTACGGGAGATTCTGGCGTGACGGCAAGTCACGGATCGCATCGAGGATTGCATATGAGGTGGCGCGCGGCCCCATACCCGAAGGGATTGAGGTTTGTCACAGTTGCGATAACCCCGCCTGCGTGAACCCTTTGCATCTGTTCTTGGGGATAAAACTGGAAAACATGGCAGATATGGTGAGGAAGGGGCGTCATCGTCCACCTTTGGGGAGGAACCATGGAAGAGCAAAACTAAAAGAGTGTGATGTGCGCGCTATCAGGCAGATGTCGGGGTCGTTCACCAAACGAGAAATAGCGCGCCACTTCGAAGTTTCTGATTCGGCCGTCGCCTCTGTGCTCAATCGGCGGACATGGAGGCACGTCTTATGACTAACTCACTCCTCCAAAGGCTCCACGCCGCCCCTTCGGGCTCACGCGCTTTGTCTGACGAGGTGTTGCTGGCGCTTGGGTGGACACACACTGACAAGGGCCAAGAGACGTGGTGGAGCGCGCCGGAGCCTCGCTTGTACGACGGCGCGATGTGTCGCCCGATTTACGAAGACGAAGCGCGGCCACATCCCAGCTTCTCGGTAGACGACGCCCTGTCACTGGTGCCGGAGGGGTGGGTGTGGACGCTCGAAGAAGACTCGGCGTGGCTGCGCTGTCTGGCGGACAACGATGAGGGTGTTGCCGAATACCAAGGCGGCCTCAACGGGCGCGGCGGCAAATGCACTGCCCTAGCCCTCTGCATAGCCCTCATCCAAGCACACGAGGCCAAGGAGAAACACGTCGAGGAGCGCGAAGCCATGCTCAACAACCCCGAATACCTGACAAGGTACTGAGGCCAAGGAGAACGGCAATGGGTGAGCGCAAGTTCCCGATCATGATGCCGAAGCGAATTTACCTGCCGTGGTCGCTGTTTGCTCCTCACGAAGAACGCGCCAAGGCGAACCACAGTCAGTCGCTTGAAACGTTGGCTTCGCGCGGCGGTCTGGCTCCAGATGAAGCGGTGCGCGTCCTCGAGAACAGGCCATGGAAATTCGAGAAAGTGGACGATACCGAAGCGTTGCTGGCGCTCATTGCACACGCCACCAAAGATGGAGAGGGTGAATGACAGACGAGGCTAGGCTTCTGAATCTGGAAAGCGTCGTCAAACACCTTGAAGAGCGCCTAACGAAGCTGGAGAGGGCGGGCAAGCCATCGTGCGCGACGTGCTTTGACACCGGCTACATCCGTTGCAAAGACAACCTCGACAACATCGTTCTATGCCCGAATTGCACGTCTGGCAAAGCTGAGTTGGCCCAACACACCGGAGAGTCAGGGAACACAACCAATGACTGACAGGCCAAAGCTCGACGAACTTTTGGAGGCGGCAAAACATCACAAGATGACGCCAGAGGAGAAGCGAGCCCAGCGCATCAGTTGGATATACGGCGAGATGGAAATTGAGAATCCCGGCAAGGTGACGCGGGAAGAAGTAGAGCGGATCGTTGACGATGTCTGACAGAGGCCCGGACAAGACAGAGTGTTGTGCAACATGCCGGTTTTGGCGTGGTGCGGGTGCGCAGCGCGGTTCATTTCAATGCCGTCGTCACGCACCTTCACTGAAAGCCTATGAGTGGGCTGGTGGCACGGCACACGACGGTGTTTGGCCCTTCACCACAGGCGATGAATGGTGCGGTGAGTGGCAAGAGGATACGGGAGTTTAACGATGGATGATGACGGCCTTTGCAAGGCAATTGTTATTGCCCGTGGCTCAAACGGCTGGCGCGATAGGCAATGTAAGAACTGCGCAACGGACAACGGTTACTGTCATCTGCACCAAGACCAATGGCAGCAAGAGCTTGATCGAAGACTCGAAGGGTTTCTTGGGTCACGAGATGATGGCGATGGAGTTTAACGATGGAGATTAAGACTCCGCTTTTGAAGTTCGTGTCCGAACCGCAGGGCGACGAATACCACGTTATCACTGACAGCCACACGATAGCTGATGTGCTCCGATGGCTGGTGGGCGAGGCCGGGTCAGAAGAGGCCCTTCGCGCAGAGTTGGGTGTGCTTGATACACAGGGGGTTCAATGAGCGATGAGTGACTGGCGAGAAGATATTGCGAACGCGCCGCGCGGCGTAAACCTCGAACTTTGGTCCCCCGAATGGATTGAGGTTGGTGGCGGCTGCATCGACACCGAGGGCCGAGCGTATTTCCCGTGTTGTGGCGACGACATGGAGCCCCAACCGACGCATTGGAAACTGCCTAGCGAGCCACCCGAATGAACGAACTCCAACGCATAGCCCAAGAGGCAGAAGACTCGAAGTATCGCGACGACGTGATGCGAGCCGACAAAGCCCTTGAGTTGATAGCAAGGCTGGCGCGGGAGGTGGAGCGCGACAAGAAAAGCCAATGGCGCGCGATACGGGCGAACTGCGGAGGCCCCGATGAGTGACGACATCACCGGAGCTGAGATAGCCGTTAGGATGAAGGAGGCTGCACGGACGCTTCGCCGCTTGCCGCCTGTTCGGGGGCCAATGGGCCATAGAACGCATTGGCCGGAGTGGATACGCGACCCGTGGGACAAGTACGCAACAGAGGCCGCGCTAAGAGATCTAACGCTGAAGAGCCGGATTCTACCTTCTCCGGATGAGATTGATCGAATGGATGAGGCGGTTCCGTGGCTACAGCTCTTGCCGCAGGACGAGGCAAGGTTGGTGTGGGCAAGGGCGAACCGCCGCACGCTCTTTGAGCTGGGCAAAATGATGGGGGTTTCCGAGTCTACCGCGCGACGGCGGCTCATGGAGATTTATCTAAGGCTGGCTGTTCTGATAAACGACGAGGAGCAAAATGATCGACGCGCAATTAGAGCTGGGGCGTAGAGGCCGGAAACACACTGATGAGTTTGGCTTCCCGTTAACGCCGTTCGCGTTTGCTCTGCACTCGAAGTATCACTGTGTCTACATCATTCGAGACAAGGAGCTTGGCAGCCCCTGCAAAGTAGGCATGGCAGAAAACCCTGAGAGCAGGCTGCGGGGCATTCAGTGTGATAGCTGGCGCGAGTTGGAGCTGGGCACGTTCTTTTGGTTTGTGGGGCGTTTGGTCTCTGAGCGGGTAGAGAGGCGCGCCCACGAGTTGCTATCAGACAAGAACCTTCGGGGTGAGTGGTTCACAGTGGGGGTTGAAGAAGCCGAAGAGGCGGTTGTGTTGGCGGCCCTGGATCTTGACGCGGAGATCATCGACGAGGATGAGCTTGAGGCCCGCTATCGGCGGTTTATGGCTGGGCAGCGTGAGCTACACAAGCGCGAGCTTGACTTCTTGGAATGCCGGGCGTAGGATTTTGGGTACTGTACATTCAGTCTGTCTAGCGCCTCAGCCTCACCGCTGGGGCGTTTTTGCGTCCAGCAGCTTCACCAGTTCATCGGGCACCTTCCTGCGCCCCGCCACAATGAGCGAGATGTAGGACTTAGAGTACCCGGAGGCCCTGGCTAGCTTGGACTGCCATTTGGCACCAAATGCTCGTCTGGCCTTGGTTGCTAGTTGTTCAGGTGTCATGTTGAACTCAAGTGTTAGAGAGCTTACATTCAGCCGTGGCGGCGACGCCCGGCCCTGATAGCCATTTGGACGCCGCCGCCTACCGACTAGGTGAGGGTTAGGTTGATAACCAAGGTTATCTTCCTACCCCGCCACCTAAGCCGGAAACGAAGTTTCAGCATAGAGCCTCACCCCCTTCCCGACTTACCCGATGACGGAATGTCACCGGGATTTCGGTGCTCGCCACGTCCCAGATCGTGGCACCGGGGCTAACCCGGCTGGCGCTGGCTATATGCCGTTGCCCATACATTATAGATGGGGATGGCTGTAAACTTTTCAAGGTTAACTAGGCGAATTATTTAAGATAAATGGCACAACGTAAGACGCTGAATAAAGACTTAAGGGCGGCGCTGATCTCGACTTATGGCGGCAACTGCCAATACTGTGGCGCACCAGGTGCGTCGGACCTTGATCATGTCGTGCCTTTGGCTAGAGGTGGGAAGGACGATATAAGCAACATGGTTTTGGCCTGTTCGCTGTGTAACCGTCGTAAGCGCGACGGGCTTATTGCTGAGCCCTTGCTAGCTCTTATGAGCGCCATTGCTGAGCGCCATGCTGCTAGGGCGCGAAGGTGGGCGGCCAAGCCGGGCGCTGTGCGCGACAGCAAGATTCGCTGGGAGCGTTACGACGGTATTTTTGGTGACATCACACTCATAGCTCATCCTGTGAATGTTGCTGACTACACACCCGCGCATCTTCATGCCGTAGATCGGCTGACGCTCCAGAGAGCTGAGGATGACGTGTTTCGGTGTATGTCGGGATACTTTGACGCAGTAGACAGGGTGAAGATGTTGGAGAGTTTAAGTGGCCCAGAACGCCAAGCCCTCGCATAGCCCAGATATCACAGAGGAGGATCTGTCGGTCCTTGCCGAGCTTACCGAGAAGCAGGTCGCGTTTGTGACGGCTCTCTTGGAGGGCAAGGCGAATATCGAGGCTTACAGGCTTGCCTATGACGCTCAGAACATGGGTGACGCGAGCGTATCTGTGGAGGCCGCGAGGCTAAAGCACAGCCCTAAGGTGGCCCTAGCGATTTCGCTGCTCAGATTGGCTGGTGTGTCGGGCCAGGTAATCCGCTCAAGGGAGCAGTATGTGTCGGAGACTGAGGCCCTTAAGGAGGGCGCACTAAAGGCTGGGCAGTGGACGG
Source organism: Alphaproteobacteria bacterium (assembly GCA_965228895.1). GTDB lineage: Bacteria > Pseudomonadota > Alphaproteobacteria > SP197 > SP197 > JANQGO01. Next base: position 2,599,167 of record OZ245842.1, on the reverse strand, counting down.
CGGCACGCGGGTTCCATGAGATCATTGGTAAGGTTGAGGGGCACCTGATCGATCGCATCAAGGACGAGACACCACGCGAGAGCCTTGCAGACATCCTGCACAAAGGCGAGGAGCTCTTCGGAGAGGCATGGACAACACACCCGCTGTACAAGCAGCTGGAAGCAAGGATGCAGAGGCATTGAGTGACGTAGAGAGAATGCTTGAGCGCGCTAAGGCTATGATCCGCGAGTTGGACAAGGCGGCCAGGCTCATTGACGAGCGCACAGCTAGAGCACTTAATGGCTAGTACATCATTCGCAACAAACTGCACGGTATGCAGCGAACCAATAGACACCAAGCTACGCGAGGCGGGCTGGTGCTTGTGTGAAAGACACATGGCTGTGCTTGCTGGTGAATGGTACAGAGCGCTTCGTGCGATGATTGAAGACAGGATCAGGGCCAGGTACGCAGATACCGCGTGACTCGCCCTTGTTTGTTGCTCATTCCAAACGACACACGCGCACACGACGACATGCTTCTACAGCATGGCTACAACGCCTGGTGTGTGGCTGCCTGGCTCTGATCGGGCATAAACGTGTGGCTTTGTCATGCAGAATAGCTAGGCTATTGATCTAGCACGGTAATTCATTTTCCATAATGTAGCTTATGCGACTTTCAGCGCCTTATTGGCTGCTGGAGGGTGCCGGGGCCACCCCCCTGGGCCTGCGGGCGCGGGCGTAGTCGCCTCTCATACACCCGGCCGAATTTGAAAGGCCCTATGCGCCTAGACGAACGTTGTTCAGTCTGCGGTTCTCGCACTTGGTGCGGTAGGCCGTGCGCCAATGCGCCCGATGTGGCGTCACCTAACGCGTCACCTAACAGCCCGGCCGAAGTTCAAACGTCACCTAACACCCGCAATGCCAGGTGGCGCTCTAAGAATCGATCTGCCTACAACGCGTACATGCGTGACTACATGAGGAGACGGCGTGCCCAAGAGCGTTGAGCTTTCCGTTCACAAGAACACCATCGAGAAGCGCCGCAAGCGTGAATTGGCCGACAGCATGGCCTCTGCTGCCCGCAAGATGACGAAGGACTGTGACATCAGAGCTTACGCGCTTGTCGGTATCGGTTCAGACGGTGAGGCATACACGTCGTGGGACACGGGTTCGGTAATGCCGATGTGGGCGTTCCCATCGACGGTGGCGGAGATACTGAAAACTGACATAGGCGATGCTCGTGCATCTGGTGTGAGGGAAGATTGGAAACCCGCGCTGAAGAAATAGTGAAGTACGAAGAGGCGTACCTTTCAGACAACTACAAAATGGGCCCGCGTCGGCACGAACACGCCTGCGAGGTTCTTAGATCTCTCCTGAACGGCCGCACGATGTCCTATCTGGATGTTGGGTGCGGACGGGGTGAGATGATCGTTCAAGCCAAGGAGTTGGGGTTCTACCCGGCCCATGGTTTGGAGGCGGTTGACTATCTAACCGGGGGCGACGTGTTCGAGGGGCTGTGTCACGAGCTCCCGTTTCCTGACTGTACATACGATGTCATCACGATGTTCGACGTTATCGAGCACCTTCCTCAAGGAGACGATGAACTCGCTTGTAGAGAGTTGGACAGGGTTGCCAAACGGCATGTGGTTCTGACGGCCAACAACCAGCCCTCGTATCACTTGAACCGGGATCTGCACATCAACATCCGGCCCTATGAGGAATGGGACAGGCTCTTCCGAGAGTGGTTTTCCGGTGAAGTCACCTGGCTCAATCGGGCGCGGAATATCTCTGAGACTTGGAGAGTGGACTATTGACGAGGATTTCGAGGGATAGCGGCGGCCATCCGACACCGGCCCTTAGACCGGGTAGGACAGAGAGGCTGGCGGTTACCGGAACAACCAATCCGCTGTCTACAGCCCCCGCCAGGACGACAACGCACCTGCGTGTCTCGGCGAGCGTCGATATTCACTACAAAATAGAGGACGCGCCGACGGCGACGACCAACGACCCGTTTTTGGGCGCAGGGGCTGTGGAGTACATCCCTATTTGGCCCGGAGACTCAATCGCCGTTATCGCCAGCGGAGCCTCCGGCTTTTGTACGGTAAGCGAGTGCAGCTGATGGATGTTCCCTACGAGATTTTGGAGGCCGCCACCGATCCCGGCGAGACGAAAAAGCGGCTGGACCACCTGATCGCCCAAGAGGAGAGCGCCAACAAGACGCTTGCCAAGCTCGAAAGGCGCGTGAACGAGCTCGATAGCCGGGACGCATCCCAGCTCGATATGGAAAGAATGCTGAAGGCCCGCGCCGGGGAACTTGCACGGCAGGAACAGGCCCTTGAGGCCGCGAGGTCAGCCCTTGAAGACGAAAAAACGGCCCTGACAGAAAGGGAGTGCGCCCTAAAACAGCGTGAAGACAACCTTGGGAAGCGGGGGGCCGAACTTGAGGCGGCCATTGAGGAGCATACGAGAAAATCCAACGACATGGACGACCGCGCAGCGCGGCTTGACGTCGCTAGGGCCGAATTTCATGAGGAAAAGGCCAAATTCCAGAAAAACAGGGAAGAACTGATGGCCGTTCTGAGGTTGTTCGATGGCTGACAATGTAGTCCTCGACCCCGGCACGGGCGGGGCAACGGTTAAGACCGACGACGACGGCACGGCGCACTGGCAGTACATAAAGGCCGCATACGGTGCGGATAACACCCAGACCCGCGTTACATCCGCCAACGGCCTTCCTGTTCAGAACGATTCCGCCAACGCCTTCGTTGTGGACCTTGGCGCGACCGACAACGCCGTCCTAGACGCCATTGCAGCAGGTTATGCTGCGGAAGGTGCCGCTCTAGGCTCCGGTGTTCTTCTCCAAGGCGACGACGGCACCGACAGAAAGAACATTAACGTCGATGCCACCACGGGCGATGTCCAAGTCGATGTTACAAATACGGTTACAGTCGATGGTTCCGGTGTCACCCAGCCGGTTTCCGCCGCGTCGCTTCCCTTGCCCTCTGGGGCTTCTACCGCCGCCAACCAATCAACCATCATCGGGCATGTTGATGGCATCGAGGCGCTTCTAACGGCCATCGATGCCGACACGTCGGACATACACACGAACTCCGACACAATCGCGGCGGGCTTTGCGACAGAGGGCTCTGCTCTCGGTTCCGGCGTCCTTATGCAGGCGGACGATGGGACGGACAGAACCAACGTTCTTGTCGATACGGATGGTCATCTGCAGGTTGATGTTCTCTCCGGTGGCGGTTCGGGGACGGAATACAGCGAAGACGCTGCGACCCCAGCGACGATCTCCGGCACGGCCACGCTTATTGAGCGTGACGACGCTCTAACCACAGTCACGCCGGTTGAGGGCGACTGGATCGGGTTGAGGGGCACCGCAGAGGGTGCTTTGTGGGTGCAGGACTTCAATTCGGACGCCATCCTTGCTGATACGGCCAGCATGGACACGAACCTTGGCACCCTTGCCGGGGCCGTGTCCGGTTCGGAGATGCAAGTGGATGTCGTTACGTCCGCCTTACCGAGCGGCGCGGCCACGAACAACACTCTGTCTCTTATCGCCGACGCCTACGCGGCAGAGGGCGCGGCTGTCCTTAGTTCCGGCGTTCTGTTGCAGGCCGACGATGGCACCGACCGGCATAACCTTCAGACAAACTCGGTGGGCGACCTCAAGGTAACGCTCGACAGTGAGGCTGTGGCCCTGTCCGCGCTGCCTGCCGGGACAAACAACATCGGTGATGTTGATATTGCATCGGCGCTGCCTACTGGTTCAAACACCATCGGCACAGTCAACTTGGGTGCGACGGACAATGCGGTTCTGGACAATATCGACACGCAGACAACACCCGCCGCGTCGATGTACCGCAATGTTGACGCCAATGCAGAAGCGGCCATAAAGGCCAGCGCCGGGCGTCTGGATTGGCTGCACGTCATGAATATGACGGCTGCCGTTGCCTATCTGCATCTTTACGATGCGACAACGGCAAGCGTTACGCCGGGCACGACCACACCGGATTTCACATTCCCAATCCCGACGGCTGGCAGCACAAACGGCGCTGGCTTCAACCTTCCCCTTGGTCCGAACGGGCAGGATTTTGCGACGGCCATCACGCTGGTTGTCACCACAACGATTGATGGCTCGACGGGCGACCCGGGAACGAATGGAGTCTTTGTCAACGCGGGGTATACGTGATGGATCTTGTTGCCCTGAAGGTCAGGATCGGCCAACGCGCCAACAAGCGCGCTGAATATCCCGACTTCAACGCCCTTGCGGTCGTCAAGGTATCCAGCCAGGACTGGTCCCACTACGTCGATATGGTTGGGGGAGGCTGGCACTATGACAAGGTGGCGGGCCACGACGTAGAGGAGGCGGGCTCCCCAAGAGGCACGCAATGGGGCTGTCTTTTGGTGGATGAGGATTTCGCCAATCAGGCCGTGGCCGCGTTTCCCTCTGTTTGTTCCATCATCCCAGAGACTGAGTTTGCGGACTTTCACGACAACCGTGCCCACGCTCACGAGCCGGAGGTCAATGAGGATCTGGACGCCATCCAGAATCTGACGAACCGGCGTGCGTTGGGTGAAACGATACCCCAGGCCGAGATCGACAAGGCACTGGACCCGGACGATCCGACGCCCGGTAGGCGAAGAAACACAGGAAAGACGTGGGCCGCCCGGAAGGCCGCCATGGGCGTGACGATCAAGCAAACACGTTGAGGGTCCTTGTCACCGTCCCGACAACGGGGTGGATACACAAACACTGCGCTTTTGCGCTTTTGAGGATACAGCAGGATAGGCGATTCCAACTGAGGATACTCCTGCCGACGCATACGCCGTTCGAGAACAATCTGCATCACATCGTCAATGACTTCATGTCCGGGAACGAAGATTACTGGCTGTCGTTTGACTCCGATAACCCGCCCATAGGCAACCCGCTCGATCTGGTTCTCTACGACAAGGACGTGATCGGCTGCCCGACGCCGGTTTGGCACAACGCCAAGCCTGGTGATCGTCCGTATTATTACAACGGCTATGACTCTTCCGGCAAAGCCTACAAGGAACACCCACCAGGTGGGGGGCTACAGCGTGTGGATGCTGTTGGAACCGGCTGTTTTATGGTCGCGCGGCGTGTCTTCGAAGATCCTGAGATGCGAAAGGCCCCGTTCCAGCGAACCCACAACGAGGACGGGACCGTGGATAAGGGCAACGACATTGCTTTTTGCGAGCGAGCAAGGGCAAGGGGGTTCGAGATATGGATGCACTACAATTATCCATGCCTCCACTTTAACGAGATCGAGCTGACAGAAGTAGCTCGGGCGTTTGGTGCTATGAATGGCCACAACTGAAATTCTCTATGCCGCGCCGGGCGTTGATAAGCTGTTTTTGGCCAGCGGTGTCTTCACCACGACGCTTCGGGACAGCGAAGACGTTTCTGCCATAGAGGCGTCGGCGTTTGGTATTGCCTGGGACGGGACCGATACGCCTTGGTGCGGCACCACAGACGACAAGCTGTACCTGACCAGCGACAAGTTCACCTCAACCATAAAAACCAGTGAGTCTGTCGGGTCGATCGATACCGCCCCGGCCGGCATATCTTGGGATGGAACGAACACCCCTTGGTGCGGTTCGGGCGACGACAAACTCTATGTGACGAGCGGGCAGTTCACATCGACAATCAAAACCAGCGAGAGCGTTGGCACGATCGATAACGCCTTGGAGGGCATTACATACGACGGCACTAACTCGCCGTGGACGGGGCGCGGTGATGATAAGGTTTACCTGACCTCCGGCCAGTTTACTTCGACGCTGAAGGACAGCATCGCCGCCGGCACAAACCCGCGCGCCATGTCGTGGGACGGCTCTGACACATACCATACGCTATCCACCGGCCCCAAGGCATTGCTGAGGTCCGGGCAGTTCACATCGACAATCAAAACCAGCCAGGACCTATCGAGCTTCATCACCTTTGGCGTTGCGGCAGGCATTGAGACAGACGACGTGAACAGCCGGTTGGGTATTAGCGGCGTTGTTTTCATACCGCGCCTGGCGCTGTTGGGGGTTGGCTAATGCTGCTTTGGATAACAAACCTAGGCATGGGCGGAAGCCCAGCCGACGCACCCGCTGACGAAGATACCCCAAGGAGGGGGCTGCTTGTGAATGTCGGACGCCTGATGGGCTTCCGGTGAGCGTGCTTTTCGCCACGCCGTGTTACGGGGGCAAGGCTGATTCACCATACGCCCGCTCGATGATGGAGCTCAGAGCAGACTTAACTGTGGGGAACATCGCCCACGATGTTTTGCTGGTGTGGAACGAGTCGCTCATTCAAAGGGCACGCAACAACATCGCCACGACGTTCTTGGAGACAGAGTTTCAAAAGCTGATGTTCATCGACTCGGACATTGAGTTTCGAACGGAAGACGTGGCGACCCTTTGGAACATGGATACGGACATCGCGGTTGGGCTCTATCCGATGAAGCGCCCGGACTCACCGACATGTGCGTGGGTCGGGGGAAAGATGGTGGAGGCGTCGGGGCTCGACGGAGTGACTGAAGTCGATTACGCCGGAACCGGCTTCATGATGATTGACAGAGGGGTTCTGGTAGATATGCGCGCCGCCAAACCTGAATTGGAACACTGGGAAGGTGTGCCCGGAGAAAAGAACAGACGCTCGTATGCGTGGTTCAACCCTCGCGTCGATGACGACGTTTATCTCTCGGAAGATTACGCGTTTTGTAAAGACGCCCGCGCTTGTGGGTTCAAGGTTTTGGCCGACCCCTCAATAAAGCTTACGCACCATGGCGGCTTCGCCTACCGCTGACATCCTCAACAGCAAGTGGTTGAGGGACGAGGGGTTCAAGGCGAACAAGGATTTACCGGAGGTGGCGGGGGCGTTTTCCGGTGAGTGCATCGTTATCGCGTCCGGCAGGTGTGTCTGGGACGATCTTGAAAACGTCAACATCTACAACGCCGATGTTCTTGTTGTTAATGACATCGGTATGCACCTGCCGTGTGAAATCAGACATTGGTTCTCCATGCACGGCGATCAGATCCCGACATGGGTGACGGCAAGAAGTTTTCGATACAAAGGTTACGACAGCCGGTTGATGACGCATTCGTGCGGCTATCAGTCTCACGTTCAGCACGTCTGGCCGTGGCCGGGCCACGGAACATCAGGACTCAATGCCATCTATACAGCGCTTGGGTTGGGTTACGAGTCCGTCACCGTCGCAGGCATGCCGTTAGACGACAGCGGGCACTACTTCGACCCGCCCGATGAGAGTTCTCTTTTGAAATACGGAGAGAAGCCCGCTTGGACGAACTTCAACCGGGAGGCCAAGGAGTCCATCTGGGAGAATGCCTGCAAGCAGGTTTTCAACGGCAGAGTCAGGTTTTTGTCAGGGAGGGCTAGAGAGTGGACAACCTAGAGGCCCTGACAGCCGAGTTTTTCAACAAGGTTGACGCCTTTCTGTCTGAGAACGCCTTGGAGTTTTATGAGCCCTATCCCTTCCAGAAAGCCCATCACACCGATGTTCGGGAACGGATGGTCATGGCGGCAAACCGGGTTGGCAAAACCCAATGCGCCGCCGCTGAAGTCGCCATGCACGCAACCGGCGAATACCCGGACTGGTGGGAAGGAAAGAGGTTCGATAAACCCGGCCTGATATGGGTTGGCTCGGTTACATCGGAGTCCTCACGTGACATTACACAAAGGGCCTTGATTGGGGGAATTGGTGAGGAGCTGGGAACCGGCTTCATCCCAAAGTCCAAGATCAAAGGCAAACCGAAGATGCGCCAGGCTGGCGTGTCGGACGTTGTTGACACAGTTAAAGTCAAGCACAGGCGCGGCACCTCAACGATTGTTTTCAAGACATACGATCAGGGTTGGCAGAAGTGGCAGGGCACCGCGCCCATCGTTGTGTGGTTGGATGAGGAGCCCGACGACTACAAGATTTACACCGAAGCCCTCACACGAATCCTGACATCCAAGGGCACGATAATGGTGACGTTCACACCTCTATTGGGTGTGACGGACCTGGTTCTCCACTTCCAGGAAGGCTTACGGGGTACGCAGCTTGTAACAGCGACTTGGGACGACGCGCCTCACTTGGATGAAGACGACAAGAACGAGCTGAAGCAGTCCTATCCGGACTATGAGGTTGAGGCCCGGACTCTGGGTGTCCCAATGATGGGACAGGGCAGGGTGTTCCCCTTCTCCGAGGAAGACATCAAGGTTTCCGTCATGCCGATCCCCCCGCACTTTGCGAAGATCAAGGGCATCGACTTCGGTTACGGCCATCCTTTCGGGCTGTGTGATCTGGCCATCGATAGAGACAAAGACATCATCTACGTCACCCGTTCCTACCGGGAAACCGGGGGGGACGCCGCAACACACGCGGAAGCTATCAACCGCGTTGACTCGTGGGCTCCCGTTTCATGGCCGCATGACGGCCACCAGCACGACAAGGGTTCGGGGAAAGAGCTGAGACACCAGTACGTCGAGAAGGGCGTCAAGATGCTCTCCCGCTCTGCGCGTTACGACAACAAGACGGGCGGCAGGCAGGCTGTCGAGCCGGTGGTTCAAGACGTCATCAACATGATGCAGCAGGGCCAGTTCAAGGTCTTTGAGAGCTGCAAGGAGTTTTTCGAGGAGTTCCGCAGCTACCACCGCGACGACTCCGGCAAGATCGTTGCCAAGCGGGACGATGTTTTGAAGGCGTGCTTCTACGCCGTGATGATGCGTCGCTACGCGAAGACAAAACCACATCACAGAAAAATTGAGGTCATGCCCTCCGTTGGGATGCATCTATGAAAAAAGAAGACATCATCAAGGCGTTCGAGGGCAAGGGCCACCAGATCCACCGCGAAACGACTCCCTATGGTGAGTTGCTAATTTCCGAAGCCTTCGTCTCGCCCGGAGAGGACCCGGAGGTTGCGCCTGTCGAGTTCCCGTACGGCGCCTACGTTCAGTATTGGACACATGTTGACAGCAAGGCGACAGCCTACGGCCAGTCCATCTTCGACGCCATGCATGACATCCACATGCCCTTGGGCTCACGTCAGACAGCAAGAACGGCAAAGTCCTTGGAGAAAGCGTACGAGTGGATGAGTGCCGCCATTGAGTCCGGGCTGGTGACGAAATGACGGAAGTCACCGAAGTCTCGGACGGCAAAACCAAGGACCGCGAAATCACACCCGACGACTGGTCCGCGATCGCCGAGTACATCCTTGCGGAGGCGGAAAAGCGGAAGGAAGACAGAAAGCTCAGAGAGCAGCACTGGTCCGACATAGATCGCCAGCTCCGGATGGAGCCGGACGACGCTCACAAACGCTTTGTCGATGCTGAGGGCAAAGTCGGTCGCAACGATCCCAAGAAGCAGTGGATGGCGGCAATGGAGCTTCCGTTGCAGTCCCAGACGCTGGAGGTTCTAACGGCTGACGCGCGGCGCATGATGTCCCCGGATTCCGGGCCGTGGTTTGTCGGGCATTCGGCTTTGACGGACGAGTTTTTGAGAAAGGCTGACTTCGCCTCGATTGTCGCAGGCGATGAGAATGACGTTCCGTCCCAGATTACCCAGGACGCCGCTGACAAGCTGGCTGAGGGCTTCTGCTCCCACCAGATGGCGCAGTACGACTTCTGGGGGAACATCGACCTCATCAACGCGGAGGCGTTCAAGTACGGAGTCGGTATAGGCCGTGTTCGCATGGCTACGAAAAAGGTCTTCATCAACACCGCGAGGGGTGTGGTGAAGGAAGAGCAGCAGATACCCATTCTCTTCCCGCGCTCCATCAAGGAAACCTACCTCGACAACTCCGCGCACAACCTCGCGAACGAAGGACACATTGTCGGCCCCGCTGATGTCAGCCGGAGAAAAATCAGGTTCGTCGATCTCGTTATGGCCGCTCAGAAGGGATCAAAAGAGGCGTCCGATCCAAACGGTGGCTGGATGGTCGCCGGGCTTAAGGATGTAGACGACGACCAGGTTGAGCTCATTGAGTACGAGGGTGACTTGGTGGTTCCCAGAAGGGAATCGCGCTCACTCTTCATTCCCGGGGCCATCGTTACGGTGATGGTCGGGAAGTCGGACAAGAAACTCATAAGTTCCGTTGTTCGCTTCCGTATCAGGCAGTTTCCCTTCTCAAGCTATCTGGAGTTTCCGTATCACAGGGAGGATCAGGCTGTCGTCTATCCTTCTTCTCCCTTAATGAAGGGCCGCCCTCTTCAGATGGCGGCGGTGGATGCACTGAATCGTCTTCTGGATGCCGCTGCCCTGAAGAACCAACCGCCCATCGGGTACGAATCCGACGATCCGTATTTCCAAGCTCAGGGCGGCCCCAGACTGTTCCCCGGCGCGCAGAACCCGACGATAGGCGACATTCAGGTTCTCGACGTCGGCGATCCGCAGACCATGCTCTCCGTCTATCTGGAGGCGATAAACCAGTACCACAACGTCACAGGCGTTAACCTCCCGAGACTGGGAGCACAAACCAAGTCCCACACCACCGCCTTTGCGAAAGACGCAGAACTCAACAGAGGTGTTGTGCGGACGGTTGACTACGTGCGCTCGACAAACAAGGGCCCGCTTACCCGCTTTATGGATATGCAATATGAGATGGGCCGCAAGTTTAAGGGCACACGTACCTTCTACATCGACGCTTACGGTGGTTTTGTCGAGATAGAGCAGAAACACCTCCCCGAATTGGTGAGGTGGGACGTCTTCGGTGCCGGTGGGCCGGAAGAGCAGGCCACAAAGATGCAAGCGCGCTTCCTGGCCCTGCAGCAGGCCGTGGCCCTGGAGGCGTCGAAGGTTCAACTCGGCCAACAGCCGTCAATGGATATTGAAGCGATCCAGAGACAGATCCTTTTGGAAGGAAGATGGATTGACATCGATCAGTTCTTTAACACCGGAGGCCCGGGAGTTCCTGCGGGAGCTCAAGGGACGTCCGGAGTGGCAGGAAATATCGGCGGCACTGGCCCCGCAGTTGAAGCCGTACGCGCCCTCACAGGACAGGCCGCGTGAAGCGGTTTTCGATGAGTACATTTTCTTTAACGGGAGACTGGAACAGCACAAGAGGTGGAAGGCCCTGTTGTTCATCAACCCAGAGGAAGAGTAAATGGTAGAGCAAGCCGTGGTCGATAAGACTGATGCCCAGGCAGCGCCTGGCGCGGAGGTTGACGACGCACAGGACGTCGAAAAGTTCTTGAAACAATTCGACGATTCAACTCCGGACAAAGGGGCTCCTGACGAAGACATCAAAGTTACGATGGACGACGTTAAGGAGTGGGCGAAGTTCACAAAGGAAGAGAAGCAACGTAGGGCGGACGAGGCGGTTGAGAAGGCCATTACGGAGGTTGTCGATATGGCCTCCGAGGTTTTCGACGATCTCCCCGTCCCCATCCCGACAAGCATTCGCCGCGCTGCCTTGGAGGCTCACGCTCGTGAGAGCGAATCCTTCAGGACCGCGTTTGCGATGCGCTATCGGGATCCCGACGGCTTCAAGAAAGTCGTAACGAAGGTGGCAAGGGATATCGTCAAGGATCTCAAGCCCACCGACGAAGCGGCTACTGCCGACGTGAACGCCATTACCTCTGCTGTCCGGGCGTCACAAACCCCGGCCTCCGCAGGTAAAGACAAGGACTTCGACGACTGGGCCATGAACGCGACGGATAGAGAGTTGCGCGATTGGAAACTCAAGCACGGAGGGTTCTAGGAGGCCATCGACTACGAGGTAGCCCATGGCACTCACTATTTCCGCGACGGATACCGAACTGCAAAAGCCGGTAAACGTCATTTTTCAACAGACGCTTTTGCGTAACGCCAAGGCTCGTTGCCCTTACTTCATGGGCACGCAGCCGGGATCTATCGCCCGGAACGGCGGTACATCCACCATCAAGTGGCGGCGTATCGAAAACCTGACTCCGACAACCACGGCCCTTGCCGAGTTGACTGGTGCTGCAAGTTACATGCAGGGCCGGGATTCTTCGGCTGCGTCATTCACCGACGTGACGGCCACGCTCGCGAAGTACGGACAGTTCTATATCCTCAACGAGGAAGTGGACATCTTCAACTTCAACGGCCAGTCGGACAAGCTTTTCGAGACGCTGGGTATTTCTGCGGGCCGTTCGCTGAACCAGCTTCAGCGTAACGTCATCGAGGACAATGCCACGGTGGTTCGTGTCGGCTCGGTTGCGTCGGACGGCGCTATCGTTTCGGCTGTCACCGCCAACGCCTTGAAGGAAGTCATTCTGACGCTGAACACCAATTCGGCGATGACTTTCACGCCCCTTACCACGGGCTCGCAGAACATCGGAACGTCTCCGATCCTGCCCGCCTACTGGGCCATTTGTCATCCGCATGTCGCGGCTGACGTGGCCGGTCTGACTGGTTTCACTTCCGTTGAGAAGTACGCCGGTCAGGTGGAAACGGGCCTGGGAGAGTTTGGCACCTACTCGCTTGCGGGTCAGGCGCTGCGGTTCCTTCAGACTGAGGACGCTTCCACGGACGCCGGTGCCGGTGGCACCACGGGTTCGACTGGTTTGCGTGGCTCAACCAACATCGATCTCTACACCATCTCGATTTACGGCATGGATGCGGTCGGTTCGGTTGGCCTCGGTCAGCAGCATACCGTTGGCGCTTACATGGCCGGTGATCCTCTGCCGGTGGTGGACATCATCCATCACATGCGGGGCTCCGGTGGTACGTCCGATCCCTACGACGAGATCGAGACGATGGCCTGGAAAGCGTGGCACGCGGGCGCGATTCTCAATGCAAATTGGGCGCGCGCTCTCAAGGTTGGTGCCACTGACATCACCGCGTAATCCTCCCGACGCGGTTCAACTGAGGGGGCGGTTCTTCGGAGCCGCCCTTTCTTTTTGGAGAAGTCATGCTGAACCAAGTCACCTCAAGCGCCTCTATGACGCTTCAGAACATCGAAGACCCCCGGACTCCCCTTGGGAAAATGAGACGGCGCGAGCTCTACCGCTTCGCCGATCATTACAACATCCCCTACGAAAGGGATGCCCCGGCGCAGACGATGATGAAGCTCATTCGCGAGCGAGGGTTCAGCGGTGCTGAGCCCGTGCCTGAGAAGTCTGGTTACGAGGTTATGTCCATGCCCGAATTGAGGGCAGAGGCGAGCAAGCTTGGATTCCCACAGGGCCCCGAAACCACACGCGAAGACTTGGTGGCTATGCTAGAGGGCAAACCTCCCGGCAAGCTGCCGACAGAGGTCGTGGAAGCCCCCGAGGCCCCCGGCTACGAAGCGATGAAGATGCCCCAGCTTCGTAAGCTTGTGAAGACACGGGGCCTGAAGCAGACAGTTAAGACGAAACGCACAGAGCTTATCGCTCTTCTGGAGGCGGACGACATGGAGAAACGCACCTCCTCGTTCGTGCCCGGCCCCACCATCGTGGCCGATACCATCTAATGGCGACGACACTGTTGCAGGGCGTTAACGGCGTCCTGAAAAGAGTCGGCCTTGTAGCGGGTGATGACGGGGAACTAGCGTCACTCACCGACTCCGCGCGCCAGCACTTTATTGATACAGCTGTAGACGCGTGGAACGACACCATTGACGAGTTCTTCCGCCGCATAGGTAAACCGCGCCCCAACGCGATGGCGGAAGGCACGGTTACGCTTGTGACAAGCGACAGAGACTATGCGTTGGCGTCGGACCTGACAAAACTACTGTGGCCGCTTCTGGACGAGGCGAACGGCAGATACATCTTCGAATACGGCCCGGGCTATGAGCATCTAGTGGCGGTCCAGAACTTCCCCGCCAATCACACGGGGCTTCCCTCTTTCGGAACAATCCGCCCCACAGACGGGCAACTCTATCTCGACACAATTCCGACTTCGGATGAGAACGGCCTCGTCTACAAATACCGCTACCAGAAGGATACAGTTTTGGCAGCGTTTGACGATACCATGCCATTTGCCGATGTTGTCGCGAGGGCTTTGGAGCCGGGCGTTGCCGAGAAGTGGAAGGAAATCAACAGGAAGAACTTCTCTACTGAACAGTTCGATAATGCAACAGCACGCGCTGCCAACTACGCGCGCACCGGAGCCCAGCGTGACACATGGTGGAGCTAATCTCGGGCGGCGCTCTTGGCCGCGTTAGCCAAGTCAGGGACGGCGATGTCACAATCAAGTTTGGAGGCGGTATCAACTCCCGTGCCTCCGAAGAGGACGTTGACGGCAGAGAGTGTGTTGACGGGGAGAACTTTCAACTGGATTTCCGCAACGGCAACTTCCGCAACAGGAAGCCGTTCGACTTAATCGACACCGCTCCAAATGCAGGACGTATTAACGGGTTCGCCAATCTCCAGAAGCGGAATGGCGATATCTCCATGCTCGTCCAGGCGGACGACACGGTTTATGCGTTCGACGGAACTTCGTTCGGTTCTTCCAAGGGCACAGTAAGTTCGTCTGCGAGACTGAGGGGGCCGTTGTCTCAAAACTGGTCTCTGGATGACTTGGTTTTGATAACGGACATCGCTCTGGCGGAATCGGTGAAGGAGTGGGACGGCACAACCCTCTCCGACATGACTCACAACCTGACAGGAGACTTCAAGGCGCGATATGCGGCGGTGGCGGAGAACAGAGCCTTTTATGCGAACGTCGAATCGAACGCTACCGCCACACCCCAGCTCCTGGTGGGCTCGGAGTTGGAAAACCACGATAACCTCTCGGTTTCGGATCGCCCCTCTTCGGCGTTGGGCGCGGCGGACCCATTCTTTCTGACGCCCGATGACTTGAAACCCATCAAGGGACTCACGAGGGCGTTTGGCAGACTCATCTTCTTGTCGAGGGACGGCAATATCTACTCGCTCATTGGTTCTGACTCGAACGACTACGAGATTGACGAGCTTTATGCGGGCGCTCCGGGTTCGGGGGACGAAGCACTTGTGTATGTAGGCAACGACGTTCTCTACGGGCGGCAGGGCGTTATCGAGTCCCTTGTTGCGACAGATAAATTTGGTGACATCGAGAACACCGATCCTTCGGTTCCCATTGCCGACAAAATCGAGAATTTCAAAGACTGGGCCATTGTCTACAACAGCCGGTTCCAGCGGGTTTACTGCTATCCCGACACGCAATCTCAATTATGGGTGTTGAACAAGCCCATCTTCGAGGAGAAACAGTTTTCACCGTGGATGCGCTGGACGACACAACACGCCTCGTCCTTCAATCCTACAGCCATGTGGTCCGCGTTAGATCCTAACGACGGGCTTGAGTACGTCTTTTTCGGAGACAGCTCCGGCAACCTCTATCGCATGGAGGGTTCGGGGAGTGGTGACGCGGGGTCTGCGGACATAACCACAAGCCGTCTATCGGCCCTCATCAACCTCCCGTTAGGTGCAGAGGCGTTCAATGTCGAGGGGTATTTGTCCTACCGGAAAAACGAGGCCGCGACGGTAACGATGGGCTTCGAATATTCCGGTGAATCTGTGTTCAACGAAACCAAGACAATCTCATTACCTGCGGTAACAGGAGCAACGGTTTATGGAGGCTCAAACGTCTACGGCGGAACAGACACCTACGGCACCGCGTTCAGTCAACGATTCACACGGCGAAAGTTCCACGCAGAAGGCCAAGCCAACCAAGTCCAGCTCCGGCTCACGGTCGAGGGGAAAACGGACTTCGAAATCAACGAAGTCTTCCTCAGCTTCAGCCAAGCAGCCTGAGAAACACAATAAGCCACCTCTCAAACTTAAGCGTACGCTCGCAAGGAGCCCGGAAGTCCGTCACATGCTGCCGGGGGACAGGAGTTTTGCGTTTGCCGCCTACAAGATGGGCGCTTTCAAAGACGTCGATGTGGTGTTTGAGGAAGATCATGACCCCGAGATGTTCAAGTTGGCCTTTGCGTGGTGGGCACACGCCAACTACGGCGTCTTTCAACTGAACGCCTCTTTGGAGCCTAGCATCTCGACTGTGGGGACGTGGACTGTCGAGAGCGTGAGTAGCCGGAATGTACGGGAGCCTGTTGGCCTTATTGTGGGCTGGGTGAGGGGCCGTGTGGTTCAGGTGGGGGAGATGATCTGGTATCCGTGGGCCACCAACCGGAACCGTATCGAGGGCGCCGTGCAGTTCTTCGACACCATGCGCCGCGAGTTCCATGTGATGGATTTCGCGCAGATGAAGGATAAGGGTTTCTTTGAGATGATCTGCCGTCACGGCATTCTTCGCAAGGTTGGACACCTGCACGGCCTCTATCCGAACGGCCCGGCAGTGCTGTTCGAAACCAAGGAACTGAACAATGCCAACTAGTCTAGCCGTTGCTGGTGCGGGCGCGCTTATCAGCGCCGGTGCCAACCGCCTTTTGGCTCCCAGTGGCGGCGGTGGTCCGAACATCGGCCCGAGCTTTGCGACGGGCGGCCAGATATCCGCGCCGTCCGGCAGGATTGTTCTCGATAACTCCGGGCCCATCTTTGCCCGCTCGAATCTGACACAGAACCTTCTAGATGAGATACGCAGTGTCGGTGAGGGAGCGGTTTCCGGCTTTGATGATTTGATTGGCCGTGTGCGTCCCGGATTTGGGGAGTTGACGGACGCCCGCGTTGCGGCGGTGGATAGGGCGCGCGGGAGAGGTGTTTCCAACCTCCGCTCCAATCTTCAACGCCGTTCTTTACTCGGTTCATCGTTTGCCCAGGACACAATCATCCGTGCCGAGCGGGAGTTCGCCGAGCAGGAAGCGATGGCCCGCGCGCAGAGTCTCCTGGAGGAGCTCGATTTAACAGCCCGACTCATCGATACGAGAACCAACCAGGCGCTTCGGGCGGCGACAATTGAGCTTGATCAAGGCAACTTCGAACTCGGCACGACAGCCAGTGTGTTGTCCGGCGTTCAGTCGGCCATGACCTCAGCCGCCCAAACGCAAGCCCAACTTGCTGCGGCCAATGCATCGGGCCTTGGTGAGTTTCTCGGCTTCAATCTCAACGACAGCTTGGCAGGCGCGGCCGATAGCATCGACACATTCATCGACGGCTTGTTGAGTCCGTCCGGTAGCGGCGGGAGATAAGTCATGGCATTTGGTGGTAGCAATGTTGGTTTAACCCTTGGCGGGTTCACGCGAGGCCAGCAGGCCCGCACGGCTCTCAACCTGGACGAGTCCAGACTTGCTCTTGCAGAGAGACAAGTGGCAGGACAAGAAGCCGCCGCTATTCGGGAACAGGCTCAGGGCGCTTACGACCAACTCAACGCGGCCCTCCAGGGCATCTTTGATAACTCCCTGTCCGACGGCGAAACGACACTCAGGCAGAACGAGCGCACCATCAAGGCCATCGTGACGCAGATGAAAACCCTTGAGCCTGCCCTCGGGCTGCCGCCGGGAATAACAGAGCAGACTCTTACAAGCTTCGCGACACCCGTTGATGCCGCTCGTGTTGAGGCGACGGCTGACGTAGCAACCATGACAGCCACCAGTGACGCTCTAGTGGCTTCCGGCGTTGAGCAGGAAAGGGCTGATGTCATTGCGGGCATCGCCGCTGAGCCCACCGATTTCGAAAAGAAGGTTCAAGCTCTCAGAAACAACGGCGTTCCCGTTGATGGCCGCACGCTTCTTGTTATGGCTGGTGGCCCCGATCCGGTGGCGGACGCCAGGGATGATGCCAGGCTTGCCATTTCAGTAGAAACCCTGAACGCAACACTGCGCTCACAAGAGTTTCAGGAATACGACACCCTGCTTGGGAGGGTGCAGGCGTCCACATCGTCCAACCCGAACTTCCTAGATTCGGACGCCGGGCAACAGGCGCTGGGCCAGCTTCAACAGTTGGGCGAGTCCTTGGATGTACCGCCAGAACTCACGGCGGCTGCTGTTGAGTCGCCCATCCCGTCGTCCACAGACACGCTCAAGATAGAGCAGGATCTGCGGCGCGACTTTACGAAGGAAAGTGAGAATTTCGACGAGGTTCAAACGCAGTTTATCGCCATGCAGAACCTTGCCGACGACGACACTGGCGCGTCCGATATCGCGCTTGTGTTCGCCTACTTCAAAACCCTCGATCCACAGTCAGTCGTCAGGGAGGGCGAGTTCGCTACAGCTGCTCGTGCGATGGGACTCCCGGACCAAATCATCACGGCGATGCAGCGCCTGGATACGGGTGAGATACTGGCCACGGATCTAAGGCAGGATCTGGTGGACTCTGCCGGGCAGTTCTTCCAACAGCACCTTATCCAGCAACAACAGCGCGAGCAGTTCTATACGCAGTTGGCGCTGAATGCGGGGGCCGCGCCGGGTAACGTCGTCCGCAGCCGCATTCGTTTTGAGCAGGAAGAAGAGGTGGATACCAGCCGGTTTGTGGGCATGTCCAACCAGGATTTGGCGAACATCGATACCACCAACATGTCAGATGCTGAAAAAGCTGCCTTGAGTGCTGAGCTTTCACGACGAGGGTTCAATGTCGTCCCTTGAGGAGCAACTAGCAAGCCTTCGCTCGTCGCTTGAGGGCGGGCAGACACTCCCGCAAACGACGGGGCGCGTTGTTACGAACGAGCAAGACGCGGCTGTGGCAGAGGGCCAAGCGTTAAGTGGTTCCGGCGCAGTTGCTACGGGTTTTGCGAACGAGTTTCTTGGTGCGTTCCAGGGCACATCGCCAGTCGTCAACCAGATCACCGGCAAGCCTAACTACGAAATTGTAGGGCAACTCCAAGAGGCCGACTTCGGGCCCATCGCTGTGTCATCAAGTGGGCAGTGGGTGGACGTAGACCCCGAGAAGCACGTCATTCTCTTGGACCCCAACACCGGCAAGCCCACGGTCTACGCTCGCAACCCGGAGACAGACGAAGATTTGATGGCGGCTGCCCGGCTGTTTGCATTAGGTGGCTTGACGAGCCCCGTTACAAAGATCCCGAGTGGGGTGACGAATCTTCGCCCATCGCAGGTAGCTATCAACCAACTGGACCAAGCTGGGGTATCGCCGACTGTCCCGGCTGTGTTCCAGGGTCGGACATCGCAGACTCTCACCAACACACTGCGGGAGGTGCCTGGTAGTGCGGACATCATTCAATCCGGCCTGACGCGCTCGGGCACTCAGGCCGCAGCGTCAGCCGAACGTATTGCTGCTGCGACCGGGACTGCCTCAACGAGACTTGCGGGTGGAGAGGCTCTCATACGAGGTGCTGAGCGGTTCGTGGGCAATGTCCAGGCTGATATCTCCCTGTCCGCTGACAGAATAACCGAGATCATCAAGACGCCCGTGCGCGATCTTGTGGCGGCGGAAGGCGAGGGGTTTCTTCTAAAATCCAACGCCATGCTCCAGAGGGTTGACGGTTTCTTCGACGGGACAGAGACGGTTCGCGTTGATGAGGCGATGAACGCCTTGGCGGGATCGGCGCAAAAGTTCGATCTCGCTGAACTGGGGGAGGAGTTTACATCGCCGCGCTTCCAACGTTGGGCCAATCTGATCAGAGAGAGCGGCGGCACGCTATCATACAATGACTTGCGGCTGTTTCGTACAGAGGTGGGCAGGCTGCTTCGCAAACCGGAAATACTTCTTGGTGAGAGCCTAGACAGCGAAGCCCTCAAAAAGCTGTATGGGGCGCTGTCTGACGATCTTATGGAGGCCGCGAAAGAGGTGGGTCCTGACGCGGTTCAGGCCGTTCAGCAAGCGGATGATTTCTATCGCGAGGGGGCCGAGACAATACGCACTACACTCGGCAAGCTGCTTAAGCTAGACGCCTCTGGCGAGGCAACGTTCGATCTGCTGCTACGGCGTGCGGGGGATAAGGGTTCCGCGAACATTCGGGAACTTCAAGCACTGCGTGAGGCCATCCCTGATGATGAGTGGGCCGAGGTTGCCTCCGCCGTCATCAGGGAGTTGGGCCGCCCGACCGCTGCAAACGTCGATAGACTGGCTGACGCGAATTTCAGCGTTACGTCATTCATGACAAACTTTAACCGGCTGTCCGATGACGGGAAGCAGGTTCTTTTTGGCGGCCGCGAGGGGCTGCTGGATGAGCTAGACAACCTGGCGGATGTGGTGACGCGCTTGCGTCAAACCGAACGCCTGATGAATGTCAGCGGCACTGCTAGAATAGGTGTTTACAGCACCCTTGGGCTAATGGTGGGTCTGGAGCAGTTTATGACTGCTGGCGCAACCGTTGCAGGCAGCGCCGTCGCGGCGAAATTGATGATGTCACCGCGCCTCGTCAGGTGGATGGCTAACGCCCCAACAACGGCCATCGGCAGTCAAGCATGGGTGCGCCATGCGGCAGAGCTGAACGCAATCGCGTCTCAGGAACCCGCAATAGCCCCTGTGGCAAACCAGCTTTTGTTGATCCTCCAGCAGGAGGGCTTGCCCAATCAGGCGGGCCCTAATCTAGAAAGCCAGATGGATAGTCTCCGAAACTCGCTAGGTGGTTCTGGAGAAGCAGGTACGCAATGAGGAAGAGAACGCCAGCAATAACACTAAGCGCAAATTCTACCCTGGCCTCATGGGTTTGCTGACGCCTTAACGAGCCAAGCGCCACCGCCGCCACCAATATGAAGCCCAGCGCGAAGTCATTTCGCGAAACCCAACCCCAAACATCAGACAACCATTCCATAGCGCGGAGATAGGCTTGTTACGCGCTCTACGCCATTGGAATTGGGGCCGGGTTTTCTAGCGTCTACGTGTCATCTCTGTTTCCCCCGGGGGCCCCTCCAAGCAGAAGGCGTAGAGCTCAAGAGCCCTCTCTATAACGCGCGGTCGAGCAGCTAGCCGCTCGGTTGCCATCGTGTCTTTGTCAATACTATCCATAGCCAACTTCAGACAGCCTAAGCGCAATTCTGCATCTGTCATGACGCTTTTCTCGTCGAGAGAGTGTGCGGTTGGTGTTTGGAAAGCGGAACGACTGTTTCGTCATTATCGACCATGGGCTTCTCCACTGTTGTTAGTGGATGGTGGGAAACCCGCAAGCATTAGTCAAATGTTGAGTCTACTTGTTCGACTCGGAAGGCCCGCCCTTTTTCGTTGAGGTACGCATGGCAAACCCCTTCACTCCACCGTCAATATCGGGCTACAACTCCGGCCCCCCGCCCGATGACGGCACGTCTGGCGCTGACAACACTGTCACGTGGTCCAAGCACAAGACAAAGCTGGCAGACCCCATCAAGTCAGCGTTGGAAGCCACCTGGACAGCCATCACCTCGGCCTTTGGGAAAGTCATTGGCGGCGCGGGTGTCACGGCGACGGGCGTCAACTACACAGTTCAATCCAGCGACCAGGGCAAGCTGATCCGCGCCACTGCTGGCAGCATCACAATTACCACGCCAGCGGCAGGTACGGTTGGTGCACCGTTCGTGTTCATGGTGATAAACGACGGCGGCTCGGACATCACGCTTGATGGCAATGCCTCCGAGACTATCAATGGCGAAACCACGCTGACTCTTGCAGATCAGCAGGGTGTCGTCGTATCCACTGACGGCAGCAACTGGTTTGCGCTTGGTATCACCGATATCGATGAGGGCACCTCGGGCCAGGTTCTGACTTCGAACGGTGCGGGCAACACCCCGACCATGCAGGACTTGCCGACGTTTGGTATCACGCTCGCCACGCCTCAGAACACCACCTCCGGCACGACGATAGACTTCACGTCCATCCCTGCCGGGACACAGCGCATCAAGGTGATGTTGCAGAACGTCAGCATCAACGGCTCGTCGGACATCATCCTTCAGCTTGGCGACAGCGGGGGCGTTGAAACAACCGGCTATGGCGGCAGCAACCTTGCGGGCAACCAGGCGTCGGGTGTCGCGCATAGCTCGGGCTTCATCCTCCTGAACTCCCAAACCGCTACCACAGAATTGACGGGCATGGTTCACCTGGAATTGCTGAACTCTTCAACGAACTTGTGGGTGTGCAGCGGTGTTATCACCGCCGACGACTCCACCATCGGTGCTTATGTCTCCGGCTCCAAGGCTCTCTCAGGAGAGCTAGACAGGATTCGCCTGACATCTGTCAGCGCCGACACCTTCGACAACGGCTCAATGAACATCAGTTACGAGTAACCGGAACGTCTCACCGGACAACTGAGACAAACACTTAGGAGCGCAGTAAATGGCTGAAGTTTACAACCAAGACGTTGCCTCGCTCTGCCGCCGCATTGCGCGCTATGCAGACGAGGTTCACAAGGCACGTTCAAACTCTGTCGCGGACATGTCGGAGTTCGACGTGGCCCGTGTCGTTTCGTATTTCGGCTCTCTCAGACAGTTCCACGCCTGGGTGATGGCACAGCCGCAGTTGGATTTGCCCGAGTGGACACCCACGGCTGAGAACCTTCCAGACTGGGCCGATCATGAGCGCGTCGAGAACGAGGCCATCAACGACCTCGTGCGGGACTTCCACACCCTGTGGTTTGAGCTCGTCAACTCGCAGAGCGCCCGTGTTTCTACCGGCCTTGTCGAGTTCGACAGCTTCCGGTTCGAGTCCATCATGGACAAGATGGAGAGCTTTGTTTCCGACTACATCCAGAACGTCCAGCCTTTGGACTTGCCTGAGACGACACCGAGCGAAGAGGTGAGCGGGCCGGGCAGACTCGGCGTGTAACCATGAAGCATATCCTGCTGGCAGCCGCGTTTGCGGCTTTTTTTGTGTCCAACGCGGTTGCCCAGGAATGCACGCGTCCCGATGAGGTGGCGGCTCAAGTCCCCGTTCTCTACGGGCTGACGGTTTCCGTTTCCTTAAGAGACATCCCCAACCCAATGGTGCCGGGTGATCAAGCGATGGTGTTTGAGCGTCCGGTGTCAGGAATGAGCAACGTTGTTGTCTTCATATTCCGTCGCGGGTGCCTTCTGACGATCTTGGAGATGAGCCGCCAAGAGGCATACGACTTGATGATGTTTGGACCACAGGTAGACATTTGATGACAGTCGAAGAGACAGCCAAGAGGGTTGAGCAAAACCCCATCGTCCAGGTTATTGGCAAGGCCGTTGTCAGTGGCTTGCTAATTGTTGTCTCCGCTGGGGTGGGCGCCGTTTATGACGCCCAACGCGACGTTGAGGTTCGCCTCCGCGACGTGGAAATAGCGATAGCCGAGTTCAGAACGGTTGTTCAACACAACACTGAAGAACTTGAGGACCACGCTGTCAGTGGCGGCCACCCGCCGCTCCTATCGAGAATGAACGAAGTAGAGCGACACGTGGAGGTTATCCAGTTCCGCCTGGACAGCCTTACCCCCTGAAACAGCGAGGGAACGCGATGAATGCGCCCCAAGTGTCCCGAGGACGAGTTCATAGAGCTGTGCCGGACGAAAGGCCCCCAAGGCACAGCCGATGAGTTGGGCCAAAACATACGCAACGTCCACAGTCGTCTACGGAGGATAGAAAAGAGGCGGGGCATCACCATCGTTGGCCCCAACTTCAAGAACGCCCCCGTCAAACCACTGTTTCCAGGGAGGCTCTACACCAAGGTTTACGACGGCATCGTGATGATCGGATCTGATCACCACTATTGGCCTGGAGAACCTTCAACAGCCCATAAGGCTTTTTGCAAGCTAGCCAAGAAACTCCGTCCCAAGGTTGTTATCGCCAACGGCGACGTTCTCGACTTCGGCCAAATATCCCGCCACTTGCCTATTGGGTGGGAGAGCCAGCCAACCGTTCATGACGAGATACTCGCAGCACAAGCGAGACTCAAAGAACTGGAGAGAGCTGCACCCAATGCAGAGCGGTTCTGGCCTCTGGGAAACCACGACGCCAGATTCGAGTCCAAGATAGCCCACGTTGCTCCTGAGTACGCGAGGGTGCACGGGGTTCACCTGCAAGATCATTTCGAGGGCAACTGGCAGCCCTGCTGGAGTGTCTGGATAAACGACGGCATGGACGTGCTTCCTGTCGTGGTGAAGCATCGGATACGTGGCGGCGTTCATGCTCGCCACAACAATACCGTCAACGCCGGAACGCACACGGTAACCGGCCACCTTCACAATTTGGGCGCCACTCCGTTCTCTGACTTGCTGGGAACTCGCTTCGGTATCGACACCGGGACGATGGCCGAGCCCTACAGTGAGCAGTTCCTCTATTTGGAGGACGGCCCCAGAAATTGGCGCTCTGGTTTCGTGGTGCTCACCTTCCGTCAGGGAAGGCTGATGTGGCCGGAGTTCTGCCACGTCATCGAGCCTGGCCTGGCCGAGTTTCGTGGCGGTCTTATCGAAGTCTGAAGCTCTCCAGGACGGCAAGCAAAGCTACCTGGACGCTCTACATCACATCCGAACGCTTGGCCTTCTGTGCGGGCGTTTCCAACCCATAAATGACGAGGAGCGCGCCTTGGTAGAGACAGGCGGCAAAACCACTGGCCCTGCGCTGAACAAGGCCAACGACGGCTACACGCTCAGCTTCAACGTTCAGGGGTATGGGGGCAGGGCGGCATACAAGGTGGACGACAGGTTTCTTGCCGATCTGCTGAAGGCTCTCAGTCAGTGGCAGATAGAGTTCCTTGCCAAGACAACGTACGGCCCAGATGACGGATAGAACCTACGAACTGTCCAAGCTCATCAAGGCCCTGGACAGAACAGCCTTCCTTGAAAACCGAGAACTAACCGCTGCCGAGCAAAAGCAGCGCGACGAATGGCGTGACGAACAAGAGCGCCTTTTCTTCACAACACAGGAGTGAGTTATGAGTGGCTTATCCCGCTACAACAAGTTCATCGTCGCCATCATCGGCGTCATCCTTATCGGCCTCAAAGACTTCGCTGGCTTCGAGGTTGGTGTGACGGCAGACCAGATCATGTCGTTTGCCATCCCGATCCTCACGGCCATCGGCGTCTGGGCTGTTCCCAACACTGAGTAATGGGCCTCGTTGAGTACCTGGGCCTTGCGTCCGGTGTCATCACCGTTGTTGGCTTTGTCCTTAAGTTTTTGTGGGACAGCCGCCAGCGGAAAGTCGGACGAATGGAGGCCCGGAATGAGGGCCTGGAGGCCGAGCTTAAGAAGGAGCGAAATCGTGCGGATATCGAAAGCCGTAATGCCGATCTTACTCCTAACGATCTTGAGCGCGGGCTGTAGCGCGGTTCGTGTCCCGACCGACTCTTGTGTCGGGCTCAAGCGTGTCAAAGTAACAGAGGAGCGCCTTGTTGTCGGCAGTGACACCTATAAGGAAATGGCGCTCAATGGTGTGGACCTGTTCGCCTTCCCCGGCGACATACTGACCTGGAACACGGCCAAGCAGATCAAAGATAACAACGACTTCATCGACGAGAATTGCGGTGAGTGACGACAAGGTTATTGAGTTCCGCCCCGCCAAACCCGCCGTCCCAGAGCCCTCCCGTTATGCCTGCCCGGAGTGTGACAGCATCTTCTTCACCCTGTGGGATACCGGCGATATCCAATGCGCCAACCCGGACTGCGAGACGATTCTGGGCGGTGTTCTGGTGGTGGAGTACGAGGAGCCGTCTGGCTAATCCGCCACCCATATCGCCACCAACAAAAACACCAAAGCCACCAGCGGCTCCCAGAACAAGTCGCCCAACGCCATAACCCCACCCAGCGTGAGGATGAAGGCGAGAGAGGCGGTTATGCGGAAGCCCCTTGACATCGCTATTCCTTCAAAATGCCTCTCAGAAACCCGCAGTTTGCCTCATTTCACGGTAGCCCATTCCTTCTGAAAAGTCGCAGTTTTCTCCCGAAGAACCGTCCCTTTCACGGTGGAGACAGGGGTTCGATTCCCCTAGGGGATGCCAGGGTTTTCCTTAGCTTCTGCACGATGACCACGGGAAGGCGCGCCTCGGCCGGCACTGACGCCACCGAAGTCTTGACTCTAAGGAAGCCTGATGCGCAACCGTGCCTTTCGCCGACACCAGGCCCAGCGTCATATGCGCCGCCGCCTGAAGGAAGACCGCAACCAGCATTACGACGACCTTGATTGTTCCTGCTGGAGCGATCCCAAAGCCATGGCGCGGTTCAAAGAACAGCCCAAAATGTGCTCATGCTGGATGTGCGGCAACCAGCGAAAACACCATGGTCCGACCTTGCAGGAGCGCCGCCATCATTGCGCGCACCAGTTCACTTCGATTGGGTTATCATAGGCCCTGCCAAGTCCTACCTCGATCAACAGAGTCGCGCTCTCTGGTGCGCGAAGCAGCTATCTGATCTGCAGGAACCCACCCCTGCTCAGCGGGTCGCCGGGTTCAAGCCCCTCGAAGTCCTCGCGGACGTTGGCGTCGGCATCGTCGTCCCAGATGCTGTGGCTGCCCGGGGGTAGGGGGCGGTAGAAGGCGTCGTCGCCGAAGAAGCGGAGCACCAGGGTGTGGCGTTCGGTGCAGTCGGCATCCAACGGCGCGCCGCCGTGGAGCGCGTGCGGGTGGAAGACGATGACGTCGCCTGGCTCAGACGGATAGGAGACGACATCCCAGGAGCTGGGGTCGGCGGTGCGCTCGCCCTCGATATCGGGCAGCGGTGTCCAATCGCCGCCATGGAGCGGTTTCGCGGGGGCGTCCGGGTCGTCATAGGAACTGCCGTCATACTGCGGCCCGAGATGCGAGCCGCGCACGACCTCGATTGCGTTGTGTGCCGGCAGAGGCTCAAAACTGATCCAGAGATTACACCACTGCTTGCCGCCATAGGGCGCATAGGACGTGTCCTGATGCCAGGGCGTACGGCCAACGGAAGCGCCACGCTTCAGAAAGATCTCCTCGGCCGAATACCAGACGTGTTGTGAGTCCAGGATGCCACCAACGACCTCGGCGAAGACTGGCGCCGTCACCAGTTGCCGGCACCGCTCGCGCGCGGCTGGGTTGACGTTGTCGGCCCAGTGCTCGTGTTCGGTACCCTCGTAGATCGTTTTCGTGAACGCGCCGGGGTTGCTGAGGCTCCAGTCGAAGGCATCGCGGCACCGGGCGAGAACGTCCCGGTCGAGAACGCCTTCTAATCTCGTGATGCCGTCTTCCCAGTAGGCCTCGCGTGGCGTTCGCCGGTCATCCGGCGATACCTCGACGTTGGGTCTGGGTGTTCCCGGACTCATGGCTCCTCCAGCCGATTCCGTCCTAAGGCGCATCGCGCCCGTTAGAACCTGTCGAAGTCTTGCGCCAACGTCATTGGTCGTCAACGCCACGGATGAACGCCGTGACGGCCGAGACGACACCCGGCGCCAGAGGCAGGTCGGGGTCGCCATAGATTGCCAGGTTGGCCTCCCGGTCATCGGTGGCGACGGCCTTCAAGACATGGTTGGTGTCGTCGAGCACGATGACCTCCGCCTCCTTGTTGGCAGCGCCCAGCCGTTCGGCGTCCTCGGGCGTTGTCTGGAGATCGCGTGCGCCCTG
This sequence comes from Alphaproteobacteria bacterium, assembly GCA_965228895.1. Classification (GTDB taxonomy): domain Bacteria; phylum Pseudomonadota; class Alphaproteobacteria; order SP197; family SP197; genus JANQGO01. The sequence continues at coordinate 2,571,956 of OZ245842.1, read as the reverse complement.
CAGAACGAGGACCGGGACGTGCAGTACCGCAACAAGGGCGGCGGGGTCGTGGCTGAGCAGGTCGATGACGAACTCTTGGATCTCATCGGCAAAGAGGGGCAGGAGCGCGCGGTGCATGGCTGCCGTGTCGACGCGTTCGCCTGCTTCCAAGCGCGTGATCGCATCGAACGCTTCGTCGAGGATCGGCGCGTTGGCCGGGTTGGCGCGCAATTGGTCGCGAATGACATCGCCGTAGGGCCGACCTGGCGTCGCCACCACAATAACGCCGCAGATGGCGTCGCCCTCCGCCGCGGACAGCATGGCGACCGTGCCGCCTTCGCTGTGACCGAGGAGCCAGATGCAGTCCCTCCCGGTGCGTTGGCGGATCGTCGCGATCCAGGCGTGGATGTCGTTCGCGTAGTCGTTGAGCGTCACCGCGTTCGGGTCGGCCACCGCCCCGGCGCTGCCGAACATGCCCCGCTTGTCGATGCGTACGCTGGCGATGCCGTTGCGCGCCAAACCCTCAGCCAGAAGGCGATAGGTCGATGCCTTGACGCCCAAGGGGTTGTTGCCGTCGCGGTCGGTCGGGCCGGAGCCCGGGATGATCAGCACGACCGGCGCGTCATCGACGTCGGGCAACAGAAGCGACCCCTGAAGCGGACCTTCCGGTCGGGGTGCCTCGATCTGGATCTCGTCAAAGGTAGCGTGCGCTGACACTGTCATGACGGCCAGCATGGCCAAAATCGCAGAAACAGGAAGACCGCATCGTATTGCCTTGGTGAAGATGGGAACCACTCCCAGCGCAGATGGGATTTGAACCAAATGATTTCCGGCGCTACGTGTCGCACGACTATCGGACAGCGCTATGCGGAGATCCTATCACGATGGCAACTTCGGACTCCTTCGATACGATCGCACTTCCCGATGAACCCCAGGGGCTGGCGCCCGACGGATCGGCGGTGCGGCTGTTGTGCCGGCTCGATGGCGGCAGCATGGCGCACTTCACACTCGATCCGGGCGGCGTGTCGGTAGCGGTCGCCCATCGCACGGTCGAGGAGGTCTGGTACATGCTGTCGGGCGAGGGTGAGATGTGGCGGTCTCACGGTGAGCGCGAAGAGGTGACGCCTTTGCGCCCCGGCATCAGTCTGACCATTCCCTTGGGCACCCACTTCCAGTTTCGCAACACCGGCGCGGCGCCTTTGACCTTCGTGTTGGTGACCATGCCGCCTTGGCCGGGCCCCGACGAGGCGTTCGAGGTCGACGGGCACTGGAAGGCCGGTTAGGGCCTTGCGCCGCCGTTTCCGTTGTTGCCGTTGGCACCGTTTCGCCGCTTGGCATCGAAGACCGCGGGGTCGTGTTTGGTCTCGCGACGCTCGCCGAACAGGAGACCCTGTTCCAGCCTGCGGCGCAGCGCGGTGTAGTAGTCCTGCAGGAAACGCGCGTCGTCGCGGAAGAAGGGATCGTCCTTCCAGCCGATCTTGCGCCGGATACGCCGGCTGACATCGGCCATGGTGCGTTCGTCTTTTTGGTTTTCGTTGCGCCGTAGGATGTCTTCCAAAACCTGCAGTTCGCGAATGCCATAGGCGTCCATTTCGGCTTCGGTGAACGTGTAGCGGGCCTCAGGTACAACGTCCTCGGATTTCTTCTGGCTCAGATCGTCCTTCAGGATGCGGCGCTCGTTCTCGATGACCCAGGTACCGGCGATCAAGTCGCCGATGCGCATGGCGTCGCGTTGAAACAGGACGAGCACGAAGACCAGCGCCGTCCACACCATGCATAGTACGCCGAACCAGCCGGCGAGCGCGTAGAGCTGGGGCAGCATCAGGACGGAAATCGGTAGGAAGACCTCGACCTCGCGGGTCAGGTTGCGGGTGACCACGGCCTCGGCCGTCAGCGGGCCGCCCTGGCGGTCGATAACGCGGATGTGCATGAGCCGCTTGCCCGGTGTCTGGCCGCGCCACCGGAGTTCGAAGAAGATGAAGTAGGGGCTTCTGAGCAGGAACGAGCCCAGCAAGAGGAAGGCGTCCAGCCAGCCGCTGGTGAGGAAGTCGCCGAGGGCGATATAGAGCGCCAGCGCGAACAGCAACAGCGTCACGATGATGATGAAGAGGTCGACAATCAGCGCCATCAAGCGGCTGCTGCGCTCGGCGAGCCGCACGGTCAGCGGCACGCCTTCCGGTGTCGTGATGTGACGGATAAGGCGGTCGCGCTTGGCGCCGAGGGGGGCTGCGTCAGCCATGCCTAGCGCCTCGGTTTGCCGGAGAAGCCGAAGTAGGCGATCCAGAAGGCCAGCGCGACCGTGGCGATCGTCAGGCGCCATGCGGTATCGGTGATGAGCTGGCGTCCGAACCCTTCGAGGAGTGCTGCGACAAACAACATGCCGACGGCGCCCAGCGCGATGATCGCAGCCTGGCGCCCCTTAATGGCGAGCGCCGCACGGCGTTTGAGCCGACCGGGGAAGCCGACGGCCTGACCGAGCAAAAACCCTGCCGCGCCGGCCAGGATGATGGCGGCCAGTTCCGTCGAGCCGTGGATTAAGAGCCAGGCAATGAAATCGACACCCAGGCCGCGTTCCGCATAGACCGCGCAAAAGGCGCCGAGGAGGACCCCGTTGGTGAACAGCAGATAGACGACGGGAATGCCGAACGCAAAGCCGAAGGCAAAACACGCCAGAGCGATCTTCGCGTTGTGGGTAAAAAGAAATGAGGCAAACGCGATCAGCATGTCGGTCAAACCGCCGCCGTCGTCGACCAGCGTCTCCTGCAGTTCGGCACGCGATGCGTCGGGGTCGCGGCCCGATGCCATGCCCGGGTCGACCAGGGCGTAGAACCAATCGCTCTCCAGCGCGACCAGAAGCCAGCCCAGTGCGGTGCCCAGGAACAGCAAGGCCGCCGAGAGCCCGACGAACCAGCGTGCGGCGCGCACAGCCTCCGGCAGATCGACGAAGATGAAGGCCTTCAGCGTTTCGGCGAACGTCGCGCGGGCGCCATAGACACAGAAATAGCCGCGCGCGGCCAGGCTCTCGAGGTACTGCAGGAGATTGCGATCGAGCGAGATACTCCGTGCGACCGACAGCGACGACATGGTCGCGCGGTAGAGGATCGGCAGGTCGTGTAGCTCCTGCGCGGAGGCGCTCTTGATGCCGTTGCGTTCGATGCGCGCGAGCAATTCCTGCAGCTTCTTCCAGGTCGCCTCGCGTTCGCGCCGGAAGAGCGCGCTCTTCAGGCCATTGTTGCCAACCGGTTCCGCCATGTCAGATCAGCTCCCGCTGCTTGATCGACAGATAACGGTTGATAAGATCGCTGTTCAGGTTGGCCGCGTCGGCCTCCAGGCAGTGCACGCCGAAGCGGCGCAGGCGTTCCAGGACGCCGGCGCGTTCACGCGCGAGATCGCCGGCGATGACCGCCTGCGACAGATCTTCCAGGGTTGCCGGCCGGTCTTCGATGGCGCCGGTCAACACGGGGTCGCGCAGCACGGCAAAGAGGATCAAGTGACGGTTCGCCATGCGGCCCAGATTTTCGACCATCAACTCGGCGGTGATCGTATCGACAAAGTCGGTCATGACGACGACAAGAGAGCGCTGCTTTAGACGGCCCAGCAATGCGGTGAGACCGAGCGTAAAGTTGGTCTCCTCGTCGCGATAGTCGAGCTGGGCCAAGGATTGTTGCACACGCGGGAAGGCGCGCACGCCGCCCATGGGCGAAGCGAAGAGCCGGACCTGCGCGTCGAAACCATAGACACCGACACGGTCGCCGGCATGCAGGCTGGTATAGGTCAGGACCAATCCGGCGTTGATCGCGCGGTCCAGCCGGGGGATGCCGTTGAGCGGTTCGCTCATCAGGCGTCCGGTGTCGATCGCCATGACGATCTGGTGGTTGCGTTCGGTCTGAAACTCCTTGCTGACGAGTTTGCGGTGACGCGCGGAGTGCTTCCAGTCGATCGCCCGGCTGTCGAGTCCGGGCACATGGTCACGCAACGCGTCGAACTCCGACCCGCCGCCGGCCTCGCGCTGCACCTTGCTGCCGAAATAGGCATCGCGTACTTGCAGCGACAGAGCGGATTGGCGCACGGCGCGGATGTTGGGCAGCACCGGTATGTCCAGGTTGATCTGGTGACCGACCTTGCGCCAGGTCAGCCCGAAGGGCCCGCGCCAGCGCAGCCACAGCCGCTGGATGGCGGCGATGCCGCGCCTGTGGGGCACCAGGGCGATGGTGACGTCGACGTCGCGGCGGTGATCGATGGGGCGGCGCGCCATCTCGGGCCGGTCGACAACACCGGCAACCTCCAAGAGCACGTCTATCGGTGTCGTCCGCTCCGCGCCGGCCGCCGCAAAGTGAATGGTGAAGGGGTCGCTTTCGCCGACGTAAAGAACCGACGGCGCGTTCCAGTCGACAGAAAGACGACGCGCCGAAACGCCAAGAAGGCCATCCAAAACCACGAACAAGACGGTGCCGCACAGCCAGGCCAGACCGACCGCCCACAGTTCGGGCAACGCGACAACGCCCAGCATGGTCGGCGGCACACCGGCCGCCACCAGCAGAATGGCGCGTCGCGTCGGGTAAATCATCGGGGCGTTGCGATCTGGGTCACGATCTCGTCGATGACCTTGTCCGTGTCCAGGCCCTCGATCTCGGCGCCTGGCGCCAGCACCAGCCGGTGGCGCAACGTCGGAGGTGCCAGGTATTTGACGTCATCGGGGATGACATAGTCACGGCCGCTGACCACAGCATAGGCACGCGCGGCCGACGACAACATGTTGGCGGCACGCGGCGAGGCGCCGAAATCGAGTGACGGGTGTTCGCGGGTGGCGCGGACGAGGTCGACGACATAGCTCACCAGATCGTCGGAGAGGCGCACCTTGGCCACGAAATCGCGGATTGTTTCCAAGCCCGCCAGATCGATGATCCGCTCGACGCCGAACGCCTCGATCTGGGGCATGGTCGTGCTGTGACCGTGGCGCGCCACGATGTCGCGTTCCTCGTCGCGCGTCGGATAGGCCAGGACATGCTTGAACAGGAAGCGGTCAAGCTGGGCTTCGGGCAGGGGGTAGGTACCCTGCTGCTCGATCGGGTTCTGGGTCGCGACGACCATGAAACCACTGCCGAGATCATGATCCTCGCCGTCGATCGTCACCTTGCGTTCGTGCATGGCCTGCAGCAGCGCGGCCTGAGTCTTGGGCGGCGTGCGGTTGATTTCATCGGCCAGCAGGAGCTCGGTAAAAATCGGGCCGCGGGTCAGCACGAACTCGTTGCTTTGGAAGTTGAAGAGGTTGGTCCCCAGTACGTCGCCCGGCATCAGGTCGGGCGTGAACTGGATGCGGCCGAACTGCAACCCAAGGCAGGACGAGAACGTTTGCACGATCATCGTCTTGGCGGTGCCGGGCACGCCCTCCAACAGGATGTGCCCGTCCGAGAGCAGCGCCACGAGCAGCAGGTCGACGGTTTGCTGCTGGCCGACAACCACCTTGCCGATCTGCTCCTTGATCCGGCTATTGACGCTAGCGATCGTCTCGAGGTCCACGGATCATCTCCTGTCTCCATTGATGAAAGGCGGCGGCGGCTTCGATGGTCCGCCGCGCATCCGGCCGGCTTCGCGTGCCGGCCATACGGTCGAGGTCTTGGGTCAAACGTTCGAGGTTGTGGCTGACACCGCGCGCATCGGCGACACGTTCGAGCCACGCGTTGCGGGCCGCACGGTCCAGGCCGGCGGGCGCGTGCAGGCGGTTGGCGACATCGCGCACAGTCGCCTGAGCATAGCGCGTCAGCATATCGCGGAAATGGCCGCCGAGGATCAACAGCGCCGACATGTTCGCGATCAGGGCCGCGCTGCCCGACTGCAGAGGGCGCGGCAGTTCGTAGCGCGTGCCGAATGATCCGGTGAGCGCCCACAGCAGCAGAAGAAGCACGATGGCGGTCTGAACAGTCACGATGGCGGTTGGAAACTCGAACAGAAGCTGCGTCAGGCTGAGCGGTTCGATCGTCTCCTGGACCGCCAGATCGAAAACGACGCGGCCGTCGGCCGGCACCATCGCCTCGATCATGGCGACGGCAAGCGCGGCGTTGCTGTCACGATGCAGGCCGTGATTGGTTATGAAGTCGGGATCCGCGACGACCCAGATGCGGCGGTTGCCAAAGCTGATCTCGCCGATCAGCATGCCGTCATCGCTGGCCACGATGGGTCGTGCCTGGCCGGAAGCAAACAGCTGCGGTTGGGTGAGTGTCGGTGAGAAACCGAGTTCGTTGACGGTCCAGGCGACCGGCGACGACGGGCGCACGATCTTGCCGTCGGGAACGACCATGCGCAGCATCGAGATGACGTCGCGCACCTCCATGCCGGTAGCCTCACCGACCCAGCCGGCGTGAAAGGGATCGTCCACGACGTTCCATTTCGGCAGCACGACCAAGAGCCGCTCGCCGGCCAGGCGGCTTGCGACAAAGCCTCTGTTGTCGGCGTCGACCGGTCTTCCGGTCACCACGCGCAGATCGTCGCTGAGTTTGTCAGGCGCGCCACCGCGGCCGCGGTCGACATCGACGGACACGTCGAGGTCCTCCAACAGCTCGTAGAACGCGCCTTTACCAATCGCGGAGATGGAGACGACGCTGGGGTCGCTGCCGGTGACGTTGTCACCGACATCCTGGCGCAAGGCGACGGCAGCGGCGGCGACGGCCAGCAGGATCACCGCGCCGATCAGCGCACGCATGCGGTTGTTGAGCGACCCCATCAGTTTGCCGCCAGTGCCGCCAGCAGACGCTGGGCGCGTTCGTGGCTCGATTCATAGGTTTCGCGATCGATTGTGCGGCCGCCAAAGTGGCCTAGTTCGGCGGCGCCGACCAGATCGGCGAAGTCGTCATGACGGCTGGCGCCCAAAGCGACGTGGCGGACCAGCTCTCGCGCGGTCTGCGCTGGCCGGACGGTATCATAACGCCGCCGCATCGCCTCGACGACGACCAGCAGCAAGGCATGCACGGCCTCCCCATAGGCGCCCTGGCGCGCCAGGGCCTCGGCGTCGGCGAACTGCGTCGGCCGCGCTTCTTGAGAGCCTTTGTGGGCGCCCCATTCGTCGTCCGATGATGGGTCCAAATCAGACCGGCGGGGCCGCAAGCGCATGTTCATGAAGGCGCGCAGACCGGTATAGACAACGAAGATGACGGCGCCGGCCAGAAGGCCATAGGAGACGACCTCAAGCACGTCGGCCAGCCAGGCGAGGTTCATGGGCTCGGACGCGGGATCTGCGGCTTCCGGCTCCGGATCCGGTTGGGGCAAGGGCTCGTCGACACCGGGAAGGCTGGTTTGGTAGTCGCTGCCGTCGTAGACCTCGTCGACGGCGGCGCGAATGGCGGTCTCGTCGATCGCCGCCTGGGCCGGCGAGCCCCCGACAATGAGGGGGATAAGAAGGGGGACGAGGACGAGCAGCACGGCAAGCCGGGCCCGCGCGCTTTGCCGAAATCGCGGCTGTTGTGGCAACGCTCTCGTCATTTGCACTCAAGAGTTGATCGTACCGGCCTGATTTTCCAGGAAAAACGGCTTTCATGGTGCGTTCCGTCACTTTATCCCTATGATCACGATGTGGCGCTATTTCGGCGCTTTGGTGCGGGTCAGGAGGTCGCGATGGTGTCGGTGCCGTGCAATTTCGATCGGACGTTCTCGTTTGAACCCGACAAAACGGCACTCCTGGCCATCGATATGCAGCGGGATTTCCTGGATCCCGAGGGCTATGTCGCCTCGATGGGCGGCGATATCACGATGATGCGCGCGATCATGCCGCGGTTCGGCGCGGTCCTGGCGGCGGCCCGCGATGTCGGCCTCTTCATTGTCCACACACGCGAGGGCTATCGGGCCGATGGCTCCGATATGTCGCCGATGAAAAAGGCGCGCCGGCCAGAGAAGGATCGAGGGCCTCTGGGCCGCTTTCTGATCTGCGGTGAGGCAGGGCAGGCCCTGGTGCCCGAGTTGGCGCCGATGGCGGGCGAGCCGGATATCGACAAACCCGGCTTCAGCGCCTTCTTCCGAACCGACCTGCAGGCGATGCTGGAAGCGCGCGGGATCACGCACCTGATTGTCATGGGAGTGACAACCCAGTGTTGTGTGCACTCGACGCTGCGCTCTGCTGTGGATTACGGCTATTACTGCCTGACGGTTGAAGACTGTTGCGCGGCAGAGGAACAGTCGCTGCATGATGAGGCGATCGCACTCATCTATGGCGAGAATCACCTGTTCGGCTGGGTCACACAATCGGGCCGGCTCATCCCCGCACTGTGTCCCTAGGTCCTGTCCATCTATCTGGCACAGCGTGGTTTTCGCGATCTCGGCGTCGGGCTATGGTGACGGTGTGTGAGGACTTGGCGACGGACATCCGATGGGGAAGCAAACGGATGGAACAGAGCAGACGCGACCCGTGCGGTCGCGGGCTTCCGCACGCTCGCCCGGTGTCGACGGTATCCTGACAACCGCCGTCGATGCCTTTCCTGGGCCGGTCGTGAGTACGGACGGCGACGGCCGGATCGCGTTCTCCAACAAGGCAGCGGCTTCGATAGGCGGGCTGACCACACAAACGAAGGATGATGAAAGCGGCCGCATCCACGACGACCTGCTTGCTGCGGCACGCGATGGTCGCGATGCGCTGGCCGTGTCATTCGGCGACACGACGTTCGGTTTCGACATTGTCGGGCCAGATGACCAGGGAATGTATTGCTTCTTCGGCCGTGAATCGTCGGGCGCGAAGGACAATCTCGCTCACTTTCCCGAACACAATCCCAATCCCGTCTTGGCAACCGATGAAACCGGGCGCCTTGCTTTCGCCAACGTTGCCGCAAAAGCCATTTCTGGCCTGATCGACGAGGCAGCCAATTGCCTGATGGCCGATGCGCTGTGCGACGTCGCCATCGAAGCGGCGACGTCCGGGCGCCATCAGGAGGTCGAGTTTGCCCTTGATGGGTGTGACTACACGTTCGAGCTTTATCCGGATCGCGACAACGGTCGTGTCAACATCTATGGCCGCGACGTCAGCAAGCGCATGGCCGCTCTGCGTACGCTGCGCGAGACGCAAGTGCTGCTGGAGGCGATCACGCAACACTCGCCCACGGTCATGTGCTTGAAAGATGCAGACGGTCGATACCTCTATGCCAACCAAAAGTTTCTCGACCTCCACGAACTCCAGCACGACGATGTTGTCGGCAAATCGGCGAGTGACCTGTTTCCCGCGTCCTTCGCCGATCCCTACACGCTGCATGATCGGGAAGTCTTGAGCACCGGCGATGTCATTGCGCGCGAACAGGTCGTCACCACACCGGGCGGTGAACGGACCTTTATGGAGGTCAAGTTTCCCATCACCATGCCATTCGACGGATCCGTCGCGATCGGTCTGATTGGCACCGACATCAGTGACGAAAAGGCATTCGGCAGGGCGCTGCTGGACAGCGAGACGCTTAAGGGTTCGGTGCTTGAGTCGGCGCTTGACGCCATTATCTCCATCGATGAACTGGGCGAGGTTCTGGAGTTCAATCCGGCGGCCGAACGAACGTTCGGCTATACCCGCGACCAGGCGATAGGTCAGCGGCTATCAGACTTGATCGTACCCGAAGCCTTGCGCGAAGCCCACGCCGATGGACTGGAACGTTATCGCACCACCGGCGAAGAACGGGTGCTTGGCCAACGGCTGGAGTTGCCGGCGGTCCGCGCCGACGGCAGCGAGATACCGGTCGAGATCGCGATCACGGCGCGCGACGTCGACAGCCGGAAGATTATCACCGCCTATCTGCGCGACATTACCGAGCGCAAGCAGGTCGAAGAGGAAATTCTGCGCGCCAAGGACGCTGCGGCGGCTGCCGAGGCGCGCCTGCTCGACGCCATCGCGAATATGTCTGAGGGCATCGTCGTCTATGACGCTGACAACCGGCTTGTTCTGTGCAACCGGCGTTTCCAGGACTTCTATCAGTACCGCGACGAGGATGTTCGTCCGGGCACCCATTTTGATGATCTGATTCGGCTCGATCTGGAAAACGGCGTCATCGCCGATCAGGTTGGCGCGCCGCACTTCAAACGACGTATCTGGCAGCGTGACGAACACGAGGGTTCGTTGGAGATCCGCCTGACTGATGGGCGCTGGCTGCAGATCCGCGATCGCAAGACCGCATCCGGCGGCACCGTCAGCATCCAAGCCGACATCACCGAACTGAAGGCGGCCGAGGTCGCGATCAGCGAAGCGGAAGTGCGCCTGTCCGACGCTATCGAGAACATGTCGGAAGGCATTGTTGTTTACGACGCCGACGATCGGCTGGTGTTGTGCAACAGGCAGTTCAAGGAGTTCTACGGCTACACCGATGAGGACGTCAAACCGGGCGTCCTTTTCCAAGAGCTCGGTCGCCTGGATGTCGAACGCAAGATTGTCGTCGTGGGGCATGACTCCGACGACTACCTTGGCAAGCGGGACCAACACCGTCGCACCCTGCGCGGATCGATCGACGTCCAGTTGACGACCGGACGCTGGCTTCAGATCCGTGATCGAAAGACCGACTTCGGCCGCACCGTTTCGATCCAGACGGATATCACGAAACGAAAGGCGACTGAGGCGGCGCTTGCCGAAAGCCAACACATGCTCAAGACGGTCATTGATCAGACGCCGGCTGTGATCAACCTGAAGGATGTTGACGGACGGTTCATCCTTGCCAATCCGGCCCAGGCGGAATTCTACGGCTTTGACCCTGACGAGCTGACCGGCAAGTCGATCGACGACGTCACCGATACCGAATATGCCGCGAAAACCCGTGAGCGGGATCGGCAGGTCATTGAGAGCGGCGTGCCGATTCCGGGGTTCGAAGACACCTCGCGCGGCGCCAGTGGTCGATGGTCGACCTACTACACAACCAAGGTACCGCTGGCGGAGGCCGACGGCAGCGTGCGTGCGGTGCTGACCATCTCCCACGACATAACGCTCCGCAAGGAAGCTGAAATTGCGATGCGCGACGCCAAAGAGCAGGCCGAGCTGGCCAACCAGGCCAAGAGCCGCTTCCTGGCCAACATGAGTCATGAGCTGAGAACGCCGCTGAATGCCATCCTTGGCTACACGGAACTGATCAACGACGGCATCTACGGCGAGGTGCCCGAACAGGTCACCAAGGTCGTCGACCGGGTCAGCAAGAACGGCCGCAACCTTCTTGGCCTGATCAACGACGTCCTTGACCTGTCGAAGATCGAAGCGGGGCAATTCAAGCTGTCTCTCGATTCCTACGCCATGGGCGAGGTGGTCGAGTCCGTCATTGCCGGCGTTGAGCCCCTGGCGCGGGAAAAGGAACTCGATCTCGTCTGGACGGTGCCGCCGGACCTGCCGGTCGGTCATGGTGATAGTCACCGTTTGGCGCAGGTTCTGACCAACCTGTTGGGCAACGCCATCAAATTTACCCATGAAGGCGAGGTCACGGTAAACGTCGACATTGTTGAGACCGACTTCCTGGTGCGCGTTCGCGACACCGGTCCGGGTATCGACAAGGAGGATCACGAAGCCATCTTCGATGAGTTCCAGCAGGCCGACAGTTCCAGCACGCGTGAGCAGGGCGGAACCGGTCTGGGCCTAACGATTTCCCGCCGTTTTATCGACATGCACGGCGGCAAGCTATGGGTTGAATCGGAGCTGGGGCGCGGCGCGACGTTTTTGTTCACGGTGCCGATCCAAGCGCAACGTGAGGAGGATCTCCCATGAGCGGGCGCATCCTTGTGGTCGAAGATCAAGACGACAACAAACAGATCATGCGCGATCTCCTGACCAGTGCTGGCTATGCGGTGCTTGAGGCATCAACCGGCGTCGAAGCGATTGACGTCGCCCAGCGCGAACGCCCGGATCTCATCTTGATGGATATCCAACTGCCCGGCATGGACGGCCACGAAGCCACCCGGCGCCTGAAAGGTGATCCGGCGCTGATGCACATCCCCATTGTTGCCGTGACGTCTTACGCTTTCGATGGTGACCGGCAGGAGGCGATCGAGGCAGGTTCCGATGCCTATTTTGCCAAGCCGGTGAGCCCGCGGGAGATCCTCGCTAAGGTCAAGAGCCTGGTACCGGCCGATCCCTCATGACAGGGCCGGCGCGCATTCTGATCGCGGACGACAGGCCGGCGAACTTAGATATCCTGGAAACCCGACTGGCGGCCCAGGGCTACGAGATCCTGCAGGCCCGTGACGGCCAACAGGCCCTAGACGTCGCGTTGAACGAACGGCCTGATCTCGCGCTGCTCGATATCATGATGCCCAAGATCGACGGTATCGAGCTTTGCCGCCGCCTTAAGACCGATACCTCGCTGCCCTTCATGCCGATTATTCTGGTCACGGCGAAGTCGGACCCCGCCGATATTGTCGCCGGTCTTGAAGCCGGCGCCGAGGAGTACCTGACCAAACCGGTCGAGCAGGCGGCGCTGGTCGCGCGCGTCAAGTCGATGCTGCGGGTCAAGGCACTGCATGACCAGACCCAGGATCAGGCCGAGCAACTGGCGGTCTGGAACCGGGATCTGGAAAAGCGCGTCGAAAAGCAGGTTAGCGAACTCGCGCGGCTGAGCGCACTGAAGAGCTACTTCTCGCCACAAGTCTCTGAGCTCATTGTGTCGCCTGGCAACGAGGCACTCCTGGAAAGCCATCGCCGCGAAATCACCGCGGTCTTCTGTGACCTCCGTGGTTTCACCGCGTTTTCTGAAGCCGCCGAACCCGAAGAGATCATGGCTGTGCTGCACGATTACCATGATGCCATCGGACCGCTAATCTTCGCCTACGAGGCAACGTTGGAGCATTTCGCCGGCGACGGCTTGATGGCGTTCTTCAACGACCCCGTTCCCTGCGACGACCCGGCCGAGCGCGCGGTGCGCATGGCGCTCGACATGCGCGATGCGATGGCCAGGCTCAGCAAATCATGGACGCAGAAGGGCTACGCGCTCGGCTTTGGCGTCGGCATCGACATGGGATTCGCGACGCTTGGACAGGTCGGTTTCGAGGGCCGCTTTCACTACGGCGCCATCGGCCAGATTCCCAACGTCGCGTCGCGGCTGTGCGGGCGCGCCGGTGACGGCGATATCTATGTCACACGCCGGGTGAATGCCAATGTCGAGGCGATTGCCGAAACCGAAGCCGTCGGCGAGTTGGAGGTCAAGGGGCTGTCGAAGCCGTTGCCGGTTTTCAATGTTACCGGCCTTAAAGGCAAGAGCTGAAAACACTACAACTCTGTGATATCGTTGACTTTCTGATGCTGGGGCCATCGTCCGGGGCGATGGCCGTTAAATGGGGGAAGAAGTATGGCGTCACCGACGGTTAGTGATTTCCAAGTAGGCAGCGTTATCGGGCGCGGCATTTCCGTGTTCTTTCGCAACATCGTCGCCTTTGTGCTCGTCACAATCGTGATCTTCATTGTGCCGATTGTGCTGACGGTCTTCGTCTTCGGCACCATGGGTTCCGGTCTGGCCGGCATCCTGACGATACTGCTCTGGTTCATTGCCTATTTTTGGCTTTCCGCAGCGCTGGTCTATGGCGTTGTCAGTGACCTCAGAGGCAACAAAGCCAGCGTTGGTCAGATACTCAGCGGCGCATTGTCGGTTCTGATCCCGGTCTTTTTTGTCTCGATTGTCGTCGGCCTGTTGGTGGCCATCGGCACGATCGCCCTCATCATTCCGGGCATCATTCTCTATGTCATGTTTTGGGTTGCCGTACCGGCCGCGGTTGTCGAACGAACCGGCGTCGGCGAAAGCATGAAACGCAGCCTGGAACTCACCAAGGGTTACCGCTGGCAGATCTTCTTTGTCATGGTGATTTGGATCGTGATCAGCATCGTCGTCCAACTGGTCGTCGGTTTCGCCGTCGGCGCGCCGCTCGGCGTGACGCCCGACATGGCGGCCCAAGCCAATGTTTCGATTGCCGGCCACTTGATAACGCAAGTTGTCAATATGCTGCTGTCTGGCGTCAGCGCATCGATCCTGGCGGTCGGCTATCACGACCTGCGCGTGGCCAAGGAAGGCATCGGCAGCGAGGAGATTGCGCGTACGTTCGACTGAGTCGATCTGAAGGCCATCAAGCCCTATTCTCCTCTCTGGCGACAAAGGGGAGGAGAATATGGCCGCAGACAACGTGATATCGGCTGACAGCCACGTCCAGGAACCGCCGGAGCTTTATGCTGAGTGGCTCGACAAGAAGTTTCGCGAGCGCGCGCCGCGCGTGGAGGAGCGGGACGGCCACAAGTACTTCGTTGTCGATGGCAAAAAACCCCGGCGCATGGACCTGGCCGAGGAACGGGCCGACGAGGACGATCAGAACCGCGAGTTCCGTCAGGACCCGACCGGCGGGCGCGATATTGATTTGAGGCTGCGCGATCAGGCGCGTGACGGCGTCAGCGCCGAGGTGATCTATCCGAACAGCTCGCTGTTTCTTTATAACTCGCGTGACCCCGGCTATCAGTTCGCCGTGGCGCGCGCCTATAACGACTGGGCAATCGAGTTGTTCGGCCCCCACAGCGAGCGCTTCGCGCCGGTCGCCATTGTGCCGGTCATCGATATCGACCGCGCGGTCAAGGAGGTCGAGCGGGTCGCCGCCCAAGGCTACCGCACGATCAAGATACCGCTGACCGTCGAGAACCTTCCCTACAACATGCCGAACTACGAACCCTTCTGGTCGGTCGTCGAAGAAACCGGCGTTGTCGTCAGCCTGCACGCCTTTACCGAGAGCGAAGACTACTATCCCGAGGACTGGGGCGAGGAGGAGGGCCATGGCGGCGCGCTCGCCCATATGGCGATGAGTATGGCGCGCGGCCAGAACCCGGTCGCTTTGCTGATTGCCTCCGGCGCGCTGCAGCGTCATCCGGGCATGCGTTTCGTGGTCGTCGAGTGTGGCGCCGGCTGGCTTGCCTGGCTGCTCTATGTCATGGACGAGCAGGTCGACAAGAAGCACATGTGGGTCCGCCCCCAGCTGGAAATGCGGCCGAGCGAGTTCTTCCGCCGTCAGGGCGCCGTCACCTTCAGCGACGATCCCATTGCGCTGCGTCATCTCGACTACACCGGCGCGGAAGTGCTGCTGTGGGGCAGCGATTATCCCCACGACGAAGGGACGTTCCCGCACAGCCAAGAGGTCATCGCGCGCACCTTCGGCGGGATATCGGCGACGGACAAGCAGAAGATCGTGCACGACAACGCCGCGGCGCTTTACGGCTTCGCCTGAGCGGCGCGGTACAGATGCTAGGTCGCAGGGGCGTTATTCGACGAACACACACTCCGGCAGAAACGCCGAGACAAGCCAGTTCGGCGCGTCGACGATTTCGGAGATCTTGAGGTCAACGCAAACCGAACAAAGAACATAGGCCTCTTCCCAACTGAGACCACGTTCGTTGATCAGATGCTGGATCATGTAGCGGATCGCGTTCTGCGCGCTCTTGTAGAGGTCAGGGCCCTGTGCCGTTGTGGCGTAATGCGAGCTTGTGTTGGTCGTCTGACACAAGGGGCCGTGTACCCGTAGCTGTGGCTCTTCGAAATGTTTGTCGCCGATCAGATCGAAACGCAGAGTCAGTTTTGACCACGTCTCGACGGCGGTGACGCAGGCCTCGCCATCGCCCTGTGCGGCATGGGCATCGCCGGTGCTAAAGAGGCCGCCTTCGACCTGAACAGGAAGATAAAGGGTTGAACCGACGGTCAGGTGTTTGTTGTCCATGTTGCCGCCGGTTTCACGCGGCGGCACGGTCGAATGGGCGCCGTTCTCGGCCAGCGCCAGCCCCAGGACGCCGGGGAACGGCGCGATAGGCACCGCAATATCGGTGCGCTGCAGCATGCGGGCATGGGTGCCGTCCGACAGATCCCAGATCTGCAAGTACGGACCTTTGACTTCCTCCTCTGGCAAGAGGCCGCTGTCCGGCGTGACCGCTGTCCAGCCGTAGTCGCGCGCCAGTTCCATCTTCAAGATGTCGATTTGCAGTACATCGCCCGGCGCGGCGCCACGGATATAGACCGGCCCGGTGAGCGGGTGGCCCTTGAATGGTTCTCGCGCCGCCATGGCTTCCGTCGTGGATCCACGGGAATAGTATTCGTCCCCGGCGTCTCGGGTGTGGAAGGTGACGGTATCGCCGGGATCGATGGTCAGCCGGGGTTCGATCGCATTATCCCATGTGTAGTGGACAATCTCTTTGTCCAGTTCGAATGCCTTGCCCATGCCGCCACCTCGTCACAGAATTTCACCATCCGTCCCGATGCTATCAAACGCCAATCGCCATGGGGGTGATTTCTGTTCTATCTTCCGGCCCGACCTTGCCGTTGGATCAAGGGGAGAATGAAGAATGCATCGCGTGCCATTGATCATGGTCGTGTCCACCGACTTTGCCGGCCAGGTGCGCGGCAAGGGGTTCCCGGCCTCTGAACTCGATGCCCGGCTCGACAAGGGTGTCGGCTGGACCTTCACCAACACCATGATCAACTGCTTTGGCCATATCCCCGCGACGCCGTGGGGGCCGCGCGGCGATTTGATCGTGGTGCCGGATCCCGCCACCAAGGTTGATGTCGACTTCGGCGACGGATCGGTCAACGAGCGGTTCTACCTTGGTGACATTCTTGCCATGAACCGCCGGCCCTGGGACTGCTGCCTGAGGAGCTACCTGCGCCAAGCCTTGCAAGATCTCAAGGATCTGACCGGTCTCGATCTGATCGCTGCGTTCGAGCATGAGTTCGTTCATCGTGGTCAGGCCGACCGGCTGGGTGATGCGTACAGTCAGGACGGCGTGCGGCGCATTGGCGCGTTCCCGGAAGCGTTTCTCTATGCGCTCGCCGAAGCCGGCGTCGAACCGGAGACGTTCCTGCCGGAGTTCGCGCCCAAGCAGTTCGAATTCACGGTCAAGCCGGCGGACGCGATGACTGCCGCGGACCGTGCGGTTATCGCGCGCGAGATCGCCCGCGGCACCGCCTGGCGCATGGGCGACACGGTCAGCTTCTCGCCGGTCGTGACGCGCGGTGCGGCCGGCAATGGCGTTCACCTGCACATGAGTTTTTGCGATTCAGAGGGCCGGCCTGTCACCCATGACGCCGACAAGCCAGGCGGGCTGAGCGATGTCGCCGGCAGTTTCATCGCCGGTATTCTGGAAGCCCTGCCGGCCCTGGTTGCGGTAACGGCGCCCAGCTACATGTCTTACGAACGCCTGAAGCCGAATTCATGGAGTTCCTCGGTCACCAATCTTGGCTACCGCGATCGCGAGGCGGCCATCCGCATCTGCCCGGTCTCTGATGTGCCGGGCGCCGACGTCGCCTCCAGCTTCAACTTCGAGTTTCGCGCCGGCGACGCGGCGGCAAGTCCGTATCTCTATTTTGGCTGTCTCGTGCGTGCCGGGATCGACGGGATCAAACGTCAGTTGCCGACGCCGAAGCCGACCACGTCCGACCCCGCGGAGATGGATGCGGCGACCCGCAAACACCAGGGCATTGTCGATCTGCCGACATCCATGGAGCAGGCCCTCGACCTTCTGGAGCAGCATCCGAAGGCCAATGAGTTTTTGCCCGGTGAGATGCTGAGCGCCTATCTCATGCACAAGCGCGGCGAACTCAAGATGCTTGAGGGACGCGAGATCGACGAGATCTGCCGGATGTACGTGGAAGCCTACTGAGTGGTCGCTCAGGACTCATGATTTCACGTTTCACGGCGCTCTTTCCGCTGTGGGCCGTCATCGCCTGCATCGCCGCCTATGCGAGCCCCGACATCTTCGCGCCGCTTCGCTGGGCGATCGTGCCGCTGTTGGCCATCATCATGTTCGGTATGGGCCTGACGTTGACGCCGGCCGACTTTCGCCGTGTCGCCTCGCGGCCACTGGTTGTTGGCCTGGGCACCGTGTTGCAATTCGCCGTCATGCCGCTTGCGGCCTTGGGTATTGGTATGGCATTGGGGTTGGAACCTCTGCTGCTTGCCGGTTTCGTCCTGTTGGGGGCAAGTCCGGGCGGCACCGCCTCGAATGTGATCTGCTATCTCGCGCGCGGCGACGTCGCGCTATCCGTGACGCTGACGACCGTGTCCACGCTGCTTGCCGTCGTTCTGACGCCGTCGTTGACCTGGCTCTATGTCGCTCAGGCCGTCGATGTTGCCGTCGGCGCCATGCTGCTGAGTGTGCTGAAGATCGTTGTCGCGCCGGTCGCCTTGGGTGTTCTCATCAACACCTTCTTCGGAAGGTTCGTGCGTCCTGTCGCTCCAGTCCTCCCATTGGTTTCGGTCGCGGCGATCGTGTTGGCTATCGCTGTCGTTGTTGCGTTGAGCGCCGACCGGATTCCAGAGCTTGGTCTGCTGGTGGTCATCGGTGTCATCCTGCACAATCTTGTCGGACTCGTGGCGGGATACGGGGGCGGTGTGTTGTTCGGTCAAGACCGCACCACATGCCGCACCCTGTCGATCGAGGTCGGCATGCAGAACTCCGGCTTGGCCTTGGCGCTTGCCACGCAATTCTTTGGCGCGACGGCAGCGTTGCCGGGGGCGGTGTTCAGCATCTGGCACAATCTGTCGGGTTCGGCGCTTGCCGCGTGGTGGTCCAGGCGCCCTCCCAATGATACGAACCCAAACGATGACGACTGAACCCTTCTGGCGAACCAAAACCCTAGCCGAGATGACGCCCGAGGAGTGGGAGTCCCTGTGCGACGGTTGCGCGAAGTGCTGTCTCGTCAAATTGGAGGATGAAGATACCGGCGAGATCGACGCAACCGATGTCGCGTGTCGTCTGCTGGAGCTCGGCTCGTGCCGTTGCGGCGACTATGCGAACCGCAAACGCAAGGTGCCGGACTGCGTTATCCTGGCGCCCGACAATGTCGGTGAACTCAAATGGATGCCGGCAACATGCGCCTATCGTCTGATCCACGAAGGCAAAGACCTCTATCCCTGGCATCACCTGGTCTGCGGTAACCGTGACGCCGTTCACCGGGAAGGTGTCTCGGTCAAGGGGCGGGTTGTCTCCGAACGCGATGTCGCAGACGAAGATCTGCTCGACCATGTCATCAAGTGGCTGGAGTGATGGCGCGGTCGGAAAAGACCGTTCGGGCCACGCGCATCTGCCTGATAGACTATGCTTTTAGCCAGGGAACGCGGTGACGGGAAGCATGGCAACAACGGTAATGGACACCATCGTCGGTCCTGTCGCCGTTACCGAGCGCGACGGTGCCATCATCCGAGTCAACTGGTCCGACCCGGAGGAAGGCGAGGCGAGCCCGCTGTTGCACGAGGCCGTGCGTCAACTCGAAGCCTATTTCGACGGTGATCTCAAGACCTTCGATCTTCCGCTGGCGCCGACGGGCAACGACTTTCAGAAGTCGGTGTGCCAAGCCATGCTGGCGATACCCTATGGCGAGACCAGCACCTATGGTGACATCGCCAGGGATCTCGGCACCTATGGCCAGCCGGTCGGCCAAGCCTGCGGCGCCAACTCCATCGCCATCATTATTCCCTGCCACCGCGTGCTCTCGGCCAACGGTCTCGGCGGCTATTCCGGCACCGGGGGCATCGAGACCAAGATCGCCTTGTTGCGCCACGAGGACGCCTATCCGTTCCTGCTCTAGATTAATGTGTTGCCTTAAGTCGGGTAAAATTCCTTTTTGGTATCATTATGTTAATTTGATTTTTTGACTCGACACCTTGAGTTTGGTGGTCAACATCCGCACCGAGATGAACGACCCTTTCGATGGCGCTCTCTGTTGCGGTTGGGCGTGGCCAAGGGTGTGCGTGTGTGTTGCTGTGAGGCGCCAAGACACTGAAACGGAACTGGCCGGCCAGCGGGGAGGTGGTTGCGCGTGAACCGCCAGCAGAACAAGACATCGATCGGCCTGCTGGCTGACCCGTTCCGGCCGTTCTTTCTGGGCGCGGCGCTGTTCGCGCTGTTCGCCGTTCCCCTTTGGGCGTGGCTCTATGCGGCGGCGCCCGAGGCGCTCGCGTCTTTTGATGCCTTTGCCTGGCATCGACACGAAATGCTGTTCGGCTACCTCGCCGCGGTCCTGACGGGGTTTCTGTTTACGGCGATTCCCAACTGGACCGGCCGCCTGCCATTGCGTGGTGGCAGGCTGGGCCTGCTCTTCGCGCTGTGGCTTGTCGGACGGATTATGGTGGCGCTGTGGCCGGAGGCACTGATCACCGCAATCGTCGACTGCGCGTTTCTTGTGGCGATCGCCGGGCTTGCGTGGCGCGAGGTCATCGCCGGACGCAACTGGCGCAATGCGCCGATATGCGGTGTGGTCAGCCTGTTCGCGCTGGCCAACATCCTCTCTTGGCTGCCGTCAACACACGACTTCGGCTGGCGCCTTGCCATGGGATTGGCGGCCCTGCTGATCGGTCTCGTCGGCGGTCGCGTCACGCCCAGCTTCACCCGCAACTGGCTTGCCAAGCGGGATGCGCCAGCCTTGCCGGCGCCGTTCGGCCTCTATGACAAGGTCTGTTTGCTGCTGCTTTTCGGCGCGGTCGCTGCCTGGTCATTCGCGCCCGCCAGTCCTGTTTCGGGCTCGCTGTTGCTGCTCGCCGGCGCAACCCATGCGGCACGCCTGGCACGCTGGCGTGGCTGGCTGACCGTCGCCGAACCGCTGCTGGTGGTCCTGCACGTCGGTTACCTGTGGCTTGTTGTGGCGTTGTTGCTGATGGGGTTGGCGGCACTGGATCTGGGGCCGTTGGACGCCAGTGCATCGCTACACGCACTCGCGGTCGGCGCCATCGGAACCATGACAATGGCGGTTATGGCGCGCGCCATCCTGGGTCATACGGGCCGCCCCCTGGCCGCAAGTCCAGCGATGACAACCATGTTCGCGGCCATCATCTTGTCGGCGCTCGTGCGTGTGACGGCGCCGGCGCTGCCCATCCCCTACGATGGCGCGATCGCCCTGGCGTCGCTGTTGTGGGTGTGCGCCTACGGTCTGTTTGTGGCCTGTTTCGGCACGATGTTGATGACGGATCACAGGTTTCCTAAAACGTAGAAAAATCAAAACGTTAGACCAATGTTCTCTAGCTGTGCCGGAATCCCTGTGCTCGTGGTAGCCTTTACGCCATGGATAGTCCTTGGCATGGGGCGATAGTGCCATGGGAAACAGCCGTGCCAACGCGAGCTCGTATTGAGGCCGAATGCCGATGACCACACTGGACCGACGTCTCTCGGTCGCGCCGATGATGGACTGCACGGACCGCTACGATCGCGGCTTCCTGCGCTGCATTACGGCAAAGACGCTGCTCTATTCGGAGATGGTCGTCGCCGATGCCGTTTTGCATGGCGACCGCGACCGGCTTCTGGGGTTCGCGCCGATCGAACATCCGGTGGCGCTGCAGATCGGCGGCAGCGATCCTGAGAAACTTGCCGAGGCCGCGCGCATCGCCGAGGCCATGGGCTATGACGAGGTGAACCTGAACGTCGGCTGCCCGAGCGATCGGGTCCAGGCCGGGCGGTTCGGCGCCTGCCTGATGGCCGAGCCCGACCTGGTCGCCCGCTCTGTCGCCGGTATGATTGCGGCGGTCGCGATTCCGGTGACGGTCAAGTGTCGGATCGGCATCGACGATATGGACGATGAGGAAACCCTGCCGGCCTTCGTCGGCAGCATCGCGGACGAGGGCTGCACCAGCTTCACCGTGCATGCGCGCAAGGCTTGGCTGCAGGGGCTGAGCCCCCAGCAGAACCGCGATATCCCGCCGCTGCGCTACGACGTCGTCTATGCGACAAAGGCGCGGTTCCCGCATCTTGAAATCAACATCAACGGTGGCGTCGGCGGACTCGACGAGGTGCAGGCGCATCTTGATCATGTCGATGGTGTCATGATCGGCCGTGCCGCCTATCACACGCCATACATCCTGGCCGAGGCCGATCGGCGGTTCTATGGCGTCAGTACCGCCGAAAAAAGCAGGCGCGACGTTGTCGAGGCCTACCTGCCATTGATCGAAGCGGAACTGGCCCAAGGCACGCCGTTACATCGTATGACCCGGCACATCCTGGGGCTCTATCACGGTGAGCCCGGCGCGCGGTCCTGGCGCCGACACCTGAGCACAGAGGCGGTCAAACCGGGCGCAGGCCTGGAGGTCGTGTTGGATGCGCTCGACTTTGTCGAACAGCCGCCTACACCACTCGCGGTCGCGTCAAAGGGCTAGGGCAATCGTGTCTGCGTTGTCGTGAATGACGAGACCGCCCACGACGATGCTCCAGATGCCGACCAGCACCAGAAGGGCGTTGTAGTAGGCCGTCATTCGCCCGGCGAGCAGGCGCAAGGGCAGTGCGATGACGCAGGACAAAAGGCCCATGCCGACAATCGTGCCGATTGCGAAGATCGCGAGGTAACCAAGTCCCATCCAGACCGAGTCGATGGTCGCGAGCGTCAGCAGAACCAAGGCGGCCGAACCGGCCATGCCGTGGGCGATACCGATCACCAGGGCGCGCGGCGATAACTTCGGGCCGTGGTCGTGATCGTGGCTCGCTTCGTCGTGTTCGGGCGTGGAATGGGAGTGGGCGTGCAGGTGCAGCTCGCGGCCATGGCGATGGGCATGAACGTGAATGCGCTTGGCAATGACCCGGTAAACGACGCCGATGCCGAGAACGATGAGTAACAGGCCAACAAAACACTCCAACGCCGCGGACATTGTCGGCGTGATAACCGCATCGGTCAGCAGAACGACGGAGCCGACTCCGAGCAGGGTGATCGAATGGCCGATCGCCCATGACATGCCCATGCGGATCATGCGTGGCTTTTTGTCACCACTGCCGCCGACCAGCGCGGCGACCGCCGCCAAATGATCGCTATCCAGCGCGTGGCGCATGCCCAGCAAGAAGCCGAGCAGAAGAACGGATGTCACGGTCTCAAGCGCCCTCTGTGCCGACGTGAAGATCAGGTGACCGAGCGGTCGACCTGACGGAGAACGAAGCCTGCTGTCTAGTCCGGCGTCTGACAGCACGCCTGCAGCTTGTTGCCGTCGAGATCCCGAACATAGGCGCCGTAGTAGTCCTTGTGATAGTGCGGGCGTGGACCCGGCGCGCCTTCATCGGCGCCGCCTTCTGCCAAGGCCGCTGCATGGAATGCATCGACCGCCGCGTGGTTCGGTGCCATGAACGCAACATGGGTGCCGTTGCCGTGCGTCGCGTCTTCCTGGTTGAAGGGTCGGCATATGAAGAGCGTGAAGGGGTCGCTGTCGCCCTTGTACATGGCAAAGCCGTACTCGGCGACCGTCTCGGTGCGCTTGATGCCGAGCGGCGCCAGCGTCTTGTCGTAGAACGCCAAGGCGCGATCGAGATCGTTGGTGCCAAGGGTGATGTGACTGAGCATCATGCCCTCCTGTCGTTTGTTGTGGCGTTGGCCATTACGCCATGTCGGTCAAGGCCTGGTCCATGGCACCGACCAGGATGTCGGCGTGTTCGCGCTTGAACGCCAGCGGCGGACGGATCTTGATAACGTTGCCCAGAATACCTTCGCGGCCCGCCAACACGCCAAGATCTTTCATGCGGTTGATGACCTGTTTCATCTCATCCGGCGCCGGTTCCTTGGTCTGGCGGTCCTTGACGATCTCGACGCCCGCCATCAGGCCATAACCGCGGACGTCGCCGATCAGCGTATGGCGCTGCATCAGATCGCGCAGGCCTGCGCGCAGATGTTCGCCGGTAATCCGCGCACTCTCCATCAACTCTTCCTGCTCGATCACATCCAGCACCGCGTTGCCCGCCGCACAAGCGACGGGGTTGCCGCCGAAGGTGCTGAATAGGCCGGTGGCGTCGCCGAATGCTTTCATGATCTCTTGCCGCGTGATGACGGCGCCGATCGCGATGCCGTTGCCGATGGGTTTGCCCAAGGTGACGAAGTCCGCCTCGATACCGTGGACGTCGAGCCCCCACATATGCGTGCCCGGCCGGCCGAACCCGAACTGCACCTCATCGGCGATAACCAGACCGCCGGCGGCCTGCACCTTCTCGGCGACCATGCGTGGATAACCTTCGGGCACATCGATGACGCCGTGGTTGACGAAGGACGTGTCGACCATGAAACAGGCGGTGCCGTAACCGGCCTCGTCCAGCTCGGCAATCGCCCTGTCCGCATCGGCCGCATAGCGTTCTGCGAGGTTTTCCTCGCCCGCGAAATAGGGACCGCGGTAGGTGTCGGGCGCCATGAGCTCGCGCACATGCGGCGCGCGTTCTTCCTCGGTGCCCTCCGGCGACAGGTAGGCGATAGCTTCTGTGATGCCGTGATAAGCGTCGGCCATGATGATGGCGCCGCGCTTGCCGGTCACCATCGTCGCCATGCGCCAGGCGATGTCATTCGCCTCGCTGCCGGAGTTGACGAAGGTGCAGGCGGTCAGGTGATCCGGCAAGGTCGCGGTCAATCGCTCGGCGTACTCAATGACGTTCTCGTAGATGTAGCGGGTGTGCGTGTTCAGCGTTCTCGCCTGGCGGGTCAACGCGCGCACCACGTGCGGATGGGCGTGGCCGACGATCGGCACGTTGTTGTAGGCGTCGACATAACGTTTCCCGGTGGCGTCAAACAGCCACGGCCCGCGGCCTTTCACCATATGGATCGGGCGTTCGTAAAAGATCGTCAGGTGCTTGCCCAACACGTCGAAGCGCCGCGACAAAAGTTCATCCATGTTGTCGCTTAGCGTCGGGTCTTCCTCAGGCGGGCAATAGGGCGGGAAACGCAGGTGATGGCGCAGACGCGCGCGCGCCGCATCGACACCGATCTCCAGCATGGTCGCGATCAGCCTGTGGCCGGGTTCTTCGTACTCCCGCAGATAGTCCGGCTGCTCCGGCGTGACCGAGCGGCGCCATGCGATGATTACCGATGTTACGGCAAAGCGGGTCATGATCGCGTCGAACAGGAGGTCGACCTCGTCCTCTTCCAGCGTGATCACCGTGTCGAAGCCGGCGGCGACATCGCACATCGCGCCTATGGGATCGTCGACATAGTGCATCAACGTGTCGACCGCCATGGCGAGTTCGCACAGGAGCGGCGCGAAGACCATGTCGCCGAAATCCAGGATGCCGCAGGTCTGGCTCTCGCCGTCGTCATTGACAACGATGTTGTTGTGGGTGGCATCGTTGTGCACGACCTGGTGCCGCAGGCGGCGCATGCGCGGTCCGACATCGTCGATGAAACGATCCAGGATGCTCTCGATGTGGCGACGCGCGGTGGCGTCGTCTATGTGTTTGGTGTGGGGCCGCATGTCGGCGGCGCGCATGATGTCCCAGGGATGCGGATTTTCCGCGTGGGCGTGCATGAAACCGGTCAAGGCGCGGTCAAGGCGCGCGACCGTTGCGCCGACATCGTGCAGCAGCGGCTGATCGAGCGTCATGTCTTCCAGCAGCGTACCGGGCAGGAACGTGACGACGCGGACCAGATGCTCGTCACCGTTCGTATCAGAGACCGTTTCCGTCACATGGCCGCTAACCGACTTAACCACGCGCGGCACAACGAGCGCGGCGTCGCGTTCCTCGATGTGGAGGAGCGCCCGGGTCTGAAAGTCGATGACGCCCGGGTCTTCCTCGGCGTTGGCGATCTTGAGCACGTAATCGCCCTTGTCGCCGCTGATATGGAAGTTCTGATCGCGCTCGCTGACAAGGGATCTGAACGACCCCTCCAGGCCGAACAGGTCGCGGGCCATGGTTTGGGCCTCGGCCTCGCTGAAAGCCGGCGGGTTGCGATCCATGAACTTGATGTCATTGGTCGCCGATGCGTTGGTCATGTCTTGAACTGGTCCTTAAGGGCAGGAGGGTGCGGCGCGCGACAGGCTACTCGGGCCACGTGATCGATCCAAGACCTCGACGGGGCTAATTGTAAGAATTCTTAACCACCCAAGAACAGGCGGCCGACGTCCTCGTCGTCGAGCAGGCCCGACCTGCCTTGGCGAGTTGGCCCGGCCTGTCCACGCCAAGTCGGTTGCTTTCTGCGGCGTCGCACCCCTACTGTGCGCGCGAATTGGCACGGGAAACTTGTTTACATGTGGATCAACAGCTGTTTCGACGGCGGTAACATCGAGGTCGTCGAACTGACCAGCGACCGTGCTGCCAGGCTTGCACTCAGGCCGGACACGGCCGCGGAGTTTCTGCAGTGGTTCTATTTCCGCGTCGGCGGCATCAAGGGCAAGCCCGTGACCTTGACCATCGCCAATGCGGGCGAGGCCAGCTATGCGCGGGGCTGGGAAGACTACCGCGCGGTTGCCAGTCACGACCGCCAAGACTGGTTCCGGGTCGACACGCGCTATGAAAACGGCGCGCTAGTGATCGAACATATGGCTGAGGCCGATGTCGTCGAGTTCGCCTATTTCGCGCCCTATGGTCTGGCTCGCCAGGCCGACTTCCTGGCCGAATTGCAGGTACGCGACGGCGTGCGGCGCTCAAGCCTGGGTCGAACCTGCGATGGGCGCGATATCGATTATCTCGAGATAGGCGAGGGGCCGCGCCCCTGCTGGTTCATCGGTCGGCAGCACCCAGGCGAGACCCAGGCATCCTGGTGGATGGAGGGGTTCCTTGACCGGCTATGCGACCCCGGCGACAGCGTTTCGGCCGAACTGCGCCGCAAGGCCACCTTTCATGTCGTGCCGAACATGAACCCGGACGGCAGTTTCCGCGGGCATCTGCGCACCAATGCCGCGGGCGCCAATCTGAACCGGGAGTGGCAGGAACCCTCCATGGAGACCAGTCCCGAGGTCTTTGTCGTGCGCGAACGCATGGCCCGGACCGGCGTCGATTTCATGTTGGACGTCCACGGCGATGAGGCGCTGCCCTATAACTTCGTGGTCGGACCCTATGGCATCCCGGGGCTGGCCGAACGCGTGCTCGCCCTCAACGAGCGCTTCTGCGAGGCGCTGAAAGCGGCCAACCCGGATTTTCAGACCGAACACGGCTACCCCAGACCATCCGCCGATGGCGCCAACCTGACAATCGCGTCAAAATACGTCGCCCATAAATTTGATTGTCTGTCGATGACCCTGGAACAGCCCTTCAAGGACAGCGCCATCACGCCGGACCCGACCCACGGCTGGTCGCCGGCGCGTTGCGCGGCCCTGGGGCGTTCGTGTGTCGACGCGTTAGGTAGTGTTATCAACGACTTACGGCCGACATGACCACGCCGGCCGAAGACGCCGTTCTGGCTGCCAACTTGGGCTTCTACCAGGCCTTCGCGGCCGGTGATGTTGCGGCCATGGAGACGCTATGGTCGCCAAGAGTCGACGTTTCATGTATACACCCCGGCTGGCAGGCCTTGGTCGACCGGGTCGCCGTCATGAAAAGCTGGCAGGCGATCTTGGCCAGTCCACCCGCCGTCAGGTGTCTCGGGGCGCGGGTATTTTTGGAGGATAAACGCGCATATGTGATTTGTTACGAGACCGTCGGTGAAGGCATGCTTGTCGCCACGAACATCTTTTCGTTGGAAGACAAAGTCTGGCGCATGATTCATCATCAGGCCGGTCCCACTAGGGCGCTGCAAGAAGTGCAACCGGACGAAACGCAACACGTGCATTGAAGGAGGTTGGTCCTTTGCGAGAATTGCTGAAGTTCGTTCCCACCCTGGCGATTGCTCTTTTCGTCGTCACGACGCTTGGCGGACAAGCCGCGTTGGCGGGCAACGATAACTACGCCGAGTACAAGCGAGGCCTGACGGCCTATCAGCAGGGCAACTATGACGAGGCGCTGGCCATTTGGCAGCCTCTGGCCGACAGGGGCTATCCCGCAGCCCAGTTCAACATTGGCATGCTCTACCAGAACGGTGTCGGCGTTGACCGCGATCTGACCACCGCGAATGCTTATTTCGCCGATGCGGTCGACCGTGACTTTGCACCGGCTCAGCTTGAGTTGGGCGAAGCCTATCTTGAAGGTGATGGCGTTGATCAGAACATCGACCGCGCCGTCTCCTTGATGGTCAAGGCGGCCGATCAGGGCTACGCCCAGGCGCAGTACGAAGTCGGTCTGCTTTATCGCGAGGGTGATGTCATCTCGCGTGACCACGTTCGGGCTCTCGAGTACTTCCTTCTCGCCGCGGAGCAGGGCGATGCGGAAGCCCAGTATCATGCCGGTTTCATGTACGGCTCAGGCTATGGCGCGCCGCAGGATTTCGCGCTTGCCTACATGTACTACGACCTGGCGTCGCAGACCTTGGCGATCAGCAACAAGGCCCGTGATCATCTGGCCGAGTACATGACGCCTGAGGAGTTGTCTCAGGCCCAGGCGCTGTTGACCGCGCACCGGACCACCGGCTCGACCGGCCAGGACCTGGCGTCGTCGACCCAGTAACGGCCGTCCTGCAGGTCAAAACATAAGAGAGCCCCGGCGCCTGACGGCACCGGGGCTCTTCGCTTCTCTACTGGATCAGAGTTTCGGCCGGTGCTTGGCTGACGTGTACCAGGGATCGGCGGCTTCGATGGCATGGCCAACGCGGAACACGCTGCGATCGTCATAGGTGCGGCCGATAATCTGAATGCCGGTCGGGACGTTGTTCTTGGCCCGCCCGCTGGGCACACACAGAACCGGGCAGCGGCTCAGGATGTTGAAGGGGTAGGTCATGGCCCAACCCAACATGGGATCGACCTCTTTGCCGTTGATCAGCACCTTGTCGCGCGTTGAGTCCAGATCGGCCGGAACCGCGGGCACGGCCAGCGTTGGACAGATGAAGGCATCGTAGTTTTCCATCATCGGCCCGAACGTGTCGTACATCTCGCCCGCCACTTCCAGAGAGTCGACGAAGTCCGCGCCGTCCGTCGTTTTGCCGAAATCGGCGAAGGCCCGGGCATAGTTCGTCATCTCGTTCCTGTGACGGCGGGCCACCGGTGAAATGACGCTGCCGAACAGGTGGCCCAGGTAGTTCATCGCCGCGGTCAACACGTCCGACGTCCAGCCGATCTCGACCTCCTCGACAATGGCGCCGGCATCGGAGAGTTTTTTGAGCGCCTCCTTGGTGTTCTTTTGAACCTCCTTGTCCACCTCGCAGTAACCGAGATCCATCGACCAGGCGATCTTCATGCCCTTTACCGACTTGTACTCGGTCGGCAGGTTGAGTTTCGGTCTGACTGTCGCGATGTCACGTGGGTGTGGGCCGGACATGGCGTTCTGCAGCAGCGCGCAGTCGGCGACGGAGCGCGCCATGGGCCCTTCGTGACAATAGAAGTCGAGGTTGAAGATGTGACCCTGCGGGTTCCGACCGTATGGCGGTTTGAACCCGACCACACCGGATGCGGAGGCTGGAATACGGATCGATCCGCCGATGTCGGACCCGGTTCCGATCGTCGCCATGCCGGCGGCCAGCGTGGCACCGGTGCCGCCCGATGAGCCGCCCGGCGTGTACGCCGTGTTCCAGGGGTTACCGGTGACGCCCCACAGCTTGGTATGGCAGATGCCGGCGCAAGAAAACTCCGGCGTCGTCGTGCGCGCATGCATGATGGCGCCGGCATCGAAGCTGCGTTCGACACAGAAGGATGTTGACGTCGCAATGTTGTCCTTGAGGGGCAGGCTGCCACTGCTCGCCCTGTAGCCCTCGATCTCCGCCTCGTCCTTGACGGCGAGCGGGATACCTTCCAAGGGGCCGACCTTCTCCCGCTTGCGGTACTTGGTCTCGGCCACTTTGGCCTTTTCAAGCGCCTGCTCGTAATGGGTTTCGGTCAAGGAATTGACCTTGCCGTTGACCTTGTCGGCCCGTTTGATCACCGCCTGCATCAGCTCGACCGGCGATAGCCATCTGCGCTTGAAAAGGCTGATCGCCTCCGTCGCCGACATGTAACACAAGTCACTGCGCGCCATGATGCTCCCCCCGCTGTCGTGTGAGACAGAAACGTTACACCATGGGGGCGCGGGCGCCAGGGTCGGACGGGGATAACTCGCCCGGTATTCCGGGGTATCAGGCGGTCAGGCAGAGCCTGGCGGCGGCATCGACGATGGCATCCGTATCGATGCCGGCGACCCGGTAGAGGTCCAGGATATCCGCCGATTGGCCGAAGGTCTCGACGCCGAGCGACTGGGTCTTGTGGCGCCCGACACCGGCCATCCAAGACAGCGTGGCCGGGTGGCCGTCCAGCACCGTGATCAGCCCGGCATGGGCGGACAGGCGGGAAAGCAGGGTCTCAACATGGCTGACACCGGGGTTGTGGCCGGCGCGGCGTTGCCGCCGCGCGCCGTGCCATTGCGCCATCAGGCGGTCGGCCGAGGTCACGACCAGCAGGCCGGCGCCCGGAATATCCTCGCGCAGCGCTTCGACGGCGGCGAGCGCCTCCGGCGCCACCGAGCCGGAACAGGCGACGGCAATTTCGGTATCGGGCGCCGGCTCGACCAACCAGTAGCCACCAGCCAGGACGTCGGACGCGAGCGTGTCTGTCATCTCCCGCGTGATCTGCGCGACCGGTCGGGTCGACAGACGCAGATAGATAGAACCGCCGTCAGGTTCCTGCATGTGGGCGAAGCCCCAGCGCATCATGACGGCCAACTCATCGGCAAAAGCCGGTTCGAAGTAGGAAAGTCCGGGCTGGCCGATACCGATCAGGGGCGTGGTGACCGACTGGTGCGCGCCGCCCTCCGGCGACAGGCTGATGCCGGACGGGGTCGCCACGAGCATGAACCGCGCATCCTGGTAGCAGGCATAGTTGAGCGCATCGAGACCGCGGGCGATGAAGGGGTCGTAAAGCGTGCCCACCGGTAAGAGGCGCGTCCCGAACAGGCTGTGCGACAGACCCAGCGACGCCAGCAGGATGAAGAGGTTGTTTTCGGCAATGCCGAGTTCAATGTGCTGGCCGTTCTGCGACTTCGTCCAAGTCTGCGCCGACATGACGTTTTCCTTGCGGAAGACGTCGTCGCGGCCGCGCCGGTCGAACAGATGGCGTCGATTGACCCAGGGTCCGAGATTGGTCGAGACCGTGACATCCGGCGAGGTCGTCACGATATGGCGGGCCAGTTCCTCCTCATCGCGGGCGATTTCATTCAGGATCCGGCCAAACGCCTCCTGGGTCGACATGCTGGCACCGCCACCGCCGACCACCAGCTTGTCGGGGACCGGAATGGTCGCGGCGTCATGGCGGCGCGGATAAGTCTTGGCGAAGGCGACGTCGTCAAGAAACGCCTGAAGGTCTTCGCCGCCGATGTCCAGACCGGCAAATCGGTCCCATTCAGCGCCTTCGGGCACCGCCATCTGGGTCTGGAAGCTCTCCATTTGTTCCGGGCTCATCAAGCCCGCGTGGTTGTCCTTGTGACCGGCCAGCGGCAGGCCGTTGCCTTTGATCGTATAGGCCAGGAAACAGCGTGGCTTGTCGTCGTCCACCGCATCGAAGGCTTCGACCAGCGTCTGGATGTCGTGGCCGGCGAGGTTGGTCATCAGGGCGTGCAGGCCGTCGTCGTCGTACTGAGCGATCAGTTTGGCGGTCGCCGTTCTCGGCTTGAAGACGTTGTTCAGATGTTCGCGCCAGGCCGCGCCGCCCTTGAAGCAGAGCGCCGAATAAAGGTCGTTCGGACAATCGGCGATCCAGTCTCTCAGCGCCTCGCCGCCGGGCTGGGCGAACGCGGCTTCCTGCTTCTTGCCGTATTTCAGGATGGTGATTTCCCAGCCGACTGCTTCGAAGAACCCTTCTATGCGGCCGAACAACTCGTCGGAGACGACGCTATCCAGGCTCTGGCGGTTGTAATCGATGATCCACCAGACATTGCGGATCTGGTGTTTCCAACTTTCCAGCAGCGCCTCGTAGATGTTGCCTTCGTCGAGCTCGGCGTCGCCGACCAGGGCGATCATGCGGCCGGGTTCAACACCCTCGGGCAGCATGTCCTTCATGGCCAGATAGTCCTGCACCAGCGCGGAGAACGACGTCATGGCGACACCGAGACCGACCGAACCGGTCGAGAAGTCGACGTCGTCATTGTCCTTGGTCCGGGAGGGATAGGCCTGGGCGCCGCCCAGCGCGCGGAAGTTTTCCATGGGTTCGCGGTCCTGGTGGCCCAGCAGGTATTGGATCGCATGGAACACGGGGCTGGCATGGGGTTTGACCGCGACCCGGTCCTGGGGCCTGAGCACATGGAAGTAGAGCGCGGTCATGATCTGCACCATCGACGCGCACGACGCCTGATGGCCACCGACCTTCAGGCCGTCCCGCTTCGGGCGCAGATGGTTGGCGTTGTGGATCATCCAACTGGCGAGCCACAGGACCTTACGCTCGAGCGCGCTGAGGCAGGCAGCCTCATGGGCATCCAGAGCAGATGACGGTGGAACGATCCCGGCGCGAATGGGCGTGACGCTCATGGCGAGCCTCTTGGAGGTTACGATAGCCTGGACGCCATCCTAGAGATCGACATCCGGCACGTCAGTGCGAAGAATCCTGTTCGATCCACAATTGACGCAATAAGATGCTGCTGTTTTAGCATTTTCAGCAAGGAACAGTCATGGATCAGTTCGATCGCAGAATTCTGGAGAACCTGCAACACGACGGACGCGCGACCAACGTGGAGCTGGCCGGGCAGGTCGGCTTGTCGCCATCGCCCTGCTTGCGCCGTGTCCGCGAGCTCGAAAAGGCGGGCGTCATCCGCCAATACGTCGCCCTTCTGGAGCCGTCTGAGGTTGGCATTGGCGTCAGCGTCTTTGCCCAGGTTTCCCTGGAACGTCAGATCGAAGCGCTGCTCGAGGCTTTTGAGGAGGCGGTGCGGGCCAGGCCCGAGGTCGTCGAGTGTTACCTGATGACCGGCAATCACGATTATCTGCTGCGTATCGTCGTACCCGACCTCAACGCCTATCGAAGCTTTGTGCTGGACCACCTGTCAAAAGCGCCGGGTGTCGCAAACATCCGATCCAGTTTCGCGTTGAAGCAGGTCAAATATTCGACCGCGCTGCCGCTCGATCACATGGACGTGCCCGCCTAGGACGAGTCTGCTTTTGATTGATGTAATGGCAAACCAACTTGCTCTAGGCTCGCGCCTCTGCTGATCAACGAGGTCTTGATGGACTGCTTTTCTGCGGCCGACGGCGATGTCGTCCCTCTCATCCTTTTGACGCCGGAGCGTCTGACCGAGTGGTTGGAGGCTGCTGCCGCGCGGGATGCGGCCTGGGTCCGCGCCAACACATTTGAAGCGAAAGAGCACACGCATCTTCTGATCCCCTCTGCCAGCGGTGACATCGAACGGGTTCTCGTTGGGGTCGGCGATGGGACCAACGTCTTTTCGCTGGGCAGTTTGCCGGGCGTACTGCCGTCGAACCTGGTCTATGACGTCGATGGCGCGCTTGGTTCCGGTGAGGCGAACGATCTGGCGCTGGGTTGGGCATTGGGGAGCTATCGTTTTACCCGGTATCGCGATACCGAACCGCGCGCCAAGCTCGCGATGCCCGGCGAAGCCAGCGAAGACCGCGTCACCGCGATGGCCGAGAGCCTCTACCTCGGGCGCGATCTCATCAACACGCCGGCCGAAGACATGGGGCCGGAGGAGCTCGCCGACGCCGCCGAGGCGCTTGCCGATCACTGCGGAGCAACGTGCGAGATCACCGTCGGCGATGACCTGCTGGCCCAGAACTACCCCTCGATCCATACGGTCGGCAGGGCGAGCCAGCGGCCGCCGCGCCTGATCGATATCCGCTGGGGCGATAAAGACGCGCCCAAGTTGACCTTGGTGGGCAAGGGCGTGTGTTTCGATTCAGGCGGGCTCGACCTGAAGCCGGCAAGCGGCATGAAACTCATGAAAAAGGACATGGGCGGGAGCGCCAGTGTCCTCGCGTTGGCGGGCATGATCATGCGGCTCGGTTTGAAGGTGCGCTTGCGGGTCCTGGTGCCGGCGGTCGAGAACAGTGTCGCCGGCAACGCCTATCGCCCGCTCGACGTTATCAAGACGCGCAAGGGCATCACCATCGAAATCGGCAACACCGATGCTGAGGGGCGCGTCATCATGTGTGATGCCCTGGCCGAAGCGTCGAGCGAAAAGCCCGATCTTTTGATCGACATGGCGACCCTGACTGGCGCCGCGCGCGTTGCGCTGGGTCCCGACCTGCCGGCGTTCTTCTGTAACGACGACGACCTTGCCGACACCATCCGAAGGACCGGCGCCGACCATACCGATCCCGCGTGGCGCCTGCCGCTATGGCAGCCGTATCAACAGATGATCAAGGGCGACGTCGCCGACATCAACAACGCGGGGTCCGGTCCAGGTGCCGGCGCCATCACGGCTGCCTTGTTCCTGCAGCATTTTGTCGATGATGGGATCCCGTGGGCCCACTTCGACATCATGGGGTGGAATCTTAGTGGCCGACCCGGTCGCCCGGCGGGCGGCGAGCCGATGGCGGTGCGTGGTCTGTTTGCCCTGCTGGAAGAACGTTACGGGCGTTAACGCATCATGCTCTCCTGTTTTGCCGCCGAGACGCCAGACGCGCTGCCGATCCATTTGGTCGGCACAGACGGTCTGACCGCCTGGCTGGACGCACAGCCGGCTCGCCTGTCGACCTGGGTCAAGGACATGGGTTTTGACGCGAAGGCTGGTGCGTGGTGCGGCCTGCCCGGCATAAAAGGCAGCCTGGAAGGCGTTGTGGTCGGCCTTGGCGAGGCGCCGGATCTATGGACCACCGGCGGTCTTGCCTACGGATTACCGCCTGGCGACTATCGCCTTGAAGCCGCACCGGCGCAGTCTGAGTCGCTCTATCTAGGCTGGGCGTTGGGTGCTTACCGGTTCGACCGCTATCGCGATATCGCCGGCCAAGCCGCGCGTCTTGTGTTGCCAGAGGGTGAAGCGATCGGTCGCGCTGCAGGTATCGCCGAAGCGGTCTGGATGGCGCGCGACCTCATCAACACGCCGGCCGAGGACATGGGTCCCGGTGACCTGGCTGCTGTCGCGATGGACATGGCGAACGACTTTGGTGGGTCCTGTAACGTCATCGAAGGTGGGGAACTGCTGGACGCCAACTATCCGGCGATCCATGCGGTCGGTCGCGCCAGCAGCCGGCATCCCCGGCTGATCGACTTGGTGTGGGGTGAACCGGGCGCGCCATCGGTCACGCTGGTCGGCAAGGGTGTGTGTTTCGACAGCGGTGGCCTGAACCTCAAGAACGCCGCGGGCATGTTACGCATGAAGAAGGACATGGGCGGTGCCGCCGCCGTGCTGGCGGTCGCGCGCATGGTGATGGGCGAGGGGCTTGGTGTACGTTTGCGTGTTCTTATTCCCGCTGTCGACAACGCCGTTGACGGCGACGCCTACCGTCCGATGGATGTCATCAAGACACGCAAGGGCACGACCATCGAGATTGGCGATACCGATGCGGAGGGCCGTGTCATCCTGGCCGATGCGCTGGCCGCCGCGGTTGAAGAACCACCGGAACTCCTGATTGATATGGCGACGTTGACGGGCGCGGCACGGGCGGCTCTGGGGCCTGATCTGCCGGCACTCTTCGCCAACGACGAGACGCTCTCCGATGAAGCAGTCGCGCTATCCCACGACGTTGACGACGGCATGTGGCCGATCCCGATCTGGGGCGACTACCGAGAGAAGATGGCAAGCAATATCGCGGACACCAACACGATCGCCGATTGGCCGTATGCCGATCACATTCAGGCAGCTTTGTTCCTTGAAAACTTCGTCGGCACCGACGTGCCTTGGCTGCACATCGATACGCTGTGCTGGAGTCTGAGTGACCGCCCCGGACGGCCCAAGGGTGGCGACCCCCAAGGCAGCCGCGCCGTCTTCGAACTCTTATGTCGCCGCTACGGAGGTTCGGCATGATCGCGTTCGATGGCAAGGTCGTTCTGGTGACCGGTGGCGCGCGCGGTATCGGCGCGGCCGCCGTGCGTGCGATGGCGGGTGCCGGCGCGCGCGTCATCATTCACTACGCCCGGAACCGGGACGCCGCCGAGGCGCTTGCGGCGGAGTTTGACGAAGCGTCGACGTGTTTGGTTCAGGGCGATCTGGCGGATCCTTCCGCGACCGAGGCCATCTGGTCCGAAGCGCTTGCCTGGCAGGGGCAGGTCGATGTGCTCGTCAACAACGCCGGCATTTACGAACCCGCCGATCCGGACGGCGACCTCGATGCTTTCCTGGCGTCATGGGACCGCACGCTGCGCGTCAACCTGACGGCGGCGGCGCAGTTATGTCGCCATGCCGTCGATCATTTTCGGGCGCGTGGCGGCGGCAGTATCGTCAACGTGGCGAGCCGCGCCGCCTTCCGCGGCGACGACTACGACCGCATGAACTACGCGGCGTCCAAAGGTGGCCTCGTCTCGCTTACCCGCTCGATCGCGCGCAAATGTGCGCACTGGGGTGTTCTTGCCTATACGGTGGCGCCGGGATTTGTCGCGACCGACATGGTCGATGACATCATCGCCCAAGACGGCATGGACGATATGATCAAGGACGTGCCGCTGGGCGCGATCGCGCCGGCTGAGGATGTCGGCAACACCATCGCGTTTCTCGCCAGCGGCCTGGCGCCTCATGCGACCGGCACGACCGTCGACATCAACGGCGCGTCCCACATCAGGTAGTCCACCACCAGCGGCCTTCATCCGCGATCGATCCGACACTGGAAACAGTTGTTGCGTGCGGAACGAACATGCGCGAAGGCGACGTGGCGATCACTGAGAATCTTTTCCGCGTACGTTGCGATCTCGTTTGTCGGGACAACGGCGCCGGTACCATAGACGATGACCTCGTCGACATCGTAACCGCGCACGATGTAGTCGGGTGCGGTGAGGATTGATGGTACCGCGTCTGTACTTGTCGCGCGTTCGCAAGCGTCGGCGTGAAGAAAGATCGGCCCGGTCTCTGCATAGGGTTGCAGTGTCGTGAATGGCCGAAACGCCAAGAGTAGATAAGGTCTATCCTTGGCGATGTTCTTTAGGCAATGGCGGCACGGCACGCCGTTGCCATCCGAAACGCGATAGCGCGGTGTGGACCCATAGGCATCGGGTCCGCCTTCTCGCAGTGCGTCGACATCTTCGGACGACAACGCTTCGAACTGTATCGCCATGGCTTGGCTCCTCGTGACAGAAGCGCCATGACTAAAACCCCAACAGCGTTACCGGCGACCCGATTCTTGCGCCGCCTGGAACGGACCTACACGTAGATCATTTTCCGCGTCATGCCGCCGTCAATCATGATGTTGGCGCCGGTGATGAAACCGGCAGCGTCTGACAACAGATAGAGCGCCATCCCGGCGATGTCCTGGGGGTTGCCGACACGGCCACTCCAGTGCTGGTCATGGTCTTCGCGCGCCAGATCCGGTTCGCTGCGCTTCGTCGGTTTCTGCCAGGCTTGGGTCGCGATCCAGCCGGGGCTGATGCAATTGACCCGCACATCCGGTGCCAGGCTCGCGGCGAGTGCATGGGTCAGCCCGAAGACACCGCCTTTCGATGCCGAATAGGCTTCCGTATCGGCCTCCGACATGAACGCGCGCGTCGAGGCGATGTTGACCATGGCGCCATTCGCAAGGCGCAGGTGAGGGGCGGCATGTTTGGCGCACAGGAACGTGCCGGTCAGGTTGGTCGCGATGACATCCTGCCAATCGTCGAGGCTGAGTTCGGTGACCGGCCGGTTGCGGCTGATCGCCGCGTTGTTGACCAGGCCATCCAGCCGGCCGAACCGCTTGACGGCCTCGTCGATCGCTTCGGTCACGCGCGTTTCGTCATGGTTGGCGCCGGTCATGCCGAGCAAACGGTCGCCACCATCGGCTTCTTCGCCAAGCGCCTTGAGCGCCTCTTCATCGACATCAAGCACGGCAACCCGCGCGCCCTGCGACAGGCAGCCCAGGGTAATCGCCCTGCCGATACCCTGCGCACCACCTGTTACGAACACCGTCCTGTCCTGCAACGTCATGCCCTCCCGGCTTGTGCTTTGGCGACCCATATCCCATAACGCCGATCTGCGACATGACATAGTGGCGGAGAATATCGATGCCAGAGGCCTTTATTTGTGATGCCATCCGTACGCCGTTCGGTCGTTTCGGCGGCGCGTTGTCGTCGGTGCGCACCGACGACCTGGCCGTGGTGCCGCTGAAGGCGTTGATGGCGCGCCACCCCAAGGTCGACTGGTCGGCGGTCGACGATGTGATTTACGGCAATGTCAATCAAGCCGGCGAAGACAACCGCAATGTCGCGCGCATGGCATCCCTGCTTGCCGGCTTGCCGGAGACCGTCTCCGGCGTCACGGTGAACCGACTTTGCGGTTCCGGCCTTGAGGCAATGGCCCAGGCCGCCCGTTTGATCCGAACCGGCGAGGCCGACCTTGTCATTGCCGGCGGTGTCGAGAGCATGTCGCGTGCACCCTTCGTCATGCCGAAGGCGGACCAGGCGTTTTCGCGCAAGGCCGAGATCTACGACACGACGATCGGCTGGCGTTTCGTCAACCCGGTGATGAAGAAACAATTCGGCGTCGATGCCATGCCGGAGACCGCCGAGAACCTGGCGGAAGAACGTCAGATCAGCCGCGAGGACCAGGACGCCTATGCCTGGCGCAGCCAACAACGCGCGGCCAAGGCAATGGCAGGGAATCTGCTGAACGACGAACTGGTGCCGGTCGACGTGCCACAGCGCAAGCGCGAGCCCGTGGTTGTCGATACGGACGAGCATCCACGCGCTGATGCGGATCTCGACAAACTCGCGCGTTTGCCGGCGCCGTTTCGCGACGGCGGCACGGTGACCGCCGGCAATGCGTCAGGGGTGAACGATGGCGCGGGCGCCATGCTGATTGCGTCGGAGGCCGCCATGGCGGCCCATGGTCTGGAACCGCTTGCCCGTATTGCCGGCGCGGCGACCGCCGGTGTGCCGCCACGCATCATGGGCATCGGTCCGGCGCCGGCAACACGCAAACTGTTGGGTCGCCTGGGCGTGACGCTCAGCGATATCGGCGTCATCGAAGTCAACGAGGCGTTTGCTGCCCAGGTTCTTGCGGTGACCCGTGACCTCGGCCTGGCCGACGATGCCGAGCACGTCAATCCCAATGGCGGTGCCATCGCCTTTGGCCACCCGCTCGGCGCCAGCGGCATCCGCCTTGCCGCGACGGCCACCTACGAGATGCGCCGGCGCGACGAGCGCTACGCCGCCGTTACCATGTGCATCGGCGTCGGCCAGGGCATCGCCGCCCTGCTGGAACGGGTCTGATACGAGACGTCAGTTAGAGACTTCGGTTTCCTCGGCTTCGCGCTGCTCTTTCATGTAGGCCGCGGTATCCTGCATGGCCTTCTTGCGCGCCGAGCAACCGCATCCACCGCCGTCGCGATAGGTCTGCGGTTCAATGAAGGTGCCGGCCCAGATGCCGGTACCGGCTTCAGAAGCCGCGGTTTCGCGCACGACATAGGCGTCGTCCGTGTCGGCGGCCGTCACCGCGAGGCCTTCGTCCAGCATCAAGCCGGCCAGGTCGTCTTCACCGGCCATGCAGCGATAGAGCGCTTCGCCTTCGGCACCCGTGCCCATCGG
Source organism: Alphaproteobacteria bacterium (assembly GCA_965228895.1). Lineage (GTDB taxonomy): Bacteria > Pseudomonadota > Alphaproteobacteria > SP197 > SP197 > JANQGO01. Next base: position 2,532,674 of record OZ245842.1, on the reverse strand, counting down.
CTCGCAAGAAACGTCGCGCCCACCGATGATTTCTTCCAGGCGGTCGGCCGCATCCCAGCCGCAGAACCAGTCTTCATCGTTGACCGAGCAGGACTGCGTGATCTCCAACGCGTCAATGCCGTAGAGCGAGATTTCCTCGCCGTTCAGGCCTAAGGTGTCGCCATCGACCACGGTGGCCGGGCCGGACACGCCGGCAAAGGCAAGCGTTGGTGCAAGAACCACTGCAAACGCCAAAGCGCGCATCATGCGCCTCCTCTTGTTTATATCGTTGTCCCAACAATGGCGCGAAACCGCCAATTTCTCCATGGAATTCGTCATCATAATTGTGTCAGGACGAAGACCAGCTCGTCACCGCCTTCGACCTCATCAACCCGCCGATCCAAGCCGGCCGTCACCTTGGCGAAGCTGTCGCGATAGGTCGCGGCCATGTTCTTGTCGCGTCCACCAAGCGAGCGCACAGGATAGGTGATGACAATGGCCCTGGCCTTGATCTGCCGCAACAGGCGGGCACCGGCGCCCGTTTCCTGTTGATCCAGGCACGGCAGGGTCTTCAGAACCAACGCGACATCGGTGCTGTTCTCCGGCGGATTGACCAGAACATCGCCAGCCGTGACACGGCCAGATTGGCCGCAACGCGCGCGAAACCGCTCACCGACGGCCATCAGGCGGGCGTCGATATCGATGGCGTCATAGCGGCAATCCGCTGGCAGGCCCATCATCGGCAGGGCAAAAGGCGAGAAGCCGCAGGCGATGTCGAGAACACTGGTCGGTGCGCCGGTGATCTGCCAGAGCGACTGGTAGAAATCGCCGAGGCTGGCAAGGCGCTCCTTGCTGGACGCATGGTGACGCAGAATTGCGTCGGCGGCCTCGTCGAGGGCCGCACCCTCCGGACTGTCCCCCAGGCCGTCTACGATGCGCTCGGCCAGGGCGATGGCGCCGGGATCGAGATAGGCGCCAAACACCTGATGCAGCTTGCGTTTGGCGGCCTTGGTCGCGTCTTTCGGGCGAGGGTGGCGGTCAAGCGCCCATGTGGCGATCCGTTCAAGGGTCGCCTCGCACAGGGTCGCATACTTGGTGCTCGTACGGAGGTCGGTGACGACCGTTTCGAGAGCCTCAGTGGTCACCGTTCTGCCGCCGTTTGGCGCAAACGTTCGATCATGGCCGCATAGAAGCGAAGGTTCTGTTTGGTCGCCAGCCGTTCGGCGGCGCTGTCCTTGATCTTGAAGAGGTGATGCAGATAGGCGCGCGAGGGACCGCCCGGGTCAATGGCGGAATCGAGGGGGCTGTCATCACGCGCATGTTCTTCATCTTCTACATAAAGAAATGAGAAAAAATCTTTTCTATTCCAATCTATAGAGCCGAAATCTGATGTCACATAGAGGCGGCGCCGCCGAGCATCGCGTGTCGCGATGGCGCAGTCGAAAAGCTGGTAGCCTGCGCGCCATGCGGCTACCAGATTATCCGGCTTGCCGATTCCGAGCGCATGTTTGGGCGCGTCGGCCGGCAGCAGGTCCGCGACATGGGCGACCATGTCGGTTAAACCGCCATCGTCGGCGATCGGCCAACCGCCGAAACCGAAACCGTCGAAACCCATCTCGGCCAACTGGTCGGCACAGCGCTTGCGCAGGTCCGGGTCGTTGCCGCCCTGGACGACAGCGAACAGCAGGGGGCGGTCGTTGACCGGACCGCCCGGCTCGCCGACCCGGGCCGTGAACTCGTCACGGCACCGCTTGGCCCAGGCGAGCGTGCGCGCGACGCTGGTGGCCTGCACGTCCGGACTGTCGTCGGGATGGGTGCACTGGTCGAGGCAGAAGACGATATCGGTGCCGAGCTCGATCTGATGGCGGATGCACTTCTCCGGCGTCAGCAGGTTCTTAGGCCCCTTCTTTTCGTGGCGATAGACAAACCCCTTGTCGGTCACGCTGCCCAGCTTCGCGTTGGCATGGGCCAGCGACCAGGCCTGGAAGCCGCCGGAGTCCGAAGCGACGATGCCGTCCCAGCCCATGAACCGGTGAATGCCACCGACCGCCGCCACCGTTGACGTGCCCGGGTTGGTGGAGAGGTGCAGCGCGTTCACCATGATCGCGTCGATCCCGCAGGCGGTGAGATCATCACCGTCCAGGCCGCGCACCACCGCGCGCGTGCCATCCGGCAAAAACGCCGGCAGCTTGAGGTCACCGCGTCGCGTCTGCAGCGTCTTCATGCCGTCTGAGATTCGGGACGCATGAACTTCGGATTGTTGCCCGCGATCACCACGGTGACCTCGCCGCGCGGCGTCTCCTCGGCAAACCGCTCGGCGAGTTCCGACAGCCAACCGCGTGCGACCTCCTCGAACATCTTGGTGAGCTCGATGCAGACGGCGGCCCGGCGATCGCCCAGCACGGCGAGGGCGTCGGCCAGCATGCCGCCGGTTCGATGCGGCGACTCAAAAAGAACAAGCGTGTGCGGCATCGCCGCATCGGCGGCCAGGAAGTTCTGCCGCTTGCCGGACTTCTTCGGCGCGAATCCCTTGAACGTGAAACTGGCGGCAGAAAGGCCGGAGACAGCGAGCGCGGTCTCCACCGCACTTGGGCCCGGTATCACCTGAATGTCGTGTTCGTCCTCCAGGGCCGACTGCACGGCGCGAAAGCCGGGATCGCTGATGCCCGGCATACCGGCGTCGGTCACAAGCCCGACCTTGCGGCCATCGCGCAACAAGCCGGCGATCCGTTTGACCGCCTGGTCTTCGTTGTGGTCGTGGCAGGCGAAGATGGTCTTGGGGCTCGAGAGCTGGAAGTGCTCATAGATCTTCCGGGTGCGCCGTGTGTCCTCACACGCCAACGCATCGAGATCGCCCAGCGTCGTCAGCACGCGCTGGCTGATGTCATCCAAGTTGCCGATCGGCGTGCCGATCAAAAAAAGCGTGCCGGACATCCCGGAAACCATTCCCCTGCTTGACGTCGGCTGGCGCCTGGGCTTCGATGCGCCACCCACTCCCTGGTGCCCAGTTCCATGACCGTATCACAAGAGGCGATGAACGCCTTGCTTCGCCCACGCACGATTGCCGTGGTGGGCGCTTCGACGCGCGAAGGCTCTGTCGGCCGGAACGTGATGAGCCATTGCGCGGGTCCGCGGTTTATCGGCCAGCTCTTCGGCATCCACCCCACAAACGAGACCGCTGTCGGCCATCCCTGCGTGCCGCGGTTCGATGATCTGCCGCAGCCTGCCGACTGCGCCGTCATGGCCGTCGGCGACAACCGGATCGAGGCGGCAATGACCGAGGCTGCCGAAGCCGGCGTCAAGGCGGCCGTGCTGCTCGGTCGTCTGCACGAGGAGCCGCCTGGCGATCCGCCGCTGAAGGAACGCATTGCGGCCATCGCGCGAGAGTCCGGTATGGCCGTCTGCGGCGCCAACTGCATGGGCCTCTTCAACGCCATCGACGATGTCTGGCTTTCCATGACCCATCTGGCGGGCAACGACGAGCCGGGTTCGGTGGCCCTGCTGTCGCACAGCGGATCGACATGGTCGGGCGTCGGGGCGAGCCAGCGGCAGGCCGGTTTTGCGTTCGGCGTCTCGGTCGGCAACGAGGTCGCGACGACCATGGCCGATTACATCCACCATCTGTGCGACGAGCCGGACGTCAAGGCGATTGCCTGCGTCATGGAAGCGGTAAGGGATCCCGAGAACTTTATCGCGGCGGTCGAACGTGCCGATCAGAAGGGGCTGCCGGTCGTCGTCCTGAAACTGGGGCGCACGGAAAAGTCGCAGGCGTTCGCGTTCTCCCATAGTGGCGCGCTCTCGGGGTCGGATGCGGCCTATGACGCCGTCTTCCGCCGCCACAATCTGATCCGGGTGCGCAACCTCGACGAGATGCTCGACACGCTCGAGATCATGACCTGCGGGCGCGCGCCGACAACGGGTCAACTGGGCGTCCAGACCGACAGTGGCGGCGAGCGTCAGCTCATCGTCGACCTGGCCGCCGATATCGGTGTCGAGCTGACCGAACTCGAGGCGCCGACGCGCGCGCGTCTGGAAGAGGTGCTGGACCCCGGTCTGGAGCCCGAGAACCCCGTCGACTATTGGGGGGAGCGCGGTTTCGAGGTGCTGCCCCAGATCGCGCCGATCCTGGCCGACGACCCCGGTGTCGGCGCCGTGGTGATCGCCACCAACATGGTGCCGGATCGCCGTATTCTGTATGACTCCACCAACGCCATCGCGGCGCTCCACAAGTCCAGCGATAAGCCGTGTGCATTGCTCGGTAATCTGCACAGCACCATCGACCGCGGCGAAGCCGCGCGGCTGCGCGCGCTCGATGTGCCCGTGCTAATGGGCACCGAAACCGGCCTGTTGGCCTTGTGGCACTTCTTCCATTGGCATCGCAACCGCGCGGAGACCAAGCGGCCGCCGGGCCCCGGCGATGACGTTGTTGCCATGTGGCGCGGCAGGCTGGCCGAAGGTTCGGTCACCAGCGAAGACGCGCTTCAAATGATCGCCGCGTGGGGTGCGCCGATCCCGGCGATGCGCGATGCCGCAACATCGGACGATGCATGCGCAGCGGCCGACGGCCTCGGTTACCCCGTCGTCATGAAAACAGCGCGCGCGGACATCGCCCACAAATCCGATGTCGGCGGCGTCGTGGTCGGTTTGGGCGACAAGCAGGCGGTCGCCGAAGCCTATGAGGCCATGAGTGCCAAGCTTGGTCCGGCAGTGACCTTGCAGCGACAGGCGCGCGGCGGCACGGAGATCATCGTCGGCGTGGTCGACGACCCGACCTTCGGCCCGGTCATGACGCTTGGCCTGGGCGGCGTCTTCGTCGAAATCTTCCGCGACACCGTGTGTTTCCTGCCGCCGATCGACGCCGCGGAAGCGCGCCGGCTGCTGGCGACGCTCAAAGCCTATCCTTTGTTGACCGGCGCGCGCGGCCGCGAGCCCGCCGACCTCGACGGTCTGGCGGATGTGGTCGCACGGCTTTCCGGCCTGGCGGCCGACCTCGCCGGGTCGATTGTGGAGATGGATGTAAACCCGGTTCTGGTATCGGGTGACGGCGCGGTCGCGGTCGACGCGCTGGTGTTCCCGGCCGATGGAGGAGACGAGGCATGAGCTATGAGGCCATATCGGTCGACCGTGATGGCGCGGTCGGCATCCTGACCTTCGAGCGGGAGAAGGTGCTGAACGCCTTCAACCACACCCTGATCGAGGAAACCAACGACGCCATGGCTGGTTTGACGGCCGATGACGCCGTGCGCGCGATCCTGGTCAAGGGCGCGGGGCGTGCGTTCTCTGCCGGCTTCGATCTTGCCGCCTCGGCCGGCCGCAAGCTGGAGACGCCGGCGGCATGGGATGAGGTGCTGCGCTTTGACCTCGACTTCATCATGCAGTTCTGGGATTGCCCGAAACCGACGGTCTCGGCGGTTCATGGATACTGCCTCGCCGGCGCGTTCGAACTGGCGCTTGCCTGCGATGTCACGGTCGCCGCGGAGAGCACCCGTTTCGGGGAGCCCGAAGTACGCTTCAGTTCCGGCATCGTCGCCATGCTGATGCCCTGGATGACCGGCCCCAAACAGGCAAAGGAGCTGCTGCTGACCGGCAATGACAAGATCACCGCGCAGCAGGCCTATGATTTTGGTCTGATCAACCGTGTCGTGCCCGACGGCGAGGAGATCGCTGCAGCCATGGCCATGGCCGAGGACATGGCGGCCGCCGCCGCCCATTCGGTCATGATGACCAAGCGCGCGATCAACCGGACTTACGACATGATGGGCATGCGCGACGCGCTGCAGATGGCGCTGGATATCGACGTCTTGATCGAGTCGACGATGACCGAGGAAAAGGCCGAGTTCAAACGCATCCGCGAGGAGGAGGGGCTCAAGGCCGCGCTCGCCTGGCGCGACGCCAAATTCCGCCGCTAGAAGAGGTGTCTTTGGCTGTGGTGGCCGTCACAAATCTGCCTTTCTGAGGCATGCACTAACATCATGGGAGTCATGAGCTTTTTCACATGGTGCGCGGACCCGCGAATGATCATGTTCGCCTTGTTGGACGTCGCGATGAAGCGGCGCCGCCTGCTAAAGGACAAAGCCTATGGCCACAATGTTTGACAACCTGCGTCGTGGCTGGCGCATTCGGGCAACCCGCCGCGAGCTTTCCCGGCTTACCGATTCCCAGCTCCACGATATCGGTATCCACCGCGGTCAGATCGAAGGTTTCGCTCGGAACACCAAGTTCAACAGCAACTGACATCGACCCATGAATATCGAACCCGAGAGGGCCCCGGAAGCTTGACGCGCCGGGGCCCTTTCTGATTCTAGTCTGCTGCCAGGCGTTCGCGGTTATGGGGTGCCGCGTAATCGAGCGTCGGCCCCCGGGGCACGACCCGGGTCGGATTAATCGTGGTGTGGCTCCAGTAATAGTGGACCTTGATGTGGTCCATGTTGACAGTCTGGGCGACCCCCGGCACCTGGTACAGCTCGAGCATGTAGTTCCAGATGTTCGGGAATTCGTTGAGCCGCTGGCGGTTACACTTGAAGTGGCCGTGGTAGACCGGGTCGAAACGGATGAGGGTGGTAAACAGACGCCAGTCGGCCTCGGTCAGACGATCGCCGACGAGGTAGCGTTGCTTGGATAGCCGGTCTTCGAGCCAATCGAGCGTTTGGAACAGATCGTCAAAGGCTTCCTCATAGGCTTCTTGCGTGGTCGCAAAGCCCGCCCGATAGACCCCGTTGTTGATGTTGTCATAGACCGGCTGATTGACCGCCTCGATGGCCTCGCGCAGGTCGCTGGGCCACAGATCAACACCCGTGTCGCCGCCAAGACCGTCGAATGCGCCGTTCAGCATGCGGATGATTTCTGACGATTCATTGCTGACAATGGTGCCGGTCTTCTTGTCCCACAGCACGGGCACGGTGACACGCCCGGTCATGTCGGGCCGGGCCTTGGTATAGACCTCGTGCAGACGTCGGGCGCCGTTGACCGGGTCATCGGTGGCGCCCGGATAGTCGCCGAAGACCCAACCCTCTTGGCCCATTCGGGGATCGACGACGGAAACCGAGATCATGTCCTCCAGCCCTTTGAGCTTGCGCACGATCAAGGTCCGATGGGCCCACGGGCAGGCATAGGAGACGTAGAGATGGTAACGGCCGGCCTCGGCCTTGAAGCCGGTCGAGCCGTCGGCGCTGACCCAGTCGCGAAAGCCGGCTTCCTGGCGTTCGAACCGGCCCGCGCTATCGTCGGTGTCATACCACCTGTCATGCCAGGTACCGTCGATAAGCAGTCCCATGATGACCCTCCTCAGGCCGCGAGTTTGTTGGCGATTTCGGCAACATGCCGACCCTGGTAGCGGGCAATGGCGAGCTCGTTCCCGCTGGGAACGCGGCTGCCATCGCCACCGGCAAGGGTCGACGCGCCATAGGGTGAACCGCCGGTAATTTCGTCCATGTTCAGCAACCGTTTTTCGGCATAGGGGACGCCAACAACCACCATGCCCAGATGAAACAGTGTGGTGTGAAACGAGGTGATGGTGGTCTCCTGGCCGCCGTGCTGGGTTCCCGTCGAAGCAAAGACGCTGCCGACCTTGCCGACCAGTTTGTCGGCCATCCACAGACCACCTGTCTGGTCCAGGAAGTTGCGCATTTGCGCGGCCATGTTGCCGAAGCGCGTGGGGGTACCGAAGATGATGGCGTCATAATCGGCGAGCTCGCCCGGCTCGGCGATGGGCGCTGTCTGGTCGAGCTTCGCGCCGGCTTTCTTGGCGACATCGTCGGGCATCAGCTCGGGCACCCGCTTGATCGTGACTTCGACGCCGTCGACTTCGCGCGCGCCGTCGGCGATGGCGCCGGCCATGGTTTCGACGTGGCCGTACGTGCTGTAGTAGAGCACCAGAACTTTGGTCATCAGAATGGCTCCTCGTAAGATCTGAGAAGCAGATGGGCCTGAAAGCACGCTACACAATCCGCGCCGACTGGAACGGATTGTCGCCCTGAGGTTGACAAATGGAGGGTTGGTATGACGGTGACCGTCGACTTCTATTTTGGGCTATCCAGCCGTTACTCATATCTCGCGGCGACCCAGATCGAGGCGCTTGAGGCCGATTACGACATCGATGTTGTCTGGCACCCGCTGAAGAGCAGCGCGTTGATGGACGCGCGTGAGCAGAACCCGTTCAGCGGCCCGCCATCGTCGGGCCAGTATGACTGGGACTACCGGCAGCGTGATGCCGAGGAATGGGCGGCGCTCTATGGCGTACCCTTTGTCGAACCGGTCGGCCGTCTGACCTTCGACCGCGACTTGCCAAGCCTTGCGTGTCTGGCAGCGCGGCGGCTGGGCGCGGTGGTGGATTACAGCCACGAAATCTTTCGCCTGATGTTCGTGCGACGGGCTGATGAGGTCGTGCGGGACGATTACCTCAAGGCGGCCGACGAGGTCGGGCTCGACAGCCAGGCGTTCGTCGCGGCCTTTGACGGCGATGCCGTGCGGCAAGAACACCAGGATGAGCTCGACACGGCCAAGAAGAGCGGCGTGTTCGGCGTGCCGACATTCCTGATCGGCGGTCGCCTGTTCTGGGGCAACGATCGGTTGCCGCTGGTCCGCGGCGTCCTGGAGGGTCGGATCTAGAAAACGAGACGGCCACGCCCGCCGGCGGAGAGGGAGGGGGCTCTATCCGGCGGGCGCGGCGGGCTGAATGGTTCAGGCCGCGTTGGCCTTCAACATCCAGGCCGTCTTGTCGTGCTGGGTCATGCGCGCGACCATCATATCGACGCTGACCTCATCGCCGGCGTCCTCGGCCGCCGCACGCGCCTTGCCGGCGGAGCGCGACAGCGCCTCGTGATCGGCGGCGAGTGTGGCCACCATGGTCTGAGCGTCCATCGGCTCATCGTTCTCGTCGATCGAGCGCAGGGTCGCGTAGGCGCGATAGCTTGCCGGTGCCGGTTCGCCCAGGGCGCGGATCCGTTCGGCGACCTCGTCGGCGGCCAGGAAAAGCTCCTGATACTGCAGGCCGAACATCTCGTGCAGGCTGTTGAACTGCGGGCCCGTCACGTTCCAGTGGAAACCCTGGGTCTTCAACATCAAGGTGTAGGTATCGGCCAGAACCCGGCTGAGTTCCTGGGCGACACGCTGGCTGTCGTCGTTGGGGATGGCGTTTGTCGTGGGCATCGGCTGAACTCCATAATTAGAATAATTCTAAAAATGGATATGGTCATCCAACCCACCGGTTCAAGGGCCCGGGAGGGCTTCTGATGTGATGCTCACCGCATATCTGGGATCGATCAGGAGGCGGCTGAGCGCACCTCGACTTTGCGACCCTCAAGACCCAGCCACTGGTCGAGAAAGCCGGGGACCCAGGCATCCACCAGATGGTCATAGCGCTTGGCGCCGGCAATCTGCTCGTGGGGTTGTTGGGCCCCGGGTTCGCTAAGGTTCTCGGCACCCTCTTTGGTCCACAGTTCGATCATCTCGAGCGTGCATTCGGGATGGAACTGGACGCCGTAGATCCGCTCGCCGATACGGTAGGCCTGATTGGGAAAATGACCGCTGGCGCCTTCCGCCAGCCGCTCGGCGCCGGACGGCATGTCAAAACCCTCGCCATGCCAATGATAGACGTAGCGCAGGTCGCCGATGACATCGCGTCCCGCCTCGGTCGGGGCGATCTCGCAGAAACCGATCTCGTGCCAGCCGTCATCGTGGGGTTTGACCTCGGCACCCAGCACCCGCGCCAGCATTTGGGCGCCCAGGCAGACGCCCAGGAACGGCACGTCGGCGGCTGTCAGCTTGTCGATCCAGCGCAGTTCCTTGGCGATGAAGTCCAGCTTGTCGTCGTCATTGGCGCTCATCGGGCCACCAAACACAATGGCACCGGCGATATCGTCGAAGTCGGTCGGCAACTCGTCGCCTGTCGGCAGGCAGCAGCGGACTTCTTCAAGCCCCTTGGCGCGAATGTTGTCGCCGATCCGCCCGGTTTTCGAATAGTCGCCGTGAACGACGCATATGACCTTTGTTTTTGTCATGGGGGTGCAGTCTGACGATCACGCGGGCCGGGTCAACTCTCCATGCGGATACGGCATCTGATCGAAAGGTGACGTTCGGCGGCGCCTCACGCCAAGGTTGACTCGTCGGGACCCAGTTCGCGCACCAGGAAACCGGCGGCGGTCAGGCGGCCGACGATGTCGACGATGTGGTCGCGGTCCAGCGTTTCCAGGATGACGTCGAGATCGGCCTGCTTGACCGGCAGGCTGGAGAAGGCCCGCTGGTGATAGACCTCGATGATGTTGGCATCCGCGTTGCCGATGATGCCGGCAATCTTGGCGAGCGTGCCCGGCGCATCGGGGATGGCGATGCGCAGCCTGACCATGCGGCCGTCACGCACCAGGCCGCGTTCGATCACCGCTGACAGGATGCGTGAGTCGATGTTGCCGCCGGTCAGAATCAGGCACACCTTGCGGCCGGCGAACTGGTCGCTATGGGCCAGAAGCGCAGCCAGGGGTGCGGCACCGCTGCCTTCGGCGACGGACTTCTCGATTTCCAGCAGGACTTGAACGCCGTGTTCAAGCTGCTCCTCGCTGGTCAGGAAGATGTCGCTGACCAGTTCGCGTACCACCGGCATGGTGAGTTCGCCCGGCGTCTTGACCGCGATGCCATCAGCCACCGTTCGCCCGCCCGACGTCACGGGCAGCCCTTGAAGCGCCTGATACATGGACGGAAAGAGCGACGCCTCGACACCGAAGATCTCGATCTCGGGGCGAATGCCTTTGGCGGCGATCGCGATGCCGGAAATCAGGCCGCCACCACCGATCGGCACGATCACGGCATCCAGGTCCGGCACGTCTTCCAGGATCTCCAGGCCGACCGTGCCCTGGCCGGTCATAACCTTCTCGTCGTTATAGGGATGGACGAAGGTCAGGCCCTCGTCATTGGCGAGCTGGTGGGCGTAGACCGCCGCATCATCGATGGTCTCGCCCGACAGCACGACGCGGGCGCCGAACCGGCGGGTGTTCTTCACCTTCACCGTGGGCGAGCCCTCGGGCATCACAATGGTCGCGGCCAAGCCCAGGCGCTGGGCGTGATAGGCGACCGCCTGTGCATGGTTGCCGGCCGACATGGCGACAACGCCCTTGGCCTGCTCCTCCTGGCTCAGCGAGGACATCTTGATATAGGCGCCGCGGTCCTTGAATGATGCGGTGTACTGCAGGTTCTCGAACTTGACATAGACCTCGGCGCCGGAAATCTCCGACAGCGTGCGCGAATGGCTGCACGGCGTGCGCACGACCTGACCGACCAAGTCCTGGGCGGCCTGGCGAATGTCCTCCAGGGTAACCGTCATGACAATCTCTCCGGTGAGGCGGCGACGGAATGTGCCGGATCGCCCGGTAGATTTCGAGCCCTAAAGCGACATTGGATTTCACGGCATTGATCGGGGGAGTTACGTCAATCCCGGCCTGAACTCAGGCTATCGCGGGTCTAGCGCGTGATCCCCGTTTCGCTTAGCACCCGATTGAGTGCCGCATAACCGACGGTAAGATGTGCCACCCAACCAAAGGCCTGGGCCGCGTCAACGTTGAGTCGTGAGTCATCGAAGAACACGACATCGCTGGGCTGGCAGCCGATATCGTCGGTAACAGCCTCGAAAACCGCAGCGTCCGGTTTGATCTTCTTCAAAATATGCGACGAGTAGCAATGGTCGAAGTGCGACGTTACGTGATCGGTCCAATGCAGTTCATTGGAGTTGCTCAAGCATCCCGTCACATACCGCTTGCGCAGATCGGCAAGGAGGTCTGGCGCGCTTGGATAGAAACCCTTTGGCCAGCCTGAGAACGCTTCAAGGAACTCCGCCGGACTTGTGGAGAGCTGAAACTCTTCGACGATCGCAATGGCAAACGCCTCCGGCGAGCAGTTGCCTAACTCGAACTCGCGAGCTGTTTGGCTTTGAAGCCATTTGGCCTTCAGGTCGCTGTCGTCGATGTCACCATCAATGAGCTCTGGGAGCTCTTCAAACATGGTGTTTTCGACGAGGACGCCGCCCAAGTCGAACATCAGAACCCTACGCAATTCGTTACCTCATCAAGGCTTCTCGCCGCGCGCGAGCCGGGCCTGGATATCGTCGATGCAGGGCATCAGGTCGGCCACCGTGTCGACGACATAGTGGGCGGCCGAGCGGCGCATCTTGTCTTCGGCCTTGGCGCGCAGCCGCGCCTGATCGTCGGCGGAGAGCGCCTGCCAGTCGTCGAGCGCCAAGCCGACCTCGTTGCCCGAGACGGTCAGGGCCACCGTCCACATGCCGGCGTTCAGCCCTTCTTCGATGCCGGTTACCGTATCGTCGACCTTGACGCAGGCCTGAACGCAGGAGACTTCGAGATTGATGGCGTTCTGAAGGCACATGTCGGGATAGGGGCGGCCCTTGGGCACTTCGTTCGAGCAGACGGTCGAATCCGGCTCAAATCCTTGCTTCTTGGCCTCAACCAGATTGATCGCCGTCATCTCGGAGATGTAGCCGGTCGTCGTGCCGATCTTCATGTCCCGCTCGCGCAGCGCCTTCACCGCGTCCAGGGTGCCGGGGATCAGGGTCGAATAGTCCGCCAGGCAATCGAGCTGCAGCGGAATGAACTCCTGATACATGGTATCGACATCGTCGTCGGTCGGCGCGCGGCCGTGGGCGTCCACCCAGCGCTGGCGCACGCCGGTCATCTCGGTGATCTGCTGGATGTGAACCCGCTTGTGGGCCCCCATCGGACCGCGCGCTTCTTCGACCGTGATCGGCACCTGGTGGCGCTCGAACACCTCGACGAAGGCGGCGGCAGGCGCCACGCAGCCGAAATCCAGAACCGTGCCGGCCCAATCGAAGATGCAGGCCTCCAGCGGTCCACGGAATTCTCGATTATAGATAAATGTCATTGAGTTACACTCACTGGTTCATGTGTTGCATTGGTTTTCGGGCTAGGCGTTTTTGGTGACGGACTGACGCCCATATCGGCAATGACCTCGCCGATGGCGCTGACGGCCGCCGTCATGTCACTGTCGTCGAGGTCGCCGATGCAGCCGACGCGGAAGCTGTCGGCCTCGGTCAGCTTGCCCGGGTAGATGGCGTACCCCTTCGCGTGGAGGAGGTCGTAGAACTTCGAGAACGCAAAGGCCGGGTCTTCGGGGGCAAGGAAGGTGACGATGATGGGCGCCTGCAACTCGTCAGGGAGCAGGGTTTGGAAACCCAGGGCGCGCATGCCGGTGACGAGCGTTTGGCAGTTTTTGGCGTAGCGTTCGTGGCGGCCCTCGGTGCCGCCTTCGCTTTCATGGCGCGCCAGGGCGGCATCGAACGCCGCGAGCACGTGGGTCGGCGGCGTGAATCGCCATTGGCCGTTGCTCTCAAAACCCTTCCACTGGGCATGCAGGTCGAGGCTCAACGAGTGGGCATTGCCGGCGGTCTCGGCGAGGTCAGTTGCGCGCAGGATCGCAAACCCGATGCCCGGCACGCCTTCAAGGCACTTGTTGGACGAGGCCATGATGGCGCTGAAGGGGACGCGCGCCGGGTCGATCGCAATCGCGCCGAAGCTGCTCATGGCGTCGATCAGCAGGCGTTTGTTGTGGTTCGCGACGACCGCCGCGATCTCCTCGATCGGGTTCAAGATGCCGGATGTCGTCTCGCAGTGCACGGCCGCGACGTGCGTGATGGCGGCGTCGTTCGAAAGCGCGGTTTCCACCATGGCGCCGGTGACAGGCTCATGCTCTGCACAGGTTATGGCGGTGTGGGCCCGGCCCATGATCTCCAGCATGGACGCCATGCGGCGGCCATAGGCGCCGTTGATCAAGACCAGAACCTTGCCGTCGCGCGGCACCATGGTGCCCAGGGTCGCTTCGACCACGAAGGTGCCGCTGCCTTGCAGGGGCACGGCGACGAACTCGCCCTCGGTACCGCCGGCGAGTTCCTCCAGGCGCCGGCGCACGCGTGCCGTCAGCGCGATGAAGTCGGTGTCGCGCGAACCCCAGTCACGATCCATCGCGCGCCGTGTCGCGGGATTGGTCGTTAGCGGGCCGGGGGTGAGGAGCAGGGGCGTTCGGTCGGTCTGGTTCATGACGTCGTGGTCCTCTGGTTTAGCGGTGAACCTAGGTCTGGCCACGCCATTAATCAAATTACCTTTCGTTAAAGGTTTGATATATTGAGTTTATGAAATTTGCCCAACTCCGCGCCTTTCATGGTGTCGCTGAAACCGGCAGCGTGACCCACGCCGCCGAGAATCTCGGCGTCAGCCAGCCCGCCATCACCGTGCAGATCAAGGCCTTGGAGGAGGCTTATGGCGTCGAGCTGTTTCACCGGGTCAACCGGCGCCTGAACCTGACCAAGCTGGGCGAGGAACTGCATGCGATCTCGCAGCGTGGCTTCGCCGCTCTGGATGAGGCCGTGACGCTGCTGAACGAGTCCGGTGGGCTGGATCACGGCTACCTCACGGTCGGCGCAGACGGCCCCTATCACGTCATGCATCACTTGTCGGCGTTTCGCGAACGCCACCCTGAGATCAGGGTGTCGCTGGCGATCGGTAACTCCGATGACATGCTGGAGGATCTGCTGTCCTACCGCACCGATGTCGCCGTGCTCGCTCGGCTGGTCGACGACGAGCGGCTCGACTTCCACCATGTCGCCCGCCACCGGCTGGTCGTTTTTGTGCCGCGCCGCCACGCTTGGGGCCGCCGGCGGTCCCTTGCTATCGGCGAGCTGGACGGCGAACCGATGATCCTGCGCGAGCAGGGCTCCAACACCCGGCGCGTGTTCGAGGCGGCGCTGGTCGAGCGCGGCATCGCGCCAGAGGTTGTCATGGAGATCGAAAGCCGCGAAGCCGTGCGCGAGGCTGTGGCCGCCGGCCTCGGCGTCGGCGTCGTCAACGAAACCGAATTCGGCGAAGATGAACGCCTTGTCGCAATTCCGTTACGGGATGCCGATATTACAACCGACGAATACGTCGTCTGCCGCGCCGATCGACGCTCTCAGCGTGTCGTCCGGGCATTCGTCGAGTTGATGGACCAACCACCTCCGTAATTCTGCTACAAGGCCGCCATGACAACGCGCAATCTGGAAAGCCTTTTTGCTCCGTCATCGGTCGCCGTCATCGGCGCCTCAGACCGGGCTCACAGCGTCGGCGCCACGGTCATGCGCAACCTGCTGACCGGCGGCTTCCAGGGCCCGGTCCTGCCGGTCAATCCCAAACACCAGGCCGTGGCTGGGGTGCTGTGTTACGGCTCCGTCACCGACCTGCCGGTAACGCCGGACCTGGCCGTCATCTGCACGCCACCGGCGACTGTGCCCGGCCTGATCGCGGAGCTCGGGGCGCGGGGCACCAAGGGCGCGGTCGTCCTGACCGCCGGGCTGGGCAACGAAGCGTCGGAAGACCGCACCCTGGCGCAAGCGATGCTGGACGCCGCACGCCCGCATCTCCTCCGTGTTCTGGGTCCCAATTGCGTCGGGCTGATCGTGCCGTCGCAGTCGCTCAACGCGAGCTTTGCGCCGGGCGGTGCGGAGACGGGCAGTATCGCGTTCGTCTCTCAGTCCGGTGCACTGTGTACGGCGGTTCTCGACTGGGCGTCGGCGCGCGGCATCGGGTTCTCCCGTTTCGTGTCCCTGGGCGACAGCCTGGACGTCGACTTCGGCGATGTCATCGACGACCTGGCCAGCGATCCCGCGACCAAGTCGATCCTGCTCTATATTGAATCGATCCGTCACGCGCGGAAATTCCTGTCGGCGGCGCGTGCGGCGGCACGCAACAAGCCGGTGGTCGCGATCAAGTCGGGCCGTGTCAGCGAGGCTGCCGCGGCGGCGATGTCGCATACCGGGGCGCTGGCCGGCGCAGATGATGTCTTTGAGGCGGCGATGGCGCGCGCCGGTGTGCTGCGGGCCTATGACTTCGAAGAACTCTTCAGCGTAGTCGAAACGTTGGCGCGCTGCCGGCGCGTGGCCGGCAACCGTCTGGCTATCGTCACCAATGGGGGCGGGCCGGGCGTGATGGCGGTTGACGCGCTGATCGACGGCGGCGGGCACTTGGCCAAGCTGGCGCCGGAAACCATCAGTGCCCTCGACGATGTCCTGCCGCCAACGTGGTCGCGCGGCAACCCCGTCGACATCATCGGTGACGCTCCGCCGGACCGCTATGTCAAAGCGCTCGAGGCCGTCATCGCCGACCCTGGCAGCGATGCCCTGCTGGTCTTGAACGCGCCGACGGCGATTGCCAACTCGCTGGACGCGGCTTCCGCCGTCGCTGACAAGCTAGCGTCGACACGCAAACCGATTGTCACGTCATGGTTGGGCGGACGTGGCGCCGAGCGTGCGCAACAGGCGTTAAGCGACAAGGGGTTGGCGACCTACACCACGCCAGAAAGCGCGGTCAGGGGCTTCCTTCATGCCGCGCGCTATACGGAACTGCAGCAGTTGCTGCTTGAAACGCCCGCCGACATTCCAGAAGCGTTTACGCCGGATATCGCCGCCGCACGCAACGTCATCGATGCGGTAAGGGCGGACGACCGCACGCTCTTGACCGAACCGGAAGCCAAGGCGGTCTTGGAGGCGTTCACCATTCCTGTCGTCGCGTCGCGTCGCGTGCCGACGCCCAGCGATGCTGCAACGACGGCCGAGGAACTCGGCTTCCCCGTCGCGGTCAAGATCCTGTCGCCCGACATCACCCACAAGTCCGACGTTGGTGGTGTCGTGCTCGATCTAAAGGACGCCTACGCGGTGCGCGGTGCGGCCGAAGAAATGCAGGAGCGCATCGCCAAGCTCGTACCAGACGCGCGGCTTGACGGATTTACGGTACAGCAAATGGCGCGGCGTCCGCGCGGTTTCCAGCTCATCCTGGGATTGGGTCAAGATCCGATCTTCGGACCCTTCGTGTTGTTTGGGGAAGGCGGCCGGGCCGTCGAGGTCATTGCCGATCGCGCGGTGGCACTGCCGCCGATCAACATGAAGCTGGCGGCCGAACTGGTCGAGCGCACGCGTATTGTCCGGCGTCTTGAAGGGTTTCGCGACCAGCCGTCGATCGACTTCGACTCGCTCTATCTGACGCTCATCAAGGTGGCGCAGATCGCCGTGGATCTGCCCGAAGTCGAGGAGCTCGACATCAATCCGCTGGTCGTCGACAAGGATGGCGTGATCGCGCTTGATGCACGCATTGGTCTGGCCGAGGCCGGTGTCACACACAGCCCCGCAATCCGGCCCTATCCACAAGAGCTGGAAGAGCATGCGGTGTTTGACGGCGTCGGTGACGTTCTGTTCCGTCCGATCCGCCCCGAAGACGAAGAGCGTCATTATGCTTTTGTCGACAAACTGACACCGGAAGACATCCGCTTTCGTTTCTTTAATCAAGTCAGACAACTACCACACAGCCAGATGGCGCGCCTGACCCAGGTCGACTACGACCGGGAAATGGCATTCATCGCCGTCGGTCCGGAGCGCGATACGCTTGGCGTGGTTCGAACGTTCACAGATCCCGACAACGAAACGACGGAGTTTGCGATCGTCGTGCGGTCCGACCTCAAGGGTCTCGGGCTGGGTGCTGCATTGATGCAGAAGATGATTCGCTACTGCCGTGCGCGCGGGACGGCGCACATGGTTGGTGAAGTCTTGCGCGAAAACCGCCGCATGCGCGACTTCACGGCAGGTCTGGGATTCCACGAGCACAATGTCCCCGACGATCCCGATGCCGTGCGCGTTGTGCTGGATCTCCAGGACGTGGTGGCGGCGGATACGTCGGAAGTCTTGAGTTAGCCCCCGCGTGCGGCCTTCAGGGCTTCGGGCGTGTCGATATCGACGAGCACCGAATCGTCGTCCGCAGCGATCTCGACAACCAGGTCTTCGTTTTCGCCCAGCAGGTGACGCGCGCCGACGTCGCCGGCGACCGTTTTCATTGTCTCGAAAAAGCGGCGGCCCCACAGCACGGGATTGCCACGTTTGCCGCGATGGGTCGGCAAGACGATGGCCCGTCCCTCGGATGGATTGAAGCCTGAGATCAAGCGATTGAGCAAGTCGGCTGTGAGGCCCGGCATGTCACCCAAGCATACGACCACGCCGTCACAATCGTCGCCAACCGCTTCAAGCCCGGCGCGCAGGGATGTGCTGAGCCCATCTGCAAAGCCCGGGTTGTGCGCGAATGTTATATTGAGACCACCGAGCGCATCGCGCACCGCATCGGCCTCGTGGCCCGTAACGACGATGGTCGCGTGAACCCGCGAAGCGACAGCCGCTTCGGCGACATGGCGCACCATCGCGCGACCGTCAATTGGCGCGAGCAATTTGTTGTCGCGTCCCATGCGGCGGGACTGACCGGCTGCCAGAACCAGGGCCGTGATTCGCGGTGCACGCTGTTCCGGGGGCTCGCGTCGCGGCTGCGGGCGCGATGGGATCTCTTTGAGCAGGCCGCCGACCCCCATGGCCATGATGTCGTGAGATGAAACCGGAATGTCGGCCAACAAGCGTTGCAAGACCCAGTCGAAACCATTCAGCTTCGGCGATCGTGCACAGCCGGGCAATCCAAGCACCGGTTTGTCCTGTCGTTCGGCCAGGAGCAGAAGATTACCGGGGTCGACCGGCATGCCGAAGTGCCGGACCGTGCCGCCGGTCTGCTCGATGGCGGATGGGATCACGTCGCGGCGGTCGGTGATCGCCGAAGCGCCATAGATCAGCGTCATGTCGATATCGGACCCGACGCGCTCGAGCTCAGACGCCAACGCATCGGTGTCGTGACGGCAGTGGCTTTCGGCGACCACGTCGCTGCCTAAGGCCGCCAGTCGATCGGCGACAACACGGGCGGTTTTGTCCAGCACCTTGTCGGACGTGACATCGGTTTGGGTCAAAATCAGCGCGATGCGTTTCATTCGCAAGGGCGCAACACGAACGACCGGACCATCGCTTGACGCGATGGCTTCCCATGCTTCGACGCAAACCCGTGGCGCGGCGAAGGGGATGACCTTGATCGTCGCGACCATTTGGCCGGCTTCGGCAATATCGAAGGCGGGCAGGGTGGCGACCGTCAGCGATTCATCGACCCGATTCAACTGCTCGATGCGTGCGGTGTCGAGTACGACGATACCGGCCTCGTCGGCAATCAGGTTGACGCGGCCGGTAAAGGGCGCGGCGATCTCAAGACCGGGCCCCGCCATCGAGGCGGCAACCCGCTGCGCGGCCTCATCCTCATGAATGTCGTCGGGGCCAAGCTGCGCGACCACGACGTCTTGGATCCCCGCTGCGTCGAGGGCCGCGACATGATCGGCCGACAGCACCAATCCCTTCTTCAGCGTGCGGTCACCACAGCGCGTGCTGTGAGCAAGAATGGCGCCCTCAGCCTCGCCGACGGAGATGGCGGCAAACTTCAAGACGCTTTCTCGCGGCGGACAGCGGTGATTTCGGCCATGATCGAAAGCGCGATTTCCTGCGGCGATTTGGCGCCGATGTCGAGACCGACTGGCGCGTGAATGCGGCGGATCTCGTCATCGGAAAAACCCGCTTCGCGCAACCGTTCGACACGTTTGGCATGGGTCCTCTTGCTGCCCAACGAGCCGATGTAGAGCACCGGTGCGCGCAACGCGACATGAAGCGCGGGGTCATCGATCTTGGGATCATGGGTCAAGGTGACGATGGCGGTGCGGCGGTCCGGCTTGAGTTCGGCCAAGGCGTCGTCGGGCCAGGCGTCGATGATCGTGACGCCGGCAAACCGCTCACGGTCGGCAAAGGCGCGCCGCGGATCAACCAGCGCGACGTCGTAGCCGGCAATCGTGGCGTAGCGGGCGAGCGGCTCGGCGATATGCACCGCGCCGATCACGATCAGCCGAAGCGGCGTGTTGAAGACATGAAGGAACAGGCGTCGGCCGTCGATTTCGACCGTTTGCGAACGATCGTCCGCGAGCGCTTGACCAATTGCCTGTGCGATTGGTGGTGGAGACGCGCCGTTGTGCGGCGTCACCAGGACCTGTTCGCCGTCATCAAGCCATGTCGCGACGACGGTGGGCTGACGGTCGAGGCGCGCGCGTTGCAGTTCTTCGAGCGTTTGCGGCGTCACGCGACCGGCTCGACAAAGATCTGCACCGTGCCGCCACAGGTCAGCCCGACCTCCCAGGCCTGTTCGTTGCTGACGGAAAACTCCAGATTGCGCGTCTTGCCGTCCTTAAGGGCCGCAAGCGCCTCCTGGATTACCGCGCCTTCGATGCAGCCGCCGGACACCGAACCGCGAAACGTGCTGTCGTCGCGGACGGCCAGTTGGCTTCCGACCGGGCGCGGACTGGAACCCCAAGTCGCCGTCACGGTTGCCAGAGCGACCTGATGGCCGGCTTGCTGCCAGGCAAGCGCTTCGGCCAGGACGTCGCCCTCTAGATCGCTTGTCGCCATCGCATGCTCTCCTCATCGTCTGCCCCTGTCGCGTCGGCAAGAAGTCCCGCCAGCTCTTCGAGACTTGCCAGGTTGTGTGCGGAACGGAACACGTCGACATGGGGCAGCATCGCCCGTATCCCCCAGGATTTGGGTTCAAACCCATCATAGCGCAACAGGGGATTAAGCCATATCAGGCACCGGCTCGACATATGCAGTCGATTTACCGCGATGGCGAGATTGTCGCCGGTATCGCGATCGAGGCCATCGGTCATCAAGACGACAACCGCGCCCTGGGCTAACAGGCGACGCGACCAGTCGCGGTTGAAGCTGTGCAGACAGCCGCCGATCCGCGTGCCGCCCGACCAGTCGTCAACGGCATCGGCAACGTCGGCCATGGCGCGTTCGACATCCTTGTGACGCAGGTGGCGCGTGATGTTGTTGAGACGGGTGCCGAACAGAAAGGTGTGGACGCGGTCCCGGTCATTGGTCAGCGCATGAGCGAAGTGAACGAGCATCTGGCTATAGCCGCTCATGGAGCCGGAGATGTCACACAACAGCACCAGGGCCGGCGGTCGCGTGCGGCGGCGGCGCCGCTCAAGAGTGATGATGCCACTGGATCCACGTAGGGCCGCACGCATGGTCGCGCGCATATCGACGCGGTCGCCGGACGCATGACTGCGCAGCCGCCGTGTTGTGATTGGGCGCAGGTTGAGCGTGATGGCGGTGACGGCTTTCTTGGCGCGGGCTATCTCATCGGCGGACATGGAGTCGAAATCCATATCGCGCAGCGCCTCGCGATCCGAGAACGTCATCGTCATGTCGGTTTCGATGTCGTCGTCGGCTTCCGCTGCGTGGTCATTCTGCTGTCCCACGCCCAACGCGTCGGCGACGCGCTGGCTCAATGGTTCGCGTGTGTCCCCGCTTTCTGATGGAGCCGATGGCAACACCAGGCTCAAAATCTTCCCAAGCAGTTCGGGATCACGCCAGAAGACGTGGAAAGCCTGATCGAAGATGGTGTGGTGGTCATGACGGCTGACGAAGTGGGCGTGCAAGGCCCAGTAGAAATCATCACGTCGGGTAACACCGGCAGCCTCCACCGCCCGAACAGCATTCAGAATCCGCCCGGTGCCTACAGGCAGACCTGCCGACCGCAAGGCTCGGCCGAACAGTACGATGTTGTCGGCAAGTTTGCCGGCGTCAGGCGAGGGCGCCGGACCGGCGGTCATTCCGCAACAGCTCCGGCGGACACGCTGTCACGTCGAATGCGATCCAGAATGGCGGCGGCTTCTGAACCGCGCACCCTAGCGATGTCATCCTGGTACTTGAGCAGCACGCCCAAGGTGTCGTTGATCATGGAGGGGGCAAGCGCCAAGACGTCGAGCTGAACCAGGGCTGTCGCCCAGTCAATCGTCTCGGCAACACCCGGGTGTTTGAACAGATCTTGGTCGCGCAGAGCTTGAACGAAGGCGACAATCTCGGCCGACAGGCGTTCGTCGCAGGCCGGGACCTTGCGATGCAGAATCTCTAGTTCGCGTGCGGCATCGGGGTAGTCGATCCAGAAATAGAGGCAGCGGCGCTTCAGCGCATCGTGGATCTCGCGTGTCCGGTTCGAGGTAACGACCACGATCGGCGGTGTGTCGGCTTTGACAACGCCCAGCTCCGGGATCGTCACCTGGAAATCGGAGAGAATCTCCAGAAGGAAAGCCTCGAACGGCTCGTCGGTGCGATCGAGTTCGTCGATCAGCAACACCGGCGGACCATCCTTGTGCGGCTCCAGAGCCTGAAGGATCGGCCGTTGAATCAGGAAGTCGCCGGTATAGATGCTGTCGGCGACACTGCGCCGATCGGCGCTGCCGTCGGCCTCGGCCAGCCTGATCTCGACCATCTGGCGCGGATAGTTCCACTCGTAGACCGCGTGGGCGATATCCAGACCCTCATAACACTGCAGGCGAATGAGATCGCGGCCCAGACCCTGCGCTAGGACCTTGGCGACCTCCGTCTTGCCGACGCCGGCTTCGCCTTCCAAAAACAGCGGGCGGCCCATCTTGAGTGACAGATAGACGGTTGTCGCCAGGCTGCGGTCGGCAATGTAATCGCAGGTCGCCAGCATGGACGCGGTATCGTCGATGGTCTCAGGCAATGTCATGCCAGGGGCAATGCCAAGGTAAGGAAGTCGGCTTGGCGCCTATTTTTGCACCCAGGCTCCGCCAGCGTCCATGTAATAGGAACCGGCTGGCAAACGGTCGATGATCTTCTGGGCCGCGACGACCTGGACGGCTTCGACAGACGTGCCGTTCGAGACTGCCAACTCCTGATAGCGTGCCAGGCGTTCGGTGTTAACCGAGTCGACCAGTTGCGCCGCCCAAGAGGGCGCACTTGCATCGACCAGGCCGATATAGCCGTCCGGGCGTTCGCCGACATAGCCGGCGGCCCGCGCGTCATCCAGGCTTTGCGCCAGGGCCGGCGCCGCATCGACAGCCAGGAACGCGATCGCGGACAAGCTTAAGACCATCAGCCGTCGGCGTGTGAGGCCATGATCAGAAAATATCATCGTCCTGCTCCAGCAGATCTTCGACATCTTTCTCGAGTTTGACCCTGACTTCTTGTTCAATCTTAACGTTAAGATTGATGACAATCGGGTCTTTCGGCGCTTCAACCCTGACGGTTGGCTGGCAGGCGGCCACCAGCACCACGGCCAAAAAAAGTACGGCCGTTAGGGTGCCGGGCTGTGCCCTGGTAGGTCTTGTATGGTCGGTCACGGAGGCCTCCCTGCTCGCGACATCCATCTGATACGTCCTTTGTGTCAAAAACCCGACAGTCGCTCTTTGATCTCATCGGGAATGCGGTAACCGGCAAGGCTGTCGCGCACAATTCGGTCCAATTCGCCGGTCAGATTGACATTCAGTTCGATCGGATAGCCGTCATACAGATCCGGATTGGATCCGGCAATATGCAGGCCGACCTCGGTCTCGCCGCCCGCAGCGCGGCTCAGATCGACATCGAGGCGGTCGTAATGGAAGTTGCTGAGCGCGGCCAGCACCAGATCGATGCTGGCGTCATCGGCGCCCAGACCTGTCGGTGCGCCGTCCGGCAGATAACGCAGTTGGCCGGGCTCGCGGCTCGCCAAATGCGCGCCTTCGATCAAGACGTCATCGCCGACGACGCGGACCGGAATGGTGCCGTCCAGCGTTCCCGTCGCGGTGAGGTCGTCCAGTTCTGCGAGGGCAAACAACGCACCGACATCGACACCGGTGACGTGCAGGTTAAGCGGTTCGGGATCGCTCTCAAGATGCCACACCAGCGGGTCGGCGGTGACCTCGCCGCCGGCGAACTTCATCTCGGCGCTCTCCAGATTCAATGTTCCGTCACCGCTGAGCGACAAACTGATCAGCGCGTCGCGCAGCGGCAGACCGGCATCGATGCCGCCGATCGCCACGAGCTGCCCCGGTGGCGTTGATGGCGGCATCACACCGTCAATGTTGATCAGGCTGTTCAGTCGTTCGATACGGACGCCATAGGTCGTTGCGGAGATTTCGCGCAAAGCAACATCAAGGTCGCTCGACCAGACGCCTGATTGCCACGTGACGTCGCCGGTGATCCCAATCGAACCGCTGACGTCCTTGGTCGAGGATACCAGCATGGGCGACAGGTCGCTGGGCTGATAACCGCCGGGTTCGAAGGTGAGGGGCGGCAAACGTACAAGCGCCGTCGCCAGATCTTTTGTCGGCTGATAACTCGCCTCTACATTCAGGGCGTAACGCCGGTCCGGCGCGTGAACGTTGAGCGACAGCCTGACATCGTCGCCTTGTGGCCATACGGGTGCAATCCGGATATCGGTGGAAAAGTCCGCAAAACGTTTGGGGGCGGCAAGATCTTGGATGGCATCGATTTCCAGATGGAGCTGGGGCCACGGCGACAGGCCGGTGTTGTAGGTGATCAGCGACTTCAGGCCGGTTGCCATGATGTCCTGATCGACCCAGGTGAGCGAGCCGCCACTGGATTCCATCGTTGCGGTCAAGTAACTGGCAATGAGCTGATTGGCATGAACGCTAATCTTCGGAAGCGTGCCCGTGACGACCGCTCCCGGCAGGCCGTCGTCGCCGAGGACGGTCACGGTCGCCGATGGCGGCGTAACCTTCAGGCGCGTGTCCCAAACGGGATAACCGTCGTCGTCAAACTCGACCGTGAGCACCGGCAGCCCCATTTGTTCGAGCCTAACCGATAGCGGCTGGTCGATAACGAAGTGGGGATGGGTCAAGCCGGCAAGGTCGATCCAGCCGTTGTCGTCGAGGTAAAGCGAGAACTTATCGGGCGTGCCGGTGAGCCGCATGGGTAGGTCCAGTTCGACCGGGCCGGACCGCGCATCGCCGACATGGACCGCCGATGCGCTGGCAAGCACGACGGGCTGAGCGGTGAGGTCGACGATCTCACCGTTCCATGTGGCGTCCAGCGGGAGTGTCAGAGCCAAATTTTCGATGCGTGCGGTGTCGATGACGGCGCTCTCGGCGGTGCCATCGATTTCCAGGTCGGCGTGCCACGTCTGATCGCTGAATTCCGCCCGTCCGCTGCCGATCAGCAACAGACCCTCGATATCCCCCAGCGACGAGGCGACGACGGACAGTGCGGCATCGCGTACCAATGCCGTTTCCAGGGTGGCGTCAGGAGCTAGCTGCGCTTTGCCCTCAAGCCGAAGTGTCGCCGATCGATCTGTCTGGGTCAGGCTCAGACCTGCTTCGCCTTCGATCATGTGGCCACCCTCCGCGAGGTCACGGAGCGTCAAAGGTTGGTCACCAGAATCGATGGCGATATCGATGGGCACGGACAGAACGGTGGCCAGGTCCTCGGGCACATCCCAAGCCGATAACGCATCGGGATCGACGAGCAGTTCCGTGGCCACAGTGTCCGGCCCGATCACGATCGTGGTTTCAGATTCACGGGGTGTCAGCGTGATGTCGCCCGATGCCGAAGCCACGTTGCCATAACCGACGATAGCGATGCCGTCGCTCTGGAATGTCGCCGAGAACGACGTCAGCAGCGTCAATGCCAGATCGGTCAGGTCTTCCACATTGCCAAGCCATGCATCGGGAAGCGTCGCGGTAGCTTGAGTGCTTAACGATGCGGGTGCGGTAAACGTGATGTCCGGGCCGGTTGCGATCGTGAGGTCGCGGCCGATTTCGATCCGGGCTGTCGTTGTCACATCCGTCATGTCACGCACGTTTGCCGTAAGGCGCGCATGAAACGGCCCAGATTCTGCGCCCAGTTCCATGGTGGCTAAGGCGGTATCGATGGCTGGTCTGTCGCCCAGGCTGACAGCAGCTTCGAGATCGAGACTGAAGGGGCCGGTGTCGTAGGGTCTGAAGACCGCCCTCGGTGCGGCGAGCGAGACATCGATGATCAGACCCGTCCCGTCGCCACGCGGGCCCTCGACCAGCACTTGGCCCGTGACATCCGCCATGGATAGCTCGTCGCGTTGAACGTCACCACCGTCAATCCGCCAGGTTACGGTGGGGCCGGTCTGTCCGTCGCTGGAACGAATGGTGACAGGGCCGTTCAGACGAAATTCGGGGTCTGCGACCGCCACGTCGAACATGCCCGCTAGCGGATTGAAGCTGGCGAGTTCACCATTCAACGTGAGGTCGATCTGACGTTCGCCAAGCATCAGCGATACGAGGCCATCTTCGACACCCAGCCGTCCAATGGCGACCGGCGGCTCGCCGCTCGACCCATCGGACGCCTGCAGATCCGTTAGCTGGTCGGGGGTGAGCGTGGCTTGGAGGCCGGATACGGTGACCGACTCGATCGAACCGTCCAACGCGGCCAAGGGCTCGTAGGTCACGACGACGCGCGCCGCGCGGACGTGGAACGGATAGTCGGCTTCGAGATCCTCCAGCACCAGCCGTTCGTCATTCAGCACGACGAGGTGGAACGTCGCGTTCTCGAACGGTGTATCGGCCAAGACGTCGGCGGCGACCCACATGGCGATCGGGATGCGTGCCGCGTACGTCACCGCGAGGGCGACCACAATGAGGCCGATACCCAATGCGGCCAACAAAGCGATGCGCCGGCGCACCCGCTTGGGCGGCGGCTGATCAGTCATGAGGACCTGCCAGGGCAGGCTGGGACCGAGGCGCCGTCATAGCGCCATCATAACACCGTGCCGCCAAAGGCAAACGAACTGCATCCCGGCGAAAACGCGTGGCTACCTGTGGGTTGGGGTCACAATACCGCGACCGGAAACCGAGATTGGTGCTGTCGCGTTAGCGTACCGCCGCCACTGCGCGTCCGGCCATCACGGTCACGAGGTGCGCGCGATAGTCGGCGCCTGCATGGATATCGTTGTTCAAATCGTCTTCAGGAACCTGGATCTCGGCAACTGCCTGCTTGCTGAAATCCTGGGCCAGGGCCTGCTCCATCTCGGCGACACGGAACACGCAAGGGCCGGCGCCCGTCACGGCGACGCGCACGCCGTTCGCTGTTTCAGCGACCATCACCCCGACAATGGCGTAACGGGATGCGGGATTGGGGAACTTTGCATAGCTGGCACGCCGTGGTTTGGGAAAGCTGACGGCCACGATGAGCTCGCCGTCGTCGAGCGCCGTTTCGAACATGCCTGTGAAGAAGTCATCGGCGGCGATGTCGCGTTTGTTCGTGTGAACGGTCGCCGCCAAGCCCAGGACCGCCGCGGGGTAGTCGGCGGCTGGATCGTTGTTGGCGAGCGATCCGCCGATCGTGCCGCGGTTGCGCACCTGAAAGTCGCCAATACAGCCCGCCAGGTCGGCCAAGGCCGGTATGGCCGCGCGAACGTCGGCGGATACCGCGACGGCGTTGTGGCACGTGCCGGCGCCGATCTTGACGCCCTGATCGTCGACGCTGATGCCCTTCAGGTCGCCGAGCCCGCCCAGATCGATCAAGTCGGATGGACCCGCCAGGCGAAGCTTCATGCTGGGCAAAAGCGTGTGGCCGCCGGCGATGTAGCGGGCGTCGTCAGCCTCGGCGAAGAGGCTCGTCGCTTCATCCAGAGACGACGGCTTGTGGTAGGCAAAGCTATACATTGTCCTGTTTCCCTCAGTCGCCGGCCATGGTCTGGGCGGCTGCCTGTATCGACTTCACGATGTTGTGGTAGCCGGTGCAGCGGCACAGGTTGCCTTCCAGGTGGTGGCGGATCTCCTGCTCGCTCGGACTGGGGTTGTTTTTCAGGAGATCGATCGCGCTCATGATCATGCCGGGTGTGCAGAAGCCGCACTGTAGGCCATGGTTTTCGCGAAAGGCCTCCTGCATCGGATGCAATGTATCGCCGTCGGCGATGCCTTCGATGGTCATGACGTCATGGCCGTCGGCCTGGGCGGCAAGCAGGGTGCAGGCTTTGACCGAAGCGCCGTCAAGATGCACGACGCAGGCGCCGCATTGGCTGGTATCGCAGCCGACATGCGTGCCGGTCAGCCGCAGGTGTTCGCGCAGAAACTGGACGAGAAGGGTGCGTTCTTCCACCTCGCCCGAGACCTGTTTCCCGTTCACCGTCATCGATACGGCGATGGCCATCCGTTTCCTCTCCGTAAACCTGATCTCCATGGCGCCGCCATGGCGCCATGCGGGCAGGCCGATCCCCGCCGCCCCGGCAGTTTCGAAGCCAGCCCGCGGCAGGTCAAGGAGATGCTGAAGATTGGGCATGCCAGCGTGCCAAGCGCCATGGACCGCAGGCGACCGGCAACGTATGCTCTGCGCGGATCGGACGAACATGTGAGGACGATTGTTCATGGCAGGTCACGGCCACAACGAACCGGAATCGGACATCGCACTGAGGGTGAAGGCGATCGAGAGCCTTCTTGCCGAGAAGGGTTTGGTTGACCCGGTCGGCATCGACCGCATGGTGGACTACTACGAGACCCGCGTTGGCCCGCGCAACGGTGCTGCCGTGGTTGCGCGCGCCTGGACCGATCCGGCCTACAAGGAACGCCTGCTTGACGACGCCACGGCCGCGATTGGCGAGCTCGGCTATTCGGGCCTCCAGGGAGAAAACATGGTGGTGCTGGAGAACACGCCGACGGTTCACAACGTCGTCGTCTGCACCTTGTGCTCCTGTTACCCCTGGCCGGTGCTGGGCCTGCCGCCGGTCTGGTACAAAAGTCCGCCCTATCGTTCGCGGGTTGTCCGCGAGCCGCGCGCGGTGCTCGACGAATTCGGTTTGACGGTGCCGAAGGATGTCGAGGTGCGGGTCTGGGATTCCAGTGCCGAGATCCGTTATCTCGTGCTGCCCATGCGGCCCGAGGGGACCGACGGCATGAGCGAGGACGAGCTCGCCGCGCTGGTCACCCGCGATGGCATGATCGGCGTGGCCGCGGTCTAGGAGGATCTCTATGGATGGCATTCATGACATGGGCGGCATGCACGGTTTTGGCCGCATCGAACGCGAGGAAGACGAGCCGGCCTTCCATCACGAATGGGAAAAGCGGGCCTTCGGCATTTCACTCCAGGCAGCCGACAGTGTCGGATTTGTTGACGACCACCTGCGCCGCAGCATCGAGCGTATTCCCGCTGACACCTACTTGAAGGCAACCTACTATGAGCTCTGGATGCGTTCGGTCGAAGCAATTCTGGAAGAGAAGGGCGTGCTGACGCCGGCGGAAATCGATCAGCGCGTTGAGGAGTTGAAGAAGGATCTCAAGAATGGGTGAGGTGACCTTGGAAGAGGTCGCCGCCGCCATTGAGGGTGGGGCCTCGACGCGTCGTGCCGATGCCGATGTCAAGGCAGGTTTCAAGGTCGGCGACCGCGTTCGTGTGAAGAACGTGCACCCGTTTCATCACACGCGGTCGACCCGTTATTCGCGCGGCAAGGTTGGCGAGATTGTCCGGGATCACGGCATTTTCGTCTATCCCGACACGAACTCCGAATGGCAGGGCGAGGATCCTCAGCACGTCTATACGGTTTGTTTTTCGGCACGTGAGATCTGGGGCGAAGATGGGGTCGATGGCGATTCCTTATGCCTCGATTTGTGGGAACCCTATCTGGAACCGGCATGAGCGACGTTGCACCCGACACCATCGTCGCATCGGTGCCGAGCACCGACGGTGAGCCTGTCTTCAGCGAGCCCTGGCAGGCGCGCATTTTTGCCGTGGTGTCCCGGCTTGCGATGGACCATCGTTTTCCATGGGACGACTTTAAGGCGAGTCTGATTGCTGAGATTGGCGCCGGCGGACCTGACGACACGACCGACTACTACGTCCATTTCGCCATGGCGTGCGAAAAGCTGCTGACATCGAACGGTATGCTTGACGCGGCGGAACTGGAGGCTCTCTCAGCCCAGTTCAAGGCCCATCCACCACATCCAAACTCATCGCCGCCGGGCCCGATAACAGTTGACCCGGCGCGATCCTGACACCGACCGCCTAACTTGACTGCGGGCGCGCGGAGTCTGTGGGTTCGGGGTGACCGGTGTTCGGCTGCGTGCGGCGGGTCAGCCACAGACCGGCATAATAGACAAGCGCGACGAGAACGATCGATGCGTAGGCGTCGATGGCATAGTGCCAGCCCAGATAGACCGAGCTGAAGCTCATGATGGCGACAAAGATCCACGCCAGTGCGCCCCACCCTTTGCCAAAGAGCTCCCGAACGAAGAACGCATTCAGCGTGACGATCGCAACGTGCAGACTGGGCAAGGCGGAAATGCCGCTGCCGGGACCGATCGCTCGGGCCTCATAGTTCTGCCAAAGGAAGCTGCTGTAGTACTTGACCAGGGAGTCGCCGTCGTTGAGGCGGTCAATGAAAACGTTCAGATCAGCAAAGCGTTCGGTGTCGCCGGTGGCGCCGGCATAGAAAACCGGGCCGGCGCTCATCGTCAGCCCAGCGATGACATTGCCAAGCAATCCCCACGTCACCATCAGACTGATGACATAGCGCGTGCGGATCCGATCGGCCCGGCGACACACGCAAACCCAAAAGGCGAAGGCCGTCCAATAGACCAGCCAGGACTGGTGGTAATTGCGATCGACCCAGCGCCCGAACACGTCGGGATCGACAAGCCAGTGGGTCACGCGCCAGGGGTCGCCGCCATGCAGATATGCATCGATTGATGCCAAAGCATGTTCATAGGGAAAGCCGGCACTGAACGGCAACACTGTCTTGACCGTCGAATAGGCCGCCATCATCGGTATGAGTAGAGCGACCAGCACGAGACCTGCAAACAAGCGCGCCCAATAGCTGGACGAACCAAGAGATGACGCTGGCCTGTTCGATTGTGTGAAACACCGGAACAAATCGCCGGCCCACGTGCAGAACAGGAACACAGGAATGAAGACGAGCAGGGTGTAGGTCGCAAACAACGTGACGTATCGCGGCAGAAGCGCGTCGATGTTCAGGCTGCCGGAGAACGACAGGTAGACGATGGCGGCTGCCACATAGGCTAGGATGGCAACATAGGTCGCCGCGTCATTCATGATGTAACGAGCGGTATGTCGGAACAGATTCGCGACGCTCGTTAACACCAGGAGCCGAGGAGGCTGCCTTGCCTGATCGCTGGCGATCGCCACAGCGCCGGCGCGCGGCGGGGTGGAAACCGGGGTTTCTTCAGCGGCGGGCACGAGAGTCATCCAGACGATCCGAACTAGCCGAAATGCGTGTCGGGTTTCCGTTGTCCCAAAGTAACCGTGCGACGCTAGCGGGTACCATAGGGACCATGTTGTCCAGGCTAAATGGCCCCAAGGCAAGCCGAAGATGATCGTTATCACACTTCACGCTGGCTCAAGCCCGGCTCGTTCGGGTCTCACAGATGGAAAAAGCCAGGAATACCTAGTGCGACAGATCACCTGGATCGCCGATCGAGCTTGACCTTTGCCGTTACAATCTACCCGACCAGCCAAATGGCGAGCAGGGCGACGACAATGCCGAGGATAGCGGCGACAAGCCATCTGACCGCCTTTGGTGACGACGACCTCTCATCGACATGGCTTAGGGCGGCCGGTTCCGGCTCTTGGGCCGGTGCCTCGGCCTCTGGCGCCCCGTCGGTCGCCAGGAGGTCGTTGAACGCGCCGAAAAACTGGTCGGCAAGCTTCTTGGCCGTGCCTTCGACGAGCCGCGCGCCGACCTGGGCGATCTTACCGCCAACCTGACCGGCTGCTTCGTAGCGCAACACAGTTCCGCCGCCGTCGGCGTCGCTCAGGGTGACGTCCGCGCTGCCCTTGGCGAAGCCGGCGACGCCGCCTTTGCCTTCGCCGGCGATGGTGTAGCCGTTGGGCGGGTTGAGATTGGAAAGCGTGACCGCGCCTTTGAAGGTCGCCTGCACCGGCCCGATCTTCGACTTCACGGTTGCCGTCATGTCGGTCGGGGATTGTTTTTCGATCTCCTGACAGCCGGGGATCGCCTGCTTCAGGATTTCCGGATCGTTGAGTGCGTCCCACACACGTTGCCGTGGTGCGTTGATCGTGTATTCACCTGCGAACTCCATCTTCTCTCCCTTGATCGTCCTTTCGCGGCATGACGGTTGTGTCGGTCGCGCCCTGACCGATCTCTAGAGGCCTTGTATTAGATCGAACAACAAGATCAGGCCGAAGGCGATGACGACGGCCAACACGGTAACCGTCATATTGAGGTCGCGGGCAAGCACGCCGCTCACACCATGAACACGCTCCAGCGCCGTGACAAGGGCTTGAAACCAGCGCATCGCCGTCTCACGCATGGCGCGGTCCGCTGCGCCGATGGCGCGACCGATACCATCGGCCAACCACGGTCCGATACGTCGATAGACGGTGTCGGTGTCGAGCGAAATCGTCAGCGTGCGCTTCATCAGCGGCAACAGCACGAAGAAGGCGAGACCGGCGAACAGCAGCAATTGCGTCATGTGTAGCACATGCCCGACGGTGTAAGGCACGTAGTTCACGGGGTACGGCAACAAGGCGTAGAGCGGGGCCGGGTAGACGCCGATCGCAATGCACAGGAAGGCGAAGATGATCATCGCCCAGCGCATGGTCGCCGGCGGATCGGCGGGTCTAAGGCCTGAGTCCTTCTGGAAGAACACGAACCAGGGGAACTTGATGCCGGCATGCAGGAAGACACCGGCTGAGGCCGCGTAGAGCAGGAACCAGACGACGGCCAGATGCTCTTCACCCGCCGCGTCGGAAATCATCGACTTGCTGACAAAGCCGGACGTCAGCGGGAAGGACGAGATCGCGAGCGCGCCAATGATGCCGCAGATGGTCGTGATCGGCATGCTGTGGAAGAGGCCGCCCAGATCCGTGCACTTGCGCTTGCCGGTTTGATACAGCACCGCGCCCGCGGCCATCAGCAGCAGTGCCTTGTAGATGATATGGGCGAAGGCGTGGGACGCCGCGCCGTTCAGCGCCAGCTCAGTCCCGATCCCGATGCCGCACACCATGAAGCCGACCTGATTGACGATGCTGTAGGCCAGGATGCGCCGCATGTCGTTTTCAAGCAGCGCATAGATGATGCCGTAGAACACCATGTAGAGGCCGACCCAGACCAGGATTTCGTTGCCGGCGAAGGTGACCAGCAGCACGAAGACGGCGGTCTTGGTCGTGAAGGCCGATAGAAACACCGTGCCGCTCCACGACGCCTCGGGATAGGCGTCGGGCAGCCATGCAGAAAACGGCGGCGCACCGGCGTTGACCAAGAAGCCGATCAAGATCAGCCAGCTTGACACGCCGGCCAGCTCGATAGCGGTGAAGGCGATGGAGCCTGTCTCGGCGACATGGCCAGCAATGCCCGCCATTAACAGAACACCGCCCAACAGATGCACCATCATATAGCGCCGCGCCGCGCGATAGGTCCCTTCACCGGCCGACCAAAGCACCAGGGTAGAGCCGACCGCCATCAGTTCCCAGAAGACGAACATGGTGATCAGGTCGCCGGCGCCACTGACACCGATCGCACTGCCCGCGTAGACCAGCGCCGAGGACGCCTCCAACGCATTGGTTTGTTTCAGCGCGAACATCGCGCCGACAAACGCCATGATGGCAAAGATGGTGCCGAACAAACGGCCCGTCTTCGTACCCTGAAGAATTGTCAGATCGAAGTTCAGGATTTGCGTCGTCAGCACCGCGCCGTCCGGCGTCGTCCAGATAAGGACGAGCGCGACGACTGGGGCGCCCAGACTCATGCAGGGCGCCAGACACGGTTGGCCATCAGCGGCAGAGCCAGCCCAGCCAACAGCATGATAAGGGCAGGCGGCAGGCTAGTCGTCATCGTAGTACCTGTCGTCGCGCTTCAAGACAAAGCCAAGAAGCTTGGCAACCAGCACCATAACCAGGCAGGTCAGGAAACCGTACCAGGCATAGAAGCCGAACCAGCCATCGACCACGAACTTAGGGTGACCGCGATAGAAGAAATCCGCGATCACGGTCAGTGCTAGAACGATCAAGCTGATGACAATCAGCAACTTGATGTTGCGTGGCTCGTCGAGCCAGCTCTCACGCTTGCCCTGTTTGTTGCTTTCCGTCATCCGCCAGGTCCCACCGCCATGAAGGCCAGAATGCCCGGAATGCCCGGTGCGAAGAAGAAGATGATCGTACATGCGGACGTAAAGAGCAGCGCGCCAAGCATTAGCGAGGGCGCCTCGCCGTGGTCTTCCGATCCCTCGGGCGGCGCCTTGAAAAACGCTTGATAGAGGATCGGCAGGAAGTAGGCGGCGTTCAACAGCGTACTGACAACGATCACCGCGACGGGAATGAACTGCTCCGTCTGCATGGCGCCTTGCAGCATGTACCACTTGCTGACGAAACCGAATGTCGGCGGCAGGCCGATCATGCTCAGACTGCCGACGGCAAACGCCGCCATGGTCCAGGGCATGCGCCGCCCGATACCGTCGAGCTCGCTGACCAGCGTCTTGTGCGCGCTGGTATAGATCGAGCCTGCGACGAAGAAGAGCGTGATCTTGCCGAACGCATGGGCGACGATATGAATGATCGCACCGGCGACCGAGATCGGCGCCAGGATCGCCGCACCCAGGATGACATAAGAAAGCTGGCTGACCGTCGAATAGGCCAGCCGTCGCTTCAGGTTGTCCTGGCGCAACGCCACCAGGGAACCGACGATGATCGTGATGCCGGCCAGCCAGACGAGGATTTCGCTGCCGGACGTCTCGGCGAGGAGATCGATGCCGAAGATATAGAGGATGACCTTGAGAACGGTAAAGACACCGGCCTTCACGACGGCGACGGCATGCAGAAGCGCGCTGACCGGCGTCGGCGCGACCATGGCGGCCGGCAGCCAGCGATGCAGTGGCATCAGCGCGGCCTTGCCGATGCCGTACATGTAAAGCAACAGCAGGACGATCAGTGCCGGCCCGGTGACATGGCCGGAAAGTATGCCGCCGTCGCGGAAGTCCAGCGTGCCTGTGGCGACCCACGTCCAGATGATGGCGAGCAGCTGAAACGCGATGGACGTGCCAAGCAAAATACCCAGATAGGTGCGCCCGCCGCGCCGGGCTTCGTCGTTACCGTGATGGGTGACCAGCGGATACGTGGCGATGGTCAGGACCTCATAGAAGACAAACAGCGTGAACATGTTGCCCGCGAAGGCGATGCCCACGGCCGACGCGATCGACACCGCGAAGAACGCATAGTAGCGGGTCTGATGGCCTTCGCGGTTCGACCGCATGTAACCGATCGAATAGACGGAGGTCACGATCCACAACAAGCTCGCGACCAGCGCGAACACCATGCCGAGCGGCTCCAGGGTCAGCTCCAGGGGCAGGCCGTAGATCGGTTCGCCCAGGATGACGCTCGGTCGTTCGCCGGCCAGGACCGGCAGCAGCAACAGCGCGACAACCATGAACGTCAAGATAGCGGTGACCATCGTGACGGCTTCGCGGACGTCGGCAAAACGTCCCGTCAGCACGATCAGAACGGCCCCGACCACGGGTATCGCGATGGCCACCCAAACCAGTGTCGCCATGTCGATCATGCCCATCACGGCGCGATACCCAAGGTGGTGGTCGCCAGAAGGGCGACGTTGACGGTGAAGTCGGTGGCAACGCCGAAGACAATGCAAAGAACGGCAAGCGCCAGAGTGGGGATCAGGAGCAGCGGCGGTGTCGGTTTTACCGGTGCATCGCTATCCGGTTCCTTGAAGTACGCGACTTCGACGACACGCCAGATATAGACGGCGGCAATCAAGGAGCTGATCAAGACCAGGGCGGCGACCGGCCATAGTCCCTCCTGGAGCGCGCCGACGACCAGATACCATTTGCTGATGAAGCCGACCGTCAGCGGCACGCCGATCATGCTCAAGCCGGCGATGACAAAGGCCGCCATCGCCACGGGCATGCGTTTGCCCAGCCCCCGAAACGATGTCATGTCGGCGCTGCCAAGCCGCAGAATGACGCAGGCCATGACCAGGAACAGAGCGCCCTTCATCAGGCCGTGGTTAAAGACGTGAACAACGGCGGCGACCACGCCGTCCTGGTTGCCCAGCCCAATGCCCAAGCCGATGTAGCCGACCTGGGCGACACTGGAAAACGCGAGCATACGTTTAAGGTCGTCTTGCCAGCAGGCGACCAGCGAGGCGACGAACGCGCCGGCGATGGCAATGGGAATAAGGACCCAGGAAAGGTGCATCTCGCCAAACGCGAAGTGCTCGCCGAACACGGTGAAGATGAATCGGATCAGGATGTAAGCACCGACCTTGGTCGCGGTGGCGCCGAAGAAGGCGGAGACCAAAGACGGCGCGTAGGTATAGGCGTTGGGCATCCAAAAGTGCATCGGGAACAGCGCAAACTTGATCGCCGCGCCAATGATGATGAACGCAAAGGCCGCTTCAACGGTCGGCGTGACGCCGACCGCGCGTAGACGCGACGCCATGTCGGCCATGTTGAGTGTGCCGGTTGCGCTATAGATCAACCCGACGCCGATCAGGATGAATGTCGCCCCGATGGTGCCGAGAATGAGGTAGTGGAACGCCGCCGTGGCTGCCCGGCGCGAGTTGCCCATGGCGATCAGCGCGTAGCTGGCAAGCGACGATATCTCCAGGAAGACATAAAGGTTGAACGCGTCGCCGGTGGCGACGATGCCCAGCATGCCGGTGAGCGCGAGCAGGGCGACCGTGAAGAACAGGCGCCGCGCCCGCTCCGTCACCTCGACGCCAATGGCATGGCGCGCCGCCGGCGTGATGATCGCGGCCATGCCGGAGATCAGAACCAGGAGCAGCGCGCTCAGCGCATCGATGTGGTACTCGATCCCCCACGGCGGTGCCCACCCGCCCATGTTGTAGCTGAAGCTGCCTTTGTCGAGCACCTCGTCCATCAAGGCGAGCGAGATCGCGAACGTGACCCACGCCACCAGAGTGGTGAAGACCCAGGCGTAGCGGCCGCGCACCAACAGCGCGCAGATCGGCGCTGCCATCAGCGGCACCGCCACCTGAAGCGCGGGAAGGTTGGCGATCACGAATGACATCAGGGTTGGTCGAGCTCGATGATTTCGTCTTCTTCGATAGTGCCGTAGGCCTCTCGAATTCTGACAATGAGGGCGAGCGCCAGGGATGATGTCGCCACGCCGACGACAATGGCGGTCAGGATCAAGACGTGGGGCAGGGGATTGGAGTAGACCTCGATCCCCGGCTTGACGATCGGGGCCGAACCGCCATCGACATAGCCCATCGAGATATAGAGCAGGAAGACGGCACTTTGGAAAATGTTCAGGCCGACAACCTTTTTGATCAGGTTGCCGCGCGTGGTCAGGATGTAGAGACCGATCATGAGCAAGATCACGGCCGCCCAGTAGTTGGCATGCTCGATAAGGAACATCACGGTTTCCATCAGCGATGCCACCGTTCAGCAAAGGTGATGAAGATCGACACCATGACCGAGGCAACGGTGATGCCGACGCCCAGCTCGATCAGGATGATGCCCAGGTGCTGGCCCTGTTGGGGATGGCCGGGGTCAAAGGCGCTGTAGTTCAGGAACTCGCCGCCGTAGAACATCGTCGCGAAGCCGACCCCGGCATAAAGAATGACGCCGAGCGAGATCATAAAGGTCAAGAACGCCAGGGGCAGCGCGCGGATTGTGCTGGTTACGCCGAATACCAGCGCGTAGGTGATGAACCCTGTTGCGACAATGACGCCGGCCTGGAATCCGCCGCCCGGACCGAAGTCGCCGTGCATCTGCACATAGATGCCGAACAACAGGACGAACGGCACCAGCATCTTGACAATGACGCGGACGATCAGATGCTCTCTCATCGGTCGTCTCTGTTCCAGCGCCACAGCAGGGCGACAACGCTGACGCCCGCGGTGAAGATGACGGTTACCTCGCCGAGCGTGTCAAAGCCTCGATAGCTCGCCAGCACGGATGTCACCATGTTGGGGATACCGATTTCGTACGGTGATACCTCGATGTAGCGCGGCGCGACATGGGTATGGATGGGGGCCATGGGATCGCCGAATCCCGGCATGCCCGACAAGGCATAGACAAGCGCCATGCCGGTAATGATCGCAGCCAGAAGCGGCACGGGCGCAGGACCTCGGCCGGTACGCGGCTTTTCCACACGCGTCGTCATGGAGATCGCCGCCAGCATCAGCGCGAGCGTCACGCCTGCGCCGACGGCGGCCTCGGTGAACGCAACATCGACGGCATCCATAAGCACGTAAACGACAGCCAGGATCAGGCTATAGACACCGGTCATGATGGCGATGGCCAAGAGATTGGTCAGGCGCAGCATGCCAACCGCCAACGCGATCAACAGCGTGAGAAGCAGCAGTTCGTGCAGCACTTCCATCGGCTCAGGCCTCGTCGGCTTGCTGGGAATTGGGCTCGGGCGGCTCGTCAGGCGCGTCGCCCTTGCCGGGCTCCAGACCGCCAAGAAGCGCTGCGTGGGCAACGGCGTGGCTTGATGTCGGCGCGGTAAAGAACAGGAAAATGCCGATCAGCAGCAGTTTTACCGTGACCATGGTAAATCCGGCTTGCAGCGCCAGTCCCAGCAGCAGCGTCGCTGCGCCGCCGGTATCGGTCAGGCCGGCGGCATGAAGGCGGGTGAAGAAGTTCGGCAGACGCACCATGCCGAGCCCGCCGATCAGCATCAGAATGCCGCCGATCGCTAACAGCGCACCGCTTGCGATATCGATCACGAAGCTCATCGTTCCTCGCCCAGGTGGCCATGTTTGAAGAACTTCAAGGCGGCGAGCGTGCCGACAAAGTTCAGCAGCGCGTAGACGAGCGAAAGATCCAGGAAGTCGGGCCGGTCGACCAGAAATCCTGCCAACGCAATCAGCATGACCGTCATCGTACCGTGGACATTGACCGCCAGAATGCGGTCATAGAGCGTTGGACCTTTGAGCGTGCGGATCAGCGTCAACGCCATGGCGACGACGACGAGGAACATGGCCAGGGCAACCATCAGCGGCGGCCTTCCATCTGCGTGACGCGCCGGTCCATCTCGCCCGCCTCGAGATCATCGAAACCTGCCTTCGACAGGGCGTGGACATGAATACGATCCTCGTGAACGGTCATCGAGACGGTGCCCGGTGTCAGGGTGATCGAGTTGGCGAACGTCACCAAGCCGGCCGTCGTATTCTGGCTGGCGTCGACCCAGCCGTCAGCGGGCTCAATGGCCAGGCGCGGCGAGGCAATGCGCCGAGCGACATCGATGTTCGACTTGATGATTTGCCAGAACAGCCACGGAAAGTA
The DNA here is from genome assembly GCA_965228895.1 of Alphaproteobacteria bacterium. Taxonomy (GTDB): domain Bacteria; phylum Pseudomonadota; class Alphaproteobacteria; order SP197; family SP197; genus JANQGO01. Next base: position 2,493,749 of record OZ245842.1, on the reverse strand, counting down.
GGTCAAGGCGCGCCACGACAGCTGGATCGGATGACCTTCGCCATCGATCACATCCATGCGGTGCGCGACAATCACGACCAAGAGGCTGGCGACCGCGCCGGAGATCAGAAAGAAAGGCTCCCAAATGCCTGAGAGCAAAAGCCAAACGCCATAGAGCACGGCGAACAGGCTCACCGAGCGTGCCGAAAACATCAGACCTCCCGTAACTCTTCCCTGCTATTCAATGCGATGCCGGCCAACCCCGTCCGACATCGCGCCCCGAAACACGCTTAGAGCGGGTCGTGATTGGGTGGAACCGGTTGACGGTTCTACCTAACCACGTGAATCCGCTCTAGCGCGCCGGCTGGATTATGCCCGAGAGGCCGGTCAAGGCCAAGCGCGTGCGCCGTCAGTTGCGCGTGAACGGACCCTCCATGCGCCTCTAGCGGTTGGACGCCTCATAGGCCTCGTGGGCGACACGGGCGAGGTCATCGAGCAACTCCTCGGTGGCGATGGACTCGCCGCTCGACCGATCGACGACACCGCTCAATTGGTCGGCGGCGAAATCGCGCATGTGACCGGTTTCGACGTCGCTACAGCGTAGGAAATAGGTCTGCTCGCGATAGCCGGCGGCGATGAGGATGACCTTGTGGGACGCCTCGTGGCCGTCGGGGTCGCGATGGTCGAAGCTCAGTTCCTGGTTCATGTTGTCGGCAAAGATGTGCAGATCGTCGATCAGCATGTCTTCTATGTCGTCCTCCATGATGTCGGCCCTAACGGTGGCGGCGTCTTCGATCGCGCGGCTGCGCGGCGCGGTGGTGAAACCCTCTACCGGGGCCTCCGTCGGGCGCCGGCTGACGGAGACACGGCGCAAGGCGGGCGCGAGTGCGGTCAAGATGAGGCCGGTTATCAAGAGCCAGGCGCCGATACCCACCGCCATACCATCCAGCAGGGCGCTAATCTCGACCATGCGGTTGGTGGTCATGCCAGCCGGCAGGATGCCGTTATAGACGTCGAACAAGTCTACGAGGCCGACATCGGGGCCGGCCAGGGCCTGGAGTTGCTCGCCGGCCGCCATCAACGCCGCGACGGCGGCAAGCGGTCCGGTGATCAACAGCCAGCCATAGCGTTGGACCAGGCAAAGCACGACCGACAGGGCGGCTAGCACGATCACCGCTAGACCGGGATCGATCGCTCCCGTAAAAAGCAGGAGCGGCGGCGCTCCGGCGCGTTCGACCAACGGCAGAAAGCTCGCAACAATGACCAGGCATGCGCCAAGAATGCCTACGAGAAAGGCGGGATTGAGGAACATCTTGCTGCTCGGTGTGGGCTCCGCCACGGGACTTGTCCTCTTGATCGCGCTCTGGTTGCCGACTGGCCTCGGTGATGCCGTGGCCGGCGGTGACGTGGTGTTTCCGACCGATCAGGTTGTGATAGCGACGGCGGACGGCAAACGCCACCTTTTCGACGTCGAATTGGCCGTCACGCCCGAGCAGCGGCGTCAGGGTCTCATGCATCGTCAGTCCCTTGCGGACGATGCCGGCATGCTTTTCCTGTTCGATCGCGCCCGAGAGCGTGCGTTCTGGATGAAGGATACCTATGTCTCGCTCGATATCCTGTTCCTGGACGGCGACGGCCGGGTCCTCTCCATCGCCGAAGCGGCGGAACCTGAATCCGAGGCTCTTATCCCCTCTGGCGTGCCGGCCCAGGCGGTCCTGGAAGTCGTTGCCGGGACCACCGACCGTCTTGGTATCAACGGCGACACGGTGATCGAACACAGCGCGTTCGGCAACGCGCCATAGAGACAAACAGCGATTTTCCGTTGACGTCAGCGGGCCTCACGCCCACAAGACCCTGAGATCGGGGCGTAGCGCAGTCTGGTAGCGCACCTGCTTTGGGAGCAGGGGGTCGGAGGTTCGAATCCTCCCGCCCCGACCAATCCGGCGGTCTGGCTCAAGCGACGGGCCGGTCGCCCAGCCTTCGATCGTCGGTGACGGCCGGTGTCGCCAGGACAAATTGCAGCTTTTGCTGTAACTGTGCGATGACCGCGGCTGGATCGACGGTGATGCGTTCTTGCAATGCCGTCGACGCCTCGGCGAGCGGACAGCAAACACGGGTGTAGTCGATCCCGAAATCGTGGCACAGGTTCGAAAAGTGATCGCGCGTGTCCTCGTGGTCCAGTTCGATCAGTGACGCCGCACCTGGTTTCAGCCAGAGCGCGTTGGTCAACCCGCCGCCGTGCTGGCCGATGACGACACCGCTGGTCCGGAAAATCCGGAATTGATCGGCAAACGACAGGCCATCGAGCTTGGTGCTACGAAAATCGAGGTCGTTTGTAATGCAATAGGCCTGGACCGCATCGGCGATGGCCTTGTGGTTGATGATGGTGCGACGGGTGGCGCCGCGATCGACTTCGCGGGCCTCGCGCTCGATAAACGTGACCGTTGGGCGCGTTGACGGCGCGACAGGAAACCGTGACTCCAGGAAGCCGTTGAAACGCCAAAGGTCCTGGCGCGCGGTTTCAAGGTCGTCGAAGCTCTCCAGATAGCTGCGCCAAAGTGTGTTGCAGCAGCCGACTCTGATCGCTTCCTTCCGGAATGGTGCCAGGAGGGTACGGTAGCGCAGTGAGTCCGCGCGCAAGGGGACGTCAAAGATCTCCTGGAACAGGCCGGCAAATCGCAGCGGCTGTCGACCCAACGAGATGACTTCGGTGAGTTTCGGTGTGCCGTCCGGACTTTGGCGGGCCGACCATGTGTAGATCGGCCAGACGAAGTCGGTGATGAAGTGATAGTAGCGGTCCAAAATGCTGCTGCGCCGCGTGATCGTGACGTGCGACCGCTGTCCGGCAACCGTCAACAGCACGTTGGCCCGCCTATGCCGGTATGTCGAAGCCATGGTCCAATAGCGTCTAACAGACACGATCGCGCTCTCGTTGGCTGTAGGGCGCGTAAGATCGAAGGCCATGGATCCACATCAGGTTGTCAGTCGATGCAGCAACGTATGCGTGCGCGCCCGCAGGACGTCGATAGTGCCGATGTTCTAGCGGATGCGGCCGGTCTGGACGATAACGATTAGGTAGAGTTACCGAGACAATTCGGAGATCAATTTGTGAGAGCGTGCGCCGTTTCCGCCGCTTACGCGTTCGCTGTCATCGACACCCTGCACGCGCCAGGCCTCAGGGCGGTCCCGGATAATCCGGGTGGTGTGTCGTCCAGTCGGGACCGTGGTCCTTCATGATACGCTTGACCGCCGGGCGCTGTTCCACCAGCTCGGCGCAACGTTTCACATGGGGATAGCGCGCCCGCATGGCCGCGACGTCACGGTGCCACAGGGTCAGCATCTGCAGGTGCAGATCGCAGGCGCTGAAGGTCTCGCCCAGCACATAGGGCCCGGGTTCCGCGCAAACCGCATTGATCAAACGCCAGCTTTCGTCGAGCCGTTCGATGCCGTTGGCCGAGATCGCCTCGTGCCCGGCGCTCGACGTCGTGAACTTCTCGGGCATGAAGAAGACCTGCATGGCGACCTGCAGCGTGTTCGTCATGTAGGTCAGCCACTTCAGAAAGTCGCCCCTGCCGGGATCGCCCACGGCCGGACCAAGTCCCGCTTCGGGAAAGCGGTCGGCGAGATAGATCAAAATGGCCGTCCCCTCGAAGACCACGGTGCCGTCGTCATCGACCAGCACGGGTACCGAACCGTGGGGCGTCAGCGCCTGAAACTCCGGGTCCCGCTCCGCCAGAGGGACGTCAATTTCCACCCAGCGGTTGTCGTACGGGCAGCCGGTTTCTTCCAGCGCGGCGTGCGCCGACATCGCGGTGGAGGCGGGACTGTTGAAGAGCTTGATCACCAGGGCGTCGTGTTCACGTGTGCGTGGGCGCTCGTCGAGAGGACATCACGAGGGCGGCGGCGCTTGTCGCCTAGAGCGGCTCGCCTTCGATGGCCTCGACCGTCGAGGCGAAGGTCCGCCGGCCTGCGCCGCCATCGGAGACGACGAGGACCGGCTCGCCCGTCCACATGTCTTCGACGCGCTCCATCGCCAGGGGTTCGCCCTGTTCGGCGGCAAGTTCCCAATAAGCCAGCGCCAGCGCCCAGTCCTGCGGTACGTCTTCGCCCCAATAGTACATGTCGCCCAGCGTGCGCTGGGACACGGGATCGCCGTCTTCGGCGGAGGCGATCACGCCGCTGGCGGTCGAAGACCGGCCCGAAAGGTGATAGCCGCAGCCGCCCAGCGTGACCGCTGCGGCGAGCAAAACCATGGGTACTGCGTGGCGAAGCATCCGTTTTTCCCCCTAGAGCGGATCGTGTTTCGGTGGAACCGCTTGTCGGTTCCACCTAAACACGTGAATCCGCTCTCCATCTATAAATAGAGCAGATTCACCTGTCTCGATGCCATCGCGAAGCGATGTCCTCAAAACAGGATCTGCTCTAAGGATGCCCTAAAATGATGCTAGGTGCCTCATCTGTAAAGATTTATTGGCGCGGCTTGCGCCTGCCACCCAGGCTCGCTATAGACCGAGGAAGGGTTTTGGGGTGATGACGAAAGGCGCAAGTGAACCATGACCGCGCGTATCTTCAGACCGTCGAAGACGGCCATGCAGTCCGGCCGCGCCAAGACCCATCAGTGGGTCCTGGAGTATGAGGCCGGCTCGCGCAAGACCGCCGATCCCCTGATGGGCTGGACCAGTTCGTCGGACATGAAGGCCGATCAGTTGCGTCTGAAGTTCGACACCCGCGAGGACGCGATCGCCTATGCCGAGCGCAACGGTATCGACTACCGGGTCGAGGATCTGCACGAACGCCGGGTGAGACCGAAATCCTACGCCGACAATTTCCGCTGGCAGCGGCCTTAAGACCCGCCGGCGGCCCCGCGCGCCCTTAGCTCAGTTGGATAGAGCAACGGCCTTCTAAGCCGTAGGTCCCAGGTTCGAATCCTGGAGGGCGCGCCATTTCTTGCACTAAAGACCTTTGTGTTCGCTATCGACCTCGTGTCGTCTTGCGCCTGCCTGAGATAGCAGAACAAGGCTGCATTTGTTGCTTCTGGTTGACAAAAAGCCGCCTCTAGCCACTATTCGGTTAGTTAATGATAAGGTCTTAGCTGAATCTCTGATTTATGCCCCTAGAGTTGCCAGATAAGTTTTTGTCAGTTCTTCACCGTGACGATAACTCTGATGTTGCCGGCTTGGCTGCATGTGCCGGATTTGAGCTAGGCGTATGGCGCTCTAAGAAACTTGCAGAACACCTTATCAACTGGTTGCCCCAGTTTGCGCTTCGGCCGTCGGAGATTGAGCAAATCGGCCCCGAGAATGCTTACAAGCTTCTAAAGGAGGCTGCATTCCGAGTATTCAAGAAAGAAAACGCGAAGCATCGTGGAGAGATTGGCGAGTTGTTGCTCCATATAGTTTGTGTGTCGGAGTACCGTGCTTATGCTTTTGTATCGCGCCTTTTCTATAAAATGCGACCGAATGATCAAGTTACGGGTTTTGACTCCGCACTGGTCACATACGAAGACACAAGTGGCGAAATAGAGCTCTGGCTAGGAGAGGCAAAATTCTACAGTGATACCGGCCAAGCAGTTTCAGCCGCTCTTTCCAGCCTCAAAGATCATCTTGATCAAGGTTTTCTAGAAGAAACGAAAATCTTGATTGGCCCAAAGATAGAACCTTCCACACCGGGTTACGACAAACTCCAGTGGTTGTTTGACGACGGAAACACTCTAGACGAGCTCGTCGAACGCATCGTCGTACCGGTACTGATCGCCTCCGAGAGTGAGGCTGCAAAGAACTATCAAACGTGCAAGGAAAACTACTCGAGTTTCGTCATTGAAGAGTATGACTACATAAATGACCGGCTCGCGAAATCGGCGATCGCAAAGAGCGTTAGGGTCGTCGCGATCTACATACCCTTAGCCTCGAAGCACTCACTCGAGACGGACTTTCAGAATAAGTTGGGGGCGTTTGAATGATCAACCCAGATTTACTTAGTGATATAGAGAAGAGCGAAATCGAAAGCGCTGATGTTGTTAAGTTACTCGACAGAGCTTCGCGATATTGGCTAAACGGTGAAAGAGAAATTGCCGAAGACGTAGAAATTGCAATCCGCCTAATTAATAGAGTTGAAGATTTCGAAAGAGTCCTTCCGGGGGCAAGTCAGATAGTTGACAGTTTTGTCAGAGAAGCTGGGTTGTATCCGTACCTGGGAGAAGAGCAGGATCTTCGTAATGATGTTGCCCGTGAGTTTCACCGGGTCCCTGGTCTAATAGACTTCTTTTTTCACTCTGAGCAAAGACGCATTTTCTCTAAGTTGATAGATGGAGAGAATTTGGTTCTTTCTGCTCCAACGAGTTTTGGGAAAACGCTGTTGGTTGATGCTCTTATAGCATCGAAACAACCAGAGTTAGTGATAATTGTTGTGCCAACAATCGCACTGTTGGAAGAACGTCGCCGTACTCTAGCCGTTCGTTTCCCGGAGTACCATATATTGACACAGAGCTTTCAAGAACTGCACGCCGAAAAGACAATCATAATCGGTACACAAGAGCGTATTCTGGAGAGACACGAGGACCTATCGCCAAATCTCTTCGTGGTTGATGAGTTCTACAAGCTTGATTTGACAAATGGGGATGCACGGGCGCGTGCGCTCAATACACTACTTGCCCAATACATAGATGTGGCTGAGCAGGTGTACCTTCTTGGACCGTCTATCGAAACTAATCCAGTCGATCAGACAGAGCGCGAGAACTTTGAATTTGTTAGGACAACATATTCGCCTGTAACGGCTGATGTCATTCGCGTAGATCCTCCAGGGACAGATCCTGATACGCTGGCCAATCTGCTACGCGACGAGATTAGCGGATCGTCTCTCGTTTACTGTCGGTCTCCAAAGTCTACCAGGACTGTGTGCCGCGAGCTTATGGATCGCGGCGTCGTTACAGAAGACGCCACTGTGCAGCGCCTGGCTGACTGGCTTCGCGAGAACTATCATGATGAGTGGTACGTCGCCGATGCACTAGAGTGTGGCATTGGTATTCACCACGGTCGTGTGCCAAGGGCTGTAAGTCACCTAATGGTGCAGTTGTTCAATCTCGGTCTGATTAGAGTCCTGTTGTGTACCTCGTCACTTATTGAGGGGGTTAATACAGTAGCTGAGAACGTTGTTATTTATGACAAATATATAAGTAGACGAAAACTAGATCGTTTTACATACGATAACATCAAGGGTCGTGCGGGTCGAATGTTTCAACACTTCGTTGGCCGTGTCTACCTTTTCAATGAGCCCCCAGCAGCAACTTATGAGGCGCTCGATATTCCTCTACTGAAGTCGAAGGATCAACTTTCCGATCAGGCGGTCCTTCAGATGCCAGAGACTCGCCTGTCAGAAAGAAATCAGGTTCGGCGCGTGGAGATACTCGATCAGGTCGAGGTGCCAGATGACATACTTGTTCGCTATGCAAAGTTTGGTCTAGAACAGGTCGAAGACATCTACTTGGATGTTTCAAGTCGTATTGAGCTAGGTGACAGGTCTCTTGTGTGGGTTGGTGTTGGCCGATATCGGGAGGTGTTGACAAGTGTTGAAGCAATCTGGGGGCGTGTCGATTTTGAGAAGCACGGGGTTCGTTCTGCTCGACAGTTTGCCTTCCTAGCCAACAAACTTCAACGTAGCGAGACAATAAAGGAGTTTCTTGTCAATGTGGCAAATGGAGACGACACAGGCGAGAGTTTGGATCTGGCTTTTAATTTCCTTCGAGGCGTTGAATATTCATTTTTTGAGCCATTAGAGATGCTTCAGAACATTGTTAATGCAGCCCTACCTGCTGATGAACATTGCAATTACAGTAAGTTCTTGGCAGACATTTCGTCCTGGGGCCTTCCGGGGAACTCGAAAGCTCTTGAGGAAGTGGGGGTCCCCGCTCCTATCGTAGAACGAGTTCATAATGTGATAGATACTTATGACATAGACATAGGCGTCGCCAACATACGCAGGCTCATGGCAGAGGGCCGTATGCTCACCAACTCTGATATTGAGCTTTTGGAATGCACCCTTCTTTGAGTGCGGATGACCGCTAAACAAGCAGATCATCCCACGCAGCGTCAGCCAAGCATCGTTAGCTCAGTTGGATAGAGCAACGGCATTCTAAGCCGTAGGTGCCAGGTACGAATCCAGGAGGGCACGCCATTTGTTTTCAATTAGTTAACTAGATTCCTTCACCTATTAAACGAGGTGTTGTTGGCTTCTGTTTTCGACCGAGTTCCCGGCGCGCGATAAGGCCTCAACCATGGACGGCGGAACCTGGACGTGAGACGGTTTCGGTGTCGTGAGAAGCGGGGGGCTTGGTCATGGCGATTACCAAGGACGACGTCATCACGCTGATGAAGGCGTTCCACGACGTCGTCATGTTCGACAAAGGGACGGCGGACGACCAGGCGGCGTTTTTTCTGCACCCGGAGCCTCGGATCTTCATCCCGCACGGCGAGGATATCTCGCTCCAGACGAACTATGAGATTCACCAGAAGCTGACCGACGAAAGGCATGTCGTCCTGGAGCCCTGGGACATCTCGCCGCTGTGCGACGCGCCGGAACGCGCTCGCGCTGTCGGCGCCGTCTATTGGGAGGGCCGGCCCATTGGATCGGCGCAAGGTGGGCTGATCAAGTGTGTTGTCGGTGAAGACTGGATTGTTCAGCGGCTACCATCGCGCGAACTGAAGATCGCGTTGTACATCAACAGCTATCACCACTTTCTGCCCGATTCCGCGCCGATCGACCTCGGCTAGGCCGCCACAACCCGGCAGGGAGGCCATGCGGCCAACGTCCTGCGGTCGGTCCGCCGTCACAGCAACGGCTTGCCGGCCATCTCCTTCAGACCCAGCAGCGCGATGAACTGCAGAAGCGCCACCGCCATGAAGTAATAGATCGGCGCGAAGACGCCGAAGGCGGCCAGCAGCGAGGCCACCTTGTCCTCGGCCGGAAAGAAGGCTTGGCCCAGGATCGGCGCCATGAAGCCGTAGATGGCAAAGTCGTACCACTCCAGCGCGTTGCCGAGGGTGCCGGCCAGGATCGTGCGGCGTTTGATGGTTCTATCCGTCATGGTGCGGCACGTTCCAGCGATGTGGGAACGCGGAGCAAGCTGGGCTTTGGCGGCGGTGTGAACCGTCGAAGTCGCCAATACTTGCTTGGCAATTGAAAGTCCGAGACGGTTTTCTACTTACCCGGAGTTTGACCGGTTCTAATTTACTTTCCATTTCAATTATGTGACGGTGAATTAACAGCTTTCGTTTTGGTCTCATTCCTTTTTGGCGCACAGGATTCATCGTGCGCCACTTGGCGCAGGGGTTAGCCAATGCAACAGAGCACCGAGACAGTTGCCGCGACCGCGACGAAGAAATTCTATCTGGAACTCGTCAAGCCATCGCATTACGACGACGACGGTTATGTCATTCAGTGGGCGAAGGCGTGGATCCCGTCCAATTCGCTCGCCTGCCTTTATGGCATCGGTCAGGTCATGGCCGAGCGTAGGATTCTGGGGGATGATACCGAGCTCGTCATCAACCCGCATGACGAGGTCAACACGGTGGTGCCGGTCAAGCAGATCATCCGCCGGCTCAAGGAAAACGATAATCGCGGCCTGGTTTGCCTGGTCGGGGTGCAGTCCAACCAGTTCCCACGCGCCGTCGATCTGGCGCGCCAGTTCCGCGCCGCCGGCATTCAGTGCGCCGTCGGCGGCTTTCACGTTTCCGGCTGTCTCGCCATGCTGAAAGACGTGCCGCCGGACATCCAGGAAGCCATGGATATGGGCATCTCGATCTTCGCCGGCGAGGCGGAGGAGCATCTGGACGAGGTGTTGCGCGATGCCGACCGGGGCGAGTTGAAGCCGGTCTACAACTACATGCACAAGCTGCCGACGTTGCAGGAGCAGCTGACGCCGTTTCTGCCCGACCAGTTCGTCCATAAATATGACGGCTCCCACGCCAGCTTCGATGCCGGGCGCGGCTGTCCGTTCCAGTGCTCGTTCTGCACCATCATCAACGTGCAGGGGCGTATCTCGCGTTACCGGTCCGGCGACGATGTCGAAAAGATCATCCGCGCCAACCACGCCCAGGGCATCACGCGCTATTTCATCAGCGACGACAACTTCGCGCGCAACAAGAACTGGGAAGAGATCTTCGATCGCATGATCGAGCTGCGCGAGGACCACAAGATCCCCATCAGCTTCATCATCCAGGTCGACGTGCTCGCCCACAAGACCGAGAACTTCGTTGAGAAGGCTCGCCGCGCCGGCTGTAAGCGTGTCTTCATCGGACTGGAGAACATCAACCCGGACAACCTGAAGGCCGCCAAGAAGGCGCAGAACCGGATCACCGAATACCGCACGATGCTGCAGAAGTGGCGCAACCACGGCATCATCTCCTATGCCGGTTTCATTATCGGTTTTCCCGAAGACACGCCTCAGACCGTGCGTCGCGATATCGACATCATCAAACGCGAGCTGCCGGTCGATCTGCTCGGCTTCACCATCCTGACGCCGCTGCCGGGATCCGAGGACCACAAGGTGCTCCACACGAACGGCGTGTGGATGGACCCGGACATGAACAAGTATGATCTCGAACATGTCACGACGGCACATTCCAAGATGTCGGAACAAGAGTGGGACGACCTCTATCGTGAAGCCTGGAACGTCTACTACAGTCCCGATCACGTCGAGCGGCTGATGAAGCGCGCGGTCGCCAGCGGCATCAAACCCCACGGCGTCATGATCAACTGCCTGCAGATCCACTGCGCCATGAAGTACGAGAAGGTGCACCCGCAACAGTGCGGTTACTTCCGGCGCAAGGTCCGGACCCAGCGCCGGCCCGAACTGCCGCGCGAGAACCTGATCGTCTTCTATCCGAGATACCTGATCGAGAGTCTCGTCAAATACAGTGCGATCGGCCTCTACGCGCTCAAGATCAACCGCTTGAGGAAGCGCATTCAGAACGATCCGGCGTCGAAGGTTTACACCGACCTGGCATTGACCCCGGTCGACGACGCGACCGAGGAAGACCTTGAGATGTTCGCGCTCAATGAGTCATCCCGCGCCGCCGTCGCCAAGGCCAAGGGCGAGGCCGAAGCCCGCGCCAAACACCAGGCCGAAATCGACGAAAAGAAGGTCGTCGCGGCGGAGTAGGCACGCGTGTCTGGGGCGACGAACTGTCAGCGGACCCGACGGTCTGGCTGTCAGCTTTTTGTCGTGCCGAAGTTGCCTGTCTTGTCATCGTAATAGACAATCTTCGGTCCCTGCAGCAGGGCAAGGAGTGCTGAGAATTCGTGGGCGCTGGTCAGCTTCACCTTCTTGTAGGTTCTCTTGCCCGCGCCTTTGACTTTTATCGCCCCGACATCCTGGCCGGTGTTCCAGGCAACCAGATAGTCTTCGACAACGACCTTTGCCATCTCTTCCTCTCCCTCATGCTAGGCAGCGATTCAACGGCGATGTCGAATCGCTGCATCCACCAACGATGTCAGGCGCGTTCTTCGTCATGTCGCCGGTCAGCCCGGTGCCGCGACCGCCGGAGTAATCACGCAAGTCGTTTGCTCGTTGGGCAGTTCGCCGACCGTCAATAGGCAATCCATTCCGTTTCGACGTGCCTTGTGTCGACGCCAAGGCGTTCAAACTCAAACAGTGCTTGCTCGGTAATGGAAGATGGCGGCTCATAGTGGCCGCTGTCGTTTGACAGAAATAGCAACTGGCCATCTCTCACTTCAATCTCTCCGGCGGCTGCCACTGGCGCACCAGCCAAGAAGGACGAGTGATGAAATTTGCATCGCGCGCTGTGTTTGGATGCGTACAACGCTCCGTCACTTGTCATGATAAAAATTGCTCGTGACGACTGGCTACCAGTTCCGGCGTCACTGCTCGTGTCGAACGGTGCGCCGTCCGCATTGATGATCTTTCCGTCTTGGACGGTAAGGCGATGGGTCTCGCGTTCCGACTCGCTCAAAAAATCAACCGTTAGACCTTTGCACCAATCAGCCGTCTCATTGGGGTCGCCTTCGCCTTTGAACACACCCAACATCGGTATGGTTTCGTAGCGTACGGTCGGCGCAGAAAGCTCTTCCGCATGAGGTGCTTGTGAGGTTGACGCTAGCACGGACAAAACGAGAATGACCGTACGTGCAAGTAAAAAGGAGCGTGGCCGTTCCACGTCTCTCTGCGTAATCTCTTCACACATTGAAAATCTCAGTACGTCATGTCTTGTGCACATCGCTCGGCACCTCTTTCGTTCCTATGCCGGCGTCGAGGATCAACTGGAGTTCTGAGCCTTAGGGACCGTCACTTTGACCTGCCCTTCTTTAGGCGCGGCCAGCGTATCGCGAATGACCAGAACGAACTCGGATTGAGCCGCGATGTCGTCAAGCGTCGATTTGCCAACCAAGACGACTTGCCTTCCGCTGACCACAACCTCGATTTGTTTATCGGTCGGCTGGTTCGCACCCTGCCACATGGCGATAAAGGGTTCTTTCCCACCGGTGATATCCAAAGTAATTGTTTGGTCTGCGGTTAAGGTAATCTGCGCAGGCATTACTGTCAGAGGCGCAATCGGAGCTTGCTCGAAGATGCAGGTGTTGCCGATCTGCGCCATCTTGTTGGTTGCCTCATCGATCGCTTCGTTGATTGCCTTGACGGTCTCGCTGAGTTGCTCCGCGCTCAGCGCAACCGCTTCCGGCTCTTCGAAGCTGAGTGTTTGGCTGCTGTCAATTTCTACCGCCGTGACTTCCTGAACGTAGTTGACGCCCGAGACACCGATGCCTTGTGCGACCTGGAGGATGTTGGCGAGGCTCGGCTGAGACTGACGGATGCGCTCTTCCATGGCAAAAATGATGACATCTCTGGTCTGGGTCACAGCGACGGCGAACTCAGGGTCAAGTGCCCTGAACATGTCGACGTTTTTCTTTGCTGCCAGATATTCGTCCATTGCCTGAAATGTCCGGGCGTTGAGTTCAACAAGTGAAGCATCGGCGTTTACATTGTTGTCCGCGGTCGATCCATCGGCGATGGCTGCTTCTAGAGCTTGCATGTCAAGTGAGGCGGTGCTGTCAATTGCGATCATCGCGTCCAGCTTTGCGGCGGTCGCCAGCACGGAATCCGCTGTTTCGACAACACAGTTGAGGGCTTTGTTCGCCGCGGAGTATGTGTCAATGCGATCTGTGCTTGTGAACAAGGTGCCCGCGCCATAGGCGCTGGCGGCGCCGAGGCCGAGACCAAGAACCAGATCGGAATGCGCCCCATAGAGAGCCGCGATGCCACCGGCGGCAGCCGCGCCGAAGGCGCCGTAGGACAGCAACGACCGCTTTTCGACAAGGTCGGTCCGGTACTTTGACGCGGTACGTCGTAGTTCCTCGGCCTGCTGTGCTGCGATCAGCAGTTGTGGAAAACCGTCAGAGGGCTCGTAACCCTCGGATAGTTCTCGATTGGGTAAGTTGATGTAAGGGTCCAGCCAGACTCTGGTGCATCCGGAAAGGACGAAGCCCGCCACCACAAGGCAGACGACAACTCCCCGCAACATCGAGGTTCGCGCCGCCAACCCGGTTCTGATGTCCGGCATATCCCAGCCCCCCAAGACTGCCGCTGCTGTCCTTGCCTTTCTTCACCCGACAGCGCGATGCCCCGGCTGATTGTGGATGGTCGGCAATGTTGACGTGTTGTTACCTCTATCATGCGTCCGTCTAGATTGTTTGGCGATAGCAGAATCATCAACGTCAGGTTGATCCAGTCACACCTGCGTGATCGATTGAGGTCGATTGCCGATGTGGTTTTACCACCATACGCATGATGTGCGGTGCGGTCTGTCGCTTCAGAGAGATGCGGCGCGTGTCTTCGGGCGCCTAGTCCATCCCATCCGTACCCGCGCCGCAGATCAGTGCGCAGACACGGTCGCCGGTGGCGCGGCAGGATTGAAGCGCGGCCAGCGAGGCAGCGCCGCTGAGTTCGGCGGCCACCGCGCATTCCGACCATAACCAGCGGGCGGCGGCGGCCATCTCGTCGTCATCGACCAGGACGATATCGTCGACGTGGCTGCCGATGAGATCGAGGTTGAGCTGTTCGCTGCGTCGTGGCGCCAACGTGCCGGCGCGTGTCTCGATGGCATCCAAGGTGACGAGTTCGCCGGCGGCCCGGCTGGCGTGATGGGTCGGCGCGCCGGCCGGCTCCACGCCGATGACCTGAATATCCGGCCGCTTCGCGCGGACCGCGGTCGCGACGCCGGCGATCAGGCCGCCGCCGCCGATGGCGACAACCAGCGTGTCGATGTCCGGCGCCTGTTCCAGGATCTCGAGGCCGAGCGTGCCTTGTCCTGCGATCACGGCGGGGTCGGCAAAGGGATGCACATAGGTCATCTCGCGTGACCCCGCGGCGGCCAGCGCGGCGGCGTTGGCATCGTCCCACACAGCACCCTCGACCATGACCTCTGCGCCCCAGCTTCGGATCGCGTCGGCCTTGGCCGGTGGCGTTGACGTCGGCAGGTAGATAACGGCCGGCACGCCGGCATGGTGGGCGGCATAGGCAACGGCCAGGCCGTGATTGCCGCCGGACGCGGTGATCAGGCCACGCTGGCGCTCATCGTGGGTCAGCGTCATCAGTTTCGACATCGCACCGCGCGGCTTGAACGACCCGGTGACCTGCAGGTTCTCCAGTTTGAGCGTCAGGTGTTTGACACCGACATCCTCGCGCACCGGCGCCGGCTCCAGCACCGGCGTCAGCCTGACGGCGCCCTTGATGCGTTGCCGGGCCGCCTCGATGCCTGCGAGATCGACACTCATGGTGTCTCGTCCGCGTCGCCGGCCGGGCCGATGCTTGGGCGATCGACGTTGACCGCCTTGATCATGGCGTAGACCGGCAGACCCTCGCGAATGCCGAGTTCCTGGCGAGATTTTTCGGTAATCCTGGCAAGCAGCGGGCAGCCGATATCGAGCACCAGATCGACCTGGCCGCCGTCCGTCTCGACGATGCGTTGGACCGTGCCGGGCAGGATATTGAGTACGCTGACCTGTTCGGGCGGCTTCAAGGCGATCGCGACATCGCGTGCGCGGATACGCACACGCACCTTGCTGCCGGGCGCCTGCTCGAGACGGGGCACGGTGAGCGTGCCGCCGGGGACGGAGAGGGTGGTGAGGTCCCAATCGCCGTCATCACCGATCACCTCGGCGGGCACGACGGAACCCGCCCAGAAACGGCCGGTCAGCGGCGCCAGGTCAGGGCGGCTCATGATGTCTTCGACCGTGCCGCTCGCTTGCATGTGGCCGTTGTGGATGACGACCACGTCATCGGCGAGGCGGATAACCTCTTCCACAGCGTGGCTGACGTAGACCACGGGCATGGCGGCATCGGACGGCAGTCTCTGGATAAACGGCAGGATCTCGTTCTTGCGCGGACCGTCCAGGGAAGCAAGCGGCTCATCCATCAGCAGCAGGTCGGGGCTCGCCAGCAGTGCCCGGCCAATGGCGACGCGCTGGCGCTCGCCGCCGGAGAGCTCGTGCGGGCGCCGGCGCAGCAGGTGGCCGAGGTCGAGCAGGTCGACCACGTCGTCGAACCCGAGCCGCCGGTCGCCCGGCGCCAGCATGTTCATGCCGTAGCCAAGATTGCGCGCGGTGGTCATATGCGGAAACAGCCGGGCGTCCTGGAAAACGTAGCCGAGGCGACGTTTCTCGGGCGGAAGGTCGACGCGCCGGTCGGAATCGAACAGGACCCTGTCACCGGCGGCGATACGACCGCGGTCCGGTTGGACGAGGCCGGCGATCATGTTGATCAAGGTGGTTTTTCCGGAGCCTGAAGGGCCGAAAAATGACGTTATTCCAATGCGATCGATATCAATCTTTACTGATAGCGTGAAGTCGGGGATCTGGCGGGCGACGTCGATCGAGATCATGCGCTCGCTCCGGCCAGGCGACGTTGCGCGCGCCGCGCCAGGATCTCCGAGGCGGCCAGGGCGGCGAAGGCCAAAACACAGGAGATGATCACGAGCCTGAGTGCGGCATCTTCGCCACCCGGGGTCTGCGCGACGCTGTAAAGGGCAAGCGGCAGGGTCTGGGTCTCGCCGGGAATGTTCGAGACGAAGGTAATGGTCGCGCCGAACTCGCCGATCGAACGTGCGAAGGCCAGGACACAGCCCGTGATGATGCCGGGCAGGATAAGCGGCAGTGTCACGGTGACGAACACGCGTGTCGGCGAGGCGCCCAGTGTCCGTGCCGCTGTTTCCAGGCGGCGGTCGACCAGATCGAGCCCGAGCCGGATGGCGCGCACCATCAGCGGAAACGCCACCACCGCCGAGGCCAGCGCCGCGCCTTCCCAGGTGAAGATCAGTGTGATGGCGAACCAATCGAACAACAGGCTGCCGATCGGTCCCTTGCGGCCCATCAGGACAAGTAGCAGATAACCGACGACGACCGGCGGCAGGACGAGCGGCAGGTGGACCAGGCCATTGACGACGCCCCGGCCGGGGAAGGGCACGCGTGCCAACAGCCAAGCCATCAAGATACCGAAGGGCAGGCTCGCCGCGACCGCGACCGCGCCGACCTGAAGGCTCAGCACAAGCGCCTCGCGCTCCATGTCGGTTAAGGCGAACAACGGCCCCGATCCGTCAAGCGGCAGCCGCGAGCCGGGCAAAGCCGGCATCAAGATCGCCGATCAGGTCATCGGGATCTTCCAATCCGATATGCAGCCTCAACAGCAATCCGTCTCCCTGCCACGGCGTCGCGGTCCGCGCGCGCGTCAGATCGCACGGCACGATCAGGCTCTCGTAACCGCCCCATGAATAGCCCATGCCGAACAGCTCCAAACCGTCGAGCATGGCCGCCAGCGCCTGCTCTTCGACTGCCTTGATCTGCACGCCGAAGAGGCCGCTGGCGCCGGTGAAGTCGCGGCGCCAGATGTCGTGGCCGGGATGGTCGGGCAGGGCGGGGTGCAGGATGCGGATGACCTCCGGCCGACCGGCCAGCCACTCAACGACCTTCATCGCGTTGGTCTGATGGCGCTCCAGCCTGACCGCCAGGGTGCGCAGCCCGCGCTGACCGAGATAGGCATCGTCGGGTCCCACGTTGTTGCCCAGCGTCGTAAACGCGTGCCACAAGCGGTCCATGTGTTTCTCGCGCGCAGTGGCGATGCCCAGCATCGCGTCGGAATGGCCGACAATGTACTTCGTGCCGGCCTGGATCGAGATATCGGCGCCCAAGGTCAAAGGCCTGTAGTAGTAGCCCGCGCCCCACGTGTTGTCGCACACGACAATCGCGTCGTGGGCATGGGCAACTTCGGCGATGGCTGGAAGGTCCTGGATCTCGAAGGTGATGGAGCCTGGCGATTCCGTGTAGACGATGCGGGTGTTGCCCTGGATCAGATCGGCAATACCGGCGCCGATCATGGGGTCGTAGAATGTCGTCTCGACACCGAAACGCTCGAGCATGCCCATCGCCAGGGTGCGTGTCGGCTGGTAGGCGGAATCGCTGATAAGAATGTGGTCGCCAGCCTTAAGGAACGCCATCAAGACGGTCGCGATGGCGGCCTTACCGGAACCGCAGGTGATCGCCCAGTCGCCGCCCTCAAGCGCGGCCATGGCTTCCTGCAGCGCAAAGGTGGTCGGCGTTCCGTATCGGCCATAGACGACCTGTCGATAGTCTTTTCCGCTGGCCCCGTTCAAGGCCGCCAGGGTGTCAAACAGCACGGTCGAGGCGTGATAGACCGGCGGGTTGACAATGCCGTGGTTGGCCTCGGGATTGCGCCCCGCGTTAACGATAACCGTATCTGGTTTCATGATGTTCCCGGCTGAACCCTGCTTTCGCGCCATCATGGCATTGCGCCGGGCCTTGAACCAAGCCTTCCTGCCTCGAAGAGATCCCGTCCTTATGGAATCGATTTGCGATGCCGTTGGAACGGATAAATCGGCTCTAGAGATCCTGGCTCGGTGATGGCTGATTGGTCAGCTCGGACCGCGGCGTCTGCTCGACTTCTGCACGGCCGACGACGTTGAACCCCGCGCGTTGATACATACCGAGCGCGCGCGGGTTGTCGGCGGTGTCGGTCTCGACCGTGACAACACGGGTGTCCGGGCGCCAGGCGGCGTCCACAGACCAGTTGAGCAGAAACCGGCCGAGCCCCTGGCCGGTGAACTCCGGCACAAGACCCAGGTGGGTGATCTCGACACGGGTTTCGCCGCGAAAGTCCAACTCGGTAAAGCCCGCGGGGACACCGGCGACATAGAGGACGTAGATCTCGATCTTGTCGTCGTGAATGAGCGCGGCAAGGTCGTCGTCACTCAGGTCACGCCGGTCGGTCCAGAGCCACGGCCGGCCGATGGTCTCATAGAGATAACGATAGAAGGAGAGCGTCGGTTTTTCCGCGCGCAGTACCGCAAGCTTGCGCAGCGGAGCGGCAACGGTTGGCCGCCGCGGCCGCGCGGTCATCTCAAGATAGGTGACGACGATCTTCAGCGTGCTGCCATCCGCGTCTGAGTTTTCGTCCTGGCTGGCTTAAGCCGGGCCGGTAGCGACGGGCGTATCGTCGTGTCCGCCCCACTCGGTCCAGGAGCCGTCATAGACGGCAACCTTTTTGCTGCCGATCAGATGAAGCGCGAGCGCCAGAAAGGTCGCGCTGATGCCGGAGCCACAGGTCGTGACGATCGATTTCTTGGGATCGACACCGACACCGGCAAACGCCGCGGCGATCGCGTCCGCATCGACCACCGTACCATCGGCCGGGTTCAGCAGATTGCCATAGGGCAGGTTGCTGCTGCCGGGAATATGGCCGCCACGGATACCGGGCCGGATCTCTGGTTCCTCGCCCGTGAACCGCCCGGCGCCGCGCGCGTCGATCACCTGTTCGCGCTGGCTGTCGAGGTTGGCGCGGACCTGGTTGAGATCGCGCACCAGGAATGTGTTCAAGCGCGCGGTAAAATGGCGTTCCTTGGGCGTCGTCACTTCGTCGGTGACCGGGCGTCCCTCGGCGAGCCATTTGGCCAAACCGCCGTCCAGGACCGCGACGTCGTTATGGCCGAAGACGCGGAACATCCACCAGACCCGTGCCGCTGCCATCATGTTCCCGCCGTCGTAGACAACGATACGCACGCCATCGCCCAACCCCAATTTGCGCACATGCGAGGAGAACTTCTCCGGGCTGGGCAGCATGTGGGGGAGATCGCTGGTCTCGTCAGCGA
The DNA here is from genome assembly GCA_965228895.1 of Alphaproteobacteria bacterium. Taxonomy (GTDB): domain Bacteria; phylum Pseudomonadota; class Alphaproteobacteria; order SP197; family SP197; genus JANQGO01. Next base: position 2,474,604 of record OZ245842.1, on the reverse strand, counting down.
TATCGTCGATATCGAAAAAGACGGCGCCGGCGATATGCTGTTCTTCGTACTCGGCGCGCGGGTCCCGTTCCTCGGTCGGCAGGTACCACGATCCATCGACCACCCGCACGTCGGGTGAGGTGAGATGCTGGGCGAGCCATTCGGTGCTCACCAGGGCATCGGAATTGGCCACAGGCTCCTCCTAGTCTTCGAGCAGGACGACGCTGACGCGCCGGTTCTGCCGTCCCTTGTTTTCGATTTTGGCGACCTGGACGGCGCCGATTTCACCAGTACTGCGAACGTGGGTGCCGCCACAGGGCTGCAGATCGACCCCGTCGATGTCGAGCAGCCGCACATGGCCGGCACCGGTTGGCGGTTTGACCGACATGGTGCGCACCAGCTCCGGCTGCTCGGCAAGCTCCTCATCGGTGATCCAGCGCGGCTGCACCGCATGGTTCTCGGACACCAGACGATTGAGGCCCTCGGTGATTTCTTCCTTCGTCAAATTGGCATCGGGCCAGTCGAAGTCCAGCCGGCTGCGGGCCTCGCTGACCTGGCCGCCGGTCACCGGCGCCTTGATGATCGCCGACAGCAGGTGAAGGCAGGTGTGCATGCGCATGTGACGATAGCGGCGATCCCAGTCGATCGTGGCGGTCACGGTGTCGCCGACACCGGGCGCCGGCTGATCGGCAGCGGGCACATGGACGACGTCCTCGTGATCGGTGCCTTTACGCGCCGTCTCAATCGTGAGGCTCCGGCCGTCGGCCAGGGTCAGTGTGCCGCTGTCGCCCGGCTGGCCGCCGCCGGTCGGATAGAACACGGTCTTGTCGAGGCGAATGCCGTCGTCGTCGACCTGCGTCACCACGGCGTCGCAGGATCGTTGATAGGCATCATCACGAAAAAGCAGTTCCATGCCGCTGGTCTCTACGTCATCCAGGGCGGCGAGGGAAGGTTGCGTTCACGCAAGAAGGCCGGATTGAAGATCTTGCTGTGATACCGGGTGCCGTAGTCGCACAGGATCGTCACGATGGTGTGGCCGGGGCCCAGTTCCTTGGCGACCTTGACGGCGCCGGCAACGTTGATGCCGGTTGACCCGCCGACACACAGTCCCTCGTGCTGCAGAAGGTCGAACACGACCTCCAGCATCTCGACATCGCTGACCTGATAGGCCTGATCGATCGGGGCGTCCTCCAGGTTCTTGGTGACGCGACCCTGGCCGATGCCTTCCGAGATCGAGCTGCCTTCGGATTTCAATTCGCCGGTCTTGAACCAGTTGTACATGCATGAGCCATAGGGGTCGGACATGACGATCTGGATGTCCTGGTTGTGCTCCTTCAGCGCCATGCCGACACCGGAAAGCGTACCGCCGGTGCCGATGGCCGAGACGAAGGCGTCGACCTCGCCGCCGGTCTGGTCCCAGATCTCCGGTCCCGTGCTGTCGATATGGGCCTGGCGGTTGGCCACGTTATCGAATTGGTTGGCCCAGATCGCGCCGTTGGCTTCCCGCTCGGCAATCTCGCCCGCCATCCGCTCTGACGTGCGGATGTAGTTGCGCAGGTCCTTGTAGGGGGCTGCCGGCGTTAGGTGGAGGTCGGCGCCGAGCGCCCGCAGCGTATCCTTCTTTTCCTGGCTCTGGGTTTCCGGCATCACGATGACACAGCGATAACCCAACGCGTTGCCGACCGTACACAGTCCGATCCCGGTATTGCCCGCCGTGCCCTCGACAATAACGCCGCCGGGTTTCAGCTCGCCGCGTTTCTCGGCGTCGCGAATGATCCAAAGCGCCGCCCGGTCCTTGACCGACTGGCCGGGGTTCAAAAACTCGCACTTGCCGAGAATGTTGCATCCCGTCTTGTCTGACGGCCCTTTGAGACGAATCAAGGGCGTATTGCCGACAAGCGGCACGATGCCGTCATGCACTGTCATGGCAGATACCGGTCCTTAAGATGTGGTGCGGCGGCAGGAGCGGATTTCCGGTGCACACTAGTTGGCTGTCAGGAAACGTCAAGCAGGCGAAAAGCACAGATTTGTCAGGTAGAAAGCGGGCGGTCCTTCAGTTCGACCTCGACGAACACGAACTCGTAATCGTTGGCATTGATCACGTCGTGTTCGATCCCGGCCTGTCGATAATAGGCCTTGCCGGCGGTCAGTTCCGCCTCGTGTTCGCCGTCCGGTGATTTGAGCCGCAAGGTGCCCGATGTCATGGGAATGACCACGTAGTCATACATGTGCTGATGCCAGCCGGTGTTTGCCCCGGGTGAAAATCGCCACTCCGTCACAATCGACGTTTCGTTGTCCACCTGGACGGTGGGAACGGCCAAGGTCATGGGTGGTCTCCTGAAATGCTAGTTTTCCGGGGTTTAGGGGTTGCCGCTATCGGGTCGGAGCCCCTATCTTAACAGGGTTCGCACCTCCCGTGGCCTCTCAGCATGAGGCGCGAGACGGGCCGGGGTGGGAGGCTCTTCGCCGCAGAAGATCGGGTCCTCCACGAATAGCGTCGGCTCGCTTTTGCGCGGGCCGAAGCCGGCGGCGCCGATGGGCGGCGTCGCTGCAAAGGCAAAACGACACATAGGTGCTGACGTGAGAAGCAATCTGCATTTTGACAAAGACGACCTTCTGGCCAAGGACAAGGCGCATGCCATGCATCCCTGGCACGAGTTCGGCCGTGGCGACCATACGATGCTCGCCGATTCTGAAGGGATTTACGTCGTCGATACCGAAGGTAACAAGTTCATCGACGGCATCGGCGGCATGTGGGCCGTCCAGATCGGTTATGGCAACGAGGAAATGGCCCAGGCGATCGCCGATCAGGTACGCCGCATGGTCTACTACTCGCCATGGTCGATGGCGACCCCGCCCCATGCCGAACTGTCGGCCAAGCTGGCGACTCTGACGCCGGGCGACCTCAACCGGTTCTTCTATTCAACCGGTGGTTCGACGGCGAACGATTCGGCCATCCGCTTCGTGCATTTCTACTTCAATGTCATGGAGCAGCCGGAAAAGAAGCACATCATTACCCGCGAAGACGCCTACCACGGCAGCACGTACCTCGCGGCATCGATCTGTGGCAAGCCGGGCAACGACGACCGCATGGAGCTGGTCCAAGACTTCATCCATCACATCTCGTCGCCCAACACCTATCGCCGCCCGGACGGCATGAGCGAGGAAGAGTTCAAGGACGCCAAGGTCAAGGAACTTGAAGACAAGATCCTTGAAGTCGGCCCCGAGAAGGTCGCCTGTTTTATCGCCGAACCGGTGCTGGCTTCCGGCGGCGTCGTGGTGCCGCCCGAGGGTTACCAGGCCGGTTGCCTGGAGGTCTGCCGCAAGTACAACGTCCTCTACATCTCTGACGAGGTGGTGACCGGCTTTGGCCGGATGGGCCATTTCTTCGCATCGGAACCGGTCTTCGGCATTGTGCCGGACATCATCACCGCGGCGAAGGGTTTCACGTCGGGTTACATTCCGGCGGGCCTGACGGCGTTCTCCGAAAAGCTCCACCAGGATGTTATCGACAAGGCCGGCGAGAGCGCGACGTTCTCGAACGGTTTCACTTATTCCGGCCATCCCGTCGCCATGGCGGCCGCGCTCAAGAACATCGAGATCATGGAGCGCGACCACATCATGGAGCACTCCCGCGATGTCGGTGTCTACTTCCAGGACAAGCTGAAGAGCCTTGCCGATCTGCCGATGGTCGGCGACGTCCGCGGCGTCGGCATCATGGGCTGTGTCGAGTGCGTTTCCAGCAAGAAGACCAAAGAGGCCTTCGGCAAGGAACTCGAACTGGGCAAGCGCCTGGACAGCAAGTGTCAGGAGTACGGCTTGATCCTGCGGCCGTTCATGCATCTGTGCGTGTTCTCGCCGCCCATCATCATCACCAAACAACAGGTCGATGACATGGTCGGGATCATGGATCGTTCGATCCGCGAAGTCGCCGACGATCTCGTTCGCGAAGGCGTCTGGGACGGCAAGGACTGATCTGACGCCCATTCGGGCGGAAAGACGAAACGCGGGGCCGTGCAGTATCTACTGCGCGGTCCCGTTTCGTTTGAGCGGGTCGTCTTCGCGAATGACGATGTTGACATCCAGGTTCAGGACGCGGCCTAGCGAGGCGGCATAGCGCTCCATGCGATCTTTGGCCGGTATCGAGTCCGGATCGAGCAGCCGCAGCGTCAGGCAGTCGTCGTCCATGCTCATGGGGCTTCTTGCCAACAGATGACCCTGGCTGCCGGTAAGCGCCCACGCCAACCGGATAGCTTTACCGATTGTCGTCGCGACGCGGATCTGGTCGCCCGATAGCAAGCGGCGGGCGATATCGGCTGATGGGTCGCCGATGCTGCCGCCGTAACGGATGAAGATTGTCAGCGCCAGGAACGCACGCTCCATATGATCCAGGACTGACCACGGCATGCGCAATACACGGAGCATGGATTGTTCCGCCCGGTACTCCGGATGTTCGTGCCAGCCGATATCGTTCAAGATGCAGGCCGCGTGGCGTAGCCGCGCGAACTGCGGGGTGTCGTCGGCGAAGAGCGGGGCCATCCAGCTCTCCATGACGCCGGTGTGGTCGTCAAAGCGGTGCTCGTGGCTTACCGTTTCCATGCAGGCGCTAAGCAGCGGATCGCGGTCGCGGGTGGCAAGGTCAAGCTGCATGAAGTGAAAGCCCTCGCGCAGTCCCTGGGCGGAATAGTGCACGCCGGCAGGCTTGCCCATCTTCAGGACTTTTTCCATGACCAACGCTGCCCAGGGCAAGGTGTCCGCACGTTTGCGCGACACCGCCTCGATCTGCGCCAACGTGCCCTGGCTGAGTTTGATCAACATATTGCCGAAGTCTCGGGCGTCGCGGCGGTCCATGGCGTAGCCGTGGACGATCCGGAGTGGATAATCGGTGTGCGCCATATGGACGCGGGCGACCGCGCGCCATGCACCGCCGACCACAAACAAGGTCTCGCCCTTCAACCGGCTTTCCAGCCATTCGAGCGGTTCGATTTCCGCGTCGATGATCTTGCGTGCTTTCGAGATGCTGGAGCCTGCGCGCGACACCAGGCGCAGCGGGCCGAGCGGCAGCGACACACTTTCGCGCATCTGGCCGTTTTCGACGGCGACCAGCTCCAAGCTTCCGCCGCCCAGATCACCGATGATGCCGGTCGCCGTCGGCATGGCCGAGATGACGCCAATGGCCGACATGCGGGCCTCTTCTTCGCCGGTCAGTACGCGTACTGGGCGTCCACATTCCTTCTCGACTCTCAGGCGGAATTCCGCGCCGTTCTTCGCGTCACGTACCGCTGACGTGGCCAGCAATTCGACGTTGTGGACGTCCATGGTCTCGGCCATACGCACCAAGACAGCGACCGCCTGAATGCCGTGTTCCAGGGCAGCATCGTCAAGGCGGCCCGTTTGTTCGAGATCACCACCCAGACCGACGGTTATCTTCTGATTGAGCAGGGGTATCGGGGCGCGAGTCAGCCCGTCGTAGACAACCAGGCGGATCGAGTTCGAGCCGATATCGATGACGCCGACACGGCGTCTGTCCAATCCGCCCGATATGGACGCAACGCGCAGCGTCATCCGCTGGCGGCGCTACCGACATTGCCGGCGCGAATCTGCTTGCGCAAGGCACTACCCCGGCCGGAAAGACTCGGATTTGTCATGAAAAACCTATGGGCACTAAACGAAGCTTCCCCTGCTTCAAGACGGCGATAGCTGCCGTCCGCCTGCAACTCCCAAGACTGATCGACATCCTTGATATTGGCAACCATGATCTGGTCGAGCACTTGGCGATGAACCGTGGCGTTTCGCACCGGCACCATGGTCTCGACACGCCAATCCAGGTTGCGTGGCATCCAGTCCGCCGAAGAGATGAAGACTTTGGCGTGGCCGGACGGCAGATCGTGACCGTTGGCAAAGCAGAAGACGCGCGAGTGCTCCAGAAACCTGCCGACGATGCTCTTGACCGAGATGTTCTCCGACATGCCGGGCACGCCCGGCCTAAGACAGCAGACGCCACGCACAACCAGTTCGATGGCGACACCGGCGTTCGATGCTTCGTAAAGCAGGTCGATCATGTCGGGGTCGACCAGTGAGTTGAACTTGGCCCAGATGCCGGATGGCCTGCCTTTGCGCGCGTTCTCGACCTCGGCGGCGATCAGCTTCTCCAGCGTCGAGCGGAGGTTGACGGGCGCCATCTGTACTCTCTCCAGACCGCGTGGGCGGATATAACCGGTGAGATAGTTGAAGATGCGGTTGGCGTCGCGGCACAAAGCCGGGTCGACGGTGAACAACGAGAGATCCGTATAGATACGTGCGGTGATCGGATGATAATTGCCGGTCCCATAGTGCACATAACTGACGAGGTCGCCGCCTTCGCGGCGGACAACGAGCGAGATCTTGGCGTGGGTCTTCAGGTCGACCAGGCCATAGACGACCTGCGCGCCTGCGCGCTCCAAGTCCTTGGCCCAGCGGATGTTGGCTTCCTCATCGAAGCGGGCCTTCAGTTCGACCACGGCCGTCACCGACTTGCCGGCTTCCGCCGCCTCGATCAGCGCCTTCACGATCGGCGAGTTCTGACTGGTGCGGTAAAGCGTCTGCTTGATGGCGACAACCGCCGGGTCGCGCACCGCCTGGTTCAAGAACTGGACGACAACATCAAAGCTCTCGAACGGGTGATGGACGATGATGTCTTTGGCCCTGATGGCATCGAAACAATCGCCACCGAAATCGCGGATGCGTTCGGGGAAGCGCGGCGTATAGGGTTCGAACAACAGCTCGGGGAAGTCCTTGATGATGAGCTGTTCGGTTTCGCCCAGGCCCAGCTCGCCGTCGACCTCGGTCACGTCGTCTTCGTCGACGTCCAGGCGATCCATCAGAAATGACTTGAGGTCGTCGGGCATCGCGCTGTCGACATCAAGCTGCGTGACACTGCCGCGGCGGCGACGCTTCAGTGCGGTCTCGAAGTTGCGAACCAGGTCTTCGGCCTCTTCGTCAATCTCGATCTCGCTATCGCGGACAATCCGGAAGTAGCCGGTCGACAAAATACGGAAACCGGGGAACAGGCGCTTCAACTGCATGTGGACGGCCTGCTCCAGCGGAAGAAAGCGCAGCTCATCACCAGGTATGCGCACAAAGCGGTCGGTCTGCTGGGGGATGCGGATGATCGTATAGACGGGCTCATCCTGCTGCGCGCGATGCAGCTTCAGCACCAGGCCAAAACCAAAATTGGGAATGAAGGGGAACGGATGAACCGGGTCGATCGCCATCGGCGTCAGAATTGGTTCGATTTCGGATTTGAACCAGGTTTCCAGCCACGCGAGGTCCGCGTCGGCCAGCTGGCTTTCGCCGATCACGGCAATGCCGGCCTCGTTCAACTGGTCGCGTAACGTCCGCCAGATTCGGTATTGCTGGTCAACCAGCGCGTCGGACTTGAGCTTGATCGCTGCGATCTGCTGCAACGGCGACAGGCCATCGATGCTGGGTGTCGTCACGTTGACGTCGACTTGGGCCTTCAGGCCGGCGACCCGAACCATCATGAATTCGTCGAGATTCTTGGCTGAAATCGACAGAAATCGAAGGCGTTCCAGCAACGGGTGATTGGGATTGTCGGCTTCTTCGAGAACCCGGGCGTTGAACGCCAGCCAGGAAAGCTCGCGATTGATATAGCGTCCCTCCACCGGTGGGGCCGGGGCCTGATCGGTGGCTTGGGCCTCAAAGGCGTCGGTCTGGACGAGGTCGGCCGTTTTTAGTGCTTCATTCATGCTGCAGAACCGTTACGAATTGTCACCGACAGCGGCGACATTCCCGTATGTTGCTTTTAGCTTATACGGTTGCAGCGGAATCTGTGAAACTTCCGTGACAACCTATGCCTGTGGGGACGAGCGCCAATGACCAAAGCCCTTTATCTGCTCCGCCATGCCAAGTCGAGCTGGGCCGACGCTTCGCTCAGCGATCATGATCGTCCGCTTCAGGCGAAAGGTCAGAAGCGTGCAGGCCGGTTGCGCGACTTTCTGGCTGAAAACGGCATTCGTGCTGACCTAGTCCTGTGTTCCTCGGCGCTCCGGGCACGGCAGACTTACGATATCGTTGCCCCCGCCCTGGGCGATCCGGAGTTGAAAGTCGACGAACGGATCTACGGCGCGGACGTCGATGACGCCCTTGCGCTGCTCCGCGCGGTCGATGAGCGCTACGACAATGTCATGCTGGTTGGCCATGACCCGACTTTGCGCCTGCTTGCCCTGACACTCGCCATGACCGCGACGGGTGATGCCAGGGATCGGATCGATCGGAAGTTTCCGACCAGTGGTCTGGCGACGCTGACCTTCGGCGACGCAAGTTGGGGGGCCGTCGGCAAGGGGGTCGGCCATCTGGAGGCCTTTCACGTGCCTGAGGACGAGCCGGTTGCCTAAGAAAACGTCCTGACGTAACAACCAATCAACAAGTAGCGGAAATCACCGATGATTCGCGTCTTTGCTGGATGGCTCTATTTTTGGGGTATCGCCGCTGCCCTCGTGGGCGGTGCGCTTTATGTCCTCCACCAACCCAACGAGCCCTCCGAAGATGATCTCGTCAAGTATGAGGGGTTTCTGGTTGGCGTCCGTCTCGAAAAGGACTTCAACGGCACCGACATCGTGCTGCTCAAATTCCGTGATAACGAACAACTTTATCGCTACATCGCCGACTACCCCATGTATGTCGAAGTGCGGGACCGGGTCGGTATCTATCGCGAGGTCGATGTCTGGTACGACAAGAACGACGCTGGCGGCCCCGACACGCCGCGTGCGATTTGGGGGCTTGTCGAGCACGACCCGCGCGGCGCGGAAGAAAGTACCGTCGTTACCTATCAAGAAATCTATGACGATGTGACCGAGACCGACCGATCGTGGCAAGGCATCGGCTTGATCGTCTTTGCGGTCGGGGCCGCGATGATCTTGCTCGCTTTTGTGATCCGCAAACTCGTGCCCTACAAGCCGCGCGATCCCAAGGCCTAGTCCGGTTTCAGGCGATCTGGTCGGAGGTCATCAACTCAACACCGGCGTTGCGCTTGGCCTCGACGGCCAAATCATGTGAGCCCTCCAGGTCGATCGAGCGGCAGGCATCGGTCAGGACAATCGCCTGGAAACCTTGGGCGACCGCATCCAGGGCGGAAAACTGAACGCAAAAGTCAAAGGCAAGGCCAGCCAGGAACACACGTTTGAAGCCGCGCTCGCGCAGATAACCGGCCAAACCGGTCGGCGTTGTGTGGTCATTTTCGAAGAACGCGGAATAGGAATCGATATCGCGGTTGTGCCCCTTGCGTACGATCAGTTCCGCACCCGGCAAGTCTAAGTCGTCGTGAAACGCCGCACCGCGCGTTTGCTGAATACAGTGGTCGGGCCACAGGGTTTGTGGTCCGTAGGGCATCTGGATGGTTTCGAAGGGCTGGTGTCCCGCGTGCGACGACGCGAAGGTTGCATGGCCGGGCGGGTGCCAATCCTGGGACAGCACCTGATGGGCAAATGACCCCGCGACCCGATTGATGATTGGCACCACGACATCGCCCTCCGGCACGGCCAGCGCGCCGCCTTCGCAGAAGTCGTTTTGAACATCGATAACAAGAAAGACGTCGTGGTTCTGGTCAATGGTCGGCATGGTCGTTGTTGTCCCGCGATGACAGTTCTGGAATTCTGTCACACCCACAGTGGACCTGGAATGCCCGCATGACCATCACCGAGTTACGGCCGCCACTCGCCGCGCGACCCAATGCCGGGCTTGTTGGTAAGCCCGGCTCGCGCGCGCACTTGGCAACGCCGGCCTTGCTGCTCGATCTGCCTGCTTTCGAGCGCAACCTCGCCGACATGGCGGCCTGGGCGAGTGGCGCTGGCCTGGGGCTTAGACCGCACGCCAAGACCCACAAATGCGTCGAGATCGCCAGGCGTCAGGTCGCCGCCGGCGCGCTTGGCAACTGCTGTGCGACGCTGGGCGAGGCGGAAGTGCTGGTCGCCGGCGGCATTTCAGGTGTCCTGCTGACATCGACCATCGTCACGGCCGACAAGATCGCGCGTCTCGTGGCGCTGAACGATCGGGCAGAGGGTTTGATGGTCATTGTCGACGACGGCGACAACGTTGATGCGCTGGCAACGGCCATGTCGCCCGAGCGGCCTCTTGGCGTCCTCATCGACATTGAAGTCGGCAGCGAGCGGACCGGTGTCGTCGCGCTGGATGACGCGGTGGCCCTTGCCGAGCGAATCGCCGGGCATGCCTCGCTCAGTTTCAAAGGTCTTCAGGCCTATGACGGCAGCGCGCAGGCGACCACGGGCTATGACGCCCGGCGGCAGGAAGCCGATGACCGCATGGCGCACTTGAAAGCGGTCTGCGATGCGTTGGCGGACAAGGGAATGGCGCCGGGTATCGTGTCGGGCGGCGGCACCGGCACCCATGACCTCGATCGCGCGCGCGGTGTGTTCACCGAGATCCAGGCCGGTTCCTATGTGGTCATGGATACGATCTATAACGCCTGTGACTTGCGTGGCGGCGGCGCCGGGACGTTCGAGACGTCGCTCTTCGTGCGCACCAGCGTCATCAGCAGGAGCCATCCCGGTTTCGTCACGACGGATGCCGGGCTCAAAGCTTTTTCGGTCGGCTTTGGCGATCCCGTGATTGCGTCCGGCGCGCCCGACGGTGCAACCTACAGCTTCATGGGCGACGAGCACGGACGGATCACGTTTGCCGATGAAGCCGATACGCTGGGTCTGGGCTCAGGCGTCGAGTGCATCGCGCCCCATTGCGACCCGACCATCAGCCTCTACGACGCCTATCACGTCGTTCAGGATGACACGCTGGTGGATATCTGGCCGATCGACGGACGCGGCCACTGGTAGGAGGAAACTCGAGACATGTCGATCCAGGAAGCACGAAACAAAGCCATTGGCGAAGCGCTCGACGATATTCGCGCCATCGAGGCCGCGAACGGCGTGAGCCGCGATTCGCTCGAGCAGATCAAACAACGCCTGATCAAGCTGGGGCAGCAGCGTGACCTGTTCCCGGACGAGGATTTTCCGCTGGCGCCAGAACATAACGGCGAGTTCTTTGACGTGCTGTCGGTCGACGATGACGGACGCTTCGAGCTCTATATCGAGATTGCCGACAAGGCGGTTCATACGCCGGCTCACGACCACACGACCTGGGCCGTTGTCGTCGGCATCGAAGGTGAAGAGCTTAACAAGCTCTATGACGTTGATGCCGAGCGTCAGTCACCACCGGCGTTGCGAGAACAGGTAAGCGTGCGGCCGGGCACAGGTGTCGCCATGATGCCCGAGGACTTTCACTCGATTCATATCGAGGACGGCAAGCGCAGCATGCACCTGCATCTCTATGGTGTGTGCTTTGCCCAACTCAAAGATCGCACGTTGTTTGACGAAGGGACGGGCGCCTATCGCCACTTCGACGTGGCGCTCGATTAGTGGCGGCTCCCTCAATCGACGCTGCGGCGCTGCGCGCGGCCCTTGAGGCGGGTGGCGAGATCGCCCTCGTCGACGTGCGCGAAGAGCGTCCGTTCGGCGACGGCCACATCCTGACCGCCAGCCAGGTTGCGCTGTCTTGGCTGGAGTTCGACCTGCCACGACGTGCGCCATGCCGATCGACTCGTCTCGTGCTGTGCGATGGCGGGGACGGACTGGCCGAACGAGCGGCCACGGTGTCAGAGGGGCTTGGCTACAGGAACATCGTTACCCTTGAAGGCGGTGTGCCCGCGTGGGCTGAGGCCGGCTACCACGTGTGGACAGGCTTGAATGTCCCCGGCAAAACACTGGGCGAGGTCATCGATCAGACCTGTGCCACGCCGTACCTCGAAGCGGCGGACGTCAAAGCGCGGGTCGATGCCGGGGACGATCTGATTATCCTCGATAGCCGTCCATGGGATGAGTACACCGATTTCAACATTCCCGGCGGGATCGACTGTCCGGGTGCCGAGCTTGCCTACCGGGTACGTGACCTGGCGCCTGACCCCGCAACGACGGTCATTGTCAATTGCGCCGGACGCACGCGGTCGATCATTGGCTGTCAGTCCCTGGTGAATGCCGGCGTTCCCAATCCCGTGTTCTCGTTGTTGAACGGGACCATCGGCTGGGAGCAGGCGGGGCTGACGCTGGAGCACGGCGCCGACCGGCACCACGGCGACGTTTCCGACGAGGCGCTTGCCTGGTCGCGCATGGCGGCAGGCAAACTTGCCGAGCGGTGCGGTGTCGAAACGATCGACCGCGATGTGCTGCATGGATGGCGCCAAGAGAGCGACCGAAGGACGCTCTACATGCTCGACGTGCGGTCGCCGGCTGAGTTTGAAGCCGGCCATCTACCGGGCTCGATCTCTGCACCCGGTGGTCAACTGGTTCAGGGCGCCGACGAGTGGATCGCCATACGTGATGGCCGCATTGTCTTGATCGACGATACCGGCGTGCGCGCCCGCATGACGGCAAGCTGGCTCAAACAGCTCGCCCATCCACATGTGGTCGTCCTGGAAAACGCGCTGCAGGATGTCGACCTGGAGACCGGCCCGGCACCACTGCCGTCGGTGCCGCCTTCGATGCCTGGCGTTACGGCGTCGGACGTTGTCGGTCGGCAAGACGACGTTACGATCCTCGACCTTTCCCATAGCCTGACGTTTTACCGGGGCCATGCTTCGGGTGCGACCTGGACCTTGCGATCGCGTTTGGATGAGGCCTTGCCTGAGTTGCCTGAGAACCGGCCCCTTGTTGTCATGGACGATTGTGCGGGGGCATTGGCGGCCTATGCGGTCGCCGACCTCCAGCGGATGGGGCGCAAAGACGCTGCCGTGTTGACCGGCGGGCTCGATGCATGGCGGTCAAGCGGCGGAGCGGTCGAGGCGGGACCTCAGGGCATGTTGACGGCGATGGACGATAGCTACCATCTGCCCGTCGATCTGATTGACGATCCCGCGCAAGCGGACCGCGACTACATCGCCTGGGAAGTGACGCTGGTCGAGCAGCTGGAGCGGGACGGTCTGCTGAAGCTCCAGCCGCTTACATGACGACGAGCGAGAAGCGGTAGAGATACCCCATGGCCACGGCCGCCATGGCGCCCAAGGCGAGATACCAGAAGAAGGTGCGACGCTTGACGATGACAAAGACGGACATTGCCGTCGGCAGGCTCGTCACCTCGCCCGCGATCATGAAGGCCAGTGCGGCGCCGGGTTCCATGCCCAGATTGAGCAGGCCATTGATGGTCGGGATCGCGGCATAGCCGTTCAGATAGGTCGGCATGCCGACCGCGGCACTCATCGGAATGACCCACCATTCGTCGCCGCCCAGGGTCGCCGCGACATCGGCGGCGGGCACCCAGGCGATCAAGACGCTTTCGATGACGAAGGCAAGGGTGAGCCATTTGATCATGAAACGGGCGATCGACCACGCCTGGTTGCGCATCTGCACCAGGCGTGGTCGATCGCGCCAGAACGTCCAATTGACCGGCTTGTCGGCGTCGCCGGCGCTGCCGCACGAGCCATAGACGCTGCCCAGCTTGTCGAACGGCACGTTATCGCGCAGCGGTTTCGAAATGAACGAGAGTTTCGCCACGGCAAGTGTCGCGAACCCCGCGAAGAGACCGGACAGAACGGCGGTCACCGTGCGGGCGCTGGCAAACGGCAGATCGATGACGCCGACTGTCAGGACGAACATTTCCGGGTCAATCAGGGGCGAGCCGACCCAGAACGCCATGACCGGCGCTAGCGGCACGCCGGCCGCGAGCAACGCGGCGGCGATCGGGATCACGCTGACCGAGCAGAACGGCGACAGCGCACCGAAAACCGCCGCCAGCAGGGTCGCCTTGATCACATTGCGTTTGAGGACGGCACTCAGGCGCCGGTCAAGGCCGGTCGCCGCGACGCTGGCCGACAGCAAGGACGAGACAATGACAAACGGCGCGACCAGCAGCCAGCTCTCAAGTAGAAACTCGAGGGATGCCAGGCCTTGCGGGGGTGAGACGCTGAAGACGCCGGTTAGCACCACCAACGTCGCCAGCCAGACCCGGTCGAACCGAACACCCGCAAGCCTGCCGGCGAAGGGCATCCGGGCAGCAGACTCACGTATCACAGCGGGTAACTCGGGTGTATGCGGTGTCTAGCGCAGGAACGGACCGCGGTGCAGCAGCAAGATGGCATCGGCTTCCGCGACCGCGGAATCGCTGGCCGGACGGAGCCCGATATCGCTTTGCATCGTGCGGTCGAGCTGGCGCAGTTCACGGACGCTGGAATCGCGGCGGTAGAGAGAGCGCAGGTTCTTGAACATCATTTGCTTCCTTCTTGCCGGAACCGGACGCGGGCTCGCCGCAGGGCCGGTGCGTGTTTGACTGGTTATCAACCTGGTCTTGAAATCGCTGCGCTGCAAACGAGATATCTAGGGATGTGTTTTAAGGAAAACTAAAAATGGCCGATCGCCTTCCATCGCTCGGCGCCCTCCGCGCCTTCGAGGCGGCGGCGCGCCATCTGAGCCTGACCCGCGCCGCCGAAGAGCTGCATGTGACACCGGCCGCGGTAAGCCATCAGATCAAGGTACTCGAGGACGATCTTGGGCTACGCCTGTTTGATCGCGAAAACCGGCGGCTATCGCTGACTGCCGAGGCGCGCGCCGGGCTTGACGAGTTGCGGCGTGGCTTTGATCTGGTGACCGACGGGGTCCGGCGAATTCGCGAAAGCCGCGCCAGCCCGCTGTTGCGGGTGACATCGGAGACCACCTTCGCGGGCAGTTGGCTGGTGCCGCGTCTGGCCGACTTCCGTGCCCAATGCCCCGACCTCGACGTGCTGATCGATGCCTCCGACAGCCTGGCGGACTTTGAACGCGGTGGCGTCGATGTCGGCATTCGCTGGGGCGGCGGCAACTATCCAGGCCTGATTGCCGACAAGCTGTTCGGCGAGGAGCCGGTCTTCCCGGTTTGTCATCCAAACCTGCTGCAGGGCGAGCACGGCTTGCGCGACCCGGCTGACCTTGCCCATCATACGCTGTTGCACCTGGACTGGCCTATTGAGCACAGCCATTGGCCGAACTGGCCAACGTGGCTGGCTGCGGCCGGCGTCGATGATATCGACGCGGCTCGCGGTGTGCGTTTTACGGCGCATAGCCATGCCATTCGCGCGACGCTCGAGGGCCAGGGCGTGGTCTTGGCGACCTTATCTTTGGTCGGCGATGACCTGCGCTCCGGCGCGCTTGTGCGCCCCTTCGAGCTTTCGCTGCCGGCGGACACCCAAATGTACCTGGTCTACCGCCCCGACCGCGCCGACGAGCCGGCCATTGCGGCGTTCCGCGCCTGGATCCTTGAGGCTGCCCAGGCGTCGCTTGCCGATTGGACATCATGATGCGGTTCTGACCGAGCGCCGGGTCTCGCGCTTGCGAGACAGGCCGCCGTTACCGTGGCTCATCCCGCCACGGAATGAATTGGCGTTCCCACACGTTTCTTCTTTGACCGCATGCGTAGTCTGGGGAGAACGCAATGAAAACCGAGAGCAAACACACCAACGTTTCAGAAGGTCTTTTTGAGTTTTTCGAGAAGGATCCTGAGGAGGCTGATCGCGCCTTTTTCGGGCGCATTGCCAACGGCGACCGGCGCGGTTTTCTGCGGGGCGCGGGGCTTGCCACCATGGGGGCGATGCTCGGCGCGTCGATCCCGTTTCACCGCAACATGCCGGCCGGTTTCATTCCCGTCGCCTTCGCCGAGACGCATGTCCTGACCGGCAAGGACGGCTTGACGCTGCTGAATGACCGGCCGATCAACGCGGAGACACCGCCGCACCTGCTTGATGACCCGATTACACCGAACAACCGTCTATTCGTGCGCAACAACGGCACTGTTCCCGACGACATGAATGCCGAGACGTGGAAATTGACGGTCGACGGTCTGGTCGACAACCCCATGGAGCTGTCGATTGCCGACCTGAGGTCGCAATTCGACGTCGTGACCATGGCGCTTAATCTGGAATGCGGCGGCAACGGGCGCGCGTTCTTCAACCCGCCGGCAAGCGGCAACCAGTGGACCTATGGCGCCGTCGGCTGCTCGAACTGGACCGGTGTGCGCCTGATGGACGTCCTGAATGCTGCCGGTGTCAAGGATAACGCCATCTATACCGCCCATGTTGGTGCCGACATGCATCTGTCAGGCGATCCCGACAAGCTGCCCATCTCGCGCGGCATCCCGATCGCCAAGGCGATGACCGAAGACGTCCTGATTGCCTTCCAGATGAACGACGGTCCGATCAACCCGCTGAACGGGGCGCCGCTGCGCTTGGTCGTACCGGGCTGGCCGGGTTCCTGCTCACAGAAGTGGCTGACCCGCATCTACCTGCGCGACATCGTGCATGACGGGCCAAAGATGACCGGGAAGTCCTATCGTGTGCCCAAGTATCCGGTTGCGCCGGGACAAGAGGTGCCAGAGGAGGACTTCATCATCATCGAACGTATGCCGGTGAAGTCGCTGATTACCAATCCGGCGACCGGGACCGATCTGCCGGGCCGGGAGATCGAGGTGCGAGGACATGCCTGGTCGGGCGACCGCACTATCAGCAAGGTGGACATCACCGTCGACTTCGGCGCGACCTGGATGCCGACCGAATTGGACCCGCCGGTCAACAGCGGTGCGTGGCAGAACTGGCGTGCCGCGGTCACACTGCCGCAAGAGGGCTACTACGAGGTCTGGGCGCGGGCAACCGACAGCGCCGGTGTCGAGCAGCCGTTTGCGATTGCTTGGAACCCCAAGGGCTATCTCAATAACTCCTTGCATCGCGTGGCGGTGCGTGCGCCCTGACATCGCCACAACGGGTCCCGTGGGCAGCGTTCATCAGCTGTCCGCGGGACACGCGACTCTTCCGTCACTTTAGGTATGCCTCCTGATCATGCGCAGCTTTGCCATCACGCTCATTCTGGTTTTCACCGTTTCGGCGTCCTACGCGGACGACAGCGAATCGCCCTATGGCCTGCTTTTTGATGCGCCAGGCGTCGACGAGACTTTCGGCTACTGCACCCCGTGTCACTCAGAGATGATCGTCGTGCAACAGGGGAAGACCCGACAGCACTGGGACGATCTGTTCATGTGGATGGTCGATGAGCAGGGCATGCCCCCGATCGAAGAGCCCGACCGTTCGATCATCCTCGACTATCTGGCCGAACACTATAACGAGGACAGGCCCAACTTCCCGCTGCCCTGATGCTGCCATTCGCGTGAGTCGAAGAAGTCCGGCCAGCATGCCGGGACGCTGCGCATACTGCCTTCGATCATGCGTTTGCTACTGCGGTTCAAGCGCACGGTCGGGCGGCGTTGTAGCTTTCGGTCATGGCGATTTGCAGTTCGCGATGCCGGCGTACGGCGTCGATGACCGCCGCCTCGGCATAAGAGGCAACCGACGCGAAGCGCTGCGCGTCCATGCCAACGGCGATAACGGCGAAATTGTAGCCACTGTATGACCAGGCATGGATCAGCCCGCCAAGCTCGTCAGGCTGCTCGCCGTCAGGGTGTTCGGGAAGCGCCACGACGGTCAAGCGGCAGCCACGCATGCCGCGATAGTGCATCGCGACGGCGTCGCCGCCATCCGCTGTCGAGGTCACCACATCGACCAGGTAGAGCCGCGAGGCCGTCAGGTCCGGTGCGGAGAACGCAAGGTCACGGCCACTCGAGACGATCTGCGTGACGTGCCCTTCCTCAACCACATAGGTCTGATGCGACAATGTGTCGTGCATGTCCATCGCCGTCTGGAGCCAGTTGCGCTGCGCCGACGGCCAGGCGACGAGCACCGCCACCGTCAAGGCGGCGATCACCAGGAGGGCGGCGGTCGACGCCAATGCCCCCTTGAGTCGTTTCCGAGAGGTTGCCGCCTGCACCGCCATCCCATCGGGCTCGGGCGGGCGTAAGCCGGCAAGTTCGCGCTTCAGATTGTGAAGACGGTTCAAGTCTTGACGCAACGCCGGCTCATGTTCCAGCCGGCGTTCCAAGGCGGCTTGGTCGGCGGCGTTCAGCTCACTGTCGCAATAGGCGTTCAGAAGTTCCCAGTCACGTTGCTGGTCGCGCGTCATAGGATTTTCCGCCGGTGTCGTGCCAAGGACGTGACATTGGTTTCTTCAAGCCGGTCGAGCATGGCTCTGCGCGCGCGGCTAAGCCGGCTCATAACCGTGCCTTCCGCAACGGCAAGCACGTCGGCAGCCTCGGCGTAACGCATTTCCATGATGTCGACCAAAAACAACACCTCGCGGTGATCGCGCGATAGCGCTTCAAATGTCTGTCTCACCAGTATGCCTGACAGCGGGTCGTTCCAATCCGGCGGCGTCTCTTGATCTAAACGTTTCTGCTGCACGGAATATTCCGTCCGGACCTTGGCCTTGCGCCAGCAATCGTAGTGCAGGTTGCGCATAATGCGGAACATCCAGGGTCTTAGATCGTCGGACCGTGTCGGTGGTTGTGGTGCAGTGAGAGCGCGGACAATCGCATCCTGGACCAAATCGTCGGCCTCGTCCGCGTTGCCGCATATGGCTCTTGCATAGGCCAGCAGTTGCGGTTGCAGCGCCAAAAGGCCCCTGTGGATTGTCATTACCCCGTGCCGCCGACCGGTTGATGCCGGAGCGGTTTCGTTGTTGTTCACTCCCTTAGAAACAGATTATGCCCCAGACGCCAGGCGGACAAGCAATGAAGCCCTTGTCACCAGACACGATCGATCAGGCCCGCGTTGGGTCGTCGCCGATCCTGACCAGCTGTTTGCCGAAGTTCTTGCCTTCCATCAGGCCGGCGAAAGCCGACGGTGTGTTCTCCAGGCCGTCGACGATGTCTTCGCGGTATATGATGCTGCCGTCCTGCACCCAGCGGGTCAGCCGCTTCAGGCCTTCGTCGTAACGGTCGCGCCAGTCGAATACCAGAAGGCCGCGCATGGTCGCGCGCTTGACCAGGAAGTGACGCAGATTGCGCGGTCCCATGGCCTGTTCGGTGTCGTTGTACTGGGCGATCTGGCCGCAGATCGCGACCCGTGCGCCCAGCGCCATGTTCTCGAACGCGGCATCGGAGATCGGACCGCCGACATTATCGAAGTAGCAGTCGATGCCGTCCGGACAGGCGTCCGCCAGCGCGGCCGACATGTTGTCGGTGGCGCGATGGTCGATGCCGGCGTCGAAACCCAGGTCGCCGGTGATGAAATCGATCTTGGCCTTGGAACCGGCGATCCCGACCACGCGGCAACCGCCAATCTTGGCAATCTGGCCGACCACACTGCCGACCGCGCCCGATGCGGCGTTGACGACCAGGGTGTCGCCGGCCTTCGGGCGCAACACGTCGAGGGTGCCGAAATAGGCGGTCAGGCCCGGCATGCCGAGCACACCGAGGGCTGTGGATATTGGCGCGGCGCCCGGGTCCAGCTTGCGGAGATCACGGCCATCGGTGATGCCGTGGGTCTGCCAGCCGGTATGTGCCGCTACGAAGTCACCGGGCGCAAAACCGTCGGCGTTGGAGGCAAGGACTTCACCGGCGACCTCACCGACCATGACCTCGCCGATCTTCTGAGGCTCGGCATAGGACGGTCCGGGGCGCAAGCGTCCGCGCATGTAGGGGTCGACCGTCAGATAGATCGCCCGCACCAAGACCTCGCCCGGCCCAGGCTCCGGGATCGGCGTCTCGACGAGATCAAAGTGCTCGGGGCCGGGCGCGCCGACCGGGTATTCCTTCAAGACGAGTTGGCGGTTGCTGTTGGCTGTCATGGTCCTCTCCGCTCAATCCTTATCTGAGTGTTGGCATGTGCCTTCTATTTGGCGGTGCCGGTCACGTTGTTGAAGTGCTGAAGGAAGCCGACCAGGGCCGCGTCGCGTAACGCGTTCAGCTCCGGCGTTGATCGCTCACCTTGCAGACGTTCACAGCCGGCAACCATTTTCTCGATCAGGTCATCGCTGATCGGCGGTGAGGGCAGGCGGGTCCAGTCGTCCGAGACGCTTGGGTCGAAGTGCTTCAGGAAGTGGCGCATGCCGCCTTCGCCGCCGGCCAGGTGGAACAGCAGGCAATAGCCCATGATCGCCATGCGTGGGCCAAAGCCGTAGATGATCGATTCATCGATCTGCTCCGGCGTCGCCTCGTCGGCATCGACCATGTAGAGGATCTCGTTCCACATCGCCTGCTGCAGCCGGTCGGCGATATGGCCGAGCACCTCGCGGTCCATCTTCAGGGGGTGTTTGCCGGCATGGCGGTAAAAGTCGACCGCCCAGTCGACGGCGGCCGGGTCGGTCTTCTTGCCGCCAACCACCTCGACGAGCGGCATCAGATAGGGCGGGTTGAAAGGGTGCCCCAGCACCATGCGCGACGGGTTCTCCGACTTCGCCTGGATGTCGGACATCAAAAGGCCGGAGGTGCTGGATCCGATCACCACGTCGTTGGGCATCGCGCGGTCGAGGTCGGCGTAAAGCTTTTGCTTGAGGTCAATGCGCTCAGGCGCGCTTTCTTGAACAAAATCAGCATTGTCGACCGATATGTTCAAGTTCGTGGTAAAGTTCACGCGATCACGCGAGGCGCCACTTGAAAGGCGCATTTTCTCCAGGCTCGGCCATGCGGCGTCGATGATGCGGTGCATCTGGCCCTCGGCCTCGGGATTGAGGTCATAGACCGTAACCTCGTAACCGTGGGCCAGAAAGTGGGCGGCCCAGCCCGCGCCGATGACGCCGGCGCCAATACAAGTGACCTGGCGGACATCCGCAGGGTCGGGTCGTGACATCGCAGTTACTCCGGTTAGAGGGGCTCAGCCACTGGCTCGGTCGAAATCGGCTTCGCCGTCGGTGAGGTTGTTGGCGCGCTCACGCAGCGCAAACTTTTGGATTTTGCCCGTCGCCGTTTTCGGCAGGGGGCCGTAAACGATCGTCTTCGGCGCCTTGAAGTGCGCCATGTGGTCGCGGCAGAAGGCAACGATGTCAACGGGATCGGTGGTCTCGGCGTCGGGTTTCAGGGTCACGAAGGCGCACGGGCTTTCGCCCCACTTCGCATCGTCACGCGCGACGACCGCGGCTTCCATCACCGCCGGATGTTTGTAGAGCGTATCCTCGACCTCGAGCGAGCTGATGTTCTCGCCGCCCGAGATGATGATGTCCTTGGATCGATCCTTGACCTGGATGTAGCCGTCCGGGTGCATGACACCCAGGTCGCCGGAGTGGAACCAGCCATCAGCCAGATCCCGCTGGGTCGCCGTCGGATTCATGAGATAGCCGCGCATCACCGTGTTGCCGCGCATCATGATCTCGCCGATCGTCTCGCCGTCGGCGGGCACTGGCTCCATGGTGTCGGGGTCGGCGACCATGTAGCCGGCCACCATCGGATGGCGCAGGCCCTGGCGCGCCATGGCGGCGCTCAGATCGTCGGGCGTTTTGTCGTGCCAGTCATCCTGTTCGGCCGATATCAGGGCCGGTCCGTAGGTCTCGGTCAGGCCGTAGAGGTGGACGATCTTGAAACCCAGATCGCCCATGCCGGAAATGACGGCACTGGGCGGCGCCGCGCCGCCGGTGGCCAGCGTGATCGTCTGCGGGAAATCGCGCCTGACCTCTTTCGGCGCATTCAGGATCATGTTCAAGACGATCGGCGCGCCAGACATATGGGTCACGTCATGCTCGGCGATAAGCTCGAAGATCTTCGCTGGGTCGACCTTGCGCAGCAGCACGTGGGTGCCGGCATAGGCGGTGACGCCCCAGGCGTGGCACCAGCCGTTGCAATGGAACATCGGCAGTGTCCAAAGGTTCACCGTCTGGCCGGTGAAACCGAGCATCATGCCGTTGCCGACGGCGTTCAGATAGGCGCCGCGATGGTGCAGGACGACACCCTTGGGGTCGCCCGTCGTGCCGGATGTGTAGCACAGCGAGATTGCCTGCCACTCGTCCTTGATCGCGTCGAACCGGGCGTCGGGGTCCCCGGTTTCCAGGAACGCCTCGTACGTCATGTCGCCGAACGACGGATCGTTGTCGGTATCCGGGTCATCGATGGCGATGACGGTAATCGGCGCGCTGTGCTCGGCCAGCGCCTGTTTGACGGTCTCGGTGAACTCGCGGTCGACAAGAATGACCCGCGATCCCGCATGACCCAACATGAAGGCGATGGACGGCCCGTCCAGCCGGAAGTTCAGCGCATTCAGGACCGCGCCGACCATCGGCACGGCAAAGTGCGCCTCCAGCAGGGCCGGTCCGTTCTGGGCGATAATCGCAACCGCGTCGCCCGGGCCGATGCCCAGCTTGGTGAGAGCGCTAGCAAAACGCCTGCAGCGCGCCAACATCTCAGCATAACTTGCCTGGCGGTCGCCGTAGATCCAGGCTGTACGATCGGGGTGAACCAGCGCGGATCGCTCGACAAAGTCAACCGGGCTCAACGGCGCATAGTTGGCCGCGGTCTTGTCCAGATCTATTTCAAAGCGGTTTGACGGGTCCTTGCCTGCCACGCGAATACCCTCCCAGACGCTCGGATGCGGCCAGATGCCCCGGCCTTGTTGTCGTTGCTATGTACGCGGCGGCCGGGGCCGCTGCAAGAAGATGCTGGTGAGTCGCCTCGACAGGGATATCGCGCTATATGTCTTGGGTTCGGTAGGCTGTCCGGGGTGGGGCGGCGCCGGGATGAGGCGGACGTGTGACGGAATTGTATCCACGATATCTCGACAATCTCTACGGTGGCGATCGCCTGCCCGAGTCGGCAGATCCCCTGCCTTACCGGAACTATGTCTGGTGCCGGGTAATGACCGCCTTGGTCCTGGCGGTGTTGTTCCCGATCTACCTGCTTTACCGGGATGCGTTGACTGTCGGCGAGTACGTCTGGTTCGCCGCGACGATCGTTGTGCCGATCGCCATGGTCGTCTTGTTGCGGCTGGCCCACCGGCTTTTTGCGGTGCGCATGCTTGGCGCCTTTTTGATTACCATTGTGGTGGCCGCCGGATGCTGGGGCACGGGCGGCTTAACGTCGTTCATGATGCCGCTATTCCTCTACGTCTTGCTGGAAGAGGTGGTCGCCGGCGACCGGCGCGGCATTGTGCTGACCACCGCGATGGTGCTTGTCGCCGCCGTCATACTGGGTGTTGCAGGCGGTAACGGTCTGTTGCCGGCCAGCGTCGTCCCTGACGATCAGGCCGCGCCTTTGTATTTGGTCACGTTGATCCTGATGGGCCTGAACGTCGTCATCGTTGCGCATGCGGCGACAGGGATCGGCGCAATCCGCGAGCACGAAACCGCCGCGACCCAGTCGCGCTACCGCGAGCTGTTCCAGCAGGCGCCGATCGCCATTTGGGAAGAGGACTGGTCGAAGGCCAAGGCCGAGATCGAGCGTCTGCGCGATGATGGCATCGCCGATTTCGATCTCTACTTCAAACTCAACCCGGACGTCGTGAAACAGATTGCCAATGAGGTCGACATCATCGACTTCAACGAGCAGACCGTCGATCTCTATCGCGCGCCCAGTCGTGAAGCCTTCCGCGCCATGGCCGAGATCGATTTCAGAACCGAGGACGAAGAGGTTGCGTTTCGCGACACGCTGATCACGTTCGCCATGGGCGAGAACAGCTTCTTTGGCGAGGTCTGGGAGCAGACCTATGATAAGCAACAGATCTGCGTCAGGAACACGGCCTTTATCCCCGACGTCTATCGCAACGACTGGGGCCGCGTGATCCATGCCCTCGAGGATGTCACCGAAGGCAAGGTCGCGGTTGAGGCGCTGCGTGACGCCAAGCTTCGTGCCGAGCAAGCCAACGAGGCCAAGAGCCAGTTCATCGCCAACATGAGCCACGAGCTGAGAACGCCGCTGAACGCCATCATCGGCTTCTCCGAGCTCCTGCAATCCGACATGGGCATCAACTTCGACCATGAGCGGGTGCGCGAGTATGCCGGCGATATCAACGTCAGCGGCAAACATCTCTTAGACCTGATCAACGACATTCTGGATTTCGCGCGTATCGAGTCCGGGCGTATGACGATCCACCGCAGCCTGATCGACCTGGAAGAGGTCATTACCTGGGCTGTCACCCTGGCGCGTCAGTCGGCGGCGGACCGGTCCATCGAGATCGAGGTGACCTGCGACCCGCACTTGCCCCAGTTCATGGCCGATGAGCGCGGCTTGCGCCAAGTCTTGCTGAATCTGCTGACCAATGCCGTGAAGTTCATCGACCGCAAGACGGGCGGTCTGGTCAAGGTCAACGCGAGCCACACTGTCGAGAGCATTGTCATTACGGTTTCCGACAACGGCATCGGTATTCCCAAAGACAAGATCGGTACGGTGATGGAGCCGTTTGGCCAGGCGGATTCGACGCTTGCGCGGCGTCACGAAGGCGCCGGCCTGGGCCTTGCCATCACCCGGTCCCTGATCGATCTCCACGATGGCGAGATCGCGATCGAAAGCGAGGTCGGTGTCGGAACCACCGTGACCGTGCGTTTGCCTGCATCCCTGACCGCTGACAACGTCGTCGACGTCGCGTGAGCGAACGGGGCGCCCGCCCCGCCATCGCGGGGGCCGGTCTCAAGGGCGTCTTGTGCACGATCGCAAGTTGTTTGCTGGTCACCCTGAACGACACGATCTTGAAGTGGCTGACCGGCGACATGCCGGTCGGCCAGATTATGTGCCTGCGCGGCCTGTTTGTCTTCCTGCCGGTCGTGGTGCTGGCCCGGCACGAAGGCGGTTTCTACCGCCTGCGTGTCTACAGCCCCAAGGGCCAGGGAGCTCGTGCGCTGATCGTTGTGACCGGCATGTTTCTGTTCATCACGGGGCTCAGCCTATTGCCGCTCGCTGAGGCGATTGCGTTGACCTTCGCTGCCCCTCTGTTTGCCACCGCGCTTGCGGTGCCCTTCCTTAAGGAGAAGGTCGGCTGGCGTCGTTGGACAGCCGTATGCACCGATTTTGTCGGTGTGCTCGTGATGTTGCGGCCGGGCGAGGGTGCATTTGTCCTGGCGGCTTTACTGCCCCTTGGTGCCGTCATCACCGGTGCATTGCGCGACATCGTGACGCGTCGACTTTCCGTTACCGACAGCTCGTCTTCCATCCTGATGGTATCGACCGTCGCCGTTACGTTCGCCGGCGCGGTGACGCTTCCATTCGGCTGGTCCACACCGTCTTGGCTTGAGGTCGGGCTGCTGGCGGCGAGCGGCATGCTGTTGGGCGCCGCCCAATACCTGATGATCGAGGCGGTGCGTCATGCCGAGATTGGTCTGGTCGCGCCGTTCCGCTACACCAGCCTGATCTGGGCGGTGCCGGCGGGCTATATCGTCTTCGGGACGGTGCCGGATACATGGGTGATCGCCGGCGCCGTCATCGTCGTCGCCAGCGGTCTCTACATCCTGCATCGCGAGGGCCGATTGGGCCGCCGGCGCAGTGTTCCCGACCGGCCAGAATCCGCACCACTGGACGATGCCAATCAATGACCCGTTTGATCGCCTTGGCAGGTGTTGGCATTTCGTTTGTAATAACCGGACAAGTTGCAGATGGGGAGGGGCATGGGTCGCGTAGACGGTAAGGTGGCATTGGTGACCGGTGGAGGATCCGGCATCGGGGCGGCGACGGCTAGGATGCTGGCAGGCGAAGGCGCGCGCGTCATGCTCGCGGATGTCGATGCCGCCGGCGCTGACCGTGTCGCTGCCGAGATCGGCGAGAACGCGGCTTCGGCCCGCCTGGATGTGACAAAGAACGACGACTGGGAGCGGGTCGCCGCCGAGACGCAGAAGGTCTTCGGCGGATGGCATGTCTTGGTGAACTGTGCGGGCATCCTGCGCAACGGGACGGTCGAGGACACGACGCTGGAGGATTGGCATCAGGTCATCGATGTCAACCTGACGGGCACGTGGCGCGGTTGCCGTCTGGCTGTCGCGCACATGCGGGACCATGGTGGCGGTTCGATCATCAATCTCTCCTCGGTCGCCGGTATTGTCGCCGATGACGCGATGTGCGCCTATGACACCAGCAAGGGCGGTGTCAGGCTGCTGACCAAGTCGATCGCGCTTTATTGTGCGGACAACAGACTTGGCGTGCGCTGCAACTCCGTACACCCCGGCGTCATCGAAACGCCGATGGTCCACACCTACATCGCTGAGAGCGACGATCCCGAAAGCGAGCGGGAGTTGTGGGACAGCTTCATGGCCGTCGATTACCGCGGCACGGCCGAGGATGTCGGGCACATGATCGTCTACCTGGCGAGCGATGAGTCGCGATTGGTGACGGGCGCGGAAATGGTCATCGACGGGGGGACGACGGCGGGATGAGCAGGCGTCTGAAAAACAAGGTGGCCCTGATCACCGGCGGCGCGTCCGGTTTCGGGCGCCAAAGCGCCATCCGCATGGTCGAGGAGGGCGCGTTGGTCTGCGTCACCGACATCGACGATGCCGGCGGCACCGAGACCGCCGCGATGCTTGGCGCGCGGGGCTTCTATCACCATCACGACGTCACCGATGAGGCCGCGTGGCGGTCGGCCATCGACACCACGCTTCGACAGTTCGGCAAACTGAATGTGCTGGTGAACAGCGCGGGCATCGGGTTGGAAAACGACACCATCGCCGAGTGTGATGACGACCTGTGGAACACCATGCTGGACGTCAATCTCAACGGCACGTTCCTGGGCTGCCGTCTTGCCATCGATCCGATGCGCCGGGCCGGCGGTGGTTCCATCATCAACCTCTCGTCTGTCTTGGGATTGCGTGGCTCAGGTGAGTCCTTGGCCTACTGCGCCAGCAAGGGTGCGGTAAGGCTGTTGACAAAATCGGTCGCCGTTCATTGTGCCAAACAGAAGACCAACATACGCTGCAACTCGATTCATCCGGGCTACATGCTGACCAGCATGGTGCGCCATTTCATTGACGAGATTGGCGAGAGCGAGGCCGAGGCGCTGTCAGCCATGCACTCTCTCGGCCGTATGGGCGATTCCGACGATATCGCGCATATGGTCGTCTATCTGGCGAGCGATGAATCGACGTTTGTGACCGGCTCGGAAATGGTTGTCGATGGCGGGTACACCGCGGGGTAGCAATGGACGACAAATCAATCGCAGCGACGCGTGAGGCCTGGGCGGCTCTCCGCCCGGACGTCGAGTCCATGTGCTCCGGCATTTGGGAACATCCCGAGCTGCCGATGATGGAGTATCAGGCCGAGGCCGCGCTGTCGGCCTGGCTCGCCGACCACAAGTTCTCTGTCGAGCGCGGCGTGTGTGGCATTCCGACGGCGTTCCGCGCCGTCTGGTCGAACGGTGAAGGCCCGACCTTGGGTCTGCTGGCCGAATACGATGCCTTACCTGGGCAGGGTAACCTTGCGGAGCCGCGACGCGCGCCCGACGGCCATCGCGCCGGCCATGCCTGCGGCCACAACCTGATCGGCGCGGCCAATGTCGGCGCGGCGATCGCTACCCGTCACGCGATGGAATCGCTTGGTCTGGGCGGTGCTCTGGTCGTGTTGGGTACGCCGGCCGAGGAGCTGTTGTGGGGCAAGATCGCGATGTTCGAACGCGGTGCCTTCGACGGCATCGATGCGCTTTTGACCAGTCATGGCGATCAGCAGAACGGGGCGATATCCCGTCCCTGCCTGTCCTGTGTGTCGTCTGAGTTTGTCTTTTCCGGCGTCTCCGGGCACGGCGGCTCGCGGCGTTCGCAGAACGCGTTGGATGCGGCTGAACTTATGGTCCAGTCCATGGAGCGGCTGCGCGCGCATCAGTTCAACGATGCGATCATCGGGCATGTGCTGCGTGTCGCCGGGCTGATGCCGAGCATCACCTGCGACGAGGCCCGCCTGTGGATCACGGTGCGCCAAGAGAGCTTTGAGCGTGCCGAGGAAGTCTACAATCAGATCCTGCCGATCGCCGCTGACGCCGCGCGCTATACGAACACAAACTTTTCCGAGCAGTTCATCTCGGCCTCCCGCGGCTACTTGCCTAACCATACCTTGGGTCGTGTCATGCAATCCCACCTCGATACCATCGGGCCACCGGATTGGAGCGATAACGACGTGGCATTCATGGCCGAGCTTTCGAAGGCCTGCAGTCCACAGATGGATGTCATACTCGACCGCAAGACAAGGCTGCATACCGAGGGCTGCGATCCCTTTGGTCAGGACGACGGCGAAGCCAGTTGGTACATCCCACTGGCGCGGGTTAACTGGGCCGAGCCTCTGGGGGTGTTGTTCCACAATTGGGCAACGACGGCGATGTCGGGCCACACATCGGGCATTCAAGGCGGGCTGATGGCGTCGGAAGGCGTTGCGCTGACCGCTGTCGACTTGCTGGAGTCGCCGATCGCGATCGCGGAGGCCAAGAAGGAACTTGCCGAGCGCGTCGGCGGTCGAAAACTGTCGCCGCCGCGTTATGGTGCCTTTGATTTGATGACGACGGCGCCGGAAACGTTCTGGGACGGGACCTGGCTTTCAGGCGATCGGCTGGCGTCATGACATCAGGTCTGATTCGTGAGGCGCCGATCCCGGTGACCATGATCACCGGGTTTCTGGGCAGCGGCAAAACCACCTTGCTGCGTCACCTGCTGGCCCAGCCCGAACTTGAGGACACCGCCGTTGTTGTCAATGAGTTCGGCGAAGTGGGGCTCGATCATCTGCTGCTCGAGCGCGGCGATGAAACAACAGTTCTGCTCGATAACGGATGTTTGTGCTGCACGCTGCAGGGCGACCTCATCGCGACATTGCAGAGCCTGCTGGACCGGCAGGTGAGGGGTGAGGTGCCCAATTTCTCGCGGGTCATGATCGAGACCACCGGTCTTGCTGATCCTGGTGCGCTGATCCGCATGTTTTGGAGCGACCCGCTGCGGCTTTCGCGCTACGCGTTCGACCGAACCGTTACGTGTGTCGACGCGGTGGCCGGTGTCGCGAGTCTGGTCAATCACGAGGAGGCGCGCCGCCAAGTTGCCTTTGCCGACATGATGGTGGTGACCAAGACCGATCTGGGCGCCGCTGACGCGGTGGTCGCGGAGGTCTTCGCGCTGAACGCGGAGGCTGTGATCGTCACGGCCTCGATGGGGGACGTGCCTGTCGATGTCTTGCTTGCCATGAATGGCCGTGCCACAGCGCCCGGGATGGATGAAGGCGGACCCGCACCATCGCATCGACTGAACGACATTGTGACAGTTTCATGTACACGCGCGGGATCTGCGTCCTGGGATCAGCTGGAGCGGGCGCTGGCGCAACTGATTGAGCATTACGGCACCGGTCTTCTGCGCTTGAAAGGTCTGCTCGCTGTCGATGGTGTCGACGGATTGGTGCGTATCGACGCCGTTCAGGGCTGTTTCCACCGACCTGTTGTGACGGCCATGCCGGCACGTGACGATGCAACATCGCGCGTGGTGGCGATTGCCCAGGGTGTCGACGACACCCTGCTGCAACGCGACCTCAATCGGCTGATTGATCTTTCGGCTGAGGAAATACTCCGTACGGCATAGCCGCTTTGTCTTGACCCCGACGGTGAATAACGTCAAATGCGCGGTGGAGGGACGCGTTCATGGGTTTTGCCGGCCCGGTCACGCCGGCGATGAGGTTGTGTTGAACCTTCAAAACAAGAAAAAGGCATCGTCTGCGCGAGCGGGCGCCGAGCAGCAAAAAGAAGTCGAACTTAAGCTGCACACCGACCCCGAGGGCATGGCGATCCTGTTGGAGACGCCGCGTCTTCTGGCGGCGGCGCGCGATGGCAAGCGCACGCATATGCATGCCGTGTATTACGATACGCCCACTATGACGCTGAACGAACGTGGCGCTTGCTTGCGGGTGCGCGACGAAGACGGACGGTATGTTCAAACCGTCAAGTCGGCAGGGCGCCGCGCGGGCACCATGGACCGTGAGGAGCGCAAGGTCGAGGTTCCCGGTTTTGAACCACATCCCGAATGGTTGGATACGGTCACCGCGGTCGCGGGACTGGACGGCGACCAATGCGGTGAGTTGCGGGCGGTCTTTACGACCAAGTATGACCGCTTGGTGAGCTTGTTGACCTATTGCAATGATGATGGTCGTTCGTCGCTGATTGAAATTGCGTGCGACCGTGGCGTCATAAGGTCCGATGCAGGCGAGTTGCCCATTCTGGAGATCGAGCTTGAATTGCTGCAGGGCGATCCCGGCGCGCTCTATGACTTGGCCCTCGAACTGCATCAACACTATCCACTGCATGTGGGAACGCGCAGCAAGTCCGATCGTGGCTACGGCCTGATTTCGGGGGCGCCGCCACCGTGGCGCACTTCCGAAAAACCGGCCCTGCCGTTCGAGATTACCATTGACGATGCCATCGCTACGGTGTTCCGCACCGGGTTCTCGAACTGGCTGACCAATGAGGCGGCGGCCGTCGACGGCAGCGACCCCGAGGGTGTCCATCAGATGCGTGTCGCGCTTCGCCGGTTAAGATCGGCGCTTGTTGTCTTCGGCCACTTCCTGCCCGATGAGCAGGCGAAGTGGCTAAAGACAGAATGCCGGTGGCTGGCTGACTGCCTGGGTCCGGCACGGGATCTCGACGTCTTCTTGACCGAGATTCTGGACCCTGTCGTTGAGGCCAATCCGGGAGATCGAGGTCTCCTTGGTCTCCATCACCGTGCTGAAACGGCACGGGCGATCGCTTATGAGACGCTGCGTCATGCAATCCATTCGCCGCGTTACGGTCGGTTCGTCTTGGACTTCGGCCGCTGGCTCGAACGCAACGCTTGGCGTCACCACAGGAGCAAGAAAGAGGCAAAACGTCTCGAGCAGCCTCTGAAAAAGCGGGCTGCCAAATTGTTGTCGCGGCAGCATCGCGACGTCATGGCGTTGGGCGAGCATGTGGTTACCGGGACCGACGAGCAGCGTCACGACTTGCGTATCGCGATCAAAAAACTACGCTATTCGATCGACTATATGCCGGCCGATAAAACCGACAGGCGCCGCCGTCAGTTTCGTCAAGACCTCTCGCGCCTTCAGGACGATCTCGGCGTGATGAACGACATCGCCGTTACCGAGGCGAGGCTCGAAAGTTTGATCGCCGATGGCGTAGACGGCGATGCGGGCCACGAATTGGTCCGGGCCGCCGGGCAGGTGCTCGGCTGGTGGGGCGGCATTGGCCAGCAGCGCAAAGCCGACCTCGGCGATGCCTGGGAGCAGTTTCAGTCCCGCGAACCCTTCTGGATGGAGGCAGTGTGATAACGAGGTCACGAACAAGACGGCGGGCGGTCGGAAAACGAGGGCGCCGGATGTTACCCGTTGCCGTGTTGGTGTTGGGATTGGCCGCTGCGGAGGCCGTGGCGCAAGACAACCCGGATGTTGAGCCCGGCCGCGTCTTGGCCGAGGAGAACTGCGCCCGCTGCCACGCAATCGGCGTCGACGGCGACAGCCCGCACGACGACGCGCCACCGTTTCGCGACGTCGTCCAGCAATGGCCGCCTTCCCACCTTGCCGAAGCACTTGCCGAAGGTATTGTCGTCGGCCATCCCGAGATGCCGGAGTTCACGTTCTCCGAAAGCGAGATCGATGCGCTGATCGCTTACCTTGAGAGCCTGGTCAACGACTGAGGCGTGTTTGTTGCCGGAACACTCAACGGCAGGCGTACAACGATCACCCGAACAAAGCGATGATGTGATGGTGTTGCCGTTTCAGCGCTCGCGTCGTGACGGGAAGCAGTCTTCGAGAGCGTCGAACAACCATGCCTGAAACGCCGTGACCTCGCGACGCGCGCGTTTTGATTCGGGGATGAGCAGGTAGTAGGCGCAGTCGGTCGCCAAGCTGCTGGCAGACGGGCGCACCAGGCGCTCAGTTTTGATATCGTCGTGTGCGATCGAGGTGGTGGCCAACGCAACACCCTGGCCGTTGCGCGCGGCGTCCATCACCAGCGTGCCGGCCACAAACCGCGGACCCCGCGCTGCATCGATGCCGTCATGACCGACCGCCTGAAGCCATGTCGCCCAGTCCGGCCAGTCCCACGATCGTGGCGCCGCGTCATAGTGGAGAAGGGTGATCTCGTCGAGCCCATTGGCATCTTGGATGCGCTTTGCGGTCTCGGGATCGCAGACCGGGAAGATCTCCTCGTCGATCAGTTTGATGCAGTCGAACCCCGCGACATCGGCAAGCCGGCCGTAGTCGAGAATGAGGTCCGCGGTCGGATGGCGGGTGTCGCTGCGTTGCGCGCTGGCATCGATGGTGATGTCGATCTGGGGGACGGCTCGGCGAAACCCCTCAAGGCGCTGAATCAGCCAGGTCGCCGCAAACACCGGCTCAGCGGCGATCACCAGCTCATCGCGCCGACGCCGCTGGTGCAGTTGTGACACCGTGCGGGCGATTTGCTCAAAGGCCGGCTGAAGGCCGGCGTAACAACGCTCGCCGGCTGCTGTCAGGCGCAGGCCACGGCCTTCGCGCTCCAGAAGCGCGAGGTTCAGGTCCGCTTCAAGCCGGGCCAGTTGCCGGCTGACGGCGCCGGCCGTCACGCTTAACTCGTCTGCGGCTGCCGCGACCGAGCCGGTGCGGGCCACGGCCTCGAAGGCCCGTAAGGCGTTAAGGGATGGAAGGCGTTCGCTCATCTCTCAATTGTTGAGTTTTTAGAAACAGATGTCACCCAAAACTCGATTGTTGGGCATCGCGCGTGGTCTTAGCGTTTGGGCCGCGCCGAAAAGTGGAGTAGAGCCATGACAACATCAGGACCTTCTAATCCTCTGCCCGGCGGCCTCGATGCCGATCCCGGCCGGTCCTACACGATGGCGTCGCGGTACTACATCGACCCCGACATCCTGGCGCGCGAGAACGATCGTATCTTCGCGCGGTCCTGGTTCTTTGTCGGTCATGAAAGCCGCCTTGCCGAGTCCGGCAGCTACATGGCCATCGATTTCGCCGATGAGGGCATCATGCTCGTGCGCGGTCGTGATCGCGTGCTGCGCGGGTTCTACAACGTCTGCCAGCATCGGGCCCACCGGCTGGTCGAAGGCGAGGGCAACCTGAAGCTCACCATGACCTGCCCCTATCACGCCTGGGCCTATGACCTGGAAGGCAAGCTCAGAACGGCGCGCGGTTGTGACAACGTCGATGGTTTCGACAAGGCGGAATTCGGCCTCAAACCCGTGCGTGTCGAAACGATGCTGGGGCTCATCTTCGTGAACCTCGATCCCGACGCGCCTGCGTTGAGAGAGCAGTACGCTGGCCTTGAGGAGGAGATCCTCAACTACATGCCGCGCGCCGATCAGCTCGCCTTTGCGTGCCGCAAGGATTACGACCTCCACGCCAACTGGAAGGTCGTCATCGATAACTTCCAGGAGTGCTATCACTGTGAACCCGCGCATCCGGCCTTTGTCGATCTGGTCGAGATGCCGACCTACCGCAACCGGGTGCATGACTACTGGTCGTGTCAGACATCCGACAAGCCGCACGCCCGCGACAGCAGCGCTTATGCGTTCGAGCCCGGCGATGTTGACTTCGGTTATGCCGGTTTCTTTGTCTGGCCCAACCTGACGATCTGGCTGATGCCGGGCGAACCCAACCTGATGACGCTCCAGATGCTGCCTGATGGCCCCGAACACTGCCACGAGCGGCTGGACTGGCATTCCCTGGGCGGTGCCACGACCAAGCAAGCCGCGGACGCCATCGCCTATATCGACGACATCCTGCAGCCCGAGGATATCGCGCTGTGCGAAAGCGTCTTCAAGGGATTGAAGTCGCGCGGTTACGACCGCGGCCGTTTCATCGTCGACCGCGACCGCAGCCATATCAGCGAACATGCGGTCCACCATTTCCACACGCTGGTCATGCAGGCGCTGGAAGGCGAAACCCCACAATCGCATTTGACGGCTGCCGAGTAGACGGTTCACCAGCCCGGCCTTACCCTGCGGCCTTCAAAGAGCGCCGGGTGAGGAAACCACATGAGTCTCGAAAAACTCTTTAGCGAACCGGTCCAGGACGGCTGGCTCGACCCCTATGGTCACGTGAACGAAGGCTACTACCTCGTCGGCTTCGCCGATGCGGCCTGGGCGTTCATGGACCATTTCAAGGTCGGCGCCGACTACTTCGAACGGACCGGCTGCGCGTTCTATACGGTCGAGACCCACTTGCGCTACCTCAACGAAATCCGCGCGCCCGCCGTGATGGACTTCGAGGCCCTGGTGTTCCAGGTCGACAAGAAGCGCTGCCGCTATGGCATGATCATGCGCGTTGACGGCAGTGAACGTGCGACATTCGAATGTGTCATGCTGCACTTCGACACGCGCGCGGGCCGCACGGCGCCTATCGACGAAAAAACGCTTGAAGCTATGCAGGCCGCCGCGGTCCCGGAACTCCCGGACTGGGCGGGCCGGTCGGTAGCGCTCAAGTAGCCGTCAGGTCTTTTTTGTCGGCGCCGGCGCGCCGTACTCCGCAATGAAATCCTTGAATACCGTGTCGAGTTTCTCGGGGTCGGCGTATTCGTCGAGATGCTCCAAAAGCACGACGAGCAGGTAGTTGTTGCCGAGTTGCCATCGGTCGTTCAACGCACGCAGCCGCGCGTAGGCTGCATCGCTCAGCGCCGCGCTGAAGCGTTTCGGCAGAGGGTAGCGTTTGGCCATGGCCGTCTCTCCGTTGCCGGTCCGATGCCGGCCTTGACTATGCTCTAGTGATAGGGCCGATCGCCTAGGATCGTGATCCGATGCATCCTTCGGTGACCGGTAAAGTCAGACGTCGCGTTGTGCATGGTGCAGCGGTTATCCCAGATCGCGAGATCGTAGGGTCGCCAATGCCAGCGGACCTGATGGTTCGGATGCTCAGCGATCTCATAGAGCATGCGCAGGATGTGGTCGCTCTCAACCCAGGACATACCTTTGATGCGATGCGTGAAGACGCGGTTGACGAACAGTCCCTTACGGCCGGTCTCCGGATGGGTACGCACCACCGGGTGTTCGACCGGCGGAAACCGACGCACATCCTCCAGCAGTTTCTCCAGGCCGCCGGGACCTTTCAGAACGATCTCGCCGAAGGAATTGTAGTAGTCGTGGGTCGCCACCTTGTCCTCGATCATGCCGCGGACCGACGGCGATAGGGCTTCATAGGGTCCGTAGAGGCTTGACCATAAGGTGTCGCCGCCCGATGCCGGCACGATCTGGGCGTGCAGGATCGACGCCATGGCCGGTTCCGCGCGGAACGTCACGTCCGTGTGCCAAGCGTCGTTGTAGTCGCTGTCTGGGGTGCCGTCCTGCTCGATGACCGTGATTTCCGGCTGATCATCGACCACGCCGAAATAGGGGTGCGGCGACTCGATCTCGCCGAAGCGCCTGGCGAACGCGAGCTGGTCCGCCGGGCCGATGCGCTGATCCGGCAAAAACAGAACCAGGTGATCAAGCAGGGCCTGCCTGATGTCATCGAACGTCTCGTCGTCAAGATCATGGGACAGGTCGACACCGTGAACTTCCGCGCCCAGCGTGGGCGTCAACGGACGGATTTCCATGTTTGCCCGTGTCATCGTCGTTCTCCTCGTCGCGCGGCGCGATGGTCCAGCCGAGCGCGCCTGGTAGGCGCACTCTGCCACCGTTGTCCGAAATTCGCGAGATGTGCGTTGTGCCCGCAGCCGAGCTGGACCGGTTCTAGACCCGGGGAAGCAAGCGCTGCAGCGGACTCGGCACGCGCCGGCTGATCTCCTGAACCAGCCAGATGCCGTCGGGCCCCAGAAACCAGGCCGGCTTAATAAGGCATGCGCCATAGATGACCACGCCGGTGGCGGCCGCCTCGATCGGGAACAGGAAGATTGCCCGGACGTCTGACCAAACGAAGGTTTCGCCAAGGATCAGGGTCGCCAGGACCGGAAGCGCGAGGAACAGGCCCGGCAGATTAGCGCGGGCAAAGCGGCGCCAGCCGATGTCCAGCAAACGGTTGACGAGATGAATGGCCAGAGCGTAGCTGAGCACATAGGCGACGACGACGGCTACACAAACACCCTCAAGACCCCAGCGGCTGCCGATGATGGAACCGACGATGACCAGCACGGCAAAAATGCTTTGCCGAAGGATCAGTTGTCGAACCGTGCCCAGGGCCATGAAGACAACCGAGGCGATCCTGTCACCCAGCATAAGGACGAGGGTTAGCGACAGAATTGCCGTGGGGCCGATAGCCGCAAGCCACTGGCCACCCAACAGTAGCGTAACCAGGCCGTCGGCGGCATGAAAGAGGAGAACGGTTAGCGGCACCGCGGCAAGCGAGCATAAGGCAATCGAACGCAGAAAGCCCCGGGCCATGCGTGCCCGGTCGTCGTTCATGTCGGCCATGACCGGAAACAGAACCTGTGGCGACCCCAGAAGCATCGAGGGAAAATCGATCAGCCGACTGGCGCGGTTGAACAGACCCAAGGCGTCGGCCCCCAGTGCGCGACCGATGACGAACTTCGAGGCCTGACCCGCAAACATGTTGAGGGCTCCAACCAGACTCATGCCGAGGCTCATTTTCAACAGGTCGCGCATATGCGCGGTGATGATGGGGATCGGGTTGAAGTGCGCGGCGGCAAACATAATGGTCGCGCTCAACACCGTTGACGTGATGTTCGCGATGACCAAGGACCAAACGCCATAGCCGGCCCATGCGAGCGCGATGGCCACGGCCGTGCTCGCAACGACGTTCGAAAGAAGGTTCGTCACGGTGAGGAAACGGAACCGTTTGCGCCGTTTCAGCAACGCCAAAGACACAGCCAGAAACGGGTTGAGCGCAATTGTCAGACACAGCACCCGCATGATGTCCGTCAGGGGCGGCATAGCGAAAAAGTCGGCGATGGCGCCCGCGCCGAACCAGATCGCCAGCCCGACGAGGACGTGAAGGATCAAGATGCCGGTGAAGGCGTTGCGGATATGGAGCGGCTTCAGGTCCTGGCGCTGGATGACCGCAGCGGGAAACCCACCCTGGACCAGGCCAGACTGCACAATCCCGATAAAGATCATCGCGGCGGCGAAGACACCATAGTCTTCCAGGGTCAGCAGGCGCGCAAGAATGGCGACCGACCCCACGCTGACGACCATCTTGATCAGTTGTCCGCCACTGACCCACGCCATCCAGCCGATGGTTTGCGACGACGTTTTGCCCCGAATGCTCTTCAAACCGTCACCATGGCGCGTACGGCGTCCCGCCATCGATATAGAGACGGCAGGCGCGGCGAGCACAGACCTTTACTAAGGGGAACAGTCGAAGCTTATTCTTGGGCGCCACGTGCACTCTCATGCCAAGTCGTTATCGCCCCTGCATAGGCGATCTCAGACAGTATTGCCAATATGGGTGTACCACTTTTGATCGTAGTTGGTCGAACTTCTTAGTAGTTTCATTTGACGGCCTGCTGGCATTACCTTTGTTCACAGATTTTGTTTCGGCGTATCGATTCCGTCGGAACGGGAGCGCACGTAGGCGAACGAGCCGGAAACGCAGCCGACGGCTTATGTCCGTGTGTGAAGGCGCCGAAGGGTTTGGCCTCAGGCGCCGTTAGCAGGATTGGTTGTGAATGACGGGCTCAGGTAAACGGCAGAACCGGTTTGTGCGCGCGTTTGTTGGCGTACTGGGTTCTGGGTCAGGCGAGGTTGCGGCGCCAACGGCGATTTGTGGGCATGCCGCGACGACCGTAAACGTCGGATCGGCAACCGTAACGTTTGTTGATCACGACGCCGCCGAGCCTTTGGTGCTCGACAATTCAGCCTCTCTCGTTTTGTACACCGGCCGCCCCTTTTTCGAGAACCGCTTGCTTGACGACAAGACGCAGGCTGATGCCGCCGACTTGGACGGCAAGTTCGCCCGTCTCGCGTTCACGCGCAACGGCGTTGAACTGGCAACAGATTGGCTCGGCGCCGGGGCAATCTATTACGCGACGAGGGGGCGGCAAGTCCACTTCAGCACACATCTCGGCCTGCTTCTGGACACGTTGCCGGAACTGCCGGCCCTCAACGAAACCGCGGTCGCTTCTCTGTTGTTTGGGCGCCAGCAAATCTTTGAAGAGATGCATTTTGCCGGCATCTACAGGTTGACACCGGCGGCACGATTGACGGCGCACGTCGATGCAAGTGGGAAGGCTGACGTTCACGTCGATCGCGGTGCGGGCCTGGAAGGCCTGCTGGATGTCGACGCACCGGCATGGAGCCCAGAGTCCCTGCGAAGCTTGATCGAAAACGGTGTCGAACGGGACGCCTACGACGATCGAAGCGTGCTTATGCTGTCTGGCGGACGCGACTCGCTTTTTATCGCGCTATCTCATGCCACCCACCCCGGGCGTGCGGTGACGTTTGGTGAAAGCTTCTCCATGGACATGCTGAGAGGTAAGCAGCGGGCTCACAAGCTGGGTTTTGACTTCATCGACGTGCCGTACAAGGACTGGACGCTTCAGACGTACGCCGACGAGGTCGTTGGGCTCCATGCCGGCTGTTCCGGCTTGCAGACGGCGCACAATATCGTTGCATTCGACCATGCCAGTAAGTTTGCGGACCGGGCGTCAATTGGCTTCTTGGGCGATGTCTTCCGCGGCAAGAGGTTGGAGAATCTCGGTGGCCCCAATGACGTACGGGTCGTGCTGTCTCTTTTGCTGCGGGAGCGTGGCGACAACCGGGCCTACTTGAAACTCTATGAAAAAGAGTGGGCGACAATCAAGGAGTACGTCGAGGATCTCTACGTCGACCTCAAGCGAGACCACGGTTCGCATCGCGCCTACGTGTTGCTGAAGGTGCAGTGGATGCAGTCGCGCTGGTTATCGAACACGTTCGATTTGTGCGATTGGTTCCTGCCGGTTTCGTACCCGTTCATGCAGCGTCAGCTGATGGCGTCATGGCTGCAGTCCGACCTGGCGTCGCCCAAGACGCGACGGGTCTTTGACACTGCGCTATCGCAGGCTCTGGCGAAACGCGGTTTGTGCGATGATTTCCGCGGGACGGTGCCGAACCGGTTATGGAATCGCTCACGGAACATGGCGTTTTCGATCCCCCGGGGGCGTCAGGCGATCGGCAACTGCTACTGGCGCTCGGTGATCAAGCGGTCCCGGCTTGACATGGAGCTGGCCGAGTGCGGTAACGCCCGCCTGCTGGAAGTCTCCAGGCGATCATGGGAGAACGCGCAGTCGCGCAAGGATTGGGTCGATTTTCCCGTCGTCTACATGTCAGCGCCGATTGCCGCGTCCTGCGCCCGGTGGGGCGGTAAAAGGGACAATTTGTCGGGCCCTGCCGATCAAACGGCGATTGCGGTTTAGCTGGGCTCGACCTGAAAATCCGCAGCCGTGAAAAAGGGGTTGGACCTTTTCGGCCCAACCCCTTGATCGAATTGGCTCCGCGGATAGGACTCGAACCTATGACCTAGTGGTTAACAGCCACCCGCTCTACCAACTGAGCTACCGCGGATCAGTGGGATGTGGGGGATATAACAAACCCTAAGGTGCCGTCAATGTCCGTGGTCACCGGGGGCTGATTTGGTGCTAGGCCGGATCGGCGCGCGGGTCGAAGATGTCCTGCAGGCCGTTGCCCAGCAGGTTACAGGCAAGCACGGTCAAGAAGATCGCCAAGCCCGGATAAACCGCCAGCATCGGCGCCTGCCAGATCAGGATCTGGGCGTCGGTCAGCATATTGCCCCAGCTCGCCAAGGGCGGCTGAATACCCAGCCCCAGGAAGCTCAGGACGGACTCGAACAAGATGACGTTGCCGACGGCCAGCGTCGTCGCGACGATGATCGGGCCAGAGACGTTGGGCAGGATGTGGCTTGTCATGATCCGCATGGCGCCGGCGCCCTGGGCATGGGCAGCCAACACGAAAGTCCGTTCGCGCAAGGTCAAGGTCGCGCCGCGCACCAGGCGGGCCACGGTGGTCCAACTGACCAGCGACACGATGACGACGATGCGCGCGGCATTTGACGACCCCTCAAGGTCGCCCAGGCCCAGCTTCGAAAGGTCGACCGCCGCCAAGACGATCAAGAGCGGCAGCAACGGCAGCGCGATGACGGAGTCCGTGCAGCGCATCAGGAAGTCGTCGAGCCAACCACCGCGGTAGCCGGCAATCAGGCCGATGATGGTGCCGATGATGGCCGAGGCAACGGCGGCGGTCAGGCCGGTCGCAAGCGACACCCTGGCGCCATAAAGCAGCCGCAGAAAGACGTCACGGCCGATCTCGTCCTGGCCCAGGAGATGGCTGGCTGAGGGGCCGGCGAAACGGCCGGCGAGATCGACATCGGATGCGGTGTGGCCAAGCCAAACCTCGAACAGCGGCGCCATTAAGGCCAGGACCGCGAACACGACCAAGACCAGGGCGCTCAACATGGCGACCGGACGCTGGCTGAGGCGTGCGAACAGGCCGCGTCGACCTTGGACGACGATCTCGCTCATGCCGGACGTCCGCCGTAACGAATGCGCGGGTCGAGAGCGGCATAGGCGATATCGGCGATGATATTGGCGACCAAGGTTAGCAGTGTCGCGATCAAGAGGCCGACCAGGGCGACGTTGTAGTCGTTGGCCAGGATCGAATCGAACATCAGCTTACCCATGCCGAGATAGCCGAACATGGTCTCGACAACGAGCGCGCCGGACACAAGTGTGCCGAAACCCAAGGCGATGATCGTGACAACCGGGATCATGGCGTTGCGGAATGCATGGCCCATGACAACGCGGCGATAAGAAAGGCCTTTCGCGCGCGCCGTGC
Organism: Alphaproteobacteria bacterium; assembly: GCA_965228895.1. GTDB lineage: Bacteria > Pseudomonadota > Alphaproteobacteria > SP197 > SP197 > JANQGO01. The sequence continues at coordinate 2,434,114 of OZ245842.1, read as the reverse complement.
GGACATAGTCCTGGCGTAGCGCCTCGATCATCTCGCCGCGCATGAACCGGGTGATGGCGCCGAGGCCCGTCAGGGTCAAGGCCGCGACCGGCAAGACCAGGAACTGTGCCTTGCCCCACAGGGTTTTGGCGTCGACGCCCGACCCACCGGCCGGCAACCAGGCGAGATCAACGGCGAAGAAATAGATCAGCAGCAACGCGAGCCAGAAGACCGGCACCGAATAGCCTGCGAGCGCGACCACGTTGACGCCCAGGTCAACGGGCCCGTTCTGTCTGACGGCCGCCAAAACGCCCAGCGGGATGGCGATGGCGAGCGAGAGGACAAAGCTGATCCCCATCAGCCACAACGTGTTCACCATGCGGGGCGCGAGGATTTCCAGAACCGGCTGGCGGTAGCTGCGCGAGAACCCGAAATCGCCCTGCAGTGCGTTGCCGAGCCAGGCGGCGTAGCGGCTCAGGAGCGGCTGATCGAGGCCGTAGACGGCGCGCAGCTGCGCCAAATCCTCCGGCGTGATGGTGGGGTCGGCCTGGAACATCAGATCGATCGGGTCGCCCGGCATCAGACCGATCAGGAGGTAGATCACCAGGCTCATGACCAAGAGCACGATCATGGAGCCGATCAACCGGCCGATCAGAAAGCGCAGCATGGCGGCCTCTGGCAGGCAGGGAATGCTGTTTGGCTAGTCACTGGCGCGCCACTCCTCGACCCACAGTGTCGACGGAAACTGGTTGCCGGTCGGGCGAACGCCGGTCAGCCAATGGGGTGTGACATAGGCGGACGCACGGAAATAGAGCGGCAGGACCGGAAGCTGGTCGGCGTAGATCACCTGTAACTGACGCCACAGCTCCTTGCGCCGGTCCGCATCCAGTTCGACCTCGGCCTCATCGATCAGCCGGTCGACCTCGGGATCGCTGAAGCCGGTGTAATTCTGGCCGGACCAGCCGTTCTCGGCGGTCGGGATGCGGGTCGAGTAAAGAGTCGACTTCGGCAGGTTCTCGGGCGAACTGAACCAGGCGAACAGGGCCAGCGCCTTGTACTCCCGTCGCGAAATCGTGTTGCCGAAGAGAACCCGGGGCGGCTGGTTTTCGATAATCGTCTCGATGCCGATCTGCCGCCACTCGTACTGCAAGACCTGTTCGACCAGGCCGCGCTCGTAGTTGCCGGCCGTCGACATCAAGGTCAGCGAAAGCCGGTCGCCGGCCGCGTTGCGCCGAACGCCGTCTGCGCCGATCGTCGTCCAGCCGGCTTCTTCCAGCAGCTCGCGCGCCTTGTCGGGGTCGTAGGGATAGGTCGGCAGGTCATCCGCGTGCATCGGGTCGAGCGGATGCACGAAGCCGTTGGCGACGATGTTCTTGCCGTCGAACAGGCTCGCGACGATCGCCGCGCGGTCGGCCGCGTAGAGCAGGGCGCGGCGAACCCGAACGTCGGCCAGGATGGGATTGGAGAGCAGCACGTCGATGTGCTCGTACTGCAGGCCGGGCTTGAAGACGACGTCATAGCGTTCGCCGAAGCGTTCCTGCAGATAGATGCCCTGATCCAGCGACAACCCGAGTTCGCCGGGGACATAATCGACAGAGCCGGACAAGAGGTTGGCCTGCAGCGCCGACGTGTTCTCGATCGAGCGGACGGTGATACGGTCGAATTGCGGTTCTTCGCCCCACCAATAGGGATTGCGCTCCAGCACGATGTAGCTGCCGGTTTCGACCGCCGTAACGCGATAAGGGCCGTTCCACAGGCCCGGATTGGTCGGGTCGCGGTCAAAGGCCGTCTGGTGGCGATAGTTCTCGGGATCATCAATTGCCGAACCCTCGACGTGAGCAGGCAAAACAGCAAAACCATTAAGAGATTGATACTGATAGTCCAATTTATTGACATGAAGGGTGAAAGTTCTCTCGTCCTTCACGTCGATCGACAGGATATCGCTGTAACCTTCCTGTCCGACAAAGCCTGCGGCCGGTTCGCGGCCGAGGTTCCAGGTGAACAGGACGTCTTCGGTTGTCACCGGCGTGCCGTCGGCCCAGGTCGCGTCGGGATGGATCGTGTAGGTGACGGCGACGCCGGTTGTGCCGTCGGGCAGGGTTTCCTTCACGGCCAGGCCGTTTCCGAAGCTCGGCAGGCCGGTGCACAGCAGGCAGACGAGCTCCCAGGCCTGATCGAACACCGTGAACGGCCGGCGTGTCATGCCCAGCACGAAACTTTGCGCCAGGCTGCTGTCGAGCACGGGATTGAGCGACGGCGGGAACTGGCTGATACCGATAACGAGTTCGGTGCGTTCCGCCTCGGCTGCGCGGGGCAGCAGCAGGACGACCAGCGCCACCACAGTCAACAGTCTCAACACGGTCGGCACGTCCTCCAGGCTCCCGCCCGATCGATTGTCACCGCATTGAGCGGATCGTGGTTGGGTGGAACCGCTTGATGGTTCCACCCAACCACGTGAATCCGCTCTCGATTGATAAGTAGAGCAGATTCACCTGCCTTGATGCCATCGCGAAGCGACTCCATCAAAACAGGATTTGCTCTAGGCGCGCTCTGCCAACCGATAGAGGGCCTTTTGTGTCACGACGAAGTCGACACGGTCGTCGAGCAGTGCCCGCTGGCACTGTTCCGGCGTATCGACGATCGGCTCCTCGTGCACGTTGAAGGACGTGTTGATCAGCACCGGCAGGCCGGTGGCCTGCTTGAAGCCCTGCAGGATGTCGAAATAGAGCGGGTTGCTGTCGCGCCGGATGACCTGGGGCCGCGCCGTGCCGTCGACATGAACGACGGCGGGGATGCGCTCGCGCCATGCCGGCTTGACCGCGCAGGTAATGGTCATGAAACGGCAGGCGTAACGGTTGAGGTCGCTGACTTCAAAGACCTCGCCGGCGTCTTCTTCCGTGACGACCGGTGCGAAAGGCATGAACTCGCTTCTCGCCAGCCGCTTGTTAAGGCTGTCGTTGATGGTGGGGTCACTCGGGTTGCCCAAGATGGTGCGCGCGCCAAGTGCCCGTGGCCCATACTCCATGCGCGCCGTGTAGATGGCGCCGGCCTGACCGTCTGACAGACGCGTGACCGCCGCGGCGACCGGATTGTCCGGGTCCGAGATGACACCGGGGGTATTCTCAAGCACATCATCGATCGCTTTGCCGTGGTCGCGGCCCAGATAGACGTCGTCCAGCCGGTAGCGTTGATCGAGCCAGTGGCTGAAGCCGTCGCGTTCGCGCAAGGCGTTAAGGCAGGCACCGACCGCCAAACCATCATCGCCCATCGCCGGAAAGACAAAGACCTCGTCGACATCGGTCTGTTCGGCCAGCAGGCGGTTGAGCCGGACATTGGCAAAGACGCCGCCGGCCAGACCCAGACGGCGGGAAGGAAAGCGCGCCAGAAAACGCTGCGCCGAGGTGAGAACATGGTGCTCCAGCAGGTGCTGGATCGACGCGGACAGATCTTCGCGGCTAACCTGCTCGGCAAGACCGGCCAGAAACGTCTTCATTTCGGCGTAGCTGCCGAAGTTGCTGGTGATCTCACCGCTATCGGCGATGTGGAAGTGCTCTGCCAGTCGCTCAAAACAGACGGGCTCGCCATAGGCCGCAAGCCCGGTCAACTTGCCTTCGTGGCGGTTCATTTTCCAGCCGAGCACCTGCGTGCAATAGCCATAAGCCATACCCAGGCTGTCGATGCGGTTGGCCTTGAGCAGCTCCTCGTCACCGCCGTAGAGCGTCTGAAGCGCGCCGTCGCGGAATCCGCGCATGGAATACTGCACGTTGTCGCCGCCGCCATCGGCCGTATAGAGCAGGGCCTCGTCCCAATCGGTGAAGAACAACGCCGGCAGGGCGTGCGCTTCGTGATGGTTGACGAATGACAGGGTGGCGTCGTCGCGAAAACCATAGCGGTCAAGCAAGGCCGTTCGATCGATGATGTCGAGCGCGTTGATGCTATCGGCGCGGCGCAATTCGAGCGCCAGAAAGCGCAGCTTTTCGGCATCAAACGCTTGGCGCACGCGCCCCTCGATGGCGCGGCGGCCTCGGAAATGGGTGTAGAGGCTCTGCGGCAGCGCTGAGCGCGTGCTGGCCACCATGTCGACATCGCGCCGTGTCGTGCCGGCGATCGCCAGAACCTCGTCGACGCAATCGCCGGGTACGTCGCCGCGGCCGTCGCCCTTGCGCCGGGTCAGCCGCTCGCGCGCAACCGCCGCCACCAGGCGGTAGTCGTCAAACAGCGCGGCGGCTGCGTCATGATAGCCGGGGTGAATCCCTAAGGTGAGCATATGGCCGATGCTGAGAGGTTGGCGGGCAGGGGACGCATAACGTTTTCGACACCCGTGATCAATGGCCCGTACATCAACCGAAGGTGGCCGTCAGGTCCGAAAATTGCCATCTTAGTTGGCAACACTGTGTGATGTCGGCTTGTTTTGGAGGGGAGCTATGACGACGGACTACGATCTGGTCGTGGTCGGCGGTAGTTTTGCCGGCCTGATTTGTGCGCGCACGGCGGCCATGCGCGGCCTCAAAGTCGCCGTCATCGACCGGCGCCGCGAACCCGGCGCCGCCGTCCACACCACCGGCATCCTGGTCAAGGAAGCCGCTGAGGAAATCGATCTGCCCCCCGATGTTGTCCGGCGCATCCATGGCGTGCGGCTCTATGGGCCGTCCCTGGCGTCCATCGACCTTACCGAGCCCGGTTACTATTTCCTGGCAACAGATACAGCGCGCCTGTTGCGCTGGCTGGCGCTCGATGCGGCGATGGCCGGTGCCCGGCTGTGTTATGGCACGTCCTACCGCGGCGCGTGTTACGAGGAAGACGGCCTCAGGCTGCGCGGCATCGACATCACGACACGCTATCTGGTCGGTGCCGATGGTGCGCGGTCGGCCGTCGCGCGGACATTTGATCTCGGACTGAACGATCAGTTCCTGCAAGGCATCGAAGCGCACCTTCCCCTCGACGGTGGCATCGCGCCCAATCTGTTGCATTGCGTTCTCAACCGACGCCTGGCGCCGGGTTACATCACGTGGGCCGTGCCCGGCGTTGAAACGCTTCAGGTCGGGCTGGCCGCTGCGCGTGGCATCAAGCCGGATCTTGATGCGGCACTCTCGGTCATGCAGCAGATCGGCGGCATCGATACATCGCAGGTCTTTGAGCGACGCGCCGGCCTCATCCCCTGCGGCGGCCCGGTTCGCCCGTTCGCCACTGACCGCGTCTTGCTGGTCGGCGATGCCGCTGGCCTGGTCTCACCGTTGACCGGCGGCGGTATCTACAACGCCTTCCGTTATGGCCGCCGTGCGGCACAGGCGGTCAGCGATCACCTGTTGGATCACGGACCTGAGCCCAGTCGCGTGCTGGCCGGCGAGTATCCGGGCTACGGCGCCAAACTGATGATGCGCCGCGCGATGGATCATGTCGTGGGCGATCGTTTGGTCGACGTGATGCTAAAGACACCGTGGTTCGCCGAGGCGGCGCGGCAGATCTACTTCCGCCCCAGAAGCCTGCTGCGCGGCGTCAAGCTGGCGCCGGCGTTCCGGCCATCGACGGTTTCACGCGCCACGCGCTAGGTCGCGACAAGTCGCTCAGCGTCGACCGCCTGCAAGCTTGTGTGCGTCCGGGTGCGCTCTCAAGCGCAACATGGCGACAACGCCGGCCGCCGGGCCGATAGCCAAGAACATGAAGGCGTATTGCCAGCCCACCAGATCGACGATCCAAGGCACAAGCTGGATGGTGACAAGCGTCAGAAGAAAGCCGCCACAGGTCTGCGCCGTCAGCATGGTGCCGACAAGGTCCGGTTCGGCCAGCTCAGCAATGCTGGCCGAAAATTGTGCGGAGTCAGCGATCACCGCAAAGCCCCAGACCGTGCAGACAAGCATCAGAATCAAAGGGGAGCCGCCGAACAGGAAACCGATGGCAAGGGCGCAGGCGCCGCTCAACGTCATGGCCGCTGACGTCAAGAGCGTACGACCCCAACGGTCGGCAATCATCCCGCCGGCAAGACAGCCTAAGGCGCCGCCGACACCGATGGTGGCGAATGTCATGAAGCTCGCCCAGATTGACGCCGACGATCCGCCCGGATTGATCGCGAAGCTGGCGTTAAGGAAAACGATCAACCAAGCCCACATCGCATAGAGTTCCCACATGTGGCCGAGGTAACCGAGATTGGCCAGGCGCAACGACGGCACGGTCCACGCCTTGAACGCCAGCCTTGGGTCGAGTTTCGGTGACTTGCCGAGGTTCGGACCCGGCTGGAAGAGCCTGATCAGCAGCCCGGCCGCAACGGCAGCGACCGACGCCGTAGCGATCGTGAAACGCCAATCAACACCGCCGAAACCGTTGAACAGATGGGGTGCTGCCGATCCCAGTGTCAGCGCGCCGACCATGATGCCGACCAAGGTTCCCAGATCGCCCTTGGCCCAGCTCGCGGCAAGTTTCATACCGACGGGATAGACGCCGGCCATGCACGCGCCGGTAATGAACCGCAAGACCAACACCCAACCGGTGTCGGGCGGCACGACAAGCATCAACGCGTTGGCGGCGGCGGCAACGAGGCAACTGACCATAAAGAAACGCCGGGGGTCGAAACGATCGGCCAGGGCCAGTATCGCGCTTGCCAGCGTGCCCGCGACAAAACCGACCTGCACGCTGCTGGTCAGCAGTGACGCCTGGGTTCCCGTCAGGCTGTAGTCGCGAACCAGCGTCGGCACGACGGCGGAGGCGGAAAACCAAAGCGCCATCGCCAGCACCTCGCTAAGCGCGAGAACCGCGATTGAACGTGATTTAGGCGAATGCAGCAAAGAAGACTCGGCGGTGGACGGCTTTCGGCTCGCAGTTATTCTGCAGCCTTCGTTCCGGGCAGGCCATATCAATCGGGCCCGATCGCGTTCGCAGCGGATGTGCGGCTTGATAAATGCTTGGAATCAGTGGGACACTCAGGCACACCGCGCACTGGTAACCGTCCAAATGTCCGAAAGGGTCCGAACATGACGATACGGTCGGTCGCAGCGACCTTTCTAAGCGTGTTCGCTCTCGTGGCTTGTGCCACCGAGCAACCTTACGAGCCGCCGCCGGTCGAGTATTGGGTGACCGCGTCATCCGTGAATTCGGCTTCGGCCTGTCTGGTGCCGGCGATGGACGGTTCGCTGGAAGGCAAGATGCACTACGAGTTGCCACTGTTGCCTGGTGAGTATGCAGAAGTCCGCCCCGAGAATGCGCGGGTGATGGGTGGCGGTGATCTTTACTATGTGAGTGTGCGGCGCCACACCGTTGGTTCGACGATCGAGCTTCACGGCTACGGGGAAACGTCGGGTGCTTTGCGTCCCGCTATCGAGGGATGCGTCTGAGCCGGCAACGGCACTGGAAACGGCAGCCGGGGAAGCTGCCGTCGACCTGGTTGCGCGGCATGACGGTTAGGGCACGAGAGTAGTCTCGCCCTGGAGAGTGGGGCAGGGATGACAGGTTCGCCAAAGGCGCAGGGAATCAAAACAAAAATAGCTGCGGCCGGCCTGGGCAATGTGCTCGAGTGGTATGACTTCGGCTGTTTCGGTTTCTTCGCCGTAATCATCGGACGGCACTTCTTCCCGTCGGACGATCCGTTTACGTCGCTGTTGTCAGCATTTGGCGCCTTTGCCGCCGGCTATCTAGCGCGACCAATCGGCGCGCTCGCCCTCGGCCATATCGGCGACAAGCTCGGCCGCAAGACGGCGATGACCCTGGTTATCTCGGTCATGGGCGCCGCGACCGTCGCCATCGGTCTTTTGCCCGGCTACGACACAATCGGCGTGGCCGCGCCGATCCTATTGGTCGTGCTTCGCCTGCTTCAGGGATTTGCGGTTGCCGGTGAGTACTCGACGTCGACGGTGTTTCTTATCGAGCACGCGCAGCCCGAGCACCGGGGCTATGTGTCCAGCTGGTCAACCTTCGGCCAGTTTGTCGGCCTTATCTTAGGTTCCGGTATTGGCGCGCTCGTCAGCTCCTTGCTGACCGAAGCACAGGTCGACGCGTGGGGATGGCGTGTACCCTTCCTGTTGAGCGTCATCATTACCGGTTTGGGTTTCTATTATCGGTCCGGCATCAATGAATCGCCGGCCATGCAAGAGAGCGAGGCCCAGCACGGTTCGCCCGTGATCGAAGCGGTTCGGACCGAGTGGAAGACGATTTTTGTCTACCTGTGCATGATCGTCATGACCGGTGTCGGCTGGTTCGTCGCTTACGTTTACGCCGTCAACGACCTGACGTCGCACATGCACGTGTCGACCGCCAAGGCCCTGGACATCAACACGCTCGCGCTGTTCGGCATTCTTGTCGTCACGCCCTTTGCCGGCATGCTTTCCGATAAGATCGGCCGCAAACCGCTGGCGATCTTTGCTGCCGTTGGGACTGGTATCCTGGCGCTGCCGCTGTGGTGGCTGATCCATCACGAGAACTCGATCTACATCATCATAGGTCAGTTGACCTTTGCCATACTGTTTGCCGTTGGCTGGGCGGTCTATGCGGTGATGATGGTCGAAATCCTGTCGCCGCGCGTTCGCTGCACGGTGATCAGTATCGGTAACGGCATTGCCTATGGGGTCTTCGGCGGGCTGACGCCGTTGATCGCGACCTACCTGGTTGAACGGACCAGCGACGACTATGCGCCGGTCTACCTGCTGATGGTGATGGCTCTGATTTCGTTCGTCGCCACGCTTACCGTGCCGGAAACCCTCAAGCGGGTCGGGCACAAACGCGGCGAGACGTCCTAGAAGGCGCCGGCAGGCAGCGAAACCGGAGCCGATAAGGCAATTCCTCGCGTGGTATTGCCACCTCTCATAGCAGCGGACGATTGATCGTTGCGCCTCGCTTGCGATGGCCCAGGAGTTGGCCGTCCGTCCGACAAACTCGAAATGCCGAACGGGCACATTTTTTGGCCTCCCACATTGATTTTTTTGTTTAAAAAAGAGAGCTAACTATTTCTATTAAATAAAGAAAAGGGGCCGATCGTGAGATCGGCCCAAGTTCATACCACGTTTATCAACATCGCGTAGCCGGGAACCCTGTTCACGCTCTGGATAGCCGTCGACGCGACCGGCCAACCATACACGTTCCTCATTTTCTATCAATAAGGATTACTACTTATGGAGTATGAATCCATAAGTCATTCTGCATGCGTTCTCCCGCATGGCCGCATGAACCACAGCGTATCGGCAGCGCCAACGCGCGCCGCGCGTGGCCGTTGCCTGAAAGTATGTTCGGAAGTGGAGGCCCGGACCGGAATCGAACCGATGTAAACGGATTTGCAGTCCGCTGCATAGCCACTCTGCCACCGGGCCCTGGGGTCAGAACGAGCGGCGCTTGTCATAGGCCCGGTGTGGCTCCCGGTCAACAGGGCTCACATATGCTGTTGTTGGCGTTTGTGCCGATCGGGATCTGGGCCTATAAAGCGCCGCACGATCGGTTGGCAGGGATTACATGCTCGATTTCGACCAAGCCCGCGAAAACATGGTGGAATGCCAGATCCGCACCAACAAGGTGACGGATGAGCGGTTGATCAACGCTCTAAGGACTGTGCCGCGCGAGGCCTTTCTGCCGGAACCGCTGAAGAATGTGGCCTATATCGACGAAGACCTGCATCTGGGCGGTGGCCGCTACATGACCGAACCGATGGTCCTGGCGCGTCTGCTGCAAGCTGCCGACGTGGGTGCGGGCGATGCGGCACTGGTTATTGGCTGCACGACGGGCTATGCGGTCGCCCTTTTGGCGCAATTGGCCGAGACCGTCGTCGGCATCGACGATCGCGCCGAACTTGTTGCCGCAGCGGAAAAGAACCTGTCGGCGCTGGGTATTGACAATGCGCCGGTGATCGAGCGTTCTTTGACCGAAGGTTACCCGCAACAGGCGCCCTATGCGATTATCTTGATCGAAGGGCGCTGTGGCGAGGTGCCTAAGGCTATTACCGATCAACTGGCTTCGGGTGGTCGGCTGGTTACCGTGATAGACGACAATGGTGTGGGGAAGGCGACGTTGATGAAGCGCAGTGGTGATGCCGTATCGGGCCGTGTGTTGTTTGATGCGCAGGTGCCGCCGCTGACATGTTTCGTGCGTAAACCGGATTTTGTTTTCTAAGGTGTTAGCCAATCTCAACGCAGTTGTGGGAGTAACCCAGTGAACGTTGTGTTCAGAAGCGCGTATGCCGGGATGGTGGTCGGCGCGGCCTTGATGGTGGGTGCCGCGTCGGCAAAGGCACAGTCTTTGGAAGAGGCGCTTGTTCAAAGCTATCTGAGCAATCCAACCTTGATGGGTGCGCGCGCGCAGTTGCGGTCGGTCGACGAAAACATTGCGCAGGCGCTTGGCGGTTACCGCCCGACCGTGTCTGCAACGGGCGACCTGACGCAAGAGTGGACCGAAACGAATGTGACGTCGTGGGATTCGTCCAATCCGAATTCGCTCAACCTGACAATCACCCAGCCGCTTTACACCGGCGGTGAAACCGAGGCGAACACCCGGGTGGCCGAGAACCAGATCTATGCGCAGCGTCAGTTCTTGCTGTCGACGGAGCAGTCGGTTTTGCTCGATGTCGTGACCGTCTACATGGACGTTGTCTTGGCGCGTGCGGTGCTTGAACTCAATCGCAACAACGAAAGCCGCTTGGAGCGTCAGCTACAGGCCACGCAAGATCAGTTTCGCGTCGGCGAAGTAACCCGCACGGACGTGTCACAGGCGCAGGCCAGTCTGGCGACCGCCGTCGCAGACCGCCTGGGCGCGGAGGGCAGCCTGGCGTCGGCCGCGGCCAACTACGAAGAAATCATCGGCAGCCCACCCGCAGAACTGTCGAGCCCGGGTCCGCTTGTCGGGATCCCGAGCACCAGCGAACAGGCGTCGGGTATTGCCGAGAGCGAGCACCCCGATATTCTGCAAGCCCAGTTTGCCGAGCTCGCCGCGATCGACGGTGTCGATGTGGAGGCCGCGGACCTGTTGCCGGACGTCGACTTGGTCGGGTCGTACACGCGCAGCTACGACGTCAGCACCGCCATTGACCGCCAAGACGTCGCGACAATCATGGCGGAAGTCACGGTCCCTCTCTATCAGGCAGGCGTCGTCGCGTCGGAGATCCGGCAGGCCAAGCAGGACGTCTATCAGTTGCGTGAAGAGGCGTTCGAGGCACGCCGGGAGGTCCTGGCCGATGTGATCACCGCCTGGGAAGACCTGATCACGGCGCGCGCCCAGATATCGGCGTTCCAAGAGAGCGTTTCGGCAAACGAAATTGCGCTCGAAGGAACCCAGCGCGAGGCAGAAGTAGGCGAGCGGACCGTCCTGGACATCCTGGACGCCGAGCAGGCTCTGTTCGAGAGTCAGGTTGATTTGGTAACCGCCCAGCGCGATGAGGTGGTCGCGAGCTATACCGTCCAATCGGCGATTGGCCGTCTCACTGCCGAACGTCTGCAGCTTCCGGTGGAAATTTACGATGTCGAGGCGTACTATCGCGAGGCGCGTGACACGTGGTGGGGATGGGGCGGTCTTGAGGTCGAGGAGTGAGGCATTGCCGCCGAAGGGCGGCGCCGGTAATCTTGGCCCTGTCGAGTGCAGCGCAGGCCTGAAAGGCGAGGTTTAATGGCGAATCGACCCAGTGGGCAGGATCCCTCGATGGAGGACATCCTGGCCTCGATCCGTCGGATCATCGTCGATGACGATGACAAGGCTGCGGCGCGCGGGGATGCCCCGGGTGCGGTTGCGGCCAACGATTCCGACGATGACGACGTGTTGGAGCTCACCGAAGTGGTCGGTGATGAACCAGCCGACGATGTTATCTCGTCGGAAGAGAACGCGTTGAATAGTGATGACGACGACACCGACGACGGCGATGTTCTGGTACTTGAAACAAAGCTGGACGATGCGGCCGATGACGATTTGGCCATTCCGTCTGAAGTGGAAGAGACCCAGGAAAACGAGGAGACCGCCGACGGCGGAGCAGACACAACCATGGCACAATCACCCGACAAATCCGACGAACGCCTGATGTCGCAAACCGCTGCCACGTCGGCCGCTTCCGCGCTGTCGAGCCTGGTCCAGGCCTCCGACCCCGATCCCCTGCGCGACGTGCCGAAGGGCCGGCCGGTCGAAGATCTGGCCATGGAGCTCTTGAAGCCGATGCTGCGCGAGTGGCTGGACGAACACCTGCCGGCCATTGTCGAGCGGATCGTCGAGCGCGAGGTACGGTATCTGTCGCGGCGGCCTGCGGACGACTGATTACGCTGAATTTTCGCTTCGATCGTCTATAAAAGCGGCGCCGCCGGGGAAACCGGGCGGCGCCGTTCTCTGTCATTGGGATGACGTGATGCTGGACAAGACGTACGACGCGCAGAGCGTCGAACAGAAACTCTATGAAGGCTGGGACAACGCCGGCAGCTTCGCCATTGGCGGGCGCGACAATGCCGAGCCGTTCACCATCGTCATCCCGCCGCCCAACGTGACGGGCAGCCTGCACATGGGCCACGCGCTCAACAACACGCTGCAGGATATCCTGATCCGGCGCGAACGCATGCGCGGGCGCGACGCCTTGTGGCAGCCGGGCACCGACCACGCAGGCATTGCGACGCAGATGGTCGTCGAGCGCATGTTGGAGGCCGAAGGCGCTAACCGCCGCGACCTCGGCCGCGATGCCTTTATCGACCGTGTCTGGACCTGGAAGGCGGAGTCCGGCGGTTTGATCTCGCGCCAGCTTCGCCGCCTCGGCGCATCGGCGGACTGGAGCCGCGAGCGCTTCACCATGGACGAAGGCCTGTCGAAGGCCGTTCTCAAGGTCTTTGTCGATCTCCATCAGCAAGGGCTGATCTATAAGGACAAACGCCTGGTCAACTGGGACCCCAAGTTGCTGACCGCCATCTCCGACCTTGAGGTGAAACAGCAGGAAGTCAACGGCCACCTCTGGCACTTCAAGTATCCCATTGAGGACGAGGACGGCCGCTTCATCACCGTCGCGACCACCCGGCCCGAGACCATGTTGGGTGATACCGCCGTCGCCGTGCATCCCGATGACGAGCGCTACAAGGACTTGATCGGCAAGCACGCGATCCTTCCCCTTGTTGGGCGCAAACTGGTCATCGTTGCCGACGATTACGCCGATCCGGAGCAGGGGACCGGCGCGGTCAAGATTACCCCGGCCCACGACTTCAACGACTTCGAGGTCGGCAGGCGCCACGGACTGGAGATGGTCAGTGTCATGGACCGCGAGGCGCGCATCAGCGGCGATGTGCCGGACGCCTATCTGGGCCTCGACCGGTTCGAAGCGCGCAAGAAAATCGTCGAGGACATGGAGGCGCAAGGTCTCTTGGCCGGCGTCGAGGATCACGTCCACATGGTCCCCTATGGCGACCGTGGTGGCGTCCCGATCGAGCCCTATCTGACCGAGCAGTGGTATGTCGACGCCGCGACCTTGGCCAAGCCGGCCATCGAGGCGGTCGAGCAGGGGCGCACGCGCTTCGTGCCCGAGAACTGGACGAAGACCTATTACGAGTGGATGCGCAACATCCAGCCCTGGTGCATTTCGCGCCAGCTATGGTGGGGCCATCAGATCCCCGCCTGGTATGGTCCGGACGGCGAGATCTTTGTCGCCCACAGCGAGGACGAAGCCAGCGCCGCCGCCGCCGCACACTACGGCAAGGCGGTCGCGTTGGAGCGCGACCCCGACGTTCTGGACACTTGGTTCTCGTCTGGTCTGTGGCCGTTCTCGACCTTGGGCTGGCCTGACGAAACGCCGGAACTCAAGCGCTATTACCCAACGGATGTCCTGGTCACCGGCTTCGACATCATCTTCTTCTGGGTTGCCCGCATGATGATGATGGGGCTGCACTTCATGGGCGAGGTGCCGTTCCACACGGTCTACATCCACGCCCTGGTCCGCGACGAGAAGGGCCAGAAGATGGCAAAGTCGAAGGGCAACATCATCGATCCGCTGGACCTGATCGATGAGTATGGTGCGGACGCCCTGCGCTTCACGCTCGCCGCGCTCGCCGCCCCTGGACGTGATGTCAAACTCTCGAAGCAACGGGTCGAGGGGTACCGCAACTTTGCGACAAAGCTTTGGAACGCCGCACGTTATTGCGAGATGAATGGCTGTCGCCCCGATCCGTCATTCGATCCGGCATCGTGTAAGGAAACGGTCAACCGCTGGATTGTCGGCGAGATGGTCAAGCTTCGCGCGCAGATCGACGGCGCGCTCGACGCGTACCGTTTCAACGACGCCGCGCAAGCCGCCTACCAGTCGACATGGAATACGTTCTGCGATTGGTATCTGGAGTTCACCAAGCCGATCCTGACCGGCGATGACGCAAAGGCGGCGGCGGAGACACGCGCGGCAACCGCCTGGGCGCTTGATCAACTCTTGCTGCTGCTGCACCCCTTCATGCCCTTCATCACCGAGGAGCTTTGGGAAAAGCTGGGCGGCGATACAAGAAGTGAAAAACTCATCAGAGCTTCATGGCCTGACTATGCCGATGATCTGGTCGATGACGCAGCGATGGCCGAAATGGACTGGGTCGTTCGCCTGATCTCGACCATCCGTACGCTGCGGTCCGAGATGAACGTACCGGCCGGCGCCAAGATCCCGGCGCTGATGCGCGGCATGGAATCGGAAACCGCAGCCCGGCTGGAGCGTCATCGCGACTTGATCCTGCGGCTCGCGCGGCTGGACTCCGTGGCGGCCAGCGACGAGACCCCAGAGGGCTCGATCCAGGGCGTCTTGGACGAGGCAACGTTGCTGCTGCCGCTGGCAGACGTGATCGATATCGATCAGGAACGCGCGCGCCTTGAAAAGGAAATCGCCAAATTGGAGGGCGAGATCAAAGGTTATGACAAGAAGCTCGCCAACGAGAAGTTCCTGGCCAAGGCGCCGCCTGAGGTCGTCGAGGAGCAGCGCGAGCGCAGTCAGACCGCGAGCCAGGCCCGTGACCGCCTGCGCGATGCCCTGGCCCGGCTGAGTGCGGCGTGATGTCCTTTTGAAGGTGAATTCGATTCAGTGGATCGCTTAGAATTAGAAACTGGATTCATGCAACCGCACGGTTAGGCTGACTGCCATACCCTGAACGACCGAGACCGGGTGGATCATGTCTGCCAAACGCCGAATCCTCTATCTCATCCACAATCCCGCTTGGACCGATTGCCGTATCGCCGATGTCCTACGCGCGCGTGGATGCGACATCGAGTATCTCTGCCATCCACATGGCGATCCGCTACCGACGGTGACCGACGGCTATGCGGCCATGATTGTTGGTGGTAGCGAGGAGGGACACGCGGGCGAACCCCATCGCCATCCCTGGGTCGCAAGCGAACTCGCTTTCATTCGCGAGGCCGTTGAGGCCGGCATGCCCTTCCTCGGCATCTGTATGGGTTCGCAGCTTCTGGCGGCTGCGTTTGGCGGCACTGTCATGGCGCGCCCGGATGGACTGACCGAGCTGGGCTTCTATCCGATCGAGGCGACGCCGGAAGGGGTCGACCTGTTCGCCGGCACCAGCCATTTCTATCAGGCGCATTTCGAAGGCGTCTTCGCGCTGCCCGATGACGCCACCTTGCTGGCGCGCGGCCATCAGTTCCCCGTGCAGGCTTTTCGCGTCGGTGAGCGCGCCTATGGCCTGCAGTTTCACCCGGACTACAAGCTGTCATCGGTGACCCACGAAGCCCTTGCCGACGAACCGTATCTGGCCAGGCTCGGTGTCCAAAGCGCCCATGAGCAGGTGCGCCTTGCGCCGGTTTATGAAGCGTCGATCCAGAATTGGTCCGAACGGTTTGTCGATCACTGGGTTGGCTGGACAAAGGCGAACGTGGCCGCCTGACGATCGGCCAAACGTCTTTCTGTAGAGCCGAGCCCATGTCACAGTTGGGCCATGGTCGAGCGAATAAATCTTCCTGCCGGCGCGGCGCGCGCGATCGCCTTGGATCGCGGCGAACGGGTGCGTGTCGTCAATGTTGAAGGCCATCAGGTCGTCGATACCTGGGCCTTTGCGGCAGACGATTTCAACGAACATTTGTCGATGGAGCACAGCCGGTCGGCGACCTATCGCATCCTGTTCAAACCCGGCGACACGCTCGTCACCAACCAGTTCCGTCCTATCTTGACCATCATTGATGATACGTCGCCGGGCATTCACGACACGCTGCATGCCGCGTGCAGTGCGCCCGGCAATGTGTTCTACGGGGCGTCCACCACCCATCCCAATTGTGAGGACAACCTGAAAGCCGCCATGGCCATGCGCGGTGTCGCACTGACTGAGGTGCCGTGTCCCTGGAACCTGTTTGAGCACGCATTGGTGGCGCCGGACGGATCGCTGTCCGATGAACCGTCTGCGGCCGAGCCTGGCGATTATGTTGAGCTGCAAGCCGAGATGGATGTCGTTCTTATCTGTTCGGCCTGTCCGTCCACCGTCGGGGATATCAGCGCAGGCCCACCCCGGGGTGCGGCGATCGACTGTCTTGGCCGCCTCGACCACGATCCCACATGATCTCAAGCGTGCCGGCGGCAAGGATCATCGCGCCGCCGACGATCTCGCGCCAGCCGAACGCTTCGCCTGCCCATAGCGCCGCACTGGCCATGCCGACGATGATCTCCGACAGGATCAGGATGCCGAACATGCCGGGGGGAATCCGGGTCGCGCCCCACAGCAGGATGGCGTTCGACGGGATAAGGAAGATGAGCGCAAGCAAGATTAGCCACGGCAACACGCCGACCATGGTCTCGCCGGACGGTGTCGCGCCCAGATGTTCGCTGAGGAGCCAGGCCAGGATGGCGGCGACGACGGAGCCGTAGAGAAAATAGGCAAACAACTGCGGGAACATGCCCGCCGGCTTGACGGCGTTCAGGCGCGCCGCACCGGCAGCAATCATCAGCCCGCCGGTCAAAGCCAGCCAGTCGCCGGCATTCTGCGGCCAGGGGATACCGCTTTCTTCGGCAAACACGACCCACAGCCCCGCAAGCGCCAGGACAAGGGCGATCCAGCGAGCCCGGCTTGGCGGGTGGCGGTGGACCGCGCACTCGATCAACGTGCCCCAGACCGGTGTGATGTAAAACAGCAGCAGCGCGCGGACCACATCGGTCAACAGGAAACTGTTGGCATAGCACGCGATCGCGCCACCGGTCAGAACGCCGATAAGGACCATATCAACGCCGGTCGATTTGCCCTGATGCCGGCGCATGAGCGCGATGGGCGCCATAAGCGCCAAAGGCACGAGGTATTGACCGAGCGTCGCCCAACCGCCGGTCAGACCCGCATCTTCCAGGGCACGTTGGGGCAGCCAATAGATACCCCAGGCCGCGGCGGCCACGGCGACGGCAAGGGCAGGGACCAACTCGGTCGATCGTTGCATGCAGTTTGTCTGAGATTGCTTTGCGACGGGTCAGCCTGCCTATACTAGCTGACGGCGATGCGCACGGTTATTGTCGGCGCCCAACGATGTGAACCGGAGGACGATATGGCGAGCTTGGACGAAAGACTGGCAA
The DNA here is from genome assembly GCA_965228895.1 of Alphaproteobacteria bacterium. Taxonomy (GTDB): domain Bacteria; phylum Pseudomonadota; class Alphaproteobacteria; order SP197; family SP197; genus JANQGO01. The sequence goes on along the minus strand of OZ245842.1, from coordinate 2,416,689 downwards.
ACGGCAGAACCGTCATCATGGATGGCGGCGTCAGCACGGAGATGGAACGCAAAGGTCTTGCCATGAACGGCGAGGTGTGGAGCGGCATCGCCCATGTCGTCAACGCGGATCTGGTGCGCGAGGTCCACGAGGACTATATCAAGGCGGGCGCGGAGATCATCACAGCCAACTCGTTCGCCGCCGCGCCCCATGTTCTGGCGGGTGTCGACAAGCGTGATGAGGCGATCCAGATCAACCATGACGCCATCGTGCTGGCCCGACAGGCGCGCGACAATGTAGCGTCCGGCGACGTCTGGATCGCCGGCTCCATGTCCAGTATGCCGAGCCTGGAGCACATTTCTGTCACCGCCACCGGACCCGATGCCCGCGACAGCTATCGCCAGCAGGCGGGTGTCCTGGCCGAAGCGGGCTGCGATCTGATCCTCGCCGAGATGATGATCGATACGGAAAACACAAACCTGGTGATGGAGGCGGCCAAGGAGACCGGCTTGCCCGTGTGGATTGGCTTCAGCGCAGCGACCGACGCCAAGGGCGACGTCACGGCCTACCACGCGGAGATTGATTTCGCCGACATGCCGCCAGGTGATTTTGGTCCGGTGGTGAAAAATGCCCTGGCCTATGGCGGTCAGGCCGCGGGCATCATGCATAGCGAGATCGAGGCGACCGCACCGGCGCTCGACATGCTGCGGGAAAGCTGGGCGGGGCCTCTGATGGCCTATGCCGAAACTGGCAAGTTCACCAATCCCGACTGGGATTTCTCACGGGTCGTGACGCCGGATGCCTATGCCGAGATCGCGGCCGATTGGGTGGCAAACCACGGCGTCACCATCGTTGGCGGTTGCTGCGGAACCGGCGCCGACCACATCCGGGCCCTCAGCGCGCGTCTTGCCGGCTGACACGAAGCCCGCGCGGCCCTATTCTCCGCGCAACCTAGCGAAGAACACTTGGGAGAAATGCACCCATGACCCGATGGGACAAATCGAACTTGCCGAGCCGCCATGTCTCGGTCGGCCCGACCAGCGCGCCGCATCGCGCCTTCTATTACGCCATGGGCATGACCGACGAGGACGTCGCGCAACCCTTCGTCGGCGTCGCCACGACCTGGAACGAGGCCGCACCGTGCAACATCACCCTGATGCGCCAGGCCCAGGCGACAAAGAAAGGTGTGAAGTCAGCCGGCGGCACGCCACGCGAGTTCACCACGATCACCGTGACCGACGGCATTGCGATGGGACATGCCGGCATGAAAGCGTCCCTGGTCAGCCGTGAGGTGATCGCCGATTCCGTCGAATTGACGGTCCGCGGCCACTGCTATGACGGGCTGGTCGGGCTGGCCGGTTGCGACAAGTCGCTGCCGGGCATGATGATGGCGATGGTGCGGCTGAATGTGCCGTCCGTCTTCTTGTATGGCGGCTCGATCATGCCCGGCAGGTTCAAGGGCAAAGATGTGACGATCGTCGACGTGTTCGAAGGCGTTGGCAGCCATGCCGCCGGCAACATGTCGGATGGCGATCTCCACGAGCTGGAACACGTTGCTTGCCCATCCGGCGGTTCATGCGGCGGTCAGTTCACGGCCAACACCATGGCGACGGTGTCCGAGGCGATCGGGCTTGCCTTACCGAACTCCGCGATGACACCGGCACCTTACGAGAGTCGCGACAGCTTCGCCGAGCAAAGCGGCGAGCAGGTCATGAAGTTGATTGAGATGGGACTGAAACCGCGCGACATCGTGACGCGGAAATCGTTGGAGAATGCTGCCATGGTCGTTGCCGCGTCCGGCGGTTCAACCAACGCGGGTCTGCACCTGCCGGCTATCGCCAACGAAGCCGGCATCGACTTCAGCCTTGAGGAAGTCTGCGAGATCTTCCGCAAGACACCTTACATCGCCGACATGAAACCGGGCGGCAAGTACGTCGCCAAGGATCTTTACGACGTCGGCGGCGTTCCGATCTTGATCAAGGCGCTGTTGGATGGGGGTTACCTGCACGGCGATACCATCACCGTGACGGGCAAGACGCTGGAAGAGAATCATAGCGATGTCGTCGTGCCCGATAATCAGGACGTCATCTACCCGACCTCCAATCCGTTGTCGGAGACCGGTGGCGTGGTCGGCCTGAAGGGCAACCTGGCGCCTGACGGCGCCATCGTGAAGATCGCCGGCATGCAGCGCCTGGAGTTCACCGGTCCGGCCCGGTGTTTCGATTCCGAAGAGGAATGCCACCAGGCTGTTCTCGATCGGAACTACAAGGAAGGCGAAGTGCTCGTGATTCGTTATGAAGGTCCCAAGGGCGGACCGGGTATGCGCGAGATGCTGGCGACAACCGGCGCCATCGCCGGACAGGGTATGGGCCAGAAGGTGGCCTTGCTGACCGATGGGCGCTTCTCTGGTGGCACGCGAGGATTCTCGGTCGGCCATATCGGTCCGGAGGCCGCTGTCGGCGGGCCCATCGGCCTGTTGAAGGACGGCGACATGATCACCATCGATGCTGTGAAGGGGACCCTGGACGTCGATGTTTCCGACGCCGAGATGGCTGACCGCCGGAAGGCATGGAGCCCGCGCACGACCGACTTTAACGCGGGCACGATCTGGAAGTTCGCCCAGACCGTCGGTCCCGCGCGCTATGGCGCCGTGACCCATCCGGGCGGCAAAGCGGAGACCCACGTCTACAGCGAGATCTAGACGTCATTTCCATTATTGCGTGAGGCGTGCGGTCGCGCCATGATCCGGCGTGCGAAAGCGATTCGCACGCCCTGTGGCGGGGGCAGGGGCCACGTTGTCTAGCCATATGGAGCCGCCGGCATGACGTCCGCTCAAGAAGAAAACCCACGCGGCCGCCGCCGCGGCGGGCGTCAGGCCCGTGTGGCCATGCGCGCCGCGCCGCTGGCCGAAGATGTCAAGCCGGTCCGGCCTGGCCTCGAAGGCGGCACGTTCAAACCGCTGGCCGATGACGGCATTCAGCGCATCAACGAAACGGCACTTCAGGCACTGGAAGAAATCGGCCTGGCCGACCCGATTCCGTCGTGCGTCGAGGTGTGTACGGCGGCCGGTGCGGTGCTGGGCGATGACGGCCGGCTGAAGTTCCCGCGCGCGTTGGTCGAGGACACCATCGCCAATGCCAACCGTGATCTCGTACTCTATGGCCAGGAGTCCAGGCACGACATGGAGGTCGGCGGCAAGCGCGTCTATTACGGCACGGCGGGTGCCGCGACCCAGGTCATCGATCCGCTGGAACGCACCTATCGCAACGCGACGGTCGAGGATCTCTATCAGGCCGCGCGCATTGTCGATGTGATGGACAACATCCACTTCTTCCAGCGGCCGCTGACGCCGACCGACGTGTTGGATCTGCAGGTGCTCGATATCAACACGCTCTACGGTCCGATCGCCGGCACCACCAAACATGTCGGCTGCAGCTTCACGCTGGGCGAGAACATGGAGATGGTGTTCGAGCTTCTGCATCACGTCGCCGGTGGTGAGAAGGCGTGGCGCCAACGCCCGTTCGTCTCCAACTCCAACTGCCACGTCGTGCCGCCGATGAAGTTCGCCGAGGACGCCTGCCGCGTGCTCGAGGCGTGTGTCAGAAACGGCATGCCCGTGCTGTTGCTGTCGGCGGGGCAAGCCGGCGCGACATCGCCGGCGGCGCTCGCCGGTGCCGTCGTGCAGGCGGTCGCGGAAGTGCTCGGCGGCCTGTGCTATGTCAACGCGATCAAGCCGGGCGCGCCCGCTATCTTCGGGACCTGGCCGTTCGTGTCGGATCTCAGAACCGGCGCCATGTCCGGTGGTTCGGCGGAGCAGGCGCTGCTCAGCGCGGCGTGCGCGCAGATGGCGCAGTTCTATGATCTTCCCGGCGGCGCGGCCGCAGGCATGTGTGACTCCAAACTGCCGGATGTGCAGGCCGGTTACGAAAAGGGCATCACCAACGTGATGGCCGGCTTGTCGGGCCTTAACCTCGTCTACGAGTCCGCGGGCATGCATGCTTCGCTGCTCGGCTTCTGCCTCGACAGTCTGATCATTGACAACGACATCCTGGGCAAGTGCCTGCGGTGCGTGCGCGGCATCGAGGTCAACGAGGAAAGCGTGTCGCTTGATGTCATGCGCTCGGTCTGCCTCAGCGGGCCCGGCCACTATCTCGGTCACAACCGCACGCTGGAGCTGATGCAACGCGAGTACATCTACCCGGAAATCGGCGACCGCACGAGCCCGAAGGAATGGGTCGAGCGAGGGCGGCCGGACATCGTCGAGCGCGCAGTCCAGGCCAAGGAAGAGATTCTGACCAGCCATTTCCCGCGCCACATCAGTGACGACATGGACGCTCAGATCCGGGCCAAGTTTCCGATCGAACTGACTCGTGAGCAGATGGGTCTGGCTTCCGCCTAAGCGTCAGTTCTGCTTGCTGGCACCGAACGTATCGAGGCGCGGCAGGCCGTCATCGGGGTCGATCCACGGCAGTCGGTCCAGGCAATAGGTGTGGACCGTCGGTGGAAAGGCCTCGGGGTCATCCAGGGTCGCCGTGAAAACGTGCACCTCGCCCGGCCAGTTTTCGCCGGCGAATGTCAACGATGTGCCGCAGGTCTTGCAGAAACCCCGTTTGACCCCCGGGGATGATTCAAAGATCGTCCGCGCGCCCTTCAGTTCCTCGAACTGATCGTCGAACACACCGACAAACGCAACGACCGGTGCGCCGGACGCCCGGCGGCAGCTTTGGCAATGGCACATCGACCGGAACTTCGCTTCGCCGCTGATGCGATAGCGTATGGCGCCGCACAGGCAACCGCCCTCGTGGGTATCCGATGCCATCACGCGTTCTCCCCGTCGCCCGAAAGATTCAGTTTCAGCCACGAGATCCGGTCGCCGCTATGGGTGGTGTTGGCTTCGCGCGGAACCCAAGGCGCGGGATCGTCGAGGGTCGCCGACAGCAGATGCACTTCGCCGGGGATGTCGTCGGCTTCGAACGTGAGGGCTGTGCCGCAATGCGGACAGAAGCCGCGCTTGACGCCGGGTGAGGAGGCATAGAAGACGGGCTCGCCCGCGGTCCAAACAAACCCGCCGGGCGGCAGGTCGACGAACCCGGCAACCGGTCCGCCGGTTGCGCGCTGGCAGCTCCTGCAATAGCACAGGCCTACACCGATCGGCTCTCCTTGTATGCGATAGCGTATCGCGCCGCATAAGCAGCCGCCTTCATGACTTCGGTCGGTCATCGTCACCTCGCCATTCTTCAAGATGGGACATGGGAAGCATCCAGGAGATCCTGTCAGCGGTATGGACGTTCAGAGATGGCGGAAAGAGTTCCGGTTGGTCCAGCGTTGCCACCGCAACCACCGTGTCCTCCGCAAGATGTTCACCGTTCACGAACAGGGACGTTCCGCACCGCCCGCAAAACGAGCGGGTAACAGCAGGGGACGACTTGAAGCTGGCGGGTATGCCCCTGAGGATGCTGAAGCCGGTCGCCGGAACACGAGCATAGGCCATCATCGGCGAACCCGATGCTTGCCGACAGCTACGGCAGTAACAGAGATTGATCCACAGCGGCTCGCACGCGATCCGATACCGGATCGCGCCGCACAGGCAGCCACCGTCATGCGATGGTGTCATGACACCGTGTTGCGCAGAACCGAACGGCAAGTGTCACCGCCGATTCAGCAACGTCTATCGTTTGATACATGCTCATCTCCGGTAGCATGCCAAGTTGCGGCGGCAGCTCGGTAATGAGTCAGAACGGGTGCAGAAAATGGCGCTAAACGCTCTTACTGCGGTTCCTGATCATCCAGTTCACACCAAACGGGGGTGTGATCGGAAGCTTTTTCTTCGCCGCGCGGATCACGGTCGATGCCCGAAGCCTTCAACCTGTCGGCGGCGTGCGGCGACAGCATGAGGTGGTCAATCCTGAGGCCGTTGTCGCGTTGCCAGGCGCCGCCCTGATAGTCCCAAAAGCTGTAGCGATGGGGCTCGGGGTTCAACACGCGAAAGGCATCGGTGAAGCCGAGATACATGAGGGTGCGGAAATGCGCCCGGCTCTCTGGGCGGCACAACGCGTCGTCGGTCCAGCCGGCGGGATCATAGACGTCGGCGTCTGTCGGGCAGACGTTGTAGTCGCCGGCCAACACGACCGGCTCCTCAAGCGCGAGGAGTTCACGCGCGTGATGGATCAGCTTTTCCATCCAGCCGAGCTTATAGGGGAACTTGTCGGTGTTGGTCGGGTTGCCGTTCGGCAGATAGATGCTGGCGACCCGAATGCCGCCCGTGAAAGCCTCGATGTAACGGGCCTGTTCGTCCCCTTCGTTGCCCGGCAGGCCGCGACGCTCAACCTCGATCGGCCGCTTCGAGAGGATGGCGACGCCGTTATAGGTCTTCTGCCCGTGGGTCTCGACGTTGTACCCGAGCTCCTCGATCTCCATGCGCGGGAACTTCTCATCGACGCATTTGAGCTCTTGGAGCAGGACGACATCAGGCGAAAACGACGAGAGCCACGCCAACGCGTTGGGCAGGCGGGCCTTGATGGAATTCACGTTCCAGGTAGCGATTTTCATGACGCCACCTTAGAGCACGGGTAGACGCTTCAAAAGCTCAAGCAGCGTCCTTTGGCCGGTAAAGAGCGGCCGCGTTGTCGTGCAGCACACGTGCGAGACCATCCTCGCCGACGGCCGACGCGATAAAGTCGATATCGCTCGCTTGAAACGGGCGTGGCGCTCGGGTCGACGGCATATCGGTACCGAACATCAGCGCATCGGGGTTCGTTGCGTCGATGGCTTTAAGGGAGGCGGCGATATCGAAGTCGAGACGGCCGAAACCGGTCGCCTTCACCTTGGCGCCATGACTGGCGAGATCGAGCAGGACCGGTTGCCCCGCCTCGGACAGGCCGAGATGATCGATCACGACTTGGGGCAGGGTTTTCAGCATGGTCAGATGTGGCGCGAGGTTCGCGGCGTCGGCATAGATCTCGACATGCCAGCCGGCGAGGTCATGAACCCGACGCGCCATCCGCTCAATACTGTCGAGACCTTCCGAGCCGCCGCGCCGGAGATTGAATCGCACCGCCCTGACGCCGGATTGGTCGAGGGACAGGATCGTTGCGTCGGGCGTGTCCGCCGGCAGTTGGGTGACGCCGACATAGGATGGTCCCAAGACCGCCAATGCGTCGGTCAGGTAGTCCTGGTCAAATGCCTGGAACGATCCGCTGACCACTGCGCCGCCGCAGATGCCCATTGGGCCGGCGCGATCCCGGTAGTCGGCCGCGGTGAAGGCCGGCGGCAGATAGCCGTTGTTCGCAACCAGCGGAAAACGGGGATCGATGATGTGAAAATGGGCGTCGAACAGACGCCGCGCGGTGGTCATGCCCAGGCCGGGCCGAAACCGAGGCTAGATCGCGAAGGACGTGCCGCAGCCGCAGGATGAGGTGGCGTTGGGGTTGTTGAGCGCGAAGTAGGCGCCTTCGAGATTCTGGATAAAATCGAGCTCGGATCCCGCGATGTACTGCAGCGAGATATCGTCAACGACCACCTTGGCGGCGTCGCGCTCATATTCGATATCGCCGTCTTCCGGGCCTTCATCGATCTTGAAATGGTACTGAAACCCTGAGCACCCGCCGCCGGTGACGACAATCCGGAGGCGTCCCGCCCCAGGGTCGCCGCATTCCGACGCCATGATCTCGCCAATGCGTTTTGCGGCGCTTTCGGTCACCGCAATGCCGGCCGTGGGGGTCTCTGCATTCATGTGTTCATCCTTCGTCCGCCCCTTCAATGTATGACGGCCGCCGCTTTTGTCAATTCGTGGGCTACGCATTGCCCAGAACCGGCGGGGGCACTAGGTTCACGGCATGAGTGCAACCGAAGGCTTTGGACCCCGATTGGCAGCCTATGCCTGCCGGCCCGAGGAAAGCCGTGGCCGCCGGTTTCCCGAGCCGGAAAGCCCCGCGAGATCCGTGTTTCAGCGCGATCGCGACCGGGTTGTCCATTGCCGGGCGTTCCGGCGCTTGATGCACAAGACCCAGGTCTTTGTGACCACCGAAGGCGATCATTACCGGACGCGGCTGACCCACAGCCTGGAAGTGGCGCAGATCGCGCGTTCCGTGTGCCGAAGCCTGGGGTTGAACGAGGACTTGGCCGAAGCCCTTGCGCTGGCCCATGACTTGGGGCACACCCCGTTCGGACATGCGGGCGAGGATGCGTTGGACGCCGAAATGCAGCCTTTTGGCGGCTTCGACCACAACGTCCAGACGTTCCGTATTCTGACCGAGCTCGAGACCCGGTATGCCGCGTTCGATGGGCTCAATCTGACCTGGGAAACCTTGGAAGGCGTCGTGAAACACAACGGACCCGTGATCGATGGACCGGCCGAAAAGGGCGTCCCCCAGGCAATCCGCCGCTATTGCGCGGCGCACGACCTGGAAGTCGACACTTATGCCAGTGCCGAGGCCCAGATCGCGGCCTTGGCCGACGATATCGCCTACCACAGCCACGATATCGACGATGGCCTGCGGGCGTCGCTGTTCGATCTCGACGATCTGGCCGATGTGCCGCTGGCAGGCGACGCCGTTCGTGACGTTCACGCCACCTATGATGGGGTCGAGACGGCGCGTTTGGTGCAGGAGACCGTCAGGCGGATCATCGGTCGGCTGGTTTCCGACCTGACCGAGGAAACCGGCCTCAGGCTGGCCGAATCAGGGGTCGGCTCTGTCGATGACATCCGCTGGCACGGTGCGCCGGTGGTGGCCTTCAGCCCGGCCATCGATCAGGCGAACCGGGAGCTGAAAGCCTGGCTGTTTGCCAACATGTACCACCACGAGCGGGTCATTCGGGGGCGCCGCGACGCCGAGGCGGTGGTGAGGGGCTTGTTCACGCGGTTTATGGCGCAACCGGCGCGGATGCCCGACGAATGGTCGCGTCGTGCCGCCGATCGCGACGAAAGCGGCCGCGCGCGCGTTGTCGCCGATTACATCGCCGGCATGACGGACCGCTTTGCCCGTGACGAACATGCCCGGGTTGCTGTAGGTTAATAAGATGAATGTTTACAGTCATTTCCAGGAAAGAGTTCAGGAGCTGGTGAAAGCCATGCACGCGGCCGGCGCATGGTCGGCCGACGTCGATGTCAGCCGCATCATGGCCGAGCCGCCGCGCGATCCCGCCCATGGCGACGTCGCGACGAACGCGGCCCTGGTCCTGGCCAAGCAGGTCGGCGAGAAACCGCGCGATCTCGCCCAGCGCATTGCCGAAGGCTTGGAAGGCGCGGATGTGGCGGCGACGGACGTGGCGGGCCCGGGTTTCGTCAACATCCGCCTGGCCGATGCCTTCTGGCACGAACGGCTGGCGGAACTGCTGAGCCGGGGACCTATGGCGCTGCTCGGTGATATCGGCCAGGGGCGTACCGCCAATGTCGAATACGTCTCGGCCAACCCGACCGGGCCGCTGCATGTCGGCCACGCACGGGGCGCCATCTATGGCGACGTCCTGGCCTCGCTGTTCGAGGCGGTCGGTTTCGATGTCACACGCGAGTACTACATCAACGATGCCGGCGCCCAGGTCGATACGCTGACATGGTCGGCCTATCTGCGTTATCTCGAAGCGCTCGGCGAGACCGTGGCCGAAGACGCCTATGAAGGCCTTTATCCAGGCGATTACCTGATTGCGGTCGGCCGCAACCTGGCAGAAAAGCATGGGCCTGCACTGAAGGCCGCCGTCGGCGGCGCCCAGCGCGGTGGCGCTTTGCCCGACGCGCTCATTCCGGTCCGCCATGCGGTCATCGATGCGATGATGGACCTGATCCGCGAGGATCTGGCCACTGTCGGCATCACCCAGGAGATCTTCTCGTCCGAACGGGCCTTGGTCGAGTCAGGCAGTGTCGAGGCCTGTCTCAAGGCTCTTGATGAAAAAGGGCTTATCTATACCGGTGTTCTGGAGCCGCCGAAGGGCATGAAGCCGGACGACTGGGAGCCCGTGCCCCAGACCCTGTTCAAGTCGACGGCGTTTGGCGACGATCTCGATCGCGCGCTCAAGAAGTCGGACGGCTCATGGAGTTACTTCGCGCCCGATATTGCCTATCACAACGATAAGGTTAGCCGCGGCTACGACGTCATCATAGATGTGTTCGGCGCCGATCATGCCGGACACGTGAAACGCCTGAAGGCCTCGGTCGCCGCGCTCTCTGGCGGTAAGGCCGAATTCGATATCGTGCTCACCCAACTCGTCAATCTCTTTGAGGATGGCGAGCCGTTACGCATGTCGAAGCGGGCAGGGCGGTTCGTCACCGTGCGTGACGTGGTCGACGCGGTCGGCAAGGATGTCCTGCGCTTCATCATGCTGACGCGTCGTTCCGACGTGCCGCTCGACTTCGACCTGATCAAGGTCAAGGAGCAGTCGAAGGACAATCCGGTCTTCTATGTGCAATACGCCCATGCGCGCGTTTGCTCGGTCATGCGCCTGGCGCGCGAGGCCGGTTTTTCGACCGACGATCTGACGAAGGTTGATCTGGCGCCGCTGACCCATCCCGACGAACTGGCGCTGATCAAACAGATGTCGCTGTGGCCGCGCATTGTCGAGGGCGCTGCCGAGGCGCACGAACCCCATCGCATCGCGACCTACCTGCATGAGCTGGCCTCGGCGTTCCATAGTCTGTGGAACCTCGGTCGCGACGACCCGTCGCTCCGGTTCATGATCGACGACAACAAAGAGGTGACCCACGCACGGCTTGCGCTGATCAGCGGCGTGCGTCAGGTGATCGCCGCCGGGTTGGGCATAATTGGCGTTGAACCGGTGGAGGAGATGCGCTGAATGCGCGAGGAACCGAAACTTTTCGGGTCACAAGGCCGTCCTGAACCGCGTCTCACGAAGGACGTCAATCTGCTCGATGTCGAGCCGGAAGCCGAGGACGTGTACGAAGCGGAACCGGCCGCCGAGGTTTATGAGGACGACGACCGCGAGCCCCGGCGCATCCCGTTCAAGGTGCTGGCTGCCCTGGCGATCATTGCGGCCGTCGGTGCTGGTGGCCTAGGTGCTGCCATGTTCCTGGGCGTGACGGAGTCATCGCGCCAGCCGGTCGACGTGCCATTGATGACCGCGGATCCGACGCCCTACAAGGCGCGCCCTGACGATCCCGGCGGGCTTGAGGTGCCATACCAGGACATTGAGGTCTTGGAAGCGATGGACGAAGACGAAGCAGCCGGTGGTGAGAACTTCGAGGTCTTGCTGCCCGGCCCAGAGGAGCCGCTTGAGCCGTCCCAGGTGGCCGAGGCCGAGACCATCGACTCTGAGGTTCCCGTCATCGACGTCGAGGACACCACCGCTGCCGGTGACATCGTGATCGAGGATACGGAGGGCGAGCTGGTCGGCAGCGAAGCCGATGCGCAAAGCGTGGATATTGCAAGCTCTTTGCCGGTGCCGCCGCTGCCGCCAGTTGCACCGGCCAAACCTGGCGCCGCCGGCGGCGCCGTGACAACCGAAGAGGTAGCCGAGACGGAGACAGGCGGCGAAATCTCGTTCGATGATGTCGCGGCCAGTTTGGGTGGCGATGGTGCTCAGGCGCCCGCGCCCTCGGCGGGAGCCGGCGACGGCACCAAGATCCAGATCGCCTCCTTCGGCTCGGAAGCCAAGGCCATGGAAGCGTGGGGCAGCCTGCAGGCGCGGTTCCGCGACATCCTTGGCGCCTACCAGCCGGTGATTGACGAGGCGGTGCTGAGCAACGGGACGTTTTACCGTCTGCAAGTTGGCCCGTTCGCGTCAGACGCCGAGGCGCGCAGCGTTTGTGACAGCCTGAAAGTCCGTCAGGTTGAATGCATCATCGTGGCGCCTTGACGGCTTTATGCCCAGAGCCCTGATCACGGACCTTGAGGGCCTGACCCTCAGTGACGCCGAAGCGCGCTGGCTCAAAGACGACGATCCGCTCGGTATCATTCTGTTCGCGCGCAACATCGACACGGCTGAGCAGGTCGCGAAACTCACCGGCGACTTCCGCGCCGTCGTCGGGCGCGATGACGCGCCGGTCATGGTCGATCAGGAAGGCGGTCGCGTCGCGCGTCTGCGTCAGCCGCATTTCTGGGGCGGCGTGGCTGCCGGCAGGCTTGGCTCTCTGGCAGAAGACGATGCCACGGAGGCCGTGTTTCTGGCGAACCGCATCATGGCGGACGACATGGCGGCCTGCGGCATCAACGTCGACTGCGCGCCTTGCCTGGACCTCAGGCTGGCGGGCGCCGATAACGTGATCGGCAACCGCGCCTATCACGCTGATCCCGAGCGTGTGATTGTTTTGGGCCGCGCCGGTGCCAACGGTCTTGCAGCCGGCGGTGTTCAGCCGATCATCAAACACATGCCGGGTTATGGCCGGGTTCAGGCCGATCCGCATGTCACGCTGCCGGTGATCGACGCCTCGCTCGAGGAGCTCGAAACCACGGATCTCGTGCCGTTCATAGCGCTGCGGGACCAGGCCTGGGGCATGACGGCGCATGCGGTCTATAGCGCCATCGATCCCACTGCACCGGCGACCTTGTCGCCGATCGTCATCAGCGAGGTCATCCGCGGTGCCATCGGGTTTGACGGCGTGCTCACCACCGATGCGCTGGACATGCAGGCGCTGTCCGGCAGTCATGTTGAGCGCGCGGTGCGTTGTTTGGAAGCCGGCTGCGACATCGCCATGCATTGCAACGCGCCGCTCGACATTCGCCGCGCGGTCAGTGATGCGGTGCCGGAGCTGAGTCGCGAGGCCGAACGCCGGTTGGCCGCTGCAAAGTCTGCGCACCCGACGCCTGAAAAGGGCTTCGACCGCGCCAAAGCACTTGACCGGCTGAGTTCGCTCATGGGCGAGGCGGTTCACTGATGGGCGATGTTGCTGGCATCCTCTACACGATCTCCGTTTGGCTGATCCCGGCGATCACGGCGATCACGCTGCATGAGGCTGCCCATGGTTGGGTCGCCCTGAAACTGGGCGACGACACGGCGCAACGTCTGGGCCGCGTAACCTTCAATCCGATCAGTCATATCGACCCGTTTGGTACGATCCTGCTTCCCGGCATGCTGCTGCTGGCGGGCGCGCCATTTCTGTTCGGGTATGCCAAACCGGTGCCCGTCAACTTCGCGCGGCTGCGGCAGCCGAAACGCGACATGATCTGGGTCGCTATGGCAGGCCCCGGCATCAACATCGCCATGGCGTTCGCGGCCGCGCTCCTGTTTCACCTGGTGCCGCTCCTGCCGGCCGGCAGCAGCCAGGATTGGATCGTGGCCAACCTCCAGAACGCCTTTATTCTCAACATCATACTGGCTGTCTTTAACATGCTGCCGCTGCCGCCGCTTGACGGCAGCCGTGTCGTGGCCGGCCTGCTGCCGACGGCGCAGGCGCGGGAATACCTGAAACTCGAGCGTTACGGCCTGTTGATCCTGATCGCGCTCCTGGCTCTACCGCCTTTGATCGGGGGGCAGTTGGGGATCGATCTGAATATTCTTCGATGGATTCTCTTGCCGCCGGTCGACTTTGTGAGCGATATCCTTATTCGTGCGGCGGGATTAAGCGGTTGACGACAGTAGAGCAGGAAACCGAGCAGGCGGTGGCCCAGGAGGCCTTTGAGGACCCCTGGCCCGGTCAGCGCGAGGTGCCGGGGGCAGCCGGCGCTTTCATTGTCGATCTCGGCGGGTTCGAAGGCCCGCTCGATGTCCTGCTGTCGCTCGCCCGTCAGCAGAAGGTCGACCTGACCCAGATCTCGATCCTGCAACTGGCCGACCAGTATCTGGCGTTCATCGCCAAGGCCCAGGGCATCCGGCTCGATCTGGCGGCCGACTACCTGGTGATGGCGGCGTGGCTCGCCTATCTGAAATCCCGGCTGCTGCTGCCGGAGGAAGAAGAGGAAGAACCCAGCCCCGAACTGATGGCCGAGGCGCTGCAGTTTCACCTGCGCCGCCTCGAAGCCATCCGCGACGGCGCGCGGCTCCTGCTGCAGCGCCCGCAACTGGGCAGCGAAGTGTTTCGCTGTGGTAACGCCGAGGGGCTGCCGGTCGAGACCGAATGGACGTGGAGCGCCAACCTCTTCGAGCTGTTGCGCGCCTATACGACGCACGAAAAGAGAAAAGGCGGGGGCGACTACCGGCCCGCGCCGGTCACGCTCCATTCCATGGAGGACGCGCTGCTGCGGCTCACCAAGCTGGTCGGGCATCTGCCGGATTGGCAGGACATGTTCGCGCTGTTGCCGGCCGAGATCAAAGACAGCCTTGTCTACCGATCCGCCGTTTCGTCGACCTTCGCGGCCAGTTTGGAGTTGGCACGCCAGGGCCGCATCGAGTTGCGGCAGACCGGCACGTTCTCGCCGATCCAGGTGCGGTCACCGAACGGCGAGGGGGCGTCATGAACGAACCGGATTTGAACATTCGCATTGTCGAGGCGCTGTTGTTCGCTTCGCCCGAGCCAGTGTCGGAAGAACAAATCGCCGAGCGGCTGCCATCCAAGGCCGACGTGCCGGCGCTGTTGGGCGAACTTTCGTCCCATTACAGCGGCCGTGGCGTGGCGCCGACCAAGATCGGCGGCAAGTGGAGTTTCCGCACCGCCGAAGACATCGGCCCGCGCCTGAAGATCAAGATCAAACGCGCCCGTCGCCTGTCGCGCGCGGCGCTCGAAACGCTCTCGATCATCGCGTTTCATCAGCCGATCACGCGCGCCGAGATCGAGGAGATCCGCGGCGTCGGCCTTTCCAAGGGCACCATCGATCTGCTGCTGGAAATTGGCTGGATTCGCCCCGGTGGACGCAAGCGCACGCCCGGTCGACCGCTGCAGTGGCGCACCAGCGACGAGTTCCTGCAGCACTTCGGCCTGGAATCGCTGGACGATCTGCCAGGCCGTGAGGAGATGAAAGCGTCGGGACTGCTCGATCCAAGACCGGACCTGCCGCCGGTCGGCCGTCTCAGGGATCACGAGGACGCGTTGGCCGGTGACGACGATGACGAAAACGGCGACGACGACAGCAGCGCCGAAGACTAGGTCTCAGCCTCGTGCCGCCGCCAGCGCCGCCACGAATTCATCAAGCGTATCGACCCTGAGGTCCGGCTCCAATTCGTCTGTCGCCATTGTCATGCCGCGCTCCGGCCGGTCGCCGACACGGTCGAGCCAGACACAGGCGAGCCCCAGTTTGTGGCACGGCACGATGTCGTGGAACTGGCTTTGTGCCACGTGAAGCCATCCGCTTCGATCGATACCGCGGGCATCGAGCGCTGAAGCCATGGCATCGAACAGGGCGAGGTCGGGCTTGTAAGCACGCACGTCATCGGCCGTAACGATGATGTCGATCAGGCCATCGAGGCGTTCGGCGTGGACCCGTTTGAAACTCTCGTTATCGACGTTGGACATCACGCCCAGGACCGCTGTTTGTTTCAACGTGCGAAGGCCGGCCACCGTATCGTCGAAGGCCGGCCAATCCGCGACGCTGGCGCCAAATGCGACGGCATCATCGTGTGAATCGCCGACGCCGTGATCCGCTGCCAAATCCAAAAAGGCGTCGCGTAAGACAGTGCGATAGGACTTGAACGGCTTGGCGATCTGATGGCGGCGTTGCGCGGCCGCGAACTCAGTCGTCAGTTTGTCGGCGCTCGCGGCCAGACCATGGTCCGCCGCCCAGCGCCCCACAATGGAGCCTATGCCGCGATTCCAGTCGATCAGTGTGCCGAAACAATCGAAGGTAATGGCATCAACCTTGTTCGGGAGGGGCATCGGGTGTCCTTGGCAAACGTTGCTGGCGTCGGCGGCGTCGCGACGGTAAACGTGATGAGACGCGTGGTCACGCCTCCTAAACAGTTGTAATTAAGAATAAGTCGCATCACATTGTTTCGACCAACAACCGCACGAAGGCACCGATGACCGGCCTTGCCTTTCGCCACGTCAGCCATCGCTATGGCGACGTACCGGCCCTGACGGATCTGTCGTTCGAGATCGACGACGGCGAAGTCTGCTGCCTGGTCGGCCCGTCAGGCTGCGGCAAGACAACGGCGCTTCGCGTCGCGGCGGGTCTTGAGACCTTGCAGCAGGGCGAAATCCAGATTGGCGACCGACTGGTTGCCGGGCCCGGTGTCGACGTGCCGCCGGAGAAGCGCTGCGTCGGGCTGGTGTTCCAGGACTTCGCGCTGTTTCCGCATATGACCGTGGCCGATAACGTCGCCTTTGGCCTGCGCGGGCGCGACAGCGCGACCCGCAAGCGTCTGACCGGCGAGTTCCTGGATCTCGTCGGTCTTGCCGATTATGCCGCCAAGTACCCGCATATGCTGTCGGGTGGCGAGCAGCAGCGGGTTGCGTTGGCGCGCGCGCTGGCGCCCCAGCCGGGTGTGATCCTGCTGGATGAGCCATTCTCTGGTCTGGATGTGCGCCTTCGCGAGGAGGTCCGCGAGGAAACCCTAACAATCCTGCGCCGTGCCGGGGCGACGGCACTGGTCGTCACCCATGACGCCGAAGAGGCCATGTATATGGGCGACCGCATCGCCGTGCTGCAGCGGGGGCACTTGGTGCAACTCGGTCGGCCCGATCAGGTCTATCGACGGCCGCAATCGGCGTTTGTCGCCAAGTTCCTGGGCGACGTGAACTGGCTGCACGGCACCGTCACGAACGAAGTGGCGGAATCGGCCATCGGCCCCGTCGCGGCGGCGGGCATGGTGAATGGCGAGCGAGTCGATGTTTTGATACGCCCGGAAGGGTTGCATTTATGCCGCGACCCCGGTGCGGAAGGGCGAGAGGCCAAGGTGGTCGCCAACCACCTTCTGGGTCACAGCAGCCTGGTCGTCCTGAAACTGGACCAGGGCGAAGAAGTCCGCGCCCGAATTGCCGGCGATAGGCCGCCGGCGCCTGGCGACAATGTGCGGATTCGCATCGAAGACGATGCGGTTTTTGTCTTCCCCTGCACCCGCCAGGAGCCCCGGTCTGCCGGCTGACGGCGACCACAAAACCGCCTGATTACAGGCTAGAATGCAGTGAACCGGGCGCGTGGTAGCGCAGATTTGCTCTGGCAGGCCCGGATCAAGACCTATATATGTTCGGTTCAACCGCCGTTCGGGCTCCGGTCCGTTGGCGCCTGAATCGGGAGTGAAAAGAGGCACTAAATGGGTACCTTTAGCATTTGGCACTGGCTCATCGTGCTGGTCATCGTCCTGCTTCTGTTCGGCCGCGACCGAATTCCGAAACTTGCCGGCGATCTCGCCAAGGGCATCAAGGAGTTCAAGACCGGCATGAAGGACGAAGACAAGGACAAGGCGGACGCCGCCAAGACCGTGAGCGAAGAGCCGCCGACAATTGAAGGCTCGGCCACCACGAACAACGCCGCTTCGGACGATACGGCCAAAGATAAGAACGTCGCCTAAGACGCTTTTTTGAGGCGCACCTGCCATGTTGGACATCGGATGGTTCGAAATGGCGGTGGTCGGCATTCTGCTGCTGGTCGTCGTCGGACCGAAGGACCTGCCCAAGGTTCTTCGAACCGTGGGCTATTGGACGGGCAAAGCCCGTTCGATGGCGCGCGAGTTCCAGCGCAGTCTCGACCAGTACGTCAAGGAAGCAGAGCTTGAGGACGTCAAGAAGGGGGTCGACAAACTGAATGTGCGCAAGACCATTCAGAACACCATCGATCCCAAAGGCGCGATCAAGAAAGAGCTGACCGAGACGGACGAGGCGTTGCGTCAACCAGCCAACAAGGCGAATGGCGCAGCGGCGTCGGCAGCCGACGATGTCGACCCGACGACGCCCGAACCGAAATCCGAAACAAAGTCTGATCCAACGCCCGAGCCGCAGGCCAAGGTCGCGACCCCGAGCGTGACGGAGACGGCTAGCGAGGCCAAGCCCGCGAACGGTGCCGATCAAGGCGGCGAGGAGCCGCGAAAGGCTCAGGCGGGCGGCGCGCGGTGATCCGCGATATCGACAACACGAAACTGCCGCTGCTGGAGCATCTGGTTGAGCTCCGGCAACGGTTGGTCAGAAGCGCGATCGTCATCGTTATCGCGTTCCTGCCGTGTTTCTATTTCGCCCAGGACATCTACAACTTCCTGGCCATGCCGCTTTACGACGTGGTCGTCAAAAGCTCGTGCCAGGAGCCCGGCGTTGTCGCGTGGGTCGACGGCCTGCTGGTCGAGCATTTCAACTTCGGCATCCTGGACGAAGCCGACAGAAACGCGCCCCAGGATCTCGCCAATTGCGAGGAGATCCAGGAACAGTCGTTCCGCATCATCTTTACCGGCCCGGCGGAAGCCTTTCTGACTCTGGTCAAGGTCGGCTTCTTTGCCTCGCTGTGCATCTCGCTGCCAATGATCGTGCTGCAGCTTTGGGGTTTCGTGGCGCCCGGCCTCTATCTCAAAGAGAAAAAGGTCGTCCTGCCATTCATGTTCTTCTTCCCGCTGCTGTTCCTGATGGGCGCGGCGATGGTGTACTACGCGTTCTTCCCGGTCGCGCTCGAGTTCCTCTTGAGCTTCCAGCAGGACGCCGGGCCCGATCAGCTTCAAATCGATGCCGAGTTCCGAATAAGCGAGTACTTCAACCTGCTGCTGAAGCTGATCTTCGCCTTCGGCGTCAGCTTCCAGTTGCCGCTCATTATCTATTTTCTGGCCAGAGTCGGCGCGGCATCCAGCAAGGGCCTCAGGGAAAAGCGCAAATACGCGATTGTCGGCGTGTTCGTTCTGGCCGCCGTCATCACGCCGCCGGATCCGTTCAGCCAACTTGGCTTGGCGATCCCCTTGCTGCTGCTCTACGAAATCTCGATCTGGGTTGCCGGCATTGTTGAACGCCGCCGCGGCGAAGCGACAGGCGAGGGTGATGACCCCGATGGCGACGATGACGAAGCGGCCGATGCTGAAGACGATTTCATCGAGGAAACCGACTTCAACCCGACGCGCTAGCCGATAGAACCGGAGCGCACAGTTTGTGGACCCCGGCGTGCAGGGGCCCTATACAGGGCGCCGTTTCAATCACGGGTCGGAAAGATGCACGACATTGCCTGGATCCGGGACAACCCGGAGGCCTTTGACAAGGGCTGCGCGGCGCGGGGCCTTGACCCGCTGGCTGCGCAGATTCTCGATCTTGACCGCCAAGTACGCGCGGCCAAGACGTCGCTTCAGGATATCCAGCAGCGGCGCAACGAGTTGTCGAAGCAGATTGGCCAGGCCAAGTCGTCCGGCGCCGATGCCAGCGAGGCGATCGCGGAAGTCGGTTCGCTGAAGGACGCCATGAAGACCGCTGAGGACGACGAGCGCGCATCGGCCGACGCGCTCGAGACGTTGTTGGCTGGCATTCCCAACATTCCGGATGCCGACGCGCCCATCGGCGACGATGAGAGCGACAATGTCGAAATCCGCCGCTGGGGCGAGCCGCGCAACTTCGCATTCTCGCCCAAACAGCACGACGAGATCGGCGAGGCGCTCGGGCAGATGGACTTCGAGACGGCAGCGGAACTGGCGGGCTCCCGCTTCGTTGTGCTGACCGACCAACTCGCACGCCTGGAAAAGGCGTTGGCGCTCTACATGCTCGACGTCCATACGCAGGAGTTCGGCTATCGCGAGGCGTCGACGCCGCTTCTGGTGCGCCCGGAAGTTGCCTATGGCACCGGCAATCTGCCGAAGTTCGAAGACGACCTGTTCAAGACAACGGATGACCGCTACCTGATCCCGACGTCGGAGATGACGTTGACCAACATGGTCCGCGAGAAGATTGTCGACGAGCCGGCGCTGCCGTTCCGCTACACCGCCTTTACCCCATGCTTCCGGTCCGAAGCCGGCGCGGCCGGCAAGGACACACGCGGCATGATCCGTCAGCATCAGTTCTGGAAGGTCGAGCTGGTCAGTATCACCGCGCCCGATCAGTCCGAAGCTGAACACGAGCGCATGACGAACTGCGCGGAAGAGATTCTTCAGCGGCTGGGACTGCCTTACCGCGTCGTCGTGCTGGCGACCGGCGATATCGGGTTTTCCGCGCGCAAGACTTTTGACCTGGAAGTCTGGCTGCCGGGCCAGCAGGCCTATCGGGAGATCTCCAGTTGCTCCAACTGCGGTGATTTCCAAGCGCGGCGCATGATGGCGCGGTACCGGCCGGAGGGCGAGAAACGAACCCGTTTCGTCCACACGCTGAACGGCTCGGGCGTCGCGGTCGGCCGCGCCCTGATCGCCATCCTGGAAAACTATCAGGAGGAGGACGGCTCGGTGACGATCCCCGAAGTGCTGCGGCCCTATATGGCGGGCCGCGAGCGCATCGAGAAGGTCGCCTGACCAGCATGCGTATCCTGATCAGCAACGACGATGGCATCAACGCGCCGGGACTTTCTTGCCTGGAGACGATTGCCGGCGAGTTGAGCGACGATGTCTGGGTTGTCGCGCCGGAGACAGAGCAGAGCGGCAGAGGCCATGCGGTGTCGCTGCGCACGCCGGTGCGGCTGCGAAAGTTGAGCGAGCGGCGCTTCGCTGTCGACGGAACACCCGGCGATTGCGTCATGATGGGTTTGCGCCACGTGCTCGACCGACCGGCTGACCTCGTCCTGTCGGGCGTCAACCGGGGCAGCAACGTCGCCGATGACGTGACCTATTCAGGCACGGTGGCCGCGGCCATGGAAGCGACGCTTCTGGGCGTGCCGGCCATGGCGTTCAGCCAGGACTACCGCGACCGCTTCCTGCACTGGGACACCGCGCGATCCCACGGGCCGGATGTCATACGCCGCATGCTCGATGTCGGTTGGCCGGAGGGCGTCTTGATCAACGTGAACTTCCCGGCGGTCGAACCGGGCGACGTGGCGGGCGTCTCGGTTTGCCGCCAGGGTCAGCACGACTTCTCCAAGCAGAAGCCGGTCAAGCGCGCCGATCCGTTTGGCTACGACTACTACTGGATGGCCGGATGGGGCCTGGATCTGGAGTCGACCGAGGCTGGGACAGATCTGCGCGCGCTGGCAGAGGCGCGGGTCGCCGTCACGCCGATCAGCCTCGACATGACGGACAACCGAACCATGGAGAGCCTGACGGCCCGATTTGCATGATCGCGGAGACGCGCAAGATCCGGCTCCTGATGGAGCTGCGTAGCCAAGGCATCACGGACGCCCGCGTCCTGAGCGCGATCGAACGCACGCCGCGCGATCTGTTCGTGGCCGATGGCATGCAGGACCAAGCCTACGAAAACACCGCGCTGCCGATCGGGATGGGGCAGACGATCAGCCAGCCGATCGTTGTCGCCATGATGACCCAGCGTCTGGAGATCGGCGATCGCATGCGTGTCCTGGAGGTCGGCACCGGGTCCGGTTATCAGGCGGCGATCCTGGCGCTGATGTGCCGCAGGGTCTACACGATCGAACGCCACCGCGATCTGCTGCGTCTTGCGGAGGGGAAGTTCAAGCAGCTCGGGCTCGACAACATAACGACCCGCTGGGGCGATGGTGCCAAGGGTTGGCCCGAACAAGCACCGTTTGATCGCATTATCGTCACCGCAGCGGCCACCGCCGTGCCGGAAGACCTGGTCGCCCAGCTCAAGGACGATGGCCTTATGATTGTACCAATTGGGCAGGATACATGGGATCAGCGCCTTATGGTGATCCGACGCACAGGCGATACCATCGCCACGGAAGCATTCATGGATGTACGTTTTGTGCCGTTGGTCGAAGGGCGTGGGGATGAACGACCGCGCGAGTGACGGGAGCTCAGGGCAGATGATTCGGCGGGGATTGGTCCTTCTGCTGGCTTGTGTGGCGCTGGCGGCCTGTAATCAGGGTCCGCCGCCCGTGCCCTATGTCGAATCGGCGTTCGGCACATCCGCTCCTGCTACGCCCAGTGCGGCCGCCGAACCGGCAGTGCCACTACCGCAGCCGAAACCGGGCACCACGATTGCGGGTGCCTCGGCGCCGCCATTACCCGCCTACAAACCCGGCAGCGAGCCGAGCACCGTTGTGATCATCGCCGAACCCGAACCGGCGCCGCCTGTCGAGGTGATCGTGGAGCCCGAGCCGCAGGCCGTCTTTGTCGATGAGGAGCTCGTGCTGGCGCCGCCGTCCATGCCGGAAGGTCAGGATGTCAAGGTCGAGGCGGGCGATACGGTCTATGCGCTGTCACGCCGCTACGGCATCGCGGTGCGCGACATCATCCAGGCCAACAATCTTGTGCCGCCATACCATCTGTTGATCGGTCAGACCGTGCGACTGCCGGCACAGCGTACCCATGTGGTGCGCGGCGGTGAGTCGATCTACGGCATCTCGCGCCTCTACGGCATCACCACCAGTGAACTGGTCCGCACCAACGGTTTGAATCAGCCCTATCAACTTTTTGTCGGTCAGCGTCTGGTGTTGCCGGCCGGTGACGGTTCGGTTCCGGCGCCGACAACACCAACAACCCCGACGACACCGAGCGTCGCGCCTGAGGAAACCACGGTCGTGGTCGAAGCGCCGCCGCCCGAGCCGCCGCCGGCACCCTTTACCGTGGCCGGCGTGCCATTGCCGCAACCGAAACCCGTGGCGCCGGCGGTTACCGCCGGTCCGGTCAACGTTGCGGAAATCCCCGCGCGCACGGGCGGCAAGTTTTCCTGGCCGGTGACCGGACCGGTTCTGTCGTCTTTCGGGCCCAAGGACAACGGCCTGCATAACGACGGCATCAACATCAGCGCACCGGCCGGAACGCCGGTCTTCGCCGCCGAGGACGGCGTTGTCGCCTATGTCGGCGACGAACTGGACGGTTACGGCAATCTCGTGCTGCTGCGCCATGGCGACGGCTGGGTCACCGCCTACGCCCACAACGCGGATGTCCGGGTCGCGCGCGGTCAGCGGGTGATACGCGGCCAGGTCATCGCGAGCGTCGGGACCACTGGCGGTGTCGGCGGGCCGCAGACCCACTTCGAGATCAGGAAGGGCTCGGAGGCGGTCGATCCAATGCTCTACCTGGAGCCTCTCTAGGTCTGGTCATCCAAACGTCCGGCAAGGTCCTGGACGAATTGCCAGGCGACGCGGCCCGATCGTGCGCCCCGTGTCGTCGACCATTCCAATGCCTCGGCCTTCAAGGCCTCGTCGTCGATCGTCAGGCCGAAGTGATCAACATAGCCCTTCACCATCGTGAGATAGGTGTCCTGGTCGCAGCCGTGGAAGCCGAGCCAAAGGCCAAAGCGATCCGATAGGGAGACCTTTTCCTCGATCACCTCGGCCGGATTGATCGCCGTCGAGCGTTCGTTCTCCATCATGTCGCGGGGCATTAGATGGCGGCGGTTCGACGTGGCATAGAAAATCACGTTGTCCGGCCGGCCTTCGATGCCGCCTTCCAGAACCGCTTTCAACGACTTGAAGGTCGTGTCGTCGGTTTCAAACGACAGATCGTCACAGAACAGGATGGCGCGCCGATCCGTCGCGCGAAGGCGGTCGAGAAGGCGGGGCAGGCCGGCTATATCCTCGCGATGGATTTCGATCAGCGCGAGGGAACCTGGATTGTCGGCGTTGACCGCCGCGTGGACAGCCTTGATCAGGCTGGACTTACCCATGCCGCGCGCGCCCCACAACAAGGCATTGTTGGCGCTGAGGCCGCGCGCGAACCGACTGGTATTGCCGTGCAGGATGTCGCGCACCAGATCGATGCCCTTGAGCAGTTGCAAAGGTACGGCGTTGACCTTGGCGACCGGCTTCAGGTCCGCGCTCTCGGCGTCCCACACGAAAGCGTCGGCCTGTTTGAGATCGATCTCACCGGGCGGCGGAGGCGCCAGACGATCAAGCGCATCGGCGATTCGCGCCAGAAGCGCGAGCTTGTCGGAATCGCTCAACGCCCGTTCCCGCCGTCCGCTGCAGCCGGTTGGGCGCGCTGGTTGAACAGGATCTCGCGCTCCTCATCACTCGGCGGCTCGTTGCGGCGCTGGTCTTTGCCCAGGTCGACCCCGCGTCTGACCGCCGGGCGCTCTTTGATCGCCTGGCGCCAGCGGATGACGTTGGGGAACTCGTCAAGCGGCTGGCCCATGGCCTTGGCGATCAGAATCCAGGGAAAGCTCGCCATGTCGGCAATCGAATAGTCGCCGAGAATGTAATCACGGCCCTCCAGACGGCGTTCCAGCACGCCGATGCAGCGGTGGTATTCGTCGGCGTAACGTTTCTGACCATAGAGTTCGTCATCGGGTGCGTAGTTGAAGAAGTGACTGTGCTGCCCGGCCATCGGACCCAAATTGCCGACCTGCCAGAACAGCCATTCGCGCAGTTCCTTTTGGCCGCGCCGATCAGTCGGCATGAAACGTCCGGTCTTCTCCGCCAGATGCATCAAAATGGGACCGGACTCAAAAATCGGCAGGGGCCCGTCGGGGTCGTCATGATCGACGATCGCCGGCATGCGGTTGTTGGGACTGATCGCCAGGAACTCGGGTGCAAACTGGTCGCCCTTGCCGATGTTGATCGGGATCATGCGGTAGGGAAGCGCGCACTCCTCCAGCATGATCGAGACCTTCCAGCCGTTGGGTGTCGGCCAGTAGTAGAAATCGATCATGCGGCCGCCTGGTTAGACGGTTGGCCGAGCACGCCATCACGGCGCAGGGCCGCAATCTCGTCGGCGCTGTAGCCGATCTCCGCCATCACGTCGTCGCCGTGTTGGCCTAGATCAGGTCCGCCATGACGGTGCTCTGTCGCCGTCTTGGAGAAACGCGCCGGGGGCCGCGATTGACGCAACCTGCCGGCTATCGGATGGTCGATTTCATCGACAATCTCCTGGGCGACGATCTGCGGGTGATCGATGACTTCGGTGCGGGTCAGCACCGGAGCGCACGGTACACCTTCAGCTTCAAGCCGGCCGAGCCAGTGGGCGGACGTGTCGGTGATCAGCACCTCCTGGGTCAGCGCCAAACGGTCGTTGATGTTGTCCTGGCGCAGCGCGGGCGTCAGGAAGCGCGGGTCGTCCAGCCATTCAGGACGCTCAAGCGCCTTGGTCAGCGCAAGCCATTCCTTGTTCGACTGAACGGCTGCGCTGATGTGACCATCCGCCGTCTGATAGATCAGGTCGATGAAACTGGCTGCCTCCTGTTGCGGCAGTTCGCCGCCAACGAAGGTCTGACTGCCCATGTCGGAACCCCACAGGAAGGAGACGACGCTTGCCAGCATCGAGACCTCGACATGCTGCCCGTGCCCGCTGCGCTCGCGGGCAAGCAGCGCCGCCGTGATTGCCTGCGCTGCCGTAACGCCGGTCAGCTTGTCGGGCAGGATGGTGCGAACCAGGCGCGGACGTTCTTCGTCGGATCCGGCCTGGACCGTCGCCAGACCGGAAAGTGCCTGGACCAGGGGATCGTATACCGGCTTGTGGGCATAAGGACCGTTCGGTCCGAAACCGCTGATGGAGACATAAACCAGATCGGGACGAACGGCGCGCAAGGCCGCTTCACCGATACCCATGCGGTCGACGACGCCGGGACGGAAGTTTTGGACAAAGACGTCGGCGTCGGCGACCAGGCGCATCAGCGCGTCGATGCCGCGGGAGTCCTTAAGGTTCAGGGCGACGGAGCGTTTGTTACGGTTGTTGTTCAGGAACGAGGCAGAAAAGCCATTGCGCAGGTTTGAGGACTCGCGGGTATGATCGCCTCCGGCCGGGTTCTCCACCTTGATGACGTCCGCACCCTGATCGGCCAGCATCATGGTCGCATAGGGGCCTGAGACCATCGCGGTCACGTCGACGACACGAATTCCGTCCAAGGGTCCGGGCATGGAGTCCTCCTTCGATACACTGATGCCGATGCATCTAGCAGTCCGGGCCCGCTATCTCAACGGGTGTCGGGAACCCGCACCATCACCATCGGTATCATAGTGCGGCCATTTTGGGCTTATCCCCAGGGGACTCGCACCAATTGCAGCATCCAACGGGGTACGTCGTCAGACTGGCACGATACCTGCTTCTAGCTATTCCGAATGTGTCGCCCACCTCAGCCGAGTACCGGCTGGGTAAACGGGTGAAGGTTTCAGGCTTCAGGACCAGGGGTAGATAACATGAGCTCCATCGAAACGAACGCAACCGTTGTAATCGTTGACCCTAACCGCCTTTCGCGGGAGGGCATGATCCGCCTGTTCGACAATTCCAGCTTCCAGGTGATCGGCCAGATTGCCTCACTGGCGGAGTTTGCCGACGGCGACTACGGTCCTGAAGAACCCAGCATGTTGATCGTGAATGCTCCAAATCGGGACAACGAGATACATGCCAAAATGGAACAGATGCGCAAGGATAAGCCGGACATGAAGCTCGTGGTTCTGGTCGATGACCTCGATCGCAAGGTGCTCGGCGATTATTTCGGCGCCGGTGTCGATGGCTATCTTTTGAAGGATGTGTCACCCCAGGCGCTGCTCGCCTCGCTGAAACTGGTCCTCACCGGCGAGCGCGTGTTTTCCTCTGGCCTGATTCCCATGGTCATCGAGCAGGCGGGTACCCGCGGCTCGGGCGATCAGATTGGCCGTTCGGTGGACGGTGTCGATCTGTCGGACCGTGAGACCGAAATTCTGCGCCATCTGGCGGCAGGCGAGGCGAACAAGGTCATCGCCAACCAGCTCAACGTCGCCGAGGCGACCGTGAAGGTGCACATCAAGCACATCTTGAAGAAGACGGCCGTGCAAAACCGCACCCAGGCCGCCATTTGGGCGATCAACAATCAGATCGCCGCCTAACGAAGTCCTCCCTTAGGGGGTCGAGCGCGTAAAACGGCGTTGAGCGGAACGGCAGAACCGCTCAACGCCGTCCCTTTCTCTGGGGCGGGGCACCCCAGCACCCGCCAGCCGTGTCGGTCACTCCGGCCATTTGATCACCGAAGGTGAAGGCCCGCAGGCCGAATTTCTACCCAGCCTGTGGCCGTCGCGCCGCTTGCATTGGGGCCGCGTGTGGCTATAGTCCGCCGTCCCTTTCCGACAGGAGAAACGCATGCTGATTTCACCGGCATACGCACAGGCAGCCGGCGGCGGCGCCGGCGGATTCGACCCGGTCTTCATCTTCATGATGGTGGCCATGTTCGGCGTGTTTTGGTTCTTCGTGATCCGGCCGCAGCAAAAGCGCGCCAAGGATCACAGGGCGATGCTGAGCGCGTTGAAGCGCGGCGACCAGATCGTAACCCAAGGCGGTCTAATTGGCCGGATTGCGCGCATCGAGGGCGACGGCGTGCTGCTGGTCGAGATTGCGCCCAACGTCAAGGTCAAATGCCGGCAGTCCATGGTCGCGGATGTCTATCAGCGCACCGAGACGCGGGATGACGATCAGGGTGACGACAAGGCCGAAAAAGACAAAGACAAGAAGGACGAGTAACGGGCCTCGATGCTCCACTTCCCCGCCTGGAAGATTGCCGTCGTCGTCGCCGTTTGTGCGCTCGGCATACTCTTTGCGCTGCCCAACCTGCTGCCCAAAGACAGCCTGGACGGACTGCCCGACTGGCTGCCTCATAAGCAGATCAGCCTGGGCCTTGACCTGCGAGGTGGTTCCTACGTTCTCCTGGAGGTCGAGAGTGAGGCGATTCTCGACGAATGGATGGAGACGGTCGAGGACGACTTTCGCGCGATCCTGCGCGACGAACGCATCGGTGTGCGGTCACAGGGTTGGAACAATCAGCAGTTGGTCATGATGCTGCGCGACGCGGCCGATCTTGAGGCGGCCCGGCTGGCATTACAAAATCGTGACGAAACCATCCAGGTCAGTTTCGACGATGACGGCACCATTTCGGTTGCGTTGACAGAGCAGGGCATCAATCAGCGCATCAGCAATGCCACGCAGCAGGCCATCGAGATCCTGGGGAACCGCCTCAACGAATTCGGTGTTAGCGAGCCGACCATTCAACGTCAGGGGCTCGACCGGATCATCATTCAGCTGCCCGGCATCAGTGATTCCAGCATTATTGATCCCGACACGGTTGCCAAACTGACCTTCCGGATGGTTGATAACGAGACACCACTGAGCCAAGCGCTCGCCGGCGACATTCCGGCGGGCTCCGAGCTTTTGGAAGAGCATCGGACCGATGACCAGATAGAGGCTGGCGTTCCGATCCAGTACTACGTCGTACGCAAGCGGGTCATGGTCAGTGGCGAACACCTGACCGACGCGCAACCGTCGTTCGAGCAAGGCCGCCCGGTGGTCTCCTTCCGCTTTGATAGTGCCGGCGGCCGGCGGTTCTGCGAAACGACGACCGACAATGTCGGCCTGCCCATGGCGATCGTGCTGGACGACAAGGTCATCAGTGCGCCGCGCATCAACAGCCCGATTTGCCAGGGTGCCGGCATCATCACCGGCAACTTTTCGCCCGAACAGACCAACGACCTTTCCGTGCTGCTGCGTGCCGGCGCTCTGCCGGCGCCGTTGCTGATCCTGGAAGAACGCACGGTGGGTCCGAACATGGGCGCTGATCAGGTGCGCGCCGGCGAAATGGCCGCGGTCATCGGCCTCGTCGCCGTCATCGTCTTCATGGTTCTGAGCTATGGTCTTTTCGGGATCTTCGCCAACATCGCGCTGATCGCGAATATCATCCTGATCGGCGGCGCGCTCTCGACGCTGCAGGCGACGCTGACGCTGCCCGGCATTGCCGGTATCGTCTTGACCATCGGCATGGCGGTCGACGCCAACGTCTTGATCTTCGAGCGAATACGCGAGGAGGTCGCCAACGGACGTACGCCGTTCAACGCCGTGGATGCGGGGTACAAGCGGGCGCTGACGACGATTATCGACGCCAACGTCACCACGTTTATTGCCGCGGCCTTGCTGTACACCTTGGGTGACGGACCAATCAAAGGTTTCGGCGTGACCCTGGCAATCGGGATCCTGACATCGCTGTTTACCGCGATCATGGTGACCCGCCTGTTCGCCGTTTTGTGGCTGCGCCGCCGCCGGCCGCAAGCCTTGCCGCTCTAGGACGATGCCATGAAACCGCTTCGCCTGGTTCCCAAAGACACGCATGTGCCGTTCATGCGCTGGCGCAACATGGCCATGGGCCTGTCGGCGGTCGGCATCGTGGCGTCGATTGTGCTGTTCCTCGTGATGGGTCTGAACTTCGGCATCGACTTTCGCGGCGGCACGCTGGTGGAAGTGCGAAGCGAAGGCCCGGCCGATATCGGCGGCATGCGCAACGCGCTCAACGATCTGGACCTTGGCGAGGTATCGCTTCAGGAGTTTGGCCAGGATACCGACGTCCTGATCCGGATTCAGCGCCAGGAAGGCGACGAGGCGGCCCAGCAGGCCGCCGTCGAGATTGTCCGGGGCGTTCTGGACAACGACTTCGGCCCTGTCGACTATCGGCGTATTGAGTTCGTTGGGCCCCAGGTTAGCCAAGAGTTGATCGAAAAAGGCGTTATGGCCGTTTTGATCGCGCTGGGCGCGATGCTGATCTATATCTGGTTGCGTTTCGAGTGGCAGTTCTCGCTGGGCGCCGTCATCGCGCTGCTGCACGACGTCATCTTGACCATCGGTCTGTTCTCATTGACGCAACTCGACTTCGGCCTGCCTATCGTGGCGGCCTTGCTGACCATCGTCGGTTATTCGATGAACGATACGGTGGTCATTTACGACCGGGTTCGGGAAAACCTGCGCAAATTCAAGAAACTGCCGCTCGTCGACCTGCTGGACAAGTCGCTCAACGACACGCTGTCGCGCACGATCATGACCAGCGGCACAACCCTGATTGCCTTGTTCGCTCTTTATATCTTCGGCGGCGAGGTTATTGCCGGCTTCACGCTGGCCATGATCTGGGGCGTCATCATCGGCACCTATTCCTCGGTCTTTGTCGCCGCCCCGCTGCTGCTCTACCTCCAGCCAGGGCGCCGCACGTTCGACAAAACCGAGGACAAGGCCGAGGATGACGAAGGGGACGCCTCGGCGGACGCGACGCCCTAAGCCGATGCGGGACATGACGCCGGATGCCGAGAGCGGCCCAAAGCTGGTGCAGGCCTATGGCGACGGCGGATTTCGTATCTCCGGTCAGCGCTACGAAGGCTCCCTGATTGTCCTGCCCTCGACCGTCCTTGCCTGGCCGGTTGCCTCGATCGCCGATGTAACGGCCGCCAGCCTGGTCCCTGTTTGCGACGCCGCCGAACCCGTCGACATCCTGCTGATTGGCAGTGGTCACGATGTGCCGCGCGTCGACCAAGCCGTGCGTGACGCGCTTCGCCCGCGGGGCATTATTGCCGATGTCATGGACACGGGCGCGGCCTGCCGCACCTTCAACCTGCTGGTCGCCGACGGCCGTCACGTCGCCGCGGCGATGATCGCGGTCTAACGAAAAAGAGCGGGACCCGAAGGCCCCGCTCTCTTGGATACGAACCGCTCTTCTCGGCCTACCACCAGGGATTCTGCTGCGACACCATGCAGAACAGCATGGGAATCGACAGCATCGTGTTGGTTCGAGAGAACAGCATCGCCGTGCGGGCCGACTTGGCCTTGCTGTCGGCGTCGGCCTCGACAATGCCGAGCGCACGTTTCTGGTTGGGCCAGATCACCATCCACACGTTGATGAACATGATGGTGCCCAGCCACATGCCGATGCCGATGGCGGTGCTGCCGCCGTTATCGGTGATGCCGACAAGAATGGCGTCGACCAGATAGCCGTTCAACCAGGCCAGGATCAGACCGGTCACGATGGTCGCCATGGCGCCCCAGCGGAACCAGAACAGCGCCGCCGGCGCGATCACCTTGCCGATAGCCGGTTTTTGCTCATCCGGGATCTTGGGCATGTTCGGGATCTGCACGAAGTTGAAATACCAAAGCAGACCGATCCACATCACGCCGCTGATGACGTGCAGATAGCGGAACAGAAACGACCAGAAGAATTCGTCCATAACTTACCCCCTCATCACCGTGGCATCAGTTTACAGCGAGAATGATGATCGCGACGATGACCGTCAGGACAACGCCGGCAATCACCGTTGCGGGTAAGGACTGCAGAATTTTCGCCATTGGTTAACCCCCACCACATCTAGACGATGTTTCAAAGTGAACGCCGTTCACCGCTAACTGTTGTGCGTAACGTTGGACCGCAGTTGCGCTCGACCGACGCTCTTGACCGACGAACACCCCGTGCCGTCGGCCGTATTCACTGGCGCCATTTAAGGGCCAGAACGCGCTTCGTGTCTAGATTGAGAAGTAAATTCTTTCTAATTCATTCCCCAGCGTTCGACGACGCGTCAGACTGCCAACACAAGCTGTGCGGCCCGGTTGCCTGAGCGAACCGCGCTTTCGATAGACGCCGGCAGGCCGGTGTCGGTCCAGTCGCCGGCAGCCAGGAGATTGCTGATATGCGTCCTGGATGGCGGCCGCCGCCGATCGTTGGCGCAGGTTTGCGCAAAGGTCGCGCGCTTCTCCTTCACGATTCGAAAAAGGGGTAGGGGCGCGTCGCCCAAATCCAGCGCCCGGGTGATGTCGCGCCACAGCATTGCCGCGATGGCGGCGTTGTCCTGCGCGGCCAGATCGTTTGCGGCGCTGACCGTGGCCGAGACAACCCTTTCGCGCCAAAAGAGCCACTGGGCGGTGGCGCCGACCAGACCCATGGCGCCGGGCCGGCCGTCGGCTTCGCCGATGCCGTCGACCAGGAAGTGTCCGTTCACGATCGCATTGTCGCCCTTTGGTGTCACAAGGCCTGGGATAAGGTCGCCTGCCGCCTTTGGACCGGTGGCCACAATGACCCAATCGCCATCGGCGAGCGGTATCGATTGGTCGCCCAGGGACAGTGCCGTCACGCGTTTCCGGTCAAACGACAGGCCGACGACCCGTTGCCCGAACCGCGTGGTGGCACCAAGCTTTCTGAGCTTGTCCAGAGCCGGATCGACAAAGCTCTCGCTCAGGCCATCGCGCGCCATGTGCATATGAAGACCTCGACGGCCATGACGGAGGATCGCCATGAACGCACGCCGCAGCATGTGGGCGGAAGCCTCGTCGGGCGCGGTGTTTAAGATCGCGAAGGTCATCGGCGCCCAGAACCGGCGCATTAGCGGACCGGATCCAAGCGCCTGGGCGACTGTCCGGTCAGCACCGGCAAGGAACAGGCCGAGTGTGCGCAGGTGGTGCCACAGGCTGACCCCAGGCATGGGCAGGCCAGCCTGGTAAGACCACCGTTCGCCGGTTTCCAGGTCGGCAAAGCGATAGCCGGCGAGGTCCAGACGCATGACCGTGTCACGCGCATCGATGGTTTCCAGATAAGCGAAAGCGGCAGGGTTGGCACCCAGCAGCACATGGCTGCCGTTATCGATGCGCCGCTCCAGGGTAGCGTCGTCGAGCGAACGGCAGCGGCCGCCGGCCTGGGGCGCCGCTTCAATGACAGTCACATCGCGGCCGCTTTGTGCCACGGCCAGCGCTGCGGCGAGCCCGGCGATGCCGGCGCCAATGACAAAAACTGTCACAGCAGGCCGTGATAGACGCCGATAGCAAGCTTTTCCATTGCCGAAAGGCGAACCTTGTCACCCGCCGGCGGCCAGCCGCGCCGCTCCATTTTGTGCAACAGCCGGCGATAACTCACCATCATCACGACCGCCGGGCGCACGGCGCGACGGTCGCAGTCTGCCAGGGCGCTATCCGCTTGCTCGAAATAGCTGTTGGCTGCGGCCGCCATGGTGCGGCACACGCCAGCCAAGGCGGGATCGGCCATGATCGTTGCCGGCGACCTGGCTTCGATGCCGGCATCGCGCAGCCACTCGTCCGGCAGATAGACGCGACCATCAGCGGCATCCTCCCGCAGGTCTCTCAAGATGTTCGTGAACTGAAGCGCGCGGCCCAGCGAACGCGCGAGCGCTTTGCCCGCGCTCCCGGTGGCCCCAAAAACGGCGACGGATAGCAGGCCGACCGCGCCCGCAACACGGTCACAATAGAGTTCGAGGTCGGCCAGGCTGGGCCGAACCACGGGGCCGTCGGCATCGGTCTCGACCCCGTCGATGACCGCAAGCAGATCGTCGCGCCGGATTGGGTAGTGCTGGCGCACATCGTTCAGCGTCCGCCCCAGTGGCGTCGTCGGCGCGTTCTCATAAACAGCGTTCACTTCCTTCCGCCACGCGGCAAGCCCTTGCTGTTTCTCGGTTTCGGGGGCCGGTTCGTCGGCGATGTCGTCGAGTTCCCGGCAATAGGCGTAGATCGCGAACATGGCGCGGCGCTTGGCGGCCGGCAGCAGCCGCATCGCCCAGTAGAACGAGCTCTTGGAGCCCTGAACGAGACGTTCGACATGAGCCCAACTCTCGGCTTCGCCTATCCTGTCGGCCGCCTGTGTCATCGGTGTTGCAAGCCTCGAACCAGGCCGCGAACCAGGCAGATGCCGCGCTCGGGTTTGCTCAGCGCGATCCGCCGCGCCAGCGGGTCGCTGCGCCGAAGCCGTTGTGTGAGCCGGCAGGCGATTTCATAGATGACCGCAGCGTCGTAGCGCAACCGACTGCGACCCAGCAGGCGCGAGAGCGGCGCGGCCTGGGTCAGCAGGACGTCGACGCCGTCGAGACAGCGATCGAGGACCTTGCGCAGTCCGGGGCTCGCCTGATTATTGTCCAGATCCTCCACCGACGCGCCCTCGCTGGCCAGCCAGTCGGTCGGGATGTAGACGCGGTCGATGCGCCGACGGTCGTCACCGCAGTCCTGCATGTGATTCAGCACCTGAAGCGCTGCGCATAGGGCATCCGACGCCGGGTAGGCGGCGGCATCCTCGCCGGTGGTGTCGATCAGGAGCCGTCCGACCGGAGCGGCCGAATAGCGGCAATAGAGCATCAGATCGCTCCAGGTCCGGCAGCGCGGGTTTTCGGCATCCCGACGGAACGCCTGCAGCACCTGGCGCGCGTACTGATCGGTGACGCCGGTTTGTGCCAGGCTTTCAACAAGACGGGCTGCGGCTTGCTCAGGCCCGCTTGCCGGTGCCGCGCCGTCCAGGACGCCCAGCATACGGTCCAGGCGGTCGCATTTTTCGGCCACCGTGCGCTCGGTCCCGTCGGCGATATCGTCGGCGGCGCGGGCGAAGCGGTAGAACGCGAGCACATGCGGCCGGCTCTCCTTGGGCAACAGCCAGGAGGCAACGGGGAAATTCTCCGATGTATGGTCGCGGGACGGCGCTTGAACCTCCATGATCGTGCCACAATGTGCGGACGGAGCAGTCATTCCATTTGGGTCTGGGGGCAATGTGGGCCGCGCTGACGCCAATCTGTCGGCATGTGCGGTCGCGGTCAAACGCTATGACCGGGATCGCTGGTTTTGTGCTCTCTTTGCGCCGCCGGACCGGCGCGAGGACCTGTTGGCGATCTATGCCTTCAATGCGGAGCTTGCGGCGGTCCAGGACAAGATCAGCGAGCCGATGCTGGGCGAGATCCGCCTGCAGTGGTGGCGCGAGGCGATCGAGGGCCTTTATGGCGGCACGTTTCGTCGCCATGACGTGGTGACGGCGCTGCAGCCGGCGATCGAACGCTATGACCTCGACCGCAACCTGCTCGATGCGCTCGTCGACGCTCGTGGCGCGGATCTGGAGGCAACCCAACCCAAGACGCTCGAGGCGCTGGAAACCTACGCTCGGCGCACGGCCTCACCGGTGGTCGAACTGGCACTCGGCGTGCTCGGTGTCAGAGGAGAGGTCGCGCACGAGGCGGCCGAAGCAACGGGAACCGCGCAAGCGATGACAGGTCTGTTGCGCGCAACACCGCACTTCCTGGCCGCCGGACGCGTCCTGCTGCCGTCCGAGACCATGGCTGCGTACGGCCTGACCGAACGCGAACTCAGGTCCGGCAGGAACAGTCCGGCGTTGGCGGCAACCGTTGGGGCAGTCGCCGCCTTGGCTCGTGAGCACACCAAGCGTGCCCGGGCCTTGTCGCAGGCGTTGCCCAGCGCGGCGGTGCCGGCCCTTTTGCCGGTATCCTTAGCGAACAGCGACCTCGCCCGGATGCGCAGGCTTGGCTATGACGTCTTCAATCCACGGGTTGCCGAACGAAGCGCGGGGCGCATGGTAAAGGCGGCCTTCCACGCCATGACGAAACGGCTCTAGCCCGGCCTACTGCGCGGCCTCCGCCTCGCCGAGCCAGATGCTGAGGTCGTGGCGCGCGCGGCTGACAAAGGACGCCCGGCGCTCGGACTTGTGCAGACGCGGGTCGGGCGGCGGGAAGAGTCCGAAATTGCAGTTCATGGGCTGGAAGGTCTTGGCATCGGCGCCGATGGTCACGTGATTGAGCAGGGCGCCCAGCGCGGTCGTCGACGGCGGCGGAATGATCGCCCGGCCGGCGGCTTCCAGAACCGCGAAGCGCCCGGCCAGAAGGCCCAGCGCCGTGCTCTCGACATAGCCCTCGACCCCGGTGATCTGGCCCGCGAAACGCAGGTGCGGCCGGCGCCTCAGCCTGAGCGCACCGTCCAGGAGTCGCGGGCTGTTGATAAAGGTATTGCGGTGAATGCCGCCCAGGCGCGCGAACTGCGCGTTATGAAGTCCCGGGATCATGCGAAAGACCTCGGTCTGCGCGCCGTATTTCAGCTTGGTCTGGAAGCCCACCATGTTGAAGAGCGTGCCCAGCGCGTTGTCCTGGCGCAATTGCACGACAGCGAACGGCTTCGCGTCGGTGTTCGGGTCGGTCAGGCCAACCGGCTTCATCGGCCCATAACGCAGCGTGTTGCGGCCGCGTTCGGCCATGACCTCGATCGGCAGACAGCCCTCGAAATAGGGCGTGTCTTCCTCCCATGCCTTGAATTCGGTCTTTTCGGCCGCCATCAGCGCATCAATGAAGGCGTCGTACTGCGCCATATCCATCGGGCAGTTGATGTAGGCCGCCCGGTCGCCGCCGGGGCCTGCCTTGTCATAGCGTGACTGGAACCACGCTATATCCATGTCAATGCTGTCGCGGTGGACGATGGGTGCGATGGCGTCGAAGAAGGCCAGATGTTCTTCGCCGGTCGCCGCGCGGATGTCCGCGGCCAGGCTTTCCGACGTCAGCGGTCCGGTGGCGACAATGACCTGGCCCCAATCGGCATCGGGCAGGGCGGTCACCTCGTCGCGTTTGATCGTGATCAGCGGTTCGCTCTCGATCATCTGCTGGACCGAGGCGGCAAAACCATCGCGGTCGACCGCCAGCGCGCCGCCTGCCGGCACCTGGTGGCGATCGGCGGCGGCCATGATCACCGAACCGCCGCGCCTAAGTTCCTCGTGCAGCAGGCCGACCGCGTTGTTTTCGGCATCGTCGGAGCGGAAGGAGTTCGAACACACCAGTTCGGCCAGACTGTCGGTCTTGTGGGCGTCCGTGCCTTTGACCGGCCGCATCTCGTGCAGCACGACGGCAAGGCCGGCGCGCGCGATCTGCCACGCTGCCTCTGATCCGGCCAACCCGCCGCCGATAACGTGGATCCTCTGTCCCATGCAGGCGAGGTAGAGCCCCCGCCGGTGATCGTCAACAGGCGCCGTGCGACGTCCGGGTCGGCTCTACGGTGGATGGAACAGTGTTCTTCAGTCAGTGTAAAGTGAGGACAGGTCTCGAAGCCTTTGAAACAGAATAAGAAAACGACTCCACTTCATGTGGAACATTATGATGATGTTTTGTGGTCAAACTTGGCGCATCCGACCTTTCGCCGACGCGGGCACCTGTTAGGTTAAGCTCTCACAGCTTGCACAGGATCGGCACGCCATGGCTCAGGCGCCGACGCCACTCTTTCCTATGGCCGAAGACGGCAACAAGGCGCAGTCCGGGTTTACCACCGGCGTCCTGCCGTCGCAGCGCATCCGCGAACTGATTGGCGCCGATATCCTGCCCGCGTCGCCGCTTGACGACGACCAGATCCAGCCGTCCAGCATCGACCTGCGCCTGGGTGACGTGGCATGGCGCGTCCGCGCCAGCTTCCTGACCGGCAAGCGCGCGCCGGTCGAGGGCAAACTGCGCGAACTCGGTATGCACCAGATCGATCTTGCCGGTGGTGCGGTGCTGGAGTGCGGCTGCGTCTATATCGTGCCGATCCAGGAGGAACTGCGCCTGTCCGGCGACATCGCGGGTATCGCCAACCCGAAGAGTTCGACCGGCAGGCTGGATATCTTCACCCGCATCATCACCGACTACGGCACCGAGTTCGACCGCATCCCCAAGGGATACAAGGGCAAGCTCTATGCCGAGGTCTCGCCGCGCACGTTCAGCGTTGTCGTCAGGCCGGGGTCGAGGCTGTGCCAGCTCAGACTGCGGCGTGGCTCGCCCCAGTTTGGGCGCGACACGCTGGAGCGGCTGCATGAGCAGTACCGCTTGGTCGACACGCCCGACGGCGCCCAATCGATCCGCGACGATTCCATCGCCTTCACCTTGGATCTGGAGGGTGAGGGCGCAGGTTCGCTGGTCGGCTACAAGGCCAAGCAGCATGCCGACGTTATCGATGTCGACAAAAAGGGCGTGCTGGATCCCGAAGACTATTGGGAGCCAATCCACGCCAGGCCGGGCCGGGGATTGATTCTCAATCCCGACGACTTCTACATCCTGGCGACCCGGGAGCGGGTCAAGGTGCCGCCCGAACACGCTGCCGAGATGGTCGCCTATGACACTCTGGTCGGTGAGTTTCGTGTGCACTATGCCGGCTTCTTCGATCCCGGCTTCGGCTGGAGCCCGGACGACGACGCCGGATCGCGCGCGGTCCTGGAAGTCAGAAGCCACGAGGTGCCGTTTCTGCTTGAGCACGGCCAGATGATGGGGCGGCTGCGCTACGAGCGGTTGATGCAGGTGCCCGACAAGCTCTATGGCGCCGATCTGGGCAGCCACTACCAAGGCCAGGCCCTTGCCTTGAGCAAACACTTCCGGCGCACCTAACCGCAACGGTTGCAAGCCCGGATTGTTTCCGTGCTAGGCTTTTATTCGAGAGAACGTTCTCAACCAACAGACACATGCGGCGCGGCCGCCGTGGCCGCCGCTGCGGGAAGGGAGTGCGACATGGACGTCAGTCAATTCCAGGATCTCTTGTTTAGCGGCAAGATCACCCGCCGCCAGGCCAAGCAACTGATGGGCGCGTTCGGCGTCGTCCCCGCGATGATGCCGATGGTCGGATCGAACGCCTTGGCGCAGGAAGGCGAACATCCCGTCTTCTTCACCTGGGTTGGCTATGACAGTCCGGAGTTCATGACGCACTATGTCGCGAAACATGGCGCCGAACCGAATTACACGTTCTTTGACGACGAAGATTCCGCCTTCAACAAAATGCGCGCCGGCTACCAGCCGGACATCACCTTTCCCTGCTCGGCGGTCGTGCCGATCTGGTACGACGCCGGTTTCCTGGCGCCGATCGATACCGGCAAGCTGAGCAACTGGCCCGACATCATTCAGAGCTTCAAGGACCTGCCGGACACCGTGATCAACGGTGAGCGGGTGTTTGTGCCCGAGGACTGGGGGCAGACCTCGGTCATGCTGCGGGGCGATTTGGCGCCGGAGTACGCCGCACCGGATGACCAGACCTGGACGGCGCTGTGGGACGAGAAATACAGCGGTCGCGTCTCGATGATAGACTATTCATCCGATGCCGCGATCATCGCGTCTTTGGTTCTTGGTTTGGATCCCTGGAACCTCGATGACCAGGCGTTAGAGCAGGTTCACGCCAAACTCGCCGAACAGATGCCGCTCAACCGCACGCTCGGCCGCTCCATGACGGAAATCGCGCAGACCATGGCGTCCGGCGAGGTCGTCATCGCGGTCGGTTGGAACTCGCTGATCTGGAACGTGCAGGAAGCCGACCCCGAGGCCGATTGGGTGTGGATGAACCCCAAGGAGGGCGCCATCACCTGGGTCTGCGGCCTATGCATCCATCCCGCCGCCATCGAACACGGCATGTACGACAAGGCCCACGATGTCATCGACTCCTTCCTGTCGCCGGAGGCCGGCATCTTTGAGATCGAGAACTGGTACTACGGCCACGCCAACAAGAAGGCCTACGAGCCGTTCTCCGAAGAGTTCCTGCATTCGATCGGCCTGGCCAAGGACGTCGATACCTTCCTGGCCGGCACCGAGTTCACCCGCTACATGAACAACCTGGATAAGGTCACGACCATGTGGGAAGAGGTGAAGGCCGGCGTCTAAAACAAGTTCACATGGTTGGGTTGGCTCGCCGAACGGATCGACCCAACCTGACCGGCTCTCAAATTGACGCTGGACTGCCAACATTTCGTCAAGAAAATGGCGGAGGTTACCTGCGGCCTCCGCCACTTTAGATGGTTTCACGCTTAACTGGCGGTGTCCTATGATCCAACAGCCCTGGGGGGCTTTCCTCTAACTGGTCGAGGAATTGGGAGGACCATGACACACGCCACCGGAATTGTTTTGAAAGGCTTTGTCTTCGCGACAGCGTCTTTGTTCTTGATCGCGACGCAGCCTGTGCAGGCCGATGATGCTGCGGAGGAGGTCGCCGAAGCCTCTATCCATGCTGGCTATGCGTCGAACGGCGCCGAAATCGGCGACGTCCACACGCACCTGCAGCATGTCGTGAACTGCCTGGTCGGTCCCGACGGTGTCGGCTTCAACGCGGCCGCCGGCAACCCCTGTGAGGGCATGGGCGCCGGCGCTATCGCCGACACCAGCGATGCGGACACACGTTTCGCCCTGGAAAGCGCACTGACATCAGCCCTGTCGGGCCTCGGCTCCAATGACATCGTCACCGCCAAAGATGCCGCGGGCCGGGCTCAGGAGTCGCTCGAGCAGTTGATGTAGGTCCAATTGCCCTATTCGGCGGCGTCTGCCGTTTTGCGTGATGGCTTGAGCAATCCGGCCAGGTAGTGCCCGGTGTAGCTCTCATCGACGCCGCTGACCGCTTCGGGGGTGCCGGCTGCGACGATGCGGCCGCCGCCGTCGCCGCCTTCGGGACCCAGATCGATGATCCAATCGGCGGTCTTGATGACCTCCAGATTGTGCTCGATCACGACCACCGTGTTGCCTTGCTCGACGAGCGCATGGAGCACCTCGAGCAGTTTCCGGACGTCTTCGAAATGGAGGCCGGTGGTCGGTTCATCCAGGATATAGAGGGTCCGTCCGGTCGCGCGGCGTGACAGCTCCTTGGCCAGCTTTACCCGCTGGGCCTCGCCGCCGGAAAGCGTGGTCGCCGGCTGGCCGACCTTGATGTAGCCGAGCCCGACCCGATTCAACATCTCAAGTTTCTGGCGAATGGCTGGCACAGCACTGAAAAAACCAAGCCCTTCTTCGACTGTCATATCAAGGACATCGGCTATCGACTTGTCTTTGAACAGAACTTCGAGTGTTTCTCGATTGTACCGGGCGCCCTTACAGACATCACACTGGACATAAACATCCGGCAGGAAGTGCATCTCTATCTTGATTAATCCGTCGCCCTGGCAGGCCTCGCAACGACCGCCCTTGACGTTGAAGCTGAACCGGCCCGGTTTGTAGCCGCGCGCCTTGGCTTCCGGCAGACCGGCGAACCAGTCACGGATCGGCGTGAAGGCGCCGGTATAGGTTGCCGGATTGGACCGAGGTGTCCGGCCAATCGGCGACTGGTCGATATCGACGACCTTGTCGAGGAATTCCGTGCCCGTCAGCTTGTCGTGGGCGCCTGGATGCATGCGCGCGCCGTTCAGCTTCTTGGCCAGCGCCTGATAGAGCGTTTCGATGATCAGGGTCGACTTGCCGCCGCCCGAAACCCCCGTCACACAGGTGAAGGTGCCCAGCGGGATGGTCGCGGTTACCTTCTGCAGGTTGTTCGCGGTTGCGCCGACGACCTTCAGCGCCTGCTTTTTCTTGCCCTTGCGGCGTTTCTTCGGCACCTCGATCTGGCGCATGCCGGTCAGATACTGGCCGGTCAGGCTGTCGGGATTGGCCATCACCTCGGCCGGCAGGCCTTGGGCGACGACCTTGCCGCCATGTTCGCCGGCCCCCGGCCCCATATCGACGACGTATTCGGCGGCGCGGATCGCTTCTTCGTCGTGTTCAACGACGATCACCGTGTTTCCGAGGTCGCGCAGGCGCACCAGCGTGTCCAAAAGGCGCTGATTGTCACGTTGATGCAGGCCGATGCTCGGTTCGTCGAGCACATAGAGCACGCCGGTCAGACCCGAGCCGATCTGTGATGCCAAACGGATACGCTGGCTTTCACCGCCCGACAGCGATCCTGAGTTACGCGACAGGGTCAGATACTCCAAACCGACCTTGTTCAGGAAACCCAGGCGCTCGTTGATCTCCTTCAGGATTCGATGGGCGATCGCCTGCTGCTTTTCGCTGAGCTTGGCTTCCAGCTCTTCGAACCAACGGCCGGCGCCGCCGATCGACATCCCGCTGACCTCGCCGATATGTAGCCGGTCGATCTTGACCGCCAGAGATTCCGGTTTCAGCCGATAGCCGCCGCAGGATTCGCACGGCGCGGTATTGTGGTACTTGGCGAGCTCCTCGCGCACCCACTCGCTTTCCGTCTCACGCCAGCGCCGGTCCATATTGGGAATGACGCCTTCGTAAGGCTTGTGGGTTTCGTAGGTCCTCAAGCCGTCATCGAAGGTCATGGTCACCGGTTCATCGCCGGAACCATAGAGAATGGTCTCGCGCATGACCTTGGGCAGCGTCGCCCAAGGCGTTGTCATGTCCTCGCCGAAGTGGGTGGCCAGCGATTCCAGGGTTTGCACGTAGTACTGCGATGACGAGTTGGCCCATGGCGCGATCGCGCCTTTGCCCAGCGACAAGCGCTCGTCGGGTACAACGAGTTCCGGATCGAAGTAAAGCCTGGAGCCCAGACCGTCACAGGCGGGGCAGGCGCCGAACGGATTGTTGAACGAGAACAGGCGCGGTTCGATCTCGTCGATGGTGAAGCCGGAGACGGGGCAGGCGAACTTGGCTGAGAAAATGGTCTGGTCGCCGGTATCCGCGTTTTCGGCGAAGACCAGGCCGTCGGCCAGGCTGAGCGCCATCTCGATGCTGTCGGCCAGCCGCGTCTCCAAGCCTTCGCGCACAACCACACGGTCGACCACGACCTCGATGTTGTGCTTCAGCTTCTTGTTGAGCTTCGGCGCATCTTCGATCTGATAGACCTCGCCATCGATCTTGACCCGCTGGAAGCCGCGCTTCATCAGCTCGGCCATCTCCTTGCGGTATTCGCCCTTGCGGCCCCGGACGATCGGCGCGAGCAGCATCAACCGGGTGCCAGCCTCCATCGCCATGACGCGGTCGACCATTTGGCTAACGGTCTGGCTTTCGATCGGCAGGCCGGTCGCCGGCGAATAGGGCACGCCGACGCGCGCCCATAGAAGGCGCATGTAGTCGTGGATCTCGGTCACCGTGCCGACGGTCGAACGCGGGTTCTTCGAGGTCGTCTTCTGCTCGATGGAGATCGCTGGCGACAGGCCCTCGATATGCTCGACATCCGGCTTTTCCATCAGCTCCAGGAACTGACGGGCATAGGCCGACAGGCTCTCGACGTAACGTCGCTGGCCTTCGGCATAGATTGTGTCGAACGCCAGCGACGACTTGCCCGAGCCGCTCAGTCCCGTGATCACCACAAGGCGGTCGCGCGGGATCTCAAGATCCACGTTTTTCAGATTGTGTTCGCGCGCGCCGCGGATGCGGATCGACTTGTGCATGCCGTGTCTCTTCCCTTGAGAACAAGCTTGTTAGAACGCGGAACGGGGGCTTGCAAGCATCCCCCGAATTCGACGCCGCAGCACCCCTCCGGCAGTCGCTTTTTAAACCCCGCTGTGATGTTCTACGCCAACCGATTCGTCGCAGATGACAGGGGTGCGGGCCTGGTCTAGGGTGCCGCAAATGTCGAGGAACAGGAGTAGAACATGGCCGGCAGCGTGAACAAAGTCATTTTGGTGGGAAATCTCGGCCGCGACCCGGAAATCCGACGCCTCAACAGTGGCGACCCTGTGTGTAACTTGTCGCTTGCGACGTCGGAGTCATGGAAAGACCGGCAGTCTGGCGAGCGCAAGGAGCGCACCGAATGGCACCGGGTGGTGATCTTCAATCCCAACCTGTGTGATGTCGCGGAGAAGTACCTGAAGAAGGGCTCCAAGATTTATCTGGAAGGCCAGTTGCAGACCCGCAAATGGCAGGACCAGTCCGGTCAGGACAAGTACTCGACCGAGGTGGTGGTCCAGCGCTTCCGCGGCGATCTGCAGATGCTCGACAGCCGCGGCGAAGGCGGCGGTGGTTATGGCGGCGGTGGCGGCGGAGACGATTACTCCGGCTACAACCAGGGCGGTGGCGATACAGGCGGCGGCGTGGGTGGCGGCGCCGGCAGCGATATCGATGACGAGATTCCGTTTTAAAGCCGGGCCAGTTCTTTCTCCAGAATGGCACGCGCCTTGTCGGCGACCTTGGCGCCGGCGCTCCACTGCACGTACTTCTTGGCGCCCACCCGCACGACCCAGGGCGCGACCCCACCAAGCTGCGTATCGATCAGGCGTTCGCCGACATGGGTCGCGCGCCGCTTGATCAGACCGTGCAGCAGATCAAGGTCAACAACATTCGCCGTGGGGCGGTCCGGGACGCTGATCGGGTTGGTGGCTGCGCCACACAACGGGATCAACGGCAACAGACGTGACGCCTTGTCCTTGAACAGGCGCGGCGTGCCGTCTTCGTTGCGCACGCAAAGCGATGCGCGCAGGACTTCCGGCGCGTCCTGAAACACCGGGTTGTTTTCTGGCAAGACGAAGTATCGGCCAAGAAACCGCTGACAATTGCGCCGCCCGAGCTGGAAGTCGTGCCGGCGGAAGTCTTCGGCGAGGAAACCGCCAAAGCCCCCCAGGATGGCAGACGTCATAGCCGGATCAACCACGTTGCCCTGATCGTCTTTCAACGATGGCGCGATCATGAACCGGCTGTAGACGTCGTCGCGTTCGGCCAGCGCCAGCTCTTCGGGCTTGAAGCGCGCCTGGTTGACCAGCGCGCCGAACATCGCCTTGATCACGCCGACCACGTCGTCATGGGGTTCATAGGGGTCAGGATAGGCTGCCTTGTTGGGAAACGGGTCAATCATGATGACCGCTCGGTGAGCCTCATCGCCGGGACGCGGATTGCGCACGTCAACGCCTTTCAAGTAGCGCCGCGCCAGTTCCAGAGGCTCGTTGTTCATCAGGCCGCCGTCGACGCACAAAAAGTCATACTCGTCGGTGGCGCTGCCCGGCAGGGCTG
This sequence comes from Alphaproteobacteria bacterium, assembly GCA_965228895.1. Lineage (GTDB taxonomy): Bacteria > Pseudomonadota > Alphaproteobacteria > SP197 > SP197 > JANQGO01. Next base: position 2,372,755 of record OZ245842.1, on the reverse strand, counting down.
CTTTGCCATCGAAGTCCAGGCGTTCGCTGTACTGACCGGCCGGGCGCTTCAGCAGCCGCGATTGCAGCCCGATCGGGAAGGCGCCGCTTGCCAGTGAAGCGTCAGCCAGCCCTTCCCAGGGGCCTGCCGGCAGGCTGGCGACGTCGAGGGTTTGATAAAGCGCATCATCGCTTTGGCCGCGCGTCACCTTGAACCGCATGTGGTCGGCATGGGCCAGCATGCCGTAGCGCGACGGGCCGGCATCGCCCGCGAGGCCGAAGCCATAGGGCACACCGCGCAGGTTGGCGACGGTCAGAAAGACAGCCAGGGGATTGTCGACGTAAGGGCGAGGGGATGCGGACGGGGTCATCTTGAGACCGTCGAGCGCGATCTCGCGCAGGATAGAAGCGTCGAGCGCCGAGCGCACGGGCTGATCGGGTCCCAGATCGCGCTCGCCCAACAGATGCCGAATATCGATGCGCTTGACCCAGGAATCGAACAGCCGGTTGCGGCTGGGATCGGGTGGTTCTTTGACATCGCTGACAGGCTCGCTCTCGGCATTCAGCGCGACCGCCGCCAGCGCCGTGCACATGGCGCCAGCCGAAGCACCCGACATCACCCGAAGCTTGACCTCATGGGACATCGTCGCGGATGAACCGGCGGCTTTTTCCGCGTACCAAGCATCGAGCGCTTGGATCAGGAAGTCGGTGACACCGGCCGCATAGGCGCCGCCAGAAATGGCGCCGGCCATCACGAGCCCGAGTTCAAACGTGCGTTCGGCCATAGCCACTGCTCCCCAATCCCAAGAGCAGACCCCGTATGATCGAATCGCTACGCGATGACATCGAAGGGGTGAATCTGCCCTTGCTCCATAATGGCGATCGGATTGCCACGCCGTGATCCGACCTCGCGCCCGCGAGTCCGATTATAGGCGCCTGCCAGGACGGGTCGACCCGGTTCTAAGTGGCCTGCAAGCGACGTCGGCCAAAACGTCTACAAAGTTTGTTCGCGCTTGCGAAGAATGGTAAACTTCGTGCTTCAAATGCCAATGATCTGGTGGCTGAAAAACTGAGCCGCCACAACATCTTGTAGAAATACGCACTACCTTGACCGAGATCCCACCTCCCGAGTCGTCCGACATCGCGCCGATCACGATCGAAGACGAAATGCGGCGCAGTTACCTCGATTACGCCATGAGCGTGATCGTTGCGCGTGCGCTGCCGGATGTGCGCGACGGCCTGAAGCCGGTGCAGCGCCGCATCCTCTATGCCATGCATGAGGAGGGCTACACCTCCGACAAGCCGTATCGCAAATCCGCGCGCATTATTGGTGACGTCATGGGCAAGTATCACCCCCATGGCGACCAGGCGATCTATGACGCCATGGTGCGCATGGCCCAGGACTTCTCCCTGCGGCTCCTGCTGATCGATGGCCAGGGCAATTTCGGCTCGATGGACGGCGATCCGCCGGCCGCTATGCGTTACACCGAGGCCAGGCTCGCCAAGGTCGCCGAGACCCTGCTTGAGGATATCGACAAGGACACCGTCGAATTCCGCGAAAACTATGACGGCAGCGAGAGCGAGCCTTCGGTCCTGCCGGCGCGTTTCCCTAATCTTCTGGTCAACGGTGCCGGCGGTATCGCCGTCGGCATGGCGACCAACATCCCGCCCCACAATCTGGGCGAGGTGATCGACGCCTGCTGCGCGTTCATCGACAACCCCGGCGTCTCGTCCATGGATCTGATGCGCTATATCCCGGCCCCCGATTTCCCGACCGGCGGATTGATCATGGGTGCGGGCGGCGCACGTAGCGCTTACGAGACCGGCCGCGGCTCCGTCATCATGCGCGCCAAGGTGCATATCGAGGAGGTCCGCAAGGACCGCGAAGCCATCGTCGTCACCGAGGTGCCTTACCAGGTGAACAAGGCGAGGCTTCTGGAGCGCATCGCCGAATTGGTCCGCGACAAGCGCATCGAAGGCATCTCGGATCTGCGCGATGAATCCGCGCGCCAAGGCGTTCGCGTGGTGATCGAGATCAAGCGCGACAGCATGGCTGAGATCGTCTTGAACCAGCTTTACCGTTTCACGCCGCTGCAGACCTCGTTCGGCTGCAACATGCTGGCGCTGGTCAACGGCAAGCCGATCCTGCTGACCCTGCGCGAGATCATCGAGCAGTTCGTCCGCTTCCGCGAGGAGGTGGTGACCCGGCGCACCAAGTTCCTGTTGGGCCGGACCAGGGCACGCGCCCATTTGCTGCTCGGCCTGACCGTCGCCGTCGCGAATGTCGACGAGGTCGTCGCCTTGATCCGCAACTCTGCCGACCCGGTTGAAGCGCGGGAAAAACTGATGGCGCGCGACTGGCCGACAGGCGACATCGTGCCGCTGATTGCCTTGGTGGAGGGTGACGAAGCCGCGGCAATCATCGATAAGAAAGGCAGCTATCGCCTCTCCGAAGAACAGGCCCGCGCGATCCTGGAGCTGCGACTGCAGCGCCTGACCGGCCTGGAACGCGACAAGATCGTCGAGGAGCTCAACGAGCTCGTCGAACACATCACGGAATTCCTGGAGATCCTGCGTTCGCGCGACCGTCTGATGACGGTGATCCGCGACGAGATGCTGGAGATCCGGGAGAAGTTCGCCGATCCCCGCCGCACCCAGTTGGCCGAAGCCGAGGCCGACCAAGACGACGAAGACCTTATCCAGCGCGAAGAGATGGTCGTCACGGTCAGCCACAAGGGCTACGTCAAGCGCGTGCCTCTGGCGGCCTATCGCGCGCAACGGCGTGGCGGCAAGGGACGATCCGGCATGGCGACCCGCGACGAGGATTTCGTCAGCCAGGTCTTTATCGTCAACACCCATGCCTGGGTGCTGTTCTTCTCGACCGCCGGCAAGGCTTATCGCTTGAAGACCTACCGCCTGCCGATGGCGACGCCGCAATCGCGCGGCAAGGCGTTCGTCAACCTGCTGCCGCTGGAAGAAGGCGAGACCATCTCGACCGTCATGCCGATGTTGGAGGACGAAGAGAGCTGGAGCGACTACCACATCATGTTCGCAACCGCCCATGGATCGGTGCGGCGCAACCTGTTGTCGGATTTCGGCAACATCCGCGCCAACGGCCTGATGGCGATGAAGCTGGACGAGGGCGAGCGGCTGATCGGCGTCGAGACCTGCCGGCCCGACCAGGACGTCCTGCTCTTCACCCGCCAGGGCAAGTGCATTCGTTTCCGTGTCGAGGACGTCCGCGTGTTCTCCGGCCGTGCGTCTTCGGGCGTGCGCGGCATTCGCCTGGCCAAGGGCGACGAGGTGTTGGGCATGACGATCCTGGATCATGTCGAGATCGATGCGCCGACACGCCGCGCCTACATGAAACGCATCAACCTGGAGCGCCGCGCCAACGGCGCCGAAGACGACGAAGCCGCTGTTGAGGAGGCGATTGTCGAGGAAGCGGCCGGCGACGAGGATGCCGCAACGGACGAGGTCGTGCTGGAGGAAGCCGACTTCCAGGATATGAAGGCGCGCGAGCAGTTCCTGCTGACCGTCGCCAATGACGGTTTTGGCAAACGCACCTCGGCCTACGAGTACCGGGTCACCGGGCGTGGCGGCAAGGGCATCGACAATCTGGAGCTGGGCCGCGGCGCCAAGAAACCGCGCGCCGAGGTGGTGGCTGCGTTCCCGGTCGCCGACGGCGATCAGATCGTCCTGATCTCCGATGGCGGTCAGATCATCAGGAGTTCGGTCGACGAAATCCGCTACACCGGCCGCAAATCGCGCGGTGTCACCATCTTCCGTGTCGCCAAGGACGAGACGGTCGTCTCCGTCGCCCATATCGACGACGAAGAAGCCGGCGAAGATGATGAGGACATGATCGAAAGCCAGACTGATGAGGCGCTCACGGACGGGCACGAGGGCGATGTGCCCTCAGATGACGAGGCGTAGCAGCGGACTCAGACAGCCCTTGTCCATGGCGACCATCCTCGTCATGATGCACTGCACAATTTTCCTGTCAGAAAGGCTGTGAGCACCATGGCGAAGCAGCGCATCGGCATCTATCCCGGCACCTTCGATCCGATCACCAACGGTCATCTGGATGTCATCAAGCGCTCGCGCAAGCTGGTCGACAAGCTCGTCGTCGGCGTCGCGATCAATGCCGGCAAGGGTCCGCTGTTCAACCTGGACGAACGGGTCCAGATGGTCGCCGATGAAATTGCCGATTTCGACGGCGACGGGCTCGCCGAGGTCGAGGTCAGGCCCTTCCGTGGCCTGTTGATGCATTTTGCCCAAGCTTGTGATGCCGGCATTATCGTGCGCGGTCTGCGCGCTGTCTCCGACTTTGACTTTGAGTTTCAGATGGCCGGCATGAACGCCAGGCTCGATGACGACATCGAGACAGTGTTCCTGATGGCATCGGAGAACCACACCTTCATCGCCTCCAAACTGGTGAAGGAAATCGCGCTGCTGGGCGGCGCTTATGACAGTTTCGTGCCCGAGCGGGTCGTGCGGCGCCTGGACGAGGCGGTCCAGCGCCATCAGCGCCAGACCGCCGAAGGCGATTGACCACCCGCCACCTCACCAGGTCTCGCTGACCCATGCGGGTCGACCAGTTCGACTTTGACCTTCCCGACGACCTGATCGCCGACCATCCGGTCGAACCACGCGACGCCGCGCGCCTGCTGGTTGTGTGCGGTGACGGCCGCTTCGAAGACAGGGTGTTCCGTGAGCTCACCGACTATCTGGCGGCGGGCGACGTCCTAGTGGTCAACGACACCCGCGTCTTTCCGGCACGCCTTCAAGGGAAGAAAGGCGACGGCAAGGTCGAGGTGACGTTGACCCGGGCCCATGCCGACGGCACCTGGCAGGCGTTGGCGCGCCCCGCGCGCAAACTCAAGCCAGGCGTCTCGATCGACTTCGCCGATGGATTCTCGGCCGAGGTCACGGCCAAGGGCGAGGGGGGCGAGGTGACGCTCGCCTTCGCGACGGGCAGCGATGACCTCATGACGCTTCTGGACAGGTACGGCATCATGCCGCTGCCACCTTACATCGATCGCAAGGCGGGTCCGGAAGGCCGGGACCGCCAGGACTACCAGACCGTCTATGCCGACCAGACGGGCGCCGTCGCCGCGCCGACGGCAGGGCTGCACTTCACCGACGATTTGCTGGCGCGCATCGAGGCGATGGGTGTCCAGATTGTCCGCGTCACGCTCCATGTCGGCATCGGCACCTTCATGCCGATCAAGACCGACGACACGGACGATCACGTCATGCACGCCGAGTGGGGCAAGGTGTCATCGGTTGCCGCTGCGACGATCAATGACGCCCGCCAACAAGGCGGCAAGGTGGTTGCGGTCGGGACGACGAGTGTCCGCCTGCTGGAAAGCGCAGCCGATGACAACGGCAACGTCCGGCCCTTTTCCGGTGATACCGCGCTGTTTCTGGTGCCAGGCAGCCGGTTCAAGGTGGTCGACCGCATGATCACCAACTTTCACCTGCCGCGCTCAACGCTCTTCATGCTGGTCTCGGCGTTCTCCGGTACCGCGCGCATGAAGGCGGCCTATGCCCACGCCATCAAGGCGGGCTATCGGTTCTATTCCTACGGCGATGCCTGCCTGCTGGAACCGGACGTCAGTGACTGAGCAGGTCGTCGAGGGCGGGCGGCGGTGAACGCAAGCTCGCGTCCTGATACCAGCTTCCATAAGACGCTTGTATGATGGCATCGCGGTCTTGCCAGTCGTCGAGCACGAAGCTGACCCAGATCTCGCACATTTCCTCGTCGCTGCCCCAGCCCCACCCAATCTGAACCGGCGGGTCGGCGGGGTTGTAGGGATTGCTCGCGGAATTGTCGAAACTGAACCACGCATCGATGCGGCTGCCGGCGGGCAGCAGGATGGGTTCGCGGAAGACGTAGACGTTCTGCCAGCGGAAATCCCAGTGTTCGATGTGGATCAGGGGGATCTGCGTGCCATCGGGCAGTGTCGCCGTCGCGATGGCTTCTGTTCCCAGGTAGTGCATGTGGGGCAGCAGATCGACCAGCGTCATGTCGATGGGGATATCCATGTGGAACTGGCGCCAGTAGTCACCGTCGCCCGGCGCGATATTGACGTCCTGGGTGCCGATGACAAATCCGTCGACCCATTGGGAAACGGCGGTGTCGGCGAAGTAGAAACCCATACGGCTTTGATCCGCCGTCGCCTTGCCGGTCAGGTGATAGTGGATCTCGAAGACGATGTCGCCTTCACCTTCGGGCAGCCACATGCCGTAATCGTCCGGCAGCCGATAGGGCTCGGCGCCCGGCGTCCAGCCGCCAATGCCCCAGGTGTCCTGTTCGCCGTTATAGTCGAAGAAACCGCCGGTGCCGAAGACCGAGAAGCCGGGTTCATCATCCTTGGCGTCTTCCTCGCGGGCCCGGCCGCTGTAGTCGACAAAGATGTTGGCGTGATGCACGACCGAAGTGTCGCCGGGACGGAACTCCAGGCCTTTGATCGCAGCGTCGTTCAGCAGCTCGAACGGAATGACAAAGTAACGGTAGATGTCGGGGCCGGTGGCGGGTAGCGCGTAGGGTTCGGCCATCTCCACCACCAAATCGGGTTCGCCGAGTTGCCAGCCGTCAGCCGGCCAGTCTGGCGCGGGCAACGCGTCGGCCTCGTCGCCGAGCGGAGCGCCGGCGTTGGCCCAAGACAGGAGCATGGCGACTTGCCTATCGCTCAGATGACGCTCATCGCGGAAGGCGCCGAAGCCGTGTGCGGCGCGCCACGGCGGCATCAGACCCTGCAGGGTGACCAGACTGATCATTTTTGATCGGCGCTTTGCCTGTTCATAGGTTTCGAAAACGAACGGTCCGACGCTGCCGGCACGATGGCATTCCACGCAGTTGGCGTTGAGCAGGGGAGCGATGTCGCGGTTATAGGTCACCTGTTCGGGTATGCCGTGATCCCACGCCTCAAAGACGCAACCGACCGGCATGGTCCGCACGGGCACCGGCGTGTCGCCAACGTCAAGCGCTGCCATGGTGTCCATCAAATCATGCGATGTGATGGTGTTGCGAAGAACACCGATCGCTTCGAAGCGGTTGTCGATACGGCCGCGATAGAGCACCTGGTTATCGGTATCGATGACGAAGGTCTCCGGTGTCGCGAGCGGATCGAGGCGCACCGCCAGATCACCGGAGCCGTCGAAGATGACGGGAAAGTCGATACCGTAGTCCCGGGCGAACTGGCGCGCTTCCTCTGGGGTGATGAGCGGGTCGGACATGACACCAAAAAAGTCGAAGCCTGCCTCGGCCGCCTGATCCGCGAATGCCTGGAGCTCAGGGGCGTAACGGCTGGAGACCGGGCAATAGTTGTCGAGGAATACCAGAACGGCTGGCCTGGCCGAATCGTCAACGCCAATGCGGTGCACCTGACCGTCAACGTCAACGACGCGCATACCGATGACGTCGACGGTCTCGCCGTGCCAGTCACTGAAGTCCTGCGGGGCCGGCTCCATAAGGTCATGGTTCATAGTCGCATCGTCGGCAAGCAGCGGGGCGGTCGCCGCGACGGAGCCGGCAACAAGAAGCAGGGCCAAAACGATCGACGACCTTCGTGAAGACTGGCGTGTGCGGTCTTGGAGCACGTCGATCACCTCGGTAGATTGGCGCCAGCGACAAACATGAAAGGCAGCAGCTTGTTTGTCAATTGTGACAAACTAAGTTGGACTGTACCGGACACACGATTGTGATATTGGGAGCCGCATGCCCCGACCTGATCTGACGGAAGAGCGGACGGCGCTTATCCTGGATGCTTTCGCGCGTTGCGTGGCGCGCCAGGGACTGGATGCGACGTCACTGGAAAACGTTGCCGACGAGGCGGGCGTCAAGCGCTCGATCCTGCGCCACTACATCGGCAATCGCGACGATCTTGTTCTGGCTCTCGCGGAGCGATCGCTCGGCAAGTACCGCGCCGATGTGGCCACAATGGTTGCAAGCATGCCGGACAACCGGCCTGCACATGCCCTGCTGGATTACCTGTTTTGGGATGATGGCGAGGACTATGCGGAAGATGTCCAAGTTGTCGAGGCCATGATCGCTGCTGCCGCGCGCGACGATCACCTTCGAACGCTCGTCAAGGCATGGTTCGATGACTTCATTCAGGCCGTCGCCGATATCCTATGTCGTCACTTCCCGTCGGCCGATAAGAGCCGCTGCTGGTCCGTGGCCTATGGCGTGGTCGGCATCTACTACAACCACGAATCGCTGGCCCAGCTCAATCTTCCGGACACGTACCGTCGCGCGGCAAGGGCGGCGGCGGAATCGCTTGTCGAAACGCTGGCAACATGACCAACAGCGAACCCGTTTTAGCCAGCGACGCGCCGGCGGCCATGGCGCTGACGATCAGCGCCACGGACGGCACCGCCCGTACGGGCACGTTGGCGACCGCCCATGGCCCTGTACGCACACCGGCCTTCATGCCGGTCGGTACGGCGGCGACGGTCAAGGGCATGCAGGCCGACCAGGTGCGCGCTGCCGGTGCCGATATTGTTCTCGCCAACACCTATCACCTCATGCTGCGGCCGGGTTCGGAACGGGTGGCTGCCCTTGGCGGACTGCACCGGTTCATGGACTGGCCGGGACCGATTCTGACCGATTCCGGTGGCTATCAGGTATTCTCGCTGGCCGAACGGCGCGAAATCACCGAAGCGGGCGTCGCGTTCAAGAGCCATGTCGACGGCAGTCGTCATGAACTGACGTCCGAACGCGCCATGGCGATCCAAAACGACCTGGACGCGACCATCACCATGGTTCTGGACGAGTGCACGGCCTGGCCGGTCAGCCACGATATCGCCCGCGAGTCGATGGAGCGTTCCATGCGGTGGGCGGAACGCTGCCGCGAGGCCTTTGTGGAGCGGCCGGGCTACGGCCTGTTCGGTATCGTTCAGGGCAGCACGTTCGAAGACCTGCGCCGCGCCTCGGCCGATGCCCTGACGGCGATCGGCTTCGACGGTTACGCGATCGGCGGCCTTGCGGTTGGCGAGGGCCAGCAGTCCATGTTCGATGTGCTCGACATGACCGTGCCGCATCTGCCGGCGGACCAACCGCGCTATCTGATGGGGGTCGGCCGGCCCGACGACATCATCGGTGCGGTGAAACGCGGCATCGACATGTTCGATTGCGTGTTGCCGACCCGGTCCGGTCGCACCGGCCAGGCCTTTACCGCACGCGGCACCGTCAACATCCGCAACGCGCGCCACCAGGACGACACGCGCCCGCTGGACGAGACCTGCGGCTGTGTCGCCTGCACACGGCACAGCCGGGGCTACCTGCATCATCTGTTCCGCTGCCAGGAGATGCTGGGTCCCATGTTGCTGACGGCCCACAACATCACGTTCTATCAAACGCTCATGGCGACCTTGCGTGACGCCATTACCGATAGCAGCTTGGATACGTGGGCCGATGGGTTCCTGGCCAGCTATGAAAGCGGTGACATAATGCCGCTATAGTGTTGGCCGACGATCATTCGAAAGGCCATATGGACATACATGACCATAGCCAACCAGTACGACCTAGAAGCACTGAAGGAGATTGGCGCGATTGTCGCACGCGTCCTAAAAGCCATGGCCGCGGCGATCGAGCCTGGCATGACGACGCAGGAGCTCGACGATCTCGGCCGACGCTTGCTCGAAGCGGATGGTGCTCAGTCGGCGCCGGAGTTGTGCTACGACTTTCCCGGCGCAACCTGCATCAGCATCAACGAACAGGTCGCCCATGGCATTCCGGGCGAGCGCGTGATCCGGCCGGGCGATCTCGTCAACATCGACGTCTCTGCCGAGAAAGCCGGCTACTTCGCCGATACCGGCGGCAGCTTTCCGGTGCCGCCGGTGGAGTCGGACATCGCGCAGTTGTGCCGCGACGGTCGCCGCGCTATGTGGCAGGGCATCCACGAGGTGCGTTCGGGCCGCCGACTGAACCGTATCGGCGCGCGCATTGAGACATTCGCCGACAAGAAGGGTTATTCGCTGATCCGCAATCTTGCGAGCCACGGCGTCGGCAGAAGCCTTCACGAGGACCCCACCGTTATCCCGACATGGCGCGACCGCCATGACAAGCGGGTCATCACAGAAGGCATGGTGTTCACGATCGAACCCTTTCTATCGACCGGCGCGACCTGGGCAGATGACACCGAAGACGGATGGACATTGGTCACCGCGCCGCAGTATCGCTCGGTACAGTACGAACACACGCTGGTTGCAACCAAGCGGGGCCCGATCATTCTGACCGAGGCCGCATGATCCATCCGGGCCTGCTGGCCCGTATCACGTGAGAGCGCAAACTATTGGGGGGAGAAACGATGAGACGTCGTAGCTTTGTTTTTGGCGTGGTGGCCGGCTTGACGCTGCCCGCCGCAGTACGCGCCGATGGTCTGCTTGACGGGATTACCGATTCGCTGGGCGATCTCGGCAGCAGCGGGTCCAGCGATGGCGGTGGCAATCTGGGTGCCGGGCTCAGCAACAGCGAAATTGATTCCGGTTTGCGTGAGGCCTTGCGTCTCGCCAGCGAACGCACGGTCGATCAGGTCAGCGTCGCCGACGGCTTCAACGCCGACCCGTCGATTCATATCCCGCTGCCGGAAACACTGGGTACGGTGCAAGACGCGCTCAAGGCCGTCGGCATGTCGGACATGGCCGATGACCTGGAGCTCCGGATCAACCGCGCCGCCGAAGAGGCATCGGGCGAGGCGATTGATGTGTTCTTCGGCGCCATCGACCAGATGACGCTGGATGACGCGCGCGGCATCCTGAACGGCCCCGACGATGCGGCGACTCAGTATTTCCGGCGCACGACCAGCGAGGATCTGAAGACACGCATGCGCCCGATCGTCGACAGCAGCTTGAGCGAGGTCGGCGCCATCCAGTCCTATGACGCCATGATGGGCGAATACGACAGCATCCCCTTTGTGCCGGATGTTCAGGCGGACCTGACTGACTATGCGCTTGATGGAACGTTAGACGGCATCTTTCATTATCTGGCCGAACAGGAAGCGGCGATCAGGACCGATCCCGTCGCGCGCTCGACGGAGCTGTTGCAGCAGGTCTTCGGCGGCTGACGTTGACGTATTGCATTACCGGTGTAATCAGCTAAAACCCCGTCCCGGTAGCGCCCGTAGCTCAGGTGGTAGAGCAACTGACTTTCGATTGGGAGCCCCGGCGGGAAACCGTCGGGTGACAAGGTGTCAAATTCGGGGAACCCTCAGCGGCCTTTGGCCAGTGGCAATCCCGAGCCAAGCCCCAGGGAGCATGTCCTGGGGAAGGTGTAGAGACTAGACGGCACCCGCCTACGTTCCCTCGGGGATAGGGCGAAGGTATAGTCCGGGCCACAAACCCGAAAGGGGCGGCGAAAGCCGTGGTGGTGGAGTAATCAGTGGGTCCTAGGTTCGAGTCCTAGCGGGCGCACCAATCTTTTCCGCATCGGGGGAGGCGGCGATGGACCTAAGCACCCTTCACGCACGATTGGCGGCTGGCGGGATCGCCATTCTGGACGGCGGTACCGGCACCGAGCTTGAACGCCGCGACGTCCCGATGAACAGCGATGCCTGGTGCGCGTTGGCGACCGAAGTCGACCCCGATGCCGTGCGCCAGGTCCACGAGGATTACATCGCCGCCGGCGCTGACGTGATCACGGCCAACACCTATGCAAGTTCCCGCAACATGCTGGGGCCGGCCGGCATGGGCGACAAGGTCGAGCCGCTCAACCGGCGCGCCGTCGAGATCGCCCGCGAAGCGCGCGACCGGGCCGCCGGCGACCGCGAGGTCGTTGTGGCCGCCTCCATGTCCCACATGATGCCGATGGTGCCCGGTGAGGCGCGTAACGATCCAGATGCCTTGCCGTCGAGCGAACAACTGCAGGCCAACGCCCGCGAACTCGCCGGCGTCATCAAGGATGCCGGCGCCGACCTCATCATCATGGAGATGATGTCGCGTCCGTCGCAGATGAAACCCCTGATCGAGGCCGCCCACGAGACCGGTCTGCCCGTCTGGGTCGGCATGAGCGCACGCCAGGAGGATGACGGCCGGATCGTCTCCTTCGCCTGGGAAAACTATCCGTTCGACGAAGTCGTCGATGCGGCTATCCAGGCCGGCGGCGGCGCGGTCATGGGGCCGATGCACACCAATGTCCACGTGATCGGACCGGCGCTCGACATCCTTCGTAAACACTGGTCCGGCCCGATGATGGCTTATCCGGACTCCGGCTATTTCGAAATGCCGCAATGGCAGTTCAAGGACATCATTCCGCCGGCCGACCTGGTCGAGCAGGCGGCGGGCTGGATTGCCCAGGGCGCGACGGCTATCGGCGGCTGTTGCGGTATCGGCGTCGAACACATCCGCCTGTTAAATGCGTCGCTGCGCGAAGAAGCCACGCCGAGTGAGCGGGCTGGCGATTGAGAAGCGTCGCCTGACGTGGCGGGGCTAACCCCACAGCACATTGGTATTGCCGCCTGTTCGGCCGAAGGTGCGTCCTTGTGTTATCGGACAATCTGCACCGAAGGGCCGTCGTTTCTGGACGGCCACGCGCATCCGGAAGTCACCATGCATACCCCTTCGCTTCAGGCCTATACCGACTGCCTGGAGCGCGGAGATATGCAGGGTATCGCCGACCTGATGTTGGCTTCGGCCGACAAGTTGGCGGCCGCCGGCGCCGACTTCCTGATTTGCCCCGACAACACCATTCACCAGGCCTTTGACCGTGTCGAACAACGGTCACCGCTGCCGTGGCTGCACATCGCCGATGTCGTTGCCGAAGTGGCTGTCGAACGAGGCTGCCGCTGTCTCGCGTTAACGGGAACACGCTGGCTGGTCGAGAGCGGCGTCTATCCCGAGAAACTCGCCAGCCGTGGATTGCGGTACATGATCCCCGATCGCGACGAGCGGGCCGAGATCGACCGCATCATCATGGACGAACTGGTGCGTGGTTTTACCAAGGCGGAATCAACCGACTACATCGTACACGTCATCGAGCGGCTCGGGCGCGAAGGCTGCGATGCCGTCATACTGGGCTGCACGGAGATCCCACTTGTGGTCGACGAGACCAACGCGCCGATACGACCACTCGATTCGACTCGCTTGTTGGCCCGCGCAGCGCTGCATCGTGCCATCGCGGGCCACGCCGTCTAACGCACTATGTGCCGGTAAACTCCGGCTCCCGCTTCTCGAAAAAGGCACGGGCGCCTTCGCCGTGATCGTTGGTCCGGGCGGTAACGACCAGTGACTCCGTCTCGAAGTTCAACATGGTCTCGAGCGAAGTCTCCTGGCCGCGATCAATCATCGTCTTGTGCAGTTGGACGGGCAGCGGCGCGCGGCCGGCGATCCGCCGAGCCAGCTTCTCCGCTTCCTCGCGCAGGTCGCCCGCGGGAACGACGCGGTTGGCGAGGCCGATACGATAGGCTTCCTCGGCATCGACGAAGTCGCCGGTATAGGCAAGCTCGCGCGCCCGCGCCAAGCCGACCTTGCGCGGCAAGAGCCAGGTGCCGCCATTGGTGATGGTGACACCGACATTGACCTCCGGGAAACCGAACAGCGTACCTTCGGCCGCGACTACGAGATCGCAGGCCAGCGTTACCTCGCAGCCGGCGCCGACGGCGACGCCTTGTACGGCGGCGATGACGGGAAAACGCGCCTTGCGGATCAGGCGCGTGGTCTCCTGCAGCAGCTTCTGATTCTCATGAAGATCGCCCAGCGTGTATTCGCCGGTCTCGAACTGCTCGACATGCTCGACCATTTCGCCGACGTCGTGGCCCGCCAGAAAGCCGCGGCCTTCGCCGGCCAGGATCAGGCAGCGGATGTCGCGGTCTTCGATCAGCTCGCGCAGGTGATGACCGAAGTCGCGCCATCCCTGGCTCGACATGGCATTGAGTTTTTCCGGCCGGTCGAAGATCAGCCAGGCGATATGACCGTCCTTTTCGACCACGAACCGGTTTTTAATGGTGGTTTCGTCGCTCATGGCGCCGCCCTCCTTTAGCATGTAGACTTATCTGACATCTGACGTCGTGGAGGAGACTACGATGGCTGAGTCCAGAATCGAAACCGTTGATCCGACCATCGGTCAGGACGACCTGGACAAGATCCTGAAGCGGGATGGCTGTGTCATTGTCGCTGACGCCATCGACGCGGCACCGATCGATCGGCTGCTGGGCGATCTCGCACCCTATCTCCAGCAGAAATCCTGCGGTGAGGGCGATTTTGTCGGTTTTCACACCAAGCGCCTTCACTCCCTGTTCGGCAAGAGCGGGGGAATCGCGGATTTCATCGTGCACAACAAGGTCCTGGAAATCATGGACCTGACGCTGGGTCCGTGGTGCGACAGCTACCAGCTCAACTCGAACTCGATCACGGCGATCGGTCCCGACGAAACGCCTCAGCCGCTGCACCGTGACGATCTGCTTTATCCGCTCGCCCATCCAAGCGAACGGAACGCCTGCTGTACCGCCTTCTGGGCGTTGACGGACTTCACGGAAGCGAACGGCGCGACCCGCTTGATTCCCGGCAGCCATCTTTGGGACGACGAGCGCGTGCCCCAGAATGACGAGACGGTGCCCGCGGTCATGACGAAGGGGTCGTTCTGCGTCTTCCTGGGCGGCACCTATCACGGCGGCGGCCGCAATGTGACATCGGACCAATGGCGCATCGCGATGTTCGCCGGCTATGCGCTCGGCTGGTTGCGGCAGGAGCAGAATTGGTACCTGTCGGTTTCCGCCGACGAGGTCCGGCAAATGCCGGAGAGATTGGCGCGCCTTCTGGGTTTCAATCTGCACAAGCCGTTCCTGGGCTGGGTCCAGGACTTCCAGGACCCCTATGACATCATCCAGGGCTACCAGGAGCTGTCTTCGGGCGGGAGTGATCTTTTCGCCGATGGCGCCGACCGGCCGATCCAGGGCGGGAAAGTCAAAGTCGCCTAGGCCCGGGCGTCCGAAGCACGGGGATTGGCGTTAGAATCTTCGGTTGTGCGCAGGCGGCGGTATCGCCAAAGCCCGGTGCGGCCGCGTATCGACGCACGCTCATTTGAATCACTATAGAAACGATATCTTCTCCGAACGGGCCATGTACCCACCCATAATAGTCTGCATGGCAAAGGTCGCGACTGGTTAGTATTGTGCCCGTATTTGACGTGATCCGTACGATTTCTTTACCATACTGCATCGAAACAGGCATTCGACGTGACCACGCGACCGAAATCAGCTGTTCCAAGCGAGCCCGACATTTCCAATGTCGGCGACAGCATTGATTTGACGCCTGTCAGCGCGCCGCGACGGCGATCCGGCTTTGGCGCGGGCTTACGCAATCTGTTGCAATCAGCCGGACTGCTGTCCTTGGTACGCCGTGTCAAGTGGCGCCTGCAGGCAAGAGGATGGCTTAGGTGGACGCCGCTGGTCTCCGCGGAGCAGTTTGCCAACGGTTGCGACGTCGCCATTCAGCGGTTGCGGGCCGGCGGTCACGACTTTGGTCAGTATCTTGAGTTTGGCGTCAGCCGCGGAACGTCGATGTCCTGCATGTACCATGCCCTGCGCAAAGCTGGCCTTTCCGGTGTCATGTTGATTGGTTTCGATTCATTCGAAGGCATGCCGGCTGAGGCAGCCGACCAGGGCTGGACGCCCGGACGCTTTGCGTCGACCATCACGGCGACGGAACGCTACTTGAGCGATGCGGGCGTCGCCATGGATGACGTGCGCCTGGTGAAGGGCTGGTTCAGCGATACACTGACGGCCGAGACGGCGGAAGAGCTGGGCGTCGATAAGGCGAGCCTGATCATGGTCGATTGCGACATCTATTCGGCGTCAAAAGAAGCTCTCGATTTCTGTGCGCCGCTGATCAAGGACCAGGCCGTCGTGTTCTTTGATGACTGGGGCTCCCGCTTCAACAAAGGAGCAATCGGGCAGAACGAGGCATTCGACGAGTTCATGGCGGACAATCCCGAACTCGCCGCCGAACCGCTGCCGGCCTATTCGACGGACGCGCGCATGTTCCTGATCAGTCGATCGGCCGAACGGGACTAAGCGAACGACACGTCAACTCAGGTCGGGAAAACTATCTCGGTAGTAGATTGTGTAACCTTCGTCGTTCGGGTCGTCGAGATCATTCAACGGTGTCGACCCGAAGACGCCGGCAAAGTCGCCGCTGCGCAGGGCGTCGTCAGGCGCGATTGTCATCGGTTTGACGGCATGGTGGTCCTGGTTGTCGAACACCGGTGCGTTGCTGATACCGTTGTAGGAGAACTCCAACAGCAGCCGATCGTGGCTGGCGCGGTTGTCGCCCGAGCTGTGCACGACATTGCCATGGAAGTAGAGGCCGTCGCCGGGCGAGAGCTCAACCGCAACATCCTCGAACCGATCGAGCATGCCGGCCAGTCGTACGGGATTGATGTTGGCATAAGCGTGATCGTCACGAATGCGATCGACCCGGCCCATCTTGTGCGAGCCTTTCAACATATGCAGGCAGCCGCTTTCTTCGGTCGCCGGCGTCAGCGCGACGATGCAGGTCAGCATGTCTGGCATCAAACACCCATCCTGGTACCAACCGCCGTAGTCTTGGTGCCAGACCACCCGACCGCTGCGTCCGGCCGGTTTCTTCACGAGTTTCGAGTGGAAGTGATAGACCGGTTCGCCGATCAGCGTCGCCGCGCCGTCGACAATACGGGCAAGGCGCGTGCAGGTGCCCAACCAGTCATCGCCATGGCGCACCCAGCCCAGATAATCATGCTGGGTCTTCTGGCTTCCGTCATGGACCGTGGTCAGGCGTCCGCCAATGCTGGGATCGTCCTTGATCGCCTGCTGCATCGGCGCGAGCTCGTCGGCATCCAGGAAACCAGGGATCACCACATAACCGTCGCGGTGATAAGCAACGATCTGATCCGGGGTGAGGGCGCGTTCGCTTGTCATCGGCTGCCACTCCTTGGCCGTGGGGTCACGATTCAATCAAACGCCGGACCCGTTCGCAAGGCCGTTCAGTAGGATTTCGGCAGGCCCAACACGGTCTCGGCGATGTAGCAGAGAACCATCTGGGCGCTGATCGGCGCGAGTTTTGGGATCATCGATTCGCGCAACAGGCGCTCCACATGATACTCGCGCGCGTACCCCATGCCGCCCAAGGTCGTCACGGCCCGGGTCGCCGCCGTATGGGCCGCTTCCGCCGCAAAATACTTGGCCGCGTTCGCTTCGGCGCCGCATGGCCGGCCATTGTCGTAAAGCCAAGCGGCCTCGCGCACCATCAGCTCGGCGGCATGTAGGTCGATCCAAGTTTGCGCCAGGGGATGCTGAATCCCCTGGTTCTGACCGATTGGCCGATCGAACACCACACGCTCGCCGGCATAGGCGGCGGCACGGGCAAGCGCGTTGCGGCCAAGGCCGACGGCTTCGGCGGCGATCAGGATACGTTCGGGGTTGAGGCTATTGAGAAGATAGCTGAAGCCCTTGCCCTCCTCGCCAATCAGATCGTCGCGCGGTACCGGCAGGTCGTCGATAAAGACCATGTTCGAGTCGACGGCAGCGCGCCCCATCTTCTCGATCTCGCGTATCTCAACATGGTTGCGGTTCAGGTCTGTGTAAAAAAGCGAGAGACCATCGGTACGCTTGGCACACTGTTCGGCCGGTGTTGTACGGGCCAACAGCATGATCTTGTCGGCGTGTTGCGCTGTTGACGTCCAGATCTTCTTTCCGCGCACGACGTAACCGCCAGTCGCGGGTTCAGCGGTTGTGCCGATCCGTCCTGTATCCAGGCCGGCATCCGGTTCGGTAATGCCGAAGCAGCACCGTTGCTCTCCGGCAATCAGCGGTGGCAGCCACGTCTCTTGTTGTTCGGGCGTGCCAAACACGACAATCGGGTGGGGGCCGAAGATATTGATGTGGATGGCCGACGCGGCCGTCATGCCGCCGCCGCTGTCGGCGACGGTCTGCATCATCAAGGCTGCTTCCATGACGCCAAGACCGGCACCGCCATATGCTTCAGGCATAGCAACGCCGAGCCAGCCGCCTTCGGCTATGGCGTTATAGAAGGCGTCCGGGAACGTACCCGCACGGTCACAGGCGAGCCAAAAGCCGTCATCGAAACCGGAGACGACCGCGGCGACCGTGTCGCGCAGCGCCATTTGGTTCTCTGAGAGAGCAAAGTCCACGTCAGCGCTTAAGCTTGACGCCCGCCGCCTCACGGTCCCAGGTCGACGGCGTCACCCCTTTGTCGCGCAGCTCGTACTTCTGGATCTTGCCGGTCGGCGTCTTGGGCAGCGCTGCCACGACATCGACAAATCGCGGCACCATGAAATAGGCCATGCGTGGTTCCAGGAACCGAATGAGCTCGAGGGGATCAATTGACTGTCCGTCTTTGAGAACGATACTCGCCATCACCTCGTCTTCGGTGTGCACGCTGGGAACGGGAAACACAGCGCATTCCAGAATCGCCGGATGACTGTTGACCTCGGTCTCGACTTCCATGGACGAGATGTTTTCGCCGCGCCGGCGTATCGAATCCTTCACGCGGTCGGCGAAGTAATAGAAACCGGCGTCATCGCGGTACATGGCGTCACCGGAGTGAAGCCACAGGTTGCGCCATGCGGTTTCCGTCCACTCGGGGTGACGCCAGTAGCCCGCCATCAAGAGCCACGGTTCCTTGGCGCGAATGCAGAACTCGCCGACCGTGCCGTTGGGGACTTCTTCATCGTGCTCGTCGACGATCTTGGCTTCGAACAGTTCGTCGTGCAGGTATCCGCAGGTCTTCCAGTCCGGGTGGTCGAAATCCAGGCGGTGCGGCGCGTTGACTTCCGTCGATCCATAGGTCGTCTTGATGCGCATCCCGAACCGCTTGCCGAAGTCATAGACCTCCGGGAACATCGGCACGACCAGCGCACGATCGATCGGTGTCTCCTTGTCGTCTGGTTGTTCCGGTTGTCCCGACAGGAAGTTCGCCATGGCGCCTAGAAAAAACGTGACCGTCGCGTTGAACCGCTTGGCGTCATGCCAGAACCGCTCGACGCTGAAGCGCTCGGTGATCACGGCCGCCGCGCCGCCGATCATGGCGGCATAGACCATGGCCCACTGACCGGCGATGTGAAACAGCGGCAAAGGCGCGTAATAGACATCGCCCGGCGTCAGGTCCATCAGGTCAATCCCGCCATGGGCATAGGTATAGGCGTGCGCATGGGTGATCATCACGCCTTTCGATGGGCCGGTCGTGCCAGACGTGTACATGACCGCTTTGATGTCACGGTAGCTTGGAAGTCCCTCCTGCGGCGTATCCGGCGCGTCCAACAGCGCGGCGAAATCCACGTTCGCCATCGAGGCGAGGGCGCTCGGCATGGCTGTCGCGCTGTCGCCACGATCGAACACGATCAAGCGCTCCAGATGTTCCAGTTTGTCAGCAACGTCGGCCAAACGCTCCAGAAACTGCGTCTCGACGATCATGGTACGCGCCGATGAGTCATTCAGCACGTGCACCAGCAAGTTGCCGCGATAGGCCGTGTTGACGGGGACCTGGATCGCACCGCGTTTGCCGAGGCCCAGCCAAACGAAGGCAAACTCGGCCACGTTCGGCATCATGACAAGCACGGTCTCGCCCGCTTCGATGCCCAGGTCCATCAGGGCGTTGGCGACCTGGTTCGAGGCGCGGTCAGCATCCCGATAGCTCAAGATGACATCGTCATCGCAGATCAGGAACGGTGCGTCGCCATGGCGTTCAACGCGCGTGGCCAGCACCTTGCCGACGCTTTGATCGTCACGCGGATCGACTTGTGGCATGTCCCCTTAAACCCCGACCGTGTGCCGAGAGAATAGGCGGGTCAGTCGCACTTGAAAACGCCCAGTGAAAACAAAACGGGCCGGCATAAGGCCGACCCGTGATGCTCGCTCAGTAAGTGATTTCGCTCAGAAACCCGCCTTGATTTCGTCGAACAGCGCGATGTATTTCTCGCGGGTCGTCGGCGGGATCTCAGAGAAGAAACGGCTGCTCGAGAGGAAGGTCTCCGGATCAGTCAGCCCAAGGTCGGCCAAGGTTTCCTCAGGCACCGCCTCGAACGCTTTCTTGTTTGAGTGGCCGTAGCCATACTCGGTGATCTCGAAAATGCCGGATTCGACTGAGGACACGGCGTTCAGGTAGTCGTAGACCTTGTCTTGATTGCCTTCGCCGGTCGCAATGTGAACGAGGCCGCAAACCCAGGTATAGATGCCTTCCTTGGGGTTCATGTACTCGATCTCGACACCCTGTTTTTTGAGTTCGACGACGGAACTGTTCCAGGCATAGGACGCGACGAGCTCGCCAGTCGCCAATCCTTGCTCGACCGAGGTGATGTCGGTCCAGTACCACCGCAAGACGTCACGCTGTTTGCGCATCATCTCGGTCGCGCGTTCCAGTTCTTCGTCGGTCATATCGAACGGGTTCTCAGCGCCAATCACCGCGCCGACGACACCGAAGACACCATCGACGGAATCGTAAATGCCGAGCCGGCCGGCATATTTCTCGTCGAACAGTATCATCCACGAATGGTTCTCGGCACCCGCGTATTCAGGCGCCAAGTCGGGCCGGAACAGGACCGAGCTGTTGCCCCAATCAAGCGGGAAGAAGACCTGCTCGCCCTCGATCTGAGCGCCTTCGATCGTCTTGAGGGACGAGAAAACGTCGTCCCAATGGTCTAGACGGCTGGTGTCGAGGTTGGCGAGAAGGCCGGCATCCCACCAGCGCTTCAGGCTATAGGAGCACGGCCAGGCGATGTCGGGCCTGAAACCGGCGCGCATCTTCTGAAACGCTTCTTCTTCCTCACCCCAAAGCGTGAAGGAAGGCAAGGCGTCGTGCTTTTCGATGTAGCTACCGGCAAGCTCCGCCACGTCGTAGCCCGCCCATGTGAACACCATGAGATCGGTGTCGGTGCCGAGGCCATCCTGCGCACGCGCCATACCGGGGATCGCTGGCAGCATTGCCGTGCCCAAGCCGACAGAGGCCAAGACCTTGTGAACGTCACGGCGCGAGATGTCGTGGTTATCCAAGCGCGACCGGAACTCTGCAATATCCATAATCTTTGTCATGATGTTCTCTCCCTGCATCCAGTGTGGCGGTCCACCGGCACTCTATGCCACTCAAGTGAATTGGTGAACGCCGAAACTGTTCGAACACCTGACAACGTGGAACTTTCGCCCCGCGGCTGACCGTTAATGTGGCAAGATGCTCGCATACCGGGAGCAAACCTGCGCGTTAGTGTCACATGACGGACATCCACACATCACCCAAGGCACTTCGTGCCGCGGCACGGTCTGGTCGTCATACCGTTCATACGGCTGGTCAGGCGCCAGGCTTCGTCCAGGGCAATGTGGTGATACTGCCGGCAACCTATGCGGACGATTTCTCACAGTATTGCGCGAATAACCCGAAACCATGCCCGCTGCTGGGACGCTCAGCGCCCGGTGATCCGTCGCTTCCGGACCTGGGCGAGGCGGTCGACATGCGCAGCGACCTACCGTCCTACCGCATCTTTCATGACGGCCGGTACGCCGGTGATAGTGGCGACATCACCGGACTGTGGCGCGACGACTTCGTCGCCTTCGTGCTCGGCTGCTCGTTCTCCTTCGAGGAGGCTTTGATGGCATCGGGCCTTTCCCTGCGCCACATCGAACAGGATACGACCGTGCCGATGTATCGAAGCGCGATACCGACCCGCGAGGCCGGGCCGTTTGGCGGACCGATGGTGGTCTCCATGCGGCCGTTTACGCGGGCAGATGCTGGTCTCGCGGAGATCATCACGGCGCGCTTTCCCCACGCCCACGGCGCGCCGGTACAAATCGGCGATCCCGCCGCGATCGGCATCATGAACTTGAACAAACCCGACTTCGGCGATCGCGCCGTCCTGCGCGACGGTGAGATACCGGTGTTTTGGGCATGTGGCGTGACGCCTCAGGTCGCGCTTGAGCGCGCCAAGCCAGAGATCTGCATCACGCACACGCCAGGCGCGATGCTGGTGACCGACCTGAAGAACAGCGACCTGATGACAGACCTCTAGTTTTTACGCCGCTCTACGTCCTGCGATGATATCCACGAGGTCACGCAGCATGGGACCGGCGACCGGGCGTTTCAGGCAGAGATCATAGAGCCGGCGCGAGGCCGGGAACGCGTCCAGAAAATCGGCAGGTTTGTCAAAGCCGTAGGCGATCCACATGGCCAAGTGCAAATCGGCGAACGTCATCCGGTCGCCCAGATGATAGGGACCGTTCGTCGCCAGCCAGTCCTCCAGCACCTGCCAACGCTCGAGGATGATCTCGCGGCATTGGGCTCGCAAGTCGTCGATGTCGGATTTATGCAAGGCGTAGCGCGAGGCATAGTAGAACCGCTTGAACGACGGCTGCAGGTCGTTGGTGAAGTAGAAGAGTTTGCTCAAGAAGACACCACGTTGCGGATCGGTCGGTGATGGCGCCAAGTCCTCCAACCCGTGTCGGTCGGTCAGATAGAGCATGATGGCGGCGGCCTCGTGGAGGACATCACCCTCCGGTGTCTCAAGCGCCGGCACGAAACCCGCCGGGTTGAGTTTGCGGTAGGCCTCGTTGCGAAACTCCTTACCCGCCATGTCGACGACATGGAGTTCATAAGGCAGGCCCGCTTCTTCCAAGACCATTTGCGGCGCCAGAGCGCGTGTGAACGAACCGCCGTGGAGTTTGTACATGGCGTATCCTCAGTGAATGTGGGACCCGAAACTTACTCCTTGGGCGACCACGCGCCCAACAATTTGGGCAGGTCGCTGAAGCGGGCGACAAGGGAGAAGACGACCACCGCGAGCAGAATGAACATGACCGCGACCGATGCCGTCACAGGCGAATAACCTGACCTCAGACTCGACAGAATCTGCACCGGCAGGGTGATGGTCGCCGATTGGCCGAGGAAGAACGAGATGATGTATTCGTTCATGCTGACCACGAACACAAAGGCGTATCCCGCAAACATATAGGGGAACACCATGGGAAAGATGACGGTGGTGAACACCTTGCGTCGGTTGGCGCCCATGGTTTCGGCGGCCTCCAGCAACTCCTGCTCGATCGACTCAAGGCCCAGGGAAATCATCACCATGGGCAAGGTCACAAGAAACACGCCGTGCGCGATGATGATGTTCTCGATGCGACCGGCATACCCGATCCACTGCGCCCAGAAGATCAACATGCCGAGCGCGGTGATCACGGGCGGCAGAGAGAACGGCACAAGACCCAGGCCAAACAGGACCTTGGCGTAAGTAACGCGGTAGCGCCACAGGAAGTAGGATGTCGGCAGCGCAATCGAAACGGCCAGCAGCGCGGCGCAGGCTGCGATGATCAAACTGTTGCTCAACGCCTCGAACCAGACCGTCTTCTCGAAGACCTCAGGGTACCATTTGAGCGAGAGGCCTCTGGGCGGGAAGAACATCAGCTTCTTTTCGTTCAGCGAGACACCGGCAACGATGAACAGCGGTGCGCTGAGCACGATGAACGACACGATAATGAAGATGCGTTTGCAGACAGAAACAATCATCGTCTTGCTCCCGCAACCGGGCTGCGTTCCTTACCCAGGACAAAGGTAACGGCCACAAGGGCCAGGGTCACGATGACCAGGAAGACGCCGAGCGCCGCCGCAAACGGAGCGTTGTTCCGACTCAGCATCTGATCGGCAATAAGCTGGGCATACATCGTGTTCTCCGGTTCACCCAACCACAACGGCGTCACGAAGGCCCCCATGGTGAAGACAAAGAGCAGGATGAAACAGGCCAGGATCGCCTTCCAGAGAAGCGGGATGACGACGGTCCAGAACGTCACGATGGGAGACGCGCCAAGCGTCTGCGCGGCCTCGGTCAATTCGCGCTCAAGACGCGTGCACTGGGGATAGAGCACCAGGATGGCCAGCGGCACGTTGAAATAGGTCAGACCGCACATCACCGCCCAGAAGCCAGGGAACCAGGAGCCCGGGCTATCCAGAATGCCAATTTCAAAGAGAAACTTCGGTATGCCCGCTGAGCGCGATAACAGGACCGACCACGAATAGGCAATGATCACTTCGGAGAGCGAAAGAACGCACAGCACAAACACCAGCGCCACAACCTGGCCTTTGCGCCGGAACCGGCTCAGGAAATAAGTGAATGGGACGGAAACGACCAAGCAAAAGGCGCTTGCCAGCATGGCGAACTGGACGGAAACCCAAAGATGCCGTGTGAAGAGCGGCGAAAAGAACCGCGCGTAGTGCGTGAGTTCAAACGCCCGCACGTAATTGCGCGACTCAACACGGTGCCAGAAACTGATATCGACCATGATCAGGAACGGAATGAAAAAGAACACCCCGAGCATGATGGTGGGATACAGGCCCAGCGGATACCGGCGTATCGGTTCGACGATGCCAGTAATGAAGAACCGATAGAAAACGCCATGGCGTTCATCTTCCACCACCGGTGTCGATGCCTCGGCAACGCTCATGGCTTGACGACCACGCACGCTTCGGCCGGCAATTCAACGCGGACCTCGTCGCCGACCCCAATGTCCGGCCGTTCCTTCGGTGTCGCCAGGCCGACGACGGTGTGGTCGCCACAGTCGACAAAGGTCTCGATACTCGCGCCGACATCGCGCACAAACGTAACCTTGCCGGTCATTTGGTTTGGACCGACATTGCTGGACGGCAACACGTGAACTTCTTCGGGACGGATTGACAACACCGCATCGGATCCTGCGGCAAGGCCATCGGCAATCGCTTCCACGGTAAACCGCTCGCCGTGCGCTTCTACCTCACCCTCACCGATCACCTTGACGTTCATCAAGTTGCTGGTGCCGATAAACTCGGCGACAAACGCGGTTGCCGGCGTCCGGTAGATTTCGAGCGGCGGGCCCATCTGCTGGATCTTCGCCGTCGACATGACCACGACTTCATCGGACATGGTCATGGCTTCGCGCTGATCGTGCGTCACGATGATCGTGGTGATACCCAGGCGCTCTTGAAGAATACGCAGTTCGACCTGCATTTCTTCGCGCAGCTTAGCGTCGAGTGCCGATAGCGGCTCGTCGAGCAAAAAGAGCTTTGGTTCCAAAGCCAGCGCACGGGCGATCGCGACACGTTGCCGTTGACCGCCAGACAACTGAGAGACCCGACGTTCCTCGACGCCGGGCAAGCGAACCAGGTCCAGCAACTCACCCGCGCGGGCCCGCCGCTTTGCCTTGTCCATCCCGCGGATGCGCAAACCATAGGTCACGTTGTCCCCGACACTAAGGTGGGGAAACAGCGCGAGCGACTGGAAGACCATGCCGATACTGCGTTGATGGGTCGGGATCGGCGTGATGTCTTCGCCGTCAAGCAGGATCGCACCATCGGTCGGTGCCTCAAGACCGGCAATCATGCGCAGCAATGTCGTCTTGCCGCACCCCGATGGCCCCAGAAATGAAACGAACTTACCGTTAGGGATCTCGAGGTTGATGTCGTGGACAGCGGTAATCTGCCCGAACTTCTTTGTGATGCTGGATAGCTGAAGGCCGCTCATAAAATCATCCGCCTTGCCCCAGTCCCTTTCGGGACGGCGTCATGAAAAGGGAAAGGGCGGGAGGTCTTAAGCCCCCGCCCAAAGGAATTCCCTTACGCTCCGGTCAGCAGCTCTTGCCACTTCTCGGCGATCCAGTCTCCGTTTTCGACGTAGATGTCATAGTCGATAACGATAGGCGGGATTTCACTTGACGCCAGATTGAAGGATTCATCCGACAGATTGGGAAGCATATCGCGCGGTAGAACCGGGGCGGTCCACAGGTTCTCCGTTGTCACGGTCTGTGCTTCAGGCGAGGCGCACCAGTTGATGAACTCATAGCACTGATCGACCTTGTCGGTGCTGGTCAACATGGCCCAGGCACCAAAGTCGAT
This sequence comes from Alphaproteobacteria bacterium, assembly GCA_965228895.1. Lineage (GTDB taxonomy): Bacteria > Pseudomonadota > Alphaproteobacteria > SP197 > SP197 > JANQGO01. The sequence continues at coordinate 2,346,935 of OZ245842.1, read as the reverse complement.
CACGCCGCCCTCCTTGGGGAAGGTCGAGCGCATCGGGAAGCCGTCGGCAATCATGACTTCGGTGACGTCATGATAGTACTGGCCACCAGTCAGTTCGCCAGACTGCAACATCGCCTGGAACTGACCTTCGTCATTGTACCAGAGCTTGACGTTGTCCTTCAGTTCGACGCCTTTCTCCATGCAGGTGATCAGACCGTCTTTGGACTTCATGATGTCCTGGCCGTCAAAAAACGTGCGGGCGACAATGTCAATCAGATAACTGGAGTCGGCGCTGTTTGCCCAACCGAAGGAATCCACATACTTCGGATCCCACGCATCGGCCCAACTTGTCGGCGCTTCAGGCCAAGTTTCAACATTGGTCACGAACGTCGTGTACCAGGCAAGCATGGGTGAACCGACCGGCAGTCCGTCCGCGTTCCGATAGATCAGATAGTCGGGAATGTTCGCCATGTTCGGCGCACGTGCCGGGTCGAGTGGCGTGAAGAGATGATTGGCGCGACGCATCGAACCGCCGGCCGCCATGGTGATGTCCACGGGCGCGTTGCCTGCCGACATGCCGTTCTCAAGCTGCGTGAACCAGGCATAGCCGCCGGGCTGGGAAACCGTTTCGACTTGAATGCCGGATGCTTTCTCGAACTCCGGATAGGCGTATTCCGACAGCATGTCTTCGAAATAACCACCATAGGACGAAACCTTGATCGGCTCTGCCGCCCAAGCGCGGCGCAGAAATGTACCGACGGGAAGCGTGCTGGCGGCCGCGGCAACGGTCGTTTTCTTCAGCACGTCCCGTCGTGTGGTCGTAAACTTCTTGATCGTCATACTATCTTCTCCCTTTGAAACCACCGTTATTGGAGCGGCCGAGGCCGCAGAACCCTTGTTAAGACCTATTTCAGCGCGTTTTTTACCGCAAGGCAACTCGATCGGTTCGGTTCTTGATCAACTGGTCGCGTGTAGTGCGTGTCGCATGGCAGGTTTGGCATGAATACATTCCGATTTCCTGATGGAACGACATCCCAACACTTCTTGACCAGTATATGGCAACAGCGGACCCTGATGTGTCCGGCAGCCTTTGCCGGTTTTGTCCTGCCCTTCGATCCCGATGACCTGTTCGATCTCGCGTGCGAACCCCAAGTCCAGTCTCGCCTTGTGGTTCGCCGTGGAGGAACGTTCGACGTCACCCATGGCCCCCTTGATCCGGCGACCTTCGATGATCTGCCGGAGGCCGGCTGGTCGTTGCTGATTCAGTCGACGGAAGTCTGGGTGCCGGAACTGCACGACCTGATCGCTAGCATTGGTTTTCTGCCGCGCTGGCGCGTCGACGATGTGATGGTGTCTCTATCGGCGGCCGGTGGCGGCGTTGGTCCTCATGTCGATCAGTACGACGTCTTCCTGCTGCAAGCTCAGGGCCGCCGGTCCTGGGCGTATGGCGGTCCGGTGTCGCCGCTTGTGCCGAATCAACCGCTGCGCCTCCAATCATCGTTTGAACCGGAGGAGCAGCACGATCTCGAACCAGGCGACGTGCTTTATCTGCCGCCGGGCGTGCCACATGACGGCGTCGCGCTGGACGACATGAGCGTGACGTTGTCGATTGGCTTCAGAGCGCCGGGTCTTACAGATCTCTCCAGCAAACTCGCCGATCAGCTGCTCGTCCGTTGGTTGAACGACGCCGAAAGCGAACCCCGGTTCACTGATGCCGGTCGTCCAGCCTGCGATGGCGATACGACGTCAATAGATCCCGCCGACGTCAAAGCGATGGCCGACATCCTCCTGGCCTGCGCGCAGGATCCCGATCAGATGATGGCTCTTGTGGGCGAGTTGACAAGCGAACCGCGTATGCCCGCGCACCCGCCGGCGATCCCACTTGACGGCCAGTCCATTCGCGAGCGGCTGGCGGCGGGCGATGTCCTGGAACGCTGGGCCGGTTCACGTCTGGCGCATGGTGCGTTATCCGACGGCCGTTCGCTCCTGTTCGCCGATGGCGCGTCGATTGCCTGTCCGCAGGAACTCGCGAGCGTGCTGGCGTCAGCCACGTCGATCGACCACGCCATGATCAGCGGGCTCTTCGCACCTGAAACAGTCGACATGGTGTTGGCCTGGCTGGTCGAGCAGGGGACCTTTGGTTTCGCCGACCAGGATCAGGACGGGGATTGAGACATCGCCGCGAGCGCCGCATCGGCGGCTTCGAGCGTCGCATCCACTTCGCTATCGCCATGCACCGTTGACATGAACCAGGTGCCCCGCGCGGTGACGCGCACGCCACGGTTTTGCATTTCTTCGACGAAACGTAAACGCATGGTTTCGTCCGTGCTTTTGTAGTCGCGATAGTTCTTGAGCGGTCCGTTCTCGGAAAAGACTGTCGTGAAGATGGCGCCGATGCCCTGGGCATGCAGCGGCAAACCGTGCTTGCGGCCGAGGTCGTTTAATCCGTCGACCAATCGACCGCCGGCATTGTCCATGCGCCGATAAGCAGCCCGCTCATCTCGCTCCAGCTCGTCGATCGCCGCGCTGCATGCCGCGATGCTGGACGTCAGGCCATTGTAGGTGCCGCCGTGAATGACACCGTCGATGACGCCTTCCATGATATCACGTCTTCCGGCAACGATACTGATCGCGAAACCGGCTGCCGCCGCCTTGGCAAAGACGGCGAGATCCGGCGTCACGCCATAACGTTCCTGGGCACCGCCCAAGCCGGCACGAAAACCGGTAATCACCTCGTCAAAGATCAGCACCACGCCTTCGCGATCACACAGCGCACGCAGACCTTGGAGATAGCCCGGCTCCGGTTCGACAACGCCGGAATTGCAGGCGATTGGCTCCAACACGATGGCGGCGATTTCGCCGGCGTGTTCCCTAAGCGTGGCATCGACCTGATCGATGTCGTTGAACGGTTGAACGATCAAGGTTTCCGCGACGTTCTCCAACTGACCACGGCTGTGCAGGACCGTCGTCGGATGATCGCTGGGGCCGGCCTCGTTCAACGCCGGCCCGACGCTGGCCAGAATATTGTCGGCCCAACCATGATACTGACCTTCGAACTTGATGACCTTCGTGCGGTTGGTGTGGGCGCGCGCCAGGCGCAGCGCAATCTGGTCGGCCTGCGTACCGGATATGTCAAAACGCACGAGCTCGGCGCAGGGAATGATCTCGGTCAGGCGGCGCGCCAGGTCCAGCTCGCCACGATGAATAGCCGTAAACGCCTGCCCGATATCAAGAGAGTGGCGCACCGCATCCAAAACACCGGCCGGACTGTGGCCCAAGATCGCCGGACCGTTGCCCAGGACATAGTCGATATAGCGGTTGCCGTCGGCATCCCACAGATAGGGACCGTCACCACGCTCAAAACACAGCGGCACGGGAATCGTGTGGTACCGGAAGTTGCTGCTGACGCCGCCGGCCAAGAATCGGCGCGCTTCTTCCTGGATTGCAATCGATTTGTCGTAACGGCCCATGATGTTTCGTTCCCTTGGTTTTCGTGCGCCGACTGTAGCGGCGTGTCTATTTTGTCCTCTTGCCCGTCCAGGGGAAGGCGTCGGATGTATCTTCCAAACCTGACCAGGCGCCCGTGAATGATTGATAGTCGTCAGCGAAGGTGACCGTCAGCGTGCCGGCGCCGAATGCGTCTTGCCAGATAAAGGTCACATCGCCCTGTTCGGAGAACCGCGTCTTGGTCAGCGTGCCGTCAAACCACTCATCACCCTGATTAAACCGGTAGGTGCCCACCAGCATGTCCGACTTGTCGAGGCTGAAGGTCGTAATGACGTCGACCACCACGCCGCCGCTGACAGCTTGACCCTGGTAGGTACCGACGATCCTTGCTGGATCGGCGCGACCATCTTCAGCCTGCGCCGTCGCAACAACAAATGCCGACGCAATCAACAGGATGATCGTTCGGCAGGTGATCATAGCTAACCGTCAGATTTCGGCAGCAGGCGCTTGATGATACCGGACGATGCCATCACGACACGATCGCCGACCATTACGTCGCAGCGCATGAACGAAAACGAACCTGTGCGCCGAACGACACTGGATCGGGTTTCCAGAAACTCGCCGATCTGGGCGCCGGCGACAAAGTCATTGTGCGCCGACACGGTGATGGCGCCTTCCTTAGGGTCGTGCCATCGCGAGTTCATGCAGAGCGCCGCATCGGCCATCATCATCATGACACCGCCATGCACCGCGCCGTACTCATTGGCGTGGCGTTCGTCGGCCAGCAAGCCGACCTCGACGCGGCCGTCACCCATGTCGTTGATGTAGACCAGGCCGTTCAACTCTTCGTAAGGGTCGTCCGACTCATGCTTGACGAAACCATCGGGGATCAAAGGGTTCGCGGCTTTGTTCATCATCAACTCTCGAAGGCGGTAATCGGGGGGTGGGCATCCGGGTCGACCATGACATCGATCACAGTGGTCGCTTCCTTCGTTGCGGCAAACGCGTCGGCGAGTGCCGCGTGGAATGCGGCGGCCTCGGTGACGGTAACGCCGCGGCAACCACAGGCGCGTGCAATGGCCGCATGATCGACCGGCTGGAAATAGACGGCGCCTGTGTGGTCGCCATAACGGGCATTCTCCGCGTGTTTCTGATAACCCAGGATCTGATTGTTCAGCACGACCAACACAACATGCAAACCATGACGGTAGGCGGTTTCGAGCTCCGACCAGACGTGGGCGAAACCGCCATCGCCCACCAGCGCGAAGACCGGCGCCTTGGGCTCTGCGAGTTTGGCGCCCAGCGCATAGGGCAGACCCCAGCCAAGCCCTGCCATGCCGCGTGGTGTTAAAAACCGCATGCCCGGACGCCGGCTCATCAGGTTGTTGCAGATCCAGATTGAAGCATAGCTCGCGTCGGCGACAACGATGTGTTCGGGCGTCAGCATGGCGTCGAGGTCGGCCATAAGCTTTTCGGGCCGGATCGGATGAGCATCGGTGCTCGCCCGCGCGGAGCGTTCCTCGAGGTGCTGAAGACGGGCCGACGATATCTCCGTTTCGACGCGGCTGCGGGCGGTCTGACGTTTGGTCAGGTCACGCTGTTCTAACTGCGCTGTCAGCGCACGCAAGGTCAGGCTGGCGTCACCGACCAGCCGGAGCGCTTCGTAGTTTCGGCCAATCTCCATCGGGTCGATATCGATATGGATGATCCGAGCGCCTTCCGGCAGCAGCGACCACGAGTCCGTGCCGTTCTGGTTGGTGCGGTTGCCGACCGCCAAGATCACGTCGGCCCGCTCGACCATGGGGCGCAGGTGACGTGTCGCGCCGCCGGTACCCATGTAATAGCCGATTACACCCATCGACAGCGGGTGGCTTTCGTCAATCACACCCTTGCCCATGGTCGTCGTCGCGACGGGCAGGTGACAGGTCTCTTGCAGTGTCGCGACATCGTTCCAGGCACGCGAGCTGTGAACGCCGCCACCGGCCCAGACGAACGGGTTGTCGGCGGCAGCCAACAGGTCTGCAGCCTTGCTGACCGCGACGGGGTCGGCGACCGGGCGGTCGATCGGATAGCGCCCCAGGTTCTCGTGACGCGACGACGAGGCAGCACCCGCGCGCTCGATCAGATCGGCTGGGCACAACAACACGGCCGGACCTGGCCGGCCGCTGCCGGCGGCCTTGAACGCCATGTCCACATAGTCATCAATCCGCCCGGGCTCGCTGACCCGTCTGATCCACTTGGCCGCGCCCTTGAACAGCTCGAGCTGATCGAGTTCCTGGAACGCGTTGCGGTCGCGGTTTTCGGCGGGCACTTCCTGAACCAACGCGACGATGGGAATGGACGCGGTCAATGCTTCGGCAAGCCCGGCAACCAGAAGCGTTGCCGCGGGACCGTTCTGGGCGGTGACGACCGGGATACGGCCGGAGATCCGGGCGTAGGCATCGGCCATGACCGCGCCGGCGTTCTCGGTCCGGTAGGTGATCTGCTCGATGCCGTAGTCGGGGGTCGCCAGATAGAACAGCGTCGGGATGCTCTGGCCGAACATGATATCGACGCCATGGCGTTTTAGGGCCGCGACAAAAACCTGAGCGCCGGAAAGGTTGGAGGAGATCTTGTTCATGTTATCGGTTCACCGTCTCGTGCTCTCTAACTGTACCTAGCGGCCGCCGCCGACATCGAACAGCGCGCCGCTTACATAGCTTGCCTCATCACCACACAGCCACACCGCAAGACCGGCGACCTCATCGGGCTCGCCGCCGCGACCCAAGGGGACCGACGCCGCCGCCATCTTGTGGACGGCGTCACGGCCACCGTTCGGCTCGTGGATGTCAGAGTGGATCAAGCCAGGGCGGATGGCGACAACCCTGATTCCTTCCGGTCCCAGTTCTTTGGCCTGACCCAGGGTCATGCTGTCCACCGCACCCTTGGTCGCGGCATAGCCGATCGAGCCGGGAAGACCGCCGGACGCCGCGGCGCGCGACGAGATGTTGACGATGGTGCCGCCGTCACCGCCGAACGAGCGGCCCATGCGCCGGACCGCCTGATGGGAACACAGGAAACACCCGGTGATGTTGACGTCGATCATGCGGCTCAGGCGCGTCGGATCCAGCTCCGCCGTGGTCATCTTCTCAACAATGCCGGCGTTGTTGACGAGCGCCGTCACGGGACCCAGAACGCGGTCGGTCTCGGCGAACATGGCCTCGACGGCTTGCGGATCGGCCGTGTCGGCCTGGATCGTCATGGCCTTGCGTCCCAGCTTCTGGACGTCCGCGGCGACCTCCGCTGCCTTATCGGCACGACCGGCAAAGTTCACGGCGACATCGTAACCGGCCTGGGCTGCCCGGCGCGCGATCGCCGCGCCGATGCCTCGACTGCCGCCCGTTACAAGCATGACGCCGCTCATGAATCCTCGCCCTCCCTGGCGCTGGCGCAGGTGTCATAGCACAGGCAAACACCACTTTGGCGGCATGATGCCTGGGTTCTCAGAAAATTTGTCGCTATCGTGCGCCGAACGATCTCGGAAAGGGAACCCATGGCGCTCGATCAGGAAACACTTGAGCAGTTTGTCAAAACGATCCAGCGGTTCGTCGGGGAACGCCTGATCCCGGCCGAGGCCGAGGTCGACGCCACCGACACGATACCGCCGGCCATTATCGACGAGATGAAGGCGATGGGTCTGTTCGGCCTGACGATCCCCGAAGAGTATGGCGGTCTGGGTCTCTCGATCACCGAGGAGGTGAGGGTGGCCTATGAGATCACCCATGCGGCACCGGCCTTTCGCTCGGCCTTCGGCACCAATGTTGCCATCGGCTCCCAAGGCATTCTGATCGACGGTACGGAGGAACAGAAACAGGCTTATCTGCCGAAGCTTGCTTCCGGCGACATGATTTCCTCGTTCGCACTGACCGAGCCGGATATTGGCTCCGACGCCGCCTCGGTGAAGACCCGGGCCACTGGCGACGGCAACGGTTACGTGCTCAACGGCACCAAGCGCTACATCACGAACGCGCCGACGGCGGATCTGTTCACGGTCATGGCGCGCACCGATCCTGACCAAAAGGGCGCACGCGGCGTATCCGCCTTTTTGGTCGAAGCCGATACGCCGGGCATCAGGCTGGGCAAACCTGAAAACAAGATGGGCCAGAAAGGTGGTCAGATCTGCGATGTCATCTTCGAGGACTGCCGGATCCCGGGATCGGCTTTGATCGGCGGTGTCGAGGGAACCGGGTTCAAGACGGCCATGAAGGTGCTGGACAAGGGCAGGTTGCATATTGCGGCATGCTGCTGCGGCCTCGCCGACCGGTTGATCCAGGAATCCGTGGCTTATGCCATCGAACGCCAGCAGTTCGGTCAGGCCATCGCGGATTTCCAGCTCATCCAGGCCATGCTGGCCGATAGCCAAACCGAACACGATGTCGGCTGGGCACTGGTGCGTGACGCCGCCCAGCGTTACGAAGCCGGCGAGAAGCTGCCGCGCATTGCAGCGGAAGCCAAGTACTACTGCAGCGAAATGCTCGGGCGGGTCGCCGACCGCGCCGTCCAGATCCACGGCGGCGCCGGCTACATCAACGACTACGCGGTCTCCAGGCTTTATCGCGATGTCAGGATCTACCGGCTCTACGAAGGCACGTCGCAGATCCAGCAACTCGTGATCGCCAAGGATATGATCCGCCGCGCTAGAGCGGATCATGGTTAGGAGGAGCCGCTTGACGGTTCCACCGAACCATGTGAATCCGCTCTCTATCGATTTGTAGAACAGATTCACCTGCCTTGATGCCATCGCGAAGCGATGTCATCAAAACAGGATCTGCTCAAAGGAGGCCGCGTCATGAGTTATCGCCTGTTCGGCCGCCCGTTCGCCGGTTCCCTCGCGGTCGAGTGGCTGCTGGAGGAACTGGGCGCGCCGTGCTCGCGGGTGCTCGTTACCGGCTACCGCGACCAGATCGACCCCGCCTGGTACGCCAAACTCAATCCACTTTGCCAGGTGCCGGCGCTCGAGCTGGATGATGGCCGGCTGTTGACGGAGTCAGGCGCCATCATGCTCTACCTGGCCGACCGCCATTCTTCGGGTGATCTGGCGCCGAAACTGGATGATCCCGCGCGGGTTTCTTACCTGCGCTGGATATCGTTTCTGTCGGCGTCGCTCTACCCGGCGTTCATGCAGCTCATTCATCCGGAGAACTGTATCGACGACCCCGCCCAGTTCGGCGCCGTCAAGAAGCGGGCATCAGTCGTCTTGGCTACGCAATGGACAATGATCGAGACTGCGCTGCAAGACGATGGTTATCTTGCTGGTGGCCGGCTCAGCGCTGCTGACGTCTACCTCGTCATGTTCGCCTTGTGGGCCGATGACGATGTCACGGGCTTCATGAACCGCCATCCGTCGGTTGCCCGGCTGACCCAAGAGCTGAAGAAGCGGCCCTCCGTTGCGAGCGTTCTGGCGCGCCAGGACATCGGGACTTGGGGTGACTAGGTGCCGGATTCCAAACGCGCCGATTGGCGCCACGGGCGTCGGGACGACGAGCGCCGAGACCGCCTGCCGATAAGGCCTGTCACGACGGCATTGGCTTGCCTCATTTCGCGCGTTGTGCCCCACGGGGGCCTCCGATAGGGTCGCCGCCCATGAGCCGCGAAACCCTGACACCGGAGAACGTCCCGCATCTCGACGACGCCAAGCGGCGGGCGGAGTGGCACCAGTATTACTCCGAGAAGCGCATCGGCCATCAGTGGCTGCAGGTTCATATGCTGGCCGGCCTCGACGTGAACAGAATCCTGGAAGTCGGGCCCTATCTGGGCCTGGTGACAGCGATGCTGGACAACGGCGGATACGACGTCACGACACTCGACCTCTTCCCACCGCCTTTCCACAGACCCGAGCGGCCGAACATCGAGGCGGACCTCACCACGCTCGACCCATCGGGCATCGAAGGTTTCGACGCCATCATGTGTTGCGAGACCTTGGAACACCTGTCGTGGAATACGGCTCCGTCAATTCTGGCTGCGTTTCATGCCAGCGGTGCTCCGTACCTCGTGCTGTCGGTCCCCTATGAAGGGTTCCAGTTCGCCTGGTCGGTCTATCTCAATCCCTTCACATGGCGTCAGTATCTGTCACTGAAGAAGTTCCGCCGGTTCAAATCGTTCGCGCCGGACCCCGACCCCTGGGGCCACAAGTGGGAGCTCGGCTACAAGGGATTCGCGGTGAAAGACTGGGAAGCCGTGATAACGGCCGCGGGCTGGCGCATCGTCCAACGTGAGTTCTCTCACCCCTGCCGCTCTGTCTTTCACCTGTGCGAAAGGGTCGCCTAGAGCAGATCCTGTTTTGATGGATTCGCTTCGCGATGACATCAAGACAGGTGAATCCGCTCTACTCATCGATAAAGAGCGGATTCACATGGTTAGATGGGACCGTCAAGCGGTCCCATCTAACCATGATCCGCTCTAGGGTGTCCTTAGGTGGCGTCCTGCAGCGCCTCGATCAGCATGGTTTCGGCTTTCTCCAAGGCAATGCCACGCGGCAGGCCGGGCTGCATGTCCGGGTGATAGAGCAGGCGTAGTGCCAGGCGGTCCCAGTCAGAATAGTCTACGGACCGAAACGGCGCATTGCGCATGGCCAGGATCGACGGCATCGAGGCATCGGCGGCAGGACTTTTCCAATGATTGGCAAAACCCATCGCATGCATCAATTCGTGACGCAGACAATCCGTGAAGTCTTCGCTGATATCGACCCGTGCGAAATAAAGCGCGCCGCGCGCACCGCGTGTGTGGGTATTGCAGACAGCACCCGGTGCGGGGAATTGTCCATGGATCTCATCGTGCGGGCTGACCACGATATCGATCGTGCCGACTCGCGTGACACCGTCGCCGTCAAGGACGATTTCGTGGCCTGTCAGCCGTGTCAGAACATCGATGGCAGCCGCGACATCGTCGCGGAATGAGTCGGCGACCGAGCCGTGCAAGCGAACGGTCACCGGCCAACCCCACTTTCTGACCCATGTATGGCGCATGTTGCCACGCCGCTCCTGGGTCAGGGCCAGCGTATCAAAGAAGGCGACGGCGCTCGCGGCGCTGACTTCGGGTTGCTCCGTCAGCAGAGCGGCCGGCACTTCGGGAAGCACCAGGGCTGCGGCAGAGAACAGGGCGCCGCCCTTGAGAAATCGTCGCCGGCTGGGGGCGGCGGACGAGCCGTCGTCGTATTCAGCCATCGATGTCACGGTCGGCAATCAACCGCTAACGCACAAATCACTGCTGGGTGAACGCATGGCGGTCTTGTGGATCAATCTGCCCGTGACGCGCGAAGAGCTCGGGTTCCTGGGTTACGTTGTGCGTGCATGCACGAACTGGTCGACGGCAAGTGCGACGGCGGCGAGCGACTGATCGCTCGAACCGTCGGGTATCACGCAGGTCGGCGCCAGGATGTGACGGACGCCTTCGCTGACCAACAAGGCGTCGCCGGCTTGTGCGCGGACCGTTTGTGCGCTCAACGGAAACTCCCGCTCCTCCATGCCGGCAACCAACACCCGGTCTGTCCGTTCAAAGGCGTCGCGGAACGTCGGCTGCGAAAGCCCGTGATCCCAGCAGACCGCTTGGACGGGATAGGTGTTGCAGAGATCAAAGAACACATCCTCACCGCACAGGTGCAAAATAACCGGCCCGGCATTGTCCCAGGCATCCAAAAGGGCGGTGTCATAGGGCTCACCAAAGGTCGCGTGCTCTTCCTCACTTAACAACGTTTCGCTGGCATACTGAGTCGCGAAGTAAAGGCCGTGGGCACCAGCCTCGCGCACCGCCTTCGTGAAGGCGATCATGGTATCGGTAATGATTGCCAGGCCGTCGTGAAGCGCGGCGGGGTCCTGTCTCATGTCGGCGACGACACGCGGGCCGCCAAGTTTGCCCGCCAGGGTCAAGGGGCCAAACAGCGTCATGTAGACCGGCATCTCCGGGCCAATGGCGTCACACACAAGACGTAGAGCCTCCAGCTCTCGGCCTAGCGCACCTTCGCGGACGTTAAGCCTTGGCAGCTCCCGCCAATCGAACGTGAGATTGAGGGCATAGGGAACGATCTCGGCGTCGACCTCCAGGTTCCGGCTTCCCGTCAGGGCGATAACCCAATCCTCGACCGCGAACATGCCATTGGGCGTATGTTTGATCAGGTCGGGCCGCCAGGTGCGGGCGAAATCGATGGTTGCGTCGGCCAAGTCACGCGGCGACGCGTCGGCGTCCGGGAAGTGCTGCCACAGAGCAAACGCCGGCCGGTCGGGGCGCTCACCGGCAATCACGGAACGAATTCGTTTGTGGGGATCCATCGTCAAGCCCAGGTTCTCAGACCGAAGCGCCAGAGCGGCGCACGATACCAGTGTAGACGGAATTTAGGACGGCTGTGGAAGCGTTCTTGGCGCGGGTGAGGGCGGCCGCTAACCTCCAGCAAAACGACACACGGGGAAGACATGGTTGAGCAGAATACAGCCGAAACGATCGTCACAGCGGTCGAGGCCAGTTTCGACGAACAGATTCGGTTTACCCAGGACCTCGTGCGCTTTCCGTCCCTGCGCGGTCAGGAGGCGACAGCCCAGGATTTCCTGGCTCGCGAATTGGGCGCGCGGGGCTTCGCCGTTGATCGCTGGACGATCGATGTCGCCGACATCCAGGACATGCCGGGCTATTCCCCGAAGTTGGACGGCTACCAGGACGCTTATGTGACAGTCGGCGCCCTTCGGTCATCGAGCCCCCAGGGCCGCTCGCTTGTCATCAACGGTCATATCGACGTGGTACCGGAAGGGCCTCATGAGATGTGGCAGACACCGCCCTTCGATCCCGTCATCAAGGATGGCTGGATGTACGGGCGCGGCGCCGGCGATATGAAGTCAGGCTGGGTGTGCGGCCTGTTCGCTCTGGAGGCGCTGAAACGCGCCGGTTTCAAACCGGCCGCGGATGTCTTCATCGAGGCCGTGATCGAAGAGGAGGCCACCGGTAACGGCGCGCTTGCCTGCCTGCAGCGCGGCTATCGCGGCGACGCCGCCCTGATCCCCGAACCCATGGGTGACGCCATGATGCGCGCCCAGGTCGGCGTGATGTGGTTCCAGGTCACCGTGCGCGGCCATCCCGTTCATGTCGCCTATGCCGGCAGCGGCGCCAACGCGATTGAGGCGGCGTACCGGCTGATCGGCGAACTGCACACGCTGGAGGACGCCTGGAACGCCAGAGGCCACGACCGCTATGGCCACATGGACCACCCGCTCAACTTTAACGTCGGCAAGATCGAGGGCGGCGACTGGGCGTCCAGCGTTCCCGCCTGGTGCACCTTCCACATGCGTGCCGGGCTGTTTCCCGGTCAGGATCTGGGCGAGGCGCGCCGCGAGATTGAGACCTGCCTGCAAGACGCCGCGCGCGAGGACCCTTTCCTCGCCAACAGTCCGCCAGAGATCACCTGGGACGGTTTTCAGGCCGAAGGGTATGTGCAGGAAGAGGGCACAGAGGCCGAAACGATCCTTCGGTCCAGCCATCAGGCGATTTACGGCGACGACTTGCCCGATCGCATGCTGACCGGCACCACCGACGCTCGCTTTTTCGGCCTTTATGCCGACATGCCGGCGCTTGTTTATGGACCCGTGGCCGAGAACATCCACGGCTTCGACGAGCGCGTGAATCTCGAGTCCTGCATGCAGGTCACCAAGTCAATCGCGCTCTTCATTGCCGACTGGTGCGGGCTGGAGAAAGCCTAGTCTCCTGTCGCAGTATCAATGCTGCATCCCGGGCCTGACCCGGGACCAAAGATCACGGGATCGGAAAGCGACGCGTTACCGAGAACCATAGGGCGCAATTCCGTGTTCATGGACCCCGGCTCTTCGGCCGGGGCGTGAGCAGCATGGTTTTGTCTTGCTCCGGCTAGTCGCCAGTCGCCGATGACTTTGACGCGGCCGGCTGCCACGTCGCCTTGTCCCATTCGGCCAGCCGGCCCGGGTGATAGGGCATCTGATGCACGTTCGGCGTCCAACTGCCGTCCGCCGTCACCTTCGCGATATGTGCGGCGATGTCCTTCAGCGGCGCGAACCAGCAATTGGCGCGTGTCTGCATGTACTCGATCATCTCGAACATCATCTTTGCGCGGGCCGGGCGTCCTGAGATCCAGGGATGCCAGACGCCGACCCATAGACCGCCGTCGTCGCATACGGCGTCGAACTCCGAGAGGTAAAGCTCTTTGGCGCGCGCCGGTGTCGAAATCTGGTTGGTCGCGCCGAGATCCCAGTTGTGGGAAAAGTGCGGCCAGTCGTCGTGGATGATCGTCGCCGGTATCTCGATCAGGTCGCGCCCGTTTTCGCGCATGACATAGGGCACGTCGTCGCCCATCAGTGAGGAGTCATAAAGGTAACCGGCGTCGTTCAGGAGCGACTGGGTGACCGGCGAGACATCGAAGCTTGGCGCCCGGTAGCCGATGATCTTCTGCCCGGTGATCGCCTCCAGCCCTTCATGGGCGCGCTGGAACCAATAGGCTTCGTCTTCCGGGCTCTGCAGGTTCGGGCTTTCGTGAAGGTAGCCGTGATGGCCGATTTCGTGGCCGTCGCCCAGCATGCGCTCCATGGCCAACGGATAACGTTCCGCGACCCAGGTCGGCACGAAGAAGGTCGACTTGTGGCCGAACTCCGCCAGAATGTCGCATATGCGCGGCACCGCGGTCTCCGGCCCGTAACGCATCGCCGACAGGCTGAACAAGCGCTGGTGCGCGGTGTCGGGATGGTCGATCTGCAGAACCGATTCCGCGTCGACATCCCAGGTAAAGGCGACCGCACAGGTCGCGCCGCCCGGCCAGGGGACGGGATTTCTGATCATTCGCATCGTGGCACTCCCGTATCGAGGGGTAGGCGGTTAGGATAAGACGACGGTTGTGGGAAAGACAGGCCGCGACAAGACGGCTTGGGAGGCTCGATGAGAGGATTTGGTGATCAGCGCGAACCGGATGACGTTCAAGAGCTGATGTCCCGGCGTGCGCGCGGCAGCCGCACGATCATGATGGTCCTGATCGTCGCCGCGATCGCGGTGGTCGGCCGCGAGTCCGGTTTCTTCGGCCCGACCGTCGACGGGCGGACGCTGACGACGGTCGACCAGGCGGTGCTGGAACAAAAATTGGCCGCCGCCGGACCGCTGCTGATCGAAGGCAGCAGCGACGGCGATGTCACGATCATCGAGCTCTTTGACTATCGCTGTCCCCATTGCCGACGCATGGCGCCGGTGGTGCAGGACCTCGTTGACAGCGACCTCGGGATACGTCTGATCCTGGTTGAATACCCAATCTTGGGAGCGGAATCGGACGTCGCCGCCCGTTTCGCCCTGGCCGCGGCACGGCAGGATGCCTATAGCACCTTTCACCGGGCACTCATGTACTCGACGGTCACCTGGACCGATGCGGCCATGGTCGAACTGGGCGAAAGCCTGGGGCTGGACGGCGAAAAGCTGCTCGATGATGCAAATTCGCCCGAAACGTCCGCCATTCTGTCGGCTTATCGGTCAGCCGCCAGGGATGATGGCATTGACAGCACACCGGCCTTCATCGTTGGCGACATGCTGTTTGTCGGCACACTCGATGAAACGACCTTGCGTGAACTGGTCCGCATGGCAAGGTCCGAGACGGACGCAGGGTGATCTCACCCAACGGTTATTTGACCGACAAGGTAAAAAGCGCCTAAACGGGCGTTCGAAGGAGTCATTGTATGCGTATGATTTCAGCAGTTTTACTTGGTGCCCTCATGGTGTTCGCCACCGCACCGGTTAATGCGGCCGACGATTTGCCCGACCTCAGCCGCGAGCAGATCGAACAGATCGTGCGCGAATACCTGGTCGAAAACCCGGAAGTCGTCATCGAGGCCCTGCAGGCCTATGAGCGCCAGACGTCGGCCGACCAAGATGCCAGGGCCCAAGAGTCGATGGCGCGCTTGGCCGACATTATCTATCGCGACGCCGAAACGCCGGAAGCCGGCAATCCGGACGGCGACGTGGTTATCGTTGAGTTCTTCGACTATCGCTGCGGCTATTGCCGGCGGGTGGCGCCGGACCTTTTCGCGGCGATTAACGACGATCAGGGCATCCGACTGGTTTATAAGGAGTTCCCGATCCTGGGCGACCCGTCGGTGTTGGCAGCACGGGCCGCGCTCGCAGCGCGCAATCAGGGGCTTTACCAGCCGTTCCACGAAGCCCTGATGTTCGCCGATATCGACTTTTCCGAGGCCTCGATCATGGCGCTGGCCGAGAGCGTCGGCCTGGACACCGATCAGCTGCGCGCCGACATGGAAGACCCGGCCATCGACGAGCATCTGAACACCAACTATGAGCTCGCCCAGGCGCTCGGCATTCGCGGCACGCCGGCCTTCATCATCGGCGACGAACTGGTCCCCGGCGCGGTCAGTCGCGCTGAACTGGAAGCCCTGATCGCCGAGGCGCGCGGCAGCTAAGCCGCCGCTGAGCCTCGCGGCTCAGAAGGCCGGCAGCAGCGCCTCCAGATTGGCAATCACGTCGGCTTCCGCCGCCGGCTTATCCCAGCGGATGCGCGAAATCCGGGGAAATCGCATGGCGACACCGGACTTGTGCCGCGTCGATCGCTGAAGCCCTTCGAAGGCGACTTCCAGCACCAGTTCCTTGGAGACTTCCCGGACCGGGCCAAAACGCTCCGTCGTGTTGTTGCGCACCCAACGGTCGATCTCCTTCATCTCCTCGTCGGTAAAACCGAAATAGGCCTTGCCGACCGGCACCAACTCGCCGTTGCGCCAGACACCGAACGTGTAGTCGGAATAGAACGACGAACGCTTACCGTGGCCGCGCTGGGCGTACATCAGGACCGCGTCGACCAGGAAGGGATCGCGTTTCCACTTGAACCACGGACCCTTCGGGCGCCCGGGCACATAGGCGCTGTCGCCGCGCTTCAGCATCAATCCTTCGACGCCGGGCGCCAGATTGCCCTGACGGCGGGCCGCCAACTCGTCCCACGCGCTAAACGGCACCTGAACCGAGAGGTCCATCAACGGCGGCTGGTTGGCGCCGATCCAAGCTTCCAGGCGCTCGCGCCGTTCGTCGAACGGGGCGGCGCGGACATCCTGGTCACCGTCGACGAGAACATCATAAAGTCGCACATGAGCAGGGTGACTTAACTGCATCTTTTTGCTAACAGTTTTGCGGTTCAGACGTTTCTGAAGGTCGCTGAAGGGTGCAACATGGCCGTCGCGCACCACCAGAAGTTCGCCGTCCAGGGTGGCATCGAAATCCAGCGCGTCGACGAGGTCGGGAAACGCCGCGCCGATCTCGTCACCGGTTCGGGAGTAAAGCCGCAGTTTGCCGGCCTCGCCGACCAACTGAACGCGAATGCCGTCCCACTTCCATTCGGCGCGATAGTCTGCGGGGTCCAGCGCCTCAAGGTCGCGCTCCTCCAGGGGATGCGCCAGCATGACCGGGCGGAACGCCGCGCTTTTGGCGGGGTCGGGACGGGGGCCGCGTCCCTCGAGCCAGGCGAAGAGGTCCTCGTAAGGCGGCTCGACCGCGTGCCAGACCTCCTCGATCTCGTCGGGTTCGCGCGCCCATTGGGCCGCCAGGGCCGTCTTGGCGAGGCGCGCGGACACACCGACCCGGAGCGCGCCGGTGATGAGCTTGATGGTCGCCCAGCGTTCGTTCGGTCCCATGGCGTCGAACAACCGTGCCAACAGACCCGGCAGTTCGCTCTTGCCGGCCTGACTGAGTGTCTCCACGAGTTCGCCGAGCGGCGGCACACGATTGGCGCCGGGCTCCGGCGGCCAGATCAGGGCGACGGTCTCGGCGAGATCGCCGACATAATCGTAGGAGAGGCCGAACAGGACGGGATCGACCCGTTCCATGACCAGCCCGCGCACCAGACCGGCCTTGGCGTAGCGAAACTCCAGCCCGCCGGTCATCGCCGCGATCGCGTAGCCCCGATCGGGATCCGGCGCTTCCGCCACATAGCGCTTGATCAGCTCAAGCTTGGCGTTGCGGCTGTGCTGATAGGCGAGCCGGTCGAGCAAGTCGGCAAATGCCTTCATTCCGCGTCGTCCTCATAGCCCACCAACGCGAGCGCCTTGGCCGAGAATCCGCGTTCCGTGGCGGCGTGGACGAGCGCTTCTTCGGCACCGTGGGTCACCCAGACGTGAGGCGCGCCGACATCGTCCAGCGTTGCGTTGAGTTCGTCCCAGTCGGCATGGTCGGAGATGACGAGCGGCAGTTCGACGGCGCGCTGACGAGCCCTGGCGCGCACCCGCATCCAGCCGGACGCGAAGACCGTGACCGGATCGGGCAGGCGACGCGACCAGCGCTCGTTGAGCGTCGAGGGCGGCGCGACGACAATTTCGCCCGCCATGTCTTTCTTCTCGGTATCCATGACGAGGCGCAGCTCGCCGAGGTCAACGCCAAAGCGCGCGTAGATCGCGTTGATGCCCTCCAGCGCGCCGTGGATATAGATCGGCCGGTCGTAGCCGAGCTCACGCAGACGGACGATGATGCGTTGCGCCTTGCCCAGCGTGTAGGCGCCGACCAGGTGGGCGCGATCCGGGAACGTTCGTTGCGAGGCCAAGAGTTTGCCCAGTTCCTCGCCGTCATCGGGATGGCGGAACACCGGCAAACCGAAGGTTGCCTCAGTGATGAAGAGGTCGCACGGCTCCACCTGGAAGCGCGCGCAGGTCGGGTCGTGCCGGCGTTTGTAGTCACCGGAGACGATGATGCGTTCGCCGTTGTGTTCGAGAACCGCCTGGGCGCTGCCCAGCACATGGCCAGCCGGGATCAAACGCACGGAGACGTCGCCGAACGTAACGGCTTCCCCATAGGCCAGCGCCTGGCGACCCGGCGTATCCTCTTCCTCATAGCGCGCCGTCATGATGGCAAGCGTCTCCGCCGTTGCCAGGACCTTGCCATGGCCGGCTCGGGCGTGATCGGCGTGGCCGTGGGTGATGACGGCGCGATCGACCGCCCGGGTCGGATCGACATAGAAGTCGCCGGGCGCGCAATAGAGGCCACCCGGAACGGGCCTCAGCCAGGTCGGCGCCGTACCGGTCATGTGTGTTCCCCTTTTGTCGCCGCGCGTTATGATGCCCATATGGCGCTTGTTTCCGCAACATCCAGCCCCCCGGCCGTTCTGCCGTCAGGCTTCGCCGGCTGGTTCGAGTCAAAGGGCTGGGCGCCCCATCCTCATCAGCTTCAGATGGTCGAGGCGGTTGCCGGCGGCCACTCGTGTCTGCTGATCGCGCCGACCGGCGGCGGCAAGACACTTGCCGGGTTTCTGCCCAGCCTGATCGACCTGGCCGCCGGCGCGGCGGGCGAGGGGCTGCACACGCTCTACGTCTCGCCCTTGAAGGCACTGACCGTCGACGTCAAACGCAACCTGGAAACACCGGTCACCGATATGGGCTTGCCAATCCGCCTGGAAGCGCGCACCGGCGACACACCGTCCTCGCGCCGCCAGCGACAGCGTCGCGATCCCCCGGACATCCTGCTGACCACACCGGAATCCCTGGCGCTGCTGATATCCTATGAAGACGCGCCCAGGCTGTTCGGCAATCTGCGTTTCGTTGTGATCGACGAACTCCATGCACTCGCCGGCACCAAGCGCGGCGACCAGTTGGCACTCGGGCTGTCTCGGCTCGCAGCACTGTCGCCCGGCCACCGGCGTATCGGGCTGTCGGCGACGGTCGCCGAACCGGAAAAGCTGAAGGGCTATCTTGGTTCGGGAGAAAGCGTGAAGCGCGTTCAGGTATCCGGCGGGGCCAAACCGGATATCGGCATTCTGGTTTCCGGCGCGCGGGTGCCATGGGCCGGCCACACCGCGCGCCACGCCTTGCCCGAGATCTACGAGATCCTGAAGAGCGTCGAGACGGCGCTGATTTTCGTCAACACGCGCAGCCAGGCCGAGATCGTGTTTCAGGAACTCTGGCGCCTGAACGACGACAACCTGCCGATTGCGTTGCATCACGGCTCGCTGTCGGTCGAGAACCGCCGCAAGGTCGAGGCGGCGATGACGCGCGGCACGTTGCGCGCCGTCGTCTGCACGTCGACGCTCGATCTCGGCGTCGACTGGGGGTCCGTCGACCTGGTGATCCAGGTCGGCGCGCCCAAGGGCATCTCGCGCATGCTGCAGAGGATCGGCCGCGCCAACCATCGCCTCGACTTGCCGAGCCAGGCCTTGATGGTGCCGGCCAACCGCTTCGAACTCCTGGAATGCCAGGCCGCCCTCGAAGCGATCGGCGACGGCGTCATCGATGGCGCACCGCGTGATGACGGCGGTCTTGATGTCCTGGCCCAGCACATTCTGGCCGTCGCCTGCAGCGGCCCGTTCGATCCCAATACTTTGTATGAAGAAGTGATCGCGGTACCGCCTTACGCACGTGTCGACCGGGCGCTGTTCGACCGCGTTCTCGACTACGTCGCAACCGGTGGCTACGCCCTGCGCGCCTATGACAAGTACAAGCGGCTCTATCCGACGAAGGACGGCAAGATGCGCATCGCCAACCCGCGCATGGTCCAGCAGTTCCGCATGAATGTCGGCACCATCGTCGAAGACCCCGTCCTGAAGGTGAAGCGCAAGCGCGGGCGGGAGATCGGCGAGATCGAAGAGCGGTTCATCCTAGGCCTGGAGCCCGGCGACACCTTCGCCTTTGCCGGTCAGATCTGGAGCCTGGAAGGCATCCGCGACATGGTGGTCATCGTCAGCCCCGCCAAGGCCGACCAACCGCAGGTGCCGGTCTATGGCGGCGGCAAGTTTCCGCCGACGACCAATGTCGCCGAACGGCTGCGCGCGGTGCTGGCGTCCAAAGACCGACAGCGGGACTTGCCGGCGGACGTGCGCAACTGGCTGGACATGCAGGCCTGGCGCTCGATCCTGCCCAAGCCAGGCGACTTGCTGGTCGAATCGTTTCCGCGCGGCGGCAAGTTCTACATGGTCTGCTATCCCTTCGAAGGCCGTCCGGCCCACCAGACGCTGGGCATGCTGCTGACCCGGCGCATGGACCGGCGCGGCCTCGGACCGCTCGGCTTCATGTGCAACGACTATGCGCTCGCCATCTGGGGTTTGAAGCCGGTCGAAGCGGTCGATGCCCTGTTCGACGAGGACATGCTGGGCGACGACCTCGAAGAGTGGATGGCGGAGTCCAGCCTGCTCAAACGCACCTTTCGTAATGTCGGTGTTGTCGCCGGCCTGATCGAACGGCGGCACCCGGGCAAAGAAAAAACCGGCCGGCAGGTGACCTTCAGCTCCGATTTGATCTATGACGTCTTGAGGCGTTACGAACCCGACCATGTTCTTTTGCAGGCAACGTGGGCCGAGGCTGCGGGCGGCTTGCTCGACGTGCGCCGATTGGGCGACATGCTGAAACGGATCAAGGGGCGGATTGTCGTGAAAGAGTTGGAGCAGGTGTCGCCGCTGGCCGTGCCCATCATGCTGGAGATCAGCAAGCAGATGGTGCAGGGCGAGGCGATGGACGACCTGCTCGACGAGGTCGAGGCCGAACTGATCGACGACGCGACCCGGATGTTATGATCGTCAACGGGGTCACGCTAGAGGTCGATCTTTCCGGCGCCATCTATTGGCCGGAATACGGCGTCCTCGCGGTCGCCGATCTGCATTTCGAGAAGGGCACATCCTACGCCTCACGGGCCGGTCTCTTCCTGCCGCCCTATGACAGTCGCGCGACGCTCGAAGCCCTCGGCGATGTCATCGCGCGGCGCGAGCCCGAGGTCGTGCTGTGCCTGGGCGACAGCTTTCACGACACCGATGCCGGCCAGCGTCTGGACAACCAAGACCGTACGCGTATCCGGACGCTGACGGGATCGCGCGACTGGATCTGGATTGCGGGAAACCACGATCCCGAACTGCCTGATGGCATTGGCGGCAAACGGGTCGAGGAAATTGCCATCGGTCCGCTGCTGTTCCGTCACGAACCCCAGGCCAATGGGGTCGCCGGGGAAATCGCCGGTCATCTGCATCCCTGCGCCACCGTCAGGGTGCGCGGCAAATCACTCCGGCGGCGTTGTTTCGCCAGCAACGGTGCCCGCACGGTTTTGCCGGCCTTCGGCGCTTACACCGGTGGTCTGGATGTTTTCGACGAGGCTTTCGCCGAACTCTTTCCCGGCGGCTTCGATACCTGGCTGATCGGGCGCGAACGGGTCCGCAAGATCCCCGCCAGCAGGCTGCGGCAGCCCGCCAAATCACAAACCCAAGGAGAGGACGATGAGCAACCCGAAGCAGCTGTTTGATCTGAGCGGTCAGGTCGCCATCGTCACCGGATCGACCCGCGGCATCGGCCGGGCCGCCGCCGAAGCCCTGGCCGCCCATGGCGCGAAAGTCGTTATCTCGAGCCGTAAGGAAGAGAGCTGTCTGGAGGTTGCCGAGATCCTGACGTCAATGGGCTATGAGGCCATGGCCGTGCCCTGCAATGTCAGCCATGTCGATCAGCTGGAGGCGCTTGTCGAGACGACCTTGGGCGCGTGGGGACGCATCGACACCCTGCTCTGCAACGCCGCGGCCAACCCGCACTACGGTCCGTTCCTGGATATCCCCGACGACATGTACGACAAGACCATGCTGGTCAACGTGCGCAACGTCATGAAGCTGTGCCGCATGGTGATCCCCGGCATGGCCGAACGTGGCGATGGCTCCATTATCATCGTCTCCTCGACCGGCGCGCTGCACGGCAGCGACTACCTTGGGACCTATTGTCTGACCAAGGCGACGGACGTACAGATGGTCAAGAACCTGGCGGTCGCCCATGGCAAAGACGGCATCCGCGCCAACGCCATCCTGCCGGGCTTGGTCAAGACCCATTTCGCTAAGGCGTTGTGGGAAGACCCGGACAGCTTGGCCGCGGCAGAGAAGGCGACCGCGCTGGGGCGTATCGGCGATCCGATCGACCTTGCCGGCATCGCCGTCTACCTTGCCGCGCCGGCGAGCCGCTGGACCACCGGCCAGACGTTTGTCGTCGACGGCGGCTGGGCCATAACGGGCGAATAGGAAAGGGACACTCCATGACCGTTAAGAGCAATCCCGACGAATGGTGGATGTCGACCGGCGACTACGCCAAGCGGCTAAAGGGCGTGACGCTGAACCTGCTGGTCCGCGAGGTCGAACACTGCGTTCCCTTCCACACCGAGGTGCTCGGCGCGAAGGCCGAATATGTCTGCGTCGACTTTGCCTCGTTCGCTTATGACAGCACGTCGTGGATGCTGCATGCCGATCACACCTATGACGGCCATCCGCTCTACCGCAGCCTGACCGCCGACCTCGATCGTGGCATCGGATGCGAGATCAGGGTCCACGGCCGCGATCCCGACGAGGCCTGCGCGGCGGCCGACCGCCTGGGTTTCAAGGTATTGGAGCCCGCGACCACGAAGCCGCACGGCACGCGCGAAGCCTTCATCTATGACCCCGAGGGTTATCTCTGGTGCGTCGACGTCGTGACCTGATAGGCTTGTCTATCGATATGACAACCGGACCAAAGGGCTCGATGTGGCATGGATGAGACAACAGGCATGATGCATGACGGCGCCGACACGGCGACCCCGGACGATCAGAGGTTGGAACAGGTGAAGTTCCGGTCCTTCGCCGAGAGCACGCCTGAGGACTGGGCGCTTATCATGTCTCGCCGGGAAGAACGCCATGGCTCCGTCATCGACCTGTGCCTGGAGCACCTCGAAAAACTGAAGGCGCCGAGCCCGGCCATGCTGGTCAACCGTTATGAGCACAGCCTGCAGACGGCAACACGGGCGTGGCGCGACGGTGCTTCAGACGACGACGAGATGATTGTCGCCGCTTTGCTGCATGACATGGGCGACTACTTCGCGCCGTTCAATCACGGCGAGTTCGGCGCGTCGGTCCTGAAAGCCTTCGTTCGCCCGGAGGTCTATTGGCTGGTCAAGCATCACGAGGTCTTTCAGGGTTATCACTTCTTCCATCACTTGGGCGGCGACCGAAATGTCCGCGACCAACATCGCGGCCACCCGTTTGCGCAGACGACGCAAGACTTCTGTGACAAGTGGGACCAGACGTCTTTCGACCCGGACTACGATACCATGCCGCTGGATGCCTTCATGCCAGCCATGGCGCGTGTCTTCGATGCACCCAAGCGCGAGGTCTATACCAAGGTTGACGAGAATTAGTTCGAGCGGCTGTTAGGTTACGGCGTAACGGTCGATCACCCAGAGCCATGTGCCGTCACTCTGGCGGCGGGCGACTTCGGCCGTAACGCTGCCGTCGGGAAGGTGGGTAGATGTGAGCGCCAAGTTGCCGCTGACGACAGCCGGACTTTGTTTGCCGGCCGCAAACTTTTTTCCCGTTGCGGTAACGCCCCCCAACAAGGCTTTGATCGCTTCTCTGCCGACCGTTAGTTGTCCGTCGCCGCTATCGAGGACCGCATCGGACTCGTAAAGCGCCGCCATGCCATCGACGTCGCCTGCCCACTGCCGGGCAATCAGCAGGCGTTCCAGATCCTGAGGATCACGAGCGGCCTCCCGGCTTTTATCATCGGTCATCTCGAGTTCACCTTAATCGTCGGGAAAGGCCGTTGCCTTGGCTGCGTCACGCGCGGCTACGGCCTTTGTCCACGGCATGATGTTGTCGAACTTGCTGGAGAGAAAGAGGCCGGGTGGCGCCAAAAGGAAGTCGTCGAAGATCGGCCAAGCGTGAAGGTCGGCGAGGCTAAACTGGTCACCGGCCAACCAGGCGTGACGCCCCAGTTGTGCATTGAGCACGTCAAGAACGATCGCGGCGGTTTTGAGACCCGCCTCGACGCGTTCTGAATCCGGGGCTTCGCCGTCCTTGGGTTTCGCGATCACTTCGACATAAACGTCCCAGACCATCGCGCGGTACGCATAGCTGTCCAGAACCCCAATGGTCTGCGCCATCAGAGCACGGGCCCTCGCGTCATCGGGCGTTAGGTTAGGACCGTCGAAGACGTCGTCGACATAGCGGCAGATGGCGGCAGTCTCGAACAGCCGGACATCGCCGTGTTGAAAGGCTGGAATTCGCCCGAAAGGGTGACGCTCCAGATAACCAGCCGGCGGCCCATCGTCGGCGAAGATATCGACTTCCTCGAGGCGGTAATCGACGCCCTTCTCGGCAAGCGCCATCCGGGCGATGCGGGTATAGACGCTGTAGGTTGCGCCAAACACGATGGGCCGGGAGCCAGGATCTGCCACGGTGATATCCCTCAATGTGATTGGCTACGGTAGCGCGCGCCCTTGATTCTCTCAACGGCGACCGAGCGCCTGGTCCTCGACGCGAATGCGCCACCACAACATCGCAGCGTTCAAGATCGTAAACACGAAGGCGATCTGCCAGGCGCCAAACACGAGCGGCAGAACCGCAATCTCGGCGGCAACCACCGCATAGTTGGGATGGCGCATGAAGCGGTAGGGACCGCGTACCACCAGTGGCGCTTCGGGCAGCACGATGATGCGCGTCGACCAGCGCGGGCCTAAGCTGGCAAGCACCCAAACGCGCGTGGCCTGCAGCAGGACAAAGACGCCAAGAAGCCAGAAGTCTGGTTCCGTTTGGGGATCAACGAGCACCAACAAAGCGGCCAACCACAAGACGTGCAGTGCGACGATAAGCGGATAATGGCTGCGACCGGCTTCATGGGCACCTGCCGCCAGTAGCCGTTTTGTGTTCCTTGCGGAGACAGCCAGTTCGGCGAGCCGCTGCAGCACCACGAACGCGACGATGGCATAAAGCCACATCAGGCGGCTTCGAGAGTCAGAAAGCCGGCGGTAAAGCCCGGGCCCAACGATGACAACAACCAGCGGCCGCGTGCCTCTTGTTCCAAGGCGCGCGCCAGGACAAACAAAACGGTCGCCGCCGACATGTTCCCGTAGTCACGCAGAATCTCGCGCGACAAGGCGAGTGCATTGGGGTCGAGGTCGAGGGCTTCTTCCAGTGCCGTGACGACCTTGGCGCCGCCGGGATGACATAGGAACGCGTCGATATCGTCGATACCAATGGCGTGGCGCTCCAGATAAGTCTCGGCCACCGTGCGGAACTCCTGGCGCACCATCGACGGAATGTCGCGCGAAAACAGCACGCCAAAGCCGTCGTCGACGACGTTCCATCCCATGATGTCGAGGGACTGCGGCCATGTGTGCTCCCCCCAGCCGGTCATTGCCAGGCCGTCGATGTCGGTCGACACGACAGCGGCGGCGGCACCATCACCGAACAACGCGGTGGCAATGAAGTTGCTCTTCGAACGGTCGAAGTGACGAAAGGTCAGACCGCACAGCTCGACACACAAATAGAGCACGCGGGCACCAGGGTGGGCACGTGCCATCGCCGCAGCACGCGCCAAGCCGACCACGCCGCCGGCGCACCCCAAGCCAAAGATTGGCAGGCGCATGACGTCGCGGCGAAACGGCATCGTTTCCATCAGCAGCGCGTCAATGCTTGGCGTGGCAATGCCGGATGTCGACACGGCTACGATCATGTCGATGTCGGCAGGCGCCAACCCGGCCGTGCCCAGGCTTTTGGTGGCCGCATCCCTGAGCAAGGTGACGGCGTGGTCTAGGTAGAGTGCGTTACGTTCGCCGAAGCTGTGTTCGCTCAAATACCAATCCAGCGGCACACACGAGTAGCGTCGGTCGATGCCGGCATGCTGGTAGACGGAAAGCAGCCGGTCGAGATCACGGAAGTCTGCTTGGAATAGATACCGGCCGGCCGCCTTCACATCCTCTTGGCACAGCACGTGCCGGGGCACGGTGGTCGCTAGCGCGGCGAGCGCTGGAACAGGCGAGTAATCGGTCGGCATCGGGCGTCCTGATACAGTGCGGTCACATAGTGTACTCACCCGGACATGGTGTCGGATGACTCAATACGGCATCACATCGTGGTGTGCGCTTGCTTGCGTCAGGCGTTCTTGATCCCCATAGTGCGCCCGAATCGGCCCGTGGGGACCCATGAGCGAGACAAAAGGTACACACGACGAGAGCCAACATCCGCATAAGCGGAGTTTCTGGCTGAGATGCCGCAATTACTTCATCACCGGCATCATTGTCGTCGCGCCGATCACCCTGACGATCTATCTGGTGTCGTTGGTCATCAGCCTGATCGACGAGAAAATCGTCCCGTTGATCCCGCTGCGCTATAACCCCGAGACCTATCTGCCGTTCGCCGTACCGGGCATCGGCGTCGTCATCATGGTGATCGTGCTGACCTTCATCGGTTGGCTGACGACCGGGCTGGTCGGCCGCACCGTAGTACGGGTCGGCGAAAACCTGCTCGACCGCATGCCGGTCGTGCGCAGTATCTACTCCGCCCTGAAGCAGATCTTCGAAACCGTCTTTACCCAGAACTCACGCGCCTTTCGCGATGTCGTCTTAATCCCCTATCCGCGCCAGGGTTGCTGGGCGATCGGTTTCGCAACCGGCACCACCAAGGGCGAGGTCCAGGATGCCATTCAGGACGAAGTCGTGAACGTCTTCTTGCCGACCACACCCAACCCGACATCCGGCTACCTGCTGTTCCTGCCGAAAAAGGATGTCATCTTTCTGAGCATGACGGTCGAGCAGGGGATCAAGCTTGTCATCTCCGGCGGCGTGGTCACGCCCGATATCGCCAAGGGCGCCGTCAATGAACCGATTGAGGTCAAAGGCGGCAACAGCCAGGCCGCCGACTAGAACCTGCCGCTCGCCTGTTCGCGCGATTCCTGCTTTGGAAATCCACGCGAACATGTAAACTTTCCAAGCACGAGTGCCGAGGCGCCGGCGAAGGTCGCGACAAGGTAGTCTCTTCGACCAGCGTCCTCGGATGATTTGACACATCATCGAGCAAGGGAAGGCAGGTCATGAACGACAAAAAACTCACGTGGATGGCGGACGAGGTGAAGGCCGGTCGCATGGGCCGGCGCGAATTTATCGGCCGGGCCGGCGCCTTGGGCGTGACGGCTGCAGCCGCCACAACGTTGTTGTCGCGCCATGGCGTCGCGGCTGAACCGAAGGCCGGCGGCACCGTGACGGTCGCGACCGAATACGCGGGATCGGAAGAAACCTTCGACCCGACCAAGATGACCAACTCGACCGACATTCAGCGCTCCTACCAGGTCTACAACCGTCTGACCGACCTGGACCGCGACATGCAGCTGGTGCCCAGCCTTGCCGAGGAGTGGGAGACCAACGGCGACGCGACCGAGTGGACCTTCAAGCTGCGCGAAGGCGTGGAGTTCCACGACGGCAAGCCGTTCACGTCGGCCGACGTGATCTATTCCGTCACCGAGCACATCAAGGAAGGTTCGGAATCACCGGCCAAACCGCTGCTTGAACCGATCGTCGACATGAAGGCGGACGGCGATCATGTCGTGAAATTCACGCTTGTCGCCGGCGACGCGGACTTCCCGGTGATGCTGGGTTACGACTATCACACGTCCATCGTCGCCGATGGCTGGGTCGACGGCGACCCGGTCAACGGCACGGGCGTTTATCGGCTCACGGACTTCACGCCGGGCCAGGAATCGGTGACCGAGAGGTTTGCCAACTACTGGAACTCGGATGCGGGCCACGTCGACAGCTTCATCACCATGGGCATTCCCGATAATGTCGCGCGCAGCAATGCGCTCAGAACCGGCGATGTCGACATCATCCGCAACATCGAACCCAAGGTCGCCAACCTGATGGAGCAGGACCCCGGCGTCGAGATCATCTCGTCGGCATCGGGCGCGTGGTTTGCCTGGATCATGATGGCGGACCGGGCGCCGACCGACGACGTCAATGTGCGTCTGGCACTCAAACACGCGGTCGATCGCCAATACCTCGTTGACAACGTTCTGCTGGGTCACGGCCAGGTCGCCAACGATTTCCCAGTCAACCCCGGCCTGCCCACCTATTGCCGGGACATCCCGCAGCACGATTTCGATCCTGAGAAAGCGAAGTTCTATTGGGACAAGACCGGCTTGTCGTCAATCGAGCTCAACGTTTCAAACGCCGCGAACTCGAATGCCGTCGACTGCAGTCTCGTCCTGCAGGAGCAAGCGAAGGAGGCGGGCATCACAATCGACGTCAACCGCGTACCCGATGACGGTTACTGGAGCCACACCTGGATGCAGGTGCCGCTCTGCGTCACCGGTTGGAACTCGCGGCCCACTGCCGATCTGATCCTGACCATCGCGCACCAATGCGGGGGGTCATGGAACGAGACCGCATGGTGCAACGAGCGGTTCGACGAACTGCTCGCCATGGGCCGCATCGAGACCGATCCGGAAAGGCGCCTGGAAATCTACTGCGAGGCCTGCACGCTGCTGCACGACGATGGTGGTTCGTTCATCCCGTTCTTCACCAACGACATTAACGGCATCACCAAGCGCATTCAGAATTTCCACGGCAGCCCAGCCAACCAGATGGGCGCCGGTTGGCCCTATCAGGAGATCTGGATCGACGACAGCCAGGCTTAGAGCAGAACCGCTCTAGCCTGAACGGAGCAGCCGCACGGCTGAGTCGCGTTCGAAGAGGTAGAGCAGGGTGCGCAGCGCCTTGCCGCGATCGCTGGCGAGCTCGGGGTCGCGGTCGAGGATTAGCCGCGCGTCGTCGCGGGCTGCCGCCAGCAGTTCCGCTTGTTCGGTGAGGTCGGCAAGGCGGAACTCAGGAAAGCCGCTTTGGCGCGTCCCGAGCAATTCGCCCGCGCCGCGCAAACGCAGGTCCTCTTCGGCGATGACGAAACCGTCTTCGGTATCGCGCAGGATGTTGATTCGCGCCTTGGCCGTCTCGCCGAGCGGCGCGGCATAGAGCAACAGACAGGCCGACGCCTTGCTGCCGCGCCCGACCCGGCCGCGCAGTTGGTGGAGCTGCGCCAGGCCGAACCGTTCGGCGTGTTCGATCACCATGATCGTTGCGTTGGGCACGTCGACGCCGACTTCGATCACGGTCGTTGCCACCAGCACCTTGATCGTGCCGTCGACGAACCGCTCCATGACCGCATCTTTCTCCGGTCCCTTCATGCGGCCGTGGACCAGCCCGACCTTGTCGCCGAACAACCGTTCCAGGGAGGCGTAGCGTTCTTCCGCGGCGGCCAGATCGCCTGTTTCGGACTCTTCGACCAGCGGACAGATCCAGTAGACCTGGGCGCCATCATCGATGACACGGCGCACCCGGTTGATGATGTCGTCGAGGCGCTCCAGTGGCATCGCACGGGTCGCGATCGGCTGACGCCCGGCAGGCTTTTCCGTCAGCCGCGACACATCGAGATCGCCGAAGGCGGTCATTTGCAGCGTGCGCGGGATCGGTGTCGCGGTCATGACGAGGACATGAACGCCACGGCCCTTGCCGGTTAGCATCAACCGCTGGTGGACGCCGAAACGGTGCTGCTCGTCGATCACGGCAACACCGAGATCACGGTACGCGACATCATCCTGGAACAAGGCGTGGGTGCCGATAGCGATGGAGGCTGATCCATCGGCCAAGGCCAGAAGCTTCTCGCTGCGTTTCTTACCCTTGTCGCGGCCCGTCAGAAGCACCGTCTTCAACCCAAGCGGCGCGATCAGCGTGCCGATCGTCGCGGCGTGCTGGCGCGCCAGGATTTCGGTCGGGGCGAGCAGGACCGCCTGACAGCCGGCCTCGATGGCAATCAGCATCGCCATCAAGGCGACCACGGTTTTGCCGCTGCCGACATCGCCCTGCAGCAGGCGCAACATGCGTTCCTCGCTGCCCATGTCGGCTGCGATTTCGTCCAGCGCCGTCTGCTGCGACCCTGTCAGCGTAAACGGCAGCTTCTCGACGGCTTTCGTGCGCAAGTGGCCGTCGCCATGCAGCGGCCGGCCACGCGCCTTCTTTTGTGAGGCGCGAACCAGAGCGAGCGCCAGTTGATTGGCGAGCAGTTCGTCGAAGGCCAGCCTGCGTCGGCAAAGGGCGTGGGGGCTGAGGTCATGACGATCGCGCGGGTGATGCACCGCTAGCAACGACTCCTGCCAGCCGGGCCACGCCTGTTTGGCGGCATAGGCCGCGTCCTGCCATTCCGGAAGCTCGGGTGCCATGTCGAGAGCCGCGCGCATGGCCTTGGCCAGCGTCTTTGGCGTCAAGCCTTCGGTGAGCGGATAGACCGGTTCGACCCGCGCCAACTCGGCAAACTCCTCCTCGGTGCCGATGTGATCGGGATGCACCATCTGCAGCCGTTCGCCGTATCGCTCAAGCTTGCCGCTGACAATCCGCACCTCACCGGTCGGCAAGGTGCGCTTCAGGTAGTCTTCCTTGGCGTGAAAGAAGACCAGCATCAGGGAGCCCGTATCGTCGGTGCAGACAACGCGATAGGGCTGGCGCCGATTACGCCGCGGCTGGTGCTCACCGACCGTGACCCGCAATGTGACGATCTGGCCGGGCTCGGCGTCACGGATATCCGGCGCATGGCGCCGATCGACCATGCCGCTCGGCAGGAGCCACAACAAATCGACCACGCGCTCGCCTGCCACCCGCTCGACCAATTTGGCGAGGCGCGGGCCGATGCCGGGCAGGCCGGTGACCGGCATGAAGATGGGGAACAGAATCTCCGGGCGCATGTCGTCAGTCTATGACAGCCCACGCCGGGTGACATCCGGCGAACGACGCGATAGATGGTCTGCCATCGAAAGGACCGGACCCATGGCCGATGCCGAGACATCAGATCTGGACGCGCGCCGCAAGCGGCTGCGCTACCGTGCCTGGCATCGCGGGATCCTGGAGATGGATCTGTTGCTTGGCAGCTTCGCCGATACCCACATCAGGGACTTCGATGACGACCAGCTCCACCGGTTCGAGCTGCTGCTGAATCAACCGGATCCCGACGTCTACGCGTGGTACTGCGGGCGCCGACCGACGCCGGAACACCAGATCAACGATGTCCTCAACCTCTTCATGAAGTTCAAGTTGTCGACCTAACATGATCGAAAACATAGTAAATCGCCTGAACAAAACACAGAACACGGTGATCTGTGGCGCGCCGGAAGGGCTCGACGCACTCTTGCTGGGCGACATCGGCCGCCAGGCGCCGGGCCGTGACATCGTGGTGGTCGCCCGCGATGCGGAGCGAGCCGCAAGCCTGGCCGATACACTGGCGTTTTTTGTCCCGGAAGCGGAAATCCTCGCCTTTCCGGCCTGGGATTGTCTGCCCTATGACCGCGTATCGCCCAATCCGACCGTTTCCGGCGAGCGGGTCGCCGCGCTGGCGGCCCTGGCCGACGGCGAGGCGCGGGCGCAGATCGTCATCACGACAGCCGGCGGCTTGTTGCAGCGCGTACCGCCGCGCGACGTCCTGAGAGGCGCGAAACTGGCCATAACCGTGGGTGAGGAACTCGACCGCGAAGCACTTCAGGCGCTTCTGGCGCGCGGCGGCTATACGCGGACCGGCACCGTCATGGAACCCGGCGATTACGCGCTACGCGGCGATATCGTCGACATCTTCCCGACCGGCGAGGCGCAGCCCGTCAGGATCGACCTCTTCGGTGACGAGGTGGAGGCGCTGCGCCGTTTCGATCCCATGAACCAGCGCTCGACGGGCCGCCTCAAGACGCTCTCTTTGCGCCCAGCCAGCGAAGTGCTTCTGGACGAAACGACAATCGCCTGTTTCCGGCGTGGCTATCATGAGCTCTTTGGCATCGCGGCCGGCAACGATCCCCTGTTCGAAGCCGTGATGGCGGGCGCCCGCTACGCCGGCATGGAGCACTGGCTGCCGCTCTATTACGATCGGCTCGAAACCTTGGCAGATTATCTCGACAACCCGATCGTCGTACTGGACCACCGAATCGTCGAAGCGCGCGATGCCCGGTTGGAGGTTATCCGCGATCACTTCAGTCACCGCATCGGCGAGGCGGACGCCAAACCGTCCGGCGACGAGGCGCCACCCTACAAACCGGTCCCGCCGGAACGGCTCTATCTAAATGAACTGGCCTGGGACAACGCTCTAGCCGACGCCGAAGTCGTCGCGATGTCGCCGTTCAGTGAGGCACCGTCGGGTGACGCCGTCATCATCGATGCGATGGGACGCCGGGCACATGATTTCAGCGCCGAACGCCAGCGCACCGACGTCAACCTGTTCGATGAAGTCGCCAACCATGTCCAAAACGAGCAGGCGGACGGAAGGCGCGTTGTCATTGCCGGTGCAACCATCGCCAGCCGCAATCGGCTAGCCAAGCTGCTTCACGACCACGGCATTCCGGCGATCGAAAACATCGCCAACTGGCAAGGCGCTGACGGATTGGCCGGTGATGTCGTTGTCGCCGCCGTGCTCGGCCTGGAGCACGGTTTCGAGGCGCCCGGCCTTCTGGTGCTGACCGAGCAGGATATCGTCGGCGATCGCATCGGCCGTCCGGCGCGCAAGCGCACCCGAAGTGATGCCGAACGGTTCCTGACCGAAGCGTCGCAAATCGGCGAAGGCGATTATGTCGTTCACGTCGACCACGGCATCGGCCGCTTCGATGGGCTGCAGACACTGACGCGGGGCGAGGCGCCTCATGATTGCCTGCGAATCGTCTACGACGGCGACGACAAACTCTTTGTCCCGGTCGAGAACATCGACGTGCTGTCGCGCTACGGCTCCCACGACACGGTTGTGCAGCTCGACCGGCTGGGCAGCGCCAGTTGGCAATCGCGCCGTGCTCGTCTTAAGGAGCGCATTCAAGCAATCGCCGGCGACCTGCTCAAGATCGCTGCCGAACGAAAGTTGCAACCAGGCCCGAGCATGTCAGCGCCACAAGGACTCTATGACGAGTTTTGCGCGCGCTTTCCGTTTCACGAGACGGAGGATCAAGAGCGCGCGATCGGCGATGTCGCCGGTGACCTGGCGGCGGGCCGGGCGATGGACCGCCTGGTCTGTGGCGATGTCGGTTTCGGCAAGACGGAAGTTGCGCTAAGAGCCGCTTTTCTGGCCGTCATGGCGGGGTATCAGGTCGCTGTCGTCGTGCCGACCACGCTCCTGGCGCGCCAGCACCATGCCACGTTCGCCGAGCGATTTCGCGGCTTGCCGGTCAAGATCGCGCAACTATCCCGATTTGTCGGCACCAAGGATGTAAAAGTCGCCAAACAGGGCTTGTTCGACGGCACCATCGATATCGCCATCGGCACCCACGCGCTGCTGGCCAAGGACGTCACCATCAAGAATCTGGGCCTCTTGATCGTCGATGAGGAGCAGCATTTCGGGGTGAAACACAAAGAGCGCCTGAAGCAGATGAAGGCCAACGTTCATGTGCTGACACTGACCGCGACGCCGATCCCCAGAACCCTTCAGATGTCGCTGACCGGCGTTAAGGACTTGAGTCTCATCGCCACCGCACCGGTTGACCGTCTGGCCGTCAGAACCTTCGTGACGCCGTTCGATTCGGTCACCGTGCGCGAGGCGATCCGGCGTGAGCAGCTGCGTGGCGGCCAGACTTTCTTTGTCTGCCCGCGCATCTCCGACCTGGACAAAGTGCGCAAGCAGCTCGAGGACCTGGTGCCGGAAGCGCGATTTGCCATCGCCCACGGCCGCATGGCGAGCGGCGACCTCGAGCAGATCATGGGCGCGTTTTATGACGCAGAGATCGATGTTCTGATTTCCACGACCATCATCGAGTCCGGGCTCGACATTCCGAACGTGAACACGATGATCATCTATCGCTCCGACATGTTCGGTCTGGCGCAGCTCTATCAGCTCAGGGGCCGCATTGGCCGCGCCAAGGCCCGCGCCTATGCCTATCTGACCTTGCCGCCCGGCAAAAAGCTGAACCGTACGGCCGAGCGCCGGCTGGAGGTGATGCAGCGCCTGGACAGCCTGGGCGCCGGCTTCAGTCTGGCCAGCCACGACCTCGACATTCGCGGCGCCGGCAACCTCTTGGGCACCGAACAATCCGGCCACATCAAGGAGGTCGGTATCGAGCTCTATCAACAGATGCTGGAGGAGGCGGTGCACGCGGCCAAGGCGGCTCAGGAAGGGCGTGCCGGAACAGCGCCCGACACCTGGTCGCCGGAGATCAACATTGGTACCGCGGTCCTGATCCCCGACGACTACGTCCGCGATCTCGATGTCCGGCTCGGCCTTTACCGGCGGATCGCCGCATTGGAAAACCAGGAAGAGATCGACGATCTGGCGGAAGAGCTCGCCGACCGGTTCGGCGAGCTGCCCAAGGAGGTCCAGAACCTGCTGGACATCGTCGCGATCAAGGGCCTGTGCCGCGCCGCCGGCATCGCGAAGGTCGATTCAGGACCGCGCGGCGCCAGCATCGCCTTTCACGGCGAGCAGTTCGCCAACCCGGCCGGACTGGTTGACTTCATCGCCGAGCAGGCCGGCATGGTCAAACTCAGGCCCGACCACCGCCTGGTCGCGACCAGGGTCTGGGAAGACGTCGATCAGCGCCTGACAGGCACCCGCACCTTGATCGAGCGGTTGGCGGCCATCGCGCGCGCCGGCGAACCAGCCGTCAGTGCAGCGCAGTAGCTGGAAAAGACTTACTCGGCGGCGGTCAGAGTCGCCGTTTCGATCATGCGTTTGAAGACATCCGGCGATTGCGCACCGGAGACCGCGTAGCGGCCATCCAGAATAAAGCAGGGCACGCCGCTGATACCGATATGCTGGGCCAGATTGTGATCGGCCAGCACGGCATCGCGTTCCTCATCGCCCTCAAGGAATGTGACGACCGTATAGCCGTCCAACCCGGCCTGTTCCGCCGCCGCCCTCAACACGTCACTGCTACCGATATCCTCACCATTCAGGAAGTACCGGTCGAACAGATCCGTGACGACCTCGTTTTGGACCCCATTCTCGCCGGCATAACGAATCAGGCGATGCGCGTTCATCGTGCTTGGCGTACGCGCGATGTCGCCGAAGGCAAACAGGATACCTTCCTCATAGCCGGTCTGGGCGATGACGTCATAAAGTTCCATGGCGCGCTGGCCGCTGCCGAACTTGCGCGCCAGATAGGCGTTGCGCTCCATGCCATCAGCCGGCATTTCCGGGTTCAGCATGAAAGCACGCCAGCGAACCTGCGGCCGTTCCCGGGCAGGCAAATCGGTGAACGCGCGCTCCATCCGGCGTTTGCCAATGAAACACCAAGGACAGATGGGATCGGAAAAGACATCGATAATCATGCCGGAAACGCTAGGTCAGCGGTTTCGCGATTACACATGATGTGTTCGTGAGTTCTCGATTGGGGTAGAACCACTCATCCAACGTGCCCTATGGGACTTTGTTTGATGCTTAAGATCATACGCCAGATCATATCGCCGGAGGAAGTCGCGGCGATCCGCGATGTCGAGAAGACCGGCGAGTTTGCCGATGGCATGAATTCAGCCGGCTTTCTGGTTGCCGATCGCAAGGTGAACGAGGAACTGGCCGTCGGCGCCAAGGGGCGCGAGCAACTGGTGCGCATGCTGCTTGCTCGGCTGTGGCAGAACAAAACCCTGCAGGTTCTGGCCAGGCCGCGGCGCATCATGCCGCCTATCATGAGCCGCTATCGTCCGGGCATGCGGTATGGCGACCATATGGATAACGCCATCATGGGCGGCGCCCAGCCGTTCCGTGTCGATTGCTCGATGACGATCTTCCTCCAGGACCCCGATAGCTATGAGGGCGGCGAACTGGTCATCGACACCGCGCCGGGGACCCAGCGCATCAAGCTGCCCCCGGGCGATGCCATCGTCTATCCCACGCACTTCGTCCACCGGGTCGACGAGGTCACCCAGGGCGAGCGGCTCGCCGTCGTCACCTGGATTGAAAGCACCATCCGTGATCCCGCGCGGCGCCAGATCCTGTTTGAACTGGCGACAGTCGCCGAGGACCTGCATCACCGCGCACCGGATTCCGGTGCCTTCATGACGTTGGAGAAAGCGCGGTTCAACCTGTTGCGCATGTGGGCGGATACCTGACGGGCAGACTGCTAGGGCTGTGACGCCCGGGCGGTCAGGCCGCCGTCGCACACCATGAGCTGGCCGGTCGTAAACGCACTTTCGTCACTCGCCAGCCACAAGGCGAGACTGGCGATGTCGTCGGGGCGGCCGATCCGGCCGACGGGTTGGTTGGCATCCAGAAGTTTGGCCGCTTCCTCAGGATCGGGAACGCTGGCCAGGTACGCATCCATCATCTCGGTCTTGACCCAGCCCGGACAGATGACATTGCAGCGCACGCCTTCGCCGCCGTGATCGACCGCGATTGCTCGCGATAGGGCGTGGACAGCGCCCTTGGTGGCGCAATAGGCGGCAAGGCCGGGGTCGGCGATGAACCCGTCATAGGATCCGATATTGATGATCGAGCCGGCGCCGGCCTCGGTCATGGGTTTCAGGGCCGCTTGGCAGAAGTTGAAGACGCTTTTCACGTTGACCGCGAAGATCCGGTCCCATTCTTCTTCGGTCGTATCGGGCACCGTCTTTTCGACCTGCATTGCCGCATTGTTGACCAGAATGTCGAGCCGGCCGGACTGCTGAAGCGCGGCATCAACGACCGCGCGCGCGTGATCGGGCTTGGCGACATCGCCGGCCATGAAGTGGACGGCCGCGCCATCAGAAAACGCTTGATCCGGTGCGCTGCGCGCCGTGACCACAACGGTGGCGCCTTCGCGCAAATAGCGCTCGACGATGCCGCGGCCGATACCTTTGGTGCCGCCGGTCACGATCGCCGTCTTCCCGTCCAACCTGCCCGTCATGCCCATATCCCTCGTTAGATCCGTCACTTGATTTTAATTGAATGAACGTTCAAATACCAGTTCAAACCCGCCAAACTGTTGCATTTTGCGGCCGATTACCTTAGCTCGACCCGGGCGCTGTGATATCGTTATGGACAAGCCAGGCCGGCGACTCCATCTGGGGATCTATGTCAAAGACAACGGACGCAAAAATGCGGGACGGCGCGGCACTGAGCCATCTCGACAATCTGGAAGCAGAGAGCATTTACATCATGCGCGAGGTTGCGGCGGTCTTCCGCAAGCCCGTGATGCTCTATTCGATCGGCAAGGATTCGTCGGTCATGCTGCATCTGGCGTTGAAGGCCTTCTATCCGGCCAAGCCACCGTTTCCTTTCCTGCATGTCGACACGACCTGGAAATTCCGCGAGATGATCGCGTTCCGCGACAACCTGGCTGCTGAGTTGGGGCTCGATCTGATCGTTCACACCAACCAGGACGGTGTCGCGCAGGGCATCGGCCCCTTTACCCATGGTTCGGCGTTTCACACCGATGTGATGAAAACCCAGGCGCTGAAGCAGGCCCTGGACAAGCACGGCTTCGATGCGGCATTCGGCGGCGCCCGGCGCGATGAGGAACAATCCCGCGCCAAGGAACGGATCTTTTCCTTCCGCTCGGCGAACCATCGCTGGGACCCGAAAAACCAGCGCCCGGAACTGTGGAACCTCTATAACGCCAGGGTGCGCAAGGGCGAGAGTATCCGGGTTTTCCCGCTGTCCAATTGGACCGAGCTGGATATCTGGCAGTACATCCGGCGTGAACAGATCCCGATCGTGCCGCTCTATTTTGCGGCCAACCGTCCGGTGGTGGAGCGCGACGGCGGCCTTATCATGGTCGACGACGATCGCATGGAACTACTGCCGGGCGAAAAGCCGATGATGAAATCGGTCCGCTTCCGAACGCTCGGCTGTTACCCGCTGACCGCCGCGGTCGAATCAACCGCCGACGATATCGAGTCCATCATCGAGGAGATGATGCTGGCGCGCACGTCCGAACGTCAGGGCCGGGTGATCGACCACGACCAGGCAGGTTCCATGGAACGCAAGAAACAGGAAGGGTACTTCTGATGGCGAGCGACCAGGCAATCGTGGCGCAGCCCTCGATCGAAGAGTTCCTGGCCGAACAGGAACACAAGAGCCTCTTGCGTTTCATCACCTGCGGCAGTGTCGATGACGGCAAGAGCACACTGATCGGCCGGCTGCTCTATGACTCCAAGCTGATCTACGAAGACCAGCTTGACGCGTTAGAGCGCGACAGCAAGGTGTCGGGCACGACCGGCGACGATGTCGATCTAGCTTTGCTGGTCGACGGTCTGCAGGCCGAACGCGAGCAGGGCATCACCATTGACGTCGCCTACCGGTTCTTTTCGACCGACAAGCGCAAGTTCATCGTGGCCGACACGCCCGGGCACGAACAATACACGCGCAACATGGCGACGGGCGCATCGACCGCATCGCTCGCCGTGATCCTGGTCGACGCCCGCAAAGGCGTTCTGACTCAGACACGCCGGCACAGCTTTATCGTCTCGTTGATGGGCATCCGTCAGGTCGTCCTGGCCGTCAACAAGATGGACCTGGTGGACTATTCCGAGGACGTCTTCGATACCATCGTCAACGACTACCGCGTCTTCGCAAGCGGGCTTGGCGTCGACAACATCACAGCGATCCCGATGTCGGCGCTCAAGGGCGACAACGTGCTGACGGCCGGCGACACCACGCCATGGTATGGCGGCCCGACACTCATGGCGCACCTGGAGACCGTCGACCTCGCCGCTGCCGATGTCGAGCAGCCATTCCGTCTGCCGGTACAGCTTGTGTCGCGCCCCAATCTGGATTTCAGGGGCTATAGCGGCACCATTGCCGGCGGCCGCGTCCTGCCGGGCGATCCTGTGATTGCGCTGCCGTCCGGCCGCAAAAGCAAGGTGGAGCGGATCGTCACCTATGATGGTGATCTCGACAGCGCCGTAACGGGCCAGGCGGTCACACTGACCCTTGAGGATGAAATCGACATCAGTCGCGGCGACATCCTCGCGGCCCTCGATAAACCGTGCGAGGTCTCCGACCAGTTCGGTGTTCACCTGCTGTGGATGAGCGATGAGCCGCTCTATCCAGGCCGTGAATACATCATGCAGAGTGCCACCAAGACCGTGACCGCGACGATCACGGAGCTGAAGTACAAGGTCAACGTCAACACGCTCGATCATCAGGCCGCGAAAGACCTGCACCTCAACGAGATCGGCTGGTGCAACCTGTCGCTGGATCAGGCGATCCCCTTCGATGCTTACGAGGACAATCGCCAGACCGGCGGGTTCATCCTGGTCGACCGGTTGACCAACGGCACCGTGGGCGCGGGCGCCATAAGCTTTGCGCTGCGCCGTGGCGCGAACATCGCCTGGCAGGAGCTGGATGTCGACAAGGCGGCCCATTCGCGGCTGAAGAGCCAGGCGCCAGGCATCCTCTGGTTCACCGGTCTTAGCGGCTCCGGCAAGTCGACGATCGCCAACCTGGTCGAAAAGCGCCTGCACGCGATCGGGCGCCACACCTATGTGCTGGACGGCGACAACGTCCGCCACGGCCTTAACCGCGACCTCGGTTTTACCGACGCCGATCGTGTCGAGAACATCCGCCGTGTTTCAGAGGTTGCCAGGCTGTTCGTCGATGCCGGCATCATCGTCCTGGTCTCGTTCATCTCGCCGTTCCGCAGCGAGCGGCGCATGGCGCGCGAAACCGTTCCTGAGAACGAGTTTATGGAAATCTTCGTCGACACGCCGCTCGAAATCTGCGAAGGCCGCGATCCCAAGGGGCTTTATGAGAAGGCGCGGGCCGGCAAGATCGCAAACTTCACGGGCATCGACTCACCTTACGAAGCGCCGGAAGCCGCAGAGCTGACGCTGAAGACCGAAACGATGACGGCCGAGGAGGCCGCCGATCAGGTCGTCGCCATGCTGCGCGAGAGAGGTATGATCACCTGATACGCGTCTGATAGACTCCCATTCGGCTAAGACCGGGGGTCGTCATGGCAAAAAAGCAGGCGGTACAGGCACCAACGAACGTTCCTTTGTTCGCCGACCAGCCGATGCGCGTCGGTTATGGCGAGACCTTGCGTTTCCTTTGGGGCGACGAGCAGTCGGGCGAGGTCAACGACATCATCTATGGCCGTGGCCAATCGATAAGCTGCTTGATCTTCACACTCGCGCCAGGGCGAAACTTTCGCAGTTCACGGAAATGGAAAGCGTTGTTCGACCAGGACCGCTTCTATTACGTGCTGCAAGGCGAGTTGACCATCCAGGACCCGGAGACCGGCGATGTCGCGGTCGCGCAGCCGGGCGAAGCGATCTTTTGGCGTGGCGCCAAGTGGCATTTCGGGTTCAACTTCGGCGCGATCGAAACCGTCGTCTTGGACTGGTACGCGCCCCAGGAACGCCCGCCGGATGTGCCCGAAGTCGTCTTCGGGGAAACCAAACCCGATCTGGATGAGGTCGTGAACGCGCGACGCGATCTCCTTGGCACGTGGCCCGCCGCCTTGCCGGGCGAACGCGACCGACGCCTGTGCGACGGCGCGGTCGTTACGCTTGGCGAGGAGGATGCGCTTCACGTGCTGCAGGGCGAGGCGTCGCAGGCCCGTGAGTCACTTTACGTGAGCACCGACCAAATGACCGCGGGCAGCCTGAGCTTGCCCGCATCGTTTCGCGGTGACGTCTTGGTCCACGAGGGTGGCGACAAGGTTGTTTTCTGTGAAAAGGGCCGCGTCAACGTCCACCTGCCGGCGACCTTTGACTGGTTTGAGTTGGGCGAAAAGGACTGCCTTTACCTGCCGCGCGGCACACCCCATCAGTTCTGGAACTACACGGGCGACCTCGCGCGCGCCATGTTCTATGTCGTGCCCGACTATGCCTAGCCGATGTCGCCTATCGTGGCCGTCAAACCAGACAACAAACGGGCCGGCACGAACACGGGTGTCATCACCGGCCTCTATCGACTAGCATGCGCGCCGCGTTGTCTTTCGATGGAGAGTTTGTATGGCCTGGACCGGCAAGATCCTGCGTGTTGACCTAACCGCCGGCACGTGCACCGGCGAACCGCTGAACACCGAGTGGGCGGAGCAGTATCTTGGCCAGCGCGGACTTGCCTCCAAGTACCTCTATGAGGAGATGGACCCGGCCGTCGATGCGCTCGATCCCGGCAACGTGCTGATTTTTGCGACCGGGCCGCTGACAGGCACCATGGCACCGACCGCCGGGCGTTACTCCGTGGTGACCAAGGGCGCGCTGACCGGTGCCATCGCCTGTTCCAACTCCGGCGGCAAGGTCGGCGCGGAAATTAAGATTGCCGGCTGGGATATGGTCATCATCAAGGGCAAGTCTCCGAGACCGGTCTACCTGCACATCCATGACGACGAGGCCGAACTGCGCGATGCCGGTCATCTGTGGGGCCGCTCGGTCTGGGATATCGAACCGGCGATCAAGGCCGAACTCGGCGATCCGGAAATCAAGGTGGCGTCGATCGGCCGCGCCGGCGAGGAGGGCGTGCGTTTCGCCTGTGTCGTCAACGATCTCCACCGCGCCGCCGGCCGGTCCGGGGTTGGCGCCGTCATGGGTTCAAAGAACCTGAAGGCGGTGGCGGCACGCGGCACCAAGGGGGTGACGGCGCACGACGGCAAGGCGTTCATGGCCGCGGTCAACGCTGCCAAAGGCACGCTACAACCCCATCCCGTCCGCAAACGCCTGTCGACCATCGGCACCCACGCGATGCTGGATGTGACCCACAAGTTCGGCAGCCTGCCGACAATGAACGACCGCGAGGTCCAGTTCGACGGCGCCGACAAGATCAACGCGGCGGCGTCGCGCAAGGTCAGGAAGAGCGACGGCAAGGCGAACCTTGTCGCCACCAAGGCATGTTTTGCCTGCACCATAGCTTGCGGCCGCATCGCGACGATCGATCCCCAGCACTTCTCGGTGAAGGATAAGCCGCAATACCACCACGCTTCCGGTGGTCTGGAGTACGAGAACGCGTTCGCGCTGGGCGCCATGGTCGGTGTCGATGACATCGACGCCGTGACCTATGCCAATTTCCTGTGCAACGAGGACGGCATGGACACCATCAGCTTCGGCGGGGCCTTGGCGGCCGCCATGGAGCTTTATGAAGAAGGCGTCATCACCAAGGATGAGACAGGCGGCGTCGATCTCTCTTTCGGATCGGCCGAGGGCCTCGTCGCGATGAGCGAACAGACGGCCAAGGGCGAGGGTTTTGGCCGCGTGGTCGGCCTGGGCGCCAAGCGACTGTGCGAGAAGTACGGCCGACCGGAACTGGCCATGGTGGTCAAAGGCCAGGAATTCGCCGGTTACGACCCGCGTGCGATGCAAGGCATGGCCTTGGCTTACGCCACGTCGAATCGCGGTGCCTGCCATCTGCGCGCCAGCCCGTTCCAGTCGGACTTCCAGACCCAGGAACTCGATGACAAGGTCGAGATCGTGCGCACCACCCAGGATGAACGCGCGGCATCCTTCGACTCCGCCGGCATCTGCGCCTTTGTTGGCGGCGCCATCTCGACCGATCAGATCGCGGCGATGCTGAATGGCGATCTGGAGAGCACCTGGACCACCGAGCGCATCCGCGAAACCGGCGAGCGCATCTGGAACCTGGAGCGCCTGTTCAATATCAAGGCGGGCCTGGGCCGTGCCGACGATACCTTGCCGCCGCGCATGCTGAACGAGCCAGCGCCATCGGGCACCGCCAAGGGACAGGTCGCGCGCCTCGGCGACATGTTGCCGGATTACTACGATAGCCGTGGCTGGGACGAGGAAGGCAACCCGCGCGGTCAGACCTTGACCCGGCTGGGCCTTGCCTGAGGCATGAAGATCGCGGTTCGGCTGGTCGCCTATGTCGGCGACGCCATTCCGAACATCGATGACAACGGTGAAGGCGAGATCGAGTTACCGGACGGCGCAACGGTCGCCGATGCGCTGGATCATCTCGATGTGGCGGCCGCAGAGATGTACATGACGCTGGTCAACGACGCGGTCGTACGTCCCTCAGTACAGGACGAGGCGGTTCTGACCGACGGCGACGAACTCACCGTCTTTCCGCCTATCAAGGGCGGCTGATCAGCGGATCGCGATCTCCAGTTCACTCGGCCCGCCCGCCGCATTGATCGTCCAGCCTTCGATCTTCAGGTCGAACGGGCAGGACGAGACGATGCAGATCAGATCCATCAGTGCTTCCATCTCAACATAGGCGCCGGGCGCGACCGGGTTCGGCGGCGAGAGCAGGGCGCCATCGGGATCGACCAGCGTGTTGGTGAAGAAATTGACGGGTTGCGGCGTCACGGCCACCGCATGGCCGCGCTCGTTCATGGCGATCGCCAGGTTCTCCGAGCA
Organism: Alphaproteobacteria bacterium; assembly: GCA_965228895.1. Taxonomy (GTDB): domain Bacteria; phylum Pseudomonadota; class Alphaproteobacteria; order SP197; family SP197; genus JANQGO01. Next base: position 2,303,516 of record OZ245842.1, on the reverse strand, counting down.
ACTGCGGTGATGACCCTCAAAGCCGAAATGCTCGTAGCGTTTTTGGTCGCAGGCAGCGATCAGCATGTCGTGGCAGCCTTCCGCCGTATCGCCGGTCAGCGTCAGCATGGGCCGGCGAAAACGCGATAGAAACTGGTCGCCTGGACGTGGTTTCACGCTGCGCGTCGTGACCCACGTGTGCATGGGCGACAGCCATTCCGACAAATCTTCGGCACTATAGGCAAAGAAATCCGCTGCCTGGTGACCGTGGGGCGTCGTCACGCGAATAGTCTGGCCGGCGGTCACGTCAACCGCGCGGCCCTCGGCCGCGGGGACTGTCATTGTCGTCATGGTGCACTCTCTCGCTTCAGGAAGAGCTAGCTTCAGGGCAAGGGGTTCTCCCGTCAATCCAGATGAGGCCATACGGCTTTTCTTGATTGGCGTGCCGGTCTGGGGCATGTCTCACGGCCTTTCGTTGCTGAGAGATATCATGGAGAGAGTGGCTGCACCGGAGTTGGTTACCAAGCTCGAAGAAATCTCGCGCAACGCCTGGCCGGCACTACGCCAGACCGAACGCGACGGCTGGGTTCTGCGCCAGGCGCGCGGGCACACCAAACGCGCCAACTCCGTCCATGCGCTTTTGCCGGGTAGCCTGCCACTGGACGACATAATTGCCTGGGCCGAGACGTGTTATGCCCGCGCCGGCCTGGCGGTGACTTTCCGCCTGACGCCATTGTCGCCCGAAGCGTTGGAGGATGCACTCGCAGCGCGCGGCTACGACCTCGTCGAATCCAGTCTGGTGCAGGTGGCCGACATGCAATCCGACTGGTCGTACGCACCGGATGTCACGCTGAGCGACCTCGACGACGCCACGTGGCTTCGAGCGTTCGCGCAGGCCGACGACTTGAACGCAGCACAGCAAACAACCCTGCGCGCGATGCTGGCCGCCATTGTGCCAAACGCCAAGCTCGCCCGTGTCGAGCAACATGGCGAGGCCGTCGCCTTCGGCATGGCCGTCGCTGAGCGCGGTTATGTCAGTTTCTACGACATGCTCACGCGTCGTGACCACAGACGGCGCGGTCATGGGCGCAAGATCATGGAAAGCCTGATGGCCTGGGGCAGAGACGAGGGCGCCACACAGGGCGCGCTTCAGGTTGTCGAGGCCAACGCTCCGGCCCACGCGCTCTATGCTTCGTTCGGATTTAACACTGTCTACGGCTATCGCTACCGCGTCTTGCGTCCGACGTAGACCAGGTGCTCGGACCCATAGAGACCGGCCGGGCTCGTTGCCAAGTACGATGCGATACGCTGCCAGGCAGCCTTAGCGTCATCGTCCAGGGCAAGAAGCGCCGTTTCGCTCTGCGCCATACCACCTTCGGCGCCGAATACACTGAGTTCTTCCAGACCAACATCATTCATGTCCGACGCGATCGTTCGGGGGTCAGTGAAGTAGGCGTCAGTGAAGAATGCACCGTCATCCGAACTGACGCGATGAACGCCGGTCTCGAGAACCGAATGGATGGTCGCCTGCATGCTCGCGATCGTCTCGCGCTCCGTCTTGAGCTGGTAGTAAATGGGCGCGTAACGCGACAGGTAGGCGAAGAACCCAACACCACCCGGCTTGAGCACGCGGACGGCCTCGCGAACAGCACGCTCCCGATCATCGCTCTCAGGCAAATGGTAGAGCGGTCCCAGGCAGAGCACGAGGTCGTAGGTTCCGGTCTCATAGTCCGCGAGACAGGTCGCATCACCCACCTCGGCACGATGAAGCGCCACATCCCGCTCTTCCGCTCTGGCTTGCGCGAACGCAATGTTGGCGTCGGACAGGTCGACCAAATCAACGCAATGACCGCTTGCCGCGAGATCAAGAGCATACACACCGGGACCGCCGCCGATGTCGAGGACTCGCGACGGCTCAGACAACACCCGATCGATCATCTCTCGCGTGACCTGATACTCCAGCCAGGACTCCGATAGCCTGTTCCACTCCCGCTGGGGATCGCCATCATAGAAGGCCCTGACCCGAGCCTTGGACACGTCCTCGTTCACGACGTCAACGGTTCGTCACGTCGTCGCGCAAACCCAGCTCGCGCATCATCAATTCCGTCACCTTTCTGAGGCGGCCGAGATCGCCACCGGGACGCACGCGCAGGATGGCTCGTAGAATGGGCAGCACCCCCACGAACGAACCGACGAGGGTCCTCAGGTTATCCAGGACTTCAGGCGGGGCGGCCGTTCGATAAGCGTCAAATGCGCGCGCAGGCGTGTCCGGCGCCAGAGCTGCATGGGTGATCGGAAAAAACATCAGCCACACGTCGCGTGCCTGTGCCATGGACAACGGCATAACCGCCTCTGGCTCTTCTTCAAAGTCGAAGAAGCACCAGCGGTCGTTCTGCATTGACATGTCGCGCGTATGTGGGCGCCCATGACACAGACCTGCGGTATGAACGTCGCCTAAGATCTGTGGGGTCCGACAGAGCAGATCATCGTGGATCGCAGCGGCTGCGTCGGTATCGTCCCTGCGAAGCTCCGCCAGTTGGACCTGTAGCGATGGCCCCTCGTGGGACAAGACAAGTGTTGCGTCCTTGCGCAACAGCACGTGCGGGACATAGAAGCCGGCGGCGGCAAACGCCGCGATCTTCCGTTCCTCGCGTTTGGCAAGTTCCGACGGCTTGGCAAATCGCGATGCCTTAAAGACCGGCGATGGCATCAAAGGGCTGATCGCGGCATGCAGCAGCCGGCCAACGGCTCGGCGTTCCACATCGTAGCGCTTGATCCAGACCGCACGGCCATCGATCGTGGCATGCACCAACCGCTCTCTATGGCGCCTGTTCTGCCCGCTCAGATAGGCGTCAACGGCATCAGTTGTCGGGGCGCATCGGGCACCCCAGTCTAACTCGACCAAAATGTACACCCCCCGCTTCGCACGCAGAAGCTGCAGCATGGCGGACGGGGTGGGATTCGAACCCACGAGACGCTTGCACGCCTGGCGGTTTTCAAGACCGCTGCCTTCAACCACTCGGCCACCCGTCCTGCGCCTGCAACGGATACCTAGCAGCGCACATCGACCGCGAAAAGTCGAAACTTGCCACCCGTAATGCGCGCAGCGGCTAAGCGCTTGGCCGAATCGCGATTTCGTGGGACCCTTTCTACGGGGAACATTCAGGGCGTGTCGTCAGCCGTGCATCCATCTAACGCGACCGCGTTTCACAAAACGCCAGCCGCGCCTCTTGTGTACGATCCGGGACTTGTCCCATGAGGGTCGAAATGGCGCTTGCGCTTCTCGTCGTGGCACTGTGCGCCGTTCTTTCGATGGAACCGTCCTACGGTCAATCGGATGCGGCGACAGTTGACGAAACCTGCGCCACACCGCACCTCGCCACCCATGTCCGCCCCAACGACGGCGGGGCGCCCGAGTCGGTCACGGTCGGCATTCGCCTGGCCGACCTCCACGAAATCAACGATGTCGCGCAGACTCTAACCGGCGACTATGTTGTCGTGGTGTCATGGATCGATCCGCGGCTCGCGGATCTTGAAGGATGTGAGATCCCGCTTGACGACGTGTGGACCCCGGGCCTGGTGTTCAGCAATTCGGGACGTCTGTTCACCAGCCGACCGATGGAAGTGAGTGTCGGGCCCGATGGGCAGGTGAGGTACGTTCAACGGTACTTCGGCACCATGGCGAGCTACCACAGCCTGCGGGAGTTCCCGTTCGACCGGCAAGAGATTGTCGTTTCGCTGCTGCCCATTGAGGCTTCAGAGGATGAGGTCATGTTGTTGGTCGATGAACGGTTGTCCGGCGTGGCCGATCGCCTGAACATTTCCGACTGGACGGTCAACAGCGCCACAGGGAGCGTCAACAGCCAGTTTGTTGACGCCTATGACCGCTACCACGCGCGCTACGACCTGACGATCTCGACCCAGCGCATCTCGGACTACTACGTCTGGAAAGTACTGCTTCCTTTGGCGCTGATCGTCGCGATGTCATGGTCTGTCTTCTGGATCAATCCCGCGCACTTCGGCACGCAAATCGGCTTGTCGGCAACGGCCATGCTGACATTGATCGCCTTCATCTTCGCCACGTCGAACGTCGTGCCGAAGCTCGGCTATTTCACCATTCTGGATCGGTTGATCAACGTCTGTACGATCGTCGTGTTTCTGGCTCTGATCCAGTCACTGACGACAACCTACCTGGTCGCGAAGGAACGTGTGGCGCTGGCCGGCCGGATTGACCAGATTTGTCGGGTCGGGTTTCCGCTCATGTTCGCGGTTCTCGTGGTCATCGTCCTGAAATTCTAGAGCATGCCGCCGGCCCGTTTGCGGGCGAGGGCTTTGTACTCGCTGCATGCGGCAGGCGTCACCAGCTAACGTTCTTCCAGTTCGTTACCGGCGGCAGAATCTTCTCGGAATTCGTGACAGTCTTGGTCAGGAAAACCGTGTCGCATGCTATCGAGATGCGCGGCGCATTCTGCTGGCCCGGGCGGACGCCGTGCATCATATGCGACGGAAAGATCACCATGTCGTCTTCCTCCACCTCGATCATCGCATTAATCGCCGACAGCGGATTCCTGGGGTCGATCTTCCGATTGACCAGTCCCTCGCGGAACAAACCCGGGATAGGTTCGTTTTGGTGATAATCAGTACTGAAAGTAATGTTGGCACTGCCTTCCGGCAACGAAACATAATAGGCGATCGAGAGAGCTGAGCTTGTATGCCTATGCTGGGAGATTGCTTCATTGGCTAGGCCATAGGTGCCCCAACTGCGGGTGATAAAGACATCGAGGTCATTGTCGACAAAGCCGAGATGCGACAGGTAGGCCTTAAGGTGCTTGGAGTACTCTCGGGTGAGCGGCTGAAACTCGTCGGCGAGATGGAGCGATAGCTCGCCATGCAGTCCGCCAACCCACGTTTCATTGGGGTTGTCCTCATCCTTGCCTGTCGCCTTCTGCTGGTCGGCAATAATTGACGCAAAGAGCTTGCGCGTCTTGTCGTCCAGGCCGACTTTTTCTTTGTAGACAGTCAGTGGGAAGAAGTTGACTAGCATCGAAAACCTCTGTTCGGCCCGATGGTTAGGCCCTGTTCTTGAGGTTCAACATAGTCTCACGAACCCGTGATGTCCAATCAAAGCTAAGCATTGGCACACGCTCCAAAGAAGGGGCGTGACGAACATGCACCCCGACGCTCTAAGTCGGCTTGTAGCTCTGCGGCTTGAACTTGAGCAGTCCTCGGGTGATCGGGCCGACCTCACGGCCTTCATGGTCCAGGCGATCCTTGCGGGCGATTGCGGCGCGGACCATGTGGGCGCCCACGTAACGCGCGGGTTCGCGGGGAAAACCGCCCTGAACCGGCCTGACCAGACCGCCACGCGACCAGGCGTCCTCAGTCTCCAGTGCCAGGGACGCCAGAATGTGGCTACCCAGCTTGGAGAACACGATCCCGGCGCCGGAATAGCCGTAGCCATAGAGAATATCGGGCGCTGACGATAAGGCACCGAACATGGGAAGACCGTCGCGCGTTCGGTCGATGGGTCCCGCCCAGGTGCCCGTTACCGGACGACCCGACAGGCCAGGGTAGGGTGCGTGGAGAACCTGGCGCAGATCATCGAGCGGGCGCGAGATATCCTTCAGGCAGGGATCGACCCGGTCGCCATAGGGCATCGCACCGCCGGACTTGGTCCACATGACCCGTCCGTTCTCCGTGGTGCGATAGGCTTCGACAAAGGTCCGCGAGTCCATCAAAGCCGGTCCGCTGCGCCATCCCAGGTCGTCCAAGGCGTCTGGTACCGGCGCCGTCATCGCCGCATCGGTGCAAATCACCATGATGCTTGAGCGTAACTCGCGCACACCCAGGGACCAGGCATAAAGCGCCAGGATGACCTTGTCGGCGGTGACGGTACCGCGCGGCGTCACCACCTCAGGTGGGCGCTTCCTCTCAAGCCTGACCATCGGCGAGTTTTCATGGACCCTGACGCCTTGCTCAAGCGCAACGCGACGGAGCCCGCGCGCCAGCATCGCCGGCTGGATCATCGCGGCCGAGCGATCAAGCACGCCGGCAACATGGGCGGTGGTGCCTGTCATCGCCGCGATCTCATCGCGATCAACGCGTTTGTAGTGGCGGACCTGATGACGTTCCAGGCTCTCCAGCATGGGGTTCCAGTGGCCTGACTGGGCCTCGCACGTCGCGCCCCAGATCGCGCCCTGCCGGTTGAACTGCGTATCGATGCCGTGCTCTTGGCTAAATGACCCGATAGCAGATAGTTCATCGTCGCTGGCGCGGCATAAGCGCAGCGCCTCCTCGGTGCCATACATTTTGTCGAGCAGGGGAAACTGCAGCCAGATCGACAGCGCATAACCGGCATTGGCGCCACTGCCGCCGGATCCACAAAGGTCCTTTTCCAGAACCACGATGTCGAGAGCGGGATCCCGCGCCTTGAGCTCCAGAGCCGTCCACAATCCGGTGTAGCCACCGCCGACAATGCAAATGTCGGCGCGCACCGAACCGTCCAGCGGCGTTACATGCCCGCCATTCTCGGTCGCCAAAGCGTCATTGAGCCAGACGCTTGATCGCGCTTCGGACTGAGGGCCACCGCGAGGTGCGCCCATATCATTGATTGCGGGAGTTCACGACACAGGATCTGCCGCGTCCCGCAAGATTGGGTGTGGTCGATTCAGGCGACAGGTATTGCGTGCACACATTGGCCCGGTAGTACTTGCGGTCGGCTGCCGAAAATGCGTTGGGAAAACTGCACGCACCAGCCAACAAAGCCAGCGAAACCACGAAGACCACCTGTTTCATCGACGTCACGGCCCCTTGGTAGCGTCAACAACCCTCGGCCTCTGCATTGCAGCCACACCAGGATTCGTCAACCCAAATGCCTCACGTGCTGATGGCGGGTGGGCTCTGCGGGATCGCCAAGCGCTCGTGGCACCACAGAGCCTGAACGGCTGCATCATCCGTCGAAACGTCGACCCGCAAGCTGGCCGCCACCATCAACGGGCAGCAGGATCCCGGTAATCCAGTCACCGGCGGGCGACAGCAGAAACGCGACGGCATAAGCGGTCTCGTGGGGTTCACCCCAGCGTGGCACGGGCATCTTCGCTATGACGCGATCACCGCTCATGGCGTCGGTATATTGTTCGACCGCCTCGGTCTTGACCGGGCCGGGTCCGACCGCGTTCACCAGAATGCCGTGCTCACCCCACTCCAGCGCCAGGGTCTGCGTCATGTTGACGACGGCGGCACGCGCCGCGGCGGCGTGGACGAAATAGGGCATCGCCTGGGTATGGGCAAAAACGATGTTGACGATACGGCCGGGTTTGCCGGCTTCGATCAGATCAGAGGCAAAGGCATGGCACATCTGCCACGTGCCCTGGACGTTAAGATCCATGACGGCGCGGAAGCCGTTGGGCGAGATATCGATGGCCTTCGCACCAAACTGGCCACCGGCGTTGTTGACCAGAAAGTCTGGGAGACCGCGTTCGTCGCGCACACGCGTCCAAAAGGCCTTGACCGCGTCGCCGTCGCGAATGTTCAGGCCGTACCAAGCGGCGTCGATGCCGTCTTGCCGCAGTTCGTCAGCGGCGCGGGCAAGGCGCGTTTCGTCCCGCGCGGCAAGCGTGACGCGCGCGCCCAGCCGACCGAGCTCATGCGCAATGGCCAGGCCGATGCCGGTGCCGCCACCGGTCACCACGGCATGCCGGCCGGTGAAGAGGCCTGGCGCAAAGATCTCAGGAACGGTCATGGTTCGGGGTCCTGGGTTATCAGCAAGGCATCGACAGCAACAACCCCGTGACCGGCTGCGCGGACCAGCAGCGGATTGATGTCCAGCTCGAGGACATGCTGGCCGTGTGCTTCGACATGAGACACCAACCCGAGAATACTCTCGACCAGCGCGTTGATGTCACCTGGCGGCCGCCCGCGAAAGCCATGCAACAGGGGGGCGATTTTCAGACCCTCGATGGCGGCGCGGATGTCCTGGCGCGATACCGGCAGCAGCAGATGGCCGACGTCGCGCATCAGTTCGGTGAAGATACCGCCGGCGCCAATCAGCAGCGACATGCCGAACAGCGGATCACGGCGCAGACCGACGATGAGTTCAACGACCGCATCACCAACCATCGATTCGACAAGGAACCCCTCAACACCCGGAACGTCATCGGCCATCGCCTGCGCGACGTTTGCGACGGTCGCGGAATCAGCGAGACCCAGGGCGACAGCACCGACATCGGACTTGTGCTGCAACGTGGAGCCTGCCGCCTTAAGCGCAACCGGGAAACCGATGTCGGCAGCCGCGGCGGCCGCTGCACGCGCATCGGCGACAAACCGTCCGTCGGGTGTTTCGATACCGGCGTTTTTCAGCCAGGCCTTACTGGCCCATTCATCGTGGGCCGTCATGGCGCCGCCATCGGGCGGCCCATCCAGCAGTCTTGCGTCAGGGCCTCCGTGTTCGCGCAACGCATTCCAGCGTGGAACGTGATTGGCAATACGGCCAAACGCGGCAAGGCCGTCTTCGATGCCTTGAAGCGGTACCACGCCATCGGCGATCAGATGCTCGCGCACATCTTGCGGCAAACCTTCGGCCAGGTTCGAAATGACAAAACAGGGCAAGGACGTCTTGGCTTTGACGTCAATCATCGCGTTGATCGCGGGCATGTAGGTGTCTTTCCAGACAGCCCGCGGGAAGTTGATGATCAAGGCCGCCGCGTCGCTCGGTTGCTGCAGAAGCGTCAGCAACGACGTTGCCTGTGCCTCACGGTCGGTCCACTGCACCATCGTTACGTCAACCGGGTTCATCGGCGTGGCAATCGGTGGAATCACCGCGCGCAACGCCTCCTTCACCGCACCTTCCGGCTGCGGCAAATCGATGCCGTATCGTTCGGCGAGATCGGCGCAATAGCCTGAATCGGTTCCCGAGCACGTTTCGATCGTCAGTCGGTTGCCGGCTGGCTCGGCATCCATGGCCAGAATCTTAACGGCCTCCAGCAATTCGGAGAACGACGCGACGCTGATGATGCCCAAACGATCGAACAACGCCCGATAAAGCTCCGGCGCGCCGGCCATGGAGCCGGTGTGGCTCAGGGCAATGCGTCGGCCGGTTTCCGACATGCCAGCCTTCAGGGCGACTATGGGGATGCCCTTGTGAAACGCTTTCGCGGCCGCCGCAGCAAAGGCGCGGACATCCGTGATCGCCTCGACATAGAGCACGATGGCAGAGACACGGGGGTCATCGGCGACCACGTCGATATAGTCAGCCATATCCATGACGGCCTGATTGCCGATGCTGAGCAGGTATCCGATCGGCAACGAGCGGTCGCTGCCGACGATGTTGATGGTGATCGTGCCGCTTTGCGCGATCACCGCGATGCCACGCTCCGCCTGTTCGATACCGTGATTGCCGATCGCCACGGGCACACGGTCGAAGTAGTTGACGATTCCGATGCAGTTCGGACCGACGACAGCCATGGTATCGCCAGCCGCTTCAATCAGGTCTGCTTGCAATCGCCCTTCATCGACTTCGGCGAAACCAGCGGTGTAGCAGACAGTCGCGGGCACGCCCATGGCGGCGAGCTCCGCTGTGACGGCAATCGCACGCTCCGTGTTGACGGCAAGAAACGCTGCATCCGGTGTAGCGGGAAGATCCTGCAGCGATGGCACACAGTCAACGCCGCCGATCTCGTCATAGGTCGGATTGACGACCCATACGTCGCCGTCAAACCCCATCTCCCGACAATAGGCGACGCCGCCGCGCATCGCCGAGCCGCCAATGAAGACAAGGCTTCGTGCTTTGAGCAGGCGATTGAGGTTGCCGCGCCGGACGGTGCGGGCATCAGGGATGGGGAGGTCAGGGGAGTGATTCACGGTTGACACCTTTTCGAATCCGCTCGCGCGTGCCCGCCCGGTTCTCCTCATAGAACACGCCGTCCCGTTGGGCCGCCGCTTCGTCCAATCGGACATGGCGATAGACTGGGCCAACGCCGCCTTCGTCCTCGATGGCTTGAAGACGCGCGTTCATACCGTCTTTCTTGACCGCCTGGTGTGGCTGGCAATCATGGAGCGCCGTCATGTCGCTTGGTTCGACGGTTATCGCGCCTGCATCGATCGCCTCTTGCATCAGCGCATCGCCCCTCAGCGTGCGGCTGATGAAGAGGCTGTAACCACCCCATTCTTCTTCGGTCGGTCCGCCGCCCGGCCAGGCATCGGAGATTGAGATATCCGTCATTTCACCGGTCGGGTCGGGGCAGATCTTGCAGCGGAACTGGTGGGTCCAGCCGTGCGGGCCATACCAGAAATCCAGATAGGGTTCGTCGAAGACCTGGCCGTCCTTCGTCACCGCGCGCGTCGGCCCGGGACAGCCATAACCACGGTAACGGAACAGCGAGAGGTTCTCCTCACCGCCAGGGACGCCCTGGCGATCCAGCATCCAGCGTGAACACTGCAGATCGGCAAACGTGCCGCAGGAAAACGCCATCGTGTACTTGACGAGCTCGTCGACGCGCGGATCGACCTTGCGCATGTTGTGGACGCCGGAGATGTCGCAGGGTTTGCCGATCACCGCGAAGGGTTTGCCCTTGTCGAGCTGATCGGTGAAATCGATCAAGGGCGACGAAGGGCCATAACGCGATCCCGCGCCTTCAAGAACCTGAGCACGATCGAACGACAAGTGTCGTTCAGTCCGCATGGGCTTTTCTTTTGACGCGGCGACGTGCAGCACGAAGTCGACCTTGCCGGTCTCCAAAAGGAAGATACCGAGCGCGGTCAGCGAGCCTCCTGACGATGCCATGTGATGAATTTCGGGCTCGCTCGCATGGCCCTTCCAAACGCGGCGCCACGGACCGAAGGAAGCGTCGACCTTTACGTCGGCGCCATGGCGATCGGTTTCGACGGGCTCGTCGATCAACGCACCCGGGCAGGCCGCCAGGATGGTCTTTTCCGTCTCGTCGTCGAGAGGCGCCTTGATACGCGGCCGCAACCGGCCCGGCGGGTCGACCATGGTCATCTCGACGCGGTCGGTCCCGGCGATCGACTGGCAGAGACCACAGCCGACGCAAAGGCCGTTTTCGACGATCTCCTTGAGCGACTCCGGATGTTTCATGGTCAGTCCCACAGGCTGTAACGGCCCAGGCCGCGCTTGGCGACCATGCGGCCGATAACATCGCGCTGCACCTCGGAGGTGCCCTCCCAAATGCGCTCGACACGCACATCGCGATAAAGGCGTTCGACCGGATTCTTGCGCATGTAGCCGCGTCCGCCCAGGATCTGGACGGCGCCGTCGACGACCTTGCCGGCTTGTTCGGAACAAAACAGCTTGGCGGCGCTCGCCTGGGCATGTGCGGTCTTGCGGTCGATTCCGCGGTCAATGTCACCGGCCAGGCGATAGACCATGCTCTGCATGGCATAAATGGCGACGGCCATGTCGGCGATCATGAAACGGATCGCCTGGAAGTCCTGGATCTTCTGACCGAACTGCTCACGCTCACCGGCCCAGGCGTTGGCGACCAGGGCCGCGCGCCGGGATTGGCCGATGCAGTGGGCGCAGATCTCAAGCCGTGCCTCGACAAACCAATCCTTGGTCAGCTCGTAACCTTGGCCGACTTCACCGAGGATTTCATCGGCGCCGACCTCGACCTCGTCGAAGGCCATCACCGGATGGCCAAAGACATAGTTGTGGGTGAAGGTGGGCAGTTCCTTGATGGTGACGCCATCGCGGGCGGTCGGGATCAAGAACAGGGTCGGCTGACCGGGGTCATCGTCGACATGGGCGTGGACGATCTGCACCTGGGAAACGTCGGCTGATGTCGCGAACCACTTCTCGCCGGTCACCACGAACCCGTTGCCCTTGCGCATCGCTTTCGTCTTGACCTGACGCGGATCGGAGCCCGCGCCTTCTTCGGTCACCAGAAACGCCGAGCGAATCTTGCCCGCGCACATCGGCCGTAGATAACCGTCGATTTGTTCTTTGGTGCCGTGCTGCAGGGGCACATGGGGGAAGGGGAGCAGGGCGAAGAGACCGTTAGTCGCCCGGCCGATCTCCTCGTGCACCAGGATTTGTTGCAGGACCGTGAACTCCTGACCGCCGTACTCCTTCTTGATGTTGATGGCGGAGAGGCCGTATTCGACAGCCGCATCGCGCACGTGCTGGGTCTCCGCCCAACTCCAGTGACCGCCGCGTTCCTCGGTCGGCTCCTCCAGGGGAATAAGGTACGTGTCCGTGAACTCAGCCGCGCGACGGCGGATGTCACGGTCGGTATCGGTAAAGCGATCGTCCATAGAGTGCGTGGCCCTAGGCAACGTAAATGTCGGAAGTATGGGAGAGCAGGGGTGGCCCGCCGTCAATCAAAGAAGCGAGGGCGGGGCATCAGTTCCAGCCGACATACATATCCAGCCCGCGCTTGGCGACTTGGCCGCCGATGACGACCTTCTGGATCTCCGACGTGCCCTCCCAGATGCGTTCCACGCGGACGTCGCGGTAGAGCCGTTCGACCGGGTTTTCGCACATGGTGCCGCGCCCGCCGAAGATCTGAACCGCCTTGTCGACCACACGCCATCCGACTTCCGAGCAGAACAATTTGATGGCGCTTGCCTTAGCATGGGCCTGCTTGCGGTCCAGACCGGCATCGATCTCGGCGGCGACGCGATAGAGCATGCTCTTGCCGGCCATGATGTCGGTCGCCATCTCGGCGATCATGAACTCGACCGCCTGAAACGCGATGATCTTCTGGCCGAACTGCTGACGTTCGTTGGCCCATGCGTTGGCCAACTCGGTCGCGCGGACGGCCATGCCGATGCTGCGGGCGGCGATCGCCAGGCGGGCCTCGACGAACCAATCTTTGGTCAGTTCGAAACCCTGACCAACCTCGCCGAGGATCTGACTCGCTGGCACCCGCATATCCTCGATATCGACTTCGGGATGGCCATGGCCGGAGCGTTGGGAGAAGCGCGGCAGGCGCCTGATGTTGAAACCTTCCGTGCCTTTGTCGATCAAGAACAAGGTCGGTTTTGCTGAGTCGCCGTCGACAATCGTGGTCAGGAGCGACAGATCGGCATACTCCGCACCGCTCGCAAAACACTTCTCGCCGTTGATGACGTACTGGTTGCCATCCAGGACCGCGTTCGTGCGAACCCCACCGGCATCCGAACCCGCGGTCGGTTCCGACGTGCAGAAGGCGGTCTTCAGGTCGCCTGCGCAGGCCGGAAGCAGATACTTTTCGATCTGCTCCGGGCTACCGTCCTTCAGACACATGGGCGGTTGCCAGACACGGCCCCACAACGCGCCGGTTGAGGCACCGACCTCCTCGTTGACGATACACTGCTGCACGATCGTCATGCCCTGGCCGCCGTGTTTGGGGCTGTGATTGATCGCGTTCAGGCGATAGTCGAGAACCGCGTCGTGAATGACCTGCTCTTTTTCCGGCGGCAAGTAGTCGTTCTCATCAAGTTCCTCTTCGACCGGAAACAGGAACTTCCGGGCAAGTTCGCGGGCGCGGTCCCGGACATCCAGATCATCTTTGCTGAGAGCCATGTCCATGATTGAGCCTCCCTTGCGATGCCGACATTGCGATTCGGCCACAAAATCTATAATATAATCCTTATTATGTAACCTTGGTTTTGTAAAAATCTATGCCCCGAGTTGTTGATCACGACGAGCGACGAGAAGTTATCGCGGCGGCGGCCTGTAAAGTGATCGCGCGCCAAGGCATCGACGCCGTGACCCTGGGTGATATCGGCGCCCAGGCCGCTTGCACGACCGGCGCCATCACCCATTACTTCGCCGACAAGGATGCGGTGATGCTGGCGGCTCTCGACCTTGTCATTCAACGGCTCAACCGGCGTATGGCGCGCGCGGTCGAGGAAGATCCCGTCGACCTCAGAGGGTTCCTTGCCGAAACCTTGCCGCTCCACCGGGAGAGTCGAGAGGGTATCAAAGTTTGGTACAGTTTCTGGACGAGGACATTCTCAAGCGCCGCTTTGAACCGCCGCCAGCGCGACATGCATGTGCGCTGGTTCAACACGCTTGTTGAGCGGTTGAACCTGGTGGCGGACGCCGGTCTCCTGGCACCGGATGTCGATATCGCGTTCGAGGCCGAGACGATCGTCGCCCTGGTCAATGGCATCGGCCTGCGCGCGGTGCTCGATGCCAAGGAGTGGCCTGCCGAGCGTCAGGTCGCGCACCTCAACGCCTATCTCGACAAGATTCTCGTTCAACCAGGTTGATCGGCCGAGATGAACGTGCGTGCCAGCTTGGCCACGAAGCGCGGCCGCTCAAGCACCATCATGTGCGTCGTGCCGGCGACTTCGACGAGGTCGAAGCCACCGATCCGAGCCAGATCGCGGGCGGTGAGGGCAGGCGGTACGCCATCGCGCATGTCGTCACCACCAGCCAGCACCATGACCGGACATGTGACGTGATGCAGACGCTGCCACAGACCGTCGTCTTCGTTGGTTGCGTAGAAGCGCGCCTCGACCTCAGGCGAACAGGCAAGACGCCAGCCGTCGTCATCAGGCACCAGAAGCGATTCGGCCAAAGCCCGCGCTGCCCCGGGCGCAAAGCGTGAGAACTGGTCGCGGCTGGTGTACTTCGCCACCAAGTCGTCGATTGACGTGAACACGGCCTGACGTTTCAGACTACGTTCGGCGAGGGCCAGACGTCCTTTGTCGAAACCGGGAAACGCTGGATGGTCCGGCGGCGGCATGGCCGGTGGCTCCATCAAGATGAGACCGGCGAACCAACCGGGCTCGGTCGATTCAAGGCGCAGCGCCGTCAGGCCTGAATAGGAATGAAGCAAGCCCCATAGGGATTTTTCACCCCATTCGTTCTGGATGCCACGAAGAGCCGCCTTCATGTCACTGATGATCTGCGGTCCCCTGACGCTCTCCGGCGCCACTGGGGGATTGCGACCGTGACCGCGCAGATCCACCAGAATCAGGTCACAGTCCGATTCCAGGTGGCACCACATGGGCGCAAAACCATCGACGGCAAAACCAACGCCATGGCTGACAAGAACGCGCGGTCCATCCGGATTGCCCAGACGGCGTGCGATCAGCTCCGCACCGTCGTCGGCAGCGATCACATGCGCAACGGATGACTCCGCTAGGCCCCGATTCACGCGCAAGCTCCGTTGGTCATCGACCTGTCCTCACGCTTCGGCGGACGTGTCCGGTTTTAGCGCGGCCTCGATCATGCGCGCCTTGTCAAAACCTGCGACCTGCTTGTAACGATCGGCGATCTCCTGCAGCTCGCGCTGGCTGATCACGTCAACCAGATTGTCGAATCCGTTGGGCGCGCGCTCTTCAACAATCTGCATGACCTGATCGGGTCCGTTCTGGCGATTGCTTCGAACGATCTCAGCGGTCGCCTCCAGGCGTGTCTCTTCGTAGTGCGCCAGCGCCTCCGCCGGGTCAGGCTTGTCCCGCAACGCATGGGCCAGAGTCTCCGCATCGAGAATGGCCTGGGACGCACCATTGGAGCCGATAGGATACATGGGATGCGCCGCGTCCCCCAGCAGCGTCACCCGCCCAAACGTCCAGCGTTCAACGGGGTCGCGGTCGACCATCGGATATTCGTAGACGGTCTGGGCGCTTGAAATCAAATGCGGGATATCCAGCCAATCAAAGCGCCAGCCTTCAAACGCCGGCAGGAAATCGTCCCAATCGGCTTCCCGGTTCCAGTCTTCGCGCCTGTAACCCGCGCCAGGATCGACACGCAGCTCCGCGACCCAGTTTGTCAGCGACCGCCCGCGATCGTAATGATCCCGCGAGACAGGATAGCAGACGAACTTCTGATTCACGTGACCGGCCATGAACAGAGAGCGGCCGGTCAGAAACGGCGCGCTCTCCGTCACGCCACGCCACAGAATCGCGCCGTTCCAAATCGGTGGTCCCTCGCCGGGATAGAAGTGCCGCCGTACCTCGGAGTGAATACCGTCGGCGCCGATCACGAGATCGGCGGTCTCCCCGGTAACCAACGACCCGCCGCGCCCGTCCGTAAAACTGAGTTTGACGGTGTCGCCGGTGTTGTCGAGGCCCACCAAATGGTGAGCCGTCTTCAAGCAGTCGGCGCCAAGACGGATCGTCACGGCCTCCAGCAACAGGTACTGCACGGCACCGCGCAGGATCGAGTATTGCGGCCACGGATAACCGGCATCAAGGCCGCGATCCTCCTGCCAGATCTTCTGGCCGAACTTGTTGAAATAGAGCAGTTCTCGCGTCGCGATGCCGGTCGCCGCGAGGTCGCGCTGAAGACCAAGATCGCTCAACACCCGAACGGCATGGGGCAGCAGGTTGATACCGACGCCCAACGCGCGGATATCGCCCACCGACTCATAAACGGTCGGGCGAAAACCAGCCTTGTGCAGGGCCAACGCCGCCGTCAGCCCGCCAATACCGCCGCCGATGATCGCGATCTTCACACCCAGCTCACCACGCTGGCCGTATGACATCTGCCAGTCACCGCAGGTCTGCCAAATCGAAAGCTGCGAGATCGGCAAGCCGAAGCGCCAATTCATCAGCAAAGTGCTCGACCAAGGCCCGGCCTTTCTCCGCCGTCGCGGCGTCGGCATTGCCGACGGCACCCGCCTGATTGAGATCGCTCGCCTTCCAGCCAATACCGGTGCGTCCGCCGCGCCCCATGCGGTGCATCGTGGGGGCGATGGTGCGCATGCGGTTCTCGAAGTCAGCCATGTTGTCTCGCCGCACCAAGTCCGGGTGCAGATGAAGCATCATGGACGTTTCGAGATCACCGCCATGAATCCCGAAGGCGAACTCGTCCGGGTCGATCAGACCGTCTGGGCAACCGAACGAGAAATACGTCGCACGCCCGACCAGCATGTCCAGTTCGACACGCAGGCGCTTGGCGACGATATCAACGATCTGAGGTTGGCCGCCATGCGCGTTGAAGATCATCATCTTGCGCAAACCCGCAGCATGGACCGAGCGACCTAGTTCCAGCCACGATGCGATCAAGGTCTCCGCCATATGGCTCAGCGTACCCGGGAAGTCGGCGTGCTCCAGGCTATCGCCAATGGATTGTGTCGGCAGGACCAGGACGGTGATGTCGCCGTCAACGACATCAAGCGTCCGCGCCACGATACCGTCGGCGATCATGGTGTCGGTTCCAAGCGGCAGGTGAGGGCCGTGCTGCTCAACAGCGCCGACGGGCAACAAGGCTATCGTGCGCGCGGGGTCAAGCGTCGCGAAGTCGATCGTCGCCATGTCGACCCACCGGGTGATGGTCATCGCCATGGGTAACGTCCGCGCATCAAGAGCAAACGTCTCAGTTTATGCCTCCACTGCTGGACCCGCTGCTCGAGTCGCCGCCACTGCTGCTGTCTCCATCGCCACCAACGCCGGTACGCCCATCGCCAGCAGCGCCGCCCAGATTTCGGGTGCCTCTTGTGCCGGTCGGTAAGTCGGTGGTGGCGAAGGCCGGCAAGCCGTTGGTCAGAACAACCGTAGGATCGCCGGGTTTGCCCGTCGCCGTCTGGCCGGCATTGACCTCGACCGTGTCGCCGCCGGCAGTCGGTGTCGCCGTGGCCGTGCCGTCCAGGACCGCCAGATCGGTCGTGCCGTCTTCGCCGACTTGCACGACGATGTCCGTCCCGCGCAAGCCGATCGCGAGCCCAGGTGTTCGGATCAGGACCGCCTGTTTGTCGATGTCGCCGGAAATCAGGTGATAGAGACCGCCGGTGAAATCAGCGACCAAGCTATCGGGAGCATTGGGATCGTAGACGAAATCATCGAGAACCAAGATCGTGCTCTCGCCAATCGCCAGCGTCGTACCATCGACAAAGGTCATGTGCACATAAGCCCTCGACACCGTTTCGATGGTTTGGTCGGTATAGACTTGATGACCGCGAAAGATGGAATCGCGCTCGCCGCCCGGCGGCGTGCCGTAGGCCCAGACCTCCACCAGATCAACGTTGCCAATACCTTCAAGCCCTTGTGCCTGTGCGGTTCCCGCCAACGCCAGACACGCACCTAGCGGTAACAACCGCTTAAACGCCATCCTCACGTCAAAACTCCAACTGTTCCCCGTCTGCGCCCGGCGACATGCTAGCAGTTTGGGACGTCAGGTCGAGCAGGGCTGACTCCGCCCGATTGCGGCCGACCTGCCGCGCCTTAGAAACCGACCGCGACCACGTTTGCCATGGACCTGCCCGTCCTGCCATACGGTCTCGCCGCGCGACAGCGTCAGAACCGGCCATCCCGTCAGCTCAAAACCCTCATAGGGCGTATAGTCCGCGCCTTCATGGAGCATCTCGTGGCGAATGGTGGTGCGCCGCTCGGGGTCCCAAAGCACCAGATCGGCGTCGCTGCCGACGGCAATGGTGCCCTTCTGGGGATAGAGCCCATAGAGTTTGGCGGCATCGGTCGCGGTCAGCGCAACGAAGCGGTTGAGATCGATGCGGCCTTTGGTCACGCCTTCGGAAAACATCAGTGGCAGACGCAGTTCGATGCCCGGAACGCCCGGACTGATCTTGTGGAAATGGAGTTCGCCCGCGGACTCGATGCGGCCGCCCGGTCCTTCCATCCGGTAGGGGCAATGGTCCGACGAAATCAATTGGAAGGTGCCGTTTTTCAAACCCCGCCATAGCCGATCGGGATTACCGGGATCGCGCGGCGGCGGCGCACATAGATACTTCGCACCTTCCCAGCCCTCCCGCTTGAAGTCCTGGTCGGACAGAAAAAGTATTGCGGACAGGTCTCCGCGTAGACGGGCAAACCGCGCGCCTGCGCCCAGGCGATCTGCTCCATCGCTTGAGCTGACGAGACATGAACGATGAAGACAGGTGTATCGACGATCTCCGCCAAGCTGATGGCGCGGTGCGTCGCTTCGCGCTCGGCGACCGGTCCGTGGGCGATGGAAAACGATGCCGGCTCCGTCTGACCGGCCCGCTCAAGCTGCTCGGCGAGCCAACGTATGCAGTGATCGTTTTCCGCATGCACCATGACAAAACCATCGTGACGCTTCGCGGTTGCCAGGACATTCAGGATTTCGCCGTCATCCAGGCAAAAGTCATCATAGGTCATGAAGACCTTGAAGGAGGTGTAGCCGTCATGCAGCAGACCGGGAAGTTCTTGACCCAGGACCTGATCCGTTGGGTCCGAGACGATCATGTGGAAGCTATAGTCGATCAGCGATTGGCCTTCGGCCTTGGCGTGATAGTCGTCGACAGCCTGACGCAACGTCTGGCCCGGCACCTGGGTCGCGAAGGGAATGAAGGTCGTCGTCCCACCACAGGCTGCAGCCACGGAACCCGAAGCAAAGTCGTCAGCCAGCACAGCGCCGCCAAAACTGGGCTCGTCGATATGGCAATGTGCCTCGATACCGCCGGGCAGAACGAGTTTGCCTGACGCATCGACCACCGTCTCGGCCCGTGATGAGGGAAGGTTTTCGGCCAGCGCGACGATGCGACCGTCACGCACGCCGATATCGCCGGCATAGGTGTCGCTGGCCGTCACCACGGTCCCGTCCTTGACGATCAGATCAAAATCAGCCATCCGGCTCCTCCCGCCATGCCATACCTACCATGTCCGGTGTAGACGCCGAAGGGAGGCCGACGATGAAAGACGCATTCCACCTGAACCCGTGGTCGGAACCGGGCTTTTTGGAGGATCGTGACGGTCACCTTCATATGGACGGCGTCGATCTTGTGGGGATCGCAGAGGAACAGGGCTCGCCGGTGTTTGCCTATTCCGAACAACGGTTGCGCCGGAACGCCAGACGGCTGACCGCGGCCTTCCGCGACCACCACGAAAACGCGAGCGTGTGTTTCGCGAGCAAAGCCTGCGCCAATCTGACCGTGCTCCGGCTGATGGCCGAGGAGGGGGTGGCGATAGAGGTCAATTCCGGCGGTGAAATCGCCAAGGCCAAACACGCCGGCCTGGGCGCCGACCGCATGGTGTTCAACGGCGTTGCCAAATCGAAACAAGAGATCGAGGACGCCCTCGACCCACCGATCAAAGCGATCAACGTGGATTCAGTCCACGAACTCGAGCGTATCGTCGATGTCGCACGTGCGCGGGGCGTGCGTGCGAACATCGCGCTACGCGCCGTGCCCCATGTCGAAGGCGGCTCGACGGCGGGTATCGAGACCGGCTCGACGCGCTCCAAATTCGGCATGGTCGAAGACGAGATCGCGCGTTGCCTGGAAATCGCCGAGGCGCAACCAGGCGAGATCGCGCTTGCCGGCCTGCACGTCCATATCGGATCCCAGATGACCGATCTCGGCCTCTACGTCGCTGCAGCCGAGGTGGTGGCTGAGAAGGCGGCGGCTATCAAGGCACGCTTCGGCGACGATTTCCGGCACGTCAACGTCGGCGGCGGTTTTCCGATCAGCTACGTCAAGTACAACGACCAGTCGCCGGACATCGGCTACTTCCACAGCGCCCTCGAGCCAAGCGATGTGGCGGCGAAGGTCGTGCCGGTCCTGGAAGACAAGCTCGGTTCCGGCATCGAAATCCTGACCGAGCCGGGACGCGCCATGACCAGCGACAGCGCGCTGCTGTTGACGCGGGTCGAGGGCCTGAAGCGGCGCGACGGCACAACGTGGCTCTACCTGGACGCCGGCTACAACATCATCCCGGAATCGGCCTTCGGCTGGTACTTCCACATGGTAACGGCCAACCGGACCGACGATACGGAGACCGACCAATTCCGCGTCGTCGGACCTCTTTGTGACTCCATTGATGTCTATTTCGACATGGAGGGCGAGGCCAAGGTCCAGGCTCTGGTCGACGCACGGCCGGGTTGGGCGGAAGACCGCGACTTGCTCGAAAACAAGCTCGTTCACATGCCGGGCTACCGCGAACTGCCGGCCGCGACGACCAGCGGCGACCTCGTCGCCATCCTCGATACCGGCGCTTATCAACTGGAGCTCGCCAACCATTATTGCGGGCGCCCGCGTCCGGGCGCGGTGATGGTTTGCGAAAACGGTTCGGTCAAGACCATCCGCCGCGCCGAGACGCCGGCAGACCTGTGGCGGGGTGAGGAGGACTAAGTCTCCGGCGGCGGCTCCGCGCCGGTGCGTTCGACGATCAGGCGATAGTGCTGCGGCTGGCGGTGCCGTGCGAAATTGAAGATGTCGTCCTTGTAGGCGCGGGCCGCATCCAGGTCGCATTTGTGCACGATCACCTCGTCCTCGATCGACCCGCATTGCGCCACGATTTCGCCCGACGGGGCGACGATGCAACTCTGGCCGATCATGTTGAAACCTTCTTCGTTGCCGCACTTGGCGACGCCGACCGCCCAGGTCGCGTTCTGATAACAGCCTGACTGGAAGACCAGGTGGTTGTGGAACGGCTCGAGCGCGTCGAGATCAAAGGTGTCGCCCAGGCCGACCGGGGAGTTGTAGCCGCAGAACACCATTTCGACGCCTTGCAATCCCATGACCCTCCAGGTCTCGGGCCAGCGCCGGTCGTTGCATATGCACATGCCAATGATGCCGCCGAAGGCGCGGTAGACCGGAAAGCCGAGGTCGCCGACCTCGAAGTAGCGTTTCTCCAGATGCTGACCCGGCCGGTCTTTGGCCTCGGCATGTCCGGGAATGTGGACCTTGCGGAATTTGCCAACGATGGCACCGGCCTTGTCGACCAGGATCGACGTGTTGAAACGATGTTTGGTGCCGTCGTCGTCAAAGGCCAGTTCGGCGAAGCCAAGGTGAAAGCCAATGCCCAGCTTGGCTGCTTCATCAAACAGCGGCTGGGTCGCCGCGCTCGGCATATCGCGTTCATACCAACGATCGGTTTCGTCCTCGTCCTCGATCACCCAACGCGGGAAGAACGTGGTCAGCGCCAGTTCCGAGAACACGACCACATCGGCGCCCCAGCCGGCGGCTTCGCGCATCATCTCAAGAAGACGGGCAACGACCTGCTGGCGCGTATCCTCACGCGCAACCGGCCCCATTTGTGCCGCCGCCACCTTCATCATCCGCGCCATGTCATTCTCCTCGGCCTGGCTGTTCCCGCCCGGGCATCGTGGCATACTCCGGCACGCGTCGAGAAGGCCGGGGACGGGGAGGCCGCCATGCACGGACGGATTGTCGTCATCAACCCCAACAGTGACCGCGCCGTCACCGCGGCCATGGACCGCAACCTGGAAACCCTGCGATTCACAGGTGGACCCGAAATTCGCTGTGAAACCCTGGATGACGCACCGCGTGGTATCGAAACGGCGCGCCACGCCGATCAGGTTGTCGGTCCGCTATGCGATCTTATCGCACGCGAAGACAGACGCGCCGACGCCTTTGTCATCGCCTGTTTCGGCGACCCGGGCCTGGCCTCTGCACGCGAGACCACACGTAAGCCGGTCATTGGGATCTGTGAGGGCGGTGTGACAACGGCGCTCAATTTCGGCGAGCACTACGGCATTTTGACCAACATGGCAGACGACATTGGGTCCGGCCTGCGTCAGATTCGAGGACTCGGCCTCGACGCACGACTTGCCGGTATTGAGGCGTGCGGAATTGCCGTAACCGGACTTGATGATACAAGGCGCGCCGCAAAGGAACTTGGCGCCGCTGCCCAGCGGTTGAAGGATCGCGGCGCCGATGTCGTGATTCTTGGCTGCGCCGGCATGGTGCCGTATGGATCGATGTTAGAACGCGCCGTTGGGGTGAGGGTGATCGACCCCGTTCATGCGGCGACCGGCATTGCCATGATGGCGGTGCGCGCCACTGCATAGCAGGAGGACATTCTTGGTCAGCAAGCAGATGGAACGGTTCATCGCGGCGCTCTACGATGAGCAGGCCAAGGCGCCGCCCGATCGGCCACTAGCGGAGATCCGGGACCAATACGAAGAGTTCGGCCGGATGTTCCCCATCGCCAAAGGCGTCAGAACGGTGGACACGGTGGCCGGCGGCGTACCCGCACAATGGCAGACCGCCAGCACCGCCCGGGATGACAGTGTGCTCCTCTACCTGCACGGCGGCGGCTACGTCTCTGGCTCCGTATCGACCCACATCGGCCTGACGTCGCGTCTGTCCGGCGCAGCAAAGGCAAAGGTGCTTGCCCTCGATTATCGTCTTGCTCCCGAACATCCCTTTCCGACGGCCGTCGAGGATGCGGTCGCGGCCTACCGTTGGCTGCTCGATGAAGGGTATGACGCCAAGAGCACTGCCGTATCCGGCGATTCCGCCGGCGGCGGGCTGACCGTCGCCCTGCTACTCGCCTTGCGCGACGAAGGTTTGCCACAGCCGGCCTGTGCCATTCCAATTTCTCCGTGGACCGATCTCGATGGACGGGGCGCCTGGCGTGACGCCGATCCGGCTTCGGATCCCATTTGTGACGCGCCCGCACTTATCAGCTTCGCCACCGACTACATGAACGGCGCTGACCAGCGCGATCCTCTGGCATCACCCATCTTCGGCGACCTTACTGGCCTGCCGCCGCTCCTGATCCAAGTCGGCACCCTGGAAGTCCTGCTCAGTGACGCCACGAGGCTTGCCGATCACGCCGAGGCCGCCGGTGTCGACGCGACGCTGGAGATCGAAGAGGGCGCCTTTCACGTCTGGCATCACGCGGTGCCGTTGCTGCCGGAAGCCATGGCGGCCATCGACCGCATTGGTATCTTTGTTCAACGACACACGGGAGCCTAGCCATGCCCAGCCCTGAGCTTGAGCGTTACAAGAAGATTCTGGCCGAGGCTGTGCTACCTGAAGACGCCACCATGGCCGAGCGCCGGGTGTCCTACGACGAGCTGGGCGATGAGTTTCCCGGCGACGACAGCGTGACCGCAAACCGGACGGCGCTGGGCGGCGTGCCGGGATGGCAATTCGACCCGCCGAACGCCGACCCCGATCGCGCCATCCTCTATTTTCATGGTGGCGGCTACGCGATGGGATCGACGAAGAGCCACATCATGATCGTCACGAGACTTGCAAAGGCGGCGGGTTGCCGGCTCTTCTTTCCGGAGTATCGGCTGGCGCCGGAGCATCTGTTTCCCGCCGCCATCGATGACTGTGTCGAAGCCTATCGTGCCCTGGTGCAGGAGATGGGCGACAGCCGCCGGATCGCCTTTGCCGGCGATTCGGCGGGCGGCGGGCTGGTGTTCGCCGTCATGCTGCGCTTGCGCGACGAAGGACTGCCTTTGCCCGCATGTGGTGTCGCGATATCGCCGTGGTGCGACATGGAAGGCGAGGGCACGTGGCGCGCCGGCGATCCCGACCGTGACGCCTTCCTGAGCGTCGGCGAACTCGAGGTTTTTGTTGAGACGTATCTGAACGGCGACAACCTTCGCCATCCCTATGTGGCGCCCCATCACGGCGATCTTTCAGGCTTACCGCCGATCCTAATCCAGGTCGGCGATACCGAACTGCTGCTGGACGATGCGCGCTCACTCGCCGACGGAATGACAGCGGCCGGCAGCACAGCGGTTCTGGAGATCGAAGAGGGCGCCCCGCATGTCTGGCATCATCTGGCGCCAGAAGTGCCGGAAGCCAACGCGGCATTGGCGCGCGCCGGCGCGTTCATCGTGGAGCACGCGGCCTAGTTCATCGGTCCGAAAAAGTTGCGGGCCGATGAGATGCTTGGAATCTCACCGGCCCGCGACGCCAGGGCAAGGGGTCGAGCGCGTAAGTCCCTAGCCCCGGGCGTTCCTCATGCATCGGCAACCGTTCAGCACATCGCCCTCGATGTAATCGAGGTAGGCGTCGATCGCGGCGGAGACAATCTCCTGCTGCGACCGGCCAAGGCGGGCCGATGCAATCTTCAATCGCTTATGCGACGTGTTTGCCAGCCGCGCGTGGAGTTCGGTGCGCGGGCCTGATTTGGCTTTCTTGCCATCGCGCGCGAACTCAGGCGGCAGCTTGATGTTCGGACATGACGCGGCAACCTGCGGCGCTATTGTGTCCGTGCTGTGGCCGGACTTGGCGGGCTGTGGATAAGCTGCGGCAGGCGCGGGGGCAGGCGGCGGCGCGACCGGCTCGGGCGCTGTGACCGGCGGCGCGGCGTAGACCGCCATCGGACGTGCTTCACCCTTGCGTGCCAACAGGCCGCTATGGAGAACCGCTACCTTGCCTTTGCTCATGACGCCCGATCGTCCTTGATCAAGTCAGATGGATTTCGTCGCGTCCGCGCCGGCCAAAAGGCTGGCTCGGCCTCAGGCCTTCCGGCGCGACAGGATGGGCGACCGCCGGTGTCGGCTGTTCGACCTTCTCGACGCCGCCGGGCAGGGCGACCATGTGTTTGCGGCTGATGCGATCAGCCAGATAACTCCAGAGTTCGGAGACCTCCTTGGCGGACGCGCTCTCCTCGTCGATCTCGGCGACCGTCCGGCCGTCGATCATGCTGGAGGCGAAATTGACGCGATGGTGAACTGTGACCGGCGCGACCGTGCCGTGCTGCGACAGCGCAATGGCGGCCTCGCCAGTGATGCGCGCACGTGCCGTTGCGGAGTTCAGCACGAAGACCATGGCCTTGCCGCGCTGCTCCAAAATCTCGATCGTCGAGGCGACGGCGCGCAAGTCGTGAGGGCTCGGGCGCGTCGGCAGAATGACCAGATCGGCGAACGCGGCGACCTCGGAAATCTCGCGCGTCGCGGCGGGCGGCGTGTCGATGACGACCAGTTTGAAACCCTGTTCTCTAAGGGCCATCAAATCGTCGCGCAGGGTCTGGCCGCTCGACTGGACGAAGGCCGGGGTCTCCGCTTCACGAGCGTTCCACCACTGAGCCAGGCTGCCCTGCGGATCCGTATCGATCAGCGCGACCGGACCGTGGCCCGCGCGCTCGGCCTCGACACCAAGATGACCGGACAAGGTCGTCTTGCCGGAGCCGCCTTTTTGCGAGGCGACAACGAGGACACGCATCGAGCTCAGCATGAAGTACCCCGCGTGGCGACAGCGGATTGACAGCGCAGAAAACCCGGTGTCGCCAAGACGGCGGCACAAGGGGAGGCGAAATCGGTTGTGGGGAGACCGGAGGTCTTCCAGATGGCAGCAGACGGCTTTGTCTTGTCACAACACATAGTACGACTTCCCTTTGGTAACCCCGCTACCTTGCCCTCGTTGACCGAGGTGAAGGCCGGTGGCTTTGCGTCCCGATGTTTCCACCGGTTTGCCTTTATCTGGGAGCCGTTAGTGGCTGCCCATATCGGCGTTTCCAGCCGACGAAAGCAATGTTAAGACCTTGCCCACAGGAATCAAGCGCACCCGCGCGATCTGTGACGGTCCTCACTACGATTCTGGTGAACCCGTCACGACCCATCCTGGCCGAACCGGAATGGCAGACGAATGAAGACCGCTCTTGTCGCTCTCGCGCTTGTGATCATCCTCAGCGGGACCTTGATCTACGCCATCGATGTCTGGCTCGCGCTCGACGATGTAGAGATGGGCATCCACGGTGTGATCGCGATTATTCTGTGCGTCATTTTCGTCACCGGCCTGGGCGTTGGCCTGATGCGGCTCTCCTATTACAGCCACCACCATGGCCACGACGATCGTGCCGGTGGCGGCATGGACACAGGCGAGGACGACGAGCCAAAGGGATAGTCGCGACGCTACGCAAAACCGAGACGAGCGGAACCGTTCTATCGCCGCTTGGCGCGTTGTTGATGCGGCCGTTCTCGCAATTCGCGCGAGCGATCTTCAATCAGGCTGAAGCTTTCGCTGATGAACCAATGCCAGGCACGTAGGAACAGCACGAGCACCACCACCAGTGCCAGCAACGCCGTCAACGCAATCACGAGCGGAAAGGCAACAGCCGGCGCAATCAGCGCGACGAGGCCAACGGCCACATAGAGCCCCGCCGCAACAACGACGAAACGTTTGACGTCCTTTTTATCGATGCGCATGGCTTTCGGCCGCGGCCGTTTTGGCTGCTGCGACCATTGCACGATTGGCCGGGCTGTGCCACACACACGAACAAAAGGGAGACGGTGTCCATCCATGCGCCCAAAAGCCCAAAGCGTCCTCATTCAGTTAACCGTCCTGCTGTTGTTCGTCGTGCCGGTAGAGGCTCAGACGCAACCGGACTGGACAACATTCGTGGACGGTGTTCGCGCTGAAGCGTCCGCCCAAGGTGTCAGCCAGGCAACGCTCGACGCGGCCCTCAACGACATTCAGCCCATCGATCGGGTGATCGAGCTGGATCGGCGCCAGCCGGAAGGCACGGTCACGTTCGCCGAATACATGGCGAGCCGCATGCCGTCGGCACTGATTGCCGAGGCGCGGCGTAACTACGACGAACATCTGCCGCTGCTCATCTCGGTAAGCGACGTCTATGGCGTTGATCCCGAAGCCGTCATCGCGCTGTGGGGGCATGAAACTCGGTTCGGCACCTATACCGGCGGTTTCGACGTGATCGCCGCGCTTGCGACCCTGGCCTGGGATCCAAGGCGCAGCGACTTCTTTCGGCGTGAGCTGATGCATGCTCTCAAGATTTTGGACGAAGGCCATATAACAAAAGACAAAATGGTTGGCTCATGGGCTGGCGCCATGGGCCAAAGCCAGTTTATGCCATCCAGTTTCATGGGTTACGCCGTCGACTGGGATAAGGACGGCAGGCGCGACATTTGGACCACCCGCGGTGACGTGTTTGCGTCCGCATCCAATTATCTCTCGAGCTACGGCTGGGAGTTGGATGAGCCTTGGGGTGCAGCGGTAACGTTGCCCGCCGGCATGGATGCCTCTCGTTCGGGCCACGATTCGCCACGTCCCCTGCAGGCCTGGCTGGACGAGGGCGTGACCTTTATCGCAGCGCCACCGGCTGTCGCGGCCGACGAACCGACAACGCTTGCCATGCCGGCCGGCGACGGCGGTCCGGCCTATCTGGTTTTCAGCAATTATCGGGTCATCTTGCGCTGGAACCGGTCGGACTATTTTGCCATGTCAGTCGTGCGTCTTGCCGATGAGATCGTCAGCCGTTAGAGTTCGCCACCACTATATCTAGCGGGCAGGCTTGGCGTGTTTGGCGTATATCGCGGTTTTGTCCTTGTTTTCTCGTCGTTTCTTGTCGCCGCGATCGTTGCGGGATGTGCCGAAACAGAGCTTTTGGCGACGCTGAGCAAGGAAGCGCAGCGCGACAGCGATACCGGCGGCAGCTACAAGGTCGGCAATCCCTATCAGATCAACGGCGCTTGGTACTACCCCGCCGAAGACCCGTACTACGACGAGGTCGGCATAGCCTCCTGGTATGGCGAGCCGTTCCACGGCAGGCGCACGGCCAACGGCGAGGTCTACGACATGAACCTGTTGACGGCGGCCCACAAGACCTTGCCGATGCCGGTCTATGTCCGGGTCACCAATCTGGATAACGGCCGCTCGCTGGTGCTGAAGGTGAACGACCGTGGGCCTTTCGCTTATGGCCGGATCATCGACGTCTCGCGCCGATCGGCCCAGCTCTTGGGCTTTGAGCGCGCGGGGACGGCCCAGGTGAGGGTCCAGGTCGTCGACCCGGATACCGGCACTGCCTTTGCGGCACAGGACCCGGAAGCGCCGCCTGAACCTGAGGTGACAACCGCCGCAATCGACCTCATCTCCGAGGAGCCTGACCGCGCCATCTACGTCCAGATCGGCGCCTTCACCGAAGCCGATAACGCCCAAAAGGTCGGCCGGCAGCTCGCTATGCTGGACCACGTTCAGATCTACCGTGTGGTCGCCAACGGCCTACCGTTCTACCGCGTGCGGCTGGGACCCTATGCCGATCTCGATCAAGCGGGCGACATGCGCTACCGTGTCATGGCCGCCGGCTATCAAGAGGCGCGTATCGTCATCGACTAAACTGGCGCAATTCTGCCCAACTGGGCCGCTAAGCGTCGGCAGCTTTCATCGTCCACGGATAGTGACCCCGCCATGTCCCGTCGTGTCCTTGCCACCCTGATTGTCGTCCTTACGGCCCTTGCTGCCGGTCTACCGGCGCGCGCTAACGAAACCTCGGCCCGCGAGGCAATCCTGATCGACATGTCGACCGGGACGGTGCTGTTTCAGAAGAATGCGGACGAAACGACCTATCCGTCATCGATGACCAAGATGATGACGATGTATCTGGTCTTCAAAAAACTCGCCGAGGGCGGCCTGAGCCTGGACGCGACCTTGCCGGTCAGCGAGAAGGCTTGGCGCATGGGCGGTTCAAAGATGTTCGTCGAGGTCGATACCCGCGTCATGGTCGAGGATCTGGTCCGCGGCGTCGTCGTCCAGTCCGGCAACGACGCCACCATCGTTCTGGCCGAAGGCATCTCGGGATCGGAAGAAGCGTTCGCCATCGACATGACCGATCAGGCCCACGCAATGGGCATGACGAACTCCAACTTCCGCAACGCGTCGGGCTGGCCGGACCCAGAGCACGTCACGACGGTGCGCGACCTCGCCACGCTGGCCATCAGGACGATCGAGGACTTTCCCGAGTACTATCCGTACTACGCCGAGACGACGTTCACGTTCAGCGATATCGAACAGAGCAACCGCAACCCGCTGCTCTATACGGCCTCCGGCGCCGATGGTCTGAAGACCGGTCATACGGAAGCCGCGGGCTATGGGCTGACGGCCTCCGCAGAGCGTGATGGTCGCCGCCTGGTGCTTGTGATCAACGGCGTCGACAGTTCCCAAGAGCGCGCCCGCGAGGCCGAACGCCTGATCGAATGGGGTTTTCGTGAGTTCGATGCCTATGCGCTTCTGGGGGCCGGTGAAACGGTGACAGATGCCGAGGTTTGGCTGGGCGACGAAGACACCGTGCCACTGGTCATCGAAGAGGATCTGGTCATCACGATGTCGCGCGAGGCGCGCCGCGAGATGACCGTCAAGGCCGTCTTCGAAGGTCCGATCCCGGCACCCATCGTCAAGGGAACGCCGGTTGCCATGCTGGTGCTGGAAGCCCCCAACATGGAGACGGTTGAGGTGCCGCTTGTCGCCGGCGCCGATGTCGGCGAACTCTCCATGTTCAGCCGCCTGGGCGCGGCGATCAGCTATCTGGTGTTTGGCCCGTCGGGAACGTGATTGCCGGCCGCTTTATCACGCTTGAGGGCGGCGAGGGGGCTGGCAAGTCGACACAAGTGCGCCGGCTCGCCGAGGCGCTGAGCGGCCAGACCGACGAAATTGTCACGACACGCGAGCCCGGCGGCGCGCCGGGCGCCGAAGCCATCCGCGCCATTCTGGTCGATGGCGACGTCGATCGCTGGGATGCGATCACCGAAACACTGCTTCATTTTGCGGCACGGCGCGATCACCTGGAGGTGACGATCCGGCCCGCTCTTGAGCGCGGCGCCTGTGTCATATGCGACCGCTTCGCCGATTCAACCATGGCCTACCAGGGCATCGTTCAAGGTGCCGGGCGCGACGTGGTTGACCGGCTCTACGCCATCGCTGTCGGCGACCTGAAACCAGACCTGACCCTGGTTTTGGACCTGCCCGTCGAGATCGGCTTGGCGCGTGCGGCCGAGCGTGGCGGCGCCGATCGCTACGAGCGCATGGGGCCGGCCTATCACGAACGCCTGCGCCAGGCGTTCCAGGACATCGTCGCCGACCATCCCGAGCGCTGCCGCCTGATCGACGCGACGGGCAGCGAGGATGATGTGGCGGCGTTGATCTTCGCCGACGTCGCCGCCAAGTTCGGTCTGTCATGAGCAAGACGACCGAAACCGACACCGATGACGACCTGGCGCCGGCACCCAGGGCCAACCCAGAGCTGATCGGTCATCAGGATACCGAACGCGTTTTTTTGGATGCTGTCATGGCAAACCGGCTTGCCGGGGCCTGGCTGCTAACCGGCCCGGAGGGTATCGGCAAGGCGACCCTGGCCTACCGGCTCGCCCGCTTTCTGATGGCTGGCGGTGCCGGCCAGGACCTGTTCGGCGCCCCAGAGAGCCTGAACGTCGACGAAGCCGATGCGGTCTTCCAACGCATCGCCGCCGAAGGTCACAGTGACCTCCTGACCATCGAACGTGTGCCCAACCCGAAGACCGGCAGGATGCGCAGCGAGATCGTGGTCGACGACGTCCGCCGCTTGACGCCGTTCTTCCGGACGTCGGCGGGCGAGGGGGGCTGGCGTATCGCCGTCATCGACGGCGCCGAACTGATGAACCCGAGCGCCGCCAACGCGGCCCTCAAAATGATCGAGGAACCGCCCGCCCAGTCGCTGGTGCTTTTGGTCAGCCACGCGCCCGCGCGGTTGCTGCCGACCATCAGGTCGCGGTGCCGCACCGTGCCGCTGACACCGTTGAAGACCGAGCAGGTCGTCTTGTTGCTTGAACGCTACCGGCCCGACCTCGATGCGGCTGACCTGGAACCGCTGGCGCGGCTGGCGGACGGCAGTCCGGGCAGGGCGCTGCGCTTGGCCGACCTAGGTGGCCTTGGCCTCTATCGCGACTTGTTGGGCCTGCTCGCCCAGTTGCCGAAGCCGCGCGCCCTGGACGTGCACAGCCTGGCGGACCGCCTCGGCCGCCCGACCAACGATCAGGCGTTCCGCACCACCCTCGACCTCTTGCGCTGGTGGCTCGCCAATCTCGTGCGTTTCGGTGCCGCCGGCGAAACTGGACCCGCCGTGCCCGATAACGAACGCGAACTGATGGTCAGATTGACCGTGCCGCATGGCCTTGAACGCTGGATAGACGTGTGGGAAAAGGTGGGCCGGCTCCAGGAACGGGCCATCAGCGTCAATCTGGACCGCAAACAGGTGGTTTTGAGCACGTTTGATGCGATGGAACACGCCGCCCGCTCTTGACCGGCATACGGGGCAACGATAGCGCCCACCAATAGAGCAGATAGAGAGCGGATTCACGTGGTTCGATGGAACCGCTTGACGGTTCAATCGAACCACGATCCGCTCTAGCCCGAAGAACAAACGCCAGCACGGGAGTCTCGGATGACCGGGGACCGCAGCTACTACATCACGACGCCGATTTACTACGTCAACGACAACCCGCATATCGGCCACGCCTATACGACGCTGGCCTGCGATGTGATGGCGCGCTTCAAGCGCCTGGACGGCTATGACGTGATGTTCCTGACAGGCACCGACGAGCACGGCCAGAAGGTCGAAAAGTCGGCCCACGACGCCGGGATCGAGCCGCAGGCTTTCTGTGACCGCGTGTCCCAACGCTTCCGCGATCTCGAGCACCTGTTCGGTTACACCAACGACGACTTTATCCGCACCACCGAACCGCGCCACAAGGCCTCGGTCCAGGCGCTGTGGACCCGTTTGTTCGATGCCGGCGAAATCTATCTGGGCAAGTATGCCGGCTGGTATTCGGTGCGCGACGAGGCGTTCTACACCGAAGGCGAGCTTGTCGAGGGTCCTGACGGCGGCAAGATCGCGCCGTCCGGCGCGCCGGTCGAGTGGGTCGAAGAACCCAGCTACTTCTTTCGGCTGTCGCAGTGGCAGGATCGGCTGCTCGAGCTCTACGACGCCCACCCAGACATGATCCTGCCGGCCACCCGGCGTAACGAAGTCGTCAGCTTCGTCAAAGGCGGCCTGCAGGACCTTTCGGTCAGCCGGACCAGCTTCAAGTGGGGCATTCCCGTGCCCGGCGACGACGACCACGTGATGTATGTCTGGCTCGACGCTTTGACCAACTACATTACGGCGGTTGGATTTCCCGACGAGAACAGTGAGCTGTTTCAACAGTTCTGGCCGGCCGACGTGCACATGGTCGGCAAAGACATCCTGCGCTTTCACGCGGTCTATTGGCCGGCGTTTCTGATGGCCGCCGGGATCGCGCCGCCCAAGCGTGTTTACGCCCACGGCTGGTGGACGAATGAAGGCCAGAAGATCTCGAAGTCACTGGGCAACATCATCGACCCGCATCAGATCGTCGAGGAATACGGCCTCGACCAGGTGCGCTACTTTCTGCTGCGCGAGGTGCCGTTCGGCAATGACGGCGACTTTTCCCATGCCGCCATGGTCCACCGGGCCAACGGCGATCTGGCCAACGACTTCGGCAATCTCGCCCAGCGCGTGCTTTCTATGGTCGCCAAAAACTGCGGTGGCGCGGTGCCGGATCCCGGCGAATACACCGATGACGACGGGGCGCTGTTGGGCGCGGTCGACGGTCTGCTGGACGACGTCAGGGCGCACCTGGACGTCCAGGCCTTCCATCTGGCGCTGACGGCGATCTGGAAAGTGGTCGCCGACGCCAACCGCTATGTCGACGAACAGGCGCCGTGGGCCCTGCGCAAGACCGATCCCGAACGCATGGCGACCGTGCTTTATGTGCTCTGCGAGACGATCCGGCACCTGGCGCTTTTGACCCAGCCTTTCGTCCCGGATTCTGCGTCACGCATGCTCGACCAGTTGGGCGTGTCGGACGACAAACGCGGTTTTGTCGCGCTCAGCGCCGACCATCGCCTGGTGCCGGGCACGGTATTGCCCAAGCCCGAGCCCGTCTTCCCGCGCTATGTGGAGCCGGAGGAGGGGGCCGCCTGATGCTGGTCGACAGCCATTGCCACCTGGACTTCCCTGATTTCGCCGACGAACTCGACGATGTCGTGGCGCGGGCTCACGAAACAGGCGTCGGCGTGATGCAGACGATCTGCACGCGGCTGACCAAGTTCGACCAGGTGCGCGCCATCGCCGAGCGCTTCGACAACATGTGGTGCTCGGTCGGCGTCCATCCGCACAACGTCGAAAGCGAGGGCATTGCCGATCCCGAGGCGATCATTGCCCTGGCCGCCCATCCCAAGGTCATTGGCATTGGCGAAACGGGCCTCGACTTCTTCTACGACCACAGCCCGCGCGATGATCAGCGCGCCAGTTTTCGCGCCCATATCACCGCGGCGCGCGAGACGGGCTTGCCTCTGATCGTGCACACGCGCGACGCCGACGCCGACACCATGGCGATCCTGGAAGACGAGATGGGCAAGGGCGCGTTCAGCGGCCTCATCCACTGCTTCAGCACATCGCGGGAGCTCGCCGAGCGCAGCCTTGCCATCGGTTTTTCGATCTCGCTGTCGGGAATCCTGACCTTCAAGAAGGCCGAGGAATTGCGCGAGACCGCCCAGGCCATTCCGCTCGACCGGCTGCTGGTTGAAACCGACGCGCCGTATCTGGCGCCGATGCCTTATCGCGGCAAACGCAACGAACCGTCTTTTGTCAATAAAACCGCAGCGGTACTGGCGGAACTGAAAGACATACCGGAAGATCAGGTGGCTGGGGTGACTACCGACAATTTCTTTAAGCTGTTCTCTAAAGCGACCGACCCACGCCTTTGATATGAAAGCAATAATCTTGGGTTGCGGACCATCGGCGGGCGTGCCGCAGATCGGTGCGGTGTATGACAGCGCCTTTTTGGCCGATCGACGCAATCACCGGACGCGGTCGTCAATCCTGATCGAACACGAGGAAACGCGGATCCTCGTCGACACATCGCCGGATCTGCGCCAACAGCTGTTTCGCCACGCCATCACACGCCTGGATGCGGTGCTGTTCACCCATGCCCATGCCGATCATTGCCATGGCATCGACGACCTAAGACGCCTGTGCCGCGAGGCCGACAAAGCCTTGCCGGCTTATGGCAATCAGCGGGCCATAGACGAACTGAAGAGCCGTTTCAGCTACATCTTTGAGCCCATGAATCCCAAATTCGGCTGGTACAAGCCGCATTTGCTGGCAAACGTCGCGGCCGAATCGTTCGACATCGGGCCGATCCGCGTCACGCCGTTCGCCCAAGACCACGTTGTCATGGAAACCCTGGGATTCCGCTTCGATGCCGGCGGCAGAAGCGCGGCGTATTCCATCGACCTGAAACACTTAGACGATGCGGCGTTTGACGTCATCGGCGGCGTCGATCTGTGGGTCGTCGACTGTCAGAACATGGAAGAGAACCCGATCCATTCCGACCTCAAGCGCACGCTTGCCTGGATCGAGCGCGCCAAGCCGGGCCACGCGGTGTTGAGCCACATGTCCGACGACATCGATTACGCGACGATCGACGGCCTGACGCCGGACCACGTCGAACCGGGCTATGACGGACTGGAGATCAGCCTCTAAGCCAGGCTGGCCTTAACAGGGTTCGTATTTTCCATAATATATATTATGCGACTTTGGTGTGTGGACGCCGACGCTTCAATAAGCCGTCCCCTCAGGCCCGATCTGGCCGTTTAAACCGGATGGCGGCGCGGACCAGGATGAACAGCATGACGGCGTTCAGCGTGTGCCACATGAAATGCGTGCCCAGCGGTCCGTGGCCGATATGGGTGTGGTCGCAGACGTGGAAGTCGATGCTGCGGAACGCCAGCGAGGCCGCGAACACGGCCGCACCCGCGAGCAAGCTCCAGCCTGTCGGCTTGTCGCCGCGCGCGACCAGCCAGCCGCCGATCAGCATCAACGCGATGAACGCCGGAACATAGCCGAGCGAGCCGTTCAGGCAGCGCCCGCCATCGCACGGGATCTGGCCCGCCAGGACATAGGCCACGACAAAGACGACGAGCCCGGCGGCGGTCCACAGCCAAGTGGCGCCGAGATAGCGGCGCAGCGCGACCGTCAGATAGCTCAGCATCATGATCGCGATCGGCAGAACGTCCGCCAGGCCAGCCCATGGCGTCGCCAGGGTATGAAACAGGAAACTGCCGATCCCGATGAGGCAGACGAGTGCCGCCAGCCAGTAATCGACCAGGCGCCGGCTGCCGGCCGGCTGGCGCGCCAGCAAGTAAAAGGCCGCGAGCCCGGCGATGATAAAGGCCGCGTTGGTGACCGCGTTGATCGGTTCGGCCCAAAAGCCCGGGTCCAGGCCACGCTCGCAATAGGCAAAGATCTTGTTGTCCATGGCGAAGAAGTGTCCGTTCCCTGCCCTTGCCGCGCTAAACGCGCCCAATGGCGCCGTGGAAGAAGTAAACGCCCATGCCGACCGTAAAGACAATCTGACCGCCCAGCGCGTGCAGCAGACAGGCTTGGCCGAATGACCGCCGGCTGGCATAGGCCCAGGCGAACAGCGCACCCGCCGCGGTCGTCAAGACGACGGCCGGCCAGTTCCAATAGAACAGATGCGCCAAACCAAAGATTCCCGCGTTGGCGGCGATCGCCACCGTGGTGCTGGGAAAGAGCGCGCCGTAGCGCTCAAAATACAGCACCCGAAAGACGAGCTCTTGGGGAACAGCCGAGACCAGCGGATAAGCGACCATGACAACCAGCCACATCTTGGTCCGGCCTTGCGGAAAGCCGAACAGCCGCTCCGGCACCAGCCAGACCGTGAGTGCGACACAGACTGCGACCGCGATGACGACAAAGATCGCGACCACGGGCCAATCGATCCGCAGCGCCTGCCGCGACACCAGGTCGCGCCAGCGAAATCCCGGCGTAACGCTCAGCAGCACCACGCCGACGACCGCAATGCCGGCCAGAGCGGGCCACATGAAGCTGCTGGGAAGGTCCGTCGCCATGATCACCGGCGCGGCGATGAACAACACCAGCAGTTCGGCCCAAAGCCGCAGATTTCTGCCCGCCGTCGGCGCTAGAGCGGCCGCTTGGGCTTGACTACGCAGTTTGATGAGAATGCCCTTTTTCGGAAGAAATCACACAGAATCGCCGGCTGACCGGTCCCTATACGTGGTGAATGATGCCACGGTTCAAATCCCCGGGAAGACTTCGATGGCACCTGGACTGGTCATAGCGCGGACATCGCTGTAGCAAAAGCATTGCGAACCCGCCTTTCCCCATACGACGGCAGCATCACGGTATGACTGACATCAAACGCCTTCTCGACATCATGGCAAGCCTGCGCAACCCCGATGGCGGATGTCCTTGGGACGTGGCGCAAGACTTCCGATCCATTGCGCCCTATACGATCGAAGAAGCCTATGAGGTCGCCGAGGCCATCGAGAACGAGGATTGGCCAGCACTCAGGGGCGAATTGGGCGATCTGCTGTTTCAGGTCGTGTTTCACGCCCGCATGGCCGAAGAAGCCGGCCATTTCGATTTTGGCGACGTCGTCGGGGGTATCAGCGACAAGATGGTACGGCGCCACCCGCACGTGTTTGGTGATAAAGCGGGCATCGACGGCGCGGAACAACAGACCGTCGCGTGGGAAGACATGAAGGCCGCCGAGCGGGCCGAGGTCGCCTCACGGGATGGGCGACAAGCCAGCGTGCTCGACGGCGTCAGTGCCGCCCTGCCCGCCCTGACCCGCGCCGAAAAGATCCAGAAACGGGTCGCGCGGGTCGGGTTCGACTGGCCGGACGCGGTACGCGTTTTGGACGATGTCGACGAGGAGCTCGACGAGTTGAAGGCCGAGATGACTGCCGCCGCGGCTCATGACCGGCTGGAGGACGAACTGGGCGACCTTATGTTCACGATCGTCAACTTGGCGCGCCATCTGGATGTCGATGCCGAGGCGGCGCTCAGGCGCACCAACGCCAAGTTTCAGCGCCGCTTCCGTCATGTGGAGGCGCAGTTGGAGGCCGATGGGCGCAGCCCCGAAGCCAGCACGCTGGAGGAAATGGACCGCCTGTGGCACGAGGCCAAGGAAGCCGAGCACCACGCGGCGGAGTGATGGTGATATCGCGTCAGACGTCGCGGCCGGCGACCAAACGCTCGTAGCGGGCCAGATCTTTCGGGTCGAGGCCGACCTTCATGCGGATCGCAGCGTCGTCGTCGTGCCGCTCCAACACCTCACCGTGGCTATAGAGGAACGCTACGGCGCGGCCGTCTTCGACCGGTACGACCACGTCAACGACACGGCGACCATCGATCAGCCGCTCATCAAGGACCGCCAGCAGGTGGTCGATCCCCTCGCCCGTCACCGCCGA
Source organism: Alphaproteobacteria bacterium (assembly GCA_965228895.1). Classification (GTDB taxonomy): domain Bacteria; phylum Pseudomonadota; class Alphaproteobacteria; order SP197; family SP197; genus JANQGO01. The sequence goes on along the minus strand of OZ245842.1, from coordinate 2,265,876 downwards.
GATCGCGACGGTATCTGACCGGCGCCGGACCACGGCATCGACGCGCTCCCGCGCTTCGGGATCTAACAGGTCAATCTTGTTCTGTACTTCGATAACACCGTCGGCCTGGATCTTTTCGTCAAGACCCAGTTGGGACATGACGTCCAGCACGTCCTGTTTCTGAGCTTCCGTATCGGGATCGCTGATGTCGCGCACATGGACGATGACATCGGCCTCGATGACCTCCTCTAACGTCGCGCGGAACGCGGCGACCAGCATGGTCGGCAGATCGGAGATGAAGCCGACCGTGTCCGACGCGATGACCTTGCGGCCCGACGGCAGCGTGATGCCGCGCATGGTCGGGTCCAAGGTCGCGAAGACCTGGTCGTCCGCGTAGACGGCCGCACCGGTCAGCCGGTTGAACAGTGTCGACTTGCCGGCGTTGGTGTAGCCGACCAGGGCGACGATCGGATACGGCACCTTGCGGCGCGCCTGACGGTGCTGCTCACGGGTGCGCACGACGGTCTCGAGTTCGCGGCGGATGCGCGCCAGGCGCTCGTCGATCAGACGCCGGTCGACCTCAAGCTGTGACTCGCCGGGCCCGCCGACAAATCCAAGCGCGCCGCGCTGGCGTTCAAGATGGGTCCACGACCGCACCAAGCGGCTGCGCTGGTAACTCAACGCCGCCATTTCGACCTGCAGCACGCCTTCCTTGGTGCGCGCGCGCTCGCCGAAGATGTCCAAGATCAACCCGGTGCGGTCAATGACCTTGGTATTCCAAGCCTTTTCCAGATTGCGCTGCTGGACCGGCGATAGCGTCCAGTCGACAACGACCAACCCGACCTCGTCGGCGGCGATTTCGCCCGCCAGACCTTCGACCTGACCCTTGCCGAGCAAGGTGCCGGGTTTGGGCACTCGCACGGCAACGGCCCGCGCCTCGACCACCTCAAGGTCGATGGCGCGCGCAAGTCCGGCCGCCTCTTCCAATCGCTGGGTTTCGCTGCGCTGGTTTCCCGGCAGCAAAGGGCAAAGGATCAGCGTGCGGGTGGCCGCTTGCTTCGGCTGGTTGGGCTCAGGCGTTGGCGGTCTCCTCGGTCTCTTCCTGATCGAACAGGCGTACCGGTGCCGAAGGCATGACGGTAGAGACCGCGTGTTTATAGACCAGCTGCGAATGGCCGTCGCGGCGCAGCAGCATGCAGAAGTTATCGAACCAGGTAATCACGCCCTGCAGTTTGACTCCGTTGACGAGAAAGATCGTCACCGGCAGCTTGTTCTTGCGTACGTTGTTGAGAAACGTGTCCTGCAAATTCTGTGGCTTGTCATTTGACATGCCGTGCCTCCTCCCCCTTTTATTTTTGTCGGTACCGGTTTTTTTGTTGGCTGCGTTGCCGTCGGTCCGATCTATCGTTTGGCGGGCTAGCCTAGGCCGGGGAACCCGATCCGTACAACCCCCCAAAACACATGGTTGCGATTAAGCAGGAATCCAACGCCTAAGTAGCCGGCTGTTTGATTTCCCGAATGAAATCAAGATACGCACCCAGCAATGTCCTGGTCACCGTGCCCGGATGACCGTTGCCAATCGTGACATCGTCGATCTGGGTTACCGGTTTTACGAACGACGTGGTGCTGGTCAAAAACGCTTCGCGCGCACTCTTGGCCTCGGCCAATGTGAAGGGGCGCTCGACCACTTCGATACCATTCTCTTTCGCCAGCTTAATCACTCTGTCGCGGGTGATGCCCGGCAGAATCTCATGGCTCAGCGGGCGGGTAACGACACGGCCGTCCTTGTCGACAATCCAGGCGTTCGAGGCGCTGCACTCCGTGACATAGCCGTCATCGTCGACCAGAAAAGCCTCATAAGCGCCTTCCTTGGCGGCGGCTGTCTTGGCGAGCGCGTTGGGCAACAGCGACACAGTCTTGATATCGACCCGTCCCCAGCGGATATCGGGCTGGGAAATCACCTTCACCCCATCAACCTTGTCGGCATCGCTTGGCAGCGCAACGGACTTGGCCGTACACACGACGGAAGGCTGCAAGTCATCGTTCTCGTAGACGTGGTTGCGCGGCGCCGTCCCGCGGTTCACCTGCAGATAGACCATGCCGTCTTTCACACGGTTGCGCTTGATGGTCTGATTCATGATGTGAATCAGCGCGCGGCTTGACATCGGCTGCGGCATATCCAGTTCACGCAGCGATCGTTCCAGCCGCACGACATGGCCCTCCAGATCGATCATCCGACCGCCAACGACCAGCGTCACCTCATAGACGCCATCGGCAAACACGTGGCCGCGGTCGTCGATACTGACCTGCGCCTTGGCGTGCGGCACATAGCGCCCGTTCACATAAGCAACACGTGACATCGTGTCCTCGCAATCTACGCGTCTTGATTTTGGTTTTGGCTGAGCCTCACCCTGCCCCCTTATACCCGAGGTCGGACGGGATCAGAAGAACTCCAGGCCTACCGAGAAGAGCTTTTCCACCTTACGGACGAGATCGGCGTTGGTGAACAGCACAACGCGGTCCTTGGCCATGATAGTGGTGTCGCCGCGCGGAATGATAACCTCGTTACCGCGCACGATAGAGCCAATCAGAATACCTTTGGGCAGCTTGATATCCCGGATGCGCTTTCCGGCAATGCTCGACGTGTCCAACGCCTCGGCCTCGATGAACTCGCCGGCGCCCTCGCGGACGCTGTGCACGCCGCGGATACGGCCTCGGCGCACGTGCTGCAGGATGGTCGAGACCGTCGAGCCGCGCGGGTTGACCACCACATCGATACCCAGATTGCCGACCAGTGGCCCGTAACTCATGCTGTTGACCAGCGTGATCGCCCAGCCGGCGCCAAGCCGTTTGGCCAACAGCGATGACAGGATGTTCACCTCGTCGTCGTTCGAGACGGCGACCACGGCCTCGGACTGGCTGACATTCGCCTCGTTGAGGATTTCCTGCTCCAGGGCATCGCCCAAAAGGACCGTCGTGCGGTTCAGCGAATCGGCCACGCTTCTGGCCCGATCTTCATCGACCTCGATGAGCTTCGCGCGGACGTCGCCCTGGCCTGCCTCGAGCTCACGGGCGACGAACAAACCGATATTGCCGCCACCGACAATGATGATCCGCCGTGCCTCCGGCTCGTCATGGCCGAACGCGACCATGCCGCGCCGCACGTGCTCGGTATCGGCCACGAAATAGACCTCGTCGCCCTCGCGCATCTCCATCTCCGGACGCGGCACGATTAGCTCGTCATCGCGGATGATGCCGACGACAAAGATATGCAGGTCGGGAAACAGTTCCGTAAGTTCATAAAGCGGCGTGTCGACCACCGGACAGTCGGGCATGCAACGCACCGCGATGGCGCGCACCTTGTCGCCGGCCATCGGGATGACATCGAGCGCGCCGGGAACCTCAAGGCGCCGAATAATGGCGCGAGCGACCTCGACCTCGGGCGAGATGATGACGTCGATCGGCATGTGGTCGCGGCTGAACATGTTGCGCCACGCCGGGTCCAGATAGGACTGATGGCGCACCCGGGCGATCTTGGTCGGCACGTTGAACTGCGAATGGGCGACCTGACAGGCCACCATGTTGACCTCATCGGCATGGGTGACGGCGATCAGCATGTCGGCGTCGTCGGCACCAGCCTCCTGCAGCACCGGCGGATGTGACGCAAAACCGACCAATCCCTTGACGTCAATCGTATCGGTTACGCTCTTGACCCGGCCGGCGTCCATGTCGATGACCGTGACATCATTAGCCTCGCTCGCCAGGTAACGCGCGATATTGAAGCCGACCTGGCCAGCGCCACAAACGATAACTTGCATGGTCGTTGCCTACTCTCAGGCGCGGTTCGACTGAGCCACGGCACGCGGCTCCTCACCGACGCCAAGCGCCTTGAGTTTCCGGTGCAAAGCCGACCGCTCCATGCCGACAAAGGTCGCGGTCCGCGAGATATTGCCGCCAAAGCGTACAAGCTGAGCGTTCAGGTATTGCCGCTCAAACACCTCACGCGCCTCGCGCAGCGGCATGGTCATCAATTCGGCGTCTTCTTCGGTGCGCACCGGCAATGGCGATCCGGCAGCGATTTCCGGCGGCAGCATGTCGGCGGTGATTCGGCCGCGCTCGTCTTCCGGCGCCATGATCAAGAGCCAATCCATCACATTGCGCAATTGCCGCACATTGCCTGGCCAATCCGCAGCCCGCAAAGCGGCCATCGCGTCTTCGGAAATCTCACGCACCGGCAACCCGTGGCTTTCGGCCGCGCGTTCGAGAAAGTAGCGGGCAAGGTGGGGGATATCCTCGCGCCGTTCGGTCAAGGCCGGCACACGAAGAGGCACGACGTTAAGGCGGTAGTAGAGGTCCTCGCGAAACGTCCCGGCCGTGATCTCAGCCGTCAGGTCCCGATTGGATGCGGCGATGACGCGGACATCAACCTCGACTGGCGCGCTGCCGCCGACCCGCACGAAGGTCTGCTCCTGGAGGACACGAAGGATTTTGCCCTGGGTCTCCAACGGCATGTCGGACACTTGATCCAGGAACAAGGTCCCGCCATGGGCCGTTTCGAAGGTGCCGGTCGTGCTCGGCGAATCCGCGCCAAGGGCGCCCTGCTCGACCCCGAACAGCTCCATCTCCATGCGGTCCGGTGCCATGGTCGCCGCATTGATGACAACGAATGGACCATCGCAACGGGTCGATTGGCGGTGCAACAGCCGCGCGACCACTTCTTTGCCGGACCCGGCTGGCCCGGTGATCAAGACCCGGCTGCCGGTCGGCGCAACACGTTTAACAGCCGCGCGCACCTGATTGAGTTCACCGGAATCGCCAACCAGTTCGTACTCGGTACCCGCGCGCTGGCGCAGCTCGGCGACTTCCCGCTTCAGCCTGGCCGCTTCAATGGCCCGCTCGACCACCAACAGTAGCCGGTCGACCTGAAACGGTTTCTCGATGAAGTCATAGGCACCCTTTTTGATAGCCGAGACAGCCGTTTCGATATTGCCATGACCGCTGATCATGATGACCGGCAGACCCGGATACTCCTCGACCACGACGTCGAGCAACTCCAGCCCGTCCATCTCGCTGCCTTGCAGCCAGATGTCGAGGATCAGCAGCGAAGGGCGTCGGGCCGCAAGGGCCTCCAGCGCCGACGTGCTGTCGGCAGCGCCGCGCGTGACCAATCCCTCGTCATCCAACAGGCCGCCCAGCGCAGTGCGGATGTCGGCCTCGTCGTCGACGATCAAAATGTCATGCGCCATGACCGGCTACCTTTCGTGGCGCATTGCCATGGGTCGATGACTGAGCGTCGCCGCGCTGGAGCAAGAGACTGATTCGCGCGCACGCACCACCATCGGGACTGTCGCCAAGCGTCAACGTGCCGCCATGTTCGGCAACAATGCGTTGGGCGATCGCCAATCCCAGTCCGGTACCTTTGTCTCGGTGTGTCACATAAGGCTCAAACAGTTTGTCGCGCGACCCGGCAGGCAAACCCCGACCGTTGTCGTGGACCTCGATGATACAGTGGTCGTTGTCTTCGGCAACCTTGACCCTGATCTTACCAGCCGGCGCAGCCGGATCTTTTGCCTGACGCGAGTCGATCGCGTCGATCGCATTCTGGATCAAGTTGTTGAAGACCTGACCAAATTGGCGGGCATCGCATTGCACTGCAACCGGTTCGTCCGGCAGCTGTCTCACAAACGTGATGCCGGTGTCACCGACTTCCTGCAGCGTCACAGCACGGTCAATCAGTTGAACCATGTCTTCCGACGCGAACTCCGGCGCCGGCATGCGCGCAAAGTTCGAGAACTCGTTGACGATGTGCCGGAGATCGCCGACCTGGCGAACGATGGTATCGGTGCAAGCGGCGAAGACATCGGGGTCGGTGCGAACCTCGCTCATGTACTTGCGCTTCAGCCGTTCAGCCGACAACTGGATGGGCGTAAGCGGGTTTTTGATCTCATGCGCGATCCGGCGCGCGACATCGGCCCACGCTGCCTTACGCTGCGCGGCGATCAACGGGGTGATATCGTCGAAGGTGACGACGTAACCCATCCGTTCGACTTCTTGTGTGCCCCGCTCTCCGGCCTGGTCGATGGTCGATTCCGCCGTGATCCGGACAGTCAGATTGCGCGTCATGCCGTGGCGCTCGATTTCGACATCGCCATCCACGCGCGAGAGATGATCGCGCATGACCGCGTCAAGCAGGCCGGCCACCTCGGGCAGTTCCTCCTGTAGCGGACGTCCGATTATGTCGTCGGGAGAGAGGCCCAGAAGGTCTATCGACGACCGGTTGGGGAGTTCGATGTTGCCGTCTGCATCCAGGCCAATGACGCCGGCACTAACGCCTGACAGCACGGATTCGGTGAACCGCCGCCTGGAATCAATTTGGCGGTTGGCCTCGATTAGATCGCGCCGCTGGGCCGATAACTGTCCGGTCATACGGTTGAAGGCACGGCTCAGGGTCCCCAACTCGTCGGACGCGCCGGCATCCGGGACCCGCGCGGTCAAATCGCCGGCACGCACCCGCTCGGCAGCCGCGACCAAGGCGATGACCGGGCGAACCAGACGGGTCGCGAAGTTAAGCGCGAACCATATCGCCGCAAACAGCAGCAGCAGCGCTGACACGACATAGACCAGGGCAAACACGATCTGCAGATCAGACCGGCGCCCCTCCAGCACCTGAAACTCACCGACCGCCTGAATAACCTCGTCGATGTGACGGGTCACACGTGGATCGACGAGCCGCCCAACGACCAGGTACGTATCCGGCAGGGCGTCCAGTTCGGTTAGGGCGCGCACCCGGTCACCACTGTCGCTGGTCATGATCACGACCTCGTTCGGCGAAACGAGGTCGACCAGTTCGCTGTCGAGTGGCTGAAGTGCCAGCGAAAAACTAAGCCGGGTTTGCCCGAGGACCCGACCATCGCCACGCACGACAACCGCTTCGGAGAGTTCCCGGAGCGCCGCCTGCGCATCGAGAAAGAAGCTGAGTTGGCGCTGATCCCACAAGACATTGGGACCGGCCAGGTCGAGGTCACGAGCCATGGCAAGCACATGCGCACGGATGTTGCCGCGATGCTCTTCGGAATAGGCCTCCGCGACCTCAAGGGAATCGTCCAGCGCCGTTTTGACCCGCTCGCTGAACCACGCCTCCAGCCCCAAGGTGAAGAACAGCGCGGAGAAGACACCGACCAGGATCGCCGGTGTGATGGCGGCGATCGAAAACATCGCGACCAGACGCGAATGAAGTTTCGAGCCAGCGCTGCCGCGCCGCCGCTCCGCCCACAGCGCGACCAGTCGGCGCGCCACGACCACACCCAGCAACAGCAGGATGACCAGATCGATGTTCAGCAGGATGATGACGGTCTCGATGTCGGGCCCGAACGGTCCCGATTGGGTCAAAGCGCCATAGGTCGCAAAACCGGAGATGACCGCGGCGATGACCAAGGCAAAAGCCAGACGCCCGGTCAGTGCCTGACGGCGAACCCACAGCCAGGGTGTCACCAGGAACGACCGCCTTGGCTCCCGCGCCGCGCTATCGGCCATCCTGGCCCCCGTGCCCGCGCGCCACCGTGATGTCGAGGTCGCGGATCTTCTTGCGCAGCGTGTTGCGGTTGATGCCGAGAACATCGGCGGCGCGCAGTTGGTTGCCGTTTGTCGCTGCCAAGGTCAGCATGATCAGCGGCCGCTCGACCTCCCGCAGGATCCGGTCATAAAGACCGGCGGTCGGCAGGCCGTCGCCATGGGCATCGAAATAGGTCTGCAAATGCTGTTCGACACTCTCTGAGAGGCCGTTGGCCGACGCTGCCGACTTCGGCGCCGACGCGTCCTCCAACTGGGCCTGTATGTCCGGCGCGCCGATGGTGTCGTCGGCGACCAGAACGGCGAGACGACGAATGACGTTTTCGAGCTCGCGGACATTGCCGGGCCAGCTATGGGCGACCAGAGCGTCGATGGCGTCTTCGTCGAATGTCTTGCGCGGCAAACCGCTGTCCATGGCCGTCTTCAGGAAGTGGCGCGCCAGAACCGGAATGTCCTGGCGGCGCTCACGCAGTGGCGGCAAACGCAACGGGACAACGTTCAGACGGTAGTAAAGATCCTCACGAAACAGGCCCTGATCGATCAGTTGCCTCAGGTCCCGATGGGTTGCCGCGATGACCCGGACATCGCTATGAACCGGCGTCTGGCTGCCGACAGCGCTAAACTCGCCTTCCTGAAGCACCCGCAGCAGCCGGGTCTGGGCATCGGCCGGCATATCGCCGATCTCGTCCAAAAACAGGGTCCCGCCCTGTGCCTGCTCAAACCGGCCCTGGCGGCGGGTATGGGCGCCGGTGAACGCACCACGCGCATGCCCGAACAACTCGCTTTCGATCAGATCGCGCGGGATCGCCGCCACATTGACGGCAACGAATGGTCCATCGCGGCGGTTGCCGTATTCGTGCAGCGCGCGGGCGACCAGTTCCTTGCCCGAACCGGACTCGCCGACGATGGTGACGGTCAGGTCGGTCATCGCCAGACGACCGATAGCGCGATAGATCTCCTGCATCGCCGGCGAGTTGCCGACCAGAAGCGGCGCATCACCGTCCTCGACGACATCCGCACCCGACGGCTCCGAGGCCGTCAGGGCGCGCCCGACCAGCGTCATCAGCTTGTCTAGGTCGAACGGCTTGGCCAGATAGTCATAAGCACCGCTACGCGCTGCCTTGACCGCCGTCAAAAGTGTCGCGTGGGCGCTCATGACGATCACCGGCAGCTCGGGCCGGCGCTGGCGCATACGCGGCAGCAAGTCGAGCCCATTGCCGTCCGGCATCACCACATCGGTAATCACGAGATCGCCGTCGCCGGCGGCGACCCAGTCCGACAGGGTCTCGGCCTTGTCGGTTGCCCGCACGTTATGACCTTCGCGTTCGAGCGCATGGACCAGGACCGCACGCATCGCCCGATCATCGTCAGCCACCAGGATGGTGGTGCTCTCGGCCATCAGGCCTCCTCCGCCGGCGCCAGCGGCAAAGCGATCGTGAAGCAGGTATCTCCAGGTTCGGACTCGAATGTGACCAGACCGCCGTGATCGTCAACGATCTTGGCGACCAGCGCCAACCCCAGCCCGGAGCCATCGACGCGGCTGGTGACAAAAGGCTCGAAAACGTGTTCGGCGACATCTTTGGCGATGCCCGGCCCGTCATCCTCGACATTCAGGGTGAACGGCAGCAGTGCGCCGCCGCTGGCCGCGCCCTCGCCCGCGCGCAGACTTGTGCCATACGCCGTCTGCAGACGAACGGTGTCTGCACCGGCATCAACGGCGTTCTTCACCAGATTCAAAACGACCTGGATCATGGCGTCACGGTTGGCCATGACGGCAGGCAACGACGGGTCATAGTCTTCGACGATAGTGCAATTTTGGGCGAAGCCAGCGCGCGCAAGCTGAGCGACATGATCGAGAACCTCGTGCATGTTCACCGCGCGCCGCGGCATCGGGTGTTTCTCCGAAAACACCTCCATGCGGTCGAGCAGGCCGCAGATCCGATCCACTTCCTCGGCAATCAAACGCGTCAGGCTTTGGTCGGCCTCGTCGACATTGCGCTCCAGGAGCTGCGCGGCGCCGCGAATGCCTGACAACGGGTTCTTGACCTCATGCGCCAGGGATGCCGCCAGGCCAGCGACGGACCGTACGGCGCCCCGTGTGTGGCTGTGCCGGCGCAGTTGATCGGAAAGAAGCCGTGGCCTGAAGGTGATCAGTACAAGGCCGCTGCCGTGGGGATCGGCTGCGCATTGGACATCGCAGACCTCACGGAGCTTGCCGTTACGCGCGGTTACCCGCATTTCGCGCTCGCTGACAATGCCGCGCTGCTCGCGCGCCGTCGCTGCCATCAGAAGAACCGGTGCGTCGGAGTCCAAGATCCCGGCCAGCGTCGCACCATGGAGCTGGCGCCGGCTGACGCCGAAGAACTGTTCTGCGGCGCTATTCGCAAAACAGATGACATCCGTGCCGTCGACCGCCACCAGCGCGTCAGGCACCAGTTCCAAAAGCGCGTCGTGGCCGACATGCGGCTCCGTCCGTGACTGAAGGCGTGCCTGCAGGATGTTCATGCGGCCAGGCGCTCTTGCGCCGTATCGAAGATCTCGGCAATGGTCTGCCGGACAGCATGTTCGTCGTCCTGGCGATTGACCTTCGCGCGCCACATCGCGCCATCGGGCAGGTCGTCGGCATACCAGGCAAAGTGTTTGCGAAAACAACGGACCCCATAGAGCGGCCCGTGATGGGCGATCATGCCGTCAAAGTGCTCCAGTACGATGGCCCGGCGCTCGTCGAGATCCGGTTCGGCGGGCTTTTCGCCGGTTGCCAGAAAAGCCGCCAAAAGGCCCGGCAGCCAGGGCCGGCCATAGCACGCACGCCCGACCATGATGCCATCGGCGCCAGACTGGGCCTTGATGGCGCCTGCCGCAGCAAAGCCTGTCACGTCGCCATTTGCCACGACCGGAACACGAACGGCATCCTTGACCTCGCCGATAAAACGCCAGTCCGCGCGCCCTTTGTAAAACTGACAGCGTGTGCGGCCATGAACCGTCACCATGGCGACCCCCAGATCTTCGGCGGCGCGCGCCAGGTTGGGCGCGTTGCGGTTGCTGTCATCCCAGCCTGCACGCATCTTGAGAGTCACAGGAACATCGACGGCTTCTACAGTCTTTTCAATGATATCCGTCGCCTTTTTCATGTCTTTCATGAGTGCTGAACCAGCGAAACCACCGCATACCTTCTTGGCCGGACAGCCCATGTTGATATCGATGACCGCAGCGCCTTTGTCGGCCGCAATCCGCGCGCCTTCAGCCATCAGCCCGGCGTCGTTGCCCGCAAGCTGGATGACGACCGGCGCTTCGGCCTCGCCATCGTGATCGATGCGCCGCAGACCTTCCCGCGAGCCGCTAATCAGCTCATGGCTCACGACCATTTCCGATACCACCAAACCGGCACCCAAACGACGGGCCAGGCGGCGAAACGGCTTGTCCGTGATCCCTGACATGGGTGCCAGCAGGACCGGGTTATCCAGCGTCAACGAACCAATGCGAATGCTCATTTTTCGTGCAAGACGGTTGCCTGCCTAAAACTTGGGCAGGTTATAGCGGTCGACCAGCGGTATGGCAAATGTCCTACACCGTGCCCGGGCCGGACACGGGCGACCGCTAGGCCATGACGACGTCGGTCACAAACTTCACGCCCGGATAGGCCAAAGTGAGCAGCAGATAGACGACCAGCACGTACCGCGCCGCCCGGCGTCCTCTGAGCCCCCAAAGCCGCTGGGCGATCAAAAGACCGCCCAACACCACAAAGGCGGCAAGCGCAAAGGTGGTCTTGTGGTCGATATTGATCAGGCTGCCATCGGCGGCGAACTGGGCGGCCATGCCCGTCACGATCCCCAGGCCCAAAATGATCTCTGCGGCGACCAGCAGACGATGCTCCAGGCGTTCGGCATCGGCAATCGACGGCAAACTGCGGCTGACACGGCCGGGCGCCCGGCGTTTGAGCGCCCGTTCCTGGACCAGAACCGCCGCGCCTGCGACTGCCGCCAAGGTCACCAACACATAGGTCGCCAGCGAAACCGCGACATGGACGGCAAACCAGCCAAATGGCGTCTCCGATGGCACTGAGGCGGAAGCCGTCTGGCTCCACAAGGTCGCCAACAGCCCCAACAGCAAGAGATAGGGCATCAGGAGCGGCGCCAGACGCCAGGCTTCATGGACCAGCAGAACCAGGATCACGAACGCAAACAACGTCGCCGCGATGGTCAGCCACAGCGCCGTGGCAAACCCCGCGCTCCAGGCCGGTTCGACCTGGAAGACGGCCCAGGCCGCACAGACCAGCAAGGCCAGGCCAAGCGCCGACCAAAAGCAGATATCCGGCCCGGCGCTGCGGCGCCATGGCACCAACGCGGCCGACAGCAGCGACGCCAGCGCCACGAGGTTATAGACGGTGAACGTTGTCATGGCGGCAACCTAGAGCGGATCGTGGCGGGGGTGAACCGCTTAGCCGTTCCGTGGATGCGTTTCCATCGACGCCATCTGGACCTTGGCCTAAAGTCTCCGGGCTCCGTTCATCAATCGCCATAGCGCCGCCATGCCGTCTACCGTTGCCCTGATCGTCGCCGCCGGCCGTGGCGAACGGGTGGGATCCGATTTGCCGAAACAGTACGCCGACGTCGCCGGCCGGCCGCTTCTCGCCTGGACGCTGGGCGCCTTCCACCAGCATCCCGCGATCGACGGCGTTCGCATCGTGATCGATCCCGACCGGCGCAGCCACTACGACGATGCGATCAAGGGTTTCGACCTTGCGCCACCCATCCACGGGGGTGATAGCCGCCAAGCATCCGTCGCGGCCGGCCTTGAAGCGCTTGTCGATGACGCACCCGATAACGTCCTGATTCATGACGCCGCCCGCCCGTTTGTGCCGGGAGACCTGATTCAGCGGGTTGTCGATCGCCTTGCAAGCGATCAAGCCGTCCTGCCCGGCCTCGCGGTGTCCGACACGCTGAAACGGTGTGAAGGCGGTCTTGTCGTCACGACAGAACCGCGAGACGGGCTTTGGGCTGCCCAGACGCCACAGGGATTCCATTTCGACGCCATCCTGCAGGCGCACCGCCAAGCGCAAGGAAAAGCACTGACCGACGATGCGGCGGTTGCCGAGGCCGCCGGCATGACCGTACGCATGGTCGAGGGCGCTGTAGAAAACGCAAAAATCACTACGCCGAGCGACCTTGAACGCGCCCGCGCGGCACTTGGGCGACGCGAAACGAGAACCGGCCAAGGTTTTGATGTTCATGCCTTCACGGACGGCGACCATGTCACGCTATGCGGCATCGAGGTGCCCCACGACCGCGGGCTCGCCGGCAACACGGACGCCGATGTCGGCCTGCATGTGCTTGTCGATGCGATCTTCGGCGCGCTCGGCACCGGCGATCTCGGCACGCACTTTCCGCCGAGTGACACCACATGGCATGGCCGTCCGTCGAGCGATCTGGTAGCCGTCGCGGTTGCGATGATGAAGGAGCGCAACGCTCGCCTGATCAACGTCGACATCACCTTAATCTGCGAACGGCCACGTCTGGCACGCCATCAGCCGGCCATGCGCGACCGGGTCGCCAGCCTGTTGGAATCCGCGCCGGCACGCATCAACGTGAAGGTGACCTCAACAGACGGGCTTGGCTTTGCCGGGCGCGGCGAAGGCATCGCCGGCAACGCCGTCGTTACGCTGGACATGCCGGCGCCATGACCGAAAAGCCGAAGCGCCGCGCCACGCTGCCCGCCGGTGTCGATCGCAATGCGCTGTCGACGCATATCGCGACATGGTTTCATGTCGGACTGATCCGGCCGGCGCCGGGAACATGGGGTTCGATGGCGGCGGTGCCGATCGGGTTCGTGCTCGCCGTTGTCGGCGGCACTTACCTGGTCTTTGCCGGTGCGGTGGTGGCGTTTGTCGCCGGGCTTTGGGCCAGCCATCGCATGATCAAACAGATGTCGGACGATGCGGAAACCGACGACCAGCCGTCCATCGTCATTGATGAGGTCGCGGGCCAGCTCTTGGCCCTGACGACAGCAGCGGTCAGCCCTTTTCTGTTTGTCCTTGGCTTTGCCTTCTTCCGTGTGTTCGACATCTTCAAGCCATGGCCGATTAGCTGGGTCGAACGGCGGACGCCGGGCGCCTGGGGCGTTATGGCTGACGATATCTTGGCTGGTCTGTTCGCAGCCGTTTCGGTCTGGATCGTGGCATACTTAATGCGGACCTATGTTTGATCAGGAGATTCTGGATCTCGCGCGCCAGACGCTGGAGCGCTGCCGGGAACGCGGTTTGATGATCGTAACCGCGGAATCGTGTACCGGTGGTCTTGTCGCCGGTGCGCTGACCGCCATTGCCGGGTCGTCCGACGTCGTCGACCGAGGCTTCGTGACCTATTCCTACGCTGCCAAGACGGCGCTGCTCGGTGTGCCCCAAACGATGATCACGGAGCACGGCGCGGTCAGCGAACCGGTCGCGCGGGCGATGGCCGAGGGCGCCCTGCTCTCGCCCGAACACCTTGGCCTCGCCGTCACCGGCGTCGCTGGACCGGGTAGCGACAGCCAGACCAAACCCGCCGGCTTGGTGCACATGGCTGCCGCGCGGGACGGCGGTGTGACACACAGGGTTCATCATTTCGGTGACATCGGCCGCACGGAGGTTCGGCGGCGCTCTGTTATCGAGGCGCTCAAGCTGGCGCTCGACACAACCGATACCTAACTGTCGTAGACCTCAAGGCGCATCGGCGTCGATTTGCCGCCGAGGATCCGGTCCGACGAGCAGGCCGTGACAATGACAATGCAGTCGAGTTCGGCCCGCAGTGTTACATGGTCGCCGGGCCCGCTCAGCGTTACGCCGACAAAGAACGAACCGTCCGGTTTCGGCGGCGTGTTCTGGAAGATGTTGACGGGATCGGGTTGGATCGCGTGGTTGATGCCGGCATCGCGCGCCGCGGCGAAATAGTTGTCGCGGCAGTTCCTATGGTCCGGCATGCCCCGGCTTCGGTACCACGCGTCATTACAAGACGCGTAGAGCATGTCGTGCTGACCGGGCGACGTATCCTCCAGAAATGTCAGGATCGGCCGGTCGGCGGATGAAAAGAACGACTCTCCGAGCCGGGGAAAGATGTTGCCGTTGTTAAGGCGCGTGACTGAGGGACTCAAAAACTCGTTGTGATCAGCGGTCGCGACGGCGAAGAGATCGCCGATCTGGCATCCTTCGATATCGATCAGGCGAACGACCTCGCCTTCCGCGACATTGATCCATGCGCCCGCATAGGCGGGCACATCAACGGTTCGTTTCGGCATCGACGACCCCATGATCAACTTGAACTGGATTGCAGCGTTTCGGCGACGGCCTGGTTTGCCGCGGTATCGGTGCCGTAAAGCTGCTCCGCACGGTTCTCGAAGGCCGCGACCATACGCCTGACCGCCTCCTCGAACAAAACCCCGATCGCTTTTCGCAGGATCCGCGAACGGAATTCAAAGTCGACATAGAAGTCGACAACGGTCGATCCGTCGGGTTGGCGCAGAAACTTCCAGTGGTTGTTCAGATATCGAAATGGTCCATCGAGGTATTCGACATGGATGCTATCCGGACGCTCCAAGGTCACCTTCGACGTGAAGGTCTCGCGGAACACCTTGAAGCCGACCGCGAGATCGGCCCACAAGATGTTCTCTTCGCGCCGCTTGATGCGGGTTGCCGTGCACCAGGGCAAGAACTCCGGATAGCGCTCGACGGCACCAACCAGTTCGAACATTTGCTCGGGCGTGTAAGGCAGCGGCCGCTGTTCGGCATGCGTCGGCATCAGGCGTGCGCTTTCATCCGATTGTCGCGCATTTGCGCGAAGTCAGCATCGGCATGATAGGACGAGCGGGTCAACGGGCTTGCCGACACCATGAGGAAGCCTTTTGCATAGGCGATCTTCTCAAGCTCGGCAAATTCCTCGGGCGTCCAGAAGCGATCGATCGCGTGATGATGCGGCGTCGGTTGCAGATATTGGCCGATGGTCAGGAAGTCGACATCGGCCTCGCGCAGATCGTCCATGACTTGCTGCACCTCGTCCTTGCTTTCGCCCAGTCCCACCATCAGGCCCGATTTGGTGAAGATCGTGGGGTCACTCTGCTTGACTCGCCACAGCAGGTTGAGCGAGGTGAAGTAGCGCGAGCCCGGTCTGACGTCGTGATAGAGACGCGGCACCGTCTCCAGATTGTGGTTGTAGACATCGGGGCGTGCCGCCACGACCGCCTCGATCGCGCCTTCCTTGCGGAGGAAATCCGGCGTCAGGATTTCAATCGTCGTCTCGGGCGTCGCCTCCCGCAGTGCCTGGATGCAACGGACAAACTGGTCGGCGCCGCCATCAGCCAGGTCGTCACGGTCGACCGAGGTGATGACGACGTGTTTGAGACCCAGCCCTTGTACCGCCCGGGCAAGCTTGGCCGGCTCTTCCTGGTCGACAGCCGAGGGTTTGCCGGTGGTGACGTTACAGAAGGCGCAGGCGCGCGTGCAGGTGTCGCCCAGGATCATCACGGTCGCATGCTGGTTAGCCCAACATTCGCCGATGTTCGGGCAGGCCGCCTCCTCGCACACGGTCGTCAGGCCGTTCTCGCGGATAAGCTTGCGGGTCTCGTTAAAGGCCGGCGACGTCGGTGCCTTGACCCGGATCCATGACGGCTTGCGCGGCACCGGGTTGGCCGGTTTCCAGGCCTTTTCCGGATGACGCGGACGCGGCGTTTCCTCCGCCGGGCGGTCGACAAGGTCGATCTTGGTCATGGTTCGGCTCCCTCTCTACGGAGCACGCAATCTCTGGGCCTATATGTGGATGACCCGGTCATAGGCCGCAAGGACCGACTCATGCATCATCTCCGAGAGCGTGGGATGGGGGAAAATGGTCTCCATCAGCTCCACCTCGGTCGTTTCGAGCGTTTTGGCGATGCAGAACCCCTGGATCAGCTCGGTCACCTCGGCGCCGATCATATGGGCACCCAGCAATTCGCCGGTGTCGGCATCGAAGATCGTCTTGACCAGACCCTGGTCGTCACCGAGCGCGATCGCCTTGCCGTTACCGATGAACGGGAAGCGGCCGACCTTCAGTTTGTGGCCCTGCTCCTTGGCCACGGCTTCCGTCAGGCCGACACTGGCGACCTGGGGCCGGCAATAGGTGCAGCCGGGGATGTTGGTCTTGATCATCGGCTGGACGTGCTCGACGCCGGCGATCTTCTCGACGCAGATGACGCCCTCATGGCTCGCCTTGTGCGCCAGCCAGGGCGGCCCGACCACGTCGCCGATGGCGTAGACGCCGGGCTCGCCCGTTGCCAGCCACTCATCGACGACGATGTGGCCGCGGTCGACCTCGACCTTGGTGCCTTCAAGACCGATATCCTCGACATTGCCGGTGATGCCGACGGCGAGCACGACACGGTCAACGGTGAGCTTTTGCTCCTTGCCGTCCTTGGTCTCGAACGTCACGGCGACGGATTTCTGGGCGGGCTTGGCGGCCTTGACCTTGGTGCCGGTATGGATGGTCAACCCCTGTTTCTGGAAGGCCTTCAGCGCGAGATCGGAAATCTCCTCGTCCTCAGCCGGCAGGATGCGGTCGACAACCTCGACCACGGTCACCTCGGCGCCCATGTCATGGTAGAAACTCGCGAACTCGATGCCGATCGCGCCGGAGCCGATCACCAGCACCGATTTTGGCATGGCGTCGGGCACCATGGCTTCCTTGTAAGACCAGATCAGCTTGCCGTCGGCCTTGATGTCCGGCAGGTCACGCGCGCGCGCGCCGGTCGCCAGGATGATGTTCTTGGCGTCGAGTGTCGCGACATCCTTGCCGTCCTTGGTGACCGCCAGTTTGCCCTTGCCGGCCAGTTTGCCCTCGCCGTCGAAGACCGTGACCTTATTCTTCTTTAGAAGGAAGCCAACGCCCTTGGAGAGACGCCCGGCAACCTGACGGCTGCGCTCGACGATCTTGCCGGCGTCGTAACCGACATCACCGACCGTCAGACCGAAATCGCCGGCATTGTTCAGGTGATGGAAAATCTCGGATGAGCGCAGCAACGCCTTGGTCGGAATGCAGCCCCAGTTGAGGCAGATCCCGCCGAGATGCTCGCGTTCCACGCACGCCACCTTCATGCCGAGCTGAGCTGCGCGGATGGCGGCGACATAGCCGCCAGGGCCGCCGCCGACGACGACAAGATCGAACGAGGTATCGGCCATCGGTTTCTCCTTTAGAGAAGCATGGTCAGCGGTTCTTCGATCAACCCCTTGAACGCGGTCAGCAAGCGCGCGC
The DNA here is from genome assembly GCA_965228895.1 of Alphaproteobacteria bacterium. Lineage (GTDB taxonomy): Bacteria > Pseudomonadota > Alphaproteobacteria > SP197 > SP197 > JANQGO01. The sequence goes on along the minus strand of OZ245842.1, from coordinate 2,248,078 downwards.
CGATCGCGCCGTCGATGACGCGGTGATCGCAGCTCAGCGTGCAGCTCATGACGGTCGCGACGCTGAGCGCGCCGTCTTTCACGACCGGCCGTTGCTCGCCCGCGCCGACCGCGATGATGCCGGCCTGCGGCGGGTTGATCACCGCATCGAACTGCTTGATGCCGTACATGCCGAGATTGGACAGGCTGAAGGTACCGCCCTGGTACTCCTCGGGCATCAGCTTGCCTTCGCGCGCCCGCCCGGCCAGTTCCTTCATCTCCTCGGAGATATCGACCAGCCCTTTCGCGTCGGCGTTACGGATGATCGGCGTGATCAGGCCGCCGTCGATCGCCACGGCAACCGAAACGTCGACGGTGGTGAACCGGCGCAGCACATCGCCGCCCCACGCCGCGTTGGCGTCGGGCACCTTGCGCAGCGCGACAGCGAGCGCCTTGATGACGAAGTCGTTGACGCTGAGCTTGTAGTCGTCGGAGCGACTGTTCAGCTCCTTGCGCAGTTCCAGCAGACGGTCGAGCTCACAATCGACCGTCAGATAGAAATGCGGGATCGTCTGTTTGGCTTCCTGGAGGCGCTCGGCAATGACGCGGCGCATGTTGGAGAGCTTGACGTCCTCATAAGCCGCACCCGGCGCCATGATCGGTGCTGCCATCGGCGCGGCGGCCGGTGCCGCAGCGGCCGCGACACCGCCGGCGGAGGCGGCCTCGATATCGCGCTTGACGATGCGGCCGTGCGGGCCGCTGCCAGTAACCTGGCTCAGATCAACACCAGCCTGCTTGGCCATGCTGCGCGCCAACGGACTTGCCTTGACCCGATCGCCATCTTCCGACGCAGGTGCCGCCATCGGTTGAGGCGCAGCGGCGGCCGGCTCCTCGGCTTGGCTGGGTTCGGCTGGCGCGGCTTCCGGTTCAGCCGCCGGCACCGCTGCCGGCGCGGCGGCTGCCGTATCGACACCGTCGAGCGCCGAGGCGTCCTCGCCCTCTTCCAGCAACACCGCGATGACGTTGTTGACCGGCACATTGTCGGTGCCTTCGGCAACCAGGATCTTGCCGACCGTGCCTTCGTCGATGGATTCGACCTCCATCGTCGCCTTGTCGGTTTCGATCTCCGCCAGCACGTCGCCGGATGTGACGCTATCGCCTTCCTTCACGAGCCACTTGGAGAGCGTGCCGTCGGTCATGGTCGGCGACAACTGGGGCATGGTGATGTTGATGGTCATCTCGGTTTCCCCTTCATCGCTCAGGCATCGGTGTAACAGACGGCCTTGACCGCCTCGACAATCGTCTCGACCTGCGGCTGCGCCGCATGTTCGAGATTGGCGGCATAGGGCAACGGCACGTCGACGCCGCAGACCCGCTTGACCGGCGCATCCAACAGGTCGAACCCCTGCTCCATACACACCGCGGCGACCTCCGCGCCGACACCGGATTGCGGCCAGCCCTCCTCGGCGCACACCAGTCGGTTGGTCTTGGCGAGCGACGTCAGGATCGTCTCTGTGTCCATCGGGCGCAGGCTCCTGAGGTTAATCACCTCCGCCTCGATCCCTTCGCCAGCCAAAACCTCGGCAGCCTGCAACGCCCGTCCAAGAACAATCGAGAACGAGACAATGGTGACGTCGCTGCCTTCGCGCTCGATCTTGGCCTTGCCGATCGGCACCAGAAAGTCGTCATCGTCGGGCAGCGTGAAGGTCTCGCCATAGAGCAATTCGTTCTCAAGGACGACCACAGGATTGGGGTCACGGATCGCCGACTTCAAAAGGCCCTTGGCATCCTCTGCCGAGTAAGGCGCGACAACCTTCAAGCCGGGGACATGGCTGTACCAACTCGCGTAATTCTGGGAATGCTGTGCGGCGACACGCGCGGCAGCACCGTTGGGGCCGCGAAACACGATGGGCACATTGATCTGGCCGGCCGACATGTAGAGCGTCTTGGCCGCCGAGTTGATCAGATGGTCCATCGCCTGCATGGCGAAGTTGAAGGTCATGAACTCGGTAATGGGTCTGAGCCCGGCGAACGCGGCGCCGACGCTGAGGCCGGCAAAGCCGTGCTCGGTGATCGGTGTGTCGACAACCCGGCGGGCGCCGAACTCTTCGAGCAGACCCTGGCTCACCTTGTAGGCGCCCTGATACTCCGCAACCTCCTCGCCGATCAGGAAGACATCGGGATCGCGGCGCATCTCTTCAGCCATAGCATCGCGCAAGGCGTCGCGTACGGTAATCTCGACCATCTGCTTGCCCCCTTAGGCCGCTTCGCCGGCGTAAACGTCGGTGTAGAGTTCTTCGAGTTCGGGCTCTGGCGCGTTCTGGGCGAATTCGGCGGCCTCGGCGACCTGCGACTTCACCTCGCGGTCAATCTCTTTCAGCTTGTCGTCATCGGCTTCGCCACGTTCGATCAAGACCGCGCGGATGTGGTCGATCGGATCGTGCTCGGCACGCATCTTCTTGACCTCGTCCTTGGACCGGTACTTCGCCGGATCGGACATGGAATGGCCGCGGTAGCGATAGGTCTTCATCTCGACCAGGATCGGCCCTTCGCCGGCACGGCAATGGGCGATCGCCTCGGCACCGGCCTGGCACACCGCCTCGACATCCATGCCGTCGACTTCGATACCGGGAATGCCGAACGCCTCGCCGCGACGGTAGAGTTCGGTGCCGGCCTTCGATCGTTCGATCGACGTGCCCATGGCGTATTGGTTGTTCTCGACAACAAAAACGACCGGCAGTTTCCAAAGGCTCGCCATGTTGAAGGTCTCATAGACCTGTCCCTGGTTGGCGGCGCCTTCGCCGAAATAGTCGAGTGAGACCGTATCCTGTTCGCGATACTTCATCGCAAACGCGATGCCAGCACCAATCGGCACTTGGGCGGCGACGATGCCGTGGCCACCATAAAAGCCGAGTTCGCGGTCGAACATGTGCATGGAACCGCCCTTGCCTTTCGAGATACCGGCGGCGCGGCCTGTCAATTCGGCCATCACGGCCTTGGCTGGGACACCGCGGATCAGCGCGTGGGCGTGGCAACGGTAACTGGTAATCACAGCGTCATCGGGCCGGCAGGCGTGGTCCATGCCGACGACGACGGCTTCCTGGCCGATATAGAGATGGCAAAAGCCGCCGATCAGGCCCATGCCGTACATCTGGCCGACTTTTTCCTCGAAACGGCGCACCAGCAACATCTGCTGATAGCAGTTCAGGAGCTCCTCACCGGCAATCTGGCTGGCTGCTGCTTTAGCCGGTGCGGCCTTGCGTCCACCGGCTCGGCTCTTGCTCGCTGTCGTGCGGGCCATGCGTCCCCCTAGATGAATGCGCCTGGCGCGATCAAACGCGCCGATCGCTTGCACGCAAATTAGGGACCCGTTTGCCCGCTTGCAAGCGCCGCACCGTCACAAAAACATGAAACTGGTAGGATTTTTCCCCCGCGAGGGGGTTTTCCCAACACCGCTTAGCGTTCGTCGATCTGGATCACGACGTCGTTGGGATGGGTATAGTTCAGGACCAGACGAACCTGCTCTTCCAGCATGTCGCGGTCCAGACTGGCCGGGCGCATCAGCGAAACTCGCTGCGCCAGGCCCATTTGCTCGTCCCTCACAACGTCAACCTGGTGGCTCACCGAGGCAACCCGATTGTCCAGCTTGATCAGGGTCAGGAGGCCGCGATCGCCCTGGATCGCGTGATAGCCGAAATACACGACAGCGCACATGCCAACCAGACCCGGCAGGTGCTTAGCGGAGCGGCGCAAACGTTCGCGAAGTCGAACCATGAGCGCAGTGAATCACCAGCACCTGAAGAGGTCAAGAAAAAACGCTATAAATCAGCAATTTGGCCTGATTTCCGAATGCCGGAAGGCAGCAATAGCGGCTAACCCGCCAACTTTTGGAACGCGCGGCGGCCGGGATAGACCGCGCTATCGCCGAGGTCCTCCTCGATTCTGAGCAGCCGGTTGTACTTCGCGGTGCGATCGGAGCGCGACAGCGAGCCTGTCTTAATCTGGCCGCAGGCGGCCGCGACCGCCAGGTCAGCAATGGTCGTATCCTCTGTCTCGCCCGAGCGATGGGACATCACTGTCGCGAAACCGCCGCGATGGGAAAGTTGAACCGTTTCAAGGGTTTCGCTCAGTGTGCCGATCTGGTTGACCTTGACCAGCACAGCGTTCGCCGCGGCCTGTTCGAGCCCCATACGCACACGATCGACGTTGGTCACGAAGAGATCGTCACCGACAAGCTGGACCCGCTCACCCAGGGCCTCGGTCATCTTGGTCCAGCCCGCCCAATCGTCTTCAGCCAGACCGTCTTCGATGGAGACGATGGGATAGGAATCGAGCATCCCAGCGTAAACCTCGATCATGGCGTCCGAATCGCGCCCGACTTCAGCCACGGTGTAAACGCCGTCGGCAAAGAACTCCGTCGAGGCCGCATCGAGCGCGAGCGCAACGTCCTCGCCGGGGGTACGCCCTGTCGCTTCGATCGCACGCAGAAGCAGATCGAGGGCAGCGTTGGCATCGGCGATATCCGGCGCAAAGCCGCCTTCGTCGCCGACATTGGTGCTGAGGCCCTGGTCAGACAGGTTCTTCTTCAGCGCCTGGAACACTTCGGCGCCCGCGCGCAGGCCCTCAGCAAAACTTGAGGCGCCTACGGGAACGATCATAAGTTCCTGAAAATCAAGGGCATTGTCGGCATGCGCACCGCCATTGATGACATTCATCATCGGTACCGGCAGCGTGTGGGCCAGCGTCCCGCCGATGTAGCGGTAGAGCGGCATCACGCAGTCTTCAGCGGCGGCGCGGGCGATGGCCAGGCTGACGCCCAGCGTCGCGTTGGCGCCAAGCCGGCTTTTGTTGGGTGTGCCGTCCAGCTCAATCAACGCCCGGTCGATCGACTCTTGATCGGTGGCGTCCATGCCGGAAAGCGCGTCGAAGATTTCGACGTCGACAGCACCAACGGCGCCCAATACGCCCTTGCCGCCGTAGCGCGCGGCATCGCCATCGCGCCGCTCGACCGCCTCATGGGCACCGGTCGACGCGCCCGACGGCACCGCCGCCAGTCCGTGTGCACCGGATTCCAAAAGCACCTCGACTTCGACCGTGGGGTTCCCACGGCTGTCGAGAATTTCACGCGCATGAATGTCCAGGATGGCCGACATGGCCGCCTCCCCCTTGTTTCTTGTGATGACGAGTGCGCGAGAAGCGCGAGGTCAGGCGGTGTTTGCCCGTTTCTTCACCAAGCCGTCAAGGGCGACAAGCGTCGCCAAGAGTTCCGGCATGTCGTCCAGCGGCACCATGTTGGGGCCATCGCTGGGCGCGCTGTCCGGATCTTCATGGGTTTCCATGAAGACCGCCGCGGTACCGACCGCCACCGCAGCACGGGCCAGAACCGGGACAAACTCACGCTGGCCGCCGCTCTTGCCGCCCTGGCCACCGGGCTGCATCACCGAGTGGGTGGCATCGAACACAACGGGATAACCTTCCTCGGCCATGATCGGCAGCGAACGCATGTCGGAGACCAGAAGGTTGTAACCAAACGTCGCCCCACGCTCGGTCAACATAATGTTGTCGTTGCCAGTCGCCGCGACCTTGGCGGCCACATGTTTCATGTCCCATGGCGCCAGGAACTGGCCCTTCTTTACATTGACCGCCTTGCCGGTTTTGCCGGCGGCGACCAGAAGGTCAGTCTGGCGGCACAAGAACGCCGGGATCTGAAGGACGTCGACCGCCTCGCCCACGGCCGTGCATTGCTCGCGCTCGTGCACATCCGTCAAGACCGGGCAGCCATGAGTGTCACGCACGTCGGTCAGGATCCGGAGCCCCTCCTCGATACCGATACCGCGTCCGCTTTCGATACTCGTGCGGTTCGCCTTGTCGAACGAACTTTTGTAGATGAAACCGACACCCGCCTGTTCGGTGATCCTGACCAGCCGCTCCGCGGTCTTGAGCGCATGGTCGCGGCCTTCTATCGCGCACGGTCCGGCAATCACGGTGAGACTGAGATCGTTGCCGACGGTGACCGGGCCGATCTGGACGTGTTTGGATGTCATGATCAAACCAGCCTTGATTGCTCGACCGCGGCCTGGATGAACGAGGCAAACAGCGGATGCGGCTCAAACGGCTTGGATTTCAGTTCCGGGTGGAATTGGACACCGACAAACCAGGGATGATCCGCAAGTTCGATGATTTCCGGCAGCGCCCCGTCGGGCGACAGGCCGGAGAACACCATGCCGGCTTTTTCCAGGCGGTCGCGGTAGTTGATGTTGACCTCGTAGCGGTGCCGGTGACGTTCGGAGATGTGGCCTTGGCCGTAGATATCGGCAACCTTTGTGTCAGCAACAAGGTCGCAGTCATAGGCGCCCAACCGCATGGTGCCGCCCATATCGCCATCGGCCTCACGGCGCTCGACTGTATTGCCGCGCGACCACTCGGTCAGCAGGCCGACAACCGCATCTTCGCACGGCCCGAACTCCGTCGATGATGCGCCCGGCAAACCAACCAGGCTGCGCGCGGCCTCGATCACCGCCATCTGCATGCCGAAACAAATGCCGAAATACGGTACCTTGTGCTGACGCGCGAAAGTCGCGGCGGCGATCTTGCCTTCCGCGCCGCGTTCGCCGAAACCGCCGGGCACCAAAATGCCGTCGACATCATCCAGCCGGCTAACCGCGTCTTCCTGTTCGAAAATCTCCGAATCGATCCAGGTCAGCTTGACCGAGACCCGGTTGGCGATGCCGCCATGGGTCAAGGCTTCGGAGAGCGACTTATAGGCATCCTTCAAACCGGTGTACTTGCCGACCACGGCGATCGAGACCTCGCCGTCCGGTTGGCGGACGTCGCTGACAATACGGCGCCATGACGAAAGGTCGGGTCCGCGCTGGTCGGTGATGCCGAAGGCCTGCAGCACTTCACGATCCAGACCGGCATCGTGATAACTGATCGGCACCTGATAGATCGTGTCGACGTCGAGCGCCGGAATAACGGCGGAAACCGCGACGTTGCAAAAGCGCGCGATCTTGCGCCGCTCGCTGTCGGGAATCGGATGCTCGCTGCGGCAAACCAGGATATCCGGCTGCAGACCGATCGAGCGCATTTCCTTGACCGAATGCTGGGTCGGTTTGGTTTTCAGCTCGCCGGCTGCCTTCAAATACGGCACCAGGGTGTGGTGAATGAAGATCGCATGGCGATGCGGCAACTCCTGTGCCAACTGCCGGATCGCTTCCAGAAACGGCAGGCTTTCGATGTCGCCGATGGTGCCGCCGATCTCGCACAGCACGAAGTCCGCGTCATCGGTCTGGGCGCCGATGTAATCCTTGATGGCGTCGGTGACGTGGGGGATGACCTGGACCGTACCGCCAAGATAGTCGCCGCGTCGCTCGTGCATGATGACGTCGGAATAGACCTTGCCGCTGGTCACCGTGTCGCTCTGACGCGCCGGCACGCCGGTGAACCGTTCGTAATGGCCGAGGTCCAGATCGGTCTCCGCACCATCGTCGGTCACATAGACCTCACCATGCTGATACGGGCTCATGGTGCCGGGATCGACATTCAAATAGGGATCGAACTTGCGCAGCCGCACACGGTAACCCCGTGCTTGCAGCAACGCGCCTAATGCGGCCGTTGTCAGGCCCTTACCAAGGGAAGAGACCACGCCGCCGGTGACAAATATGTACCGCGCCATGGGCGATCAGCCTACCACAAGCATGCCGATGCCCAAGAGGCCTTCGGAGGCAAGTCGACTATGATGTGTGGATGATTTAGAGGCGCCCAGCGAAATCATTCGCCGACGGGCACGCTCGGCATACCGGTGTCGTCATCCGCCGGCGCCGTTGTCGCGGTCGATGCGGGGATGTCGTCGACAATCGATCTCGGTCCGCTGGTGTTGGCGACCCAGATGCTGAGCGCCATGCTGGTGGCGAAGAACAACGCCGCGACGATCGCCGTCGCGCGGGTCAGAAGATTGGCCGTGCCACGCGAGGACATAAGGCCGCCCATGGAACCGGCGCCACCGCCGCCACCACCACCGCCGCCAAGACCCAAACCGCCGCCCTCGCTGCGCTGAAGCAGCACCAAGGCAACGATCGCAATGGCAAAACACACATGCAGGAGGACGAGTACCGTCTCCATGACGACTGGACCTGTTCGTTAAACAAGGGACCGGATTGCTGTGCCCGGCACAGCGCGGCAGCGTTTAGCATAGCTGCCAAGCCTATGCCAGCGCAGAAAGCCCAGCTTCTATGTGGGTCCAGTTAGGCCCGCGGGCAAGCCTGGGCAATGGCCCAGAAGTCAGCTGGCTTCAAACTGGCACCGCCCACAAGCGCGCCATCGACGTCGTCGATAGTCAGCAGTTCCGCGGCATTGTCGGGCTTGACCGAACCTCCGTAGAGCAGCCTCATGCCGGTCGCTTCACCGCCGACCAATTCAGTCAGCACCTCTCGGATCATGGTGTGGATCGCCTCGACATCGCCGGGCGTCGCCGTGTCGCCGGTGCCGATAGCCCAAACCGGCTCATAGGCAATCACCGTATCCCCGGCACTGGCACCCTTAGGCAGGCTCTCGCGCACCTGCCGGGCGACCACGTCGGCGGCCTGGCCGGCGTCGCGCTCCGTCTTGTTCTCGCCGACACAGACAATCGCCTGCAATCCCGCGCGGTGGGCCGCAGCCACCTTGGCTGCCACCATCGCGTTGGTTTCGCCGTGATCCCTGCGCCGCTCCGAATGTCCCACGATAACGTGACTGCAGCCGATATCCGACAGCATGAGCGCGGCGATATCGCCCGTGAAGGCACCGCTGTCCTCGTGATGGCAATTCTGGCCGCCCAGGGCCATGGCACCAGCGCTGACATAACCCCTGAGCGGCACAATCAGCGTCGCGGGCGGGCAGATCAGCACATCGCAGGCAGGCGGCTGCAGCGAGGCAAGACTGGCGAGCTCCTCGACACGGGCCACGCTATCGGCCACCAGGCCGTTCATTTTCCAGTTCCCGGCAACCAGGTGACGTCTCATGGTGCTCCCCGCATGTACAGATTTTGCCTTGCTAACACGGGGCCGACAGAGGAAAAAGCACCCTTCGCGGAGGTCCGCATGGCCGTTTGCCGTTGCCGGCGGCTGTCACTTAAGATGCGTCGCCTCTCGCCTGACCCAACAACAACGACGGATCGGCTCCACCATGCTGATGAAGATGCGCAAAGGCGCCGGAAGCTGGGTCGCCAAAATCTTCCTGACCATCATCGCCCTGAGCTTCGTGGTCTGGGGTATCGGCGACGTATTTCGAGGCGACAGCGCGACAACGGCGGCCGACGCCGGCTCGATCTCGATCAGTTATGAGCAATTGGCCCTGGCCTACAGCAGAGAGACCGCCACGCTCGCCCAATCCGGCGTCGCCGTCGAACCGGGTAGCGAGCTGGCCGATGTTCTGCTTGATGTCGTTCTCAACCAGTTGATCGACCGCGCGTTGTTCGACCAGGAGGCCGCGGCCCAGGGGATCACCATCAATCAAGAGACCGTGGCCGACGCAATCGCGGCAAATCCCGCTTTCCACAACCAAGCGGGCCAGTTCGATCCCGGCCTCTTTCCGATGGTTCTGGCCAATATCGGCGTCTCAGAGCAGATGTATGTCGGCAATTTGACCAACCAGTTGACGAGCGCCCAGTTGACCGACAGCTTCCGGGCCGCACCACCCTTGCCCGATACCATGGTCCAGGCGCTCTACAAGTATCGGTACGAACAGCGCACGGCCGAAATTCTGGTCGTGTCGAACGACGAGCTGGCCGATGACGCCGTGCCTGAGCCCGGTGAGTTGGAGCGCTATTTCGAGGCCCGTGTCGACGACTACCGGGCACCGGAATATCGAACCGCGGACTACATCCTGGTCCGTGCCGAGGATCTTGCCGCCGACATCCTGATCGACGAAGAAATTCTGCGCGACGAATACGATGCGTCGCTCAACCGCTGGGTAACGCCGGAACGCCGGACCGTGCAGCAGATCAGTTTCGACAGCGAGGAGGCGGCACGCGCGGCCTATGATCAACTGAACACCGCCGCCGATTTCGAGACGGTGGCGGTCGACGCGGGTCAGACGCCCGACGCAACCGAACTCGGCAACTTCGGTCCCAACGAGCTGTTCGGTGAGATTTCAGAACCGATCTTCGCCCTTGATCTCAACGCCTTCAGCGAGCCCGTCGCATCGCCTTTCGGTGGTTGGCAGATCTTCCGGGTGACCGAGATCGAACCCGGCAGCACACAGAGCTTTGACGAAGCGCGCGAGGAACTGGAAAGGCTCGTCGCGATCGAGCGCGCGACCGATAGCCTGTTCGACCTGATCAACGACCTCGATGACCTGCTGATTGCCGGCGACACGTTGCGCCAGGCCGCTGCGACCATGGGTCTGGAAGTGCGCACGATCAACCAGGTTGACCAGTTCGGCAATACGGCCGACCCGATGAGTTTCCATATCATCCCCTCGGACCCGGAGTTTCTGGAAGAGCTCTTCCTTGCCTTCCCCAACGAACCTTCTCCGGTTATCGAGACCGATTCAGGCGCTTTGCTGTCTGTCGAAGTGTCGGAAGTTTCGGCTGCTCGGATGCGCGATTTCGCCGAAGTCGAGGCGCAGGTTCTCGAGGACTGGCGCAGCGATCAACTGTCGTTGAATGCCACCCTGGCGGCCGAAGATATCGCCCAAACACTCGCCAGCGACATTCCGCTCGGCGACGTGCCCGCCTTCTCCGGTTTCCTGGCGCTGGGCGAGGAGACGCTGACCCGCAGCACCTTGCCGCTGACCGCAGGTGCCGACCTTTCCATCGTCGCCGCCCTGTTCGATGCCGCGCCAGGCGACATCGTCGTCAGGCCAAGCGAGCGCGGCGACGCCCAGGTCATCGCGCGCCTGAAGACGGTTGAGGCGGTTAATCCCGAGAGCGATCCCGACCAGTTCCAGGCCATGAACGGCTCGGTCGCCGGCGGCACGCGGCAGGCAATCGCCGATCAGCACATCGCCTACCTGCGTCAGGCTTATGAGGTCAACATCAACCGCGAGCTGATCTCTCAGCGATTCTAGGTTCTTCATGAACGTCTTACCCGATATCGACCGGTTCAGCGGCCCATACCAGAACGATAAGCCGCAGGTCGTTTGGACCAAGCTGGTCGCCGACCTGGAAACGCCCGTCTCGGCCATGCTGAAACTGGCCGACGGCCAGCCGAACAGCTTCTTGCTGGAGTCGGTCGAGGGCGGCGCGACGCGCGGACGTTATTCGATCATCGGGTTGAAACCCGATCTGGTCTGGCGCTGCCGGGATAATCTTGCCGAGATCAATCGCCGCGCCCGGTTCGACACCGACGCGTTCGTGGCTGAAGACGACGGCGCGATTGCGTCGCTGAAAAGTCTGGTGCGCGAGTGCCATATCGACCTGCCGGACGAGTTGCCGCCCATGGCCGCCGCCCTGGTGGGTTATGTCGGCTACGAGATGGTGCGGCTGATGGAGCGGCTGCCCACCGACAAGGAGCGCGCCATCGACGTACCGGATGGTCTGCTGCTGCGCCCGACCATTATGGCGATCTTCGATAACGTGGCCGATGAGGTCACCGTCGTAACGCCGGTGTGGCCGGAAGCCGGCGTCAACGCGCGGGCGGCCTATGGCCGGGCCTGCGAGCGGCTGGCCGATATCGTCGCCGACTTCGAGCGCGCCCTGCCCCACGGCCGGGACAGCAATCTGCCCGACGATCTGGGCGAAGCCCGATCAAACACCAGCCACGAGCGTTTTCTGGAAATTGTCGACGCGGCCAAGGATTACATCAACGCCGGCGACGCGTTCCAGATCGTGCTGTCCCAGCGTTTCGATCTGCCGTTTAGCCTGCCGCCGCTCTCTTACTACCGTGCACTGCGCCGGGTGAACCCGTCGCCTTTTCTATTCTATCTGGAGTTCGGCGACTTCGCGGTCGTCGGTTCCAGCCCCGAGATCCTTGTGCGCGTGCGCGACGACAAGGTGACCATTCGCCCGCTTGCCGGCACCCGCAAGCGCGGCGCCGACCGGGCTGAGGACGATGCCCTGGCGACCGAGCTGTTGGACGACCCCAAGGAGTGCGCCGAACACCTGATGCTACTTGATCTGGGCCGCAACGATGTCGGACGGGTTGCCAAGACCGGCTCGGTGCGTGTCACCGAGCGGTTCGAGATCGAGTACTACAGTCACGTCATGCACATCAGCTCGAACGTCGAGGGCGACCTGAACCCCGACTATGACGCCATCGATGCGCTTGTCGCCGGTTTCCCGGCCGGCACCGTGAGCGGCGCACCGAAGGTGCGGGCGATGGAAATCATCGACGAACTGGAAACCGACCGCCGCGGTGTCTACGGCGGCGCGATCGGTTACTTCGCCGCCGATGGCGCGATGGACACGTGCATTGCGCTTAGAACCGCCGTCATCAAGGACGGCGTGCTGCATGTCCAGGCCGGCGCCGGGGTGGTCGCCGACAGCGTACCGGAATCCGAACACCAGGAATGCCGCAACAAGGCCCGGGCCCTGCTGCGCGCGGCCGAGGAAGCCGTCACCTTTGCCGGACGCGGCGGCAACACCTAACGATTTTCGCTGTTGAGATTGGCGCCACCGTGCTGGGCGAGGATGATATCGCCGCGCATGATGATTTCGCTCGCCGGCACAAGGCGGAAGCCTCGCGCCACCACATCCGGTAGCCATTGGGCCAACGCGGCAACGGTCGCCGGGTGGGGATGGCCGATGGCGATGGCGTAGCCGCGCTGGTTCGCCACGGCCTCGAGCGCAGCGAGCTGACGCATGATCGACGCGACGTCAGGCACGTTGTCGAGAAAGACGTCGCGCTGCGCGGACGGCACACCGAAGGTCACCGCCGTGCGATGCGCCAAAGAGCGCCCGATGGTGACGGAATCGAGGAACATCAGGTCGCGGTGCTTGAGTTCGGCCATGACGACAGCCATGGCGCCACCGTCCTGGGTCAACCTGCTGCCCATGTGATTGTTGACGCCGACATAGCCGGTGAAACGGTCGAGGTTTTCGACCAACCGGGCGCGAAGCTCGGCATCCGACAGGCTAGCCAAAAGCGCGTTCGGGCCAGGGTTTTCGTCGGCATCGATCGGTTCCATGGGCAGATGTAGAAAGATCTCGTGCCCGAACGCGCGCGCGGTCGCCGTCTGGAGCGCGAGATCGTCGGCATAGGCAATGAACGCCATGGTGAGCGGGCCGGGCAGTTCCGAGGCCGCAGCGGTTTGGCGGCGGTTGAGGCCCAAATCATCGATCACGATGGCAATGGCCGGCGCCAAGCCGGAGACAGGCTCGTCCGCCTCAGATTCCGTTTCGGGTATCAGATCGAGCGGTCCCAGGCTCGACGTGGCGAAAGTCTCGTCGATCAGGTCGGGACCAGTCTCCGACACCACAACCGGCGGGCCCGGCGCAACGTCGGGCAGCGGTGGCTGCGGCAGGCTGAGCACCATGGACCAGGCCTTCATGTCGGCGTGGCGCCGCTCCTGCAGCGGCAAGGTGGTGAGCGCGTCGTTCTGTGCCACGGCCACGCGCCCGTTCACGGCCATAAGCGGCGCGCCATCGAGATCGCTGTGAAGCTGCGCCCGCCCGTCCACCTCCGTCCATGCAGCGAACGCAATATCGTGCGGTGAACGAGCCGCACCGGGAACCGGCAGAGACGACGCATACCACGAGCTACCCGCGACATCGTGTGAAGCGTGCGCAGCGCCGGCGGCCGGGATTACCGCGCTTAACAAAGACCGGTGGTCGAGGTCGTGCGGTCTATGCGCCGGCCCGGCCATGGCGATCTGTGTCGCCGACTCCCCAGCGTCCACGGCGACAACCAACGAAGGCGGATCAACGGTGACATCAAAGCCGTCATCGAAGTCGGGATCGACCGGGATGACCGCTTGGGCGACTTCAATGGGTTGGTGATCGACAACATAAAGCGGCGGCAGGGTCGCGACCTCGATTGTCTCAGGAACAGCCGACAAGGGCATGTCGCGCTCGGCAACCTGCCAGATCGCCGGCGCGATAACCGGTGCATTGCTGACCATTTCGCTGGCCGTAAAGAACCCGACGGCAGCACCCAGCAGCGCCGGGGCCACGAACGCAATCGTTGCCTCAGACAGCCACAACCGGCCGCGTCGCGGTGCCGGTTTGACTTGGCGTGGTGCGCGCTGCGTTTGCCTGATCCCCACGGAAAATCATAGTCCTGGAGTGTCGGCGTTTTTTCAACCCACTATGTAGTGGGTGCTGTTGTTCCCTGTGGACGCCTTGGTTATGCTGCGCCAGCCCGGAGGCATACCGGAAAACAAGGGAACACATCATGTTGCTGCTGATCGATAACTACGACAGCTTTACCTATAATCTCTGGCACTATCTGGGCGAGCTGGGTGCCGATGTTGTCGTCCACCGCAACGATCAGGTTAGCGTTGACGACGTCGTCGCCATGGCGCCGGAAGCCATCGTGATTTCGCCCGGCCCTTGCGACCCTGATCGCGCGGGAATCTGCCTCGAGATGATCGAACGGATCGGCGGAGAAACGCCGATTTTTGGCGTGTGCCTGGGCCACCAGGCGATCGGGCAGGTGTTTGGCGGACGTATTGAGCGAGCACCGGCGCCCATGCACGGCAAACTGTCGGATATCGAGCATGACGCCAGGGGCGTGTTCGCCGGCCTGCCCTCACCGCTGAGGGCAACCCGCTATCACTCGCTCACCATCGCACCGGACTCGATCCCCGACTGCCTGGAAGTGACCGCCAAAACGGCTGACGGCGTGATCATGGGCATTCGCCATAAAACCCTGGCGCTGCACGGCGTTCAGTTCCATCCCGAAAGCATCGAATCCGAGCATGGCCATGCAATCCTGAAGAACTTCCTGGATATGCTGCCCAAGAAGGCCAAGGCCGCATGAGCGAGGCGTCCCAGGACCTCAAGCCGCTGATCGCCAAGGTCGCCGCGGGTCAGGCCCTGTCGGCCGATGAGGCAGACCGCGCGTTTGCCATCATCATGGCCGGCGAAGCGAGCCACGCCCAAACCGGCGGGTTCTTGATGGCGCTCGCCATGCGCGGCGAAACCGTCGAAGAGATCGCCGGCGGCGCCAAGGCCATGCGCGCCAACATGCGCCGCATGAAAGCGCCGGAAGGCGCCATCGACATCGTCGGCACCGGCGGCGATGCCAAGCACACGCTCAACATCTCGACCGCGACCGCCTTGGTGGTCGCCGGCTGCGGCCTGACCGTCGCCAAACACGGCAACCGGGCGGCTTCATCGAAGTCAGGCGCGGCGGACGTGTTGTCGGTGCTCGGCGTCGATCTGGAAGCCGACTACGACGTCGTGCAACAGGCCATCGACGAGGCCGGCATCGGCTTCATGATTGCCTCGCGCCATCACAGCGCCATGCGCCACGTCATGCCTGCGCGCGTAGAAATGGGTGTAAGAACCGTCTTTAACCTATTAGGACCATTATCGAATCCAGCAGAAGTTAAACTGTTTTTCATCGGTGTTTTCGATGGCCGTTGGGTCGAGCCGCTGGCCCGGGTCCTGGGTGACCTGGGCGCCGAACGGGCCTGGGTGGTGCACAGCGCCGACGGCTGCGACGAGTTGACCCTGGGCGGCGCCAACACGGTCGCCTCGCTTGAAAATGGTGAGGTCACAATGATGGAGGTGTCGCCCGGCGACGCGGGCCTCGGCGAGGCCACGCTGGACGCGATCAAGGGCGGCACACCTGAAGAGAATGCAGCGGCGATGCGCGACCTCCTGGACGGTAAGATGAGCGCCTACCGGGATACGGTGCTGCTCAATGCGGCGGGGGCACTGATTGTCGCCGGCAAAAGCAGCACGCTGCGCGACGGTGTCGCCATCGCAGCCGATGCGATCGACAGCGGCGCTGCGCGCGCCAGTCTCGATCGCCTTGTCATGATCACGTCCGGTAGCGGCTGAGGCGGCGGCAATGTCGGACGTTCTTCAAAAAATCTGCGGCGAAAAGCTCGAGCATATCGCGCGCTGCAAGGCGCTAAAGCCGCTTGGCGACGTCGAAGCGGCGGCGCGGGAGGTGGCCCCTCCTCTAGGTTTTGCCGCGGCCCTCGCTGCCAAAGCGAGCAACGGTTTGGCGCTGATCGCCGAAATCAAACGCGCCTCGCCGAGTGCCGGCGAGATCCGGCCCGATTTCGACCCCGCCGCCCTGGCCATGGCGTACCGCGACGGCGGGGCTTCCTGTCTTTCCGTCCTGACCGATCAGCCGTTTTTCAAAGGCGATGACAGCTATGTGCGGATGGCGAAGTCGGCGAGCGGTTTACCGTGTCTTCGCAAGGACTTCATGTTGGATCCTTATCAAATTGTTGAAGCCCGAGCTATCCATGCCGACTGCATTCTGCTGATCATGGCGGCGCTTGACGACGGTCAGGCCCGAGAGCTCTACGCGACCGCACAGCAGTGGGATTTGGACGTTCTGATCGAGGTGCATGACGGCGACGAGCTTGACCGCGCGCTCGACCTGGGGCCCGGCCTGTTGGGTATCAACAATCGCAACCTCAAGACGCTCAATGTCGACCTCGCCACAACTGAGGACCTGGCGCCTCGTGTTCCCGATGACTGGGACATCGTTTGTGAGAGCGGGCTCAAGCGGCACGACGACCTCGTGCGCATGGCACAATGCGGCGCGCGCCGCTTCCTGGTCGGCGAACATCTGATGCGCCAGAATGACGTCGCCGCCGCAACCGCCACCCTGCTCGGCGACAGGGCCGCACAACGCGAGACCGCGTGACATGACAGACAAGCTCACCCATTTCGACGCTGAAGGCCGCGCGCAGATGGTCGATGTCTCGGGCAAGGCGGAGACCGAACGTGTCGCGGTCGCCGAAGGGCGCGTGCACATGTTGCCGTCGACACTGGAGCTCATCGTTTCCGGCGACGTCAAGAAAGGCGATGTGCTCGCCGTCGCGCGTTTGGCGGGGATCATGGCGGCGAAGAAGACGGCGGACTTGATCCCCTTGTGCCATCCGCTGTCGTTGAGCTCGGTCACGGTCGACTTGACGCCCAACCGCGACGACAACACCGTCGACATTCAAGCGACATGCAAGCTGGCCGGGCGTACCGGCGTTGAGATGGAAGCACTGACCGCCGTGTCTGTTGCCGCGCTAACGGTCTACGACATGGTTAAAGCTGTCGACCGCGCGATGACGATCAGCGACATCAGGCTTTCTCACAAGTCGGGCGGCAAGTCCGGCACGTTTACGCGACCCGCATGATACCGGTCGACGAGGCGTTGGCGCGCATCCTCGCCGCGTTTCAAGTTTTACCCGGCGAACAGGTTGCCATCAGTGAGGCGCACGGACGTGTGCTCGCCGAAGACACTGTTGCGCGACTGACCAAACCGCCGACCGACGTCTCCGCCATGGATGGTTATGCCGTCAATGGCAGCGATGTCGAAACTGCACCGGCCGTTCTGAAGGTCGTCGGCATGGCGCCCGCCGGTGGCGCCTATGGCGCGGAACTCAAGGCTGGCGAGGCCGTACGCATCTTCACGGGCGGTCCATTGCCACAGGGCGCCGACACCATCGTCATCCAGGAATTGACCGACGCGAAGGACAGCGACGTCACGATCAACGAACCGGTGGCGCGTGGCCGTTACGTGCGCCGGCGCGGTCTCGACTTCAACGAAGGCGACAACGGTCCGGCGGCCGGGACACGATTGGAACCGCGTCACATCGCCTTGATCGCGTCGATGAACATCCCCTGGCTCGCCGTGACACGCCGTCCGCGTGTCGCGATTCTGGGAACCGGCGACGAACTTGTCATGCCGGGGGAACCGACGGGCGATCATCAGATCGTCAGCTCGAACACCATCGCGCTGGCGGCCATGATCGACCAAGCAGGTGGCGAAGCCATCAACCTCGGCATAGCGCGCGACAACGAGACGTCACTGAAACGCATGGCGGCCGGCGCCGACAACGCCGATCTGTTGGTCGTCACCGGCGGCATGTCGGTTGGCGAACGTGACTTGGTGCGTCAGGTCTTGGGCGACGAAGGCCTCGACGTCGACTTCTGGAAGATCGCAATGCGCCCCGGCAAACCGCTGACCTTCGGCCACCTTAACGGTACGCCGATGTTGGGTTTCCCCGGCAATCCCGTGTCGTCCATCGTCTGCGGCCTGCTCTTCATGCGCCCGGCGATAGACGCCATGCTGGGCGTCACCGATCCTACGGTAACCTACGAGACGGCGCGGCTGGGCGCCCCGCTCGCCGCCAACGACGAGCGTCAGGATTATCTGCGCGGACGCCTGTCGCGCGACGAGAACGGGCACCGGATCGTCACGTCCTATGATGTCCAGGACAGCTCCATGCTGGCGACGATCGCCGGGTCCGATTGCCTGATCATGCGCCCGCCCCATGCCCCGGCGGCGGAGCCCGGCGAACCCGTTCGCTACGTCCTTCTCTAGGAACAAACCGACAATCGTTGCGTGATTCCCTGGGTGGACCTATGTTTGCGCCTTGACACAAAACGCGAACCAAACTAGAACCTGTGTGTATGTTAGGTATTTGTTCTAAATATTGTGGGGCGCAGACACAATGTTGACACGCAAGCAGCAAGAACTCCTTCTCTATATCAACCGCAGGCTCGGCGAAGACGGTGTCTCGCCGTCGTTTGACGAGATGAAGGACGCGGTCGGCTTGAAATCCAAGTCGGGTATCCACCGTTTGATCACGGCCTTGGAGGAGCGCGGTTTCATCCGCCGCCTGCCCCATCGTGCGCGAGCGTTGGAAGTTCTGAAGCTGCCGCCCGGCAACGAAGAGGCCATCGCCTCGTTGAGCGTGATCGAAGGGTCCGCCAAACCGAAGACGCCGGAATTTACGGTGCCGCATGCCTTGGAAGGCGCCGTCAATCTGCCGCTGCACGGCAAGATTGCCGCCGGTACGCCGATCGAGGCGCTGTCGGATCCCACGCGCAGCGTCGATATCCCCGGCTCCCTGGTCGGTAACCGGGACTGCTACGCGCTTGAGATCGAAGGCGATTCGATGGTCGAAGCCGGCATTCTCGATGGCGACATCGCGGTCATCGAACGCTGCGAGACAGCCGACAACGGAACCGTCGTCGTCGCCCTGGTCGACGATGCCGAAGCGACGCTCAAACGGCTGCGCCGCAAGGGCGATTCAATTGCGCTAGAGCCGGCGAACCACGCCTATGAAACCCGGATCTTCGGCCCCGACCGAGTCAAGGTACAGGGGCGTTTGGTCGGGCTCGTCCGCACCTACTGAGTTTCCTCGCGCGCTTCCGGCCAGTGGGCCCACGGTCGTTGGCCTTGCGCTTGGGCGACGGTCTCGATGGTGACGCCATCCTCGGCGAACCACAGTGCATGGGTGCCGCTGCGCCATAGATCGAAACGATCGATAACGCCCAAGGGTGGCGCACAGCGCCCGCCAGCGGGCACAAGGCTGACCACAAAGTCGGTGCGCGCGCAGTCTTCCTCGAGAATGGCGCCATCCTCGACGAGCCCAACGACTGGTCCCTGCTCGCCCAGCGGATGATAGAGACAGCCCTGGCGGTCGCATCGCAGGCTGCCATCTGACAGGACCTCGCCGGCCACAGGCCAGGGCGGACCCCGGTCCTGCCCGGCCATGGCAAGCCATTGTTCGCCGACAAACCTCTCGCGCCGGTAGGACGACAAGACGAGTGTGCCGCCGCTATCTCTGGCGGCCATCAGTCTGGCGTTATCGCTGATCAAGAGGTCGGGACCGCGCGCTGCCGACCAGATGGCTATCACGAGAACGACCGGTACGAACCCCCAAACCCGCAAACGGCTACGCCAAAGGCATAACCAAACAAGCGCAAAGCCGATGAGGACCGGCAGCCAGGATGGCGGCGACGGCAGACGTAGCACGGAGCCCGGCGTCTCGGACGTCCAGCCGGCGACCAGCAATACCGCGTCGATGCCCCAGCCCATGGGAATCAAGGCGAGCTGTTCGAGCCCGAGCGGCATCAAGGCAAGCGCCAGGAGGCCCCAGGGCATGACCCAGAAGGCGGTGATCGGCACGGCGATCAGGTTGGCGGCCAGACCATAGACAGCCCACCGATTGAAATGCGCGAGCACAAAGCCGGCTGTCGCCAGGTTGGCAATAACCGTGGTGATCGAGAGGCCGGCGACATAGAGCGCGAAGCGGCCCGCCATCGACCGGCGCGCTCGCCAAGCCGGCCACCGCATGCGAATGGCCTCGTAAACCGCGATCAAGGCGATGACGGCGGCGAACGAAAGCTGGAAGCTTGGGCCAAGCACACTGACAGGCGCGATCACCATGACGACGAGCGCCGCGACTGCTACCAGCCGCATGGAGAACGGATCGCGCTCGATCATGATCGCGCCAAGCACGATGGCCGTCATGATGAAGGCGCGCTGGGTCGGCACCGTGGCGCCGGACAACAGCAGGTAACCGAACGTGCCGACAAGCGCGAAAACAGCCGCCCATTTCTTGATCGGATACCGGAGCGCGACAGGCTCAATCAGGGCCACAACAGCGCGAAAACTGACAAAAAGTGCTGCCGCCACCAACCCCAGATGCAGGCCGGAGATCGCCAGGAGGTGCGCCAGCCCGGCACTGCGAATGGTGTCGTAGGTCGCTTCTGGCACCGCGTAGCGCTGACCGGTCAACAAAGCCGCCGCGACCGCGCCCGTCGGCGGCTCCAGCGCGGCGAGGATGCGGTCTGTCACGTTTTGGCGGATGCCTTCGACCCATATACGCCAGCCACCGGTATTGCTGCTCGTATCCTCCAGGCGCAGCGGTCCGACCGCATAACCAATCCCGCCAATGCCCTGAAAGAAAGCCCGGCGCGCAAAATCGAACCCGCCGGGCCAGGTCGGCGGCGAAGGCGGCTTCAGAACCGCCAGGATACTGGCGCCCAGCCCCGGCACCGGCTGGTCGCCGTAGGTCCTGACAACAATGCGCACACGCGCAGGTGTTGCCGCCGGGTCCAATCCGGCAATCGTGACCGCCGACAGAACGATGCGGGTCCCCGACTTGCCGGTTTCCACGGCTTCGATCACACCAGACACCGGCCTGGGTCCGATCTCATCGAGCAGCACCGGTGCCATGACTAGATGGGTGGAGAGTTGCGCCACAGCGAAACCTGACGCCGCCAGAGCGACGCCCAGGGCAAGCATCCTCAAGACACCGACCTTGATGGCAAGACAAGCGACCGCAGCCACGACGAGGACGCTGAGCCCAAGCCAGGGCCACGGTTCGGCCTGCAGCCAGAAATAGACGAGAATGCCCGACAGCACGGCGACCGGCGCCCACAGAATCCAGCGATCCCGTTCACCGGCGAGCGACCGGCCAAGCCGGGATCCAAGGCCCCCTAACGCGTGCATGATGCCATCTTAGCGCACGGCGTGGCTGCAGGAAGGGCTTGTGCGGCCTCTGGAGCCTTGGGTTCTCGCCGGGGGATTGCTACACAGGCGCCCCAACGCTCCCAACAGGTCATCCGCCATGTCCGTGGTTACACGTTTCGCCCCCTCGCCGACCGGGTTTCTGCATATCGGCGGCGCCCGAACGGCGCTCTTCAACTGGCTTTTTGCCCGCCACAACAACGGCCGGTTCCTGCTCAGAATCGAAGACACCGACCGTGAACGTTCGACCGAAGCCGCCATTGCGGCAATTTTCGATAGTTTGTCCTGGCTCGGCCTCGATTGGGACGAGGAGCCGATTTTCCAGTCGCACCGTCGGGAACGGCATACCGAGGTCGCGCGCGCGATGGTGGACGCTGGTCACGCCTATCTGTGCTACGCCAGCCCGGAAGAATTGACCGAGATGCGAGAGAAGGCCCGCGCCGAGGGTCGGCCACCGATTTACGACGGGCGGTGGCGGAACCGCGATCCCGCCGAGGCACCGGCCGGCGTTGACCCGGTCGTCAGGCTCAAAGCGCCGCGCGACGGCGAAACCGTCATTCGCGACCACGTCCAGGGCGAAGTCCGCGTCGCCAATCAGCAGCTCGACGATATGGTCCTGTTGCGTGCTAACGGCACGCCGACCTACATGCTCGCGGTCGTGGTCGATGATCATGACAGCGGCATCACCCATATTGTGCGCGGCGACGACCATCTGACCAACGCGGCGCGCCAGACGCAGATCTATCAGGCCATGGACTGGCCGGTACCGGAGTTTGCCCATGTGCCGCTGATCCATGGCCCGGACGGCGCCAAACTCTCCAAACGCCACGGCGCGCTGGGCGCCGAATCCTACCGTGACGAGGGTTTTCTACCCGAGGCGCTATGCAACTATTTGTTGCGGCTTGGCTGGTCACACGGCGATGACGAGATCATTTCCACCGAACAAGCGGTCGCTTGGTTCGACTTGGACGGAATCGGCCGTTCGCCGGCCCGTTTTGATCTCGCCAAACTGACATCACTCAACCTTCACTACATCAAGGCGTCTGAACCGCAGCATCTCGCCGGTCTTGTCCAACCGATGATCGAACAGCGCTTGGGCCACGGTCTGGATAGCGCCGCGCAAGAACGTTTGGTAGCGGTTGTCCCGTCCTTACAAGAACGCGTGAAGACCCTCGTGGAACTTGCTGATAACGCGCTCTTTTTCTTCCAATCACGCCCCATCGAGATCGAGCCGAAGGCCGCCAAGGCCTTGGCCGGGGCCGACCCGGATTTGATGGCTGGTCTGATCGAGGCATTGGCCGGTACGACCTCCTGGCAGACGACCGATCTAGAGGCCCTGGTGCGGCAGTTTGCCGAGGAAAACGAGCTGGGCCTGGGCAAAGTAGCGCAGCCGCTAAGGGCTGCTCTAACAGGCCGGTCGGTGTCACCGCCGGTGTTTGATGTCTTGGCGATTTTTGGCCGCGAGGAGTGTCTGGCGCGTCTGCGCGATGCATGGCCATGACCGCGCTTCGTGACGGCAAATTCATCGCCTGATATTTGCCCCGGTGGGCTATAACGACTAGATTGGTGGGAGAACGAAGGGCCGCGCCATGTTGGCCCTTCGGCTTTCCACATCCTGCCGCGACAAAGGAGCGTTGCATGA
This sequence comes from Alphaproteobacteria bacterium, assembly GCA_965228895.1. Lineage (GTDB taxonomy): Bacteria > Pseudomonadota > Alphaproteobacteria > SP197 > SP197 > JANQGO01. The sequence goes on along the minus strand of OZ245842.1, from coordinate 2,225,096 downwards.
CGCAGACCGATGCTGGCGCGACCCCAAATGGTCCTGAGCAGAAACATTCCGTAACGCTCTCCGAGGTGGGATCCAACGGAGAACCGATTGAGCTGCCCGTGCTGTCGGGAACGATCGGACCCGATGTAATCGACATCCGGACGCTCTATGGCGGTACCGGCATGTTCACGTACGACCCCGGCTACACGTCAACCGCCAGTTGCGAGTCGCGCATCACTTTTATTGACGGCGACAAGGGTGAATTGCTGTATCGCGGCTATCCGATCGAGCAATTGGCTGAGAACGCGGATTTCCTGGAGGTCTGCTACCTCCTGCTCTATGGCGAATTGCCCGATGCGGCCCAGAGCGCGAAGTTCAGCAACGACGTAACCTACCACACCATGGTGCACGAACAGGTCAACCTGTTCTTCCGTGGATTCAGGCGTGATGCGCACCCCATGGCGGTCATGGTCGGTGTGGTCGGCGCGCTCTCGGCGTTCTATCACGACAGCAGCGATATCGAGGATCCCTATCAGCGCATGGTCGCGTCCTATCGCCTGATCGCCAAGATGCCGACGATCGCGGCCATGGCTTACAAGTTCTCGATTGGCCAACCGTTCATCTATCCGCGCAACGACCTGAACTACGCCGAGAACTTCCTGCATATGATGTTTGCGGTGCCGTGCGAGCCCTACAGGGTCAACCCGATCCTGGCCAAGGCGATGGACCTGATCTTGATCCTGCACGCCGACCATGAGCAGAACGCTTCGACCTCGACCGTGCGTCTGGCCGGCTCATCGGGTGCCAATCCGTTCGCCTGTACGGCGGCGGGTGTCGCGAGCCTGTGGGGCCCCGCCCATGGCGGCGCCAACGAGGCGGTGCTGAAGATGCTCGAGGAAATCGATAGCTTCGATCGTATCCCCGAATTCATCGAACGGGCCAAGGACAAGGATGACCCGTTCCGGCTGATGGGCTTCGGCCACCGCGTCTATAAGAACTATGACCCGCGCGCCAAGATCATGCGCGAGACCTGCCACGAGGTGCTCGACGAGCTCGGTGTTCACGACGAGCCGCTGCTGAAGATCGCGTTGGAACTGGAAAAGATCGCTCTGCAGGACGACTACTTCGTCGAGCGCAATCTCTATCCTAATGTCGATTTCTATTCGGGCATCATTCTGCGTGCCATGGGCATCCCCAGGCGCCTGTTCACTGCCGTTTTTGCGGTCGCCCGGACGGTCGGCTGGATCGCCCAGTGGAGCGAGATGATCGAGGATCCGTCGCAGAAGATCGGGCGCCCGCGCCAGATCTATACCGGCCCGGCGCGGCGTGACTACGTGCCTGTCGACCAACGGAGCTGATAGCCGCCGATGTCGCCCAAGCCGATACAACGGCAAAACGAAGCGTACCGCACGCCGGACCGCGCAACGCGGCGGCTCATGCGCGTCGCACCGGCAGCCAATGACAATCGCCGGCCGACGTCCTCGTCGATCGGCCGCCTGACGTCGATGGCCGTCATTGTTCTTCTGGCCTTGGTCATTCTGGCTGCCTTTCTTATCTGACCGAAAGGAATCGTATGCGTTACCTCCACACCATGGTTCGCGTCACCGATCTCGACCAGTCGCTCGATTTCTATTGCAACAAGCTGGGCCTGCGCGAAATCGACCGCTACGAGAACGAGAAGGGCCGTTTCACTCTGGTCTTTCTAGGCGCTGATGAGAATGAGGATGCCCAGGTCGAGCTGACCTATAACTGGGATCCCGAGGCTTATGATGGCGGCCGGAATTTTGGCCATCTGGCCTATGAGGTCGACGACATCTATGGCGTCTGCCAGAAGCTGATGGATGCCGGGGTTACCATCAACCGTCCGCCGCGCGACGGCCACATGGCCTTCATCCGTTCACCCGACAACATCTCGATCGAGCTCCTGCAAAAGGGTGACTCGTTGGCGCCCCAGGAACCCTGGGCATCGATGGAAAACACCGGCGAGTGGTAGTCTAGCGGACGTCCGACGGCAACAGATCCAGGACCGCGCGGGCCGCCCGCAAGTGTGGCGGCTCGCCGCCCTTGCCCAGCTGTTCCATGACATGCGCCATAGCGATCCGTTGATCATCCCGCAGGGAAGCATCGTCCAGAAGCCTGCCAATGGTCTCGGCTAGGTCCACGGGATCGCAGTATTCTTGAAGAAACTCGGGCATGACCTCGCGCCCCTCGATTATGTTGACGAGCGCGGCATACGGCACGCGGACGACTCGCCTGACGATCATCGCGGTCAGCGGATGAACCCGGTACGCGATGACGCCCGGCAGGCCAGCCGCAGCGAGCTCCAGAGCGACGGTGCCGGACGCCGCCAGCGCAACGTCACTGGCCGCGTAGGCGCCACGTTTCTGGTGTTCGTCGCCAACCAGAATGGTCACGGGCTGCGGCCATGTACTGACTGTCTGACGCACCATCTCAGCGAGATGCGGGACCGTTGGCATGAGAAAACGTACACCTGGATGGCTCTCAGCCAGCAGCCCGACTGTCTTCTCAAACACGGGGAGCAATCTGGTCACCTCGCCTCGCCGGCTGCCCGGCAACAAACAGACAACCTTGGTTTCGGCGCCGATGTCATGCTGGCCACGAAAGACTTGGCCCGCCTCGGACTCAATCGCCAGTGTCGCAGCGGGATGACCAACAAAAACGGCGTCGAGCCCCACGTTATCGAAGTAGGGTTTTTCAAACGGGAACAGCATGAGCACGCGGTCGAACAGCCTCGCCAGTTGTTTGGCACGCCACGGCCTCCAGGCCCATACCGTCGGCGCGACATACTGGACGAGCGGACACGGCGCCGGTTTCAATTTTCGCGCCACCCAGTAACAGAATGTCTTTGAGTCGATCGCGACAACGACATCGGGCCGGCGCTGCTTGATGTCGGCGGCTGTGCGGCGAATGAGCCCCATGACTTTGGGAAGACTCGGCACGATTTCCGCGATGCCCATGATGCTGAGCGCGTCGATCGGAAACAGGCTGTCGAGACCTTCCGCCTCCATCAACGGGCCGCCGATGCCGGCAATGCGGACTTTGCCATCGGTCAGCTCACGCAAACCCTCGATCAGGCGAGCGCCCAGCACATCGCCGGACGGCTCGCCGGCGATCAGATAGACGAGCGGTTCCATGGCGTGGATTCAGGCCGCGCCGCGTGACAGGCCATACAGAAACAAACCGCCTTCGTCCGCCTTGTCGATAACCTCGTCCGCATCGACGATAAGGGTCTCGCCAGCCGCCACCGCGAGACCGACAAACTCCGCTTCCAGCATCGCCTCGACCGTTCGGGGGCCGATCGTCGGCATGTCGATCCGCTGTTCCTGGCCGCGCTTTGGCAGTTTGACGAGAACCGGGCCGCGCGCATCGCGCCGCAACACGCCACAACGCGCGATGAGGCCATCGGTGCCCTCGACGGCTTCGATGCCAAGCACAATGCCGTCTTGAACGACAACTGCCTGACCGACATCGCCGCCAGCCAGACTATCGAGAATGGCGACTCCACGGGCAATATCGGCGAGATCGCGCTCGTTCGGAGACATCCGGCCAAGATCACCCTCGCGAGCCAACAGTCCGCCCATAAGCTCTTGCACGCCGAGAACGCGGAACCCCTCCTCGTCCTCCAAAGCCTTGACCACGGCGCCGAGCAGGCCGTCGTCGCCCTGCTTAAAGAAACCCTTGGCGGCGAACCGCACTGTCCTGAGGTCCGGTTTCAGCTCAGCCAAGGACGGCCGCCTGACGTCACCGGCCAGGACGATTTCCTCGACATCGTGTTGACGCAACAGCTCAATGGCTTTGCCGGCACCGCCTAGACGCACCCAGGCATGCGGCAGATGGCTGATGGCGTCTGGATCGGCATGGCCTTTCAACGCGACGATAAAGACCTCGCGCCCGGCTTGCTGGCACGCCCGCGCGAGATGTGCCGGCAGCGTGCCGCCACCGGCCACGATTCCGAGTTTAGGCGGCATGCCCGTCTCGCGGCTGACACACGCCGCGCTGGCTCTGCAGTTTCATGAAGTCGACAATCTGGCGGACCGCTGACGATGTGCCCAAGACATCCTCAACGTCGTCCAAACGTTCAGCCATTGTGCCTTCATCGGCAAACAACAAGCGGTAGGCGGTGCGCAAGGCGTGAATGTCGTCGCGGGTGAAGTCGTGCCGCTTCAGACCAACCAGGTTAAGCCCGCTCAAATGGGCTCGGTCGCCCATGACCGAGCCGAAGGGGATGACGTCCTGCTCAACCCCCGACATGCCGCCGACCATGGCATGACGGCCAATACGAACGAACTGATGGATCGCCGCCAGCCCACCGATGATGGCGAAGTCCTCGATCACGACATGGCCGCCCAGCGTGGCGTTGTTGGCCATGATCACGCTGTTACCGATCTGGCAGTCATGAGCAACGTGCGCGCCGACCATAAAAAGGCAGCCGTCGCCCACGCGCGTCACGGCGCCGCCACCTGCGGTGCCCGGGTTCATCGTCACGTGCTCGCGGATTTGATTGTCCGCGCCGATGACGAGTTTTGAGGCTTCACCGCGGTACTTCAGGTCCTGGGGCTTCAGGCCGATGGAGGCAAACGGAAAGATATGCGTGCGCGCACCAATCGCGGTGTCGCCGCCGATCACCACATGGGCTTCCAACATGACGCCGTCGCCAAGGACAACATCGGGCCCGATGACGCAGTAAGCCCCGACGGCGACGTCGTCACCCAGTTGTGCTTTAGCATCGACCTCCGCGGTCGGATGAATGGACGCCATGGTCGTCAGCTATCCAGAATCATCGCAGAATAGGTCGCATCCGCTACCACCACGTCGTCGACCTTCGCCTCGGCCTCAAACTTCCAGACCGGGCCACGGTTGCGCTTCTTCGACACGTGAACATACATGACGTTGCCGGGAATGACCGGTTTGCGGAAGCGCGCGGAATCAACCGACATGAAATAGACCAGCTTGCCTTCGAAGTCTTTACCGAGAGTCTGAACCACCAGCACCGCTGCGGACTGCGCCATGGCTTCGATGATCAAGACACCCGGCATCACAGGGTGGCTGGGGAAATGTCCTTGGAACTGCGGCTCGTTGATCGAGACGTTCTTGACGCCGATGGCGCTTACATTGGGAATGATCTCGACGACCCTGTCGATCATCAAAAACGGATAGCGGTGCGGGATCATTTGCATGATCCGCTCGACATCGATGGCTTCGATCGTATCGCCCGTCTGTGGGTTGATGTCCTTGGCCGGCTGCTTGTTCATGCCCCCATTCACCCTCTTTTCGACAGGCGCCTGATGGCGGCGACCTGACGCCAAAAATCCTTAATCGGGATCGCGGGCTGCCCGAGATACGTGCCGCCCGCCGCAAGATCGTCGCTGGCCCCCGACAAAGCCCCGATCCGCACGCGGTCACCAACCTTAACATGGTTCGCAACGCCGCTCTTGCCACCGATCATGACAAAATCGCCAATCTGCGCACTGCCGGCTAAGCCGACCTGCCCTGCCAGAATACAACCGCGTCCGATCTTCACGTTATGGGCGATCTGCACCTGATTATCAATCATCGTACCCCGCCCGATCACCGTATCGCCGGTGGTGCCTCGGTCGACGGTTGAATTGGCGCCGATCTCGACGTCGTCCTCGATGATCGCGCGGCCGGTATGCGGGATCCTGACCGCGCCGTCGGGCCCAACGGCAAAACCAAACCCCTCTGTACCGACACGGGCGCCAGCGTAGATGTTGACTCGATTGCCGATCAGGCAACATTCAAGCGTAGCGCCGTGGCCGACGCGGCAGTCGTCACCGAGAGTGACCCCCGGCCCCACGTAAACACCCGGTCCGATGTGACATCGAGCCCCCATCTGGACCCCTTTCGAGATCACGGCAAGATGCTCGATACAACAGTCCTCGGGCACCGTCGCGCCCGCATCGACAATGGCGCTGGGCGCAATGTCCGGCTCAGGCGGGATTGGCGCGTAGAACATGCGTGCAGCAAGGGCAAAGCAAAGATAAGGCTCACGGCAAAGGACCAGCGCGGTCCCGGCCGGCGCCCGGTCGGCCAAGGCCGGTGCGATCAGGCAAGCGCCCGCCGACGTTTCGGCGAGGGCATCGAGATACTTCTTGTTGTCCAGGAAGCTAAGGTCTTCACGACCTGCTTCATCCAGCGGCGCGACATCCTTGACCACCAAGTCGCCCGTCGCGCCATCGGCCAGTTCGCCGCCCACCGCCTCGGCAATCTGCGCCAACGAAAATGGTCCGGCACGCTGGAAAAACCGCGGGTCGGACAAGTCAGTTCTCTTCGATGCTTATGGTGATGGTCGGCACCCGCCGGTCCAATTCGGTCAACACGTCATCGGTGATGTCGAGTTCACGGCTTCCAACCAGTATCTGTGCTTGGGGCAGAATGAGATCATAGCCGCGCTCTTCGACCATCTGCTGCAGGATCTCGATGATCGCCAAGCGAATCTGGTTGAGGCCCTCGCCATATGCCTCATCCACCGTGCGTTGGCGTTCGCGCACGTCGCGTTGGAACTCGATCACGTCCTCTTCAAAGGCTCGCCGACGTTCGGCAAATGTCTCCGGTGCCAGGATCGAAGACTGCTCTTGAAGTTCCTGCTCTTGCTGTCGCAGCGCCTGCTCGCGCTCGGCAACGAGGGCAGCGAGCGATGCCCGCATCTCGGTCAGCTGCCCCTCCAAACTCGCGCCAGCGGTCGACTCGCGCAAAAGGCGCTGAACATCCGCCACTGCGATGACCGTCGGTTGGGCCTCTTGGGCAAGTGCGGGCGTCGCCACCAATCCCCCGACCGCCGCAAACAATGCACAAGCGAATAGCAGTCCATAGGTTCGCCGTGTCGATGCCGACCCGCGCATCAGAACGAGGTCCCGAAGCTAAACCTAAAGAACTCAGTCTTATCATAGTCTTCGTCGACGACCGCCTGGGCAAAATCCAAACGCAACGGACCGAACGGCGACTGATAGGCCAGGCCAATGCCGACAGAGCCGCGGACCGACTTGTCGTCGACGACCTCAGGACCGCTCGAGTCCGAATCATAAAGTGTGCCCCAGTCAGTGAAGACGCTGCCGGTCAAACCCAATTCCTTGGGCAGACCAAGCGGCACGGTCAACTCCAATGAGCCAGTCCAGAAGAAGTTGCCGCCCAAGGCGTCATCGGTGGTCAGGTCGCGGGGGCCAATACCGGCCGGCTCAAAACCGCGCAGGCTGGCACCACCAACGAAGAAGCGATCGTTGATCCGGACATCCTCATCGAACAGGCCTTCGATGTAACCCACCTCCGTCTTCGCAATACCCGTCCAATCAACCGCGAACGGATAATAGTAGGTCGCACCCAACCGGTTGCGCAGATACTTCACGTCGCCACCCAGACCGGCGAAATCGGTACCCTGTTGCAGCAGGTAACCGCTCGTCGGGTTCAGCGGGTCATCGCGCCGGTCATAGTCAAGCTGCTGACCGATTGCCGACGTCAGGGCCGTTCCTTCCTGTTCCTGGATCAGCCGTGATGCATCGGACTCGACATCCGAGATCGTTACCTCATTCAACGTATAGTACCAGGTGTTATCCAAGTGTTCGGTGATCGGGAACTTGGTGCGCAGAACAAAGCCTAAGTTTTCTTGGGTGAAAGATGCCTCATCCTGCAGATCCAATCGCCGCCGGAACACGTCGAAGCCGGCCTCAAGTTCGCGGTCGAGGAAATAAGGCTCGGTAAAGCTGAGATCAATGTCTTGCCGGCGACCGGACAGCGCCAATGAGATGACGAGCGTCTGACCTTCACCCAACAGGTTTCGTTCACGCAGCGACACATTGAACAACAGATTGTCAAAGGTCGAGAAACCCGCACCCAAAGTCAGGTCACCGGTCGACTTTTCGACCACCTCCGTGTTGATGATCACCGTGTCAGGCTGCGTTCCCGGCTCGGTCGTTACAACAACCTCGCTGAAGAAGTCGAGGCCGCGCACCCGGGTCTCGGAGCGACGAAGCCGTGCAACGTTGAACGCGTCGCCTTCAGCCAGTTTGAACTCGCGACGGATCACCTCATCGTGCGTTCGCACGTTGCCGAAGATGTTGATCCTCTCGACGTAGATTCGCGACCCTTCGCGGATCAGGTACTCCACGTTGACCAACAGGTTTTCGCGATCGCGCTCGGCCCGCGGCACGACATCGACGAAGGCGAAACCCTTAGCACCCAGATCTTCAGTGATGCTGTCGACGACCTCTTCAACCTCGTCAGCATCATACCAGTCGCCAGGATCGGTCTCGATCAGACCTTCGACCTCCTCGGCCTCGACGCCGCGCAACTCGCTGACTACCGTGACCTCACCGAATTCGTAGCGCGGCCCCTCTTCGATCGTGAAGGTGATGAAGAAGTCCTCGCGATCTGGCGTCAGGTCGGCCACAACGGACACGACGCGAAAATCTGCGAAACCTTCCGACAAATAGAAGCGCCGCAGAAGTTCGCGGTCGAAGGCCAACCTGTCGGGGTCATAGGTATCGTCGCTCGAAAGGAAACGGTACCAGGCCGATTCTTTCGTAATGATCTGCTCGCGCAGCGTGCTGTCGGAATACTCGATGTTGCCGATAAAGTTGATTTCGCGGATCAGGGTCGGCTCGCCTTCGTCGATCTCGAACACCAGATCGACACGGTTTTGATCCTGGCGAATGACCTTTGGTTCGACAGTCGCCGAGAAGCGGCCGTCACGGCGGTAGACTTCCAGGATGCGGGCGACGTCGTTTTGCACCTTGGTGCGTGTGTAAACCGTGCGTGGGCGAAGCTGAATCTCGGCTTCCAACTCTTCGGAATCGATCGACTGGTTACCTTCAAAAGCAATCCGATTGATGATCGGGTTTTCGACCACGCGCACGACCAGATCGTCGCCCTCACGGCGGATGTTGATGTCGGCGAAAAGGCCGGTCGCAAACAGGCTTTTCAGGGACTCGTCGATGCGGCGCAGATCAAAGGCATCACCGGCTTGGATCGTCATGTAGCCGGCGATCGTCTCCGGCTCGATACGCTGATTACCCTCAACAACGATCTGTTCAATGATCTGCGACGTCTGAGCCTGAGCGCTCGACGGCGCGGTGCCGGCAAAAACCAGCCATGCCAGAAAGAGGCATAGCGCGCCTCGCAGAACAGATCCTCCCGCCACGACGAAGACCTAAGACACCAGTCGGGAGAGGTAATCTACAAGGCCAAAGCGCGTCAGATCATTGAAGGTGACAAAAAGGAACAGGGCCCCCACCAGTCCTAAACCCACCATGAAACCGTACTCCTGCGCTCGTTCACTCAGTGGCCGACCCCTCACGGCCTCGATGATGTAGAACAGCAAATGGCCGCCGTCGAGCATCGGAATCGGAAATAGATTAATCAGACCCAGATTCACCGACAAAATGGCCATGAACATCACAAGGTTGGCAACCCCGTACTCAGCCACCGTTCCCGACATCTGTGCTATGCCCAGGGGACCGGCCAAGTCCTTCGAACTCTGATTGCCGGTGATCACCTGCCCCAGAAAATCGAAGATCCGGGTCGTCCAACGGAGCGTCTCCTCGACACCGCCCCAGATGGCTTCGCCCACGGGCACACGCTCGAAAATGACACTGGTGGTGCTGATGCCCAGCCGGCCGACTTCGCGTTCGTTGCCAAGGTCATCGACCTCCATCACCGCGTCGGGCACGACCTCCAGCCTGACGGTCTCGCCATCGCGCAAAACCTCAACGCTCAACGGGACGCCCGGCCGGGTGCTGATCATGTATTGCAGGTCGTCAAAGCGCTCGATGAGCTGGCCGTCGATGGCGACGATCATGTCGCCGGCCTGGATGCCGGCACGCTCGGCGGCGCTGTCCTCCAGTACGACACTGGCTTCCGGGAGCGTCTCGCTGCGTCCGACAAAGGCAAAGACACCGGCAAACAAAACGATTGCCAGGATGAAATTGGCCAGCGGGCCGCCCAGGACGACCCAAAAGCGCTGCATTACCGTCTTGTTGGGAAACGCTTCGGCCTTCTGCTGTTCGGTCCAGTTCTCCGAACCGTCACCATCCGGGCCGACATCACTCTGCCCGAACATCTTGACGTAGCCGCCCAGAGGCAGGATCGCGACCTTCCAGCGCGTGCCGTGGCTGTCGTTCCAGCCGAACAGCTCGCGCCCGAATCCGATCGAGAACACCTCGACCCTGACGCCGTTCAGGCGCGCAAACAGGTAATGACCGAGCTCGTGGAAGAAAACGATGACCGTGATGACCACGAGAAAGGGAACGGCATATGACCAAACGGTCTCAAAGAGCTCCATCGTGAACCGCCGTTACCTTCAGTTTCAACAAAGTTTGCCGATTAGGGTCCGCGCTACGCACCGTGCTTCTGCGTCAACCTCGCCCACATCGTCCAACGATTCCAGAGGCCGGGCCGCCACAAGCTCCAACGTCTGACCGACAACGTTCACAATGTCCAGAAACCCGATCTTTTCCGCCAGGAATCCGGCCACCGCAACCTCGTCTGCCGCGTTCAGGATAGTAGGAGCCGACCCTCCCAATTGCAAGGCTTGGCGTGCCAACTTCAACGCCGGGAATCGTTCAATATCAGGCACTTCGAAAGTTAGGCTACCAATCTGAGCGAAATTGAGGCGTTGGCTGGGACCGACCATCCGGGCGGGCCAGGCCAGGGTATAGGCAATCGGGGTGCGCATGTCGGGCGTCCCCAGTTGCGCCAGCACAGAACCGTCAACATAGCTGACCATGCTGTGGATAACTGACTGCGGATGCACAACGATCTCGATCTGGCTCTCGTCGACCGGGAACAGGTGATAAGCCTCGATCAGCTCCAGTCCCTTGTTCATCATGGTCGCGGAATCGACCGAAATCTTGTCGCCCATCTGCCAATTGGGGTGCGCGACCGCCTGCTCTGGCGTCGCACTCGCCATCGCTTCTCTGGTCCAGGTCCGAAATGGACCGCCGGACGCGGTCAGAATCAACGTGTCGACCTTGGCGGTCTGGTCGAAATCGAAAACCTGATAGATCGCGTTGTGCTCTGAATCGACCGGCAGAAGGCGGGCACCCGATGCGGCGACTTCGTCCATCACGAGATCGCCCGCACAGACCAGCGCTTCCTTGTTGGCAAGGGCAACAAGAGCGCCACGCCTGATGGCAGCCAGAATGGGATTGAGCCCCGCCGCGCCGCTTATCGCACCCATCAGCCAGTCCGACGGCCGGTCGGCCGCCTCGACAATAGCCTCAGGACCAGCCATCGCTTCAATGCCGGAGCCGTCCAGGGCATCACGCAGCGCTTGATACCGGTCGCCGTTACCGATGACGGCACAGCGCGCGCCTAAGGCGCGGGCCATGCACGCCAGTTGATCGACGCTCTCGTTGGCGGTGACCGCCTCGACGGTGAACCGGTCGCGATCACGCTGGATCAGATCGGCGGTGTTGCGGCCGACCGATCCGGTCACGCCCAGAATCGTGACGCTCCGCGCCGCTTCCGTCACGACGCACCGGCGGCGGCGGCAAGGCTTGGGCTGACCGCAACGACGATGGCCAAAACCGGCCCAGCGGCGACCAAGCCGTCAACACGGTCCATGACACCGCCATGACCTGGAATCAGGGAGCCGGAGTCCTTCTTGTTGAACCGGCGCTTAACCCAGGATTCAGCGAGATCGCCTAGTTGCGAGACGACCGACATCGAAGCGGCAAGGATGATGGCGTCGCGCGTTTCCATGATCAGCAGGTAGGGCGTGGCAACGAAAGCCGCAACCACCGCGAAGACCAGCCCACCAATGGCACCTGCCCAGGTCTTGCCGGGACTGATCGCCGGCGCCAGTTTAGGACCGCCGATCAGCCGGCCTGTCGCATAGGCAGCGGCATCCGTCACCCAAACAACAACGAAAAGCCACAAGATCAACCAGCTTCCGGCTGGCGTCTCGATCAACCAGATAAACGCCACCATGGGAACGGACACATAAGCCAAGCCGATGGCCACCCATTTGGCAGTGTCCTCGCCGCCGCGCACCAGACATATGAACGCACTGCCAATGGCACCCATGATGAGCAGGTAAGCGGACAGTGCGACGCTGCCATGGGCGGCGATGGCGACCCAGATCGCAATCAACGCCGCCGTTGCCGCCCACAACGCCTTGGCACCCGTCACCCCGAACCATTCGTAGAGCGCCATCGCGCCAACAATCAGGGCGGCGCCCGCGAACCACCAGCCGCCAAGCAGCACGGCGGCCACGGCCAACGGGATCATGATCAGGGCGGACATGATGCGTTTGAGCAGCACGGAGGCGGTCGTCAGCCGGTCACCGCGCCATACCGGCGCTCACGGCGCTGATACTCGTCAATCGCGCTCTTCAGGGCCTCGTGGTCAAAGTCCGGCCACATGACCTGACTGAACACCAGTTCGGCATAGGCCGCCTGCCACAGCAGAAAGTTGCTCAACCGCTGCTCACCGCTGGTCCTGATGATCAGGTCGGGATCGGGCATGCCGAGGGTATCCAGACGCTGCGCTATCGCGGCTTCATCGACATCGTCCGGCGTCATAGTGCCATCAGCCACGTCCTTGGCGATCGCGCGCGCGGCGCGTGTCAGTTCATCCCGGCTGCCATAGTTCAAGGCCACGGTCAGGACCAGGTTGCGGTTACCGCGGGTGGCTCGTTCGGTATCGCGAATCAGTTTCAGGATGTCTTCGGGCAATCCGTCATCGGCACCGATGAAACGTATCGAGACGCCCTGTCTGTCGAGCTCTTCAACTTCTTTGCGGATATAGAACCGGAGCAAACCCATGAGGTCGTCGACCTCATCAGCCGGACGCTTCCAGTTCTCCGATGAAAACGCAAACAGGGTCAGGTGCGACACGCCGAGGACGCGGCACGCCTTGATTGTCCGGCGCACCGCTTCGGCTCCTGCCTTATGACCAGCGATGCGCGGCAAGCCGCGTGAGCGCGCCCACCGGCCGTTGCCGTCCATGATGACGGCCACGTGCTCCGGGGATTCGGTCTCCTCATCGAACTGGTGGGCGGACTCCATGACGCCTGTCAAACCTGCATGATCTCGGCTTGTTTGGTCTCAAGCAGACCGTCGATCTTTTCGGCTTCTTTGTCGGTCAACTGCTGGATCTCGTCGGACCACAGATGATGCTCGTCCTTCGACATCTCGCCGTCCTTTTCCATCCGCTTTAGCAGATCCATACCGTCGCGGCGCACGTTGCGAACCGCGATCTTTGCCTGCTCGGCGTACTTGGCGGCGATCTTCGACAGATCGCCGCGGCGCTCTTCATCAAGCTGAGGAATGGGGATACGCACCAACTGACCGTCGGTCTGGGGGTTGAGACCGAGATCGGAGTTGCGGATCGCGTTTTCGACTTTCTTGACCAGATCCTTGTCCCAGACCTGCACCGTCAGGAGACGCGGCTCCGGCACGCCGATATTGCCCACCTGATTGATCGGCATCTCGCTGCCATAGGCCTCGACGGTGATGGGCTCCAGCAGGCTCGCGGACGCTCGGCCCGTTCGCAGTCCCGCGAACTCTCGTTTCAGTACCTCGACAGCGCCGTCCATACGCCGCTTGAGATCTTTAAGATCGGGATCAGCCACCGTCTCCTCCCTCGGTAATCAAGGTATGGCGCCCCTTGCCGACCAAGGCATCGGCCAAGGCACCGGACTCGTGTATCGAAAAGACCAACACAGGCAGACGGTTTTCGCGTGACAGCGAAATGGCTGTCGCGTCCATGACCTTCAAATCGCGAGTCAGCACCTCATGATAGGTTAGCCGGTCAAACCTCTCCGCCTGCGGGTTTTTCTTCGGGTCGTCAGAATAGACGCCATCGACCTGAGTCGCCTTCAAAAAGACGTCACAGTTGGTCTCGACGGCACGCAGCGCCGCTGCCGTGTCGGTCGTGAAGAACGGGTTACCGGTACCCGCCGCAAAAATGACGACACGGCCGCTTTCCATGTGTTTGAGCGCACGGGGCCGGACATAGGGCTCACACACGGTCGGCATCGGGATCGCCGACTGGACGCGGGCGTCGAGCCCGGCCCGCTCCAACGCGTTTTCCAGCGCTAGCGCGTTGATGACCGTCGCCAGCATGCCCATGTAATCGGCGGTCGAGCGCTCCATACCTTGGGCGGCACCGGCGACACCGCGAAAGATATTGCCGCCGCCGACGACCAGGCCGATCTGGACGCCCAAGTCCCGCGCCTTGGCGACATCGGCGGCAATACGATCAACCTGGGCCGTATCGACCCCATAAGGCTGATCGCCCATCAGGGCTTCCCCTGAAATTTTGATCAGCGCACGATGATAGTCAGCGCCCACCCGCAGCCTCACTGTCCCCTTGGTGGTCCTTGGCCCCGCGCGTCACGGCAGTACCGTGCCTGGCGAGCGGGGCTGACCTTAGCGGAATCGGACGGCGCCGCCTAGCTGGCAGCCAGGAGGCAAAGATGGCGCCAATCCCGCCGGCAACCGAACTTAGGAACCGCTTGCCATGGCCGCCACTTCGGCGGCGAAATCGTCTTCCTTCTTGTCGATGCCTTCGCCCAGGCCAAAGCGTATGAAACCGGCGACTGCCACCGGCGCACCGACGTCTTTTGTCGCGCCCTCAAGCACCTTGGCGATACGGGTCTCGCCGTCGATCACGAAGGTCTGCTCGGCCAGCACGACTTCCTCATAGAATTTCCGCAGCCGTCCCTCGACCATCTTGGCGATGATCTCTTCGGGCTTACCGGACTCGCGTGCCTGCTCGGCCAGCACGTTGCGCTCGCGCTCGACCAAGGCCTGATCCAGGTCGTCGACACTGACGGCCTCCGGCTTGGTGGCGGCAACGTGCATAGCAAGCTGTTTGCCAAGCGCCGCGAGCTTTTCCTTATCGCCGGTCGACTCAAGCGCGACCAGGACACCGATCTTACCGATGCCCGGCGCGGCGGCCGAGTGCACGTAGCTGGCGACAACGCCGTCATCGACACTGACGGCGCCGGCGCGGCGAAGCTGCATGTTCTCGCCGATGGTCGCGACCAGGCTGACCAGATGGTCCTGGACCGAGCCGTCACCGCCGGGATAGGCCATGCCGGCCAAACGATCGATATCGCCGCCGCTCTCCAAGGCGAGCGTGGCGCACTGGCTGACGAAAGCCTGGAAGGTGTCGTTGCGGGCAACGAAGTCGGTCTCGGCGTTGATCTCGATCAGTGCGCCGGACTTGCCGTCATCGCTGACCGCGACGCCGACCAGGCCTTCGGACGCGACGCGGCCGGCCTTCTTTGCGGCAGCGGCCAGGCCCTTGGTGCGCAGCCAGTCGACGGCGGCGTCGATGTCGCCATCGTTTTCGGCAAGTGCTTTCTTGCAATCCATCATGCCGGCGCCGGTCTTGTCGCGTAGCTGTTTAACCAGCGCAGCCGTAATCTCTGCCATCGGTATTCTCCGTTATCGTCGGGTTGGCGGTTCGCTGCCTGCACGCTAGGCGGCGGGATTGGCCGCCGACATCAGTCTTTCTTTTCTTCTTCCGCCGCTGCGGGGGCGGCATCGGCCTTGGGCGCGGCCTCATCGGCCGGAGCCGGCGTTTCTGCCGGCGCGGCTTCAGCGGCCTCGGCGGGCGCTCCTTCGGCCGGCGTCGCCTCGGCTGCCGGCTGCTCGGCTTCAACCACGACCTCAACCTCAAGGGCCGGTTCCGCCACGGCGTCCAACTCACCCAGATCGGCGCCCGATTGCGACAGTTCTTCCTGAATGCCGTCCAGGACCGCGTCAGCGATCAGGTCGCAATAGAGATTGATCGCGCGGATTGCGTCGTCGTTGCCGGGGATCGGCAGCGCGATACCGTCGGGATCGGAGTTGCTGTCGATGATCGCGGCAATCGGAATGCCCAGCTTGTTGGCTTCCGCGATCGCGATGTCTTCCTTGTTGGTATCGATCACGAACAGGATATCGGGCAAACCGCCCATGTCCTTGATGCCACCCAGCGCGCGCTCCAGCTTGTCGCGCTCGCGGGTCATCTTCAGGATCTCTTTCTTGGTCAGGCCGGCCAGATCGCCATCAAGTTGCTCTTCCAGATCGCGCAGACGCTTGATCGAATGCGAGATGGTCTTCCAGTTCGTCATCATGCCACCGAGCCAGCGGTGGTTGACGAAGTACTGGCTGCAGCGCCGCGCGGAATCCGCGATCGGATCCTGGGCCTGACGCTTGGTGCCGACGAACAGCACGCGCCCGCCGCCTGCCACCACGTCGCGGATGGTCTGCAAGGTGTGGCGCAGCATCGGCACGGTCTGCTGCAGGTCGATGATGTGGACGTCGTTGCGTTCGCCAAAGATGAACTGCTCCATCTTCGGGTTCCAACGGCGTGTCTGGTGACCAAAATGAACGCCTGCTTCCAGAAGCTGGCGCATAGAAAATTGCGGCATCGCCATGGATGTCGTCTCCTTTACCGGTTGGGCCTCCGCGGACAGAACCGGCCGAAGCCGGCACCGGATGGCTGGGGCAAAGCCCTGGAGCCTTAGGTCCGCGTGCGGTTTAAGGAGCGGCTTTTAGCGCGCCGCGCCCGAGGTTTCAAGGGTTTGGTGATCCGGGCGCCAAGCGGTTTGGCGCCTGCCTGAGGTCTTTTCCTGGTCGATCACCTCGCCGATCCCGTTGAGCGCCTCGATGGAGCTCCGCAAGCCCGGCGACAGGGCATAACGATCCGGCAGGGCGACCTCGACACGGCGCGAATCCTGCTCGATCACCAAAAGGATCCGCCCTTTCCCCGAATCCGCGGTTTCCAGGAAGTTTCTGAGGCGCGGCAAGGCGCAGGGATCGGTAATGCAGACCTGAAACGCGGCGGAGGCGCTGGCGGCGGCCTGATCGAGCGGTTCCAGCCGATTGGCCGAAAACTTGACCGTATCGCCGTCGACCCGGGCGCTGGCATCGATCAAAACCGGCTTTTGGTCGTCCAGTAGGTCGCGACTGGCGGCCAGGACCTCTGAAAACAGCACGATTTCGTGGGACCCGCTGGTATCCGACACCATCGCGAAGGCAAAGCGCGAGCCCTTACCGCTGGTCCGCTCACGACGCGAGACCGGTACACCCGCCAGCTTGAAGACGCTGGCGCCCTGATTAAGCGCACGATCGCTTGCCTCAGTGAAGGTCACAACACCCATCCGATCGAGGGCCTCGGCATACGGCTCAAGCGGATGCGCGGTCAGATGAAAGCCAATCGCCTCGAACTCCTCACGCAACCGATCGCTTGGCAGCCAATCGTCGACCTCGGCAAGATTGGGCAGCGCGGGCCCCTCGCCGCCGCCACCGCCGCCGAACAGGCTTTCCTGCTGACTTTCGCGCTCCTCGGCGGCCACCGTGTTGAAGCGGACCAAAAGGTCGACATTGCCGACAACCTTTGCCCGGTTCGGTTCCAGCCGATCGAAGGCACCGGCACGTGCCAGATTTTCGACCTGGCGTTTGTTCATGACCCGGTTTTCCAAGCGCTGGGCGAAGTCGAACAAGTCGGTGAACGGGCCGTTCGCCTCGCGCTCGGCCACCAGATCCGCCATGGCCTGGGCGCCGACATTCTTGATCGCCGCCAGGGCATAGCGCACGGCCTTGGTCCCATCCTCGCGCCGCTCGACCGTAAACTCGACGCCGGACGCGTTAACGTCGGGCGGTAGCAGTTCGATCTCCAGGCGGTTCAGTTCCTGACGGAAGACATTGAGCTTGTCGGTTGTGCCCATGTCGAGCGTCATCGATGCGGCCAGGAACTCGACGGGGTGGTTGGCCTTCAGATAAGCCGTCTGATAGGCGATCAGTGCGTAGGCTGCGGCGTGGCTCTTGTTAAAACCGTAGCCCGCGAACTTGGCGACCAGATCGAAGATGTAGCTCGCCTTGGATTCCTTGAGGTCGCGCTCCATCGCGCCGGACACGAAGCGCTCGCGTTGGGCGTCCATCTCCGCCTTGATCTTTTTGCCCATGGCGCGGCGCAGAAGGTCGGCATCGCCCAGGCTATAGCCCGACAGGATCTTGGCGATTTCCATCACCTGTTCCTGGTAGATGATGACGCCATAGGTCTCGGTCAGCATCTCCTTCAGGCGCGGCTCCAGATAGTCGACCTCTTCATCGCCGTGTTTGCGGGCGATGAAGCTGGGGATGTTGTCCATCGGTCCCGGGCGATAGAGCGCCACCATGGCGATGATGTCTTCAATCTTGTCGGCCTTGAGCTGGCGCAAGGCATCGCGCATGCCCTGGCCTTCCAACTGGAAGATGCCGACCGTCTCAGCACGGCCCAGCACCTCATAGGCAGCCTTGTCGTCGAGCGGCAGGTTCGCCAGATCCAGATCAAGGCCGCCCTCGGCCAGATAACGGACCGCGTATTGCAGCACGGTCAGCGTCTTTAGGCCCAGAAAGTCGAACTTGACCAGACCGGCCTTCTCAACGTCCTTCATGTGGAACTGGGTAACCGGCATATCCGAGCGCGGATCGCGGTAGAGCGGCACCAGCTCGTCGAGCGGCCGGTCGCCGATCACCACACCGGCGGCATGGGTGCTGGCGTGCCGGTAGAGGCCCTCCAGCTTCAGCGCGATATCGAGCAGCCGGGCGACCTGTTCGTCGCTGTCACGAGCCTCCTGCAATTGCGGCTCGCCGGCAATGGCGTCCCTCAGCTTGACCGGGTTGGCCGGGTTGGCCGGCACCAGCTTGGCCAGCCTGTCGACCTGGCCATAAGGCATCTCCAGAACCCGGCCGACATCGCGCACCACGGCGCGTGCCTGCAAGGTACCGAAGGTGATGATCTGGGCGACCTGATCATGGCCGTAACGTTCCTGAACGTAGCGGATGACCTCGTCGCGCCGGTCCTGGCAGAAATCGATGTCGAAATCCGGCATCGACACACGTTCGGGGTTCAAGAACCGCTCGAACAGCAGGCCGAAGCGAATGGGATCGAGATCGGTAATGGTCAGCGACCAGGCGACGACCGAACCGGCGCCGGAACCACGCCCGGGTCCAACCGGAATATCCTGCTGTTTGGCCCACTTGATGAAATCGGCAACGATCAGGAAGTAACCGGGGAACTCCATGCCGACGATGACGTCGAGTTCGTATTCCAGGCGCTCCCGGTATTCTTTCGTGAGCGCCTCGCGGTTGTCTTCCTCCAGAGCCCCCGTCGAGAAACAAGCCGCGAGCCTCTCGTCGAGCCCTTCGCGTGCCTGATTGCGCAGTTCGTCGGCCTCGCTGATGCCGTCAGACGTGGGAAACCGGGGCAGGATCGGATCGCGTTTTGGCGCCATCACACCGCATCGCCGCGCGATGGCCAGTGTGTTGGCGGTCGCCTCGGGCAAATCCGCGAATCGGTGGCACATCTCCTCGGCGGACTTGAAGTACTGCTGGGGCGAGGCATGCCGGCGCTGAGGTTGGTTCACCGTTGTGCCGCCGGCGATGCACATGAGCGCGTCGTGGGCCTGATGCATGGCGACGTCCTTGAACATGACGTCGTTGGTCGCGACCAGCGGCAACTCACGCTCATAGGCGATCGCGACAAGGTCGGCTTCGGCCTGGCGCTCGACCGCCAGCTCATGGCGCTGCAGTTCGATGTAGAGCCGGTCCGGGAACATAGCCTGAAGCTCGGCGATCCGCTCGCGCGCCGCGTCAAGCTGCCCGTTGACGATCAGGCTGTTGATCGGGCCGCCCGGCCCGCCGGTCAGCGCGATGATTCCCTCGCTGTGCTCGCCCAGGACCGACCACGAGACATGCGCGGTGTCGCCGGGCTCGCTCTCCAGATAGGACCGGCTGACCAGCTTCAAGAGGTTGGCGTAGCCGGTCTCGTCCTGGGCCAGCAAAAGAAGGCGCTCGTCCGGCGCGTTATGCGGCTGATCGCCATCGCTGATTGCCAGCAGCAGGCCGATGATCGGCTGGACGCCGGTCTCCGCACACTTGGCGGAAAACTCCAATACGCCGAACATGTTGCCGGTATCGGTAATGGCCATCGCCGGCATGTCGTGGCGGACCGCCAAATCAACCAAATCGGGGATCTTGACCGCGCCTTCCAGCAGGGAATACGGGCTATGGACCCTCAGATGGATGAAGTCAGCGACCATGGCGGAGGATTCCACGATGGCGCGCCTGCGCCAAGGGAAAGGCGTCAGGTCGCCTTGTGGAAATCTCGGTCAACCTGCGTGGAGGACACCGTCCTCGAGGCGAACGATCCGGTCCATGCTGGCGGCGAGCTCCAGATTGTGCGTGGCGACCAGGGCGGCAAGCCCGCGTTCCTGGACCTGACGGGCCAGCACGGCCATGACTTCCAGCGCGGTATCGTGATCCAGATTACCGGTCGGCTCGTCGGCCAGCAGCACGGCGGGGTTGTTGGCGAGTGCGCGCGCGATGGCGACCCGCTGCTGTTCACCGCCGGAAAGCTGCGCCGGACGATGTGTTTCCCGCTCCTTCAAGCCCATGGCCTCCAGCAAGGCGCGGGCCTGTTTGCGCGCCGCCCGCTTGCCGCTTCCGGCAATCATCTGGGGCAGGACGACGTTCTCCAGCGCCGAGAACTCCGGCAACAGATGATGGAATTGGTAGACGAAGCCCAGATAGCGGCGGCGCAATGCCGTGCGGGCATCGTCGCGCATGACGTTGCAGACGTCGCCGGCAATGATGATCTCGCCGGCATCGGGCCGTTCCAGCAACCCGGCGATATAGAGCAGCGTCGACTTGCCCGCGCCCGACGGCCCGACCAGCGCGGCAATCTCGCCACGGCGCAAGGTCAGGTTCAGACCGCGCAGCACATGTAGGTCCTGGCCGCCCTGATGAAAGGTCCGCTCGATCGACTTGAGCTGCAGCGCCGCGTCACTCATAACGCAGCGCCTCCGCCGGATCGACGCGCGCGGCGCGCCACGCCGGATAGAGCGTCGCCAGGAAGGTCAGCACCAGCGCCATGACGACGATGGAGATGACCTCGACCCATTCGACGCGCGCCGGCAGCTCGGCCAGGAAGTAGACCTCCGCCGGGAACAGTTCCGTGCTGGTCAGCACCTGAATGAACTGGCGAATGCTCTCGATGTTGAGGCAGAAGAGGATGCCGATGATCAGGCCGAGCGCCGTGCCGATGATGCCGATGCTGGCGCCGGTCAAAAGGAAGATCCGGAGCAGCGCGCCACGTGTCGCGCCCATGGTGCGCATGATCGCGATATCCGCGTTCTTGTCCTTCACCAGCATGATCAGGCTGGAAATGATGTTGAAGGCGGCGACCAGGATGATCAGCGTCAGGATCAGGAACATGACGTTACGTTCGACCTGGAGCGCGCCATAGAGGTGGCGGTTGGTCTGCTGCCAGTCGACGACATAGAACGGGTTGGCGACTTGCTGGGCCTCGCGGCGCACGGCGAACGGTTCGTTCGGCGTATCGATGTTGAGCTCGACCTGGGTGACCGCATCCTCAAGCCTGAAATAGACCTGCGCCTGATCGAGCGGCATGAAGACGACGCTGCTGTCGAACTCATACATGCCGACCTCAAAGACACCGACGATCGGATAGGCGACAGATCGTGGCACGGTACCAAAGGCAGTCGGCACACCCTTGGGCGATATCAGCGTGATGTTGTCGCCGTAATTCAGACCAAGTCGATGCATCAACTGGGCACCGACGATGACGCCGGGCTCAGTCCCAAAGTTGTCGATCGAACCGATCTTCACGCTGTCGGCAATCAGCGTCTGGTCTTTGAACCCCTCTGGCGTCAGGCCGCGCACGACAGCACCCGATTGCGCGTTTGGCGACGTCGCCAGCACCTGACCCTGGATCATCGGCGTCGCCAGGACGACGCCGTCGATCTCGCTCAGCCGCAACGCCAGTTCGTCGTAGTTGCCGATGTTGAGACCGCCCGTGCCGAGCACGGTCACATGACCGTTGAAACCCAGGATGCGTGTGATGAGCTCGTGGCGAAACCCGTTCATCACCGACATGACGATGATCAAGGCTGCCACGCCCAGGCAGATACCCAACAACGAAAACGCGGCGGTGACCGATATGAAGCCTTCCTGTCGCCGAGAGCGCAGGTAACGGAACGCGACAGTGCGCTCGAACGCGGTAATCATAGGGCGCTATCGATGATTTCAGCCAAGGCGGCGGCCGGCGCCACCTCACGCGTGTCGCCTGACGCCCGACGCTTCAGCTCGACAACGTTGTTCTTGAGGCCACGCGGTCCGACCGTCAACTGCCAGGGAAGGCCGATCAGGTCCATCTCGGCGAACTTGACCCCTGCCCGTTCCTCACGGTCATCATAAAGTACCTCAATGCCGGCATCGTTGAGTTGGTTATAGAGATCATCGGCAGCGGCATCACATTCCGGACTGCCGGTCTTCAGGTTGATCAGGCCGACCGCGAACGGCGCGACCGCGTCAGGCCAGATGATGCCCGCGTCGTCGTGGCTTGCCTCGATGATGGCGCCGACGAGACGCGACACGCCGATGCCATAGGAACCGCCATGGATCGGTACGCGCTCACCGTCCGGCAGCGTGACCAGACAATTCATCGGCTTCGAATACGTCGTGCCGAAATAGAAGATCTGACCGACCTCGATACCGCGCGCCTGGACAAGCTGGCTTTCGTCGACCGGGCAGTTGGCGGGATCGTGTTTTTCGTCCGTTGCCGCATAGCGCGAGGTCCACGACTGAACGACCGCATCGAGATCGCCTTCAAGGTCGATGTCTTCGGCAATGGGATCGCGGTCCAACAGCGCCTGCTCGGCAAAAACACCGGTCTCGCCGGTATCGGCCAAGACGATGAACTCGTGGGAGAGGTCACCGCCGATCGGTCCGGTATCGGCGACCATCGGGATCGCCCGGATGCCCATGCGCGCGAAGGTCCTCAGGTAGGTGACGAACATGATGTTGTACGAACGCTTCGACGACTCGAAGTCCAGGTCGAAGGAATAGGCATCCTTCATGTAGAACTCGCGCCCGCGCATGATGCCGAAGCGCGGCCTCACCTCGTCTCGGAACTTCCACTGGATGTGATAGAGGTTTTTCGGCAGGTCGCGGTAACTACGGACGGAATCGCGGAAGATTTCCGTGATCTGGTCTTCGTTGGTGGGCCCATAGAGCATCTCGCGATCGTGTCGGTCGCGAATCCGGAGCATCTCCGGCCCATAGGCATCGTAGCGGCCGCTCTCGCGCCACAGGTCGGCGGGCTGGATGGTCGGCATCAGGACTTCCTGGCCGCCGGCCGCATCCATCTCCTCACGCACGATGCGCTCGATGTTCTTGAGCACGCGAAAACCTAGCGGCAGCCAGGAATAGATACCGGCGCTCGATTGGCGGATCATGCCGGCGCGTAGCATCAGCCGGTGCGAGGCAATCTGCGCCTCGGCAGGCGTCTCCTTCATGGTCGGCAGGAAGTATCGGGACAGTCGCATGATGATCCTGGTGGCTGGGCCGTTCGGCGGGGCGCCAATCTAGGCAAGGTGTCGATCTATTCCAAGGCCGCAAAAGACCTAGGCACGCTCCTCATGATCAAGACCGGCGCGAAGCCATGGCGGATTGGACGCTTTGATCCGGGCAAAAACAGGGCATGACGTCGTGTGGGCACCCGGCAGATAGCCGGTACTGAGCAGAAACTCCTCGACCACCAGGGGCCCGGTGAACTTGAAGGTCTTCCGGAACAGTTTGGTCCAGTCGTCATGCGGCCGGGGGTTGTGAGCCTCGAGCCAGGCCGAAAAGCCGCCATGACTGTTCCTGAGCCCAATGATCTGTTGGGCATTCCAGATCGCGGCCTCGACCTTCAGCCGGTTGCGGATGATGCCGGCATCGGCCAACAGCCGTGCGCGGTCCTTGTCGCCGAAGGCAGCGACGGCGTCCACGTCGAACCCGGCGTATGCGGCGAGGAAGCCGTCGCGCTTTTTCAACATCAGCTCCCACGACAGGCCGGCCTGGTTGATCTCCAAGACCAACCGCTCGAACAGCGCGGGTTCGTCGTCGACCGGAAAACCGTACTCCGTGTCGTGATAACTGGCATGGATGGGGTTGTCCGGCGCATAGGCGCAATAACTAGCGCTCACCGTAGATCAACTCCCTGAAAACGATCCATTCGAGGTCATCGACTAGGTAGACGGCGCCGACCAGAACGGTGGCGATCACGGTGGCCGCGGCGGCCTTGCGCCACAACATTGGTTTATCCGGCGCACCGGGGTCGTGCCCTTCGTCGACGCCACGATCGTGACGGACGCCGAATGGCAGCGACATGAAGAAGACAAGCCACCAGACGACCAGATAGACAACGATGAGACCAAAGGGGCCCATCGCCGCTCAGACCTGTTCGATCTCGACCAGCGTACCGCAGAAGTCCTTGGGGTGCAGGAACAGCACCGGTTTGCCATGCGCGCCGATCTTGGGTTCGCCGTCGCCGATGACCCGCGCCCCTTCGGCGACGATCTGATCTCGCGCGGCAATGATGTCATCGACCTCGTAGCAGACATGATGCATGCCGCCCGACGGGTTACGCTCCAGAAACGAAGCAACAGGTGATTCCTCACCCAGCGGGCTCAACAACTCGATCTTGGTGTTGGGCAGCGTGATAAACACCGTCGTCACGCCGTGCTCGGGCACATCGACGGCTTCAGAGACCTCAGCCCCCAACGTATCGCGGTAGACGGCGCTGGCCGCCTGGAGATCAGGCACCACGATCGCCACATGGTTCAGCCGACCGATCATTGTCGTCTCCTTCAGACTCTCACCAATTGCACATCAACCACCGGGCGTCCGCCCAGCTCGTTACGCAGAAAGCGGCGCGCGCTGACACGCACTGCCTCCCCCAGCACCTCATCGTCGCGGCGTTGCGGACGCGGCAGCGCTTCGACCTTGTCTATCACCTCATCGACCACGCCATCCAGCACGGCCTCTTCCTCGTCATCGTCTTCCAGCAGACCATGGGCCGACACGACGGGGTCGGCGACGAGGTCGCCAGACCGGTCGACAACCACGGTGACGAAGGCAACGCCGTTATGCATCAAGCGGCGACGCTCGCGCACGATATTGCCGTCGACCGGTACCGTGCCGTTGCCCGACCAGGCGAGCCGGCCATGGTGGACGTGATCAATGATCTCCGGCGTGCCGGGCGCCAGACGCACCATGGTACCGTTGGCGACGGTGACCGTCTCGGGCACCTGCAGTTCGCGCGCGAGCTTGGCGTGCTCACGCAGGTGCCGCGCCTCGCCATGAACCGGCACGGCGATCTGCGGGCGCACCCACTGATACATGGCCGCCAGTTCGTCGCGGTTGGGGTGACCGGAGACGTGCACGAAGTGCTCCTTCTCCGTGATGACCTGGATGCCCAAGTCGATCATGAGGTTGATCAGGTCGTAGATAGGCCGTTCGTTGCCCGGGATGATCTTGGACGAAAAGATCACGGTATCGCCGCGCTGCAGCTCGACCACCGGATGGGTCCGGTTGGCGATGCGCGAAAGCGCCGCGTTGGGCTCGCCCTGGCAGCCGGTGGTGAGGTAAAGCACCTTGTCGGCCGGCAGGTCGACGGCGTCGCGGTCGGAGAGGAAATGGACATCGCGCGGCAGGTAACCGGTTTCGCGCGCGCAGTCCAATATCCGCCACATGGAGCGGCCGACGACAGCCACGCTCCGGCCGTTGTTGGCGGCGACCTCGAAGACGGTCAGAAGCCGTGCCAGATTGCTGGCGAAGGTTGCGATGGCGACCCGCCCTGTCTGACCGGCCACCAGATCATCGAGCCCCTTCCGGACCTCCGCCTCGGACCCTGAGGTCCCCGGGCGAAACACGTTGGTGGAATCGCAGACCATGGCGAGCACGCCCTCGTCACCCAGCGAACGAAGCGCCTTTTCGTCGGCCGCATCACCAACCAACGGATCGGGGTCGAGCTTCCAATCGCCGGTATGCAGCACCGTGCCGGCCGGCGTCGTGACCGCGAGCGCATTCGGCTCGGGGATCGAGTGCGTCAGCGAGATCAATTCGATCTCAAACGGATCAAGATCGATGGTGCCGCCCAGCGGCACTTCGGTAATGACCAGGTCCTCGATGCCCTCGGCGCCCTCGTCGAGCTTGCGCCGCAGAAGGGCGGCGGCAAAGGGCGTCGCATAGACCGGGCATTGCAGCTCCGGCCACAGATAGGGCACCGCGCCTAGGTGATCCTCATGGGCGTGTGTCAGCACCAGGCCGATCAGCTTTTCGCGCCGCTCGGCGATAAACGATAGATCCGGCATGATAAGATCGATGCCCGGCAGTTCATCGCCGGCGAAGGCCACGCCCAGATCGCACATCAACCACGAACCCGCGTACTCATAGAGGTTCAGGTTCATGCCGATCTCGCCTGCCCCGCCAAGGGGCAGGAAATGGAGCGCTTGGGGTTTTGTCATGCTAGGCGTTGTCGGGCCTGTTCCGTCGATAGATTTCCAACAGGCCGCGTACGGTCACGTCGGGGTCATAACTATCAATGGTGTCGGTGGCCGCATCAAACAAGGGGCCGAGCCCCCCGGTCGCCACCACCTTCATCGGCTCGCCGTACTCCGCACGAATACGGGTGACCGTGCCTTCAATCAGACCGACATAACCCCAATAGACGCCTGATTCCATGGAGTTAACGGTGTTACGGCCGATCACCGTGGGCGGCCGCCTGACACCGACCCTGGGCAGCCGCGCGGAGACACGGTGCATGGCGTCGAGCGCCAGAGAAATGCCCGGTGCCAGCACACCGCCGCAGAAATTGCCGTCCGCGTCGATGATGTCGAAATTGGTCGCGGTCCCGAAGTCGACAATGATCAGCGGCCCGCCGAAGCGCACATAGCCGCCGACCGCGTTGGCCAGGCGATCGGCACCGGCCTCGGAGGGTTCATCAATCAGCACCTTGATGCCCAGATCGACGCCTTCGCCGATAACCAGCGGGTCGGCCTTGAAGTGTTTGCGGCAGAGCATGCGCAGTTCGAAGAGGCCGCCCGGCACAACGCTGGAGATGATCGCGGCATCAATCGCCGTTTCGTCGATGCCCTGCAAACGGAACAGTTGGGTGAGCCACACGACGTATTCGTCGGCCGTCGTCTCGACCTTGGTTGACGTCCGCCAGTGCCCTTTCATGTCGGTGCCCTCGAACACGGCAAACTCCGTGTTGGAGTTGCCTTGGTCGACCGCAAGAAGCAATCCTGTCATCACGCCGCCTCCGGAAAGAACACCGCGCCTGCCGTCACCTTACGGCATTCCCCGCCCTCCATGTCCAACAGGAGCGCGCCGTCGCTATCGAGATCGCGAAATTGCCCGCAGAAGCTGGTGTTTTCCAACCGCACCTCGATCGGTTTGCCCAGCCCGGCAGCGCGCGCCAGCCACGCTTCGCGCAGCCCTGCCATGCCGTCCTGACGCCACACCTTGAGCCAGCGATCAAGGTGGGCGGCAAGGCGCTCCAGAAACCGATCGGGCGTCAGGCCGGGCGCGCCGAGATCGGCAAGGTCGCCGGCGGGATAGTCGGCAATCTCGGGATGGGCGACCAGGTTGATCCCGATGCCCACGACAAGTGAATCAACAACCCCGTGCGTCGAGGATGCCTCGATCAAAATCGCACCGACCTTCTTGCCGTCAACCAGTACGTCGTTCGGCCATTTGCAAGTTGCGGCCGGTAGGTTGGGCGCCAACGCATCCATCGTCTCGGCGATCGCGAGTGACGCGGCAAAACCCGACAGCGCCGCCAGATCGGGCGCCATGGCAGGCCGCAGAATCAAAGAGGCGAAGAGGTTGCCGGGCGGCGAGACATAGGCTCGCCCACGCCGACCACGGCCTGCCGTTTGCCGACGCGCCAGGACCAGCGTGCCTTCGGGCGCACCTTCACGCGCGCGACGCAGAGCTTCGTCGTTGGTGCTGGTGGTGGTCTCAAGGTCGACCAGCGAAAAGCCGGCCGGCAGTCTGATCGTCACGGCAGAAGCGCCGCCTGCACCGCATCACCGGCCGCGGGCATCAAGGCCGACGCCGCAGCATCGGCGCCCGACAGAAGCGGACCGGTATAGAGGAAGAAAAGCGCCGTGAACGCCGCGGTGATCGCGACAACATAGGAGATCTCACGCCCAGCCGGGGCATCGAACTTTTCGGCGGGATCATCGAAGTACATGATCTTGATGACACGCAGATAGTAGAACGCGCCGATCACGCTGGTCAGCACGCCAACCACAGCCAGCGTGTAGAGCCCGGCATCGACCGCCGCCATGAAGACGTAGAACTTGCCGAAGAAACCGGCGAGCGGCGGAATACCGGCCATCGAAAACATGAAGATCGCGATGGCAAGCGCCATGGAGGGGTTGTTGGTCGATAGGCCCGCGAGGTCATCGATGCTCTCGACCATGGTGTCCTGGCGGCGCATGGCCAGGATGCAACCCCACGTACCCGCCCCCATGGCCAGGTAGATCGCCATATAGATGACGACGCCGTTGATACCGGCCTGCGTGCCCGCCGCCAAACCAACCAGTGCATAGCCGACATGGCCGATCGAGCTATAGGCCATCAGCCGCTTGATGTTGCGCTGGCCGATGGCACCGAACGCACCCAGCAGCATTGAAGCGACCGCGAGCAGGAAGACGATTTGCTGCCACTGGTCGAACAGCGCTTCGAACGGACCCATCATGACCCGGAGCAGCAACGCGATCGCGGCAATCTTCGGCGCCACCGCAAAGAAGGCCGTGACAGGTGTCGGCGCGCCTTCATAGACGTCCGGCGTCCACATGTGGAACGGCACGGCGGAAACCTTGAACGCCAGACCGGCCGCAATGAAGACCAGGCCGACGATCAGGCCGATGGAGATCTCTTCCGGCGGCATACCGTCAAGCAAGCCAGCCAACTCATCGAACGACGTGGTGCCGGAGAAGCCATAGACCATCGAGCAGCCATAAAGCAGCATGCCGGAGGCGACCGCGCCCAAGACGAAATACTTCAAGCCGGCCTCCGACGAGCGCAGGCTGTCACGCTGGAACGCCGCGCAGACGTAGAGCGCCAAGCTCTGCATCTCCAGGCCGACATAAAGCGACATGAAGTCGTTGGCCGAAATCATGATGAACATGCCGAGCGTCGCCAGCATGATCAGGATCGGATACTCGAAACGCTCGATGCCTTCACGGCGCAGGTATCCCAGACTCAAAATGAGGGTCAGGGCACCGCCGATCAAAACCAGGATCTTCATGAAGACGGAGAAATCGTCGTTGATGATCAACCCGCCGAACGCCTGGTCCGGTCCGGGCACGACACCGACCAGGAAACCCGCCGCAACGAACGCGACCACGGTCAGGACCATGATCAGGCGCGTCGCCCCGTTGCCGGCGAAGGCGCCGACCATCAAAAGCGCCATCGCGACTACCGCGAACCACAGCTCGGGCAGGACCTGGATGACGTCGTTGGTTGCCAATTCACTCATCGCCCGCCCCTAATTCGCCGCCACTTGGGCGACCGAAACCGTGCCCTGGGTCTGATTGACCAGGTGCTCGACAGACGCGTGCATGGCCGACAGGAACGCATCGGGATAAATGCCCATGACCAGGACCACGATGATCAGCGGCACGAAGTAAAGCAGTTCGCGCCGGTTGCAATCCATGATGTCGCGCAGGTCCTCGCGGACCATCTCACCGAAGACGACACGGCGATACAGCCACAGCATGTAGGTCGCGCCCAGGATGATGCCTGTGGTGGCGAACAGCGCGACCCAGGTGTTAGCCTCGAAGGTGCCGACCAGGATCAGGAACTCGCCGATGAAACCCGACGTCCCCGGCAGGCCGACCGACGCCAGCATGAAGACCATAAAGATGAAGGCGTATTTCGGCATGCGGTTGACCAGCCCGCCATAGCGGTCGATCAAGCGGGTGTGCATGCGGTCATAGACCACGCCGACACACAGGAAGAGCGCGGCCGAAACGACGCCGTGGCTCAGCATCTGGAAGATGCCGCCTTCCAGGCCCTGCTGATTCATGGTGAAGATGCCGGCGGTCACAAATCCCATATGGGCGACCGACGAATAGGCGATCAGCTTCTTCATATCCTCCTGCATCAGCGCAACCAGGGACGTGTAGATGATCGCGATGATGCTGAGGACAAAGATGAAGGGCGCGAAATAAGCCGACGCGTCCGGCAGCATGGGAAGCGAGAAGCGCAGATAGCCGTAAGCGCCCATTTTCAGGAGCACGCCGGCCAGGATGACCGACCCGGCGGTCGGCGCCTCGACATGGGCGTCGGGCAGCCACGTGTGGACCGGCCACATCGGCACCTTGACCGCGAAGGACGCAAACATGGCGATCCACAGCCAACGCTGCAGATCGGCATCGAAGCCCGCGTTCATCAGATCCGGGATGTTGGTCGTGCCGGTCTCGAAATACATGACCAACAAAGCGATCAAGAGCAGTACCGAGCCGACCAGCGTATAGAGGAAGAACTTGAAGGCCGAATAGATGCGCCGCGGCCCGCCCCAGACACCGATGATCAGGAACATCGGGATCAGCATGGCTTCGAAGAAGAGGTAGAAGAGCACGAAGTCGAGCGCACAAAAAACGCCGATCATCAGCGTTTCCATGACCAGGAACGCGATCATGTATTCCTTGACCCTGACCTTGACCGAGTCCCAGCTGCACAGGATGCAGACCGGGGTTAAGAACGCCGACAAGACGATCAGGAAGAGCGAGATGCCGTCGATACCCAGGTAGTACTGGATGCCATAGGCCGGGATCCAAGGCGCCTGCTCGACGAACTGGAACTCATGGGTCGAGGGATCGAACAGGACCCAGATCACGACGGTGACGATCAGCGTCAACAGCGATGTCCACAGCGCGACATAACGCGCATTGCGGTTCACCACCTCTTCGTCGTCGCCACGGATGGCGAGGATAAACGCCGCCCCGATCAGGGGCAGCACAATCGCCAGGGTTAAAAGGGGCCAGTCAGCCATACCGAACCACCCCTAACCCACGGTCCTGAACAGGAACCACGTGACGACGATGGCGACGCCGATCAGCATGGCAAAGGCATAGTGGTAGACGTAACCGGACTGCAGCACCTTGGCCTTCCTGGCGAGATCCAGCGTCGCCGCCGCGATGCCGTCCGGGCCCAACCCGTCGATGACCTGACCGTCGATCGCCTTCCACAAACCTCTGCCGAGACGCTTGGCCGGACGCACGAACATCCAATCGTAGAGTTCGTCAACGTAGTACTTGTTGAGCAGCAGCAGATAGATCGGCCGACCCATGCTGGCGATGAGACCCGGCCATGCCGGCCGCCAGATGTAGCAGACGAAAGCCGCCGCGATACCGAGCAGTGCGCCGACCAGCGGCGTGAAGATGGCCCATGACGGAATGTAGTGAGCCTCCTCTATGACGTTGTCGCCGAGCACCAGGATGGAATCGCCGAAGAACGGCGCGCCGCCATCGGCGACCATGACGCCGCCCAGGAAGCCGAAACCGCCGAACACCGAACCCAGCACCAGGATCAGCAGCGGCATCCACATGACCTTGGGCGCCTCGTGCACATGGTCCTCGGTCTCCTTGGACATGCGCGGGCGGCCGTGGAAGGTCATGAAGATCAGACGCCAGGAATAGAGCGCGGTCAGGATCGCCCCGCCGACACCCATCCAATAGGCATAGAGCCCCATGTTGGTGTGGGCGGCAAAGGCGGACTCGATGATCAGGTCCTTGGAAAAGTAACCGGCGAAGAACGGTATGCCGGCAAGCGCCAGACTGCCGATCCACATATAGCTATAGGTGATTGGTATCTTGCGCCACAGCCCACCCATGCGCCGCATGTCCTGCTCGTCATGCATGGCGTGAATGACCTGGCCGGAGCCCAGGAACAGCAGCGCCTTGAAGCAGGCGTGCATCGCCAGATGGAAGAGCGCGGCGGCATAGGCGCCGACGCCACAGGCAAAGAACATGTAACCGAGCTGGCTGCACGTCGAATAGGCGATGACCCGTTTGATATCGTTCTGCGCAATGCCGATGGTGGCGGCGAAGAACGCCGTCGTCGCCCCTATGAAAGCAACGAACATCAGCGCATAGGGTGCGTATTCGAACATCGGCGACAGGCGCACCACCATGAAGACGCCGGCGGTCACCATGGTGGCGGCATGGATCAGCGCCGAAACCGGGGTCGGACCTTCCATGGCGTCCGGCAGCCAGGTGTGCAGCGGCACCTGTGCCGACTTGCCCATGGCGCCGACAAACAGCAGCAGACACAGCGTCGTCAGCGTATCGACTTCCCAGTTCAGGAAGGTGAACGTCGAACCGGCAACGTCAGGCGTTGCGTTGAACACCGCGTCGAACGAGACGGCGTTGAAGACCAGGAAAACGCCCATGATGCCGAGCGCAAAACCGAAATCGCCGACCCGGTTGACGACAAAGGCCTTGATCGCCGCGGCGTTGGCCGTGGGTTTCTTGTACCAGAAGCCGATCAAGAGATAGCTGCACAGCCCGACGCCTTCCCAGCCGAAGAACAGCTGCACGAAGTTGTCGGCGGTCACCAGCATCAGCATGGAGAACGTGAAGAGCGACAGGTAGGCGAAGAACCGCTGACGGTGCGGATCGTGCTCCATATAGCCGATCGAATAGATGTGGACGACCATGGAGACCGTCGTCACGACGACCAGCATCACCGCCGTCACCTGGTCGAAATAGAGTGCCCAATCGACCTCGAACGCGCCGGAATCGATCCAGGTGAAGAGCTGGACCTCGCGCACGTTGCCGGCCACGGTGATGTCGAAGAAGACGATCCAGGCCAGCGCGCAGCATGCGACCATCAAAACGCAGGTCACGATCGGCGCCCATTTGGGGCCAAGCTGCCGGCCGGAGAAGCCCGACAGGATGGCGCCGATCAAGGGCAGAAAGACGATAGCGGCGTGCAACGGTCAGCCCTTCATCATGTTGATATCCTCAACCGCGATCGAACCGCGGTTGCGGAAATAGACGACCAGAATGGCAAGGCCAATGGCGGCCTCCGCCGCCGCGACGGTCAAGACGAGCATGGCGAAGACCTGGCCAACCAGATCACCGAGTTCGGCCGAAAACGCCACCAGGTTGATGTTGACGGCAAGCAGCATCAGCTCGACCGACATCAAGATGATGATGACGTTCTTGCGGTTCAGGAAGATGCCGAGGATGCCCAGCGTAAACAGGATCGCGCCGACGGTGAGGTAATGGGCCAGACCGATTTCCATGTCAGATGCCCTCCCCCGGCCGAACCTTGCGGACCTCGACCACATCTTCCGGGCGGCGCGCGACCTGGTCGCGGATGACCTGACGGCGAACGGCGCGGTGGCGCAGGGTCAGAACGATGGCGCCGATCATCGCGATCAGCAGAACCATGCCGGCGCCTTGGAACAGGAAGACGTAGCGGGTGTACATCAGATCGCCGATCGCCGCGGTGTTGGAGCGTATCGCCGGATGGGGCGTCGGCGCCTGTGCCGCGCCGAACAGCTCGGGATGCAGCACCCAGCCACCGCCGACCAGGATCAGCTCGACCAGCAGGATCAGTCCTATGAGACCACCAATGGGCAGGTATTGCAGGAAACCCTGGCGCATCTCGGTGATGTTGATGTCGAGCATCATGACGACGAACAGGAACAGCACCGCGACCGCGCCGACATAGACAACGACCAGCACCATCGCCAGGAACTCCGCGCCCAGCAGAACGAAGAGACCGGCAGAGTTGAAGAAGGCCAGGATCAAGAACAGGACGGAGTGAACGGGATTGCGCGCCGAAATCACCATGACAGCCGAGGCGACCGTAATCGCGGCGAAGACATAGAACGCCAAGGTCTGGATGATCATAGCTGGTGCCCCCTCGCGCCCCGGTTACCGATAGGGTGCGTCGGCGGCGAGACGGGCGGCGATTTCCTGTTCCCAGCGGTCGCCGTTATCGAGCAGCTTCTGCTTGTCATAGAACAGTTCTTCGCGCGTTTCCGTCGCGTATTCGAAATTGGGACCCTCGACAATGGCATCGACCGGACAGGCTTCCTCGCAGAAACCGCAATAGATGCACTTGGTCATGTCGATGTCATAGCGGGTCGTGCGCCGGCTGCCGTCATCGCGCGGTTCGGCCTCGATGGTGATCGCCTGGGCCGGACAGATCGCCTCGCACAGCTTGCAGGCGATGCAGCGTTCCTCGCCGTTGGGATAGCGACGCAACGCATGCTCGCCCCGGAAACGCGGCGACAGCGGGCCCTTTTCATAGGGGTAGTTCACGGTCGCGCGCCGGCGGAACATGTAACGGAACGTCAGCGACATGCCGGAGACCAGTTCGGCCAGCAAAAGCGAGCGCGCGGTGCGATCGAGAAACGCCATGTCAGAAGTCTCCCCAGGACGGGCGGCGCCTTAGCATGATGGGCTTCATCGCGGCAACCAATCGAAGACAACGAGTGCGCCCGAGACGATCACGACGGCGGCAAGCGAGATCGGCAAAAAGACCTTCCAGCCCAGGCGCATGAGCTGGTCGTAGCGGTAGCGCGGGAATGTCGCGCGCACCCACAGGAAGAAGAAAAGGACGACGCAGACCTTCAAGATGAACCAGATCGGGCCTGGGATCCACGTGAAGGGCTCGACGCCGAACGGCGCCAGCCAGCCGCCCAGGAAGAGCGTGGTAGCAAGCGCGCTCATCAGGATCATGTTGGCGTATTCGCCCAGGAAGAAGAGCGCGAAAGTCATCGCCGAGTACTCGACATTGAAACCGGCGACCAGTTCGGACTCCGCCTCTGGCAGGTCGAACGGCGCCCGGTTCGTCTCGGCAAGTGCTGAAATGACGAAGATAACGAACATCGGGAAGAGCGGGATGAAGAACCAGATGCCCTCTTCCTGGGCCCGGACGATGTCGGAGAGGTTCAGCGATCCCACGCAAACCAGCACGGTGATCAGGACGAAGCCGATGGCGACCTCATAGGAGACCATCTGGGCTGCCGAGCGCAGGGCGCCCAGGAAGGCGTATTTCGAGTTCGACGCCCAGCCCGCCATGATAATGCCGTAGACGCCGAGCGATGAGACGGCGAAAAGATAGAGGATGCCGACATTGATGTCGGCGAGGACCCAGCCGTCGTCGAACGGGATCACCGCCCAGCCGACCATGGCCAGAATGAAGGTGATCATCGGCGCCAGAACAAAAACGACCTTGTTGGCGCCGGTCGGGATAACGGTTTCCTTGACGAAGAGCTTCAGGCCATCGGCGAAAGGCTGCAGCAAGCCGAACGGGCCGACCACGTTGGGGCCCATGCGCAGCTGCATGGCGGCCATGACCTTGCGCTCGGCATAGGTCAGGTAGGCGACCGCGATCAGCACCGGCACGATGATCGCGATAATCGACAGCACGATCAGGATGAACGGCCACAGATAGCCGGTCACGAAGGGCGACTGGATAAACTCAGCCATCGGTTCCCGTCGCCTCCCCGCCGGTGCTGACGAAGGCCTCGGTGCACTGGGCCATTGTCGGCGACGCCCGGCTGATCGGACACGTCATGTAGAAGTTCTCGACGGCGGCGCTGAACGGTGTGTCGTCGACCGCGCCGGCGGTTCCGAAAGCCTGCCACGACGCCGCGACGATCTCGTCGCTGGCGCCAAGATGGGGCGCGACCTCAAACATCCGGACGCGTACATCGTCGATCGTGTTCATCGGCAAGGCAGCGCCCATGGCGCCAGACAGCGCCCGGATGATCTTCCAGTCCTCGCGCGCCTCGCCCGGTGGGAACACGGCGCGCGCGGCCTGCTGCGGGCGCCCTTCCATGTTGACGTAAGTCGCATCCTTTTCCGTATAGGCCGCACCCGGCAGGATGATATCGGCGACATGCGCGCCGCTATCGCCGTGGTGGCCCTGATAGATCACAAAGGTGTCGGCCAACCGCTCCAGGCCCGGGCCATCGGCATCGAGCAGGTAGACGACCTCGATGGCACCCTCTTCGGCGCCCGCCAGGATGCCGGCCGTATCGCGCCCGCCCTCGCCCGGCACGAAGCCGAGGTCGAGACCGCCGACCCGTGACGCCGCCGTATGGAGGATGTTGACGCCGTTCCAGTCGTCGCTGCCCGCACCGCTGGCCTCGGCAATTCTGTGCACCAAGGCGAGCACCGCCGCCCCGTCGTTGCGCGCCAGGGCGCCGGCGCCGACGATGATCATGGGGCGTTCGGCACGTTTCAGGACATCGGCGAAGGCATGGCTGCCGTCGGCGATCTCCTGCAGGGTGCGCGGACCAGCGCCCAGGTAGCTTGAGGGATAGGTCAGATCGACCTGCGGGCCGACAACACCGACCTCGAAGCCGCCCATCAGCCAGCGTTTACGCAGGCGCGCGTTGACCAGCGCGGCTTCCTTGCGCGGGTTGGCACCCACGATCAGACAAGCGTCGGCCTGTTCGACACCGGCAATGGTCGTGTTGAAGAGATAGGACGCCCGCACGGCCGGATCGACCTTCATGCCGTCCAGGCGGCAATCGCGGTGGGGCGAACCCTTCTGATCCATAAGGGCACCCAGGGCG
The DNA here is from genome assembly GCA_965228895.1 of Alphaproteobacteria bacterium. Classification (GTDB taxonomy): domain Bacteria; phylum Pseudomonadota; class Alphaproteobacteria; order SP197; family SP197; genus JANQGO01. The sequence goes on along the minus strand of OZ245842.1, from coordinate 2,188,700 downwards.
GTCATCGCTTCACAATCGGCCTGATCGCCGACCAAGGCCGCGATCTTGCTGCCGTCGGTACGGTTTAGTTTGGCGGCGGCGACCTGTAGCGCCTCATCCCATGACACCGCCTCTAGCTTGCCGGCCTTGCGCACATAGGGCGTATCGAGACGCCGGCGCATCAGGCCGTCGACCGCAAAGCGAGATTTATCCGACAGCCACTCTTCGTTGATGTCTTCGTGCAGGCGCGGCAGGACGCGCAGGACCTCGCGGCCGCGCGCATCGACGCGAATGTTGCTGCCCATCGCATCCATCACGTCGATGGAATCGGTCTTCTTCAGTTCCCAGGGCCGCGCGACGAAGGCATAGGGTTTGGAGGTCAATGCCCCGACGGGGCACAGATCGATCACGTTGCCGCTGAGTTCGGAATTGATGCCGTTCTCAATATAGGTCGTGATCTCCATGTCCTCGCCACGCCCGGTCGCGCCCAGGCTCGGAACACCGGCGACCTCGTCCATGAAGCGGATACAGCGCGTGCAATGGATGCAGCGCGTCATGAAGGTCTTGATCAGCGGCCCGAACTCTTTTTCCTGAACCGAACGCTTGTGTTCGTGGAACCGGCTGATGCCCAGGCCATAGCCCATGGCCTGATCCTGCAGGTCGCATTCACCACCCTGATCGCAGATCGGGCAATCCAGCGGATGGTTGATCAGCAGGAACTCCATGGCGCCACGCTGGGCGCCGCCGGCGATGTCGCCGCGGGTATGGACGACCATGCCGTCGGCGACCGGCTGGGCACAGGACGCCACCGGCTTTGGCGCCTTTTCGACCTGAACCAGGCACATCCGGCAGTTGCCGGCGATCGACAGGCGGTCGTGGAAACAAAAGCGCGGCACCTCCGCACCCGCCAATTCACAGGCCTGGAGCAGGGTCAGCCGTTTATCGACCTCGATCTCGACGCCATCGATGGTGAGCTTGACGGTATCGGTCATCGCCCGCCCCTATTCCGCCGCGACCGGCGTGGCGCCGCCACGTGCCCGGATGCGCTCTTCGAGCTCGGGCCGGAAATGGCGGATCAGACCCTGGATCGGCCAAGCCGCCGCATCGCCCAGCGCGCAGATGGTGTGGCCCTCGACCTGCTTGGTGACGGCCTGCAGCATGTCGATCTCTTCGATCGAGGCGTCGCCGTCGATCAGGCGTTTCATGATCCGCATCATCCAGCCGGTACCTTCGCGGCACGGCGTGCACTGGCCACAGCTTTCGTGTTTGTAGAATTTGGAGAGACGCCAGATCGCCCGCACGATGTCGGTGGACTTGTCCATCACGATGACCGCGGCGGTGCCCAGGCCCGACTTCACCTCCACCAGCGCGTCGAAGTCCATCAGGACCTCGTCGCAAACCGACTTCGGTATCACCGGCACCGAGGAACCGCCGGGGATGATGGCCAGCAGATTGTCCCAGCCGCCGCGAACGCCACCAGCGTGTTTTTCGATGAGTTCCTTAAGCGGGATGCTCATCTCCTCTTCCACGTTGCACGGCTCGTTCACGTGGCCGGAGATGCAGAAGAGTTTGGTGCCCGCGTTCTTGGGCCGCCCGAAGGACGCGAACCAGTCGCCGCCGCGCCGCATGATGGTCGGGGAAACCGCCACAGTCTCCACATTGGTAACGGTGGAGGGACAGCCGTAAAGGCCGGCCATCGCCGGAAATGGCGGTTTCAGGCGCGGCTGGCCTTTCTTGCCCTCCAGGCTCTCCAGGAGCGCGGTTTCTTCGCCACAGATATAGGCGCCGGCGCCGCGGTGCAGGAAGACATCGAAATCGTAGCCGGAACCGCAGGCATTCTTGCCCACCAGGCCGGCATCATAAGCCTCGTCGATCGCTCTCTGCAGCGCGACGGACTCGTTATAGAACTCGCCGCGGATATAGATGTAGGCGGCGTCCGCGCGCATGGCGAAACCGGCGATAAGGCAGCCCTCGACCAGCTTGTGCGGGTCATGGCGCATGATGTCGCGGTCCTTGCAGGTGCCGGGCTCGCTCTCGTCGGCGTTGACGACCAGATAGGCTGGTTGGCCGGCCGGCCGCTCCTTGGGCATGAACGACCACTTAAGGCCCGACGGGAAACCGGCGCCACCGCGGCCTCTGAGACCGGACGTCTTGATTTCCTCGACAATGGCATCCGGCCCCTTGGCCAGGATGGCCGCCGTGCCGTCCCAGTCGCCACGCCTGCGCGCGGCCTCCAGACCCGGGCTCTCAAAGCCATAGAGGTTGGTAAAGATGCGGTCCTTGTCCTGCAGCATGATCAGGCTCCGTCCTGCAAGACTTTGGCGCCGGTGACCGGCTCCGAGGAGTGGCGGCCGTTCTGCGGGCCGATCTTGGGTTTCTCACCCCGGCTCAAGGCCTCCAAAAGCGCGATCATCTTCTCGGCGTCGAGGTCTTCGAAATAGTCATCGTTGATCTGGACCATCGGTGCGTTGACGCAGGCGCCCAGGCACTCGACCTCCTTCAACGTGAACTTGCCATCAGCCGTGGTCTCGTCCCAGTCGATGCCCAGGTGTTTGCGGCATGCCTCGACCACCCCGTCGGAGTCGCGCAGCATGCAGGGCGTGGTCGTGCAAACCTGGATCAGATAGTCGCCGACCGGCTCCAGATTGAACATCGTGTAGAACGTTGCGACCTCATAGACGTGGATTGGCGCCATATCCAAGACTTCGGCGATATGGTCCATGGCTGCGACCGGGACCCAGCCGATCTGGCGCTGGGCCAGGTCCAGAAGCGGCAGGACGGCGCTTCGCTGGCGCCCTTCCGGATACTTCGCCAGGATCGTTTTGACCTTTTCCATGTTCTCAGCGGAGAAAGCGAAGCTCTCCGGCTGCTGGTCCAAGGCCACGGGGCGTCCGCGCGCCATGCTCATCGGTCGATCTCCCCGAACACGATATCCATGCTGCCGATGATGGCCGCGGCATCGGCCAGCATGTGTCCTTTGCACAGGAAGTCGCTGGACTGCAGATGCAGGAAGCCCGGCGCCTTGATACGGCAGCGATAGGGTTTGTTGGTGCCGTCGGAGACCAGGAAAACGCCGAATTCGCCTTTCGGCGCCTCGACCGCCGCATAGGCCTCGCCGGCCGGCACGTGGTAACCCTCGGTATAGAGCTTGAAGTGATGGATCAGCGCTTCCATCGATTGCTTCATCAGCGCGCGGCGCGGCGGCGATACCTTCGGGTCTTCGGTATGCACGGGACCGTCAGGCATGGTCTCCAGGCACTGCTTGATGATGCGCACGCTTTGGCGCATCTCCTCGATGCGGACCATGTAGCGTTCGTAACAATCGCCCTGCTTGCCGACCGGAATGTCGAAATTGAACTGGGCGTAGGAGTCGTAGGGCTGGGCCTTGCGCAGATCCCACGGCACGCCGGCAGAACGCAGCATGGGGCCGGTGAAGCCCCAGTCCAGCGCGTCATCGGCCGACACGACACCAATATCGACCGTGCGCTGCTTGAAGATACGGTTCTCGTTCAGCAGATGCTCGATATCGTCGATGACCTTCAAGAACGTCTCGAAGTAGGTCGCGATCTCGTCTTCCATGCCGGCCGGCAGATCGCGATGGACGCCGCCGGGACGGAAATAGGCCGAATGGAGCCTGGCGCCGGAAACGCCTTCGTAGAACTCCATCAGTTTCTCACGCTCCTCGAACGCCCACAGCGACGGCGTGATCGCGCCGACGTCGATGGCGAACGTCGTGACGTTCAAAAGGTGGTTCAGAATGCGGGTGATCTCGGCGAACAGCACGCGGACATGCTGGCCGCGCGGTGGCACGTCGATGCCCAACAGCGTCTCGACGGCCAGGGCATAGGCATGCTCCTGGCACATGGGTGAGACATAGTCGAGGCGGTCGAAATACGGCACCGCCTGCAGATAGGTCTTGTATTCGATCAGCTTCTCGGTGCCGCGATGCAACAGGCCGATATGCGGATCGGCCCGCTCGACGACCTCGCCGTCCATCTCCAGGACCAGACGCAGCACGCCATGGGCAGCCGGATGCTGGGGTCCGAAGTTCAGCGTCGTCGTTTTGATCTGGACTTCAGCCATTGTCGCCGGCCTCTTTGTCGGCTGCCTCGGCCTTCTCGTCGCCCGGCAGCACGTCGAACGACCCTTCCCAGGGCGACAGGTAGTCGAAGTTGCGGAAGGCCTGGGTCAGTTTCACGGGCTCATAGACGACGCGCTTTTGGTCCTCGTCATAGCGCATCTCGACATACCCGGTGAGTGGAAAGTCTTTCCTCTGGGGATGACCTTCGAAACCGTAATCGGTGAGGATCCGGCGCAAATCCGGATGCCCGGCAAAATAGATCCCGTACATGTCCCAGACTTCACGCTCGAGCCAGTTGGCCGAGCTGAACACGCCGGTGACAGTTGGAACGGCTGTGTCCTCTCCAACCATCAATTTGACCCGCAGGCGCATGTTGAGGCGCAGGCTCAAGAGGTTGTAGACGACGTCAAAACGTTCAGGCCGCTCGGGATAGTCGACCGCCGTGACATCGACCAGTTGCTTGAAAAGGCAGTTGGAATCATCTCTCAGCCAGGTCAGAAGCGTGACCAGGCTATCGACCGTCGCGGCCAGGGTCGCCTGATCACGATCAAGCGTCAGCGGTCCTGCCTGACCACTGAACCTGGCCTCGGCTGCGTGACCGATCTCAAGCAATGCTTCTGTCATGGCGGCGGCGGCCCCGAACCTTATCTAGCGCCTGATCGTGCCGGTGCGCCGGATCTTCTTCTGCAACTGCAGAATGCCATAGACCAGGGCTTCGGCCGTCGGCGGACAGCCGGGCACGTAGATATCCACAGGCACGATCCGGTCACAGCCTCTGACGACCGAATAAGAGTAGTGATAGTAGCCGCCGCCATTGGCGCATGAACCCATCGAGATAACCCAGCGCGGCTCGGGCATCTGGTCATAGAGTTTGCGCAGCGCTGGCGCCATTTTGTTGCACAGCGTGCCGGCCACGATCATGACATCGGACTGACGCGGACTGGCGCGCGGAATGACGCCGAAGCGGTCGAGGTCATAGCGGCTCATGTAGGCGTGGATCATCTCCACGCCGCAACACGCAAGACCAAACGTCATCGGCCACAGGCTTCCAGTGCGCGCCCAATTCACCAACTTGTCGACATTGGCCAGCACATAGCCCTTGTCCTGGACCTCATCGGCGACATTCTTCAGCAACGCATCCTGATCGGGTCCAGGCGGAATGTTGGCGATGCCGGTTGGTTCTACTCCCATTCGAGAGCTCCCTTTCGCCATTCATAGATGAAACCGACGGTCAGCACGCCGAGGAAAACGACCATCGACCAGAAACCGAACAGACCGATCTCACTGAGCGACACCGCCCAGGGAAACAGGAAGGCGACTTCAAGATCGAAGATGATGAAGAGGATGGCGACCAGATAGAACCGGACATCGAACTGCTGGCGCGCATCGTCGAAAGCATCGAACCCACATTCATAGGACGACAACTTTTCCGGATCCGGCTTCTGCTGCCCCAACATATAGGACATCCCGATCATCACACTGGCCATCGCTATGGCTAGCCCTAAGAAGATCAGGATCGGCAGATATTCCAGAAGCAGTTCGTTCATGGATCTCTCCCCATCGCGCGCCCCCTTATATATGGCCCCTACCTGACCTGTGAAGGATGTTGTGCGACATCAATTCTAGCCTTGATCCCGACCATAGACGGCGCAGCCAGCCACCCCGAACGGTGGCCGACAGACGCCGCCTTGCGGCGGCCAGATCTAAGGGGAAATGGCGGGAGTGACGGGACTCGAACCCGCGACCTCTGGCGTGACAGGCCAGCGCTCTAACCGGACTGAGCTACACCCCCATAAGGGGCCCTTCGCGAAGGCGCATCATCTACGTTAGCGCCCTTGAGGCGTCAAGGAAAATACCGGCTTAGGCCCTAACCAACTCTTGCCAGTGATCGTCAGCAGAATCGGCGCTACCGCACCTCGCCGGCGCCCTTAAGGCGGGCCCGTATCTGGCAGATCAGGACATGGTGGGCGATGACGGGATCGAACCGCCGACCTACTCGGTGTAAACGAGTTGCTCTCCCAGCTGAGCTAATCGCCCCCAGGGCCCTATCGCGACAAAAGCGATAAACGTGGATCGTCTAATCCGTCACGTTGCCTGACGCAACCGTCATCCGATCGTGAGCCCAACACCGGCCAACAGGGTTGGCGACATCGAACGCTCAAACGAAAACTGCCGGCACCTGTTAAGGCAACCGGCAGCTCGAAAACTTGTCGTCGGTCAACCGTGTTAGTTGACAGCTTCCTTCAGGGCTTTACCGGCCTTGAACTTCGGCTGCTTCGACGCCGGGATCTTGATACGCTCGCCGGTGCGCGGATTGCGACCTTCGCTGGCTGCACGATTGGCAACCGAGAAGGTGCCGAAACCGACAAGACGAACTTCGCTGCCCGATGCAAGCGACGATGAAATACAATCAAAAACGCAATCGACGGCACGACCGGCATCGGCTTTCGTCAAACCAGATTCGTCCGCCACTTTAGCAATCAGATCGTTCTTGTTCACAGTAAGGCCCCCTCCCACGATTCGGCTGTTGGTGATTGGATCAACATAGACAGGCATCCCCAGAGCATCGTCAGTCTATCGTTCCGCTCGCGATGGCGTCAACGCAGACAAACAGTAACGCGCGGATTAACGCCATTTGATGTGGATGACAAGCGCTCGTTCAATGCGTGATGACATCACCGACATCATCGTCGGATCGCTTGCGCATTTTCTCGGCCGCCTCGGCATCGTCTTCGGTCCATTCGATCGGCACGGGTTTGTCGACAAGCACGCGATCGAGAACTTCCTCGACCGATGCCACCGGCACGATTTCAATTCCACGTTTAACGTTGTCGGGTATGTCCGCGAGATCCTTTTCGTTATCGCGCGGGATCAGCACCGTCTTGATGCCGCCGCGATGGGCCGCGAGAAGTTTTTCCTTTAAGCCACCGATCGGCAAAACGCGTCCACGTAGCGTGATCTCGCCGGTCATGGCGACCGTGCATTTGACCGGAATACCGGTCAGCGCAGACAAAATCGAGGTGAACATCGCGATGCCCGCCGACGGCCCGTCCTTGGGCGTCGCGCCTTCGGGCACGTGAACGTGAATGTCACGCCGGTCGAATATCGTCGGCTTCAAACCCAGTTCAGGCGCCTGCGAGCGGACATAGCTCTTGGCCGCCTGCACCGATTCTTGCATGACATCACCCAGCTTGCCGGTGATTGTCATCTTGCCGCGCCCAGGCAGGACCACCGCCTCGATCGACAGCAATTCACCGCCCACCTCGGTCCAGGCCAAGCCGGTCGTGACACCGACCATGTCTTCGCGCTCGGCCTCGCCATAACGGAACTGGCGCACACCCGCATACTTGCCGAGGTTGCGGCTCGTCACCTTCACATCCTTGACGCCGTCGGCAACGATGTCGCGCACCGCCTTACGCTGTAGGTTTGCGAGCTGGCGTTCGAGATTTCGGACGCCGGCCTCGCGCGTGTAGTAGCGTACGAGATCACGCAACGCGCCTTCGGATATCGACCACTCCTCAGCCTTCAAGCCATGCGCTTGCAGTTGCTTAGGGATCAAATGCTCTTGTGCGATGTGAACTTTCTCGTCCTCGGTGTAACCGGAGATACGGATCAGCTCCATGCGATCCATCAACGGCTGCGGAATACGAGTCGAGTTCGCCGTCGTCACGAACATGACGTCGGAGAGATCGTAGTCGACTTCCAGATAATGATCGTTGAACGTCGAGTTCTGTTCGGGATCGAGAACCTCGAGCAACGCCGACGACGGATCACCGCGCCAGTCCGCGCCGAGCTTGTCGATCTCGTCGAGCAGGAAGAGCGGGTTCGATGACTTCGCCTTCTTCATGCCCTGGATGATCTTGCCGGGCATCGATCCGATATAGGTGCGTCGATGGCCGCGAATCTCGGCTTCGTCGCGCACGCCGCCCAGCGACATGCGAACGAAGTTACGACCGGTCGCGCGCGCGATCGATTTGCCAAGCGACGTCTTGCCGACGCCGGGCGGTCCAACCAGACACAGGATCGGGCCTTTCAGTTTCGAACGGCGTAGCTGCACCGCGAGGTACTCGACGATCCGTTCCTTGACCTTCGCCAGGCCATAATGGTCGTCGTCGAGAACCTGCTGAGCGAGCTTCAGATCTTTCTTCAAACGCGTGCGCTTCTTCCACGGGATGGTCAGCATCCAGTCGAGGTAGTTCCTGACCACCGTCGCCTCGGCCGACATCGGGCTCATGGTCCGAAGCTTCTTAAGCTCGGCCATCGCCTTTTCGCGCGCTTCCTTCGTGAGTTTGGTGTTGGCGATTTTCTCTTCGTACTCACCGGCCTCATCGCGGCCGTCCTCTCCCTCACCCAGCTCCTTCTGGATGGCCTTCATCTGCTCGTTCAAATAGTACTCGCGCTGGGTCTTCTCCATCTGGCGCTTGACCCGGCCGCGGATACGCTTTTCGACCTGCAGCACGCCGATTTCGCCTTCGATCAGCGAATAGACCTTCTCCAAGCGCTCGAGCACCGAGTCGATCTCCAAAAGCGCCTGCTTGTCGGAGACCTTGATGGTCAGGTGCGAGGCGACGGTGTCGACCAGCTTGCCGTAGTTCTCGATCTGGTTGAGCGAAACCAGGACCTCGGGCGGGATCTTCTTGTTGAGTTTGACGTACTCCTCAAACTGGCTGATCACGGCGCGGGCCAGCGCCTGCAACTCGCGTTCGTCGGATTCCTTATCGTCCAGCACCTCGGCATAGGCCTGAAAAAACGCCTCGTTGGGCGTGTGTTCGACGATCTTCGCGCGCGAACCGCCTTCGACCAGCACCTTGACCGTGCCGTCGGGCAGTTTCAGCAGCTGCAGCACGGTCGAAACGGTGCCGATATCATAGATGTCGTCGGGGCCAGGATCGTCCTGGGAGCCGTCTTTCTGGGCGACGAGCAGGATCTGCTTGTCGTCCTTCATCACGTCTTCGAGCGCTTTGACCGACTTCTCGCGGCCGACGAACAGCGGCACGATCATGTGCGGGAAGACAACGATGTCGCGCAATGGCAAAACGGAATAGAGAGCGCCTTGAGTCAAGCTCACGTAACAGTACCTCCGTACTCAAAAATGCATCGGATCGGCCTGCGTCCTAGCCCGACCGGACCCGACCAAAAACGGAACCTTAGAACAGATGGTCCGCCGGTCAGGGCGGATCAAGAGCGGTCCGCTCACGAGGCCGGTGCGACCTCGTCTTCGCGTTCCGCGTAGATCATCAACGGCTGGCTGCCGTGATCGACGACCTCGCGGTTGATCACGACCTCTTCGACACCATCGAGGCTTGGAAGCTCAAACATGGTATCGAGCAGGATTCCTTCAAGGATGGAGCGCAGGCCGCGAGCGCCGGTCTTGCGGGCAATCGCCTTCTGGGCGATGCCGCGCAGCGCGTCGTCGGTGAAGGCCAGCTTGATCTCCTCCATCTCAAACAGCTTCTGATACTGCTTGATCAGCGCGTTCTTCGGTTCCGACAGGATCTTGACCAGCGATTCTTCGTCCAGATCGTCCAGGGTCGCGATCACCGGCAGGCGGCCGACAAACTCGGGGATAAGTCCAAATTTCAGCAGATCTTCGGGCTCGACACCGCGCAAGATCTCGCCGGTGCGCCGCTCGTCGGGTGAACGGACATCGGCGCCAAAGCCGATCGACGTCGTCTTGCCGCGGTCGGAGATGATCTTCTCCAGTCCCGCATAGGCGCCGCCGCAGATGAACAGGATGTTGGTCGTGTCGACCTGCAGGAACTCCTGCTGCGGGTGTTTGCGTCCGCCCTGGGGCGGCACCGAGGCAATCGTGCCTTCCATGATCTTCAGCAGCGCCTGCTGCACACCCTCGCCCGAGACGTCGCGGGTGATCGACGGGTTGTCGGACTTGCGCGCGATCTTGTCGACCTCGTCGATAAAGACGATGCCACGCTGGGCGCGCTCGACATTGTAGTCGGCGGCCTGCACCAGCTTCAGGATGATGTTCTCGACGTCCTCGCCGACATAGCCGGCTTCGGTCAGCGTCGTCGCGTCGGCCATGGTGAACGGCACATCCAGGATACGTGCCAGCGTCTGGGCCAGCAGCGTCTTGCCGCAGCCGGTCGGGCCGATCAGCAGAATGTTGGACTTCGCCAGTTCGACCTGATCCTGGCGCCCGCCATTGTTCAGGCGCTTGTAGTGATTGTGGACGGCCACCGACAGGATGCGCTTGGCGTAGTCCTGGCCAATCACATAATCGTTCAGAACCTGATTGATTTCGCGCGGCGTCGGAACGCCGTCCCGCGACTTCACGATGGAGCTCTTGTTCTCCTCGCGAATAATGTCCATGCACAGTTCGACGCATTCATCGCAGATGAACACCGTCGGACCGGCAATCAGCTTACGAACCTCATGCTGGCTCTTGCCGCAGAAAGAGCAGTAGAGCGTGTTCTTGGATTCGCCGCCGCCTTTTGTCATAGCACGAGGTCCTTCTGGGCCTATCGCTGGCGCATGTTAACTAGAAGCCGCAACGCGGCACAACTGCGTAGCCGGGTACATGTTGTACATATGTCGTAGCACTGTGGACAATTGGCAACACTATACGGGTACACGTTCCGGTCAGCGTTGAGTGAAATTATCGATTACGAACTACCCTGATCGGGGCTATCAGCCGTTTTTTCCGCATCCGTCATGGTTTCTGTACGTGATTCGACCACCTGGTCGATCAATCCAAACTCTTGGGCCTGGATCGGTGTCATAAAGGTGTCACGCTCCATGTTCTCTTCGACCACATCAATGTCCTGGCCGGTGTGACGGGCGAAGATTTCGTTAAGGCGTTGACGGACAAAGAGAATTTCCCGGGCATGGATCTCGATGTCCGAGGCCTGACCGCGGGCGCCGCCCGAGGGCTGGTGAATCATGATTCGTGACTGCGGCAGGGCAAATCGGTGCTCTTTTTCGCCAGCACACAGCAACAACGCGCCCATCGAGGCCGCCTGACCGATGCAAAGGGTCGACACCTTCGGCCGGATGTACTGCATGGTGTCATACATCGCCAGGCCCGCGGTCACCATGCCGCCAGGCGAGTTGATATAGAGCGCGATATCCTTGGTCGGGTTGTCGGCCTCCAGATAGAGCATCTGGGCACAGATCAGGCTGGCCACCGCGTCGTTGACGCCGCCGGTCAGGAAGATGATGCGCTCTTTGAGAAGGCGCGAATAGATGTCATAGGCCCGTTCGCCCCTGGAGGTCTGCTCGACCACCATGGGAACCAGGGTGTTGGCGTAGATTTCAAGCGGATCACGCATTTCCGTTCCGCCGAGACCGGTCACCAGGTTGCGCGTCATGCGTCACTATCATCCTTCTTTTTGGCCGCCTTCTTCTTGGCTGGCGCTTTCTTTGCCGCTGCCTTTTTGGCCGGGGCTTTCTTCGCGGCCGCTTTCTTGGCGGGCGCTTTTTTGGCCGCTGCCTTCTTCGCCGGCGCCTTCTTGGCAGCGGCCTTCTTCGCCGACTTGGCATCGCCGCCCGCCGCCGCGCTGGCTTCCTCGGCGTCTTCCTGTTCGGCCTTCATCAACTCGTCAGGCGTGACGGACCGCTCGGTGACGTCAACCTGACTCAAAATGTGGTCGATGACACGGTCTTCCAGGATCGGTGCTGTCAGCTCCTGAATGGCCTGCGGGTTGGACTGGAAGTGCTGGACGATCTGCGCCTCCTGGCCCGGGAACTGCCGCGCCCGGTTGATCACCGCCTGCTGCATATCATCTTGGGTGACCTGAATTTCGTTCTGCGTGCCGATTTCGCTCAGCAGCAGCCCCAGGCGCACGCGCCGCTCCGCAATCTTGCGGTATTCCTCGCGCATCTCCTCGCGCCGCTCTTCGCTGACCGGCTCGCCGTGATCGTGGTCATGATCATGATCGTGATCGTCGCCGTGATCATGACTGTGGCCATGATCGAGCTCACGCTCGATCTGCTGCCAAATCGCTTCGAACTCGCTGTCGACCAGTCCCGCAGGCACATCGAAGTCATAGGAATCGGCGAGTTGGTCAAGCAGCACACGCTTGGTGCGCTGGCGTGTCAGCTCGCTGTACTCCTGGCCCAGGCGCTCACGTAGTTTGTCCCGCAGGTCAGCCACGTTCTCGGCGCCTTGGGCGGCAGCAAACTCGTCACTCAGCTCCGCGGCCTTGGCTTTTCGGACCTGATGGACTTTGATTTCGAACTCGGCCGTCTTACCGGCCAGGTTCTCAGCGCCATAGTCGTCCGGGAACGTCACGTCGATCTTGAAGGCGTCACCCGCCTTTTTACCCAATAGCCCGGCTTCGAACTCAGGCAACAGGCGGCCGGCACCAAGCTCGACAGTCTGATCTTCCGCGGTGCCGCCTTCGAAAGCTTCACCATCGAGCCGGCCGGTGAAGTCGATCCGCGCCGCATCGCCGTCAGCCGCTTTGTAACCGTCGTCGGTATCTTCGAAGTCCTTGTTGGCCTTCAACAGGCGGTCCATCGCGTCGTCGACCTCGGAGTCAGAGACGTCGACCGTTAGCTGCTCGACCTTGTAGCCGGAGAAGTCGTCGGTCTTGATCTCCGGAAGGATCTCCACGGCGATGACGAACTCCAGATCCTTGCCCTCGTCATAGGACATGTCCTCGATCGTCGGCTGCATGGCCGGGCGCACGCCCTGATCGGAGATGACGCGGCCGGAGCTGTCCTGCAGGGTCTGCTGGATGACCTCGTTGACCACCGAAGGGCCGAACTGGCGTTTGAGAAGCTGGACCGGCACCTTTCCAGGGCGAAACCCTTTCATGTTGACGGTTTTCTGGAGCTCGGCGAGCTTGCCGTCGATACGCGCGGCAATGTCGTCGGCCTCAATGGTGACCTTGTACTCGCGCTTCAGACCTTCGGCGAGTTGCTCGGTGACGTTCATGATAGGGGCACCGTGATTCCGGGGTTTAACGGCAGGCGACGGATCGATCGCGCGGCGCGAAAGGGCTTCAGCGTGGTGCGGGCGGAGGGACTTGAACCCCCACGACTTTCGTCACCAGATTCTAAGTCTGGCGTGTCTACCAATTCCACCACGCCCGCAGCCTTTCGCGGCCGTCGCGGCCAGATAGCCGCCCGGGCGGGACCATATAGTCGTGATTGCGCCCGCCCGCAAGCGTGGCACATCACGCGGTTCAAGCGGACCGCTTAACCAACTGGCGCAGCGCCGACGAGATGGCGACGGTACCGGCGCCAACAAAGTCCTCGTGGTTGGCCCGGATGTCCTCAAGACGATAGAGGTAATTGACCATGATTCCCGCCGATTGCTCGTAGCCGTTCTGCGATGTATCGCCGGCCCAGTTCAGCCGCTCGACGCGGGCGCCGTTGGCCAGGTGAAAGCGGGCAACCGGGTCCAGCGGGCGATCGTTGCGCTTCTCCATGACAAGGTATCGCGCGGTCAAACGAAGCAGGATGTCGGCGAAACGGTCCAACGCCTCGCCCGGTCCGGCATCCAGGGCGACGGTGAGGTCGTCAAGTGCTGCCTGATGGGTTTCATAGCCAAGTTTTTTCAGTTCGTCGGGCCGTATCAGATCCTCATCCGCCCCCGCACGGCCCTCATCGACCCTAATCAGTTTTTCGTCGGTGGTCGCCAGCCGACCGCTCAACCAGCGTCGGAACCCGGGGATCGGCGATAACGTCGCGAATGTCTTCAGGTTGCCAAGCTCGGCGCTCAAAAGCTCGACGACCTGTTTGATCAGAAAGTCGCCCAGGCTGATCCCGGCCAGGCCACGCTGGGTGTTGGAGATCGAATAAAAGATCGCGGTATCCGCGCGGTCCGGCGCCAATTCGGGCGCCTCGGCATCAAGCAGCGTCTGCACCTGGCTGGCCATGCCGTTGACCAGCGCGACCTCAACGAAGATCAACGGCTCGTCCGGCATACGCGGATGGAAGAACGCAAACAGGCGACGATCAGACCCCAGCCGGTTCTTAAGGTCCTGCCACGAGGCGATCCGGTGGACGGCCTCATAGACGATCAGTTTCTCCAGCAGCGATGCCGGCGACGACCAGGTGATGCGTTTGAGCTCGAGAAAGCCGATATCGAACCAGCCGGTCAGCAGGCGGCGCAGGTCGTTGCTGATGCGCACCAGCACCGGTTCTTCGCGCGACCACGACATGGCATCGGCGCGCATGTCGACAAGGAACTTGACGCCGTCCTGCAGGCCGTTGAACTGGGTGAAGAGCCGCATGCGGGGCGGCTCCAACGCATCGCGCAACGACCCAGCCAGTGCGCGCTTGGCTTCCGGGTCTTGGACCTTGATCATCGCCTGGGCCTCGGTCTCGACCTCGGCCATGTCGATCTCGAAGTCGTTCGCCAGCATTGCCAGGAACCGGCGCTTGCCGGTCGGTGCCAGCGACAGATAGCTGCCACCGATCGAGGCCGCCCTGCCCCTGGCAAGGACCTCACCGCCCAGTCCGGCGACACATTCGGCAACCTGGTTGCGCAGCTTGTCGAGATCGTCATCGGGCAGATCGACACGGATGCGCCCGCCGATGCGCACCATGGCGGCGTCGGCGACGTCCTGCCACGTCGTCGACAGCTGCTTCAGTGCGCGGTCCCAGATGTTGTCTCGCTCGTCGCTCACGCAACGCTCTCCTTCAATGCCGCGAGGATCGGCGGCAACACTTCCGGCAGGTCTTCGGCGATCAGGCCCGGCCCCGCCGCCTTGCCGGCTTCGCCGTGGAGCCAGGCGGCCATCGCCGCTGCCGCCATAGCCTGAACGCCTTGCGCCATCAGACCGGCGACCAATCCGGCCAGCACATCTCCAGACCCGGCGGTCGCCAAATCTGGAGGCGCATTGTCGTTAACCATTGCGGTGCCGTCAGGCGCGGCGATCACAGTATCGGCACCTTTCAACAGAACTGTGGCACCCGCTTTTTCCGCGGCCCGGCGCGCGCGGTCCAGTTTACTCCCGCTCCGGTCGAAAATCCGGTCAAATTCACCCTCATGAGGTGTCAGAACACAGCCGGCGTTCAGCCTTGAAAAGAGCGCCTGCGGGTCGTCGGCAAAGACGGTCAGAGCATCGGCATCCAGAACGCAGTTTTTTTCGGCGGCAAGCGCCGCCTCGACGAATGCACGGGTTCGATCCGTCACACCTTGCCCCGGCCCCAGCACAACGCTGTTCAGACGGGGATCGGCGAGCATTTCGGCAAAGGCATCGGCGTCGTCGACCCGACGCAGCATAACCGCCGTCAGGTGGGCGGCGTAGGTGCTGAGCGCGGCCGGCGACGCGGCAACGGTGACCAGGCCCGAACCAACCCGCAGCGCCGCCCGTGCCGCCAGGCGCGAGGCACCGGTCGCCGCAAGATCGCTGCCGGCGACCACCGTGTGACCCCTGGCGTACTTGTGTCCCGTCGGCACGGGCCACGGAAACCGTGACAGCCATAGATTTGGATCGTTGCGCCAAAGCGCCGGCCCGATGGCGGCGACCACGTCGTCACCTATCCCGATATCCGCGACCACCACCTCGCCGCACAGCTCACGCCCGGGCAACAGCAGATGTCCCGGTTTGGCGCGGCAGAACGTCACGGTCAGGACGGCCGGCGCGGCGATCCCGCGTACCCCGCCGGTGTCACCATCCAGACCGCTTGGCACGTCGACTGCGACGACCGGTACGCCGCGGGCCACGACCGCCTGGACCAACGCTGCGGCCCGACCGTCGAGATCGCGCACCAATCCCGCGCCGAACAGGGCATCGACGACAAGATCCGCGTTCTCGACGCAAGCGGGTTGCGCGTCACCGACGTCGCCTTGCCAGCGTGCCGCCATCAGGGCGGCGTCGCCTTTGAGGTTATCGACCTTGCCCAGCAACGCGAGCTCGACCGGCCAGCCGGCATCGCTGAGCAGGCGGGCAACGACAAATCCATCGCCACCATTGTTGCCGGGCCCGCAAAGGACGAGAGCACGGCAAGGTTTGAACCGGGCTTCAACGGCTGCTGCGATCGCCGCGCCGGCGTTGGCCATAAGTGTCTCGCCCGGCGTTCCCGCCGCGATCGCCGCGCTGTCGGCATCGTACATCTGACTCACCGCCAGCAGCCGTGAGGGATGGTCGGGCGCGAACGTCGCTTCAGCCATGGCCTGTCTTGTCGCGAAAAAGGTAGATCGTCAGGGTTTGGCGAAACCCAAAGCCTGAACCGTCCCAGCCCGCCTCGAAGCATGCGCGCACAGCCGGCGCCTCAACATCCTCGCGGCGGTATGCGTTGTAGGTCAGTGACAGGACAGCGTCGGCAAAGGCGTCGAAGTCCGCATAGCGCCGTTCAACGGCAAACGCAGCAACCGTGGTGGTGGCGAAGGCCGGCTCGGCATGCTCTGCGAGGCAAGCCAGCGCTTGGCGGCGCGCATCCGTTTCGTCATGAAACGGCAGCATCAACTGGGAAAAAGCGCCCTCAATGTCGGGTTCCAGAACATAAAGGAAGCCGTCGTTGCGAAGCACCCGAATGGCCTCGCCGATCGCTTCGGCCATGTGCGCTGACGGCACGTGGTGCAAAGACTTGCTGAAGAAGACACCATCGGCCGCCTTGTCCGCCAAGGGCAGTGCTTCGGCGCCCGCCTCGACAAACTCAAGTGAGGGCACGGGGGTCATGCCGGCGTTCACGCGGGCCTGCCCTGGATCGGGCTCGACGGCGGTGACCCGCGCGCCGCGCTGGGCCAAATGACGCGCCAGATCACCTGCGCCGCAACCAATGTCGACAAGATCGAGCCCCGCCGGATTGATCAGGGCATCGAGCGCATCGAGCGCCGTGCAGTCACCGAAATCCTTGTCGACCGTTCGTAACGTGGCCACGGGCGTTATCCGCTTTTCCTGTTTGCGAGGCCTCGCCCCGCCGCGCCATACCGTCATAGGCGCTGGGTGTTGCCGCCGCGTTAGAGTTCTTCGATACCCGTATTGGCCAACTTTTCAATATGGCGGCGGTCAAGGATCAAGAGCGTTCGGTTGCGGCGCTTGACGATGCCCAGGCTCGTCAACTGGCCGATCGCGCGCGCCACGGTGTCGGTGGTGGTGCCGGACCAAATGGCGATGTCTTTATGCGCCGGCACCGTCGGGATCAGCCACCGGCCATCGCCGGTCGGCGACGGTTCGATCAAGCGCAGGATTTCGTCGTAAACGCGCTGGATACCGGATTTCGTACTCAAGCCAACGACACGCTCGTTGGAGCGGCGCAGGATCCTGGCGCAATCTTGCAGCAAATTCAGCGCAAACGGCGGAAATGCCGCCATGGCCCGCAGGATGACGTCGCGCTCGACGACGGCGACAAACGAGTCCTGGATGGCCAAGACACTGGCCGACCGGCTACCGCCATCAAGCGTCGACAGCTCGCCGAAATGGCCACCGGGACCAATATCGGCAAAAGCGACATCCTGGCCGGAAGCCGCGTGGATCAGCACCCGCGCCCTGCCCTCGGCCAGAAAAATCATCTCGGTGCCGTTATCACCCTGGCGAAAAAACTGCTCGCCGTCGTCATACGTGAACCACTTAGCGTTTTCCTGCAGCTTTCCCATCTCGGCTTGCGGTAACCCCGCCAAGATTCTGCTTTCCGAGAGGTCGCCCGCGTCCGCTGCCTGCATGTCGATCAGATCCCCTTACACATCAGCGCGCTGCATCCAACGCCCCAGTCATACGCGATCGTGACGCGATCACATTGCGATGCCAAGTGGCCGGCATCGGCTGTGTCGGTCAATTATCTTGCCTCCCTGGGGATGCACACCACCTTTGATAGGTCTTTTAGCGGCGTCCCTGACATTTCTATGATGTCACATTAGGTGTGCGTGATACAATATTGAAATTAAAAGAAAATGGTCGGAGCGGCAGGATTTGAACCTGCGACCTACGGTCCCCCAGACCGTTGCGCTACCAGGCTGCGCCACGCTCCGACCGACATGGTTTGCCAAACGCAACCGCGCAAAGCGGCGGCACTATAGTCAACGCACTGTGGCGCCGCAACGCCCGTGCAGCCGGTGTCTGGGGAGAACAGGGCGAAGCGTGCGCGACCGCCCGAAGCCGCTCACGACTGGTGTATCAGGAAGCGCCCTTGAGCAAATCGCGACAGGCAATCAACTGATCGAGAAGCGACTGGAGAGCCCGGACCTGGGCCGCCGACAGCGTCACCGACCCGCCGTCCTGGGCGCCGGCGCGGGCTGGAGGTGCGGAAGCTGCAGGCGGCGCCTCTGCGGCCGCCCCATCGATGGCGTGCTGAAGCGCCGCGACGCCGCCCTGGCGCAGCAAACGCTGGACACCCTTGATGGTGTAGCCCTCGGTGTAGAGCAGATGCTTGATGTTCCTTAGAAGATCGATGTCCTCGGGCCGGTAGTAGCGCCGCCCGCCGCCACGCTTAAGCGGGCGGATCTGATGGAACTTGGTCTCCCAGAAGCGCAGGACATGCTGGGCGACGTCGAGTTCGTCCGCGACCTCGCTGATCGTGCGGAACGCCGCCTTCGACTTTCCGCCCCGCCGTCCCGCGGCGCCAGCGCCGCTGTTGGCGTCCGCCGCCATCGCCATCAGGCCCCGTCGTGCCTTGTGAGTTCGTCGTTGATGCGATCTTTCAAGACGTGAGACGCGCGGAACACCAGCACACGCCGCGGCAGGATCGGCACCGCCTCGCCCGTCTTAAGATTGCGCCCGACACGCTGCGCCTTGTCGCGGATCGAAAAGCTTCCGAACGACGAGATCTTCACCGTTTCGCCATCGATCAGCGATTCAGAGATCTCGCCCAACACTGATTCGACCAATTCCGCCGACTCGCTGCGCGACAGGCCGACCTCATGGTAGACCGCTTCGGTTAAATCCGCCCGAGTCATGGTTTTCTCGACCATTCCGGCATGTCCCCCTTGTTCTTAACAAGGAAGGCTAGCTTTGAAGCGAAAAACCGTCAATATCAAAGAGTTGGCTGGGATATCTTAACAAAGACTGGACGCTCGCCCAGTCGGCCCCTTACCAGCGGATAAGGCCCGAACCCCAAGTAAAACCGCCACCCATGGCCTCTATCAAGACCAAGTCGCCCGGCTTGATTCGGCCGTCGCCGGCGGCCTCAGCCAGCGCCAATGGGATGGACGCGGCGGACGTGTTGGCGTGTCGATCGATCGTGTTAACGACTCGCGATTCGTCCAAGGACAGCTTACGCGCCATCGCATCGATAATGCGCTTGTTGGCTTGATGAGGCACAAACCAGTCTATATTTTCTGGACTTACTCCGTTTTGTTCAAGCGCCTCATCAACAGCCTCCGCTAAGTTGATGACTGCATGCTTGAAGACCTCTCGACCCTCCATGCGCAAGTGACCGGCCAAGCCGGTGGTCGACGGGCCACCATCCACATAAAGCATGTCGTGGTAGCGTCCATCGCTGTGCAAGTGGGTCGACAGGACGCCCCGGTCCTTGTTGCTGCCATCCCCGTCGCCGGCACGCAGGATGACCGCACCGGCACCGTCGCCGAACAGCACGCAGGTGCCGCGATCCTCCCAGTCCAGGATCCGCGAGAAGGTCTCGGCGCCAATCACAAGCGCGCAATCGGCTTGCCCGGCCTTGACGAAGTTGTCGGCGACGGACAAGGCGTAGACAAAGCCCGTGCAGACAGCCTGGACATCAAAGGCCGCACCATGATGCATGCCAAGCTTCTTCTGAACCTGTGCCGCCGTTGCGGGAAACGTTTGGTCGGGCGTCGCCGTGGCCAGGACGATCAGATCGACGTCCTCAATGGCGATGCCGCTGTTGGCTAGCGCTTGCTGAGCCGCCTTGGTCGCGAGATCGGAGGTGAACTCACCATCAGCGGCAATATGGCGCTGGCGGATGCCGGTTCGCGCGACGATCCATTCGTCGGACGTGTCGACCTGCTTGGCGAGCTCGGCGTTGGTCAGGCAGCGCGCCGGCAAATAGGACCCGCAGCCAGCAATCTGGCTGCGCCGAACACCACTCACTGCGCAGCGGCCTCGGCGGCGTCCTTCGCCCCCTGATCGAGGCTCTCGAGGTCGCGGATTACCTTTTCGTTGAAACCCTGGGTCATCATGTCGACGGCAAACCCGATGGCGTTGGCGTAACCGAGCGCATCAGTCCCGCCGTGACTCTTAACGGCAATGCCGTTGACGCCAAGGAACATGCCGCCGTTGTAGCGCCGGGGGTCAAACCGCCGTTTCAGCGCCAAAAGCGCGGGTTTGGCCATCCAGTAGCCCAGTTTGGAGAAGACCGAACGGCGGAACGTGGCGCGCAGGAAGCTTGAGTACATGCTGGCCGTGCCTTCGGCCGTCTTCAGCGCGATATTGCCCGTGAACCCATCGGTCACGACCACGTCGACGGTACCGTCGGCGATGTCGTTGCCCTCGACAAACCCGTGAAATTCCAAGGGAAGATCGGCCTCGCGCAGGGTTTGCGCGGCCCGCTTGATTTCCTCGTGACCCTTGCTTTCCTCGCTGCCCACGTTCAGCAGGCCAACGGTTGGACGCCGGACACCCTGGACGCTGCGGGCAAAAGCCGCCCCCATAACGGCGAACTGGACCAGATTGTCGGCGTCACACTCAATGTTGGCGCCCAGATCCAGCATCACGGACTCGCCGCGCGTCGTCGGGAACATGGTGGCGATCGCAGGCCTGTGGATACCCGGCAAGGTCCGCAGCACGATCTTTGACATGGCCATCAGGGCACCGGTGTTGCCGGCCGAAACGACGCCACGCGCCGTGCCTTCCGACACATCATCAATGGCCAGGCGCATGCTCGACTGACGGCCGTGCCGGAGCGCCTGCGAGGGCTTCTCCGCCGCATCAATCACCGTCTCGCTGGCGATCACCGTCGCCACCTGGGATAGCTTTGGGAAGCGCCGCAGCAGCTTTTCCAGCTTCTCGGAGTTACCAAAAAGCCGGAACTGCAGGTCCGGATAGCGCACACGCGCCACATTGGCGCCCGCCACCACCATGTCCGGGGCGTTATCGCCACCCATGGCGTCAAGCGCCAGAACCAGCGAGCCGCTCATGATTGTCAGCTCCGCGTTGCCAATCGACAAAGCCGCACGGTCAGAAGCTGCCCACCGGCTCCGTGATTTCCCGGTCGTTGTAATAGCCGCACGCCGCACACACGTGATGCGGGAGTTTCGTTTCGCCGCAATTCGGGCATTCGTTCAACGCCGCCGCGGTCAGGGCGTGATGCGAACGACGTTTGTCCCGGCGGGAACGGGTGACCTTTTTCTTAGGTACCGCCATCTCACGAAATCCTTAACTTGACTGGAGATTTAGAGGCCCGTTTAGCAGTCTTTGGAAGCGGGTACAAGCGACACGAAACTCAAAGCTTCAGCTTCTTCAACACGGCAAACGGGTTCGCGTCGTCGTCGTCCTCCGGCGCCTTCGCGGCATAACGCGGGTCGATCTGTGCGCCGTCCTTGCGCGGGTAGGGATCGATCGCCAGCCCGAACTGTTCAGCGACAACCTCTCCCAAGTCGACGGTGTCACCGACAAGCGGGTCACAAACGGTCTCGTCGAGCAGATCATCGACCGTCAAATCGAGTTCGTCGTCCTCGGCGACCACCATGTCCGGATCAAACTGGCGAACAAACTCTTCGTCGACACGGTCGGCCAGCGGTTCCAGGGTGACGACGCAGGTCTGGGTGAGCTCGCCACGCAGCCGCCCGGAAATCTCGACGATCCGGCCATCCCGGCGATATCGCAGATCCGCCTCCAGGCGATCGAGCGACAGCAAGTCGAAGCGTTTGCATAACGCCGCGCGCTGATCGGCATCGGCAACCAGGTGTCGCGTGCCCTCGTCGCCGTCTTCAAGGTCGGCAACGTCGAGGGGGCAACTGAACTCCGGTTGCGCTCCGAGAGCGGACAACTCCGTCATGTCTCATACTCCCGTGTCAGGATGAGCTTTTATGGCTTGGCCGCCCGCGCTCGGCAAGCGCGTCGACGACCTCAGGCGCTGAACGCCGGAAACGTGACCTTGCCGGCCAAAAGCGCGTCATCCGCCTGTTCATCGAGCGCATCAACGACAGCAAAGATGTACGCCGTCATTGCCGCAACAGCCGTGTCGGTTGGCTCAACGGTACCAAACAGATTGCGCCGGACCGCGTCTTCCATCGCCGTGTCATCTCCGGCGGACGAGCCGTTAAGGGCGTCGTCATAGGCCTTGGCGCGGCCATAGAATGCCTTGAGCATGACTTTGATCCGCCGGCCCACTTTCAAATCGCCGACACCCATTTCCCGCAACGAGCGGTCCATGTCGGCGAACATGAGGTCGAACAGGGCCTGATCCAGGCTGCGGCCTGCCTCGCCGCAGTCGCGCAACCGGCGGCCGACCAGCACCGTGTGCATCACGATCATGTCGAAGCGCCCATCGACGCTGTCGGGCACCCCGGCCGACAGATAGAACGCCGGTTCGCGCGCCTGGGCGACGATCGCGTCATAGAGATCATGGGCCCGGTCATCGAACCGGGAACGGGAAAGCAGTGTCGAGAGCTTCATGGCCATCCTTGCGCGACCCAGTTGACAGCCGGGCCCAATCGCTCGCATCTTGCGCGTCACATAGGCGGCAGAACGGGGTCGGTCAATGATGGATATGCGCCGGTTCAGCGCAACAGCGGTCAAAACCTGTATGACAGCGTGTGTGACGGTCCTGGTCCTGGCGGCGTGTTCGCCGCGGATCACGACCCACGGGTATGTGCCGGATCCCGACGCCTTGGGCCGTATCCAACCAGGTGTCCACAACGAGCTTGAAGTCGCGCAGTTCCTCGGCACGCCGTCCACGACAGCCCTGTTCGGCAAGCCGACCTGGCTCTACATCACAGAACGAACGGAATCGGTCGCCTTCTTCGAACCAGAGGTCGTCGACCAACGGGTTGTCGCCATCGCCTTCAACGACGCAGGCGTGGTCACCGAGATCGACGAGTATGTGCTGGCAGATGGCTATCTGGTCGACCCGGTCAGCCGCACGACGCCAACCTACGGCAAGGAGCTTGGCTTGTTGGAGCAACTCCTGGGCAATATCGGCCGGTTCGCCGGTCAGGACAACGAACCACGGCAATCGCCGGTTCCAGGCGTCTAATCGAAGCCGGCAAGCCAACAAAAAAACGCCCCGATGCGGTCAAGGCATCGGGGCGTCTTTGTTTCGACTGCCGTGGTCGTCAGCCGCCCAGCATGGCCAGGAGCAGCAGCGCCACGATGTTGATGATCTTGATCATCGGGTTGACCGCCGGACCGGCGGTGTCCTTGTAGGGATCACCGACCGTATCGCCGGTCACCGCGGCGTGATGGGCTTCCGAACCCTTGCCGCCGTGCTGGCCGTCCTCGATGTACTTCTTGGCGTTATCCCAAGCGCCGCCGCCCGACGTCATCGAAATCGCGACGAAAAGGCCGGTGACGATGGTGCCGAGCAGCATCGCGCCTAGCGTCGAGAACGCCTGGCTCTGACCTGCGATCGCCCAGATCACGAGGTAGATCACGATCGGCGCCAGGACAGGCAGAAGCGAGGGAATGATCATCTCGCGGATCGCCGCCTTGGTCAGCAGATCGACCGCGCGGCTGTAGTCCGGCTTGCCGGTGCCTTCCATGATGCCGGCGATCTCGCGGAACTGCCGGCGCACCTCCTCGACGACCGAGCCGGCGGCCCGGCCGACCGCCTGCATGGCGAGCGAGCCGAAGAGATAAGGCAGCAAGCCGCCAATGAAGAGGCCGATCACGACGTAGGGATCAGCGAGCCTGAACGTCACGTCGAGATCCGGGAAGTAATGCTGAAGATCCTCGACATAGGCCGCGAACAGCACCAGCGCGGCCAAACCGGCCGATCCAATGGCGTAACCCTTGGTTACCGCCTTGGTCGTGTTGCCGACAGCGTCAAGCGCGTCGGTCGTCTTGCGCACGTCCTCCGGCAGTTCGGCCATCTCGGCAATGCCGCCGGCGTTGTCGGTGATCGGGCCGTAGGCATCGAGCGTCACGACGACGCCGGCCAAGGCCAGCATGGTGGTGACGGCGATAGCAATACCGAACAGGCCGGCGATCAGGTAGCCGACCAGGATACCGCCACAGATGATCAGGACCGGAACCGCCGTCGCCTCCATGGAGATGGCGAGCCCCTGGATCACGTTGGTGCCGTGGCCGGTCGTCGACGCCTTGGCGATCACCTTCACCGGACGATACTCGGTCGAGGTGTAGTATTCGGTCACCCAGATCAAGAGACCGGTCACGACCAGGCCCAGCAGACCGCAGAAGAACATGTCCCAGCCGGTGAAGGTCGTGGTGCCGGCGGTGAACTCGGTGCCCAGCCCCAGGATCCATTCGGTGACCGGGATGAACAGGATCGCCGAGATCACAGCGGTGACCAGGAACCCCTTGTAGAGTGCCGCCATGATGTTCTGGCTGCCGCCGAGCTTCATGAAGAAGTTGCCGACGACGGTACCCAGGATGCAGGCGCCGCCCAGGACCAGCGGGAAGGCCATCATGGCCAATTGCGTTTCACCGGTGAAAAAGATCGAAGCGAGCAGCATGGTGGCGACGAAGGTCACCGCATAGGTCTCGAAGAGGTCGGCGGCCATGCCGGCGCAGTCGCCCACATTGTCGCCAACGTTATCGGCGATGACCGCGGGATTTCGCGGGTCGTCTTCGGGGATGCCCGCCTCGACCTTACCAACCAGGTCGGCGCCGACATCCGCACCCTTGGTGAAGATACCACCGCCCAGACGCGCGAAGATCGAGATCAGCGAGCCGCCGAAACCAAGCGCAACCAGCGCTTCGACGATCTCACGCTGCGGCACCTCGATGCCAAGCAGGATGACGTAGTAGATGGCGACGCCCAGAAGACCGAGGCCGACCACCAGGATGCCGGTCACCGCACCGCCGCGCACGGCGATGCCCATGGCGTTTTCCAGGCTGGTGCGTGCCGCTTCGGCGGTCCGCACGTTGGCGCGTACCGAGACCAGCATGCCGATGTAACCGGCCGCGCCGGAGAGCACCGCGCCGATGGCAAAACCGATCGCCTGCCACAAGCCCAGCAGGACCAGCAGCAGCACGAAAATGACAACGCCCGCCGCGCCGATCGTCAGGTACTGGCGGTTCAGATAAGCCTGCGCGCCCTCCTGAATGGCGCCGGCAATCTCCTGCATGCGCGCGTTGCCAGGATCAGCGGCAACCACCGATCGAATGGCATAAATGCCATAAAGAATGGCTACCACGCCGCACGCGATAGCGAACCACAATGCCGTCGTCATTGTTCTAGAACTCCTGCAAATCCGGCTAGATCAGCCCCACCAACCGCCGTGACCCGGCGGTACCGTGCCCCCGATCCAAAATCGCGCGGACCATGCCAAAACTGGTAAACGATTTCAACATATTGCGGTGCACAACGCTCAAGACACGGATTCACCGTGGCGCCATCCCGCGCGTTTCGGCGTGATGTCGTTGCCCGTGGCATCGTTGACGCGGACGCCTGAACCCTCCTCGACCGAGCCGATGATGCTCACGGCAATGTCCGTTTGGCGAAGCGCCGCGAGAGACGCCTCATGGATCGTGAACAGCAGCTCATAGTCGTCACCGCCGGTCAGCACATCGTCGAGATGCTTGGGATCGCGGCCCACCAAACGTTGTGCCGGGACGGAAAGCGGAAGGCGCCCGGCATCGATCCGGATCGCGACGTTGGATTCCTCGCTTAGATGGTTGGCATCGGCAACCAGACCATCAGAGATATCGAGCGCCGCTGTTGCCAGGCCACGAAGCGCATTGCCCAGGTCCAACCGCGGCCTGGGCAATCGATAGCGGTCGACAAGATAGTCGCGGTCATCGGCGTCCGCCGATACCTCATCGCGCAGGCACCGCAATCCCAACGCAGCGTCGCCCAGCGTACCGCTCACGGCCAACACATCGCCGGGCGCGGCGCCAGAGCGAGTCAGCGCTTGACCGTGCGGCACGAGGCCCAAAGCGGTCAGCGACAGGACCAGGGGCGAACGCCCAACCGTGATCGTGTCGCCACCCAACAGGCCGATGCCGAACGTCTGCTGATCGGATCTCAAGCCGTCGACGAACCGGGCAATCCAGCCCTCGTCCAAAGGTTCGCTGAAACCGGCGCCGACCAGATAACCGAGCGGGCTCGCCCCCATGGCCGCGAGATCGGAGAGATTGACCCGCAGCAGCTTGCGGGCGATCAGGTCCGGCGGATCATCGGGCAGAAAATGGACGCCGGCCGCCGCCATGTCCTTGGTGATCACCAGATCTTCACCAGCAGGCGGGCTGATGACCGCGGCGTCGTTTGCAAGATTGAAGGTTCCCGGCGTCGCTGCGGCGAGCGGCGCCAAAAGGCGTTTGATCAGATCGAACTCATCCACGCCCGGATGTCGCCGCCTCGGGCGCAGCGAACTCAGTGTCTCTAAGGCCATGGGCCAGCTTGTCGAGGACCGCGTTCACCATGCCCGGTTCGCCCCGGTCGAAAAAAGCGTTCGCAACGTCGACGTACTCGTTGATCACGACCTTGGCCGGCACATCCGGCCGATCGAGCAATTCGAACGCCCCGGCGCGCAGAATGGATCGCATCAAGACCTCTAACCGCGCCAGCGACCAATCGTCGGCCAGGGCGCCGTCAATCATCGCATCCAGACGCTCCTGCGTCGCGCCCTCGGTCACGCCGCGCACGATGATCGAGGCGATTTCCGGATCGGCCTCGGCGGCCAGACCCGTCTCGTCCAGGGTGGCACCGCGCGCGATGACCGTGGCCAGCGCGTCCTCCGGCCCGGCAGCGCCGAGCTCAACCTGATAAAGCGCCTGCACAGCGGCCAATCTGGCCGCCGTCGTCAGGCCGGCGTTTTTCTTGCGCGCCGTTCGGCTCATCCGGTGACCTTCAACGTACGGCTCAACTCCACCATCTTGATGCACGCAATCGCCGCCTCGCGGCCTTTGTTGCGCCCCTTGACGTCGGCGCGCGCCTTGGCCTGGTCCCAGTTCTCGACGGTCAGCACGCCAAAACCGATCGGCGCCATATGTTTCATAGCAAGCTCGTTCACGCCACGCGCAACCTCGTTGCAGATGTGATCGTAGTGGCTGGTTTCGCCTCGGATCACACAGCCCAGCGTCAGGTAGCCGTCATACTTGCCGGTCGCGATCGCCATCTGCAAACCGCCGGGGATCTCAAAAGCGCCTGACAGTTCTACCCGTTCCCAAGTTGCGCCCCATGCATCGAGCTCGGCGATCGCGCCTTCGGCCAGTTCGTCGGTGATTTCCTGGTAGTAACGTGCTTCGAGGATCAAGATATGCGGCGTTGTCGCCATCGTTGTGTCTCCCTGGCCCCCAAAGCATCAGGGCCCTTTGTTCAACGTTTCCGGTTTCGCAACAAACCCTGCCTTCGCACAAATGTGCGCCGACCGCCAGTATCACGTGGCGATCGCCCATGGACAGCCCCTCGCCACCCTTCTAGAAGATCCGACCCGCCGACGCACAAGGTTGCCGTCATGCCCACGTCGTCAAGCAACGCCGCCGGTTTCGAAGCCCTTGCCAAACGGCTTCGACCCGATGCGCGTCTGCGTGCAGTTCGGGTTCTCGAAGGCGGGGTTTCGGCGGAGACAACGCTGCTGGACATCGAGCAGCCGGATGGCCGTATCGAAGAACTGGTCGTCCGACGCCACGGCTCTCGTGACCTCGACGCCAATCCAAACGTAGCCGGTGACGAATATCGTTTGCTGACATGCCTCTATGCTTCCGGACTGGCGGTGCCTGAGCCCTATTATGTCGACGAAATCGGCACGATTCTGGGCTCGCCGTGCATCGTCATCGCGTTTGTCGACGGCACCGACACCATCGAGGCCGGCAACCTGAACGACAGCTTGGCGCAGATGGCGGTCTTCCTCGCCGACCTCCACCGTCTCGACGGGAATGATCCTGCCCTTTCGTTCCTGCCTGACCCACAGCGCACGGTCGCCACCGCGCTGGTGAACCCGCCTGAACGGCTTGACGGCAGCCTCTCCGAAGGTCTGATCCGCGAGGCGCTCTTGGCATCGTGGCCGCCGAAGCGTGAACAAGAGCGCTCGGTGCTGCATGGCGACTACTGGCCGCGCAACGTGCTGTGGCGCGGCGGCAAACTGGCCGCCGTGATCGATTGGGAGGATGCCGGGGCCGGCGATCCGCTCGCCGACGTTGCGAACGCGCGCCTTGAAATTCTGTGGCAACACGGCGTCAATGCCATGGAGACGTTTTCCGCCTGCTATCAACAAAAGTCCGGAAGCGATTTCAACGCCCTGCCGCTTTGGGACCTCTACGCCGCGCTGCGACCTTGTTCAAAGCTTGGAACATGGGGTTTGCAGCCGGACGAACTGCGGGAGATGCAAGAGCACCACGCGGACTTCGTCCGACAGGCGATCGCGGCCTTGCGCTAACGAACGGGTTAGCCTGGTGCGGACGTCACCTCCGCCAGCCGCGCGACGTAGCGCGCCAGCATATCGATCTCCAGGTTCACCCGGTCGCCGACCTTGTAGGCGCCAAAGGTTGTCACCGACTGGGTGTGCGGAATGATGTTGACGCCGAAACGGTGCTCGCCGCCCTCGACCCAGACCTTGTTGACCGTCAGCGATACGCCGTCGACCGCGATTGAGCCCTTCTCGGCAATGAACCGCGCGAGGTTGTCGGGTACGGCGAAATCGTAGCGGACGGAATCCCCCTCCGGCGTCATCGCCGCGATCCGGCCGATCCCGTCGACATGGCCGGAGACGATATGACCGCCCATCTCGTCGCCCAGCTTGAGCGAGCGTTCCAGGTTGACCTTGGAGCCCTCGACCCAATCGCCGAGCACCGAGCGGGACAGGCTTTCGGCGGAGACGTCGACGGCGAAGGTGTGCTTGTCCTTCTCGACGACCGTCAGGCAAACACCGGAACACGCGATCGAAGCGCCAATATCGACCTCGTCCATGTCATAGGCCGTCTTGATCACGAAACGCTTGTCGCCACGCGCCTCGACAACCTCAACCGAGCCGACATCGGTGACGATCCCTGTGAACATCTATTGCTCTCCGGTTTCTGCGTGCAGCACATGGGCCATACGAAGCATATCGTCACCAATAGCCATGGTTTCATCGGGCACCAGGCGTATGGCATCGTCGACGCGGTCCAGACCAAGATCGCTCAAGGCCGGCATGGCATCACCGCCCAGCGCAATCGGCGCACTGAACCAGGCGACGCGGTCCGCCAGGCCGGCCTTCAGAAACACCGTCGCCAGGCGTGGCCCGCCCTCAACCAGCATACGGGTCAAACCGCGCGCGGCCAGAACCTCCAGGGCGTCGGTCATATCGATCGATCCACCGCGGTGACCGGCGACATCCAGGATCTCGACATCGGTGTCGGCCAACGCCTTGCGGTTGGCCTTCGGCGCCGCGCTGGTCGTCACCAGCCACGTCAAAACCTCATCGGCGGTCGTGACCAGGTGGCTGGCAGGCGGTGTCGACAGTTGACCGTCGAAGACAACACGCACCGGCGACGCGGCTTCCAGCCCGTGCAGGCGGCAGGTCAGAAGCGGGTTGTCGGCTTGCACGGTACCCGAGCCGACGGTGATGGCGTCGTGCTTGGCGCGCAGCAAGTGGCCCAGGCGGCGGGCCGGCTCGCTGGTGATCCAGCGACTATGGCCGCTCGCGGTGGCGACCCGTCCGTCGATGCTCGCCGCGATCTTCAACGTCACCATCGGTCGATCGGCGGACAAGCGCGTCAGGAAACCCTGGTTCAGGGCCTCGGCCTTCTCGCGCATCACGTCTTCCACGACTTCGATGCCGGCGGTCTTCAAGATCGCGACACCCTCGCCCGAGACACGGAGGTCGGGATCGGGACAGGCGATGACGACGCGCGCAACGCCAGCGGCCACGAGCGCTTCGGCACAGGGCGGCGTCTGTCCATGATGGGCGCACGGTTCGAACGTGACATAGGCGGTCGCGCCCCGCGCCGCCTCGCCTGCCCGGCCCAGCGCTTCGGTCTCGGCGTGCGGTCTGCCGCCGGGTTGGGTCCAGCCACGCCCGACGACACGGTCCTGGTTGACGATGACACAGCCGACCGCCGGATTCGGCCAGACACGGCCAAGGCCGCGCGCAGCGAGTCCTAAAGCCGCCGCCATATGGGCGCGGTCGTCGTGCTTAATCGTCGACGAAGCCGGCGCCGTCGATTTGTTCGATGAACTGCTCAAAATCCTTCGCTTCGCGGAAGTTGCGGTAGACCGACGCAAAGCGGACATAGGCGACCTGATCGAGATTGCGCAGGGCTTCCATCACCATCTCGCCGATCACGGTCGACGGGATCTCCGTCTCACCCATGCTCTCCAGGCGCCGCTGGATGCCGGACACCATGCGCTCGACCCGCTCGGGATCGACCGGGCGCTTGCGTACCGCGATCTCGATCGATCGCGCCAGCTTGTCACGGTCGAACGGCGCGCGGCTGCCGCTCTTTTTGACGACGGTCAGCTCGCGCAGTTGGATCCGCTCAAAGGTCGTGAACCGAGCGCCGCATTCCAGACACTGACGACGCCGCCTGATGGTGGCGCCGTCTTCGGTCGGCCTGGAATCCTTAACCTGGGTGTCGTCGTGTCCGCAGAAGGGGCAGCGCATGGTTCGGGCTTATCCTACGTTCATGTCCTGATAGACCGGGAAACGCCGGCACAGCTCGGCCACCTTGGCCTCGACCGCTTTTTCCGCCGCGCTGTTGTCGTCGGGATTGGCGACCAGACCGTCCAGCACCTCGACGATCAGATGACCGACCTGCAGGAATTCGGCGGTACCGAAACCGCGCGTCGTGCCGGCCGGCGTGCCCAGCCGGATGCCCGATGTCACCATCGGCTTTTCCGGATCGAACGGGATCGCATTCTTGTTGCAGGTGATGCCGGCGTTTTCCAGGCTGCGTTCGGCGATATTGCCGGTCAGCCCCTTGGGCCTGAGGTCGACCAGCATCAGATGCGTATCGGTGCCGCCGGAAACGACCGCCAGACCGCCATCAACCATGGCGCCGGCCAGGGTCTTGGCGTTGTCGACGACCGACTGGCTATAGGCCTTGAAGTCGGGCCTGAGCGCCTCGCCAAAGGCGACCGCCTTGGCCGCGATCACATGCATCAAAGGGCCGCCCTGCAGACCAGGGAACACGGCCGAATTGACCTTCTTGCCGATCGCTTCGTCGTTGGTGAGGATCATGCCGCCGCGGGGGCCGCGCAGGGTCTTATGGGTCGTCGTGGTCACCACATGGGCGTGCGGCAGCGGCGTCGGATGGACGCCTGTCGCGACAAGACCGGCGAAGTGCGCCATGTCGACCATCAGGTAAGCGCCGACAGAATCGGCGATCTCGCGCATGCGCGGGAAATCGATGATGCGCGGATAGGCCGAACCGCCGGCGATAATCAGCTTGGGCTTGTGCTCCTCCGCCAGCTTCGCCATGGCGTCATAGTCGATCAGCGCGTCTTCTTCGCGCACACCGTAACCGACCGCGTTGAACCACTTGCCTGACAGGCTGGGCGCCGCGCCATGGGTCAGATGACCGCCATGGGCGAGCGACATGCCGAGGATCGTGTCGCCGGGTTGAAGCAGCGCCAGGAAGACCGCACCGTTCGCCTGGGCGCCGGAATGAGGCTGTACGTTGGCGAAGTTGCAGCCAAAGAGCTGCTTGGCCCGGTCGATGGCAAGCTGCTCGGCGACATCGACGTATTCGCAGCCGCCGTAGTAGCGCCGGCCCGGATAACCTTCGGCGTACTTGTTGGTCAGGACCGTGCCCTGCGCCTCCAACACCGCCGTCGAGACGATGTTCTCGGACGCGATCAGTTCGATCTGGTCGCGCTGGCGATGCAGCTCGCCTTTGATGGACCGCAGCACTTCGGGATCGCTGTCGGCGATCCGGCGGGTAAAGAAATCCGACGACGCAAGGGTCTGTTCCGCGACGGACATGGGCGTGTTCTCCAAAATAGGTTTCTCGTCGTTTTATCTTGTGTTGGGTTCAGGCCGGCAGCTTGGCGAGCTTGTCAACCCGTCGAACGTGGCGGTCACCGTCAAAATTGGTGTCCAGAAATACCTTCAGGCAATCCTTCGCCGTCTCGCTGCCGATCAGACGCGCGCCCATGACGACCACATTGGCGTCGTTGTGGGCGCGGGCCAGCCGCGTCGAGGTGACGTCGTGACAAACCGCGGCCCGTATCCACGGATACCGGTTTGCCGCCATGCCGATGCCAATCCCCGTCCCGCAGACGAGAACACCACGATCGGCCTTGCCGTTTTTGATCGCTGTCGCCAAAGCTTCGGCGAAATCGGGATAATCGACGGAATCCTCGCTGTGCGTGCCCAGGTCATCGACCTGGAGCCCCATGGCCACGAGCTCATCGCGCAGCACTTCCTTTAAAGGAAAGCCAGCGTGATCCGAAGCAATGACAAGGCGCCCAGCCGTCACGTCATATCCCCCCATATCGGGCGTTCAAGGCGCGGAGAACTACCATACCGTGGGGCAAGGCGCCAGTGCGGCGCACCATCCGGTTTGCCATGATTTGTCGCTGGAATTGACCGATTTGAGCATGGAATTCGCTTGCCGGGCCGATTGCTATTCCGTACCTGTTGGGAAAAGGCGTCGAAAGCTTGGTCGAAAGAACCAGTCAAGACGTGGGGCGAGGCAACAGCGGACGTTCCGGGGGCAAGGGTTTTCATGGAATACTTCGATGTAGCTGTTTTTTCGCAGCAGCTCATCAACGGTCTGACACTGGGCGCGATCTACGGCCTGATCGCTATCGGTTACACGATGGTCTACGGCATCATCGGCATGATCAATTTCGCCCACGGCGATGTCTTCATGATCGGCGCGTTCACCGCGCTCATCGCCTTTCTGGTCATGGGCGTCATCGGCATCACTTGGATACCGCTTGCTCTGCTGCTGGTGCTGGTCATCGCCATGGTCTTGACGTCCGTCTACGGCTGGACGGTCGAGCGCCTGGCCTATCGACCGCTGCGCGGATCGTTCCGCCTGGCGCCACTGATCTCCGCCATCGGCATGTCGATCTTCTTGCAAAACTATGTGCAGCTCATTCAAGGCGCTCGGGTGAAACCGCTCCAGCCGGTCATCCGCGGTGGCGTCAACATGATGGAAGACAGCGGCTATTCGGTGTCGCTGAGCTTCATGCAGATGCTGATCATCGCCATCACGATCGCACTGATGATCGCCTTCTCGCTGTTGATAGCGCGCACCGCTCTGGGCCGAGCCCAGCGGGCGTGTGAACAGGACCGCGTGATGGCCGGCCTTGTCGGCATCAACGTCGACCGGACGATTTCGCTGACGTTTGTGATGGGTGCCGCACTGGCCGCCGTCGCCGGGCTCATGTTCATGCTCTACTACGGTGTCATCGACTTCTATATCGGTTTCCTGGCCGGGATTAAGGCCTTCACCGCCGCCGTCCTGGGCGGCATCGGCTCCCTGCCCGGCGCCATGCTGGGCGGGCTCCTGATTGGTCTGATCGAGGTCTTCTGGTCGGCCTATTTCTCGATCGAATACAAAGATGTCGCGGCGTTCGCCGTGCTCATCCTGGTGCTGATCTTCCGGCCGACAGGATTGCTCGGCAAGCCTGAGATTGAGAAGGTCTAGGGCAATGGCCGTCACCGAAAGCACACCCAGCGCCGGTTCGCAACGGCCCGACGTTGATTATGTTCGTGCCGCCAAAGAGGCCGGCCTCGCCGGTCTCGTAGCCCTTGGCCTGACCGTGGTGATGGTCGGCCTGCGCACCGTCGATCAGTCGGGCGGCCTGGGCCTCGACACACGATGGGGTTGGGTCGCCTTCGCCGTCGGCGCCGTCATGGTCGGACGCTTCGGGCTCAACATCTACCTGCAGGTGCGCTCTCCGCAGCGACGCGAAAAGGTCGACTTCGGCGAACACATCGCCCACTTCAACGCCGACTACGGCAAATACGTCATGGCGGTGTTTCTGATTCTTGCGATCGGCATGCCGTTCATGCCCGATGTCGGGCGCTATCACGTCGATATCGCGACTTTGGTCGTGACCTACATCATGCTGGGCTGGGGACTGAACATCGTGGTCGGGCTCGCCGGCCTGCTTGACCTGGGCTATGTCGCCTTTTACGCGGTCGGCGCCTATTCCTATGCCCTGATAGCGACCACGTATGATTGGTCTTTCTGGGTTTGCCTGCCGCTAGCCGGTGCCTTTGCGGCCTTCTTCGGCGTCCTGCTCGGGTTCCCAGTCCTCAGACTAAGAGGCGACTATCTGGCGATCGTGACGTTGGGTTTCGGCGAAATCATCCGCATCATTCTGCTCAACTGGTATCCCGTGACCAACGGCCCGGACGGCATTTCAGGCATTCCACGGCCCAGCTTTTTCGGTTTGCCGTTCGATCGAAGCCCGGCCGAAGGGACAGACTCCTTCCATACGTTTTTCGGCATCGACTATTCGTCGATGCACCGCATCATCTTTCTCTACTACCTGATCCTGGTTCTCGCGCTCATCACCAACGCCTTCACCTTGCGTATCCGAAGATTACCGATCGGGCGCGCGTGGGAAGCGCTGCGCGAAGACGAGATCGCTTGTCGCTCGCTCGGCATCAATCCGACCAACACGAAACTCACGGCGTTTGCCATTGGCGCCATGTTCGGCGGTTTTGCGGGGTCGTTCTTCGCCACGCGCCAAGGCTTCATCAGCCCCGAGAGTTTCACCTTTATCGAGTCCGCGGTGATCCTTGCGATTGTCGTGCTCGGCGGCATGGGCAGCCAGATCGGCGTCGTCATCGCCGCCGTCTTGCTGATCGGCGGCACCGAGGTCTTCAGGGAGCTCGAGGAATACCGCATGCTCGCTTTCGGCGCGGCCATGGTCGCCATCATGGTATGGCGTCCGCGTGGATTGCTGGCGCACCGCGAACCGACCGTGCGTCTAAGAAAGCGACGGCGCAGACGTGACGAGGCGTCGCCGTGAACGTCGGGGCGACAAAGGCGCTTCTGACCGTCGACCACCTGACCATGCGGTTCGGCGGCCTGGTCGCCATCGATGACGTTTCGTTTGTCGCCGATGACGAACGCATCACGGCGATCATCGGACCCAACGGCGCCGGCAAGACGACGGTCTTCAACTGCATGACCGGGTTCTATTCGCCGACCGTCGGTCAGCTTCGTCTCGACGCTGAGCACGGCACCTATTTGCTGGAGCAGATGGACGATTTCCGTATCGCCCAGCATGCCCATGTCGCCCGCACCTTCCAGAACATCCGATTGTTCCCGGCCATGTCGGTGCTGGAAAACCTGATGGTCGCCCAGCACAACAAGCTGATGCGCGCCTCCGGCTATACCCTCGCCGGGCTGCTGGGATTGGGCGTGTTCCGTCATGCCGAACAGCATGCCGTCGAGCTGGCGCGCTATTGGCTCGATCAGGTTGGCCTGACCGATCGCGCCGACATCAATGCCGGCGGCCTGCCCTATGGCGATCAGCGTCGTTTGGAGATCGCGCGTGCCATGTGCACCGATCCGGTGCTGCTGTGCCTCGACGAGCCGGCGGCAGGTCTCAACCCGCGCGAGACAGCCGACCTGAACGACTTGCTGCTGTTCATTCGCAACGAACACAAGATCGGCATTCTTCTGATCGAGCACGACATGCGTGTGGTCATGGGCATCTCCGACCACATCATCGTGCTCGACTACGGCCGCAAGATCTCCGACGGCACACCGGAACACGTGCGCAACGATCCCGCCGTCATCCGCGCCTATCTGGGCGAAGAAGAAGATGAAGAGATTCCGCCCGAGGTTGCCGCCGACCTGGGCCTGGACGGTGACGGAGCGCATTCATGAGCGCGGCCGATGCAGCCATGCAGCCCTTGCTGGAGATCTCCGGCGTCGAGACGTTCTACGGCAACATCCAGGCGCTACGCGGTGTCGATATGACCGTCGGCAACGGCGAGATCGTCACGTTGATCGGCGCGAACGGCGCCGGCAAATCGACGCTGCTCATGACCATCTGCGGCAATCCGCGTGCTGCCGTCGGCGACATCGTTTTCGATGGCAAACAAATCACACACACGCCGACGTTCGAGATCATTCGCATGGGCATCGCCCAGTCGCCGGAAGGCCGGCGCATCTTTGCGCGTATGACCGTGATGGAAAACCTGCAGATGGGCGCCATCACGACAGACCCCCATCACTTTGACGAGGATCTCGAACGGGTCTTCACCCTGTTTCCGCGTCTGAAGGAACGGCTCGGCCAGCGCGGCGGCACCTTGTCGGGCGGCGAACAGCAGATGCTGGCGATCGGCCGGGCGCTGATGAGCCGGCCGCGCGTCCTGTTGCTCGACGAACCGTCGCTAGGCATCGCGCCGATCCTGGTGCGTCAGATCTTCGACGCCATTCGTGAGATCAACGAGCGCGACGCCATGACGATTCTGTTGGTCGAGCAGAACGCATTCCACGCGCTCAAGCTGGCGCATCGCGGTTATGTGATGGTCAACGGCACGATTACCATGACCGGAACCGGCGCTGAACTTTTGGCCAAACCTGAAGTACGCGCCGCCTATCTGGAGGCCGGCCAATGACCGAACTGATCGGCACGACGTGGCTCGTCTTCGTCGTGGTCACGCTTGTTCTGGGCGGCGGCGCGGCGTTCCTGACCGGCCAGGCCATGGCCAACCGCTGGCGCCCGACCTGGATGGTTGTCGGTTACAGCCTGCTATTGGGTTGTGCCGATCGTTTCGCCGTCTACGCGCTGGCCGATGGCGAGTTGTGGCTGATCACCGGCTACATCATCGACACGGTTATCTTGACGGCGATCGCGCTCGTTGCCTACCGCATGAACAAGGCGCGCAACATGGTCGAGCAGTACCCCTGGATCTATGAGCGCAACGGGCTCTTCGGTTGGCGCGAAACAACCGATTCCGGACGAACCGAGTAATCCTGTTTTCCGTTGCCGTTAACGATAGTTAGTCCTAACCTTTCGGACATGTAAGCGACCATGTCTGGTCTGCATACAAGTATGGGGGCGCAAGTATTCTTTGTTGACCTCTCGGGGTCATCCAAGCAGGGAGGAAGTTGATGAAACGTTTTGGATTGGTGGTATCTGCCGCCGCGACGGCGCTGTTCTTTGGAACCATGTCAGCGAATGCGGATATCCTTATCGCAACGGCCGGTCCGATGACCGGTCAGTACGCCTCGTTTGGCGAACAGATGCAAAATGGCGCCGAACAGGCTGTCGCGGATATCAATGCCGCAGGCGGCGTGTTGGGCGAAGATCTCGGCCTCGCGGTCGGTGACGACGCGTGCGATCCCAAGCAGGCCGTCGCCATCGCCAACCAGTTCGTCAATGACGGCGTCGTGTTCGTCGCCGGTCATTTCTGTTCGGGTTCGTCGATCCCGGCGTCGCAGGTCTATGACGAGGAAGGCATTCTTCAGATCTCGCCCGCTTCGACCAACCCGGCACTGACCGACGAAGGCGGTCCGGGCGTCTATCGCGTCTGCGGCCGTGACGACCAGCAGGGCCTGGTCGCCGGTGGTTTCATGGCCGACAACTTCGGCGACATGAACATCGCAATCGTTCATGACAAGACAGCCTACGGTAAAGGCTTGGCCGACGAGACTCGTGCGGCGCTTAACAACGCCGGCGTGACCGAAGCCATGTACGAAGCCTACACGGCTGGCGAGAAGGACTATTCGGCGCTGGTGTCCAAGTTGAAGGCCGAAGACATCGACGTTCTCTATGTCGGCGGTTATCACACCGAAGCCGGTCTCATGGTGCGTCAGATGCGCGAACAGGGGATGGAAACCGTTCTGATGTCCGGCGACGCGCTGGTCACCGACGAATACTGGTCGATCACCGGTGATGCCGGCGAAGGCACGTTGATGACGTTCAGCCCGGACCCGCGCAAGAACCCGGCCGCTGCCGACATCGTCGAGGCGTTCCGCGCCAAGGGCGTCGAGCCGGAAGGCTACGTGCTCTACACCTATGCCGCCATTCAGGCATGGGCGCAGGCCGTCGAAGCAGCCGGCACAACCGATTTCGACGCCGTGATCGAAGCGCTGAACACCGGCACCTTCGATACCGTCCTGGGCGAAATCGGCTTTGACGAAAAAGGTGACGTCACCGCGCCTGGCTATGTGATGTACGAGTGGAAAGAAGGTGTTTACGACTACTACTGATTATCCGCTCATCTGAACATGATCCGATCGGCCGCCGGGGCAACCCGGCGGCCGATTTCTTTCGGCATCCCGTCAATCGGCTTGATGACAGACAAAGCCGAGGCACGCCAGAGCGGATCATGGTTAGGGGGAACCGTTAAACGGCTCCCCCTGACCATGTGAATCCGCTCTCCATCTATGACTAGAGCAGATTCACCTGCCTTGATGTCATCGCGAAGCGATTCCATCAAAACAGGATCTGCTCTAGTCTCCGACCCAATCAACCGACACGTGCAGGTCGGACGCAAGGCTAGTCTTCGTGGAGGAACGAGCATGAGACATGGACTGAAACTGAAGCAGGCGCTTCTTTCGGGCGCGATGATCGCTGGCCTCGCGGTCGGCGGCAACGCCGCCGCCGAAACCCTGGGCGCGCTGATGCCGATGACCGGGGACCTTCAGGTCTACGGCGAAACCTCGCTCAACGGCGTCATCATGGCGGTCGAGCAGGTCAACGAAGCTGGCGGCGTCAACGGCAACACGCTCGACCTGGTTGTCGGCGATACGCAGACCAACCCGCAAGGCGGCGTCGATGCCGCACAGAAGCTGGTCTCGGTTGACGGCGCAACCGTCGTCGTTGGCGCGCTCTCGTCCGGTGTGACGATCCCGATTGCCACAAGCGTCACGTCCGTCAACGGCATACCGCAGATCTCGACGGCCTCGACCTCACCGGTGATCACGACACTCGACGACAACGACTTCCTGTTCCGTTCGGTGCCGAGCGATGCCCTGCAGGGTGTCGTACTGGCCAACGTGACAAAAGAAGCCGGCCATGACAGCGTCGGCGTTCTCTATATCAACAACGACTACGGCAAAGGTCTGGCCGAGACGTTCGAAGCCAATTTCGACGGCGATGTCGTGTCGCTTGCCTATGAACCCGGCCAGGCGTCCTATCGCGGTGAACTGCGCGAGGCAGCCGCCAACGACGCTGAAGCGTTGATCCTGATCGGATATCCCGAAAACGGCATCACGATCCTGCGGCAGGGACTTGAAGAAGGTTACTTCGACACGTTCATCTTCACCGACGGCATGAAGGCGCCGGAGATCATCGATGCGATCGGCGAACCGCTGAACGGTTCCATCGGCACGACGCCACAGGCTGTCGCCGACAGTGACGGCGCGGTCAAGTTTGTCGAGTTGTATGAAGCCCGCTTCGGTGAACTGCCACCCAAACCGTTCATCGACTCAGCCTATGACGCGGCGATGCTGGCCGCGCTGGCGATCGAAAAGGCCGGCTCCGATGACCCGACGGCGATCCGCGACGCCCTGCGTTCGGTCGCCAACCCGCCGGGCGCCGAAATCCTGCCGGGTGAGTTCGCCAAGGCGAAGGAACTGATCGCCGCCGGTGAGGACATCAACTATGTCGGCGCCGCCGGTTCCCAGAACTTCGACGACAACGGCGACGTCAGCGGCACTTTCGCGTTCTGGGGTATCGAGGACGGCGAGATCGTGACCCACAGCATGATCGAACCCTGATTGACAATGATCGCTGCACAA
This sequence comes from Alphaproteobacteria bacterium, assembly GCA_965228895.1. GTDB lineage: Bacteria > Pseudomonadota > Alphaproteobacteria > SP197 > SP197 > JANQGO01. The sequence continues at coordinate 2,149,040 of OZ245842.1, read as the reverse complement.
CGGGTCGCGGTTTTTGCCGCGGCACCTTTTTCTTTGTTTGCTGCAAACAGGTTGTCAGAACCACATATCGGCGACGCACCGCTCGTCGCGCGGCTGGCGCTTCCACGTGTCGAGTCCGTCGAAGTGATTGACGGGGATATCCGCGACAAGGCCGGGATCGTCGATCATGCGCAGGTTAACCGCGATTCTACGCCGGCCTTCATCATCGGGTGCCAACGCCCGGTAGAAACCAAGGCAGCCGCAGGTCGGGCAGAAATGAAATCCGATGGTTTTGTCTCCCCAGGTGTACGCCTTACTGGGGCCGGACGTCGTTACGCTCTGGTCTTCCCAGCCATACCCCCACAGCGCGCCGTAGCGGCGGCAGATCGTACAACTGCAACCCGTTGCTGTCTGGGGCTTGTGATCGAAACGCCAGGTGAGTTCGCCACAATGGCATGTACCCGTCAGCATGATGCCGTCAGCCTTTCTGATGTTCCCTTGGAAACCGAGCGTCAACGCCGGAGGACGCCTAGATCTTGTCGCGGCGACGCGCTTCGCGGCGCAACATGCCCTCTTCGCTTAAGATCCCCTGGGGCCGGATCACCAGGATGACGCAAAGCAACAAGCCAACAAGCAGAATACGAATATGGCCGGCCTGGGTAATCATGTCCGGCGGCAGGAGCCTGGTTGCGAAATCGGTCGCCGAGAACACACCCCAGATGACGAACGCACCGAGGATGGCGCCCCTGTTGTTGCCGCTGCCGCCGGCGATCAACATCACCCAGATCAGGAAAGTCGTCTGCATCGGTTCGAACGATTCCGGCGAGATGAAACCGAAGAAGTGAGCATAAAGCGCGCCGGCCAAGCCCATGATCGACGAACCCACAACGAACGACTGCAGGCGAAACGAAACTATGTTCTTGCCGGTTGACGACGCTGCCTGTTCGTCTTCGCGCAGCGCCCTCAGCACCCTGCCCCACGGCGCCTTGCGCAAGATTTCGCAGAGCCCGTAGAGGACCAGCAGGATGACGATGACGAGGGCCAGGTAGAAGTAATTGAAGTCAGCGCCCAGCACGTGGCCGAGGGGGCGTGGTATGCCCGGCATGCCACGAACACCGTTGGTCAGCCAGTCCTCGTTCTTCAGGACCAGCCGAACCAGTTCGGCAAGCCCGATCGTCGAGATCGCCAGATAGTCGGCCCTTAGCCGCAACGTCACGAGACCGATCAAGAGCGCCAGCACGGCCGACGTCACCATGGCGGCGAGCAACCCAACGGGAAACGGCAAGCCGAAACCGCCGACATGGTTGGGCGATGGTGGCGAGGTCAAGATGCCGGTCGTGTAGGCGCCGATCGCAAAGAAAGCGGCAATGCCGATGTTGAACAGTCCGGTCAGGCCCCATTGCATATTGAGACCGAGCGCAACGATGGCGTAGATCCCGGCAAACACCAGGAAGAACACCAGGTAGTTCAAGATGCCGACGAGTTCCATCAGGTCGACCTCCCCGAAAACAGACCGGTCGGGCGCCAAATCAAGATGATGACCATCAGGCCAAAGGCGATCGCAGGTTTATAGGCCGGCGCAATCGCAAGCGTTGACATCTCCTGGACGACGCCGATCGTCAGACCACCGGCAATCGCGCCATAAGGTTTGCCGATACCGCCCAGGATCGCCGCGGCAAAGATCGGCAACAGCAGCTTCCAACCCATAACCGGGTTGAGCTGCGTATCCATGCCCAGCATGACGCCGGCTGCCGCGGCCAGCGCAGCGCTGATCGCCCAGGTCCAGATGATAACCCGTTCGACCGCGATGCCGCTGGCCTGCGCGAGATCACGGTTGTCGCTCATCGCGCGCATCGCCTTGCCGACCTTGGTGTGCTTCAGGAAGAGATGCAGTGCCAGGACCAGGATCGCCGCGCCGCCGACGATCATGATCCAAACCGGTTTGATGGGAACATCTCCGACTCTGATGGGAACCTGGACACCGGCCTGATAGACGTGATTGTCCGGCCCCCAGATCAAACTGATGGCGCTGCGCATCATGAAGGCGATGCCGACCGAGGCGATCAGCAGGATAATCGGCTGCGTGCTGCGCAATCGTTTGTAGAGCGTCTGATCAATCGCGAGTGCGACCAGGAACGTCATCAGCATGGCGAACGGCAGCGCCGCCCAGGCCTGGACGCCCGAAGCGGTAATCGCGAACAGACCGAAATAGGCGCCCAGCGTTATCACGTCGCCATGGGCAAAATTGGCGAAACGCAGGATGCCGTATTGCAGCGACAGGCCAACCGCGCCCAGGGTCAGGATGCTGCCCAGCACCAGACCGTGGATCAGCAGACGAATGATCTCAACGATCTCCATGGCCGGTCCTCAGGCCCCGCCGCCCAGGAACAGTTCACCGACTTCGGGATCGGCCAGGAGGTTCGCGCCTGTGTTCTCATAACGTGCGTGTCCCTGGACCAGGACATAACCCCTGTCGGCAATGGCAAGTGCCTGTTTGGCGTTCTGCTCGACCATCAGGACGGTCGTGCCGAGTTTGTTGATATCGATGACCTTGTTGAAGATCTGCTCCATGTAGAGCGGCGACAGACCGGCTGTTGGTTCGTCGAGCATGATCAGTTGCGGCTCCAGCATGAGCGCGCGGGCGAACGCGACCATCTGCCGTTGTCCGCCGGAAAGCGAGCCGGCGGGATCGCGGCGTTTGTCTTTCAGGTCCGGGAACAACTCGAACATGCGCGCGATCAAGGGCTCGATATCGTCGCTTCGGGTAAACGCGCCCATCTCCAGGTTTTCGTGCACGCTCATAGTGGGGAAGACATTGTATTCCTGAGGTACGTAGCCGATGCCGCGGCGCACGATGCGGTCGGTTCGCAGCCGGGTGATGTCATGCTCGGCGAACGTGATGGTTCCCTCGCGCACATTGGCAAGGCCGAATATCGCCTTCATGACCGTGGACTTGCCTGCACCATTGGGCCCGATCAGAACGACGATCTCGTTCTCGTCGACCCGAACGGAGAGGTCCTGAAGGATGGTTGAGTCGCCGTACCCACCGGTCACATGATCGACCACCAACAGACTCACGATGCGCCACCCAGATAAGCCTCGATGACAGCCTTGTTGGCGCGTATCTCGGCCATGGAACCCTGGGTCAGCACCTTGCCTTCCGCCATAACGATGACCGTGTCAGACAGGCGCGAGATCACATCCATGTCGTGTTCGATGATGCAGATGGTGTAGCCGCGCTCCTTGTTGAGACGCAGGATAGTGTCGCAGATCTTGACCAACAGCGTTCGGTTGACCCCGGCGCCGGGCTCATCCAACAGCGCCACCTTGGCCTCGGTCATCATCGTGCGGCCGATTTCGATCAGCTTCTTCTGACCGCCCGACAAATGGCCGGCGAGTTCGTTGCGCAGCTTCTGGATCTGCAGGAACGCCAGAACCTCCTCCGCGCGCTCGCGGATCCCATTGTCGAAATCGGCGACACGCCGGCGCTGAAACAGGGTTCGCCAAAGCTGATCGCCCGGTTGATCGGGCGCGGCCACCATCAAGTTCTCGACCACCGTCATCTGCGAAAACTCGCGTGGGATCTGATAGGTCCGGACAAGTCCCTCGCCATAGAGCCGGTGGGACGGCCAGCCGGTCACGTCCTTGCCGTCCATGACGATCTGCCCGGCATCCGGCTTCATGGTGCCGGCGATCATATTGAACAGCGTCGTCTTACCGGCGCCGTTCGGACCGATGACGCCGGTGATTTTGCCGGTCTCGATGCGCAGGCTGCAGTCTTCAACCGCACGCATGCCGCCGAAGGACTTCGATATGTCCGTGACGTCGATCAAACCAAACCCGCCGCCCAGCCCTGAAAAACTCCCGCTATCTCGCGCACCGGTGAGCCAGCCACCACTAGCCGAAGGTCAGGTGCGGGAGCAAGAGAAGATGACAGCCCCCAGGTTGCGCAGACAGCGGCAAAACCATGCCGCCAGATCAGAACCTGTCGACCAGTTCCGGCGTATCGATGAACGGGTTGCGGTTGCCCTGGATCGCCGCGATCGAGTCGTTGCGCTCTCGTTCCCCGGCATCGACGGGATCCTCCCGGTGCCACTGGCGCAAGAGATCGCGCGTCATCAAACGCGGCAGCGTAAGGCCGTACTCCCACATCATATAGAGAACGGCGCGGGCAATATCGCCGCGTGCCGGTACCGGCGGCTGCGCCAGGCCACGTGCCGGATCGACCTTGAAGATGCAGTCTTGCCCGAAATCGCGGCGGTCGCCGGGCACATAGCCGAACGGCAGTTCGCCGCGCGCGTCGTCCGTGCCCAGACGCGCGGGGTAGAGATTGTGCAGATCCGATTCAATGTAAGCGAAGGCAGGCACCGCCCCGCGGCACTGGTCGACGTCGTCACAGTCCAGTTGAAAGGCGACCCATTCGGGCGCGTAGACATGGGCCATGGTCAGCCCAAGCCGGACCGAAAACGGCTGCCGGCAGTAAAGCGTCTCGCCGCCGTTTCGGTAGAGATCGGGCCAGAAATATACGGTTTCCGTCCGCGTGAGATCGCTCAATACGGTCTGCCCGGCCTGCGCCGGCGTTCCCGCAACCAACGCCATCGCCGCCACGACGACGGCGCCGCAAAGTGGCCCCAAGCGTGCGCAGCGTCTTGTGGCTGGCGCGGCGGCGATCATCGTGCTTGCCTTGGCAACCATCCCCCGACCTTGCGCAAGCGCCGGGTCAAGATCAACCTTAAGGAGCGCGGCATGACCGACCCCTTCCCCGCCGACCAGGTGATCGATGAAGACGAGTTCCGCCGGCTTGGCGAGCGTGTCGTGGCCTTGGCCAACGCGCATCTGCGCGACGTCGTCAAAGACCCCATCCGGCCCGACCCAACGCCCGATGCGGTCGACGTCCTGCTGAACCAGCCCCTGCCGGAAACCGGCAGCGATCCCGATACGATCCTGGACTTCGCTGCTGAGCACATCTTGAGCCAGCCGCGCGGCAACGGAAACCCGGGCTTCTACGGCTGGGTGATCTCGCCGCCGGCGCATATGCCGGTTTTGACGGAAATGCTGTCAGCGTCGGCCAATATCGCGTGCGGCGGCGGTTTCCACGGCGCGATCGTCCTGGAGCGCTGCGTGATCGGCTGGCTGAAGACGTTGATGGGGTTCACCAACCCCGAGGCCCACGGCGTGCTGACCTCCGGCGGCTCGATGGCGAACCTGACAGCGCTTGCAGCAGCACGGCACCATGCCGCCAAGCGATTAGGATGGGATATCCGGAAAGACGGGCTCCACGGCGGCCCGCGCCTGATGCTCTATGCCGGTGGCGAAGTCCACGCCTGTGTCAGAAAAGCGGTTGAGCTGATGGGTTTGGGCAGCGACGCCATCCGGCAGGTATCCACCGATGACAACTTCCATATGGACCTCAATAAACTAGCGGAACTTGTTGATAAAGATAAGAAAGATGGATTTCACCCGTTCTGTGTTGTCGGCAGCGCCGGAACCGTCAACACCGGTGCGATCGACGATCTGGACGGTCTTGCCGACATCGCCGAACGCGAAGGGCTGTGGCTCCACGTCGACGGCGCCTACGGCGCCTTCGGTTTCCTGGACGCCGATCTCGCCCCCCAGTTCGCCGGTTTGGCGCGGGCGGACTCGCTCGCCCTCGATCCTCACAAATGGATGGCCGTGCCGATCGAGTGCGGCTGTGTCCTGGTGCGCGATGCCGCCAATTTGCGCGACACGTTTTCTCTGATTCCGCCTTACATCCGCGTGGACGGTCCCGACAGCCGCGATGAACTGGGCCCGCCGATGGAGTACAGTTTTCCGCTAACCCGCAGCTACCGTGCGTTCAAGGTCTGGGCGACCTTGATGCATATCGGCCGCCAGGGCCTCGCCAAGACCGTGACACGCCACAACAGCCTCGCCCGTCACCTCGCTAGTGTCATCGACGAACGTGACGATCTGGAACTTCTTGCACCCGTCGAACTGTCTATCGTCTGTTTTCGCTTCGCGCCCAAAGCTTTGCGCGGCGATGACGATCGCCTCAACGCCCTCAACAAGGCCGTTTTGGCCAAGATCCAGGCCGACGGCGAAGCCTATCCGTCCCAAACCGTACTGAACGGCCGGTTCGCGATCCGCGCCAACATCATGCACTACGGAACCAGTCGTCAGCACGTCGACCGGCTCGCCGAACTGGTGGTCGAAGCCGGAGACGACCTGGCACGGACCAACCAGTGATGGCAGCGCTACCCTCGCCAAGCACCCGGTAAGGCGCTATATGATCGGTTAACCTCCATATTCGCGACGCGGAGCCTCGATCATGAGCAAGGCAGCGGCCCAGTCGGGCACCTCCTCTTCCAGCGCCAAGCAGCGCGCCCATTTCCAATGGGACGATCCGTTCCTGCTCGACGAGCAGTTGACCGAAGACGAGCGCATGATCCGCGACAGCACGCGCCAATTCGCCGGCGACTACCTGATGGGGCGCGTTCAGGACGATTTCCGCAACGAGTCGAGCGACCGCGACGTCATGGCCAAGATGGGCGAGATGGGCCTGTTGGGCCCGACCATCGACGGTTATGGCTGCGCTGGCGTCAGCTACGTCGCCTACGGCCTGATCGCCCATGAGATCGAATATGTTGACAGCGCCTACCGTTCGTCGGCCTCGGTCCAGTCCAGTCTGGTCATGCACCCGATCCACGCCTATGGCACCGAGGAGCAGCGGCAGAAGTTCCTGCCCAAGCTCGCGACCGGCGAGTTCATCGGTGCGTTCGGCCTGACCGAACCCGATCACGGCTCCGATCCCGGTGGCATGAAGACCCGGGCGCGCAAGGCCGATGGCGGTTACCTCTTGTCCGGCGCCAAGATGTGGATCTCCAACTCGCCCATCGCCGATGTCTTCGTTGTCTGGGCCAAAGACGATGAGGGCGACATCCGGGGTTTTGTCCTGGAACGCGGCATGAAGGGCCTGACGACACCGAAGATCGAAGGCAAGTTCAGTCTGCGCGCCGGGCCGACCGGCGAAATCGTCATGGACGACGTCTTCGTGCCGGAAGAAAACGCCTTCCCCGACATCCGCGGCCTGAAGGGCCCGTTCGGTTGTCTCAACAACGCGCGCTTCGGCATAGCCTGGGGCGCGCTGGGTGCCGCCAGCTTCTGCTGGCATGCCGCACGAACCTATACGCTGGAGCGCACCCAGTTCGGCCGACCGCTCGCCGCCAATCAGTTGATCCAGAAGAAGCTCGCCGACATGCAGACGGAAATCGCGATCGGTTTGCAGTCATGTCTCCGGGTCGGACGATTGAAGGACGAGAACCGCGCCGCACCGGAAATGATCTCGCTGATCAAGCGCAACTCCTGCGGCAAGTCGCTCGACATCGCGCGGATGTCACGCGACATGCATGGCGGCAACGGCGTCAGCGACGAGTACGGTGTCATCCGTCACGTGCTGAACCTGGAAGCCGTGAACACGTATGAGGGCACCCACGATATCCACGCCCTGATCCTGGGCCGCGCGCAGACCGGCCTCCAGGCGTTCACGGGGTAGACACGTCGCGTTCCGCGCTTACTCCTGTACGAGGGTGAGCGTGTTGCCGGCGGGGTCGTCGAAATGGGCAAGCGTACCGCCCCAAGGCTGACGCTTGGGCTCGCCGTGAAATCTAACGCCCGCCTCGGACCAGGCGGCGTAGACCGCTGCGATATCGTCGACCGGGAACGAGATGCCGGCGAAGCGCCCGATCAGCTCGGCCTCTTCTGCATCGTTGGGGTCGCCCTTCTCGACCAACAACCCAACCTGCCCGCTCTGAAACATGGCGGCATCGTCACTGCGAAACAGTTCCGTCAGGCCGAGAACGTCACGATAGAAATCGGCCGCCGGGGCAACCTCGACACAAAACAGGCGAACCGCGTTCAGCGGACCGACGGCAAGTGACTCTTTTGTCGGCGACACCACACTGCTAGGCATTGGCAAATCTCCAAAACAAGAACGTAACGCAGAACCGGCGCAGGTTTATGACGGACGCAGCGCGGTCAGCAGATCATCGAGCAGACCGCTATGGCGCTCGATATCCGAGCGCGCGGTCTGAGGCGCGACCAGGCACATGTTCTGGAACGGCGTCAACAATACGCCGCGGTTCAGCATGAAGAGGTGCAGCAGTCGATCGAACAGTTCATCGGTCGCCGCCATTGCATCGCGCCCGTTCGACGTCGTCTTGCTGAAGGGGTCATAGGCAACACGCGCACCGAGCCGGATGACATGACCGTCGCATTCATGCCTCGCGAGGACATCACCAACACCTGCTTCGATCGCTTCCGCGGCTTCCATCATCGGAGCGAACGTCTTGTCGGTCATGACATCGTCAAGCATGACGCGCATGCCGGCCAATGCCAGCGCATGGCCGGTCAACGTACCGCCGATGGCAAAGATGCCCGGACCGGTCTCCGCCATCACCGCACCAACCCGCGCGGCGAGGTCGGCAGAGAGACCATAGGCTGCCGCCGGCACGCCGCCGGCAATCGGCTTGCCGAGCGTCACCGTGTCCGGCCTGACGTCATGGAGCGCCGTGTAGCCGCCCGGGCCGCAGCAGATGGTGTGTGTTTCGTCGAGCGCGAAGATGGCGTCATGACGGTGTGCGGCGGCTTTGACCGCCTCGAGAAAACCAGGTTCGGGCAATACGATCCGACAGTTGGTCAGCGCCGGTTCGGTCATGACGCAGGCGATGTCGCCGGCGGCCAGCACACGTTCGACCGCTTCGATGTCGTTGAACTCGACGACTTCCGTCGTCTCGCGCGGGTCGACCTCATGACCGACCATCTCCGGACTGGCCGCGGCGACGCCGTTTCTCGCTGTAACCAATGCCTCGACCAAATTGCCGTGATAACAGCCGTTGAACAGCAAGACCTTGCGCTTGCCGGTAACCGCGCGCGCCAAACGCAGAATGAAGCGGTTGGCATCGGTCGCGGAAACCGCGAACTGCCAAGTCGGCAAACCGAAACGTTCGGCAAGTGACGCACCGACTTCCGCCGCATCGGCGGTCGGCAGCATCATACTGGCGCCAGTCGCAAGGCGCGTCTTGAGCGCCTGCGCCACATCTGTCCGGCCGTGACCGAACAGCGATGCGGTATCGCCCATGCAGAAATCGACGTAGTCGCGGCCATCGACATCGGTCACGTGGGCGCCGCTGGCACGATCAGCGTAGAGCGGAAACGGGCCTGCCCAGCGCCGCATCCAGTTGAGCGGCACGCCGTTCAGCAGATGCGCGCCGGCGGCCTCGAACAACGCGCGCGAACGCGGATGATCGTTTTCGAAAGTTTGAATCTCATGATCAAGCAACGCCTGGACGGCGGCGGCGTTCGGCTTCCAGCTCATCAGGCGACGTCGCGCCCGTTCGCTTTGATCTCGCCCAGGAAGTTATCGAACAACCGGCGAGAGGCCTTGTTGAAGTCACCCATGTTGGCACGGCACTCCGCGTCGAACCGATCGAGCGCGCCGGCACCCAATGTCTTTTCGAGTGACTCCTGATAAGCCGGCACCGCGCCCCACTCCTGGACCGTCTTGTCGGTCATCTCAACGTGGTACTGAATGCCGAAGGCAAGAGCGCCGACGCGCTGCGCCTGCACCGCGCAGATCGGCGAATGCGCCAGTGCAACACCGCCCTCGGGCATCTCGGTCACCGCGACGCCGTGCCACTGCAGCGCCTTGAATGTGCCGGGGATGCCTTGCATCAATGGATCACGCTTGCCTGCGTCGGTCAGCGACACCTCCATGATGCCGACCTCCGGCACCGGCATGCGCTCGCACCGACCACCCAACGCGTCAGCCAGCAACTGATGGCCGAGACAAAATCCGAAATACGGCATAGCGCGCTCGCGCACGGCTTCGCGGATCGCTGCTTTCTCCGGAACCAGCCATGGATGCTCGTCTTCGTCGAAGACATCCATCGGCCCGCCCATCACCATCAGCGCGTCGTAACTGTCGAGGGCGGGGATCGGCTCGCCTTCGTCAAGCTCCACCGCATCCCAGCCGATCCCGGCTTCCGCCATCAGGTCGCGGAAGATGCCGGGGTGTTCGATGTCGATATGCTGAAAAACCAGGAAACGCATGGCGGCAGGTTAACGGCTCCAGACTCCGCGTCAAAAAGAAACGGGGCGGCCAAAAGACCGCCCCGCCCCCAACGATCGAGGGAGGGCTTACATGCCCGCCTTGACCTCTTCGAACATGATCTGGATCTTGTCTTCCGGCACCATGGCCTCCTGGAAGATACCGGCCGCCAGGTAGGGGCCGGGATCCGCCGGCAGACCGAGTTCGGCAAGCTTCTCCGGACCGACCAATTCGAACGCCTTCTGGTTCGACACGCCGTAGCCGTAGTTCTCGATTTCCCAGGCGCCGGCTTCGGGGCTGATGAAGCTGTCCATCACCTCATAAGCCAGGTCGACCATCTCCGGACCGTGCGAGTCGTTGGCGGGATTGCGCACGATGCCGCAAACCCAGGTCATCGGCCCTTCCTTCGGCGTCATGAAGCCGACATCAAGGCCCTGGTCCTTCAGCGCCACCCACGAGCTGTTCCAGGTTGCCGCCGCGATCAGCTCACCGGACGCCAAGGCGTTCTCCACATCGGTCATGCTGTTCGAATAAAAGCGCAGCAGCGGCAACTGGACCTGAAGGGCCTCGCGCACCGTTTCCATGTCTTCGGGGTTCGACAGGTTGAACGGATTGGGCACGCCCTTGTAGATGCCGGCGACGGCGACACCGTCGATCAGGCTGTCGATCATCGACAGGCGCCCTGAGTAGGTCTCGTCCCAGAGAATGCCCCAGGTGTTGTTGTCGACATACTCCGGCGCCAAGTCCTTGCGGTAGGTGACGGAGGTCAGGCCCCAATCGGTGGGGATGAACACCCGCTCGCCGCCCTGGGTACCGACCGGCATGTCGATCAGCGCGGGAATCAGATCGGACCAGTTCGACAGGCGCGATGTATCGATAGGCGCCAACAGGCCGGCGTCGTACCACTGCTTCACCTTGTAGGAGCAGGGCTGCATGACGTCGGGCGAGAAACCGGCGCGCATCTTGGCAAAGGCCTCTTCCTCGTCGCCGAACATGGAGAAGTTAGGCAGGCAGCCGTGCTTTTCCATGTAGGCCGGATAGAACTCCGGAATCTCGTAGCCCGACCAGATGAAGAAGGTCGGGTGGTCGGAACCGCAGCTCTCCTGGGCCAGAGCCTGTCGGCCGCCGACATTCATCGCCGCGAGCGAGAAGCCACCCGCCGCCAGAACAGCATGCATCTCACGCCGGCTGAGCGCGCCGTCCTTCAAACGATAGTAAAGTTTGTCCAATCCACGTCTCATTGTGAGCTCTCTCCTCTGTCGCTCGTGACGTTCACTTGGTTCCCGCTTAGGCGACACCATCGAAAGGGGGGTGTGTCCGCCCAGCGATTGGGATTCTTAGAGGTGACGGGCGCAAGGTCAACGTACTTCGACACATCCGTGAGCGCTGTCTGCCCTGCCATCACGGCAAGGTGGCCATGTCACCTGTGCGAATGCCGCCGGCGGGAACCGCTTGACAACCCGCAAGCGATAGTGATTTAAGATTCATCAGCGCCGATTTGATTGTCAGCTTGCGGGGCGCTCTAAAAATACCAGCTAAAGCGCCGGACCACGTTTCAAACCGCCCGGCACCACGCTGAGGCGGTTTTTTTGTTGGCTTGGTTCCCCGAAGGGACCCGCGGGATTTGAGGGGCAGCTTGCGTCCGCGTCGCCAACCGCTAAAGCGCCACGGGAAGTCTCCCGTGGGCCCGTTTGATAACGGTGGTTCAAGGAGACAGACGATGACCACGGAACAATTTGCCTATCGCGATGGCTTCAACGGTCTGCGCGACACCTTTGTTGCCGACAACGAAGCGGCACAAGCGACATTCAGCGCGACCAGTCGCCAAATCGCGGGCCTGCACAGCAGGGTCAATACGCGGAACTTCTTCCTGGATGTCGACGAACCCGAGGCGCTCGGCGGCACGGACAAGGGCCCGAACCCCGTCGAGCTGATCCTGGCCTCGTTGGCGTCATGCCAGGAAATCACCTACCGACTCTACGCCGATCGCCTGGGCATCCCGCTGGATGGCGTGTCGGTGCACCTGGAGGGCGATATCGACTTGAGCGGCTTTACCGCCGCAAACGAGGACGTCCGACCGGGTTTCACCGCCATTCGTGGCAGCGTGGACATCGATAGCCCAGCGCCGATTGAACGACTGGAAGAACTGAAAGCGACGGTTGATCGTCACTGCCCGGTGCTCGACATCATCGGCGGCGAAACGCCCGTCAGTCTGGAAATAACCCCCGCGGCGGTACATATTTCGGCGGCGGAGTAGCCGCCGCAGGGGTCCCGATGGGGGGCGGCGCCTGCTGGCGCCGCTCCCCATCTCTATTTTACGACCACCGACAGACAAAGGATCAGGGCACCATGACCGAGAGCCAGAACCCGGAAACCATCGTGCTGCACGCCGGTTATCGCAGCGACGAAACCACCAACGCGGTCGCCGTGCCGATCTATCAGACGACATCCTATCAGTTCGATAGCACCGAGCACGCGTCAAATCTGTTTGGGCTCAAAGAGTTCGGCAACATCTACACCCGGATCATGAATCCGACCAACGACGTGCTCGAAAAGCGGGTCGCCGCCCTTGAAGGCGGAGTCGCCTCGCTGGCTCTTGGCTCGGGTCAGGCCGCGTCGCTGTTCGCGATCCAGAACATCTGCCACGCAGGCGACAATTTCGTAAGTTCGACAGACCTTTATGGCGGAACGTGGAACCTCTTTTCTAACACGTTGAGCACCATGGGGATCGAGGTCCGCTATGTCGATCCGGCCGACCCTGAGGGCTTCCGCAACGCGACCGACGAGCGCACCCGCTGCTACTACGCCGAGACCCTGCCCAATCCCAAACTGAACGTCTTCCCGATCAAAGAGGTCGCCGATATCGGCCGCGAGCTCGGTGTGCCGCTGATCATGGACAACACCGCCTGCCCGGTCCTGTGCCGGCCGTTCGACCATGGCGCGGCGATCATCGTCTATTCGACGACCAAGTATATCGGCGGCCACGGCACCTCGATCGGCGGCCTGATCGTCGATGGCGGCAACTTCGACTGGGAAGCCCAGGGCGACCGTTTCCCGATGCTGAACCAGCCCGATCCCAGCTATCACGGCGCGGTGTGGACCGAGGCGGTCAAGCCGCTGGGGCCGATTGCCTATATCATCAAGGCGCGTGTCACGCTGCTGCGCGATATCGGCGCGCCGATGAGCCCGTTCAACGCGTTCCAGTTCATCCAGGGCCTGGAGACCCTGCCGCTCAGAATGGAGCGCCATTGTGAGAACGCCGCGGCGGTCGCCCAGTTCCTGTCCAGCCAGGACAAGGTCACCGAGGTGATCTTTCCAAGCATGCAGTCAGGCGAAACCAAACGGCGTGCCGATACCTATCTGAAAGGCGGCTATGGCGCCTTGGTGGGTTTCGAGCTCAAGGGTGGGTTGGAATCCGGGCGCAAATTCATCGATGCGCTTGAGATGTTCTATCACGTCGCCAATATCGGTGACGCCAGGAGCCTCGCCATTCACCCGGCAACGACGACCCACTCCCAGTTGTCGGCTGAGGACCAGCTTGCGACCGGCGTTTCGGAGGGTTATGTCAGGCTGTCGATCGGTATTGAGCATATCGACGACATTCTTGCCGACCTGAAGCAGGCGCTGGAAGCAGCATGACGCGGTGACGAACGGTCCGATCAGTTTCCCCGGCGCCTATCCGGCGACGCGGCTTAGGCGCAACCGGCTTGATGCCTGGTCGCGCCGCCTGGTCGCCGAAACGACGCTGAGTCCCGGGGATCTGATCTGGCCGATTTTTGTCCGCGACGGCGAGAACGAACGCGAGCCCGTTGCGTCGATGCCCGGCGTCGACAGGCTTAGCGTCGACCTGATCGTCGAGGCCGGTAAGGAGGCGCGCGATTTCGGTATCCCGGCCGTCGCGCTCTTCCCCAACACGCCGCAAGACGTCAAGGCGGCCGACGGTCGCGAAGCGACCAACGCCGGCAACCTCGTATGCCGGGCAACCGCAGCGTTGAAGGCCAATGTCGACGGTCTGGGCGTCATGGTCGATGTCGCGCTCGATCCCTATACGACCCACGGCCATGACGGCATCTTGGACGACGAGGAGATCCTCAACGACGAGACCGTTGAGATCCTATGCCGCCAAGCCCTGGTGCAGGCCGAAGCCGGCTGCGACATCATCTCGCCGTCGGACATGATGGATGGACGCATCGGTGCCATTCGCAAGGCGCTAGATAGCGCCGGTTTCCGCAACGTCCGCATCATGGCCTATGCGTCGAAGTACGCCTCAGGTTTCTACGGACCGTTCCGCGACGCGCTAGGCTCGTCAGCCAATCTGGGCCAAGGCGACAAGCGCACCTATCAGATGAACCCGGCCAACTCCGACGAGGCGCTGCGCGAGGTTGCCTTCGACCTCGACGAAGGCGCCGATATGGTGATGGTCAAACCGGGCATGCCCTATTTGGATATCGTGCGCCGGGTCAAAGACACCTTCGGCGTGCCGACCTTCGCCTATCAGGTGTCCGGCGAATACGCGATGATCCAAGGTGCTGTCGAACGCGGTTGGCTGGATGGCGCGAAGGTCTGGCCGGAAGCATTGCAGTGTTTCAAGCGCGCCGGCGCCGACGGCGTCTTGACCTATGCCGCGCTCGACATCGCGCGAAAACTCAGCTCAGCATGACGTCATCCAGAAACGCGAGAATGCGCTGATCGTGCCATGGCACTTTGCTGCCGCGCGCATGGAAACCGACATGGCCTCCTGCTTCGGTTAACTCCGGCTTAAGCCAGGAATTTTTCGCCCAATCGAAACGCCGATAAGCATCGGACGGGATCCAGGGATCGTCGTCGGCATGAATGATCAGCGCGGGCGTGCGGATCGCATCCAAAAAGGTCAGGGCCTGGCATTTCTCATAGTAGTCTTCGGCGCCATCAAACCCGTTGCGGCGAGCGACATAGAGATCGTCATACTCGATGACCGTACGCGCGCCGATCACCGCTTCGCGCTCGTCGGCTGAGACGTCCGCGCCCGGCATCAGCGCCTCTTTCTTCAGGTTGTTCAGCATCCACTGGTGATAGACCTTGTTGCGTCGCGATGTGAACTGGCGCGTCGTGGCAAACAGATCAATCGGTGCACTGATCGAGGCCGCTGCCAAGAAAGGTGACGCTTCGCCATCCTCGCCCAAACACTTCAGCGCCATGTTGCCGCCAAGCGAAAAGCCGACGACGACCAACCCATGAGCCTTGAGTGATCGCGGCAATGCTTCGACAACATCGCGCAGGTCCTCACTGCGGCCGGCGTGATAGTGATCGCGGCACGTCGGGCGCGACGGCGGCGATCCCCGCAGGTTAAGCCGCAGCGCCGGAAATCCTGCCTTGAGCAGCGCCGTCGCGGTGGCCTTGATGTAGATGCTCTCTTCGCACCCGGTCACGCCGGGAACCAAAATGACCAGCGGTTTGCCCGTTGTTGCTGCCGGCCGGTGCAGGCTTGCGGCAAGACGATCACCTGTCGCGTCACGCATGGCCAACAGCAAACGCTCACCCGGCCAACGTTTGAAATCGTAGATCGGCCGAACGATCGAATTCCTCAGCGTCTGCAGATCACCATTGCGCCATGGCGGTCGCGGAACAAAGGGAGTCATGGCCGCCTCTCGTGCCCGCCTAACTCTTGGCGGCGAGGCGATCCTCGCTGAGCGGATGGCCCTCAAGCCAATCGCGTATTAAGTGGATCTGCTCGTCGTCGGCAAGCCATAGCGGGTGGGTGATGCCGTGAAAGGTGACAAGCGTGGCGTTGGGGCCGCGCGTCATCATCGCTTCGGCGGTCGGCTGATCCAAAACCTCGGACACACCACCGCGCACCACCAGGGTCGGCACCTTGATCGCGTCGAAACTCTCCCAGAGATCGGCGTCGCCCGGTTCCTGGTTCGCCATGGGCGCCACGACGGCGGGATCGCAGGCCAGACGCAACGTGCCATTGCCATCGCGCCGACCGCTATGATGGGCCAGATAGGACCACTGGCTATCGCTCACCGGACCATAGGGTGTGAACCGCTCCATCAAAAACGCCTTGATCGCGTCTTCGTTGTCGAATGCCGGCACCTCGCCTGCCCGCTCGACAATGCCGGCGATGACATCGGCGGCGATGAAAGGACCGATATCGTTCAGCACCAGGCGGCGCATCGGCACCGCGCCGATTGAGGCAGCGATCATGCCGATAAGCCCGCCCATCGACGTGCCGATCCAATCGACCTCGCCCAAATCGAGCGCCGCCACCACGTGGGCCGTGTGCTGAATGTATGACGGCACGGCGTAACCGGCGGGATCGTCGAGCCACTGACTGGCGCCGCGGCCGACCATGTCGATCGCGATAACGCGCCATCCGGCTTTCGCCAGTTCGCGCCCCAGCCAATTGAAGTCGTGCGCGTTGCGCGAGATACCATGGATACACAACGCCGTTCGCGCAGCGTCGCTGTCACCCCATTCCAGATAGCCAAGACGCACCGTGCCGTCGCCATGGGGCACGTCGATATGATGTTGTTTGGCGACCGCGCTCACGACGCCTTGGCCTGCAAGACACCGTCGCCGATCAGCGCGGCATCAGTTGCCTTCGAGACTTCAACGAAGGTGTCGGGATAGAAGCCGTTGAAGTTGGTGCGCAGCGCGTTGCCATAGGCACCGACCGTGCCGATTTCGATCCAGTCGCCTTCGCGCATGTCTTCGGGCAGGTGGAAGGTGAACGGCAGGACATCGAGCGAGTCACAGGTCGGCCCGGCGACGCTGAAGTCCATGCCGTTGTCAGACATCGGTTCGTCAAGACGGATGGCGCGCACCGGCATCTGGACCTTGGCGGTGACCATCTCCGACAGGCTGCCGTAGATACCGTCGTTGATGTAGACCTGATCTTCCTTGCGCAGCAGCACCTGGGTGACCAGCGACATACCGTCGGCGACCAGCGCGCGGCCCGGCTCGCACATGACCGTGCAGTCCTTGCGCAGATCGAGCGTCTTCAGACCTTCGGAAATCTCAGTCATGTAGCTTTCGAGCGGTGGCATCTGTACGCCCTGGTAGCTGGCCGGGAAACCGCCGCCGACATCCAGCATGTGCAGATCGACCTTGGCCGCCTCGATGACATCCCCGACCATTTCCAGCGCCGTCTTATAGGCGCGCGGCACCAGGCATTGGGAACCCACGTGGAACGACAGGCCGGTCTGACAGCCCCAGGACTTCGCCTCCTTCAAAATATAAGGCGCCTCGGCCGGACGCACGCCGAACTTCTTGGAAAGATCATAGGCCGCACCGGCGGCCGGCGTCGCGATGCGCACCACGATGGTGACGCCCTCGCCGCCCGTCTCATCGAGCACCTTGGCAAGTTCCGCCGGATGATCGACCACGTAATGACGAATACCATAGACCTCATAGGCCGCCTTGATCGCCGCCCGCGCCTTGACCGGGTGCATGAAGTAGGCGCCGGCATCGCGGAACTGCTCGCGCACCTGGGCGATTTCCGCCAGCGACGCCGTATCGAAGTGGCGGATGCCGGCGTCGTACAGGATCTGCATGATCTTGGGATGCGGGTTGCACTTGATGGCGTAGAGAACCCGGCCCGGGAAGGTCTCGACAAACCGCTCGGCAGTCGCCTTCAGGGTTTCGGGATGGATGCAGTAGACCGGATAGCTCGGCGTCATCGCGCGGACCATCTGGGTGACGTCGTCAAATTTGTCCTTGGCCATCCGTTCTTCCCTGGTGCCCCCGTCATCGAAGGCCCTTCATATTGGGGGATTATCGCACGAATCAAAGAAATTCGCTGTGACGCCGGGCGTTGGACCACGAATGCCGCATGGGCTAGAAACGCGCGATCTTCCTCTTTCGACAGGTGAACTCCCGTGCCAGCCGACGGCCCCTCCAGCGGCCCTTTCAGCGGATTGACCGTTCTCGATCTCACCCGCGTTCTCGCCGGGCCCTACTGCACGATGGTGCTGAGCGACCTGGGCGCCCGCGTCATCAAGATCGAAGTCCCGGAAAAGGGCGACGATGCCCGCCATTTCGGCCCCTATATGGGTGCGGTCTCCGCCTATTTCGCGTCGCTCAACCGCGGCAAGGAAAGTATCGCCCTCAACCTCAAGGACGATGCCGATCGTGCGATCTTTCATGATCTCTTGGCCAGCGCCGACATCCTGGTCGAGAACTACCGTGCCGGCGTCATGGATAAGCTCGGTCTGGGCTGGGATGTGCTCCACGAGCAGTATCCGCAACTGATCTATGCCGCCGTCTCCGGCTTCGGTCACAGCGGGCCCTACGCCGAGCGGCCGGCCTATGACATGGTCGTCCAGGGCATGGGCGGCGTCATGAGCCTGACCGGCCAGCCCGACGGCCCGCCGACACGGGTGGGCACGAGTGTCGGCGATATCACGGCGGGCCTGTTCACGACCATCGGCATCGCATCGGCGGTCTATGACCGCGAGCGTACCGGCGAAGGCATGAAAATCGACGTCGGCATGCTGGATTGCCAAGTGGCGATCCTGGAAAATGCCATCGCCCGCTATGTCGCCACCGGCGAAACACCGAAACCGCTCGGTGCGCGCCATCCCTCGATCGTGCCGTTCGAGGCCTACGCGACGGCCGACGGCCACCTGATCATTGCGGCCGGCAATGATTCTCTTTTCGCCAAGCTGGCCGGGGCTCTGGGCAAGCCGGAATGGGTCGACGATCCGCGCTATCTGACCAACAGCGACCGCGCCCACCACGTGGCGGCGCTCAAAATCGAGGTCGAGGCTGCGCTGGCCGACCATATGACGGGTCACTGGCTGAAGGTACTTGAGGCCGCAGGCGTGCCCTGCGGCCCGATCAACAACGTTGCCGAGGTCTTGGCCGATCCTCAGGTCCTGGCCCGCAACATGGTGGTCAGCGTTGAGGATGCCGAAACCGGCAAGCTCTCCATGGCCGGCAACCCGATCAAACTGTCAGCCTATGACGACCCCAGCGTCAGAGGCGCCATTCCGCGCCTGGACGAGCATCGCGAGTCGTTGCTACGAGACCTTAAGAAATGAACTCAAATACTTGACTTTTCTACAAGAAAAACCGAAGTCGCCATGGCGCTGGCCACGCCGTCTTCTGTTCGGCCTGGGGATCCTCGTCGTGGTCATCGCGGGCCTGATCGCGGCCGGAGCCGGGTGGCTGTGGTATTCGCTGCCGCAACTCGACGGCACGATAGAGGTCAACGGTCCGGCCGATACGGTTCAGATCCAGCGTGACGCCAACGGGGTGCCGCATATCTTTGCGGCGTCGCCGGCGGACGCCTTTTTCGGGCTCGGTTTCGTTCATGCCCAGGACCGCATGTTCCAGATGGAACAGCAACGGCTGATCGTCCGGGGGCGCTTGTCGTCAGTTATGGGCAGCGCAACCGTTCGTTTTGACCGGTTCTTCCGCATGCTCGACCTGGACGGCCTTGCCGCTGCCAGCCTTGAAAAGCTCGATCCGTCAACGATCGGCACGCTTGAAGCCTATGCGGCCGGCGTTAACGCGTACCTCGCCACCCATCGCGGCGGCGCCGCCCCGGAACTCGACCTCTTGCTCGCCGGCGCACCGGCGCCTTGGCAACCGAAGGATTCGCTCGCCTGGCTCAAGGTGATGGCGCTTCACCTCTCCGGCAACTGGCGTTCGGAAGTTCTGCGCGCGCGCATGATCGAGTTGCTCGGGCCAGAAAAGACCGAGGCGTTCTTCCCGCCGCATCCGGCCGATGGGCCGATCATTGTCGATGAGGCGCTCCGCGCCGCCGGCCTGGGCGGCGCACCCTGGATCCAAGCCTTTCTCGACCTCTTGCCCCGGCCAGGAAACGGGTCGAACAACTGGGTCGTCGACGGCACGATGACCGCCTCGGGCAGTCCGCTGCTGGCCAACGACCCCCATCTCGGCCACAACATCCCGGCCACCTGGTACATGGCGCATCTTGAAGCGCCGGGTCTTTCCGTCGTTGGCGCGACCTTGCCCGGCGTTCCCGCGATCATTGTCGGCCACAACCGCGATCTCGCCTGGGGCCTTACCAACACAGGTCCCGACACCCAGGATCTCTTCCTGGAACGTGTCGACCCGGACGATCCCGGCCGCTACGTCACGCCCGACGGCAGCGATCCATTCGTGCTGCGCGACGAGACCATCACCGTTCGGTTTGGTGACGATGAGACCATCACGATCCGCAGCACGCGGCATGGCCCCGTCATCTCCGACATCTACCCCGACTACACGGACGGCCTGGGCGAAGACGACGAGATTGTCGCACTCGCGTGGACCATGCTGAGCGACGATGACCGCAGCATCCAGGCGGCCCTCAAGCTGCACACGGCGACGTCATGGGAGGATGCGCTTGAAGCGGCGCGTGACTATCGCGGCCCCCAACAGAACATCGTCCTGGCCGAGACCGGCGGACGCATCGGCTACTACGCGCCCGCCATCATCCCGATCCGGCGAAGCGGCGACGGATCGGTCCCCGTCCCCGGCTGGTCGGGCGACTACGACTGGGTCGGCGCGATCCCGTTCGAGGATCTGCCCCAACTGGTCGACCCGCCGCGCGGCTACATCGTCACCGCAAACGAAAAGGTCGTCGGCGACGATTACCCTTACTTTCTGAGCAACGACTGGGAGCCGGGCTACCGCAGCCAGCGGATCCGCGACCTCCTGGATCTCAGCCGCGACCATACGGTCGAAACGTTCGCCGCCATCCAGGCCGATACGCACTCCCTGATGGCCCAGCACTTCCTGCCCTTTGCTCTGGCAAGCGAGCCGGAAACGCCCCTTGGCCAGACGTTGAGAGACAGGCTTGTCGATTGGCGCGGCGACATGGACGAGGCATCGGACCAACCTCTGATCTTCGCGACCTGGTATCGCGAACTGACGCGCCTCATCTATGCCGACGATCTGGGTGAGCTGTTTTTTGACGCGTGGTGGCACCGGCCGACCTTTGTCCACGCGGTGATGTCCGGCGACCTCGCCGATTGGTGTGTCGATGAGACCCAAGATGCCGAGATAGCCGCGGCTGCCTGCCATCGGCTTGCCGGGCAGGCATTCGACGATGCCGCAGCCTTTCTTACCGCGCGCTACGGAACCGATCCCGCCACCTGGCGGTGGGGCGAAGCCCACGCCGCAGTCTTCCGCCACCGTCTGTTTCAGCATGTGCCGGTGCTGTCGGACATAACCGAAATCCGTGTCCCCATCGGCGGCGACAGTTACAGCGTCAATGTCGGCGTCTACATCTTCAACAACGACAACGCGGTCTTCGAAACCGTCCACGGCGCCAGCATGCGTGCCGTGATGGACCTGGCCGATCTCAACAACTCTCGATTTGTCTGGGTGCCCGGGCAATCGGGCCATATCTTCTCGCCGTACTACGACAACATGGTCACGCGCTGGCGCGACAACGACATGGTCACCATTCCAACGGACCGCGCGTTGATCGAGCCCGCCCACACCCTGTTGCTTCAACCGTCTGAGACGCCCTAACGGCTCGCTCACCGCGTTACGGAGGCGACCAAGGAGTACCGATGCAACCCTATACGCTGATCCGCGGCGAGGCGCCGCTTCTTGTCAGCCTGCCCCATGCCGGCACCCACGTGCCGATCGGCATTGCCGAACACATGACCGGTCCGGCGCGTCACGTGCCGGATACGGACTGGCATGTCGACCGGCTTTACGACATGGCGGCTGACATGGGCACAACGGTGCTGACGGCGACCCATTCACGCTATGTCATCGATCTCAACCGCGCGCCGGACAACGCGCCGCTCTATCCGGGTGCCAGCAATACAGAGCTGTGCCCCCTCACCATGTTCGACTTCTCGCCGATCTATCTGCCCGGACAGGCGCCCGATGATGTGGAGATCGAGCGCCGCCTGGAAACCTATTGGCGCCCCTATCACGATCAGATCGCCGCCGAACTCAAACGGCTGCGGGCGCGCCATGACCGGGTTGTCCTGTGGGACGGCCATACGATCCGCTCGGTCGCGCCCCGCTTCTTTGACGGCCGCCTGCCCGATTTCAACCTGGGAACGGCGTCAGGCGCCAGCGCCGACGCCGAACTCGCCGGCCAACTGCTGGCGATCGCCGAACGGGGCGCCGAACACGGCGCGGTGCTGAACGGGCGGTTCAAGGGCGGCTTTATCACGCGCAGTTACGGCCAGCCCGATGACGGCATCCATGCCGTTCAGCTCGAGCTTTCCGAGATCACCTACATGGAAGAAGACCCGCCGTTCCGCTATCTCGACAAGCGCGCCGACAAGGTGAAGGCAACGATCAGGAATCTCCTGGATTGCGCCATGGCATGGGTGTCAAGAACCTCCTAATATGTTAAACTAATTATATTCAATAACCTTTTGTTATAAATCTTAAAATCTTCTGCTCTTAAAGTGATTTATGAGCTGATTTTTTCGTACTTTCCGTCGAAGTAAAGCAACGGAGGACCGCCGTCACCGGCGGTCATGTTGAACGCCTCGCCGACAAAGATCACGTGGTCGCCGCCGTCATAGTGGAAGCGCGTGTAACACTCGAACGTTGCCAGCGATTCAGGGATCAGCGGACAACTGGTGACGCCGGTCGTGTAGTCGACGCCTTCCCACTTGTCGACTGACGCCTTGGCGAACTTGTCGGACAGGTCCCTCTGATCCTCGCGCAGGATGTTGACCGCGAAGAAATCACAGGTCTCGAACTTGTTCAGGCTGTAAGCCTCGCGCGCCAAGCTGAACAGCACCATCGGCGGCTCAAGAGACACGGAATTGAACGAATTGGCCGTGATTCCCAGCAATTCGCCTTCCCGGGTACAGGTCGTGATGATCGTGACACCCGTCGCAAAACGCCCGAGAGCATCGCGCAATTGTCGCTTGGTAAAGTTGCGTTTTCGGCTCAAGGCCTCATCCCCCTGCCGTCACCGGGCGATGATAGCGCAGCCGTCTTGAAAACCTCTACCTGTACGGCGCGAGATTGCCAAAAAATCGCGCTGTTCATGGGCCCGACAAGGCTGTATGACATGCGCCCGCCGCCCCAATAGCCGCCCGATTGCGCCGCGCCGTGTAAAAGCGGGCGATGGCACCAACTTTGGTATAATCGGCCAACTCGACGACCACGGAACAGGGCGAACGCCTGCCATGCCCATGCCCGACGCATCTCTGTCGATGTGGCTGACATTCGCCGTCATTGTGGTGGCGGTCTACCTCTATGCGACCGAAACCTACACGCTGGAGTTCACCTCGATCAGCGTGATCGCCGTCCTGCTCGTCATTTTCAACATTCTGCCATTGGCCGGGCCAGACGGCGAAAACCTGATGGCGCCAAGCGAAGTTCTGGCCGGCTTCGCCAACCCCGCGCTGATCACCGTCGTCTGCCTGTTGGTGGTTGGCCAGGGGTTGATCCAGACGGGCGCGCTGCAACGCATCGCCGGCGGCATGCTGATGCTGACGCGCGGACGCGCCCGCGTCGCCATCGGCCTTGCGCTGATCGTCGCCCTCGTGCTTTCGGCGTTCGCCAACAACACGCCAATCGTTGTCGTCTTCATCCCGGTCCTGCAGGCGCTCGCGGAACGGCGCGGACGTTCCGTCAGCAAAGTGATGATCCCTCTGAGTTATGCGGCCTGCCTGGGCGGCATGATTACGTTGATCGGCTCCAGCACGAACCTCCTGGTCTCCGGCAGTCTGCGGGAACTCGGCGAACAGCCGTTCAGTATGTTTTCTTTCGCCGTACCGGGTGTGGTCCTGGCAAGTATCGGTCTGGTCTATACGATCCTGGTCGCCCCGCGTCTGCTCAAACCACGCAGCGGCCTGGCCGGCCGCCTGGTGGGCAACGCCGGGCGCCAGTACATCGCGCAAATCACCCTGGCGCCGTCGTCGAACCTGGTTGGCCAGCACGCGGCGGCCGGTCAGTTCGCCAGCTTGCCCGATATCACGGTGCAGATGGTCCAGCGCGGCGAACACGCCGAGCTGCCGCCGTTCGATTCCGTCGCCCTGGCGCCCGGTGACACGCTGGTGGTTGCCGGGACGCGCCAGGCGCTGGCCGACGCCCTGGCCCGTGACCACGGCCTGATGGCCGATGTCGACCGGCGCGACACCGATGCCGGCGATGAACAATGGGGCTGGATGCCGGGCGAGGAACGCGTCCTTGTCGAGGTTATGATCGCACCGGCCAGCCGGATGGTCGGCCAGAACCTGGAGCAGATCGGCTTCCGGCGTCGTTTCTCGAGTCTGGTCCTGGGCATTCAACGGCGCTCGCGCATGATCCGCCAGCGCATCACCGAGATACGTCTGGAGCCCGGCGATGTGCTGCTGGTCCAGGGCCGGCGCGGCGAGATCGAGGCCCTGCGGGCCAACCCCGACGTTCTGCTGATGGAGTGGTCGGCCGCCGAACTGCCCAACGTGCCGCTGGCACGCCGCGCCCTCACCATCTTGGCGCTGGTGGTGCTTGCCATCGCCACCGATATCCTGCCGCCGGTCATCGCCTCGGTCGCTGGCGCATCGGCCATGATCGCGACCAGTTGTCTGAACGTGCGCCAGGCGACCCGCGCCGTCGACATCAAGGTGGTCATGCTGGTCGGCGCCGCGCTCGCGATGGGCGCTGCGATGCAACACACGGGCGGTGCCGCTTACTTGGCCGCGCTGGTGATCGGCGCGACCGGCGATGCCGGACCGGCGGTCGTGTTGTCCGCCTTCTTCCTGATGATCGCCATCATGACGAACATTCTCAGCAACAACGCGTCGGCCGTCTTGTTCACGCCGATAGGGATCAGCATGGCGCACAGCCTGGGTGTCGATCCCATGGCCTTTGCCGTCGCTGTCGTGATGGCCGCCAGTTGCTCGTTCGCCTCGCCGATCGGCTATCAGACCAATCTTCTGGTCATGGCGCCCGGGCATTATCGGTTCAGCGACTTCATCAAGGTCGGCCTGCCGCTGGTGCTGATCTTGTGGGTGGCATTCTCATTCTTTGCGCCCGTTTACTACAACCTGCCGTGAGCGACGGCGCCATCGTGAAGCAATTCCATCACAAGGTGATCTGCTCTACCCTTTCGCCGGCATGACAAGACCAGACGGCAGACCCCTCGATTCAGCGCTTGCCTCAAGCGGCGGGCAAGAGCGCACGCGCCCGCTTGCCTTCTTCTTCGGCACACGCGGTCAGACCTGTCCCTATCTGCCCAACCGGATGGAAATGAAAATCGTGACGGATCTGTCCGGTCCGTTCGCCCAGGATATTCACGATGAGCTCACCGGCGCCGGCTTTCGCCGCAGCCACAACCTCGTCTACAAACCGGCCTGCGTCGGGTGCAACGCGTGCGTTCCCGTGCGCAAACCGGTCGCGCGCTTCAGTCCGGGGCGCACCATGCGCAAGACATGGCGGCGCAACGACGATCTCAAGGCGACCATCGTCGACGCGACCGCGACCCTGGAGCAGTACGACGTCTTCGACCGCTATCAAAAGCAGCGGCATCACGACGGCGGCATGGCGACCATGACGTTTGCCGACTATCGCGCGATGATCGAAGAAACGCCGGTCAAGACGAGGCTGATCGAGTTCCGCACCAGCGAGGACGATCTGGTCGGTGTCTCGCTTACCGATTGGATCGGCGACGGTCTGTCGGGCATCTACAAGTTCTTTGACCCCGATCTCGCCGAGCGCAGTCTTGGGACGTACATGATCCTGTGGCAGATCAACCACGCAGCGGCGCACGCGATGCCGTTCGTCTATCTGGGCTACTGGATCGCCGGCTGCGATAAGATGTCCTACAAGGCACGCTTCCGGCCTCTCGAGGCACTGACCGCGACAGGTTGGCAGGACCTCGAGACCGACTGAGCCAACCTTGCCGTTGCCGACGATACCAGGGGACATGATGACCGAAAAAACGCCCAAACGCCCGCTCGCACGCCGCGACATGTTGAAAGGCGCAGCCGCGGGCGGCGTCGCTGCCGGCGCCTCCGCGCTCCCGGCACCGGCAATTGCCCAAAGCACGATCGATTGGGACATGGTCACCGCGTGGCCGCCCGGTTTCCCGGGTCTGGGAACCGGTGCCGACAGACTGGCCCGGTACATCACTGAAGCCTCGGGCGGACGTCTGACGGTCACGGTCAGGAGCGCGGGCGAAATCGTGCCGCCGTTTGAGTCGATCGATGCGGTCGGCAACGGCACGGCGCAGATGGGGCACGGCGCACCCTATTACTGGTCCGGCAAGATCAAGGCGATCCAGTTCCTGTCGGCCCTGCCCTTCGGCTTGACGACCCAGGAGCAGAACGCGTGGTTTGCGTTCGGTGGCGGCCAGGACTTGGCCGACCGCATTTACGGCGAACTCAACTGCAAATTCTTCCCGGCCGGTAACACCGGCGCCCAGATGGGCGGCTGGTACAACCGCGAAATCAACGCGATGGACGATTTCAACGGCTTGAAGATCCGCATGCCCGGCCTGGGCGGCGCGGTTCTGGCGGCTGCCGGCGCGACGGTCGTGACGATGCCGGGCGGCCAGATTCCAACGGCGATGGCGTCAGGCGATCTGGACGCGGTCGATTGGGTCGGGCCCTATAACGACCTCGCCTTCAGCCTGCAGTCGCACGCCGCGTACTACTATTACCCCGGCTGGCACGAACCCTCCGGCCCGATCGACTGTTTCGTTAACCTGGACGCCTGGAACGACCTGCCCGCCGATCTCAAATCACTGGTCGAGGTCGCCTGCCATGGCGCCAATCAGATGGTGCTGAACGAGTTTGTCGCGCGCAACAGCTCCTCGCTGCAAAGCCTGAAGGACGACCACAGTGTCGATATCCGCCGGTTCTCCGATACGATCTTGGAAACCTTGGCGACCCTGTCGGTCGACGTCATCGAAGAAGCCATCGGCGATGACACGTTGAGCCGCGAGACCTATGACAGCATCAAGGCGTTCCGGGCTGAGGCCAGCGCCTGGTCGGATGTCGCCGACCTTGCCTTCCTGCAAGCCCGCGCGCTGTCGCCGTCCTGGACCTAACGCAACAGGACCTTCGGTAACCAGGTAGCAAGTGACGGGATGAGGGCGACCAGACCCAGCCCGACAAGCTGAATACCGACAAACGGCACGATGCCCCGATAGATGTCGGCCGTGCGGATGCTGTCGGGCACGACGCCGCGCAGATAGAACAGCGCAAAGCCGAACGGCGGCGTTAGAAAACTCGTCTGCAGATTGATTGCGATCATGACGCCGAGCCAGACCGGATCCAGCCCCATGGTCAAGAGGACCGGCGCGACAATCGGCACGACGACAAAAACGATCTCGATGAAGTCGAGGAAGAATCCAAGAACGAACATGACGGCCATGACCAGCACCATGGCGCCGAAAACGCCGCCCGGCAGGTCGGTCAGCACCTCGTGAACCAAGTCGTCGCCGTGTAGGCCGCGGAAGACAAGCGCGAAGACCGAGGCGCCGAGCAGGATGACGAAGACCATGCAGGTGATCTTCAGCGAACCGTCCAATACGTCGCCCAGCACACGGGTACGATGAAGCTGCCGGAGACTTAAGACGAGCCCACCGACAAAACCGACGGCCAGGATAACCGCCGCCCAGAAAGCCGCGGTGTCATACCAGGGCACGACCTCGCGGCCGATCCTCAGATCAAACAGATTGGCGACCAGCAGCATGGCAATCAGACAACCGGCCGCCACCAGCGGCGCCAGGCCTCGCCCAGACGACAATTGGCGTGCAGCGAGCAGCGCGGCGCCGATGGCGCCGACCGCCGCCGCTTCCGTCGGCGTCGCAACGCCTGCCAAGATCGATCCCAGGACCGCGATGATCAGCACCAGGGGCGGGATCAGAACGTCGACCACCCGCGCCAACAGACGCGCGTCCTGCGTATCGACCAACGGCGGTGCATCGCCCGGCCTGAGCGCCGAGCGCGCGAGGATGTAGATCATGTAGAGGCCGACCAGCAGGACGCCGGGTATGAAGGCGCCGGCAAAGAGGTCGATCACGGAGACTGGGTCGGGCGCGAAGTTGCCAAGTGCGTTCTGCGCCTCGGTGTTGGCGCCTTGCAGCATGTCGCCGAGCAGGATCAGGACGATGGAGGGCGGAATGATCTGACCGAGGGTACCCGACGCGCAGATCGTCCCGGTCGCCAGGCGGTTGTCGTAGCCCGCCTTCATCATGGTCGGCAGGCTGAGCAGCCCCATGGTCACGACGGTCGCCCCGACAATGCCGGTCGAGGCCGCCAGCAGCACGCCGACGATCATCACCGACAGCGCCAGCCCGCCCCGAAGTCGACCAAACAAAATTCCCATAGTTTCAAGGAGTTGTTCGGCAATCTTCGAGCGTTCCAGGAACAACCCCATCATGATGAAGAGCGGCACGGCGACCAGGGTTTCGTTGGTCATGGCGCCGAAGTAGCGGGAACTCAAGCCGCCCAGAAGATTGATGCTGAACTCGCCGGTGGCCCAGCCGATACCGGCGAAGACGAGCGCGGTGCCGGCCAAGGAAAACGCGACGGGATAGCCGGCCAGCAGGACCGCGAAGGTCGTCGCGACCATCAGGACGGCGAGGATCTCGGCGCCGCTCATGGCCGCCTCTCCCGCCGATCCATCAGTACGAGCGCGCTGCGCGCCGCCAGCGCTAGCCCCTGGAGGCCCAACAACAAGCAATAGACCAGCAGGACCGTCTTCAGCAGGAAGACGCCGGGCAAGCCGGCGGCCTCGCGGGATGTTTCCAAGCGTTCCCAGGACGCCGCGACATAGGGTACGGAAAACCAGGCGACGACGATGACGGTCGGCAGCAAGAGAAACAGACTGCCGAGAAGGTCAACCCAGGCTTTGAAACGCGTCGAGGCCGACCGGTAGATGACATCGACCCGCACATGACCGTCACGCAAAAGCGTGTAGCCGGCGGCGACCATGAAAGCGATGCCGTCGAGCCAGACGTAACTTTCCTGGAGCCAGATAAAGCCGGTCGAAAAGACGTAGCGCAGGATAACAACGGCCAAGGTCACCAAGGCCATGGCCAGCAGCAGCCACGACGCCGCGCGCCCTACCGCACGGTTGAGAGCATCAATGTGACCGATCAGCGCGCCAACGGTGCCGGCGGGCGGCGTTGGCTCAGCCATCGGCGCGGCGGCTTAGAGCGGATCATGGTTAGGGGGAACCGATTGACGGTTTCCCCTAACCATGTGAACCCGCTCTCCGTCTATGACTAGAGCAAATTCGCCTGCCTTGACGTTGTCGCGAAGCGATTCCATCAAAACAGGATCTACTCTAGCCGAACCGGTTGGCGCTGGAGAAACCGGGCGGAGCGATACGTCCGGCCTGACCGCGCTTGCCGACCCAGTTCTTGAGGTTGGTTTCCGTACGCGTCCGGCTGCCGCTACGCCAACTCAGCCCTTCCTTCAGCGTGAAGGTCTTGGCATCGCTCAGGCCGCCGCTGTTGTAGCGCTGCAGGATGACACCGCGGCCCCGGGTCATCTCCGGCAGTTCGCCGACCGGGAAGATGATGAGCTTGCGGTTTTCCCCGACAACCGCGACGTGGCTGCCTTCCGCGACACGGGCGACAACAGCCTCGCCCTTGCCCGAGACGTTCAGGACCTGCTTGCCGCCACGTGTCTGTGCCAGCACCGCATCCTCCGGCACCAGGAAACCCCTGCCCTCTGACGACGCGACCAGGAACTGACGGCCGCCGACATAGACCATCATGGAGGCGATATCACCCTCATTGCCCAGGTCAATCATCAGCTTGACGGGATCGCCGTAACCGCGCCCGCCCGGCAGCTTATCGCAAGCGACCGTATAGAAACGGCCGTTGGTGGCGAACAAGACGAGCTTGTCGGTGGTGTGGGCCTCGCAGCGGAATCGCTCACGGTCGCCTTCCTTGAAGCGCAGGGTGCCGACGGCGTCGCCGTGGCCTTTGACCGCGCGGATCCAGCCCTTGGCCGACAGAACGACCGTAATCGGCTCGCGCTCGACGGTCGCCTCGATCGGCACGTCGATCTCGGCCGGCGGCTTGCCAATCGTGGTGCGCCGTTTGCCGAGCTCGGTCTTCTCGCCGAACTTCGCGCGGATGTCCTTGAACTCGGCCTTCAGCATCTTCTTCTGCTGGGCTTCGCTCTTCAAAAGCGCGTTCAGCGACTTCTTTTCATCGGTCAGCGCCTTTTTCTCGCGCTTGAGCTCCATCTCCTCAAGCTTGCGAAGAGACCGCAGGCGCATGTTCAAAATCGCTTCGGCCTGAACGTCGGAGAGCTTGAAGCGCTTCATTAGCGCCGGCTTGGGCTCGTCCTCCTCGCGGATGATGCGGATCACCTCGTCCAGGTTCAGGAAGACGATCAGGTAGCCGCCCAGGATCTCCAGGCGATGGTTGATCTTGTCGAGCCGGTAGCGGCTGCGCCTGACGAGCACCACTTGGCGATGATCGATGAACGCCAGGAGCGCATCGCGCAGGTTCATCACCTTGGGCACGCCGTCGCCATCCAGCATGTTCATGTTGAGGCTGATGCGGTTTTCCAGCTCCGTCGCGCGGAACAGGCTTTCCATCAGCACCTCGGCCTCGACCGTCCGGCTCTTGGGCTGCAGGACGAGACGGATATCCTCCGCCGACTCATCCAGCACGGTCTCCAGCAACGGCAGCTTGCGCGCGTCGATCAGTTCGGCGATGCGTTCGATCAGGCGTGACTTCTGCACCTGATAGGGAATTTCGGTGACGACGATCTGATACTGGCCGCGCCCAAGGTCCTCCTTGACCCAGCGCGCGCGCAGACGGAACGAGCCGCGGCCCGTGGCATAGGCTTCCTTGATGTTCTCATGCGGCTCGACCAGTTCGCCGCCGGTCGGGAAATCGGGCCCTGGAATGTACCCGGCAAGGGTCGCGGCCTGGGCATTGCGTTTGTCGACCAAGTGCACCAGCGCCGCGCACAGCTCACCGACATTGTGCGGCGGGATGCTGGTCGCCATACCGACGGCAATGCCGCTGGCGCCGTTCGCCAACAGGTTCGGGAAACGCGCGGGCAAGACGACCGGCTCGTCTTCGGAGCCGTCATAGGTCGGGCGGAAGTCGACGGCGTCCTCGTCGATGCCCTCCAGCAGCGCCATCGCGACCTCGGTCATGCGCGCTTCGGTGTACCGCATAGCCGCGGCGCTATCGCCGTCCACATTACCGAAATTGCCCTGGCCGTCGACCAGCGGGTAACGGGCGGCAAAGTCCTGGGCCAGCCGGACCAGCGCGTCATAGATCGCGACATCGCCATGGGGATGGTACTTACCGATCACATCGCCGACCACGCGGGCGGATTTCTTGAACCCGTCGGCCGGATTGAGCTTCAGTTGGCGCATGGCGTAAAGCAGGCGCCGGTGGACAGGCTTCAGGCCGTCACGCACATCAGGCAGGGATCGCGCGGTGATCGTGGAGAGCGCATAGGCAAGGTAACGCTCGGAGAGCGCCTCGCCGAGCGCGACCGGTTCAATATTGGGTTTGTCTACGACGTCCGTCATACGCGGGTTATACCACCAGATATTGTGGAAAGAGCAAGATCGCTGTTGATTGAATCCAATCAGAAGCGTGAATCTTGCTCTTCTTTAGTAACGCGAGATCGATTCACGGCCCTCATCACCTGGATGAGGGCCGATCGGGCTCTTTGCGAGCCAAGCGATGGAGAAATCGCTCACGCGCCGGCGCGATCCCGGTGGCGTCGTGAGCAAGCAGGTGACGCTCCAGAAAGTGGCCGGTCAAGGCCAGTCCGGCAAGCACATCATCGGCATTAGCGTTGCCGGAACCAGTCAGAAATGCCGGCAGCGGCAACAGACGCGCCTTATAGCTTTCGCCGGCAGCGGCCGAGACCGCGCGCCCTGACTTTGGCGAGACGTAGATAAGATCATCGGTCGCGCCGGTTGCCGCGCAAGACGAGAGATCAAGACCAAACCCCAGTTGCTCCAGGAGCCCGAGTTCCCAGCGGACATAGATCGGACTCCAGATCTCGTTGTCCGCCGACAACGCGTCGAGCAAGGCGCCGAAAGCTTCATAGACCGCCGGATAGGGATGGCGCTCGGGCAAGGTCTGTTCGACGACCGCACACGCCGAGGCCAGACAGGCCAGACGATCGGCATCGTCCAGCAGCACTGATCCTTGGGCTGTCGCCAGTTCCATCGTGTAGGTGCCCAGATGTTCTTCAAGCCGGCCGCGCCAACGGGCCTCGACGCGGTTGCCGGGCTGCAGCATGCCGCGCGACTTGCGGCCCGCGCCGCCACGCACCAGTCCGGGATGGCGGCCGTGTTCGCGGGTCAGCAGGCTGACGATGGCACTCGTTTCACCGTGGCGGCAGGCGTTGAGCACATAACCCTCGTCGGACCACTGCATAGGCTGTCTAGCGCGTTCTCGGTTTCGTCGGCATCACCGGCCCACGCCCCCTCCCGGCCACCCATGGCAGCATCCTCGGGGTGGCCAGGAGGGGGCGCGGGCCAGCGCCGTTTCCGCGTGAGCGGGGATTGATCCAACGCCACGCTGTCATTGGCGCGGAAACTCCAGACCCATCTCGCGATAGCGGGCCGGTTCATCCAGCCAATTGGGCCGCACCTTGACGTGCAGGAAGAGGTGCACCCGGCAGCCCAGAATGGCTTCCAGTTCCTTGCGCGCGGTCGTGCCAATGCGTTTCAGCATCTGGCCGCCCTTGCCGAGCACGATGGGTTTGTGACCGTCCTTGGCGACGTAGATGATCTGGTCGATCCTGACCGCGTCTTCCTCGTCGATCTCGGTCCACATCTCGGTCTCGACCGAAAGGCCATAGGGCAGCTCTTGATGGAGCGCCAGGAACAGCTTCTCGCGTGTGATCTCGGCCGCCATCATGCGCATGGGTACATCAGAGATCTGGTCTTCGGGATAAAGCCACGGCCCCGGCGGCATGCTTTCGGCGACATAACGCAGCAGCTCCTCGACGCCGTCGCCGTTAAGCGCCGAAATCATGAAGATCTCGTCGGCCTGGCCGGCCTCGTTGATCGCGGCGGCCAGCGGCAACAGGTTGTGCTTGGCGACCCGGTCGACCTTGTTGAGCGCGACAACAACAGGCCGTTTTTTCTCCGCAAGGCGGTCGAGGATGCGCCGGGTGTTCTTGTCGACGCCGTGGGTCGCGTCGATCAGCAGGACCGCGACATCGGCGCCCTCCAGCCCGGCCCATGCCGCCTCGACCATGGCCCGCTCCAGGCGCCGTTTGGGCGCGAAGATGCCGGGCGTATCGACGAAGATCACCTGGGTCGCGTCAACGATGCGGATACCGGTAATCCGCGTCCGCGTCGTCTGCACCTTCGGCGTCACGATCGAGACCTTGGCGCCGACCATGGCGTTCAGCAGGGTCGATTTGCCGGCATTGGGCGCGCCCAGCAGAGCGACGAAACCACAGGACGTGGCGTCGGCGTTCATGCGCCGTCTCCGGCTTCACCAAGTCGGTTAAGCAGATCCTCGGCCGCCTGTTGTTGCGCGGCCCGCTTGGAGCCGCCGGTCGCCACAACGGCAGCTTGGCCTTTCACGGTCAATTCAACCGTGATCTCCGGTTCGTGCGCCGGTCCCTCCTGGGACACCATACGGTAGGACGGCAGAGGCAGCCCGCGGCCCAGAGCCCATTCCTGGAGCCTGGTCTTGGCGTCACGCGGCGGCGTCGTCTGCGCCTGCATGCGTGCGTCCCAACAGCGGCGGATAAAGTCGGACGCCGCCTTAAGACCGCCGTCCAGATAAAGAGCGCCGATCAACGCCTCGGTCACGTCGGCCAGAACCGATGCGCTATCGCGCGTCCCGCTCTCGTCCTCGCCGGCCGACAGGTTGATGAAGTCGCCCAGACCGAGTTCCCGCGCAACCTCCGCCAGGGTTTCTTTGCGTACGAGCGAGGCCTGACGAACGGACAGTTTGCCTTCCGGTTCATCGGGGAAGCGGTCGTAGAGCATGTGCGCGACCACGACGCCGAGGACCCGGTCGCCCAGAAATTCGAGCCGTTCGTAGCCATGTCCCAGGCGACCTGCTGCCGTGCTGCGATGGGTCAGCGCCTGACGGGCAAGTTCATCGTCGCCGAATTGGTGACCCAGGATCTCCTGAAGCCGATCGAGGCCCGGCTCGCCGGTCATTCGATCGACATGAAAAGCCGGCTCCACCGGATCGAGCTTGGCCAGGTCAGCGGATTGTACAGGCTGCCGCAGGTATCGGCGGAGAAGAAGATGATCTCCGCGCGGCCGATCAGGTTCTCGGCAGGCACAAAACCGACGCTGTTGGTCACGCGGCTATCCGACGATTGATCGCGGTTGTCGCCCATGGCGAAGTAGTGCCCATCGGGCACCAGATAGACGTCGGTGTTATCGAGATAGTGGCCATCGATCTCGTTCAGAATCAGGTGGCTGACACCGTTGGGCAGGGTCTCGATGAGTTGCGGGACTTCGCGGGTACGCGAGCACATGTCGTCGACGAATATACCATCGGCGGTCAGTTCGACCGGTTGATCATTGATATGGAGGACACCGCCGATCATCTGGATACGATCGCCGGGCAACCCGACGATCCGCTTGATGAAGTCGATATCCGGCTCGGTCGGCTTGCGGAACACCGCGACGTCGCCGCGCTCCGGGTCCGATCCGAAGATGCGCCCGTCGAACAGGTCGACGCCGAAGGTCGGCAACGAATACTTGCTGTAGCCATAGGCGAACTTCGAAACGAAGAGATAGTCGCCAATCAGCAAGGTTGGCTTCATTGACCCCGACGGAATGTTGAAGGGTTCATAGGCAAAGGTACGGACCACGAGAGCGATCAGCACCGCGTAAAAGACGGTGCGGATCAGCTCGAACCAGCCGCCATCCTTCTTCTTGGCCGCCTCGGCCTTGGCCACTTCGGCGGATTTATCGACGTCAGGCATCAAGGGAGTTCCCGGACTGCGGAATGGCGGAAATGATCACCATGGCCTGCGCCAAAGGGTGATCGTCGGTCATGGAGAGATCGATGACAGCGGTCATGCCGTCGGGCAACAACTCTTCCAGGCGTATGGCGGCGCCGCCGGTCAGCTTCATGGTCGGCTTGCCGCTCGGCAGGTTGGTTACCTGCAGATCGCGCCAAAAAACGCCGCGGCGAAAGCCGGTACCCAGGGCCTTGGAGCAAGCCTCCTTGGCGGCGAACCGCTTGGCATAGGTCGCCGCGCGCATGCGACGCCGATCGGCCTTGCTGCGCTCGATTTCGGTAAAGATCCGATGGGTGAAGCGATCACCGAAGCGCTCCAGCGTGTTTTCGATGCGCCGAATGTCGATGA
This sequence comes from Alphaproteobacteria bacterium, assembly GCA_965228895.1. GTDB lineage: Bacteria > Pseudomonadota > Alphaproteobacteria > SP197 > SP197 > JANQGO01. Next base: position 2,113,775 of record OZ245842.1, on the reverse strand, counting down.
TGTCGAGACCAAGGCCCAGAATCATGCCGGTTGGCCTGATCCGGTGTGGTTAACCTGCACTGGGCGCCGCCTGCGGGCCATGGCACACACTCCAAACAATTCGGATTTCACGGCAAGAGCCTGCATATAGCCGATGGCCGGTCCGGCGGGAACCCTGGCGTCACAGTCTGGACCGCTCGACGGAGTTGACGCTGGGGTTGGCTCTGAGCGCGGCAATAACGTTGGTCAGGTGTTTTACGTCCCTGACCTCAACATCGATGACCATGTCGAAAAAGTCGGTCGACCGGTTGGTGATCTTGAGGTTCGAGATATTGCCGTTGTTGCGGGCAATCAGGGTCGACATGGTCCCTAGCGTGCCCGGTTCGTTGGAAACCGTGACGTGAATGCGACCCACGTGCAGCTCGGCGGTCTCGCCGTCAACCGTCCAGGCGACATCGATCCAGCGTTCCGGCGTCGCCTCGAACTGCTGCAGCATGTCGCAATCGATGGTGTGGATCGTGACGCCCTTGCCGGTGGTCACAATGCCGACAATGCGGTCCCCCGGCAGCGGGTGGCAGCAATTGGCGAAATGGACCGCCATGCCGGGGATCAGGCCGCGGATCGGGATCGCGTGGTCGCCCGCAGAGCCCTTGCCTTTCTTGCCCCGCGCCTTGCCTTTTGCGGGTTTGCCATCGACAGCTTCCGGGTAAACCGCGCCAACCGCCGCAGAGCCGGAGATACCGCCATCGCCGACCGCGGCATAAAGATCGTCAGGGGTCTTTTGGCCCAACACCTCGCAGGCGCGCCGAATGGCCTTGCGCGTTGCGTCAAAGCCGGCCTGGACAAACGCGCGCTCGACGATCGCCTTGCCGAGCTGAATGTACTCGTCTCGCTCCTTGCCCCGCACAAAGCGCCGAATGCGGCTGCGTGCCTTGCCGGTTACGACAAACTGTTCCCAGGTCGGGCTCGGTGCGGCGACGTTGGAGCGCACGATCTCAACCTGATCTCCATTCTCAAGAATTGTCCGTAACGGTTTGATTTGTCCGTTAATTTTGGCGCCAACACAGGTGTCGCCGACATCCGTGTGCACGGCATAGGCAAAATCGACGGGTGTCGCGCCGCGCGGCAGCGCGATGATGTCGCCGCGCGGTGAAAAGCAGAAAACCTGATCCTGGAACATCTCGAGCTTGGTGTGCTCCAGGAACTCCTCGGGGCCAGCCGCATGCTCCAGGATTTCCAACAGCTCGCGGACCCAGCGGTACTGGCGTCCATCGCGAACCGCCGATGTCGGGTCGCCGGATTTATAGCTCCAGTGCGCGGCAACCCCGAACTCGGCGATTTCGTGCATTTCGCGGGTCCGGATCTGGATTTCCAGGCGCTGATGTTCGGGCCCATAAACGGTCGTGTGAATCGAGCGATAGCCGTTCGGCTTGGGTGTCGAGATGTAGTCCTTGAAACGGCCTGGCACCGTCGGCCAGGTGCCGTGGACGACACCAAGGGTCTCATAACAGCGCGGGACGGTGTCGACGACAACCCGGAACGCGACGATGTCCGACAGCTGCTCGAAGCCGACATTCTTGCGCTGCATGGTGCGCCAAATCGAATAGGGCCGCTTTTCCCGCCCGATCACCTCGGCCTCGATACCGGCTTCAGACAGCGTCTGTTCCAGGCGCTCGACAATGCGGGTGATCATATCCCCGCCTTCTTCGCGCAGGTAGCGCAGCCGCTCGACCACCGACGCGCGTGCGGTCGGGTTGAGTTCGACGAAAGCCAGGTCCTCTAGCTCGTCCTTAAGCGCCTGCATGCCGATCCGCTCGGCCAGCGGCGCATAGATCTCCATAGTCTCGCTGGCGGTGCGCACGCGTTTTTCCGGCTTGGCCACATGATGGAGGGTACGCATGTTGTGCAGCCGGTCGGCCAGTTTGACCAACAAGACCCGGATGTCTTCCGACATCGCCAGCAGCAACTTGCGGAAGTTTTCGGCCTGCTTCGTGTTTTCCGATTGAAGCTCCAGGCGCGACAGCTTGGTGACGCCGTCGACAAGGCGGCCGACCTCCTGTCCGAACTGATCTTCGATGCCCTCCAGCGTGGCATCGGTATCCTCGACCGTGTCATGCAACAGGCCGGTGATGATCGAGGCACCATCCAGGCGCATATCGGCCAGAATGCCCGCGACTTCCACGGGGTGCGAGAAGTAGGGATCGCCGGATTCACGGGTCTGATGGCCGTGGGCCATCATCGAGAAGACATAGGCGCGGTTCAGCGCGTCCTCATCGGCGGACGTGTCGTAGTCCCTTACCTTCTCGACCAGTTCGTATTGGCGAAGCATGTTGTTGTTCTAGCGCGCTTTGACTGCTTCGCCAGTCTACACCCGCAAGGCGCGGGCACCACGCGATGAGATCATAAAGCTCAGGCTTGGTTCTCGTCGGTCGGGGCCGCCTCTTCAACCGCCGTCTCGTCGACCACTTCAGCGCCAAGACCGGCCAATGCCGCAGCGGCAGCGGCGGCGACCGCATCGCCCGACAGGCCGACCTCATCGCCCAGACCAAGGTCGCCTTCAAGATCATCATCGTCATGCTGGGGTTCACCGCCATAAACGAGCTTGCGGCGCAGACCATCCAGCTCAACCGTATCGTCGGCGATTTCACGCAGCGCCACGACCGGGTTTTTGTCGTTATCGCGGTCGACCGTCATCGGCGCCCCGGCGCCGAGCTCGCGGGCACGCTGCGCGGCCAGCATCACCAGCTCAAAACGGTTGGGAATCCGGTCGATACAGTCTTCAACGGTAAGACGCGCCATGGTTCATTCTTTCCTGTCAACAATCCGTTCTATGTGGCCGTGGTCATAGCCTTATGCAAGGGTGGTGGCAAGCCCTGTCAGGCTTGGCCTCAAGGCTCCTGGGGCCGGATCTCCTGGTCCGCCGGCAAGGCCGCGACCAGCGCGTCGATCGACGTTCCGGTCACCGGGTGCCGCCATTTGGGCACCAGGCAGCGCAGCGGCAGCAACACAAAGGCGCGCTCGGCCATGCGCGGGTGTGGCAAAATGGGACATCCCGTCGGACTGACCTGGCCGCGATAGTCCAAAAGATCGATATCCAGCACCCGTGCCTCCCAGCGTTCGCGCCGTTCGCGGCCGAACGCCTGCTCCGTCACATGGAGCAGATCGAGCAGGTTTTCCGGCGTCCTATCCGTCTCGAGCACAGCGACGGTGTTGACGAACCAGGGCTGATCGCTCGCCGGCACCGGCGCGCTCTCATACATCGGCGCCACGGCGACCACGGTGACACCAGCATCTTGAAGGCTCGCCAAGGCAAGCTCGATGGTCTCGCGCGGCGAACCGTGACGTGAGTCCAGGTTGGCGCCCAGGCCGATCAGGATGGGCATGGGATAATCGGCGTGTTGCGTCACGACCAGGCCATTGAGTTTTCCGCCACACGGCCAACGCTTGGCCGCTGGCGTATTCATCACATCGTGGCAATGGTTGCACGCCAAATCGCGCGCCGAATGCAACAAGCAGCGATAACACAAAAAAGGGCGCCGCCAGGCACCCTTACTTGGTCGCGGGTTCTAGACCGCTCTTAGAAACCAGTTTCGATTCCGTCGGCCATGCTGATGACAACATTTCTGATGTTGCCCAGCGCCGTCGCCGCCGCACGCAGACCGGGCGTGTGCTCAAGCGCGATCTCTTCGAGATGGACGATGGCCATTGCGTCGGCATAGGCGAGTTGGTCAACGTCAATTGTGCTGACGTCACCAACGTCGGTGACGTCAATATGGGTTACATGCAGGTTGGCGAGCGCTGTAGCGCTGACATCGGTGAAGACGCCGGCCAACGAACCAACGGAAGCCTCAGCAGTGATCTGGGCTTTCTCAATGTGGTCGTCACTGACCAGACCTGACAGCACGCCTGACAGCGGGTCGGCATTCTCGCTTGGGACGTCCAGAGCCGCTTGCACCACCGGCTCATCAACCACTGGTTCTTCCGGCGGCAGGATCGCGCCAACGACGATCTGCACGCTCTCGCCTCGCACGCCAACGTCGCTTTCCAGTGTTCCCACATTGCCAACGGCCGTCGCGGCAACCTTGACCTCCGGCACCACATCACCGGGCTCTGGGCTTTCAACCGCTGGGCTCACCAAGACCGAATCAACCGCGGCGTAAGCATCCACGTGCCCGACCAGAACCTGGGACGTGCGGACATCATAGGCAATGATCAAATCAAGCAGGATGTAGGCGGTCATCGAACCAGAACCAGAGCCCAGGCTGGGCGCCATCATCTGCGCGAAATCAACAGACGGCGACGCCGAGGCATCGCCCGATGTCGCCTGCACGTTCGTCGCCTGCACATCGTCGGTCCGCTCGCCGCACACGTCGCCTTCGCAAAGGGCAATGTCGGAAACATTCGCCATGGCGGTCGCGGTCAAGCTAACCAGCGGATCAGCCGACTTATCAAAAGCGCCATCCATCTTGTACAGCAAGACGCCGCCTTGGCTGGTGGCGCTTACATTGCCGACAAACACCTGGTCGAGCGCAACGCGCGTCAACCCCGTCTCGCCTCGCCAACCTCGGTCATAACGGGTGACGACCACCGGATCGTCGAAGCCGACCATGCCGGCGTACCAGTCGGTCGTAACCCAATCGCCGTGGTCGTCGTCAGAACCAAGGCTTGGCGCCATAAGGCTGGCAAAGTCAATGTCATCGCCATGGCGATGACTCTCGCCGTCAGACGCCCAAACCGAACCGGCGGACAGGACTGGACCGAGAGCGAGAACACCGATCGCCAATGCAACTGCAGCAAGCGACCTCATGACACAGACACCGGATGACATCGTTCTTCGGCGGTCTCACAGAAACTCAGAACGCAACGCGCATGCTGCCCCGCTTCTTTCCCCCGGGGCCGCTGGTGTATGGTTTTGCTCACACCATCCATCTCGCGTGCCGATCGTCTCGTTACTTCAAAACTTGGTTACTTAAGATCAACGACATGCCCGCCTGCCGCAACCTGACGGTCGAACACATTGAGATCGTTAGAAAAAAGGTTAACAAGCCTCGGCCCAAGAAGCATCCGAACATGCGACGTACCCCACCCGGCCATGGCCCTACACCAAATCTACCCACAGCATCAGAGGTGGTAAGTACTCGACTAGATCGATAGTTGGAAGTGCGCGAGTCAGCACCTATTGCGACTGTATGACAGCGTGAAAACATAGGTGCGCCAGCCGTCACGGGCGCCGAAAATGTGGTTGGGACCGGCAGGCACGAGCCATTGCGATTGCAACACACCGCCCGGTACTCGCCTATACGTCGCAAAGCTTATGTCCTCGACCTGTTTGCCCACACGCCGACTTGCGAACAGTCACCAACGAGAACTAAAACACATCTGTTGCTACCGCGCTGTCAGACAAGCGAACAAACACTGCGGATGCACAACCAAACCGTCGACTTAGCAATTGTAAGAACGGAAGAACAAATAATATGGTAAAATTTTATAATGAAGAGCGGATGGTTTTGTTTATTGATGGCGCCAATCTTTTCGCAACAGCAAAATCATTAGGATTTGATATAGATTACAGGTTACTCAAAGAAGAATTCTCTAATCGCGGCCGTCTAATTCGTGCCATGTATTATACCGCCCTGGTAGATGATCAAGAGTATTCGCCGATCCGGCCTCTCATCGACTGGCTCGATTACAACGGCTATACCATGGTAACGAAGCCGACCCGCGAGTTCACCGACGCCATGGGGCGGCGCAAGATCAAAGGCAACATGGATATCGAGCTGGCGATCGACATGCTGGAAATGGCCGATTTCATGGATCACGCGGTCTTGTTTTCCGGTGACGGCGATTTCCGCTCCCTGGTCGAGGCGGTTCAGCGCAAGGGCACCCGGGTTACCGTGGTCAGCAGTCTCAAAACCCAACCGCCCATGGTGGCCGATGATTTGCGCCGCCAAGCCGACAACTTCATTGATATCGCCGATATCGCCGATGTCATCGCCCGCAAGTATGTCGAACGTTCCACCGATCGTGCGGACGACGGCTACGAGGATTACGAGGACGAGGACGAGGAAGCGGTGGTCATTCGCACGTCGTGAGCGGGTTCGCGCCGGCTCGGGACTGCGCGCTTTGTCCGCGCCTGGTCGACTTTCGGCTGGATATCCGGGGGCGCCACCCCGATTGGCACAACGCGCCCGTCCCCGCGTTCGGCCCGCGAGACGCGCAATTGCTGGTCGTTGGCTTGGCGCCGGGCCTGAAAGGCGCCAACCGGACCGGCCGGCCGTTCACCGGCGATGGCGCGGGAGATCTGCTTTATCCCACGCTGATCAAGACCGGCTTCGCCGAAGGTGTGTTTGAAGCGCGCCCTGATGATGGTCTTCGGTTGATCAACAGCCGCATCACCAATGCGGTTCGGTGCGTGCCGCCTCAGAACAAACCCATCGGCAGCGAAATCAGCGCCTGCAACGGCTTTCTGGCGCGCGAGCTCGGTGCCATGACCAAGCTGCGCGTAATCTTGGCACTCGGCGGCATCTCCCATAACGCGGTGCTGCGGGCGTTGGGCCACAAACAATCGCAATTTCGTTTTGGCCACGCCGCTGATCACGATGTCGGTGACGACCTAAAGCTGGTCGATAGCTACCATTGCTCGCGTCTCAACACGAACACCGGCCGCCTGACACCCGCCATGTTCGAGGCCGTCTTTGCCCAGATTCAAGAACAGCTCTAAGGAAGGCCCGGCGGTCAGCCGCGGTCGCGCAAAAGCCTTGCTTTCTGCCTCTGCCAGTCGCGGTCACGGACCGCTTGGCGCTTGTCATACGTATGTTTACCGCGGGCCAGAGCCAACGAGACCTTCGCAATGCCGCGCCGGTTAAAGTAGAGGCTCAAAGGCACGAGTGTCTGCCCCGAGCGGTTCGTGGCGCCGATCAGGCGGCTGATCTCGCGCCGGTGCAGCAGCAGCTTGCGCGACCGGTTGGGTTCGTGGTTGGTCCGGCCTGCGGGGTCGTATTCGGGGATATGCATCCCTTCAAGCCAGATCTCGCCATCCTTCTCTCGCGCGAACGCCTCGTTGATGGTCGCCCGGCCCTCACGCAGCGACTTCACCTCGGTACCGGTCAATTGGATGCCGGCCTCGAACTCCTCGTCCAGGAAGTAGTCACGGCGCGCTTTGCGGTTACGCGCCACAGTCAGGCTCGTCGGTTCGGCCTTCTTTTTGGCCATGGCGCCGTTACGCGATCAACCCAAGGCCACGCATGGCCTGGGCAACCCGCTCCTTGGTCGCCGGCCCCGGCTCGACCAGCGGCAGACGCACCGAGCCATCACCATAACCCAACAACGACGCCGCAAACTTGATTGGTGCGGGGCTGGTTTCGGCGAAGAGAGACTCGTGCAGCGGCATCAGACGATCCTGGATTTCACGCGCCGCTTCATGCTCGCCTTCGTGCCAAGCCCTGTGCATGGCCGAGCACAGCGCCGGCGCGACGTTCGCGGTGACCGAGATGCAGCCGTGACCGCCCATGCCCAGCAGGCCGAGGACGGCCGCGTCTTCGCCGGACAATTGGCAAAACCCTGTTCCAATGCGCGCCCGTTGCTTGGACACCCGATCGGCGGCTGCCGTTGATTCCTTGCACCCGACGACATTCGGCAGACTGGCGATGCGGGCCATGGTCTCGACCGAGATGTCGACGCCGGTGCGCCCGGGAATGTTGTAGACGACGATCGGAATGTCGACGGCGTCGTTTACCGCCTTGTAGTGCTGGTAAAGCCCTTCCTGGGTCGGCTTGTTGTAGTAGCCGGTGACGATCAGCACCGCGTCCGCGCCCGCCTCCTTGGCGCTTTGCGACAGTTCGATGCATTCCGCCGTCGAATTGGAGCCGGTTCCCGCGATAACCGGGACACGCCCGCCGGCGGCCTCGATGCACAGCTTGACGACGCGCATATCCTCATCGTGCGACAAGGTGGGCGATTCACCGGTGGTGCCCATCGGCACCAGGCCGTTGGTCCCCTGCTCGATCTGCCAGTTGACGAAGTCCTGATAACCTTTCTCGTCCACCTGCCCGTTTCGGAACAACGTGACGAGGGCAACGAAAGACCCCTTGAACATCGTACTCTCCATGGGCTGATGATGGCGGAAGGTCAGAATCGGCGCACCATAATGCCAGGTAACGTCGCGCTGCAAGCAAGGCTCGCCAAGATCGTGAGGCTCGGTTAGCTTCGCGCCGAACGTCAAGAAGGGCAAACCATGGGTTCGACACCGATCGTCGGCGTCAAAGCATGCGCCTTTGACGCTTATGGGACCTTGTTCGATGTGCATTCCGCGGTAGGACGCCACCGCGAGCGTTTGGGTGGCCATGCCGATGCCGTTTCAGGGCTGTGGCGCCAGAAACAGCTGGAATACACGTGGCTGCGCAGCCTTATGGGCCGGCACGCCGATTTCTGGCAGGTCACGGCGGATGCCCTCGACTACGCCTTTGCCGACGCCGGCATCAGCGACGACGGGCTCAAGGACGATTTGATGCAGGCCTATCTCGCGCTCGACGCCTATGACGAGGTGCCGGAGACGCTGGCGGTTCTGCGCGAGCGCGGGTTATCGCTGGCCATCCTCTCCAACGGCGCACCAACCATGCTGCGGGCCGCCGTCGAGAACGCGGGTCTGGTTCCTTTGTTTGACCATGTCCTCTCGGTCGAGGCCTGCGGTATCTTCAAACCGGACTCCAACACCTATCGCATGGCCAACCAGGCCTTTGGCCTGGCATCGCAAGAGATCTGTTTTCTATCGTCGAATGCATGGGATGTGGCGGGCGCGGCGAACTACGGATTCCAGGTCGTCTGGATCAACCGTTTCGGTCAACCGCGCGAACGCCTGCCTGGCACTCCAAAAGCTGAAATCAGCCAGTTGAACGAGTTGCTGCCTCTCTTGGCCGGCCCATGAACGAGCCTGGTTTCAGCGACATCGAGGCGGCCGCTGAGAGGTTGCGCGGCCAAGCAGTCGTGACGCCCCTGCTCGAAGCGCCATTGCTCAACGAACGGCTTGGCGGCCGGTTACTGGTCAAGGCCGAGAACCTGCAGCTGACCGGCTCGTTCAAGTTTCGTGGCGCCTTCAACAAAATCAGCCAGCTCGATGCGGCAGCCAGAGAGCGCGGTGTTGTCGCCTATTCATCGGGCAATCACGCCCAGGGCGTGGCTGCGGCCGCGCGTTTCCTCAAGACGCCTGCGGTGATCGTGATGCCGGACGACGCACCGGCGGTGAAACTCGACAACACCCGCGCCTGGGGCGCGGAGGTCGTGACCTATCCGCGCCACGGGGCCGACCGGGAAACCATCGCCCTCGAAATCGCCCGGGAACAGGGCCGTGCCGTCGTTCCACCTTATGACGACCCCCAAATCATAGCGGGACAAGGCACGGTGGGCCTCGAGATTGCCGAACAGGCCGGGGAACGCGGCGTGGCTCTCGACCACGTCGTCGTGTGCTGCGGTGGCGGCGGCCTGACCGCCGGAAGCGCCGTCGCCCTTGGTGAACGTCTACCCGGCGCGACAATCCATACCGCCGAACCCGAAGGTTGGGACGATACCAAGCGTTCGCTTGAAGCAGGCACGCGGCAACGGATCGAGACGGTTACGCCGTCGCTGTGTGATGCCCTGCTCGCTTCGACGCCCGGTGAACTGACGTTCGCCATCAACCGCCGACTTGTGACCGATGGCTTTGCGGTCAGCGAAGACGATGTGGGCAGCGCCATGGCGCTTGCCTTCCGCTATCTCAAAATAGTCCTGGAACCCGGCGGCGCGGCTGCGCTGGCCGCGGTCACCAGCGGCAAGTTGCCCCTGGACGGCAAGTCGGTCGCCGTCGTCGCATCGGGCGGCAATGTCGACCACACTGTTTTCTGCGACATGTTGTCGCAATACGGATCCTGACAATGCCGACACCCGAGACCACCCAGACAGTGCGCATCGGCCTGCACACATTCTGCTTCGAGCAGCACTTTCTGCACCAGCCGGGCTTCGATGCCTTCGCCTTCATCGATCGGGCCGTCGACCTGGGCGTTGCCGGTGTTCACATCAGCATGAACGGCCAAAACTTTCGCTGCGCCGGCGGCACCGATCCAGCACGCCTTGCCGCGATCGCCGAGGCCGCCAGCGATGCCGGATTTTTTGTCGAGACGGATACGTCCGGCACCGACCCCGATCACCTGGCTACCATGGCGATGGCCGCGCGGCAGATCGGTGCGGACAAGCTGAGGACCTACACACGTCATACCGGCACGACCGCGGAAATCATGGCCAAGACGGTTGCGGATCTAAAGCAAGCGGCGGTCCGGGTCGCCGATCAGGGCATCATGCTGCTGTTGGAGAACCACGAAGAGTTCACCGGTGCTGAGGTCGCTGAGATCCTTGATACCGTAAATCATCCGGCAGTCCAGGCACTCTATGACTTCGGCAACTCCATGAACGTCGTCGAAGACCCGGTCGACGCGGCGGCGGCCATGGCGCCGTGGGTGCACGCGGTCCACTTGAAAGACCATGTGCTGGCCAAGACCGACGATGGTTACCGGGTGGTCGGCGTCGCCTGTGGGACCGGCAATGTCGACATCGCCGGCATTCTGGGCCATCTGCTTGAGCACGCGCCGCTCAACCGGGTCTGCGTCGAGAGTTCTTATGGCTATACGTCGGCTTTGGAGCGCAATCTGGAGGCCTTGCCTGCCGCCATTGCGAAGCGCGCCGTGTTCGCGCCGGTCGGACCGCCCTTCGACCCCGCGCACATCCTGCTCGATGCGGCGGCCCTGCGCGCCGCCGATCCGGCAAGTCTCTTCAACTATGAGACGGCGGCCACGACCCGCGGGATCGGTCATACGCGCGACGTCCTGCGTTCGCTGGGTTTCCAACCGGTTCTCAACAGTCGCGGCGGGGTTTACCAGCGTGGCGCCGACAGCCTTGCGTTCGACGAACGTCACCGCTAGACAGCACCAAGAGCGCTTGTCCGCCAGTTCCCCGCCGTTTGTGGGCGACGATCGGGCTCAATCGACGGGAAAGACCACATGAGTGTCCTCGTGACCGGCGCGGCCGGTTTCATCGGATCCCACGTGTCGCGCGCACTGTTGGCGCGCGGTGATGAGGTCGTCGGCATCGACAACCTCAACACCTATTACGATGTGAATCTCAAAGAGGCTCGGCTTGCGACGCTGACCGACCAGAAGGGTTTCACCTTCGAGCGTCTTGATATCGCCGACAAAGACGCGGTTTCAGCGCTTTCCAGCAGCCATCCAGACATCGATCGGATCGTGCATCTGGCCGCGCAGGCGGGCGTTCGCCATTCGCTTGATCATCCGCACGACTACACGAGCGCCAATGTCGAAGGTCATCTCAACATGCTTGAGCTGGCGCGCCATGTCGACGGCATGAAACATATGGTCTACGCCAGCTCATCGTCGGTCTACGGCGGCAACACCGATATCCCGTTCTCGGTCGACGACCGGGTCGACAATCCGGTCTCGCTCTATGCCGCGACCAAGCGCGCGGGCGAATTGATGGCGCGCTGCTATAGCCATCTCTACGGCATTCCGGCGACCGGCCTGCGATTCTTCACGGTGTACGGTCCCTGGGGCCGACCGGACATGTCGGCCTTCATATTCACCAAGGCGATCTCGGAACGCCGCCCGATTAGGGTGTTCAACAACGGCGATATGATGCGCGACTTCACCTATATCGACGACATCGTCGCCGGTGTCCTTGCCAGCCTGGATAACATCCCCGACGATTCACCGCCGCACCGGATCTACAACCTCGGCAACCACAAGAGCGAGCCGTTGATGCGTTTCATCAACGTCATCGAACAGGCCTTGCAACTGAAGGCCGAAATTATCCTGGAACCGATGCAGCCGGGCGACGTCAAGGAGACCTACGCCGATATCGAAGCCAGCCGGAACGACTTGGGCTTCGAGCCCGCGACGACCATCGACGACGGCATTCCGCGCTTCGTCGACTGGTACCGCGACTATCACAAGCTCTAGCCCGGTGACGCCTCCGGCCCAGGCCAGGGGTCATCGATCCTGCCCAGCGCCCAATAGGCGATGAGGCCAATGTATTCGTGCAGCGCGATGTCCAGGCCGCGCAGATGGCCGGATGCCGAGAACCCGATCCGCCAATCGCCGGCTCGCGGCGTCTGATAGTCCACCGGATAGGCGGTCACCGACCATCCGGCTTGGCGGAATGACGCCACAGACCGGGTCATGTGCGATGCCGACGTCACCAGAAGCCAAATCTGGCCCGGCGCAGGTTCGACGAGGTCATGCAACAAAATGGCGTTCTCGTAAGTGTTTCGTGCGCCCATCTCGAAACGGATGCGGTCCATGTCGGCGCCCATCAGGCTGAAGAACTCACGCGCGACATCGGCCTCGGTCATGCCTGGCACGCCCAGGCCACCGGTGAAGTAAACGTCGGCGTCGGGATAACGCGCCATCAGGCCAACGCCCTCGATCATGCGCTCGGCCGCGCCGTTGACCGTGACGGCCCCGCGGTCGACGGTCAGCCGCGCATCCTGGCCACCACCCAAGACAATAATGCCGGCGACCGTCTCCGGCATCGGCTCAGGCCGGGGAAACCGGTTCTCCAGCGGCACCAGCAACCAGGCGCCGACCGGCAAGAGCATGATCAGCACCAGCAAGACGGCCGCAACGCCCATCACGCGGTGGCCCGATCGCCGGGTACCCCGCCACAGGGTCAGAAGAAGGCCAAAGGCCAGCAGGAGAACCAGAGCATTGCCCGGTTGGGTCAGGCCGCGCGCGATCTGGGAAAGCGTAAACATGGTCATCTTTTGCGGCCGGACCGGCGTCCTTGTAAAGTCCGCGCGCCGTTAGAGCAGATCCCGTTTTTTGATAAAGTCGCTTCGCGATTCCGTCAAAGCAGGTGAATCTGCTCTATTCATAGCATCAGAGCGGATTCAACTGGAGACGATCGCCAGCATGGGCAACGCCCCCCTCATTACCCCCATTATCTTGTCGGGCGGCGCGGGAACGCGCCTGTGGCCGGCCTCGCGGCGGTCCATGCCCAAGCAGTTTCTGCCCTTGGCCAGCGACTTGAGCTTGATTCAGGATACCGTTCTGCGCGTTGCCGACGATCCCCGTTTCGACCGCCCGATCGTGATTGCCAACGATCAGCACCGCTTCCTCGCCGCCGAGCAGATGCGCGAAGTGGGCGTAGAGCCTGGCGCAATCGTGCTGGAGCCGGTTGCGCGTAACACCGCGCCGGCAATCGCCGCAGCCGCCCTTTTGGCGCCCGAAACGACGCTGTTGATCATGTCGTCAGACCACGCGATCCAACGGGCGGAAGGTTTTCGCCAATCGGTCCTGCGCGCCCTGCCCGCCGCCAACGACGGTTACGTTGTCACCTTCGGCGTTACGCCGGACCGCGCGGAAATCGGGTATGGCTACATCAAAGCCGCTGACAATGAGGTCGCGGACGGGGTTCAGGCGGTCGCGACATTCAAGGAAAAGCCTGACCGTCAGACAGCGGAGCGTTATCTGGCGGAAGGTGGCTATACCTGGAACAGCGGCATCTTCCTTTTTACCGCCAAGACCTATCTTGCCGAGCTGGAAGCCTTCGATGCCGAGACGGTCGCAGCGTGCCGGCAGGCCCATGCCGATGCGGTAAGGGATCTCGATTTTATCCGATTGGATGCGGCGAGTTTCAGCCGGGCGTCGGACATCTCTATCGACTATGCCGTGATGGAACGCACCGCCAAGGCCGCAACGACGACCTTGGATTGCGACTGGAGCGACGTTGGTTCCTGGGGCGAGCTGTGGCGCCGCTCCGCGGCGTCAAGAAGCGCCAATGTCGAGCGCGGGAACACGCTCACCATCGGCGTCGAGGGCAGCTTGATCGACTCATCGGGGCCCCTGGTCGCGGCATTGGGCCTCAAAAACATGGTCGTGGTCGCGACAAAGGATGCCGTCCTGGTCGCGCCGCGCGACCGGCTCGACGAAATCAAGCAGGTTGTCGGCGAGCTTGAGAAGCGCGGCCGCAACGAGCAGATCGACCCCGCCAAGGTCTACCGGCCCTGGGGCTACTACGAGAGTATCGACGCGGGCGACGGGTTTCAGGTCAAGCACATCATGGTCAAGCCGGGTGGCCGCCTGTCACTGCAACGCCATGCCCATCGATCCGAGCACTGGACCGTGGTCAGCGGCACGGCCCGTATCACCGTCGGTGACGACGTCCGCGATCTCGGCCCCAACCAGTCGACCTTTGTGCCTCTGGGCGCCGTCCACCGGCTCGAGAACCTGGGCGACGACCCCATGCGCCTGATTGAGATCCAGTGCGGCAGTTATCTCGGCGAAGACGACATCGAACGCCTGGACGACGTCTACCTGCGCACCTGAATGTCGTTATCAAGCGGCCAATGGTGCTCAAGACGGTGGGCGTCAGATGACGCCAGAGGTTCGGCGATGGCGTCATACAGTATGTCGGCATAACGCACGGCTTCACGCTCTTCGGTGACCAGATCCTGACGCACCTCGAACTGCAAGTGAGGCAATCCTCGGCGCATGGCGTGCTCGGGCACGGTGTAGTCTTCGCCCAGGTCGAGCCCATAAGGGACGTTATCGCCGACAACCAAACCGTCGACTGCCTTCAGGTTGTCGATGAACGGCACCGCCAAACGGGCGTCTCGGTCCCAGCATACGGTGACTTCCTCGGGCCGGTGGTCCTTGCCGCGCATGCGATCCGTCATCGTGTGACAGGCGATAAGGGTTGGGACACGCCCATTCGCCACGGCATCACCCAGCCAGGCCTCCATGGCCTCGTGATAGGGCCAGTAGACCGCTGCGGCGCGGGCCTCTTTGTCTTCTGCCGACAGTCCGGCGTTGCCTGGTACGGTGATCTCGTCGCTGACCGCAACGAAGGCCGCGGGATGGTCGAGGTAGCGGTTGCAGTCGACGATAAGGCGCGAAAATCTCGTCAGCATCGCAGGCGCGTCGAGCCGCTCGGCCAAGCGCCGCGCCATGACGGCGGCGCCGATATCCCAGGCGATGTGTTCGCCGAGGTGTTGAGTGGCCAGACCGAGCTTCGCAAAACGCTCTGGAATCCTGTTCGATGCGTGATCGCAGACCACCAGACAATCGGCCTGGCCATCGGGATTGAACACCTCAATGGGCGGGCCGTCGTCGACGCTCAGCACCGGATCCGTCACGTCACCAACCAGCAAACTCGGCAACATCGGCATCGGAGACGCGGCCTTGCTCGACATCGTCGATCGCCTGGCCGATGACATCGATCGCCAGTTTGGCCTCGCTGTCGTTCAGCGTCAGCGGCGGTGTCAGTTCCGGCACGTTGGAGTACATGCCGACATAGGTGCAGACGACACCGAGCTGGTAGGCCCGGAAGACGACCTTGGCGGCTGCCATACCGGCCGGTTCGCGGGTCTCACGGTCGTTGACCAGCTCAAGGCCGATGGCCAATCCCCTGCCCCGGACTTCGCCCAGCATCGGATGCTCGGCCTGAAGGGCTTTCAGGCCCACCATGATCTGGTCGCCCCGCGCCGCGGCATTGGCGACAAGGCCTTCGTCCTCGATCGTCTTCAAAACCGCGCGCCCGACCGACGTGCAAACC
Source organism: Alphaproteobacteria bacterium (assembly GCA_965228895.1). GTDB lineage: Bacteria > Pseudomonadota > Alphaproteobacteria > SP197 > SP197 > JANQGO01. The sequence goes on along the minus strand of OZ245842.1, from coordinate 2,098,205 downwards.
GAATTACCGGTTGTCGTGATCAGCGCGAAAGCGGGCTGGCAATCCATGATCGCTGCCGGCGCGACAATGGCCGAGAGCGGCACGCCGCTGCCCAGCCCCTTGCCGAAGGTAACGACATCCGGCTCGATGCCTTCGCACTCGAAACAATGCCAGCGGCCGGGCCGGCCCAGGCCGACTTTCACTTCGTCGCTGACAAGCAGAATGCCATGCCGGCGGCAACGATCCTGTAACGCCTTCAAGAAACCCGGCGGCGGCACGATCATGCCGCCATCGGACTGCAACGGCTCAATGAAACAAGCGCCGATGTCGTCCGGCGGCGCGCCGCATTCCAGCACGAAGTCGAGATAGTCGAGCACGGCCTTGGCCGCGTCCTCGCCCGAGAACGGCCGGTAGGGGTTGGGATAGGGTATCTGGACCAGACCGGCGCGTGGCAGGCTGTGCTGCTGGGATGGGTGGCTGGATACTGACATCGAGCCGGACACCCCGCCGTGATAGGCGCCATAGAACGACAGGAAACGCCGGCGCCCCGTCGCCGCGCTGATCGCGCGCATGGCCGTGTCGTTAGCATCCGACCCGCTATGGCCGAACCAGACGCGGCGTTCGCCCTGTCCTGGGACCAACGCCAAGAGCTCCTCGGCCAGGCTGACGGCGGTTTCCGATGCGCCGAACATATCGGAGGCACTGCATGCCTCGGTCACTCCACGTTGGGCGGCTTCCGCCACGGCAGGGTGGCCATAACCCAGGAGGGCCGCGCCGGCCGAGGCCGCCATGTCCAGCACCTCACGCCCATCCTCTTCGATCAGATAGTTGCCGCGCGCATGTTTGATGGTCAGGGGGAAACACCGGAGCTTGCCAATGGCGGCCAACGCCTTTGCGTCACGCTCCAGGAGAGAATTGGCCATGCTATCCTCCATCAGGTGAAACGAGAGAGGCCGAAAGGTGCCAGCAGATCGGAAGCTCCGGTGGTCGCCAACCGAACGGCCTCCTCACCGACCGCGGGGCCAAGCTTGAAGCCATGGCCGCTGGATCCGGCGACAACAATGAGCCCGTCAACATCCGGCACCGCGTCGACGACCGGAAGATCGTCCGGACTCATATCGTAGAGGCAGGCGTAGCCTGGTTTGATGCCGAGCTCTGCGAGCGCGGGTATGCGCGGCAAGGCCTGTTCCACGATCCAGGCGGATTCATCCTGTGATGATCCGGAGTCGAAGTTGTCGGGATCGGTGTGCTGTTGGGGCCGGTCGGCTTCCTCGTTGCGAACGCCGGTACCGCCACCTGCCCAGGTACCGACCAGGATGGTGTGATCGCGTTCGGGCCGTGCGTAATGGGCATTGATGTCGTCGCACCATGCGAACGGAAGAACGCTCTCGGCACGATCGGCGGCATCCAGAACCGCCATGGCGTGGCGCTCGATGTGAAGCGGCAAATCAACGCCGGTTTGATCCCGAACGAACGAGCTTGTCCACGGCCCCATGGCGCAGATGACGCAGTCCGCCGCCAGCCGCTCGCCGTTCGCCAGGGCAAGCCCCGATACCTTGCCGGCCATTACCTCTAGCTCGGTAACGCGGGCCTGCTGCTTCACCTCGACACCGCCATCGCGTGCCGCCGACGCAAAGGCGTTGGTGGCGTCATAGGGGTCAGCATAGCCATAGGCCTCCTCCCACAGAGCCAGGACGATCTGATCCATGGCAAATCCCGGCGCCATCCCCGCCATGTCGCCCGGTGTCAGGATGTCGATGCCGCCGCCCTCGTCGTCACGAATGCGCGTCGCCGCGTCCCGCCAGACCGCCTCGTTACTCGCTCCGCATGCCCATAACATCCCAACCGGGTGGAAGACCGGGTGCGGGTGTCCGGTGATCTCGGGGATGGCCTTCAGCAGTTCGCAGCCACGCCTGGCCAGCAGTGAGAGCTCGGCCTCCGTATAGAACAGGTGACTGACAGCCGACGATGTGCCGGTGGGACCGCTGGCAGGATGCTCGCGCTCTACCAATGCCGCATCGATACCCTGCTGTGCCAAGAAGTAGGCTGCCGATGCACCGGCGATGCCGGCTCCTATCACGACGACGTCTTTTTTCTGGATCGCTGTCATGACGTCGCTCCTAACGAATGGCTTCCTTGCGCCCAAGCAGGCCTTCGGGCCGTATCAGCAGCAGGATGATCACCAGCGACAGCGCGATGGACTCACGGAACGGCAGCAGTTCTTCAGGCAAAAAGGCACGCAGGCCGACTTCAATGATGCCCAAGACGAGGCCACCAACGACGGCGCCCGAGAGGCTGCCCAAACCGCCGAGGACGACGGCGATAAAGGCCTTCAGCACCGGCAGAAAACCCATCAGCGGGTCGACGGAGCCGCGCTGCGCCAGCCACAGCACGCCGGCAACACCGGCCAAGAGGCCGGATATGGCGAAGGCCGTCGAGATCACGGCGTTGGCGTTGATGCCCATGAGCCGCGTGGTCGGGAAGTCGAGCGAGGCCGCGCGCATGGCGATGCCCAGCATGGAGCGGCGCAGGAACATGGTGAGCGCGAAGAGCAAGAGGGCGGTCGCGCTAATGGATACCGCCTGAATGGCGCCAATATCGAAACCCGCAATGTCGATGGCACCACCGAGAAAACTGGGCATCGGGATGGCCCGAGGCCGTGCCGAGATCAGGTTCTGGAACAGCATGTGCAGGATCGTGCTGACCGCAAAGCTGGTCAGCAGCATGGTCGCCGTACTGGCGTCGCGCACCGGCCTGAAGGCAACTCGCTCCATCAGGACGGCCGCGGCAATCGCCGCCAGGATACCGGCGAATACGGCGACGGGAAACGCTAAGCCACCGGCAATGCAGAAGAACATGGCATAGCCGGTGATCGTCATCAGATCGCCATGGGCGAAGTTGATCAGGCCGAGCACGCTGAACACCATGGCAAGGCCCAGCGCCAGCAAGGCATAGGTGCCGCCAAGCGCCAAAGCGTTGACCGACTGCTGAACCAGGATATCCATTGCGCCCCCGCCCCGCCGTCCGGTTCAGGCCACGCCCATATAGGCGCGCTCGACGCCGGCGGAGCGGCGAAGCTCTTCGGCCGTGCCGGACATGACGATCGAACCGGAGGCCATGACATAACCTCGGTTGGCAATCTCGAGCGCCAGGTCGACGTTCTGTTCGACCAGCAGGATGGTCAGGCCACGATCACGCAGGCCGGCGATCAGCTCAAAGATCGTATCGACGATCTGAGGCGCCAGGCCGAGCGACGGTTCGTCCAAGAGAAGAATGCGCGGCTTCGACATCAGCGAGCGCGCGATTGCCAGCATCTGCTGCTCACCGCCAGACAACGTACCGGCCACCTGTTCGCGGCGTTCGGCAAGCACGGGGAACAGGGTCATCATATCGTCACGGGTGGCGGCGATCTCGCTGCGGTCGCGGCGCGAGGCCGCCCCCAGCGACAGGTTTTCCATCACCGTCAGGTTGGCGAAGACGTGGCGGCCCTCCGGCGTCAGAGTCATGCCACGGCGCACGACACGCTCCGGCGCTTCGCCGGCCACGTTGCGGCCTTCCAAGACGACCGTCCCGGCCGCTACCGGCACCAGGCCCATGATCGCGTTCAGTGTCGAACTCTTCCCGGCGCCATTGGCGCCGAGAAGGGTCGTAATCTCTCCGTCGTCGACGGCGAGGCTCACGCCCCGCACGGCTTCGATAGCGCCGTAGCGGACCGTGAGCCCCTCAACCGTCAGTACGTGGCCCTGATCGCTCACGGAGCAGGGATCTGTGACGGATCAGGCGAGAAGTCACCGACATGCTCACGCAGGCCGTTGTTGACACGGTTCAAGGCAACGACACGCACGGGCACACGTTCCTGACCCTTGTAGGTCATCGTGCCGGTCGCCACCTCGACGTTCTCCAGGTTGTCCCAGGCATCACGGATGGCCGCGCCGTCCGTCGACCCGGCCTGCTCGACCGCCGCGGCCACGACCTTGACGATGTCATAACCGGTGGCCGAGAAGATCGTGTCGTTGGGCTCGCCATACTTCTCCTCATAGGCGACTTCGTACGCCTCAAGCGCACTGCCTTCCGAGGGGAAGCCGGCGTTGGAGAAGACAACGCCTTCGGAGACGTCACCGAGCGAGAACGTGGTCGGCGAATCGATGCCGTCGGAACCCAGCACCGGCGTATCGATGCCGGCTGCCCGAAGCTGCTTGATGAACGCCGGGAAATCGGGCTCATAGGCCGATGTCATGATGACGTCGGGCTGCGGATCGAGGCCGGTGATGTTGGTGACCTCGGCCGAAAAGTCCTGCTGGCCCATGGTGTATTCGCCGATCATGACGACGTTGCCGCCGCGATCGCCGAACGCTTCGGCAAAGTACTCAGGCAGCTTCTCCGTGTAAGGCGTGTCACGCGACAGAAGGACATAGGCGTTTTCATAACCTTCCTGACGCGCGTAGTCGGCCAGCACAGCCGCCTGCAGGTTGTCGGCGGTGTAGTTGCTGAACATGTAGGGGCCAACCGCCGCCGGCAGGGTCGGCGTCGAAGCGCATGAACTGACCGACGGGATCTCGGCAGCCTGGGCGACGACGCCGGACGCAACGGCCGGGTCGACGTCGCAGCTGACGATCATGACATGAACGCCCTCATCGACCAGTTCCTGCGCCGCCACGGCAGCCTGGGCCGTGTCGGAGCGGGTGTCCTTGACGATCAGTTCGATTGGCATGGTGCCGCCGATACCACCGGCCGCATTGATCTCCTCGATCGCCAGTTGCACGCCTTTCAGCGACGGCTGGTCGTAGGGCGCCAAATAGCCGGTGTGGCCACCGGCATAGCCGATGATCAGCGTGTCTTGCGCTACCGCCGTACCGGCCATCGCACCGGCGCCGACCAGCGCCGCCGACATGGCGGTTGTCTTTAACCAACGGGATATCGTCATTAACTCTACCTCCCTTGTGGTGCAGGTGCGGCACGGGTCGCCGCCCTGCGTTTGCCAAGATATGCCTCGATCACATCGGGATTGGCTTGAACCTCTCCCGGTGCGCCCTCGGCAATGACCTGTCCCTTGTTCAAGACGACCACCCGGTCGCATAAACGCATGATCAGGCGCAGGTCGTGGTCGACGACCAGCAGGCCCAGACCGCGGCTGTCACGCAACCGGCCCAGGATCTCCAGCAGTTCGTCGGATTCCGTTTCGTTCATGCCCGCTGCCGGCTCGTCGAGCAGCAGATAGCGCGGCGTAAGAGCCAGCGCCCGGGCGATCTCCAGCCGGCGCTGCAAACCATAGGGCAGCGTACCGGCGCGCCGGTACGCATAGTCGGCGATACCGAGTTCGCCCAAGAGCGCGGTTGAACGCGCCACCATCTCCGCCGGCGCCAGGCGCGTGCCGCTCGCCGCCAACGCGACCTTAACGTTGTCGAGCACGGTCAAGTGCACGAAGAGGCGAATGTTCTGGAAGGTCCGGCCGACATGGCGGCGCGCAATTTTATGGGCCGGCAGGTCGGAGATGTCGTCGCCATCCAATTCGATGCGACCTTCGGTCAACTCCAGGGCGCCAGAGATCGTGCCCAGCAGCGTCGTCTTGCCCGAGCCGTTGGGGCCGATCAGGCCGACGATTTCGCCCGGCCGGAGGTCCAGGCTGGCGCCATCCACCGCGCGCAGGCCGCCAAACGCCTTGACGACGTTTTCGACGGCCAAGCTGCCTTCCGGCGCGATCTTGGCCGCGGCTTCCGAAGTCGACGGGGCGGTGTCATGGCTAACGTTTCGTTTTCGCCAGCGTCCGAAGAGCTCATCGACTTCCCAGAAGCCGAACAGGCCCTCGCGCCGCCAAAACAGAATAGCCAGGATAGCCAGGCTGAGGCCGATATCGGTCAGGCCGAACACGGTGGGTTCGCCGAAAACGTCGGCGTTCAGGCGGTCCTCGGCGGTGCGCAACACCTCGATCATCACGGTGACGGCAATGGCGCCGACCACCGCGCCGGATACGCTGGTCATACCGCCGACAATCAGCATGACCAGGATCGCGAAGGTGATCTGGAAGTAGAACTCCTTGGGCGAATAGACGCCCAGATAATGCGCCAGCAGGACACCGGCAAGTGCTGCGACGCCGCCGCTGACGGTCCAGGCCAAAAGCCGTCGGCCCGGCGCGTTGACGCCAATGGCGCGCGCCGCCGGTTCGTCCTCGCGCACTGCGCGCAGTTCGAGTCCGGCGAGCGAATCCCGGAAGGCGCGGGCAATGACGATTGCCAGCGCGGCAAAGATCAACGCCGTCGGAATATCGATTTCCTTTGGTACGCCGATCAGCGCCTGGCTACCGCGCGTGAAATCACGCGCACCGACGATGACGCCGTAGATGATGATCAACAGGCCCAGGGTCGCGATGGCCGCCGACGGACCACCAAGCCTGGCGATCGGCACACCGATCAGGAAGGCTATCACCGTGACGATGACAACCGCGATGAGGCCGGCAGTCAGAAAACTGAGCTCCGTCTGGGCCAGCCACATGGGCAGTTCGGGCAGAAAAATCGCCTTCTGCGCCGCCGGTATGGTCAGCGCACCGGTGATGTGCGCCGCCAACCCCATGAAGGCGGCGTGACCGAAACTCAGAATGCCCGAGTTGCCGGTGAAGATGCTGAACGCCAGGACCGCGACGGTCATGACAAGGTAGTGGGTGACCGTGCCCTGCATGGCCGCGCCAACGGTCTGCCAAGCAATCAGCGTTACGATAACGATCGGGACAATGAGAATCAGACTGCCGGGCACCGTGCCCTGCGGCAGCAACCGCATCACGCCCCCACTCGGCCCTGGTGATTGCCCCTTGCCGGCAGCCGGCTGCCCCACCCCTTTGTCCCCGCTTTGTTAACGGTTGGTTATGGAACAACGATAGGGACCTGCCGTTTAGCCCGTCAAGCTTCATGTTACACAATTGACCGTTTCGATCCGTTCTGTAATGCTTGTTACATGACTGCGGCGACGGATAAAGACACCGAGCGCACGACGCTGGGCGAGTTGATTCATCAGCGCTCCGCCGATCTAACGCCATCCGAACGTAAGGTCGCGCGCGCGCTCTTCGCCACCAACATGATGGCGGGCTTCGACACCGTGGCCGAGCTTGCGCAGCGCACACAGGTCAGCGGCCCGACCGTCGTGCGCTTCGCAACCAAACTCGGCTTCGCTGGTTATCCAGAGTTTCAAAAGGCGCTGCGCCAGGATCTCGCCGCGCGCATTGATTCCCCACTTCGCATGTACGAACGCCGGCGCGCCAAGTCGGGCCCGAAGGATGTCGTTGAGCAGGCGCACCAGACCTTCGTGCGCGCGCTCGACGCGACCTTTGCCAATCTGCCGCGTGCCGAAATCGAGGCCGTGGTCGAGCTTCTGGCCGACCCGCGGCGGCCGATCTGGACGACCGGCGGGCGCTCGTCGCAGACATGCGCGACCGCCCTTTTCTCCGATCTCTTCCAGTTTCGGCCGAACTGCCGACTTATCGGGTCCGACGGCGGCTTGCGGAACGACAGTCTGCTCGACATGGGCCGGCGCGATGTGCTCATCGTCTTCGACTTTCGACGCTACCAGAAGGACACCGTGGACTTTGCCCACAAGGCCGCGAAACGCGGTGTGACGATTGTCCTGATCACCGATCCCTGGCTGTCGCCAATTGCCGACATCGCCGATCATGTGCTGACCGCCAGCGTCGAAGCGCCGTCGCCCTATGACTCGCTTGTCGCTGCCCTCGCCGTCGCCGAGACCTTGCTGGCCGCGCTGGTTGCACGCATGGGGACGTCGATCCGTCAGCGCATCGAGGTGCTTGAGGAGCTCAGGACGGGCTCGACATGGAGCGAACAGGAGAACGACGGGGGACGAAGCTAAGTCATGAGTGAGGGGGATGTCGTTTATCTGGTCTGGAACGACCTGGTCGGGTTGGCGCGCACGCGCGGCGTACCGAAGAGCGAATACGAGAGCCGCAAACAACACGGCTTGGGCTGGGCCGCGGCCGGACAGTCGCTGACACCGTTCGAGGATATCGCGCCGAACCCCTGGGGTCCGATGACCGAACTGCGGCAAACGCCCGACCCGGCGACCCAGGTTCACCTGGATGGCGATGGCGACTGGCCGGCCTTGGACTTCGTCCTGTGCAATTCGCTCAACGCCGACGGCAGCCCCTGGGAGTGCTGCACCCGCAGTTTCCTGATCGCTGCGCTTGACGATCTGAAAGCCGAGACCGGGCTGACACTGCACTCGGCCTATGAGAACGAATTCCTGCTAACCGGTGGCGACGGTCCCTGGGTCGCACCCTTCTCGCTTGGCAGCGCGCGTCAGGTCGCGCCGTTTATCGAGCGCCTCGTGGCGGCGCTCAAGAGCGTCGATGTCGGCCTGGAGACGGTCGAGCCGGAATATGGTCTTAGTCAATACGAGATCAGCTGCGGACCGGCTGAAGGTGTTGCCGGCGCCGATCGTGTCGTCGTAACGCGGGAAGTTCTGCGCGAGGTCGCCCGGCGCTGCGGTCTGCATGCCACGGTGACACCGAAGCCGACGCCCGATGGGGTCGGCAACGGCTGTCATCTGCACATGAGCTTTCGCGACGACCAGGGCAATCCCGCCGCCTTCGACCCGGATGGGCCGGGCGAACTGAGCGACGTCGCCGCCCACTTCGTCGCCGGCATCTCGCGCCATATGGCGGCCTTGACCGCGCTGGCCGCGCCGAGCCCGGTCTCCTACCTGCGGCTTGGACCGCACCATTGGAGCTGCGGCTACAACGCCGTCGGCGTCCAGAACCGCGAGGCGGCGATCCGTATCTGCCCTTCGCCCAAACATGATCCCGCCGAGCGCGGCAACGCGTTCAACATCGAATTCCGCGCCACCGATGCGACAGCAAGCCCCTATCTGGCCCTGGGCGCAATCGTGCGTGCGGGCCTTGAAGGCATTCGGGGCAAACTGGCGTTGCCACCCCTGCTCGACAGCGATCCAGCCGACCTCAGCGACGCCGAACGCCGGGAGCTCGGGATCGAACCGCTGCCTCAATCATTGGACGCGGCGCTCGAAGCCTTCGCCGGCGACGAAACGGTGCTCGGCTGGTTTTCGCCCATCATGATCGAGGCCTACACCTCCCTCAAACGCTATGAGAGCGCGATGTTCGCCGATCAAAGCCCCGAAGCCATGTGTGAGAGGTACCGCTTTGCCTACTGAACCCAATGTCGACCTGCCCCTGATCGACCACCACTGCCACGGCGTGGTGCCCAGCGATCTCGACCTCGCCACGTTCGAGGCGCTGATGAGCGAGAGTTACAAACCGCCTCCGCCGGGCACATCCCAGTTCGATAAGCCGCTCGGCCTGGTGGTGCGGCGCTGGTGCGCACCGCTGCTGGACCTCGAACCGTTCTGCAGCGGCGAAGCCTATGTCGAACGACGCCGCGCCCTGGGTGCCGAGGAGGTCAACAAAAGGCTGCTGCGGACCTGCGGCCTGGAGAGCCTCTTGGTCGATACCGGCCACCGCAGCGACGATATCGCCACCCCGCCGATGATGGCCGAGTTGTCGGACCGCCCGGCTTACGAAGTCGTGCGCATCGAAGCGGTGGCCGAAGAAGTCGCACGCAGCGGTGTATCGGCCAGGGACTTTCCCGCAGCGTTCACCGAAGAACTCGCCAAACGGGCCCAACATGCGGTGGGCTTGAAGACCATCGTCGCCTATCGCGTCACCTTCGCCATCGACCAGACGCCGCCGACCAAAGAACAGGTCCAGGCGGGCACGGACCGATGGTTCAAGGCGTCGGAAAAAACCGGCAAGTTCCGCTTGAACGAGGTTGAGATCGTCCGCCATGGCTTGTGGGCCGGCGGCGCATTATGCCGCGACCATAAACTGCCGCTTCAGATCCATGTCGGGTTCGGCGATCCCGATATCTACATGCACGCCTGTGATCCCAGCCATTTCACCGACTATCTGCGCGCCATGGAAGGCTGGGAGGTGCCGTGTACCCTGCTGCACAACTATCCGTTCCAGCGCGAGGCCGCCTGGCTCGCCGAGATCTTTCAGAACGTCTACTACGATGTCGGCGTGATCCTGAACTTCGCCGGACCGCAGGCCGCCGACATCCTGGGCGAAGCGCTGGAGATGGGACCGTTCTACAAACAGCTCTATAGCTCCGATGCCTTTGGCCTTGCCGAGCTCTATTATCTCGGTCAGTTGCAGTTTCGCCGCGCGCTCAAACAGCATCTGGACCGCTGGATCGCCGACGACATGTGCAATGTCGCCGAGGCCGACCGTATCATCGCCATGATCGCCACCCAGAACGCCGCGCGGATCTATCCGCGAGCCCATTCGGCCTAAGAGCGATCCGCCAACCCGGACAGCGCCATGACACAAGAACCCAAACCGAGCCGCGAAATTCCTCTAGAACCCAGCCAGTCAGCTCTCCTGTTCATCGATGTGCAGAATTTCTGCGCGCGGACGGACGGCGGCGAATTCGAGGGGCTGTCGGCAGCCGATATCGATGCCCGCTACGGCTACTACTTCGAGCGGTTGGAGCAGACGGTCAAACCCAACATGCAGCGTCTGCAGACTGCGTGCCGCAAAGTGGGTATCGAGGTCATGTACACGACCATCGAGAGCCTGACCAAGGACGGCCGCGACCGCAGCCTGGACTACAAGATCACCGGCTTCCACGTGCCCAAGGGCTCGTGGGATGGCAAGGTCATCGACGAGATCGCACCGGACGACGATGAGATCTGGCTGCCCAAATCATCGTCCAGCGTCTTCGTCTCGACTCACATCGATTACATCCTGCGCAACCTGGGCGTCCGCCAGCTGGTGATCAGCGGGTTGATCACCGATCAGTGTGTGGAATCAGCGGTACGCGACGCCTGCGACCTCGGTTATCTCGTCACGCTGGTCGGCGATGCCTGCGCCACCTACTCCCAAGAACGCCACGACAACGCGCTCAACGAGATCAAAGGCTACTGCCGTCAACGCACGACCGATCAGGTGGTGGCCGAACTGACCTAGAGCAGTCCCCGAAAAAGTCTGGCGCCCTAACCTTGGAGTGCGATACGGACGAGGTCGGCAACGGAGTCTGCGCCGGACTTCATCATCAGACGGGCCCGGTGGGCCTCGACAGTGCGATGGCTGATGCCGAGGTCGCGCGCAATCAGCTTGTTGGTCTTTCCCGCCACAATACCTTGCAGGACCTGGCGTTCGCGCGGTGACAGCCGGTCCATCGTCGAGACGTTTCTGGAAGCGCCAACAGCCTTTTGCCGCGCACTGGACGCACGCTCCAGGCTTGCAAGCAAGGCATCCTGAGAGAACGGTTTTTCGATGAAGTCGACGGCACCTTCCTGCATGGCCCGCACGGCCGCCGGGACGTCAGCATGGCCGGTCATCATGATGACCTTGAGACTGGCGTTCTCCTCGCGGATACGGGCCAACACCTCCAGGCCATCGATATCGGGAAGGCGTACGTCAAGGAGGACCAAACCCCGTTTGAGGCGTGGCAAGTCGTGCAGGAATGCCCGGCCAGCGTCGTAGCAGACCGGGGCATATCCTGAAGCCGTCAGGAGTGTCTCGAGCAGAACCCGGACATTCCTTTGATCGTTGACGATGAAAACGCGTCGATCTGCCATGACTACCGCAGAAGGAGCCGTTCAGGAGGCGCGCTGGCGCGCGCCGCCGACAGCTTGTCTAACCGCCCGCTGCCATTTCGTTGTAGCCAGCCGTAAAGCCACTCAGCGTGAACGGCACCATGATGATCGTGTCACCTTCGTCAATCACGTAGGCGGTCATGCCGGATCCACCCTGCTTCAGCTGATCGACCAACTGTTCGTTTTCGCTGATATCGAGAATCAAGCGGCAATTGTTCTCGTCTGCACATTCGGTGACGATTAAGCCGGCGCTATAGCCTGTGTCGATACGCATGGTCACCGGCGTCCCTTCCAGGGACGGGCCAAGGCGCATCTCCATCAGGAGGCGGTCGCCTTCAAGCTCTTCACCGATATAGATCCGCATACCGGACGTCACATAATACAAGACGCACTTCGGCGCCTGGCAGTCTACGGTCCATGTGTCCGGCACAATTTCCTGCGCCACCGCGGTGTTAGTGTTTGCTGCCATCGAGATCCCGGCGGCGAGCAACGCCGTCGCAGCAATTGTTTGAATTCGTCTATTCACGATCGAGATAGCCCCAATCGATCCAAACAGCTTCATAGTGTCTCCTCCGTTGTCATTCACACCAGCTTGTGCCGAGTGTGTTGGTTCGCGCCGAGTTGATCGAGAAAGCAAACGGAATCATTTCGATTATTCGCGAGTAATACTTCTGACCAGCCGATTTAGCATTGATCCTTACGAAGAAATCCTTACGTACCGCAAGTCTAAGACACCAACTTTGCCATAAGACTGAAGTGTTAGTGTCAAGCGCCACCCACTGCCTTAGACTGGCGACCACATACGCTAGAACGCCCCGCCACAACGGATAACCGCATCTTTCATCCGGGTCCATGTCGGCGATCACACCAAAAGCATTCTTTATGGATCAGAGGTAGAACTCCATGCCCGGCTTGCGCACTTTCCTGTTGATTTCTGTGGGCTTGGCCACGGCAACAATCCATTCATCCACCCTATCGGCCACCGATCTAAGCTCCGGCAAATCACTTGCGGACGACCAATGCAACACCTGCCACGTCATGCCCGGCGAGACTATCGGTTTAGGTCAAGCGCGGGAACTCGGCAAGGTTGTGCAGGTCGTCGACTGGTCGCACCTTCGCCTGCGCGAGTGGTTCGCCACCGCGCATCCGGTGAGGCTGTCATTCCAGAAGACAGACCGCGATCTCCACGAGTTGCGCCTTTACCTCATGGATTTGCAGTCGCAATCGATGCTGGGCGACTTAGGCGCGCCCTGACAACGGTCAGTCCATCTTGACGTCGTCGAGTCGCGCTCAGTTACCTGACTGGATGATGACGTTGACGGGGTGAGAGAGGCCCCCGCCGCGGGTGCAGGTCGGGGTCGGGGAAGCGACGAGGGCCATTTCTCAGATGCTGGAAGCATCGTCTTCGAAGCGCTCGTGGGGACGTAAGACGCTTACGAAGTGGCCCAATTAGACGCTGTCGCCACGCTTTCTCGAAGCATGATTCAGGATTACACGCGCGGGCATTGAAGGTATTCCAGATCAAAATCTCAGCGCCGTCGAAATGGTATAGGTGCCCCCTACCCACTTTGAGTACATCGGTTGTGTCTGCGTGCCTTGAAGAAAAGTCCGGCTAAGCCTTGTCGCCTAAGCGCCGCCACATCGAAACCGGCGGCAGAAGAGATTCATCGCCCTTCATTGCATTGGTCACGATCAAGGTATCCGCCACGATTGATATCCGTGGTTGGGTCTGTTTGCCGGGCGCCACGCCATGCCACGCATTTGACGGGAAAACCACGACGTCATCCTCTTCGACCGGGAAGTAAGCACGCGGTGTCGACAGCGGGTTGTGCATGTCGAAATACCCGGCAACGCTCCTGTTCGGATTGTTCATCCCCGGAGCCGGCTCGTTTTGCGGCTCGGGGTTCTCGAAACCGAGCGTCGCGCTACCTTTTGGTAATGATGGGTAGTAGACGATTGACAGCGCGGAATTGCGGTAGCGGTGAAACATGATCCTTTGGCCACCGTGTGCGACCGCCCCCCAGCATCGCGAGATTCTCATGCCAGGAACGCGCGGACTCACAAAGCGGCGCCAGAAACTCCCGCGTGACTGGGCAGTTTGGACTCAAGCATGGTGAGTTCGGGCTCGCGTCCAGCGACACGTTCCAGCATCTGCTCGAACCGGCTGATCACGACGGCTTTGTCGAACAGGGCGCCGGCATCGCGTCCCGTCACCAGTTGCGCGGCGATAGCGTCCCGCCTCTCGGGCTGGTTCGCCAATTCGATCGCAAGCGCCATATAGGCACGCGGCCCATCGACCACCAAGCCGTCCTGTCCAGCGGCCTTCAAGAGGCTAGCGCCAGCGCGCGCCGGCGCCGTCTTGCCAGCGAGCGTAACAGCAGGAACGCCAGCCCAAAGAGCGTCCATCAACGCCATATCGCTGCTCTGGTTGTGGGTGTCGAGCCACACGTCGACGCAAGCCAGGCGGCTCAAATGTGATGTCTTGGCCCGCGATCGCCCGGCAATGATCAGTCTGTTTGGGTCGATGCCAGATGCTTTGGCGACCGCGCGCAGGTTTGTCACCGTCAGACGGTTCATCCGACCCAGCCAGAGGACACTGTCGGGTACAGCGGCTAGAATTTTCATCCAGCAGTCAAAAGCAGTGGGGTCAAAGCGCAGCGCGCGACCGAAACAGGCAAAGACAATGCCATCACTCGGCAATCCGAGCGACGGACGATCGGGGTGCGCCGGAATTGGCAGCGACTCATGTCCCAAGGCCTGATGGCCGGCCGGGAGATAAAGCAGAGATTCGCCAAAGTGATGGGCATCAGCCGGCGGCACCGTCACGTTGTCGGTGACCAAGAAATCTGCACACGACGGCCCCGTGGTGACGACCAGATTTGGCCAGGTCATCTGGACCGGTGCCGGGCGCTGCGCCACGACACCCAGGCGACTTCCCGGTTGATGACCCGACAGGTCGACCAAGACATCAAGGCCATCGGCGGCAATGCGCTTGGCTGCCTCAACATCGTCCAGGTGCCGAAGGTTTGTATAGCCATCGCAGACACGTTCGATCTGATTTTGACGGTTAAGCTCGTTGCCGCAGCAGTAAGCGAAGACGGAAAACCGATCACGGTCGTGGCTTTGGGCCAGCGTCTGCAGCTTGCGACGCGCCGGCTGGTTGTCCAAGCCGTCGATAAAGTACCCGACACGCAGCCGGTCCGATGACGCCGGCGCTGCGACGGACTTGTGCCAATCACTACGCTGCGTCGGCGCCTTGCGGGAGGCAGCGACCAGCGCGGCCGTTCCAATGTCGTGCATCAAGGCGGGGTCATCGCTGCGCAGGCTGCAGACAAATGGAGTCTCCGTTACCAAGACGCCCCGCTGAACTTGGTCGTCGGTTACCTTGGCGAGACGATTGGCAACCCAGGCGCGCCGTTCCCACGCGCAGGCATAGCTCAGGACATTAAACAGATTCACCAGGAAGACAGGGTCATCCGGGCGCATGCTCAACGCTTGCTCATACGAGGCAATCGCCTGCTCAAGCTCACCGAGATTGCGCAATTCATTGGCGAGGTTGTTGTGCGCGTCGATCATCCGCGGATTGATGGCAAGCGCGTGCCGATAGGACGCGATCGCTTCGGCCGAGCGACCCATCTCGCGCAACACATTACCGCGATTGTTGTGGGCAACATCCATTTCCGGTTCAAGCTCGATCACACAGTCCAGGCACGCCAACGCGTCGTCCAAACGGCCAAGGCCGCGCAGTGCCGCGCCCATGCTGATAAGGGCGGGCGTGCTGTCAGGCTGAAGTTCGAGCGCCCTACGGCAGGCTTCGACAGCATCCGCATGGCGCCCCAGCGATCTCAGCGTCTCGCCGCGCATGCGGTGCGACGCCGTCAACAATTTCAGATCGTCATCCGACACCATGTCGAGGCATTGCTCGAACAGCCCCAGGGCCGTCTCAAACTGGCGTCGCGAGTACTCGATCTTGCCGAGCAAATGAACGGCGTCGGTGCGACCGGGCTCAATCTTAAGGATTCGGCGGTAGGTGGCTGCGGCCTTTTCATGATGACCGGCCAAATAGTGCTGCGCCGCGATGGCATACATTTCCTTAAGGTTGATGTTTGCCATCGCCGTCACCCACTATGCTGTCTATCCCAATCGCCACCGGCTCATACCTGGGGCGCGAAGTAATCTACCAAGGACAGGCAAAAAACGATTGTGGGCATGGGTCGTAAACCAAGTATCGGGAGGTCTACTACAAATGGGATCTCTACCTCTTAAGAGCGTCTTCTGCCCGAAAGATAGACCTCTTGGCTTATCATCAAGGCAAAGGGGCTAAGACCTATACCCATCAGACTTGGTAGCGGCACTAGCGTATAGTCCTGGCCATGCGCTCCCTGATGATCCCCGCAGCAACGACCGTGTTGCTGACAACGGCGGCCTGCGAGCCCGCGACGCTGGGCATAACCGCCGCCGGCATGGTTTTGGACGCCCTGGTCGACCCCGGGCAAGCCGCGGCGAGCCAAGCGCCCAACGTCATGGAAGCCCTGAGCGGCCTCGATGATTCGGTGTCGCAAAGCTGCTTGGCCATGATCGATGGCGAGCAGCCCGGCGGTGCCTCGAAGGACGTTGAAGTTGAGACGCGCGCCGGGAACACAAGCGTGCCCGTCGCGACAGCCGAGGAAGCCAAAACGAACGACGTTGCTTCGGAAACAGAATTGGTCGCCGACGCGTCGTCCGACGGTGAACAGTCGGTGGTCACCGGCATGCAGACAAACATCGCGATGTCATCGCGGACGGAAAAGGTCTGCAGCGTCCAACCTGTCTGTCTGCCCGGCAACAGCTTCCCCGTCGAAATGATGATGTGCTCGGACGTCGAAGTGACGACGGCACAGGCCGAGGCGGCACCCGCTTCGGTGCCCAGCAACACCACCTGGGCCTGGACCGAAGGGGACGAGAACGTCTCCCCCTAAGCGGATTTGGTCATTCCGCGTCGTGGGCTGAGCCAGCGTATCAACCACGGACTACCGGATAAAAGCACCCCCCTAAGGGACGATCACGCGCGTTCGCAAAACTCCTGTGTTGCTGCTGAAGACGCCACCAGCCAACGGCGAGTGAGTGTTGAGCCTAAGGGATCGGCGCGAGCGTACTGGCAAGGTCATTGGCCAGGGCGATATCGTCTGGCGACAGACGTTCGGCCAAGCGAAGGCGTTCGCAGTTCGCCAGTTGATGACCGCGATCGCCCGCCAGACTGAACCATGCGTAGGCCGCTCGCAGATTGCGCGGCAGCGCATCGCCGGTGAGATAGAGCAAGCCCACAAGGTATTGCGCCGTCGGCAACCCTTCCATGGCGAGCGGCTTCCAGGCAGCGAGCGCGCCATCAAAATTACCGGCGGCCTTTTCGCGAAACCCCTCTTCGAGCATTGATAACTGGTCAGGGCTGAGCGGCTCAACAAGACGTTGTTCGTCATCGGTCGCTTCATCGCTGAGGTCGCCCTCTTCGCGAATCACCGGCATGGCCATCGTTGCACCCGTCGTCGTCTCGGCGCAGGAAAAGTCCGGCTGGTCATTGGCCTGCCGGGTATCGAGACGTCCGGCCGAAACGCTGACGGAATCGCCGCCGTCGACGGCCTGACCCGTTCCCGTGGACTCCTGGTTTGGCACGGGCGCCAAGTCTGCGGTCGTCTCTTCAAGCGGCTCTTTGGGGTAGTAAAGCGCGGCGACCTCCGCGGGAGGCACCCACCGCGATCCCGCCTCCCTTGTCTCATCGGCCGCAAGCGCAGTCTCGGATTGCTCGGACGGTTCCACGAGTTCGGTGGCTGCAGAAGGCGCTTCGGGTGGCACGATCGCAACGCCGGTATCGGTTTCCCAAAGCTGAACGATGGGCTGCCCGTCGGATTCTGATGCGCCTTCAGCAACAACGTCATCGTTACCGAGAAGGCCTGCCAAAATCCCGGCGCCAAGCTCGGCTTCGCTAGTGCTATCGGTAACCGATGTTGCGTCGTCGCCGGACGACACGGCGGCGACAGTTGCTTCGGCCGTTGATTCAACTTCAGTTCCACCGCCGGCACCGCCAGACACACTGTCATCAGATGACGCGCCGACGATAGTTCTGCGGCGTAGCTGCCCTTGCACCACGGACGTCTCGAGAGCTTCCAACTCTGCCGCTGACATGCTCGGATCGATCGCCGCGGTTTGGACGGTGCCGGTCTCAACGACGATCTGCGTGCCGGTCGTTTCGCCGGTGATGGCGGCCAGAATACCACCCTCGCCTTCACCCTCGCCTTCTTCGCCTGAAAGCAAATCGCCATCGGCAGGTACTTCGACAGCGGTCGCTTCGGCAACCGCCTCGGTCGGGGCAGGTCGTGCCGGAAGGCGCAGTGCCGGTCGCGCTTCGATCGCTGCCAAAAGATGCTGCTGCGCGGCGACCGGATCCGCCTCGATACCGATGCCATGCTGAAAGAGTCTGGCGAGCGCAATGTGCGCTTCGGGCAATCCGGCGTTGGCGGCTTGCTGGTAGCGGAACACCGCAACCGGCGGATCGGCTGTCGTCAGATGGCCGGTCTCATGCAACACGCCCAGTTTGTACTGGGCCAGACGGTCAAGACCCGCGGCTTCACTCTTGATGATGTCGATTTCCGCGTCATAGACGCCGGCGACATTGCGCCACTCGCCTACATTCGCCAATGGTGGCAGGCTTCGCCACAGTCGTCCGGCATGGGCCACATCGCCGGCGTTTTGCGCACCAAAGTAGTAAGCGATGCCCTCAGCCAGTACGATGCCGATGTCGTCGGGCATCGATGCGGCATCGCAGTAGAACTGCGCAGCCGGCCAGTTTCGTGACAGCACCAACTCGATACAGAAGTACGGCTCCACAGCGCGGACACTACTCGTGACAAAGGAGCCAACCGTTGCAGCGGCGATCAGACCGGACAGCAGCACAAGCACAAACGTACGGCGCCCGAACAACCGGCGTTGTGATGGCGTGCTGCCTAACTTATTCGCCGAAGGCCTGTGTCGATACCTCGTCACACGCTCTCCTTAACTCTGATCCTACACGGATGCCCCGCACCTCTCATCATAACAGAACCCACAAACCTGCCCACGCACCCAATCGACGGCCCTTCCAGATCATCGGTGTAGCTTCCGTTTGACACGGTAGGTCCGATCCGGCCGCCAGGCCGGCACCGTGCGGTTGTGGGACACAACTGTGGGCATTCTGAGACATGCGACGTAGATCTGCGGTTGATGATAGACGGGTAGCGCATCAGAGGTCGGGTGGAATGCCTGCTCAACGACTTGAGCCGACCACAGTCTTTTTGCGACCGCCCTTTTTCTGTTTGGGTTGTTTGGGTGTGGGCTGGTTGGCCTTTTGTCGGGACCGCCAATCATCCTTCAGCATGCTGAATTTGTACTGGTCGAGCCGGCCTTCACCATAGAACGATTTCCAGTGGCTTTTCAGAATACCTTCCAGATGCCAGCCCTGGGTCTTGTAGTTGAAAACAGAGGAAAAGTTTCGCGCGAGCGGTCGACCGATGACCTTTTCGACACCGCGCACGCGGAAGAAATGATCGAGCAAGGCAGCGCGACACTCGTTGACCACCTTGCTACCCCAAAAGCCGGTGTCACCGATCAACACGTCAAAGGTCGCCAATTGATGCACGTTATCAAGGTAGACGTAGAAGTTGCCGATATGCGTTTTTGACCGACGCTCGAAAATGCCGATCTGAAAGGTATTGATTCCGTCGCAGGCCAGGATGATTCCCTGCAGCTGCTGGACGGTCAGTTGGCTTGACGGCTTGTTGAGCGGCTTCATCACCTCCGGGTCGGCCAGCCAGGCGGCGAACCGCTCCGTCGCATCACCCGGTTCCAGTGAACGCAAAAGAAAGCGTTCGGTGGTAAGTCTGACCGGGACCGGTTTCTTGTCAGTCGGTGGCATGACCGTCCAGCAATCCCGCGACATCCTCGAGGCACTCGATCTCGATGATCTGTTCGGCGCCGAGTTCGCGCCCCAGTTTTTCCTCGATCGCCAGGATCAACCGCAAATGGGCCAAGCTGTCCCAAGCCTCGGGGTCGCCCAGCCGTGCGGAACCCGGGACACGATCGGTCGTTATCTCGAGCGCGGCCGCAAGGATTTCTCGAGCACAATCAAGGTTAATCGTCATCACGCCTCTCCTTACGCATTGCGAGCCACTCGTCTTTCAAAAGTCCAAACTCATACTGATCCAGCCGACCCTCGCCATAGCGGTGCTTCAGCTGACCTTTCAGGATGCCCTCCAATCGCCAACCTTCCGTCTTGTAGTTGAAAACCGACGCGAAGTTTCGCGCCGGCGGGCGGCCAACTGCCTTCTCAAAGCCGTACTTGAAAACATGGTCCAACAGCACCGGACGGGTCTCAAGGACAACCTTTTGGCCCCAGAAGGACTTATCGCCAATAAGAACGTCGAAGGTCACCGTCAGCTCCTTTCGATCGAAGTGGAGCATGTAGTTGCCGATATACGTGCTGGACTTGCGCTCGAAGATGCCGATGTAGGTATCTTCGACGCCGTCGCATGAAGCGATGATGCCTGCCATCCGCTCGCGGGAGATCTGAATGGGCCGCTGGTTGATCGGCTCCATGACTTCAGGATCGGCAATCCACGCCAAAAGCGACGGCGTGACGTCTTGCGGCCGTAACGTTCGCAGCAAGAACCGGTCGGTCACCAGCCTGATCGGTTTGGGGCGAGGTGTGTTCGCTGGCATGGGGAAACTCCGAGTGGGCAAGGTAATGGTGGGTTGCACATAAGCCGCGGACCGGGCCGCCGCGGTTACGGGTTCAAATCGTCGAAAAGCAGGCGTCGGCGACTACCTTTCGATTTATCTTGCCTCGGTCTGTCTTGGGTATCGCATCCAGAACAAACCACTTCTCCGGGTTCTTTTCGCGAACCAGCCGTTGGGCGCACCACGCCTTGATGTCATTGATGTCCTTTCCATCGTCAAGCACCACGGCAACGCAGACGACCTCGCCGACGATCGGATCAGGGACGCCGAAGGCACACGCCTCCACGACGCCTTCATGACGCTCCAGAAGCAAATCGATGTCCTCGGGATGGACTTTCATGCCGGCTCGGTTGATCTCGTACTTCTCACGGCCCGTCAGACGGATGACGCCGCCTTCAAGGCGGCCGATATCGCCGGTATGAAACCAACCGTCCTTGAGGACCTGGGATGTCAGATCATCAAGGTCAAAATAGCCGGCCATAAGAGACGGAGCCTGAATGAGGATCTCGCCCTCGCCTTCACTTCGCACGTCACCACTCTCGCCCAGAACGCCCGCCTGGCCGCCCCACAACCTGCCGACCAGGCCGTCCTGGGGCTCGAAGTCTTCGGCAGACGCACCGCCGATCCAGTTGGCGGTTTCGGTGATGCCATACATGTTGACGACGTTCCTGGTGCCGCACCAATCGACGACCTTGGACCAAAGATCGGCGGACAACGGCGCGGATCCAATGTGAACACGACGGAGCGTTGCGTCCTGCGGCGGCTTCGACATCTTGAGTGCCATCTTCCACAAGGCAGGCACCGAACTCATGAAGGTGATCGCGTACCGGTCAAGGGTCGCGCCAAGCTGCATCACCGCACGCGCGTCGCTGCCGGCCATCAACACGACATCGCCGCCATCAAGCAGCGGTGTCAGGCAATTGCCGATCAAGCCGTGGCCGAAATGGGTCGGCAGTGTGCACAACGTCCGGCGCATATCGGCCCGTCCCATAAAGGTCTCGTTCAGCGCCAGTCGCGCGACAAGCGAGCGGAACGTGTGCACGACGCCCTTAGGCGTACCCGTCGTGCCGGACGTAAACAACATAAGGGCGGGATCGTCGAGAGCAGGGCGCCGGTCCGTCCGGGACGCCATGTCCGGCCCAACCGACGCCCCGAAGTCGATAACCGGGATCGTGAAGATCGAGCGGCCCCTATCGAGTTCGCCATCGACCAGCACCATTTTCGGATGAATGTGGCCGACCACCTTGTCGATCTCCTCTGGCGTCAGGCCGGGGTTGAGGACGGCAACCGCCGCCCCGGCAGCCCAAGCGCCAAGAAGATCGGCAAAAAAAGCGCCCGAGCCCGCCTGCCACAAAGCGACCGTGTCGCCTGGCCCGACCCCACCGTCGACAAGCGCCTTATGGCGCTGCCGGGCAGCCGTGGCAATGTCGGTTCCCGACCAACGCCGTTCCGTGGCGTGATCGCTGACGGATCCCAAGCTATCTGTCAAAAAAAGCATGATTTATGCACTTTCCCAGGTGCAGGCTGCAAAAGAACCCAAGGAGACCCTTATGCGACGTCGATCAGGTCAGTGACCGGGACAAGGTTGGGTAACCGGCGGCCATCGCCCAGTGTTCGATCTGATCGCGACCACCATGCGTCATTCGTTCGCAATGGGCTATGACACCAGTCACGCCCTACGCATATCGCCATACGTCGTTGAATTTGTTTCAAGGCTGTGAATGCGAAACGCCCGCCTGATCGTCTTTCGACGTTCGGGCGGGCGCTATCCCGCTTTGACATCCTGGGATGCCCTTTTATCTCTCAGGCTCGGCCCTGAACGTGGGTCAGGAGACGAGAAAAACTATGTGAGCCATAGACGTCGAACGCCCACAAGCATCAACCGCCGCTAAGGGACTCCAGGGCGTCTGACAGATCGCCGTTGACTTCCTGGTTCGATTCCGCGTTGGCGTCCTGGTCGCCAAGGCTGTCCTGGCCCATGTCGATGATGGCGGTGGCGCCGTCACCGATGATGATGCAGGACGAGTTGGCGGTGGCGGACGACTGTGACTCGTCGGAGCCGCACAGCAGAATGTCGCCGCCGCCGCTGCTGCCACCGGAAACAACCGGCTGCTGTTGCGAGAACAGGCCTTCATCAACCTGCTTCATCACCACAGCGCTGCTCAGGCCGTCGCGGTTGTTGTTCTGATAGGCGCCCTCGAACATCTGCGCGCCGGCAGGCGCAGCAATTGCGCCGATAGCGGCCGTAGCAGCCAGGGCGGCGGCGATGTTCCGAAACTTTGTTACCATCATTCTTCTCCTTCCGAACAGGATTTGCCGATCCAAGAGTGTTTGCGGGAGAGGAGGGTCGCCGGGATGCAGCACCTGCTGCATCCCGGCTTCCCAACACTTGCGGATGATCAAACTGTCACCCGAACCTTACACCTCACACAGTCTTAGTCGCCGCAGTTGACGGCGCAGACCGTGATGCTGGAGACGTTGCCAACGGCCGTGGCGGTAACCGAAGTCACAGCCTGGCGGACGCCGTCAGCATCAACCATCGTGCCGAGGTCGACATAGTTGTCGAGATAGTGCACGCCCAGGTAAGCGTTGGCCGAGACATCGGCATACGCGAACTGGGTGAGGTCAGCGATCACGATCGCATCGTCACGCGAGGCGGCATCAACGTTTATGCTGTTCGAGTTGGCAACAGCAGTCGCGGAGATGTCAGCCTGAGCCTGCTGGATGTAGTACGAGCCAGCATTGGCCGAGATGGTGGCCTTCTCCAGCTGACCGTCGAGGGCCATGTAGAGAAGCGCATCAGCCAGCGATGTGTGGGCGTTGGCGTCGCCAACCCAATACGGGAGGTGACCGTCGTCGCCATCACCAACGACGAACTGACCTTCGTGGACCATCACGGCCACGTCGGAGTCGATGCTCTCGGCGTTGCCGATCGCGGTCGCCGCAATCTCAACCAACGGCAGCTGGTCAAGAGTGAACGGATCCGGAATGATCACGTCATACTCGGTGTACGAGCTGAACTCGCCGCCGAACGTGCCGCCGAGCTTGCCGTAGGTCACGCCATAGAACGGATCCTTGTCATCGACGTACTTGGGAATCAGGACGTCTTCGCACTTGCGATCCCACCAGTTGCCCGAGCATTTCTTGCCCTTCTTCAGGTAGGCGATCTCTTCGTCGAGAACCACGCCCTTGGTAACGCCCTTGAAGCCGCCTTCGAACGTGCCCGAGAACTCACCGGTCGTGCTCGAGGTCAGAGTCTTGATCTCGTAGCCAGGCGCGGCAGGCTTGTGCAGGACAGCGTCGACCCAAGCGTTGGCCTTCACGTCGCCAACAAAGATCTGAAGCTTCTCGACCTGAACCAGACCCGAGGGATCGAATGTGGGATCGATCTTAACCTTGATGAAGATCTTCTCGTAGATGTTGGCGTACCAGTCCCAATCGACATCCTCAAAAGCGGAAGCCTGGGTGGTGGCCAGACCCATGGCAACGGCGGAGGCGCCGGCCAGAAGGGTCGCTTTACCGAACGTATTCATAACTACCATTCTCCTTTCAGGATTTAGAGCTGCTCGAGGTACGACGCCATATGGTCTGTCTCAACGAGACGGCAGCTCTCGCTCGCGGGCAGACCAAGGAATTCCGTCATGATCTGGTAAACACCCATTTCAACGACGGAACGGACGCCGAGCTGGAGCGGTTCATTCCTGATCCGTCCGGCGTCAAACTCAACCAGGGTGTCGCCGAAGAAGCGGAACACGTTCGCTTCGACTTCGAACCCGTAAATCTGTTTCTGCAGGCTCACCACAAAGGGCACAGCGAAGGTACGCGAGCTGATCACGCGCATGTCGAGCGCCACGTTGATGACCACCGTGCGGGCGCCGCCGCCAATGCCGTCGATGAACAGCTGGGCGCCTTCGCTGACGATGTTGTAGTTGAGCTCAGTCAGAGCGCCGGCGATGACAAAATCGCTGGCGGGAAGATCGGTGTACTCATCAGCCGAGCGCGACAGGCGGCCCTGTTCGGCCAACTGGACTTCGGCGAGAGGGATGCGCAGGTCCAAGCGCTCAACCAGGTTCGCCTTGTCGGTCTTGGCGAGCGCGCTGATCACCATTTCGGAAACGCCCTGCGACAGCGCATAGCCGTTTTCGTCATAGTTGATCTGGCCCGTCTTGTCGGCGACTTCGCCCACAGCAAATACCGGCAGATTGTTACCCTGAACCTCGCTCAGCGCCCGCAGGCACTGACTGTAAGGCGTGTCATTACTGGTAACCGGGAAGCTGAAGGCAGGCTGTACGCCTTCCTTCGGGTAGGGACCGGTGCTGCAAGCCGTTACAACAAGAGCAACAGCCGCAATTGCCGCAGGAACGAATAGACGCATTTTGCTGGACCCTCCTCAAACCCGGTAACGCTCGCAGTCGGAACCGGGTACGCCGGATCGCCTCCGGCAATGACGTGAAATCTCGTGCGTTGAAGCTTACGGAAGGGGTCAGAAAAGGTAAGAGTTAAGAAGTACTAATCGCACCGGAAAAGGGATTACCCCCTTCTCTCCTCGTAATTAAAAAGGATAGGCTACTATCTAAAGGGTAATCGGGTTCTTAATATTTAGTTAACACTCATCCAAAGTCGTAGACCTTTTTACCCGTGGTGTAGTCACGGATTTTTGACAAACTGCAGGTCGTGGTGTTGGCATCTCTCAACACCCATGTAGCATTGGGCGGTTAAGAAGCTTGGAAACTCGTCAAAAGCCGAACGGCCCGATCGATAGAGCGAGCGCGATCTGCCTCAAGACCGTGCTCTGTCGGTTGACCTGACGCCGCCATGAACAAGGCGTCTTGCTCAGCCAACGTGTTGTTACCCGGTCGCAGGTGTCGCAAGACATCCGCGCTCGTCATCTGCCCAACAAAGGTGCCGCATAAAAAAACCAGGCACCACTTTGCGCGAACCAACGTGATGCAAGAATTAGGGACCAATTCTGAACAGGGACTGCATGAGGATGCAAACAAGTGAAACAAGTGCTGCACGACCCCTCAACGTCGCCATTGTAGCCGAGGGCTCTACGCCCGAACTCCAGCTTCAACGGGCGATGGCCGAAGAGCACGGCATTCAGCTCAACCAGGCCAAGCGCCTGTCGGACTTGCCAACGCAGAATTCCGAGAATGGCCGGCCCAATGTCGTGATCGTTTGGCACACCAAGCTGAATGATATGGAGTATGCCGATCTGCTGAGGGTCTCGCGGCGCGCGACCATTGTCGTGGCGCTCAGGCGCGATGACCTCCTGCAGGCAACAAACCTCTTGTCGTTGGTTGATGCCTGGTTGTTCGTTGATGAGCAACTGCCGCTGACGGCCGAGGTCGCGCGGCTCAGCCTCGATGGTTACTGCCTGGTGCCGCCTTTTATGACGCCGTCGTTTACGGTGACCGAACTGCGCCTGCAGCTTCTGTCGTCGTTGACGCCGACCGAACAGCAGGTGCTGGCGTTGCTTGGCGAAGGCAAGAGCAACCGGACGATATCCGAAGAACTGGATATGACCGAAGCCAACGTGAAGTACGTGGTACGGAGCCTTTTGGGTAAATTGCAGCTTAGAAACAGAACAGAAGCTGCTGTTTTCGCCGCAATTCAAGCATTCGTGCCCGCCGCGCGGTCTTTGGAGACCAGTCTGAACTGACGATCTAAAGGGGTGGATCAAGGTTATTAGGCGGGATTGTAGACCGGGTTGGCGCAATCCACTTGATTATTTGGTCCAGATTACGGCTTAATTTGCGATGAGGGGGGCCAAAAGGTTCGGCCCCGTCATTGTAAGGCAGGAGAGAACCGATGCGATTTCGTTTAGCCGTGGCAGCCATGATTGGTGCAGTAGCTCTGCTCCATGTGGCATCGGCCAACGCCCAACTGAACAACGAGCCGTTCTCGTTCGACACGCCCGACGGCGGTGTCGGCATGAGCACGGCGGCGCGGCAGGCCATCATTAACGAGCAGCTGTTCAATGCGACGCCCGACAACATCATGCGCGCTTCGGACGGATCCCTGCTGACCATCACCCAGAACAACCGCGGCGGCCGTGTGCCGATCGTGACCAGCGCCAGCGGCGAGATCATTCCGCAGTTCCGCGGTCGCGACCTCGATCTGGGCGGTCTCTTCTTCGAGAATGTCGGCACCGGAAGCGGCGACGGCGGCCAGCTGTTGCTCGGCTTCGGGTCCAGCTCCGGTATCACCGTCACAAGTTGGACGTTCCGCTTGGTGGCCGCGACGACCGGTGGCGGCGGTTATCCGTCGTTCGGCGGCAGCTACGGCTTCGGCGGTGGGTCCGGGAACGCAATCAACACGTGGACATCGCAGGTCTTCGGCCTGGGTGGATAAGACCGGAGAGTAAGCAGCGCCGGGTTCGGCCTGGCGCTTTCTCCTGCCAAACTTTCGCCGGCGCTCTCGGTAGAGCGGTTAACTCCCGCAAGACGAGATCGCCGGCGAAGTGATTCTTCGACCATCGCCGCGCCGCGCGAACGCCGAAGAGATCATCGAAACGATATCGGTGTATCGGTTGGCCAGAGCCCGCATGGGGCATGGCGTCGCGCCCGCCAAGCACAGCTGTGACGTTGCCAGACGGCTGCTTTGTGCAAGCGAGGCCGTCTCGGCCGCCGCTCGTTGGTGGCGGATGCCCAAAAAGAGAATGCCGCCCCTTGAGGCGGCATTCTCATTAGCGCACAAGTGTGGGATCCCCTCAGTTGGGCGATGAGGGTCCCATCATCAAGCCGGCATCCGCAGCAATGCCGTTGTTCAGCGCCCAGATGGCCGCTTGCGTGCGGTTCTGTGCGTTGATCTTGCGCAGGATGCTTTTGACGTGAACCTTGATGGTCGCTTCGGTCACGCTCAGGCGGTTCGCGATCATCTTGTTGGACGCACCCTCGACGAGGCAGCCGAGGATCTGAAGCTCGCGGTCTGACAGATTGGCGCCTTCCGCTGTCGCCGTGTTCGCCATGGTCGGCATCGCCGAGGTGCCACGGAGAATGAGCGGGATCAGCTGTGACGGGAACACCCGCTCGCCAGCCAGAACCAGATTGAGCGATCCGATCAGGGCTTCGGTCGAGATATCCTTCAACAGATAACCATCGACGCCGGCACTGAAGTACTCGGCAAGCGGCCGCGGTTGAACCGAGGTGGTCAGCACGACGACCTTCATGTTGGGCGCGCGCTCACGCAGCTCGATAAGACGCTCTTTCAGGCCCTCCGTCTCGCGCGGCAAATCGAGCAGCAGCAGATCGGGCGGGCTGGATTCGGCCAAGCCGTCATCAAGACCGCTAATGTCACCGGCGTGACCCAGGACATCGAAGTTTGTATCGCTCAAGAGACGAACCATGCCCTCCCTTGAGAGGCGGTTGGAGTCGACAATAAACGTGGTACTCATGGGATTTCCCCTTTTTGGACTGTCAGTCCGAACCATCGATTTAGACCTTCTAATCACAACGTTCGGACCAGCTTTACTTACTCTGCGACCCCACAACGACTTTCGGGAGCTATGTGCTTTTTATTTTGCTTCCGAAACAACTCGAAAAAGTCCTCCTACCCGATCGACATATCTATTACCTTCCACTCTGATACAATCCCAGCTATTCGTCTGATGAACAACTATGCTTAGTGGGTAAAAACTTTCTATTCTGACTAACGTGCATCCAGATGTGGAAATTTCATCTCAGCAAAAACCACCTCTTTATCGTTGGCTGAGTGCTCGAATGGCTGAGATGAACACTACCAATGAATAGACATCGACCACAGGAGTTAATCCATTCGTAACAGGCGTTGCCCACAGGGATAGGCAGCAATGCGCGTGAACAAAGGCGGCACACCGCATTCGAGGTGCTCGTCTTCCCCCCGATCGCAACGTGCCCGCCTGAAGGCTTGCAATGTAGGCCACATGGTCATACCCCCTCCGATGCATGAACCGTGCCATTCCGGATCCCTATATTCCAACCGACAGAGAACGTACTATCCATTTCGATTGGAAATCGGCTCATACGACCCGGTTTCTCCATAGCACATGTTAGATCGCAACCTACAGTTCCAAGAATCCGGTCATATACTTAAGTAAAACTACGTAATGGCGGACAGTCGGTTTTGGCGTCCGCACGATCGGTATCATCGATCGTGTCGGCGGGGGGCTCGGCTACCTTTGGAAACCTTGGACATTCGCGCTCTTGCGATCGGCTCTTCACGGAACACGCGACATGTATGTGGCTGGTGGCGACAACGCGGCAGTCGATTGGCCGATCCTGACGCCACCGCCATCAAAACCTGACCATGGCCTTCCCAAACCCCTGACATCCCCGCGCCTGCAAATTCAGTTGCGTGCCCCTGACAACAAAGCGTCAACACACCAACCCATTGATTTAACGAATCTTTCTATCGCCTGGCCCGACCGAACGAAGCACGCAGCCACCATCGATCGCAACCCCTTTAGCCAAGCAAGTGCGCTTAAAGCAGCGGCGAATTGCCAGACGTCAGCCGGAAGGCGTCGCAATCGTCCGCGTCGAGAGATCACAGAAAGTTGATGGCATAAAATCGGCTACGTAAGCACATTTCCGGCGCTAGATGTCAGCCGTTACCGACATGGTCTCGTGCCACTCGGATTGCCGCAACAGCAACCAACGCATGACGGACACCGGACATCGCTCCTGTTGTCATCTGTTGAACAGAGCGACTTGAACAGTAAATTCTATCTATGGTTGCATAATCGACACCTACGCACCACGCATATCGATAGAGAAGTCCCGCACCGGGACAAATGGCTGCGATGATACGCGATCCTACACGCGTCGGCGGGGGCATGAGATTTGATCAGGTCCGAAGATCTCGGCAAAGAACTTCGCTCACGGTCGGCCGGATCCGTCTCGATCCCGTCGGCGTACCGTATCAGGACAAGAATACAGACCTATTTTCTCAAAAAGGGAACGAAACCTGCCTGGACCGGTGCGATGTCGGCGGCATAACCGTTGATCCTTATCCAACGGCAAGGCGCAAGTAAAACGGACCAGCAGACGCAAGTAATTCGACATCGCCAGCCCTGACGCACCGATTTGCGAGCACCCTTCAAGACGGCGTTTCGGCATCCGATGACGAAACGTCGGTGTGTGGCAACAAGGCGTCATGCTTCCCGCGAGTCGCGAGAGACGATGGCCGCGCACGCCACCAACCGCGACCTCGCTGACTTATGGCCGGCACCCGCTTCGCACGATGATCAACGGATATGTGACGCGCTGTTACTTGTTCGATTCGAGATCGAGCGCGACCATTCCGCACAGGGATAGCGGTCGAGGGCAGACACGCGAGAGGGCAAGCATGCACGAAACGTCTTGGCAGATAGAGCTTCGTATCCGCGATGGTCGCTCGGAAAGCTTCAGGGCGCTGCTGGAAGATTGCCTTGGCAACCCGCTCGATGGTCAGCCACCGGCCCATGGCTACACTTGGTCCCTGGACGACAAGCGCATGACTGCCGTCATCGCCAAGACGGCGGACGGGACGTCAACACCGGTGGTTACCTGGTCAGCCGATTGGCCAACGGCCCGCCTTGCCTTTGCGCAGATCCGTTCGACCTTTGCTGCCGACCTGCTTGCCGTCGCCGAACCAACCAACCTCGTCACGTTTGGCGATGGTGAAACGGAACATGCCGACGATACCGTGGTCGATGTGTCGTCGACCGTACGGAGAACCAAGCGTCCCTCACGCGCCACGAAGAAACGTGTTGTCGTGCATGGCCGGGCCAGCTTGCAGCTTGCGAACGGCTAACCAGCCCCCATACGTTGGTTGTCAACCGCTCGATATGCCAGTCGAAGGGGCTTTCTTCACGCTAACTTGGTGACGTCGCGCCGATCAGGTTCAAGAGATCGGAGACATCGCTGCAAACGTGGACGCCCATCGCGCGCAGGTCGTCCTTAACGTCCACCGGCGTCGATTCGCCATCGACATCTTGATTGAGCGTGCCGCCCATCGCGATGGTCACATCGAGGTCGCGGGCAACAACCTCGTCATGCAATTGCCGCGCATAGGTCAACGCCATGCCGTTGTGGGTCGAGACCAGGATCGCCGTGGCGCCCGCTTCCAGCGCTAAATCGGCAAACTCATCGGGATCGACACTGGTGCCGGCAACAACCGGCTGAATGCCGGCCATGGTGAGTCCCTCGACGATGAGGAACATCGCGTACTCATGGATGTCGGTGGAGCCGACCACGAGCCTGATCTGCTCCTTTTTGGGAATGCCCGCCGAGCTGAAAATCTTTTTGACCCGCGAACGCCGTTCGACATAGTCGAGATAGGTATCGGTCGGCACTTCCGGCACATACATTTCCGCATCCGATATCGGCAGTTCGCCGACACCCCAACGATTCTCGATCGTCGCCGCGCCCATGCGGCGGATCGTCAGCAGGAGCTGCATGGGATCGCGCATGTCGACACCCAGATCGGTGAGGCCTTCCAAAATGTTGGCGTAGAATCGGCGCCCGCCATCGATCATGCGTTCGCTGATCGCCTCGATATGATCCCAATTGAAACTCTCCATCAGCCGTGGCGCGTCGCGCGCGACTCGATGAGCGACCGTTTGAACCTGAACGATTTCTTCCCAGGACGGCACACGTAGCGCTTCTGTAACGGGGATCGACAACGTGGCCGCGCCGCTCTTGGTCTTGAGCTGGGCCAACATGATGTAGAGGTCATCGATTGAGACGACGGCAAAGTTCTCGTCGATCTCCGGCGAATGGGCCGTCGTGTTGCAATGATAGAAAGAGTTGTACGTGCCTTCCGGCTTAATCTTCTCAAGCGCCAGGATCACCGCTGTCTTGCTGACCGGATTGTGGGTCAGGCCGCCATAGGCGATCGACAGGCGCGCACCGATCACGTCATCGATAAGGTAACGCTCAAAGAGCGCCCAGCCGATATAGGAGCAATAGTCCTTGAAGGTCGCGGGATAGCCGTCTT
Organism: Alphaproteobacteria bacterium; assembly: GCA_965228895.1. GTDB lineage: Bacteria > Pseudomonadota > Alphaproteobacteria > SP197 > SP197 > JANQGO01. Next base: position 2,066,912 of record OZ245842.1, on the reverse strand, counting down.
CCAGATAGGACTGCATCATCGCGTCGTCGTCGCGCTTGGCCGCCATCAGGCCCAAGGCCTTGACCATTTCAGCCATCTGCTCGACATCGTCGCCCGGCCAGCCCGGATACTTCCAGGCAAACTGCGACATGTTGCCGATATAGTTGACGCCGGCCTCAAGTGCGTTGCGCGCGTTGCTGACCGACATGGGCGAGCCGATCATCATGTCGCCAAGCTGCGGCTGGATCGGCACCGTGTGGGCGGTCGCGTACCAGTCCTCCTTGGTTTCCAGCATCGGACCGGTCTCCTTGGCCGCGCGGTCCCAAAGCTCAGGCGGCAGGCCCATACGCCGATCCATCTGCATTTGATAGCGGTCAATGCGAAAGCCACGTCTGTCCGATTCGTCCCAGATCTTCTCAAACGCACGGGCGGTATCGGCCCAGGTCTGCATGCCGATGTTGAGGGACGTCATCAGGCGCCCCTCCTCGACCATTTTCTTTTTGTATTCGACCTCCGAACGAACGCCATGGGTTTCGCACAGAAGGCTGCGACCCACCGTGACGTCATCGCCGAGCCGCCGACCTTCTTCGAGCAAGGCCAGACCGTCAGGACAATCCTGGGGAAGATAGGCTTCAAGTTTGCCTGTCATGATGCGCGTGCCTCCTGATGTCGGCTTGATGGATTGGGCGTAACGATGGCTTGGGCCGCAACCTGTCGCGCCAAGTCCGGCGCCAGGCGGGCGAGCAAGCCGATGACATAGAGGGCATAGGCATTGTCGATGGCGATGGCCGGGGTGCGTGGCGACTGGGCGCCTTCAATCGCATCGAGGGCCGTACAGACCATCAAGTGGGGGTCACGGCCATAGCGAAACGCACCGCCGGTCGCGACCAGCATCCGCGTCTGGCGAAGATCCTTGCCCGTCACCTGATAGCGGTCGCCCCACGGCCGATGGCGGACGACCACCTTGCCGGCATGGCGCTCGATCGCCGTCGCGACCCCAGCCTGGGCCAAGACACGGTCGACGGCGCGGTCATGGTCGGTCTGAGGCAAAAAGGACGGCGACTCACGCCGCTTGTCGGCCTCTCGTTCGAGATCACAGCCCAGGACTGCCTCAGCGGCGGCTCTGTCGGCCGATGACATGGCACCGACCGTACCCGGTGCGCCCCAACGCATGCCCAAGTCGCCTTCGACCGTGCGCATCACTTCGGGATCGGGCACTTCGACCGCTCTGTGGTCGTCACGGACGCCGCCCAACGAGTGCACGTCGGTCGTCGCACCACCCAAATCGACAAACACCACCGGCCCGCCCTCCCCGGGCAGATGCGCGAGAGCGCGGCTGACCGCCAGGGGAGTCGGTTCGCATTCCGTCGCGAAAGTCTCCATCAGGCCATCCAGGCCCTTGGCTTGGGTGATGTGTTGCAAAAAGAGGTCGCGCACAGCCTCGCGTGTCGCGGTCATCGCGATCTCGCCGGCACGTGGGAAGACGTTATCGACGACACGCACGTCGCGGTCGCCAACTTTGAGCAAAGCATCGGCTTCGCCGGCAGCGTCGACATTGCCCGCGACGATGAACCCGCGCGCCGACTTCAGCGCCGTCAACTTGCGGGCATTGTGCAGCAGCGCCTCTCGGTTGCCGCCGTCTAAACCGCCGGACAACAGCACGAGATGGGGCGTTTCCGCATCGATCCTGCCGACGGCCTCGTCATCCAAGAAGCCATGTTCGTTGGCGATCACCTTGGCGCCGGCACCGAACGCCGCCAACGCGCCGGCACGACCGGACAGATTGGCGGTCAGCCCGACCGACGCCATACGCAGGCCGCCCGCCGCGCTGCTTGAGGCAAGCGCCCAGTCGATGTCGTCGCGCGCGTCCTCAGGCAGGTGGCCGAGGGCAGCGGTGACCCCCTCCATCACATCATCGTCAATCGTCGTCGGGGCTTGTGCGCGTCCCACCATCGCGCCACTTGGCGCGATCACCATGACCTTGGTGAACGTCGAGCCCACATCGATCAGAAGGCCACGGCTCCAGCTACGTTCCCCGCTGAGGAACACGTCAGCCCTATCCTTGGTCCGCCTCGCGTTTGTCACGTCAGCTCCCGTGTCAGCCCGAATATCGGACGCCTGGACACAACCCCCAGCCGCAACGCAGGCGGCATTGCGGTTCAAAAGGCTAGGTCCGCAGCCGAGACATCGCAACAAATATGCACTATGATTGTCACATAATGACAATTGCGGAGAACAACGTGCCCGACCTGACGCTAGAGCCTGACTTGGGTCCCGGTAGACCCTCATCGTCGAACCTCGCCAAGACCCTCCTTAAGGGTTTGCGGGTGATGGAGTGCTTCGACGTTGGACACCGTGAGCTGTCGCTCACCGAAATCGTCCAGCTAAGCGGTCTGGAGATCAGCGGCGCGCGACGGCTTCTGACGACACTGGTCAGCGCCGGCTATCTGGTACAGGACCGGCGAACCCGACACTACAGGCTTTCGTCCAAGGTGTTGAGCTGGTCGGTTGCCTATCTGGGCAACGACCCCCTGGTCACGTGCGCCTTCCCTATTCTGCAGAATGTTTCCGACGAATGCGGTCATCAGCTCGAGTTGAGCGTGCTCAACGGTAACGAATGTGTCGTCCTGATCAGCATGGCCGGGGCCGAAAAGCGACTCTCGTTGGTGAAGGGTCCGTCGGTGGGCGTACGCGAACCGGCCTTCTGTTCGCCAACCGGTCTGGCAATTCTGGCCTTCATGCCCCAACGCAGCGCCTTCGACCTGATCGCCACCAGCCCACGGCTCCCGATCACCAAACATACGATTGTCGAAACGGACGCCATCATGGCGGCGATGTCGCAGACCCGCGAACTCGGCTACAGCCTGACCGATCGCGCGTGTCATCCCCGCGCCATCGCGCTTGGCGCGCCTGTGTTCGATTACGCCAATCAGCCCGTGGCCGCCGTCGCGCTAACGGTTGATGTCGACGATTTCACCTTGGCGAAGGCGAGACGCGATCTGAAGCCGATCATCCTGAAAGCCGCGCAAGCGGTTTCGCTTGCCTATCAACGATCAACCTGACCAAGGTCAGCTGAAACGCTCAATGCCATAGGGGGCCAAGTCGATCTCCGGCGTATGGCCCGCCAACATGTCGGCGATTACGTGACCGGTGACCGATGCGCCCATCAAACCGGTATGGCCGTGACCATAGGCGTGAATCAGGTTGGCGTACCGCGGATCCCTGCCGATGACCGGCAGGCTGTCCGGCGTTCCCGGACGATGCCCCATCCATGTCGTGTAGGTCGCATCGTCAAGCCCGGGCACCATATCGCGCCCGTGACGCAACAGGGTCATCGCGCGCCTTTCATCGGGTGGCGCGTCAAGACCGGCGAATTCGTCGGTGCCGGCAAAGCGCATACCACCTTCCTGTGGTGTGACGACAAACTTGCGACGCGACCATGCCGCCTGGATACGCGGCGCACGGTCAGTCTCGGCGGCCACCGTAACGTGATAGCCCCGCTCGGCCTCCAGCGGCACGCGGATTCCAAGGGTCGCCAACAACCTCGCCGACCAGGCGCCTGCCGCCAGAACGACTGTCTCGACCCCGCGGGATCCATCCGCCGTCTCCAGCGATTCAATCGCGCCGTCTTGGGCATGAAAGGCCATCACGCGCGACCGATCGATACGGCCACCGTCGGCAACGAATTGGGCGGCAAGTTCGCGCACCAATCGGTGGGGATTCAGGCACTGCGCCTGACCTGGCAGAAAGACCGCGTGGCGAAAGCGGTGGTCGAGTGCGGGCTCCAACTGACGTAGTTCGTCGGCCGACAGAACTTCTGCTTCGATGCCGCGTTCGCGGCGCAGCGTCAGGCCAAGGGCGTCGCCATCGAGTTCCGCTTGGCTTTCGTAGAGAAAGAGCTGGCCGCGCTCGACCAGCAAGGACTCGCACCCCGCCCACGCGACCAGTGAACGGTAGCGATCGATGGTCGGTTCGTGGAGCGCGCGCATGGCATTGGCAATCGCGCCGATCCTGTCTGGCCGTCCGGCGGCCACAAAGCGCAGCAGCCACGGCAGCGCGCGCGGCAGATAAGCGAGCCGGATGAACAACGGACCTTCCGGATCGAGCAGCCAGCCGGGCACCTTGCGTGCCATACCGGGCATAGCAAGCGGCACGCACGAGCCCGGACAGATGCCCCCGGCGTTGCCGAACGAACACCGCATGCCCGGCTCATCCTCGTCGAGCACGGTGACGTCGAAGCCGGCGCGGACCAGCCAGCTCGCCGTACAGATGCCGACGATGCCGGCGCCGACCACGGTGACATGGCCGGCCCTACCCGGCCCGTCACTAAGGGGCATCGACCTGCGTCTCACCGGCGCGGAACGCCGCGATGGCATTGCCGGCGGCCCACTGGATCAAACGCAGTTCGCTGAGCAGCGTGATGAAGCAGTAACCCATCGCCTGCATCTTGAGCGCATAGGCGACCGATCCCGTATGGATGCCGGCGGGTATGCCATGATGTTGACAACGCTCGGCAATCTTTTCGATCGCCTGCATGACGACGGGAAACTCAGGATCGAAGCCGGCCGCTTCGCCCAAGCTGACCGATAGATCGGACGGGCCGACAAAGATGCCGTCCAGACCCGGTGTGGTCAGGATTTCGTCCAGCCGCTCGACAGCCTGCGCCGTCTCGATCATCGCCAATGCCAAGACGGTCTTGTTGGCGTTCGGGATGTAATCAGCGCCGGCATACATGGCCGCACGGATCGGACCGACACTGCGGTAGCCGTCCGGGTGATAGCGGCACGCGCCGATAAAACGCTCGGCCTCCTCGCGGCTGTTGATCATCGGGCAGATGATGCCGTAAGCGCCGGCATCCAGCAGCTTCTGGATCATGACCGGCTCGTTCCATGGCGCGCGCGCCAGCGGCACCGTGTCGGTCTGCGAGATCGCCTGCAGCATGGTGACAGCCGCGGGATAGTCGACCAGGCCATGCTGCAGGTCGATTGTGACGCTGTCCCAGTCCTGGCGCGCCATGACCTCGGCGGTGACGCTGCTGGGCGTCGCCAGCCAGCCGTTAAAGACCGTGCCGCCCTCGGCCCAAATCTTCCGAATCCTGTTTTCACGCATGCAATCCTGCTCCCTCATGCTTGTTGCCTTGATCCATGTGTAGCGGCTCCTTAGCATACCCTGCCGTGGAACCGCCGCTTGCCGGCATCGGAGAACCATGCAGGCCTTTCAAGTCATCGACACCCACACGGTGGGTCATCCGACGCGCGCCATTATGGGTGGGTTGCCACCGTTGGAGGGCGACACCGTGCTGGCGCGTCGCGACGATTTCAAGGCCCGCCACGACCGTCTCCGGGGCCAGTTGATACACGAGCCGCGCGGCCATGCGGCCATGGTCGCCGCCGTGATGACCGACAGCCGTGAGGCCGACTTCGGTGCGTTCTTCATCTCGTCCTATGTCTATCTCGACATGTGCGGCCATGCGACCATCGGCCTTGCGCGTACGCTCGCGGCAACCGGCCAAGTCGATCTTACATCCGGCCCAGGCCATTTCACTTTGGAGACACCCGCCGGCATTGTCGGTGTCGACGTGAGCAAAGCAATGGACGGTGCGGTCACCGCGTCCATCGCCAACGTCCCTGCTTATGTCGAGACTGACGGCATAACCGTCGACGTCGATGGCATAGGCCCCGTCGACGCCACCATAGCCTGCTGCGGCGGCCGCTTCGCGCTGGTCGATACGGCCGGGCGCAACTGGCCCATCGAACCCGACAACGCCGGTGAACTCTGCCGCTTGGGCAACGCGATCAAGGCGTCGCTCAACGCAGCCGTCGACGAGCCGGTCGGCTCGGTCCTGTTTTTTCGCGATGACGATGACAGACATGCCCGTCACCTCGTGGTTTTGGAAAGCAACAAGTTCGACCGATCGCCGTGCGGTACCGGCACCAGTGCGCGCCTTGCCGCACTGCACGCCGCCGGCAAGCTCAACGTTGGCGACGACTTCATCGCGGAGAGTGTGCTGGGCGCGCACTACCGGTGTCGCATCGATGAGGTGCTCCACGAAAACGGTCGCGCGGCCATACGTCCGCGTGTTGCCGGCGAAGCCTATCTGAGCGCGTTCTCGACCCTGATGGTCGAGGACTGCGATCCCCTTCCCGACGGTTTCCTGTTCCGGTGACCCGTTGACCCACGATTTTGTTGTTGTCGGGGGCGGGTCGGCCGGCGCCGTTCTGGCCAACCGGTTGTCGGCTCATTCCGATAACCGCGTGTTGCTTCTGGAAGCCGGCACCGACACACCGCCGGGCGCCATGCCGCCTGCCGTGCTCGACGCTTATCCCAGCGTCGCCTATTTCAACTCGGTCTGGCATTGGCGTGACTTGAGAGTTCACTACGAACGCTTGGGCAGCAACGCGCCGGAGACCTTCGTACCCCGGCGCTACGAACAGGCCCGGCTGATGGGCGGCGGCTCCAGCATCAACGGCATGATGGCGATCCGTGGTCTGCCGTGGGATTTCGACGACTGGGTCGATCGCGGTGCAAGCGGCTGGAGTTTCGACGACGTCCTTCCCTATTACAGGCGCTGCGAAACCGACCTGGATTATGACGGCGCCATGCATGGCAAGGAAGGGCCGCTGCCGATCCGCCGCATCCGCGAGCCCGATTGGCCGGGTTTCGCCAAAGCCGCGCGCCACGCCATGCTCGATCACGGATTCACAGAGCTTGTCGATCACAACGGCGAGTTCGACGACGGCCTGTTTCCCATGGCCATCAACAACCACCCCTCCGGCGGTCCGGACGGCCACCGCGTGTCGACGGCGCTTGCCTATCTCGATGCCGAGACACGGGCCCGACCCAACCTTGAGATTTGGCCGGATTGCCGTGTCGATCGCGTGCTCTTCGACGGCAAGCGCGTAACCGGCGTCGCGCTCAGACGTGACAATCAAGACATCACCGTCGACGCACGCGAGGTCGTCGTCTCCTGCGGCGCATTCCACAGCCCCGCCATGCTGATGCGCTCGGGCATCGGGCCGGGCCACCATTTGCGCCAACATGGGATCGACGTGGTCGCCGACCGGCCGGGCGTCGGCCAGGGCCTGCAAGACCACCCAACCGTGACCTTGGTGAGCCACATCCAGCGCTCCTGGCGCATGCCTGCCTCCATGCGCCGGCACATCCACCTGGGCCTCAGGTACTCGTCCGGCCATGCCGACTGCGCACCCGGCGATATGTTTGCGCTGGCCAACAACCGTGGCGGTTGGCATCCGCTCGGCCATCTGCTCGGCGGTTTTGTCGTTTGCGTCAACAAGCCGTATTCGCAAGGCGAGGTGACGTTGAAGGCGCGCGAGCCGGATGCCGAACCCATCATCAACTTCAACCAGTTTTCCGATGACCGCGATCTCGACCGGCTCGCCGACGCCGTGCGGCTCGCCTATCGCTTCATGTCGAACGCTGCCGTCAGCGGCGGCGTCAAAGGCATGTTCCCGTCGACGTTCAGCGAAAAGGCCCGCGACCTCGCGGTCGTTTCGGCCAGCAACTGGCTCAAGACGAAGGCCGCGGCGCTTCTGCTCGACTTCCCGTTGACGCGTGGTCAGATGATGTCGCGGTTCATCAGCCCGGGCATCGACGTGCATCGCCTGATTGCCGATGACAACGCGCTGCGCGATTGGGTGCGCGATCATGGTTGCGGCAGCTGGCATGCCAGCTGTACCTGCCGCATCGGACGCACCGACGATCCCAACAGCGTGGTCGATCCCGACCTGAAGGTGATTGGTGTCGAGGGGCTGCGCGTCGCCGACGCCTCGGTCATGCCCAGCGTCGTCAGCGCCAACACCAACCTGACCACCATCATGATTGGTGAAAAGGCTTCCGACGCCATCCTCCACTGCTGACTTTTTGCCTGGCGGCGACCGAGGCATCACCGGCCCACGCCCCCGCCCGGCCGACCCGAGGATGCTGCCATTGGTTGCCGGGCGGGGGCGTCGGCCGGCACTGGTCTGCGCAGGCACAAAACCCTAGCGTGCCGCCGACATAACCGAACTTGGACCGAACTCCTTCAGACCACCGACAGCCTTGTCGACAAGCGGCAGGACCTCGGCGCCAATTCGCTCCAATGAGCGTCGCGCCCGCTTGTGGTCGAGGCCGCCGAACTGGACGAACATGCTGTAGTGGCAAGCACCGGTCGCCTTGATTTCGCCTGCAATCTGTTCGGCGCAGCTCTCCGGATCGCCGATCGGCAGGTTCTCGATAATCGTGTCGAGATCAGGCTCGTTTTCATAAGGCTGCGGGATGACCTCGATGCCGTCGAGTTTTTCGTAACCGCCGCGAAACGCCATGACCAGCCGCGCGGTATAGAGCACCCGTTCGGCGACATCGCGCGCATCGTCCTTGCTGTCCGTGACATAGACCGAGCGGTTGATGGCGAACGGCAATGGACCAGTCTGGCCCGCCTGCGCGAAGTTCTTGGCGATGTGTTCGCGCACGGCAATCAAGGCATCGGTGCCGTTGCCGCCGACGGTAACGAAGGGGATGTAGCCGGCCTTGGCCGCCCGCGCGAGATAAGCCGGCTCGTTGCCCGCCGTAAAGACCTCAGGATGCGGTTTCTGCATCACCGGAATGCCGATCGGTGTCTCCGGGATCTTGTAGTACGTGCCGTCATAGGCGACCCGCCCCTCGGCTATACCCATCTCCAGAATGTCCATGGTCTCGTGGGTAATGGCCCAGTTTTCGGCGAGGTCGAGGCCGAAGCGCTCGAACTCAAAGGCCTGATAGCCGGAGCCATAGCCGATCACCAGACGCCCGTCGGAAAGCTGATCGACCATGCCGATCTCTTCAAGCACCCGCAGGGGGTTGTAGAGCGGCAGCACCAGCACGGCCATGCCCAGCTTGATGCGCGTCGTCAGCGCCGCCAGGTTCGACGCCATAATGAGCGGTGACGGGCACATGCTGTAATTGCCGAAATGGTGCTCGGTCAACCAGGCGGTGTCGAAACCGATGTCCTCGGCAAGACGGACGAGGTCAATCGTTTCGTCGTAGACTTCCTTAATGGGCTTCGCGACATCGCGCTGGGTCTGAAGCGAAAAGAGTCCGAGTTCCACGGTAGTTCTCCCTTGCCTAGATACCGACGATCACTTCGCCGCCATTGGGGCTGATGACCTGTCCGGTGATAAAACTTGCCTCGTCGGAGGCCAGGAACAAAACGACGGCGGTTATCTCCGATGGATCCGCATAACGACCCAACGGCACCGCGCCCGCATCCAGGCGCTGGCGCACACGCGCCATGGATTCTTCGCGCGTCGGCAGTTTGGTCATGACCATCTCGGTCATGGTCGCGCCGGGCGCCACCGCATTGACATGGATGCCGAAGGGCGCCAGCTCCTTAGCCCACGCCTTGGTCAAGCCCATCAAAGCCGCTTTAGCGCCTGAATAGTGGGAGTCACCCGCAATCCCTGTCATGCCTGCTGTCGAGGCCGTCACGACGATCTTGCCGGCACCTCGCGCCTTCATGCCGGGCACGGCGGCACGGGTCGCAAAGAACGTCCCCTTGACGTGCACGCCGAACATACGGTCAAAGCTCGCCTCATCGATCTCCTCGATATCGCGCATTTCATCGATACCGGCGTTGTTCACCAGAATGTCGATGCCGCCCAGAGACCGCTCAAGACTTGCGATCGCCTCGGTGATCGCGGCGACGTCGGCGACGTCGCATTTGACACCATGAGCAACGCCTCCTGCTTCGCGGATCGTGGCGACCGCCTGATCAACCAATGCGCCATCAAGGTCGATGACCCCCACCGCAGCGCCGCGTGCCGCAAATGCCTCGGCATGACTGCGGCCCATGCCACGGCCGCCGCCGGTCACCACCGCCTTCTTGTCGGTGAAGGGCATGTGTTGGCTCCCTAGTCGTTGTTCACGAGCAAGGTGTCTTCGGCCCGCCAGGAGACGTGAACCTTTGTTCCTTCAGGCATCAATGCCTCGCCCCGGACCGACGGCGTCCGCTTCGTCATGATCACCTCGGGCGCAATTTCGATGCGGTAGCGCAGGCTGCCGGCCGTATACGTTGCGTCGACGATCCGCCCCTCAACGCTGTTGTCGGCTTCCACCGGCCTATCGGACACGTTGACGGTCTCCGGCCGTACGCAGGCGCATTGGGCATCGCCGTTGGGCGCCGTGGCCGAATGCAGCACAAATCCTTCGGTCGTCACGGCGCGCGCACCGTTGCCGTGGGCGGTGAGTTCGGTCAGGTCGAAAAGGTTGGCTTCACCGAGGAAGCTGGCGACGAATCGGTCGACCGGATGTTCGTAGAGATCGCGTGGCGAGCCGACCTGAGCGACACGGCCATGATTCATGATCGCGATCCGGTGCGACATCGCGGCCGCTTCGGCCTGATCATGGGTGACGTAGAGCACGGTCGAGCCGAGCGCTGCCTGAAACTGCTTGATCTCGTCTTGCATGGCTTCGCGCAGGTTCTTGTCGAGCGCGCTCAACGGTTCATCCATGAGAAGCAAAAGCGGGTCGTAGACGGCGGCGCGCGCCAACGCGACGCGCTGCTGCTGGCCGCCGGATAACTGGCTCGGCCTGCGGTTGGCCATGTCGCCAAGACGCACCAGGTCCAGCATGCGCGCGACACGCTCGGCGGCCTCTGACTTCGGCACACCGCGCATCTTGAGCGCAAAACCCACGTTGTCACCGACACTCATATGCGGGAAGAGCGCGTAGTTCTGAAAAACCATGCCGATGTTGCGCTGGAACGGCGGCACGCCGACAACGTTCTTGCCGTCGACCAGTATCTCCCCGCCGGTGGGCGGTATGTAGCCGGCGGTGACGCCCAGCAGGGTTGTCTTGCCGGAACCGCTGGGTCCGATGATCGAGAAGAACTCACCAGGCTCGATATCGAGCGTGGTTGGCGTCAGCGCCTGTACCGCCCCGTAGGACTTGGCGATGTCCCGGTATTCGATCCGCGCGCCCTGCCCGGTCATGGCGTCTGGTCCCGTTGCATACGTTTTTGCAGAACCGCGAGCGCGCCGAACAGCGCGAACGAGATACACAAGACAAGAGTGGTCGCCGCCGCGATGATCGGCGTGACGTACTGGCGAAGGTCTTCCCACAACAGGCGGGGCAAGGTTCGGGTCTCCGGACTGGTCAGGAAAAGCGCAATGATCAATTCGTCGAACGAGAAGGTGAAGGAAAGGATCGCCCCGACAATGACGCCGACCCGGATCATCGGAAAGGTGACGTACCAGAACGTGCGCCACCACCCCGCGCCCATGGTCATCGCCGCGTACTCATAGGCCGGGTGGTAGCCTTTCAACGATGCCGCGACGGTGATGAAGACAAGTGGAATGCAGATCACCGTATGGCCGAGCACGACACCGGGATAGGTGCCGGCCATGCCGAGTTTCGCCATCACCGGATAGAGGCCGATGGCCAGAATGATCTGGGGCAGCATCAAAGGTGCGATGACAAGCGCGGACATCGGACGGGCGCCAAAAAACCGGCCGCGCACGACGCCGAGCGCCGCCAACGTGCCGAAGGTCGTCGCCAGAAGCGCGACGGGCACACCGATCTTGATGCTGTTCCACAGCGCCTGCGGGTAGTCGACGCGATCGGCCATGGCCTCGTACCAGCGGAACGACCATTCGGTCGGCGGGAAACTCAGGTAGAGTTTGTCGGAGAACGACATCGGCACGATGACGAAGGTCGGCATGACGAGATAGAGCAGCACAAGTGCCGCGAACCCGATCATGACGATCTTCGCAACGCGCCCTGCCGTCGCCCACCGCGTCATTCCAATACCCCACCGGCGCCCGCGCGGCGCGCCACGCGGTCATAAACGATGTAGAGCGCGACGGTCAGGATCAGCAACAACGAGGCCAGCGCGGAGGCCAGTTCCCAGTTCACCGTGATCGAGACCTGCTGCTCGATCAGGACGGCGACCATCATGTTCTGGGCGCCGCCCAATAGCGCCGGTGTGATGTAGAAGCCTAGCGAGGTGATGAAGACCAGCGCCACGCCGGCGCTGACGCCCGGCATGGATAGCGGCAAATAGACATGCCAGAAGGCACGGATCGGATTGGCGCCGAGCACGCCGGCGGCGCGCATGTAGCTGGGATCGATGTTGCGGAACGCGCTGATCAACGGCAGCAGCATAAAGGGCAGCATGATGTGCACCATGCCGATATGCACGCCGATGTTGTTGTGCATCAGCCTTAACGGCGTATCGACCAGGCCGAGATCGATCAGAAACCCATTGATGACGCCCTTGCGTTGAAACAGCACCATCCACGCATAGGTGCGGATGACCGTGCTGGTCCAGAACGGCACCAGGATGAGGGCAAACGAAATCTGCAACCAGCCACCCTTAAGGCGCGCGATCAGGGCCGCCACCGGGTAGGCGATTAAGAGGCACAGCACGGTTACGGTGGCGGCAACCTGGAAGGTGTAGCCCAGGACCCGGATATAGGACGAGCGCTCGAAGACGGTCAGGAAATGGACGAAGAACGGTTCGTCGACCCCGAAACTGCGGGTGACCACCGTGAACAGCGGCCACAGGAAGAACAGCAGCAGGAACAGAACCGGCAGCGACAAGATCACAAAGTAACCTCGGGCAGGGCTCCACACCCTGCCCGAGGCCTTTGTCGTCATATGGCTCTCACTTGCCATCGACCCCGCCGCTTATTTTTGTCGCGGGCATGTGATGATTAGCTCAGAAGCCACTCGTTGAACTCGTTGATGACTTCTTCACCGTTTGCGGCCCAGAACTGGAAGTCCGACCACACACCCTTGTCGATGTTTTCGGCCGAACTCGGCAGCAGCGGCAAACGGTCGGCGGGAATGTACTCCAACGCCGCCGGCACCACCGGCCCGTAGGGGATGTTCTCGGAATAGATCGCCTGACGTTCGGGTTCCAGCGTGTGGGCGATGAACTCCATCGACCAGCCGACATTGCCGGCGCCCTTCACGACACACCACGCACCGGACACGAAGAGTGCGTCGTTGAACGTGTAGTCGACAGGCGCGCCGTCGACTTTCGGCTGATAGACGCGGCCGTTCCAGGTCGAGCCAACATCGCTTTCGCCGTCGATCAGGAACTGGGCGGACTGGCCGCCGGATTCCCACCAGATCAACTCCGGCTTGATCTTGTCGAGCGCGGCAAGGCCTTTTTGGACATCGATCGGGTAGATCTGGTCCTTCGGCACGCCGTCACCCATGAGCGCGACCTCCAGTGTCTGGAACGCCTGTTTCCACAAGCTGCGCCGACCCGGGAACTTTTCCATGTCCCACATGTCGACCCAACCCTGCGGCGGGTTGTCACCGAAGCTGTCGGTGTTCCAGGCGACGACCTTGGCCGCGACCTCGGCATAGACATGGTCATCCCAGGCTGCCGCCGGCAGCACAGCACTGCGGTCGGTCAGCCCCCAGTCGATCGGCTCCAACCAGCCGTTGTTGCCGGCCACAGGCGCCTCGGCGGCGTCGATGTTCAGAACATCGAGATCGACGTTGTCGGCCTCGATCATCGACTTCACCTTGGCAAGGCCGGCATAGGGCGCGGTGATGATCTCGATGCCCGTCTTCTCGGTAAACGAGTCGAAATAGGCGGCCTTGTAGGCCTCATCGAGAGCACCGCCGCCCGAGGCAATGACAAGCTGATCGGGTTTGGACTGCGCGATCGCGGGGAAACCCAGGGCGCTGACCGCGCCGGCCGTGGCCAAGCCACCGGCTCCCTTGAGAACCTGGCGGCGTGACGTCCCCTTCCCCGCAACGGGGTTCGATTTATTCTTCTTCGACATGGTGCTCTTCACTCCCTCTGTTGAGCTGACGGAGGCGCACGCCTACGCGACAGCACGCGTGGGCGTCGCCGAAAACGGCAACATCCGCTGCAAAACAACACTGCTTCGATAAAAAGCCTGGTAACCGACGGGTTCGGGAACCAACCAATCGCGACAGGAGATCTCAGCCCCTGCTCTACGTGACTCGCACGTCAACAACGATGCGGCCGTGTCCGCCAAACCTCCCCCATTCCCCGGGCCGAAACCTATGTCCGACCGCTTGGCATCCTGTCATGGCCAACCTTGGCACGACGGCAGAAGACGTTGCGTTTTTCTGCCCTCGAATGTTCGGTCCTGTCAGGTTGTCTGTCAAGAAATGCGCGCGATTGTCACATAGTGACAGCGGCAACGACACCTTCGTGTTGCGTCCGCCCGTGCCTTACTCAGCCCGCGCGAGCCGCGGCGACGTGGCCCTTGAACGACGGATCATTCATCAGCTTCTTGCACCGCTCGAAACGGTTGATGGCATAGGCCCAAAAATCGTCGACGGGGTTCTTGTTGGCGTGTTGGATGAGGCCCCACAGCGTCCACAGGAGATCGCACATCGCCTTATAGAGCACCATGCGGCCCGTCTCAAAGTCCGTCGGCGCGCGGCCGAAATAGGCTTCCATCATCTCGCGGTCTTGCTCGGCGTTGAAGCCCGCTTCGACGGAGAAGTCACCGAGATCCCACAAGGGATCATTCATGCCCGAATACTCCCAGTCGATGATCCACATGCGCTTGCCGTCATCCAGCATGTTTTCGACCATGGGATCGCAGTGGCAGGCGGCCAGCGGCATCTCATGCGCGTCGAGCGCCTCGCGCACCGCCTGCGCCTCGGCAACCGCCTCGTGGTAACCGTCGGGCAGCTCGGTCACGCCGAGCTTGTCGAGATGCGCCAGATACTCGTCGATCATCGCGAACAGTTCGAACCGGAACTCGAACGTCTCGCCTGAGGTGTGCAGCTTACGAAAAGCCTCGCCGGCGCGCGACGGCGCACCCGGCAGCGTCTGCAGTAGCTCCTGCGACATCGTCGTCGTGTCGCCGAGAAACGGCGTCACCATCAGCGCGTCGTCGCCGAAATAGAGCACCTCGGGGCTGACACCGGCCGCGGCCGCCGCGCGTGCGTTGACCCGTTCGACCGAACGATCAATGAAACCTTCGGTGCCGTCGCCGGGCACCCTCAGACAGTAGCTGCCGTCCGGCGTGTCGACCCGGTAGACCTTGTTGGTCAGACCGTGCAGGCGTTCGATCGTGCACGCGCCCGGATTGACCGACGCCAGAAACGGCACGGCTTTCATGGCTTCATACGCGATGGCAAGGTCTTCATCGGTCGTCGTTGTCACGTCTGGCCTCCCGCATTCTGGACATTCTTTTGTCCGCACCCGTAACCGGAGCGGCGCCCGCGCATTGTGTCGAGCAGGCGCAGCAAAGAAAAGCCGCCAGCGCCCGGCGTACGAGGCAGTCCTGTTAAACCATAAACATCAATAAGTTAGGAGTGGCGGAGAGGAAGGGATTCGAACCCTCGATGGGCTTTTGACCCATACTCCCTTAGCAGGGGAGCGCCTTCGACCACTCGGCCACCTCTCCGCCGCCGTTTCTAGTGATGGCGACAGGCCGCGTCAATGTTGCGGATTGATCGTCCGTGGGTGGGGTAACAGCACAAATCCCGTCCGACGCGCTCTAGTCGACCTCGAGCCCGCGCTGAACCGCCGGGCGTTCGGCGATCGTGTCGTACCAACGTTTGGTGTTCGGAAAGTCGTCCCAGTTGGTGTCGTACCATTCGGCACGCATGACCCAGGGCCAGGTGGCGATATCGGCGATCGAATAGTCGCCAGCCAGATAGTCGACATCACCCAGGCGCGTGTTCATCACCCCCAGCAGCCGCATGGCCTCGCCCCGATAGCGGTCGATGGCATAAGGCACCTTCTGGTTGGCGAACTTGATGAAGTGGTTGGCCTGGCCAAACATCGGCCCGACGCCGCCCATCTGGAACATCAGCCATTGCAAGACGTCCAGGCGCGCGCGCGGTTCGCTCGGCAGAAACTGGCCGGTTTTCTCGGCGAGATAGATCAGGATCGCGCCGGACTCAAAGACCGAGATCGATTTTCCGTCCGGGCCGTCGGGGTCGACGATGGCCGGGATCTTGTTGTTGGGGCTGATCTCCAGAAACGCCTGCTTGTACTGATCGCCCGCGCCGATATCGACGTGGTGGGCCTCGTATGGCAGGCCGACCTCTTCAAGCATGATGGAAACCTTGCGGCCGTTGGGTGTGCCCCACCAATAAAGATCGATCATCGTGTTACGTCCTTTTTCTTCGTCATCGCCCAATCGGGATTGTCGAAGCGCTGCACCTCGATCAGATGACCGTCGGGGTCGCGCAGAAAGAAGCTGTAGACGCCGTATTGTGGCAGTGAGGCAGGCGGGCCCTTGGTGGTCACGCCCTTGGCCGTCAGGCGCTTGTACCACCCGTCGACATCGTCGGTGATCAACGAGAGGCAGACGCCGCGCGGCTCGCACGGACGCCCCTCACCTTCCTGACAGACGCCCAAGTACCCCGAACCGGCGATGCGATAGATGCGCGCGACGCCTTCGTCATGGATCAGCGACAGACCCAGTATGTCTTCGTAGAAGGCGAAGGCACGCACGGTGTCCGGCGTATAGATAAATGTCACGAAGGCATCGAGCTTCGTTTGCTTGCCTTCTGTCACGATTGGTCTTCCTTCTCGTCTGGGTCTTCGAGCACGTCGTGCCGCCGATAGAACATGGCAAACGCAAAGGGCTGGCCGTCGAACAAGGGGATATCGCGCCGTTTGAACAACGGTATCAAGACCATGCCGGCCAGGAAACCGCCGACATGGGCCCACCACGCGGTCTCGTTATCCTCATCGCCGCCAACAATAAGCGCCGCACCGATCTGAAACAGGATCCAGAAGACGAGCACCAAGCCAACATTCAGCCGGACCGGCACCGTGCGCATGACCAGGATCAACAGGCGTCGCCTGGGATGCAGCACGAGATAAGCACCAAGAACGCCGGCTATGGCGCCGCTTGCGCCAACCACGGGCACCATACCGCCGGGGTCGACAACGACCTCCGAAAGACCGGCGACGGCGCCGCATAGCAAGAAGAGGAAAACGAAACGCACATGGCCGGTGGCATCTTCGATATTGTCGCCGAAGATCCACAAAAACAGCATGTTGCCACCGACATGCCAGTAGCTGGAGTGAAGGAACATGCTGGTGAAGAGCGTGGCCCAAGCAGGGATCTTTTCAAGCGACGGCATCAACTCCCGTTCGCCAGTCAGAATCGCCGGTATCAGTCCGTAACTGTACCAGAAGCTCCAAAGACTCTGATCGTCCAGGGTCAACTGCCAGAGGAAAACAATGACGTTGGCGGCAATCAGGACCGCCGTGACAATCTGGAATCCGATCAGCCTGAGGTCGTTGTCGTCGCTGATTGGAATGAAGGGCACGGGCCTGGCCTCACCTCACGCACACGCCAAGGCGTGATCGAGATCGGCGATCAGGTCGTCTGCGTGTTCGATGCCGATCGACAACCGCAACAGGTCCTTCGGCACGGGACTGTCCGCCCCTTCGACGCTACCCCGATGCTCGACCAGGCTCTCGACGCCGCCCAACGACGTCGCCGTCTTGATGAGTTTGAATCCCGACCAGGCACGTTTGGCCGCTTCTTCACCGCCGGCGACCCGGATGCTGAGCATGGCGCCGAAACCATCGCTCATTTGCCTACGCGCCATGTCATGACCGGGAAAACTTGCAAGACCTGGATAGAGGACATGGCTGACCGCGCCGTGGCCGTGCAGGTGTTCGGCCACTGTCATGGCGTTCGCCATGGCGCGTTCCAGGCGCACATGGAGCGTGCGCATCCCACGCATCAGGAGCCATGCTTCAAACGGACCGAGGATTGCGCCCGCCAGGTGGCGAACCGCCGCGACCTCCTGCCAGAAGTCGTCGTCGCGCGCTGTCACCAGGGCGCCGGCGACAACGTCGCTGTGGCCGTTCAGGTACTTGGTCGCCGAATGCATGACCATATCGGCGCCCAGGTCGAGTGGCCGCGTCACCAGCGGCGTGGCAAACGTGTTGTCGGCGATCAGCCGCGCGCCGGCGTCATGGGCGATCGCCGCTGCGCCGACAATGTCGGTGATTGTCATCGCCGGGTTGGCCGGCGTCTCGATCCAGACGACCCGCGTCTCACCCGCGCGCACAACACTGCGCAGCGCATCCAGGTCGCCGGACGGAAACCAGTCGATGGCAATGCCCCACTTGACGGCGAGTTGTTTGAGGAACGCTCTGACGCCCCAATAAAGCGTGTCCTGGACGACGACGTGATCACCGTGGCTCAGCGCCTGGAAGACGGCGGCAGCCGCCGCCATGCCGGAACCGAAGACCCGCGCGGCCGCACCGTCCTCAAGTTCGGCGAGCAGTACCTCCGGCTGTTCGAAGTTCGGGTTGTGATCCCGTCCATAACTGTAGCCTTCGCCATAAGCGCCGGGGTCGCGCACATAGGTCACGGCCATGTGGACCGGTAGGATCACGCCACCATGGGGTTTGCTTTCCCAGCCCAACCCTTGGGCAAGGTTGGTCGCAACCCCCGGCTTGCGATTGGAGGCCGGCCTGCCCAGGGCCTGGTCGAGATCGGCGATTAGATCGTCCTTATCTTCCAACCCAATCGAAAGCCGCAGCAAGGACGGCGGCACCGGTGTGTCGTAGCCGTCGGAGATGTGACGGTGTTCGATCAGGCTCTCCGGCCCGCCCAGCGACGTCGCGTTCTTGAACACCTTTGTGCCGCCCCACACGGCCGCCGCTTCGTCAACGCCGCCATCGACGTCAAACGCGACCATGGCGCCGAAGCCCGCCATCTGACTTCGCGCGAGATCATGGCTGGGGTGGTCGCGAAGGCCGGGATAGTAGACACGCTGGACCCGATCGTGTTGCGCCAGGAACTCCGCGATCCCCTGCGCGTTCGCTTGTGCGCGTTCCATACGCACATGAAGCGTCCGCATGCCGCGCAGCATCAACCACGTCTCGAAGGGCCCGAGCACGGCGCCGGAGCGAAACCGCATATGCGCGACGTGATCCCAAAAATCATCGCATCGCGCCGTCGCGATTGAGCCGGCAACGACATCGCTGTGGCCGTTCAGAAACTTCGTCGCGGAATGCAGCACCAGGTCCGCGCCAAGATCGATGGGCCGAAACAGAGGCGGCGGCGCAAACGTGCTGTCGACAACGAGGCGCGCGCCGGCGTCGTGGGCGATCGCTGCCGCACCGGCGATATCGGTGACGATGAGCTCGGGGTTGGACGGCGCTTCGACCCAGACGACTTTGGTCTCGCCGGGCCGCACCAGCGACGTGAGGGCCTCAAGGTCACCGGCGGGGTAACTGTCGAACCGGATGCCCCAGTGGTTCGCCATGTCGGTCGCCAGGAAATGAAGACCGCCATAGGCCATCTCGGGGATAAGCACGTGATCACCGGTCTTCAGCGCTTCGACAACCATCGCCATCGACGCCGAGCCCGAACCGGTAACAAGCGCCGCCTCGGCGCCTTCAAGACGGGCAATCAGCGCCTCGATCTGCCAGTAACAGGGATTATCCGGCCGGCTGTACCACAGGCCCTCGTCCACCGGCATGGCGGGGTCGCGTTTGTACGTGGTCGCTGGTTCGATCGCCGGGACCACGCCGCCCGACATCGGCTCCAGCCAACCAAGCGCTTGCGCCAGCAGCGTGTCGGTGTGTGCCCCGGCCGGCAGTTCAGCCATCGAGCTTTTTGCGAAGCAGCTCGTTCACCACCTTGGGATTGGCCTTGCCGCCCGAGGCTTTCATGACTTGGCCGACAAAGAAGCCGAACAGCTTGTCCTTGCCGCCGCGGTACTCAGCGACCTTGGCGTCTTCGCGCGCCATGACCTCATCAATGACCTGCTCAATCGCGCCGGTGTCGGAAACCTGCTTCAGGCCCTTCTCCTCAACGATAACGCCGGCTGCCTTGCCGGTCTCGAACATGTCGGTGAAGACGTCCTTGGCGGTGCGCCCGGAGATCGTGCCGTCGGCGATCAGGTCCAGCAGCTCGCCCATGGCGGCGGCGGAGACGGGGCTTTCGTCGATCGTCTTGCCGGCCTTGTTGAGCTGACCGAAGAGTTCGCTGATCACCCAGTTGGCGGCGAGTTTCTTGTCGCGGCCATCGGCGACCGCCTCGTAGAACGCGGCGTTCTCCTGTTCGGCCACCAGCACGCCGGCGTCATAGGGCGACAGCGCGAACTCGGCCATGAAGCGGTCCTTCTTGGCGTCCGGCAGCTCGGGCAAGGTTTCGCCGATGCCGTCGATCCACGCCTGCTCCAGACGCAGCGGCAGCAGATCGGGATCAGGGAAGTAGCGGTAGTCGTGCGCCTCTTCCTTGCTGCGCATGCTTCGCGTCTCCCCGCGGTTGACGTCAAACAGGCGCGTTTCCTGGTCGACTTCGCCGCCGGCCTCCAAGACATCGATCTGGCGGTTCGCCTCGTACTCGATAGCGCGCTGCATGAACCGCATGGAATTGAGATTCTTGATCTCGCAGCGGGTGCCCAATTCGCCGCCCGGCTTGCGCACGGAGACATTGGCGTCAACGCGCAGCGAGCCCTCCTGCATGTTGCCGTCACAGGTGCCGACATAGCGCAGGATCGAACGCAGCTTTCTGACATAGGCGCCGGCTTCTTCCGGCGAACGCAGTTCAGGTTTCGAGACGATCTCCATTAGCCCGATACCCGAGCGGTTCAGATCGACATAGGACGACGCGGGGTCCTGGTCATGCAGGCTCTTGCCGGCGTCCTGTTCGACATGCAGACGCTCGATGCCGATGTCGCGTGTCTCGCCATCCTCCATGTCGATCGTCAGGCTGCCTTCCGACACCACCGGCTGCTTGTACTGGCTGATCTGATAACCCTGGGGCAGATCGGGATAGAAATAGTTCTTTCGGTCAAACACGGAGTGCGTGTTGATCGTGCCCTTGATCGCGAGGCCGGTGCGCACCGCCTGTTCGATACAGGTCATGTTGATGACCGGCAGCATGCCCGGCATGCCCGCATCGATCGGTGACACCTGGGCATTGGGATCGGCGCCGAACTCGGTCGACGCGCCGGAAAAGAGCTTCGACTTCGACACGATCTGGGCGTGCACCTCAAGCCCGATCACGTATTCCCAGGTGCCCGTCGCGCCTTCGATGGTGTTGGCCATGGCTCAGATCCCTTCCGGGCGCGCATCGAAGGCCGCGGCGACTTCCAGCGCGCGCGCCACCTTGATGACAGTCGGTTCGTCAAACGCCTTGCCGAGCACCTGCAGGCCGAGCGGCAGGCCTTCGCTGGAAAGGCCCGCCGGCACCGAGATACCGGGAATGCCCGCCATGCTGGCGGGCACGGTGAAGACATCGTTCAAGTACATCTCGATCGGATCGGTCGGCGGATCGTCGGCGCTGAAGGCGGTGTTCGGCGCTGTTGGCGTCAGGATCGCATCGACCGAACCGAAAGCCGTCTTGAAATCTTCGGCAATACGCGTCCTGACCTTCTGCGCCTTCAGGTAATAGGCGTCGTAGTAGCCAGCCGACAGCACGTAGGTGCCGATCAAGACACGGCGCTGCACCTCGGCGCCAAAACCCTCGGCGCGGGTCTTCTCGTACATGGTGGTCAGATCATCGGCCTCGACACGCAAGCCGTACTTTACGCCGTCATAACGCGCCAGGTTCGACGAGGCTTCGGCGGGCGCCACTATATAGTACGCGGGCAGTGCATACTTGGTGTGCGGTAGGCTGATCTCGACCGTCTTGGCGCCCTGCTCTTCGAGCCAGCGGATGCCCTTCTGCCAGAGATCCTCGATGTCGCCGGGCATACCGTCAACGCGGTACTCCTTGGGAATGCCGATGGTGAGACCTTTGACACCATCGTCGATGCCAGATTCGTAGTCCGGCACGTCGATATCGACCGAGGTCGAATCCTTTTCGTCATGACCGGCCATCGCGCCCAGCAGAATTGCGCAGTCGCGCACCGAACGCGCCATGGGCCCCGCCTGATCGAGCGAAGAGGCAAACGCGACAATGCCCCAGCGCGAACAGCGGCCATAGGTCGGTTTCAAGCCGGTGATGCCGGTGAAGGACGCAGGCTGGCGGATCGAGCCGCCTGTATCGGTGCCGGTCGCACCCAGCGCCATGCGCGCAGAAACCGCGGAGGCCGACCCGCCGGACGACCCGCCGGGCACCAGCTTTCGGTTATCACCGGGCATGCGCCAGGGATTGATCGCGCCACCGTAATAGCTGGTCAGGTTGGACGACCCCATGGCGAACTCGTCCATGTTGGTCTTGCCCAGCATGACCGCGCCCGCCGCCCACATGTTGGTGGTCACCGTCGATTCATAGGGTGGCTTGAACCCATCCAGAATGTGCGATCCCGCCGTGGTCAATGTCCCCTTGGTGCAGAACAGGTCCTTGATCGCAACGGGAATGCCTTCCAGGGCACCGACCTCGCCTTGGGCACGCCGTTTGTCCGATGCATCCGCCATGGCAAGCGCGGTATCCGGCGTTTCGGTGACGAACGCGTTGAGGTCGCGATGGCGCTCCATGGCGCCGATCTGCGCCTCGGCCAGCTCACGCGATGACGTATCGCCAGAACTCAGAAGGTCGCGCGCATCGGCGATCGTGATGTCGACGAGATCCGTCATCACTCGACCACCTTCGGCACGACATAGAAGCCATGCACCGCCTTCGGCGCGTTGGCCAACACGTCGTCCTGGCGCGCGCCGTCGCTCACAACATCGGGCCTTGCCTTCAGCGTCATCTCGACAACGCTGGTCATCGGCTCGACATCGGCGGTGTCGACCTCGTCCAGTTGCTCGACCCAATCGATGATGCCCGACAGTTCGCCGGCGAGACGTTCCTGATCGGCTTCGCCCACGTCAAGGCGGGCAAGTTTCGCGATACGGGCGACGGTGGCCTTATCAAGCGACATGTGACAATCTCTCCACGGCCCCAAACGAAACGCGTACCCACGCCTTTCGTTTGGGGTCATTATCTATTGGTTTCTGGTGTGATTCAGCTTCCGTCGTACGGCCCCCTTGAAAGCCGGGCATCGGAACCATCACGCCAGCGCGAAGTCACTGAAACAACGCGGAAAATCGTGGCAAACGGGACACAAGGGCGCGGGAACCTATCACCCGCCTCAAAGACCAGCAAGCCTGTGACCGAGCTCAGTTCGTTCGCCGACGCGCTGCCGGCGACCGGCGCGCTGCTGGGTCTCGATATCGGCGACAAAACGATCGGCCTCGCGGTCTCCGACGGCACGCGGTTGATCGCCTCGCCCGTCGACACGATCAGGCGTGGCAAGTGGCAGAACGACCTCCGACAACTGCTGGATCTCATCGCCGATCGATGCGTGGTCGGCCTGGTCGCCGGCCTGCCACTGAACATGGACGGCAGCGAAGGACCTCGCGCTCAGGCGACACGGCAGATCGCGCGGAACATTTTGAAGGCGATCGATCTGCCGTTCCTGCTGTGGGACGAGCGGCTTTCCACCCAGGCGGTCGAACGCGCGATGCTGGAGGCCGATCTGAGTCGGGCCAAGCGCGGCGCGAAGGTCGACCAGCTCGCCGCCGCCTACATCCTGCAAGGCGTTCTTGACGCGCTGCGGCAAGGGAGCCCGACGCCCGGTGGCTGAGAGCTTCGTGGCGCTGGTCCCCATCTTCCTGGTCATCGCCGCGGGCATCGCCATCAGACGCTGGCTCACGACAAGCGACAGTTTTTGGTCGGCCGCCGAGCGCCTGACCTATTTTGTCCTATTCCCGGCGTTGTTGGTGTCGCGGCTGGCAACCAACGCGCTTGGCGGCGCCGAAATCGTGCCGACCATGTTGGCCCTGATCGTCCCCGCCCTTGTCCTGTCGGCGGTCCTGCCGCTCTTCAAGTCGCGCCTCAGGATGAGCGATCCGGACTTCGCGACCTTCTTGATGGCGTCGATCCGGTTCAACACCTATGCGGGCCTGGCCGCCAGCGTGGCGCTCTATGGCCAAGCCGGGCTCGCCATCTTCGGTGTCTTGCTGGCGGTCTACATCCCGACCGTGAACATCATCAGCTGCCTGGCGCTCGGACGCTGGGCTTCAACGACCGCGACGACATGGCGCTTCATCGCCCGCGCCATCTTTACCAACCCGCTGGTCCTCGCCTGCTTGGCGGGCATCGCCTTGAATGTCAGTGGGCTTGGGCTACCGCATTTCATCAATGCCACGTTCGACATTATGGGTGAAGCGGCGCTCGGTCTCGGCCTGCTGTGCGTCGGCGCGTCGCTTCGCTGGCAGTCCCTGGTCGAGTCGCGCTGGCCAATCGCTGCCGCCGCCACAGCCAAGCTGATCGTTCTACCTTCGCTGGCTGGTCTGGCCGCATGGATTCTGGGCGTCGAGGGCCTGGAACGTCAGGTTGTCATCCTGTTTGCCGCACTGCCAGCCTCGCCGTCCGCCTACGTCCTGGCGCGCCAGATGAGCGGCAATGCCGGCATGATGGCCGGTGTGATCACGGGCACAACAATGCTCGCCATGGTGACCATTCCGCTCGCTCTAGCGATTTTGGCGTGACGGCACGGCGCCGGTTCGTTAGAACCTTTTTCTCAGCATGAATGCTGCGCCGACATCTTCCTTTTACCCCCACCGCCATCTGCTCGGTATCGAGGAGCTTTCCGCCGCTGAAATCGACGGGTTGCTCGATGTCGCCGACGGTTATGTCGCGCTGAACCGGCGCGCGGAAAAGGCGATGGACGCGCTTCGCGGGCGCACCCAGATCAACATGTTCTTCGAAAGCTCGACACGCACGCGCACGTCGTTCGAGCTGGCCGGCAAACGCTTGGGCGCTGACGTCATCAACATGTCGCCATCGACCAGCGCGATAAAAAAGGGCGAAACGCTGATCGATACGGCGGCCACGCTGAACGCCATGCATCCCGATGTGCTGGTCGTGCGGCATCCCGATTCCGGCGCGGTCAAACTCTTGGCCGAAAACGTCAACGCCGCCGTCATCAATGCCGGCGACGGCAGCCACGAGCACCCGACCCAGGCACTGCTGGATGCCCTGACTATTCGACGCCGGCTCGGCAAGCTGACCGGCCTGACCGTCGCCATCTGCGGCGACATCGCACACAGCCGTGTCGCGCGCTCCAACATCCTGCTGTTCAACACCATCGGTTCACGGGTCCGACTGGTCGCGCCGCCGACTCTGTTGCCGCCCGCCGTCGACCGCTATGGCGTCGAGGTCCATCACGACATGCTGGAAGGCCTGAAGGATGTCGACATCGTCATGATGCTGCGCCTGCAGACCGAACGGATGCAGGGCAGTTTCGTACCGTCGGAACGCGAGTACTTCCGCTTCTTCGGGCTCGACTACGAAAAGCTGGCGGTCGCCAAGCCGGACGCGCTGATCATGCATCCCGGCCCTATGAACCGCGGCGTCGAGATCGACAGCGAGGTCGCCGACGATATCAACCGCAGT
This sequence comes from Alphaproteobacteria bacterium, assembly GCA_965228895.1. Lineage (GTDB taxonomy): Bacteria > Pseudomonadota > Alphaproteobacteria > SP197 > SP197 > JANQGO01. The sequence continues at coordinate 2,041,635 of OZ245842.1, read as the reverse complement.
GTCATCCTGGACCAAGTCGAACTGGGCGTCGCCGTGCGCCAGGCCTGTTTGGAAGTCCTGGCGCGAAATCTGGACGACCCCGCGCACAATCAGTGACGGAGCCTCTCATTGGCTGACTTTGTCGCCGACATATCGATCAAGAAGACCCGGCCCGGCCGCGTCGCCTATCTGAATGCGCGGCTGCTGGATCCGGCGTCCGGTCTGGACGAAACCGGCGGCGTCGTTACCGAGGGCGAGACGATCGCGGATATCGGGCCGGACGTTAAGGGCGACGGTCTGGCCGAGGATATCGAGCGCATCGACTGTGCGGGCCTGTGCCTGGCGCCTGGTCTCGTCGACAACCGCGCCCACCTGCGCGAGCCCGGCTTCGAGCACAAGGAAACCATCGCAACAGGCAGCCGGTCCGCGGCGGTCGGCGGCATCACCACCATGGCCTGCATGCCGAGCACCGAACCGCCGATCGATGATGTGTCGCTGGTGCATTTTATCGAACGGCGCGCGCGCGAAACGGCGATCGTCAAGGTCCATCCCATAGCAGCCTTGACCAAAGGTCGGCGCGGCGAACACCTGACGGAGATCGGCCTGCTGCAGGAGGCTGGCGCTATTGCCTTCAGCGACGGCATGAACAGCATCATGAACGCCATGGTGCTGCGCCGCGCCTTGTCCTACAGCACCGTCTTTAGCGCGCTGATCATCCACCATGCCGAAGACCTGAACATCTCGGGCACCGGCCAGATGAACAGCGGCGAGACGTCGACCCGGCTCGGCCTCTCCGGGATGGCAGCCGAAAGTGAGTCGATCATGGCCGCCCGCGACGTGCGGCTCGCCGAAATGACCGGTGGTCGCCTGCATCTCGCCCACCTGACCACCGCCGAGAGCCTGGACATCGTGCGCCAGGCCAAAGCACGCGGGCTCAACGTAACCTGCGACACCGCGCCCCACTACTTCGCACTCAACGAAACAGCGATCGGCGACTACCGGACCTTCGCCAAGGTTCGCCCACCCTTGCGCAATGAAACCGACCGGCAAGCGGTTGTCGCCGCCCTCGCCGACGGTACGATTGACGCCATCGTCAGCGACCACGCGCCCCACGATCAAGACAGCAAACGCCAGCCGTTCGCCCAGGCCGCCTTCGGCATCGTCGGTCTGGAGACCCTGCTGACACTGACTTTGGAGCAGGTCCACAACCGCCATATCGGCCTGCTTGAGGCGCTGGCGCTGCTGACCAACAAGCCTGCGGACCTGATGGAGCTCAACGCCGGGCGCCTCGAGACAGGACGCCCGGCCGACCTCTGCCTGTTCGATCTCGACCGTCCCTGGCAGATCGACCGGCGGGCCTTCCAGAGCAAATCGAAGAACTCACCGTTCGACGACCGGCCGGTTCAGGGCCGTACCGTGCGAACGGTCATGAACGGGCGCACGGTGTTCCAACTGGACGCCAACGGGACGTGACATGCCGGATCTGATGGGCGGGCTTGAATACACTTGGCCGATCTACGCCTGTGCTGTCCTCGCCTACCTCATGGGTTCCATACCGTTTGGCCTGATCATCACTCGCGTTGCCGGCCTGGGCGATGTACGCAAGATCGGCTCCGGCAACATCGGCGCGACCAATGTCCTGAGGACCGGCCGCAAGGAACTCGCTGCGCTAACGCTGCTGCTCGACGCCGCGAAGGGTGCGGCCGCCGTCCTGCTTGCCTTCGACTTCGGCGGCCCCGACTACATGGTCGTCGCGGCCGTCGCCGTCATGGTCGGGCACATGTACCCGATCTGGCTGGGTTTCAAAGGCGGCAAAGGTATCGCGACCGGGCTCGGCGTCATTCTCGGCATTTCCTGGCCCGCCGGGCTGGCAGGCTTCGGGACCTGGCTCGTGATCGTCGCCGTCACACGTTATGTGTCACCGGCGAGCGTTATTGCTGCCATTTTATCAGTGGGTTACGTATGGTATTTCACCTATGACATGCAATATACGCAGGCGGTCGGCGTACTCGCCCTTCTCACACTCTTCAAGCATCGCATGAACATGCTGCGCCTGGTACGCGGCGAGGAACCGAAAATCGGTAAAAGCTGATGGTGCTGGAGGCGACCGAGCGGTTGGCGCGCCTGGCGCTGGCACGAAGCGGCGGCATCGGCCCCATGCGTTTCCAGGAGCTGTTAGGCGAATGCGGCTCCGCACAGGCCGCGCTCGATCAACTTCCCGCGCTGATGCAACGCGCACGCCTGAAGACGAAACGGGTGGCGACAACCGCTGAGGCGGAAAAGGAAGTCGACGCGCTTCAGAAGCTGGGCGGACGCCTGATCGTCTGGGGTGAAGACACCTATCCCCCGCAGCTCGCCGAGATACGCGATCCGCCGCCGGTGATCTCCGTAATCGGCCAGGCTGCACTGCTCGACAGGCCTATGGTCGCCATCGTTGGCGCACGCAATGCCTCCGCCGCTGCGCGGCGCTGGACGGAAGATCTCGCCCGCGATCTCGGCGAAAAGGACTTTGTCGTCGTGTCCGGTATGGCGCGCGGCATCGACACGGCGGCGCATAAGGGCGCGCTGCAGACTGGCACCGTTGCCGTGCTGGCCGGCGGCATCGACCATATCTACCCGCCCGAGAACGAGACGCTTTACGGCGAACTCAAAGCCGATGGCGCAATTGTTACCGAACAGCAACTCGGCCTGACACCACGCTCCGGACACTTCCCGAGGCGCAACCGGCTGGTTGCCGGCCTTGCCCAGGGGGTCATCGTGGTCGAGGCGACTCGGAAATCCGGCGCGCTCATCACCGCGCGGCTGGCGGCGGAGGAAGGTCGCGACGTCTTTGCTGTCCCCGGCTCACCGCGCGATCCACGTGCCAGAGGGCCTAACCATCTAATTCGTCAAGGCGCCATTCTGACCGAAGGCATCGAGGACATTGTCGAGGCGCTGGCCCGCCCGGAACCCCGCCGCATTCAGCTCGACGCCGCCGAAGAGACAACTGGCGAAGCGGCCCAGAACGACCAGGATTCGGCACCGGCAAGCATGGCGAAACGGATCCTGGATTGCCTGGGCACGACGCCCGTCGAGGTTGACGAAATCGTACGGCGATGCCAAGTAACCGCTTCTGACGCTCAGACCATGCTGATGGAACTTGAGCTCGAAGGGCGCATTGAGAGACACCCGGGGAACAAGATTTCTCTCGCCTAATCAAGAAGTTAAAGTAAAACCCTCATGTTTTCCAAGACATATTGGGCCACGTGATGAACGTCGTTGTCGTCGAGTCACCCGCTAAGGCAAAGACGATCGAGAAGTACCTTGGCAGCGACTTCTCGGTGCTCGCGAGCTATGGGCATGTGTCGGACCTTCCTTCGAAGGACGGTTCGGTGCTGCCCGACAAAGACTTCGAGATGCTCTATGAAACGAACGAGCGCTCGATGAAACAGCTCAAGGCTATCGCCAGCGCGGTCAAGGGCGCCGATAACCTTTATCTGGCGACTGACCCCGATCGCGAGGGCGAGGCGATCTCGTGGCATTTGCTGAACTGGCTGAAAGACCAGAAGGCGCTGAACGGCACGGCCGTCAGGCGGATTGTGTTCCATGAGATCACCAAAGACGCCGTCAACGATGCGATGTCGCATCCGCGCGATATCGACATGGATCTGGTCAACGCGCAGCAGGCGCGGCGTGCGCTCGACTATCTGGTCGGCTTCAACCTGTCGCCGGTTCTGTGGCGCAAGCTGCCAGGCAGCCGTTCGGCGGGCCGCGTGCAGTCGGTCGCGCTAAGGCTGATCTGTGCGCGTGAGTCCGAAATCGAGACCTTCGTACCGAGGGAGTACTGGTCGGTCGAGGCCGACTTCGCCAAGGCCGACGGTAAGATCCTGACCGCGCGGCTGACCCAATTGGATGGCGCCAAACTCGACAAGTTCGCGCTCGGCGAACGCGGCGCAGCAGAGGCCGCAGCGCGACGCATTCGCGAAGGCACGTTTGCCGTCGCCAATGTCGAACGCAAACAGGTCCGCCGCAACCCGCAGCCACCGTTCATCACCTCGACCCTGCAGCAGGAAGCATCGCGCAAGCTTGGCTTCAACGCGCGCCACACCATGCAGATGGCCCAGCGCTTGTATGAAGGCATTGATATTGGCGGCGAGACCGTCGGCCTGATTACCTACATGCGGACCGACAGCGTTTCGATGGCCGGCGTCGCGCTGAACGGCGCGCGCGACCTGATCGGCTCCAAGTTCGGCAAAGATTATCTGCCCGAACAGCCGCGCCAGTTCCGTTCGTCGGCCAAGAACGCACAGGAAGCCCATGAGGCCATTCGCCCCACCGGCTTCGACCGCACGCCGGAGTCGATCGGCAGTTATCTCGATACCGATCAGCGCCGCCTCTACGAGCTCATCTGGAAACGCGCGCTGGCGAGCCAAATGGCGTCCGCCATCCTCGATCAAGTTGCCGTTGATATCGCCACGCCCAAGCATGATGTCGTCCTGCGCGTGACCGGCTCGGTCGTCGCCTTCGACGGTTTCATGAAACTCTACCTTGAAGGCCGCGACGACCAGGGCGACGACGACGAGAAGGAAAAGCGCCTGCCGGACGTCAAGGAAGGCGAACCGATGGAACGCCGTGACGTCAGGCCCGAACAGCACTTCACCGAGCCGCCGCCGCGCTTTACCGAGGCAAGCCTCGTCAAACGTCTCGAGGAACTCGGCATCGGCCGGCCCTCGACCTACGCCTCGATCATCAGCGTGTTGCAGGATCGCGACTACGTGGTCTTGGACCGCAAACGGTTCGTGCCGCAGGATCGCGGGCGCCTGGTCACCGCGTTCCTGGAAAGCTTCTTCCCGCAATACGTCGAATACGGCTTTACCGCCGACCTGGAAACGGAGCTCGATCGTATCTCGAACGGCGAGCTCAATTGGAAAGACGTGCTGCGCGAGTTCTGGAACGCCTTCCATATGGCGGTGGAAGGCGCGGCGGAACTACAGCGCTCGGACGTACTTGCGCGGATCGAGACGATTCTGGAAGCGCACGTCTTCCCGCCGCGCGGCAACGGCGAAGACAGTCGCGTCTGCTCCGCCTGTGCCGACGGCAAGCTGGGGCTTAAGCTCGGCAAGTTCGGTGCTTTTGTTGGCTGCTCGAACTATCCGGACTGCAAGTTCACCCGGCCGCTGATCGCCGACGCCAAAGATGGCGATGACGAAACCAACGCGGGTCCCAAGCAGCTCGGTGATGATCCCGAGACGGGCCTGCCCGTTTCCTTGCGCAAGGGCCCTTATGGCCACTATGTACAGCTCGGCGAAGCCGATCCTGAAGACAAGGAAAAGAAACCGAAACGCACCGGCTTGCCCCGCGGCACAGCGCCGGGCGATGTCGACCTGGACCGCGCGCTTCGCTTGCTCAGCCTGCCGCGCGATATCGGCGCGCATCCCGAAGACGGGAAACCGGTCGTCGCGGGCATCGGCCGCTATGGTCCGTTTTTGAAACACGGCGACAAGTATGTCTCGCTGCCCAAAGACGACGACATCCTGACCATCGGTTTGAACCGCGCGGTCACCGTGATTGCCGAGGGCAAGTCGCGTGGCGGACGGGTTGCCGCGGAACCGCTGCGTGAACTGGGTGCCCACCCCGACGACGAAAAACCCGTCGTCATCAAAAAGGGCCGTTACGGGCCCTATATCGAACACAATCGCATCTTCGCGTCGGTGCCGAAATCGGTCGAGATCGAGGACATCACCATGGAGCAGGCCGTAACCCTGCTCGCCGAAAAGGCCGCGAAGAAAGGCGCCAAGAAACCAAAGAAGGCAAAGAAATCTACAACGAAGAAAAAAGCGACAGCCAAGAAAACAGCCGCGAAGAAGCCATCCGCGAAGAAGGCCAAGGCAAAGCCCGACACCGACGGCAAGGCCGATGACCATGCCCAAGCGGAAACCTGAACCCGGATCCCTGCCGTCACGCGACGACATTCTCGCATTCATCACCGAAAACCCCGGCCGCGTCAGCAAGCGTGACATCGCACGCGCATTTCGGATAACCGGCAGCCATCCACGCGCCGAACTCAATCGCCTGATCCGTGAGCTCAAAGACGAAGGCTTGATTGGCCGGGAAGCCGGCCGACGGCTGCGCGTTCCCGGCACGCTGGGTGCCGAAGCCGCGATCGAGGTTGTCGGCCTTGACGACGACGGCGAACCCATCGCCGAACCGATGATGTGGCAAGGCGACGGTCCGCCACCTCGCATCCGTTTGCTCCCATCGCGCGGACGCGTGCCCGATCCCGGTATCGGTGACCGAGCGCTCGTCACGCTTCGCCGCAACGACGACGGCAGCTTCACCGGCAAGGTCAAACGCCTGCTCGACCGCGACCTCGAACGTGTCGTTGGCGTCTATCGCAAGACACCGGCCGGCGACCGCATCGAGCCGACCGACCGGCGCATGGCGCGAAACTTCGCCGCTTCGGTACCGTCGAATATCGATCTTGAATCGGGCGACCTTGTGCTTGCCGAAACCGTCCCGCAACGCCACCGCGGGCTCGGTCAGGCGACCGTCGTCAAGCGGCTGGGCGCCCTCACCGATCCCGAAGCCATCAGCCTGATCGCGATCGCCAGTCACGGCATCCCCACACGATTTCCCGAAGAGGCGTTGGAGGTCGCTGCATCGGCCGAACCGGTGACCAAACTGGGCAAGCGAGAAGACTTGCGGCAGATGCCGCTGGTGACAATCGATGACAGCGATGCCCGCGATCACGACGACGCGGTCTGGGCGGAACCGGACAAGGCAGGCCGCGCGGCCTGGCACGCCGTTGTGGCCATCGCCGATGTCAGCCACTACGTGCGGCCCGGCAGCGCGCTTGACCGCGCGGCCTATCGCCGTGGCAACTCCGTCTATCTGCCCGATCATGTCGTGCCGATGTTGCCGGAACGTCTCTCCAACGACCTGTGTTCGCTGAGGCCCGACGAAGACCGACCTTGCGTCGCCGTTCACCTGTGGATCGGCAGCGACGGGGCGCTGCATCGCTGGAAGTTCGTGCGCGGCCTCATGCGTTCGGCCGCACGGCTTACGTATGACCAGGTCCAACGACATCACGACGGCAAACCCAGCGCCGCCACACGCGATCTCCCCGACGACCTCATCCCACACCTCTATGGCGTTTATGACGCCCTGCGCAAAGCCCGCGCTGAACGTGGCGCCCTCGACATCGAACGTCCGGAGCGTAAGGTCATCGTCGGCGAGAACGGCAAGGTCGCGACGATCCAACAGCGCGTTCGCCACGACAGCCACAAGCTGATCGAAGAACTGATGATCGCGGCCAATGTCGCCGCAGCCAAGGCGCTAGAAGAACGGCGCAAGCCGGCGATGTACCGCATCCACGATCAGCCCTCGGCGGAAAAGGCCGAAGCGCTGCGCGAGTACCTGGAAAGCCAGGGTTTGAGCCTGCGCAAATCTCCGCAACTGCGTCCGCGCGACTTCAACCAGATCCTGACACGTGTCAGCGGTACAGATCAGCAGGACGCCGTCAACGAGTCTGTCCTGCGCAGCCAGGCGCAGGCCGAGTACGCGCCCGAAAACATCGGTCATTTCGGTTTGGCCTTGTCGGCTTACTGCCATTTCACTTCGCCGATCCGCCGCTACGCCGATCTGCTGGTCCATCGCGCCTTGATCGGCGCATTCGATCTGGGCGATGGCGCCCTGCCGGAAGACGCTGGCAGCGCGTTCGACAAGGTCGGCGTTCATCTCTCGGCCATGGAACGGCGCGCGGTGCGTGCCGAGCGTGACGCTGTCGATCGCTTCGTCGTCTCGTTCATGGCCGATCGGATTGGCGCCACCATGACCGGGCGCGTGACCGGCATCGGCCGCTTCGGCTTGTTCGTGCGCCTGGATGAAACCGGCGCCGACGGTCTGTTGCCGGCAAGCCGGCTCCACGGCGGTCCGTTCCGCTACATGGAGGGACGCCAGCAACTGGTCGGCCATGGCGTGCGCTACGATCTCGGCGAACCCGTCACCGTCAAGGTCGCGGAAGTCGAACCGGTCACCGCCGGTTTGAGTTTTGATCTGGTTGAAGGCGGTTCAGAGGCATCCGGGCGCCCGCCACGTGGCTCAAAATCTGGCGGCAAGCGCAAATCCGGCAAAAAGGGCAAAACGAAACGGCGTGACCGGCGTCATTGAGGCCGAGTCGCCAGCGGTTAGAATTACGGCTACAATGCGGCGCACAAGAGAGCGCCCGAACGTGGCGCCAAAAAGGGGGCCCGAATGAGCGCAGATGCAGCTGTGAACCAAAGTACAAGCAACGATGCCGCACGGCCCACGCCGGTCCAGCGGCGCTGGTTGCAGCGCGGGCTTGATCAGCCCGGCGGCAAACTGCCCCTGTTTGACGAAGACGGCCGCGAGGTCGATCCGCGCACGATTCGAAGCTGCGTGCGCCAAGGTTGGGCCGAACCATGGATCGCCAACCCTATCAAACCCGACTGGCTCGTTTGCCGCCTTACCGACACCGGACGCGCGATTCTCGGCGAAGCTTGACGCCGTCAAGGCCGAACGTATCGGGCGCTGGACACGCGCCCGGCAATTGAGGAGCATGGCCGCTTCCTCGACCCCATTAGGTTCCCATCATGCCGGAGACTACGCCGCCCAGGGTGCGGCCGCGCGACGCCGCCAGCATCGTTCTGCTTCGCGGCAGAGGTGACAACCCCGAGGTGCTGATGGGCCGGCGGCGCAAACGTGCGAGCTTCCTGCCCAACATCTATGTCTTTCCCGGCGGCCGGGTCGACCGGCACGACCGCGTCGTGCCCAAGGGCCTTAACCTGCCTAGCGGCCTGCAGCAGAAACTCACACGGCGAACCACGCAAGCCCATGCGGTCTCGATCGCCATCGCGGCACTGCGCGAAACCCATGAAGAGACCGGCTATCTGCTGATCGATCGAGCGATAAGCGACGTCCTGGAGCAGGCACCGCAATCGGATTTCTGGCATGCCCTGCGCCATGCCGGTGGTGGTCCCGATCTGATGTCGTTGGATTACATTGCCCGCGCGCTGACGCCGACCATGTCGCACAAGCGTTTCAACACGCGGTTCTTTTTGGCCGACGCGAACGAAGCTGAAGGTGACCTGATCGAAGACGGCGAACTGGAAGACCTGCACTGGCTGCCACTGCGTGAGGCTTTTCGGCTGCCTATCGTCGATGTCACGGAGTTTGTGCTGCAGCAAGCCGAGCAGCGCTGGCAGCAGGGCCACAAAGCAGATCACGCCGCACCTGTCCCTTTCCTCCACTATGTCGGCATGCGGCAACGAATCGACCATGAGTGAGATTGTTCTGACCGGACAACAGCGGCGGTCCTGCCTGATTGCCCTGATCGCCTCGCTCGCCGTTATGGCCATCACGACCGGCATGACCTGGCCGCTGCTCGCCGAAATTCTGCGCGATCAGGGCGTCGACGAATCGATCATCGGGCTTAACGCCGCGTCGCAGTTCGTCGGAATTTTGATCATTTCGCTGCTGGCAACCCGGATCATCCCGCGCCTCGGTTTCTTTCGGGCGGCACTGATTGGCATGACCATGGTCTTCGTGACCATCCTGCTACTTCCAGCCTTTCGCGATGTGATCGTGTGGTTCCCGCTCAGGTTCTGCTTCGGCCTGGGTAACGCGTTGCTGTTTCTTGCCGGCGAAACCTGGATCAACCGGATCCTGGATGACCGTTCGCGCGGGCGCTGGATCGGTGTCTACAGCACCGTCGGCATGGCGGGCTGGACCTTGGGCCCGATCATCGCCGGCAGCGTCGACAGCAGCGGCTGGCTGCCCTTCCTGATCGCTGCCGCCTGCATTGTTCCGGCGATGCTCCTGCTGCTGCCGACCCGCTCGATTAACCTGGAGACCGGCGCCAAGCACGCCACGGACACCTCCGGCGCATCCATGTGGGGCGCCTTTCTTGTTGCGCCAACCGTCCTGTTGTCCGGTGCCATGTTCGGCTTCGTCGACGGCGGGCTGATGTCGTTTGGCCACCTCTACACGATGGACATGCTGGGCGACGCCTACCGCAACATCGGATACGCGGTGATCTGGACCGGGCTGATCGGTGCCATCTTTTGGCAGATGCCGATCGGTTGGCTGGCCGACCGGGTGGACCGTGGTTGGATGCTGGTCGGATGTGTCACGGTAATCGCCATTGCCTGCGCCTTGCTGCCGCATGTGATCCATGGCGGTCTGGCGCCCTGGTACAGCTTGGACGGCCTGGCGCTCTGGCTGACCATGATATTTTGGGGAGGCGCCATGGGCGGGACGTTCACCGTCGGCATGACGCTTCTGGGTCAGCGCTTCACGGGCAACGCCCTGATTGCCGCCAACGCCGTCTTCAGCCTGACCTTCGGTATCGGCGGCATGATCGGTCCCCTGACCGTCGGCAGCGCGATGTCCGCCTGGGGTCCCGGCGCCTTTCCGGCCACCTTGCTGGCGGTCGCGGCGGTCTATAGCGTCTTCGCGGCCTATCGTCAGGTGACCCGCCACCGGCGGGTGGCCACCGGAGCCCTTTGATGAAGGGCGAGATTGCTTGACAGCCGGGCCCCTATCAGTATGGTCCAGCGCTCGATTGACCAAGCGCTTAAGGTGAAGGTCCCATGGCAAAGCCGGCGACCATTTTGATCAAACTGGAGAGCACCGCGGACACCGGTTACTACTATGTAACCAAGAAGAATCCGCGTACCCAGACGGAGAAGCTTCAGTTCAAGAAGTACGACCCCGTCGTGCGCAAGCATGTGATGTTCAAGGAAACCAAGCTTAAGCACTAAGCCACGTGGTGTCTCGCCACGCTCCGGGCGTGGTGCCCCCTACTCCAGACGACCTGATGTTGCGGCCAGCCGATTGCTGGCCGTTGCTGGTTTATGTTCACAATTCGGCCAAGTCGCCACGAGCCGGTTGCGGGCTGTCGCGATCGGGCGCGACACTTGCGCATGATGAAGCACGCCCGCCACGCTTGCGTCGCTGCCCTCGTCTGGTTCTTTCCGATCACGACGATCGCCGATAACGGCGCGATCGATTTCGCTGCGTTCTATCCCCTGATCCTCGACAACGGTGCCGCCGCGCGAAGAGGGGTCGGCGAGGCGCTGAGCGAGCGCTTCCCACCGGGAACACCGCTGACGGAGGTCGTCATCTTCTTTGAACGGCTGGCCGAAATCGACAGCGACGACGTCGGCGACCCCATCAACATCCGTTACTGCCGGGGCCACACGCGTGACCAAGGCGTAACCTGCATATGGTTCGCCGATATCCCCGATGCCTTTGAGGCGGACGCCCTAACCGACGGTATCTTTGGCGTCACCTGGGAGATCACCGTCCGAAGCGATGGCGCCGGTGGCGTCAGCGATTTCGGCGTCGATTACCTGATCGAGTATCTCTAGGTGGGTCGTGTTCGACGCAGAGCCCACTCAGGCATCCGACGACAGCAATTCCTCTGACGCACAGGCAACCTGGTTGCGGCCTTCGGACTTGGCCCGGTAGAGCGCCCTGTCGGCGCGCGCCAACAGATCTTCGGGCGTGTCGTCAGCCCCCTTGTTCACCGCAACACCCAGGCTGATCGTTACCTCGATCAATAGATCGCCCTTTGGGATCGCGAATGCCGTTTCGCCGACACCCAACCGCAAACGTTCCGCGACAGATTCAGCGACCGGCAAGGTGGTATCCGGCATCACAACGACAAACTCCTCGCCGCCAAGCCGGGCAGAGAGATCGCTCGATCGCGTACACTCGATCATGCGGCGGGCAAGTTCGGCCAGAACCTCGTCACCCACGGCGTGACCATGCGTGTCGTTGACCTTCTTGAAGTGATCGACATCCAGAATGATCACAGACAGCGACTTTCTGTTCTCGACCGCCCGCTCGAATTCACGTGCCAAATGGCTGACCAGATAACGGCGGTTGTGCAGCCGGGTAAGCTCGTCCATCGACGCTGCGGAGACACTCTCTTCAAGGTTCATCCGCAGGCGATCTTGATAGTGCTTACGCCGAACCTGGGTGCGCACCCGCGCGATCAACTCGTTGCGATCAAGCGGTGTCATGACGTAGTCGGTCACGCCTAAATCGAGCGCCTTGGCGAGCTGCTCAAGATCGCCCTCCTCGACCAGGGCCAGGATCGGCACCAACCGCGTTGCCGGCCGACTGCGCAATTGGGAGCAGACTCGAAGCCCGTCGACATCCTCGAGCGTCAGGCTGATGATCACGACGTCGAAATCGCTGACGTCAGCCAGGCGCAAAGCCTCGGCGTCATCGCGCTCCACCGTCACCTCGTTCGATTCGCTCAGCGCCTCGTTGATCATCCGGGCGCGCGATTCAAAGTCCTCCAACAGCAGAATGCGACCGCGCTGCGGGCTCGTGTCATCCGGCAGGATATCGTCAACGTCGGTCGAGCCGGACCCGGCCTTAAGACGCAGTCGCAATTCATCGAATGTCACCTTGAACCGCAGCAGCGACCTGACGCGCGCCAGAAGCGCCAGGTCCTCAACCGGCTTGGTCAAAAAATCGTCAGCGCCGGCGCTTAATCCGACAACCCGGTCTTCGGTTTCCGATAACGCGGTCACCATGACAATGGGGATATGCATGGTCGACGGTTCGGCGCGCAGCCGTCGACAAACCTCGAATCCGTCCATTCCCGGCATCATGACATCAAGCAGGATGAGATCCGGACGTTCCGTGGTCGCGACTTCAATCGCGGACGGACCGTCGGAGGCCGTCAGAACGTCGTAGTACTCACTGGTGAGCTTCGCTTCCAGAAGTTTGACGTTAAGCGGCTGATCATCAACAACGAGAATGCGACCGGTCATCTAGTCCCGCGGCTCACTCTAAAAAACGCTTAACGGTATCGAGGAAGGTCTGAACCGATATGGGCTTGGCGATGTAGGCATCGCAACCGGCGCTTAGGATCTTTTCCTCATCACCCTTCATGGCCAATGCCGTTACCGCCACGACCGGGACGTCAGCGGTCGTCGGCTCGGCTTTGATCCACTGCGTCACCTCAAGGCCCGATGCCTCGGGAAGCTGAACATCCATGACGATAAGATCGGGGACATGCTGCTTGGCCAACCGAAAGGCTTCCTCGCCGTTCATTGCCCGAACGGTTTTGAAGCCACTTGCGTCAAGAAGATCGTTGAAGAGCTTCATGTTGAGCTCATTGTCTTCAACAATCAGCACAGTTTTGGCCATAGATGCTTTCCGCGCCAGTTTCTCACCATTACGTGTATTGGCAATGCTCATGCATGCCCGTCGCGGGCATAGCAGACTAAAGCAGTCCGCAACGCACCGCATTTCCCATAAACTACCTCGACCGGAACAAATAGCACACCACTACCTATGGCTCGAAATTCATCTTCGCAACCGGCTGTGATCGCGGCCACGTTTTTTGCACCTCAACGGCCGCCCGTTCCCGCTATGGTAGTAGAAACATGACGCGGGCCCAGCGGTCAATGCCTCATGACGTGGAAAAGCAGATCGATGCGCTGCCGCTGCGCGATGACGCGCCGCTCTTGATTACCGACGCCGACGAGGTCCTGTTCGGGTTCATGGCAGCCTTTGAGCGCTACATGGAGAAAAACGGGGCGTTCTTCGATTGGTCGTCCTACCGGCTCAACGGCAATATCCGTTATCAGAGCGATCGCTCACCGTTGGATGGTCCTGCCGTAAAGGCTCTGCTCTTGGGTTTCTTTCGCGACGAAACCCGCAATATCGGAGCTGTCGAAGGTGCGGCTGAGACTCTCGCGATACTCAATCAGAGGATGCAGGTCGTCGTGTTAACCAATTTGCCGCACCACCATCGTAATGACCGCCGCCATGCCTTGGAGCGGCATGGTATGAACTACCCCCTGATCACCAACGAGGGGTCGAAGGCCCCGGCCGTTCACGCCCTGGCGGCCCGCACGAGCGGGTTTGTCGCCTTCATTGATGATTCACCCAGCCATCATCACGAGGTTGCGGCCATCGATGAGGTCCACAGGATCCACTTCGTCAGCAACCGTCGCCTCTCCGGCCTTTTGGGTCCCGTCGAACATAGCGATTTCAACGCCCAGTCATGGCGCGACATCCGGGACTATCTCGAACGCCAACTCACAGACCATGGTCACTAGGGCATGAGGTTGGGGGTCGATCTGGGCGGCACGAAGATCGAAGTCGTCGCCTTGGACGACGACAACCGTGAGATCGCGCGCCGGCGGGTCGCCACGCCACGCGACGACTATGCCGGCACGCTTGCCGCCATCCGCGACCTCGTGCTGGCGGTTGAACGCGACGTCGCCATGACGGGCAGAGTGGGTGTCGGTATTCCGGGCTCTCTGTCACCGGCAACCGGTCTGATGCGCAACGCCAATTCGACATGGCTTAACGGCAAACCGTTTGACCGCGACCTCGCCGAGGCCCTTGGGCGCAGTATCAGAATTGCCAACGACGCGAACTGCCTGGCGCTATCGGAGGCACGGGACGGCGCCGGCAAGGGCCTGGCAGTGGTCTTTGCCGTCATTCTGGGCACCGGCGTCGGTGGCGGCATCGCCGTCGACGGGCGGCCGCTTGAAGGTCGCAATCGGATCGGCGGCGAGTGGGGCCACAATCCCCTACCCGACAGACGCGACGACGAGCGGCCCGGACCGCCCTGTTTCTGCGGCCGAAACGGCTGCATCGAGACATACCTCTCAGGTCCCGGTCTGGCGCACGATCATCACACACACACCGGCGAAGCGATGACCGCCGAAGCGATCTGCGCCCAAGCGGCGGCAGGTGATGCTGCGGCGCTGGAGAGCCTGGGACGTTACGAGGATCGGCTGGCACGCGCCCTGGGCAGCGTCATCAACCTCATCGACCCGGATGCGGTGGTGTTGGGTGGCGGCATGTCGAAGGTCGAACGGCTCTATGCCAACGTGCCCGCGATGTGGCAGCGCTATATCTTCTCCGACACCGTCAAGACGACGCTGGTGCCAGCCCAACATGGCGATTCAAGCGGCGTGCGCGGCGCGGCATGGCTGTGGGCCGACTGATACCGCCGGCCAGTTATGGACAGTCTGGCCTCGGCAGTGGTTCTAGCTCGGTCAACTCGCTCTCCACAGTGAACGTGCCGTAGTCGAAAACCAGCCGGTGTGCGACACCGTTGTCCTGGACGTCGGCGCCGATTTCGACCTGCGGAAGCGGGTCGACCGTGTCGTGCGGGTAATAGGCCAGGCGCATGGGCCAGATCGTCGCCTCGCCGCCCGCTTCGCCTTCCAGCGTCTGCGTTTTGGGTTCGGCAAGCACGGTCGTGACGTCGAACAAGACCGCCCCGTCCGTGCCGTCATAGACCAGATGATTGATGATCCGCTCGCCGGCTTCGGCACGCGCCAGGATGTCGATCAATTGCGCGGTCGGGAACATCGTCCCTTTTGGCAGAACAAACTGGCCGGGTTCCGGCTCGTCCAGGACCAGCGAGCCGTCACCGCCCTGGCTTGCCAGGCGTGCCGATCCGCTGGCGAACTCGGCGCCGCCCGGCTCGCGGACCGTCCGGTCCTCGAACGAGAAGTCCAGACCGTCTTTGCTTTCGACAGTGTCAAAGGCTGACGAGGTGGCGAACGTGGCGTCATCGCGCGACACCTTCAGAAATAGCCGCTGGCCGACCAGCCACGCTTCGCACGTCTCCTCCCAGGTCAGCAGGAGCGTACCGCGCACCGAGACGACGCCGCTGGAACCCGACGACTTGCCCAGACTCATTTCGTAGACCGCGCGGTGCGGCAGCATATCCGCGGCCTGGGCAGCGAATGGTGCCGTGACAAGCGCAAGAACGGCCGCAAAACAGACCGGCAGTGGGCTGAAGCAGGAGCGTTGGCGTTTTTTCATCTGTCTAATAAGGTGCCGGCCGATTCGCCGGTCAATCTTCCCTGGAAAGTTACATGATGTCCGAGAAACCACGCGTCCTGGTGACACGCCGCCTGCCTGATAACGTCGAAACCCGACTAAAGAATGACTATCGCCCTGACCTCAACCCGGATGATCAACTTTATCCCGGCGATGAGCTGGTGGCCAGGAGCGCCGGCGTCGATGCCATCCTGCCCTGCCCGACCGACAAGATGACCGCCGACGTCATCAACGGCCTGGACGACAGCGTCAAGGTGATCGCCACGTTTTCGGTGGGCCATGAGCATATCGATGGCCAGGCGGCAGCCGCGCGCGGCATCACCGTGACCAACACGCCGGACGTCTTGACCGATGCCACCGCCGAGATCGCCATGCTGCTGATCCTGGGCGCCGCCCGGCGCGCCGCAGAGGGCGAGCGCATGATCTATGACCAGACCTGGGGCGCCTGGGCGCCGACCGGCATGCGCGGCATCGAGGTGACCGGAAACCGGATCGGCATTCTGGGCATGGGCCGGATTGGCCAGGCGCTCGCCGACCGCGCCCGCGGCTTCGGCATGGACGTGCACTACCACAACCGCTCGCGCCTGCCCGCCGACAAGGAAAAGGGTGCCGCATACCACGAGGACCTCGACGGTCTGCTGGCGGTCAGCAACATTCTGTCGGTGCACTGCCCGTCATCGCCGGAGACGATCAAGGTGATCAACGCCGAGCGGCTGGCCAAACTTCCCGACGATGCCATTGTGGTCAACACGGCGCGCGGCAACGTGGTCGATGATGAGGCGCTGATCGCAGCTCTGAAATCCGGCAAGCTGTTTGCCGCCGGCCTCGACGTCTATGACGGCGAACCGAACATTCATCCAGGCTACCGTGAGCTCA
The DNA here is from genome assembly GCA_965228895.1 of Alphaproteobacteria bacterium. Taxonomy (GTDB): domain Bacteria; phylum Pseudomonadota; class Alphaproteobacteria; order SP197; family SP197; genus JANQGO01. The sequence goes on along the minus strand of OZ245842.1, from coordinate 2,024,949 downwards.
ACAATGCCTTCCTGTTGCCCCACCTGGGCAGCGCGACCCGGGAAACCCGCGACGCCATGGGTTTCCGGGCGCTCGATAACCTTGACGCCTTCTTTGCCGGCAAGGAGCCTCCTGACCGGGTCGTCTAGCGTAGACCTTCGGCTTGTTGCCGGCCTGGCAGAGAAAGGCCGACAGCGGCCACAAGCAATACCGCGCAGATCAGATAGGGCCAGGTAAAGCGCTCGTCGAAGATCACCAGCCCCACCAAGATGGCGGTCACCAGTTCCGCACTGCCGGCAATGGCGGCGCGGACACCGCCTGCCAGCGATGCACCGAACAGGTTAAGCGCATTCGACATCACGCCCGTGACCAGAGCCAGACATAGCGCGCCCAGCCATCCGATCTCGTTGACCGGTACCAGTGTCTCCAGAACAAAGGCAGCCAGCGGCAGGGCCACCAGCAAGGCGCCCAGGTTGACCGCATTGATCCTGGCGGCCATGTGCGCCGTCGGGCTGATTTCGGCCGCCAGCGTCAGGTAACCGGCAAATCCGACGGGCCCGAGAAACGCGAACAGGAGCGCGGGAACCGTGATGCCGGCGTTCCCGTCCGGGCGGACGATCAGCGCCGCCGCGAGGAAAACCAGCGCGACCGCAGCCAAGAAACGCGGTGTAATCGGCCTTGCAAAAAAGAGCCGGGCGAAGATCAGGGTGAAAGCCGGGTAGGTGTAGAAGATAAGGATCACCAGAGTGACCGGCAGGCTGGCATAGCTGTGAAATAGGGAGACAGTTCCGAGCCCTATGGAAAGGCCGGCGCAGAACGCGCGCGCGCCATGTCGCCACGCCCTGGCGCCCAGCCATATTGTCAGCGGCGCCATCAGCACCAAGCCCCCGCCATAGCGCCAGATCAGGCCCGCTTCCGGCGACATGCCGCCTTCGAAAGACCAGTAGAGGAACAGCGGCAGCAAGCCAAACCCGACGGCGCCCGTCGCGACGCTCGCGATGCCGAGAACGACCCGTTGGGCCTCGCTTTCGGGAGCGGATGGCGCGTTGATTGACTTGCCCACGCAAACTCCTTATTCGAGCGCCAACACCTTACCGACAGACAGCGAGGACAGCACCATGACCGGTCAGATTGACGCACGCCTGAAGGAACTGGGCATCGAGCTGCCCGAGGCCGCGGCGCCCGCCGCCAATTACGTACCCTACGTCGTCAGCGGCAACCACGTCTTTGTCGCCGGTCAGATCACACTGTTGAACGGCGAGCTCAAGTATCAGGGCAAGGTCGGCCAGGATTTCAGCGTCGATGAGGGTTACCAGGCCGCGCGTTTGTGCGCGCTCAACATCCTGGCCCAGGTCAAGGCGGCGTGTGGCGGCGACCTGGACAAGGTGAAACGCTGCGTCCGTCTGGGCGGTTTCGTCAACGCTAGCGGCGACTTCCACGACCACCCCAAGGTGATCAACGGTGCGTCGGACCTGATGGTCGAGGTACTGGGCGATGCCGGTCGCCACGCCCGCGCCGCGGTCGGCGCCCCTGCCCTACCGCTGAACGTGGCGGTCGAGGTCGACGCCATTTTCGAGATCGCCTGAGCGATGAACGGCGGCGACGCGTTGGTTGCCACGCTGGTCAGTCACGGCGTGGAGACGGTTTTCTGTGTGCCCGGCGAGAGTTATCTGGCGGTGCTGGAGGGCCTGCGCAAGAACGCCAACGCCATCCGCCTGGTGGTGAACCGCCATGAGTCCGGCGCAAGCTTCGCCGCCAATGCCTATGCCAAGATCGGCCGGCGGCCCGGTTGCGCCTTTGTCAGCCGCGGACCCGGCGCAACCAACGCCTCGATCGGCGTGCATACCGCCGACCAGGACTCGATCCCTCTGGTGCTCTTTATCGGCCAGGTGCCGCGTGCCGAATTCGACCACGAGTCCTTTCAGAAAATGGACTATCGCCAGGTCTTCGGCTCGATGACAAAGGCGGTCCTGGAACCCGCCGGTCCGGAGGATGTTGCGCGGGTCACCGCTCATGCGCTGTCGCTCGCCATGGCCGGCCGGCCCGGCCCGGTCGTTGTCGTCCTGCCGGAGGACGTGACCGAGGCGGACGCCGGCGATGTCACCACACCCGAGCGCGCACCACACCCTGTCGCGGCCGCGGCACCCGAGGTTCTGGACGAGGCCGCGGCGATGATCGACCGGGCCGAGCGCGTCTTGATTATCGGCGGCGAGATCGTGAAAGCCGAAGCATCGACCGCCAAGCTCGCCGCGCTGGCGACAGCGTCCGGCGCGGCGGTCGTCACCGCATTCCGCTGTCAGGACGCCATCAACAACGACCATCCCGCCTTTGTTGGCCTGTTTGGTTTGGGCCGCCCGCCCCACCTGAAACGCGCCTGGGACGAGGCCGACTTGGTCATCGTCGCCGGCAGCCGCATGGACGCGGTCACGTCCGACGACTACCGGCTGCTCCACACGGGCAAGCCCATGATCCACATCCACCCCGACGCCGATGTTTTGGCGAACACGGGCGCCGGCCTGCAGATCGTCGCCGATGTCGGATCGGTCCTCCAGGGGCTCGCAAGCCGCGTTACGACGCCCGACGAGGCCCGTGTCCTGTGGCAAGAAGGTCTGCGCGCCGCGTTTGAAGGTTTCCAGGCCAATTCGCCCGAGGCCTTGGGGGCCGTCGACATGGCCGACGTCATGCGCCATATCGATCACCGCCTAGCCGATACCGATCACGTGCTGACCAACGATGCCGGCAACTTCGCTACGTGGCTGCATCGTTATGCGCGCCATCGTTTCCCTGACAGCCAGGCCGGCCCGATGGCCGGCGCCATGGGCTATGGCGTGCCGGCTGCCGTCGGCGCCCAACTCGCCAAACCCCATGCCAAGGTCGTCGCCTTCGCCGGCGACGGCGGCTTCCTGATGACCGGCCAGGAGATCGCGACGGCCGTGCAGTACGATCTGCCCATCATCGTCATCGTCGTCGACAACGCGACCTACGGCACCATCAAGATGCACCAACACCGCTATGCCGGCGCCGGCAACTACGAAGGTGTCGATATGGTCAGTCCGGACTTTGCCATGCTCGGCAAGGGCTATGGCGCGGCGACCTGGACAGTGCACACCACCGCCGAGTTCGGGCCAGCCTTCGATGCCGCCGTCGAGCACAACGGCGCCAGCCTCATCCACGTCCTCACAGATATCCGCGACATCTCGGCATCCGGCCCGCTTCCCGACTAGCGTCTCGCCCAAGCGTGACCGCGCTGTCACATGCGGGCCCCGATCTCCATGTTAGAATGTGACGGTAATCCGCCGGGCCGCCGGCTGCGAACAGCAAGAACGACACGTGGATGAAAACCGGCAGACATGGGCGATAGCGATCGCGACAACCTGACCGTCCGGACCGTGGGGTCGATGGCTGACATCGACCGGGCGGCATGGGATGCGTGCGCCGGCGCGGCCAATCCTTTTGTCAGCCACGGTTTCCTGTCGGCGCTCGAAGACAGCGGCTCGGCAACGCGCGAGACCGGCTGGATGCCAAGCCATGTCGTCGTCGAAAACGCCGAGAACCAACTCGTCGCGGCCGCACCCGCCTACATTAAATCGCATTCCCAGGGCGAGTATGTCTTCGATTACGGCTGGGCCAACGCCTTTGAGCGCGCCGGCGGGCAGTATTATCCCAAGCTGCTGGTCGCGGTGCCGTTTTCGCCGGTGCCGGGCCCGCGCCTGTTGGCAGGTGATGGTCCGGGCGCGCCGGCACTACGCCGGGTTCTCGGCTTGGCGCTGGCGCAAATCGCGATCCAGGCTGATCTCTCATCCGTCCACGTCAACTTCACCACCCCGGACGAATGGGACACCATGGGTGATCTGGGCTATCTCCAGCGCACCGGCGTGCAGTTCCATTGGGAGAACCAGGACTACACGTGCTTCGACGACTTTTTGGGCGCGCTCTCGTCACGCAAACGCAAAGCGATCCGCAAGGAACGGCGCGCCATCAAGGAAAGCGATATCGAGTTTGAGGTGCTGCGCGGCTCAGCCATTGGCGACGAGCACTGGGATGCCTTCTACGGCTTCTATATGGACACCGGCAACCGCAAGTGGGGCACGCCCTATCTGACGCGAGACTTCTTTGACGTTCTGACCGAACGGCTCGGCGACAAGGTGGTCCTTTTCCTCTACCGACGTCAGGGCCGCTTGATCGCAGGTGCGCTGAACCTGGCCGGCGCCGACACGCTCTACGGCCGCTATTGGGGCTGCATCGAAGATCACCGGTTTTTGCATTTCGAAGCCTGCTACTACCAGGCCGTCGACTTCGCCATCGCCAACGGCCTCCAGCGCGTCGAGGCGGGCGCCCAGGGCGAACACAAGATCCAGCGCGGTTATCTACCGGTGCGCACCTATTCGGCCCATTGGATCACCCATGAAGGGCTGCGCGACGCGGTCGCGCGTTTTCTGAAAGAAGAAACGCGCCACGTCGACTGGGAAGTCGAGGCCATCTTGCGTGAGTTCACGCCGTTCCGACGCGACGAGAGCGGCTGAACGGGTCAGGTCAACCCTTGACCAGTTCCTTGCCTGAACCGCCGTCACCCTTGCGGGTGCTGCGTTTCGAGTTCTTGGTCTTGCCCTTCAGGAAATCCTGGGTGACCAGCTCGAAGTCGAGCTTGTCGGCGGCATCGACGACAACACGGACACGCCCGCCACCCTGAAGCTCGCCGAACAACAGTTCGTCGGCCAATGGTTTCTTCACGTGCTCCTGGATAACACGGGCCAACGGACGCGCGCCGAACCGCTCGTCATAACCGTGCTTGCCGAGCCAGGTGCGCGCTTCGTCGGACAGCTCGATCGTGACACCGCGGTCGGCGAGTTGGGCTTCCAGTTCGCCGACAAACTTGTCGACGACGAAGCCGATCGTTTCGGGGCTGAGCGGGTCAAAGCGGATGACCGCGTCGAGCCGATTGCGGAACTCCGGCGTGAAGAGCTTCTCGATCGCCTCCTCGTCCTCGCCCTCGCGGCGCGAGCGGCCGAAACCGATCGGCGGCTTCGCCATGTCGGCGGCGCCGGCATTGGTGGTCATGATCAAGACGACGTTGCGGAAGTCGATCTTCTTGCCGTTGTGATCGGTCAGCTTGCCGTAGTCCATGATCTGCAGGAGCACGTTGAAGAGATCGGGATGGGCCTTTTCGACCTCGTCCAGCAGCAGGACGACATGGGGGTTCTGGTCGACCGCATCGGTCAGAAGACCGCCCTGGTCGAAACCGACATAACCCGGCGGCGCGCCGATCAGGCGCGATACCGTATGGCGCTCCATGTATTCGGACATGTCGAAACGCACCAGCTCGACACCGGAGATGTGCGCCAACTGGCGCGCGACCTCGGTCTTGCCGACACCGGTCGGGCCGGCGAAGAGATAGCTGCCGATCGGCTTCTCGGGCTCGCGCAAGCCGGCGCGCGACAGCTTGATGGCGTCGGCCAGCGAGTCGATCGCCGAATCCTGACCAAAGACGACCTTCTTGAGGTCTTCCGACAGGGTCGCCAGGGAAGCCTTGTCCTGGCGCGAAACGTTCCTCGGCGGGACGCGGGCCATGCGCGCGATGACGTTCTCGACCTCGCGCACGCCGATCGTCTTGCGCCGTTTGTTGGCCGGCACCAGCATCTGGGCGGCGCCCACCTCGTCCATGACGTCGATCGCCTTATCGGGCAGCTTGCGGTCGTGCAGGTACTTGTCGGCCAGCTCGACAGCCGCCTTGATCGCGTCCTGGGTATAGCGGATCTGGTGAAACTCCTCGTAATAGGGTTTCAGGCCCTTAAGGATCTTGATCGCGTCGGGAACGCTGGGCTCCACCACATCGATCTTCTGGAAGCGGCGCGCCAGCGCCCGGTCCTTCTCAAAGTAGTTGCGGTATTCCTTGTACGTCGTTGAACCCATGCAGCGCAGCGTGCCCGATTGCAGCGCCGGCTTCAGCATGTTCGACGCATCCATCGCGCCGCCGGACGTCGCGCCGGCGCCGATCACCGTATGGATCTCGTCGATAAACATGATGGCGTTGGGATCGGCCTCAAGCTCACTCACGACCGCCTTCAGCCGCTCCTCGAAGTCGCCGCGATAGCGCGTGCCGGCCAAAAGCGCGCCCATGTCGAGCGCATAGATGATGGCGTCTTGCAGCACATCGGGCACATCGTGCTCGACGATCCGTTTCGCCAACCCTTCGGCGATGGCCGTCTTGCCGACGCCGGGATCGCCGACATAAAGCGGGTTGTTCTTGGTGCGCCGGCACAAGACCTGGATCGTGCGCTCGACTTCCATCTCGCGACCGACAAGCGGATCGATACGCCCGCTCTTGGCCTTTTCGTTGAGGTTGACGCAATAGGCATCGAGCGCTTCGGCGCCCTGCTTGACCTGTTCCTCCTCATCCTCGGCACCGCGCACGGTCTTCGGCTCGGACTGGCCGGGCACTTTGGCGACGCCGTGGCTGATATAGCTGACCGCATCCAAGCGCGTCATGTCGTGCTGCTGCAGGAAATAGACGGCGTGGCTTTCGCGCTCGGAGAACAGCGCCACCAACACATTGGCGCCGGTCACCTCGTCACGGCCCGACGACTGGACATGCATGGCGGCGCGATGCAAAGCGCGCTGGAAACCGGCCGTCGGTTTCGCCTCGACAAACCCGTCAACCACCAAACCCTGAAGGTCGTTGTCGACGAAGTCCTCGACCTCTTCGCGCAGCGCCTTGACCTCCACGTTGCACGCCTTCATGACGGCGATCGCGTCGTCGTCATCAAGCAGCGCCAGGAGCAGATGCTCCAGGGTCGCGTACTCGTGCTGGCGCTCGTTAGCGAGTGCCAGGGCCGCGCGCAGTGTCTTTTCCAGGTTTGCCGACAACATGGACGGCCTACTCCTTTTCCAGCGTGGCTTGCAAAGGATGCTCGTTCTGTCGTGCGTAGTCTATGACTTGGGTCACTTTGGTCTCGGCGACGTCGAACGGGTAGACGCCGCAGATGCCGACGCCGCGTTGGTGCACATGCAGCATGATCTGCACGGCGTCGTCATGGCCTTTGTGAAAGAACTTTTGCAGAACGTGCACGACAAACTCCATGGGCGTGTAGTCATCGTTCAAGAGGATGACCTTGTACATGGACGGTTTTTTGGTTTTTTGCCGCGTCTTTGTGACGATGCCCGTTTCTGGGCGATCGTCGTCGCGTCTGTTGTCGTCCGCCATCAGATGGATTGGGTGCCGTTCCAGATTGTGCCGTCGCTTCAAGGCGACAGGCTCATAATATTGGGTGTTGATGTCAAATTGGAAAGGGTTGACAGGGGACAAAAAAAGGCCCGGAACGTTGCCGTTCCGGGCCTCTTGAACGTCCTCACACCTGAAATCAGGCAGCGGTCTTGGAGACCTCTTCAACGGTCTTGTTGACCCGCTGAGCCAGCGGCTGGGCGGCATCGCTCGCCATCTTCATCCACATACCGGAAATCGCGGCGCTCTCGCTCATGGCGCGCTCGGCAGCCTTGCGCATAAAGCCGGACTGGATTTCGACGGCTTCCTGGAACGTCTTGGCGCCAAACAGCGCCTTCTGCGCGGCAAGGCCGTCCTCAAGGTTCGACTTCGCCATATCGATCACCCGGCCATTGCACTCCTCGACGCCGCGCGCGACGACCGAACCGGCCTCGACAACGGCTTCAAAGTTGGCTTTGGGGTAATCGGCGACCTGCTCAAAACCCTGCACGTTTGAACTCGCCTTCGAAGCCGCATCAACGGCCTCGCGGCCCATGCTGACCAGGGTCTCGTAACCCTTCTTGCAGGCCTCGGTGTTGGCCTTGATCACGGTTTCGGCAACTTTGGTACCCGCGTCAACCGCGGTATCGAACTCAGGCACAGCCTGTTTGGTCTTTGCAGTAGCCATGTCGATCCCTCCTCTGGAATACGCTGGAATGCTGTTGAATCTGTTATGCTGCACTGCAGCATTACCAGCTATATGAGGAGGATTATGCCGTTCGTCAATCTCATTTTTGTTGCAGTGCACAAAAAATTTGGTGACGGTTGAATTACGTTCGCCAATTTGCAACCAAACGATCGTCTTTCACGTCGATTCGATAGTAAAGCTCCTCCAAATCGTCCTTCTGGCGAAGCGGCACACCGCTACCGACCGAGTTGAGCGGCGGCAAATCGAGCGGCCTCGCCTGGGGCAGAGATTTTTGGATGGGGTCCAGTTGGGCCAGAAGGTCGGCAAAACGGATGCGGCCAAACTGGTCCTTGGGATAGGCCTGGACCATGAATTCACCATCAATACAGGCCATTCCCACCCAGAAGAAGTCGTCGGACCGCAACAACAGCCCGTTGGGCGGCGGTTCATAGAAACCACTGGCGTCCAACGCATTAACGATCGCACGCGTCTCTTCCGGCCCGATATAGGCCTCTCCCACGTCCGCAGGGTCAAGGGCGCTACTAAGTTTGCCTTCCCTAAGCGTTATCGCCGATGACCCCCGCCACAGACGGGTCGCCATCGAGGTTGCCCCCTGGTCGACCGCCGTTAGGTCAAACGTGCGGACCTCTTCGGTAAAGATGGCGTTGTAGACGAGCCGAATGCGTGCCGGCGCCCCCGGCGTGCACTGGGCCAGGATATCGTCACCCTGGACGTAGCTGAGCCAGCGAAAACGTAGATTGAACGTGTCATCGGCCGGCCCCTGGGCGGGACATCCGGCCAAGAACAGGATCGAGCACAATACCAGCCATCTCATCCGTATCGGTCCTTCAAGCCATAAAGCACATAGGCGCCGCGCAGGTACCAAAGGCGCCAAGCGGCCATGGGGAACCTCACCAGCGGTTGGCGCACCACAGCGCTCAACCAGCGATCGGCGGGCTCGTTGCCGGCGATCATGCGCGCCAGCGCCTGACCGCTATAGGTCGCCCAGGCAACGCCGCCGCCATGATAGGCCAAACCGTGCCAGACCGAGGGATCGTCACCGAGCTGGCCGACATGCGGTACGCGATCGGCGGCCAAGCAGACAAAGCCACGCCAGAAATAGTCGATATCGACATCCCGCCAACCCGGCCACATGGTTTGGAACTGCCGGATCAACCACCGTCGGTACTTTTCCGTCTGGGCCGGCGTGTTGCGTGTCGCCGCCCGCGCGCCCAGCAGGAACCGGTTATCAGGCAACAGGCGGAAGTAAAACAACAGGTTTCTGGTGTCCCATACCGGACACGGCGTTCTCCAGCCATGGGCCTCCAACTCATCCGTCCGCAGTGGGCGGGTCACGATGATGTTGGACAAAGCCGGCAGCATGGTGCCCGCGAACCCGGGATGCAGTCGATCGCGGGTGAACCCGTTGGTCGCGACGATGACCTGACGGGCGCGCAGCGAACCGCCGTTCGTCACCAGCCGATGCTCCTCGCCCTCGCGCCGCCACGATGTCACCTCGGAGCCACCGTGAAACGCGACGCCGTGGCGGATGCAGGCCCGGGCCAGCCCACGCGCGTACTTCATCGGATGAAGCGCAAAACCGGCATGGGTAAAAAGCCCGCCGTAGGCATGCGGGCCGGCATAACCGCGCTCTGCCAACTCGTCGCGCGACCAAACGTCGACATCGACGCCCAGCATATCGCGCCACGTGGCGGCCCAGTCCGTCATGCCATTCATTTGCGAGGCCTTATGGGCGACACCCAGTTCGCCGTCGCCACAGGCTTCGTAATCGATCGATTCCGTTTCGGCGAGTTCACGCACCAGATCGATGGCGGCCAGGCCGTTGCGGTAGTAACGGCGTGTCTCTTCCCCGCCAAACCGGGCGATCATGGCCGACATGCCAAGCTTGCTGCTGGACGGGCCGACGAACCCACCGTTGCGGCCCGATGCGCCCCAACCCGGCGGGCCGGCTTCAAGAATGCGCACGTCGACGCCGTAGTCTCGCGCCAGGTGCAGCGCCGCCGACATCCCCGTATAGCCGCCACCGATGACAGCAACGTCGCACCGGCGGTCGCCCGACAACGGCGCCCAACCTTCGACCTCCGGCCCCGCGGTCTGCGCCCAGAAGCTGTCGACGTGGCCGTCGGCGTTGTAGATCGAAGAATGGTAAAGGTCTGTCATGGCGAAGCGACGCGCATCATAGAGCCGGTGACTTCGTCGGCAAGCGCAAGACGTCGCATGCGCGCGAAAACCGCACGATCGAAATGCGGTTCGGCGTTATCATGGAACGCAACACCGAACCGCACAGCACGATAAGGGACCGATGAGAGCACCGAGAACGCGGGACCTAGCGGGCTTGCGCCGAACTTTGGCCATTTGCGCAGCGGTTGCCAGTGTGACGTTGTATCAGGCCAGAGCGCACGACATCGATGCTCAAGGCCAACAGCCTCAACCCCGCAAGCATACGGTGATCCAGAGTGATGGGGTTCTGAACGTCGATCCGGCCGATGTCGTGCTGCCTTATCCCATCGATGTGTCGATTACGGTGGAGGACGACAAGCGGGTGATTACCGCCAACGGCATTCCCGAGCACGCGGTCGGCAAGTTTCCCAATCGCGCCAACCCCAACGCCATAGAGCCACAATCCTATCGTTACGAGATGCCGGCACAGCCAGCGCTCGCCGCGGCCATGACCCAGGCGCGGATGCATAACTTCGGCATCGCCGCCAACGGTGTGCCGTTCGATCCCCATGCCGCCGAGTGGTATCTGGGCGTGCGGGGCTCGCCCTGGCAGTACGCGGTGCTGTCCGGCGCCCTCCCCCTGGGCCTCGATGCCAATTATGCGCATGTCCAGCCGACCGGTGCCTACCACTACCATCTGTGGCCAACCGACCTCCTGGATGACCTCGGTGTTGCTCCGGGTGACCATTCGCCCCTGGTCGGGTGGGCTGCCGACGGCTTTCCAATCTACGCGCTCTACGGCTATGTCGATCCGATGGACCCGGGCTCGGGCATTGCAGAGCTCGGCTCGAGCTACCGGTTGCGCCAAGGCGATCGCCCATCCGGCGGTGACCAGCCCGGCGGCACCTATGACGGCACTTTCCTCGCCGACTACGAGTTCATCGAAGGCGCCGGCGACCTTGATGCCTGCAACGGTCGTTTCGGGGTGACGCCAGATTATCCCGAGGGCATCTATGCCTACTTCCTCTCGCCGGACTGGCCGGTCGTGCCGCGCTGTTATGTTGGCACACCCGACACCAGCTTCACGCAGGAGTGCGGTCCCGGCCCCTGATTTCAGATGCCGGAGGTTGCGGCTGCACGGTGTAACGCGCCGTTGACGGGTCAGCACCTCGTCGCCTAAACCACCAGCGGCGAGATCATTCGGCGAATTCGAACCGATCGATCGCAAACATAAGGAACAAGCAAACCCATCCCTGCTTCATTGCGTCGCGACTGAAGCGACTTGGGATGTGCTTCGGGAGACCGCCATGACCGACCCCTTCAACTTCGATGCCCCCGTACCATTGGCCTTCGGCGTCAATCGCCTCAATAAGCTTGGCCGCGACATCGAGAAGTTGGCGGGTGCCGGCAGCACCGTCGTCCTGGTCAGCGACCCCGGGGTCGCGGCAGCCGGTTTGGTCGAACGGACAACCGCCGCCATTGAAGGCGGGGGTCACACGGTTCAGGCATTTACCGACATCAGAAGCGACCCGCTTGCCAGTTCGGTCGATGGCGTGGTCGAGCTGGCGCGGCAAGCTGGCGCCCGCTGCGTGGTCGGCTTGGGCGGCGGCTCCAGCCTGGACGTCGCCAAGGTCGCCGCCGCGCTCGCCGTCTCCGGCGACGCCGTCGAAACCTATGCTTTGGGCGCCCAGCCGGTTCCGCGTGACGGCCTGCCGAAGATCGCCATTCCGACAACGGCGGGTACCGGTTCGGAAGTAACGCGCACCTCGGTGTTCAGCACCGAAGACCGTAAGCTCTGGGCCTGGGGCAATCCCCTGCGCTTTAACCTCGCCTTGCTCGACCCCGCCCTGACGGTCGGACTGCCACCTGCGTTGACCGCCGCGACCGGTGTCGACGCCTCGGTTCACGCCATCGAGTCGGCAACGACACGGCGGCGCAATCCCGTTTCGACCGCCCTTGCCCTCGGTGCCGTGCGCCAGTTGAAGACCTGGCTCAAACGGGCGATCGACGAACCGGAAGACCTTGAAGCGCGCGGTCACGTGCTGATCGCCGCGACGACGGCGGGCATCGCCTTTGATGTGACCGGTGTCGGCATAGCCCATGCCATGGGCCACGCCATCGGTGAGATTGCCGGCGTCCATCATGGCCGTGCTGTCGGCCTGGCTTTAAACGCGACGATGGCCGGTGCCGCGGAAACCGTGCCCGAGGCGTATGCGGAGGTGGCCGGCGCGCTAGGTGCGCCGGTGCAAGGTCTTGGCACCGAAGAAGCCGCCGCTTTGGCGGCGCCGGCCTATGACGCCTGGCTGCGTGAGGTCGGGCTTCGCCTATCGCTCGACGACCACAAGCTCAGTGCCGATGACGCCGATGCCATCGCGGCACTCTGCTTCGCCGATGAGAACAAGGTGATGCTGATGACCGACAGTGTCCGCTATTCACAGGATAGCCTGCGCGATGCGGCAACACGCATGCTCACCGCGGCCTAACGGCTAGCTCGGTCGTTAGAGTCCGAAGCGGACCACCGCGCAAGGCAGGTTGCGCGATATCAGGATCTGACAGCCTTCTCGCGCCTGGTCTTCCGACAGCCCGACAAAACGCGCGCGGTAAAACTCGCCCGCCTCCGTCTCCGACGACGTCACGACAGCCGCCACCTCGCCCATCACATCGCGCAGATGGAACTCCGCGGTGTCGATAGCCTGATAGGCATTCTCGAACTGCGAGTAGGCGCCGACCTGCATGGCCCACGGTGTCTCTTCGGCGCTGCCCTGTGCTGTCGTCAGCAACGGCGTTTGGCTGTCACCATCGATAGCGCGCGCGATGTTGTCGATGGAAAAGGCACCGGCCAGCATGGTCTCACGGGTCGGATGGGTCTTGGGGAAAGGAACGCCACCGGCGCTGAACTCGGTAACCGCCATCGGCGTCGCCGGCAAGGTTGCCGCCGCCTCCTGCGGCAATTCAACACTGGCTACCATGATCGGCTGTTCGCGCAGCGGATGGCCGTCGGGCAGCGGCACCTCGAGATCTAACCGCGCCGCAATCACGTAACCTTCGCCGATCAACTGTTTCATGCGCTCGTCGCGCCAGATCCGCGACTTGCCACCCATGATGATGGCGACGATGCGCCGGTCATCGCGGATCGCTGAAGCCGCCAAGTTCCAGCCGGCGGCCCGCGTGTAACCGGTCTTCAGGCCATCGACACCTTCGACCACGCCGAGCAGCTTGTTGTGGTTGCCATAGTTTTGGCCGTTATAGGTGAAACTCGTGGTGCTGAAGAGATCATAGTACTGCGGGAAGTCGTCCTGCAGACGCATCGCCAGGGTCGCCATGTCGCGCGCCGTCGACACCATGGACTCATCCGGCAGGCCCGACGCATTGCCGAATTGTGTACGGGTCATGCCGAGCTGCTTGGCTTTTGTCGTCATGTCCTGGGCGAACTGCCATTCCGTCCCCGACATGCCTTCGGCCACGACGGTCGCAACATCGTTCGCCGATTTGGTCATCAGCGCCATCACGGCGTTTCTGACGGTGATCGTATCACCGCTGCGCAGGCCCAGCTTCGATGGCGGCTGCTGGCTGGCGCGCGACGACACCGACCACTCGGTCTCCATGGTGATCGCACCCTGCTCGATGGCGTCAAACACCATGTAGAGCGTCATCATCTTGGTCAGCGAGGCCGGATATTTCTGGGTGTCGGCGCCACGCTCGTAAAGCACGTTGCCGTTGCTCGTATCGATCACGATCGCGGTGTAGCCGGCATGCGCAGCCTGCGCGGCGGCAACAGCGATAACCAGCACAACGGCGCCGAACACCGCGAAACGGCAATGCCGCTTCAGGGTTGCATAAAGGAAGGAGACTTGCCCTTGAAATGCCATGATGAGCCGGATCTGCCCCAATTGGATATGCTTAAGAGTAACCCAGATTGGCTAGAACTGTCCACGCTTCTGTTTAACGAAACATCGAATCCGATTGATTCTAAACACCGAATCCGGCGTGACGGTCATCACATTGTTATCATTTCATCAGAGTTATCCCCATCCTGTGGCTCTTTTGCTGCCTCGGAACGCCCGGCATGGGGCCATCGATCGAGGAGCGAACAGGCCTTTTGATAGGCATGGCCCGCGGCCATCACCAACGCATCGGCGCAGCGCGGCCCGACGATCTGGAGGCCGACGGGAAGGCCGTCGTCGGTGAAGCCGCAGGGCACTGTCAACGCCGGCTGGCGGGTCATGTTGAAGGGATAGGTAAACGGCGTCCAGGTGAACCAGCGTTCGTGCGGCCAGCCGCTCGGCACCTCCAACCCGGACTCGAAAGCAGGCAGCGGCAGGGTCGGCGTCAGTAATAGATCATAGCGTTCATGGAAAGCCGCCATGTGCGCGCCAAGCTCGTTCCGCGAGCGGTCCGCCGCAAGCCAGTCCATGGCAGAGATCGACGCGCCCTCCTCCGCGATCGTCGCCAAGCCGAAGTCGAGAAAACGTCGGCGCGCCCGGCTCTCGGTACGGATGACCTGGGCCGCCGCCGCATACCACAGGGTTCGGAAACTCTCGGCCGGATTGTCGAAACCCGGCGAAACCGTCTCGACTTTCGCACCGAGATCCTCGAAACATCGGGCGGCCTGATCGGTGAGTCGCGCGACCTCCGGATCGACACGGATGAATCCGAGATCCGGGCTCCACGCGACGCGAAGACCGGTCAAGTCTTGGGTCAGCGCAGCGACATAGTCGGTTCCGTCATCGTTGAGCGACCAGGCATCACGGCTGTCGGGTTTACCGATGACGTTGAGCATGATCGCGGCGTCCTCGACTGTGCGGGCCATCGGACCGACATGGGACAGAAGGCCAAACGCGCTGGGCGGCCAGATCGGCACGCGCGCGAAGGTCGGCTTCATGCCGACGATGCCGGTAAAGCCAGCCGGGATCCGCACCGAGCCACCGCCGTCGGTGCCGAAAGCCAAGGGCCCCATACCGCTGGCGACCGCCGCCGCCGCGCCGCCACTGGAACCGCCTGGCGTCATCCGGATGTTCCAGGGATTGCGGGTGACGCCATAGAGCGGGCAGTCGGTGACACCCTTCCAGCCCATCTCCGGCGTCGTCGTCATGCCCAGGAACACGGCACCAGCCTCGCGCATGCGCTGGACGGACGGAGAATCGGAATCCCATGCCTGCTTCGCATCGACCGTCTTCGAGCCCATTCGGGTCGGCCAACCCTTCAGGCGCAACACGTCCTTCACACTGACCGGAACACCGTCGACGGCACCCAGCGCTTCACCCTTGCTCCACCGCTCCTCGGAAGCCTGCGCCATCGCGCGTACGGTTTCATCGTCACGATGGCAGAACGCATTCAAGTTGCCATCGATGTCATCCATACGCGCAAGAACGGCGTCGGTGACTTCGACGGGCGAGAACTGCTTGGCACGATAGCCGTCGACCAGTGCGGCGGCGCTGAAGCGTGTCAAATCATCGGTCATGGCGGCAACCTATCGTCTGGCCGCGCGAAGACAAGCACCGAACCGTTGGAATGGCCGCGCTCAATCGAATGTCGCGTCGGCTTGCATGGCAAGACCGCCGTCCTCGCCGGCCACCCACAGCTCGGCCTCTCCCTCGCCTGTCGGGCGGCCGCACAGCGTCAAGGGGCACTCGACGAAGAGCGGCGCCACGGCGCGGTATCGGAACCGGCGGATGGTGACGCCGGGACAGCTATCGGCAAGGTGACCGAGCAAGAGCAAGGCCAGCAGAGGCCCGTGAACCAGCAGGTCGGGATAGCCTTCGACGTCGCGGACATAGTCGGCGTCATAGTGAATGCGATGGCTGTTGAAGGTCAGTGCCGAGAACCGGAACAGCAGCATGTGGCTTGGCGTCAGGTCACGTTGCCAGACCGCCGCGCCCGGCGGTTCACGCCGGGCCGGTATCTCACCGTGGCTGGCCGCCTCGCGCATCACGATGTCGCGCCGTTCCTCGACCGCCAGGCCGTCGCCGTCGGCTAGGGCGTAGTGCACCTTCAAGACGACAAACCGGCCACTGCGGCCGTGCTTCTCCTCGACTGATTCGAGACACGCCTCGCTGGTCGCCTGGTCGCCCAGCTTGAGCGGGCGATGGAAGATCAACTCGCCACCGCCCCACATGCGGCGCGGCAATCCGGTATCCGGCAAGAATCCGCCGGGCACCGAGCGGCCGTCCGCCCCGACCAACCCGCTGGCCGGGGCATCCAGGAAATAGATCCAATGCCAGCCCGGAAGCAGCTCGCCGGCGGCAAGGCCAGGCGCCTGCTCCAGGTCCAGTGTGGCCGCCAGCATCTCTGCCTGTCGTGGGACCAGGTGGTCGGTCACCGTCCGGCGCCGGCCCACCGCCGACTGGTAATCATCCTTCATTTGACTATCCTGCGCGCCCATCCGGGTCGTCCTCTTGGCAAATCCTTATTGATTGCCACATCTATCGGATTCCGTGATCGGAGTGACCGCCCCCGTGTTCGATTTTTTTGACCCAGCAACGCTGGCCGCCGTGGGGTCGATCATCATCATCGACATCGTGCTGTCCGGTGACAATGCCATTGTCATCGGTATGGCCGTGTCAGGCTTGCCGGACCGGTTGCGAAAGCGAGCCATTGTCATGGGCATCGCCGCGGCGACCGTCCTGCGAATCGGATTCGCGACGATCACCCTGGAGCTGCTTCAGATCATCGGGCTGACGCTTGCCGGCGGTATTCTGCTGCTGTGGGTGTGTTGGAAGATGTGGCGTGAGATCCGCGATACCCGACTTGAACAGCATCGCCAGGAAGGCGGGTTCGTGGACCATCCGCCACGGCCGGTGACGACCCTGCGCCAGGCCCTGATCCTGATCATCGTCGCCGACGTCTCGATGTCGCTGGACAACGTTCTGGCGGTTGCCGGCGCCGCCAACGACAACGAACACATTCTGATTTTTGGCCTTGTCCTGTCGATCGCGTTGATGGCGGTCGCCGCCAACTACATCGCCAAACTGCTGCAGCGCCATCACTGGATCGCCTATGTCGGGCTTGGCGTCATCTTCTATGTCTCTCTGGACATGATCTGGCGCGGCAGTTCCGAAGTTATGGCGGCGACTGGCGTCTCCTGACCAAACTTCGACCGGAACGTTGGAATGCCTAACAGCCCGGCAAGTCAGAGTTCCGGTAGGCTGACGCCGCTCGGCGATACGGTCGCCACCAGATCAGCCTTGATCCTCTCAAGCGTTTCGTCATCACCGGCCTCGCAACGGGCAACCAGCACTGGCTGGGTGTTCGAGGCGCGCAGCAGCCACCAACCGCCATCGATCGCGACCCGGACACCGTCGACGTCGTTCACGTCGGCCTTGCGCGACTTCAGGCGTGCTCGGACTTCCTCGATGACGTCAAATTTGCGGGTGTCGTCGCAATCGAACCGCATCTCCGGCGTGTTAACGGTGACCGGTAGCGCCTTGCGTAGTTCAACCACCGATTTGCCCGACCGCGCGATCGCATTCAAGAGGCGCACCGCAGCATAGAGGGCATCGTCGAACCCGTAGTAACCGTCGGCAAAAAAGATGTGCCCGCTCATTTCACCGGCCAGCGGGCTGCCAACCTCCTTCATCTTCTGTTTGATCAGTGAATGACCGGTGCGCCACATCAACGGCTTGCCGCCAAGGCGCGCGATCTCGTCGAACAAGACCTGGCTGGCTTTGACATCGGCGATGATCGTCGCGCCGGGATGACGCTGTAACACGTCAGCCGACAAGATCGCCATCAACTGATCGCCCCACAGGATATGGCCTTCACCATCAATCACACCGATGCGGTCGCCATCGCCGTCAAACGCGATGCCGAGATCGCAGTTGCCCTCCGCGACGGCCGCTCTCAGATCAGCGAGGTTCTCGACAACCGTCGGATCGGGATGATGGTTGGGAAACGTGCCGTCGATGTCGGCATGGAGCACCGTGTGGTCGCCCGGCATCTGGTCGACCAACTGACTGAGGATCTCGCCCGCCGCGCCGTTACCGGCATCCCACGCTACCTTGAGTGACAGGTCAGGCAGGAGGTCGCGGGCCAGGCGGTCGACATAGGAGCGCCCCAGCGGTCGCTCGCTCACGGTGCCCGGCGCGTCGGCCGGGACTTCCGCCGCGTCACCGGCCATGCGTCCGAGTTCCTGAATCTGTTCGCCGTGAAACGGCCCCTTGCCCAGCATCAGCTTCATGCCGTTGTAGTCAGGCGGGTTGTGCGATCCCGTTATCATGATGCCGCCTTGGGCATCGAACGCGTGGACCGCATAGTACAGCATCGGTGTCGGCCCCAGCCCAACACGCAACACATCCGCGCCGCCGGTCGACAGACCTTCGACCAGTGCGCTTTCCAGGTCAGGCGAGCTTAAGCGGCCGTCATAGCCGACAACCACCAGCGGCCGGCCATCGCACTTCGGCGCATCGCGACGAACAATCGCAGCGAAGGCGCGCCCCAGGGCTGCGACATCACGGGGATTGAAGGTTTCGCCGACAACACCACGAATGTCGTAGGCGCGAAGAATTGACGGATGAACCACGGCACCGGCCCCTAGTGGACCGACGCGGCATCATCAGCGTGGCCAAGACCAACACCGACATAGCGGAAACCGGCGGCGCGCATTTCGTCCGGCTTATAGATGTTGCGCAGGTCGATCACGAGCGGCGTGCGCATAGCCTCGCGCAACCCACCGAGGTCAAGCAAACGGAACTCGTTCCATTCGGTCACGATGACCAAGGCATCGGCATCCTTCACCGTGTCATCGACGCTGTCGCAGAAATGGGCACCGGGCAGCATCGGCTTGGCTTCGCCCATGCCCTTGGGATCATAGACCCTGACCGTCGCGCCACCCTCGATGAGTCGAGGCACAATCACCAGGCTGGGCGATTCCCGCATGTCGTCGGTGTTCGGTTTGAATGTGAGACCCAACACGGCGATCGATTTGCCGGTCAAGTCGCCAACCGCGTTGCTGACTTTGTCGGCCATGGCGAGCTTGCGCCGGTCGTTGGCGTCAACGACGGCTTCAACGATGGTGACCGGCGCCTGGTATTGCTGCGCCGTCTTGACCAGTGCCAGTGTGTCCTTGGGAAAACAACTGCCGCCATAGCCGGGACCGGGGTGCAGAAACTTCGGCCCGATCCGGCCATCAAGACCGATGCCGCGCGCGATGTCGTTGACGTTGGCACCGGTCTTCTCGCACAGGTCGGCCATCTGGTTGATGAAGGTGATCTTGGTCGCCAGAAAACTGTTGGTCGCGTACTTGATCAGCTCGGATGTCTCCAGGCTGGTGAACAGCATCGGTGTCTCGTGCAGATAGAGCGGGCGGTAGAGCACCGTCATCAGCTCACGCGCACGTTCCGACGTGGTGCCGACGACAACGCGGTCCGGCCGCATGAAATCCTCAATCGCCGAACCCTCACGCAGAAACTCTGGGTTCGAGGCGACGTCAAAGTCGGCGTCGGGCTGGCGGTCCTGAATGATCTCGTGAACCTTCCGTCCGGTTCCCACCGGCACCGTCGACTTGGTAACGACGACCGTATAGCCCGTCATCGCGTCAGCGATCTGTTCGGCCGCCGCGAACACATACTGCAGATCGGCATGTCCGTCGCCGCGGCGGGTCGGCGTACCGACAGCGATAAAGACCGCATCGGCGTCACCGACGGCGGTGGCAAGATCGGTCGAAAAGTGCAGACGACCGGCCTGGACGTTACGCGCCACCAGATCGTCGAGGCCGGGCTCATAGATCGGGATGCCGCCCTTGATCAGCGTCGCGATCTTCTCCGCGTCGCTGTCGACGCACGTCACGTCGATGCCGAATTCCGAGAAACACGCGCCCGAGACCAGGCCGACATAGCCTGTACCAATCATCGCAATTCTCATGGTTCCCCAACCCGCGTCATGAAGTCTTGTCTTCGTTCAGGAATTTGTTCAAAGCAGGGCCGATGTCGGGATCGGCCAATCCGAAGGCGATGTTCGCCTGGAGAAAACCGAGCTTCGAACCGCAATCGAAGCGGCGCCCGGAGAAACGTAGGCCGTGGAAAGGCGCGTTGCCGATCATCTTCGCCATGGCATCGGTCAGTTGGATTTCGTTGCCCGCCTTCGGCTCCTGGGTCGCCAGGTGGTCCATGATCTCGGGCAACAAGATGTAACGCCCGATGATCGAGAGGTTCGACGGCGCATCGGCCGGGTCCGGTTTCTCGACCAGTCCGCGAACTTCGACCAGGCGTCCGTCATCGTCGCCGACGTCGAGAACGCCGTAGCGGTTGGTCTGGTCGCGCGGCACCTCTTCGACGGCCACGACATTGCCGCCGGTCTGGGCGTGGACGTCCAGCAGCTCGCCGATGCAGGGGTTATCGGAAAGGACGAGATCGTCACACAGAAAGACGGCAAAAGGCTCGTCGCCGACCGCATGACGGGCGCACCAGACCGCATGGCCCAAGCCGAGCGGCGCCTGCTGGCGCACCGAGATGACATTGCCGGCCGGTGGCACCAGCTTGCGCGAGCGTGCCAACTCTTCTTCCTTGCCACGTGCCTCCAGCGTCCAATCGAGCTCGAACGCCCGATCGAAATGGTCTTCCAGGACCCCTTTGCCCCGGCCGTTGACCAGGATGAACTCTTCAATTCCCGCCGCGGCAGCCTCTTCCACCGCGTGATGGATCAGCGGCTTGTCGACAACGGTCAGCATTTCCTTGGGCATGACCTTGGTGGCGGGAAGGAAACGGGTGCCAAGGCCCGCCACGGGGAAGACGGCACGGCGCACACGATGATCAGTCACAGAACTCCACCAGACAGCATGTGTTACGCTCGAAACGGCGGATACACCACAAGGCCCTGAAATGCCAGTGAGATATCCGCGACAAATGGATGGACGCCCGGTTCCCTGCCCTATTCCCCAAGCAGCGTATCGCGGGCCAGGTTGATCTGGCGCGCCAGCCACGGCGATCCACCCTTGTCGGGATGGTTGGCAGCCATGAGCTTGCGGTGGGCCTCGCGCACGGTCTCAGTATCGGCATCGGGCGCAACCCCCAGGATCTCGGCCGCCTCGTCGCGCGTCATGCCGCCGGTTGACGCTGCATGATCGCCGCCGCCTTGGGCGGCATCGCGCCATGTGTCGGCGTGAACGCTGCGGTCGAGCCACGCGGTCAGAAGCCGCGCGCCGTCGGTGTCCTGATCCTGCAGCTCACGCAACAGGGCCAAGAGTTCCGGCAACTCCAGCGTGTCGATGCGGCGCCCCGCGAACTCGCCCTGGAGCACCTCGCCCACCATGTCGCCGCTGTCATGGTCCAGCACCATACGCAGATAAGGGCTCTCGACCTCGGACGCCTTGCCCGGCGTTTGCTGACCGTTCAACGACGACAGCCCCGAGAACGCGTTCTGCAACATCGACGCCATGCCGTGCCAGCGGATGGCGACAGCCAAGAGCAAGGGGACGAGGGACATGGCAAGTCCAATGCGTCCGGTGATCAACAGCGCGATGACGGCCACCATCACCAAGAAGCCGATGGTCAGCTTGACGATCCGCATCAAGGTCGATGTTTTGGCATTCAGGGCAGAGGCGATAATGGCCCAGGCCAGCACCACCAGCCCGCCACCAAGCAGCAACCAGGTCATGATTTGCCGGCGCTATCGTGCGTCAGGCGCAGTTGTTCGGCGATCCGGCGTGCCTCGACATTGTCCTTGCCATGCTGTTCCAGGGCAAGTCGCCCACCGGCCGCAAAGACGGCGATCGCGGAAAGCAACGCGCGCAGTTGTTCACCGCTGGTCGCGTCCAACCGGCAATAGGCGCCCTTGGACAGGCGCGCAATCTGGCGGAATGCGTTTTCCGCAATAGGCTCAGAACCCTCGTGAAAAATGAAGACAGGCACGCCTCTTAAACCCAATTCGCCGGCCTTGTTGCAGAGATCGTCGACATGTTCTTCGACGCAATCGCCGACGAAGACCAGTGCCTGGATCGGCTGTTTGGCGTTTTCGCGCAAGGCATGGGTCAGCACGCGCCCAATCTGGGTCATGCCGCCCAGGCAACTGACGCTGGTCATCTTGCGGCGCAGTGTCGCGGCATCGGACGTCCAAGGGCTCGCCCGGCACTCCATGAAACCGCGATAGAAGACCAATTGGACATCCAGGCCTCCAAGTTCTTCGGCGGCGTGGAAGAGTTCGCTTTGATAGCGGCAGGCACGGTCCCAGGACGGCTGCCGGCTGGCCGTGGCGTCCATGGCGAACACCAAGCGGCCGCGCGCGCCCAACGGCGCCTTTCGAGGCGTCGCTGCCACCTTGCTCAAGAACGCGTCAACCTCGCCTGGGGAGGTCGCGGTCGGCAGTTTGTCGCGTCGTTCCGCCATCTAGATCTAGATGGTGATGCCGCGCGATAACGCAATCAAGAGCTAGCTTTATGACCTCTGCTGCCGGCGCCAGCGATCGATCGTGTGCTGCATGAAATCATCGTAGTCGTAATCATGCTGCCAGCTCTCCGAAAACGCCGCGTTACCGCTGCGCGGGCGGTGTTCAGCGGCCAAATCCTCGAAACGGACGCGCATGGGGACCGAAATCGCGTCGCCGACAATAACCGCTTCCTGCGTTCTGAGCGCGGGCAGCACACTGAGCAGACCCTGGGAGGTCTCCGGCAGCACCTTGGCCACGAAATGTTGATCGCGATCGTTGCTCATGCGGAACGCGATGATGGTGCCGCACTGACTGATGATGCTGTCGGAAAGCTCGGACGGGCGCTGGCTGATCAGTCCCAGCGACACGCCGTATTTGCGGCCTTCCTTGGCGATGCGCGAGATCGACTGTTTGGTTGGGCCGAAACCCGCGCTATCGCGCGCCGGCACGTAGCGGTGCGCCTCCTCGCAGACCAGCAGGATCGGCACGGTCTGCGGATGGGCGCTCCACAGGCTGAACTCAAAGATCGTGCGGCACATGGTCGACACGACGACATCGACGATCTCGGACGGCACGCCCGACAGATCCAGGATGCTGATCGGTTTGCCATCGACCGGCATACGCAAGAGCCGGCCCAAAACTTCGGCCAGATTGTCGGTGACGATGCGGCTCGAAAACATGAAGGCGTAGCGACGGTCGTTGCTGACGCTCTCCATGCGGGCCAGCAGGCGTTGGAACGGGCCGACACTCTCGGCACGGTTGTATTGGCCCATCGCGTTATCGATGATGCGTTTCAGTTCACCCAGCCTGTAGGGCACCGGCGTATCGATGGTGATGTAGGATGTGTCCTCGCCTTCGGCCTGGAACATCTTTTTGGCTTCGACAAGGGCGTCCTTCAAGATACCCATCTGGGCCTGGCGTTCGGCGCCATCGCCGGTGCACATGATCTCGGCCGTCTCTTCGAAGTTGAGCAGCCAATAGGGCAGATAGAGGTTCGTGGTGTTGATCACCTCGGCCCACTCGCTGAACGCGTCGGCATACTCGTTGTGCGGGTCAAGCAGGATGATGTGTCCGTTCTGGTTACTCTCCAGAACCTTGCGCAACAGCAACGCCACCGTGCAGGACTTGCCCGAGCCCGTCGAACCCAGCACGACGAAGTGCTTGCCCATCAGGTCGTCGGTCATCAGATGGGCGCCGATCGACTGGTCTTGATAGAACGTGCCGACCTGCACATCCGGCTTATCGGAACGCGCATAGACGCGTCCCAAATCCTCAGAGACGGCGACGCAGATCTCCTCACCCAGCGCCGGGTAGATCGACACGCCACGCTCGAAGTTACCGGTCACCGCGCCGGTGTCATCGAACATGATCTCGCCCATCAAGCCGACTTCGACCGCGCCGTGACTGGATCCCGTCGCGTCCGAATTGCGCAGACCATTAATGATGCCGAAAACGATCGATTCAGGCGTTTGCATCTTGACCAGCGCGCCGATGCGCACCTGCGCTGCGGCCGCTCCGTCGGTTCCGTCTATGGTGCCAGTGACTTGTGATCCCGCGATACTCGAGACGTATCCAAGCCGCGCCCCACTGCTATCCATACTGGTTCTCCTAACCCGAACCGCTACCCCAGTTCGCCGCCATCCTGGCAGACTATACCCCTAAAGAGGTGTGACCTAGTGCACAACCGGGCCATTCGATAGCACGGATGTTTCCGCCCTGGGGCGCCAATCGCACCCGCGAGAAGACGGTCCAAAGGCCGACCGGAAATTGCGTCATTCTTCTCTTATGTAAAACATTATGTATACCACATAGAACATTGAATAATAAATATAAAACCTACTCGCTTAATGTCGATTCTATGTTGTCGTAGAGCCTCTCTCGGTCAATGTCGACGACGACGTCGATGGGCCCGTCTGCCCGCGGCTCGATCCGTGTCTGGCCCAAGGTCTCGCGGTCCTCAACGACAACATCAATCTGGCAGCGCTCCAGGCTAAAAAGCTCGGGCCACAGCAGATAAGCCGTCACGGTGACGTCGTGAAGCGGCATGGCCCTTTCGCGCCACATGCCGGCGATCGCCCGTCCCGAAGCTCCCTGGTTCGCAAGACCCTCGAACCAGCGGGGTTCGGGCAGTGTCGGACGGGTGATATCGAGCGGCACCACCACCGTTGGCGCGCCCGCCGACAAGACGATCTGAGCGGCATGTGGATCGACATAGATGTTGAACTCAGCATGTTCGGTCATGTTGCCGCCGGCTCTGGCGCCACCCATGATCACCAGCCGCTCCAACCTGGCGGCAAGATCCGGCCGCATGGTGAAGGCGAGCGCCAGATTGGTGAGCGGCGCGATGGCGGCGAGCGTTATCGGCCTTTCCGCTTGGTCAATCAGGTCAATCAGCTTCAGGACCGCGTGCTCCGCCTGAGGACCATGCACCATCTGCGGCAAACCCGAACCGCCCAGGCCGTCATGACCGTGGAGGTGAGGTATCGGTTCGTGAGCACACAACAGGGGGCCCGGACAGCCGCTGTAGACGGGAATCTCGGGGCGACCGGCCGCCTCCACAATGCGGCGCGCCGCGGACGTGGTGGTTTCGAGGCCCAGATTGCCGGCTGCCGTGGTGAGAGCCAAGACGTTAAGGCGTTCGGCGGCGGCAAGCGCCAAAAACAACGCAAAGGCATCATCCTTGCCTGGATCGGTATCAAAGATGACATCGATGGTTTCAGCCAAAGAATCCGCTCCCCATGCCCGCGCTGCGGCGCTAGACATGGCCCTCTATGGCCAAGCGCCGACCTATCGCACCGGTCCACGTAATCAGGGAACCCATCCGATGACAACCAAGAGCCTGCCCAACGCCAATTGGAGCTATCCGACCACCATGCGCTTCGGGGCTGGCCGGATCGCCGAGTTGCCCGCCATCTGCCGCGAACTCGGCATGACGCGCCCCCTGTTGGTGACCGATCCCGGTTTGGCCGATCTGCCGATGGTCAAGGACGCGATAGCCGCCAACGAGGCCGCCGGCCTGCCGACCGGGCTGTTTTCCGACATCCAGCCCAATCCCGTCGGCAAGAACGTCGAGGACGGCATTGCGGTGATGCGCGCCGGCGGTCATGACGGCGTCATTGCCTGGGGCGGCGGCAGCGGCATGGATGCGGCCAAGGCGATCGCGCTCATGGTCGGCCAGCAGCGTCCGGTCTGGGACTTCGAGGACCGCGAGGACTGGTGGACCCGCGCCGATGCCGATGCCATACCGCCGATCGTCGCCGTGCCGACCACGGCCGGGACCGGATCGGAGGTCGGCCGCGCGTCGGTCATCACCGACGAGAGCGACCACACCAAGAAGATCATCTTTCATCCCAAGATGCTGCCCGCGGTCGTCATCTCCGACCCAGAACTGACGGTCGGCCTGCCCGCCAACATCACCGCCTGGACCGGCATGGATGCGTTGGCCCATAACTTGGAAGCGTTCAGCGCACCAGGTTACCACCCGATGGCCGACGGCATCGCGCTTGAGGGCATGCGCCTGGTGAAGGACTTCCTGCCCCGTGCGGTCGTCGACGGCAGCGATCTTGAGGCGCGCGGCAACATGCTGGTCGCCGCGACCATGGGCGCGACGTCATTTCAGAAAGGCCTCGGCGCGATCCATTCGCTGTCTCATCCGATCGGCGCCTTATTCCACACCCATCATGGCCGCACTAATGCCGTAGTCATGCCTTACGTCATGGTCTTCAACCGCGACGCCGTGGCTGACCGTTATACGGCGCTTGCGCGTTACCTGGGTCTTCCCGACCCGTCCTTCGATGCCGTCCTTACGTGGGTCCTGGATTTGCGCAACGAACTTTCCATCGATCACACGCTGCGCGGTCTTGGCGTCGACGACAGCCGGACCGACGACCTGATCCGCCAGGCGGCCAACGATCCGACAGCGGGCACCAACCCGGTGCCGCTGAACCCGGACAACCTGGCCCAGGTTTTCCGAAACGCCATGGACGGAACGCTTGGCTAACAGGTGGCTGATCGGCATTGCGGCATGTTTCCTGGTGGCCGGACAACCGGCCGCCGCCGAGGACGATAAGGATACCGACCAACCGGCCGAGCAGCGCGCCGACAAAGGGCCAATCATCACCGCGCAGGTCGAGAACGACTACTTCGTCTCCGAGGACGACAGCCAATACACCCACGGCATGCGCCTCGCCTATTTCTCCGGCGCCAACGAAGTTCCGGGCTTCGTTCGCAATGGCGTCCAGGCGTTGCCCTTCTTCGACGAATGGGGCGACCTTAGAACCAGCTTTGCCGTCGGCCAGAGCATGTTCACCCCCGACGACTTGTCGGCCACGGAGGTGGTCGAGGACGACCGCCCCTATGCCGGCTGGCTCTACGTCGATATCGGCGTCGAATCCACGACGGCGGCGCGGCGCGACCTCGTGGCGCTATCACTCGGTGTTGTGGGTCCGGCCTCCTATGCGGAACAGGTGCAGACCGAGTTTCACCGCCTTATCAGCGCACCGATCGGTGAAGGCTGGGACAACCAGATCCGCAACGAGCCCGCCGTCATGCTGACCTATGAGCGGCAGTTTCACGGCTATGCACCCATGAAGGTGTTCGGTCTTGAGGCCGACGCCACGCCCAATTGGGGTTTTGCCCTCGGCAACGTCTACACCTATGGCACGACCGGACTGATGCTGCGCCTCGGCAGCGATTTGAGTCAGGACTTCGGCCCGCCGCTGATCCAGCCCAGCCTGCCCGGCTCCGGTTACTTCGAACGACGCGGCTGGGACGACTTCAACTGGTATGTCTTCGGTGGCATTCAGGGTCGTGCCGTCGCCTACAATATCTTTCTGGACGGCAACACGTTCCGCAACAGCCATAGCGTCGACAAAAAATACCTGGTCGGCGAATTTCAGACCGGCATCGTCGCCACGTTGGGCGATGTGCGCATGGGTTTTACCCAGATCTTCCGCTCGAAGGAGTTTGACGGCCAGGACGCACCGGACGTCTATGGCGCCGTCACCGTCTCGGCCGGTTTTTAGCGACTCAATCGTTCACCGCTCGCGCGGGCCGTAGCCGTCCCGGCCCCCCGCCCGGCCACCCATGGCAGCATCCTCGGGGTGGCCGGGTGGGGGATTGGGATGGTGATGCCGACCAAATATGGAACCCCCTAACCCTCTTCAAGTGTCATCAGCGCCGCGTTGCCGCCGGCGGCCGTCGTGTCGGTCGACACGACGCGCTCGGTCGCGAACCGGTGGAGGTAATGCGGACCGCCGGCTTTCGGACCGGTTCCCGACAATCCTTCACCACCGAACGGCTGCGAGCCGACAATGGCGCCGATGATGTTGCGGTTGACGTAGACATTGCCGACGCGGGCCCGCGCGATAACGTGGCGCGCGGTCTCGTCAATGCGTGTGTGGATGCCCAGGGTCAGACCATAGCCGGTGCCGTTGATCGCATCGATTGTCTCGTCCAGGCGATCGGAGGCAAATCGCACGACGTGAAGGATCGGACCGAACACCTCGCGGTCGAGACGATCGAGCGAGTCGATCTCGTACGCACGTGGCGCAACGAAGGTGCCATGGCGGCAGGCGTCGGGCAGTGTCGCGCGAAACAAGAGCTTCGCCTCACGGTCCATACGTTCGGCGTGGGCCTCCAGCATCGCCTTGGCGTCATCGTCGATGACCGGGCCGACATCGGTGGCGATCAGACCGGGGTTGCCGATCTGCAGTTCTTCCATGGCGCCGGTCAGCATAGTGATCACGTGGTCGGCGACATCGCGCTGCACGAACAAGACGCGCAATGCCGAACAGCGCTGGCCGGCACTGTTGACGGCGGAGCGAATGACATCGGCGATGACCTGCTCGGGCAGTGCGCTCGAGTCGACGATCATGGCGTTTTGTCCGCCGGTCTCCGCGATCAACGGCACGATCGGACCATCGCGCCCGGCGAGCGTGCGGTTGATGATATGGGCGGTCTCGGTCGAGCCGGTAAAACACACGCCGGCGATGCGGTTGTCGCCCACCAACCGGCCACCAATTTGGGCGCCGTCTCCGGGCAACAGATGCAGGACGTCGGTCGGGATGCCGGCCTGATGCAGCAGACGCACGACGAACGCCCCCATCACCGATGTCTGTTCAGCCGGTTTGGCCAGGACCGCGTTGCCGGCGGCAAGCGCCGCGCTGACCTGACCGGTAAAGATCGCCAGCGGGAAGTTCCACGGCGAGATGCACAAGAAAACACCGCGCCCCGACAAGCGGATGACATTGCGTTCGCCGGTTGGCCCCGGCAGAACCTCGTCGCCGGCAAAATCCATCCTGGCACGCTGCGCGTAGTAGCGGCAGAAGTCGACGGCCTCACGCACCTCGGCGACACCGTCGACCAGTGTCTTGCCGGCTTCGCGCGCGGCGATCGCCATCGCCTCGGCCATGTTGGCTTCCAACAAATCGGCCGCGCGTTCCAGGCACGCCGCACGCTCGTCGGCAGGCGTCGCGGCCCAACCGGGCGCCGCGTTGTGGGCGCTCGCCAACGCCGCCTCCATATCGGCTTCCGTCACATCGATCACGACGCCGACCTCGCGGCGGCGATCGGCCGGATCGGTGATGACACGTTGCGTGCCCGAGGAGATCCGACCGTTGACAATCGGCGCCGCGCTGAACGGCTTGGACGCCGCTCGTTCCATATCGTGCGCCAACGTCATCAGCACTTCGCGATCGGCCAGGTCGATGCCGCGCGCGTTCTTGCGCTCTGGACCAAAAAGATCCACTGGCAAGGGAATGGCCGGGTGCGCCCGTGGTTCGGCGTGGCGTATCTGATCGGCCGGATCAACCACCATGACGTCGAGCGGCAGATCATCGTCAACGATCCGGTTGACGAACGACGTGTTTGCGCCGTTCTCCAGGAGCCTACGGACGAGATAGGCGAGCAGATGCTCGTGACTGCCGACCGGTGCGTAGACACGGCAGCTCAGACCGAGCTTTTCGTCGCCGATGATCTTTTCGTAGAGCGCCTCGCCCATGCCGTGAAGACGCTGGAATTCAAAGTCCTGGCGGCCTTCCGCAAGCGTCAGAATGGTGGCGAGCGACTGCGCGTTGTGGGTGGCGAATTGGGGATAGAACGCCTTGGGCTGTTCCAGCAGTTTTCTTGCGCAGGCGATATAGGAAACATCGGTGCTGGGTTTGCGGGTGAACACCGGATAGCCGTTCAGACCCTGCTCCTGGGTACGCTTGATCTCCGTATCCCAGTAGGCGCCTTTGACCAGCCTGACCGGCAACCGGCGCCCCTGATCCGCGGCCAATTGCGCCAACCAGTCGATCAGATGAATCGCGCGCTTTTGGTAGGCCTGGACAGCCAGCCCTAAACCGTCCCAGCCCTTCAGGCTGTCATCGGCCGCGACCCAGGCAAACACGTCGAGAGAAAGATCCAGCCGATCAGCCTCCTCCGCATCCACGGTCAATGCGATGCCGTGCTGACGTGCCAGCCGGGAGAGTTCGAGCAGCCGTGGCGCCAACTCGGCCATGACCCGATCGGCCTGGGCGAGTTCGTAGCGCGGATGCAAGGCCGACAGTTTCACCGAGATGCTCGGCTTGGCAAACGGGTCCTGTTCGTTGGTCGACGCACCGACACGAACGATCGCGCCCTCATAGGCTTCCATATAGCCGTCGGCATCGGCCATGGTGCGCGCTGCCTCGCCCAGCATGTCATAAGAGTGCCGGTAGCCGCGGTTCTCCGAATCGCGCGCACGCTCCAAGGCTTCGTCGATGGTGCGTCCCATGACGAACTGGCGGCCCATGATGCGCATGGCCTGGGTCATCGCTTGTCGGATGATCGGCTCACCGGCACGCGTAATCAGCCGGCCGATGCCGCGCGCCATGTCGTCGCGCCACGTGCGGTCAAGGTTGACCACCCGGCCGGTCAGCAGCAGGCCCCAGGTCGACGCGTTAACGAACAAGGAGTCGCTGCCGCCCAGATGCTCCTCCCAGTTGGCGACCGAGATCTTGTCGCGGATCAGCTTGTCGGCGGTGTCGGCATCGGGAATGCGCAACAACGCCTCGGCCATGCACATCAAAACGATGCCTTCCTGGCTCGACAGGTCATACTCGCTCATGAAGGCGTCGATACCGCCGGTCTGCTGACGCCGGGCCCGCACATGGGCGACCAGGTCGCGTGCCCGGCGTCTGATTCTGCGCCGGACGGCCTCGTCAAAGGTCGCGAGGTCGAGCAGCCCGTCGATGGCCGCCGCTTCGTCTTCGCGATAGGCGGCGTTCAGACGATGACGAAGGTTGTCATAAGGGGCCGTTTGCTGCGAGAACACGAGCGGGTCAGTATCAACCTTCATTGCCGTGTGCTTCCGTTGCGCGTGTTCCAAAGATCTGACCTCTTGGCTCCGTTCACGCCGGCCGGAGTCGGCGGCGGGTCTATGCTGGTAAGTGGCGCCATCCGTCGCCATATTTTCACTACTTTTGCACCCGATGCCTTGGGTTTGCTAGTATCTACGCTGGAATAGCCGGCGATTGGGGGATCAACGTGGTCGAGCCGACAACCAAAAATCGTGGTTTGACAGGCATCGGACTGCTCTCCGAGCTCTCGGAGGACGAGGTCAAGGCGCTCGAAAAGAACGTCCGCTGGCGCAATTACAAGGCCGGCGAGCAGATCATGGACCGCGCCAGCGACAATCGCGACGTGTTCCTGGTCGCCGATGGCTCCGTCAGAATTGTCAATTATTCGCGTTCCGGCCGTGAAGTCGCCTACGCGATCGTCGGAACCGGCGGCTATTTTGGCGAGTTGGCCGCCATCGACGGCGAGCCCCGCTCGGCCACCGTGGTCGCGATCAAGGCGGCCCAGGTCGCGATGATGTCGCCCAGCAGCTTCCTGGACCTGATGAGCCGGCACCCTTCGGTGCTGCAGACCGTGGTCCGCCGCCTGGCCAAGATCGTCAGGACCTGCGACGACCGGATCATGGATCTGAGCACGCTGGGCGCCGTCCAGCGCGTCTATCTGGAACTGTTGCGCATGTGCAAGCCGGATGCGGCCGGCGCAGGCTTCTGGGTCATTTACCCAATGCCCGCCCATAAGGAGATTGCCGGGCGCGCCAGCACAACCCGCGAGACGGTGGCCCGGGTGGTCAGCCACCTGACCCATGACGGCATTGTCGAGAAACGCGACAAGGTGCTCTACATCCAGGACAAGCAGCGCCTTGAGGAGCTTGCCGAGTCCCTGGATGCCGAGCGAACCGCGGCCATCGCGCGCTAGGCGCCCCATAGGCCCCAGTGTGATGAGTGACATTCGTCATACCGCCGGCGTCGCGAATGCGTCACACTCCCATCAGGAGACGGTGTATCGAGCGGCCCCGTCCTTCCCGTTGGAATGCCCCGCAACCGGCCTGATGCTCCGGTTGTGTCAGCCCAGGCGCTAGACCGGATGGCAGTCCAGGAAGGCATCATGGTCGTCGAAGCCGACGCCAGACGGGACAAGACCTAATGTCGTTTAAGATCAAGTTCTGGGGAGTTCGCGGCAGCATCGCCTGTCCGTCGCCCAATCATATCGCGTTCGGCGGCAACACAAGCTGTATTGAAGTCGCCTGCGGTGGCGAACGCGTCATCATGGACGCCGGCACAGGTATTCGCGGCCTGGGTCACTGGCTTTTGCGCAAGAACGTGCGCGACGCGACGATCCTGCTGTCCCACACCCACTGGGACCACATCAACGGCTTTCCGTTCTTTACCCCCGCCTTCCATCCCGACTGCCATTTCACCGTCCTGGCCGGGCACCTGCAGAACGACACCATCGAGAACGTCTTTGCCGATCAGATGCAAAGCCCCTATTTCCCGGTGCCGCTCGAAGCGATGACCGCCGCCAAGGAGTTCGCCGACTTCAAGGCCGGCGACAGCTTCAAGCTTGGCAAGCGCAAGAACATCGACATTCAGACGGCAGCACTCAATCATCCCAATGGCGCGACCGGCTATCGCGTGAATTTCAAGGGCAAGTCCTTCTGCTACGTCACCGACACCGAACATGTCATCGGCCAGCCCGACCAGAACATCCTGGGTCTGATCGAAGGTGCTGATCTGGTGGTCTACGACTCCACCTATACGGATAAGGAGTTCCCGGCGAAGATCGGCTGGGGTCACTCGACATGGCAGGAAGGCGTCAGGCTGTGCCAGGCGGCAAACGTCAAGAACCTTGCGATCTTCCACCACGACCCCGATCACGAAGACCGCTTCATGCGCCGGGTCGAGACGAAGGCCAAGGTCATGTGGCCGCAAGCCTTCGTTGCCAGGGAGCACATGCGTATCGAGCTTGCCTGATTCCATGGCATCGCTGGAGGCCTTGCGCGATGCCGCCGCGCTGGTTCATCGAACCGTTCAACCGACACTGCAGCATGCATGGCCCCTGCTGAACGCACGGGTCGGCAGCGAAATCTGGGTCAAGCACGAGAACCACACACCGATCGGCGCCTTCAAGCTGCGCGGCGGTCTCGTCTACATGAATCGGCTTCGCGAACGCGCGCCTGACGTCAAAGGCGTCATCTCGGCAACCCGCGGCAATCATGGGCAAAGTGTCGCCTTTGCCGCCAGACACAACGGCCTGGCGGCGACCATTGTCGTGCCCCATGGCAACTCGGCGGAAAAGAACGCGGCGATGCAGGCGCTGGGCGCCGAGCTGATCGAGAGTGGTCACGACTTTCAGGCAGCCTATGAGTATACCCTTGCCGAAGCGGAACGGCGCGGGCTGCACCTCGTGCCCTCGTTCCACGAAGATCTCGTCGCCGGTGTCGCGAGCTACAGCCTCGAACTGTTCGACCGCGTCGCCGACATCGATACGCTCTATGTGCCCATTGGTTTGGGATCGGGCATTTGCGGCGCCATTCGCGTGCGCGATGCACTCGGGCTGACGACCAAGATCGTCGGCGTGGTGTCCGAAAAGGCGGCGACCTATGCGCTGTCGTTTGAAGCCGGCAAAGCCATCGCCACCAACAGCGCCGACACCATGGCCGACGGCGTCGCCTGCCGCGTCCCCAACGATGACGCGTTGGCCATCATCCGGCGCGGCGCCGAACGCATCATCACCGTTAGCGATGACGCGATCATGGCCGCAATCCGCGATCTCGCCAGCGATACCCACAACATGGCGGAAGGCGCCGGCGCGGTCGCCCTTGCCGGTCTTAAGAACGAGGCGGGCGCCATGCGCGGCAAACGGGTCGCGGTTGTCTTGTCCGGCGGTAACATCGACCGCGCGCTCTATCTCAACGCGCTAACGGACGACACGACCGATTGATTTTTCCGCTATTTCAAATAGTTACCAACCGCCTGTGGCAAGCCAGCGGTCGATCTCGCTGAACTTGTCGCAGCCCCAGAACAGTTCGCCGTCGATATCGAACAGGGGCGATCCAAAAATGCCTTTGTCGAGCGCCTGATCGACTTCCGTGCGCAACCGGTCCTTGATCGTGCCGTCGGCTAGTGCGGCCAGCATGTCGTCCGCGTCGAGGCCGAGCGCTTCGCAGGTCGCCTCTGCCAGCTGCGGCGGTTTTGCGACGTCACGGCCCTCGCCCCAATAGGTCTGGAACACGAGACGCGCGAAGCGTACCGCAAGTGCACTGTCGCGGTCCGCGAGCCAGTAGAACGCGCGGCTTGCCGCCACGGAGTGAAACGGAAAGTTCTCCGGCCACACAAGCGGTATCCCATAGTCGCGCGCCATGCGATCGATATCGTGCTTGAAGTACGCGCCGCGCACCGGCTGGTTGATCAGCGGTGTTTGGCCGGTTTTCTGAAACGCGATGCCGAGCAGGATCGGGCGCCAGGAGACGGTGCGGCCGTGCTTGGCGGCGATATCGTCGATGCGCGCGGTCGCGAGGTAGCCATAAGGCGAACTGAAGTCGAAATAGAAGTCGATGGGCTGTGTCATGGTTCCCTACCCGTTTGTCTGGCGGCGCGCGGTCACTTCGATCTCAACCTTCATCTCCGGTTTGGTCAAAGCGCAGATGACGGTCGTGTTGGCTGGCCTGATGTCACGGAAGTGCTCACCGACCAGTTCCTCAAACACGCAGCCGGAGTAGATCTTTCGCCGCATGGTCATTCTCCGATTAAAGCAGTATGGCCGCGCCCAGAGCCAGGAAGACAAAAAAGCCGACGACATCGGTCACGGTCGTCAGAAAGACGCCGGCGGAAACCGCCGGGTCCACCTTCAGCGCGTTCAATCCAAGCGGGATCAGTGCGCCTGCCATGCCGGCGACCAGCAGGTTGACCACCATAGCAATACCAATCACGACGCCCAGCATCGGCTCCTGAAACCATTGCCACGCGACAAGGCCGACCAGCACGGCGAAGACCAGGCCGTTCAACAGGCCGACGACGACTTCCTTACCGACAACACGCAGCGCGTTCGCTCTTGTCAGGTCGCGCGTTGCCAGGGCGCGCACGGCAACTGTCATCGTCTGGGTGCCCGCGTTACCGCCCATGGACGCGACGATCGGCATCAAGACCGCGAGCGCCACGAAACGTTCCAACGTGCCCTCGAAGACACCAATCACCAACGACGCCAATATGGCGGTGCCCAGATTGACGAACAGCCACAGGAAACGCTTACGCGTTGTCGTGACGATTTCATCGTTCAGATCGGTTTCCGCGACACCGCCGAGGCGTAGCGTGTCTTCTTCCGTTTCCTCACCGATAACGTCGACCACGTCGTCAAAGGTGATGGCGCCGAGCAGCCGGCCATCGTTGTCGGTGACGGCCATTTCACTCAGACCGTATTGCTGGAAGATGTAGGCG
This sequence comes from Alphaproteobacteria bacterium, assembly GCA_965228895.1. Taxonomy (GTDB): domain Bacteria; phylum Pseudomonadota; class Alphaproteobacteria; order SP197; family SP197; genus JANQGO01. The sequence continues at coordinate 1,989,794 of OZ245842.1, read as the reverse complement.
ACCTCTTCCTGGTCCGTCGTCGCATTGACAGTTGTCGGTTCATCATCTTCGACCAGGTTCTGCAGGCGCATCTCGCGGCCGTTGCGCAGGATCCTGCTGATCGGCACCGACCCCAAAGGTTTGTGCTGGGGATCGACGATAAAGATTTCGTAGAAGTCGTCCGGCAGATCGTCGCTGGCGCGCAGGTAGTCGATCGTCTGGCCGATGTTCCAGAACATCGGCACGGCGACGACATCGCGTCGCATCAGGCGGCCGGCGCTGTCCTCCGGAAACGTGAGGCCTTCCTCGACAGCTCGGCGTGATGCGAACGGCACGGCGGCCAGGACTTCTTCCTGCACGTTCTGGTCGAGGTCTTCGAGAACATCGACGGCGTCGTCGGTTTCAAGCTGCTCGACCAGATGGGCGACATCGTCGGTGCCCAGAATCTCGACGACGTCTTCAAGAACCGACTCGTCCAGATGGGCCAGCACCTCCGGATCGAACTCCGGCCGTAGCGCGTCGAGCACCTGGCGGCGCTGGTGCGAGGTAATCTGCTCCAACAGGTCAGCGATGTCGGCGGGATGGAGCGGGACAACGAGCGCTTCCAGCCGGTTGCCATCATCGTCGCCTAGCGATTCCAGAATGGCATGCAGCAGCTCCGGCGTCAGACCATAGAGGTCGTGGACGTCGGACGCGGTTTCGATGGTGCTCTGCGCGGTCTGTTCGCTCATGACCCACCCATTTTTGAGTGTTGTGCCTAGAGCAGATCCTGTTTTGATGGAATCGCTTCGCTATGACATCAAGACGGGTCAATCCGCTCTAGGGATCGCTTCACCAGCCCAACGGGCGGGCACCGGCTTAAGAAAAGGACCCGCCGCGCTGCGACGGGCCCTTTTTCGGGAAACTGGTGCGGTCGAGAAGACTCGAACTTCCACGGGCTAAGCCCACAGCGCCCTCAACGCTGCGCGTCTACCAATTCCGCCACGACCGCAGAGCTGGTAATCGACGTTCCTATAGCTAGATTCATAGGTACCCGCAAGGGCCGCAATCAAGGACAGGAGCCCATGTCAGGCGTTCTGTGGCAGATAAGCGAGGCGCCCGTCGCCTATCCAGACGCCGTCAGCTTCATGGAGGAGCGGGCTGGGGCGATTCGCGCCGGGAGCGCACCGGAGACGGTTTGGCTGGTGGAACACCCGCCGCTCTATACCGCCGGCACCAGCGCCGATGCGTCAGAGCTTCTGGATGCCGGCGCTTTCCCCGTCTACCGAACCGGTCGGGGCGGCCGCTACACCTATCACGGCCCCGGTCAGCGCGTTGCCTATGTGATGTTGGACTTGAAGGCTCGTGGCGGCGATCTGAAGGCCTTTGTCCGCGGCCTGGAAACATGGCTCATCGCGACGCTGGCCGACTTCGGTGTTACCGGCGAAACACGGGACGATCGGGTCGGCGTGTGGGTTCGCCGGCCAGGCGGCGAAGACAAGATCGCCGCGATCGGCATCCGGGTGCGCCGCTGGGTGTCGTTTCACGGCATTGCCATCAACGTCGATCCCGATCTCGACCATTTCCGCGGCATCATCCCGTGCGGTATCCAAGGCCACGGCGTGACGTCCCTGCGCGCACTCGGCATCGATGCTGATTTGGCGGCCGTCGATGCGGCATTGAAAGCCAATTTCGAGACGGCCATGCCGGCCCGCCTAGACACCGCGCCCGCGCTGACGCTGTCAGGCGGTGGGTAGCTGACGAAACCCGGGTTCTATCGCGCTCTCGTCGTCGCGAACGTCGACCATCGTGACCTTGGCGAGCGGTGGCCCTTTGTGACACAGCGCAAGCATGTTCTCGACCGCCTGGTCCGTTCCGGCGAAGACAGCCTCGACCGTGCCGTCGCGCCGGTTGCGGACCCAGCCGTTCAGTCCCAGATCACTCGCCTCCTCGCCGGTCCAGGCGCGATACCAGACGCCCTGCACGCGGCCGGCTATCACAACATGGACCTGGCGATAATCGGGGTCAGGCTTCATCAAACTCCAGGATGATCTGGTCGACGGCCAGCGAGTCACCCTTGGCGACATTGACCGCCTTTACCCGGCCGTCGATTTCCGCGTGCAGCACGTTCTCCATCTTCATGGCGTCGACGATGGCGAGCGCCGCACCGGATTTCACCTCATCGCCCTCGGCAACCAGAATGTCGACGACCATGCCCGGCATCGGTGACAGCAGAAGCCGTGAGGTATCGGCCGGTTCCTTGAACGGCATACGCTCCAGGAGCGTGTCGGCGTGCTGGCTCAAGATGACAATGCGCTCGGCAACACCGGCGTGGGAGAGGTCCCACTGCGTGCCCCGTCGATCCGTCTGAACGATGACCGGGCGATCCTGCACCATGCCATCAAACTGACGGTCCCCGGGCAGCCACTGCCCGCGCACCGCAATGTCCCGGCCATCCAACGTCACATCGATGCCGCCATCAACCAGCACCGCCGTCACCGCATGGCGATCGTGACCCAGACGCGCGACCCAGTTCTCGGCCATGCCGTTGGCACCATCGAACAGACCGGAGATGCCGCGGTCGCGCCGCAGCACCGTCAGATGCGCGAGAAGACCGACGCCGATAAGGTTCTCCAGCGTTTCGCCATCCAGCGCAGCACCGCTGAAACCATCGGGCCAGACATCTGCGACAAATCCCGTGGTCAGCGCGCCCTCACGAAAACGCTCTTCGCGCATGATCGCCGACAGGAAGCCGATGTTGTGGCTGACGCCACGGATCTGGAAGCCGTCCAGCGACCGTTCCATGGTGTCGATCGCCGCCGCACGGTCGCTGCCGTAACTCACGAGCTTCGCGATCATGGGATCGTAGAACATCGTGACCTCCGACCCCTCTTCCACGCCGCTATCGATGCGGACATGGGCGGACTCCGACGGCGGGCGGTAGCGTGTCAGGCGGCCGATCGACGGCAAGAAACCGCGCAGCGGATCTTCGGCATAGACGCGGGTCTCGATCGCCCAGCCGTCCAACTTGATGTCGTCCTGCTTGAACGCCAGCTCTTCACCCGCCGCGACACGGATCATCTGCTCCACCAGATCGAGGCCTGTCACAAACTCCGTGACAGGGTGCTCAACCTGTAATCTTGTATTCATTTCAAGGAAATAGAAGTTTTTCTTCGCGTCAGCGACGAACTCGACGGTACCGGCCGAATGGTAGTCGACAGCGCGCGCCAAGGCGACCGCCTGCTCACCCATCGCCTGCCTTGTCTTCGGGTCAAGCAGCGGGCTCGGCGCTTCTTCGACGACCTTCTGGTGGCGGCGCTGGATCGAACATTCGCGCTCGCCCAGATAGACGATGTTGCCGTGAGCGTCAGCCATGATCTGAATTTCGATGTGGCGGGGCTCAACAATGAACTTTTCCAGGAAGACCCGGTCGTCGCCGAACGAGGCCTTGGCTTCCGAACGCGCCGCGCGGAAACCTTCGCGGGCTTCATCGGCATTCTCGGCGACGCGCATCCCCTTGCCGCCGCCGCCTGCCGCAGCCTTGATCATGACGGGATAGCCGATGGTCTCGGCGATTTTGAGCGCCTCGTCCACATCGGCGATCTCGCCCATGTGGCCGGGTATGACGTTGACGTTGGCCTTTTCGGCCAGTTTCTTGGACTCGATCTTGTCGCCCATGGCGGCGACGGCAGCCGCGGGCGGACCAATGAAGACCGCGCCGGCCTTTTCCACCGCCTCCACGAACGCGCCGTTCTCCGACAGGAATCCAAAGCCCGGATGCACTGCCTCGGCACCGGTCTCACCGATCACCTCGACGATACGATCGATCTTTAGATAGCTCTCGGCAGGCGCCGGCGGTCCGATGAAGACCGCTTCGTCTGCCATTCGGACGTGCAGCGCATCGGCGTCGGCCTCCGAATAGACGGCGACGGTCTGGATGCCCATGCGCCGGCAGGTCTTGATGATCCGGCAGGCGATCTCGCCACGATTGGCGATAAGAATCTTGTTGAACATTTCGCCCTAACTACCTGCTACAGAGGTATATTATCGTGCTTCTTCCAGGGATTTGTTAACTCTTTGTCGCGTAACATCAGGAGCGCCTTACCGATCCGCCGGCGCGTGCTGCGCGGCATGATGACATCGTCGATAAAACCGCGCCGGGCGGCGGAGAACGGGTTGGCGAAGCGTTCGCGATACTCCTCTGTGCGCGCCTCGATCTTCTCCTGATCATCCAACTCCGCGCGGAAGATGATCTCGACCGCGCCTTTCGACCCCATCACCGCGACCTCGGCGCCCGGCCAGGCGTAGTTCACGTCGCCGCGCAGATGCTTGGAGCTCATGACCACATAGGCGCCACCATAGGATTTGCGGGTGATGACCGTGACCTTGGGCACCGTCGCCTCGGCAAACGCGTAGAGCAGCTTGGCGCCGTGTTTGATGATGCCGCCATGTTCCTGGCTGGTGCCAGGCAGGAAGCCCGGCACATCGACAAAGGTCACGATCGGAATGTTGAAGCAGTCGCAGAAACGCACGAAACGCGCGGCCTTCTTCGACGCATCGATATCCAAGCACCCCGCCAGTACCATCGGCTGGTTGGCGACAATGCCGATGGTATGGCCGTCGATGCGGCCGAACCCCGTCACGATGTTGCCGGCGTAGCCCGGCTGCAGTTCAAAAAAGTGGCCCTCGTCGACCACCTTCTCGATCAGCTCCTTCATGTCATAGGGTTTGTTCGGGTTGGCCGGCACCAGCGTATCGAGCGACGGCTCCGCCCGGTCGAGAGGATCGTCGGTATGCCAGTGGGGCGGCTTTTCGCGGTTTGATGCCGGCAGGAAATCGATGAAACGGCGCAGCTCGGCGAGCGTCTCGACATCGTTCTCCAAGGCCAGGTCGGCGACGCCCGACCGCGTCGTGTGGGTGACGGCGCCACCCAGTTCTTCGTGTGTGACCATCTCATGGGTCACGGTCTTCACCACGTCCGGGCCGGTCACGAACATGTAGGCGCTGTCCTTCACCATGAAGATGAAGTCGGTCATCGCCGGCGAATAGACAGCACCACCCGCGCACGGACCCATGATGACCGAGATCTGCGGCACGACACCCGATGCCATGACATTGCGCTGGAAGACCTCGGCATAGCCGGCCAGCGACGCGACGCCTTCCTGAATGCGCGCGCCGCCGGAATCGTTGATGCCGATAACCGGTGCGCCGACCTGCATGGCGCGATCCATGATCTTGCAGATCTTTTCCGCATGCGCCTCGGAGAGCGACCCGCCGAAAACCGTGAAATCCTGGCTGAAGACGAAGACCAGCCGGCCGTTGACCGTGCCCCAGCCGGTCACCACACCGTCGCCCGGCACCTTCTGTTCGGTCATGCCGAAATCGCTGCAGCGATGTTCGACAAACATGTCCCATTCCTCGAACGAACCGTCGTCGAGCAGCAGCTCAATCCGTTCGCGCGCAGAGAGTTTGCCTTTCGCGTGCTGGGCTTGAACGCGCCGCTCGCCACCGCCGGCGCGCGCCTGTTCGCGCCGCTCTTCAAGCTGCCGAATCATGTCGTTCATTGGCGTCCCGCCTTGCGCAAGCCCTTGTTATTCCTCGATATCATTCATTGTGCGGCGCAGCAAGTTTGACCGGTCGCAAACGTCCCAACAGGTGCAACAGACGCTCCGCCATGACGATTTCCTCGCGCAAGGCCTCTTGGCGCGCCTTCGCCTCCGCGTCCTCGCCCCACACCTCGGCCATGTAGTGCTCGTCGGCCAGGCCGGCCTGCCAGGCTTCCTCGCCGGCGATTTTTCCTTCAGCCACCGCCAAGCCGGTGATCAACGAGCCCGTCGCCACGGTGACGGCATGGACCGCCATGAGTTCGAAGTCGGTCAGCGGCTCAAGTGCTGAGGCGAGCGCCTGTACCGCCTCTGGAGGCTGGTCAACCGGCATGATGCCGCTGGTCACGGACATCATCGCGCCATAGCGGCTTGCGGCCCAGTCGACGAGCGGCTGCCAGTGCTGCGCCTGAAACGTCACCAGCTCGGCCGGCGCATCGGCGCGGTAACAGACGAGGTCGCTGGCGCCAAACTCAGCGAGATCGGCAACGACCTCGACCCGGCGCTCGGCCACCCGATCGATGGCGGTGGTCACCAACCGGGTTATCGGCATGGTCTCTGGACGCACGTCGCCCGACTGTCCGCGCCATTCGCCGGCAATCTCGTCGGCCAGCTCTTCGGTGGGCACGACGATGCGTTGGCGCCCCGGTGTATGGACCGGCCGCTCGTCGAGGGTGACCTCGAACCCACCCGCACAAGGCCGCCACGCGACGATATCGTAAAAGCGCTTCACCATGGTCAGGCGCTCACGCCTGAGACGGCCAGGCTCTCGATGGCGGCATGAAGCTCCAGTGGGTTGGCGACGACGCACCGCGCCCCGGCCGCCACTAGATGGTCGGATGGATGGTAACCCCACGCCACGCCGATGGCCGGCACGCCGGCGGCGACCGCCATCGCCATGTCGAAGGTCGTATCGCCAATGACCACTGTTTCTGACGGCGCCGCGCCGGTTTCGGCAAGCGCCTGATTGACCATGCCGGGATCCGGCTTGCCGGGCGCGGTATCCGCTGTCTGCAGCGTGACGAAACGCTTCGTCAAATCGTGCTGCGCCAAGACCATGGCAAGGCCCTGACTGCCCTTGCCCGTGACGATGCCGAGCAGCGCGCCGCCCGCATCGAGTGTCTCGATCACCTCGCGCATGCCGTCGAAAAGCGGTTCGTGCTGGCCAACCCGCTGACGCAGCTGAACGAACGCCTCCTTGTAGCTTTGCGCCAAGCCGGCGATCTGGTCGGATGAGCCTGCCGGCAACAGCTGAGCAATCGCCGTGTCGAGCGGCAGACCGATGACGCGGCGGACGTCTTGGCGTGGCAAGGGCGACAGGCCGTGATCGGCAAACGCAAACGACATGGCCTCGTGGATGACATGCTGGCTATCGACCAGCGTGCCGTCGCAATCGAACAGGACGAGACGCCGGTTCATGTCGATAAGCCGGCAGTGTTCGGGTCGAAACCGAAGAGCGACCAGCTCTTGACGAGGTCGCGCGGCAGCGGCGCCTCGATGCTCAACGCGCCGCCATGCCACGGCATGGCGATCGCGCGGGCGTGCAGATGAACACGCTTGGCAAGGTCAAAGCCGGAAAGGAAAGCATCGCGGCCGCCATACTTGCCGTCGCCCAGGATCGGGCAACCGATGGCGGCACAGTGCACACGCAGTTGATGGGTACGTCCGGTATGCGGACTGAGCGCAAGCCACGCGACCTTGTCGCCGGCGCTGTCGATGACGCGGAACTGGCTGATCGCGCGGCGCCCTTCCTCTTCATCGACGCACATGCGCTCGCCGCCCTTGCCGGGCCGTTTAGCGAGCGGCATGTCAATCAACCCTTCATCGGCATCCGGACGCCCCGCCACAAGCGCCCAATAGGTCTTTTCGGTTTCCCGACCCTTGAACAGGTTGCCCAGCTCGCGGGCAGCGGCGGCATGACGCGCGAGCAGCATGACGCCGCTGGTATCGCGGTCCAGGCGATGGACCAGCCGAGGACGCTCCGGCGCACCGAACCGGAGCGCATCGAGCATGCCGTCCAGATGCCGCTTTGTGCCGGTGCCGCCCTGCACGGCCAGTCCCGACGGTTTGTCGAGCGCGATGACATCGTCGTCGCGGTAGAGAACGCGCGCGGCGAGGTCCTCGGCCTCACGCCGATCGACTTTGGGTTCAGGTTTCGCACGCGGTTCTGCGGTCTTTGCCTCCGGCAACGGCGGCACGCGCACGGTCTGACCGGCGACAAGCCGGTCGCCGGGCTTGCAACGCCGGCCGTCGAGCCTGACCTGGCCGGTCCGTAACAGCTTCGCCAGATGACCATGCGTAACAGCCGGGAACTCGCGGTGAAACCAGCGATCCAGGCGCATGTGCTCATCGCCCGGCGATACCGTGACGTGGCGAACCTGGGTCACGTCAGTACCAGACGCATCAGCCGCATGCCGGCATAAAGGCCGAGAACGCAGAGCGACACCGATGACAGGATGTAAAGAGCAGCGCCGACGAAATTGCCGCGCTCAAGCTGCATCACGACATCAAGCGAAAAGGTCGAGAAGGTCGTGTAGGCGCCGAGTACGCCGACAACCAGCATGGCGCGCAACTCAGCGGACGGCGACCAGACGAGCGTCATGCTTTCGGCCAAAACGCCCAGGACGAAGGAACCGACGACGTTGACCACAAGTGTACCGAACGGGAACCCAAACCCGGTGACCGCGCCGACGCCGGCAATCGTCAGATAGCGGCCGACGGCGCCCAAGGCCCCGCCGAGCGCGACGAGCAGCAGCATCTTGATCACGTGCCGCCCCCGGCGCCGCGTTTGTCGCGCAGCTTTGCCCAGTACTCCAGGCGCTTGGCGACCTCGCGTTCGAAGCCCCTCTCGACCGGGGCGTAGTAGCGCTCGCGCGTCATCTCGTCGGGGAAGTAGTCCTGGCCGGAAAACGCGTCCGGCGCGTCGTGGTCGTAGTCATAGTTCGCGCCGTAACCCATCTCCTTCATCATCTTTGTTGGCGCATTCAGGATATGCTTCGGCGGTGTCAGGGACCCGTGCTCCCGGGCGCTACGCCGTGCCGCGCCATAGGCCTTGTAGGCAGCGTTCGATTTGGGCGCGGTCGCGCAATAGATCACCGCTTGGGCCAGTGCCAATTCGCCTTCCGGCGAGCCCAGAAAAACGTATGTGTCCTTGGCGGCAATACACTGCGCCAGCGCCTGGGGGTCGGCCATGCCGATGTCTTCGATCGCCATGCGCACGATGCGCCGCGCGACATAAAGTGGGTCTTCACCGGCGTCGAGCATGCGCGCCAGCCAATAAAGCGAGGCGTCGGGATCGGAGCCACGCACCGACTTGTGCAGCGCGCTGATCAGGTTGTAGTGCCCCTCGTCCGCCTTGTCGTAGATCGGCACCCGCCGCTGGACGACGTCGGCCAACTGGGCGCGATCGATCGTCTTGCCAGGCTCCAGCGCCAACAATTCCTCGGCCATGTTGAGCAAAAAGCGCCCATCACCATCGGCCATGTCCTTCAGCGCATCGCGCGCGTCAGCGTCCAGTGGCAGCGTGTTCCCGGTGTCCGCCTCGGCACGCCGGAGAAGATCGTCCAGAGCGGCGGCGTCCAAGCGATTGAGGACCAGAACCTGACAGCGCGACGTCAGTGCAGCGTTAACCTCGAACGACGGGTTCTCCGTCGTCGCACCGACCAGGACCACGGTGCCATCCTCGACAAACGGCAGAAGCGCGTCCTGTTGGGCCTTGTTGAAGCGGTGGATCTCGTCGACGAACAGCAAGGTACCTCGCCCGTCCTGACGCCGGGCGCGGGCGCGCTCGAAGACTTTGCGCAGGTCGGCGACGCCGGCAAAGACAGCCGAAATCGGCTCGAATGCCAAGTCGGTCTTGTCGGCCAGCAGACGGGCGATGGTCGTCTTGCCCGACCCCGGCGGTCCCCACAGGATAAGCGACACAAGCCGGCCCTTGGCGACCATACGGCCAAGCGGCGCGTCGGGATCGAGCAGATGATCCTGCCCGACCACCTGCTCAAGCGTCTCCGGTCTCAACCGGTCGGCAAGCGGCCTCGGAGCCTGGGATTCAAACAGCGTCGCCATCGTCTCAGTCTAGAGCAGATCCCATTTTGATTGAATCGCTTCGCGATGAAATCAAGATGGGTGAATCTGCTCTATCTCATTGAAGTCGATCGGATTCACGCAGATTGGTTGTTCCATCAATCTGCGATCCGATCGAGAGCGGATCGGCGTGGAGCCGAAGGGCAGGATATAGAAAGGGCGGCATGACAGCCGCCCTTTGCAAGGTCTTTTGGTGAGGTCGAGGCCTTATGCGGCCACTTCCTCATCCTCATCGTCTTCAAACTGGGTCGGGCCGGAATCCTGCCCCTTGGCGTCTTCGTCGCGGTCGACCAGCTCGATGATCGCCATCGGCGCGTCGTCGCCATAACGGAAACCCGCCTTCAGCACCCGCGTGTAGCCGCCAGCGCGGTCCTGATAGCGCTCGGCCAACACATCGAACAGCTTGGCCACCATGGCGTCGTCGGCGATCTTGACATAGGCCTGACGGCGGGCATGCAGGTCGCCGCGCTTGGCAAGCGTGATCAGCTTCTCGGTATAGGGCGCAAGCTCCTTGGCCTTGGGCAGGGTCGTCTTGATCTGCTCGTGCTTGACCAAAGCCTGGGCCATGTTGATCAACAGCGCCTTTCTGTGGGCACTGGTTCGGTTGAGCTTGCGTCCGGCGTTACGGTGTCGCATGGCGGTCTCCTGATGTCCGGCGGCGCCGGATCAGTTAAAGGGGTCCTCGAGCTTCTTGGCGAGCTCCTCGATGTTTTCCGGCGGCCAGTCCGGGATCTTCATGCCGAGATGCAGGCCCATCTGCGAGAGAACATCCTTGATCTCGTTGAGCGACTTGCGGCCGAAGTTCGGCGTGCGCAGCATTTCGGCTTCGGTCTTCTGCACGAGATCGCCGATATAGACGATGTTGTCGTTCTTCAGACAGTTGGCCGACCGCACCGACAGTTCGAGCTCGTCGACCTTGCGCAGCAGGTTGGCGTTGAACTCGGGCTCGGCCGCTTCCTCGCGCTCGACACGCACTTCCGGCTCTTCGAAGTTGATGAAAAGCTGCAACTGGTCCTGCAGAATACGCGCCGCAAGCGCGACCGCATCCTCCGGCGTCACCGCGCCATTGGTGTCGACGGTCATCGCCAGCTTGTCGTAGTCGGTGACCTGCCCGACACGGCTGTTCTCGACCTTGTAGGCAACCTTGCGCACCGGGCTATAGATCGCATCGACCGGGATCAGGCCGATCGGCGCGTCGTCCGGCCGGTTCTGGGCCGCCGGTACGTAGCCTTTGCCGAGCTCGACCGTGAACTCCATGTTCAGATCCGCATCGCCGTCCAGGGTGCAGATGACGTGGTCAGGGTCCATAATCTCGATGTCCGGGCCGGTCTCGATCATCGACGCGGTCACCGCGCCCGGGCCCTTGGCCTTCAGCGACATGCGCTTGGGCCCTTCGGCATACATGCGCAGCGCCATCGACTTGATGTTCAAGACGATGTCGGTCACGTCTTCATGCACGCCGGTGATCGACGAGAACTCATGCAGGACGTTGTTGATCTGGATCGACGTCACCGCTGCACCCTGCAGCGAGGATAGGAGAACGCGGCGCAGCGCGTTGCCCAATGTCAGGCCGAAGCCACGCTCCAGCGGCTCGGCTACGATGGTCGCTTCACGCGAGGCATCGATGCCAGGCTCGATCTGCAGCTTGTTCGGTTTGATCAGTGCTTGCCAGTTTCTGTTCATCGCTAGAGACGACCTCATTTGTGTAATGCCGCCTTATGTGACGGCATGGGCCAGACGCTTTGCGCCCGGCCATCGGTAATCCGGTTGTCACGCCCGACCGCGCCCCAGCGATCGGCGCACCCTAAGGGGTGCTAGACGCGGCGACGCTTGCGCGGACGGCAGCCGTTATGCGGGATCGGCGTTACGTCCTGGATGGCCGTAATGTTGAAGCCGATCGCCGACAGCGCGCGTAGCGCCGACTCACGACCTGATCCCGGGCCCTTGACCCGGACTTCAAGCGTCTGCATGCCGTGATCCATCGCCTTGCGGCCGGCGTCTTCGGCGGCCATCTGTGCGGCATAGGGAGTCGACTTGCGCGACCCTTTGAAACCCATGGATCCGGCCGACGACCACGAGATCGCGTTGCCTTGGGCGTCCGCGATGGTGACCGTCGTATTGTTGAACGAGGCGTTCACATGCGCCACGCCCGACGTGATGTTCTTGCGCTCGCGCCGCCTGACGCGTGTTGCTTCCCGAGCCATGACGCTCCTACTTCTTCTTACCGGCGACCGGCCGCGCTTTGCCCTTGCGGGTTCGCGCATTGTTGTGGGTGTTCTGGCCGCGCACCGGCAGACCCTTGCGGTGACGAATGCCACGGTTACAGCCCATGTCCATCAAACGTTTGATGTTCATGGCGACTTCGCGCCTCAGGTCGCCTTCGACGACCAAGCTCGAATCGATGATCTCACGGATCTGGCCGACCTCGGCGTCTGTCAGCTCGTTGACGCGGCGCGCCGCAGGAATCTGGGCGTTGGCGCAGACCTGCTTCGCTGTCGTGCGACCGATACCGTGGATATAGGTCAGCGCAACTTCGACGCGTTTATTGGTCGGAATATTGACACCAGCAATACGTGCCAAAGTTACCTCTCCTCAGGCAAAGCAAAAGAGCCGGCAAAACCGCTCCGGTTTCCGGGATCGCGGCGGAGTATAGGCATCGCGGCCAACGAGTCAATCATTGCCGCCCCCTCCACCGCACGAATTCAAAACCGCCTCGATCTGGCGGGTCACCTCGTCGATATCGGCCATGCCGTCGACGGAACGAAGCACGCCATGTCCTTGATAATAGGGCAAAAGCGGCGCTGTCTGACTGTGATAGACGGTCAGGCGCGAACGCAACGTCTCTTCGTTGTCGTCAGCGCGGCGGGTGAACTCCGTGCCGCCGCAGACATCACAGACGCCTGCAATTTTTGGTTGCTGAAACTTGTCGTGATACCCGGCCCCGCACTTGGCGCAGGTAAACCGGCCGGTTAGCCGCTCGACAAGGGCCTCATCGTCGACCTGCATCTCGATCACGCAGTCCAGCGCCAGCCCGCGCTCCGCCAGCATGCGGTCAAGCGCCTGGGCCTGGGCTTCGGAGCGCGGAAAACCGTCCAGAATGAACCCATTGTCGCAGTCGGGCTGGTCGATGCGATCGGAAATCATGCCGACGATGATGTCGTCTGACACCAGTTCGCCGCGATCCATGATCTCCTTGGCCATCTTGCCCATCTCGGTGCCTTCGGCGACCGCCGCGCGCAACATATCGCCGGTCGAGAGTTGCGGTATGCCGTGGGCGTCCATAATCCGGCGCGCCTGGGTGCCTTTACCGGCACCGGGCGGGCCCAACAGGATCAACTTCATCCTCGCCGCCCCTTCAGCTTGGCCTTTTTGATCAGGCCCTCGTACTGGTGCGCCAAAAGGTGCGATTGGATCTGACTGATCGTATCCATCGCCACCGTGACCGTGATCAGCAACGACGTGCCGCCAAGCAGGAACGGCACCGCCGAGTTGCCGATGAAGAACTCCGGCACCACGGCGACCGCGGTCAGATAGATCGCGCCGACCGTGGTCAGGCGGGTCAGCACATAGTCCAGGTATTCCGCCGTGTTCTTGCCCGGACGGATGCCCGGAACAAAGCCGCCGTGTTTCTTCAGGTTGTCCGCCGTATCGGCCGGGTTAAAGACGATCGACGTATAGAAGAAACAGAAGAAGACGATGCCTGCCGCATAGAGCGAGAGGTACAGAATTCCGCCGCGACGCAGCAAAAGCGTCATTTCCTGCAGCCATTCAGGTCCGCCAACGGCCGAGAAGCTGGCCAAAGTCACCGGCATCAGCAGGATCGAGCTGGCAAAAATCACCGGGATAACGCCGGACGTGTTGAGCTTCAGCGGCAGGTGCGAGCTTTCGCCGCTGAACATGCGGTTGCCGACTTGGCGTTTCGGATACTGGACGATGATGCGCCGCTGGGCCCGCTCCATGAAAACAATGAAGCCGAACAGCAGGATCAGGCTGACCAGGATCGCCATGATAGCGAAAGCCGACATCGCGCCGATGCGGCCCAGTTCCAGGATCTGCGCGATCGCCGACGGGAACATCGCCACGATACCGGCGAAGATGATCAGCGAAACGCCGTTGCCGACGCCGCGCTGGGTGATCTGCTCGCCCAGCCACAGCAGGAACATGGTGCCGCCGACCAGGGTCACGACAGTCGTGAAACGGAAGAAGTAACCGGGGTCAATGACAGCGGAACCAGAACTGCCGGTCATCGCCTCCAGGCCGACCGCTATGCCGTAACCTTGAACAATACACAGCAGCACCGTCAGGTAGCGCGTGTACTGGTTCATCTTCTTGCGGCCGGACTCGCCTTCTTTTTTCATCTGCTCGAGCGCCGGCGACACCGTCGTCATCAACTGCATGATGATCGACGCCGAGATATAGGGCATGACGTTCAAGGCAAAGATCGTCATGCGCTCCAGCGCGCCGCCGGAGAACATGTTGAACATCGACAGCACGCCGCCGGCCTGCTGCTGGAAGATGTCGTTCAAGATGGCCGGATCGATACCGGGAATCGGAATATAGGTGCCCAGACGATAGATGATTAAAGCGCCCAGGGTGAACCACAGGCGCTTTTTCAGTTCCGTCGCCTTGCCGAAGGCGGAGAAATTCAGATTGCTGGCGAGTTGGTCAGCCGCAGATGCCATTCAGGGCTCCCTTACCGGCCGTTCACTTGGCCGGCTTCTCCTCGGTTTTGGCCGCCGGCGGCGTTTTCAACGTCACCGAACCACCGGCCTTCTCGATCGCCGCGACGGCGTTCTTGCTGGCGCCAGAAACGTGGAGCTCAACCTTCGCCGTCAACGCGCCGCGGGCCAGGACACGCACGCCATCAAGTTCTCGACGGATCAAACCGGCTGCCTTCAGGGCATCGGCGTCGATCGGCTTTCCGGCGTCGAGCTTCTTGTCGTCAATCGCCTGCTGCAGGCGGTCCAGGTTGACCTCCGCATAGGACTTTGCCGACGGGTTATGGAAACCGCGCCGCGGCAGACGACGATAGATCGGCATCTGACCGCCCTCGAACGTGGCAAGTGCCACGCCGCTGCGTGATTTCTGGCCCTTATGGCCCCGCCCGGCCGTTTTACCCAGGCCCGAACCGATACCACGGCCCTTGCGCTTGCGGGCATGGGTGGCGCCGGCGTTATCGCGGATATCGTTGAGTTTCATGACTTTATTGCTCTCTAATATCGGGTGCGTCAGACGTCTTCGCAACGCACCAAATGAGACACCTTGTCGATCATGCCGCGCACGGCGGGCGTATCCTCAAGCTCGCGTGAACGGTGCAGCTTGTTCAGCCCCAACCCGACCAACGTTTGACGCTGGTCCTTGGGCCGGCCAATCGGGCTGCCAATCTGGGTCACCCGCACTTTTTTTCCTGAGCTGGCTTTCGCCATGACTTAGGCCTCCGCGTACTCGGTGTTGCGACCCAACACCTCGTTCACTTTTTTGTTGCGCTTGGAGGCGACGGCACGGGGCGCAAGTGTGCGGCCCAACGCATCGAACGTCGCCTTGATCACGTTATGCGGGTTGCCGCTGCCGGTCGACTTGCAGACGACGTCCTGGGCACCCAAGGCCTCGAACACCGCGCGCATGGGTCCGCCGGCGATGATGCCGGTGCCTGGAGGCGCCGAACGCAGGATCACCTTGCCCGCACCGAAACGGCCCTTCACATCATGGTGCAGGGTGCGGCCTTCGCGCAGCGGCACACGGACCATGTTGCGTTTGGCCTGCTCGGTTGCCTTACGGATTGCCTCGGGCACTTCACGTGCCTTGCCGGCGCCATGGCCAACACGGCCTTTCTGGTCGCCGACGACAACGATCGCGGCGAAGCCGAAACGACGGCCGCCTTTCACCACCTTTGCAACACGGTTGATGCTGACGAGCTTCTCTAGAAACTCGTTGGCTTCCGCATCGCGGTCACCACCGCGCTGGCCACGTTGGCCGCCGCGCTGTCCGCCGCGATCTCGACCTGCCATTGCCATCTCTATCCTACCCTTCGCCTAAAACTTGAGGCCGCCCTCACGGGCGGCGTCGGCCAGGGCCTTGACCCGGCCGTGATAACGATAACCGCCGCGATCGAACACGACGTCGGTGACACCGGCCGCCGTCGCGCGTTCGGCGATCAGCTTGCCAACCGCCGCCGCCGCTTCGATGTTGGCGCCGGACTTACCCTGGGCGCGCACGTCTTTTTCCAGGCTCGACGCGGAGGCCAGCGTATGACCGGCCAGATCGTCGATCACCTGCACATAGATGTGCATGCCCGAGCGGTTGACCGACAGACGCGGTTTCCCGGTCGATTCACGGCGCAGACGCGCACGAACGCGGCTCCGCCGCCGCTGGAATAGATGGTTCGCCGATTTCATCTCATCACCTACTTCTTCTTGCCTTCCTTGCGGAGCACGTACTCGCCCTTGTAGCGCACGCCCTTGCCCTTGTAGGGCTCCGGCGGACGATAGCCGCGAATGTTGGACGCGACCTGGCCAACCTGCTGTTTATCGGCACCCGACACGACGACCTGCACCTGGCTCGGGCACTCGATGGTCACGCCGTCGGGAATCGGAAACTCGACATCGTGGCTGAAACCAAGCTGCAGGCGCAGGGTCTTGCCCTGAATCTGCGCGCGGTAACCGACGCCCTGGATCTCCAGCTCTCGCGAATAACCATCGGAGACGCCGGTGATCATGGCCTCGATGTTGCTGCGCATGGTGCCCCATAAAGAGCGCGCGAACTTCGATTCCGACATCGGCTTAATGACGACCTTGTTGTCCTCAACGGCAACCGACACGTCGGCCAGCAACTGTCGGCTCAGTTCGCCCTTCTTGCCTTTCACCGTGATCGCGTCGGCGGCCACGTCAACCGTGACGCCGTCGGGAATGGTGATCGGGTTCTTGCCAACTCGTGACATCGTCTATTCCTCGTCTAGTCCTCTTTGGCCGCGATCAAAAGACGCGGCAAAGCACTTCGCCGCCCACATTTGTCGCGCGCGCCTCGTGATCGGTCATGACACCGCGCGGTGTCGACACGATGGCAACGCCAAGACCGCCATAAACACGCGGCATGTTGCGGGCGCCGGAGTAAACACGTCGGCCAGGCGTCGAAATCCGGCCGATTTCACGAATCACCGGCTCGCCTTCGTAATACTTCAGCTCGATGACCAGCTGCGGTTTCTTCGGCTCGGTCTCTTCCTTGCGGAAGTCACGGATGTAGCCCTCGCGCTTGAGCACCTCAAGCACGTTCTCCTTCAGCTTCGACGCCGGGCAGTTCACCGCCGCCTTGCGCCTCAAGTGACCGTTGCGAATGCGTGTCAGCATATCGCCGAGCGGATCTGTCATAGACATCGCGTGCCCTCCTTACCAGCTCGACTTGACCATGCCGGGGATCTTGCCTTCAGAGGCAAGTTCCCTCAGCGCGATACGCGACATGTTGAGCTTGCGGTGATAGCCGCGCGGACGTCCGGTGACGCCGCAGCGGTTCTTGACCCTGACCGGCGAGGCGTTGCGCGGCATCTGCGCCAGCGCCAGGCGCGCCTGGAAACGCTCTTCCATCGGCAGTTCGCGGTTGTTGGCGATTGCCAGCAACCGGGCCCGCTTGGCGGCATAGCGCTTGACCAGCCGCTGGCGACGCTTGTTCTTTTCGATGGCACTCTTTTTGGCCATAGCTTCTTCCTAACCCTCAGGCTTCAGGTTTGACGAACGGCATCTGAAAACCGTCGAGCAGCTCATAGGCTTCCTCGTCGCTTTGCGCCGTCGTGCAAATGATGATGTCGAGACCACGGATCTTGTCGACCTGGTCGTAGTTGATCTCCGGAAACACGATCTGTTCCTTCAGGCCCATGGCGTAGTTGCCGCGGCCATCGAAACTCTTCGGGCTGACGCCACGGAAGTCACGCACACGCGGCAGCGCGATCGTGATCAGGCGATCCAAGAACTCGTACATGCGTTCGCCACGCAAGGTGACCTTGCAGCCGACCGGCATGCCTTCGCGCAGCTTGAACGTTGCGACCGACTTCTTGGCCCGCGTCACCACGGCACGCTGACCGGCGATCTGGGTCAGATCCTCGGCCGCCTTGTCGACGGTCTTGGAATCCGTGACACCGTCACCGACGCCCATGTTGACCACGATCTTCTCCAGCTTCGGCGCCTGCATCGTGTTCTTGTACGAGAACTTTTCGACCAGCGCGGGCAGGATCGTGTCGTTGTAGTGCTGATGAAGCCTTACGGAGGCCATCTCAAAAATCCTTCTTACGTATCAATGACTTCGCCAGAGCGGCGCGCCACGCGCACCTTTCTGCCGTCTTCAAGCCGCTTAAAGCCGACCCGCGTCGCCTTGCCGTCCTTGGGATCGGCAACCGCGAGGTTGGAGACATGGATCGGCAGTTCCTTATCGACTATGCCGCCGGGGTCCTGAGGCGACGGCCGCGTGTGCCGGCGCACCATGTTGACGCCATTCACGATGGCGCGGTCCTCGTCCGGGAACATCTTCAGGACTTCGCCTTCACGGCCGCGATCACGGCCGGCCAGGACGATGACCTTGTCGCCTTTTTTGATTCTCTGCTTCGTTGCCACCTAAAGCACCTCCGGCGCCAGCGAAATGATCTTCATGAAGTTCTTCGACCGCAGCTCACGGGTCACCGGGCCGAAGATACGCGTACCGATCGGCTCATTCTGCTTGTTGATCAGCACCGCGGCGTTGCGGTCGAAGCGAATGGCGCTGCCATCGGCCCGCCGGATCTCCTTGGCGGTGCGCACGATCACGGCGCGCACGACTTCACCCTTCTTCACCGTACGACCGGGGTCGGCCTGCTTCACGGACACGATGATGACGTCGCCGATTGTTGCCGTCTTGCGCTTTGAGCCGCCCAGCACCTTGATGCACTGCACGCGTTTGGCACCGGAATTGTCGGCCACCATCAGGTTGGTTTCTTGTTGGATCATCGGCGTGTCCTCAACTTACTACGCGTGCTCAGGCGCCGTCGGAAACGACGGTCCAGCGCTTCAACTTCGACATCGGCCGGCATTCCTCGATGCGCACGCTATCGCCCGGCTTATAGGCGTTCTGTTCGTCGTGCGCGTGGTAGCGTTTCGACCGGCGAATAATCTTCTTATAGAGCGGGTGCAAAACCCGGCGCTCGACATTGACCACAACGGTCTTGTCGCCGGACTTGCTGGTCACCACGCCTTGCATCACGCGACGGGGCATCTCGTTCTCTCTCCTCTTACGAACCGGCCCTGGCGTGTTCGGCCAGGACGGTTTTGATACGGGCGATGTCGCGCCGGACCTGGCGCGCGCGGGCGGTGTTCTCAAGCTGGCCTGTCGCCTGCTGAAAGCGCAGGTTGAACTGCTCCTTCTTCAGCGTCAGGAGCTCGTCTTTCAGTTCATCAGGCGACTGGGCGCGCACATCGGCAGCTTTCATGACAACCTCCCTCAGTGCAGGCGCTGAATGAATTTGACCGGGATCGGCAGCTTGGCCGCACCCAGGCGGATGGCTTCGCGGGCAACATCCTCGCTGACGCCGTCCAGTTCGAACATGATCCGGCCCGGCTTGACGCGCGCCATCCAGAACTCGGGCGAACCCTTGCCCTTACCCATGCGCACTTCGGCCGGCTTGCTGGACACCGGAACATCCGGGAAGACGGTGACCCAGACGCGGCCCGCACGCTTCATGTAGCGCGTAATGGCGCGACGCGCCGCTTCGATCTGGCGCGCGGTAATACGGCCAGGCGCCTGCGCCTTCATGCCATAGGCACCAAAGTTCAGGGACGTATAGCCCTTGGCGTTGCCGTGGATACGGCCCTTATGCGCCTTGCGGTACTTGGTGCGTTTCGGACTTAACATCTAACCTGCTCCGATCACATACGGGCCTGGCCGCCCTGGACTTCCAGAGCGCGCTTTTCCTGCGCCAGCGGATCGTGACCCAGGATCTCGCCCTTGAAGACCCAGACCTTGATGCCGATGCTGCCATAGGCCGTGTTGGCGGTGACCCGCCCAAAATCGATATCGGCGCGCAACGTGTGAAGCGGCACACGGCCTTCGCGATACCACTCGACACGGGCGATCTCGGCGCCGCCCAAGCGGCCGCCGACATTGATCCGGATACCCTGGGCGCCCAAGCGCATGGCCGACTGAACGGCACGCTTCATGGCGCGCCGGAACGAGATGCGACGCTCAAGCTGCTGGGCGACGTTCTCGGCGACCAACTGGGCATCGATTTCCGGCTTGCGGATCTCGACGATGTTGACCGCGACTTCACCGTGGGTCATGCGCTGCAGATCGGTCTTCAGCTTCTCGATATCGGCGCCGCGCTTGCCGATCACCACACCCGGACGGGCCGTGTGAATGGTGATGCGTGCCTTGTTGGCCGGGCGCTCAATCACGATCTTGCTGATGCCGGCCTGCTTCAAGCGGCCCTGAATATAGTCGCGGATCTTCAGATCTTCGTGCAGCAACCGTGCGTATTCATCACCTTCGGCGTACCAGCGCGAATCCCAGGTGCGGTTGATGCCGAGGCGAAGCCCGACCGGATTAACCTTGTGACCCATCAGTAGTCCTCTTCCGCTTCGCGGACGATGATCTCGATATTGCTGAACAGCTTGCGATAGGGATGCACCCGGCCGCGACCAGCGGGTCGGAAACGCCGCATCTTCAAGCTCGGACCGACCGAGGCATCGGCCACCACCAGGCGGTCGACGTCCAGGCCGTGATTGTTCTCCGCGTTCGCGATGGCCGACTGCAACGCCTTCTTCACGTCGACGGCGATGCGCCGGTGCGAAAACGACAGATCGGCCAACGCCTTGCTCACCGGCTTGCCCCGGATCGACTGGGCGACCAGGTTCAGCTTCTGCGGGCTGATCGGAAGCGAGCGCGCCATGGCGCGTGCCTCGTTGTCAGCCTGGCGGCGCGGTGCCGTACGTTTGCTCATGATCAGGCCCTCTTCGCCTTCTTATCGGCAGCATGGCCGTGGAACACGCGGGTCGGCGAAAACTCACCGAACTTGTGGCCGACCATGTTCTCGGTCACCAGCACCGGCAGGTGCTTCTGGCCGTTATAGACACCGAATGTCAGGCCGACGAACTGCGGCATGATGGTCGAGCGGCGCGACCAGGTCTTGATGACCTCCTTGCGCCCGGACTCCCTCACCGTCTCGGCTTTCTTCAACAGATAGCCGTCGACAAAGGGACCCTTCCAAACTGAACGTGCCACGTCGTTACCTCCTACTTCTTCTTGCGCTTGCGCCGCGCGATGATCAGCGAGTCGCTGCGCTTCTTGGCATGACGGGTCCTCGCACCCTTGGTCGGCTTGCCCCACGGCGACACCGGATGACGGCCACCGCTGGTGCGGCCCTCGCCACCACCATGGGGATGGTCGACCGGGTTCATGGCGACGCCGCGAACCGTCGGGCGCTTGCCTTTCCACCGGCTGCGACCGGCCTTGCCAAGCTTGATGTTCTGGTGGTCCGGGTTCGACACGGCACCAATGGTCGCCATGCACTCGCCACGCACCATGCGCATCTCGCCCGATGTCAGGCGAAGCTGCGCGTAACCCTGGTCCTTGCCGATCAACTGCACATAGGTGCCGGCCGAACGCGCCAACTTGCCACCGGCCCCGGCACGCATCTCCACATTGTGGACGATCGTGCCGACCGGAATGTTCTGCAGCGGCATCGCGTTACCGGGCTTGATATCAACCCGGTCACCGGCGATCACCCGGTCGCCCGGGTTCAGCCGCTGGGGCGCAATGATGTAAGCCTGCTCACCGTCTTCGTACTTCAAGAGCGCGATGAACGACGACCGGTTGGGATCGTACTCCAGCCGCTCGACGGTGGCGCCGACATCGAACTTCTTACGCTTGAAGTCGATCAGACGATAGCGCCGCTTATGACCGCCACCACGATGACGCGTCGTGATACGGCCGTTGGCGTTGCGCCCGCCCGACTTCGTCAGCCCCTCGGTCAGTTCCTTCACCGGCTTGCCCTTGTGGAGCTGCCGGCGATCGACCTGAACCAGGCCGCGTTGACCAGGCGTGTTGGGCTTATAGACCTTCAGCGCCATCCTAAACTCCCGACGTCACGTCGATCGTGTGACCTTCTTTCAGGGTCACGATCGCTTTTTTGATCGCATTGCGCTGGCCCAGGCGACCGCGAAAGCGCTTCGTCTTGCCCGCCTGATTCAGCGTGTTGACCTTGGCGACCTCGACCTTGAACAACGCTTCGACCGCCTTCTTGATCTCAGGCTTCGAGGCACGCACATCGACCCGGAATGTCACCTGGTTGTACATGCTGCCTTGGGTCGACTTCTCGGTCACGATCGGCCCGCGAATGATGTCGTAGTGCTTTTCCAAACTCATGACAGCCTCGCTTGCAGGGCCTCGACCGCGTCCTTGGTCAGGACCAGCGTATCGCGCCGCATGATGTCGTAAACGTTGGCGCCGATACTGGGCACCACGTCGATGCCCGGGATATTCGCCACCGCCATGCAGAGATTGTCGTCGAGATCGCTACCGTCGACGATCAAAGCCGAAGACACACCCATGTCGCCAAGCTGCTTGACGAAATCCCTTGTCTTCGGGCTGGAAAGCTTCCCGCTCTCGACAACAATCAGCTTGCCTTCAGCCTGCTTGACCGACAGTGCGGTCTTCAGACCGAGTGCACGGACCTTCTTCGGCAGCTTATAGGCATGGCTGTGCGGCACCGGACCGTGGCCGACCGCGCCACCGCGGAAGATGTTTGTCTTACGGCTGCCATGGCGTGCCCGGCCGGTGCCCTTCTGGCGAAAGATCTTGGCTGTTGAACCCATGACCTCGCCGGTCGACTTCGTGCTGTGCGTGCCAGCCCGCCGCTTGGCGAGCTGCCAGTTCACCACGCGTGCCAGGATATCGGCGCGCTCCGGCAAACCGAAGACGGCATCAGCAAGCTCGACCGAGCCCTGCTTCTTGTTATCGAACGTTACGATGTCGGCCTTCATGGCTTACGTTTCCTTTTGACCATCGTCGCCGTCGCCAGCATCCGCCGCTTCGTCGGCGGCGCTATCGTCGGCACCCGCATCATCACTGGCTTCCGGCTCGCTGGCCTCGGGCGCGGCGTCCTCAGCCGCCTCAGCAGGCGCTTCGTCGGCCGCGCTCGCACCGTCTTCGATCAGACCTGCCGGGAACGGCACGTCGTCTGGCAACGTGCCCTTGACCGCGTCATAGACCAGGACATAGCTGTTCTTGGCGCCAGGGACCGCGCCACGGACCAGGATCAACCCCTGATCGGCATCGGTCTCGACAACTTCCAGGTTCTGGGTCGTCACCTTCGTGTCGCCCATGTGGCCCGCCATCTTCTTGCCTTTGAAGACGCGACCGGGATCTTGACTGTTACCGGTCGAACCATGGGCGCGATGCGACACCGAGACACCATGGCTGGCGCGCATGCCGCCGAAGTTGTGGCGCTTCATGACACCAGCAAAACCCTTGCCCTTCGACGTGCCCGTCACGTCAACCGTCTGGCCTGGGACAAAGTGGGTCGCTGCGAGCTTGGCGCCGACCGGCACCAGGGCATCTTCGGTCACGCGGAACTCGACCAGCCGACGCTTCGGCTCGATACCCGCCTTGGCGAACTGGCCGCGCACCGACTTCGTGAGATGCTTCACCTTGGCCGGGGTCGCACCCACTTGCAATGCGGTGTAGCCGTGACTTTCGGCCGTACGCTGGCCAACCACCTGGTTGTCTTCGATTTGCAGCACGGTCACCGGCACATGACGGCCGTCGTCTGTGAAGACGCGGCTCATGCCCAGCTTACGTGCGATCATTCCGGTACGCATAGTTCCGGTCCCTAACCTAGAGCTTGATCTCGACGTCGACACCGGCAGCCAGATCCAGCTTCATCAGCGCATCGACCGTCTGGGGCGTGGGCTCCACGATGTCGATCAGACGCTTGTGCGTGCGGATCTCGAACTGCTCGCGCGACTTCTTGTCAACATGCGGGCCGCGCAACACGGTGAAACGCTCGATCCTGGTCGGCAGAGGAATCGGTCCCCTGACCTGGGCACCCGTGCGCTTGGCCGTGCCGACGATCTCGTTCGTCGACTGGTCAAGCAGGCGATGATCGAACGCCTTCAGCCGGATGCGTATGTTTTGGCCCGCCATTTACCTTTACTCCTGCTTATCCGCTTCCGGCCTATTCGACGATCTGCGCGACGACGCCGGCGCCGACGGTGCGGCCGCCTTCGCGGATCGCGAAGCGCAGACCCTCGTCCATCGCAATCGGCGCGATCAGCTCGACGTCCATCGTGATGTTGTCGCCAGGCATCACCATCTCGACACCTTCAGGCAGCATCACGTGGCCCGTGACGTCCGTCGTTCGGAAGTAGAACTGCGGACGATAGTTCGTGAAAAACGGCGTGTGACGGCCGCCCTCGTCCTTCGTCAGAACATATGTCTCGGCCTTGAACTTCGTGTGCGGCGTGATCGAGCCCGGCTTCGCCAGAACCTGACCGCGCTCAACCTCGTCGCGCTTCGTGCCGCGCAAGAGAACACCAATGTTGTCGCCGGCCTGGCCGCTGTCCAGAAGCTTGCGGAACATCTCGACACCCGTGCAAACCGTCTTCGTCGTGTCCTTGATGCCGACAATCTCGATCTCGTCGCCGACATTGACCTGGCCACGCTCAACACGGCCCGTCACAACCGTCCCGCGACCCGAAATCGAGAAAACGTCCTCGATCGGCATCAGGAACGGACGGTCGATCGCGCGCTCCGGCGTCGGAATGTAAGCATCGACCTCGCGCATCAGCTCAAGGATCGATTCAGCGCCGATCGTCGCGTCGCCGTCTTCCATCACAGCAAGCGCCGAGCCGCGCACCATCGGAATGTCGTCGCCGGGGAAGTCGTAAGACGACAAAAGCTCGCGAACTTCCAGCTCAACCAGATCCAGAAGCTCCTCGTCGTCAACCTGATCAACCTTGTTCAGGTAGACAACGATCGCGGGAACACCGACCTGGCGCGCAAGCAGAATGTGCTCGCGCGTCTGCGGCATCGGGCCGTCGGCAGCACTCACAACCAGGATCGCGCCATCCATCTGCGCCGCGCCCGTGATCATGTTCTTCACGTAGTCGGCGTGACCGGGACAGTCCACATGCGCGTAGTGACGGTTCTCCGTCTCATACTCAACATGCGCCGTGTTGATCGTGATGCCGCGCTCCTTCTCCTCAGGAGCCTTGTCGATCGACGCGTAATCCGTGAACGTCGCCCCGCCCGTCGTCGCCAATACCTTCGTGATCGCAGCCGTTAGCGTCGTCTTGCCGTGGTCAACATGCCCAATCGTGCCGATGTTCACATGCGGCTTATTACGCTCAAACTTCTCCTTCGCCATATCTCTCGTTCCGTTCGGCTAAAGCTTATCCAATAAGTAAGGAGCTCAGGCGAGGTTCGCCTTGAGCTCCTCAGAGACCATTTGAGGCACCGCCTCATAACAGTCGAAATGCATCGTGTAGGTCGCGCGACCCTGGGACATCGAGCGCAGGTCGTTGACGTAACCGAACATGGTTGCCAACGGCACCTTCGCGCGCACCACCTGGGCGTTACCGCGCGGCTCCATGCCTTGAATCTGACCGCGGCGGCTGTTCAGGTCGCCGATGACGTCGCCCATGTGCTCCTCGGGCGTCACCACCTCGACCTTCATGACCGGCTCAAGAAGCTGCGGGCCGGCTTTCGCCACACCTTCGCGGAACGCCGCACGCGCGGCGGTCTCGAACGCCATCGCGCTTGAGTCGACCTCATGATAGGCGCCGTCATAGACAACCACCTTGAAGTCGATCATCGGGAAACCGGCGATCACGCCGTTCGAGCTGGCGGTCGCAATACCCGACTGGATCGAGGGGATGTACTCGCGCGGGATGTTGCCGCCCGTCACCTTGTTCTCGAACTCGAAGCCGCTACCCGGCTCGCCCGGACCGAAGGTCGCCTTGATACGGGCGAACTGGCCGGCGCCGCCGGTCTGCTTCTTATGGGTATAGTCGATGTCGGCTTCGCGGGTGATCGTCTCGCGATAGGCGACCTGCGGCGCACCGACATTAGCCTCGACACTGAACTCGCGCTTCATGCGATCGACGATGATCTCAAGGTGCAATTCGCCCATGCCCTTGATGATCGTCTGACCGGATTCCTCGTCGCTGCCAACCCGGAAGGACGGATCTTCGTCGGCGAGACGCGCCAGGGCGACGCCCATCTTGTCGTGGTCGGCCTTGGTCTTCGGCTCGACCGCGACCTCAATGACGGGATCCGGGAATTCCATGCGCTCAAGGATGATCGCCTTGGCCGGGTCGCACAGCGTATCGCCGGTCGTCGTACCCTTCAGGCCGCAGAACGCGATGATGTCACCGGCGCGCGCTTCCTGGATGTCTTCACGGCTGTTGGCGTGCATCAAAAGCATGCGTCCAACACGTTGCTTTGAGTCCTTGACCGCGTTCAGCATCTGATCGCCGGCCTTGATGACGCCGGAATAGACACGCGCAAACGTCAGGGTGCCGACATACTTGTCCGCCATCACCTTAAAGGCCAACGCCGCGAACGGCGCGTCATCGGAGCTCGCGCGCTCGTCCTGCTCGTCGGTCTTGAGATCGATGCCCTTGATCGCCGGCACATCCAGCGGCGACGGCAGGAAGTCGACGACAGCGTCGAGCAACGGCTGCACGCCCTTGTTTTTGAACGCGGTACCCAAGAGGATCGGCACGAACTTCTGCTGCAGGGTGCCCGCGCGAATGCAGCGGCGCAGCGTCGCGTCGTCCGGCTCGTCACCGCCCAGATAGGCTTCCAGAACGTCGTCATCCATTTCGACGACGGTCTCCAGCAGCTTCTCGCGATAGCTCGCAGCCTGCTCCTGGAGTTCGTCTGGAATGTCGACTTCGTCGAACTCGGCGCCCAGGCTGTCGTCTTTCCAGACGATGCCCTTCATCTTCACCAGGTCGACCACACCGACAAAATCACTTTCGGCGCCGATCGGAAGCTGGAGAACTGCCGGAACGACGCCGAAGCGGTCTTCGATCATGTCGACGCATCGGTAAAAGTCAGCGCCGATGCGGTCCATCTTATTGACGAAACAAATGCGCGGTACGCTGTACTTGTCGGCCTGACGCCAGACCGTCTCCGATTGCGGCTCGACGCCGGCAACCGAGTCAAACACGGCGACCGCACCGTCAAGCACGCGCAACGACCGCTCGACCTCGATCGTGAAGTCGACGTGGCCAGGCGTGTCGATGATGTTGACGCGATAGTCACGCCACGATGCGGTGGTCGCCGCCGACGTGATCGTGATGCCGCGCTCCTGCTCCTGCTCCATCCAGTCCATGGTGGCCGTGCCTTCATGGACCTCGCCGATCTTATGGGAGCGGCCGGTATAATAAAGAATTCGCTCGGTGGTCGTCGTTTTGCCGGCATCGATGTGGGCCATGATGCCGATATTGCGATAACGCTCGAGTGGTTGCGTGCGTGCCATCGTCTTGCTCGTCCTTGGGGCCCGCTGGCCCCGGGTTACCAGCAGCGCGGGAGGTGTTCAGCCGTTACCAGCGGTAATGCGAGAACGCCTTGTTCGCCTCTGCCATGCGGTGTGTGTCTTCGCGCTTTTTGACCGCCGAACCTCGCTGCTGCGCGGCGTCCATAAGCTCGTTGGAAAGGCGGTCGACCATCGTTGTTTCCGACCGGGCGCGCGCGGCGCCGATCAGCCAACGAATGGCCAGAGCCTGTTGTCTGTCGTTTCTCACCTCGACGGGAACCTGATAGGTCGCACCGCCGACGCGCCGCGAGCGAACCTCGACCGCGGGCTTCACGTTGCTCAAGGCCTGATGAAAGACCTCGATGGGATCTTGGCCGACCTTCTCTTTGATGCGGTCGAGCGCGCCATAAACAATGCCTTCAGTGACGGACTTCTTGCCGTCATACATCAGGCTGTTCATGAATTTGGTCAGGACGGTATCGCCGAAGACGGCATCCGGTAGGACCTGGCGTTTTTCTGCTGCGCGACGACGTGACATCGGTCCTGATCCTTATTTCGGTCGCTTGGCGCCGTATTTCGAACGGCCCTGACGGCGGTTCGATACGCCCTGGGTGTCCAGGGTGCCGCGCACGATATGGTAGCGCACGCCCGGAAGGTCCTTCACGCGGCCGCCGCGGATCAAGACCACGGAATGCTCCTGAAGGTTATGCCCTTCACCCGGGATATAGCTCGAAACCTCAAAACCGTTGGTCAACCGGACGCGCGCGACCTTACGAAGGGCCGAATTCGGCTTCTTCGGGGTTGTCGTATAGACACGCGTGCACACGCCCCGCTTCTGCGGACAGGCCTCCAAAGCGGGGACCTTGTTGCGTGCGCGCCGCGGCTTACGCGGCTTGCGAACCAGTTGATTCACCGTCGGCATGGACCGAACCTCATCCTTCTACCAATAAACACGCGAAAACATCGGCCCCGAACCGCTCAGACGGCGTTTCGCCCGAGGCCTGACATTATCGCGTATGCTTGTTCTGCTCGCGGTTAGGTCGACGTTACCGAATCCCCGGCACCGCGAGAGCGCGGAATATAGTCACGCGCCTATAGCAGGTCAACACGAAAACCCAAGAAAAAGAGCGGATTTTCGGGGGTCGAGGGCCGGCTTATCGCCGACCCTCGCCAAGTCCCCTCGATCAGGCGCTCTGGGCCTCGCTCGTATCGAGCAACGTGGCCTCCAAAGCGGCCTCGTCGACCTCGATCGCCTCCTGCTCGTCCAGACCTTCCAGACGGCGCAGGCGCGACATGACCCGGCCCGTACCGGCCGGAATCAGGCGGCCAACGATGACGTTTTCCTTCAGGCCCATCAGATCGTCGATCTTGCCGGCCACCGCCGCCTCGGTCAGGACACGGGTGGTCTCCTGGAACGAGGCCGCCGAGATGAACGACTGGGTCTGCAGGCTGGCCTTGGTGATGCCCTGCAGGACCGGCTGGGCTTTCGCCGGCTCCAAGCTCTCCTCCGCCGCCTTGCGGTTGACCAGATCGAATTCACGGCGATCGACCTGCTCACCGACGAGATAGGTGGTGTCGCCGGGCTTCTCGATCTCGACCTTTTGCAGCATCTGGCGGCAAATCACCTCGATGTGCTTGTCGTTGATCTTAACGCCCTGCAGGCGATAGACCTCCTGGATCTCCTTGACCAGGTAGTTGGCCAGCGCCTCGACGCCCATGACCCGCAGGATATCGTGGGGCACGGGGCTGCCATCGATCAGCGGATCACCGCGGCGCACGAAGTCGCCGTCGTTGACGGCGATATGCTTGCCCTTGGGCAGCAGATACTCGTGCACTTCGCCGTCTTCGCCTTCCTCTTTGACATTGACCCGGCGCTTGTTCTTGTAGTCCTTGCCGAACTGCACCCAGCCATCGGTCTCGGAGATGATGGCGTGATCCTTCGGCTTGCGGGCCTCGAACAGCTCGGCAACACGCGGCAGACCGCCGGTGATGTCGCGGGTCTTGATGGAGTCGCGGGGGACACGGGCGATGACGTCGCCGACATGGACCTTGTCGCCGTTGTCGACCGACAGGATCGCGTCGACGGAGAGATCGAAGCTCGCCTCGTGCTCTTCGCTCGCCATGATCGGCTCGCCCTTCTCGTCGGTCATGACGATGCGCGGGCGCAGGCCAGAGCCACGGGGCTGCTGACGCCAGTCGATCACGACCTTGTTCGAGATACCGCTCGCCTCGTCGGTAATTTCACGCAGCGAGATGCCCTCGACCAGGTCCTGATAGCTCACGACACCATCGCGGTCGGCGATAATCGGCAGGTTGTAGGGGTCCCAACGCGCCAGCGTGTCGCCCTTGCCGATCTTTTCGCCGTCCTTGATGAGGAGACGCGCGCCATAGGGCAGACGGCTGCGCGAACGCTCGTTGCCCTTGCGGTCGATCAGGATCAGCTCACAGTTGCGGCCAAGCACGATCGTGTTGCCCTCGCCGTCCTCGACCAGACGCGGGTTGGCGATGGTCGCCTTGCCGTCGATGGCCGATTCAATCGACGAGCTTTCCGAACCGCGCTGGGCGGTGCCGCCGATATGGAAGGTCCGCATGGTGAGCTGGGTGCCCGGCTCGCCGATCGACTGGGCCGCGATGACACCGACCGCTTCACCCATGTTGACCGACGTGCCGCGGGCAAGATCACGCCCGTAGCACTTGCCGCACACACCGATCTCGCTATCGCAGGTCAGCACCGAGCGGATACGGATCTGCTCGATTCCGGCGCCCTCAATGGCCGCCATGTGCTGTTCCTGGATCATCTCGCCAGGCTCGACGATCACCTCTTCGGTACCCTGATCGACAATCGGATCAAGGGCAAAGCGGCCGAGAACACGTTCGGACAGCGACACGATCTCCTCGGAACCCTGGGTCACCGCCTCGACCGTCAGGCCGTTTTCGGTGCCACAGTCTTCCTCGATGATGACGCAATCCTGCGCGACGTCGACCAGGCGGCGGGTCAGATAACCGGAGTTCGCCGTCTTCAAGGCCGTGTCGGCCAGGCCCTTACGGGCGCCGTGGGTCGAGTTGAAGTACTCGAGCACGGTCAGACCTTCCTTGAAGTTCGACGTGATCGGCGTCTCGATGATCTCACCGGACGGCTTGGCCATCAGGCCACGCATGCCGGCAAGCTGCTTGATCTGGGCCGCCGAACCACGGGCACCGGAATGGGCCATCATGTAGATCGGGTTCAGACCCTTGCGCCGGCCCGTCGCTTCGTCGACCTCGTCCATGCTGGAGAGGCCCGCCATCAAAGCGTCGGCGACCTTGTCGGTGCAGTGCGACCAGGCATCGATAACCTTGTTGTACTTCTCGCCCTGGGTGATGACGCCGTCCATGTACTGCTGCTCGTACTCGCGCACCCGGTCCTGGGTGTCGCGAACCAGCTCTTCCTTGGCCTCCGGGATGACCATGTCGTCCTTGCCGAACGAGATGCCGGCATCACAGGCGTGATGGAAGCCCAGCGCCATGACGCGGTCGCAGAAGATGACCGTCTCCTTCTGACCGCAGTGGCGGTAGACCACGTCGATCACCTCGGAGATCTCGCGCTTGGTGAGCACGCGATTGATCAGATCGAACGACACGCGCGGGTGACGCGGCAGAACTTCCGACAGCATCATGCGGCCCGGCGTCGTGTCGACGATGGTCGTCACCGGCTCGCCGTTCTCGTCAACGCCCTCGTAGCGGGCCTTGATCTTGGCGTGCATGGTAACCGCGCCGGCCTGCAGGGCATGCTCGATTTCACCGATATTGCCAAACACGCTGCCTTCGCCAGGCTCGTCCGGCATCTCGATCGTTATGTCGTAGAGGCCGAGAACGATATCCTGCGACGGCACGATGATCGGCTTACCGTTGGCCGGGCTCAGGATGTTGTTGGTCGACATCATGAGCACGCGGGCCTCGAGCTGGCTCTCGATCGAGAGCGGCACGTGAACCGCCATCTGGTCACCGTCAAAGTCGGCGTTGAAGGCGGCGCAGACCAGCGGATGAAGCTGGATTGCCTTGCCTTCGATCAAAACCGGCTCAAACGCCTGAATGCCAAGCCTGTGCAGGGTCGGCGCACGGTTCAGCAGCACCGGATGTTCGCGGATAACCTCTTCCAGGATATCCCAGACTTCCGGACGCTCCTTCTCCACAAGCCGCTTCGCCGCCTTGATGGTCGGCGCCTTGCCGTACATCTCAAGCTTCGAATAGATGAACGGCTTGAACAGCTCGAGCGCCATCTTCTTGGGCAGACCGCACTGGTGCAGCTTAAGTTCCGGACCGACAACGATGACCGAACGGCCGGAATAGTCGACGCGCTTGCCCAGCAGATTCTGACGGAACCGTCCCTGCTTGCCCTTCAGCATGTCGGAGAGCGAACGCAGCGGGCGCTTGTTGGCGCCGGTGATGACACGGCCGCGGCGGCCGTTGTCGAACAGGGCGTCGACGGCTTCCTGCAGCATGCGCTTTTCGTTACGCACGATGATATCGGGCGCGCGCAGCTCGATCAGCCGCTTCAGGCGGTTGTTGCGGTTGATGACGCGGCGATAGAGGTCGTTCAGGTCTGACGTCGCGAAACGGCCGCCATCTAGCGGCACCAGCGGGCGCAGTTCCGGCGGGATGACCGGAATGACTTCCAGGATCATCCATTCCGGCCGGTTGCCGGACTCGATAAAGGTCTCGATCAGCTTCAGACGCTTGACGATCTTCTTGCGCTTGGCCTCGGAGCCGGTCTCGGCAAGCTCGGTCCGCAGGAACTCGCGCTCGTCCTCCATATCGATCTTCTTGAGGATGTCACGCACCGCCTCGGCGCCGATACTGGCCGAGAACGCGTCCTCGCCATACTCATCAACGGCGTCGTAGTACTGCTCCTCGGTCATCAGCTGGCCTTCTTCCAAAGGCGTTAGACCAGCATCAACGACGATGTAGTTCTCGAAGTAAAGGACGCGCTCGAGCTCCTTCAACGTCATGTCGAGAAGCAGGCCGATGCGCGAAGGCAGCGACTTCAGGAACCAGATGTGCGCGACCGGGGCGGCCAGCTCGATATGGCCCATGCGCTCGCGCCGCACCGAGGACTTGATGACCTCGACGCCGCACTTCTCGCACACGATGCCCTTGTACTTCATGCGCTTGTACTTGCCGCACAGGCACTCGTAGTCCTTGATCGGACCAAAAATGCGCGCGCAGAACAGGCCGTCGCGCTCGGGCTTGAACGTGCGGTAGTTGATGGTTTCGGGCTTCTTCACCTCGCCATAGGACCAGGAACGGATCTTCTCCGGGCTGGCGATCGAGATCTTGATATGATCGAAGCTCTGCGGTCCGCTGACCTGGCCGAAGATTCGCATCAACTCGTTCATGTCGTTCTCCTCAAATGTCTTCTTGGCGTTGATCCCGGGTCGTCGCGGTGGCTTAGCTCGACTGCTGCAGCTCCACGTTCAGACCCAGGGCCTGCATCTCCTTGACGAGAACGTTGAAGCTCTCGGGGATGCCCGCCTCGAAGTTGTGATCGCCTTTGACGATGGACTCATAAACACGCGTACGTCCGGCCACGTCGTCGGACTTGACCGTCAGCATCTCCTGCAGCGTGTGCGCGGCACCATAAGCCTGCAACGCCCACACCTCCATTTCGCCGAACCGCTGTCCGCCGAACTGCGCCTTGCCGCCCAGCGGCTGCTGGGTAACCAGGCTGTACGGGCCGATTGAACGGGCATGGATCTTGTCGTCCACCAGATGGTGCAGCTTCAGGATATAGAGATGGCCGACGGTGACCCGGCGGTCGAACGGCTCGCCGGTCCGCCCATCGACCAGCATCTCCTGGCCGGATTTGTCGAAACCGGCCAGTTCCAGCAGGTGAGCGATGTCCTGTTCGTGGGCACCATCGAAGACCGGTGTCGCCATCGGCACACCGCTTCTCAAGTCGTTACCCAGTTCCAGCGTCTCGGTGTCGGAGAGCTTGCTCACGGTGGCGTCCTTGCCGCTTTCACCGTAGACATCGCCCAGCAGCCCGCGCAGTTGTGCAGGCGTCGCCGGCTTGTCGCCTTCCAAGGCAACGCCGCTTTGGATGCTGTCGACCATTTGGCCGATGCGCCGGCCGACACCGGCCGCCGCCCAGCCCAGATGGGTCTCCAGGATCTGACCAACATTCATGCGGCTCGGCACGCCCAGCGGGTTGAGCACGACGTCGACCGGCGTGCCGTCTTCCAAATGCGGCATGTCTTCGACTGGCACGATACGCGAGATGACGCCCTTGTTGCCGTGACGGCCGGCCATCTTGTCGCCGGCCTGCAGCTTGCGCTTTACGGCCACGAAGACCTTGACCATCTTCAAGACGCCCGGCGGCAGCTCGTCGCCCTGCTGCAGCTTCTCGACCTTGTTCTCGAAGCGCTTCTCGATCTCGGCAACCGCCGCGTCGAACCGCGCCTTCAGGTCTTCGACCGAGGTCATGACGTCTTCGTCGTCGACAACGATCTGCCACCACTGCCCATGGGACAAAGGCTCGAGAGACTTATCGGAGACGGTGTCGCCGACCTCGATGCCCTTCGGACCCTTGGTCACCTTTTTGCCGTCCAGGAGGTCGCGCAGGCGGCCATAGGTGTTGCGATCGATGATCGCGCGTTCGTCGTCACGGTCTTTCGCGAGACGTTCGATTTCCTCGCGCTCGATCGCCAAAGCACGCTCGTCCTTGTCGACGCCGCGGCGCGAGAAGACCCGCACCTCGACGACCGTGCCCTGGCCGCCCGGCGGCACACGTAGCGAGGTATCGCGTACGTCGGATGCCTTTTCGCCGAAGATGGCGCGCAGAAGTTTTTCTTCCGGCGTCATCGGGCTTTCGCCCTTCGGCGTGATCTTGCCGACCAGAATATCGCCGGCCTCGACATCGGCGCCGATATAAACAATGCCGGCTTCGTCGAGGTTCTTCAGCGCCTCCTCGCCGACATTCGGGATGTCGCGCGTGATCTCTTCCTGGCCCAGCTTGGTGTCGCGGGCCATGACCTCGAACTCCTCGATATGGATCGAGGTGAAGACGTCATCGCGCACCATGCGCTCGGAGATCAGGATCGAGTCCTCGAAGTTGTAGCCATTCCACGGCATGAACGCGCACAGCACGTTGCGGCCAAGCGCCAACTCACCGCGCTCGGTCGACGGACCGTCACCCAGAATGTCACCTTGCTTCACCTTCTCGCCCACCTTCACCAGGGGACGCTGCGTGATGCAGGTGTTCTGGTTCGACCGCTGGAACTTGGCGAGCGTATAGATATCGACGCCGACCGAGTCCTTGGCTTCGTCTTCGCTGACACGAACGACGATACGTTCAGCATCGACTTGATCGATAACGCCGCCGCGACGCGCAACGATCGTCGCACCGGAGTCACGGGCCACAACATCTTCCATGCCGGTACCGACGACCGGTGCCTCGGCACGGATCAGCGGCACGGCCTGGCGCTGCATGTTGGAACCCATCAGCGCGCGGTTGGCGTCATCGTTCTCCAGGAACGGGATCAACGACGCGGCGACGGAAACCAGCTGCTTGGGCGAGACGTCGATCATGTCGACGGTGTCGGGCGTCGCCACGACAAACTCGCCGTTGCGCCGGCACGACACCAGGTCCTGCTGGAACTTGCCCTTGGCATCCAGCTCGGCATTGGCCTGCGCAATCGTGTAGCGTCCCTCCTCCATGGCCGTCAGGTAGACGACCTCTTCGGTGACCCGGCCGTTCTCGACCTTGCGGTAAGGGCTTTCGATGAAACCGTACTTGTTGACTTCGGCGAACGTCGCAAGGCTGTTGATCAGGCCGATGTTCGGGCCTTCCGGCGTCTCGATCGGACAGATCCGGCCATAGTGGGTCGGATGCACGTCACGCACCTCGAAACCGGCGCGCTCGCGGGTCAGACCGCCCGGTCCAAGCGCCGACAGGCGCCGCTTGTGAGTAATCTCCGACAGCGGGTTGGTCTGGTCCATGAACTGGCTGAGCTGCGAGGAGCCGAAGAATTCGCGCACCGCCGCGGCAGCCGGTTTGGCGTTGATCAGGTCGTGCGGCATGACGCTATCCAGCTCGACCAGGCTCATGCGCTCGCGGATCGCACGCTCCATGCGCAGCAGGCCCATGCGGTACTGGTTCTCCAGCAACTCACCGACCGAACGTACGCGCCGGTTACCCAGGTGGTCGATGTCGTCGATATCGCCCTTGCCGTCCTTCAGTTCGACCAGGGTCGTCAGCACGCTCATGATATCGTCGCGGGTCAAGACCCGAAGCGTCTCGTCGTGCTCCAGGCCCAGGCGCGCGTTCATTTTGACCCGGCCGACAGCCGAGAGGTCGTAGCGCTCGGAGTCAAAGAACAGGCCCTTAAACAGATTCTCCGCCGTATCGATTGTCGGCGGCTCGCCGGGACGCATCACGCGATAGATCTCGAACAGCGCTTCCTCGCGGTTCGAGCTCTTGTCGACCGCCAGGGTGTTACGGATGTAGGGACCGACATTCACATGATCGATATCGAGCGTCGGCAGCTCGTTGATGCCGAGCTCGGTCAGCTTCTCGAGCAGTTCCTCGTCGATCTCGTCACCAGCCTCGACGAACACCTCGCCCGATGTCTCGTCAATCAGATCATCGGCCATATAGCGGCCGATCAACGCTTCATCGCCGACCAGCTGTTTGGTCAGACCGGCCTCGGCAAGCTTCTTCAGCTGCAACCGGGTCAGCTTGGTGCCGGCCTTGGCCGCGACCTTGCCGTCCTTGGCATTGACCAGGTCGGCCGAGAGCTTGGTGCCCAGCGCGCGTTCGCTGTCGAACGGCACGGTCCAGCCCTTCTTGGTCCTGACATAGCTGCGGGTCTCATAGAACGTCTTGAAGATCTCGTCGGTCGTCAGACCGAGGGCATAGAGCATGGTCGTCGCCGGCAGTTTGCGGCGGCGGTCGATACGCACATGCACGATATCCTTGGCATCGAATTCGAAGTCGAGCCAGGAACCGCGGTAAGGAATCACCCGGGCGGCAAACAGATACTTGCCCGAGGAATGGGTCTTGCCCTTGTCGTGATCGAAGAAAACGCCGGGCGAGCGGTGCATCTGGCTGACGATGACACGCTCGGTACCGTTGATGA
This sequence comes from Alphaproteobacteria bacterium, assembly GCA_965228895.1. GTDB lineage: Bacteria > Pseudomonadota > Alphaproteobacteria > SP197 > SP197 > JANQGO01. The sequence continues at coordinate 1,953,540 of OZ245842.1, read as the reverse complement.
TGAACGTACCCTTGTCGGTCATCAGCGGCATGTCGCCCATGTAGACGTCCTGCTCCTTGATGTCGCGGACGTCGCGCTTCTTGATCTCCTCATCGACGTCGAAGATCCACAGCTGCAGCGTGACCTTGAGCGGCGCCGCATAGGTCATGCCGCGCTGCTGACATTCGTCGACATCGTATTTCGGGTCTTCGAACTCGTAGCGGACAAAGTGGAGCTCGGCCCGATCGGAGAAGTCTTTGATCGGGAACACCGACTCAAAGACCGCCTGCAGACCGCTTTCCTTCTTGTCCTGCTCGGTGCCTTCAAAGTTCAGGAACTGGTCATAGGAGTTCCGCTGGACCTCGATCAGGTTCGGCATATCGATCACCGGGGGGATACGGCCGAAATTGCGGCGGGGTCGCGAACGTCCACTCAAGCTCTGCGCCATGTCTTTATGCACCTTCGTTATTCTTCAACATTCCGCTTGGCCACAACGGCCATGCAGATCACCACCTGTTCAGACGCCGCAGGCGCGGCGCGCCGATACCCCCTGGTGCATCGCTGCACCGGGGCGCATCAGCGGCCGCGTCCTGTACGGCGACAGGCAACGGGCCGCGATGTCTCTCCGGAACGGGAGACTGGGCCAGTCACCGGTCTTATTTGACCTCGACCGTCGCGCCAGCTTCTTCGAGCTGTTTCTTGATCTCTTCGGCCTCTTCCTTCGCCACGCCTTCCTTGACCGGCTTGGGCGCGCCTTCGACCAGGTCCTTGGCTTCTTTCAGGCCAAGTCCCGTGATCGCACGGACTTCCTTAATGACGTTGATCTTCTTCTCGCCAAAGCTGGCCAAGACAACGTCAAACTCGGTCTTCTCTTCGGCAGCCTCGCCAGGAGCGGCGGCACCGGGGGCTGCGGCAACGGCGACCGGCGCCGCGGCGCTGACGCCCCACTTCTCTTCGAGCATCTTGCTCAACTCGGCGGCTTCCAACACCGTCAGCGACGACAGGTCATCAGCCAGTTTTTCCAGATCAGCCATGGGTCTTCTCCTACAAAATCAAATCTGTTTGCGACTACGGGTTCAGGAACCGGCTTCGGCATCGGCGGCGGTATCGCCGTCCGTCTGGCCATAAGCCCCAAAAACCCGCGCCAGTTGACCGGCCGGTGCCTGCAGAACCATCGCGATCTTGGTCGCGGGGGCCTGCAAAAGCCCGACAATCGTGCCGCGAAGCTCATCGAGCGACGGCAGCTTGGCCAACTGTTCGACCTCGGATGCATCAAGCTCGCGTTCGCCCATCTGGCCGCCAAGAACGATCAGCTTCTCGTTCTTCTTGGCAAAATCGACGGCCGCCTTGGCCGCTGCAACCGGGTCGTCGGAACAGGCGACGGCGGTCGGTCCCGTGAAGAGCTTGCTCAAGCCTTCAAAGGGCGTACCGCCAAGCGCACGCAGTGCCAGCCGGTTCTTGGTGACCCGGAACGACGTGCCGGACGCGCGCATGGCACGCCTCAGTTCCGTCGCTTCAGCCACCGTGAGACCTTCGTGGCGTGTCACAACAACCATCTCGGCATTGCCGATATCGCTGTTGAGCTGGTTGACGATGTCTTCTTTTCTTGCCCGTTCCACGGATTCCTCCGGGGGTTGGGCCGGTCGGGACACACTCCCGATACCAGGCCGGTTCACACGAAATCCGATCCTTCGAAAAGGACCGGGGTTACGACCTGCCCCGGAAGTCAGACCCATCCGACCTGCCGGGTAAACCCGGCACGACATTTGGTCTCGTCTCCCGTCTCATGTCGGCGGCAAAAGCCCTTAAGACCCTGAGGTCACCGGCAATCTCGGACAGGGGGCGCGCCACCCATAACAAGCGGCGCTGTCAGCGGCCGAAGCCGCCGAATTCCAACAACTCTCCTACGCGGCGCTCGGCAGCAGGCTCACCGGGTCGATCTTGACACCGGGACCCATGGTCGAACTGAGCGTCACGCGCTTCATATACGTGCCTTTGACCGCGCTGGGCTTGGCCTTGATCACGGCGTCCATCAGCGCCTTGGCATTTTCCAGGATGTTGTCCTCGGAAAAGCTCGCCTTGCCGACGCCGGCATGAATGATCCCGGCCTTCTCGACGCGATACTCAACCTGGCCGGCCTTGGCCGAGCCGACAGCGCCCGCCACGTCCGGCGTCACGGTGCCCAGCTTCGGGTTCGGCATCAGACCGCGCGGCCCCAGGATTTTGCCCAGCCGGCCGACGACCGCCATCATGTCCGGCGTCGCGATGCAGCGATCAAAGTCGATCTGGCCCTTCTGGATGCTCTCAGCCAGATCCTCGGCGCCAACCAGGTCAGCGCCGGCAGCCTTGGCTTCTTCGGCCTTGTCGCCCTTGGCGAAAACCGCGACCCGGATCGACTTGCCGGAGCCATGGGGCAGGTCAACGACGCCCCGCACCATCTGCTCGGCGTGGCGCGGATCGACGTTCAGATTGACCGAGAGCTCGATCGTCTCATCGAACTTCGCCTTGGCGTTTTCCTTCACCATCTTGACCGCTTCGTCCAGCGTATAGAGGTGCTCGCGGTCGATGGTCTTGGCGGCGTCGCTATGGCGTTTGCCTTCTTTCGACATGGTCTACTCCACTACCTCAACACCCATCGAACGCGCCGAACCCTTGATGATCTCGGCGGCGCCGTCGATGTCGTTGGCGTTCAAATCGGGCATTTTGGCTTCGGCGATCTCGCGCACCTGCGCGATCGAGATCTTGCCGATCGGATCCGTGCGTCCGGTCTCGCCGTTGCCCTTTTCCAGCTTGGCCGCCTTCTTGATGTACCAACTCGCCGGCGGCGTCTTGGTAATGAACGAGAAGGTGCGGTCCTGATAGGCCGTGATCACCGTCGGCAGCGGCGTGCCGGGATCATGGTCCTGGGTCGCCGCGTTGAACGCCTTGGTGAACTCGACGATGTTCAGACCGCGCTGACCCAGCGCCGGGCCGATCGGCGGCGACGGGTTGGCCTGGCCGGCCGGCACCGTCAGTTTGATGTATCCTGCGACTTTCTTCGCCATCTCACGTCTTACCCTGTGTTCGGACCGCCCCTAACGGGCCGGGCCACTTGATTGTCAGGTCTTTTCGACCTGTGTGTATTCCAGTTCCACCGGCGTCGCGCGGCCGAAGATCGAAACCGCGACCTTCAGCCTGGCACGCTCCTCGTCGACTTCCTGAACGGTGCCGTTGAACGAGGTAAACGGTCCGTCGGCGACCCTGACGGTCTCGCCGATCTCGTAGGTGATCGACGGGCGCGGCCGCTCGACACCCTCTTGAACCTGGCTCATAACGCGCTCGGCTTCGTGATCGGGGATCGGCATCGGCTTTTGACCGCTGCCCAGGAAACCCGTCACTTTCGGCGTGTTGCGCACCAAGTGCCATGTCTGGTCCGTCATGTCCATGCGCACCAGGACGTAACCCGGAAAAAACCGGCGCTCCGATGACACTTTCTTGCCGCCACGCATTTCGACGACTTCTTCAGACGGCACGAGAACATTTTCGAACATGTCCTCAAGCCCCTGCTGCACCGCCTGCTCCTGAATCGACTGCGCGACCTTCTTTTCGAAGCCGGAGTAGCAATGCACGATGTACCAACGGTGCGCCATGCGCTTAGTTTCCAAGTCCCAAAATCACCTGAACGCCCCAGGCAAAAAACTGGTCGATTAAGAAGAAGAACAGCGCCACCAGCACGACCATGGCCAGCACGGTCGCGGTGGTAATCAGCGTCTCCTTGCGGGTCGGCCAGGTAACCTTGCTGGCTTCCTGACGGACCTGACGGACAAACTCGACCGGCGATGTCTTCGCCATGAACGACTGTTCCTCTGTATCAACGGTGGCGCCAGGTCCTTTTTCGGACCGGCGCCACCAACCTTGTCACCTGGCAGGAGTGGTAGGACTCGAACCTACAGCCCCCGGTTTTGGAGACCGGTGCTCTACCAATTGAGCTACACTCCTAAACACGGTCAGGCGTTCTCTCCAACCTTACTCGACGATCTGCGCGACGACGCCGGCGCCGACGGTGCGGCCGCCTTCGCGGATCGCAAAGCGCAGGCCTTCGTCCATCGCAATCGGCGCGATCAGCTCCACGTCCATCGTGATGTTGTCGCCAGGCATCACCATCTCGACACCTTCAGGCAGCATCACGTGGCCCGTGACGTCCGTCGTTCGGAAGTAGAACTGCGGACGATAGTTCGTGAAAAACGGCGTGTGACGGCCGCCCTCGTCCTTCGTCAGAACATATGTCTCGGCCTTGAACTTCGTGTGCGGCGTGATCGAACCGGGCTTCGCCAGAACCTGGCCGCGCTCAACCTCGTCGCGCTTCGTGCCGCGCAAGAGAACGCCGATGTTGTCGCCCGCCTGGCCGCTGTCCAGAAGCTTGCGGAACATCTCAACGCCCGTGCAAACCGTCTTCGTCGTGTCCTTGATGCCGACAATCTCGATCTCGTCGCCGACATTGACCTGGCCACGCTCAACACGGCCCGTCACAACCGTCCCGCGACCCGAAATCGAGAAAACGTCCTCGATCGGCATCAGGAACGGACGGTCGATCGCGCGCTCCGGCGTCGGAATGTAAGCATCGACCTCGCGCATCAGCTCAAGGATCGATTCAGCGCCGATCGTCGCGTCGCCGTCTTCCATCACAGCAAGCGCCGAGCCGCGCACCATCGGAATGTCGTCGCCGGGGAAGTCGTAAGACGACAAAAGCTCGCGAACTTCCAGCTCAACCAGATCCAGAAGCTCCTCGTCGTCAACCTGATCAACCTTGTTCAGGTAGACAACGATCGCGGGAACACCGACCTGGCGCGCAAGCAGAATGTGCTCGCGCGTCTGCGGCATCGGGCCGTCGGCAGCACTCACAACCAGGATCGCGCCATCCATCTGCGCCGCGCCCGTGATCATGTTCTTCACGTAGTCGGCGTGACCGGGACAGTCCACATGCGCGTAGTGACGGTTCTCCGTCTCATACTCAACATGCGCCGTGTTGATCGTGATGCCGCGCTCCTTCTCCTCTGGCGCCTTGTCGATCGACGCGTAATCCGTGAACGTCGCACCGCCCGTCGTCGCCAATACCTTCGTGATCGCAGCCGTTAGCGTCGTCTTGCCGTGGTCAACATGCCCAATCGTGCCGATGTTCACATGCGGCTTCGTACGCTCAAACTTCTCCTTCGCCATCCTGCGCCGTCTCCTACTTAGACTTAAGCTGACCCGCCGATCCGGGCTGTTGTTGTCTCTGTTCCATCATTTGGAGCGGGCGACGGGAATCGAACCCGCATAACCAGCTTGGAAGGCTGGGGCTCTACCATTGAGCTACACCCGCGCTCGATCCGCGATTCCTGTCCCGTTCCAAACGTCGCGTCGGCGATGCCAGATGGTGGTGGAGGGAGGTGGATTCGAACCACCGTAGGCATAGCCAACGGGTTTACAGCCCGTCCCTTTTAACCACTCAGGCATCCCTCCAGTTTTCGTATGACCATCGCCGCCGCCGGAGGCAGGCGAACTATGGGAATTCTCCTATATTGTCAACGAAAACGAAGCGCGAACGCCACTTCGCGCTCCGCGTCCGTCACGTCGGCACGTCATTGATGTGTCTGCTTGTCGTTTTTGAACATATAACATTGGCCTCATGAATCGCAAGCACCGCCCACGAAAACCCCGCTCCGAAGGCCGCAAAAGCGGCAACCAGGGGCTGTGGATATATGGTCATCATCCCGTTTTGGCCGCCCTTTCCAATCCGGCCCGGCGCTGTCACCTGTTGATGGCAACCGCCGACGCGCTCAGGACCCTCCAGAAAGAGGCCGATCTGCCCAAAGATCTCACCATCAAGACCACCGATCGCCAGGAGATTGACCGCCACCTGGCCCCGGGCTCTGTCCATCAAGGCCTGGCGCTGCAAGCCGACCCCCTGCCCGTTGAAGACCTGCAATCGGCCTGTTCCGGGCACGATCTGGTGGTCGTTCTCGATCAGGTGACCGATCCGCACAACATCGGCGCGATTCTTCGCTCTGCCGCGGCATTCGGCGCTTCAGCCGTGGTGCTTCAGGACCGCCATTCGCCCACGGCCACCGGCGCGCTGACCAAAGCGGCGTCCGGTGCCGTTGAAAAGGTGCCGATGGTCCGCGTCGTCAATCTGGCGCGCGCCCTGGACGACCTGAAAAAGATGGGCTTCTGGATCGTCGGTCTGGACGCCGACGCACCGACCTCGCTCGACCAATTGGCCGACAACGGACCGGTCGCTCTGGTTCTGGGCGCCGAAGGGCCCGGATTACGCCGGTTGAGCCGCGAAGCCTGCGATGTGATGGCGCAAATTCCCCATACCGGCGGTATGGCGAGCCTGAATGTCTCCAATGCGGCGGCCGTCGCGCTCTATGCCCTGCGTTCGGGTCTCGAAAAGACTGGACCGAGCCGCAAACCGCCCAAATGACTCACAAGCAGTTTTGCGCGATCCCGGTTTATGCTAGGTCACGCGCGGCGCCGGATTAGCTCAGTTGGTAGAGCAACCGCCTTGTAAGCGGTAGGTCGTCTGTTCGAGTCAGACATCCGGCACCAGTCTTTCGACAGCATTGCCACGCCGCCCTTGTTTATCCCCATACGGCAATAACTTAGGCCGCTTCTGTGAACGACGTTCACGCCCCCGATTGACGAGCCTCATGTCTTGTTATGTGCCACAGCGGCACAGTCTGGGCAGCAGTACCGCGATCGTTGATCGTGGTATCTAGCCGATCTCAAGCCTCTCGATCACACCGTCATCGTCGACATGAACGGTCACGCGGTCCTCACGGTAATCCATGGTCACCATGTCGCCGGGACGGACCACGCGCAGCGTTAGGCCGACGACTTCAGGGCACAAGCCATCATCGCCGTCGTTACCGCCGGCCTGGGCGCAGCCGGCGAAACCTACCAGCGCCGCGCCCTGTAACAGCGCCCGCCGACCCAGTTTCGATTTGTCCATCACTTCCCCTTAGGCAACGTTCCGCATTGATCAAGACGCGGCACGACGAACACGAGACCGATCGCCTCGTCATGCCAGCTAATAGTCCCATCGCCAATTGACGCCCACATTGGCGCTGGCATCGCTGCCTGTCGAGGTTTCGACCGAAAGGCTGTCCGTCAGTTCGACCTCTACCGTGACGGCGCCGGATCCGGTCTGGGTGCCCTGCTCGACACCGACATAGACGTCCTCTGTCACATAGCTGCCAGCGCCGACGCGAGTGGCTCCCTCGTCATCGGACGACACACGCAGAACGTCGATGCCGAGCGTCTGGCGTGTCTGGTCCAGGATGCTCGAGCCGCCAGTCACGCCGCTCAACTCGGCGACGGCCGATGCCACCTCGAACGCTTCGAACGCCGAGAGGTTCGACGAGCTCTTGCCGAACAGGACGCGCGGCAGAACCTCGGCCTGCGGCAGCGGCGGTGTCGACGTGATCTCGATATCCGGGTCAAGGGCGCGGCCGCTGATGGTGATAATGCCGGTCACGTCCTCACGGCTGCTCTGGGCCGCAATATCCAGAATCGGGTTGTCGATCTGCTCGGGGTCCAATTCCACGGTCCCGCGTGTGACATCGAAGGGCCGGCCGACCAGAAGGACCTGACCGCGCTGGACTTCGATCTTCCCGTTCACGACCGGATTGTCGGTGGTGCCGGCAATCGCGATGTTGCCGAACCACTCGGTCTCGACACCGCGGCCCCGGACAAAGAAGCGCCGGGGGATGTCGATGGTGACGTCAAGATCGGCGACCCATAGACTCGAACTCGCCGCAGACGCGCCATTGCCTCTGTCGCCAAAGACGTCCTGAACATCCAGGACGACAACCGAGGGCGGCAGGGAGTTGACGAGGTTGATCTCAATCACGTCCGTCGTGATTGCGCCCTCGATGGCGCCCCGCAAAGGTGTGCCGTTATAGGTGATGTTGCCGCTGGCCGTGGCGGTTACATCGTCGCGGCGAACCAAGGTGGCGCTACTGAGCGACAGGGCTGCCTGAATGTCGATATCGCCGGCAAGGTTCACATCGCCATTGGCTTCGATACGCCCATCGCCGCCGTCGCTCGCCTGTAGGGCGAGGGTCAATCGTTCGGTGCTGTTGCCGGTCACCGTCAGGGCGATCTGGTCGATCAGCGTTCCATAGACCAGGTGTTCATAGGTGCCGTCCCGCAAGGTTATTTCACCGGCAACATCGGGATCGCCAACAACGCCTTGCGCCGTTAGCGCCGCCACTAGGTTACCCGTCATACGCTGGTCGCTGGCCGGAAGCGTTTCCCAGATCTCCGACAGCTTGATGTTCACGTCGATCGCAGCGTCCAGGGGAGCCGACATGGCGTTGGCTGCTTCCAGCGTGGTGGCATTCAACGCCGCGCCAATGCGGGCCTGACCGGAAACCTGGCTGCCGGGCAAGCCCGATACATCCAGCTCTGCCGTGATCAAGCTCTCATCCAGTTCGGCATTGAACCGAACATCAGCAACCATGTTCTCGTCGCCGGTGCGCTCGGATAAATCAACGTCGTTCACCGCAAGGTCGACGGAGCCGACCACCGCATTGTTGCGCGTCGTCACCTGGGCGCTGCCTTCAATCAGGCCGGTTGTGCGTGACCTGGGCGCGATGATCCGGATCAGTTCGAACGGCAGGTTGGCAATTTCGACGCCTGCCTCAAGCGACTGGGGCGTACGTACAAAATCACCCGAAACGGTGCCGCCGCCCATCTCGAGGACGATGTTCTCGACGACGACTGTGCCATCACCCAGCTCCAGGCGAAGCGGGCCGTTCTGCGCGAAGTCCTGGTCGCTGACGGTACCTGCCAGTCGCTCGAAGACAAGCTCCACATTGTCGCTGGCGAGATCGGCCTGAATCGCCGTATCGACGCTGACCGGGACGCCGGCATTGCCGCTTGCCTGCGCGTCGATCGTCGCGAGGTCGCCGGCCAGCTCGCCGCGCACGACCGCGCCGTCCAGCGTGTAGGTATCGAACGAGGCTTGGCTCAACGAGATGTCGGCAACGCCGGCCGGTTCGCCATCGAGATCGCTGAGGTCGGCGTTGACACGGATGTCCCCCACGGTGATCAGACCGCCATCATCCAGGGTCAAGATCAGGTCGTTGGCCCGCAAGGCGACACGCGCCTCTTGGCCGCCGCCTGCCCCGGCCTGCGCATCGATACGGAACGTCAGGGCACCATCGCCATCCAGACCGACCAACCCGGCGAGCGGGCCAACATTGGCGTCGCTGGCCTGAATGGTGCCGGAGACGATCCCGGCTCCGTTGACGCGGAGCGCACCATTGCCCACCAGGCCAGGACCGTTTAGCGCGATCACCGGAAGATTGATGTCTTCCCCCTCTTCAACAAACGACACGGCGACCTTGAGGGAACCGGACTCGGGCGGCAGCGTGATCAGGGCCTTGCCGCTGGGCGCACCGGAAAGGTCGCCAACCTCCGCGGCAGCCCTAACGCCATCGGCGGAGATACCGGCCATGCTGACGCCGTTGAGCACGGCCTGCGCGCGGACGAGCGGATCATCGACGGACCCCGAGAGCTGGGCTTCGAACGAGGCGCTGCCGCCCGCGTCAGCAGCAAGCAACCCTGCGACCGCGGGCGTGACGATGAGTTCACCGGCCAAATCGCCGTCCAGGGTCGAGAAGCCGTCGGCAAGATCAATGCGGCCGGTGGCATCGACGGATTCTGTCTGGGCTTTCAAGGCATCGAGAACGGCATAGGTCGCGAGATCGCTTTCCAGTTCGGTCGTCACCGTCAAGCTGTTGCCGATGAACGGCGAGACACTGCTCATGGCGATTTCAAGCCCCTCTCCGGCAATGTTGATCGGGCCGGTCATGAGAGAGAAATCAGGCGCCAGCAACAGATCGCTTTGGACCGAAAGACCGCCGCTCATCGGCAAGCCGACGAGATCGCTGAAACCGGAGACATCGGCGACATCGACATCTGCCACGACCTCACCGGACATCGCGTTCAAATCGAGTGCGCCCTGGGCCGCGACATCCAGGTTCGCGCCGGTGACCCGCAACGTCGCCACCGAAAGTTCGGCGAACTCTTCGTCGATGGTGACGTCAATGTCGATCTGGGCCGTGTTCTCCAAAAGCGTGCCGACAGCGGGTTCACGGGCGACCAGACTATCGACGACGACCTGGCCCTCACCGTGCCAGCCCCGGTCTGCATCCGGGACGAGGATGGCGGAGAGCGTGGCATCCCCGGCGACGGCATCGGGGACGCCCAGCGCATTGATCGACCCCGCCACGGTCAGCGCCGGCGCGGCGAGATCGCCCGTCGCGGTCAAGCTGAGCTCCCAAGTCCCCAGCGTGAGCGGGTCGGCCAAGACTTCGATCGGCCCGTTGTCGCGGCTCTCCAGCAGCGCCTCCAGGTCAACCGTGTTCGCCGCCAGGTCCAATTCGCCGGCTGCCGAAATCGCGAGCGACTGTGCCTCCACCGCCAGGCTCTCGATGCGATAGAGGTCATCGTCGATAACGAAGGCGGTGTTGATCGTCAGCGACGTGCCGACCAGCGGCTGAACGTCCGCCGGGACCAGAGGCGTTACGCTGGCGCTGCCGTCAAGCGCCACTTTCAGTGTATCCGCAGCCTGAACCCGGAGATCGACATCGACCGCAAGGTCGTCGCCGGCCATCGCGTTCAGCGTTCCCGACCAGTCGTTTGCCGGTCCTTTGCCCTCAAGCGTCAGATCGAAGGGCGGCGCATCCTCCAAGCCCAACATGTGCACGATAACGCCATCAGCCGGTTCGTAGACGTTGGCCCAGAGCGTTAGTTGGTTGGCGCCCAGATTGACATCGGCTTTGGTCTGGACCGCGCCCCCCGCGCCATCCGTGCGGAACACGCCAAGATCCAACGCCACGTCACCAGCGCGCGACGCACTGGCCATGCCTTCGACCTTCAAGGTTGCGGCGATGCCGAACAGTGCTTCGTCGAGGTCGACACGCGCGACCACAATCTCATCGATCGTCACACCGACCGGCAGTGTGGGCAGTGCCGCATCGGCATCGGTCTCGGTGACATCGTCGCTACTCTCGCCGGAAACGGGTGCCCGGCTGACAACGACATCGCCAACAGTGAATGAGTCGACAGCCACGGTCCGCGTGAGAAGCGCCCAGGGGTCCCAATCAACCGCGACATCGTCAACGGTTAGCCAGGGTCCCTCGCCGTCCAGGACAGTGACTTGATCGATGGCGATCGCACCTGGCAATCCCGGTCCGATGGAACCGATTTCGATCTCCATCACGCCCGGCTCGCTGGCCGCATCCTCGATCGTCTTGGCCAGCCACGTGCGTCCGCTGGCGGTGTCAATGTAGATCAGGCCTCCGACGACAACAGCCACCGCCAGGACGACCAGCAGGGCGGCCAGCGACGCGGTGATGATAAGGATGCGCCGTTTCAAAACGCTTGACCCAGGCTGATGTAGAACTGAAAGGGATCATCGATATTCTTGCGGCGATTCAGGGGCACGCCGACATCCAAGCGCAACGGTCCGAAATCGGTGTAGTAACGAACGCCCAGGCCGGCGCCCCAAAAGAACTCCTCCTCAAAATCCGGGACTGTCGAATCATAGACGCCGCCGCCGTCAATGAACGGGACAACGCCGAAGTCGTCCAGAAAACGAACCCGCAGCTCTGCGCCCACGGTGATCAAGGATCGGCCGCCGAGCGGATTGTTATCCGCGTCCAGCGGACCGACCTTCTGAAACTCGTAACCGCGCACCGAACCGGCACCGCCGGCGTAGAGCCGCTTGTTTGCCGGCAATGTCTGGGTCGGCTCACCGCCCACCGACGCGACCCTTCCCCTGACCGCGATGACGTAGTCGTCATACGCGTCCAGCGGATAGTAGGTCGAGGCGGCGACCTGTGACGATAGGAACGACACGGCAGCCTGGCTGTCGGTTTCGACGGCGCCGACGCTGGACGAAACAACGTTGAAGACGGGTCCGATCCGGCCGGTCCATGGTGTCGCGCCAAGCAGCAATCGAAATCCCTTGGTCGGGTTGAGAAGGTCGTCGGTGTCGTCATAGCTATAGGAGACGGGCAAACCGACCAGCAGAACCGTCTGGTCGTCCTCGCCGGTCTGCTCCTCGTCGATCTGCAAGAACTCCACGGCAACGCCCATCGATCCCGTCCAATGTTCACTGACCGGCCACTCGATGGCCACCGATCCCGTGGCGCCCGTCTGCCGGAACGCTTCCAATTCCTCGTTGAGCAAGGCGCCGGTCACGACGAGGTCCTGTTCCAGCCGCCGGAAGCCAGGTTGTCGGTAGGTCGCGTCCAGGCGTTGGCGGATCAAGCCGAGCGTGGTCGACAGATCCAGCAGTTCCGCCTCGCCGAAGATGTTGCGGTGCTGCCACCCGAAACGGACCTCGAAGCCGTCTTCGGTCGAAAAGGAGGCGCCGGCACGAACGGTTCGCGGCGGCCCCTCCTCGATCGCGACTTCAACCGTGCGGACTTCCTGATCCGTGTCCTCGTCGGGTTTTACGGTGACCTGGCTGAAAAGCCCGGAGTCCACGAGATCCTGCCGGTACTGGTCGACGACGGACTGATCATAGATCTCGCCCTGCTGCCAGGGCACACGGCGCAGGAAATAGTTAGCTTCCATGCGGTCGATGCCGGTAATTTCCGTCGGGCCATAGCGCACGAATGGCCCGGGTGTGATCGTGACCTGAACCCAGATCGTCTTATCGGCATGATCAGCGAGCACCAACCGATCGTCGGATGCCGCGAACGGATAACCGTTGTCGCGCAAATGTCGGACCGCCTGGGATTCTGCACCAACCACGACCTCCGCCATGGCAGGCTCTCCCAACGTCACGTCGATATCCGTTAAGTCGACCAGCGCGGCTTCGTGGGCGGGAGCGCCGCCGAAATAGGCGATATCGTAGGCGGCGATCAGGTACTGCTCGCCGGTCGTCACCGAGATTTCGACGGTGACCGGCTCCGTTTCCGTATCGATGCGCGAAATGATCTCGCTGTCATAGTAGCCACGCGAGCGCATGACCGCATCGAACCGCTCGCTATCGGCATCGACGCGACGCCTGAGGCCGCTGAGACTGGCCGGCGGATCATCGGAGAGGCTGATCAGCTGTGAACTCTCTTCGATCTGTCCGCGCAGGCCCTCGATGTTGGGGACATTCAAGGTGACGTCATAGTCGACCTGCGGCCCCGCCTGTTCCGTCTCAGCCGGTTCTGAGCCCTCATCGTCGTCAGCCCAACCCGCGGACGAAACGAGGAGGATTGCCGCGACGAAGCACGCCAAACAGTGTCTATAGGATGTCACGCACACCATCGCGAACAGGTATAGCCGGTCACACCGCACGGATACACGGCTTCGCAACACCCGTAATCGCGGAGATTACAGCCCCCCGTTGCCGCGCTTTGCGGGACTGCCTGTCACCTGGGCGTCAGATTTGGGACGCTCGGCACGACGGCCGCCGTTCTTCGGTGCCGACAAGCCAAGCTTGAACGAACGATCGATCTCGTCTTGGACCAATCGGCGCAGGTAGAGGGACAATGTCGCCTCGCTGAGAGGCTCGTCAGACTTTGACACGTGACCTAACCTCGCCTCCACAACAGCAGCGACCCGCCATATCGAACCGGCACTGACGGGTTACCGGGCCCGAAATTCGGTCTACAGTGCGATCATGGTTAAACGTCGTCAACGCCGCAAATCATGGCGGCGGCGCCTTCTTAAGCTAACTGGGCTGCTTGTCATAGCGGTTCTGGTCGGGCTGATCGTGGCTGTCAGTCAGTTTGACAAGAACATGTTCGATCAGGTCCTGGCCGACCGCCTGGAAGACGCGCTGGGCCGGCGCCTGGATATTGACGGCACGCTCAACGTATCCCTGTCACTTGCGCCCGAGATCACCGCCACCGACGTCAAGCTGAAAAACGCGTCCTGGGCGAGCGACGAGGACATGCTCGTCATCAGCAAACTCGACGCAACGGTCCAGCTATGGCCGTTGCTATCTGGCAATCTGGTGTTCGACAAGCTGGACATGGAGCAGGTTGATGCCAATCTCGAGATGTCGAGTGACGGTGAAGCCAACTGGAACCTGGAGACGTCGGACAACGGCAGCGGCGGCGGCATGTCGGTCACACTGCCCGACGACCTCAGCATCACGCGACTCAACGTCAAGTTTGACGATAAGGCCGCCGGCGACAGCCTGAATGGCTGGTTCGACGATGTGCATCTGGCCTCGTCGGCAAACAACCTCGACATCACCACGACCGGCCAGGTCGACGACACACCGGTGACTATCGATCTCAACCTGCCGAGCCTGGAGGCGGTGATTGACCCGGATCTCGACACGCCGGTTAAGGGCAACGTGGTGGCTTTGGGCGTGACGCTAACCATCGACGGTCACGTCGGCCTTGGTCATGACGGCACGGCCAGCGGCTCGGCCGACATCACGATTGATAGCGATGATATCTCATCGCTATCGCCGCTGGCCGGCGTGCAGTTGCCGGCCCAACCGCTCCAATTCACCGGCACCGCCAACGTGACGGGCGATCAAATTGTCGCCAAGGGCGACGCGACCCTGACTGACACGACGGCGAAGCTCGACGTTACCATCGGGACCGACGTGTCACCGCCATCGGCATCCGGCAGCGTCTCGATTTCCGGCGACGATCCGACTTGGATCGCCAAACTGGCGACGATTGATCTGCCGTCGGAATCCTATGCGCTGGACGCCAGTTTCAGCTTGGACGACAAGCTTCAGGCAAGCGGCAGCGGCAAACTGGGCGAGACGGATATCACGTTCGAGATGACCGATGCGACATGGGACGGTATTCCGCCCCAGGCCGTCAAACTGTCACTGTCGGGACCCGACATGTCGCGCCTGGGCGACTGGCTGGACATCGAGATGCCCGCCACGGCGTTCACGATGTCGCTGAAAGGAACCGAAACCAACGGCGCATTTGTGGTCACCGATGGTGTCGCGGCATCCGGTTCGGCCAACGCCACCTTCGGCGCAACAATCGCCAATCTCGACGATCCGCTTAGCGTGCCGCTTCCGCTTCAGGTCACCACCGACAACCTGCAGGCCATCGGCAATCTTTACGACATCGACTTGCCGGCCCTGCCGTTCACCATGTCGACGAACCTGATCGAGAAGGACAGCGACAATTACACGCTGAGCAGCTTGAAAGCTGTCATAGATAAGCAGGAACTGGCCGGTTCGCTGGACATCGACGACAGCGGCGGGCGCACGGCCTTTTCCGGCAGCCTGTCGACCGACGACCTGGATGTGGCGGACATTGCCGACGCCATGGGTGCCAACGACCTCGCCGAGGACGAGCCGTTGATTATTCCCGATCCGGGCATCGACCTGGACGTCACCCTTCAAACAACGAAAGTCAGCTACGAAGATCTTGAGTTCCAGAATGCGCATCTGCGCATTCGCACCGACGACCGGGAGGTCGGGCTCTACGGCCTCACCGCGCTGTTTGCCTCCGGCAAGCTGACGTCAGACTTCAAGATCGCACACAGTGTCACCAACCCGCCCATCGACGGCACCTTGAAGCTTGTCGAAGCCTCGACCACCGATATCTCGACCATGTTCGACCTGCCAGGCGATGTTCGCGGCCCCCTTAATATTGATATCGAGGCCGACAGCGATATCGCCGACGTCAACCAGACACTCAAAGACGTCACCGGCCATGCCGACATTGTGCTGCAGAACGGCTATGTCGGCAGCGACGTGCTGCGCAAGGCCGATAGTTTCGTGAATTTGCTGGCGCCGTGGCGCGACAAAAAGGACCCGAGCGTCATTTCCTGTCTCGTGCTGCGCTACGATCTCACCGACGGCAAAGCGACCAGCGAGGTCACCCTGCTCGACACCACGACGATGACGGTCGCGGGCAGCGGCTCTATCGACATGCTCAACGAGACCATCAATCTTCGCCTGGCACCGACGCCCAAGGACGCGACCCTGCTGAGCCTGGCGTCGGCGGTCAAAATCACCGGGCCACTCGACGATCCCAGTTTGTCGGTTGGCCCGCTTGACGTGGCGACCGGCGTCGGCGGCAGTTTGCTGAGCTCGATCCTGGCGCCGGTCAAGGCACTGATGCCGATCCTGGGCATCACGGACGACAACGATTCACCATGCAAGGCGGCGCTCGATCCCAACCGCGGCGCCAGCAACGCGGCACAGCCGGTCGCCAGCAACTGCGCGCGGCCGCAACCGTGGACAGACAACGGCCATGTCCGGTTCGGCCGCCATACGCAGCACACCGTAACCTGTCCGTCGTCCTCTTAGCGCGGGTAGCCGGGCTGCTCAGTTAATCGTGGGCAGAACGAAGATCTGGCCGGGATAGATCAGGTGCGGATCGGCGATCTGTCCCTGGTTGGCTTCGTAGATGTGTGTGTAGTGGACACCGGAACCATAGGAGTGGCGCGCGATGGTCCACAGGTTGTTGCCCGGCTGAATGATCACAAGCGGCTCCGCGCTCGCCGGTAGCTGCAAGGCTTCGCGGTCAAACGGTGTCTCGACGCGCCCCAGAACGATACCCGCCTCATCGACCTGATCAATCCTGAGCGCATGGAGCCCCTGCTCGACCGGCTTATCCAGCATCATCCGCCAGCTTCCGGTGTCATCAGCCAGTGCCCGGCCAACCAGTTCGCCATCAACATAGGCGCGCACTTCGGCGCCGGGTTCGGCTTTGCCGGACAACGAGACTTCGCCGGCTTCGTCATAGTCCAATGTGTCGAGCGACAGGCCATCGCCGCCGGCAAGACCGACACCGTCTTCCGGCTCCTGAAGGATCTCGACCTCACCGTCTTCGTCGCGTGGCACCAGAACGGCGATCACCTCTTCGGCAGCATCGCTCGACGCGGTGGCCTGTTCCGTGTCGCCGCTAGCCGGCGGCTCTATGGCATCGGCTGAGGCCGCCGGCGTATCGCCGGGTTCGGGAACCAGCATCGCGACGCTTTCGCGCGATTCACTGACCGCGCCGTTCGTCTCTTCAGACTTCAGCCACAGCTCATGGCTACCCGCTTCCAAGGGCTGTTCCAACACGACCACCCAATCGCCGTTGTCATCGGCGGTGGTCTCGGCGACCAAGCCGTCATGGCTGTAGACCTGAACGGTCGCCCCCGGCGCGGCGCGCCCGGCCATGACCGCATCGCCGGACGTCTCAACGCGGACGATGTCGAAGCTGGGTGTTACGGGCTCGGCGTCGGTTGTGTCGGCTGAGGTTTCATCCTGCCCGCCCGCGCTTTCGGCATCCGCGGCGGCACCCGCATCGGCAGCCTCGGCCTCGGGCGTCTCGGTCCCTTCGTCAGAAGCAGTCTGTTCGGATGTGTCCGACGTCTGTGACGATGCGTCGCCCGTGTCGGCACCGGCATCGGTCTCGGCAGTTTCGTCGGTTTCATCGCTTTGCGATGTCGCCGTGCCGTCGTCCGAGCTCGCGCCAGTATCGCTGCTTTCGGTGGTTACTTCGGCGTTTTCGCCGGCATCGTCCGGCTCCAGCACGAAGAACACCAGTGCAGCGAGCACAAGCAGAACAACAAGGGCAAGAACGGTCCTCATGTCAGTAGCGTCGACTTCTTCGCGGTGCGGTCCAAGCGCCCCGGTGTAGCATGATTGTCAAGACGGCAACAAATCGAAGGAATTGTGCCGGTTTCACGGCAGGGCAACCGACATGACGGCGCCGCCCAACCCGTGTTCGCTGTCGTGGGCGCGAAGCTCGACCTGGTCGATGCCGTGCGGGATCTCGACGCCTGACAGGCTGCGCCGGAACGGCTGTTCGTCGACATGGGGGTGAAACAGCACCCGCGAACCAAGAACCGTGCCGTCGAGCGCCACGACATCCCACCGATCGGCATAGTGATCCCAGCCGGTATCCGCGTGGGCGACCGTCACATGGAACGTGTAGACGCGCTCGGCGGTTTCGATTACCTCAACCGCAACAACATCCGCCTCGCCGGCAACGGCTGGCCGGATGCCGGCGAGTACCGCCACCGCCAACAACAAGACAACGAAACGATCCATCATGGTTGAGATTCGGTCCATCTGCGTTTTCTGCGGTTCCAGCCTTGGCGACCGGGACGTCTATCGCCAGCAAGCCCAGATACTAGGCGAAGCCATCGCCAAGCAGAACATCGAGTTGATCTATGGCGGCGCCCATGTCGGTTTGATGGGCATCGTGGCCGACGCGGCGTTGGCCGCCAGCGGCACCGTCACCGGCATCATCCCGACCATGCTGCGCCGGGTCGAAGTGGCGCACCAGGGCCTGACCCACATGATCGAGGTCGACAGCATGTTCGCGCGCAAGGCGGTCATGATCGAGCGCGCCGATGCCTTTGTCAGCCTGCCCGGCGGTATCGGCACGGTCGATGAGATGATGGAAGTCATCACGCTGCATCTGCTGCGCCAACATGCCAAACCGTCGATCCTGGTCGATGTCGAGGGTTACTGGAGTACGCTGACAGGTATGTTCGATCACCTGATCACGCACCGTTTCGCGCCGGAGACAATCCGCGATTCCTATCGTCTCGTGCCCGATGCCGACGCCGTCCTGCCGGCACTCGGTATCAAGGAAATAGCCTAGGCGACCTAAACCCGTTTTCCCTTGAACCGGCCGAAGCGGCCTTTATGTTGCGCCGCACAATGACGCCCCAATCCACCATGCAGACAAGCTGATCCGGAGGCCACCATGGCGAAAATCAAGGTCAAGAACCCCGTCGTCGAACTCGACGGCGACGAAATGACGCGGATCATCTGGGCGTTCATCAAGGACAAGCTGATCCTGCCCTATCTCGACGTCGACCTCCTCTACTATGACCTCGGCATCGAAAGCCGGGACGCCACCGACGACCAGATCACGGTCGACGCGGCACACGCGATCCAGAAGCACGGCGTCGGCGTCAAATGCGCGACCATCACGCCCGATGAGGCCAGGGTCGAGGAGTTCGGTCTGAAGAAGATGTGGCGCTCACCCAACGGTACGATCCGCAACATTCTGGGCGGCACGGTCTTTCGCCAGCCGATCATTTGCAAAAACGTGCCGCGCCTGGTGCCGGGCTGGACCAAACCCATCGTCATCGGCCGTCATGCTTTCGGCGATCAGTATCGCGCGACCGACTTCGTGGTGCCGGGCAAGGGCAAGCTGACGCTGACCTTCCAGCCGGACGACGGCGGCGACGCCATGAGTTTCGACGTCTTTGACTTTCCCGGCGGCGGCGTCGCCATGGCGATGTACAATCTCGATGAGTCGATCCGGGGCTTCGCGCGCGCCTGCATGAACTACGGCCTCAATCTCAAGTGGCCGGTTTACCTGTCGACCAAGAACACGATCCTCAAGGCCTATGACGGCCGCTTCAAGGACCTGTTCCAGGAAGTCTTCGACGCGGAGTTCAAGGAAAAGTTCGACGCCGCCGGCATCACCTATGAACACCGCCTGATCGACGACATGGTCGCGGCCGCTCTCAAGTGGGATGGCGGGTTCGTCTGGGCGTGCAAGAACTATGACGGTGATGTGCAGTCCGACACGGTGGCCCAGGGCTTTGGTTCGCTCGGCCTGATGACCTCCGTCCTGATGACGCCCGACGGCAAGACCGTCGAGGCGGAAGCCGCCCACGGCACGGTGACGCGCCATTTCCGCGAACATCAAAAGGGCAACGAAACGTCAACCAACCCGATCGCCTCGATCTTCGCATGGACGCGCGGCCTCTCCTACCGCGGCGAGTTCGACGACACGCCAGATGTCACGGCCTTCGCCCATGCGCTGGAAGAAGTCTGCGTTGAAACCGTCGAATCCGGTGACATGACCAAGGACCTCGCCATCCTGATCGGCAAGGACCAACCGTTCATGACAACCAACCAGTTCCTGGCCAAACTCGACGAGAACCTGCAGAAGAAGTTGGGGTAGCAGGCGGCCCGCCTACACGTTTTTGCGAGGTTAGGCGCTAAACATCTGCACAGCGTGACACATATACCCGGTTCGCGATAACCTTGACGCCGTAACGGCACGGGGGACAATGCGTGCCAGACGACGTGCAGGTTCCTGAAACGCCCGAAGTCCTCGCGCAGAACTTCTACGCTCAGGCGCGCCGGCTTCAACGTCGGTCAAACGCCGTTTTGGCCTTCATTATCCTCGCGCTCATCATTGGTGCCGTCTCCGTTCTCTACTTGCCACCGGTCATAGCCAACATCGATCGCCAGATGGCGGACTTTTCGTTGGAGGACGAGGTGCGCAGCCTTGAGGAAAGTCAGCTTAGGATTCTTGACGAGCTCACGGCCACGCGCGACAAGATCCTGGCGTTCGGAGCCGACGTTCTGCCCGTCCTTCAAAGCGAGGTCGGTGCATGGCGGCACGAGGCATGGACCCACAGTGGCATGCTTAACGCAGTGACGGTCGATGACAGCGGCCGGTTGATCGCCGTCGGCGCAAATGACGCCTGGGGTAACGGCGACATTGTTGTCGTCACGCGCGATGAGAACGGTGCGTGGTCATCAGAGACACCCATGGTCAGTGGCTTGCCAATCTGGGGCGACTTGAACGCCGTGGTCGCCGCACCGGATGGGCGCATTGTTGCAGTCGGCTATCGATACGAGGATGGCGAGACTTGGCCTCTCGTCCTTGAACTTGGAAAGGACGGCGTGTGGGTCCCCTATTGGCCGCAGGATGCTGCAGGCCGGTTCTCTGGGGAGCTGCTTTCAGTCGTTGCAGGCCCAAGTGGCCAGCTGATCGCTATCGGACATGAGTGGACATCCAGTCTCAGCGACGCCGTTCAATCCAACCGTGTGTTGACAGTGACCAGCGAACCCGACGGTACGTGGACGGTCGACAGGCCGCAGCAGGAGGGACAAGACATCAGCGGTCAATTGTGGTCCGTGGCGACTGAGCCAGATGGCGGGCTAGTTGCTGTCGGCATCGTCATTGATGAGTGGGGAAACGAAGGTCCGTTGGTCATGACCCGACAACCGGGACAAGACTGGGACGTTGCTTGGCCAAAACCGGAGAGCGAAGAGATCTACGGTCGATTGTACTTCGTTGCGACCGGTTCCGGTTCCCGGTTCGTGGCGGTCGGCTACGAAGAACCGTGGTTCGAATCTGACAACGATACGGTTCTGGCTATCTTCGGCGACAATCAAGGCAATCTAACCGTTGAACGTCCGAGCATTGACGACGTACAGATTGAAGGCCGTCTCAATGCCGTCACGGTCGCGCCGGATGGCAAGCTAATTGCCGTCGGCGGCAGCAGTGGTTTTGCCGACGGGAATCTTCTGGTCCTCGAAGGCGACAGCGACGGAAACTGGCGACACCATTACTTGAGCAATGCTGGACAGCCGTTGCTCGGAACGTTCAACAACCTTGCCTGGGACCCCAATGGCGGACTTGTCGGCCTTGGCCTCGACTACACATCGCTTGAGGACCAGCATCTCTTAGTCCGCTCATCGCCGATAGGCACCGGCGTTGACCAGCAAATCGTTGCCGAGCAAATCGTTGCCGATCCTCAGACTGACGCGGGGCGAGCCGCCATCGCAAAGCATGCATCAATGATCCTGAGCCATGTCAGCCAGGAAGGGCTTCTCTTGCCTCACACCATCGCAGGCGGCATCTCAACGTTGCGCGAAGATCTGTCAAAATGGGAGAGCCTGGTCGATAGCCATATCAGTCTTGAAGGCACTGTAACCAAAGTCGAAAGCGCACTATCGGAAGCGGACCAATGGCATCGCGCAGGGCGCATCGCGACACGTATCGCGATCGTCGCTCTGCTCATCTACCTGGTACAAATCGCCGTCCACCTCTATCGCTACAACAGCCGCTTGGCGACTTACTATCAGGCGCGTGGCGATGCCATTGCCCTGATCCGGGCAGACGCCGCCGGCAAACCCATGGGGCTTGGCGATGTCACGTTGCCCGATATCGTTGCCGCCCTTTCGCCCGACAATGTTGCGTTCGACAAAGCCTCACCACCGACCCAGCAGGTGGTCGACATAGCAAAATCAAGCATAGCCAAGTCCAGCAGCAGCTAGGCAGCTGTCATCACCACGGCCAGAGGCAGCGGACAAGGCTCACACTGAATGGGGAGTCTCGTGGTCTAACCGATGCGCGCGTTTAGGCCGCCGCCGCACCCAGTGCCGCTTCGATTGCCTTAATCGCTTCCGCCGCACGGCTGGCGTCGGGACCGCCGCCTTGGGCCATGTCGGGACGCCCGCCGCCGCCTTTGCCGCCGAGTTCGGCGACGCCGGTTTTGACCAGGTCGACCGCGTTGAAACGTTCGGTCAGATCGTCTGTGACACCGACGACGACGGCGGCTTTGCCGTCATCGGTCGCGACCAGCGCAACAACGCCTGATCCCAACCGTTGCTTGAAGCCGTCGGCCATGCTCTTGAGTTCGCGGCCGGGCACGCCGTCGACGTGGCGCGCGACGACCTTGACGCCGCCGATGTCGCGCACGTCGTCATCGGATGAACCGCCGCCTGTGGCGAGTTTCTGACGCAGGTCGGAGACCTCACGCTCAAGCTTGCGCCGTTCGTCAGCAAGCGCCTGCACGCGCTCGACAAGGTCCGTCGGCGTCGTCTTGAGCGCACCGGCGAGTTCCTCGACCCGCGCATCCTGACAGTTGAGGTAGTCGAGTGCCGCCTGTCCGGTGAGCGCTTCGATGCGCCTGACGCCGGACGCGACCGCGCCTTCGGAGACGATCTTGAAGAGACCGATATCGCCGGTGCGCCGCACGTGGGTGCCGCCGCATAGCTCGGTCGAATAGTAGGTCTCACCCGCTTGCTCGCCGGTCGGTGTACCCATGGAGACGACGCGAACCTCGTCGCCGTACTTCTCGCCGAACAGCGCGAGCGCGCCAGCCGCGATGGCCTCGTCCGGCGTCATCAAGCGGGTGCGTACGTCCGCGTTGGCGCGGACCTCGCGGTTGACCATCGCTTCGACCGCCGCGATTTCGTCGGTTGTCATCGCCTTGGGGTGGCTGATGTCGAAACGCAGGCGATCGGGCGCAACCAGCGATCCTTTCTGGGTGACGTGATCGCCGAGCTCTTGGCGCAGCGCCTCGTGCAACAGGTGGGTAACCGAGTGGTTCGCGCGCAGCTTGTCACGGCGCACATCGTCGACACTGAGTGTCACATCCTGACCGACCGCGAGCGTACCGTGCTGGACCGACGCCACGTGGACATGCAGATCGCCGACCTGTTTTTGCGTGTCGGTCACCCGCACCTCAAGGTCGGGCGCGAACATGGCGCCCTCATCGCCGACCTGGCCGCCGGACTCGCCATAGAACGGCGTCTGGTTGGTGACGACCAGAACCTCGGTCCCGTCGCCAACCTCGTCGACGTCCTTGCCGTCGACGATCAGCGCGACGACACGGCCCTGCGCCTCGACCGTCTCGTAGCCCAGGAACTCGGTCGCGCCGACGCGTTCGCGGATCTCAAACCACAAGGCATCGGTCGCCGCTTCGCCGGAGCCCTGCCAGGCCGCGCGCGCCTTGGCGCGCTGTTCCTCCATCGCCGCATCAAAGCCCGCTTGATCGACGGTGCGGCCTTCCCGGCGCAGCGCGTCTTCGGTCAGGTCGAAGGGGAAGCCATAGGTGTCATAGAGCTTGAACGCGACCTCGCCGGACAACTCGCCGTCAGGCTCCAGATCGGCGGTCGCTTCATCAAGCAGCTTGAGACCCCGCGCCAGCGTTTCACGGAAGCGGGTCTCTTCCAGCTTCAGCGTCTCGGTAATCAACGCCTCGGCGCGCCCGAGTTCCGGGAACGCCAGACCCATTTCGCCGACCAGCGCGGGCACCAGACGGTACATCAACGGTTCGTCGGCGCCGAGCAGTTGGGCATGGCGCATGGCGCGGCGCATGATGCGGCGCAGCACATAACCCCTGCCCTCGTTCGACGGCAACACACCATCGGCCATCAAAAAACTCGACGCGCGCAGATGGTCGGCGATCACGTTGTGCGATGCCCGGTGTTCGCCGTGGGCCGGTTGACCGGTCAGGTCGACGGAGGCATGGATCAGCGCCTGGAAGAGATCAGTATCGAACAGGCTATCGACACCCTGCAAGATCGCCGCCATGCGCTCCAACCCCATGCCGGTATCGATCGACGGCCTGGGCAGGTCGATCCGTTCGTCAGGCGTCACCTGATCGAACTGCATGAAGACGAGGTTCCAGAACTCCAGAAAACGGTCACCGTCCTCGTCCGCGCTGCCGGGCGGTCCGCCGGCGACCTCCGGACCCTGATCGATGAAGATCTCTGAACACGGTCCGCACGGACCGGTGTCACCGGCCGACCAGAAGTTATCGGAAGTCGGAATGCGGATGATCCGGTCGTCGCTGAAGCCCGCGATCTTGCGCCACAGCGCCGCCGCCTCCTCATCCGATGAATGGACGGTGATCAGCAATTTGTCAGCCGGCAGACCGAACTCCTTGGTGGTGAGATTCCAGGCGAGCTCGATCGCCTGTTCCTTGAAATAGTCGCCGAACGAGAAGTTGCCGAGCATCTCAAAGAAGGTCAGATGGCGCGCCGTATAGCCGACATTGTCGAGGTCATTGTGCTTGCCGCCCGCGCGCACACACTTCTGCGCCGTCACAGCGCGGCTATAGGGCCGCGTCTCCGCGCCGGTGAAGACGTTCTTGAACTGCACCATGCCGGCTGCCGTAAACATCAACGTCGGATCGTTGTGCGGCACCAAGGGGCTCGAGGCGACAACCTCGTGCCCGTTGTCACGGAAGTAGTCGAGGAACGTCTGACGGACCTCGTTGACACCGGTCATGGTCTTTCCCTCATGAACATAGGGCTCAGGTCACTCTGCGCCCGACGAAAATCGCCCGACAGGCTGGAGCCGCGCGCTTGTAACGCCGGCTACGGCCGCTGTCCAGCAAGCGGCAGCGGTCTTGGCAAGGGATGTGGCGGGTTCGTACCGCCCGATCAAGACGGCAGACGCGGCCCCTTATGCGGCACTCTCCTGCGCCGCGACCCAGTCGGCGAGGTCAGAGTGACCCCAGACTTCGGCAATGCGACCGTCGCGCATCTGAAAGATCACGGTGCCGTGGTAATCAAGCTTCTGGCCCGCCGCTTTCAGGCTGCCATAATTGCCCTTGAGCGTGCCGGTTCCGTGGTAGCGCATGGCCGCCATGTCGCCGTCGATCAGCAAAAACACGATTTCGTGGTGCAGATCCGGGAACGCTGCCACGAATGGCTCTGCGAACCCGCCGCACAGGCCGGGTGCACCGACATAGTCGGAACGTCCTGAGTGAAGAACGAAGTCATCATTGAAGAATTCGTCGAACCGGTCGAATGCTTGCTGGTTCCAAAAGATGTCGATCAGTTGCCGAAGCGTTGTCTCAATAGTCAGACGATCGTCCATGCGCAGGCCTCCTCATCACTCCGGGAGACCGGCCATGCGTAATCCGTCGAGATAAGGATCAAGTCCATCAGGCTGTTTGGTCGGCAATGTTGTCTTCAGATAAGACAAGGTGAGATCCGGCAACTCCTGGACGGCCAAATGCACAGACTCGCGTGCTTCATCAAGCCGCCCGGAATGGGCCAGAGCGGCCGCCAAGACTGCGTGTGGCCAGTATCCCGTGGAGCGCGGGTTGCGCACCGTCGCCATCGCCCAGCGCACGCCCTCTTCGTAGTCGCCTGACAGAACATTCGCCAAGGCATGGACAATGGTCGAGGCCCACAGAATGGGATCGCGAGGGCTGAGCCGTTCGGAGTACTCCAAGGCTTGTTTTGCTTCATCCAGCCGCCCGGCAAGCGTCAGCGACATGCCCAGTCCATGGTAGCCATGGGCGAAGCTGGGGTTGAGGGCAATCGCCTTTTCCAAAGCGTCGATCGAGGCGTCGTGTTTGCCCTGCATCATGTAGATGCGGCCAACCGCAAAGAAGGCGACGGAGTCCTGATCATCGATCTGCAGGGCTCGCTCGGCCGACACCAGACCCTCGGCGAGACTTGCCGCGTTGTCCTGTGACCAACCCATGATAACGGTCTGGTAAAGAGAATAGGTCTTGTACGCATAAGCTGGCGCAAAGTTCGGGTCGAGCCCGATCGCACGATCAAAAAAACTCAAAGACTTGGCGCAATCGTCCTCGGCATACCGCCACATATGCCAGACCGCGCGCTGATAGCTTTCCCACGCGTCCAAATTGTCCGGCGGTTTGGAAAGCACGCGGTCCCGCTCAGCCGCTGAGAGCTCAGGCTCGACGGCCCCAACGATGGTCTGCGTCATCTCATCCTGCAGCTCGAAAATGCCGTCGACTTGTCGATCATACCGTTCGGCCCAGACGTGATGGCCGGTGGTTGCATCGATCAACTGCGCGGTGACCCGCATGCGACTCCCCGCCTTCCGCACGCTGCCTTCAAGCACGTAACGCACACCCAGGTCCCGGGCCACCTGCTTCACTTCGACGGCTTGGCCCTTGTAGGTGAACGTACTGTTTCGTGCGATGACAAAAAGCCAGCGTATCCTGGACAGCGCCGTAATGAGGTCTTCGCTCATGCCATCGGCGAAGAATTCCTGGTCCTGGTCGCCCGACATGTTGTCAAACGGCAGCACCGCGATGGACGGTTTTTCAGGCAGCGCCAGCGGTTCATCTCGACCAGCCTGGCCATCGTTCTTCCCCGTGTCGTCGGTGATCAAATAGGCATGAATGGGTTGGGCGATGTTCTTGACCGTCTGAAGTCCAAGGTCATCAAACGACAGATCAAGCTTGGCCCTGATGCTCTGGTGAACGGTATCCGAAATACAGATACTGCCGGGCTCGGCCAATGCTTCCAGCCGCGCGGCAACATTGACGCCGTCGCCATAGATGTCACGCCCCTCAACGATGACGTCGCCAAGGTTGACACCGATGCGCAACAGGATCTCGCGCTGATCCGCCGCCGATGCGTTGCGTTCGCGCACCCCCGCCTGGACCGCAACAGCACAGGCAACGGCTTCAACCACGCTGGCAAACTCCGCCAACAGCCCGTCGCCCATTACCTTGACGACGCGGCCCTTGTGGCTGGCAATGGCAGGCGCTACGACGTCCTTACGCAGCGCCTTCAGCGCCTCCAACGTTCCAGCTTCGTCTTCGCCCATAAGGCGAGAGAAACCGACCACGTCGGCAGCGAGTATGGCCGCCAAACGTCGTTCCATTGTGAATCTCCCTCAGTGGGAGACTATCGGGGCGGCTACGCAGAATCCATGCCCCTGACGGGTACCCGAACAACGGGCTGCAAACAGCCCGCACCGGTCAATCCATCAGACGGCTTCGTCAGCCTCGGGCAGTTCTTTCTTATCGGTATCTTCAATTTCCTCGCCCATCATGTTCTCCGCGACAAGGCCCGCGTTGGAGCGGATCGCGTGTTCGATGGTGCGAGCGATCTCGGGGTTGTCGGCCAAGAACTGCTTGGCGTTCTCCCGGCCCTGCCCGATCCGCTGATCGTTGTGTGAGAACCACGATCCCGACTTATCGACGACGCCGGCTTTGACGCCCAAATCAAGAATTTCGCCGTTTTTTGAGATGCCTTCGCCGTACATGATGTCGAATTCAATGACCTTAAACGGCGGTGCCACCTTGTTCTTGACCACCTTGACCCGGGTCTGGTTGCCGACCACCTCGTCGCGGTCCTTGATCTGGCCGATACGGCGGATATCGAGGCGCACGGAGGCATAGAACTTCAGCGCGTTGCCGCCGCTCGTGGTCTCCGGGTTGCCGAACATGACGCCGATCTTCATGCGGATCTGATTAATGAAGATAACCAGACAGCGCGACTTGGCGATCGAAGAGGTCAGCTTGCGCAGCGCCTGGCTCATCAGGCGGGCTTGCAGGCCGACATGGGTGTCGCCCATCTCACCTTCGAGTTCGGCGCGCGGCACCAGCGCCGCGACACTGTCGACAACCAGCACGTCGATCGCGCCGGAGCGCACCAGCGTGTCGGCAATTTCAAGCGCCTGTTCACCCGCATCGGGCTGGGAAATCAGAAGGTCTTCGATGTTGCAGCCGAGCTTTCTGGCATAGATCGGATCCAGCGCATGCTCGGCATCGACAAAAGCCGCGACGCCGCCGGCCTTCTGGGCTTCGGCGACCACATGGAGCGCGAGCGTCGTCTTGCCGGAACTCTCCGGCCCATAGATTTCGACGATGCGGCCGCGCGGCAAACCGCCAATGCCGAGACCAATGTCCAGGCCCAACGAGCCTGTCGAC
The DNA here is from genome assembly GCA_965228895.1 of Alphaproteobacteria bacterium. Taxonomy (GTDB): domain Bacteria; phylum Pseudomonadota; class Alphaproteobacteria; order SP197; family SP197; genus JANQGO01. The sequence continues at coordinate 1,925,400 of OZ245842.1, read as the reverse complement.
ACGGATTCGATCTCCACAATCTGGTCCTGCTGGCCAAGCCGCATGACCGAGCCCTTGCCAAACGCCCGCTCAATCTGGCTGAGCGCCGCATCCAGAGCCTTGTCCCGTTCCATCCCGTTTCCTTCAACCAGCCGCAGCGCAGCACTCGAATCCATCGACGGTCTCCTTATTCCACAGGCGTCGGGGGCGACGCAATGAAACATCCTAGTACCGTCTTTGTTCTCAGTTGGCAAGAACCAAAATAGAACAAACCATGGAAATTAGAACAACGTCGAGGAAGAAATGGTTAACGAGCCGTTGGCGCGGATGGGGTCAGGCCGCCGTGCCCTGCTGATCCAGGACCTCGCCGACTTTGGCGGAAAGCTGCGCCAAATCAAAAGGTTTGGCGAGAAAGGCGGCGTCATCGATGGCGCCCGACCCGACCGCATCCTCGGCATAACCGGAGATGTAGATAACCTTGAGCGGACCCCGTTGTTTGGTCACGGCGGCGACAAACTCAGGCCCGCTCATGCCGGGCATGACGACATCGCTGACAATAAGGTCAAGCGGACCCTGATAGCCGTCCAGCAACGCAATCGCCACCGCCGGCGATTCTGCCGACATCACGTTGTAGCCGTTGGCGCTGAGCGCCCTCACCGCAAATCGGCGCACCGTGTCCTCATCCTCGACCAGCAGGACGGTTCCCTTGTCCGCCGGCGCCGAAGCAACGATGTCGTCGCCAGGTCCATCGGCTACCGGCTCCACGGTCAATCCGATGGCGCGGACACGCGGCAGGTAGACACGGAAGACGGTGCCCGCCCCCACCTCGCTCTCGACATCGATATAGCCGTCGTTTTGCTGCAGCACGCCATAAACGGTCGCCAAACCCAGACCGGTGCCCTTGCCGACCTCCTTGGTGGTGAAGAACGGCTCGAAGATCTTGGCCAGGTCCGCATCGTCGATGCCGCAACCTTCGTCAACCACTTCCAGGCAGATGTATGGACCGGCCGGTGCCATGCCGTGGGCCATCACCCGCGGTTCCCTGAGTTCGACCTCCGATGTCCGCAGCAGGATCCGCCCGCCTTGGGGCATGGCGTCGCGCGCGTTGACGACCAGGTTGGTAATGATCTGTTCCAGTTGGCCCTGATCTGCCCGGACCGTGTTTTGCCCGGTGCCGCTTTCGACATGCAGCACCACATCTTCGCCGATCAGGCGCCGCAAGAGCTGAGACAGGTCGTCGATCGTGCGATCCAGGGAAAGGACTTGCGGCCGGGGCGTTTGGCGACGCGAGAACGTCAGCAATTGACGCACCAAGCCCGCCGCACGGTCCGCCTCCCGCTTGATATGGGTGATTTCGCCAAATGACGGATCGCCGGCCTGATGGCGCCGCAGCAGGAGGTCACAGAACCCTTTGATCGCGGTCAGGATGTTGTTGAAGTCGTGGGCAATTCCGCCGGCCAACTGGCCGACCGCCTGCAAGCGTTGGGATTGCTCGAACTGCTGTTCCAGATGGCGCTTTGCCGTTGTATCGACCGCGTGCAGCAGGAGGCCGCGCACCGCACTGCCCGGCTGGCGAAGCGGCGTCAGCAACATGGTGGTGCTGCGCTCGCCGTCATTGGCCAAACGTACCTCGATACCACCGCGCTGTGTGCCCGACTGGGCGGCATCGGCCAGCAGACGGATCAGGCCCCAACGATCTTCAACCGCGACATAGTCAGCGAGATAGCGGCCCTCGATGTTCTGATCACCCAGCATGGCCACCAGAGACGGGTTGGCGCACACCAGGCGACCGGTCGAATCGACGACGGCCGCTCCAAGTGGGGTTTCATCCAGCAGATCGACAAAATGGCGCGCCAGGGTCTCAGGCGGCGCCATCAGACCGGCGGCCGGGAACGGGTGGCGGCGCCAGACCAGACCGATTCGCCCGCCACCGTCGATCTCCATGATGTTGACCGTCAGACGGGCCAGGCGGCCGGTCGTCGTTCTGACCTCCAGGCGCGGCTCGCCATCCGCCTCGTCCAGCGCTTGTTGCAGCAATCCGCGGGCGAAATCTTCCCGGTCATCGGCCTCGAGCCAGACGCAAAGGCTCGAGTTCATGAATGTTATCTGGCCGCGTTCATCCAGATGAAACAGGCCGACGGGACCGTCGACCACCGCATCCAGCACATCGACCGGCAAGGCGCGCGCCTGAGCCCTTCCGCTCAACACGATGAAGGTGACGGAGACGATACCAAGGGCGATCACGACGATGGCGGCAACCAGCGCGACCATTTCTCCGGACGACGATCGCAACGCCAGAAAGGCCGCGCCCGCGCCCAGGACGAACAGCAGACCGTTGACGACGGCCATCTGGATGGCGGCGCGACGGCGGCGGCGTTGCCGGTCGGCACGCTCCTCAAGCGCCGCAAACTTCGCATCGGCCATGGCCGGGATCCCCAAATGCCGGGCATCAAAGCCGGTCGAATACACTTCAGCCAATCGGCCTTGAACCGTGAATCCAACCCTACTTCAACGCCTTAGGGCGGGATCATAAACCAATTTACCGCTTTCGCGCGAGCCCGATGCGTTTGCTGGTTGGTGATCGTCAACACGATCGCGTGCGTGGACAAAACCAACAAAAAAGGGACCCGGACGACGTCTGAACCCCTCTAGCAGGTCATTCTCGCCCGCGTTACGCGGGGCGGCACGCTCTTTTTGTCTTAGTCGTCGCGATACACGCGCTCGCGCCGTTCATGCCGTTCCTGGGCCTCCAGGCTCAAGGTGGCAATCGGCCGGGCTTCCAGGCGTTTGATGCTGATCGGTTCCCCGGTTTCCTCACAGAAACCGTAGGTTCCGTCATCGATCCGGCGCAACGCGGCATCAATTTTTGAAATGAGTTTCCGTTCGCGATCCCGGGTTCTCAGCTCGATCGCCCGGTCGGTCTCGGTGGACGCCCGGTCGGCCAGGTCCGGCTCAGGCGACGTTTCTTCTTGCAGGTGACGTATGGTTTCGGTTGAATCTTTGAGCAGTTCTTCCCGCCAATTGAGGAGTTTTCTCCTGAAATACTCCTTCTGAACAGGGTTCATGAACGGCTCTCTCTTGGTGGGTCGGTAACCATCAGGGAGTTCTAGTTCGGTGGCCATGCACCCCTCTTGGTGGATGTTGTTGCAAAGCCTTGATTGCGGGCGCGCTTATAGGTCGGAAGCAGGGGATTCCGCAAGCCCCTCTGAAGGGGGTTGCCAGCAAATGTCACAAATCGGGGGAAATCGGTTGATGACCGTCACACCTCGTCGCGATCGCTTTTGCTGGAAAGGGTTAACTTCCCGTAAACTTGTCCCACAGAGTCGGGAACTGAGATATGCGACTGCTTCTGATTGAAGACAGCGAACTTGAGGCTGAAACCGTCCGCCGGATCCTGGAGGCGGAGGGGTGCGCCGTCGACGTCGCCGCGACCGGCGAGGAAGGCCTTGGGCTGGCGCGATCCTACGATTATTCGTTGATCATCTTGGATATCATGCTGCCGGACGTTGAGGGGCACGGCGTGTTGCGTCAACTGCGCGACGCCCGGGTCAGCACGCCGGTCCTGATGCTGTCGGGGCTCGCCGAGCTGGACCACAAGGTTCGGGGTCTGGGCCAAGGCGCCGACGACTATCTGACCAAACCGTTCGACCGCGAGGAACTTGTCGCGCGCATTCACGCGATCGTCAGACGCTCGGAGGGCCACGCCCAATCCGAGGTCGAGGTCGGACGGTTGAAGGTCAAGATGACCGACCGTCGCGCCGAAGTCGACGGCACGCCCGTGTCACTGACCGGCAAGGAGTTCGGTGTTCTCGAGCTTCTGGCGCTGCGCAAGGGCACGACGGTCACCAAAGACCAGTTCCTGACTCACCTTTACAACGGTGTCGACGAGCCGGAACTGAAGATCATTGACGTCTTCGTCTGCAAATTGCGCCGCAAGATCGCCAAAGCGACCGGTGGCGACCACTATATCGAGACCGATTGGGGCCGCGGCTATTCGCTTCGCGAGCCGGAGCCCGGCGCTCACGTCGAACGCAAGGCAAGCTGACCGCGCATTGTAAGCTTAAGCGAAGGGCCGGGCATGCCAGACGGCATGCGCCGGCCCTTTCATTTCGAGATCAAGATCAAGATCAAGCGAGGTCGCCAGATAAGCGGTGAACACCGGCTGTATCTGGCGCGGCGTCAAATCTTCCAGCACGGTACCACCTGCCAAGATCGGCTGCTCGGCGACGTCGCCCAGCGCGGCGATCGTCGGCCGGGCAGATGGTTGAAGCGCAATGGTCCCACCGGCCGGTGTGGTCTCGACCGCGCACTGGATCATATTGAGGACCAGACGCGGCCACGCTGGGTCGAGATCCGCTGTTGCTTCTTCCGGCCAATCAAGTTGGTGCCGCCCCCCGGCAAGATAGCTCTCGGTAATCTGCCGGGCCTCCTGCCAATCTAGGCTCTGGCCGGTACCGTAGGCGCGCCGCAGAAAGGCCAGGCGATGCTTCAGCTGTTCGCTCGCGGCCCCAATCAGCTCGGCGGCGTCACCATCCGGTAGCTGCTGGACAAGCTCCAAACCATTGGCGATGGCGCCGGCGGGGCCGGCGAGATCATGGGTCAGCCGCGAGCACAGCAGCGCGGAAAGTCTGAGTGCTTCCCCATCGATCATGGACGTCCCCTCCCCGGTACTGCTTGCGTCGTCGCGCTTACCCGAAGAATCGATTGTGCCACAGGGCACACCACGGCGACCATGGCATCGATCTCAAGCAGCGGAGACAGGACGATGGGCGACCTGATCGCTCCCGGTACGTTGGTCCGCCATCCGGCGGAGCCGGACTGGGGTATCGGCCAAGTGCAGAGCGTGATCGGCGCGCGGGTCACGGTCAATTTCGAGAACGCCGGCAAGCGCTTGATCAATAGCGACATCGTGACGCTTCAGATTGTCGCGACGGAGCGTGACTTTTGACTTTCCGTCTGGCACGTTCCCGCCGGATTTTCGGTGCCAATTCGCCTCGTTTTCGTATGGTTTGAGGCGAAAATTGGTCTGTTATTGGTTGGAAGAACGCAGAGACCATGTTTCCGATTGCCTCGGCGCGAGACATGCAGTCTGTATCGGGCGCCAGCCCGGCCACGTTGCCATCTGGCGCATCATCATGACGTAACGAGTGAGGTCGATGACGACCGCTACCGGCGAACTAAAACGACGACGCCACCCCGGCGCCGGCAAACGCAAGACCCGCACAACGGCGAAGGGCCGCCAGCCGGAGCTGACGGCGCTGGCCGAGATCGACGCCCTGCTCGACGGGCGGCCACGCGACCGCGATCTGCTGATCGAGTACCTGCATCTGATCCAGGATCGCTACAAACACATCTCCGCGCGTCACCTGCAGGCGCTCGCCGAACTGATGCGCATCCCCATGGCCGAAGCCTATGAGGTCGCGACGTTCTACCACCACTTCGACGTGGTGAAGGAAGGCGAGACGCCGCCCGCGCCAATCACCATCCGCGTCTGCGACAGCCTGACCTGCGAAATGATGGGGGCCGACGCCCTGATCGACGCGCTCGACGGCAAGCTCGGCCCGGATGTTCGGGTTGTGCGCGCGCCGTGCATGGGCCGCTGCGATACGGCACCGGTCGCCAAGGTCGGCCGCAACGATATCGATCATGCCGACAAGGAAAAGATCGAAGCCGTCGTCACCGTCGGTGATCTCGATGCGCCGATCCCCGACTACCAGGATTACGACGCCTACGTTGCCGATGGCGGCTACACGTTTTTGCGCGATGTGCTGGCCGGCAAACACGAGCCCGACGATCTGATCGCCACCATGGAAGCATCGAACCTGCGCGGCCTGGGCGGCGCCGGCTTCCCGGCGGGGCGCAAGTGGAAGTTCGTACGCATGGAAACGACGCCGCGTCTGATGGCGGTCAACGGCGATGAGGGCGAACCCGGCACGTTCAAGGACCGCTATTACCTCGAACGTGAACCCCACAAGTTTATCGAAGGCATGTTGATCGCCGCGTGGGTCGTCGAGGCCGAGGCGGTCTATATCTACATGCGCGACGAGTATCCAGCCGTGCTGGAGATCCTGGAAAAGGAACTTCAGAAGGTGCGCGACGCCGGCCTGGACCGGCGGACCAAGATCCATCTCAGACGCGGCGCCGGCGCTTACATCTGCGGCGAAGAATCCGCGATGATCGAATCGATCGAGGGCAAGCGCGGCCTGCCGCGTCACCGTCCGCCGTTTGTCGCCAAGATCGGCATCTTCGGCCAGCCGACCCTGGTTCACAACGTCGAGACGCTCTATTGGGTCACCGATATCTTGAACAACGGCCCTGAGAGTTTCACGCAGCACGGACGCCACGACCGCGTCGGTCTGCGCAGCTTCTCGGTGTCCGGCCGCGTCAAGGAGCCGGGCGTCAAGCTGGCACCCGCCGGCATCACGGTGAAGGAACTGATTGACGAGTTTTGTGGTGGCATGGCCGACGGTCACACCTTCAAAGGTTACCTGCCCGGCGGCGCGTCAGGCGGCATCCTGCCGGTCTCGCTGGGCGACGTGCCACTCGACTTCGACACCTTGCAGCCCCACGGCGCGCTGATCGGGTCGGCCGCCATCGTCATTCTGTCCGACAAGGACAGCATGAAGGACGCCGCGATAAACCTGATGAAGTTCTTCGAGGACGAAAGCTGTGGCCAATGCACGCCGTGCCGTGTCGGCTGCGAAAAGGCGGTCAAACTGATGTCCGGCGGTGCGTGGGACAAGGATCTGCTCGATCAGCTCTCATCGACCATGATTGACGCGTCGATCTGCGGCTTGGGCCAGGCCGCGCCCAACCCCATCTTGACGGTGATGAAGTATTTTCCGGAGGACGTATCGTGAGCGATCCGATCACCTTCAACCTCGACGGCGACGATGTTACCGCCGCGCCCGGCGAAACCATCTGGCAGGTCGCCAAGCGCCACGGCAAAACAATCCCGCATCTCTGCTACACCGAGATGGCCGACTACCGCGCCGACGGCAATTGCCGCCTGTGCATGGTCGAGATCGAGGGCGAACGCACGCTGGCGGCTTCATGCATTCGCGAACCCGCCGACGGCATGGTGGTCAAGACGGGTTCCGAACGTGCCGAGGCGTCGCGCAACATGGTCTTGGAACTGCTGGTCGCCGACCAGCCCGAACGCGACGAAGCGCACAGTCAGGAGTCCGAACTCTGGCACTGGGCCGATGAACTGGGCATGGACGGCAGCCGCTTCCCGGCGCGCGGCACACCGCTCGCTGATTTCAGCCATCCGGCCATGGCGGTCAATCTGGATGCCTGCATCCACTGCACCCGCTGCGTTCGCGCTTGCCGCGAGATCCAGGTCAACGATGTCATCGGCATGGCCTATCGCGGCAATCACGCCAAGATTGTCTTCGACTTCGACGACCCCATGGGCGAGTCCACCTGCGTCGCCTGTGGCGAGTGCGTGCAATCCTGTCCGACCGGCGCGCTGATGCCGGCGACCATGGTCGATGCCAAGGGCGTCGGCAAAGCCAAACCGAAAAAGGAAGTCGATAGCGTCTGCCCCTATTGCGGTGTCGGCTGCCAACTGACCTATCAGATCGAGGACAACCGTATCGTCGCCGTCAAGGGCAAGGAGGGCCCGTCGAACCACGGCCGACTTTGTGTGAAGGGCCGCTTCGGCTTCGACTACATCACACACGAGGACCGGCTGACCAAGCCGCTGATCCGCCTGGACGACGCGCCGAAGAGCGGCGACATCGATATCGACCCGGCCAACCCTTTCACCCACTTCCGCGAGGCGACTTGGGAAGAAGCCCTCGAAAAAGCGACCGGTGGATTGAAGAAGATCATCGACGAGAACGGCGGCAACGCGCTTGCCGGTTTCGGTTCGGCCAAAGGTTCGAATGAAGAGGCTTATCTCTTCCAAAAAGTCGTGCGCACCGGCTTCGGCACCAACAATGTCGACCACTGCACGCGGCTGTGTCACGCCAGTTCCGTTGCCGCATTGATGGAGACCATCGGCTCGGGCGCGGTGACGGCGCCGTTCACCGAAGCCATGAAGTCTGACGTCTTTATCGTCATCGGCGCCAACCCGACGGAGAATCATCCGGTCGCCGCGACCTTCTTTAAGCAGGCGGTCAAGGATGGCGCCAAGCTGATCGTCATGGACCCGCGCGGCCAGGCACTGCGCAAGCACGCGACCCACATGCTGCAGTTCAAGCCCGGCGCCGACGTCGCCATGCTGAACGCGATCATGCATGTCATCGTGAAAGAAAAGCTCTATGACGAGCAATACATCCAGGGCATGACCGAAGGGTTCGAGGCACTCAAGGAACACCTTGAGGACTACACGCCGGGAGCCATGGAAGAGGTCTGCGGCATTCCTGCCGATACCTTGATCGACGTCGCGCGGACGTACGGCACGGCCGAGCGCGCGATGATCTTCTGGGGCATGGGCATCAGCCAGCACATCCACGGCACCGACAACTCACGTTGCCTGATCGCGCTGGCGCTGATGTGCGGCCAGACAGGGCGGCCCGGCAGCGGCCTGCACCCCCTGCGCGGCCAGAACAACGTGCAGGGCGCATCAGACGCCGGTCTGATTCCGATGGTCTATCCGGACTACCAGCCTGTCTCCAACCAGGAAGTCCACGACAAGTTCAGCGAGTTCTGGGGCGCGGTCCTGGACAAGGAGCCGGGCCTGACCGTGGTCGAGATCATGAACGCGATCCATGCCGACAAGATCAAGGGCATGTACATCATGGGCGAAAACCCAGCGATGTCGGACCCCAACGCGAACCACGCGCGAGACGCGCTCGCCAAGCTCGATATGCTGGTTGTCCAGGATCTCTTCCTGACCGAGACCGCCATGCATGCCGACGTGGTCCTGCCGGCAAGCGCCTGGCCGGAAAAGGACGGCACGGTCACCAACACCAACCGCCAGGTGCAGCGCGGCCGCAAGGCCGTCGAGATGCCCGGCGAAGCGCGTCAGGATTGGGAAATCATCCAGGAGATTGCGCGCGGCATAGGCCTCGACTGGCGCTACGAGCACATCGCCGAAGTCTATGACGAGATGCGCCGTTCCATGCACTCGATCACCGGCATTACGTGGGAGCGCCTGGAGCGCGAGGACGCGGTCATCTACCCCTGCCTTTCCGAAGACGATCCCGGCCAGCCGATCGTCTTCTCCGAGGAGTACCCAACACCCACGGGCCGCGGCAAAATGGTGCCGGCGAACATCGTCTCACCTGACGAATTGCCGGACGCCGAATATCCGATGGTGCTGACAACCGGACGCCAGTTGGAGCACTGGCACACCGGGGCCATGACACGGCGCGCGACCTATCTGGACTCGCTGGAACCCGAAGCCATCGCCACCATGGCGCCAGTCGACATGGAACGCCTCGGCGTGGCGCCCGGTGAACCGATCCGCATCTCGACGCGGCGCGGCACGATCGAGGCCAAGGCGCGTCTCGACGCCGGCATTCAGCCGGGCATGATCTTCGTGCCCTTTTGCTATGCCGAAGCCGCCGCCAACACGCTGACCAACCCGGCGCTTGACCCCTACGGCAAGATCCCGGAGTTCAAGTTCTGCGCCGCACGCGTTGAAAAGGCCGCCATCGCCGAGGCGGCGGAGTAATCGTTCATCAATCGCAACCGACCTGCACATATATCTCGAAAAGGCCGGGCTGACAGTTGAGTCGATCGATCAGGCGGCAAGCCACGGTGCCGATGGCGCGCCGACGACGTGGCTAATGGGCACGGCCTACCGCAACGACTGAGCAATCAAATGGACGCCGAGGACGCGAACCCGTCCATCGCAGTTGAGTTCAACACGCACGGTGCTCGTGGTCGATCATAAACATGTCGCGCGCACGTCATCCAGACAGCCCCGGCGGTGCCCGATTGAATGACCTTGCTCTCCGCGTCTCAGCTTGATCGGCCTTCACGCTCGACTGAAAAGTAGGTGATGGCGAGAACGAGAAGCAGCAGCGCGCCGGTCAGCAGGAAGTAATCGCCGAAATCGCCGGCCGCCAGTAACACGGTCCCGCACAACACGCCGACCGTACCACCCAGCATTTGGGACGTCAGAATGACTCCTCCCGCCTCGCCCCGTTGCGTCTCCGGCACCGCGCTCATCAGCGCACGCCGGGCTGCAACCGCGGTAAACGGCAAACCGGCGCCCCAGACAATCAGCGGCACGATGAGCCAGAAAAAGTTGCCGGAATGCATGGCGACGCCGACGACGATCAACGCCAGACCCTGCAGCAACAGGGCAATCATCAGGGGCCAACGTGAGCCAAACCGGTCGGCTGCCTTGCCGGCGAACCGCGACATGATCGGTATCGGCACCGCCGCAATCAGCAGGATGAGGCCCGCATCGATCGCCGAATCGCCCCGCACGTTCTGGAGATAGAGCGCGACGAACACGAAAACGGCGAGCTTCTGGAACTGAAACATGAAGAGCACGAAATTGCCGCCGGCGAAGGTCGCGATACGCAACAGATCGATCTCGATCAAGGGATCGGGCGTCTTTTTTTCCACGAACGTAAAGACAATCAGCAGAGCAATGCCACCACAGAACAGAATGATCGTGGCCAGCGCGTCCCAACCCCATACGGTCGCCTGCATCAACGCGATGACCAGGGCCGACAGGCCGACGAGCAACGTTATCAGACCGCGGTAGTCGATGGCGCTTCCGCCGCCACCTGCCGCTTCGTGTTTGGCTTGAAGCGACGGTTTCCATGCCGCAAGCACGACCACGATGACCCCGGCGACGACCGGCAGGTTGATCCAGAAGATCCAGCGCCAGGAAATGAACTCGGAAAAGTACCCGCCGATCAGCGGGCCCAGCGCCGCGAACGTGCCGCCGATCGTTGCCTGGAGGCCGAACGCCAGGCCGCGTTCCTCCAGGGCGAAGCTGTTGGTCATCATCGCCAGCGAAGCGGGAAGTATGATGGCCGCACCGACACCTTGCACCGCACGCGCCGCGATCAGTGACGCACCATCCGGGGCGAACCCCGCGACCAGGGACGCCAATCCGAAGATCGCCGCGCCCGCGATGAAAAGCCCTTTAAGGCCGAAACTGTCACCCAGTCGTCCACCGACCGCGACGAAACAGGTGAAGGTCAGGAAGTAGGCGTTGACCACCCAATGGGAGCCGACCGCCGACATGTTGAGCTCGGGCCGGATCGTGGCCAGCGCCACACCGACCACGGTCTCGTCGAGCACGACCAGGCTCAAGACGCCGCTCATCGCTGCGAGGACCCACCATCTGCGGTTATCGTCGCTGATAGGCCACGCGCCCGACACACTCATGTGCACGGCCGATCGGCTTCATGGACCTGCATCACGCGCTCCGTTGACGTCATTGCCCCTCCAACGTCAGCCCGGCTCATGCTAACGTTCGGTCGCCGGCCCGGCTAGGGCGGTGATCGGCGGTAACCTTTCGTGAAGAGACTGCAATCATAAGCCCAAGTTGTCGCAATCAGGATGCGGCGCAAAGCGTCAACAAAAACACCGTCGTCGAGGCGCCGACGGTGTGCCAGATCGTCAGCCATGACGATCCGGGCCTATGGTCCTAGCGGTTCACACGCCATGACCAGCCGCCATGGAAAACACGTGTGGTCGCAACACTGGACCGATCCTGGAAAAATCTTCGACGGCCTGACCGACGATTACGACCGTTTCCGTCCGCACTACAGCGAAGAGGCCCTGCAAGACTTGGCCAACTATGCCGGCGATGCGCGGTACGTGCTCGATCTTGGCAGCGGCACCGGCATCTTAACCCGTGCACTGCGCCCGCTGTTTCCAGGCGCTGTCCTCATCGGCGCCGAACCGGGCGCGGACATGCTGCGCACGGCCGCCGGCATCACGCCCGCCGGGTTTGACCTCTCCTGGTTCGCGTCCCATGCCGAAAGCCTGCCCGTTACCGATGGGTCCCTCGATCTCATCACTGTCGGGCAGGCCGCCCACTGGTTCGATCGCCCAGCCTTCTATGACGAATGCGCGCGTGTGCTGCACCCCGGCGGCGCGCTGGCGGTCCTCTACAACAACCGGGTCCTGGATCGCCCGGTCGCCCGGGCTTTGGAAATCGCCTTGAAGCATTTGGCGCCGGGTTATCACCGTGGCTATCGCGACTTCGACTGCGAAGGCGAACTGGTAGGCCACCCCGCGACCCGCGACGTCCGACGGCTGATCGAAACGTGGACCTGGCGGCGAACGGTTGACGACTTCATCGGCTACGTCCGCTCGACATCCCACTTCAAGGTCGCCATGCGCGAACGCAGCGAAGCCGACGTCATGACGCACCTGAAGGAAACACTTCAACCTCAAGCCGCCGATGACGGCCACCTTCACGTCGACTATCAGACAATCATCACGCTGGCGCGGTTCGGCTGACACGCGACCGCACGCATTGATTGATATGGTGGACAATTTTTCGCCAAATTGGACTGTCACGCTGAGGCGTTATCGACAGCTTGAGCGTGGGGTTGGCCTGTCATGATGTGCCTTCGGATGATTGCTCTCGGCATTCGCAAAACGATAGAGCATGCCGTCGTTATGATGGTTTTGGTGGTGACCGCACCGCTCGCGATCGCGGGTGGCGATGAATATCGCGATGGATCGCACCGGGAGACTCGTGAATGGAGCGTCAACCAATACCGCATCGAGATCACACGATTCCGGGACGTTGGCGAGAGCACGATCTCTATCACCGCCTCCGACAATGTGTTGTTCGCCGGCAAGGACTTTTACTGGTCGGTCCATCCCGAGTTTAACGACCACATCGCGTTGGGCGACGACATAACCGGAGACGGTGTACCTAACCTGATCCTTGAGTCCTACACCGGCGGCGCCCATTGCTGTTTCGCACTCTGGCTGTTCGAAGCAGGGTCGCAGCTCAGATTGATCGACACCTTCGGCGGCGGTGACTATCCCGTGCGGTTTCGTCAGCTCGATGGCAAGCCGGGGATGGAGATGATCCAGTTCGAGAATGCGTTCGCCTATTGGTACGTCGGTTTCACTTTCGCGCCCGTGCCGCAAGTGTACTTTCGCTGGCACGACGGTGACTACGTCCCCGCCCCCGACCTGATGCGTCAAGGGACGCCTGACCAGAACTATCTGAGGAGGATTGCCGAAAGATTCCGAAACCATGAGCAGTGGCAAAAGAAGTGGACGGATGACCGGATTCCCGTTCCGACCGCATTTCTCGGCGTCCTGCTCGATCTCACGTACAGCGGCAATCTTGAGGTGGCGAACGAGCTGCTCGCGATGACCTGGCCTGCCGAGCTCGAAGGCCGTGACGCGTTTCGCTACGAGTTCTTCTGTCAGCTTCAACGCGCCGACTTCTGGGATATCGTGGCGCCACTCAACGGGCTTGAATCAACGCCACCTGCCGATGACTGTCCCGACGACGCACGCTGGCGGTGACGACCTACGATAACGCGTTGCCCGCGACAACGAGGCCCATCACCAGGATCGCGCCGAGCAGGGCTTGGCGAAAGCGGTTTTCGTCGAGGCGTTGGCGGATGCGCTGGCCGATGACCATGCCGAGGATACCGGGCAGGATGCCGGCGACAGACCATGCGGCGAGATCGCCGGTCATCAGGCCGAAGCCGCCAAGGGCGATACCGAGTGCTGCCGTCGAGACGGTAAAGAAGACGCCCATCGCCTGCACGAGGTGATCGCGCTTGAGGCCGAGGGCCTGAAGATAGGGCACACTCGGCATAAGAAAGATTCCGACAAGGCCGGTCACGATGCCGCTCAGCAGCCCGACAACCGGCGAGAGCCACGTCTCGTGTCGACCGGGCGACGGAAAGGCCGGTGTCGCGAGGCCGTAGACGGCATAACCGATGAGAAGCACGCCCAACAGCACGGTCAGTCCCAGAGCGTCGGAACCGGCGAGAATCCAGGCGCCGCCCAAGACACCGATGCAGGTCGTCACCAGAAGCGGCCAAAACCGTTTGAGGATCGCACCCAGTTCGCCACCGACAACGGCCTGCCAGATGTTGGTCAGAAGCGACGGCACGATCAGCAGGGCCATCGCGTCCTTGAGGCCGAAGGCGAGCGTCAGGAGCGCTAACGAAACCGTCGGGAACCCCAATCCGACGACACCCTTGACGGTACCGGCAAGGAGGAAAGTAAAAAACAGGATGACGGCCGTCTCGGCCATGGTGCTTGCGGGTCAGGCTTTGGCGGCAAGGAGACGATGGGCTTCATCGAGGTCCGCCGGCTCGTTGGCGTTGAAAAAGGGATCGATTGGTGTGGTCGAGAAGTCGACATCGGCGACCTTGAAGCCACCGGTCCACTTGTCGACCTTGCGCACGCCCTGTTCGACCAACGCGGAGCGAAGGTCCATGCGCAGGCTGACGGGCCACAAACCACAGACCGGATGGCGTTGACCGTCTGACACCGCACACGCCATATCGGCGCCCTGGTGATCGACGGCAGACAAGAACGCCTCAACGAGATCGAGAGGCAGGAAGGGCGCATCGGTCGGCACCGTCACGATCCACTCGACACCCGGCAGGTTTGCGACGGTCCAATCCATACCGGTCAAGACGCCGACCAAAGGGCCGGGGTTGTCGGGCAGGACGTCGGCGGCGACCGGGCGGTTCCAGCGCGCGAACCGTGCGGGATCACCGTTGGCGTTCACCACGACCATGCGCGACTGTCCGGCCAACCGATCGATGACATGATCCAGGATCGGCCGGCCATCGAGCTCCAACAGACCCTTGTCGCCGCCGCCCATGCGCCGCGCCAAACCGCCGGCCAGCACGACCCCAACCACTTCGGGTGCGTCGTGCGCCACGTCGTCAGTTGTCATCTTCGGCCCCCTTGCGACGATGACGTGATGGTTCCTCGCCTAGACTAGCGAGATCGGCGTCATAGACCAGCCTCTCCTCGCCGGCCAGCACCAGGAACCGCTTGCCCTTCATGCGTCCGATCAGGGTCAACCCGGCCTGGCGGGCCAGATCGACACCCCAGGCCGTGAAGCCGGAGCGCGAGACCAGAATGGGAATGCGCATCTTGACGGTCTTGATCACCATCTCGCTGGTCAGGCGTCCGGTCGTATAGAAGATCTTGTCGTCCGGCGCGATACGCTCGGTCATCATATAACCGGCGATCTTGTCGACCGCGTTATGGCGTCCGACATCTTCCATGTAGACCAGCGGGCGGTCCTGGTGTGCGAGCACGCAGCCGTGGATCGCGCCGGCTTCCAGGTAAAGGCTCGGCGTCGTGTTGATCGCCTTCGAGAGCGCATAGAGCCACGACGTCCGGACCCGCGCGCCGGCATCCAGTTTCACATCCTCGAACTCTTCCATGAGGTCGCCGAACACGGTTCCCTGGGCGCAGCCGGAGGTCAGCGTCTTGTGCTTCAGCTTGTCCTCGAAATCGGTCTTGCGCGCTGTCCTGACGACGACGGTCTCGATATCATCGTCATAGTCGATGGCCGTGATCTTATCGTCGGGCCGCAGCATGTTCTGGTTCAGCAGATAACCGACCGCCAGGTATTCCGGGTAGTCGCCGATCGTCATCATGGTGACGATCTCTTGGCCGTTCAGGAACAGCGTCAGCGGCCGTTCCATCGTGACGGACGTCTCGACGTTGTTGCCCTCGTGGTCGCGGCCGCTGACACGCCGTGTCAGGCGTGGGTCGGCGGGGTCGGGGCGCACCATGTAATCGGTCATCGTAAGAGTATGGGAACCCGTCGCGCCAACGCCAAGTCTCAGCCCACTTCGACCAGGGCATCGACGGCAATCGCGCCATCAGGGCCGGCGATCACCGGATTGACGTCGATTTCAGCGACAACATCGCCGAGCGCCGCGGCAAGCACGGAAAACCGCGACAAAGCGGAAGCCAGGGCATCCTTGTCCGCAGGCGCCGCGCCGCGCGCACCCTCAAGCAACGGCGCGAGCTTTAGGCGACCGAGCAGACGGTGCGCCGTCGCCTCACCGAATGGCGGCAAGCCGAAACAACGATCGTCGAGACTTTCGATCAAGGTGCCGCCGGCGCCGACCATGACAATCGGACCGAACTGGGCATCGCGCACCATGCCGAACGCAAGCTCGACACCGCGTGGAACCATGGCCGCAACGGTGACGCGCGGACCCAGGCGGCCGGCGATATCGCGATAGGCTTGGGCCAGTTCATCGTCATCGCTCAAGCCCAAACGCACGCCGCCGACATCGGACTTGTGCGCGATCCCCGGTTCCGCGGTCTTCATCACAACCGGATAGCCCGTCGTCGCGGCCGCGGCCGTGGCCTCTTCCAGAGTCATACACGTTGTCGAGCGTGCGACCGGCACGCCGAAGTCGCTCAACATGGCAAGCGCCATGGTTTCGTCCACCGCGCCGCCGCCGCCCAACTTATCGCGCCATGGCGCGACGACACCGGCATCAGCCTCTTGCGGTGGCGTATCCGTGACATCCCGGCGATCGCGGTAGGCAAACGCGTTGCGGATGGCGGTCAGTGCGGGGCGCAGACCGTTGATCAACGGTACGCCACCATCCATCAGGCGCCGGGCCACCTGGGCGTTCGACGTCGTGCCGAAACTGTTGATGACGATGAACGGTTTGCCGAATCGCTCGGCCATGGTGAGCGCTGCCTCGGCCTGCGGCGAATCATCGGCGATCGTATCGGTCATGTAGATCTCGTGCGCCGTGATCGCGGCATTGGGATCGCCGGCGACGTAGCCGACGCTGTCGATGATGATGTCTTCATAGTCGTCGCGCAGCGGTCCGGCAGCATCAAGTGGGTTCACGGCCTCCAGCATATGAGGCAGCCGGGCGCGCAGTTTTTTGGTCGTGTCGGGCGTCAGATCGGCGAGCGGCACACCCATGTCGGCAGCCATGTCGATCAATTGCTCGCGCAGACCGCCTGAATCGAGCACCGCGGCCAATTCGCCCGGCCCGGCACGATGCGGCATGGCGAGTATCTGCGCGGTGGCCATCAGACCGTCCAGGTCGTCGGTCCGCAACACGCCGAACTTGTCGCAGACGGCGTCGAAGGCGCTGTCGCTGCCGGCCACGGCGCCGGAATGGGTGGTCGCCAGGAATGCGCTGCGCGCGGTGCGCCCGACCTTGGTCGTGACCACGGGGACGTCCTTGGCCCGCGCCCTTTCGAGAACGGCCAGGAAACGTTCGGGATCGCGGACCGATTCCAGGAACAGCGCCAGCACCCGCGTCGAGTCGAGTTCCAGCGCATAGTCCATGTAGTCTGCCACCGACCCGTTGATCTCCTGGCCCTGAGAGGTCAACAGATTGAAGCGAAATCTGGGATCGAACTTGCCGATCATGCCGAACGCGGAGCCGGAGTGGCAGAAGGCGGCGATATGGCCGACCTCGTTCACCAGTGGCCGCGAGAAACAGGCGAAGGTCTGCGATTCCAGGTTATAGAAACCGACGCCGTTGCCGCCACAGACGGGAATGTCCGCCTCCTTCGCGCGCGCCTTCAAGCGGTCGAGCAGTTTGGGATTGCTATCGCCCTCGATCATACAGGGATCGAAGATGACGATCGACCGCGCTCCTTGGTCGATCGCGTCGGCGAACACGCCCTCCATACGCTCGGAAGCGACCGAAAGGATAGCGAGGTCGGGCGGCGACAGCAGTTCCGCCATCGATCCCACGCAGTCGAGGTCAGCGACTTTCTCGTAGCGCGGGTTGACCGGCCAAAGCTGGCCCTCATAGCGGCCGGATTGCAGCGCGGCCATCACGTTGGCGCCGACGCTGCCCTTGCGGTTCGATGCGCCGACAATGGCGATTGTTCTGGGCGCCAGCAACGGCGCCATCCAGTGATCGTCAAGCCGGGACTTGCCGTCATTTATGGTCGACATGTGCGTATCTCGTAACGTCTCGGTATGGGGTGGGTTCGCCTCGGGCCGCCTATTGGCGGAACAGAAAACCGGTATCGGGTGCGCGCGGTCCGCCGACCGTGGTCTCATTCTTGGCTGTCATGCTTGTCCCTGCCCTTGCGGCGGAAGAACCTAAGCAGGAGCCGCTTGTAAAAGCAATTTGCAATAACGGGTAAGCGGACCAAAACTGTTGGCAGTCGCCCCACACCCCAGGAGATCGCTATGGCCGTTAGTCCGAAACACGCTAAAGCCGATCCAAAGGTGTTCTATCAGGCCAAGGACCAGGATCAGCTCATCGATCGCTATGACGATGCTGCAGCCGTTTACGACGCAGCCATGGAAAGCGATGTCGGCTGGTGCGGGCACATCGAGCTTGCCGAAGTCGTCGCTCGCCACGTCGATCCCGCCGCGACGTTGTGTGATGCCGGCGCCGGCACCGGCATGCTGGGGGACCGCCTCGCTGACAAGGGGTTCACCACGATGGACGCCAACGATCTGTCGGACGGCATGCTGAAGGTGGCCCGGGCGAAGGGCATCTACCGTGACTGCCGGGTCATGGAGCTGGGCAAGCCCCTGCCCTACGACAGCGACACCTACGACGCCGTGACGGTGTGCGGCGTGTTCACGCCCAATCACGCGCCGGCATCGTCGCTGGACGAATTGGTGCGGATCACGAAGCCGGGCGGCTTGATCCTCTACACCCTGCGCGCCGATGAGGAGCCGCCGGATTTCGCCGGCAAGCAGCAGGAGCTTCAACAGTCGGGCCAATGGCAGTTGGTCGAGGCGGGCGAGCCCTTCCCGTCGATCAACTCCGAGCCGCACATCCGTCATCGCTGCTGGGTGTGGCGGGTTTCTTAAGATCAAAACCCCAAAAACAGTCTGGTTGTGTGGGCTGAACGGCTCGCATATATAAGAAAGCCAATGATTTCGTTAATCCCCTACCAGGGCGGGACATGAGCAGACTGGTCGACCCTTTCGGACGCGAGATTTCCTATATCCGTATGTCGGTGACGGATCGCTGCGACTTCCGTTGCGTTTACTGCATGTCCGAGGACATGACGTTCCTGCCGAAGAAGGATCTCCTGACGCTTGAGGAGCTTGAGCGCGTCGCTGCGGCGTTCATCG
The DNA here is from genome assembly GCA_965228895.1 of Alphaproteobacteria bacterium. Lineage (GTDB taxonomy): Bacteria > Pseudomonadota > Alphaproteobacteria > SP197 > SP197 > JANQGO01. The sequence continues at coordinate 1,906,454 of OZ245842.1, read as the reverse complement.
AGCTCGGTGTCGAAAAGATCCGCATGACCGGCGGCGAACCCCTGGTCCGCAAGGGTATCATGCAGCTCTTCAACGGCATCGGCAGCCACTTGGGCAATGGCCTCGAAGAGCTGACCGTGACGACCAACGGCAGTCAACTTTCGCGGTTTTCCGAAGACCTCTATGCCGCCGGTGTCCGGCGCGTGAACATCTCCCTCGACACGCTCGATGCAGTGAAGTTTAAGGCGATCACCCGCTGGGGCCACTTCGAGAAGGTGATGGACGGCCTCAATGCGGCGAAGGCCGCCGGCCTCGCGGTCAAGATCAACGCGGTCGCGCTGAAGGGCGTCAACGAGGACGAGTTCGACACCATGATCGCATGGTGTGGCGAGAACGGCTTCGACCTGACCTTGATCGAGACCATGCCGCTGGGCGATATCGACGGCGACCGGACCGATCAGTACCTGCCGCTCTCGGTCGTCAGAAGCCGCTTGAAGAAGAACTGGACGTTGACCGATATCCCCTACCGTACCGGCGGACCGGCGCGTTACATGGAGATCGGCGAGACCGGACAAAAGCTCGGCTTCATCACGCCGATGACTCATAACTTCTGCGAGAGCTGCAACCGGGTCCGGCTGACCTGCACCGGCACGCTTTACATGTGCCTGGGCCAAGACGACGCAGCCGACCTGAAGACGCCGTTGCGCGCCAGCGAAAGCGATGGGCCCCTGATCGACGCCATCCACGAAGCGATCTCGCGCAAACCCAAGGGCCACGACTTCGTCATCGACCGCCGCCACAACAAACCTGCGGTCGGACGCCACATGAGCGTCACCGGCGGTTAGATATACCGTCCGCATTCCGCACCTGTCGCTCACGTAGTCAGCAAGGCACCTGCGACGGCGCATACCTGTCGGGCACCCAAGTGACATGAGAGAGAGCTGCGTCGTTGAACAATGAGTTTGATGACGACAGTCTTATCGTCTGAAACAGTTCACACTTGGTGGCTGCAATGGGCAATCCTGTCTTTCGTGGCGACCGCTGGAGTACTGGATGACACGTGATCCCCGATACGACATCTTGTTTGAATCCGTGACGATTGGCCCGGTCACGGCCAAAAACCGATTCTACCAGGTACCCCACTGCTGCGGCATGGGCTTCAACTGGCCCCAGACCCACGCCAAGATGCGCGAGATAAAGGCAGAGGGCGGTTGGGCCGTCGTCTGCACCGAGGAGTGCATGATTCATCCGTCGTCGGACTATTCGCCGGAGCCCCAGGCCCGGCTGTGGGACGACTATGACGTCAAGTGCCTGGCCCTGATGAATGATGCCGTTCACCGCCACGATGCCCTGGCCGGTGTCGAACTGGCCCATAACGGGGTCGGCACCCAGAACCTATGGACGCGCATGAAACCGTTTGGTCCCTCGCACCAGGCGGGCATCATTGGCCTGCCGACGCAGACCCGGGGGATGGACAAGTCGGACATTCGCGAATTCCGCCGCTGGCACCGCAATGCGGCACTCAGGGCCAAGCAGGCCGATACCGATGTCATCTATGTCTACGCAGGCCACGACTCGACCCTGCTGATGCACTTCCTGCAGATGCGCCGCAACCATCGGACCGACGAGTATGGCGGCAGTCTGGAGAACCGGGTCCGCCTGTTGCGCGAGGTCATCGAGGACACCAAGGACGCGGTCGGTGACCGCTGCGGTATTGCCATCCGCCTCGCGGTCGACGAGTTGCTCGGCGACGAAGGCATTACCAGCGACGGTGAAGGTCGCGAGATCGTCGAAATGCTGGCCGAGTTGCCCGACCTTTGGGACGTCAACGTCTCCGACTGGGCGAATGATTCCGTGACCTCGCGGTTCGGCGAGGAGACCATCCAGGAGTCACATATCGCCTTCGTCAAGTCGGTGACGACGAAACCCGTTGTCGGCGTCGGCTGGTTCACTTCCCCCGACACCATGGTCAGCCAGATCAAGCGCGGTATCATCGACATGATCGGAGCCGCCCGGCCGTCCATTGCCGATCCGTTTTTGCCAAAGAAGATCGAGCAAGGCCGGGCCGACGAAATCCGCGAGTGCATCGGCTGCAACATCTGCGTTGCCGGTCAACATACGTCGACACCCATGCGCTGCACCCAGAACCCGACCATGGGCGAAGAGTGGTCGCGCGGCTGGCATCCCCAGGATATCGCCGACAAGGGTTCCGACGACGGCGTCCTCGTCGTCGGTGCCGGCCCGGCCGGCCTGGAAGCGGCGCGGGCGCTCGGCCAACGTGGCTACCGGGTCGCCCTGGCCGAGGCATCAACTGAGCTCGGCGGCAGGGTCACCATGGAAAGCAGCCTGCCCGGCCTTTCCGCCTGGGCGCGCGTCCGCGACTGGCGCGTCGGCCGCATCCAGGACATGCCGAATGTCGAGGTCTATCTGGATAGCGCCCTGACGCCGGAAAATGTTCTGGAGTTCGGTTTCGATCACGTGATCGTCGCCACCGGGGCGCACTGGCGAAAGGACGGCGTCGGCATCACCAACACCGCGCCGATCCCCGGTGCCAACGGCAGCAGCGTCTTCACGCCCGAGGATGTCATTGCAGGGGCGGAAATCACCGGACCGGTCGTCGTATTCGATGATGACAACTTCTATATGGGCGGCGTGGTGGCTGAGAAGCTGCGCAACGATGGTCATGACGTGATCCTGGTGACCACCGCGACATGTGTTTCATCGTGGACGGAGAACACGCTGGAACAGCATCGCATTCAGTCGAGGCTGCTGGAGCTCGGTATCGAGGTCATCGTCAGCCATAATCTTCAGGCAATTGGTGACGGCACAGTCGAAATCGCGTGCGCGTACTCCTCTCGGTCCCGCACGCTCACCGCCCAATCGGTGGTGATGGTGACGTCCCGTCAGCCCAACGATGCCCTCTACCGCGCTCTCGACGAGGAAAGCGAAAAGCTCGAAGAGGCCGGCATCAAATCCCTCCAGGCGATTGGCGATTGCGATGTTCCGTCGATCATCGCCGTCGCCGTGCATGACGGACATCGAGCGGCTCGCGAGATGGACTCGCCACCAGCAAATCCCGACATACCATTTCGCCGCGAATACATTGATCTCGACACGGCCGTTTAAGGTGTCAGCAAGCGCCTAGAGCAGATCCTGTTTTGATGGAATCGCTTCGCGATGACATCAAAACAGGTGAATCTGCTCTAGTCATCGATAAAGAGCGGATTCACATGGTTGGATGGGACCGTCAAGCGGTTCCATCCAACCATGATCCGCTCTAAAAGGCCGTCATCCAACCAAGTCCGGCTTCGGTATTGATTTGGGGCACATACTCGCAGCCAATCCAGCCGTCATAGCCCAGCCGTGCGAACTCGGGGATCAGATAGCGGTAGTTGATCTCGCCGGTGCCCGGCTCGTGGCGGCCGGGGTTGTCGGATATCTGTACGTGACCGATCAGCGGCAAAAGGCGCTCGAAGTTGCGCACCAGATCGCCTTGCATAATCTGGCAGTGATAGACATCGAACTGGAGCTTTAGATTGGGCGCCCGCACCGCCTCGATCAACTCCCGCGCCTGGTCCTGGTAAGACAGAATGTAGCCGGGCACATCAAGGCGGTTGATCGGCTCGATCATGATGTCGCGCCCCTGCTCGCCCGCCGCCGCGCACGCCTTGGCCAAGTTGTCCGCGAATACGCCCATGCAGTCGTCGTCTCTCAGACCATCCGGCACGATGCCCGCCATGGTGTGGAGGCGCGGGCAGTCCAATGCGGCGGCGTAGGTCAAAGCCAAGCCGAGAGTCTCGGCGTAGTCCGCTTCGCGGCCCGGCACGCCGGTCAGGCCGACATCGCCTTTGTCTTCATCGCCAGCCGGCAGGTTGATCAGAACCACCTGGACCGCCGCATCGCGCGCCGCCTTCGCGACATCGTCGGCGTCATGCGCATAAGGCGATGGAAACTCGACGGCCTTGAAACCGGCACGCGCCGCAGCATCGAAGCGATCCAGAAACGCATGCTCGCCGAACATGAAGCCCAGGTTGGCGGAGAAACGGGTCATCGCCTATTCGATATAGATGACGTGGGCGAAGTCCTTGCCGTTGGTCACGGTCAAGCGCTCGAAGCCGAGAAGCTTGAGCAGATCGAAGAAGGTAAAGATGTCCTGCACCTGATACTGGCGAAACAGTTCGGACGTGCGCGCGGAAGCCGTCAGCATGGCCAGCACGCCCCGCGCGCGATAGATCGTATCCATGGGTCCATCACGCAGACCGACGATGATCAGCTTCTCGGCTTCCTCGCCCTTGGCGAACATGGCAAGTGACGGCGAATAGGGCGCCACGAGCTGCTGCTGGGTCAGCAGGGTGACGAAGCCGAGGCGCCTGGAGCGGTCGCTGTCGGGCAGCGTGACCGCGCGCGCGACATAGGTTTCCTCCGACTGAGGCTCCGGATAGTAATACCCGATATGGCGGTCGCCTTCGTCCTCGCCCTCTTCCTGGGCAAGAGCGGTACCGGCAAGCGAGACGATCAAGGCCACCATGAAGGCAGGGATCAACAGGCGTATGGGCAACATTATCAACAACCTCCAAGGCAGCGCGCTTGTGCAAGTGTGCCCGCACCGCCGGGCGATGTCATCACATCGCGTCGCGCCGCCGCCTCGTCTATAGTGACGCCAGCGTGATTCTGTACCCTGCCAGCCCGGAGCACCCATCTTGACCACGCAACGTCTCGCTTTCGTGGCCAGCCCAACCGATAACTCCCAAGGTGCGCTGGATGAACTGTGTGCGAACTACGGCACCAGCGATCCCGACAACGCGGACGTCATCGTCGCGCTGGGCGGTGACGGTTTCATGCTGGAAACCCTGCACGCGTTCATGGACCGCGGCATTCCGGTCTATGGCATGAACCGCGGCAGCGTCGGTTTTTTGATGAACGAGTTCCATGCCGACAACCTTCCCGAGCGCATTGAAAAGTCGGTTGAAACGAAGCTGAACCCGCTGCGCATGATGGCGACGGCCGAGGATGGCTCGGTCACCGAAGCGATCGCCATCAACGAAGTCGCCCTGTTTCGCGAGACCCGCCAGACGGCCAAGATCCGCATCGCCATCGACGATGTGATACGAATTGATGAGCTCATCTGCGACGGCGTCCTGGTGGCGACGCCGGCTGGCAGCACCGCCTACAACCTTTCCGCTCACGGTCCAATTGTGCCAATCGACGCCAAGGTTCTGGCGCTGACACCGATCAGCGCGTTTCGGCCACGGCGCTGGCGCGGTGCGCTGCTGCCCTTTGGCACCACCGTCGACCTGACCGTTCTGGAACCCGACAAGCGGCCGGTCAGTGCCGTCGCCGACTTCACCGAAGTCCGCGATGTCGTGGCGGTGCGCATCACCGAAGATCCCGAGCGCAGCGTCCGCGTGCTGTTCGATGCCGAACACAATCTCGAAGAACGCATCCTAAAAGAACAGTTTTCCTATTAGCTTGGTTCCCCTGTCCTGGAGCTTGGTCCAAAATCATGACCGCATCGCCTATCGCCCCCCATGGGGTCCACCTGATGCCCTGCGATATCACGCCCTATAGGGCGGGCAACACAGGTGTCGACTACGTCACCACGTTCGACAGCGGCAAGCCAGGTCCGCACCTGATGATCAACGCGATCACCCACGGCAACGAGCTGTGCGGCGCCCATGCGCTAAAATTCCTGTTCGAGGAGAACATCCGGACCACCCGGGGCAAGCTGACCTTGTCCTTCGCCAATGTCGGCGCCTACGAAAATTTCGATCCGAATTATCCTTTTATTTCAAGGTTTCAGGATGAAGACTTCAACCGATTGTGGAACGAAGAGACCCTTGAAGGGCCACGCCAGAGCCTGGACCTTACCCGGGCCCGTGAACTGCGGCCGGTGGTCGATAGGGCCGACCACCTGCTCGACATCCACTCGGTCGAAATTCCGCAGCCCGCCATGCTGCTGGCCGGCACCTGTAAGAAGGGCGCGGCGCTCGCCAAGGGTATCGGCGCACCGGTCCACGTGGTCATCGACGCCGGACACGCGGCAGGTAAACGATTGCGCGACTATGCGGCCTTCGACGACCCCGACCTGCCGAATGCGGCGATGCTGGTCGAGTGCGGTTATCACTTCTTCCCCGAGGCCGTCGATATCGCGATCCAGACGTCGCTACGGTTCCTCAACCACTTCGACGCGCTTGACGACGCGACGCTGGACAAGCACCTGGACACCTCCTCGCAGCCCGACCAGCTCTTCATCGAGGTGACCGGCCCGGTCACGATCGAAACCGACGACTTCGTGTTTGACCGTGTCTTCGAGGGTTTCGAGATCGTGCCTGAAGCCGGCACGCTGATCGGCACCGACGGCGGGAATGAGGTCCGGACGCCCTATGACGACTGCGTCATGGTGATGCCGGCACGCGAACCGGTGAAGGGCAAGACTGCTGTGCGTCTCGGCAGATTGGTCAACGGCTAGGCAGAGGGGCCGCGCGCCGGGCTTACTGCAACCTTAGAATTCCTCCGCGACAATCGCCTCATTGCCGTTGAAACCGGGCGATGCCGGATCAACGCGCGTGTCCGCAGGACAATCAAGCGGAACACCCTGCTCATACCGAAAACGGTTCTGGGGATCGTAAAGGCGTTTGGCCGCCACCAGATCCCGAATGAAACCATCGAAGTAGAGATCCAGATAGTTCGTCTGGGTCGCGCGCGGATAGTTTTGGTTGGACTGCGGGCGCCCGTCGGGCCTGTCGAAGAACGGCTGCATCAAAGCCATAAAGTCATCGAGGTACCGCACCGCTGTCGCGCGATCGGCTTCATCGACCCAGAAGACATCAAGGTAAAAGTCGCAATAGGTGTCGCGGTGGATGAATGCGTTGGCGCCGACCGCGACGTCGTTGATTGCCGCACCATAGGCCTCGATGTTGAAAATGCTGTAAGGATTGGGCGTGCGCTTAAACATGTCGATCACGCTCTCCCATTCGGCGAGCGATAGCGGCGCGCGTAAGTAGCCCGATTGTTTGTCCTCCTTGATGCCGGTCGGCATGGCCGCGGGAAACCCGATATCGTGGCGGCGATTGAGCTCGTAGTAGCTGCTGGGAAACCCGTACTCGAGATGGGCGCCGGGTGTTGCCAGCATGGGCTGGAGGACGGTGAGCGCCTCGGCGTCGGACCCGCGCACCATACCGCGCATCTGCAGGACCTGCCGACCGTCTATGACAATGCCCTGGGTCTCAAACCCGATCAATCGCGACGGGTTGGTCTTCATGTAGCCGTCTTGCATGTCGACGATTGCCCGGGGCGCATCGTCGATCTCCCAGCGAATGCTGAAACCCCACAGGGGATCCGGCCGCTGAACCTGATAGCTGATCTCCAGGAGCACACCAAAGTTGTTGCCGGTACCGCCCCGGATTGCCCAGAACAGGGGGACGTTCTGCTGCTGGTTGGCGATCACGATCCGGCCGTCAGCCAACATGACCTTGACGGCAATGACATTGTCGCAATTCATGCCATACATGCGCGAGGTAAAGCTGTAGCCGCCGCCCTGCATGTAGCCGGCGACGCACACGCTCTCGCAGGCGCCACCAGGGACATGCAGGCCATGGCTGTCGAGCACGGCGCCGATGTAACCCCATTGGCTGCCGGCACCGATATGCGCAACAGGCAGATCGCCGCCGTCGCGCGACAAGTGGACGTACTGCATCCTGCTGGTGTCGATCACCAACGCATCGTTGCCGACAGAATAGCCGGCCGTGTTATGGCCACCGGAACGACAGGTGACTCTGAGATCATGCTGCTTGGCGAAGGCGAGGCAATGACGCACATCGCCCGGCGTTTCGCAGTAGACAATCAGCAGCGGGTAATTCTGAAACGACGGCTCGTGGACTTGGCGCGCCAGATCGTAATCGGCGTCCTCGGGAGGAACGATCTGCCCATAGATCGCATGCTCCAAGGCAACGACGTCTTGGCCGGTGATTCCGAACGCAGCGAGTTCCGGGTGCTTGAAGTCGGACCATCCGTCAATACGGCGGTGCTTCTGTTTGAGATGCTCGCTCTTGCGGTAGGACACAGGGCCTACTCTGCGTCAGCTTGGCGCGTCTTGCGTGGCGGCACGAGCGGACGGGCAAGTGGAATGGCGGCGGGCACATCGCCGCCCGCGACAACACCATCGGCGCTCTCACCGTAAGCATCGAGCATGGCGAGGAGCGCGTCTGCCGTGTCCTCATCAGGCGCCATTTGGGTCATCAACAGCGGTGTTTTCCCACGCTGCATGGCCACCGCGTTACACGCGTTCAGGCAATGGGTCAGGCAGACAATCTCCTGAACACGCTCCCGCTGGTCGGGTCTGGCCCGCGCGACGACCAGATCATGCAAGTGCTGACCGGGCCGCAGATCCGGGTCGCCAAGCGTCTCCAGCCCCTGCCACCGGCAGGTCACGCAGACCCTGAGTGTCGCCTGGCTGGTTCGCCGTCCGCGCCGTCTGCCTGCGCTGTCGCTGTCCATGGGCTTTTCCCACATCAATTGGGCGCGGGATGCTGGCCGCAGAAACGCCGAACATCAAGGGGGAATGACAGGGCTGGTGACAATCGTCGCGGTCGCTATACTCCGCGGCGAGAGACCGGGGCGAATAGACGGGGAAACTCGCGGCACATGGCTGTGATGAACAAGGGCACGCTTGCCCTTTCAGGAGGCGACGGCCGCTGCATCGTAAAGGCAGACGGCGTCTGGGACATCACGACGGTGCAGTCGCTGGATGATTCCGTGCGCGCCATCAGCCCGCCCAGCGGCAGCAAGGTCCAAATCGATCTCGCAGGCATCGAAAAGCTGGATACCGCAGGTGCCTGGGTGCTTTTCCGGCTGCGTCAGCGTTTGACTGACGAGGGCTACGACGCCGCGTTCGAGAACATAAAACCGGAGTTCCAGCACCTTTTCGACCACATCGTTGCATGCCAGGAAAAGCCTGATCTCGAGAAAAGGCCGTTTCACCCCATTTTGGGCTTGGTCGAAAATGTCGGTTACCGGACCGTTCAGGCGGGAAAAGAAGCCGGTGAACTTCTGTCGTTCTTTGGTGAGATCTGCGTTGCCGTCGGCCACATGCTGGTGCATCCCAAACGCATCAAGCTGATTCCGGTGGTCAGCCAGATGCAGCAGACCGGGCTGAACGCCCTGCCCATCGTCGGGTTGCTCGCCTTTTTGATCGGTATCGTCATCGCGTTCCAGGGTGCCGATCAGCTCCGCCGTTTCGGCGCGGAGATCTTCACGGTCAATCTGCTTGGCGTCTCGTTCCTGCGCGAGATCGGTATCTTGATCACGGCCATCATTGTCGCCGGCCGGTCCGGCAGCGCCTTTACCGCGCAGATCGGCACGATGAAGGTCAACGAAGAGATCGACGCCATGAGCGCGCTGGGCTTAAGCCCGATCCAGTTGCTGGTCATTCCGCGCCTGGTTGCGCTCATGATCGTGCTGCCGCTGTTGGGCTTCTATGCCGATATCCTCGGCCTGATCGGCGGCGCCATCATGTCGATCTTCGTGCTTGATATCTCGGTGACGCGGTTCATTGACCAGTTGAACAGCGCGGTGCCGATGTGGGCATTCTGGGTCGGCATCATCAAGGCGCCGTTCTTTGCTTTCGTGATCGCCATGATCGGCTGCTACAACGGCTTGAAGGTCGCCGGCAGCGCCGAGAGCGTCGGCCAGATGACAACCAAGGCCGTCGTCCAGGCCATCTTCCTGGTCATCGTGCTCGATGCCTTCTTCTCCGTGCTCTTCTCGTTCTTGGGAATCTGATGGCGTTAAGAGACGACCAAGAGTTTGACTCGCCAAGCGATCTGCACACGCCGAAAGGCGAGCCGGTCATTCGGGTCCGCGGTCTGCGCAACCAGTTCGGCACCCAGGTCGTACACGACAACCTGGACCTGGACGTGCTTGAGGGCGAAGTCCTGGGTGTCGTCGGCGGTTCGGGTTCCGGCAAGTCGGTGCTGCTACGCACCATCGTCGGTCTGCGCCAGCAGCAAGCCGGCACCATCGAGGTGCTGGGTCAAGACACCAAGACCCTGACGGCGCGCGAAGCCAAGGCACTGCGTGCCCATTGGGGCGTGCTGTTTCAAGACGGCGCTCTCTTCAGTTCGTTGACGGTCGCCGAAAACATCCAGGTGCCGATCAAGGAATACACCAAACTCTCGCCGCGGCTGATGGACGAACTGGCGCGGGTCAAGATCACCATGACCGGTCTGCCTGTCGACACCGCGGCGAAGTTTCCCTCAGAACTCTCCGGCGGCATGCGCAAACGCGCCGGCCTGGCCCGCGCCCTGGCGCTAGATCCCGGTATCCTTTTCCTGGACGAGCCGACGGCCGGGCTTGATCCGATCGGCGCCGCCAACTTCGACCAGTTGATCGGCAGTTTGCGCGAAAGCCTTGGCCTGACGGTCTTTATGGTCACGCATGACCTGGACAGTCTGATCGCGATCTGCGACCGTATTGCCGTGCTGATCGACAAAAAGATCGTTGTGGGGACGATCGAAGAACTCCTGAAGCTGGATCATCCCTGGATCCAGGAATACTTCCGCGGCCCCCGGGCACGCGCAGCCTTTGGCGAGTAAAAAGCATGGAAACCCGCGCTAGCTATACCTTGGTCGGCACCTTCGTGCTGGTGCTTGTCGTCGCGATGGCGGGCTTCGTTATCTGGCTCGCCAAGTTCGACACCACCCAACGCTACACGAACTACCAGATCCTGTTCTCCGGCGCTGTCACCGGTCTGGCCGTGGACAGCACGGTCAGCTACCTCGGCATTCCGGTCGGCACCGTGCGCACCATCGAAATCGACCCGTTCGATCCAGACTTGGTGCGCGTCGTTGTCCAGGTCAAAAGCGATACGCCGGTCAAGACGGACTCGGTGGCGTCAGTCGAAATGCAGGGCATCACCGGTGTCTCTTACATTCAGATCAAAGCCGGCACCGAAGGTGCCCCTGATCTGGAACCGGATCCTGGCGAAAACATCGCGACGATCAAGTCGGAGGAGTCCGCGTTGCAGCAGCTCTTCACGACGGCGCCTGAGGTTCTGAAATCGGCCCACGAACTTCTCGAGCGCGCCAACATGCTGCTCGACGAACAAAATCGCGAAGCGCTCGCCTCGACGCTGGCGAATGTCGAGGCCTTTACCGAAGAGCTCTCCAAACATCGCGCATCGATCGGCGAGATCATTGAGGACGGCCGGAAGACATTCGAGAACGTCGAACAGACGACGGCCGAGATCAAAGAACTGACTGCCGACTTCAAGAAGAGCCTCGATACCATCACGACCAACGTCAACGCCACGCTCAACAAACTGGAGACGACGCTGACAACGGTGAATACCGCGGTCGAGGAGACCAATCCGAAACTGGACGCGATGCTGAGCAGTTTCACGCAGACCGCCGATACGGCCAACGCCATCCTCAACGAGAATCGTGTTGCCATCCGGGACTTCACGGAGACGGGACTTTACGAGTTCGGCCAGTTCCTGGTGGATGGCCGCGCCCTCATCGCATCGCTGTCACAGATAGCGCAGCAGTTGGAGCGCGACCCCGCATCATTCCTCCTGGGCGGCAACCAATCCGGCTACCAGACTCAATAACAGCGGTCATTGATCATGCAGTCTTCATCCCTCGCGCGTCGAACCATGCTGACCGGACTGCTTGCCGTGCCGTTGGCCGGGTGCGGCGCCTCATCGTTCATCGAGAAAATTGAGACTCCACCCAATCTTTACCGCCTGACACCGAAAAGCACGTTCGGCGAGGGCCTGACTCCGGTGAACTGGCAGCTGGTTGTCGACATTCCGGTCGCGCCTGCCGGCATCAACACCCAACGTATCGCGCTGATGCGCAACCAGATCCGCGTCGAGTACTACGCCAACTCCAACTGGACCGATCGTGCACCCCTGATGGTCCAGGGCCTGATTGTCGAATCGTTCGAGAACTCCGGCATGATCACATCGGTCGGGCGCCAGTCGGTCGGCCTGCGCAGCGACTTCGTGCTGCTGGTCGAGGTGCGCGAGTTTCAGATGGAGTACGACAACGGCGGGGCGCCCAACGCGCGCGTGCGGATCAACTGCAAACTCGTCGAAATGCCCGATCGCCTGATCGTCGCCAACAGCAGTTTCGAAGCGGTCGAACCGGCGTCGGCCGATAGCATTCTACCCATCGTAGAAGCGATGGACGAGGCCTTGGGCAAGGTGCTGAAGAGCATCGTGCGCTGGACCCTGACGGTTGGCGAAGCCTACCGTCCGCACAACATTTAGCCGGGAAAGACGTTATGACGTTGCGCGCAGTCGTCGCGATGATGGAGCACGAGACGAACACGTTTTCGCCGGTGCCAACACCGCTGTCACGCTTCGGCAGCCCCGACGTGCCGACGGGTGATGAGGTCTACAAGCGCTTCAAGGGAACGGGCACCGGCATCGGCGCCTTCCTCGATATCGCGGAAGCCGAAGGCATGGAGATGGTGACGCCGATCGCCGGCAACGCTGCGCCCAGCGGCAAGGTCGATGCCGCCGCCTACACCACCATGTGCGATGCCATTTGCGAGGCCGTCGAAGCCGGCTGCGATGTCTGTTTTCTCGACCTGCATGGCGCCATGGTCGGCGAAACGACCGATGACGGCGAAGGCACCTTGCTGAAGCGCCTCCGCACCATCGCGCCGGACCTGCCGATCGCGATCAGCCTGGACCTGCACGCCAACATCACCGACGACATCGTCGACAACTGCACGGTCCTGGTTGGTTACAAGACCTATCCCCATATCGACATGTACGAAGCCGGCGCCCATGCCGGCAAGATCATGGTGCGCGCGCTCGCGGGCGAGGTCTCACCGGTCATGGTCTGGGGCAGCCGGCCGATCCTGGCGCAGACACTGCGCATGGGCCATGACGACGAGCCAATGAAGACGATGCTCGCCATGGCACGTCAGGCCGAAAGTGACGGCCTGCTGGCGGCCTCCATCTTCGGTGGTTTCCCCCTCGCTGACTTTCACGATGCCGGCCTATCCGTCGTGACCATCGCCGATGGCGACCGGGTCGCCGCCGAGCAGCAATGCGAGGCGATGCTGCAGAAAGCGTGGCAGGAACGCGCCGAATGGATCTTTCATTCCGAGCCGCTGGGCGACACCATCGCGCAGGCCAAGTCGCTGACGGACGGCCCGATCGTGCTGCTGGACCATGCCGACAACTCCGCCTCGGGCGGCACCCAGGAGACGACCGCGGTTCTCAAAGAGGTCATCGACCAGGGGCTCGAGGACGTCGCCTTCTTCGCGATCTGTGATCCCCAGGCGGTCGACCAAATGGCGGCGGCCGGTGTCGGCGAAACCGTCACGCTTTCGCTCGGCGGCAAGGTCGACATGCCGACGATCGGCAAGATGGGCGAGCCGATCGAGATCACCGGCCGGGTACGCGCGCTGACCGATGGCGACTTCATCGTCACCGTGCCCATGGGGCGCGGCACGACGATGTCGATGGGCAAGAGCGCCGTGCTCGACACCGGCAACGTGCAGATCGTCGTCATCTCCCGCCATACGGAACCGTATGACCTCGGCTGTTTCCGCAGCGTCGGCATCGAGCCAACCGAGAAGCGTTACCTGGTGTTGAAGTCGCGCATTCATCACCGCGCCGGTTTTGCCGCGATCGCGCGCCACGAAATCCCGTGCAACGGTGTCGGCGTCACCAGCAGCGACAACACCCTCTTCACCTTCGAGAAGGTGCGCCGGCCGATCTATCCGCTGGAGCCGGACTGTCCGGAACGGCCCAACTACTAGCTAAGTGCCGGCCATAGCCAGCCCACGCCCCCGCCCGGCCACCCATGGCAGTATCCTCGGGGTGGCCGGGCGGGGGCGTGGGCTGGCGGTGCCACCCAAACAAAGAAGGGGTGGCCTCGGCGAAAACGCCTCTCGGCGTTTTGCCCCGGAGGCGGGGGCGTGGGCTGGCGGTGCCACCCAAACAAAGAATCTCAGACGCCAAACAGGCCAATCACCAGGCCCTGAACCAGGAGGACGGCAAGCCAGTGGATGCCGTCGATGACGGTCAGGTTCCGCTTGGCGCCCTGGAAGCCGTGGTTGACGGCCATCGACGTCAGGACAAAGCCGAACCACATCAAGAAGCCGACGTAGAGGCCGGCCTCGGGCGTCACCTCGCCCAGGCTGATAATCACAGCGGCCAGCGTATAGGCCATGACAAGCTGCGCGACGACCGCCACGACGAACGGCATCGGCTTCATGTTTTCCTTGACCTCGGCTTCCGTCTTGCCGATGGCGTTACGCCAGGGCTTGGCGGCGGCCATGTAGTAGATCGAGCCGAAGATAAAACTCGCCACCGTCGCGACAACGACAGCAATGTAGTTGATCGCGGCAAAGTCCATGTGCCCCTCCCCTTGACAGGCAGTCCCGGGTCTGACCGCCATGACGGCCCGCCGGCGGGCCCTGTGCCTGAAGCATAGCCCATCGCCGGTAGCGACAGCACAAGGTTTATGCCGCCGCAATTTTCCCGTCCCATGAGGGCGGACAGGTCGCACGACGACCGCTAGGATTGGCGACGCCAACACGAGCGAGATCACGGGGGAAGCCATGGCCAAATCACAACAGAAAGTCATCATCACATGCGCGGTCACGGGGTCGATCCATACCCCGACCATGTCGCCCCACCTGCCGATCACGCCCGACGAAATCGCGCGCGAATCGATCGCGGCCGCCGAAGCCGGCGCGGCGATCATTCACCTCCACGCGCGCGATCCCAAAGACGGGCGGCCAACGCCCGATCCCGACGTCTTCATGGAGTTCCTGCCGCGGATCAAACAGAACACCGACGCCGTCGTGAACATCACGACCGGCGGCGGCGCCGGTATGAGCCCAGAAGAACGGCTGGCCGCACCGCTCAGGGCCAAACCGGAAATGTGCAGCTTCAACATGGGCTCAATGAACTTCGGCCTGTTTCCCATGCTGAACCGCTACAAGGAGTTCAAGTACGACTGGGAACACCAGCACATCGAAGGCTCTAAGGACTTCATTTTTCGCAATACCTACAGAGATATGGAGTACATTCTTAAAGAACTTGGTGAAGGGTGCGGGACCCGCTTCGAGTTTGAGTGTTACGACGTCGGCCATCTCTACAACATGGCGAGCCTGCTCGATCGCGGTCTGGTCAAGCCGCCGGTCTTTCTGCAGACAATTTTCGGTATTCTGGGCGGCATCGGCGCCGACCCTCAGAACGTGGTGTTCATGAAAGACACGGCCGACCGCTTGTTCGGCGACCAATACTACTGGTCGACACTGGCCGGCGGGCGCCACCAGATGGCGCTCTGCACGATGGCAGCGGTGATGGGCTCCAACGTCCGGGTCGGCCTCGAAGACAGCCTCTACATCGGCAAAGGTCAGCTTGCCGAATCGAACGCCGACCAGGTCGCGAAGATTCGGCGCATCCTTGAGGAGCTATCGCTGGAAGTGGCCTCGCCCACCGAAGCGCGCGAGATGCTGGCGCTGAAGGGCGGCGACCAAGTAGACTTTTAGCGACGCTCGCACCGTCTCGCAGCCGCATGGTGCGTGGTCGGGAGCCGGCTGATGGCAACCACGGATTTCGAGATTCTGACAAAGCGCGCACTGTCGCGACGCAGCCTTTTGGGTGGCGCAACCATGGGCGCAGCCGCCTTTGTCATGGCAACGACGGCACTGTCGCCCAGGTCTACGCGGGCGGCGGGCCGCTTCGGCTTTGAGCCGGTACCGGCCAACACTATGGATACCGTGACGTTGCCGAACGGTTACAACTGGCAGGTCCTGATCCGTTGGGGCGATCCCTTGTGGTCGCACGGTGCGTCGTTCGACCAGGCGACGCGCGGCGACAGCACGAGTCAGGAGTTATCGTTTGGCGACAACAATGATGGCATGTCGCTGTTCACCGACGGCGAACGCAGCATCCTGGTGGTGAACAACGAATACACAAATGTCGACATCATTCACGGCGACCGCGCATCCCTTAAGCCCGAGAACGTCGAAGACGTGCGCAAGAGCAAGGCCTCCATGGGTGTTTCGGTGATGGAAGTCGCGGAGCAGAACGGCCGCTGGCATGTCGTCTTGGATTCGCCCTATAACCGCCGCATCACGGCCGACACGCCGATGACTCTGACGGGCCCGGCGCGCGGCCACGATATGATGAAGACCGCCGCCGACCCGACAGGGACGACATCGCTGGGCACATGGAACAACTGCGCCAACGGCCGTACGCCCTGGGACACCTATCTGACCTGCGAGGAAAACTTCGACAATATGTTCGCGTCGAACGATCCTGACTTTGTGCCCACGCCGGAAATGGATCGTTATGGCGTCGGCTTGAGGGACGATCGCTACGGCTGGGCGCGGTTCGACGAACGCTTCGACATCTCGAAAAACCCCAACGAACCGAACCGCGCGGGTTATGTCGTGGAGATCGATCCCTTCAACCCGACCTCGACACCCAAAAAGCGCACGGCACTGGGCCGTTTCAAGCACGAGAACGCCGAGCTGGTGATCAACGGTGACGGCCGAGCGGTCGTCTATCTGGGCGACGACGAACGGGGTGAGTTCCTCTATCGGTTTATCACCGAGAATCCCTATGTCGTCGGCGGCAACAACACGGACCTGCTCGACAGCGGCCAGCTCTATGTTGCCAAGTTCAACGGCGATGGCACCGGCACATGGCTTGCCCTGACACCGGAGACAACCGGCATGGCATCGGACGCGGAGATCGCCATTCTGACCCGCCAGGCCGGTTCGGCCGTCGGGGCGACGACCATGGACAGGCCTGAGTGGATCAGCGCCAACCCGGTCAAGGCCGAAGTCTACTGTACCTTGACCAACAACAAGAACCGCGGTGTCAAGCCGAACGCCGGCGGCGACGCGACGCCGGTCGGCGGCCCCAACCCGCGCGCCGAGAATCACTATGGCCAGATCGTGCGCTGGATTCCCGATGGCGGTGACCATGCGGCTGACGGCTTCGCCTGGGACCTGTTTGTCATGTGCGGCAATCCGACGGTACACGACAAAGAGTATCGCGGGTCAGGCATCGTCAACGCTGACAACATGTTCAGTTCGCCTGACGGCATTGCTTTCGATTCGGTCGGCCTGTTGTGGATCCAGACCGACGGCAATTACAGCAATGAGGGTAACTTTGCCGGCATGGGCAACAATCAGATGCTGGTTGCAGACCCAGAAACCGGTGAGATCCATCGCTTCATGGTTGGCCCGCGCGAATGCGAGATTACCGGCATTGCCTGGAGTGCCGACCGTCGCACGATGTTCGTCGGCATTCAGCATCCCGGCGAAAAAGGCAACAGTCACTTCCCCGACGGCGGCGCACGTGTGCCGCGTTCGACCATTGTCACGATCAGACGCAACGATGGCGGGCTGATCGGTTAGGCTTCGCCGCGGGAAAAGAAAAAGGCCGGGAACTGAGAGGTTTCCGGCCTTTCTTGTTAAGGTGGTTGTCGAAGACGAACCAAGTTACGCCTTCTTGAACTCCTTCCAGAACATCCGTCCGTCGGGACCCAGGGCCGGCACGACAGCGTTGCTGTAGAGCGTCGGCGTCAGCTCGTTGGTGATGAAGCGATAGCAGCCTGACTCCTCCATCAGGTCCTGCATCTCGACATACATGCCCTGACGCACGGCCGGATCCATGGTGACCAGGGCTTCGGCATGCAGATCGGCAAACTCGGTGTTGTTGAACCGTTCCCAGTTCCAGATGCCGACCTGCTGCGGCGTGAACCACATGGTGTACCAGCCGGGATCCGGATTGGACGAAAAGCGGCTGTACATGATCTGCAGCTCTTTCCAGTCATCGCCGGCGTTCTCATCCCCCATGGTCCACCAGACACCGGGGTCATGGACGTTGATTTCGGCATTGATGCCGACATCGGCAAGGTTCGACTGGATAACCTGACAGGCCGCCAGATAGCTCTGCTTGTTGAGCGTATCGATGCGGCAATCGAAACCGCCGGACATGCCGGCTTCTTCGAGCAACTGGCGTGAATAGTCGGGATCGCCCTCGAACGCGATCAAGGGCGCGTCGCGGTGACCGACCAGGCCCGGCGGTACGATGCCGGTCGCCGGCTCGGCAAGACCGAAATAGGCGGCCTCCATGATCTGGTTGACGTTGACCGCGTACTGCACGGCCTGGCGCAACCGGATGTCCTCGAACTGCTCGTTGTCCTTGTTGATGCCCATCCAGACATACTTCAGCGACGGCGCCTGGAACAGCGTGCCGTCTTCCGGCGGATTGGACTCCAACTCCGGCAGCGAGGTGATCGGCACCGTCGTGATATCCAGCTCGCCGGCCAGGAACGCCACCTCGGCGGCCGACTCGTCGGTGATCGGATAGACCTCGATCGAGGCGAAGTCCGGGTTGGCGAACGGTCCGGCGTAGCCGTCGACGGTACCCAGGGTCAGCTTCTGGGCGGGCACCCACTCCTTGATCTCATAGGGTCCGGAAACGCAGGGCGGTTCGGCTTCGTAACGCTGGTTGGGCAGTGCCTCGACTGCCTTGCGGCTGACAATCATGCCGCGCCCGGTCGGCAGGGTCGTCGTCCACAACGGCGCATAAGGCTCCTTGAGGACGATGACACCGGAGCGGTCGTCCTTGACCTCGACATGGTCCAGCGCAATCCAATCCTCTGAATAGGGCGATTCCATCGCCGGGTCGGCGATGCGCTCGTAGGAGAACTTGACGTCGTCGGCGGTCATTTCGCCGAAACCGTTGGTCCAACCGATATCGTTCCTCATCGTGAACGAGATATGCGTATCGTCGTCCTGATTGATCTCGGCGGCGGCATCGAGCTGCCAACCCCAATCCTCGCCCGGCTTGAACGTGACAAGGCCATTCAGCATGCAAAGGTTCACGTCGGACTCGGGCGCCGACAGGATGTAGCCGGGATCGAGAACCTGGATATCCGAATAGTTGCGTACTCTCAGCGAATCGCCGGCTGCCTCGACATGGCTCGGCACACCGCTTGCGACTGCTGCTGCGGCGCCGGCTGCTGCGGCGCCCTTGCCGAACTGCCGACGTGTCAGCGGCAAACCCTTCTTGTCTGTCATGGGAACGTCCTCTCGTTGGCCATGGGCTGCACCCCGATGATGAAGCACATGAGCGCATGAAATCCCTGTCCCCCGCCGATGTCCAGCACGCAGTTGGTGTCCGTTCAACCGCCACCTCGCGTCCTCGCGCCATGCCGCCAATGCCGGCCGACCAAGGCCGATGACGCAGGCGGCGCGCCGTATGGCGCGCGTGGATGAGGACGACTCCATGCGCGACCACTCGAAAGTGGTAGAGTCGTCTTGCGTTGGTGAGAGGTCGTTGTGAGCGTCGCCAAAACAGCAGCTTTGATGACAATATTAAGAAGCTTTCCTAAATATATGAAATATTGTATAAATAGGCGATATTCTATTCGATCTCGAGTTGGAACTCAGACATTTTAGATCTCTCTATGCGACATGCCCGCAGCAAAATCGATAGTCGTATGCCCCGTGAGAACGTAGCAACCGGCGCCCGCGCCGAAACACCGAGCGACCCGCTAGGCCCTGCCCTGAGCGACGCCAATTCGGTCGATGTCTTGGCGGCAACACCGCAAGCGACCTTGATCGACGTCATCGACAGTCTGCCCGATGGTCTGCTGATTTTGGACAGGGATGATCAGGTCGTTGCCGCCAATCGGCGTTTGGCCGGCCTGTTTGGCAGCGCCGCCGCCGACATACGCATCGGCATGACCATGACCGAGCTCGTCGAACAACTGGCGGTCCACGGCGCCCAGTACAGCGCTTTGCCGACAAACGTGATCGTCATGCGCGACGGCCAGCGTCAAGTCATCCGCATGCCCGAAGCCGGTACGGCCGATCTTCCGGAGCACCGGCGCGCCGCCGTTCGCCGCATAGCCCTGCATCAAGCAGCACCTTGCGACTACGAAGAGATGGCGCCGACCGGTCGCTGGCTCCACGTCTCGACCCGGATGACCAGCGACGGCGGCCGTATCATCTGCTACCGCGATATCACCGAACGCAAGGTGCGCGAGCGCCGGCTGGAACACAGCATCCTGCACGACCCGACGACCGGCCTGCCCAACACCACCTTGTTTCGCGATCGCGCCCTTCAGGCGCTACGACACTGCGTGCGCGACCGTTCCCATCTCTTTTCGATCTTCCTGGTCGACCTTGCCGGGCGCTCCGGCAGCGAGCGCGGTCTGCCGGTTGGGCCCGACGACGACGGCCTGATTGCCGCCGCGCGACGCCTTGAGCACCTGCTGCGGCCTGATGACACGGTGGCCCATTTGCAAGGCTGCACCTTCGCCTGTCTGCTCGATGGCATCAGCGATGCGGAGGAAAGCCGCGTGATTGCCGATCGCGTTCACGCGTCGTTGCGCGAACCGTTCCAGGTTGGCAGCGGCGAGTTCGTTTTGCAGCCCGCCATCGGCATCATCCTTGGCAGCGGCAAAGCGTCCGATCTGGACGAATTGCTGCGTGGCGCCCGGGTGGCCTTGGAATGCGCGCGCTATGAGTCCCATGACGGTATCGCGGTTTTTGATGCGGAGATGCGTGACCGCACGGAGACCCGCCTGCGGATCGACAACGATCTGAGACTGGCGCTAAAGAACGACGAGCTTGAACTGTATTACCAGCCGCTTCTCGATCTGCGACGCGGGCGCCTGGCCGGGTTCGAGGCGCTGGCCCGCTGGCATCACGCCGACTTTGGCCCGATTCCACCTGACCAGTTCATCCCGATCGCCGAAGACAGCGATCTCATCATCCCGCTAGGCCGATGGGCGCTGAACCAGGCGGCCGCCCATATTGCCGAATGGTCGAAGATCAACGACGACCTGTTCGTCGCCGTCAACATCTCGCCGCGCCAGTTCGCCGATAACGACCTGGTCGACGACATCCGAACCGTTATTGAAACTCACGACATCGCGCCTGAGAAAATGCGTTTGGAGATTACCGAGACCTTCATGGTCGAGAACCCTGAGCTGGCCTCTGTATCCCTGGACGCGTTGCGCGCCATGGGCCTGCATATCTCGATCGATGACTTTGGCGCTGGCTACACGTCGCTCGGGCACCTGCATGCCATGCCTTACGACGCCTTAAAGATCGACCGCAGCTTTGTCGCCGACATGGAGAACAAACGCGGCAACCGCGTCATCGTTCAGGCCATCACCGACCTCGCCCACAAGATCGGCATGACCGTTGTCGCCGAAGGTGTCGAAACCGACGCCCAACGTGTCTTGGCCGAGGCCTTCGGCTGCGACCTCGCGCAAGGCTATCTGCTGGGGCGGCCTGTGCCTGCGGACAAGGCCGAAGATCTCGTCCGCCACGTCAACCAGCCAGCGGCCGCGGCACGCATAAGCGACTAGAGGTCAGCGCCGCTCCGCGCGGCCCACCCGCCCTAGACGATTTCCACAAGCTCCAAGGCGAAGGTCAGGCGTTGACCGGCCAGCGCGTGATTGGCATCGACGGTCACCTGATCATCGGCCACCTCGACCACGGTGACAGCCATGGGCTGACCACCCTCGCCGCTTGCCTGAAACTGCATGCCGACCGCAATCTCGACATTGGCCGGGAACCGGTCACGGCCAACCGTCTGCACCATCGCTGGATTGTGGCTGCCATAGGCATCGTCGGCTTCGATGGTGACGGTCTTGCTGTCGCCGACGGCCATACCGGTCACCGCACTCTCAAAGCCGGCGATAACCTGGCGGCCGCCCAGCGTGAACTCCAGTGGATCGCTACCCACAGAACTGTCGAACTGGCGGCCATCGTCCAGTGTGCCCGTGTAATGGACCTTTACGGTGTCGCCGCTCTTTGCCTGGCTCATGGGATACTCCAAAAAAACAAGGGACCGACCCGGCTGGCGCCAAGTCGGTCCCAACGATTGAACGAAGTCTAGTTCACGAGGCGCCGAAACGCCAGCCGGCTAGCTGCTTTCGGCGTCAGCATCGGCGGCGACTTGCATGCGGATGATCGTGTCCGGATCCGTCACCGAGCCGTTGTTGTTCTGATCACCGCGTTTGATCTTGTCGACGAACTCCATGCCTTCGACCACCTCGCCCCAAACCGTGTACTGGGCATCCAGGAACCGTGAATCCTCAAACACGATGAAGAACTGGCTGTCGGCGCTGTTCGGGTCCTGGGCGCGGGCCATCGACAGGACGCCGCGTACATGGGGCGCGCTGGAGAATTCGGCATCCAGGTTTTGACCGGACCCACCCATGCCGGTGCCGGTCGGATCGCCGGTCTGGGCCATGAAACCGTCGATGACGCGATGGAACACGACGCCGTCGTAAAAACCCTGGCGTGTCAGTTCCTTGATCCGCTCAACATGATTGGGCGCCAGATCGGGGCGCAGCTTGATGACCACGCGGCCATCTTTGAGGTCAAGATAGAGCATGTTTTCCATATCTTCCGCGGTAGCGGGCGAGAACAAGAGCGTCACGCCCAGGAGGAGAGTCGCAAGTCTTATACCTGTCTTAAGTAGCATCTTAAGTAGCAAAATCTGTCCCTTTCAGTCTGTGCGCTCGGTTTCGCCGCAATCGCGGCCGACCCTCCGCGGGGTGGCCCTATGGGTGTGATCGAAGTCACCCTGGAACCGTCATTGGCTGGAGAATTTGCGGCCTCGTGGTAGGACGTGGACCATGGCGCGCGAAGGAGGCGAAATCATGAACCGGCGGTCGTTTCTGTTATCGTTTTCGAGCGGCGCCTTGCTCGCCGGCCTGACCCATCCGGCCAGAGCGGACAGCGGTCTCTCCAACGACGATGTGGTCGATATCATTTTCGATGAGGTCGAGCGAGTCATCATCGAAGAGTACTTTGGTCTGGAATCGCACGACCAAGGTGGACATGGAAAGAACAAGAACAAAAACAAGGGCCTGCCGCCCGGCCTCGCGAAACGCGCGCAGTTGCCGCCCGGTCTTGCCAAGCAGGTTCAGCGCAATGGGACCTTGCCGCCGGGCTTGGCCATGCGTGCCCTGCCCGGCGATCTCGTCTACCAGTTACCAGCGCCCTTTCCGGGCACCGAGCGCGTGATCGTCGGTAGTGATGTGGTCCTGATTCGCGCCGGCACCCGCTACATCCTGGACGTGATCAAAGACGTCGTGACGCAGTAGCATCGCCGACACCACTAGACGTAGGCGTCGGCGTCCTTGGTGCCCCGAGCCAACGCCGCGATCGTCTTGGCCTGAAACGCGAGATAGCTGTCAGTCGGCGAGGGCCCGCCGCGCGCGGTGACCAGCGCGTCGTTCAACGCCTTGAGCCGATGAAACGGCACGGCCGGATAGGTGTGGTGGGCAGCGTGGTAGACCATCCCCCATGACAGCCAACGCATGAAGGCATTGGTCTTTACCGTCCGCGTGTTGGTCCAGATGTCCTTGCCGCCGGTCGGCAGGCCGGTGTGTTCGATGTAGTTCTGCAGTTGATGGGTCCAGGCCATCGCCACGGTCGGGGCGACCCACAGAATGACCGCCGCCCAGGTCTCAAACAGGATCGAGACGACCGCGATCAAGGCATAACCGGCCAGATGCCAGCGCGCCTCGGCGATCACCGCCCGCTGTTGCTGATCGGTCAGATAGTATTCCGACTTGTTGGCCGGCGCCTTGCCAAGCGCGTGCTGGATCATGGTCTTGCCCAGACCGAGCCACAGACTGATGCCGCTGAGCGCCAAGAGATAACCGAACAGTCCACTGCCAAGACCCGTAATGAGCAACTCCGAGTCCTTCTCGGGGTCCTGGGTGTTGCGATGATGGGTCAGGTGCTGCCAACGGTCATAGTCGCGCGGATACATCAGCACAAAGCCCGTAAACCGCCCCAGCCACTCGTTCATCCAGCGGACGCGAAAGACGGTCTCGTGACTCGATTCATGCTGGGCAGCATAGAGGTAGTTGATCAAAAGGCCGTGGATCATGAAGACCGGCACGCCCCACCACGTGCCCCAGGTCAGCCACAGCAACCAGCCGGTCGCGACCATGGCAAGCAGGTGGCTGGCGAGCTGTAGCCCGCCGCGAACATCGGACTTCTTTGTCAGTTCTCTAAGGCGCTCGGGCGCGACACCGGCGCGAACGGCAAAACTCTCTTGCATGGCGTACTCCAACGCGAACCGCGGCGGCCCGTTTGTGACCCGACACTAGAGTTTGCTTCATGCCGCGACAAACGAGCATATCGCAGTCGCTCGGGTGAATTCAACTCATGCGAATTCGCGGTTCAGGCAGGGCGCCGGTAGGGTTCGTTTCTGGCCAGATCGTCCATCACAGGTTTGAAGCGCGCGATCTGGTCGATCAGCCAGTCACGAAACACGTCAATTCCCTGCGGTGTCGCACCGCCTCTTGGCGCAACGAGGTAGCAGGCCTGGGCCGCATCCAGCGTCAGACCGAAGGGTTTGACCAGACGGCCGGCTTTCAAGTGGTCGCCGGCGATCAGCTCATCGGCCATGGCGACGCCGTGCCCCGCGACCGCTGTCTCGATCACAAGGACGGAACTGTGAAAGACGGGCCCGGCCCGCCAGTCAATGCCGGCAGGCGCACCGGCGTCCTTCAGCCACTGGCCCCAATGCTGCGGGGCGGCCTCATGCAGCAAGGTATGGTGGCGCAAATTGGCAAGCGATGTCAGCGCGTGCGGGCCCTCCATGAGCTTGGGGCTGCAAACCGGAAAGTACTTCGTCTTCGTCAGGAGCTCGCAGCGCAGGCCGTTCAATGGGTGGCCATAGTGAATAGCCATGTGTGCGCCCCCGGCCAGTTCTTCACGGGTAGCATCGGACGAAATGATCTCGGGCCACAAACCGGGATGGCGGGATTGAAAGTCGGCGAGCCGCGCCCGCAGCCAACAATCGACAAAGCCGGGATTGCAGACGATGACGAGGCGCTGTCCGCCCTCGTCGCTCTTGCCATGCTCACCCAACTGACGCGTGGCCGCGTCGATGTCGTCAAAGGCGCGGGTCAGCGCGGCAACGTAGTGCTCGCCGGCCTGTGTCAGCTCGACCCTGCGGTTGAAACGCTCGAAGAGTTTCAGGCCGAGCTGCTCCTCCAGCGATTTCACTTGGTGGCTGATCGATGTCGGGGTGACCGCCAGTTCGTGGGCGGCAAGCTTGAAACTGCCGTGACGCGCCGCCGCTTCAAACGCGCGCAGCGCGCTCAAGGTCGGCAGTCGGCGCGGCGCCACGGCCTATCATCCTCGACGCTGTGCCAGGGAATCGGCCAGCAGGCACAGGATTTCGAACATCATGGTGGCGCCAACCAGCGCCGTGTTGCCGCTGGGATCGAACGGCGGCGCGACCTCGACGACGTCGCCGCCGATCAGGTCGAGGCCCTGAAGCCCGCGCAGCAGATGCTGAGCCTCGCGCGTCGTCAGGCCGCCGATCTCCGGTGTGCCGGTGCCCGGCGCATAGACCGGGTCGAGCCCGTCGACATCGAAACTGATATAGGTCGGCCCTTCGCCCACGACACGACGCGCCTCGGCAACCGTGCCGGCAACATCGAGCTCGCAGAACTCCTCCATGAAGATCACGCGCATGCCCGTCTCTTCGGCAAACGCCATGTCGTCGGGACTGTAGATCGAGCCGCGGATGCCGATCTGGACCGTGCGCTTGGGATCCAGCAGCCCCTCCTCGACCGCGCGGCGGAACGGCGTGCCGTGGGTATAGAGGTTCTCGCCGAAGTAACGATCGTTGGTGTCGGAGTGGGCGTCGACATGGACCATGCCGATCGCCCGGTCCTTGGCGATGGCGCGGAAGATCGGCAGCGTCATCAGGTGATCGCCGCCGGCCGACAGCGGCACCGCGCCGGCGTCATGGACCTTTGTGAAGAAACGCTCGACCCTGGCAAGCGTGTCATCCAGGTTGATCGGGTTGACCGGGCAATCGCCGAGATCGGCGACCCGCGCGATGTCGTAAGGCGCGATGCGGCTGACATGATGCACCTTGCGCATAAAACTCGACTGATTGCGGATCTCGCGCGGGCCGTGGCGCGCGCCCGCCCGGTTGGTCGTGCCGCCATCCCACGGCACGCCGATCAGCGCGATATCGACCTCGCCGGGATCCCTTACATGGGGCAGCCGCATGAAGGTCGGGATATCGCCGAACCGCGGCGTGATCGTCGCATCGACGGGCTGAAAGTTGTTGGACGACGCCATGTCGCTTGTTCTCCTGTGACCTCGCCCGCACCTTGCTCTGGGAAGCCCTATCCTGCAAGGTCAACACCATGACACGGACGCTCCCAGCGGCCTGGTACACCGACCCCGCGATCCTGCAGCGCGAGCGTGCGACGATCTTTCGCCGCAACTGGGCCCTGTTCGGCCCGGAACACGATATGCCGGACCCGGGTTCTTGGCGCGCCGACACGGTCGCCGGCTGGCCCCTGGTCGTCGTCCGTCAGGCCAATGGCGGCTTGAAAGGGTTTCATAACGTCTGCCGCCACCGCGCTGCTGCGCTTGTTCCCTGTGGTCAGACCGGAAAGAGCACAGCGTTGCGCTGCCCCTATCACGGCTGGACCTATGACCTGGACGGCGCGCTCAAGCTGACGCCGAAGTTCGGCGAGCCCGACGGGTTTACACGTTCCGGGTTCGGGTTGTTCCCGGTTCGGGTCGCGGTTTGGAACGGGCTGGTGTTCGTCTGCCTGAGCGAGGACGCGCCCGACCTCATGACATGGTTGGGTGAGGTCACCGAACTCTCCATGGCTTACCCGGACACTGGCGACCTCGACTTTCACGGCAGCTTCACCGTCGAAGGTCCGGCGAACTGGAAGACCTATTGCGACAACACGGTCGAAGGGTATCACCTGCCCTTCGTTCATCAGCGCCTGACCAAGATCGTCGACCAGGCGGAGACCGACATCAGGTCCTATCAGGATGGTCACCTCGTCGTCTTTCATGTCGGCTACCACGGGCCGGACACCGGCGTTCGCGGTAGCGGGGGCATCTGGTACTACCGGATGCCGGGGTTTCAGGCGGTGGCGGGCCCGACCGGATTCAAGGCAGAGCGCATCGATCCGGTCGGACCGGGTAGCCTTCGATCGACCAGTTGGGCCTGGTACGGCGGCATGGACGATCAGGCACGCGCCGACGCCTTCGCCTGGGCCGAGACGATCGTTAACGAAGATCTCGGCATTTGCCAAACCGTGCAGCGAAACCTGGAGGCCGGCGTCTATGACACCGGCATGCTCTCGCCCAAACTTGAAACGCACACGGCCCGGCTTCAGGAGATCATTCGCGGTTATGTGGAGGAATCTGCGGCTGCCGCCGCACGCTGATCCTACGTAAGAGGCCATGACACACGACACAGCACAGATCGACGACACCGACGGACCGCTGGGCGCGATCGTCCACGGCCTGGATCTCAACCACGACATCGACGATGCCACCATGGGAGTGCTGACCGACGCGCTCTACCGCCGCCGGCTGTTGGTCTTTCGCGACCAGGCGCTAGACGCCGACGCCTATGAACGGTTCGGCGAGCGATGGGGTGACCTCTTCCTGGAGCCTTACACCAATCTGGCGGTCGAAGGGCATCCCGGCATTATCTCCGTCGGCAACACCGGCGGCCTTCTGGAGACGGCCGAGTTCCGGAACGGCGCGGCCTTCTGGCATACCGACCGTGCCTACGCGCCCGACTGCAATGCCGTCACCATGCTCTATTGCGTGCACGCGCCGGCTACCGGCGGCGAGACCATGTTCACCGATCTTGTGGCGGCCTACGCCGACCTCGACTCGTCAACCAAGGATGAAGTTGACGGCTTGATCTGTGCCCACCGCTATGGCGCCGGCGAGCGTGAGGATTGGGAATTCGCCGTCCACCCGATGAGCGACGACCAGGCCAAGGAGCTGCCGCCGCCCGGACGCCACCCGATCGCCCGGCCGCACAGCGTGACCGGCGAGATCGTGCTCTATGCGCCCGCCGGTTCGTGGATCGAGGTCGAGGGGCTCGACCGGCCGGCGACCAGCGACCTGATGTGCCGCCTGAAGAACCACGCAATTGATGAGCGCTACGTCTACCGCCACCGCTACCGGCCCGGTGACCTCGTGCTGTGGGATAACACCGCGACCATGCATTGCGCCGCCCCGATCGGCCCGGCCGACGATTCGACAAACCGCCGCCTGCTGCACCGCATCGTCGCCATGGGTCTGCCGCACATCCTGCGCACCTGACACGAGGCTCTTGCGCCCTTCCCGTAAGGCACTACAACTGTCGCCCGGATCGAACGGGGAGACACCATGAGCGCCGACGAGATGTGGGACGAAAATGGCTATCGCGGCCTGACATCGGATTTCGATCCCGACTGGCTGCTGAGCGATGCCCAGAAAGGACTTCGCGACAGGCTGATCGAGTTATGCCGCACGACCTTGCGCGCCAACGCCATCGAGAGCGACCAGGGGTTCATCTTCCCACGCAAAAACTTTGAGGCGCTTGCGGGCATGGGCCTGCTCGGCCTCAACGTTCCGAAGGCGCTCGGCGGCCTTGGTGAGAACCACGTCGCCACCGCCATGGTGGTCGAGACCATCGCGCGTTACGGCTGCGCCTCGACGGCGATGTGTTACGTCATGCACTGCGCGGCGGTTGCCGGCGCCATGCTGCGCCACCACGACAACGCGGCGATCCAGGACCTCATGCGCCGGCTCGACAAGGAGTGCCTGGTCGGCACGTTGTCGCTGTCAGACCCCGCGACCGGTAGCCATGTCTGGTTCCTGATTTCGTCAAAGGCCGAGAAGGACGGCGACGGCTGGCGGCTCTCGAAGAAAGCCTCGTGGACGACATCGGGCGGGTTCGCCGACTGGTACATCGCCCAGACGACCAGTCCCGATTTCGACGGCGACTACGCGAACTTTTCGACCTGGCTCGTCATGGGCGACGAGATCAAGGCTCATCCCGGATCTTGGGACGGTATGGGGTTGAAGGGCAACCAATCGGGCCCGATCGAAATCGACAACGTCGCCCTGCCTGCCGATCGCTTGGTCGGCCCGGTCGGCGACGGCGCGGCGTCAAACGAGGAAGCAACCGACCCCTTTTTCCTGTTCGGCACGGCGGCCTGCTGGAACGGCATCGCCTTGGGCATGATCGACATCGTCAAGAAACACACGACGCGCAAAAAGCACGTCGATGTCGGCTTGCGCGTCTGCGACTACCCGACGATCCAGGATTACGTCGGCGAAGCCATCATCGCGACCAATGCCAGCCGTATGCTGAACTACGAGGTCTGCCGCCTGATGGACGGCATCACGAACGGCTGCGACTGGTCGATCCATGCTGATGTCACAAACTGCCCGCGCGCCGATACCGCCGCCTGGAGCTGGCAGGCCAAGTACACCGCCGCCGCGAACGTCTCCGAGGTCGGCGACAAGATGCTGCACGCCTCCGGCGGCACCGGCTACAAGGCGGGCCTGGGTCTGGAGCGCTACCTGCGCGACGGCAAGGCCGGCTGGCTGATGGCGCCGACCAACGAGGTGATCCGCAACTTCATCGGCAAGGCGGGCCTTTTGGGCTTCGACGCGCTGGACCTGTGGAACCAGATGGTCAACCAGCGCACGATCGACAACGAAATCAAGAAGATGTCGCCGAAGCAGAAATGGGCGTTGGCGGAAAAGCTCCTGGAGCAGGCGAGCTAGAGAGCTTCCTGTGGGACATTGAATTGAGGAAGACCGGCCATCATGGTGTCCGTCATCGTTAACATTGATGTACCGGACATGAAGGCCGCAAGGCACTTTTATGAGGCTGGCCTTGGTTTCGCGTTCTCGCGCATGCTGTTCGATGGAACCGTCGCTGAACTTTTGGCGGCAGACACCAAGCTCTACCTGATCGAACAGGAGCAAGGGTCGATTGCCGTACACGGGACATCGATCGCCCGAGATTATGTGAGCCACTGGACGCCCGTACATCTCGACGTCCTGGTCGACGATATGGATGTGGCTCTAGAGAAAGCTCTGGAGGCGGGCGCGACCCAACGTGGCGACATCAGCACGCGCCAATGGGGCAAACTCGCGACGCTGCGCGATCCCTTTGGCCATGGCGTGTGTTTGCTGCAGTTCCTCGGCGACGGTTACGACCAGGTGGAAGACTGATCACACAACGGGCTTTGGACTCGCGGCGTCTACGATTGCGCCTGACGCGCCTCGTCCGTCCACGTGTCGTCGATGTAGACGGGGTCCGGTTCCTCGCGCAGCCGCTCGAATTTGCAGACCTGCTGTTCGTTGCCAAGCGGCGTTGAAACACCGTCGCGGAACGCCCATTCGCCGCGCTCCGGCGAGGCCGACGCGCGGGCATAGCCGTTCAGGATGAACTTGCGTTCGCGGTCCGACGTGTTGGGCGGCGAGCCGTGCACCGTATAGAGCGTCCACATCACGAGGTCGCCGGGCTCCAGCTCGCACTGCACCATGTCGGCGGGGTCCAGGCCGGCATCGATTAGGTGCTGCTCGGGCGTCTCGCCGGCCATGATGGTGCCGCCTTCGGAGAGACCGAGATAGCCGCGCTTGTGGCTGCCAGGAAAAACCTGCAGCGCGCCGTTTGAGGCATCCTGGGCGTTCACCGCAAGGCCGGTGGTGATCCACAACGACTCGAGTTCGTCGAGGCCCAGATAGACCGCCTTGTTCTCACGAAACCGGACATCCTGGTGGTAGCGGTAGAACGTGTATTTGGCGCCCGGATGTTTCCAGTGGATCTGGTTGGAGATGTGCTTGATGTCACGCCCCAGCATCGGTTCGAGTGCGTCGAGGTAGCGCGGGTGGCGACGCTGCTCTTCCAGCACCCGGTTGATCCAGGCAAACCAATAGGCCTGCAAAACAAGCTTCTTGCCAGCGGCCGGATCATTCAGCAGCTCGAACTTCAGGTTGCCGTGACGGAAGGTCGTCGGGTGCGTCATGCCTTCGGCATAAACGTCATCGACGGCCCGTTCGATGTCAGCGATCTCGTCAGGCGGCACGAAGCCGCGGATGATGGCGTAGCCTTCCTCGCGAAGCTGCTCGGCGTGGGACGTTGTCACGACTTCCTCCCGCTCAGCGGACTATGCTTCGGCGATGGCTTCGATCTCAAGCAGCCAGTCTTCATCGAAGATGTCGGCGATGATCACCGTCAGGGCGGGGTCCAGATCGCCCAGCACCTCGTTTCTGACGATGCGATTATCGTCACGGTACCGGCGGTGAGCAAGGAATGTCGTGTGTTTGACGATGTTCTCCAGGCCCATGTCCGCGGCCCTTAGCTGGGCCTCGATGTTGGCCCAGACGGTGCGTGCCTGTTCGACAAAGCCGTCTGGCGTCGTGCCGTCGGCGCTTACAGGTATCTGGCCGCTGATATAGAGCGTGCGGCTGGCACCCCTAACCTCGCGCGCCTGGGCATAGCCGCCGGCGGCGCCCGGTGCATCCGGTGCGTTGATGCTGCGTTGTTCCATGACAGTATTCTCCCGAACGATTTCTCGCAGCCACGGATACGCGCTCGACCGGACCCGATCAAACAGAGCCCGGACCGGAGTTTCATGTTCTAGATGGCTTGGGCGTGCCGTGTGCCGGAGTCGTCGAGATAGGCATCGAAGACCGACGCGATATTGCGCACCAAAGGACGTCCGCGTTCGGTGACGCCGACCGCATCGCCCTCAAGCCTGACCAATGCGTCAGACACGAACGGCGCCAGCATCTGGCGTTCTGTTTCGAACTCGCCGGGCGAGAGATCGGCCGAAAGGTGGCACATCAGGTCATTGATGACGTCGCGCCGGCGCCGGTCGTCATCGGTCAACGCAACCCCGCGCGCGGTCGGCAGCTCGCCGCGTCGGACACAATCGCGCCAGGCTCCGACATCGGCGGCATTCTGCACATAACCTTGCCGCAAGGTCCCGATCGCCGATGCGCCGAAACCGACCAGCGTTTCCGAAGCGTCCGTGCTGTAGCCCTGGAAGTTGCGATAGAGATCACGCCCCGCCACTGCCTTGGCCATGGAATCACCCGGCCGGGCGAAGTGATCGAACCCTATGCGGCGATAGCCCGCCTCAACCAATCGACGCGCGGCGGCATCAGACTGGGCAAGACGCGCGGCGGCATCCGGCAAAGCCACCTCCGGAATCAAGCGCTGATGCCGTTTCATGGCGGGTACATGGGCGTAGCCGAACAAGGCAATGCGGTCGGGTTTCAGGTCGAGGGCGTGATCGACCGTCGCCAAGACACGCTCGACCGTTTGATGCGGCAGGCCGTACATCAGATCGAGATTCAATCCCTCAATGCCGGCGTCACGAACCAACCCGACCGCGTCGAAGTTCGTCGCCGGTGGCTGAAACCGATTGATTGCCGTCTGCACCGCCAGATTGATGTCCTGCAGCCCCAGGCTGACCCGGTTGACACCGATCGTACGCAAGGCCGCGACGGTGTCTGGTGCTAGGCCGCGCGGATCGATCTCAATCGCGATTTCCGCGTTGTCTTGAAGGTCGAAGCGCTCGTGCAAGACATCGCCCAGGAGGACCAGGTCGTCAGGCCGCAACATGGTCGGCGATCCACCACCGAAGTGGAGATGGGTTACGGGGTGGCGCGTATCGAGCCGGTCGGCGACCAGCGTGATCTCGGCGATCAGGTCGGTGAGATAACCGGCGATAGGATCGTAGCGGTTGACCACCTTGGTGTGGCAACCACAGTACCAGCACAGGCTGTCGCAAAAGGGTACATGCAGATAGAGCGACAAAGGCGCCTCTGTCGGCAGATCGTCGAGCCATGCGCCGTACGTCGCACCGTCGACGCCGTCGTGGAAGTGGGGTGCCGTGGGATAGCTGGTATAGCGTGGCAGCCGGCGACCGTAGCGTGCGATCAGATCCTTCGTCATGGCCGACTTCTAGCCGATCCGGGCATCTCCCGCGTTGACGTGGATCAACCGCGGCGGCGTCACATCTGCGTGTCGAGCGATGGCAAACGCCTGTGTTGGCGCTAACCTGGGACACCAATGAGGGGGAAGAACCATGAGACGACACCTGCTTTTCGGCTCGATCGTCGCCATGCTGGCTGCATCGGCCATGGCAACCGGCGCACATGCGGCCAGTTGGGAGGAAGTTCTTATCACCGTCGGCGATATCAATGCCGTGGAATTGGCCGAGGGCCGCCAGGTCATGAGCTACTATGCGACCGGCGCCAACACCGTCAGCGCGGGCGGCACAACCGTTCCCGGCGGCAGTTTCGAATGCGCCGGCATGATCGAAGCCGATGCCGCGGGCACCGCCGTCACTCTGAGCTGTGTCACAACCGACAGCGACGGCGACAAACTCTATAGCACCGTTGCGCGCGGCAAGGACGAGGCCGCCGCGCCGGGAACCGGCACCTATACCTATGATGGCGGCACCGGCAAGTGGGAGGGATTCACCGCAACGTGCACCTATCAGGTCACACGCATGGGATCAGGGCACGGCGTCGAAATTGCGCAGTGTACCGGCGATCAACTGCCGCCCGTCTTGCCATGAACCAACAGCGCTCGCATTTTCGTGAGCACTTTCCGCCACCTTGTGATGGCAGGTCCCACGCAACCCCCCTATCTAAAAACTGATCGGGTGGCTTGAACCTTCACTCAGGCCATTGGGGACTGCAAAGCATGTTAGGTGTTCTAAACTGGGCGCGTGGCTCGGCCGCGGCGCTCACTGCTGCGACTGTCATCGCATTTTCCGTCACGGCTCATGCCGAGACGAATCAATACGTCAACACGACGCCGGACGGCGTCGCAATCGACGGCTATGACACCGTCGCCTACTTCACATCCGGCAACGCGACCAAGGGCGATGCCGCCTATAGCGCGGAGTGGGAAGGCGCGACCTGGCATTTCGCGTCCGCCGAGAACCGCGACACGTTCACGGCCGACCCCGAAGCCTATGCACCACAGCATGGCGGCTGGTGCTCCTACGCGGCATCGGAAGACTACATTGCCGAGGTCGATGTGATCGACGGCTGGTCGATCCAGGACGGCAAGCTCTACCTGAATTGGGACGTCGACACCAAGGTCGCGTTCATCGAGGAAGCCGACGACCGGATCGGCAACGCCCACGAGAACTGGCCCGGCCTTAAGGAAGACCTCGCCGAAGGTGGCGCCGACATTTCGCGCCACGCCGATTACCCCGACTACAATCCCCACGGGATCGTCCATCCGCAATAACTGGTGTTCCACCTCGTAATCGGCATGCGGCCTCGCTCAATACCGGCGGGGCCGTTTGTCGTTGTGATCGACGTGACGGCATGCCGGCGGTAACGTCCGATGAACCTGGCCTCGAAACCTTTTCGGCATGCCTGATGCTTGATCCGTTTCTTTACCGCCGCGCGACAAGGCAGCCATGAGTTCGGCGCGCGACGAAACGCTCGACGTTCAGCCTTTCAATGGCAACGTCGCGACCTTGATCGCGCTCTTTCGCTCCACCGTGCGGTCCGTGAACTTGGCCGACTACACCGAAGATCAGGTACGCGCCTGGGCGCCAGATACGATCGATGAGGCCGTCTGGGCCGAGAGGATCGCCGCTAACGATTGTTTTGTCGTAGAAACTGCTGGAACCACCGTGGGATTCACGGAACTGACGCCGAAGGGCCATGTCGAAATGCTGTTTGTCGCCAAAGGCCACCAACGCCGAGGAATCGCCTCCGCCCTGCTGCAACACGTCGAGAAAGAGGCCCTTGCCCGTGGCTTGAAATGCCTGACAACGGAAGCCAGCCTGACCGCCCGGCCGGTCTTTGAAAAGCACGGTTTTTCCGTCCTAGAACGCCAGGAGGTCGTGCGTGGCGGCGAGACGCTGATCAACTTCCGCATGGAAAAACAACTGACCTAGGTTCGCCGATCGCCAGCCACCTTTGATTTGAGTCAACGCCTAAGGTGCTACATTAGGCTCATCTGGGTCCTCACGTTGGTGGCGGCGCATGACAGCATTCACACCCATCTCCGGATTGATCGGCGGCATGATGATCGGGCTGGCCGCTGTGCTCTTCCTGGCATTGATTGGCCGAATCGCCGGTATCAGCGGCATCGTTGGCGGCGCGATCGACGGCGCGACCGGCGACACGGGCTGGCGCCTTGCCTTCGTCGCGGGGTTGGTTATGGGCCCGCTGTTGGTCGCGGCCGCATCCGGCGCCATGGCGCCTGTCACTATCGCGACACCATGGCCATGGTTGATCGTCGCCGGACTGCTGGTCGGCTTCGGCACCCGCATGGGATCGGGGTGCACCAGCGGTCACGGCGTCTGCGGCCTTGCGCGCGGTTCGCGCCGGTCGATTCTGGCCACCGCCCTCTTCTTCGTGGTTGCCATTGTGACCGTCTACGTTACCCGCCACGTGCTCGGCGCATCCTGACATGCGCCGCGTTCTCGCCAGTCTCATCTGCGGTCTGTTGTTTGGTGCGGGTCTCGCCGTATCAGGCATGATCAACCCCGCCAAGGTCCTCAACTTTCTCGATTTTGCGGGCACCTGGGATCCCACACTCGCGTTTGTCATGGGCGGCGCCCTGATCGTCACGGTTCCCGGCTTCGCCTTGGTCCGACGTCGCGGCGCCCCTTTGTTGACGGGCCGGCTTCACCTGCCCGACCGGCACGACATCGATGTCCGCTTGATTGCCGGCGCTGTCTTGTTCGGCTTGGGTTGGGGCATCGCCGGTTTCTGTCCAGGCCCTGCATTGGCGGCTCTGTCGTCGGGGATCGGACTGGTTGTCGTGTTTGTCGTCGCCATGCTGGCCGGCATGGCGGGCTACTACCTTGCCGTGGAGCGCCGCTACACCGAGCGATGAGATGTCTTGGAGATCGGTGCGTTAGACGTTACGAAGGCGCGCCAATCGCATCGCCGGATCAACCATGCGCGCCGACATCTCCGCCATCGCCGACCGTTTTTCCGATCTGAGAATCGCCTTCGTGACGGCGACGGACCTCGCCATTCCCGATGAGCGCCCGCCAGCACTCGACGACAAGATCAAGGCCATCGAAGCGGATGCCGCGGTGCGCTTTCGCGATGTCGCCATGCCACAGGACGATCGTGTCGCGCGACCAGCCACAGGCGGAACTTCCCCTTGGGGCATTACCTTGACAATCTAAACGTAGCGCAGGCCCTACAGGCGCTCATGCGCCTTCGTCAATCGAGTGTGGCGACGATGCGGCCCCAACCATTTTCCTCGGTCGCGTAGAAATCGCCGGTGGTGAACCCGCCGCCCAGCACCTCGACCGGCTGAAAGACGTCCAAGGGGCAACCGGGTATGGCCTTCAGCGTAACGTTGGCCTGACCGTGGAGTTCCTCACTCAAAACAAAGTCCGGCGACGTGTCTCTGACGATGACCTGACGCAGCGACGTGCCCGGACCGTCCGGCGCCGGCACGGACCGGATGTTGAGGTGCGGCACGACCACCGGCTTGTTCGGTGCTTTGGCGCCGTACTCCAGCGGCACCTCGACATCGATGATGGTGACGCCGTGGCGCACCGCAGTGCCGCGCACCAAATCGTGATGCCGCTCCAACGATATGGCGGCGTACTTTTTGGGGTATCCCCACAAGTCGCGACCGGCGGCGATAGCACGGTCGTCGTCCTCATACTCAAACACATAATGCCCGCCCGCCATGTCACCGAAACGCACGGGCATCACGATCGCCGCATCGAAGAACGGCACCTTGTCGCAGTTGCTGAAATCGGTGACCGACACCACGAATCGATCGTCGACAAAGTCGAACGGTGTCGGCTCCAGCACGGTACGCAGCGCCACCTCATTACCGCGGCAAACCGCAAAGACCGACCGATTTCCCGGGCATTTGTAGGGCACAAACGGATCAGGGATGAGCGGCGCCTGTACCGGCATGTTGTTGGCCGGTGTTGCGAACGATTTGGCCATTGCCCTCCCTTAACCCATGCTGGATCCAGCAACCGAGAAACGGCCACCCTTCTTAACCTCTCGTCGGTATGTCGAACAAGCGCGGGAATTCACCCGGCGGCGATCATCTTTTCTTCTACCGTGCCGTCCTTTTTCTTGCGCTTGACCGGCGCGCCATAGGTATCGGGGATCTGGTCTTCGAATACCTTGATGAGGTCCAGGTCGTTGTCTTCGTCGTCAGTCGTCGGCGTCATCGCGAGGTCGGTATAGGCACGCACCGTCGGATCCTTGACGACACGGTCATGAATGAGCTTAAGCCGCAGGTAGAGCATCAGGAATTTGGCGTGCGACCAGAACTCGACCCAGGTTCGCTTGGGATAGAAGATCAACGGGTTCTCGCGCGGTAGCCCGTGCCGGCGTTGACTGCGCACCCGGCGCCGCCAGAATCCGGCTTCCAGCGGATGCACGTTGGCGTACATGATCGACGCGTAGAAACCGCCCATACCGTGGAACAGGGTCTTCGTCTTCAGGCCGAGCGAGGCCTGGCGGCGGATCACCGTTTCGAAATGCTTGGGCGTGTAGTAGAGCTTCCATGCTTCCAGGTAGATCTTGTCCCACGCCTCGTCCGACATTGCCGGATGATGCGAGACGCGGTGGTTTAGGTCATATTTGTTGAGGTCGGGATCCATCCAGACGCCGTCGCGGTGCATCTTCTGATGATCTTCGGAACCCGGAAGCGGCGTCAGAAAGAAGAACTCGATGAGGTCGAGCGGCAGCTCGCGCTGAATAATCTCGATATTGCGCCTGATCTTCTCCGGCGTGTCATCGGGAAAACCCAGAATGTACCCGGCATAGGTAATGACGCCGGCACGTTTCCAGGCCTGCATCATGTCGCGGTATTCCCAGATCTTGTTCTGCCGCTTCTTGGCCGACATCAACGCATCCGGGTCGATGTTCTCCAATCCGATGAAGACGCGGTTGCAGCCGGCACGCGCCGCCTTTTCGACAAAGCCAGCCGTCCGATGGCACAGCGTGTCGACCTGGATAATGAACTTGAACCGGAACTTCTCCTCCTCGCGCAGGTAGATCATGCGGTCCAAGATCGCTTCCCAGTTCTTGTTGCGCGCGAAGTTGTCGTCGGTGATGAAATAGCGACGGATTCCCTGCTCTTCATTGAGCCGAATGATTTGCTCGATATCGTCGGGCGAGCGATAGCGTGACTTTCTTCCCTGCACGTTGATGATCGTGCAGAACGAACACTGGAACGGGCAGCCGCGTCCTGAATCGAAACTCGTGTAGTTGCCGGCCGCTTTGGCAACCAGCTCGTCCGGCAGGTAAGGAACCGGTGCGCCGTCCATTTCCGGCAAGTCAGCCATGTAGCGATAGAGCGGCTTTACCGTGCCGTTCCAGACGTCGTGCAAGAGCTCGTCCATGCGCCCTTCGGTCTCGCCTGCATAAAACGAAACACCCATCTCCTGGGCATCGCTGATTTCCTTGGGCACCTCCGGCAGCATGGCGAGGCTGCCGGCGACGTGGAAACCGCCGATGATCACAGTGAGGTCATGGATGCGGAATTGTCGCGCCAGATCGATGGCACGTGGAAACTGGTTTGACTGCACGCCGACCAGTCCGACGAAACCGCCGTCACATTCCTTCAGCGACCGAACGATCCTCTTGATCGGGATGACGGTGTTTGTCTCATCATAGGCTTCGATCTCGATGTTGACATCGTCACCCAGAACCTTGCGCGCAGCGCATTCGCCGATGACGCCATAAAGCGCCGCCAGCGTGTTCGATGGGATAATCGATTTGAGCCATTGGATGACATAGCCGTCATCGTCGTAGTGCGACGGCTTGATCAACACTGCCTTGAACGTCTTAAACTGGGACATCTTGCCCCTCCCAGTATGAGACATGTCGTTAATCACTACAGCAAATCTTGGCGATCACCAAGAAAACTCCAAGTTCTGATGTAATCTTAGCTCAAGTCGACCCGTAGAAGTCGTCAAAAACTCGCCAATGGTGGTGTGCAAAATACTCCGGCCGGTTCGAGTTGACCAGGCTCGCGCGTGCATCGCACAGGACGCAGCCCGTATCGGGCTCACTTAGCGTGCAGATATCATCTATCGCTGTGCGGGAAATCGGGCCGGTCGAATATTGCCTTGATCTGCTGACGCGTCGTCAATGCCGTACGGCCGGCACGCACGATGCCGACGTTCATGTCATCCCTCAACGCTTCAAGGGCCATCACCTTGACTACCGCTTCGGCCAGACTGATGTCCTCATAGCCGTCCGGCAACCACGAAGCGACCAGCCTCACTTTCTCGCCGTAGTCGATGTCATCCATAACGCACAACCTGGTCGCCGCTTGAAGGCAACACTTGTTCAAGAACCAGAATCGAAGACCAAGTGTAGCCGATTGAATGGCCGGCGTGCGCTTAAGAATGCAACGACACGGCCAAACATAACGGCCAGTTATAGGTTTTTCTGGGCCCCGGCCGGACCATGCGGGTTCTCCTGGGCGAAAGGCAGAGGTTACCGGCTATCCGAAGGCTGGCTCATCTCGTCTCGGATCGGGACCTTGATGAATGAACGTCAGCGTGATCCGGCCGCGTAGATCGCCCTTCTCACCTTCGGGCAAGTCACCGTCGACGCGGGGATGAAGCGCAGCCTGCTCCAAACGGGTAACGAACTGCGCTACCTCGTTGCGGGGACATTCAACGTCGATGATGCCCGATGGGGGACTTGGGGCTTCATGTCACGTCATCGACGGTAATCCCCGGTCCTTGTGTGTGGCCGGTTCATTCGCCCAGCAGGACTCGATTACCCTTCAACACCAAATGGCTGTACGTTCATCGCCATGTCATCGCGATGACGGAATCCATCATGGCACAACGACAAAAAATGGGCTTGCGCAAGACCAATGTAGGAGTCCGCAAACGCGGCAAGCAACGGCGAGAGGCGCTTCTGAAGGCTGCCTATGAACTGCTGTGTGACCGGCCACTGGAGGAGATCACCTTCATTGAAATCGCCAACAGAGCAAACGTTCCCGAAGGGTCCGCCTATCATTTCTTCGCAAATCGCTATGACGTGTTCATGGCTTTGTCGGACGACTTGAGCCGTCAGTTTGTCGAGGTCGCACAGCAACCTCTTCCGGCCAGAGCGAACCATGACTGGCAATCTCTGGTGCGTTACCAGATGAAAAGAATCGCGGCGCTCTACAACGAAACGCCACCAGCAAGACGGCTTCTCATCGGTGGGACAACGCCGCCCGTGTTCCAGCTACAGGACCGCATAAAAGAGCGGCGCGCGGGATTGGTGATGTACGACGTCTTCGACAACATGTACGAACTGCCAAAGATCCCGCGACCCAAGGACGTCTTTTTCTATTATGTCGAATTGACCCATTACATGTTCTCTCTGTCGGTCATCGAACACGACAAGATCGTGAAATCCATGCTGGATGAAGCTATCCGGGTCGGCATCGCCTATCTGGGCCTCTACCTGCCCGACACCCTGCCGCGCAAGTCCGACCGCGCCTAACTGCGGGACTGCGTTCAACATCGCACGTACGTCCTATGTGCGATGAAGTTCGCTTGTCGTCGCAACAAGACTGGCCTCGGTCGTGTTTGGAAGTAAGGTCCGTCAGGCGCACGCCCTGGCGCCGGGATCGCGATAGGCGCGCTTAAGGCCGTCATAGTAGTGTACCACGCCGGGATGGGCGGGTCTGAGCGGCAGGACTTCAAACTGCAAGCGGAAGAGCAATCTGCGGCTGAGTTCCGCCGGGCTGCTTTCAAACGCCGCCCGGCCGTGCAGGACGGCTTTGTTGTCGATCACCAGCATGTCACCGGCTTCGAGCATGAAGTTCAGCGCCATACCGTCACGTGCGGCGATCTCGTGCATCATGGCGCAACCCTCGGCCAGCAAGGGCGGCATCGCGACGCCGAGCTCCTTGGCGGCGGCCTCCATGTAGCTCGGCAACATCACGCAGACGATGCGGTCTTCGCTCCAGGAAAAGACCGGCACGTCGAGGTCGGTCACTGTCTCACCAGACGCGGGCGGCTCGCCGAACCAATGCATGCGAAAGCCCTGGTACAATGCCGGCAGAAGATCCGGCCGTTCGGCGGCCAACACGTTATGAATGGCGGCCGCACTGACGACGCACGATGCACCGCCCGACCCCGCCGGGCGCACACAGGCTAGTGCCAAGCCGTCAACGTGATCGGTGTGAAACCTCGATTGCGCAGAGCTGCGATAACCCCGCCAGGTCTGCTGCAGGTTGGGGTCAATTTCGACACGGCCAAGCATGTCGCCGAGTGCGCTCTGGGTAGCCCGGCGTCCAAAATGACTTCCCACCGCCCACGCGGCAACGGCCGCCTCGTCTTCGTTGAGTTCGCCCATCGGCAAACCGCGCAGCAGGACGAGGCCCCGCCCGCCATAGACCTGCTGGCGAACATCGGACAACGTTTCGGCGAGGTCCGGCAGTGCCTCTTCTGCCGCGGTCAAGTCGCGCCAGCCGCGACCCTGGCTGCACACGCGTCGCCCTAAGTCGGCCAGGATGCGCCGCTGCACCGACGTCAACGCGACCGCAATCTGGTCGGGCGAAGCAAAATCGCTGGCGCGCCAAGCAACAGGATGATCGATCGGTGCTGTGACGATCCCGGGCATGGCAAACCTTCGAGTGTTCAGGGCTGGGCAATCGCATCGCGCGGCAACATCATTGCGCTGACACAATAGTCGAGTCAACTCGATAAACGTATAGATTGGGGCGACAGTGCCTGGTCAATAAGGTGGTCTTGTTCCATTCACCTTCGCAGGCTCGCGAGAGCCGATCAGACGACCAAAGGCGCCCAGTTCATCGTGATCGCGGCTGTGGCCAGACGGCCCTCTTGCGGGCGACCGTCGTATGCGCAGTAGATGATCGTCCCAGATAACGAAACCGCAAAGGGCTTGCACTCCTGCGCCTCTCGCTCAATTTGAACCGCGGCAGGCATTGAGGGTTGGCGCAGGTTAGCGATGGCACACTTGGCTCGGGTGATCGAGGTGTGCTGCGCCACCGGCAAACGCAGCGGGGCGCAGTACCAAGGCTGCGTTCAGCGGCCCCGCGCTCCCTCTGCTGGGTTCGCGCAGAAGATCGCGACCTTGTTGCCTAGGGGATCGCGGAGATAGCCGACATAGAAGTGATCGCTGTAGTCGGCCCGGAAGCCCGGAGCGCCCTCGTCGGCGCCGCCCGCCTGAAGGCCAGCGGCGTGAACGTTCCGGACCATCTCATGCGTTTCGGCTTGGAAGGCCGTCATAGAGCCGTTGCCGACGGTCGCCTGCTTCCCGTCGAATGGCTTCGCCACGTAAACCGCGGCGGGTCCGCCGGACCGGCCGGGCACGTCCGGAAAGGTGAATTCGACACCGTTCGGCACGTCCTTCTTCCTGTAACCGAGCGGGGTCAGGATGGCCGTGTAGAAACGCCCCGAGAGCGCGACATCATTGGAACCAACCCTGATGTAGCTCAGCATTCCGTCGCTCCTGTTTGCATTGT
Source organism: Alphaproteobacteria bacterium (assembly GCA_965228895.1). Classification (GTDB taxonomy): domain Bacteria; phylum Pseudomonadota; class Alphaproteobacteria; order SP197; family SP197; genus JANQGO01. Next base: position 1,864,171 of record OZ245842.1, on the reverse strand, counting down.
GCCCCCAAGGTTCGAAGCACGCCTCCGCTTCGGGCAACCGTACCTACCAGAACCCGGACGGTCGTACATACGCCCTGACCGAAGCTGCGCGACGTCCACGCTCGTAAGTTCCGTCTGAGGTTAGGCCGCCGCAGGCTTGGGGAGAGGTAACATTAACTGGCCGGCCACCAGGTCGATGGCCTCTTGGTCCTTGCCTTCGGACGCGAGTCTCATGGCGGCGATGATCAGGTCCTCGTGTTCGATCATGTCGCTGAGGACCGGTTTGAACACATCCGGCGCCGTCTTGACGATCTCGCGATAGCGGTCCTGGAACTCCACGCTGGCCGCCACCATGTAGGCCGTTGCTTCGGTCCAGCTCATGTGCTCGACCTGGCGAATGAAGTCCCGGGCATCGTTGCGGCTTGCGTCGCTCTCGACGATATCGCCGCCGTGCTCGAAGACGATCTGGCGCAGTCGCGCCTTGTTCTCGGTTTCGAGTTGAAGCAGTGAGCCGATCAGGTGCTTCTGAAGTGGGGTGTCGAACAGGGGCAGCAGGGCGCAATAGAACGCCTCGCCGTAGACCTCGCCCTGGTACATTTCGGACACTTCCCGAATTTGCTGCTCGGATATCATGAGGCACCTATCGCGTGGACGTGTTCGGCAAGAATGCCGGTTTCTCGCCGTGTTTCAATCCTCACACCGCCGTTCAGCGATCCTTCCAGGCAATTATCCCGCGCGAAGCCGTTGCGCAAACCGGACCAACCTGACTCGATATCGCGATAAAGACCGTCGAGCCGGTCCGCGAACGCGGACAGGTTGACCGTCCAGCGGCCCGGAGCCATGCTCAACGGGCTTGGCGGGAGCCGACATGGCAATTCCCGGTTGAGCCCGATCGACAGACGCCAGGAACCGACCATGAAAATGCGCCAAGCCGCCAGCCCGGCTAAGACGATATCGGCCGTCGAGGCCGCTGGCCTCGTCCGCTCGGGCATGTGGCTCGACTACTACGCGACGCTGAACCAGCCCGAGGTGTTCGACCGTGCACTGGGTGACCGGATTACCGAGCTGTCCGACCTGAAGGTCCGCAGCACGCTGTCGATGCGGCCGCGCGCGATCGCGGAGAACGACCCCGAGGGCAAACATGTCCACCTGTTGAACCTTCATCTGAGCGGCTATGACCGCAAGCTGCATGACAGCGGGCGGTGCAGCTACACGCCGCTCAATCTCGGCGACGGGCCGGACTATTACCGCCGGTTCATCGATCCGGTGGATATCCTGATCATCAAGACGCGGCCGCTCGAGGACGAGTTCTTCAATGTGGGGCCGACCAATGTGTGGTTCCGCGCCGTGGTCGAGCGGGCCCGCATGGTGATCGTCGAGACCAACACGACGCTCCCGCATGTGTTCGGGCAAGACACCGGTATCCATCTGTCGGAGGTCGACTACATCATCGAGGGCGACAACGCGCCGATCCCCGAATTGCCGAACCCGGTGCCGACGGAACTCGACAGCGCGGTGGCGCGGCACATCATTGGCGAGATCGAGGATGGCGCCTGCCTGCAGATCGGCATCGGGGGCATGCCGGACGCGGTGTGCGGGATGCTGGTGAACGCAGGCATCAAGGATCTGGGCGTGCATACGGAAATGATGACGGACGGGATGGCGGAACTGTATCGCGCCGGGCTGATCACGGGCGCGCGCAAGAAGGTCGATCCCGGCAAGATCGCCTATACCTTCGCGGCCGGCTCGCGGGCGCTCTACGACACGCTCGACCGCAATCGCGACATGCTTTGTTACCCCGTCGACTACACGAACGCGCCCAGCCGGATCATGCAGAACCCGCGGGCCGTGGCGATCAACAGCACGACCCAGGTGGACCTGACGGGACAGGCGGCCTCGGAGTCCGACGGCAACCGGCATCTGACCGGCACGGGCGGGCAGGCACAGTTCGTACGGGGTGCCTATGCGTCGGAAGGCGGCAAATCGTTCATCTGTCTGCCGTCGACCTACGACAAGCGGGGCGACCGGCGTAGCCGGATCGTGTTCAACCTGACCGAGGGCAATATCGTCACCACCACCCGGGCGGACATGATGTATGTGGTGACCGAGTATGGCATCGTGAACCTGAAGGGCAAGTCGGTGCCGGAGCGCGCACGGGCCCTGATCGGCATCGCGCATCCGGATTTCCGCGAGGGCCTGGAGAGGCAGGCCTATGAGCACCGGATGATCCCGCGGGGCTTCACCTTCAACTGATCAGCGGTGGAGAATTTGGGAGCATAAAGCCCCTTGCGTCTGCCAGGTACGTCATCGCGAGATGGTGCCCGCTGAGGGACTTGAACCCCCACGTCCCGAAGGACAACGGATTTTAAGTCCGTTGCGTCTACCAGTTCCGCCAAGCGGGCACGCCTCTCATTTCGGCCACTTGGGCGACGAACGCAACAGACAATTCCTCTGAGCGCCTGGCAAAGAAAAAGGGCCGCGACCCTGCCCGTCCCGGTGCTGCTCGGGATCGGGGCTTGGGACGCGGCCCGAAGATCGGGGCGTCAGGCCCAATGGGCGTCAGGTGTTGCGGCTGCCGACGCGTTCGGCGGCGCAATCACGCGATACCAGGCTGATCTCGTCGCGGGCCAGGCCGATATCGGCAAGCTGGTGGTCGGAGAGGCCGCGCAGGACATGGGCCGTCTTGCGGGCGCGCTGGCTGCGATCGAGCCAGCCGATAACCGGTTCGATCACGCGCGCCACCACCGCATAGGCCGCAACCAACGTATGAACGGTTCCTTCGATACGGGCATAGCCATGCTCGGCCCGTGCATCCGAGACGGCGGAGACAGGTCCATCCGTCCCGTACTTCTCGGTCATGTACGACATCGTTTCCTCCTTGGCGCGGCGCTCAGGCGGCGCCGGATACCGTTGCCGGGCGGGTACGCCCGGGCGTCAAGGCAAAGAGATAGGCAGCCAAGGTTTCTGGGCGACAACAGGAATCCAGAATTATTGTTTCTGTTGTTTCCGTTCCCCGGAAGCGCCGCGGCGGCGGCTGCCTGTGGCAAGCTATGCCAAAAGCGGCGGCGCGCGCCCTAACCTCTTGATCGCGAACGAAAAGTGATGCCGGCATAACCTCATGAGAACGGCAACATCCACCCATGAGCTGTTTGGTCGCGACTGGCTTTGGGATAAACTCGCGCGACGCCTTGCACCGAAAAGGCGGCGACAACACATCCAGGCAACAGAACCCAGACGGTAATCCCTGACGATGCGCCATTTTCTGCCGGACAGCGGGCCTCCCGCGTCCACATCGGGTGACCCCAGCACAATCCGCCACACCTGGGTGCCCCGCGCCCTCACCGCCGGACTGTTGGTCCTGGCGCTGGGCCTCGCGGCAACGCCGGCGCGGGCGCTTTTCATGACGCCCCTGCCGGAATATGAGCAGATGTCGTCGGAACAGCAGATCGAGGTCGTCACAACGACGGTTTTCGAGATGATCTACTATTTCAACAACGTCAAACACGACAACCAGAAGGCCAACTGCGTAGGCGAGTACTTCTCCGGCTCGGTCGACGACCGCGACGGCGGTTACTACCACTTCTCTGAACGGCTCGATGACCTGCGCGAGCGCTACGCGAATGGCGAAATACAGAACGAACAGGATCTCTTTGTCGAACGCATCATCTTGAAGCTGATCAAGGAAAAGTGCGGCGTCTGAGGATCCGCTGGGCCCCACGACAGGATTCAAAAGATCAGCTCGGCTAACTCCAAAGTGCAGCCCTTGGGCTTTGTTGCCCGCGACCGCAAAGCTCAACCCCGCTAAAAAGGACAGCGCTGACCGAGGCGGTTGGCGTGAGTACCAATCCTCCACTTGCCCGGGCCCATTTCCGTGGGTCCGGGCCTTTTCCGTGGCAAGTGCCGCGCTCTTCCGCATGTTTGGGCCGGCCATGATAGGCTGGCTGGGAACAGGATCGCGGAGCCCGACGCCATGACGTTCACTGTCTTAGGAACCTGCCGAACGACCGGTGAAATCGGCATCGCATCGGCCACCGTATCGATCGCGGTCGGCGCCAGGCTCGGCCAGTGGGTGCGGGCCGGCGCGAACGAGTGGATGGTCGCCTCCCAGGCCGTCGCAAGGCCCGGCCTCGGTTTCGAGGCCGGCGATCTGCTGGCCGCCGGCGCGCCGATCAGCGACCTGGAACCGGCGCTCGCCCGGCTTGACCCGCACCTCGCCTATCGACAGCTCGGCGTCCTGGCGAAAGACGGCGGCAGCTTTGTTTACACCGGCGACAAGGCGTCTGACTGGAAAGGGCATGTGACCGGCGACGGTTTTCTGGTTTTCGGCAACATGCTGGCCGGGCCCGACGTGGTCGCGGGCATGGCCGCGGGTTTTGCCGCCGCACCCGATGAACCGCTCGCCGAACGGTTGGTGCGCGCCCTTGAAGGCGGCCGCGATGCCGGCGGCCAGGCCAATAACGAGGGCCATCATGAACCCGAACTCTCGGCCTTTGTCCGTGTATTCCGGGCTGACGCCGACCCGTTCGTCTATGGCGGCGGCCGTTCGGCCGTGCTGGATCTCAGGGTCGACTACGATGCCAGCGCCGTCGGCAAGCTGCGTCAGTTGCTGGACGATTGCCGGCCGCTGCGCGAGGTCTATGAATTGAGGGCCCACGACCCCGAAGCCTATCTGCGCGATGCCGCAAGCTGGGAGATCGACCTGCACGCGAGCAAGGCGCCATGACCGCCAAGACGCTGCTGGTCATCGCCCACATCCCCTCGCCCAACACGACACGGCTGTTCGAGGCGGTGATGGCCGGCGCCCGGTCGCTGGAGGCAGAAGGGATCGCGATAAAGGGTCAGACGCCATTCGAAACCATGCCCGACGACGTCAAATCGGCCAGTGCGATCGTTCTGGGAACGACCGAGAACCTCGGTTACATGAGCGGCGCCCTGAAGGATTTCTTCGACCGCTGCTATTACCCCTGCCTGGAGGAAACCCAGGGCCTGCCCTATGCCGCCTACATCCGCGCCGGCCACGACGGTACGGGCACAAGGCGCGCCATCGACACCATCACGACCGGCCTGCGATGGCGCGCGGTCAACGAGCCGCTGGTCCTGAAGGGCGACTTTCAGGAGGCGTTCGTCGGTCAATGCGAAGAGCTCGGCACGCTGATGGCCGCGGGCCTGGAGGCGGGCATTTTCTAGGGGGCGCACCCACGAACAGCGAGGTCGGACCGGCGTTTTCTGTATCCGCTCGTGAAACCGGTCTGGACGCTGCGGTGACGGCTACAGTTATCTCAGAGGAGCCAAATGCACGGGCCGCTCAGCCTTATCGAAACGTCGAAAAAACGATCGCTTGCATCGGCGCGCGCATCGGGTCGTCGCCGAACTCTTTCCGCACCGCATCCGTGACCGCGCCGATCACCTCTTCAAGCGGCGCAGACGCGCGGTCTTGGATTTCCACAATGTTCGGATTGCCAGTGACCAGCCCCTCCGCGGCATGCCTGGCCGACGGCGTTTCGCTTACCGTCCGTATGACGTTGATCTGCACATCGGCGAAGCCCACGTCGTGAAGCATGCCCTTGATGGGGTCGATGTCGTGGCAGCCAAACGGGGTCTTCATGAAGGTCGGTGGGTCTTCGTCAAAGAACGTCGCGATCGTCTCGAAGGCGATTTGGGCAATAGGATTCCAATCGAGTGAATCCCATACATTAAACAACAACTGACCTTTCGGCTTAAGGACGCGGGCGGCTTCCCGAAGCCCGGCCAGTTTGTCCGGGAAAAACATGAGTCCGAACTGGCACAAGAGCACATCGAAGGATGCGTCGTCATAAGGTAACGCCAACGCATTCGCTTCTTCGAACACGACGTTGTTCAGTTCGCGGCGTTTTGCCCGCGCAACCTCAAGCATGGGCTCGTTGAGGTCAGTGGCCACGATCTTGACGCTGTCCGGCAGCGCTCGACGCAGGAACTCGGTCGAGATACCCGTGCCGCAGGCTGTCTCCAGCACCCTGCCGTTCTGGCCGACCGCGACCCGGCTGGCTAAATCTTCGGCATAAAAGTGGAAGAGCAGCGGACCGAGGTTCTCCTCATACTTTTCTGGGATCGAACCAACGAACTGGGCGTGCGCAACTGACATCCTGGCCTAACTCCTGTTCGCCATCCGGCGAAAGGTAGGCCCTCCAGCATGGGAACGATACTGGTCAATCAGCCCGACATTGTCCGCCTAGGTTGTGTCAGCGTCGACAGCGTGTGCCCACTTTCTGATCAAGAAGCCCCCTCTGCCCCGGCTTGAACAGTGCGCCAAACTCCAGCGACACGATTGTGCGCCTGGGCTTAACCCGCTCCGCCGTGGTTAATCATGGCTCTCCATATGCATGGTTTCGCCCAGTTCCTCGGGGTGAACCACAATCACCTCGATCTCGATCGGACCGGCGTTCTCGAACTCCAACGTCAGCACGAAACTGTCATCGACCCGTAACGGCTCGGCCAGCCCCATCAGCATGACGTGGTGGCCGCCGGTCTCGAGCATCGCCTTGTCATCGGCGGGAACGGCGATGCCCTCCTCCACTTCTTGCATCTTTAAAACGCCGTCTTCCATGATCGTCGTGTGCAATTCGACGCGTTCAGCGACATCGCTCGACACGGCAACCAGGCGATCGTCCTCGCCCGCGTTCTCGATGGTCAGATAGACTGCGCTGTTGGCGGCCGCCCCCATGGAGGGGCGCGCCACCGGGTGCATGATCGTGAGGTCGCCATGCTCATAGTCGTGGGCCGAAGCGGGCAAGGCGAAAAAAACGATGGCGAGCGCGCCGCCAGTGTACGTCAGGATGAGTGCGGCGACGGCTGCGCCTCGCACAACAGACTTGTACATGACTTAACTCCGCAGAGAGTCCAGGCGCCGTCACCTTGGCCTTGAAAAGCCCGGCGGCGCACATAAGGTCGCTAGGTTTCTTAAGCGGAGAGCGGCGGTCCGCGACTGCCGAGGATCGCAGTCGGGGCGGGTTTTGCGAGATGCCGGCCAACGGCCGGCCAACCGGCGACCGCATGGCCCAGCGGTTGGCGCAGCACCAGCGCACCACCGGCACGTTCACAGCCCATCCCGGCGCAGCAGGCCGTAATGCAGCTGCCGCAATGATCGCCCGGGTTTGCCTGCGACGATGAATCGGCATCAGCCGATCCGCCGAGCTGGACACCGTCGGGCGTACAGATGACGAAAGCGCCGAACGGCCAATCGTCCGGTGTCTCGCTGTCGGGCATGGCCGCCATGGCAATACCCGACATCGCGGCAAGGCCGACATGAGCGGCCATCGCGACGATGGCGAGCCACGCGCCTAGCTTGCGAAAACGCCGGGTTGTGAATCGACGGGCCATGACCAACGAATAGAGTGGCAGCCTCGACAAGGCAAGCCGAGATGCGCGCCGACACGCCCGACACGCAGAATAATCCGACCGTGCTTAGTCGGCGACCGGTTCCTCGTGGGGCTTGCCGCCAAGCGCCTCGGTCAGCTTGAAGACGTGATCGAAAGCAAGGTCAAGGCGTTCCCGGTCGATTGACCGAAGGACCAGGCTGGTGCCGTACTTGCCGTCTTCCGACCAGGGATAGCTGCCCATATCGACATCGGGGAACACGGCCTGCGCTTCGGCCAAGTCGGCCGCCACCGTCCCCTCCCCGACATGGACCCGGATCGATCGCGACAACACCGTCGCACCGCGCCGCAGTCGGTTCTTGGCGCCATCGAACATGGCGCGTGCGATCGACGGCACGCCGGCCAGCACAAAGACGTTCTCGATCTCGAATCCCGGCGCCAGGCTCACCGTGTTGTCGATCAACTTGGCGCCGTCGGGAACACGCGCCATACGCATGCGCGCCTCGTTCACTTCCATGCCACGGCTTTCAAAGTTGGCTTTCAGGACCTCATAGACTTCCGGGTGGTAATCGATGCCAACGCCAAACGCCTTGGCGACGCTGTCGGCCGTGATGTCGTCATGGGTCGGCCCGATCCCGCCCGTGGTGAAGACATAGTCGTAGCGCGCCCGCAACGCGTTGACCGCGTCGACGATCTCGGCCTCGTCGTCGCTCACGACGCGGGCCTCTTTGAGCTGAATGCCGATCTCATTCAGGCTTTTGCCCAGATAAGCCAGGTTGGCGTCCTGGGTGCGGCCCGACAGGATTTCGTTGCCGATGATCAGGACGGCGGCGGTAATGGTGTCGGACATGCTGGCTCCGGCGCTAGAGCGGATCATGGTGAGGTGGAACCTGCTGACGGCTCCACCTCACCATGTGAATCCGCTCTTTATCTATGAGTAGAGCAGATTCACCGGCTTTGATGGGATCTGCTCTAGATGGCCGCTTCATGCCCCAGCAGGCGCGCCGGCGCAACAAGGGCGCGCTCCCGCAGCGATCAACAAAGCTTGGATTGGTGCGCTTGCGGGCGGCCGTTATAGTGGTTTTATGACCAATAGCCGGGGCGGCCATGACGACCACCACCGAAGAAATGCCGGGTTCTGCCCCGATTAGCGGGGATCAGAGCCTCGATTCCGCCAATGATCCCTATAGTTACCTACTTTTGTTACGGTTTGGCCTGCTCAACGTCATTGCCCTTGCCCTGTTGGTCGCGGCTTGGGGCGGTGGCCTGGTATCACGGGTGGTCCAGGCGGACAGCACCCACCTTGTCCTGGTGATTGCGGGTGTATTTGTGGTCGGTCTTGCGCTTGCCTGCTGGCACGTCTTCGAGACCAGCCGAGAAATCAACCGGGCCCGCCAAGCCGATCCGGTAGCCGGCTCGATTGCCGCCTCCTATCTCGAGAAGACCGCGGGCAAGGACGCGCAGAGCCGTCAGATCCTTGGGTCGTCCTTGCGACTGAAACTGAGCCAGCGGATCACCCTGGTACGCCATATCGGCAACAGTCTTGTGTTTCTGGGGCTGATTGGCACGGTCATTGGTTTCATCATTGCGCTGAGCGGTGTCGACCCCGAAACGGTCGGTGAAACCGAGAAGATTTCGGCCATGGTGACGACGCTGATCCAGGGCATGTCGACGGCCCTCATGACGACCTTGGTGGGCGCCGTGTTCAACATTTGGCTGATGGCCAACTATCAATTGTTGGCAACGGGCACGGTTCGCCTGATCGCCGCAGTCGTCGAATTGGGTGAGGCTCGTGCGAGCGCTTGATCCGCTCGATGAGGATGCCGGCGGCACGGTCTTCCGCGACGTCATCATGCTCGCCCTGCTCGGGTTCGTGGCGCTCGTCATTCTGCTTCTGCCCCACGTCAATCCGCCGGAGGAAAAGCAGGCCGACCTGATGGCGCCCGGCAACGTGATCGTCGAGATCCGCTGGCGCGAACATGTCGATGCCGATGTCGATCTATGGGTCCAGGGTCCAGGCGACGTGCCGGTGGGCTACTCGAACCGGGGCGGCGTCATCTTTGACCTGTTGCGCGACGACCTCGGCCATTTTCGCGACGTCACGTCGATGAACTACGAAATGGCCTATAGCCGGGGCGTTCCGGAGGGCGAGTACGCCGTCAACGTCCACATGTACCGCAACCATACCGCCGATTGGCCAATCGAGGTCGTGGCGATGGTCAGCGTCAAACGTTCGCCCGACAAACCGGCGCAACAGATCCTGCTGTCCAAGGTCGAGCTGGTGCGCGAAGACCAGGAACTCACGGTGTTCCGGTTCGAGCTCAATCAGGCCGGCGGGCTGCTGCCGTTCACCGTCAACGATCTCTACAAACCGCTGCGTGTACCGGACGAAGGCGAACGGCTGTAGTCATGGATTTCGTGACCGGTCTTTTTGCCGCGACCTTTGTGCTGATGGCCATACTGGCCTGGTCGGCGATCCGTGCGCGCGGCAAGCTGTGGCGCAAGCTGGCCGCGCTTGGCGCGCTGGCGGTTCTCGTGCCGCTTCTGTATATCGATGCCATGGGATTGATGGGCCGGCCCAAGCCAATCACCATGGAGTGGTTCAGAGATTTTCATCAGGGTGCTGTGCTGGTCGGCGCCGATATTCGCGAAGGTGTGGCAATCTATATCTGGCTGCGCCACGAGGGCGAGATCGAGCCGCGCGCCTATGTGCTGGACTGGGACCGCGACACCGCTGTCAGGCTTAAGGAAGCCGCAGATACGGCGCAGGAAATGGCGACTGACGTCATGGTGAGGCTGTCCAAAGAAGATGCGACGATCGAGGAACGCTCCGGCCTCGTGTTCTACGCCGAGCCTCAGCCGGCACTTCCGGAAAAACCGCCACCTGATGAGCCCGGCATGATCTTCCAACCCTCGGTTCAACCAGCGCCATAGTTTGGAGCACCTGCGGTGCAGTTCCCCTACCCTCTCGAGCGAGCCCGGCTGATCAAGCGCTACAAACGCTTTCTGTCCGATCACGAGTTGGAATCGGGCGAGACGGTTACCGCCCATTGCGCCAATCCAGGCGGCATGATCGGCCTGAAGGAACCGGGCATGGAGACCTGGCTGTCGCCGGCCAACAATCCCAAACGCAAGCTCAAATGGGATTGGCAACTGGCCCATGCCGATGGCGGGCTTGTCGGCATCAACACGTCCCACCCAAACGGCCTGGTCGCCGAGGCCATCGAGGCCGGTGCCGTGCCGGAACTGACCGGCTATGAAACGCTACGGCGTGAGGTCAAGTATGGCGTCAACTCGCGCATCGATATCCTGCTCGAACAAGCCGGCCGGCCGTCCTGCTACGTCGAAATCAAGAACTGTCATTTGAAACGTGACAAGCTGGCCGAGTTTCCGGACGCCGTCACGGCGCGCGGCGCCAAACACATGGGCGAATTGGCCAATATGGTCGAGGCCGGCCATCGCGCAGCCGTCTTCTATGTGATCCAGCGGATGGACTGCCCGGGCTTCGCCGTCGCCGAAGACATTGACCCGACCTACGCGGCCGCTCTGCGCGACGCCATGGCGCGCGGCGTTGAGGCCCTTGCCTATTCGTGTAGATTGACCCCGGACGAAATCGTCCTAGATAAAGCGGTGCCCCTTCACTTATGACCCCCGGGGCCGGAGACCGGCGATGCAACAGCTAAAGCGGGCGGAACGAAACCCGGAATCCCAGATCCGGATTCACGGTCCTGACGCGTTCGAGAAGATGCGTGCGGCCGGCCACCTGGCCGCCTCGACGCTCGACATGATCGCCAGCCATGTCGCGCCCGGCGTCACGACCGAACATCTGGACCGGCTGTGTCATGACTATATCGTCGACCACGGCGCGATACCGGCGCCGCTTAACTACCGGGGTTTCCCGAAATCCATCTGCACGTCGATCAACCACGTCATCTGTCACGGCATCCCCAGCGCTGACAAGACGCTGCGCGAAGGCGACGTCGTCAACATTGACGTCACGGTCATCCTTGACGGATGGCATGGCGACACCAGCCGCATGTACCCGGTTGGCGGGGTCAAACGCAAAGCCGAGCGTCTGGTCGAGATAACGTTTGAGTGCATGTGGCGCGGCATCAAGACCGTGAAGCCAGGCGCGACTCTGGGCGATATCGGCCATGCCATCCAGTCCTTTGCCGAAAGCGAGCGCTGCAGTGTCGTCCGCGACTTCTGCGGTCACGGCATCGGTCAGGTCTTCCATGACCAGCCCAACGTTCTGCACTATGGCCGACCGGGCGCCGGCGTAGCGTTGGAAGAAGGCATGTTCTTCACCATCGAACCGATGATCAACCTGGGCCGGCCCGATGTCCTGATCCTTGAGGACGGTTGGACCGCAGTGACCCGCGACAAGTCTCTGTCGGCGCAGTGGGAACACACGATCGGCGTGACATCCGATGGCGTCGAGGTGTTCACCTTGTCGCCCGCCGGTCACGAGCTGCCCCCTTACGTCTAGGCCATAAGTTCGTGGCCGATGGCACCAAGGAAACGCCGCACTACCATGGCCATCGCGAACGGTTGAGACAGCGCTTTCTGCGCGACGGCGCCGAAGGCCTGCCCGACTATGAACTGCTGGAATTGCTTCTGACCTTCGCCATTCCCAGAAGCGACGTCAAACCACTCGCCAAGAACCTGATTGAACGCTTCGGCAGCTTTGCCGAGGTCATCGCGGCCGAACCGGAACGGCTGATGGAGGTCAAAGGCGTCAAGCAGAACACAGCCATTGCGCTGATGACGGTCAAAGCCTCCGCCGCACGAATGCTGAAGGGCGAGCTCGCAGCGCGCCCCATTCTTGGCAGCTTCGAGAGTGTCATCGACTATTGCCGCGCTGCCATGGCCTTCGAGGCAAAGGAGCAGTTTCGTATCCTGTTCCTGGATAAGAAGAACCGCCTGGTGGCCGACGAGGTTCAACAGCGGGGTACGGTCGACCATACGCCGGTCTATCCGCGCGAAGTGGTGAAGCGCGCCATCGAACTGGGTGCGACGGCATTGATCCTGGTTCATAACCACCCCAGCGGCGATCCGACGCCAAGCCGGGCCGACATTGCCATGACCGGCGAAATCGTCACTGCCGCGAAGACGGTCGAGATTGTCGTACACGATCATATTGTCGTCGCGCGCAGCGGTCATGCCAGCCTTCGCCAACTGAACTTGATGTAGGCCGGTTTTGCTGGCGCGCGTGCTAAGCAGATATCTCACGACCGTCGTCCTGGTTGGCGTCTTGGTGACCGGCAGCGACACGTTGGGCGCCAACCTTGAGATCACACTCGCGGTTGCCGAAAACGAAAATGCACCTGCGACGCGAATGCTCGCCACCATCTTTGAGCGGCATGTTGCCGCCGCCCTCGACCAGTCGAGCACGCCGGTGCGCTGGCACCGGACAACCGTGACACCTGCCGACGAACCGAGTGCGGTCTTTGACCTCGTCACGTCGGGCGAGGTCCAGGTGGCGCTTGTCTCCCTGACCCGCCATCCCTGGTCGTTCTATCCGCTCAGCGTCAGTTATGCGACGCCCTTTTCCTGTGATGCCCCATCCGTCATCGGTCCGGTGATCGACGCCATGAACAACGAGTACGACGCCCTCGACCTGGCATGGGCAAGTCACGGTTTGGTCTACCTGGGCGGCGGCTATGCTGAAGGCCCTTATCTGCTCGCCACGACCTCACCCGTAGAACGGCTTGATGACTTGGATGGAAAGGTGATCTCGACACCGGAACTCGCGGTTGAATGGTTGCAGGGAACCGGCGCCACGGCTTTGGCCGGCGATGACCGAACCTTTGCAGTGGGGTTGGCAACCGGCAAGATCGACGGCGTCATTACCCATGCAGCCGATATCGAACGACTGTCGCTCGATGGCGACGCGCCCTACCTGACCGACGCCGGCCTGGGCGCCCTCTACGAGGGCGGCCTGGTCGCTAACCGCGAGTGGTTCGACCGCCAACGCCCGAGTGTCCAGATCGCGTTACGCGAGGCGGCCGAAGCCTATGGCCGCGAACTGTCCATCTCGCAAACCGATTACGGTCAGTCGGCGGTCGAGACAATGGTCGACCGCGGCGCCAAACTTCATCACTTGAGCGATTCCGAACGCCGGTTCTGGGCGGATCAGTTGCCCGATCTCGCGGGCGATTGGGCGTTCGAGCTCGACGTCAGGAACATGCCCGGCACCGCCATGCTGGCTGACTACACCGCACGCCTGGAGGCCTCCTGCGGCAAGCCGTTCCGCGCCTGGAACACCCCGCCTCCCTGAACCGGTCCGCTGAATGGCTTGCCAGGGTTGTCATGGATGTGTGCCAGACCTGTGGCAAGATGGTCGGCACCATGAACTGGCTTTCCTCCATCGCGGCCGCAGTTATGCTGAGCCTCTTCACGACGGCGACCCAAGCTCAGCAGCCGGAACGCCAGTGCGGCTCCATGGATGTCGTCTTCGTCCTGGATGTATCCGGCAGCATGTGGGGTGCCCTGCTCAGCATTCAGCGCCAGGCGATCGGTCTACTCGATGACATCGAACAGCTCTCGGGTGGTGACTACCGTCTCGGCCTGGTGGTGTTTCGCGAGTACATTCAGGTTCTCGACGACCTCAACGCCAGCCCGACCCCATCGACGAAGAAAGAATCCGTCGCCCACAACCTCTCACGCCTGGGCGCGGCGGGCGGCGAACAGATTCCCGAAGCGTCGGCTGACGCGTTGGCCACCGTGCTCAACCGCCTGCCGCCCGACGGCCAGTACCGAATCGGCGACTTCAACGGCACCTTCGAAGGCGACGTGCGCATCGTCATCTTGATCACCGACCAGCTGCCCGGCGGCGTCGACGATCTTTACACGCCCGGTGTCGATGACGCGCTGGCCGACAGCCTGGCGCGTCAGGCCGCATCCATGAACATCCGCATATCGGCCGTCTACGTGCCAACACCCGTGTGGCCGGAGGCCGAGGTCGAGCGGATCATGAAGAATTACGCCGACGAGACCCAAGGCATCTACATCCGCAGCGACCGGCGCGGCGAAGGTGTCGGCGACGGCGTTGCCGATATCCTGGCGTCTTGCGGCGAGCGTTTGATGTCATAAATAGCAAGGAAAGACTTGCCAAATCCCAATGGCGCGGCGTAAGCAGCCCTCATGTCCTCAGCGGCCGTTTCCTATACCGCGCGCCAAAAACTAGCCGGTAATCTGGTCCTCGCCGCGGGCACGTCGGTGTGGGCAACCCACTTCATCGTGACCGCCGAGCTGCTGGCGACGTGGGATCCGTACTACCTGACGGCCGGCCGTTTGCTGTCGGGCACGCTGTTCTTGCTGACCGCCTACATGGTGCAGACGAAGGGCCGAATCTTGAGGGGCGTGCCGCTCAAAATGAGTCTGTTTCTGGGTGTCTTCGGCATCGCCGTGTCGACGGTCCTGATGACCATCGGCATCAAGTATTCCGGCGCCGTCTCCTCGTCCATTATCGCCGCAGCCTCGCCGATCATTGCGGCCTTCATGGCGCGGTTTGTCTTTCACATCCCCCTCTTGCCGTCGGTCTTGTGCGGCGCGGCGGTCGCGGTTACCGGCGGTGTCTTGGCGTCGGTGCCCGATGGCAGTGATGCCGCGGAGTTTCGCGGCGGCGAGCTCCTCGTGTTCTGCGGCATCGCGATGTTCACGTGGTACTCCGCCGGCGCACAACGTTGGATGCCGAACGTGGGTCAGCTCGGCATTACCGCCATCACGATCGCCATTGGCGGGCTGACGTTGCTCGTGGCTTTGCCCTTCCTGACGCTCGCCGGCGTGGCTGACTTCCGCATGGGTTTCACGTGGCGTGAAATCCTGCTTGTCCTCTACCTCGGCGCCGGACCGGTCTCGATCGCGCTGTTCACCTGGCATTGGGGTGTCAGCCGCATCGGCGTCACCATCGCCACCATCTACAGCAATCTGGTGCCGATCGTGGTCGTGTTGATTTCGATGTTGGAAGGCCACCAGCCGACGACCGGCCACTTGATCGGCGGCTTGCTGATCATCAGCGGCGTCTTGATCGCGCAACTCTGGCCCACGCTGTCGCGCCGGCTTAGGCTCGCACGATGACAGTCGCCACCATGAGCACGCGCCCGGTCAGGTCGGTCGGCCTGGTCAGCCTGGGGCACGGCATCAACCACTACCTGATTCTGCTGCTGCCGCCGCTGTTTCCGGTCTGGACCACGGAGTTTGGCGTCAACTATGCCGAACTCGGCATCTTGATGGCGATTGGCGGTGTTGTCGCCATGGTCATGCAGATGCCGGTCGGCGTGCTGTGCGACCGGGTGCCCGCGCGTTACGTGCTTGTCGCCGGCATGGTGCTGCTGGGCCTGTCGGTGCTGGGCATGGGTTTCGCCACGACCTATTGGCAGCTTGCCTTCCTGATGATCGCCAATGCGCTCGGCAACACGGTGTTCCACCCGGCCAACTATTCGATCCTGTCCGCGACCGTGCCGCCGCGCTGGCTGGGCCGCGCCTTCAGCGTCCATACCTTCGCCGGCCATGTCGGGTTTGCCGTCGCGCCGGCGGTCATCGGCCTGGCTCTCGTCATGTGGGACTGGCGCTCAGCCATGATCGTCTCGGGCGTCATCGGCATCGCCATGGGCCTGCTCTATCTGGTCAACGGCCGCGATCTCAGGGACGAGCGCGAAGCCGGACACGTCAAACCGCGCGCAGACGGCAAGAAGCCGCCGCTGTTGTCGGGCCTGTCGCTCCTGCTGTCGCCGCCGATGATCATGTGTTTCCTGTTTTTCCTGATCATCTCGATCGCCCATATCGGCTTCGACAGTTTCCTGCCGGCCGCGCTCTACGAATACCACGGCACACCGCTTTCAACCGCCAACTTCGCGCTCAGCATTTTCTTTGCCGCCAGCGCGGTCGGCATCTTGATCGGCGGCCTGGTCGCCGACCACACCCACCACCACGGCGCCGTCGCGAGTTTCTGTTTCGGCATCGCCGCGGTCCTTGTCGTGCTGGTCGTTGAACTTGATGTCGGCACGGCGGGCCTGTTGGTCCTGGTTGGCGCCGTCGGCCTGACCACCGGTATCGTGCCGCCGTCGCGCGACCTGATCGTGCGCCGCGTCACCCCGGCGGGCGAGACCGGCAAGGTCTTTGCCTTTATGACCGTCGCGATGGAGGCCGCCTATGTGACGGCACCGCCGGTCTTCGGGTGGGTGCTCGACACGTTCGGCGCGGCCACCATGTTCTGGCTGACCGGCGGCCTTTTCCTGGTCGCCATCCTATCAGTCGGCAGCACCAGCCACGTCCATGGCGGCGCCCGGATTAAGCGTTAGAACGCGCGGTCGCGCCGCATATCCTGATCGAGCGGCTCAGCGATAGCGCGCACACGCCGGGGCACACTGAGAACGTCGTCATCGGTCGTGCGGAAGTTGACGATGCAGGCACGTAGCGGGTGCCTGCCGTCGACCACAGCGTTGGAGAGATAGAGATCACCACTGCGCTGGACGCGCACCATGAGCGCGGCGTTGAGATCGTACAGATAGTCCGCAACGGCGGGTTCACCCCGCCGGTCCGCCAGATCGCCTGGCACGTAGCGAAAGGTCGTGATGCTCAACTGGCACGTGGCGATCTCGAAGTCGTCAGCTTCCGCAAGCGCCCCGAACATCAGTTGCGCCTGCGCGATGTTGCGGGAGATCGCCCGGCGATAGCCGGCCCTTCCCATTTGCTTCAACGTCAACCAAACCTTGAGCGCACGAAAGGCGCGGGAGTTCTGGATACCCATGGCGTAGTAGTCCACGACCGGTTCGCCACCATCCGATGACGCCATCGCGTAGTAGGAGGGATTGGTGGCGAATGTATCGGTTAACACACGTTCGTCACGTACCAGCGTGCACCCTGCTTCCAGCGGTACGTAAAGCCATTTATGCGCATCGATCGCCAGCGAGTCCGCGTCCGCCATGCCGGCAAGCGCCGCCGGCGCGCTCTCATCCAGGATTGCCGGCGCGCCATAACAACCGTCGACATGGAACCAAAGGTCGTTGTCGCGACAGAATGCGCTGATCTGCGGCAACGGATCGACCGCGCCGGTCGCCGTCGTCCCGGCCGAGCCGACGACCAGAAACGGGGTAGCGCCGGCAGTCCTGTCGCCACCGACCAGCCGTGCCAAATGATCGATATCCATGCGCAGGCCGGCGTCCGTATCGACACGTCGAACCGCCTGGGTTCCCAATCCAAAGAGATCGGCCGCCTTGTCGAGCCAGGCGTGGGTTTCCGACGTCGCGTAGACCGTCATGCGGCGGCCCGCCATGCCCTCCGCACGCACATCCCAATCGGCTTTCGCCCGCCGCGCGGCCAACAAGGCGACGAAGTTCGCCGCGTTGCCGCCTGACGTTAGAATTCCGTCACAATTGCTTGAAAAATCTACTAATTCACCAATCCACTTAACAGTTTGATTCTCCACCTCTGTCGCCAGTGGCGCGCCGTTCCAGCCGGCAACATTGGGGTTGGCGGCGGCGGCAAGAAGGTCGCCCAACGCGCCGATCGGCGACGGCGATCCGGTGATGTAGCCCCACATGCGCGGGTGGCCGTTGAGGCAGGTGTTGGCGAACAACAGGTCGGCGATGCCGGACAAGGCAGCCGCGGCATCGCCGCCGTCCTCGGGCATGCCGGCGTCACCCAATTGTTCACGTAACGCCCCGGGCGAGGTGTCGGGCGCGACGGGCAGATCGCGAGTCGCTGCCAGGTGCGTGGCAATACGTTCGACCACCTCATGGCCAAGGCGTTGAAAGGTATCGGGCGACACATCAATCGCACTGCTGTCGTCCACGGCGGACCTCTTGAACAAGGGGGCGAAAGGGAACGGATGGTTGTCAGCGAGATCCTTGGCACACGTGGTCCGCAGACATCGCATTTCGTTGTAAGACTACATAACAAGCCCTAGCATGACACAGTCCCGGTCGCGCGCGGCGATCGTCTCGAAAAATCCAGCGGAGAATATGCCATGCGTTTTAGAACGTTCGACAACTCTTGGGCTCGTCGGTTTGCGGCGACACGCCGTGGCGTCATGCGTGGCGCTTTGGCGGGGGCCGCCGCGATGGCAGCACCTCGATATGTCAACGCTGAAGGTGAGAAGGTCCTTCGTGTGCGCAGCAACTCCGACATCCAAAGCATCGACCCCTATAGCCCCGCCGCGTCCGCCGACCAGGACGTGATGATGGCGATCTTCAACAAGCTCGTCGGATTCAAGCCGGGCAGCGAGTGGGATTGGCAGCTTGAGGCCGCCGAAGAAATCGACGTCAGCTCGCCGACTGATATCAAGTTCCGCCTGATGCCGAACATCATGTGGACCGACGGCTACGGCGAACTCACGACCGAAGACGTCAAGTACTCCTTCGAGCGTCTTGGGGCGTTGGAATCCTGGGCCGCGATTGACTGGTCGACCCTGGAAACCGTCGAGATCATCGACAAGTACAACGGCGTTATCCATCTTAGCGCCCCGTTCGCACCGTTGTTCCGCAGCACCATGCCTTACGGCTCCGGCTCCATCGTGTGCAAAAAGGCGGTCGAGGAGTTGCCGGACAAGATCTTCACGACAACGCCGCCGGCGCAGTCCGGTCCCTACAAGATCCGATCCTGGGATCAGCGCCAGAAGCTGGTGCTGGAGCGCCATGACGGCTGGCCCGGCAAGAAACCCTATTTCGACGTCATCGAGATCTACCCGATCGAAGACGAGAAGACCGCCGAGGTCGGTTATGAGGCTGGTGATCTGGACATGACCCAGATCGCCATCAGCTCGGTGCCCCAGTTCGAGGCTAACCTGCCGCCGGACACCAAAATGATGGTGCGCCCGCCCCTGAACTACGAATGGATCCGCATGAACGTCGACCATGCGCCGTTCGACGACGCGCGGGTTCGACGTGCCATCCAGCTTGCCATCGATGTCGATCAAATCATCGAAGCCGCATTCTTTGGTGTCGCCGAACGCTCGACCGGCATTATCGCGCCCGGCCTGATCGGTCACCGTGACAACAACATCTATAACGAAAGGAACCTGGATGAGGCGCGCGAGCTGCTCGCCGAAGCCGGCTTGGCGGATGGTTTCGACACCACGCTCTCGGTCCAGAGCACGACCGACAAAGTGGCCGTCGCCCAGGTGATCCAGGCCAACCTTTCGGAGATCGGCATCAACGTCGAGGTTCTGCCCATGGATTCCGGCACCTTCTGGACCCTCGGTATCGAGGCCGAGGGCGACGCCTGGAAGGATCTGCAGATGATCTACAACAACTACTCCATGGCGCCCGATCCGTTCTGGGCGACCGCCTGGTTCGTGCCCGAGCAGATCGGCGAATGGAACTGGGAGCGGTGGAACAGTTCCGACTATGCGACGCTGCACGAGGCCGCCGTTGCCGAGACCGATCCCCAGAAGCGCAACGACATCTATGTCCAGATGCAGGACATGATGGAGGAAGACGGCGCCTATATTTTTGTCACCCATGGCGTCAACGCGTTCCTCTATCGCGACAACCTGGCGCCCGCCCTTTCGCCGTCGGGCGAGAGTTACCTGTTCCGCGATTTCGGCGTCGTTTAGCCGGAGCGGCTGACTACCAATCGGGACCGGCGCGACAGTGATTGCGCCGGTCCCTTTCTTCGAGGAAGGCCAACGTCCACCATGCACGTACGCCACGACTTTCCCCGCCCGATCCGTGAGATCGAGACCCTTTGGGTACCGATGGCCGACGGCGCCAAGCTCGCCGCGCGGGTGTGGCTGCCCGAAGACGCCGAGACCGATCCGGTGCCCGTCATCCTGGAAGCCATCCCCTACCGGCGCCGCGACGGCACGGCGTCCGGTGACGTGCTGACTCATCCGTGGTGGGCCGGCCATGGTTACGCGACGGTCCGGTTGGATCTCAGGGGTTCCGGCGATTCCGGCGGCCTGCTTCTGGACGAATACCTCGAAGGCGAACAGGACGATCTGGTCGCCGCGATCGCCTGGCTCGCCGATCAGCCGTGGTGCAGCGGCTCCGTCGGCATGATCGGCATCTCCTGGGGCGGCTTCAACAGCCTCCAGGTCGCCGCGCGACGGCCACCGGCCTTGAAGGCTATCATCACCTGCTGTTCGACCGACGACCGTTACGCCGACGATGTCCATTACATGGGCGGCTGCCTGTTGAACGACGGCGTCAGCTGGGGTTCCGGCATCTTTGCCGTCGTGTCGCGCGCGCCCGACCCCACCGTCGTCGGCGAGGGTTGGCGTGACATGTGGCTCAAGCGCCTGACTGAAACGGGCTGCCCGCTGATCGACTGGACACGGCATCAGCGGCGCGACGCTTTCTGGCAGCAAGGCTCAGTCTGTGAGGACTATGACGCCATCGGTTGCGCGGTCTATGCGGTCGGCGGCTGGACCGACGGCTACACCGATGCGATCCTGCGCCTGATGGATAACCTGAAGGGGCCGCGCCGCGCTCTGATCGGTCCGTGGACCCATGTCTACCCGCATTTCGGCACGCCGGGTCCGGCCATGGGTTTCCTTCAGGAAGGGCTCAGGTGGTGGGACCGCTGGCTCAAAGGTGTCGAGAACGGCATTGAGGAAGAGCCCGCCTGTCAGGTCTGGATGCAGGAAGACATGCGCGCCCACCCCATGGATTTCGACGTCGGCGGGCAATGGATTGCCGAGACGGCATGGCCACCGGCAAGCGTTGCGGCCGAAACGTTCGCCTTGGGCGACGGAACGCTCGGCGCATCCGCCGCAAGCCAAGCGGTGCTGAGCCACAGTTCCCCCCTCACCTGTGGCATGGCGGCGGGCGAATGGTGTCCCAGAGATGGCGGCGGCGTCGGACCTGAGTATCAGGGAGACCAGCGCAAGGACGATGCGCTCTCGCTGTGTTTCGACAGCGAACCACTGACCGAAGACCTCGAAATCCTGGGTTATCCCGAGGTCACGTTTGAGCTTGAGGTCGACCGGCCCCAGGCGATGATCGCCGTTCGCCTGAACGAAGTCAGGCCAGACGGTCTGAGCACACGGGTCACCTATGGCTTGCTCAACCTCTCTCACCGTGACGGCCACAGCGATCCCAAACCGATGGTGCCGGGCGAGCGAACGACGATTTCATTTCGTTTGAACTCGGTCGCCTATCGCTTTTCGGCGGGCTGCCGTCTTCGTCTCGCGGTCTCGACCAGCTATTGGCCGCTCGCCTGGCCGTCGCCCGAACCCGTGACCATGACCTTGCACACGGCGGGCTCGTCACTCGACCTGCCGCGGCGAATGGCGTCCGACGACGATGCGGTGGCCACAGCCTTCGAACCGGCCGAAAGTTCCGCGCCACTGGCACAGACAACCCTCGAACCCGGCAGCAGCAAGCGCACCCTCTCCTATGATGTCGGCACGGGCGAGACGGTGCTGAGTCACATCGAAGACGACGGCCGCCACCGCCTCGACGATATCGACCTCACCATGACCAAGGTCGC
This sequence comes from Alphaproteobacteria bacterium, assembly GCA_965228895.1. Taxonomy (GTDB): domain Bacteria; phylum Pseudomonadota; class Alphaproteobacteria; order SP197; family SP197; genus JANQGO01. The sequence continues at coordinate 1,842,404 of OZ245842.1, read as the reverse complement.
GACCGAGACATCCAAGATCCGCGACGGCGACCCGGCATCGGCCCGCACCGAAGGCGTGCGCATCATCACGGCCGAGCGCGGTGACTGGAAGGTCAGGACCGAGACACACCTGACCTTGACCTGTGATGCCGAGAATTTTTTCATCAAGGCATCGCTCGAAGCGTTCGAGAACGACGAACCTGTCGCAAACCGACGCTGGGACGAGACCATTCCGCGAGATCATCTCTAGTACCCACTATCACGGAAGGACAACACGTATGACAGCTTGGCACGTTTCTCGGCTAGGCGCGCGGCCCGTCGTGATACCGGCACATCACAAGGGCCGTGCAACGACGTCCGAGAGGCGCGCTATGCCGCCCGAAGGGTCGCTTTTCATGACCCCTGGCGGCGTCATCGCCTCTAACCGATGCACCGCATCGCCTTCGCGGCGCTTCCTGGCCAGAGGGCACGAAAAGGCGATCAAACGTGCTGTCCTTCCGTGATAGTGGGTACTGACATAATGAGTCGCGATCCCCGTTACGACATCCTGTTCGAACCCGTCCCGATTGGCCCGGTCACGGCCAAGAACCGATTCTATCAGGTGCCGCACTGCACCGGCATGGGCTACAACCTGCCGCAGACGCTTGCCGCCATGCGCGGCATCAAGGCCGAAGGTGGCTGGGGCGTGGTGTGCACCGAATACACCTCGATCCATCCGACCGCCGATGACGCGCCGTTTCCGACCTGTAGCCTGTGGGACGAAGACGACGTCCGCACCATGGCGGTGACCGCCGATGCGATTCACGAACACGACGCACTGGCGGGAACACAGCTATGGCACGGCGGGCTCTATTCGCCGGTCAAGATGACACGCGACGTGCCGATGGCGCCATCCGGCAGGCCGATCGGCTATCTGAATCCGCTGCACGCGCGCACCATGGACAAGGCCGACATTAAGGACTTGCGGCGCTGGCAGGTCGATGCCGCCAAGCGCGCCAAACGCGCGGGCTTCGATATCGTCTACGTCTATGCCGGTCACGCCTACCTGCCGGCCCAGTTCATCAGCCGGCGCTTTAACAAACGCAGCGATGAATACGGCGGCAGCCTGGAAAACCGCGTACGTCTGTTCCGCGAGATGATCGAGGAGACGAAGGAGGCGATCGGCGATACCTGCGCCGTCGTCGTCCGTTTTTCCCTCGACGAGCTTGTCGGCGAACCCGGCCTGACGAGCGCGGACGAAGGCAAGGACGTGGTCGCCCTGCTCGCCGACTTGCCCGATCTCTGGGACGTCAATATCGCGGACTACCGCACCGACAGCGGCAGTTCGCGTTTCTTCGAGGAAGGATTTCAGGAGGTCCACGCCTCGGTCGTCAAACCGTTGACCACGCGGCCCGTGGTCGGCGTCGGCCGCTTCACCAGCCCCGACACCATGGTCTCGCAGATCAAACGCGGCGTGCTCGACATGATCGGCGCCGCCCGCCCGTCGATCGCCGATCCGTTCCTGCCCAAGAAGGTCGAGGAAGGACGTCTGGACGACATCCGCGAGTGCATCGGCTGCAATATCTGCCGCGCGACCTTCAAGGGCTGCGTTTCCATCCGCTGCACCCAGAACCCGACCATGGGCGAGGAATGGCGTAGCGGCTGGCATCCTGAGGTGATGAACCCGTCGGCGTCTGATGATCGCGTGCTTGTGGTCGGCGCCGGTCCGGCTGGTCTTGAAGCGGCGCGGGCGCTCGGCGCGCGCGGCTATCCGGTGACGCTCGCCGAAGCCGGCACCGAATTGGGTGGGCATGTCGACCGTGTCGCCCGCCTGCCTGGCCTGGCGGCCTGGAAACGTGTCACCGACTGGCGCATCGGTCAGTTGGAGCGCATGTCACATGTCGAGATCTACCGCGACAGCCAGTTGACGCCCGACGATGTGCGCGAGTTCGGTTTCCCGCATGTGGTTGTCGCGACGGGCTGCACGTGGCGTCGCGACGGTACCGGGCGCACCCATGTCGAACCATTGGATCTTCCCGACGCCGCGAACGTGTTGACACCGGACGACGTTCTCGCAGGATCAGACATCGTGGGACCGGTCGTGATCTATGACGACGACCACTACTACATGGCAGGCGCGCTCGCCGAAAAGCTGGCCCGCGAAGGGCACGACGTCACGCTGATGACACCTGCGCCGGAGCCCAGCGTCTGGACACAGTGGACCGACGAACATCACCTTCTCGTGCCCCGCCTCTATGAGGCCGGCGTCAAGCCACTGGTCCTGCACAAGCTGTCGGCCTTCGATGGCAACAGTGTCGAAGCCGTTCACCTTGGTCCCGGCACCGTCACGTCGACGCCGTGCGCGGCTCTTGTTCTGGCGACCTCGCGCGAACCGAACGATGATCTCTACCACGCACTGAAGGCACCAACTGGCGAGACGCTCGGCGGCGGAATCGAAAGCCTGACCGCCATTGGCGATTGTTTGGCGCCCGGTTTGATTGTCGACGCCGTTTACGCGGGCCACCGCCATGCACGCGAATTTCAAACACAGGAGGATGATGGCTTGCGTTACCGACGCGAACGCGTTGTTTTGAACAGGGAAGTCACGCCATGACGCGCCGTAGCGAGTCCAGGCGCGGCCGCCGCCCGAGTGGTCCCAAGGTCACGCAGTTGCCATGGCGGCGGCTCAAAAATCCCTATCAGCCCGTCGAGATCCTGTCGGCCGACCATATCGAGGCAATCCATCAGACCTCTTTGCGCGTGCTGGAGGAATTGGGTGTCGAGTTTCTGTCGGAGACGGCGTTGGAGAAGCTGAAGGCCGCTGGCGCCGATGTCGACATGGGCACGCAACTGGTCAAGTTCGACCGCGGCTTGATCATGGAACTGATCGCCAAGGCGCCATCGGAGTTCACGTTGACGCCGCGCAATCCCGATCGCTACGTCACGCTAGGCGGCCGCCATATCAGCTTCAATTCCGTCGGCGGTCCGCCCAACGCGTCCGATCTGGACGGCGGCAGGCGGCCGGGCAACTTCAAGGACTTCAAGAATTTCATCCGCCTGATGCAAAGCCTGAATGCGTTGCATCTGTGCGGCGGCATACCGGTCGCGCCAATCGATCTGGATGCGGAGACCCGCCATCTGGACTGCGTCTTCGCCATCCTGACCCTGTCGGACAAGGTCTGGCACGCGACCGGCCTGGGCCGTCAACGCGTGACCGACGCCCTCGACATGCTGTGTATCGCGCGGGGCATGACCCGCGACGAGATCACCAAAGAGCCCGGCATCTTCACCACCATCAACGTCAACTCGCCGCGCCGCATTGACGGCCCCATGCTGGACGGTCTGATGGAGGCGGTCGAGAACGGGCAGGCGGTGTCGCTGACGCCGTTCACGCTCTCCGGCGCCATGAGCCCGGCAACCATCCCCGGCGCGCTGGTGCAACAGAATGCCGAGGCGCTGGCGGGCATTGCGTTCGCCCAGGTCGCCGCACCCGGCGCGCGCTGCCTCTATGGCGGCTTTACCTCGAACGTCGACATGAAGTCTGGCGCGCCGGCCTTCGGCACGCCGGAATACACGAAGGCCTGTATGGTCGGCGGCCAGTTGGCGCGCCGCTATGACCTGCCCTACCGCTCCAGCAACACCAACGCGTCCAACGCGGTCGACGCCCAGGCGACCTACGAGTCCGAAATGTCGATCTGGGGCGCGGTCATGGGCCACGCCAATCTGCTGCATCATGGCGCCGGTTGGCTCGAAGGCGGCCTGACCGCATCGTTTGAAAAGGCGGTGCTGGACGCCGAGATGCTACAGATGATGTCGGAATTCCTGCAGCCTATGGCGATCGACGACGGCACGCTGGCCTATGATGCCATCGCCGAGGTGCAGCCCGGCGGCCATTACTTCGGCGCCGCGCACACACTGGAACGTTACGCCACCGCGTTCTACGATCCCATGGTGTCGGACTGGCGAAATTTCGAAACCTGGGAAGAGACGGGATCCAAGACCGCCACGGAACGGGCGAACGTCATCTACAAGGACCTGCTGGACGAGTTTGAACCACCGCCGCTCGACCCGGCCATCGTCGAGGAACTGACGGCCTTTGTCACGCGCCGCAAGAAAGAGGAGGAACAGCGGGCATGAATGAGATCACCAACCTGTTCGACCCCACCCGCTACGAGGCGGTCCGCCGCCCGCTGCTCGAAGCCGATACGCTGCCGCCGGAATGCTACACCTCCGAGGCGTTCTATCGGCGCGAGGTCGAAACGATCTTTCTGAAGGTCTGGAACTTCGTCGGCCGTGAAGACCGCGTTCCCAACCCCGGCGACTATGCGGCCTTCGAATTCGCCGGCGTTCCCGTTGTCATCGTACGCGACCGCGACGGTACCGTTCGCGCCTTCGCCAACTCCTGCCGCCATCGTGGCGCCAAGGTGATGCAGGGCGACGGTAACTGCACCGTCATGACCTGCCCCTATCACAGTTGGACCTATGCGCTTGACGGCCGCCTGATCGGCGCCATGGAAATGGACGAAACCGATGGTTTCGACCGCAAGAACTTCGGCCTGATCGAACTGCGCTTGGAGACCTGGGCCGGTTTCCTGTTTCTGAACTTCGATCACGACGCCGAACCGCTATCAAACTGGCTGGGCGACCTGCCTGAGGTCCTGGCGAGTTACAAACTCGAAGACATGGTGACGACGCGCCGCGTCGAATACGACCTCGCGTGTAACTGGAAAATTTATGTCGAGAACGCGATGGAGTCCTATCACGTCCCGACCGTGCATCAGCAGACGATCCAGAAGCAGAAACGCGATCACAATCCGCCGATCCCAACCGCCGGCGAATACTGCGGCCTCTTTACCCGTCATGAAGGAAGCCGGGCGCTGTTGCCGGGCGCGAAAGGGTTTCCCTTTATCCCGACATTGGACGGCTTGGCCGCACAAGGCACGTACTATGTCTTGATCAATCCCTCGACCATGTTCGGGCTCACCTATGACTGCATGTGGTGGCTGGAACTGCATCCGATCAGCGCCGGGCGCACAAAACTGATCGTCGGTTCCTGTTTTCCGAAACAGACGGTGGCGCGCGACGACTTCGACGAATTGGTGGGCAATTACTACGAACGCTGGAATAAATCGATTGTTGAAGACAACGAGATCTCCGATATCCAGCAGATCGGCATCAGCTCACCCTTCGTGAAGCCCGGCCGCTTCTCGTACATGGAGCCGTTGGTCCACACCATTGACAACTGGGTCCTCGACCGGGTGCTCGGATAGAAACCGGAACTGGACGTATGAAGAAACTGCGCGTTCACGTCGCCGCGCTCTCGTCTCAGCCTGAGGTGTTCTGGGTCACCGAGGCGCGTGTACGCGCCGCGAGGCGGCGTCACCCGGACGTGTCGCGCCGCCTGACCTTCGACTGGAGTTGGGAACTCGACCGTTTCGACGAAGGTATCGCCAAGGCCGACATCATGATCGGCTGGCGGTTTCCGCGCGATGACTTTCGCGCGCGAGCGCCACATCTCAAACTGATCCAGCTGACCGGCGCCGGGACCGAGCATCTGCACCCCTTCGACTGGGTGCCGCGCGATCTCGCCCTGGTCAACAACAGCGGCGTGCATGCCGAGAAGGCGAGCGAGTTTGTTGGCACCGCCGTTCTGATGCTGGCCCACGGCATTCCCTTTCTGGCAACACAGCAGCGCCAACGCCGTTGGCAAAAAAAGTTCACGACGACGGCGGAAGGTAAGACCGCTGTCATCATCGGGCTCGGCGGCATGGGCGGCGCGTCGGCGCGCTGGCTGAAGCAGCGCCTGGGCATGACCGTAATCGGCGTGACACGGCATGGCCGGCCACACCGCTACGCCGACAAGGTGGTGACACCAGCCAAGTTGGACAGCGTGTTGCCCAAGGCTGACGTCGTTGTGGTGACCGCACCACTGACCGCAGAGACAGAGAACATGTTGAGCCGCCGCCGCCTGGAGCGGATGAAACCCGGCGCCGGTCTCGTCAACATGGGTCGCGCGCGCATAGTCGACTACGATGCCCTGGCGGACCTTCTGGAAAACGAGCATCTCTCAGGCGCCGTGCTCGACGTTTTTGATCCCGAACCGCTGCCCCGCTCGTCACGTCTGTGGATGACACGCAATCTCATCATGACGCCACACTGCTCGTCCGATGATGTCGACAACTACATTCCCAAGACCCTCGACATGTTTTTTGCAAACGTCGAACGGTTCTTGGACGGCCGGCCGCTCAAAAATCGAGTCAAAACCGGCCGCCAGTATTGAACCATCACCTCGGCCGGGCCTAGGCTGCGACCGCCATCCCCACCCAACCCTGGAGTTCCCATCATGTTGATGACCGGCCGCGACTACATCGATTCAATCCGTGACGGCCGCCAGGTTTGGATCGATGGCGAGCCGGTCAAGGACGTCACCAAACACCCGGCGTTCAAGCCCATGGTCGATGTACGCGCCCGCGTCTACGACATGGCGCACCAGGACGAACATCGCGACGTCATGGTGCAGCAGACCGACGACGGCGAAGACTGCTCGGTTTCCTGGACGCCGCCCCACACCAAGGAAGACCTGCACGCTAAATGGCGCTGGGTTGACGCCGTCATGGAAGACATCGGCGGCGTCGTCTATCGCCTCGGCGACGAGACGATTGGCGCGGTGTGGTCGCTGCTCGACGGCAAAGATGTTTTGCACGACGTTGACCCGCGCTTCACCAGCAACATCGAACGCCATATCGAGACCGCCCATCGCGGCGACCTCTTCACCGTCTCCGCCAACACCGATCCCAAGGGCGACCGTTCGAAAGCGCCCCAGGACCAGGATCCCGACATGCTGCTGCATGTGGTGAAGGAGACCGATGCCGGCATTGTCGTGCGCGGCGCCAAGTACGAAACCGCCGCCGCCTATGCGCATCAGGCTTTCGTCAAGCCGACCATCGCCAATTGGGGCGATGCCAAGATGTCGGACTATGCACTCGGCTTCATGTGCCCGATGGGCGCGCCGGGTCTGAAGCACATCTGCCGGTCGAGCCTGGCAACCGGCAAGAACGCCGCCGATTATCCAAGCACCTCCAAGTTCGATGAGATCGACACGCTGCTGGTGTTCGACGACGTGCTGGTCCCGTGGGAGGACATCTTCTTTTATCAGCACACCCAAGCGGCCGGTTTCATCCGCAGCATGCTGCACCGTTATAGCGCCCTGCCCTTCGTCATTCGGGTGCTGCATATCGCCGACCTTTTGATTGGTGCGGCCAAGTTCAACGCCGAGCAAACCGGCCTCGACAAGCAGCCGGCGGTGCGCGAGAAGCTCGCCCAGTTGAGCACCTGGCGCGAAGGCATCCGCGCCCACGTGCTGGCCTCAATCGAGCTCGCTGAGCCGTCGGCCGGCGGTCTCATGATGCCGCACCAATCGATGATCTATGCCGGGCGCATCCACGCCTGTTCCGGCTTGCCCAACATGATGCACCTGGCGCGCGAGCTGACCGGCGGCCAAATCTGCATCACACCGGATTCAGAGACCTTCGAGGGCGTCGAGACCAAACCCTGGATGGACAAGTTCTACACGGTGAACGACCGCTGGGATGCCGAGGACCGGCGCAAGCTGCTCGCCTTCGCGCGCGACCTCGTCAACTCCGACCACGCCGGCCACCGGCTGACCTTCGCGCTCTTCGCCCAATCGCCGCCGTTTGCGCACCTGAACGCCGAATACATGACCTTTGATTTCGACGGACCGAAACGCGCGGTCAAGAAAGCCGCCGACCTCTCCGACCGGGTCATGGGCAACCGATGACCGTCCACGAACGGTTCCGCAAATTCGAAACCAACCAGTGGTATCGCGGTACGCAGAAGCTGAACTCTCAACTCTGCATGCTGGTCAAGACCGGCAACGTCTTGCACATGCGCGGCCAGACCGGGCACGACTTCGACGGTGAATTCCATGGCCTCGGCGATCCCGCCGCGCAGACCGAACAGGCCATGGCCAATGTCAAAGTCCTGCTGGCGGACGGTGGCGCGACGCTTCAGGACATCTGCAAGGTCAAGGTCTGGGTCACCGACCGCGCCCACCTGGAACCGGTCATGCGGGTTCTGGGCAAGCATCTGAAGGGCATCCATGTCGCCACCAGCGAAGTCATCGTCACCGGCCTCGCACGCGCCTACATGGATATGGAAATCGACGTCTATGCGGTTATTGATTGACCGCAATTTTGTCGGCGGCGTTCTCCGTCAGCCTTGCGCTATCGGCTGTAAGTTCCAAGACCTCAGCTAGATCGATCACTTCCGACAACGCTTCATGCGCCTTGCGCCATGCCGGCATGGCGGCCTCAAGCTGTCGCGCGCCCATCTCGGTCAGCCACACGGCACGCCGCCTTAGGTCCTTTTCAACCAGGACAAGTTCGACGAGCCCGGCCTTCTCAAGGCCGCGCAGGTTTCGCGACAGCGTCGACTGATCGAGATCCATGCGCTCGGCCAAGTCTCCGACCGTACCCTCCCGGGCCGCCGCGATATGACTCATCAGGGCGAACTGCGCGAGACTCAGCCCAGAGTCCCGCATGCGCGCTTCCAGAAAACGGGTAATGCGGCGCGCGGCAAGGCGGATGTTTGTACCCGTGCAGGTCTCGGTGACCGCGCGCGCGTCGGTGATCAGGGTTTTGCGAGCGGGTTGTTTCTGGCGGTTCACAGTTATATGTATATACATTAAATGTAGATACAATCAATAGGAGACGCCATGACAACGCCATCGCCCACTCGCCTTATCGGCCAGCCAGTACGTGTGGAAGCCCCCGTGCTGCGGTGCATCGGCAAGACATCCATGCTCGAACTCACGCGCATCGTCCCCAAGGACTGCGCCCGCATCCTGCTCAAAATCGAGAGCGAAAACCCGACCGGCAGCATGAAGGACCGCATGGCGCTTGCCATGATCGAGGCAGGCGAACGCTCGGGCCGTCTCGAGCCCGGCGGCCGCGTTGTCGAGTACACCGGCGGCAGCACCGGCGTATCGCTGGCTTTGATCTGCGCCGCGCGCGGTTACCCGCTCAACATCGTGACCTCCGACGCCTTCAGTGCGGAGAAACGCGATCACATGGCCGCCCTCGGCGCGGAGGTGACCCTGATTCACAGCGATGCGGGTGGCATGAACGAGGCACTGACCCGCGCGATGATCGAGGCGGCCCACGAGATCGCCGGCCGCACGGGCGCCTTTTGGACGGACCAGCTCAACAACGCCGGCCAACTGCCCGCCTATCACATCATGGGCGACGAGATCTGGGACCAGACCGGCGGCCGGATCGATGCGTTCGTTCAAAGTACCGGCACGTCCGCATCACTGCGCGGCAACGGCGAAGCGCTGCGTTGTCACAAGCCGGATATCCTGCTTGTCGCGGTTGAAGCCGAGGAGTCGTCGGTACTCTCAGGCGGGACATCGGGCGTGCACAAGATCGAGGGTGTCGGCCCCGGTTTCGTGCCGCCATTGTGGCGCCCTGACATGATCGACCAAATCGCCACCGTCTCGACGTCGGACGCCATGGCCATGGCCCGCCGCCTGGCCCAGACTGAGGCTTTGTTCGCCGGCACCTCGACCGGCGCCAACCTCGTCGCCGCCATCGATCTGGGACGGCGTCTAGGTCCCGGCGCCACGGTCGTGACCATCATGTGCGATAGCGGCATGAAGTATCTGAGCATGCCGCTTTACAACCACAATCGCGCGGCATAGCTGTCATCCGGGTGCACCGTGCAGGGGCCGGAGCGGAGGGACAAAACCCCATGGCAGAGAGAAAAATCAGGGTCGGCATTCTCTTCGGCGGCAAGTCGGCGGAACACGAGGTTTCCCTCCAATCGGCTAAAAACGTCGCCGACGCCATCGACAAGACGACGTACGACGTCGCCCTGATCGGCATCGACAAGTCCGGCCGATGGCTGCTTCCCGATCAGTCGCGGTATCTGATCAACGAGAGCGACCCCAAGCTGATCAAGCTGAACCGCGAGAACGAGGCGGACGTCGCGCTGGTGCCGCAAAGCGGCGGCGCGCTGACCGATCTCTCAGCCGGCGACACACGCGCGGCGCTGGATGTCGTGTTCCCGATTCTGCACGGCCCCTTTGGCGAAGACGGCACCGTGCAGGGCTTGTTGAAGCTTGCGGGCGTACCGTTTGTCGGCGCCGGTATCCTCGGGTCGGCGGTCGGCATGGACAAGGACGTCATGAAACGCCTGATGCGTGACGCCGACATCCCCATCGCCAAGTTCCTCGTCTACCGCCACCACGACGTCCTCGATTTCGAAACGGTCGTTGGCGAGGTCGGCCTGCCCTTCTTCGTCAAGCCCGCCAATCTCGGCTCCTCGGTCGGCGTTCACAAGGTGAGCGACGAGACGACGTTTGAAGGAGCGGTTCAGGACGCCTTCGGTTACGACACGAAGATCCTGATCGAGGAGTTTGTCGACGGGCGCGAGCTCGAATGCTCCGTCCTGGGCAACCACGACCCCGTCGTCTCCGTTGTCGGCGAGATCATTCCTACCCACGAGTTCTACTCCTATGACGCCAAGTACATCGACGAGCATGGCGCGGCGTTGGAGATACCGGCCGACATTCCCGAAGCCGTCAGCGAGGAGATGCGCGCCCTCGCCATTCGCGCCTTTCAAACACTCGCCTGCGAAGGCATGGCCCGCGTCGACTGTTTCCTAAGGCCGGACGGCCAGTTGATTGTCAACGAGATCAACACCATCCCCGGCTTCACGAAGATCAGCATGTATCCGCAACTTTGGGAAGCAAGCGGCCTCGCCTACGCCGACCTCATCGACCGGCTTATCCAACTCGCCATCGAACGCTTCGAGCGCGAACAAACGCTTAGAACATCATTCTAGACGGCAGGCTCAGTTCAGGAGCTCATCCTCGTAGGGATAACGCGACAGCACCTCGCAGCCGTCCTTGGTGACGCGCACCTGCTGCTCCAGCTTGACGCCTTCCTCGCCGCCATCGGCGCCAACATAGCTTTCGAAGCACAGGCACATGTTCTCTTCGATCACGCCGTCATAGCCGGCGGTGCCACCGAAGTCCTGAGGATAGGCGATGACCGGGTATTCGTCGGCAAGGCCCACGCCATGGGCCATGGAGACGTATCGGTTTGCGACGAACTCATCGGTCAACTGCTTGCCCTTCTCGCTCATCTCCTTGAACGTCATGCCCGCCTTCACCTGCGACAGGTTATGCTCGACCTGCTCATGGGCAATTGTGTAGAGCCGCTTCTGTTCGTCCGACGGCTTGCCGGGACCACAGAACCAGGTCCGGCTGATATCCGCGCAGTAGCCGAGTGGCCCGACGAGGTCGGTGTCGAAGGCAACCAGTTCACCCGGCCGGATCAGCTTGTCGCCGCATTCCTGCATCCACGGATTGGTCCGGGTACCCGACGACAACAGACGCGTCTCGATCCACTCGCCGCCATTGGCGATGTTGACCTCATGCAGGATCGCCCACAGTTGGTTTTCCGTCATACCCGGGCGCATGGCTTCCTGCATCTCGAACATGCCGGCTTCGCAAACCGCAATCGAGAATTTCATCGCCGCCATTTCGTCATCGGACTTGACCGCGCGCGCAAACTCCATCGGTTCCTGGCCGTCCAACACATCAAAACCTTCCATGCGCATGAGATCGGTGCCCAAGGGGTCGACATGATCGAAACCGATGCGCTTGGCGTCCTTGCCGCAGGTCTCGCGGATGACATCCGCAAGCTCCGCCGCCCACTTCTGGGCGCGGGCCTCGCGGTTGGGGCCGGCAGAGAAATAGTTCCACGAGACGGCGGGCCGTAGTTCATCGATCGTCTCGATGCCATGCACCAGGTGCTGGGCCGTCCGGTATTCGAAGAGCGTGACCGGGCCGGACGCGGGCACAAAGACAAAGCGCGACGGCGTGTGCATGCAGTGGATCGACATGTTCCGCGTGCCCGTCGCGTAGCGCACGTTGACGGGGTCGTAGAGCACGACACCGTCCAGGTCCAGGCGGACCAGCTCATCGCGGGTGCGTTGCAGTCGATAGCCGCGCATGCGCTTCATGTCGATCTGCGGCTCCGTATCCTTGAGCCAGCCGCCGGGTGTCCCGTCACCCAGCTTGACGTCTTGGGGGTTCTTCATTCTTGGGGATCCTCTCGTGAACTACGGCGCGCGGACCAATCGGCGCGAGACAGGCGGTCGGCGCGCATGCTAGCGAACATGACAGGTAGCGCGAAGCACGATTGATAGGGATGTTGGTGATGAACCCTGAACAGGTGGAAACGGCGGCGGCGCAGCTTATCGCCGACCGCGACGCCAACAGGCTGATGGGCCACTGGCCCAACGCCTGGCGGCCGTCAGACGTGGATGATGCTTACGCCATCCAGGATCGCATTCATGCCAAGCGCGCCGACGCGGGCCAGGCGCTGGGTGGCTGGAAGCTTGGCTGCACGACGCCCGTGATGCAGGAAATGCTGGGTATCCCGAGCCCCTGCGTCGGCGGCATCTTGGCGGCCGACATCCACCCTTCACCCCTGACACGGCCCTTCGAGCAATTCGTCTCACCCATGGCCGAGTGCGAGATCGCCATCCGGCTCGGCGCCGATGCGCCGATCAACGACAACGGCTATGACCGGGAGAGCATCGCGCCGTTTGTCTATTCCGCCATGACGGCCATGGAAATTACCGAAGAGCGTTACCAGGACCGGCCCGAACGGGCTGCCGCCGAGTTCATCGCCGACGATTTCTTTCAGAAGGCGGTGGTCTTGGGCCCAGAGCGAACCGACTGGTCCACGCTGGACCTGGCGGCCATGATCGGTACGACCCATGTGGCCGGCGAAGCCAGAGGACGCGGCAAAGGCAGCGATGTCATGGGCCATCCGTTCGCCGCACTGGCCTGGCTCGCCGATCATCTGGCCGCGCGCGGCAAGCATCTGAAGAAGGGCGATATCGTCTCGACCGGCAGTGTCGTCATCGCAACGCCGATCGGGCGCGGCGAGCAGACAATCTGCGCGATCGACGGGCTCGGCGAAGCCCGTCTTCTGCTTACCTGACGGCGGGTCTGGCGGCGAAGACCTGGGAGAGAATGACGAAGAGGATCTTCGACCCGGCCCGCACGGACCCGACGATGGTGCCGGAGATCTTGGAGCGACCGGCGGCGCGCCGGCGATAGGTGACCGGGATTTCCCGCGTGACCAGCCGATGGCGCACCGCCTTGACCTGCATCTCGACGGTCCAGCCCCAGGTTTGGTCGCGCATGTCGAGCCGCCGGAGTGCAGGCGCGCCGATCGCTCGAAACGGGCCGAGGTCGGTAAAGCTGCAACGCCAGAACGCGGACATCAGGCAACAGGCAAGCCAGTTGCCGAAACGCTGCACAAAGGTCAGCGCGCCCGGTTCCGCCACCGACCTCGCGCCGATGACAAGATCGACGCCCTCCTCCACGATCGGATCGACGAGATCGGCCATATGGCGGGGATCGTCGGAAAGATCGGCATCGACGAAGACATAGATATCAGCGTCCGGCGCGCTCGCCAGGCCACGCAAACAGGCCGCGCCGTAACCGCGTTGGGGTTCCTGGACGACATGGGCGCCGGCATGCGCCGCGCGGTCGACCGTTCCGTCCTCAGATCCGTTGTCGACAACCACAATGCGGTCGATCCAGGTCGGGATGCGCACGATGACGTCGCCAACCGTCTCCGCCTCGTTGAGCGCCGGGATGATCACGGCGATGGTCCTATCGTGGCGCATCAGCCTTGCCTCCAGCGCCGCATGGCGATCAGGCCAAGCCAAAGCCAGACGGGGCCAAACTCCATCCACACGATGTAGCGGTCAAAGAGGTGATCCATACCCTCGGCGGCGAACGCGAAACGCAGATAGTAAAGCGGCAGAAGCGCCGTCAGCAGCAGCAACGGCATGACCGGTACAACTGTAAGGAACGGCAGGAACCAAGCGATGTACCAGGGAAAACCTGTCGGGCCGAGCAAGAACAAACCGGCGCTCACAATCAACAGCGTGCCGATCGCGCGCTCGCTGTCGGCGGCAGGCTTTCGCAGTACGATGATCAACAACAACGCCAAGACCATAATCACGGCGAGACGCGCCGCAGTTGCCGCCGCATCCGGCGTCCAGATCAGCTCGGCAAGGCCAAGCATGACCGAGAAGCCGGCATCGTTCATCTGCCAGGCCGTACCATAGGCGACAAAACCGGAGCTCGGCGGTAACCCCGCACCCAGAACCGGCAACGCCAGCAGCACGGCGACGGCGGCGACCAGCGCCAGCGTGAGCATCAACACGCGTGGCCGGGCGAGCAGCGGCCGCAGCACCGCGGGCAGCAACAGAAGGGGCCAGAGCTTGATGCCGGCGCCGAGCATGACCAGCAGCGCGGCGATGACGTGGCGCTGCCACGCGACAGTCAGCATGATGGCCGCCAACAAGGGTATGAGCAGGCCGTCCATGTGGGCGCTATTGGCAAGTTCCTTGACGATCAAGGGGTTCCACCAATAGAGCGCCGCCCATAGTGGCGAGAGCCCGAGCTGTTTCAGGGTCAACAAAATGAGGCCAAGGCCGACCAGTTCGGCGGCCAGCAGGACGCCGCGCCAGGCATCCAGGCTGAAGGGCGCGATGGCGTAGGCAAGCGCGAAACCGGCCTGCGCAAGCGTCGGGTAGACGGTCCGGTAGTGCGGATGGTTGACCCGCTCGACAACCTCGCCGGACCGAACCGCCAGATCATGGATCGGCAAGCCGCCGTTCGCTGCCGCCTGCTGAGGCGTATAGCGGAAGGGGTCATGACCCTCCGCCGTCACCGCGCCATCCCACAGATAGCGATAGTGGTCATCCTCAAGGATCGGATCAGAGCCGAAGAAGAGAACCCGCATGACGACGCCGAAGCCGACGACCAGAACAATCAGCCGGCTGGTCGCCGAACTGCGGCGGATCAGCGGCGGCAGTGCCATGTAAATCGCCCCGAGGACCATGAGGACGGCAACGACGGCGGCCATCATCGGCCAAGCCGAATTAGCCTCCCAGGCAAAGGAGGGCGCCAGCAGGCGCAAGGCCACACAGCCGGCGACGAGGCAGCCACCGATAAACCACCAGCCGCCGCCTGACATGTCCGATTCAGGGATTGTCCAGATCCGCCGGTACGACCTTCGTCCCGCTACCCAATCGACCGACGTTTCCCGATCCGCTACCCGACGATGCCCCCGGCTGCTCCGACACCGCAGACCCCGAATTCCGCGTGCCGCTACCCTTGTAAGATTGCTCTGGCGCCGGTGCGCCAGTCGCATCGTTCAGCGACCAGTCGTAGCGGTCATCATGGATGTCGCTCATCTCGGCCAGGCGCGACTTCAGCGGTTCCGCGGCGTACGCGCTCAGATGGTCGATGACGCCGGCATCGGTGCCGCCGAAATCCTCCTGAAACCAGACATAGATGCTGGAGACGACCAGGCGACCATCGTCATCAATCTCGGCGCCCCGGGGGTCGTTAACGTAGGCCCGGCCCGCAGCCGTCAGCTGGGCGCCCACCGTTGAGCCCCGAAACGCCGACAACAGGAGATTGGGGCAACTGACGGCGGCACAATTGACCCCATAGTGGATCAGCGGATCGCGCCAGACCGGCCGCAAGATGCCATGCTCGATATCATCCAGCGACAAGGCCCTGCCCTCGACCTCGATCAGCTCGCGGCTCCATGGACCGAAGGAGAAGAGGCCATCGTTGATATCGCGAATGCTCGAGACCGGGTAGTCCGTCAAAATGACGTCCGCGGTCACCGCGTTATAGAGATTGAGCCAATAGGCGTACTGTTCATCGCGGGTGTGCGCGGTGATGTCGATCGTCGCCATGGCGTCGAGGTAGCGGCGAAGATGATCGCGGTCCTCTTCGCTGACATCGCCATACCGGACCCGCGTGATACCGTCATCGGACACGACGAGATAACGGTCCAGCCACTGTTGCCATTGGTCGTGGGCGATCTTCCCGCCGCCGCCTTCACCCAACCAATGATCGTCGATGAGTTCGGAACTCGGCGCTGCCCGCGCCGTTCCCACAAACGAGAGAAAACCCGCGCCGGCGGCAGCCAGAAGCACCTGACGTCGTTGCATATGTATGGCCTTTCCCGAGACGTTATGAAGGCCCGATCCGTCCTGTCAGTATGGGAACGCCCAACCGTCGACAAAACCAACAGCGCCATCACGATTCCGCCACCACAAACGAGCACCACAGCCCACACATTCCACCACCTGACGCTTCATATATCACATAAGGTTTTTAGTTTATCTTATTGATATTAATCGCAATTTCTCTGTATTCTGAAGTTCTGCAGAAGCGGCCTGTTCGGCCGGCGTTCAGTCGTCCAACTCAGCCCATTCGACGTTGCGGAATCCGCCGCGGAAAAACACGGCGACGACCGCCCCGTCATCGGAGTGGGAGCAATGGCGTGAGCCCGGACCCAAAGACACAAAGTCTCCGGGGTTGTACACGTAACCATCGTTATCCTCGATCGTCCCCTCCAGGACATAGAACTCCTCGAAGCCCAGGTGCTCGTGAGGGATTGAGTGGGCGCCGGCGCCGAACCGGAACAGGAAGCAGCCCTCGCCGGATTTGTCGTTGTAACTCAGATTGGCCCAATGGCAGTCTTCCTGAGATTTGCCCTGCAGGTCGTAGACTTGCCACGGCGCATCCTTGATGTTGAACACGTGGCGCTTCGCATTGAGCTTTTCCGACATGGCGGTCTCCCTTTGAACTGTCGTTGGCAGCGTAGCAAAACCGGGCCCCTTGTCAGCCAGCTTTCAGGCGACGCGCCCGTCGTGCGCTCAACCACTTTTCATGATAGGTCTAGCGCTCGTTTTCTCGTTTTGAGCCTACGATCATGATTTCGCGTTATACCCGCCCCGAGATGGCCGCCATCTGGGAGCCGGAGAACAAGTTCCGCATCATGCTGGAAATCGAGACCTTGGCCGCCGAAGCCATGGAACGCCAGGGCACGATCCCCGCAGGCGTCGCGAAAGCGCTCAGGGAGCGCGGCGGTTTCGACGTCGCGCGCATCGACGAGATCGAGGCCGAGACCAAACACGATGTCATCGCCTTCCTGACCAACGTCACGGAGCATGTCGGCGAGGAAGGCCGCTACATGCATCAGGGCATGACCTCGTCGGACGTGCTCGACACGACCTTCGCCGTGCAGCTCACGGAAGCCGCCGACCTGCTGCTCGCCGACATGGACAAACTTTTGGCGGCGCTGAAGGCGCGCACGCTCGAGCACAAGGCGACGCTTTGTGTCGGCCGCAGCCACGGCATCCATGCCGAGCCCACCAGTTTCGGGCTCAAACTTGCCTCGTTCTATGCGGAGTTCGCCCGCGGCAAGCGCCGGCTGGAAGTCGCGCGGGCGGAAGTCGCGACCTGCGCCATCTCGGGCCCGGTCGGCACCTTCGCCACCGTCGATCCGGCCGTCGAAGCCCATGTCGCCGAAAAGCTTGGCCTGACGCCGGAGCCGGTCTCGACCCAGGTCATCCCGCGCGATCGCCACGCGGCGTTTTTTGCCGCGCTCGCCGTGGTCGCCTCCTCGATCGAGCGACTGGCGACGGAGATCCGCCATCTCCAACGCACGGAGTTGCGCGAGGCCGAAGAGCAGTTCACGGCTGGGCAGAAAGGCAGCTCGGCCATGCCCCACAAGCGCAACCCCATCCTGACCGAGAACCTGACCGGCCTGGCGCGTCTCGTCCGCAGCGCCGTCGTCCCAGCGCTCGAAAACGTCGCGCTGTGGCACGAGCGGGATATCTCCCACTCGTCCGTCGAACGCAACATCGCGCCCGACGCGACCATCGGGCTCGACTTCGCCCTGGTTCGCATGACCCGGGTCGTCGAGGGCTTGGTGGTCTATCCCGAAAACATGAAGGCCAATCTGGATCGGCAGGGTGGCCTGGTGTTTTCCCAGCGCGTCCTCCTGGCGCTAACCCAGGCAGGCGTCAGCCGCGAAGACGCCTATCGCCTGGTACAGACCAACGCGATGGCGACCTGGAACGAAGGCGGCGGTTTTCTCGAGCGCCTGAAGGCCGACCCCGAGGTCGCGGCCAAGGTCAGTGCCGAAGCCTTGGATGAGATCTTCGACTACGGCTTCTACATCCGCCACGCCGGCGCGATCATCGGCCGGGCGCTGGCAGACTGAGCGATCTTACTCTGACCTGACTTGTTCCGAAGCCTCGGCCGCCAGGGTTTCCATGTGGCGGCGGACCTTGTGCTCGTCGATGTCGAGGCCGTGGGTCTTGATGTCGGCCAGAACCTTCTCGACCACATCGTCATCGCCGGGCTTCTCAAAGTCGGATTCGACGACTTCCTGAGCATAGGCATTCGCCTCGGACCCGGACATGCCGAATTGCTCGGCAAGCCACAGGCCAAGCAGCTTGTTGCGTCTGGCGGTAATCCTGAACTGCAACTCCTGATCGTGCGCGTACTTGTTTTCCTGACCCTTTTTGCGGTCGTCGAACAATGCCATGTCGTGCTGCCCATTTTCTGATCGAAGCGATGAAGGCGCTCGACCGATTTGGCGCGCCCTGCACCGCAACATATAGCGTAAGATTGCGCCGCTCCAAGACCACAGCTGCGGGAAATCGACCGCTATCATGTGCACCGTCATCCTTCTGTCACGTCCCGGACATCGATTTCCCGTGCTGATTGCCGCCAATCGCGACGAGATGAACGGCCGCGCCTGGCAGGCACCCGGATTTCACTGGCCAAGCCGTCCGGGGATCATCGGCGGTCTGGACGAGCTGGCCGGTGGCACCTGGCTTGCCGCCAACCAATCGGGACTGGTGGCGGCCATGCTGAACCGACCGGATTCGCTGGGGCCCGCGGCGGGCAAGAAAAGCCGAGGCGAACTGCCCTTGATGGCCTTGGAGGCCGATGATCTGGCGACAGCAGTAGGTCGTATAGTCTCCATAAACGGCCGTGATTACAGGAGTTTCAACATGGTGATAGCCGCGCCCGACGGCGCTGTCTGGGTGCGATTTGCCGGCGATGAGCCGGACGGTCACCCGACCGCGCATGCAATCCCGGATGGCCTCCATATGCTGACGGCCTATGACCTCGACGATGCCGCGAGCGCCCGAATCCGACGCCACCTGCCGTTGTTTCGCGATGCCGCCGCGCCGGATCCGGAAGCCGGCGACTGGTCGGCCTGGATCGAACGGATGGCGGATCGGGGCCGCGAATCGGGCAGCGGAGAGAACGGCGCCATGACGATCGGCGGCGACACCGGCTTCGGCACCGTCTCCAGCTCTTTGATGGCCTTGAAGGATCAGAAAACCGCCCCCATTTGGCTGTTTGCAGGGGGTCAACCAGACAAGGTGTCGTTTGACCACATTGTCACACACACCACCGATTGTGTTTAGGCGGCGTTTCCATTAGGGTCCGCGCATTCGGCAGCGGCCCCGCCGATATCCGCCGAAAACCCTCGGGCAACTCACCCTCGGGACTTATGCCATGGCACGCCGAAGGCGCGTTTACGAAGGCAAGGCCAAGGTCTTCTACGAAGGACCAGAGCCAGGCCTGTTAGTTCAGCATTTCAAGGACGAGGCCCACGCCAGGCGCCCGGAGAAATCCGGTGTGATCGACGGCAAGGGCGTGATCAACAACCGGATTTCGGAGTTCATCATGAGCCGGTTGAACGAGATGGGTGTTCCCACCCACTTCGTGCGCCGCCTCAACATGCGCGAGCAGCTTGTCCGCGAGGTCGAGGTGCTGCCAATCGATGTCGCGGTCCGAAATGTCGCCGCCGGCGAGTTCGCCGAGCGGTTCGACATCAAGGAAGGCACGCCGCTGCCCCGCTCGATCATCGAGTTCTACCTGCGCTCCGAAGAGCTCGACTATCCGCTGGTCAGCGAAGAGCACATCACCGCCTTCGGCTGGGCGGCGACCCAGGATATCGACGACATGATCCACCTGTCGTTGAGGGTGAACGACTTCCTGTCGGGCCTGTTCCTGGGCGCCGGTATTCGCCTGGTCGACTTCACGCTGCAGTTCGGCCGGCTCTATTTCGAGGACGATGTCCGCCTGGTCATCGCCGATGAGATCACGCCCGATAGCGCGCGCCTGTGGGATCTCTCGACCAACGAGCCGATGGACAAGGATCGGTTTGCCAGGGATCTCGGCAAGGTTGCCGAGGGCTATCAGGAAGTCGCACGACGCCTCGGCATCCTGCCGGAGGCAGCTAACGTCACCGATCTGCCGAAGGTCGCGCCGTGAAGGTCAGCCCGCACTTCCCAAACTCGCGATGCTCTGCGCCGGGTCAACGATCCGACGGAGTAGGAGAAGGGCGAAGGGCGATGTGGGACATCGGCCAAGCCATTCGACGCCCGCCGTCGGTTCGTTCACCCGGCCCGAAGGGTCGCGCCGTGGCGGCCATCTGCGGGCGAAAGCAGCTCAACCGTATTCCCCGATACGCTTTTCGCAGCTTTCGCTCGCATCTGACTCACCACAACGCGACGCAGAGCGTCGGGAGTTTGGGAAATGCGGGCTAGAGTCCACGTCACCCTGAAAAAGGGTGTTCTCGACCCACAAGGCAAGGCCATCCATCACGCGCTGGGCACGCTGGGGTTCCAGGGTGTCGAAGACGTCCGCCAGGGCAAGGTGATCGAGATAGAGTTGGCCGAGACCGACGCCGAGAAGGCGCGCGTGGAGATCGAAGAGATGTGCCGTAAGCTGCTCGCCAACACGGTGATCGAAAACTACGCGGTGGAGCTTGAGACGTGACAGGCCAGGCAGTATGTCTGCCATGGTCCCTCTTCCACCCCACCCTTCGACTGTGTTCAGCCCATACGCTGACCGCGCCCGGTAGACCGTCATGAAAGCCGCCCTCGTCGTCTTCCCCGGCACCAACCGCGAACTCGACATGTCCGACGCGCTGACCCGTGCCGGCGCCGAGGTCACCATGGTCTGGCACGGCGACGCCGCTTTGCCGACGACGGACCTGATCGTCCTGCCCGGCGGCTTCTCCTATGGCGATTATCTCCGATGCGGCGCCATGGCGGCTCACTCGCCGATCATGAAGGACGTGGTGAAGAGCGCGAAGGCCGGCACGCCCACCTTCGGTGTCTGCAACGGTTTCCAGACGCTGATCGAAACCGGCCTGCTTCCCGGCGGCCTCCTGAAGAACGCCAGCGTCAGTTTCGTCTGCCGCGATGTCTCGCTGAAGATCGAGAATGCGGCAGCGCCATTCACCGACGGCTACGACTCCGGCGATGTCATCCGTGTGCCGGTGGCGCACGGCGACGGCAACTACTTCGCCGACGACGAAACCTTGGATCGGCTTGAAGGCGAAGGCCGGGTCGCCTTTCGCTACGTTCCCAGTCCCGACGAACCCAAGGAGCGCGCCAACCCCAACGGCTCGATCCGTGACATCGCCGGCATCACCAACGAAGCCGGCAACGTGCTGGGCATGATGCCGCATCCCGAAGACGCGACCTGCGCACGCCACAAGACCCAGGACGGCGTCAACCTGTTCGCCGGCATGGTCAGGGCGTTGTCATGAGCGGTCAGCGCACAAGCCTCCCTCTCCCCTTGAGGGAGAGGGCCGGGGTGAGGGGTCGCGCGTGTAAGCGCGCCGAAGAACGGGCGATCATGCCAACGGCACCACGCCCCCTCACCCAGCTTCGCCTAGGCGCGGACACCGTCCGGACCAAGGCTGCGCAACCCTCTCCCTCAAGGAGAGAGGGAAGTCTGGTGTTGTCATGAGCACGGTTGTCGAAAAACCGATTCCTAACATCGTCGCTGAACACGGCCTGACGGCGGACGAGTACGCCAAGATCCTGGAGATCATCGGCCGCGAGCCCAACCTGACCGAACTCGGCATCTTCTCGGCCATGTGGAACGAGCACTGCTCGTACAAATCCAGCCGCCTCTGGCTGAAGACCCTGCCGACGACCGCGCCATGGGTCATTTGCGGGCCCGGCGAAAACGCCGGCGTCGTCGATATCGGCGAGGGTCTCGCCGCCGTCTTCAAGATGGAAAGCCACAACCATCCGAGTTTCATCGAACCGCACCAGGGCGCGGCGACGGGCGTCGGCGGCATCTTGCGCGACGTCTTCACCATGGGCGCGCGCCCGGTCGCCAACATGAACGCGCTTCGTTTCGGCAGCCCCGATCACGAGAAGACCCGTTATCTGGTCGGCGGCGTCGTCGGCGGCATCGGCAGCTACGGCAACTGCATCGGCGTGCCGACCGTGGGCGGCGAGTGCACCTTCCACGCCAGCTACAACGGCAACAACCTGGTCAATGCGATGACCGTCGGTCTGGCGCCGGCCGACCGCATCTTCTATGCCGCCGCCGGCGAAGTCGGCGCGCCCGTCATCTATGTGGGGTCGAAGACCGGGCGCGACGGCATCCACGGCGCCAGCATGGCATCTGCCGAGTTCAACGAGGACACCGAAGAGAAACGCCCGACCGTCCAGGTCGGCGACCCCTTCACCGAAAAGCTGCTTTTGGAAGCCTGCCTGGAACTGATGGCGACCGATTCGATCATCGGCATTCAGGACATGGGTGCGGCGGGCCTGACCTGCTCCTCGGTCGAGATGGCCGACAAGGGCGATGCCGGCATGGACCTCGATCTCGACGCCGTGCCGCAGCGTGAAGAAAACATGTCGGCCTACGAGCTCATGCTCTCGGAGAGCCAGGAGCGCATGCTGATGGTGATCAAGCCTGAAGCCGAAGACCGCGCCCGCAAAATGTTCGAGAAGTGGGAGCTGGACTTTGCCGTTGTCGGCCGCATCACCGATACCGGCCGCCTGATCGTCAGGAAAGACGGCGAGGTGCAGGCCGATCTGCCGGTCAAGCCACTGTCGGACGAAGCGCCGATCTATGACCGGCCGTGGAACAAGACAGAGAAGAAGCCGGTGGTCGCTGCCGCCGACGTTGTCGCACCCAACGACATCGGCGACGCGCTGCTGACCCTGCTCGCCTCCCCCGACCTGGCGTCCAAGCGCTGGATCTGGGAGCAGTACGATCATCTGGTGCGCGGCCATACGATGCAGCGACCCGGTGGCGACGCGGCAGTCGTGCGTATCCCCGATTCGGATCGCGGCCTCGCGGTCACCAGCGACTGCACGCCGCGCTATTGCCGTGCCGACCCGTTCGAAGGCGGCAAGCAGGCGGTCGCCGAGGCTTGGCGCAATCTGACCGCGACCGGCGCCCAGCCGCTCGCCGTCACCGACTGTCTTAACTTCGGCAACCCCGAACGGCCTGATGTCATGGGTGAGTTCGTCGGTTGCGTGAAGGGCCTTGGCGAGGCGTGCCGCGCGCTCGACTTCCCCGTCGTCTCCGGCAACGTCTCGCTCTACAACGAAACCAACGGCAAAGCCGTCCAGCCGACTCCCAATATTGGCGGTGTCGGCCTGATCGACGACCTCGACCGCATGGCGCGTATCGGTTTCGCCGGCGAAGACGAGACCGTCATCTTGATCGGAGAGACCACAGGGCACTTGGGGTCATCCCTCTACCTGCGTGAGATCGCCGGATCGGAAGACGGCGCCCCGCCACCCGTCGACCTGGCTGCGGAACGGCGCAACGGCGACTTCGTGCGCCAGGCCATCCAGGATGGCCGCGTCACGGCATGTCATGACCTGTCCGACGGCGGTCTGCTGGTTGGCCTGGCCGAAATGGCGCTGGCGTCCGGCATCGGATGCGCGATTGAACCCGCCCCGGACGGTTTTCCCGCGCATGCCTGGCTGTTCGGTGAAGACCAGGCACGTTATGTGGTTGCTGTCGCCGATGGCGCCGAAGCGCTGCTTGCCGACGCCGAAAAAGCCGGCATCCCGGCCTCTATCGTTGCACGGACAACCGGTGATTCGTTGACTCTGGCCGGAGACAGCGCCATATCGCTGGTAGCGATGCGTGACGCGCACGAAGGCTGGTTGCCGGGCTACATGGCCGGTGGCGCCTGAACCAAGTCAGAGGAGATTGCGATGGCCATGAGCGCCGCCGAAATCGAGCAGATGATCCAGGAGGCGTTTCCCGATGCCTCGATCGAGATCGACGATCTGCGAGGCGACGGCGATCACTACGCGGCCAAGATCGTGTCCGGCGCCTTTGTCGGCAAGACGCGCGTCCAGCAGCACCAACTCGTTTACAAGGCGCTGAAGGGTAAGATGGGCAACGAGCTCCATGCGCTCGCGCTCCAAACCGCAGCGCCGGCTGACGGCTGACCGCCCGGCCACCACGCTTAACGGAGAAGAGATCATGCCTCTTGACGATATGACCCGGCAACGGATCACCACCGAAGTCACCAACAATCCCGTCGTGCTCTTCATGAAGGGATCGCCCGTTTTCCCGATGTGCGGTTTTTCCGCCGCGTCGGTTCAGATGCTGAGCCACCTCGGTGTGCGCTTCAAAGGCGTCAACGTCCTGGAAGACCCGGCGGTGCGCGAAGGCATCAAAGAGTTCAGCGACTGGCCGACCATTCCGCAGCTCTACATCAAGGGCGAGTTTGTCGGCGGTAGCGACATCATGCGCGAGATGTTCGAGTCCGGCGAGCTGATGGAGTTGATGAACAGCCGCGGCATCGAAGTCGACCCGGCAGCCTGATCCAATGGATGCTGTCGATGCCGGCGTGATCCACGGCTATCACGCCCACATCAACTTCGATCCCGAGACACGCGACGTCGCCGTCGCCATGCGCGAAGAGATGGGCAAACGTTTCGACGTCGTGCTCGGACGCGTCTGGGATAAACCTGTCGGCCCGCACCTCAAACCGATGTTCCAGGTCGCTTTCGAACCGGCCGAATTCGACAAGGTCGTACCCTGGCTGATGGTGAACCATCATGGCCTGTCGATCTTTATTCACCCGGAGACCGG
This sequence comes from Alphaproteobacteria bacterium, assembly GCA_965228895.1. Classification (GTDB taxonomy): domain Bacteria; phylum Pseudomonadota; class Alphaproteobacteria; order SP197; family SP197; genus JANQGO01. The sequence goes on along the minus strand of OZ245842.1, from coordinate 1,817,623 downwards.
CAACGAACTCGAGGACCACCGCGACAACGCGCTGTGGCTCAATGAGAACCTGGGCCTCGACCTCGATGCGTTCGACTGACGCCAAATCCCCCTCACCCAGCTTCGGCTAAGGCGCTAACGCGCCTAAGCCTACACATCCCTCTCCCTCAAGGGGCGAGGGATTGCGATCATGTGCGATGGGACTCCCTCTCCCCTTGAGGGAGAGGGGTGGGGTGAGGGGTTGCGCGCGATCGGCGCGCTAGAAATCAAGAGCTCGCGGTCACGACATCAGGTCGCCAGGATTGCGAAGCTGCTCTTCGTTTCATTGTCGCTGACTCTCCGCGGCACGAAATGCGCCATAGAAGGCGCGTGTTGGCCGGATCGGCGCTGGCATGTGCGATGGGCACGGCCGAATGCATCGTCGCAAAGGTATCCCAGATCGCGAGGTCGCCGACCTCGTAGGTGTGGTCATACCGGAAGTCGGGCTTCAGAACATGTTGCTTGAGCTCTCGGAGCAGCGCCTGACCTTCATCATCCGGCAATCCCTCGATCCCTTCGGGCGTACCGGCGACCGCGTAGAGCGACCGCCGCCCGGTGGCCGGGTGCCGCAACACCAACGGATGACAAACCGGGACGACATTGTTGCGCTGCTCTTCGGTCAGTGAGCCGCGCGCATCGTATTCGCCGTCGCGGCCACTCGCCGCGCCGTAGGAATGGCGCACGACGAGCCCCTCAAGGCGCTCCTTCACCTGATCGTCCAGCGCGTCATAGGCGGCGATCGTGTCGGTCAGCATGGTTTGGCCGCCTTGCTTCGGTGCCTCCACACAATAGAGCATGGTTGCCGAGGCCGGCTCGTCCTCATACGCCTGATCCGTATGCCAGAAGGACGCCGCCAGGCGCAGGGGATCGCTCTTCGAGCGCTCCCCGACATTGCCGACGACGGCGACTTCGGGACAGGACTCCATGCGAATGGCCTTGACCACGTGGATGATCGGCTCGCCCATTTGACGGCCGAACGTCACATAGTTCTCGACGTCGAGATGCTGCCCCTTGATCACCAGCATGCGATTTTCGTGGAGGGCGTCGACCAGCGCGTCGATGATGTCGGGATCGTCCGGCGTACGATTCAGATCAAGGCCGTGGACGGCAGCCCCGAAGGGTGCATCGAGCCGCCTGATATCCATGCCCTCGCCCACCATCATCACGCCTTCAGCGGTTGACCCATGGCCCAAGCCTACGAGCTTCCGGTGCGCTATGAAAGCGCTGCGCTGGCACCTTCGGCGCCGACCGTTCTGGTGTTCTCGCGCATGATGTTGAGGCCGCAGATGTAGCCCCAGGTCAGGCATGGGCCGATTGTCGTGCCGCTGCCGACCGCGCGCGTGCCGAACGGGTTGGCCATGGCGTTGCCGGCGCAATAGAGACCGCCGATGACGCCGCCGTCCGGACGTACCACCTGGCCCGCCGCGTTGGTACGCGCGCCACCCTTGGTGCCCAGGATCGAACGGTTGAAACGGCAGGCGACGAATGGCGGTCTGTCGATGGCGCCGAGCGACGGGTTGCCGGACCCTTCGCCGTGACCGGCCATGTAGCGCTCCCACACGCTCTCACCACGCCGGAAGTCGGCATCGCAGCCGGCAGCGGCGAACCCGTTGTAACGGTCAACGCTCTTGGCGAGCGTATCTGCCGGTACATCGATCGACGCCGCCAGTTCCGCCAGCGAGGGCGCGCGGACCAGAAACCCCTCCTCCTGGCGCGCCTTGTAGCGAAACAGAAGTGAATGGTTCAGAAAGCGCCGGTCACCGATCAACCAAACCGGCAGATGAAGCGGCTCGCCCGTCGCTGGATCGCGGCGGTCCAGTGCCTCGCCAATGTTGTAATCGTACTCACTGACAAACCGTTGGCCGTTGCGATCAACGGCGATGCAGTGCGGCGAAGCATGGAACATCGCGGGCATGCCGTAAGCCAGGCCTTCATACCTGGTTGGAAGCGTCGCATAAATGTTGGCCTGATCCATGCGCTCCATCGACGCGCCGGCGTCGGCCGCCAACTTCTGGCCGTCGCCCGTGTTGGTGCTGGGGCTGCCCAACCGGTCGACGGGTCCGGCAAAGTGGCGCGCCAGCATAGCGCTGTCCCATTCGAAACCACCGGTTGCCAGCACCACGCCCTGGCGAACGCGCACGGTCGTGCTGCCGCCGGGTGATCCGAAACGCAGGCCCTCGACACGGCCGGTATCGGGATCTTGCAACAGTGCCTCGACGCGCGCGCCAGCCACGATCCGGCAGCCGTGCGCGTGGCAAGCATCGATCAGTCCGGCGACCAGCGCCTGGCCGCACCCAACCCGCCCGATGGCCGTGCGGTAGAGCCATCGCGGGCCAATGGTCAGGGCGGCCCGAATGGGCTGTTCATAAACCCGATACTTCTTGGCTTCGTTATAGGTCAGGCACTGCGGCAGGGTCGAACGGCGGATCAGGCGTGCGTGGCGACCGGCGATGCGGCGGTTGAGCAGGCTTGGTGTCAACTGGCGGCCGCCAGTCTTTCCGCCGTCGAGCTCGGCCATGGGGTCGGGCTCATCGACGAGTTGGAACCGAAGTTTCGAATGGGCTTCGAGAAAGTCGATCATGGTGGCCGCGTGGTCGACAAAACTCTGCCACAGCGGCTCATCTGTCACGGCCCAGCCTTCCGGCGACGCCGCGCGCAGATACCGCATGGCGTCGTCGGGACTGTCGTCGATGCCCGCCTCCCGAGCGAGCCGATTGCAAGGTATCCACGTGCCGGCTCCGGACATGGCGCTGGTCCCGCCCAAGACCTCGCTCTTTTCGAGGATCACCACATCGGCGCCGCGCACGGCGGCCGACAGTGCCGCGCAAAGACCGGCGGCACCGGATCCGACGACGGCGACGTCGACTTCGGTGACCTCACTAGGCATGTCGCCGCGCGTCCCCCGAACGGCTTGTGGCTGATGCTTGGAAGATTGGGCGCCTCCGACCAGAAAAATCAAGCAGCCTATCGGCCAGCCCACCTGCCGGGCGACGCGACGTCTCTCACACACATGTGATGACCAGGCAGCGGACAGACGGTTGTCCTTCCTCGATGTTCCTTTAATGTTCTCATCCCCAATCGGAGGAGGAAAACATCATGGTCAACCCCATTCCGCCGGGCGCGCGCACGGTCACCCCGCATCTGGTCATCGAAGGCGCGAGTGACGCCATCGACTTCTACAAGAAAGCGTTCGGTGCCAACGAACTGTTCCGCATGCCTTCACCGGACGGCAGCAAGGTCATGCATGCAGCGCTCACCATCGGCGATTCGGAGGTCTTCGTCGCCGACGCCATGCCCGAGATGGGATCGGAAGGTCCGAAGGCACGTGGCGGAACATCCGTCGCTATCCACCTCTATGTCGACGACGCCGATGCCTGGGCAAAACGAGCTGAAGGTGCGGGTGCCACCGTCACCATGCCTGTGAGCGAAATGTTCTGGGGCGATCGCTACGGCCGCCTGGAAGACCCGTTCGGGCATGTCTGGGCCGTGGCGACCCACGTCAAGGATCTGACACCCGAAGAGGTCGGCGCAGCCGCCAAGGCAGCGTTCAGCAGCGGTCAATAGAAAGACCCCTTTCTGCGTGATGGCCGTGGCGTCGTGCCACGGCCATCACCCCGCCCACGCACCCTCAAAATCGCCAAAGCATAGATTGCATATCCCCAATTGACGGGGCGTTTTAACCCTCTACAACGGCGGTCTCACCTCGACATCTTCGACAGGGGATCGCCATGGCCGACCGGCCGCTTGACCTCGATTTCGTCCGCTCCTTCTTTCCCGCGCTGAACGATAGCTGGGCGTTCATGGAGAACGCCGGTGGCAGCCTGGTGCCACGCACCGTGATCGATCGCGTGCACAGCTACATGACCGAATGCCAGGTCCAGCCGGCGGCCGGTTACCGCGCGTCACAGGATGCGACCGAACGCATGGAAGCCGGCCACAAAGCCGTCTGCGGCATGATCAACGCCGAACTGGATGAGGTGGTCATCGGGCCGTCAACAACCCGCAACGTGATCACGTTGGCGGCGGCCATCCGTGGCTGGTTCAAGCCGGGCGATGAGTTGATCGTCACCAACCTGGATCATGAAGCCAACAACGGTCATTGGCGGCGTCTGGAGGAGTTCGGGGTCACCATCCGCGAGTGGCAGGTCAACCCAACGACGGCCGAACTTGAAGTCGAGAGCCTCGAGGCGATGTTGAGCGAGAAGACGCGGCTGGTCTGTTTCTCTCACTGTTCGAACATCGCCGGCGGCGTCAATCCAGTGCGACAAATCGCCGACCTCGTGCACGGTGTCGGCGGCATGGTGTGTGTCGACGGCGTTGCCTATGCCGCACACGCCAGCATCGACGTCAAAGCGCTGGATGTCGATTTCTATCTCTTGAGCCTCTACAAGCTTTACGGTCCCCATCTCGGCGTCATGTACGGCAAGCGCGAGCATTTCCTGAACGCCAAGGGCCAGTACTTCTTCTTTCACGGCGAAGACGACATTCCGCTCAAGCTCAATCCGGGCGCGCCGAACCATGAGCTGACCGCCGGGTCCGTCGGCATCGCCGATTACATCGAAGCGGTGGCCGCGCACCACATCGACGAACCGGCCAACGACTTCCATGGCCGCATGCGCCAGGTCTATGGCCTCTTCGCGAAACAGGAAGAAGCGCTCGCCAACCGTTTCCTGGACTACGCGCTCGCCCATCCCAAGCTGGACGTGATTGGCCGTGCGACCGCCGACCATGCGCGTCGTGCGCCGACCTTCTCATTCACCGTCGACGGTCTGTCGTCACAGGAAGTCGCCAAACGGCTCGACGCCCATGGCATCGCCTGCGGCGCCGGCGACTTCTACGCGCCGCGTGTCCTGCAAGCGATCGGCATCGATCCGGCCGACGGCGTCGTGCGTTGTTCGATGGTCCATTACAACACCGTCGACGAAGTCGACCGTCTGGTGAAGGCGCTCGACGCGATCATGCCATGACGGCCAACGATCCCGCACGGCTGGAGCTGACGCCGGAAGAGATGCGCGCGCTCGGCTACCGCGCCGTCGACATGGTGGTCGAACACTGGACCAATTTGCCGCAGAAACCGGCCGCCGTGCATGTCGAGCTGGAGGACCTGCGTCCCACCTTGCGCGAGCCCCTTCCGGAAGCCGCCGGCGATTGGCAAGACGCTCTGGATTTCGCGCGTGACAACGTGTTCGAGACGATGGGCCAGATTGCCCATCCCCGGTTCCTCGCCTTCGTGCCCGGTCCGTCGAATTTCGTCGGCGCCATGGCCGACATCATGACCTCCGGCTACAACACGGCCGCCAGCCTGTGGCGCGAGACGCCGGGACCGGCAGAGCTGGAGTTGACCACGCTGGAGTGGCTGAAGGAGCTGTGCGGCCTGGCGGACGACTGTGAAGGCATCTTCGTCAGCGGCGGTTCTGTCGCCAATCTGACCGGCATCGCCGCGGCACGCGAGGCCAAACTGGGCGAAGCCATGGACAACGCTGTCGCCTATTGCGCCAGCCAGACCCACAGCTCGGTCGCCCGCGGGTTTCGTATTCTGGGTTTTCGCCGCGATCAGCTTCGCCCGATCGCCATCGACGGCGACTTCCGCATCGACATGGCCGCGCTCAAGGCGGCAATTGACGACGACCTGGCGGCCGGACGCCGTCCATTCTGCATGGTCGGCAACGCGGGCACGACCAACACCGGCGCCGTCGACCCGCTGAATGAATTGGCTGATCTAGCGGCACAGCATGACATGTGGCTGCATGTCGACGGTGCCTATGGCGGTGCGGCGAGCCTGGTTCCCCAAGGACGCGCCCTGCTCGCCGGCATGGAACGCGCCGACAGCGTCGTCATCGACCCACACAAATGGCTGTTCCAGCCATACGAAGCGGGTGTCGTGTTCGTCAGGCATCCAGGCCTTCTGGACCGCACCTTTGCAAGCAGCCCGGAATACCTGCAGGACGTTGCCGCAGGTGAGCAGGAGGTGAACTTCTCCGAACGGAGTGTCCAACTATCACGCGGCCTGCGCGCCTTTAAGCTGTGGCTGTCGCTCAAGGTCTTCGGCGCCGAAGCCTTCCGCGCCGCCGTCGAACGCGGCATCGAGATCGCCGAACGCGCCCAGGCCATGCTGGAAGAAAGCGGCCGCTTCGAGATCGTGACGCCCGCCACCATCGGCGTCGTGACGTTCCGTTTCCTGCGCGATGGCCTGGACGACACCACGCTCGACCGGGTGCACCGGCGCATCGTCGATGCCCTGCTGGAGGACGGCTACGCCTTTGTGACGTCAACGGAGCTGGGCGGGCGCACCTGCCTGCGCTTTTGCACCATCAACCCGCGCACGACGGACGACGATCTGGCCGGGACGATCGAACGGATCGTCCGATTTGGCGATGGGGTGACGGTGTAAACGCACCCGATCTCACCCAAATCAGCACAAGATTGGCCCCAATCGGGCGCAAACTAGGCAAATTCGGGCCAAATCGAAGTGATTGGTGCAATTCGCGACGACCATGTTAGTCTCCCTAAATCTACAGCGTAGAAATCTGGGAGACCCTTCATGCACATTGATGATGTTATTGCGCGGGTTCGCGACCGCGCCATAAACCGGCGCGACCTCAACAAGGCCATGGCAGCCGCCGGTATCCTGACCGTCGCCGCACCCGTAACCGGCGCTAAGGCCGATGCGGATGGCGAGGTCATCTACTTCACCTGGGCCGGCTACGACATTCCCGAGATCTGGCCGAAATACGTTGAAATGCATGGCGCAGAACCGGAAACACCGCTGTTCGGCGACAATGCCGAGACCTTCGCCAAGATGCGGTCGGGTTTCCAGGTCGACGTCACCCACCCCTGCGCGGGCAGCACGATCGTACGCTGGCGTGACGCCGGCCTGTTGCAGCCGATCGACACGTCCCGCCTGTCGAACTGGCCCGATATGGTGCCTGCCCTGACCAACTTGGAGGGCAGCATCGTCGACGGTGACAACTATTTCGCACCGTGCGAATGGGGTCAGACATCCATCACCTACCGGACCGACCTGGTCGAGGTCGAAGAGGAAAGCTGGGGCATCCTTTGGGATGAGCAATATGCCGGCAAGCTGACCATGCTGGACGCGGCCGAGGATGCTTGGTTTTGTGCCGCCATTTATGCCGGTATCGACATGGACAACATAACCGACGAAGGCCGCGCCAAGGTCATGGAGCTGCTACGCCAGCAGCGTCCGCTCTTGCGCAACTACACCAGCGACATGACCAGCGTGCAGCAAATGCTGGCTTCCGGCGAGGTGGTTGCCGCGATGACCTGGAACGGTACGCCGTGGGAGCTGTCCGCCCAGGAGATCCCGGTCAGGTTCGCCGATGTGAAGGAAGGCGCGTTGACATGGGTCTGTGGTCTGGTTCTGGCCGAAGGCGCGCCGCACTACGACAAGGCGCACGACCTGATCGACGCCATGCTCGATCCCAGCGCCGGCGAATTCATCACCGGCGAATACGGCTATGGCCATTCGAACGTCAAGACCTATGAACTGTTCAGCGACGAAGAGCTGGCAGCGCGTGGTCTATCGCGTGATGTGATGGGCATGCTCGACCGCGGCGTCTTCGTGCTGATGGTCGACCCCGCACAGAACGAAGCCATCGAACGGGACTGGGCGGAAGTCACCGCCGGTTTCTAAAGACTCTTTCAGTCGAACCAACTAGAGGACCTCGCCACCCCCCGTGGCGGGGTTCTCTTCGTTTAGGAGCCGGCCGCTGCCGTGGCGAAGTCCATGGCCCCGAAGAAACGTTCGGAATAATGGATCTCCTCGAACGCCTCCAATTCCTTCCAGAAACCGTCGCGCGCGGGACTCTTCATATAGGCGTCAAGCGATGCGCGGTCGGCGAGGCCGTAGACGAGCAGATAGCCCTTCCAGCCCGAACAATCGGTCTGGTCGAGTTCGACCTTGCGCGCCCACAGGAAACCCGGCTCCGCGCACACCTCGGCCATGTGTTTGGCCTCAAGCCAGTCCAGATAAGGCTGGCCCAACTCCGGATCGACCCAGGAGCGCACCATGTAAAGCAGGGCCGCGCCCTGAAGCCCACTATCGTCTGCCACCGTTGATCCCTCCCCCAACGAAAAGGGCCGCGGTCCCATCGGGAGCCGCGGCCCTGGTCTTGAATCTCTTGAGCGATCAACCGCTCGAATAAAACTCGACCACCAGGTTCGGCTCCATCTGTACGGGGTACGGTACCTCCACAAAGGTCGGGACCCGCACATAGGTGCCGTTCATTTTGTCGAAATCGACGGCCATGTATTCGGGCACATCGCGCTCGCTCGACGCGACGGCTTCCAGAACCAGGGGCAGTTCCTGGGATTTCTGCTTAACTTCGATGACATCACCCGGCGCCACGCGGTAGCTGGGGATCGTGACCCTCTTGCCGTTGACGTGGATGTGGCCGTGATTGACGAACTGGCGCGCGGCAAACACGGTCGGCACGAACTTCATGCGGTAGATCACGATGTCCAGGCGGCGCTCAAGCAGGCCGATCAGGTTCTCGATCGTATCGCCCCGGCGCTTATAGGCCTCTTCGAACGTGCGCCGGAACTGGCGCTCGGTGATATTGCCGTAGTAGCCCTTCAGCTTCTGCTTGGCGGCAAGCTGCACGCCATAGTCAGTCGGCTTGCGGCGGCGTCCCTGGCCATGCTGGCCGGGGCCGTAGTCGCGCTTGTTGGTCGGGCTCTTGGGCCGGCCCCAGAGATTGACGCCGTGGCGGCGGCAAATCTTGTACTTCGATGACAGACGTTTCGTCATGGACGCCTTGGTTCTAAGCCATAAAAACGGATAACGCCCCGTCCTGCGGAGCGCTGGCGGGTTGTAGTCCCCTGGCCCGCCAATGTCAAACAGCTTTCCGGAGTGTTTCGGTTGCCATCTAAGGGGCCGAATCGGGGCCGATCAGGCGATCCAGCTCATCCAACAGAACCTGGCGGATCCGCTCGGTCTGGGCGGGGTCATAGACATCGTCCTGGCCCCTGTAGCCATCCGGACATATCCGGCAATCGAAACCCGCTTCGGCGCCCGGAACCGGAACCAGCCGGACCGGCGCTTCGCCGCCGCCAGCCTGCGATTCGGCATAGGCGCGGCATGCCACGGCTGCGGGATACTGATCGGGCAGGATGATCAGGGCTTCCTCGCGGAGGTAACCCGCCCCTTCACAGGTCGGATAGAAAGCCGCCACCATCCGCACGCCCTCGGTGCCGGGCAGCAGTTCGGAAGCGGCGACCAGGTCTAGGGCGATGTCACCGCCGTTGGCCCAGCCGATCACCGCCAAACGCTCGGCGTCGACATAGTCTTCGCCGGCCAGCTTCTCCAGAGCTCCCTGGGCGTCGCCCAGCAGCACAGCCGGGTCCAGCGGATCGGCACATCGCTCGCCGCCTCCGCGCGTGAAATGGTGGTCGATGACGTAGCTGACGTAGCCGGCCTCAGCCAGATCACGACCCCACCGGCGCTCGTGCGGGCCGACGCCATCACAGTCGGGCAGCAGCACAACAGCGGGATGGCGGCCACCGCCGTCCGGCACGCGCAACAGGCCGGTCACCGTCTCCGGTTGGCCACCATCGGGCGGCACCGATTTGAACTGCATCCACGACGCCGCGCAGGAGCCGAGCGCCAGCAGAACGACGAGCGGAAGCAAACACCGGGATTTCATGCCCCTTCCCCGTCATCGTGCGGCAGGGGACGGCGGCCGTTCACCAGACAGCTCACGATGCCACGCAGGGTCCGGACTTCCTGTTCGAACAGACCGGCGCGCAGGAACATGTTGCGGATGTTGCGCACCATGATCGGGCGATGCTGCTGGTTGCGCAGGAAACCGCAGGTATCGAGTTCGCCGATCAGGTGATCGAAGAAACCCTCAAGCTCCTCGGCGTTCGCCGGCCTAGTCTTGCCTTCGCGCAGCGTCTCGCCGGGCGTTTCGTCGGCCGCCTGGAACCACTCGTAGCCCGCCAGCAGAACGGCCTGCGCAAGATTGAGCGAGTTCATCTGAGGGTTCGCCGGGATATTCAGAACCGCGTGGGCCAACGCCACCTCGTCGTTATCGAGGCCGGTGCGCTCGGGTCCGAACAGGATACCGCTGGCTTCCTGGTGGCGGGCGCCCATGTGCATCAGACCGGCGGCGTGGCGCGGCGTGTGGCTGGGTTTCAGCATGTAGCGCTGGCGTGCTGTCGTCGCCCAGAGGTGGGCGAGATCGGCCACCGCCTCGGCGGCGGTGTCGAACAGCCGGGCATCGGCCAGGATCGACACGGCACTGGCCGCCATGGCTTCGGCGGCCGGGTTGGGCCAGCCGTCGCGCGGCGCGACGATCCGCATATCGGTCAGGCCGAAGTTCATCATGGCGCGGGCCGCCGCACCGATGTTCTCGCCCATTTGCGGGCGGACCAGAATGATCGCGGGCGGCGATGACGGCATCGGGTGTCAGGCCGGCGCGTTGTCGCGCATCAGCTTGTAACGGATGCTGTCGGTCAGCGCCTGGAACGACGCATCGATGATGTTGGTCGACAAACCGACCGTCGACCAGCGCGTACCCGCCTCGTCGGCGCTTTCGATCATGACGCGCGTGACCGCGGCGGTACCGGCCTGCGGGCTCAAAATCCTGACCTTGTAGTCGACCAGGCGGCAGTCGTGCAGGTATTCCGAATACTTGCCGAGGTCCTTCCTGAGCGCCACGTTGAGGGCGTCGACCGGACCGTTGCCTTCGGCGACGGACAAGAGCCGTTGATCGTCGATGACGATCTTGACCGTCGCTTCCGACAGGGTGACCAGTTTGCCGAGCGCGTTGAAGCGGCGCTCGACCAGGACGCGGAAACTGTCGACCTCAAAGTAATCCGGCACGCTTTCAAGGGTACGCCGGGCCAACAGCTCAAAGCTCGCCTCGGCGCCGTCATAGGTATAGCCCTCGAACTCGCGCGCCTTCACCTCTTCGATCAGGCGCGGCAGCTTGTTGTGATCGGGGTCGACCACCATGCCAGCCTCAGCGAGGCGCGCCAGCACATTGGCCCGGCCGGACTGGTCGGAGACGACGATATGACGCGCGTTGCCGACCCGCTCCGGCTCGATATGCTCGTAGGTCCGCGGGTCCTTGAGGACGGCAGAAACGTGCAGCCCGCCTTTGTGGGCAAAGGCTGACGCGCCGACATAAGGCGCATGGCGGTCGGGCGCACGGTTCAGCAGTTCGTCCAACATGCGCGAGATGCGCGTGACATGGGCCAGCTGCGTGTCGGTGACGCCCAGCTCGTAGTCCGATTTCAGCGCCAAGGTCGGCAGCACCGTGATCAGGTCAGCATTTCCGCATCGCTCACCCAGGCCGTTCAGCGTGCCCTGCACTTGGCGCGCGCCTGCCTCGACGGCCACCAGCGTGTTGGCAACGGCATTGCCGGTGTCGTTGTGGGCGTGGATCCCGATCTTGTCGTGCGGCAGCTTGGCCGTGACGTCGGTAACGATACGTCCGACTTCGCTGGGCAACGTGCCACCGTTGGTGTCGCACAGCACGACCCAGCGGGCGCCGGCGTCGAGGGCCGCCTGCAGACACGACAGGACGAAACCAGGGTCGGACTTGTAACCATCAAAAAAATGCTCGGCGTCGAACATCGCCTCGCGCCCATCCGCGACGGCATGCGCCATTGAGTCGGCGATCATGGCGACGTTCTCGTCCTTGGTGATCTCCAGGGCGACATCGACATGGAAGTCCCAGGACTTGCCGACCAGACAGATCGCCGGCGTCTTGGCCTGCATCACTGCCTGCACGCCCGGATCATTGTCGACGCTGCGGCCGGGCCGCCGCGTCATGCCAAAGGCGGTCAGCGTTGCGGCCTTAAGTTGGGGCGGTGCGGCGAAGAAGGCATCATCGGTCGGGTTGGCGCCGGGCCATCCACCTTCGACATAGTCGATGCCGAGTTCGTCCAACGCCGCGGCAATCTGCACCTTCTCTGAGACCGAGAAGTCGACACCGCGGGTCTGCGCCCCGTCGCGCAGGGTCGTGTCGAACAGATAGACGCGCTCGCCGCTCATCGGACTCGCCGCCACGTGGTGCCGTCGGGCCCGTCTTCCAGCTCGATGCCTTCGGCCTGGAGTTCGTCGCGAATGCGGTCGGCTTCGGCAAAGTCTTTCGCTTTGCGCGCCGCGACACGCGCCGCAAGGCGCGCCTCGATCGACGCGACGACATCTTCGTCCGCGCCGCCGACAAACCAGTCCGCTGCGGTTTCCCGCAACAGACCGAGCATGTTGCCGCCCGCTCTCAACGCCATCGCCGCCTCGTTGTCGCCCTTGAAGACACGATCGGCCAGTTCGTGCAGATGGCTCAACGCCAAGGGCGTGTTGAGGTCATCGGCCAGGGCGTCGCGCACCTTCGCCGGCACCTCGCCAGTCCCGGGCTCGCCAGCGTGACGCATGGCGTTATAGAACCGGTTGAGCGACAAACGCGCCTGGCCAAGGCCGTCCATAGTGAAATCCAGCGGCTGGCGGTAGTGGGTGCTGAGCAACGCATAACGCAGCACCTCACCCGGCCAATCTTCGAGTAGCTCGCGGACGGTGAAGAAATTGCCGAGCGACTTCGCCATCTTCTCGCCGTTCACCACGAGAAACCCATTATGCATCCAGTAGCGCGCGAAACCCGCGTTCTCGACACCGCATAGCGTCTGTGCGATCTCGTTTTCATGGTGTGGAAAGATCAGGTCACGCCCGCCGCCGTGGATGTCGAACGTCGCGCCCAGATGGGCCAGGCTCATCGCCGAGCATTCGATGTGCCAGCCCGGCCGGCCGCGACCCCACGGACTATCCCAGCCGGGCAGATCGTCGCTCGACGGTTTCCACAGCACGAAGTCCGCGGCATCGCGTTTGTAAGGCGCAACCTCGACACGCGCGCCCGCGACGATCTCGTCGCGGCTGTTGCCCGAGAGCTGGCCGTAATCCGGCCACGACTGCACGTCGAACAGCACGTGACCTTCGGCTTCATACGCGTGACCCTTCGCGATCAGATTTTCGATCATCGCAATCATGCCGTCGATATGCTGCGTTGCGCGCGGCTCCGCGCTCGGCTCCAGGCAGTTCAGCGCCTGCGTATCCTTGTGGAGCTGCACGATGGTGCGCGCGGTCAGCGCGTCAATCGGCTCGTTGTTCTCTTTAGCCGCTGTGTTGATCTTGTCCTCGACGTCCGTGATGTTGCGGACATAGGTGACGTGGTCGGGGCCATAGACGTGGCGCAACAGCCGGAACATCACGTCGAAGACCACCAGCGGCCGCGCGTTGCCCAGGTGGATCAGGCTGTAGACCGTCGGGCCGCAGACATAGAACCGCACATTGTCGGCATCGAGCGGCTCGAAGACCTGCTTTTCGCGAGCAAGCGTATTGTGGAGTTTGAGCTGTGTCGTGACGGTCATGGGGTCGGTTCCCGATCAGAAATGGCAAAGCGTCGGGCCGCACGTCAAGCGCGGGCCTTCAAGGACTGTCAGGCGATAATTCGCCCGACTGCTTTGCAACATCGCTGGGACATCCGTTCCATAACGCGGGCTATATAGACCCGTTGGGCCTCGGAGGCAACGTAATGGGGTCATGCGTCCCCTACGCCACATGACCCGTCAACCGCTCACGCGCCCGCTCGCGGCCGATAAAAGGCAGCAGAGATTTCAGCTCCGGACCGTGCTCCAAGCCGGTTAACGCAAGACGGAGCGGCATGAACAAAGACCGTCCCTTGCGTCCGGTTTTCTCCTTAAGCGCACCGGTCCAAACACCCCATGTCGTCTCATCCCAGGGTTCGGCCGGCAGCAGGTCGGCAGCATTCCGCACAAACGCGGCGTCTTCGGGATACACGCCCGGGTCGATCGGCTCCCTGCAGATCTCCCACCAGGCGCCCAGATCCGTCAGGCGCTGAAGATTGCCCTGCACCGCCTGCCAGAACGCCGCATCAACCGTGTTCAGGCCAAGCGCCTTAAGCTGCTCGGCGACATCATCAAACGAAGCTTCGTGCAGCCACTTGGCATTCAGCGCGCGCAGTTCCTCGGGGTCGTAGCGCGGCGGATTGCGTGAGATCTTCGAGAACGCAAAGCCATCGATCAACGCCTGCATCGCATGCAACGGCTCGATCGGGTCGGACGTGCCGAGGCGGCCCAGGAAACTCAGGACCACGAGCGGCTCCAGACCCTCATCGCGCAGCTCGGCAATTGACGCACCGCCCTTGCGTTTGCTGAGCCCTTCGCCGGACGCCTCGGTCAAAAGGGGATGGTGACCGAACTGAATGGGCGCGCCGCCAAGCGCGGCAATCAGATCAATCTGGACAGCGGTGTTGGCAACGTGATCCTCACCACGCACCACATGGGTCACGCCCATGTCGATATCATCGACGGCCGAGGCCAGCGTGTAAGTGGGCACGCCGTTCTCGCGCATCAGCACGGGATCGCTGACATGGCCCGGTTCGAAACTGACGGGGCCGCGTATCAGATCCTCAAACTCCATGGGCTTGTCGTCGAGAAGGAAACGCCAGTGTGGTTGCCGCCCTTCGGTTTCGAGACGCGCCTTGTCCTCATCACTCAGCGCAAGTGCACCGCGGTCATAGACCGGAGGCAGTCCGCGGGCGCGCAGCAGCTTGCGCTGGGTCTCCAACTCCTCCGGCGTCTCGTAGCAGGGGTAAAGGCGGCCCATGTCGGCGAGTTTGGCGCGTGCGGCTTCGTAGCGTGCCATGCGCTCGGACTGCCGGGCCTCGGAGTCCCACGTCAGGCCGAGCCAGGTCATGTCGTCGCGGATGCCCTCGGCATAGGCGTCGGTCGACCGTTCGGCGTCGGTATCGTCCAGGCGCAGGATAAACGTGCCACCAGCCTGGCGCGCGATCAGCCAGTTCATCAGCGCCGTGCGGATGTTGCCGACATGAAGCCGGCCGGTCGGGCTGGGCGCAAAACGCGTGACGACACTCATGAACGGAAACGGTTGGTGATCGGGTAGCGCCGCTCGCGCCCAAAGGCGCGCGTCGTGATCTTGACGCCGGGCGGCGCCTGACGGCGTTTGTATTCGGCGCGCAGCAGCATGTTCCAAATACGTTTGACGAGCGCGCGATCATGGCCGCGTGCCTGGACCTGCTCGAACGTCTCCTCGCCCTCGATCAGGCCCGTCAGAATGTCGTCAAGCACGTCATAAGGCGGCAGGCTGTCCTGGTCGGTCTGGTCCGGCTTCAACTCCGCCGTCGGCGCCTTGGTGATGATGTTCTCCGGAATGACCCGGCCCGCCGGGCCCAGCACGCCGGTTGGCATATGCTGGTTACGCCAGGCGGAGAGTTCGTAGACCGCCGTCTTGTAGACATCCTTCAGGACGGAATAACCGCCGCACATGTCGCCATAGAGCGTTGCGTAGCCGACCGACATCTCCGACTTGTTACCGGTCGACAGCACCATCGAACCAAACTTGTTGGAGAGCGCCATTAACGTCATGCCGCGCGCTCGCGCCTGTATGTTCTCCTCGGCCTCGTTGGGTTCGGTACCGGCGAAGAGGTCATGCAGCATGGTGTCGAACGCGTCGACCGCCGGCGCGATCGAGACGCTGTCCAAGCGCACGCCCAGCATCTCGGCGCAACCCGCAGCGTCGTCCAGGGATTCCTCACTGGTGAACTCGGATGGCATCATCACGCAGTGGACCTTGTCCGGTCCCAGCGCGTCAGCGGCGACCGCCGCCGACAACGCGGAATCGATGCCGCCGGAAAGGCCGATCAAGACGCCCGGGAAACCATTCTTGCCGACATAGTCGGCGAGCCCCATGACCATGGCACGATAGATGTTCTCCAGGCGGCCCGCTTCGGCAACGACCGTGCCGGGCTCGCATACCCAGCCATCATCGCCACGCCGCCATGATGTGACGACGACCGCCTCCTCCCACGAAGGCAGTTGGGTGCACAGCGAGCGGTCGGCACCGATGACAAAGGATGCGCCGTCGAACACCAACTCGTCCTGGCCGCCGACCTGATTGACGTAGACCAATGGCAGACCGGACTCCGTGACCCGGGCTACGGCATGCGCCAGGCGCTCATCGGTCTTGGTCGCATCGAAGGGCGAGCCGTTGGGAACGATCAGGATCTCCGCGCCATTCTCTGCATGGCATTCGGTGACCTCGCCGGTCCACATGTCCTCGCACACCATAACGCCCAGCCGGACGTCACGGAACGGCACGGGACCTGGCAACGGGCCGCCGCTGAAAACGCGTTTTTCGTCGAACACGCCGTAGTTCGGGAGGTCATACTTCAAACGCACATGTTTGATCGCGCCCTCGTCGAGCAGATAGGCGGCGTTATAGAGCGCGCCGTCCTGCCGGTAACTAGCACCCAGAATGACCGCCGGTCCGCCATCGCCAGTCGCCGCGGCAATGCGTGCGACCGCTGCCTCGACCTGTTCCTGGAATGCCGGACGCAGCACCAGATCGTCGGGCGGGTAACCGTTGATGACCAGTTCGGACGTGACCAGAAGATCGGCGCCTTCACCGGCCGCCGTCGCACGCGCGGCCAGCACCTTGTCGGCATTAGCCTCGACGGCGCCCACGGTCGGGTTGAGTTGGGCAAGCGCGATCTTCAGGTGGTCGGTCATGACGGAGCGGTCCCGATTGGAAGGGGGTGCTTAGGGTGACCAGAACGTGGTGTCAATTGCAGCCCGGTTAAACCCCGTCACCTAGCCTGAGGGCGACGCGAGCTCTTCGCGCCGGCTCATCAGATAGCGGTGGACATAGGAGATGACGACGGAGCCCTCGCCGACCGCCGACGCGACCCGTTTGACCGAGCCGGAACGCACGTCGCCGACCGCGAACACGCCCGGCAGGCTGGTTTCGAACGGTGTCGTGGCGCCGGCCTCCGTGCCCGTCAGGACAAAGCCGTGACTGTCCAACATTACCGTATCGCCGAGCCATCCCGCGTTGGGCGCCGCGCCAATCATCACGAAAACAGCCCGCGTCACGACGTCACGTTCGTTCGTGCTGTCGCGATGCCGCAGCGTCACCCGCTCCAGGTGTTGGTCGCCATGCAAGGCGACAATCTCGGTCTGATAGTGGATGGTGATGCGCGGATCATTCTCCAAGCGCGACAACAGGTAGTGCGACATGCTCGCCGCCAGGCTCGCGCTGCGCACGAGCACATGCACATGGTGGGCGTGGCGCGACAGGAACATCGCCGCCTGGCCGGCCGAGTTGCCGCCGCCGACCACGATGGCGTCGGTCTTGCGGCAAAACTGCGCTTCGAAGTCGGTGGCCGCATAGAAGATCCCCTTGCCTTCGTATGCTTCCAGGTTGTCGACACTGAGTTTGCGGTACCGTGCGCCGGATGCGACGACGACGCTGGCGCCAAACAGCTTCACACCGTCTTCCAATTCGATGCAGAAGCCGTCATCGCAGGGGTAGAACTTTGTCGCGTGGCTCGGCACCGACAGTTGCGCGCCAAACTTTACGGCCTGAACTTCGCCGCGATAGGCGAGCTCAATGCCAGACAAGCCGGTCGGAAAACCCAGATAGTTCTCAATGCGCGATGACGAGCCAGCTTGACCGCCGATTGCCGTATCCTCGATCGCCAGCGTCTCCAAGCCTTCCGAGGCGCCATAGACAGATGCGGCCAGACCGGCAGGCCCGGCGCCGACAACGATCAGCTCCGCCCTGCGACCGTCACGAATGGCCCGGTCCAATCCGAGCGCCTTGGCGATCTCAAGGTTCGACGGCTCGCGCAGCACGGTCTTACCGTGCACGATGGCAACGGTCTTGCTGCCTTCAAGGCCGAAGCGCTCGGTTAACGTTTTGGCCGCCGGTGACCCCAACTCTGCCCAGCCGCACGGGATCTGATTGCGGCTCGCGAACTCGCGCAATCGGCCTGCGACCGGATCGTCCTCCGATCCGACAACAACCATACCGCTGGCCTGGAGCTGCATGGCAACCTGGCGCCTGGCGGCAAAAGCGGTGACGACGAGGTCGCTGATCTCAGGCACATTCGAGAGCACACCAAGCATCTTCTCTCGCGGCACGATCAGCACGTCGGATGCTTCATGGGCCTGGCATGAAAGCGGCTGTCGCTCGCCGGTAAAGAAATTGAACTCGCCCATGAACTGACCGGGCGTCGCCCGAAACACGAGCTCTTCTTCCGATCCCGCATCGGCCAGAATATCGAGCACGCCTTTCAGCAAGACATGGAAGTCGCCCGTGACATCGCCCGTGCGCCACAGGTAATCGCCTGCCGCGACATGTATCGTGCGGCCCAGCGGCAACAGGTAATCGATTTGATCCTGACTGAACGGCCGATCTGCCTGATGGTGGAGGTCGTCAAACTCCATGAGAGAACCTTCTGGACTGCCTATGTTGTCCGACGAACAGAGCGGGAGGATTCATGACGCCACGGACCGGGGAGCAGAGCGTCAGTTACGCAACAGGAACTCGCGGCCGACCTTGACGCGCGGCTCGTCGTCATAGGCGACGATGTCGGCGGTGGCATAGGTCTCGGTCCACACTTCCGGCAGGTAGCTGCCGGTGCCGATGACATCGATCGGCGCGTTGGCGACGGCCATGGTCTTACATTTGGCAGCGCCGAAGCCGGAACTGGCGACGATCTTCACCTTGTCGAAACCGGCGACGTCCAACTGCTCGCGCATGTACCAGATGCCGGCGGCCGAGACACCGGTGCCGATCAGATAGCGCAGCTCGACTTCGGAGCGGTAACCGCGGATCGCCTCGGGCACATTGCGTTCCAAAACAGCATAACTCGTCTGAGGATCGAGACCTTCCACGAAGCGCCCGCCACCGGTGTCGAGCCGGACGGAAAGCTCACCCGTCGCGGCGAGGTCGGGATAACGCCGGCACACCGCGAGCGCATCGGTGATCTCCAGGCCGAAGAAATCGACCAGAACGGTCATCGGCGCGTCGGGGTTGGCGTCGCGGAACATCTCGGCGGCGCGGACCGTGCTGCCGGCATAACCGATCAGGGCATGGGGCATGGTGCCGAAACCCTTGTCGTTACCAAAGTAATGCGCGGTCGCGTCGGTGGCGTTGCCGATAAAGCCGACAGCACCGGCTTTGCGTTGGGCGCGCGCCGAACCGACCGAGGCCGCATAGGCCATCATCTCGGCCATCTCGGTACCCGCGCAGTGGCGCGCATCCATGGCGAGGAAACCCGCCTTGGGCATATCGACGCACATGGTGTAGGCGTTGTAGGCGGCGACGCATGCCGGCCCAAGTTTTTGCAGAAACAACGTCTCCAAATCGACCAGCGAAGCGAGCGGCCCGGAGATGTACATCATCGGCTCGCCAGCGCCGACCCAGCGGCCTTCGCTATGGGTCAGCTCAATGTCGAATGTCACGCCACGTACCGCAGCGATACCGTGCAGCCAGTCAACAGCGAGCCGCGGCGCGCAAACGACCGGGCGGCGCATGAAGACCGCATAGGTGACGCGGGTATCGCCGAACGTTTCAACCGTCTTCTTGGTTCGTTTGAAGTAGACGTCGGTCCAACGGCCGACATCCTCCTCGCGCGGCCACAAGGAACCGCTCTTGGGCTTTGTTAGGTCCGGATTGTCTTCCGCCATCGCTACTTCCCCCTAAGGAGCGCTGGCGCGACCTGCCTTACTGCGCGGCGGCTAGCCGCGCGGCTTCGTCGCGCTCGGCCTTTAACTGCTCAGCGATCAGGAACGCCAACTCCAAGGCCTGACTGGCGTTAAGCCTGGGATCGCAATGGGTGTGGTAGCGGTCCTGCAGATCGGCGTCGGTGATCTCCTGGGCGCCGCCCAAACACTCGGTCACGTCCTTGCCGGTCATCTCGAAATGCACACCGCCGGCATGGGTGCCCTCGGCGCGGTGAACCGCAAAGAAGCCGCGCACCTCGGCCAGGATGCGGTCGAACGGGCGCGTCTTGTAGCCGCTCGGCGCCTTGATCGTGTTGCCGTGCATGGGATCGCACGACCACACGACATGACGGCCCTCGCGTTCGACAGCGCGGATCAAGGGCAGCATGCCCTCCTCCACCTTGTCGGCGCCCATGCGCACGATCAGTGTCAGACGGCCGGGCTCATTTTCCGGGTTCAGAACATCAATCAACCGCAGCAGCTCATCGGGATCGAGCGACGGCCCACATTTCATGGCAATCGGATTGTTGATGCCGCGCATGAACTCGACATGGGCGTGGTCGGGCTGACGCGTCCGATCGCCGATCCAGACCATGTGCGCGGAGGTGTCGTACCAGTCGCCGGTCGTCGAATCGACGCGGGTCATCGCCTCTTCATAGGGCAGCAACAGCGCCTCGTGCGACGTGTAGAGCTCGGTCTCGCGCAGTTGCGGGACGTTCTCCGACGTCAGACCGCACGCTTCCATGAAACTCAACGCCTCCTGGATGCGCTGCGCCATGGCTTCGTAACGATGGCCCTGGGCGCTGTCGGCGACAAAGTCGTTGTTCCAGCCCTGCACGCGATGCAGATCGGCAAAACCGCCCTGGGCGAACGCACGCAAGAGGTTCAGGGTCGACGCCGCCTGATGATAGGCCGAGCGCATGCGTTCGGGATCGGGCACCCGCGAGGCTTCGTCGAAGTCGATGCCGTTGATGATATCGCCACGGTAGCTCGGCAGTTCGACATCGCCCTGCACCTCGGTATTGGACGAGCGCGGCTTGGCGAACTGACCGGCCATACGCGACACCTTGACCACCGGACAGGACGCGCCAAAGGCCAGGACGACCGCCATCTGCAACAGCACCTTGAAGGTGTCGCGGATGGCATCGGGATGAAACTCCGAGAAACTCTCGGCACAGTCGCCGCCCTGGAGCAAGAACGCCTTGCCCTCGGCGACCTGGGCCAGAACACGCTTCAGGTTGCGGGCTTCACCAGCGAACACCAGCGGCGGGTAGCCCCCAAGCTGGCGCTCAACGCCGGCCAGCGCGTCGGGATCCGGATACTCCGGAACCTGGAGGATGGGTTTTTCCCGCCAGCTTGACGGGCTCCAGGTAGATGTCATGGGTGTCTCTCTTTTTTTCGTGGTTTTGATCGTTTTCTTCCGGAATTGGGCGATATACGCCTCGATTCGCCAAGACTCCAGGGAAACCTTGGGTTAAGTCGCCGGAATTCAAGCGCAAATCCGCGCTTGAATCCATGTCGGCGCTCACATGTTGGGCGACTTACTGGTCGGCCAAGTCGAACAGGAGGATGTCGGTGTTGTCGATAGCCTGGACCGCCAGTTTGGTTTCGTCGCGCACAGCGAGTCCGTCGCCGGTCTCCAAATACTCCCCGTTCACCTCGGCCACGCCGTCAGCCACGTGCAACCAGGCAAGACGGTTGGCCGCGAGATCATGCTCGACCGACGTGCCGGGTGACAGCAAAGCACCCCAGAGCATGGCATCCTGATGCACGGTGACCGACCCGTCACGACCGTCAGGCGACGCCAGAAGGCCGAACCGGTCGCGCCTGGCTTCAGGCGGTATGGGCTTTTGCTCATATCCGGGCGTCAAACCAATCTGGCTTGGCTCGATCCAGATCTGGAGAAAATGCACGGGATCGGTCGTTGAGTCGTTGAACTCACTGTGGGTGATGCCGGCGCCCGCACTCATGCGCTGGATCTCGCCCGGCAGAATGACCGACCCGTTGCCGAGGCTATCCTTGTGGGCCAGCGCGCCTTCCAGGACATAGGTCACAATCTCCATATCGCGGTGGCCATGGGTCTCGAAGCCGGCGCCCGGAATCACCCGGTCGTCGTTGATCACGCGCAGCGGCCCGAAACCCATATGCCTGGAGTCATGGTAGCTGCCGAACGAGAACGTGTGGCGGCTGTCCAACCAGTCAAAACGGGCGTGTCCCCTATCGTCGGCGCGTCGCATGGTCATCATGGCGTCATCTCCTCTTCATCGCGGCATACATGGGTTACGGATCACACAGGCTTGCAGATGGCTCTGGCAAAACAGGAGACAATCCGATCGAAATGAACGAATATGGAAACCCGTAGTTGACAATGGAGAAGCCGTGGACCGCCTGACAAACATGAAAATCTTTACCCAGGTGGTGGAGAGCAAGAGTTTCACCGCGGCGGCTGACAAGCTCGGTCTGACCCGCGCCGGCGTCAGCAAGAGCGTGATGCAGTTGGAAAAGCAGTTGGGCGCCAGGCTCTTGAACCGGACCACACGCCGGGTCAGTCCGACCGAGGTCGGGCTTGCCTACAACGAACGCTGCCTTGCCATCCTGGCCGATGTCGAAGAGGCCGAGCTGGCGGTCTCCAGCCTGCACGACGAACCGCGTGGGCGCCTTCGCATCAACGCACCGATGTCGTTTGCGATGCTGCATCTGACCGGTCCGCTGACCGACTTCATGGCGCGCTATCCCGACGTTAAGGTGCAGTTGATCTTGAACGACCGCCAGGTCGACATGATCGACGGCGGGTTCGATATCGGCGTGCGGATTGGCGCGCTTGCCGATTCAAGCATGATCGCGCGGCGCATTGCCGTGTCTCATCAGTCGCTTGTCGCCTCGCCCGACTACGTGGCCGCGCATGGCGAACCGCAACACCCCGACGACCTCGTCGACCACACGTGCCTGACCTATGGCCATCTGGCGACCGACGTGCGTTGGAGTTTTCACAATACGTCCGGCGAGGTGACGGTCACGGTCCCCGGTCATCTGTGTGTGAACAACGGCGATGTCCTGCGTGACGCCGCCGTGCGCGGACGCGGCATCGTGCTTTTGCCCACCTTCATTACCGGCCCGGACTTGCGATCCGGCAAGCTGGTCCGGTTGCTGAGCGACTGGGAACGGCGGCCTGCCGACATATCGGTGATCTATCCGCCCCACCGTTTCCTGTCAGCCAAGGTTCGTGTCTTCATTGACTTCCTTGCCGAGCGCTTCGGCGACAAGCCGTACTGGGACAAAGGTCTCTGACCAACCCAGCGAGCGAGCGCGCCTACTCTGCGGCTTCCTCCTGACCGCGCACGGGTTCGCGCATGGTGACCCATTCCTCGGCGCTGGTCGGATGCACGCCGATGGTCTTGTCGAACACGGCCTTCGTTGCGCCCGCGTTCAGCGCGATCGCAATGCCCTGGATCAGATCGCCCGCATGGGCGCCAACCATGTGCGCGCCAACGACACGGTCGGTCGTCTTATCGACAACCAGCTTCATCAACGTGCGCTCCTGGTTGTCGGTCATCGTGTGTTTGAGCGCGCGGAACTCCGACGTGTAGATATCGATATCGACATGGCGCTCGCGCGCCGCCTCCTCGGTCAGGCCGACAGTCGCGATCTCCGGCTGGCTGAAGACGCCGGTCGGCACGAGGTCGTAGTGCACGGTCTGGCTTTCGCCACCGAACAGGCATTTCGCGACGGCCATGCCTTCGGCCAGCGCCACCGGCGTCAGCTCCATACGCCCGACCACGTCGCCCAAGGCATAGATCGACGGCACCGAGGTCTGGAAGAACTCGTCGACTTCAACCGCGCCGTTGTCGGCCAGCTTGACGCCAGCTTTTTCCAGACCGAGGCCTGCAGTCAGCGGCCGGCGTCCGGTCGCATAGAAGATCAAATCGGCCTCGATCGTCTGGCCGCGATCCAGCGTCGCGACGAAGCGGTCGCCCTTCTTCTCGATCATCGTGATGTCGCAGTTGAAGTGCAGGTCAATGCCCTTCTTGCGCATCTCTTCGGCCAGGAACTCGCGGATGTCGCGGTCGAAACCGCGCAGGAAAAGATTACGCCGGTAAAGCTGGGTCACATCAACACCGAGACCGTTGAAAATACCGGCGAACTCCACGGAGATGTATCCGCCGCCGACAATGACGATCTTCTCTGGCAGCTTGTCCAGGAAGAACAGCTCGTTGGATGTCACCGCGTGCTCGCTGCCCGGAAACTCCGGCACGAACGGCCAGCCGCCCGTCGCGACCAGGATGTAGCGGGACGTGTAGGTCTTGTCGCCGATTTTGACCGTATGGGCGTCGACGACGACCGCGCGTCCGTCGATAACATCGCAACCGGCGGCGCGCAGCATGCGGTCGTAGATGCCGTTAAGGCGTCCGATCTCCTCGTTCTTGTTGGCAACCAGTTTTTGCCAATCGAAGCTGACGTCACCAACCTGCCAGCCGTAACCCGTGACGTCCTTCAGTTCTTCGGCAACTTGCGAGCCGTAGACGAAGAGCTTCTTGGGGATACAGCCAACGTTGACGCAGGTGCCGCCCCAGTAGCGTTCTTCGGCAATCGCGACGCGGGCGCCATATCCGGCGGAAAACCGTGCACAACGCACGCCTCCGGACCCGCCACCGATGACAAACAGGTCATAATCGTACTCGGCCACTTGTCTTCTCCTCAGTTCAGGCTTGCCCGATCGCCATGGCTAATGTGGTGTCACCGCCGTCGGTTCCCAGAGCTCGATACGGTTGCCCTCGGGATCCATCGCCCAGCCGAAGCGGCCGTAGTCGAAAGTCTCGGTCTTATCGTCGACGGTCACGCCGGCCTTGCGGAGCCGGGCGAGAAAGCCATCGAGGTCATCGACGCGGAAGTTAAACATGTAGGGTTTCTCACTGGGTTGAAAATAGGTGGTGTCCTGGCGGAAAGGACCCCAGACCGTGTGGCCGGAGCCGCCAGGCTGCGGATCGTCGGCCCAGGAGAAGGTCACCGCACCGCCCTCCTCCGTCTCCAAGCCAAGCACGTCGCGGTACCACGCGGACAAAGCGGCGGGATCCCGCGCCTTGAAAAAAACACCGCCAATGCCAGTTATGCGCGCCATGGGCACCTCCCCTTGACATCTCAAGGCACCTTAGACCGCTTCGGGCTGCATAGGCCATGGCCCGCGCAAAACAGGCTGCCGACGCGCCTACTAGAGCAGCCGAGGTCCTTTTCTGGGTGAGAGTCCGGCCGCCGAATGCCCTCAGCCATCGGGATAATGGCCGCACGTACCATAGGGTTACACCCAATGAACGCGGGCAAACCTGGCTCCATGCCCTATTCTGCGTGGGCTCAGTGGCAAGGGGTCGAGCATGCGTGTGCCGACATTCGAGGCAATGGTTGACGAAATCCGCCAGGCGACGGCGGACCAGCGTTTCGTGTCGCGTACGCCCCTCGCAACGCTGGTCCACTTTGAACTGTTGCGAGCGCTCAACGACCTTGAGGTCAACGGCAACCGTGCGGCCATCCGCGAAGCCTATGCGTGCCTTTACGAGTACGACGCCTTGAGCGAACGGCAGAACAGATCGAAGACGGCGGCAGCAGCCAACGGCCACAGCAACGGCCGCGTCGTGAGCTTGTCATCGATCCGCGTATGTGCCGACGATCGTGTTACCGCGCGGTCCGCCCGCGGCTGATCCTTTTTGAGCGTTGCCGGACGCGACCGGCGCCCCCAACAAAGACAAGACTGTTTGGAACTCGTAACCATCGTACGGTTGCGTTCTGGGCGTCGCCTCCCGCAAGCTTCTCACGATCATCCGAAAGCATCGCCCGGCATCCGCCGGGAACGGAGATGCCATGAACGACATCAAGACCACGCACCAAGATCGCCGTGCCCCGCTCGAGATCAGCGCCGACGAGATCCGGCGCCTGGGCTACCGGGTTGTCGACATCATCGCCGACGAACTGGCCGACCCCGCGCGGCGCGGCGTTTACCCACCGCCGCAATCGCCGGAGCGCATGGCCCAGCAGTTCGGCGGACCACCGCCGGAAGACGGCATGGACGCCGACGCAATCCTGAATCTGATCCGCGACGAGTTGCTGCCGGCTTCCGCCAACTACTGCCATCCCCGGCTGATGTCCTATGTCTCGTCCTCGGCGCTCGCCCTGCCCGGTCTGGTCGAGGGCTTGGTCGCCTCGCTCAGGCTTTATCCCTACACCTGGACGCTGACGCCGGGATCGACAGAGGTCGAAGTGACGGTCGTGCGCTGGCTGGGTGAGATGCTGGGTTTCGGCGACAACGCGGCCGGCTACATGGCGACCGGCGGCACCGGCGCCAATCTCATGGCGCTGGCTGCCGCGCGCGTCGCAAAAGCCGATTGGGATGTGCGCGAGGACGGCATCGCCAACCACGCCCCACTCACCGCCTACGGCTCGACGCAGACCCATGCCTGTCTCGATCAAGCCGCCCGTTTGATGGGCATGGGTTCGAGCGGACTGCGGCGTATCGATGTTGATGAGGACTTCAGAGTTCGCGTTGACCTTATGGAAGACGCGATCACTGAGGACGAAAAAACCGGTCACAAGCCGTTCTGCATCATCGCCAACGCCGGCACGACCAACACCGGCGCGGTCGACGACCTTGGCGCCCTCGCCGACCTCGCCGCACGCCGTGACCTCTGGTTTCACATCGACGGCGCCTATGGGGCAGTTGCCGCGCTCAGTCCGGCCACACGTCCGCTCTTCAAAGGTCTGGAACGCGCTGACTCCATGGCGGTCGATCCACACAAATGGCTCAACGTGCCCTACGAGGCCGGCTGTGTGCTCGTGCGATCATGGGACGTTCTGTCACGCGCCTTCACGTTGGTGCCGGAATATCTGCGCATGGCCGACGGCCACGATGTCCACGACCACTGGCACCACGGCTGGGAGCTGACGCGCGGTGACCGCGCGCTGAAGGTCTGGGTTGCCATCAAACAGATCGGTTTCGCAGGTTTGCGCACCATGGTCGACGAGCACCTGGCGATGACCCAGCGCCTGGCAAGCATGATCCAGGCATCCGATGATCTGGAGCTGATGGTCAGACCGTCGCTCAGCGTCTGCTGCTTTCGCTACGTGCCGCCGGACCTCAGAAGAAGCACGCCGGACAACGGCTACCTTGATCGCCTGAACGAAGAAACCGAGCGGATCATCCAGCGGGCCGGCGACGGCTTGATCACAGGCACCGACCTCAACGGCCGGCGCTGCTTCAGGCCGTGCTTTGTCAACCACAGGCTGACCCAGGACGGCATCGATCACATGATAGCCCTACTGCGGCAAACCGCGCGCGAGGCTGACGCGAGGTTGAGGATCGACTAGTCGTCGCGGTGATCGCCGGAACGGCGCCAGCGCCGGCGATGGGCGGCCCAGTTCTGGGCCTCGATGAAGACCCGCGTGATCTCCGGGTTATGCTGCATCAAGCTCGTTTCCATGTTGGTGATCACCTCCTCGACATCGGCGGAGTCCAGGCTGTCGTCGAAGTCGACGCTGATGTTCACCAGGATATCGCCCGGGCCCATATGCATGGTCAGCACTTCGTTGACCCGGTAGATGCCGCGCTGGCGCGCAATCAATCTGCGGATGTTCTCCTGCGTCTCCGGGCTGGCCGCCTCGCCGACCAGAAGGCCCTTGCACTCATAGGCGAGCAGGACGGCGGTCGCCGCCAGAATGATGCCGATACCGATCGACGCGACACCGTCCAGCACCGGCATCCCTAGAATGTCCGCAAGCGCGATACCGATCATGGCAACAATCAAGCCGAGCATGGCGGCGGTGTCTTCGAACAGAACGGTGAAGACCGTCGGGTCTTTGCTGCGCCGGACCGCACGCCATAACGACATCTTGCCGCGCTGGCGGTCGAATTCGCGATAGGCGACCCACCACGCGCCCGCCTCGAACACCATGGCGACGCCCAGGACGATGTAGTTGATGTAGGCATCCTTCAACACCTCGGGGTACTGGATCTTGTGGATGCCCTCATAGATAGAGATCGCCGCACCACCGACAAAGATCAGGATCGCGACGACAAAAGCCCAGAAATAGAGCTCCATGCCGTAACCGAACGGATGGGTGTTGTCGGCCGGACGGTCCGCCCTTTTCATGCCGTGGAGCAAGAGGCCCTGGTTGCCGGTATCGACCAGCGAATGAACGGACTCGCTCAACATGGCCGAGCTGCCGGTCCACATCGCCGCCGAGAACTTGGTGATCGCGATCAACGAGTTGCCGGCGAGCGCGGCATAGATGACCTTTTTTGAACTGTGCGCGTCCATGACAAAGATGACAGTAACGATTGATCAGGAAACCGGCCAGTTGTCCGTGGACCTGACATCACGACCAGTCCGGCCTTAGAATACCGGCGCAATCTGGAGTCGGAGGATTTGATGGCAGCGGTCGAGAAACCACATACGAGCGAGCCCACCGTTGACTGGTCGAAGGGGGCAGCATGGGTCGACGGCGCGTTCGTGCCGGCGGCTGACGCCAAGGTCTCCGTCTTCGACTGGGGATTTGTGCGCTCGGACGTCACCTACGACGTCGTCCATGTCTGGCATGGCGCCTTCTTCCGCATGGAAGACCACCTCACCCGCTTCGAGAACTCGGTGAAGGGTCTGCGTATGGAGATGCCGGTCGACCGCGATGGCTTGCGCGACATCCTTATGGGCTGCGTGCAGCGCTCCGGCCTCAAGGACGCCTATGTCGCCATGGTCATGACGCGTGGCGTGCCCGACCCGTCATGGCCCAAGCGCCTGCCCAGCAACTTCAAGGGCAACAACCAATTGGTTTGCTATGCCATCCCGTTCGTCTGGATCATGAAGCCGGAGATGCAGGAAACCGGCGGACGTATGATTGTCTCGGAAGTGCCGCGCATCGCACGTCATTCCGTCGACCCGACCATCAAGAACTATCACTGGGGCGATTTCACCAATGCCCTGTTCGAGGTCGAGGACAGCGGCGCCGATTATGCCGTCCTGATCGGCCCCGATGGTTATGTGGCGGAGTGTCCGGGCGCCAATGTCTTCGCCGTCATCGACGGCTGCGTGGTCAGCCCCGTGCACGGTGCGCTGGAAGGCGTGACCCGCCAGTCCGTCCACGAACTCTGCGACCTGCTCGGCATTGCCAACCGCAACGATCACATTACCAAAGATCAGTTGCTCGACGCCGACGAAATCTTCATGGCGTCGACCGCCGGCGGCATCATGCCGATCAGCCAGATCGACGATCGCATTTTGTCCAACGGCAAACCGGGACCCGTCACCATGCGGCTTCACGAAACCTATTGGGCCAAACACGACGAAGGCTGGCACACGACACCGGTCGATTACGACGCCTGACCTGCTGTCCCTGGTTGTGCGGTAATACGGTCGCTGCTGAAACGCCGCCAGCGCAAGGTGAGCAGGACGGCGACGACCGCGATGTGGATCAACGGCCAGACGACCGGCGGCACGGCGAAATCGACGAACGGCACATCCCAGATCGGCACGAAGACCGGCAACAGCGAGAACATGCCGAGCCCCGACAGAATGGCCGGAATCAGCAAGTAAAGCACCGCAAGCCAAATTAGCCAGCCCGCGACCGCGCGCCGTGTCGTCTGTCCCAAATAGGCATAGGTCAAGAGCAGTAGATCGCGTGTCACGAACAGGAAGAGCGCGATGAGTGTGCCGGCCACCGTCGCCATGGTCGTGCCGTCGCTGACCCACATCTGGAATTCCGTGGCCGCGGCATCCTCGTTCGGCAGCGTCACGATGTAGACCGTCGTCGCGGCGACGGCGATCAGCGCGACCCCATGGTTGATCAACCACAACGGCGCATCGGCCAGCACGCTGGCAAACCGGCCGGCTCGCATCGACGCCAGCAGGTGACGGATGCGGACGGGATCAAGCCGTTCGAAGAGTGCGGGCACATAACTCGCAAAGATGATGATGACGGCGCCGAAGACAATCGGGAAGACATAGCGATAGGTGCCGGTGATACGCTCCGGCCATGCAAGGCCGGTCATCCATGCGGCGACGAAAATCACAAAGACCGGCCACACCCAGGGCAAGGTGCGGACCTGAAGTTCAATCTGCATACGCCGCCACACGCCGATCACAGCCCACAGCGCGAACACGACGACGCTGACCACGGCAAACCAGCGGCCATCGACGGCCTGGCCGTACCAGACTGCGGGTCCGTCGATATAGCGGTCCAACATGGACGACACGACGATCGCGACGACCAGCGCGGCGAATTGGGCGAGACTGACGTCAAAACGACGCGTCGTCTCACGCTGATGCATGGCGGTTAAGGCGGCGACGAGCGCGGTCGCCTGCACCATGACGCCAAAGGCGACCACACCGATGATCGACTGCACGATGACAACACCGACATCGGTGCCGAAGGCGCGCGCGACGCCACCGTTGATGCTGTCCCACATGGCGAACGAGACGGCCATGACGGCAAGTGCGAGGGCAGTCCCGTACCAGGCATAGACGGTACTGCCGAGCAGCTTGCCCCAGGTCATGCCCCAGGGACCGAGTGACGACAGGCGCTGCGCGTCCCATGTCTTGTCGGCGACCTCCTGGACCAGGGCGCTGGCCGCAAGGCGTGTGCTCCAAAAGAGCGTGATCAAGATGGCCGCGACAATGGCGGTGCCGACAAGGGTTTCGTACATGTCGGTTCCGCCGGCGGGCTCACCGCTTTCGTGCGTCGCGATACCGGCCAACAGGAAGATGCCGCCCAGTACCACCGGCATGCCGATGACGCGGAATGGCGACAGCTCCATCCACATATAGCGGCGAAACTCCGGATTGAGCCTCATGAGCCCGCTTCCTTGCCCGATGCGACCTCGCGATAGAGCTCACGCAGGCCGAGCGCCTCTTCCCTAAGGCCAATGACCGGCACGCCGACGCCGATGAGGTCGCGCAGCAGATCACGGCGGAATCCGACGTCACGCAAGGCGCGAAACGTCGCGCCGCCGTCATCCAGAACCAGCTCGTCAATACCGCTGCGCGCCTTCAGAAAGGCCACGAGCGCATTGTTGCTTTCGACGACATCCAGGCGAAGGCGCACATGGCTGGTTTCGCCGGTCAGCGCCCGGTGGTCGACCAGGCGACCTTGGTCAAGGACCAAGGCGTGGCTCGAATAGTCTTCGAGCTCGGCCAGGATGTGCGACGAGACGATCAGTGTCATGCCGCGCTCGCGCAGTCGCAACAACAGCGCCGACAAGGACTGGCGCGCAAGCGGATCGAGGCCCGAGGCCGGCTCGTCCAACAGCACCATCGGCGGATCATGAATGATCGCCTGCGCGATACCCAGGCGCTGGCGCTGGCCGCGCGACATTTCGCCGGCCTTTTTTGCGGCGAGATCCTTGAGGTCCAGCAGATCAACGGCCCGGTCGACCGCCGCACGTTCCTCGGCCCGGCTCAAGCCGTGCATGGCAGCGGCGTGACGAAGACACTGGCTGACGGTCAGATCGTCATAGAGGCCGAAAAAGTCGGAGAGATAACCGATATGCCGGTGGCTGGCGCGGGGATCCTCATGGACGTCCTCGCCGCCAATCGTGACGCGCCCCGTGAACGGCGTCTCGAGTGCGGCCATACACCGCATCAGCGTCGTCTTGCCAGCGCCATTGGGCCCGACCAGCGCCGTCACGCTGCCTTTGGTCACCTCAAACGAGACGCCGTAGAGCGCGCGCTGGGTCGGGTAATCGAAAACCAGGTCCTCGACCCCGACGACATCTGGGTCGGCGACCGCGACGGCGCCGGCGCTCTCAGCCGCCGACACCGTCGGGTTATGGGTTGTCGTATCGGTCAGCCGTTCACGCCCGCCATGCAAACATACTTGGTCTCGACATACTCCTCGATCCCAATATGGCTGCCTTCGCGTCCGATGCCCGATTCCTTGACGCCGCCGAACGGTGCGACCTCGGTCGAAATGATGCCGGTGTTGACGCCGACGATGCCGTACTCAAGGCCTTCGGAGACCCGCCAGATACGGCCCATGTCGCGGCTGAAGAAGTAAGACGCCAGGCCAAACTCTGTGTCGTTGGCGAGCTGGATCGCCTCGTCTTCCGTCTCGAAGCGGAACAGCGGCGCCAGGGGCCCGAAGGTTTCGTCGCGCGCCACCATCATCTGCGTGTCGACGTCAGCGACCACGGTCGGCTCATAGAACGTGCCGCCGAGTTCGTGCCGTTTGCCGCCGGTCAAGACGCGCGCGCCCTTTCCGGTGGCGTCGTCCAGATGCTCCTCGACCTTGTCGATCGCCGCCGAATTGATCAACGGGCCCTGCACGACCCCATCGTCCAGGCCGTTGCCGACCTTCATGGTCTTGACCTTATCGGCGAACTTCTCGGCAAACTCGTCGTAGACGCCCGACTGCACATAGATGCGGTTGGCGCAAACGCAGGTCTGGCCCATGTTGCGGAACTTGCACGCGATCGCATTCTCGACCGCAGCCTCCATGTCGGCATCTTCGAAAACAATGAACGGCGCGTTGCCGCCGAGTTCCATGGTGACCTTTTTGACGGTCGACGAGGCCTGCTCCATCAGTTTCTTGCCGATCGAGGTCGAGCCGGTGAAGGTGATCTTGCGAACGATCGGGTTCTTGGTCAGCTCCTCGCCGATCTCGCTCGACTTGCCGGACAGAATGTTGATCACACCCTTGGGAATACCGGCACGCTCGGCCAGCTCGCACAGCGCAAAGGCCGAATACGGTGTCTCGGTCGCGGGCTTTCCGACAAATGTGCAGCCCGCGGCAAGCGCCGGGCCGGCCTTGCGGGTGATCATGGCCGACGGGAAGTTCCACGGCGTAATCGCGCCGACAACACCGATCGGCTCTTTGAGAACCACGATCCGCCGGTCGGACATGTGGGTCGGGATGGTTTCGCCATAGATGCGCTTGCCTTCCTCGGCGAACCACTCGATGAACGAGGCGGCATAAGCGATCTCGCCGCGCGCCTCGGCAAGCGGCTTGCCCTGCTCCATGGTCATCATGACGGCCAGATCTTCCTGATTTTCCATCATCAGGTCGAACCACTTGCGCAGGATGCCCGCGCGTTCCTTGGCCGTCTTGGCGCGCCAGTCGACCATGGCCTTCTCGGCCGCCTCGATCGCGCGGCGCGTTTCGGCCGCGCCCATGCGCGGGATCGTGCCCAGCGTCTCGCCATTGGCCGGGTTGCGCACATCGATGGTCTCGCCCGAATCGGCGTCACACCACGCGCCGTCGATATAGCACTGCTGGCGGAACAGGGTGGGGTCGCTGAGTTGCATGGAAATCCTCCTTGGCGCGGCACGAACGGCCGCTTCCGTAGTGATGTGGCGGTCGGCGGCACTATAGGCAAGGTTGCCCGGCCTTGTGAATTGATGAGATGGCTTTGCGCCCGAGCGAGGTCACGGCGCAACCTCAATCAGATAACCGTGTCATCCCCATTCGCGTAACCAGTTGAAATCACGTTGATTTCTGAATCATTGCCAACTGTGGCGAAATCGTGAGGGGTCGTTTAGCCTTGCGCCCATGGGGAGGACACCGGCGCTTGGCGTAGCACGTGAAGGCCAACGCTGCCGGTTTACCGGCAACAACCATCTCCGAGGGTACCAATGCGACTTCTTCTGGCGGTTTGGGTGGTGATCGGCTTTGCGGCCGCACCGGCGTTTGGTTACGATATTGGTGACGAGCGCCTGCTGTTGAGCGAGGGTAAGTGCAAGAAATGTGACCTGACTGGCGTCGACCTGAGCGGCGAGAACCTGACCGGCGCCTACCTGCCTGGCGCCGACCTGGCCCAGGCCAACTTGCGGGCGACCGACTTCACCGGCGCCGATCTGATCTACACCAACCTGGTGGGCGCCGACCTCTCCAACGCCGATCTCGCGAACGCCAACGTCGGTGGCGCCGACATGACCGGCGCCAATCTTACCGGTGCCGATATGACCTTCGCGGGCATGGAAGGGACAATCCTGAACGACGCCAATCTGAGCGGCGTCAACCTGGAAGGCGCCGACCTGAGCTTCGCCGAACTGAAGGGCGCAACGCTTGACGCCGGCGCGTTGGCCGGCGCCATTCTCTGTCAGACGGTGATGCCGGATGGCAGCCGCGACCAATCGGGCTGCTAGCTTAGGGCCCTATTCGACCGTGACGCTCTTGGCGAGGTTACGCGGCTGATCGACATCGGTGCCGCGCAGAACGGCCGCGTGATAGGACAGCAACTGCACGGGCAAGCAGGTCACCAGCGGTGATGCCAGAGGGTCGACCTGGGGCACGGTGATCACATGTTCGGCGGAACCGCCGGCCGCCTTCGCGCCGGCCTCGTCGGTGATCAGGATGATCCGTCCCTTGCGTGCCGCCACCTCCTCAAGGTTCGAGACGCTCTTGTCGAAGAGTTCGTCGGAGGGCGCGATGACGATCACCGGCACATGCTCGTCAATCAGGGCGATCGGTCCATGCTTCATCTCGCCCGACGCATAGCCTTCGGCGTGGATGTACGAGATCTCCTTGAGCTTCAGCGCACCTTCAAGCGCAATCGGGTAGCTTGGACCGCGACCCAGATAGAGCACGTCGCGCGCCTCGTTGAGAGCCCGAGCGACATCCTTGATGGCGTCTTCATGACGCAACACCTCGCTCATGGCCGACGGAAGGTCGCCGAGCGCAGCGAGCTTCTTGGCCGCCTCACCCCGGTCGATCGTGCCGCGCGCCTCGGCGGCGGCGACGGCGAGCGTTGCGAGGACAACGAGCTGACAGGTGAAGGTCTTGGTCGCGGCAACGCCGATTTCCGGTCCGGCGCGGGTCAACAGAACATGGTCGGACTCGCGCGCCATGGTGCTGGTCGGTGTGTTGGTCAGCGTCACGATGTACTGGTTCTGCTCGCGCGCATAACGTAGCGCGGCCAGTGTGTCGGCGGTCTCGCCGGACTGCGACACAAAAAGCGCCATACCGCCCTTGGGCATCGGCGCCTGGCGGTAGCGGAACTCCGAGGCGACATCGACCTCGACGGGCACGCGGGCCAGGCCTTCGAGCCAGTACTTTGCCGTCAGCGCCGCAAGCGAAGCGGTGCCGCAGGCGACCAGGGTGATCTTCGGCACGTCGAACAGGTCGATATCCAAGCCAGGGAACTCCGCGCGGTCGTTCAGCGCGTCGTAATAGGCGTGCAGTGTCTGGCCAACGACCTCCGGCTGCTCGTGGATCTCCTTGGCCATGAAATGGCGGTAGTTGCCCTTGCCGATCGCAGCACCCGACAACTGCGTCACGATCACCGGCCGCTCGACCTCGTTGTCACTGGCGTCAAAGACGGTGGCGCCATCCCTGGTCACCTCAACCCAGTCATCATCCTCCAGGTACGAGACGCGCTGGGTATAGGGCGCGAGCGCCAGGGC
This sequence comes from Alphaproteobacteria bacterium, assembly GCA_965228895.1. GTDB lineage: Bacteria > Pseudomonadota > Alphaproteobacteria > SP197 > SP197 > JANQGO01. Next base: position 1,782,665 of record OZ245842.1, on the reverse strand, counting down.
GTCGGACGCCAGGAACATCTCGCCGTCGCCCCAGCCCACCGCGAGCGGGCTGCCGCGTCGCGCGCCAATCATGATCTGATCCTCGCCGGCGACCAGGATGCCAAGCGCAAAGGCGCCACGCAAGCGTGGCAGGGCCTCGGCGACCGCTTCACGCACCGTGTGGCCCTGCTGCATCAGATGGGTGATGAGCTGGGGCACGACTTCCGTATCCGTGTCGCTTTGGAAGTTCCGGCCGGCGGCGATCAACTCATCGCGCAGTTCGCGGAAGTTCTCGATGATGCCGTTATGGACGACCGCGACCTGCTCGGTCCTATGCGGATGCGCGTTGGTTTCCGTCGGTTCGCCGTGGGTTGCCCAGCGGGTGTGGCCGATGCCGACGGTGCCGGGCAACGGATCGACCAGCAGTTTGGCTTCGAGGTTGGCGAGTTTGCCGGGCGCGCGGCAACCCTCGATATGGCTGTTCACCAGGGTCGCGATGCCGGCGGAGTCGTAGCCCCGGTATTCCAGCCGCTTCAGGCCGTCGACCAGAATGGGCGCTGCTTCGCGTGTGCCGATGATACCGATAATGCCGCACATAGCCGGTTATCCCTTCTTCTTGCGGCGCGCCTTTTCGGCGGCCTTGTGTTCGCGATAGAGCGAGGCAAAGCCTTCGCGGGTCACCTGCTCGGGCCGGGTGATGGAGAGCGCGTCGTCGGCGACGTCGCGGGTGATCGTGCTGCCCGCGCCGACAATCGCGCCCTCGCCGACCTTGACCGGCGCGACCAACGCAGAGTTGGAGCCGATGAAGGCGCCGGCGCCGATCTCGGTCAGATGTTTCAGGTAGCCGTCGTAGTTGCAGGTGATCGTGCCGGCCCCGACATTGGCGCCCGCGCCCACATGCGCGTCTCCGACATAGGCCAAATGATTGGCTTTGGCGCCCTCCTCGAAGACAGTGTTCTTGATCTCGACGAAGTTGCCGATATGGGCGCCCTCGCCGATCTCGGCGCCGGGCCTCAGCCGTGCGTATGGCCCGACCCGCGCGCCGGGTGCGACGACCGCGCCTTCCAGGTGACAGAAACTCTTGATGACGACGCCCGCGCCCACCTTAACCGCAGGGCCAAACACGACATGAGGTTCCACCTTCACATCATGATCTAAAATTGTGTCGTAACTAAGAAAAACTGTCTCAGGTGCAATCAGGTGAACACCGTTCACCATGGCTCGCCCCCGCAGCCGTTTTTGCATCGCTGCTTCGAAACGGGCGAGGTCCGCCCGGTCATCAGCGCCGATCAGATCTTCAGGATCATTCGTCTCCAGGACGACGCAGCGGTGACCGTCGGCGCGTGCCAGACCCACAATGTCGGTCAGATAGTATTCGCCCTTGGCGTTGTCGTTGCCGATGCGGTCGAGCAGGCCCGGCAGCAGTGCGGCATCGACCGACATCATGCCGGAGTTGCAGAGCTTGGACTGACGCAGTGCCTCGGAGGCGTCCCGGAACTCGACGATGCGCGCCAGACTGCCGTCGTCAGCCAGGTCCAGGCGGCCATAGCGGTTGTCCGTGGTCACGCTGACACCCAGCACGGCCACCGCCGCCCCGGCCTCGCGCCTGGCGGCGATCAGGCCATGGATGGTGTCAGGCTCAATCATGGCGGCATCGCCGAACAGGATCAGGACGTCCGCCGGCCCCTCGCCTGACGGGAACCCCTCAAGCGCGCCACGCGCCGCCATCACCGCGTGACCGGTACCCAGAGGTTCGTCCTGGACCGCGGTGAGGGCCGGCGCCACCGCGGCGGCAAGCTGGTCCATGTCCGGGCCGACGACGACGATGGTGCGTTCGGGATCAAGCGCGCCCACGGCCTCCAGGACATAGTTGACCATGGGGCGCCCGGCGATCGGGTGCATGACCTTGGGCAGGTCCGATTTCATGCGCGTGCCCAGGCCGGCGCCCAAGACGACGGCGGCAACGGCTGGAAGAACCAAATCCTCAGTCATGGCGTAACAGGGGAACCCACATCTGCACTCTAGAACGGCCCGGACCCTGCCACAGGGCTTTTCCAGGGTCCAAGTCACGTTGTCTTTCAATCCTTTACAGGGTCTCCAGCCACACCACACCTGTCGTTGCACACACCGCCGAGGCCCCATAGAGCAGATCCTGCTTTGATGAGATCGCTTCGCGATGACATCAAGGCAGGTGAATCGGCTCTACGCATAGATAGGGAGCGGATTCACGTGCTTGGGTGGAACCGTCAACCGGTTCCACCCAAGCACGATCCGCTCTAGGTTGCCCCATCGTCCTGCTTGAGAGTTTTCATGCCGCCATCGCCCCACCGCTTCCGCGCCGTCGTTTTTGATCTGGACGGCACCTTGATCGACAGCGCGCCCGATATTGCCGATGCCATCAACATGGTGCTGGCCGATCTGGGCCGGGTCGCGGTCAGCGAAGCAACGATCCGCCAGATGGTGGGGTCGGGCTGGGCCGGCCTCCTGGAAAGGATCATGGAGATGACCGGCGGCGATCCCGAACAGGGCATCGACTGGGCGGTCGAGCGGTTCCGCGCCTGTTATGTTCCGCGCAGCACCCGACTCTCCAGCCTCTACCCGAGCGCCATGGAGACGATCCAACTGCTGCATGGGCAGGGTCTGAAGCTCGGCATCTGCACCAACAAGCGCCAGGAGGCGACCGACGTGGTCGCCGAAAACTTCGGCCTGACCCGCTACATGGACTCCGTCGTCGGCGGCGACACCACCGGCGCCATGAAACCGGACCCCCGCCACCTTGGCGCGGTTCTCGATGAGCTCGGTGTCGACGGCACCCACGCGCTGATGGTCGGCGACAGCAAAGCCGATGTCGCGGCGGCGCGCGCCTTCGACATGCCCGCCGTCCTCGTGCGCTACGGCTACACGGCGATCCCCGTTGAGGAACTCGATGGCGACGCGCTGATCGACCGTCTCGACGAACTGCCGGGCCTGATGCCCAACCTCTAAGCAAATCGGAGGCACGCCCATGCTGAACGCCATCGACCATATCGAGATTATCGTCCGCGACCTCGACGCTTATGTCGCCTATCTGGAGAAGCTTGGGTTCGAGGTCATCACCCGCACCAGCCACCACGGCCAGTCGGCCGAACTGAAGCTGCCGGGCGACAACCAGCCGATCTTCGAACTGCATGAAGTCGGCGGCGAGGAGGTCATCGGTATCAACCACATCGCGTTTCGCACCGATGACGTGAACGCCGCTTATGACAACCTGGCCAAGACCGATATCAAAATCGAGGAGCCGCCCCACGACGTCGCCTCGACCGGACGCACCAACATCAACCTGCGCGATCCCGACGGCTGGCGCGTCCAGATCGTCGACGCCAGCCGCAGGAAGCCGGTCTAGAGCCGATCCCGTTTTATTGAGATCGCTTCGCGATCAAACGCTGCGATTGAAACCGCCATCGGCCAGAATGTTCTGGCCCGTGACATAGGCCGCGTCTTCGGACAGCAGGAATGCCACAAGTCGGGCCAGCTCTTCCGGATCGACCGGGCGTTGCATGGGGACGGCATCGAGCTGGGTCTGGTCCCAGTCGATATTGCTGACCAGTCCCGGGGAGACGGTGTTCATGCGGACACCGTCGCGTGCGTGGCGATCGGCGAAAAGTTTGACGTAGCCGTCGAGCGCGCGGCGCATGGTCGACGAACTGGGAAAGGCCTGATGCGGCTCTTTCGAAATCATCGCCGAGATATTGACGATCGCACCCTTACCCTGCGCTTTCATGATCGGCGTCAGCAGCCGGCTCAAACGAACGACATACATGAACTGCAAGTCGAACATGTCTGACCAATAGGAGTCGTCGTAGTCGATAATGCTGGCGTCTCGGTTGATGTCGAAGAACGACCCGTCATAGCCGCCGACGTCCCGCGACATGCCCGTGTTGGCAACCACGGCGTCAATCCGGCCGAGGTGTTCGTGGGCGCCGGCGATGAACCGCGCGAGATCCTGGGCGTTCGTCACGTCACCCTGAAAGGCCTCGGCCCCGACCTCGCTTGCGACGTCATGAATGGCGTCCGACCGGGCCATGATCGCAAGGCCGTAACCGCGCCGCGCCAGCTCGCGCACGCAGGCAGCGCCGATGCCCTTGCTGGCCGCCGTGACGATGGCTGTCGGCATTTCGCTCTTCGTCACGTCAAATCTCCGCGCGCGGCAGCGGTGCCTTGCCGCGGATCATGTCGGATGTCTTTTCGGCGATCATCACCGTCGGCGCGTTGGTGTTGCCGGTGACCAGGATCGGCATGACCGAGGCATCGACGACGCGCAGGCCCTCAACGCCACGAACACGGAGCTCGGGGTCGACCACGGCCATCGGATCGCTATCGATGCCCATCTTGCAGGTGCCGACCGGGTGGTAGCCGGATTGGACGCCACTGGCGACACCCTCCAGGATTTCCTCATCCGTCGTCAGATCCGCGCCCGGCGCGATCTCGTCGCCCCGATAACGGTCAAACGCCGGTTGGCTGACAATCTCGCGCGCCCATTTGACCGCATCGATAAGCTCCCGCCGATCGCGCTCCTCGGTCAGGTAGTTCGGTTCGATGATCGGGTGATCGGCCGGGTCGGTCGACCGAAGCTTGATCCAGCCGCGTGCTTCCGGATGCATCTGGTTGACGTCGAGCTGAAAGCCCGAAACCGCCTTTTTTGTGTTCGTCCGCAAGTCTTCTTCGATCACCATGGGCGTGAAGAAGACCTGAAAGGTCGGCACATCCGGATCGGCACCACCACTCGAAAAGGCGCCGGCCGACCAGAACGCGTTGCCGCCAGGCCCCAGCTTGCCGCCGGAGAGGAAATAGGCCGCGCCAAGCCACAGCGCGCGATGCGGTCGTTGCCACCGGTCGTAGGTCGCGTTGCGGTCAGTACACTTGAACTGCACGGGAATGTTCAGATGGTCCTGCAGGTTTTCGCCGACACCGGGAAGATCTGCGACAACGTCAATGCCGAGGGCGCGCAAATCATCAGCAGGGCCAATACCCGACAGCATGAGAAGCTGAGGCGAGCCGATGGCGCCTTGCGACACGATAATCTCACGTGTGGCGCGCGCCGTCTGTGATTGACCGTCACGCGTATAGGTCACGCCCGCCGCTCGATTGCCGTCCCACACGAGAGAGCTGACGAAGGAACCGGTCTCGACTGTCAGATTGGCGCGATCGGCGGCGGCAGCCAGGAAGCAGCGCGCGACGCTGGAGCGTTTGCCGCCATGCACGGTGAAATCGAGCAAGCCGGCGCCGACCTGACCGGCGCCGTTGAAATCCGCATTCTCCGGCAAACCAGACTGAAGACACGCGGCGACAAACGCATGGTCGATCGGCTGCGGGTTACCGGCCGGGCCGGTCAACAGCGGTCCGGAATCGCCGCGATAGACATCGCCACCAACCGACCGGCTCTCCGACCTCTTGAAGTAGGGCAGCACATCGGCATAGGCCCAGCCGTCCAGGCCCAGTTGGCGCCAACCGTCGTAGTCGCGGGCGTTGCCGCGAATATAGATCATGCCGTTTATGGCGCTCGACCCGCCGAGACCGCGCCCACGCGGCCAGTTGATGCGTCGCCCCGCCACGTTGGGCTGGGGCTCGGTATAGTAGCGCCAGTCGAACTTCGGATGGCCGAATGCCAAGGCGTTGGCGGCCGGCATGTAGACACGGAAGTCCTTGTTGTTCGTGCCCGCTTCCAAAACGAGCACGCTGACGTCCGGGTCTTCCGACAGGCGGCTTGCCAGAACGCTGCCGGCCGACCCGCCGCCGACAATGATGTAGTCGTAGTCGCCTGGCTGAACCATCACCCTACCTCGCCGTTCGGGCGCCATCTTGGCCTGCCGGAACGGCTTGCCGTCAAGCGAAACCGGGCATCTGGTATCGCCCTAGGGGCTTCGGCTAAGGTAGCGCCGCAACCAGGGAGCGATACGGCCATGCCCGGCACCAAGGAAATCATCAAATCCACCTGTCCGCGCGACTGCTATGACGGCTGCGGCATCGCCGTCATCAAGCGCGACGGCAAGATCAGGCGCGTGCTGGGCGACCCCGATCACCCGACCTCGCGCGGCGCGCTGTGCGGCAAATGCGCCGTCGCCTATAACGGCGTCTGGCTTGACGAAAACGCCCGCCTTTTGAACCCGTTGCGGCGCACCGGCCCCAAGGGCTCGGGCCAGTTCGAGGCAATCACGTGGGACGACGCGCTCTCGACGATCGCCGACAAACTCCATGCCATCGCCGACCAGCACGGCGCTGACAAGATCGTTCATACCCACTACACCGGCACCTGTTCGGCACTCGCCTATGGTTTCCCGTCGCGCTTCTTCAAACGCCTGGGCGCGACCGAGGTCGAGCCGGACACCATCTGCAACAACGCCGGCCATGTCGCCTGGGGGTATGTGTTCGGCGACAGCCATGTCGGTTTCGATCCGCGTACGGCGCGCGATTCCGAATGCATCCTGGTCTGGGGCGCCAACCCCTCCCACAGCGCGCCGCACGCTCATAAGCACTGGCTTAAAGAAAATTCGGCCGAGGTGATCGTCGTCGATCCGGTGCGCCACGAAACCGCCGATGCAGCCGACCTCTTCCTGCAACCTCTGCCCGGCACCGATGCCGCGCTCGCGTTCGCTATGCTTCATGTCATGGGCCGCGGCGGCCTGTTCGATGACGACTACATTGCCCAACACGTCGTGGGTCACGACGAAGTCGCGCCGCTCCTGGACGATTGCACGCCTGAATGGGGCGAACAACAGACCGGCGTGCCCGCCGCCGACATCGAACGGGCAGCCAAAGTCTATGGCACCGGCCCGTCGCTGCTGTGGCTCGGCCAGGGCCTCCAGCGCCAGCCCGAAGGCGGCAACATCTTTCGCGCGCTCGCCATGCTGCCGGCTTTCACCGGCAACATCGGCAAGCCCGGCGCCGGCTTCTATTACCTGAACGACAGCTTCGGCATCGCCAGCCGCAAGGGCGGCGCACCCGCCTATGAAGCGCCGTCACCGGACGACGACGGGCCGCCGTCGATCAGCCAGATGGACGTGCCGGACCTCCTGCAGTCGCCCGACACGTTCCGCGCCTACATGGTCTGGAACTGCAACCCCGTCGCCTCCAATCCGGAGCAGGCGAAGATGCGGCGCGGGCTTGAGCGGGACGATCTGTTCACCGTCGTCATCGACTGTTTCCAGACCGATACCGCCGACTATGCAGATATCGTTCTGCCGGCGGCGAGCTTTCTGGAATTCGACGATCTCGCATCGTCTTACTTCCACTTTACTTATGGCGCCCTGGTGAAGTGCCAGGAGCCGATGGGCGAGAGCCTGCCCAACCAGGAAATCTTCCGCCGCTTGTCGCGCGCCATGGGTTTTGAGGAAAACCATCTCTACGAAGACGACCAGTCGGTCATCGACAAGACACTGAAGTACGCCGACCTTGGCGTCGATTGGGAGACGCTGAAAGAAAAGGGCTGGGTCAGCCTGGGTGATGAGCCGATGGTGCTGTGGTCCGAAGGCACGTTCCCGACACCGTCCGGCAAGATTGAGATAGCAAGCGCGCAAGCGGAAGCCGACGGCCATCCGCGCGTTCCCCAGCCGACCGTCGATGCACGACCGGCCGACGGCCGTTTCCGTCTGCTGTCACCGGCCGACAAGTGGCTGATGAACTCCAGCTACGGCAACGACCCACGCGTCGACGAATTGATGGGTAAACCACAGGTGACCATTCACCCGGATGACGCCGGTGCGCTGGCCATCGCCGACGGTACCGAGGTGTCGCTGAGCAACGATGCGGGCAGCCTGATATTCACCGCGCGGATCGCCGACGACATCCCGCCCGGCACGCTCCTGACCCACAAGAGCCGCTGGCCCAAGGTGCGTGGCGGCGGCGATGATGGCAGCGGCGCCAACGTGAACCTGCTGCATATCCCGCAAAAAACCGACATGGGCGAAAGCACCAGCGTGCACGCGACGGAAGTGCGTATCGAGAAGGTGGCCTAGTATTCCCCGCACCTTTCGCTTTTCCTGGTACCGGCCGGGCGGCTTCGGCATGATCGCGCCGCTATGACAACACGCACCACGGCGACCCACTGGGGTTACTACGAGCACGAGAGCGGCGAGGACGGGCCGGTCATCCGGCCGCTCGCCGACGATCCGGACCCGCCGCTGATCGGCGACACGCTCAAAGACATGTTGGGCGAGCGCGCGCGGATCGCGACGCCCCTGGTGCGCAGCAGCTATCTGGAGAGTGAGGGCGCGTGCGACGGTTCGGGACGTGGCCGCGACGCCTATGTTCCCGTCAGTTGGGATCGCGCGCTCGGTCTTGTCGTCGACGCGATCAACCGCACCAAGGCCGAACTGGGCAACGAAGGCATCTTTGCCGGTTCCTATGGTTGGGCGAGCGCCGGGCGCTTCAACCATGCGCAAAGCCAGCTCAAGCGGTTCATGAACCTCGCCGGCGGGTTCGTGCGCCACGTCAACACCTATAGCTCGGCGGCGGCCGAGGTCATCGTATCGCATGTTCTGGGCGGCGGCATGCTGCCGACCGGCTATGACTGGCCGACCATGAAAGAGCATACGGAGCTGCTGGTCGCCTTTGGCGGTCTGCCGTTCAAGAACGCCATGGTCGATCCCGGCGGCACCGGCCCCCACGTCGACAAGGCCGGGCTTGCCGCTTGCATCGAAGGCGGCATGCAGGCGATCTCGATCGGCCCGGTGTTGTCCCACGACGAGGAGACGTTCGGCGCCCATTGGTTGGCGCCCCGTCCCAACACCGATGTCGCGTTGATGCTGGCGCTCGCCTACGTGCTGATCACCGACGACAAGCATGACAAAGCCTATCTCGACCGATGCTGTGTCGGCGGCGACGAGCTCATCGCCTACGTCCTGGGCGAGAGCGACGGCCAGCCTAAGGATCCTGATTGGGCCGCCACGATCACCGGCGTTTCGGCCAGCGCCATCATCGCGCTGGCGCGCGAAATGGAAGGCCGGCGCACGCTGATCTCCATCACTTGGGCAATGCAACGGGCCGACCATGGCGAGCAGCCGTTCTGGATGGCGATCGCGCTTGCCGCGCTTCTGGGCCAACTCGGCCTGCCCGGCGGCGGCATCGCCTTTGGCCTGGGCACGTTCAACGACCATGGCGCCGGTCGCCTGCCGTTCCGCTGGGCGGCCTTTCCGCAGGGCCGCAATCCCGTCGACCGGTTCATCCCGGTCGCGCGGATCGCCGACATGCTACTCAATCCCGGCGCGACGATCCCCTATAACGGTATGAACATCACGTTCCCGGAGATCGGCCTTGTCTATTGGGCCGGCGGCAACCCATTCCACCACCATCAGGACCTGCACCGCCTTGCCCATGCGTTCCGTCAACCCAAGACGGTCATCGTCCAGGATGCATGGTTTCAGCCGACGGCGCGCTTTGCCGATATCGTGCTGCCGGCAACGACGACACTGGAGCGCAACGACTTTTCCGGCAGCGCGCACGGCGGCTTTGCCGCACCCATGCACAAGGCGAGCGAGCCCTTTGGCGAAGCGCGTTCGGACCATGAGATTTTCCGCGACCTCTCCGAGCGCATGGGCTTTGGCGACGCTTTCACCGAGGGCCGCGACGAGATGGCCTGGGTGCGCCATCTCTACGACCTCTCCCGCGAGAGCGCGACGAAGGCCGGCGTCGCGATACCCGACTTCGACAGCTTCTGGGCTGGTGGCTGGATGCGCGTCGGACCGCTGACGACGGGTAATCATGCGCTCGCCGACCTACGCGAAGACCCCGCCGCCAACCCGCTGACGACCCCATCGGGCATGGTCGAACTGGTCAGCGAGACAATCGGCAGCTTCGGTTACCCCGATTGCGGACGTCATCCCACATGGTACGAACCCCGTGAGTGGCTCGGCGGCGAGGCAGCGCTCAGCCATCCTCTTCATCTGCTGTCCGATCAGCCGCGCGACAAACTGCACAGCCAACTCGACAGCGGCGAACACAGCGCCAGCCACAAGATCCGTGACCGCGAACCCCTGCTGATACATCCCGACGACGCCGCGCTCAGAGGCATCAGCGATGGCGACATCGTGCACGTCTTCAACGGGCGGGGACGTTGCCTGGGCGGCGCGCAATTGACCGAGAATGTCATGCCGGGCGTCGTCGTCATGTCGACGGGTTCCTGGTTCGACGCCGACGATCCCGGCAATCCGGACGCTCTGGAACGTCACGGCAATCCCAACGTCTTGACCTATGACGCCGGTTGTTCGTCGCTATCGCAAGGCCCCGCCTGCAACACGGCACTGGTCGAGGTCGAGCGCTATGACGGCAACCTGCCGCCGGTCGAAGCCCACGACATGCCGCTGGCGGAAGGCGCGCGCTGAATCATCTCTCGCGCCGCGAGGCCGTGTCGGTATCCCAGTGGTCGACATGAATACGTGGCAGGTCGAAGTGGTCACTGGTTCGCGTATAGCTGCTGGCGTTCATGCGGCCGATCGCGGCCAGGCGGTCGATATCGATGTGGAACCGCTCGGAATCGAGGACGATGTCATCGCGGATGTGGAAGTGCAGCACCTCGCCCAGGACGACGTGGCGCGCGTTCTTGAGCTCGAGGGTCACGAGCTTTTCGCATTCCATACTGACCGGACTTGTCGCAATGCGCGGCGGACGGATACCGATGCTGTCGACCATGTCGAGGCCGGCCTGCATCGGTTCTGAGACATCCGGCTCGAAGTCGATGGCGGAGATGTTCATCTGATGGGCCAACGCTTCGTCGACGATGTTGACGACGAATTCGCCGCTCACCTGAATGTTCGCCGCGGTGTCCTTCAAGCGGCCATCGGGACGCGCCTCGAGGCCGAGGACCACAACCGGCGGGTCGAAACCGACAGCGTTGAAGAAGCTGAACGGCGCCGCGTTGACATGTCCGTCATCACGCACCGTCGTCACGAACGCGATCGGCCGCGGCACGACCGTTGAGATCAACAGCTTGTAACACTCTCGCGGTTCGATGGCGCGACAATCAAAATGCATGGGTACTCCATCTGGCAGGGTTACTCACCGACAAAGGCGTGGGCGGCCTGGGCCCAGGGATCGCCGACCACGTCAACGACAACGGGGCGGCGCATGGCGAGCGCCTCGTCGAGCGCGGCACGTATTTCACCGGGCTGCTCGACCCGGATGCCTTCGGCGCCCATGGACCTGGCGATCTCGGCAAAATTGGACGGCGTAAACTCCCACGCATCGCCCCAACGGCCTTCGAGCTTGCCGCCACGGTCGGCCATTTCCTCGTCGACGCCCTGGCTCAGCATGCTGTTGTTGTTGACCACGGTGATCACCGGCACGTCCCAACGCACCGCCGTCTCCAGCTCGGTCAGGTGATACCAGAAGCCGCCGTCGCCGGTGAAAACAACCACCGGACGGTCGGGGCAGGCAAGCTGCGCGCCGATGCCCGCGGGGAAACTCCAGCCGAGCGAGCCGGCGGCGCGCAGATAGGACTGGCCGGCGTGGTTCAGATCGATATGGCCGGCGGTCCACATGCCCGAATGGCCGGTGTCGGAGACCAGAATGGCGTTCTCCGGTAGCCAGGCGGTGAGCTCGGCACACAGGCGCTCGGGTCGGATGGGCGTCGCGTCGGATGCCATGTGCGCGGCGATGCTGTCGCGCCACGCCGCAACGAAACCCGCTGCCCGGTCGACCCAGGGCTGATGGTGGCTGCCATCGGCATCGCCCGCCAGATCCAGCATGACCTCCAGACTGGCGCGCGCATCACCCTGCAGCGCGATCGCGTTGGGATAGTGACGGCCAAGCTCCTCGCCGTTGATGTCGAGCTGTATGACCGGCGTTCCCATCGGCGGCAGATGCCAGTGGGCGGTTACCTGACTGCCTGTATGGCTGCCGACAAAAAACACGAGATCGGCTTCCAGCAAGGTTTCGTTCGCTGAGCGGCGCGAATAGGTGCCGGGTACGCCGACGTTGAGCGGGTGATCGCCGGGGATCTGGTCCTTCGCGTTCATCGCCGTCGCGACCGGGATATTGAGCCGCTCGGCCAAGGCAAGCAGTGCAACGCCCGCGCCGGACGCGCGGACGCCGCCACCGGCGACGATGACCGGCCGTTCTGCCTTGATGAGCCGATCGACTGCCTCGGCCATGGCGCCCTGCTCGGCGACGGGCCGGAACGGCGGCAACTGCTGGAACCGCTCCTCGACCACCACATCCAGCGCCGCCGTGTCCATCTCGACCTCGGCGAAGTGGCCGGCCATTTCGACGAGACACGGGCCCGGCGTGCCCGTGGTCGCCGAGCGAAACGCCTGGCGCAGCACCTCGGGCAGCGCTTCGACCACCGCGACATGGGCCTGTGATTTGGTCACCGGCAGGAAAGCCGTGGCGTCGTCGATCTGCTGATAGACGTGGCGGTTCTCGTATTCCGCGCGCGCGCCGCCGGCGAGCGCCACGATGGGCGTGCAGGCGAGATAGGGATCCTTAAGACCGGCGGCAAGGTTGGCGGCGCCGATCTTCTGGGCGAAACACACGCCCGGCCGGCCGCTGGCGCGCGCGTAGCCGTCGGCCATGTAGACGGCGGATTTTTCGCTGTGGGCCAGGATGCGCGAGACGCGGTTGGAGGTTTCGAGCTCACGCAGCAAGCCGCCCAGGACCGCGGGCACCCAGAAAACGTGGGTCACGCCGCTCCTTTCCAGGAACTCGGCCATGAACCGCGCACCGGTCATCGTCGCCATACCAAGCCCTCCTCCTGCGATGATGGCCGATTAGATCACAGGCCGGGGAGACAAGCGGCAGGAAACTGCCGGCATGAGTTCGCCGCCACCGGCGCCAGGAGCCCGGCTTGACAGGCACGGCGGCCGGTCCCTATATGCGGCTTCCGGCCACTGGATGGGCGCGTAGCTCAGCGGGAGAGCATCGCCTTCACACGGCGGGGGTCGCTGGTTCAATCCCAGCCGCGCCCACCATCCTTTGTCGCCAGCGTCGTTGGCTCGGACAGCAAGGGTCAGCGTGTCTTGGCCAGCCATGCACGGTACTGGTCGTCGTCGCTCTTCCTGAGTTCTTCAGCCTTCACCGGGTCGTCGGTTGGTCCAAAGGCCATCTGGTTGGGATACTCGGCCCAGGCGATCACATCGCGGGGGTCCCGCTTTGCGCGCGTCACATAGGGCGAAGGATCGGACGCCCCTGCCTCGTCGCAGAGCTTGAGGATCGCCAGGTAGACCCTCTCATCATCGGCCTCATGGGGTTCTGCCCCATAAGCCTGCAGCATCGTCAAAACCGCGGTTTCGTCGTGAGTCGGAAAGATCTGCCTTGCTTTCGAAAGGACGAGATCGCGGGAAATGGGCACGGCTTTCTCCTCGTTTTCCTCGGTGCGCCCTGCGCAACCGAACAAACATGCTGCGCCGGGACGAATCCCAATGGCGACCCCCTGAAGAACCCACTTTAGGAAAGGCTACTTTATTGTTTTTCTACAATGACTTATCGTGATTTTCTCAAAAGAAAGATAAGCTACTATCATGTGTCTTCCAAGGCCACATAAAGACGCTGGAGAAGCACGTGGGCCAGCGTTGACAACGTGAGGTCGAGCGCTATGTCTTCGAATGAACGCACGGCCTCACGCAACAGACGGGGATAACGCCATGGCGCAAAGCCGACGGGACCTTCTTAAAGCCTCAGCTGCGGTCGCCGCGCCGTATCTCTTGACCAAGAGCGCGCATGCCGCAGAGATCTTCGCGGCGGCGGAGCCGGTGACCTATTTCGAGGGCAAGGGCTATGAGTTGCTGCCGCCCCATGGTCTGATCGCCGATTACGACTTCAACGGTGGCATCCGCTATGACGAGTTGCCGTCACCGGCCGTCGGCGGCAAGACCATCCGCCTGCAGGGGTGTGCACGGCTTGAGGACATTCCGCGCCGGGGCGAGGTCGGCGTGCTGCCCAGGTTCCATATTCTCGGCTACCACAACGCCCGCCCGGCCTATCCCGGCGAGGTGTTCCATCAGGTGCTCGATTTCCTGGTCAACGGATCCGGCCTCAACCCGCACCGGCTGGTGCTGGTCTCGACCGACCGGTTCGAGCCCATGCGCCTCTACCTCGACGACTTCGACATCGGGCCCCATCAGGTGGTGATCCGGCCATGGGAGGAAGCCGTCGCGTCAGGCGATGGCTCCGGCTATTTCCGTCCGCCGGAGCATCCCCATGCACCCGGCATGCCGACGGTGTCGTTCCACTATCCGCTGCCCGGCACACCGCTGGAATCGGAACACCACTACCCGCTCGTCGGGTATCTGGAACTGGGCGAGGTTTCGATACCGCCGGAAGGCGGCGGCCCCGTCGAAGGTGGCCTGGGTGTCGAACGCGTCGCTATCGCCAGAGACGACATCGTCGACACCTATGAAGAGGCGTTGATCGTCCTGGTCAACGAAATGGATGAGGAAGCCCGGGAACGCGGCATCCCCCTGCCTGCGGGCTACCAGCAGTTCAAGAACCTTTGACCGGAACGTTGTGGCGACAGGACGGGCGACAGTTTTGTGGATTGATGGCCGGCCTTGGCAGAGCTTCCGTCGTCACCACATGAGTCTGCAGACCCGGGCACGGCGCAGGATCCGGCGGCCGGCTAGGTAGATTGGAGAGCGAGGGGAAGGTCTATGAGCGACGAGACGTCAGCAACGGCCGTAACGGAAAGCGAAGCCGACGAACAGCTGCGCAAAGCCGAGAAACGGGCGCGCAAACGCGTCGAAGAGATCAAGGGGTTCTATCACCACCTGACCGTTTACCTCGTCGTCAACGCGATTCTGTTTCTCATCGACATCTTCAGCGGCGGCGGCGTCTGGTTCTATTGGGTGTTGCTGGGCTGGGGCATCGCGATCGCCTTCCACGCCTCCAGCACCTTCAGCTTCCTGCCCTGGACGTCGAAAGACTGGGAAGAGCGCAAGGTGCGCGAAATCATGGCCAAGGACAGCGACGAGCACCGCTACTGAGCGGTACTTCTAGTCGGCGCCCATCAGGTCTGCGGCAACCACGATTGAATCGAACTGGCGGGGATCGCCGATCACCGCGCACAGCACGAAACTTGCGACGGCCCGTGCGTGGGCGTCGGGCTCCAGGCGCGGCGTGATCGGCGCCTGATCGAAGATCGCCTCGTTGGCGCCGTTGATCAGCCAGCCGACAAACAGCGGATCGACCGTGCGGAACTCGCTGGCGGCAACGCCGTCAGCGATGGTCTTCTGGTACCAAGCGATGATGCGGTCGCGAATCTCAATGAAGTGGACGTGACGCGGCTGCCTAAGCTCGGGAAGCTGGCACACGACTTTCAGGTAGTCCGGCCATCCAGCCAGCATGCGCGACTCCAGATAGGTCGCACGGTAAAGCTTGACCGCCGCCGGTGCCTGCAGAGCATCGATCTTTCGGAAGATGGCGAGCGACCCCTCGCCCGCCTGCTCGATCAGGGCGGTCAGCATCGCCGCTTTGTTGGGAAAGTAGTGGTAGAGCGACGGCTGCCGCAGACCTGCCCGGCGCGCGATTTCTCGGGTAGAGGCGCCGGCGAAACCGAACTCGGCAAAGACTTCACCGGCCGCTTCCAGGATCTGCTCCTCGGTCGGCGTGTCGCCGGCCTTCGGCTCGGCGCGCGGCCGGCCGCGTGTCCGTCTGCTGGCGGTATCGCTCGGTTCATCCATCGTCAGCGACCCTAACAGCCGCAACCGCTGCCATACCAGAGTAAATTTCTATCGATCGATAGATAATCGTTGACCCGGCGGTAACACCACCCCAAACTTGCTGTGTCGCACGGCTCTGGAGCGAACCGCTATGGATCAGCTTTCTCTCGACGATATCCATCTCGCCGACATGGCATTCTGGCAACGCGACGATCGCGACCACTGGTTTACCCGGTTTCGCCGCGAGCGCCCGGTCGCCTGGCAGGCCGCGTTCGACAGCGATGGCAAGCCGACCGGCGAAGGGTTTTGGTCGCTGACACGGCACAAGGATGTGCGTGACGTCAGCCGGGATACCAAGCGTTTCGTTTCCGGTCACGGCACCGGCATGTTTACGGAGTCCGACGACGAGGCCTACATCGTCGGCGGCATGTTGAACCGCGATCCCCCGTTGCACACAAAACTGCGTCGTATCGTCGCGAAGATCTTCACCCCGCGCATGCTGCAGGAGATCGAAGGCAGCATGGCATCGCGGGCACGCGAGGTGATCGGCTCGATCTCGGAACAAGGCGCCTGCGACTTCGCCGCCGACATCGCCAACCAAATGCCGATGGGCGTGATCTGTGACATGCTGGACGTACCGGAGGCAGACCGCGCGCACCTGCAACACCTGACGATCACCGCGCTTGGCCACGGCGACCCGGAGATCGGCGACTTCGGCAACTCCTATCAGGCATTTCTCGATTTGAACGCCTATGGCGAAGAGTTGGCGAGAGCACGGCGCAAGGCACCCGGTAACGACCTGATCAGCGTCCTGGTCGCCGCCGATCTTGATGGTGAGAAACTGACCGACTTCGATATCGGCATTTACTTTCAGCTTCTGATCACCGCCGGAATCGAGACAACCGCAAGCTCGATTGCGCAGGGCATCACGTTTCTGGCCGCTCATCCCGATCAGTGGCGCGACTGGCGCCAGGACTACGAGGGTCTGGTGGCCTCCGCGCTTGAAGAAATCGTGCGCTACGCCAGCCCGGTCGTGCACTTTGGCCGTACCGTCGCGGTCACTACCGAGATCGGCGGCCAAGCCATCGAAGCCGGCCAAAAGGTTGTCATCTGGTACAACGCCGCCAACCGTGACGAGGACGTGTTTGACGATCCCGACCGGTTCGACATCCGGCGCAACCCCAACGATCACGTCGGCTATGGCGGCGGTGGCGTGCACCACTGTCTGGGCATGCATCTGGCGCGCCGCGAGATGTATCATTTCTTCAAGCTGTTGTTCGAGACCATGCCCGACCTGAACGTCGACCTCGACAGCAAACGTCCGATCACCGGCATGTTCATCAACGGCGTGCGCGCCCTGCCCTGCACCTACAGCCCGACCAAGCTGGCGTCATGAACCTCAACGGCAAACGTATTGTGGTGACCGGCGCATCGTCGGGCATCGGGCGTGCGACCGCAGACCTCCTGATCGAACGTGGTGCGGAGGTCGTCGCAATGGACCGGCGCGACCCGCAATCATCCGCCATGACATTCGTCGCCTGCGATCTCATCGATTCCGGTTCGATCGATCGCGCGGCCGATTTGATCGATGGACCGGTTCACGGCCTTGCCAACGTGGCCGGTGTGCCGGGCTCGGCCGACGGCGAGACCGTCATGCGCGTCAACCTGCTCGGCCTGCGTCGCCTGACAGAGATCACGGTGCCGCGGCTGGAACCGGGCGGCAGCGTCGTCAACGTTGCGTCGTGTGCCGGCACAGGCTGGCGCGCCAATCTGGAGACACTGCGCGACCTCATGGCGGCGCAGAGTTTTGACGAAGGTCTGACGTGGGTCCGGGACCACCCGATGTCGGGTCCCGATGCCTACAACTTCTCCAAAGAGGCGGTCATCGTCTATTCGCAGGTCGCGTCGATGATGGCGCGGCCCTTCGGCGTGCGCGTCAACGCGGTCAATCCGGGCGCCGTCGAGACACCGATCCTCGATGACTTCTACGGCACCATGGACAACGCCATCCTCGATCGATTGAAGGCGCAGGCCGGCGGCCGCGACGGCCGCCCCGACGAAATCGCACCGGCGATCTGTTTCCTGCTGTCGGAAGACGCCGGCTGGATCAACGGCACGGAACTCAACGTCGACGGCGGCGGCGAGGTCGCGATCAATCTTGGCCTGCTCGACGTGGATGCCGACGCCGCTCTCGACACAATCCTCAATCGCAACAGTTAGCCGGGCTTAGTCCGCCGCCTGGCGTTCGCGGTCCGCCTCGTCCTGATCGAACAGTTCTTCCAGCTCCTTGGCCCAATCTTGGGCCGCCTGCGCCATCTTTTCATCGTCGCGGTAGATGTCGTGGTGGGCATAGAGCCGCTCGACGTCGTGATCCCTGAATGTCTCGACAGCACGCCGCGCTTCGGAACTCGACAGGCCCAGGCCTCGCAGCGTCATATTCGCCATCTCCAGACCGGAATAGAAGGTGTCGCGCACGATATCCTCGATGCCGAGGTCCATCAGCCGGTAGGCGTGCTGGCGATCATGGGCGCGCGCCAGGATTCTCAAATGCGGATAGTGGCGAATGACCGCCTCGGCGGTCCTGAGCGACGCTTCGACGTCATCGATGGCGAGCACGAAGACCTTCGCGTTCTCGGCGCCGGCAGCGCGCAGCAGCTCCAGCCGTGACGCGTCGCCGTAATAGACCTTGTTGCCAAAACGGCGGACAAAGTTGACCTGATCCGGGCTGTTGTCGAGCGCGGTGAATCCAATCCTTTTGCCCATTAGCGTGCGCGCGACAATCTGCGCGAAACGCCCGAAGCCGGCGATCAAGACCTGGTTTTCATCCGGCATGTCGGTGTCGTAGTCGTCCGGTTTGGCGCCCCCCTTGCGCGCCTTGATCTGATCGCTGACGACAAACAACAGCGTCGTCACGCCCATGGAAACCGTCACCACGACAATCAGCAGTTCGGCGATCGCCGGATCGAGGATGTTGGCGCCAATCGCGACCGCCAGGATGACAAACGCGAACTCGCCGCCCTGGCTGAGCGTCACGGCGAGCATCAACGAGGTCGAAAGCGAACGTTTCATGGTGAGGCCAACCCCGATCAGCACGATCGACTTGATCACCATCAGCCCGACAACGAGCAGCACGATCAGGCCGGGTTGCTCGACCACCAGGTTCAGATTGACCGACATGCCGACGGCGATAAAAAACAAACCCAGCAACAACCCCTTGAAGGGTTCGATATCGGCCTCGAGTTCGTGGCGGAACTCGGACTCGGCGAGCAGGACACCGGCCAGGAAAGCGCCCAGCGCCATCGACAGACCGATCATGTCCATGATCAGGGCAACACCGATCACGGTCAGCAGCGCGGTCGCCGTGAAGACCTCGTTCACCTTTGTCCAGGCGACGGTTCTCAACACATAGCGCAGAAGATACTTGCCGCCGATGATGACCGCCGCAATGACGGCAATGGCCCGCGGCACCGTAATCCAGATGGGTTCGCCATCGTCAACGCCGGTACCCGGCGCCAGCAGTGGCAGGAGCGCCAGGATCGGGATCACCGCGAGATCCTGGAACAGCAGGATGGCGAACGACGATCGGCCATGGGCGCTCGCCAACTGTCCTTTCTCCGCGAGGATCTGGAGCGCGAAAGCGGTCGACGAAAGCGACAGCGCCAGACCGACAACGATCGCGCTCTCCACGGTCAAGCCCATGGCGAACGCCACCGCCGCCAACAAGATGGCGGTCACCAAAACCTGGGCGCCACCCATGCCGAACACGGCCTTGCGCATGGTCATCAGGCGCGAGGGCTGCAGTTCCAGGCCGATGACAAAAAGAAGCAGGACGACACCGAACTCGGCAAAGTGCAGGATGTCGTCAACATTGGTGACCAGACCGAGGGCAGAGGGGCCGATCACCACGCCGGCGGCCAGGTATCCGAGCACCGAGCCGAAACCCACCCGTTTCGACAGCGGCACGGCAACAATGGCGGCGGCTAGGAATATGGCGGCGATAACAAGAAACGACATGACCCCGAATCCCTCCCAATTCACACCATCATAGGTGCCGCGATGCCGCTGCAAAACCGCGTGACGCCATTCGGCGAGATAGTTGATCACCCGGCGCGCGGGATGTTTTTGGGCAACCGCGGCTGTCTTTGTGATGAGGCCGGCAAGCTCGCGACCCGGCGCTGGCGCCTGCGCGCCTGGATAACCTGCCAGCTTTCCTACAAGGGATGGTGGCGCCCGGTCATGCAGCCGGGGGTGTGGACCGAGCTCTTCTTCATGGACGAGGCGACCGCATTGGCGGCCGGCCATCGGCCCTGTGCCTTGTGCCGGCGCGAACCCTACAACCGCTACCGCCATGCCTGGGCACTGGCGCAGGGCCTGGCCTCACCGCCCAAGGCGGTCGAAATGGACGATGTCATGCACCGTGAGCGCACCAGGCGCGACCGCAGCAAAGTCACCTACCGCGCCAACTCAAAGGGTCTGCCGGATGGGACGATGGTGGTCTTACCCGGCGGGCGTCAAGGCGCCGGCCTCGTGCACAGCGAGCGATTGCTGACGTGGTCGCCCGAAGGATACACCGACGCCGCACCGATCGGGGACCAGGAGGTCGACGTGCTGACACCCGCATCAACCGTTGCGGTGCTTGCCGCCGGATACGCGCCGGTTCTGCACGAAAGTGCGGGCCGAAGCAGCTAGAAAGGAAACCCGAAGCTGATACGCAGGACTTCCAGGTCGTCGCCGAAGATGTAGCCGATACCGATACGCGGATCGGTGATCGGCCCGAGCTCGAATGGCGTCGCCGATCCCACGGTCATGGCAAGTTCGAACTGGTTCCGGACCTCAAGCGGCGCCTGAAGGAACCGTTTGAAGACCAGGGGCTCGGGATAATAGTAATGAATGCCGTAGACACCGATTTCAGGCTCGATATCCCATATCTCGAAGCCGACCGGACGGCGCGCGCCAAACCCGGTCTCTATGACCGTATAGTCTTCGACGCGGTCGCCGAACGCAGCGTTGCCCGCGTAGATCAGGCCATTGCCTAGCATCAGGGTGTAGTCGCCGACCGGCCACTCGACAAGGCTCCGACCGCCAACAGTGTAGATGTAGGCGGCGCGGCCATCGGACGACAGACCATGACCCAACCCGGCATCGACAAACGGCTTGAGCGTCCACTGCTGGGTCATGGGGATCTGAAGTTCAACGCCTGGAATGACGGCAAGGGTCTCAACGTTTGCCGATAGCGCCGAATCATCGGTGTCCGTTCCCGAGAACTCATAAAGGCCCAAACTGACCGGCACCTTGACCTTCAGCTTCCATGGCCTCTCGCCATCCCCGACATCGGTTCGCCTATCCAACTCGAATGTCTTGGACAGCGGCAGGGTAAAGACCTGAACATCCAGGCCGCCGACCTCATAGCCCCCGATGCCCAACTGCGTGGCGTAGACGTAGTTGACAGTGACCTCGGTGTTGTCCTCGCCCGACTGCGCGTGGGCCATGAGCGGCCAGACAACCGCAAGCACGGTCAAGACCCCCGTGGAAAGCCGCGTCATGTGGTGCTCGTCTTGCCTGTTTGCCCGATCCGCACCCATAACCTCACTGACGGCGGCCGACGATGCAACCCTGGCGATAGGACCGTGCCGGCCACCGGCCACCCGGCTCGACCCTGCCAAACCCCGGATTTCATTGGGGTACACCTTACGCGCCCCTTGTGCTGGGGCCACCATGCACGATATAGGGACGCACCCCGACAATCCTTAAACTGGTTTATCCGGCATGGACCTCAGGAACATCGCCATCATCGCTCATGTCGACCACGGCAAAACGACCCTGGTGGACGAGCTTTTGAAGCAAAGCGGCACGTTTCGCGCCAACCAACAGGTGGCCGAACGCGCGATGGACAGCAACGACCTGGAACGTGAGCGCGGCATCACGATCCTGGCCAAATGCACGTCCGTCGAATGGGGCTCGACACGCATCAACATCGTCGACACGCCCGGCCATGCCGATTTCGGAGGCGAGGTCGAGCGCATTCTCAGCATGGTCGATGGCGTTTGCGTTCTGGTCGATGCGGCCGAGGGCCCGATGCCGCAGACCAAGTTCGTGGTCGGCAAGGCATTGCGCCTGGGTCTCAAACCCATTGTCGTCATCAACAAGGTCGACAAGCCCGAAGAGCGGGCCCAGGAAGTGCTGAACGAGGTCTTCGATCTGTTTGCCGCCCTCGACGCCAACGACGATCAACTCGATTTCCCTTCCGTTTATGCCTCGGCCAAGCACGGCTGGGCCGTGGCCGAACTAGGCGACGAACGCAAGGACATGACGCCCCTGTTCGACCTGATCGTCGAACATGTCGCGGCACCCGACGTCGAACAGGATGGACCGTTCCGCATGCTGGCGACAACCCTGGAGACCGACGCCTATCTGGGCCGCTTGCTCACCGGGCGTATCGCCCAGGGATCGCTTAAAGCCAACGCCTCGATCAAGGCATTGTCGCGCGACGGCAAGGTGGTCGAGCAAGGCCGGGTCAGCAAGATCCTCGCCTTTCGCGGTCTGGAGCGGGTCGGCGTCGATCAGGCGGAAGCCGGCGACATCGTCGCGCTCGCCGGTTTCGGCGAGGCCAGCGTCGCCGACACGCTGTGCGACCCCAGTGTCGATACACCTTTCGAAGCTCAGCCGATCGACCCGCCGACGCTCGCGATGACATTCTCGATCAACGATTCACCGCTCGCCGGCAAGGAAGGTGACAAGGTCACCAGCCGCATGATCCACGATCGTCTGATGCGAGAAGCCGAAGGCAACGTCGCGCTCGAAGTACGTCAGACAGATGACAAGACGGTCTTCGAGGTCGCCGGGCGCGGCGAACTGCAGCTCGGTGTCTTGATCGAGACCATGCGTCGGGAAGGTTTCGAACTCGCTATCGGCCGGCCCCGCGTCCTCTACCGCAAGGATCCGGGAACCGGCGACTTGATGGAACCGATCGAGGAAGCCGTTATCGACGTTGACGATGACTTTACAGGTCCAGTCGTCGAGAAACTCGGTAAACGCAAAGGCGACCTGTTGGAAATGCGTCCCTCGGGCGGTGGCAAGACCCGACTGGTTTTCCTCGTCCCGTCGCGCAGCCTGATCGGCTACCACAACGAATTCATGACCGACACCCGCGGCACCGGCATCATGAACCGCCTTTACCACGGCTACGCGCCCTACAAGGGCGATCTGCCCGGCCGCCGTGTCGGCACGCTGATTTCCGCCGAACAGGGCAGCGCCGTCGCCTATGCTCTGTGGAACCTCGAGGAACGCGGTTCCCTCTTCATTTCGCCTGGCGACAAGGTTTACAAGGGCATGATTATCGGCGAGCACAACAAGGGCCAGGACCTCGACGTCAACCCGCTCAAGGCCAAACAGCTCACCAACATGCGCGCGTCCGGCAAGGATGACGCCGTGCTGTTGACGCCGCCACTAAAGATGCCGCTGGAACGCGCCATGGCCTACATTGCCGAGGACGAGCTGGTTGAAGTTACACCTGAATCAATTCGGCTTAGAAAACGCTGGCTCGACCCCCATGAACGCAAACGCCGCGCCCGCCAGGCGACTGCCGCCTAGTATCAACGCGACCCCTCTCCCCAGCGAGGGAAAGGGTTGCGCCGACTTGGGCGTGATAGCGCCCTAGACGGAGCTGGGTGAGGGGGAACCGACTCCATTGATCATGCCGCACATTTGGTTGCGCTATCGCGCAAGACCCCTCACCCCGGCCCTCTCCCTCAAGGGGAGAGGGAGTTTGGTCCGGTCGATTTTGGTGGCTTGATCGCTGCGCCTGCCTCCGACGCAAAACGACAAAGAGCGGGCCGGCGATGCCGACCCGCTCCATGTGGTCTGCGCGATCCGATCTAGAAGCCGGCCGTGACCTCGCTCCAGTCGCGCTCGATCTTGGTATTGATCTCAGGGCTGGCACTGGGAATGAAGACGCCGGCCTCAAGGATCGATAGCGGATTCTTCGACAAGCCGCGCGCCAGCAGAACATCTTCGGGAACGGCCTCGAACGCTCTCTCGTTCGAATGACCATAACCGTACTCTTCGATCAGGAAGATGCCCGGCTCCGGAGCGATCAGGGCGTTGATGATGTCATGCGCCTTATCGTAATGCGGCGCACCGGAAGCCAGGACCATGCCGCACACCCAGGTCAGAGCGCCTTCTTTCGGGTTCATGAACTTCACCGGGATGCCCTGGTTGGTCAGCTCGAGCGGTGAGCTGTTCCAGGTCATGGCGGCGACCAACTCGCCCGTCGCAAGCGCCTGTTCGACGGTCGTCATGTCGTTGTTGTAGAAGCGAAGCAACGGCCGCTGCTCTTCGAGCAGCGCACGTACCTTGACCAGGTCTTCGTCGGTGACGTTGTTAACGTCAACGCCGGCGTAGATGGCGGCGCACCACCACGCGTCTTCCGCCGCGCCCATCATGGACAACTTGCCCTTGTAGCGTTCGTCCCACAGGAGCGCCCAGGAATCTTCATCGACATCGACGAGATCGGTGCGATAGGTGATCGACGTCTGTCCCCAATCGAATGGCGCGAACCATTGCTCGCCGTCGAACTGGGTGCCCGTCAAGGACTGCAGATCGGGGAAGACATCGCCCCAGTTCGACAGGAGTGAGGTGTCGATCGCCTGGATGATCCCGGCATCACGCCAACGGCCGACGTGGAAGCTGCAGGGATGGGCGACGTCGACCTGGAAACCGGACTTCATCTTGATGAAGGTTTCCTCGTTATCGCCGAACAGCGGCGTATCCGGCGGCGCGCCGTGTTGCTCGAGATAGGCCGGAAACAGTTCGGGAATGTCGTAGCCTGCCCAGGTGAAGTAGATCGCCTGCTCCTCCGCGCTCGCGGTTCCCGACACGAACGGCATCGTCACGGCGGCCAGACCGGCCGATGCCAGTGTCTTGTTCAGGTCACGGCGTGTCAACGTGCCAGCCGCTAACCTGTCCTTAAACTCGTTGATGTCCATGTGTATCTCCCTGTGTTCACAAAACCGTCGTCGCACAGGCGGGCATGTGGAATGGCACTGCGCCCCCTACAGGTGACGACGGTAGTTTTCTCGCCCTGAGACGGCTCATGTTCTGCGCTAGTCCAAGCCGCCAAATTCAACGGTTCAACCAACCCCGAACGGCTCGAATGCTGGACACATACAGTCCCATCGCGTACGAAATCACGCTAACTGACTGACTGGTCAGTTACAAGATGGGATGACGATAGTGACCATGAGAAAGCCGCACACATGGCAGTGACTCAGCAGTCAACCGACCGACGTCGCATGAAGGGCGAGGTCAGCCGAAGAGCGATCATTGACGCGGCAATTGGCTGCATCGCGAAACGTGGCTTGCGTGGCAGCACGGTCGACACGGTGGCCCGCCAAGCAGACGTCTCGCGCACGCTGGTGCTGTTTCACTTCAAGTCCAAGAACCAGCTTCACATCGAGGTCTTGCGCCACATCGGGGGTGAGTTCAGCGCCGGCTGGGACGCCGCGCTTGCCGATGAGAGCGGCAGTCCGGGCGAGCGGCTCCTGAGACTGCTGAGCTACGATGTGCGGTTCGTCCATGATTACCCACAGTACGTGTCGGTCTGGCATGCGTTTTGGGGCGAGGCAAAGGGCAGCACGCTCTATCGGGAGATGAGCTCACCAAGGGACCGGCGCTACAGAAACGACGTGCACATGCTGCTGGAGACGCTGGTCGACGATGACGGCGGTTATGATGTCGACCTGACGGCGGCCATCGACGGACTGGAAGCCATGCTTTTCGGCTTCTGGCTGGCCGAGCACCTGAACCCCCGCCCCGATCAGCACGCCGATGGCATGCGGGCGCTCAGAACATATCTAAGCGCGTTGTTTCCGAGACACTTCACCGTCGATTGACGACTCGCGCTAGCCGCTGCGTTTGCTCTTGGCGCCCATCAGCCTGAACAGGAGCCAGATAGGCACGACAATCACCGCACCCATGATGATGTAGGTGATCGCCCAACTCGCCGCGTTGACAAAGGCGCTGAACATCGCCTCGAAATTGTCGCCGAGGTTCTGGATCAGACTGAGCGGCGTGACATTCACCATCGCCATCACCAGGCCTACGACAAGCGAGGCGATCAGCAGCTTGATGACCGTATGGAGCGATTCGCGTTTCATGGCTGGTGCCCCGACTGATGCATATCCTCGATCTTGCGGTCGGTCTGGAACTGGCTCAAGGCGTAGACCGCCCACAACGCGGCGGGAATCCAGCCGATCAGGGTGATCTGCAAAATCAGGCAGATGATCCCGGCAAGGGGGCGGCCAATGGTGAAAAACAGCAAAAACGGCAGAAAAATAGCAATAAGCAGGCGCATGGCGTCCATCAGGCAGCTTCGTTGACTTGCTCCATGTGATATCTAAATGGCCATCGCGCAACTTTTTTGGCCCCTGCCCCGGCGGACACATGGCGGACATGATGAACACGCGCGAGGTCGCGGCCTATCTGCGCATCAAGGAACGCAAGGTCTATGACCTCGTCAAGACGGGCAAAATCCCGTGCACGCGGGTCACCGGCAAGTGGCTGTTCCCCAAGACCGTTATCGATCTGTGGGTGGTGCAGAACCTGGCGCAGAAAGGCGATCCGGAAATCCGGGCATCGCCCCCGCCGATCATCGCCGGCAGTCACGATCCCCTGCTCGACTGGGCCGTGCGCGAATCCGGTTGCGGCTTGGCGTTGATGTTCGGCGGCAGCCTGGACGGGCTTCGCCGGTTTGCCGACGGCGAGGCCGTTGCCTGCGGCCTGCATGTCTTCGATCCGGCAAGCGGCGACCACAACCTGCCGACGCTTCACCGCACCCTCGCCGGTCGCCCGGTGGTGGCCATGACCTGGGCCTGGCGCGACCAGGGGCTGATCGTTGCCAAGGGCAACCCCAAACAGATTACCGGACTGGAGCCACTAAGAGCCGACCAGCCGCGGTTTGTCGATCGCCAACAGGAAGCCGGAAGCCGTCTGCTGTTCGGCTACCTGTTGAGCGAACAGGATTTGTCGATCAGCGATCTCAACATCATCGCCGCCCCGGCCTTGAGCGAGACCGAGGTCGGCCTGGCCGTGGCCGAAGATCGCGCCGACGCCGGTTTCGGCGTCGCCGCCGTCGCCCAACAGCTCGATCTCGACTTCGTACCGCTGGCCCGCGAACGCTATGACCTCGTCATCGGGCGTCACGACTTCTTCGATAAACCGTGGCAGGACCTCTTGTGGTTCGCTCGCTCCAAACGCTTTAGCGAACGCGCGAAGCAGATGGGCGGCTACGATGTCGCGGAGACTGGCCGAATCGTGCTGAACGGCGCCTGACGCCGATCTAAGACAGTGTCCTGAACAAACCCGCCAACAGTTTCGCGCGCGGCACCAGCGACGAATAGAGGACGTGCTCTTCATGGGTGTGCGCGCCATCGCCCATCAGGCCCAGACCATCGAGCGTCGGCAGTCCGAGAGCGCCGGTGAAGTTGCCATCACTGCCGCCGCCGAAGCTGCCGTGTCCGGGTACAAAGCCGATCTCGCCGGCGATCTTTTCGGCCTCAGCATAAAGCGCGAGTGTCGCGTCGCTTGGCTCGAAGAGCGGGCGCACCGGCCCGGCTTCGACATCGACTGTGCATTCCGGATTGATGGGCGAGAGTGACGCCATGTTGGCGCGGATCTCGTCCATGGCTTCGGCGAACGGCGCGACGCACAAGACTTCGGCCGAGCACGCAATCGGCACCACGTTGACGAACGTGCCGCCCTCTACAACGCCGACGCTATAGGTGACGCCGCGTTCCCTGTCAGTCATCGCCTCGATGGCGAGGATCTGCTGCGCCATTTCCGCGATGGCGCTGCGGCCTCGGGTCAGCTGTGCGCCCGCATGGGCAGGCTTGCCGCGCACGCGCACGATAAAGCGTAAGAAGGCATAGCGCCCGGTGACAAGCATGCCGGTTTCGCCCTTCGCGGGCTCCGGCACCAGGACATACTTGTGCTCGTTGGCGATTTCTTCGATGCGCAGCCTGTTCGAGGGACTGCCGACCTCCTCGTCGGAAATGAACATGAACGTGACCGGGAGTTCCGGCGTCTCACCGGCGCGCAAGAGCTGGCGCAATGCGTAATAGGCGGTGAACATGCCGCCCTTCATATCGTAGATACCCGGACCGTAAACGCGATCGCCGTCGCGGCGGAACGGCAATTCGTTGTCGAGCGTGCCGACCATGTGGACGGTATCCAGATGGCCCAGCACCAGGACACCCGGTCCCGGCTGCCGGCCTTCGACACGGCCGATGACGATGTCACCGTAGCCGTCGATACCGGGCTGGCGATCGATCGTCGCGCCAAGCCGGGTCATGGCCTCCTCGGCCTTGTCCATCATCCGGTTGACGCCCTCGACATGAACCGTCGGACTTTCCGTCGTCACCCAGTCGCGAATGCCGTCCAGAATCTCGTCGGCGTCGTAGGCCGGCTGGTTGCGCGGTGCGCTCATCGCTGTGCCCTCATGTCACCATCCAGCTTCGTTCTTCGCCGTCATAGAGCGGGCCCGGGTTACCCCAGACGGTCGTGCGCCACATCACGCGATCGTACTGCTCGGCATCGAACCACGTGGCGCAGTGGATCGTGCATCGGTTGTCGTAGACGATGAGGTCACCGGCTTCCCACTCGTGCGCATAGGCAAAGCGCGGCTGCGTAAAATGCTCCATGAGGTCATAGAGCAGCTTGGCGCCATCGCCATGGATACCCGGCTCCATGCCGATCAAGGGCCCCTCGACCCAGTCCATCTGACCGGCCTCGCACAGATAGAGCGCTTTCTGGCCGGTCACCGGATGGACGCGCACCACCGGCTGAGACTGCGGCGCCTCGCGCGGCTCCAGGTCGCGCGGCGTCTCGCCGGCGCGCACGGCGTACTCCGCGCGGCCGCTGCCGGGGATGATGTGCAGACCTTCCAGATGCTCGATCCGCGCCTTCATATCGTCCGACAAGGCCTCGTAAGCACCGATGCCGTCGGCATAGAGCGTCTGCCCCTGCCCTTTGGGCGCCGGCACCAGCGCACAGAAGAGCGAGATATCCGGCGGCGGTCGGCGGAAACTCTGGTCGGTGTGCCAGCCGCGACGCAGCGGGAACTGCAGCGGGAAACCGCCATCCGGCAACACGGCCGGTTCCGGTTTCGCCGGCGGCTGCTTGTCGCACGGCGGCAGGTTGGTCAGAACCAGGATTTCCGGATGATCGGCATGGATGCAGTTTTGATCCGTCGCGGTCAGCCGATAGTTCTCGACCTCCTCGCCAAACAGTCTGCTGAGCGCCACCAGCATCCCAGGATCATCGGCGATCGCCTGAAACCCCTTCAACAGCAGCAGGCCATGACCATCGATCATGGCGCTCATCAAGTCGTCGGGCGCGGCTTCAGCCGCCGCCAGAAACCCGTTGATGTCGTCGACGTCGATAAGGCCGCCGAACGTGGCGCCCGGCAGAGGCTGCACGTTAAAAACACGTGAGCGCGCGATGGTCATGACCTCGGCCAGTACCGCGTCGTCGACCAACCGCCATCGACCGCGATGACCTGGCCGTTCACATAGCGCGCATCATCGGAACAGAGGAACGCGACGACGCCGGCGATATCGTCTGGCTGGCCGATCCCCATCGGCGATGTCTTGATCATGGCGTCATGGTACCAGGGATCGTTGCTGATGCTCTCCGTCGTCATCGCCGTCTCGATGACACCCGGTGCGATCGCGTTGATGTTGACGCCCTCGGCAGCGTAGTCGGACGCCATCTGCCGGGTCAGTTGGGCAACCGCCCCTTTCGCGGCGGCATAGCCAGGCGAGCCGGGAAAGCCGACCAGGCCGAAGACCGAACTGATGTTGACAATCCTGCCGCCGGGACGTGGCAAGTGCGGCAGGGCCGCCCGTGCCATGCGGTACACAGACGAGGCGTTCATATCGATAATCGCCTCCCATTCCTGGTCATCGATGTCGCCACCGCCGCGGCGGTTGCGCCCGCTGATGCCTGCGTTGTTGACCAGGATGTCGACGCTGCCGAACTGGTCAAGGGCCTCATTGACAACCGTCCTCGGTGCATCCCGGTCGGTCAGGTCGGCGATCATGGGTACGATCTGTGCCTCATCGGCCAGGTCGACGGTCTCGGCCAGTGCGTCCTGCTTGATGTCGACGGCCAGTACGCACGCGCCCTCGGTGGCCAGACGCAGGGCCGTCGCCCGGCCGATACCGCCGGCAGCGCCGGTTACAATCGCGGTCTGGCCGGCGAAACGAAATGTCCCCATGCGTGGCTCCCTCATGCGACTGGTCAGAGCGTCGCGCATCTATAACATGGCCGAACGGCGACGATGAGGGGGAGGACAAAGCCATGGCCGATCACGTGGTGGTCGAGACAAAAGACGGCGTCATGCATATCCGGCTTAACCGTCCCGACAAAAAGAATGCGCTGACCTGGGAGATGTACACGGCGTCCGCCGATGCCCTGCGGTCGGCGGATGCCGACCCGAAGGTCAGGGTCATCAGGATCACCGGCACGGGCGACGCTTTTACCAGCGGCAATGACGTTTCGAGTTTTGTCGG
Organism: Alphaproteobacteria bacterium; assembly: GCA_965228895.1. GTDB lineage: Bacteria > Pseudomonadota > Alphaproteobacteria > SP197 > SP197 > JANQGO01. The sequence continues at coordinate 1,752,496 of OZ245842.1, read as the reverse complement.
CGGCAAATCGGAACCCGGCCAACGGCCGCCCGACCACTTCCTGAATGCGCTGGCGACACTCAACAAACCCCTGATCGCCGCGGTCAATGGATTTGCCGTCGGCGTAGGCGCCACGATGCTGCTGCATTGCGATCTCGTCTATGCGTCGCGCAGCGCGACCTTCTCGTTTCCCTTTGTCGACCTCGGCCTGTTTCCCGAGGCCGGCGCGACCATGTTGCTGCCTTTGGTCTGCGGTCACCAAAAGGCGATGGAGCTTTTTCTTTTTGCCGATCGTTTCGATGCCGAGACGGCAAAATCCGCCGGTATGGTCAACGCGATCTTCGACGACGGCCAACTGGAGTCCGAAACTGTCGCCCGTGCCGCGCGTCTGGCCGCTAAACCGGCCGCGGCACTCCGGGTGACCAAGGCGATGGTGAGGAACGCGCGCCTACCGCTGGATCAGCGTATTCGCGACGAGATGGAGCCTTTTTTCGAGCGTGTGCGTTCGCCCGAAGCCCAGGAAGCGTTCAATGCCTTTATGGAAAAACGTGCGCCCGATTTCTCCCAATTCGATTAGGGCACGACGCTTAGCGAGGTAGCGATCGATGAGCCATGACCATGACAAGCCTCAGCCCGGTTGCGGCTGTTGCAGCCCCTACCTTTGGCCGCTCATGGGACCGCGTCGAGACATGCCGGCGCGTCGCGAAATCCTGGGCGGTGCAGTCGCCGCCGCGGCCCTGGTTGGTGGTGGCATGGCGGAGTTTGGTAGCCGTCAGCAAGGCGCCCCATCGGAACTGGCGGGCGCGGCACTTGCCGGATTCGGACGCGGTATCGGGTCCGAGGCGATACCGGATGGGCCACCGGATGTCATCTATCGCGGCGCGCGGATCATCACGATGGATGACGACCGGCCCGGCGCGCAGGCGCTGGCGTCTTCAGGCGGCCGGATCACCGCCGTGGGATCGGATGACGAGATGATGGCGCTAGCCGGTACGACGACACGCATCGACGACCTGGATGGGCTTGTCGTACTGCCGGGTTTCATTGATGGCCACGGACATCTGGCGAGCACAGGGATGTATTTTGGGTTCGCCGACCTTCAGCCGCCGCCGGCCGGTCCGGTCCAGAGCATCGCCGATCTGCAGCAGGCTTTGCGCCGCTATCGCGATATGAACGATGGCGGATTTGGCGGCTGGCTGCTGGGTGCGGGCTATGACGAATCGTTGCTCGCCGAACAACGCCATCCCGATCGCGATGATTTGGACGCGATCACCACGGACCAGCCGATCTTCATCTGGCATGTTTCCGGACACCTTGCCGTCGCCAATTCAAAGGCGCTCGAATTGGCCGGCGTGACGGCAGCGATGACTGACCCGGACGGCGGCGTCGTTCGTCGCCAGGCCGGCGGCACCGTTCCGAGCGGCATCGTCGAGGAAAACGCGCTGCTTCTGTTCCAGGACCACCTGCCCGAGTTCAAGCCGACTCACCTGCTCGACTTTCTTGATACGGCCCAGCGGAACTACGCGGCGTGGGGGATCACGACGGCGCAAGACGGTGCGACTCGCGACTATGAAATGGACTTGCTACGGGCCGCCAACGCGGCCGGACGCCTTGATCTTGACGTGGTCGCCTACCCGCTCTTCGATTCCGTTGCCGCGCTCGACGCCAGCAGTTACGTGCCCGACGCCTACGACGACAGACTCAGGTTAGGCGGCGCAAAACTGATGCTCGATGGTTCGCCCCAGGGCAAGACCGCCTGGCTGACCGAGCCCTATCTCATACCGCCCGTCGGACGCGAAGCCGGTTACGCGGGCTATCCGCTGGTGACCGACGACGACCTGGCCGCTCTGGTCGAGGCCCTGTTTGAGCGGGGCTGGCAGGTCTTGGCGCATTGCAACGGCGATGCGGCCGGCAACCAGTTCATCGATGCCGTCGGCAAAGCGACCGAGCGCTGCGGCACCGCGGACCGCCGGCCGGTCATGATCCACGCCCAGATGGCGCGCGACGACCAGCTCGACCGCATGGCAGCGCTCGGCATGATGGCGTCCTTCTTCGTCACGCACACATTCTACTGGGGCGACTGGCACCGGGACTCCGTGATGGGTCCTGAACGCGCCGCGCGCATTTCGCCGACCGCATCGGCACGTGCGCGTGACGTACGCTTCACTTTGCACAACGACTCACCGGTCGTGCCGTCGGACTCCCGCATGTTGCTGTGGTCAGCGATCAACCGCCAGACACGAAGCGGCGCCGTCCTGGGACCGGATCAGCAAATCAATGTTGAGACCGCGTTAAAGGCCATGACCATCGAAGGCGCCTACCAGCACTTCGAAGACGATCTAAAGGGCACCATCACGCCCGGCAAGCTGACCGACCTCGTGATACTCGCCGACGATCCCTATACCGTCGACGCCTCAGCGCTGAAGGACATCGAGATCGTCGAAACGATCAAGGAAGACAAACCGATCTTCTCAGCGCGTTAGCTGCCCTCGCCCGCCTGCGCCAGCCACGCGTCGGCGACCTCGCTGCCGGTCGCGAACCACACATTCGGGAAGGTCTTGATCCAGGCGATGAACTCACGCAGCAGCGCGATACGCGACGGGCGGCCGATGATTTGCGGGTGCATGACCAAATCGAACAACCCGCCCCAGCGATAGATTTCGCGGAACTCCTCCTGCCAGACTTCCAGGATGTGGCTGTTGGTGAAGACCGGCCGGGGATTGCGGATCGAAAACAGCAGGTAGATCGCATCGTCCAGGCTCCAGTGCCAGGGCACCTCGACGACACCGGGCGAGCCGTCGGCCAGAACATGGCGATAGGGGTTGATGTCATCCATCATGGAGCTGTCGTAGAGGAAACCACGGTCAGTCAATAGGCGCACCATGTTGTCGCTGGTTTCGCCAGCCGGTGACCGGTATCCCTTGGGCGTGACGCCAACTGTCTTGGCGAGCGCCTCCAGGCCTTTGTCGAGTTCGGCCTCCTCGGCGGCCGGATCCTCCGGGTCGATCCATTCGTGCAGATAACTGTGGTGGCCGACCTCATGCCCCGCCCCGACGATCGCCTCGACGCGATCGGTGTGGTTTTCCGCCGTCCAGCCGGGCACGAAGAAGGTCGCCTTGATGCCGGCATCATCGAGCGTCTCAAGAACCTTGGGCACGCCAAGCTTGGCGCCGTACTTGCCTTGAGAAAGAACCCCCGGGCGTTTCCAATTGGCGCGGTCGCGGCCGATCCACAGGGTCTCCGCGTCAAAGTCGAAACTCAACATGACCGCGCATTGGGCGCCGCCAGGCCAGGCGACGGCGGTGTCGACAAGCGGTGTGCTCATTTCGTCCCTTTCCTAGCGACCTTTATGCGGCGGTCGCGGTGGCGTCATGGGCTTCGGCGTCGCTGACTGCGATCGGCACACGCCGTATGGTTCGCGCCTGACTTTGGTCAAAGTCAGTCCGCGCATGCTGAAGTGTCATGTTGTTCCACAGCAGCACGTCGCCCGGCGACCAGGTATGGCGGTAGCCGATATCGGGATCGTTGAGATAGGGCATGAGATCGGCGAACAGCGCGTCGACCCCGTCATGGTCGAGGCCGGGAATCGCCGCAGTCGTGTGTTCGTGCAGGAACAGCAGCTTCTCGCCCGTCGCCTCGTCGGTCTTGACCAGCGGGTGATCGCATCGTGGCGCGTCGGCCGGCGCATCTTCCAGCAGGGTCCTCCGGTTGTAGTCGCCGGTGTAGTCGAATAGCTGCACCGAGCTCAGCCCGGCAATGCGCGCCTTCATGTCATCGGGAAGGTTCCCATAGGCAAGGATCGCGTTGGCAAACAGTGTTTCGCCACCGGAGGACGGCACGTCGATCGCATAAAGACAGATCGCCTTGAGCGGGCGTGCAAAGAACGTGTGGTCCGAATGAAAGTGCAGCACCCCGCCACCAAGAATGCCATCCGCGCGCACATTAGAAACATGACTCGCCTGGCGGTCCTTCATATAGGCGCCACGGTGCGAGATCGGCCCGAACAAGGTCGCGAAGGCGACCTGCTGCTCCTCGTCAATGTCTTGACCACGCAGCAGGAGAAGGTGGTGCTTGGCCCAAGCGTCACGCAGCTGCTCGGCTGTCTCAAGCGCAATCGGCTGGGCGAGGTCAAGGCCTTCGACCACGACGCCAAGGGCGTCGGCCAGAGGTTTCAACGTGATGGTCACGGCCCCTCCTCTGCCGTCTGAAGAGCCGCCAGTCTCGAACGCCGAGTCCGGGTCGTCAAGAAACGCGCGCCGGTGCGCCGCCACCGTACGATTTGGATGGATTTCACCGGACAAATCGCGCATAAGCCCCGCCGCAATTCCTTGGGGTGCCGCGACCATGCTGGCTGCCGTCGTCTCCATCTGGGCTCTTCTGCTGGGCATCGGGCTTCTTATGTTGGGCGCCGGGCTTCAGGGCACCCTTCTTGGCGTTCGCGCGACCTTGGCTGGTTTTCCGACCGAGGTGACCGGCATCATCATGGCCGGTTACTTTGTCGGCTTCCTGATCGGGTCCACATTGACACCGCGTCTTGTCACGCGGGTTGGCCATATCCGCGTGTTCGGCGCCATGGCCTCGATCGCGTCGATCGCCCCGTTGATCCATGCCGTCGCGGTAGAGCCGGTGATCTGGACTCTCATGCGGGTCTTGACCGGGTTCGCCTATGCGAGCCTCTACATCGTCGCGGAGAGCTGGCTCAACGATCGCTCGACGAACAAAACCCGCGGTCAACTGCTCTCCGTCTACATGGTGATCATGCTGGGCTCCATGGCCTTGGGACCGCTGCTGATGAACACGGCCAGTCCGGACGGTTTCGTGCTCTTCATCGTCGCGGCCGTTCTTGTCTCGCTTGCGGTCGTGCCGATTTCGCTCACCGCCTATCCCGCACCTGAGTTCCAGGCCAATGACAAGCTGGGGCTGCGCCAATTGGCGCGTATCTCGCCGCTCGGCGTCGCGGGGTCCATGCTGCAGGGCGCAGCGGCCGGCACCATGATCGGCCTGGGCGCGGTCTACGCTCAGGAGATCGGCATGTCGCTTGCCGACATTTCCCTCTTCATCACCGCCATGGTCCTGGGCGGCATGATCCTGCAGTGGCCGATTGGTCGCTTGAGCGACCACTTCGATCGGCGTCAGATCTTGACGGCAGCCAGCATTCTGGCGGGCCTGGTTGCCGTCGCGGGCGCGACCCTGGACATCGAGACCGCGCCCGTGCTGCTGACCATCGGCGCGCTCCTGGGCGGCCTGTCATTTCCCATCTATTCGCTGGCCGTCGCGCACACCAACGACTTCCTTTCACCCAAACAGATGGTCGCAGCCTCCAGCGGCCTACTCATGGCCGGTGGCATAGGCGGCATGGCTGGCCCGGTAATCACGGGCGTCGCCATGGCGGAGTTCGGTCCGGCAGGTTTTTTCTGGTTTCTGGCCGCAGCTCATCTTTCGCTCGGCTTGTTCGCGCTCTTTCGCATGACGCAGCGTGCAACCCGGCCGCTCGAAGAACAACACCCTTATGTCGGTGTTCCCAGGACGTCCACGATCGGCGCCGCCATTGCCATGAAGACGGTACGCGACCAGATGGACCGCGACCTCGCCGAGAGCAGCCGCAAGCACTAGAGCAGATCCTGTTTTGATGGAATCGCTTCGCGATGACATCAAGACAGGTGAATCTGCTCCGCTCATGGATAAAGAGCGCACTCAGTGGGCTTCGCCGACCTCGCAATAGACGACCCCGCCCCGCTCGAAAATGCTCAGACGGTTGGCAGGACGCAGTTCGGCAACACAGTTTGGCGTGCCGGTCTCGCCGAACGCCCAGGTCTCGACGCCAATGCGGACCTTGTTGACATCAACCGCGATACATTCCTCCGGTCCAATTCTGAGTTCCTTCGTGGTCGCCTCGTGCACGTTGGCGCGCAGGGCGAACAGCAGTTTGTTGTCGATCATGATTTGGAACCCGTCGGACTGCAGCGATGGACAGGATTCGCCGATCAGGCCGATCGATTTCAGACCCCAAAAGGCCACCACCACCAGAACGGCAACCAGAGCCAGCATTGAAGCGATAAACCGCATGTCCGCGAAACGACGCCAAGCCGTTGTATCCAGGAGTCCGGTGTCAGTATTCCGCCAAGTCGGCGCCAAGGCAAAACCTCAATCGGATTGCAATCCGTGAAGACCGCCACGACTTGGCCTATCCTGTCGATGACCCCACGGCAGACTGCCGTGCCACGACGATCTGGACCCTCATGATCCTGCTGTTCACAGATTTCGGCTTGGAAGGCCCCTATATCGGTCAAGTGAAGGCCGCGCTGTGGCGTGACGTCCCGGACACACCCGTCTTCGACCTCTTTTCCGATGCCCCGGTTTTCGCGCCGCGTGCCTCGTCCTACCTCTTGGCGGCCTACACAGACGCCTTTCCGCACGACTCGATCTTTCTTGCGGTCGTCGATCCGGGCGTGGGGACGGCATGGCGGCGGCCGGTCATCGTCAGGGCCGGCGGACGCTGGTTCGTCGGACCCGACAACGGGCTCTTCAACGTCGTCATGCAACGCAATGACGATTGCCGGATGTGGGACATCACCCATCAGCCTAGGTCAATGTCAGCGACGTTTCATGGCCGCGACCTCTTTGCACCCGTCGCCGCCGCCTTGGCGCGCGGTGACCATCCACCGGGCGAACCGGTCGATCCGGAACACCGTCTGCACCACGATTGGCCCGATGACCTGCCGGAGATCGTCTATATCGACCGCTATGGTAACGCCATGACCGGCATGCGCGCTGAGTCGCTGCCGGCAGGAACGGCACTCGAAATCAACGGCCAGCACCTGGAACGCAGCCGTACCTTCGGCGATGTCCCGGTCGGCGACGCCACGTGGTACGAGAACGCCAACGGTCTGGCCGAGATTGCCGTCAATCGCGGTAGCGCCGCGGAACGCTTGGGACTGGAAGTGGGTGGACCCGTACGCCTCGTTACGTTGCGCTGATGCGCTAGGTCACCGGTTTTCGGACGGCGGAGCTTAAAAGCGCCATGGCCAGAATCACGTAGAGGACCGAGGCTGCGATTTCGAGGACGCGGCTGATGTAGACATCGCTACCGTCGAGCACCGACAGCGCCAACATCAGCATGATCATCGCCGGTCCGGCCGCGGCGTTGGCAAGCTTACCGCGTACGCCGCCCTGCTCGACCATGAGACCCAGGCCCAGCGCCATCAGCGCAAGGACGATCACACCGAACAACGGCGACGGCGTAATGAAGATCATCGTTGCCGCGATCAGGGCAATGGCACCGCCCAGAAAGTTGGCGGCCACCAATGCGAGGCCAACGGTTTCAGGCTTGGGCACACGCAAGACTGATATGGCAACGATCAGGATGTAGAAACTGCCGACCTTGCCGGTCGCCAGGAACCAGATAATCAGCGGCAACAGGATGGCCGTGCGCATGAGCGCGTCGCGCACCGGAGCCTCTGCGGCCTCACCGGCAGGCTCAACACCCGTAACGTCCGCGGTCGACGGCACGATCGCATGGGCGAACATGATCGCACCCATCGAAAACAGCACGGCGACCGGCAAGGCGTTGATGACATCTTTGGCCAACGGCGCGAAGTTCGCGCTCATCGTTCCGGCGATCACCATAACGACAAGTATCAGGCCAATGGCTGGTCTCGGCCCAACCAACGCATCACGCAGGAAACAGGCGAAGATGCCCGTGGCAAAAAACAGGATGAGGACCGACTGATGGTTGGAGAAGAAATCGCCGATGCCGCCCGTCGCCAATCCGGTGACCCATACCAGCAAGGCAATCGCGGCGGCCTTAGTCAGCGTCGGCGCCGGTCCATCCGGCGCGGCAAACATGGTGACGAAGACCGGCGCCATGAAAACGACCAGGAAGTCGCCGTGAATCACCCCGGCAAGCATCGCCAGGACGACCGCGATCATCAGGCGAAGGCCGTGGCCTTCCAGCGGATTGCTGAGAGCGCCGGAAGCCGTCCTAGTTGACATAGTTCCACAAGCTGGAGAGCCGGATCCTGATCCAACCCAGCATGTTCATCAGACCGTTATCGGTCGGGTAGACGATGACGCTGGCGCGTGCGCCGAAACGAATGCCCTCTGGATAGGGCGTATCGTTAAGCGTGATGCGTGCCGGAAACCGAAGATCGCTGCCGGTAACGGACCGGCCGGGTAGACCGGATGGCAGATTACCGCCGGACGTCGTATCGTCCATGGCGACGCCAAGTCCAGTCGACTGCACGGTGCCCTCGTAGATTCGGCCCGGCAGCACATCGAGCGCGATCTCGACACGATCACCCTTCCTGATCAGACCCAGGTTGTTTTCCGTCAGGTACGAAACGATCCAAACGTCCTCGACATCAAGGAATGCCATGACGGCTTCACCGGCGCGCGCCTGCTGACCGGGCGCCAGCTGCAGGCCGGTCACGACACCGTCCGACGGCGCGCGAACCGTCGTGCGCAACAGGTTGAGCCGGGCCAGGTCTAGATCCGCCAAGGCCGCCAACAGCAGCGGATTATCTTCCCCGGTCGGCCCCAGCGCTTCCTGCGCCTGTTGCAGATTGGCCTCGGCCTCGCGGACTTGGGCTTCCGCGGTCTCCAACTCGGCATTGGCGGTATCGGCGCGCGCCTGCGCGTAGACGCCCTGCTGAACCAGTGTCAGGACGCGGGCAGCCTGTTCCTGCACGTTGGCCAGGTTGGCCTTTGCCTCGGTCACACCCGCCTGGGCGGCGCTTACGCCTGCCGTGTTGGCACCGATCGATTGGCCGGCCTGCCCCAATTGCGCTTCGGCCGCATCGACCGCGATTTCAAACTCACGGCGATCCAGGCGGAACAAGACTGCGTCTTCCTCAACGCGCATGTTGTCGTCGACCGCAACGTCGGAGACGGTACCGCTGACCTCAGGACCGATCTCGACGAGATAGGTGCGGACATAGCCATAGGGTGAGTAAGGCGTCAGCCGATCGGCAAAGATGAAATAGATGAACAGAACGACGGCGGCACCCAACAGGTAGAGCGCGATCTTGCGCCCTCTGCTCTTCGGGGTCGTTGTATCGGATGCATCCTCAGACGCCGCCACAGGCTGTGCGGTCGAACCGTTGTTTGCGTCTTCCGCTGTCGGTTTATCGCTCAATGTCCACGTCCCCGCTCAATCAACCCAATACCTGCTCAATCGAGGGCGGCAACCCGGGCACCGGCTCTCCAACAACGACAGCCAGCGCGACAACACAGATGCCACACGTCAAATGCCCCCAAGCACCCCCAACGTATTGGAAAGTTAAAGCACGGATCCCGGCACAGGAACAGATCGCGATGGTAGAAGACGAGGACAACCGCAGTCGGTCCGGGCTTCAGGGATCCAAACGCCAGAGTGAGCTGGGATCAGCCGCATCAAGTTCATGAAGACCATTGGACTCAACGGCGTAGAGCCGGGAAGCGAGAGCGGCATTACGGCCATCGGCGCCAAACCTGATGGGACCGATCGGCGTCTCGACATTCAACAACATCAAGACGTCACGCAGTACCGGCCCGAACGCGGTGCGCCCGCGCGCAATCGCCTGCGCTACCGCAAGAATTGCGATCTCCGCGGCAAGCGCCGGCTCAGATGCCGACGCCGCAATGTCGTTCCGCCATAAACCCGTGCATAGGATGGCGCCGGTTGGACGGGTCTGGCGCAGCAGGATGGCATCCTGGCAAGCCGGCACAATGACGATGCCGCTGCCGAACGTCATTGTCGCTTGCCACCTTCCGGGCGTGTCGAGCAACAAAACCACGCTGCCATTCTGGCGGTCGGCCTCGTCAGTCGTCCGAAGGCCCCAGCCTACGGCAACCTGCCGCGCCGCATCGCGCAGCACCATGTCGTCGGCGATCAGGCCAAGGGACAGGTCTTCCGAGACGCTGCCTTGCAGCCGCCGGACAAGAACCGCAAACGTGATCGCCGGCATCCAGCGGTCCTCCAGCGAAGGCAGCACCGAGAAGTGGTAGGGCACCATGTCGGTTGCGGCCTTAGCGGGCAGACCGATGATATCGATCATGGGCCGGCGGAACTCGGCACCAACCGGCGCGATGGCCAATCCCGCCGAGGGACGCGAGCCGGCGATGACAACCGTCGCGTCACGCCGCAAGACCAGTACGCGTGCCAAGGCGGCGGCGCGCCGGTCGCTGCCTTGATCATCGAAAACCTCCAGCCGAACCGGACGAAACGTGCCGGCCACCTCGATTCCGCCGATCCCATTCAGCGCATCAACGGCACGCTGGAGGCCCTCCAGGATATCGTTCCCGATCTCGGCGCCGTCGCCACTCAGCGTCAAGACAGCGCCCATGACGACCTCGTCACTAGCCTTCGCCACCGGCGTGGCGCCGACAGCGAACGCGACAGCGATGATGGCGCAAACAAAGCGAGGACAGCACAACATCACCAGCGACTGTGAGCGGCGGCGCGCTTGCCGTCAAATCGTGCTGGCCCCACCCACTCGCTGCGGTTTCATGTTGCGCCGCACACGGGATCGGATGCTATGACTCCCGCCAACCAAGCGTTCGGGGAGGACGACCGTGAGCGACAGTCTTGAACAAGCCGATATCGGCGCCGTGCGCGTGCTGACGCTGAACCGTCCGGATGCCCGCAACGCGCTTAACTTCGCGCTTGTTAAGGACCTGCAGGCGGCCTTCACCGCCGCCAAGGACGATGCCGTGCGCTGTCTGGTTTTGACGGGCCGTGGCAAAGGATTCTGTGCCGGTGCCGACGTGAAGGAATGGTCAGAAATGGCGGCTGCCCGCGACCGGGGCGAGCCTGTCGAGGACCACGACTGGGTCGGCGAGATGCATCAGGCGATCCTCATGCTCTATGCCCTGCCCGCCCCCACCATCGCCATGATCAACGGCACGGCGGTTGGCGCTGGCCTGGATATGGCGCTTGCATGCGACTTTCGCTTTGCCTCGTCGGCGGCACGGTTCCGCTGTTCGTTCACGACCATGGGCTACAACCCCGATGCCGGCGGAACCTGGTTCATGCCGCGCCTGATGGGTCTGGAGGCCGCCAAACGGTTCGCCTTCAGTGCCGATATCTGGTCGGCCGAGCAGGCGCGCGACAACGGCATGTTGACCGAGGTCCACGAACCCGACGCGCTCGAAGCAGCAACCATGGCCTTTGCCGAGAAACTTGGCAGCGGCCCCAGCGTCGCTATTCGTCTGACCAAGGCCCTCATCGATAGCGCGTCGGCCCGAAGCCTCGCCGACCAGCTTGCCGAAGAAAAGAGCGCCGGCGGCGTCTGCGCAAAGACCGACGACGCCAAAGAGGCGATGGCCGCCGTCATCGCCAAACGTGAGCCGGTCTTCAAAGGACATTGACCGGCCGATCCGTTCCGTTGCTGCCGAACAACAACACACCAAGGGAAGATCCTGCCGATGTTCCAGCCCGACCTCTTGAAAGGCAAAAAGATCCTGATCACCGGCGGTGGCAGTGGCCTCGGCAAGGCGATGGGCCGGCGCTGTTGCGAGCTTGGCGCGGAGCTTGTCATCTGCGGGCGTCGCCAGGAAGTCCTGGACGAAACGGCCGAGACGTTCGCCAGCGAACTCGGCGCTGAGGTCACCGCGCACAGCCTGGACATCCGCGACGCCGATGCGGTGGCGGCGATGGTCGAGGCGATCTGGCAGGACGGCCCGCTGCACGGGTTGGTCAACAACGCCGCCGGCAACTTCATCTCCAAGACCGAAGACCTGTCACACCGTGCGGTCGACGCGGTGCTGAACATCGTGCTGCACGGCACCTGTTACGTGACACTCGCCTGCGGCAAAAAGTGGCTGGCGGCCGATGATCCTGCGACGGTCATCAACATCGTGACGACCTATGCCTGGACGGGATCGGGTTATGTGGTGCCCTCGGCCATGGCCAAGGCCGGCGTGCTCGCCATGACACGCAGCCTGGCCGTTGAATGGGGCAATCGTGGTATCCGCCTCAATGCCATCGCGCCCGGACCGTTTCCGACACCCGGCGCATGGGATCGACTCATGCCCAAGAGCGGATCGCTGGCAGACGGTCTGAGTGAATCAAGCGTGCCGCTGGGGCGTGTCGGCGAACACCAGGAACTCGCCGACCTCGCGGTCTTTTTGATGGCTGACGGTTCGGGCTACATCAACGGTGACGTCATCACGATCGACGGCGGCGAGTGGTTGCAAGGCGCCGGGCAATTCAACTTCCTGCGCGCCATGACGGACGACGACTGGGCCGCCATGAAACCGAAGAAGCCCTAAGGCGGAGTATCGTCATGCTGAGCGAGACACGTCGGCACAACCTGCAGCGCACGCTTAACCCGCGCACCGTCTGCTACATCGGCGGCTCCTTCCTGGAGCACACGATCAACGCCAACCGGCGCATGGGTTTCAACGGCGAGGTCTGGGTCGTCAATCCCAAGCTCGACGAGTTGGCCGGCCTACCCTGTTTCAAGTCGGTCGATGATCTGCCGGGCGCGCCGGACGCCACGTTCCTCGCGGTCAATCGTGAGATGACGAATTCCATCGTCACCGAACTCAACGGCATGAACGCCGGCGGCGTTATCTGCTATGCCGCAGGCTACCGTGAAGTCGGCGGTGTCGGTTTTGAGTTGGAAGCCGAACTTGTCGCCAACGCCGGCGACCTCGCGCTGGTCGGCCCCAATTGCTATGGCATCAACAACTTTCTGCACGGCGTGCCGTTGCTCGCAATCCCGTCGCTTGGCGAAAGGGTCGAGCGCGGTTCGGCGTTCATCGCGCAAAGCGGCAATCTCTGTGTCAACGTCTGCAACAACCAACGTTCGGCGCCGCTCGCCTATGTCATCTCCTGTGGCAATCAGTCGGTGTTGGATATCTCCGACTATTTGGATGTGCTGGTCGATGATCCCGCGATCACGTGCTTCACGCTCTTTATCGAGACCATCCCCGACATTGCGCGGTTCAGCCGCATTGCCGCCCGCGCTCTGGAAGCCGGCAAGCCGATTATCGCGCACAAAGCAGGCGTGTCGGCCATGGGCAAGAAGCTTGCGTTGACGCACACGGCGTCGTTGGCCGGTGACGACGCGATGTATCAGGCGTTGTTTGACCGCCTCGGCATCATTCGGGTCGAGGCGCCCGCCGACATGCTGGAGACCGCCAAGTTCATCACCCACACCGGGGTTCCGGAAGGTCGCCGCATCGTTGTCTACACGTGCTCAGGCGGCGATTCGGAGACGGTCGCCGACCTCGCCGAACCGTTCGGCATCGAGCTGCCGCAACCGGATCAAGGCCAGTACGACAGCCTGCGCAAGGTGATGCCTGATTTCGCCAACATCACCAACCCGCTCGACTACAACACCAATTTCTGGGGCGACTACGACACGCTGAGCAGGATTTTCCCGGTTCTGGTCGACGACAACGTCGACGCCGGACTGTTGGTGATGGACACCAATCCGGAAGACACCGGAGAGGTCGATGGTTCGGATGCCGTCCTGCGCGCGCTCTGCCACACCCAGGCGAAGACGGGCATTCCCATGGCCTGGACCACATCCATGCCGGAGAACTCGACCCCCCGCCCCCGCACCATCGCCCACAACGCGGGCGTCGCCGCCCTGCAGGGCATTCGTGAGGGCGTCCATGCGCTTGCGAAAACCTGCCTGTTCGGCGAACGCCGCCGCGAGCTGATGGCGCGTCGCGACGTCGATGGCCTTGTCGTCCCATCGGCCAGCGCGTTGGTTGGCGAACCCGTCGCGATGAACGAGGCGGAAAGCAAGAAAGCACTCGCCGCTTATGGCCTGCCCATACCCGATGGCCGTGTGGCGCCGATAGCCGAGGCCGGCGAGGTCGCCGTATCGCTTGGGTTTCCGGTCGTCGTCAAACTGCTAAGTGACTCAATCCTGCATAAGACTGATGTCGGTGGCGTCGTGCTTGGCCTGGACGATAAGGACGCCGTGCAACGTGCCGCCAACGATATGGCGGACCGCCTCGGCGTCACCGCGGTGCTGATTGAGCCGATGGCGCCGAAGCCGATTGCCGAAGTGCTTGTCGGTGTCACCCACAACGACAGTTTCGGACCGGTACTCGTCATCGGCGCCGGCGGCGTGCTGGTCGAGCTGTTCCGCGATGCCGTCAGTCTTCTTCTGCCGATCAGCGACGACGATGTGCGCCGCGCGATCGCCAGGCTCAAGATCGCCAAGCTGCTGGACGGATTCCGCGGCGCGCCGAGAGCCGATATCGATGCCCTGGTCAGCGCCGTCATGGCGATCGGCAGCTATGCCCACGACAACCGGGGGCGGCTTGCCGAACTCGACGTCAACCCGCTATTTGTCATGGCCGAGGGCGAAGGTGTCCTGGCGGTCGACGCCCTGATCCGCCAAACCAACGACAAGGAGGCTTGAATGAGCGACGTCGTCCACACCGAACGGCGCGGTAAGGTTCTCGAAATCACCATCGACAACCCGCCCGCCAACGCCATCGGCCGCAAGGTCAGCCACGCGCTGTCGGACGCCTTCGTGATGCTGCGCGACGATTCCGAGCTGATGGTCGGCATCGTCACCGGCGCGGGCGAGAAGTTCTTTTCGCCGGGCTGGGATTTGAAGGAAGGCGCCGCGGAGTTCGACGCCGCCGACGCGGCAGGCAAGGACCGCGACGCCTGGGCCGATCAGCCGGAAGGCGGCTTTGCCGGCATCACCGAGATGTTCGATCTCTACAAACCCGTCATCGCGGCGATCAACGGTTACGCGGTCGGCGGCGGTTGGGAGATAGCGCTCTCCTGCGACTTCGCCTATGCCGTGCCGCACGCCCAGTTTTTCATTCCCGATGCCCATATGGGATTCATCGCCGATGCCGGCGCGGTGCAGATCATTCCGCGCCGCCTGCCCTTTGTCGTCGCCATGGACATCATGATGGCCGGCCGGCGCATGGGCGCGGAGGAGGCCTTGAAGTGGGGCCTTGTGAACGAGATCGTCGAGCCCGAGAAACTCATGGACCGCGCCCGCGAGCAGGCCGACCACCTGGCTGAAGCCGGCCCCTTGGCGCTGATGGCGACCAAGGAAATCGTCCGCTACGCCATGCACCACTCGATCCCCGAGTGTTTCAAGGTGCTGCACGACGAGGCCCTGCCACTCTACAAGAAAATGCTGCACTCCGAGGATGCCAAGGAAGGCCCGCGTAGCTTTGCCGAAAAACGCAAGCCCGTGTTCAAAGGGTACTAGCCCGACCCATGGAGCTGTTCGTCACGCCGAACTCGCCCTATGCCCGCTTGCCCCGCATCGTGGTGCTGGAAAAAGGGCTGGGTGATCGCGTGACGGTCGTCCATGCGCGAACGCGCGAAGCCGACAGCCCCTATTATCAGATCAATCCGTCCGGCAGGGTTCCCTACCTGATCACCGAAGATGGCCTCGGCCTTGAGGATTCTGCGCTGATCTGCGCCTACCTCGACCAACTGGACGACCAACCACTGTTTGGACACCGCGACGATGAGGCGGGGTGGCATGACCGCCGGCTGGAGGCGCTCGCCCATAGCCTCTTGGGCGGCCTGGCAGTTTGGACGCGCGAAAGGTATCGGCCGGAGAATGAGCGGTCGCCTGGCATCATCAAACACGAACGGAAGCGTTGTCGCCGACTGACCGAAGTTTGGGAAAACGAAATCGACGACCCCCTCATGCAGGGACCGCTAAGCATGACGCAGATCGTGTTGATCAGCGCACTTCAACTGGAACGGACCAATCCGGACATCGACTGGCGGCCCGACCGGCCGCACCTGTCCGCATGGGCCGACCGTCTGGCCGACCGTCCGTCTGTCAGCGCGACGCTGGCGACACTGGACGCCCATAGAGCGCCTTGAGTTTCTTCAGGTCGCGCTGGTTTTCGGCCAGGAGCCATTCGCGGAACCGCACGATCTTGGGAATGTCGGCGGAAGCCTCAGGACACACGATGAAGTAGCCGCGTTCGGATGTCAGCGTGATGTCAAACGGGCGCAACAGCCGCCCGCCAACCAGATCCTGTGTGGCGAGCGCACGCCGCGCAAGCGCAACCCCCTGCCCGGTCACCGCCGCATCGAGCGCCAGACTGGTCATGTTGAAGAACGGCCCTCGCTCCACATCGACCTTGTCGGCGCCGGCCTTATCGAGCCAGTCGGACCAGCCTCGCGAACTCAAATCGTGCAGCAGCGTGAAGTGGCGGAGATCGTTGGGTTCGTTGAGCGGCGGGCCACGTTCCAGAAGGGTCGGGCTGATGACGGGATAGACTTCCTCGCGGATCAGCGGTGTGACGTGAAGATCGGTCCAGCTGCCGTCGCCGTGGCGCACCGCGACATCCAGATCGCCCACGGCAAAATCGATGTGCTCCATGGCTGCCGAAACCCGCAGGTCGATATCCGGGTGTGTGGCGGCAAAGTCGCCCAGCCGATGGACCAACCAACGCGCGGCGAAGTTTGGCGACACGCTGACGGTCAGGATGTTGGAGGTTTGGCGCTGGGTGATGTCGGCGGTGCCGCGGGCCAAGCGGTCGAAGGCGTCGCGCAGCACCGGCAGATAGGCGGCGCCCGCTTCAGTCAGCGCCAGACCGCCGGGCTTGCGGTCGAACAGCTTGGTCTCGAGTTGCTCCTCCAGCGTCTTGACGTGGTGGCTGACCGCGCCCTGGCTGACATGAAGCTCTTCGGCGGCGCGGGTAAAGCTCAAGTGGCGCGCGGCCGCTTCGAACGCACGCATGGCGTTGAGTGACGGAAGCCAGCGGGCCATGGAACCCCATGAGAAAATTAGATGACCCCATCAGATTACATGGTTTGCGGAGTGACGGATAGGGCCCTACATCGTTGCACCTAGCCTCAACTCTCTTACTGGGAGCCTGCCTTGCCTTCTCTACCTACCCATCAAATTTTTTGCGGCGATCGGGTGCTTGAACATCTCCGTCAGTCCGACAGCCGCTGCGGCCCCCTGGTGGCCCGTATGCTGACCGATCTGGCAATTTGGACGCACCGGTCCCGTAGCCGCCAGGCGCTTGCCCGACTGGAAAGCCACGAGCTCGACGATATCGGCCTGACCCATCAGGCGGCCCGGCACGAAGCGACCAAACCCTTCTGGCGGGCTTGAATCCTGAGAAGCCCCTAACGCGCACGTGATCTGCTAGGTTTCGCGCCGCCATCCACCGATTGGATGGGCAACGTCAAACGGGTGCGTCGAAGGGGTACGTCATTCATGGCGGAGAACGTTATCGTTGGCGGCGGTGTCTATGGCACTGCTGTCGCCTGGGAACTATCGGCGCGTGGCGCCGACGTCATGCTGATCGAAGCCAAACACGTGGCGTCCGGCGCGTCCGGCGGACCGGGCCGGCGTGGTGTCCGGGCAAACTATCGCGATCATCGCGAACTCCCGTTGATGGCGCGTTCACGCGCGTTGTGGCCGACACTCCACGAAGGCCTCGGCGTGGCGCCGTTGTTCGAGCAGACAGGACATCTGATGTTGCTGGAACTGACGACGGATCTGGCGGCCGCAGAAGCCCGGGTGACCATCCAAAATCTGTGCGATACGCCTACACAACTGCTGTCGCGCGACGATCTGCTGGCGTTGGAGCCCGATGTCGCCCCGTCGATCCAAGCAGCGGTCTATTGTGCAAGCGACGGCGTCGCGGACCATGGCGCGACGACGCGGGCCTACGCCGCCGCCGCCAAGGCAGCGGGAACGGATGTACGCGAGGGCGTCAACGCCGTACGTCTAGTGACCCGGGACGACCGCGTTGTCGCGATCGAGACCGGTGCGGGCGACACCATTCCCGTTACCGGGACCGTTTTCCTGCTCGCCAACAGCGGCGTCCGCGAATTGCTAACCCCCTGGCTCGACCTGCCGACTTGGAACCTGCCGTTTCAGGCCCTGGTCTCCGAACCGCTGGCGGACAATCCGGTGCGGCACCTTATCGGCCATACCAGCCGCACGCTGTCGCTGAAACGCGAGGAGGACGGTCGCCTGATGATTTCCGGCGGGCGCCCCGGCCGCTGGGACGACACGACGCAGACTGGAACAACAATCCCCGAAGAGGTCGCCGCCAATGTGGCCGATGCGGTCGCGGTCTACCCCTTGCTGGACGGCCTTAAGGTCGAGATCGCCGATGCCGGGCACCTGGAAGCCGATTCGATTGACGGCATCCCCATCATTGACCGCCCGCCGGGCCTCGCCAACGTCATCTTCGCGACGGGTTGGAGCGGCCACGGCTGGGCCATCGCGCCGGCCACCGCGCAACTGATCGCTGCGTGGTTCCTGGAAGGCGAACGGCCGGAACTGCTCGCGCCCTTTGCGTTCGGCCGCTTTACCTAAGACGCTTCCGGCTCTGCCGAGTCAGGTGCGCACAAAGGTCTCGCGGCCACCGCTGACATTGATGATGGCGCCGGTCATGTAGGCTGCTTCGTCGGAGGCAAGCCACAGGGTTGCCGAGGCGATCTCGTCGACCTCGCCGATGCGTCCCATCGGCACGGCCTTCTTGCCGAGCTCGATGACCTCGTCCTGACCCATGCCGTCGTCCCAGATTTCGGTGCGGATCAGACCGGGGCGCACGCAGCACACCCTGATGCCTTCCTGACCGACCTCTTTGGCGATGCCCAGGGTGAACGAGTCGAGGCCGCCCTTCGTACCGGCGTAAACGACGTCGCCAGGCAGGCCGCCATAAATGGCAGAGATCGACGAGATATTGATGATGACACCACCCTTGCCGCCCCTCGTCGTCGACATGCGCCGGATTGCTTGGCGCGTCGTCAACATGGGCCCGAGCAGGTTGGTGTCGATCATCGACTGGATCGTCGCGACATCATGGTCGGCGACCGGCGTTTCGATGGAGATACCGGCATTGTTGACCAGCACGTCGACGCCGCCCAGCGCACTGTCGGTTTCCTGAAACAAACGTTCGACATCATCGGGTTTTGCCACGTCGGCCTTCACCGCGACGGCATTGCGGCCGGCCGCCCTTATCTTGCCGGCAACCGCCTCAGCACGGTCGGCCGAGGCCGCGAAGTTGACACAGACGTCGTAGCCGCGCTGGCCCGCCAGCCGCGCAATGGCAGCGCCGATGCCGCGGCTGCCGCCGGTCACAATCATCACAGGTGCCTTCGCCATAACCTGTTCCCCCCGTTCGTATGGTCATTGCGACATTGGCCAGTCTTTCCCGTCTCGGGAAGCATTGATTTCGCGTTCCTGCAAAATCGACTAGAACAACGGCAAGACCAATGATCCGGGGTACGGCCATGACACGGGAACTCAACCAGCCGCTCGGCGGCAACGATATGCCGCGCTTTGGCGGGCCGGCGACCATGATGCGCCTGCCGACGCAGGCGGATGCCGCGGGACTGGACGCGTGTTTCGTCGGCATTCCGCTCGACATCGGCACATCGAATCGGGCGGGTTCGCGTCATGGGCCGCGCCAGATTCGCGCGGAATCCTGCCTCATACGGCCCTACAACATGGCGACACGCGCAGCGCCGTTCGACAGCTTGCAGGTCGCTGACATTGGTGATGTCCCGATCAACACGTTTCATCTGCCCAAGTGCATGGACATCATCACCGACTTCTACGACAAGAACATCGTCGCCCATGACTGCACACCGCTCACCCTGGGTGGCGACCACACCATTGTCTTGCCAATTCTAAGAGCGCTTAAGAAAAAACACGGCCCGCTCGGTATGGTGCATGTCGATGCCCACGCCGACGTCAACGACTTGATGTTCGGCGAACCGATCGCGCATGGCACGCCGTTTCGCCGGCTGGTCGAGGAGGGTCTGATCGACGGTAACCGCACCGTGCAGATCGGTCTGCGTGGCTCCGGCTACCACGCCGACGATTTCGACTGGCCACGCGATCAGGGTTTCCGCGTCGTGCAAGCCGAGGAATGCTGGAACAAGTCACTGACGCCGCTGATGGATGAAGTTCGCCAAAAGGTCGGCGGCGGGCCGGTCTATATCTCCTTCGATATCGACGGTCTTGATCCAGCCTTTGCGCCGGGGACGGGAACGCCGGAAGTCGCAGGCCTGACATCGGCCCAAGGTCTGGAGGTCATTCGCGGTTGCCGCGGCCTCGATATAGTCGGCGGCGATCTGGTGGAAGTGTCGCCGCCCTATGATCCCCACGGCAACACGGCGCTGACCGGCGCTAACATGCTGTTCGAAATGCTGTGCGTCCTGCCGGACGTGGCGTACCGCACTTAGTGCGAACAGACGCAGCCCAATAGCGAACGGCCGGGGTCAAAAATGACCACCGGCCGTTGCTGGGGGTTTGGAGGTTGGTTCGTCGCGGTTCGACGCGCTCGACCCCTTCGTTCTAGATCTGGTTGATAAGGAAAGACAGGATCAGGCCGGCCAGCATGCCGCCGACGGCGAAGCCCAGGCCATAGATCGCCTGACGAAATGCATCTGCTGCCTGTACGGCGCTGATGTTGAAGCTCTTGGGGCTGTGGCCTTGAGCGGTAGCTTGCTGTTGCATCCCCTGGTTCCCTCTGTTGCTGCGGGCACGAGCGCTCTGTCAGGACTTGATATGAGGTATCCAAGGCCGAATGTCGCGTGACCCGCGTCACAAGAGTGGTATGCGGCCCCAAGCTCCCTCCCCGTAACGTCGGAAGGTGTGACGGCGGCCATCAAGTTCGCCGTTCTTCAGCCTGCGTTTAACCAATCAGCAACATCTACTGCGAATCCGAGACCGATTCTGCCCATCAATCATAACCGTTTGAAATAACGCAATTTTTCAAGATCAGATATTCGGATCGGCTTGTCTTACGATCACGCCTTGCGCCGGCGCATCAAGACGGCGGTGACCACGGCAAGAATAGTGACGGCGATCAACAAACTGGCGACTGCTGCAATTGACGGGTCGAGATGTTCGCGGATTCCGCTCCAGATTCGCCGCGGCAATGTGAAGATGCGACGACTGGTGATGAAGAGTGTGACGACGATCTCATCCCAGGAAAGGATGAAGGCGAACACTGCGCCGGCCAGAATGCCTGGCTTCAGGTTGGGCAAGATCACGTGCCACAGGGTTTGGCGCATGTTGGCGCCCAGGCTGCGCGCCGCTTGTTCCTGCCGCAGGTCCAGATTGGCCAAAGCCGCCGACACGGTGATCACGACGAATGGGATCGCCAGAATACCGTGGGCGACGATCAGGCCGATGTAACTGTCCAGCATGCGCAGGCCAACCATCCGCTTGATCTGAACAAATACCTGATAGAACGCCAGCGCCGACACGACGGGCGGCACAATCAACGGCAACAAGGCCAGCCAGCGCACCATGTCGGCCACCCGTGACGACAAGCGCCACAGACCGACCGCGGCAAGCGTCCCGATGGTGACGGAAAGCGCTGTCGCCGCGCAGGCAATGATCAGGCTCTGGCCCATGCTGTCCAGCCAATCATCACCGGCGAACACAGATTCATAGGGGCGAAGCGACCACTCACCGAACTCGGGCATGGACACGTAGCGTTCGGGCGTGAACGAGACGGGTACGGTGACCAGAATCGGCAACAGAAGGAAAAGCAGGATGGCCCAGGCCAGCGCCACCACCAGACAGAACTGCCAACTCACACGCTCGGTGCCCATCACTTGGCTCCAAACATTTCGCGCACGTTGATCACCCGCGACATCGCCATGATTAATAGAGCGACCGTCGCCAACAACACGACAGACAGCATCGCGCCGGTACCCCACTTGACGATGGTCAGAATCTGGATACTGACATATTCAGCGATCATGATCGTCTTGCCGCCGCCCAAAATGGCGGGCGTCACGAAGAAGCCGAGCGAAAAGATGAAGACCAGCAGGCCGGCACCGGCGACACCGGCCAAGCTGAGCGGGAGGAACACGCGCCAGAACGATTCGAAGGGGCCCGCACCCAAACCGCGCGCAGCAGCCACCAGACTGCGGTCAATGCCGCGCATGTTGGCATAGAGCGGCAGGACGGCGATCGGCAGCATGTAGTGGACCATACCGATCACGACACCCGTCTCATTGCGCACGAGATCAAGCGGCGCGCCGACAAGACCGGATCCGACCAGCACATCATTCACCAAGCCGTCAGGGCGCAGCAGGATCAGCCAGGAAAACGAACGAATCAGAACGGATACCCAAAACGGGATCAGGATGAACAGCATCATCCACAGCCGGTGCCGATCGCCGACATGGACCAGGACATAGGCGACCACGTAACCCAGCAGCATGGTAATGACGGAGGTGACGACACAAACACGCAACGTCACCCACAGCATCCTCTGGATACCGCCGTTAGTGGCCAGCAGCTCGTAGTTTCCGAAACCGGTTGTCGGGTCGGTAACGCTGACGATCAGAACCTTGATGACCGGGTAGAGGTAGAGCGCCACCAGCAGCAGAAGGAGCGGCAGGACCAAGACCCAATAGGAATCGATCCGGCGCAGGCCCAATACGGTCATGCCGCTCCCACCCTGCCTAAGTCGTCCAGCCCCGATCAGCCCGTGGCGATGCCATCGAGCCAAGCGCCAAGCAGATTGTCGAATTCACGGGAGTAGTACTCCTGATCCGACTCCACCTGCTGAGCCAGATTGGGCGCGAAACCCGGGTCGATACGCGACAGCTCGGGATCGCCTTCCAGCATGGCCGAGCCTTCCGGGTTGGCCGGTCCGTTGCCGAGCGCCTTCAGGACCTCGATCTGTCCCGCCGGATCCTGTGCCGAGGCGATGAAACGCTGGGCATCGTCCACGTTTGGCGCGCCACGTGGGATCAGCCAGGCGGCCGGACAGAACAGGCCGTCGGCCCAGGTCCAGGTCACCGCGCCGCCGGTATCGCGCTCCAAGACGCTGGCACGGGTGTGCCAGATGCAGCCCATGGTGACCTCGCCGTCCAGGAACATCTGCTGGCTTTCGGCGCCGGAACCCCAATAGATCATGTTGTCGGCGATTGATTGGGCAGCGCCCAGGGCGCGCGGGATATCAATGGGATAAAGGTTCTCCGGCGCGACGCCGCTTGCCATGGCGAAGGCTTCGGCCGCGCCCATGCCGTACTGCCAGGCCGTGCGTTTGCCCGGGAAGCGGTCGACATCCAGCATATCGGCCCATGATGTCGGCTCGTCACCGTCAAAGGCGTCCTTGTTGTAGGCGAGCACGAAGGAATAGTTGTAATCGCAGATGCCGTATTCGTGCCAATAGCCCGGACGCACCTTGTCCTTATCGATGATCGAATAGTCGAGTTTCTCCAGGTAACCCTGACGGCCCAGGTTCATCGCCGAGAACATATCGTTGTCGGTGATGTCCCAGATGACGTTGTCTTCATCGACCATCGCCTTGATCTTGCCTTCCAGCGGCCCGGCGCCATCGATGATGACTTCGACACCCGTATCCTCGGTGAAGGGTATGCCCCAGCCGTTGGCATAAGCATCGACCGCGTCACCGCCCCAGTTCGCAACGACGATTTCGCCGGCGGCCTGGGCACGCCCGGCGAAGCCAGCGGCGGCGGGCGCCACGCCGGCAAGCGCGCAGATCTTGCTGAACGTCCGCCGATCGATGAGGCCGGACCGAAGATTGTCAGCGGCGATGGCGGCACAGTCTTTCAGAAACGCAGTCATGGTGTCCTCCTGTGCGGATGTGACATCGGCCGGCCAAAGGTGGCCGGCATGGGGTTGCATGGCGAGGCGACTGGCGACATGTCACGGATCATTTCAGTCGTCCCGTACGACCACGGACGCATCCGGCGCCCATGTCAGAAAAACCTGTTTGCCTTCCTCCGGCGCAACGTCGGCCTGCCAGGCTCTTACCGATGCTTTGATCGGGCCAAGAGACTCAGTGCGCACAATGAAATGGATGGTCGAGCCGAAATAGTTGAACGCTTCGACAATGCCGGCGACGCAGTTTTCGCCATTGTTCACCGCCGACGAACGGACCGCGATTTTCTCGGGCCGCAGCGCGATCAACGCCTCGCTCTCGTCCGGCGCATCACCGGACTGCCGCAAGCCAGCGCCGTCTGTATCGATCATGAAACCGGCCTCGTCTGCCGGTCCGACGCGGCCTGTGATGAAGTTGCTGTCGCCCAGGAAGTCGGCGACAAATCGGCTCGCCGGCTTCTCGTAGAGCTCGTCGGGCCGGCCAATCTGAACAAACTTGCCGTCGCGCACGATAGCGATGCGGTCGGACATGCTGAGCGCTTCTTCCTGATCATGGGTGACGTATAGGAACGTCCTACCGACCCGGCGGTGCAGGTCCTTCAGCTCGATCTGGACTTCGCTGCGCAGTTTCTTGTCGAGCGCGCCCAACGGTTCGTCCAGCAGCAAAATGTCGGGTGAGAAGGCGAGCGCGCGGGCGAGCGCGACGCGCTGCTGCTGACCGCCGGAAAGCTGGCGCGGCAGCCGGTCGCGCAAATGGCCGAGTTGGACGAGGTCAAGCGCTTCGTCGACCAACCCGGCGGCCTTGTCACGCGCCATGCGCCGCACCTTCAGGCCGAAGCCGACATTCTCGCCGACGGTCATGTGGGGAAACAGCGCGTAGCCCTGAAACACCATGCCGAAATTGCGTTTTTCCGGCGGCAAATGGGTGATGGTGTGGTCATCGAGCACGACGTCGCCGGCGGTCGGGCGCACGAAGCCGGCGATCATCATCAAAATTGTCGTCTTGCCGGAACCCGATGGGCCAAGCAGCGTCAGGAACTCGCCGCGCGGTACGGTAAGATCGACGTCGTCAACCGCCCTGACCGGGCCGTAGTGCTTGGAGACACCACGCAAGGTCAGGCTATGCGCGACCGCACCGTCGGTGGTCCTCTCCACACCCGCACTCCCAGATCACGTCCGACCGTCAGAGAACGGCCGGCACATCCTTTTTATGTCAGGCGTTATGTAACCACATGAAATCTGTTACTCGCAATGACAAACGCTTCTCCGCCGCGAATGTCTGTGCGTTTTTGCGGTGGGGCTCCTCTACACGCGATCGCGGCGTAGCGCCTGGGCCATGCAATGAATGCCGCCGCCGCCACGGGTGAAGACATCCATGGCGGGATCGTAGACCTCGAAACCCTGGGCCTTCAGCTTGTCGACCAGGTCCTTGGCGTGAGCCGGGGCCAGGATCTTGTCGTCGCCCAGCGCCATGACATTGCAGGCAAGCGCCATGGTGTCCTGATAGTTGACCGGCACGATTTCGATCTTCTTGGCCTTCAGCCAGTCGACGATTTCCGGATCAGTCGTATCCAGGCACACCGCGCAGAGCTTTTCCGCCAGCATGCAGACCATCAGGTCGATGTGGACGTAGTGTTCGGCGATTGGCGCCAGCTTCACCTCCCAACCTTCCTTGTCGAACCAGCGTTTGACCTGCTCGGCCGACTGTTCCTGGGTGCGCTCGCCGCAGAAGCCGATCAGGACGGTGCCCGGCTCGATGACGTCGAAGTCGCCACCCTCGAACGAACCGGCGGTCACCATGTCATAGATCGGAATGTCGTTTTCCAGATAGAAACGCATGACCGGGCCGTACTCGCCGCGCCGCCACCACTGCGCCATCTGCGTCACCACCGCGCCATAGGGCGTCATGAAGGAGCTATCGCGGGCGTAGACCTGATAGGGCAGCTCCTCGTCTGGATCCAGGAAGTGCACGTTGACGCCGGCGTCGTTATAGGCGTCGACCATTTCGCGGTGCTGCCGCATGGCGAGCTGCTTGTCGAACTTGTCACCGCGCTTCAACGTCGCCTTGGAGATCGAACTGGTCGGCAGCCAGCGGTAGTTGTCGGCCGGGCCCAGCAGGACATCGCGCAGCTTGCCGTATTCGGAGTTGACGCCCCAATCGGTCAATTCAGGCGTGTTTCCTTCAGGATTGCGGCTACGAAGCGGGTTCATGGCATGGCTCCGATTAGGGTAGGAAATCCGTCGCCGGCGCGGCTTTGCCCGCTGCCGATCCAGCGCCAGCATCACGATTCTGGAACGACTTGCAAGCGTACGTTGACAAGCCGGCGATCCGCCCTCGAAGATCACCTCCCCTGCCTGACCGTCGCGCCCCGGACGGCATCAACACGACGGCCCCAACAATGGAGACCCCCATGAGCACGAACATGACCAATGGCCAGGCCCTGATGCAGTTGCTGCAGGGTTACGGCATCGACACCGTGTTCGGCATGCCGGGCGTCCACACGCTGGAGTACTATCGCGGAATCGCCGATACCGAGATGAACCACGTGATGTTCCGCCACGAACAGGGCGGCGGCTTCATGGCCGACGGTTACGCCCGCATCACCGGGAAACCGGCAGTGTGCTGCGTCATCACCGGTCCCGGTGTCACCAATATTGCGACCGCCGTCGGCAACGCTTATGCGGATTCCCAACCGATGCTGGTCATCGCCAGCACCAACGCGACGGAGGACCTGGGCGCCGGACGTGGGCGGCTGCACGAGATCACCGACCAGCGCGCTTCGATCGCGCCGCTAACCGCTTTCTCGCAGACCATCATGCATAGCAACACCATCCCCTCGGTCGTCTCGCGCGCGTTCGAGGTCTTCGCCAACAGCCGCCCACGGCCGGTGCATATCGAGCTGCCGATCGACAAGATCGCCGAAGCCGCCGAGTTCGCCGCCGACGCAAGCCCGCTTGCCGACCGGCCCATGCCGTCCGCCGCATCGATCGAACGGGCGGCGGCGCTGTGTAAGGGCGCACAACGGCCCGTGATCATCGCTGGTGGCGGTGTCGTCGAGGCCGGCGATGCTATCGTCTCTGTTGCGGAAAAACTGGGTGCCGCGGTCCTGCTGACCACGGCCGCCAAAGGCGCGATTAGCGAAGACCATCCGCTTAATGCCGGCAGCGGCATGTCGTCGCCTCTGGTCCACACGTTTATCGGCGAAGCGGACGTGGTGATCGCCGTCGGCTCGGAACTCTCCGAGACCGATACCTGGGTACCGGGTTTCCTGCCGATCAACGGTAAGCTGATCCGCATCGACATCGATGTCGAAAACCTGTCGCGCGACCTGCCGCCGGACGCCGCCATCCTGGGCGATGGCGGCGCAGCGCTTTCCATGCTGGCCGACGCCCTGCCCGCCGCTGCGAATGGTCGCGGTTTCAGCGACGGTCAGGCCATCGCCGCCTTGCGAAAGGCGGTCATCGAGGAAGCGATGGCGGGTGACAAAGCCAAGAAACACGCGAAGGTCCTGGATGCCATCCGCGCCGCCGTACCGGAAAACGGCTGGTTGATCACCGATGCGACGCAACCCGGCTACATGGCGAACACCTATTACCCGACGTCAACGCCGCGCAGCTACACACATCCCAGCGGCTACTGCACCCTGGGTTCGGCCATGCCGTCGGCGATCGGAGCGCGGCTGGGTGCACCGAACCGGCCCGGTGTGACGCTTGCCGGTGATGCCGGGTTCCTGTTCACCGTTCAGGAACTGGCAACCGGCGTCGATGAAGGTGTCAGCTTGCCGATCATCCTGTGGAACAACGACGGGCTCGGTCAGATCCGCGACGACATGATCGACAAGGACATCAAGCCGATCGGCGTCAGCCCGCGCAATCCCGACTACCTGGCCCTGGCCAAAGCATTCGGCGCCGAAGCCGTTGAGCCTGATAGTCTGGACAGCCTGACCGGCGCCATGCGCGACGGCTTCACCGCCGGCCGCCCGGTACTGATCCAGGTGCGCGAAGACGCCGACTATCTGAACTAGGCGTTAAGCCCGAGGCCGATTCGCGTCCCACATCGGCCCGATGCGGGACGATCGGCCTTTAGGTCCGATAGCTGGTGTCCGTGCGCTCGAGCCAGCGGATGATGGCATCCCACTCGCGCTCACCGCCCAGACCCTCGGGGCTGTCGGGGTCACCGTAGGCGGCGGTGCGCGCCAGTTCCTCATCGCCCGGCAGCACGATCTCCTGGCCCGATTGCATGACGTCGACCTGCACCTTGCAGCCGACTTCCAGGTTATAGAGCGTCACGAAGGCGTCGCCGACCGTGCGGCCACAGGCAAGCAGCCCGTGATTGCGCAGGATCATCGCCATGTTCTTCGGGCCCAGATCAGCGGCCAGCGCATCGCACTCTTCCTGACCGGAGGTCTGGACGTCCCAGTCGTGATAGGAGATGTGGCCCTGGTAGAACATCGACTGTTGCACCAACGGCAGCAGTCCGCACTTCATGCATGAAACCGCCATGCCGGCCCGCGTGTGGCTGTGCAGCACCCAGTTGACGTCGGGCCTGGCCTTCAACACCGCATGGTGGATCGCATGGCCGGCATCGTTGCAGGGATAGTCACCGCGCACGACATTGCCGTCATAGTCCAGCGTGATCAGGTTGGACGCGGTGATCTCCTCGAACAGCAGGCCATAGGGATTGAGCAGATATAGCCCCTCTTCCGGCAGGCGCGCGGAGATATGCGTATAGATCAAGTCGGTCCAGCCATAGCGCACGAAGGCCCGGTAGAGCGCTGCCAGATTGCAGCGCAATTCCCATTCCTCGGCACTGAACTCGGCGGGTCTGAGGGCGGTGTTTGTTGCCACGATCTTGTATCCTCTTCATCTTGGACGTCACACTGGTGACGGGGTTGTACAACATTATCACAATTTGTCACGACGACGATGGGGATAGCCATGGGCATGTTGGTTACCGGCGGCACCGGATTTGTCATGAGCAACCTCGTTCGTCATTGGCTTGAGCGCCACACGGACCAGCGGGTGGTCCTCGTCGACATCGCCGATCCGGACGCCATCGCCCGGCGATTCTTCAAGCCGGTCGCGGACCGATTGACAACTGTCACCGGAGATCTCCGCGATCCCGGCATCTTGCCCGAGCTGGCCCGTGAGCACGATATCGACCGCCTGGTCCATGGCGCTGCCATGACGCCGACCTCCGGCACCACCGAGGCGAGCCAGGCGGCCATGATCGCCGGCGTCAATGTCATGGGCACGGTGCATGCGCTGGAACTGGCCCGCGCCCTGCCGGGACTCAAACGCTTTATCCATGTCAGTACAGGCAGCGTCTACGGCGCCGACGGTCCCGATGACGGTTCACCACTGCCGGAAGACGGCTATGTCCGCCCGTTTCCAAGTACGCTTTATCCCATCACCAAGCTGACCGGCGAACTGATCGCCACGCGCTACCGCGATCTCTTTCAGATTCCCCTCCACATCGTCCGATTGGCAAGCGTCTATGGGCCCATGGATCGTTGGACGCCCGGCCGCGACTATGCGTGCGACCCCAATGTCCTCGTCCACAAAGCGGTTGCCGGCGAGACCGTCACGATCGCCGGCGCGTCGGCGATCGGCGACTTCATCGATGCCGGCGACGTGGCGCGCGCTATCGCCGACATGCTGGATGCACCAACGCTTAACCACGATGTCTACAACATCGCCTATGGTGAACCGGTCACGCTCGGCGGGCTCGCCGACATCGTCGCTTCGGCTGTTCCCGGCTTTGTTTGGTCAGAGACGACTGACGACAGCGCGACGCTCACCGGCAATCCCTCGCGTACGACCGGTGCTTGGGGGGCATACGATGTTTCGCGACTCAAGGCCGACACCGGCTGGTCGCCGCGGCCGCTCGAAGACGCCATCGCCGACTACGTCGCATGGGTACGCGACAACGAAGATCTGTCGCATTAAGCAGAGTCCGCCCGCCGCGATGCCTAGTAGCCGCGACGGCTCATCAGAGGCGTACCTGTCAATAGGGACACGAGATGGGCGAGCAGGACGACGATGAAAACGAGGCAGACCATCTGAATCCCGAACCAGGGAATCATACGTGGACGTCCGGGATCGAGCGGCCGGTGCGCGCGGATGTAAGCAAGAACAAACAACGCGACGACAACGGCCAACGCGATGAGGGTAACCGTTAGCGTCATGACCGACTTGTCGGGTGCAAAGGGGTTTGCCCGCCACGGAGTTGTCGCCTAAAGTCACAACACGACACCACGTGCCGTTCTTTACAGGTCCCCATGCTGAGAAATCCCCTGCCCTGGCCTAACGGGGCCCGCTGCGCTGTGGCCTTCACCTTCGACATGGACGGTGAAAGCCTGATTCACATCAAACATGCCGAGACCGCAGACACGCGCCTGGCCAGCACGTCCGACTTGCGCTACGGCCCAGAGGTGGGCGTGCCGCGCATTCTGGATATCTACAAGAAGTTCGATTTGCGGCAAACCTTCTTCATTCCCGGTTGGTGCGTGGAGAACTACCCCGCGACGATCCAGGCCATTCTCGAAGACGGCCACGAGATCGCTCACCACGGCTGGCTTCACGGCAAGCCGAACCTGATGTCGGATAACGAAGAAGCCGATGATGTCGCGCGCGGTGTCGAGGCCATCGAAAAGGCCTCAGGCTCGTCTCCGCGCGGCTTTCGCGCACCGTCTTATGCCATGTCACGCCGCACCCTGGATTTCCTGCAGGATCACGGGATGATCTACGACGCCTCGCTGATGGGCGACGACATTCCCTACGTGATCGAGAATGATCGCGGCAGTCTGGTCGAACTGCCCAGCCATTGGCCGCTTGATGACTGGACGCAGTATGTGTCGTTTCCCGACTTCGGCGTCAGCCAGCCGATCAAGGCACCGTCAGAAGCCTACAAGGTCCATGTCGAGGAGTTCGACGCGGCCTGGGAGCACGGCGCGTTCTGGTGCGCGGTCTGGCATCCCTTTGTCAGCGGCCGGCTGGCGCGCGCCATGGCGATCGAACAACTCATCGAACACATGCTGGCGAAGGGCGATGTCTGGTTCGCACGCATGGACGAAATCGCCGACCACGTGAACGGCCTGATCGCAGCGGGGTCCTGGTCACCGCGACGGCACACCCTGCCTTACTGGCCGGATGTTCCGATCAACGCGGTTCAGCCGCGGCAAACCTGATTACGCAAACGGAGAGTTGTGATGGGCGATATGAAGCAGCAGCTTCTGCAATGGATCGATGAAGATCGCGACAAACTCATCGGCTTCTATAGCCAGTTTGTCGCCACGCCCAGCCCCAACCCGCCGGGCGACACCCGCGACGCCGTTGCGCATATCAGCACGTTCCTGAACGAGCACGACCTGGCGTTTCGGATTGTTGATCCCGAGCCACTGTTCCCTAACGTCGTCGGCAGCTTCGACGGCGACGGCGACGGCAAACATCTGGTCCTGAATGGCCATATCGATGTGTTCCCGGCCGCCGATGACGGCTGGCAGCATGGCGGTCCATGGTCGGGCGCTGTCGCCGACGACGCGGTCTGGGGGCGCGGCTCCGCCGACATGAAATGCGGCACCAGCACGTCGATCTTCACCTTCATGTACCTCCACCGCATCCGCGAGGCGCTCAAGGGCAAGCTAACGCTGACCTGCGTCTCCGACGAGGAAACCTTTGGCCCGTGGGGCGCGCGCTACCTGATCGAGCATCTGCCCGAGGTCCATGGCGACTGCTGCCTGAACGGCGAGCCGTCCAGTCCCTATTCGATCCGTTTCGGCGAAAAGGGCCCGTGGTGGATCAACTTCCACATCCGCACCCGCGGCGCGCACGGTGCTTATGTGCATGCCGGCGGCAGCGCCTCATGGGAGGCGATGGCGTTCTGCCATGACCTCAAGGCGATCGAAGATATCGACACGCCGGCGCCGCACAATGTCGGCAAGGCGCTGGAGGATGCGCGCGAAGAAACCGACCGCGCCATGGGCGAAGGCGCCAGCGGTATCGTGCAAAAGGTGACACTCAATATCGGCCGCATCAATGCCGGTCTGAAGGTCAACATGGTGCCCGACGAATGCTCGGTGGAGGCCGATGTCCGGCTGCCGGTCGGCTGCGAAAAAGAGCAAGTTCAGAAAGTCATCGACGACGTGCTGGCGCGCCATCCCAATGTCGAGATGGAGGAGATCAACTACACCGCACCGTCGTGGTGCGATCCCTATGGCGAGATGGTGACGCACCTGCAGAACAACGTCGAAGATCTGCGCGGCTTCAGGCCGACGCCTGTCATCAGCCTGGGCGGCACGGACGCGCGCCTATGGCGTTACCAGGGTATCGGCGGCTATGTCTACGGCCCCTCGCCCGAAGGCATGGGCCAGCGCGACGAACACGTGCCGGTCGACGACTTCCTGCACACCGTGAAGAGCCACGTGCTGTCGGCCTATGACTATCTGACCAACGACTGAGCCCTTAGCGAAGAACAACAAGGAGGTCATCGATGCCGAGCTTGTCGGCCGACCTGATTCTGAAAAACGGACGTATCGCCACCCTGGATGACGGCGAATCTGTCGCCGAAGCGGTGGCTTGCTGGAACGGGCGTATTATCGCCGTGGGATCCGATGGTGACGCCGACGCGCTTGCCGGCCCAGGGACACGGACGGTCGACCTTGGCGGCAAGACCGCCATTCCCGGCATCATCGACAGCCATTGCCATCCCGACGCCCACGCCATCAACGAGTATCTATGGGAAGACGTCGGGCCGGAGGCGACGGAGAGCATCGAGGCGCTTCTGAACCTGATCGACTCCAAGACCGCCGCCATGGGACCAGGCGAGATGTTTCGCGGCCAGGGCTGGAACGATCAGAAATGCGGTGGCTATCCGACACGCGAGCAGCTCGACAAGGCCGGCAACGGCAAGCCGGTCTGGATCGGCCGCACCGACCACCACATCGCCGTCGTCAACAGCGCGACGTTCGAGCATTTCGGTGTCGCCGAAGACGTCGAAAACCCACCGCACGGCCAATACGACCGCGATCCCGAAACCGGCAAGCTGACCGGCCTGATGCGCGAGATGGCAGCGTGGGACCTGGAAGGCCAGATGAAACAGGCCTATTCGGTCGACGACTATATCGCGGGCCTGAAGCAGGTCTTCCCGATGTATCACCGCCACGGCGTGACCTCGCTCCACAACAGCCTGACCCAGCAGAAGGCCGTCCACGCCTATCAGCGCATGCGCGAGGACGGCGACCTCACCATGCGCATGGGCATCATCATCGACGGGCGCGACGAGGACATGGTCGACGGCTATATCGGCGCCGGCATCAAGACCGGCTTCGGCGACGAATGGATTCGTGTGGTCGGCATCGAATGGTGCCCGGACTGCTCGGTCAGTGGCCGCACCGCGGCCTTTTATGATCCCTATATCGGCGAGCCCGTGCCGGGCGAGCCGGTACCGAACACCGGCATGCTGCTCTATACGGCCGAGGACCTGATCCCGCGCGTCAAACGCGCCCACAAGGCGGGCTTGCGCGTCTGTGTCGAGGGTCTGGGCGACCGCGGCATCGACTTCGCCCTCGACGCCATCGAAGCAGCGCTTAAGGAGACCCCGCGCGACGACCACCGCAGCCGGGTTGAGCACTGCTGCAACGTGACGCCGGCGATCCTGGAACGGTTGAAAAAGCTGGAGGTCACCGACAGCTCGGCGACCGGCTTCATGTACAGCCTGGGCGATGCCTATATCGCCAACCGCGGCGGCCAGGCGATGGACCACATGTTTCCGCACCGCGCCCTGATCGACGCCGGCGTGCCCGCGCCCGGTCATTCCGACGCCAATGTCTGCTCGACCAATCCGTGGCTCGTCTTCTACAGCCTGGTCAACCGCAAGACCGATACCGGCCAGCCTTTCGGCCAGACCCAGAAGATCTCCGTCACCGAGGCGCTGCGCACCTATACGACACTGGGCGCCTGGACCGGATTTGAAGAGGATCTGAAAGGCGATATCGCGCCGGGCAAACTGGCGGATTTCGCCATTCTGGACGACGATCCCTGGTCGATGGAGACGGAACAGCTGCGCGATATGGCGGTCACGGAGACCATCGTCGGCGGCAAGACCGTCTTCGAAGCGAGTTGATACGTTTGCCATACTACGGGAAACGTAGTACGCTCAATCATGATCCAGACTTGGGGATCGTCGGCAACGCGTCGGTTTGCGGAGACCGGTAGATCACGCGGATTTGGAGGATTGGACACGCGTGCGGCTTTCGATCTCCTCGCATCGCTCAATGCTGCCACTGCACTGCGTGATCTAAGCCCGTTGAAGAGCATCGGACTTCATAAGCTTAAAGGTGATCGGCGGGGCCAATGGGCCATGACAGTCAATGGGCCTTGGCGTATCTGTTTTCGCTTCCGCGACGGTGATGCCTACGACGTCGAGATCGTCAACTATCACAGAGGTTAGCAAATGCTACCCGTACATCCCGGACGAATTCTCGCTCGTGAACTCGAGTCACGAGCGTTGTCAGCAAACAAGCTTGCCTTGGCACTGCGCGTGCCTTCAGGACGGGTTACTGAGATCGTTAATGGCAAGCGCGGCATCAGCGCGGAGACAGCTCTGCGTCTTGCGGCGTACTTCGGCACAACACCTCAATTCTGGATGAATTTGCAGAGCCAGTACGAGCTTGCTGTTGCCGAACGTGAGCTCGGCGAACGCATCAAAGCTGAAGTAGAGAACGCTGCTTAGAGGAGCTGTCCGTGACGTTTAAAGCCGAACTCATCCTGCATGGCGGCAAGATTGCGACGCTGGATCAAGCCGAAACGATTGTCGACGCGGTGGCATGCTGGCAGGGCCGTATCATCGCTACTGGTGCGAGCGATGATGTGATGGCGTGGCGCGGCGACACGACCCACGTCATCAATCTCGCTGGGCAGACGGTTGTGCCTGGCCTGATCGACAGCCATTGCCATCCAGACTCCCACGCCATCACCGCGACCCTGTGGGAAGAGGTCAAACCCAACCGAATCGGCTCGGTCGACGCCATGCTCAAGCTGGTCGAGGAGAAAACCGCGACGATGGCCGATGGCGACTGGTTCCGCGCCTTCGGTTATGACGACCGGAAATGCGGCGGTTACCCGACCCTGGATCAACTCGACGCCGTCGCCCGTGGTAAGCCGGTCTATATCGGACGGACCGATGGCCATATCGCCGTCGTCAACACCGCCATGCTGCGCGTTTTCGACATCCCCGACGATGCGGCCGATCCACCCCACGGCCGCTACGACCGAGACGAAAGCGGGCGGATGACGGGTTTGCTGCGCGAAGCCGCCGCACGTCAGATGATCTTGAAGATGAACGAGGCCTACACGGTCGATCAGTATGCCGAGGGCCTGAAGCATGTCTTCGGGCTTTATCTGCGCAACGGCGTGACGTCGATGCACAACAGCCTGACCAAGCCGCGCGGTGTCGAAGCCTACATGAACCTCTTGGAGGTCGATGAGCTTGCCATGCGCGTTGGCATCATCGTCAACGGCGACGACGATCAGATGACCGAGGACGTGTTGAAGGCCGGCCTCCGCACTGGTTTCGGCGACGCGTGGCTGCGCATTGTCGGCATCGAATGGTGCCCGGACTGTTCGACCAGCGGCCGCACCGCCGCCTACTACGAGCCCTATGTCGGCGAAGCCGTGCCCGGCGAGCCTGTGCCCAACACCGGCATGCTGCTCTATGACGCCGACGACCTCACGGAAAAGGTCGTACGCTGTCACCAGGCCGGGCTCAGGGTCTGTGTCGAAGGCGTCGGTGACCGTGGCATCGACTTTGCGCTGGACGCCATCGAAGCCGCACTTAAGGCCCACCCCAAAGACGACCACCGCAGCCGGGTCGAGCATTGTTGTTACGTCACGGCGCCGCTGATCAAACGACTGAAAGACCTCGACGTGACGGACAGCTCGGCCACCGGCTTCATGTACGATCTGGGCGATGCCTACCGTAACAATCGCGGCGAGCCGGCCATGGAGGATATGTGGCCGCACCGCAATCTGATCGATGCGGGTGTCCCGGCGCCCGGCCATTCCGATGCCAACATCTGCTCGACCAACCCGTGGCCGGTTTTCGACAGCCTGGTCAACCGGCGTTCCGATTCCGGCGGCCCGCTCGGCAAGAGCCAGGCGATCACGGTGACCGAGGCATTGCGCACCTATACGACCCTGGGCGCGTGGACCGGCTTCGAGGAGGATCTGAAAGGTTCGATAGAGATCGGCAAGCTGGCTGACTTCGCCGTACTGGACCGCGATCCCTGGACCATCGACAGCCTGGACCTTAAGAATGTCCAGGTGACCACCACCATTGTCGGTGGCGAGATCGTCTACAAGGCCTAGAGACGAGCGATGGATCGAAACGGGAAGCAGGACACCGAACTCATCTTTTTGCGGGCCCTTCATGCCCACCATGACGGTGCACACGGTCTGCATGACGATCACCGGGCAGCCCACGAGTTCTTTCAGTCATCGACCGTCTCCGCGCTGCTGCAGGGCGTCTATGACGGCGACCTGACCTTCGGCGAGCTCGCCGAACACGGCGATTTTGGTCTAGGCACGTTCAACGCACTCGACGGCGAAATGATCCTGATCGATGGCGACTTCTATGCCCTGCGCGCGGATGGCAAAGCACACGACGTCGCCGCCGACTGGAAGACACCCTGGGCCACCGTCATGTTCTTTGAGGCCGAACACGAGCAGGATGTCGGCGGTCCCCTGGACCGGCCGGCCTTCGAGGCCCTGCTCAACGAACTCGCGCCGAAAAAGAACGGTTTCTACGCCATCCGTCTGGATGGCCGGTTCTCTCACATGAAAGTACGGACGGTGCCCCGTCAGGGACGCCCCTACCCGCCGCTTGTCGAGGCCGTGAAGCACCAGCCGGTCTACGAGTACGAGGACATCGCGGGCACGCTATTGGGCTTTCGTCTGCCCGACTACACGGTCGGCATCAACGTGCCCGGCTATCACCTGCACTTCATCGACGATGCCCGGACATGCGGTGGCCACATGACCGACTTCACGCTAGCAAGCGGGCACCTGTCGCTCGATCACACGATCGATCTCCATCTGGAAATCCCGGAAGCCAACCCCGACTTCGACGCCGCCGAACTGGCATCGGGCGATGTCGGCGGTGCTATAAGGACCGCCGAAAACTAACGTTCGTTTCTTAGCCGTCCTCACAACATCCTCGCGCCCCGGCCGTAGTGCCGGGGCCCTTGAACACCGACTGCGCATGATTCGGCTCGGATCGTGTTCATGGGTCCCGGATCAAGTCCGGGACGCAATGGTGTTGCAGGTTACTCGATGGCCAACAGGTGCGCACGCGCACCGAGCACGTCATCGAACGCGGCGACGAAGGCGTCACGGTCGTCCTGAGTCAGCGGCAGGCTGAGCAGCATGGAGTTACGCCACGTCATGCGCTGGCCGCGCGCCAGCATATCGTAATAGATCAGTTTGTCCTTCGTGGCCGAGCCGCGATCCGCGTCGTGTTCATTGCGGATCGGTCCGGTGCATGAATGGATCTTCATGGCCGTACCCAGACCCGTGGTGATCATCGGCAAGCCGTGCTTGTTGATCACGGCGTTAAGCGCGTCGCGCATGGCGTCGCCATCCGCGTTGAAGCTCTCTGCGACCTCCGGCGTATAGATCTGGGTCATCGCCGTCGCGCCGGCCGAGTGGGTGATGACGTTGTTGTTGAACGTGCCGGCATGGGCGAAGGCGTTGGGCTCATGGGGATCGTAGTGTTTCATGATGTCGCGGCGTCCACCGAACGCGCCAAACGTCGCGCCGCCGCCGATGTACTTGCCGAGCGCAATCATGTCCGGCGTGATTCCCAGTTTCCCGTGCAGACCGCCTCCCGACAGCCGCGACGTCACGACCTCGTCGAAAATCAAGATCACACCATGGCGTTCGGTGGCGTCGCGGATCGCCTGCAGGAATGATGGTTCGGCGGCAATACAGCCGGCGCCGCCCTGCATCGGCTCGATGATGACGCAGCCAAGATCCTTGGCGTGTTCGTCGATCAGCGCCAGGGTCGCTTCGGTGTCATTGAACGGCGCGACGACATACTCGAAGGGTGCAGTCAGCGGCGAACCGCCATGACCGAAGATGAAGACGCCGCCATGATAGGCGCCGGTGAACACCATCACCTTGTCGCGGCCGCTAACGGCGCGCGCGGTCAGGACGGCGAACAGGTTGGCCTCGGTGCCGGAATTGGTGAAACGCACGAGATCGAGCGCCGGGAAACGGTTGACCAGCTCGGCGGCCAGGAGGCGTTCGTATCGGTTCGGCCCGCCCAGCACCGTACCGTCGCTGACGGCGCGGTTGATGGCATCGCTGATCCGCGTATCCGAGTGGCCGAACAGGCCGGCGCCGAACTCACCGACGAAGTTGGCATACTTGTGGTCGTCGATGTCCCAGACATAGGCGCCTTCGCCGCGCGCGATGGTCAGCGGGAACGGCGGATAAAAGAGCACCGTGCGGGTGTTGCCGCCGGGCATCGAGGCGGCGGCTTTTTCGTCCTCGGCGCGGCTCTTCGGGTTGGCGGCGATAAATGCGTCAACCGCTTCGTCGACCGCCTTGTCCAGATCCGCCTGTGCGGCCACATTCACACGTGTTGCCATGGTGTCGGTCCCCTCTGCCGCCGGCCTAGTCCAGGCCGTGCTTTTGTTTCCACTGAACGGGGTGAAGTGCGTAGAACACCGTCGCACCGTCGCCCTCGTACTTCAAGGCGGTCCCCTCGGGTATCCAAATGACGTCCCCGGGCCCGGTCTCGAACACCTCGTCGCCGACACGCAGGCGGAACAGCCCTTCGATACCGACGATCAGCTCGTCATAAAGCACGGTCCACTCCAGCGAGCAGCCATCGAAGGTGGCGATCCCGGCGCCCATGGTGGTGCTGAGATCAGGCCCGACCAATCTGGCGATCGTCGCCTTACCAGGCGGCCCGCCATAGTCGGCGAACGCCATGTCGCTGCGTTTGAAAAGCTGTGTCGCGGGTTTTGCCATGGTCATAATCCCCATGTCATGGACGGACAAAAGCCTAGCCCAGGCGGAAAAATGCCGCCAGCGCTTGGCGTTCCAGGCCAGGGTTGGCTAAGCTCGCGCTCCCTTTATGAGTCCCTCGGGTCTAGGCCATGTCAGACATGTTTCCCAACCTGTTTTCGCCGCTCACCATCAAAGGCGTCACGTTCAAGAACCGGATCTTCTCGACCGGACACATGACGACGCTGTGTGCGGACTTCCTGCCCAACGACGACTTCGTTGCTTATCACGAGTCGCGGGCGGCCGGCGGCGCGGGCCTGGTTATCACCGAGGTCGCCCTGGTCCACGATAGCGGCGTTTACACGTCGCACACGATCTCCGCCATGAACGACCGCTGCATCCCCGGCTACCGCAAACTGGCGGACGCTGTGCACGCCCATGGCTGCAAGGTGTTCGGCCAGGTCTTCCATCCGGGCCGCGAGAACTTTGAAACGATCGATGGCAGCGCACCGGTCGCCTACGCGCCGTCGGCCGTGCCCAACGAGCGGTTCCATGTCATGCCGCGCCCGCTTTCCAAACGCATGATCAGCGAAATCGTCGCCGGCTATGGCGACGCCTCGGCGCGCATGCAGAGTGCCGGCCTGGACGGCGTCGAGATCGTGGCAAGCCACGGCTACCTGCCGGCGCAGTTTTTGAACCCCAAGCTTAACCTGCGCGACGACGAATACGGCGGCGATCTGGATGGCCGCCTGCGCTTCATTCGCGAGATCGCCGCCGACATCCGCCGCAAGGTCGGGCCCGACTATATCGTCGGCATGCGAATCTCCGGCGACGAGATGTCCTATGACGGCCTCGAGATCGACACGGTTGTCGACGCGATCACTAAGCTCGATCAGGACGGCGACCTCGACTATTTCAATGTTATCGCCGGATCATCGTCGTCGCTTGGAGGATCGATCCACATCGTGCCGCCCATGTGGATCGAGAACAAATACGTTGCGCCGTTCGCCGCGATGGTGCGCAACAAAGTCTCCAAGCCGGTCTTTGTCGCCGGGCGCATCAACCAGCCGCAACAGGCCGAGGAGGTTCTGGTCACCGGCCAGGCCGACATGATCGGCATGACGCGCGCCCAGATCTGCGATCCCGGCATGGCGAACAAGGCGCTTGCGGGCCGCGTCGACGATATTCGCGCGTGCATCGGCTGCAATCAGGCGTGCATTGGACACATGCATATGGGCGTCGGCATCTCGTGTATCCAACATCCGGAGACTGGGCGCGAGATCCGGTACAGATCGCGCAAACCTCTAGAAACAAAGAAAAAAATCATGGTTGCCGGCGGCGGCCCGGGCGGCATGAAGGCCGCGGCCGTGGCCGCCGAGCGCGGTCACGACGTCACACTCTACGAAATGTCAGCCCAATTGGGCGGCCAGGCCCTGTTGGCCCAGATGCTGCCGGGGCGCGCCGAATTCGGCGGCATCGTCACCAATCTGACCCGCGAGATGGAACTTGCCGGCGTTACGGTCGTGCGTAACCAGGCGGTCGATCGCGCCCTCGTCGAACAGGAAAAGCCGGACGCCATCATCATCGCGACCGGCGCCGAACCCAGGGCCGTCGACATCGAAGGCGCGGATGAAGCGCACCTGGTTGACGCCTGGGCCGTGGTGCGCGGCGAAGCCAATGTCGGCGGCTCCGTCGTCGTCGCCGACTGGCGCTGCGACTGGATCGGCATGGGTGTCGCCGAACAGCTCGCGCGCAACGGCTGCAACGTCACGTTGGCGGTTGACGGCTATATGCCCGGCCAGACGATCCAGATGTATGTGCGCGATCACTGGGCCGGCATCCTGAACACGCTGGGCGTCAAGGTGATCCCCTATGCCCGGTTGTTCGGTGTCGACGATACCAGCGCCTATTTTCAGCACGTGACCAGCGGCGAACCCATCATCGTCGACGAGGTCGACACGGTGGTGACATCGCTCGGCCATACCGCGGTCAACGGCCTGGCCGCCGCGTTGGCCGACTGGGATGGTGAATGGCACGAGATCGGCGATTGCCTGGCGCCGCGCACCGCCGAAGAAGCGGTGCTAGAGGGGCTAAAGGTCTCAAACGAGATTTAGCCGCCGGTCGGGCCCTCTCAGGGACCGAGAACCGAGCAATAGACATTGCGGTCGACAAGGGCCGTGCAGCGGGCGGATGCGCTGGTCTGACTCTGCAAGGGTCCAGCCTGAAGGCGGAAAAACGTACCTTCGTCCTGGCCCAAATCCTTAAGGACAATGATGGGCGTGAGGTCGGCAAGCAGATCCTGGTTGGCGAGCGCAATCTGCTGCCAGCCTTCCTTGGCCTGGCGCACGGTTTTGTATGAGGCTAGCCACAGGCGGTAGGGGCCGATTGATTCGGCATTGCCCAGTTCCGCAGTGCGCAGCGGCACCATGGCGCCGACCAGGGTGTCCGGCTGATCGCCTGCCGCGGGCTCTACATCAGGCGTCTCAACAACCGTCTCGGCAACGACGATCTCTTCGGTTTCAGGTTCGACGTGCTCAACCGGCTGTTCTGTCACCGGCTCCTCGGTCTCAACGAACTCAACCGCAGTTTCTTCTGCAGCGACCTCTTCAGCCGCGGGCTCCGCAACGACGGGCTCGTCGATGGTGACCTCTTCGACTACCGTTTCCTCGATGACAATGGCCTCGGCCGCCAGCTCGCCGGTCTCCGGGTCAACAATCACCTCATCGATGACGGTTTCCTCGGCGATGACCGTCTCGGTAATCTGCTCTTCGATGCCGCCTGTATCGGCAGACCCTTCTCCAATCCCTTCCTCATCGATAACAGCCGCCTCGATCTCCGATTCAAGGTCCGGCGACGGATCGACCTCGCCGACATCTTGTTCCTCGACTTCGTCTTCGATCAGGAAATCAGGCTCCGGCGTCTCAATGACTTCGGTTTCAGCGATTTCCTCGATCGTCTCGTCGATGACCTCCTGATCCGAAACGATCTCTGTGACCACGTCAGGCTCGGAAACTGCTTCCGGTTCAAGTTCCTCGGTTGTTTCTTCCAGCGCGACCTCGACCTCCGGTTCACCCGGCGCGACCTCCGCGGCGCTGTCTTCCACGACCTGCTCGTCAGACGTCGTGGCGTCAGCAATATCGCCGTCATCGCTGGCCGTCTGATCGGCCTCGCCGTCGTCAGGCGGAGTCTCTTCAACGACTGTTTCGACAGCCGGTTCCGGCGCTTTGAACGCATCGCCCAGCGGCAGAAGGACGGCCTGACCGGCTTCGACCATCGCCTCGAGATCCGGCGGCTCGGCGCCCGCGGTTTCTTGCGCCCGCGCCGGCAGAACGGCGAGGCTCAGGCCCAGCAACAAGGCTGTCAGGCCTCCCCCACGGGGCACAAGACGAGCTGGCGCAGTCATGGCATCAGACTAACCAATCACGACGCCGACGACCACAGGCGGCTCGCCCTTGCCAGTGTCTTTCCGGCCCGCTATGACGACCGCCTCGCGGCACGGAGCATGGGATGACCAAGAGTTTGAACGGCCTGCTCGGCGATTTGATCGCCGTGGCGGACGAGGCCGGCGCTGAGATCATGCGCCAGTATGGCTGCGCAGAGATCAGAGCCAAGGCCGACGCCTCGCCGGTCACCGACGCCGATGAAGCGGCGGAGGCCATCATTCTGGAACGCCTTGCCGCCCTGACACCGGAAATTGTCGCCGTCGCGGAGGAAAGCGTTGCCGGCGGCCGTCAGCCCGACAGCCTGAGCGCGGCGTTCTGGCTGGTCGATCCGCTGGACGGCACCAAGGAGTTCATCAGCGGCAACGGTGAGTTCACCGTCAACATCGCACTGGTCGACGGCGGCATCCCGGTCATCGGCGTGGTCGGCGCGCCGGCGAAAGATCTGCTCTATGCGACCGACGGCAACACGGCGACCCGGCGCTCCGGCTCCTCGACCGAGCGGATCAGCGCGCGCAAGCCTCCGGATGAAGGGCTTTATGCGGCGGTGAGCCGGTCGCATCTTGACGAAAAGTCCGAGGCCTACCTCACGCAGTTCGCCATCGCCGGCACGAAATCGGCGGGCAGTTCCCTAAAGTTCTGTCTGGTCGCCGAGGGCACGGCCGATGTCTACCCGCGCTTTGGCCGGACCATGGAGTGGGACACCGCGGCAGGGCACGCGGTGGTGCGGGCAGCCGGCGGCAGCGTGTGCGACAGCGACGGCAATGAACTCGCTTATGGCAAGCCTGGCTTCGAGAATCCCAGTTTCATCGTGAGAGGACGCACCGACTGAATGCCGATTCTGCCGCCGGATGAAACCAGTCTTGCCCGGGCCGCCGAACATCTGCAAGGCGGCGGTCTGGTCGCGTTCCCGACCGAGACGGTTTATGGCTTAGGCGGTGACGCCACCAACCCCAAGGCGGTCGCCGCCATCTTCGAAGCAAAGGCAAGGCCCACGTTCAATCCGCTGATCGTCCATGTCAAAGATCTGGCAGCCGCCGAGGACCTGGGGACTTTCAACGCCGCCGCAAGGGCCGTTGCCGACGCGTTCTGGCCCGGCCCGCTTTCCGTCGTCGTGCCACGCCGGTCAGGCGGCGTCTGCGATCTCGCCTGCGCGGGAGGCGAAACAGTGGCGCTCAGGGTTCCCGCCCATCCGGTTGCCCATGCCCTCTTAGAGAAAGCGGGGCTGCCGCTTGCGGCACCAAGCGCCAATCCTTCGGGGCGGCTCAGTCCTACGACGGCCCAGCACGTCGCCGACGGCCTTCCGCAAACGGACCTCCTGATTATCGATGGCGGCCCCTGCACCCTCGGGCTCGAGTCCACCGTCGTCGCCTGCACCGATGATCAAACCATACGCCTGCTGCGCAACGGCGCAGTCTCATGCGAGGACCTGGCAGCACGCTTCGGTGACATCGTAGATGCGACCCAGCCCGACAGTGATCATGTCCCCTCCCCCGGCATGCTGGCGCGTCATTATGCGCCGCGTGTGCCGTTGCGCCTTGATGCACACACCGTCGACGCCGACGAGGCGCTTCTCGCCTTTGGCCCAAACCCACTCTCTGGCGCCGTTACGACCCTGAATCTGAGTGCTTCGGGCGATCTCAAGGAGGCCGCCGCCAACCTCTTCGCCATGCTGCACGCGCTCGAGCACTCGGGTGCACGTCGCATTGCCGCCATGCGGGTGCCCAATCACGGCCTGGGCCGGGCGATCAACGACCGGCTGCAGCGCGGCGCGGCCGGGTCGGTTTGCCGGGCCGACGATCTAGCCTAAGCTTCGGCCCATGCCTTCAGCCATTGAAACCGATTCGCCGTCGCCCCTGCCCCATGGGTTTATCGACGCTCTTAAGGCCATCGTCGGGCCGAACGGATGGCTAGAGGACGCCGCTGATACCGAGCCCTATGTCAACGACTGGCGCCACCGCTGGCCGGGCGCGACGCCTCTGGTCCTGCGCCCGACGAGCACGGAGGACGTCTCTGCCATCGTGGCGGCTTGCCACGAGGCGGGCGTCGCCGTCGTTCCGCAGTCCGGTAACACCGGCCTTGTTGGCGGCAGCGTGCCGGACGCAACGGGCACCCAGATCGTACTGAGCCTTAACCGCATGACGCAGATCCGTGCGCTCGATGCCGACAACAACACGATGACCGTCGACGCCGGCTGCATCCTGGCTGATATCCAGGCGGCGGCCGCCGAGGCCGACCGCCTCTACCCGCTAAGCCTGGCCGCCGAGGGAAGCTGCCGGATCGGCGGCAACCTCTCGACCAATGCTGGCGGCACCAATGTGCTGCGCTTCGGCAACGCCCGCGACCACGTGCTTGGCCTTGAGGTGGTGCTGGCCGACGGCCGGATATGGGACGGGATGCGCGCCTTGCGCAAGGACAACACCGGCTACGACCTCAAACAGTTGTTCATGGGCTCGGAAGGCACGCTCGGCATCATCACCGGCGCGGTTCTGAAGCTGTGGCCCCGGCCCCGTTCGGTTGCCACGACCTGGTTGGCCGTGCGCGATGCGGAAGCAGCGGTGACACTGCTGCATCATGCGCAGCAAGCGACCGGCGGTCAGATCACCGGTTTTGAATACCTGGTTCGCGACGCCGCCGATCTGGTTTTCGCCCTGATGCCACAGATCAAGAACCCGTTCGCCAGCGACCATGGCGCCTATGTCCTGATGGAAGCGAGTTCCGGCAGCGAAGGCAATGCCCTGCGCGAGACGATCGAGGCGGTGCTGGCCCAAGCCATGGACGACGGGCTGGTGATCGATGCCGTGATGGCGGAGTCAGAGGCGCAGGCGCAGGCGCTATGGGCAATCAGGGAAAACGTAC
This sequence comes from Alphaproteobacteria bacterium, assembly GCA_965228895.1. GTDB lineage: Bacteria > Pseudomonadota > Alphaproteobacteria > SP197 > SP197 > JANQGO01. The sequence goes on along the minus strand of OZ245842.1, from coordinate 1,707,648 downwards.
CGGAAGCCCAAGTGCTGAACGGCGGCGGCATCAAACATGATGTGGCGGTACCGGTCTCGCGGGTCGCAGAGTTCTTGAGAGCCGGCACGGCATTGATCAACAGCATGGCGCCGGATGCCTTATTGATCGCGTTTGGCCACCTGGGCGACGGCAACATTCATTTCAACCTGACGGCCCGTGACGAGACCGAGCGCGACGCCCTTCTCGCGCGCGAAAGCGATATCAACGACGCGGTCGAAGGCATGGTCGTCGCGATGGATGGTTCGTTCAGTGCCGAGCACGGCGTCGGCCGTCTACGCCTGAGGCAAATGGCGCGCTACAAGTCAGATGTCGAGCTCGATCTGATGCGCCGGCTCAAGCAGGCGCTTGACCCCGATGACCTGCTTAATCCCGGGCGCTTGATCGTCTAAGAGAGGGCTTGGAACCGTCTAGGCCGTTGCGACGATCTCGATATCGGATGCCGCCGGCTGATCCATCGCGGCAACCGCTGTGTAACCGGCAGCCGCGCCGTTGCCGTCGTAGTGCAGCACGCCATCGGCCAGCGAGTAGATAAAGGACCCCTCGCCCAGCCCGTAATTCACGTTGGCGCCGGCGTTCGTACCATCGTAGGAATCGTTGATGACAGAGAAGTTGATGCCGTTCTGCAATTCGCCAGCGGTCAATCCGCCGAACGCACTGCTAAGGAACTGCACGGTATCGGCCCCGCTTTCGAAGTCGACAATGACATCGGGCGACGGACCGACCAGGTCCGTGAACGCGGTGTTGTCGGCAACGGCAAACCCGTCATCGACATTGTCATAGACAAATCGGTCACTGCCGTTGCCACCAGTCATGGTGTCGCCGCCACTGCTGCTAAACAGGACGTCATTGCCGTCGCCGCCGTCCAATACGTCACCATTGTCGCCCTGACTGTTGGCAAACAACCGGTCGTCACCGTCGCCGCCGTTCAGCAGTTCAGCCGTATCGCCGCGCGACGCGTAGATGCTGTCATCGCCGTCACCGCCATCGGCCGCCACGTCGTCGCCGCGCACAGCAAGAACATCGTTACCGTCGGAGGGCGCATTGAGCGAGGTAACCCACGAGATCGTCACCGATTCACCCGGTGCGAGATCCGGAAGATCATAGACCAGGTTGATGCCGAGATCGCCCGACCGGCCATCCGGGTCGGCCGGCGTGTCGAAGGCTCTGGGATCGAACGGGTCGAGGTTCTCAAAACCGAAGGCCGACGCGCGCACCGCAATCGTACCGTCATCAAACCCATTGGCCGCGTTCAACGCCCCCTGGTCGGCCAGCAGCAAGATGCTCTGATCGCTCGTCGGCCCCTGAGCGTCGACCGCCGCCACATCCAACCCGTCGGGGTTCATGAGAACATCGTTGAGCGTGTTGAACGTGCCGCCGCCAGTGGCGTCCTGGTCGGGGTCGGCGTTGCGCATATAGCGCAAACCGGTGATCGTTCCATCACCGGTATTGGTCAGCGTTACCGTGGTGGTGAAGAACGTGTCGTTCTGGCCCAGGCTTATGGTCTGACTGACATCGAGGCGACCATCGACGCCGCCCGCCGACGTCACCGAACTCACGCCGCCGCCGGACGCCGTACCGTCGAAACCCATATCGATGTCAGTTCCCCGGCCGCCACCCTGGTTGGATCCGACAAAGTCGCCAGCACCATCGGTGAATGCGATCGTGAAGTTCTCAACCGGAATGCCCGGCAAGAAGGCGTCACCGGTTGTGGCATCATCGCCTGCCAGAGGTCTGTCATCGCCGTAGAACGACAGGCCGGCGCCACCGAGCTGATCGGCAGCCGCAAAGTCGTCGGGCGCCGCGCCGGTGGTGCCGAGACCGCCGTTCTCCGCGACGCCAAGCTCGATGAACGTGCCGCGCAAGAAAGTCTCTGCTCCGCCAACAACGACCACGACCGGGTCGGCAGGACCGTCGTCGTCTGGATTGCCGAGGCCCTGGTCGTTCGTCTCGACCTGCGGTTCGACCTCGGCCGGCGTATCGCTGCGCGCCTTGTCCGGAAGACTCTTATCGGCTGGCAGTGTGCCGCCCGCAATCTCGTCACCAGCTGATGCGCCGGTCGGCGTGGGATCCGCCGTTTCATCTTCGGCGTTCGCTGTCTCGTTCTCTTCGATTTCCTCGGCTAGTGCCTCGAACAGGTCGCCGACAGCCTCGGCGAACGCCTGAACGGCGGCGTTGGGGTCGGCCGGCTCGCCCGCTTCGGAGCCACCGTCGCCGGGGTTCGTGTTCTCGGTGATATCCGCCTGCGTCAACGTGGACGTTGGCGGGTCATCGGATGGTGTGTTGGTGTCCGTACTCTCGTTCACCGCGCTGCCGCTGACGCCAAGGTTGGCGTCGCTGATCAGCTGCATGGTGGCGAGCGCGGCGCGGTAGAGTGCCTCGATATCGGCACCACCCAGGATCTCGACCGGGGTCGGCGCCTGATCCAGCGACATGACCGTGGTCGTCGAACCGATCTCGCTCAAAATCACCGTGCCGACGGCCGTCGCTACCTCGACCAGGCCAACACCGCCGTCGGGGTCCTGCAACAACGTTACGAGGTTCTGCAGCCCGTCGGCTGCCGCCTGGATGGCCGCCGACGTACCGCGAATGCCGATCGTCGCCACGGGTGTTTCGACCGTCATGTCACCGGTCTTCACGACATCGCCGGAGACCAGGACGAACAGGCCTTGGACCAGGGAGAACGAGGCAACGTTGCTGTCGGAGCCGGGATCATAGATCAGCTCATCGACAACCATGCGGGCGTCTTCAGAGAGCGAGAACCGCGTGCCGTCGGCGAACAGAACGGCAATGGCGCCGTCCGACGGGGTTTCGAGGACATCGCCCATGTAGATCGGCGAGCCGACCTCGAGCGTCACCTGCGTGCCGTCGGCGCGAATGGCAAAGGCTTCACCGGTCGATGCCTCGACCTGGCCGATCGCGCCGGACGTCAACGACGCCGTCTCGGCCTGGGCGTACTGGCCGGCGGTGGGCGAGCCGGCGAGCGCCGAGACCAGGGCGCCTTTGAGCACGCCAGCGCCATCGCCCAACACCAGGTCGCGCAGTTCGGATGTAGCAAAATAGTCCTGGATGACGACCTGCGTGCCGTCGAGACCCTCGATCACGAGATCGGGTCCCTGACGATCAAACGAGGCGCGCAGCGCCATGTCGCCGAACGGCATATCCAACGCACCCGGCGCCATGCCGTCGACCACATGGGGCGACGGTGCCATCACCGAGCCGGACAAAGCCGTACTATCTAGTCCCTCGACCGCCATTCGCGTGTGTCCTTCAGACTGGGCCTTTGGCCCTTATTATCTGCGCTCACCACGTCGACAGATCCGTATCCCCACGGATTTGCCATAGCAGCGCTCTTTTCGCATTACGCATGCGAAAAACCCGGATTGACTATCGCTGGTGGTAGAGATGGGCAGGTGTGTCAGCCGTCACACATCGAGCCGAATTGAAGGCATTTGGGCGGATGCCTGACGGCCAGGCCCGCAAACGCGACGATATGGCAGCCTAGCTGGCCTTTTAGTGAGGCCGGCCAGCGTAAAACATCACGTGCTGGAGACGATTTCGATATCAGAGGCCGCAGGCTGGTCCATTGCCGCAACTGCTGTGTAACCGGCATCAGCGCCATTGCCGTCGTAGTGCAGGGTGCCGTCGGACACGGAGTAGACGAAAGTCCCTTGCCCGGCATCGTGGTTCGCATTGGTGCCGGCATTGGTGCCGTCGTACGACTCGTCGATCACCGAGAAGTTGACGCCTTCGACCAGTTCGCCGACAGGCATGTCCCCAAACGCATCGCTGAGCAGTTGGATGACATCCAGCCCGCTTTCGAAATCGACGATGGTGTCGGCTTCCGGCGACGCGATCGATGAATAGACCGTGTTGCTTGCAATAATATGGCCGTCCTCCTCATCGTCATAGAAGAAGACATCGGGGCCGAGGCCACCGGTCAGACTGTCGGCACCACCGCCGCTACTCAGGAAGTCGCTGCCATTGCCGCCCACAAGAATGTCGCCGATCGCGCCGGTGCTATAGGCAAACAGCGCATCGGTCCCGTTACCGCCGATCAGGGTCTCGCTCACGTCCTCGCGCGCGGCAAGGATGATATCGTTCCCGTTGCCGCCGTCGATCACCGTCTGGTCCGCCTGGGCGACCAGATAGTCGTTGCCGTCGGACGGGTTGTTGGTCGAGGTCACCCAGGTGATCGTAATGGACTCACCAGGTTCCAGATCCGGCAGCACATAAACCAGGTTGATGCCGATATCCGCGGTCGAACCATCCGGGTCAGCCGGGTTATCGAAGCCGTTGGGGTTGAACGGGTCGAGGTTCTCAAAACCGTAAGCGGATGCACGAACCTGGATGGATCCGTCGTCAAGACCGTTGTCCTGGTTCAGTGCCGACTGATCGGCCACCAACAGGATACTCTGACCGTTGAACTGACCCAGCGCGTTGACCGCAGCGACACCACCGTCGCCATCCGGGTTCAACAGAACATCGTTAATCGTCGGGAAGGCGTCTGAGCCTTCCACATCGACCTCGTGATCGGGGTCGTTGTTGCGCATGTAGCGCAGGCCCGTAATCGTCTCGTCGCCTGTGTTGGTGATTGTCACGGTCGTTGTGTAGTAGGTGTCGTCGGCGCCAAGGCTGACCGTCTGGCTGATCTCGACCTTGTCATCGACACTGCCCGTCATGGTCGCCGACGCAACACCGTTATCAGACGACGTGCTTTCCAACGTCAACGGGATGTCGGTGCCATCGTCGGCGTTCTTGTTCGAGCCGACAAACGACCCCTCGGAGTCGGTAAACGCCAGCGTGAAGTTCTCGACCGGAGTGCCGGGCAAGAAGGCATCGCCAGTGCCGTTGTTGCCGTCGGCCAGCGGCGCGTTGCTGGCGTAGAATGAGAGACCGTCTGAACCAGGTTCGTCAGACGCCTCGAACGAGTCCGGCGCCGCGCCGACCGTCCCCATCGAACCATTGGCGGCGATGCCCAACTCGACATACGTGCCCTGCAGGAACGCCTCACCATCGTCGTTGACGATGACATCGACCTCGCCAGGCTCGCCCACAATTTCATCGGTCGCAGCACTTTCGACCGTCTCGACGGTGCCCTGACCATCCGTGTAGCTGACGACAACACGCACCTGAGATCCGATCTGGTCCTCATCGGGTGTGAACGTGGCGTTCGTCGCGCCTGTGATGTTCACCCAGCCATCCACAGTCAGCACTTGCCACTGGTAACTAAACGCACCGAGGCCGTCGGCATCGCTCAGACCCGATGGGTCAGCCGTGAGCTCTTCGTTTTCTTCGGCTTCGCCGTTGATGACAACGTCGCCTTCGGGCGCATCGTTGACATTGGCGACGTTATCGGTGGCGGCACTCTCGACAGTCTCCAGGTTACCACCGCCATCGGTGTAGCTGACGACGACACGCAGCTGGAAACCGACCTCATCGTCACCGGGGGTAAAGCTATCGTTGGTCGCACCGTCGATGTCCTGCCAGCCGGTGTCGGTCAAGACTTGCCACTGATAGCTGAACGCGCCGAGGCCATCGGCATCGCTGAGAGCCGATGTGTCAGCCGTCAGAGGCGCGTCCTCCTGGGCCACGCCACTGATGCCAACGCCGCCTTCAGGCTCGTCGTTGACATTGGCGATCGGGTCGGTTGCCGAACTTTCGACCTGCTCCGCGGTGCCCTCGCCATCGGTGTAACTGACGACAACGCGAACCGGTGCGCCGACCTCATCATCGCCCGGCGTGAACGTGTCATCGGTTGCGCCATCGATGTCGGTCCACTCGCCGTCCACCAGCGCCTGCCACTGGTAGCTGAAGGCACCGAGACCGTCGTCGTCCGACAGATCACCGGTGTTGGCCGTCAGCACCGAATCTTCCTGCGCGACACCGTCAATACCAACGCCACCAGCCGGTTCGTCGTTGACGTTCGCGATCGGATCGGTTGGCGCGCTTTCGACGCTCTCATCGTTGCCGCCGCCATCGGTGTAAGACACGACCACGCGGACCTGCGCGCCGACTTCTTGGTCGCCCGGCGTGAAGGTATCGTCCGTCGCGCCCGCGATGTCGGTCCATTCGCCGTCGATCAGCGCTTGCCACTGATAAGAGAACGCACCGAGGCCATCGGCATCGGACAGCGCATCGGTGTTGGCCGTCAGCACGGAATCTTCCTGCGCGATGCCACCGATCGTCACCGCACCCGCGGGTTCGTCGTTCACGTTGCCGATCGGCGCCGTGGGGCCGCTTTCGACCGTTTCCGCTGTGCCTTGACCGTCCGTATAGCTCACGACGACACGAACTTGAGAGCCAACCTCGTCATCGCCTGGCGTGAACGTGTCGTCTGTCGCACCGGCTATATCGACCCACTCACCGTCGACCAACGCCTGCCACTGGTAGCTGAATGCGCCCAGCCCATCGTCATCCGACAACCCATCGGTGTTGGCCGCGAGTTCGCTGTCTTCCTGCGCAATGCCATCAACCACAACCGCACCGGCAGGGTCGTCGTTCACATTGGCGACCGGGTCGGTCGCCGCGCTCTCGACGCTTTCAGCCGTCCCCTGGCCGTCCGTGTAGTCGACGACAACACGCAACTGCAGTCCGACCTGATCATCGCCTGGCGTGAACGTCGCATTGGTTGCGCCAGCAATGACGGTCCACACGCCGCCGACGAACGCTTGCCACTGATAGCTGAGGTCACCCAGTCCGTCGTCATCGGATAAACTATCGGTGTTGGCGGTCAGTTCGCCGTCTTCCTGCGCGATACCATCAATTGTCACGGCGCCGGCGGGCTCGTCGTTCACATTGGCGACCGGCTCCGTTGCTTCACTCTCAACGCTTTCCGCCGTGCCCTCGCCATCGGTATAGCTGACGACAACACGAACCTGCGCGCCGACCTCGTCATCGCCTGGCGTGAACGTATCATCCGTCGCACCGGCGATGTCGATCCATTCGCCGTCGAGCAGCGCCTGCCACTGGTACGAGAAGGCGCCGAGACCATCGTCATCCGACAACCCGTCAGTGTTGGCTGTGAGCTCGCTATCTTCCTCGGCAGTACCGTCAATCAGAACCGCACCCTCAGGCGGGTCATTCTCATTGCCGATCGGCGCCGTGGGATCGCTCTCGACGGACTCAGCCGTGCCCTCGCCGTCGGTGTAGTCGACGACAACCCGCAACTGCTGCCCGACCTGGTCGTCACCCGGTGTAAACGTATCATCCGTCGCTCCGGCGATATCGGTCCATTCGCCGTCGACAAGGGCCTGCCACTGGTACGAGAAGGCACCCAAACCGTCGTCGTCCGACAACCCGTCCGTGTTCGCGGTGAGCTCGGAGTCCTCCTGGGCAGCGCCATCGATCGTGACAGCGCCAGCCGGTTCGTCGTTCACATTGGCAATCGGTGCGGTCGGGTCACTCTCGACGGTTTCGGCGGCTCCCTCGCCGTCTGTGTAGCTGACGACGACACGCACCTGCGCACCGACCTCGTCATCACCCGGTGCAAACGTATCGTCCGTCGCACCGGCGATATCGATCCATTCACCGTCAACCAGCGCCTGCCACTGGTAGCTGAACGCACCAAGACCGTCATCATCCGACAGACCATCGGTGTTCGCGGTGAGTACGGAATCTTCCTGCGCCGTGCCATCGACCACCACCGAACCAGCGGGATCGTCGTTCACATTGGCAATCGGATCGGTCGCAGTGCTCTCAACTGCTTCAGGCGTACCCTCGCCATCCGTATAGCTGACGACAACGCGGAGCTGATCCCCGACCTCATCATCACCCGGCGTGAACGTATCGTCTGTCGCACCGGCGATGTCGATCCATTCACCATCCAGCAATGCCTGCCACTGGTAGCTGAACGCACCAAGACCGTCATCATCCGAAAGGCCGTCGGTGTTCGCGGTGAGAACGGAATCTTCCTGTGCCACGCCATCAATCGTGACCGCGCCCGCAGGATCATCGTTGACGTTCGCAACCGGGTCGGTCGCCGCGCTTTCGACACTCTCAGCCGTGCCTTCGCCGTCTGTGTAGCTCACGACGACACGCACCTGCGCGCCGACCTCGTCATCACCCGGCGCAAACGTATCATCCGTCGCACCGGCGATATCGATCCATTCGCCGTCGACCAGCGCCTGCCATTGGTAGCTGAATGCACCAAGACCGTCATCATCCGACAGACCATCGGTGTTCGCGGTGAGTACGGAATCTTCCTGTGCGACACCGTCTATGATGACAGCACCGGCAGGTTCATCGTTCACGTTAGCAATCGGTGCGGTCGGGTCGCTCTCGACGGTTTCCGCGGTTCCCTCGCCGTCCGTATAGCTGACGACAACACGGACCTGGGCGCCGACCTCGTCATCGCCTGGCGTGAACGTGTCGTCCGTGGCACCGGCAATGTCCGTCCATTCGCCGTCAACCAGCGCCTGCCACTGGTACGAGAAGGCGCCGAGGCCATCGTCATCCGAAAGACCGCCGGTGTTGGCGGCGAGCTCGCTGTCTTCTTGAGCCACACCATCAACCAGCACCGCGCCTTGCGGGGGATCGTTCTCGTTGCCGATCGGCGCCGTCGGATCGCTCTCGACGGACTCAGCCGTCCCCTGGCCGTCCGTGTAGTCGACGACAACGCGTAACTGCTGCCCGACCTGATCGTCGCCGGGTGTGAACGTGTCGTCCGTGGCGCCGGCGATGTCCGTCCATTCGCCATCAACCAGGGCCTGCCACTGGTACGAGAAGGCACCCAAACCGTCGTCGTCCGACAAACCGTCGGTGTTGGCCGTGAGCACAGAATCTTCCTGGGCAGCACCATCGATCGTCACCGCGCCGGCAGGATCATCGTTCACATTGGCAATCGGTGTGGTCGGGTCACTCTCGACGGTTTCGGCGGTTCCCTCGCCGTCTGTGTAGCTGACGACAACGCGGACCTGCGCACCGACCTCGTCATCGCCCGGCGTGAAGGTGTCATCCGACGCACCGGCGATATCGATCCACTCGCCGTCGACCAGCGCCTGCCACTGGTAGCTGAACGCGCCCAAACCATCATCGTCCGTCAGGCCGTCGGTGTTTGCGGTGAGTACGGAATCTTCCTGCGCCGCACCGTCAATCGTGACAGCGCCAGCCGGTTCGTCGTTCACATTGGCAATCGGTGCGGTCGGGCCACTCTCGACGGTTTCCGCGGTTCCCTCGCCGTCTGTGTAACTGACGACGACACGCACCTGCTGACCGACCTCGTCATCACCCGGCGTAAACGTATCGTCTGTCGCACCGGCGATATCGATCCATTCGCCGTCGACCAGCGCCTGCCACTGGTAGCTGAATGCGCCCAATCCATCGGCATCGCTGAGACCCGACGCATCGGCCGTGAGAACCTCATCTTCCTGAGTCAGGCCGGCAATCGTGACGTCGCCCTCGGGACCGTCGTTAACGTTGCCGATTGGTTCGGTGGCGTCGCTGGTCACGCTCTCGCCCGTGCCTTCGCCGTCCGTGTAGCTGACAACAACGCGCACTTGCTGACCGACCTGATCGTCACCGGGCGTAAACGTGTCGTCGGTCGCGCCGGCGATATCGACCCATTCGCCATCGGCCAGAGCCTGCCACTGATAGCTAAAGGCGCCTAGACCGTCGTCGTCCGACAAACCATCGGTGTCCGCTGCGAGTTCGCTGTCTTCCTGTGCAACGCCGTCAACGACAACCGCGCCGGCGGGCTCGTCGTTGACGTTGGCAACCGGGTCGGTCGCCGCGCTTTCGACGCTCTCGGCAGTTCCTTCGCCATCGGTATAGCTGACGACGACGCGGATTTGGGCGCCGACTTCGTCATCACCCGGCGTAAACGTATCATCCGTCGCACCAGCGATGTCCGTCCAAACACCATCAGTCAGCGCTTGCCACTGGTAGCTGAACGCGCCCAAACCATCATCGTCCGTCAGGCCGGATGCGTCAGCCGTCAGCGGCGAATCCTCCTGGGCCACACCGCCGATCGTCACGTCGCCCGCGGGCTCGTCGTTAACATTGGCGACCGGCGCGGTCGCATCGCTTTCAACGGACTCCCCGTTGCCGCCGCCGTCCGTATAGGAGACGACCACACGCAGTTGGTCGCCAACCTGGTCATCGTCTGGCGTAAAGGTCTCATCAGTCGCGCCGGCGATGTCGGTCCAGACGCCGTCGATCAGCGCCTGCCACTGGTAGCTGAAGGCGCCGATGCCGTCGGCATCGTTCAAGCCCGAGGCGTCGGCTGTCAGCAGCGAGTCTTCCTGCACATCGCCGAGGATGGCGACCGCGCCGGCCGGTTCGTCGTTGACGTTGGTCACGGGACCGGTCGCGCCGCTGTTGACGCTCTCGGGCGTACCGTTGCCATCGGTGTAGCTGACGACGACGCGTAGTTGGGACCCGACCTGTGGATCGTCGGGCGTGAACGTATCATCCGTCGCGCCGCCGATATCGGTCCAGACACCGCCGACCAGGGCCTGCCATTGGTAGCTGAACGCGCCCAAACCATCGGCGTCACTCAGACCCGAGGTATCCGCCGTCAAGACCGCGTTCTCCTGAGCCACGCCATCGATTGCAACGCCACCGACCGGCGGATCGTTCAGGTTGCCGATCGGCGCGGTGGGATCGCTCGTGACACTCTCGGCTGTACCTTCGCCGTCCGTATAGGACACGACAACGCGCACCTGTTGACCGACCTGATCGTCACCGGGCGTAAACGTGTCAGCGGTCGCGCCACCGATATCGGTCCAGACACCGCCGACCAGCGCCTGCCACTGATAGCTAAAGGCACCCAGGCCGTCGTCATCGCTCAGTGCCGACGTGTCGGCGGACAACGGAGAGTCTTCTTGCGCGGCGCCGACAACAACAACATCACCCTCAGGTTCGTCGTTGATGTTGGCGATCGGATCGGTCGGATCGCTCGCGACACTCTCGGCGGTGCCGCCGCCGTCCGTATAGGACACGACAACGCGGACCGGTGCGCCAACCTGGTCGTCGCCGGGCGCGAACGTCTCGTCTGTCGCGCCATCAACGTTGACCCAACCGCCCTCGGTCAGAACCTGCCACTGATAGGAAAACTCACCCAGCCCATCGGCATCGGTAATCTCTGAAGCATCTGCCGTGAGGAGCGCGTCTTCGACCGACGTGCCGGTGAGCGTTACAGCGCCCGCCGGTGGGCTGTTGGTGTCGCCGCCCTCTTCCGTCGAGGCTTCCCCCGTCTCGTCGTTGCGTCCCTTATCCGGCAGACTCTCGATCTCGTCGCCGGCCGACGCGCCGGTTTCTTCCTCGCCCTCGCCGCTCTCCTCGCCCTCGGCTTCTTCGATCGCGATGGCGAGTTCTTCAAACAGATCCTCGACTGCCTCGGCAAAGGCTTGCACAGCGGCGTCCGGGTCGGCGGGCTGGGCATCGTCGCCGCTGCCGTCGTCAGAACCGACCTCGATACCCAGATTGGCATCGTTCAACGCCTGCATGGTGGCAAGCGCGGCGCGATAGAGCGCTTCGATATCGGCGCCTTCAAGAATTTCGACGGCGCCTGGCGCCTGGTCGAGGGACGAAACGGTCGTCGTGGCGCCGAGTTCGCTCAAGATTACGGTCGCGACATTGGTCGCGACCTCGACCAAACCGATGTTTTCGTCAGGATCCTGTAGCAGCGTGACGAGGTTCTGCAGTCCCTCGGCCGCCGCCTGGATCGCCACAGACGTGCCACGGATGCCGATTGTGGAAACCGGCGTTTCAACAGTCATGTCGCCGGTCTTGGCGACATCGCCGGAAACCAGGACGAACAGGCCCTGGACCAGCGAGAACGATGCGACGTTGCTGTCGGAGCCGGGATCGTAGATCAGCTCATCGACAACCATGCGCGCGTCTTCGGAAAGCGAGAACCGCGTACCATCGGCGAACAACACCGCGATCGCGCCATCCGACGAGGTCTCGAGCACATCGCCCAAATAGATCGGCGAGCCGACCTCGAGCGCGACGCGCGTGCCATCGACACGAACGGCAAACGCTTCGCCGGTTATGGCCTCAACTTGGCCAACCGAACTCGCGGTCAACGAAGCGGTATCGAGTTGGGCGTACTGGCCGGGTGTCGGCGACCCGGCAAGCGCCGATACCAGTGAGCCCTTCATAACGCCCGCGCCGTCGCCCAAAATTAAATCCGGAGGCGTGGCGGCCGTGAAGTAGTCCTGAATCAGAATCTGGCTGCCGTCGCGGGCCTCGATCAAGAGATCGGGACCCTGGCGATCAAATGACGCGCGCAACACACTTTCGGCGTCGTCAATGTGGATCCCACCAGACGACAAACCGTCAATCACATGAGCCGGCACATGAGCCGGCGAACCCGCTGGGTTACCCGCCGATAATGCCGCTACGTCCAAGCCTTCCACAGCCATGCGCGTCTTCCTGTCACTTTTTGGCTCCTGCCCGCCGTTTCTTGTTGTTGGACGGCGTGGCGATTAGCGTCGCGACCCTACCCGTAAGGCCGGGTGATGTCTGCGAATCCTTGCGGATTATAGGCCAAATTGTCCCATTTTGTGACCCATTGTGACACAAACGGCCCACTTTCATGAGTTTCTTCAATCAAATAGCGTTTCTTGATCAGCTTTCGCTATCCCAGATTGCGCTGCTCTTCGTCGCTTAGACGCCGGTTTGCGCGACGCAGAAAGACCGCGAGGGTGCAGCCCTGATCGGTTGTCGACCAATGCTTCGATCCCGGTCGAAAGCTAACGAAGTCGCCACGTCGAAACACAGCGCCGTCGTTGTCGACCAGTTCGCCGTCGATCACAAAAAACTCCTCGAAGTCCATATGCTCGTGCGGCTTCGAACTGGTGCCGGGATCCATGCGCAGCAGGAAGCTGCCCAGGCCGGTCGCCGTGTCATAGCTGATGTTGCACCACCACATGCCCTCGACCGGTGCGCCATAGCGATCATCCGGCACGAAATGAGCATCGCTCGCGTTGAAAATCTGCCGTGTTGTCAAAGCTGAACCTCCCTGCTGGTCGACGGAAAATGGCCGTTCGCTACCGCAAGTGCAACTTGCCAGAGGCGCTGGTCGCGTGATCCACTGCCGGCGATCACGAAAACGGGGGCTTTATGGCGGCCACAGGCGACCGCAGTGAACTCGAGCGGTTTTTGGAACAACACCCTGATATCGACGTCATCGACGCGATCTACACCGATCTCTGCAATCTGTGGCGCGGCAAGCGCATCAACCGTGACGATGCATCGAAGATCTATGATCAGGGTTTGCCGGTTGCCGGCGCCATGTTCCTGCTCGATGTGACCGGAGACACCTGCGATCCCGGCGGGCGCGGCCTTTCCGACGGTGACCCCGACGATCTGGGGCGGCCGGTTCCCGGCAGTCTGGTTCCGGTTCCCTGGGCAATGCGTCCGACGGCACAGGTCCTGATCGACGTCTTTCACCTTGATGGGCGGCCCTATGATGCCAGCCCCCGGCAGCTTCTGGCCAAGGTCGCCGAACGCATTCGTGAACAGGGATGGCGACCGCGGATCGCGGCCGAGCTTGAGTTCTATCTGATCGACCCGAAGCGGTCCGCCGATGGCGCACCACAACAACCTATGCTGCCAGGCACAGGCGAGCGCGCCTCGTCACGCCAAGTCTACTCCATGGCCGATCTGGACGATTACGGCCCCCTTTATCGAAGAGGTGACGCGCGCCTGTGCGGCTCAGAAGATCCCGGCCAATGTGGCGAGCTCGGAGTACGCACCGGGCCAGATGGAGATCAACCTTAGCCATGTCGACGACCCGGTCCTGGCTGCCGATCATGCTGTTCTGCTGCAGCGTGTCGTCACTGCCCTGGCGCCCAAACACGGCATGCGCGCGACGTTTATGGCCAAACCGTTCGCCGATGAGGAAGGCAGCGGTCTGCATTACCACGTCAGCCTGCCCGATACGGACGGCAATAACCTGTTCGACGATGGCAGCCAGCTTGGCAGCGAAACACTGCGCCACGCGATTGGCGGCATGAAGGCGCTGGCACCGGAATCCGCGGCCATCTTCCTGCCGAACATCAACTCCTACCGGCGTGTGTTTGCGGGCGCCTACAGCTCCGGCGCGTTCAGTTGGGGCGATAACAATCGCACGGTGTCGGTGCGGCTGCCTGTCGGTGACGGCAAAGCAAAACGCCTTGAGCACCGCATAGCAGGCGCCGACGCCAACCCCTATCTGACGCTTGCCGCCATCTTGGCCGGCCTGGAGTACGGTATCGCCAATCGCATCGATCCTGGCCCGCCACAGGTCGGCGACGCACCGCCGGAAAGCGGCGACATGCCGGGAAACTGGCGTGATGCGCTAGATGTCATGGAACACGGCAAACACCTCGCCGACTACCTGGGACGCGACTATATTGATCTCTATCTGGCCACCAAACGCGGCGAGATGGAGCGGTTCCTGGCGATTCCGTCAGCCCTGGAATACAGCTGGTACTTGGGCCGATAGGAGCCGCGCCGGGCGTCTCGCCATATCAGTCGGCCCATATCAGTCGGCGAAGTGCGCGAACACGCCGTCAATCGACAAACCGGTCAGGACGTCATTCAACTTGTTCTCAGACATACCCTCGCCGGTGTCATCGCATAAGTAGGCCATCAGCATTTGCTGATAGCCCCTGTCCTGGCGATTGAAACCCTTGATGAAGACAAGACACTGCCAAAGGTCGGCATCGCTGGGGTCGTCGATCGTGAAACCGTAGAGTTCGACCTGCCCGATGTTCGCGTTGATGTCGCGGAACCAGTCGGGACCTCGGGTCATGAAGTCCTCGAGGTGACCAAACTCGTCCATCGCCAAGTCAAGAGTCATGTAGGACTGTTTCCAGTACCAGCCGCTCAGCGTTTCGCAGAAGATCGCTTCGGCGAAGAAGCCGCCTTTGTCCCACACTGCGAACTCACATATCGACGATCGGCTCGACTGGCGCACGTACTGGTTGGCAACACCATCGGCCGCGCCGACTTGCCACTGCATTCGGCCGTCAAGCGGATCAATGGTCTGGGCCGCAATCGGCCAAGCCGCCGTCATGACAAACAGGCATACGATCGCCATGGCGCCGCGACGCAACGTTCGCGCCAGAGACGATTTGACCGGAAGGCGTGCAACCATGGCCGTTAGGTTAGCGTCTGCGCCCGGGTCGCGTCACCCATCGCTATGTTCGCCGTTCGCGCCGTCGGTCTTGAGCAGTCGACGGACCACCCACTCCATGGAGAGCCCCTGCACGACAATCGAAAAGACGACGACGATGTAGCAGGCCGTCAGCAGGACCTCTCGCTCGGGCGAAGGTGGCAGCGATAGAACCAGGGCGACCGAAATGCCGCCGCGCAGCCCGCCCCAGGTCATGATCCGGATGGCGCCAGGCGTGAAGGTCCCACCGAGCCACTTAAGGCTCCAGATAGGCAGACTGACCGAAATGAAGCGTGCGACGAGCACGACCGGAATGGCGATCAGACCCAATTCGACGAAACCGAGCGCACCACTGATCGCGACCACCTCGAAGCCAATGATGAGAAAGAGGACGGAGTTCAGGATCTCGTCGATCAGCGACCAGAAGCTGGTCGTGTGTTCCCGGGTCGTCTCGCTCATGGCGAAGCGCGTACCGATGTTGCCGATCAGCAGCCCGGCGCACACCATCGCGATCGGCCCCGATACGTGAATGAGATCCGACAGCGCGAACGTGCCCATGACCAGGGCAAGCGTGATCAAGACCTCCAGATTGTGTTCGTTGACAGACTTCAGAAGTCTGAACGCGATAAATCCGGTAATCAGGCCCAATGCCGCGCCGCCAACCGCTTCGACCAAGAAAAACGACACAATCGTGCCGGCATCCAACTCGCCATGACCGGACGCGCCGGTGGCAAGGCCGGCCAGGACCGAGAACACGACGATCGCTACGCCGTCGTTGAACAGGCTTTCGCCCGCGATCTTCGCTTCCAACGTCGGCGGGACGTGGACACGCTTCAAAATGCCGAGCACAGCGACCGGATCGGTCGGTGCGATCAAGGCGCCGAAGACCAGACAGAAGATCAGGCCGACGCCAAGCTCCAGCCACTGAACAACCAGCCAGGTCGCGCCGCCGATCAGGAACGTCGACAGCAAGGTCCCCAGGATGGCGATCGCGAAGATTGCTCTGCTGCGTTTGACCAGAGACGAAAGATCGACGTGCAAGGCGCCTGCGAACAGCAGGAAGGACAGCAACCCCTGCATCAAGGTCTCGGAAAACTCGATGCTGGCAACGAAACCACGAACGGTATCGCCAATGCCCAAAATCGGCCAAAGGCTGTCGACGGCCAGCAGCACAAGCGAGATCGCCATGGCGATGACGACCAGACCGATCGTGTGTGGCAACTTCAATAGGTGGTGGTTCAGATAGCCAAGGATAGCGGCCAGAACGACCACAACGGCAGCCAGATCAAAAACAGCATCCATGGACACGAACCCTCAAAAAGCAGCCGGGCCGTGCCCCTTTCGGAGCACGGCCCGGCAACCTTAGCCGCGAACCGGCGTCAGATCAGCTTACTCGAAGGTGATCTCGACACGACGGTTGTTGGGCTCGCGAACGTTGTCGCCGGTCGGCACCATCAGATCGGTTTCACCGAACCAACGGATGTCCATGGCCGACTTCGGCACGCCCTTGCTGGCGAGGTAGTCAGCCACGACGTCTGCACGACGCTCGGAGAGGCCAACGTTGTACTCGGCAGAACCGGACGTATCCGTGTGACCACCGACCGAGATCAGCTTGACGCCCTGGGCCATCGCCTCTGCGGCGACGTCATCCAGGAAGCCCTGTGCCAACGGCGAGATCTTGTCGCTATCCCAGGCGAAGTAGACGATGAATTCGCTCACCACCTCTTCTTCCATGACGACGACTTCCTCAACCATCGCCGGAGCCATGGCGGCTTCGAGTTCTTCGATGGCACTCAGATACTCAGCGCGGCATTTGGCCAACTCGCGAGGCTGCCATTCGGCAACGCCACGGTCGGTGCGAACCGGACCTTCCTCGGCTTCCTCGACCCAGCAGTCATAGGCGACTTGGGCGCGGGCAGCGAGGTCAGGAAATTCGGAGCGGCCGCCGCCGTCCAACGCAGCGAGAAGCCGCGGACGTTCGGCGTTCAGCTCGGCATGTTCCATCTCGTCTGGAATGTACCAGAAGCTGTCATTGGGGTCTTCCGGCAACACCACTTCCCCATTGCCGGCCATCTCGGCCTTGTCAGCAAAGTGCGCTGAGTCGATCCAATCGTAAAAACCGGCTTCCTTTTCAGCCAGACCCACATATCCCTCATGCAGAGCCATGGTGAACGGCGTACCGGATGTCTCCATGTTTGCCACACGGTCGATATTCGATCCGCAGGCTGCCAGCATAAGCGCGGCGGCGCCGGCCAGCATGGCTTTAAACATTGCACTCATCTAAAAATCCCCCTCCCGATGAAGAGATAACTTGGTTTCTAAGCTGCAATAGCCCCAAAAGGCAACACAATCGATCAACGCCTCGTACCCCGACCTGGTCCCATCAATCCGTGTCCGCTGTCACACAATGAGGGATTTACAAAAAGGCGTATAAGCGACTATCGAACGATCAGAACCTATCTTGGCGCAAACCCCTGCAAAAGCAAGGGGATAATAAAGGCATCTGCAGCTTTTAGATGACGTGTAGCAACAAGACCACCGTTAACCACAAAGCCGAGCAACGCGACTTGTCACTTCTCCAAGCATCTCTTAGAGCGCGACCCGATGATTGAAGTCCGGAATTTGCGCAAGACCTTTAAGGACCTGGTTGCCGTCGAGGATGTCAGCTTCCAAGCCCGCGATGGCGAGATTACCGGTTTGATCGGCCCGAACGGTGCCGGAAAAACCACAACGCTGCGCATTCTCTATACTCTCATGCGACCGGATAGCGGCCATGCCCTGGTCGACGGCTTCGACGCGACATCCGAGCCCCAAGAGGCGCAGCGCCGAATAGGCGTCCTGCCGGATAACCGCGGCCTTTATCCACGTCTAACAGGCCGAGAACACGTCAGATATTACGGCCGCCTGCACGGCATCGAAAAAATGCAGCTAGAGGCGGCAATCAACGAACTGGTGACAACCTTGGGCATGGAGGATGTTGCCGACCGCCGCGCGAAAGGTTTCTCCAAAGGCCAAACACTGAAGGTCGCACTGGCGCGCGCACTGGTTCACCAACCCCACAATGTCCTGTTGGACGAGCCGACCAACGGTTTGGACGTGGCGTCCAGCCGTGCGGTGCGCGATCTGGTGAGGCGCATCAGAGACCAGGGGCGATGCGTCGTCTTCTCCAGCCACATCATGTCGGAGGTCCAGGCGCTGTGCGACCGAATTGTCGTGATGGGCCACGGACGCGTGGTTGCCCACGGTACGCCGGAAGAACTGCGCGCGATGACCGGCCACAGCGATTTGGAAGAAGTTTTTGTGTCGATAGCCCGCGAGGAAGAGCGCATGCGACGCGAAGAAAGCGAGAAAGCCGTTGCTTAGGCGCATCGCCATCGTCGTCGGCAAGGAGTTGACCGACAATCTTCGCGATCGTCGCTCCACCATTCTGTCGCTGCTTTATCCTCTGATCGGCCCCGTTCTCTTGGGTGCGCTCATCATCCTGGTGACGCCGGGACTGTCATCGCCGAAGGTCAGCGAGCATGTCATCGTGGCCAAAGGCAGCGATCATGCGCCGGATTTTGTCGACTTCATCCGCGCCCAAGGGTCCGACATCGTCGAAACCGGGATCGACAACATCGCCGAAGCGGTGCGCAAGGGCATGCACCCCGCGATCCTCGTGATCCCCGAGGACTTTTCCGAACTTCAGAACAGCGAACGAACCACCGAGATTGAGCTGATCGTCGACACATCCAGGCTCAGTTCGATCATGTCGATCAGCCGAACCATGGAACTGATCAATCGATTCAACCGCCATCTGGCCGAACAGCGGCTGGTTTCGCGCAACGTCGAGCCGGAGGTCGCCTATCCGCTAGCGGTCAACAGCGTCAACGTCGCGGCCAGCGTCTCGATCGCCGGTATCTTTCTCAACATGATGGCGCCGTTTTTGATGTTCACCGTGTTTATCGGTGGCGTCTATATGGCGATCGACACGACGGCAGGCGAACGCGAACGCGGCTCTCTCGAACCGCTGCTGACCAATCCGGTTCCCCGGTGGCAGTTCATGGTTGGCAAGTATCTGGCCTCGTTGGCCTTTACGGCACTGGCCGTGCTGACGGGGGTCATAGCCTACAAGGTCATCTTCGCGGTGATTGCCACCACGGGCGTGGACATCAAAGTCAATCCGCCGCTGGGCGATTTCGTCCTCATCTTCTTGCTGTGTGTGCCCATCATGATGCTGGCGGTGGCCGTCCAGGTGATCATCGCCACGGTGTCGCGCAGTTTTAAGGAGACCCAGACCTTGCTCGGCCTGCTGCCGCTCTTGCCGTCCTTGCCGGGCATGATCCTCGTGTTTTCGCCGATCCAGACCAAAGCCTGGATGATGATGATCCCGACCTATGGTCAGACGGTTCTGATCAGCCAGATTGTGCGCGGCGAAGTGCCGAGCATCGCCTATATGTTGTTGGCGAGTTTCACGACGGCGTTATGCGCTGTTTTCCTATGCTGGCTTGCCGCGAAGTTCTACGACCGCGAACAGGTCGCTTTCGCCGGTTGACACTGTCTGAAGACTAGGCCGGCTCAAACCCCTCGCGGAAAAACCTGAGCCAGTTGCCGCCCATAACCTTGGCGACGTCGGTCTCGCCGAGCCCCTTGTCGATGAGACCCTGAGTCAAGTTCGGGAAGTCGGCAGGCGTCTGGAACCAATCCGGCCAGTCGGGCCAGCCGCCGCCCGCGGTCTTGGCTTCTCCTGAATCCGTCTCTTTGGACCAACGGCCGCTGCGCATCCAATCGAGATAGCCGGCCGAGAGTTTGCGGCACATATCGGTCCCGAAACCGACATGGTCGACACCCAGCATGGCAACAGTATCGGCGATCATGCCGCAATAGGCGTCCAGCGTCGTGTCGGCGCCGCCGATGTGAAAGGGATAGGTGCTGAAGCCCAGCATGCCGCCGCTTTCGGCAAGCGCCTTCAGCAGGTCATCGGATTTGTTGCGCAAGCCCTCGTGAAACGACAGCGGATTGGCGTGGGTGATAGCGACCGGGCGCTCGCTGATCTCGATCGCCTCCAGAGAGGTCCGCTCTGCCGAGTGACTGAGGTCGATAATCATGCCGACCCGGTTCATCTCGGCGATCACCTGACGGCCAAAACGAGAGATGCCGGGGTCGTTGACCTCGTAGCAGCCAGCACCAATCAGGCTCTGGTTGTTGTAGGTCAACTGCATGATGCGCACGCCGAGCTCATGGAACACCTGGACCAAGGCCAGGTCGTCCTCGATCGGCGAACAGTTCTGGAAACCGAAAATGATGCCTGTCTTGCCGGCCTGCTTGGCGGCCTCGATGTCCCCGGCACGGCGCACCGGCATGACGATGTCGCCGTGTTTCTCGAACAGGCGATGCCAATGGCCGATGTTGTCGAGTGTCGCGCGCGCGTCTTCCCAGAACACCAATGTCACATGAACCGCCGTAACGCCGCCTGCCCGCAGCTCTTCAAGCAGTTCCCTATCCCAGTTGCTCGCCTGGAGCGCGTCGATGACGATGAGATCGTCGTGCACGGAAGGTGCCGCCATGATTAGTTCCTGTTTCGTGCGCTGATCGCCAGGGCATGCGCGTCGAAACCTTCGTAGAGCGCGAAGGCTTCGGTCTCGTCGGCCAGCGCGTCATAACCCTCGCGGGTCAGATGGGCGACCGAGATGCGCTTCATATAGTCCATGACCCCCAAAGCCGAGGCAGAGCTTGCCTTTCCGCCGGTCGGGAGAACAGCGTTCACGCCGATCATGAAGTTCGCCATGGAGAACGGCGCGTCCTGCCCGAGCAGGATTTCGCCGGCATTGGTGATCTGGCCTGCCAGGTCCCACGGGGTCGTCGCGGCAATCTGCAGGTGCTCCGGCGCGAACTCGTTGGTGAACGCAATGGCATCGGCCATGTCGCTGGCAACCAGCAGGCCGCCGTTGGTGCCCAGCACCGTGTTGACGTAGTCACGGCGCTGATCGGAGAGACGGTCGACAAGATCCATGACCCCGTCCGCGACCGCTTCGGCGAGGGCGGCTGACGGGGTCACCAGATAGGTCGTCGAGTCCGGGCCGTGTTCAGCCTCGATCATGAGATCGAGGGCGACCCGCTCCGGATCGGCCGCCTCATCGGCCAGGATCATGCTTTCCGACGGCCCGGCCGGCGGTCCCGGCGCGATCTCGTCGGCGCAAAGCCGCATGCCGGCGACAACCCAAGGCGAACCCGGTCCAACGACTTTCTGGCATTTCGGTACGGTCTCGGTGCCGAACGCAACGGCTGCGATCGCTTGAGCACCGCCGGAAAGATAGACCTCCTCGACGCCCGCCTCGCGCGCGGCGACCAGAGTGCCCGCATCACACGTTCCGTCGGGGCCCGGCGGGGTGATCACAACGACCTTGGGACAGCCGGCGACAACCGCGGGGATCGCCGTCATCAGCGTGACCGACGGGAACGAGCCCTTGCCACGTGGCACATAGCAGGCGACGGCCTCGATCGGCAGGTAGCGATCGCCCGCCAGAACCCCCGGCTGCACGGTCGTCAGGGCGTACTCCTCAGGCTTTTGCTTTTCGTGGATCGTGCGGATGTTCCGGGCGGCCTTGGCGATCGCGTCGACGACATCGTCCGGCACCAGATCGTAGGCGGCGTCGAAGGCAGCGGGATCGACGCGCAGATCAGCGGCAGAGAGCGAGACACCATCGATGTCACGCGCCAAGCGCAGCAGCGCGCTGTCGCCGTCGTGACGAACCGCCTCGACGATAGGTTTGGCGCGCTCCATCACATCGTCAATATCGATTGCGCCCCGTTGCGTCAAAGCGCGTCGCGCCGACGGGTCGAGGCTGCTGAGATGAAGAATGCGAGGACGGGTAGAATCGGTCATGGGGCGGACGATCTGACGGTCAACGTAAGTCGAGGAGCCGCCCTTTTAGGCGACGTACCGACTGTTGACCAGCACCGGCCTGACTGATCAGGCGGTTGCGTGCTCCGGGAAGAGCCTGGTCAGGCCCTCGCGCGAGGCCTGGCAAACGCCACGCTCGGTGATCAGCCCGGTAACAAGACCTGACGGTGTCACGTCAAAGGCTGGGTTGGCGACGGGACTGCCGTCCGGCGTCAGTTGCACGGTAATGACGTCGCCGTCTTCCGCCTTGCCGGCGATATGGGAGACCTCACTCCCCGCACGCTCCTCGATGGGAATGTCGCGGCCGTCGTCAATGGTCCAATCAATCGTGGGCGACGGCAAAGCGACATAAAACGGCACGCCGTTGTCCTGTGCCGCCAAGGCTTTCAGGTAGGTTCCGATTTTGTTGCAGACATCGCCGGTGGCACTGGTTCGGTCGGTGCCCGTGATGCAAAGGTCGACCAGACCACGCTGCATCAGGTGGCCGCCGGCGTTGTCCGGGATGACCGTGTGCGCGACGCCGTGATGACCAAGCTCCCAGGCCGTTAACGAGGCGCCTTGGTTGCGTGGGCGCGTCTCGTCGGCCCAGACGTGAACCGGGATGTCCTCCTCGTGCGCCTTGTAGATGGGCGACAGCGCCGTACCCCAATCCACCGTCGCCAGCCAACCGGCATTGCAGTGGGTAAGGACGTTTACCGTCTGGCCGGTGCGCTGGTGCGTGGCACGGATCAAATCGACGCCATGGTTGCCAATAGCCTCGTTGGTGCCGACATCCTCGTCGCAGATCCGGGCAGCGCAGGCATAGGCCAGTTCCAGGCGCCGCTCATAAGGCTGATTGCGCAGCGTTGCGGTGACGTCGTCGAGCGCCCAACGCAAGTTGACGGCCGTCGGCCGTGTCGCCAACAACACATCATAGGCCTGCTGCATACCGTCATCGGAAGGGTCCTTGCGCAGCGCCAGACACATGCCATAAGCCGCGGTGGCACCAATCAACGGTGCGCCGCGCACCAGCATGGCGCGGATTGCGTGGGCGGCATCGTCCAAGGTCTCCAAACGGACGATCTCGAAGCGATGAGGCAGACGAGTCTGATCGATGATGCGAACTGCCCAGCCGTCGTCATCAAGCCAGATCGATCGATAGCTTGTCCCGTCTACCTTCATGCTCCGCCCCTGCCCCTTTTTCAGGCGTCTTGTTGCCTGCGTATGCCTGCGTATGCCTGCCGAAAGTTTCGTCAGGTGCCGTCGCTGAAGTTCAGTTCAACGGCCACGCCATCAGGATCTTCGATAAAGATCTGGCGGGCCGGCGTGTCCGGCACCTCGAAGGACTCAAACGGGATTCCCTCCTGTTCCAAAACTTTAATCATTTTATCGAACCCTTTGACTGAAAAGGCAAAATGGTCGATAGCACTTTTCGGCAGCTTGTCGGAACCAGAAGCCAGGCTGACATGCACCAAAGGCGCGTCTCCGGCATACAACCAGGCACCGGGACTGTCGAAAGGCGGCCGGTAACCTTCCTTCAGGCCCAACAGGCCGCAATAGAACGCCTTGCATCGCTCGAGATCCGCCGTGCGGATGTTGATGTGGTCGACACCGCTCACGCTCATAAGAGGTACCCCTAAAGTCTAGTCACCCATGGTAGGATCTGAATCCTAACTGATCCAGCACCGGAATGTGACGGCTGTCTTAATCTGGCTCTCATGCGGTTGACAGGGTCTGTCGCATCATAGAGTTTCCGCGCGCCTTGTGCCTGTCGACCTCGTCAAAAGGCTCCGTCTCAAGGCCTCGATCACAATCTTATCCGGCGGCCCTCTTATGCCTGACGACCAGTCCTCCGCAACCATCCGCCTCGGCCTGCCCAAGGGCCGCATGCAGGAGAGCGTCTTTGCCTTGCTGGAGGATGCGGGCATCCATATCACCGCCAGCGCGCGTAGTGCGCGCGACTATCGCCCGGCGCTTTCGCTGCCAGGTTTCGACGCCAAGCTGTTGAAACCGCAGAACATTGTCGAGATGCTCGATATCGGCAGCCGAGACCTTGGCTTCGCCGGCGCGGACTGGGTCGAGGAGAAGGGTGCCAGGTTGGTCGAGCTCATTGATACCGGGTTGGATCCCGTCCGGATCGTGGCGGCCGCGGGGACGCACATCCTGGAAAACGGCGCGTTGCCGAGCCGTCACCTGGTGGTCGCCAGCGAATACGAAAAACTGACGCGCGCCTGGATCGAAAAGCGCGGTCTCGACGCGCAGTTTGTTCGTTCCTATGGCGCGACCGAAGTCTTCCCGCCCGAAGACGCCGACTGCATCGTCGACAACACCGCGACCGGGTCGACGTTGCGTGCCAACGGTCTGGATATCGTCGAGGACGTCTTGACGTCGTCAACCCGGCTTTATGCTCACCCGGCAGCCCTAGACGACAAGGCGAAGCGCGACGGCATCGAGAGTTTTGTCATGATGGTCTCGTCGGTGCTGGATGCCCGCCAGCGCGTCATGGTCGAGGTCAACGTGACCGCCGAATGCCTTGAAGCCGTCATTGATGTCCTGCCCAGCATGCGCGAGCCGACCATTTCGCCCCTGCACGGCGATCTCGGCTATGCGCTGAAGTCGGCGGTGCCGCGCGACACGCTGGCGCGTGTCATTCCTGAGATCAAAGCGCGTGGCGGCACCGACATCGTCGTCACCCAACTCTCGAATATCATCGCCTGAGGCCGTCATGTCCGAGCGCACCGCCCGTGTCGAACGCAAGACCAAGGAAACCGACATTGCCGTTTCGGTGACGCTGGACGGCACCGGCATCTCGTCGGTTGAGACCGGCCTCAACTTTCTCGATCATTTGCTCGATGCCCTGGTCCGCCACAGCCGCATGGATGTCGAGCTGACATGCAAGGGCGACCTACACGTCGACGACCACCATACGGTCGAAGACTGCGCAATCGCGCTCGGTGAGGCGGTTGGCCAGGCGCTTGGCGACAAGCGCGGCATCTACCGTTTCGGCTCAGCCTACGCACCGCTCGACGAGGCGCTGGCGCGTGCGGTCATTGACCTGTCGGGCCGGCCCTATGCCTTTGTCGAGCTTGGCCTCAGGCGCGAGAAGCTGGGCGATACGTCGACCGAGATGATCGGCCACGCGCTCTCCAGCTTCGCGACGGCGGCCAAGATGACGTTGCACGTCGACCTGTTGCGCGGCCATAACGACCACCATAGGGCGGAAGCCGCCTTCAAGGCGCTCGCCCTGGCGCTGCGTCACGCGATCGCCCACGACGGCACCAGCGACGTGCCGAGCACCAAGGGGGTGTTGTGACGGCCTCGACCGAGATCGTCGTCTGCCGTACCGGAACCGCCAACCTCGCCTCAGTCTTTGCCGGGTTGCGGCGCGCCGGCGGTGCGCCGCGCATGGCCGAAAGCGCCGATGACGTTCTTCAGGCCGGCCACGTCATGCTGCCCGGCGTCGGTGCGTTCGGCGCCTCGATGATGGCGCTACGCGACGGCGGCCTGGACGAGCCGCTGCGCGAACGCATTGAGGCAGGCCGCCCGACGCTCGCGATCTGTGTCGGCCTTCAATTGCTTTGCCGCGACAGCGAGGAGACGCCCGGCGCAACGGGCCTCGACATTCTGCCGCTGACCGCCACGCGCTTTCCCAACACCGTGCGCGTGCCGCAATTGGGATGGAACCGGATCGATGCCGAGCCCGGCTGCCGCCTGCTCCAATCCGGTTATGTCTACTTCGCGAACTCCTATCGCGTGACCGGCGTGCCGGATGGCTGGCTTGGCGCGACCGCCGATCACGGCGGGCCGTTTGTCGCCGCGCTGGAGCGCGGTGCCGTTGTCGCCTGCCAGTTCCACCCCGAACTCTCCGGGCAGTTCGGCCACGAGCTGCTCAAGCGCTGGATCGCCTCGCCATGCTGACGGTACGTGTCATTCCCTGCCTGGACGTCGATGCCGGGCGCGTCGTCAAAGGCGTGCGCTTTCAAGGCATGCGCGACGCCGGCGACCCCGTCGAACTGTCGCTTGCCTATGAGCACCAAGGCGCCGACGAACTTGTCCTGCTCGACGTCTCCGCGACACCGGAAGGCCGGGGCAACGCGCTGGAAACCGTTGCGGCCGTCCGGGCGGAACTCGGCATTCCCATGACCGTCGGCGGCGGCGTCAGGAAGACCGAGGACGCGGGCGCGTTGCTGGAAGCCGGCGCCGACAAGGTCGGCGCGAATACGGCCGCGGTCGAACGCCCGGGTCTTCTGAGTGACATCGCCGAGAAGTTCGGCAGCCAGTGCGCCGTCGTCTCGATCGATGCGTCGCGCCGCGAAGCCGGCGGCTGGGAGGTCGTGACCAAGTCGGGCAAGGAGCGCACCGGCAAGGACGCCATCGCCTGGGCGCGCGAGGCGACCGAATGCGGCGCCGGCGAAATTCTGCTGACGAGTTGGGATCGCGACGGCACCCGTGCCGGCTACGACACCGACTTGTTGAAGGCGGTGTCTGAAGCCGTCAACGTGCCGGTCATCGCATCGGGCGGCGCGGCCCATCCCGATCACCTGGTGGCGGCCATCAAAGCGGGCGCGGATGCCGTTCTAGCCGCCTCGATATTCCATGATGGCGACTTCACAGTGAACGACATCAAAGAGGCAATGGTTGCCGCCGGCATACCGACGCGCATCGACGCCATCTGATCGCCCAAGAATATTTTCTACGCCAGATTGTTTCGATATCCCGATTGGCCTATCAGGGGCGTCTTGGCCGTGCCCGCCGCCCGGGAACTCGCGTCACCATGACAGATACCGCAACCTCGAAGCCGCGATTGCCCATCGTGGCCTTTTGTCTGGGCCATATGGCCGTGGATTGGCCCCACGGCGCGATCTGGATTCTGGCGCCGACAATCGCCGTCGCCATGGATCTGAGCCCAGGCGACCTTGGCCTGCTGTTTGCCATTACGGCGGTCGGCAGCACGGCGGTCCACATTCCCGCCGGCCTCCTGACCGATTCCTCACAACGCCGCGGCCGGCTTTTTGTCATGACGTTCGTTTGGGTGGTCATCGGCTATCTGGCAGCCAGCGCCGCGCCGGACTTTTGGACGCTGACCCTGCTGCTGGCGCTGGCCGGCATGGGGACGTCGGCCTGGCACCCTCTGGCGACCGGCACGCTGACCCAAGCGATGCCTCGGCAGCGCGCACGCATCCTGGGCATTCACGCCATGGGCGGCACCCTGGCGGAGGTTTTTGCACCACTGCTCACCGGCGTGTTGCTGACCGTCGTCGACTGGCGCACCGGCCTGATGCTGGCGGTCATTCCGGCAGCGATCATGGGTTTCGTGTTCTTCGCGCTGCGCCGCGTCGTCCCGCCGGCGGCACAAGGCCGCGCATCGCTCGGCGATCTGCGCGAGGTGTGGCAGCAATGGACGACACGAACCGGTCTCGCCATGGTCGGCATGATCAGCGTCTACAACATGGCGGTGATGGCCGTACTCGCCATGGCGACGCTTTACCTGGTGCAGGATCTCGGGCTCTCGTCGACCTGGGCCGGTCTGGTCTTCGCCGCCATGATCATGGCGGGCGCTGTGCTGCAGCCATTGATGGGGCATCTCTCGGACCTGCGCGGCCGGCGCAAGATCTTTGCCTGGTCGCTGCTGGCTGCCGCGCCGCTCGGCCTTGCCATGCCGTTTGTCACCTCGCCCGCCCTCGCCGTTCTTTTCCTGATTGCGATGGTCGGCGCGTTCTATGGTGTGCGTTCGGTAGTGCTTGCCTCGGCCGTCGACTTTGCCGGCAAGCGCGAAGGCACGACGCTCGGCATAACCTTTGTCATCATGGATGGAGTCGGCGCACTGGGTGCGTTGCTGGGCGGCTTGGCCGGCGACATCAACCTCGCCTATGCCTTTGTCCTGGCGTCCGTGTTCGCGGTCATATCGGCGGTGATCGCGATCATGTCGACGCTTGCCTTCCCGACCATCAAAGCTGAGGAACCGGCCGAATGATCATTCCCTCCATCGACCTGATGGGCGGCCAGGCGGTTCAGCTCATTGGCGGCAAGGAACGGGCTATCGACGCGGGCGACCCCCGCCCGATCGCCGAGACCTTCCGGCTAGCCGGGGACATCGCCGTCATTGACCTGGACGCGGCGCTTGGCCAGGGCGACAACGCGGACTTGATCAAAGAGCTGGTCCGCATGGCGCCGTGCCGCGTTGGTGGTGGCATTCGCGATATCGAGACGGCCATCCGCTGGCTCGATGCGGGCGCCGACAAGATCATCCTGGGGACTGCTGCCAAGCCCGAGATCCTGTCAGAATTGCCGCCCGAGCGGGTCATTGCCGCCCTCGACGCGGTGCGCGGCGAGGTCGTGACCCATGGCTGGACGACCAAGACCGGTGCCACGGTCGAAGACCGCATGGCCGAGTTGAAGGGCCTGGTCGGCGGCTTCCTGGTGACCTTTGTCGAACGCGAAGGCCGCATGGAGGGCATCGACCTCGACGGAATCGCCAAGCTGAAGGACGCCGCCGGCGACGCCGACCTGACGGTCGCCGGCGGTTTCACGACGCCTGAGGATATCGCCGCCGCCGACAAGCTTGGCGCGGACGCCCAGGTCGGCATGGCGCTCTATTCCGGCCGCCTGCACCTGGCCGATGCGATTGCCGCGCCATTGACCTCGGACCGGCCCGACGGCTTGTGGCCGACGGTCGTGACCGACGAACATGGCGTCGCCCTGGGCCTCGCCTATTCGGACCTGCAAAGCCTGCGCGCCGCCGTCGACGGGCGTGTCGGCGCCTACCACTCGCGCAGCCGTGGTCTCTGGATCAAGGGCAAGACATCGGGCGCGACTCAGGAACTGCTGAACATCGATCTGGATTGTGACCGCGATACCCTGCGTTATCGGGTGCGCCAGGCCGCGCCCGGCTTCTGCCACCTGGACACCCACACCTGCTGGGGCGAGGCCGACGGTCTGCCGGCCTTGGCGCGCCTGATTGCCGCGCGCCGCGACGCGGCACCCGAAGGCTCCTATACGCGCCGCCTGTTCACCGAGGCCGGTTTGCTGGATGCCAAACTGGTCGAGGAAGCCGGCGAGCTGGCCGCCGCGGCCGATAAAGGCGAAATCACCCACGAGACCGCTGACCTGATCTATTTTACGCTGACCGCCATGGCGCGGGCCGGCGTCGACTTGGCCGATGTCGAGCATGAACTGGCCCAACGCGCCAAACGGCTGACCCGCCGCCCGGGCGACAAAAAGTAGAACCCTGTCCCACCCCGGCGATTTCTGATCGCGACACCGGCCCCGCCTCTTGACGATAGCACGCGGGTCCGCCATATCGCGGTTAGCACTCCCGACTGGAGAGTGCTAAGAGTTCAGACGACATCAACGACTTCTCTCGAGGAGAACGAAGCATGGCATTGAAACCGCTGCATGACCGCGTTCTGGTCCGTCGCGTCGATAGCGAGGAAAAGACCGCAGGCGGGATCATCATTCCCGACACCGCCCAGGAAAAGCCAATGGAAGGTGTCATCGTCGCCACCGGCTCCGGCGCGCGCGACGAGAACGGCAAGGTCCAGCCGCTCGACGTCAAAAAGGGCGACCGCGTTTTGTTCGGCAAATGGTCGGGCACCGAGGTCAAGGTCGACGGTGAAGACCTCATCATCATGAAAGAAACCGACATCATGGGCGTCATCGAGGCGACCAAGCGGTCCAGAAAAGCCGCGTAAACAGGAGAATAGAAAACCATGGCTGCCAAAGAAGTCAGATTTTCCGCCGAAGCCCGCGACGGCTTGCTGCGCGGCGTCAACATTCTTGCCGATGCCGTCAAGGTGACGTTGGGCCCGAAGGGCCGCACGGTCGTGCTCGACAAGTCGTTCGGCGCACCCCGCATCACCAAGGACGGCGTTACCGTCGCCAAGGAGATCGAGCTTGAGGACAAGTTCGAGAACATGGGCGCCCAGATGGTCCGCGAGGTCGCCTCGAAGACCAACGACATCGCCGGTGACGGCACCACCACCGCGACGGTTCTGGCCCAGGCCATCGTGCGCGAAGGCGCCAAAGGCGTTGCCGCCGGCATGAACCCGATGGATCTGCGCCGCGGCATCGACCTGGCCGTCGAGACGGTTGTCAACGACCTGCTCAAGCGCGCCCGCAAGGTGAAGACCAGCGAAGAGGTCAAGCAGGTCGGCACCATCTCGTCCAACGGCGATGCTGAAGTTGGCGCCATGATCGCCAACGCCATGCAGAAGGTCGGTAACGAGGGTGTCATCACGGTCGAAGAGGCAAAGTCGCGCGAGACCGAACTCGACATCGTCGAGGGCATGCAGTTCGACCGGGGCTATCTCTCACCCTATTTCGTCACCGACGCCGACAAGATGAAGGCGGAGTTCGACGACCCCTACATCCTGATCCATGAGTCCAAGCTGTCGAGCCTGCAGGCCATGCTGCCGATCCTCGAGGAGGTCGCCAAGTCAGGCCGCCCGCTGATCGCATTGGCCGAGGATGTCGAGGGCGAGGCGCTGGCCACGCTCGTCGTCAACAAGCTGCGCGGTGGTCTGAAGGTCGCGGCCGTCAAGGCGCCGGGCTTCGGTGACCGCCGCAAGGCCATGCTGGAAGACATCGCCATCCTGACCGGCGGCCAGGTGATCAGCGAAGACCTCGGCATCAAGCTTGAGAACGTCACCATGGACATGCTGGGCAAGGCCAAGCGCGTCATCATCGGCAAGGACGAGACGACCATCGTCGACGGCACCGGCAAGAAGTCGGCCATTCAGGCCCGTTGCGATCAGATCCGCGCGCAGGTCGAGGAGACCAGCTCCGACTACGACCGTGAGAAGCTGCAGGAGCGTCTGGCGAAGCTCGCCGGCGGTGTTGCGGTCATCAAGGTCGGCGGCTCGACCGAGGTCGAGGTGAAGGAGCGCAAGGACATGGTCGAAGACGCCATGAACGCGACCCGCGCCGCGGTCGAGGAAGGCATCGTGCCGGGCGGCGGTGTCGCTCTGCTCTACGCAACCCGGGCGCTCGCCAAGCTCGAAGGCGCCAATGACGACCAGCAGCATGGCATCGATATCGTACGCCGCGCCCTTCAGGCTCCGACACGCCAGATTGCCGAGAACGCCGGCGTCGACGGCGCCGTGGTTGCCGGCAAGCTTCTGGAGCAGAAGAACGTCAACCAGGGCTTCGATGCCCAGTCCGAAAGCTACAAGGACCTGGTCAAGGCCGGCATCATCGATCCGGTCAAGGTCGTGCGAATTGCCCTGCAGGACGCCGCCTCGGTGGGTGGTCTGCTGGTGACGACCGAAGCCATGGTGGCCGAAAAGCCGAAGAAGTCAGCCGGCGCGCCCGGCATGCCCGGTGGCATGGACGACATGGACTTCTAGAGCCCGATCGGCCCACATCGAAACATGTGGGTCGTGAATCGGTCTCTAAGATCATGCCCTAACGTCCGGGTTCAAAGAGCCGAATTGGAAGGGTCGCGTCCACAGGACGTGGCCCTTCTTTTTTTGTCGCCGGTACTGCCCGCAAATCCTTGCCAGCCGCCGTGCCGGGCGGTCTACTGGCACACAAAGGTGAACGGAGGACACACCCGATGTACCAGATCGACCCGGCACGCACTGATCTCGCCGAGGAGTTCAAGGCCAAGCCGTTCGGTCCGCACAGCGCGGAACTTCAGAAGGTCCTGAATGTGATGCGCTGGGAACCTCTGGAAGGCAAGTATGTGCTGGTTTGCACCAAACCGCACAAGGAATGGTGCCTGGCGCAACTGCCGGGCAAGCGCGGCGTCCCCGTCACCATGTTCGAGGACGTCACCTTCAACGACATCGGTGATGCCGAGTGGCACATCTTCAAACTGCGATGGAAAAAGCATACCGGGCAAGATCTGGCTGACGCGTGATCTGACGCCGTGCTCGATTACAAACGCCGCCTTCTGGGCTACGCCGACCGCATCAGTTTGCGGCCGGGCGATACCGTCGACTTCAAGATCAGCGCCGAGGACTTGCCAAGCTACAACTTCGATGTCGTGCGCCTGGTCAACGGCGTCATCGCGCCCGGCGGCACACCCTACAAAGAAATCCCCATCGAGACCGAAGCCGACGGCTCTTATCCCGGGCGCTTTCAGCCGATCCACGCGGGCTCCTATGCGGTCGTGCCGACGGCGCCGGTGCTCGATCGGTTGTCGAGCTTCACGCTGCAGGCCTTCATCATGCCGACCCTGCCGGGCGATGGCCGACAGACGATCATTAGCCGCGGCTCCGGTCCTAAGCGACCAGGTTTCGCGCTCATTCTGGATGATGATGGCGCGCTGGCGCTGATGGTCGGCAATGGCGATGAACTGGTGACGGTCACGACCGGCACTCCGATGCTGGCGTGGGAATGGGCTTTCGTCGCCGCGACCTATGATGCGGAAACCGGCGACGTCGTGCTGTGGCAGGAACCGGACGCCCGCTTCACCACCATCGATCCCCATGCCATGACCGTCGGCAAAGCGCCTGCCAACATCGTCTTTGCCGCCGATCACGATCTGCACCTGGCCGCCTGGCAGGTCGGCTGGCACGACGACGGCAAGCCGCATATGGCCGGCCTCTTTAACGGCCGCATCGATAGCCCGCGGATCGCGTCGAAGGCGCTTGTCTGCGACGACATGTCGCTGCTGGCCCAGGCCGAACCGCCCGATCGCGACTGGCTGGTCGCTGCCTGGGACTTCGGCCGCGACATTCCGACCGACCGTTTCCCAGACCTCTCCGCCAACCGCCTCGACGGCCATCTGGTCAACCTGCCGACACGTGCGGTCACCGGGTATCACTGGAACAGCTCGGTCCAGGACTGGACAAGAAATCCCGCGCACTACAGTGCCATCCATTTCCATGATGACGATGTGCTCGATGCCGCATGGCAAACGGACGTAACGGTCACGCTTCCCGACGACCTGAGGAGTGGTGTCTATTGCGCGCGCTGCCGATCCGGCGACGACGAATGCTACATCCCGTTCTTCGTGCGCCCCGCCAAGGATGGGCCAAAACAGAAGATCGCGTTTCTGGCTTCGACGGCGACCTACCTCGCTTACTCCAACTATCATTGGCAAATCGATGAAGAGAAAGCGGAGGTCAAGCGCGGCCGCATCATTGCCTACGCACCGGACGAGCTATTCCTGAACGAGCGTCGCGACCTCGGCCTTTCGACCTATGACACCCACCGCGATGGGTCCGGCTCCATGTACAGCTCGCGGCTCAGACCAATCGTCCTGAACTATTCGCCCAAGGGGAGCGTCTGGAGCTTCAACGCGGATACCCATGTGACCGACTGGATGGAGGCGAAGGGGCACGACTATGACGTCGTGACGGATGAAGCGATCCACTATGAGGGCCTCGAGGCGCTGGCGCCGCACAACGTCATCGTGACGGGAACCCACCCGGAATACTGGTCGACGGTCATGTGGGACGCGATGGTCGCCTACCTCGCCCAGGGCGGGCGCCTCATGTACCTGGGCGGCAACGGCTTTTATTGGCGGATCGCCTTTCACCCAGAACGGCCCGGCGATGTTATCGAGGTTCGCCGGCCTGAGAGCGGTGCGCGATTCTGGGCGTCGCGGCCCGGCGAATCCTATCTGAGCTTTAGCGGCGAATACGGCGGCTTGTGGAAACGCATCGGCCGGCCACCGCAAAGCCTGGTCGGTATCGGCACCTTCGCCACCGGCTTCGATACCTGCGGCTGGTATGTGCGCCAGCCCGGCGCCGACGATCCACGCGCCCGCTGGATCATGGAGGGCGTCGAGGGTGACGTCATCGGTGACTTCGGCGTGTTGGGCGGCGCGGCGGGCATCGAACTGGACGGTGTCGACACCGTGCTGGGCTCGCCGACCGATACCATTGTCCTGGCCAGCTCGACCGGCCATTCCGGTTACTACATGCTGAGCCCCGACGAGGTTGTCTTCAACCACGCCGCCATCACCGGCGACGCCAACCCCAGGGTGCGCGCCGATATGGCGTACTTCACCAAGCCTGACGGGTCGGCTGTCTTTTCGACCGGCTCGATCAGTTGGTCCGCGAGCCTGGGGCACAATAACTACGACAACGACGTCTCCACGATCACCGATAACGTGCTGCGGCGTTTCGCCGATCCGGCACCACTCAACGAGGGATGACGAGCATGCGTAAGCTCTTGGGTTATGCCGACGAAATCAGCCGGCAACCCGGCCAAAGCATCGACTTCAAGGTCAGTTCAGAGATCGAGGGCAGCTACCGTCTCGACATCGTGCGCATTCGCTGCGGCGACGACACGCCGGAGGGCCAAGGCCTCAAGGAGACGGTCGTCGATGCGGATGTCAACGGCGACTACCCCGCGCGCTTTCAATGGACTCAGGTCGGCTCGTTCGTCGACGTGCCGCGTCCGGAACGTTTTGCGCTGGAGAGTTTCACCCTGCAGGCGTTCATCTGGCCAACGACACCCGAAAAGGAAGGTCAGACGATCATGGGCGCCTTCGACCGGGCCGATAACGCGGGGTACGCGCTGGCTGTGCACGATAGGCAGGCAGCGCTCGTGATAGGCGACGGGTCGATCGTCGAGACCCTCGTCTCCGGCGCCGCGATGGACTCGCGTCACTGGTACTTCGTCGCCGCGAGTTTCGATGCGGCGACCGGGGCCATGACGGTCATCCAGGAACCGCTGGTGCGCTATGCCGGCGAACGCGGCAAGGCACGCGCCGAGGAAACCGTGCCGACCAAACCCGGCCGTGGCGGCCGTTTCACCATCGCCGCGAGCAACAACCAGCGCGACGGCGAACTGATCGCCACCAACTTCTTCAACGGTAAGATCGACAGTCCGCGCGTCGCGAACCGAGCACTCTCGCGTCCCGAGATGGAGCGGATGAAGGCCGCGCAAGTCCCCACCGACCTGCAGACCAGCACTGTCGCCGCCTGGGATTTCAGCCAGGACATTCCGGGGACGCGCGTCGTCGATATCTCGCCCAACCGCCTGGACGGCCAGACGGTCAACCTGCCGACACGCGCCATGAAAGGCCGCAATCACGATGGCACGGAGATGGTCTGGACGCACAAACCCGAGCACTACGGCGCCATCCACTTTCACGACGACGATGTCTATGACTGCGGCTGGCAGACAGACGCCCGTTGGACGGTGCCAGATGACTTCAAGAGCGGCACCTATTGCGCGCGCCTGACCCAGGACGATCAGTGGTTCTATATTCCGTTCTATGTCCGACCGAAGAAGGGCACGGCCACGGCAAGACTCGGCCTTCTGATCGCGACGGCCAGCTACTATGCCTACGTCAATCACCACATGCCGATCGAATGGGACACGCTCGGCGAGCAGTCGGGCAACCGGTTCACGACATTGGATCAGACCGACCTGCACTTGCACATGCACCGGGAACACGGGCTCAGCATGTACGACAAACACACCGATGGCAGCGGAGTCTGCTACGCCTCGCGCCTGCGCCCGTTTCTGCGCATGGGACCGCGCGACGACCTGTGGCAATACAACGCCGACACCCACATCACCGACTGGCTGGAAGAAAAAGGCATCGACTTCGACGTCTTCACCGACGACGACCTGGATGCCGAAGGTGTCAGCCTGCTGGAGAACTACCCCTGCGTCATGACGACGACGCACCCGGAATACTATTCGAAACCGATGATGGAGGCGCTGCTGCACTACCAGCAGCGCGGCGGACGGTTCATCTACATGGGCGGCAATGGGTTTTACTGGCGGGTCGCCTATCATCCGACACTGCCGGGCGTGATCGAGATGCGGCGTGCCGAGGACGGCATGCGGTCATGGTTCGCGGAGCCCGGTGAGTATTACATGAGCTTTACCGGCGAGCTCTCGGGCCTATGGCAGCGCTGCGGCATACCGCCGGAGGTCATCTGCGGCACCGGCTTTTCGGCGCAAGGCTTCATCGCCGCGAGTTCCTACACGCGACGTGACGAGAGCAACGATCCGCGCGCCGCCTGGATGTTCGAAGGCATCGGC
Source organism: Alphaproteobacteria bacterium (assembly GCA_965228895.1). Lineage (GTDB taxonomy): Bacteria > Pseudomonadota > Alphaproteobacteria > SP197 > SP197 > JANQGO01. The sequence goes on along the minus strand of OZ245842.1, from coordinate 1,671,709 downwards.
GAGAACGAAACGATTGGCGATTTCGGAACCGTCCTGGGCGGTGCCGCCGGCAGTGAGATTGACAGCGTTAGCTTCGAGTTTGGCACTCCTCCCCACGCACTCATCGTCGCGGAGGCGACCGACTTCGGCGTCGATGTCCATTGGGTCAAGGAGGAATTCAATCACTCCCACTCCGCCGTCAACGGCGAGAACTGCCCGCATGTGCGCTGCGACATGGTGTTCTACGAAACGCCTAATGGCGGCGCCGTGTTTTCGACCAGCTCGATCGCGTTCGCCGGTTCGCTGGCCCATGACAACTTCCAGAACAACGTGAGCCGGCTGCTGGAGAACATCGTCACGCGCTTTGTCGATGAGACCCCTTTCCCACCGCCGCCTGACTAGCGTCGCCCACCAAGGCGCGCCGTGTCAGCATGACGCCAGATAGCATGTGTGTCGTGGTTAGTCCCGATTGCGACATCGCCTGAGAGTTGTTCGCAAGAGTTAGAAAGCGTCGAGCCGCTTGCCGAACGAAGTTTGTTCCACGAGAGCAACAATTTCACTGAACCGTGACATCGCCGCGCTAAGATCGGGCGGTGCTTACCATGATGATGTCGGATTCGGATCACAATCTGTCGGACGGGTATGCGGGAGCCTCCGCGTAACCTAGAAAATGTCAGTTGATGTGCGACGTACGGTCGTGGTTACCGAAGTCGCGCACAAGGACAAAGGAGACTGGGAGATCAAAATGACAAAGAAAACGACAAGTTCGGGCTTACCAACCAGCCGGCGTGATCTGCTGGCCGGTTCGGCCGCCCTTGGTATCGCCGCCGGCATGGGTCCGGCCGTCATCGGTAACGAAGCGAAAGCAGCTGAGCCAAAGCGCGGGGGCACGTTGCGCATGGGGCTGGGGCATGGCTCGTCCACCGATTCGTTGGACCCGGGCAGCTTCGAAAACGGCTTCTCGAGCGGCATGGGCATGGGCGGCCTGTTCAACTACCTGACCGAGGTGAACGAGTTCAACGAACTGCAGGCCGAACTGGCCGAGGAATGGGACTCACCGGACGCTCAGACATGGACCTTCAAGATTCGCGAGGGCGTCGAATTCCATAACGGCAAGACAATGACACCGGATGACGTCGTCGCCTCGCTCAACCATCACCGCGGTCCGGACTCGACCTCGGCGGTCTCGAGCCTGTTCGAACAGGTGACCGATATGCGCGTCGACGGTAACACGGTCGTCATCGAACTGAACGCGCCCAACGCCGATTACCCGTTCATCGTCAGCGACTATCACATGGGCATCATGCCATCCGATGGCGAGGGCAAGATCGACGCCATGTCGGGTATCGGCGCGGGCAGCTACAAGCTGGTGTCCTACGAACCCGGCACGGAAGCGGTGCTTGAACGCCACGCCAATTATTGGAAGAACGACCGCGCATGGTTCGATGCCTGCGAGATGTACACGATCGCCGATCCGACCGCGCGCCAGAACGCGCTTGTCACCGGTCAGGTCGACGTCATCGACCGTGTCGATCCGAAAACGGCCGACCTCATGGCCCAGGCGCCAAACATCGATCTGGTCGAAGCAACCGGTACGCTGCACTACACCATGCCGATGAACACAACGGTCGCGCCGTTCGACGACAACAATGTGCGCATGGCGCTCAAATACGCCATCGACCGCGACGACATCGTCGACAAGATCCTTAGGGGCCATGGCGTCATCGGCAATGATCATCCGATCGCACCGTCGAACCGTTTCCACGCCAATATCGAGCAGCACACCTACGATCCCGACAAGGCGAAGTGGTATCTGCAGCAGTCCGGCCTCGATAGCCTCGCGGTCGACCTCTCAACCTCCGACGCGGCCTTTGTCGGCGCGGTCGACACGGCGGTGCTCTATCAGGAGCACGCCAAGGCTGCAGGCATCGATATTAATGTTGTCCGCGAGGCCGCCGACGGATACTGGTCAGACGTCTGGATGCAGAAGCCATGGTGCCTGTGTTACTGGGGCGGACGTCCGACCGAAGACTGGATGTTCTCGACCACCTATGCCGCCGACGCGCCGTGGAATGACACGTTCTGGGTGAATGACCGCTTCAACGAGCTGTTGATCCAGGCACGCGCGGAGTTGGATAATACCAAGCGCGCGGAGATGTACACGGAAATGCAGGACATCGTGGCCAACGACGGCGGTGCGCTTGTCGTCGCCTTCGCCAACCACGTCGACGGTGCATCGACCAGCCTCACCAACAGTGGCCAGATCGGCGGCAACTGGGGTCTAGACGGTGGCCGCCTGATGGAACGCTGGTGGTTCGTCGATCCCAGCGCCTAAGGGCAGTGCCCGCAGAGTAAGTCTCCGTCACCAAGAGGTCCGGGCCTGACCTCTGCGAGACGCAAAGCGGCCCAGGTCCGTATGACCTGGGCCGCTTTTCTGTTTAACGTTGTCGCCTTAAATCGGGCAACGGAACTTGCGTTCAGCCTTGTGGCAAACCGGCTTTGCGCAGGCCGTCGACCCAGTGGTCGCGGTCTTTCTTGTTGCGGAACTTCACGCGCCCATCGAGCGATTTGATGCTTTGGCCGCGGCCCTTGGCGGACCGGAACAGGCCGATCGCATTCTTCGCCATCGTCGGGTTGCCTTTCTGAGCATAGGAGGCGGCCAGCAGAAGCTGCACCTCCATCACATAGCCTTCGTCACCAGGCTTGCAGCGCATGCACTCAAGCTCGCTGATGGCTGCATCATAGTCCCGGGCATTGTAATAGGCCCAACCGAGGTTCCAGCGGTACCAGTCGGGAAAGCGCTTGGCGCGCTCAAGCATCCTGATAGCGTCCTGGGGACGGCCGTCGAAGACATAGGCTTCTGCGACTTCAGCAAGCAAACCGTGCTTGCGGTCCAACTGGTCGGTGAAGTTCTCGTAGAGGTCCATCGCCTTGTCATACTGTGTCAAGGCCGGCTTCAGCTTGCCCTGCCCTAGCAGGCAGTACCCGAGATCCCAGTAGGTCGCGTAGTCGTACGGATCCAACTTGACGGCCTTGCGAGCATGGCTCTCGGCGAGCTCCAAATTTTTCTCGCTCAACCAGCCGTTGGCGACACTGCGCGTGATCGTGTAGGCGAGGTAACCGTGCGCACGGGCGAAACCGTCGTCGAGTTTGATGGCTTCTTCGAACTTCTTCCGGCTCTTCGCCATCTGTTGCTTGTCGATAATCGTGAATAGATGCTCGCCTTCCAGATAGGCGCGAAACGCCTTCTCGTTTGTGGTGCCGCGCATAGAGATCCCCTCCTAGATAGATCTAGCTCGTTATGATGCCTTGCCTGCTTCCATCAGCAGAATCGCCGGTTCGTCCCTCATGCCGGCCAAACGTAGGCCCTTGAGGTAGTGGTCCTCGTCGCGTTCGTTACGGAAACGGACCCGCCGGCGGGCGTCCTCTATCGTGTAGGGCCGTTCGTGGGCGCTGTTGAACAAGCTGACCGTCGCCTCAGCCTCCGAGACGCGGCCGCTATGCGCCAGAGCCGCCGCGACGGTCAGATGGAGATCGTTGGGCGGTTTGAACATACGGCCATATTCCAGCAGCGCCTCCTCATAGCGCTTGGCGCAGAAGTACGCCCAGCCGAGGTTCCAGCGATACCAGTCGGGAAAATACGGATTGAGCTCCATCGCATTGGTGATCAACCCGATAGCGTCCTCGGCAAGACCGAAATAGATCTTCATCTCGGCCATCTCGCACAACAGGTCGGGGTCGTTGCGATTAAGCTGGCAGGCCCGTTCGTACTCGCTGTGCGCGCGCTCGAACTCGCCGCGGTTAAGGTGTACGAACGCCAGATCCCAATGAACTTGATAGTCGTTCGGCGCAAGTTCTACCGCGCGCCGCGCATTGGCTTCGGCATCGATAAAAGCACCGACATCGCGCCACCCGCACAACACCGCGCGAACGTCAGTGTAAGCCAGATAACCCCACGCCCGGGCAAAGTTCGGATCGAGCTCGGTCGCGCGTTCGAACCAGGCGCGACTTTCCTCGATACCTTCGCGCGTTTCGAACGTGAACGACTGCACGCCTTTCAAATAGGCTTCATAGGCATTCAAGCTTGGGCCAGGCTTGCGTTCCTTGGCCAGCAGCTCACGTTCGGCGGTGTCGAGCCGCAAGCCGAGCTGAGCCACCACCTGCTTGACCAGCTTGTCCTGAGCGGCGAACGGATCCTCGACGTCACAGTCGAAGCGGTCGACCCACAGATTGGTGCCAGTGCGCGCATCGATCAGTTGGGCGTTAATGCGCAAGTGACTGGGCCGCTTACGCACGCTGCCGGCGACAACGTACTGCGTGCCGAATTCGCGCAGCAGGTAATCGGGGCGCGGCGATGACTCCTTGTAGAGCGACGCCGAGTTGGCAGCCAACACGTCAAACGACCAGAACCGCGACAGCTCCGACGTCACTTCCTCGGTGATACCGTCGCACAGATAGACCTGGGATTGATCGCCCGTCTGGTTGTGGAACGGCAAAACGATCACCTTGGGCCGCTGGTGTTCGGCGGCTTGCGCCGGCGCGCGGTCATTCGCGGCCTCGTCTTCATAGATCTGCTCAGCCAGCTTGGCCATTTCAGCGACACCGCCGATATCGATCTCATAGATCATCAACGGGACATCGATGTTCTTGACGTTGCGTTCGCCGATCTCACGGATCTCGAAATCGATTTTGTCTTTTACCGCGTCATAAACGGCCTGCGAGATATTGATCGCGCCGGGCTGGGCTTCCTGCTCAAGTCTCGTCGCGATGTTGATGTGATGGCCATGGACGCCCTCGGCCGAGACGATGATATCGCCCAGATTGATGCCCATGCGAAACACGATGGGGTTCAAAGGACTTGTATTGAGATTGCGTTCCTGGATGGCCCTTTGGATCGTGACGCCGCACTCGGCGGCACTGACCGCATCGGGAAAATGCGCGAGAATGCCATCGCCCATGATGTTGATCAGGCGGCCTTCGTGACGCTCGATCTGAGGCAGCACGACATTGTTGAGCTGGGCCTGAACGGACACCAGGGTGCCGGCCTCGTCACGGCTCATCAAGCGGCTGTAGCCGACAACATCGGCAGCCAGAATGGCAGACAGTCTGCGTTCCATCGTCAGGCGCTCACCGCGCTGTCGATTGGGGCCAACGACCGCTTACTGGTTGAAACACCAGTGTCATTGCGAGCCGCCGCCTGTCGTGCGACTGGGCAAAGTCGCCCCATTCCCCATCCCCATACAACGTTAATTTGGCCCGCCCGACCGTATCTTCAATGTTAGCAATTACGCGATACCGACAAAAGAGTCACGAAAGGCTTGATCCTGTTGACGAATCCGACGGCATTGTGAACAGATTTTCCGCCACGCGACGCCACGCAGCGAAGAGGTCTGCAAAATCATCGGGTTGCCCGTCATAGGCCAGGGCACCTTCGGGTATCGTAACCCAAGGTTGCTTGCTCTTCGTCCACAAGTGCCCCACCGGTTGCAGCCAGAAATGGTCGTCAAGCGAGCCTGGCTTGATGTTGACGATTGTTGGGTTTCGGGAGGGTTCATGAAACAGCCGGGTGCCACAAAGGCTGCAAAATCGACAGCCAACGGTTCTTCCGCTCGCTCCCCGGCGCTGCCAGGTGCCGCAACGTGACCATTCGACCGCTAGGGCTTCGCGGCTGACCGCCATGGACATCCCGAAAGCCGAAGCCGACTGGCGTTGGCATTCGGTGCAGTGACAGGCGTAGAGAACCAGCGGCGGCGCGGCCAGTTGATAACGGACATGGCCGCACTGACAGCCGCCGGCCAGCGGCAGCGCGACAGCGGCAGCGCCGGTTCCGGGCATCAAGCGAACCAGCCAGCCGAAACAGCACGCCACCGCTCCATGAACGGCGTCATATCGTCGGGGTCGTGAGAGACGTTCAGCAGATCGTCTGGGATCGGGAACCACGGCTGCGCGCTCGCCGTCCAGATGTGCCCAACTGGAGACAGCCAGGATCGATCGTCAAACGATCCTGCTTTGATAGACACGATCGTGTCGTCGCCGTTCGATGTGTGAAACAGCCGCCCACCGCAGGAAGAGCAAAAATGGCAATCCATCTGATTGCCGCTGTCGGTCGGACGGGACCAAACACGAAGCCGCGACCAGTCCACCGTCAGATCAACCCGGTTGACCAGGCAAGACATGCCAAAAGCCGACGATGACTGGTGCTGGCACTCCGTGCAGTGGCAGCAGTAGAGCGTTAACGGCGCAGCCGCGACCTGGTAGGTGACGGAACGGCATTGGCAGGCGCCAGTCAACGGCAACGCGACCTCGGCCATCACACGGTCTCCCTTTCCCCATTCAGGTCCATGTGCTCGCGGAGAAACGGCACATCAGGATTGGGCGGCGTCGGCATATCGAGTTCCCGGGCATAGAGATGGCCATCGTGAACCGCCGCCGCAATCAGGCCGGGGGCGACACAATCACCGATGATACCGACCGATTTGATGCCGGCTGCGTCCAACAGATCAGGCCGGCGCGCCAGTTTGTGATAGATCCCCTCGTTCGGCACCCGCGACGTCACAAGCACCACCGATGCCGCCGGCACCTTGCGCGTTGTTTGGGTGAAGACGCAGGCAAGTTCGGCCTCGCCGTCGTCAATGGCGATGAGATCGGTCTGCTGCAAAATTGTGACATTTAGCTCACGCAGGCGCTGCTGCACAAACGGCTGCTCCAACGTCAGGATGGTGAACGCGGAGACATCCGAGCCTGGCGTCACCAGCGTGACGTCGAGCCCGTCACGGGCCAGTTTTTCGGCCAACACGCCGCCCAGATACATCTGGTCGTCGTCATAGATGACCACCGGCCCTTTGACGACCTGGCCGTCCGCCACGTCCTCCGGGCCAAACACGCCGGATCGCCCAGCGCCGGGCAGCGCATGATGATGGCTGTGACCAACGCCGTCACGGCGCCACATCGCGCCGGTTGCCAGCACGACGTGGGACGCACCGAACTGGCGTATCGCCTGATCGTCCAAGAAGCTATCCAGATAGACCTGGACGTTCGCCATGGTGCCGATCTGACCAAGCCGCCAGTCACGCACCCTGGCCCATGCGGCCAGACCCGGCAGGCTGGTCTCCCAGTTGAGGCGTCCGCCCAGTTCCTTTTCCCGTTCAGCCAAGGTCACCGCGTACCCCCGCTGGCCCAAGGCGCGCGCCGCCTCAAGCCCTGATGGCCCGCCACCGACAATCAGAACTTGGTCGTCGGAGCCTTTGGCGGCGATCTGTTCGGCGTGCCAACCGCGCCGCCATTCCTCGCCGACAACCGGGTTTTGCGTGCAGCGCATGGGGGCGAACGTGTTGTTGCCGGTGACGCAGACATTGCAGCCGATGCACTCGCGGATGTCGTCAATCCGGCCTTCCTCGATCTTCTTGGGCAGAAACGGATCGGCGATGGCCGGGCGCGCAGCGCCGATGAAATCCATCACGCCCTTTTTGACGACCGCGACCATGGCGTCCGGCGACGTATAACGACCGACTCCGACCACGGGTTTTGTCGTCAGTTGTTTGACGAAGGCAATGAAGGGTTCTTGATAACCTTCTTCGGAAAACCGACTGGTGTTGGAATCGTACTCCCAGCCACTGATGTTGACGTCCCAAAGATCCGGCACTTCCGCCAGCATCTCGACGACCTCGCGGCCTTCCTTGTCCCACTCCATTCCGCCGACGCCCATGCACTCGTCGACCGCGAAACGCAAGGCGACCGCGCAGGTATCGCCGACCGCCTCGTGGGTATCCTCCAGAACTTCGCGCAGCAGACGCACACGGTTTTCCAGCTTGCCGCCGTACTCGTCGCTGCGCCGGTTATAGCGTGGCAACAGGAAGTGCATGGGCAGCGCGATGTTGTGGGCGGCATAGATGTAGACAACGTCGGTGCCGGCCTTTTTCGCCCGGATCGCCGCATCCCGGTGCCAACGTCGGAACTCCTTGATGTCGGTCTTGTCCATGCCGCGCGCCTGCGGCCTGGTCGGGTACTTGTTGGCCGAATGGGACGGGCCCATCGGTGTCATGCGGCTGGTGCGGTTGGCCCGTGACAGGCCGCCATGCACCAGCTCGACCCCGAACAGCGATCCGTGCTCGTGCACGGCATCAGCGGCCAGGGCGAAGGTCTTGATGTCGTCGTCATCCCACAACCGCATGGACGCACCGGGATAGGCGTCCGATGTCGGATGGATCATGGTTTCTTCGGTGCATATGACGGCCCAGCCGCCCTCGGCACGCTGGCGACGAAACGCAGCGTGAGACAGCGGCCAGTTCGAGCCCATGCCGGTGCAGTGCGGCACTTGGAAGAACCGGTTCTTGGCCGTGACCGGCCCGATGGTCACGGGCTCAAACAGGATGTCGTAGCGTTCGTCGCGGCTCATGGCTGGACCCCCAGGAAGACTGGGGCTCAACCTAATCGCCAAGAGGCCGGTTGGAAAACCCGAAACGGCAGCGTTTCCGTGGTGGACCATCGCCGACTTGGGTTTAGACTCGATGGGTCTTATGTCCGCGCGCGGGTCGCCATGGCAACGCCAGAACGAGTCATTCACCGCAACTATTGGCTGGACGAAGCGCTGGCGCTGGAAACGCCCGGTCATGTCGCGCCGCCCCTGGACGGCAACCGCCGCGCTGACGTCATCATTGTTGGCGGCGGCTATACCGGCTTGTGGACCGCGATCGACTTGAAAACACGCGAACCGTCGCTCGATGTCGTTCTGATCGAACGGGACATCTGCGGCTGGGGCGCCAGCGGCCGCAACGCCGGCTACCTGCTCAACCTTTGGGCCAAGTTCGCGACGTTGAAACGCCGGTTCGGCCGTGACGAAGCAATCGCGATCGGCCGCGCCGTCGATCAGGCTATCGAGGAACTGATCCAGTTCTGCAACGACAACGGGATCGACGCCGAGATACGCCGGCAAGGCTGGCTGCTCGCGGCGACGCGGCCCCAGCACGACGGTCACTGGCCCGCCATGATCGACGACTTGGCCCGCCACCAGGTGACACCCTATGAGGAACTCAGCGGCGCCGAGATTGCAAGCCGTTGGGGTCTGACCGGCATGATCTCCGGCATGCTCGACCGCACCGCCGGACACCTGCAGCCGGCCAAGCTGGTCCGCGGACTGAGACGGGTCGCGCTTGAGCGCGGCGTCACCATCCACGAACACACAGGCCTGACCGGTCTTGCGCGGCGCCGACCGCCAGTGGTCCATACCGACCGCGGATCGATTACCGCGGACAAGGTGGTGATCGCCATGAACGCGTGGAGCGCGCGCCTGCCGGAGCTGCGCCGTTTCATCATGGTGACCGGCTATGCCAACGCGATGACGCCGCCGCAGCCCGAGCGCCTCAGAGAGACGGGTTTCGCCGACGGCCCATGCGTCAACGATTCCTATAATCTGATTAACTCGCTCAGGCCGACCGTGGGCGGGCGCGTGCTGTTCGGCAAACCCGGCCAAGCTTTGGCGCTAGGCGGCCATGTCGACGCCTCGTTCGAAGAGGACACGGCGCGCCTGTTGGACGGTGACCGGCGTCGTCTGGAGCTCGACCTCATCATGCCGGGTCTGGAGGCCGCCTATGCCTGGTCGGGACCGATCGACCGGTCACGCGACGGCTTGCCGGTGTTCGGCCCCCTGCCCGGCGCACCCGACATTGTCCATGCGACGGGTTTCTCCGGCGACGGCGTCGGGCCCTGTCGGCTGGCCGGCAAGGTGCTGGCATCCCTCGTCCTGGAAACACCGGACGAGCTGACTCAGCTTGGCCTGGTGCGGCCACCCAATCCCGAATTTCCCGTCGAACCCATCCGCTGGATCGGCACCAAGCTGGTGCGCCGGGCCGTCGGCAAGATCGACCGCGCCGATCGGGACGGCGGTCGGGTCGGACCCTTGACCAAGCGGCTCGGCAAGCTGGTCGCCGCCGGTGTCGCTGACACGACGTCGACTGCTCAGCCGTCATCGTCTTCCGCCTGACGTCAATTCACGCCCTCACACCCGGAACGCCAGGTCATGAACGATCAACGCCGCAAGCGGCAACGCGCAAACCTCGCTCGTATGCTGAAGCCACGACAGATTGCTTTCATCGGTGGGCGTCACCTGGAGCGTTGTATCGCGATGTGCCGGGACAGCGGCTTCACCGGCGAGATCATTGCCGTCAACCCGCGTTACGAAAAGCTGGCGGACATCCCGTGCACCCCATCTCTCGATGATTTGGACGAGGCGCCGGATGCCGCGTTCATCGCCTTGTCGCGGGAAGGCTCGATCGACATGGTGGCTCAACTCGCCCAGATGGGTGCCGGCGGCGCCGTCTGTCATGCCGCCGGCTTCGGCGAGCTGGGTGGTGCGTTCAGCGTGGCTCAGGAAAAGCTGGCTGAGGCAGCCGGCGACATGGCGGTTATCGGCCCCAATTGCATGGGCGTGCTCAATGCCTTCGACGGCGCCGCGCTGTGGGGCGAGTACAACCCGTTGCCGCCTGTTGACGGGTCCGGCGTCGCTCTGATCTCGCAGAGTGGCGCGTTTCTCTACGGCATTATCAGTGTCGAGCAGGCCTACCCCATGGGCTACGGAATCAGTGTCGGCAACCAGGCCGTCATCGACAGCGCGGACCTCATCGACTTTGCCCTGGACGATGAACGGGTCCGCGTGATCGGTCTCTATGTCGAGGGTCTAACGAACGGCGCCACCCTGGCTGACGCGCTGGGCAAGGCACTGGCGCGCCGTGTCCCCGTGGTGATTCTGCGCGGCGGCGGCACGCCGGCTTCTGCCGAGCGTTCGCTCAGCCACACGGGCAACCTTGCCGTGCCCAACGACTTTTGGCGCGCCTTGATCGACCGCTGCGCACTGATCGACGTGGCATCGCCCAAACAACTCGTCGAAACGACAAAGCTCTTGGCTGTCGCCGGCGTACCGTCAGGAAGTCGGGCCTTCTTCGTCACCAATTCCGGTGCAGCCGCGACGCTGCTTGCCGAACAGGCGCGTGATCGCGGCTTGGAACTGCCGCCGATCCCTGCCGACGTCGAAGCCATAATCAAACCGACGCTGCCCGACGTCGTGACCCTATCGAACCCGCTGGACTTCAATCTGCCTTGGCGCGCTGACGCCGCAGTCTCGATGGACAACGCGGAGTCCATGACGACCTGCCTTCAGGGCATTAGCCAAGACAGGACCGACGCCCTGACCTTCATGCTGGACGTCCCGCGCCGGGAAACCGGCGGCGATACGCCGTGGCACCCGACCATCGATGCGTTGATCGACTTGCGCCGACGCGTCGCGTTTCCCGTCATCGCGTCAGCGCTGCTGCCCGAGGGCATGGAACCGCATCTGCGCGACAAACTCCTCGCCGGCAATGTGGCGCCGCTGTGCGGATTTACCGAGACGCTCGATGCCATGGCACAAGCGGCGGCCTACGGCGCGCGGCTTGACCAGATAAAGCAACTGCCGGACCCGCTGCTTCAAGCTACCGCGGTTTCCGGGTCACCGCATGCCATGGACGAATGGGCGGGCAAACAAGCGCTCGCCGCGCACGGCCTCCCCGTTCCCGATGGCTGGGCCGGCCCGACCAAGGAAGCCGGCGCGGCTGCCGCCCAAATCGGCTTTCCGGTCGCGTTGAAGGTGCTGAGCGCAACCCTACTGCACAAGAGCAAGCTGGGTGGTGTCAAGCTTGGTCTGCGCACAGTCGACGACGTCGACGCCGCCATCGCAGGCATGCGTTACGACCTCAAGAAGTCTGCACCCGATCATTGTCTCGACAGCGTGTTGGTCGAAACAATGGTCGACGACGTCACCGACGAGCTTCTGATCGGTGTCAAATGTCATCCCGAGTTGGGCCTTGCGCTGGTGATCGGGCGCGGCGGCGTCGATGTTGAACAGATCCGCGATTACACCTTGGTCCTGATTCCCGCCAGCGATCGCGAGATCAGTATCGCTTTGGATCGACTGTTACTGCCAGATGAACGCGTCACGCGAGATGAACTTTTCGCGGCTATTCGCGCCGTCGAAGACTTTGCCCGGGCCAATGCCGACCGGCTTGTCGAGCTTGACGTCAACCCGGTCATGCTCAAGCGGGACGGATCGGTCGTGGCAGCCGATGCATTGGTGGTGCTCAGCGACTGACGATTAGCGTATTTCTTGGTTTGCCGCGATTGACGCGGGGCCGGGCAACACCGACGATGCGGTATCACCGTCAGCGAGGATAGACCCCCATGCCGATCATGACGCCCGAAGACGTGCGCTATAACCAGTTGATCAAGACCTTCGCCTCAGAACCGGAACCGGCTTTCGAGACATCAGAGGAACAGGAATCCAACTGGGGGCAAGTCTGGGGCTGCCGAAACGATGTCGGCCGCCTGCGCTCGGTGCTGATGCACCGGCCTGGCGACGAGCTCAACATCGTCGATCCGGACAAGAAGATCGACGAGCTCGGCGCCTATGGCGACCCCGAAACCGGATGGTATTGGCGCGGCGCGGAACCGCCCGACCTTCCGGCCATGCAGGCCCAGCACGATGCCCTGGTCAAGACGCTGGAAGAAAATCAGGTGCGCGTCGTCATGCTGGACGAATGCGCCCCCGGCCGCATGAAAAGCTGCTACACGCGCGACGTGGTGATCGCTGTCGATGGCGGCGCGATCGTTTGCCGCCTGGGACCGCGGGTACGGCGCGGCGAGGAGATGCCGGCATCGCGAACCCTCGCCAAGCTGGGCATGCCGATCCTGCGTACCATCAACGGCACGGGCATCTGCGAAGGCGGCAGCTTTGCCTGGATCAACGAAAAGACGGCGGTGATCGGCATTTCGAGCCGGGTCAACGAAGAAGCGGCGCGTCAGATCGACGAAGTTCTGGCACCCATGGGTATCGAACTGCTGCGCATGCAGGTGCCGGGTTTTCGCCTGCACATCGACGGCATGTTCGTGATGCTCGATGTCGACACCGCCCTAGTCAACCCGATCCTGCTGCCCTTCGCCTTCATGGAGGAGCTCCAGACGCGTGGCGTCAGGCTGATCGAACTGTCGCCGGAAGACGAACCCTTCACCATCAACTGTCTGGCAATCGCGCCGGGCCGCGTGATCATGAGCGAGACGTCGGATCGCACGCTGGAGAAGCTCGACAAAGCGGGTGTCGAGGTCATCCAGCTCGACTACGAGGCCGTCTGGCGCGGCGGCGGCGGCATTCACTGTTCGACATCACCGCTGGCGCGCGACCGATTGTCGTGAGTAGCGGCAGGACGCGTTGTTCCGACGGTCCGGCACCATAGCCAAGAGGTACGACGCACCATGACCGAAGCGCTTTCTGGCGTTGAACGCCGACCCGACGCCATGGAGCGGATCGCCGTCGAAGGCGGCGAGGTCATGACCTACAGCTTCGGCACCGGCGATGAGGTCCTGTTCCTTGCCAACGGCGGACCCGGCTTGCCGTGCGACTATCTGCGCGACAGCCACAGTCATTTGGCGAAGGACGGCTTGCGTGTCGTAACCTGGGACCAGCTTGGAACCGGCCGATCCGATCGGCCTGACGATCCGGCGTTGTGGACGATCGAGCGCTACGCGCGCGAACTTGAAGCCGTGAGGACCGGCCTGGATCTGGGGCCCGTACATCTGCTCGGCCAGTCATGGGGCGGTTGGCTCGCCATTGAGTACGCCCTGACCTTTATGGACGGCGTCGAGACGTTGGTGCTCTCCAACACCGCCGGCGACCTGCCCCACCTTGTCAGTGAACTCAACCGTCTGCGTTCGGCGCTCGGGCCCGAGACAGTCACCATGATGCTGCGCCGCGAAGCCGAAGGCACGATCGGCCATCCCGAATACAAAGCGGCAGTCGCGCTGTTGGACTGGCGCCACGTTCATCGTCTCGACACCATCCCGCCTGCCCTGCAGCGCTCGATGGATGGCATGGTGTTCGACATCTACAACATCATGCAGGGACCGAACGAGTTCGTTTACACGGGCAACTTGAAAGACTGGAATCGCATCCCCGACATGCCGGGCATCGACCGACCGACGCTGATCATTGTCGGTGAGCACGACGAATTGACGCCGGCCTGCGCCATGAAGATGCACCATGCCCTGCCGAACAGCCGCCTCACGGTGTTCCCGAACACCTCCCATTCCACCTGCTTCGAGGACCCCACGGCCTATTTCAGCGTGCTCGAAGATTTCCTGGCTGAGAATAAGGGATGACGTCATGAGCGAACCGCTTCCCGACGTTGAACGCCAACCCGACGCCATGACATCCGTTGCCGTCGAGGGTGGCGAGGTCATGACCTACAGCTTTGGCGCAGGCGACGAGGTGCTGTTCCTTGTCAATGGCGGACCGGGCCTGCCCTGCGACTACCTGCGTGACGGCCACAGCCACTTGGCCGACAAGGGGCTGCGTATCGTGACGTGGGACCAGTTGGGCACCGGCCGCTCCGAACGTCCAGTCGATACCGGGCTTTGGACCATCGAACGCTACGCGCGTGAGATGGATCAGGTGCGCACCGCTTTGGATCTCGGACGCATTCATGTGCTCGGGCAGTCCTGGGGCGGTTTTCTGGCCATCGAACACGCGCTGACCTTCCCCGACGGCATCAAGAGCCTGACGCTCTCCAACACCGTGGCCGACGTGCCGCATCTGCTCGCCGAACAGAACCGGCTGCGTACCGCCTTGGGCAGCGAGACCGTCAACATGATGCTGCGCCGCGAAGCCGAGGGATCGACCGGTCACCCGGAGTACGCGGCCGCCCTGGAGATCCTGAGCTGGCGTCATGTCCACCGAATGGAAGCCCTGCCGGCGCCGTTCAAGCGCTCCATGGACAACATCGAGATGGCGATCTACGGCCATATGTGGGGCGCCAGCGAGTTTCAGTGCACGGGCAACCTGAAGGACTGGAATCGTCTTGCCGATCTCGCCCGCATCGAGGCGCCGGTACTGATCATCGTCGGCGAGCACGATGAGCTGACGCCGTCGTGCTCCATGCGCATGCATCAGCACATACCGACTAGCGAGATCCACGTGATCGCCAACGCCGCCCACATGACGTCCTATGAGCAACCGGACACCTACTTTCCAATCCTTGAGGGGTTCCTGTCGCAGCACAGTGGCTAGATCGCTTTCGGAACAATCCGCTTTGCCAGCCCACTCCCCCGCCCGACCACCCCGAGGATACTGCCATGGGTGGCCGGGCGGGGGAGTGGGCTGGCGCGGAGACCGTGCGAACAAAAAACGATCCAGGCGGGATCACGGCTGTGTGCACGGCGTTGACGCGCCGTCTTTCGCGGGCCATATCCAGCAGTGGAACTCAGGAGACATGCGATGACGGACAAGGTCGTCAAGACAGAGACTGAGTGGCAGCGCGAGCTGTCACCGGAATCCTACAACGTGACCCGGCTTAAGGGCACCGAGCGCGCCTTCACGGGCAAGTATCACGACAGCAAGAAGCAGGGCACCTACCGCTGCATCTGCTGCGGCCAGGCGCTCTTCGCTTCCGAAACGAAGTATGACTCCGGCACCGGATGGCCAAGCTTTTATGAGCCTGTCTCAGACGAGGTCGTGGCGACGGAGACCGATCGCAGTCTCTTCTTCATGCCGCGCACGGAAGTGCTGTGCAGCCGCTGTGACGCGCATCTTGGCCACGTCTTTCCCGATGGTCCGCAGCCGACGGGGCAGCGCTACTGCCTGAACTCGGCCGCGCTGGTTCTCGATGAGAGTTCATCAAACGAGGACAGCGACGCCGCCGAATAGGCGCGCCATTGCCATAGAAGCGTCGTTCAACCGCCGAGGTCGAGCTGTTCCCTGATATAGGCTTCGACGACCTCGACCTGATCGCGCTTGAAGCACGCACTCCACCAATAAAAGTGCGGCTCCGGCTCGTCCTTGCACAGGATGCCGTCAGCGCCAGGCGCCTCGATCTGGACCATCCGAACCCCGGCATGGTCGCGCAGAAACAGCGCCTGGGCCGGCGGCGTGATGATGTCGCCCTCATAGACGTAGACCAGCGCCTGAATGTCATCGGCGGTGGCCAGACGGGTGCGCCACTTGTCGTACTCGAGGTCGAGCCAGGTACCGGACTCGCCCTCCGCCTCCAGATAGGCAAAGCCGTAACCGGGCGCACTGACAACAGCGGCGTTGAATTTTTCCTGGGCACGCTCGGCGGTCAACAGGGCCGCGCTCGCGCCACCGGAATGGCCAAAGACGAAAATGTGCTCGGTCGGCACCCCGTGCGCAGCGAGCCGGTCCAGAAGCGCCTCGTTTTCCTCCGACCTCTGGCGGCCCAAGACGAAACGTTTCTCGGTCACCTGAGTGCACAGATAGAAGACGGTGACGTCGCGGCCATCGATACCGTGTTCGCCCCAACGGCGAACAAAACTCGGCATGGTGCCCGGCAGGCAGTCCTCGTAGCCGGCGCCCCAATAGGTTCCGTGGTTATAGATGATGAAGATCGTCTCAGCAGGATCCTCGACCGCCTGATCGAACCCCTGCTCGAACAAGCCGACCGTCTCGGTGCCGTCGTCGCCGGCATAGAACTGTCCGATCGGCGGCGTTTGGCCCGGCGATGATTGGCACGCCGCCAAGGCCCCGGCAGCGGTTACGATGATGGCCCCTAGCAGGCTTCTTTTGATCATTGTCGTCTCGGCTCTCTAAATTCTTTTCTGTGAGTGCAGCTCACACTATAGGTCATCACCATGTCCGGCGCACCGGCGCGGGTCAATTATTCATTGGTATCAGTGTGATAGGCGATGCCGGCCGCCTCCGGCGCCATTCACTTCACCCCTTAGCGCCCGCCGTTCACGTCATAGGTCATGCCCGTACAGTATGACGCCTCGTCAGACAGCAGGAAAAGCGCCATGGCCGCGACTTCGTGAGGTTCGCCAATGCGCTGCAGCGGGGCGTTCTTGCGGGCGAGTTCCTCGACTTTCTCCAACCCGTACGCGTTGCCGGAGAAGATATCCGTTCGGATAACCCCGGGCCGGACACAGGTCACGCGGATGCCATCGGGGCCGACTTCCTTGGCCAGCCCCAGCGTGAACGAATCGACGGCCCCTTTGGTCGCCGTATAGATGACATCGCCGGGCAGGCCGCCCGTTCGGGCTGAGATCGACCCGATATTGACGATCGATCCGCCGCTGCCGCCCTTCGACGTGGCCATCCGGCGAATGGCCTCGCGGCAACTCGCCATCACGCCGAGGATGTTGACGTCGAAGACCTTCAGGTAGTTCTCCCACGTGGTGTCGGCAAAGTCCGCTTCATGATCGATGCCGGCATTGTTGCAAACGCCGTCGAGCGTGCCCCACTTGTCATCGACCGCCCGATACATGGCGACCAGTTCATCCTCGACGCCCATGCTCGCCTTGAACGTGATGGCTTCACCGCCAGCGCTTTCGACGGCACCGGCGACCACGTCGGCCTTATCCGGTGAGCTGTTGTAGTTGACGCAGACGCGCCAACCGCGCGCGCCCGCACCGGCCGCGATGGCAGCGCCGATGCCACGGCTGGCGCCGGTCACAATGATGGTCTTGGTCATTCAGTCCCTCCCCTTCTTGCACGCTATGAGACGCGATGTTCCGGTCCCATCGGCTCCAGACGCACGCCTTCGCGCAAATGCTTGTACGGCAATTCGGTCAGCCGACAGGGATGGGCGCCCGGCGCTTCGACCGTCAACGTGGCGGCAGCAATCGGATCATAGTCTGCGCGGTAGTGGACGGTGCTCTTCACCACCAGGATCTGCTGTTCGGTTGGTTCCACGCCGATATGCCGAAAGCATGCCTGATCCAGATTCTGAAACCGGCTCGACGACACGACGACGCTGACATCGCAGTCGGCGCCGGCCACCTTCAAGAGCGCCATGGGTCCCAGATTGGTCGTCACGCCGCGATACATTTCGCCCGTGCATTCAAAGACCCCGTCGCCAAGCCGCTCGACCCGGAAATCACCGTTGAAAGGCGCCTGGCCGTCCTGACCAGACTTGCCGCCGAGATCAACGCTCAAGACAGCGCCCTCGCCGGCCTGGTGCGCCATCATGGCGACCTCGGGATCGTTGAGCAGCGCGATCGATGCCTTCTGCGCACCGTTGCGCACGAGAGATTCGAGAACGCCGACCGTGTCGGATGTGCCGCCGGCGCCGGGATTGTCTTGCGCGTCGGCCAACACGACCGGTCCGGCGCCGTTACCCATAGCACGCTGCACCGCTTCGTCCGGTGACAACAGAGCGTTGTCGAAGTCGGGTTCGGCATCGTTGAACGCGCCGATCACGCGGTCGGCGACCGCCGCCGCACGTTCGGGATCGGGGTCATAGGCAACCACCGCGGGACCACAATCGCGGATATCCGCCGGCGGGAACGCGAGCGCCAGATCGACATTGGCGACGCCATCGAGTTCTTCGGCCATCACCATGTCGTAGAGCGCGCGGTTGGGCGGTGCATCCGTCCACTGCGCCGTCAACGGCACCAGAAACGGTGCCTTGCGGAACGCCTTCGCCATGGTCTCGCCGGCCAACAGGCGCTGGAGCTGGCGGTAGGCCCGCATCGCCGTGACATCCATGTCGATATGCGGATAGGTGCGGAAAATCGTCATCACCGACGACATCTGAACCATACGCTCGGTGACGTTGGCGTGGAGGTCGAGGCTATTGACGACGGGAATGTCGAAGCCCACGACATCGCGCACGCGCGCCAGCGTCTCGCCCTCGCCGTCCTCATGATGCTCGACCGCCATCGCACCATGCAGGTCCAGATAGACCGCGTCGAACGGTCCCTTGGCGGCGAGGTCTTCGCACAACATGCCGGTGATCGTCTCGAACGCGTCTTCGGTGACATAGGAGGACGGCTCGGCCGAACCCCAGGCCAAAGGCACGAGATCGTGGCCGTCCTCTTTGGCCGCCTGAATGAAACCCTCAATCGGGATGTTGATACCGGCGACCGCGTCGAACAGCGCGTCGCCACGAGTGAGGCCCGGCCAGCCGTCGTGTTTCTCGAACTCCTCGAGCGTCGCCAGGGTCGGCGAGAACGTGTTGGTTTCGTGTTGAAAACCGCCGACGGCGATACGAGCCATGGTCAATCCTTCCCTTCTTACTGCCGGGATCGTGTCACCGCGCCCGGCCGGCGTCCATCATGTCAGAGGTTCCCGGTTGGCGCCGCGCCGGATGCGTTCGCGCGTGCCCTCCTCGGCCGCACGGTCCCGTTCGACGCCCGCCATCTCGGCCATGCGGGCGCTGCGGAACCGCGTGAACCGGGGCGCCGGCTCTACCTCTTTCTCGATGCCGCGCACCCGTGCCGGATTTTCGATCTTGCGCGTCACATGGTCGGCATGCTGCAGGTCGAGTTCGTCGACACCAAAGGGCTCGACCGCGATCGCGCCGTCGGCGATGGCCGCCGCGATCAAATCCTCGCCCGCCTTGGTACGCGCAATGAAAAGATTGGCGCCGGGCGCCTCCTCGTGGATCGGCTTGTCATCAACCATGACCCAGGAGTCCGGGCAACTGACATCGGCCAGTTCACCGATGGCGTCGGGACAGATCTTGCAACGGAACTGGATGTCATAGGTCCACGGCACATCGTCGCTGTACCAGACCTTATCATAGGTCAGGTCATAGGCCTTGCCGTCCGTCGTTTCGATATGGGTCGGGCCAGGCCAGCCGTTGCCGCGCCAGCGGAAGACCTCGACATCATCGTCGTCGAGGCCGTGGTAACGAACGATCTTGCTGGCGGTATGGCGCGTCGGCACGCCACCGCAGAAGATGGTGACGAGATAGGGGATCTGCCTTTCGACCCGCGGATCGACCGCGGCCAGGTTCCGGATCGCCGCGCAGTCACACGGCTTGCCGAGCACGGCGAAGGTCAGGCCGTCGTCCAAAAGCTGCTTGACATGACGCAGCGGTGCGGCGGGTCCATAGCGGGACTGCGCCCCCGACCGCACCTCCTCGGGCGTGCGGCTGATCAGAGCGTCCGTCTCCATCGGGCTTGTCGCTGAAGCGCGTACATGGACGACCGCATCGACCATACCCTTCTCCAGCATGTAACAGCCGAGCGCCGTCATGGCGCCACCGGCGGCGGAGCGGAAGCGCAGTTCCTCGTCCGTGGACCAGCCGCGCGTCATCGTGCGGATCGGCCCCCAGATATCGTGCATGACCCCGTGCTCACCGGCATTGGCCGGGTCGGGTCCGTTCACGACAATGCCGGGACAAACGGCCTTGATCGCCGCCATGATGTCATCGTCGGGTGCCTGCTTCACGTGGGGCCGCATCTGACCATAGGACGTGATCGCCATCTCGACCGCATCGGCACCGGCCAGGCTTTCGCACAGACCACAGCCGATGCACAGGCCGTGGCTGACGATGGTTTCGAGGCTGTCTATGGGAGTCATGGCCATCCTTATGCCATCGGCCGGCTGGCCGGCGCGCTGGCGTCGAATCCGGCAAAGGGTTCGGGGTCCAGAAACCGTGCGAGAACATTGCGCATGATAGTCGCCACGTTGTTGTCGAAGCTGTTGATCGGCAGGCTGCCGGCCCAGGCGATCGAGCCGGTCGAGAAGACGGCACCGCCGCCATCCAACTCGAAGAACGTCATGTCGGCGCGCACCTTCGGGTGGTTCGGTCCGATCACAGGCTGGCTCGAGGTCAATTCCTCGATCACCACCAGCATGCCCTCGCTATGGCCGGCCGACGACGCCAGCACCAGCGTGTGCGGCGGCGAGCCCAAGGCGATGTCGCAGCGGTCGAGCTCGAGCCCCGCCGCGCCGTCACCGACCAGACCGAAATCGCCGATCTTCTCGTCCTTGCCGACGCCGTCGAAGACGAAGGCGGCGCGTGAATCAAAGCTGCCGGGCCGGCGCTCGTACCACGACGACCAGTCGAAGCCCTGGGCGGTGAAGCCGATGCCTGTCAGTTCCTGGGGTGTGCGACCGGAGCGGCGCCACAGGCCGCCGTATTCGCCGGTGAAGCTCATGAAGGATTCGCCGGCCTCGCTGATCCAGGAGCGTGTGCCGCCCTCGGTCTTGCGGCATTCGATGACACCCGGTTTTGTCGGGTGATAAGCGATGCGCCAGTAGAAACCATTCGCGCCCGTATAGATCAGCCGCCCACCGGCTTTCGTGTAGGCGGCGAGCGCGTCGAGCATTTCGGTCGTGTGGTATTCGGGATGGGTGCCGGTGATGACGACGCGGTAACGCGACAGAATGTCGAGACCCTCGGTATGCAGGTCTTCGTCGCTGACGACGTCATAGGCCAAGCCGTCATGTTCCAGCCACGCCGTGATGTGGGTGTCAGCGGCGAGCCCCCAGACACGGACCTTCGGACGCATGTTGAGGACCGGCCGGAGCCTGGACGATACGCTGACCCCGCTGCCATCGGAATGGGTGTCATAGGTCGACAATCCGTATTCCGAATGCTCGTGCAGGAAACAGTCCGCCGGCGTCATGGTGGTCGCGCGGAACTGCTTCATCTCCACGGTGTCGTTGCGGAAATGCCGACCGGAGTTGGCGTAGGCCATATAGGTGCCGGTCGGATAGAGAAAGCAGATATCGGCCGTTGCCGTCCCCTTCGGTGGACGCACGCAGAACGGCATGAACTCCTCGTGCTCGCCTGCCGTCACGTAGGCCGCATAGATCCCGCTTCGGGTGTCCTCAGGGACCGTCCAGGCGAAACTCTCCTGCCAACCGGAGTCGTAGACATCGTCGTCGTGGAAGTGGATCGCGGCGTACTCGTCGGGCGCATGACGCCAGCACATCTCGCGGCCGGTCCAGCCGGCGCCGCGTATGCCGCGCTGTGGCAGGTGGACGGTCTCGCCGTGATGGCCGTTGCCGGAGACATCCGTCAGACGTTCGCCATCAATGTTGAGGGAAAAATCCCAATGCGCTACGGCGCCATCAGGCGGATCGCCAGCGATTTCGGCTTCGTCCACGGGCCGGCGCACAACGCGTGGTGTCTCAAGCCGACCATTAAAACATCCCGCATGATAGCCAAGCCCGTCCACGTGGTCGCGTTGCCATGCCGCCATCAGGAATATTCCCCCGGCTGACGCTGGGGTCAGCGCAAGCGGTGCGGTCGCAACAACAGGCTTTCCACCGGCGAGCGGGTGTTGATAGAGCGTCACCGTCTGACGATCGGCTTCATAGACCGCCGCGACGCGATACCAGGCCCGGCGCGACAACGGCACGCCGGTGCTGACCATGGCGCTCTTCTTACCGTTGCCGGCAACGAAACCGAGCGACCCGTCTTCGGCCAGAATCAAGCTCGCGCCCGCCTGTCCGGTCTCCGACCACGTACCCAGCAGCCCCTGCTTGCCCGAACCGGGGGTTGTCGCCATGACCAGCGCCTGCAAGGTAAACCCCTCGGGGCCCATGAAGTCGGGCGCCGGATCGACGACACCGTGGGAGCCAGCGTGGATGACCTGAAGGCGGCCGGGATGGGTGCCGTTGCAAGGCGCCTTCACCGGTTCGGCCGTGAACGGCGCCCCCTTCGGGTTGTCATCGGCACAGATCAGGCGGACGATCCGCCCATCGTACTCGTCCAGCCCCTCGCAACTGACGTAGAAGACGATGCGCTCGCCGGGCGCGACGGAGATGGCGTCGCTATATCCGTTCAGCGCACGAGCCGTCACGTCCATACCTGACGTGCTACCCGCATGAAGTTGCCGCCCAGAATGGCGCGGACGTCATCCTCCGCATACTGGCGTTCCAACAGGATTTCGGTCAGGCGCGGCAGACAACCGGGCGGCAGGAACCGCACGGGCCGGTCGGGATACTGGCGCGCGGGCCAGTAGTCGCGGTTCCTGGCGATGGTCTCAGCCAACTCGTTGCCGCCATCGTCGTTTTCCTCGTCATCCCAGGCGTAATCCAGGCCGATACCCACATGGTCCGCGCCGACAAGGTTGACGTAGTGGTCGATGTGATCGGCCAGGACCTCCTCGGTCGCCTCGCCGTCGGTCATGAAGAGGTCCAGGCTGACGACGCCGATAACGCCGCCCGTCGCGGCGCACGCCTTGGCCTGGTCGTCGGTAATGTTGCGCTCGTGGTCACGCAAAGCACGCGCGTTGGAGTGGGAAAAGATCGTCGGCGCCGACGACATCTCCATCGCTTCCATACTGGTCGTGTATGAACAATGGGAGCAATCGACGACCATGCCGACCCGGTTCATCTCGGCGATGACGTCACGGCCAAAATCGGTCAGGCCGACATCCTCGTCATGGCAACCGCCACCGGCCTGGTTGTTTTTGTTATAGGCGAACAACATCTGGCGCACGCCCAGGTCGTAATAGAACCCGACCATGTCAACCGATCCGTCGAGTGCGTTCATGCCCTCCAAATCGAAGGTGCAGGCCATCTTGCCGGCCTTGCGGGCCGGTTCGATTTCATCGACGGTTCCGACCAGCTCGTAATCATCGCTTGCCATGATCCAGCGCCGGAAGGCGGCCAGCGATTTGACGGTATCGCGCCAGTCCATGCGGTCGTAGCCGACATCGATCGACAGATAGTCGATGCCCGCATCCTTCCAGATTGACAGTTTGTTGAGGTCAACGGAGGGGTCAGGGCCGAAGCCCGAATGGTCGTCCCAAATCAACGTCTCGTCATAAAGCTTGTGGGCTGCAGCCTGGAGGTCGGTCGCCATGGTCAGGTCTCCCCGATTTTTTGTTGGGACAACCTTAGGCCGTGGCGAAACCCGTTGTCACGCCACGGCTTGCCCCATATCGTTTGGCACGGCGATAAAAGACGCGCGGCGATCGCGCCTGAAACGAGGGAGACCACGATGACCGTAATCGATACCTTCAAGCAGCTCAGCGGCTCGATCTATCTGGACGGTGCCTTCCGCAAGAGCGCGGCATCCGACGGCATGGATGCCGTCGATCCGGCGACCGAGGACGTCAACGGCGAGATCGCGCTGGCCAAGATCGAGGAGGTCGACGAGGCGATCGCCAACGCCAAACGGGCGCAGGTCGAGTGGGACCGCATGAACATGCTGAAGCGCAGCGAGGAATTGCACGAAGTCGCGCGCCGGTTCCGCGAACTCTCGCCGAAGCTCGCCGAGGCGCTGACCCGCGAGATGGGCAAGCCCTACAAAGAATCCGCCGACGAGGTCGAATGGACCGCGACGGCCTTCGATTACTACGCCGAGGTCGCACGCCACGAGAACGGCCGCGTCGTCGGCCCCGTCGTCGACGGCCAGATGCATGTCATCACCAAACACCCCCTGGGTGTCGTCGGGATTATCCTGCCGTTCAACTTTCCCTATGTGCTGTTCGGCTGGGAGGCCGGCGCGGCGCTCGGCACCGGGAATGCCGTGATCCTGAAGCCGTCTGAACTCACCAGCTTCTCATCGCTGATGATGATGGAGTGTTTCGATCATCTGCCGAAGGGCCTGGTGCAGTGCGTGACCGGCGCGGTCGAGGTCGGCAAGCACCTGGTTGGCCACGAGGGCATTGATGGCGTGGCGTTCACCGGGTCCATCGGCGCCGGCCAAGCCGTCGCTCAAGCATGTGCGACAACATTCAAACGTTGCCTGGTTGAGGCGTCCGGCAATGATCCCTTTATCGTCATGCCATCGGCCAAACTAGACATGGCGGCCCAGGGCGCGGTGTTCGGCGCCTATCTCAACTGTGGTCAGGTCTGCGCCGCCGCCGAGCGCTTCTACATCCACAACGATGTGCACGACAATTTCGTCGAAGAGGCCATCCGGCTGACCAAACAGCTTCGTATCGGCAACGGGCTCGAGAAGGTCGACATCGGCCCGATGGCGGCACAGCGCGAACGCGACCGCTACGAAGCCATGCTGGCCCGCGCCACCGAACAGGGCGCGAAGGTCGCGCTAGGCGGCGGCCGTCCCGACGGCTTCAACCGCGGCTATTTCTGCGACGCCACGATCCTGACCGAATGCACACCCGATATGGAGATTATGAACAACGAGAGTTTCGGTCCCGTGCTGCCGGTGTGTCGCGTCGGCAGCTTCGACGAGGCGTTGGAGCACGCGAACAACTCGAAGTACGCGCTGGGCTCGTTCATCTATACCAGCGATCTCGCCGAGACCATGCGCGCGGTCAACGAGTTGGAGGCCGGCATGACCTGGGTCAACTCAAGCGCCCTGCTCGACAACGACGCCGGCCCGTTCGGGGGCCGCAAGATGTCGGGCACCGGACGTCAGCTGGGGTCCGAAGGCCTCGACCAGTTCCGCCACAGCAAGTTCTCGATGATCGACCACGAATGCGAACCCGCTGACTTCTGGTGGTATCCCTATAAGGACGAGGAAGCCTATCCCGGCTAGAGCGGGTTAGACGGAACGGACCGGCGTGCGCGGGCGTTGCGGCGCGCCGACCTGGAGCGCGGGACCGACATTGGGAGAGGCCTGCGGCGTGCGCCCGCGGATCAGGTCGGAAGCCTTCTCGCCGATCATGATGGTCGGACCATTGGTGTTGCAGGTGGTGATCTGCGGCATGATCGCGGCATCAACCACGCGCAGGCCGTCCAGCCCATGAACGCGGCATTCGGGATCGACCACCGCCATGGCATCGGTGCCCATACGGCAGGAGCCGCAGGGGTGATAGACGGTCTGGGCGGTTTCGCGGATGAATCCGTCGATCTCGTCATCGCTGACCACGGACACGCCCGGCGCGATCTCGTCGCCGCGATAGGGATCGAAGGCGGGCTGGGCAAAGATCTCGCGCACCAGGCGCACGGAGGCGCGCATTTCGTGCCAGTCGTCTTCGTGGCTCAGATAGTTAAAGCGGATCTTCGGTGGCGTACGCGCGTCGGCATCGGCCAGACGCACCGAACCCCTGCTCTTCGAACGCATCGGCCCGACATCGGCCTGATAGCCGTGCTGGTTGGCGAGCTCCTTGCCGTCATAGGAAATGGCGATCGGAAAAAACTCCAACTCGATATCGGGATGGCTGAGGCCGTCGCGGCTTCTTAGAAACGCACCGGCCTCCCACTGGTTGCTCGCGCCGACACCGGATTTCGACAGGATCCACTGCAGTCCGACGCCCAGCCGCGCGAGCGGCTTGGTCTTGGCATAGAGGCTGACCGGTTGGGTGCAGGCGTTCTTTACGACAACCTCCAGGTGATCCATCAGGCCGGAGCCGACACCGGGAAGGTCGTGGACCACTGGCACACCAACATCGCGCAGATGATCGCCCGGTCCGATGCCCGACAGCAGCAGGATCTGTGGCGAGTTGATCGCACCGCCAGCAACGATGACCTCGCGCCGGGCCTCGAACGTCTCCACCTGTTCGCCATGCATTGCCTCGACACCCGTCGCGCGGCCGTTCTCGATCAAAACCCGCCGAGTCAGACGGCGCGTCAGAACTTCGAGATTGGAGCGTGCCATGGCCGGGCGCAGATAGGCGTTCGCGGTGCTCCAACGCCGGCCCTTGAAGACCGTTCGTTCAAACGCGCCAGCGCCTTCGGGGTGAAATCCGTTGAGATCGTCATCCGCCGGGTGGCCCGCCTGCTCGCACGCCTTCAGAAAGGCCTGGAACAGCGGGTTGGACAATGGAGGGCGCGTGACATGAAGCGGCCCTTCCCTGCCGCGCATGGAGGGATCGCCGTGGGCGACGTTCTCGGCGCGCATGAAATAGGCGAGCACGTCGCGATACGACCAGCCGTTCGCACCCAGCTCGGACCAGGCGTCGTAGTCAAGCGGATGGCCACGCAGATAGACCATGCCGTTGATTGACGACGAACCGCCGAGCACGCGACCGCGCGGCACGTCGATGCGGCGGTTGTTGAGCTGGGGTTCGGGTTCGGAGAGGTAGGACCAGTTGAGATCCTTGTCGGCCAGAGGCAGTTGCTGGGCGCCGGGCATCTGGACCTTGTAGCTGCCGTCATCGCCACCGGCTTCGAGGACCAGCACCGTAGTCGCGGAATCCTCGCTCAGCCTGTGTGCGAGAACACAGCCCGCCGAACCGGCGCCGACAATGATGTAGTCGAATGTTCCGTCCACATGTGCCCCCTGTTGCCGCGATGATGGCAACACTTGGGGGCCTGGCCAAGGACTAACCTTTCAGTGCCTTGGCCTTGGCTTGCTCGCGGCGTTTCAGCATGACGTAGGTGACCGCCGCGATCACGGTGAAGACGACGAAGATGACGCCGATGGCGTTGACGACGGGCGAAAGGCCGAAGCGCATACGCGCGCCAATCTCGGTCACCAGGGTCCACGAACCGCCGATCGCGAAGAACGTGGTGTTGTAGTTCTCGATCGACTGTAGGAACGCGATCACCGTGGCGGTTGCGATGGTCGGCATCAAGAATGGCAAGGTAATGCGCCGGAAGACCATGAAGGACGATGCGCCGAGATCGAAGGCGGCCTCGTCGAGGATGCGGTCCTGGCGCTGCAGGCGCGCCATGAAAAGCAGCATGCAATAGGACGCAATAAAGACCGATTGGGCGACCATGGCCGTGAACAGACCGGCCTCGACGCCGAACATGTCGCGCCAGAAGATCATGGTCGACACGCCCAGCACGATGCCGGGGATCAGAATCGGCGAGACCAGGATCGTATAAAGCAGCGTACTGGCGCGCGATTCCAGACGGGTCAGCAGGAGCGCGCCGGAGAGGCCAAGCGGTATGGAAATCGCGATCACGCCGAAGGCGATTAGCAGCGAGTGCCAGAGACCCTGCAGGAAGCGCGCATCCTGCGGCAGGCCGCGAACGGTCAATTCACCCTCGGCATTGTAGCTGCCGGTGAACCAGTCGAGGGTGAAACCGCGCCAGTCGGTCACCGACGGCGTGTCGTTCGAATTGAACGCGGCAAGCACCATGATCATCAGCGGCACGAAAAGATAGAGGAAGAACACCAGCATGTAGAAGCTGAGGATCGCCTTGCTCCAGTCGATCCCAAGCAGATGGCGTTCCCGGGTGGCTGGTGCGGCTTCGGCAATGGTCGTCATCGTGCGATCTGCCTGATGCCGACCCTGAAGACCGACATCACGATAAGGATGAAGACGAGGCAGGCGATCAGCAGCGCCAGCGAATACGCCGAGCCTATGTTCCAGTTCCCCGCCTCGAAGAAGTTCCGGTAGATCACCTGGCTGAACCAGTCGGGATGCAGACCGGGACCGACAAGGCCGGGCACAGCGATCGAGCCGGCCGACAGCATGAACGTCATGATCGACCCGACAGCGATACCCGGTTTGGCGTGTGGCAGGACGACGCGGCGATGGATGCGCCAGGTCGACGCGCCCAGATCCCTCGCCGCTTCGATCTGGTTGCGGTCGAGCGTTTCGATGGTGTTGTAGATCGGGAACACCATGAAGAGGATGTAGGCGTAGACCATGACGCAGAAGACCGCGCCGTTCGACGTAACCCAGCGGATTGTCTCGCCTTCGCTGAAGTCCAGGATACCGACGGCGTCGAGCCCGGCGTTCAAGATCCCCTGGTTGGCCAGGATCATGGTCCAGGCGAAGATGCGCAGGAGTTCGTTGATCGCATAGGGGATGATCAGACCCAGCATCAAGAGCGCCGCGCGTTCCCGGTTGGTCGTCTGGGCGACCGTATAGGCGATGGGATAGCAGACCACGAAACAAATCAGCGTGACGCAGAAGGAATAGAACAGCGTCATGATGAAGATCTTGAAGTGGATCGCGTTCATGGTCGTGAAGTTGCGCACCGAATACCCGGCTGCGGCTTCCTGCTCGGCCTTCAGCCGCTGTTCTTCGGCCTCCATGCCAACGAGCTGCGCTTCAAGCTCTGTGGCTTCGGCCTCCAGTCTCGCGATCTGCTCAGCGATGGTATCGGTGGTGCCGGATAGACTGGGCGTCGTGACAGCGGTGTCGCCGCTTCCGGTGTTGTCTTCGCCGATCTTGGCGCCCGGCGTGAAAACACCCGTGCCTTCGCCGCCTTCGGCCGCCTGTTTCTCCAGCTCCTGAATGTCGTAGCGGAGTGTGAACAGGCGCTGGGTGATCCGGTCGACGTCAACCTGCGCCTGGATCGCCGCGCCGCCACGCGGTTCGTAGATAAACGCGCGCTCGATCATGTTGAGCTGCGGCAGCACAATCAGCGCCACGATCCACAGCGCCACCAACCCGACGAACAAGCCACCCATGACGTTGCCGTAGCTGCGGAAGAGGCTACTCACGAGCCAATTCTCCAGCACCGAGAACGAGCGCGTCTTCCGTCTGGAACCCAACCTGTTGTTCGCCGTCCAGGGACCGCCATGCCTCGCCTGCGTTGGTCAGGTGCATGACCAGTTCCTGATCTTCGGACGTGCGCATGAAGACGTTCACGAACGGGCCTTCCAAGTCACGGCGTTCAATGAACGCAGACAGGCGGTTCAAGGGTTCGGCACTGCCGTTTGCGATCCCCATGCGCTCGGGCCTGACAAACACCAGCGCTTCTTCGCCTTGGTTCAACGCGCCAGCATGGAGGCCGGTGAAGGTGCCACTAGACGTGTCGACCTTCGCAACGCCGTTGTCGATTGCGACAATACGGCCGCGAAAGACGTTCTGCTCACCGACAAAGGTCGCGACGAAGGGTGTCGCCGGGTGGTCATAGATCTCTTCGGTCGCCGCGACCTGTTCGATACGGCCGCGATTCATCACCGCGATGCGATCGGACATGGTCAGCGCTTCACCCTGGTCGTGGGTGATGTAGATGAACGTGATGCTTGTCTTGCGCTGGATCTCCTTCAGCTCCGCACGCATGTGCTGACGCAGCTTCAGATCCAGGGCCGAAAGCGGTTCATCGAGCAGCAGAACCGACGGCTCGACGGCAAGCGCCCTGGCCACCGCAACGCGCTGGCGTTGACCGCCGGAAAGCTCCGTCGGTTTCTTATCCGCCTCGCCTTGAAGCGCGACGAGGTCCAGCAGTTCCTCGGCACGGCGCCGGCGGGCCCGCTTGTCGATTCCACGCGCCTCCAGGCCGAAGGCAACGTTTTCCCAGACACTCATCAGCGGGAACAGCGCAAGGTTTTGAAAGATAAGCGCGGTCGGGCGCCGGTTGGGACCGAGCGATGTCATGTCGGTGCCACCGATCATGACCTGCCCTGTTGTCGGCGTCAGGAAACCCGACACCATGCGCAAGATCGTTGTCTTGCCGCAACCAGACGGACCAAGAATGGAAAAGAACTCACCGGCATTGACGGTCAGATCGGTTGGTTGGACCGCCACAAAATCGCCGAACGACATGGAGATGCCCTGAAGCTCGACATCGTTGCCGCTTAATCCGTCATTCACCGTCATACCCCCGGATCAAATCACGTGACGATGGTCTTAGGCCGGACCGGATGGGCCGGGCGGCAGCACACCGCCCGGTCCGCCGCTACCGGCTCAGGACTGGCTTAGGCGTTCGTGATTTCGTCAACATAGACCTGCCGCATGGGTGCGAACCACGGCGTGTCCTGCTGCCACCACCAGAGATTGCTGAGCGTCTCCGGCGTGTAGATCTCGGCAAAGGTGTTGGCGTACTGCTCGCCGGCATGTTTTGCGCCGTCGACGGCAGCAGAGTTGTAACCGGTGTTCTCGACGAACAGGCCAGCCATTTCGCCGTCATACATGGCGTTCAAGAACGCGTAACCCTGATCAACGTGCTCGGCACCGGACGGCATGGCAATCGAGTCCATCCAGGTGATACCGCCTTCGATTGGCATGCGATACTTCCACTTGGGATCGACGTCCCAACCAAGCTTGATGCCTGTCGTATCCCAAGTCTGGCCGATCTCACAGCCGGCTTGGGTAAACGCGTTGGTCGCCTCGGTGGCGTTGTTCCAGAACGCGCCGACATTCTGCTTGTTCTCGATAACGAACGCGGCGACCGCGTCCCAAACCCGCTTGGCGTCGTCCTCGGTCTTGTAGACGTCGAGCATGCGGTTCGACGGCACCTCGCCGATAGCATCGAGGTAAAGGCCGGTGCCCATGATCACGGACTTCTGGCGGAAGGCGACCTTGCCGTCCATGCCCGAACCCCACAACGAACCGAACGACACTTCGTCATCGGCCAGCGGATAGACCTCTGAGTTGAACGTCACGGCTTCGGTGCCCCAGTCGAACGGCAGGGCCAGGCGCTTGCCGCGCTGCACGCCGCCAAGCTGGATGGAGTCACGCACCATCGACGGGATAATGTTGTCCATGTTGACCTTGGACTCGTCCAACTCCATCAGGACGAAGTCGTCGCCGACCTTGTAGTTCGGCACGTTGGTGACCGACGGGAAAATGACGTCGAACCCGGAGCCGCCGGCGGCCTTCAATTTCTGTTCGGCCTCATCGTTGGAACCATAGGTCGACAGATTGACGGTGATGCCGGTATCGGCCTCGAACTTGTCGATCATGTTCTGCTGGACATAGTCGCCCCAGGCAAAAACGTTCACCTGACCGGACGAGGATAGGGCATCTTTAGACCGCAAGACGGCCGGCATCGCCACACCGGCAGCCGCGACCGCCGTCGTCTTGAGCAACGAACGACGCGAGAAGTGAGTCATTGGATTGACCTCCCTGGAATCTGAGAATGCAGGAGGGGTAGTGACCCCCCGCAACACTATAGTGACGAATATATGAACATCATATGACGCCCCTCGGGACCGCGCTAACCGGCGAAAAACTGCGCTTTCCTCTGTGGACAGACCCACCAATGGGTGGTGATCAGGGGGCAAGTTTCGCAGCGACTCGTCCGGCGTTCTCAAGCCGGCCAATTTCCGATATGACGATGGGGCCAGTCCGTTCCCTGATCGAGCGTGCTCTTGATGAAGGTTGTTTTTCGCTGTCCGCCTGAACTGAAGGGTTTGATTCCCGAACCAATCCCGGCCCGTCGCGGCCTTCCCGACTGGCTGAAGGCGATGCCAACCAAGGTCGACAGCGCCGACCTGGGGTTCGAGGTCGAGACGGTCAAGCAGTGCCCGCCCTTTGTCGACGCCATGTCGGCCGGTTTCTTGATGCCGCTGGCCGCCGATATCCAGGTTGAAGACGGTACGTTCTCCTGGGACTGGGACCCGCCGGCGACCGAACTGACTGGTTACACACGTGCACCGATGGCGGTCCACGTGGCCGATCAGTTGGTCCAGACGCCGTTTTTCGAGGCCGATACCTATGCGGTCAAGTTTATCAACTACTGGACCGTCGAGCTGCCGAAGGGGTTCGGCCTATTGTGCACGCACCCGATCAACCGGGCCGACCTGCCGTTTCGTTCGGTCACAGGCCTGGTCCACGCCGACAACTACCACAACTTCATTCACTTCCCGGCGCAATGGGTCGACCGGGATTTCAACGGCGTACTGGCGCGCGGTACCCCGGTCGCGCAATGCATGCCCGTGCCTCTGGAAGAGCTGGATCTTACTTTGGAAACGTTGGCGGGCGAAGCCGCCGACCGCTTCAACGAGACCAAAACAGCCGTGCGCGCCGGCGCGGGCGCTTATCGCAAACACCACCGCAAGCGGCGAACCGGCGGTTAGTTCAGGCCGAGTCGACGACGCAGATCCGAGGGATGCAAACAAACAAGGCCAGCGGACCCCGACGTCAGGTTCTTCAAGACGATCCGATAGGCCTGGGGCGCCATGGCCAGAAGGTCACGGTAGACCTCAATGGCCTCGTCGACCCGTCCGACCTCCTGCAGACACAGGCCCAGGCCGAAATAGAGATCGGGGTTCTTGGCCAGGGCCTGACGACAGGTGCGGTAGTGATCGAGCGCATCGTCAAAACGGTGCAGGCGCTGGCACGCCATCGCCGCGTTGTAGCGCGCGCCCGGGTGTTGGGGATCACTGGCAAGCGCCTTCTCGAAACAAACGAGCGCGTCGTCGTCTGCGTCCCTGTCGGCGACAAGCACACCAAGTTCCAGCCAGGCGCGCGGGTAACCCGGCGCCAGTTCGACGGCGCGTTGCAGCAATGCCTCGGCTTCGTCCGCTTCGCCCTTCCGCTTCAAAAGAAGCGCCAAGTTGAGAAGTGCCTGCGGGTTGGCCGGCGTCGCCGTGGCGGCACGCCGCAGAACCGGTTCGGCATCATCCGTCTGGCCGTGCTCCGCCAACGCGATGCCATAGTTGGCGGCAATCCCGGCGTGATCCGGCATCGCATCAAAGGCTTGGCGGAGCGGGCCGAGCGCCCGTTCCACGTCACCTGCCTGAAGAAAGAGGGCGCCTTGCATATGCAACGCCTCGGCGTTGTCCGGTTCCGCGGCGAGAACGCGACCGATCAGACTCTCCGCCTCCTCAAGCCGCCCTGCCCGTGCCGCGTCCAGCGCTGCCACCAGCAAAGCGCGCGCGCCATCTTGTTGTTGCCCGCCCATGGCCACGAGCCTAAAGACCGCCGCCCGTCAGGCAGAGCTCGCCGGTGATCGACTTGCGGGCATAGCCACCGACCGACAACCGCTCGATTTGACCGTTGGAGCCCCTGACCTCAGACCGGACTTGGCTCGGCCGGCCGCACTCGTAGCCCTGCTCCGACAGAACGACCGTTGTCTCACCGTCCACGAGATCGATCAAACGGTGACGTACAAGGTAGGCCGTCAAGGCGCCGTTGGTCGTACCGGCACCCGGCGATTCCGGCGTACCGACCACCGGACAGAAATCGCGGCAATGCACGGTGCTGTCCCCCCGGCAGACTTCACGGGTAAAGACCGTGACGGTTTGGGCCCCGTTGGCTTGCGACAACGCGGCGATGGCGTCGAAGTCCGGTGACATCGCCGCCATGGCCTCTAACGAGCGAACGGGCACCAGAAGGTGCACGAAATCACCCACGGCCTTTTCCATAGGCAGCGCATCGTCGATCGATGAAGGCGCGATCCCCAGCGCTGCCGTCAGCGCTTCCCTATCGGGTGTCGCCGGTTCGAACGTAGAAGGCGTCAATTCCAGCATTACCAGGGCACGTCCGTCGATGCGGCGAACCGTTACAGGCGCATCGCCGCCTGAGGTTCGGAGCGTAACAACGGTCTCGCCGTCGCCACATGCCAAGTCACCGCAGTCTGCCAGATGGGTCGCCAGCGCCACCGTACCGTGACCGCACATGCCGTACTCCGTCTGGGTCGAATAGAACCGGACGTCAATCACCTCCGCCCCGACCTGCCTCAGAAAGGCGGTTGCCGGGGCGCCTATCTCACGCGCGATGTTCTGCATGGTCGCGTGCGTCAAACCAGCGGCATCACCGACAATGCCGGCGGCCGCACCGCCAAACGGACCCGCGGAGAAGGCGTGGTAAAGAGCGAATGGCAGATCTTGCGCCATGGCATTGCGATCCCGTTACAGCAGCCGTTCTCTGTGGCCGTGAACCGAAGACTACGAGCCAAGCGACATCAATGCCAACGGTCCCGTGAACCAAATCCAGGTCAGCGTCGTAGTCTAATCAGGTGCTTTCAAGGGGGAACGCGACATGCTGCGTGCTGCGATCATCGGTTTGGGTAGCTGGGGCCAGGTCCTGGTCGACGCGGTGCAGGAAGACGGCAAGCCGAAAGGCGACCTGATCCGTTTCGATCGCGCGGTCACACGCACGCCGTCGCGGGCCCAGGATTTTGCCGAACGGCAGGGTTTAGCCTTGAGCGACCGGCTCGAAGATGGCCTGGGCAGCGATATCGACGCCGTCGTTCTGGCGTCGATCAACAGCGTCCATGTCGACCAGATTGTCGCCGCGGCCAACGCCGGCAAACCCGTCTTTGTCGAAAAACCGCTGGCTTTCTCGCATGCCGAGGCCGAGCGGGCGGCAAAGGCCTGCACCAAAGCCGGTGTCACGCTGGCGCTCGGCCACAATCGGCGGTTCCTGACCGCCACGGCGACCATGAAACGGCACATCGACGACGGCACGATCGGCCGGGTCGTGCATGTCGAAGGCAACTACTCGAACGGCTACGGTCTGGTCTGCGAACCCGGCGAATACTGGGTCATGCGTGACGAACATCCTGTGGGTGGCATGACGACCATGGGTGTTCACATCCTGGACATGATGTTGAATCTGATCGGCCCCGTCGCGGCGGTGCGCGCCGTCAGCCGGCGTCAGGTGCTGACGACCGAAGCCGACGATACGACCACGTTGCTGCTCGATTTTCGCAATGGCGCGTCCGGCACGCTCTCCACGCTGACCATCACACCGCGCCACTGGCGCGTCACGGTGTTCGGCACCAAAGGCCAGATCGAGATGGATGGTTATCGGCACGTCACCATCACCCACGCCAACGGCGAGCGCGAGGTTCTGGAGTTTCCAGCTGAGGATATGGAGCGCGCCGAACTTGAAGCGTTCGCCCGGGCCGTCGCGGGCGCGGCAGAATTCCCGCTTCCCGTGAACCAAGCGATCCACAACGCCGCCGTCATGGAGGCCGTCATCGAGTCCGCGCGGTCCGATGGCGTCGCCCGGCTGGTGCCCGGAAGCTAGAGAGTGGCGACAGCCTTACTGGAGCCCGGCCAGCGCCCGATGTAATCTGGCACCATGGTCGCCCGAAAACTCACAACACTCCTGCCGCAAGTCAGGGCCGCCACCGGCAGGGATCACGATATCGACTTGGCGATCGCCCACATCGTCGCCCATATCACCCATGACGACGCGGCACCGGCCTACACCGCGTCGGTCGACGCCTGTCTATCGCTCATCGAACATGCCCTGCCCGGCTGGCATTGGCATATCGGCTTCGGCCCCGACGGGGTTTTCCCCTATGCGTCCGTCCGGAGAGGCAGCACGCAGTTCCAAGCG
This sequence comes from Alphaproteobacteria bacterium, assembly GCA_965228895.1. Taxonomy (GTDB): domain Bacteria; phylum Pseudomonadota; class Alphaproteobacteria; order SP197; family SP197; genus JANQGO01. Next base: position 1,636,177 of record OZ245842.1, on the reverse strand, counting down.
GAGTCGACCACGGTGCCCCTGGCCCTCTTGACCGCTCTGCTGGAAGCCTGCGCGGCGCAGACTGACGACACGACCTAACGGGGGAACTCGGCCTCGAAGGCCTCCTTGGTGACGTCGTCCGGCAAGCCGTCGCGCACGCTTGCATCAAGGTCGATCTGCCAGGTGTTCACCATGTTGCCCAGAATGACGTACATGCCGTGGATCGCCATGATGTCCATGGTCTGCTGCACCGAATAGTATGCGCGCAGCCGTGCCTGGAGCTCCTCGGAGAGACCACGATCGGTTATCAACGCGTCGACCGCCTCCAGCAGCAGCGCTTCGTCTGCCGGCCATGCCGGGTCGGCCGGCCCCTGTTTCACGCGCTCGATCTCGTCCCGGCTCAGACCGCAAGCCATGGCACGCGCCACGTGCGCGCCCCATTCGTACCAGGAGCGCATATGGACGGCGGTGCGAAGAATGACCAGCTCCCCCTTGCGCCGGCCGAGGTCGCCGCCGTCCACGCCATAGTTGCGAAAGCTCCACCACGCCTGCAGCAATGCCGGATGATGGGCCATCAGGCGATGCACGTTGATCGGCGCACCGCCCATGTCGTCGATGATGGAGGACAGAGACGAGTCCCAGTCGTCTGTCGGCAGCGGATCGACTCTGAGGTCCTGTTTCATCGTGCAATACTCCGAAGTCGTGCTGGGAAGGCGGCAACCGAGAGGATCCGCATCGCCTCCCAAGAGGAGGTCATAGCGTAGGGGTTGTGGGCCGGTTCAGGTCCCCGGCCCGGATGACCCGTATGTCAGTCGTTCCATCCCGGCGGCAGGTCGCCGGTGGGTGGGTAACTGCCGTCGGCATCGTGGGTCTCGCCGCCGACCAGCGGCGGGTTGAAGATACTCAGCACATGAAATCCCGTGCTGCTCGTGACATGGTGGCGATCCTTCGGTCCGACCAGATAGAGCGAACCCGGCGCGAGTGCCCAGCTTTGGCCGCTTGCGCTATCCGTTACCTCGGCCGTGCCGGAAACGACGAAGTTCGCTTCGACGTGATGCTTGTACCAGAGGTGATGGGGTGTCTCGCTGCTCTTGGCCGTGAGATCGGAGATGGTGAAACCCACGTCGTCGGCTTTGGTCAGATAACGCCGCGCCTCAGCGTGGCCGCCGCCAATGCTCACCACCGGGATCTCGTTCCTCTGTTTTACAAACATGCGCCGGCTGGTTGGAGAGCCGCCAGCCGGTCCCCAGCCGTCCGGAATCTCACCCGACGGCGGGTAGCCACCGAAGTCCTGGTGATGTTCATTACCCTGGATCGGCGGATTGAAGAGCGACACCACCTTGACCGGACCCGTCAGCAGTACCTCGTGACGGTCAGCGGGGCCGACGACATAGAGCGTGCCGGGTTCCGCAGGCCAGCGCTCGTCGGTCTCCAGGTTGTGGATTTCACCGGCGCCCTCAAGGATCAGGTTTGCCTCCACGTGGTGTTTGTAGTGCAACGGATAACCCGTGCTGTCACCTGAGATCTCCAGCGTCGAAAAGGAGAAGCCACTGTTGTCCTCGGCGGCCAAATAACACATGGCATGCGCACTGCCATCGCCGACCATGCGGTCGCGATGGGTTCCGGCAATGTCGCCCGGCTGAATGACGCGCATGAATCGGTTCTCCCTTGGGTGCAGTGTCATGACAGCGAAAATGTCAGACAACCGCAAGGAGATTGCTGAGCAGAACAAGCGCGGGGCCAACGATTTTGCCGCTGCGATCACCGATGATGTGATGTCGACGGTGAAGACGCTCACGGATGCCCGCAAACGGGACGGCATGTTTGGCCCTCAAGCGTGTGCCGAGCAAAGAGGCTATCGCTGGCGAGTCTGCCACGGACACACAAAACCCCTGCCAAACAGTCGACTTGGCAGGGGTTTTGAATGGTGCCCAGGGGCGGATTCGAACCACCGACACGCGGATTTTCAGTCCGCTGCTCTACCAACTGAGCTACCTGGGCGCCGGATCAAGGCGACGGGTTTTAGGCAAAACCGGCTTGGTTGTCCAGAATCATGGTGAGCAGCCGGGCAATTCGACTATGACGGCTCATCCTTACCGCCGTCACGGCGGAAGTTGGCGTAGACGACATTGCTGTCGCCAGACCCTTCGACCAGGTCCTCAAGGTCGACCAGCGGTTCGCCGTTTTCATCCAACAGGCCACTCAACGGCTCGCCGGGAATGACATAGGGTTCGTCGCCGCCGAGCCAGTGGGCGAGGTCGCGCATCTTGCAGCGCTTGGAACAGAACGGCTGGAAGTCGGCCTGGCTGGGCTGACCGCATAGGGGACACGGTTCCGCAGCTTTGATGTCGTCCGTCATGTCAATCTCCCCCCGATCGATCTAAAGGGCCGCTATCTGAAACGCCCGATCGTCGCGTCCGCTCTCGACCTGGACTTCCAGGCGCCGGCCGATCCACGACGCCACATCCTGTCCGCCGGCGGCGCGTTGAAACTCTGCGACGACAGCCGGCGAGGCACGCACCTCAAGAGTTCCGGCGCCTTGCGTGGCGGTCAGGCGCAGTTCGCGAACCAATTGGTCGGCGGCACGCTCGACAGCGGTGCCGAGAGCGCCGGACAACGGTTCGCCGCGGCGTTCACGCGCCATCTCGACCACTCCGAAACGGGAAGGTCCGACCAGGGCGACCTCGGCAGGATCATCAGCCACGGCCTGGCGCAAGGCATCGGCAAGCTGACGGCCCTTGTCGTCGCCCTTCATGTTGAGGAAATCAATGACAATCAGGCCACCAACATTGCGCAGCCGGACCTGACGCGCGACGGTCAAAGCAGCTTCCATATTGACCGCGAACGGATCGGCGCCGCGTTCAGCGGCTGGGCCCATGTCGACATCCACGGCGGTCAGCGTACGCACCGGTTCGAACACCACACGTCCGCCGCCTGGCAGGTTGACGGTGGGCGTCAGCGCACGGTCGATCTGTTCGTCGATATCGGCGATCGCAAACAGAGGTGTGGTGCCCTGATGCAGGTCAAGGCGTGCCGGATCAACCCGCTTCCTAAGCCGCGCGAATTTCGCCGGACAGTCAACGACGATATGCGCTTCGCCCAAGCGCTCAATCAAATGCGCTACCAGGTGTTTGCGGCGACGGACGAGACCGGGCGGCCTGATGTGGGCGGCCGCTTCGGCGATCTTACCCTCGGGGTCAGTGACATGCCGCGTAACCTTTGGCCCCTTGTCGGCCGTCGCGGCCTTTGAGATCGTCACGACGACCGCCTCTCCTTCGTGGACCAGGCGGCCAATTTCAGGCGCTGCACCATTGCCCTGATGGGCCTCGCGCGCCGACAAAAAACCCGATATGCCGTCGCCCAAGTCGACAAACGCCGCTTTCAGGCCCGGCACGACCCGGGTCACGCGGCCGACGAAGACATCCCCCTCGCGGTGCCCCCTGCCCGGACGATCGACGTGATACTCGACGAGCTCACGGTCCGCCAACAGCGCGATCTGTACCGCGCGCGGCGTGCTTTCGACCAACATCGTATCAATCACACGGAACCAACCCCGCCCCGTTCAGGAGCTGTGCGGTTTCGTAAAGCGGCAGGCCGACCACGTTGGAATAGGAACCGTTGATAAACGGCACAAAGGCCGCAGCACGACCTTGAATGGCATAGCCGCCCGCCTTGCCAAGCCATTCGCCCGAATCGACATAGCTGTCAATCTCCGCGTCGCTCAAACGCTTAAATGTGATGCGCGTGGCCACATAGCGGGTCAATGGCTGGCCGTCCGGCAAAATCAGCGCAACTCCGCCATGCACCATATGACGGCGCCCTGAAAGTCGTTTCAGGCACGCGCGAGCCTCGGCTTCATCTTCGGCTTTGGGCAGAATGCGGCGGCCACAGGCGACAACCGTATCAGCGGCCAACACAGCGGACTTCTTGTGCTGGCTTACGACTTGACGCGCCTTCGCAAGCGCTAAACGACACACGAGGTCGCGCGGCAGCTCATTCTTCAGCGGGGTTTCGTCGATATCGGCGGGGACGACCTGATCAGGCACCACACCAATCTGTTCCAACAGCATCAGGCGGCGCGGCGAAGCAGAGGCGAGGACCAGAGGCGGCGGCGGGCGCCGGGCCATGGGGCGTGCTACTTGAAGCGGAAGACGATCCGACCCTTGGTCAGATCATAGGGCGTCATCTCCACCGTCACCTTGTCGCCCGACAGAACGCGGATGCGGTTCTTGCGCATCTTGCCTGATGTATGCGCCAGGATCTCATGATCGTTGTCCAGCTTGACGCGAAACATGGCGTTGGGCAGCAGTTCGGTGACCGTGCCCGTCATCTCGATTACGTCTTCCTTACCCATAAGCCCTCGTCATTGAGAAAAAACCGCGGCGAACATGGGTCCCACATGCCGCGAAATCAAGGCAATTCTGTTCTTTGTCTCGCGCGCGGCGACGTCAGACATGGGGCGCCGTCTCGACCGGGAAGCGTTCGTGGATACGTTTGTCGAGCAGATCACGCATGCTGCGATAGGCATCCAAACGCACCTCGCGGCTGCCTTCGACGGTCGAGGGATCGAACGTCGTCCAGTACTCAACGTCGAGCGAGGCATAACGGGTCAGTTCCAGCGCGCGGTGCTGGGCCGCCGGCGACAAGGTCACGACAAGATCAAAAGCCTCACTCTCGTCTTCCAGGTCCTCGAACGTCTTGGGCCGGTGCCGGCTCATGTCGATGCCGATTTCATCCATCGCCGCGACCATGAACGGATCGGCTTCGTCGCTATGGCGGACACCGACGGAATCGACAAACACCCGGTGCCCCAGCCGTGACTTCAACAGTCCTTCGGCCATCGGGGAGCGAATGGCGTTGTAGTTGCAGACAAACAACACCGCGCCGGGCAGTTCGATCATGCGCTAGGCCCGGATGTGCAGGACACAGACCAGCGTGAACAGCCGCCGGGCGGTTTCCTCGTCGATGTCGATCTTGCCCTTCAGATTTTCGCGCAGAAGGTCCGCGCCATCGTTGTGCAACCCGCGTCGGCCCATATCAAGCGCCTCGATGCGCGATGCCGGCGCATCCTTGATCGCGTCAAAATAGCTCTCGCAGACCGTGAAGTAGTCTTTGACGATGCGGCGGAACGGGGTCAGCGTCAGCATGACCTCGCCCAGCGGTTCGTCGGCCTCGGTCATGATGGCAAAGACCAGGGTGCGGGCATCGCGGATCGAGAGCTCGACATGGTAAGGCCCGCTCATGTCGCCGACGGGAGCAAAATAGTTCTGCTCTAAGAGGTCATAGATCGCCACACCCATCTCGTGCTCGATCTCCGGACTTCGGCGCACGACCAGCCGGTCTTCGAGCTTGATATCGGTGATGTGGTAGCGGGCCGCCTCGTCAGACACCGTCATGGGCGATCGCGGCTGTTCTTAGCCGATCACCGGCGTGTGGCGCGGCATGCGCTTGGTGTGCTGCGGCGTGCCGATGTCGTGAAGCCGGCCTTCGATTGCTCCGGCCTCCAGACGGATGTGGCCGCCGCCGTGAAACACCAGCGTAATGATGATGCCGCCGCCCTCTTCAGCGTCTGAAACGATGGTCATCAACTCGACGGTGCCTTCGCCGCCCAGCCCGCCGATATCCCACGCCTGGGCGTTTTCGACGTTCTCGAAGATCAGCGCGCAGTCGACCTGGCATATGCCATCCTTCCAGGTCGGGTCATGCTCGTGCTCGTAGCAGTAGCGATGAAACAAGGCGGCGAAACGCTTTTCGTCGTCGAGATACGTCACCTCGGCCAGCGGCATCGGCGCGTCCTGCAGCATGGTGGCGAAGACCTCCAGGTCCTCGTCATCGTCCGCCTTGATCTTCAGAACGTCTTCTTTCATCACGTCGCTACCCTATCAATGCGCGCGCCGCATGCGGCGAGTTTCTCGACCAGGCATTCATAGCCGCGGTCGAGGTGATAGACCCGGTTGATGGTGGTCTCGCCCTCGGCCGCCAAACCGGCCAGAACCAGCGAGACCGAAGCGCGCAGGTCGGTCGCCATGACCGGGGCACCGGTCAGCGTCTCGACACCACGCACCATCGCCGTGCCACCGTTGACAGTGATGTCAGCGCCCATACGCGCGAGTTCGGGCACATGCATGAAGCGGTTCTCGAAAATCGTTTCGGCAATGTGGGACGTGCCGTCGGCCGTCGCCATCAACGCCATGAACTGGGCCTGCAAATCGGTCGGGAAACCCGGATAAGGTTCGGTCGTGATGTCGCCAGCCTTCAGCTCACCGTTGGCGCGCTTCACCGTCATGCCGCGGTTGCTGACGGCAATATCCGCGCCGCAGGCGGTCAGCGTGTCGACAACGGCGGCGAGCTCACCGCCCTGGCCGCCGACCAGATGCAGTTCGCCATCGGTCAGGGCCGCGGCCATCGCATAAGTACCGGTCTCGATACGGTCGGGCAGCACGCGGTGGCGCGTGCCGTCGAGCCGCTCGACGCCCTCTATCCGTATGGTCGGACTGCCGGCGCCGCTCACGTGGGCGCCCATGGCATTGAGGCATTGGGCGAGGTCGGCGATCTCCGGTTCGCGCGCGGCGTTCTCCAGCACGGTCTCACCGTCGGCCAGGGTCGCCGCCATCATCAGGTGTTCGGTGGCGCCAACCGAGACATAGGGGAAAGCAATCGTCGCGCCTTTCAAACCGTCAGGCGCGGCGCCGACCATATAGCCGTCATCCAGGTCGATCCTGGCGCCCATCGCCTCGAAACCCCTGATGTGCAGGTCGACGGGTCGGGTGCCGATGGCACAGCCGCCGGGCAGCGACACCCGGGCTTTGCCGCAGCGCGCCAGAAGCGGACCGAAAACCAGGACCGAAGCACGCATCTTGCGCACGAGATCATAGGACGCGGTGGTCGAGCGGATGGCCGCCGCCGAGAGCGTCATGGCGCCATCGCCGTCGCGTGCTGTCTGGACGCCGAGTTCGTCCAGGACTTGCTCCAGCGCGTCGACATCGGCCAGATAAGGCACGTTCTCGAGCACCAGCGGCTTATCGGTCAGAAGCGAGGCGACCATCAGCTTGAGTGCCGCGTTTTTGGCACCCGCCACCACGATTTCCCCCTTCAGGCGCGCGCCGCCTGAAATCCTGATCTTATCCAGCATCCAACTCCCCAATCCGCCGCCCACCTGCCGGCGGCCCGTTCCGTGAGACCGCCCACGATCGTGGGCGGTTGGGGCGGAACCATGGCCGGGGTTGTAAGCGATGCGGGCGCCGACCGCAATTGCCGGCCGTCACACGTCCACAAATCCTGGAAAGCCGCACGATAGCTAGAGTCTAGGACCTTGCAGGCGGTCGCCCGGGGCTCTCGGCGGCTTCAGAACCTGGTTCGCGTTCCCGGGTTTGGCTCTTGCGACGGCGCAAGTTCTCGCGCAAGGCCGCGGCCAACCGCGCCTCGCGATCGTCAGCGGTACCCTTCCCGGCGCTCTCCGCCGGCTTTTTGTCGGCCATCACAGCCCTTGGATGTTGTAATTGCGTCGTTCGGGGCACTGTGGCAGGTTCCCCGCCGCCTCACAATGCCGCCGTAGCTCAGTGGTAGAGCGCACCCTTGGTAAGGGTGAGGTCCTCAGTTCAATCCTGAGCGGCGGCACCATTTCTTCCGCAGAAACCTGCGGTTCTCCAACATCGCCAAACGTGATGAGTTGCAGTTTCAGCGCAGAACAGCGCGGGAACGTGCAACTCAGCCGGCTCGCTATGGCGTTTTTCCAAACCCGCCCGTCATTGCTAACCGGTAGAGGCTTATCAATTTTAGCCGGTTAAGGTTTGTAGATGCCGGCGCCGAAGATGTAGCCGTCATGCAACACGACCCAGCTTGATTTGTCTTCAATTTCGCCGCTGGTCGGATCTTCCCATACATAATCTACCCACGCGCCATCGGCCCCCGCGACTTCGATAAACTCTTCGATGAAGCGCTTTCCATTGGCATCTTCAAGTGTCGTCAAATCTTTGCCGACCAGTTCATTTTTGACCGGGTGGGCATGGGCCATCCCGCTGTCGGCGATGACAAAGACATAGAGATCGTTTCGATGAAATCGCGGGTTGTCGGCGTTGATCATTTCGAAGGTCGCCATGTCACCGTTGGCGTCATAATAGGCAATGGCGTCGGCTACCATGGCCTGAGCCTCTTCGGCCGTCGCCCGATCCTGTGCCATGACCTGCCCAGACAGCGCAGCAACAACGAAGGCAACACTGGCAAGACAACGAACCATCGAAGCACGCGACATCATCATCTCATTCCTCCCAACGGGTTCACGTTGATGATGCATTCTAGCGAACGAACTGACGTTGTCACGAAAGTGCGGTCTTCATTCTTCAGCTGATGCCGTGCTTCTTAAGCGCCGGATCGCACTGACATTAGAGTCAGTTCAGCGCCAGCACACAGCGAACGGGGCTTTGGCCTGCGAGCTTAGTAGGCCCCTCGGATAACAGGATCTCGGCAAGCCCGAGGCTGACGAGGCGCCCGGTCGTTCGCCTACGACGAGCGGCCGGCGATCCAGCCGTCCGGGCCGAAGATGTGCGGGCCGAGCGGCGGGTCGCCCTCGAACCTCGGGACCACGTGCATATGGAGCTGGTGGCCATCGGCGTCGCCGATGGCCAAAAGGTAGCAGCGCTCGAAGCCGGGCTCCTGCCGTAGACGCGCGTTCATGGCGCCGACCAGGCTACCGACCGCATGCCATTCCTCGGGGCTGACGTCCTCGGCGCGCTCGTGGTGGGCGGCGGTCATGACGACCTGGTGGCCCTCGAAGACCGGGGTGGGAAACGCGATCAGCTTCGCCAGGCCCTTGGGGTCCTGCTCCAGCGCTTCGGCACGGCATAAGCGGCAATCCGTCATATCTGGCCTCCTAAGCTGGGAACAACCGGAACACCAGCCATGGCCGCGCGTGGGTTGTTCGTGAGAATGGTCCTATGGTCTTGCTCACCTTATGCTTTGGCAATGGCTTTGGACCCAGGAGACGGAACGCATGGTCAGAGCAGTCCTGATATTCCTCTTTCTGTCGCTCCCGCTCAGCGCGGCCGCGCAGGAGGAAGGCCAGACGGCGTCCTACTTCTATCAGGGCTGCGTCGACTTCGCCGACTATGTGATCACCGAAGACACCAGCGATATCACGCCGGACATGTGGACGGAGATGGTCGCCTGCTCGTCTTATGTGCGCGGCGTCGGCGACACCATCATCATTCACCAGGGCCTGGGCCTGACGCCGTTCTGTCTGCCGCAAAGCGCGGCGACGCTGGAGATCGTGCTGGCGTGGACGAACTATCTGCGCGCCTTTCCCGAGCAGATGGAGAACTACGCGATCTCGTCTTTGTTCAACGCCATCCAGCACCGCTGGCCGTGCCCATAGAGCAAATCGAGGTTAGGTCGCGCTATGACGTCTCCGCAGCAGCACGATGTTCGGTCGGCAGGCTAAGCGCGTACGCCGCCGTAGTTAGATTGAGCGCCAGCAAGATGAGAATTGGCCAGATTGCATGGCCAACGTGAGCGAGGACGCCAAGGATGAAGGCGAACGCGATTGCGACGACGCCGGTAATCGCATTGCTGACGGAGACATGATAGGCGGCATCAGCTTTCGATGATGCCGACAACAGATAGACTTGTCGCGCCACGCCCGTACCCTTTGCCGCCAAGGCAATCAGGAAAAATACGGTCATGTGCCAGAGGTAGTGGATCGAGTCCCCCGAGACGATTTCGATCACGATGGCGGCAACGGCTGCGGAGCCTGCGATCAGCGCCGATGCGAAGATCGAGTAACGCAACGGCCAGCGCGTCTGATTGCGCCAAATGATTCCGGACACCACCATGCCCAGACTTGATGCGATGACGAAGGAGTGCAGCGTCCCCGTCTTGTTGCCGTGAGGCAACGCGGCATGGATGGCATAGAACGGCATCGCCAGTTCGACCGACAGCAACAGGCATCTGAGGATGCAGAACTGGCGAAACCACCGCAGCCGCCGCAAAAGACCGAACCCGTGCAGGAGACTGGGCGCTGGCATTCGGTCCGCAGGTTCGGCTGGCGCAACGGGCGTGTCGCGAGCGCCGTGGTACTCGCGCACGGCCATGGTCACGATCGTCGCGATGAGCGCGGCGCCAATACCGATCCAAAGAAGCGATATGTGGCTTGTCAGAGGATCACCGAAATCGAACCAGAAGACGGAACCCGCCGCGATCGCGATGGCAAGCACGCCGCCGATGATCTGTTGGACCAACAGCAGCCTGTTCTGACGGTCTCTGGTCATGATGTGGCGCAGCATCGTCTGTAGCGCCAAGGTGTTTAATCCCTGCCCCACACCCAGCACACCGGCGACCAGCAAGAAGAGAAGAGCCAAAGAAAGCGTCTGCTGTTGCCGTGCCGCGATCGCAATGACGATGAGCGCGGCAATCGCGATCATCGTGCCGAACACCATGAACCACTTACGCGCCGTTGCCGATGAGATGCGCGGTGCCGTAACAAGCTGTGTCAGCATGCGCGCGACTTGCACGATAGGGATTAGCAGGCCGGCAAACACGACCGGCGCGCCCAGCGCGATGTAGAGATAGGGCAAGACAAGCTTCGGGCTCGCGAAGACGCGGCTGAGGTCCGTTGCCGTCCCTTGCAGAACGAGGACCTTGAAGTTCCAGCCTTCGTGCTCGTTGGCCGCTCCCAGGGAGTCGGAAGACCTACGCGCCACTGTCCGATCGTCGTTGTCCGGCATCGGCAAAGAACCCTACATCCCCAACAGAAATCGCGACCCAGGCTTTTTCATCGCCAATGAGTCATCGTCAAGTGGCGCCCTACCCGGCCCGGATCATGATTCGTGCGCAGCGTGACAACGACGAGATAACCGGTGCGCGCCGCCTCACTACTCGTTAACGAATACCACTAAAGTAGTACAAATTACTCCGCATTACACGAATCATATCCAGAATAAGCGTCCCTCCGCGTGGGCGAGTCCTGTCGAAATAGGTAGAATAGACCCATCAGATGAATGTGCGCGTTAAGGCCGCTCTCACCTGCCTGATTGGGTGTGTTGGCGACCAACAATAAGGGGAACTCATGATGGACACACAGCACCACCCCGCCTCGTCCCAGGTCCTGGAGTTTGACGGGTCACGCGCAACAAAGCGGTCGGACCAGGAACTCGCGCAGGCCGCCGTCAAGGCGATGAAGAACCTGCAGGAAGCCATGGACGAGGCCATCAAGGCAGGCCTTCTGATCGAACCGAACATCAAACGGGTGGAGAACCGGTTCATCAATGTCGGTGTTTCCTCCGACTCCTTCCTGGTTAATCTCCACATTCTCCGCCAGTTGTCCTAACGAGACATCACCGGCCATGGCACTTCAGGACCTGAGCCGACCACAGCCGGTTAAACGACTGCCCAAAGCGCTCGTTTTGATGGTGGCTTTGACCGCCGCCATCGTCCTCTTGGCCCTGTCGGCCGACACGTTGCTGCTGGGGGGCGCGACGGGTTCGTCGGCAGGGCCATTCGCCGTCACGGAGTCCCATCCGTCGAGCGGTGACCTCGCCGTCGCGGCGGCGGGGTGCCTGTTCCTGCTGGTCATCTGGCTTGCCTTCCGCTCGCGCCACGACTGACCGCCTATCTTTGATTTGAACGCCGGCGCGAAACGGTTGGCTGTGCGATCGATCTTTGGCAGGGCATGTGTCCGAGCAGTTCGGTTCTTACTGTCCGAACGTGAACGGCATGACCTGACCATCAAGGTTGATGGTCACGCTGTCGTTAACCACAGGACGAGCACAGTGGAAGTCCAGCAGGAGCGGCGCGCAGACACCGGGTGGTTCGAAGCCCGGAATCGGCGTCGCGTTTACAGATCCTGCGCCCAGCCACCCGTGACCATCGTCTGACTGAAGGGATGCTTCTTTCGGAGCGTCACACGGAGGCAGCGGCACGAACCAGACATTCATGCATGACTCACCGGCCAACATGACCAACCACGGACCGGATCGCCGGCCGTAAGCGTCGAGCCGCTCAGCAAGATCACCGTCGATGTAACAGATCTCTTCTTCGATCGACTCAATCTGGTGTCGGATTGCGTCAATCTTGGTCGATCCCTCCCCTTCCGAGGTCGCCGTCTTACCGACGAGATAGCGCAACTCCAGACCACGAATACGAAGACTTTGCCGACGCCCTACCAACGTTGCAATGACCTCGACCTCAACGGCGGAGAGTTCGCTGGCTGTCGTCAAGTCGGCGACATCCGACGTTGTCGAAATCGTGCCGGCGTAATCGAACCAGGCGACCCGGTAACAGCCTTCCTCACCGCAAGCGTCGTCTGCATACGCCGCGACGGTTGCCGTCGCCAGAGAACATGCCAAGATGAAGCCTCGGAGGTTCGCCATGAAACCGGTTTTAACCCATATTGCCCTGCACGTCCGCGACATCGATGCGATGCAAGCGTTCTACGAGAACCTATGCGGCATGTCGGTCGTGCACGAGCGCAACGATGATGGTCAGCGCGTGATCTGGATGGCCGAGGCGGGGCGCGAGAAAGAGTTCGTGTTTGTCATGATGTCAGGTGGTGAACCCAGCGATCAGGCCGAACGGGATTTCAGTCATCTGGGTTTTGCCTGCGCCAGCCGCGAGGAGGTCGACCGCATCGCCAAGAACGCCGAAGCCATGGGCAACCTCTTTTGGGCGCCAACCGAGGAACCTTACCCCGTCGGTTACTTTTGCGGGGTACGCGACCCCGACGGCGCGCTGGTCGAGTTCAGCTATGGCCAGCCACTCGGCCCTGGCGCGCCGAAGTAGACGCCCATGAGCCACGTTCTTGATGTCAAAGGACTCGCCTGCCCGCTGCCGGTCTTGAAGGCGAAAAAGAAACTGAAGTCCCTTGAGCCCGGCGACGAACTCGAGGTTCTGGCAACCGATCCCAGCGCGGTCGAGGACTTTCGTGCGTTCTGCGAGCTGACAGGACACACCTTGATCGATTGGTCGGAAGAAGACGGCGTCTACTCCTTCCGCCTGCGCCACAAGGCCTGAGAATCTACTTGCCAAGGCGTCCGTCTGCGCCTACCTCATAACGCATCACTCACGGGGAGCCCTTTTGGGCTGAGAGGTGCCGTCGCACCGACCCGTTGAACCTGATCCGGGTTATGCCGGCGGAGGGAATGAGGCGATGACATCCAAGACCGGTCAATCGTGAGCCCCTTCCGAAACCAGATGAAGGAAGGGTTGCGATGCGTTTTTTATTCAGGCTTTTGCTGACGGCCGGGTCGATCTTTATGGCGGGTGCGCTCAGCGCGCACGCGCAAGACCGAACCCTGACGATCTACACCTATGACTCGTTTATCAGCGAGTGGGGTCCGGGGCCCGGCATCACCGAGGCGTTCGAGGCCGAATGCGCCTGCACCATCGACTGGGTCGGCGTCGACGATGCCGGCCTGTTGTTGAGCCGGTTACGCCTGGAAGGCGACGCGACGAACGCCGATATCATTCTCGGCCTCGACACCAACCTGATGGCCGAGGCGCAAGCAACGGGATGGCTTGCGCCGCACGGCGCCGACCTGTCGCGTCTGGACCTGCCGTTGGCCTGGGACGACGCCACCTTCGTGCCCTTCGACTACGGCTATTTCGCCTTTGTCTACGACAGCGACGTCTTGCCCGAACCGCCGTCGAGCCTGGCTGATCTGGTCGACAATCCCGATGGCCCCAAGATCATCATCCAGGATCCGCGCACCAGCACACCTGGTCTGGGCCTGCTGCTGTGGGTCAAGACGGTCTATGGCGATGACGCGCCGGGCGCGTGGGAGTCGCTTTCCGGGCGCATCCTGACGGTCACCAAGGGTTGGGGCGAAGCCTACAACCTGTTCCTGGAAGGCGAAGCGCCGATGGTGCTGAGCTATTCGACCTCGCCCGCCTACCACCAGATCGTCGAGGAGACAGAGCGCTACGGCGCGGCGATGTTCCCGGAAGGTCACTACATCCAGGTCGAGGTCGCCGCCATGACCGCGAACACGGATGACGAAGAGCTCGCCAGACAGTTCCTTAACTTCATCACGACCGACGGATTTCAGACTGTGATCCCGACCGGCAACTGGATGTATCCGGTCACCGATCTGGGTGGCGCCCTGCCGCCGGAGTTTGATGAACTGCCCCCTCCCGACACGGTGTTGCTGGTCGACCCTGACGAGGTCGCGGCGAATCGGACAGCCTGGATCGACGAATGGCTCAACGCCATCGCGCAATGATGCCATGACCCTTCTGCGCGCCAACCTGTGGCCGGGCGCACTGGCGCTTTGCGCCAGCCTGGGTTTGGCGGTGGTTGCACTCGCGGCGCTGCTGCATGCCGCACCGTCGGGCAGCGGCATGTCGACCGGCATCGACAGTTACGTCTGGCGGGTTTTGCGCTTTACGTTGTTGCAAGCGACCTTGTCGACATTGCTGTCGGTCGGCCTGGCGATCCCGGTCGCGCGCGCCATGGCGCGGCGGCCACACTTTCCCGGTCGCCAGGTGCTGCTCGGCTTGTTCGGCCTGCCGCTTGTCATGCCGGTCATCGTCGCGGTGTTCGGCTTGGCCGCAATCTATGGGCAAAACGGTGTCGTCAACGACGCGGTCGCGTGGACCGGCCTGCCGCGCCAGCAGATCCTCTACGGCCTGGGTGGAATTCTGATCGCCCATGTCTTCTTCAATCTGCCGCTATCGGTGCGTCTGCTGCTGCTCGCGTGGCAAGCCATCCCCGGCGAATCCTGGCGCCTGGCGAGCCAGTTCGGCATGTCGGGCTGGCAGATCTTTCGCCTGATCGAATGGCCGCGCCTGCGCGAAGTCTTGCCGGGTGTCGCCGTCCTAGTCTTCCTGCTGTGCTTCACCAGCTTCGCCGTCGTGCTGACCCTTGGCGGCGGTCCGCAAAACGCAACCTTGGAAGTTGCGATCTACCAGTCCTTGCGTCTGGATTTTGACATCCCACGCGCCGTCGTTCTGGCCATCCTGCAGGTCGTGTTGTGCGCCTTTCTGGCGACCGCGCTTCTGACACTCGCACGCACGGCCGAAGGTGGCGCCACACTCGCCCGAGATGTCGCACGGCCTGACCGGCATCACCTCGGCGCTCGCGCCATCGATATCGTTCTGCTCGCCTTGGCGGCGATTTTCGTTGTGGCGCCACTTATTGCCGTCGTCGTCGCAGGACTGACAGGGCCCGTGACGGACGTCCTGCAATCGGCATCGATATGGCGCGCAACGGCACGCAGCCTGTTCGTCGGTCTTGGCGGCGGCCTGCTGGCGCTGCTGCTCGGCACCGCGCTGCTGGTCACCACACGTGATCTTAAGTACCGGCGCTGGCGCCCCCGACTGGCCGCCCGACTTGAGCTCCTGGGTTCGCTCAACCTGGTGGTTTCGCCCACCGTGCTGGGGGCCGGGTTGTTTGTCCTGCTGTTGCCGTTTACCGACGTTCTCGGTCTGGCGCTCTGGCTCGTCATCATCGTCAATGGTGTGATCTTCGTGCCCTATGTACTGCGGACCGTGGGACCGCGTTTCTATCGCGTGTCGGAGGACCACGACCGCCTGTGCGCCAGCCTCGGCATCAAAGGCGCCAATCGTTTGCGCCTGGTCGAATGGCCGGCCATTCGCCGTCCCGCCGCGCTGGGTTTGGCGATTGCCGGTGCGCTGTCGTTGGGCGACCTCACTGCCATCGCACTGTTCGGTTCGCGCGACACCGAGACGCTGTCGCTGATGCTTTACCGCAGCATGGCGGCGTATCGCATGGACCAGGCGGCGGTGATCGCACTCCTGCTCGCGATCGTCTGTCTCGGCGTTTTTCTCCTGATCGAAAGGATTGTCGGTGGCCGCGCCTCTGCTTGATATTCGCGATCTCACCTTCGCCTATGATGGCCAATCCATGCGCTTCGACCTCAGTCTCGAACGCGCCGGCATCATGGCTATCATCGGCACCAGCGGCGCGGGCAAAACGACGTTGCTATCGCTGATCGCCGGCTTCGATCAGGCGACCGGCGGCACGATCATGGTCGACGGCACCGACATCACCGCTCTGCCGCCGGACCGGCGCCCGGTCACCATGCTGTTCCAGGAACACAACCTCTTCCCCCATTTGACGGCGGCACAGAATGTCGGGCTGGGCATCGATCCGGGCCTGAAGCTCTCGCCGGACGATCACACGGCGATCAAGGCAGCGCTGGCGCGGGTCGGCATCGGCGAGTTGGGTGCACGCCTGCCGCGCCAGCTCTCCGGCGGTGAGCGCCAACGGGTCGCGCTGGCGCGCAGCCTGGTCATGCGCCGGCCCCTGCTGTTGCTCGACGAGCCGTTCGCTGCCCTGGGCCCGGCCATGCGCCGCGCCATGCTGGATCTGGTCGACGCGTTGCGGCACGAGACCAAAACCACGGTCCTGATGGTGAGCCACGACCCCGAGGACGCCCGACGCATTGCCGGGACCACGGCCTTCGTCGACGACGGGCATGTCGTCGCGGCCGGTCCGACCGCCGATATCCTCGACCATCCCCCGACGCCGGAGATTGCGGAATACCTCGGCATCGATCAGGCTCGATCGGCAACTTAGGGGGACGCCATGACGACAAACGAGTTTGACGGTCAGGTCGCGGTGGTAACGGGTGCGGCCGCGGGCATCGGGAACGCGATCGCCCGGCTGCTCGGTGAACGCGGCGCCAGGGTCTGCTTGGTCGATATCGACCACGACGCCGCCGAAGCGGAAGCCAGGGACATCGGCAACGGCGCGCTCGCCATCGCGGCGGATGTCACGGACGAAACTGCCGTCAACGCGGCCCGGGACGCGGTGCTCAACGACTGCCGGCGTGTCGACATCCTGATCAACAACGCTGGCATCTACCCGCAGGAAACCTTCGACGAGATGACGGTCGAGTCGTGGGACCGCGTGTTTGACGTGAACGCCAAGAGCGTCTTCCTGATGACGCGCGCCTTCGGCAAGCCGATGCGCCAGGCGGGTTATGGCCGGGTCGTCTGCATCGTGACCGTCGATGCCTATACGGCCAAGCCGACCCTGCCCCATTATGCCGCCTCAAAGGCGGCAGCGGCCAGCCTGGTCAAGACCTTCGCCAAGGACTTCGCGCCCGACGGCGTGCTGGTCAACGGTGTCAGTCCCGGCGCGGTCGCGACCGAACGGGCCAAGAGCCAGGATTGGCTCGCCAAGCGCCTGCCCGAAATTCCCGTCGGTTACGCCGCCGAGCCAGCGGATATCGGCGAGGTCGTCCTGTTCCTGGCCTCACCGCGCAACCGTTACGTGGTCGGCGAGACGGTCATCGCCAGTGGTGGTCTGCTGATGCTGTGAGCACAGCCGGTGCGTGTCTTGCTGACAACCGCTGAAGTTTGGCATTATTGAACGGCTGTTCAGGAGACCGCATTTATGGCCGCCACGTCCGCAATGACGAAGATTGACACCATCGCCGCGAAGCGCCTCGACTTCGATGCGATCCCGGTGATCGATTTCAGCCTGTTTCTCAACGGTACCGACGAGCAGAAACAAGAGGTCGCCGAGCAGATCGGCGAGGCCTGCCGGCAGATCGGATTTTTCTACATCAAGGGCCACGGGATCCCTCAGCACGTCACTGACGAACTCCTAAATCAAACTAAGAGGTTTTTCCGACAACCTTTTGATAAAAAAATGGAATTAGACGCCAAGAAGATCGGGCGTCACCGTGGTTTCATCCCCTTCGGCGACCTCTACGCCGGCCCCAACGCTAAGCCGGACGTACAGGAGGGTTTTGAGCTTTCCACGGAGCTGCCGGCCGACGATCCGGACTATCTGGCGGGCAGCATCATGTATGGACCCAATGTCTGGCCCGACAACCTGCCCGGTTTTCAAGACGGCGTTTACGGCTACTTCGAGGCCGTCATGGACCTTGGCTTCAAGCTCTTCAACGCCTTCGAAATGACACTCGGTTTGCCCCCGGGTTGGTTCGATCCCCACGTCGACAAGTCCATGAGCCAGCTCCGGCTGCTCTATTACCCACCCCAGGAAGGTGAGATCGATCCCGACCGGATCGGTATCGGCGCCCACACGGACTACGAGTGTTTTACGCTGCTCCTGCAGGACGACAGCGGCGGACTCCAGGTCGGCAACCGCGACGGCGACTGGATCGAGGCGACGCCCATCCCTGGCACCATCATCGTCAATGTCGGCGACATGTTGATGCGCTGGACCAATGACGAGTTTGTCTCGACGCCACACCGGGTGATCAACACGTCAGGCAAGGAGCGCATGTCGTTCCCGCTCTTTTTCGCCGCCAACCACCGGACGGTCGTGCGCTGCCTGCCCCAGTTCCAGGGTCCCGACAATCCGCCGAAGTACCCGCCGACCCGGTCGGGCTGGTGGACGGAAAAGATGATCACCGACGTCTATGAATACCGCGTCGCCCAACGCGGCACGGTGCCCAATCCGGAGCTGGACTGGGACGCGCCGGATCCCGTCGACTAGGTCTCGGCCTTCAACGACAGCGCGAGGCTCAGCGCAACCTTTTCCGGCGACGGCACGAGGTTGCTGGCAAGGACAGCGGCCGGGTCCATAAACGATATCTCGACAGTCTCGTGGCTCGGTACGAGCGGATCCCCGCTTGCCGACACCAGAAAGTAGACCGGGGAATACGGCCGCTTGATCAAAGGACTGATAAGTGTGCCGGGATCGTGAAGTTCGCGCTCGACCGTAACGTCGAGCCCCGTCTCCTCGACGAATTCGCGCTTCAGGGCCTGCTCGGCATCTTCATGGTGCAGAACACCACCGCCAGGAAACTTCCAGGCGAAGGCATCGCCGATGAATTCGGCGGCAATCAAGACCTTGGCATCGCGCAGCAGCACGCCGTAGGCCCGGAAATTTTCCGGATTTGCCATGCCTTCGGCACCTTCATGGTTTTCAATGCCTTGCGATCACTTATTCTAGATCCTTCTTCGCCACAACTTCGCCGCCGGGAGTGACGATGGTCGTCAACAGCAATGTGCTCGATATGATCGGCAACACGCCGATGATCGAGGTCACCAAATTCGATACCGGCAAATGCCGGCTGTTCCTGAAGCTTGAGAACCAGAATCCCGGAGGGTCGATCAAGGACCGCATCGGGCTCTCGATGATCGAGGCCGCCGAAAACGACGGCAGCATAAAGCCGGGCGGCACGCTGATCGAGGCGACCGCCGGCAATACCGGGCTGGGACTGGCGCTGGTCGCGCGGCAGAAGGGCTACAAGCTGATCCTGGTCATCCCCGACAAGATGAGCCAGGAGAAGATCTTCAACCTGCAGGCCATGGGCGCGGAGGTACGTCTGACTCGTTCCGACGTCGGCAAGGGCCATCCCGAATACTACCAGGACACGGCCGAACGGCTTGCCAAGGAGATCGACAACAGTTTTTTCGTCAATCAGTTCGGCAACCCCGCCAATCCTCTGGCGCACGAGTCGAGCACCGGCCCGGAGATCTGGGCGCAGATGAACCACCAGGTCGACGCGGTCGTGTGCGGCGTCGGTTCGGGCGGGACGATCACCGGCCTCGGGCGTTTCTTTAAGCGCGTCGCGCCGCATCTGGAAATGGTGCTGGCCGATCCCGAAGGGTCGGTGCTCGCCGACTACGTCAACACCGGCGAGATGGGCGAACTGGGCTCCTGGCTGGTCGAAGGCATCGGCGAGGATTTTATTCCGCCGGTCAGCGACCTGTCGCTCGCGACCACCGCCGTGACCGTCTCCGACAAGGACGCGTTCTTGACCGCGCGCGAGTTGCTGAAGAACGAAGGGCTGCTGGCCGGCTCCTCATCCGGCACCTTGATCGCCGGCGCGCTTGCCTACTGCCGCGCCCAGAAAACGCCGAAGAACGTGGTGAGTTTCGTGTGCGACAGCGGCAACAAGTATCTCTCCAAGGTCTATAACGACTATTGGATGATCGATCAGGGTTTCATCGAACGTGAGACCTTTGGCGATTTGCGCGATGTCATCGCCCGGCTCTATTCCGAACGCGCCGCCATCACGGTCAAACCGGACGACACGCTGGCAACCGCACTGGCACGCATGAAGCTTTATGACATCAGCCAAGTACCAGTGCTGGAAGGTGACACGCCGGTCGGCATCATCGATGAGTCCGACATTCTGTGGGCCGTGCATCACGACCACGAGACGTTTACCGACACCGTCGCGTCGGCCATGACTGCGGAGATCGAGACCATTTCGGTTAAGGCGGGAATCAAGAGTTTGATGCCGATCTTCCGCCGCGACCTCACGGCGATCGTGGTCGATGACAACGATGCGTTCCTGGGCGTTATAACGCGCATCGATTTGCTGAATCACTTGAGACGCGGACTGACGACGGCGTAGGTCACGAAGCGTTTGATGGAGGCGACCATGTCAGAGGTGCTAGCGAAACCAAGGCAAGTGTTAGGCGATGTCGCATGCTTCACGCCGGTCGCCTTGGATAACCCGGGCGATGACGCGATCGAAGCCTACAAGCGTGACGGTGTTATCTGTCTGCGCAGCGCGTTCGGCAAAGACTGGTTGGACCTCATCGAATCCGCCATCGACGAAGCAATGAAGGAGCACAGTGCCAGCTCTGCGACAGTCACGCACGATGACGAGCCGGGTTTCTTCTATTACGACAGCCTGATGTGGAAACGAGTCGAGGCCTTCCGGCGGTTCATCTTCGACTCGCACGCGCCGGATCTCTTCTGGCGGCTGCTGGAAACCAGCACGCTCAACTTCTACTACGACTTCCTGCTGCTGAAGTCGCCGGGTTGCGCCAGCGCCGTCACACCCTGGCACCAGGACCATTCCTATTATCCGTTGAACGGCACCAAGATCATCAACTGCTGGACGTCACTGGACACGATCCCGGTCGAGACCGCCTTGCGGTTTGTCCGGGGATCGCACCTTTGGGACACGGTCTACCGGTCCGTGCACTTTGCGCCGGATCAGGAGTACGCCGGCGCCATGACCGAACGACCGCTGCCGCCGGACCTCGACAACGACCCCGACGCCGACATCATTACCTGCGCGCTCGAACCCGGCGATACCCTGGTCTGGAATTCCCGCATGTTCCACAGCGCGCCCGGCAACACGCTTGATCGCCGGCGCGCGGCGTTATCGACGAACTGGGCCGGCGACGACGTCACCTATTACGACATGCCCCAGGAATCCGATCCGTCCTATCGCGGCGAGAACCTGGTCGACGGCGGTCCGATCACCTGCGAGACCTTTCCGCTGGTCAGGCCGGTCTAGAGATTGAGAACCGGTCGGCGATCAGGCCGGTCGAGCCAAGGACGACGCTGTTCCAACACGGCGGCGACACGGAATACCGTGACATCGTCTTCGACCCGGCCGATGACCTGCAGCCCGGCCGGCAAGCCGGTCCCTGTCATGCCCGACGGCACGGCAAGGACCGGGCAGCGTCCGAACATGTTCCACAGCACGGTCATCGCCGTATCCGTGTCGGTCAGCGCCTTGCCGTTAACCGTGATCGTGTCTTTTTGCCAGCCATCGGCCGGCACATCCGGACACGACACCGTTGGCGTGATGAAGGCGTCGTGGTCGCGGAACATAGGACCTAGATGTTCGTCCCAGACTTGCGCAGCAAGGGTGAGCGAGCGCCTGTAGTCGTCCGCATCGAAGCTGAGCGCGGTTTCCTCCAACTGCGGCACATAATCGCTGACGATGTCGCCGTGATCCCTTACCGCCGAACTGATGCCCGGCGCGAACAGGAACTCCTGGGACCCGTGCCCCAGGCGGATCACCTCGCTTGCCCAGTCGACCGGAATCTCGGTGACCTCAGCGCCCGCACTACGCAAGGCATCGAGCGACTCCAGCGTCGCTTGCCTGACGTCATCGACGACCTCGTAGTGGCCGAGATCGATCGAGTACGCGATCTTCATGCCCTCGATCCCCTTGAGGTTGGCGGGGATCGTCACCTTGCGTTGCAGGCTGTTGTGATCGAGCGGGTGGGGGCCCGACATCACGTTTGCCATCAGCGCGGCGTCCGCGACAGAGCGTGTCATCGGTCCATGATGCAGGTAGCTGGCGAAGCTGGCCTCACCGACCATCGGGATGCGGCCGAACGGCGCCTGATATCCGACCACACCGCACTGGCTGGCCGGCTGACGGATCGAACCGGTACTGTCGCCGCCGGTCGCCAGGATCGTCGCGCCCGCTGCGAGCGCCGCCGCCGAACCACCCGACGAACCGCCTGGCGAAGCGTCCGGACGCCAAGGATTGCGCGTAATGCCCCATAGGCGCGACTGCGTCGTATAGAGCCAGCCGAACTCTGGACAGGTCGTACGCGTGAAGATATTGGCCCCAGCGCGTATCAACCGCTCGATGTCCGGATCCGTCCTCTCGGCAACCGCATCCTTATAGATCATCGAGCCTTTGGTCGCGCGTTTGCCGCGAATGTCGGATGTGTCTTTGACGGCCAGCGGCACCCCTTCCAACCGGCGCGGCCGCCCATCGGTCTTGGCGTACTTTTCTTCTGCCTTGCGCGCCCTCGCCCGCGCCTCGTCGAAATAGGTGTCGGCAAAGGGATTGATGCTCTCCCGTATCGCCTCGCCCCGGCCTATGACAGCGTCAAGCAGCTCGACAGGCGACAGTTTCCTGGCCTTGAACAGGCCAACTGCTTCGTTCGCCGTCAGATAGCAGAGGTCGTCATCGGTCATGGTCGTAGCCCCCTCGACGCTTGTATGCTGGGCGCGATTCCTGGTACCTCGCGCTCACCTTTGCCTTCACCGCACCATCATGCCACAGCCTCGCACGAGAGGAGTGATCCCGTCATGACCGACCGTCAACAATCCAACCGGCCCGGTTTTTCGACCCGGGCGATCCACGCCGGCCAGCAGCCCGACCCGACGACCGGCGCCATCATGACGCCGATCTACGCGACCTCGACCTATGTGCAGGAGAGCCCCGGCGTCCACAAGGGCTACGAGTACTCGCGGTCGCAAAATCCGACGCGCATGGCATTCGAGGACTGCGTCGCCGACCTGGAAAGCGGCAGCAAGGGATTTGCCTTCGCCTCCGGCCTCGCCGGCTCGGCGACAGTGCTGGAGCTGATGGAAAGCGGCAGCCATGTGCTGGCCGGCAACGACCTTTATGGCGGCACCTATCGTCTGTTCGAGAACGTGCGCAAGAAAAGCGCCAACCTGGATTTTGACTTCCTGGACATGACTGACGAAGCGGCGATCGAAGCGAAGATCCGGCCGGAGACCCGGATGGTCTGGGTTGAGACGCCGACCAACCCGCTGCTGACCGTGATCGACCTCGACATGATTTCGCGGGTCGCGCGACGTCACAACCTGCTTGCCGTTGCCGACAACACGTTCGCCACACCATGGGTGCAGCGGCCGCTGGAGTTCGGTTTCCATCTGGTGGTCCACTCGGTCACGAAGTATCTGAACGGCCACTCCGACATGGTTGGCGGCATGGTGGTGGTCGGCGACGATGCCGATCTCGCCGAACGCATGGCTTATCTGCAGAACGCGGTCGGCGGCGTCGCCGGACCGTTCGACAGCTTCCTGGCGATGCGGGGATTGAAGACCCTGGCGCTGCGCATGGAACGCCACTGCGAGAACGCCGCGGCCATCGCGACCTGGCTCGACAACCATCCGAAAGTCGCGCGTGTCTATTATCCCGGCCTCGCCAATCATCCGCAGCACGAACTCGCCAGCCGTCAGATGCATGGCTATGGCGGCATGGTGACGGCGGTGCTGGACGCCGACCTCGACGGCACGCGGCGCTTCCTGGAACGCTGCGACCTCTTCGCGCTCGCCGAAAGCCTGGGTGGCGTCGAAAGTCTGATCGAACACCCGGCGATCATGACCCACGCCTCGATCCCCAAGGAGATCCGGGACGAGATTGGCATCTCCGACAGCCTGGTCCGGCTCTCGGTCGGCGTCGAGGACGGCGACGACCTGATCCGCGAATTGGAGAACGCGCTGGCCGCCGTCTGAGCTGATGGACGACCGACGCCTTGCTTTCACGCTGTTGGCCGTCCTGACTGTCGTCTGGGGGCTCAACTGGCCGATCATGCGTGTCGGTGTGTTGGGCGTCGAACCCTGGACGTTCCGCGCGTTCACAACCGTCTTCGGCGGCATCGCACTTCTGAGCGTCGCCGTCATTGGCGGCCAGCGCATCCGCGTGCCGCGCGATCAGCTGAAGCTGATCGTCATGATCGCGCCGGTCTCGATCGGTGGATGGATGGTGTTCTCCGCCTTGGGTCTTGAACACATGGCGTCCGGCCGCGCCGCGATTGCCGCCTACACCATGCCGCTTTGGGCGGTCATCTTCGCACGCTTTCTGCTCGATGAACCCATCACGTGGCGGCGCATGCTGGGGCTCGGTCTCGGGCTTGCCGGCATGGCGATCCTGATCGGCGGCGACCTGCCGGCGATCGGCGAATCGCCGCTTGGCATCTTCTACATGCTATGCGGCGCGCTCACCTGGGGCCTTGGCACCGTGCTCTTCAAACGCGCGCCGTGGCGCATACCCGTCCCCGTGATCGTCGGCTGGCAGTTCATTGTTGTCGCCATCCCGATCACCGCCATCGCGTTCCTGACCGAAGCGCCGGACTTCAACTACACGACGTGGTCCTGGTTCACGATCGCCTATCAGATCTTCGCCGGCGCGCTGATCGGCAACTATGCCTGGGCCAAAATCGTGACCCTGTTGCCGGCCGGCGTCGCAGCGATCAGCAGCCTGCTGATCCCGGTCATCGGCGTCGTCAGCGGCGCCCTGATACTCAGCGAGCCCATCACTTGGCGCGAGATCGTCGCCTTGATCTGTGTTATCGGCGCGCTTGCTGTCGTGCTGGTGGGACCGATCGCCAAACCAAAACGGATCCGTTAGCCCACCTACTTCGGCATCGCCTCGAAGGTTTCGATACCGTCCGGAACAGCGAGCCAATCCGGCTTGGATCGGGCGAAAACGAAACGCTCCGGCTTGTACCAGAAGGTTGGCTGGTCAAACGTACCGCCGGCAAATCCCCGATCGTTCGGCCGGAACTCCAGCGTCCAGGTCAGCGCGGTACCGCATGTGGTACAGAACCCCTGCTCGATCCAGCGTCCGGCATCGGACGTCATGCGGTAGGTGCCAAGCAAGCTCTCGTCGATCTCGACATCTTCTTTCAAGAAGTAGACGGAGACGCCAAGCGCGCTGCCCGTGCGCTTCTGGCACCACGTGCAGCTGCACAGGCTGACCCGCTGCGGCACGCCCTTCGTCTTGTAGCGGACCCGTCCGCACACGCATCCTCCTTCATGACTGTCGACCATCGCTTCCTCCGGATGTTCTTAGCTATGTTGATCAGCCAGGCGCATCATGGTGTCCCAGAACAAACGTTCGTACCCCTGGATCAGACGCGCCGCGCGCATGATTCTGACATCGCCAACGCCATGGTCGAGGCCGTCCTGAATAATAGCCAACGCGGTCGCCTCGATCGACGGCATCCTAACAAACGAGTCCAGGAAAACCGTGTCGTCACTGGAAAAACCATAGGCATCCCGTAGTGCCGCGCCGACATCGGCGCAGTTCGCGCCCCAGGCCTGGAAGTTGACGAACAAGCCGCACACAACCTCGGCCGCGGAGCCTCGTTGGGTCAGCCATGCCAGATAGGCCGCATAGGCATAACCTTCCGGCTCGACCTCGTAGCGGTCC
Organism: Alphaproteobacteria bacterium; assembly: GCA_965228895.1. Classification (GTDB taxonomy): domain Bacteria; phylum Pseudomonadota; class Alphaproteobacteria; order SP197; family SP197; genus JANQGO01. The sequence continues at coordinate 1,610,591 of OZ245842.1, read as the reverse complement.
AGGTCTTCCTTGGACATGCCGAGCTTCTTGGCGAGGACCAGGATCTTCTCGCGCTCGCCATGTTGGCCCTGGAGAATACCGTTAAAGAAGTCGGCATGAGGCGTGTCGCCGAAGCGCGCCACCAGCGTCGCGATCGAGCGCATGTCGGAGATCGCCATATGATGCTGGTGGCCGGGCAACGCCTTGATCGCGTCGAGGGGCACCTCGCCGGCGCGCAATGCCGTCAAATAGGGATGGTTGCGGATGGCCGCCTCAACGGCGCTCAACTGCTCGCGGGTTCGCGCAACGACGTCCTCGGCTTTCATGATGCCCGTCCTCCTCGCTTTCGTTTGTAACCTCGACCGCATGGTCCGCCCAGCCAAGTCAAATCGCGCGTGTTTCCGCCGATGTTGCGCCTTTTTCGCCGCTCCACATCTTATCCCGAGCACGCTGTGTACAGATCGGCCGGCGATCGGTGGCAATCGTCGTGGCCTGTGCTAGAAGCCCGGCTTCCCGAGTGGCTCTAGCGAGAGAGGACGGATGGCCAACGTGGACGGCATCGCCGGCGAACAGCTCCTGAACTATATCCAACGCATCGAGCGGCTGGAGGAGGAAAAGGCCAACTTGGCGTCGGACATCACCGACGTCTATCGCGAGGCCAAGGGCATGGGGTTCGATACCAAGATCGTGCGCCAGTTGATCAAGCTCAGAAAGATGGAGCCGGACGACCGCCAGGAGCAGGAAGCGCTGATCGAATCCTACAAGATGGCTATTGGCATGGGCTGAACGCCATCGCACCATAGACTATGGCCGAACGACACCTTGCGAAGGAACTGAAACGCCGTATGGCGGCGCTCTCCTTGTCGCAAAAGGGGCTTGCCCAGCTGGCCGGGCTCAACGACACGGCGGTGCGCGACATCGTCTCCGGGCGTTCGCGCCATCCGCGCCACGACACCATCGAGAAACTCGCCGAGGCGCTGGGCTGCAGCGCCGCCGAACTGCTGGACGACAAGGCAGGCCCGGTGGTCAAGGCCAACAGCGACGGCGAGGGTTACGTCCTGATCGCGCGCTACGACCCACGCAAGGATGCCGGGCGCGAAACGCTGACCGGTCACGACAGAAACTTCGCCGATGCCGCCTTCCGGGCCGAATGGCTGGCCGAACTGACGCGAACCCCGGCCAACCAACTCGCCATGGTGACCATGGCCGGCGACAGCATGGCGCCGACCGTCGGTGACGGCGATCAACTTCTGGTCGATTTGACCCAGTGGTCGCCCGGCAACGACGGCATCTACGTGGTACGCCAGGGCGACAACCTTTTGGTTAAGCGGCTGACCGCCGATCCCGTGCGCCAGCAGGTGGTTATGAGCAGCGACAATCCCGCCTATGCCTCTCTTGCGCCCCTGGCGCCCGCGGAAATCGATCTTTTGGGCCGTGTGATCTGGATTGGCCGGCGCGCTTAAGCTGGTTGCATTTCCCCGGTTTCCCCCCTTAAATGCAGCGATTCGGCGTCCCCAAGGTGTGGGCGCGACGCCGCCGCATGACATCGATTCTCAATCTCAGGCCGGACGACGAGGTGCCAAGCCATGACCGTACTGCCCAATTCCCCCCATGCTCGCGACATCAAGAACGTGCTGCATCCCTATTCCAACCTCGTGAAGCACGAGGAAAAGGGTCCGCTGATCCTGGATGAAGGCGACGGCATCTACGTCAAGGACACCGAGGGCAAGAGCTATATCGAGGGTCTGGCCGGCCTGTGGTGCACGTCGCTCGGCTTCAACAACGAGCGTCTGGTTGAGGCGGCCGCCAACCAGATGCGCAAGCTGCCCTACTACCACGCGTTCTTCCATCGCTCGAGCATGCCGGCGATCGATCTGGCCGAAATGCTCATCGATATGGCGCCGGCGCCAATGTCGAAGGTGTGGTTCGCCAATTCCGGCTCCGAAGCCAACGACCACATGGTCAAGTTCGTCTGGTACTACAACAACGCGCTGGGCCGGCCGGAAAAGAAGAAGATCATCGCGCGCATCGGCGGTTACCACGGCATCGCCGTGTCGTCGGGCTCGCTGACCGGCATGCCGCTGATGCATGCGGGCTTTGATCTGCCGATCCACAACATCATGCACACGGGTTCGCCGCACTATTATCGCTTTGGCGAAGACGGTGAGTCCGAAGAGGATTTCGCCACCCGTCGCGCCAACGAACTGGATCAGATGATCCAGGACGAAGGGCCGGAGACGGTCGCGGCCTTTGTGGCCGAGCCGATCATGGGCGCCGGCGGCGTCATCCTGCCGCCCAAGACCTATTTTGAGAAGATCCAGGCGGTCTTGAAGAAGCATGACGTGCTGATGGTCGCCGACGAGGTCATCTGCGGTTTCCACCGCACGGGCAATCTGTTCGGTTGCAACACCTATGACATCCAACCGGACATCATGGTTGTCGCCAAGCAGTTGAGCTCGGCCTACCTGCCGATCTCGGCCACCATCATCAACGAAAAGGTCTATAAGCCCATCCGCGATTTCTCGGGCGAGAACGGCGTGCTGGCAACCGGCTTCACCTATTCCGGCCATCCGGTGCCGGCGGCGGTCGCGGTCGAGACGCTCAAGATCTACGAAGAGATGGATATCGCCAGCCACGTGAAGAAGGTGTCGCCCGTCGCGATGGAACGGCTCGCCAAGCTCGGCGACCACCCGATCGTCGGCGAAGCACGAGGCACCGGCCTGATCGGCGCCGTTGAGCTGGTCAAGGACAAGGAGACCAAGGAGAACTTTGGCCCCGAAGTCGCCGCTTACTGCGGCGAGGCCTGCCTTGAGCACGGTCTGATCCTGCGCGCGGCCGCCGGCAACTCGGTCGCCTTCTGCCCGCCGTTGATCATCACCGAAGACGAGATAAACCAGCTCTTCGATCGCTGGGAAAAGGCGCTCGACGACACGCTTGCTTACGTTCAGTCGGAAAATCTGATGGCGGCCGAATAGGCAGCCGTCACGCGACTAGCGAGAGCCGTCGGAACCTCAGGGTTCCGGCGGCTCTTTTTTGTCCGCGAAGTCAAGCAGATCACGTAGCAGATCGCTGTCGTTGATCACGCGCGGTACCTTATGCTGGCCGCCCAGTTGGCCACGCTTTTTCATCCAGGCATAGAACGTCCCGGGCTCGACCGTATGCAGTTCCATCGGCAGCATGCCGGCGCGGTGAGACCGATAGTCGTCGTTGCGCGCCGCCAGGTTATCATCGACGAGCTGCATGAAGCGCGCGCGCTCATTGGGTTCAGGTTCCGGGTGGTCGAACTCAACGATATAGACATGGCCACCTCTGGCTTCAGCGGCGGTCGGATAGACCGGGCCGACGGCAAACTCGACCACCCGTGCGTCTATCGTGTCCGCCGCATGCGTGACGACGTCGTCAATTTCGGAGGCTATCAGGTGTTCGCCGAAGGCCGAGAGCGTAAAGGACGTCCGACCGGTCACGACAAGGCGGGGCGGTGTGCGATCGACGAAGGCGACGGTGTCGCCGAGCACGTAACTCCAGGCTCCAGCGCACGTCGTCAGGATAATGGCATAGTCGACGCCGGTTTCGATCGTCGCCAGCCAGTGACGCGTTGGGTTGGCCGCGCCCAGTTCGTCGACGGGAACGAACTCGTAGAACAGGCCGCCGTCGGCGATCAGGCGCATGCCCTCCCCGTCGCCGCGATCGGCAATGCCGATGAAACCTTCGCTGGCGGCATAGACCTCGCGGGTCTGCGCCTGGCTTCCCGCCAGCCATTCATCAAACGACGCGCGGTAGGGCGCGAAATGAACGGCGCCGTGCACGATCATCTCGAGGTTGGGAAAGAACGATGAGAGCCGCGCATCGGCGTTGGGTTGCAAGGCCGCCAGCCTGTCAAAGAAGATCAAAAGCCAGCTCGGCGTGCCGCTGATCGAACGGATGTCCTGGCCGATGGCGGCATGCGCCAAGGCATCAAGCCGCTCTTCCCAGTCGGTTATCGCTTCGAGGTCGCGTGGCGGAAAGTAGCGCCAGCGCGCCCAGCGCGGCATGACCGATGCGGCAATGCCGCTGAGATCGCCGGAGCGAACGCCGGGCGCCAGTTCCCGCAGCCCCGTGCTGCCGCCTAGCACGAAGTTCAAGCCGGCCAGCAGTCTGCTGCCGGGCGTGTTGCGCAGATGGTGAACCAGGATGTCAGCGCCGGCGAAGGTGTTCGACCGGTTCATTTCGTGTGTACAGGGGATGTACTTCGTTTTGCCGGTTGTCGTGCCTGAGGTCTCGGCAAAGAACGGCACGGTGCCGGGCCAGGTACAGTCGGTCAGAACCGGAAAGTCCGACGACCAGTAGTCCTCCCAAAAGTCTTCGAAGCGTCGCAGGGGCACACGTTCTTGATAGGTCCCGACATCGCCGATGCCATCGAAGCCGTGGTCCCGGCCAAAGCGCGTATCGCGCGCCTTGGTTACGAGCTTCAGGAGCTCGCGAACCTGAGCCTTGATCGGATCTTCGCGGTCGAGCTGCCGTGAACGCCAGCCGGCATAGAGTCTGAGAGGCGGCGTTGCATCAAACATGGTGCTGATGGCGGCGCCTAAGGTGACAGGACGGTCGTTTGAACGGCCCGCTCACGGACGGTTGCAACGGTCAGCGGCACCTGAACGTAGTCGCCGCTCTGCCACAAATCGACCTGGTCGAGGAACGTCGAGCTGTTGAACCAGCCGTCCTGGCCGCCGAGCAGGACGAAGTAGTTGGCATCGGGATCGGCCATGTCGGAGATGTGCCGTGCCTGCGAACCATAGCGTACGGTGTGGCGTTCACCGGCCGGGCCGTGAGCCGTCTTCATGAGGGATTCCGAACTGCCGCCGGACGGCAGATCGAGAAACCTGTAGCGGCTGCCAACGATCGGGATGTTGGCAAGCGGATGCTGGATAATCAGCCGGTGGCGGTCGCCCCACGTATCGCCGCTGACATAGGCGCCTGCCGCTGCTTCGAATCCCTCGCCGAGCGCGGCGCGCACGATATCGGGATCAGCGCCGTCGATATCTTTCAGGGTGATCTCTTGAGTCCGGTCGATTCCGGCGAAGGCTTCCCAATCTTCACCGCCCACAATCTCTTGATAGAACTTGGCGAGGAACGCGGCGCGATAGGCCTCGAAAGCAACGGCGCCGCGAGACTCCAACCTGTAGTGACCATCCCATGCCGTGATCGCCTGCCAGGCCTCGGCTTCATCCGGCGCCAACTGTGACGCCGCATCCAGCCGTTCTGCCTGGCGTTCGATGGCATCCCGCAGATCGACAGCCGACGCCATGTAGACATCCTGTTGCAGGGCGGCGAGCAGATCGACATCGACGCCTTGCGACGACTCAATAAGCTCGGCCATGCGATCGACGCGGTCATCGGGCGAAAAGAAGTAGCCAACGGGAACCGGACTTGCCGCCGGCCTGTTGTTGGCCGATGTCAGATAACCGGCCGCAGGATTAAAGGATGCCGGCAGATCGGCCGTCGCGACCGACTGGTCCCATGTCCCCGCATGTTCTTCGATGGCAATGATGACGTCTTCCGGCGCTTGCGCACCGCGCTGGGGCAGGCGCGCGGCCATGATCTTGCCGATGTTGCCGTTGACGTCGGCATAGAGCATGTTCTGGGCGGGCACGGCAAAGGTCTCGAAGGCATCGACAAACTGCTCGAAGTCAGTGGCCTGACTGACCTTCAAGAACGTCGTGACTTCGTCGCTGGGCTGGTGGCCGACCCAGCTGAGCGCAAGCGGGCCATCGGCCAGACCATCAAACTGTGGTGCGTCGGAGACGATCGGCCCAGACGGGGCTTCCCGGATCGTCAACGTGGCATCGAACCACCACCGAACGCCGACGTCTTCCTGCCGGGTCGATATCTGATCGGCCGGCAACATCGAGATGTCGACGAGATCGCTGGATGCGGCCCGCAAATTGGTGCCGCCCCAAGAGATGTCCGGATTGCGGCCGATCGCAAAGACCGGCAGGCCGGCGCCCATCAAGCCGACGACGTGATAAGACGGCGACTTAAGACCGGCGACCAGCCAGATGTTGGGCACGAAGATCCCGAGGTGCGGATCGTTCGCCATGATGGCGCTGCCGTTCGTCGTCAGCGATGGTGCGACCGCGACGCTGTTGCTGCCGGATCGTGAGGTGTAGCCGAAGAGGTCGTTGAAGCTGACCATGTCGGGACCTTCTCCAGCCTCCAGGATCGGCACGGAGCCGTTACCGACCAGACGAGCCCACAACACGGGCCAATCATCGCGATCGCGCAGCGGTAGCAGGCTGAACCAGACGAGCCACGTGATGTCCGTCGCCGCCAGGCGGCCCATGGTCAGGATGTCCTTCACCGTCCAGGGTTCGCGTTGCAGGTTGAGCACTTTGAACTCGACCGGCAGTTCTTCTGTGTTGTCGACATAGAAATTGATGCCGGCGACAAACCCCTCGAGCCATTCGCGGGTCGCCGGCGGCAAGTCGGCCTCAATCGCCTCGGCCGTCCGTTCGAAGTTGAGGATGCGCAGGCCATGGTCGATCTCGGTGGCAAGCGGACCGCCCATCTCCGACACCCGGCCCTGGGACACCCTGCGAAACAGCTCCATCTGACCGAGTCTCAAATGGGCGTGGACCAGACCCATCGCAAAGGCCGCGTCGCGGTCATGGGCCGCCTCGATGAACGGAACCTGATGGCTGTCCCAATAGATACGAACCGGTCCGGAGACCGGCGCACCATCAGTCGGGATCGCGGCAAGCCGCGTTTCCAACGACGACTCCTCGGGGAGAGGCGTGAACACGGAGCATCCGGCAAGAAGAACCGCAGATAGACCTCCGGCAACCGCCCGCACCATCTTTTTCCAATGCCTCAACTGCAAACTCGCGTGGTCTAACTTTTGTCCCTATACGTCAGGACACCTTGGTCAGATGTTGGCAACGCGCCGGCGACAGGGTCTCACGCGTCAATCCCGCCGCCGCCAGCGCGTCCGGTACGTCCTGATCGAGCAGGATTGCTGCGGCGTAAGCCGACAGCGCCGCCGACGTCTGAATACCCGCGCCACCCTGGCCGACGTTCCAGAAGAAGCCTTCCGCCTTGGTGTCCCACCCGGTCACGGGTAGGCGATCGTCGACAAAGCTTCTGAGGCCCGCCCAGCGTTTCTCGAAACGGCGGATCTCCAGCGTCGTCCATGCCATGATGTTTTCCGCGGCTTGGGCGAGATCGAGTTCCTCCGGTTGGGCGTCACAAGGATCGCTTGGCGTCTCGTCGGCCAGCGACCCCATCATCAGCCCGGCTTCCGGTTTGAAATAGAAGGACTCGCCATCGTCGGCGACCAGGGGCCATTCGGTGCAGTCGACACCATCCGGGCCTTTGAATGTGAACGCCGTGCGGCGGCATGGCACAAGGCCGACAGGATGAACACCGGCGATCTGCGCTAGGGCATCCCCCCATGCGCCCGTGCAGTTGGCGACAACCGGCGCGGTGAACGTGCCCGCTCTGGTCTCCACATGCCAGACGCCATCGCGACGGTCGAGCGCCGTGACATCGGCATCGCAAACCAGCTCGGCGCCGGCCTGACGCGCGGCCTTCAGGTAACCGCCATGGATTGCGCCGACGTCGATGTCGCCGGCGGTCGGCTCATAGAGGCCGTAGGCCACCTTCTCAGGCTTCAAGACCGGGCACTTTTCCAGACAACCATCGAGATCCAAACGAAACAGAATCGAACCCATGAGGTTGGACAGCGACTCCTCGCTGAAATGGGCGTCGTCGGTGTCATGTCCGACCAGCAACAAGACCGGTCGCTCGCGTAGCAATGGATATTCGGTGAACCTTTCCGGCGGCGCATCGATGAACCGGCGCGTCTCCTCCGACAGCGCCTGCACGACGGTCCCGCCAATTACGTCCGTGTAATGCGCTGCCGAGCGGCCAGTGCTGTGATAGCCCGGCTGGTCTTCGCGCTCCAACATGATCACGCGACGTTGCGGCGCCAACCGATGGGCGAGCGCCGCACCGACCGCGCCTGCACCGATGATGATAACGTCGGTCTCGTTCAAGGGCCTACTCCGCCGGCTCCCGCGTGGGTTCTACCGCAGGGACGGCCTGCACATGCGCTTTCGGTTTGGTGACCCTGAGGAAGAGGCCGAGCAGCGGCGGCACCAACGCCAGGGTAAGGACCGCCGAAAGTGACAGGCCGCCGACCACAACCGAGCCGAGGCCGCGGTAGAGTTCCGATCCGGCACCAGGAAACACGACCAGCGGCAGCATGCCGAAGACACTCGTCAGCGTCGACATGAAGATCGGGCGCACACGGTTGCGCACGGCCTCCTCGACCGCGTCACCCGGTTCCATGGCGTCTTCGCGGATGTGATGCAGCGTCTGGTGGACGAGCAGAATCGCGTTGTTGACGACAATGCCGATCAAGATAACGAACCCGAGCATGGTCAGCATGTCGAGCGGCAGGCCGACGATGGCGAGACCCAACACGCCGCCCGCTGCGGCAACCGGGACCGACACCATGACGATGAGCGGATAGATGAAACTCTCGAACAGAACCGCCATCACCAGGTAGACGATGATGAGCGCGACCATCAGGTTGATCACCATGGCGTCCCACGTCGTCGACAACTTGTCAGCGGTGCCTGAGAAACTCAGTGTCACGCCAGGCGGCAATCCCGCCTCCTCGAGCGGTGCGATCACCTGGTCCATGACAAGCTGAATGCCGGTTTCCAGTGGGATGTCATCGGCCAAGCCGATCTGCAGGGTGACCGTGCGCTCGCGTTCAAGCCGGCGGATCTGCGTCGGCCCGCTCGTGACCTCGATGTCGGCGAGCGAGCTGACCGGCAGAATAACACCGCTGCGCGTCACAATCGGCAACTCGCCGATACCCTGCGTCTCGCCGACATGGTCATCGGGGCCGGTCAACATCAGATCGATCTCGCGGCCGTCGACGGTGATCTCATCGACACGCAAACCGGAGTTGAAGGCGTCGATGCCCATGGAGAGTTCGCGCGCCGTCACGTTGTTGTCCGCAAGTTTGATGCGGTTCGGGAACACACGCACTTCAGGCGCGCCGTTCTCCAGCCCCGGTCGCGGCCGGATTTGGTTGCCCGCTTCCTGCGGCAAAGCGGCCGAGACCAGCCCGAAAGCCTGCAGCGCTGTCTGATAGATCGGCTCCAACTCGGGACCGGAGATATTCAGGTCGATGTTGCGCCCACCACCAACGCCACGCCCAAACAAGGAGGGCTGGCTGAAGAAGCCGAAGGTTCCGGGCTCCTGGAACACCGGGTCGCGCATCAGGGGAATCAGATCCTTGACCCGGTCCGGGTCGCTGGCCGCACCGCCGACGAAGGTCCAGCGGGTGCTGGCGACAAAATAGAAACGCTGGAACTTAGGATTGCCGTCCTCGGCCTCCTCCGGTCCGGTTTCAACTTCCCAGTAAGGCCTTGTCTCGGCTTCAACCCGCTCGGCGATCTCCGCCATGGTATCCAGGTTGTAGCCCGGCGGCGGCAGGATTGAACCGAAGACGAAGTTCTGGTTGCCCTCCGGCAGATACTCGAGCTTCGGCAACAAGACGTCCGCGACGACGACCGCAACGACGACGATCGCGCCAACGACGGAAAAGGCCACAAGGCGGCTTTTCACCACCGTACGTGCGAACCATCCCATGCCCTTGTTGAAACCGCGGGCGGGCGCATCGATAAACGGCAGACTGAATCCGGCCGTGCCTTCGGCGCGTGTCAGGAGCCGAGCCGAAAGCGCCGGTATCAGGGTCACCGCGACGACAAGAGACAACAGCACCGAAACCGAAATGGCGACGGCGATATCACGGAAGACCTGACCCGCCTCCAACTCCATGACCAGGATCGGGATAAACACCATCACGGTCGTCAGCGCGGAGACCAGGATGGCACCCCACACCTGGCGCGCGCCCTCGTAGGCTGCGCGCGCGGTCGGCATGCCCTGCTGGCGCAGGCGGTAGATGTTCTCCAGCACAACAATTGCCGCGTCGACCACCATGCCGACGGCAAAGGCAAGGCCGGCCAGCGACACGACGTTAATGGAGCGTCCCAACGCCGCCATCGCGACAAAACTGCCGATGACGGAGACAGGGATGGCAATCGAAACGATCAGTGTGGCGCGCCAGGACCGCAAAAATAGCAACAGCACGAACGCCGCAAGGACACCGCCGATCCAGATGTTCTGCTGAACCAGATCGATTGCCGAGTTGATGTAAACCGTCTCGTCATAGACCTGGATCAACTCCAAACCGGCGGCCGGCATGGCGCCGGCATTGAGTTCGTCGACCGCCTCGCGGATGCCCTTCATGGTCTCGATGACATTGGCGCCGGCTTCGCGGACCGCGTTGAACACCAGCGCAGGCTGGCCGTTGAAGCGAATGCGCGACGCCGGTTCCTTGTAGTCAAACGTGACATCCGCCAGGTCGTCGACCGTGACCCGCGCCAGGCGGTCGGAGACGATGTCCTGGAGACTGCGGACGACGACGCCGCGGATATCGTCGAGTGCGGCGAAGTCGCCCTCGGAACGCACGGTGTAGCGGCGTTTACCCTCGTCGACATACCCGGCGGATGCCGACGAATTGGCATTCTGCAACGCCAGCATGACTTCCGGCACGGTCAGCCGGTAGCGCGCCAGATTCTCCGGCACGATGGTGACGCGGATCTCGCGCTCACTGCCGCCATACATATTGACGCGCGAGACGCCGGCGACCCGTTCCATGCGTTCCTTGACGACATCCTCAAAGAAGTCGCCGTATTCGTGCATGTCCCGTTCATTGTCGGGCGTGCGGACGATGGTGAACCAGGCGATCGCCTTGTCCTCGGCACTCGCCGTATCCAAGGTCGGCTCGTCGGCTTCTTCGGGGTAGCCTTCGACCCGGTTGAGACGGTTCGAGACCAGGAGCAGCGCTCGGTCCATGTTCTGGCCGATGGCGAATTCCATCGTGATCTCGCCCTGACCAAACTGGGCTTGCGACAGCATTTCTTCCAGACCGGTAATGCCGGTCAGCACTTCCTCCTGGCGGATGATGATTTCACGTTCGACCTCGGCCGGCGCAGCACCGGCCCAATAGGTCGTGATCGTGATCACCGGCCGGCGGACATCCGGCGTCAGCTGAATCGGGATCGTCTGCAGCGCCAGCAGACCGAACATGATGACCATCAAGACCGCCGCCACAACGGCGATGGGTCGTTCGATGGCCAGACGAATCAGATTCATGGCTAAAAGGCTACCGCCTGTCCGGGAAACAGTCTCTCGTTACCGCGCACGACGACGAGTTCGCCGGGTTCAAGGCCACTCAGCACGATGAAACGCACACCGACCGCCGAGCCCAAAAACACCGGGCGGGGCTGAGCTGCGCCATCAACGACGACAAAGACCGTCGCGCCGGCCGCGCTCCGGTTGATCGCATCCTTGTGCACGGTGACGGCATCACGCAACTCACCGACCGGGATCTCGACCAGGACGGTCTGACCGTCGGCAACCGTGCCCGGCAGCACCTGCCAGCTTGGCGAGAAGCGGACCGGCCGGGTTCGCGCCTGGGCATTTTCGGCAACACCAACGGCGCGCACCTGGGCCTGTTGCGGTTCACCGCTGTCACCGACATAGTCGACGCTGACGGTGACACCCGGTATCAGGCCGCCAATTGCGTCATAGGGTACGTCGGCTTCGATCTCGATCGTGCCGTCATTCACCATGTCAACGATGGCACTGCCAACATCGACATAGGACCCGACCTCGGTATGGCGCAGTACGATGACACCGTCATACGGAGCGCGAATCACCGCATTGTCGACTTCATCCTGCGCCAATGCCAGGTTTGCCTCGGCACGGATCAGCGACGCGTTGGCGACCGAGACCTGAGCCAAGGTCATGGCGACTTCCTGTATCTGGTCGTCATGGCGGGCTTGTGAATAGGCGGCGGACTCAGAGAGATCCTCAAACCGCGCCAATGCCTGACGCTGAAGGGAGAGATCGGCTTCTGCCGCGGCCAATTGCGCGCGCGCCTGCTCGACTTCGGCCGCCAGGAGATCGCGGCGCAGTTCCATGCGATCCGAACTGATCTGCACGAGTTTATCACCGGCGACAACGCGGTCGCCAACCTCGACGAAGACGCTCTCGACCGATCCCTCGACCTCGGTCGCAACGGAACCGGACTGGCGCGACACAAACCGGCCGATAACATTGGCCGTCTCGTTCACCTGCTCCACGATGACTTCGTCGACACCCACAAGCACGGCGTCGTCCTGCGCCAAGGCGGACGAACCGATGCCGAGCACGGCGACAAGGCCTAAGAGAATCCGTGGAATCATGGGAGCGGGAGTGTACTATCCGGGTTCATAGGGGTCACGTTCGGCAAGCAACGAGGTCGGCGCATTGTGATCACGCCTGGGTGAAGGGCAACGCGCGGATCTGGTACGCCATATAGGCGAAAAAATCAATGACAACACAGCTTTACGTCCATCCATCTTTTCTGGATCACAAGACCGGGCCACATCACCCTGAATGCCCGCAACGGCTGGAGGCTATCCAGCACGCGCTGGCCCAGAACCTTTTCGACGATCTGATACGGATCGATGCGCCCCGGGCCGACGACGCGTTGGTGATGTTGATGCATCCACGTGCGCAGGTTGACCGTGTCTTGTCATCGGAACCCAATCAGGGCTTGATCCATCTGGACCCCGACACCGTGATGTCACCGGGTTCCGGTGAGGCTGCTCTGCGTGCGACCGGTGCCGTGTGCGCCGCCGTCGACGCGGTGATCGACGGCAAGGCAAAGAATGCGTTCTGCGCTGTTCGCCCACCTGGGCACCACGCCGAAGCCGGCCAGGCCATGGGTTTCTGCCTGTTCAACTCGGTCGCGATCGCGGCGGAGCACGCACGTCAGGCCCACGGCCTGGCGCGCGCCGCCGTCATCGACTTTGACGTCCATCACGGCAACGGCACCCAGGCGCTGTTTTGGGGCCGCGAGGGCCTGTTTTATGGATCGACCCATCAGTATCCGCACTATCCTGGTACCGGCGCAGCCGATGAGACGGGCGCCTACAACAACATCGTCAACGCACCGCTGGCCGCCGGCACAGGCGGGGAAGCGTTCCGCGCCGCTATGGAAAACCGCATTCTGCCGGCGCTAGACGCTTTCAAGCCGGAGATCATTTTGATATCCGCCGGCTTCGACGCCCATCAGCGCGATCCGCTTGCCAACCTCAATCTGGTAGAAGAAGACTTCGCCTGGGCGACCGACCAACTGATCGCGATGGCCGACCTGCACGCCCATGGACGGTTGGTATCATCGCTGGAAGGCGGCTATGACCTGGATGCACTTGCCGCCAGCGTCGCGACACATGTGATCCGATTGATGGCCGCGACGTAAGGAACGGGGAAATGGCGAAAAAAGAGACGAATGACGACATCAAAGCCATGAGCTTCGAACAGGCTCTGGCCGAACTGGAAACGATCGTCGAAGGGTTGGAGAGCGGCGACAGCAAGCTCGACGACGCCATCACGTCTTACGAGCGAGGCGCGGCCTTGAAGCTGCATTGCGAAACCAAGCTGCGCGAGGCGCAGGACAAGGTCGAAAAGATCAAGCTGGCGGCCGACGGCAGCGTGAGCGCCGAGGCGACCGAGATCGCATGAGCGTAGCACCTGCACAAGCTCCCGAAAGTCTGGTGGCAAACCTAGCCGCGACGGCACATCGGGTTGAATCAGTTCTTGACGAGCTGTTGCCGAGCAGCCGCGGCCTGGACAAACCGCTTTTCGACGCGATGCGCTACGCGACGTTGAATGGTGGGAAACGTCTGCGTCCCTATCTGTCGCTCGCGGTAAGCGATCTGTTCGGCGCGGCCGAGGAACGGGCGCTGCGCGTCGCCGGCGCGGTCGAAATGCTGCACTGTTACTCCCTGGTCCACGATGATCTGCCGGCTATGGATGATGACGACTTGAGGCGCGGCCAGCCGACCTGTCATGTGGCGTTCGACGAGGCCACGGCAATCCTGGCAGGTGACGCCCTGCTGACCCTGGCGTTCGACGTTCTGGCCGACCCCGCGACCCATGACAGCCCCGCCGTGCGCATTGACCTGGTGCGCGGTCTGTCCGGTGCCGCGGGCGCGCACGGCATGGTGGCGGGCCAAATGATCGACCTGGCGGTCGAGCACAGAAACGTCGACGTCGCCACAATTGAGCACCTTCAGGCCCTCAAAACAGGCGCATTGATCACATTTTCGGCCGAAAGCGGCGCTATTCTCGGCGAGGCAAGCGACAGGGAGCGCACCGCGATCAAGGCCTATGGCAGAGATGTGGGTTTTGCGTTTCAGATCATCGACGATCTGCTGGATGCAGAAGGCGACCAGGCGGAAATGGGCAAGACGGTTGGCAAGGATGCGGCCGCCGGCAAGGCGACCATGGTGGCTGTGGCAGGACCGGAATCCGCGCGAAAACGCGCTGAACAACTTGCCCTGCGGGCCATTGAAAGTCTTGACGGATTCGGTCAACCTGCCGAAACGCTGCGCGACGTCGCCCGCTTTGTCGTGAACCGTCGCACCTGAAGACCGCAGCATGGCAGCACAGCGACAGACATAGGGATGGTGGATTGACGATCTCCAACGAGACTCCCCTCCTCGACGGCGTCACTTGGCCAGTCGACATCCGCGATATGACACCGCAGGAATTGCGCCAGCTGGCCGACGAAGTACGCCACGACATGATCAACGCCGTCGCCGAGACAGGCGGACATCTGGGTGCCGGCCTGGGCGTCGTCGAACTGACGGTGGCCATCCATCACATTTTCAACACGCCCGATGATCGCCTGATCTGGGATGTCGGCCATCAGTGTTATCCCCACAAGATCCTGACTGGCCGGCGCGACCGAATCCGTACGTTGCGTCAAAAGGATGGGCTGTCGGGTTTCACCAAACGGGCCGAAAGCGAATACGACCCGTTTGGCGCCGCGCACAGCTCGACGTCGATTTCGTCCGGCCTGGGCATGGCGGTCGCCAGCGAACTGAAGGGCGAGGAGCGCGACGTCATCTGCGTCATCGGCGACGGCGCGATGTCGGCGGGCATGGCTTATGAGGCCATGAACAATGCCGGCGCCCGCGACACCCGCCTGATCGTCATCTTGAACGACAACGATATGTCGATCGCGCCGCCCGTCGGCGCCATGAGCGCCTATCTGGCGCGCGCGCTCTCCTCGGGCACCTACCGCTCGGCGCGCAGCATGGCCAAGGGCTTGGCCGCACGTTTTCCGCGCTCTCTGGAAGTCGCGGCCAAACGCTTCGAGGAGTACGCCCGCGGTATCGCCACTGGCGGCACGTTGTTCGAAGAACTCGGCTTCTATTACATCGGCCCGATCGACGGCCATAACCTCGATCACCTGTTGCCGATCCTGAAAAACCTGCGCGATACACGTGAGAACGGGCCGGTGCTCGTCCACTGTGTCACGCACAAGGGCAAAGGTTACGAACCCGCGGAGAAATCCGCCGATCGCTACCACGGCGTCTCCCAGTTCGATGTCATCACCGGAGCCCAGGCGAAGGCCAAACCGAAGGCGCCGAGCTACACGTCCGTGTTCGCCAAGGGATTGATCGCCGAGGCCGAAGCCGACGACCGGATTTGCGCGATTACCGCTGCGATGCCGTCGGGCACCGGCATCGACAAGTTCGCCGAACGTTTCCCCGACCGCTCGTTTGATGTCGGCATCGCCGAACAGCATGGCGTCACCTTTGCCGCCGGCTTGGCGTGCGAAGGGTTCAAACCGTTCGCGACGATCTATTCGACATTCCTGCAACGCGCCTATGACCAGGTTGTGCATGACGTTGCGATTCAGAGCCTGCCCGTGCGTTTCGCGATCGACCGCGCTGGCCTCGTCGGTGCCGACGGCCCGACCCATGCCGGCGCCTTCGATGTCGCCTATCTCGCTACTCTGCCGGGATTCGTTGTGATGGCGGCCGCCGACGAGGCGGACCTCATGCACATGGTCGCGACCGCCGCGGCGATCGACGACCGGCCATCGGCGTTCCGCTATCCGCGCGGCGAAGGCATCGGCGTCGACCTGCCCGACCGCGGCACGGTGCTGGACCTGGGCAAGGGCCGGATCATGCGCGAAGGCAGTGCCGTCGCCCTGCTGTCATTCGGCGCGCGCCTGGCCGAATGCAACAAGGCCGCCGATGTTCTTGCCGCCCGGGGCCTGTCGACCACGGTCGCCGATGCGCGCTTCTGCACGCCACTGGATGAGGATCTCGTGCGGCGGCTGGCGCGCGAGCACGAGGTGCTGGTCACGATCGAAGAAGGCTCGGTTGGCGGTTTTGCCGCTCACGTCTTCAACTTCATGGCTCATGACGGCTTGTTGGATTCGGGGCTCAAGGTTCGCCCGATGATGCTGCCGCCCAAGTTCATCGACCAGGCCAAGCCGGTCGAAATGTACGACGAGGCCGGCCTTAACGCGTCCGATATCGTGGCCACCGTCCTGACGGCTCTGGGTCAGGATGCCAGCGAGGCGCCCGTCCGCGCCTGACGCGGCGGCCTGTTAGTCATGAAGCGTTTTGCATTTGTCGTGATGATGGCCGGGCTGGTGCTGCTTGCTTGCGCCCCAAGCGATGACACGGTCGCCAGCCCCACCGAGTACCACTCGCTGGAGTGCATGGCGCTCAACATCTATTTTGAAGCGCCCGCCGGCGATACCGAAGGTCAGCGGGCCGTCGGTCACGTCACCATGAACCGCATGGCCAACCCCCAGTTTCCAGACACCGTCTGTGACGTCGTGCATCAGGGGCCTGAAGGGGCGCTCTATGGCTGCCAGTTCCACTGGTGGTGCGACGGCAAGAGCGACGAACCGACAAACAGTACAAAATGGGACGAGGCGGTCGAGGTCGCCCAGCTTGTCATGGCCGGCGACGACCCCGACCCGACCGACGGTGCGCTCTATTTCCACAACACCCAGGTCGAGCCGTCCTGGGCGTCGAAGCTGGAGCGCACCGTTCAGATCGGCCCGCACATCTTCTACCGGTGACCAAGCGGCGCCTCGACCAACTTCTGGTCGAACGGGGCCTCGCCGAAAACCGCACCCGCGCCCAGGCCCTGATCATGGCCGGCTTGGTGTTTTCCGCCGACAAACGCCTCGATAAACCCGGCCACCAGCTTGCCGACGACACGGATTTGGAACTGCGCGGCAAGGACCACCCCTGGGTCGGCCGCGGTGGCCTGAAGCTCGATCACGCGCTCACCCATTTCGGTCTGGATGTCGCGGGCAAGACGGCGCTCGATCTGGGCGCCTCAACCGGCGGCTTCACCGACGTGCTGCTCGTCAGAGGCGCGTCCAGCGTCTATGCCGTCGACGTCGGCCACGGCCAGCTTGCCTGGAAACTGCGCGAGGACACCCGCGTCACCGTGCTGGAAAAGACCAATGTCCGCGATCTCGACAAGACGCTGATCCCCCAGCCCGTCGACATCATCACCGCCGACCTCAGTTTCATCAGCCTGAAAACCGCCCTGCCCGCAGCCCTTGCCCTGGCAGCACCGGGTGCTGCACTCGTCGCGCTGATCAAACCGCAATTCGAAGCCGGCCGCAGCGAGGTCGGCAAAGGCGGTATCGTCACCGACCCCGCCGTACACGACGCCGTCTGTCGCGACATCGAAACGTGGCTCGCCGATCAGCCGGGTTGGCAGGTGCTCGGCATTACCGACAGCCCGGTCACCGGCGCCGACGGCAACAAGGAGTTCCTGATCGCAGCCCGAAAGGACGGCTGATAGCATCGACCGGATCTCGGGAGACGCCGCTATGACGACCCAGCCCAACATCCTGTTCTTGATGGCCGACCAGCTCGCGCCGCACTTCCTGCCGGCCTATGGGCACAAGATTGTGAAGACACCGCGGCTGGACGCTATCGCCGCCGACAGTGTCATCTTCGATGCGCACTACTCGAACGCGCCGCTCTGTGTGCCTGCGCGGGCGGGGTTGATGACCGGGCGTCTGCCGTCCGCGGTCGACGTCTTCGACAGCGGCTGCGATTACCCGTGGTCGACGCCGACCTTCGCGCACTATCTGCGCGCCGGCGGCTATGCGACGGTGTTGAGCGGCAAGGCGCATTACATCGGCCCCGACCAGTTGCACGGGTTGGAGACGCGGCTGACCACCGACATCTGTCCGGCCGACAATCACTGGTATGGTATCTGGGACGAGCCCGACCGCATTCTGCCCTGGTTCCACGACCTCAAGAATGTCGTCGAGGCGGGTATCGTCGAACGCGGCACACAACTCGATCACGACGACGATACCGCGCACCTTGCTGTGCGCTGGATCTATGACTACGCCCGAAGCGGCGACGAGCGGCCGTTCTGCCTGAAGGTGTCGTTCACCCACCCTCACGATCCCTACGTCACGCCGCCCGCCTATTGGGATCGCTACCGCGCCGATGATATCGACATGCCCACCGTGCCGTTTATCGCGCCGGAAGCACGCGACGCCCACGGTCAGTGGCTCTACCGCCACTATGATCGCGGCGAATTTGACGTGACAGACGAGCACATCCGCACCGCGCGCCACGGCTACTACGGCTCGATTGCCCTGGTCGACGATCTGATTGGCCGGGTGCTGGACGCGCTGCAAGCCGCGCGTCTGAACGACAACACGATCATCATCTTCACCGCCGATCACGGCGACATGCTGGGCGAGCGCGGCTGCTGGTACAAGATGAGCTTCTACGAACGCTCAGCGCGCGTGCCGCTGATGGTGCACATCCCCGGCATGACGGGTACGCGCCGTGTTGCCCAGGCAACATCGCTGATCGATCTGATGCCGACCCTGCTCGACATGGCACTCGACGGCGGCACCGACGCGTTGGTCGAGCCGGTCGAAGGGCGCAGCCTGATGCCGCTGATCACCGGCGACGGCGCGGCCTGGCGGGACGAAACGGCATCGGAGATCTTTTTCGAAGGCGTAAGGGCGCCTGGCGTCATGATCCGGCGGGGCACCAGGAAGTTCGTGCATTGGGAGGGCGGCCCCTGCTCTCTCTTCGACCTCGCCGACGACCCCGATGAACGGGACAATTTGGTGCACGATCTAGACTGTAAGGCGGAGGTCGAGGGCTTCGAGTCGGAGGTGCGCCAGCGCTGGCCGCTCAAGGCGCTGACTGAACGCATCCTGACCAAGCAGCGCCGCAACGCCTTGGTCAACAAGGCTTTGATGACCGGCAAGCGCACGCCCGTCGATTTCCAGCCGTTCGACGACGCCGCCGTGCGTTATTATCGTGGCAACTGGCACGAAGCCGAAGCGCGCGACGTCCTGCGCTTCGACCGCTGACCTGCTCTGACAGATATGGGGAGCACACCATGCTCGACAGACCCTTACCCATGAACTTTCCCACCCAGCAATGGGTGTGCCTGACCTGCGGTTACAACATGATCGGCGAGATGCCGGATGTCTGCCCGTTCTGCGGCGCACGCCATGACAAGTTCAAAACGTGGGATGAGACCGAGCAGGGCTATACGGTGACGCCCAAGCCGGTGACAGACCGGGTGACCCAATTGATGTCCCAGCCGCGCCTGGGCATCGAACACGCGGCCTATCGTATCGAAGGCAAGAATGGCGCCTTATGGATCGACTGTCCGTCCGCCTTCAACCGAAATCTTCAGCCGGTCGACCACATCTTCTTCACCCACAAGGACTTCCTGGGCGCGTCGAACCAGTACCGCGCGCTATGGGACTGCAAGGTCCACCTGCATGAGGCGGACGCCGCCAATCCGCTGGTCGCGGCTTTCCCTGTCGACGACAAGTTCACTGGCGACTTCAAACACGGCGACCTCGAAGCCTTTCATATCGGCGGCCATTCACCTGGCTGGACGATGTACATTCTGGGTGACGTGCTGTTCGCCTGCGACTACGCCTTTCCGCCCGGCGCGAAGATGCGTCTCAACCCCCACGGGCCGAAGGACGCCACGCGGGAATGCGCCGACCGAATCGTCGACATTGTCGACGGTCGCGATCTCAAGACCGTTTGCGGCTACAACTACGTCGTTGGCTTCGCCGCCTGGCGCAGTGACTTCGATGGCGCTTTAAAGAGGGCGGCTTAGGCCGATCTGTCGCCGGATCTAGACCGGGATCAACGGATAGCCGACGAGCCAGCCGATACCGTCAAGTATGAGGATCACGCCGAGCACGATCAGCAAGGCGACGATCACCCGCTGACCCCACGTGTCGAAAAACACCTTGATCCTGTCGAACAGGCGTTGGCTGCGGTCTCCGAGGATAGCGCGCAGGACGACGATCGCCGCGATCGGCAGAACGAAGACGACATTGTAGAAGACCAGCGCGATGATCTCTTCCGCCATCGCCAGTTCCGCACGCAACGTCAGCTCGATCGCGGCGAAATACGGCACGGCGCCCGGCAACCCGACAATGGTCAAGACCGCGCCTGACGTGAAGGCCTGGACGGCCGTCAAGGAAGACGGTGCGGGTTTGTCGGCTCTTTTCTTGTCCTTTGCGATCATGCGCCATGCCACCACGCATAGCACCATCCCGATGATGATCTGAAGGATCAGTTCTTCGAGATTTGGATTGGTCCACAGTCGGTCGATGTAAACCTCGACCTCGTCAATGATCGTCTGCAAACCGAAGAGAACGAGGAGGCCGAACGCGAGGTAGGCGACGAAAATTCCCAGGATCAGCGCGCATGACCTGACCAGTGGATTGGGCCCTGCCAGCAGCATGACGAGCAAGACAATGCACAAGGGGATGATGGACGTACTGTCCAGCAGTCCAATCGGAGTCAGAACGACCAGAAGGTCCGTCATCAGCACCGCGCCCCACAACCAACCGCATGATACGCACAGTCACGCGACCTGCCACTGCGTACATTGAACGGCATCATGTCAAATCATTAGAAAAAACTATCCTACGCTTGGGAAAGTTATATTTTACGGAACCAGCGTGATCGTCCACGTTCCCCGCATCGAAGCGTGAGGGCCGGCCGGACCGCCCTCCCCGATCTATTCCCGAAACGAGGAGCAGGCGATGATCAGGACGGGCCAGGAGTACATCGATTCCATTCGCGACGACCGGCAGGTCTACGTCAACGGCGAGAAGGTCAAGGACGTGCCGTCGCATCCCATGTTCAAACCCCTGGTCGATATCCGGGCGCGCATCTATGACATGGCGCACGACCCCGCCACCGCCGATGTCATGACCTATGAGGAGGACGGCGAAAAGTTCGCCGTTGGCCTGAAGCCGCCGCGGACCGAGAAGGACTGGTGGGAAAAACGCCGCTCGACGGACGCGGTGTTCGAAGACATCAACGGCGTCGTCACCCGCGTCGGCGACGAGACGGTCGGCGAAATGTGGTCCCTGTTCGACGGTCAAGACGTCTTGAACGAGGTCGACCCGCAGTTCTCCGAGAACATCCGCCGGCACATCGACAAGGTGGTGAAGGGTGACCCGTTCCACGTCTCCGCCAACACCGATCCCAAGGGCGACCGTTCCAAGCCGCCCCAGGAGCAGGACCCGGACATGCTGCTGCACGTGGTCAAGGAGACCGACGCCGGCATCGTCGTGCGCGGTGCCAAGTATGAAACCGCGGCAGCCTACGCCAACCAGGCGTTCACCAAACCGACCATCGCCAACTGGGGTTCGGACGCGCTGTCGGACTACGCCGTCGGCTTTATCTGCGATCTCGGCACGCCCGGCATCAAGATGCTGTGCCGCACCGGTTTTGCCGGACGCGCGCCGAAGGAAGACTACCCGCTCTCCAACCAATTCGACGAGGTCGACTCCCTGGTCGTCTTCGACAATGTGCTGATTCCCTGGGAAGACGTGCTGTTCTATCGCCACACCAAGGCGGCGACCTTCATCCGCGCGACCCTGCACCGGTACTCGGCGTTCGCCTTCGTGCAGCGCAACCTGAAGTTCGCCGACATGATGATCGGCGCGGCCATGTTCAACGTGCGCCAGACCGGCCTCGACAAACAGCAGGCCGTGCAGGAGAAACTGGCTCAGCTCGCGGTCTACCGCGAAGGCATCAACGCCCATCTGACCGCCGCCATTTCGCTGGCCGAGAAGAGCCCGGGCGGCCTCATGATGCCGAACCAGTCGATGCTCTATACGGGCCGCGTGCACGCCTGTTCCAACCTGCCGGCGATGGTCCATATCGCACGCGAGCTGTGCGGCGGACAGATCTGCGTCACGCCCGACGCCGCCTCGTTCAGCGACGGCGAGTCCAGCGCGTGGCTGCAGAAGTTCTATACCATCAACGACAACTGGGCCGCCGACGACAGGCGCAAGCTGCTGGCCGTCGCCCGCGATCTCTTCAACTCGGACTATGCCGGGCACCGGCTGACCTTCCAGTTGTTCGCGCAATCGCCGCCGTTCGCGCATCTGGCCGCGGTCTATCGCAACTTCTATTGGGACGGTCCGATGCGCTTCATGCACAAAGTCGCAGACTTGTCTGATCAGACCTTGGAGAACAAGGCGCCAGGCACCAGCGACAGCACGATCGCCCACTGGTTCGCCGAGCATTCGCCGATGCTGCCTCAGAACCTGGACGACGTGGCGTAGCGTTACTTTAGTGGCCATGGCCAGCCCACTCCCCCGCCCGACCACCCATGGCAGCATCCTCGGGGTGGCCGGGCGGGGGAGTGGGCTGGCAACGGTTCCGCATGAGCGGAAACAAACTAGGGATCGATAACGATGAACGACCTGACCGACGCCGATCTGAAGCAGCAGTTCTTCAACGGCATGAGCCATGCCGCCTGCACCGTCAACGTGGTGACCACCGATGGTGCAGCCGGCCGGACTGGGGTAACGGTCTCGGCGATGTCATCGGTGTCGGCGGATACGCCGCAGCCGACACTGCTGGTGTGTGTGCACCACAAGAGCGCGTCGGCTGCGGCAATCCTGGAAAACGGTGTCTTCTGCGTCAACGTGCTGCGTGACGATCAGTCTTTCATTTCCGATACGTTCGCCGGACGGATCGAGACCGATGACGGTGACAAGTTTTCTTGCGCCGATTGGACGGTCCAGACCACGGGGGCACCGCGCGTTGTCGATCCCCTCGTCGCGTTCGACTGCCGCATGGTCAGCGGCGAACGTATCGGTACCCATCATGTGTTTCTGGGCGCGGTCGAGGATATCTTCGTCGCGCCGCACGGCTCGCCGTTGATCTATGCCAACCGCGCCTACGGCACGCCCACGCGCATCCACAGCCTGCGCGGCGACGCGACCGATAACGTAATGGAACCGCTGCGCCTGGGCTGCTTTCACACGTTCGGCCCCTACCTCGTGCCTGCGCTGTTGTCGCGCCTCGTCGACGAACACCCGGCAGCGCAACTGCAACTCCACGACGGCGACCAGCGCCAGGTCGTCGAGGGCCTGAAGTCGGGCGAGACCGAAATCGCCCTTCTCTACGACCTCGACCTCGGCGATGACCTGGAGAAAGAGGCGCTCGACGCCCTGAAGCCGTACGTCTTGCTCGCCGAGGGCCATCCGCTGGCCGGCCGGTCCAGCGTGTCGCTCGAACAATTGGCAGGCGAACCGATGATCCTTCTCGATGCGCCACCCAGCGCGGACTACTTTCTGTCGCTGTTCGAACAGAGCGGCCACGATCCGGTCATCCGCTTTCGCTCACGATCTCTCGAAATGGTCCGCGGCATGGTCGGTCATGGCCTTGGCTACGCATTGCTCGCGACCAAGCCGGCGTCGAACATGACCTATGACGGCCGTGCTTTGGTCGCACGTCCCCTCGCCGACAACGCCGCGGCCAGCAAAATCGTCCTGGCGCGCAAGGCAGGTACCGAACTTTCCTCCATCGCCACGGCCTTTGCCGATGCGTGCCGGGCCTTTTTCAGGGCTTCCGCCTGAACCGAAACTCATGACAGACTGACGGAGCGCGGCTAGCCTGCGCTCGCTCATTTGGGCGCGTTCCAGCCCAGCTTTCCGAAAGGATGCCGGCATGAGTGTCGTTGCGGTCCAACCGGCCCGTTCCGGCGGCTATCGCCGAGGAATCGTTCTCGTCCTTTTGGGCGCGTTGGCGTCGTCCTGGATGGGTTTAGGCGTCCGCATGATGGAGGACGCGACGGCCTGGCAGATTCTGGCCCTGCGCTCCTTTTCCATGATGGTGTTCTTGCTGATCATCATAGCATGGCGCAACCCCGGCCAGATCCTCAATACGTTTCGCCAGGCAGCCGGTGCGACGATTGTCGGCGGTGTCAGCATCGCCGTTGCATTCTGCGGCATCATCATCGCCATTGAGTCGACAACGGTCGCCAACGCCATGTTCCTGCTGGCGGCCGCACCCTTCATGGCCGCGATCCTGGGACGTCTGTTCTTGGGCGAACATGTCAGACTGGCGACGTGGCTGGCGATTGTCGTGTCGCTGGTGGGCGTGGCCGTGATGGTGGCTGAGAATATCTCGTTCGGCCATCTGTGGGGTAACGTCGCGGCGGCCGCCGCTGCTCTGGGACTGGCCGTCTTTCTGGTTGCGTTGCGATCCAAACCAAACATCGAGATGCTGCCAGTTGCCGCCTTTGGCGGTCTGCTGGGCACGATCGCGGCGCTTTTCATGTGTTTTGTTGTGACCGGCGTTGGCTTGTCGTTATCCGCGCATGACCTTGGCCTGACTGTCGCCTTGGGCGTCTTCCAGCTTGGCTTGGCCTGTTACTTCATCACCGTAGGCGCCCGTTACGTGCCGGCCGCCGAGGTCGCGCTGCTCAATCTCGTAGAGGTGGTGCTGGGGCCACTGTGGGTGTGGTTCGCTTTCAGCGAGACGACCGGACCGTTCACCCTGATCGGTGGCGGCCTCGTCCTGGCGGCCGTGGTCGGCGATACACTGACCGGCGAGCGCGAACGCCGGCGTCAGATGGCGCAAGCGACGCCTAGGAACCTCTGACTAGTAGCACTTCGTGCTCAGTCGCATCACCGGCCCACTCCCCTCCCGGCCACCCCGAGGATGCTGCCATGGGTGGCCGGGAGGGGAGCGGGCCGGTGCCGAATGCGCGCGAGCGAGAATCTCTAGCCGCACTGCGCCTTGTGGCGCAACAGATGGTCGGCGAGCACGCAGGCCATCATCGCCTCGCCAACCGGTACGGCACGGATGCCGACACAGGGGTCATGGCGGCCCTTGACCTGCACCGTCGTCTCGTTGCCGTTGCGGTCGACTGTCTGGCGTTCATGCATGATCGAGCTGGTCGGCTTGACCGCGAACCGCGCGACGACATCCTGACCGGTCGAGATGCCGCCGAGCACACCGCCGTTGTGGTTGGAGAGAAAGACCGGCGTGTCACCTTCCACGCGCATTTCATCAGCAGCGGTCTCGCCCGGCTCGGCGGCGAGCTTAAAACCGTCTCCGATCTCCACGCCCTTGACTGCGTTGATGCTGAGCATGGCCTTGGCGAGATCGGCATCCACCTTGTCGTAGACCGGACTGCCCAGGCCGACCGGCACGCCAGAGGCTACAACCTCGATCACCGCGCCCGCGGATGAACCTTGTTTCCTGACGCCGTCCAGAAAACCTTCCCACTCGCCAGCCATCTGGGCATCCGGCGACCAGAACGGGTTCTTTTCGACCGCCGACCAATCCCAGCGGTCCCTGTTGATCTTGTAGGGGCCGATCTGCACGACGGCGCCCTTGATCGTGACGCCGTCGCCCAACACCTTGCGCGCGACCGCGCCGGCGGCGACGCGCATGGCGGTCTCGCGGGCGCTTGACCGCCCGCCGCCGCGATAGTCGCGCACGCCGTACTTGGCGTCATAGGTGAAGTCGGCATGACCGGGCCGCCATTTGTCCTTGATGTCACCGTAGTCTTTGGACCGTTGGTCCATGTTCTCGACGATCATGGCGAGCGGCGTACCGGTCGTAACGCCTTCGAACACGCCGGAGACGATCTTGACCTCGTCGGGTTCACGCCGCTGCGTGGTGAAACGCGACTGGCCGGGCTTGCGCCGATCCATCCACGCCTGCACGTCAGCTTCATTCAACGGAATGCGCGGCGGCACGCCATCAATCACAACGCCGATCTCCGGCCCATGGCTTTCGCCCCAGGTCGTGAACCGGAACAGATGACCAAAGCTATTGCCAGCCATGGTTTAGGTACTCGCCCGCTTCGCTGGCATCATCAGCCCGCTCCCCCACCCGGCCACCCATGGCAGCATCCTCGGGGTGGCCGGGTGGGGGAGCGGGCCGGCGCAGGTTCCACGTGAGTGAGATAGCATCAGACGACCGTGATGTCCGGCGCCTTCGGGTTCTTCATGCCGACTACATGGTAGCCGCAGTCGACGTGATGGACCTCGCCGGTCACCGCCGTCGACAGATCGGAGGCCAGATAGAGCGCCGCGCCGCCGACTTCATCGATCGTGACGTTACGAACCAGCGGCGAGTTGTACTGATTCCATTTCAGGATGTAGCGGAAGTCGCCGATGCCGGACGCAGCCAGCGTCTTGATCGGTCCGGCCGAGATCGCGTTGACGCGGATTGCCTTTTCGCCGAGATCGGCGGCCAGATATCGCACGCTTGCCTCAAGCGCCGCCTTGGCCACGCCCATGACGTTGTAATGGGGCATGACTCGCTCAGCACCGTAATAGGTCAGCGTGATCAGGCTGCCGCCCTCGTTCATCATCGCTTCGGCGCGTTGTGCGACAGCGGTGAACGAGTAGCAGGAGATTTCCATGGTCCTGAGGAAGTTGTCGCGCGACGTGTCGACATAACGGCCCTTGAGCTCTTCCTTGTCCGAAAACGCGATCGCGTGGACAACGAAGTCCAAGCTGTCCCAGGCCTTTTCCAACTTGGCAAACGTCGCATCGACACTGGCCATATCGGTGACATCGCATTCGATGACCAGATCGCTGCCCACCCGTTCGGCCAGCGGAATGACGCGCTTTCCCAGGGCCTCGCCCTGATAGGTAAAGGCAAGCTCGGCACCATGGTCAGCCAGCGCCGACGCGATGCCCCAGGCGATCGAGCGGTCGTTTGCCACGCCCATGATCAACCCGCGTTTGCCCGCCATGAGTGGGCGTGGCTCGGTCATCAAACCCTCATCGTCTTCAGTTACAGATACGGTAGCGCCGGCTTGCGGCTGCCCCCCTTTGCCGCGGCGATCCTACACGAAACACCGATAGCGGCAAAGCAGCGTGCCGCCGCCGTCACCCGTCGCGACGCATAAGACAGCGGGTCAGCACACCGCGTCTGACGGCCGCCGGCTCCTCGCCCAGCGCAGCAAACAAATCGCGCATACGACCTTCCAGCGCCTGGCGCTGATCGATCAGATCCAGGATCACCGGCACCGCGGCGTCGTTCACCTCGAACGCGTCGATGAGGTCGCGGATCAGGCGCGCGCGGGCCACGTCTACATCGGTGAAGGTCCAGTCGCCTTCGACACTTTCCGGCAACAGCCAACCGGCCTGGACCCAGCTCGTGACATGGCGTCGCTCGACGCGCACGGAGATCACCAGTTCATCCAACGTCATCATGAGCTCACCCCCATGTGCTGGCGTGGATCGTAGGGGTGGTCGGGCGCCCAGACGTCGATAAACGAGGTCAAGGCATCATCCGGTTCATCGGGCAAAACCACCTTGAGCTTCACGTATTGATCGCCGCGCTGACCCGACCGACGGTCAATCACACCGCGTCCTTTGAGCCGCATCGTCTTGCCGGTGTTGGACGCCTTAGGCACGGTCATCTGCACCTCACCATCGACGGTCGGCACCATGATTTTGGCGCCCAAAATGGCTTCCTGCAGCGTCACCGGCAGTTCGACATGAATGTTGTTGTCCTTGCGCTCGAAAAAACCATGGGGATCGATGTGGATGGTGACATAGGCGTCGCCTGACGGGCCGCCGCCGAAACCCTCACCACCCTGCCCCGCCAGACGCAGGGTCTTGCCGTCCTCCATGCCGGCGGGAATGGTGACATCCAGGGTGCGCCCTTCCGGCATCGTGATGCGTTTGGCGCCACCGCGCGCGGCCTCCAGGAAACTCACTCTCAGACTGTAGTTCACGTCGGCGCCGCGCATCTTAAGCGGCGCGCCACCCGACTGTGCACGACCGCCCTGGGCCCGCCCGCCGAACAGATCGTTCAGGATGTCGTTGACCTCGTCTTGGCTCATGCCGTCAAAGTCGCCATAGCCAGACGGTCCGGCATAGCGCTCGCGGTACTTCCAATCATCGCCGCCGGCCTGGGAGCGGTAAAAACCCTGGGGCGTCTCGGCACCGCTGGCGTCGATCTCGCCGCGGTCGAAACGCGCGCGCTTGTCGGGGTCCGACAACAGATCGTAAGCCGCCGAAATGTCCTTGAACCGGCTTTCCACCTCCTTGTCGTTGGGGTGAAGGTCGGGATGGGAGCTTTTCGCCAGCTTGCGATAGGCCTTTTTGATGTCGTCCTGGCTCGCCTTGCGGTCGACGCCCAGGACCTCATAGGGATCACGCACGGTGGGGTTCCTCAAACAGAAAGGGCGGCGCCGAAGGTTCCGACGCCGCCCCTAATGTAGGAAGTTAGATGGCTTAGTTCACCACTTTCCACGAACCGTCTGGCTGCTGGCAGGCCGTGCCATAGGCTTCTTCGACCTTGCCGCCGACCGTGACCGTGGTCTGATACTCCCGGCAATAGGCGCCACCGCTGTCATAACCGTCGCGAACCGGCGTGTAGGTGCCGGAATTGCCCGAGTCCGGGTTGTTCCATGCGATCGTCTGACCGATAGGCGCGTTGTGCGCCTGCTGGGTCGCCTGTTCCGCATACGCCTTGTCGGCCCGGTCCAGCGACTGGCCGATCTGGTTGCCCAGGAACGCGCCGGCCAGGCCACCGGCCACGGCAGCGAGAATCTGTCCTGAGCCGCTGCCAACCTGCGCGCCCAAAAGGGCGCCGCCGGCGCCACCCAGAAGCGTACCAGCGGTTTCTTTACCGCCCGCACCCTCGCACGCGGTGACCAGCGAAAACGCCACCAGAACCGCTGCCAGCTTTAATTTCATCATAACCAATCCCTCGCTTCAGATTTCCGCCGAAGTGGCGATGCGCCCATGGCTAAGGTCGTTTTGGACTTACGGATGAAATCCGGCCATAACAAGGCATTACCATAACACGGGCGTACCGTAGGCACCTACGGCGACGACGGTATCTATCACGTTTGACCACAAGAAATCCTACGTTTTCTTGTGGTTATCACGTGGTGCGGCGGCGGAGAGTTCAGCATGCCATCTATTGAGGAGCGCGATCCCATCGAAGTGTTCGGCGATTGGTTCGCCGAAGCCAAAGATTGCGGCCTGAAGGAACCAACCGCGATGGCGTTGGCGAGCGCCGACAAGAACGGAGCGCCGTCACTTAGAATGGTTCTGTTAAAGGGCTACGGCCCGGACGGATTCGTCTTTTTCACCAACCTCGAGAGCCGCAAGGGTCGTGAACTCCAGGAAAACCCACAGGCGGCCCTGTGCTTCTATTGGATGCCGCTGGGCCGCCAGGTTCGCGTCCAAGGACGTGTTGAGGCCGTCACCGAGGCCGAGGCCGACACCTATTACCAGTCCCGTCATCGCGACAGTCGAATCGGCGCCTGGGCATCGCAACAGTCACGGGCGATGGCAAGCCGCTACGACCTGGAGAAGAACGTCGCCAAGTACGCGGCAAAGTTTGCCATCGGTGAAATCCCGCGACCACCCTATTGGTCGGGGTTTAGAATCGTTCCCGGATTGATCGAGTTCTGGTCGGAAAAACCGTTTCGACTGCATGAGCGCATTGTGTTTGAACGTGATGGCGACGACGGGCCCTGGACGACGTCGCGGCTGTTTCCATAGCGGACAAAGCGCGATGACGGACGCAACGGGTGACAAGAAACCATCGGTTGGCGTAGGCCGCATCGATGCCGCTGGGGCGCGGTTAATGCGCCTGGCCACGTTCGCCTCGGTCTCCGTTGCGACCGTTTTGATTGTCGCCAAACTGGCCGCCGCGTTCATGACCGGCTCGGTCAGCCTGCTCTCATCGCTCGTCGATTCCCTGCTCGATGCGTTCACATCCCTGGTCAATCTGTTTGCCGTTCGCCACGCCCTGCAGCCGGCCGACAAGGAACATCGGTTCGGTCATGGCAAGGCAGAGCCCCTGGCCGGCCTGGTTCAGGCCGCGTTCATCGCCGGCTCCGGCGTCTTCATCATCATCGAGGCGGTCCATCGGTTGGGCAACGGACGGCCAATCGAAAACACCGAAATCGGCATTGCCGTCATGGTCTTCTCAATTGTGCTGACCATTGGCCTGGTGTTGTTCCAGAGCTTCGTTGTCAAGCGCACACAATCGACCGCCATCACCGCCGATGCCCTGCACTATCGCATGGACATCATGATCAACATCAGCGTCATCGTCGCGCTCGTCGCGGCCAGCGAGTTGGGGATCCGCTGGCTCGATTCCGCGATCGCCATCGCGATTGCGATCTATATAGCGGTGAGCTCTTGGAAGGTGGCGCGTCGTTCGTTGGACCTACTGATGGATCGAGAGTTTCCCGACGAAGACCGCCAAAAAATCCGTGACATCGTCATGAGCCACCCGGAAGTGCGCGGTCTACACGACCTCAGAACACGCAGCTCGGGCATTCAACCGTTCATCCAGTTTCACCTGCAACTGGATCCGCATCTATCGCTGGTGCGTGCCCACGAGCTTTCCGACGAAGTCGAAGCCATGGTCGTCGACGCCTTTAAGGGCGCCGAAGTGATCATCCACCAGGACCCCGAGGGTTACGAAGAACCCCATAGCCCCGTCGCGTCCAGCCACTGAGGGTGCCGTCATAACAGCGGATAGACAGTCCGACGTCATCGACTTCATCGCATCGCCGGCGGCGTTCGGCGCCCCGCCTTCGACAGCGGTCGAACGCATCGATACGCATGGCGCCGTCGTCACGTTGTGCGGAGAGCGCGCCCTCAAACTGAAGCGCGCGGTTACGTTTACCTTCCTTGACTACGGTACACGCGAAAAGCGCAAAGCAGCCTGCGAAGCAGAGATCGAAATCAACCGGCGCACGGCCCCGGAACTCTATCTCGGCGTTCAGGCAATCACCCGCGACGCTTCGGGCCGACTGGCCATGGATGGCGACGGCGAGCCGGTGGACTACGTCGTCGTGATGAGGCGTTTCGATCAAGACAGCCTGTTCGATCGCATGGCCGAAACCGGCCGCCTGACAGACGGCCTGATCGACGGCGCCGCCGACGCGGTGGCACGCCTCCATGCGGTCGCCCAGCCGCGTCCCGATCAGGGCGGCGCTGAGGGCATGGATTGGATTATCGACGGCAATCTAACCGATACCGCCTCGTTCGCGCCCGATGTCTTTTCTGAGGCCGACGTCGAGCGCCTGGCGACCATGACGCGGACCGCATATGGCGCGCAACGCGACTTGATTGAGGCGCGACGCCGCAGCGGCCAGGTACGGCACTGCCACGGCGATCTCCACTTGCGGAACATCTGCCTCAGCGACGATCGACCCACACTGTTCGATGCCATTGAGTTTGATGACCGTATCGCGTGCTGCGACGTGCTGTATGATCTCGCTTTCCTGGTCATGGACCTGATCGCACGCGATCTGCCGAATTACGCGAACCGGACACTTAACCGCTATCTGTGGCGTACCGGCGACTGGTCGGGCATGCCGGCTTTCAGACTCTTCCTGTCGTGCCGCGCCGCCGTCAGGGCCAAGACGTCGGCGCTGAGTATCGACGCGCAACACGACGAGGCCGGACGACAGGACGTCGCTCGACGCGCCCAGCGCTACCTTCACTTGGCGACCGAACTGCTGGCATCAGACCCACCCCAACTTCTTGCGGTCGGCGGTCTCTCTGGCACAGGCAAATCAACCCTTGCTGTCGGCCTGGCGCCATCAACAGGCTCGGTTCCCGGAGCCGTCGTCCTGCGGTCCGACGTGTTGCGGAAAATGGTGTTCGATCAGCCGTTCGATATGCCGCTGGACGAAGCGGCCTACAAAAGCGAGATCACACGCAAGGTCTATGACCGGGTCTTGAAGTTTGCCGGTGACCTGCTGACCGCGGGTTGGCCGGTGATCGCGGACGCGGTCTATGCCAAGGCCCACGAACGCAATGCCATCGAACGTGTCGCCCGTGAGCACGCCGTCGCGTTCGCGGGCCTTTGGCTCGAGGCGCCGTTGCCTGCCATGCGCGAAAGGATCGACCTGCGCCACGGCGATGCTTCCGACGCCGATGCCGCCGTTGTCGCACATCAAGCGAAGCATGATGTCGGCACGGTTGATTGGCATCGCATCGATGCCGGCGGTTCGCCTGCCGAAACGCTGACACGCGCCAAAGCTGTTCTTCGCGGCAACCCGAAGGTGGTAACGCAAGACCAAGAGCCTTAGGATTGCGGGTGGGGCAGACGAGACAGTGCGGAGCGACAGCTCATGAAAATCGCAAAGATCCTGGCGGCGGCGTCCGGAGATCCTGAAGCGCGGGCGGCCATGGAAACCGCCTTTCGCCTAGGCCAACGCTATGATGCGCACATCGAAGTCATTAACGTTCGCCGCAATCCTCGCGACGCGGTGGCGTTCATGACCGAAGGCATGACCGGCGCGGTGATTGAAGAAATCATCTCGACCGCCGAACAGGATATCGACAACCGGTCGCACCACGCACAACAGGACTTTCAGGCCTTGTGCAAGGACCTGGGAATTGATCAGACAACCGAACCGGTCGCCGGCAAGGTCTCGGCAAGTTTTCATATCGAGGATGGACGTGAGGACGAAGTCATCGCCGAGCGCGGCCGTCTCTCGGATCTGGTTATCGCGGCGCGTCCCGGCGCGGCCGGCGACGCCAAAGAAGAGGTCGTCGCGGAATCCGTCTTGATGGAATCGGGCAGCGGTTTGCTCCTGGTGCCGCCGGGAAAGGCTGGCGACCTGAACGGGCCGGCGGCGATTGCCTGGAACGGCAGCGCTGAAGCGGCACGTGCGGTCCATCGCGCCATGCCGTTACTGCTGGGCGCCGATTCGGTCGCCATCATGTGCCCAGAGGAAAGCTCCATGCGCGGGCCAAGCGCCGAGGCGCTGACCGCCTATCTCGCGCTCCATGGCATCACGTGCCATAGCCACCGTCTGCCCGGCGATTGGACCCATATCGGCGAAGCGCTGTTGAGCACCGCACATGAAGAAAACGCGTCATTCATCGTCATGGGTGCGTTCAGTCAGGGTAAGCTGCGCCAGCTTATTCTGGGCGGCGCCACGCGTTTCATGCTGAACAAGGCCGACGTACCGGTACTGTTCACCCATTGAGGACGGCCCATGGCCCACAACGCGCAGTCTGACGCGCCACCCGCCGGAAGTCGGTTGCGCGATGCGGTCGATGCTGACAAGACCGCGATTGCCGCAATCCTGCGTGACGCGACGCGGGCGGCCTACCAATTCATGGCTTGGCCCCATACCGACCGCAGCTTCGACGCCTTCGTTGACGAAGCCATGGCCCGATGGGACACCGCAAGGGTGGCTGAAGACAGCGAGGGAACGCTTGTCGGTTTCCTGTGTCTCGAGGGCACGTTGATCGACCAACTGTTTGTCGCCCCCCGTCACCAAAGGCAGGGGATCGGCAGTCGACTGCTGGACGATGCCAAAAACCGCTGTCCCAAGGGCTTGTCGCTGCACACCTTTCAGGCCAACAGCCCAGCCCGTGCGTTTTACGAAAAGCGCGGCTTTCGGCCGATCGGCTACGGCATCAGCGAGGCCGAAGGCGAACCCGACGTGACCTATGTCTGGCCCGGGCATGGCTGACGCCGACGCCATGAAAACCGTGGTCGTCACCGGCGCCAGCCGCGGCATCGGCCATGTGACCGTCATCCGGTTCGTCAAAGAAGGCTGGCGCGTGATCAGTTGTTCGCGCGACGACATTCCGTTTGGCCGCAAGGTGGAGGATTCACCGCACCGTCATATTCCGACGGACCTCTCCGACCAAGACGACATCGCAGCATTTATCGAGGAAGCCAACGCGATCATCGGCGATGGTCCGGTCCATGCGCTGGTCAACAACGCAGGCATGTCGCCCAAGACCGATTTCAAGGAACGCCTGGGCACGCTGAACGGCGATCTCGATCATTGGCGCGGTGTGTTCGAGCTCAACTTCTTTGCGCCTCTCGTCTTGGCGCGCGGTCTGGCCGCGCCGCTGCATCGCGGACAGGGCGCCATCGTCAACGTGACGTCGATCGTCGGCCATCGCGTCCATCCGTTTGCCGGCAGCGCCTACGCCTGTTCCAAAGCAGCCTTGTCGGCCTTGACGCGGGAAATGGCGGTCGAGTTCGCCCACTTGGGCGTTCGCGTCAACGCGGTGGCGCCGGGCGAAATCGAGACCGCCATGCTGTCACCGGAGTACGACGACCTTGTGCCCCGCATTCCGCTCGGCCAGATGGGTACGCCCGAGGACGTCGCCGGCACCATCTATTACCTGTGCGGCAACGACTCCCGTTACGTGACGGGTTCGGAGATTATGATTACCGGTGGTCAACATTTGATATAACACGACCCACACGCGTATGGGGATCCGCGAAGGAGGGATTTGAATGTCCGATAAGAACTTTGCGGACCTGGTGAGCCAGGCCGCCGCGAAAACAAGCACGTCGACCTTGATGCTTGAGGGTGCGGCGTTGATCGTGCTAGGCTGCCTGGCGATTTTGTTGCCGTTTCTCTTCACCGTCGCGATCACACTTCTGATCGGCATCCTTTTGTTGATCGGCGGCATTGTCCGTGGCTACACCGCCTTCAAGGAACATTCGCGACGCAGCTTGACCTGGAACTTGGTGGCCTCGGTGGTCGCCATTGTTGCCGGTGCGCTAATCCTCTTTGATCCCTTCGGCGGTGCCTTGGCGCTGACGGCGATAATCATCGCGCTGTTTATCGTTGAGGGCATCACGAAGATCATCGCAGCCTTCCAGCACAAGTCCGAGCCCGGCTGGGGGTGGATCCTGTTTGCCGGTGTTCTGGATCTGGTTCTGGGCGTCGTTCTTTGGGTCGCCTTGCCCGAAGACTATATGTGGGTCATTGGCCTGTTGGTTGGCATCAGCCTGCTGTTCACCGGCTGGACCGCCGTGATGCTGGCCGCCGCCATGCGCAAGGCGGCCAAGGACGCCGGGAAAGACTCAACAGAAAATGCTTCTTAGAAGCTGGTTAGCCGAGATCGCTGAACCGCCCCGGACAATCGATGTCCAGGGCGGTTGTCGTGGTGTCGCCAACAGACGTGAAGCCGCAGAAAAGTTGGCGCCCCTCACCCGCCGGGTGTGGGGCGAACCGGCTTAGTGATACCAATCCCTTGGATAGGTGACCAAGAACTCGGCGTCGGGGTATGTCTCACGCAGCTGATCGAAATCATGCGCTGCGTCCGGCCCCCAGTGGGTCATATCAATCAACACAACATCGGGCTTGGGATCATCGTCACGCAACGACAACAGTGACCTGAGGCTGGTCGCTTGTCTGCCGACACACCGCCCGGGTTCATCGAACGCCTGACGAAGTTTTTTACGCGGACCCTGATCCTGCCCAACGACGTAGGCAATGCTGGTTGCTGCCATAGATACACTCTCCATGTCTTGTTGGTCCCTTACACGCACATCGGTGCAGGCATCTGACGCGCTGGAGAAGGTGTCACGTCGTTGCGCGACGGCGTCGAGCCTGGCCACCGTCATTTGAAATGCCAGAATGGGGCTGAATTGCGCCAAATGACCGCTATCTTTTAGGTAAGCCTTTGGTGCATCGTCAGTACTACCATCGAGCCTGACATAGATCGAATTGGGTAAGGATAAGGCCAAACCCCACCCCTATCTTGTGGTCCGGTTGGTCGATGGCCGGCGGTCGGGTTCGGCCTTCTGGATCCCCTTTCAGGGCTTGGGGCCATGAAGTACAGCGATGCGTCATGGCAAGAAATGTCATGACATCACCGCAATTGTGCTGTTGAACGGCCCCATGTGCTTGCGCAGCAGCCGTTTCGGGCTTTGAGGCATGGTCCGGCCACGACGCCGATCTGTTCTTGAGGTGAGTTTCTACATGTTGGTCGGCCTGGCCGGCCTCGTGGCGGCAATTCCCCTGACCGGCCTTGAAGCTTGGCCGCTTGAGCTCATTGTCAGTTTCCGCCTGCAAATTCTGGTGCTTCTGGTGCTCATCGCACTCTTGGCGGTGATCCGTCGCTATCGTTGGTTGGCCGCCTGCCTTGCACTAGTCGCTCTGGTCAATCTGGGCGACGTCGCCGGCACCGCGGTCGCCTCTGCTCAGGCGACCGCCACGGGCGTGACCGACGACGACAACGTGACGGTCAAGGTCATGTACAGCAATGCCAAACACGACAACGCCGACCATCGCGCCTTGATCGCCGAAATCGCGCGCGTGGATCCCGATATCGTGGTCGTGGCCGAGGCGACGCAGGCGTGGTCTGACGCGCTTGCCAAGCTCTCTCCGCTTTACCCCTACATGATTACGGCGCCGCGCGAACACGCGTTCGGCATGATGTTGCTCAGCCGACTACCGCTGACCGGTGACGAGAGCCAGCAAGTCGTCGCGCTGCCTACTCCGTCCGACTGGCAGACCGAACCACCGGTCATGATCATCGCCGAGGTCGAAACCGATGCCGGACCGGTCGCCATTGTCGGCTTGCACCCCTACCCGCCTCTCGTCGCGTCGTTCTATTCCATCCGCAACGCGCAGCTGGACGCTATGGCGCAGATGATCGCAAACGAAGCACGACCCGTGATTGCCATTGGCGATCTAAATGCGACACCATGGTCGCCGACGTTCCGGCGTTTCCTCGACCGGACCGGGTTGAAAGGCCCCAACATCATGCCGACATGGCCGGCCGCGCTCGGCGTCGCCGGCTTGGCGATCGACCATATTCTGCTGTCACGCAGCCTGGATCTTCAAACGATCGAGCGCGGTTCGGATATCGGTTCCGATCACCGACCGCTCTTCGCTATCGTCGTCGTCAGCGACACTTAGAGCAGATACCGTATTGATGGAACTGCGTTGCGACGCCACCAAATCGGGCAAATCAGCTCAAGGATCGCCGGGTACGCCGTAAGACGGCGCGTCGGTGGGGTCGAGCGCGCGCTGTATGTAATCGGCCATCTGCGGTTCATAGGCCTGCCAGACACGGCGCAGCTCGGCGATCGGCTCGTCGTGCCAGTCGACGCGCATCTCGCAGATCGGCCACGCATGGTCGTGGCACACCTTGATGCCGACGGATTTGACGTCGCCTTCCTCGCCACCGGCCGCCAAGCCGGCTTCAACGCCCTGCAGCAGACGCTCAGCGAGATGTTCGCCGACCGAGCTCTCGAACGCCTTGACCATGTGATTGGGCACGTCGGGCGTGCTCAGCAGGTTGCCGGCCGCGATACAGTCCCGCCCCTCCACGATGTTGTTCGTCCCCAGCACGCCGGATCCCGAGTGGTGAGCCGTGTGGCCCAGACGGTCGATCAGGGCGAGTTGGCGGTAGTCACTGAACGGTCTGGCCTTGATCAGGATCTCCATGGCCGCCGCCGCG
Organism: Alphaproteobacteria bacterium; assembly: GCA_965228895.1. Taxonomy (GTDB): domain Bacteria; phylum Pseudomonadota; class Alphaproteobacteria; order SP197; family SP197; genus JANQGO01. Next base: position 1,573,171 of record OZ245842.1, on the reverse strand, counting down.
CCATAGCCCTGTTCCAACAAGTCCAATCCCATAAGACCCAGACCGGGATCGGTGATGTTCTGGCTGGCGACCGCGCCAACTTGGCCTTTGACCCAGGCGCAGCGCGTCGCGACGCAAATGCTGGACGACGTCACGACGATACCGAACATGCCCGTTTGGGCGCAGCGGGCGGTCAGCGAGAAGGTCATGACGTCAACCTTCGCCGTCCGGGATCACCGCGTCGACGTCGATTTCCATCACCATTTCCGGTTTGGCCAGTGCCTGGACGACAAGACCTGTCGATACCGGATAGACGCCCTTCAGCCACTTGCCGATGACGTTGTAGACGGGTTCGCGGTAACGCGGGTCGGTCAGATAGATCGTGACCTTGCAGATATGCTCCAGCTTGGCGCCGGCCTCCTCAAGAAGCTGCTTGACGCACTTCATGGCCTGCTCGGCCTGGGCCGCGCCATCGCCGACGCCATGAAAATTTCCGTCCAGATCGAAACCGGTCTGGCCGCGCATGAAGACCATGTTGCCGGCGCGTACGACCATGCACAGATCGTTGTCAAGCGACTGCTCGGGATACATGGCCTTGGTGTTGAACTTGCGGAAACGCTGATGCGCCATCGTTGTCTTTCCTTCCCCTGGAACGAGTGTCTTTGAACTACTTCTTGGCCATCACCCGGTCCGACAGACCAGCCGCGGTTTTGACGAAGCCCAGCGACTGATCGAAGTCGAAGTTGCGGTAGACGGCGCCCAGATGCGCGAATGGCGGCGACTGGGCGAACAACTGGAACGTCACCTTATGGCCGGCATAGTCGGAATTCAGCAAGTCGCGCCCGAACGCCAGAAGCTTGCGCCGGTCGTCAGCCTGCCAATCGTCGTTGACGTTGTAGAATTTTTCCATCCACGCCTTCGTGTCGTCCGACAAGAAGGATGGGCTGTCCGGCGTGACACAGATCTGACCGCCGCACAATTCGCGCGCCAGATGCATCATCGCCGGCAATTGTGAACAGGCGAGCACACGGCCGGTATAGAGCAGCGACTGGTTGGGCATCAGGAAGCCGCCGGGGCTCTTCTCGGCCAAGGCGATGGCGCCGGATAAATGCGCGTTGATGCCTTCGCGGTAACAGGCCAGCTGCGCCAGCTTCTCCTGCACCGCCTGCTGTTTGTCGAGGCCGGTCTGACGCACATTAAAGAGCGCCGTTCCGATCATGAGGTCGGCGATGTACATGATGCGCAAGACGAACATGTAGGCGCTGTAGCGATGCAGCGTGCCGCGAATGAAACTGGCCGCCGCCGTGTGCCGGTAGAACAACACGTTCTCCCAAGGCACCAGCACGTTGTCGAAGACAAGCAGCGTGTCGACCTCGTCGAAACCGTTGGAGAGCGGATAGTCGGCCTTTGGTTTGACCCCGGCAAAACCATTGCGGCAGATGTGCTTGAGACCTTCCGCGTTCATCGGGCAGATGAAACCGAGCGCGTAGTCGGAGAGCTTGGCATCGCCCCAGTTGGCGATGGTCGGCTTGACGAAGGCCTGATGGGCGTAGGCGGCCGCGGTTTCGTACTTGGCGCCGCGCACCACGATGCCGGCATCGGTCTCCTTCACCACATGCAGCAGCATGTCGGGGTCCTGATCCTGCGGCGCCTTTGAGCGGTCGCCCTTGGGATCGGTGTTGGCGGAGACGTGGAAGATGTCGTTCTTCAGCACATTGTCGATGTGGTGATCGATGTTCTTCGACCAGGAGTCATCGACCTGATTCAAGATGTCCTTGCCGTCGGCCAGCGACCACATCTCACCGACCGTCTCGTCGCCGATGCGGGTTACGACACCGCCGATCTCCTTCATGACCGTGTCGACCCAATCGCGCTTGGCCCACCAGTCGTCCTGGGTATAGGGCGGCTGCCAGGCGACGGCGTAGTCCTCGCCGTCCTTGGAAAACGCCATGGTGGAGCGGAATGCGTTTTCGCCCGCCATATCGTAGATGCGCGCGCGCACATCGACGATCGGCTTGAAGGCCTGATGTTCCGGCACGTTCGTGACGCGCTCGCCGTCGATATAGACCTCGCGGCCGTCTTTTAGAGACTCACGGTACTGGTCGCCGGTCATCAGCATGGGCTCAGGTCCTCTCCTGGCAAAAAAGTGGCGCAGTTTGTCTCGGCGCCATTCTATGGCAAAAGATATTTATGCGACGTATAGGATAGATTTTCGTGATCCTCTATACCCTGAAGCAACTTCGTTACTTCGTGGCGGCCGCCGAGGCCGGCAGCATCACGCGTGCGGCCGAAGCGACCCATGTGTCGCAGCCCTCCGTTTCGGCGGCGATCAGCCATCTGGAAGACGTGTTCGGGCTGCAGCTTTTCATACGACACCACGCCCAGGGCCTGTCGCTGACGCCGGCCGGACGGCGCCTGTTTGCCTCCGCGCGCGAGCTTCTGGCCCATGCGGAAGAGCTGACCCAGGATGCCGCCGGTCTGGGCGAGGCGCTGGAGGGCGATCTCGATATCGGCTGTTTCGTGACCTTCGCGCCCTTCGTGCTGCCCGGCGTGCTGCGCGTCTTCGCCCGCGAACACCCGGCGATCCGCGTTCGCCCCCACGAGGAAGACCTGCGCGCCCTGCCCGAGGGCCTCAGGCGCGGACGCTATGAGTTCGCCGTCACCTACGATCTCAACATGCCCCAGGACATCGACTTCGAACCGCTGGTCACGGTTCCCATCCATGTCATCGTGCCCGCCGAGCACCGCATCGCCGACAAGAAGACCGTCAAGCTGACGGAATTGGAAGGCGAGCCCCTGGTGCTGCTCGGTCTGCCCGAGAGCCGCAGCCACTTCCTGTCGGTATTCGCCGAAGCCGGCATCGAACCCAACATCGCTTACGAGACCACATCGTTCGAGATGGTGCGCGGCCTGGTCGCCAACGGCTACGGCTACAGTCTCCTGCACTCGCGCGCACCCCATCACCGCGCGCTCGACGGATCGAGCCTAGCGTCCGTGCCGCTTCGCGAACCGCGCCGCGAGATGCGCATGGGCCTTGCCCGGCTCGCCACATCACGCCCCACGCGCATGGCACTGGCCTTTGCCGATGTCTGCCGCGCCCACCTGCCCGACCTGCTGGCCGAGCAGAGTGAACGCTAGGCCGACGCTTAGGCACGCTTGAGCCGCGGCCACGTCAGTAGACGTGAAGTAATCGCCCATCACTCGCCAATAACGAGATAAATCAGGCACAAACGGTCACCAGTTGCGCGCAACTGCTGTGAGACCGCGTTTTGTGGACTACAGACTCCCACCCAGCAAACGTCTGGGCTAACCTGGAAAAGTTCAACTTGTAAGACAGGCCTTAAGCCGCAATCCAAGGGAGCTTTGCGAATGGATAAACTAAAACCCCTCATGTGTGCCAACGAGTTCAAGGACAAGATCTGCGAGGGTAAACTGACCCGCAGACAGGCACACAAGGTTCTGGCCTCGGCAGGCGTTATGTCGATGGCAGCGCCGCTCACCGGCCCCGCCCATGCCGCTGAGGGCAGCGATCTCATGATGTTCACCTGGGGCGGCTATGAAGACGAAAACTTCGCGATGGCCTATACCGAGAAGTATGGCTCGCCGCCGCAGTATTCGTTCTTCTCCGACCAAGCCGAAGCGCTCTCTAAGATGCGCGCTGGCTTTGAGTGCGACGTCACCTTCCCGTGTTCGTCGAAGATCAAGCTGTGGTACGACGCCGGTGTTGTCGAGCCGATCGACGTCAGCCTGATCAGCCACTGGGACGACATCGCCGAACCCATGAAACACGTGCCCGGCGCGTCACTCGAAGACGGCACGCCGCTGTGGGTGCCTGAGGACTGGGGTCAGACGGCCATCATCGTGAACACCGAATTGGCACCGAAGTACAAGGATCCCGCCACTCATTCCTGGGGCATCTTCTACGATGAGGAATTGGCTGGTCGTCTGGCCATGTTCGACGCGGTCGAAGACCACTTCAACCTGATCGCCATCTACCTGGGCATCGATTTCCTCGACATGAACGATGAGCAAATCGAACTGGTGGCCAACAAGGTTCGCGAGGGCATACCGCTCCTGCGGCTGTTGACCAGTGATGTGACGACCATGACCCAGGCGTTGTTCTCGGGCGAGGTTGTGGCCTCGGCAGCGTGGAACGGCATGATGCTGACGGCGAGTGAAGAAATGGCCGCCAGCGGTACCGAAGGCAAGTACATCTGGATGAACCCGAAGGAAGGCGCGCTGACCTGGGTCTGTGGCCTGGCCCTTAATCCCGGCGCCAAAGAGCGGGGTCTCTATGAGCAGGCCCACGACCTGATCGATGCCTATGTCGATCCGGAATCACAGGTCTATGAGCTCTTGAACTGGGGTTACGGTGTCGTCAACAAGAAGGTCTACGAGATGCCGGAGGTGACCGACGAGTATCTGGCCTCCGTCGGCCTGACCCGCGATATCGAGGCGTTCCTGGCCAGCGGCGTGTTCTCGTCCTACCAGAACCGCTACGGCGAGATCGTGTCGCTCTACGAAAACATCCTGGCCGGTATGTAGACAACAACCGCAGATCCAACTCGCAAGAGGGCGGGCGCTTCGGCGTCCGTCCTTTCTTTCACTTAAGGCGTGGCCAGCGCTGCCGCGCGTGCTTCGACGGCTTCGGCCTCGTCAAACCGTCGCAGGCGGCGCAACGCAAACGCGTAGTCGTTGAGCGTCTCAACCAGGTTCGGGCTATCGCTGCCATAGGCCGTCTCACGAATGGCGAGGCTTTGTTGGAGGAGCGCGACGGCCTCCTCGTCGCGGCGCAGCGTGACCAGGATCGTCGCCTGGTTCGACATCAGGACGGCCGTCTCCATGGTCGTATCGCCACCTGCAGCCTCGACGATGGCCAGCGCCTTCTCGTAACTCTTGAGCGCATCCAGGTTATCGCCGCGCAGGCGTTCGAGCTGACCCCTGGCCGAATAGACGGCAATCATGTCCACGTGGTCGGCACCGCGATCCGCGATGATGCCGGCCTCGGCTTGATCAAGCGTCTCCTCCGCGCGCGCGAAGTCGCCGGCCAGGGACAACCGCCTGCCAAGGTTGACCTGCAGGCGCTGCACCTCAGGGTGCGCGGTGCCCAGGCTCGATGCCAGAACACGGAACGCCATGAGGTTGTTCTCGATTGCCGAAAGGTAATCGGCGCGCGCCTCGTCGAGATCCGCCTGGTTGGCCAATACCGTCGCAACCGAAGGGTGGCTGGGACCCAACGCGCCTTCGGTGATGTCGCGCGCGGTCTGAAGCGCCTCGCTCGCGCCTTCGAGGTCGCCCATATCAAGCAAGGCCAGGCCGAGATTGTTGTAGAGCGGGCCCAACGCCGGATGCTCAGGCCCCAGCGCGGCGGCACGAACGTCGATGGCCGCTTGATAGAGATCGCGGGCTTCCGCCGCTCTGTTCTCGGCGCGATAGACCTCGCCGAGCCCGTTCATCAGGCTGGCCATGGTCGGATGGTCGGCGCCAAAGGCAGCGCCCGCGATATCCAACGCCTGGCGATAGAGGGCCGAAGCCGTTTCGGCCTCGCCCAACGCGGCCTTCACCGCCGCCAGTCCACTCAGCGCCGCCAGATGCCTGGCTGGTGACCCATGCTCGACGGCGGGCAGGACGGCCTCGTAGAGCGCCTCGGCATCTCTATAGCGTCCCATGTTGACGTAGACCGCCGCCAGATCGCTCTCGACATCCGTGACCTCCGGCGTGCCCGGCGCAATCTCGTTCAAGATCGTGAGGACCCGGTTCAGCAAGGTCGCGGTCTCGGCCAATCGGGCCTGGCGGTGGCGCACCTGCGCGAGATTACGCAAGCCGGTTGCGACGGCGGTCGATGGCGGCGGGTACTCGGCTTCACGCAGGTCAAGGCTGCGCCCGTGGAACCGGGCCGCGGCGTCCAAGTTGCCGAGCGCGGCATGGGCAAGGCCAAGCGATGTCAGAGAAACGATTTGATCGTCGGGCGTCTGGGCCGCCGGCTCAGCTTGTTCGAAGAGCTCGAGCGCCAACGCGGGATCACCGGCTTCGAGGGCGCTGCGGCCTTCCAGGATCAACGCGGCCCACGCTTCGTTGTCTTGCGCCTGGGACGGGCTCGCAGCGAGCGACATCGCCAGGGCGACGAGCCACGCTGCGACGACCGTGCGACAAAATCGCGCGGCGGCGGCGGGCCAAGGCCGGCCACCGCTCACGCGGCACACCTCGTCGGTGTTCCCGTACCCGATGGAAATCGGCTCAGCCGTTCCAGATACCTTCGCGCACCAGGTCGTCCTGGGTCGCCTCGATCGCCTGGCGCAGCACGGACGCGAACTCGTCGATCTGGGGTTCGGTCAGGATCAGCGGCGGCGACATGACGTTGAGGTGGCCCAGCGGCCGCACGATCAGCCCGCGCTTTTGCGCATGATCGGCAATCCGATGACCAACGTCGACTTCAGGCGGCAGCAACTCCTTGGTCTCTTTGTTGGCGACGTTTTCGATGCACATCATGAAGCACTTGCCGCGCACCTCGCCAACCAACGGCAGATCATTGAGCTCCGCCAGCTTCTTCTCGAAGTACGGGCCGACCTTGCGCACGTGGCCGGGAATGTCCTCGTTCTCCATGATCTCGATGTTCTTCAGGCCCGCCGCGCAGCACACGGGATGGCCGGAATAGGTGAAGCCATGGGTGAAGAGCGCACCCTCCTCCTGTGGCTTGGAGAGGACGTCGTACATCTTCTCGTTGATGATGGTCGCCGAGAGCGGCTGATAGCCGGATGAAATGCCCTTGGCCGAGGTAATGATGTCGGGCGTGATGCCGAAGACATCCTCCGACGCGAAGAAGTGCCCCAGACGGCCGAACGCCGTCACCACCTCGTCAGAGATATAGAGGATGTCGTACTCGTGGCAGAGGTCGAGGGTCCGCTTGTGGTAGCCCTCGGGCGGCACGACGACACCGCCCGCGCCCATGATCGGTTCGGCGATAAACGCCGCGATGTTCTCGGCCCCGACCGTCTCGATGCGTTCCTTCAGCTCATCAATCAGATGATCGCAGAAGTCTGCCTCGCTCATCCCCTCTGGCCGGCGATAGGGATAGGGGCAGGACACGTGCTCCATCAGCTCGTCGGCCTGGTCGAAACAGATGCGGTCGGCAGCGATGCCGGTCAGCGCGGCCGCCAGATAGGTCGAGCCATGATAGGCATCGACCCGGCTGATGATCTTCTTGCGTTTGGGCTCGCCCTTCATGTTCCAGTAGTAGTGGACGAAGCGAATCGCCGTGTCGTTGGCCATCGAACCCCCGGTGCCGAAAAACGTGTGGTTCAGCGTACCGGGCGTCAGTTCGGCGAGCTTGTCGGCCAGAAGGGCCGCTGGCGGCGTGGTCAGATGATGGAACGGTGAATAATAGGGGATCATGCGGATCTGCTCGGCCACCGCATCAGCCATCTCCTCGCGGCCATAGCCGATGTTGACGCACCACAGCCCGCCGATACCGTCGATGAACCGGTTGCCCTCGGTGTCGAAGACATAGACGCCCTCGGCCTGGGCCATGACCTCCGAGCCCTTTTCCTGCCACTGGGAAAAGTCGGTCCACGGATGGATCACGTGATCGCGGTCTTTCTCCCACAGGTCCTTGGTGTCGAAATCAACGTTGCGAAGCATGGTTTGCCCTCCCCGAAGTCGCGAAACAGGGGCAAAGTCTGTCCCCGGCCCGAAGCCAAGGCAAAGCAATTTTGACGAGCAAGCGCATAGGTGCAGACTATGCTGGTTCCGGCAAAAACGGGGACGAGATCGTGAACAAGAAGCAAATGATGGTGCTGACGACGACCCGGCAGAAGGCCATGAACGGCGATGCGAGCGCGCAACTCAGGCTGGGGCGGCTCTATGCCCGGGGCGAGATCGTCGAGGCCGATCCGGTCAGCGCCTATGTCTGGCTCTCGCGCGCAGCCCATCAACAAGCGACCAAGGCCAGCCAGGAGCGCGACGCCGTCGCCGCCACCATGTCGTCCGTCGATCTGGACCGCGCGCGCAACCTTTTGGCTGAACCGCCGGCCTGACGTTCAACCGGAACAGCGTCCGTGCGTAAACTCGCCCTCACCTTGATCACCATCGCCATCGGTTTCGCGGTACCGCTGGTTTTGGCTGAAATCGTCTTGCGCTTCATGCCCTATAACGAGGGCCTCGTGGTCGCGCCGATGAACGAGGACGGCAGTGTCTACCGCTTCGTCCCCGACCGTGATTTCTCGTACTCCCAAGACTGGGATTTCAAGAACGCCCGTCAGCGCCACGTCAACAACGTCGGCTTCCTAAGCGACATTGACTACGAGGCCGATAGTCCACTGCCGCTGCTGGCGATCATCGGCGACAGCTATATTGAAGCTATACAGGTCGATTGGTCCGAAACGGCCCAGGGCCGGCTATCAGCGGCGTTGGGCGACGACATGCGTGTCTACGGTTTCGGCGCCGCCTACGCGCCGCTTAGCCAGTATCTCGTATGGTCGCGCTATGTCGGCCAGACCTTTGGACCGGACATGCTGGTGGTGAACGTCGTCGGCAACGACTTCGACGAAAGCCTGATGCCCGACGACCTGCAACCAGGCCAGCGGGGCATGACGTTCTTCACCGAGGACGGCGACGGCGCGCTGGTCCTGACACCGACGCCGCGCCCCACCGAGAGTCTGGTGCGCCAAGCCCTGCGTCAATCGGCGCTGGTCGCCTACCTCTACCGAAATCTCCAAGTCGGCGCTTTGCCCCAAATGCTGGCGCAACGCACGACCGCGACGGATGAGGACGACGCGCTCTACGCCGGCAACACGGCGGCCGAAGCGAGCGAGGAACGGCTGGCGCGGTCCTACCTGGCCGTCGATCAGTTCCTAAAGCTGTTGCCGATCGAGAGCGGGTTGAGGCCCGAGCAGATCCTTATCACGCTCGACGGTCTGCGCCCGGAACTCTACGACCCCGAACGGCTGGCCGCCGCACAGGACAGTTTTGCCGCGCAGATGATGACCTTCCTGTGGACCCAGGCGGCAAGCCAGGGTTTCGAGGTCATCAACCTGCAGCCGCTCTTCATTGCCCACCATGACGAGACCGGCGAGCGGTTCGAGTTTCCGTTCAACAACCACTGGAACGCCACCGGCCACAGCATTCTGGCCGACGCGATCCGGGAAAGCGCCACGTTCGCCCGCGTCTTTGCCGAAAACTGAGACCCTTGGGTCTTAGAAAATGGTGTAGATGAAAGGCGCGATAGCGCTGCCCTTGGTCAGGACGATAAGGCCGCCCAACAGCAGCATCACGATCAGCAGTGGCGCCATCCAGAGCTTCTTACGCGCCCGCATGAACTGAAACAGCTCGACAATAAACGACATGACCTGCGCACCCGATTGCCGCCTCGATCCGGCGCCAACGTCAATGATACCCACGATGTCCACGCCAAGTTTTGCGGACACATATCACCAACTGCGTCATGTCACAATCAGAGCCGAATGCGCGACGTCGCCGGCAGCCTAACTGCTCAGACCGCTGAGCCAGGAAAGGTCGGTTTCGATGCGGCCGATTTCGTGGTCGAGCCAGGTGAGGAAACCGGGATGGCCGTCGGCCAGTTTGCCGCGCAGGTCGACCAGACGCGCCAATTCGGCGCGGCGCGCTTCGGTCAGCATCTCGATCTGCTCGGCCTGTTGATCGGGCGGCAGCATGTGCAGGAAACGCATTTTGAGCGCGGTCAGCAGCTTCGAATAGGCGTTTCCCGGCCTGATCGTGGCCTGGAGCAGTTCACCGATCATCGCGCGACCGCCGTCGGTCAGTTCGACCACGACGTCGCCGGGATCATCGGCCTCGTCCTTGACCGCGATCAGCCCCTCGAAACGCAACAGCTCAATCGATGACGACATGACATCAACCGGCGACCCACCGAAACTCGCCGTGAACAGCCGCACCTCGGTGGCAAGCGCCGCATAGCTCATGTGGCCGTGTTCGCCCAGAATACCGAGCGCAGCCAGGCGAAGAGCCTCGGCGGGCATTAACGTGCGGTCGCGGAACATGGTCTCAGTTTACCTGATCGCCAGGGCGTTGCCCATGGCGCTAGTATGGCTGCGTCATGACAGAGACCCGCGAGCCGCTCAACCGCAAGAGGCTGTTGCCCGAATTGGATCTGCCGTCGGGCGCGGATTCGCTGGACGAAGGCGCGGCCGCAGCCAGAGACTGGACTGTCGGGTCTTGCCCTTTTCTTATCGAGCATGACGTCAATTCGGAGGCCGACTACAAGTCGGCGGCTATCGCCGACGGACGCATCATGCGCCACGCCCAGATCGGCTTTCGCGACCCCGACAAGAACCGTCGCGCCTATCACGATGTCTATGACCTCTGCGGCGAACAGGGAGTCACCGTCGACCGCTACGGCCTGTGCCTGGATTGGGCCATGGGCTATCCCCTTGACCTTCGGCGCAAAGGACCGCGCGGCACAGGCGTCATGCTGGACGGGCCAGAGTCCTTCGCGGCATTGACCCAGATGGCGCCGGTCGCGCCACACTTTGGCGACTTCGTGCTGGGCTTTCCGGGCGCTTTCGACAACACGAAGTGGGCACTTGCCGCAGGCTCGACCGCGATCGGCAATCTGGGTCAGTGGTTCACCTTCCGTCTGCCAAACTGGGACGACGATGTTACGTCCGCGGCGTCGACGATCCGCGCGCTCGGCTTGATGGCGGCGCAACCGGTGCCGGTCCTCGTCCACTCCAACCTTGATGACGGCTTTGCCGCATCGTTTTCGGACCTCACCTCAGCTCTCGGCTTTGCGCTGTTGGAGCGTCATATCGTCGATGCCCTGGTTGGCGCCCGAATGGCCCACTGTTATGGCCATCACTTCGGCGAAGGGGGCGGGCGGCTTGCCTTCCTGTTGGCTCTTGCCGAGATGAGCGACGGTCCCGGCACCATGGTTTACGGCAACACAACGAGCTATCGCGGCAGCCCGGCCGCCAACTATGCCAGTCTGGCCGCCTATCTGGAGATCGACATCGCCGGCCAGCGCATGCGCCCATCCGGCCATGCGATCAACCCGGTCCCGGTTTCCGAACACGAGCGTATTCCCGATATCGACGAGATCGTCGATGCCCAGTTGTTCGCCGACCGATTGATCGACCTGACCGCAGACCGGCTGCCGCCCGTCGATCTAGCAGCGGTAGAGGCCGACACCGAACAGCTATGCACCGGCGCGGTCGCCTTCCGCGATCGCACGCTCGCCGGCCTGACCGAAGCCGGCATCGACACCGGCGATGTGTTGGAGATGCTGCTGGTGTTGCGCCGGCTCGGTGCCAGGCGGCTGGAGCGCTTGTTCGGCGATGGTGAGCCGGACTCCGACGCGCCGGCGGGTTTCCGTCCCCGAGTCGCCTCACCCGTCCATAAGGAGATTGCCCGCATGGCCGAAAGCCGATTGGCCCGTATCGACGATAGCCAGCGCGCCACGATCGCCGCTGCTAAGCTGACGGTGCTCACCGCAACCACCGATGTGCACGAGCACGGCAAGTCCGTGCTGGATACGGTCATGCAGGGTCTGGCGGTCACGGTGGAGGACGGCGGCATATCCGTCGACCCGGACGATCTCGCCGAAATGGCCGCGTCTAGCGGTGCCGATCTCGTGTGCATCAGCACCTATAACGGCGTCGCCCTTGGATTTGTCGAATCGTTGGTCGGCGAATTGGCGGAGCTCGGCGTGGACGTGCCGGTGCTGGTCGGCGGCCGCCTCAACCAGATTCCGTCGGGCTCCAACACCAGCCTGCCGGTCGATGTGGCCGCTGAGCTGGAGGCCGCCGGCGCCCAGGTCTGTCGCGATATAGACGATGCGATACCCCTGCTCACCGCCCTGGCGAGAGCTTACGCGCCGAAATCGCCTTGACGGATCGCGCCCAGCCGGGCGAGATAGGGCCATCATTGTGCACTGCAACACAGTCGAGGATCAGGGAATCTGACATGGAAATTTGCGCGCTTGGCGAACGGCCGCCGCTTGGCGAAGTCCCGGAAAAAATGCATGCCTTCTTGGTCCGTCAGGACCGTTTTGGCGAGCCCGAGAGCGCCTGGCAGCGCGAAATCATCGATGTGCCAGAGATCAAGCCGGATGAGGTGTTGGTCTACACCATGGCGACCGGCATCAACTACAACAACGTCTGGGCGGCGCTGGGCTATCCGGTCGACGTTATCGCGGTGCGTCAAAAACAGGGCGAACCCGAAGACTTTCACGCCGGCGGGTCCGACTGCTCGGGCATCGTCTGGAAGGTCGGCAGCGAGGTCACCAACGTCAAACCGGGCGACGAGGTCGTCGTACATTCCGGCTGGTGGCCGGCGGACGATCCCTGGGTCCTCAGCGGCCGCGATCCCATGCTGGCCGAATCCACGCGAATCTGGGGCTACCAGACGAACTACGGCAGTTATTGCCAGTTCGCCAAGGCCCAGGCGCATCAGTTGCAGATTAAGCCGAAGCACCTCTCCTGGGAGGAAGCGGGCTGCTACCTGCTGTGTGCCTCGACGGCCTACCGCATGCTGATGGGCTGGCACCCCAACGTCATCGAAAAGGACGACGTGGTCCTGGTCTGGGGCGCGGCCGGCGGCCTGGGCAGCATGGCGCTACAGATCACCGCGGCCGAAGGCGGACGCGCCGTCGCCGTGATATCCGACGAAGACAAGCGCCAGTTCTGCCTGGATCACGGCGCGGTCGGCGTCATCAACCGTAACGACTTCGACCACTGGGGCCTGATGCCGAACACGGAGAGCAAGGAGTACGGCGCCTGGGCCAAGGGCGCGCGCGCGTTCGGCAAGGCGATCTGGGAGGCCTGCGGCGAGCGGGTCAGCCCGCGCATCGTCTTTGAGCATCCCGGCGAAGCGACCCTGCCGACCAGCGGTTTTGTCGCCGCGACCGGCGGCATGATCGTGATCTGCGCCGGCACCACCGGCTACAACATCACCATGGACCTGCGCTACCACTGGATGCGTCAGAAGCGACTGCAGGGCAGCCATCTGTCGAACGATGAGCAGGCCGCTGCGGTCAACCAGCTGGTTATCGACCGCAAGATCGATCCGTGTCTGTCGTCGACCTACACGTTCGACGAAATCGGCAAGGCACACCAGCTGATGCGCGACAACAAACACCCCTATGGCAACATGGCCTGCCTGGTGAACGCGACCGAGCCCGGCCAGGGCAAGTCCGCGTAGGGCATCGGACCGACGACATGCCGGACGCCGTACCGCAGGATCACGATTGGCAGGAGATCCGCGACGGCGTCCGCGCCTTGTGCCAGCGGTTCCCTGATGCCTATTGGCGCGAGAAAGACAGCGCACGGGCCTATCCCGGCGAGTTCGTAGCCGCGCTGACCGAGGCCGGCTATCTTGCCAGCCTGATCCCCGAAAGCTATGGCGGCAGCGGCCTGCCACTCTCTGCTGCGGTCGCTATCTTGAGCGAGATCCATCATTCCGGCGGCAACGGCGCGGCGTGCCATGCGCAGATGTACACCATGGGCACGGTGCTGCGGCATGGGTCGGATGCGCAGAAGGCGCGCTACCTGCCTGAGATCGCCGCCGGCAAGCTGCGGCTTCAGGCGTTCGGTGTCACCGAACCCGGCAGCGGCACCGATACGACATCGCTGAAGACCACCGCACGACGCGACGGTGACCGCTACATCATCAACGGCCAGAAGATCTGGACGTCGCGCGCCGAGCACTCCGATCTCATGGTGCTGTTGGCGCGTACGACAGCGCGCGAGGAGGTCGCCAAGCGTACCGAAGGTCTCTCGGTATTCCTGGTCGACCTGCGCGAAACCATCGGCAAGGGCGTCACCATCCGCCCGATCCGTACCATGATGAACCACGCGACAACGGAGATCTTTTTCGATGACCTCGAGGTACCGGCGGACGCGTTGATCGGCGAAGAGGGAATGGGTTTCCGCTACATCCTTTCGGGCATGAACGCGGAACGGATCCTGATTGCCGCCGAGTGTATCGGCGATGCCCGCTGGTTCATCGACCGGGCGACGGCCTATGCCGGCGAACGCCGGGTGTTCGATCGGCCGATCGGCCAAAACCAAGGCATTCAGTTCCCGATTGCCGAAGCCTTTGCGCGTACCGAGGCAGCCAACCTGATGGTCACCAAGGCCGCCAGCCTCTATGACCACGAGCAGCCCTGCGGGCCTGAGGCCAACATGGCGAAACTGCTATCGGCCGACGCCTCGTGGCAGGCCGCCGACATGTGTGTCCAGACCCATGGCGGGTTCGGCTTCGCCGAGGAATTCGACATCGAGCGCAAGTTCCGGGAGACCCGGCTCTACCGCGTCGCGCCGATCTCGACCAATCTCATCCTCTCCTACCTCGCCGAACACGTGCTCGACCTGCCCCGCTCCTACTAATCGCCAGGTCGTCGGCCGGCAGATCTCTTCAAGTAAGCGTGTCCTGACGGTGGTTGACGGTGAACCCTCGCGATCCAACCTAGTCGATGGGATCGTATCCGGCTGTCTGTCGAGGGCAGTAAGCCATCACGCCGTTTTGGGGTCGTCATGAAAGCATCTGATCTGTTTGTCCGCTGCCTGGAGGCGGAAGGCGTCGAGCGTATCTTCGGCCTGCCGGGTGAGGAAAACGCCGACCTCATGATCTCGTTGATGGATAGTTCCATCGACTTTGTGCTGTGCCGTCACGAGCAGGCCGCCGCCTTTATGGCCGATACCTATGGCCGGTTGACCGGCAAGCCCGGCGTGTGTCTGGCGACGCTCGGGCCAGGCGCGACCAATCTTGTGACCGGCCTGGCCGATGCCAACATGGACCGTTCGCCTGTGGTCGCCATCATCGGTCAGGCGAGCACCAGCAGGCTGCACAAGGAAAGCCATCAGAACATGGATGCGATTGGCATGCTGAAGCCGATCAGCAAATGGGCCCACAGCATCACCGGCGCCGATACGATTCCTGAGACCGTACGCAAGGCATTCAAAACGGCCGAGCAGGAAAAGCCGGGGGTCAGCGTACTCGAACTGCCGGAGGACATCGCGAAACACGATGTCGCGAAAGAACCGATTATGCCGCGCAAGACCAGGCGCGCGGCGGCCGACTACAAGGCCGTGCGGGCCGCGGTCGATGCCATTGCCGTTGCCAAGAATCCGATCATCCTGTCGGGCAACGGTGCGCTGCGAAAACGCGCCGCCAAACAGCTTCGCCGGCTGGCGAGCAAAGCCGGCATTGGCGTCGTCAACACGTTCATGGGCAAGGGTGCCGTGCCCCGCAACGACCCGCATTGTCTCTTTACCATTGGCCTGCAGCAGCGCGACCACATCAACGCGGAACTGGACAAGGCCGACCTGGTCATCGCCGTTGGCTACGACCTCGTCGAGTACGCGCCGACCCATTGGAATAAGAAGGGCGGCAAGACCCTCGTCCATATCGACTTCCTGCCGGCGGAAATCGACGAGGATTATCCGGTCGATGTCGAGATCGTTTCCGACATTGCCGACGCGCTATGGCAGATCAACGAAGAGCTAAACGCCCGCTTCGAAGGCGATTTGCCGTTGTTCGACATCGCGGAACGGGCACCCCTGCGCGACCGCATCACGGCCGACCTTTGGAGCGAGTGCGACGACGACCAGTTCCCGGTGAAGCCTCAGCGCATTTTATGCGACGTCAGAAACTTCATGGGGCCAGAGGACATCGTGCTGTCGGATGTCGGCGCACACAAAATGTGGATCGCCCGCTATTACCAGTGCGACGAACCGAACACCTGCCTGATCTCCAACGGCTTCTGTTCGATGGGGTTTGCCTTTCCCGGCGCCATGGGCGCGAAGATTGCCTATCCCGACAAGCGGGTCTTGGCGATCTGCGGCGATGCGGGGTTTCTGATGAACATTCAGGACCTGGAAACCGCCGTGCGCCGCAAGCTGAACATCGTGTCGCTGATCTGGCTGGACGGCGAGTATGGTCTGATCAAGTGGAAGCAGCAGGATCACTACAACGGGCGCCATTCCAATTTGACGTTCGACAACCCGGATTTCGAACTTCTAGCCCGTTCCTTCGGGGCATGGGGCCGCACCATCGGCGGCGCAGAACAACTTCCCGGGGCGCTCGACGAGGCCTTTTCCCAAGACGGTCCCGCGTTGATTGCCGTTCCCGTGGATTACGGCGAGAACGTCAAGTTGACCGAACGCCTGGGTGCCCTTCAGGTCACGCTTTGATCGGGCCGGTTCCAGAATTGCTGTTCTTATCCCCTATCTTGAGAGTCTGCCGATAGGATTCTCATAATCTTGTCAACGACTTGCGCTGGATCGTTGCGTTGATCTCACCGCTTCGTGTGGTATATTGCCGCAGCTTATGTGGTCTGGCATTGGCTGGGGCACCCAGGTGTCGGGTCGTCGTGGCCTTATGTGTGGCCAGGGGGAAGAATGAACGGGCGTTCGCGTTTTATCTCACCAATAGCGGTGTTTGCGGTTCTGGCCGCGCAAGCGACTTCGGTCCAGGCAGAAAGCCTGGAGGAAGAAATTGCGTTCCTGCTGCGTGACAACCCCACGCTAAAGAGTCTGCGCAATCAGGTCGAGGCGGCCGAAGAAGGCATCAACGAAGCATTTGCCGGCTACCTGCCGACCATCGACGTCTCCGCCGATTATGGCTACGAGTCGACCGACAGCCCGCAATCGCGCATTACCGATCCCGGTGATCCGCTGGAACTGTCACGTGCGCGTGCTACCGCAACGCTGCGCCAGAACATCTTCGACGGTTACAACACCAACGCGACCTATGACGCCGCCCAGATTACCCGCGACCTCAGCGAGTTCACGCTTGAGGATGATACCCAGCGTCTGATCCTGGAAGGTGTCGCGGCCTATCTTGACGTGCTGCGCGCGCTTGCCCTGATCGATCTGTCCGACCGCAATGTCGATACCATCGCGACCCAGCTGAACCTGGAAAACGAGCGCGTCGAGCGTGGCTCCGGTTTGGCGTTGGACGTCCTACAAGCGAAGACACGCCTCCAGCTTGCCGAGGAGCGCCGTGTCGCCTTCGAAGGTACGCTGCAACAGGCCATAGCGCGCTACAATCGCCTGTTCGGCCACCCGCCGGATATTGCGAGCATGGAACTGCCGCGCATTCCTGAAGACGAGTTGCCGCCCAGCCTGAACGATGCCATTGCTATCGGCCTGGCAGAGAATCCTCAAACGGCAAGCAGTCAGGCCTTGGTCCTGCTGGCCGATGAGACACGGGATCAGGCGCGATCGGCCTATTGGCCGCGTGTCGATCTGGTCGGCCGCCTGAACGTCGAAGACGATGTCGACGGAATCGAAGGCGTTAGACGTGACGCGGCGATCCTGGTTGAGGCGAACTGGCAGTTGTTTGCCGGCTTTGCCAACCAGGCCAATGTCGCGCAGTCGGCTTATGAGCACGTCGCGGCGATTCACGAGCGTGCGGCGACCAATCGGCAGGTGGTCGAGGATGTCGAGCTTGCCTGGGAAGTTCTTCTGACCTCACGCCAACGTGTCGAGCTGCTGGAAAACGCCGTCAACATTGCGATCGAGGTTCATGACTCCCGCCGTCGCCTGCGCGAAGCCGGTCAAGAGACGGTCTTGAACGTGCTGGATGCCGAAAACGATGTTTTCAACGCCCAGATCAATCTCGTCGGCGCCCAGTATGACGGTTACCTCAGCATTTTCCGCCTGCTGGAGGCGATGGGCCGACTAACGCCCGAGCGTCTAGTTCCCGGCCTTGAGGATACGTCGTCGATCGGTGTCTATGACGGCGGCGACATTGAACTTGCGACCTCGTCCGATCAGCAGACCATCGATCTGGTGATCGAGCCGCTCGGCGAAGCGACGGACATCACCATGAGCCGTGCTGAGTCCGCGCCGATGGTCGGCGTAACATCGGTTCAGATCACTGCCAGCAGTGAACCCTTTGCCTGGTCCGCGGATGAGTATGTGATGACACTCAATCCGACTGGCGAAACGAATGGAACCAGCGGCGATCCCGCCATGTTCACGATGGCGCCGTCAATCCAGTCACTGGATGCCGACGGTCAACCGTCCGATCCGGCCGGCGGTACCGCCATCGAAACGTTGGACGATCCCAACCTGACACGCGGCTGGGCTTTCGAATAAGCCGCAGCGCGGTTGCAGCCCCTACTTTGACTCGGCGGTAAAGACACCGTCCCACGCGTCACCCGGCGGATCGGCACGGAACGCGTCAACCCGTTCCTGATAGAGATCGTAGAACTCACCGAGTGATGGCTCGCGTTGGCGGCAGGCCGCGATCAGGCCTTCCGCATCGTCCCAGCGCTGCGCCCGATAGGCATCCAGCATGTCCTCGTGGTTCTTACGAAGTTCGGCAAACGCGTCGGAGTTCAGCACGTCCTCGCGGCCCAGCAGCGTAAAAATACGGACGGCTTCCTGCTTGCCCTTGACCCTGATCAGGTCCAGCTCCAGCGACGCGAAACGGTCGGCCCCCCGATGAGTCGACTCACCGACAACAATCAAGACACCGTAGGTTTTCGACTGGCCTTCCAGACGCGACGCCAGATTGACGTCGTCGCCGATCACCGAATAGTCGAAGCGCTGGTCCGACCCCATGTTGCCGACGAAGACCTCGCCGGTGTTGATACCAACGCCCATCTTGATCGGGAAAAACGGTCTGCCTTCAGCCTCGCTCTCACGCTCGATCTCTTCGTTCAGATCGCGTATGCGCTCGACCATGGTCAGCGCGGCATCGCAGGCGTGATCAATCTGGTCTTCGTCTTCGATCGGCGCGTTCCAGAACGCCATGATGCAGTCGCCCATGTATTTGTCGATCGTACCCTTGCGCTCCAGGATGATGCCGGTCATCGGCGTCAGAAAGCGGTTGATCAGACTGACCAGGCCGACCGGGTTGCCGCGGAACTGTTCGGAGATCGCGGTGAAGCCGCGGATGTCGGAAAACAGCAGCGTCATGTTGCGCATCTCGCCGCCAAGCTGAAGCTTGTCGGGGTCCTTGGCGAGCTGCTCGACCATGGTCGGCGAGAGATACTGCGAGAACGCGCTTCTGACCTGCTTCTTGCTCAGCTCCTCGCGCAGATAGCTCATATAGGTCAGGAACATATAGAGCAGGAATGAGCAGATCAGCGGATAGGCGACGCCGATCAGCATGCCCTCGTCGGTGAACATGTACCAAGACGTCCCGACGACACCGACATTGATGACGCTGACCGCAAACAAACTCCAGATCGCGCCGACCATGGGCAGTCCGATCAAGAGCATCAGTCCGGTCACCAGGATGATGAGGCTTTCGATCACGGTCGCCTCGGTAGGCCGGCTCAGCAAAGCGCCCGTCAGCATGTTCTCGACAATCTGCGCGTGGACCTCGACACCGGGCAGTGCCGGATGGAGCGGCGTGCTTCTGATATCACCCTGTCCGGCCGCCGACGTGCCGATAAAGACAATGTGCCCGGCAAGCAGCTCCGGCGAAACGTCTCCGTTGATGACATCGACGGCCGAAACGTAGCGATGCTGACTGTAGGGCGCCTGATAAAATGTCGCCTCGCCGTGCCTATCGATCGGAATACCAAGGTCTTGCGTGAAATTGACCGAAGACGCCCCAGTTGGACCGTACTTGATCAACAGTGTCGGGATCTGGGATGCGACGCGAAGCGTCTCGATGCTGAGCGCCGGATAGATCTGGTCGCCAACGGCAACGATCAACGGCACCCGGCGAATGATGCCATCGGCATCAGGCACCACGCTGAAACTGCCGATGCCGGTTGCGCTGTCCTCGAGAATACGAAGGTTACGGATCATGCCGCTGAAACTTCGGATTTGCTGGGCGATGCTGTCGGCATCGCCTTCGCCGACCATGGCGATGCCCGTCTTCAACGGCTTGTTGGCCTCAAGCGGCAATTCACCGAAGTTGGACGCAACCTGACCCAGCACCACCGGTTTTCCGGATATGGCTTGGGCCAAGGTGGCATCGTTGTTGGTCAACTCCATCAGGCGGCGCTCGGTCTCGGCATCGAGACCTTCCAGGCTTTCGATCAACTGTTCGGGGGTCAGCCGGTCGGGTTCGGCGAACACGATATCGAAACCGACGGCACCGACCTGATAATCGTCGACCAGGCTCGACACCAGCCGGGCAAAGAGATTGCGCGGCCACGGCCATTGGCCGAGTTCGCCGAAGCTTTTCTCGTCCAAATCGACGATGCGTACGGGTAGAGGTTGTTCGGGCAGCTCTCGCGGGCGCAACTGCTGATAGACATCAAAGACTTTGTTTTCTAGTGTCTGCAGCGGCACCGGATCGGCCAAACGCAGCCAGATCATGCCCGCGAGCAGCGCCAGCGCGATCCCATAGGTCACCTTCCAGCTTGTCAGCTGCTTAATCATAGCCCCAACGCTGCTTCAACGTGGTTTTAGGGAAACACCATTAACCCGTTGTGAGACAAAGAGAAAGCCCAAGTCATGAGGTGATGGCGCAACGGCCTCTGCCGTGGCACAATCCGGGCATGGGGATGTCCCATAACAAGACATGGCTGAAACAGCTGCTGAAGCCGCTGATGCCCGCGTTTCGCGAGGTGATGCTGCTGTCGCTGTTCGTCAACATTCTGGCGCTTGGCCTGCCGATCTTCGTGCTGCAGGTCTACGACCGCGTGGTGTTTTTCCAAGGCACGACGACGCTGATCGCGCTGGTCAGCGGCATCGCCGTCGTCATCGCCTTCGATTTCATCCTGCGCCAAGCCAGAAGCCGCATCCTGCAGCGCGCCGCCTTGCTAATCGACGTCAAGCTGGGGCGCAGCATCTTCGACAAGATCAGCGCGCTGCCCCTGCGCGTGCTCGAGCAGCGCCCGGCGAGCTACTGGCACTCGCTCTACCGCGACGGCGATAACGTCCGCAACATGTATTCCGGCCCCAGCGCGGTGCTGGCGACCGAGCTGCCTTTCGTACCGCTGTTCGTCGTCCTGGTTTTCGTCATCGCGGCCCCGATCGCCTGGCTTCTCTTGATCATCATTCCCGCCTTCATGATCGTCGCCTGGCTGTCGGGTTCCGTCCTGGACAAGGCAAGCCGCCAGGAGCGTACGGGCCTGTTGAGCCGCGATGAGCTGATCGCCGACATGCTGGCCGGACGCACGACAATGAAGGCGCTGGGCCTGGAAGAGGGTTTCCGGAACCAGTGGGAAGAAAAACACGCCGAAGTCATCACCCACTCAATCGCGCGCGGCCGTTGGAACGACACCTTCGCCAATATGTCGCTCACCATGTCGTTCATCACCACGGTCGTCCTGACAAGCTTCGGCGCCATTGCGATTCTGAACCAGGAGCTTTCCATCGGCGCCCTGATCGCGACGAATATGCTGAGCAACCGGCTGATCGCGCCCATGAACCAGCTGGTCAACACGTGGCGCAATCTCTCGTCCTACCATCAGTCCGTCGATCATCTGAGCGAAGCCTTCGAGCTGGCCGAGGAGCGGACCGAGGCGACGATCGAGCTTGCCCGCCCGCGCGGCGAGCTGATTCTGCAGAACGTCTCCTTCAGCTTCGGCGAAAACGGCCCGAACGTGGTCAATGGCGTCAACATGCACTTCAAGCCCGGTGGCATCGTCGGCCTGGTCGGTCCGAACGGCGCCGGCAAGACGACACTAATCAAACTGATGCAGGGGCTCTATGAGCCGACTAACGGACGCGTGCTGCTCGATGGCGCCGATCTGAACCAATTCACGCGCCAGGATCTCGCGCGCTGGGTCGGCTATGTGCCGCAGGAAGCCGCCCTCTTCCACGGCACGATCCGCGACAACATCGCTGGCATGAACCCGGACGCGCGTGATCAGGACATCATTGCTGCTGCCACGGCGGCAGGCGCACACGGGTTCATCTCCGACCTGCCCGACGGCTACGGCTCGGATATTGGTGAAGCCGGCCGACGGCTGTCGGGCGGCCAGCGCCAGCGCATCGCTGTTGCCCGCGCACTGCTTAACGATCCGCCGATCCTGCTGCTGGATGAAGTCGCCGCCAATCTGGATCGCGAGGCCGAAAAGACACTGCGCGACATCCTGGTCGAACGGGCACGCGACCACACGATCGTCATGGCGACCCACACGCCGATCATGCTGGCTGCCTGCACACACATTGTCGGCCTGGAGAAAGGGCGCATTGCCATCGCCGGACCGACAAAGGACGTCCTGGCCAAGGTATTCGATAACCTGCCGCGCCAAGCAGCCAACGCATCGGAACCCAAAGCTGGTCCTCATCTGGCCGAGGCCCGCAAAGCGTGAGCACACTCGACGACATCGCCGGACGGCACAAGGCGTCGCGTCTCAGGGTCAGCGGAATCTTGATCGTGCTGCTGTTGATCGGCCTCTTGGTATGGGCAGCCCAAGCCAGGATCGACGAGTTCGCCATTGCCCAGGGCGAGGTCGTGCCCCAGGGCCAGATCAAGACCATCCAGCACCTGGAAGGCGGCATCATCGAGGAAATGTATGTCACCGATGGCGACATCGTCGCGGCCGGCGACCCCCTCGTCCGCCTCGATCTCTCGGCGTCGAACACCGAGGAGTCCGAACTTCGGGTGACGCTGGACGGTCTGATGCTGCGGCGCGCGAGACTGCTAGCCGAGGCCAATGGCGGAGAACCGGATTTCCCTGCAGAAGTCGCCGAACGCCGCCAGGCGGTTATGGAGAACGAACTCAGCGCATTTCACGCGCGGCAGGACGAAATGGAAAGCGCCCTGATCGGCCTGCAGCAGGAGGTCAATCAGAGAGACTTCGAGATCCGCCAGTTGAAAGCCGAACAAGCCAGCCTGCGTGATCAGTTTCGCCTGGCGCGCGAGAACTTCGCCATCGCCGAAGACCTGATCACCGACGGCCTGATCTCACGATTGGATTATCTGGCCGCCGAATCGGAGGTCGAACAAATCCGCGGCCAGTTGGAATCGCTCGCCGAGAGTATCCCGGCGGCCGAAGCCGCGCTGGCTCAGGCAACCGAGCGCATTCACGAGACCGAGATCGCGTTTCGCCGTGCCGCCCTGGAAGATCTGGCCAGCGTCGAACTCTCGATCGACCACACCAGCGAGGAACTGATCAAGGCCTCGGCCATGAGCCAGCGCACGTTGATCACAAGCCCGATCGACGGCATCGTGAAGAGCCTCAAATACTATACAATCGGCGCGGTGGTCCGGCCGGGTGACGCGCTGATGGACATCGTGCCGTCAAACGAGACGCTGGTCATCGAGGCGCGCCTTAATCCCCAAGACATCGGTTATGTCGAAGCGGGGCAGTCGGCGATCGTCAAGATTTCGACCTATGACTACATCCGTTACGGCGGTCTGGACGCGGAAGTTATTCTGGTTTCGCCGGACTCCCACCAGGACGAAGAAGGCAACACCTATTTCCGCGTCATCGCCGCAACCGACCAGGGGTATCTGGGTACTGAGCCCGGCGACCTGCCGATCACCGCAGGCATGGAAGCAACGCTCGATATCCACACCGGCACCGACACGGTGCTGCGCTACCTGCTGAAGCCGGTTCTAAAGCTGCGCCATGAGTCCTTTCGCGAACGCTGAGCAGCCTTTGTCTAGGGATGGGTTTAAGGCTGGCTGTCGACCAGACGTTCGACAATGGAGGGCATGACCGATTGGTCGAGGTTGGCAAAGGCGAACCGCAGATAGGCGTCTTGATCCGGGCCGAACCAACTACCCGGAAGGCACAACACACCGTGGTCTCTCGCCAGCCGCTTCGCGACGCTTTCCGACGGCTCGTCACCGAAGGGATGACGGACAAAGGCGAAATAGGCACCGGCGCTGACCAGGTCATAGGTCAGGTCGTTGCGCTGAAAAGCGCGGATCAGTGCGTCGGCGCGACCGGCCATCATCTCTTGATTGCTGGTCCGCCAAGCATCCAGATGACCTAGTCCATAGAGCGCCGCCTCTTGTCCGATGTGCGGCGCGCAGATCTGAACGCAGTCCGTGACCTTGGTAAGGGCCGTGCGCAGAGTAGCGCCGGTGGCAACCGCGCCGACACGATAGCCGGTCAGGCAAAACACCTTCGAGAAGCTATAGAGATGCACCAGTGTGTCGCCCCAATCCTTGCGGGCGAAGAGGTCGTGAGGCGCCGCATCGGGCGGCAGAAAGTCGCGATATGTCTCGTCGATGACCAACGCGCAGTCGGCCTCCCTTGCCAGATCAAAAAACGCATTCAGGACATCCGGCGGATAGACGGCGCCGGTTGGGTTGTTGGGCGTCACCAAGACGATCGCGCGGGTATGTGGGCCGATGAGTTTTCGGGCGTCTTCGGGGTCGGGAATGCCGGCCCGGTCGGCGCGAAACGGCAGCGGCGCCACCTCGATGCCCAGCATGCGCAGCGACATCTCGTGATTGAAGTACCAGGGCGACGGCAGGATCACCTGGTCACCGTTGCCGGCCAAGGCGACCATGGTGTTCCAGAAAGCCTGATTGCAGCCGGCCATGATCATGATGTCATCGGCGCGAACATCGGCGCGGTAGCGTTCTGTAATATCGGCGGCCAGGGTCTGCCTGAGCTCCGGCAGGCCGGCGATGTCGGTATAGACTGCCGTTCCACCATCGCGCACACGCTCGGCCAGATGGTCGGTCAGTTCGGACGGCGGCGGGTAGCCCGGCACCGCCTGGCAGACATCCAGAAGCGGCCGGTCGGCCGGGAAGATCACGCCGTCGACCCATGCCCAAGCTTGCGGAATTGGCGGGAGCTGGACCTGTTCGACCAGCCGATTCGTCACGAGAGACATGAGGACATTTCCAGGAGAGGTTCGCGGCGATGATCCTCACCGCACGCGATACCGTCAAGAGCGTCCGTCAAACGCCCGATCCGGCAGGCAATCCACAGCTTTGTGAGCGCTGTCACTCGACTCCAATCTTGCATTCGCGCTACTGAATCGAGTGTGCGGATAGATAGCGCATAGGGCGCTGGGTCCCCCAACAGGTGGGCCACTATCCCCGAAACGGCAAACCGGCGGCGACGCCGGGACGCAAAGCCTCCGGCCTGGGCGCGTCAGGTAGCGGGGTTACCGAAGGGATGACGTGATGATCGTATCTGAACCCCGAGTCAAAAAGCGTATCTTCGCGACCTCGCGGCACAAGGCATCGTTCTGGTCGCGCATGATGTCCTTTGTCACCGGAACGGGCGTTGTCGCCATCGGGACCATCGTCGCCCTGCTCATCGCCCAGCATGTTCAAAGCGGCTCCAACATCGGCGAACAGGCGTCCGGCTGGGTGAACTGGGTTGTCAGCGGCATCACCAGCGTCGATCCGTTCATTTCGGTCGCCGTGATCGCCGTTCTGGGTCTCGTCGGCCTCGCCTTTTACGCCCGCGACCACTAGAGCAGATTTCCGCGGCGTCAATACGCCACGGGCACCGGGTCCAACGACCGCCATAGATACCAAACGGCGACCGAGCGCCAGGGCCGCCAGCCCTCGGCCAAGACCGTCAGTTCCGCGACCTCCATCGCCCTCCCCGTTGTGCCATAAAGTTCGCCCGCCACGCGCCGCAGCCCGATATCACCGGTCGGCAGAATATCGGCGCGCCCGGCCGCAAAGATCAGCACCATATGCGCCGTCCAAGGACCGATGCCGGATAACCGCGTCAGCCGGACGCCCAGTTCCTCATCGCTCAGCGAAAGCCAGGACGGCCAGTGTTGGTCCTCAGCCAACGCCGCATGAGCGGCGGCGATCAGACAGTCGGCTTTCCGGCGTGTCAGGCCGCAACCGCGCAACTGCGCGGCGGAAAGGCGGACAAATCTCTGCGGCGATACATCGCCGGCGACGGCGATTAGGCGGCTCCAGATGCGCTCGGCCGCCAGAACCGAAATCTGCTGGCCGACGACCGCGCGGGCAAGCGTTCGAAATATGTCACCATGGGGTTCAAGGGCTTCACCCGGGTAGGCAGCAATGATAGGAGCAAGGGTGGGATCGCGGCGCGCAAGGTCAGCGGCGGCCGAGCACCAGTAGGGTGGAGCAGCGGGAACAGATTTGACGGGCATGATGTCGGCAGTGTGGCGGATCAAATGGCATTGCCCAAGCCTCGGTCTTTGGCTGGCGGCGGCCGCTATCCTGCTGGGCGCCCCGATGGCGAAGGCCGACTTCAGCGATGGCTGGATGGCGGTGCACCAGGGCGACTATCCGTCGGCCGTCACCCAATGGCGAGAGCTGGGCCAGGCCGGTCATGTCGACGTCCAGTTCAATCTGGGCGTCCTTTATGAGTCCGGCCTTCTGGGCGAACCCGACTATGAGGAGGCAGCGACGTGGTACGGCTATGCGGCGGCGCGTGGTCTGCCGGCAGCACAACAACGGCTGGGTGATTTTTACGCCCGAGGTCTGGGTTTCGATCAGGACCTGAGCAAGGCTTTCGAGCTTTACCAGTCAGCCGCCGAGGCCGGTTACGGACCCGGTCAATTCAGTCTTGCGGTCGCCTTGGAAAAGGGTGCCGGTGTACCGGTCGACAACGATTTGGCGTCGCTGTGGTATCATCGCGCCGCCAGTCAGGGCATGGCGGCCGCGCAGTACAATCTGGGCCGCACTTTCGTCTCCGGCGGCAGCGGCAACGATCCCGAACAGGCGCTCTTTTGGTACCGTCAAGCGGCCAATGGCGGGCTTGCGGAAGCGCAGAACAATCTGGGCCTGATGTATGAACGCGGTATCGGCGTCGATCAGGACTATGAGCAGGCCGTCCACTGGTACAGTATGGCAGCCGAACAAGGCTTTGCCACTGCCCAGAACAATCTGGGCGTCATGTATCACTTTGGCCGCGGTGTCCCCCATGACCCCGGCCGTGCGGCTGCGGCCTATCACGCGGCGGCCGTCGGCGGCAGCGAGGCGGGCCAGATCAATCTGGCCTATGCCCTGGCCAACGGTATCGGTCTGGAACAAGACATCATCGAAGCCTATGCCTGGGTCCTGATCGCCCGGTCAGGCGACGAAACGGAAGCTGCGGCGACCGCGTCGGAGTATCGCAGGCGGTTGCTTGGCGTCCTGACCGAAGATCTGCGCCGCGCTGGCCTGGAACGCGCGACGATCCTACGCGAAACCCTGGAAGTCCGACCAGCCCAGCAGACGCGCCGCCTGGTTCCCATCGCAAGCGATCTCATGGGCAACGACGTAGCCGCCGTCCAACGCTATCTGCGCGAGCACAACCGCCTGGACGGGCCGGTCGACGGCGTTGACGGCCCCAACACCCGCAAAGCCATTCGTACCTTTCAGGAAGAATATGGCCTGCCGGTTACGGGCATCCTCGATCAGAACTTGATCGATGCGATGGCACGCTTGTTGCCCATGCCCTGGAACTCGACCTTGTCCAACACGGACCGGCGCAACCTCTAGAGGTAGGGCGAAAAAAGCCGGGCAACACCGTCGCGCAGTTTGACGGGCATCGAACGCGCTTTCAGCATGTCGAGCGTTATTGCCTGGGCGGTCTGACGCCGCTCATCGATCATCGCATGAAGATCGGCCGCCAGGGCTGCATCGTAGCACTCGACATTGAGCTCAAAGTTCAGACGCAGGCTGCGCTCATCCCAATTGGCCGAGCCGATCAGACTCCATGCGCCATCCACCGCGAAAAGCTTCGAATGGTCGAAGTCCGGCTCGGACATCCACAATCGGCAACCGGACATGATCAGCTCGTCCATGCGCGACATCGACGCCCACTTCACGAACGGTAGATTGTTGTTAGCTGGCATCACGACATCGACCTCGACCCCACGCAACGCGGCAAGGCACAGCGCTGTTGCCAGCTGCTGGTCGGGAACAAAGTAAGGTGTCGCGATTGAGATCCGCTGGTTCGCTTGGGTCAGCGCACCCAGCATCACCCAGCGAAGGCTATCGGTCGGGTCGTCCGGGCCGTCGCTGATCGTCCGCGCATGTATGGCACCGGCCGGTGCCAGTTCCTTGACCCAGAGTCCGGCATCCGGTGCCTCGTCCGTCGTGAACTGCCAGTCTTCCGCAAAAACGTCCAACAATTGACCGACGATTGGACCGGCAACTTCGAAATGGACGTCGCGATGATGGGTATCGCCTTCGCCCTTGGGTGCGTGTTTGCCAGTGATGTTCATGCCGCCGGTAAAGCCCGTTCGGCCGTCGACGATCAACAGCTTGCGGTGGGTACGCAGGTTCAAATACGGCATTTGCCAGGGCCAGAAAGAGTGCAGGAAACGGGCCGCGTCAACGCCTTCGTCCAACAAATCCTGGATGACCGTGGGCCACGAATAGTGCGAACCCGCGCCATCGATCAGCACCTTGACCACCACGCCGCGCCTTTTTGCGCGCCCCAGGGCCGCGATGAACGCGGAGCCAACCTCATCGCGGCGAAAGATGTAGGTGGCGAGCACAATCAAGCGTTCCGCCTTGTCGATCGCTTCAAGCATCCTGGGATAGGCCGTACCACCGCCGACCAACGGCTCGACACGATTGCCGTCCACCAAAGGACGCTCGACGATTTGGTCGACCAGCCGCGCCAGCGGTGGCAATTCACGGTCCTCCTTGATCGAACCACCGTGACTCGGCGCCATGGGAAGCCCGGAACTCTCGGGCCCCTCAAGCAGGCTCATCTGATCATGCCTCAACGTCTTCTGCGCGCGCCGGCGAATGCGGTTGATGCCGAGCAGGAGAAACGCAATTGAACCCAGGGGTGGCGACAACAGGATAACGCCGAGCCAGCCGAGCGCCGAGCGTTCGTTACGCTTTCGCAGGATGACACCGACCGACAAGACGATCGTCAGCACCAGTGTCGCCACGGCGAACAGCTCGGCCCAGAATTGATTGAATGCTTCAAGCATCGTCAACGACCACGAAGCAATTCCGTCAGTCCACAGTGACCCCCACGGGCATCGTTCACGCCGGCCTATTGGGGTCGTCTACCTCGGCAACTTGCCCGCTGGCGGAGAGAAAGATGGCGACCGGGCGGGTAGGCTGAAACTGCGCCATGATGATCACGGCGATCACCATGATCGGCACGCTCAAGAACATGCCGATGATGCCCCAGATCGAACCCCAAAGAGCAAGTGAAAACAAGATCACCAATGGGCTGAGGTTCAGGGTGCGACCCATCAGACGTGGTTCCAGGACGTTGCCGATCACCACCTGGGCCGCACCGATGCCGACAAGCACGATCAGGAACGGGCCGAATGTGTTGAACTGGACGAGCGCCAGTACCGCCGGGAACACGATGCCAAGGATCGAGCCAATCGTCGGGATGTAATTCAACAGAAAAATGATGACCGCCCAGAACTCGGCGAAGTCAACGCCGGCGATCCGCATGACGACGTAACTGATGCCGCCTGTCAAAACCGACATCAGCGTCTTGATCCAGATATAGGTTCTGACGTCGGCGTTGATCCGCCCGATCATCCGCTTGATACGCGCGCGCCGCTCGGGGTCGGCAACCATCGCCTCAAGTTTCGCGTTGAAGCTGCCCTGCTCGACCAACAGAAACAGGACGTAGACAAGGATGATGCCGACATTGCCGGCAAAGCTGGTCAGCGATGCCGCCAGCTTCGTTGCGATGTTGCCGAGATCAATCGAATCCAGGAGCTGCGAAATCGTTGGCACCTCCTTGATTCCTATCATGCTGTAGACGCGGTCGATCAGACCCTCGAGATTGGCCTGATAGGTCGGCGCGGCCGCAACGACATCCGAAATGTTGCCACGCGCCATTTCGATGACGCCGGTCAGCAAACCGACAAAGGTCAAGATCGCCAGTGTCAGACTGGCCCAACCCGGCAGGCGGATATCACCCACATGAATGCGGCGATAAGTCGAAGACAACGTCGCGATGAGGTACCAAAAAACGACCGCGACGACGACCGGAAGCAAGAGCGCCTTGCCGACGATCAGAAGATAAAAGCTGAGCGCGGCAATCACCGCATAAAGCGCAAAACTAAGAACACTCATGCCTGTAAGCAATCACTACAAATCGGAAGGAGTATCATCACCTTTGGCCGGCCTCCCCTCAAGCCACCAATTCGCTTACGCCGCAAGCCCTTTGCGTCGCAAACGGGACATTGTTTGACGTTGTGGGGG
This sequence comes from Alphaproteobacteria bacterium, assembly GCA_965228895.1. GTDB lineage: Bacteria > Pseudomonadota > Alphaproteobacteria > SP197 > SP197 > JANQGO01. The sequence goes on along the minus strand of OZ245842.1, from coordinate 1,543,222 downwards.
CGGTCATGAGGGAAGTCTGTTGACATCAACGCAGTGGCGAAAACAATGACCTCAGGTGGAACTTTGGCCTCTGGCCGAGGCTCCGAAAACAGCTGTGGCACAAGACCACCATGGGAGCAAGGAGACGTTATGACCCAACGTGAACACCCGTATTATGAAAAGCTCAAGGAGCAGTTGGCCGATGGCAGGCTAGACCGCCGTGAGTTCGTTCGCTACTCGGCGCTTTTGGGCGTCTCGGCGACGACAGCCTACGCGTTCGCCGGCAAGCTGACCGGCGGCGACTTCGCTCCGGCGGCCCAAGCGCAGGATCTGCCGCAAGGCGGCACGGTTCGCATCGCCATGCGAGTCCTGGAGATCAGCAACCCGCATACCTATTCGTGGGTTATGGATTCGAACGTGGCCCGCCAGGTCGTCAGCTATCTGACCAAGACCAGCACGGACAACGTGACCCGTCCGTATCTCCTGGAAGGCTGGGAAGCGAGCGACGATCTGCGTACCTGGACGTTGACTCTGCGTGACGACGTGACATGGCATAACGGCGGCAACCTCAACGCCGAACAGGTTGCCTGGAACCTGAAGCGCGTGCTCGACCCGGAAACCGGTTCGTCTGTCCTGGGCCTGATGCAGGGTTACATGATGAACGACGATGCAACAGGTGTCTGGGATGAGAAGGCCATCGAAGTTGTCGACGACCGGACAGTGCGCATGAATACGAAGGTGCCGCAGGTGGCGGTGCCCGAGCATCTCTTCCACTATCCTCTGTTGATCCTGGATCCGTCCGAGAATGGCGTGTTTGGCGTCGGCTCGAACGGTTACGAAGGTTTCAACCTTGTCCAGCATGACGTTGGCCAGATCTCGGTGCTGGAAGCCCGCGATGACTATTGGGGCGATGGACCCAACATCGACCGGCTTGAGTTCCATGACCTCGGCGACGATCCGTCAGCCGCGATTGGCGCGCTGGCGTCGAAACAGGTCCATGGCATGTACGAAGGCGACATCGTGCAGTTGGACGCCTTCCAGGCGATGCCGCATATCACGATCCATTCCGCCAACACGGCTCAGACCGCCGTGGTCCGCGGACAGGTCGACACGGCACCGTTCGACGACGCGCGTGTGCGCAAGGCATTGCGCCTTGCCATCGACACGCCGGCAATTCTCGATCTGGCCCATCGCGGCCTGGGTGCTCCGGCGGAACATCATCACGTTGCGCCGATCCATCCCGACTACTTCGAGCTGCCGTTCATGACCCGCGACGTCGAGGGCGCCAAGGCGTTGCTCGCCGAAGCCGGACATGGCGACGGTCTGGAAGTCGAGATCGCCTGCAAGAAGGAGCCGGCCTGGGAGTTGTTGGCGGTTCAGGGCATGGTGGAGCAGTGGGCCGATGCCGGCATCAACGTCAACATCAACATCATGCCGTCGGCGCAGTTCTGGGAAGTCTGGGACAAGGTGCCGTTTGGTTTCACCAGTTGGACCCATCGTCCGTTGGGCTTCATGGTGCTGGGCCTCGCCTATCGCTCCGGCGTGCCGTGGAACGAATCTCACTACGCCAATCCGGAGTTTGACGCCAAGCTGACCGAGGCCGAAGGCATCCTGGATGTCGAGGCGCGAAGCAAGGTGGTCGGCGAAGTCGAGACGATCATGCAGGAAGACGGCCCGATCGTTCAGCCGGTCTGGCGCGCGATCTATGCCGCCTACGACACCAGGGTGAAGGGTTTCACCATGCACCCGACGTCGTACATCTTTGGCAACGAGATCGCGATCGAGTCCTGATCGCGCCCTTGTTGGGCACATGTCAAAGGGGAGCCTTCGGGCTCCCCTTTTTCTTTGCCCGCTTCGCTTTCGGTACGAACCGATAGGTCTCCAGGTCGACGACGCCCTCCAGGTCGATGTAGACACCTTCCGCCTCGAGCAGATGACGCTGCATATCGGCCGCTTCATGGCCCCTGCCCTTGCCCACACTGATCCGGCCCTGGGCGTTGATCACCCGCCACCATGGGACCGTCTTGTCGTTGAGGGATGACAGCGCATAACCGACACGCCGGGCCCACCGGGGATGGCCGGCGGCGATCGCGATATCGCCATAGGTCATGACACGGCCTTCGGGGATCTGTCGGATTACGGCGTAGTAGCCGGCATACTCATCGGATGTCATGGGAGGATGTTAAGGTGTTTTGCCATGCTGCGAAAATGGGTGCGCATCCCTATCGCATTGCTAGCCAATGGTCGCGAGTATCGGGAACGTCGCCAGCAGCCAGAAGGCAAAGTCCGCCAGGTAGCCCGTCAACATGGCAATGCCCATGATGACAAGAACGGCGCCGGCGGCGACCTGGATACGCCGACCCCAACGCCCCAATCCCTTCATGCGCTGGACGAACAAACCCGTCGATGCCGCAGCGATCAAGAAAGGCACGCCAAGACCAAGCGAATAGATCGCCAGCAGCGCCATGCCCTGACTGACCGTGGCGGTTGTTGCGGCGACAGCGAGGATGGCTCCCAGGATTGGGCCGATACACGGTGTCCAGCCGAAGGCAAACGCAGCACCCAGACCGTAGGCGGCGACCGGGCGTCCGCCCGGCACGTTGATCTGTATCCTGAGATCGCGGTCGAACCAACTGACGCGAAAGACACCCATCATGAACAGCCCGAACACAATGACGATCGCGCCGGCCACATAGCTCAGCTCGTAACGGTAGGTCAGTAGAAGTTCACCGGCGGCCGTTGCGCCAGCACCGAGCAGGACAAAGACCGTCGAGAAGCCGAGAACGAAGAACAGGCTGAGCAGGACCGCGGCCGCCCGCGCCCGTTTTGTGGTGTTACCGGTCAGGTCTTCAAGCGACTCACCGGCGATATATGAGACGTAAGCAGGCACCAGGGGCAGAACGCATGGCGACAGAAACGACACCAAACCGGCCACGAATGCCGCACCAATGCCGATACCGGAGATTTCGAGCATGACGCCGGGCCGGCCGTTGACCCGCTAGGGCGCGGTGGCCAGCGATGCCTGGCCAGTACTGGCTCCACCACCGGCCAGACGCGCGGCGTCGATCAGTGGCTGCAGCTCCTTCAACGCGGCCGGACTATCCCATTCCGCGGTGCCCACAAGCCTTGCGACCATCTGGCCTTGGTGATCGATGACAATCGTCGTCGGCAGGCCGAGAACGCGGAAATCGCGTGACACCTTCTGGGTGGGGTCGCTGAAGACGCCCAGGTCGTTGACGCCAATGTCGTCGTAGAACTCGCGAATCTGATTCTCACCCCCGCGATCGACCGACATCGCCATGACAACCAGATAGTCGCCGCCATGGCTGGCCTCGAGCCGATCAAGAGAAGGCATTTCCTCACGGCATGGTGGGCACCACGTTGCCCAGAAGTTCAGCACGATCACCTTGCCGCGGTACGCTTCCAACGTGCGCATGTCGCCACCTTCGACCGAGAACAGCACGTCCGGCGACGCCTCCGGTTCGTCGAGCCAGGCAAAGTTGGGCAAGGTATCACTCGCGTTCGTCGGCATCCAGGCAGCTACCAGCAGCAGTACCGCCACGCCGGCGAGTATCGTGCGTCTCATGAGCGAAGCTCCTGGATGATCGGCAAGATGTCGTTCTGCCATGCATCCGGCGTGATCGGCCCGATATGCTTGTGAACGATCTGGCCGTCGCGATCGACGACGAAGGTCTCGGGTACGCCGTAGACGCCCCATTCGATTCCCACGCGGCCCTGCGCATCGACGCCGGTCGCATCATACGGGTTGCCATGCTCGCCGAGCCACGCGGCGGCATCCTCGGGCGAATCCTTATAGTTCAACCCGAACACCGCGACATCGCCGGCTTCATGCAATTCGACAAGCAACGGGTGCTCAATCAGGCAACTGACACACCACGAGGCAAAGACATTGACCAGACTGACCTGACCTTTGAGCGTCTCGTTCGAGAAGCCTGGCCCATAGCCAGGGACTTCGGGAAGGTCAAATTCCGGCGCCGGTTTGCCGACCAGGGCCGACGGCAGCACGCTGGGGTCGCGTCCCAGGCCGATCGCCAAGGCGACGACAAGGATCGCGAAAAACGCAACAGGCAACGCATACAACCAACGACGCGTAGCGCGAGGCTGATCGGCTTCAACCGATGATGTGTTGTCGGTCATGGACGATAACGTGGCCTTTGCTGCATGTCGGCGCAAGTCTTCTGCACGGGCCTGACGCGAAGGTGAATTGCCGTGTCGTGCTAACTGTTTAAGCCGCGCACAAACCGGGCAAAACGATCACACGCCTCGGCGATCTCGGCCGATGGCGCGGTCAGCGAGAACCGCAGGAATCCACTGCCACTGGGCCCGAAACCCTCACCGGCCAACAGCGATACGCCGGCTTCCTCCAACAGACGGTCGGAGAACGCTTGGGATGTCAGGCCGGTGTCGCGAATATCCACCATCATGAAACACGAACCTTCCGGCTTGACGACCCGGATCCCGCGCACGTCCCTCAGTCGATCAAGCACCAAGTCTCGCCGTTTCTGGTAATGGGCGAGCATTGTGGCGATTTCGGGGAAATCGCCGGTGAACGCGATCTCCACGCTCTGCTGGATGAAGGTCGGCAGGCCATAATGCAGGGCAAGGCCCAGGTGATAGAGGTGCTGGCGCAGCGATGGTGGGCCGACCACCCAACCGACCCGCCACCCGGTCATGGCGTGGGATTTCGAGAGGCTATCGACGACGATCGTACGCTCGGCCATGCCGTCCAGTGTCGCCGGACAAAGGTGCCGGCGGCCGTCAAAAAGCGTCCGGCTATAGACCTCGTCGGAGATCAGCCATAGATCGTGCGTGCGGCAGACCTCGGCCAGCCCCTCCAAGTCCTTAAGGCCATAGGCGGCGCCCGTCGGATTATGAGGCGTGTTGATCATGACGCTGCGCGTGCGGGGCGTCACCGCCGCCTCAACATCAGCCGGATCCAAATGAAAATCCCGTTCCGGCCTGAGTGGAATGGAGACCATCTCGGCGCCGGTCGCATGGACAACCGACTCATAGGTCACGTAAACAGGCTGCGGCACGATGATTTCATCGCCCGGACCCGCCGTGCAAGCCGCCGCGCCAAAAAGACCGCCCTGGGCGCCCAGGCTCATAGAAACGTTGTCAGCGCCAACGTCTTGACCGGTGTTACGTTGATGATAGGCAGCGACCGCCGCACGCAATTGCGGGCTCCCATCAATGTAGGAATAGTGCGTATCGCCACTACGCATATCGTCGATACAGGCTTCGACGATGGGCGCCGGCGTATCGAAATCGGGATCGCCGATACTCAGAACGATGACATCGCGCCCTTCGCTCTTGTACTTGAGAGCGCGGCTGTGGACGTCCCAGGCACGCGCGCCTTCGTTGGCAAGGCGATCGACGATCGGTGCGTAGCGCATGGACCGCTTTGTACTCCTCAGTATCGGGAAAGGTCTGGAAAGGCGCGCGACTTTTATCGCAGTGCCCGCCGAAAGCCAAGCCGTGTCTACGCCTTGGCACAGCCGACGGATTCACGCAGCCAAAGAAAAAGGGCGCGACCTCACGACCGCGCCCTTTGCGAACGGTTAAGAGAACTGTTAGCGGCTCAAGAGGAGCGCCGAATTCTCATCCCACGTCAACCAGACCGTCTCGTGTTTGTCCGGGTCGACGCTTTCCAGCTGGCGCTGCGCGTTCTGTGCGGCGACGGCTACCGGCGCATCGCGGCCGTCCACCTGGACATAGAAATGGCTGCGGTCGCCCAGATAGGCGGCGGCCTGAATTGAACCCTCGACGACGTTGTGCAGGACATTGGGTTTCTGGAACGAGATGCCGAACTTCTCCGGCCGGATGGCGACCGTGATGTCGCCGCTGCTCGGCGTTTCGGCATTGCCGGCCATCGACCGAACCTGACCCAAACCTTCGGTGTCAACGATGGTGGCTTCGCCGTCCTTGCCCTTGATGCTGCCGCCGAAGAAATTGATCGTGCCAATGAAGTCGGCGACTTCCTTGACCTGTGGGATCTCATAGAGATGGGTCGGCGAGTCGATTTGCAGCACCTTGCCTTCCGACATCACGGCGATGCGGTCGGACATGGTCATGGCTTCTTCCTGATCGTGGGTCACGAACACGAAGGTAATGCCGACATCGCGTTGCAGCGCACGCAGTTCCAGCTGCATCTGCTCACGAAGCTTCTTGTCGAGCGCGCCTAGCGGCTCATCCAGCAACAGCACCTTCGGCTGCTTGATCAAGGCGCGCGCCAGGGCGATGCGCTGACGCTGGCCACCGGACAACTGATGGGCGCCACGAGAGCCATAGCCAGGCAGCTTGATCAGCTCCAGCATCTCGTCGACCTTGCGGTCGATCTCGGTCTTGTTCAGGCCGGATTTCCGCATGCCGTAGGCGATGTTCTTGTGGACGTTCAGATGCGGAAATATGGCGTAGCTCTGAAACACCATGTTGACGGGCCGCTGATGGGGCGGCACGCCGGCCTGAGGTTGAGCATCGATGAAGATGTTGCCCAGGGTCGGCTGCTCGAAACCAGCCAGCATTCTGAGCAACGTCGTCTTGCCGCAACCCGATGCACCGAGAAGGGAAAAGAACTCGCCTTCCTCGATGTTGAACGTGATGTCATCGACGGCTCGCACACTGCCGAAGTGCTTCGACACGCTCTTAATCGCGATATAGTCCTCACGCATACCTTTTGCGCCCACCCGCTGTTGCCAAGTCCATTTTTGTTCGTTGCGCCTTAGCGCTTTCGTCTCCCTTAGATCGCCGAGCCGCTCTGGGTTCCGACGCCGCGGCGTCGAATGACCTCGGAGAAGGTGACGATGAAGAACGATGCCAACAGGATGCAGGCGCCAAGCGACAGCACCATCGGCAGCCTGTTGGGGAAGCGCAGCTGGCTCCAGATGTAGATCGGCAGCGTCACCTCGTTACCGGCCAGGAAGAAGGCCAGGATGAACTCGTCGAACGAGATGGTGAAGCACAACAAGAAGCTGGCCAGAATGCCCGGCCATGCCAGAGGCAACGTCACCTTGAAGAACGTCGAGAACGCGTTCTCGCCCAGATCAAGAGAGGCTTCCTCCAGGCTCTTGTCGAAACCTTCAAGCCGCGACATCAACACCAGCATCGAGAACGGCACCGCCACAAGCGTATGCGCCAGGCCGATCGTGAACAGCGACAGCGGCAGACCGACCGCGTTGGAGATCACCAGCAGCGCGATACCCAGGATGATCCCCGGCACCACCAGCGGCAGCATGATGAAGCTGGTCAGCGGGCCCTTGCCCGGCATGTGATAGCGCGTCATCGCCTTGGCCGCGAAAATGCCGAAGAACGTCGCCACAATCGAGACCCCGACACCGACCTTGACGCTGTTCCACAGCGCCTGGGTCAAGGCCGGGTTGTCCAGCATGTCGCCATACCACTGGACCGTGAAGCCCTTCAGCGGGAATGCGACATAGATCGAGTCGTTGAACGAGAAGAGCGGCAGAAACAGAACGGGGATATAGAGAAACGAGAGATAGAACACCGCATAGATGAACAGCGGTGCTTCTCCCGACCAATGATAACCCTCGTGTTTGCCCTGAACGTGGCCCGGCGTCCCCGCCGCGCGTTCCTCGTTGCCTTCCGACGCAGTGGCGTCGGTGTTCGTTGTATCCGACATCAGGACTTAGCCCTCCCGCGCGTCATTGTGGCAATGAAGGTCACCACCAGTGTCGCTATCAGGATCATGGAGATGACGGACAGCGCCGCCCCCATGGGCCAGTTGTTCGCCTTACCGAACTGCGACTGCACGATGTTGCCAATCATGATGCCGGTCGTTCCGCCCACCAGCTTGGGCGTCACGTAGTCGCCCACGGTTGGAATGAAGACCAGCAGGCCGGCCGCGATAACGCCGGGTATCGATAGGGGCCAGGTCACACGCCAGAACCTCTCGCCCGGGGTGTCGCCGAGGTCGGTCGCCGCTTCGAGCAGCGATCTGTCTATCTTCTCCAGCGACACATAGATCGGCAGGATAGCGAACGCCGCCCACGCATGGGCCAGCGTCAACACCACCGCCGTTGGGTTATAGAGCAGGAACTGAAGCGGTTCCTCCAGAAGACCCAGGCTGATCAGACCGGAATTGATGACGCCGTTATAGCCCAGGATCACCTTCCACGCGAAGACCCGAAGCAGGTAGCTGGTCCAGAACGGAACCGTGATCAGGATCAGCCACACCAGCTTGTTCTTCTTCACCTTGAAGGCGATGAAGTACGCCATCGGGTAGGCCAGGATCAGCGTCGCGAAGGTGCAATAAAGCGACATCCGGATCGACTTCATCATCAACGCCACATAAATCGGCTTCTGGAAAAAGGCGTGATAGTTGTCCAGCGTCGGGGTCGTGTCGATGTCCAGGTAGTTCTGGGTCCAGAAACTGTAGGTCACAAGCGTGAACAGCGGCACGCACATCAGCAAGATCATCACCAACAACGTCGGTGACATCAGCGTGTAGCCGCGCAGCCATTCGTACTTCAAAAACACGGAGCGGATACGGAAACCCAGCGATCCGCCGTAATCAGCGGTGCCCGCCCCCATCGAATGCGTTTGGTCAGCCATGGGCCGTACCTCTTGGTCCTGTTCCCAGATACGGGGCCCCATCCGCCTCCCAAATCGTCATGCCCTTGGCGCGGACCCACTTACTATTAGTCATACACACCAGCCGATGTGTTGAAAAGCCTCTTGCCAACTTCACCGGCTCCTATCTGATGTTACGCGGTCCGGCCAAACACCGCGAAATTCACCCAGAAATGGCTCTTCGCAACCGATCACCGGCAGGAGAAGGCCGGAGATAGGATGAAAACCCACCTCCGGCCGCGACCATAACGGATCAAATTCCGATTTTGATCTCGTCAAACATGTTGACCATGTTTTGAAGCACCTGTGGATCATAGGGCTGGAACATGATTCCGTCGTCCAGCATCTCGACCGGATTGGCCGGGAAGCCAAGCGCGGCAACCAATTCCGGATCGGCGACTTCGAACGAGACCGCGTTCGAATGGCCATAGCCATAGTCTTCGATCAGGAATTTGCCGGCCTCTGGATCAAGCCATGCATCAAGGTACTCGTAGATGAGGTCTTCATCACCGGTTCCGACCGTGGTGATCGACAGACCACACAACCAATTCAGAATACCTTCCTTGGGCACGGCATAGGCAACTGGTATGCCTTGCTCCTTGAGCGTTTTGACCGCCGAGTTCCACGCGTAGGCCGCGACGATTTCGCCGGACGCCAAGGCGTTTTCGATTTCCGTCTGGTCACCCCAGTAGAACCGGACAAGGCGTGCCTGTTTCTCCACAAGGGGCCGAATTTCGGTGAGCATTTCATCGGTCATGTTGAACGATTCTTCGCCGAATCCCTGACAGAGCCCGGCAACCAGAACGGAGCTCTCGCTGTCAAAACTCGACAGACGTCCCTCGTAGCGCTCGTCAAACAACATGCACCAGCTTTCTTCGCCTTCGTAGAGATCCGTCCGATAGACGATCGAGCTGTTGCCCCAGTCAGCCGGCAACATCATGACATTGCCTTCCGCGTCTCGGATCGCGTGATGGTCGCGCAGGCCGGCAAACACGTCGTTCCAGTTCGACAACCGACTGACGTCAATAGGCTTTAACAGGCCGGCATCCGACATACGGCTCCAGCTTTCAGCGCACGGATGCGTGATATCGGCCGGGAACCCGTTGCGAACCTTGGTTGCCATTTCTTGCTCGGACGAGAAAAATGAAAATTCTGGCTCGCCATGGGCTTTGAAGTAAGGAGGATAAAGCTCAGGCAGCTCGTAACCGCTCCACTCGAGGACAAGCGGCTGCTGGGCGGCGCGCAGGCCGCGAGGTGTCATGACCGACGCCATAACGCCAACAGAGCCCAAAACTGTAAGAGCTTGGCGGCGGTTGAGCTTTCCGGTGAAGAGTTTGTCCTGAAACTCGTTTATTCCCATTTTCTTCATCGCGTTCTCCCAGGATGTGATGGCATGCGCCTGTCTGGCGTGATTGGTGAATTGGCAGGCGCTCTACGATGTATCCTTGCAGGAAACCGCGGGCGTGAAAAGTCACTTGCGCGCCAGGGGCATCGCGGCGTCTATCACCACGACGCGTCATCAAGGGTCTTCAATGCATGGCGTTCGCCAGGACCGTTTGGATCAAGTTCCGCCGATCAGCTAGACGCGGTAGCAGCGGAACTCCGCGGTATGCATGCGCTGGCCGAAATCGCGCGCGATCAGTTCGGCCAACTGATCCGACCGGGCACAGCGATCGATCGCTTCAAGGCGCACATCATGAAGCGAGCGTTCGTAGGAATCGTAATTGATAATGAAGGTGTTGCCGGGCGCCAGCTCGGCTTCGGCCAAGACCACATCGTAGTGCTCGGCATCGTTATCGGGCACATAGTAGATGTCGCTGTAACGGGCGAGATAGCTGCCGTTACGCACCAAGGACGTGGTGATAATGACCTCGGTGTCGCTGAGCGAGGTCACCGAACCCGCGCCCATTTCTGCCGCCGCCGCAGCGACTGCGACGCCGCCGACGACGGCTGCCGTCGACACGTCGGCGACGATGATTTCGCGCACGGCCAGAATGCCTGCCCCCAGCGCCGCGAACGTCCCGACCGGCGGCCGGACCCAGCGGCCCGGTGCGTGCTGCACGACCTGGGTCTTGTAAGAGACTGTCGTGGTCTCCGAGGTTTCGATGCCATAGACCTGATAACCCCGGTCGACCAGTTCCGTGATCATCATGTCGTGGAAAGCCTCGTCAAAGGCCGTCCCGCCACCATCGCCCTCGACATAGACCAGGGGCGGCAGCTCGCGCTCGGTCATGCGCAGGTCGACCTGGGCGGCCAGATCGCGCGCCAGGACCTGCCAGTGATAGGCAGCCTGCATCTTCTGCTGGTAGGTCAGATCATAGGTCGCCGGCATCGGCACCTGTGACTGGCATCCCGATGCGATCAACGCAAGCAAGACAGCGGCAACACTGATCAGGCGCATAAGCCCTTCCCCCCACGGTCCCAATCTTCCGCATCCATGGCGGTCAGACCGGCACGCAACCTCGGAAATTCTGCGATGACCGTACGATGTATCACTTGAAAATTCAAGCCTAAGCACTTGAATCAAAAGACTAGTGAGGACTAAAGAAAGGCGGATCGCACGACAACGGCCATTCCAAAGGGGGCGCTAGGAGGAGGTCCGCCGTCGCGCGATCCTAATGCCGGTCCGTTTAGCGCGGATCCGGCGCCCGGGCGGTGCGAGCGCCGCCCGGATCGTAAGGGGAGTCGATACCGGGAGAATGGCCGCACGAGGCAGCCACGGGGAACCACCCGGTTCGTCCCTCACCTTTCCAAATGGTGTTTAATTGAGGCGTTTCTAAGGCCGGGCGATCAAATTTTGCCAGCCGCGACGATTGGCTCTGACACCCCTGCACAAGCCCGTCATTGGCGCCGGCTAGTGCAGGAGGTTTTCGGTCCCCAGATGGCGCCATTCGCCATCGATCATGGGGCCGGCCTGGTCGATTCGCACCGAATGCAGGCGACCATCCAGCCTGAGCTCCCAGAAGTCGAGAAACCGCCGGACAACCGGAAACTTGGGCGGCAGGTCCAGGCACTGCCAGATAAAGGTCTGCAGCAGGCCGGGATGGTCGGGCATGAAATAGGTCACGTCGACCGTGGTCAGGCGATAGTCGTTGAGTTGTCGTTCGAATGCTTTCATTGGTTTCTCATACGCTCATACAGACAACACCCTGCAATCGTGCGCACTCAGACGATAAGGATCAACACCTTTCAGCAACTGCTCCACTAATTTTCCTATGCTAGCACTCCGATAACCATGCTGCCAGCGCATGTAACCTAACGAATACTCTAGGGCAGCAAATATCAGGCGACTCGCTTTACAACTATAGTGATAATCCGGACGAACCAGCTGGCTGAACACAACCCGGTTTCTCGTCCATCTTCGAGGTGAAACGCATCAAACGGCGCACTTTTTGAAGAAAATGGACTCACAATTCCTTGACTCCAGAGGGCCATAGGCCCATCTGTCTGGCACTCGCGGAGCGGGAGTGCTAGCAGCTTCGCGGAAACCTAATTCTGACGTGACAACCTAGGGAGTTGCTCTATGGGCTTCAGGCCTCTGCACGATCGCGTGCTCGTACGCCGCCTCGACAGCGAAGAAAAGACCGCTGGCGGCATCATCATCCCCGACACCGCCAAAGAAAAGCCGATGGAAGGCGAGATCGTCTCCGTTGGTTCCGGCGCGCGCGACGAGAACGGCAAGGTTCAGCCGCTCGACGTCAAGGCCGGCGACCGTGTGCTTTTCGGCAAGTGGTCGGGCACCGAAGTCAAGCTGGATGGTGAAGATCTCCTGATCATGAAGGAGAGCGACATCATGGGCATCATCGAAGTGAAGGCGTCGCGCAAGAAAGCCGCTTAAGCGTCTTTCCCTCTCGCGATTCCGACAATCCAATCAATTCTAAGGAGTAAACACACATGGCTGCCAAGGACGTAAAGTTCAGCGCCGATGCCCGTGCCCGTCTGCTGCACGGTGTCGACACGCTGGCTGACGCCGTCAAAGTGACGTTGGGCCCGAAAGGCCGCACGGTCGTGCTCGACAAGTCGTTCGGCGCACCGCGCATCACCAAGGACGGTGTCACCGTCGCCAAGGAAATCGAGCTTGAGAACAAGTTCGAGAACATGGGCGCCCAGATGGTCCGCGAGGTCGCCTCGAAGACCAACGACATCGCCGGTGACGGCACCACCACCGCGACGGTTCTGACCCAGTCGATCGTGCGCGAGGGCGCCAAGGCTGTTGCCGCCGGCATGAACCCGATGGATCTGCGCCGCGGCATCGACCAGGCCGTCAGCATTGTCGTCGACGATCTCGAGAAACGTTCGCGCCGGATCAACACCGACGCCGAGATCGCTCAGGTCGGCACCATTTCGGCCAACGGCGATCCGACAGTCGGCGAGATGATCTCGCAGGCCATGCAGGCCGTCGGCAAGGAAGGCGTCATCACGGTCGAAGAAGCCAAGGGTATCGACACCGAGCTCGAGACCGTCGAAGGCATGCAGTTCGACCGTGGTTACATCTCGCCTTACTTCGTGACCAACGCCGAAAAGATGATCGCCGATCTCGACGATCCCTACATCATGCTGCACGAGAAGAAGGTCTCGAACATGCAGGCCATGCTGCCGATCCTCGAGCAGATCGTGCAGTCGGGCCGTCCTCTGGTCATCATCGCCGAAGATGTCGAGGGCGAGGCGCTGGCCACGCTCGTCGTCAACAAGCTGCGCGGTGGCCTGAAGATCGCCGCGTGCAAGGCGCCTGGCTTCGGTGACCGCCGCAAGGCCATGCTGGAAGACATCGCCATCCTGACCGGCGGTCAGGTGATCAGCGAAGACCTCGGCATCAAGCTTGAGAACGTCACCATGGACATGCTGGGCCGCGCCAAGAAGGTCGAACTCTCCAAGGAAAACACGACCATCGTCGGCGGTTCCGGTGCCAAGAAGTCGATTCAGGGTCGCTGCAGTCAAATCCGCGCCCAGATCGACGAGACCAGCTCTGACTACGACCGTGAGAAGCTGCAGGAGCGCCTGGCGAAGCTCGCCGGCGGTGTTGCCGTGGTCAAGGTCGGCGGTTCGACCGAGGTCGAGGTGAAGGAGCGCAAGGACATGGTCGAGGACGCGTTGAACGCGACCCGCGCCGCGGTCGAGGAAGGCATTGTCCCCGGCGGTGGTGCTGCCCTGCTCTACGCAAGCCGGGCGCTCGACAAGGTCAAGCTTGACGATCAGGACCAGCAGGTTGGTGTCGACATCGTGCGCCGCGCGATTCAGGCTCCGGTCCGCCAGATTGCCGAAAACGCCGGCGTCGACGGCGCCGTCGTGGCCGGCAAGCTTTTGGAGCAGAAGGACAAGAACTTCGGCTTCGACGCCCAGGCGGAAGAGTACAAGGACCTGGTCAAGGCCGGCATTATCGATCCGACCAAGGTCGTGCGCACCGCGCTGCAGGACGCCGCTTCGGTGGCCGGCTTGCTCGTGACCACAGAAGCCATGGTCGCCGAAAAGCCGAAGAAGGAAGAGCCGATGCCCGCAGGCGGCCCCGACATGGGCGGCATGGGTGGTATGGGCGGCATGGGCTTCTAAGCCTGGCCAACCTTCGTTGCCAAAGATTGGGGTCGCGGCTTTTGCCGCGGCCCCTTTCTCTTTTGCCGTCAGGTGGTCCCGCAGGCGGTGTGAAACCGTCCGGTCGCCGCATTGCGGCCGACGGCATCGATCTGTTTCATTTCGGCAAAGAAACGTTTCACTTCGGCAGGTGCATCAAAGCGTGACTCCGCCTTGTTCGCCGCCCGCCATGCATAGACGAGAACGCACACGGCAAGACGCGCCATCACGCAGTCATAGATACAATCGACCTCGTCTTTCGACAGACGGTTGCCGGCTACGTAGCTCTCGAGGAACGGCTCTATGAAGCCAACCGGATCGTCCGTCGCCCCGGCCAGTTCCATGGCTGCCGTCGAGACGTCCTGGACCAGCGGCGCGTAGACCATGTCGCCGAAGTCGATAACTCCGCTGACAGCGCCATCGGGCAGAACCAGGATGTTGCCGCGATTGGCGTCGTTGTGGATCACCTGATGCCGGAAGCCGGCAAATCTCGGCAGTGTTTCCGCCGTGAATGTATCGAGGGTCTCGCAGACCAGTCTCTCGGCCTCTTGATCACCGATCAACGGCACATGCTCGCGCATGGCCTCGGCGCGCCGGACATCCCACACCAGCGCTTGTTCGGGAGCGGGATGATCAAATGACTCAAGCGCGAGACCCAGCTTGGCAAGCGTTGCGCCGATCGAACCCATGATGGCCGGCGACAACACGGTTTCCTTGATCGGAACGCCGGGGCAATAGGTAAGCGCAAAGACGATCAGGCTTTCACCAGCCTTGCTGTCGATGCGCGTACGGGTCTCGCCGGCGCGCGTCAGAACGACGCGCGGTACTGGCAACCTCCGGTCCGTCTCTTCGATATGACGCAGCGCGGCAATCTGAAAGTCGATGACGGCGGGATCCTCGTTGACGTTGCAAACCTTCAAGACGATGTCCGCCTGAGGCGCGGCATTGACCCTGAAGTTGCGGTCGCGCTCGCTCGACTTCGGCTCCGCTTCGGCATCGATGCCGTAAAGCGCTGCGGCGGCCTGGCGTGCCTCATCGGCCGAGAAAACCGGAGAGTTTGAAGCCAGCGCCATCAGCGCCGGCGCTTCAACCGACGTTTTCACGCAAACTCCTCATTGTTAGGGCGCCGGAAACCTCTCGGGTTTCAAGAATCGGCGCAACACATTGCCGGTTACCCGCGCCACGTTGTTGTCAAAGCCGTTGGAGGTGAGGCTTCCAATCCAGGCGATGGATCCGGTCGAGAAGACAGCACCACCGCCAGGCGTTTCGAAAAACACCATGTCGGCACGCAGCTTGGCATTCTGCGAACCGTCGATCAGCGGCGATGCGTTATCGATCTCCTCGGGCCCTGGATAATAGGTGTCCGAATGACCTTCAGACGATGCCAGGACCAAGGCATGGGGCGGTGAGCCTTTGCTGCGGTCATAACGGTCGACCTCGATGCCGGCCGCGCCGCCGCCGACGGTACCGAAATCGCCGATGATCTCGTCGGGGACGCCGTCGAAAACGAAGGCGGCTCGCGGGTCCTTGCTCGCCTCGGTGCGCCGGTAATAGGACGAGACGTCAAAGCCCTGCCCCGCCATGCCGACGCCAGCCAGCGCATGGATCGGCCGCCCCTGGCGCTCCCACATGCCACCATAGGTGCCGTCAAAGCCGTGATAGTACTCACCGCCCTCCGCGACCCAGTCGCGGATACCGTCTTCGCCGCGCCGCAGTTCGATGACGCCGGGCATGTCCGGGTGATAGGCGACACGCCAATAGAATCCGTTACCGCCCAAATACATCATCCGGCCGCCCTGATTGAGCCAGGCCGACAACGCGTCATGCATGGCAAGCGAGTAATATTCGGGATGGCTGCCGGTCAGGACGACGCGGTAACGGTTCAGGAGATCGAGACCTTCGTTATTCAGTTCCTCGTCGGTCGCGACGTCGCATGCGAAACCCTCATGATCGAGCCAATCGATCAAGGGCAGGTCCGCATTGAACTCCCAGGGATAGGTGCCGGCCGGGCCGACCCAGGCGTTGGTGACACCGGGCCGGAAGTTGAGGACGGGTCTGAGCCGCGAGCTGTAACAGACGCCGCTGCCGTCGCTGTGCACGTCATAGAGCGAATAGCCGAGATCAGGCCGCTGATCGAGCAGCAGGTCCTGGGCCGAGAGACCGTTCAAGCCGTTCGAGAACGCCTGCAGGTAACCGCCGCCTTGCACAGCAGAATGCTCGTTGGCGTAAGCCATGTAGCTGGCGCTGGGCATCAGGAACAACGCATCCGCCGTCGCCTTGCCGCGCGGCGGCAACACGACAAACGGGATGCGGTCATGCTGATCGCCCGCCACGATCCGCGCCGCATAGATACCGCTGGCGAGATCATCGGGGACCTGCAGGGCGACATCGTCCTGCCAGCCGCAGTCATAGATGTCGTCGTCGTGGAAATGGATGGCGCCGTACTCGTCCGGTGCCTTGGTCCAGTCGAGTACCGCGCCCGTCCAGTTGTGTCCTTTCATGGCGCGGGCCGGCAGGTTGATCAGCCGTCCGTCGCAACCGTTGGGACCGGTATCGATGATTCGGTCGCCGTTTGTGGCCAACGCAAAATCCCACGCCGCAACGGCGGTGTCGCAGTGGCGGGGATTGTTCTGAAAACGCAGCGCCTCGGCCTCATCAAGCACGCTGGACGCCACGCGCGGCGCGTCGATCTTGCCGTTGTAATGATACGCCGCGGCTTGCGGCCCGCGCGCCCCATCACCAGCGGCGGCGATGCGGAAGGACACTGCGTTCGTATCGGGTGGGTTTGCGGCCTCACCCTCCCTATCGGCCCTGCGCGCCATACCCGGATACTCCTTCGCCGGCCGCTGCCAGACGCGAACGCTGCCGCTGTCGCCGTCAAAGCTCGCGCCGACCCAGGCCCATTCGCGCGCCAGAAGCGGCACACCGGTCGAGACCGTCTTGCCTCCAGCCCCTCCCAGCTTCATGGCGACCGCGCCATCGCTGTCCAGAAAAAGCGCGGCGCCACGCTCTTTGGCGGCATCCCAGGATCCCATGATCACCTGTTCGCCATCGCCCGGCAGAGTCGGCCAGATCCAGCCACACAAGGTGAAGCTGGCCGATGCCAACAGGTCCGTGTCCCCGTCAATAACCGCATAGGACCCCGCGTGGATCGGCTGGACCCGCGCCGCGTAGTCGCCTGAGGCCGGCGTCGCCACCACGTGCTCGATCAGGCCGCGCCCGTCGGGATGCAGATCGCCGGACATCAGCCGCACGATGTCGGCGCGGAAACTGTCGGTGTCCTCGGCGCTGATCTTGAAGGCGATGGTTTCGCCTGGGGCCACGGCAAGGCGGTCGCCATAGCCGATGATCTTCTTCTCCGGCAGCTCACTCACGGCGACAGCTCCTCGCCGGTCAGCGCTTTCCAGCGCAGACGGAACACGGCGCGCTCGGCCTCCAAAGGATCGTCAAACGCGATGTCGCCGACCAGCTCGACCGGCGTTCCCCTGGCGCCGACCTTCTGCGCCAATCGCCACTTCCGGAACGGTTCGACACAAACAAGGATGTAAGGCGGCAAGGTCGGATCGGTCCGCATCGCATTCAGCATGCGCCTGAGGTCGCCACTATGGGGACCAACGGGCTGCGCCATGAATTCGGCGACAAGATCCTTGCGGCTGGGGTCAATGACGGGCATGGACAGGAGACGTTGTGGTTAACAGGCGGCCGCATCTTGGCCCGGCCCGTTCCAATGATCCAGTAGGCCGATCGACAGGCCGCCACATCAATGCCAAACCAATGAGGTCAGCATGGTTGATCCCGACAAGCTTGCCGCCATCGTCGCCGAGACCGCGGCCAGTGAGATCATGCCCCGCTTCCGGCAGTTGGCGGCCGGCGATATCCGCGACAAGGCGCCTGGCGACATGGTGACCGTCGCCGACGAAGCCGCCGAGGCAAAGCTCGCCCGACGGTTGGGCGAGCTGCTTCCCGGTGCCCTGATTGTCGGCGAGGAAGCCGCCTCTACCGACCCGGCGGTTCTGGATCGCCTGTCCACCGATGAGCCGGTGTGGATCATCGATCCCGTCGACGGCACAACCAATTTCGCCGCCGGAATACCCCTGTTCGGCGTGATCGTGGCGCTGGCCCGTCATGGCGAGACCCTGGTGGCGTGCCTGCACGATCCCGTCCACGGCGACATGGCGCTGGCATCGCGCGGCGATGGCGCGACCTGTAACGGCAAAGCGATCCACGTGGCCGCGCCGAAGGAGCCGGCCCGCATGTTCGGAACGGTGAAGCTGCGGTTCGGCAACCGCGCTCTGCCGTTGCGGATCGTCGAACGCTGTCAGCAGGTGCCGCCCTTCGTCGATTTGCGCTGCGCCGCGCTGGAATATCTGGCGCTTGCCTCAGGACGGCTCGACTACGGTCTCTATCGCAAGCTGGCGCCGTGGGATCACGCGGCCGGCATGCTGCTGCATGCCGAGGCCGGTGGCCATGCCCGCCACATTGACGGCACGGCCTATCGCCCGGACGGACCGCCGTTCACCGACGGCATCTTGATCGCTCCCGATGCAACAAGCTGGACGGCGCTTTACGATATCTTAATTGCCACCGGCTAACCTGTTTTCGCGTGTTGTCTGGCCATTGTCTTCGGTCGAGCCGGTCGACATGCAAACCCCAGGGCACGTCTGACATGAGCCGGCAGTCAGACACACAAACCCCACATTTCGATAGCCTAATTGGGTACATGGAAATGTCGGCGAGTCGGGCCATATGAAGCCTGTGGCGTGTTGCGCCGAGTCGATTCCGCAAGCGCCACGTATGAGGGCGAAGAGGCACCTCCACTCGCCACTGACGTGCGAGTCGACCGAGCGCCAAATGGTGATGATGTGTTAGATGGTTGAGCAGGCAGACAGTAACGACGCCCCCATGCGGACGCCGCCGGAGTTCGGCGCGCTTCGTGCTGTCGACGACTCGCCAAGCGACGACTTTGTTGCGGCCGTCGAGCAACGCGCCGCCTTGAAGGGCGACGTCGCGGGGCGTCCGATCAATTGGCGCTTGCGTCGCCGGCTCAAACGCCTCGGCGCCGGCCTTGGCGGCATTGTTATCGTGGCCGCCATAGCAGGTGGCGCCTACCTCTATCGAGAAGGCGGTGGCGACCCCTGGGCCGATTCCGTAACGGCGGTTGGATCGGCCGCCGACGACGTCGGAACCTGGATCGACGAGCAGACGGCCGATACATCGACAGATGTGGCGGGAGCGTCGGATTCGTCGTCGAGCGGTGTGGTCAGCCAAGCGGATCAGGAAGTCCTTGCCACGAACGCCACCGCGCCCTCACAGGATTCAACGGCTGAGGCAGCCGCAGGATCAGTGGTGTCAGGCGCGACAGAGACCGACACAAGCACAGTCTCCAGCGACAACACAGGGACCGGCGATGCCGACGTTGGGGATACCGCAACCGCTGAATCCGACATAGCCGGTGTCGAGGCCATCGACAGCCAAATTCCGGAAATCGATGTGGTCGACCCGGAAAGCCAACCGGATGAGTCCCTGGTGAACGAAACACCCGAGGCAAGCGTCCAGACAGAACCCGAGGACATCGTCGATAGCAGCGACAGCGCCGACATCGTGGCGGCTGTCGACAGTCTGGCCGCAGACGAACTTTTGAGTAATGAAGATTTGGATACTGAGGTCGCTACGCTGGGCGCCGACGAGAACGAGACCGTCGAGGTCACGCAGGAGTCAGAAAGCGTTGAGGTTGCACCGACGGACACCCCGGATGCCGCCGACGACATCGCGCCGCTGCCGGATGCACCGCCGTCATCCGATGATGGCCTCCCCAGTGACGAAGTCGCCGACATCGGCGATACCATCACCGAAACGGCGACCGATGACGTCGCCATGCCCCCCTTGCCCGCCGAGAACATCGCCGACATCGATACCGTCCTGCCCGATGAGACGGTGAGTGACGAACCGGTTGAGGTTGCGGAGGTCGCTGAAGTCGTCGTGCCGGTCGAACAACTGCCGGTCATGTCCGCGTTCTCACACACCGGCATTCGTGTCGAACTTGCCGACTACGGAAGCGAAGAACAGGCGCAGGATGGGTGGCGTGAACTGAAGTCAGAGCTGGGCGGCGTGGTCGGCGAACATATTCCCGTCATCGAGGAAGGCTCTGCTGGCGCCGGCCTGATCTATCGCGTGCAGATCGGCTATTTCGACTCCGCCTTTGCCGCCGCCAACTTCTGCACCGCCGTCATGGACCGCAAGGTTACCTGCACCGTCATCCCGCAGTAGCCGTCAGCAACTGCTCACGCCGGCAGTTACCCTGCCATCGAGGCCCACGCCAATTGCTCTTTGGTCTCGACAGCGCCCGGTCGTTCACGACGCAGCCGCTGGAGCGCAACGTCGGGCTGGTCACCACGTTCAACCAGCAAGCGCAACGCAATCATGCCCGACCGGCCCTTGCCGCCACGACAGTGCAGGAGCACGCCGTCGCCACGGCCCAGCTTGGCATGCAATCGCGCGGCTAGATCTGGCCACCGCGCCGCGCCCTCACCGTCTAGTCCTCCGAAATCGCGGATCGGCAGATGCGCCCAGTCAATGCCGTCACGCTTCAGGAGCGAACAGAGATTGCCGCTGCCACAGCGGTCCATTTCGGCCTGCTCGGTCATGGAGAGCACGACCGACGGCCGCCATTGCTTGATCTGCGCGAGGTCGGATGCAAGGTCGCCAAAAAGCCCCGGCAACCGACAGATGCCGACGCGCCCGCCCGTATCGAGAGCCAGTGTCGCGATGATCAGCGCCCGATCGTTCATTGGTTCATGCTCGATCACGTCGACCGTGTCGCTGAGCGCGATACCGGGATAGTGCTCGCGCATGCCCGCCAACAAGACGTCATCAGGCCACGCGTCGACCTGATCGAGAAAGACCGCGACATCGCTCAGCGGCATCGACGTGCAGCGCGTCACCACGACGACGGCGGTGCGCGTCGGATCGCCTTCACAGACATACATCATCGGCCCCGGCACGATCGGTGCCTCGCGCCAGCGGATGGTCGACGTCTTCTCGCCTCGCAGCACAAGTGGAAACAATCGGGCGACGACCGGAAGCTGTTGCATCGAATAGGCGCCGCCTCGCTTCGCGGCATGGATCGGATCAGGGCGCGCGTTTCAGCCGGTGCATCAGGCTGGAGGTGTCCCACCGGTTGCCGCCGAGCCGCTGGATCTCGGCATAGAACTGATCGACCAACGCGGTCACCGGCAGCAGGGCGCCGTTGTTATTGCGCGCCTCGGCAAGCGCAATACGCAAATCCTTACGCATCCAGTCGACGGCAAAACCGAACTCGTACTGGTCCTCCAGCATGGTGTTCCCCCGGTTTTCCATCTGCCAGCTTCCGGCGGCGCCCTTGGAGATGACGTCGATCACCTGCTTGCCGTCAAGGCCGGCACGCTGGGCAAAGTTGAGGCCTTCGGCCAGACCCTGGACCAGGCCGGCGATGCAGATCTGGTTGGCCATCTTGCACAGCTGCCCGGCCCCGACCGGGCCCATCAGGTTGACCGCCTTGGCGTAGCCCTCCATCACCGGGCGCGCATGTTCATAGTGCGCCTTATCGCCGCCGCACATGATGGTGAGCTGGCCGTTTTCCGCGCCCGCCTGACCGCCGGATACCGGCGCGTCGACAAAACCCATGCCCTTGTCGGCAAGCGCCGCCGCCACCTCACGCGCGACATCGGCCGACGCGGTCGTATGATCGACGAAGACCGCGCCCTTCTCCATACCGTGGATGGCGCCATCGCTGCCAGTGATGACGTCGCGCACGCTGGGATCGTCGCCAACACAGGCAAAAACGATTTCCTGCCCCTTGGCCGCCTCGGCCGGACTCGCGGCGCTGGCGCCGCCATGCTGGTCGACCCAGGCCTTCGCCTTGTCAGCATTGCGGTTATAGACAGTGACCTCATGGCCTTTGGCGGCCAGGTGGCCGGCCATGGGGTAGCCCATGACCCCCAATCCGAGGAACGCAACCTTCACGACGACTTCTCCTTGGCGAACGCGATTCAATGTCAGAATTGACGGCAATTGGGCGCATCATAGGCGGCGGGGTTCCGTCCTGGCAACGCAGGGTCAGTCTTGCTCTTGGCGCCAAGATGCGTATGCTCGCGCGCGAACCAATCCTGTGGGGTTTCGACCATGCTGGCGTCCATTTTCATCACCATCGTCTTCGGCCTTCTGGGCATCCTTGGCCTGTTCATTGCAGCTGGTTCGCCGCATGGGTCCAGCGTCTATATGGGCTTGGGATTGCTGTTGCTGTCGTGGTTCCTTTTGGTCGGCTATCACGCCAATCGATCCGAAAAGGCCGCCCGGGAACAAGACGCCCACTGATCGCGATTTTTGGTCCCGACAATCGCGACAACCGCGCGCCTTAAATTCGCCCGCTTGGGCGGCAACAGTCCGTGCATGACAACAACGATCGCCGAGGAGACTGAAACCATGTCGCCTCAACGCCGAATCTTCACCAGTCTGTGCTTGGCCTCGACCATGGCGCTCAGCGCGCCCGTCGCCATGGCCGACGACGAGACGGCGCCGGAAACCGACCAGAATCCCGCCGTTCTGGCCGAGGAAGCCGCCGAAAAGCTGATGCTGGCGCTTGAACTGATGCTGATGGCGATCCCGCAATACGCTATGCCGGAGATCATGGAGAACGGCGACATCGTCATCCGCCGCCTCAATCCGGAAGACGGCGAGACGTCGGACGCGCCGGCGGCCGACGAGACGGAAATCTAACCCGACCTTCAATTCCCCCCCGGGGCCGTGTTAAGACCCCGCCGCCATGTTGACCTTAAGCGATATCACCGTGCGCCTCGGCGGACGGGTCATTATTGACGGCGCCAGCGCGACGATCCCTGACGGTCATCGCGTCGGGCTGATCGGCCGCAATGGCGCCGGCAAGTCGACGCTGCTGAAGGTCATCACCGGCGAATTGGACCCCGATGGCGGCGATGTCGAGCTTGGCAAGAATCGGCGCATCGGCCTGATCGCCCAGGAGGCACCGTCCGGCGACGGCACGCCGCTGGAAACGGTCCTGGCCGCCGATATCGAACGCGCCAGCCTGCTGGCGGCGGCCGAGAACGAGACTGACCCTGCGAAAATCGGTGAGATCCATAACCGTCTCGCCGATATCGAGGCCTATGCCGCGCCGTCGCGCGCCGCGCGCATCCTGGCCGGTCTGGGCTTCACAGAAGCCGAGCAGCACCAGCCAATCGAGAGCTTCTCCGGCGGCTGGCGCATGCGCGTCGCCCTGGCGTCCCTGTTGTTCACCGAGCCCGAGATCCTGTTGCTTGATGAGCCCAGCAACCATCTGGACCTCGAAGCGACGCTGTGGCTGGAATCGTTCCTGAAGGGTTATCCCAAGACGTTGATCGTGGTGAGCCATGAGCGCGATCTCCTCAACAATGTCGCCAACCACATTCTGCATTTGATCAACGGCAAGCTGACACTCTATCCCGGCGGCTATGACGATTTCGAACGGCTGCGCGGCGAACGCCTGGCGCAGTTGGAAGCCTTGCGCACGAAGCAGGAGCAACAGCGCAAGCACCTGCAGAGCTATGTCGACCGCTGGCGCTACAAGGCCCATACGGCGCGCCAGGCGCAAAGCCGGCTAAAAGCGCTGTCGCGCATGCAGCCGGTCGCGTCCATGGCCGAGGGTGAGACCATCGCGTTCGAGTTCCCAAACCCTACCGAACTAAAGCCGCCGCTGGTCACCTACGATGACATCGCGGTCGGCTACCAACCTGACGTGCCGGTGCTGAAAGAGATCGGTCTGCGTCTCGATCCCGACGACCGGATCGCCATGCTGGGGCGCAACGGCAACGGCAAGACGACGCTGGCGAGGCTGATGGCGCACCGGCTGGAACCCATGGCGGGCGACCGGCACGAGGCGACCAAGCTGAAGGTCGGCTATTTCGCCCAGCATCAGGTCGAGGAGCTGCGCTCCGGCGACACACCAATGCAGCACATGACCCGCCTGATGCCCGACGCCAAGCCGGGCGCGGTGAGAAGCCAGCTCGGCCGGTTCGGATTCTCCGGCGACAAGGCGCTGACGGAAGTCTCGAAACTCTCCGGCGGCGAACGCGCGCGCCTGGCGCTTGCCCTGATTACGCGCGAAGCCCCGCACGTGCTGATCCTGGACGAGCCGACCAACCATTTGGACGTCGATGCGCGCGAAGCGCTGGTGCAGGCGATCAACGACTTCACCGGCGCCGTCATCCTGGTCAGCCATGACCGCCATCTCGTTGAACTGACGGCGGATCGCCTGTGGCTGGTCGCCGACGGCACGGCACGCGAGTTCACCGGCAGCCTGGACGACTACCGGCGCCAGATCCTGAGTGGCTCAAACGAAACGAAGACCGAGGCCGAGGCAGGCACCAAGGTCAATCGCAAGGAAGCACGCCGTGCGGCGGCCAAGGCGCGCGAACGCACGAGCGCGCTCCGTAAGCAGGTCAAGGAGGCCGAAGCGCTGATCGAGAAGCTGTCGCGCGAACGCAGCGAAATCGATCACGCGCTGTTTCATCCCGACCAGTATGACGGTGACGAAGCCGGTCAGCCGGCGACCAAGCTCATGAAAAAGCGTGCCGACATCGAGAAGCGCCTGGAACGTGCCGAGGCCGACTGGCTGGATGCCCAGCACAAACTGGAAGCCGCCGAGTCCGACGCGGCTTGAGGCTGACGCGCCTTGACCGCGTCGCACAGCGACAAAGCATGCAAGGGGGGTGGGTGTGATGCATCGGATGAGAGCAAGGCGGTTCTTATGGATGACAGGTGTCGTCGTCGCAGTCCTGGCCCTGTCGCCTGTGTACGGCCAGGAGACGAACGGCATCGTCGTGCTTCAGTCAGACAAGGGCACGCGGCACGGCGCGGCCGCACAGATGAAGGGTGTCGCCTTTTCGGTTGATTCGTACCTGCAGGTTGTCGATTCGACCCACGAGATCGCACCGTTCGACATATGGGAGGCAGCCCAGACCCTGGACGCGGCCCTAGGGTTCTATCCCGCCGGCACGGTCTTCGTATCGGCTGTCGACGATGGTCCGCTTTCGGAACGCCAGCCGGTTGTGATGCTGACGGAAACCGGACATTTCATCGCGACGCCGGACAATGGCACGTTGACGTTGGTCGCGGAGACCTATGGCGTGGTGGACGTCCGTGTCATCGAGACATCGCAGGACCCTGAGCCGGGCGCGCAAGACTACTACACCTTTTCCGCGCGGGATCTGTTCGTGCGGACGGCCGCGGAACTTGCCGCGGGCATCCGTAGCTTTGAAGCCATCGGGCCGTCGCTTGGCAGCGCATATGTCCATCTCGACCTTGGCGAACCGCGGATCGCCGATCGCGCCGTCACCGGAACCGTCAGCCTGATCCACTATCCCTTCGGCAATCTTTGGACGAATATCGACCAAGCTAGCTTTGATTCGCTCGGCGCCAGCTACGGCGACGTGTTGACCGTGACGATCGCCGATGGTGACGACGTCGTCTATCGCGAAGCGGCGACCTATGCCGCCGCCTATCCGGACGTGGAGCCCGGCGCGCCCCTGATCCTTCTCAACAATGTCGGCAACATGTCGGTAGCGCTGAGCTTTGCAAACTTTTCAGAAACCTACGGTATTGGCGCCGGTCCGCAGTGGCAGGTAACCATCGAACGCTGACGGAACGAACAACCGTGTGAGCCGATCAACGATCAAACCTGGTGGCGCGCATAGTGGGCGCGTGCCTTCGCCCGATTGCCGCACGTGGTCATCGAACACCAGCGCCGGGTGTGGCCGCGTGAGGTATCCAGGAACAGCCAGCCACAATGCGTCCCAGGGCATGTCTTGACGTGCTCGATCTGACCTGACGTCAGCAGCTCCGATGCCGACCACGCGACCGGACCCATCAGCCAGGCGAGCGCATCATCGTCGACGGCATAGGCAAAGCCTTCTCCGTCCGCGACAAGGCGGCTGTGGTGAGCGCCGCGTGTCAACGCGTGGTTCAAGCGTTCGAGATCCGCGCCCGCCGGGTCACGGCGGCCGCCGGGTAACAGCAATCGGTACAGGCATTCCCTGAGCTGAAGGCACGCGTCAAACGCCAGCGCGGCCTCGATAGTATCCGCCTCGGGAAGGCGTGCGGCGGCGCGACCATCACCGCTCGCCAGCAGGCCGACATGGCGGCCCCACGCGACGAGGTCGTCGTAGGTCTCCAGGAATTCGCGGTCGATCCCATCGCCGTGGCGATTGGCGGTGTTCACGAAATCGAGGCACAGCCTGCCGCCGAACAATCCCAACGATCCCGAACGCAGTGTTTCCATCGCCTTCATCCTTGGCCGCGACCGACCTAACCACCTTAGCGGTTGACAGCGACACGGCCTAGCTTCACTATCTAACCTATTAGCTGGTTAGAGTCGATGGCATCACAGGATTCAAGGCTTACGGCCATCTTGACGTGGCGCGGCGTTAGAACCGGGATACCGGAGATCACGCCGATCGCGCTTTATGCCTTTGTGCTGGGCATCGCCTTTGGCGCGGCTGCCCAGCAGGCCGGTCTCACCAACGTCGAGGCCGGTCTCATGAGTGCCGCCGTGTTCTCCGGTGCAGCCCAGTTTGTCGCGCTGGACATGGGCCTCGACCACGCCGGGTTAGGTGCGCTGCTGCTGGCGGTGCTGGCCGTCAACACCCGGCATGTGCTTCTCGGCGCCGCGCTCCACCCCTGGTTTCGGCACCTCGGCCCGTGGCGGCGGTTCGGTGCTGCGGCTCTCCTGAGCGATGCCAACTGGGCGATGGCCATGAAGTACCGCGCGCAGGGCGGCAACGATGTCGGCGTCCTCGTCGGCGGCGGCATGGCGCTGTGGATCTGCTGGATCACCGGCACGCTGGCGGGCCTCACCGCTGCCGGTGAGCTCTTGGACCCCAAACGCTACGGTCTGGATGTTCTGATGCTCGCCTTCTTTGCCACCGTCTTGGTTGGCATGTGGCGCGGCCGTACGAACATCCTGCCGTGGACAGCGGCCGCCGTCGTATCCCTGCTCGGCCTGTGGCTGCTGCCGACGAACTGGCACATCATGGCCGGCGCCATCGCGGGCGGCGCGACCGGCGCCCTGCTGCACCGTGAGTGATCCCACAACCATCCTGATCATCCTGGCCCTGGCGGCGGTGACCTACCTGACCCGGGCCGGCGGTCTGCTGATCATGAGTGTCGTGCCGGTGACGCCAAGGACCGAAGCCTTCCTGGACAGCCTGTCGAGTTCCGTGATGGTCGCCATCGTGGTGCCTGCCCTGCTTACCGGTGATGAGGGTACGGTCATCGGCATTGCGGCCACCTTCTTTGCCATGGTGGCGACCAAGAACATGCTGATCGCCATGACGGCCGGTGTCGCTGTTGCCGCCCTTGTCAGGGTATGGCTCGGGGCTTAACAGACGGCTCTACCAGCGCCGCACGACGGCATCGGTCAGCAACTCGATCCCATCGCCGGTGACCAGCACCGTCTCTTCGAAGTCGCCGAGGTAACCCATGTGGCGCACGCTGCGCTCGACACAGAGCACCATGTCTTTCTGCAGCACCGTGTGATCGGATTCGACCAACCACGGTGAATCCCAGCCCAGGCCGATACCGTGGCCGAACCCCTTGAACGCGCCCTCGAGTGGGAATCCCCGCGCCTCCAGCGCTTCGCGTCCGACGCGCGCGACCTCGGCGGCTGTGACGCCGGGGCGAATGACATCCATGGCCGCCTGAACGGCGACGATCGGCGCCTCGAACACCCGAACCTGCTCGGCGGTCGGTTGGCCGATCGGTTTGGAACGCGCGTGGTCGAAGTAGTAGCCGTCGACCGCGCCGGAGATGCCGACATGGAACCAGTCGCCATCCTCCAGAACGTCGTCAGATCCCCAGGTCGGAAAACTATTGGCGACGGAGCGCGGTTTGTTGCCGCCCTTGCCGGAGGACATGAACGAGTTATAGAGAATGCCGCCCTGGGTCACCAACATCTCCATACCCGCCGCGACCACCTCGCCATGGCTGACGCCAGCTTCAGCGCGATCCAGCATGGCTTCGGTCGCCTGGCTGCCGACCTTGGACGCGCGCCTGAGCGCGGCGATCTCGCCGGGCGACTTCACCATGCGGATGGTCGTCATGATCTCATCGGCCGGCAGCCACTCGGCCTTGGGAAAAGCCTCGCTCAGCCGGCGGTGGACGGCCCACGGCAAGGTGTCCGATCCGGCGATACCGATACGCGCGGCCTGAAGTCCGGCCTTGCCGATCGCGTCGATCAACGATGCGATGACGTCGCCTGTGACGACGTGGTCGTCGATATGAAGCTCCTCCGGCCGCTTGGGCGTATCGTCAGCGATCAGGATTGGCGCTTCGTCCGTCGGCATCAGAACAAATGCGTGCGCCCGCGCCGTCCATTCGCCGGGAACGTCGGGGATGAAGGGAAAACGGGTATAGAAGTTGGTGAGGTACATGACGTCGGCATACCGGTCGGTCGTACCGCCGCCGCGCGAACACACAAGGAGTGCGTCCAAGCCGGCACGCACGACGGCTTGGCGTACCTTGTCACGGCGCTCGGCGAATTCCTTGGCGCTGATTCCATTCGTCATGACATGTCCCCCGCTAGGCTACGTTCTGCTTTGCTTGCCTGATCAGACGCCACAGTTTGTCGGGAGTCGCCGGCATGTCGACGTGGCGAACACCGATCGGGCGCAACGCGTCGAGCAGCGCGTTGATCGCCGCCGGCGCCGAGCCGGTGGCGCCTGCCTCGCCGCATCCTTTGACGCCCAGCGCGTTGTTTTTCGCCGGGACTTCGATGGTCTCGAACGCGATCGACGAGAGATCGCCGGCGCGCAGCAACTGGTAGTCCATGAAGGAACCGCTCAACAACTGCCCGGTTTCGTCATAGACCGTGTGTTCGGCGAACGCCTGCCCCACGCCCTGGGCAACGCCGCCATGGACCTGACCCTCGACCAGCATCGGGTTGACGATGACTCCGAAGTCGTCGACGACCAGATAGTTCAACACGTCGATCATGCCGGTCTCCGGGTCGACCTCGAGTTCGCAAAGATGGGTGCCGTTGGGAAACGTGACGCCCGGCGCCTTGTAGCTGCCGACTGCCTGCAGACCGGGGTCCGTATCAGGCGGCAATGCAGCGGGATCCAACGCAGCGGCCGCGATGTCTGTCAGACTGACCGACCGGTCGGTGCCGACAATGCTGAACGCACCGTCGGCAAAATCGATATCGGCCTCGGACGCCTCCAAGGCCTGAGCGGCAACCTTGCGCCCCTTGTCGATGACGTTGTCGATGGCGACGGCGCAGGCGTTGCCGCCGACCGCGATGAAGTTCGACCCACCGACGCCACTGCCATAGGGCGTGGCGTCGCTGTCACCCTGCACAATACGAATGCGTTCGATCGGCAGGCCCAGTCGGTCGGCGGTCAACTGGGCATAGGCCGTATCGTGCCCCTGCCCGTTGGTGATGGTGCCGACAAAAAGCGTCACCCCTCCTGAGGGATCGACCCGCATATCGACCATGTCCGGACCGCCACCGCCACATCGTTCAATGTAACAGGCAAACCCCAGGCCGCGCAGTTTGCCGGCCTCGGCCGACGCGACGCGGCGCGCCTCGAAGCCCGCGTGATCGCCAAGCGATAGCGCGCGCTCCAGATGGCGGGCGAAATCGCCGTCGTCATAGGTCATGCCGACCTGGGTGACATAGGGGAACTTGTCGCGCGGCACGAAGTTCTTGCGCCGGAGTTCCTCGGGCGCGATGCCCAGCTCGACCGCCGCATGGTCCATCAAGCGCTCAACGCAATAGGCGGTTTCGGGCCGCCCGGCGCCACGATAGGCATCCATCGGCACCATGTTGGTGTAGACCTCGCGCACACGCACGTGGATCGCCGGGATATCGTAGAGACCGGACAACAGGATGGTGCTGGCCGACGTCGGCACCGCTGGCGCGTAGTTCGAGAGATAAGCGCCCAAATTAGCGATCAGATCGACCTTGAGGCCGAGAATGCGGTGGTCGGCATCCAGCGCCAGCATCGCTGTCGTCACCTGATCGCGGCCCTGGGTGTCGCTCATGAACGACTCCGTGCGTTCGCCGGTCCAGCGCACGGGGCAGCCAAAGCGGCGCGCGGCATCCAGCACCAGCACCTGTTCGGGATAAAGAAAGTTCTTCATACCGAACGCGCCGCCGACATCACCGGTGGTTACATGCACGGCTGTCCGTGGCACGCCGAAGATCTTGTCGGCCAGAATGTTCTGCAGGAAGTGGACACCTTGGGAGCCTGAATCGAGTTCGAAACGCTGGGCCGCCCGATCGTAGTCGCCGCGCGCTGCCCGTGGCTCCATCGGATTGACGACAACCCTGTTGTTGACGAGATTGAGCGTGACGACGTGTGCGGCACCGGCGAATGCCGCCTCGGTGGTTGCCTCGTCGCCGTTCGACCAATCGAGCGCGACGTTGCCCGGTGCTTGCGGCCAGATCTCGACCGCCGTCTTCGAAACGGCGCCCGCGGTCGAGGCAACCGCATTGAGCGGCTCGAAGTCGACCTCGATCAGTTCGGCGGCATCCTTCGCTTGGCTGAGGGTCTGGGCGACGACGAACGCGATGGGTTCGCCGACATGGCGCACGCGGCCACGGGCCAAGGCCGGGCGCGGCGGATGATACATGGAGGTGCCGTCGCTGTTGTCCGGGCGAACCGAACACGGCAGGTCGCCGATGCCATCGGCATCCAGGTCGTCGATGGTAACGACGCCGACGACGCCCGGCGAATCGCGCACCGCGTCAACATTCAAGCCGGTGATATCCGCGTGGGCGTAAGGCGAGCGCAAGACATAACCATAGACCTCGCCAAAGGCCGCGCCGTCATCCGTATAGCGACCGTTCCCGGTGATCAGGCGCAGGTCTTCGACGCGGCGGACCGGCTGGCCCAAGGCGAACTGGCTCAAAGCCCCACTCCTCGTTCCTACAAAGGAAGTGTCCCCGGCGCGGCCGACAGCCGACGCAGCGAACGGGCTCATGATAGGCGGGCAACCAGCCGGCAAACAAGCCGATTGCCTCGTGGAGAGACGGAACCGGGGTCAGCGCGGAGAGCCTACTCCTCGACGGCCTCGACTTCCCACAGACGCAGGATCGTGGCGCCCTCGGCGTCGTCCATATACATGATGCCCTCTTCGACGCGGATCGCCTCAACACGATCGAGGGCATTCATGAACGCGACCTCCTGGTCAAACACAGCCGGCTCACACAGCATCTGCGTCGTCGCCATGGGGCTGAAGCGGACGACGTCCTCTGCGATCTGGTAGGAGCCGAAGAACGTGTTGCAGCCACCGTTGCCGTTGACGCGCCCGTCATCGGCGAACGCTATTCGGGTCTGCGCGAAATCGATAACGCCGTTACCGTCGATATCCTCAACGACCCACGCCGTACCCTCATAGGGATAGCTCGGACCCGTTACCTCCGACACCGTCTCGCAGGCGGCCATCATCAACGCGGCGAGAGCAGCCACCCCCAGGCCCAAACATCGGGCCAGGTACCTGGAACTACGGGCAGTTACGTCAGGCAATCTGGGCACGAACATAGACAAGTGCTCCCTCCTTCGAAAATCCATCGGGATGTGGCACGCCTTTGGGCATGCGATGATAATCGCCGGCGCGAAGCGTCAGATCGCCGAACGTCAGATCGCCGCTCAACATCATGCACTCCTCGTCGGAAGGGTGGTCATGGCTGGGAAAGCGCGCGCCGGCAGCCAGACGAACCAGCAAGGATTCGATGTTCTCCGCGGCCTCCCGATACAACACCTTCACATCGACGCCAGGCGCAACGGACTGCCATGCCCCCTCGCCGGCGTGAACCGTAACGATGTCGGCGGCGCTCGGTTCATCGTCCAAGCGCGCCTCTATCGCGGACCAAAGGTGATCGGGAGGCGATACATCATCAGTCGTTTCCAGCAGCGGAGAGAGCCTTTTTTCCCAGGCAGCGACGGCCGCGGCCGCCAACGGATCATCGGCCAGCCGTTCCTCGAAACGCTGGCGCGGGCTGCCTTGCAACGTGCCCAGGACGTACTCACCCGCCAGGACCTCGGTCATGTCATCGTTTCGCGTTTTATCCGTCATTGGCTCAAACAGACCCTTAGACGCAGCAGGCCACGCCGCGTCCAGCTTTTCACTGTGTTGGCCGGTGCGTCGAAAACCTGCGATAGCTCGTCATAACTATAGCCCCAGCAATATGCCAACAAAATGGCGCGCCGCGGCTCGTCCCCGAGGGTCCGCAAACAGCGCTCCAGGGCACGACTGGCGTCGTTGCGCAGGATGTCGTCCATCAGGTCGGCGCTGGGTTCCGTCAGCTTTCCATCACCACCGTCATTGACGCTTTCTGTCGTTTGCGTCCTTTCGTGACGCAGACGATCAATTGCCAGATTCCGGGTGATCGTCACCATCCATGCCATGGCGCCGCCGCGCTCGCTGTCGAACGATGAGGCCCGCCGCCAGATACGCACGAAGGCCTCCTGAACGACTTCCTCGGCCCAATCCCGCCGATCGACGATTCGGAGGCTGACGGCAAAAAGCCGCTTGGAGGCGAGCTGATAAAGCGAGGCGAATGCCGCGCGATCGCCGCCGGCACTTGCGGCAAGCAATCGCGAGGCATCATCGAGTTTGGGCTGGACGTCCATAATCGCGCCGCTGGAAATGGCGCCCGATAGTACGCCGCAAAGGTTCGGGCCACCAACACCAACGTCGGTAAGGGAAGGATGGATGTCCCCCTCGTTCATATCACTCCTCGCTGACCGCCTTCAGATAGGCGATGACATCGGCTCTGTCCTGGGCGTCCGACAGGCGAAATCCCATCCGACTGCCGCGAATGAACCCGCCGGGATTGGTGAGCCAGGCATCGAGGGTTTCCTCGTCCCAGGTAATGTCGGAAGACGCCAGTGCGTTCGAATAGGAAAAATCGGTCAGGCTACCCGCGGTCCGGCCGAAGACATCGCGATGCTTCGGCCCGACACGGTTGGCGTCGAGCGAATGGCAGCCGGCGCATTTCTCATAGACCATCTGCCCGCGCACCGGGTCACCCATGGGTGCGGCGAATGCGGTCGTCGCCGTCAACCATATGAATGCCAGCGAAAATGCGCCGCGGCATGTGGTCGTCATGATCGTATTCGGGTTCATCATGTTCGGATCCTCTTGCCTGATGGTCTCCCGCCGGCCGATCCTCCGGCGGGAGTTACGCATCATCAGGCGCCAAAGGTGAACGCCGCACGCGGCAACGGCTGATTGAGCGCACTGTTAAGGAAGGTCCAATGCATCGTTTCGTCAGCCGCCAGGCGACCGCAGATCTGAGCGAAGTCGGGATCCTCGAACGACGGAATGACACCCAGATAGGCGTTGGCCGCGCCCTTTTCGAGGCGCGCCGCAAGCTTCAGCACATCCATGCCGTTGGCGACCGAAGCAACGTTGAGCGATTGGACGTAAAAATCCTGAGGCTCGGCCTCGACGGGCGTGCCGCCCAGCTTGACGATAGCGCCTCGCAGCGCTTCGGCATGTTCCTTGTGCTGACTTTGGAACAGCACGGCGACGTCCAACACGTCACCCGACAACAGACCGCTCTCAGCACCGATCTGATAGGCACCGATCGCTTCCCACTCCAGCGATAGCGCGACATTCAAAATGGCGACATCGCTACCGGTCATGTCTTTGTCGAGCGCCTGGTTGCTGGCGGCAAGGCTTTCGCGGCCCATGATAAGCGCCACCGCCGTCGCCGACAGGGTCGCGGTCGAACCGCGGACCAAGAAACGGCGGCGCGAAGCGGACGTTGTCAGAACCGAATTTTCGTTTGTGTTCATCGTATCAGTCTCCTCGTTGCAGGGTCGGCCCTAGGCGGGCAACATCGAGAAGTACGGTCGGCGCGCCATTAAGTTGCGCCGCACACGGAAACGTTACTTAAGCCTCAAAGGTCTGCGGCGATGGCTTTGCCAAGCTGTTCTGTCGTGGCGCTTCCGCCCAGGTCCGGTGTGAGCCGCTTGCCGTCTTTCAGCACTCGTTCGATGGCGGCGATGACGGTCTGCCCGGCCTCCGCGTGACCGAGGTGATCCAGCATCATGGCGCCCGCCCAGATCTGGCCGATCGGGTTGGCGATACCTTGACCGGCGATATCGGGCGCCGACCCATGAACCGGTTCGAACATAGAAGGTTTTTCGCCGGCCGGATTGATGTTCGCCGAGGGCGCGATCCCGATACTGCCGGCGACCGCCGGGCCCAGGTCCGACAGGATGTCGCCGAACAGGTTGGAGCCGACGACGACATCGAACCAGTCGGGGTTGCGCACGAAGTGCGCCGTCAGGATGTCGATGTGGTACTGGTCGACCGCCACATCAGGATAGTCCGCCGCCATCGCCGCAACACGTTCATCCCAGAACGGCATGGTATGAAAGATGCCGTTCGACTTGGTCGCCGACGTCAGATGCTTCTTCGGCCTGCTGTTCGCGAGATCGAACGCGTAACGCAGGATGCGGTCGGTCCCGTGGCGCGTGAAGACCGCGTTCTGGGTCACCATCTCGTGCTCGGTGCCTTCGTAAATCCTCCCACCGATCTGCGAGTACTCGCCTTCGGTGTTCTCACGCACGACCCAGAAGTCGATATCGTCCGTTCCGCGCCCGGCAAGTGGACAGGGCACACCGTCGAACAGGCGCACCGGTCTGAGGTTGACGTACTGATCCATCGCACGGCGGATCGGGATCAGGAGACCCCACAGCGAAACATGATCGGGCACGCCGGGAAAACCGACAGCGCCCAGAAAGATCGCATCGAACGCGGCGAGCTGATCGAGACCGTCTTCCGGCATCATGCGGCCGGTTTGGGCATAGGTCTCGCAGCTCCAGTCGAAACTGGTCCAGTCGAAATCGATGCCCATTTTGGCGCCGACAGCATCCAGAACACGCAAACCCTCGGGCACCACTTCCTTGCCGATGCCGTCACCGGGAATCACCGCGATACGATGGCTCAATCGTGTCTCCCTTCGGTGTCATCACGCATCAAATGGTCGATGCTGGTCCTCAGTTCCAACCGCTTGGCACGCTGGCTGCGGTGGTCGCGAACAAGCTCCACAAAAGCCGTTGTTGTCGCGCTGTCGTTGGCGAACGCAGCAATCTCCGCATCCAACCTGACGATCTCGCGCGCGACGTCCTTCAGCTCGCTAGCAACGGCGTGAACCGCGCCGGGCGCATCGGCCCGAGCCTGATCGCGCAGCAGTTCCAGATTTTCCTCAATGCCACTTTGCACCGTCGCATCGGTGCCTTGCTCCAGCGCCAGCTCCAGATCGGCAATACGATCAAACAGCTCGCCCCAGGTGACGGTGATTGTCGGTGGTGCCGCCACGGCGCCTAGGCTCCTTTGAAGACGGCGGGCCGCTTTTCGCGGAACGCGCCAACGCCTTCGCGGTAGTCCTGCGACTGGCCGAGGCCATGTTGAAGCCGTGCTTCGAGGGCCAGTTGGGTTTCAAGGTCATTGCCACTCGACGCGCGGATGGCGGCCTTGATGTCGGCCAGCGCCCGTGTCGGTCCCTTGGCAAAACCGGCGGCGATTCCCTGAGCGTCGGCGGCGAGTGCCTCGTCATCGACACACGACCAGATGAGCCCCCAGGCCGCCGCCTGCTCCGCCGGCAAGGGCTCACCCATCATGGCGAGACCCATGGCGCGCGCTTGGCCAACCAGACGCGGCAGGATCCAGGTGCCGCCGGCATCGGGCATCAAACCGATCTTGACGAATGCCTGCATGAATGAGGCCGAACGTCCGGCGATGACGATATCGGCGGCCAACGCCAGATTGCAGCCGGCCCCGGCCGCGACACCGTTCACCGCAGCCACGACCGGACACGCCATGCCCGTCAGCCTCATGACGAGCGGGTTGTAGCGGGTAACCAGCGAATTTTCGAGATCCGGCGTTTCGCTTTCCATGTCGCGCGCCGTCAGATCGGCACCGGCGCAAAAACCACGGCCGGCGCCGGTGATCATCAGGCAGCGCAGGTCGGCGTCAGCCTCGACCCTGTCGAGTGCGTCGGCGAGATCGCTGAACATTTGCGGTGTCAACGCGTTCAGCCGGTCCGGACGGTTGAGAGTGATGCGGGCAACGCCGTCTTCAGCATCAAACAGGATCGTCTCGAAAGTCATAGCGTCACCAACTCCCTGCATGTTCGGTCTGCCATGTCTTAGCGCGTTCTTGTCCGGTAACGCCAGCGACGATAGTTTCGCGCCATGAACCCGCCCCAGGCCAAGCCACTCTCGCCACTGCCCGTGCTCAACTGGATGGGCGTGCGGACTCTGTTCTGGATGGAGTTCCGCCGCTATCTCAAGGCCTGGCCCTACGCCATCGGTGCGCCGGTGCTGACCACGCTGTTGCTCATGGCCGTCTTCGATCTGGCGCTGGGCGGCCTGCGCCGGGATATCGAAGGCGTTCCGTTTCTGGTCTTTCTGGCGCCCGGTCTCGTCGCCATGACCGTGATGACAAGCGCCTTCGAGGTCTCCGCCTGGTCGACCATCGATGCGAAGATCCGCGGCACGATCGAAGCACAACTCTCGGCGCCACTCCGGCCGACCGAGTTTGTCGGCGCTCATGTCCTGGCCGGCACGGCCGGCGGTCTCCTGAACGGCCTGCTGGTGGCCATCGCCATGCAGCCCTTCGTCACCATCATGCCTGTCGACATTTTGATACTGCTGTCTTTTGCCGTTGCCAGCGCCATGCTTATGGCGAGCGCCGGCATCGCCGCCGGAATTTACGCCGAGAAGTACGATCACGTTGCCACGGTCATGAATTTTCTGATCACCCCGGCGATTTTTCTCTCCGGCGTGTTCTTTCCGGTCAACGCCTATAGCCCATTTTTGGCCGATCTCGCCCAGTTTAGCCCGTTTTTCTGGATCATCGACGGTGCGCGTCAGGGCCTCATCGGCTTCGGCGAATCGCCGCTGCTGCAGTCGGCATTGCTGACAGGGCTCATAACCACCGCCGGGATCGTCGGCCTGACTGCGATGGTTGCGTCCGGCTACAAGCTAAAGCAGTGACCGGCTTGTGAAAGCCTGTGACTCCCGCTCAGCACGGCATGATGCTATGGCGTGACCATGCGATGCTTCATCCCGTTGATCGTTATGCTCGCCGCCAGCACCAGCTCGGTATCGGCGGACGTGCTGAGCGGTCCAGCAACGGTTCTGGACGGCGATACGCTTGAAGTTGATGGCCGCACGATTCGACTTGAGGGAATCGATGCGCCGGAGCTTGGCCAGACATGCATACGGTTCGACAACGAGGTCGACTGCGGCACGATCGCGCGCGCGGCGCTGCTCGATCTGGTGACAGCAGTCGACGTCGTCTGCGAACCCCGCGGCCCTCAAGATGACGAACTCATGACAGCCCACTGTACCGCCGACGGTTTCGATGTTGGCGGCAACATGGTCTACACCGGCTGGGCGCTGCCGCTACCCGGCTGGACCGCTTACGATGCGATCAAAGACGGCGCCGTTGAAGACAGCCGGGGCCTATGGGCAACCGAGTTTGTCGAGCCGTGGGTGTGGCGAGAGAACGCGCCATAGACACTGTGCATCAACTCAATTGACCATCGATATGAGCATTTCGGCGGTGCCACGCTAATTTATGGGTAGGGAAAAGAACCCTCCAGGTTCAGGACCCACTGCGGCGCGGATCCTATGCCACCCGATCCCAAGGGGTCCGCGCCGCACCCCCTCTTCTCTCTCAATCAGCACGACTGTCAGCTTGCGCCGAATCGGTCGCCCAGGCTTTGCAAGCCGGCATCATAGATGCCGCCGATCGCCTCACGGGCGATGTCTTCCGGCGCCCCCGCAAGATGGTATTCGGCGGACCATGTCACCGTCGATGTGCTGTCGCCATTGTCCGAGATCGACAAGGTCGACACATAACCTTCAACCGGCAGCGGCCCATCAACGACGACGTACCGATAGCTCATTGCCGCGTCATCATGGGCGACCAGACGCTCTCTCAACCGAATATTGCCGACAACGACCAGCTCGCGCTCCTGGCCCTCACCGGATCCGCTGCTGTGGCACGCGATGACCGCCGGGTGCCAGTTGGCCATGCCATCGAACGGCCCGATCAGCGCCCAGACTTCAGCGGCAGGCGCCGCGACTTTCTTGGAGCGCTCCAACAAGGGCATGGTGACTTCTCCTAACTACCTGTTCTCGGCCATCAGCCGCGCATGCGCTCGCCCTTGGGATCGAACGGCGCCGAGAGCGACACATTGGCCGGGAACCGTTCACCGGCGATCTCGATCTCATAGCTCGCCGACAGCACATCGTCCCGGCTGATCGGGCCGTCATTGGACTCGACATAGCCCATGGAGATCGGTTTATCGATCGAATAGGCATAGCCGCCGGACGTGGTCGTGCCGACCAACGTACCGTCTCGCCAGATCGGTTCTTCGTGCAGCATGCGCGGCGCACCGGGCGCACCGTCGACGGTGAAGATCGCCAGACGCCGGTTAACGCCGTTCTCACGTTGCGCGGTGATCGCTTCGCGGCCGATGTAATCGACATTCTTGTTGCGCGCGACGGCAAAGCCCAGCCCCGCCTCGATCGGCGTATCCTCTGGCCCGATATCATGGCCCCAGTGCTTGAAGCCCTTTTCGAGGCGCAGGCAGTCCTGGCAGTGCAGGCCGGCGTGGCGCAGGCCGTAGTCGGCACCAGCACCAACCAAAACCTCGTGGACGTGGGCGGCAAACTCGATGGGCACATAGAGCTCCCAACCGAGATCGCCAACATAGGAAACCCGCTGACCACGCACCAGGGCATACCCAAGGCCGAACTCCTGGGAGGTGCCGAACGGAAAGGACTCGTTGGAGAGGTCGGCGTCCGTCAGCGACGACAGAAGCGCACGCGATTTCGGTCCCATGACGCCAAGGACGGCGAAGCCCGATGTCACGTCGGTCATCGTGACGTTCGCGCCTGAATCCATGTTGCGCGCCATCCAATCCCAGT
The DNA here is from genome assembly GCA_965228895.1 of Alphaproteobacteria bacterium. Classification (GTDB taxonomy): domain Bacteria; phylum Pseudomonadota; class Alphaproteobacteria; order SP197; family SP197; genus JANQGO01. The sequence continues at coordinate 1,504,082 of OZ245842.1, read as the reverse complement.
CGTGCAGTCTGGTGGTCGACCCCGTCACGACCAAAAACCTCTGCTCGCCCAGACGGGTCACAGTCAGATCCGTCTCGATGCCGCCCTTGGGGTTGAGCATCTGGGTATAGACCGCACGGTTTTCTTCCTGTGCGATGTCATTCGCGCACAACCGCTGAAGCTGGTGCTCGGCATCGGCGCCCTGGACCTCGAACTTGGCAAACGGCGTGAGGTCATAAAGCGCGACATCGTTACGTGTCGCATGCGCCTCCCGCGCCGCCGCATCGTGCCAGCAAGGCTTGCCGAACGAATAGACGTAGTCGCGGTCTTCACTGCCCTCGGCATAGAACATCGGCCGCTCCCAACCCGATGCAACGCCCATGACCGCACCCTGCTCAAGAAGCTTGTCGTGATAGGGCAATCGCCGCGCGCCACGCGCGGTCTCCGGCTGGCGGTCGGGCCAATGCATGGCGTAGAGCAGGCCGAGCGATTCGACCGTGCGATCGCGCAGATAGGTGCGTGCCTTCTGGAACGGCTCGACGCGGGTGATGTCGACATCCCACAGGTCCATGGGCGACTCGCCATCGACAATCCATTGCGCCAGCGCCTGACCGATACCCGGCGCCGAGGCAATGCCGATCGAATTCAAACCTGCGGCGACATAGACGTTCTGCGTCTCCGGCGCGCGGCCCATGTAGTAGCGGTTGTCCGGTGTAAAACTCTCCGGCCCGTTGAAGAACTGGCGAATGCCAGCCTCCGCGAGTGCGGGAATTCGCTTCAGGCCACCGTCCATCAGGATTTCGAAGTGGTCCCAGTCTTCCGGCAGGACCGTGAACGAGGCATCGTCAGGCACCCCGTCAACAGCCCACGGTTTGGCAACAGGCTCGAAACCACCGACCAGCAGCTTGCCGGCGTCCTCTTTGATGTAGATGCAGGCGTCGTAGTCGCGCAGCACCGGCAGGTCGGCGGGCACGTCCGGCATCGGCTCGGTCACGATGTACATGTGCTCGGCGGCATGAAGCGGCACAGTCAGGCCGATCGACGCCGCCAGATCCCGCGTCCACATGCCGCCGGCCAGGACGACATACTCGCATTCGATCCGGCCGTGGTCGGTGACAACCGCGTTGGCACGCCCGTTGGCCGTCTCGATGCGGCGCGCGGGACATTGTTCGATGATCTTGGCCCCGCCCATGCGCGCGCCCTTCGCCAGCGCCGCCGTCGTGTCGGTCGGGTTGGTCTGACCGTCCTTAGGCATAAAGACAGCGCCAACCAGATCGGACGTCTCGGTCACCGGGTGCAGCTTGGCGACCTCTGCCGGCGTCAGGACTTCGACGTCGACGCCGAAGGCATTGGCCATGGACGCCGCGCGCTTGAGCTCGGTGAAGCGGTCCTCGGTCTGGGCGACGGTAATCGCGCCGTTCTGCTTGAACCCGGTCATCTGACCGGTTTCGGCCTCGAGTTTCGGGTAGAGCTCGACCGAATAGGCCGCAAGCTGGGTCAGGTTGCGCGATGGCCGAAGCTGGCCGACCAGACCCGCGGCATGCCACGTGGTGCCGGACGTCAACTGGTCACGCTCAAGCAGCACGACGTCTGTCCAGCCCAACTGGACGAGGTGATAAGCAACGCTGCAGCCGACGATACCGCCGCCGACGATGACCACCTGAGCGCGGTCGGGCAAGTTCTGAACCATGCTTCCTCCAGACGACACAGCGCGCTCGACCCAAGGCCCGGGCACGCTCATGATAGCTCACCATCTTGTCCGGCAAATTGAGCGAATCGTCCATGACAAAACGCATTCGAACCGACTTTCCCAGGCTGGTACGCGAGATTGAGAACACCTGGATCCAGCTTGCCGATGGTACCCGTCTGGCCGCCCGCATCTGGCTTCCCGAAGACGCAGAAGCGGACCCGGTACCGGCGATCCTGGAGTACATCCCCTACCGCAAGCGCGATTTCACCCGGAACCGGGACCAGCCCATGCATGCCTGGTTCGCCGGCCAGGGTTATGCGGCGGTGCGCGTCGATATGCGGGGATCGGGCGATTCGGATGGTGTCTTGGAGGATGAGTACCTGCAGGTCCATGAGCTCGACGACGCCGTCGAGGTCGTCGCCTGGCTCGCCGACCAGCCATGGTGCAGCGGCGCCGTGGGTATGATGGGCAAATCCTGGGGCGGCTTCAACGCGCTGCAAGTCGCCGCGCTCCAGCCGCCGGCGTTGAAGGCCATCGTCACGGTCTGCTCGACCGATGACCGTTACGCCGACGACGTCCACTACATGGGCGGCTGCCTGTTGAACGACAACATGTGGTGGGGCTCCGCCATGCTTGTCTTCAACGCAAGGCCGCCGGACCCCGCGATCGTCGGCGATCGCTGGCTCGCCATGTGGCAGGAGCGCCTGGCCGCCAACCGGCCCTGGCCGGTCCGTTGGATGGAGCAAGCCCGCCGCGACGCCTACTGGAAACACGGGTCGGTGTGCGAGGACTACAGCGCCATCAAGGTTCCGGTCTATGCGGTCGGGGGCTGGGCCGATGGTTATTCGAACGCCATTCCGCGACTGCTGCAGCGTCTCGACGGACCGTGCCGAGGCCTGACCGGACCCTGGGTGCACATCTATCCGCAGGACGGCACCCCGGCACCGGCCATCGGCTTCTTGCAAGACGCCGGTCGATGGTGGGACCGGTGGTTGAAGGACATCGACAACGGCATCGACGACGAACCGGCTTACCGCGCCTGGATGCAGGACTCCGTCCCGCCCCAGTCGACCTACGAGGCCCGGCCAGGACGATGGGTGGCCGAAGGCGCCTGGCCGTCACCAACGATAGAAGAAAGGCGCTTTCATCTGAACGCGGACGGGCTTGGTAGCGACCCCGGCCCTTCAGACCCGTTGTCGATTGCCTCGCCGCTGACCACCGGCCTCCTGGCAGGCGAATGGTCAGGTTTCGGTCTGCCGGGCGAGTTGCCGTCGGACCAACAAGCCGACGACCGGGGATCCCTGTGTTTCGATAGTGAGCCGCTGGCTGAGCGGACCGAAATCCTGGGCGCGCCGGCGGTCGACCTGGAGATTGCCGCTGACCAACCGGTTGCCCAGGTCGCGGTGCGTCTCAACGACATCGCACCGGACGGTGCCTCGACCAAGGTCACCTACGGCGTCCTGAACCTGACTCATCGCGACAGTCACGAGCACCCCGAGCCGCTGGTGCCGGACGAACACTATCGTGTGAGGGTGCAGCTCAACGACATCGCCCACGCTTTCCCAGCAGGACATCGCCTGCGTATCGCCGTCTCGACATCCTATTGGCCGATCATCTGGCCGAGCCCGACACCGGTGACGCTGACCGTCGTATCGGGCGCCAGCACGCTTACGCTGCCGGTTCGTCCGCCGCGCGACGATGATGATCGGCTGCCAGTCTTTGACGAGCCAGAAACGGCGCCGGATGTGCCGACGACACACATCAAACCCGGGCACTACCGCCGCGCCATCGAGCACGACCTCGTCACCGGCGAAATCGTGTCTGTCTTGCAGATGGAGGGCGGTTTGTTCGGCGTTGACGGCACCTATCGTCTGGATCCGATTGACCTAGTCGTCCAATCGTTCATGGACCGCCGCTACAGCATCACCGGCGACGACCCGCTTTCGGCGCGTGCGGAGATCGTCCAGGTCATCGAACTGACGCGCGACGACTGGCATGTCAAAGCCGACACGTCGATCCGCATGTGGTCGACGAAGGATGATTTCCATCTTGAGGCCAAGGTCGACGCCTACAACGGCGAAGAGCTGATCTCATCGCGCCAGTGGAGCGAGCGTGTACCCCGGGACCTCGTCTAAGGCGCTTCGCCCACTGATCGTCAAACCGGCGCGACAAGCATAAGGAGATCACCGCCGTGGTGGATCAAAGGATGTCTGACGGCCGGTGCACGCGCGGCTTCGGCAAAGCCATGGCGGGCGTAAAGCGCCATGGCCGGTCTGTTTTCCTCGAAACAGACCAAACTTACCGCGCCGAGGCCAAGTCCGCGCGCATTCTCTAGCGCCAGTTCGGTCAGTGCCGAGCCCGCACCATGTCCTTGGTAGTCGGGATAAACGGCCAGAATGTTGACGTGATACGTCCCCTCGCCGGCCTGATCCAGGATATCGAACGGCTCAACAACGGCGTAACGCTCATCCGGCACAATGGGGTCGGAAGGGTCGCCGGTCATCGCGTCGAACGGGTGGGCGTGCAGGTCGCCGATCACGTGGCCGTCTGATTCCGCGACCCAACAGTTGCGATACGACTTGGTCGAGTTCTGGAAGAAAAAACGGCGTTCCAGCATCTCGGCCACGCTCTGGTTCGGGATCAGATCAGCATAGATAGCTTCGATGACACCATCGGAACCGAGAACCTGGAGGCGCGCCAAATCCGCGACGTCACGGGGCTCGGCCGGGCGAATGAAATAGTCCAATGCCATGAATCGGCTAGTGGTCTTGCGCCGCCTTCAAGTCGGCGGCGTCGCGCTGACAGTAGATACCGTGGGTTTCGCTCAACATGGTCAGCGGTGGCGGTTCGCTGTCACACTTGCCCTCGATCACCAGAGGGCAGCGCAGGCGGAACGGACAGGCCTCATCATGCAGCATGATGTTGCTGCGCATGCCGGCGCTGGCCTCGCGTGTCTCGATCACCTCTTCCAGCCAGCCGGTTTTGAGCGCCGGCACCGAGTTGATCAGAAGCTGGGTATAGGGATGGTGCGGTGGCGCAAAGACTTCCTTGGTCGGACCAACATCGATCACCCGGCCCGCATACATGACGGCGACGCGGTCAGCGATCGAGGCGACGGTCGAGAGGTCATGGCTGATGAAGAGGTAGCCGACATTGTGCTGTTCGCGCAGTTCCTTCATCAGGTCGAGAACGCGCGCCGCGACGACCGTATCGAGGGACGACAACACCTCATCGCACAGGATAATGTCGGGCTCGGCGCCGAAGGCACGTGCGATCGATACGCGCTGGCGCTGGCCGCCGGATAGCTCGCTCGGGAAGCGCCCGGCAAAGTCGGCGTCGAGACCAACCATCTCGAGGAGATCGGCAATGCGGTCCTGCTTCTCGGACCCCGACATGCCGAAGTAAAGCTCCAGCGGACGGCCGATCGCCTCGTCGATGCGCCGTTCCGGGTTCAACGATTGATCCGGGCTTTGGAAGATGATCTGGATACGCCGCAGCTGGTCCTTGGTGCGCTGATTGGACCGGGCCGCCAGTTGTTCGCCCCGAAACGTCACGCTGCCGTTAAGCGCCGGGTGCAGGCCGGCGATGACGCGGGCCAGAGTCGACTTGCCGCTACCGGACTCGCCGACCAGGGCCAGGACTTCCTGGGGGAAGACGTCAAGGTCGTTATCGTGCAGCACGTTGCTCTCGCGCGACAAGGTCTGGAACATGCCCGCGCGTTCATAGGTCGCGTTCACGCCCCGGATCGTCATGATCGGCTGCAGCGAGGCATCGGGAACCCAATCGGATACCGCGGTGTCGCGGCTGGGTTTGGGTTTCACGGCGCCCAGCAGCGTGCGCGTGTAGTCCTCGCGCGGGCGTTCCAGGATGTCGTCGGTATCGCCTCGCTCGACCACGTCGCCTTGGTTCATAACCAGGATGCGGTCGGCGACCTGGGCGACAACCGAGAGGTCGTGGGACACATAGACGGCGGCTGTCCCGTGCTCGCGGATGACATCCTTGATCGCCTGCAGCACCTCGATCTGGGTCGTCACGTCAAGCGCGGTTGTCGGTTCGTCGAGGACCAGAAGCTTGGGCCGGCACGCCATGGCCATGGCCATCATGATGCGCTGCTGCTGGCCGCCCGAAGCTTGGTGGGGATAGCGGTGCGCAAGCGCCGGCGGGTCGGGCAGGTCGAGCAAGGCAAGAAGCTCAACCGCGCGCTTGTTGGCCTCTTTCTCCTTGGCCAGACCGTGCAACACCAGGCCCTCGGCGACCTGCTCGCCGATCGGGATCGCGGGGTTAAGGGCCGCCTGGGCACTCTGCGCCACGTAGGCAACGTCCTTGCCCCTGAGGTCACGGCGGGCAGCGGTCGACAGCTTCAAGATGTCATCGTCGCCCAGGATGACCGAGCCGGCCTTGAACCGAGTGCCCGGCCGGGTGTAGCCGAGCGCGGCCAGCGCCACGGTCGTCTTGCCGGCACCGGATTCACCGATCAGTGCGACGACCTCACCCGGGTGAACGTCGACGCTGACATCGTTGACGGTCTGTACCCATACGCCGGAGGGCGGTCTGGCTTCGACAACCAGATCGCTGATACGAAGCAGCGGCGTCACCCGGTGAGTTCCTTCGAGATCGAGCGGCCGGACTGGCTGCCAAGCCAGTCGACGATCAGGTTGACGCCGACGGTCAAAATGGCGATCGAAAACGCTGGCGCCAGCACCGCGATATAGGTTCCCCTTTGCAGCGCGTTCAGGTTCTCGCGCACCATGCTGCCCCAGTCCGCGTCGGGTGGTTGGATGCCGAGCCCAAGGAAGCTCAAGCTCGACAGGAAGAGGATCGAATAGGTCAAGCGCAGACCGAACTCGACGGCCAAAGGTCTGATGGTCGATGGCCAGATCTCGCGCACCAGGATCGATGTTAGCTTCTCGCCGCGCGCACGCGCGACCTCGACAAACTCCAGTGCGGCAATGTTCATGGCGACGGCCCGGCCGACCCGGCCAACACGCGAGGCGTGGATGACCGCGATGGTGCAGATCAGGACCCACAGATCAGACGACAGCGCGGCAATGACGATCAGCGCCAACAGGATAGGCGGGAACGACAGGAAGACATCGAGCAGCCATGTGACGAAGTCATCGTAGCGGCCGCGAATCTCGGCAGCCGAGAAACCGACCGCCATGCCCAGCAGGAACCCCATGACCGTCGCTGCCAGTGCGACACCCACAGTTAGCTGCGCACCGTAGAGCAACCGCGTGAGGATATCGCGGCCCAGCACATCGGTGCCCAAAAGGGTCTGGTCGTTGGGCCGATCAAACACGCCGCCGACGATCTGGCCGACATTATAGGGCGCCAACAAGGGCCCGATCAGCGCCAGAACGAGGCCGAGAATGACGATAACGATGCCGGCCCAGGCCCAGGCATCGGGCTTCGGCCGTGCCCGCTTGCTGCGTTTGCGCGGTACCGCGCGTGGTGCCGTGGTGTCGGTCATTTGGCGTACCTCAGGCGCGGGTTGGCCATGATCGCGCCGATATCGGCGAGAATGTTGAGTGCGACATAGAACGCGCAGAACACCATGGCGACGATCTGAATTTGCGGGACATCGCGGAAGACGACGGAGTCCACCATCAACCGGCCGAGGCCCGGATAGGTGAAGATGACCTCGACCACGACAACGCCGCTGATCAGGTAACCCAGGTTGAGCGCGACGACGTTCACGATAGGCCCGAGCGCATTGGGGATGGCGTGTTTGATGATGATGCGCGACTTCGACGCGCCCTTCAGGATCGCCATCTCCACATAGGCCTGCTTCAAGACATCCAGGACGGCCGCCCGCGTCATACGGATGACATGGGCCAGCAAAGACAAGACCAGCGTAACCATGGGCAGGAATGTCTGGCCCAGCGTGGTGAAAACGTTATCCCAGCGCGGCCGGTGGATGGTCGCAGAGAACCAGCCGAGCTCAACCGCGAAGATCATCACCAGGACGACGGCGATGACGAAGTCGGGGATCGAGATGAAGAAGACCGTCGTCGACGACACCGACCTGTCGAACGAGCTCTCGGGATAGGCGGCGCACAGCAGACCAAGCAACAGCGACAGCGGAATGGCGACGACCGCGGCATAGAGCGCCAGATAGATCGTATTCTCAAGCCGCTGACCGACAATGCGTTCCAGCGGCATGCCGTTGGTCAGCGCAACGCCCAGATTGCCGCTGAGGATCGAGCCGAGCCAATCGAAGTAACGAACATGCGGCGGCCGATCGAGTCCGAGCTGGGCACGCAGAGCGGCGACCGTTTCTTCGGTCGCCGACTGGCCAAGCACGGCCTGGGCGACGTCGCCGGGCAGCAACTCAGTCCCAACGAACACCAGGACCGAGATGGCCAGAAGGGTTACGGCACCCAATAACAGGCGCCTGACTATGAGCTTGAACACCTATGCGTTTGCCCTTCGCGACGGTTGAAACCTGGCGTCGTTGCGCCAGCTTAACGCCGCCTCCCGTTTTCGTTCGGCTCTGGGCGCACTCGTGTGCGCGCGCGGAAGTCTTGCAGAGCACTCCACCAATCGCAACGGCTATCGGGTTTTTGCTATCGCCAATGGCCTATGCAAATGCTCGAGACCCAGACCGTCAGATCGGCTTTCGCCATGCCGATGTTCTGGGCCAAGCCCTGAGCACCGCCTGAACGACAGTAGCCAGCGGGATCGCGAAAAAGACGCCCCAAAAGCCCCACAACCCGCCGAATACCAGGATCGCAACAATGATGGCGATCGGATGCAGGTCAACGACCTCGCTGAACAGGAGCGGCGCCAGGAGGTTGCCGTCAAGCGCTTGGATGATGCCATAGGCCACCATGACGTAGAGAAAGTCCATGCTGGTGCCCCACTGCACAAAACCGACGACGGCCACCGGCACCGTAACCGCTGCTGCACCGACATAGGGGATCAGAACGGAAAGACCGGTGATGACAGCCAGCAACGCACTGAAATTCACACCCAGCGCGGCGAAGACAACATAAGTAACCACGCCAACAATAAGGATTTCCCAGAACTTGCCGCGGACGTAGTTGCCGATCTGGCGGTTTACCTGACGCCAGACATCGGTTGTCAGGTCACGGTCACGCGGTAGAAACCCTTCGACCCACTCGGTGATCTTGATCTTGTCCTTGATCATGAAAAAGACCAAGAGCAGGACCAGGATGATGTAGACAATGGCGGTCAGCAGAGTCACCACCGACGTACCGGCAAACGATGGCAGGACCCTGGCAGCGCCAACGACGGAGCGCCCGAGATCGGCGATGAAACCGCGCACCTGCTCCTCGGTCACAAAATCCGGATACTGCTCGGGCAGTTGCAGGAGCAGACGCTGAAACTCAGCCATCATCGCCGGAGTCTGCTGGAAGAACTCACCGACCTGACGGATCAAGACCGGCATCAGGCCAAGGATGAACAGCAACGTGGCCAGCATAAATGCGATAAAGACAAAACTGACGGCAACAATGTGACTGACGCCGATGCGTTTCAGGCGTTCCACCAGTCCATCGAGCAAAAAGGCAATGACCAGGGCAGCGATGACCGGCGCGACCATGTTGGCGACAAAGATGATCGCCACCAGAACGACGATCAGAATAATGGTCAGCAGCAGCACCTGCGGGTCGGAAAAGGTCTGCTTGAACCAGTCTCGAATCGGTTTCATGCCGTGATGGTCGCCTGGGTTTCGATGACGCCTGAACCTATGCAGCATCCAGCCTGCCTTCAATCAGCATGATTACGACGCCAGATACCGCATGATTTCCGCCCCAGAGTAGCTGCGCAGCCCGCCTACCGCAAAAACCATCCTAACGCCCGGCAGGACACGGCACCAACCCCGCCGCGGCCTCGGCTCATGCGACCGAGAACAGTGGTTCGCCGAACCGTTCGCGCAAGGGAGACAGCCCAAGGCCGGGCGCATCGGCCAACGCGATCATGCCGTCCGCGGCGACCGGACCGCCGGAGAACATGGCGCCGTCGAAATAGGCGCGCATATCGACCGATGACAGAAGCAAATCCCGCGGGACGCCAGCGGCGAGATGGAGGACGCCCAGAGAGCCCGCATCGCCGGCCCACATGTCATCGATCTTCATGGGCAGATCAGCGGCGATGCACAGGTCACGCACGGTACGAGCGACCGAGAGACCACCCAGATTGGTCGGCTTGACGCCGACACCGGCGAACGTTTGTGCGGCAATCGCGCGGACATACATGGCCGGTGTGTTCATGCACTGGTCCAGTACAACCGGACACGCGCTGGCGCGGGCGACCTCTAGGTTCTCCTCATACGTGGCGCACGGTTCTTCGATCATGATGCCGCCTTTTTTGGCTGCCTTGGCAACGGCAAGAGCGCCTTCAACATCAAGACCACCATTGGCGTCAGCCAGGGCTTCCTCGTCAGAACGCAAAGATGCGGCCAGCGCTTCGATACGCGCGATATCGCGGCCGGGGTGCCCTTCGATCTTTAGCTGGAAACGGCTGACACCCTTTTGACGCGCGACCTCGGCGCCTCGCGCAACGTGATCGGGCGCCTCACTGCTCAGTGTCGCATAGATCGCCGTCTGCTCATCGGCACGCCCGCCAAACAGACGATACAGCGGCTGGCCGGTGCGCCGCCCCATCATATCCCACAGCGCCGTATCAACACCGCAACGCAGATTGGACGGCACATCGGGGCCAAGCGCCCCGGCTGCCGCGACGATATCGCGCGACTCCAGACCGATAAGGTTCCGGCAGGCCTTGGCCGCCCCTTTGACCTCATCATCGTCTAGCGGCGTCGGCGTGACCGTGCTGAGCTGGCAAACCTCACCGAACCCCTCGAGCCCATCGTCGGCGCCAATCACAAGCAGAATGTTCGCGAGCGCCGTGCGCCTGCCGTAGGAGGTCGCGAAACTTCCGCCAAGAAACGGAAAACGAATGGCGTAACCGGTGATGGAGTCGATGCGCATGACACCCCCGCCTGGACTGACAGCCACAGCCTAATCCAGCATGGGATACGCCGCATGAGCTGAATTTACCTGCCGGAAATTTTGCTCTACGGTGTAGGAACAAGCACAGAATGGGTGATGAAATGTCTACGGATGTCGATCTGGTGATTGTCGGCGCGGGCGCGGCCGGACTGGCCGCAGCCAAGGAGGCGCAGAAGCTGGGCCTTACCTTCACGCTGCTGGAAGCCTCGCATCGCATTGGCGGACGCGCCTATACCGAGGAGTTCGCGACAGGCGTGCCGTTCGATTTGGGCTGTCATTGGATGCATTCGGCCAGCCTCAATCCGTTCGTCGCGATCGCCGAACGCGAAGGTTTCCATTTTGAGCGAGACAACGAGTGGCACTCGTCGGTCTTTGAACGCGGCACCTGGTTGTCCAAAGACAAACTGGCCGAGCTGGAGGCCGCCGAAGAAGCCATGGAAGATGCCATCGAGGCGGCGGTCGAAGACGGCAAAGACGTTGCGGTCGCCGACTATGTCGACCTCGATAGCCCATGGGCACCCTATATCGCTTACTGGTTCTCGCTCGGTACCTCGCGCGATATCGACCAAACCTCCATCGTCGATAACGTCGCCTACAACGACACCGAGGAAAACTGGCCTTTGAGAGAAGGTTTCGGCGCGCTGGTGGCAACGTGGGCCGCCGACGTACCGGTGACGCTGAACGCGCCGGTCGCGCGCATATCGTGGGACACCACGGGCGTTACCGTCGAGTCGACGAAGGGTACGGTCCGCGCACGGCGCGTGTTGGTTACCGTCTCGACGAACGTTTTAGCCTCAGGTGCCATCACGTTCTCGCCATCGCTGCCAAATTGGAAACAAGACGCCATCGCGGCGCTGCCGCTCGGCGTTCACAACCGTATCGGCATCATGCTGAACGACGACCCCTTTGGCCCGGATGTCGACGACAACGCCACCATCATGCTGGAAGGCGACGATGTGCCGATGGCCATTGAGCTTCGGCCCTTTGGGCATCCTTACGTCAGCGGCGTGACCGGCGGCCGTTTCGGGTCATGGCTTGAACGGTCGGGGCAGCAGGCCTCGGTCGACTATGTCTCAGAGCGGCTGATCAAAGCCTTCGGCAGCGATATCGCGACGTCGCTATCGGATCGGGTCATCGTCACGGCCTGGGAAGGTGACCCCTGGACTTTAGGCTCCTATTCCGGCGCCACGCCGGGCAACGGCCACATGCGCGCCGAACTCGCGAAGCCGGTCGATAACACGGTGTTCTTCGCCGGCGAGGCCACGCATACCTCGTTCTTTGCGACATGCCACGGCGCCTATCTGAGCGGCATCGACCAAGTGCAGGCGATCGCCAAAGGGTTGAAGATCGCAGCATAGACACGCGCAATCAGCGCATTGCCTGTCAAAAAGTGTGACGATTACGAAGCCATTGGCATACGATGGCCATGATGGGTCCTTAAGCACGTGCCCAAACTGAACAACGAGCCGATCAAGGGAGGCTGTTCATGGATAAGAAGGATGTACTGAAGCGCGAGTTCCTCAAAGGCAAAGTGTCGCGCCGTGATTTCAATGCCGGTCTGATGAGCATGGGCCTGACCGCTGCTGCGGCGGGCACGTTCGTCAGCCAGACCATGTCCGAAGCACAAGCCGCCGAACCCCAGTCTGGCGGCTACATGCGCGTCGCGTCGACCGGCAGCCATGCGGGCGACACGCTTGATCCGGCGAAGATTGTCGGTGGCATCGATATCATGCGCGCCGGCCTGCTCTACAATCGCCTGATCGACTTCTTGCCCGACCAAGGTCTGGTCGGCAATTTGGGAACCAGCTGGGAGTCCAACAGCGACGCCACGGTGTGGACCATCGAGCTGATGGACGGTGTCGAATTCCACAACGGCAAGACGATGACGGCGGCCGATGTCGCCTACTCGTTCAATCGCCACCTGAATCCGGACATCGGTTCGCCGGCTAACGCCTATCTGGGCGACGTCGACACAATCGTGGCCGACGGCGATAAACATCTCGTTATCAACATGAAGGCGCCCAACGCCGACATCCCCTATCTGCTGACCGAGTATCACTTCACGGTTCAGCCGGAAGGTCAGGACACCGAAGCCTATGCCGCCGGACAAGCGGTCGGCACCGGCGCCTGGCGCGTGGCCGAATTTGAACCCGGCATCGCGGCGGTGTTTGAACGCAACCCCAACTATCACCGGACCGGCAGGCCTTACATCGACGAGATCGAGACGTTCGGCATTCCCGATAACGCCTCGCGCGTCAACGCTTTGCTGGCCGACGAAGTCGACATTATCACCGCACTCGATCCGCAGTTGATGGCCGAGGTCGAAGCATCGGACAACGCACATGTGCTCAACCAGCCCGGCGGCGCGCATCCGACCTATCCGATGCGCGCGGATACCGCGCCCTATTCCGACAACAATGTCAGGCTGGCGATCAAACACGCCGTCGACCGTCAGCGCATGCTGGATCTGGCCTGGGGCGGTAACGGCGTGGTCGGGCGCGATCATCCGATCCCCGAGTTTGATCCGTTCTTCGCCGCCGATGTCGAAGCATTGCCGCGTGACCCCGATAAGGTCGCGTTCTATCTAAAAGAAGCCGGCATGGAGAATACGGAGTTCGAAATCAACGCATCCGATGCCAACTTCGGCGGCGCCAACGCCACCGTCGTGATGGCGGAACTGATGCGCGAATCGGGCCTGAAAGTGAACGTCAAGAAAGTACCCTCGGACGGCTATTGGAGTGCCGTGTGGATGGTGGCACCCTGGTGCGGTTCATCCTGGTATGGCCGCCCGACCGCCGACCTGATGCTCTCCATCGCCTACATCACCGGCGGCGCGTGGAACGAGAGCTTCTGGTCGAACGAAAAGTTCGACAACTTGGTGCTCGAAGCGCGCAAGACGACCGATACGGACCTGCGTAAGGAAATGTATCGCGACATTCAGATGATCATGCGCGACGAGGGTTCAACGGTAACACCGGTCTTCACCAACTGGATCGATGGCTACAGCGCCAGGGTCAAGGACCTTAAGGGCCATCCCCATGGTTTCGCCGGCTGGATGTACTGGGAAGACGTCTGGCTCGACGAAGCGTCGACCTGATCGACGTCAGCATCACGTGTGGCAAGGGCCGGTCGCCAGCGACCGGCCCTTTTCTTTCCGCACAAATGCCGTCATGCGAGAACACGTGGTATGCGCCGCGAAAGCTGGCGACTGTAGATTTCGGCGCCCGCCTCTTCCGCGCGGATGTCAGCCTCGACGAGAAAGCTCTCGGCGTCGGCCGTCACGGTCGTCGTGGCTTCGATGGCGACATCCCAATCACCGCGTCGTTGTGCGATACGCCACGATACCTCACCACCACCAGACAACGGGTCGCCGTCGCTAATCCACTGGCGTTCGCTGCCCTGGGCGTCAACCTCCATGCCGTGACGATCGATGCGATAGGCGCCGTCGTCTTTATCCAAAACCAGTTCGACGCGCCCGCTGGCAAGGTCGCGATCAAACCGGCGAACGCGGCCGAATTCGCGCAGCCAGGTTAGCGCCGGTGGCGGCGGGATTTCGGCCGGTGCGAAGTCCGGCAGTGCCGATTCCCCTGCCCCGTCCGGCCAGACCGGCAAATCCAGCTCGCCTGCCGACAAATCAAGATAGACGGTCGCTTCTGCCGGCGCCGGCCACAGCAGCGGCCACGATCCCGTCGATAGCGCCAGGCGCAGACGGCTTCCCTTAGCAAATGTCTGCGCGATCGCGTTCATGGTGACCGTGACCTCATAGTCTTCACCAGGGATCAGCGCCTCCGGATTCTCGTGACTATCACGACGGGTCAGGTTCAGCGCACCCCACGACACCAGTGTCGACACGCCATCCGGCGCTACGGCACACAATCGAGCGACCAGACTGGCCACAGGTTGATCGACGCTGACACGAACACGAAGCTTTGGCGTGCCGACGACACTCAGGTCGGCCTCAAGCGGTTCCCCGTCCCAGAAAACGGCCATAGCGTCGTCTGGCCGTTGATCAAGCGGCAGTTCCGGACCAATGCCGTGGGGATTCCACTCACCCGTCATCGTGCCGAGCGATAGGGGTGTCTTGATGTCGACGCTACCCACACCCGCAACACCGAGTGTGCCGTCACCGAGCGGCAGGCTTCGCCAGACGACGTCCGGCGCGGGCCACGCGGTCTGGGTGATCCAGCGGCCCGGCCGTTCAGCGTGGCTCGCGGCGGGCGCTGCCGGTTCTTGCAGCCACAACCGCACCATCGGCTCGTCATCGATGCCGTTCTCCTGATCTTTCAGCCAGCGATCCCACCAGCGCAGCGTTTCCTGCAGAAATCCGATTGCCGGGCCCGGCGCCGCGATATGCGGATAGCCATGGGCCCATGGGCCGATCAGGCAGCGGCGTGGCACCTTAAGGCCCGCCATCAAACGCAACGCCGTGTTGGTGTATCCGTCGGCCCAGCCGGTCACCGCATAGACCGGGCATTGAATGGCATCCCAATCCTCGTTGACCGAACCATGACGCCAATAGGCATCGCGCGTCGGATGGCTCATCCACTCCGCGGTCGTGAACGGCAGGTTGTCGAGGCGGTCGCGCCACATGTCGCGCCACTTCTCGCCGACAACCGCCGGGTCAGGTGGACGAGCAGAATAGGCAAGGCTCTGACCGCCCCATGCCAGATTGTTGCGCAGCAGACAGCCACCCATGTAGTGGACGTCGTCGGCATAGCGATCGTCCGTCGAACACAAAGTCACGACGGCTTTCAGTTCGGGCGGGCGCCGCATGGCGACCTGAAGGCCACTAAACCCGCCCCAGGAAATGCCGATCATACCGATCGAACCGGAGCACCAGGGCTGGGCTGCGATCCACGCCAGCGCTTCCAGCATGTCGTCCTGCTCCCGGGCGACGTACTCGTCCATCGGCAGGCCCTCGGAATCGCCGGAGCCGCGAATGTCCAGGCGGATCGCAGCGTAACCGTGACCGGCATACCAGGGATGAATCAGTTCATCGCGCGGCAGGGTGAAGTCGCGCTTGCGATAGGGAATGTACTCGACAATAGCCGGCACCGGGTTGGCCTCGGCATCGTCCGGCAACCAGATGCGCGCGGCAAGTCTGACCCCGTCCGACATCGGGATCCAGACATGCTCCATCTCGCGGACTGCGCACGGAAAATGATTGGCGATGTTGAGGTCACCGCCGGCAGCAACCAGATTAACCATGCGTCCCCACCAAGCTTATCTGACGCCATTGCACACCATACCGCTTGGTCGCGGCAAGCCATGACTGCGGGAAGCTTGGGCGGCGCGACAATCAGTCGATGTCGTCAGGCATGTTCTCAGTCGGCACCATGTGGCCGACAACGCGACGTTGCGCATTACCGACATGGGCGCGCATCGCGACGCGCGCACGGTCGGCATCACCGTCTTCAATCGCCGACATGATGGCATCGTGTTCCTGGCGCACAATCAGAACACGCTCCTGCTGTTTCTTTGCATCGAGCGTCCGGGCGAGATCCATGCCTTGGCCGATATCGTCGAGCAGGCTTTCCATCGTCTCCGCGAACAGATCGTTCCCGCTGGCGCGCGCGATGTTGAGGTGGAACTCCAGGTCAGACGTCTTGCCGATACGGCCTTGGTTGACGGCCGAATCGAAATCGCGATGTGACATTCTGATCGCCCTTAGCTGGCTCGCCGTGCGCCGAGTCGCGGCAAGCGCGGCCGCCTCGCCCTCCAGCGCCACGCGGAACTCGAAACATCGCAGCAGCTGCGCGACGTTGCCGCAGGGCGCGTAGCTCAGAAGCTCATTGGCGGGTCGTCGCCGTACATAGCTTCCAGAGCCCTGACGCGAGTCGACGATGCCGTCAGCTCTGAGCCGCGCCAGCGCTTCACGCACGACGGGGCGCGAGACCTCGAACATGCGGCAGAAGTCGTGCTCCGACGGCAGGCGCGACCCTTCGGGAAGGGAGCCGGACACAATGCGCTCGACAATTTGTTCGTAGATTCGATCGCCCAGCTTGGGCGCTTTGATGGGGGACCTGACCGGCCATGGTCCTGGCTGATCAATGGGATTGCTTTCATTCATGGTCAAATCACCGGTTCGTCAATGTCTATGGCTAAATGTGCCAGGCAGTCGCCGGGCTCAACGCGGCCGATTGCCCTGAGGCAAATCAAGAGGCCGGTTGCACTGAAATGGACAGGGATGGCTGGCCGTTCGGGATGCTCGATGGCATGGATCTCGCCGGCCAACTGACCTTTTGTTACTGTATCGCCCAACCGACAGGCGGGCGCAAAAACACCGTAATCTGGCGCGAAGGTGTAGAGATCATCACCGTCGCTCGTCATCCATCTCATGGAATTATCATTATGCACCTCGGCACCAGGCAGGATACCAAGGTGGGCCATAAGATTGTTGACGCCACGTTCAACGTAGGCCGTGTGGTCGATGTCGACCACACCGCCACCACCGAACTCGCCACCCAGCGAGATACACTGGGGACGCGGTACCGAGCTTTCGGAGACGCCCCGCATGCTCGGCGCCCAGAGATGACCATAAGGTCCACCGAACGCGTTGATCGCGGCCAGCGCACGAGCATCATGCTGCTCGTCACCGCACAACGTCACCGAGACGAAAGGCACGTAGTCAAGCGACGCACCGCCCGAATGCAGATCAACGAAGACATCGGCCATCGGCATCAAGACCGTACCGATGTAATGGGCGATCTGGCGCGTCGGCGACCCCTCGGGGTCACCAGGAAACACGCGGTTGAGGTTGCCGCCATCGAGAGGCGACACGCGCAGGCCGTCACGCGCCGCCGGAAGGTTGGCCGACGGCAGGATAATGACACGGCCCTGGATGGCGTCGGGCTCGAGATCGCGGATCAGGCGCCCCAATGCAATTTGGCCTTCATACTCGTCACCGTGATTACCTGCCATCAGCAGAAGTGTCGGCCCTTCGCCATTCGCGATGACCGCGATCGGAATAGGAATGACGCCATAGGCCGAGCGCGTCACCGAATTGGGCAGCTTCAAGCAACCGATCTGCTTGCCCTGGCGATCGAAGTCGACATCTGTGTAAAGGCTGGTTTGGTAGACCGACATCCCCAAGCCTCCCGGCAACGATGGGCATGCCCGCCCGCCGTGAAGCCGCTGGTTCTAACCGACGGCGGATCAGGATAATGGTCCTATTGCGCCGTTTGATGGTCTTGATTGCCGGATTCATCATGGTCGCCGGGCCCGAGTCAACGGCTGGTGAGATGCAAACCGCTTTGGCGATGCATGGTGATCCCGCTTACCCGCCGAACATGGCGCACTTCGCCTATGCCGACCCCGATGCGCCGGTCGGCGGCACGTTGCGACTGACCGCCGTCGGCACCTTCGACAACCTCAACCCCTACATTATCCTGGGTGTCCCGGCGCAGGGGCTGGGACTTGTTTTCGAGAGTCTGATGGAGCGCGCTCAGGACGAGCCTTTCACCCTCTATCCGCTGATTGCCGAATCGATCGAGCTCGCCGACGACCGATCGTGGATCACCTTCCACATCAATCCCAACGCCCGCTTCCAAGACGGGACGCCGGTCACCGCGGACGACGTGCTGTTCACCTGGCGCACCCTGCGCGACGAGGGCCGGCCACACACGCGCACCTATTACAGCGAAGTCACCAAGGCCGAGGCGCTTGACCCGCTGACCGTGCGTTTCACCTTTCGTATCGGCAATTGGGAGATGCCGTTGATCATGGGGCTGATGCCGGTTCTGTCGAAGGCCTATTTCGAGACCCATGAGTTCGACAAGACCAGCCTTCAGCCGCCGCTCGGTACCGGTCCCTATCGTGTCGCCGCGGTCGATGCCGGTCAGCGGATTGTCTATGAGCGGGACCGCGACTATTGGGGCTGGGATCTGCCGGTTAATCACGGCCGCTACAACTTCGATCAGATCAGCTTCACCTATTTCCGTGATGCCAACGCGGCCATGCAGGCGTTCCTGGCCGGCGATGTCGATGCCCGCTTCGAAGACGATGAAACCCGCTGGGCGACCGGCTATGACACGCCCGCCGCACGGCGTGGCGACATCGTGACCGAGGAAGTCGATCACGGGCGGCCGTCGGGCATGTCGGCGCTGGTCTTCAACAGCCGCCGCGAATTGTTCGACGATTCCCGCGTACGCGAAGCGCTCGGACTGGCCTTCGACTTCGAGTGGACCAACAACAGCTTGCTTCATGGTGCCTATGCGCGCACCACCAGCATGTTCGACAACGCCGACCTCGCCTCGTCGGGCTTGCCGGGCGGTTTGGAACTCGAACTCTTGGAACCCTATCGCGATCAGTTGCCGCCAGAAGTCTTCAGCGAGCCGTTCACCCTACCCGTGACAGACGGCACCGGTCAGCTTCGCGAGCAGTTGCAGGCAGCGCGCGATCTGCTCGATGAGGCCGGCTGGCGGGTCATCGATGGTACTCTGACGAGGGCCAGTGATGGTCAACCCTTTGCGTTCGAGATCTTGCTGGACGATTCCCGCTGGGAACGCATCTTGCTGCCCTACACGCGCAACCTGGAACGACTGGGTATCACCGCGCGGCTCAGAACCGTTGACAGCGCGCAGTACCAGCTTCGCCGATCCGACTTCGATTACGATGCCATCGTCTATCGTTGGGGCCAGTCGCTCTCGCCGGGCAACGAGCAGTTCATCTACTGGTCATCGGATGCCGCCGACAGCCCGGGTAGCCGCAACTATGCAGGCGTGTCCGATCCCGTGGTCGACGGCTTGATCACCAGGCTTGTTGATGCCCGTGATCGTGACGAACTTGTCGCCGCAGCACGTGCCCTCGATCGCGTTCTGCTTTGGGGCCGCTATGGCATTCCACTGTTCCATTTGGAGGTCGACAATATCGCCCGCTGGTCATTCATCGAGCGACCCGAGATATCGCCACTCTATGGCCCCGACATCTCAACCTGGTGGTACCGCCACAATTGATTGCAGGGGCAAAGCACGCGAAGCTACGCGCATGGCGAACAGGAGAACGCGATGAGACGACCCTGGATTGGCGCCCTTTGGAGCCTTTTTCTTTGTCTGTCACCAGGTGCCGTCAACGCCACGCTGACGACGCCAGTCGAGTTTGAATCGAAGGAGACCTTTGAAGGGGCGTCAGGGATCGAACCCGGCAGCGTCACCGGTCTGCTGACCGTGCCGGATGGCGACGGTCCGTTCCCGGTTGTCCTTGTCCTTCACGGCTGTGCGGGGCCCACAGCGTCACACGAGGAATGGGCCGGTCACTTCGCGTCCTGGGGTTATGCCAGCCTGCGCATTGACAGCTTCGGGCCGCGCGGGATCGACGAGATCTGCACCAATATTCTGCGACCGGTACCGCGCGTTGCCGATGTCAACGGCGCCATCGACTTTCTTGAGACGCTCGATCATATCAATACCGATAGGGTAGCCGTTGTTGGATTCTCTCACGGTGCCAACGTCACTTTGCTGGTCGCCGGCGAACCCGGGTCACTGGCGCCGCGCCACAAGCCGTCAATCAAGGCTGCGGTCGCCGTTTATCCCTACTGTCCGATGACCCACCAGCGTTTCGCGCCACCGTTGATGATCCTGATCGGCTCGGCGGACGACTGGACACCGGCAAGCCGATGCGAAAGCCTTGTTGAAGGATCGACTGCTGCTGAAATGCCCATCGATCTCATCGTCTATGATGGCGCGACGCACTCCTATGACTGTCGCGCTTGCAACGGTGAGTACTGGGGCTACCAATTGATTCATAACCCCGCAGCCCATGACGATTCGATCCAGCGCATGCACGACTTCTTGCTCGCCCATCTAGGTCCAGGCGTCAGCGCCACATTACAAACGGCGACAGCATCGTCTGCCTCCACGCCTCTCGACGCTGCCGCGATCGAAGGCGCGCTGACCGGATCGACCACCATGGGTGTCAACAGCTACGGCAACCCGTACACGGTCCGTATCCTCGACGACGGTACGACGGCCGGTGTCGCCGGCCACCACGACGAGTTCGTCGATAGTGGCAGTTGGTGGATCGAAGACGATATGTACTGCCGACGTTGGAACACGTGGCTGGATGGGGCGACCGGCTGTTTCCATGTCGTCATCGAAGGCGACAAAGTCCGCTGGCTGAACGCAGACGGCAGCTTGGCGCGCCAGGAAGACTACATCGCGCCCGAATGATCGGTGCGATACTGCTTATCAAGACGCCAAATCCAGGACTTTCCCGAGGTTAGACATTGGCAAACACATCCTCGAAGGTCCGGCACGCCGACCCGAGCGCGCAAGGCGGCGTCGCGATCCTCTACTTGATTGCGGCCATGTGCGCGATGAGCGGTCTGCTCTATGGCTACAACCTCGGCGTTATCGCCGGCGCGATTCTGTTTGTCGTCGATCGGTTCGACCTCTCCGATACACTGGAAGACGCGACGGTCAGCGCATCGCTTCTGGGTGCCATGATCGGCGCCATCGTGGGCGGCAAGCTGGCAGACAAGTACGGTCGGCGCCGCATTGTCGCCCTGGGTGCCGTCATCGGGCTTGCCGGTGCCTTGCTGTCAGCGTTGTCACCAACCTTCGACCTCGTCCTGGCCGGTCGCATCACCGCCGGTTTATCGATCGGGGTTTTGACCTGCGTGACGCCTCTTTTCATTGCGGAGCTCTCACCAAGCCATCTGCGTGGCCGCTTGGGCGCACTGTTCTCGGTTGCGCTTACCGTCGGCCTGCTGACGTCCTACTTTTCCGACTTTGCACTTCGATCGAGTGAACACGGTTGGCGTTGGATGTTTGCGATGGGCGTAGCGCCCGCTGCACTGTTGATCGTCGTTACGTTGGCCCTGCCAGAAAGTCCACGATGGCTTGTGGTGCGAGACCAGATCGACAAGGCACGCGACGTACTGCGCCGAATAGTCGGTGCCGATCATGTCGACCGTGACATCGCCGAGATCAAAGACGGTCTGACCACACAGTCGGGCCGGTGGTCCGATCTGGTCAAGCCAGCTTTCAAGATGGCGCTGATCGCCGGCGTCGGACTTGCCGTTATCCGGCACGCAACAGGCGCCGCCATAGCGACGTTCTGGGCGCCCGAACTCTTCGCGCTCGCCGGCTTCAGCAGCCGATCCGTCGAACTGATGGGAACGGTCGGTGTCGGCTTGGTCTATGTGGTTTTCGGCATAACCGGACTCTTGTTGGTGGACCGGCAGGGACGCCGGCCTCTGATGCTGTGCGGCCTGTTCGGCATGGCCTTGATGCTCACCATCCTCGCTATCGTCTTCCAACTGCCGACCATGGCGGGTCCGGCTGGCTGGATCGCGGTTGTCGCCTTTCTGGTGTTTGTCGCCGCCTTTACTGCCGGACCCGGTGTGGTCGTCTTTCTTTTGATCTCCGAGCTCCTGCCGCTGCAGATCCGTGCGCTCGGCATGGGCTTGGCGAACTTTGTCTTGTGGGGAACCTACCTGTTCTCGACGCTCTCGTTCCCCATCTTGATCGACGTTGTTGGCGATTCCGGAACCTTCCTGATCTATAGCCTGTTGGTCGTCGCGTCTTGGCTTTTTGTCTATAAGCTGGTGCCAGAAACCAAGGGCCGAAGCCTGGAAGACATCGAATCCAACTGGCGCGGGCCGAAGACGAGCAAGACCTCACCGTAACGCGGGCGACGCGCGACTGCCCGATCAGGAGTTTCGTTGACCGCCGTTCCCCATCCAACGGCCAGCCGGCCGCCGGCCCAATCGCTTCGCGAGCACGTCTGGCGCACGCTCAAGCTGGCCGGTCCGGTGATCGTCGCGCGCTGCGGCATCCTGGTGATGGTGTCGACCGATACCATCATGACCGGACATGCCGGCGGCCAGGAGCTGGCGTTTCTCGCCATAGCCTATTCGATCCAGGTCGCGATGCTGGTCCTGGGCGTCGGCCTGATGGGCGGCGCCGCCATTCTGGTGTCCCAGGCAGATGGCGCCGGCAAACAAAAAAGCTGCGGCAACATCCTGTGGATCGCCATCGCAAACGGTTTGGCGTTGGGGTGCCTGTTCGCAATCGTGCTGCAATGGAGCGAAGACATTCTGTTGCTGTTCGGTCAGTCACCGGAGCTCGCGGCAGGCGGCGGCAACGCGATGATGATGTTCGCGCCAAGCATGCCGGCGATCTACATGTTCATCGCCGCCACCATGTTTCTGGAGGGTTTGAGCCGTCCCAGGCCCGGCATGACGGTGATGCTGATGGCCATTGTGGTGAACTTCGGACTGAACTGGCTTTTCATTTACGACCATGTGGCGTTTGCGCCCGATGGCGCGGCCGGCGCGATCTTGGCGACGAGCCTGACGCGATGGTTCATGGTGATCGTCTTGATCGCCTATGTACTGACCATGGGCGACCGCGACACCTTCGGCGTGCGACGCCCAGTTCGCGACCGATGGTTTCTGGAAAAACGTTTTCTCAGGCTTGGCGCCCCGCTCGCGCTGTCCTATGGCTTTGAGGCCTCGGCGTTCATGAGTCTGACCATGATGGCGGGTTGGTTGGGCGCGCACCAGGTCGCCGGATTTCAGGTCACCGGCAACTTCATTGCTCTCGTGTTCATGGTCGCAATCGGCATGTCGGCGGCGACCGCGGTGCGTGTCGGTAATGCCGTCGGGCGCCATGACATGGCGGGACTGCGCGTCGCCGGTTGGGTGGGCACCGGACTGATAGCCGTGATCATGTTTGTGATCGGCGCCCTGGTCCTCGCTTTCCCGGACGTCGTCGCCAGGGTGTACACCAGCGACCCGGCGGTCCTGGTCGTCGCAATCCCGGCAATAACGCTCGCCGCCATCCTGCTCCTGGCCGACGGTCTTCAGGGCGTCCTGATCGGCGCCTTGCGCGGCGCGGGCGATATCTGGCCGACGACCTGGATCGGCCTCACCGCATTCTGGCTCGTGATGGTGCCGGCAGGTTACGGCCTCGGCATTGCGCTTGATCTGAAGGTTCAGGGATTGCTTGTTGCCGAGCTGATCGGCGTCGGCATCGCAGCGGTCCTGCTCGCCTGGCGCTTCCACGTGATCTCGCGCCGCCACATCGCACCGGTCTGACGCCGCCATCACGCCGTAAGGTGAAAGTCGACCTCGCCGTACGTTTTGCCGTTGATCACAAGCTCGAAGACATGCCGGCCTGGGTGATGGGTGCGGGTCGAGAAGTCTTTGAACGTCTGCCGCTTTTCAATCGTCTGACGCTCGCCGGCCTCCAGCACGAATTCGGTCAGCTTGAAGACCTTACGCGACGGCCGGCCCGACGCCTTCACATAATGGATGGCGTAATCGACCGCGAGTTTCTGGTCGCGCCGGGCGCGTGAGACGACGTCGAAGCTGAAGGTAACCGTTTGCCCGAGTTTGATGCGCTTGGGTTTTGCTTTCAGGTTCTCCACGGCTATGCGGGGCTTCGCCTCAAAACCGAACAAGGCAAAGGAGCGCGGGTGGCCGGCCTTGATCAAACTCCGCGCGCCATGGCGCACGATCCACGCGGTGCGGTCGTCCCCGCGGTCCCAGGCGGAGACCCAGTCCAGCATGATCTCAGGATTGTCCTTTGAGATGTCGTTCAAGTGGTTGGCGACGGACTTGCGGACATAGAGTTCAGGGTCGGCCTTGAGCGTATCAAGAATCGGGAACACCGGCGTCGGGTCGTCGATCAGCGCATCCAGCCGTGATGACCAAGGAAGCCGCGGCCTGCAGCCTTCGCTCGCCAGCCGACGGATGTGATGGTTCTTGTCCTTGGCCCAACGCGCCATCACGTTCAGCGTTCCCGCCAAGTCCTGCTCGATAAACGGCCTGATTGCCGACTCCGATGTCGAGAACCGGGTTAGAAACTTGAGCGCATCGAGCGAGCGTTTGCGATCGTCGAGGCCGTAGAGGCCGACGAACTCCGGCGCAAACATGCCGCGGAACTGACCGTCATAGCGTGGTGCGACCTGGTACACGATATCGAGCGCTTCACCGTAATCCGAAGGCAGGAAGCGACGACACAGCTCGGCCGTACGGATCAGTCGCTGCTTTAGCTCAAGTGCGTCAAGACCATCGGTGGCCGAGCTAACGAAAGCGCGTTGATCGAATGACGGATAAGCCTCGCCCATCGCTGACGCCAGGTCCTCGTAGAACGCCTTATCAAACCAGTTTTTGAGTTCTTCGGGCATCAGCTCGACCTTACGCTTAGACACCTGCGTGCCGGTAATAGGACCACAACAGACGCGCAGCCACCGCACGCCATGGCCGCCACGGCTCGGCCAGCACTTCCATTGCCGCCGTGTCCGGACGCCCCGACAACGCGAACACGTCTTGCGCCGCGCTGCGCAAGGCGACATCGCCCCCCGGCCAGGCGTCGGGGCGTCCCAGACATGTCAGGAGATAAAGTTCGGCCGTCCACGGTCCGATGCCGGGCAGAGCGATCAGCGCCTTGCGTGCCGGTCCGTCCTCCATCTTAGTCAGGGCCTCCAGGTCGAACCGCCCGTCAACGATCTGCTCCGCGATCGCCAAACAGGAACGCGCCTTGGCGAAGGTCAGGCCGGAGTCGCGCAAGGCCTGTTGGTCGAGAGCCGCAATGGCCGGGGGCGACACGGTTCCGGTTCGTTGTTCCAGCCGCGCCCAGGTCGCACCGGCGCTGGTCAAGGACACATGTTGGTAGACGATCATTCTGATGAGCGACGCGAATCCGCCGGCCTCGCGCCTGAGCGGTGGATCGCCGGTTGCCTTGTGAACTTCGGCAAAGCGCTCTTCCAATTGACCCAGACAGGCGATGCCATGGCGCAGATCATCCACGGTGTCGATCGGCCCGCTCATGCCGGGGTTACCGCCGACACCATTGCACACGCCGCGCAGATGACCACAATAGCGGCCATCTCATCGTCAAATCGTTAAGGGAGGTGCACGTCATGTCTGGCGAAACTGTCACAGTTCCGGCGCGCGGCGGCAAGGCCGCACATGTCAAAAAAGGCCAGCACATCAAGATCATCAACACCCATGGCGAGCAGGTCGTCGACACCTGGGCTTTCAACGCCGGCGATATCGCCGAGTTCATGGCGATGGACGCGACGCGGGCCTATAACCAGCGCATGGTGCCCAAGGTCGGCGACCATCTGGTTACCAACCAGCGCCGCCCGATCCTGACCCTGGTGGAAGACACCTCGCCCGGCGTTCACGACACCCAGATGGCGGCCTGCGACCGCTGGCGCTATGGCCTTTTGGGGGTCAAGGACTATCACGACAACTGCGCCGACAACCTGACCACCGGTCTGACGGAGCTGGGTCTGAAAGAAACCCACACACCGGCGCCGCTCAATCTCTTCATGAACATCCCGTGGACGCCGGAGGGCGGCCTGTCGTTCGAGGCGCCGGTCACCAAACCCGGCGACTACGTCGTCTTCAAGGCCGAGATGGACTGCGTTGTCGCCATGTCCGCCTGCCCGCAGGATATCCTGCCGATCAACGGCAAGGCCGGCGAACCGACAGAGGCTCATTTCGAGGTCTATTAGCAACAAGCCGGGTCGACGCCTTGCCGCTTGAGAGTTTCTGGTTCTACGCCGCCGCGATCCCGGCGGTGCTGGTGTCGGGTGTCTCGAAGGGCGGATTTGGCGGCGGACTCGGCATCCTCGCGGTGCCGTTAATGGCGATGAGTGTGTCGCCGATCGAGGCGGCCGCGATCATGGCGCCTGTTCTGTGCGCGATGGATGTTTTCGGCCTCAAGTCCTATTGGGGTACCTGGCACCGCCGCATGATCTTGTTGTTGGTGCCCGGCGCTTTTGTCGGCATGGCCCTGGCGGCGTTGACCTTCGGCACCATCGATGAAGCGAGCATCCGCCTGATCATCGGCGGCATTGCGCTCGTCTTCGCGCTCAATTACTGGCTCCAGCGCATCGCGCCCCTGACGCGTCTGCCGGTGCCGCCTTGGATGGGACCGGCTGCCGGCGCCATATCCGGTTTCACCAGCTTCATCGCCCATGCTGGCGGGCCGCCGGTACAGGTCTTCCTGCTCGCCCAGAACCTCGACAAGACGCTGTATGTCGGCACCACCGTCGTTTTCTTCACCGTCATCAACTACGTCAAGCTGGTGCCCTATGCCGGTCTGGGCCTCTTTACCGAGACCACGTTGCTGACAGCGCTTGTGCTGGCGCCATTGGCGCCGCTCGGCATGTGGATCGGTTTCCGCCTGCATGGCCGGGTGCCGCAGGAGCTGTTCTATCGATTGTGCTACGGTTTTCTCGTGATTGTCGGCGCCAAACTTGTGCTCGACGGGCTCGGTGTTTAGCGCCGCAACAAAGCCCCCTCACCCAGCTCCGGCTAGGACGCTGACGCGCCCAAGCCTTCACAACCCTCTCCCCCACTCTCGTTGGGGGCAAGGGCAAGAAAGCTGGCGACAGGTCCCCTCTCCCGGTCTCCGGGAGAGGGAGGGGCCCGGCGCGAAGCGCTGGGAGGGTGAGGGTGGCTGCTACTCGGCGGCGTCAGCGGCTGCCGCGACGGACTCTTTCGGCTGGAAGATACAGAAGATCTTCTTCACGAAGCCCGTGCTGTCCCACTGATAGGTGATGCCCTTGGGCACCAGGAACGTGTCGCCGGCCTTGTAGGTCGTCTTCTTGCCGTGGTCGTCGGTCAGCGTGACCTCGCCTTCCAGGATGTGCATCAGCTCGTTCCTGGGGAACGGCGCCGGTTTGGTGTGCATTTCCGTTGTCGTCCAGATACCAACCGTCATCTGCTCGGTAGCGTCCTGGAAATAGACCTTGACGGTCTGCTCGGGCACATCGCCGATATAGCGCGACGTGTCCTGCTCGCCGACCGGCGCCAGATCGTCCGCCGGGTTAGGCAAGCGCACGTTCAAAGCGTCGTCACCAAGCACCTCGCCCGACGGATCGTCGTGGATCACATAGAACTTCAGGATGTCTTCGGTCTGTTTCCACGTGCACGGCATGCCCTTCGGGATGACAAAGCTCTCGCCCGCCCGGATCGTGTGCTCATCGCCGTTCTCGTGGATGATGGTGACGGAACCATCGAGCACCAGCATAAACTCGTTGACGTCATAGGGACCCGGCTTCGCCGTCATCGGCGTGCAGTGCCAGACGCCCGCGGTCAGCGTGCCCGTGTCGTCGGTAAAATAGTTGTGGCCGGTCTGGACCGGCGTGCCGGCGGTCAGCGACGACTGCGGGATTTCTTCCCATTCGGTCATGCCGGTATCGGCCGGCCCGCCATTCTCGAACTTCAGGACCTTCAGATCACTCATCGTCATTCTCTCCATCATGAATTGGCCCGGTGACGCGGCGGCGTCACATCCCAGCGGGCTCAGCCGGGTGCTGGCGCCATGTTCGCCGTTTTTGGCCGATTTGACCAGTCCTCGACCGAAATCTACATGCCCGCGCGGTCGTAAATCTGCTGCAGCCTGTGGTGAAACTGCCAGACGCCCCGCTCGGTCTGGTAGGTATCGGCATCGTTGATCACGTAGGTACCCTGGCCGGCGAAACCAAGTGAATTCATGCCCTGCCAGACGCCTTCCAGGATCGGGTTGTCTTCCTGCTGCACCTTGTCGATGGCATGGACAAAGGCGAGCTGATCGGCGTCAGGCTCGGCATCATAGAAGAAATAATTGTGACGGAAGATGATGCGGTCATAAGCAACCGGTTCGATCGTCCAGACCATCAGATGAGGCCGTGGCGCCCAGCCGATCAGATACATGATGTTGGGCCAGGCCCAGCTGTAGCGGGTCTCCGCGACGAGCGGCCAGCCGTTTGCCTCGCATTCGCGCTTGTAAACCGCCAGCGTCTCGACATCGGGCGGACCGCCGGCCACCACGCCCCAATCCTGCACGTCGGCGAAGGTCTTTTCGTATTCGAAGAACTTCTCGATGCCAGGATGGGCGACGGGGCAGTGATAACACTCGACGTAGTTGTCGATGGCGATCTTCCAGTTGGTCTCAACCGGATAGTCGACCACCTTGCCCAGATGGAAGCGCGCGGGATCAAGCCCGAGGCGCGAAATGTCATCAAAGACCGGACCAATCGTCTCGCCCAGCGCTGGGGCGCCGGGGTCGTAGTTCACGAAGACCAAGCCTTGGTGCAACGCGACCTTGACCTCCTTCAACGCAAATCCCTGGTTTTCGAAATCTCCCAGATGGCTGGTGTTGCGCGCGGCCACCAGCCGCCCGGAGAGGTCATAGACCCAACCGTGATAGGGGCATTTGAGTGTGTTCGCACAGGTCTGCCGGTTGACCACGGTCATGCCGCGGTGGGCGCAGACATTGAAGAACGCGCGGATGTTCCCATCGCGGCCGTGCACGACGACAAGTGGCTGACCGCCGACATCAAGCGGCAGTTGATCACCGGGCTCGGCCACTTGATTTTCGTGGCAGGCGTAGAGCCACGATTTTTGGAAGACATCGCGCTTCTCGATCTCGAAGGCGCGGGGGTCGATGTAGTAGGTGGGCGCCAAGACCTTGGATTCGGACGCGTCGTCGTTGACCCGCTCGAACCCCGCAGGATGCAGGTTGTGAATCACCATAACGTTCACCTCTCGTCAGGAAGATCATGTCGGAAAGGATCATCCCGAACAGTCGATCCCGCTAACCCGCTGCCGTGTCGAACCGTCAGACAGCCCACCCAGCCGATTTTCACCGATCGGAAAGCCGACAAATCCTTAGCGATCGCCGGAGCCGGGTCAAGGCGTTTGCACCGCAATGTATGATGGCGCCGACTCGCATCGTACTAACTGACCATTTATTCTCGTGCCGGCTGTCGATTGCGTTCCAATCATTGACGATGACATTCTATGGGTCACACAGCCGGACCGGCACAAATCGATCGGATCGTCGGCTTCCTGACGAAAAGGCTGGAACGACGACCACCAGCTCGGAGAACACATCATGACCGCAGGCACCGCCCTTCAACTAAGTCGCGACAAACTCCTGGAGGCCTACCGCACCATGCGCACGATCCGCGACTTCGAGGAGCGTGTGCACGAGGAGTTCGAGGCGGGCCACCTGCCCGGCTTTGTCCATCTTTATGCCGGCGAGGAGGCCTCGGCGGTCGGCGTCTGCCTCAATCTGGATGACGAAGACAAGATTTGCTCGACCCATCGCGGTCACGGCCATTGCATCGCCAAGGGCTGCGATGTCACCGGCATGATGAAGGAGCTGTGGGGTTCGTCCGATGGTCTTTGCGCCGGCAAGGGCGGCTCCATGCACATTGCGGATCTGTCGAAGGGCATGATGGGCGCCAACGCCATTGTCGGCGGCGGCCCGCCGCTTGCCTGCGGCGCCGGCCTCGCCGCCAAGACGTTGAAGAACGGCAAGGTCGCGGTGACCTTCACCGGCGATGGCGGTTCGAACCAGGGCACGACGTTTGAGAGCATGAACTTCGCCGCCGTGTTCGATTTGCCGGTGATCTTTGTCTTCGAGAACAACGGCTATGCTGAGACCACGTCGTCGTCATGGTCGGTGGCCTGCGGCGACATCGTCAATCGGGCCGAGGCCTTCGGCATGCCGGGCATCCAGGTCGACGGGTTCGACTTCTTCGCCGTGCACGATGGCGCTGCCGAGGCGATCGAGCGCGCCAGGAGCGGCGGCGGGCCGACCCTGATCGAGGTCAAGTTCGGCCGTTTCTACGGTCACCACGAAGGCGACAACCAGTCCTATCGCGGCAAGGACGAGGCCGCCAACCTGCGCGAGAACCACGATTGCCTCAAACTGTTCCGCCAGCGTGTCACCGAGGCGAGCCTGTTGGACACGGGCGACATGGATGCCGTCGACAGCGAGGTGGCGTCTCTCATCGATCAGGCCGTCGCGGATGCCCGCAGCGCACCGCGACCCACCGCCGCCGATCTGACCACCGACGTCTACATCAGCTACTGAAGGAGGCCGGCCATGGCACGAACCCTGAGCATGCGGCAGGCCCTTTCGGAAGCCTTCCGCCAGGTTATGGAAGAAGACGAACGCGTCATCATGCTGGGCGAGGATATCGCCGGCGGCAAAGGCGCACCCGGCGAGCAGGACGCCTGGGGCGGCGACATGGGCATCACCAAGGGCCTCCAGCCGCGCTTCGGCGAAGACCGGGTGCTGGATACGCCGATCAGCGAATCCGCCATCATCGGCTCGGCGGTCGGCGCGGCGACCAGCGGTCTCAGGCCCATTGCCGAGCTGATGTTCGTCGACTTCATGGGCGTGTGTTTTGACCAGATCATGAACCAGGCGGCGAAGTTCCGGTACATGTTCGGCGGCAAGGCGGAGACGCCCGTCGTCATCCGTACCCAGATCGGCGCCGGCTACAACGCCGCCGCCCAGCACAGCCAGTGCCTCTATCCGATCTTCGCCCACATCCCCGGCATCAAATGCGTCATCCCGTCGTCGGCCTACGACGCCAAAGGTCTGATGATCCAGGCGGTGCGCGACAACGACCCCGTCATCTTCTTTGAACACAAGGTGATGTATGACGAGGTCAAGGACGAGGTGCCGGAAGAGCCCTATACCATCCCGTTCGGCGAGGCGAACATCGTGCGCGACGGCGGCGACTGCACGATCGTCGCGATCGCGCGCATGGTGCACATGGCCAAGCAGGCTGCCGAGACACTCGCCAAGGAAGGCATCGAGTGCGAGATCGTTGATCCGCGCACGATCTCGCCCTTGGACGAGGACACGATCCTGGAAAGCGTCGAAAACACCGGACGCCTGGTCGTGGTCGACGAAGCCTATCCGCGCTGCAACATGGCGACCGACATCTCCGCATTGGTCGCCCAACAGGGGTTCGCCGACCTGAAGGCGCCGATCGAGATGGTGTCACCGCCGCATGTGCCCGTGCCGTTCGCACCGGAGCTTGAGCAGGCGTTCATCCCGACGCCGGATGATATCGCCGACGCCGTGCGCAAGACCGTGGGCTACGGCGGATGAGCGAGAGCGGTATCATCGCCATCACCGTGCCCAAGTGGGGCATGGCGATGGACGAAGGCACGGTCACGGCCTGGCATATCGATGAAGGCGGTCAGGTGAACGCCGGCGACGAGGTCTTGGACGTCGAATCGACCAAGATCGCCAACGCCATCGAAGCCAAGGACGCCGGTGTCCTGCGCCGCCATGTGGCGGCGGTCGGCCAGACGCTGCCGGTCGGCGGGCTGCTCGGCATCATCGCGCCGTCCGATGTGGGCGACGAGGAAATCGATGCGTTCGTCGACGGCTTTGTCGTTGTCGCGCCGGACGATGACGAGGCTGATGGCGGGCCGCAGCCCCAGACCGTCGAGGTCGACGGCCAGACAATCCAGTACCTCGTCCATGGCGACGGTGGCGTGCCTGTCGTCCTGGTCCACGGCTTTGGCGGCGACCTCAATCTGTGGATGTTCAACCAGCCGGTCCTGGCGGAGGGCCGCGCGGTCTACGCGTTCGACCTGCCCGGCCATGGTGGGTCGGGCAAGGATGTCGGCGACGGCAGCGTCGATCATCTGGCCGCGATGACGCTCGGTACGATCGATGCCCTCGGTCTTGAGCGCGTTCACCTGGTCGGTCACTCCATGGGTGGCGCCGTCGCCATGCAGGCCGCGCTGGATCAGGCCGAGAGAATGGCCTCCCTGACCTTGATCGCGCCGGCCGGCCTGGGGCCTGAGATCAATGGCGGCTACATCGCCGGCTATATCGCTGCCGAGCGGCGCAAGGACATGAAACCCATGGTCGCGCAGTTGTTCGCTGACCAATCCTTGGTCACCCGACAGATTGTGGAAGACGTGCTGCGCGCCAAACGTATCGACGGCGTCAATGCCGCCCTCTCAACGATCGCAGCAGCACAGTTCGACGGTAATCGCCAGACCGTCGACCTCAGCGGACAGGCAGGCGGTCTGGACCTGCCGAAACACGTGATCTGGGGTGCCGACGACCGGATCATTCCGGTATCCCATGCCAACAATCTGGCGGGCGCCACGGTGACGGTGCTCGACGGTGCCGGCCATATGCCGATGATGGAAAAGACCTCCGAGGTTAATCAATTGGTCGGCGACGTCGTCGGCTAGAGGCATGCGCGAAAAATGAAGAGGCCGGACGTTGCCGCCCGGCCTCTCTCATCATCCTGATCATACAGGCGATTACATGCTAGCTTGATCTGTCCAAGCCTTGACCTTGTCGGGGTTGTTGTCGAGCCACTCGTTCACGACCTCAATGAGGTCACGACCCTTGTCGTCGATTTCCGCCATCATCTCGGCCTGCTCGCCGTTGTCGATCGAATAGACCTCGATCAGGTTCCAGGCTCCCGGGTGCGATTCTGCAAGGCCCTTGTTCACGACCTTCCAGATTTCGGCGCCGCCCCAATCGCAGTCATACGTCGCGTTCGGGTTCAGGCCGAGCGATGCATCGTCATGGCAGCCGTCGTAGTACTCCGGCAGATAGACACGCTCCATATCGATCTGGGCGTGCAGCCAGTGGGGCTCCCAGAACATGGTCAGCAGCGGTGCCTCTCGATCAACGGCGGACTTGATCTCGGCAATGATCGCACCTTCGCCACCCGACGGGATCGAGACATAGTCGAGTTCAAGGGCTTCAATACGCTGGGCATTGGTGTCACCCCAGTCGGCCGGATAGTCCAGGAAGCGGCCCGACGGCGCCGTATCCGCAGTGGAGAACAAATCCACGCAATCGTTCAGCGCTTCCCAGTTCGGCAGGCCCGGACACATGTCGATGACATAAGACGGCACATACCAGGCTTCCTGGGGCCGCAAGCCGGACTCGCCGAGCACCTGGATGTTGCCCGTCTCCATCGCCGCATCGAAACCTTCGCCGATGTTCGAGCTCCAGATTTCCAGGGTCGCATCAAGATCGCCATCGGCCAGCGCGGTGAGCTGCGGGTAGTAGCCGGCGGTCACGTATTCGACGTTGTAGCCCATGCGCTTCAGGACCTCGCCGGCGACCGTCGTGCTGACGTGCTGACCGGTCCATTCGTTCATGGCAAGTTTGATCGGCTCGTCGGACTCCGGAACGCTTTGCGCCTGCGCCGACACGGCCATGCCCAGAGCCAGAGCGCCCGCGGCGACCGCCGACGAGAGTTTTTGTACGAGATCCATGCTGTTGCCTCCCAGTATGTGGATCGTGAGCATCCATTTCGCATGCTCTTGGCCAATTCTATGCGACAGCAAGCCATAGAGTGCAAGTCGCCTTGTTTCAAAGCACCACTGTCTGAGGGGTTATGCCAAGGCCTGCTCGGGCACTGCGCTGCTGTAAGCTGCACCAGTATTCCGCACATAAGAGAAGGGCACCACGACATGGGCGAGCATGGCGCCACCGCCAGACTCAGCGGCTGTTAATGGGGAATTCGCTGGATTGAAGCGCCAAAGGCTGCCGACAACGAAAGAGGCCGGACGTTGCCGCCCGGCCTCCTGGATCAGCCTCAATGTTCAGGCCTTTACATCGTGGCCTGATCCATCCATTCCTTGACCTTATCGGGGTTTTTGTCGAGCCACTCGTTGACGACCTCAATCAGGTCTCGGCCCTTATCATCGATCTCTGCCATCATCTCTGCCTGCTCGCCGTTGGTAATCGAGTAGGCATCGATCATCGCCCAGGCACCCGGATGAGAATCCTTGAGGCCCGGGTTGGCCACCTTCCATATCTCGGCGCCAGCCCAGTCACAATCGTGCGTCGCATCCGGGTTCATGCCGCCCGCCGGATCGTCCTCACAGCCTTCGAAGTACTCCGGCAGATAGACGCGCTGCATGTCGATCTGAGCGTGCAGCCAATGCGGCTCCCAAAACATGGTCAGCAGGGGTGCTTGGCGTTCAACGGCGGACTTGATCTCAGCGATGATGGCGCCCTCGCCACCTGACGGAATTGCTACATAGTCGAGACCGAGTGCTTCAATGCGCGGAGAGTTCTTGTCGCCCCACTCCGCCGGATAATCCAGGAAGCGGCCCGAAGGCAGCGTCTCGGGCGTCGCGAATAACTCGGCACAGTCATTCAGAGCTTCCCAGCTCGGCAGACCCGGACACATGTCGACCACATAGGCCGGCACATACCAGGCTTCCTGAGGCTCAAGACCGGACAGAGAGACAACCTCGACCGTCCCGGAGTCGAAGTGCTCATCCCAGCCTTCGCCGATATTCGAGCTCCATATCTCCAGCGTGGCATGGATGTCGCCGTCGGCGACGGCATTGATCTGTGGATAATAACCGGCGGTGACGTATTCAACGTTATAGCCCATGCGCTTCAGCATTTCGCCGGCAACAGCCGTGCTGACATGCTGACCGGTCCACTCGTTCATGGCCAGCTTGACTGGCTCGTCCGTCTCCGGTGCGCTCTGAGCGTTGGCTCCGAGTGCCATCCCCAAAACCAGGGCGCCCGCAGCGACGGCGGACGACAGCTTACGTACGAGATCCATGTTGTGCCTCCCAATGTGCGGATTGCAAACACCCATTTTCAGGTGTCTTTGAGCGATTCTATGCGACAGCAAACCGTTGAGTGCAAGTCGCGGTGTTCACACTCTAGAGTGTCTAAGAGACTATAGCGAAACCATGAACGCGTCACGCGTGCGTGATCCCGTCCGACCTGACGTGACGTTGAGCAAAGGATCGAAGTCATGAATGAGTATGTCCATGCCGCCAAACGAGGAAGGGTCCTCGAAATCACCATGGACCGGCCTCCGGTCAACGCTATCAACCGGCGGTTTAGCGGTGAGATGTACCAGTCACTGTCCCGGTTGAAAGATGACGACGATTTGCGCGTCGGGCTTGTTACAGCGACCGGCGACAAGGTGTTTAGCGCCGGCTGGGATCTCAAAGAGATTGCGGCAATCGAGAACAATGCCGAAGCGTTGGAGTCGGCGGACGGTCTGCCCGGTGGGTTCGCCGGCATCGTTGAGTTCTGGGACCTCAAGAAACCGATCATCGGCGCCGTCAACGGCATTGCCGTGGGCGGCGGTTTCGAGGTGGCGCTGGCCTGCGACGTGCTGGTCGCCGCCGACAACGCCGAGTTCTTCTTGCCTGAAATGCAACGCGGTTTCCTGCCCGACGCCGGCGCCATCCAGCGCCTGCCCCGGCGCCTGCCCTATAACGTCGCCATGGAGTTGTTCCTGACCGGCCGGCGCATGGGCGCCGCGGAAGCCAAACACTGGGGACTGGTTCACGAGATTGTGCCACAGCAACAGTTGCTGGATCGGGCGCGCGCTCTCGCAGGCGAAATCGCCGATGGTGCGCCGCTCGCCTTGCAGGCGCTGAAGGAAGCGCTTGGCGCTATGATGCACCTGTCACTGCCCGAATCGTTCGAGGTCACCCATCGTGCGATCAAAGGTGGCGGCACCGGAGACAGCGGGCTGCCGACATACGAGCGGATGCTGTTTTCCGACGACTTCATGGAAGGCGCACGGGCCTTTGCCGAAAAGCGCAAACCGGACTTCAAAGGCAGATGACGCCGCCCATCACGTCTCGGTGAGATCCAGGCCAATGCCGTATGGATTGCCCGCGGCCGTACGTTCTAGCGGACGGGGGTAACAAGATCAGGGAACGCGTGATGGGTCACCGAATTCGCTTGCTTTTCATTGCCGGCTTGGCCGGCCTCTTTCTGATGCCTGCAGCCGCATCGGCCGGGAACTACAATCACGGCTATTCGCCCGGCTATTCCAATTTCTTCGGCTATGGCGGGCATAACAACCGGGGACACGGTTACGGCCACGGCAACAATCATTACCGCGGCAACAGCTACTACAATCAAGGCTACAACAACTACAACCGCAACAACTATCGCCCGTCCTGCCATTCGGTGCGCAAGTACAGCTATGACAACTACGGCAACCGGGTCGTGATCGGCGGCACGCAGTGCTACGACCACTATGGCAATCCCTATATCGTGCCGGGAAGCCGTCACATCATCGGTTACCACTAAAGCGCGAAATGGGCACCTAACCACTGTCGCGTGCTCGTTTGGGTCTATAGGATCCCCCGGACAACTTGAATGTCCGGGGGATCCTTCTTTGACACGCGATCTCGATATTGTTCGGGCGCGGCTCTACGCTGTCGCGCCAGACACGACGCCGCCCTATCGGTGGACCGGCCAAGACGGATTCGTGCGGGTGACCGATAACATCCTGAGGCTGACCGCGCGCAACGGGCTCGAAGGCGTTGCCAGCAATACGTCGAACGTACCAGAGGGCAAACCCGGCGAGGCGCCAGGCGAGGCCGACCGCAGTCTTATTGAGCGTCTTAACGAAGTCGCTCCGTCGATCATTGGTGCATCCGCTCTGGAGCGGGAGGCGGTCAACGACCGGCTGATGCGCCAGTCGGACGATCCGCGGTTTCGCGCCGAGTCTTTGATCGACATCGCGTTGTGGGATCTGGCGGCTAAGGCTGCCGACCTGCCGCTGCACCGGCTGCTTGGCGGTGCATGCGACCATATGCCGACCTATGCCAGCACCCCTGTCTTCGACGCCGCCGAAGACTATGTCAGCTTTGTCGGAGACCTGAAGGCACGCGGCTATCGAGCCGCCAAACTCCACACCCGGTGTGATCCCGATTGGGACCTGGACATGGTATCGGCGGTCGATGCGGCGCACGGTCGAGACATGCGGTTCATGTTGGATGTTGAGCAGCGCTACAGTCTGAGTGACGCCATCCGTGTCGGCACGGTGCTTGCCCAGCGCGACTACGTCTGGTTCGAGGCGCCCCTGCCCGATCGCGATCTCGAAGGCTATGCAACCTTGCGCCGCGCGGTCGACGTACCGGTTATCGCGGCCGGCAACACGCTGACCCGCCTCGACGAACTGCGCGACGGCATTGCCTGTTCCGCCTGGACCAACCTGCGTACCGGACCGACCCATGCCGGCGGGATTGGGCCCGCGCGCAAGGCCATGGCGCTGGCCGAAAGCCATGGCATGACGGTTGAGTTGCAGAGTTATGGCTTTGAAGGTCGAAAGCTTGCCAGCCTTCATATGGCTCTAGGCCTCGGCAACTGTCAGTTCTTTGAGCAGCCGGTGCCCGAAACCGACTATGAATACGAACTGAGCAACCCACCGCGTATCGACGACGATGGGCATATCAGCGCGCCCGATGGTCCGGGACTGGGCCTGAACATCGATTGGACGCGGGTCGAGACCGACGCGTTCGCCAGCTTTGATATTTCTGGGAAACCTTCATGAACGATATGGAGATCGCGCGCGCTCGCATCTACGTCGTTGCGCCGGACGTAACGCCGCCTTACCGCTTCACCGGTGCGGAAGATCATTTCACCATGCACTACAACATCGTTCGGCTGACGACGCGTGGTGGTATCGAAGGCGCGGCGGGAGTCGATTCCGGCGAAGGTGATACCGGCAACCACGATTTTGCTGAGGCGTTTCGCCCGGTTATAGGTGACGTCGTCGGCCGCAGCCTGTTCGACCGCGAAGCGGTTACAAGCACATTGTTGGCAAAACGTCGGGCAGCGATACCCGATCCCGAGTCGTTGCTGGACATCGCGATGTGGGATGCCTTCGGTCGCGCAACAGGCCTGCCGCTCTATCGGTTGTTGGGCGGTGCGCGCGAACGCATTCCCGCCTACGCCAGCAGCCCGGTCTTCGAGACCGTCGAAGGCTATCTCGACTACGTCAGGCTGATCCAGGGTTTGGGTTACCCGGCTGTCAAGTTTCACACCCAATGTGACCCCGCCTTTGACCTGGAGATGACGGCGGCAGTGTCCCAGGCTTTCGGGTCGAGCGGCCTGCGTTTCATGGTCGACCTGGAACAGCTTTACAGCTTCGATGACGCGGTGACGCTGGGCCGCGCCCTCACCGACATGCCGTGCGACTGGTTGGAGGCGCCACTCACCGATACGGACATCGACGCCTATGCGGAATTGAGGCGTGCCGTCGGCGTCGACGTCATCGCCGCCGGCAACACGATCGTTGAGCTCCCGGACATGGCCGATGCGATCGGGCGCGGCGCATGGTCCCGCCTGCGCTGCGACCCCTGCAATGTCGGCGGTGTTCAGAAAACCTTAAAGGCGATGGCGCTGGCCGAGGCGCACGGCATGAAGACCGAGCTTCAGAGCTATGGCTATCCGCTCAGCCAGGCCGCCAACCTGCATGTCATGCTGGGGGTCGCGGGCTGCAGCTATTTCGAACATCCCGTACCCGTCGAGCATTATGAATACGCCTGCGCCAATCCCATTCGCATCGAAGCCGACGGATGCGTCAGCGCCCCGGACAGGCCCGGCCTTGGCCTCCACCTCAACTGGGATCGCATTGAGGCCGACGCATCGCTGATCATTGATACGGATGCGATGTAGTTGCCGCCAGGCGTTCGTTCACGCTGCCAACTTTGCAATGTGAATTGGTGGCGCGCGATCTTTCCATGGTGCGGCGACCTCAAAGAAGCGCCCTAACCGCAGCAACGTCTCTTCGTCACCGAACCGTCCGGCGACCTGCACGCCGAGAGGCAGCGGGTCTTGTGTTTCGTGCAACGGCAGCGTGATGGCAGGCTGACCGGTCGTGTTGAAGAGGCAAGCGAACAGGTCGTTGGCGTAGACATTCTCCTGATAGGCCGTGCCCGTGATCGGCTCTTTCGGGTCGCATCGATAGCTTTCCTCGATCAATGGCGCGGGATAGACGCAGGCCGGCGTCATCAGCACATCATACTGCTCGAAGAATGCGCCGACTGACCGGCTGACCGTATTGAAAACCTCGAGGGCGCCCAGAAGGTCGCCCGCAGCAAGGGTCTTGCCCTGGCGATAACAGGCCCACGTGCTCGATTGGAGTTCGCGGGGTAGCGGCGAGCGCCCGAAGGTGGCACTGAGCTTGTCGACACCGTTTGCGAGGTTGGCGCACATGATCGTGACGGTCGCTGCGAACAAAGCTTCCCAGTCGAGCACGGGCGAGGCCTCTTCGAGGCTGTGTCCCGTTTCCTCAAGCAATCCGAGAGCAGAGTGCAGCGCCTGGCGGGACTCGGTGCTGACGGGCACGCCGGCCCAGTTCTCCGCGGTAAAGGCGATGCGCAGGGGTGGCAGTGGTTTATCCAGCGTCGCCGCGTAGGGTTCCGGCGGCATCGCTGTGACATAAGGATCGCCCGGTGAAGGGCCACCCAGAATATCGAGAAACGTCGCGCAGTCGCGCATGCTGCGCGTCACGACGAAAGTTCCGCTCATGCCACACGTCGCCTCGCCACGCGCAGGCCCGACCGGCACCTTGCCGCGCGTCGTCTTGAGCCCGACGAGACCGCATAGGCTCGCGGGTGTTCTGGTTGACCCGCCGCCATCGCCGGCCGTCGCCACCGGCACCGCGCCGGCGGCAACTATCGCCGCCGAACCGCCACTGGAACCACCGGGTGTCCGAGCCGTGTCCCAGGGGTTGCGGGTCACACCGGCGATCGTACTCTCGGTGATGCCGGCATTGCCGAACTCCGGCGTTGTGGTCCGCCCGATCATGTTAAGGCCGGCCTGCCGTAACCGCTCGACCGCGGTGCAGTCGCGCGTCGGCACCTGACCCCTGGCGAACAGGCTGCCCATCTCGTGCCGCCGGCCCGCTTCGGCAAACGACAGATCTTTGTTCAGTATGGGAACGCCGTATAGCGGCCCCGCGCCTAATGAGTAAGACGGCGCGCGATCGATACGATCGTCGTAGAGCTCGATCACGGCGTTCAGATGCGGGTTGACCGTTGCGACCGCCGCGGCCGCCAGCGCCGCGGCCTCCGTTGCCGTCACCTCTCCATTCGTAATCAGCGCCGCCAAGCCAACCGCGTCGAGCGCTGCGTACTCTGACAGTCTCATCGAATCCCCACACCGATCATTCTCGAGATCTTCCCAACAAGCCCAATAGACGATCTGCAGTGTCGACAGTCAACAGTTGTATCTGCTATTTACTGCCCTGCGACAATCGCACTATCACAGGACGGAACGAGTCATCCATGTCTAGCAAAGCGCCCACGGCGTCACAGTTTGAGACGGTCGAACAAGCTGATCTGGTCGAGCAGGTTCGCGACAGGCTGCTTGCCGCGATAACGAGCGGCGAGCTTGCGCCGGGCGAGCGCATTGTCGAGGCCGAATTGGCGCGTCGCATGGGAATCAGCCGCGGTCCGATTCGCGAAGCCGCCCGATTGCTTCAACAGTGGGGTGTCCTGACATCCGAGGCGCGGCGCGGTTTTTTTGTCCGCAAGGTTTCGCTCGAGGAAATCGACAACTTGTCGGACTACCGCATTTGCCTGGAAGCCTACGCTGCCAGGAAGGCGGTCAAGCGTGCAACACCGAACGATTTGAAGCAGTTACGCCGCCACTACGACGCCATTGTCGCGGCAGAGAAACGTCGCGACGACGCCCCCTTGGCCGGTCTCGATGCGGTCTTCGCACTCCATACCTTCATCGTTGATTTGGGCGGCAATCCCATCCTGTCGGAGGCCTTCAGGAATCTGCTGGTACGGATTCGTCAGGTTGCAACGCTGGTCAACCTTGCCGACGAGGCGTCTGAAGGTTTCTTCGGCACCTACGTGCTGCCCGTGGTCGAAGCGTTCGAGGCGGGTGATCCCGACCACGTCGCCGAGACGATGACCCACTATCTGCAATTCAACAGAAGCGAAACGAAACGCTTCTATATCGAGTACTTCCCCGACGATTGAGCCGGCCCCACGGATGGGTGTATCTCGCAGCAGACTCACATTACAAACTGTCGACAGTTGACAGTGCTGTGAGCCTGTGCTGTGGTTCGCATGAACCACCCGTCGCTCCGCGACACCAGCCCGGGAAAAGCCCATGACCAGCTACACCAACACCACCTCGTTTTCAGACCTTCGCACTGCCTTCGAGGCCGGCCGCATGACGAAGAGGGAGTTCATGGGCCGCGCCGCTGCTTTGGGACTGACCGCCGCGGCTATCTCTGTTGCCGGCCGTTCGGCTTCCGCCCAGTCGCCGCAGAAGGGCGGCAACATGCGAATCGGCACGCGGCACGGTCAGACGACGGATACGCTGGACCCGGCTCTGTTGTTTAACGGCGCTCAGTGGATGATTGCCTATGCCGTCCGCAATACGCTGACCCAGACGGGACACGGCGCGGGGCTGGAGCCCTGTCTGGCGACCCAATGGGAACCGTCGGCCGATGCAAAGACGTGGACGTTCAAGCTGCGTCAGGGCGTCGAGTTTCACAACGGCAAGACCCTTTCGCCAGACGATGTGATCGCATCGATCAACCATCACCTTGGCGACGAATCGGAGTCCGGCGCCAAGCCGATTGCCGAGCGGATCAGCAGCATGAAGGCCGACGGCAATGACACGCTGATCTTCGAGCTGGTCAAACCCAATGTCGACTTCCCCTACAGCATGTCATCGGCAAACTTCACGATCTGTCCGGCGACCGGCGATGGCGGCATTGATGCGGCGTCGGGGATCGGTACCGGCGGATACATCCTGAAGGACTGGAAGCCGGGCCAGGATGCCTATCTCGAGCGCAACCCCAACTACTGGCGCGACGACCGGGCCTTCGCCAGCACGGTCGAAGTCCTGACGATCGCCGACTCGACGGCGCGCATGAACGCCGTCCAGTCAGGCGATGTCGATGTCATCGATCAGGTGGACTACAAGTTGGCCGGTTTGCTCGGCCAACAAGAAGGCATCACGGTCGAACGCAACGAAGGGCCCTTGCACTATCTGTTCAGTCTCATGTCCGATCGCGCGCCCTTCGACAATGCCGACGTTCGTATGGCCATGAAGTACGCTATCGATCGAGAACAAATGGTCGAGACGATCCTTCATGGTTATGGCGTGGTCGGCAACGACCACCCCATTGGGCCTTCTTACCCATATCACGACCCCAACCTGGAGCAGCGGGTCTATGACCCCGACCAGGCGAAGTTCCATCTCAACAAGGCCGGATTGGACAAGCTGCAGATCCAGCTCCACGCTGGTGAAGCCGCGTTTAACAGCGCCGTCGATGCAGCGGC
Source organism: Alphaproteobacteria bacterium (assembly GCA_965228895.1). GTDB lineage: Bacteria > Pseudomonadota > Alphaproteobacteria > SP197 > SP197 > JANQGO01. The sequence continues at coordinate 1,461,610 of OZ245842.1, read as the reverse complement.
TCTTTATCAGGAGTCGGCGAAAGACGCCGCCATCGAGATCGAGATCGTACGCGAGCCCGCCGATGGTTATTGGTCCGATGTCTACATGAACACGCCGGCCTTCGCGAATTACTGGGGTGGCTACGCGACGGCGAGCGAGATGTTTGCCTCCGGCTATGTGCCGGGCTCGCCATGGAACGAATCGGTTTTCGAGAACGAGAGGTTTGTCAGCATTCTCGACGAAGCCAATGCCGAGCTCGACAGCGCGAGGCGACGCGAGATGCTGTCGGAACTGCAACTCATGGTGCGCGATCAAGCCGGGCAGGTCATCTTCGCCTTCCCGAGCAATGTGCTGGCGCGCAATCAGAAACTTGGGCACGGCGAGCTCGCCGCCGACCGGCCCATGGATGGTCGTCACATTATCGAGCGCTGGTGGGTCGTCGATCCGACGGCCTGAGCCGAGCCCAGTTCTGCGTTCCCAAGGCATCGGTAACGCGATGCCTTGGGGCGTTGTGCCGATATGGTCAGGGCTACGTTGGGCGATCAGAACCGCTTGTGCATAGGCCAGCCAGGTAAACCAGACATAGCGACAACGTGAACCTTGCGTGCATGATGGCGACGCAAGGTCACGTCGCCGGGGACCACACCATGCTCGACCAAGCACGACAACGGACAACTGCATTTCAGAGGCGACTCGCAGACGCCGGTATCGATGTCGCGGTCATGACGGACGAGAGTTCGATCGCTTATCTCGCCGGTTTCTGGGGTTACCTGTCGGTCGAGTTCGGCCGCCCGACCTTTCTGCTTGTCCGGCCCGACGCGCCGCCTGTCGTCGTGACCCCGCTAATGGAAAGCGAAATGGTCTCGGCGATGACCTGGGTCGAAGGCATCGAAACCTGGGAGGATGCGGGCGCGCGCCGCTGGGAGACCGTGCTGCGCGACGCGCTTGGCAAGAAACCCGGCCGCGTCGGCGTCGAGGCCGCCGCCCTGCCGGCGATTGTCCGCAACTGGTTCGACGAATGCCTGCCCGACACCACACTCCACGATGTCTCAGGCGAACTCGGCGCCATGCGCATGATCAAGTCGCCGGAGGAGATCGAAGTCATGCGTCAGACCGGCAGGATTGCCGGCGCCATGATGGCAGCCGCCGAAGGCGCCCTGGCGGAAGGCGCGCCGGAGTACGAGGCGGCCCTGGCGGTCATCAACGCCGGCACCCGCGAGGCCGCCGGTTTTCTGACGGCGAAGGGATGGGATGCCTTCATATCGCCGATGATTCACAATCTTCAGATCATGCAGTCCGGCCGCGACACCTCCATGGTTCACCGGCGCGCCAGCGTGAAACCGCTGGAGCGTGGCGATCCCGTCTACTTCTGTTTCTGCAACATGGCGCAGTTCAAGCTCTACAAGCTGGGCTTCGATCGGATGTTCTTCGTGAAGGAAGTCTCCGACGACGCCACCCGGGTCCAGCAATGCGCCATCGACGCGCAACAGGCTGCGATTGCCGCCATCAAACCCGGCGTCACAGCCGAGTCCGTGGCCGACGCCGCCAACGCCGTCTACAGCGCGCGCGGGTACGAAACCGGCTATCGCACGGGGCGCTCCATCGGCATGTCATACTTGGAGGCCCCGGAACTCAAGGCCGGCGACACCACGATCCTGCAGCCCGGTATGACCTTTGCGGTCGACGGCGGCATCTCCGTCGACGGCAAATTCGGCGGGCGCATTGGCGATTCGATCGTCGTGACGGAGACAGGCGCCGACTATCTGACCGAGTACCCACGCGACATTTTGATCGTGGATCGCTGAGCGATGCGCGCCGCCGTCTTTCAGGGCGCCTGCGCTGGCATGCCGCCGCGTGACAGGGCCGAGCGGCTGCATGGCGCCATCAAGGGCGCTGACCTCGACCTCGTCGTCTGCCCCGAACTCTTCGCCTCCGGCTACAACATCGGCGGTGCGCTGAGAGAACGCGCCGAGCCGTGCGACGGGCCTTTCGCGGAGGCGATTGGCAAGATCGCCAGGGAACACGGCACTGCTATCGCCTACGGCTATCCCGAGCGCGACGGTGACACCGTCTATAACGCTGCCGCTGTCATAGGCCCGACCGGCGAACTCTTGGCCAACCACCGCAAGACGATACTGCCGCCGGGTTTCGAGCCCGACTACTTCACACCCGGTGACACGATGACGACGTTCGTCTTGGGTGATGTCCGGTGCTGCCTCATGATCTGCTACGAGGCCGAGTACCCGGAAGCCGTTCGCGCCGCAGCGGAATCAGGCGTACAGGTCGTTATCGTACCGACCGCCCTGGTCGAGCAATGGCAGTCGGTGGCGACGCGACTGATGCCGACCCGCGCCTTCGAAAACGGTGTTTGGCTGCTCTATGCCAATCACGCCGGCAGCGAGAACGGTGCGCACTATCTCGGTGAAAGTTGCATAGCCGCGCCCGACGGCAGCGACGCCGCGCGAGCCGGCAACGGCGAAGAACTGATCTGCGCTGAACTCGACATGAAACTTGTCGCCGCGATGCAGGCTCGCCTGCCCTATCTGCGTGACATCAAGGCCTTGCGTGCCGCCTTGCGACGAACCAACCAACTTGAGTCATGAGCCGTTTTGATCCGTCCGCAAGATCGCCCTGACGGCCGGCGCCCGCCAGACGATCGCAATCAGCATGAGGGACAGCAGGCCTGACCCCATCGCGACATAGAAAGGCGATCGAATGTCGATGGCGACCAGATGCGAGCTCGACACGATCAGCGCGGCCCCAAAGACCAGCAACGCCAAGCTCGTGCCCAGCGTGCTGATGCCAAACCGGCTGGACAGCAGATTGTCGATGAACACGAAGCACGTGTTCCAGACGAGCATGAAAAAGAAAAAGACGAGCGAAATCCGTAGCACGACGGGGATCTGTGTTGCCCGCCAAAGCTGACGGAACACATCAAGCGGGCCGATCTTGAGCGGCGCCCGTTCTTTGAGCTTGTCGTCGAAGAAAAAGACGATCAGGAAACCCGCGACAAGAACGAGCGCCATCGCGGCAATGAACGGCAGATTGAGCGACGCGATGCTGCCGAGCAGTGCGCTGTCCGAGAGGACACCGGTCAGAATTGGCCCCGCGACCAGGCCGACACTCAACGCCGCGACGCTATTACCCATGTTGCGTGTCATAGTCGCGTCATCATCGCTGAGATCCGCCAGTGCTGCTTGGGCGATCGGTATGCTGCCGGCCGTGAACCCGGTGACCAAGTGCCCCAGCACCATCAGCAACAGACTGCCGAAGATGACGGCGAGGATGGTCAGCACGTAACCGGCAAAGGCGCCGGCCAGACAGATCAAGATACCGTTCTTGCGCCCGATACTGACGGAAACTCGCGTCAAATCGTGCGACACACTGACAGGATGCCGGCCGCATTGTCACGATAACAATCTAACCGTTGCCGCCGTGCCACATGCTTGGCCATCTTAGACCCACAACGGGACAGCGATCGATCTGACGCATGATCATACGACCGGCCATACAGACCGACAGGCCCGCAATCGCGGACGTACACGCCATGAGCTGGCGCGAGGCCTATCGCGGCATCTTGCCGGCGAGCTACCTGGAAAATGACGTCGGCGACGACCTCGCCCGGCAATGGCGTAACCAGACCGTCGGCGACGACGATGTCATGCTGGTTGCCGAAGACCCGGACATCATCGGTTTCATCGCGGTATGGTGCCGTCCCGATCCCTTCATCGACAATCTCCACGTGCTCCCGGAGCATCGATCCAAAGGTCTTGGCCAGCAACTCATGGGGCATGCCGCGCAAGAGCTTGGTTGCCGTGGCCACAAGATTGCTCACCTCTGGGTGCTGGAGGACAACCGACGTGCCAGGGCGTTCTACGAAAGGCTCGGGGGTCAGGAAGTCGAAACCAAGACAAAACCCATCTTCGGCCACGACCTCCTCCACGTGAAGATCATGTGGAACGACTTGGCGCTGCTTTCCGCCTCCTAGCCGTCACCATGCCATTCGGTCAAAAGTCGGCTGACAGCTCCGTCAACTCACGGCGAAACGGTATGTCACCTGCAGGTTTTGCGCCGAGTTCACGCGCATAGCGATGTCCTTCGTACACCGCCGCCGCAATTGTCGCCGGCCCGTAACAATCGCCGATGCGGCGCACCGACGTGATCCCGGCATCGGACAAGGCCTGCTGATCGGCAACCAGATCCCAATACAGCTGATCGACCGGCTGACGTGACGTCACCATGACGACAGAGGATGCCGCCACCTTGCGTTCGTGTTGCGTATAGCCACACGCTAGTGTGACCTCGCTCTCCCCGATGGCACGCAAGGTGTGGCTGAGGACAATATCGATCCCGCTCTCCATCACACGCGCCTGAATGCGGCTTTGTTCCAGGGTCTGGTCGGTCCAGGCCGAAATCTTAACCTCAGGCGTCACGAGGATGACATCGGTACCGTCAGCGCGCAGCTGCTCGGCAATCAGGCCGCCCATGTAGTAGTGGTCGTCGTCGTAGACCAGCACCGGTCCCGCCGGTGTGGTACCGGCCATGATGTCGTCCGGCGTAAAGACGTTGGCGCCTTCGGTGCCGGGAATCGGAAACTGGTGCGCGCGCCCATAGCCATCCCGGCGCCACGTCGCGCCAGTGGCGATGGCCACGCTGGTCGCGCCAAACTCCAGAATTTGCGCCGCATCCAAGGAACTTGCCGGATACAGCATGACGTTCGGCATTTGCTGGATCTGATAGATTCTGTAGTCGCGAACGCGGGCCCAAGCGCTCAACCCCGGCAGCTTGCTTTCGCACGTCACACGGCCGCCCGGTTCCTCCGAAGCATCAGCCAGCGTCACATCGTAGCCGCGCTGGCCAAGCGCCCACGCGGCTTCGAGGCCGGCCGGCCCGGCGCCGACGACGAGGACCGTATCGTCCGTCGTCTTCGGCTCGATTTGCTCGGGGTGCCAACCCTTGCGCCATTCCTCCCCCTTGGTCGGGTTCTGGGTGCAGCGCATGGGCGCGGTCGAAATGTCCCAGCTGACGCAGATGTTACAGCCGATGCACTCGCGGATGTCCTCGATGCGACCCTCTTCGATCTTTTTGGGCAGGAAAGGATCGGCGATCGACGGCCGCGCCGCGCCGATCATGTCCATGATGCCCTTGTTGATGACGGAGACCATGCGGTCGGCGGACGTGTAGCGGCCGACGCCGACAACCGGCTTGGTCGTCACCTTTTTGACGAACTCGATGAACGGCTCCTGAAAACCTTCTTCGGAAAACCGGCTGGTCTGCGAATCGTTGTGCCACTCCGCAACATTGACGTCCCAGAGATCGGGCAGTTCGGCCAACATCTCGATGATCTCGCGGCCTTCCTTGTCCCACTCCATGCCTTCATCGCCGCGAAGTTCATCGACTGCGAAACGCGCGACCACACCCATGGTGTCGCCAACCGCGTCCTTCGCTTCCTCCATGATCTCCCGGAACAGTCGCACGCGATTTTCCAGGCTGCCGCCATACTCGTCGGTGCGGTGGTTGTAACGGCGCAGCATGAACTGACCGGCGAGCGACAAATTGTGGGCGGCGTAGCAGCAGACGATGTCGAACCCCGCTTTCTTCGACCGTTTGACCGCATCCAGATGCCAGCGCCGGTAGTTCCGGATGTCTTCTTTGTCCATGGCGCGTGCCTGCACCGGGAACGTGCCGACCACGGGCATATGGTTGACGAAGATTGGCACCTCGCGACTATAGGCATTGGTCACGTATTTGCCGTTGTGGGTCAGTTCGATCAGCGCCAGGGAGTCGTGCTCATGCACCGCATCGCACATGCGCGCGAGATAGGGGATGTCCTCGTCCGACCACAGCCGGCCTTCGGTCGCCGGCGTAATGTCTGCCGTTGGATGGATATCGATCTGCTCGGTCGCAATGACCGCCCAGCCGCCCTCGGCCTTGACGCCTCGCATGCGCGCCATGCTGGACGGGAAGGTGCGGCCCATGCCGTTGCAATGGGGCACCTGATAGAACCGGTTGCGCGCGGTAACCGGTCCGATTTGAACGGGTTCGAAGAGGACGTCGTAACGGGGATCGCGTGTCATGGTCAGAGCACCGGCCAGTCGTTGCTGAGTTCAAGGATTTCACGGCGAAACGGAACCTCATCAATCGGTGCGGGCGCATCGAGCTCCCGCGCATATTTGTGGCCGCCATAAACGGCAGCGGCAATCAAACCGGGCGCCAGACAGTCGCCAATGCGCGTCACCGACCGTATGCCGGCGGCGTCAAGGGCGGCCTGATCACCCGCTAGTTCGTGATAGAGCGCGTCGTGGGGCGTGCGCATCGTGACAAGTACGACGCCGCCGGCCGCAATCGTCTCGCGCCTTCCGGTATACACACACGCCAGTTCAGCATCCTGATCGCCGATCGCCGCGAGGCTTTTCGCTGTACGCACGACCACGCCAAGTTCCAACAAGCGGGTCTGAATGCGTGGCTGCTCCATCGTGTTATGGGTCCAGGTCGCGACGTCGGCGGCCGGCGTGACATAAGTAACATCATGGCTGTCGGCGCGAAGCTTTTCCGCCAGAACACTCGCCATGAAATAATGGTCGTCGTCGAAGATCACGACCGGCCCGTCGATCGCACGGCCACCGATCACGTCATCGGGCGTCAGCACGTGATCGTGGTCGGCGCCTGGTATGGGACTACGATGGGTTTCGCCTAGTCCGTCGCGCGCCCAAGACGACCCGGTCGCCAACACGACATGGTCGAACCCGAACTCGCGCACGTGATCGGCACCGAGTTTGCTGTCGAGAAACACCTCGACGCCCGGCATCTTCTGGATCTGACCGACGCGGTAATCGCGCACCCGCGCCCACGACGACAATCCCGGCAACAAACTGACCGCATTGACATGGCCACCCAGTTCGGTCCCCGCCTCGGCAAGCGATACGGGATAACCGCGTTCGCCCAGCGCACGCGCGCATTCCAGGCCGGCCGGTCCGGCGCCAACGATCAGCACGCTTGAGTCGCTTGCCTTCGGCGCGATCTTTTCGGGGTGCCAGCCTCGGCGCCACTCCTCGCCCTTGGTCGGGTTCTGGGTGCAGCGCATGGGCATGTACATGAAGTCACCGGACACGCAGATGTTGCAGCCGATGCATTCGCGGATGTCGTCGATGCGCCCCTCCTCGATCTTCTTGGGCAGGAAGGGATCTGAAATCGACGGCCGCGCCGCGCCGATCATATCCATGACACCCTTGTTCACAAGACTAACCATACGGTCGGCGCTGGTATAGCGGCCGACGCCAACCACCGGCTTCGACGTCTTGCTTTTGACGAAGCCGATGAACTCTTCCTGAAACCCTTCTTCGGCGAACCGTGCGGTCTGGGAATCGTTCGGCCATTCGCTGACATTGACGTCCCACAGATCGGGCATCTCGGCGAGAAGTTCGACCACGGCCTCACCGTCGCCACTGGCCGTGATGCCTTGATCGCCGGCCAGTTCGTCGACCGCGAACCTGACGGCGACCGCCATGGTATCGCCGACCACCTCCTTGGTGTCTTCGATCACTTCGCGCATCAGCCGCGTACGGTTTTCGATGCTTCCGCCATATTCGTCGGTGCGCTGGTTGTAGCGGCGCGAAATGAAGTGCTGCATCAGGCACAGGTTATGACCGGCATAGACATAGACCAGATCGAAACCGGCATCGCGCGCACGCAGTGCCGCCTGACGGTGCCATCGCCGGAAGTTCTTGATGTCGGTCTTGTCCATGGCGCGCGCATGGCCCGGCTCCGAGCCAAACACCGGCATGGCAGACGGCGCCATGGGGATCTCGCGCGACTGACGGTTGTGACCGGCCGGGCCGCCATAGACCAACTCGCAACCGGCCAGCGCACCGTGCAGGTGCACGGCCTCGGTCATGCGCGCCATGATCGGAATGTCCTGCTCGCTCCACAATCGCGCCTCGATTGCCGGCGTCACGTCGCCGGTGACGTGAAAGTCGCACTCTTCGGTACAGATAACCGCCCAGCCGCCTTCGGCCTTGACGCCGCGCATCGCGGCCATGGCGCTTGGGTATTGGACGCCCATCCCGTTGCAATGGGGCACCTGATAGAAACGGTTCCGCGCCGTGACCGGCCCGATCTCTACCGGTTCGAACAGCACGTCATAATGTGGATCACGACCCATCAGGCACCCCTTGTTACACGCTGCCGGGCACTCTAGCCGGTCCCAACGATCGTTCTCAAACGATCATTGGGTCGCAGGCTCGCCTAAGGGGTCAGACGGCACAATCCGTCCTCGCGCACCGGAAGTGCACAGGTCGCCGTGATCTCTCCCGTCGCCATGCCATCGGGCGCGAACCCGTAGAGACTTCCAGCCATGGTGCCATCCTCGCCGATCCTGGCCTCTAAGTAGCCGTAGGTGTCCGGCCCGTTCCTTGCCGAAAGGGCCAGCCCCGTCGCCGTCTGCCCATCAATCTCGACAACATAGGGGTTGTCGAGCAAGTTGGCGTCCATCTTCACGCCCGAATTCCCCACCATCAGTTGCGGCGGACGGTCACTGTCAAAGGTGATCGATTGGAATTCGTGCACGTGCCCGCTGAGCACCAGCTTAACGGCCGCGGGCAGCGACGCGGCGAGCGATTGCCTGAGTCCGTTCTGCAGGGTCAGGTTCACCGTAACCAAATCGGGTTCCCCGGCATAACGCACGGCCGACCAGATGGGGTGATGCGTCAGCAGCCATACGGGCTTGTCACCTTCGCCGATCAACGTAGCGACACTGTCGAACAAACGTGCATAGATGCGTGCCTGATAGGCAAGCGCCATTTCGTCCTCATAAGCCGCCTCATCACAGGCATTGGCCGAGTCAAAAACGACAATCTGCAGGTTGCCGAGATCGAGCGCATAGGGATCGGTCTGCACCGTCGGACCGTTGCAGGTCGGAACGGCGCGGTACGGATCAAGCAATGTCGAACGGGGATCCAGGAAATAGAACCAGCCACGGCCGCCGCGGCTGCACAATTCATGATTGCCACGCGCGACGATCCAGGGCGCTACGGCCATTAGCGGCGCGGCAGCCATGAACACGTCCGCAGACCATGTCTGCCACGTATCGTCTGCTGTCGAGTCGACCCAGGGCTTGCCGGGGTCAGGCAGACAACTGTCATAGGTCGCTTCACCGTCGACCGTTGTTTTCTGCGTCCCCCGATAGTTCCAGTCGCCAACGTGGATAACGAGGTCGGGACGGTTCGCTGCAGCGTGGTCGGCGATTCCCGGAAACGCCCAGGCGTAATCGCAATTCTGTTTATCGCCGCCGTTGCAACCGCTGTCGCCGACGATGACCACATGCTCGGGGTCGGGCTTGAAGACCGGCAACGGCACACCGCCGACAGTCGCCTGATGCCCCGGTGGCACAACCGCCTCGCACACGGTTACCGGAAAAGCCTCGCGGTCGGGGTTTTGGCGGATGGCTGTCGCGAGCTCGGTCGTTGCACCGCCGTCCTCACCGACTAGCTCGAAAACCGGGCAGGATGCATCGGGCCGATCCACAATCGCCCTGGCGAGCGTTGTCGTCTGATCGTTGAGCGGATCATAGGCGACCAGCAGGTAACGAGCGGCGATATCAGCATCATCCGCGCGGGTGGAAATGCCTGCCACAGAAGAGAAAAAGAGTGCCGACAGGACACAGGCGACGCCGACTCTAATCGTTCTCAAAAGCTTTCCTCGCGGCTTCTTCACCAAACATGTCCGCGATGGCTTGCGGTCCAGCACGCTTGCAGATCTCGATGAAGCGATCATTTTCCTCCGCACGCCAGATAAGACGCTCGGCGTAAGCGGGCATCAGTTCGTCCTGGCGCCGACGCATGTATCCGCCCAGGCATTCCTCTAACGCCGCCTCGACGTCGTCCGGTCTGGTCCATGCCGCCTTATAGAGGATCAGACCACCGCGCCCGATGATCCATGTCATGTTGGGCAGTTGCCCATAACCGTTGTGGCAGGCGCCGTCGATCGTATCGACCAGGACCGGACGTTCGATGTTCTGTTCTTCGACAAACGCGCGCGCGTGCTCGCGCTTGCGCTCCATCGAGTCATGAGGCGGCAGGAATTCGCCGGGGTGAGCTTCGCGCACATAGATGAAAACCGATCGCACGGACCGATCAGCGTACCGGCTGGCGATGTCTTCCATCGCCGCGGCCGCCATGGTGCAGTAGGCTCAGGAGTAGCTGCCGAACTCCATGATGACGGCGTCGCGTTTCCACAGATCCTTCAGGTGGACCGCATCGCCGGTCGCCAGGTCCTCCAACGCATAGTCGGGCGCGACGGTGCCGGCGTTGGGCGCCTCGAAGAAACGCGAGAACTTCTCCATCTCCTTGTCCGTCGGGGCAAAGGCCGCATAATTGTAGTCGTCCATGGAACCTCCCGGTTGACTGTCATGGATATCACCACGGGCAGCGATGGCGGTCCAGGTATCACAGCGTCGCAGACGCACCCCAGACCGCCGTCACCTGGCTGGACAGATGGCCGCCATTGCCGTGACTCACCGCCGTTTGAGCGCCTTTCACTTGGCGATCGCCCGCTTCGCCGCGCAGTTGTTGGATGGCCTCGATGACCGTGAAGATGCCGTACATGCCGGGATGAACACAGGAGAGACCGCCGCCATTGGTGTTGACCGGCAGCGTGCCGCCCGGCGCGATCGCCCCGCTCGCAGCGAAAGGCCCGCCCTCGCCTTTCGGGCAGAAGCCGAGATCCTCCAGAAACAGCACCGTGTTGATGGTGAAGGCATCATAGAGTTCGGCGACATCGATATCCTTTGGCCCAATGCCGGCCATTGCGAAAGCGCGTGGACCGCTCTCGGTCGCCGCTGTCATCGTCAGGTCGGGCATTTGAGAAATCTGCCGATGCCAGTGTGCCTGACCGACGCCCAACAGATAGACCGGCGGCTTTCGACCGGAGGCAGCGCGATCGGACCGCGTCATGACCACCGCGCCGGCGCCATCGGTCACCAGGCAGCAATCGCGCACGGTCAGGGGGTCGCACACCATACGACTGGTCAGCACATCCTCGACGCTCAGGGGATCACGCATGAAGGCTTGCGGGTTGAGCGCCGCCCATTGCCGCGCGGCAACCGCGACTCCTGCCAGTTGCTCGCGTGTGGTCCCGTAGTCATACATATGGCGTGACGCAGCGAGCGCGTAGGAACTGATGGGAAAACGTGGGCCGTAGGGCGTTTCATAGATCAGCGGTTCACCCGTCGACGGTGATAAGAGCCGACCGGCGGCGCTGCGCTGGTTGCTGCCGTAACAGATCAGCGCGACGTCGCATAACCCGGCCTCCAACGCCAACGCTGCCCACAGCAAATGGGCAACCGGCGACGATCCGCCGATCTGCGTGCCGTCGCTGACTTTCGGTCGGATGCCCAGGTATTCACCGACATTGAGCGGCGCGAAGACGTTCTGCAGGTTGGCCGTGAACAGGCCGTCGACATCGCTCATAGACAGCCCGGCCTCATCGAGGGCCTCTTGGACCGCCATGGCAATCAGATCGAGATGGCTATAGCCGGGCGCCTCGCCCAGACCAGCCAGGCCGACGCCAACCGCTGCCGTTTTGCCGCGTAGACTCATGCCGGATCGAAGACGACGATGGGTTCACCGTCCTGCTCGGCAATACGCGCCTGGACCGGCATCCCGATGGCCACGTCCTCGGGCGCCAAACCCTCGACCCGGCTGGTCAACCGGATGCCTTCGTTCAGATCCACCAGGCAGAGGTTGTAGGCAGGGCCCTGTTCAGGGCGTCGGCGGATAACCGTCGTGGCATAAACCGTGCCGCGGCCGCTTGCCTGCCGCCATTCGAGATCGGCGCCGCCACAATGGGGGCACAGGATCCGCGGATAGAAAATGAACCGCTCACACGCGCCGCACCGCTGGATATGCAGGCTGCCGGCTTTCAGATAGGCGTAATACTGCGCGTCCGGTCCGCTCATGCTGCTAGCTCCACCAATCCGTTGTTCAAGACAATGGCATCGCGTTCGGCGACGCGGGCGCGCAGTGATACCACGGGGCCATCGACCCATAGCTCGGTGCGGATCGTTTCGCCCGGAAAGACCGGCGCCGAAAATCGCACGTCCAGACGTTTGAAACGCGTGGGATCGTATTTGCACAATGTCCTGAGCACCGCATGGCCGGCAACACCGAACGTGCACAGACCATGCAGAATGGGACGCTCGAAACCGGCATCGCGCGCGACATCCGGATCGGCGTGCAGCGGGTTGTCGTCACCGTTCAAGCGATAGATCAGCGCCTGTTGCGGCAAGGTCGGGAGGTCGCAGACGTAATCCGGCTCGCGCTCGGGCATCGGATGGGGCTGGCGCACCGGGCCCGACGGGCCGCCGAAGCCGCCATCGCCACGGGCGAAGGTGGTGCGCCTGATCGTCGCAACGGTATCGTTGCTGTCCGCGTCAACGATATCGCGGCAGATATAGATCAAGGCGCCCCGCCCCTCGCCCTTGTCGATGATCTCCTCGATATGGCTGCGGGTAAAGAAGCGGCCTTCGACGGGAAGTGTCTTATGCAGGACCAGACTCTCCTCGCCATGCACGACACGACGCCAGTCGACACCTGTCTCCGGATCGCGCAGCCAGAAGCCTGTCGGCTGCAGGACCACCGCCATGGTGGGCAGCGCTTTCATGTCCTTCTCGTAGACAAAGCGCAGCGCCTGTTCGTTAAGCGGATCGTGTCCAAGACCGACGCCGAGCGCATAGAGCGCCGTCTCCGCCCAGGTCCAGATCCGCGTGTCCTCGGGAAACGACCAGGCTTTCAAACGATCGTAGTCAATGGCCAACAGCCTATCCTTTCAGCTCGGCGCGGCCGTTCGCCAGCACGACGATGTCGCGGTCGACCGCGCGGGTTTCAAACCACACGGCCGACCCATCGCGCCACAGGGAAGTGCGCAGGGTTTCGCCGGGATAGACCGGCGCCGAAAAGCGGCCATGGAAACGCACGATGCGTTCGGGCGCATGGTCGCAGCAACACGCAACAACCGCGTGACAGGCGATGCCATAGGTCGTGAGTCCATGCAGGATTGGTCCATCGAATCCAGCATCGCGCGCAAACTCAGGCTCAACATGCAGCGCATAGTGATCGCCGGACAGGCGATAGATCAGAGCGGCCTCCGGCGCGACGGGATGATCGCGGACGGCATCGGGCGCGCGCTCAGGCATCGCGACGCGCGCGGACGGCGGCGGTGGCTCTCCGCCAAATCCGCCACCACCGATCAAAACGTCGGTCTGGAGCTGGGTCGCCAAGGCTTGACCGGTCTCCGCATCCACGATCTCCTCTTCGAAGGTCAGAATGGCGTGACTGCCAGCGCCCTTATCATAGAGACCAGTGATGCGGGATCGGCTGGTGACAGACCCGTCGGCCGGGAGAGGGGCGTGGATGATGATCGTCTGGTCGCCATGCACGTTGGGCACGTCGCGCAGGCCCAGCGTGGAATCGGCGAGCCAATGGTTGGGGTCACCGGCCACCGTGACGACGCTCGGCAGAACCTTCGGTCCCCAGGGTTCGTAGACGAACGGCAGGACGTCGCGGTCGACGGGGTCGTGCCCTAGGCCCAGACCCAAGTGGTAGATCACACTGTCATGGGCCGTGTAGGCGCCTGAGAAGGGCGGGATGTCAAAGGCCGCAACGGCTGCAGAATCAATCGCCACCGTTGATCTCACACGGGATCCCAGGAGAAGACGTCGCCGGACACGTCGAGCGGATAAAGGTCACCCTTGAAGGCCGGCAGCATCTGATCGGCCAGCGCCTGCGGTGTCCAGCCGCCGTCGCGATGCAACGAGCGCAGCGGCCTGGGTTGGCTCATCAGGAAAACCTCGTCACCGCGCACGCAGAAGATCTGCCCGCTAACCTCGGCGGCGGCGTCGCTCGCCAGAAAAACGGCCATGGCAGCGATCTTGGCCGGCGTCAGCGACTTCAGCTTGTCGACGCGGGCCTGCTGCTCCTCGGTCTCGGTCGGGATGGAACCGATCATGCGCGACCACGCGAACGGGGCGATGCAATTGGAACGCACGCCAAAACGCGCCATGTCCACCGCGATCCCGCGCGACAACCCGACAATGCCCATCTTGGCCGCCGCGTAGTTGGCCTGGCCGATGTTGCCGATCAGCCCGGATGTGGAGGTGAAGTGGACGAAGGCGCCGGAGCCCTGCTCGCGGAAATACGCGGCGGCGGCGCGGCTGGTGTTGAAGCTGCCGCGCAGGTGGACGTCAATCACCGCCTCGAAGTCCGCATGGCTCATCTTGTGGAAGATGGCGTCGCGCAGAATGCCCGCGTTGTTCACCACCGCATCGATGCGCCCGAAGGCGTCGAGCGCCGCTTCGACCATCCGTTCGCCGCCCTTCGCATCAGCGACGCTGTCGGCGTTGAGGACTGCTCGTCCCCCGGCGTCCTTGATCGACGCGACGACCTCGGCCGCCGGCCCTTCATCCGCGCCAGCGCCATCGAGCGACGCGCCGAGATCGTTGACCACGACATCGGCACCTTCCGCTGCCATGAGCAGAGCGATCTCACGACCAATACCGCGCCCGGCGCCAGTCACCAGCACCGCCTTTCCCGTCATCAAACCATCGGCCAACAGCACCTCCCTCTCGCTGCACGCACTCTTCCATCCATGGCTGCGGTGGTCAAAGGATGAACGATCACCACCGCCGCGATGTTTTCGCAAAGCTGCATCCGGTCAATACTGCCTCAGCCAGCGGGGAATGATCAGGGGGCCGACATGACGACGTTTTCCATTGACGGATTCGCCGAGGGCTGCAAGCAGGCCATGGCGGAGTCCGACGACAGGCGGGCGGCAGCCAAGAGCTATCTCGAGGCAACCATGGCGGACTGCGGCACCGCGCAGATCATCGACGCGCTTGAAGCGGCTGTTCCCGATGGCGCGGATATCGGCGAGATGATCGTCCACACGTCGCCGGAGCTCACCATGCTCTACGCGCGCATTCCACCGAGGTTCCAAAGCGCCATTCACAACCACACGGTGTTCGCCTGCATCGGTCAGCTGGTCGGCGAGGAGATTGACACGGGTTACCAAAGATCACCCGACGGTGGCCTGCGCGATATGGGATCGGTGTCGACGAAGGCGGGCGAGGCCGTCAGCATGCCGGATGACGCCATTCACCGCATCGAGAACCCGCTCGATGAGACGGGACGCTCGCTTCATATCTATGGTGGCGATTTTCATGCTGTCATGGGTCAACGCAGTCTTTGGACATCCGACGGAAAGACGGAAATGCCGTTCGACTTCAAGACCCTGTTAGCGGAGTCGGTCGCCCTGATGAAGCAGAATGACAACAAAGCGGGCCTGGATGCGCTGGCGAAGGCAATTCCGGCAGCAGCTCCCATGATCGAAACGGCCTAACCGGGAACCCAGGCGACCTAGGCTGCCGCGCGCATCTCCAGATAGCCACGGCACAATTCGACCAGGCGCTCACGGCCAAAGCTGGGGTCGTGGCCGGCGTGAACGACGCTGACCGGCAACGCCATGAGCCGCTCAACCGTTTTGATGTAAGTCGGGATATCGGATTCCGGAAGCATGTCCAGCAGCGGCCCATCGTAGACGGAGTCGCCGGAGAAAAGTGTCCCGGTCTCCGCTTCCCACAGGCCTACGCTGCCGGGTGAGTGGCCGGGCAAGTGCAGGACCTCGAACTTGCGGTTACCGATCGAGACCTCGTCGCCTTCGTCGACCACACGCGTCGGCTTCGCCGGCTCGACCCTATAGGCGCGCGCGTCATAGCCGGGGTGCGGCAAGGCATCGATCAGGCAATCGGAAATCTTGTAGCCGGAGTCTTCAATGCACTTGACGATCTCCGGTTCCATGTCCTCGCGGTAAAGCGAGAAACGGTTATCGGCGTCTTCCATGATTGCCGCCTCGTGTTTGGAAACGATGCGATGTTCGAATTCGTGCAGGCCACCGACGTGGTCGAAGTGGGTGTGTGTCGCAAAGGCGATAACGCCTTTTCCGAAAAGATCTTGGATCGCGGGCTTCAGCTCCTTGATGCCCATGCCGGTGTCGACCAGAAGGTCGGTCTCCGAACCCCGGACATGCCAGATGTTGCAGCGGCCCAGGGGATCGACATGGGGTTCCCAGATCAGCGTGATGTCGTCATCGATCTTCTTGCGCTCGAACCAGCGCTCGGCGATCTGGAAGGTCATGGTCCCTGCCCCTCGTGGGTGGATGGTTCAAGAATTCGGCATGCGCGGCGACGCGCACCTGGGATCGTACATACCAAGGCGGCCGCCGACAAAGTACGTGGTCTCAGCGCTCAGACATAACCTTCTGCGCGGTCGCGTTCGACAAGGGCCCGGTCGCGCTTGGCCGGGTCGCCCCAGCCGCCGCCGCCGGCGCCGACGGCTCGCAACACATCACCGCGCTTCAGGAGAAGACCGACAATCTTGCTCCCGAGATTTTCTTCACTCGCCGTCCCCGGGTTCTTGATCAGCATCGCCTTGCCGCCGGGACCGCCGCCGGCATAACCCCACGGCGCCGTGTCATCGCGGGTTTCCTGGCAATAGCCGGTCAGGATGCCGCTTTCGGCCAGAACCTCGAAGTCGCGTTGGATGCCGAGCCCACCGCGGTGTTCGCCGACGCCGCCGGAACCTTCGACCAACTGTGTGCGTCTTACCCGCACCGGCGACAACGTCTCCATGATCTCGGCGGAAAGGATGGCGCAGTTGCCACCATGGGTGTCGACCGCGCTCAGACCGTCAGCGATCGGCCCGCCGCCCATGCCGCCGCCCAGAATGTCGGCGATGATGTAGTACGGCTGACTGCCGTCATCGTTCGCGACCTCCGGGCGATCGTCGAAGCCGCCGAGGACAAAGGACGGGAACGATGTCTGGCATGCTGCCGCGGCGTTCGCACCACCAACCGGCGCCAGCGCACGCAGGACCACATCGGCCAGAGCCTGCTGGGTGATATGCCGCACCGAGACAGCGGCCGGACGAATCGGATCGAAAATCGACCCCCGCCGCGTCGCGATGGTGACCGGCCGATCGCAGCCTTGGTTCTGCGGCAGCTCCGGGGCGACGATACACTTGACCGCATAGTGGATCATAGAGTGGGTCGAAGCCTCCGGACAGTTGAGGCCGTTGGCCCGCTGATCCTCGGATCCCGTCACGTCGACGGTGAGCGCATCGCCGGCGACGATGACGGCCGCGTGCAAGCGGTTCGGTCGATCCGTCGTCACGTCGTCTTCGATGAATACCTCGGCGTCGTAGGTGCCGTCGGGGATCGCCTCGATGGCGCGGCGCATGAAGGTCTCGTTGTAGTCGAGGCAGGCCGTGCACAGGTCGGCGAAGGCCTTGTTGCCGTAACGCTGCGCCAGCTCGGCCAGGCGTCGTTCGCCGGTGCGGCAGCCGGCGATTTGGGCGCGCAAATCGCCGGCCGACCCATCGGGATCCCTGACATTGTTGGCGATGATGTCGAAGATCGCCTGGTTCGGCTCGCCCGCCTCCATCAGCTTAAGCGGCGGCAGGATGATGCCCTCGGCGAAGACCTCCAGGTTGTCCGGGCCTTCCGATCCCGGCACCTTGCCGCCGATATCCACGTGGTGCGCGATGGTCGAGGTGATGGCGATCATCTCGCCGTCGTGGAACACCGGGCTGAACAGGCAGATATCCATGGTGTGCGTGCAACCGTGATAGGGGTCGTTGCACACGATGACGTCGCCGGGTTTCCATTCCTCGCGCGGGATCGACTTGAACATGTACTGAATCGCCGTCGACATGATGCCGAGCTGGGCGGGAATGGTTTCCGCCTGGCTCAGCATGTCGCCCTCCGGCGTGAAGAGGCCGCAGGCGTAGTCGTACATGTCCCAGATGATCGACGAGAAGGCGGCGCGGCGCAGCGCCATCGACATCTCCTCGGCAATGCCGGCGACCTGATGCTGGAACACATCGCGGCTGATCGGATCGATGGAGGTCATGGGCTTTCTCCTGTAAGCGGCGCGGCCTCGATCATCATGACGCCACCTTGATGCGGATGACACCGTTCGGCGCCACCGTCGCGCTCTGACCGTGCAACAGCACGGTCGTGGTATCGCGCTGGATGATAACGGCGGGTCCGTCGATCGCATGGCCCGGCCTCAAGTCATCCCGCCGATAGACCGGCACGTCTTCGAAACCCTTCGCTGAGTCCAGGCAGACCGGCCGCCGCCCCGCCGGTTCCGGCGCGCCCGAAGCCACACCATCCGCCTTGGCCAACGCCGCCTTGGGCGTGCGGCCGAAGGCATCGACGCGCAGGTTGACGAATTCGACCGGTACCGCCTCGTCGGTATGGCCGTAGGCGCGTTCGTGCTGACGATGAAAGGCGGCCGCGACCTCGCCGGCCTGCCACCAGCCAGGCGCGCCGGGCTCGGGCAACGGCACCAGAAGCTCGTGGAACTGACCGACACAGCGCATGTCGGCGGCAAATCGGTAGTAGCGGTCGCCTTCCCCGATACCGTCGCGGGCGAGCGCGTCATCGAGGTCTGCCTTAAGCGCCAGCAACCGCTCGGTCAGCGCGTCTTCGTCGACCTTGCTGAAGCGCCGCTGCCAGGCGGCCTGGCGGGCGTGGCGAATGTCGGACATCAACAGACCCTGCGCGGCGTAGACACCGGGCGATGTCGGCACCAGCACCTCGGCCATACCGAGATCGCGCGCCATGAAGGGCGCATAGATCGGCCCGGCCCCACCGAACGCCAGCAATGCAAAGTCGCGGATGTCGAGGCCGCGTTCGACCGAGAGCTTGCGGATCGCCTGGATCATGCCGGCACTGGCAACGCGAACGATGCCCAGCGCGGCTTCTTCGAGAGAAAGGGCCAAGGGTTCCGCGATAGTCTTTTCGACGGCCTGTTTCGCAAGGTCGGCATGCAGTGTCATTTCGCCGCCAAGAAATTCGCCGGGGTCGAGAATACCAAGCACCACGGCGGCATCGGTTACCGTCGCGTCGCTTCCGCCTTGACCGTAACAGGCCGGGCCCGGATCGGCGCCGGCCGATTGCGGTCCGACACGCAAGCCGCCACCCAAGTCGACATGGGCGATCGAGCCGCCGCCGGCCGAGATGGTCTCGATGTCGAGCGTCGGCAGGCGCAAGGGCTGGCCGTCGATCTCGCGGCCCATCACCATGCGCGGCTCGCCGTCGGCGACGACGGAGAAGTCCGCCGACGTGCCGCCCATATCGAAGGTGACGAGATTGGCGACGTCGAGCTCAGCGGCCATGGCCGCACCGGCAATGACGCCGCCGGCCGGACCCGACAGCAGCATGGCGGCCGGGTTCTGGCGCGCGGCCTCCGGCGTCGCGACACCACCGTCGCTCCGCATCAAGCGCAAGGGCGCGGTGACGCCGTCGGCGGCCAGCGCCTGGTCGAGCGTCGCGACATAACGATCGACGACCGGACCGACATAACCGGCGACCGCCGTCGTGTTGGCGCGCGGGTACTCCTCGATCTGCGGGTTGACCCGGCTGGAGAGATAGATCGGCACGCCCGGCAGCAGATCGGCCAGATGCCGCTCGATCATCTCCTCCGGCCCCGCATCGAGATAGGAAAAGGCCAGACACACGGCGACCGCTTCCGGTTCCAGGCCCCCCGTTTGCTCGGCGACGCGTCGCGCCTCGTCCTCGGTCAAGGCGGTGACCGTGTTGCCAAACGCGTCCAACCGTTCCTCAGCCTCGACCACGCGCGATCGCGGCACGACCGGAAGCGGTTTGGTCTGGGTCAGCCGATAGAGATGCGGGCGCAACTGATCGCCGATCTCCAGGACATCTCGGAAACCGTCGGACACCACCATCGCGACCTTCGCGCCGTTGCGGGTCAGGAAAGCGTTCGTCCCGACCGTGAAGCCGTGCACGAAGAGATCGACATCGGCGGGCTTGAGGCCGGCACTGTCCGTGACACGCCGGATTCCCTCCAGCACCGCATCGGCGCTGCCGGGGGTCGACGCGACCTTGTCGAGGTGAACGCGGTCGGAATCGATCAAGACGAGATCGGTAAACGTGCCGCCGACATCTGCAGAAAGGTAACGCATGGCCGCAAGGTTAGTGGATGCCTGCGCGCGCATCCACCGGCACGTACACGCGCATCGGCTGTTGACGGCGACGGGCGAACGCCCGTAAAAGCGATCCCATGTTCGCTCCACCGTTCCATCCTATGTCGAGACCGGCCGGCATCGCCGGCTGCTGACGGGTCCTATCCGTCTCTGACCGGCCGACGTCCATGTGACGTCAACCTGGCTGGACACGGGCCTTGACCAAGGCCCCGAACGACGGAACGGAACCCTTTCGTGACACATTCAAAGACCTTGGCTGGCAGACCAGCCACGCCCTTGCGCAGCGAAGTACGCGCCCTCATCGCTCTTGCCGCACCGCTCTCGCTCGCCTTTCTGGCGCAGATGGCGATCACCGTGACCGACGTGGTGATGATGGGCTGGCTGGGCCCTGATGACCTGGCCGCCGGTTCGCTCGCCAGCAACTACAACGCGCTCTTTTTTTTCTTTGGCACCGGCCTGGGTACGGCGGTGGCACCGATGATTGCCCATGCGCTCGGCGCCCGCCGCTTGCGCGACATCCGGCCGATCACCCAGTGCGGCATCATCCTGGTGCTCGCGCTCTCGCTGCCATTCGGCGCGGGCATTTGGTGGGGCGCCGACGTTTTGACCCTGATCGGCCAAGACCCGGAGAATGCGCGGCGCGCCGAGGGTTATCTGCGCACGGTGATCTGGGCCCTGCCAACAGCCATGATCTTCGTCGTGCTACGCAACTTCGTCGCAGCCCATAGCCGGCCACGCAGCGCGCTGGTCGTCGTCGTGCTGGCGATCGGTGTCAACGCGGCAGCCAACTATGCGCTGATGTTCGGTAATTGGGGCGCACCGCGTCTGGAGCTGGCCGGCGCCGGCATCGCGACGTCGATCGCGGACGCGTTCATGGCGATCGCCCTGCTCGGCTTTATCCTGACCGACCGGCGCTTTCGCCGTTATCACCTGTGGGCCCGCGTCATGAAGATTGACGCCACCATCACGCGCGAAATGCTGCGCATCGGTGTCCCCATCGGGTTCACAATCCTGGCCGAGATGGGGCTCTTCATGGTGACGACGTTCATGGCCGGCTTAATCGACACCATGACTCTAGCCGCCCATGCCATCGCCATGCAGACAGCCGGCGTCGCCTTTATGGTGCCGTTCGGCCTGGCCCAGGCGGCAAGCGTCCGGATCGGTCTTGCGGCAGGTGGTGGACGCCATGACGATGTCCGACGCGCTGGCTGGGTTGCCCTTGGCATCGGCGGCATGACGTCACTGACCGCCGCGGTCTTAATCTGGTTCGGCGCAACGCTGATCGTCGATGGTTTTCTTGACCTGGAAGACACGGCCACCGCGCCGCTGGTGCCGATCGCCCTGTCGTTCCTGGCGGTCATCGCGTTCATGCAGATTTTCGATACGACCCAGGCCGTCGCTGCCGGCGTCCTGCGCGGCCTGAAAGACACACGCGTGCCGATGATCTACGCGCTGATCGGCTACTGGGTGGTCGGTCTGGCGACGTCCATCCTGCTCGGCTTCGGCGCCGGCTGGGGCGGTGTCGGCATCTGGATCGGCACCGGCGTCGGTTTGGCGGTCGTCTCGATCCTCTTGATCGTGCGCTTCCTGCGCATGGATCTTCAGCGTGCCGCTGTGGCGGCTCCGGCCATCTGACGGGAGACCAGGCGTGCATAAAGACCGCCCTTGCCGACCAAGTCGTCGTGGCCGCCCTGCTCCACAATGCGGCCATCCTGCATGACGACGATCAGATCGGCATGGCGCACGGTCGACAGCCGGTGGGCGATGACCACGGTTGTGCGGTCCTGCATGAGTTCGTCGAGCGCATGACGCACGGCACGTTCGTTGGCGGCGTCGAGATGGCTGGTCGCTTCGTCGAGCACCAGGACCGGCGAGTCCTTCAGGAACGCGCGGGCGATGGCGACACGCTGCCGTTGGCCACCGGACAGGCGCATGCCGCGTTCACCGACCGGCGTGTCGAGGCCATGCGGCAGACCGCCGATCACCTCGTCCAGCGAAGCACGCGCCACCGCCGCATCGACGTCGTCAGCGCCGGCATCGGGCCGGGCGATCAGGATGTTCTCGCGCAAGGTCTGGTTAAAGAGATAAGTATCCTGGGCGACCAGCGCGACGCGTTGGCGCAGATCATCAAGTTGGTAGTCCTTGAGGTCGTGGCCGTCCATGGCGACCGCGCCTTGCTGGGGATCCCAGAAACGGACCAAGAGATGCGCCAGCGTCGTCTTGCCGGCGCCGGACGGCCCGACCAACGCCACCGTCGTACCCGCCGCCATCGAGAGCGAGATGTCATCGAGCGCCGGCTCGCGGCGGCCGTCATAGGTATAGGTTGCGTGATCGAGGGTTAGTGCCGCGCCGCCACGATCGTCACCATGGGACACGCCGGGGCCGTCGGTGACGGCAATCGTCTCGTGTTCGACCGCGAAGATGCGCCGCGTCGCGCCCAATGTGTCGGCGAGCTGGCGCCCGATATGGGCGATCTCGGAGACCGGCAGGAAGGCGGCCATGGCCAGCAAGGTGAAAAGCGGCAAGAGGCTCGCGTCCAGCGTGCCACCGCGCACCATCACGGCGCCGGTCACGATAATCGCCAAGCCGCCAAGCCCGGTCGCAACTTCCAGCAGCGCCGCTTGCAGGGTGAGGTCGCGATAGAACGGCAATCTCAGGGACTGTACCCGATGGATCAAGCTCACAAACGATTCGCCACGTCGGGTCGCCTGTTGAAACGCGACGATCTCAGCCAACCCCTGGATCGAGTCGACGGCGAAAGCGTTGAGCTCACCGAGCGCCTCACGCGCCCGCGAGCCCAGCCGGTCAAGACGCTTTCGCATCAGGAACGGACTCAAGACGACGATGGCGAGGAAGGGCAGCAAGGCGACGGCCATAGGCCAGCCGAAGACAATGAGCGTCACGATGACGGCGGTCGGCACCAAGACGGCGACGAATGCCGGCGCGACGGTATGGGCATAAAAGGTCTCGACCGTCTCGACATCCTGGGTCGCCATCGCCGCGAGATCGCCGGTACGCCGGCGCAAGAGATAGGCAGGCGCGAGCTTCTCCAGCTTGTCGAACAGGCGCACGCGCATGTCCGCCAGAAGCTTGAAAGCCATGTCGTGGGCAAACCACGACTCCAGCCAATGCAGGATGCCAGCCAACGGCGCAGCAATTGCAAGCCCGATCAAGAGGTCGTCGAACGGCGCATCGGCGCGGACGCGCGCAACAACCAGGGCAGAGAGAATACCGACCCCAATGAACGCAACGACGCGCGTCACGCCGAAGATGAAGGTGAAGGCGAGCTTCATCCGCTCGACGGTGACGAAACGCAGGAGCTCGCGGGCAGCCCCAGCCCAGCCTAGCCCTTCGGCGCGTAGGATGGCGTCTGTCGGCTCGACTTGGGCCATATGGGTACCGAGGTCGCGCGTGTCGGCGGCCGACAGGGCGGCGACCTCCGGCTGTTGCGGGCGATCGAACGTATCGTCGCCGCGCTCGGCCGCCTGTTCGCCCATCAAGCGGACATACGCGCCCTCTCTCACCATCAGTTCGTCGTGGCGTCCCTGCTCGACGATGCGGCCTTCGTCCAGGACCAGAATGCGGTCGGCATCAATGATACTGGAAAGCCGATGCGCGAAGATCAGAGTCGTGCGGCCCTGCATCAAACGGTCGAGAGCCTGTTGAATGACCGCCTCGTTTTCAGCGTCGACGGCCGACAGCGCCTCGTCGAGAACCAGAATCGGCGCGTCGCGCAACAAAGCGCGCGCAATCGCGATTCGCTGCCGCTGACCGCCGGAGAGCTTGATGCCGCGCTCGCCGACGACGGTCTCATATCCCTGTGGCAGCCGTTCGATAAAACCATGGGCATTGGCCGCGCGGGCGGCGGCGACCAACTCGTCATGGGTCGCATCCGGTTTGCCGAAACGCAGGTTGTCCTCGACCGTGCCGTGGAACAGATAGGTATCCTGATTGACCACGGCGAACAGCGAACGCAGCGCGTCGAACGAGAGGTCGCGCAGGTCGGTGCCGCCGATCGAGATGGTACCGGACTGTGGATCGTAAAACCGAAGAAGCAGACGAACGATGGAGGACTTGCCGGCACCGCTTGGCCCGACAATCCCGACCCGCTCGCCCGGTTGCACCGTGAAGTCGAGATCGGCGTGGGCGGTCTGGTCGTTACCCGGATAGGTGAAGGTCACGTGGTCGAAACGCACGACCGGCTGAAGCCCTTCCGCCGTTTCGCGGCCGTTATCCTTGACGACCGGATCGGCTTCCAGCACGCGGAAAATGGACTGCGCCGCCGCCTGACCAAGCATGCCGGTGTGTAGCTGAGCGCGCAGATCACGCAGCGGTCGGAACAGCTCGACACCCATCATCAGGACGATCAGCAGGACTTCCAGGCTCATCGAACCATCGGCGACACGGTATGCGCCAACGCCGAGCGCGGCTGCGGCGCCAATAGCGATGCCCGCATCCGTGATGCCACGGCCCAGCGCGTTGGTCGCGTTGACCCACATGGTGCCGCGCGCCAGATCGTGGGCGCGCTGGGCCAGCGTGCGCGCACGTGCGCTTGCTTGGCCGAAGGCCTTCAGTGTCGCCAGGCCCTGCACGGAATCCAGAAACTCGGCGCCAAAATCGCTATAAGCCTGCGACCGGCGCAGGCTGGCTTTATAGTCGAGGCGATGGAAGATGGTTGGCGCGATCAGCGAGATCAGCGCCGCGGCGACCAGAACGGCGGCTACCGGCAGGTCGAGGAAGGCGACAAAGCAGAAGATCGCGATCGGCGTCAGCAGCGCGATCAGGACCTGCGGCAAAAACTCGCCGAAATAGGTCTCAAGCTGCTCGACACCATCGACGACGGAGAGAATGACGTCGCCGGTGCGCTCCAGTCCGAACCAGGCCGGGCCAAGTTTGATCGCCTTGTCATAGAGCGCCTTGCGGATACGCGCCTGAACCAGGGCCGCCGTCTTGTGCGCGACCATGGTGCGGACGTATTCGAGCACGCCGCGCAACACCATGACGACCGCGACCAACACGATCGGTACGGTCAGTTCGTCGAGGCCGGCGCCCTGAAAAACACGCGCGATCAACCAACCCAGCAGCGCAAGGCGTCCGACGCCCACCGCCGCGGCAAGAAGCCCGACCACCACGGAAAGCGCGATACGCCAGCGCAGTCCCACGGTGAAGGCCCACAGTCTTTTGTCGAAGTACATGGCAAGAGACTAACCGCATAGCTGCGACGTTGCGCCATACAATCCTGCATATCGGGTCAACGCTGATGAACGGGTGATCAAGGTCCTGACGGATAGAGACATCTCGGTCACAATGTCCCTCGCATCGACCAAGGGAGGGCACTGATGGGACGGTTGGACGGCAAGGTCGCGTTGATCACGGGCGGCGCGTCGGGTATCGGCGAGAGCACGGCGGTACGGTTCGCCGAGGAAGGCGCTGCGGTCGCGCTGAGCGATCTGGACTTCGAAGGCGCGCAAAGGGTCGCCGACAGTCTCGCCGGCGACAGCATGGCGTTGATCCATGACGTCACCGACGAGGATGCCTGGATCAGCGTCACCAAGGAGGTGATCGACCGGTTTGGCCGTTTAGACATCCTGCTCAACAGCGCCGGCGTCGGCGATTCGACGACCGTCGAAGAGACGACCTATGAAGACTGGAAGCGCGTCATGGCGATTAACGCCGACGGCACCTTTCTGGGCTGCAAGCACGGCGTGATCGTCATGAAACCCAACGGCGGTTCGATCATCAATATGTCATCGGTATCGGGCCTGGTCGGCGGTCACAACATGTGCGCCTATAATGCCAGCAAGGGTGCTGTGCGCCTGTTGACCAAGTCGGTCGCGCTGCACTGCGCCAACGAGACCTATGGCATACGCTGCAACTCCGTTCACCCGGCCTTCATCATGACGCCGATGGTCGAAGGGCTCATCAGCCGGCATAAGTTTCCCGATGTCGTGAAGGGCAAGCTGGCGCGCCAGATACCCGTCGGCCGCATCGGCGAAGCACGGGAGGTCGCGGACATGATTGTTTATTTGGCAAGCGACGAGTCCCGGTTTGTCACCGGTGCGGAGTTCGTCATCGATGGCGGCCTGACGGCTTAGCGCATCGTTTGAACCGATGGATATCAGGACCGCCACGCACGATGACCTGCCGTCGCTGCTCAAGCTCTATCGCAAGCTGCACCCGGGTGATGCCGCCCTGTCGGTCGACGACGCTGCCAAGATCCTGGACCGTTACCGCCTCTACGCCGGCAGCGATGTCTTCCTTGGTCTGGTCGATAGCGTCCTTGTCACGACATGCGCCCTCGTCGTCATTCCCAACCTGACGCGCGGCGGCCTGCCCTATGGCCTCATCGAAAACGTCGTGACCGATCCCGAACATCGTGAACGCGGCTATGGCACATCGATACTACAGGCCGCGACTGCCGCTGCTTGGCATCATGACTGCTACAAGGTCATGTTGCTGACCGGCTCGGCCAACCCGGCGACGATCCGGTTCTATGGCGATGCGGGTTTCGAGCAAACCAAAACTGGCTTTCAGATTCGCCGGCCCGGCTGAGTTGCTGTTCTAAGCGGGCGGGCCCTGGTCGAATGTCGGCAGGTCATCGGTGATGTCATGCCAGCCGGCCTTGTCGGCAACGAAGATATGCTCGCGTGGTTTGATCCCGGGGTCATCGTCCAAAGCGCCCAAGGGTACGATGGCAATCCCGCGCTCTTGGTCGAGATTTGGCATCGCCGAGCTGCAGATGGCGCAGAAGGCCTGGGCGAAGTAGCGGGCGTCGGGAACCTTGAAACGTTTCAGATGCTCGTCGCCCTTGACGAAACGCACGCTGTCGAGCGGTGCAACGCCGTTCGACGCAAACGGAGCGGCGCGCGCATGACGACAGCGCGAACAATGGCAATAACGCGCGACCTGAAACGGCGCGGTAACCTGAAAGTCGATAGCACCACACTGACAGCTGCCCCGCACCACGCCGTCCGAACTTTGTTCGCGCAGCGCGTTGGGAACGCTTGGGATGCCGGTCTGTTCGGGATAAGCATCGTGGCGCGGCAGGTCGCCGGTCACCCTATGCCAGGGCGAACTGTCGACGACGAAGATATTGCAGTCGGATTTCCTTGCGACGTCGTGGCAGCCAGCCGGCGCTACCCAGGTGCTTCCATCATCGGAGGGATAGGGCACGACGGAACCGCACGTATCGCACGATGCGCGCGTCAGAATATCGGACGAGCGGAACCCGACGATAGTGTCGGTATCGCTGGTCCAGCGGAATTGATCGGGGCGCACGAAGTGATAGGTGCCGAAGGCCGTGCCGTGGACCTTCTGGCACATCCGGCAATGGCAATTGAAGGCGTGGAACGGCTCGGCAAGCAGCTCCCACGTCACGCTGCCGCACAAACATCGTCCTTTGCTCATGATCACGTTCCCCACACAGTCGTCATTCCCGTTCACACGTTACGTCGCGCGGACATCGCCTTACCCGCCAGCAGATACATGATGATATAGACGATGACGCGGTACATCACCGGCGAACCCGGCGGAATGCAGATGAAAGAGAAACCGTCGACACCACGCAGACCGAGTTCGTGGGCGATGCGAATGCACTCGTAGTCGGTCATGCCGATGGGTTCGGCCAGTTCTCCGAGAATGTCGCCCGGCGCCGGGCCGGCACCGCCCAGAACATCCATGTCGAAGTGACCATAGACCGCCTGGGTGCCGTTATAGGCGTGATCCAACCCTTTGCAGACCGCCTCGACGCCCTGTTGGCGTACGTCCCAGCCGGAGTAGAAGGCAGCGCCGCGTTCGATCAATTCTTCGACGACATCCGAGGCTTCCAGCATGCCACGCGGGCCGATCTCAACGAGGTTGCGGGCATGAATGTTGTCGTGAAACTCCAGCGTCTTGTAGAGCCAACAAAAACCACCGGCGATGCGCGGGTCCTTGGTCTGGGGGCACAGGCGGAAGATATCCCAGTGCGTATCCAGGCTGACCACGCCGACATTGCCGGTCGTGTGTTCGGCAACGCACTTGGCGATGGCGTAGGAGCCGCAGGGCGAGTTCTGACCGATGACGACCGGCAGGGCACCGACATCGAGAGCATCGTTGACCTTGCTTTCGACGGCCGCCTGAGCCTGCAAGATCAGTTCGGGATTGAGCTTGCCGACATTGGCTTCCGGCGGGATAGCCGCATCGCCATAGTCGACGACATTCAGGTGATCGAACACGTTGAGGCGGAAGTCTTGGACGTAACCCGACTGGTAGCGGATCGATTGCTGGCGCACCCGCTGCGGCGCCGCAAGCCAGTGCTCCTTGCCGATGCCGGCCCATTCATCCGACGAACTTGAGACATACGGGCTGCCGATAATGACAACATCGGCGCCGTCGAGGTCACCCTTGTTCGTGGCGATCGGCCGCGCCATGAAACTGGGCGTGTCGTCGTCGAACATCGGGAAGTTGAGATGCGCGGCCCACATGCCCTCGCGCGTTTCTTTCCAGTCAGGATAGTCCATGTGCAGCCTCCCCGGTCTCTGTGGCGGCTATCCTAGCTGGTGATCGGCGATATGGTCTCGCGTCAATTCTCGCCGTCATCTGCGACAAAGATCTGCCGCGCGAGCGTCTTGAGCGTGTCGACATAGCGCTCCTGCGACCAGCCGCAGGTGATGGTCAGCTGTTCCCAGTTGCGCACCGACAACATGGTCCAAAGGATGTCGGTCGCCTGCTCAGGCTCGTGCGCACCCGACAGCGTGCCGTCGCGTTCAAGCGCCTTGATCGCGGCCTCGCAGCCTTCGCGCATGTCCCGCATCCGTTTTTCCCAGGCGGCCGCCGCCGCCTCATCGGTGTCGCGCATGGCAAGCAGCGCCCGAGCAACGCCATAGACCTCGGGGATATAGGCAGCCCAGGCCTCGATGAAGGCTTCCAGACGCTCAACGCCCGACGCCGCGGCGCGGCTCGGCGCCAGGCGCGCATCGCTGCCCTTCAGGTCATCCAGATAGTGAGTAGCCGCGATCAGCAGGTCGGCCCTGGTCGGGAAATGAAGGTAGAGCGCCTGGCGGCTGATGCCCGCCTGTTTCGCGACATCACCGACCCGCACGCCCTTGCCGCCGCCGGCCTCCAGCAAATCCAGGGCGGCCTGGAGGATACGCGACCTCGTATCGATTTGACCTCTTGACATAGTGTCAAGTAGCACCTACTTGTCATCGTGTCAATTGACACAGTGTCAAGCTGGAGGAACGAGACATGAAACTGATCATTTTTGGCGCCACCGGTACGGTCGGACGGCACTTGGTGGAGCAGGCGCTGGACCAAGGCCACGACGTCACGGCGTTCGCGCGGCATCCCGATGCACTCAAACTCGACCACGGCAATCTGACTCGCCGGGTAGGCGACGTCCTCAACGCCGACGAGGTCAAGGCGGCCGTGCGCGGTCATGACGCCGCGTTGATTGCCCTGGGCGCAGGCCGCAAAGGCACCGTACGCGCGGCCGGCACCCGGAACATCGTCAACGCCATGCGCTCGGACGGGCCGCATCGTCTGGTGTGTGAGACAACGCTGGGCGTCGGCGACAGCAGACCGCTGCTCAACTTCTTTTGGAAGCGCATCATGTTCGGGCTCCTGCTGCGGCCGGCCTATGCCGATCATGTCGAGCAGGAAGCCATCATCCGTGACAGCGATCTCGACTGGGTCATCGTCCGCCCGGGCGCGTTCATCGATGGTCCCGTCACCGGCACGTACAAACACGGCTTCCCCGTGACGGAGAAGAACCTGAAGCTGAAGATCGCGCGCGCCGATGTTGCCGACTTCATGCTGCGGCAACTGACCGACAACACCTATCTGCACCGCACGCCATCATTGTCTTACTGACGCGCGGAAAACCGCGACACTATCTCAACCCGGAGAAGGCTCATGCTCTCGGACTGGTTCCTTATTGTCTCTGCGATCTCCGTGATCGCCTGCGGCTTGGTGTCAGGTGTCTTCCTGACGTTTTCCGACTTCGTCATGCGATCGCTGAACGGCGCCGAGCCCGCCGCCGGCGTCGAGGTGATGCAGGTCATCAACCGCAACGTCTACCGTTCGGTCTTTATGGTCTTGTTGATCGGCATGTCGGCGATGTCGCCGCTCCTGATTGCCCTCGCCTACGTCGCCACGACCGGACCGGCTGCGACCTGGGTCATGCTGGGCGGCGCGATCTATCTGATCACCGTGTTCGTCGTCTCGCTTATCTTCAATGTCCCGATGAACCGGCGGCTTGACCGTGAGCCCTACGCCGCGCCTGAGGCGGCGCGTTACTGGGCGGCAACCTATTGGCCGCGCTGGACGTTCTGGAACCACGTTCGCACGGCAGGCGCCGCGTTAGCGGCGGGCTGTTACCTGATCGCCTGCATCTATCTGGTTCAGCCGATCTAGCGTACCGGCGACCCTAGCTGCGGTAGCCCGTGCCCCGCTCGCGTTCGAGCTGGGTGATCAGGGACGGCCACTCCATGCCGACACGGGCGTGGCCGTTGGGCGCAAAGATCTTCAGACCCTGCTCGATCGTCTTTTGCTGCACGGCCTTGCTGGGATAATGCAGCGGTGTGCCACCGGCCATGCCGTCGATCTGGTAACGACAGGCAGCTTCGATGCGATGCATCCAGACGAAAGCGCCGCCGACCGACTCGCCACAGGTCAGCAAACCGTGGTTCCGCAAGATCAAAATCATCTTGTCGCCAAGGCTCGCGACAAGGCGCACCTGCTCATCGGCGTCCAACACCACACCTTCGTAGTCGTGATAGGCTGTCCAGCCCAGGATGATGAGCGCCTTTTGCGACAGCGGCAGCAAGCCGTCTTCCTGCATCGCCACCGCGTTGCCGGCGCGGGTGTGGGTATGCAGCACGCAGTTCACGTCGGGCCGCGCGCGATGAATGCAACTATGGATCAAGAAACCTGCCGGGTTGATCGGATAGTCGCTATCGCCGACAACGCGGCCTTCATGATCGACCTTGACCAGCGACGACGCGGTGATCTGATCGAACAGCAGGCCATAGGGGTTGATCAGGAAGTGTTCGGTGCCGGGAATGCGCGCCGAGATGTGCGTGCCCGACAGATCCGACCAACCATAAAGGTCAACAAGCTGGTAGCAGGCTGCGAGATCACAGCGCGCCTGCCATTCGGCCTCCGACATCCCGTGGCGGGCGGCATCGAGACGTTCGACGGACTGACTCATGAGCTCACCTCCTTGAGAAACCTGAACGATGATCACTGATGGACAGGTTACCAAGCAACAACGACTCACCAATGCGAGCTGGAGTGAGTCGATTGAGATTCAATGCAAACGTGCCGCGGATTATTGCGAAAGTTCTGAGTCGTTACCAGCGTTGAAGCAGTCTGAGTACAACATCGCATGGATCTCATTACTCAGTCTATGTTCGGTAGCTTGTGCCTTTCATGCGCTCGAGAGCGTTGAGATACCAGTGCCACTCTCGGCCGGGTTGCACATATCCATCTTGGCCGAGAATCTTGAGTCCCCGTTCAATGGCACTACGCTGCGCATCTTCGCTAGGGAAGTTCAGTGGTGCATCGCCTGCCTGTCCAGCAATCTGCTTGCGGCAGGCCATTTCTAACCGAGTCATCCAGATATAGGCAGCGCCTACAGAGTCGCCGCAGGAAACCAATCCGTCGTTGCGCAGTACAAGCAGCGTCCTGTCACCAAGGCTGTCGAACAGACGGCGTTGCTCTTGTGCATCAAGTTCCTTACCAGCGTAGTCGTGATAAGAGAGCCAACCCATCAGAATAAGAGCTGAGTCGGAGCATGGTAGTAAACCGGCCTTTTGCATGGCGACCGCACATCCGGCATCACTCCTACTGTGCACCACGCAGACCACGTCCTGTCTGTTTCGAAGAATGCAGCTGTGGATCAAGAAACCAGATGAGTTAAAAGGGTAATCGCTGTCGCCCTGAAACTGCCCTTCGTCACGCACCCTGATCAGCGATGATGCGGTGATGTCATCGAACAGGACACCGTGCGGATTGATCAGGATATCGTTGGAGTCCGGCACACGAGCAGAGATGTGCGTATCTGACAGCTCAGAACGTCCATCACGGTTAAACAATTGGTAGCAGGCCGCAAGGTCGCAACGGACTTTCCACTCGTCATCACCCACACCTTTCGGCGCCGGACCATATCTACTCGCTGGCCGAACCATGAGACCGACTCCACTGTAACTTACCCATAATTGATCAAAACATCGCGATATACAATCAAAAATTGCAGTTTATCGAGTCATTTACACGTGGTCCTAAACGTCTCACTGTTCACTTTCCCGAAGGCGGAGGATGTTCGGCCATGGGCAGGATCGATAGTCACCCCCGTACAACGGTTACCAACGCCTGTGTTGCCGGCGACCGGGTGGTCGTCGAATGGGCCGATGGTCACGAAAGCCGGTTTCACGGCATCTGGCTGCGCCACAACTGCACGTGTCCGGCCTGCGGCACGTCGGAAACCGCCATGCGGGCGCTGCGTATCGATGCGATCCCCGATGACATCATGCCTGAGACGGTCGAGATCGATGCGGATGGTGGCCTCCACGTCGTCTGGCCCGGCGATGGGCATGTCAGCCGCTATGACGCGACATGGCTGCGCGACAACTGCTATTCCGAAGCCGAACGGGCACGGCGGCGCTGGCGCCCGACCTATTGGGGTCCGGAGATCGCGGCCGAACCGCCTCAGGTCGACTTTGAGACGGCGCGCAACGACGATGTGGCGCGTCTGGCCTTCCTGGAAGATCTCCGGGATTACGGTTTTGCCTTGGTCACTGACGTGCCGACCGAACCGGATGCGACCGCCGATATTGCGGCCCTTGCCGGGCCGCTCAGGGTAACCAACTACGGCAGCGTCTATGACTTCCGCTATACACCGACGCCACTTGTCTATGGTGATTCAGAAGTCGGCCTTAACCCACATACCGACGAACCCTATCGTCAGGCGCCGCCATCGATCACGTTGTTTCATTTCGTGAAGGCGGCTGAGCGCGGCGGCGAGTCGATCCTTGTTGACACCTTCCGTGTCGGCCATGCGTTACGGGACCAGGACCCCGAAGCGTTCGACCTGTTGGCGCGCCAGCGCGTGACGTTCCACCGCCGCCTTGAACAGCAAGGCCGCGACTTCCGTATGCAGGCGCCGGTGTTCAGTCTGGATGACGAAGGTGAGATTGCCGGTTTCCGGTTGCTCGATCGAGCGGTCGGCCCGCTCCATCTCAATGATGCGTTGATCGTGCCCTACTACCGCGCGCTCAAGCAGCTTCTGGTCATGCTGTTCGACGAAGCCAACCAGCTCCGCATCCCCGTCGCCTCCGGTCAGGCACTGTTCTTCAACAACCAGCGCGTCCAGCACGGCCGCACGGCGTTCGATGTGGGCAGCGACCGCTACATGCGGACCTGTCACGTCGAGCTCGACGAGTTCTATTCGTCGTTGCGCACGCTCAGCGCCCGCCTGGGCACCGAAGGCGCCAACATGGTGCTGCCCGCCGGCGCCCTGGTCTGAGCGCCCAGCTCGACCACCGGTTCGGCCGTTGACATAAAGAAAGTTTTTTCTTTATAAATAGCCTTGAGATCCGGGCCCGTGTGGCCGGGGGAGGATCGATGGCGCAGGCGGCGCAAGCTTCGATTGGCTGGGTCGAGATTTTTCGCGGCGGGCGCGGTCCCCGTGTCGCCGCGTTCTGTCTGGCGGTCTGGCTGCACGCCGCCGACAGCCTGATGGTCGCGACGACATTGCCCACCACGGTCGCCGACATCGGCGGCGCGGCCTATGTCGGTTGGGCCTATACCCTCTATCTCCTGGGTTCGATCCTGGTCGGCACGGCCGCCGGTCTGATGGCCATTCGTTTCGGCCTGAGGAACTCTTTTCTGGCCGCCGGCGGTCTGTTCGCGCTGGGCTGCGCGATCTCGGCCGTCGCGCCCGACATGGGCGTGCTGCTGACAGGACGGTTCATCCAAGGCGTCGGCGGCGGCTGGCAGGTCGCCCTGGTTTACGTGGCGCTCGACCGTCTGTTCCCCAACCACCTTATGCCTAAGCTGATCGCGCTGACGTCCATGGTGTGGAGCGTGTCCGCCTTTTGCGGCCCCCTGGTTGGCGGCGTCTTCGCGAACATGGGCGAATGGCGCCTCGCGTACTGGGCCTTCGCCGGTCAGGCCGTGCTGTTCATCCTGCTGGTTCTGGCGACGGTGCCACGCCAGGAAACCGGCGACGCCATCGCCGACTCGAAAGTTCCGTTGTTGCGATTGATGCTGGTTGCCGGTGGCGTCCTGCTGATCGCGACGGCAGGCGCCCATCCCGACATTCTTCTGGGGCCCATCATGATTGTCGGGTCGGCCATGCTTCTGGGCGGCTTTCTCTATGTCGACGGGCGTGAACGCGGCAACGCCATGCTGCCGCCACGGCCATTCTCGACACGGACACAGTATGGTGCGGGCTTGCTGACGATCATCCTGCTGGGCACCGGCACGATGTCGCTGATCGCGTACGGTACGTTTTTTCTGGAACGGCTCTTCGACGTCCCACCGCTTGTCGCGGGCTTCATCATCGCGCTGGAGTCGGTCGCCTGGGGCATCGCCGCCATCGCCTTTGCCAACGCCGGGATCGCTGCCGAGCGTTACCTGATTCGTGGCGGCGCCATCACGGTTACGCTCGGCGTCGCCGGTCTTGCCGTGGCCATGCCCACGGGCTCGCTGATCGCGGTGCTCCCCTTCGTCGCGCTGCAAGGTGCCGGTTTCGGCATGATGTGGGCGTTCATCTTTCGCCGCATCGTTGCAGCGGCGATCGACGGCGAGCGCGAACGCACGTCGGCGGCGGTTGCACCGCTCCAGCAGTTCGGTTTCGCAATCGGCGCCGCAGCGGCCGGAATTGTCGCCAACACACTGGGCTTTTCGGAAGATGCCAGCCTCGACACAGTCCGGGCTGTCGCGTTCTGGATCTTCGCGGCGTTTCTGCCGATCGCCTGCGGCGGCATCTGGGCGGCGTGGCGCCTCACCATCAACACGCCGAACTAGAACGCGTTGTCGAAGACGGTCGCGGCGATGCGTTCGTTAGACGCGCCGGCGCGTCAGTGTTCAGCTGGCGAGACGATCAAGTTCGGCAAGCACCGCGTCGCCCATCTCGCCGGTCCCCATCGTGGCCTCATCATCGACGGCGAGGTCAACCGTCCGCGCACCCCGATCCAATGCTGCTTCGACGGCGCGCTCGACCAGATCGGCATCGTCGGCCCGTTCGAAACTCCAGCGCATCATCATGGCGGCCGACAGAATCGCTGCCAGGGGATTGGCGATGCCCTTGCCCGCGATGTCGGGCGCGGTGCCATGGACGGGTTCATAGAGCGCTGGACGCGTGCCGTCACCGCGCAGTGGCCCAAGCGATGCGGACGGCAACATGCCGAGGCCGCCCGGGATGGCGCCGGTGATGTCGGAGAGGAGATCGCCGAACATGTTGTCGGTGACCAGAACATCGAACTGCCTGGGGTTATCGACAAGTTGCAGCGCACAGTTGTCCGCGAGCATGTGGATCAGTGTCATATCGGCATAGGCGTCGGCATGAACACGGCTGACGACGCGGCGCCACAGGACACCGGATTCCGTGACGTTCGACTTCTCGACCGAATGCACGACACCGCGACGGTCACGCGCCAGCTCGAACGCGGCGTGCGCCATGCGCTCAATTTCTGCGGTCGTATAGACCTGGGTTTCGAAGCCCCGCTCACTACCATCCGGCAGTGTTTCGATGCCGCGCGGCTGGCCAAAGTAAAGACCGCTCGTCAACTCACGCAGCACGATGAGGTCGACGCCTTCCAGGATCTCCGGCTTCAGCGGCGACTTCTGCTTGAGCGCGTCATAGGGCCGCGCCGGACGCAGATTGGCGTAGAGATCGAGATCTTTCCTGAGCCGGCTTAGGCCGTCCTTTTCTTCCGGCGTTCCTTCGAGCTCGAGGTCGTCCCACGTCGGTCCGCCGACAGCGCCGCACAGGACGGCATCGGCGCGCCGCGCCTTCTCGACCGTTTCGTCTTCCACCATGACGCCATGGACGTCGTAACAGGCACCGCCCAGCAGGCGTTCTTCGATGGTCAGGTCGAGGCCGCGATTCTTCTGGAACCAGCCGACCACCCGCATGGCCTGCTCGGTGACCTCAACGCCGATGCCGTCGCCCGGCAACACCAGAAGCGTCCGCGTCATGCCCCCACCCCAAGAGTTTACTCGGCCGCCAACGCGTGACCGCTTTCGAAGGCGTCACGCTGTTCGCTTGCCAAGGCGTGCACATCGTCAGGCGTAACGGTCTCGCCACGATCAAGCCGTGCGGTGATCTCATCAAGCAGTCGCGCATGCATGAACTGCATCAATTGGACGGGAAGATCGGCGACGGCCGCTGTCAGCGCATCCTCCAATGCGCTTGGCCAACGCGCCATATGGTCGCGCCGGGCCGCATCGAAGCCATGCAAGGGCGGTTTGGTCCAGCCACGCATTTTCCGCATGGTATCGCGGGCGGCCTTCGTCGCCACCTGATCGACCGCACCGTCCTCACCCATGACAACGCCATAGACGTCGCGCGCCGTCGCGGCCGTCACGAAGCCGTTGGCGACATCGTCGGCAACCAAATCGACCGGTCTTTCGAGCGGATCGCCATAACCGCCGCCACCCTGGGTGCCAATCTTGAGCCGGTCGCCGGGATCCATGGTTAGAACATCGATCTTGCCGATGTCCTGTTCGCCGCCGCCGCGCGGCTTGAAGAGTGTGTAGCCGGTCGCGCCGGCCTCCCCGCCCTTGAGACCGGGTGGGCCGAAGATGTAACGCTCCATGCAGCGCGAGGTGATGCTGGTATAGGGGCTCGAGGTCTCGAACTCGATTTCGATACCCGTGCCGCCGCGATACCGCCCCGCGCCGCCGGAGTCGTCGCGCAGGCCATAGTGGTGGATCAGGATCTCCGGCATCTCGTTTTCGAAGATCTCGGTCGGGATGTTCTTCAGGAAGTTCAGGATCACCATGGTGCCGTCGACACCGTCATCCATCGGCCGGCCGCCCGACCCGCCAACGATCGGCTGAATGACCGAGACCTTGTCGCCGCCGGTGTGGAAGTCCGGCACCGAGACGAGCAGGATCGACCCCTGGCCCGAGTCGGTCGCCGGTAGTTCACCGGGCACGGCCTGCGCGAGGGCGCCGACGGTGACGTCGCAGACCTTGTGCGACGTGGCATAGCGCGCGCCATAGGCAGCACCCGGTTCCGGGTTCAAAATGGTGCCGCGCGGTATCTGCACCTTCATCGGCCGCACCAGACCGGCATTGTAGGCGATGTTGGGTTCTTGAGTGCAGATCCAGTTGACCAGGCCCGTGATCAGCATCCAGTGACCATCGTGGCTGTAGGTCGGGATGTTGAGGGCGGCCCGCACCTGCGGCGCGGTGCCGGTAAAGTCGAGCCGCATTTCGCCGCCGTCGATGGTCATGGCGACCTTGATGCGCACGAGGCCGAGGCCAACCATATCGGCCTCGATGTAGTCGGCATAATGATAGGTGCCGTCGGGCACATGCTCGATGACGCGGCGCGCCTGGGTCTCCGCGTAGTCGAGCACCTGGTCGATGGTGCGGTCGATGGTGTCGTAGCCGTACTGGCGGGCGAGGTCGCGGACACGGTTTTCCGCCGTCGCCAGGCCGGCCAGACAAGCCTTCATGTCGCCCCAGTTCTGGTCAGGCGTGCGGCAGTTGGCGCGGATCATGTCGAGCAGCGGCTGGTTCAGCTCGCCGGCGCGGTAGAGTTTCTGCGGCGTGATCCGGAGGCCCTCCTGATAGACCTCGTGGCTCGACGGTGCGATCGACCCGGGCACCCTGCCGCCGATATCGGAGACGTGAATGAAGGTCCATGCCCAGCACAAGAGCTCACCGTCGACGAAGACCGGCTTCCACAGGTAGACGTCCGATAGATGGGTCGCCATGCCCCGGGTCGAGACGGGGTCATTGCCAATGAAGATGTCGCCCTCGGAAACATCGTCGCCGCTGGCCGCGATGGCGGCTTCCATCGGCATGCCGATCATCATCAACACGCCATATCGGCGAGGCGCGGCGAACACCTCGCCTTTGCGCGACACCAGGACGGAGCCGTAGTCCTGGGTCTCCTTGACGAACACGGTGTGCGCGGTGCGCGAAACGACTTGGGCCATCTCGTCGACAACCGCCTGGAAACGGTTGCTCAGGATTTCGAGCCGGATCTTGTCGGTCGGCATCAGATCTTCTCACCGATCAGGTTCGCCCACTGGTCCACGGTGACACGGAAACCGTCGGGAACATAGATCGTGGTATCGTATTGCTCGACTACCATGGGGCCAAGGTACTCGCGCCCCTCGCGCAGACTGCCGCGCCGCCAGATCGCGGCTTCGACCTCGCGGTCTCTCTCAAAGATCATCCGGCGATCATAGGCTTCATCGCCCTCGTCTGTCTGGTTGGCAACCAATCGGATCTCGGGCTTGGGCGTCACGCCGACGATCTGCAGGCGTGCCTCCAAGAGCCGTGTCGGGCTGTCCGCGTCAGCGTAGCCATAGACCTTGGCGTAACGGTCGTGAAACCAGTCGACCACGTTGGCCGTCGTCAGGTCGCTGCTGGCGGTATCTGGGAACGGCACGTTGACCTCATAGGACTGGCCGACAAAACACGCATCAACGGAGCGCAGCAGATAAACCTGATCGAGGTCGACCTGCTGATCGTCGAGCCAGCCCCGCGCACGATCTTCCAGTGCCGCATAGATCGCTTGGATGTCGCCATCGGCCATATCGTCGGCTTCGTGCCAGATGCTCTGCACGAAGTCGGCGCGCATGTCGGCGACCAGGCAACCAAGCGCGCACAAGATGCCCGGCGACGGCGGCACGATGACACGGCGCAGATCGAGTTCGCGCGCCAGCATGAAGCTATGAGTCGGTCCGGCCGCGCCATAGGCGATCAAAGAGAGATCGCTGGCATCGACACCGCGCCGCGCAATCTGCGGCACCAGCTCCGCATAAATGTTCGAGGTCGTGACCTGCAGGATGGCGTCGGCGGTTTCGCGCCGACCAAGGCCCAACACCCCACCGATATCGTCGACGACATTATGCGCAGCGTTGCTATCCAAGGCCATCTCGCCACCCAGGAACTTGTCCGGCGCGATGATGCCGGCGGTCAGGTAGGCATCGGTCACCGCCGGCCGTGTGCCGCCGCGTCCATAACAGGCGGGACCGGGATCGGCGCCGGCGCTTTCGGGTCCGACCTTCAGCACGCCTTCCGCATCGGTCCAGGCAATCGAGCCGCCGCCCGCGCCGATCGCCGACACATCGACCGCCGGCATGATGACGGGATAGTCGCCGATGGTGTTTTCGGTCGCATAGCGGATTTCGTTCTGCACGATCGAGACATCGACGCTGGTGCCGCCCATGTCGATGGTGACAAGATTGGGCTCGCCCATCAGCCGGCCGATATAGGCCGCGCCGATGACGCCGGATGCCGGACCCGACAACAATGTTTCCACCGGCCGGTCGGCCGCGCTCGCGACACTCATCACGCCGCCGTTCGACTTGGTCGAAAACACCCGGCAGGTCATGCCGAGATCGGCGGTGCGTTCCTCCAACGTGTTGAAATAGGCCTTCATGCGCCCGCCGACATAGGCGTTGATAACGCTGATCAGGGTCCGCTCATATTCCCGCTGCTGCGGCCAGATTTCCGAGGACGTGCAGACGTAGAGATCGGGAAAGCTCTCCGCGATCCAGGCTTTCGCCGCTGCTTCGTGTGCCGAGTTTTGATGGGCGTGCAGAAAACAGACGGCAAGCGTCTCGATGCCGTCATCGACGAGTGTCTTCACCTGGGCTTCGACATCCTGGCGATCAATCGCTTTCAGGACGCGTCCGTCGGCGCGCATCCGTTCATCGACCGGCCTGACGTGGCGGCGCGGCACCAGCGACACCGGCTTCGGCACGAAGAAGTCGTTCGCCTTGGAAAGTCTCAGGCGGCGCAGTTCCAACGTATCCGTAAAACCCTTGGTCATCAGGACACCGCCCCTGGCGCCATTGCGCTCAAGGAGTGTGTTCACGGCCAAGGTCGTGCCGTGGGAGAAATACGCGATTTCGCCGGGTTCAATGGCAAATCGCTTACGGAGTTCTTCGATGCCCGCGGCCACCGCGTCGGACGGGTCGCCTTTTGTCGACGGCGTCTTCAGCGCATAAAGCGCACCGGTCGCCTCGTCCATCGCATGCAGATCGGTGAAGGTGCCACCGATATCGATGCCAAGCCGGTAACTGTGAGTCACGGCCGGGACCGTCGCGTTAGGATTCGTCGCCCGGCGCAGGCGCATCCTTGGGGCGGCGCCCGAGAAGCTGATAGAGCGCGTGCTCTTTCTCGATCAGCTCGTGCGCGTTGTTATCCTTCCAGACTTCCTCGATCGCCTTCTGGTTCTTCGCCTTCTCGGCCTTCAGCGCCTTGATGAAGCTGCCGTCCTTTATGTTGGCGAGCATCTCGCGCATGCCGTCCATGGTCTTGTCGTGATCGAAGTACTGCTTCGACCAGACGAGATGACCGAACTGGGCGGTGACCGAGGTGCGTTTCATGCGCTCGAACGCGCCGAGGTCGCGGCCGTATTCGGCGAACTTGACGCCTTCGCCGGAGGCATAGAGATCGAGCATGACCGCCTCGGGCGAACAACCGGCCTCGACCAGGGCCTCGTACATGCAGCGCAGCGCATAGAGGCCGGGCTGATGCTCCTCGAAGAGATCGATAAGCACCTCTTCCTCAAAGCTCGATTCGAGCACACCCATCTTGGTCGAGCCAATGGCCTTGGAGATCGCCAGGCACATCGCCATGCCGTTGCCGCTGGCGTCCTGTGCGACGGCAATCAGACTCGGGAAACCCCTGCCCTCGAGAAACGTCGCGCGCACCCCTTCGCCCAGCATGCGCGGGGCGACCATCACCACATCCAGTTCAGGCGACGGTGTGATCTCGCCGTAATGGATGTTGAAGCCGTGGGCGAAGCTCATGACATCACCCGGCTTCAGGCTTTTCTTCACCCAGTTCTCGTACACTTCCGGTTGGCTGTCGTCGGAGGTCAGCATCATCAGGACGTCACCGGCCGCCGCAGCGTCTTCGATGGTCTGCACGTCCCAGCCGTCGGCCCGCGCCGTGTCGGCATACTCGTCCTCGATGTTGCCGACGACGACATGAACGCCGCTGTCTTTCATGTTGAGTGCCTGCGACCGGCCCTGGTTGCCGTAACCGATGATGGCGACGGTCTTGCCGTCGAGCAGAGACAGATCGGCGTCATCGTCGAAGTAGAACTTGCCCATGTGCATGACCTCTTTGTTGTCGACCGCCCGTATCTGGGAGGGTTCAGGCTTTAGCGTGTCGCACGATTATGCTAAGAAATCAGGCGCATACACAAGACTATACCAAGACTTTCGAATGTCTTGGCACATAGTCAAAGAGGTCGCCGATCATGCGCAATTTTCTGCTGATGCCAGGGAGCCAGACCACCGCGTGGCGGCATTATCTTGCTGACGTACATAGACCACACTTGCCGCGAATCGCAACGGTGACAAGACCATGAGCTACGTTCCGACGATGACTTTCGATTCCTATAGCGAGTTGGGCTGCGTCGGACCGATCCGCGCGATGCCCGAAAACGAGGCGGCGGCCCTGTTGGCTGAACTTGATGCTGTCACCGATGCCGACGTCGCGGCGGTCAAGCACCCCTGGTACTACAAGTCCTACTTGCTCTTCACCTGGATGGACCGGCTGGTCCGCGACCCCCGGATCCTCGATCATGTCGAGCGCATTGTCGGTCCGGATATCTTGGTCATGAGCGCCGATGTCTGGCGCAAGGTGCCAGGCGAGAGCCGGCATATCTCCTGGCATCAGGACGCCGGCTATTGGTACCTGGAGCCGCGCGACATCGTGACCGCCTGGTTCGCCATGACCGATTCGACGTTAGAAAACGGCTGCATGCAGTTTGCGTTGGGCACCCACCGGCTCGATCTGGTCGATCACGAGAACACCTTTTCGCCCGACAACATGCTGTCGCACGGCCAGACCGTGAAGATCGATCTGAAGGACTGGGTTACCGTGAGCGATATTCTGAGACCCGGCGAGATGTCGTTGCATCACGCGTTGCTCGCGCACGGTTCCGGCCCCAACACGACGACACGACCGCGTGTCGGCATGTGCATCCGCTATCTGCCCGGCGCCATCCGCTATACCGCCGGACCGCCGGTTTCGGCCATGCTTGTGCGCGGGCGGCACACGGGAAACCTTTTGCTGGAGGATCCTCCGGAAAGCGACCTCGCACCGGAGGCCATCGCCCAGCACACCCGGCTGCTGGAACCCCACGCGCCGACACGCTACGTCAACTTCTGAAAGCC
Source organism: Alphaproteobacteria bacterium (assembly GCA_965228895.1). Lineage (GTDB taxonomy): Bacteria > Pseudomonadota > Alphaproteobacteria > SP197 > SP197 > JANQGO01. Next base: position 1,419,206 of record OZ245842.1, on the reverse strand, counting down.
GCCATGCTGGAGCGTACCAACGTCAACCTGGTCATCGACGGACCGCCCTTCACGCCGCGTGCCAACCGGCTAAAGGATGGGCTGAAACGCACGGCGTTCTGGCCGGTCATCAGTGAACTGACCAGCGACTTCAAGGTCCACAACACCTACCTGAAGCCTGATGTCTTCACCGACTCGGTTGACGAATACTGGTCGATGCGACGCGTCGCCGGTCTGTGGGACGTCACCGGCGAGGAGGTCGTCGAGATCAAGGGCCCCGATGCCAGACGCCTGATTGAGCGCACGATGCCGCGCAAACTCACCGCGCTCAAACCGGGCAAGAGCCTCTTCGCCTTCCTGCTCTATCCCCATGGCGGCGTTGTCGAGGACGGCGTGCTCACCATGTTCGACGAAGACCGGTACTGGTGGGTCGGCGGTCCCGGCCCGGCCGAGGTCTGGTTAGCCGCAAACGCCACCGGGCTTGATGTCTCCGTTCGCTCGTATCTCGATCAGATTCATTTGTGCGCCATTCAGGGCCCCCAATCGCGCGATATCCTGAAACAGGTCAGCGATATCGACCTCGACGCCATGCCCTGGTTCACCATGCGCGAAGGGCGAGTGTGCGGCGTCGACACTGTCGTGACTCGCACCGGTTTCACGGCCGAACTCGGCTATGACATCCATGTCGATATCGACCGGGCGCTTGAGGTCTACCAGGGTCTGCGCGAGATCGGTGAGACCATGGGCATGGTGTTGTGCGGCAGCCAAGCCATGAACATTCGCCGCATGGAGGCTGCAATCTTGAACATAGGCGCCGAGATCGACTGGACCACCAACCCATTTGAGTTGGGTTGGGAAGGCATGCTCGACTGGTCGCGCGACTTCATCGGGCGCGACGCGTTGGCACCCTTGCGCGATTCCGGACCGACCCGCCGTGTTGCCGGTCTGAAACTGGGCGGCAAGGCCGTCGCCAAGACCGGCGATCGCGTGATGGCTGACGGCGACGAGGTCGGCCTGATCAGCAGTGCCGTCTGGGGACCCAGCGTCGAGGCCAGCATCGCCCTTGCCATGCTGTCGACGCCTGCGTGGTCCATCGGCAACCACGTCACCGTCGAGACCGACGAGGGCGCATGCGAGGCCGACGTCGTCGCGTTGCCCTTTTTCGATGCTGAGCGCAAGCTGGCGCGTGCCTGACAAGGGATAAGACGATGAAGCGATTTGACGGCAAGGTTGCGCTGGTGACGGGCGGCGGCAATGGGATCGGCAAGGCCTGCGTTGAACGCCTGGCCCACGAAGGCGCCAAGGTCTTCGCCGCCGACTTCAAACCGGACGACGCGAAGGCGGTCGCCGGTGCGTTGACCGAGACCGGCCACGATGTCACCGCCGTCGTCGCCGACGTCATGGTCGAACACGATCTGGAGCGGCTGTTCCGCCAAATCGATGACGACGCCGGCCGCCTGGATGTGTCGTTGCACATCGCCGGCAACAGCATGTTCGGCCTGATCGAAAATCTGGAAAGCACCGACTGGGAGCGTCTTTGGCGCCTCAACGTGTTGTCGACGGTGATCTGCTGCCGCGAAGCGGTCAACCGCATGAAGACGACCGGCGGCGGCGCCATCGTCAACATGGCATCGATCTCCGGCCTGCGCGGCGACCCCGGCTGGGCGACCTACAACGCGGCGAAAGCATCGATCATCAACCTCACCCAGTGTCTGGCCTGGGAGGTCGGCCGTTACCAGATCCGCGCCAACGCGATCTGTCCCGGCCCGATCGGCACCGAACGGATGTTGGGCTCGCTCGAGAGCGATCCCGGCATGCGTGAGACCTACAACAAGTCGAACCCGCTGGGACGAGTCGGCACACCGGAAGAATGCGCCGCCGCGATCCTGTTCCTGGCGTCCGACGACGCGAGCTTCGTCAACGGCACGACCCTGGTTGCCGATGGCGGCCTGACCTCGGCCACCGGTCAGCCCCGCTTCGACATGGACAGCTACAGCTTCGACGGCGGCACCTAACAGGTGCTATGCTGCCCTGATGCGGTGAAAGACACCCGCCGGGAGACGAACGATGGCCAAAGCCCTCCATGATGTGACGCCCTCCGCCTCGCACGAAGCATGGCAAACCCTGCCCTGCGACCACATGGCGCGCAGCGCCGAGCGGGCAACGATTGGGCTGATCACGCTGGTGACCGATCCGGTAATCGAAGGTGAAATGCGCAGCTATCTGCCGCTGCCCGGCATCGGCATTTACAGCACGCGCATTCCGTTTGCCCCGCGCGTCGATCTCACGACCCTCGGCGCCATGGCCGACCACCTCGCCGCGACGACGGCACTCATCATGCCCGGCGAGGATCTGGATGTGATCGCTTATGGTTGTACGTCAGGCGCCATGACCATCGGCCCCGACCGTGTTGCCGAACTGATCCATCAAGTCCAGCCAAAGGCCGCCGTGACCAACCCGATCACCGCGAGCCTGACCGGCCTGGCGAAACTCGGCGCCAAACGCCTCGCCGTTATCACGCCCTATATCGACGAGGTGAACGCGCGGCTGGCGACCGTCATCGAAGACCAGGGTTTTGAGATCGTCGCGTGCGCCGCGTTCAAACAGGAGACCGACCACGAGATCTGCCGCGTGACACCAGACTCGATCCGCGCGGCCGCGCTGGATGTCGGCAGCACCGACGATGCGGACGCGCTCTTTATCTCATGCACCGGTATGCGTGCCGCCGGCATCATCGACCAGCTTGAGCGTGATCTCGGCAAACCGGTTGTGGCGAGCAACCAGGCCATTTCCTGGCACGCCCTGCGTCTTGCCGGTCTTGATGACAAGGTCGAGGGGTTCGGCTCGCTGTTGCGCGACTGTTAGCGGAACGCCGGTTCGTCGAAGCTTCGCAGTTTGCGTGAATGCAATGACTCAACACCCGCTTCGCGCAGGCTGGTCAAAGTCGCGATGCCGATCTGAAGATGCTGGCTGATCCGCTCGCGATAGAACGCATCCGCCATGCCGGGCAGCTTGATTTCACCGTGAAGCGGCTTATCGGAAACGCAGAGCAACGTGCCGTAGGGCACACGCAAGCGAAAACCATTCGCGGCGATGGTCGCCGATTCCATGTCGATGGCAATCGCGCGCGACTGGTTGAAACGGGTCGCGAGCTCGTGGTGGCGTAACTCCCAATCGCGGTCGTCTGTCGTCACGACCGTGCCCGTGCGCAGCCGCGTCTTCAGGTCGTGCTTCTTGAGGCCCGTGACCTCGGAGACGGCAGCGGTCAACGCGATCTGGATTTCGGCGATCGGTGGCACCGGCACCCAACCAGGCAGATCCTCGTCCAGCACGTTGTCGCTCCTGACATAGGCATGCGCCAGCACGTAGTCGCCAAGCCGTTGGGTCAGCCGCAGACCACCGCAATGGCCGACCATCAGCCAACAGTGAGGCCGCAGGACAGCGACGTGATCGGTGATGGTTTTGGCGTTCGACGGGCCAACGCCGATGTTCACCAGGGAAATGCCGTCGCGGTTTTCCCGGGTCAGATGATAGGCCGGCATCTGCGGCAGATGCGGCGGTGCCTCGCCTGATGGTTCGTCATCGGTCAACTTGGCATTCGGGTGGATGACATTGCCCGGCTCGACAAATGCCGTGTAGTCACCGCCATCGCTGACCTGCTGGCGGCCATAGGCGATGAACCGGTCGACATAGCGCTGGTAATTCGTGAACATCACGAAACGCTGGAAGTGCTCAGGCGAGGTCGCGGTGTAGTGGCGCAGGCGCAGCAGCGAAAAATCCACCCGCGACGCCGTGAACAGCGAGAGCGGTTCGGGATGTCCCGGCGGCGCCTTATGCGTGCCGTTGGCAACCGTATCGTCGATGCGCGACAGATCCGGCATATGAAAGCGGCTGTTCAGGTCATGGATACGTTCGGCCGTCAAATCCGCTGTCGCCTCCTCGATGACGAAGGGAAGCGGGATCGGCTGCATGCTGCGTCCGATCCAAACCGGCCGTTCGTAGTTCGCGATGAGAAGGTCGAACTGCTCGCGGTAATAGTCGTCGAAGAGATCGGGCCGGGTCAACGTGATGCCGAACGCGCCGGCACCGCGCAGAATACCGAACGAGCGTTCGCTGCCGCTGTGGATGTCGGCCTGATCAATGACGATGCCGGCATAGGGATAGCATGGCGCCTCTCCCGGCTCATCGGAGCCGCCGGCAAGATAGTCGGCAAAGCGGTGGCGAACGTCGTCGACACCTGCCCGGTAGATCTCGCGAACGCGTTCCAACGCTTCATCAGCGCTGGTGAACGGCTTCATGTCGCGGGCGACCTGATCGAAGGTGCTGCTCATACCGACGAGCCTACAGCAATTTCGCCGCGTTCACCGCAGGCCGTCTTCGCCGCCGATATCCTCGTGACGCAGACCGCCGACACGCGCGTGGATGCGACCACCCGTCGTCATGACCAGGCCGTAGATGATCTCGTCACGCCGGGGCGCGTCGGGCAGACCGATTTCCATGGCATCGAAATGGCTGCGCACATAGGCGGCATCGATGTGGCCGATCGGGATATCCAACCGCGTGCCCATGCCGCCGACCTTTTTGGCGGACGGCACGATCGCCTTGGCGCCGCCCAGCACCTCGCGCATTCCGTAGCCGCCGGGTACGTGCCACAGCGCACCGTGCTCCAGTTCGCCGGCCTCGCCGACAATCGCGCCCTTGCCATAGGCCTGGATGTTGTCCGGCTTGACGCCCAGCGCGGCGATCAGCCGGTGGGACATATCCAGACCCAGGGGTTTCAGCGCCTCCATCATGGGCGTGATGTCCTCGACATACTCGCCGGCATAGGGATTGGCGATCACCATCATGATCGCGCCGCGCTTATAGGGTCCCTCCGGCGGCGGACCGAACTCGTGATGGATCTCGTCAACCACCGTGACGATTTTGCGGACATCAACCTCAAGACTCATGCACTCGCTCCCTCGGGCAAAACATAGCTGTTGCATGCGACAACCCGGCGACGGTTCTGCAGCGCCAGATAGGCGCTGTGGATGAGGCCGCGCGCACGGTAGGTCTTGGCGAGATCGACACCGGCGTTCATCGCGGCGACGATGGCTGGTTCGTCCAACGCTCCGACCGAGACGGTCACAAGCCGCTCGCCCAGATCGGTGTCGTCGCGCAGCGACGACGCGGGGGCCCGCTCGATGGTTGGATGGTCGGTATCGACGGCATTAGCGATCAGCGTCGCCGCGACATCGGCCGTCGCGGCATCCGCCGCCAAGACCGTCACCGCGTCAGCAATGCCCAGAGATTGGGAACGCCCGCGCCAGCCCGAGGTCGCCATGCCGCGCACCGGCATCGCCGACTCAATCGTGACATCGGCGTCCAGAAAGGGGGCGTCCTGGTTGTCGACGATGCCGGCTTTCAATGTTTCGCCCGGTGACAGATACAGGGCAATATCGCCGCCGTTGTTGACATAGGCGCGTCGGATGGTGGTGCCGTCGGTCATGGCTTCCAAGACCTCGTCTGCCACGGCGCCGGCGACAGCCGCCATCGGCGTCACGAATCGATCGGCAAACGGGCGCGTGGCGGTCGCCATGCGCCGCGCAACGCGGCCCTGAAAGAGAGGATGCGTCTCACCATGGGACTGGCGAAGCTGCGGCAGTTCCTGAACGAGGTCGTCGAGGATCGTTTGGAAACGTTGCATCGCCTGGTCATAAGCGCGCGCCACGTCATCCGCCTCGCCCCACGCCTTCAATACGATATCGATGGGACCGTGATGCAGATGCAGCCGATCGCCGGCCAGGCGCGCGATCTGTGCGGTCATGCCTGCTGGACCCGCACCGGCCAGGGATTGTCGTCATGCCACCTGTGTGCTGCCGGATGAACATCGCTGACCACGTCGCCAAGCCGGCGCACATGGTCGCCATGGCCACCCAAGGCCAGATAGTCGTCCAGCCGCAGGGTAAACTCGATGGGCGCGACCAGGGCGGGGGTCGGGACATAGCCGAAAGCGTTTTCCGGCAGGCGCGTGACGTCGACCATGAACGTGATTCCGCCACCGGGCCAGACATAGACCGGCGCGCCACCCGAGGTGACACGGGTCAGGGATTCGCGAACCGAACGGGTCAATCGCACAGGGTTTTCCGTCACGCCAGCCCGCAACGAGCCGCCGGCACCGGCCATGAAAAGGACCGTGCACAGAGCGGGCTCACAGTTTTCGGCAATCCGCTCGACAACCTGATTGACCGGTGCCGGCATGTCGGCAGGCTGTGGAACGAGATCGTCATCCAGGACATACCAGCCGGCGTCTTCGCCGGTGGTCGAGACCATCAAAAGCTTCAGGCCCGGCCAAGCCTTCTTGGCATCGATCTTCTCGATGATCTCCAGAGGGTCGGTCACGTCCGTGCCGCCCCAACCAAGACCCGGCTCGGCGACCTGGAAATAGCGCCCGGGTGTCGACTTGCGCCCTCGGACACGAATGCCGGACGGCGGCACGTCCAGATAGGTCCCGGCATAGTGTTCGGTGAAGACGCCGGTGATGTGGTCGTCGACAACGATTACTTCGTCGGCGTGCTCGAACCACTGCTTGGCGAACATGCCCATGGCCGCGCTGCCGCAACCAACCCGCATGCGCTCCTCGCGCTGGCCGTTCACCACCGGCGGCTGGCCCGCCTGGATCGTCACGTCGGACCCGCCGTCCACAACAACATCGACCGGCTTGCCGCTGCACAGATCGAGCATCGCCTGGCAAGTCGTGTTGCCTTCTCTCTTCGAGCCGCCGGTCAGATGCCGCACGCCGCCCAGCGACAACATCTGCGAACCGTATTCGGCGGTCGTGACGTGACCGATCGGCTCGCCCTCACACAACACGTTGGATTGCTCGGGGCCCAAGAACCGGTCGGTGTCGATCTTCACCTTGATCCCGCAGTAGCTGAAGATGCCCTCGGAGACGACGGTGACCATGTCGACGCCGTCAGCCTCGCTCGCAACGATGAAGGGCGCGGGTTTGTAGTCGGGATAGGTGGTGCCGGAGCCAATACCGGTGACGAAACTGTCCTTGCCCGTGACGACGGCACCGTCCCAGTTCGCCGACCCCTCCAAAAACGGCACCAGCTTGTCGGCGCGCTGGGCGACAACCAGAGGATCAACGCGCACCAGGCGGCCATCCGCGTTGGCATAGCGGTCGCATGCGCCGGTCTTGCCGGCACGGATCCGGCACAACACCGGACACGCGTCGCACTTGACGATGCCGGCTTCCTGGTCGGCGGTGTCAGTCACCAGAGGCCTCCATGGCTTCGAGAACCCGATGGGGCAGCGCGGGAACCCGGGTGATGCGCGCACCCGTCGCATGGCGGATCGCACCCAGGATCGCCGGCGCGGTCGGCACCAGGCCGGGCTCGCCAACACCCTTGGCGCCGTACGGCCCCAAAGGCTCTTCATCCTCGATGATGATAACGCGAATCTCCGGCATGTCGCCAAAGGTCGGGATCAGATAGTCGTGCAGGTTTTCGGTCACGCCGGGCACATATTCTTCCATCAGCGCCAGACCCAGTCCCTGGGCGATGCCGCCATGGATCTGGCCTTCGACCTGGATCGGGTTGATCGCGCGGCCGACGTCGTGCGCCGCGACCATACGTTTGACCTTGACGGTGCCGAGCTCCGTATCAACATCGACGACCGCCATCTGTGCGGCAAAGGCGTAAGTCGCGTAGGGCGAGCCTTGGCCGTTCTCGTCCAGTGCGGTCGCCGGCGGGTCGAAGGTCCCTTCGCCAACCAGCACGTCGCCGTTGGCGTCCGCCGGCAAACCGGCAAGATCGGGCACATGTTCGGCGTCGCCATCCACGACGTTTAAGACCGCGCCGTCGAGCGATAGTTGCGCGTCGTCGCCCGCGTTGACCAGCCGCAGGATTTGGCTTCGCAGGTCAAGCCCGGCCAGTTCCGCCGCCTTGCCGGAGACGAATGTCTGGCGGCTTGCCGAGCTCTTGCCGGCATCGGCGGTACGGTCGGTGTCACCGACGATCACGTCGAGACTGCCGACGGGAAGACCCAGTGCGTCGGCTGCAATCTGGGTCAAGATTGTGCTCGACCCCTGCCCGATGTCGGCCGCGCCGTTATAGAACGTGACGCGGCCATCGGCGCTCAGACCGATGCGCATGGTCGACGGGTTGGTCATGGAGGTGTTGCCGATGCCGTACCACATGCAGCCGACGCCGACACCGCGGCGCGTCACCGGATCGCCGGCGTTTCTTGTTTCGGCCTGGGCCAGCGCGTCCTTCCAGGGTTGGGTCAGCGCCTCCAGGCAGGCCGACAGCCCCGTGCTCGCCTCCAGCAACTGACCGGTCGCCGTGCGGTCGCCCTTGGCGAGCGCGTTCATCAGGCGGAACTCCAGCCGGTCGATGCCAACCTGAAGCGCAAGATCATCCATCATCGTCTCGTGGGCGATGGCCGCCTGCGGCACGCCAAAGCCGCGAAACGCGCCCGCGGGCGGTTCGTTGGCGAACCAAGCCTGGCCCCGCGTCCTGACATGGGGCACGCGATAGGGACCCATGCCGTGGATGGGCACCCTTCCCGATACGGTCGGGCCCCATGACGCATAGGCGCCAGTGTTGAATTCGGCGAACATCTCGGCGGCGGTCATGCGGCCGAACCGGTCGCAGCCGAACCGCGTGGTGATGCGGGAAGGATGGCGCTTGGTGCTGGCTGCCATGCTTTCCGGCCGTGTCCACACGCATGCCACGGGGCGTTCGGTGACCCAGGCGGCAAGCGCAATCAAGGGCTGCACCCCCTGATCCAGCTTGCCGCCGAAGCCGCCGCCGCACGCGGTCGGCACGATGCGGACTTGGTCGCCTGGAATCCGCATGATGTTGGCGACTTCATCACGGTCCATGTAGGGCGTTTGGGTGGAAACGTGAACTTCGATCCGATCGCCAACCCGGCGCGCCCAGCCGGCTTCGGGCTCGATATAGGCATGCTCGACAAACGCTACCTCGAACACGCCATCGGCTGTGATGTCGCTTTCGTCCAGCGCCTTGCCGACGTTGCCCGATCGGACGCCACCGGAGACAAGAAGATTGTTGTCACGGTTCGCCTGAACCGGCGGTGCATCGTCGGCCATGGCGGCATCGAGCCCGATCACCGGGTCGATTGGCGTGAAGCTGACCGGAATGTCGTCCAAATCAAGCAACGCGACGGCATCACGATCACCGACCACGGCGACGACGGCCTCGCCGCGATAACGCGCTTGGCCCTCGGCCAACACCGGCTGGTCCTTGATATCCGGATAAATGCCATAGCCGTTAAACGGCACATCGGCCGATGTCAGAACCCGGTCGATGCCGGGGTGCGACGAGAGAAATCCATCGATATCGCCGATCTCAAAATGCGCCGCTGGATGGGGCGACCGCAGCACGCGCAGCCACAAGGCATCCGGCGGCACGGCATCAGCGCCATAGCGCTCATCGCCGGTCAGCTTCGGCAGCCCATCGATCTTCGCGAGGCGCGCGCCGACCGCATGACCGGCATCCGGGCGAACCGGCGCACCGGTTGTGGCGACATCCAGAACGGCTTCGACGATCTTCTGGTAGCCGGTACAACGACACAACACGCCACCAAGCGCATCCTGGACCTGTTCGCCTGTCGGCTTGGCCACCGACTCGAGCAGCGATGTCGCCGCCATCAGCATACCAGGCGTACAGATGCCGCATTGGGCCGCGCCGTGGCGTTGGAACGCGTTCTGAAGCGCCGTCAGGTCATCGCCCGCCAGCCCCTCGACCGTCGTGACATCGCGTCCCTCGGCCTGGGCCAGCGGCACCATGCAGGCGCAAACCTGGTCACCATCAAGCAGCACGGTACAGGCGCCGCAGTCACCGGCGTTACAGCCGATCTTGGTACCTGTCAGACCGAGGTCGTCGCGCAGCACATCGGCCAGCCGTGCTTGCCGTACGGCGTCCACATCGACCGTACGGCCGTTAACGGTGAATGTGGTTGATGCGCTCACGCCGTTGCGCCCAGGTCGTTCAGCAGACGGCGGACCAGCGTCAAAGCGGCATGGCGCCGGTAGTCTGCGCTCGCTCTGACATCGTCAATCGGCGCCAGACCGGCAAGATGCTCGTCGGTGACCGCATGGCCAAGATCGCCATCGACATGGCAGCCGATCAGCGCGGCCTCCAGATCCTTCAGGCGCTGGGCGACCGCAGAGCAGGACCCGACCGCGATCCGCGCATGGCACACTGTCTCGTCCTCAACCTCGATCACGCCGGCCGCCATGACGATGGAGATGACGAGATAACGTCGTGCGCCAAGCTTCAGAAAATGACCGCGCACCCAGTCGGCCGCTGGTTTCGGCACGCGCACGCCGGTCACCAGTTGATCGGCGCGAAGCGTCGTCTGCCGGTTGCCTGTGATGAAGTCGGCAAGGCCTGCCGTCACAACGCCGTCCTTGCCGCTGATCTCCACCTCAGCGTCCAGGCTCATAAGCGCGGGCACACCATCGGCAGCCGGCGAGGCGTTGCAGAGATTGCCGGCGATTGTCCCGGCGTTCTGGATCTGCACGCCGCCGACCTCGCGCGCCGCCAGCTTTAGGCCGTCGAACAGGGGCGGCAGATCCGCTTTCAGCACGTCGGTCCAGGTTGTCGTGGCGCCAATCAGCCAGTGATCGCCTCTATCCTCGATGCCGCGAAGGCCGCGGACGCGGGAAATATCCAGGACATCTTCGTCAAACGGGCGGCCGACCCGGGCGGGATACACATCGGTGCCGCCGGCCAACACCGTCATCGGGCGGTCCGACAGCGCGTCGAGCGCTTCGTCCAGGCTCGTCGGGCACAAATAGAGACTCACGTTGGTGGGTTTCCTGCGGTCATCGGCGTGGAGCATTCCGGCATGCGGGACAGGGGTCAAGGCATTCCCGATGAACATCTCGGACGAACTTGCCGCGCCATCGCGTTGACTCGCTGAAACCGCCATGTAACCGTCCTGTCAGGCACCGAAAACGCGATGCGACCCGGTTGAGCGATCGACCGGGAAAGACACTCGTGGTTTCGGTGTATCAGCCAATGTTCTGGCCGGCGGCAGTGCCGGCTTCACTATGGGAGGAGTGTCGCATGGCACGTTTGAAAAACCTGCTTGCCGCCGCCGCGTTTGCCGGGGCAACCCTGGCCGGCGCCGGCGCCATGGCGCAGGAGGTCCGTGTTCTCAACTGGCAGGGTTATGGCACCGACGAAGCTTGGGCCATCGAGATGTTCGAAGAGCAGACCGGCTTTACGGTCGTCCACGACAACTTCAACTCCGAACAGGAGATGCTGACCAAGTTGCGGACCAGCCCCGGTGCCTATGACGTCGTGCTGATCAACAGCGCGTTCACCCAGCAGGCGGCCGAAGAAGGGCTTATTCAGCCGATGGATTCCTCGAAGATCAGCAACTTTGCCGATCTGTCGCCGGGCCTGCGCGACGCGACCGAGTTCACCTATGACGGCGAGCTTTATGGTATCGCCTGGACGTGGGGCGTCACGTCGATCGCCTATGACACGGACGAGGTCGAGCCGGGCAACACAATCGATATTCTCTGGGATCCCGCCTATGCCGGTCGTGTCGGCATCCGCGACGATGCGGTGGAGAACGTCTATCTGGCGGCACTCGCGACCGGTCAGAACATGAACGATCCTCAGGATATGGACGCTATTCGCGAGAAGCTGCGTGAGCTTAAGCCGCAGATTCGGACTTTCTGGTCATCCGAAGACGAGTGGAACAAGGAGTTCAGCGCCGACTCGTTTGACGTTGCTATCTATTGGTCGGGCTCGGCCTCGCGCAGCGCCAAGGCGTTCGGTCTGCCGATCGGATTTCTGATCCCGCAGGAAGGTGCGATCAGCTGGCTTGACGGTTTGTCGATCGCGACCGACGCACCCAACCCGGACGGCGCCTATGCGTTCATCGATTTCATGGTGAGCCCGGAGCACTACGTGCGTTGGGATACGGAAGTCGGCGCGCCCGCCTCCGCCAACGGCGTTGCGATGAACCAATTGCCGGAAGACGCTTTCAACCGACAAGTTCTGGGCGACCCCGAAGCGACGAAGAACCTTCAGTTCATGGCGCCACTGAGCGACGGCAAGCGTGAAGAGTTCCTGGAGCTGTGGCAGGAGACCAAGGCCTACTACGCCGAGTAAGGGCGGTGACGAGGGAGAGGGTGGCGCCCAGGGGCTGCGCCCTCTCCCCCCTTCTCTTCTTGATGCGCTGAGGGGGCGGCGAGAACGTGAGAGTTGATACGCGTCGACGTTGGGCCGTCTTCGGACTGACCGCGCCCGCCTATCTGTGGTTGACGCTGACCATTTTTTTGCCGCTCTCGGCCATGCTCTATTTCAGCTTCTTGACGGACGCCCCATTCGGCAACCGGCAACCTGAACTGACGCTGGAAAACTACGGCGCGTTCTTCGAAAAGGCCTATCTGCACGATCTGACGTGGCGCAGCTTGAAGATGGGTTTCCACGTCACGCTTATCTGCATTCTGATCGGCTTTCCGACCGCCTATGTGCTCGCCAAGCGGGTCCCCGGGCGCTGGCGCGAGGCGCTGTTTCTTCTGGTCGTGCTGCCGTTCTGGAGCAACGCGCTGGTGCGCGTGTTCTCGTGGACGATCGTCCTGAGGCCGGAGGGCATCCTCGACAGCGCCATTCATATTGTCGCGCCCGGCTTGCCGGTGCTGGACCTCGCCGATTCCTATAACGCCATCATCATCGGCCTGGTCCACTCCTACCTGCCCTATATGATTCTGACCTGCTATTTGTCGCTGCAGGCGATCGACGACAGCTTGATCGAGGCCGCGCGCAGTCTCGGCGCGTCCGCCTTCACGATCCTGCGGCGCATCATCCTGCCGCTCGCCGTACCGGGGCTGGCGGCAGGCGCCATCCTGATCTTCGTGCCGGTGATCGGCTCGTTCTTCGAACCGCGCATCCTGGGCGGGCGTCAGGGCACCATGCTGGGCACGGTGATCGAAGACCAGTTCACGGTCGTCTTCAACTGGCCCCTGGGCGCGGCGCTCTCCTTCGTGCTGCTCGCCATCGTCCTGATCATTCTGGGCGTCTCCTACCCGCTCCTGCGCAACAATCTGAGGGCGGCATGAGGGTGACGGCGCGGACATGGGACTGGGTGGGCCGGTCGTTCCTGGTGCTGGTGCTGATCTTCCTGTACCTGCCGATTTTTGTGTTGGCTCTGATGAGCTTCAACGAATCCGTGCTCTACGAATTGCCGATACGCGGCACCTTCAAATGGTATGGCGAGCTCGCCGGCAACGACCGGCTGATCACGGCCGGTCTCAACAGCCTGTGGGTCGCGCTGGCCAACACGGTGATTGCGACGACGCTGGGCACGATGGCGGCCTTTGCCTTTGCCCGCTACCGGTTCCGCGGCCGCACGATCCTGCAACTGCTTCTGTTTCCACCGATCACCATTCCCTGGCTCATCATCGGCACGTCGATGCTGATCATGTTCTTCTGGACCGGTATCGGGCGCGGCCTGCACGCGATGCTGCTCGGTCATGTCGCGCTCTCCCTGCCCTATGTCATCGTCGTGGTCGGCGCCCGGCTGGCCAGCTTCGGGCCGGAGTTGGAAGAGGCCGCGGCCAGCCTGGGCGCGACACCGCTTCAACGGTTCCTGCGGGTAAGCGTTCCTTTGATGGCGCCGGGCATCGTCGCGGCGTCGCTGTTCGCGTTTGCCGTATCGTTCGATCAGTTCGTCATTTCCTATTTTCTTGCGCCGCCCGGCGTCTCGACCTTGCCCGTCGAGATCTATTCGGCGATCCGCAAGGGCTTCACGCCGGAGGTCAACGCCATTTCGACCATCGTCATCTTTTTCTCGATGGGCCTGCTTCTCTTGTTCGCCCGCTTTTCTCGCTTCGGTGGTGAACGATGAGCGCGGTCGAAGCGAAACACGTCAACAAGTTCTATGGCGACGTCGCGGCGCTTGACGATGTGTCACTGAACTTCCCCGACGGCTCGTTCTACGCCCTTCTGGGACCCAGCGGCAGCGGCAAGACGACCCTGCTGCGCGCGATCGCCGGGTTCGTGGAACAAGACAGTGGCGAGATCACCATCGACGGCGTGTCGGTCGAACATATTCCCGCGCACCGGCGCAATATCGGCATGGTGTTCCAGAACTATGCATTGTTCCCGCACATGACGGTGTTCGACAACGTCGCGTTCGGTTTGTCGGTGCGCGGTGTCTCCAAGAGCGAGATCGCCGATCGCGTGCGCCAAATGCTGGAACTAGTCCAGCTCGCCGGCATGGAGGAGCGCAAGCCACGTCAATTGTCCGGCGGCCAGCAGCAGCGCATCGCGTTGGCCCGCGCCTTGGTTACCGATCCCAAGGTGCTGTTGCTCGACGAACCCCTTGGCGCGCTCGACAAACGTCTGCGCCAGGACATGCAGATCGAACTGCGTCAAATCCAGCAGAAGGTCGGCATCACGACGATCTTCGTCACCCACGATCAGGAAGAGGCGCTGACTCTGGCTGACCGGATCGCGATTATTAACGAGGGCAAGCTGGTCCAGGTCGGCGAACCCGATGATATCTATGAGCACCCGCGAACGCGCTTCGCCGCGAGTTTCCTGGGCGATGCGAACTTCATCGAAGGCAAGAGCGCCGGCGACGGCGCGGTCGGCGAAACGCCGTTCGGCACCATTCGCACGAGCGGCGCCCTGCCGGCAGCAGGCGCCGGGGTGACGCTTGCTGTTAGGCCCGAGAAGTTCCATGTCAGCGCCGGCGATCCGGCGCCCGGCGCCATGAACGCGCTGACCGGCACCGTACGCCAGGCCGTCTATTCCGGCAGCAGCGTCACCTATCTGGTCGAAGCCGGTGCGCAGGAGTTCCGCGTCTTCCAGCAAAACCGCGAAACCAGCCTGTTCCAACCAGGCGAGACCGTCAGCCTGACCTGGTCGCCCGATCACACGGTGGTCGTTGAATGAGGCAAGAGGTCAAACCCATCGGACCTGATGCCGTTCATGTCTGTATCGATATCCAGCGTCTGTTCGCCGACGAGACCGTCTGGCATACGCCGTCGATTGCCGACATCCTGCCGCAGATCGTGCGCCTGACCGAGCATGCGCCGTCACGCTCTATCTTCACGCGCTTCACGACCCCTGAACATCCCGGCGACGCCACCGGCCACTGGCGTGCCTATTACGAGCGCTGGACCAGCGTGACGACGGCGGTGATGGATGGCGCAATGATCGACGTCGTCGACGACCTCGTCCACTTCGTGCCGCCCGCGCTGGTCGTCGATAAACCGACCTATTCCATCTTCAAGACCGAGGCGTTCCGCGCGATGTTGGATGACATGTCCTGCCAAACTCTCATTTGTACCGGCGTCGAGACCGATGTCTGCGTCCTCGCTACCGTGATGGATGCGATGGACTACGGTTACCGCGTCATCATCCCTTCCGACGCCGTGCACAGCTCCAATCCCGTGTCCCACGCGGCGACGATGGATCATGTCTACCGCCGGTTCGAAGACCAGATCGAAATCGGCACAACCGATGAGATCCTCGCTAACTGGACGGTGTCATGAGCGACCGGCCCGTTCCCGACCATCGCGCGTGGAACACGTGGGATGCGGTCTATCCGGCCGAACTCGTGCACCTGCCCACCGGCGTCCATGTCGGTCTTGCCGCCTATTCCGATGCCACCGGCACCTTCACGCGACTGCCGCCCGGTCACCGCAACGGCGTCACCTTGGGGCCGCGGACCGTCGATGCCACCGACATCGCCATCGATATCGAGCATGCGGGCACCAAGATCGCCGTGCGTTTGTCAAAGGACGACAACGACGTTCTCAAGATCGGCTGGAAGACGCTCGCGTTCGGCGAATGGGGCCTTCGTTTCTGGCTTCTGGTCTGCCTTTGGCGCGACGAGCATGCCCATGACGGCGAACACGTCTGGTCCTACGACCCCGACTCCACCGAGATGGCGCTATGGACCGGTCACGGCGACATCGTCGTGCGCGGCCCGCACTTTCCCTTGATGGCGACGTTTCACAGGAGCTTCGACGACCTGAAGCAGGAGTACGAAGAAAAGGGATACTTCTACCTGGCGTCACGCGGCACCAACGGGCCGCTCGGCGTTCTCCGCTACAACCTCGAAGAAATGGCCGAATTCGAGGTCGCGCTGACCCACGCGCCAACCCGCAAGGAAGCCTCCGCCAAGCTGACCAAAGCCTTGCAGGTATCGCAACCTCTACCCATGGCAGCACATCACACCGGTCAGTTCGCCGGCGCGCTCGATGCGGTGCGCGACTGCGTCGCCTGGAACACGGTTTGGGATCGCCACAACGGCCGGCCGTACACCTCGCTCAGCCGCAACTGGGTCGCCCAGAAGTTTGGCGGCTGGGGCGTCTGGCTTAACGATGTCGTCTACCACGGCATGATGGGCAGCCTGTTCGACGCCGATCTCGGTCACGAGAACCAAAAAGCCGTGTTCGACGGCGTTGCCGAGGCTGGCAACCTGCCCTGTCTGCTGACCGGTAACGACAGCTGGATCGACCGCTCGCAGCCGCCCGTCGTCGGTTTCACCACCTGGTGCCACTATCTGAGAACCGGCGACCGGCGTTTTTTGGAGGACGCCTGGCCGGTCTTGAAGAGCAACCACGATTGGTGGTGGCGCGAGCGTGACGGCAACAAGAACGGCCTGTTGGAATTCGGCACCTCGCCGGTCGGTACCGGGCTCTACCGCGGCACCAAGCTCGCGGCCAAGGACGAGTCCATGATGGACAACTCGCCGATCCACGACGAGGCCCGTCTGATGGAGGACGTCCATACGCTGGATTGCGAGGACGTCGCGCTCAACAGTTTCGTCGCGCTGGATGGCGAGATCCTCGCCCACATCGCGCGTGCGCTGGGCCATCTCGACGAGTCCGACCGTCTGGAACGTCTGACGACGGGCCTGAAGGAGCGCATCCGCGACCAACTGTGGGACGATGACCGGCAGGTCTTCGCCAACCGCCTGTGGTCCGGCAAGTTCACCGACTCGATCGCACCAACCAGCTTCTTCCCGCTCGTCTGCGGTGCGGCGACGACCGAGCAGGCCGAGAAGATGGTCGACGGCTGGCTCATGAACCCCGACGCCTTCTATGGCGACCACATGCTGCCGGCGGTGACCCGCGACGACCCGGCGTTCCACGACAATGTCTACTGGCGCGGGCGCATCTGGCCGCCGCTGAACTTCCTGACCTATTACGGCCTGCGCCGCTACGGCCTCGACGACGCCGCGCGCGAGGTCGCGGAGTCCAGCTACCGCATCTTCATGGAGAACTGGGAACGCGCCCGCATCTGCGGCGAAAACTTCAATGGCACATCCGGTCAGGCCGACGACCAGCCGGACACCGACCTCTTCTATACCTGGGGCGCCTTGATGGCCTATGTCGCGACCGCCGAGCTCTCCGACGTCAACCCGTGGCAGGGCTGGACCGTGACGCGGCGCGACGGCGAGACCTATCGGCTGGGGCCGATGTTGACGCCTGCCGGCGACGCGACAGTCGAGGCGACCGGCGACACGTTGGCGGTAACAACCGAGAACGGCTTGACGCTTACCACCAACATGACCGGCAGACTGAACCACCTGCATCTGACGGCAACTGACTGCTCGGTCTTCATCCCCGCCGGAAGCGGTGATCGCTGGGTCGAGATCACGGTTGCTGGCGACAAGAGAGCCGCCAACGCAACGCTAGGGGGAGACACCTTGGCCTATGATCCGGCCGAAGGACGCATTATTCTGCCCGTAACCGAATCGATCCAGCGCCTTGATATCGTGTTCAACGCCGCATAGAGGAGGCCGACCCGCCCATGGCGACCCAACTTGAAACGGCAGCGTCCTTCGACGTTCCGGCCTTCGTCCACGAGCTCACCTTTGACGATCTGCCCGATGACGTGGTTCATGCCGCGCGGCGCCACCTGCTCGATCTGATCGGTGTTTCGGCGAGCGGGCGCACAACGCCACTGTCGCGGATCATTCACGATCACGCCGTCCGTATGTTCGGCGGCTCCTCGGCCCGGCTCCTGTTCGACGGCCGGCGGGCGAGCCCGGCCGGCGCGGCGCTGGCCGGCGGCATGACGATCGACGCCATCGACGCCCATGACGGCATGCGCGACACCAAGGGTCATATCGGCGTCGCTGTCCTGCCCGCGCTGCTGGCCTATCACGACGATGGGCTCGCCATGGACGACCGTCAGTTCTTGACCTGCTTCGTTCTGGGTTATGAGATCGGCACACGGGCCGGTATCGCGCTTCACGCCAGCGTGCCCGACTATCACACCTCCGGCGCCTGGACGTGCGTCGCCATTGCCGCGCTTGGCGCGCGCCTGATGGGTCTCGACCGCGAGAAGACGCGCCACGCTCTGGGCATCGCCGAGTACCACGGGCCGCGTAGCCAGATGATGCGCTGTATCGATCACCCGACCATGTTGAAGGACGGCTCCGGCTGGGGCGCGATGGCGGGCGTTTCCGCCGCCTATCTGGCAGCCGACGGTTTCACCGGCGCGCCGGCCATCACCACGGAGGCCGACGACCTCGCGCACCTGTGGTCCGATCTGGGCGCGACCTGGTACATGACCGACCAGTACGTCAAACCCTATCCGGTCTGCCGTTGGGCGCAGCCGGCCGTCGAGGCGACGCTTCAGCTGCAGCGCAGCCATGGGTTCGACGCCGAAACGATCGACGTGATCGAGGTCGCGACCTTCCATGAGGCGACCCGCCTTGCCATGCGCCACCCCGCCGACACGGAGCAGGCGCAATACAGCCTGCCCTTCCCGGTCGCGTCAGCCTTGGTCAAAGGTACGCTGGGCACAGCCGAGATTACCGGCGTTGGCCTGACCGACCCGGTAGTGGCGCGGATTGCCGATGTGGTTAGGCTCAGCGAAGACGATGCCTGCAACGCCCGCTTTCCGGCAGAGCGTCTTGCGCGCGCCAAGGTGACGTTGCGCGACGGCCAGAGCTTCGCGACCGACCTTGTCGCCGCCAACGGCGATCCCGACGCTCCGTTCGACGACGTGTTCATGAAGAACAAGTTCCACGCGCTTGCCGCACCGGTCATCGGCGCCGAACGCGCCGAAGCGGTTGACCAAGCGGTCAACGCGCTCGGCACGTCGAGCGGTGATACGGATACCCTTGCCGATCTTGTTCTTGCCCCCGTTTGAGTTTGCCCGTGCCCGATCTTGATAACCGGATGACCGGCGCCGATGCGGTCGTGCGCCTGCTGCAACACCATGGCGTCCAGCACGTCTTCGGCCTGTGCGGCGACACCAGCCTGCCGCTCTACGACTCGCTGGCGCGTCTCGATCACGGCATCACGCATATTCTGACGCGCGACGAACGCCACGCCGCCTATATGGCGGACGCCTACGCGCGCCTGACCAACCGGGTCGGCATCTGCGAAGGGCCGTCCGGCGGCGGCGCGACGTACATCCTGCCGGGCATCGCCGAAGCGAACGATTCGTCCGTGCCGATGATCGCCATGACGACCGACATCGCGGTCAGCGGACGCGGCAAGTTCACGCTGACGGAGCTTGATCAAAAGGCGCTGTTCGCACCGATCACGAAGTACAACGACGTCATCGATCGCGCGTCCGACATACCCGCGACCCTGTGTCGCGCCTTTAAGGAAGCGACATGCGGCAAACCGGGTGCCGTGCACCTGGGTCTGCCCTTCGACGTGCAGCGCGACCCCGTCGATGATGGCGATGTCACGGGTGACCCAGCGTTTGGCATGGTGCCGGCGGAACGGCCGATGGGCGACCTGCGCGCCATCGCGCGTACCGCCGACCTGCTGGCCGACGCCACGATGCCGATTTTCATCTGCGGCGGCGGCGTCGTGACATCAGGCGCGGAAGACGTGCTGCAATCGCTTGCCGAACGTCTTGATGCGCCGGTCGCGACCACCATCACCGGCCAGGGCGCCATCGCGGAGACTCATCCGTTGGCGCTGGGCGTCGTCGGCTCCAACGGCGGCACGCCGGAGACCCGCGCGGTTGTCGAACGGGCCGACGTCGTGGTCTTCGTCACCTGCCGCGCCGGTTCGGTAACCACGGAACGGTGGCAGTACCCGGCCGCTGGCAAAGCCAAGATCGTTCAGATCGATATCGACCCGGCGGTGATCGGCGCAACCTATGAGCCGGACGCCGCGATCGTCGGCGATGTCAGACTGATCCTGGAGGCACTCCTGGTCGAGCTCGCGGGACCGGCCGTCGAGACCGGCGCGCAGGCCATCGTCGCGGAAGCAAAGCGTGCGAAATTTGCGGCCTTCGACATGCTGGCCGGTGCGGACGCAACGCCGATCAGGCCGGAACGCCTCGTCGCCGATCTGCGCGCCGTCATGCCCGATGACGGTGTCGTCGTCGTCGACCCAGGCACACCCTGCCCTTACTTCTCGGCCTACTACACCCTGCCGCGCGCGGGCCGGCACCTGATCTCGAACCGCGCCCACGGCGCGCTGGGTTATGCGCTGCCGGCCATCATCGGCGCGCAAACAGCGCGGCCCGACGTGCCGTGCGTGGCGGTCATGGGCGATGGCAGCTTCGGCATGGCGGCGGGCGAAATGGAAACCATGGTACGGCTCGATCTGCCGGTCACCCTGGTGGTTGTCGCCAACGCGACCTATGGCTGGATCCGCGCCGGGCAACGGCACCGCTATGACGCCCGCTTTTTCGCCACCAGCTTCAGCCGCACCGATCACGCCCGTGTCGCCGAGGGTTTCGGCCTGAAGGCCTGGTCGGTCGAAGACCCGCGCGCGCTACGCGGCACGCTGAAAGAAGCGATCGCGCATCGCGGTCCGTCACTGGTCGATGTCACCTGTCAGCCGCTTGACGAGGCCAACGCGCCGGTCAGCGAGTGGGTGGCTTAGGCGAGCGTGTTTTAGCTGGTGTGCCCGGCGGTGGACCCGCCATCGATCTGCAGGGCCGATCCGGTGATGAACCGCGCATCTTCCGACGCCAGGTACAGGATCGCCGAGGCAATTTCGGACGGTTTCCCGAGGGTCTTGAGCGGCGCGTAGTCGATCACCGCCTGTTCTGCCGCGGCGGGATCATCGGCTTGCTCGATGCCGTCGCGGCGCACCATGTCGGTGTCGACATAGCCGGGACAAACGCAGTTGACGCGGATGTCGGGCGCCAGTTCCAGCGCCATGGCGCGCGTCATGTTGACAACACCACCCTTGGATGCGCTGTAGACCGTCAATGTCCCGTCGCCGATCAGCCCGGCGTCAGAAGCCAGGTTGACGATATTGCCTTTGCTTTTCCGCAGAGCCGGCAGCGCCGTTCGGATGCAAAAGAACGTGCCCTTCAGATTGATGTCCAGCGTCTCATCCCAGGCCGCCTCATCGAAATCCTCGATGCGTCCATCCTTGCCAACGCCGGCGCTGTTGACGAGAACGTCAAGGCCGCCCAGAGCGTCGAGCGCAGCGCCGACGGCCGCCTCACAACCGGCCACAGTTCCGATATCGCCGGGCGCGGGGAACAGCCGGTCACCATGGCCGAGAACCGCCATGGCCGAAGCCGTTGAGTCGGCCGTCCGCCCATTGACGGCGACACGCGCGCCAGCGTCAAGAAAAGCCGCGACGGTGGCATTTCCGATGCCGCGCGTTCCTCCGGTGACCAACACGCGCTTGTCGGCAAAATTGAACTGCATGGCGGCCCTCCTTCTGCTCCAGCTCCGTCATAGGATCGTCCGATGGCAACGTAGCACGAGAACAGAACGATGGCCGCAACGCGAACGCCTTATCCTGCCCGACTTGCGTTCTACCAGAAGGCGCATGATCATGATGGTCTCTGAACCAATTGAGGTGGTGATCGGGAGCTAGATCCTTGAGTGCCATGATCTTGACGGCAATCGTTGCCGTCGGTGTTGCCTGGTTTTCCCATTGGCTGGTTGTGCGACGGTCTGCGCATGTCCAGCGACAGGACGATGCACGCCTATTGGAAACCGTGGCCTCGATCGTGGACAGCGCCATGCACCTGATCGATGAGGCCAAGGTCCAGTTGTGCGACGGGCATGACGAGTCGATGGCACGCTACTACCGGGAGAGCTACAACGCCGCGGCGTTCAGGAATGCTGGTGAGGCTCTACGCGAGGTTCACATTGCGCAATTGCCGGACCTCGAGGTCGTCCGCCCCGTTCTCGACATGCGCGATCTCGTTTTGGGTGCCGAAGACGTCATCGATGACATTGAAAGGCACCTCGACTCCCATGATGCCGCACGCGACGAAGCGGTTGAGAAGCTGCGCAAGCTGCATCGACGCGCCAGTGTGCAGGCGTCGACGGTAGAAAACGCCGTGAGAAAACTGCGAGACCCTAACCACGCCCGTTGGAAGTCAGTCGACTGACGATGCCGCCATGAGGCTTGGCGGTGGAGCGATGCCGGTACGTAGAGATACGCTAACGCGACGCGGATAAGCCCTTCAGGGCCGCGCGCTTGGCCTCGGTCAGGGCCTTGATCGATTGACCGCCCTTGGCCATCACACGAAGCCCAAAGTAGACCGACAAGAGGTGCTGTGCTTGACCGGCGCGATCCGCTTCGCCCGGTATCGCTGACAAGGCCGTCTCCAAGGCACGCGCCATACGGCGAAAACCTGCTTTGACGGCACGTTCGGTGTCGGGGTCCAGAACCGCCTGATCGACCGAGGCGTTGCACAGGAAACAGCCTCGCCGGTCTCCAGCCTTGGCAATCGCGGTGATCGGCAGGCTGAGGAACCGGTCGAGACGTTCCAGAGGCGCTCCTGGTCCCGTCAGAAGCGCGACAGCGCCTTCGACGGCCGTGCGGTCATAAAGCGCCAGCGCCTTCAGATACATTGCGTGTTTGTCGCCGAAAGCAGCGTAGAGACTGCCTTTCCTGAGGTCTGTGGCGGCCACCAGGTCGCTCATGGACGTGCCGGCAAATCCGTTTTTCCAGAAAGCATCGAGGATCGTGGCGAGGGCGTCGCCTTCGTCGAACTCACGGGGCCTGCCCAGGGGTTTCGTGTCACTCATTTGTGATCATCCTTATTCTTGACCGATCGGTCATGAATATCCATCTGCGTTGTACTGGCGACCATGATCGCCGTTTCACAGGACAAGATAATGACCGATCGGTCATGAACAAGGGGTTTCCCACAATTTGCCGATCCGACACCAAAAGGAGACTGACGTTATGACCAACAAGACAGGCACCGCATCCCCCTATCGTGTTGCGCAGGATTCCACCGTTAAAGAAGACATCGCCGAACTTGGCGAACGTCTGTCACGCTATGGCAAGCTCGCGGCGCGGTTCACCGTGGCCGGCGTCCTCGGCTGGATCGGCGCTATGAAGTTCACGGCCTACGAGGCCGGCGCCATCGAAGGCCTAGTCGCATCGAGCCCGTTTACAAGCTGGCTCTACGATGTTCTGAGTCTGCAGGGCGTTTCCAACCTGATCGGCACCGTCGAAATCGCGACGGCGCTTCTGATCGTCGCCGGATTGTGGTTGCGCGGCGCCGCCGTGCTTGGCGCCTTGGGCGCCATTGCGACCTTCATCGTCACGCTCAGCTTTCTGTTCACCGCGCCCGGCTGGGAAGCGAGCCTGGGCGGGTTCCCGGCGCTCTCCGTCGTACCCGGCCAGTTCATCATCAAGGATACGGTGCTGCTCGCAGTTGCGGTCTGGCTCCTTGGCGACGCGCTGAAGGGTGTACGCTAACCTCCGGGACGAATCTACGGTGCGGCGGCTGGTCAATCACCGGCCGCCGCATCTCTGCGTCTAGAGAATATCTTTACCCATCCAGCGATAGATGCCGGTTTCTTCCGGACGATAGGGATCGTCATCCAGGCTGGCGCGCTGAAACGGCTCCATCGCCGCGTAGTCGGCGAACGTCCAGACCGCCAGGCAACCGGGGTTGGGACCCAGGCGGCCAATCCGACGCAGGACGAAATTCAAGGCCGCTTCGGGATGCCTGGCGGCCCGCCCCTCGAAGTGTGCGGCAACTTCTTCGCCGGGTGCACTCTCGGGTGCGGCAAAGTACTCGATGCAGATAAGACCGTCCCGGTCGACAGCCGGGCCTTGGACAAGCTCGTCATAACAGCCGCCCCGCGCCAGGTGAATGGCGCGAAAGGTCGCCTGCTCGGCAGCGTCCATCGCCGCTTCGGGCGTGCGAAAGTGGGTCTCCCACTCATCCATGCGTTCCAGACCCTTGCACTGCCAGAAGCACATGTAGGCGGGCGTCGGCCCCATGCGCATGGTGCGGCCGAAATTGCCGACCATGCCGTCATCGGGATCGGTCCATGACGACTGATCGGCGAAGCGCCGGAAGATCTCCATCGGCATGAAACGGTCGCGCTCGATGTACTCGGCATAAATCATGGTTGCCCCCTGATGACCCCTGTTCCGGTAAAGGCTATCGTCCCCGCGTGCTTAACGGGAGTCCATCATGTCCGATCGTTTTCTTGAAGGCCGCGCCGCAATCGTCACCGGTGGCGCATCGGGTCAGGGCCACGCCGTTGCCCTGGCGCTCGCCGAAGCCGGCGCCGATGTCGCCATCGGTTCGTTTCTATATGACGATCCTGAAGCCGATGAGCCGGCCGATACATCCCGTTTGACCCAGACCGATTTGGACCGTGCCGTCGCTGCCATCGAAGCCTGTGGTGTCAATGCGGTCGGATGTCACCACGACCTGCGCTCTGATGAGCGCTGTCAGGGCCTGATTGACTTGGCCCAAGACCATTTCGGCAAGGTCGACATCTTGATGAACGTCGCGGGCATCAGCGTCTTCCAGAACATCGTCGGCCACGACGACGCCTTGTGGCAGCGAACGCTCGACACCAATCTGACTGGCCCTTACCGCATGATAAAACGCTGTCTGCCGGGCATGATCGAGCGGGGCTGGGGACGTATCGTCAACGTGGCGTCGACGGCCGCCAACATCGGCGCCGAGGATTGTGCCGCCTATTGTGCGTCGAAGTCAGGTCTACTCGGGCTGACGCGGTGCGTCGCTCTGGAAGGTGCGCCCCACGGCGTCACATGCAATGCCATCAATCCCGGCTATGTGCGCACCGGCATGCTGGTGAGCGACTTGACGCGGCGCGCCGCTGAGAGGGGTGACAACCGACCCATCGAAGAGCTTGTCGGCGACATTGCGGCGACCTATCCGCAGAAACGTATCATCGAACCTGAAGAGATCGCGGCGCTCGCCGTCTTTTTCTGCCGTGACGACGCGCGCGGCCTGACCATGGAAAACATCAACGTCGCCGGCGGCAGTCTATGGTGATTCGCAGCCCTTAAGATCCCACGTAGTAACCGCCGTTCACATGAAGCGTCTCGGCGGTGATGAAGCTGGCGAGATCGCTGGCCAGGAACGCGATCGCGCAGGCGATCTCGTCCGGCGTGCCGAGACGTGCCATGGGCGTAGCGGCAAGAATAAAATCGCCGCGTTGGCGCATCAGATCATTCACCATCGGCGTCTCGATGATGCCGGGCGATACCGCGTTGACGCGGATGTTGTTGGGCGCCAGTTCGTGCGCGAGCGACCGACTCAGCCCCAAAACGCCTGCCTTGGCCGCACCGTAGTGGGCGTGCTCGGCTGTGCCGCGATGACCCGCGAGCGAAGCGATGTGGACCATCGACGCGCCGGCAGGCATCAGCGGGATCATGGCGCGCGATGTAAAGAGAACCCCATCCAGGTTGATGCCAATCACCTCATGCCAATGATCATCGGTCATCTCGGGCACGCTGACCTGCGGGAACAAGCCGGCCGCCGTTACCAGGGTATCGACCTTGCCAAAGCGCTCCTTGGCCAGCTCTGCCGCGGCGTCGGCATCACGGGATTGCCGCGCATCCTGAACGATCGTCGCCACACGCGCGCCGGAGGCGTCGAGGTCATGGGCCAACGCACCAAGACCGGCCTCCGAAACGTCGGTCAACACGAGGTTGGCCCCGGCATCGAAGAAGCGCCGCGCCGTCGCGCCGCCAATCGCGCCACCAGCGCCGGTGATAACCGCAACCTGGCCTTCAAACGAGATCATGCAATCCACTCCCCTTACCTAGGAACCGCCGAACGCGAGGACATTTTTTCGTGACCAGCGCATCCCCCTTGTGACGACGCGAGTATAGTGGCGAAAGGCGAATGCGATGGAAAATGTTGTCCCCCTGACGAAGACCAAGGCAGACGCACGCAACGCGCCAATGCCGACGGCAGGTGCATCGGTGACTCGCGGCGCGGACGCGAGCGATCCGCTGGCGGCGCTGATCGAAGCGGCCGCGCGCGGCGATCAGGACGCCTTTGCCCGTTTGTTCGATCTGACCCACGGCAAACTCTATGCGCTCTGCATGAAGATCCTGCGCAAGCCCGACCGTGCGGAAGACGCGCTGCAGAGCGCCTATCTGCGGATATGGCGCTGGGCGCACCGTTATGATCCAGGCAAGGGATCAGGGTTCGCCTGGATTGTCACCATCACCCGTAATGTCGCGTTGACGCTGGCCATGCGCGGCGGCCGCGAGATCCCATCGAGTCCGGAACTGGACGCGCGCGAGATTGCGAGCAGCGAGCCCGATCCACTGGAGCAGGCCATGCGCCGACAGGAAACGCAGGCGCTAGCTGGCTGCCTGCAACGCCTGCCGGATACCCAGCGCCGCGCGATCACGCTGGCCTATTTCGAAGGACTAAGCCATCGCGAGTTGGCCGAACGCCTGCAACTGCCGCTGGGTACCGCCAAGAGCGCCATACGGCGCGGCATGATCCGTCTGCGCACCTGTCTTGAAGGAAGCGACCAGAAGATCGGCGTCAAGGACGCGCTGGCCGGCGAATACGTCCTCGGTTTGTTGCGTGGTCCGGCACGCAGCCGCTTCGCGAAGCTTCGCGACCAGGATGCCCGTTTGTGTCAGATGGCCGATCGCTGGGAGTATGCCCTTGCCGCGTTGGTCGACACCTTGCCTGACATGGACGTCGACAACACGGTGTGGCGCCGTGTCGCGAGCACCTTGCCGCACGGTCGGCACCGCGCGTCGAGCGATACGTTGTTCTGGCGCCCGATCGCACTTGCTCTCATGACGATCGTGATCATCTATCTGGTTCTGCAAATCGTTCTTTAGTACTGCATCCAAGACGGTGCTTGCCGGGTAACTCCTTTACCAATAGGGAGCACCGATATGAACGAAGCAACAGTAACACCCTTTTCGTTTCGCAGTTTGATCAACCGGCGAAGTTTGTTCAGGAAAGCCGGTGGCGCGACGTTGTCAGCTGGCGCGCTTGCCATGATGGCCGGCGCCGACCACCTGATCGGTTCGCGCGGCGCATGGGCGGCGTCGGGCGAACAAGATGTCACCATTCTTAACGCAGCACTGGGTGCGGAACTGGAAGCGGTCGCGGCCTATGCGACGGTCGCTGACGCCGGTATCTTGACCGATGCCGTCGCGCCGACGGCGATAACCTTCATGGGGCATCACCAGGAACACGCCGAGGCACTTGCCGGGACGATCGGTCAGCTTGGCGGCACGCCTGTCGAACCGCTCGCTCAGTACGATTTTCCGCTCGACTCGATCAAGAACGAAGCAGACGCCTTGTCGTTTGCCGCCGACCTGGAGGCCGGTGCCGTCAGCGCCTATCTGGGCGCGGTGCCAGAGTTCGAAGACCGTGATCTCGCCCAGGTCGCAGCGTCCATCCTGGGCGATGAAGCCATGCACCTCGCGGTCCTGCGCATGGTTCTGGGCGAAGACCCCGTCCCCAACGCGTTCGTCTCCTAAAAAGCTAACATCCGTCCCCCACTGGCCGTCCCGGGTTCCGCATCGGGGCGGCCCTTTTCTTCAGGACGCCAGCATGGTTCGCGCGACCTGCTCAAAGACCGGCACCGCCTGCTCCAGTTTTTCGATCTCGACGTACTCATCGGTCTGGCCGCTCATGCCGAGTTCGCCAGGACCCAGGATGACCATCGGCAGGTCGAGGGCCGGGCATATGACCGTGGCATCGCTGTAATAGGAAACGCCGCCTGGAACCGGCGGTTGCCCGGACATACGTTCGCACGCATCGATACAGGCCGTGACGAACGGGTGATCAGCCGCGGTCTCGACCGGTGGTTTGAAATCGATTTCTTCAATCTCGATGTCATCGCCCAAATACGCTGACAGCGCAGCAACAACGGCGGGCGGCTCTTGTCCTGGCAGCAGTCGCAAATCAATCTCCGCCTCGCACCGGTCCGGCGTCAGGTTGACCACCGTGCCGCCATGGATTGTGCCCACCGCAACGCTCGGCGAACCCAAGAGCGCGTGGTCCGCGACGCCGAAACCGAACTGCTCCAATGCTGAGAGTGCCTGCGTCATACGCGTGATGGCACTGTGGCTCATGGTTGACGCGCCTTCGTCCGCCGACGCATGACCGCCTTTGCCATGGGTGATCAGCCGCAGCCACAGAGCGCCCTTCTCCGCGATCAATATGCCGAGCGAGGTCGGCTCGCTGACCAGAAAATGACCGGCACCGGCCAAGTCGCCATTCTCAACCATGCGTTTTGCGCCGAGGCAGTTCGAACTTTCTCCCGCACTGAACGCCAGGATCAGATCGCCGCCCAAGGTGACGTCCTGTTGCGTCAGGTTGACCGCCGCGCTGATCATCGCCGCCATGCCACTTTTCATATCAGACGCGCCACGACCATAAAGGCGGCCGCCTTCGATCTGCGCGGAAAAGGGGCCGTGTTGCCACGGCTGCGCGCCCGGCGGCACGGTGTCGAAATGGGCTGAGAATATCAGCCCCGGCCGACTGCCATCACCCTTCAGGCGCGAGACGACGTTGGCCCTGCCTGGCAGGAAGACGTCGAGTTCCGACGCCAGGCCATGTTCCCGCAGGTAGCCGTGAACGACGCCCGCGATCTCCATTTCTCCGCCCGGCGGATCGCAGGTGTCGATGGCGATTAGTCGGGCAAGCAGATCCAGGGTTTCGGACATAGGCGGGCATTCCCTCGTTTCCAGCTGGGCGGCGCGAGCATATCGGCTGAATCCGCGACGGCAAGATGTGACAGATTGTAGTCACCGTTACATCTTCTTCACGACTGTCTGTACTATACTGGTCCAAGCAAAGATTGGGGTCTCATCATGGATTTGGCCCAGATTGATGGTCCAACCCTCTATTGAAGGCTATAAAGGCTACTGGGAACCAGGGGATTGATGGCTGATGAGCGTGATGCACCGTCTTCTGAACTCCATACCGGCGTTTGCCGTCATCGCATTACTTGCGGTGCCTGCTTCGGCTGATCTTGATTCCGGCTGGGATGCGTTTGACCGGGAAGACTACGCAACCGCGTATCAAGAGTGGATCGGCATGGCGAGTAAGGGTGATGCCGCCGCGCAGTCCTATATCGGCTACCTCTATGAATTCGGTCTGGGCGTGCCCCAGGACTACACCCAGGCGGCCGACTGGTATCGCCGCGCCGCCGAGCAGGGCGACGCCTATGCCCAGGGCAACCTGGGTTACCTATATGACAGCGGTCTGGGCGTGCCCCAGGACTACCGCATGGCCGCCAACTGGTACAGACAGGCCGCCGAGCAAGGCGATGGTTATGCCCAGGGCAATCTGGGCTACCTCTATGCATACGGCCTGGGCGTCGAACTCGACTACAACGAAGCCATGATGTGGTTCCTTCGCTCCGCCAAGCAGGGCGAAGCGTTCGCCGAACGCAATGTCGGCTTTCTCTACGAGAACGGTTATGGCGTCGTCCAGGACTATGCCATCGCGGCAACCTGGTACGAACGCGCCGCCGCCGACGATGACACCTTTGCACTCTCCAGCCTCGGCTACCTCTATGAGAACGGCTACGGCGTATCTCAGAACTATCGCACCGCTGTCGACTGGTACCGGCACGCCGCCGAGCTCGGCGATTCCTATGCGCAGGCCGCCTTGGGCCGCATGCTCTATGACGGTCTCGGTGTGCAGAAAGACCTGGTCGAAGCCTATGAGTGGCTCGATCTGGCCGCGGCCCAGGACGAGCCAGGCGCCGCCGAACTACGTGACAAGATCGCGGCGGTGCTGACGCCCGAGCAGATTGAAGACGCCGAAGAAACCGGCGCTGCTGAAACAACAGCGCTGATCCGTGCGGCGCAAGAACTGCTCACCGCGCTCGGCTACGATGTCGGTGTTATCGACGGGATCGCCGGCCCCAACACCAGGGAAGCGGTCAACGCCTATCAGAGCGCCCAAGGTTTGCCGACAAGTGGCACCATTGATGAAGCGCTTTTGACATCGCTGCGCGAGACACTCAACAGCCGCTTGCGCATTGCCGAGAACGAACAATCGTCCCTGCTGCCAAAGCTCAACCTGTGGGGCACGGGTACAGGTTTCTTTGTTTCATCGCGTGGCGAGATGTTGACCAACCAGCACGTCATCGACGGCTGCCTGCAAGTGACCGTCGAGGACTATGGCGTCGCCGAGGTGGTCGCCGCCGATGCCGGTAACGATCTTGCCCTGCTGCACTTGCCAGATGCCGACCCCGATACGATCAAGACGGCGGCGTTTCGCGAGAGCCCGCGGGTTCAGCGCGGCGAGACTGTCGTGGCGATCGGCTTCCCGCTTCAGGGCACCCTGTCGTCGTCGGGCAACATCACCGTCGGCACCATCAGTGCGCTGGTCGGCTACAACGAGGACATTCGCGAGTATCAGTTCACCGCGCCCATCCAGCCCGGCAACAGCGGCGGCCCCCTGCTGGACAGCAGCGGCCACGTGATTGGCGTTGTCTCGTCGGAGTTGGTCAGAGGAAACGATGACGTGACGCCGCAGAACGTCAATTTCGCCATCAAAACACAGATTGCGTTGATCTTCTTGGACTCCCAGGAGGTTGCTTATCGGACGGCGGCATCAACCGAGCACCGGGAAACGACGGATATCGCCGACAGCGCCGAGGAGTTCACCCACCTGGTGGAGTGCTGGAGCAAGTAACCTAAGCCCCTTCCCACCTTATGGCGTAGACAAGCTCTTGCGTGGCGCGCCAAGCCGCCCGATGCTGTGGCGGACAGATCCACGAACGATGACAAGGGGCCATGATGGCGCGCGATTCCCGCTATGACGTGCTTTTCGAGCCGGTAGCTATCGGACCGGTGACATCCAAGAACCGCTTCTATCAGGTGCCCCATTGCTCCGGCATGGGCTTTGCCATGCCGCAGACCTTGAATCGCATGCGCGAGATCAAGGCTGAAGGCGGCTGGGGTGTGGTGTGCACCGAGTACTGTTCGATCCATCCCAGTTCCGACGATCAGCCCTATCCCTACTGCACCATGTGGGACGACGCCGACGTCAAGACCCACGCCGCGATGACCGAAGCCGTGCATCGCCACGGTGCGCTCGCTGGCGTCGAGCTTTGGTATGGCGGCTACTCCACGGCCAACCATTTGAGCCGTGCACCGTCGCTCGGTCCAGACAGCGTACCGACATGGCACGGCGCCAACCAGACCCGCGCCATGGACAAGACCGATATCAAAAACTTCCGCCGCTGGCATCGGGAGGCCGCGCTGCGGTCGAAGGAAGCCGGTTTCGATATCGTTTACGTCTACGCCGCCCACGGTTATCTGCCGGCCCAGTTCCTGTCACCGGTACAGAATCAGCGCAGCGACGAGTACGGCGGCAGCTTTGAGAACCGCGCGCGTTTGATCAAGGAACTGCTGGAAGACACAAAGGACGCCGTCGGCGATACCTGCGGCGTCGTCATCCGTTTTGCCGTCGACAACCTGGATGTCGATGCCGGCGTAACCAAGGATGGCGATGGCAGGGCGCTCGTCGAGTACCTCGCCGAGGTGCCGGACCTCTGGGACGTCAACATCGCCAACTTCCCGGCGGACGCCCGGACCTCGCGATTTGCCGAGGAAGGTCATCAGGAAGGCTATATCGACTTCGTCAAACAGGTGACGACCAAACCGGTCGTCGGCGTCGGCCGCTATACCAGCGCCGATCGCATGGTGAGCGTGGTCAACAAGGGCATCATGGACATGATTGGCGCGGCCCGTCCGTCCATCGCCGACCCCTACCTGCCCAAGAAAATCGAGGAAGGCCGCATCGAAGACATCCGCGAGTGCATCGGCTGCAACGTCTGCATCATGGGCGACGGTCACGGCGCGCCGATCCGCTGTACACAGAACCCGACCATGGGCGAGGAATGGCGCCGCGACTGGCACCCCGAGACCATCACAAAAAGGGCGAGCGACACCAAAGTTCTCGTCGTCGGCGCCGGTCCCGCTGGATTGGAAGCGACGCGGGCGCTCGCCGACCGGGGTTACGACGTGGCGCTGGCCGAGGCGACAAGCGAGCTAGGCGGCCGGGTGACGAAGGAATCCGCCCTGCCCGGCCTGTCCGCGTGGAGCCGCGTGCGCGATTACCGGACCTATCAAATCGAGCAACTCGGCCATGTCGAGGTCTACCGCGACAGCGAACTCGACGCCGATCAGATTCTGGAATTCGGCTTTGATCACGTCTGCATTGCGACAGGCGCGCGCTGGCGGCAGGACGGCGTCGGCCGGTCGAGCCACCGGACCATTGACGGCTGGGACAAGGCGAACGTCCTGACACCCGACGACATCATGGCGGGTGCACCCGTCAGCGGACCGATCGTGGTCTACGACGACGACAACTTCTACATGGGCGGTGTGGTCGCAGAGGCACTTAGAAGCGGAGGTCATGAGACCACATTGGTGACCAGCGATGGTGTGGTGTCCAGCATGGCTCACGGCACCCTTGACCAAGACCGAATCCAGTCGCGCGTCTTGGAACTTGGCATCAATGTCGTGACGTCGCACACCCTACAGTCTGTCGCCAACGGCGTGGCGGTCATCGCCTGCGCGTTCAGCGGACGCGAACAGAGTTTGCCGTGCGCCACACTTGTCAACGTGACGGGCCGCAAGCCGAATGACAGTCTCTACCGGGATCTCATGGATCGTCAGCAAGCGTTCGGCGATGCGGGCATACGCTCGGCCAGCCATATCGGCGATTGCGACGCACCGGGCTTGATCGCCGCGGCGGTGCATGCCGGGCATCTCTATGCACGGACACTTGACGGCAATGACGTCGTGAAGCGGG
Source organism: Alphaproteobacteria bacterium (assembly GCA_965228895.1). Lineage (GTDB taxonomy): Bacteria > Pseudomonadota > Alphaproteobacteria > SP197 > SP197 > JANQGO01. The sequence continues at coordinate 1,386,234 of OZ245842.1, read as the reverse complement.
ATCGCGTCGCCCTTTAGCCGCACCACTTGTCTCCCGTGTCAAACGGCGAACCAGATAACGCACAGGCCCCGGAACGCCGCGACCTCCTGATCGGTAACGGCGCGGCGTTGGTTACCATCCTTGTATGGGGCACGATCTTTCCGCTCGTCGAGCAGCTGCTCCGTCATTGGGACATCTTTTCGACGACCGCGGCGCGCCAATTGATCGGCTCTATCGCCCTGTTGACGTTGCTTGCGGTGCGGCAACGTCAGTTTCCGCTACGCCGCACCCTGCCATGGCGCCACATGATCATGCTGGGGTTCTTTGGTCCCGTCTGCTCGTCGACGTTGACGACGCTCGCGGTGTCGCTCGCCGGTTCCGTCGCGGTCGCCATCATCTATGCGACCGGCCCGATTATCGCGGCGGTGACGTCATGGGTCGCGTTTCGCGTACCGCTGCAGCCGGGCATCGTCATCGGCATCATGTTCGCGTGTGTCGGCGGCGTGATTCTGACCCTCGGCCGCCTCGATGATGCCGGCTTTACCGGCGGTGAAGGGTTCATGGTGCTGAGCCTGATCTGCTGGACATGGTATTCGGTCGCATGCCAGCGCAGGCTGAAAGGTTTCAGCCAGCTTGAGATCGCCGCCTTCTCCATGCTGCCCGGCGGCCTCATCCTGACCGGCATCGTTATCGTTTTGGCAACAACAGGTCTCTACGACGTCCACCTGCCGATCAACGTCACCACGATAGCCCTGGCGCTCTTCATCGGCATCGTGCCGATCGGGATTGGCAATCTGACATGGCACACCGGGGTCAGTCGTCTCGGCGTCACCATGATGGCGATCTACGTCAACTTCGTGCCCGTGATCGCTGTTTTGATCGCCATGGCATTTGGTGCCCGGCCGACCTTGTTTCACCTCATCGGCGGCCTTGTCATCATGGCCGGTGTGTTGGCGGTCCAGATACGCGCGTTGCGTCAACTCGGCCGATAAGTGGCGCTGATTTGACCGACAACGGCTAACCATGTAGTCAGTCCGTTCGGACTCACGTGCTCAGAGACAAGGGAGCGGCCGATGTTGTGCAAGACGATGCAGACCTGTGAAACCCATGTCGTCCATCACGCATCGTGTTGCCATGCCCTCCCATATCGAACTGAGAAACGTCTCCTGGTCAACGCCTGACGGGTCCCCGCTCCTCGATAACATCAACCTTGCGTTTGGTGCCGAACGATCCGGCCTGATCGGCCGAAACGGGATCGGCAAGACCACGTTACTGAACATCGTGGCTGGCGCGATCGCACCGGCTAGCGGAACCGTCACGGTGACGGGCAGCGTCAGCATGCTTCATCAAAGAAGCGGCCCGCCACCGGATCAGACAATCGCCGATGCGTTTTGCGTCGCTGACGACCTGGAGCGGCTTGCCCGTATCGAGGCGGGTGAAGCCCGAGACGGCGATCTGGACGACGCGGACTGGAGTCTCGAACCGCGCGCCATGGCGGCGCTAGCTGATGCGGGCCTCGCCGATATCGCGCTCGACCGTCAACTCGCGACCTTAAGTGGCGGCCAAGCCACCCGCGCCGCGCTGGCGGCTCTGATGTTCGCCGAACCCGACTTGTTGCTGCTCGACGAACCCACCAACAATCTGGACCGGGGTGGACGCGCAATCGTCGCCGACATGCTAGGCGCCTGGAAAGGTGGCGCTGTGGTTGTCAGCCATGACCGCAAGCTGTTGCGCAGGATGGACCGCATCGTCGAACTGTCCGGTCTCGGAGCCAAGGTCTACGGCGGCAACTGGGATCTCTATGCCGAGCGCAAGGCCGAGGAGCGCGACGCCGCTGAGCACCGTTTGGCCACAGCCGAACGCACGTTGGTCCAGGTCAACCGGGACATTCAGAAAGCTAGCGAACGCAAAGCACGCAGCGACAGTCGCGGTCGCCACGAGCGAACCAGCCGAAGCCACTCGAAGTCGGCCTACGACTTCAAGAAGGAGAAGAGCGAACAAGCGATGGATCGCGGCGCCAACCTCTCAACGCGTAAGCGTGACGATGCCACGGCAGCGGTCAACGCCGCACGCGAAGACGTCGAGGTTTTCAAGTCCCTTAGCCTTACGCTGCCGCCATCGAACACGCCGTCGAACAAACGCCTGCTTGCTATGGACGATGTTTCCTGGCGGACACCCGACGGCAAGTCCGTCCTGTCCGACCTGTCACTCACGCTCGTGGGACCCGAACGGATCGCCGTCATCGGGCCGAACGGCGCCGGCAAGTCGACCCTGCTCCGCCTGGTCGCCGGTGACCTGAAACCCGATCAGGGCTCTGTCCGTCGGGGATGCCGGATCGTCATGCTCGATCAGAACGTCGCCCTTCTCGACCCCTCGTCCACGATCCTGGAGAACTTTCGCCATCTCAATCCCGAGCAACCGGAGAATGCCGCGCGGACCATGCTGGCGCGCTTTCTTTTTCGGAACGATGACGCCCTGAAGCGGGTCGGAAACCTGAGTGGCGGCGAACGCCTGCGGGCCGCGTTGGCTGTCGTGTTGGGCGGCCATGAAGCACCACAGTTGATCGTCCTCGACGAACCGACGAACCACCTGGATCTCACCTCTATCGAGGTCATCGAGGCCGCACTTGCCGACTATGACGGCGCGCTGCTGGTTGCAAGCCACGACGAGGACTTTCTTTCGGCGATCCGGATCGAGCGGCGCATCGACCTGGGTTAGGAACGCCGGAGCTTGCGGTCCATGTAGTTGAAGTAGGCGATAACCAGCGGCAGGAACCACGGGTTGCCGGTATAGAACGGTTTGGTCGGGAACGGTTGGCCGTCGAACGGCGTGGCGGAATCCGGATCGCCGAGGATTCTCTGCGCCGTTTTGTGACCCATATAGGTGCCCAACGGCACCCCGGCAGCACAAAATCCGGTCGCATGATGCACACCGTCATGCTCGCCTATATGGGGCAACAGGTCGAAGGTGAACGCGACATTGCCGGTCCAGCAATGGCTGAGCCTGGTGTCGGCAAGCTGCGGAAAGACCCTGACCATGCCGGCATGAAGATCGTGAGCCTTTTGCTTGAGCGACGCACGTTTCACGCCCGTCCCGCCGCCAAACAGAAGCCTCGTCCCGTCATGGGACGGGCGCGCCCATGAGGGGCTGTAACAGTTTTCGATCATCGTGCGGTAGTTCGGAAACAACGCCTTCATGGTCTCGGGTGGCAACGGTTCGGTTGCGACCATATAGGCGGGGGCCGGCACCAGACGACGCCGCAACCATGGCGTTGCCTTTTGCGTATAGCCGTTGGTCGCGAGAATGACATGGCCGGCATCGATATCGCCCTTCGGCGTCGCGACGGTAAACCTGGCGCCTTCACGGCGAATACCGGTCGCCGGGCAGTATCCGATTGTCGTCGCGCCCTGGGATTGCACGCGTTCCAGCAGACCCTGGTGGTACAGTCCGGGATGCAGTTGGCCCGTGCCGCACAGCACCTGACCGCCGTGATAAAGGTCGGATCCCAGTTCTTCGCGCTGGCGCTCTCGCGGCACCATCCAGCTCTCCGTCTCCACGCCGTCGTCGAGCATGTCCTGGAGCTCTTTTTCCATCTTGCAATAGACCGTCTGCGTGACGGCGGGAATGAACCGGCCGTTGTCGATGAAGTGGCAGGCGATCTGCTCGCGCTCGATCGTCTCGGCGACGAAGTCATGGGCGCGCCCCGCCGCCTCGGTCAGAGTCTTGGCCGCCTCGGTCCCCAGTTTCTGCTTCAGCGCCGGATATTTGAACCACAGCGTACGGCCGATATAGCCGGCATTGCGCGATGATCCGCCATGGCCCAGAGCCTCGGCGTCCAACACGACCACGTCGCGCCCGGCGCGCGCCAGGGTCAGGGCCGCGGCCAAACCGACGTTGCCGGACCCGACCACCACCACGTCGGCTTTGGCGGGCGGTGTGCGATCGGCCGATTCCGGCCTGGGTGCCGCATCCCACCAGAACGGCGTTTCCTTGAAGTCGTCGGTCAGAAGGTGATCAGGCATGGCTACGGGCCTCCCTGAGCCAGCGTAAACCAGAAGTGAAATCGGAGAAATTACGTTTGATGAGCCTGGAAGTTGGGTCCCACGGCGTTATCATTCGTGAAAATGAAATGAGCCTGGGGAGGCAAAAGCACCATGTTGCGCGGACAAATGATGGATACGCCGCTGATGATCTCGGGGATCCTGGCGCATGCGGCGCAGGCGCACGGCCTGCAGGAAATCGTGACGCGCACGGTAGAAGGGCCCATCCACCGCTATACCTACCGAGACTGCTATGCCCGCACACAACAGCTGGCCCACGCGCTTGTCGCGCTAGGCGTGAAACCGGGTGATCGCGTTGCGACGTTCGCCTGGAACACCTACCGGCACATGGAGCTCTATTACGGTATCTCGGGCATCGGCGCCGTCTGCCACACGATCAACCCGCGCCTGTTCCACGATCAACTGGAATACATCGTCAACCATGCCGAAGACCGTTTCATCTTCCTTGATCTGAACCTGGTCGAGTTGCTGGAAGGCTTGGCCGATCAATTCCCAAAGGTCGAAGGCTATATCATCATGACCGACCGGGAGCACATGCCCGAGACCAGTCTGAAGAATGCCATGTGCTACGAAGCGCTGCTGGAAGGTCAACCGACATCCTATGACTGGCCATCGTTCGATGAGAACACGGCGGCCGCCATGTGCTACACGTCCGGCACGACCGGCAATCCTAAAGGCGCACTCTTTAGTCACCGTTCGACTGTGCTTCATGCCATGGGACTTTTGGCGGCCGGCACGTTGACCATGGACTCCACGACCGCGGTGCTTCCGGTCGTCCCCATGTTCCATGTTCAGGCGTGGGGACAGGCCTATGCGGCGCCAATCTGCGGTGCAAAAATCGTCATGCCAGGCTTTAGGTTGGACCCGCCAAGCCTTCTTGAGTTGTTCGACAGCGAACGGGTTAACCTGACGCTGGGCGTGCCGACAATCTGGCTGGGTCTGTTGAACCACCTGAACGAAACCGGCGCCAAGCTGCCACCCGGCTTTATCCTGGTCAGCGGCGGTGCGGCAGCACCGGTCTCGATGATCAAGGCCTATGAGGAAGACCATGGCGTCACCTATGTCCAGGGCTGGGGCATGACCGAGACCAGTCCGGTCTGCGCGGCCGGCAGTGAAGGACCGGGATTTGACGAACTGGATGAGGAAACGCGTTATGCCCGCAAATGCAAACAGCGCCGAGTCTTCGGCGTTGAACTGCGCATCCTCGACGACGATCACAACGACCTGCCCCACGACGGCGAAACCTCCGGCGAACTGGTCTGCCGTGGCCCCTGGATCGCTAGCGGCTATTACAAGGACGACGAGGCCACAAAGGCCGCCATCACCGACGATGGCTGGTTTCGCACCGGCGATGTCGCGACAATCGATGACGAATCGCTCCTGCAAATCACCGACCGCACCAAGGATCTGATCAAATCCGGCGGCGAATGGATCAGTTCGATCGATTTGGAAAGTGTGGTCATGGGGCATCCCGACGTGCAAGAGGCGGCGGCCATTGCCATGCCCCACCCAAAATGGACCGAACGGCCCATGCTGGTCATCGTCTGCCGTGACGGTGCCGACCTAACGGCCGACAGCGTGCTCGACCATCTCGACGGCCAAGTCGCCAAATGGTGGATGCCCGACGACATCGCGTTTGTCGACGAACTGCCGCACACCGCGACAGGCAAGGTCTCCAAACTGCAACTGCGCGAACGATTCAAAAACCACAAACTGCCGACCATCTGAGAAGGCCGCGCTGGCGGCCCCATCCTCCCTGACCGGGCACCCCCGCCCAAAGGACACATCATGGACTTCGACTATTCGGACAAGGTCAAGGACCTGACGAAACGCATCGGCGACTTCATGGCCGAGCACATCTATCCCAACGAGCACGCCTATGAAGACCAGGCGCGCAATGGCGGTTGGAACAAAGTCCCCCCAATCATCGAGGAACTGAAAAAGAAGGCGCGCGCCGAGGGCCTGTGGAACATGTTCCTGCCCGACAGCGAACGGGGCTTCGGCCTCAGCAACCTCGAATACGCGCCGCTGTGCGAAACCATGGGCCGCAGCTTCATCGCGCCGGAGGCCTTTAACTGCGCGGCGCCGGATACCGGCAACATGGAAGTGCTGGAGCGTTACGGCACCGAAGATCAGAAGAAACAGTGGCTGGAACCGCTGCTGGCCGGCGAGATCCGCTCCGCCTTTGCCATGACCGAACCTCAGGTCGCCTCCTCGGATGCCACCAACATCGAATCGCGGATCGAACGCGATGGCGACGACTACGTGATCAACGGGCGCAAGTGGTGGATCTCCGGGTCCGGCGATCCCCGCTGCAAGATATTGATATTTATGGGAAAAACCGACCTGAACGCGGAACGGCACAAACAGCAATCGATGATCCTGGTGCCGATGGACACGCCCGGCGTCACCGTGGTGCGACCGATGACCGTGTTCGGCAACGATCATGCGCCGCACGGCCATATGGAGTTGACATTTGAGGACGTGCGCGTGCCGGCAACGAACCTGTTGCTCGGTGAAGGCCGCGGTTTTGAGATCGCCCAAGGCCGCCTGGGGCCGGGCCGCATTCACCACTGCATGCGCCTGATCGGCTTGGCCGAACGTGCGCTGGAGGCCATGTGCCATCGCGTCGAAGACCGCGTCGCCTTCGGCCGGCCACTCGCGACCCGCGACACCATACGCGCCGACATCGCCAACTCGCGCATGGAAATCGATCAGGCCCGGCTATTGACGCTCAAAGCCGCCGACATGATGGACAAGGTCGGCAACAAGGAGGCGCGCTCGGAAATTTCCATGATCAAGGTGGTGGCCCCTAACGTCGCGCAGACCGTGATTGACCGTGCCATTCAGGCCCATGGCGCCGCCGGCATCAGCCAGGACTTTTTCCTGGCGCATGCCTGGATGTACGCGCGTACGGTGCGCTTCGCCGACGGTCCCGACGAGGTGCACCGCGGGGTCATCTCGAAGGAGGAATACCGTCGCCAGGCATCCCAGCGGCGTTGATTGCGGCGTGCGCGTGCTCTAGCGTGCTGCACCGCACAACAAACCTTCGCAGTTGCGGGAGATACCCATGTCCTTGGTGAACTATGAGAAACGTGGCGCGATCGGCGTCGTGACGGTAACGAATCCGCCGGTCAACGCCATGAGTCCCGGCGTTCCCAAAGGCATCGTTAACGGTGTCGCCGAGGCGAACGCCGACGATGACGTGACCGCCATTGTCCTGATAGGCGCCGGGCGCGGCTTCATCGCCGGTGCCGACATCCGTTACTTCTCCCTGCCCTGGCCGGAGGGCGAAGAGAACTTCTCCGACGTCATCAAGAGTTTCGAAGGCAGCGCCAAGCCTGTCGTCGCGGCCATTCACGGCCATGCGCTCGGTGGCGGGCTGGAGGTCGCCATGGCCTGCCACTACCGTGTTATCGTGCCGACAGCCCAGGTCGGCCAGCCCGAGGTCAAGCTCGGGTTTCCACCGGGCGCCGGCGGCACTCAGCGCCTGCCGCGCCTGGCCGGTGTGCAGGCCGGGCTCGACATGATCGTTTCAGGCAATCCGGTCCGCGCGCCTCGCGCCGCCGAACTCGGCATTGTCGACAAGGTCATCGACGGCGATCTGCTGGACGGCGCACTAGCGTTTGCTGAAGAAAAAGCAGCGTCGGGCGGGCCTCATCACCTGGCGCGCGATCTGGACGCCAAGCTCGACGACCCCGGTATCTTCGACGCCAAACGCCAGGAGATCAAACGCCGCGCCCGCGGCATGCGCGCGCCCTATGCCTGTATCGAATGTGTTGAGGCCGCCGTCGAACTGCCGTTCGACGAAGGCGTCAAACGCGAGCGCGAGATCTTTGAAGATTGCGTCAAGTCAAACGAGTCGAAGGCCCTGCGCCATGTCTTCTTTGCCGAGCGCGCGGCGGCCAAGATTCCGGGCATCGCCAAGGATATCGAACTCAGGCCCGTCAAGACCGCCGGTGTCTTGGGCGCCGGCACCATGGGCGGCGGCATCGCCATGAACTTCGCCAACGCCGGCATCCCCGTGCGCATCCTGGAGCAGAACCAGGACGCGCTCGACAAGGGCATGGCGCGCATCGAAAAGAACTACGCCAACACCGTCTCCAAGGGCCGTTTGTCACAGGGCGACATGGACAAGCGCATGGTTATGATCGAGCCGGTGCTCGATTACACCGCGCTCAGCGATGTCGACATGGTGATCGAGGCAGTGTTCGAGACCATGGAGGTCAAGAAAGAGGTCTTCGCCAAGCTCGACAGCGTTTGCAAACCCGATGCGATCCTGACCAGCAACACGTCCTATCTGAACGTTGACGAAATCGCCGAGACCGTGCCGGGCCGCAAGGGTAACGTCCTGGGCACCCACTTCTTTAGCCCGGCCAACGTCATGCGCCTTCTGGAGGTCGTGCGTACGGAAAACGTCAGCGACCAGGTACTGGCGACGGTCATGGATGTCGGCAAGCGGATGCGCAAACTGCCGATCGTCGCGGGCGTCTGTCACGGCTTCATCGGCAACCGCATGCTGGAGGGGTACTTCGGCGAAGCCGCACTGATGGTCGAAGAAGGCGCCGCGCCTCAGCAGATCGATAAGGTCATGTACGATTTCGGCATGGCCATGGGGCCGCTGGCGGTGAGCGATCTGGCCGGCCTCGATATCGGCTGGAGCAAACGCAAGGACGCTGGTGGCGGCGAGGCGGTTCACGAGCGCGGCAGCTTTGTCTCGAACAAGCTGTGCGAGATGGGCCGATTCGGGCAGAAGACCGGGCGTGGCTATTACATCTACGAACAAGGCACCCGCACGCCGGTCCCGGACCCGGAAGTCACGCAGTTAGCCAAAGACGCGGCCGCGCATTTCGGGCTGGAGAGCCGGAACTTCTCCGACCAGGAGATCCTGGAGCGATGCATGTACCCGCTGGTCAACATTGGCGCACAGATCCTGGATGAGGGTTTTGCGTTGCGCGCCAGCGATATCGACCTCGTCTACATCAACGGCTACGGCTTTCCGGTCTGGCGCGGCGGTCCCATGCACTGGGCCGGCACGGTCGGCTTGAAGACCGTCTATGACGCCGTCTGCCGCTATCATGACGAGATTGGATTTGCCCATTGGAAACCATCGCCACTGCTGAAACGGCTGGCCGACGAAGGCAAGACCTTCGAAGATTACGATCAGGAGGACTGAACCATGCGTGAAGCCGTCATTGTCTCCACCGCCCGCACCCCGATCGGCAAGGCCTATCGCGGCGCGTTCAACAACACCCACGGCATCACCATGACCGGCCATGTGATCGAGCACGCGGTCGAGCGCGCCGGCGTCGAGCCCGCCGAAGTCGAGGATGTCATGATCGGCTGCGGCCTGCCCGAAGGCGCGACCGGCCACAACCACGCGCGCCTGGCAACGATCCGTGCTGGCCTGCCGGTGACGACGGCGGCGACCACCATCAACCGCTTCTGCAGTTCGGGCCTGCAGGCGATCAGCTCGGCCGCCCAGCGGGTCGTCGTCGACAAGGTCGATGTCGCGGTCGCCGGCGGCGTCGAACAGATCAGCCTGGTCCAGAACGATCACATGAATCAATACAAGGCGACCGAAGACTGGTTGATGGAGCACAAGCCGGCGCTCTGGATGTCCATGCTGGAAACCGCCGACACGGTCGCGGCGCGCTATGGTATCAGCCGCGAGGCCCAGGACGAATACGCCCTGCAGAGCCAGATGCGCACGGCCGCCGGCCAACAGGCCGGCAAGTTCGACGACGAGATCGTGCCCCTGCCATCGATCAAGCTGGTCAAGGACAAGGAGACCGGCGAGATCAGCGAACAGGCGGTGACGCTCGACAAGGACGAAGGCAACCGTCCGACGACCACGCTGGAGGGCCTCCAGGGCCTCGACCCCGTGCGCGGCGAAGACCAGTTCATCACCGCCGGCAATGCCAGCCAGCTGTCTGACGGCGCCTCGGCCTGTGTCGTGATGGAGGCCTCCGCGGCAGCTAAGCGCGGCATCGAACCGATGGCGATCTACAAAGGCATGGTGGTCGCCGGTTGCGAGCCGGATGAAATGGGCATCGGTCCGGTGTACGCCGTGCCGAAACTTCTGGAGCGCAACGGATTGACGGTCGACGACATCGATCTGTGGGAGCTGAACGAAGCCTTCGCGGTTCAGGTCATCTACTGCCGGGACAAGCTGGGCATCGACAACGAGAAACTCAATGTTGACGGCGGCTCGATTTCGATCGGCCACCCCTACGGCATGTCAGGGGCGCGCATGACCGGCCACGCGCTGATCGAAGGCAAGCGCCGCGGCGCCAAACATGCGGTCGTCACCATGTGCATCGGCGGCGGTCAGGGCATGGCCGGCCTGTTCGAGATTTGCTGAGCCGAAGGCCTTGCGGGACCAGGCAACGGCCATGACGTCGGGGCGCGACAAACGATCTGCCAGCGACCCCGAGACTATCGATGTTCGGGCCGACGAAACACTCGATCTGACACGTTTGGAGCCCTGGCTGCGCGATAACCTGGAGGGCGCAGAAGGCCCACTCAGCGTCCGGCAGTTTGGCGGCGGCCACGCCAACCTCACTTACTTGCTGCGGTTCGCCGAGAACGAGTTTGTCCTGCGCCGCCCCCCACTCGGACCCGTAGCACCAAGCGCACACGACATGAAGCGCGAGCATCGTGTCTTAAAGGACCTGTGGCGCGCCTACCCGTTGGCGCCGCGCAGCTTCGTTCTGTGCACCGATCCGGACGTCCTTGGCGTCGACTTTCACGTGCTGGAGCGGCGCGATGGCTTCGTGATCCGGGCCAACAACACGACCGTCATCAACAACGACCCGCCGCTCTGCCAGCGGATCGGCCGCATGATCGTCGACAGCCTGGCGGACTTTCACCGGGTCGACCCCGAAAGCGTCGGTCTAGGCGACCTGGGCCGCCCGGAAGGTTTCGTTGCACGGCAGGTCGCGGGCTGGGTCAAGCGCTGGAATGCCGCCGTCGACGAAAACGCGCCCGATGCCGGCGATCTGATTACCTGGATCGAGACCGATATCCCCGACTCCGATCAGGTCACCCTGGTCCATAACGACTTCAAGCTCGACAACATCATGGTCGCCCATGACGACCCGGCACGCGCGGTCGCCGTGCTCGATTGGGACATGTGCACGCGCGGTGACCCGCTGCTCGATCTTGCCAACCTGCTGAACTATTGGGCCGAAGCCACAGACAGCGACTTGCAGCGCAAGGCCGCGTGGATGCCGACCGACCGGCCCGGCTTTCCGACCCGCCAGGAGATCAGAGAGGCCTATGGCGGTCGGACGGGCTTCGATCTCTCACGACTAATCTGGTACGAGGTGTTCGGCGCCTTCAAGATCGCCGTGATCGTACAGCAGATCTACATCCGCTATCTGCGCGGCCAAACCCAAGACGAGCGGTTCGCGGTCATGGACGAACGCGTGCGTGCCCTGATCGACAAGGCGAAGGCGGCAGCCGCCAGTTAGGTCAGCCGAACAAGCCGCCGAACTTGCTGCGGCGCTTTTCCAGGAATCTCTGGTGATAGTCTTCGGCCGGCCAGAAGGTCGGCGCATCAACGATCTGCGTCACTATGGTGCGGCCGTCGGTGCGCGCGTCCTGGCGTGCCTTCGTCGAGGTCTCGGCCGCGCTGCGCTGCTCACCATCATGAACAAAGATTGCCGAGCGATACTGGCTGCCGATATCCGGTCCCTGGCGGTCCTTGGTTGTGGGATCGTGGATCGACCAAAAGACGTCGAGCAGCTCGTCATAGGTGATGCGGTCTGGATCGAACTCGATCTCGATGGCCTCGGCGTGGCCGGTCGTGCCGCTGCAGACGGCTTCGTAAGTCGGGTTATCGAGCGTACCGCCGATATAGCCCACCTGGGTCGCCGTCACGCCGGTGATCTGGCTGAAGGTCTCCTCCGGGCTCCAGAAACAACCCGCTGCGAATGTCGCCTTGACCATGAAACCGTCCTCGATGCTGCTGACTTCCCAAAGATGGTGATGATGAGCGCTGGCGTCAAACGCTGGCGACGATTGTCGAGCCGCCATCAACGACAATTGTCTGGCCGGTGATGTAGCTGCCCGCCGGCGAGGCCAGGAAAACCGCCACGCCGGCGATATCGTCGGGCTCGCCCAGGCGGCGCAGGGGATAGCTCGCCTCGACCACGGCCCGCCGTTCCGGGTTTTCCCAGAGCGCCCGGGCGAAGTCGGTCTTGATCAGGCCGGGCGCGATGGCGTTGCAGCGGATGTTGTGCTCTCCCCAGCGCACCGCCAGGTTCCTGACCATCGCGCTGTCGGCAGCCTTGGAGATGCCGTAGACGCCGATATCGTCGGTGCCTTTGATGCCGGCTATGCTGGACAACAGGATTACCACGCCGTCGCGCCGTTCCGCCATCTGGGGCAGCAGCATGCGGGCGAGCCACAGGTTCGCCTTGATGTTGCTGTCCATGATCTTGTCGAAGGCCGTCTCCTCGATATCGGTCATCGGACCGTAATGCGGGTTGACGGCGGCGTTGCCGACCAGGATGTCAACCTTGCCGAACGCCTTCAACGTCTGGTCGACAAGGTTTTCGAGCTGATCGATGTGGGAGACGTTGCAGGCTACCGCGATTGCTTCACCGCCCGCCGCGTTGATGCCGTCGGCGACCTCCTGGCACTTGTCCAGTTTACGGCTTGCAACAACGACCTTGGCGCCGGCTTCGGCCATGCGCTCGGCGATCGCCCGCCCGATGCCTTTTGAACCGCCCGTCACAACGGCGACCTTGCCGGTCAAACCAAACATATCCATGTGCTTCTCCCGCTAGAGCGCTGTGTCGGGCGAGAGCATACGCATCGCGACGATGGATGCCAGGGGTCATGACGTCAGACTAGAGCCACGGGCACTCATGTCTTACGAGCCGGTAATGCAGCAGGCCATTTTCCTTCAGGCCGGCGGCCAGGCTTTCATCAACGATGTCGGCGACGGTGCCCTCGCCCAGACGCGCCGCCAGTCCATTGGCCTCGGCCGCCGCGCTGAGTGAGGCGGCGACCGCTTCCTTGGACCCGACGCCTTCGGCGACGAACTGCCCGATTTTATAGGCCGCTTCCTCCAATCTTCTGAGGGCGTTTGACGGTGTCGCCGTCCTGACCCGCCAGACTTCATAGCGGATTGTCGGCGCGCATTGGCTGTCGGCATAGGCGACATGCGGAAAGCGGCCAATCAACCGCATGCCGAGGTTTTCAAGCAGCCTGCGCGAAGCCGGGTTCAACCCGGCCAGCACAAGCGCTTCAAGCGAGCCGATATCGCCGCGCCGGAACAGGTGGCGCATAATGATGCCGACGACCTCGGTCGCCACACCCTTGCCCCAGGCGCTGCGACAAAAGGCATAGTAGATTTCAGGACCTTGCCCGACATGCTCAAGCGGTTCGTCGACCGCGCAGAAGCCGATAAATCGGCCGTGGCCGCCGAACCTGCCATCCCGATCGAAGACGCCCCAGATACCGAAGACCTGATTTCGCTTTATCCAAGCACGCGCGATGGCAAGCCGCTGCTCGGCGCTTGACCAGTCACAGATCAAGGTCTTGACGACATCCGGATCCGCGCCAAGATCCGCAACATAGGGCGCGTGTTCAAGTGTGAGAGGCCTGAGGTCGAAACGCTCGGTCACCATCGCCGGATGCGAGGCATCGGCGGCACTTGCATTAACCGCAAGAGGCGTTAGAGGCGGCGTCTGTCCATCGATACGGCCACTTGCCAACTCGGCAGTGTGCCGGGCCCATTTATTGGTGCCGCCGCCCAATGCGGTGGCCATCCTGGGCGTAGAATGCAGCTTGCTTGAGCGTATCGGCATGAGCGCCTCCCTTCGCGTCTGGGGCGGCGGACGCGGGAGTGCCGCCGTGCATCCCGCGATTTGGGACCGGTGTGTTTCAGTTGCATGTCATGCTTGAAGGGAGAAGTGTTTCAATTGCATCGGGCATTCTGGCGCGGCTAGCACGCCTCCGATCAGCGCAAAAAACCATTCTCTTTGGCGTCAGATCAACTAGCATCCAATCCAACACCGCCGTTATGGACTCTCGGAGACCACCATGCAGATCAACCTGAGTGATGCCGATCGCGCTTTTCGCGACGAGGTCAGAGCCTTTCTTGCCGCCGAACTGCCGCCGGCGATCAGCGATAAGGTCTTGGCCGGCCATGGCTTGAGTCGGGACGACTACGTCACATGGCACAAGAAGCTCCACGCCAAGGGCTGGTCATGCCCGCACTGGCCGACCGAATACGGCGGCTGTGACTGGAGTCCGGTCCAGCACTATATCTTCGAGACCGAACTCGGCGAGGCCGGCGCGCCCGGCGAGATGCCGTTTGGCCCTGATATGGTGGCGCCGGTCATCATGCATTTCGGGACCGAGGAACAGAAAAAAGAACACCTGCCCGGTATTCTCACCGCCGATGTCTTCTGGTGTCAGGGCTACTCTGAACCCAATTCCGGCTCCGACCTCGCCAGCCTTAAGTGCAAGGCGGTCCTGGACGGCGATCACTATGTGGTCAACGGCGGTAAGACATGGACCACGATGGGTCATTGGGCCGATTGGATGTTCTGCCTGGTGCGCACAGACAGCAGCGGAAAGAAGCAGGAAGGCATTTCGTTCCTGCTGATCGACATGAAGAGCCCGGGTATCTCTATCAATCCGATCATCACCATGGAAGGCGGTCACGAGGTCAACACCGTTATGTTCGACGATGTGCGCGTGCCGGTCGGCAACCTGATCGGTGAACAGGACAAGGGTTGGACCTATGCCAAGTTCCTGTTGGGTTATGAGCGCACAAACATGGCCGGCATCCCTCAGGCGAAACGCGCGCTAAGACGCATCAAGGACATCGCCGCCAACGAAATGGATGGCGACAAACCGCTCTTGGAAAACTCGCGTTTCCGCCACAGAGTCGCCGATACGGAAATCCAGATCATGGCGCTGGAGGCGACCACATTGCGCCTGTTGGCCGATCAGGTCGCCGGCAAGACGCCGGGACCGGAAGCCTCGTTCATCAAGATCCGCGGCACCGAGCTCGATCAGGCGCTGACCGAGCTCACCATGGACGCGGTCGGCAATTACGCCCTGCCCTTCATCCCCGAAGCCATGGAAGAGGGTTGGAACGAGGAGCCGGTGGGCCCCGACTACGCCATGCCGGCGGCGCCGACTTATTTCAACACCCGCAAGGTGACGATCTACGGTGGCTCGAACGAGATTCAGAAAAACATCATCGCCAAGGCGGTGCTGGGCCTCTAGAGCGGATCGTGGCCAGGTAGAATCGTTGAGCGATCCTACCTGACCACGCGAATCCGCTCTATATTTGTGAGTAGAGCAGATTCACCCATCTCGATGGCATCGCGAAGCGATTCCATCAAAACGGGATCTGCTCTAGCATCCAGCGCGACGAGAACAAGAAATCAATGTGACCCCGTGGGAGTGACGTGATGATCGACCTGGAGCTCTCCAGCGAGCAACAGTTGATAAAGGAGAGCGCCGACCGGTTTGTCGAGCGCGACTACAAGTTCTCCGATCGCCGAGCGTCGGCGAAGAGCGAACAGGGTTTCCGGCCGGAAGTCTGGAAAACCTTCGCTGAACTGGGCTGGCTTGGTCTGGGCCTGCCTGAGGATGTCGGCGGCTTCGGCGGCGCCAAGGATGTCGCCATCCTCTCCGAGTCACTGGGCCGGGGCCTGGTCAACGAACCATTCTTGGCCAGCGTCGTCCTGGGCGGCGGCACGCTGGCGCGCGCGGGCACGTCGGCGCAGCAGCAGGATGTTTTGCCTTCTCTCGTCGCCGGCGAAACGCTGATGGCGTTTGCCCATGGCGAACGACAGTCGCGCAACGATATCGCCGCGGTGACAACCACCGCCAAAAGCCAAGACAGTGGTTACAAGCTGGACGGCGCGAAGTCTGTGGTGCTGAACGGCGACACCGCCGACCGCCTGGTGGTAAGCGCCCGCATGGCCGGCGGCGACCGCGACGAAGACGGTCTCTCGCTGTTTCTGGTCGACGCCGATGCATCTGGCGTGAGCCGCAGAGGATACGCCACCAACGACGGCAGCCGTGCCGCCGAAATCAGCTTTGATGGCGTCGAGGTTTCATCGGACGCGCTGATCGGCGAAGAAGGCGCGGCCTATCCGGTAATCGAGGAGACCATCGACCGCGGCGCCGCGGCCCTATGCGGCGAAGCGCTGGGTCTGATGGCGGCCCTGAACGACCTCACCATCGACTACTCGAAGACGCGTGAGCAGTTCGGCCAGCCAATCGGCAAGTTCCAGGCCCTGCAGCACCGCATGGTCGATATGTTCGTCGCCCTGGAAGAAGCGCGCTCGTTGACCACGGTCTACATGAACGATGTCGATAGCGACGACCGGGACGAACGGCGTCTGGCGGTCTCGGCCATGAAGGCACAGATCGGCAAATCCGGCCGCCTTGTCGGGCAGGAGGCGATTCAGCTTCATGGCGGTATCGGCATGACCGAGGAATACGCCGCCGGTCATTACTTCAAGCGCTTGACCATCGTTGCCCGCCTGTTCGGTGACGTCGACTGGCACCTCGAGCGGTTCGCCAAGCTTAGCTAGGCAGGCGCTCCAGCGTCGTTAAGGACACTCGACGTCAGCACACAGTTCGTCGGCCTCGCGCACGTCGTCCGGCATCTGACAGCACAGCGTCTCTTCGGTCACGCGATCCGTCTCAGCGTCTTTGGTGCCACTGTCGTCGCCCAACGGAATATCGATCTGATCGCTGTCGGGATCGACCGTGCCCGGCTCGATATTCAGCAAATCGGAATCCGGATCATCGTACTGGGCCTGGACGATACCCGGCGCCAGCAACAGAACCACCAAAAGCGTCGCAAGAAAACGCATAAGAAACTCCACTCTAACCCGTTGAGCACAACCGCCCGATGACGATCTAACCCGGCGCGTCGGCAACCCGGATAACAAGCTTACCGAAGTTGTCGCCGCTGAACAGGCCGTTGAACGCGGCGGGCGCTTTCTCCAACCCGTCGACGATGGTCTCGCGATAGGTCAGGCGGCCGTCCTTGATCCAGCCGGCCATCTCAGCGATCGCGGCAGCATGCCCATCCGCAAAATCGGTGACCAGCAGACCTTCCATACGCGCCCGCTTGACGATGAACTTCCAAAGCTCGTCCGGCACCATCTCCGGTTCAGTGGCATTGTAGTTGGAGATAGAGCCGCACACCGCGACACGGCCGTGAAGGTTGAGTTGATCAAATGCGGTGCGGCCGATCACACCGCCGACATTCTCGAAATAGACATCGATGCCGTCCTGACACGTCGCGCGCATGGCGTCGGCAATGTCGCCGCATGTCTTGTAGTTGAAACACGCGTCATAGCCGCAGTCGTCAAGACAGTACGCGACCTTGGCGTCGGACCCGGCGCACCCGGCGACACAACAACCCTTGATCTTGGCTATCTGTCCGACCGTCGCCCCGACCGCGCCGGAGGCGGCCGAAACGAAAACCGTTTCGCCAGCCTTGGGCTGACCGACCTCAAGCAGACCGTGATAGGCCGTCAGTCCCGGCATGCCGAGCACGCCAAGCGCAGTGGTGAGCGGCGCCAAAGCGGGATCGAGCTTGCGGACCTGACCGGCGGGGAACACCGCATAGTCTTGCCAACCGGAATACGCCTCGACCAGATCACCGACATTCAGGGCCGGAGACTTTGACTCGACGACTTCGCCCACCGTGCCGCCGACAATGACCTCGCCAAGACCGATCGGTGCGTCATAGGACTCCGCGTCATCCATCATGCCGCGCATGTAGGGATCGAGGCTCAGATAGATCGTGCGGACCAGCACCTCGCCGTCACCGGGCGCCGGGACAGCGCCTTCGACAAGTTTCAGGTCATCGTCCGTCGGCAGCCCGACCGGACGCTTGGCGAGGATAATTCGGCGATTGATGGTTGTCGTCATGCTGTCTGCCCTTTGCATTGGATCCTGTTACGGGAAAGAGGCGTCTTTGCGACACCCCTGCCGGTTGTGCGTAAGCATATCCCGAGAAGCCGGGGCTGAAACCTTGCGCGACACCGCCATAGACGACAGGATGCGCGTCGATCAATCAGGAAACGGAGAAACCGGCCATGACGGGACGTGTTCTTTCCATCGCGCGCAGGGAAAAGTCGCGTGCGCCCATGGAGGAATTGAACGAAGCAGGCGTCTCGTTGGAGGCCGGTGTCGACGGCGACTACCGCGGTGAACCCGATGACCGGCAGGTCACCGTTCTGACCCGAGAGAGCTGGCAGGCCGCCTGCGACGAGCTGGGCAAAAAGATCCCCTGGACCACACGACGCTCCAACATCCTGATCGAGGGCCTCAGGGTCGAAGGCAAGGTCGGCAAGACCATTCGTATCGGCGATCTGGCGCTTCAGATCACCGGCGAGACCGACCCGTGCAACCGTATGGAAGAACAGGTCGCCGGGTTACGTCAGGCCCTGACGCCGGACTGGCGCGGCGGCGTCACCTGCCGCGTCACGTCGCCAGGCCATGTCGCCGTGGGCGACGCGGTCGCGTTGGACGACTGAGGAGCCGTTCCAACGCCTGACGACGCCATCAACATTCGCCCGGCACGGCTTGAAGACCTGCAGGCGTGCCGTCTGATCGAGGATGACGCGGCCGGCATCTTTCGTGATGTCGGTATGGCCGACATCGATGACGACCCGCCCACCGACCTCGAAACCCTGCGCGATGCTCAGGCCGAATCGAGGCTATGGGTCGCCTGCGACATCAACGATGTGCCCATTGGGTTCGTCTATGCCCGGCTCGTCGATGACGCGTTCTATATCCAGGAACTCGATGTGATGCGCGCCTATCAGCGGCGCGGCATCGGCAGACGCTTGATCGACGCGGTCTGCGATGCCGCGAAAGATCGCGGTGATCGCACCGTCTTGCTCTCGACCTTCGCCAATGTGCCGTGGAACGCACCCTATTACGAGCGGCTGGGTTTCGAGCGCCTGGGATCGGACGCTCTGACGCCCGCTTTGCGCCGGATCGAATCCGAAGAAGCGGCGTTCGGCCTCGACACGTCACGGCGCGTCTTCATGTGCCGCAGCCTGTAGGCGCTCGGCGCCAAAAGGCCTAACATGGTCCATTCTGACTGAGGAGGCTCAGATGCCAGCGTTTATCGAAGGAAGGCCGGTTCTGGTCGTGATCGACATTCAGGGCGGCGATAACGACGACTCCGGCGATTCAGGCATTCCCTATATGGGCGACCGCGACCGGCTGCTCGACAACGCCGAAAAATTGGTCGGCGCCGCGCGCCAGAACGGCATCCCGCTCGTCTTCATCCAGGAAGTCCATCGCCCGGACCATGTGGACTTCGGCCGCGAACTCGACGGCAGCGAGGACGTGCACTGCATCGAAGGCGTGCCCAGCACGGCCATTCATCGCCGCGTTCAACCGCAGGAAGGCGAGTATCACATCGCCAAACGGCGCTATTCCGCCTTTTTTGGCACCGATCTGGAAATCCTGCTGAAAGGCCTGAAGGCCGATACCCTGATCCTGTGCGGCGAGCTGACGGACGTCTGCGTCCACTACACCTTTGTCGACGGCCACCAGCATGACTACTACATGCGGGTGGTCGAAGACTGCGTCGGCGGCTCGACCTATGCCCGTCACGAAGCGTCACTGGACGCCATGGAGTATCTGCAGACCGGGGCACGCTGCACGACGGCCGACGTGATCGCGGCGTTCGACCGGCTGAAGAAAGCCGCCTAACCCTACGGCTTAACTCAGTAATTTCCGATTGAATTGGGGCAAGCGCCGCACGGCAGGCCTGCTGATATGCCACTTTCAACTCACGGCCCAACTTATTGAAAGGCCATGATTTTGCCCGCATTTAACCGTCACCATGGCGGTCATGGGCAGATGGCGTACATATGCGGCAATCGTCTTGTTTTGGATTGCGGCGATCGCCGCGGCTGTGATCATCATGGCCGACGACCGGTCCGAGGCGATGGTGGTCCATGACGCCCTGCGCGCCACGCTGACCGCGGAAGACTTTGCCGCACAGGTCGAGACGGCCTTGGCCGAGGATGACGTCGAAACCGCCGACATCTATGCCGAGACGGCAACCTTCACGGGCTATAGCCTGCCACCCGAGCTGCTCGCCGATCTGAACGAAGCCCATGGCGTCTGGCAGAGCACGTGGCGCGAAAGCACGAGCTTCGCGGCGGGTTTCGTCACGGGCGAGACCGACGATATCGCGTCGTTCGGTGGTGCCGTGGCGTCCGACCTGACCGTCGTCGGCGACGTCAGGGATATTGCTCTAGAAGGCGGCGCAATGGTCGCGGGCGAACCTTATGATGAGTTCATCCTCGTGCTCTCCGGCGTCGGTCTGGGCATCACGACGGCGACCTGGGCAACCGGCGGCGCGGCGCTGCCGGTCCGGGTCGGCGCCTCGGTCACGAAGGCCGCGAAACGTACCGGACGCCTGGCCGCACCCTTGCTGGACGACATGGCCGGGCTGGCCCGCCAGGCCGTCGACCTGACCCGGCTGAGAACGGACCTCACCAGCGTCGACGCGACGGACATCACCGGTTTAAAACGCGTTGCCGGCCAGCATCTGGAAACGGCACGTCATAGCCGCCTCGTCGCGACGCTTGATGACATCGGCGACATCTCCTCGCGTCTTGGTCCGGCGGAAACGATGCGCATTCTTCCCCATATTCGAAGTGCCACGGAGATTGGCGAGGTCGCGGCCATGGCCAAGGTGCTGGGCAAGAAGACGCGCGCGGTGATCGAGCTGACCGGCAAGACGAGCCTTCGCCTGTTCAAGCGCGGATGGCCGCTGATGCGCATCCTGGTTGCCGCGCTCTATGGCGTTCTGGCCTCGATCCCCGGCTGGATCGCGTGGCGCGTCACCCGCCATCTGGCGCGCTTTGCCTATGCCCGATTCATAAGGCCCGCGGTCGCCTAACCCCTTGTCCCCTTCACAGCGGCTTGCCGACGGTCCACCATGCTCGTGGGGATGGGGATGGATTTTAGGGACAAGCGAGTTATGCCACCGGCACCTTTCCGTGGCTCGATGGCGGTAGCAGCGCAGACGACTAAGGGGGAATCGGCATGCTGATGGGTGCCTTGCTTGTCTGGTACGCGTTGACGTTTGGCGCGGTGGTGTTCGTCATCTGGGACCAGGCGACCAACACGCCTTCGGTCGGGGTCATGAGGCTCGCCTGGGTGCTGGTCATTCTCTACACCGGACCGATCGGCCTGTTCGTCTACCTGCTGACCTGCCGCCAGCCCTCGCCCGGCACCCACGACCCTTTCATTGCCGCCCATTGGAAACAGACGATCGGCTCGATGGCCCATTGTCTGGCGGGCGATGCCACGGGCATCATCATCTCGGCCGCCATCGTCTATCACTTCATGCTGCCGAACGGCATCGACCTCATCATCGAGTACCTGTCGGCCTTTGTGGTGGGCCTTCTGGTCTTTCAGGCGCTGTTCATGAAATCCATGTTCGGCAGCTACTGGGTTGCGGTCAGGAAGACTTTCTTCGCCGAGACCGTCTCCATGAACATGGTGATGTTCGGCATGATCCCGACCATGATCATCCTGATGCACGTGGTGCCGGAAGGCGACAACCCCTGGAACCCAGCCTTTTGGGGTGTCATGTCGGTGGCGACCCTGATCGGCGGCGTGACCGCCTACCCGATCAATTCCTGGCTGGTCGGCAAAGGCTACAAGCACGGCATGATGTCGGCGCCATCCGCCGACAAGGCCGCGACCACAATGGGCGGGCATGGTGACCACGAGGGCCATGCCATGACCGGTCATGATCACCATGGCGCGGGCGGGCATGAGGGCCACCACCATGGCGGCCAAAGCGGTAGCGGAGGACGTGACCACGGCAGCGCCATGCCCGAGCCGAGCCCCGCGACGGTTGTCGGCGTCTCGGTGGGCACGTTTCTTCTGATGTTGGCTGCCGCGGCGGTCGCATCCCAGTTCGCGCCAATCTCGTTCTAGACCGCGGTAAGGAGTCCTCGACCCATGGCCTTCGTCGCGCTGGTGACGCTACTTGCTCTCGGCTTCTATACGTTCCTCGCGGCGCGCACGGCGCAACACCGCGGCAAGGCGGGGATCAAGGCGCCGGCGACGGTCGGCGACGAAAAGTTCGAGCGCGCTTTCCGCATTCACCAGAATACCGCCGAGCAGATGCTCTTCTTTCTGCCCAGCATGTGGATCTGCGGCTACTTCGTGACGTGGACCTGGGCCGGCATTGGCGGCCTGGTATGGATCATCGGGCGGGTTCTGTACGCGATCACCTATAAGAACGATCCCCCCACGCGCGGTCCGGGCTTTTTGATTGCCTTCGCGGCCGCCTCAATTTTGTGGCTTGTCGGTCTGATCGGCGCTTTGTCTGCGCTGTAGAGGCGCCTATGCTCCGGTCCCACAGGATCCAGGACCGAGAGCACCATGACCGCGTTCCCCCATCTCTTTTCGCCCATCAAGGTCGGCCCGGCGACCTTCAAGAACCGTATCTTCTCGACCGGGCATATGACGTGCCTGCTCGACAACTATCTGCCCGATGATCGGTTTGTCGCCTACCACGAAGCCCGTGCCAAAGGCGGCGCGGGTCTGATCATCACCGAGGCGGCTGCGCTGCACTGGACCTCCGGCCACCGCAATCTGAACGCCGGCGACGATGCCTGCATTCCAGGCTACCAGCGCACGGCCGATGCGGTGCACGCTTATGGCTGCGCGGTCTTCGGGCAGCTCGGCCACGGCGGCGTCTATAGCGTCGGCACCACCGACGGTTCGCTGGGCGTTCCCTATGGCCCCTCCGAATACACCGCCGAACGCTCGCACATGGTGTCGCGGGCGCTGTCGTCGGCGCAGATCGCCGATCTGGTCAAAGCCTATGGCGCGGCGGCCGCGCGCATGAAGCGCGCTGGTCTGGACGGCGTTGAAATCCTCTCGAGCCACAGCCTGTTGCCGGCGCAGTTTCTGAACCCGCACGTCAACCGACGGACGGACGCTTATGGGGGTAGCCTGGATAACCGCATGCGGTTTCTGCGCGAGGTCATCGCCAGCGTACGCGACGCGATCGGCGGCGACCGTGTTGTCGGCATGCGCATCTCCGGCGACGAAATGCACCCGGAGGGCGGCGATCCCGACGAGTTGATGGAGGTCTGCCGCATCATCGGCAACGAAGGCGGTCTCGACTATATGAACGTCATCGCCGGATCGATGATCGCGCTCAAAGGCTCGATCCATGTCGTGCCACCGATGAACATCGAACACGGTTACCTCGCGCCCATGGCGCACAGCGTCAAAAAGCTGATCGATATCCCCGTCTTCGTCGCCGGGCGCATCAACCAGCCGCAGGAGGCCGAGAAGATCATCGCCGGCGGCCAGGCCGACATGTGCGGCATGACGCGCGCGCAGATCTGCGACCCCGAGATGGCGAACAAGGCACGCGAGGGCCGGACCGACGATATCCGTGCCTGTATCGCGTGCAACCAGGCGTGCATCGGCCACATGCAGGTCGGCCTCGGCATCTCCTGCATTCAGCATCCGGAAACCGGACGAGAGATTGAATTTGGCGAACGCCAGCCGGCCGCCGAGTCACGCAAGGTCATGGTTGTCGGCGGCGGTCCCGCCGGCATGAAGGCGGCCGCGGTCGCCGCCGAACGCGGCCATGACGTCACGCTCTATGAGGCGACCGGCCAACTGGGCGGCCAGGCGCAGCTGGCGCAAATGCTGCCCGGCCGCGCGGAGTTCGGCGGCATTATCACCAACCTCACCCGCGAAATGGAACTTGCCGGCGTGAAAGTGGTCAAGAACACCGCCGTCGATATGGCATTGGTCGAACAGGAGGCGCCGGATGCCGTGATCCTGGCGACCGGCGCCCTACCCCGCCGGCCGTCGATCGAGGGCGCCGACGAAGCCCACGTCGTGGATGCCTGGGCGGCGCTGAAGGGTGAGGCCAATGTCGGCAGCCGCGTGGTTATCGCCGACTGGCGCTGCGACTGGATCGGGCTTGGCATGGCCGAGAAGCTGGCGCGCGACGGCTGCACGGTGACACTTGCCGTCGACGGCTACATGCCCGGCCAGCGCATCCAGATGTACGTGCGCGACCGCTGGGTCGGCGAACTGCACAAGCTGGGCGTCGAGATCATCCCCTATGCCCGCCTGTTCGGCGCTGATGCCGACAGCGTCTACCTGCAGCACGCGACATCCGGCGAACCGATCATCGTCGACGAGGTCGACACGCTGGTTACATCGCTTGGTCACACGTCGGTCGACGAACTGGCCGAAGCCTTGGAGGACTGGTCTGGGGATCTCCATATGGCAGGCGACTGCCTGAGCCCGCGCACCTGCGAAGAAGCGGTTCTTGAGGGGTTGAAGGCCGGCGTCGCGGTTTGAGTTCGGTCCTACCGCGCTTCCTCCTCGTCCGCGGCAGTGGGCTCTTCCAGCGGTTCGGCGCTCTTGGAATAGTTCATGGTCTCCTTTGAGACCGCACCGCCCGAGACAATAAACGTCATCGCCTCGTCGAATGTCCATGTCGTCGAGACGACGCGATCGACCGGTACGATCTCGAGATAACCGCTGGTCGGATTGGGCGTGGTCGGCACGTAGACGGCGGCCAATTCGTCTCCGGTATCCGCATCCTTCAACGTCTTGGTAACAAAACCGACCGCCTTCATTTCCGGCGACGGGAAATCGATGAGGACGACCCGCTGCACGCCGTCCGGTTTTTGTTTTAGGGCGCCAAGCAGTTGGCTCACCGCGCCGTAGATGGTTTGGACCAGCGGAATGCGCTGCATGAACATGTCGAACGCACCGATCAGGCGCCTTCCGACGACCAGGCTGGCGAGCACACCGAGCAGGTAGAGCAGCACAATCACCATCAAGACCGAGAGCGCCGGCACCAGCCACGGCTCCAGCAGGAAGTCGGCAATATCCGGGTTGACCCGGCGAACGGTGCGCGCCAGACCGGCGACCAAGGGCTCGCCGATCTGCGACAGCAGGCGAAACAGAAACGCCAACACGAACCACGTCACCATCAGGGGAATGGCCGTCAGCAGCCCGGTCAGCAGATGGCGCCGAATCCGGGCGGTTACCTTGGGTCGTGTCCCAGCCTTTGCGTTCTCGGCCACCTGCGATCTCCCTGGGTACCTGCAAAATGTGCGCGCCAAGCATACCGTTTTCGGCTGAGATCAGCAGCCCAATGCGATGCACAGACTATCTTTCCACCGTACCAACCATCATGATGCGGCCACATTCATCAACCGATCCGGATAGAACGACCATGCGGGTGCTGATGACGGGCGCGGCGGGCCATATAGGCGGCGTCTTGCGCAAGAAGCTGGCAGGGCGCTATGACCTGCTTCGACTGAGCGACATGGTTGATATCGCGTCGACTGGACCAGGCGAAGAGTTCGTCAGAGCGGAACTAGCCGATATGGACGATGTGCAAGCCGCGATGGACGGTATGGATGCGGTGATCCATCTGGGCGCTATTCCCGGCGAGGATACCTGGGACAAGATTCTGCCTGCGAACATCATGGGCACCTACAACGTCTTTGAGGCCGCGCGTCAAGCCGGCGCACGCCGGATCGTCTTCGCCAGTTCCAACCACGCCATCGGTTTCTATCGCCGTGATCAACCGATTGACGAACGGGTATCTCAGCGCCCGGACACCCGTTACGGACTCTCCAAGGCTTTCGGTGAAGATCTTGCGAGTCTTTATGTCGATAAGCACCAGTTCGACGTCATGGCGATGCGGATCGGTTCGTTCCAGCCGGAGCCGCAGGACGCCCGGCAACTCGCAACCTGGATGAGCTATGGCGACATGGCGCGTCTGGTAACGACCGGCCTTGAGACCCCGCATCTGGGCTTGGCGATCGTCTATGGCATTTCGCGTAACACGCGGGCGTGGTGGGATAATCGGCGCGCGTTCGAGCTGGGGTACGATCCTCAGGACAACGCCGAGGATTACGCCGAACGCCTGTTAGCCGCGGACCCACCGGAGCCTGGCGGTGACGTCGCGCATGCCCTGCAAGGCGGCATCTTTCCGGAGATGGAGTTTGGCGGCGATCTGGACCGCCTCTAAAGCGTGTCCACGGCCCCTAGTTGACGCCCGTTGTCGCGCCCATGGTGGGTCCAATCTCGCCGTGAATGACGAGGTCGGCGATTTCGTCGAGGTCGGTGGCTTCGCGGTTGACGATCACCAGGGCCGCCCCATTCCGCTTGGCAAGCATCGGGAAACCTGCGGCCGGGAACACGACGAGCGATGAGCCGAGGACGATGAAGAGGTCGGCCGACAGCGTGGCATGCTCCGCCCTCGCCATTTGACCTTCCGGCATCGCCTGACCGAAAGAAATCGTCGCGAGCTTCACGATGCCACCGCAGATCTCGCACATCGGCAAGGTCTCGTCCGGCTCGAACACAGCACGGACATGATCGAGCTCATAGGACTCCGCGCAGTCCAGACACTCTGCATAGGTCGCGTTGCCGTGCAGTTCGACCACCTTGCTTTCCGGCACGCCGGATAGCTGGTGCAACCCGTCGATGTTCTGGGTAATCACATGGCTGACCTTGCCCTGGCGCACGAGATGGGCGACGGCGCGGTGGCCACGGTTCGGTTCGGCGCTGCCGAGTTCACCGCGCAGGTCGAAGTGCCGCCGCCAGTATTCGCGGCGCGCGTCTTCGGATGCCATGAAGTCGTCAAACTGAATGGGTTTGAACTTGGTCCAGATACCACCGGGGCTGCGGAAGTCGGGAATACCCGATTCGGTGCTGATACCGGCGCCGGTAAACATCACGGTTTCGGCGCTGTCGTCCAGCAGCGAACGCAGCGCTCGTATCTCACGATCCAAGCTGTCGGTCATCGTTGACGCCCCCGACACCGCTCTCAGCCAGCCTCGTCGAAGCCGCCGAAGTCTCTCAGCGCGTCCATATCGGTAACGCGGATATAGCCGCCGGTGCTCTCGATCAGACCTTTGTGCTCCAGGAGCTTCAGCCCCTTGTTGATACTCTCTCTGGTCGCGCCCAGCATCTGGCCCAAGCTCTCCTGGGACAAGCGCAGATCGATCAAGAGGCCGTCGTCGGTCTTTCTCCCGTATTGATCGCTCAAAACCATCAGCCGCTTCGCCAGACGATGGGGAATGTCCAGGAACATCGTGTCCTCGATGATGTCGCTGGTCCAGCGCAACCGGTCGCACAGAACACCCATCAGCCGAATGGCAAGACGGGGGTGGCGCTCCAGGAACGCCAGAAAATCCGAGCGTTCGACACAGAGGAGTTCGCTGTCGTCCAAGGCAACCGCGTTGGCGGTGCGTGGCTTGCCATCCAACAATGCAATTTCGCCAAGCACGTCACCCGCCTTCAGCATGTTCAGAAGAATGGACTTTCCGGACTCCGATTCCGTCGTAATCCCGACCCGCCCACTGACGATTGCGAACAGACGGTCGCCAGGATCGGCCTTCTGAAAGATCAAACGGTCGGCGGGATAGGTCTGAATGCTGGCCAGTCCCAAAAATTCGTCCATCTCGTCGGGCTCGAGCTGGCCAAGCAGCTCGTTGCGCCGGAGCGCATCGAGATCAACTCTCGTCGTCACACGATCAGTCACGCCGTCGTCCACATCCACCGCCGGGGATGCACGATCGTCTCTTAGACCACGCCGTGGTCCGCTGACCGTCCCCCCATGTACCGCATTTTCAGAGTGTCATGGCGCCTGCCAACGAACAAGCACAACCGGATGCAGACAGACGCACCGGCAATTTAGATAGGACATGCATTGCACCGGCCTATGCGAGTCCGTGAAACGCAGCGGTCGGTCAATGGCCAACGCGGGTGTTGGGGATTCTAGGTGGTGTCTTGGGCAGCGGTACGGATGGCTCTGTCCCACAAGGTCGTGTATTCGAAGTGATAACGCACGTCTTTCGGCGGCGTATCAGCCTTCAGCTGATGGCGCATCGTGCGCAACAGCAATAGCGCATCATCGCGCTTTTGGTCCGCCCGTCCGGTCTGCAGCCAGAAGGCAAAGGCGTCGACTTCACGACGGTCGATGGCGTACTCACGCGCCAGCTCGAACAGGTTGGCGTAGCTGCGATCCTTATAGGACAGCGTCTTGGCCAGTTCCTCCAGGCGCTGATAGGTGGCCTGGCCGATCACATGATGGTGCAGGGCATCCGAGAGCGTGCGGCGAATGTTGACCATGGCTTCCGACAGCGCGGGGTAGCCGAGTTCAGCGGGACCGTGGATGACGGCCACCTCGTCATCGTCTTCGATCAGGCCGTCACGATAGGCCTCGAAGACGGCGCCGACGCCTTCCATGCCGAACGGATAGAGTTCCGCCGCCCGAAGGGCGCCCATGCTGGAGGCGCCATAGACGTGGACGCCATGGGTCATCGCGAACAGGATTTCCTTGTGCCAGACACTGGGAACGTTCTCGAAATAGCCGTCAATGATACCGATAGCGCGCGGTTTTTCGTTCGCGACCAAACGCGTGATGTCGCCCTCGGACACCGGCGGCATGAACGTCGCTTTGATCTCCTTGCGGGCGTCCTCCAAGGTGATCGAAGGCCCGATGAAAACGTACACGCTCATGTGCGCCTCTTCAGCAACTTGCGGGCCCGCTCGCCGGGTACATACTTCGGTGAATGGTCCATACCCTCCAGACCCGGGATGATCACCCGCACGACAGGGATGCCGAACTCCGACTTTGTCAGATCAACCGCGACGACCTGCGTCACGCCGACGTCGACAAGCCGGTCGACCTCCCAGGAGATATCCTCTTCAAACGAACCGCCGATAAACGTCGGCATGTCCTGGAAGTTACGGCCTTCCCAGGTCGACTCCATGTAGGACAGCCATATCTTGTGGGTTTCGGGGTCCAGGAAACTGTCATAGTCCGAACGCCAGAGATCATCGCGGGCGCCGGAGATGAATGTCAGTCGGCTCTGCGCCGCTTCGGTTAGGGCACGCGACAAAGCGATATGGCGCGCCGGGTGACAGCCCATGCCACTGGCCGGCCGGTAATCGTTATAGGGTGGCGGTGCTTCCTGAAGGATGCGGCACAGGAAGGCGGGCATGCCGATGTCCGATGTGACCTCCCATACCGCGACCAACACGCCGGCATCGGCGTACTTCTCCAGCAACTCGCGACAAACGGGATCATCGACCGTGTCCAGATTGACACGCGTGCGCTCCTGTTCTTCAGAGTCGAGCAGATGCCACAAGGTGACGGCGTCGCGTTCGACGACCTCAGAGATCCCGTGCGAGATGGCCTCGAACAGATGGTTGCCCGACGCCAAACCGTTGGAACTGGGCACGAAGCACCCGTGCCCGGTGGGCAGCGGGAGCGTATAGTCCAGGTGGACCATCTCATAGGGTACCCATACCCCCTGATCGGATATCAGATCGCGTCCCTCTATCCACAAGAGTTGGGTATTTGGTGTGTAGAGACTGTCCGTCAGGTGTGGCAGCCGGTCGACATCGACTACGTTGTGGTTGTAGCGAATGTCCTCGTAGCTACCCAACATAAGGGGCAGAGAGATGCGCTCGGCGTGGTAGCTCTCAACTGATTCCATCAGACCGGATGCCTTTGCCGCGTCAAGTGATGCGCCCTTGCCCTGTGCCACCGAAATCGACCTGGAATTTGGTCGGCTCACCATTACTACCGGAATACCAATAGTATCCAGTCCTGTAACGTTGGCTATACGTGTTATCCCCATCACCGGCATCAAGGGTTTGATGCGTTCGACGGTTTCCTGTGGTGCAATCAGCCGGTGCGTGCCGGCATCGTATGCCTTCTGGACCGATGCGATACCTGCCAGCGGGTTGCCTGGGGCGGCCGCCAGCATCGAATTTGATGCGCGCATAAAAGCTCTCAAGTTCTCTCGGCTTGTCGGTTTTGCATGACTCAAAGAACGCCGCCGGCACATGGACGGACTGGCGGGCTTGATACACCGGGCTCAACAAGACCACGGCGCCTGCCCACACGTTGTTACCACCCACATGACCGGCGGCGTTCACGTCAGCCTACCTCAGATCTGGCCAGGCTCGATGGCCAGACGCGACGAGGCATGGTCACCTGGATCAATCGCCAAACGCGACGATGCATGATCGCCCGGATCGATCGCGAGACGCGACGACGCGCTGTCGCCGGCGGCCATCGAATAGTCTTCCGACGGTTCGATAGCCAGACGGGACGACGCATAGTCACCCGGATCAATCGCCAAGCGCGACGATGCATGATCGCCCGGATCGATCGCGAGACGCGACGATGCGCTGTCGCCGGCGGCCATCGAATAGTCTTCCGACGGTTCGATAGCCAGACGGGACGACGCATAGTCACCCGGATCAATCGCCAAGCGCGACGATGCATGATCGCCCGGATCGATCGCGAGACGCGACGATGCGCTGTCGCCGGCGGCCATCGAATAGTCTTCCGACGGTTCGATAGCCAGACGGGACGACGCATGGTCACCCGGATCAATCGCCAAGCGCGACGATGCATGATCGCCCGGATCGATCGCGAGACGCGACGATGCGCTGTCGCCGGCGGCCATCGAATAGTCTTCCGACGGTTCGATAGCCAGACGGGACGACGCATGGTCACCCGGATCAATCGCCAAACGCGACGACGCACTG
This sequence comes from Alphaproteobacteria bacterium, assembly GCA_965228895.1. Classification (GTDB taxonomy): domain Bacteria; phylum Pseudomonadota; class Alphaproteobacteria; order SP197; family SP197; genus JANQGO01. The sequence continues at coordinate 1,355,578 of OZ245842.1, read as the reverse complement.
TCGCCCGGGTCGATCGCTAGGCGGGACGAGGCATGGTCCGCTGCAGACCATTCGCGTTCCTCACTGTTGAAGGTAACATCGGAAGTTTCACCAGCACGGGGCTCGTGGACCTCCATCGCGTGTCCAGCATGGACACGGTACAGGATACCATCAGGGCCACGCAGCAGTGTGCCCTCACTAAGCGTAGTTGCCATTAGCAACCTCCTGATCACTTTCTGCCAAGCCACAGACAAGATCAGGGCTACCAACGGGGGTCTTGGCCGTCTGTGAATTGGTTCACATCGACCAGGTTCAAGTTCGAATAATTTCAGAAAAGCTTAGGCGTTGCGCGCCTGATGGCGCATCGATGCCATCGGGAAGTCGGCGTCGGGAAGCACCGTCCTCGATCAGCGACGGCGTGCAGCCAGCAGCACGCGTTACGAGCAACGCGCAAGCGAATCACACTAAAAAGGAGAAAACCGTCCGATCAGGCCCCCGGCAATGCCGGATTGCCCGGTCTAGTGAACGCGCTCGGCGCGAAGGTCGCCGACGAGTTGCAGGTCCATGCGCGCATAACGCAACCAGGTGTCCATGCCGTGCCGGCCGTAATAGCTCAGTGCAGCATCAATCTCCGCATGGGCTTTCTGCGGCGCGTTGTGACGCATGTAAAAGTCCGCTAGGCCACGATGGCAGTGGGCAGCCAGAGGCCCCATGCGGTGCGCAACCGCCATGTCCCAGGCTTTTGTCAGATAGCGATGGGCCGTCGGCTCTGGCTGAGCACACAGTGAATTCTGGACCTGGCCCAAAAGCAGCAGCGACCATGCCTCCGACGCCTTCTCGCCCGACTCAACGGCAAGCTCCAGCGCCTGTACCGCGCATTTGCTCGCTTCCTCGACGTTACCGTTGCGCAGAAGGAATTCGGCATACCAAGCAAGCTGCTGGGCGTTGTTCCAGCGTGTCGGCCCGTTGCCTGCGTCATCGATGGCTTCGGTCAACAAGGCCGATGCCTCATCGTTTCGGCCGACATGCATGTAGGCATAACCGAGCGAACTTTTGCTGCGCGGATAAAGCAAATCAAGTTCGGTCTTTTCACAAAGCGCAAGGCAACGTTCCAGCGGGGGAATGCTTCGCTCGAAATCGCCTTTTTTGATCAAGGCGTTGCCGACCCAAAGATTGGCGTAAATCTGGCTGAAACCGTGTCCAACCTCATCGGCGATCTGGATCGCCTGGTCGCCGTACTGCAGCGCCTTTTTGAAATCGCCCAACTCGGCCAAGCCACGCGACAGCGACGCCAACGTGGTCACCGACGCTACCGGCAACAGCCCGAACCGTCTGTGGTTCATTTCGGGCGGGATCAAACTGATCGCTCGTTCCAACAGGGCACAAGCCGCGTCGAAATCGCCGCGATCGACCAACAATGCCCCTAAACGACCGGCAACGTGGATTTCGAGATCCCGGTCGCCGCGCTTGCGCGCCAACCCAAGCGCCGACTTTCCGGTGGAGATCGCCCTGGCGACCTTGCCGACCGACCACAGGTAAAGGCTTTTGTATGACGCGAGGTGGCCAAGTCGGCGGTAGTCGGACAGCTTCTCAGCGATCTCTTCGGCACGATCGATATGCGTTTTAACGCGGTCGCCTTGACCGAGCGGGAAGTACGCCTGAATCAGCTCGATGTGGAAATCGACGCGACGTTCCGCGTTGCGCGAGGTGTCCTCGAGTTGGTCGAGAGAGCTTAATCCCTGCTCAAAACACTGACCGGCCTCCGCATTGCGCGATGCCGTCAGCATCTCACGACCGGCAAGGCGACTATAGACGACACTCTTCGGCCAATCTTGAGCACGGAACGCGTGATGGGCCAGCAGTTCGATCCGGCCTGGCATTTGATCCGAGCGCCGGTGCTCCAGCGCGTTCATCAGCAGACCGTGCAAATCCCGGCGCAGGCTCTTCAGCAACGTCTCGTAGGCGACGTCATGCGTCAGCGCATGTTGGAAACTGAATTCTAGGTTGGGCACGATGCGGGTGCGGTTCACGAAACCCGCTGCCTGCAGCCGGTTCAGCTGCATCAAGATGTCCTGCGACTTGCGACCCGTAATCTCCTGCAACAGGCCGACGTCGAAACTTTGACCGACGACCGCGGCACAAAGCAGGACATAACGGTCGGCTGCCGGAAGCGTGTCGATCCGCGCGGCCAGCAAGCCGTGGACCGTTGCCGGAATGCTGATCTCGGTCATCGGCACCATCAGTCGATAACTGCCGAACTGACCTTGCAAAGCGCCGGTTTCCTTAAGGCTCCGGACGCACTCGACAATAAAGAACGGGACGCCCTGGGTCATGTCGACCAGGCGCTGTTTCAGATGGGCGAGCTCCTTGCGAACGCCGAGCATGCGATCGAGCAAACGCTCGGTCTGATCGGGCATCAACGACTCAAGGCGCAATTCGCGTACGCCGGGCCATTCGGACCAAACAGGCTCGCTCCAAATGCGCGACGTCGCGAGCATCAAGACGGCGGCATCCGAAACACGGCCGGACAATTCTTTGGCAAACGCGCGGGACTGGGTATCGGCCCAGTGAACATCCTCAAGCACGATGACGACCGGCTTGTCGCGCGCCACGTCGATGATGACCGACGTTGCCGCATCGACGGTCAAACGAAGTTTTTCGGACGGCGAGCTTTCGACCCAACCCGGATGCTCGACCGGATGGCCAAGCACATCCAACAGCGCGACACGCAAGATGGGATCACGCAGATCAATCTGATCGAGACGGAACTCCAGCGCTTCCCGGTCGTCGGCAAGCAAACCGAGCACACCGCGCAGGACGCGCGTAATGGTACCGCTGGGGCGCGCCAGGCCCGTGGGGTGCAACTCGCATTCGACGACGCGATAGTCACGTTCAGACAAATCGTCGACCAGCTCGCGGATAATCCTGGACTTGCCAACGCCGGCGTCGGATGTCACCACGATCGACGTTCCCGAACCCGTCGCGGTTTCGGCCAGACAATTTCTTAAGTCGGCCAGCTCGTCCTGGCGGCCAACCAATGCTGGAGCGCCGGTCTCTGCGGTGTGGTCAGACAGGTTGTGAGAGGTCGCAACGGCCTTCAGCCGCATGGCTTCGATGGCGCGCGCCTCGGTCGACAGCGTTACGGCGCCGACCGCCTCGGCGTCGACCGCGCCGCGCGACAGGCGAACGGTGTCGCGACAGACAAAAATGCTGCCTGGTGTCGCGGCGTTCTCAAGCCGTGACGCACGATAAACCGTCTCGCCGACAATGCGGTACTCGGTGTGGAAGTCGCCCTTCAGAGTCTGCGCCACCACGTCACCGGAGCTGATGCCGATCCTGATGCGATGGTTGCGTAGGGCGTCGCAGACGCTGTTGCGCAAGGCATGGGTGGCCATCATCTGCATCACCTGCGCGGCCAGGCAGGCGCGCAGCGCGTGGTCCTCCTGGGCCATCGGCGCGCCAAACACGGCCATAATACCATCGCCCAGGATCTGGTTGACCGTGCCGCCGAAGCGATGCACGGCATCGATCATGGCCTGCAGAATTGGAAGCAGATGGTCGTTGGCGTCTTCCGGGTCGTGCCCGGCGACAAGCTCAGACGACCTTACGATATCGGCAAAGATGACCGTGACGACCTTGCGCTCGCCGTTCATCACCGGCAGGAGATGTTCCGACTGTCGGTCGACCACGTTCATGACGCACCGCCGCCGTTATCGGCTTTTTTGGTACAGGACATGATCCGGGTATCGCCTGCTGTTCCCATCATGGTGTTCACGAACGCCCCCACGTTGCTTCACCGATGATTGCCGTAGCAATCTGTTGCGATTAGTCGATGCGCCTGTTCGCTGACCCCGACGAGGCTGTCGCGGCATTTGGGCGCATACCGAAAACACAGGCTCCAGATTGCGCACCATTATGTTGTATTACCGGACAACCAAGCAAGGGCACGACTCTCTCCATATCTACACATTATAGGTAATTCAAAAGTATTATGAGCAAGATTCGGACCACCCATCTTTCGGACCGACCGCGATTGTCCCCATCCCTTGATTTTCCCCTCTATGCCTACGTTCCCGGCGACACCATCCATCCGCTGCGGGCGCCCGCCGGGCATCACAAGCTGGCATCCGTCGATGACATTTCGACCGCGATTGCGTACGGCATTGACCTGTTCAATAACGGATACTTCTGGGAAGCCCACGAGGTCTGGGAATCGGCGTGGCGCGACGCGGACCGCGACTCAGACCTATGGCTGTTCCGTAAGTCCTTGATTCGATTGGCCGCAGCCGCGCTCAAGCTGCGTTTGGGCAGTCCAGCGGGTGTTGAAGCACACGCACCCTGGTGCGCTCAGACCTTCACCGACCTGGCCCGCCGTCATACCGAGATCGACGGCCTGTCGCCCACGGCCCTGGCCGAATTCGCCGCCGATATTGCCAACGGTCGCATGGCCCTTACCGAGGCGCCGGACGACAGCATCCCTGTGCTTGAGCAGCCGCTGCCACTTGTCGACGGGAATTAGGGGCCGGTCGACGCCGCCGCGTCACGCAAATTTGTGCCAGTGTGAGACAGAGTTCGTCCCGGTTTGCGACAGGCGGCGGGACCGAACGGGCACGGCAAAATGGGGTTACGCCGACGGTCGCGTCGATTGCGATCGATGCGGACCGAATCGGCCACAAAGCGACTACAACCATGCGATGCAGTCGTGAGCCGATATCAATTGAAGACCGTGCCCCCGTCGACGTTCAGAGCCTGCCCGGTCATTGCCCGCGACGTGTGCAGGAACGCCATCGCGTAGGCCATGTCCTCGGGCGTTTGGGAGCGTTTGATCAACTGCTCGCTGACATAGGCCTCGACCGAGGTTTGGGCATCACGGGTCAGGTTGTCCATCATTGTCGTTTCGACAATGCCCGGACAGATCGCGTTGACCAGAATGTCGTGCACGGCAAGTTCGCGCGCCAGCGCCTGGGTGAACCCAACCACCGCGAACTTTGACGCGCAGTAATGGGCCAATCCGGCATCGCCGCTCTTTCCCGAGATCGACGACGTCGAGATAATCGATGCCGGCGTCGCCTGTTGGATCATCATGCGGGCGACTTCCCGGCTGACAAGGAAAACACCCGTCGCATTGACGTCGAGCACAAAGCGCCAGTCTTTCAATGGCATGTCGACGACGTCGGAGACGGTGAGAACACCGGCGTTATTGACCAGAAGGTCAAACCCGCCCAGCGCATCCCAGCACGCTGCAACACCGGCAGCCACTGACTGCTCGTCGGCCACGTCCATGGCCGCCGCAAAGCCGTCACCGCCGACGTCGTTGATCACGGTCAAGGTGGACCGGGCGCCCTCCAACGTCAGATCACACACGGCGACCCGCGCGCCCCAGACCGCGAAAGTTCGCGCGATGTCGCGGCCCATGCCACCACCGCCGCCCGTGACCAGAACCCGTTGGTTGCTGAGATCGATGCGCCGCGTTGGCATAGCCATGGCTGGGTCTCCCTATCGTCGCCGCCGAATGATCTTGGCAGATGTCGCATGACCGCATTCTCACGTCGACCAGCGACCTGGGTACAAGTCTTGGGATAGATTGTTAGCGAACGCGCACCAGCCGTCGACCGACGAGACGGCACGCCATAGACTGTGTGATCGATCCTGGCGCTTGGCCGGGCGAGCGCACACTAAGGAGCACGCCGTGACAGAGGCCGCAAGCGGCCAGCATGACGGTTCAGCAGGTGGTCGGGAGCCTTCCGCGCTCGACCGTTCTGCTTCGACGCACGCGCCCACCCTCAGCGTGGCACCACCCGATGACGTGACACCCGACCTGAACGTCGGTTTTGTCCTGACGCCGTCATTCACGCTGCTCGCCTTCGCCGGTTTCGTTGACGCCCTGCGTATCGCCGGGGATATCGGCGAGCGCAGCCGCCAGATACGCTGCCGCTGGTCACTGGTCGGCGCCGACTTGCGTCCGGTGCAATCGAGCTGCGGCATAGCCATACCGCCCGAAGAGACGTTTGGCGAACCGGCGAAGTTCGATTACCTCGTCGTGGTCGGCGGACCATTGACCAGCGATCCCGCACACGATGACGCAACGCTGAACTATCTGCGCCGTGCCGCCGCGCAAGGCATACCGCTGGTCGGCGTCGGCACGGGTGTCTTTGTCCTTGCCAGGGCGGGGCTGATGGATGGTTACCGCTGTTGTGTCTATGGCGATCACGACATCGATGTCTCGCAGGCCTTTCCGGCCATCCACGCCGTTCGCGGCGACGTCGTGGTTGTCGATCGCGACCGCCTGACCTGCGCCGGCGGAACCGCGGTGATCGATCTGGCAGCCATCCTCGTCGATCGGCATTGCGGCCATGATCGCGCGCTCAAGATTTTGCCGCACCTCGTGGTCGACGGGATTCGCAGTCCGAACCACCAGCGGCTGCCGCTGGTCGACGGATCGTTCCGGGGATTTGACGATCGCGTCAAACGCGCGCTGGTCATCATGGAGCGCCATATGAACAACCCGCCGCGGATCGGCCAGATCGCCGGTCGCGTCGGGTCCAGCGTCCGACAACTGGAGCGCAGCTTCCGCAACAGCGTCGGGGTCAGTCCACAAACCTACTATCGTGCCATGCGGCTTAGGCATGGGCGCTGGCTGTTGACCCATACCAAGCGCACGGTGACCCAGATCGCCGACGATTGCGGCTTCGCCGACGCCTCCCATTTCAGCCGCTGTTTCAAGCGCGCCTTTCGCCAAGTGCCCAGCGACCTTCGTCGGCGCCGCACCGGCTAACTTTCAAAACAAACACGTCGACGAGGTGCTGGATGTCCTTTGACGGCAAACGGGTGTTGGTGACCGGCGGCACGCGCGGCATCGGCGCGGCCACGGTCAGGCGGTTCCTCGACGCCGGCGCGCATGTCGCCATCGCCGGGCGTAGCGATGCCTCGTTTGATGCGTGGTCTGACGATCTGCGGGGAACCCAAGCAATAGCCGTGACCGGCGATATCGGCGAACCGGATGCCTGCAAGAAGCTGGTCGCCGACGCCGTTGACGGCTTGGGCGGTCTGGATGTGCTGGTCAACTCGGCGGGGGTCTATGAGGAGTCGCCGGTCGCCGAGATCGACGAGGCCCATTGGACACGCGCGATCTCGGTCAATCTGGGTGGCACGTTCTTCTGTTCCCAGGCGGCCTTACCGGCGCTCATCACGTCAGGCGGCAACATCGTCAACATTGCATCGGAGTCAGGCTTGGTCGGTTACCTCAACGCGGCCGCCTACTGCGCGGCCAAAGGCGGTGTCGTCAACCTGACCAAAGCCATGGCATGGGAGCTGGCGCCGGCCATCCGGGTCAACTGTGTGTGTCCCGGCAATGTGGATACCGACATGATGCACAACGCCGGCGCCCTAACCGGGGACGACGTGTCCTTCATGGAGGCCGCCCACGCCCACGCGCCGATGAAACGGATGGCACGCCCCGACGAGATCGCCGATGCGGTCCTCTATTTCGCGTCGGACAGCGCCTCGTTCACCACGGGCGTTGCCATGCCCGTCGACGGCGGGACGCTCTCCGGCGCGTAGTGCAGAGCGACGAGATCGGGCGGAACCTCTCAACGGTTCCGCCCCATCGTGGCCCGTTCTAGCGGTCAGTTATGCTCGAGTTTGAGTTCGGCGACGCCCGCGGCAATGTTGAGGCCCTCACCGCCCTGAACGCTCAGGGGCTGTAGCGCCAGCGATTTCTCGCCGAACACCAGAACGTTGGCACCAACGCCGTAGCCGGCGGCAACCTCGGCGCTGACACCGGCATAGGATCCGGCAAGCCCACCTGCCGGCACCGGCTCTCCGGTCGACAATACACCCCACAGCATGACCGAGCTTTCCATGTATCCGATATCGATGCCGTAACGCTCGATGGATCCGGTGTAGGTCTCCACCGGGCCGTCGCCCACAGGATCGAACGTACAGGTGACATCGCGAGTCGAGCCGAAGATGAAGCTGACGGATCCCTCGACATCGCAACGCAGATAACCGGACTCGGTATCGATTGAGTCGGCGCTGGCCGCGACGGGCAACGACGTGGCAGCGGCCAAGGCAGCGGCCGCGCAAAGTCGGCGAACGGTGGATGACATGGTGATATTCCTTCCCTCAGATCCAAATACGCCCGTCCATAACTGGTCACCACCGGAGCCATCGTCAAGGCCCGATGCTTGCGCGCGCCCCCCAATCCGGTCTAACGCTCGGCATTCCAGGAATCAGAGGCAGATCATGGCGGCATCAAAAGAAGGCGATAACCGAAAACTTGGATTTTCGACGCGGGCCATCCATCACGGATACAACCCGGCCAGCGAACACGGTGCGTTGACGCCGCCAATCTTCATGACATCGACCTATGCGTTCGAATCGGCGGAAGCCGGCGGCGAAATGTTTCGCGGCGAGCGGCCGGGGTACGTCTATGGCCGCACGCGCAACCCGACCCAGGCGCTGTTGGAAGATCGGGTCGCCAGCCTGGAAGGCGGCGAAGCCGCCCTGGCGCTCGCCACCGGCATGGGCGCGATCACCGCGACCATGTGGACGTTGCTGTCGGCCGGCGACCAGGTGGTGCTGGATCACACGGTCTACGGCAACACGTTCTCGTTTTTCACCCATGGGCTGCCACGCTTCGGCGTCGACGTGCACCTGGCGGATCTGACCGACCCGGCGAACCTGGAAGCGGTCATCACGGACAAGACCAAGGTCGTCTTCTTTGAGACGCCGGCCAACCCCAACCTTCGCGTCATCGACATCGCCGCGATTTCATCGATTGCCAAAACACACGGTGCCCTGACCGTCGTCGACAACACCTTCTCGACCCCTGCCCTGCAGCGCCCGCTTGATCACGGCGCTGATCTCGTCGTCCATTCGGCGACGAAGTTCCTCGGCGGCCATGGCGATCTGCTCGCCGGTCTTTTGGTCGGGCCCGCCGATCTGGTTCATCAGGTGCGCCAGCATGGGCTGCGCTATCTCACAGGCGCAACCTTGTCGCCGATGGCCGCCTTTCTGATCATGCGCGGCCTGAAGACCTTGGAGATCCGCATGGCCCGCCATTCCGAAAGCGCGATGCGCATCGCCGACTCGTTGGCCGGACATCGCGCCGTTGCGTCGTTGTCTTACCCCTGGCGAGACGACTTCGCCCAGCGTGACGTGGCCCGGCGCCAGATGTCCGGCGGCGGCGGCCTGTTGGCGTTCGAGCTCAAGGGCGGCATGGCGGCGGGGCTGGCGTTCATGAACCATGTCGACCTGGTGACCCGCGCCGTCAGCCTTGGCGACAGCGAGACGCTGGTGCAACACCCCGCCAGCATGACCCACTCGTCCTACAGCGCTGAAGAGCGCGCCGAACATGGGCTGAGCGACGGCCTGGTGCGCTTGTCGGTCGGATTGGAGAACGTCGAGGACCTGATGGACGACATCGGCGGCGCCCTCGACGCCGCGACATGAGCACATGTGACATCTGAGAAAAAGAACCCATATGTAGAGGTAGAGGGACTGTCGCGGGGGGCGCTGTGCTTTGGTTCAGCGGAGATGCGACGCATGGCCAATATGATCACGCTGCTGCGTTTCGGGCTGCTGTTTGTCCTCGTCGCCATGGCCTATCAGGCACCGCCCGCATGGCAACTCATCAACATGCCGCTTCTGTTCGTCATCATCGCGCTCGACGGCCTGGACGGCTATGTCGCGCGCAAGCGGCATGAAACAACCGCATTCGGATCGATCTTCGACATCGCCGTTGACCGTATCGTCGAATATGTCCTGTGGATCGTCCTGGCCGATCTCGACCTCATCCCGATCTGGGTCGCGCTGGTCTTCATCGTGCGTGGCACCATCGTCGACTCGATCCGCTATGGCGCGATCTCCGATGGCGAGACGGCCTTCGGCATGATGCGCTCGCCGGTCGGCAAATTCTTGGTCGCCGGTCGCTTCATGCGTGGGTTCTATGGCACCGTCAAGGCCGTCACCTTTGGCTGGGTGCTGCTGATGCAACCGCTGCCTGCCGTCGATCCCGGCCTGTGGGCGACGTGGTACGGCACCTTCCATCTTGTCACCGGTATCCTGGTCGGCATCTCTGTCATGACCTGCTTGGCCCGCGGCCTGCCGGTCATCATCGAGTTTGTCATGGGAAGCGGCTTGCTTGGGCCCCACTCGACCGCGGGAGACCGGCGATAGCTCGGCTGGCGCTGTTCGACCTGGACGGAACGTTGCTGCCTCTACCGAGCAGCGAGAAACGGTTCTTCGCCCACATGCTGCGGCGCGGCCTGGTTGGACCACGGCAACTGGCGCGCGGCGGACGGGCGCTGATCGCCGCCGTCCTCGCCGGCGATCCCCATGGCATGGCGCGCAACAAGGACTACCTGGCAGGCATGGCAATTGACACAGTCTGCCGTGAGGCCGAGCAGTTTACGGTGAGGGCTCTTATCCCCCTGCTGCGCCCTGACATGGTCGAGCGCCTGCAAAAGCACCGTACGGCAGGTGACCGCGTGGTGCTGTTGACCGGGGCTCCCGACTTCTTGGCCAATGTGCTGGGACGGCACCTAAAGGTCGACAGGGTCTGCGCAACCCAATGCCGAACAGTCAATGGACATTTTGCGGTCGCACCACCCGTGCAACACCCGTACCGGGAACAAAAGCTTCTGATCGCCGAACAACTCGCCGCACAACAAAAGACCACACTTGCAGAGACGACCGCCTACGGCGATTCAGTGCACGACCTCACGCTATTGGGCGCGGTCGGCCATCCCGTTGCGGTGCAGCCCGACCGCAAGCTCAGACGGCGTGCCAGTGTCGACGGTTGGGAGATCGTCACCAACGCTGCGTGAACCGATACTAGTCGGCGGGGTAACGAATTTGCGGGCCCAGGTTGGCGATGATCTCGCGCGCATCGTACGAGTAGGGATCGTCAGGCGGTTTGGGGCCGCGGTATGCCAGAAACTCGACGGTGGCCTCGAACTTCTCCGTCGTGCGCGTCGTCGCCGTACCGAAACTCGCACCGTAGTACGGTCCATAGAACGGGCCGTAGTAAGGCCCATAATAGGGGCCGCGATAGGATCGGTAGCCGTAGAACAGGCTGCCGCCGGGATAGACGTTGTAGCTGGTATAGGTGTTGACGTCGCGTTCGGTATCGCGCTCGACCACTTCGAAGTGATCGCCGCCGACCTCCAGCGTCAGTTCGGCCGCGCGATAAAGCAAATAGTTCTCTACCGTCTCGCGTGACGTCCTGGTGTTGCCATAGAACGTGACACGATAGCGGTTCGGCTCCAGCTGCGTGCTGCTGTAGCCGTAGCCATCCTGACGTGGCTGATAGGGTGTCGGCTTGACGCAGGCTGTTAGGGCCAGAACACCCATCAGCGCGATGACGCCGATCATCCCCCGATTGGCAAGGCAAGACATTTCTAGCGAGTCCTCATCGCGGATTGGACCGTCAGTTGATCTGACTTAATCTAAGCATAGCAAGAAAACACCCCGGGGCTAAACAGGGGGCCTTGCTCGGCGTCGGTCATGTTGTGTCTGGATGTTGTAGGGGCAAGCCGGCTGTCGAAACCGATCGAAAGAGGCAATCACGCGCGTTGCGCCGGACTTCATCGGCACGACCGGCACGTTAGGGAGAAGCCATTCATGGCTGGCAAGAAGAAGCAGCAGAAACTTCGCGGACTATCGGACATACGCCGATTTTTTCACCGCAACGATACGCCGATCTACTTTATCAGCGCGACCAACTTCAACCTCTTGGGCATGGATGAGTGGGTCAAAAACTTCAAATTTATCAACTATTTGGACTGCTATGACGGCCGCCATCCCAACACTTTTGTCCCGCCAGAGCGGCCCCATGACGAGTTTCAGTCGATCGAAGACATCAACAACTATCTGCTGCAACACCCCGACGTTCTCAACCTGATCAACAGGCGCGGCGGTAAAGCCAAGGCCGCCTTCCTGATGTTCGACGAGGAGACGGAATCACTCGCCAGACAGGCCGGCATGGATGTCTGGTTCCCTGAGGCTGCGCTCAGGACACGGCTGGATCACAAGGTCGAGACGGTCAGAATCGGCAACGCGGCGGGTGTGCCATCGGTGCCCAACGTGCTGGCGCCGCTGGCGTCTTATGATGACCTTGTCGCGCGCAGCACCGAAGCCGGCCTGGGTGATGATCTGGTCGTGCAGACGGCGTACGGCGATTCCGGACACACAACGTTCTTTATTCAGAACGAGAAGGACTGGAACAAACACGCCGACGAGATCATCGATCAAGGCGACACAAAAATCATGAAGCGCATCGCCTGCCGTCAGGCAGCGATCGAAGGCTGCACAACCAAGGCCGGGACGATCGTCGGCCCCCTGATGACCGAGATCGTCGGTTTTGAGGAGCTAACACCTTACAAGGGCGGTTGGGCCGGTAACGAGATCTTTGCCGAGTCCTTCACACCAGAGATCCGAACCACCGCGCGTGACCTGACCTTCCGCTTCGGCGAGCAGCTGCGTAAGGAAGGTTATCGCGGCTACTTCGAGCTCGATTTCCTGATCGACCGGGATACCGACGAGATATGGCTCGGCGAGCTGAACCCACGCGTCACCGGCGCCAGCTCCATGACAAACCACGCGGCCTTCGCTCATGCCGATGCGCCGCTCTTCCTGTTCCATCTGCTGGAGTTCAGCGATGTCGACTTCGAGTTCGATGTCGCGGCACTGAACGAGCGTTGGTCGGACCCCGATAATATCGACAGCTGGTCTCAACTGGTGATCAAACACACGGCCGACACCGTCGAACAGGTGACCGAAGCGCCGCAGTCCGGCATCTGGCATCTGCGCGACGACGGGAAGGTTGAGTATGGCCGCTTTGACTATCACCGCCGCGCCGTCGAGAATGAGAACGAAGCGTTTTTCCTGCGGATCGCCGGGCCCGGCGACTACCGCTACGAAGGGGCGGATCTCGGCATCTTGATCACGCGCGGTCGTTTGATGACCAAGAAGTTCGAACTGAACAACCGGGCGCGTGCCTGGATCGACGGCATCCATGCGAACTACAAGGCCACGCCCATTGACGGCGGTCAGGAACCGCGGTCGGCGGAGATTCAGCCCGGGGCGTTCAAAATCCTCTAGAATCCATTCGGCTACGACTTGCCGGTGAGACGATCCTCGGTCCAGACTGCGTTCTCGCCCGATAGCCGGAAGAAAACCCATGACTGTGCCCGAGAGTCTGATCGTCGCGCGCGACGACACCATCGTCACCGTGACCGTCAATCGGCCCGAGCGGCTCAACGCACTCGATCAGGTGACCGCACGCGGCCTGTCGGATGTGTTCCACACGCTGTCGGCCGATGATGACATCCGCTGCATCGTGCTGCGCGGCGCCGGCGACCGTGCTTTCGGAGTCGGCGCCGACATCAAAGAGTTTGGCGAGGCCCGTTCGAACCCCGATCAGGCACGCAGCTATGACGCCAACTGGGGCGAAGGTCTGGCGCGCTGCCGCCATCCGGTTATCGCGATGATCAAAGGCTACTGCGTCGGTGGTAGCCTCGGCCTCATCCCCTATTGCGACCTCAGGATCGCCGGCCGGTCAGCCCGTTTCGCGGTGCCCGCCGGCAAACTTGGGATCACCTATAGCCATGGTGAGATCGCGGCCCTGGCCCGGCTGGTCGGCCCGGCCGGTGCGCTGGAGTTCCTTTTGGAAGGCGAGATGATCGGCGCCGAACGGGTGCTGCAGATGGGCTTGGTGAACCGCGTGGTCGACGATGACGAGGTCGAAGCGGTGACGTACCAGACGGCCCGCAACATTGCTGAGAAAGCGCCGCTGTCGGCGCGCTGGCATAAGAAGTTCGTCAACCGTCTCTTGGACCCGACACCGCTTAGCGATGCCGAGCGTGACGAGGCCTATCAATGCTTTGAGACCGATGACTTTCGGATTGGCCGCGAGGCGTTCGCCGCCAAGGAAAAACCCGTTTTCCGGGGAAGCTGATGGCATCGCCAGCTAAGACCGGCACAAGCTATGGCCCGCTGCAAGGCGTCCGCGTCGTCGACCTGACCCACATCCTGGCCGGGCCGGTCTGCGCTCTGATGCTGGCCGACATGGGCGCGGAGGTGATCAAGATCGAGCGCGTACCCTTCGCCGCCGACGAAGCGCGTACCGATACCGATCCCTACAACATCAATGGCGTCTCGGCGCCGCACATGATCGTCAACCGCAACAAGAAGAGTCTGCCGCTGGACCTGAAACAGGAAGCGGCTCGCGACATCCTGGGTCGGCTGATTGCCGAGGCCGACGTGGTGCTGGAAAACTACCGGCCCGGTGTCATGGACCGGCTGGGTTTCGGTTGGGATGTCTTGCACGAAAAACATCCGGGCCTGATTTATGGCGCGGTGTCCGGTTTCGGACGCTCAGGCCCCTATGCGGAACGTGCCGGCTTCGACCTGATCACCCAAGGCATGGCGGGTTTGATGAGCATCACCGGTGAAGGTCCCGGCCATCCGCCGGTGAAACCCGGTCCGCCGATGACCGACACCACCGCCGGCATTCTGCTGGCGATGGGCGTGTGCGCCGCCCTGCACCATCGCGACCGCACCGGCGAAGGCCAGATGGTCGATACCTCGCTGTTTGAAGCCGGCATCATTCACACCTACTGGCATTCCGCGATCGCGTTTTCCAGCGATGAAGTGCCCGGTCCCCTGGGCAGCGGTCATCCACTCTCCGCGCCCTACCAGGCGTTTCCGACCAAGGACGGCTGGCTCACCTTGGGCGCGGCGAACGGCCCGACCTGGCAACGGTTTGTCGACATGATCGATGACGACCGGCTGCGCGACGAAACGCTGTTCGGCACCAACCAGGTACGCATGACCCATCTGTCCGAACTCGTCGACGTGTTGAACGATATCTTTCGAACGCGCACGACATCGGACTGGCTGCGCGCCCTTGATGATGCAGGCGTACCGGCAGGGCCGCTCAACACCATCCCCGCCATGCACGAAGATGAACAGGCTCTCGCCCGCGACATGATCGTCACCCTCGACCACCCGACCGCTGGTGCGGTTAAGACGCTGGGATTGCCGGTCAAGTTCTCCGAGACACCGGGCGGGCCCAAGTCACCGGCGGCCCTATACGGCGAGCATACGCGCGGTCTTTTGAAGACACTCGGCTATGACGATGCGGCCATCGACCAACTGGCCAGCGACGGCGTCATCGGGCTTCCGGAGATGGCGCCCAGCGACTGACTGTTAGAGGTCGTTGGTGCGGATGATGTAGTGCGTGAAGACTGTGCGGGTGTCGATCTGGTCGCCTTTGACCCAGTCGTCGAAGAGGTCCAGCAGCGGCTCTAACGGCAGCTCTT
Source organism: Alphaproteobacteria bacterium (assembly GCA_965228895.1). Taxonomy (GTDB): domain Bacteria; phylum Pseudomonadota; class Alphaproteobacteria; order SP197; family SP197; genus JANQGO01. The sequence continues at coordinate 1,340,273 of OZ245842.1, read as the reverse complement.
TGAGATGGTCGGCCAAGGCGAAGCGCAGGATCTTCATGCGGTTTCCGCGTGAGTCGGGAAACCGCATGCCGTACTCGATGACCTCGTGCTGATAAGGAATACCGAGTCTGGCGAGCGTGTCGTCGAGATCTTCGGACAGGTGATAGGGGATCGCTTTGCCCATGGTATCGAAGGCGAAGTTCCAGAACCGGATCAAGCTGTTGGTGCGGCCTGCCATCGCGATCAGTAAGAGGCCCTTGGGTGACAGCGCCGCCGTGAGTTGTTTCAGCGTTACCGCGAGATCGGGTACGTAATAGAGAACGTGGTTCGAGAGGATGAGGTCAAAGGGCTCGACACCCGTCTCCGGCAGCGCGGGCCAGTGCGCTATCGACGTGTCGGTAAAGTGCTGCAGACATTCGGCGGCATGCAAACGCTGACTGTCGACCGGCTCGACCAACGATAGCCTCAAACGGCTCGGCGGCCAGCCCGCTTGATCCAGGAACTTTGTCGAGAAATCGCCGCCGCCGCAGCCGAAGTCCAGCATGCGGATCGGCCCACCGGCCTTGCCGACCTCGTCGACATAGGGACGCAGGGCGTCCAGACCACGTTCGGCTTCGTCGGTTGTCGCAATGAAGAAGTCGTAGTCGGCTTCAATCGCGCCGAAGTCCTTGGCGGCACCGTCCGTCATGCGTCCCCTTTCATCCCTCCCCTGATGATGTCTTCTTCAGGTCATCAATGCACGCATCGATCAGGGCTTGGCGATCGGAATCAAACTCTTTCAGGAACGTATCCGGCGCACCGGTCTTGGCGTCGTGGCGCGCACCCCATGCCGCGATCTCATAAAGGACGGAGACCAAAGAGAGGCCCTTCGCCGTCGGTCGGTAGATGACCTGGCGGCCGTCGTCAGGGTCGGCAACCCGCATGATGATACCCTGGACTTCAAGCCGTTTCAGGCGGTCGGTGAGGATGTTGGTGGCGATGTTCTCGTCGGATGCCTGGAACTCGCGGAAGTGCCGCTTTCCCTTGAGCAGCAGGTCGCGCAGCACCAGGAGCGTCCACTTGTCGCCGAAAACGTCGAGGCCATAGCTGATCGGGCAGTCCGAGCGCCTGGTGTCATCAGAACGTTTCATCACCTCATTGTTTATTTCACTTGCCAAATGCAATCAATCACTTCAGTTTAAGTTGCATTTCGCAAGTGAATTGAGGGAGAGACGATCATGAGTTTTTCGGGAGGTTGTCTGTGCGGCGCCGTCAGGTACGAGGTATCGGCGGAACCCGCCATCGCCGGCCATTGCCATTGCGACGATTGCCGCCGGACCAGCGGCACCGGACATGGCAGTCATCTGGGTGTGCCGGAGGATGCCTTCGGTGTTAGCGGCGAGGTCAGTTTCTTCGACAAACCCGCCGATAGCGGCAACGTCGTCAGCCGCGGTTTCTGCCCGACCTGCGGATCGGCAGTCTATTCACGCAACACAGGCATGCCCGGCATGGCCTTCATCCGCGCGTCCAGTCTTGATGATCCCACCGTGTTTCGCCCGCAACTGGTGGTCTACACAAAGCGCGCGGCGCCATGGGACGTCATGGACGCCAGCCTGCCTGCCTTCGAAGACATGCCGCCGGCCGAATAAATGCCTGGTTAGCCGGCGGTCCCGCCGCGGTTAGTGACCGGCGATATAGTGGCGCATGGCCTGGGTCTCGGACTCCAGCGCTTCCAGCCGGTGTTTCACCACGTCGCCGATGCTGATGATGCCGGCCAGCTTGCCGTCGACAACCACGGGAAGATGGCGAATACGATGGCTGGTCATTTTGCCCATGACGTCCTCGATCGCTTCTTCCGGTGTCACCGTCACCACGTCGGCCTGCATGATTTCGCTTACCCGGCAGTCGAGTGCGGCGGCGCCACGTTCGGCAAGGCAACGGACGATATCGCGTTCCGACACGATGCCGGCGATTTGCCGGTCATCCTCACTCACCACCAGCGCACCGATCCGTTCGGTCCGCAGCTGTCGGGCCAGTTCGGACACGGCCCAATCCGGCCGTGCGGTTACGACTCGGTCACCCTTCGTTTGCAGAATACTGTTTACGTTCATCGCTTAGCTCCCTCCACCCTTATGACGTAGAGACTGAAGCTAGGGTTACAAGGCGCAATTACGCCTACAAATAATAGTGGACGATTAGAGATCGGCAACTTGAAACTGCAGATCAATCGCGATGATCCGCCTTCCCAAAGGCAGCGTCATCGTGTTCAGATGACACCGTTGCTGTGGGCTGAGTGGGGACAAAAGAGTGCGCATAGAAGAATACCGAACGTCCCTGCAGGAGGCAGTGACGGCTTTGACAGACCGAATTTTCGGAGAAGGATTCTTCGAGGGGCCCGGTGATGACTGGCGCCATCCCGACACCCTTGCCCTTGTCGCGACCGAGGGTGACGAGGTCATCGGTTTCACCAGCGGCCGGCTTCTGCCCGAACACGGCCTTGCCGGTTTTCTGGATCAACAAATCAGCGATGTCCCCGCCGATATCGCCGAGGCGGATGCCAAAGGTCGCCTTGGTGTCATCGAAACGGTTGCGGTTTCGCCGGAACATCGGGGCGCCGGCATCGGCACGAAACTGTTGCGCGTGTTGCACGACCACATCGTCGGTTACGGCGCCGACAAGCTGATCATCACGTTCAGGCGCGGGCCGAGCTCGTCAAAGGTGAAGGAACTGATGGAGCGTCTGGGCTACGAGTTCTGGACGAGTATGGATTCCTACTGGAAGGCGCGCTGCGACGCCGGAGAGTTCCGTTGTGTTGACCGCACCGATACCTGCCAGTGCAAGGCGGAGATCTATCGCATCAAGGTTTACTGAACGCGTACGTTTGATCTCACCACGTCAATCGGCTTCACCATCGTCGACGGAATGCCCGTACCGCAACGCGACGGGCAGCAATGTCATCAGGACGACAGCAACCTCATCACCCGGGTTGTGATAGCGATGCGGTAGGTGGCTTTCGAACAGGAAGCTGTCGCCAGGCTCCAAGTGGTAGACGTCATCACCGATCTGGACATCAAGAACGCCCGACAGAAGAAATCCGGACTCCTCGCCCTCATGGCCATAGGTGTCGTCACCCGACGACGCGCCAGGTTCGAACTCGCTGAGCACCATCGCGTGCTGTCCCGTCAACGTCGGCGATACCAGGTAATCGTTCATGCCCAGGTAATCGGATGTCGCGAGACTGGAATAGGAGAGCCGCCGTCGCTGGTCGTGACGCACGATAAAGCGGCGCTCTCCCGCCTCACCGGCCATATCGTTCTGGAAGAACCAGCCGATTGTGATCCCAAGCGCATCGCTGATACTTTGCAACGTGCCGACCGACGGTTTCTTAAGCCCGTTTTCGATCTGACTGAGAAATCCGACCGAACGACCCGTGCGCTCGGCAAGGTCGGCCAGCGTCATGCCGCGCGCCTTTCTCAGGCCGTGAATATCGTGGCCAAGCCGTGCCGCGATAGCGTCGGTATCGCCGGCCTGCTCGGCCTGCACGGCGGCCTTCTCAGTGTCGCTATCGGGTTTGGCCACGAGGTCAGGCTCCTGTCATAGCGCCATGGCCGCTTTCAGACCTTCCAGGACGGCCTCTTCGGCGGTGCGCGGGCTGAGCGCGTCGCCGATCAGCGTAGCGGGCATGCCGATGGCGGCCAAGGTCCCGACCAGATCGGCCACGCGGTTGTGGCCCTGGGCCAGGACAAGCGTGTCGACATCGTCACAGATGATCGGCTCGCGGTTGATGGTGTGCTGGAAGTAGACGCTTGATTCGTCGGCGCCGAACAGACCGGCATGGGTGATGACCTCGACGCCCAGTTTGTGCAGATCACCGATGCCGTGATCCCTGACGATCTCGTTAATCTGCGCGCCCGGCGCGATGCCGTTGACCGCGAGGCGAACCCGGCAGCCGTCCCGCGCGAGCTTTTCGGCGACCCCGATGCCGATCCAGTCACACGCCCAGTCGGCGATAACGACGGAACCGCCGACGTTTGCCTCACCACGAATGACGGACCAGGCATCGACCACATGGGCGCCATCGGCACCTTCCAGCTCGGGACGGCGCGGCAGGGCACCGGTGGCGATGATGACCGCATCGGGTGCGCGTTCACGCACAAACGCCGCGTCGGCCTCCAGGTTGCGTTCGACCTTAACGCCGGCGACCTCCATTTCCCGTTCGAAGTTGGTGACGATACCACCGAACTCTTCGCGCCCCGGCAGCATCTGTGCGAGCCGCGCCTGACCACCAAGTTGGCTGTCTTTTTCGACCAATGTCACATCGTGGCCACGCTCGGCGGCGATGGCCGCGGCCTTCATACCGCCTGGACCGCCGCCGATGACAAGCACCTTTTTCGGTTCGCTCGCCAGCGACTTGTTATGGGCGAACTGCGTCTCGCGGCCGGTCTCCGGATGTTGAATGCATGATATCGGATAGTACGAAAGCCGGTGTCCGACACAGGCCTGGTTGCAGCCGATGCAGGCGCGAATGTCGTCGTATCGCCCCTTCTCGGCCTTGACCGGCAAGTCGGGGTCGCAAATCAGCGCGCGCACCATGCCGACCATGTCCGCCTGACCCTGGGCGATAACCTCTTCGGCCAGTTGCGGCTGATTGATGCGGCCACCGACCAGGACGGGCTTCGAAATCCGCTGGCGGATGGCGGCGGCCTGCGGCGCCCAATAGCCGTGCGGCACGGCCATCGAGGGAAAGACGTGCAGCCATCCCGACGCGGAACCCGAGTAACCGCCGATGACGTTGATGTAGTCCACCAGGCCGCTGGCATCGAGCGCGTCGCAGATATCCAGGGTCTCGTCGACATGGAGGCCTTCCTCTGCCATCTCGTCAGCGGAGACTCGCACGCCAATGACGGTTTCCGCATCGGTTCGCGCGCGAATCACTTTCAGGACCTCGAACAGGAACCGCATGCGGTTCTCAAAGCTGCCGCCGAATTCGTCATCGCGCAGATTGGTGCGCGGGTTGAGGAATTGGGCGACCAGATACCCCATGCTCGCCAATACCTCGACACCATCGAAACCGGCCTCGCGCATGTGCCCGCCAGCCCGGCCATAGGCCTCGATGACCTCCCAGATCCAGTCGGCGGGCGCGGGATAGGGGATCAGGCCGTAGCGGTCATGGGGCACGTCCGATGGCGCAAAGGCCGCCCGCTTGGACCCGTCGGCCGACGCGCGGTTCGACGCGCCGGGATGAAACAACTGGCCGAACAGCTTGCAGTCATGACGGTGCAGCGAGCGAGCCAAGCGGGAGAAGCCGGGCACCACGTCGGGATCGCCGCCGGAGATGTATTTCGATGGGTTGTCGAACGAGGGGTGCATCGACATGCCCTCGATAATGACCAATCCGACACCGCCCTTCGCACGGGCCTCGTGATAGGCCACCAACCGGTCGCCGACCTTGCCATCTTCGACCAGCGACGTGCCATGAGGCGGAAAGAACAGGCGGTTCTTGATGGTCAAGCCGCCCAGGTCGACCGGCGAAAAAAGGTGGGGAAAGCTGCTCATGGAGATCTCACCGGATAGCGCGCGTGGTCGGTTATCGAGCTCGGACCGACGATTTTTTTGCGGGTTAACATATTGCCGATTTTTTTACAATCCGTATAAGTACCGTCCCCAGTTCATCCCAGCGGTGTTCGATGTTCGCCAAAGCCTGGAGGTTGTGATGGGTGTGCCGCCTGAACGGTCAAGGGCTGAGGGTGATGTCGTGGCCATGTTGGGCCACGACGCGCTCCAGCGTCTCGACCTGCCGCTTGCCGAAGCGTCAGGGCTGCCAAATGTCGCCTACACCAGCGAGACCTGGCAGCGGTTGGAGAACGAACGGCTTTTTGCCCGCACCTGGTGTTTTGCCGGTTACACCCACGATCTCCCGGGCCCCGGCGATGCGGTGCCGGTCGATATTGGCGGTATGCCGATCATGCTCGTACGCGATAGGGATGGCGTCGTGCGCGGTTTCCACAACGTCTGCCGCCATCGCGGCGCGACACTTCTAGAAGAAAAGGCTTGCGGCCTGGCCATGCTGACCTGCCCCTATCACGCCTGGGCCTACGATCTGACCGGCGCGCTCAGGACACGGCCGCACTTTCATGGCGGTGACAAGCACGACGTCATCGCCGACGGCGGCGGACCGGGACTGAAATCGGTTGCCACAGCCGTCTGGCACCATTGGATCTTCGTCAACATCGATGGCCAAGCCGGGTCGTTCGACGACTTTATCGCGCCGATCGCCCAACGCTGCGACGGTTATGACATCGATGCCGCGCGCTACGCCGGTTCCCTTGATTTCGATGTCGCGTGTAACTGGAAATTGGCGTTGGAGAACTACATCGAGCCCTATCACGTCTTCGCCGCGCATCCGCGCCTGCACAGCTTCGTGCCCATGGCCGAGCGGGAGCCGTCCAAGTGCGACGATCACGTGTTGTGGAACTTCTATCAGTTTCGCGAGCCCGAGGAGGGCCGCGGCGTTGGCCTGCCCTACTTTCCGGATCTGACGGAGGAACTGGCGTCGCGCGGTATGTGGTTCGTCGCGGTGCCGAACTTCGCCTTTGAGATCTACCCCGACCACATCGCGACCTTCCTTGTCACACCGCTGACACCGGCGACCTCGCGTGAACAAATCGACATCTACCTGATTGGCGAAGCGGCCGAGGGCCAGCAGTTCGCCGCCCAGCGCCAGGCGGTGTTCGACACCTGGCATGACCTGAACAAGGAAGATCTTGGCGTCATCGCCCGGCTTCAACGCGGCAGGCTTTCGCCCGGCTATGATGGCGGCCGGTTCTCGCCCTATTGGGACGAAGCGCCACTGGAATTGTCGCGCCGGATCGTCAAGGCCATGCTTTAGCGGGGAATCAACCATGCACGACTTCGATCTCGACCGCATGCAGGCCTACCGCCTGGGCCGCCTGCAGACCGAACTCAAGCGCCATAACTGCGCCGCGGCCGTGTTGCTCAACCCAGTCAACGCCCGATACGCGACCGGCCTCGACGACGCCATGATCTTCAACATGCACACGCCCGCCCGCTGCGCCGTCGTACCGGCAGAAGGGCTGGCGACGATCTTCACCGTAACCCATGGACAAACGCGACCGTCAGACCTGAATACCGTCGACGAAATCCGACCGTCTCCGACCTATACCTACTTTCCAGCCGGTGAGCTGACCGACAGGAATGCGGGGATCTGGTCCGGGCTCGTTGCGGACTGCATCCGCGAAAAGAGCGGCGGCAACCGTATCGCTGTCGACCTCATTGAACCGCACGCCTATACGGCGCTCGCGGCTGAGGGATTCGACATCATCAGTGCCGAGCGGCTGGTCGAGCAGGCCACCGCGATCAAATCGCCGGATGAAGTCGCCTGCCTTAAGAACTCGGTCGCCGTCGCCGACATCGCCATGGGTCGAATTCACGACGCGCTCGTGCCTGGTGTCAGCGAAAACGACATGTTCGCCATTCTGCAACAGACCAATATCGAAATGGGCGGCGGCTGGATCGAGTATCGGCTGATGGCGGCGGGCGACCACGCCAACCCCTGGGGCCAGCAATGTGGGCCGCGCAAAATCGCCGACGGCGAATTCCTCGCCTTCGATTGCGGCATGATCGGCCCCGAGGGCTACAGCGCCGACGTCTCACGCACGTTTCTGTGTGGCGACACCCCGCCCACGCACGAGCACAAACGCCTCTACGGCCTGGCGTATGAAAAACTCACGTTCAACCTTGACCTTGTCAAAGCGGGCATTGAATTCCGTGAGCTCTCGGACAAGAGCTGGCAGCTGCCCGACGAGTTCGTCCGCCACCGTTACGATATCATGGCGCATGGCATCGGCATGGGCGATGAGTGGCCGGTGATCCCCTATCCTTGCGACTGGGAAAAGCTGGGCACCGAAGGCCGGCTTGAGGCCGGGATGGTCATCTGCATCGAGAGTTTCATCGGCTCCGAACACGGCGGCCAAGGGGTCAAGCTGGAGCAACAGGTTCTGGTGACCGAGACGGGCTGCGACGTCATGAGCGCATTTCCCTTCGAAACAGCACTTCTGCCGTGATGGCGGTATGATCGGCGCGATGGCTGGACCCGATCGCGTTCAATGAGTGACACCGGCACAGGCGATGCCCTGCTGTTCAGGCCGATTCGTTTGCGCGGGGTTACCGCGCGCAACCGGATCGTTGTCTCGCCCATGTGCCAGTACGCGTCCGATGACGGCACGCCGACCGATTGGCACCTCGCCCACCTCGTACGGTTTGCCATTGGCGGCGCGGGCATCGTTTTCTGTGAAGAGACCGCCGTCGAGGCGCGCGGCCGCAAGACCTACCGCTGCGCCGGTTTGTGGGATGACCGGCAGATCCCCACCTACCGGCGTATCACTGCTCTGTTGAAAAGCCTGGAAGCGGTACCGGCCATCCAACTCGGTCATAGCGGACGCAAGGGCTCGTGTCATGACGCCATGCACGACTGGGCCCCGCTGACCGAACGGGATGCCCGCGACGGATGTCCGCCATGGACGACCCTTGCGCCGAGCGCCTTGCCGGGCGAACCGGGCCGACCCTTGCCGCACGCCATGGACAAGGGCGACATCGACACCGTCATCACCGCCTTCGCCGAAGCCGCGCGCCGCGCCGCGGAGGCGGATTTTGAGATCTGTGAGATCCACGGCGCCCACGGCTACCTGATCCACCAGTTCCTGTCGCCGATCGCCAACCAGCGCGATGATGACTATGGCGGCAGCCGTGACAACCGCATGCGTTTCGCGTTGGACGTCGCGCGCGCGGTGCGGGCCGCGTGGCCCGACGACAAGCCGCTCTTCTATCGCGCGTCCTGCATCGACGGTCCGGGCGGTGTGTGGGACCTCGATGACACGGTAGCGCTTGCCCGCGCACTGAAAGACTGCGGTGTCGATGTCATTGACTGCTCGTCAGGTGGGTTTCACGGCGATAGCGCCATGCCACCTTTGGTGCGCCTGCCCGGCTATCAGGTCGGTTTCGCCGAGACGATTAGGCGTGATGCCGACATCGCGACCATGGCGGTCGGCTTGATCACCGAGGCACAGCAAGCCGAGACCATTCTGCGACATGGCCAGGCCGACCTGATCGCCATGGCGCGGGAGCTGATGGCGCGCGCGGACTGGCCAGTCGATGCCGCCCGCGAACTGGGCATGGGGAACCATCTTGATCTTTATCCGCCGGCCTATCGTCATCGCCTCAAGCAACGCGACATGACCGTGCGTGCGAACCTGGAACTTGCGGATGACCCGCAAGCGCTCCTGGAAATGATCGAACGGACGTGAAAGGTCTATCCGGCCGGAGTTGGCGTCTAGCTCTTAATGAAGAGCCTGCGCGGCGTCCTGCAGAGCGGTTCACCACCGCGCTCGTCAATGCGAATGCTCTCGCTGATCTCGATGCCCCAGTCGTCGAACCACAGTGCCGGCATGAAATGAAAGGTCATGTCAGTCTTCAGTTCCGACATGTCGCCGGGCCGGAAACTCATGGTCCGCTCGCCCCAATCCGGCGGGTAGCTCAAGCCGATGGCATAGCCGCAGCGGCTTTCCTTCTCCAGACCGTGGCGCGCGATGGCTTGGCGCCACGCAGCCTCGACCATCTCGCAGGTATTGCCGGTGCGCGCGGCATCCAGCGCCGCTTCGATACCCTCCAGCATCGCCTGCTCGGCATCCAGAAAGGCCTGCGGCGGTTTGCCCAGATAGACCGTGCGCGACAACGGGCATTGATAGCGGTGATAACAGCCGGCGATCTCGAAAAAAGTCCCGGCGCCCGTCTCCAGCGGCTTGTCGTCCCAGGTCAAATGGGGCGCTGAGGCATCCGGGCCGGTCGGCAGCATCGGAACGATCGCCGGATAGTCGCCGCCGTGGCCGTCGACACCGCGAATACCGGCCTCATAGATATCGGCGACCAGATCGTTCTTGCGCATGCCCGGCTCCATGCGCTCGAGGATACGGGCATGCATGGCGTCAACGATGCTGGCGGCTATTTTCATATAGGCGAGTTCGGTCTTAGACTTGACCGCGCGTTGCCAATTCACCAGGCCGGTCGCATCGCCGAACGTCGCGTTGGGCAAGTGCTGCGTCAACGATCGATAGCAAGCAGCGGAAAAGTAGTAGTTGTCCATCTCGACGCCGATGGACCCACTACTCCAGCCCTTCTCGTCGATGATCGCTGACAGGAAATCCATCGGGTGACGTTCGCGTGACTGCACGTAGTTGTCGGGATAACCGATGATGTGATCGTCATCCATGTAGACCGTACGTTTGGCGCCTTGGCCATCCATGCCGCGGCCGAACCAGATGGGCAGACCGTCGCCCGCCACCAAGACGCATTGGTGGACATAGAACGACCAGCCGTCATAACCGGTCAGCCACGCCATGTTCGACGGATCGGTGACGACCAAAAGTTCGATGCCGGCGCCTTCCATCGCGCCGCGAACTTTCGCCAGCCGCTCGGCATACTCGCTTGTCTCGAAGCGCGGTTCGGTGTTCGCCATCGGTCCCCCTCACGTGCAACGCAATCGTAGTCACCAGTCGCGTGGACACAACTGCCTTCAGACGCGTTGACATTGATCTCATCCGAAAGATAAACGACCAGCCAGGGACAATCGGGTCCGTTCTGGGGACAGGTCGTCAGAAAACACTCGCAAGTTTTTTGGCGGTCAAGCAGTGTGCGTGGCACATTAGCGCCCGTCGCCGGGCATGGCGTTTTTCGCGGAGAGTGTGGTCATGAGCCGTAAGTACAACTGCAACAAGTGTCCGGCCTATTGCTGTTCCTACGCACGGATCATCGTCACGGACAAGGACATCAAGCGCCTCGCCAAGCACCATGGCCTGTCGACGCAGGAAGCCAGAAAGAAGTTCACCAAGAAGGGCGAAGAGCCCGGCGAACGCATTCTGCGGCACCAGGTCGATCCGCACTTCACAACAATATGCCGGTTTCTCGATCAAAAAACCCGCGGCTGTACGATCTACGAGGCGCGGCCAGGGATTTGCCGGGAATTTCCCGGCAAAGGCCGCTGCGGCTACTATGACTTCCTGACATTTGAGCGCCGCGCCCAGGAAGATCCCGACTGGATTTCCACCACCGACTAACACGACACAATTGATCCGGATCAATGCCGGTGACGTGCACGCGCCGGTATTAGCGCGTTACACTCAGCGATACCGCCCATCGCGACCGGTGGGGCGGGACGCTTGATTCACCACGGATCGGGTTGGTCATGAGCAAACGAAGCCTCATGTGGCTGGCGGCACTTGTCGTCGCCGTCGCTGTTGTTGGAGCACTCGTCGTCTCCGACCACCTTGCCGGTCCATCACTGCCAGACGGGATCGCGACCGGAAACGGCCGGATCGAAGCCGAAGAGGTCCACGTCGCGACCGTCTATGCCGGCCGCGTCGAAGAGGTCCTTGTGCAAGAGGGCGATATGGTCGCCGAAGGCACCGTGCTTGCCCGCATCGATTCGGCCGAGACGGAAGCCAGCATGGCCAGAGCCGAAGCCGACGTCGCCCGCGCCGAGCAAGGTGTCGCCGAGGCTCACGCGGAAATCGCCCTGCGTGTCAGCGAGCTGACATTCATCCAACAGGAACTGGACCGGGCGATGTATCTGGTCGAACGCGATCACATCGCCCAAAGTGTCGCCGATCAGCGGCTGAGCGAGCGCGACGCGGCATCGGCCGCGCTCAATGTCGCCAAGGCGCACTTGGCCGCGGCAGAGCGAGCCGTCGAGGCGGCAGAAGCCGAGGTACGGCGCCTGCAGGTCCGGCTCGACGACTGCTGTCTGGAAGCACCGATCGACGGCCGGGTGCAATACCGCCTCGCCGAACCGGGCGAGGTCCTGCCGGCCGGCGGCAAGGTTGTCACGTTGCTCGACCTGACCGAGGTCTACATGACGATCTTTCTGCCGACCACGCAGGCCGGCCGTGTCGCCATCGGCGCGGATGCGCGGATCATCCTGGATGCCGCGCCGCAATACGTTATCCCCGCATCCGTCTCGTTCGTCGCGTCGGAAGCCCAGTTTACACCGCGCGAGGTCGAGACGGCGTCAGAGCGGGACAAGCTGATGTTCCGCGTCAAGGTGCGGATCGACCCCGAACTCCTGCAGCTCTATATCGACCATGTCAAAACCGGCCTGCCAGGCGAAGCGTTCGTGATGTTGGGCGTGGGTGACGCGTGGCCGGAGGCACTTGCCGTCAATCTGCCGCCAACGCCGGGATCATGACGGCGGCGGCCGGAGCCGTCGCGCGGCTGAAGGCCGTCAGCCACCGCTACGGCAAAACGACGGCCCTTCGCGACGTCACGATCGATCTGCCGGCCGGTACCATGGTCGGCCTCGTTGGGCCCGATGGCGTTGGCAAGTCGACGCTGCTCGGCCTGGTTGCCGGCGCGCGGCGATTGCAGTCAGGCACGGTCGACGTCCTGGGCGGGGACATGGGACGAAAGGGACACCGCAAGGCCGTCTGCCCCCGAATTGCCTATATGCCGCAAGGACTTGGCAAAAACCTCTACATGGACCTGACGGTCGCTGAGAACCTTGCGTTCTTCGGCCGCCTCTTCGACCAGGATCCGCGCGAGCGCGAGGAGAGAATAACCGAGTTGCTGGAAAGCACCGGGCTTGATCCGTTTCCCGATCGGCTCGCCGGCAAGTTGTCGGGCGGCATGAAACAAAAGCTCGGCCTGTGCTGCGCGTTGATTCACGACCCCGATCTCCTGATCCTCGACGAGCCGACCACCGGCGTCGATCCGCTTTCAAGGCGCCAGTTCTGGGAACTGATCGAGCGCATGCGCGCGCGCCAGCCCGACATCAGCGTTCTCGTCGCGACCGCCTATATGGAAGAGGCCGAGCGGTTCGACTGGCTGGTGGTGATGGACCGTGGCGCCGTGCTGAAGACCGGCCGACCCGCCGACATCATGGCCGAGACGGGGGCGGAAGACTTGGAGGCTGCGTTTGTCGCCCTGCTGCCCGAAGATCGGCGCGACGGTTATCGCACGCTCTCCATTCCCGAACGCGTTGAACACGATGGCGCGCCGGCGATCGCGGCATCCCACCTGACCCGCCGGTTTGGCGACTTCACCGCCGTCGACGATGTCAGCTTCACGATCGAGACCGGCGAAATTTTCGGCTTCCTCGGATCCAACGGCTGCGGCAAGACGACGACAATGAAAGTGCTGACCGGTCTGCTGCCAGCATCAGAAGGCCAGGCATGGCTGTTTGGCGAGCAGGTCAAGTCGCACGACCTGGAGACGCGCAAACGCGTCGGCTACATGTCGCAGTCGTTCTCTCTCTATGCCGAGCTGACGGTCCGCCAGAACCTTGATCTGCATGCGCGGCTGTTTCATTTGCCGCGTGACCAGATCGCCCCGCGCATTACCGAACTCGCCGAGCAGTTCGGCCTTGAAGACGACATGGACAAGCTCGCCCAGAAACTGCCGCTTGGCGTGCGTCAACGTCTGTCGCTGGCGGTTGCCGTCATCCACCGGCCGGAGATCCTGATCCTTGACGAACCAACGTCAGGTGTCGACCCGATGGCACGAGACAGGTTCTGGGAACTGCTGGTCCGTCTTTCGCGCAATGACGGCGTCACGATCTTCATCTCGACACACTTCATGAACGAAGCCGAGCGGTGCGACCGCATCTCGCTGATGGACGCCGGCAAGGTGCTGGCCAGCGGTACGCCCGCCGCGCTGATGGCGGACCAGGGCGTCGAAACGCTGGAATCCGCCTTCATTACGCTCTTGGAAAAGGAGAGCGATCAGACACCAGCCGTCACCAAGTCACAATCCACGACGCCAGCACGAAAGCGTCATCGGACGGACGGGCTGAGCGGGCGCCGGCTCCTGGCCTACAGCCGGCGCGAGGCCGTCGAGTTGCGGCGCGACCCCATTAGACTCTCGTTCGCGCTGCTCGGGACCGCGATTTTGATGCTGGTCTTCGGCTACGGCATCACGTTTGACGTCGAAGGCCTGACCTATGCGGCACTCGACCGCGACCAGACGCCGCAAAGCCGAACCTACCTGGAAGGCCTCGCGGGTTCGCGTTACTTCCTGGAGCAGGCGCCACTTGCCGATTACGCGGAAATGGATCGCCGACTGATCGCCAACGACATCACGCTCGCCATCGAGATACCGCCCGGCTTCGGCAAGGAGCTCATACAGGGGCGCGAACCGGAAATCGGCGCACGCATCGACGGCGCCATGCCGTTCCGCGCCGAAACCATCCGCGGCTACGTCGAGGGTATTCACCAGCACTACCTCGTCGAATTATGGCGCCGCGATATCGGCGGCGAACCCGGCGGCGCGCTCGCCGATATCCAGCCGCGTTATCTCTATAACCAGGACTTCCGCAGCATCTTCTCCATGGTTCCGACGACCATCGCGCTCCTCTTGATCTTCATTCCATCGATCCTGATGGCGCTCGGCGTGGTGCGGGAGAAGGAGCTCGGCTCGATCACCAATCTCTATGTCACGCCGGTGACACGGCTCGAGTTTCTGCTCGGCAAACAACTGCCTTATGTCGGCGTCGGCATGATCAACTACGCGCTGCTTGTCGCCATCGCTGTCCTGGTCTTTGGTGTGCCGATCAAGGGCAGCTTTCTGGCGTTGACCGTCGGCGCCCTGCTCTATGTCATCGCAACGACCGGTCTCGGCCTGCTTGTCTCGGCCTTCACCCGCACCCAGATCGCCGCGCTGTTCGGCACCGCGATTGCGACCATGCTGCCGGCAACCCAGTTCTCCGGCATGATGCAACCGGTCTCGACGCTGGAAGGCGGCGCGGCCATTGTCGGCGAGTTTTTCCCGACGACCTATTTCATGATCATCAGTCTGGGCACCTTCACCAAAGCGCTCGGGTTCCAGGAGCTGGCGCCGGACTTTCTGGCCCTTGCCCTGTTCTTCCCGGCCCTGACGCTTCTGAGCATGCTCCTGCTCAGAAAGCAGGAACGCTGATCATGAAGCGTCTGGAGAACATCTTTCGGCTCGGCATCAAGGAGCTGTTCAGTCTGCGCCGCGACGCCGTCCTGATGGGTTTGATCGTCTGGAGTTTTTCACTCTCGATCTATTCGGCGGCGACCGGCGTGTCCCACGACCTCAACAACGCCGCGATCGCCATCGTCGACGAGGATCGCTCCCAGCTCTCCATGCGCATCCGCGACGCATTCCTGCCGCCCTATTTCAATGAACCCGTTCTGATCGACTTCAACGAGATCGACGCGGCCATGGAAGCCGGGCGCTATACCTTTGCCGTCGTTTTTCCACCGAACTTCGAGGCCGACGTTCTGGCCGGGCGCCGGCCCGAGGTTCAGATCGACATCGACGCGACCTCGATGATGCAGGCCGGTATCGGCGAAGGATACATCACCTGGATCATGGCAAACGAAATCGCCAAATTCGCCGATCGCGGCGCCGCGCTGAGCGAACCGGCCGTGCGGCTGGCCAGCCGTTATGCCTTTAACCCCAACCTGACGAGTTCCTGGTTTACCAGCGTCATGGAGATGATCGACAACGTCACCATGATGGCGATCCTTTTGACCGGCGCAGCTTTGATCCGCGAGCGCGAACACGGCACGATCGAACATCTCCTGGTCATGCCGCTGACCGCGTTCGAGATCATGATGGCCAAGGTTTGGGCGAACGGCCTGGTCGTTCTGGTCGGTGTCGGGCTGTGCCTCGGCATCATGATCGAAACACTCCTGCAGGTGCCGATTGCCGGTTCCACCGCGCTGTTTCTGGCCGGGACCGCGCTCTATCTGTTCTTCGCCACGGCACTCGGTATTTTTCTGGCGACCCTTGCCCGTTCGATGCCGCAATTTGGCTTGCTCTTCGTTCTCGTCGTTTTGCCGATGAACCTGCTGTCGGGCGGCAACACGCCGACCGAAAGCCAGCCCGCTATCCTGCAGGCCCTGATGCAAGCGGTACCGTCGACCCACTTCGTCAGCTTCGCCCAGGCGATTCTCTATCGCGGCGCCGGCTTCGACATCGTGTGGCCCCAGTTCGCCTTGGTCGCGGCTATCGGCGGCGCGTTCTTTGCGTTCGCGGCATTGCGTTTCCGCTCCAGCATCACGGCAATCGCCCGGCGTTAGATCGTCTCGACGCCGAGACGCCCAGGACTCACATGCTGGTGACAGCGGCCGGCCACATCACGGGCTCCATGGCGACTGGCCTTTCACCGCCACCGGGACCGTACATGATGACCCAGGTCTGGAAGTCATCGGTAAAATCCTCGAACCGATGAATCGCGCCGGCGGGCGCGAAGATCGCATCGCCGGGGCCGAACGGGCGGCGCTCCATGGTGTCTTCCGTCGTACCGATAGCGAACTGACCGGTCCCCGACATCACGATATAGACCTCGTCTTGATCGTGGACCGGCTGTTGATCGGTGCCGATGGGCTCATAGAGATAGAGTTTCAAGCTTCCGTGTTCGAAGAGCAGAGCGGCCGGCAAGCCAAGCGGCGACATGCCGGTTTGCAGGGACTGAATCAGAACATCTTTGGCGTCGGCAAGTGTGACGTGGACCATGGCGTCCTCCGATCCGAACTCTTGGTTCAAGGGTCTGCCATGTTGATCTGGTAGCCACGACGTCGGCGACCACCCGGTTCTTGCGGCGCGCCGATGCGGCCCGAGCGATGATCAGCCAACGAATTCGCGGTGACAGATCGACGCCGGACCCGCGTTCGCCCGAGCCCGCCACATGCTTTTCAATTTTCCGGATGCGCCGGATTTTAAGGTGAAATTGGAGACTTGTGAAGGGTCAAAATCTGCCGAGAGTCCCGCGCCTTCTCACTTGCTGGAAACGATGACCGGAGCACAGACCATGACCCTTGCATGCGGCATTGATTTTGGGACCTCGAACTCTTCCATCGGCATCTGCAACGCTGGGCAACCCCATCTGCTGGCGATCCAGGATGGCACGACGTCGGTGCCGACGGCGCTGTTCTTCAGTTTCGATGACGATTCGACAACCTTCGGCCACGAAGCGCTCGAACGCTACTTCGCGCACGAGACAGGCCGCTACATGCGCGCGATCAAGAGCCTGCTCGGCACCCAACTGTTTGATGAAACCACCCAGATCAAGCGAAGGCGCTATGGTTTTGACGAGATCATCGCCGCCTATCTCGGCTTCTTGCGCTCTGCGGCCAGCCGGAGTCTTGGCGCGCCACCGACAAGTGTCGTCCTCGGTCGTCCGGCTTTCTTTGTCGACGACGATGCTGAAGCCGATGCCGCGGCCGAGCGGCAACTTGAGGCCGCTGCCCGGGCTGCGGGCTTCGAGAGTATCGCGTTTCAGTTGGAGCCGATCGCGGCTGCCCTCGACTACGAGCAGAGCGTCAGCTCTGAGCAGATCGCGTTCGTCGCCGACATCGGCGGCGGCACCTCTGACTTCTCCGTCGTGCGGGTCTCGCCCGAGCGTGCGCGATCAAGCGACCGGCGCCAGGATATTCTTGGGTTCGCCGGCGTGCACATCGGCGGCACGGATTTCGACAAACAGTTAGCGTTAGCGCGTGTCATGCCGGCGTTCGGACTGCGTAGCCACCTCCGCCGCGACGGACTGGTTGCGCCATCGTGGTACTTTCACGATCTCGCCACCTGGCACCGAATCAACTTTCTTTACGATCCCAAGCTGCTGACCGAGGTCCGTGGCGTCCTGCGGGATTCAGCAGAGCCGGAGAAGATCAAGCGGTTGCTGGCCGTGCTCGAGCAGCGTAAAGGCCACGAACTGTTGGCAGGCGTCGAGGGTGCCAAGGTCGAACTGTCGCAAGCCGATCGTACCATGCTGAACTTCGCCGATTGTGCCGGCGGCATGTCCCTGGAGATCGATCGATCTCAGCTCGAGGCAGCCGTCACCGACAGCCTCCTTCGGATTCGATCGCGAATCGATGATGTGCTGCAGATGGCTGGCGTCACACCGGACACGGTGTCTGCGGTGTTTCTTACCGGCGGCGCCACCAGGATGCCTTCCGTGCAGCAGACCATCGCCGCGGCCATTCCCAACGGACGTCTCATCGCCGGTGATGTGTTCGGCAGCGTTGCAAAGGGCCTGGCGCTCGATGCCGCCATGCGATTTGCCGATCGGTGACTGGCGGGTGCGCCGCCGCAGTGAACGAGAACACGTCCTAGTGGAAATCGCGTGATTTCGGCACGAGATCGCGGAGCGAGCGTGGATGGCGGCCCGGCGTGAAGGGCGGCAGGCGCGCGGCGTCCGATTTCCCGGTCTTGGGGAGTTGATAGGCCGGCGGGGGCAGCAGTTCGGTCTGGTAGGGATCTTTTCCTGGCCGCCTGACCTCGTCGGCATGGGCCAATGCGGGTTTCAGATCGATACCCTGCTCCGACAATCGCAGCAGCTCGACCGACCAGTCTTCCAGATGGTCGGCGACCACGTGGATGATGTCCTCGTGGCGCTGGATGCGGCCCTTCACCATGACCAGGCGGCTGCCCATCACCACCTTGCGGTACTTTTCCTTCACCTTCGGCCAGACCACCGCGTTGGCAATGCCGGCCTCGTCCTCCATGGTCATGAAAACAACGCCCTTGGCGCTGCCCGGGCGCTGGCGCACGATGATGATACCCGCGACCATGACGCGCGCACCGTTCTTGAGCTCTCTGAGGTCGGTGGTCGGTATCACGCCGCGCCGGGCGAAATCCTCGCGCAGGAAGGCAAGCGGATGCGCCTTCAGGGATAACCGCAGGCTCTGGTAGTCGTCGACCACGTGTTCGGAAAGCGCCATGGCCGGCAAGGTCACCTCGGCCTCCGGTCCGGCATCGCGCGTATCGGCGGCCAGGAACAGCGGCAGCGCCACCGTGTCGGGCAGCGCCTTCACCCGCCACAGCGCCTGGCGCCGGTCGATCTTGAGGGAACCGAACGCATCGGCGGCGGCCAGGCGCTCCAGCACGGAACGCGGCACGCCGGCGCGCGCGTGCAGCTCGTCGACATCCGCGTAGCCCGAACCCCGCGCTTCCATGATCTTTTCCGCCGCCTCCTGGCTCATGCCCTTGATCTGCCGGAAGCCCAGACGCACGGCAAGGCCGCCGTTGGAGTCGGGGCAAGGCTCGATTGTGTTGTCCCAATCGCTCTTGTTGATATCGACATGGCGCACCTCGACGCCATGCTCGCGCGCGTCGCGCACGATCTGGGCGGGTGCGTAGAAGCCCATGGGCTGCGCGTTCAACAACCCGCAACAGAAGACGGCGGGCTCGTGACACTTGATCCATGAGGAGACATAGACGAGCAGCGCGAAGCTTGCCGCGTGGCTTTCCGGGAAACCGTATTCGCCGAACCCCTTGATCTGGTCGAAACAGCGCTGGGCGAATTCAGGCTCGTAACCGCGTTCGATCATGCGCCCGATCATCTTTTCTTCCAGCGTTTCGATGGTGCCGCGCCGGCGGAAGGTCGCCATGGCGTGGCGCAGTTCGTTGGCTTCGTCACCGGTGAACTTGGCGGCGTCGATGGCGATGCGCATGGCCTGTTCCTGGAAGATCGGCACGCCCATGGTCTTGCCCAAAACACGGCGCAGCTCGTCGGCGTCGCCATGGGCGGGGTCGGGGGCGGGATAGGTTACCTCCTCGATACCGTCGCGCCGACGCAGGTAAGGGTGCACCATGTCGCCCTGGATCGGCCCCGGCCGGACGATCGCGACCTCGATCACGAGGTCATAAAAGATGCGGGGTTTCAAGCGCGGCAGCATGTTCATCTGCGCGCGGCTTTCGACCTGGAAGACGCCGAGGGAATCGGCGCGGCACAGCATGTCGTAGGTCGCGGTGTCGTCCATCGGGAAGAAGCTGGCGAGGTTACGGTCGACGCCGCGATGCCTCACCATCAGGTCGAAGCATTTGCGGATGCAGGTCAGCATGCCGAGCGCCAGGACATCGATCTTCAGGATATTGAGCGCGCTCAAATCGTCCTTGTCCCATTCGACGAAGGTGCGGTCCTTCATGGCCGCGTTGCCGATCGGCACGACTTCACTGAGCGGGTCCTGGGTCAGCACAAAACCGCCGACATGCTGGGAGAGATGACGCGGGAACCCGGTGAGTTCGGTGGCCAACGCAATGGCGCGCCTGAGCGTCGGATCGGCAGGGTTGAGACCGGCCTCGCGGACATGCTCGTCGGGGATGCCGTCATCGGACCAGCCCCAGACCGTGCTGGCGAGCGCGTTCTGCACGTCTTCGCTGAGTCCCATGACCTTCGTCACCTCGCGGATCGCGCTTCGGGCGCGATAGCTGATGACCGTCGCGGCGATGCCGGCGCGCTGGCGTCCGTAGCGCTCATAGATGTACTGCATCACCTCTTCGCGCCGCTCGTGCTCGAAGTCGACATCGATATCCGGCGGTTCGTTGCGCGAGGCCGAGATGAATCGCTCGAACAACAGGTCGACCTCATCCGGGTTGACCGAGGTGATAAAGAGGCAATAGCAGACCACCGAGTTGGCCGCCGACCCCCTGCCCTGGCACAGGATCTCCTGGCTACGCGCCCAATAGACGATGTCGTAGACGGTGAGGAAATAGGGCGCGTAGTTGAGCTGGTCGATCAGCGCGAGCTCTTTCTCTAGGGCCGCACGTATCTTGTCGGGCACGCCCTCGGGATAACGCGTGGCCGCACCCTTCCAGCTGAGGTCTTCAAGATGGGCCTGCGGCGTCTTGCCCGGCGGCACCGGTTCGTCGGGGTAGTTGTAACGCAGCTCGTCGAGCGAGAAGGTGCAGCGCGCGATGATCTCGTTGGTACGCGCCAGCGCGTCCGGCCACAGGCCGAACAGACGCGCCATTTCTTCCGGCGCCTTCAAGTGCCGTTCCGCGTTGGCGTGAAGCCGGTGGCCGGCATCGTAGATCCGGCAACCCTCGCGGATACAGGTGACGACATCCTGTAGGGGACGGCGCCGGGGTACGTGGTAATGGATATCGCCGGTCGCGACCAAAGGCGTGCCGGCGGCTTCCGCCACCTGGGTCAGACGCGCGATCCGCGCCCGGTCGTCACCGCGATAGAGCTTGCTGGCGGCGAGATAACAGGGCTCGCGCAGCCGTTCGGAGATTGTGCGGACCTGGGCGATAAAATCGTCCTGAGACCAGCTTTCCGGCGGCACGATCATGAAGATCTGGCCTTCCGCATGGGCCACAACATCTTCCAGGGTCAGGTGGCATTCGCCCTTGGGCGCGCGAGTCTTGCCCAGGCTCAAGAGGCGGCAGAGTCGGCCATAGGCCGCCCGGTCGGTCGGGTAACAAAGCAGCGCGGTGCCATCCATCAGATCGAGCCGGCAGCCGACAACGAATTTCATGCCGTGTTTCTTGGCCGCGGTGTGGGCGCGCACCACGCCGGCCAGCGTATTGCGGTCGGTGACCGCGATCGCCGTCATGCCCAGTTCCTTGGCGCGCACCACCAGTTCCTCCGGGTGCGAGGCGCCACGCAGAAAAGAGAAGTTGCTGGTGACCTGCAGCTCGGCGTAATCCATGGCGACCTCAGGCAAACAATCCGTGCACATACCAGCGCGGCGGCCCGTCCCGCGCCTCGCCCTCGTAAAGGCCATCGCGGTAGAGCCAGAAACGCCGGCCGGTTTCGTCCTCGACCCGGAAATAGTCGCGGGTGCCGCGTGCGCCGGGCTCGTTCTTTGCCCACCATTCCGGGCCGATCCGTTCGGGCCCCTCGGCGCGTTTGACGTCATGGATCTGCCGGCG
Organism: Alphaproteobacteria bacterium; assembly: GCA_965228895.1. Taxonomy (GTDB): domain Bacteria; phylum Pseudomonadota; class Alphaproteobacteria; order SP197; family SP197; genus JANQGO01. The sequence goes on along the minus strand of OZ245842.1, from coordinate 1,318,628 downwards.
CCAACGGAAGCGGATCGGCGGGCCGTCCGGCACCTCGGCCATGACCTCGACGCTTTCGGGCTGGTCGAACAGGCGTAAGGGACGCGGCGGGCGATCCGTCGGCCAGACCAGATCCTCGCATGGTGTACCGGCCAGCGCCGAACGGCGCCGCTCGGCGCGCTCGGGGATGTGGCTTTCATAGGGCTCGCGCCACAGCACACGGTCCGGCCCGAAGCGGTTGATCAGGCGATCGATCAGGGGCGCAAGGGAACGACGTTCGGGTACGTTATGGTCAGCCAACGACCAGGATTTCTGACGCGGTGTCATGGCCTCCGCACGGCCGACGCCAAGCACCAGAAGATCGATACCGAAGCCGGGATCGATCGTCTCCAGGCGCTCGGCAAACAGACGCTGGAAATGGCGGGTGTCGCGGCTCGGTACCGAGGTCGCGACGGTCAGCGGGAAGACCGTGCCGTCGACCCGGTAGGCGGTGAAAACAAGCGTGCGCGCACCTTGCTGACGTTCTTCCAGCGCCGGCATCAGATCGTCCAGCAACTCGGCCAGCACCCGCTCGATCACCGGCAGGTCGAAGATCGGCTCGGCACAGTTGCGGCTGACGCGCAGGACCGGCGGCATGGCCATGGGTACGATCGGCTCCTCGACCTTGCCGAGCGCCTGGTCCAGGCGGCGCATCACCGCCTGAGCGCTGTCGCGGGCATCGAAACGGCGGTAGAGCGCGTCGCGCGGGAGATCGTAGAGATCGCCGATACGGCGCAGCCCGAACCGGTGGAGGTCGGCGCTGACGTCCCGGGAGAGACGCAAGCCTTCGACCCGCAGGTGCGCCAACGCGGCCTTGCTGTCGTTGTCCCCCACGATGGCTTCACCGCCATGACGCGCGATGGCCCAGGCCGCGCCCGGCGTCGCGGCCAGACCCAGGCGCGCGGTGATGTCGGCCTTTGCCAGACGTTCGTTCATGTCCTGTAGCATCGCCGCCTCGCCGCCGAACAGGTGGTCGCAGCCGGTCGTGTCGATCCAGATGCCGTCCGGTTCCTCGTCATGGCTGAGATCGACCGCGACCCAGGGACTGTAGCGGCTGCACCAACGGGCCAGCCGGTTGAGCGCGCGCCGGTCGGCGGCGAGGTCGGCGGGCGCGCTGGCCAAATCCGGCACGATGGCGCGCGCGTCGCTGAGCGCCATGCCCGGCGTGAGGCCGTCGCTGGCGGCCGGCGCGTTGACCGCGTAGAGGCGCAGCCCTTGAGCCTGTTTGCGGACGAGGACAAAGGGCTTACGCGGTCCGGCGCTGGCCGGCGGCGAAGGGCGCGATAACGCCCGGCGCCGCAGAAGCGCGCGGCGCCAGCGTTCGATCGGCCAGGCCGGCAGCCACAGCGAAACGATGCGTCTCATGCGACCATTCCAGGGTCCAGCTTTGCGGGCGCGCCCCGGCGCGCGAGCGCAACAGTTCGATCTGCCATCGCGTGCGTCCGGGCGCACGGGGTTCAAATTGATCCGCCGCGCTGGGCGCCGCGGCGACCGCCCAGCGGGTCCAGGCGGCGCTGGCGCTTTGATCGGCGGCGCCACGGATCAGGAACGGCGTGATGCCGGTTTCCTGAGCGGCCAAGCTCAGACGTCGGCTTGCGGTCAGGTCCGCTTCTGCGACCTCGCCGACGACGGCGACCGGCGCGCGGCTGCGCAACCCCTCCTCCATCGCCCAGAAGACATCGATGTCGCGGCGCAGGGCGACATGGATCAGGCGGCCGGGATCAAGACCCAGGTCGACGAGGCCCGGGCCATAAAGCGCGCCCGCCTGGCGCATGCCGGCGAAGCGGTCGCACCACAGGACGAAGCCCGGCCCGCAGGCCCGCTGCAGACGCAAACAAAGCGCTACGGCAAACCCGGCCGCCGCCGCGCCGTCGCCAAAGGCCGCGGGTCTCACCTCATGCAGGCGGTCACGCAACAGAACATCACCGGCAAACGTGTCATCGAGCGTCTGATCACCGAAGGTCCAACGCCCGGCCGACGGCCCCGCCTGCGCCGTCGTCTCGACCTCGGCCAGACACGCCCTGAGCGCGGCAAGCGTCTGCTGCCTTCGATCGTCGTCACGGAGCACCGCCCGCACCGTCATGGATAGCCTCGATCAGTCTTTTATTCACTTTTTGTTCTCATTCTATGGTGACATTGTCAAGCCGGTGAAAGGTCTTGCCCGATGCCCGCAGGTTATCCGGAAATCAGCATACGAAACGGATTTCCCCATTAAAAACAAATAGAAAGGAGGACATCTAAGATGACACCGACGACCTTATGCTGACATCATCGTGACAAACAAAGAAAGAACACGGATGTTCCGGTCGGCCAGCGCACCTATCCCAGCGGGAACAGCGAGCACACTCTGCAACGCCACGCTGAATCCAGCGACTCGTTGGGTCTAACCCGGCACCACCAGGGCATCCAGGGCGACCGCCCCTTCCTCGCGCACCAGGAGCGGATTGACGTCGAGCTCCTGCAGGAGGTCGCCGAGATCGGCTGCGAGTATCGACAACCGCACCACCGCGTCGACCGCCGCCTCGGCATCGAGCGGCGGGCCGCCGCGCACGCCGTCGAGCAGCTTGCGTACGGCAAGGCCGTCGATCACCCGGCGCACCTCCCAGGCGGGCGCCGGGGCGACCAAGGCAGCGACATCGCCCATGACCTCGACCAGCACGCCGCCGGCGCCGACCAGCACCATCGGTCCGAACTGCGGATCGATGGTGACGCCCAGCACCAGCTCGACACCACCGCTTATCATCGGTTCGACCAGCACGCGCGGACCCAGGCGTTCGGCGAGGTCGTCATAAGCCGCGCGCAACGCGATGACGTCTGTAATACCAAGCACAACGCCGCCGACATCGCTCTTGTGGTGGATGTCCGGCATCGCTGTCTTCATCACCACCGGGAAGCCGAAGCTGTTGGCCGCCTCCTCCGCCTCGTGTTTGGTGGTGGCAATCCGGCTTTCTGGTACGCCGATGTCGTAGTCGGTGAGCAGCGCTAGCCCTTCAGCCTCATCGAACGGTTCACCGGTGGATAGGCGCGCCCGCCAGCGTTCCCTGACCGCGACGTCGACCGGTTCCGGCATGTCACGGGGCCGTTCGCGCCAGTCGCGCAGGTGGAAGGCATGGCGCACGGCCTTGAGCGCCGCGACGGTGCCATCCAAGACGGGCAAGCCGTCGGCCGTCAACTCGGCGGCGAGCGTGTGATGATCGACGGCGCTGTAGTTGGTCGCGAGCACGACCGGCTTGGTCGTGTTGTTGCGCACCGCCATGCACGCGGCGGCACAAGCCGGGCTGTACCAATTGTCCTGATTGAGATCGAGGAAGAAGACGCCGAGCGCCGTCTGCGGGTCATCGACCAACGCCTGAAAACAATCGCGCAACATGCCGTCGAAGTCGTGGCCGGTGCCAAAGGCGTCGCAGGGGTTTTCCGGCGCCAGGCCGAAATCCAGGCGCTCGGCAAGCCGCGCGACGGTCGTTTCGTTGATCTCGGCGAAGGGAACACCCAGTTCCTCGGCCAGATCAACGATGAGCTCACGCTCGCCGCCGGATTCATGGATGGTTGCGAGTTCACCCGGCCCCGTCGGACGCCCAGCCCGCATCATCAGCATCGAGGCCGCCAACTCGTCGAGTGTGTCGACACGGAGCAGCCCGTAACGGCGGAAGACCGCGTCATGGGCCATATCGTTACCGGCCAGCGCGCCGGAGTGGCTCACCGCCATCTTCGCCGCCTTCTCGGTCCGGCCGGCCTTGACCGCCACCACCGGCACGCCCCGTTGCTCAGCCTTTTGCAACGCGGCAACAAAACCGTCGGGGTCGCGGATGGTCTCCAGGAACAGGCCAATAACCTCGGTCGACTCGAGCTCAAGCACGTAGTCCATGTAGTCGGCGGCGCTTACCGTCAATTCGCGCCCGCACGACACGGCAAGATTGAGATCGAGACGCGGGTTGTTGTTGGTGAACGCGCCAAACACGGAGCCCGATTGCGACAGGAACGTCATGGCGCCGGGCGCGCGGTCGCTGAACGGAAAGGAATTGATGCGAATGCCGGCTTCGTAGTTGCAGAAACCCATGGAGTTGCCGCCGGAGATCGGCAGGTTGGCCTCCCTCGCCATGGCCGTCAGGCGTTCGGCCAACGGGACCTCGGCCTCCTCGTCGATCACACAGCTTGCGAAGATCGAGGCCGCCCGCGCCCCGCTCTTAATGGCCAGTCCGAGCTGTTCCTCGAGCCGCTCGTCGGCGACCGCCAGCACGGCGAGGTCCACCGGCTCCGGGAGATCCACGAGGGAGGGATGGCAGGCGACGCCGTCGATCTCGTCGCGGCGCGGGTTGACCGGATAGATCGGGCCCTCGAAGCCCAGCGCATTCAGGGTCGTCATAATCGACGACACCGTGCGCGAGGCGCCGACAAGGGCGACAGAGCGCGGCGTCAGAAGCGGCGTCAGCCAATGATCGATGCGTTTCACGGAAACCTGCTTCGGGAGATGGGACGGGCAGAACGCTAGAGCGGATCATGGTGAGATGGAACCGTTTCGCGGTTACACCTATGAGTAGAGCAGATTCACCGGCCTTGATGCTATCGCGAAGCGATTCCATCAAAACAGGATCTGCTCCAGGCGGCCCGAGACCGCCAATCAAGCGGCATGGTTCGGGCGCCGACCCCAGGGGCAGGCATCGTCTACCTCACGAAATCGTGGGCATCTCGAAACAAATGAAACCTTTTTTGGGTTCACGCGAAATCAAAGTGATGCATTCGACGCCCACCTTCCAGCCTGTTGGAGGCTGCTGCGCTGACACGCCAGCAAAGAGGGTTCCTTAAGAACATGAAGGTTTACGTGAGTGTGCTGTCGGGCGGTCGCCCGGATGCGCACACGGCAGATAGCATCAACCATCATCAGACTTTGAGAAGGGGAAAATCATGACTCAGACCACCACCGCCGACGTCAACAATGGCGTCAACGTTGAAGCGCTCCTTGGCGCCCGCGAGGCCCTTGAAGCCGCACCGGAAGCCGCGCAGTTCAAATGGCGCGCCACATGCGAATGGCTCAACGGCACGCACAGCCGCTCGACCATCAGCGAATTCTTTGGCCTTGGCCAGGAACAGGCGCGCAACAAGTCCTTCACCATCGAAGCCGACCACCCCGAGGTGTTCGCCTCCGAAGACTATGCGGCAACGCCCGTCGAGATCGTCCTGTCCGGCCTGGCGAGCTGCTTGACCGCCGGTGTCGCGGCCGTTGCCCAGCACCGTGGCATCCAGTTGAAGTCGGTTAAGGCAACCTTGGAAGGCGACATGGACCTTCAGGGCATCCTTGGCATCGACGATGAGGTGCGCAACGGTTTCGGCACCATTCGCGTCAATTTCGACATCGACGCCGATGCCAGCGACGAGGACATCAAGGCGCTGGTCGCCCAGTCTCAGAAACGTTCGGCCGTGTTCGACATCGTGACGAACCCGACCAACGTCTTCGTCACCGTCAACAAATAGTCAGTAGCGAGAGCGGGCCCGTGAAGCACGTTACGACCGTCATTATCGGCGCCGGACAATCCGGGCTCGCTTTCAGTAAAGAGCTCGCCGACCGCTCGATCGACCACGTGTTGATCGAGCGCGGCGAGGTCGGTCATGCATGGCGTCACGAACGCTGGGACTCCCTGCGGCTTTTGACGCCCAATTGGCAAAGCCGGCTTCCCGGCTACGCTTATGACGGCGACGATCCGGATGGCTACATGACCATGCCGGACGTTCATCGGTTCGTGCAGGACTATGCGAACCTTATCGCCGCACCCGTCCAGACCGGCACGACCGTGACATCCGTGCGCCCATCTGATGCCGGTTATGCGATCATGACGGATCGCGGCGACTGGTCTTGCCGAACACTTGTCCTGGCGAACGGCGCCTGCAACGTGGCGACCGTGCCGGGTTGCGCCAGCGCCCTGCCCCGGACGATCAGAAGCATCACGCCGATGGACTACAAGAACCCCGGCCAATTGGACGAGGGTGGTGTCATGGTCGTCGGCGCGTCGGCCACCGGCGTTCAACTGGCCAAAGAGATACAAGCGTCCGGCCGGCAGGTCGTGTTGTCAGTCGGCGAGCATGTGCGCGTGCCGCGCCTTTATCGGGGACGCGACATCAAGTGGTGGATGGATGCGGTTGGCGTCATGGACATGCACTACACCGAGGTCGATGACATCAGGCGCGCCCGGCGCGTGCCCTCCCTGCAACTAATCGGTTCGCCCGAGCGCGCGACGCTTGATCTCAACGCGCTACGCACCCACGGTGTGGCCATCGTCGGCCGCTTGGCCGGCATCAGCGACGGTTATGCGCAGTTCTCGGGTGCGCTGAACAACCAATGCGCTCTGGCCGACCTCAAGATGAACCGGCTGCTCGACAGCATCGATCTGTGGGCGTTGGAAAACGGCATGGCGAGTGAGGTCGATCCGGCGCACCGCTTCGCGCCGACCCAGGTCGACGCCGAACCGCCGCTGCGGCGGAACCTCGCCGACGGCAGCATCAAGACCGTGATATGGGCGACCGGTTACCGATCCGACTACTCCTGGCTCGACGTACCGGTGTTCGACCGTAAGGGGCGCATCCGCCACGACGGCGGTGTCGTCGATGCGCCCGGCATGTATGTGATGGGATTGCCGTTCCTGCGCCGCCGCAAGTCGTCCTTCATCGATGGCGCCGGCGATGATGCCCGCGATCTTGCGGACCATCTTTGCGCCAGCCTGCACCAGACCGCGGCATGACCGACCCAGCAAACCTTCGACCGCGCTACGACGTCGTGGTTGTCGGTGCCCGCTGCGCCGGCGCTTCCACCGCGATGTTGCTGGCGCGCGCAGGCGCACGGGTCCTGCTGGTCGACCGCCAGCTCTATGGGTCAGATACCGTATCGACCCACGCCCTGATGCGCGCCGGCGTGCTGCAACTGAAACGTTGGGGCCTGCTACCCACCCTGCTGGCCGCGGGAACGCCGGAGATTAAGGTTACGACGTTTCACTATGGCGATGAGTCCACCCGCATCGACATCAAACCCGAGCACGACGTCGACTTTCTTTGCGCACCTCGCCGTGCGGTACTCGATCGCATCCTGGTTGACGCGGCCAGACGGGCCGGTGTCGACATCCGTCATGGTGTGTCGGTGACGGATCTCAATCTCGGCGTAGACGGGCGCGTATGCGGCGTGACGTTGAAGGATACGAACGACTGCGTAATCGCGGTCGGCTGCGACATCGTCATCGGTGCCGATGGCCGCCTGTCGACGGTGGCGCGGCGGGTCAAGGCATCGGCCTACGTCCAGGGCTCTCACGCATCCGGCTATGTCTACGGTTACTACGCCGGACTGCCGGATGACGGTACGCATTGGTATTTCGAGCACGACACAGCCGCCGGCGTCATTCCGACCAACGATCACCACCACTGTGTCTTTGTCAGTGTGCCGCGCGATCGGTTCGCCGCGACGTTCCGCAAGAACCTGGAAGGCGGTTTTCTGGCGATGGCGGAAGCCAACGGGCCGGCCCTGAAAGACGCGATCGTCAAGGCAAAGCCCGTCAGCCGCCTGCGCGGCTTTGGCGGTGGTGCTGGCTATCTCCGGGAATCACACGGGCCTGGCTGGGCGTTGGTCGGCGATGCCGGTTACTTCAAGGATCCGCTGACCGCCCACGGCATCACGGATGCACTGCGCGACGCCGAAATCCTGACCCGCGCGGTGCTGAGCGGCAGCGATCAGGCTTTCGCAGACTATCAGGATGAGCGAGACACCCTGTCCAGACCGCTGTTGGATGTGACCGATGTTATCGCGTCTTTCACGTGGAGCCTCGACGACATAAAAGACCATCACGTCCGGCTGAGCCATGCGATGAACGCGGAGGCAAACCACGTCGCCGGTTTCTCAAAACGCAACGCCCTGGCTGCCTGAGGATCACAACGATGACCAAACCCGACTCACTGTGGCAACGAACCATCGCCGGTCAACCGCAACAGGGCGCGACCGCCCAGCGAAGCCGGACAACATCCATGCAGGACGTCGAGATGTTCACCGCGATGACCGGTGACAAGAACCCAATCCATTATGACGAGGCGCTTGCCAAGGCCACGCCGTTCGGCGGCCTGATCGTCCAGGGCGGCGTAACGACGGGATTGCTCAATGCGGTGGTCGCTGAAGATCTGCCCGGTCCCGGCACCGTATTTCTGGAGACAAACTGGAAATTCCTGAAAGCCGTCAAGGTCGGCGAGACGATCACCGCATCCGTCGTTGTGGAATCGGTGCGTGACGACAAACCGATCTGCCAGCTCAAGACGGTGATTTGCGATGCCGATGGCGACGAATGCGTCGTGGGTTCGGCGACGACCTATACGATGCCTTTGCGTTAAGGCGTTCGCCGACTGCTGTTTACGCGCTGGCGATGGCGATGAGTTCCGGACTGGTCGCGGCAACCGGAGAGCGATCCCAATTGCCGTACCAGATCGCCACCTCAAACCCGGCTTCCTCAAGAAAACCAGAAAGTTCATCTTGGCTCGTGAAGCGCAGGGTACTCGACGCCGACATGGTGTCACCGTCGGCAAATCGGAAACAGGTGTCGAACGTAACGCGCGGCAGGTCGACCAGCTTGACGTCGTGATGGACTTCGACACTGCCGAGTTCAGGAACCTCGGTGCGGACATGTGTCTCTTCCGGCGTCCATGATTGCCACGCACGCACCAGCGGATTGCGTGTTTCGAAGGCTAACCGGCCGCCGGGCGCGAGATGGCGTCGAAGTGTCTCCAAGGCAGTCCGAACATCGTCATCGGTCACGAAGACCTGGAAGACATGCCCGGTCATGATGATGAGGTCGAACCGCGTTTCGAGCTTCAGGCTTGCAGCATCCGCGTGGACCCAGGTCACCTGATTACCACCTGGCCGCCTGCGCGCGATCGCCAACATGGCTTCGGCCGGATCGGCACCGGTCACCCTGTGACCACGCGCTGCCAGGGCGTCTGCCAGAATCCCGGTGCCGCAGCCCATGTCCAGAACGTCGAGCGGCACGTCGCCGGCGAGACCAAGGTAGAATTCCGTGTCCGCCGCCGCCGGGTTCAAGACCTCGTAGACGGCGGCAAGCCGGGGTTCGGTATAGCTATCGTCGGGTTTGCGGATGTCGCCCTCTCCAGTCAAGGCATCGCCCGGCCGCCCGATGCATCGACCAGCGTTCCCGTCACATAGGCTGCTTCATCCGACAACAGCCACAGAATGGGGTCGCTGATCTCGCGCACCGTACCCAGCCGTCCCATCGGCATGGTCTGGACCACCTGCTCGATCCACTCGGGCTCGATCTCGCGGATCGCCTCGATCATGTCGGTTTCGGTCACGCCGGGCCGCACCGCGTTGACGCGGATGCCGTAGGCGCCGGTCTCCATGGCCAGCGAGGTCGTGATCCGATCGACCGCCGCCTTCGACGCGGCGTAGTCGATGAACGCGTTGACACCGCCCGAACGCGCCGCTGCGGACGAAACGTTGACGATCGAACCGCCCTCGCCACCATGTTTGGTCGACATGCGCTTGACCGCCTCCTGGCAACAATAGAACAGGCCGAACACGTTCACCTCGAAGGTGCGCACCAGGTCTTCCGGTTTGGTCGTCTCCAGCGTGCCTTGAGTCGCACCAACACCGGCATTGTTGACGAGCGCATGCAGCGTGCCGAACGCATCGTCAAACGTCTTGAACAGGCGTTCCACTTGGCTGACATCGGACACGTCGGCCTGGATGGCGATCGCCTTGCCACCACCGTCGACAATGGCCTGGACCACCTCGTCGGCCTTGGCCTGGTTCGACGTGTAATTCACCGCAACGGCATAGCCGCGTTCTGCGGCCCTGAGTGCGACGTCACGGCCAATGCCACGGCCGGCACCGGTCACCAGAAGGTTACGTGTCATCCAGGTCTCCCCATCGATCAGGTGTGCTCACCGTCATCGGTGCTCAGACGGCGGATCTCCTCGTCCGGGATATCGTCAAACGAGGCGTAGTTCATCCGGTAGAGACGGCTGTAGAGGCCGCCCATGGTCATCAGCTCGTCATGGCTGCCGGTTTCGATGATCTCACCATCCTGCAGGACGATGATCCGGTCGGCGCCGCGAATGGTGGCCAGGCGATGGGCGATCACCATGGCCGTGCGGCCTTTCAGCAACCGCGCCAACGCGCGTTGAATTTCCAGTTCCGTGTAGCTGTCGACATTGGCGGTCGCCTCGTCGAGCACCAGAATGCTGGCATCGGCCACCAGGGCCCGTGCGAAGCTGAGCAGTTGGCGTTGGCCGAGCGACAGGTTGACGCCGTGCTGCTCCAACTGGGTGTCGTAGCCGTCGTCGAGCCGCATGATAAAATCATGGGCGCCGACCGCCTTAGCAGCGGCGGTGACATCGTCACGGGTCGCCTCTTCCTTGGCGTAGCGGATGTTCTCGAAGATCGAACCTGAGAACAGGAAGGGCTCCTGCAGCACCATGGCGACCTGACGGCCCAACGAGTCCTGGGTGACGTCGCGCACATCACGGCCGCCGACCACGACGTCGCCTTGCCAGACGTCATAGAACCGGTGGACCAGCGCTGTGATGCTGGTTTTGCCCGAACCTGTCGGTCCGACAAGGGCCACGGTCTCGCCGGGCTCGACCCGGAACGAGATGTCACGCAAGACCGGCTGGTCCGGCACATATCCGAAGGTGACGTCACGGAACTCGATCGAACCATCGATGTCGTCAAGCTCGATGGCATCGGGCTTGTCGTCGACCTCGACCGACACGTCGAGCACTTCAAAGATGCGCTGTCCCGCAGCCATGGCGCGCTGCATGATGCTGTACTGGATCGTCAATGAGCGGATCGGATCGAAAAAGCGCTGCACGTAGAACATGAAGGCGACCATGGTGCCGACATCAAGGTCGGCGCCCAGCACCATGTCGCCACCGATGACCACCACGATCACCATCGCAAAACCCGTCAGGGTATCGACGATCGGGATCATCATGTTGGTGAACTTCGACGCGCGCAGATGGGCCTTCAGATTGTCGGTCGCCTTCTCGTCAAACAGGGCGAAGTTGACGTCTTCGCGGCCCAGTTCCTGAACCGCACGAATGCCGTGCACGTTTTCAGCCAAGGCGCCATTCGCCGTGCTGCTGGTTTCGCGTGCGGTCATAAAGGCGCGCCGCGCGTGAGGCAGCCAGACCACACGCACAAGAAACAGCAGCGGCACGACCGAGAGCGTCAACGCGCCGAGATGAAGATCCAGGCTAAGCAGAACGACGACGATACCGACCAAAAGCACGATATCGCCAATGGCGAAAATGGAGGACTCCAGAAACTCCTGCAGCGCATAGACATCGCCCTGCAGCCGGGACATCAAACGCCCGACCTCCGTGCGGTCCATGAACGAGAGCGACACAACCTGCAAATGGGCAAACATGGCACGGCGCAGGTCGAACAGCAGATGTTCGGCGGTCCTGCCGACCACCGTCTCCAAGACGTGGTTGGCGACATAGTTCAAGGTGATGATGCCGGCAAACACCGCGACAGCGATTTGCAGCTTGTGGGTCGCGCCATCGGCCAGCAGAACATCGTCAATGACTGTCCTGATCACCAGCGGGATGGTGAGCTGGGTCAGCGTGAACAGCAGCACACAGGCGATGCCGATGAACAGGCTGCGGCGATAGGGTTTCAGAAACTCGCCAAACCGCTTGACCACCCAGGGATCGAAGACGCGGCCAAAGAGTTCTTCGTCATAGGAAATCTGGGATCCCACGACCGCGAAAGGCGGACGATCCTTCTCCAGCTGCGAGGCGGCGCGGCCGACACTCATGGCCCCTCCCCCTCATCCCGTTCGCGCAACGGCCGAGCATCAGCCGGCTGGGCCTGTAGATCGTAGAGCTCGCGATAACGGCCGCCCGCGGCCATCAGCGCATCATGACTGCCGCGCTCGACAATGCGGCCGCCGTCCAGGAACAGGATCTCATCGGCATGCATGAGAGAACTGAGCCGGTGAGCGATGATGATGACGGCGCGCTCTCTGACGACATCTTTCAGCGCAGCGCGGATACGCTGCTCGGTTGCCGCATCGACGGCTGCTGTCGAGTCGTCGAACACGAGAACGCTGCTTTCCGGCAGAATGCCGCGCGCGATCGAGAGCCGTTGACGCTGGCCGCCGGAAAGCGACACACCACGTTCGCCGACCAGCGTGCCGTATCCGGTCGGCAACTGGCGGACATAGTTGTGAAGCTGTGCCGCCGACGCCGAGTGTTCGATGCTGCTGCGCCCGGCCCACGGATCACCATAGGCGACGTTGTGATCGAGGCTGGCGGTGAACAGGAACGGTTCCTGCTGCACAATGCTGACCGCATGGCGCAGCGATTCCAGCGTGACATCGCGGATATCCTGGCCATCGATGGTGATCCGCCCGCCCGTCACGTCGTAGTAGCGCCCCATCAGATGGGCGATCGTTGACTTGCCGCTGCCCGGCGGCCCGACAATGCCGATTGTCTTGCCGGGCCGGGCCTCCAGACTGATGCCCGTCAGCGTCCGCTCGTCACGGGCCAAGGCGGGGTATTGGAAGTCGACGTTCTCAAAGCGCATGACGCCATCGGTGATAACCAGATCACGCGCACCCGGCTTGTCGGCAATCGACGGTTCCAGATCGAGCACGTTGAACAGCCGGCCACCGCAGGTCGAGGCTCGCGCGATCGAATTGATCATCCAGCCGATCTGGCGCACCGGCATCTGCAGGATCGACATAAAGGCCAGGAACTCGGCAAACTGACCGATCGTGATCTCGCCATCGATCGTTTTCTGTCCGCCGACCCACAGCACCAGACCCATGGCGATGAAATAGATGTAGGTCATCTGGGTCGCGTTGCGCACGAAGAGATAGACCCGCTCGCGTGCAATCGCCATGGCGCTGTTGGAGATGACATCGAAACGGGCAAGCTCGAACGTCTGCGCGGCAAACGCCCGCACGACGCGGATGCCACCCAGGTTCTCCTCCATCACCTTGGTCAGGACGGAAAGCTCGTCTTGCAGGCGCAGCCATGCACTTCTGAGCTTGATGCGCGCGATCGAGGCGCGCACGCCAACAACCGGCACGAAACTCAAGGCGACCAGGCCAAGCACAAGATCGGTCTGGATCAAGATGAACGCGCCACCGCCGATCAACACGGTCAGCAGGATCATGCGCAGAATGCCTGTATCCACCCACATCCGGACGCCCTCGATATCCAGGATGCCGCGCGTCATCAGGTCGCCGCTGTGAACGCGGTCGTGCCACGAAAAGCTCAAGGACTGGAGTTTTCGATAGTAGGCAAGGCGCAGATCGTAGCCGATCAACTGGCCGACCGCTTCGCCCTGATAGTTCTGCATCATCGTGCAGAGGCCGCGCATCACGCTGGCGCCCAGCAGCAGCATGGCGGTCTGAAACAGCGCCGCTTTCGCCAGGTCGCGGCTGCTCGTGTCGTCGGCACCGGCTAAAAGACTGTTCGCCTGGTCGACCGCGTCGCCCAGGAACTGGGGCACGAAGAGCATGAACAGGCCGGCCAGCACCGTCGCCGTCATGGCGAGCGCCATGCGTCCGGGATAGCGAAACGCCATCGCGGTGATGCGCATGAGCACGCGGGTATCCAGATTGGATACATCGGTGCGATATCTGGCGTCGGTTTCGGTATCAAGGCGCGGGGTGCGGCTTGATCCACCGACGCCGGTTTGAGCCGTCGTCATGGTCACCTTTAGCCGCGCCGGACGTGGCGCGGTGGCGTGTCTGAGGTTTTGGGACTGGCGCTATCCTATACAGACTGGCCGCAATTCGCCATGCCCGAACAACCGACATTCGCGCAATTTGTGGGGATTTCGGTTCGTCGGGGCGCCGGTTGGCTTGTCACCCGCGTTTGAGGCAGGATTGACCCGCCGGATGCAAACACGATCCAAGGAGCATCGCTATGGCGTCAGGGCCCCAGCAGCAGCTACCCATCCATGCCTATACCGACTCCGGCTGGTTCGAGGCCGAACAGACCGACCTTTTCGGCGGCGTCTGGAATTTCGTCTGCTTTACAAGCGACCTACCGCACGCCGGTGACTATCGCTGCCTCATGGCGGGCCGATACCCGCTGGTGGTGCTGCGCGACAGGGGCGGCGAACTTCGCGCCTTCCACAATCTTTGCCGCCATCGCGGCTCGCGGCTGCTCGACGGCAGCGGCAATGCCGGAAAGTCGATTCGCTGTTTCTATCACAACTGGACCTATGACCTGGGCGGGCGGCTGATTGCGGTTCCCCAGGAGAACGAGCAGTTCCCTGGCCTGGAGAAGGCCTGCCTGAGTCTCAAGCCTGCGGCGATCGCGGTTTGGCGCAACTTGGTCTTCGTCCACCCCGACCCGGAGACCGAACCGTTGGAGACGTGGCTGTCGGGCTTTGGCGACCGCGTTGGGCCGCACCCGATCGAAGATCTCGTGGAGGTCAGCGACGTGCGCTATCGCTGTAACGCCAACTGGAAGATCATCATCGAGAACTTTATCGACGGTTATCACTTTTTCTATTTGCATCCGAAGTCGCTCGGCGACGGCGACTTCACCAAGCAGCATTGGTGGCCGGCAGGTCGGCACTGGATGTTTCACCGCCCGCTCAAGCCGGGCGTCAGCCACGATAACGAGGTGCTGCCGGTGATCGACGGCGTCGACAGCGCGTATGGCGCCGGCGCCTATGTCCTGTTCCCTAACTTGGCGCTCTATGAAACCGCGACCTCGTGGTCGACCTTTCACGTCACACCCCTGGCACCCGACCAATCGCTCATCGACATCCGCCTGCTGGCCGAACCTTCGGCGGTCGAACGACTCGGCAATCAGACGATCCCGGACGAGGCGCTGCCGGAATGTGTGGTCAGCGCGAAGGGAATGCTGAGTTTCCACATGCCGACGGACAAAGATCACCATCCGCTCGAAACCGACAACGTGATGTTGGAGGATATCCATGCCTGCGAGGCCGTACAGGCGGGTATGGGGTCACCGGCCTACGAGATCGGCCCACTGTCCGGCTTCGAAGACGCGCTGCCGTTCTTCCAGCGCCAGGTCATGGATTACGTTCCGGCTTCGTGAGAGCGAAGGGGCGAGGCACGCATGTCCCGAGAGAAGTCTGAGGTCAAACGCCAGCTTCAAGAGCACCTGCACGACCCCGCCAGCAGCTTCAGTATCGGATCGTTCGGCGCTATCGCCGAGTTTCACCGCGGCGCCAACGAACCGCTCTGCCTGGACGATAGCGACAATCTGACCATCGCCACATCTCGCGGCGCGATGCGCCTCGAGCTGCACGACGATGTCAGGCCGGTCGCTTACGAAACGCTCAGCCGGCGCCGTGAGCGCTGGCAGCAGGGCGTCATCTTCTGCCTGCCCAAATCGGTAGCAGCCTCGAACAGACGAGCGACCCTGACCGAACTTGGACCGGATCGCCGGGCCATTCGCCCGGTCGACCGCGATGCCATTCTGTTCGACACCGGCCTCGACGCGCGCAATATCGACTTTTGCATCCGCACGAGCGACCCCGCTTTGCTGGCGCAGCTTCGCCAGTTTGTCGGGCGATCAATCCTTGACCCCACATGCGGTGCGATGGCCGCAATCATCGCCGCCGATCCCCATCGCATCGCCGTCTCAACGCTGGGCCGGATCGAGGTCTATCAGGCGATCGGCCGTGATAAAACACCGGAAGGACCGCACACCCATGTCCAGCCGAAGTTCCTGAAGAGCGGCCGCACCCATTCGGCCAACATTCCGGTACCGCCCGGTTTTCTGCCGTGCCTCAGCCTCTACCCCGCCAACCCGTTGATGGATGCGCTCGGACGCAAGACGCCGTTTAATAACAGGGCGTTCGATGCATTCCAGACCTTGCTGAACGACTGGGGGCCGGCAGAATTCTTGACTGAGAAATCACGGGTCAGGACGGCTATGGATGATGGCACTGATCCCCGGCACTACGAAAGGCCGCGTAGCCGGCTCGGTCGCACCGCCTTGCGCGTTGCGCTAAGGCAATCCCGCCAAACACACACCCATAACGCTGATATCGGCGCGTGGTGTGACCTGTTTGACCGGCCGCGGAACTAGACCATCGCGTCGGCGCCATGCATCGACTTGACCGATGCCAGTGGATTGGGATTGAGCCACGTGCGTAGCGCGCGCCGTGCGCGGTGTGTCCCCACCAGGTCGAGCCGGTCCTCCTCGATCGCACGTGATATCGGGAGGTCACCGCGCATCAGGTAGATCATGTCGGCAAGCGTGCAGGTGACGTAGAGATCGACATCGAAACCCGGGTCCTCAAGACAGAGCTCACACCCCTCGGGCCAATTGACAAACCACCAATGCCGTTTGCCGGCGGGCTGATCGCGAAGCTCAAGCTTGACGACGCTCGGTGTGTGCCCGAAGGCGTCGGTCTTCGCGCGGCGTTCGAGCGCCCAGATCAGGAGACCCAGGTCGATCTCGCCGTCGGCAAGCTGACGGCGCGACCAGCGGCGGCCCCATAACCCAAGCGCCTGGACCATGGGGACGAACTCCATCCCCGCCTCGGTCAAGTGATAGGTAGCGCCGCGGCCTTTCGGCTTGGGTCGCCGCTCAATAATGCCTTCTGCTTCAAGATCCTTCAGGCGGCGCGATAGCAGCGTTGGCGACATCAGCGGAACGCCACGTTTCAGCTCCGAAAAGCGGGTCGCCCCGGTCGACAGGTCGCGGATGATCAACGGCGTCCAGCGTTCACAAAACAGTTCGGCTGCCTTGGCGACCGGGCAGAACTGACCATAGCTCTTCATAGCGCGTTTCCCCACGCTGTCTCATGGCCAGATCAGTATGCGTTAACTACATTTTGTGGACTAGGTTTATCCGCGTCGGCTCGCTATCACGATATCTCCCTAACGAGGCAGCGAGACGATGCAAGCACAAGATCAAGGCCAGGTAACAGCGAGCGCAGCCGACATCTACGAGACGTTCTTTGTCCCCGCGCTGTTCGGCGAGTGGGCACCGCGCATCGTTGACACCGCGCGACTCGCCCCGTCCGACGATGTGCTGGATGTTGCCTGCGGCACCGGCGTCTTGGCCCGCGAGGCTGCGGCGCGAGTCGGACCAGGCGGCTCGGTCACCGGGCTCGACTGCAATGCCGACATGCTGGCGGTGGCCGCGCGTGTGACGCCGGGCATCACCTGGCGCGAAGGCATGGCCGAGGATCTGCCGTTCGACGACGATTCGTTCGACACGGTCGTCAGCCAGTTCGGTCTGATGTTCTTTGAGGATCAAGTGGCCGCACTATCGCAGATGCACCGTGTGCTACGGCCCGGCGGCCGCATGGTCGTCGCGGTCTGGGACAGTCTTGAACGCTCGCCGGGTTATCAGGCGGTCACGGCGCTACTGCAACGTCTGTTCGGTACGTCCGTTGCCAATGCCATGCGCGCGCCCTTCACGCTCGGCGAATCCGCCGATGTGCTTCGGCTATTCGACGAAGCCGACATCAAGGATGCGACATTGGAGACCGTGACGGGCACGGCCAATTTCCCGTCCATCGATGCCTGGGTGCACACGGACGTCAAGGGTTGGACGCTAGCCGACCTGATTGATGACCAGCAGTACGCGCGCTTTCAAGAGGAAGCCCGCAAGGATCTGGCGCAGTTCGCCGAAGATGACGGGCGCGTTTCGTTTGCCTCGCCGGCGCATCTGGTTAGCGCCACCAAGCCCTAGGGCTTAGCGCCGAATCAAGCGGCAAGCAGGGCGTCGTCGCCGAGAAAGGCGGTTGTACCCGCAACGTAAGTTGCGGCGACCCGCGGCAGAGCGATATCCCGATCGTCGATCAACACGACATCAGCGCGCTTGCCGTCGGCCAGCACGCCGCGATCTTTCAGGCCGGCAGCATGCGCGGCATTGCCGGCGATCAGGGCCCACGCATCGGGAAGCGTCAGGCTGCCTTCGCGAAACAAGCGAAAGGCGGCCTGCAATTGGGCGGGATAGTAATAGTCCGACGCCAGGACGTCGCAGAGTCCCTGTACGACCAGATCGGCGGCGCCGACAGCGGCGCGTTGGCTGCCGCCACGCACCACATTGGGTGCGCCCATGACGACATCGTCGCCGGCCTGCCGCGCCGCGCGGGCGGTATCCTCGGTTTCCGGGAACTCGGCGACGAGACAACCCAGCGCGCGATAGGATGCGCGGGTCTCAGGATCCGGATCATCGTGGGATAACATGGCGATACCGTGCGCGCGCGCGTGCTCCGCCAAACTCGCCGTCATGGCCGGCACTTCACCGGCCCGCGCGACGACACGGTCAACCAGATCCTTGAACTCATTCACGTCAAGGCCGGTGCGATGGACGTAGTCGGCGACCTTCTTCGGTACGTCAACATGGTCGGCAATCTCCAACGCGTGATCGTTGAACGCCAGGATGCCGACGCGGTTGGCGTCCAGCCAGGCTGTCACGTCCGCGGCGCCATCCAAGTTGAAGGTCTCAAAACGCAGATGAAACTGGTTGTCGGCGGCAAGCCGGGGCCGCATGGATTCGAGGGCATCGAGTAGCGACACGCAGTTCTCGCGTCCGCGCAAGCCCGGCTCCCACGAATAGGTCACGCCATGAAATGCTGTTGTAATGCCGTTTGCGACGAGTTGACGGTCGGTATCGGCGAGCGCCAACCGCATATCGAAATGCACGCCCGGCCGCGGCATGATCTGGCGCTCGAACGCATCGCCGTGAATGTCGATGATGCCGGGCGCGAGCAAGTAGCCGTCGGCGCGAACCGCGCGCTTTGCCTCACGACCATCACAGTCGACAACCAGACAGCCATCCTGCATGCCGATGGCGCCGGCTTTTGGCTCGCCCGTTTCGCGCAGCAGGCGGGCGCCATCAATGCGTAGATCCAACATTCCAAATCCCCCGATGTTGGGCTTCGTCTAGCCGGTTTCCATGACATCACCATGACGAACCTAAACAACCGCCGGTGCGCCAATTCGTCACGAAGCCTTTGTAACCGTGTCATCGTTCTGTCGCCAGATTCATCTAGACAAATTTTTGTGCGGCCCCAATGCCGCGCCCTTCTCACCTTCTGGCACGGAGACCATCGCCATGACACGTTGGATCACCCGATTGGCCGCAGCAGCCGCGCTGGCGACATTCGCCACCGCCGCTCAGGCAGCCGACACCATTCGTTTGGCCGTTACCGACATTGTCGGCCTGGAAATGCTTCAAACGGAGTTCGGCGCTTTCCGGGACACCCTCGCGGAAGCGACGGGCCATGAGATCGAGTTTCTGCCGGTCAACAGCCGCACGGCGGCCGTCGAGGCGTTGAACGCCGAAAAGGTCGACTTTGTGCTGACCGGTCCCGCCGAGTATGTCGTGATCAACAAGCGCGCCAACGCGACACCGGTGGTCGGTTTCTCCCGGCCCGACTACTTCTCCGGCATCATCGTCATGGCCGATAGCGACTATAACGTCCCGGCCGATCTGGTGGGCCAGAAGGTCGCCTTCGGCGATGTCGGCTCGACCTCCAACCACCTGGCGCCCGCCCAGGTGCTGGCCGACTACGGCATCATGCTCGACGACGTCGAGGTCGTGCACACCAGCCGCAACATCGCCTGGGAATCGCTGAAGCGCGGCGATATCGCGGCAGTCGGCATGAACTACGGCAAGTTCCTGGGCATCCGCGCCGGTGAGACGGCGTTCGAGCCCGGTGCGTTCAAGGTCATCGGCCGCGGCCCCGACCTGCCGAACGACCTGCTGGTCGCCGGCGCTCACGTCGATCCGACCACTATCGAGGTCTTGCGCACGGCCTTTGTCGAGCATTCCGACGACCTGGTCGCCGCCATCCTGGTCGGCGAAGACAATCAGAAATACGCCGGCATGAAGTTCATCGCCGAGGTCGACGACAGCGACTACGACTACGTGCGCGCCGCCTACGCCACGATCGGTTATCCCGAGTACGCGGAGTTCGTGGGTAACTGATGGCACTGGCTGCCCTTACCAAGGACACACCATCGACGGCGGTCCCGGTCGAACCGGCCGGGGCCGCCGCCGTTGTTGCCGATGACCTCGTCATCAAAGGTCTAACAAAGAGCTTCGGTACCGGCAGCCCGATCCTGGACAACCTTGACCTTCAGGTGCCGCGCGGCCAGGCGCTGGCCGTCATCGGCGCCAACGGCACCGGCAAATCGACGATGCTGCGCTGCTGTCTGCGGCTGATCGAGCCGGATGGCGGTCGTATCAGTCTTCTTTCGCACGACGCCACAAGCGCCAAGGCGCGTGAACTGCGAAAGATCCGAAGCCGTGTCGGCTTCGTGTTCCAACGCCATAACCTGGTGCCGCGCCTAACCTCGTTGACCAACGTCCTGCACGGGGCGCTGGGACGCGGTGGCGGGCCGCGCTGCTGGCATCAGGCCGTGGCGCCTGCCGACCTCCGGCGCGAGGCCTATTCGTGTCTCGAGCGGGTCGGCCTGCCCCACGTCACCGAACAGCGCGCCGATCAGCTTTCCGGCGGACAGTCGCAGCGCGTCGCGATCGCCCGCATGCTGATGCAGCGGCCCGAGCTGGTCATGGCGGACGAACCCGTCGCAAGCCTTGACCCAATCGCCGGCGAAGAAGTTATGGCGCTGTTGTCGGATCTGATGCGCAGCCAGGGCCTGACCCTCGTTTTCACCACCCATAACCTGCGTCACGCCGTCGATTACGCCGACAGGATCGTCGGTCTGCGCGGTGGCCGGTTGGAATTGGATTGTACGGCCCAGGGCCAGCGCGCCGAAGACCTGGAAACGATCTATGGCTGACGGTCTCACCGCCGTGTCGCCTTCGCGTCAGGCCATGCCGCGCCGGTTCACCCGCCCCAACCCGCTTACCTTCGTCTTGCTCGTTCTGGTCGCCGCCTTTGTCCTGGTGTCCATGAACGATGTCGGTTTGTCGTTCAGCGAGCTGATCGACGGCGTTCCCGGCATGGCCCGCATGTTCATGAGCATGATGCCGCCGGACATCTCACGTCTCGGATCGATCGGCTGGTCGTTGCTCGAAACATTCCAGATGGCGGTGGTCGGCACGGTCCTCGGCGTCGCGCTCAGCGTGCCGCTTGCGATTCTTGCCTCGCGCCGTCAGACACCGAACCGAGTTGTCTATCTGGCGGTGCGCAGCCTGATCTCCCTGTTCCGCACGGTGCCCGACCTCGTGTGGGCCCTGTTCTTCGTCATCGCCGTCGGACTCGGTCCGTTCGCCGGCACGCTCGCGATCATGATCGACACGATAGGTTTCTGCGGCCGTTTCTTCGCCGAGGCCATGGAAGAGGTCGATGACGGCCCACAGGAGGCCTTGCGCGGCAGCGGCGCTAGCCGGACCGGCACCGTCTTTTGCGCCGTGCTGCCCGCCGCCATGCCGTCCTTCGTCAACACGTCCTTGTTCAGCCTGGAGAAGGCAACACGATCGTCGGTGGTGCTCGGCCTGGTCGGCGCCGGCGGCATCGGCATCGAACTGAAAGTCGCCATGGACATGTTCGCCTACGGACAGGCCGCCACCATCATTCTCAGCATCTTTGTCCTGGTTCTGGTTGTCGAGCAACTGAGCGCCTGGTTACGGCGAAAGATCATGTAATCGATTGTGCCGATGATCGTATCAGTTTATATAGACGTCTAGATGAATTTGGCGCGACAGCGATGAGCACAGCACCTGAAATGACCGAGGCCCAAGCCGATCGGCGATACTGGATGAGTGTCCTTGCCAAGGCCGACAGCCGCGAGCTTTCGGCTGCGTGGGACAACCTTCAACAACAACCCGAGCACAACTGGGTTCGCC
Source organism: Alphaproteobacteria bacterium (assembly GCA_965228895.1). Taxonomy (GTDB): domain Bacteria; phylum Pseudomonadota; class Alphaproteobacteria; order SP197; family SP197; genus JANQGO01. The sequence goes on along the minus strand of OZ245842.1, from coordinate 1,296,851 downwards.
GGCCTGAAACCGGCATGACCATGGTGCGCGGACGCGCCGGCGGGTCGGGCAAACCCTTTAACCTGGGTGAGATGACGGTCACACGGTGTGCCGTAAATGTCGGCGACGGCATTATGGGCGTCGCTTACATCCGGGGGCGCGACCACCGTCATTGCGAACTCGCCGCGCTGATTGATGCCTTGATGCAGGATCCACAGCGCCACGACGAAATCGATCGGTCGATCATTCGCCCTTTGGCACGGGCCCAGGACGAAAGACAGCGGGAGGCGCGCAACAAGACAGCCGCCACCCGGGTCGACTTCTTCACTATGGCAACCGGGCGAGAAAGGCCGTGACAAACCAACTTGCCCAGGCACCTTTGCCTGGTTTCTCCGAGCCGGTCTTTGATGCGCAACGCACATTCCGTGGTCTGCTGGACGCCATGGCGCGGCCCGGCACCGTTGTGCCGCTATCCGTCAACCTGGAGGCGCCACCGCCCCTGTCGCTGGCGGCCGCCGCCGTCGCCCTGACGCTGTTCGACCACGACACGCCGCTTTGGTTGGATAACCATGCCGCCAGCAACGAGGCCTTGTCTTTTCTTGCCTTTCACTGCGGTTGCCCGATCACCGGTGAGCCGGCGGACGCCGCGTTTGCCATTGTGGGCGAACCATCTGCGATGCCGTCCCTCGACCGCTTTGCCGTTGGCAGCGACACCTATCCCGACAGTTCGACGACCGTCGTGATCGAGGTTCCCGCGCTCGACGAGGGCCCGGCCATCGGTTTGAGCGGCCCCGGCATTGACGGGCGCACAACCGTGACGCCAACCAGTCTGCCCGACGACTTCTGGGATTGGATGGCGATGAACCGGACATTGTTTCCGCTTGGCGTCGACGTGATCCTGAGCAGCCGGGATGCCGTCACTTGTCTGCCGCGCACCACCAAGACCGAGGTTCCCGCATGTACGTAGCCGTCAAGGGCGGCGAGACCGCTATCAGCAATGCGCATAACCTGTTGGCCGAGGAAAGGCGCGGCGACCGGGATATCCCGGAAATCGGCGTCGATCAGATCGCCAATCAGCTTGGCCATGCGGTCGATCGCGTGATGACGGAGGGTTCGCTTTATGACCGCGAACTCGCCGCGCTTGCGATCAAACAAGCCCAAGGCGACCTCGTCGAGGCGATCTTCCTGCTGCGCGCCTATCGCACGACCCTGCCGCGTTTCGCCGCCACCCAACCGATCGACACGGGCGCCATGGATGTCCGCCGCCGCATCTCCGCAACGTTCAAGGACCTGCCGGGCGGCCAGGTGCTGGGCCCGACCTATGACTACACGCACCGCCTGCTGGACTTCGAGCTGCTGGATACCGACGCAGAACGGCCGACGGCCTATGCCGCATGCGGTCACCAGGACGATTCGATGCCACGGGTCAGCGACATTCTTGGTCATGAGGGCCTGATCGAACCGGTCGACGACGGAGAAGACGCCGGTGACATCGGCGACATCACCCGCGATCCCATGCGCTTTCCCGCTGACCGCGACGTGCGCCTGCAGAACCTGGCGCGCGGCGATGAGGGTTTTCTCCTGGCGCTCGGTTACTCGACCCAGCGCGGCTTCGGCGGTACCCATCCGTTTGCCGGCGAGATCCGCATGGGCGAGGTGTCGATCGAACTGACACCCGATGAGCTCGACTTTCCGATCGATATGGGCGAGATCACGGTGACCGAGTGCGAACTGGTCAACCAGTTCCAGGGCGACGAGGAACACATGCCGCAGTTTACGCGCGGCTACGGTTTGTCCTTCGGCCAAGCCGAACGAAAGTCGATGGCAATGGCCCTGGTCGATCGCGCCTTGCGCGCCGAAGAACTGGGTGAGGAAGTCGGATATCCCGCTCAGAATCAGGAGTTTGTGCTCTATCACGCCGACAACGTGGAGGCCTCCGGCTTCGTCCAACATCTGAAGCTGCCCCATTACGTCGACTTCCAGTCGGAGCTGGAGCTGGTGCGTCGCCTACGCCGCGAGCGCGAACAAGCCGCCAACGCGCCTGAGCAAGAGGCAGCAGAATGAGCCAGCCGCAAACCGCGTCCGACACCGACGGCGCCTACAACTTCGGTTACCTGGACGAACAGACGAAGCGGATGATCCGTCGCGGTCTGCTCAAGGCCGTCGCCATTCCCGGTTATCAGGTCCCGTTCGGCAGCCGCGAGATGCCCCTGCCCTATGGTTGGGGCACCGGCGGCATTCAGGTCACGGCCAGCATCGTTGGCCCCGACGACACGTTGAAGGTGATCGATCAAGGCGCCGACGACACGACCAACGCGGTCAGCATCCGCCGCTTCTTTGCGCGTGTTGCCGGGGTTGAGACGACCGAAGAAACGGACAAGGCGAGTATCATCCAGACCCGCCACCGGATACCGGAAATGACGCTCACCGACGATCAGATCATCGTCTACCAGGTGCCTATCCCTGAGCCCTTGCGGCCGCTTGAACCACGCGAAGCCGAATGCCGGAAGATGCATGCCTGGTCAGAGTACGGCGTCATGCATGTCAGACTTTACGAAGAAGTCGCGCGTTGGGGTCATATCGCGATCACCTATGACTACCCGGTCATGGTCGATGGTCGCTACTTAATGGCACCTTCCCCTATCCCCAAGTTCGACAATCCGAAAATGAAGCGTATGCCGGCGCTCCAACTGTTCGGTGCCGGTCGCGAGAAACGGCTCTACGCCATCCCGCCCTATACCGAAGTCAAGAGTCTCGATTTCGATGATCATCCGTTCGATGTGCAACGCTGGGACGACGTCTGCGGCCTGTGCGGCGCCGAAGACAGCTTTCTGGATGAGGTCATCCTGGACGACCAGGGCGGGCGGATGTTCGTTTGCTCCGACAGCGACTATTGCCGGCGCCGGCGTGATAACGGCCATGTCGGGCCCCAGGCTGACGACGCGCCGGAGGCCGCGCTATGAACGGCTCGATCGACAGTTCGCCGCTTTTAAGCGTCGAGGGTCTAACCCAACGCTTCGGCCGGATCACCGCCTGCGACGACGTGAGCTTCCACCTTTATCCCGGCGAGGTGTTGGGGGTTGTCGGCGAGTCGGGGTCTGGCAAGACGACCTTGCTGCACTGCCTGGCGGGCCGGCTGCAGCCTAGCGCCGGGCGCGTGCGCTACGAGACGCGCGATCGCGGTCTTGCCGATATCTACACGCTGTCGGAACCCGAGCGGCGCATGCTGATGCGCACGGATTGGGGTTTCGTAACCCAGAACCCGCGCGATGCTCTGCGCATGACAATCAGCGCCGGCGGCAATGTCGGCGAACGGCTGATGATGAACGGTGCCCGCCACTATGGTGACATCCGCGCCGCGGCAAACGACTGGCTTGGCCGTGTGGAAATGGACCCCGGGCGTATCGATGATGTGCCCGCCACCTTTTCCGGCGGCATGCAGCAGCGCCTGCAGATCGCCAAGACCCTGGTCGTCAAGCCACGTCTGGTCTTCATGGACGAACCGACCGGCGGCCTTGATGTTTCGGTCCAGGCCCGCCTGCTCGATCTGTTGCGCGGACTGGTGCGCGACACCGGGATCTCCGCCGTCATCGTCACCCACGATCTGGCTGTCGCGCGGCTGCTCGCCGATCGCCTGATGGTCATGAAGGATGGTGAAGCCGTCGAGCATGGCCTGACCGACCAGGTGCTCGACGATCCCCACCATCCCTATACGCAACTGCTCGTTTCATCGGTGCTGCAGGCATAAGGGAGACAGCCCATGACGACCATGATCCACGTCGAGGATCTCGCGAAAACCTTCGTCCTCCATCTCCAGGCTGGCACCCACATCCCCGTGCTGAACGATCTGGCCTTTGACATCAACGCAGGCGAATGCGTGGCGCTGCACGGCCCGTCCGGCGCCGGCAAGTCGACGCTGTTACGTTCGCTCTACGGCAATTACCTGCCGGACGGCGGCAAGGTCATGGTGCGTCACCGCGACACCATGGTCGATCTGGTAACCGCCGAACCACGCGAGATCCTGGAGATTCGGCGCGAGACCGTCGGCTATGTCAGCCAGTTCCTGCGCGCCATACCGCGGGTTTCAAGCCTGGAGATCGTTGCCGAGCCCGCCCGTGCCCTGGGGCATCCGCCGGACCAGGCCGTCGCGCGCGCACGCAGCCTGCTCAATCGCCTCAACATACCCGAAGAGCTTCACGACTTGGCGCCGGCGACGTTCTCGGGCGGCGAACAGCAGCGCATCAACATCGCGCGCGGTTTTGCGGTCGACTATCCGATCCTGCTGCTGGACGAGCCGACGGCGTCGCTGGATGCCGACAACCGGGACGCGGTTCTGAGTTTGATTGGCGAAGCGCGCGATCGTGGCGCCGCCATCGTCGGCATCTTTCATGACCGCCAGGTTCGTGAAAAAGTCGCCGATCGCGTCTTTGATCTCCGCGAACACCGGTCGGCAGCATGAGTTATGACACCGTCCTAACCAACGCCCGCATGGTGCTGCCCGACCAAGTCGTGTCGGGCACCGTCCAGATCACCGATGGCATCATCGCCTCGGTCGACGAGGGACGCGCGAATGGCGCAGCCTCGATCGACCTGGAAGGTGATTTCCTCATTCCAGGCTTGGTCGACCTGCATACCGATAGCCTGGAAGGCCACCTGGAACCGCGCAAGGGTGTTAAATGGAACCCGATCAGCGCGGCGGTTTCCCATGACGCCACGGTGATTGCGGCCGGCATCACGACCGTGTTCGACGCGTTGTGCGTCGGTGACAGCGTGACACGCCCGGCGCAGAACGAGAGTCTGACCCAGATGATGATGGGATTGGCCGAGGCCCGACGGCACGGACTGCTGCGGGCAGAGCACCTTGTCCATCTGCGCTGCGAAGTCACCGACCCCGAAGTCGTCAACCTGCTGGAGCCGCGCATCGCCGACCCGCTGGTGCGGCTGATTTCCGTCATGGACCACGCGCCGGGCCACCGTCAGATGAAGGAGATCGATTACTACCGCAACACGTGGCTGATTGGCACGCGCGGCATGTCCGAAGAAGAGGCGGACCGCGAAATCGAAGAGATGATGGAGCGCTCCAAGACTGTCGCGCCTGGAATGCGCAAGTCGGTCTCGGCCATGGCGCACGATCACGGCCGTGTCGTCGCCAGCCACGACGATGAGACGACGGAGCACGTGACTGAGGCGCTCGAACTGGGTATCGAGATCGCGGAATTCCCGACCACAGAAGCTGCGGCGCGCGCGGCCCATGAAAACGGCATGGCGGTGTTGATGGGTGGCCCCAATCTCGTACGCGGCGGCTCCCATTTCGGCAATGTCGCAACCGGCGAACTTGCCCGGCTCGGTCTTCTGGACGCGCTTATGTCCGACTACATCATGTCGAGCATGCTGTCGGGTGTGTTTCGGCTGACGGCATCCGATTTCGGATATGATCTGCCCACGGCCGTCGCGCTTGCGTCGTGCAAACCGGCCCGCGTGGTCGGCCTGGACGACCGCGGCGAGATCGCGCCCGGTCAGCGCGCGGATCTGGTTCGTGTTCGTGTCGTTGACGACCTTCCCGCCGCGATCACCGTTTGGACCTGCGGGCGACAGGCTTACTAGAAATCTCGCCGTTTCATACGTTTAGGTTGGGGTCGTCTAGACCACTTCGACCGCTGATTGTCGATCGGTGGAGCGAATCAAATCGTGCATATCTCTGTCACAAACCCCTTAACAAAACGTCATGGCCCTCGACTATAGCTGACCCCTGACACGGGCGCGGATGCCAATCGAAACGCGAGAAGCGGACGGGCAGCCGACACAACGTGACAGGGGGAGTTCATGGGACCAAGCGGCAATGGTCGGGCTGCCGATGACGTTATGTCGGCCCTCACGTATACCTCGATCACCAAAGCGTTCGGTGACGTCAAGGCCGTCAACGATGTCACGCTTCAGGTGCCCGAAGGGCAGATGCTTGGCATCATCGGTCGCTCTGGCGCCGGTAAGTCGACTCTGCTTCGCCTCACCAATCGCCTGACCGACCCGACAGAGGGTCGCATCACGTTTCGCGACATCGATGTCAGCGCGTTGCGCGGCTCCAGCCTGTTGGACTGGCGAAGCCGCTGCGCGATGATCTTTCAGCAGTTCAACCTGGTGCCTCGCCTGGATGTTCTAACCAACGTCATGCTGGGGCGCATCAGCAAGCTGGGTACGCTCAGAACCGTTTTCTCCCTGTTCTCCGACGATGATCGGCGCCTGGCCCTCTTGGCCCTGGAGCGTCTCGGCATTGTCGATACGGCCCTGCAAAAAGCCGGCACGCTATCGGGTGGCCAGCAGCAACGCGTGGCCATCGCGCGCGCGCTGGTGCAAGAGCCTGAGATCATCTTGGCCGACGAACCGATTGCCTCGCTCGATCCGCTTAATGCCAAGCACGTCATGGAAGCGCTGCGCCGGATCAACGAAGAAGAAGGCATCACCGTCATCTGCAATCTGCATACGCTGGATACGGCCCGGACCTACTGCAACCGCATCATCGGCATGAGCGCCGGCCGTATCGTGTTCGACGGCACCGCCGACGAGCTGACCGTCGACGCCGCGCGCGAGATCTATGGCGCCGGCAAGGAGTTTGACGAAGCCACGACATCAACGTCCCTGCCGCCGACGAGCGTTGCGCAGCCAGGGATCGTTGACCACGAACAACCGGCAGCCATCGCGGTTTAGCAGCATCAACAACAACCCATCCACCACGATCAAGGAGACAGTCATGAAGATCATGCACACACTGGCAGCCGCCGCCCTTGCCGCGACCATCGTTTCCCCGGCATTGGCACAGGAGGCGATCACCGAGTTCCGCATTGGCATTCTGGGCGGTGAGAACCAGAACGACCGCCTGCGCAGCAACGAGTGCCTGCGCATCGCCGTCGAGGAAGAACTTGGCGTTCCCACCGAGTTGTTTGCGCCGGCGGATTATGACGGCGTCATCGAAGGCCTGATCGGCGGCAACCTGGACCTCGCCTGGCTTGGTGCCTCCGGCTATGCCAAGGCCTATCTGGAAGATCCCGACTCCGTGACGCCGGTCCTGGTCCCCGTCAATCCGGATGGCACCACGGGTTATTATTCAATTGGTTTCGCGCGCATCGATTCAGACATCGATTCGCTGGAAGAAATGGAAGGCAAGGTCTTCGCGTTCGGCGATCCCAACTCGACGTCCGGTTACCTGATCCCTTCGATCGAGATCCCGCAATCCGGCTATTCCATGGAAGACGGTGAGTACTTCGGTCAGATCGCCTTTGCCGGCGGTCATGAGCAGACCATCATCGGCGTCTTCAACGGCGACTATGACGCCGGCGTCTCCTGGGCCGACGGCCAGGGCGACTGGGAGAAAGGCTTCAACAACGGCGCGTTCCGCAAGGCCGTCGATTCCGGCCTGGTCGACATGACCGAAATGACCGAGATCTGGCGCTCCAAGGAAATCCCGAACGGTCCGGTCGTCGTCCGTACGGAGCTGCCCCAGGACGTTAAGGATCGAGTCACGGCGCTGATGGCCGATCTGCCGGAGAACGACCCCGATTGCGCCTATGGCGTGATGGGCGGCGAGATCCAGGACATCATCCCGACCGACCATACCTTCTACGAGAGCATCGTGGCGGCGCGAGAAAAGAAGATCGGCGGATAAGCCAACGCCTAAGGGAAAGCCGGGCGGTCTCCGTCCGGCTTTCATCTTGGCTTCCAGACACGCCAGAGCGCCCATGTCCACCACGACTGTCGATCAGCTAACCAGCCATATCGCGCAATTGGAGCGCAAGCGGCGGATGTATGGCGGCCTGTTCGCGGCCATCTTCGTGGTCCTCTTCATCGGCAGCTTCATTGTTGCCGAGGACATGAACTCCGGCAGCTTCATCAACGGGCTCAGCCAGTTCTTCGACTATCCGACCGCCGTCGTCGAAGAAAGTTTCGAAGCCGGCAGCGCCTGGTTCGGCATGCTCGGCAAGAACGTGCCGTCCTTGATCGACACCATCAACATGGCCGCGGTCGCGACTCTCTTCGGCACCTGTTTCGCGGTGATCCTGGCGTTCATCTCAACAAAGAACCTTAGCCCCTTTCCGATGCTTGTTCCCGTCGCGCGGCGCATGATGGATATCACACGCGCCTTTCCGGAATTGATCATCGCGCTGTTCCTGATTTTTGTCCTGGGCGCCAGCCCGGTGCCGGCCATGATCGCCATCGCGTTCCACACATCCGGCGCATTGGGCAAGCTGTTCTCCGAGGTCAACGAGAACATCGACTACGGTCCGCTCGACGGCCTCACCGCATCGGGCGCGACATGGTTCCAGCGCATGCGCTTCGGTGTGCTGCCCCAGGTGATGCCGAACTATGTCAGCTACGCGCTGTTGCGCTTTGAGATTAACATTCGCGCGTCGGCCATCCTGGGTTTCGTCGGCGCCGGCGGTATCGGCCAGGAACTCAGGAAAGCGATCAGCTGGAGCCAGGGCGCCGAGACCTCCGCCCTTTTCGTCCTGCTGTTCCTGACCATCATGACGATCGACCAGATTTCGTCTTATCTGCGTCATCGGCTTGTCGGCCGCTCCTTCCTGCAGACAGCGAACTAGAGACCAGTGGTCGCAATCGCCGAAGCCAGCCGGATCGACGGCACCTACGCCAAGGTGATGAGCGCGTCACGACGCCAGGCCATCTGGCCGATCGCCATCCTTGTTCTCATCTTCGGCTATCTGACCTACGCCTATATCGAGTTCGACGTCGGCAGCCTGCTTGGCGAATCGCGCCTGGAGCGCGGCGTTATCCTGGCGACCGATTCCTACGCCCATAAGATCCATGTCGAACGCGACTTCACCGACGGCGAAACCGAATACAGCATCGAAGGTCAACGCAATACCCGCTTCGACGGACCGCCCGAATGGGTCACCGTCGACGGCAACGACCTAGATATCGACCTGGGCGACGGCTATCGCGTGACCGTTTCCGGACGCACGACCACGTTCATCAGCCCCGACTGGCCGCCCATTATCGCGGAATCCGACGGGGAAGGCGTTACGGTCGAAGGTCCCATCCCAGAATGGGCGCGCGTTTCTGAAAAGAAATTCGAGGCGCGGCCGGTGCTGTTCAAGCGCGTGCAGGTTCTGCGCAACAGCGTCGAAGTACATCGCTACTTCGTTGGCTGGGAGAACTTCTGGTTCGAGTTTTCGTCGCCCCTGCATGGCATGTCGGGCGCGGAACTTTGGAACATCGCGCTACACGAGCCGCGCATTGATCCCGAACGCCCGAACGTCGCCTATATTGCCAACCAGTTCTGGAACAACTCCGAATGGCAACACGGCGACGTCTTCATCGCGCTGGTCGAGACGGTCATCATGGCCTTCCTGGGCACCGCATTGGCGGCGATGTTTGGCTTGCCGCTCGCCTTCCTGGCGGCCAAGAACTTCAACCCGTTTGCCGTCGGACGCTTTGCGCTGCGCCGCCTGTTCGACTTCCTGCGCGGCATCGACAGCCTGATCTGGTCGCTTGTGTTTATTCGCGCGTTTGGCCTGGGCCCGCTGTCCGGCATCATGGCGATCTTCTTCACCGATACCGGCACCCTCGGCAAGCTCTTCTCCGAAGCGATCGAGAACATCGACAACAAACAGGTCGAAGGCGTGCAGTCGACCGGCGCGCGTCCGGTACAACGCTATCGCTTCGGTGTCATTCCGCAGATCCTGCCGGTCTTCATTTCACAGTCCCTTTATTATCTGGAGTCGAACACCCGCTCGGCGACGGTCATCGGCGCGCTAGGCGCCGGCGGCATCGGTCTCAAACTTGTCGAGACGCTGCGAACCGGACGAGACTGGGAAAACACGCTCTACATCATCACGCTGACCGTCATCGTCGTCTTTGCGATGGATATCTTCTCAGGCTGGCTGCGCCGCCGCCTGATTTAGCGCACCGCGAGCATGTTGAGCGCGGCAACAAGCCGCGCGATGCCGTCTTCGACCGAGCTGTCGTTGACCACCGTGATCACGTCGTTGCCTGTGACATCAATCGCCGTCGCGCGTTCAAGTCGCCCAGCCACGGCATCCAGCGACTCGCGGCCGCGGTCCTCCAAACGTGATTTCAACGCCTGATGTGGTGCGGTAACGGAAACGACGCCCACACACGTGAACCTCGCTCTCGCCTCGTCGAGAATCGCGCGTGACACGTTGACAACAACATGCCGGCCGTTTGCCAAGTCATCCTCGATGGAGCGCGGTACACCGTAACTCAGCCCGTGGCCCGACCATGACAGGGCGAATCCGCCTTGCGCTGCTTGGCGCGCAAAGACATCCGGCGTCACCGCGACGTGATCCTCACCACCAGCACTTTCGGGGCGGGTGATGACCCGCTGCGGAAAACAGAAGACCTCGGGGTCAAGTGCCAGACGGGCACCGGCCAGCAACGTATCCTTGCCAACCCCGCTGGGCCCGACGACCAACATGAGAACACCGGGCTTCATCGTTCAGGCGCGCAGCGGAAACCGGTCAACCAGGACAAAGGGCGACGCCCGGTCGGCCTGGGTGAGAAGGCTGATGGCATCAATCTGCAGGGGTGACCGACAGAGCGGTTCAACCACCGGCAAAAGCGCCTTGATAACGCCGCCACGGACAGCCGGTTCCAGATTCTCGGTCAGTGTCATATGAAAGTGGAACTCTTCCATCACATAAGGATACCCCCAACGCACCAGCAGATCGTCCTGGCGTGGCGTTAGGCATGCCTGGCGACGGCGTTCCAGATCGGCTTGTGACAACGGCGCTCTGTAACGCTCGAAACCATCAACACAAGCGCTCGCAAGAGCATTCAAATCCGGTACCGGTTGCGACGGTATCAGGGCGATGAAGCCATAGAGATCGCTCAGCTCGAGCCCCGACAAGGTGACAGCGGGGCGGCCGGCAACAAAATTCGTCATCGCTTGGTGGAGATCGTCAAGGGAGTGATCGTCTGCCAATGTGAACGGCGCCTTGAGCGTTCCGTGAAAGCCGTAACGGCGCGGCGAACGGGTGATGATCTCCTGGCATGCCGGATCGACACCGTCGACATGGCGGCGTGATACATCGCGCGTGCAGCCGACGTCGCGGCCAAGCCAACCAGCACCGAACGCTGAAAGCTGCGTGCCGGCGGCAGGCGTAAAATAGATCGCGACGCGTTCGCTCACGCGGCCCCTTGCTGTGCCATGCAGGCTTCGAGGACGGGAACGAAATGGTCGAGATCTGGCGTCTCCGCCTCCGGATCTTTGGCTAGTTCGTCCCATCGCCGCAACAAGACAGCATCCTTGGCGTAGGGTGCAGCGATGAAGCGCTCCGCCTCGGCTTCCGTGAACGGGCCGCCCTGCAATTCGAGGCTGCGCACCGATTGCGGCGAGAGCTTCGCCATGTAGTCGGGCTCAACCGCTGTCAGGTAGCGTTTGGCAGCGACGTGCAGGCGGATCGGCACCAACACGTCATCGCCAAACAGCTGGCTGACCCAGCGCGCCCCGGACGCTTCATGGCGCAGGTCCTTGCCATCATCATCGGCGGATCCGGCATCCGGGTCGATCAGATGGCCGATGTCGTGCAGCAAGGCAGCCGCCACCAAAGCAGGCGACGCACCGGATCGCTCGGCCCACGTTGCGCACTGCAAGGCGTGCTCGCGCTGGCTGACCGCCTCGCGGCCATAACGTTGCCCGCCCTCGGCTTCGAGGACCCGTTTGATGTCGTTAACTGTCACCTGCTCCATGCGAACCCCTCTTCGGCTGCTTCCTGGCGGGAACCTATCTCAGGCATGTGACAATACTTCGACAACTTGCCAAAGCTGTCTAATCATATAGACCTTCTGTGGGGCAAATACATCGGAGCAAACCATGGAACGCGGCAGCGGTGTTGCCATGTGGCGGCAGATCGAAGACCGCATGCGTGAGGAAATCGTTTCCGGCAGCTGGAAACCCGGCGACCGCTTGCCGACGGAGTCCGAACTGGCCGATCGTTTCGGTGTGAACCGCCACACCCTGCGCCGTGCGCTCAGCGCGCTGCGCGACGACGGTCTGGTTCGCATCGAACAGGGGCGTGGCACCTTCGTCCAGGACGATGTGATCGACTATGCGGTGCGCCGCAGGACGCGGTTTTCTGAGAACATCAGCAATCTCGGCCGGCAGCCCAGCGGCGAAATCGTTCGCGCAGGCCCCGTGGCCGCGGACGCCCAGGCGGCATCCGCGCTTGAGATTCGGCGCGGCCAGAAGGTGGTCCTGCTTGAGTTGCTGTCCCTGGTTGACGACCGGCCGGTCAGCATCGCCGCGCACCAGTTTCCCCAGACCCGTTTTCGCGGGCTCGACAAGGCCTATCAGGACACCGGATCGATTACGAAGGCGTTGCGCCAGTTTGGCGTCGACGACTATTTTCGCAAGCTTTCCAGGGTTTCGGCCCGCCTTCCTGAGCCGGAGGACGCCCGCCTGCTCAACATGGCGCGCGCCCAACCCATTCTCTACACCGAGAGCATCAACGTGGATCGGGATGGCCGGCCCATCGAGTACTGCATCGGCCGCTATGCCGGGCATCGCATGCAGTTGGTGTTCGAACTCTAGAGCGGATCTGCTCTAGCGTTGGTTGTCCTCGGCTGACATTACCTCCACCAAGAATAGGGAAGTCATAGCCATATCAGTGTGTTATCAATGACCTTGAGGCAGACGGGGCAAACGACGATATGGCTGCATCGACCGAGATGTCGATTTTTCACGTCGTGATGATCAAGCCGACGCACTACGACGACGACGGTTATCCCATTCAGTGGCTCAGGTCGGCGATTCCTTCGAACACGCTTGCGTGTCTGAATGGTCTGTCGAGAGATTGCCAGGAACGTGCAGCACTGGGCGACAACGTCGAGATTCGCCTGCACACCTATGACGAGACCAACAAACGGGTCAGGCCCCAGCGCATCATCAACATGATCCGGCACGCCGGCGGCAAGGCGTTGATTGCCCTGGTCGGTGTCCAGTCGAACCAGTTCCCGCGCGCGGTCGACCTGGGTCGGGTGTTTCGCGAGGCCGGCCTGCAGGTTGCCATCGGCGGTTTCCACGTCTCCGGCTGCATGTCGATGCTGCCCGAGATGCCCGACGATATGAAAGAAGCCCAGGCGCTGGGCATCTCGTTCTTCGCTGGCGAAGCCGAGGACGATCGACTTGGCGACGTCTTCCGCGATGCCTGGAACGAAGACCTGAAGCCGCTCTATAACTTCATGAACGACCTGCCCAACATCCAGGGCGAACCGACACCGATCCTGCCGGAACAACACATCCGGCTGACGGCGGGTTCCCATTCAAGCTTCGACTTGGGTCGCGGCTGCCCCTTCCAGTGTTCGTTCTGCACCATCATCAACGTGCAGGGACGCAAGAGCCGGTTCCGCAGCGCCGATGATCTCGAACGCATCATCCGCGACAACTATGAACAGGGCATCAACCGCTTCTTCATTACCGACGACAACTTCGCGCGCAACAAGGATTGGGAAGCGTTCTTCGACCGGTTGATTGAGCTCCGCGAAGGCGAGGGTCTGGACATCAAGTTCATCATCCAGGTCGATACCCTGTGCCACAACATCAAGAACTTCATCGAAAAGGCGGCCCGTGCCGGCGTCAATCGGGTCTTCATCGGGCTGGAGAACATCAACCCCGACAATTTGCTCGCGGCCAAGAAACGCCAGAATAAGATCACCGAATACCGCGACATGCTGCAGAAATGGCGCGAGCACGGCGCCACCACCTATGCCGGCTATATCCTGGGATTTCCTGGCGACACCAAGGAATCGATCCTGCGCGATATCGAGATCATCAAGCGGGAACTGCCTCTTGATTTGCTCGAGTTCTTTTTCCTGACGCCCCTGCCCGGCTCTGAAGATCACCAGAAACTGTGGCATGCCGGCACGTGGATGGACCCCGATCTCAACAAGTACGACCTTAACCACCGGGTCAGCCATCACCCAAAGATGTCGGACCAGGAGTGGGAAGAAGCCTACCGCGAGGCGTGGGACAGCTACTACAGCATCGAGCACATGGAGACGGTGTTGCGTCGTGCTTCCGCCCACAAACGCGGCCGCCCCGGCAACAAGTTCTTCTTGATGATGTGGTTCTATCTGATGGTCACCTATGAAGGCGTCCATCCCTTGGAAGGCGGCTACTTCCGTTTGAAGTTCCGCAAGGACCGACGTCATAACCTGCCGAGAGAGAACCCGATCGTCTTTTATCCGCGCTATCTCTCGGAAATCATCGCCAAACACTATCAGTTCGCCCGTATCGTCGGCCGTCTCTATCCGATCTACCGGCGCATCAAGGCCTCATCCGATCGCTGGGACTATACGGATCTGGCGCTCACCAATGCCAGTGAGGACGAGTTCGAGACCCTCGACATGTTCAACAAGACGATGGGCGGCGACAGTGCCGTCGCGCGCAGGCGCCAGCACGACGAAATTCGCGAAAAAACAAGGGCCGCGGCCGCCGGCTGAGGCCCTTCCCTGCCTGCTGATGTTCGTTCAGACGACAGCCGAAGATTCGGCTGGTCATCGACGGTTTTCCGTCGCACGCTTGACGTGTCATGACCGGCCTGAATGCCGCTGCAATGCCAAACAACCATGCCACACCAAGATCTTGAGATCCGTCCTTACGCCACTGCCATCGGTGCAGAGGTCTTGGGTGTCGATCTCGCGCAACCGCTGGACGACGATGTCTGGGACGAGATCAGCAAGGCGTTTCACGACCACCTTGTCATCTTCTTTCGCGACCAGAAGCTAACGCCGGAACAGCACATCGCTTTTGCGCGTCGCTTTGGCGAGCTTGAACCCTATCCCTTTGTTAACGGCATCGAAGGATACCCCGAGCTCATTGAGATCGTGAAGATGCCGAGCGAGGTCCGCAACTTCGGTGCCGGTTGGCATGCCGATATGTCGTTTCGCGACGAACCGCCGCTCGGCGCCGTGCTCTACGCAATTGAAGTGCCGCCGGTTGGCGGCGATACGATGTTCGCTAACATGGTTCTGGCCTACGAATCCCTGTCGGGCGGCATGAAAGCAGTGGTGGAGGCACTTACCGGCATCCATGACTCACACGAACCGGCCGATCACTCGCAGAGCTTCAAAGGCATGAGTCTGATGGGCAAGGACGGTGCCACACGCCAGATCACGCGTCATCCGCTGGTCAAGACCCACCCGGTGACAGGCCGCAAGTCACTCTACATCAGCCCCGACTACTGCATGGAGCTGGACGGCATGACGGCGCGCGAAAGCCGCATGCTGCTCGATCACCTGGAAGATCATGCAACGCGCGACGAATTCTGCTGCCGATTTCGCTGGCAGCCCGGCGCCATCGCCATTTGGGATAATCGTTGTACGATGCACAACGCGTTGAACGACGACCTGACCGCTCATGGGGGCGGCAAGGGTTTTAAGCGCGTCATGCGCCGTGCCACCATTCGCCACTGAGCTTCGCCGACGAAACCTCAAGGAGATTGCAATGACCGCCACCGCCGTCAAGCTGGATACCGGACACGACCCCAAACGACAGGCTCGCATTGATCTCGCAGCCGCCTACCAGCTGGCCAGCCATTTTGGGTTTGACGACGGCATCTGGAATCATTTCACGCTGACGGTGCCCGGCGCCGACGACCAGTTCCTGGTGAAGCCGCACGGCCTGTTGATGTCGGAAATCACCGCGTCCAACCTGATCGTGGTCGACCGTGAGGGTGCGGTGGTCGAAGGCGATGGTCCTATCGAGACGACGGCGTTCTGCATCCACTCGAAGATCCACGAACTGATTCCCGAAGCGACCTGCGTGCTGCATGCTCACCCGCCCTATTGCAACTGGCTGGCCGATAGCGATGGCGGCGAGATCGAGATGTTCGATCAAGACTGCCTGCGTTTCCTCGATCGCGTCGCCTACGACAACGACTATCAAGGATTTGCGTCCGACACAGTCGAGGGCGAGCGCATGGCGCGCGCGTTCGATGGAAAACCGGTGCTTCTCAGCCGTAATCATGGTGTAACCGTAATCGGCGGCTCCGTCGCCGAGGCGTTCGACGACCTCTACTACGTCGAACACGTTTGTCAGCGTCAATACCGGGTCGCAAGCTCGGGGAACGCCTTTGCCCCGATCCCCGGGGACGTCTTGAACCGGATTCAAAATGAGGTGCATGGCGGCCATCGCGCCCGTTCAGCACATCTGCATTTTGACGCCTTGAAGCGTGTGCTGGAGCGGAACGGGTCGAACTACGCAACCTGATCGCAAGCAATAGAACCGATGCCAGAGGCGCCATCGATCGATCAGCCATGACATCACCGTTGTGACGGTACCGCCCGCCATGGTGACACGCGCCGACAATCTGCGCGGCGCGGCCTACGTCATTGGGGCGGCGGCTGCCTTCGCAACGACCGCAGCGCTTGTCAAGGCGGCGGGTGATAGTGGCATCAGCGCCTTTCAGACTGCCTTCGTGCGCGCTGTCATCGGGCTTTTGGTGATCGGGCCCTTGTTGTGGCGACGACGCATCGCGCCATGGCGCACGCGCCATTTAAGACTGCACATGACGCGCTCGGTCGCCGGCGGCAGTGCCATCGTCATCGGTTTCTACGCCTTCACCGTGATACCGCTGGCCGACGCGACGGCGATCGGTTTTACGGCACCACTCTTCGTCACCATCCTCGCTGTCTTCGTATTGGGTGAACAGGTTGGCTGGCGGCGATGGGCGGCAACGGCAGCGGGTTTCATCGGCGTCGTCATCATCGTCCAGCCGGGTGGCAGTGGTTTCGACCCGATTGCCCTGATCGTCCTGATTCAGGCCTTGCTCATCGCGTTATCGATCGTCATCGTGAAACGCTTTCCCGCGCGCGAAAGCCAGCTTTCGATGATGTTCTTCACCTTCGTATCGTCCGGGTTGTTCTCTGTCTGGTTCGCCATCGCCCAATGGGTGACGCCGACCTGGCACCAGGCGGCGCTGATTCTAGGCGTCGCGGCGGCCGGCATTGCTGCGCAAGCCATGGTGCTGCGCGCTTATCGCCTGGGCGAAGCCAGCTTCATCGCGCCCCTGTCCTATGTGCGGTTGATCTTTGCCGGCGCGCTGGGCGCCATCTGGTTTGCCGAACTGCCGGACATCTGGGTATGGGTGGGGTCGGCAATCATTGTCGTCGCGGCGGTGTATACGGCGCGCCGCGAGAGCTCGGCAACGCCACGTCCAACGCCAAGCGATGGCTAGAAGCTTCAGCGATCAGGCCAGATCAGGCTGAACGGCCGGTTCGAAATGATGTCCTCAATGATCTCGTCGGGGAAGCGTGGCAGCGTCACCTCTTCGCCCCAGTCATTGATGGCGCGAAACGAATCAAGTGCCTCTTGGGTGGTCTGCATCGGGAAATCGGATCCGAACAGAAGCTGGTCCGTCACGTTGTAGTCGAGCGCCAGCATCAAGGCGTTGTAGCACTGCCATTGGCGGTAGTAGCGCGCCGAGAGATCCGCGAAGAGTTGTTTGTGCTTGCGCAGCAGAACCACCGTCTCACCGATCCACGGCTGGCCGACATGGGCGATGATCATCGGCAGATCCGGAAACGCCCGCGCGATTTTGTCGAGCAGAATGGGGTTGCCGTATTCCAGTGTGCTCTCGGCCGCGTAGGCGGCCGACTGATGCCACAGCAGCGGAATGGCGAGCCGGTTGGCAACTTCATAAAGCTGCCAGGCCTCTTTCGACCACGGATCATAGCCAGCATAGACCGGCGAAATTTTGAGCCCACGCAAGCCCAGCTCAACCACCGCGCGCTCCAGTTCTTCGGGCGCATCGCCATCATGGGGATCGACGCAGGCAAAGCCGATGGCGCGATCGGGATAGCGGGCGACGTACTCGGCGACAAATTCGTTTGGCACGTGAATGCCCAACTGGTTCCAACGCAGCGTCAGCACGACGAACTTGTCGGCTGTCGCCGCGACGCCGGCCTGATGGGCCTCGGCATCGGCAGCAATGCTCTTTCCCGTACGCGAACTCATCTCCTGGCGCTGCTCCGGGCCCAGATGCTCAGGCAGCCACAGGTTGGTATGCCAGTCGATCAGCACGGCATCGCCTCCCCCGTCCGACAACGACCGGTGCCTATCGCGTCGCGGCCGTCCTTACTACTATAGCAACAGCTCAATAGTCGGCGAGGCGAACCCGGCATGAAGTTCCAACTTGTGATGAACATGGAGCGCTTGTCGCCCGACATCGACATGCGGGATGTCGAGCGCCACGCCCTGGATATGGTGCAGATGGCTGACGAAGGCGGATTCCATATCGCCTGGGCGGCCGAACATCACGCCATCGAGCTGCAAATCGCGCCCAATCCGTTCCAGATCCTGACCTGGTGGGCGGCGCACACATCGCGAATTCGGCTGGGCACGGCGGTCGTGGTCGCCCCCTATTGGCACCCGATCCGGGTCGCGGGCGAGGCCGCCATGTTGGATCTCTACAGCGGCGGCCGCCTGGAGTTCGGGATCGGCAGCGGCGCCTATCAGCGCGAGTTCGACCGCATGGCCGGCGGGCTGGATCAGAAGCTCGGCTACACCTACATGCACGAGATGCTGCCGGCGGTGAAGGCGCTATGGCAGGGCGAGTACGCCCATGACGGCCAATATTGGTCGTTTCCGACCTCGATTTCGGTGCCACAACCGCTGCAGAAACCGCACCCGCCGCTGTGGGTCGCCGCCCGCTCTCCGCTGACCTATGAATGGGGTATCAAGAACGGCTGCAACGTCCTGTCATGGGCGATCGCCCGACCGTTTTCGGAGGTCGAGACCTATAAGGAGCGATTTGAGTCGGTTCTGCGCGACAATCCCGATCTGGAGCGCCCGCAGTTCGCGACCATGCGCTACGCCGCCGTCTATGACCGCGCCGATCAATGGGAAGCGCCAATCGAAGCCACGATGCGCCAGATGGCACGGTTCCAAAACCTGTTCCGGAACCTGGGCGGCGTCACGAACGGTTTTGCCGACGGGATCGACATGGACGACCTCAAGGGTCAGGAAGGCGTTGATGTCGATGCGTTCCGCCAAAACCTGATGTTTGGTACACCGGACGAGGTGATCAAAAAGCTGAAACCCTATGAGGCCTTGGGTGTCGACCAGTTCACCTATTGCGCCAGTTTCGGGCTCAGCATGAAGGAACAGAAACGGTCGCTTGAGCTGTTTATCAAGGAAGTCATGCCCGCGTTCGTCGAGCCCGAAGCAACGGCAAATGCGGCCCGATGACGATGTTGCGACGGGTTACCTGACGACGACGTCGGGAACGTGCTCGACAATGAGATCCAGGAACTCGTCTGAAATGCTGATCGCATAGTTGAGTTCGACGTCGTCGCGCCGCTCGCCAACTTGGATAGCGATGGCGTAGACTTCATCGCCGTCACGAACGAGCAAAGGTCCACCTGACCCACCGACGGTTGCGTCAATCTCGTGCGCGAAAAGGCGCTGCTGATCGTTGGGCCCCAAACGCAGCTCCCGGCCCGTGCCTTGTTCGACCACCGACCCTT
The DNA here is from genome assembly GCA_965228895.1 of Alphaproteobacteria bacterium. Taxonomy (GTDB): domain Bacteria; phylum Pseudomonadota; class Alphaproteobacteria; order SP197; family SP197; genus JANQGO01. Next base: position 1,277,375 of record OZ245842.1, on the reverse strand, counting down.
CGGCGGCATATTGCCAAGCAAGACTGAAGTCGAACTCAAGGTTCTCGAATGTGCCGGTATCCAATATAGCGGACTGGTTGTAGAGGGCTACGGTGTGGGGGCCGTAATAGCCGGCAACGGTAACGTCGCGCTGATCCGCTGTGCCGTTCGACCCAAGCAGAACCGAGTCGACATCATCACGGGTCATGCTCCAAATCGGCACGCCGACGCCGCAATGGGGTTCGGCGATCTGGACGACGGCATAGTCCGATGCGCGGTTGAACTCGGGACTCAGCGTGTTCACGTAGACTCCAGCAATGCCGTACGTTCGGGTTGGGCAACCCTCGATGAACACCCGGTATTGGCTGAGCTCGCTGCCGACAGGCTTGCGCGCAATGCCGGTTGCGTGCCAACGCCCATTGCCCACAAACAAATGGGCCGCGGTTATGAGATGGCGCCGGCCAACCACAACTGCGCTGGCCAGCGAGTTATCGCCGGCGCCGACATTCGCGACATAGGGAAACGACGACAGCCGGCGTGTGTCATCCCCGACGATCCCGATCGTCGTGATGGCAACACGCGGCTGATGCACCGGCGCCGGCACCAAGAGGCTGGGGCCGGCCATCGCGACCGCCAAGCGGCCGACAGCGAGAACCGCCACGCAAACGACAAGGACTGCCAAGTGCGTCTGCCGAAGCTTCGGACGTTTCGTTGTTCGACCTTTCGTTCTCATACGCTACCTACGGACTGGCCGGTTTTCGGCCCCTCTTTTCCCGCAGCGCCCGACTGATCGCAAGTACCTGTGGTTCACACCATGGTGTCGTCGGACGATGACTTGGCATTAGACTGGCCTTCCGCGGGCATGATGAGCAGGCTCGACGGTCACCCGTGGGTGGAGCGCCGCAGATGGCTTTCGTCGAAGACTTCGAACTGTTTCAGCGGATGGCGCTGGCCCTGGGCATAGGGCTTCTGTTCGGCATCGAACGTGGCTGGAAGACACGAGACCAGCATGGCGGTCGACGCACGGCCGGCATTCGCACTTTTGTGCTGATCGGCCTCTTGGGCGGCGTCAGTGGCCTGTTGGGCCGGATAGCCGGCGAAATTGCCCTTGGCCTCACGTTTTTGGGGTTTGCAGGACTCGTTGTCGCCACCTATCTGCAGGACCTGAAGTCCGGCCCGTCTCCGGATCGTGGGATCACGACCGAAGTCGCCGCCCTTCTGACCTTCGCGCTGGCTGCTCTCGTTCTCTATGGCGACATGCTTTTGCCCGTCGTCGTCGCCGTGGTCGCCGTCGCCTTCCTACACGGCAAGCACGGATTGCATGGCTGGCTAGGACAAAGACGCCGGTTTGAGCTTGGCGCGGCGCTGCAATTGCTCGTCATCACAATCGTCTTGCTGCCGGTGCTGCCGAACCGAGGATTTGGCCCCGGCCTCGTCCTGAACCCGTTTGAGATTTGGCTCATGGTTGTCCTGATCTCGGCGCTTTCGTTCACAGGCTATGTCGCTTGCAAGCTGGTCGGCGCGCGCTTCGGCCTGCTGGTCGTCGGCCTGCTCGGGGGCCTTGCCTCATCGACGGCGTTGACATTGAGTTTCTCACGGCTGGCGCGCCAAACACCGGCGCTGGGCGGCGCCTTAGCGAGCGGCATTGCTATCGCCAACACGGTCATGCTGGTTCGCGTTCTCATTCTGGTCGCGATCTTCAACGCCAGTTTGCTCAATCATGTCGCCCTGCCCCTTGTCGTCATGGCGGCCTTCAGCCTGGTCGGCGCCATCGTATTGGCGCTAACCAGCAAAGGGGCGAAAGATCACGAGGCGGAAGTCAGTGACCCCGCCGATCTAGCGACGGCCTTGACATTCGGCGCGCTGCTGGCGGGCGTTTTGCTGGCGGCCTATGTCGTCCATACCTGGCTTGGGCCTGAGGCCGTCTATGCGGTGGCGCTGGTATCGGGTTTGGTTGACGTCGACGCTTTGACCCTATCGATGACAGAGCTCGCGAAGACCGAGGATTTCGCACTCCCGACGGCGGCTGGTGCCATCGTGACGGCGACGCTGGCAAACCTGGTTGCCAAAGGCGCGATCGTTGCCACAGTCGGCAAGGGGGAAGCGGCCATGAAAACGGGGGTTGTTTTTGCCATTGTCATCGCCAGCGGCGCATTGATCTTGGCAATTGGCTGAGTCGCGAACGTCGACGCATCGCGCCCGACGACACAGTGCGATCACGTGCGTTACGACAGATGACGAACCGCCCAATCTCAGTTGGCGGCCTACTGAAAGCTCGATCTTGTTGTCGCGCTGATTCCGTGGCGCCAGTTATGGGACGATCGACATCGCCCGCAGATCCGCTCACCGGCCCACGTACTTTCAAAGCTCGTGTCGCACATCAAGCAACGACGAAGCTTCGGCCGCTCATCAGGCTGCCGTTGGTCTTGTTTCTCACTCATGGTGGAACATATGGTGTACACACTCGCCTATTTCAAGTCTAAGGCCAGGACATCAAGTTTCGGGGCAACGCTATCGGGCTTTGTTCCGATGGTGCACAGCCGAACGCTCAGAAGCGGGAGAATTGGCAAGACCATCAGGTTGTCGCGCATGCACAGTTCATCACATGGGCCAAGGCGCTGCTCTAGCCCGTCAGGTGTGGCCTATGTGCGGTCGTGGGGATTCTATAGCGGGAACTAGCTTCCTGCACCGCCGCCATCACCGGCACCGCCGCCATCACCAGCGCCGCCGCCATCGCCGGCACCGCCGCCATCGCCGGCACCGCCGCCGTCACCAGCGCCGCCGCCATCACCAGCGCCGCCGCCATCACCAGCGCCGCCGCCATCACCGGCACCGCCGCCGTCACCGGCACCGCCGCCATCACCGGCACCGCCGCCATCACCGGCACCGCCGCCGTCACCGGCACCGCCGCCATCACCGGCACCGCCGCCATCACCGGCACCGCCGCCATCACCGGCACCGCCGCCATCACCGGCACCGCCGCCATCACCGGCACCGCCGCCATCACCGGCACCGCCGCCATCGCCTGCGCCGCCGCCATCACCGGCACCGCCGCCATCACCGGCACCGCCGCCATCGCCGGCACCGCCGCCATCACCGGCACCGCCGCCATCACCGGCACCGCCGCCATCACCGGCACCGCCGCCGTCACCAGCGCCGCCGCCATCACCGGCACCGCCGCCATCACCGGCACCGCCGCCATCACCGGCACCGCCGCCATCACCGGCGCCGCCGCCATCACCGGCGCCACCGCCATCACCAGCACCGCCGCCATCACCGGCGCCACCGCCATCACCAGCACCGCCGCCATCACCGGCGCCACCGCCATCACCGGCACCGCCGCCACCGCCACTGCCGTCGCCACCACCACCGGCACCGCTAGATCCACCTTCGGGGCCAGACCGCTGGTCGCGGCTGTTCTTGCCTTGCTGACCAAAATCGGACGCGCCGGAACGCGACGCATCTGCCGTAGCCGTCTCGCCGTCGGATGTGTCTGTGTCAGACGCGACGCTATCGGATGCGGTGTCGCCACCAACGCTCTGTCCATCGTTGGACAGCGCCGCAACGGCATCGTGCGATGGTGATGTGGCCGCGGCTGCGCTTGGAGCGTCCGCAAAACCGGCAGCCGGCGATGAGGTTATGTCGATACGTTTGACAAAATCGAGACACTCGCCGCCATCAATCGCGCTCTGCAGCTCCTCGGCACTCATCGAGTTGCAAAAGGCGACCGCCTGTGGTGACGCACCCCAAAGGCGCAAATCATTGGCATCACCTGACGTGGCGTAGGCCGTTATGGCAAAGGCCAGCAGTCCTGCGCCGAGCAGAGGCCGACGATGGGTTCTAAAACACGCAAGTTTTTTGCCAGAGCGTTCCAATTATCAGCCCCCCTCCCGATCGTCCCGCGGAGACAACTGGCAGTTCCCACGATCGATCAGGAATTTGTCCGTGGCCCGCCAGAATCGGCGGCGCGCAAGCGGTCTTGAAGTGTTTGCGATGAGAAATAGTAAGCGAAAAATACCTGCTTAGAACCAGGGCTTATGTGGATATACCAAAGGAGAGCGTTACTAGATTTTAATACTAAAGGTGGCACGCGTATTTCTTTGGATCGATTCGGCCACGATTCGCGTAGCCGTGACTCGTCTTGCCCACAACCTTTGTTGGATCGACGGCCGAGTTATGCCCTCGGTGGCAACTCAGGTGGCCAAGGATTCGTGTTTGAAACTTCGCCAGCACGATTGTATACACTTGCATTCGTTACGTGGTGGGGTTCCGTTGTCGAAGCGATTCGCGTTCCAAAAGCACGGCATGAGCGCCGGCGCATCACCAAGTCCGGTGTCGACTCCGATCTGTGCGCAACCGGCGCAACCGCAACGAGTTGTCGTTGCTTTCCTGCCTACCTGCCGACCGCGATGACGCTGCCTTCCGACACCGACGTTCTTGTTGTCGGCGCCGGCAACGCCGCCTTTGCAGCGGCCCTTGCGGCACGTGAACATGGTTGTCGCGTTACGGTGATGGAGCGTGCGCCCGAAAACGAAGCTGGCGGCAACACGCGCTTCACGGCCGGCGCCATCCGGTTCGCTTACCGCGGCGTCGACGACCTCATCGCGCTAATGCCTGACCTCAGCGACGACGAGCGCGCGACGACGGATTTCGGCACCTATACCGAAGACCAGTTCTTCGACGACATGTACCGCGTCACCGAGTACCGGACCGACCCCGACCTATGCGAACTCCTGGTCACCAAGAGCCGCGATACCATGATGTGGATGCGTGACAAGGGCATCCGCTTTGCACCGATCTATGGGCGTCAGGCTTTCAAGGTCGACGGCCGCTTCAAGTTTTGGGGCGGGCTGACGGTCGAGGCATCGGGCGGTGGACCGGGCCTTCTTGACGCCTGGACGCAGGCGGCAGCCCAGTCATCCGTCGATGTTTGCTATCGGGCCAGAGTCGAACGTCTGATCGTCGAAGACGGTCACGTTACAGGCGCGATCGTACGCCGCGATGGCTGCGACCAAACCGTTCGCGCCCGTTCCGTGGTCCTCGCCTGTGGCGGCTTCGAGGCCAACCCGGCGTGGCGCACGCGTTATCTGGGACCGGGATGGGATCTCGCCAAGGTTCGCGGCAGCCGCTTCAACACCGGCGAAGGCATTCGCATGGCGCTGGAAATCGGCGCGGCATCCTACGGCAACTGGTCGGGCTGTCATGCTGTCGGCTGGGAACGCAACGCACCGGAGTTCGGCGACCTCTCAGTCGGCGACCACTTTCAAAAGCACAGCTACCCCTGGGGCATCATGGTGAACGCCCGTGGCGAACGGTTCGTCGACGAGGGCGCCGACTTCCGCAACTACACCTACGCCAAGTACGGTCGCGTCATCCTGGAACAACCGGGCCAGTTTGCCTGGCAAATCTTCGATGCCAAGGTCTCCGGCCTGCTGCGGCCGGAATACCGCATCAAGGAGATCACCAAGGTCAGCGCTGAGACACTGGATGAACTCTGCCGCAAGCTCGACGATGTCGACAGCGAACGCGCGCTGGACACGATCAGCGCGTACAATAAGGCTGTTCGTACCGACATTCCCTTTGACCCAAACGTGAAAGATGGGCGCGGTACGCAGGGCCTCGCCATCAGAAAGTCGAACTGGGCCAACACAATCGATGAGCCGCCGTTCGAGGCCTATGCGGTCACCTGCGGCATCACCTTCACGTTCGGCGGTCTCAGGATCGATAGCCAGGGACGTGTTCTCGACAAGGACCTTGAGCCGATACCCGGCCTCCACGCTGCCGGCGAGCTGGTCGGCGGCATTTTCTATTCCAACTACCCAGGCGGAACCGGTTTGATGTCCGGCTCGGTGTTCGGCCGGCTCGCCGGCGACACGGCGGGTCGCCATGCAGGCGACACGGCAACAAACAAGAATCAGCACGATGCCTGATCAAGACAACAGTCAGGTCATCACCCTTGCAAGAGCTCCGAGAAAGCGCGGAAAGAAGCAGGCGTCACACGGCCTGGCCGTGAGCGAGACACTGCGCAATGACGTCCAGACCGGACGCTACAATCCCGGTGACCGCATCACCGAGCAGGAGGTGGCCGCACGGCTGGGTGTCAGTCGCACACCCGTACGCGAAGCCTTGCGCCGGCTGGAGTCGGAAGGTTTGGTCGTCTCTTTGCCTTGGCGCGGCGTGGTGGTGGCGGAGCTCGACCGTAGCCAGGTGCTTGAGCTCTATGCGATGCGTGAGGTTCTGGAAGGTACCGCCGCGCGTTTCGCGGCCCAACATGCCGACGATGCGGAAATCGACGTCATGCGCGACATCCTGTCCCGTCAGGCCGATGCCGGCGATGACGGCGATCTCGCAGCACGTATCAATCGCGACCTGCACGAAGCCATCTACGATGCCGCACGCAACCGCTATCTGCTCGCGACACTGCACGGCCTTAGAAATGCGCTCGCGCTGCTTAAGGGAACGACCTTTGCGGCGACAGGCCGTCCGGACGCCGCGCTGAGCGAACACCGCGCCATCGTCAACGCAATCGCCAAACGCGATGGTGACAAGGCGGAGCGGGCAGCCCGGCGCCATATCGCCAATGCGCGGCGAACCCGACTCAAGATGCTCTACGCACCCTCCAAGTCATAGATACCTCTGCCCTGGTTTCCGCCAGCATTCCGTGAAACTGCCACAGAACAGATCGCTGGTGACGGGGTCGGCGATTTGGATCATGATCGTTTACCGGTCTGGGTGACCGGCGATGCGGTCGATCGTTCAGCAAACGCCGCGTCAAGTGGTTTCTCTGAGTTCGTGCATGTCCAGCGACAAGGGATCAAGGAACCATGGCGACCAATTCTCCATCAATCGCGAACGACACAGACCACGCCAAACCGCAGTTGACGCTGCCGTCGCGCTGTTTCACCGACCCTGAGATCTACGCCCAGGAGCTGGAAAGGATCTTCCACAAGGTCTGGCAACCCGTCGGTCACAGCGCGGACGTGGCCGAAGCGGGCAGCTACCTGACCGGGAACGTCGCCGGCCAAGACGTTGCGGTCATCCGCGGCCGTGATGGCGTGTTGCGGGGCTTCTTTAACGTATGCCAGCACCGCGGCCACCGTTTGCTGAAGGGCAGGGGCAATCTGAAGGTTACCATCACGTGCCCCTATCATGCCTGGGCTTACGGCCTGGACGGCCGGTTGCGTAGCGCACCCAATGCCGAAAACGTGCCGGGCTTCGATGCGTCACGGGTCGGGCTGAAGGAAATTCTTATCGAGGAAGTCGGCAAACTCGTGCTGGTCAACCTCGATACCAATGCGCCCAGCTTTGACGATGAGTTTCCCGGTGTCGCCCAGGAACTCATCAGCTTTGCACCGCGGCTCGATGAATTGGAATTTGCGCACCGCACAACAGCGGAGATGGCGTGCAACTGGAAGGTCGCGTTCGAGAACTACGCCGAATGTTACCACTGCTGTCATGCGCACCCGGCCTTGATGACCGCGCTGCTCAGCGCGGATAACTACAAGGTTGATGTTTACGAACGCCATCATCGGCAGGCCACCGGTCCGGCTAAAGGCGGTGTGTCGCTCTATCAGATCGATCGCGCAGCCGGCCCGCACTCCGATGAGTTCCGAAGCTGGGTGCTGTGGCCCAACTTCGCGCTCCAGGTCAATCCGGGTTCGAACTATGTGGTCTTTCACTTCATCCCCGACGGACCGGAACGAACCATCGCGCACATCGATTGGTTTTTCGGCCCTTGGGTTGAGGAAAGCGAACGCGAACGCATTGTCGGCGAACATAGCGCCACAACCTTCGCCGAAGACAAAGTGTTGGTTACTGAGGTTCAAATCGGTCTCCACAACTTGGGCTACGATCGCGGCGTCATCATGGCTGACGGCAACGAACCCGATGCCGGCCGCAGCGAGCATTCGGTCGCCCATCTGCAGAACCTGTGGCGGCACGCCATGGGTGGCGAATGGGCGACGGCGGACGTCTAGACACCTGGGTTTTGGGGCGTCGACGCCAACATGCCCATGGCTTGACACTACGAAAGATCCATGGCCTAGCCCTATTCTCGTCGCACTCTTTTGGTCATGCTGGAGGTGGTGAGAACGTCGGCATCCACATGGCGAACCGGCGCACGACCAATTGAGGACGACCATGGCCAGCGCATACTCGGTGACCAGGCGGTCAATACTGTCCGCCATGGCGTATCTGGGGTTGAGCCCCGCCGGCGCTTTTGCACAGGAAGAACCGACCGTTGGCGATCCGTGGCAACCAGAGATGCTCGGCGAGCGGCTGTGGTTGACGTGGCGCGCCGAGGACGTGCCGGAAGGTCAAGTCGCGTCGTGGACCGACCGCATGGGCGGCGTGGTCGCCGAACAACCAGAGAGCGACCTTAGGCCGACAAAACTGGCGTCGGGTGAGATCGCCTTTGCCGGCGGCAAGAAGAACCTCATCGTGCCGTTTCAAAAGCGTTCCTACATCGCGCACCGGGCGCTCGTGATTCTGTTTCGTGCCGACCTGGAGGCAGTCGGCCGGCGCGATGGCACGATCTTTCATATCAACGGGCTCGGTGGTGTCCACACACGTCATCCGGCCGTGGCGTACAAAGAGGGCACGATTTCGGTTCTGTGGGCCGATCCGGTATCGGGCAACAACATCAGACTGACTCCCGAAGGCGGAGCGGATGACTGGCACTGCCTCGTCTCGCGCCGGTTCGACGGTGTTCACTACGCATCGTTGGATGGTGCACCGGAGATCGAGACGGGTTCGGACATCTGCCTGGGCCGAAGTAACCGGGAAAAGTCTGGTCTGATCGGCGACAACCGCGATAACTCGATCCCGTGGGCCGTCGACTGTGTGTTCTTGTTGCAGGACCAGTTGACGAAGACGCAAGCCGAGAAGTTCATGGGCTGGGCCATGTGGAAACGCGGCGCCCAAGCGCAGTTGCCGGTCGACCATCCCTATCGCGACGCGCCGCCGGTTTGGGAACCTTCCGATGAAGAAGCGCCTCATATCGAAAGCTCCGAAGAAGACTGGGCCCGGGTCAAGACCTATTGGGATGGCGACGATGTCAGCCAAACCCTTGAACAGGCCATCCTGGAACCCCTCGATCTGACCGGCTATCAGAAGGTGTTCGAGGATCACTTCACGACGATGTCGATTACCGATGAGGTGGTCGGCACCGGACCATGGTGGTCACCGGTTCACGGCCGCGGCACGGGCGACGCGCGTATGGCGCGTGTCGACGACGATCCGCCGGCCTTCATTCAATCCGGCAGCGAACTGACGATCCGCATGCAAAAAGACGATCGCGGTTGGTCATCGGGTATCTTCACGTCGGTCAACCTGAACGGCCACGGCAACACCTGGAAGTATGGCTACTTTGAATGTCGGGCTCGCGCAACGGCCGGCAACGGCTTCGGCGCATGGCCCGCCTTCTGGGTCAAGTCGGTCAACGAGTACTTCCGGTTGACCGAGTCGCGGTTAGAGCTGGATGTCTACGAGGGCTATAACTCAGATCCCAAAGGCCACCATCACGCCTATCACAATTGGCCCGCCAAGCGCCTCGTCGCCGGTCGCACCGAGCGTCACCGTTGGGTATCGAACTACACCGGCCTGAAAGCCAGCCGCATGGGTCAGGATGTGAACTTGTTCGATGATCAGTACCACCTCTATGGCATGATGATCGATGAGACGTGGGTGAAGTTCTATTTCGACAACCTGGAGCTCGCCCGTTTCCCGACGCCGCCTGAGGCCAAACAAGAGGTCTTTATCCTGGTCGATCTCGCCTTGAACGGCGATGAGATCGACAAGGTCGACGGCATTTATGAGTTCACGCTCGACTACGTGCGCGTCTATCAGAAAGTCTGACGGTCCGTTCGCACAGTCATCACGTTCCAATGCGATCGAACGTTCGTCTGCTCGCTGCCTCGGTCGTATTTCCGGTCGTTTTGGTCTATTGTTCTGCGGTTCAGTCTTCTACGTCCGAGAGCGCATTGAATCCAACTTATCGTAAGTCCCGCCAGCGTTGTATGGCGACGTTTCGCTCCGGCCGCAGCATCGTGCTCTGACGACGATCGTGGCGACGTTGCCGATGCTCCGGAAGGTCGCTGGTTATGTCATCGTTGCCGCGACGACAGCTGTGCTGGTTGTCGTCGCTTACGCGACACTGCAACCGCGGGAAAACGCCAGTGTCTCTCTCGATCAGCTTCTCGAATCGATGATCGTCGAAAGCGAGGACGAGCGCGCTGCGCTTCAATTGATCCTCACGGGCGACCCCGACAAGATCGAGCAGGGCCGCGGCATGTTGGAAGATGCCGCGCTTGCCGCGCGACCGACAGCGCAGAGGCACCTTGCAACCTATTGGGCCTTGTCGGGAGCGACCGACAAACGCGCACGCGTCTATCAATGGTTGTTGGTCGCGCTTGCCTGCGCCCGCGGTATCGATCGCCAGGCCGCTAGCGATGCCCAGATCAATTACCTGTTGTTCCTGACCAACATTGCCTTAATCGAACATTCGACGTCCGCCGCCGACAAGGCGCTTGGCAGGCGTTGGGCAAAGAGCTGGTTCGAAGCCAACGACGATGCGGCAGCGCTTGTCATGTGTGATGTGACCGCCATCGACGACTACGCGGTTGAGTAACGCTCTCGTGATTCATTTTACGCGTGTCGTGCTCGGCCTTTGATCCACACGCCCCGTGTTCGACTCCGCATGATCACACGGAGTCGCAGACGGTCCCAGTGTGGCGCGGTTCGCCAAATCGCGAGCACCACGATGGTTCGTTGGGCCATTGCGGGCGAAAAAGCAGTAATCTGCGGAAATTGCGTACAGTATTGTGTTGGGACCACAGTATTCCGGTCCAAAATGAGGCAAACAGTATGTTTGCCTCATCGCGCGGCAGCTTGATGTATGTCGCGTCAGACGACGGAGGTCCGCATGAGCGTTCGGCGGCCCAGTCAGGAATTTTGGAATGGCCGACGTGTGCTGCTGACCGGGCACACCGGCTTCAAGGGCTCGTGGTTGGCTCTTTGGCTCAAACGTTTGGGCGCCGATGTCTATGCCCTGTCGTTGCCGCCACTGGACGGTCCCAATCTGTTTGACTTGGCCAATGTGGCCGGCAGTTGCGAAAGTCACTTCGTTGATCTGCGCAACGCGTGTGCCGTCGCCAACGCCGTGAACGATGCTCGTCCGGAAATTGTGCTCCATCTTGCTGCGCAGGCTCTCGTGCGCCGCTCGCTTGAAGACCCGACGGAAACGTTCGACACCAACGTGATCGGACTGGTCAATCTTCTGGATGCTCTGCGTGGACAACCCGACCTTCAGACAGTCCTGGTTGTCACATCGGACAAGGTCTACTGGAACAATGGCTGTGGACACGCGTTTAAGGAGTCAGCTCCCTTGGGCGGCAAAGATCCATACTCGGCATCCAAGGCGGCAGCGGAACACGTCGCCCATACATACGCTCAAAGCTTCTTCGAACGAGAAGGCATTCGCGTCGCCACGTCGCGTGGCGGCAATGTGATTGGCGGTGGCGACTTCGCCACCGATCGCATTGCCCCGGACTGTGTTCGCGCGGCACTCGACGGAGAACCGCTAACACTTCGGCATCCCGAGGCCACCCGCCCATGGCAGCATGCGCTTGACTGCCTGTGCGGTTATCTTCTGTTCGCCGAGACACTGTCCGAAGATCCCACTTGCCCGAGGACGCTGAACATCGGGCCGCGGTCGTCTGAAGATTTGCCGGTTCGCGTCTTTGCCGAAACGCTGCTCACCGCACTAGGCCATGTCACCGCCAATGGCTGCCCGCAGGTTGAGGTCAAGCCGGTTCCGGGGTCAATCGAGGCGCCCTATCTTCAGATCGATGCGTCTTTGGCACGGTGCACCTTAGGTTGGGATGACGCGTTGGTCGGTCGCGTTGCCATCGCGTCGGTCGCCTCGTGGTTCCGCCAGTGGCTCGACGGCGCCGACATGGGCTCTGTCACCCTGGCAGAGATCAACCAATACCAAGCTGCTGCATCCTAGCGCCCGGATAACAGAAGTTATCGGTCGTTCGATGTATCCTGTTGGGTAATCAGCCAAGTCAGAGCGCACCCAGTACGGCACTTAGAAATGAAATGGTGCGGCAATCTTTTCCCGCTACAATCATGTCGATCGAACAGTGAGAACTAGACTTATGCTTATTCAAAACTTGGGCAAAGGGGCCACACGTTGAAAGTCGTCGTCTTAGCAGGTGGTTTCGGCACCCGCATCTCGGAAGCCAGCGGTACAATGCCGAAGCCGCTGATCAACATTGGTGAACAGCCGATCTTGTGGCACATCATGAAGATCTATGCGGCATACGGGCTCAACGAATTTGTCGTTTGTTGCGGCTACAAAGGCCATCTGATCAAACAGTATTTCGCGGAATACTTTGTTCGTAACGCGGACATGACGTTTGATTTGAAGAACAACACGCTAGAGGCTCATTCAGAACCGGGTGAGGACTGGACCGTCACCTGCATCCACACCGGCCTGAACACCATGACCGGCGGCCGACTGAAACGCGTACGCGACTTCGTTGGTGACGAAACCTTCTGCCTGACCTATGGCGATGGCGTGAGCGACCTCGACATCAACAAACTCATCGATTTTCACAAGAAGTCCGCCGCTTGGGCGACGCTGACGGCCGTGCAACAGCCCGGCCGTTTCGGCGCCCTGCAGATCAAGGACGAAAAGATCGTCAACTTTCGCGAAAAGCCGACCGGCGACGGCGCCTACATCAACGGCGGTTTCTTTGTTCTCGAACCCGAGGTTTTCGATCTGATCGACGGTGACGACACCGTGTGGGAGCGCGAACCGATGGAGCAGTTAGTCCAGCGCGGAAAACTGGCTGCCTACGTCCATGATGGCTACTGGCAGAACATGGACACGCTAAGGGACAGAAAAGTTCTTGAGGAACAGTGGGCCTCCGAACACCCGCCATGGCAGGTTTGGGACGAAACGACGTCGCATCACACGTAGGCCAACACTCGGCTGAACATCGGCCGCTCCGTCTCGTCGACATGAAGGCGGCGTTGATGATCCATTTTTGATGACCGGAGCCTGAAATGGTTATTGTCGATACGCTTCTTGCCGAAAGAGCGCGCGCGCACAACCCACTAAGGGTTGGTGTCATTGGCGCTGGCTCGATGAGCCGTGGTTTCATCAATCAGATCGTCCGTTACATGCCGGGCATGCGTGTCGCGGCACTCTGTAATCGAACGTTGGCGACGGCACGAAAGGCGCTGCAGAACGCTGGTGTGGACGCCGGCGACATCATGGAAGCAAACAGTGCGGAATCCATCGATCGGGCCATTGAGACAGGCAAAACGGCGCTCACCGACGACCTCGCTGCGATCTGCGCCGCCGGTCAGGTAGAAGTGCTGATCGAAGCCACGGGCCACATTGCCTATGGCGCCCAGGTGGTCATGACAGCGATCGAGAACGGTAAGTCCATGGTGCTGATGAACGCCGAGCTCGATGGCTCCATCGGGCCGTTGCTCAAACACCGTGCCGATCAGGCGGGCGTCATTCTGACCGGCTGCGATGGCGATCAGCCGGGCGTTCAGTTAAACCTCTACAGGTTCATTCAAAGCATCGGCCTGCGCCCTCTGGTATGCGGCAACATCAAGGGCCTGCTCGACCATTACCGCAACCCGACCACACAAGCCAAGTTTGCCAAGCAATGGGACCAGACGCCGCACATGGTCACAAGTTTCGCCGACGGGACAAAAATCGCGTTCGAGCAAGCCATCGTGGGCAACGCGACAGGCATGCAGGTCGCGCAGCGGGGCATGATCGGCCTTGAGTTAGACGGCCACGTCAATGAGCTGGTCGACAGCTACGACATCGACCGCATCAAAGAGCTGGGTGGCATTGTCGACTATGTCCTGGGTGCCGAACCTAGCCCCGGCGTTTTCATTTTTGCCGAGGCCCAGGACGACATGCAACGGCACTACCTGAACTACGCCAAACTTGGTGAAGGACCGTTGTACAGTTTCTACGTGCCTTACCATCTCATGATCTTCGAAGTGCCCCTTTCCGCCGCTCGTGTCGCTTTGGCAAACGATGTCATTATCGCCGCGCGCGGTGCGCCGGTGGTGGACGTCGTCGCCACAGCAAAGCGCGACCTGAAGAGCGGCGAGACGCTGGATGGTCTTGGCGGTTACCTGTCGTACGGCCTGTGCGAGAACTACGACATCGTTCGGCGCGATCGGCTGCTGCCTTTCGGCTTGGTCGAGGGCGCCGTGCTGAAGCAGGACGTCTTGAAGGATCGCGCCCTCACCTACGATGACGTTACGCTGCGGGCCGATAGTCTGATGGTCAGGTTACGCGCCGAGCAAGACGCCCTGTTTCCCATCTGACAAGCCGGGGACGTCGACACCGATCAGTCGAAGCTGACCAGCGGCGTTCCGGTGCGCTTCATGTGGCACCGATATACACCGCCCGGCTCCACGTGATTGTTTGGCCCGTCAAGAAAACCGACGTGATGCCTTAACCCTGCAGAGAAACCCCGTCAGGGCCGGTATCCGAACTCTGACGCGACCTCACCCGTTGCTTGCCAGATCCTTGCGCGATCACCGTCGGACAGCCTCGCTATGGACCGTTCGTTGACGTCCTTGGCAATAAGGTCGGCCACGTTGTCGGAGGTCACGTCGACATAGTCACCCAAGGCATGTTTGACGTCCGGCGTTCGCTCGTTCCCGAACTTCTTACGCTTAAGTCTGAAGCCATCGGGATTCGGATACGACACTGCGAGCTGCCGATAGATCGCATCGCGCTCAGCGAACGGGTCGCGGACGACGTCGTCAAATCGGCAGACAATCGCACCTGGCGACCGCGCCAGCTTCGTCATCCGCGTCATCACGTCGACATACCATGTTGTCGCCTGGTGAAGATGCAAGCCGGTGCGTAACAGACTCTCACACTGCGCCAGCGGATGACGGACAAGAACAATCTGGTTCACTTCCGCGAAGCCTGCCGCAACCGTCGGGTTCATCGCGATGTGATAGTCCATGACCTTCAAAACAATCGACGAAGCACATGGTTTGGCATTTCGCTCATCCGACGACACCGACGCCCACGCGCGTCGGTATGCCAAGCCTGAAAGCGGTCTTAGCGTCGGCACATCGATGCGCAACGATCGATCGACGCGTCGCAGCAATCTACTGAGGATGTGCCACCGGCCGTAAAACCCCTCGTGCCATTCGCTGGACGGCATCAGGACGTCCGGCGAACTCCCAACCATGTTCCAAACGATGCTTGAACCGCCGCGACCGAAACAGTTGAGCAGAATGGCGCGGCTGATCGCCTTGTTTGGCGCAGTGCTGGTCGCATCATCCGTTGCACGAGAGCGAGCACCAACGATCATATCGTCCGTCACGGGTTACTCCGACAATTCACGCGACGCGACCTTATGAAACACGCGACAGCCCGTCGATCGACCGGCCGTCGATATCCCGCCATGATGACGAGAGTACGTCGGCGGGAGGCTTAGGCGGCCCACGTCGCCGTGTGATCCTATCGCTCGCGAGCCTGATTCAGAGCTGCCAGATCTGCACGGGCCATAGGCTGGATGTGCGTGCGATCGCTGTGGCGTCAGATTGTTCACATGTGCGGTCCGGCTGACGGGCATACGCCAGTTCGCACCAAGAATAGTGCATTTCCATAGAGAATCAGATTGGTCACAACTCTCCTGAACCGCGTCACTTAGGGGTTCGGCCGTCCGGCTAAGCCGCCTGTTCGGCCGATGACAAGAAACTCGGTCCCGAAACCCAGCGTCTAGAACACCGTATGGCCGAATTTGTAGGCGAAAAGCGATCATCGGAAGCCGAGTTCAACCGGGCCAAAACGATACAGGCATGAAAAATTCATATGTTTCCGACGCTTGTGGAACGCCAGGTAGCGATAACCAGCAAAAAATTTCCATTTCGGGGTGGCGATCTATACCTCTAAATTGGTATTATATCCATAAGAGGTAAAAGAAAGACCTCGCTGAGACGTGGTTTTCAGACAGTGAGGTATGTGGTGCTAGAGTGCCTGAGACAATCGGATAGTCGTGGGCGGCTCGCAAAGGTCGACAGGACAGAGCGTTTGTGCGGATAGCCGAAGTTCGCGTTACCGACATCCTGCTTATCGGGTCTGCTCGCAGTAATTGTTGATCCACCAGAGGGATCAACGAAGTCACTGTCTCAACAGACCAATGGGGGAAGATGATTTGACCACCATACCAGCACCGAGCGAACCGGCATCAAGTCGCCTTTGGCCGTCTGTCGACATGGCCAGGACCCGGCTGGACGGGTCATACATGCCCCGGCCCAACGCGATGCGGCGCCGACTTAGTTGACGCTGTTGGCTGGGATGGTCGAGCGGCCAAGGAATGGAATGAGTTGATGGTTAGTCGGGTTGTTATGAGCACCGAGCGCATGATCGAAGAAGATCCGTTCTTTATACTCTATGATTCTCGTTCGGGATCGACATTCCTCGCCAACGAGCTGTCTAAGAGGTTTCAGGTCGTTATCACGCCCGAGACGAACTTCATCACAGACACGCTCGAGAACTTCGGCTTCATCACGTTTGAGACCGAGGCGCAGTTGGACTCTCTTGCTGTGACGATTACGTCCGATCGAAAGTTTGCCGATCTCAAGATAAGCTATCCGGTGTTGCGCGCACTGCTGGGCGAACACGCACCGTTGACGCTGGCCGATGCAGTCCGCCTGATTCTGAATCACTATCGTGAGCAGCTTGTCCCAAATCACTTTCGTTACGGCATCAAGAACGGCAAGTATGTTCACGATTACCGTGAGATCCTAAGGATGTTTCCGTCGGCCAAGTTCATTGGCCTGATCAGAGACGGACGCGCTGTGTTTCACTCGAAGAAGCGCGCGATTACCTCACGCAACGGCCAAACAATGGCCAAGGATCCTAAGATCGCGGCCAAGCGGTGGGTCAAGACCACGATGCTGCTTCGCGAATTGGAGCTCGACCATCGCGGCGTTCTGATCGTCAATTACGAGACGCTCATTCGCGAGACGGAACGCACGATGTCTGAGATCGCCGAGTTCCTCGATGTCAAACCGACGGAAAAATCCGATCAGCCGCGCACGTACGAGATCGCCGAGAGGTATCAGCCTGAGTTGCACAGAAACGTCAACAAAGCGCCGCTGGCTGACCGCATCACGGCGTGGCAAACCAGCCTAACACCCAACGAAATCGGCGAGTTTGAATCGGTTGCCCGCGACTGCCTGGTTCATGAAGGCTATCAACCGCAGAACCCAGCGCGTTCGCCGCTTAACTGGAAGAAGTGGTTCGTCTAGCGGCCGAAAGAACTACGTCAACTTGGCCAGCAGTCTGCGCGCACCATACTTCGCCATACGGCCGCTCTCGCGAAAATAGGCACGCAAGCTCTTGAACTTAATCTGCGCGCGAAACAGTGCGGCAAATCCGCGAACACGGTTCCAAGCGCTCAAGTCTTCGGTGTTGAGATAGCGGATACAGCGCAGGAAATGCGTCCAGTGACGCATGGTTGGCCAATCCGCGCGGTTCGGGTCGAACCAATACATGAAGTTGCCGCGACGCATGACATTCGTCGAAAACTGCTCGGGATGAATGCGAAACGCAAAGAGCACCTCGGGCACATCAAGAAAACGCCCTTTCAGGGCAAGCTGAGACAAAAGGCAGCGATCGCTGCTCGCGAACGCTCCCAATCGCTCGGTATCCTTGAGTACGGCGGTCGGGAACACCGCAAAGATCTCGGTGCATCGTGGGTTGCTCAGCCGGCCGGCGAATCGTTTGATGGGATCATCGCTTGTGGTTCCGCGGGCCTCATGCGCCTCGACGGTGATCAATTCGTCATGAGAATCGACAATCGCAACGTTGGATTGACACAAAATAGCGTCCGGCTCATCCAGAAGTCGTTTCAGACACTTCTCCAAAAATTCTGGATAGGCATAGTCATCGTGACCTTGCCACTTAAAGTACTTCCCTCGTGCCTGAAGGTATGTGAAATCGAAATTGGCGGAAGCGCCAACATTCTCCGCCTGCCGGTAGTAGCGAATTTTGTCGGACTTGGCAGCAAATTCGCGACAGATGGCCTCGGTCCCGTCGGTCGAGCAGTTGTCCGAGATAATCAGCTCAAAATCTTGAAATGTTTGGTCAAGGATAGACTGAATAGACTGGCGCAGATAGTTCTCGCCATTAAAAACCGGCAAGCCAACGCTAACCAGTGGCACTTCAGTCTTTATTTCTTCTTTGTCAGCAGCGTTGACCATCGCCCTTGACCTTAAGGTGCTCATGTAGGAACGGCCTTCTTATTTTGTGCAAGCGCAAACGCACGAAATCAATTGTACTTTAGGATAGGGCCGTTGCTTGGCCATGGGCCTTATCATGGGCCCGCAGCCGCGTCCTCAGCGTTCGTGGCCCAATGATTGGTAAAGGTCAACATAAGTTCCTGCAATGTCGGCCATCACATGTTCGGCAACCACCGTCGATCGGGCGGCTTGTCGCATGGTCTGCCAACGAGCATCGGACATGCAGGCGGCGGACTGCAAACAATCGATAAAGGCGGCTTCGTCGTCCCGCTCGAACAGGAAACCGTTCTCGCCATGGCGAACAATATCGGTGCTGCCGCTCACCGCGCTTGCAATGGGGATCACGCCGACGCTCATGGTTTCCAGCAGCGCGTTGGACATCCCCTCGTTCTTCGATGGCAGCAGAAAAAAGTGGGCCTGGGAGACCGCCGGACCGACATCGTCCAGGCGCCCGACCATCTGAATGCCATCGCCAAGATCGTTCTCACGCACCAACGACCGCATCGCCTCAAGAAGCGGACCGTCGCCTGCGACAATCAGCTGATGGCGATCATCAGAACGAAGGAGTTCGGCAAAACACCGCAGCATCAGCAAAGGCTGCTTCTCGTCGACCAGACGGCCCAAGAAGATGAATGTCTTGCTGCCGTTGGCGCGGCGGGACGGTTCGAACGGAAACTTGTCGATGTCGATCCCATTGGGGATGTTGCGAATACGGCCCCCTGGGATGCCGATCTGCCGCATCTGTTCGGCAATCCTCGCGCTTATCGCGATATGGGCGCTGCACCGCTTGGTTATCTGCCTAAGCACCGACCCTCCGTAGCCACCGGACTTTTTGGTCATGCGCAAGTAGTCGAACTGTTCCTCCGCACTTCCGCACTTCACCACGAACGGTAATCCCAGCCATGCCTGTGCAAGCAGCGCGGGCAGCACATGGAGTTTGCCTTGATGGACGTGTACGACCTCGATTTCGTGACGGTGCTTGCGAAGCCACGAATAGACCTCGATTGTCCATTTGATCGTGCTGAGGACATGGCGACCGCCGTGATCCGGAGAATGGCGGCTCGGAAAACGGACGACGCGAACGCCTTCGATCGTTTCTTCTTCCGGAAACTGACGTGACCTGCTGGCGGCCAGTATGGCGACGTCACATCCACGCTCTCTTAGCGAACGCGACAGTCTCAGGCACTGCTGTTCGGCGCCGCCGTAGATTTCAGGAGGCATGCCCAGGCTCAACATGACAATCATGTTCAGTTGTGGCCCGGCTCGCGCGGGAATCATCTCAGTCATCAATCACTTCGTCTCCGAAGCAGCCGAAGCTGCGGTCCGTGGACGACCGCCTGCGCGTTCCCCGCGTGACGCCGCCGATCAACATGGCTCGCGCACGGCTCGCCGCTTCGTGGCGCGATCCGGCGTCACACGTTGTCCAGATTTCAACACGGCAATGTGTAGCCGAGGGCCGATACCGTGTCGATTCTGCGTTGACATGCGTCGCCGCGCACCGCCTCCCCCTACGCTGCACCATCCCCAATGCCCACGCGCGCGCCACGTTGAACCGAGGCGGCCCCGCGATCGCCAAATGCCGGTGTCGGCTCACGATCTCTAGGGCCGCATGTGCACTAGGTCGTCTTGCGTTCCTGACCAGGGGTCCTCTGATTGGGGTCTAAACGATTTCGGTTGCGGCTACCCAGACCCCTTACTCGTCGAAGCAAGGGCCGAAACATCCTGAAGCGGCGTTCCGGTATGACCTTCATGCCCTGGAGCATCAAAAAACCCAGGGGGTCGCGCCGGACGTAGTACTGCCGAAACTGCGAACGATCCAGATTGCCTTTTCGCCATGACAAAACGGCGTAGCGAAAGACCTCAAAATTATACAGCTGCTGCAGCAGTTTTTGCCGGTCTGCGCTGCTTGCTGCCTGCAGCAATTCCAGGGAATAGCACATGCAGTGCGCTCGGTTCTGGCTGACCTGCCGCGTCACCATGTTGATGGCGTCGCGATAATAGATCGATGTCACTTTTGCAACGGCAACCGCCTCGGTCGCCGCACAAACCCGAAGCCACAGATCCTTGTCGCCACCACGTTCGCAGCGACCTGCCGGGAACCCTTCGACCTCCAGCAACACGCTTCGCTTGATTGCGGTCCCCGATGTATGGATCGGGCTATCCTCAAAGGCGAGCCACAGTCTCAGAAAACCATCGAAGTCGAGCTGCATGGTTTCGCGCACCGACATTCGGGTGTAGCTGCTTTCCGTTGCTTCCTCGTCACTGCCCGAGCTCACCAGGTTGCCGCTAAAGACGCAGCCAACCGTGTCAGTGGCGCGACCCAGTTCGGTGTCGAACGTAGCCAAATGATCGGGCTTCCATGCGTCGTCGGCGTCCAGAAACGCCACCCACTCTGACGTCGCCTCATTGATGCCCAGATTACGTGCTGCATAGCCGCCGGGTCCGGGCGTGTCGCGTCTCAACATCCTCACCTTGTCGCCGGCGATGTCTTTGATGATATCGATTGAACGATCGGTTGATGCATCATCGATGACCAGGATTTCCCTGGCGGGATGCGTCTGGGCGAGGACCGAGTTTATCGCCCGGGCGACATGGGGCTCTTTGTTGTAGACCGGAATGACAACGGAAAACTCAACCATGCGTGCCCATGCCTGACGTCAGAGTAGACAGATGCGCAATCCCGACAAGCAGCCAAACTACCTGCCGGGACCACAGGGTCAATTGAAAAGGACCTCTGCTAGATCGGTGCTTTTAATGGTAAAGTCAGGCTATGGACAACAGTAAAGCCAGCCGTTCGGTCATCGCTCGACGGGGTCTGCACACACGGGTGCTGCGATGACCTGGCTGGCTATCGTTGCCGTGCTCAGTCTGTTCAGCGGCATCGAAGAGCGCGTTGCCGGTGTCTTCGTTCGGCCGTTTGACTTCGTCGCCGCCTTGATGACGGCCTTGCTCGTTTTTAGGGTCCTTGCACGCGCGAAGCTTCGCATACCGACGGGTTTCCTGCTTTTGCTTCCGTTCGTTTTTGTCCATGTCTTCTCGGCCATGATGGTGGGTCAGTCGAACGGCATCCGAGAGGGGCTTCAGGCCTGTGTCGTGCTGGCTTTTCTTCTGTCTCTGAGCAACGCGGATGACCCGGCACCCAGAGGTACCAAGTGGTGGGTCCTGTTCTGGGCAACCTGGGGTTTTTTGGCGTTCAACGTCGGCTGGCACATCAATGAGGGCTACTGGTCGGGCTGGAAGCGTCTTGACGAACTCAAGCATGCGTTCGCTATCGCCACGTTGTTGACGATGATCTGGATAGCCATGCGCAACTTTCGACCGAACTTTCTGCAGTTGGCGCTGTTCGGTCTGTTGGGCGGTGTCATCCTGTTGTCGGGCGAGCGCAAGGCGCTCGTTCTCTATGCCCTGTCTTTCCTGATGATCATGATTGGGATGCGCTCGAGAAAAGCGGTTGTCGCATTTCTCGTTCCCGTCATGTGCGTTGCGGTGGCGATGATCTTTTTCGTCGACGACTACGTGCTAAGACAGCTGAACAGCTTTGCGTTCGAAACCGGCTATACGCCCGCCGGCGCGCCCATATCGTACAGCAACGAACAGCGAATATTCGCCTTCAAGGTAGGCATGGAGATGTTTTCACAACATCCGTTGTTCGGCGTCGGCACCAACAACTACCAGAACCTGATCAATAGGTTCTTTTCTTTCTACCCGGACTTCCTGCGCACATCGATCCATGGAGAATTCTTCAGAATTCTGGTCGAGAACGGCCTGGTTGGCCTGTTCGCCTACCTCTTTATCTGGGGCGCCGCGGTCTTCCGAACCCTACGATTTCTGCGCCTGATGAAGATCAACCGCCTGATGAATGCGCCAGCGCGGAAAACTTATCTGTTCTCGTTCATCATTTTTTACGTCACAGGTCTCGTGATTTGCGGTTTGGAAGCCTCTGGGACCGAGGCCTTCCTTTACTTGGGCCTCGTCTCCCTGTGGCCAGACATTTCACGTGTGTCGTTGATGCGGCAACGTAGCCATGTCCACCGCCCCGAGTCTCTGGCACTAAGCCGGGCCTAACAATGGAAGCGCGCACCATGGTCCCGGCCGATACCAGTGTCATCCTTACCTGCTACAACGAAGGCGATAAGATCCTCGACGCCTTGAAAAGCGTCCTTGCTCAGACGGCCTTCGACCGCATCGTTGAGATCATCGTTGTGGATGACGGATCGACCGACGACTCGGCCGACTTAGTCGACGCATTGGTAGCCACTGAGCCCAAACTCTCGCTGATCCGATCACAGAACGGCGGTGTTTCATCGGCGCGAAATAGAGCGCTGGCCCGTGTCTGTGGCACCTATGTCGCCTTTCTGGACGGCGATGATTTATGGCAAGAGGAGAAGCTGGAACGCCAGCTGCCGTCATTCGACTCCCATCCGGCTGTCGGTCTCGTCTATTCGGACTTCTACGAGTTCGACGGCGGCAAGCCGAACGACCTAGACCGCGCGCACGCCTTGAGCTACCGAGCCGACGACAGCAACCTGCTGGCCGAGTACTACCTTCGCGACGCCCCGGTCATGCCGTCTACCATGATCGTCCGCAAGGCAGTCTTCGATGAGCTCGGCGGATTTAACGAGTCGTTGCCCATGAATGAAGATACTGAGTTCTGTCTTCGTGTCGCGGAGAAGTTCAATTTTCATCATATCCCGCAAGCGCTGGTGAAAAAGCGACGTCACGCCGGATCGTTGTCCAGTCAGCAAGATCGCTTGTGGCCCTACAACATTCGTCTGACCGACGAGTTTGCTGAGCGGAACCCGTCACTGAAGCCACTGGCGCGCAAACGTCTGGCCCTGCGTGCCGCGAAGGTTGGATGGGGCATGATTCAGATCGGCGATAGGCTTGCCGCGGCGAAGTTCCTGGTGCGCTCCTTGCGGTACGATCCCCGACAGATCCGCGCCTACGCCTATGTCGGTTTGGCCATTGTGCCCCGGATAGTCGCCATCCGCACCCATCGACTGATTCGGTCAATAAGGGGGGGCGGCCAAACAGACACGCCATCGTAGAGTACGGTGGATTTCGCAGTTAAGAAACGAACAGGTACGAACGGCTAGCGGGCTATACCATCACCCCACCTTGACGACGTTGAAATCCAGCTTCTGGGCCTCACGACAAGGGGGTGTTGGCATGGCCGCATCGGGATCTGCACCTGTTCTGTGGGGAAACAAAAAATGCGCGTGCTTTATGTCATTAACGGCTTCAACGCCGGCGGCGCGGAACATGGTCTTCTGACGCTCTTACAGAACGACTTTTTTGGTGGAAACGAGCTCGCCATCTTGGGGCTATGTCGGGGCCGAGCCTCGCTGGCCGACGATCTACGAGATACGGTTGGCGCCGACCACTTCCGGATCAGTGATCCATCGCCGACGTTGTCGTTGAACAGTATGATCAAGGGAATTGGCACCTTGATTGGTGAGATTCGGCGTCGTCGTCCGGACGCGGTCGTCCTCTCGCTCAAGCAGGCCAACATCATCGGGCGCGCTGTCCTCATGGCGTTTCCGGGCATCCGGTGCATTGCCTTTGAGCACATCGTCACCTATCAGGCTCGACGCCTGCAGTGGGCCTATCGTTTTTTGTTGTGGCCGCTTTCCATCCGCGTCGGCGAAGTCTGGGCCGATTGCCAGCAGACCTTGGACGAAACGTCAAAGTACTTTGTGCCACGGCCAGGTCGCAGAAAGCATGTGGTTCCGCTGTTTCGCGTTGCCGACGATACACCGGAAAAAGACGACTATGGTCTGGGCGACAGCCTATCCATCTGTGCCGCCGGGCGTCTGTCGCCGGTCAAGAATTTCGACAAGATTATTCGGGCTGTCGCACTGCTCCGTGATCGAGGTATCGATGCCCGGCTCAGCATCTTTGGCGACGGCATCGAACGAGACGCGTTGGCCAGGCTGGTTGAAACCCTCGATTTGGACGGACGTGTCGTATTGAAGGGCTACGAGGCCGCCTGGTTCACGGCGGGACCCGATTACGACATGTATGTTAACGCCAGCGATAGCGAGGGGTTCTGCATCGTGGTCGCCGAAGCCATGTCGGTCGGCCTTCCGGTGATCTCCACGGATGTTGGGGGCATTCGCGAATACGGTATCGACAGAGAGAACATGCTCAAAGCCGGTTCGCCGGCTCCGAGCGAACTCGCCGACCTGATGAGCGAACTTGCAGCCGATGAGAACCTTCGTCACCTGCTTGGACAACGGGCGGCACAAGACATGCGGTCTGAGTATTCGGCCGCGAGTATCCAGCAAGCCGGGAGGGAAATCTTTGCTGCCTAAGAAACAAACACACGAACGCCGCCGTCAGGTGTCGACTCCACCCGGAAACCTGTCAGTCCCATGACAACAGCCTACATCTTCGGTGGTGCCGGCTTTATCGGCACCAGGCTTGCAAAATCCCTCGTCGAAAACGGTGGTTATCAGCATGTCGTCAGTCTCGACATTGCCGCCCCTAAGCAGGCGCTGGCCGGCGTCGACTACGTCGATTGCGATGTCCGACTGCCAATCAGCCATACCGAACTACCCGCTTCCTCTCCGGCCCATGTCTACAATCTAGCGGCAGTGCACCGCACACCCGGTCACCCGGATGCCGACTACTTCAACACGAACGTTTGGGGTGCCATCAACATTGCCCGGTTTGCCGAAGATGTCGGCGCGTCGCGTATCGTTTTCACCAGCTCTATCGCTGTCTACGGGCCGACTGAAGATCCGGTTGACGAAACAGTAGAACCGACGCCGACGTCGGCTTACGGCAAATCAAAACTTATGGCGGAAGCAATCCATCGAACATCAGCCGATCGGCATGATCACTGCCAACTTGTCGTCATCCGTCCCGCGGTAATTTTCGGTCCCGGCGAGGGCGGCAACTTCACCAGACTTGCAAAAGCCCTATCGACAGGCCTTTTCGTCTATCCCGGCCGACGCGACACCATCAAGTCGTGCGGTTACGTCGACGAACTGATACGTGCGATGACGGCACTGCCCGACAAGGCCAACGACGACCTGACCTTCAATTTCTGCTATCCCGAGCGCTACACGATCGAGGATATCTGCACGGCCTTTCATACGGTAGCGGGCTTGGGCCCGCCTCGCGGGACGCTGCCCGGCTTTGCCGCAACCTGCCTCGGCGCGGCTGGAGACCTTCTGTCGGCGGTTGGTCTTCCCGCGCCGATCAACTCGCAACGTATCGCCAAGCTGCAACAATCCACAAATATTGTCCCTAAGGCTCTCCAGCAGTTGAACTATCGCTTCGAAACCGATCTCCAATCGTCGCTGAAACGGTGGATGGAAGAAGACCCCAAGGGGCGCTTCCTGTGACCGCCAGCCCACGGATCGTTCACGTGATCACGCGCATGCTGCGCGGCGGCACAGAAGAAAACACCATGCTGTGCTGCAGGGCCCAAGCAAAAGCAGGCAGTACCGTGGCCATCGCACACGGCCGCGATATCGTCGACAGCTACCTGTCAGCACCGGAGCCTGATGTCGACTTGATCGCCGTCCCGTCCTTGATTCACCCAATTTCGCCACTGGCCGATCTGCGCGCCCTGCGTGAACTCACCGCGGTGTTCAAGACGTTCGCGCCCGACATCGTGCATACCCACCAGTCGAAGGCCGGCATCGTTGGGCGCATCGCCGGCCGTCGTGCCGGCGCCAAGGCCGTCGTCCATACGGTACACATCATCCCTTTCACAAACGTGTCGCCGCTGAAAAAGCTGATCTACGTCCTCGTGGAGAAGTTTGCCGCCCGCTACTGCGACGCGATGATCTTTGTGAGCGAAGGCGCGAGATCGGAGTATGCACACCTCAACATCGGCCGATCCTGTCCTGCCCACGTCATTCCATCCGGTATGGAGATAGGGCGGTTCAGAGATTATACGGGCGACCTCCAATCCGAGGATGCGCGCCGGATTGCAGGCGCCCATTCAGACAAACTCAAAGTCCTCTATCTCTCGTCCTTCGAAGAACGTAAGCGACATGAACCATTGGTCGCGGCACTTGCCGAGATGGCCGGCGGTCTGGACGGCTGTCATGTCATGTTCGCCGGTGAGGGCCGGACCAAGGAGAGGGTGCGCTCTCAAGTCGATGCTCTCGGCCTGTCCGAAAACCTGAGCATCCTCGATCACACGACGGTGCCGGAAGATCTCATCGCCATCAGCGATCTGTGTATCTACGTATCCGAACGTGAAGGTCTGCCACGAGCCGTGATCCAGTACCTGGCCTCGGGAAAGCCCGTTGTCGTGGCTGATCTGCCGGGCATCGGCGAAATCGTCAACGACGGCGTCAACGGCGTCGTGACGCCTGCCCACGACATGGCCGGCCTTGTCGCGGTGATACGCGAGCTAAGGGACGACCCGAATGAGCTCGCACGCCTGGCCTCTGGTGCACGCGAGACGGATACGTCGCGTTGGGACGCAAACGTTATGACGACTGAGGTTGCCGCTATCTATAAGGAAATCCTGAAACGGCGCGGCGCATAGGTGCACGCCGGCACAGCACGCGTTCGCACGACCTGAAGCGATCAGTACCGGCCGTAATAGTAGGCCTCAGCCTTTGCGCCGTAACCGGCCTGTTTCTTCCGGTTAACACGTGTCAGGACGATGCCGGCAAGGTCTGCGCCGGACGCCAGGATCTTCTGCAGGCCGCGCTTTGCGACCTTGCGCGGCGTGCTTTCCCAGCGCACCAGGAAGATCGTCTTGTCAGCCATGTTGGTCAGCAATTGGCCGTCGGAAACCGGCATGATCGCTGGCGTATCGATGATCACAATGTCATAAGCCTTGCGCATCTGCTCGAAGATGGCCTTGGCTTTCTTCGACTGCAGAAGGTCCTGAGGGTTCGGCACTTCTGAACCGGCGCGCAGGATATGCAGACCCGATGCACTTTCCGGCCTCACCGCTTCGAGCAACGGCACGTCATGGGCTATGGCGTCTGAAAGTCCAGGCGAACGCGACAGCCCAACGGCCCTGTGAACCCGCGGCTTGCGCAAGTCGCCATCGATCAGAAGAACGTTGCGCTTGCCCATCGACATGAGACGCGCCAGAGCGACGGCAACGGAGGTCTTGCCCTCCCCGGGCAGCGTTGAGGCTACAGCGATCAGCTTCGGCGGATTATCCACGTTGGACAAAATCAAAGACGTCGACAGGCTGCGCACAGCTTCGGCAAAGCCAGATATCTGGTTCTTCAAGACCGAATTTTCCGGTTCGGCCCTGAAGACACCGGACATCGTTGGCACTTCGCTGAGCCCTCTTTGGCCGAGGATCCGCTCGACATCCTCGATGGTGCGGAACCCGGTGTTCAGCAACTCGATGAGAACCACGATGCCGACAGCGATCATGGCTGAAAATACAAACGCGCCTGCCAACAAGAGCTTCTTCTTGGGCCAGGACGGCCTACCCGGCGGAACGGCCGCTGAAATCACCCTGGCATCCGGCTCTTGGATCTCTTCCTGCTCGGCAACTTCCTTGAAGCGTGCCAGCATGGTGTCGTAGAGCAGCCGCATTGCTTCGGCCTGGCGTTCCAGCTCCAGCCTGCCGACGTCCGCCGACTGCTCGGTGTTGAACTGGTCCTGAAGCTCGCTGACCGACTGACGAACACTGGCCTCACGCGCCGCGGCAATCTCGACCTCGTTCGCCAGGTTCTGGAGGATCTTTGAGACCTCCTCGTCGATTGTCCTGGTCAGATCTTCAATCTCGGCCTTGGTGTTGATGATCTCGGGATGTAGATCGCCATATCGCGTGGACAACTCCGCCAATTCACGGCGGGCCTCCGCCTCGCGCGCGCGCAAGCTCTGAATCAAGCCACTCTCCAGAACGGCACCGACGGACGCCGGACCAGAGCGCTCGACGAGCTGGCGCATTTGCTGGAGTTGAGCCTGGGCCGCGACGCGGTCGGCGCGGGCTTCCATCAGCTGACTGTTGGCATCCGTCAGTTGCTGTTCGATCAGGCTCTGCCGTTCCGAGCCGCCTAGGCCATGTTCCATCTGATAGGCGGTCAAGGCATCATCGGCGGCGATGACCTCATTACGGAGTGACTCCAGGCGTTCGCTCAACCAATCATTGGCTTGGGCCGTCGCTTCAAACTTCGCCTCGAGCTGATCGAGAATATAGAGTTCCGCCGTTGTGTTGGCGATCAGCGCCGCTTTTGCTGGGTCTTCGGACGTAAACGTGACGGCAATGACATAGGTGAAACTGACCGCCTCAACCTCCAGGCCGCCAAGGTATTGGTTAATCACCATCCTGCGAATGCGCGCCTCTTTCTGCTCCGGCGTTTCGACGATGGTCACCGGTTCGGGCGCCAAGCCCAAGCGCTCCAGAATTGGATCGGGCAGCCAGTTCTCCGGGTTCAAATAGTCAAGCAGGGATAGCTCGGGTTCGACGAGTGTCGGATTGAATTCCGGGTCGTCCATCAACGAAAGCTCGTCGATGACTCTGGCCGCCAGCGATCGCGACTGAAGGATCTCCACCTGAGAGCCGATGGCGGGCTGTTCCAGCGATGGACCTTCCACGACGGAGTCAAACTCGACGACGCGGCTGCCCTGACCTTCTATCAGCACCTCGGCCATGGCCGAGTATTGTGGGGTGATCCCGTCGACAACGAAGTAGGCACCAATCGTGCCGATTAGGATGACCACGGCGATCGTGAACTTGTGCCGACGAAGCGCGCCCCACCAAGCGCGCAAATCCGCGGAGTTCTCGCCCTCCAACTCGCCATCGGAAGCCGGCCAATCGCCGTCGCGTACGCGCCTTACGTCCATACCGACCGTCATCGATCGACCGCGCGCTCGCACGGGATTCCAGCACGAGACAGACATGAGATTCGGCTCGTGCACGACAGGCGCGCCACAGGATCTGGCAGGCAACTACCAGTCCAGACAACTCCGCCCTTCGCCAACGATGCGATCACTCGGCTCAACAGTCTGCCCAACCTTTCATCTCGACCTGTCGGAATCGCGGTCGATTAAGAGAGCTTATAGTTCACCTGCCGGACACGTGTCCAAGGCACATACGATCAGAAGAAACGCTCTTCTACAGTCAGAACGTCGCCTGGCAAGACCGGTGTATCGACAGTAACGGAGACTTCGGACGCCGCGCCCTCGCGTTTCAACAGAACACTGCCTTCGCTGGCCCGATACGTGAACCCACCCGCCAGGGCCACCGCGTTTAGTACCGTCATACCGTTAACGAACGGATAACTGCCCGGTGCGTTCACCTCGCCCAGAATGTAAAACGGGCGATAGTTCAGCACTTCGATACTGACACTCGGCGACTTCAGATAACCTTGCAGAAACAGTTCTTCTGCGGCGTCCTCAACCTCCGGGATCGTGAGCCCCCGGGCCACAACCTCGCCGATCAAGGGCAGATTGACGGTCCCCGCTGGTCCGACATCGAACTCACCCGAAAGATCGAGTTCGTTGTAGACGGTAACGCGCAGCCGGTCCCCGACACCCAGCTTGTAGATTCGTTCGTCGAACGTGGCGGTGTCGTCTTGGGCCAAGGCCAACTGTGCGGAGACAGCAAGCAGGGGAACGAGAGTCAGCACGGCCAACACCCTTAGGGTGCGACCGATAAGCTCATGTTTCCAACATCGGGCAATCACTGTCATCGCCGGGGGTTAACCTCACATCTGTGCCCCAACGAAGATGCCAACCTCGATATCTTCATAACTCTCGGTGGGCGCATTGGAGTCTCGGTTGCTATATTGCGCTCTTCCGCCGGCATAAAAGTTTTGATTGATCAAATAGCGGCCGTCGACACCAAAGCTCCAGACATCATCCTCACGGGTGATACCTTCATAGTCGAAATTGGTAAGCCCGGCGTTCGCCCCCAATATCACATTGCGCAAGAGTTCGTGCTCGATCTCGAGCGCGCCAGATGTCTGAAGGATCGAGGAAGCGCCAGCCTGTGTGGTCTCAACAAAACTGCGCTCCAGCACCAGACGTGCCGTCGTTAACGCCGAGATGCTCCAGTAGATGTCGCCGCCAAGGTCGAAGCTGCCGGTATCGTTGAACGTCGGATCATCATAGTAGCGCTCGATGTAGCCGCCGTAGACGTCGCCGGCTAAGGTCTCGGTGATGTCGAACGCGACACCGGCATCGGCGCGCCAACCGTTGTTGTCACGCACGCGGCCAACGTCATCGGGTGTGTTCTCGTACGAAACGTCGATATAGCTGCCCAGGACAAAGATGGAATAGCCCGGGCTGACCGCATAATCGACGCGCGCCGTACCTTCGAAGATGTTCTGATCACGGTCACCGTTGTTGATCAGCATGGTACCGCCGCCGGCGGTCACGTCTTCATAGGTGAACATGGAGTACTCACCGCCCAGGCCGATCGTGAAGCGTCCTTGCGTGGTGGTGCCGTTGACGCCCATCGCCAACTCGTCGAACTCGGTCGGTTCGTCGCCGTTAACATCCTCCGGTGAGCCGCGATCCTCGTGGCGATGATCCCAGGACACGAAGGCGCCAACCCGCGTCGACCGGCGGACATCCAAACGCCCGGCGGCGAAGAAGCCGTAATCGAAGTAGTTCTCGTCGCTGTTATCTGCGAAAACGCCGCCTTCGGCCCTGGCCCCGACGGCGACACCATGGTTGTTCCAATTGGAGACCGCGCGGATGCTGGGCGAGTAAGTCGTGATGAAGTCGTCGGATTCGTTGGTTTCCGAGCGAAACACGTTGCTGTCGTAGACTTCGCCAAGCTCAAGCGATGGAAACACGTAGAACGAGCCGACCGGCAGGCCCTCGGCGTCGTAATCGGGCCGCGATCGGTTGCGGATGCTGAACGGGTTGTCTTGCGTCGGCCCGGTCAGACCATCCTGAGCGGCCGCACGTTCGGGCAAGGCCAAAAGGGTCACTCCCCCGACAAGGGCAGCAAACCCGATGAGCAGCAGCAATCTAGTCCCCATGGCGAAACCCTTTGCTCCGCGGCACGACACCCGTCCCTGGTTTCGTGCCACATACCCTCTACTCAGTTTATGGCGCGAAATTGGCAACTTCGGCATCCGACACCAGTTCAAGCCCAAAGGCTTTGTCGTCTCGACCCTTGCTGGTGAGCAGAAAACGACTCGCCGCAAGAAGGCTACCTACATCAAACGGGTTGTCTCGGCTCACCCGTCTCTCATACTAAAGTCTAAAATTATCACATAGATAGTGTTACTTCATAAGGTTTTCTTGCAAGATAGGCTGCCAAGTGCCACTTAGTCAATCGTCTGCGGCACCGTCACGATGAATGTCTGTCATTCGACATCATCGTGCCATGTTGCGGCAATGACACGTAACGTAACGACGAAACACGATTTATGTGACAAATACGCATCAGATCATGAAGCCCATTGCTCTGAGCGCCTGACGACCGTTAAGATACGACCCTGAGATCGAGGTTTCAGGTTCGTCGAGCGCGAGAGTGAAACCATAAGGACTCACGACTTTTGACTCGTGAATGGTTGGGTAAGCAAATGCGGCGCTTGATGTCCCAAGGGCACCGCAGGAAAAATCTGGCGCGGAGTTGTAACACCATGGCCTGGCTTGGACGGCGCCTGACAGATCATTGGGGGGAAACGAGTGACCTTCGTTTCATTAGAACAATCGGGATTTGGCCAGCCCAATAAAGTTTCGCAAAGCATTACCGTTAAACAAGACGCGGACTATGACGTCCGTGTCCTTCGCCAGCCGCGAGGCGGAAGGTTCAACTGGTTGTCATTCCAGCTGTTCGTCCGTTTCTCTGATGTCGCCTTGGTGCTGCTCGGCGCCTGCCTAGCGAGCCTGATCAGGTTCGACACACTGGCCATTTCGGATCCGCACATCGCCCTTGTCATGATTGCTGTCATGGCCCTTTTGCTGAGTTCGGAAGTCTTCAAGCTCTACGGCGAAAAACAGATCGTCTCGCCTTATCGCAGCACCATGAAGTGGATCGCTGCGTGGTCGATCGCGATGACGGTTGTTCTGGGCTTCCTGTTCTTCACCAAGAGCGGCGCTGAGTACTCGCGACTTTGGGTTTTCTACTGGTTCGTCGGCGCCCTTATCCTGGTCGTGCCCGCGCGCATGGCTTTCGCACGCTGGTGCCGCCGCCTGGTCGTCGACGGCAGCATGGGCGAGTACATCGCCTTGGTGGGGACGCCTGAGAACGTCTGGATCGCCCGCAGAGCCTTGGACGACAAGGTCCAGCTTGGCATGGTGATCATGGACAAGCGGCGCCACCCGGGCACGATCGAGCCGGAGATGGAACTGGCCCTGGCCGACGTCGATCGGGTCATTCTGGCAGTCAATCACTGTGACGACGCGCGTGTCAGAACATGGCTTGATCTTTGTCGGCGCCGATGCCTGCACCTGGTGCTGGCACCGAGCCTGACGCCAGAGCTGCTTGATTATGAGCCGCATCAAATCGGCGGCCTGCCCGTCTGGCGCCTCAGCACCAAACCGTTGTCGGATTCGGCGCTGTTGATCAAACGTCTCGAGGATCTGGTCCTCGGCTCACTGCTTACCCTTGCCGTGGCACCGC
Organism: Alphaproteobacteria bacterium; assembly: GCA_965228895.1. Classification (GTDB taxonomy): domain Bacteria; phylum Pseudomonadota; class Alphaproteobacteria; order SP197; family SP197; genus JANQGO01. The sequence continues at coordinate 1,244,560 of OZ245842.1, read as the reverse complement.
TGCTGCTGGTCATTGCCCTGGCCATCAAGATCGAAAGCCGGGGTCCGGTGCTGTTCCGCCAGATGCGGCATGGTTTCAACAACTCGACCTTCACGGTCTACAAGTTCCGAAGCATGCAGCATACGGACGAAGCGTCGGGCACCGTGGTGCAGGCAAGCCGGGCCGATCCCCGTGTGACACGGGTCGGCTGGTTCCTGCGCCGCTCCAGCCTTGATGAGTTGCCGCAGCTTTTCAACGTGCTCAGGGGTGAGATGTCGCTGGTCGGACCGCGTCCTCACGCCGTGCCGCACAATCACCTCTACGGCAAGCAGATTGAGGACTACTTCCGACGTCATCGGCTGAAGCCAGGCATTACCGGCTGGGCCCAGGTCAACGCCTTGCGTGGTGAGACACGGTCGATCGACAAGATGCGCGCCCGGGTCGAGCACGACCTCTACTACATCGACAACTGGTCGCTGGCGCTTGATCTGCGAATTCTGCTTCGCACCGTAATGGTGATGGTGCATCCGACCGCCTATTGATGCGGCAACGGTCTTACTAGGCCGGGTGGTCGATTACCCCCGCCTCTATATCAACACTGGTTCCTGTGGCCGCCCTTGTGGCGGCCACTTGTTTTCTCAAACACCATCATCAATGGTCGCGGGCAACTGCCAGCCGAGCCGGAGCAAAAAGCGGTCGCTTTGCCGAATGGCGCTACGTGCGGACGTCGAGCCTAGGCGGCGCGGTCCCGATGCTCGATCGTCGTATCGGGGAAACTCACGACGGTGCTTCGCTTCGAGACTGCCTGTCCCGGCTCGGCATTGCCGAAGCGGGCCGCCATGCGGCACAGTGCAAACGCCAGAACAAGCGAGGGAGCGAGAATCAAGAAGGCAGCGACATAGATCATTTCAAAACCCATCAATATTAGGGCGACGATTATGTTCTGTTTTGCTGATACCTCGACAACTTCAGCAAATACTTTGTGTTATGGTGCCCTCTTTAGACGTCTCTTGTTCTACTTGTCCAAAAAGGCTAACGGATTTCCCAGATTGCGTCACTCACTTTAGGGTAGGTCGTTGCGAGAAATCGAATTCCATAACACTTTAGATAAGATAGTTATCCACCGTTCCCTTGTTATTGATAGGTGTCACAGAGGCGAGATTTACCCGTGCAGATTAGTGACGGCCGACATGATTTGGCGCGATTTCAATGGGATAAGGCTGCTTGAGAACCGATTTTCCGAGGTTTTCGGCCCAATCGCGGCTGAAATGCCCAATCCGACGCCACGCCCAACAAACCACCGCACCCATCCATGAAATTTCATCCCATGCAGATTGCCGGCGCTGTTCTTGTTGAGTCGGCCCCCCACGGCGACGACCGGGGCTACTTTTCACGAACCTTTTGCCAGGAGACGTTTCGCGAAGCCGGTCTGGAAACCAACTTCGTACAGGCCAACGCGTCGTTTAGCGCGCGGCAAGGCACGCTGCGCGGTATCCACTTTCAAGAAAATCCCCACGAAGAGGCCAAGGTCGTCAGATGCACAAAGGGCGCGATCTACGATGTAACTGTCGATCTGCGCCCGGGCTCAAAGACCTATCTTCAGTGGCAGGGGGTCGAGCTGACCGACGACAACCATCTGCAGATCTATGTGCCACGCGGTCTTGCCCACGGGTTTCTGACGATGCGCGACAATGTCGCGGTTGCCTACATGGTCTCTGCCGCCTACGAGCCCGCCAGCGAAGGCGGCTTCCGTTGGGACGACCCAACCTTTGCCATAAAGTGGCCTGGTGAGATCACGACAATCTCTGACAAGGATGCGAGCTGGCCCGATTTCCGCGCCAAACCATCGTCGTCACAGGACGACTAAGGCCCACCAGCCCCAAGATCCCGTTTCCGAGAAGCCGCCGCGCAGCCAGCGCTTGCACACAAGAGATCTTGAGGGTAGCGCCGCAACCGTCCCATGACCGTGGTCAATTGGCAGCGCGCCACGGTTGATACGCGGACGACCAAGAAAAGTCGCCATTTATTGGACAAAACCTAATCCTTTCGTGGTACATTTCTACCTCCAAAGGATTAGAGTTCGTTGTTGAAGTCCAACGAGACTTCGAGGGCGCCCAACAGACTGGTGAACGGCACTATGGGACAGGAAGCACGAACCATCGGTGATACCGGCAAACCCGCTGATTTGCGCGTTCTGCGCGCCACCAGCGAGAACACCTCTCCGCTGCCCAAGGACTTCGTGGCCGAGGTCGAGCGGCGCGCCCGCACGGAAGGCGGCCACGAGCCGGAGAACGAGGATGCGCCGTCGACCCGACAGCTCAACCTCAAGAACCCGTTGGTTGTTGGCGGCGGCGCTCTTGCCGCCGTCATCATTGCCGTTGCCCTGTTGATTGTTGGTGGTTCGGGCTCCGACGACGAGGCTGGCGGCACGGTTGTCGCGTCCGCAGCCGATAGCAGCGCGATGCCTGATGAAGCGTCACCGACCGCCGTGGATGCCGGCGCGCCCGAGGCGCTCGCCGACACACTGATTGGTCAAGAAACGGAAGACACGATTGCCACGGACGATGGTGCCGCTTCGCTATCGCCAGCCCTCGTTTCCTTTGGCGGCTTCGGCGCGGATTTCGATATGCCCGCGATAACGGCGATCGAGCCGGTTGCGCTCGACACGACAGTTGGCGAGCTAAGCCTCGGTTCTTCTGAGAGCGAGATGATCGTGGCCGCCTTCAAACCCGAGGGCAGCGTCGACATGCCTTGGCTGAACGCGGCAGACAGCGCAGTGTCGCCTTATTGGTCAGAGGTCAAGCCGACGGCACTCGCCGCCCTGGAAATTTCCGCGTCGACCGCCGGCGTGTCTCTGGCGAACGGTGTCGTCTCGCCATCGGCCACGGATGAGGCGCCGCCGGCGACAACCAGCAGCGATCTGGTCGTCGCCAGCAACACCGAAGGTGCCGCGACGAAATCCGCCACGATTGCCGCCCCGCCGAAGGGAACGCGGGTGCAGCTTGCGGCCTATGGCTCCGAAGAGCGCGCCAACGAAGCGTGGTCTGAGCTTCAGGCCGTCCACGGTGATATGCTCGCGGACCTGCAGCCCATGGTCGAAAGTGCATCGCTGGAGTCCGGAACGTTCTATCGGCTCCAAGCAGGCCCCTTCGAGTCCGCGAGCGATGCGGACACGTTCTGCCAGCAACTGCACGAACGTCAGTTGGACTGCATCGTCATTCCGCGCTGACGCCAAGGCGGAAGGCCCGAAGGCGTTCGCTGCCCGCTTGCAGAAGTCGACCGACGGGGTTTTTCGACATCGGTCACGGATTGCGGTGGCCGAGCGCCGGTCTGATCAAACCCGTCTTTGCAGACATCAAAACTCGGGCTGAAGCCATCCTTGTCGGCGCGCTGGCCGCACCTGAACATATTGGCCGGCAGCACCACAAAGTGGTCGCGGACGTTATCGGCATGACGTGCCTTCTCCGCGCCCGCCCCCCTTGACGTAACGGATCGATGCCTTGGCGGCTACATTCGGGTATCGTGAAACCGCCGATGGCCGCATGGCCAAGCAGCCGAATGTCCATGAGATAGCGCCATGCGCCTGATCGACTGTCACAACTTCCATGACTTCCGAGAACTCGCGCGTCGCCGGCTCCCCGGTCCCATCTTCAACTATATCGACGGGGCGGCGGATGACGAGGTGACGTACCGCAAGAACACGGCGAGCTTCGAGGCCGTCGATCTGGTCCCGGACGTGCTGCGCGGCGTCAAGGAGATCGACATGTCGGTCCAGGTGCTGGGCCAGAAGCTTGCGATGCCGATCTACTGCTCGCCGACCGCCCTGCAGCGCCTGTTCCACCACCGTGGCGAACGCGCCGTCGGCGCGGCGGCCTCCAAGTTCGGCACCTTGTTCGGCGTTTCCTCGCTGGGCACGGTGAGCCTCGAAGAACTGCGCACGGCCTACGCGACGCCCCAGGCCTACCAGTTCTACTTCCACAAGGACCGCGGCCTGAACAGCGCCATGCTGGAGCGCGCGAAGGCATCGGGCATCGACGTCATGATGCTGACCGTCGACTCGATCACCGGCGGCAACCGCGAACGCGATCTGCGCACGGGCTTTACGATCCCCATGAAGCTGACGCCGGGCGCCATGCTCCAGTTCGCCATGAAACCGGCATGGGGCCTGAACTACATGACGCACGAGCGCTTCCGGCTGCCGCAGCTCGACGAACACGTCGACATGAGCGGCGGTGCCGTCTCGATCGGCGAATACTTCACCGAGATGCTCGACCCGGCGATGGACTGGGACGACGTCGCCCAGATGGTGCGCCAATGGGACGGCCAGTTCTGCCTGAAGGGTCTGATGTCGGTCGAGGACGCCAAGCGCGCCGTGGCGATCGGCTGCACCGGAATCATCCTGTCGAACCACGGTGGCCGTCAGCTCGACGGCTCGCGGACCCCCTTCGATCAACTGGGTGAAATTGTCGACGCGGTCGGCGACCAGATCGATGTGCTGATGGACGGCGGCGTCCAGCGCGGCACCCATGTCTTGAAGGCGTTATCGATGGGCGCCAAGGCCGTCGGCATCGGCCGCGCCTATCTCTATCCCCTCGCCGCCGCCGGCCAGTCCGGCGTCGAACGCGCGCTCGGTCTGCTGCAGGCCGAGATCGAACGCGACATGCGGCTGATGGGCGTGCGGTCCATCAACGAACTCAGCCGCGACAAGCTGCGATGGGGTCCCGGGGCGGGAGTCTACCGAGCGTAGTTCTTCACGAAGCACCAGCAGTTTCCGGCCACATCGCACCGAGGCCGAACACAATCCCGGACACGAACCCACCTAGCGACAAAAACAAGAAAACGATGGCCGCTATTCGACACCCCTCGCCCTTTCTATTGTACGACTTAACCTTTTCTGCAGCTTCACTCTCCTCACGAAGTTTCTCCTCGGCTCTATCAGGATGATGCCTCGCTTCAAAGCCAGCCGCGACTTCTAGTGCATGCATCCTTCGACCACCTCCCTGATAAGCAACGGTGTAGTAGGCGAGCAGAAGGCCAATCATGCAGGTGACTAGCCCAACTGCGAACGACGCAACGGACCAGAACATGAGCTCTTTGTCGGGTGTTCCGCTGAACGTTGCGAAGGCTGGAAGCGCAATCAGTGCCCCGCCATTCAAGAGCAGAAGCGACCTGATACCTAACTTTGAGAACTCTAGCGCTGCCTCCTCAGACAATCGAATGACATCACGAATGGGGCGTTGGCTAGCTTCCCATTCTTTCCAGAACTCATCCACAATCTGCTGGCGGTCGGACATAGCCACAGCCTAACGATTCTCGTACTGGTTGCAATGACACTGGGTCGCCTCGAAGAACTACCCCCACTCAACCATCGCGCTATTCAAGCCTAGATTTTGCGCCTACGTTGCCTAGATGGGACGAACCATTGACACAGTCTTCAATGGCATTGCAGCAGTCTCTACGCTAGCTGTTGCTTGTATGGCTGCGTGGGCTTTGATCTTCACTAGCTTGCCGGATGCACTAGTTCGCCAACTTCAGACCGACATCGCTGACGCAAGGGAAGAAGTTGTCGATTTGCGACAGGAGCGCCGGCAGCTCCGCGATGAAGTGAGCGGCATGCGAGCGCGTCTCGAAGAGCTGCAGGTTGAGGTGCACCAAACTGAAGCGGAACGACAGGCAATCAGCGATGAACTGGCTAATCTGAAGGCGCAGGCTGATGCAGCAATGCTTGATCTTGCCAGCATTGAACAAGACCGCCGCACGTACCTCGATCAGCTCATGGCGATTGTCGTTGACGATATCATTGAGAATCTTCGAAGAAACCTAGACGCACAACGCACGAGAATCCAACAACTCGCCTCTTTGCCGGCAGACTTGGATTGGTTGGAGAGGGCGGCCAGCTATGAGGAGTTGATCCTCGAAGCACGCAGCCAAGAAGATTGGCAAGAAGTCCGCAGATTGATGGACGAACAAAGCGAAGGGATGCCTGTTTTCTGGTTGATGTGGCGCGGAAGTGGGTGGACCACGGCCGGGGATCCACGCGCCACTTTAGACGAGGTAATCGCTCAGCATATCGACAACATTACCGTAGGCGCGAGTGAACCGGAGATCACAGGGCAAACATTCCTTGACGCAGCGATTAGCAGCTCCCCAATGCACTTACTTCTGCCAAAAGACCGCGAGGACTTTCTCGCCCGGCTTAGAGAATTCTCTGAGCGGCATAGTGACATTTTGTCGCGCCCTCTGAGTGCGAGATTGCCAATCGACTGGACCGAAGACTACGTACTTCAGGAGTCATCTGCCGCGATGCAGAACATTGCGGCAGTCGAGGATCTTCTTCATCTTCTTCGGGTGAACACGTTGGGGTTGGTAAGCACTGACGCCGAGGCCACTGATCAGCCGTGATAGCAAACCAATCTCGTCGCACTTTCGACAGGGCGACTCCCCTCTCCGCGCAGAGATGTGGTTGCGCCAGACGGATCTGACACCGGCGCGTTATGGCGGCGGCATCCTAATGGAAACGTTCATGGGTAAGCGGAGAGTTCATTGACAAAGCCAGATTACCTATCCGCGTCATTTGTGATTGGCGTATCACTTCTTGGCACAACCTGTCTTGTCTTGGTGATCCTTATCTTGGTAGGGATCGTACCGTGGACAGAAGCTGTCCAGCCTTTTGGAGGCATTGCGGCTGCGGCAATCGGCTTGATCAGCGCGGTGTATACTGTCTATTTGGTCCATCGCGAAAAGGTCAAGCATGACCGGCGTTCGCTGGCAAAGGCACTTGCTGGCGAAGTGACGGCCATCCGGACGTGGATCTTCAACTCCTGTGACAATCCGCCGAACTGGAACGCATTAAGCCAAAATCAACTAGCCTGGTCTCATGCCGTAGAGTCGCTGCGTCCGCCGCCGCTCACAATCTATGGCCCAGAAATATACTCAGCTTTGGGCAGCCTTGATCATCCAGCGGTCTTCGCGTTTGCCGAATTCCGGGGCCATCTCGAGACACTGTCACGCTTGATCGACAGCTGCGCTAAGCTTGATCCCCAAGATGGACTGACATCTATCCCCGCACTGATGAGACTCTTGGAAACAGTCGGTCGTCAAGCAGACGACGTTGCAACGAGCCTTGCCGCCAACTTTAACGTCAACCTCTCGTTTGTCGCCGCCTGGCCATGAATTGGTTGGATAGCCGGACCAGCCTCTTGGCAGGCCGCTAGTCCCACGAACGCTTCGAGCTCTTTAGCCACTCGGTACAAGGATCGGTGCGGCATGCGGCCCAGTGCTTTTGCAGACGCATGACGTAGAGCTGATCGTTCTTGTCGACGACTTTGCATAGCGCATCCCTGACCTCTGCCGGGCCTTGTTTAGTGTCGATTAAACACATCGAGTCCAGCGCAGGGCAATGTTCGTGTTTCCTGATCTCGGCATAGAGTTTTCGTATTCGCGACCCGGCTTGCGCAGATCGTATCCAACCAACAGTACCGCCATACCCCTCCATTCGACAGAACGGTCAGTAACTGGCCAAACCGGAACATTGGAGTATTGCCAACAGCGATGCGGCAGCGCACAGGAGGGTTGCACCGGCGCGCCCGTGCGACACCGGCACGGCCACCACGGTAACGAAGTTAAACGTCGACCAGTTCGGCGAGCTTGGCCGCTACGTTTGGCATCGTCTCTTCTGCAGTGCTCAACCCGCTTCGCGAGGCGAGCATGGGGCTAACTTCGCGGAGATCTTCATACGTCGTGTCGTGCACGACGGGGACGAGTAAGTCACGCTGCAGGAGCACCGAAAGCTCCTTGTCGGCGATGCTCTCTCCTTCAAGACGACTCAGCAGATTGGGCGTCACCAATACGATCCCGACGCGTGACCTGGCCAGTCCTCTGTCGATTTCGCGGAGCAACGGCGTGCCAAGGGGAACGTCCTGCTCGCTGAACCAGACCGAGACACCGAGCGATTGGAGTAGGGCGTACAGTTCCTTGGCAGCCCCTTTCCTGTCGTCCCACGCATGGCATAGAAAGACGTCCCGAAGGTCAGGTTCACGCGCTCTCACCTCGACGGTGCGGCGGACCGGTTCGAGTGTCCGTATCTGGGCAGGTGTGTAAGTTACGGTGGACCCTGCTCGCGACCAGCTTGCCTTTGATCTGCCGCCGGACCGTGCGCCGCCGCCGGACCCGCTGACAATGCGCTGGCCACTCCCGCCGCCGCGCGACGGGCGGTAGGCCGGTGTCGTGTACGACACGTAGCCACCACCATAGCCGCCACGGCCACCGCATCTGGGGCAGTTCGCTCGGCCGCTGGCCGTGCGATGACCACGTTTTGGGGCTGTGCACCTTGTCATGTTGCTGATGATACGTCGCACCACCGCCGCACCAAAGTACTTCCTGGTGCATTACGGCAGACTTTCTGTCCATTAGGTTTAGCCGAGCCGATACCGCTCCAACGGCCATTCCTGAATGTTGGAGTTTTGCCATTGATAACTCGACAACGCCGCGGAAAGAAGCTCCGTCCTCCGCAAAAGGCGGCGATGGCGGCAGCGCCTATGTGCAGAAGCAGGATTGGGAAGCGAAACGCCGGCAGAGACGATCAGGTCCTCTTACGTCTTCCCATCATTATAGTCGGATTTCTTGCTGTCGGAATCGTCGTCGGATGAGCTCACGTTCAACTCGTTCCCGACGAGTTCCTTCTAGGACGCCATCTAAGTCATTGATGTAATTGGTGGGCCGTACAGGATTCGAACCTGTGACCCGCTGATTAAGAGTGAGACGACCGCGCAATTCTGCGCAATCACCTGAAACGCATAGAACACCAATAGCCCTTGAAACCCTTGGGATTCTGCGGTTCAATCTGTTTCACCGTTTTTCCCCTAATTTCGTCATTCTGTTATTTCGGTGTTATCTTGGAGACCGCCTGATGGCACGAAAGAAGAGAGAACCAAGCCCCAGGGTGAAGTTTACCGATCGCACTCTTCGCGCGTTGAAGGAACCGGCTGTGTACTACGAGGACTCGCCGGCCGCGACGCCAGGCTTTGCACTTCGGATCAGCCCGTCAGGCGTCAAGAGTTGGGTGATCTGGTATCGCAGTCCCGTGACTACCCGGCTTGTCGCCAAGGGGCTGGGCAGGTTTCCGTCAGTGCCGATCCGTGCCGCGCGAGACAAGGCTGATGAAATCTACAGAATGGTACGGGTCCAGAAACTAGACCCGGCTGAAGTCGAGATTGCCAAGAAGGCGCAGAGCGAAACCTTCGAGGATGCGGTCGACGATTTCATCGAGAAGTTCGCCAAGGCAAAGAAGAACAATCGGACTTGGGCAGAATCCGACCGCATCCTCAAACGTCAGAAGAAGTGGTTGAACCGTCCGGTCGGTGCCATCACCAAGCGCGATGTTCTCACCGTTCTCGACGGCCTTATGGCCGAGGGCAAAGGCTACGCGGCCAATCGTGCTTGGAGCGCCTATCGCGTTTTCTTTCGATGGTGTCTCAGTCGCGACAAGGTTCTCGTCGACCCGATGACAACTGTTCTGCGACCCTTCGACGGCGAGCGTCCGCGCGCGAGAGTTTTCACCGATGGCGAACTGCAGGTTCTTTGGCGTGTTGCCGACGAACTCGCGGAAGGCAGCGACCTCGACAAGTACAAGTCGGCATTCCTCAAAACGCTAATTCTGCTCGGCAAGCGCAAGGGTGCGCTGGCCTCGATGCGATGGGATGACGTCGACGACGGCGTGTGGACGCCCACCGGTGACACCGCGCCGAACAAGCGGACGCACACGACGACGCTGCCGCCGCTGGCGCAGAGGGTCATCGCGGGACTGACGCGCCGCGAGGGCAACGGCTACGTTTTCGTCGGCAGGCACAAGGCCAAGCCGCTCGACCCCGGCTCGTCACTGCAACGTCTGATCATCGAAAAGTCAGGCATCGCGGATTTTCATTTTCATGCAATCCGGCATACCGTCGAGACCCGCCTCGCCGCTCTTGGCGTCCAGCCACATTTGCGCGACATGCTACTCGACCATGCGCCCGCCAGAGGCAGCGGCGCGCAATATGACCATTTCGATTATCGCAGTGAACTCGCGTCAGCGATTGAGATTTGGGCCGATTCGCTCGAGCGCATCGTCGCGCCAGAGGGTGTCCGGAAACTCAGATGAGCTTGATGGTCTGACCGCCGTAGTTTTGGGCGAACGTCTCTCGACGCTCGGCGGTCCTGGCGACGGTCTGGCGCGAATAGGCAAACCAGTCGCCGACAATGCTATTGGCCTGAGTCGTCCCATCTTGCACGTGAAACACGGGCGCGCGTTCGCCCTTTGACTGTTCGTCAAGGATGCGCTGCACGTGCCTGCTCGACACGTCGAACACGCGATTGACGACGTGGACAACTTTGTCCGCATCGATCGAAAACGGCAGTTTTCCCGACGTGTCAGAGCGACTTCCCATGGCCGCAGATTCTGCCACGCTTTTAAGGGGAAGCAACACCTTGAAAGGACAGGCACTGTGGAAAACACAATCGACGAACAGCGGATGCTTTCGAACCGTGAGAAGTGCCGGCTGTTCGGAATCAGCACGACGACCGATTGGCGACTTCGCCGGACAGATCCGGACTATCCGCAACCGGTTCTCATCGGCAATGCGCTCAGGACGCCGATTTCCGAATGCCTTCGCTATATCGAACTGCTCAAGAAGCGCGCCCAAGAGACCGAAGCGGCGTGATCGTTGCGCCGACCTGCCGGCCGCGCTGTTCGCGCGTGCCGAGACAAGCCAAACCCAAAGGTGCGGTGATGCCGGATGCAAGATGCAAAAAGGGCTGCCCTAGCCGGTGGCAGCCCCTCTCGAATCGATGACGATTCAGCAACAGATGCGAAGCGGGATTCTATCTCCCGCGGCCGGGCGTAGCAATGGCCAAACGCCGAAATCGGTCGACATGGAACCCGAACAACAAGTTCGTCAAGCTCGACAGGTGGCTCCTGGAATCTGAGGCATATCGAGACCTGAGTTCGGGTGAGCGCGATCTCCTCGTCGAACTGATGCTTCGCTACAACCCGCAAAACAACGGGCACATACCTCTGACCGCCAGGCAAGCAGCACAACGCACCAACTGTGCATTCAACACCGCCCGTAAGCGCATCGCTGGTCTCGAAGCGCACGGCTTCATCAAATGCACGAAAAAGGCGTCGTTCAGCGTCAAAGACAAAGAACCATCGTTCTACGAATTGACCATGTTCTCGGTCAACGGCGAGCAACCGACGAAGGACTTCATGCGTTGGCAAAAACAGAACACGGACTCAAAAATTGCGTCCGACAGACGCAAAAATTGCGTCCGAAAGCCCAAACCAAAGCAGGCCACGGACTCAAAGAATGCGTCCGTTTTGCCATTTCCGGGCAAATCACGGACGCAATAATTGAGTCACTGTGTAGTCTACCAAGAGTGGTTCAGTTTCATGAACGACCATCAACCATTCAATCAGTCGCGCGGCCTCGACTCAGTCATTGATGACCTGAGACAGCAGCTTGATGAGAATCCGAACATCGACCTGCAGGCCTGGCGCAGCTTCCTTGTCGATAATCGTGACCGACTGCATCCCAGCGACCCTCTACGGCAGCGGGTCGAGGCCTACTTGACGACGGTCGAATCCCAATTGGAGGACAACATATGAACAAGCCGTTACGAGCCGTGACCTGCGTGGTGTGTGAGAAGAAGTTCAGACCGAAGAGGCGTGATGCGGTCTATTGCTCCAGCACATGTCGCCAGCGCGCCAAGCGGGCAAGAGATAGTGGCCGCGACTTCGATTCCGATATCGAGCAACACCGCAAACGCTACTGGGAGGCCGTGAGGGGAAAGGCCGAGGCAACAGGTCGAAGCACGTCACAGATAATGACGGCTGAATCCCAGTTCATTGACGAGGCTGGCAACGTCTACATGGGCGGTAAGTTTCCAATGGGAGGCGTCGGCAAGGGTCGCGTGTTGGTCGGTCGTGTCGAGCCTGTCCCGGGCTGGTCTCAGTGGGGACTTGAGGCAGCCGGCCGCCCGTACATGCCGCCTCCGACTGACTCCCAGAAAAAGAAGTGATGAGCGCCCACGGCCGCGTCCTTGCACATGCGAGATTTTCTGTATGGCTCGACAGATGGGGATTGTTTGGACGTTGGCTCTTGGTCATTCGGCAAAACGTCTGATAATGTATCAGCGGATCTAGGGCAATTTTCCGCAGAAATATGCGGATTTGCATGAAGTGCGATAACACTGCGATAACGAGATCGCCACAGACTGCGGGTTTGGGCGGCAGGTCGGGAGTAAGCAAAATTGTCCGGCGAAAACGGCGCAGATGCCAAAGTGATGCAGTCCGAATGCAGAAGCGTTGGCGAGCAGGTTGAGTCGTTCATCGGCAGCTTGGACATGCGGACTCGCCGGAGCAGGCACTACGCGGCAGTGCTGGACGCCGTGCTCACGGACCTTGGTGGTCGCGACCTGGCATCGACAGCACAGGTCGAGCTAGCAAAACGGGCTGCCAGTCTGTCCGTGCTGTGCAGCGACCTCGAGCTTGCCGTGTGTGAGGGACGGCCCGTCGATATCCCGAACCTGTGCGCATTAGTTTCGATTCAGTGCAGAGTGCTGAGCCGTTTGGGTTTGCGCCGCATTCCTCGGACCGTCGAGCCCACCTTGGCCGACTTGATCGCCGCGGGTGGAGACAAGGCAGCATGACGAGCACGGTCGACCCTCTCACGTTCTTCTCCTGGCTGCGATGGCTCGACCAGAATCCACTGCCCGACGCACTGCCGCCGCACGTCCTGCACCATCTGAGTGAGGCGCTGTCGGGACGGTTTGACCGCGTGCTGTACGGTAGCGGCAAAAAGAACTTCAAAAGCACTTTCATCGTGCTGGGCATGTTGTACCGGTTCCTCGCAACGCCAGTGCCGCCGCAAGGTGTCGACAGCTTCATCATCGCCAACGACGAACAGCAGGCCGGCGACGACCTCAAGCTCTTGAAGCGCATCATCGCGGTGAATCCGGTCCTGAAACGTGAGCTTGTCGTGCGCAAGAAGGAAATCGAGCGTCGAGATGGTGCGGGTTTGCTCTCGGTCCTGCCCGGACAAGACACGATTGGAATGCACGGCAAATCGAGCCACACCAACGCGTACGACGAATGCCATGGTTGGCGTGACTACTCTGTGCTCGAAGGAATGGCGCGCGACCCCTCACGTCCTGACATGATGGAACTGTTCGCGAGCTACGCGCCCATGGTAAGTCGCTCGGGTATTCCCTTGCATGACCTGATCGAGGCGGGCAAGCGCGGCGACGACGAGCGGTTCTACTTCGCATGGTACTCGAGCAGCTTCACGAGCAACCCTGACTTCGCAGGTGATGACATCGAGCCATGGCGGCGGGCCAATCCGAGTCCCATCGTCACAGAGCGGTACATCGAACAGCAGCGCCGCAGGTTGCCGTCCCACAAGTTTCGTCGGTTGCACCTGAACGAGGGTGGTCAGCCGGATGGTGCCTTCCTCGACGCGACCACCGTCCTTGATTCTGTCGTGTCCGGACGCAAGCGTCTGCCACAACGAGAGGGCGTGCGCCACAGGGCTTTCGTCGACATGAGCGGCGGCTCAAATGACAGTGCTGCGCTTGCCGTCGCCCACTTCGACGAAAACACCGGTCGTGCCGTTCTCGACCTTTGCGAAACACAATCGGGCCGGCCGCCGTTTGACCCGACATCCGCGGTCCGGAAGTTCGCCAGTCTCCTGAACGAGTACGAACTGTATTCGGTCGTCGGTGACAGGTTTGGAGGCGAGACCTTCAAGGTAGCTTTCACAGAGTTCGGCGTAACATACCGTCCGAGCACCAAGACGAAGTCGATGCTCTATGAGAGCGTCGAACCGCTGTTCAACGCCGGGCAGATTGAACTACTTGACCAGCCTGAACTGATTGAAGAGTTCTTGGGGCTGACGTGGCGAGGGCAGAAGGTCGACCACTTGGCAGGTGAACACGACGACCGGTGCAATGCCGCCAGCGGCGCGATCGACCTCGTTTTCCGGAGCGGTCGTTCATCCGGCATTGACTTTGAGAACGTCGTCATCGCGGGCGAACTGAAATCAGCAAGCGAGCCGTGGGAACTCGATCGAGCGCAGATTGTATCGCCGCGACCTCCATCATCATTTGACGCGATCGCCGAAGGGAGATTTGGCGGCGACCCGTGGGATCCGTGACCTAGCCGCCCCGCATAAGGGGCGAGACCTGACAACGCTCAACGGAGGACAGACCGATGAGCTACACAAACGCAACGTTCGTCAACTTCAAAGGCCAGGATCTCGATGACGAGATCCGGGCCTACATCGACCGGCACCCCGGCACTTCGTATAGCCAGGCGATGGCGGCTGTTACGCGAAACCCCGCCAACCGAGACAAGGTCGAGCGGTACAATGAGCGCAGCAGCGGGTCGACAGTAGTCCGCAACAGCCAAGACGGCTTTGAGGCGGCGGAAGTTTTCAAAGCGACGCTGAGGACCAAGTCGGCACCTAACCGCCTCAGCCACAAGAGGATCAATCTTCGTTCCGCGTCGCAGAACGCCGCCAACAAGGTGGACCGCAAGCACGCAATGCAGTTGCTCTGGGCGATGGCCGAGGTTGAGCATCGGACGCATCTCATCAGCCTTGATGAGGCCATGGCTCGGATCGTCAACTTGGCAGAGAATCGTGCGCTGGCCGAGGCGGCGGCGGTCAACATCGGGCATTCGAGGGCCGCATGAACAGGAACAAGTATGTCTATGCGTGGGCGTGCGTCAAAGACGGCAAACTCGTCACGTTCGACCGGCATGACGAGGCGAAGGTCCGATCTGTACTCGCCCGCGTGCACGACCGACTGCTCCGCAAAGAGGTGATCTCAATGGATGCATTCTGCGAGATCTGCGAAATGTTCGACATCCAGGTCCGACGCGAAGTGAGTGCAGCATGACCCGGCTCGACAAGATTCTCGATCGGGCCGTCGCGAACGCGCGCGCCATTCGGGAACTCGAAGCGAAGGGCGATCTCCGGCTTGACGCGCAATCGTTCGTCGTCGAGGCGATCAGCAACGCCGGCACTGACGAGGCGACGATCGATGCCGTCGAGGAGGCAATCGACGGCGGCCAATTCCGTGACGCCGCATCAGCGTTGCGGATGGCCGAGCGCGACATCGAAGGCCGTCTCGAGCACGCGCGCCGGCCGTGGGATCGTGTCGGCTTCTACTGCCACGATGACGCGCGGCAGGATCTGGCGGCGCTATCGGCAACGCCGATGATTCTTTTCGCCATCGCCTGTAGGCGTGTCGCCCAACGGGTCCCGGAAAAGTTCGGCGCTACGTCGCTGGCCGATTTCGACAAGAAGGAAGCCGAGGAACGGCGGTTGCGCCTCGAGCGGGTCGACCTGTTCGTCGAAATGCAGAAGTCGTGGTGCGCCGCCGATCTGCTCGAGCGCCCCGACCTCATCACGCTCGAGGAACGCGACAGAGGTTTGACCGCGCTCCGCTTCAAGCGACACCCGAACGTCCCACTCGTCGGCGACTGGCCTCAGAGATTGACCGACGCGGCGGTCGCCGAAGCCGATGCGAAAGATGAGAACGATCTTCAGAACGCTGCCTGATGAGCCCCCTGCGTGGCAGCGGCGGCACCGGTTTTGAGCATTGGCCGGTGCGGCGATGGCGCGGCTGGACAGAGGCGCGCTATCGGCGGCGGGCGTTGCACCTGCCATGGAGACGCCCGCCGCGCCCCCTATTCAATGCGCCGGGCTGTTGACGACACCGGCGTGGTTCGGTCGCCAGGACCGGACCAAGGGCGGCGGCGAGGTACGGTTCCTTCTCCTCGCCGCCGTCTCTTCATACCGGCCAATCTAGGTGTACTACCTTCGGATAGTGAAAGGCCTCTTTGGTACGAGTAGATAGGGTATCCAAAAGGAGTAGTAAGAATTCGAGTGGGTGCTGGCCACTCCTTTAACTAGCTGAATCAGAACGATAATACAGAGCATACTTCCGTTTTTCTGTCGTCGAGGCATAACAGGAATTCCCCCGATGGTCGGCGACGGCACTATCCGAAAGAGGTAAAAATATCGTATTGGGCATTGAATTCGGATGTATCACGATGATATATCCTCTCCAACACCATGAGCAGCGAACCAAAAAAACGGCGCTCAAAGCGGCTGAAACGTCAGCCTTGGTCACCTGCGGACGCAACTCGGCAAATCAATGATATCGCTCAGCACAACCCCGACCTGGCAATCACGCAGCACGCAAAGGATCAGATGCGTGATCGAAGTCTTATTCTCGGTGACGCGCTCTACTGCATGAAGTGCGGTTTTGTTTTTGCCGACGCCGAACCGGCGACAAAAGCGGGGTTCTACAAGTACGAAATCGAAAGTAAGACGCCGAACTCCGGAAACAGAACTGTTCGCGTTGTCGTGATTCCGTCGATCACGCAGAGAACACGTCTGAAGTTAGTTACGGTTATGTGGGCGGATGAGCCGAGAGAGCGTTCGTAGGTTCGCAAGAGCCGAAAAGGAGGAAATCCGATGAATCGTCTAGATGTGTACCACTACACTGAGTGCGGGCTGGAGAACGTGCGACTGCGTAACGTGGAAGTGTACACGGACGATGACGGTGACAACGTCGTAGTGATCAAGAATGTCGCCGGACTGCAAAAGCTCATCGCGCACATGATTGTCACTGGCGAAAGCAGCATGTCGCCTGATGAACTGCGCTTCCTGCGTACGGAGATGGGTTTTACTCAGGCCGAACTTGGTAAGATTGTGCACAAGGAAGGACAATCGGTCGGTCGTTGGGAGAGAGGTGAAGCCGAACTGGATCCGAATGCGGAAGCCGTTATTCGCCTGTTGACGATCGAACGACTTGAACTTGACCCCAGCCTGACTCCGCAGCAGGTGGCTGAGCGTTGTGTGCCAAGAGCCAAGCTGACCGTGCACGAGATTGATGCTGGGGATCCCGACAACTACCAGCCATTCGATCAGGCCGCGTAACTCCGGCCAGCAACCAGATGACGGAGGCAGAATTCCAACTGCCTCCGTCATCAGTCCGGAAGATTCTCATCTCACCAGGAATTCCGAGGAATGCCGGTAAGAGACAGGACAATGGAAGACCTGATCAAAGCGGTCAAAGAAAATGCTGAGAGGTTGCGGGCGCTCGAAGAAGAGCGATTTGCGAAGAAGGTCATCGACTTTCAGAAAGAACTCATTGCTCACTCAATCGACAAGTCACAGGCGTACAATCGAGTCATACTAGCAGGCGGCTATGCTGGCTTTTTTGCTCTATGGGCATTTGTTCGAGACTACATGGCTCCATGGGAGATGTTGACTACGGGTTTAGCTATGGCGTTCTCACTTGCTGTCTATATTGCGGTCACTGTCCTCACGACGATCAAAATGGCGAGGCAACAATTCGTGATGGCGAATGCGACCGATGGAGTCGAGCAGACACAAGCAGGCATAACCGAAATGCAAAGGAAGCTTGATGAGCAAAGGCAATCTGATTTGCTGTGGTCTCAACGGATCTTTTATCCGTCGCTCTTTCTCTCGATCGTGCCTGCAGTCTTAGCCGCTATCATTTTGTTGGCTGCTCTCGTCGAACGCCTAGCGCATGAAGCAGGGGTGATTCTCTAGGCAGTCGTCACTAACACCAATACGAAATCACCAGCGGCTAAACTGGCGGACGCGCAATGAATCCAATCATGTCCGGACAATCAGTGAAGCCGAATTGGACCATGGATCATGCGTCCGCACCGACAAATCGTTATGTGCCGAGCGCCCTGCTTACGACGGCTACAATCATGTAAAAGATCGCTAGGATCCCGATCGCGGCAAGAACCACAAACGTCAAATTGACCGCACGAGGGAACACCCGAAGAGGTGCAAATGCGACCATCTTGGCGACACCCTGAGGGCTTCGGACACTGAGAACGGCAGGAACTTCAAGGTCACCTGTCGACAACATTTCAATCGACACGTGCTCGTTACGACCTAAGGACCGGAACTTTATTGTGAAGCGGTCTTCTGGGTTCTTCTCAGTTTCGTAGTTTTGCGTCGGCCAAACATTGAAGTGCTCGGGCTCGAAGTTCAGATGGACTTCCACATCGCTCGCCGCCGCTCGACCAACGTTGTGAACAGTCACCTTTTGGGTTTGCACCCTAAGATCTGGTTGGTTCGGCCAAGTCAACCGATAGGTGAACCCGTGGCTAATGCCCCAAATGACCTTGGCCTTTGGGGTGAATAGAACGACCAACAGGACCAAGATTAGTTCAGCGACAAATGCGACGAGGGCATTGCCCCAGTCTATGGGTATTTCCTGCATTGGTGTTATTTCAGCGTTATCTTAGGGCGATCGACCAGATGCGACGGAAGGCGTATGTACCTTTAGGTCATTGTAATTATTACGAAAATTGGTGGGCCGTACAGGATTCGAACCTGTGACCCGCTGATTAAGAGTCAGCTGCTCTACCAACTGAGCTAACGGCCCGCGCCTATCTATCAAACGCGCCGGGGCTTGTCGAGACGCCCGAAAGCGGCGGTATGCGCGGCGTTCCGGCGCCCGCTTTAATCGGTGCCGGAACGGGCTTAAACTGAGGCAGCAGCCGGCCTTCGGGCCGGTTCGGAGGGACCTTGGTGACAGCAACGCATAAGGAGGCTCGCCATGCGTCGTTTTTGGGCACTTGCTAGTATTGGCTTGGCGCTCTCGCTCTCGATCAGCGCCGCCAAAGCCGCCGAAACCATTAAGATCGGCGCCTATTACTTCCCGCCGTTCTCGGAGCAGACCGCCACCGGTGTCGGCGGCATCGTCGCCGACCTCGTCGACCTGATGAACGAGGCGCAGGACGATTATGTCTTCGAAATCGTCGATACCTCGGCCCGTGATCGCTTTGACGACCTGGCGGCCGGCAAGTTCGACATGATCGCCTTCGAAAGTCCGGAGTGGGGCTGGGCCGACCAGGACGTCGTGATGTCGGATGTCTTCATGACCGGCCAGGAGATCTATGTCACGCGCGCCGATGTCGACCGCGATCAAAGCTTCTTCGACGACGTCACCGAGCACAAGATCGCCGCCGTCTATGGCTTTCATTACGGTTTTGCCGATTTCAATGCCGATCCGGCCTATCTGCAAACAACCTATATGGTCGAGCAACCGCTGAACCCCTGCACCAGTCTCTATTACGTGCAGGACGGACGGGCCGATATCGCGATCGTGCCGGAGGCCTACTTGAGGAAGTTCCTGGGCAACCATCCGGAGTTCCTGGGCAAGTTCCTGGTCGCCGACAAGATCGATCAGGAATACCGCCACAGCTTCGTGCTGCGTCCGGAATCGGCGCCGCCGGTCGAGGAGATCAACACGCTGCTGGCCCAGCTCAAGGATTCCGGCGAACTCGACAAGCTGTTCGAGACCGCGGGTTTCTAAACTGATCGCCACGCAGGCATGCCACTGCGTGTTGACAACAACGATCCCCGAGGGCTCAAACCGTGAGCGGTTTGGGCTCTCGTCGTTTCGCAAGCAGGTCTGTCAGTAGAGCGAGCCGCCCGGACGGCGCGGCACCGGCGTGTCGCGGTGCACGTGGACGCTGGCCAGCATGCCGAAGCCGACCATCAGGGTCATCATCGCCGTGCCGCCATAGGAGATCAACGGCAGCGGCACGCCGACCACCGGCACCAGGCCGGTCACCATGGCGATGTTGATGAAGACGTAAAGAAAGAACGTCACCGTCACGCCGAGCGCGACCAGACGGCCGAACTGACTGGTCGCGCGCAGGCTGACGCCGATTCCGTAGGCGATGATCAGCACATAGAGCACGAGCAACAACAGCGCCCCTGCCATGCCCAGTTCTTCGGCCAGCATGGTGAAGATGAAATCCGTTTGCATTTCCGGCAGGAACTCCAGATGGCTTTGGGTGCCCGCCATGAACCCCTTGCCGAACATCCCGCCGGAACCCAACGCGATCTTCGACTGCAGGATGTGATAGCCGGCGCCCAGCGGGTCGGAGCTGGGGTCGAGGTAGGTCAGAATGCGTTGACGCTGATAGTCATGCAGCATCTGCCAGCCAACCGGCAACGCGGCGGCAAAGGCGACGCCGGCGCCGATGAAATAGCGCCATTGGATCCCGGCCGCGAAGCACAGCGCGACGCCGCCAGCCGCCAGCAGCATGGCCGTGCCCAAATCCGGCTGTTTCAGGACCAGCGCCGTCGGCACGCCGATCAAGATGATGGGGCCGATCAAGGCCTTCATCTTGGCAATGCCTTCCGGCCCCAGTCCATGGAAGTAGCGAGCCAGCGCCAGAACCAGCGCCAGCTTCATCAGTTCGGAGGGCTGTAGCTGAAAGACCCCCAGATCGATCCAGCGCTGCGCCCCCATGCCGACCCGGCCCATCACCTCGACAGCGACCAGCAGAAGCAACGCGACGACAAAGAAGACATAGGCGAACCGATGCAGTTGACGGATATCGATCATGGCAACGATGAACATCAGCACCATGCCGACCCCGAAGCGGATCATCTGGCGCGACGCCCACGGCTCCAGACTGCCGTTGGCGGCGGAATAGAGCATGGCGAAGCCCATGACCGCGACCATGACCAGAAGCGCCACGAGGCCCCAGGACATCTGACCGAGCTTGTGGCGCAGGGTGAGCGCGGGTCGGCCGATATAGTGCGCGGTGTTGGCCATGCCGGTCAGAGCTCCGAACTGACGACGGGTGTCTCGACCGGGTCGGCGACCGGGATGTCCTGAAAGCGGGCCGACTGGCGCCGTTGCGCCTCACGCAGAACATCGCGTGCTATCGGCGCCGCCACGCGTGAACCGCCACCGCCATGCTCGACAACAACGGCGATCGCATAGCGCGGGTTGTCGATCGGCGCATAGGCGACGAAAAGAGCGTGGTCCCGCTCGATCCACGGGATCTCCTCGATCGGTGTGTTGGCGGCACGGTCGGCGGCTGTCATACGGCGCACCTGGGCTGTGCCGGTCTTGCCGGCCATGGTCATGCCTTCGTCTTCGATGCGGGCGCGATAGGCGGTGCCGCCCTGCGGGTCGTTGACCACCCGGACCATGCCCTCGCGCACCAGATCCATGGCGAAAGGGTTGACACCAAGCGGCTCGAACGCAGGGATGTCCGGCCCGTCGGCTGGCCGCGCCAGTCTGGGCACCACCTTGGCCTGTCCGTTACCCAGGCGTGCCGCCATCACCGCCAGCTGCAACGGCGTCGTCAGCACGTATCCCTGGCCGATGCCCGCGATCAACGTCTCGCCGCCTTGCCAGGAGTCGCCGAGAACCGCCAACTTCCACGCCGGCGTCGGAATCAGCCCTGCGCGCTCGCCGGGCAGCTCGATGCCACTCGTCTCGCCCAGGCCGAACCGATGCGACATTTCCGCCATCCGCTCGGCGCCGAGCTTGCGGGCGGTGTCGTAAAAGTAGACGTCGCACGAGCGTTTGATCGCATCGACCATGTTCATGTGCCCATGACCGCCACGCTTCCAACAATGGAAGCGATGGTTGCCGAGCGTGTAGTAGCCAGGGCACCAGACCGTATCGTTGGGGTCGATCAAGCCTTCCTGGAGTCCGGCTAAGGCGACCATCATCTTGTAGGTCGAGCCCGGCGGATATTGGCCGGCCACGGCCTTGTTGATCAGCGGCGTCTTCGGGTCATTCAAAAGAGTCTGCCAGAGATCGCCACTGAGACCATAGGTGAAGACGTTGGGGTCGAAGCTGGGCGAGGAGACGAGTGCCAGGACATCACCGTTGGTCACGTCCATCACCACAACGGCACCTGCTTCGTCCTGCAGGCGGCGCGCGGCAAAGGCCTGAAGGCCCATGTCGATGGTCAAGGTCAGGTCGTTGCCCGGCAACCCTTCCTGACGTGCGATCTCGCGAATGATCCTGCCATAGGCGTTGACCTCGACATGCTGGGTGCCCGCGCTGCCGCGCAACACCGGCTCGAAGATCCGTTCGGCGCCATTCTTGCCGGTGCGGAAGCCGGGCAGCTCGAGCAGCGGATCGCCGGTCAGCTCCGCCTCGGAAACCGCGCCGACATAGCCGGTGACATGGGCGGCAAGGTCGCCATAGGGATAGAGGCGGCTCTGGCCGACCTCGATCATCACACCGGGCAGCTCCGGCGCGTTGACCTCGACCCGGGCGACTTCGGACCAGGTCAGATCCTCACGCACCGTCACCGGCACGAAGTCGCGCTTGCGCGATGTCTCGCGGTTGACCCGGCTGATATCGCGGTCGGTGAGTTCGATGATCGCGCCAAGCCGGTCCAGGGTGTCGGCGACACTTTCGGTCTGCTCGGAAACCAAGACCAGACGATAGTTCTGCCGGTTCACCGCGACGCCATTGCCGAACCGATCGAGGATCAGGCCACGTGGCGGCGGCAACAAGCGCATGTTGATGCGGTTCTCTTCAGCCAGAACCTCATAGGCTTCCGCCTCAACCACCTGAAGCTGGTAGAGCCGTGCGACCAGACCGGACAGCAGCAGCGCCTGGCCACCGGCCAGGATAACGGTGCGCCGGGCGAACTGTTTGCGCCTGTCGAGATCGCGGTTCATGTCAACCTGACGTGGCGTTGCCGGCCATGCGCGGCAACAGGGCATGGCAACGGCCCAGCAGCCACGCGACGGCCGGGAAGATGGCAACGGTCACGATCGCCTGCAGCACGACCGGCGCGATGGCCAGGAAGGTTCCCATGTAGATGGAGCCGAGCAGCCAGCGCAGCAGCATGGCCAGCGGTGCGATCAGCGCGAAACCCCACCACAGAATGTGAAACGGCTTGTGCAGGAAGAACCGGCGCTGTGTGACGCTGACTGCCTGCGCGACGACCAGGACCAGAGCACCCAAGCCCAGCGGGCCACCAGTGACGATATCGCTGATCAGACCAAGGAAGAACGCGGCGGCATAGCCGAACAGGTCCGGACGGAAGACGGCCCAATAGAACACCGCAGCAAGCGTCAACGATGGTGTCACCGCGCCCACATGGGGCAGTTGCAGCGGCACGGCCATCAACATGGAAAGGGCGACCGCCACCAAGAACGGCGCCAGACCGGCGACCAGATAACGTAGTCTGCGGACCTGGCTTTCCATTACCAGAGCTGATCGATGGCGCCGGCTTCACGGGTCGTCGGCAAGAGACCCGGCAGGGCGTAATCCAGGACACGCACATACCCGGCGCGGCCTACGTCCACAAACGGCTGGACCTGCCACACGCCATCCTGATTGGCGGTTACCTGACCGACCGGCAGGCCCGGCGGCAGCATGCCGCCCTCGCCCGACGTCACCAGCCTGTCGCCGACCGTTACCACATCCTCGTCGGTGACATAGACCAGGCGAAGGCGGTCGGAGTTGTCGCCCGACACCACAGCGGCCTCGCCGGTCCGCTCGATCACCACCGGAATGCGGCTGTTCAGGTCGGTCAGAAGCAGGATGCGGGCACTTCGATTGCCGACCTCGACAATGCGGCCGATCATGCCCTCAGCCGTCACCACGGCCTGGCCGACCCCGACCCCGTCATTGGCGCCGGCATTCAACAGCGCGGTGCGCACGAAACTGCCGCTGGACATGCCGATCACCCGCGCCGTGACAAAGGCGCTGCGCGGCTCGGCGACCGCCGATAGCAGGACGCGGAACTCGTCGTTCTCAGCCCCCAGGCGACGCGCCACGGTCTGCCAGTGCAACAGGCGCTCGTTCTCCTCACGAAGCTGGGCGTTCTCTTCGAAGACGGAAAAGAAGTGATCGATGTAGTCGATACCGTCCTGGACCGCGCCGACCGGGCGCGACAGTACGTCCATGACCGGCGCCAAGCCGTCGACGGCCTGGGCGCGCATGTTCACGACGATGGGATTGTCGACCCTGTTCAGCAACATCAAGGCGATGGCGACGCCGATGAACAGCGGCAACGCGAAGCGCTGAACGATTCCTCTTATGGAATAGGTCAGCTTCAGCATACGGCGTTACCCCGGTGGCGCTGTCCCCAAGCGCCACGCGATTGTTGTTAGTCGAACTGGTTATAGAGTACGTGCTTCAACGTCTTTTTGTCTTCCAGAACCCGACCGGTTCCCAGCGCGACGCAGCTCAAAGGTTCGTCACCGATCGACACCGGCAGGCCGGTGGCATGACGCAAGACGTTGTCGAGATTGCCGAGCAAAGCGCCGCCGCCGGTCAGCACGATACCCTTATCGACGATGTCGGCGGCCAGTTCAGGCGGCGTCTGTTCCAGCGCTGTCTTGACGGCGTCAATGATCTGGCCAACCGGTTCCGAAAGACTTTCGGCGACCTGGCGCTGGCTGATGATGAGCTCCTTCGGGACGCCGTTCATCAGATCGCGACCCTTGATCTCCATGGTGTCGCCTTCGCCGTCATCGGGCGGGCTGGCCGAACCGATGGTCTTCTTGATGCGCTCCGCACTCGACTCACCGATCAGCAGGTTATGGGTGTTGCGGATGTAGCGGATGATCGCCTCGTCCATCTTGTCGCCGCCGACACGGACCGAGCGCGAATAGACAATGCCGCCGAGCGACAAGACCGCGACCTCCGTCGTGCCGCCGCCGATATCGACGACCATCGAACCCGTCGGCTCGGTCACCGGCAGGCCGGCACCGATAGCAGCGGCCATCGGTTCTTCGATCAGGCCCACCTTGCGGGCGCCCGCACTTTCCGCTGATTCCTGAATCGCGCGCCGCTCAACCGCTGTCGAGCCTGACGGCACGCAGACGATGACCTCGGGGCTCGCGAAGCTGCGCCGGTTATGCACCTTGCGGATGAAGTGCTTGATCATCTCTTCGGCAATCTCGAAGTCTGCGATGACGCCATCACGCAATGGGCGGATCGCCTCGATGTTGCCGGGCGTGCGGCCCACCATCAGCTTGGCCTCTTCGCCGACGGCGAGGACCTGCGTCTTGCCGCGCGATGTCGCAATGGCCACCACTGACGGCTCGTTCAAGGCAATGCCGCGCCCCTTGACGTAGACGAGTGTGTTGGCTGTTCCCAGATCGATGGCCATGTCCGAGGACATGAAACCGAGAAGACGGGCAAGCATGGTCGCTCTTTTCTCTCCCAGACAGGGCGCAGGGCGCCCCGTGATCCCCAATTGGCCGGTCCCGGTTTCACCGCCGCGATACCCGGAAAGTCCGGGATGGCTGCCTTGCGATGACCCAAAATGGGACAGACCCTGCTCATTCGCCTAACGAGGCGAAATTTCACCAGCTATTTCAAGCAACTAGCCGGCGACATTCATACCATGACCTACGTTTATCAACGATAGTTAATAATTCGGGGTGTACCCGTGACACCTGTCACAATCCGGGCTGTCTGCCAAGGGCGATCAGAAGAGGCATCCCGATTAGTTTTTCGACTTGTCCACCATCCGGGTCTCGGCGATCCAGGGCATCATGCCGCGCAGGCGCGCGCCAACCTCTTCGATACCATGCTCGGCCTCGCGACGGCGGGTCGCCTTGAAGCTGGTCTGGCCGACCTCGTTTTCCAGCATCCAGTCACGGGCAAAGCGGCCGGACTGGATATCGTCCAGGATGCGCCTCATCTCGGCGCGGGTCTCGTCGGTGATGACCCTGGGCCCGCGCGTATAGTCGCCGTACTCCGCCGTGTTCGAGATCGAATAGCGCATGTTGGCGATGCCGCCTTCGTAGATCAGGTCGACGATCAGCTTCACCTCGTGCACGCATTCGAAATACGCCATCTCGGGCGCGTAGCCGGCCTCGATCAGAGTCTCATAACCAGCCTTAATGAGTGACGTCAGCCCACCGCACAGAACCACCTGTTCGCCGAACAGGTCGGTCTCGCATTCTTCGCGGAATGTCGTCTCGATAACGCCGGCACGGCCGCCACCGATCGCGCAGGCGTAGGACAAGCCGACCTCGTGCGCGCCACCGGTGGAGTCCTGGTCGATCGCCAGCAGACACGGCACGCCGGCACCGCGCTGATACTCAGCACGCACCGTATGGCCAGGGCCCTTGGGCGCCACCATGATAACATCAAGATCGCCGCGCGCCTCGATCAGGTTGAAGTGAATGTTCAGGCCGTGGGCGAACGCTAGCGTGGCGCCTTCCTTCATGTTGCCGTGAAGATGGTCGCGGTAGAGCGCACCCTGCCCTTCGTCAGGCGTCACCAGCATGATGAAGTCGGCCCAGGCCGCCGCCTCGCTGGGTGTCATCACCTGAAGTCCCTCGCCTTCGGCCTTCGCCGCGCTGCCGGAACCCTCGCGCAGACCGATGGCGATGTTCTTGACGCCGCTGTCGCGCATGTTGAGCGCATGGGCATGGCCCTGGCTGCCGTAGCCGATCACCGCGACGTTCTTCGACTTGATCAGATTGATATCGGCGTCGCGATCGTAATAGACACGCATGGTTCTTGATCCTTCTTGGTCATCTGGTTCTTAGTCATCTAGCCCGGGCGGCCATACGGAGTTCAGATGGGCTTGGGGCCGCGGGAAATAGCGACAACGCCGGTGCGCGAGACATCGGCCAGGCCCAGGGGCTGCATCAGGTTCACAAAGGCGTCGATCTTGTCCGACGCACCGGTGATTTCGAAGACGAACGACTCGATCGTGCTGTCGACCACGCGGGCCCGGAAGACGTCGGCGATACGCAATGCTTCTACGCGCTTTTCACCGGCGCCCGCAACCTTCACCAGCGCCAACTCGCGCTCGACATGGGGGCCCTCGGCGGTCAGATCGCTGACCCGGTGTACCGGCACCAGCCGGCGCAACTGCGCCTTGATCTGCTCGATGATCATTTCGGTTCCAGCAGTCACGACGGTGATCCGGGACCGCCCGTGTTCGGGATCGACCTCACTGACCGTCAGGCTGTCGATGTTGTAGCCGCGGCCTGAGAACAGGCCGATGACGCGCGCCAGGACGCCTGGTTCGTTATCAACGAGAACAGCAATCGTAGCGCGCCGCGAAGTTTCTTTGTCTGTCACTTTATCCCCCAACGACGGAGACGGGCCGGTTTCGTCCGGCGCACGTCTCCGATCAAGGTTTGTCTCTCAAGGGCCAGGCTCAAACGAGCACCATGCCCTCATCCTTGGTCGCGTCGTCGAGTTCTACCTCGTCGCCGGGGCTCATCGTGATCTGATTATGGGCCGCGCCGGCGGGGATCATCGGATAAACGTTCTCGTCGGGGTCAACTTCCACGTCGACGATGACCGGCCGGTCGGTCTCGATCATCTCCTTGATGATGTCGTCGACCTCGCCAGGCTTCGAGGCCCGTAGACCGAGCGCGCCGAACGATTCGGCCAGCTTCACGAAATCCGGCAAGGACTCCATGTAACTTTCCGAATAGCGGCCGCCGAAGAAGAACTCCTGCCACTGGCGCACCATACCCATCCAGCGGTTGTTCAGGATGAACACCTTCACCGGCAGGCGATACTGCGCCAGCGTCGACATCTCCTGAATGTTCATCATGATCGAGGCTTCACCCGCCACGTCGATCACCAACGCATCGGGGTGGGCGACCTGAACGCCCATCGCGGCAGGCAGGCCATAACCCATCGTGCCGAGGCCGCCGGACGTCATCCAGTGGTTGGGTTTTTCGAAATCGATGAACTGGGCGGCCCACATCTGGTGCTGGCCGACCTCCGTTGTGATAAAGACGTCGTCACGTCCTTGCAGATGGGCGTTGAGCCGTTCCAGCGCGTATTGCGGCTTGATGAGCTGCTTGGACTGTTTGTACTTGAACGACTTCTTCTTGCGCCAACCGTCAATGCTCTTCCACCAGGCGTCCAGCGCCTTGGCATCAGGCCGCACCTGACGCGCCTTCCAGACCTTGATCAGATCCTCAAGCACATAACCGCAGTCGCCGATAATCGGCACGTCGACGGGGATGTTCTTGTTGATCGACGACGCGTCGATATCGATGTGGATCTTCTTGGAGTCCGGCGAAAACGCGTCGGTCCTGCCGGTCACCCGGTCATCGAACCGCGCACCAACGCACAGCATGACGTCGCAGTCGTGCATCGCCATGTTCGCCTCCAGCGACCCGTGCATACCGAGCATGCCGAGGAACTGTTTGTGCGAGGCCGGCAGGGCGCCCAACCCCATCAGGGTCAAGGTCACCGGGAAACCGGAAATCTCGGCCAGGTTGGTCAGCAGCTGGGACGCAGCCGGTCCGGCATTCACGACACCGCCGCCGGCATAGATGATCGGACGCTCGGCCTTGGCCAGCAGGTCGACCGCTTCTTCGATGCGGGCCATGTCGCCTTTGACCTGCGGGTTGTAGCTCTTGTGCTTGACGCGAGCCGGCGGCAGATAGGTGCCTTCCGCGTTGACGACGTCTTTCGGCAGATCGACGACGACCGGTCCCGGCCGGCCGCTCCTGGCGACGTGAAATGCCTCGTGCAGAACGCGCGGCAGATCCTCAATGCTCTTCACCAGATAATTGTGCTTGGTGCAGGGCCGCGTGATGCCGACCGTGTCGGCCTCCTGAAACGCGTCGTTGCCGATCAGATGGGTCGGCACCTGTCCGGTCAGGCAGACCAGGGGAATGCTGTCCATCAGCGCGTCGGTCAAACCGGTCACACAGTTGGTCGCGCCGGGACCGGACGTCACCAGAACGACTCCGACCTTGCCGGTCGAGCGCGCATAACCTTCCGCCGCGTGAACGGCACCGCCTTCCTGGCGGACCAGGATGTGGCGAAGGTGATTCTGCTGGAAGATGGCATCGTAGATCGGAAGTACCGCGCCGCCGGGATAGCCGAATACGACGTCAGCACCTTGATCCAGCAGGGCTTTGACGATCATTTCGGAGCCGGTCATACGGTCCTTGGCCACGGTCTCATCCTCCGGTTAGGCGGGCACGTGCCCGCGAAGTCAGTGCCAGAAGCGGTGTTGTCACGATGTCATCACCACCCATCAGGGCACAAAACAGCAACGCGCGATCGGCTCGCACGCCGCAACAAGGGCCGGAAACTACGCTTTTGGCCCTTTGGCGGTCAACAGAAACCCGGACATATGTGCGCGGGCGCACGCCAGACGCTGCGCGGGGTCGGAATCGTCCAAGGCAATGGCCTCGCCAGCCTGGTGGCGGAACCACGTTAGCTGGCGCTTGGCATAGCGCCGGGTCACCGTCTTTGCGGCCTGGATCGCGTCATCCAGAGGCATTTCGCCTCTTAAATGCGCCATCAAGGGCGGCACACCGAGCGCGCGCATGGCCGGCAGATCGTCGGGCAGGCCGAGTTTGGTCAGATTGGCAACCTCATCCAGGACACCCGCCTCTATCATCGACTCGAACCGGTCGTTGCAAGCCTGGTAGAGGACGTCACGATCCGGGCGCACAACCAGATAGAGCACCGGACCGGGCCACGCGTTTTGGCGCGGTTGCTGCTGCCAGGCCGAAAGCGGCTCACCCGTGGCCTCTTGAACCTCGAGCAGGCGGATCAGGCGCTGTGTGTCACCGACCGGAATCCGCCGCGCGAGCTCCGGATCGACAGTCTCGGCGAGTTCGTGAAATCCTTCAGCCGAAAGGTCACGGACACGTTCGATCACATCGGCGCGGACCGCTGCCGGCACGTCGGGGATGGGTGATAGGCCGTGAATGAAGGTTCCCAGATAGAGGCCCGTCCCGCCGACGATCACCGGCACACTGCCGCGTGTCAGACAGTCATGGACGACACGGCGGGCGGCATCGGCCCAAACCGCGACCGAACAACGCTCGGCAACGGACATGAACCCATAAAGATGATGGGGAACCCTTGCCTCATCATCGGGGCCGGGCCGCGCCGTCAACAGGCGCAACTCTTCATAGACCTGCATGCTGTCGCCGTTGATGATCTCGCCGCCGAAAGCCTCCGCCAGGTCAAGCGCCAGCGGCGACTTGCCGGAAGCCGTCGGACCGCCTATCACCACTAGCGGCTCGCCTGATCGTTCGTTGGGACTGCTATCTGCCATGACACTTGTTGCAACCGTCATCGCCGGGACCGGTGGTCCGGCGCTTGACGATACCACGATTGACGACATCGCCCGCCAGGTCGAGGCACGTGTCGACTGGCTTGATCCCGGCCGCGCCGTCGACCTTCTGGTTGACGGCAGCAGTTATCAAGCGTTGGCGACGACACTGAAAAAGTCGCTGAACGACGTGCCCGCGGATGTGGTGATTCAGGCCGCACGTCACCGTCGCAAGCGTCTGCTCGTCGCCGACATGGACTCCACCATCATCACAGTCGAATGCATCGACGTTCTGGCAGCCCAGGCTGGCATCGGCGACCAGATCGCAGCGATTACCGCGCGCACCATCCGCGGCGAACTGGAGTTCGCACAGTCGTTGCGCGAACGTGTCGCGCTGCTTGCCGGAACCCCGATCGAGGCCCTTGAATCCGCCTGGCGCGACAGCGTCGCGCTGACCCCCGGCGCCACGACGCTGCTGGCGACCATGCGCGGTCACGGAGCTTTGACCGCTCTGATATCCGGTGGTTTTACCTGGTTCACCAAGCGCGTTGCCGACCTCGTCGGCTTCGACGTGCAGCAAGCCAATCGACTGAATATCGAAGATGGCCGGCTGACCGGCTCCATGGTGGAACCGATTCTGGACCGCAACGCCAAAGAGACCCTGTTGCGTCAACTGGCCAGAGAGCATGACATCGACATGGCCGATACGCTTGCCGTGGGCGACGGCGCCAACGATATCGCGATGATCGAGGCCGCTGGTTTAGGCGTCGCCTATCACGGTGTGGAGGCGGTGAGCACCGTTGCCGATGCCGCGATACGCCACGGCGACCTCACCGCCCTGCTTTTCATGCAGGGCTATCGTCGGTCAGAGTTTCTCGACGCCTAGAGCGTTCCCGATCCAGTTGGCGTCACCGGCCCACGCGAGCGGGGAACGATCCAAAGGGCTAGCCTTCGATATCGACGGCCAGATAGTGAGCGTCTTCATCGCTGCGCAGAACGCGCACGACCACGGATTTCAGCGCACGGTCCCGTGCGCCGTCGATCTGCGCCACCACTTCGTCAACGGTTCCGACCTGCTCCTGACCGACTTCGGGAATCAGATCGCCCGGGAGAATGCCGGCGCGCGCCGCCGGGCTGCCGGGCGCCACGTTCGTGACGACAACGCCGTCGACATCGTTCGGCAGGTCAAACTCTTGCCTCAGTTGCGGGCTGACCGGCTCTAAGACCATGCCCAGCACATCCGTCGGGGCCTTGCCCTTCTCAGGCTGTTCTTCAGGTTGACTGCCGTTCATTGTCGCGGCCAATTGATCTTCGAACACCTCGAGTTCGCCCAACTCGACATCGAATGTCAGTTCGTCACCGCGACGCATCACCACGACCTCGACCGCCTTACCGACTTCGGTTTCGGCCACGACACGCGGCAGCTCGCGCATTTCGTCGATCGGTTTACCGTCGAAGGTGATGATGACATCGCCGTTTTCGAGACCCGCATCGGCTGCCGGACCGTCAGGCGTCACGCTGGCAACCAACGCGCCGTCCGACGACTTCAGACCCAGGCCCTCGGCAATCTCGGGGGTAATCGATTGAATGCGCACGCCCAGCCAACCGCGCCGGGTCCGACCGAACTCCTGAAGCTGGGCGACGACACGCGTCACCAGATTGGAGGGAACCGCGAAGCCGATACCGACCGAGCCGCCTGACGGCGAGAAGATCGCCGTGTTCACGCCGATCACGTTGCCGTCCATATCGAACAGTGGGCCACCGGAATTGCCACGGTTAATCGGCGCGTCGGTCTGCAGAAACTCGTCATAAGGACCGGCGCTGATGTCGCGCTGGCGCGCGGAGATGATGCCGGCGGTCACCGAGCTGCCGAATCCGAACGGGTTGCCGATCGCCAGCACCCACTCACCGACCCTCACCTCATCGGAGTTGCCGAACGCGACGTGGGGCAGATCCTCGTCGGCCTCGACCTTCAAAAGCGCGAGATCGGTCTTCGGATCGACACCGACGACCTCTGCCTCATACTCGGTGTCGTCGTTCAAACGCACGGTGATGGTATCGGCTTCGGCGATGACGTGGTTGTTGGTCACCACGTAGCCGCTGGGGTCGATGATGAAACCGGAACCTAGCGAAGTCGGACGGCTTTCCTGCGGGCCTTCACCGTCACCGTTGCCGTAGCGCTCGAAGAAGTCCTTGAAGAAATCCTCAAACGGCGAACCCTCGGGGAACTCCGGGATCTGGTCGCCGCCAAAACTGGTCACGAACTCTTCCGTCGTGATCGAGACAACGGCCGGCGTCAGCTCTTCGGCTAGGTCGGCGAAACTCTCCGGTACCGACTGCGACCACGCCCGGTCACTGTCGGTGACCAGCGAACCGGCGGCAAAAAAGGCCGCCACCAGGCACAGACCAACATGTTTCATCGTTGCAGCTTTCATTCCCAAATCACCGTCTGTCACGTCGTGGGCCGTCAAAATCCTACGGCCCGGAACATCCTGGATAGCCGATCATCCTTTGACCAGCCACATCAATGTGACCGCCGCCACTGCAACGGCCAGTCCAGTCAACCGAACGGTCGTCACGGGCTGGGCCAGGACGTGCAGCATTGCCCGCTTCATGGCATTGGGAAACAGAGCATAGGCCGCGCCTTCCAGAAACAAGGCAATCGCAATCGCCACCAGGATCTCGGTCATCGGCCTAAACCCGGCCTGTGGCAACGATATGGCACGTCCGGCGCGTCAAGCGGGCCGGGCACGCCCTATGGCTGCGCCGCAGTATCCGATGAACCACTCCCGGTTACCGTCTCGCCTACCGAATCCAGCGAAAAACCGGCCCCTCCCATGCCCTGCACGTTGTTCAGGAACTGAAGGAAGTCGCCGTCCGGCGACATGATGATCGTCGTGTCGTCGGCGTTGAGCGCTTCGCGATAGGCCTGCATGGTCCGATAGAAGGTGAAGAAATCGACATCCTGGCCATAGGCATCGGCGAAGATGCGCACGGCTTCACCATCGCCTTCACCACGCAGGATCTCCGACTGGCGCCTGGCCTCGGAGATCAGCACGGTTCGGGTCCGGTCCGCCTCGGCACGGATCCTCAGCGACTGTTCTTCACCCTGGGCGCGGATCTCGCGGGCCTCACGTTCACGCTCGGTCTGCATGCGCTGGTAGATCGCCTGGCTGTTTTCTTCCGGCAGATCAGCACGCTTGATGCGCACGTCAATCACGGCGACGCCAAATTGCTGGGCCTCGCGGTTGATACGGATCCGGATATCCTCCATCAGCCGTTCACGTTCGCCGGAGATGACATCGACCAAAGGCACGGTACCGATCAACTGACGCATGCTGGCGTTAAGCAGGTTCGACAGCCGTGCCCGCGCCACCTCTTCCGTACCGACCGCCTGGTAGAACTCCAGCGGATTGGTGATGCGATAGAAGGCAAAGGCGTCGATCACCAGACGTTTCTGGTCGGACGCGATGACCTCCTGCTGCGGATTCTCAAACTCCAGAACCCGCTTGTCGTAGATCACGACATTTTGGATGAACGGGACCTTGAAGTGCAGGCCGGGTTCGGTCACCACCTGCTTGGGATCACCGAACTGCAGCACGATGCCCTGCTCTGTCTCCTGTATGGTGAAGAGCGCACTTGACCCGACAATCAGGACGGCCGCGATCACGACGGCGCCGATGATAAGACTCTTTTTCATCACTGGCCTCCCGCGCTATCGCTGCGTCTGAGCTGATCAAGTGGCAGATAGGGCACGACGCCCTGGCTGCCGACGGCGCCATCGTCGATGATCATCTTGTTCATGCTGCGCAGGATTTCTTCCATGGTCTCCAGATAGATCCGCCGCTGGGTGACATCTTCGGAGTCCTTGTATTCGGTGTAGACGGCCAAAAAGCGGCTTGCCGCACCTTCAGCGTTGTTGATGACCTCCTGCTTATAGGCTTCGGCCTCCTGGATGATCTTCTGAGATTCACCGCGGGCGACCGGGACGATCGAGTTCTGATAGGCCTGGGCCTCGTTGATGAAACGCTCCTGGTCGGCGCGTGCCGCCTGGACGTCGCGGAACGCGTCGATCACCGCGCCTGGCGGGTCGACCTTCTGCAGTTCGACCTGTCGGATTTCGACACCGGCACCGTATTCGTCAAGAATCTGCTGGATCAGCGCCAGCGTCTCCTCTTCGACCCGTCCACGACCCTCGGCAAGGGCAGACGCCAACGCCGTCTGGCCGATCACCTGACGCATGGCGCTTTCGGCCACGTCCTTCACAATGGTGCGTGGGTCACGCACGTTAAACAGATATTGGCCGGCGTCATTGATGCGCCAGAAGACGGTGAACTGGACATCGATGATGTTCTCGTCACCGGTCAGCATCAAACTTTCATCCGGCTGATCGCGATTGGTGTCGCCCCTGAAGCCGACCTCGGTTCGCTCGATACGGGTGACCTTCGGCGTGAAGACCTCACCAATCGGTGTCGGCCAGTTGTAGTTCAGGCCCGGCTGCGTGGTCGCTTCCCACTTGCCGAAGACCAACTCGACGCCCTGCTCATCGGGCAAGACCCGGTAAAAGCCTGACAGCAGCCAAACGACAACCAGAACAACGACTATCAACAGAATACCACGCCCGCCGCCGAAACCGCCGGGCAGCAGGCCCTTGCCCTTGTCCTGGACCTTGCGAATCAGGTCTTCCAGATCCGGCGGCTGACCGCCGCCGCCACCACCGCCACCGCGGCTGGGCCCTCGGCCCCATGGTCCTCCACCGTTGTCGCCGCCGGGGCCTTGCCAGCCCCCGCCGCCGCCTTGATTATTCCATGGCATGCGTTCTGCCTCTCCCGGTCCCTGTCCACGCGCGGACACTTGTTAAGGGCTTAAGTGTGGGTTGTTGCGCTGAGATCAAGCGTTATATGACAGATGCGCAGCCGGCCGCAAACGTAGCCGTGCTGCGAATGCCCATGAATTTCGACTTTCACCAGAGGACACAGCATGGCTCGGGTCACCGAAGACGAGGTGAGGAGCGCCCTTAGCGCGGTCATTGACCAGGATACGGGCCAGAATCTCATCGATTCCAATATGGTAACCGGCCTTGTCGTCAAGGACGGCAATGTCGGCTTTGCCATCGAGGTCGATCCGAAAGAGGGCGCGGCCAAGGAGCCGTTGCGTCAGGCCGCCGAGGCAGCCGTCGACGCGCTTGCGGGTGTCCTTTCCGTCACCGCCGTGCTGACCGCCCATCAGGCGGCCGGCAACGCCGCCCAAGCGCCCCAGGCGCCCCAGAAATCTGCCGATCGCGAGCCGTCGTCATCGCCGGACGTACCGGGCGTCGGCACCATCATAGCGGTCGCCAGCGGCAAGGGCGGGGTCGGCAAGTCGACCACCGCGGCCAATCTGGCGCTCGCCCTGGCGGCCCTGGGCCAACGGGTTGCGCTGCTTGACGCCGATATCTACGGCCCTTCGGTGCCCCGGCTGCTGGCGCTTAAGGGAAAGCCGGAAACCGACGGCAACCAGCTTTGGCCCAAGGAGCAGTACGGCATCAAATGCATGTCCATCGGTCTCTTGATCGAGGAAGACACGCCCATGGTGTGGCGCGGGCCGATGGTGCAGTCGGCTTTGGAACAGATGCTGCGCCAGGTTGCCTGGGGCGAGATTGACATCATGGTGATCGATATGCCGCCGGGCACCGGCGACGCCCAATTGACGTTGACCCAGCGTGCCCCGTTGGCCGGCGCCGTGATTGTCTCAACACCGCAGGATCTCTCGCTCATCGATGCCCGCAAGGGCCTGAATATGTTCAAGAAGGTCGACGTGCCGATCCTGGGCATCGTCGAGAACATGAGCTACTTCGTGTGCGGCAATTGTGGCCACCGGACAGACGTTTTTGCCCATGGCGGCGCCCGCAACGAGGCCGAAAAGCTGGGCGTGCCTTTCCTGGGTGATATTCCGCTCGATATCGCGATTCGCGAGAGCTCCGATGAGGGCAAACCGATCGTCATCGCCGACCCGGAAGGCGTCCACGCGCAAGCCTATCGCGCCATCGCCCAATCGGTGCTGGATCAGCTTGCTGGCAGTACCCGTCAGGCACCACGCATCGTCATGCAATGAGTCCTGGCCCTCAGGGCGTCACGGCCAGCCTGTGGGTCCAGTTGACCGACGTCTTCGTGTTGATCTCGTGGAACGCGGTGTTGCAGGTGTCGGCCTCACCGGAAATCCGGAAGTTGCTGGGCACCGGGTCCACACAAAGCATGGTCGAGCCAACCCAGGCGGTAAAGTAACCCTCAGGGTCCAGGTCGGACTCGGCATAGACGTAGTACCACTGCCACTGCAACGGTCCGTCGAAGACAACGAGACAGCTATTGGGGTCAACGGTGTACCAGCCTTGCGTCACATAGGCGGTGTTGTCCCAGAAACCGACGGCCGCATGGGCGCGCGTGTCCGTATCGTTGCAGACACTGAACTCGGCCGCGGCGGGACGGGCAATCACGCACAAAAGCAGGGCCGCAACCGCAGACGTTGCCCGTAA
Source organism: Alphaproteobacteria bacterium (assembly GCA_965228895.1). GTDB lineage: Bacteria > Pseudomonadota > Alphaproteobacteria > SP197 > SP197 > JANQGO01. The sequence goes on along the minus strand of OZ245842.1, from coordinate 1,208,186 downwards.
CCAACGCATAACTCTCGATCTCCGTTTGCCGTCTTTTGACACATCGTCAAATCGGGCCGATGTGAACCCCGATGGCCAAGCCAGTCAATCCGCCAGACGGATTACCCCGGTCTGGCGGCCGCCAACGTGACGAAACCACGGAAGTTGGCCGATAAGGCCCGACGGCTTCCGGTGCAACCGAACGTCGCCAGCGTCTGCAGCACCCGACCGTTCCGCACCGACTATTCGAGGCGGAACGTCATGTTTTCGGACTCGCCAATCTCAACCTCGAAAAACATGGTATCGCAACCAGCTCGGCCCGTGATTTCGAAGGGATTCGGCCGATGAATGCACATTGGGAAGTCGCCGGACCACACCTCGAAGTTGCCGAACTCGTCCTCTGTTGAGACTGCGTAGACGTAGTAAACGGGCCACTTCAACGGACCGGGATAGATGACCAGACACCCGCTTGACGGAACCTCCCACCAGCCGCGCGTCAGATAGTTCTCGTTATCGTAGTAGCCGACGGCCACATGCGCGTCTTTGAGACTGTCATTGCATACTTGAAAGTCGGCCACTGCCGGCACCGGCGCCAAAGCCCAGGCCAAAACCGCTACCCAAAGAATCCTTCGACGAGGCCGCGTCATCTTTCTCTCCAACCTACACCAGACTTGATGCCGTCAGAGGCCTTGGCAAACAAGCGACGGCATGACGTAAGGCGACATCATATCGCCCGTCCCGCCAGCCGGTCGAGAGCGTCGCGCGCGATACCCACGCCCGCGGCGGCTTCCGCCAGATCGTTCCAGGCGGCCTCGGCGATCGGTATGCCGCTGGCGATTCTCTCCGCGCGGTTCCGCCGTTCGGGCTCGCCGGCCAGAACAACACCATCTGATCCCGGCATGGGCGGTGACGAACGCGCCCAGTCGTAGAGCGCATCAATCTCGTCCGACATCTGAGCCCAGCCGCCCAACGCCGTCGGATTGATCATGATCGACAACATGCCGTTGATGGTCGTTTCCTGACCATGGCGCTCGGGCCGGTTGACGCCGCTACCGGTCAGGGCACCGCCCAAAAGATCGCACAGCAGGCCCAAACCAAACCCTTTGTGCTCGCCCAACGGCAACAAGGCGCCGCCGGTGGAGTCTGGAATCATGGTCGCCGGGTCGGTGGTCGTCCGGCCCTGTTGGTCGATCATCATGCCGTCGGCCAGCTTCTCTTTCTTATCGTATGCGACGCCAACCTTGCCGAAAGCAATCCGACTGGTCGCGAAGTCCAGCACGAAGGGCGGGTAACGACCGGTCGCCGGCAGCCCGGCACAGAACGGATTCGTGCCCAGGCGGGCATTGAGGCCATTAAACGGCGCAACCAGCGGCTGGTGGCCGTGGGCGTTGACGAAGTGGAGCGAGACGACACCTTTGTCGAGACAGCGCTCGGCCCAGCTTCCGATCCGGCCCAAATGATGGCTGTTTCTGAGTGCGACCAAGACGACCCCGTTCGATGCCACCCGCGCCAAACCTTGATCCATGGCAAAGGCGCCGATCACCGCACCGAATCCCCTGCCGCCGTCAATCGCCAGGACGGAACCGTTGTCGCTGACGACGCGGCCCCGCTGGCCGGGGTCCAGGCCACCGGTCTTGACGCAATCGAGGTAATAGCCGGCCATCTGGATGCCGTGGCTGTCGTGACCCGCCAGATTGGCATTGACCAGAAGATCGGCAACGGCCTGGGCGATATCATCGTCGACACCGGCGGCGCTGAACACCGCGGCCGTCGCGCGACGCAACCCGCCGTGGTCGAACGTCAACACGTCACAGTTCCAGCACGTCGGCCAGCTCGTTCCAGACCCGCTTGCTCAGTCCACTGGACTCCTGGTCGACCGTTTCGCCCTTCAGCAGACGTTTCACCACGTCGATCTGCCCTGCCGTCAACGCGGCGCCGTTCAGCCGGTTTTCGACAAACGCGTCATAGGCCAGCGGCACCCAGCGTTTGACGGTCTCCATCATCGCCTCGGCAAAGACGCGGATTTCGTACTGCGCGTGGGGGTCGGCGCGCAGTGCCAGAAAGTGGAAGAGGTTGTGCAGATCGACCTTCCAATACCACTGCGTATAAACATTGAGCGGCAGGTTCATGCGCGCCAGTTCGCGCGCCAGACCCTGCTTGTCGGGATCGGCGCCCTCGCCTTCATTCAGCATCGCCTCATAGTGGTCATAGGCCTGCGCGGCGTCCTGCTTGAGCGTATCGAGCACCCATGCCGCCTCGTCGCCCTCCAGAACATCGCCGCGCCCCTGCCGGTTGCTTTCCGACTGGGCCGCAAGGTGCTCCGGCGCGGGGATATAGAACTCCCGATCCAGGATCGAGTAGCGCGCGGAATACTCGTTCACGTTGGCCGTGCGGTGGCGAATCCACTGGCGCGCAACAAAGACCGGCAACTTGACGTGATACTTGATCTCGCACATTTCGAACGGCGTCGAATGGCGATGGCGCATCAGATAGCCGATCAGGCCGGCGTCGTTGCGTACCGACTTGGTGCCGCGTCCATAGGACACCCTGGCCGCCTGCACGATCGCTGCGTCATCGCCCATATAGTCGACGACCCGGACGAATCCATGATCCAGCACGCCGAGCGGCTGATAGAGGATGTCCTCAAGCTCAGGCGCGACCGTGCGCAGGGTCGGCTGGGTCTGGGCGCGCTGGGCGGCGATCTCGGCTTCCTGGTCAGGCGTCAGGTGCATCTGCTGTCGTCACCTTTGTGAACGGTTGGCGGGCGAATTGGCGAACTTACGTCACCGTTCGGCCCCGGCCAAGCGGCTCGGTTGGCACCGGCAGGCCAAAGCCCTATATTCTGTGGTGTTCGGTTCGCCGGACTATGGCGATAAACGCTGGCCGGAATAAGCGTAGCGGACGCGGGGGCAGTACCCGCCGCCTCCACCATCTATGGGGGCGAACCAGGTTCGACGCGCGTGGTAAAGGGCTTTGCTTTCGCCCGGCATGATACCACCGTTATCGGGTCATTATGACAAACGCCAACGATAATGAGGCGTTCGCTGTTGCTGCTTAAGCAATAAGCGCGGTTCGGAGGGCACCGGGCAACAGAAGCCCTCCACTTTGCCATGGGCAGCCGGCTGGGACGCGACAACCAATGACCGACGAGCAACTTGATTACGAACGCATGGTCGACGACGCCCTTAGAAGCGTCATGGTCCGCTCACTTCATCACGTTGCGGCACACGGTCTGGCGGGCGACCATCATTTCTATGTCACGTTCCGCACGGACCACCCGCAGGCCGTGGTCGGCGACGAACTGAAGTCGAAGTATCCCGAAGAGATCACCATCGTCCTGCAGCACCAGTTTTGGGATCTCGACATCAGCGATGACGGCTTTTCGGTCACGCTGAGTTTCAATCAGTCGCCGCAGACGCTGCACGTGCCGTTCGGCGCAGTCACCGCTTTCGTCGACCCCAGCGTCAAGTTCGGCCTGCAATTCAAACCGTCCCTGGATGGCGCCGAACAGCCAGCCGCCATGCCGGTCGCGGTGGCCAAGGACGAGCCGATCGAGGCGAACGCACCGGAACAAGACGACGAGTCCGGCAAGGTCGTTGCGCTGGACGAGTTCCGCAAGAAATAACCGGCCTCACGGCCGCCGCCATCGCCGAGCGTTGATCGCAATCTTGCTCAGCGACACCGGCGTGATGACCGATCCGGCTAGCAAGCCTATTACAGTCCCAGCATGTCCTTGGCTTGCTGCAGGGTCGCGACGGACTCTGCGTGCTTGCCGGCAGTATGCTCGGCCTCGCCCTTGTCCCGCAGCACTTTGACCTCCGCAACCTCTTCGGCGCTGAGGGTGGTATTGGTAGCAAGAGCGTCATCAATTTCCTGGATCATCAACGGACAGTTTCCCGCCAAGGCTGACGTTGCGACAAAACACGACACCGCCAAGGCCGCCAGTGTTTGCTTGATCATGAATCCCTCCAAAGGTTTGTGCACCCAACCGCGCAGTCGGCTGGTGCAAGCGAACAAACGGCCACCGCCCTTCCGACAACCGCTACATCAGACTAGAATTAGGGATTGGGCAAGATTATGGCCCCCGACAATTTCGACGAGGAGGGACTGGCGACTTGGCATCACCAATTGCCGAGCGCGCGGTCGCGGCGCTGACGCCGCTGGGACCGGTTCGCGCACGCGCCATGTTTGGCGGACACGGCATCTATCTTGACGACGTCATGTTCGGCCTGACCGCCTATGACCGGCTGTGGCTGAAGGTCGACGACGAGAACCGCGACGGGTTTCTGGCCTCCGGCGGCGAATCGTTCACCTATCGCCGTGACGCGGCGGCCAAGCCGATCACCATGTCCTATGTCTCGGTTCCCGACGATGTCTGGGCAGAGCCCGGCAACCTGATCGCGTGGGCCGAGAAAGCGCTCAACGCCGCGCGGCGCAACCAGGCCAAAAAGCGATCGCGCAAGCGAAAGAAAGGGTGAGCGAAACGCTGCCCTAAAGACTGACCGCGCTCAGATCGAGCGATCCGCCGGAGACCGGCGGGCACCAGAAGTAGCCGCCGGATATCGGCCGGGTGAATCGGAACAGGCCGTCGACCACGTTGTCGTCGAGGCCGACCATGCGGCGCATCTGAACTTCGAATGCGTCGAGCGTGTTGCCGAACGCGACGAACATCAGGCCGTCGCCCGATGTATCCGCCCACGGCATGGAACGGCGCAGGATGACCGAACGCGGCTCGAACTGACCGGCCGCCGTGCGTTTGACATGTGCGGTGTCGGCCGCATCGTCCAGTTCCTCGTTGTCGCTCAAGCGCCGGCCGATGATGTTGTTGTCCTTGTCATCCTGGTCGATCGTGTCGAAGTGATCGAGGTCGTGGGCCCATTGCTGGACCGCGACAAAACTTGAACCATCAAGGCCCACGCCGCGCCCGGCAACCAGGGCTGCCTCGACTGCTTCATCGCCGACCGGATTTTCGGTCCCGTCTTCGTAACCCGTCAGGTCCTGGCCCCGGCCGTACTTGAAGCCGTCAACCATGTGATCCAGCCGAAAGCAAGGCGCGAGATGGTCGACGACCATGCGTCCACGATGGAAGATCTCACCACGGTCGCTGCCGCGCAGCCAGACCCACAGATCAGCCTGTGTCGACGGCACCTCGCAACCCGGACCACTCAAGGCCGGAAACGGCCTGAGACCGTCGATCGACTGGCCCAGCCCCAGAACCAGACCCGGACCCAGGCCGACGACCATGCCGCCGTCGCCGCCGTCGCTTTTCAGCGCAGCGAGCCCCGAGGCAACATCGGCTTCCGGCAGCGCGCTGAACTCCAGATAGCGCGAAAGACCGGGAACGGGGTCCATGATGCCGGACTGGTGCGAGCTCATCGCCATGCCTCCTTTGGTGCTGCGCTACTTCTGAGGCCAGCGGACAATTGTTTCAACCTTGCAGTTCGGCAACGCGGTCCGGCGAGGGCCCGCCATATCCCTGCTCTCGGGGACAGACGCGCGGGGTGTGCTGTAGTATGAGGTGCTGCCGGTTGCCAAACCGACCGGCTAGCAATCATCTGCCAAGACGAAGAGACACCATGGCCGAGACCACCGAGACACGCACCGAAACCGACTCCCTGGGCGAGATGGCGGTCCCCGCCGATCGCTACTGGGGTGCCCAGACCCAGCGGTCGTTGCAGAACTTCCGGATCAGCGACGATCGCATGCCGGCCCCGCTGATCCATGCCTATGGCATCGTCAAAAAGGCGGCGGCCCAGGTGAACCAGGCTAACGGCAAGCTCGACCCCGCCCTTTCGGCTGCCATCCAAAAAGCGGCCGACGAGGTGATCGACGGCACGCTGACCGATCATTTCCCGCTGGTCGTCTGGCAGACCGGATCGGGCACCCAGACCAACATGAACACCAACGAGGTGATCTCGAACCGCGCGATCGAGATCCTGGGCGGTGAGGTCGGCTCGAAAGCGCCGGTCCACCCCAACGACCACGTCAACATGAGCCAGTCGTCAAACGACAGCTTTCCGACCGCCATGCATGTGGCAACGGCGGTCGAAATCAACCGCTCGCTGGTGCCGGCACTGGAGCATCTGCATCAGGCCCTGGCCGACAAAGCCGCGGCCTTCGACGACATCATCAAGATCGGCCGCACGCACTTGCAGGACGCGACACCCCTGACGCTGGGCCAGGAATTCTCCGGCTATGCCCGCCAGATCGAGCTGGGCATCGCGCGCATCAAGGCGAGCCTGCCGCATGTCTACGCGCTCGCCATGGGCGGTACGGCAGTCGGTACCGGGCTCAACACGCCGGCCGGGTTCGATGTGGCGTTCGCCGGCAAGGTCGCCGAGTTGACCCGCCTGCCCTTCGTCACCGCGCCCAACAAGTTTGAGGCGCTCGCCGCCCACGACGCCATGGTCGAAGTGTCCGGCGTACTCAACGTGCTCGCGGTCTCGTGCAACAAGATCGCCAGCGACATACGCCTGCTGGGATCGGGACCGCGGTGCGGTATTGGCGAGCTCGCGTTGCCGGCCAACGAGCCGGGGTCGTCGATCATGCCGGGCAAGGTCAACCCGACCCAGTCGGAGGCGATGACCATGGTGTGCGCCCAGGTCATGGGTAACCACGTCGCCGTGACGTTCGGCGGCGCACAGGGGCATTTCGAGCTCAACGTCTTCAAGCCGGTCATCATCTTCAACGTGCTGCACTCGATCCGCCTGCTGGCCGATGCATCGATGAGTTTCGCCGACAATTGCGTCGTCGGGATCGAGCCGAACCGCGGGCGTATCGCCCAATTGCGTGATGAATCCCTGATGCTGGTGACCGCGTTGAATCCGCATATCGGCTACGACAAGGCCGCCAAGGTGGCCAAAAAGGCCCACGCTGACGGATCGACGCTGAAAGCTGCGGCCGTCGCCCTTGGATATCTGACCGACGAGGAGTTTGACCAATGGGTACGCCCGGAAAACATGGTCCGGCCGACCTCGTGATGCGTCGTCTAAACGCCGCGCTGATCACGGCGCTGTTCGCTGCCAGCCTGTTCACCGCGGCGCCGGCTAAGGCGTTCAGCACTGACGACGGGTGGCACGCCTATGATGCCGGCGACTTCGCGCGGGCGTTCGAGGTGTGGTCTGTCCTGGCCGAAAAGGGCGACGCCGAGGCGCAGTATCTGGTCGGCTATCTCTATGACGACGGTTTGGGCGTCGAACACAATCTGGCGGAGGCGGCGCGCTGGTACCGCATGGCGGCCGAACAGCAGCACGTCTATGCCCAGTTCAATCTGGCCATCATGTATAGCGATGGCATCGGTCTGCCGCGTGACCCCGTCGAGGCCTATCGTTGGTTCATGCTGGCGGCCGACACGTCCGATCCCATCGACCGGCGCGACGCCTTGTACGCCGCCGACGATGTCGCCATGGGCATGACGAAGACCGAACTTGAGCAGGCCGAGCGGCTGATCGGCGCGTGGCGCGCCACGAAGGGCCTGGCCGAGAGCGAAGACGAACTCTATGCACCCGGCGCGAACGAGCCGTGGGGCGACGGCACCGGCTTTGCCGTTTCGGGCGACGGTCATGTCTTGACCAACCATCATGTGATCGAGGGTTGCCTGCGTTTGGAGGCCCTGGTCGGCAAGGAGCGGATCCGGTCGGTCGACGTGTTGGCCGTCGATCCCTACGCCGACCTGGCGCTCGTCAAGCTGGACAAGACGTTCGATACGACAGCGCCGTTTCGCGATGGCCCGACACTGCGGCTCGGCGAACCCGTCATGGTCGCGGGCTTTCCCATGCGCCACGTCGTGTCGACCAGCTTTACGGTCACCACCGGCATCATCAGCGCCATGGTGGGGATCGACGACTACGCCGGCGAGCTGCAGATCAGCGCGCCGGTCCAACCGGGCAACAGCGGCGGTCCCTTGCTGGACCGCGCCGGCAATGTGATCGGTATCGTGTCGGCCCAGCTCGACGAGTGGTACGCGGTCGATGCGGTCGACGCCCTGCCCCAAAACATCAACTTCGCGATCAACGGCCAGGTCGCTCAGAAGTTCCTGGATCTCCATCAGGTCAACTTTGCCCGGCGATCGAGCGACGAGACCTTATCGTCCGATGCCATCGCCGAGGCGGCAAAAGACTTCACCCTGGTGATCGAGTGCTACGACACCCCGTGACAATCCGCGTGAACCGCCAGCACAACGGTGGGCTTCAGTCGGTCGATGGCTGACGTGTCGACGCCTGACGAAAAAAAGGCGCCGGGTTCCGCCGGTTTGCGACTGCGTTGGCCGGGTGGCCTGACATGGGCCGTGCTGCTGATCTCCGCCGCGGTCGCGCTTCCCATCGTCGCGGTCGTCGCCAACATCTTCGCGCCCAGCGAAGGCCTTTGGGTCAATCTGGTGCGCACGGTCCTGCCGACCTATCTGATCAACACCGTCATCTTGATGGTTGGCGTCGGCGTGCTCGTGACCATGATCGGCACGGGCGCCGCCTGGCTTGTCACCATGTGCCGGTTTCCCGGACGCAGTGTGGTCGAGTGGGCGCTGCTGCTGCCGTTTGCCGTGCCGGCCTACGTCTTGGCCTATGTCTATACCGATCTCATGGAGTACGCCGGTCCGATCCAGACATGGCTGCGCGAGATCTTCGAATGGGGCCGGCGCGACTACTGGTTCCCGAACATTCGTTCCCTGCCCGGGGCCATCGCGATGTTGGCGATGGTGCTCTACCCCTATGTCTACCTGTTGGCGCGTACCGCCTTCTTGAACCAGTCGGTCGCGGCGCTAGAGGTAAGCCGCGCCCTTGGCTACGGACCATGGCGCAGCTTCTGGAAGGTTGCGCTGCGCATGGGCCGGCCCGGCATCGTCGCCGGGCTTGCGCTCGCCTTGATGGAGACCCTGGCCGATTTCGGCACGGTCGACTTCTTCGGCGTTCAAACATTCACCACCGGCATTTACCGTACGTGGTTTCTAAAGGGATCGCCGGTGGTCGCAGCGCAATTGGCAAGCTGCCTGCTGGTCTTCGTCATGGCGGTCATGCTGGCCGAACGGTTGTCGCGCGGCGAGGCGCGCTATCACAGCACCACCGGACGCTTTACGCCGTTGCCGACCTATGCACTCAAGGGTCCGCGCGCCTGGCTCGCGCTTTTCTTGTGTATCCTGCCGGTGCTCTGCGGTTTCCTTCTGCCGGCGGGGATCCTGCTGGAGATGGCGATCCGGGCCGGCGATCCCCTGTTCGACAGCCGGTTCCTGCGCTTTGCGTTCTCAAGCATCTCCGTTGCCGTCATGGGGTCGTTGCTCGCGGTCGTCGCCGCTTTGATCCTGGGTTACGGCACGCGCATGAACCCTTCGCCCCTGGCGCGCGTGGCGACGAGCGTCGCGTCGATGGGGTATGCCATCCCCGGCTCGGTCATCGCCGTCGGCATTTTGATTCCGTTTGGTCTGTTCGATAACTGGCTCGACGGCCTGACACGCGACTTCTTCGGCGTCTCGGTCGGCCTGGTGCTGACCGGCGGCATTGCTGGCTTGCTGTTTGCCTATGTCGTGCGGTTCTTGGCTGTCGCCTTCAACGCCGTCGACGCGGGCCTGACGAAAATCACGCCATCGATGGACGGCGCCGCGCGGACCCTGGGCCACGGTCCGCTCGCCACGTTAGTAAGGGTGCACGCGCCGCTGCTACGTGCCAGCCTCCTGACCGGCGTCCTGCTCGTCTTTGTCGATGTCATGAAAGAACTGCCGGCAACGCTGATCGTGCGGCCCTTCAACTTCGAGACCTTGGCGACCCGCGTCTATCGCTTGGCATCCGATGAGCGCCTAGCAGAAGCGTCGACCGCCGCGCTCGCCATTGTCGTCGTCGGTATCTTGCCGATCATCTTGTTATCGTGGCAGATCAGCCGCTCACGTCCAGGCATGCAGGCAGAAACTGCGCGGACGTCCAATCCACCGCTCTAGTCAGGTCGGTCGTCCAAAGAAACAGACGTAACCGTCGGGATCGGCGATCTCGAACCCCAGCAAGCCCTCGTCGGTAACACCGAGGTCGCGCTGGAACGCGACCCGGCGATCAACGAACTCAGTAAACAGCGTGTCAGGATCCGCGACATAGATGAAGACGTCCCAGGGTGCCCACGGATGGCGCTGGTGGTTGGGCAGCGCTTCTATGCCATCGCCAACCACCTTGAGCAGGATTTGCGCGCTGTCGCGCCCGACGATGGCAAAGAACGGGGCTTCTTCGGGCGCGACATAGCGGCGACTGAAACCTAGGTGTCCCACATAATGGTCGAGCGAGCGAGCGATGCTGCCGACGATGAACATCGGCGAGCACGGGCCCAACGGTTCACTAGTCGTCATGGCACCATGGCCCGCGCTCACGATTCACGACCGATGGCCTGCGGACGAGGGTTGTCACTCCCAGCCGCGGGCTTCCATCATTTCGACGGCTTCGACTCGGTTGGAGCCGTAGAGCGCCGGGTTCAGATCGTCTTCGACGAAGTCGCCGTAGAGATCGTCCAGGATCACCGCATGGGGAACCGCATCGACGGCCGGCCACTCGTTGTTGCCCTCGGCAAAGGCGCGCTGGGCCTCATCGCCAACCAGGAACTCCAGCAGCGCGACCGCGTTGTCGCGGTTGGGCGCATTCTGCAAGACACCCGCGCCGCTGACATTGATGTGCGTGCCACGGTCTTCCTGGTTCGGCATGATGACGCCAATCGCCTCACCGACCGCGCGGTCGGCGGCATCGTCGGAGCTGCGCAACCGGGCCAAGTAGTATGTGTTGGCGACGGCGATGTCGCATTCCCCGGCAACCACGGCCTTGATCTGGCCGGTGTCGTTAGACTGCGGTTCGCGCGCGAAGTTGGCGATGACACCATCGACCCAGGCCTCCGTCGCCTCCGACCCGTTCGTGGCGATAAGCGACGACACAAGAGACTGGTTGTAGACGTTGCTCGACGAGCGGATGCAGATCATGTCGTCAAAACGCGGATCGGCGAGGTCTTCGTAACGCTCGAGGCCGGTCACATCGACATCGGCCTTGCGGTACATGATAACCCGCGCGCGCTTGGTCAGGGCGTACCATAAGCCATCGGGATGTCGCAGTGTCTCCGGCACGCGTTCATTCAGCGTGGCCGAGTCGACTGGCTGGAAGAGACCGGCTTCCGACGCCGCGGCCAGATTGGCAGCATCGACCGTGATCAGGATATCGGCGGGGCTGTTCGCCCCTTCCGCTTTGATGCGCTCAATCAAAGCACCGGCCTTGTCTTCGATCAGGTTGACCTCAATGCCGGTTGCGTCGGTAAACGACTCGTAGATCGCGAGGTCGGTGTCGTAATGGCGGGAGGTGTAAACGTTGACCTCTTCGGCGGACACGGCGGAGCCCGCCGGGAGAAGACTGCCCAGCACAGCGGCAGCGAGAACGCGTCGTCGGAATGTCATTGAGGGGCCTCAGTGGCTAGATATTGCAACTCATTCTCAATCGCATCGTTTCACGATAGCGTCAAGCCACGATACGACGTTCCGGAAAACTCGTGATCGCATGCCTGCCATGCGCCGGCGTCATGGCTAGTTGTTGCCGAGGCCTTCAAGCAGATCCTTGAGCAGCGTCTCGGTGTTCAGCGGCTGGTTGCCGCCCTCTTGCGACGGCTGCTCCTGGGCCGGTGCTTCCTCCGCTTGCTGATTGTCGCCCGTTTCGCCCTGATTGCCGGTCAGGATGTTCAGCAGGTCCTCGGCATCCAACTCCCGGACGTCCAGCGGCTCTTCCGGCGGCGGCTCCGGCTTCGGCTCGGGCTGCACGACGGCCTGGTCCTCAGCCGGTACCGCTTCCTCGACGGACTCACCTTGGCTTGGCGCTTCTTCGATGACCTCCGCGTCTTCGATGACGGGATCCACGGGCTGGGCTTCTTCCGTCACCGGCGGAGTGGCGGCCTCGGCGTCGGGCTGCTTGCCGGTCAGAATGTTGAGTAGCTGGCCGGCTGCCCCGCCCTCATCGTCGCCATACTTGCGGATCGCCGTCTCGACGGCGCGCTGCACCAGAAACGCCTGGAGTTCGCGTGTATCGACCACCCGATTGGGATTGTCGATCGGGCCGTCGATCGATATCAGAATGCGCGGCGAGTTCTCGTGCTCGGTCAACTCCATGACCCCGTCCAGGTCAATCAGCCAGCGCGGCAGATCGGCCAACAGCGTGAAGCGCGCCGCCCCTGCCTCCATGATCGCGCGCAGGTCGTCGGAGCGCACGATGCCATCGGTGATGACAAAAGTGCCTTCAACCTCCGTGAACCGCGTCTGACCACCGCTGGTGGCATCGTCCATCAGCGCGGCAATGGCAATCTCGTTGTCCAGGTTGTCCAAACGCTCGCTGATCTTCGGCAAGTCGAAACCTTCGATCACACCATCGATCATGGAGAGGTCGCCATTGCCCGCGAGACTCTCGATCAACGCACGTTCGCTGCCACCGGACCCGTTGACACTGCCCTTCAGATAGAGACGCCCGGTGACATCGCTGTTGTCGGCGAAGTGCTGCAGCATCTGCTGGGCGTCGACATCGCTGGCGACAAAGTCGACCTTCATGGTGTTCGGCGACCCGTCGCTGATCTGACCCGTCACGTCGATCTGTCCGCCGAACACGCCGCCTCGGAACTGTTCAAGCTGCAACACACCGTCGTTGAGTGTCGCAACGATAACCGGGTTGTCGAAGGTGAGGTCCTGCAGGGTCGCGCTGGAGCCGGTGATTTCGGCACGCCCGTCCAAGCTGCGCAATGCCGCGAGGTCGAGCGGCTCCGACGACCAGCGCGACGTGCCGCCCTGCTCGCCCGATCCGTCGGCGGTGCCAGTACCGGTACCACCACTTGTCTGGCCGCCGGTGTCATCCGCACTGCCGGCCAGGAAGGGATCGAGAATCAGATTGTCGCCGGCCAGTCTCAAATTGAAGTAGGGCCGCTCGCCATCCAGCTTGCCGTCCAGCGTGCCGTTCAACGTCGATGGACCGATGGTCGACGACACCAAATGACCAGATACCGCGGTCGCGTCGCCTTCCGCCGTGACCGTGACATCAAGGGGCCCAACCGGCTGCATCGAATCCACAGCGCCGATCGCCGCCATCAGTGTCGCGAACTCGTCGTGTTCGATTTTCGCGCGCACGTCATAGCTGGGCGCATCAGCGAGCCCGGCAACACTACCGGTGGCCCGTAGTGTCGCCTCGACGGCTTCAAGCACGGCATTGAAGGTTGCGTCGTTGCCATCGGTGTCGACATCGGCGGCAAAGGCGACGGCGGAGTCGCGGGCACCGCTGATATCGCCACCAAACGCACGCACCAAACGCAGATAACTGTCACTTCGCAGACCCAACCGACCGTCAAAACCAGGCGCACCCAACGCGTCGCTGAGTGTGCCGTCGGCCGACGCCGTTCCGAGTGCTGTCTCGAGCCTCTGCTTGACCTCAGCCGTCGCCGTGTCGCCTTCGACGCTGCCGATCAGACTGGTCGCGCCCAAATCCTCCGGCGACACCGGAAGATCAACAGCCAGCAGGCGCGCAAGCCCGCCGATGTTAGGCGCTTCGATCGCATAACGCACCGAGACCGCCGTTGTCGCCGGATCGATCAGACCGGCGGCGCGGACCGACGCATCCGCGATATCGGCGCTGAAGTTTCTGAGATCGATTCGGCCGTCAATCAGTGTTCCATCCAGGATCATCGCATCGACGGCGACACCGTTATAGGTCAACGCGCCGACCCGTGCCTTGATGTCGGCATTGATTTCCGGCATCGGCGGTAGAGCGAGGCCAATCTCGGTTTCCGCGGCACCATCCGTTTCCTGCGCTTCGGCTGTTTCGCCAGAACCGTTATCAACAGGCTGATCGATCAGATAGGCGTCGAGGTTGATCCGGTCGAGCGCGACGTTGGCGGTCACCGCCGGCACGCCTGTCCAGTCCGCGCCCACATTCCCGGTCATGCGGGAGGAATCGACGCTGAGATCCATGTCGACCAGCGCAACGACGCCAGGTTCGATGCTGAAAGAGGTAAAAAGGTCGACGCGGCGCAATCGTTCGGCGGCCATGTTCGGCAGATCGATCTGGAGCCAGTCCAGGGCGGCACGAATGTTGTCGGACGCCAACTCCATCTGGCCGCGGAACGCCGGACGGTCGACATCGCTGTCCATTTCGCCCGTCACAGCAATGTTTGTTCCACCAGGCAGACCAGCGCTGAGTTGCTGAACCGCGATCACACCGTCGTCCAGCTGTGCGATGAGATGCACTTGGCGTACAACGCCTTCTTGATAGGTTACGGCACCGACACGGATGTCCGCCGTTACCGACAGTCCCGACACCGGACTGTCCTCGGTCTCAGAGTCGTCATACGCCGTGTCATCAACGACCTCCTGGTCGTCACCCCCGGCATCACCGGCAACCTCCTCCGGTTCGCTCGCAAAAATGGCCGCGAGCCGATCACCATCGAGCTGATTGGCGCTGAGCGCCACATCGACGACGGTGGTCTCGCCCATGTCGACCTGAGCATCGCCGGTGGCTCTGAGGTCACCGAGCGACAATGCCAGGTCGACCAAGCTCAGGGCATCGCCACTGGCCGAGACTTGAGCGTCCAGCTCGAACGTGTCGTCGGATAGTTCGCGAACAGCCGGCGAAAGATCATCGACAAAAGGCGTGAGCGCTGCTGCGAGCGAGTCGGCCTGAACAATCAGACTGCCAGACGCCTTTGGGGCGCTGTCGATCGCCTCGAGATTGCCGGTGAACGTCAAGCGGACGGCCTGATCACCTTCGGTCAGCCGCAGGCTGATCGGAATCTTGGGCCGTGACAGACTGCCGACATCAACGGCAAAACTCGTCGTCACGCCGCGCGCGGTCATGGCGCCATCGGCCTGGAACGGGCCCTGCAGCGTGCGGGCCTGCGCGGTCAGAGCAATGTTCTCGATCGTTTCGTCAAAACCCGTGGCGAGATCGCGGTAGATGACCGTACCGCCAACGATCTCGACCTCGTCGATCCTTACATCGGTTTGGGCGCCGCCCGCCGTCGACGAACCGGAACCCGTGCCGCCCGCTGTGCCGGCACTGTCATCGAGATCCAGGTTGCTCGATCCGTCGGCCAGGGTTTCGATCAGGAGGACGGGGTTCACGATCCGCACGCTTTCGACCTGGACCTCGCCCGACAGGAGCGGGGCGATCGCAACGACCGCCTGAATCGTCTCGGCGCGCAGCATCGGCTCGTCGGAGGCGCCAGGCGCGTTGGCAATCTCGACATTCTCGATCGCCGCGCCGATGGACGGCCAGAAGGTCACGTGGATGTCGCCGCCCAGGGTGACTTCACGCCCGGTCGCGGCCTCCAATTCGGCTGCGATTTCGCCCTTGTATTGGTTGAGGTCGACAAACAGGGCCACGGCAACCACAGCCACGATCAACAGGGCGACCAGCCCAATGACCGCGTAAAACAACTTGCGCACCTTCTTTGCCCTCCCTTTTGGCGGATTCGGTGTCCCGCCTTGTTGCGCGCCCGGCCCTTTGCTTTAATCTAGGTGCGAACGGGGCATTGAACAAACGACGAAACGAACAACGCGTACAAACGTTGGAGCAATGGGCGAAGTCGTAGATTTCAACCGGTACAAACAGGCCAAGGAAGCCGGCGGCGAAAAACGACGGCCGAGACGGCGAAAAACTCCCGGTGGGCGCGGCTTTAGCGACGATATGACCCGCCAGCTCTCCCTCAGCACGCCAAGCCCCGAGTCCAACAGCAAGACATCCGAGGACAACGATCCTCCTGAGGCCGGCTAGATCGCGCTTGGCAGTCTGGTTCGCCCCGTGATGGAACGCGTCACCCGTTCAATTTTTGGTGTAGCCGTCCCGTCTCCGGGCCGGTTGGTTCGGTGATGGAGACGGGGTGGTCGCGCGTTGCCGGTTTTTTCCGCAACGAACAGATTGTGCTGGCGCTCCTTGCGATCATCACCGGATTGGCGGCCGGCCTGGGCGGCGTCGCCTTTCGCTACGCTATCTCGGGCGTCCAGTTCCTCGTCTACGGCAGCGGTACCGATCGGCTGAACTCCTTCGTCGCATCGCTGCCGTGGTGGCAGGTCCTGCTGGCGCCCGCCGCCGGCGGTCTGGTCATTGCCCTGATGGCGCGGTTTCTGACAAGTGACCGGCGCTTCCATGGCGTGCCGGATGTCATCGAGGCGAGCGCGCTGCATGGCGGGCGCATGAAACTGCGCGATGGCTTTGTCGCCGCGCTCGGGTCTTTCACCTCGCTCGGCTTCGGCGCGTCGGCCGGACGCGAGGGACCGGTCGTTCATATCGGCGCGGTCCTCGCCTCGACCGTCGCCCAGTGGTTCAAGCTCAGGCGCAGCCTGACCATGACGTTGCTGGGGTGCGGCGTGGCGGCCGGCATCGCCGCTTCGTTCAACGCGCCGATCGCCGGCGTTTTCTTCGCTCTCGAAGTGGTGATCGGCCACTACGGCCTGGCCGCCTTCGCGCCGGTGGTGCTGGCATCGGTCATGGGCACCATCGTGACGCGCATTGCCTTCGGCGACTATCCGGCCTTCGCCTTGGAATCGCACATCATCGTTTCGCTGTGGGAAACACCGGCCTTCGCCCTGCTCGGCATTGTCGCCGCAGCCGTCGCCTATCTCTTCATGTTCGGCATCTTCTTTGTTCAGGACACCCTGTCATCGCTCAAAATCCCGATGATGCTACGTCCCATCGGCGGCGGTCTTCTGGTCGGCGCCATCGCCATCTTCTACCCCCAGGTTCTGGGTGTCGGCTACGATGCAACCGACACCGCGTTGCACGGCGGCATGACGATTGCGCTGTTGTTGACCCTTGTCGTCCTGAAGACCGTGGCGACGTCGATCACGTTGGGATCGGGTTTTGGCGGTGGCGTCTTTTCTCCGTCGATCTTCGTCGGCGCCATGCTGGGCGGCGCGTTTGGCTTGATTGCGAGCCTTGCCCTGCCGGACTACGCCAGCCACCATTCCGTCTATGCCATCGTCGGCATGGGCGCGGTGGCGGGCGCCGTGCTGGGTGCGCCAATTTCCACCATCCTGATCGTGTTCGAGTTGACGGCGAACTTCGACCTGACGATCGCTGTCATGATCGCCACCGCCTTGGCGTCACTGATTACCAATCACGTGATCGGCAAGTCATTCTTCCGCTGGCATCTTGAACGCCGCAACGTCGACGTCACCGGCGGCCAGGTCCGCGCCTTGATGCGCGACACAAGGGTGCGCAAAATCCTTGATCGAGAGGCCCCAAGTCTGGCGCCGGACGCTGACAAAACAACCATTCTCGCCGCACTGGCGGACTCGCCCAAGGGTGACTTCGTGGTGGTCGGCACCGACCGAAAACTCCTTGGTGTGGTAACCTTGGAGGATCTACGCCCGCTGCTTTTCAGCGATGCCGACGACGACCACAAAACCGCCGGCCAACTGGCGCGCGAGCCGCGTGTTCTTCTGACGCCGCAGGACGACTTGGCCGAAGCGCTCGACCGCATGGACAAATGCGACGACGACTTCATCCCCGTCGTCGATAACGCCTCGACCATGCAGCTTCAAGGTATCGTCAGAAAGCGCGATCTGGTGCGCGAACACAACCGCGCGCTGGTCGATGCAAGCACCGAATCGCGCGGCGGGACGATTTAGTCCCCATGTCAGATGTTGCTATTTTGTGCTAGTTTCCGGTAAAGCCATGTCCCAGATGGAAATCGCAACACCTGCTCCTGCGCCGGCCGACCACCTGCTGCGCAATCTGAACGACGCGCAGCGCCAGGCGGTCGAGGCCGCCGACGGCCCGGTTCTGGTGCTGGCCGGCGCCGGCACCGGCAAGACACGCGTGCTGACTGTGCGCCTCGCCTACATTCTGCAGACACGCCGCGCCATGCCCGGTCAGATTCTGGCGGTCACCTTTACCAACAAGGCCGCGCGCGAAATGTCGGACCGGATCGCCGGCCTGATCGGCCGGCCGACCGACGGCATGTGGCTGGGCACCTTCCACGCCATTGGCGCGCGCATCCTGCGCCGTCATGCCGAACTGGTCGGGCTGAAGTCGAACTTCACGATCCTGGATACCGACGACCAGCTGCGCCTGATCAAACAGGTCATCGAGGCCGCGCGGATCGACGAGAAGCGCTGGCCCGGCCGCGCGCTCGCCGCCATCATCAGCCGCTGGAAAGACAAGGGCTGGATGCCGGACAAGGTGCCGGCCGAAGACGTCGGCGACTTCGCCCACGGCAAGGCGGTCGAGCTTTATCGGGACTATCAGGCACGGCTGGCAACCCTCAACGCCGCCGATTTCGGCGATCTGCTGCTGCTCTGCCTGAAACTCTTTACCGAGCACGAGGACGTGCTGGCCGATTACCAGCGGCGCTTCCGCTACATCCTGGTCGACGAATACCAGGACACCAACGTCTCACAATACCTGTGGCTGCGGCTACTGGCCCAGGGCGAGCGCAACATCTGCTGCGTCGGCGACGACGACCAGTCGATCTATGGCTGGCGCGGCGCGGAAGTCGGCAACATCCTGCGCTTCGAAGACGACTTCCCCGGCGCCACCGTGGTTCGGCTGGAGCGCAACTATCGCTCGACGGCCAACATCCTGGGCGCCGCTTCCGGTCTCATCGCGCACAACCAGAGCCGCCTCGGCAAGACGCTGTTTACCGAGCCGCCTGACGGCGACGACGGCGAGCCCGTGCATGTTCAAGGCGTCTGGGACGAGGCCGAAGAGGCCCGCACGGTCGGCGAAAAGATCGAGGAGTTGCAGCGCCAGGATCATCGGCTCAATCACATGGCGATCCTGGTGCGCGCGGGCTATCAGACCCGCGCTTTCGAGGAACGTCTGATTACCATCGGCGTACCCTACCGGGTCATCGGCGGCCTCAGGTTCTACGAGCGCCAGGAAATCCGCGACGCCATCGCCTATTTCCGCCTGTTGAACCAGCCTGACGACGACCTCGCCTTCCAACGGGTCGTGAACACGCCCAAGCGCGGCTTAGGCGACAAATCGCTGCAGACCCTCTACGCAATCGCGCGCAGCCGCGGCCAGTCGCTGCTGACGGCGTCCCAGCTTGTCGTGGAGACCGACGAACTGCCGCCGCAACGCCGTTCCTCATTGCGCGGCTTTGTCGAGGACCTCGCGCGCTGGCGATCCGAAGCGGCCACCATGCCACCCTCGGAACTGGCCGAGTTGGTGTTGGATGAGTCCGGCTACACCATGATGTGGATGCAGGACAAATCCGTGCAGGCACCGGGCCGGCTGGAGAACCTGAAAGAGCTGGTCCGCGCCATGGCGGAGTTCGAAACCCTCGCCGACTTCCTGGACCACGTGAGCCTGGTCATGGATGTCGAGACCGGCCCCGATGAAGACATGGCTAACATCATGACGCTGCACAGCGCCAAAGGGCTGGAGTTCGAGACGGTGTTTCTGCCCGGCTGGGAGGAAGGCGTCTTCCCCAACCAGATGGCCATCGACGAAAACGGTTACGCCGGGCTCGAAGAAGAGCGCCGGCTCGCTTATGTCGGCATCACGCGCGCCAAGACGCGCGCGATCATCCTCTATGCCGGCAACCGCACCGTGCACGGTCAGTGGCAGAACAACATCCCATCGCGCTTTATCGACGAATTGCCCACCGAGCACATCGACCGCGGCGACAACACCGGTTACGACATCGAACAGGACGACGAGTCGCTCTGGGAATCTGCCATGCGTCGACCCAGTTTCGGTGGCCGGCAGTCGAACTACTACCGGGTCGTCGAAGCCCGCGCCAAGCGCTTCGATGACGGCAGCGAGGTCTACATCCCCGTCGGCCAGGGGCGCGGCGTGCCGGATATCGGCACCCGCGTGTTCCACCAGAAGTTCGGCTACGGCCAAGTCCAGGCGATTGATGGCAACAAACTCGACATCGCCTTCGACAAGGCCGGTGACAAGAAGGTCATGGCCGAGTTTGTCGAGCCGGTCTGAGCACGATCGCCGAGCGCTCCCCATCCATGACTGATCAGCCACTTTGGCAAGTCACATTGGCCGTCGCGCCGGGCGATGTCGAAGCGGTCGATGCCGTCTTGAGCGAAACCGGCGCGCAATCGATCAGCAGTTTTGAGTCGGACGGCGGCCCATCATGGCGTGTCACCGCGCTATTTGCCGATGAGCCCGCGCATAACGCCTTGATTAATGCCCTTGTTGCGGCATTGGGTACCGAGACCCATGTGATCGATGATCTCGACATCGCGCAACTGGAGCCCCGCGATTGGGTCAGCGAGAACCTCGCGGCATTTCCACCGCTCGCCGCGGCTGGTTTTTGGATCCACGGCAGCCATACGGCCGCGCCCGACAACGACCTGATACCGATCGTTATCGATGCCGGTCCGGCGTTCGGATCGGGCGAACACGCGACGACCGAAGGCTGCTTGATGGCCATCGATGCGCTCGCGGCGACAGCCGACGTCGAGCGTGCCCTCGATATGGGATGCGGTTCCGGCATTCTGGCCATCGCGATGGCCAAGCGATGGCCCGCCGCAACGGTACTGGGTGTCGACAACGACACGCCCTCCGTTCGTTTCGCGCGCGAGGCCGTCATGGCCAATCATGTCGACAAGCAGGTCGTCATCGTAGAAGGCGATGGTTACAGCGCGCCAGAGGTCGGCGTACATGGTCCTTACGATCTGATCGCCGCCAACATCCTTCTGCGTCCGTTAATCGCCATGGCGGGCGACCTGGCGCATCATCTGGCGTCTGGCGGGACGGCTGTTCTGTCGGGCCTCTTGGTCGACCAGGCCAAAGCTGCCGTGGCCGCGCACGAACGTCATGGTCTGGTCCTTGTCGACCGCCACGATCTGCGCGGCTGGACCGCTCTGGTGATGACAAACAAGAGTTAAGCGAGCGCCTCGTCGACCCAGACGACAGCGGTCTCGATCGTGCCGTCATCCTTCAGCCGAAGTCGGCGATAGGCCGGCGGCTCATCGGTAAACTCAGCATCGGTCCCCATCTTGTTGAGAAACTGTGCGCAGGTCGAGGGCGTCCCCAACCGTCTGACGCCATTGCGGTCACTGTCGTGTGTGTGGTGGATGTGACCCCATAGCAGCCCCTTCACGGCCGGGTACCGGTCCAGCACCTCATAGAGCGCATCGGCGTTCATCAATCCGCACGTGTCGAGCGGACTACCGATCGGCACCGGCTGGTGATGCATGACAACCATGACAAAGGGCGTGGCCGCCTTGCTGATTTCGCGGTCCACGTCGGCCAACCGGTCATCGTCGAGATGCCCTTCGGTCTGGTGGGGAATCGTCGTGTCGACAAACACCAGCGTCCAATCGGCGGCCGTCACAGAACCCACATGGCGGATGGGTTCGCCGACCAGGTGCTCGTCCATGGCGGGTACAAGATCGTGGTTGCCGGGAATGACGTAAACGGGCGAGCCCAACGCCGACAGCAGCGGCCGCAGCCGCTGATAGGCGATGGGGTCGGCATTATCGGTCAGGTCGCCGGTCGCCAAGACCATGGCCGGCGCCGTCTCGTCGCGGCCAATCGCATCGACAACGTGCTGAAGCGTGGTAAGCGTATCACGACCGTGAACGCGCCTTGCCGGATCGCTGTGGATGTGCAAATCGGTAATCTGAAGGATGTCGACGCCGCCGGTCATCGTACCTCGCCGTGCCTTGCGGTTGTTCGTGAGACCCCTTGTTGCCACACGCGCCCGCGGCCCGCTACCCTCCGGGCTTCAAATCTGGACGGGATCATGACCGCAGCAAACAAGAATCAAGGATCCTATCGCGGCGACGCCGTGCTCGCCGGCCTGCTGGCGCGGGCGAAGTCGGGCAAGAGCGTGGCCGATGTCCGCGATCTGCTGGCCGGCGTTATCGCGGCGCCACCGATCTGGCAGCCCGAGGCCTGGATCGGGCTGATCGACCCGGATCCCGATGATGAACTTGCGAACGAGCTCAAGGCGCTCAAACAGGTCATGGCTGCCGATCACCAGGATGGCCTCGCCGCCGGACCACCCGCCCCGGCTTGGCGCTTGAAGGCGCTGCGCGAGGAACTGACCCGGCGCGGCGTCGACGGATTTCTCATACCGCGCGCCGACCAGCACCAGGGTGAGTACGTCGCCGCCCGCAGCAACCGGCTTCTGTGGTTGACCGGCTTTTCCGGTTCCGCCGGCCTCGCCGTCGTCCTGACCGACAAGGCAGCGGTCTTTGTCGATGGTCGCTACACCTTACAGGCCGAAGGCGAAGTCAACGGCGATCTCTTTGAGCGCCGCCACCTGATTGAAGAGCCGCCCGCCGACTGGATCGCCGAGCACCTGGGCGACGGCAAGACACTCGCCTTCGATCCCTGGCTCCACACGCCGCCTTCGGTGCGGCGCTTGGAACAGGCCTGTGCCAAGGCAGGCGGTGATCTTGCGGCGCTCGACAGCAATCCGCTCGATGCGGTCTGGTCGAACCAGCCTGCGGCGCCCCTGACACCGGCTGATGTTCATCCGCTCGAACTGGCCGGTCGTGCTTCAGCCGATAAAATTGAGGAGGTCGCCGCCGCCCTGACCGAAGACGGCCACGGCGCCGCAATCCTCTCGGACCCAGCGTCGATCGCCTGGCTCCTCAACCTGCGCGGCCACGACTTGCCGAATACACCGTTCTGCCTGAGCTGGGCTATCGTCGAGGCCAATGGTCGCGTGCAGCTCTTCGTTGACCGACGGAAACTGACGCCTGCCCTGGTTGAAGCCCTGGAGAGCAACGTCATCGTCAACACGCCGGGGGCCCTGGCAGCCGCGGTCGACGATCTCGCCAGGAAGGGTCAACCGATCCGCCTGGATGCCGCCAGCGGTCCCATGTGGTTTGCCGACCGGATTGACAAGGCCGGCGGCACGGTTGTTGAAGGCGCCGATCCCTGCCGGTTGCCCAAGGCGTGCAAGAACGAGGTGGAGGTCGAGGGATCGAAGGCCGCCCATGTTCGCGACGGCGTCGCCTTGACCCGTTTCCTGCACTGGATGGCCATTCAGACCGCGCCAGGCAGCAACCAAGAGCTCGACGAAATGGGCGTCGCCGAACGCCTTGGTGCCTTTCGCGCCGAAGGCGAGCGTTATCAGGGGCCCAGCTTCGACACGATCTCCGGTGCGGGTCCGAATGGGGCGATCGTGCACTACCACTCGACCGAAAGGACCAACCGCAAGCTGGAACAAGGCGAGCTCTACCTGGTTGATTCCGGTGGTCAGTACGTTGACGGCACCACCGACGTGACCCGCACCATCGCCGTCGGCGAGCCCAGCGACGATCAGCGCCGTCACTTCACGGCGGTCTTAAAGGGTCACATTGCCATCGCAACGGCGCGCGTGCCGGCCGGCACCAGCGGCGCGCAGATCGATGCGCTCGCCCGCGCGCCCCTGTGGCAGATGGGCCTCGACTATGATCACGGCACAGGCCACGGTGTCGGCAGCTACTTGGCGGTGCACGAAGGACCGCAGAGTATCTCGAAAAGGCCCAGTGACGTCGCGCTCAAACCCGGCATGATCGTCTCCAACGAGCCCGGCTACTACAAGACAAACGCTTATGGCATTCGCATCGAGAACCTTGTTGTCGTGCGCGAGGACGAGACCGACGGCGAACGCCCCATGCTGCGGTTCGAGACGATCACCAAGGCGCCTCTTGACCGTCGTTTGATCGCGGTCGACGACCTGAGTCGCGACGAAATCGCCTGGGTCGATGCCTATCACCGCGATGTCCGCGAAACCTTGACCCCTCGACTGGACGCGGAAACCGCCAAATGGCTGGACGCGGTCACCCGCCCGCTGACCGATGGGGCATGAGACACGCCGGTCCGACCGCGCTCGATACGCTGGAACCGCTGCTCGAAAAGCTACGGGACCTGGATGGCATTGCCGAACGCAAACGCGGTGTCTTCTATCGCAAGTCCCGTGCGTTCTTGCACTTTCATGAGGATGATGCCGGCCTGTTCTGCGACATCAGGCTTTCCGCCAACGCAGACTTCGAGCGATTTCAGGTAACCACCTCCCGTCAGCAGCAAGATGTGCTAAGTCGCGTTGCGCAGGCCCTTCACCAGACCTGATCACGCCGACGTTTCCGGAGCCAACTCATGACGAATTCCCTGCTCGCCACCCCCGCCGGCAAAACGCGCGCCCGCGCGCTCGGTATTCCGTTCAAGGGGTCGCCCGGAACCAACAATGCCATCACCGATGTGCCGGGCGTCGAAGTCGGCTACGCGACGCTGATCGAAGGCAACGGTGACCTGGTGGTCGGTCAAGGACCGGTCCGAACCGGCGTCACCGCGATCATTCCGCGTGGCCGCGCCAAGGCGGCCTTCCCCGTCTGGTCCGGTATGTTCAGCCTCAACGGCAACGGCGAACTGACGGGCAGTTGGTGGGTTGACGAAGCCGGCCACTGTGACGGGCCGATCACCATCACCAACACCCATTCCTGTGGCGTGGCGCGCGATGCGACCATCGAATGGCTGTATCAGAACGCCAACAGCTACGGCGACGGGCCGTCATGGGGCCTGCCGGTGGCGGGTGAGACTTATGACGGATATCTCAATGATATCAACGGCTTCCACATCAAGCGCGAGCACGTCTTCGAAGCCATCGACGGCGCGCAATCCGGTCCGATCGAGGAAGGCAGCATCGGCGGCGGCACCGGCATGATGCTCTATGGCATGAAGGGTGGATCGGGGACGGCGTCACGTGTCGTCGATCACGACGGCACCGGCTATACGGTCGGCGCGTTCGTCCAGGCAAATTTCGGCTTGCGCAGGGATCTGATGATCGCCGGCATCCCGATGGCTGAATTGCTGCCGGGCCCGGAACCCTACGACTTCGACACCGGCTCCATCATCGCCATCGTTGGCACCGACGCGCCACTTCTGTCGCATCAGTGTAAGCGCCTGGCGCGGCGTATCAGCCTGGGTATCGGCCGGGGCGGTTCCTATTCCGGTCACGGTTCCGGCGATATCTTTTTGGCCTTCACGACGGCAGGCTCGGACGCGTTGATGGCCGGCGGCAGCTATCTGGAGCTCTCCTGCATTCCCGACCACCGGCTCGATCCGTTCTTCGACGCGGTCGTGCAGTCTGTGGATGAGGCGATCATGAATGTTCTGGCGGTGAGCGAGCCGATGACCGGCATCAACGGCAACCCGGCCGAGGCGCTCGACCGCGACCGTCTCGTCGAGGTGCTGAAGGATCACAAACGCTGGGTCGAGCCTCCTGGCCTGCCTAGCTAAGCCAGCACCATGTCGAACTGGCCGAGCGCGCTGCCATCATCAGCCGGTGCAAAGTCGACAATGACACTTTGCTGTTGCGCGGGATCACCGATGCGGCGCAAGAGCCCGTCCTTGGCATTGCCTGGTTCGCCGGCAAAGTACATCTGTGTCACCAACTCTCTGCCGTCGGGCGCCAGAACCGCGAAGTGCAGATGCCGCGTACGGCCGGGATACAATCCGGGTCTGATGGTCTTGAAGCGATACGCGCCGTCTGCCGTCGTCATCGTGTGACCGAAACCCTGGAACCCGGCATCGACGTCGCGACTGCTGGAGTCCAGGGGATGGTGATAGCGACCAGCCGCGTTGGCCTGCCATAACTCAACACGGGCACCTTCCAGTGGTGTCCCGTCGATCCCGAGGATACGCCCGGCCACGTGGATCACTTCACCCGTAGCGCCAACCGATGAGCCGTCAACCGACGTCAGGTCGTTGTCATCGTCGAGCGGCAGCTCAAGGGGATAGAACGGTCCGGACGTTTGACCCGGTGTCGCCACCAAAGAGGCCCAGGCCGGCGACGCAGCGGCACCGCCGGCGGCCAGCCCCGTGGCCATGAGGGATCGTCGCGACAATCGGTCTTGTGTTGGCGCCATAATTTCGTCCTCGGCAGCACGCCCCCGTCGAAAACCAAACACGCGGGCACGGCATAAGGCCAGTCACCATTGCGCGAGCAGCTTAGCGGCCAATGAACGCCAGCCACTCCTCTTCGGTCATGACCGTGAGACCCAGTTCGGTCGCTTTTTTGAGTTTCGATCCGGCGCCCGGTCCAGCGACCACGATATCGGTCTTGGCCGAGACGGAACCTGCGACCTTGGCGCCCAGGCTTTCCGCCGTCGCTTTCGCTTCCTGGCGTGTCATCGCTTCCAGGCTGCCGGTGAAGACGACGGTCTTGCCGGCGACGGCCGTATCGGACGCGGCTGCCGCCATGTCTTCAATCTCAAGCTGGTCGAGCAACCCTTCGACGATGTCGCGGTTGTGCGGCTCGGCGAAAAACTCGACCAATGCCTCCGCGGCCGTCTCACCGATGCCATCAATGTTCAGCAGGTCGTCCCAGCTCTCGCCCTCGCCCAGCTTGGCCTCCTGCATGGCCGTATAGAACGACGAAGCCGAACCATAGCTGCGCGCCAAAACCCGCGCGGTCGTCTCGCCGATATGACGAATACCCAGCGCGTTGATAAAACGATCGAGGCCGATATGGCGCCGGTCTTCGATGGCCTGAAACAAGTTGCGCGCCGAGACCTCGCCCCAGCCGTCCTGGTCGGCCAGATGCGTGTCACTCTCGGCATCGCGCTTCGCCAAGGTGAAGATGTCCACGGGATTGCGGATTTCTTCGCGATCCCAGAAGAACTGAACCTGCTTATCCCCCAAGCCCTCGATGTCGAACGCGTTGCGGCTGACGAAGTGACGCAAACGTTCGACCGCCTGGGCTTCGCAGATCAATCCGCCGGTGCAACGCCGCGCCGCGTCTAGCTTGCCCGTCTTCGGGTTATGCTCGCGCACCGCCATGCTGCCGCAGATCGGACACTTCTGGGGGAACTTGTAGCGTCTGGCGCCTTTGCGTCGCTTCTCCTTGACCGGACCCAGGACCTGGGGGATGACGTCACCGGCCCGCTGCACGATCACCGTGTCACCGACCCGCACATCCTTGCGCTCGATCTCTTCCTCGTTGTGCAGCGTTGCGTGCTGCACGACGACACCGCCGACCGTGACCGGCTCCAAAACGGCAACCGGCGTCAGCGTCCCTGTCCGGCCGACCTGAATTTTGATTTCCTTCAGAACGGTCTGCGCCTTTTCGGCTGGAAACTTATGGGCAATCGCCCACCGCGGCGCACGGCTGACAAACCCCAGCCGACGCTGCCAGTCCAGCCGGTCGACCTTGTAGACGACACCGTCGATGTCATAGGGCAGGTCAGCGCGCTGTTCGCCTACAGACCGGTAGAGTTCCAGCATGGCGTCGAGATCGTGACACAGCGCAATGTACGGATTCACCTCGAAACCCCAGCGCGTAAACGCTTGGAGCATGCCCCAGTGGGTGTCAGCCGGTAGGCTCTCGGCCTCGCCCCATGCGTAGACAAACAGTTTCAGATTGCGTGACGCGGTGATGGCCACGTCAAGCTGGCGCAAGGACCCCGCCGCGGCGTTGCGCGGATTGGCAAAGCGCGGCTGGTCTTCGGCCTCGCGCGCCTCGTTCAAGGCCAAGAAGTCGTCACGGCGCAAATAGACCTCGCCGCGAATCTCGAACACGTCTGGCATGTCGTCGGCGTCGATCTTCTCAGGTACGACATCGATGGTCGCCACATTGGCCGTGATATCCTCACCGACATTGCCGTCGCCACGGGTGGCGGCGCGAACATAGCGCCCCTTTTCATAGCGCAACGATACGGCCAGACCGTCAATCTTGGGTTCGGCAACGACGGCAACTTGTTGCGTCTCATCCAATCCCAGGAACCGGCGCACACGCTCCAGAAAGTCCGCGACATCCTCATCATCGAAGGCATTGCCCAGGGACAACATGGGCACAGAATGGGTAACCGTCGCAAAGCCCGCGGCCGGGCGTGCGCCGACGCGCTGGCTGGGGCTGTCTTCGCGAATCAGGTCGGGATGCAGCGCCTCGATTGCCTCATTGCGCCGGCGCAGGGCGTCATAGTCGGCATCGGAAATCTCCGGCGCATCCTGCTCGTGATAGAGCTTGTCGTGATGGGCGATCTCCTGGGCGAGGCGGGCCAGCTCAGCCGCGGCCTCCTCCAACGACAACTCTTCGACCGGACGATCATGCAAGGCGGCTTCCGTCACGAAACACCGGCCTTAAGCAGACTGTCGGCAGCCGCGCGCGCCTCCTTGGTCACCTTGGCGCCGGCCAACATGCGCGCGACTTCCTCGCGCCGCGCGTCCAGGTCCAACGCCACCGCATCGACCGACGTCGAGGTCTTGCTGGACTGTTTGGCAATACGAACATGGCGATCAGCGCGCGCCGCGACCTGCGGTGAATGGGTCACGACCAGAACCTGACCGTCACGTCCAAGCGCTCGCAGGCGTTCGCCAACCGCATCCGCCACGGCACCGCCAATGCCTGCATCGACCTCGTCGAACACCATGGCGGCACCCGGGCGTTTCTCGGCAAGCGCCACCTTCAGCGCCAGCATGAATCGCGACAATTCTCCGCCCGATGCAATGCGCTGCAGTGGCCCAGGCTTTGCCCCCGGATTGGTAGCGACGAGAAAGGCCACCTTCTCTGCGCCAGCCTGCCCCCAGTCATCGCGATCCAGCGGCTCAAGCGCGGTTTCGAAGCGCGCCTTGCCCAACTTGAGCGGTTTAAGCTCGGTCGCCACCTTGGCATCCAATGCCTTCGCGGCCTTCTTGCGGGCTGTTGTGAGCTTACGGCAAAGCTTTTCGAACTGATCGGACGCCTTGGCTTCGTCCTCGCCAAGCTTTGCAAGGACACCATCACGGTCGTCGATCAGGGCAAGGCGGTCGCGCAGTCGTGCAAACATCTCAGGCAATTGTGCGACCGTAATCTGGTGGCGGCGCGCGGCGGCGCGCAAACCGAACAAGCGCCCCTCAATAGCCTCCAGACTATCGGCATCACCTTCCAGGTCGCGCCCGGCCAGGGTCAGCCTGGCAATCGCTTCATTGGCTTCGGCGACGGCTCGGTCGAGCGCACCGATCGCAGGATCCAGCAGACCGGCAGCCACATCCCCGACGCGCGACAACTCACCGGATGCAACGCGCAGTGTTGTGTCCAGACCGCTCTCGCCTTCCAGCGCTGAAAGCGCAGTGTTTATGGCTTCGACAATGCGCTGAGCGTTGACCAGACGCGAGCGCTGCCCGGCCAAGGCCTCTTCCTCATCCGGTTGAGGATCAAGCGCTTCAAGCTCAGCGAGCTCATCGCGCAGCGACGCCTCGATGTCGCGGATCTTTGCCTCGTCCCGGCGCGCCTCGTCCAGCGCCCGCCGGGCATCGCGCCACGCACGCCAAGCCTGCGCAACCGCGGCCACCTGTTTATCCAGACCGCCGAACGCATCAAGCAAGGCGCGGTGCGTTTCCGCCCGCAATAAGCCGCGCTGATCATGCTGGCCATGGACCTCAATCAACAGCTCTCCGAGGCGACCGAGCAACCCGACGCTGGAGGACTCGTCATTGACAAAGGCGCGACTGCGGCCATCGGCCTGGACGACGCGGCGCAGAACCAGTTCGTCGCCGACCTCAAACCCCTGCTCTTCGAGAAGCGCCGTCACCGGATGACCGGGCGGCACATCAAACGTCGCCGACACGGCGGCACGATCGGCCTTTGGTCGCACCATCGCGGCATCGGCGCGGGCGCCTAGCGCCAGGCCCAGGGCATCCATCAGGATCGACTTTCCGGCGCCGGTCTCGCCGGTCAGGGCGGTGAGACCGGGAGCGAACTCCAGCTCAACGCGATCGATGACCACGAGGTCGCGGACCTGAAGCGAGGCAAGCATGGCAAGCCCGCCGCCGCTATCGCGATCTTGGATGGGCTGACATCACCAGTCCGCACCACGCATGCGCATGACCCCTAGCCCTCTAACTCGGTGGTCTTCTCGGCGATCCAGGAGTCTTCATACAATTGGGGAACCAGGTTGTGCTCGGCGAGAAGGTTGTAACTGTCCTCGTACCAGACGCTGCCGGGGAAGTTATGACCCAGCACCGCGGCGGCCGTCTGGGCCTCGCTGATCACGCCGATGGCCAGATAGGTCTCGGTCAGGCGCATCAGCGCTTCCGGCACCTGACTTGTTGTCTGGTAGTTGACGATAACCACCTGGTAACGGTTAAGCGCGGCGATCCACTGGTTGCGATTCTGATACCAGCGCCCAATGGCCATTTCCTTGCCGGCCAGGTGGTCGTCGGTCAGTTCCAGCTTCAACTGCGCATCTCGGCCATACTCGGTGTTGGGGAACAGCCGCAGGACCTCGGTGAACGCCTGGCGCGCCAGCTGTGTCATGCGCTGATCGCGCGCGACATCCGATATCTGCTCATAGTAGCTTTGACCGATCAGGTAGTAGGCATAGGCGACGTCTTTGTGGCCGGGGTGAAGCTGAATGAAGCGGTCGGCCGCCAAGATCGCGTCGTCGTAATTGTCGTTTTGATAGTAAGCGAACGCCGACATCAGCTGCGCGCGCGTCGCCCACTGGGAATAGGGGTGCTGGCGCTCTACTTCGTCAAACTCCCGGGCGGCATCCGCGTATTGGCCGGCGATCAGAAGGTTGAGCGCACCGTTGTAGATGTCGTCGACAGGCCGTTCGACATAGGGCTCCGGTTCAGATTCACAGGCGCCGAGCACAAGCGCGGTGGCGACCAGAAGCATTGCGCCGCCGCGGCTGGACCGTTCAATCAAGGTGCGTAGAGACAATTGTGACATCCGCCATATTTCCAAGCATTGGATCATAGCACCGGAGGGCGCGCCGTCCTATACGACGTTCGGCCGTTACAGCAAAGTTGAGAGCAATTTGGGCAGATCGCGCATCGTGTCAAATGCCGTTTTGGCCCCAGCAGCGACAAGGTCGTCGCCATGGCCAGCCTGACAGTGGCTGGCACCGCAAAAACCCAGAACCACCATCCCCGCAGCCCGCGCGCCGCGCACGCCAGGCACGCTGTCTTCGATGACAATGCAGGCCTCTGCCGGCACGTACATTTCCCGGGCAGCCAGCAGGAACAAGTCAGGCGCCGGCTTCCCGTTCTTCACCATGGTGGCGCTCAGGATCTTGGGAAATCGATCGTAAAGCCCGACATGGCCCAGGGTCACCTTGAGCCGCTCCGGCGTACTGCTCGACGCCACGCAATAGGCCATGCCTGAGGCATCCAGGTGGTCCAGCACGTCGGCGACATGCGCAACGGCCTCCAGGTCCTCTCGGAAAAGGGCCATCTCTCGGTCGTGGATGCGCTCGGCGATATCATCCGGCAACGGCCGCCCGGCCTCACGTTCGATGGTCGCCAACATGCTGTCAGTCGACATGCCGGTAAAACGCTCACCGATGACCTCCGCGCTGATGGGAAAGCCCGCATCGTGCAGTTCGGCCGACGTGGCGACGCACGACACCGGTTCGCTGTCGATCAGAACGCCATCACAATCGAAAACAATCAGTCGGGATCGTAGATCGGCTGAACCCGTCAAGGGTACAGCCGATCGGCGTGAATCCGAACGGCACCCAAAAGAAACAGCAGATCCCAATGTGTTGGGATCTGCTTGAGACCGTCGTCACGTATCACGGTGAATGACGGCCTGTAGGGCAGAGAGATACAAGGAGAGTAATCAGGCGCTGGCCACCATCGGCATCTCAGGCCAATCGCTCGCTTCCACGTAGTCCGACCATTCCCAAGCGCTGTCATCGGCAAATACGGCCTTCAGCAACTCGATGTTCAGCGCGTGGCCCGAACAATGGCCGTCGAACGAACCGATCACCGGCGCACCGGCAAGCGCAAGGTCACCGATGGCATCGAGTACCTTGTGGCGGGCAAACTCATCGTCGAAGCGCAGACCGCCATCGTTCAGCACCTTGTCGCCACTGACGACGATGGCGTTGTCAAGCGAACCACCAAGCGCGAGGCCGTTCGCCTGCAGTCCCGCGACGTCTTCCATCAAGCCGAACGTGCGGGCACGCGACACCTCGTTCTTGAACGTCTCGGATGACACATTGACGGTCGCGCGCTGACGGGCGATCCGGCTGTTGTCGTAAATGATCTCACAACTGACCTGACGCCCGTCAAACGGCATCAGGCTGGCGCGCTTGTCACCGTCTTCGACGGCCACAGGCTTGCGAATGCGAATGGCGCGGCGCGGCGCATCAAG
This sequence comes from Alphaproteobacteria bacterium, assembly GCA_965228895.1. Lineage (GTDB taxonomy): Bacteria > Pseudomonadota > Alphaproteobacteria > SP197 > SP197 > JANQGO01. Next base: position 1,176,191 of record OZ245842.1, on the reverse strand, counting down.
CGTCTCGATACCGGCACACTCGATCAAAAAGACGAAGGGCGACGCACTGCCATCCATGATCGGCAGCTCGGCGCTGTTGACTTCGACCGCCGCGTTGTCGATACCGCAGCCAGCCAACGCAGCCATGACATGCTCAATCGTCGCCAGCGTGGCGCCGGAGGCATTGGTCAGGGTCGTGCATAGAAACGTGTCGGAGACATAGTCATAGCGAGCCGGAAACAGCCGGCCACCATTCTGAAGGTCGGTGCGCTCAAAGACGATGCCAGAGTTGGCTGGAGCAGGTCGCAGCGTCATCGACGTCTTCTCGCCGGAATGCAGGCCAATGCCTGTGCATGAAATCGGCGTCTTCAGCGTCGTTTGTTGTGTTGTGGCCAAGGTCTGGCCCTCCTTAAAATAGGTCCAACGGATCCACCCCCCGGATCCCCATCGCACCCGGTCACCAGCGGAAAAACATTTGTCCTGCGGGCGAGCGCTCCAGAGACGTTACCTAACAACCGCCTCTGGAGCCCTCAAGTCACTCTTTGTTACAGGATGTTTCAGTCCTGCAGGAACCGTCGATCAGTTGGCCTGACGACGCAAAAATGCTGGAATATCAAGCACATCGTCTTCGACAGAGCTGATTTCCATACTGGTGTCGGCACCGCTGGAGAGCGACGGTTCCGAGCGGGCCGGACGCGCCGGCTCAGGCGCCGGCTGCTCGACCTTTGGTTCGGCACGCATGGCCGGTTCCGAACGCACCTTGGTCTCGGGTCGCGTGTCCTTGGCGCGGCCGGTACCTGTCATCCGTTCGAACAAGCTCGGACGACGCGACTCCCCTGTACCGTTGGCGAGTGCCGCCGCCGCCGAGGGATCGGCCGTGGCCTCGGGCTCCCGCCGACGTTGCGGCTCGACCGGCGCCGGGGCAATGAAACTTGCCTCCTTGGCCGGTTGCGCTGCTTGGGCGGGTTGAGCCGGGGCCGGAGCCGCTGGCATTGCGGTGGCCTTTGGCATAGCCGGCGCCTGAGGAACAGGCTTGGCTTGCGGCTCCAACTGCGTACGCACTTGGGGCTGCACCGGCGCCTGGGGCTGAACCGGTGCCTGCACCTGCGTCGGAGCCTGCGCCGGCATGGCGGACGGTACAGAGACCTGGGGCTGCACCGCAGCCTGAGGCTGCGTTGCCGCCATCGTTTCCGACAACGACTTCGCCTGCACGGCCGGCTGGGCGGCATAAGTCGGCTTAGCCGCCTGCTGGGGCATGGCCGGACGGACAGTGACCGGCTCAGGCGCCAGGTTCTCCGCCGGGTTCAACATGGACTGCGGCTCTTCCGTTTCGGCCTGACGCTGTGTGTTCAGCGCCAGAGCGTGCTGACCGGCACTGGCCGTGATACCGCCGCCGGCGACCGGCGTCCTGATCGACTGGCCACCTTCGATGGCGGTCAACGACGGGCGACCCGGTGTGCCAACAGCCATACCTTCGGCTTCGATACCGGTGGCAACCAACGAAACGCGGATCGACCCTTCCATGCTGTCGTCGAAGGCGGCGCCAAAGATGATGTTGGCGTCGGTATCGACCTCTTCGCGGATCCGATTGGCCGCTTCGTCGACTTCGAACAGCGTCATGTCGGGACCGCCGGTGATGTTGATCAGAACACCCTTGGCGCCTTGCATCGACACTTCGTCCAGCAGCGGATTGGCGATTGCCGCCTCGGCCGCTTCCAGCGCCCGGCGGTCGCCACCGGCCTCGCCGGTGCCCATCATGGCCTTGCCCATCTCGCTCATCACCGAACGCACATCGGCGAAGTCCAGATTGATCAGGCCGGGCTGCACCATCAGATCGGTGACACCCCTGACACCGGCGTGCAGCACATCGTCCGCCATCTTGAAGGCATCGGCGAACGTCGTCTGATCATTGGCCACCCGGAACAGGTTCTGGTTCGGGATGATGATCAGCGTGTCGACAAACTGCTGCAGCTCGCGCAGACCTTCTTCGGCCAAGCGCATGCGCTGACCACCTTCGAAGTGGAACGGCTTGGTGACGACGCCGACCGTCAGCATGCCCTGCTCACGGGCGGCGCGCGCCACCACCGGCGTCGCACCGGTACCTGTACCACCGCCAAGGCCGGCAGTGATGAAGACCATGTGCGAGCCGATCAGCTGCTCCATGATCTCTTCGATCGCTTCTTCGGCCGCGGCCTTGCCGATGTCAGGCCTGGAACCGGCGCCCAGACCTTGCGTGATTGACGTTCCCAGCTGGATCTTGCGCTCGGAAATCGTCTGGTTAAGGGCCTGCGCATCGGTATTGGCGACGACGAACTCGACGCCGTTAAGCCCGCAGGCGATCATGTTGTTGACGGCGTTGCCGCCGGCACCGCCAACACCAATAACGGTGATACGCGGCTTCAGGCATTGCGTTTCGGGAACGCCTAAGTTGATTGTCATATGTTGCCTCCAGCACAAAGAATGACGCCCATCTTCTGTTGGCCGCTTGGCCTACCACCGCCGGTCCGGACCGCGCCCGCCCGAACCCACACCTTCATCACAAGTTCTCCCGGAACCACTGTCCCAGCCGACCGAACCGGCCGAGCAGGCCGCCATGGGCGGGCCAGTGGGAAAAGCTCATCTCGACTTCGTCGTGTTCCTTGACCGCGTAACGCAGAAGACCGGCGCAGGTGGTAAACGCCGGGCCTGACGTTGCTTGGGCAAGGCCCTTGAGCCAAAGGGGGTTGCCGACGCGGACCTGCTTGCCGAGGATTTGGCCGGCAAGATCTCTCACGCCATGGAGTTGGCACGCGCCACCGGTCAGAACCAGCCGGCGTCCGGCGAGCTTTTCCAGCCCAACCGACGCCAGGCGCATGCGCACCATCTCTAGTGTCTCTTCAATCCGCGGCCGGATGATGCTGACCAGCATCGAGCGCGGCACCTGATTGACGTTGCCGTTGTCGTGCTCGCCGATCATCGGCACATCGATCATCTCGCGGTCGTCGTCGCTGCAGCCATAGGCGCTGCCGTAGAGGATCTTCAGCCGCTCCGCCATTTCGGCCGGCGTCGACAGCACGCGCGCGATATCGTTGGTGACGTGCATGCCGCCAACCGGCACCGCGTCGACGTGAATGCAGTCGCCGTCGAAGAAGACGGCCACGGTTGTCGTACCGCCGCCCATGTCGACCACGGTGACGCCCAGATCCATCTCGTCCTTGACCAGGGCCGCGAGCGCTGACGCATAGGGAGTCGACGCCCGGCCCGCCACATCCAGGTGACAACGGGTGACGCAGGTCTCGAGGTTGGCCAGCGGGCCTTCGCCCGTCGTCACCAGATGCACGTTGACGCCCAACCGATCGCCGACCATGCCGCGGGGATCGCGAATGCCCCGGTTGCCATCGATGCTGTAGCCAACCGGCATGGCGTGAATGATCGATTGATCGACCGTGTCGATCGTCTGACGGCTCTGCATCATCACGCGGCGCAGGTCGGCCTCGCCGACCTGATGGCCGGCAATGGTGACGTCGACGGCGACCGTGTGCGAACGCGGCTGGCCAGCGGTAATGTTGACCCAGGCATCGCGCAAGGTCTCGCCGGCCATTTCCTCGGCCGCGTTGACGGCCGCCGCGATCGATTCCTCGGCGGCTTCCATGTTGACGACGGTGCCGGCGTGAACGCCACGCGACGCCTGGCAACCGATGCCGGTGACACGCAGGCCACCGTTGTCGTCCGGACGCGCGACGAAACAGCACACCTTGGTGCTGCCGATGTCGATGGCTGCGACGAGCCCTGAGCGCGGTGTCATGGTTTCCGTGTCCTCATGTGTCTTCGCCCTCTTCGGGGTCGACAGACATGCGTGCCTGCGCTTCGGGTGTCAGGCGCAGCACCAGTTTGTCGGGCAGGCGCAAATCGACAGTCTGGACATCGCGCGCCAGCAATTGTTCGGCCTTGTCGAGGTCTGCCAACCGGTAGAGGGCGCCGTCCAGGTCGTCCTCGGGCAGCTGGACATCAATGCCGTCGTCAAGTTTCAGGTTCCAGCGCCGGTTGCCGATCCTGACGGCGGCCCTAACGCGATCCCTTACTTCTGGGACCAGGTTCATCACGGCGATCAGGTCGGCAGCAACGTCGGCGGCGTCGGGACCAACCACAAGCAGCAACTCGCGGAAGTCTTGCGGGCGGGCGCCGTCAATCACGTCGCCATTGTCATCGACGACCGCGAGCCGCCCGTCGTTCTGCCACAACGCCAGCGGCGTGCGCTCATCGATGCGCAGGATGATCGTATCCGGCAGCCGCCGCTCGACCGACGCTTCACTAACCCAGGGCAAGGCCTCGACACGCTGACGCGCCGTCTCCAGCGACACCTCGAAGATCGGTTGGTGGATATCGACGCCAAGGGCTTCGATCAGCGTCTGACGGTCGGTTTGGAACCGCCCCGTCGCGTAGACACGCTCAACCGAAAATCCCATGTCCGCGGTGGCGTTGGCGAACACGTAGCGTGTCTCGGCCCAACGCCTGTCGGCGGCGCCACTCACGAAAAGTACAACAACCGCAACTGTCGCGACAGCAATAGAACCAACCAGCGGCCACCAGCGTTTTGCGGCCGCACGCCAGCGTTGCGCAGGACTGCGGTTGCGCGCGTTCTTCCGGGTCTGTCGTGACTTCACTGACCGCATTGCGCCTCCTCCACCATCCAGGAGACGAGTTCGCCAAAGTCGATGCCGACATAGGCCGCTTGTTCGGGCACCAGCGACAGCGGCGTCATGCCGGGTTGCGTATTGACCTCGAGCATGACGAGCTCGCCGGGCTCGCCATCGGTATCGTCATAGCGGAAATCCGAACGTGTCACCCCGCGGCAGCCCAGCGCCTCGTGCGCGCTCACGGCCATTGCCGATGCTTCGCGGTAGACGTCGCCGTGGACCGGCGCAGGGATTGTGTGGACGGAGCCACCCTCGGTGTACTTGTTGTCGTAATCGTAGAAACCCTGGGGCGTCGTAATCTCGGTGACACCCAGCGCGCGATCACCCATCACCGCCACGGTCAATTCGCGGCCGGGCACGAAACGCTCGACGATCGCCTCGTCGCCATAGCGGAAGTCTTCGGGCTGCAGCCGGTCGTCGTTGTCGTTCTTCTCGACGATCCGGACACCGACGCTGGAGCCTTCACGGTTCGGTTTGACGACGAACGGCCGCTCGATCGGCGCCGACTGCCCGATCGCCTCGCGGGTGACGATCTCGCTCTCAGCACACGGGATACCAGCGGTGCGAAAGACGCGCTTGGCCGCCTGCTTGTTCATCGCAAGCGCCGAAGCGAGCGGGCCGGAATGGGTATAGGGCAGCTGCAGGATTTCGAAGAGACCCTGAATGCAGCCGTCTTCGCCAAAGCGGCCGTGAAGCGCGTTGAAGACGACATCCGGCTTGGGGTCCATCTCCATCAACACATGGGCGATGTCGCGATCGACATCGATCCGCGTTACGCGGTAACCACTGGCTTCCAGCGCGTCGGCGCATTCGCGCCCGCTGACCAGCGAGACCTCGCGTTCGGAATTCCATCCACCCATCAAAACGGCGACATGCCGGCTCATGCGACTTCCTCGGGCCCCGTTGCGTGCCGCCCGATGCGACGGATCTCCCACTCCAACCGAACGCCGGTTTTTTCGAAGACCCGGCGCCGCACTTCTTCGCCGAGCCCTTCCAGATCCGCCGACGTCGCCCCGCCGGTGTTGATCAGGAAATTGCAGTGCTGTTCCGACACCATGGCCGCGCCGCGCGTCAGGCCGCGACAACCCGAGCGGTCGATCAGCTCCCAGGCCTTGGCATCGGGCGTGTTCTTGAACGTGCTGCCACCGGTGCGCGAACGCACGGGCTGTGTGCTGCTGCGCTGCGACTGGATCGCCGCCATGCGCTTTTCGATGGCCGCCGCGTCACCGGGCTCGCCCCGCAAGATCGCCTGGGTGAAGATCCACCCTTCGGGCAGGCTGCAGAAGCGATAGCCGTGGCCAAGGTGCTCGGGCGTCAGGACTTGAACCTCACCACGCGGATCGATCGCCCGTGCTTCGATCAGTGCATCGCTCAGTTCGCGCTCATAGGCGCCGGCGTTCATGCGCAGCGCACCGCCGATCGTGCCGGGCACACCAACCAAAAACTCCAGTCCCGCAAGGCCGGCAAGGCGCGCTGTCTTCGCGACGTTCACGTCAAGCGCGCCGGCACCGGCCACGACCGTCTCGCCGTCGACCGTTACGCGCGCGAGATCACGGCCCAAGCGGATGACAACGCCTGGGATGCCGCCGTCGCGGATCAATAGATTGGAGCCGACGCCGATGACCATCACCGGCGTATCTTCGGGTCGGTTCTGCAGGAATGCCGCCAGGTCTTCTTCATCTGCCGGCTTGAAGACGACCTCCGCGGGACCGCCGGCGCGGAACCACGTGGTCTTCGACAGTTCGACATTGAAGCTGTAACGACCACGCACCTCGGGCAGACGGTCGGCCAGACCGTTATGCTTGGATGCGGCCATCATGTCCGACCTCCCGCGCACACAGCCTTGTCGCCAACCAGTTCCTCCAATTGTTGCGGCAGGTCGTTCGCCCAGGTCGTAATGGACCCGGCGCCCAGACAAATCACGACATCGCCCGACCGCGCCTTGCTCGCGACCATGGCCGGCAAGTCGGCGGGATCGTCCAAGACCTCGACCTCACGGTGACCGTGGGTGCTCAATCCCTGTGCCAGGGCGTCGCGATCGAAGTTTGGTATCGGCGCCTCGCCGGCAGGATAGACGTCGGCCACGATCACGGCGTCCGCATCGTTGAAGCAGGTGCAGAAGTCATCAAACAGGTCGCGCAGGCGCGTATAGCGATGGGGCTGGACGATCGCGATGATGCGCCCTTCATAGGCATCGCGCGCAGCCGACAGCACGGCCGAAATCTCGACGGGGTGATGACCGTAATCATCGATCACCGTGATGCCGCCGACCTCGCCTGTCTTGGTGAAGCGCCGCTTCACACCTTCGAAACGCTTGAGCGCGTCGACAATCGCAGCATCAGGAATGCGCATCTCCTGGGCGACGGCGATCGCGGCAAGCGCGTTCGACACGTTGTGGCGCCCGACCATGGGCAGGAAGACGTTGTCGACCTGGCGCGTCGTCTCGGAGATGCGGTCGCGGATGACGACGTCGAACTCATAGGCATTGCCGGTCGGCCGCAGGTTAGTCCCGTAGACATCAGCCTGCGGCGTCATGCCGTAGGTCACGACTCGCCGGTCGGCAATGCGGCCGATCAGTGCCTGGACTTCCGGATGATCGAGACACAGCGCGGCGAAACCATAGAACGGCACGTTGCCGACAAAGGCGTCATAGGCCTGACGCACCTCGTCGAACGAGGCGTAGTTTTCCAGGTGCTCGGGATCCATGTTGGTGACGACGGCCACGGTCGCCGGCAGCTTGACAAAACTGCCGTCGGATTCATCGGCCTCGACCACCATCCATTCGCCGGCGCCAAGCCGGGCGTTGGTCCCGTAAGCGTTGATGATGCCGCCATTGATGACCGTCGGATCAAATCCGCCACACTCCATGACCCAGCCGATCATCGAGGTCGTCGTCGTCTTGCCGTGGGTGCCGCCAACAGCGACAGACCAGCGCAAGCGCATCAACTCGCTCAGCATCTCGGCGCGACGCACGACGGGAATCCAGTGGTCGCGCGCGGCAAGCACTTCAGGATTGTCGGGCTTGACCGCCGACGACGTTACAACGATCGCCGCCTCGTCCAGATTTTCCGCGCTATGGCCGATATGCACCGTGATACCCATGGCGCGCAGCCGGCGCACGTTGGCGCTCTCGGCAAGGTCGCTACCTTGGACGCTATAACCCAGATTGTGCAGCACCTCGGCGATGCCGCTCATGCCGATGCCGCCCATGCCGATGAAGTGGATCGGCCCTATCTCACGAGGCAGCGCTCTCATGCGGCCTCCGGACGCATCAAAGCGTCGTGGCTGTCACCATTGCCGGGCACCAGTCGCTCGACCACATCGGCCAATGCCGATGCGGCATCAAGGCGGGCACGCTGGCGCGCGCTCTCGGCGGCCGCCTGAAGCGTCTGCGGCGTCGCCGTCAACGCTTCCAAACGCGCAGCCAGGGCTTCGGCGGTAAACGCCTGCTCAGGCATCAACCACCCCGCGCCATCAGCCTCAACCGCCATGGCGTTTACGGTCTGATGGTCATCGGCAGCATAACGATAGGGAACCAGAATCGCAGGCTTACCGGCCGCGGCGATCTCGGCGACCGTCGACGCGCCGGCGCGCCCGATGACCAGTTGGGCTTCGCCCAGGCGATCAGCCATATCGTCAAAGAAACTCTTCAGCGTCGCCTGCACGCCCAGCGTCTCATAGGCCGCACGTACGCCATCCAGGTCTTCCGGCCGGCACTGCTGGGTGATGACCAGAAGACGACGCGCGCCGGACGGCATGGTGGCAAGCGCTTCAGGCAGCACGCGGCTCAGGATGCTGGCGCCCTGGCTGCCGCCGACAATGAGGACACGCAACCGACCGTCGCCGTTTGGCGGTACGTAGGGCTGGTTAGCCAGCGCGGTGATTTCCGGACGCACGGGATTGCCGGTCAGCGCCACACGTGCGTGGCCCGACACATCAAGCCGCGCCGTATCGAGGAACGACGTTGCAATCACATCGACACGGGGTGCCAGGAGGCGATTGGCCCGTCCCAGCACCGCGTTCTGTTCGTGAATGACCGTGGGCAACGCCAACCGGGTCGCAGCAAGCACCGGCGGCACTGATGGATAGCCACCAAAACCGACGACACAGGATGCGCCGAGGCTCTTGGTCAGACGCCGCGCTTCCCAGGTACCACGCAGCAGGTCAACCACGCCGGTGACTCGGCCGGTCAGCTTGCGCCCGGCCATGGCGGCCGAACGCACGGTGTGGACCGGCACACCTTCCAGACCAGCGCCGAGGTTGACACCGCGACGATCGGTTACAAAGACCACGTCGCGGCCACGGTCAAGCAGCACACTGGCTAGCGCGCGGGCGGGGAACAAATGTCCGCCCGTTCCGCCAGCTGCCAGCATCACGGGGCCGGTCATGACGGCCTCCCGTGTTCGGGCCGGCGCCGTGTCAGCGCCAGCACCATGCCCATGGCGATGGCAATCGCCACCAGCGACGACCCGCCATAGGACATGAACGGCAGCGTCATCCCGGTCGACGGCACCAGACGCAGCGTAACGCCCATGTTGACCACCGCCTGGGCCCCGAACTGAATCAGCAGTCCGGCGACAGCCAACAAGACAAAAAGATCCTTCTCCGACATCAAGCGGATCAATCCGCGTAATGCGACGAAGGCGAACAACGCGACAATCAGCAAACAGACGAGCAGACCAAACTCCTCGCCGGCGACGGCGAAGATAAAGTCCGAATGGGCATCGGGCAGGACGTCCTTAACGACGCCTTCGCCCGGCCCCCGTCCAAAGACTCCTCCGGATTCAAACGCTCTCAATGCCGTGTTCACCTGAAAACTGTCACCGGATGTCGGATCGAGAAAGCGATCGATCCGATCCGCGACATGCGGCAGGAAGGTGTAGCCGGCTATCAGCCCGACCACGACGACCCCCGCCACGCCGGCTACCAAGATGAGCGGCATGCCGGCGAGGAAAAATAGGCCGCCCCAGATCGCCGTAACCGTGGCGGCCATGCCAAAGTCGGGTTGCAGCACGATAAGACTGACAACCAAGATGAACAGGCAAAGAGCTACAAGGTCGCCCGGAAATCCCGGGCGGGTACGCTGTTCGGCAAACATCCAGGCGACAACGACGGCAAAAGCCGGCTTTACGAACTCCGACGCCTGCAATGAGAATCCCGGCAAAGCAATCCAACGACGTGAACCCTTGATGTCGGCCCCAATGAAGAGGGTCAGCACCAAAAGCACGACCGAGATTCCGAATACAGTAACAGCAAGCCGACGCACGCCCTGCGGCGATAGCAGGGAAACGGCCATCAACACGGCCAGTGCAATCGGTAAAAAGATGAACTGTCGCCGCACGAAATAGAACGAGTCCGCACCAATGCGGTCCGCGACCGGCGGACTGGCCGCCATGATCAAGATGACTCCGCAGAGCATCAGGATCACGAGCGCGGCCAGCGTCCACCGGTCGACGGTCCACCACCATCTTCCTAGTAAGCTGCGGTCCGTGCGGGCGAAAGTTGTCATCTCTTCCTAGCGGTCTTCCTCTTGGCTGGAGCCTTACGCCGGGCCGGAGCCTTGCGCTTGGCTGCCTTGCGTTTGGCCGGAGCCTTGCGCTTGGCGGTTTTTTTCTTCGCTGCCTTACGCTTGGCTGGAGCCTTGCGCTTGGCCGCTTTGCGCTTGGCCGGAGCCTTACGCTTAGCCGTCTTCCGCTTGGCTGCTTTACGCTTGGCCGGAGCCTTACGCTTGGCGGCTTTCTTCCTGGTCGCTGCTTTGCGCTTGGCTGGAGCCTTACGCTTGGCGGCTTTCTTCTTGGTTGCGGCTTTGCGCTTGGCCGGAGCCTTACGCTTGGTCGCAGCCTTACGTTTCGCCGGCGCTTTGCGCTTGACGGCTTTCTTCTTGGTCGCGGCCTTGCGCTTGGCCGGAGCCTTGCGTTTGGCAGCTTTCTTTTTGGCAGTTGACTTCTTGGCCGAAGAACGTTTCGTGGCCATGTCAGACCCCCTTTTGCGTGTTGCGGGTGGGACAAGAGATGTGTCCTTCTCAAGTTCCTGATCGCGCTTTCTCTTTTCTGCGAGCACGATTTCACGGAACTTGTTCCCCCGATCTTCAAAATCGGAGAACTGATCGAAAGACGCGCATGCCGGTGACAGCAAAACGATCGCGCCGGCACGTCGGTCAGCCAGCGCCATATCGCTAGCCTGCTTGACGGCTGTCGCAAGATCGCCGCTTACGGAGTACGGCACGCGTCCTTCTAATGTCTGGGCGAATGCGCCGGCGGACTCCCCGATCAGGAAGGCGTGAGCCATCCGTGGGAAGTACGGAGAGAGCGTCGCAATGCCGCCCTCCTTGGCGCGTCCACCGGCAATCCAGTAGATACGGTCGTAACAGGCAAGGCCGCGCGCGGCCGCGGCCGCGTTGGTCGCCTTGCTGTCGTTGATAAAGGTAACCCGGCCGACCTTGCACACGACTTCCTGGCGGTGCGCCAGGCCGGGGAATGTCTTGAATGCCTTCGCCACTTCGTCGGCGGGAATACCAAGCGCACGAATAGCGGCAAGTGCGGCCGCGGCGTTTTGCCAGTTGTGCACGCCGGGCAGCACCTTGACCTTGCTGAGGTCGACGACCTCGTCCGGTTTACCTGACGTCTCGTCGATCACAACGCCCTTCTTGACATAGACACCGTCGGCGACACGGCGCAGTACCGACACCGGAATGATGGTGCGGCCGCGCCGGCCCGCGAGCTCGGCGTGAATGCGCCGGCAGATGTCGTCATCAACGCCGATGACCGATGTCTGATGGGATGCCCGGCGCGAGAAGATGCGCGTTTTCGCTGCGATATAGTTGGCGAAATCGCCATGGCGTTCGACGTGATCGGGCGACAAATTCAACAGGACCGCGACATCGCTGACCAGCGAGCGAATCAGATCGAGCTGATAAGACGACAGCTCGAGAACATAGATGCCGTCTTCGTCCAGCGGGTCGAGGTCCAGGACCGGCGTACCGATGTTGCCGCCCAGTTGCACCGAGCGGCCGGACGCGCGGATCAGGTGGGCAATCAACGCCGACGTCGTCGACTTGCCGTTGGTGCCGGTAACGCCGACGACGCGACCCGGCGGACGCGAGCGGGCAAACAGCTCCATGTCGCCGATCACTTCGACACCGGCCGCCATCGCGCGGGCGACCAGCGGATGTGGTGCCGGATGGGTCAGCGGCACGCCGGGGCTCAGAACGAGCGCGCGCACGATGTCCCACTCCAGACGATAGAGGTCATTGAGCGTGACGCCCTTGTCGGCGGCCAGACGGCGCCGCGCGGGATCATCGTCCCAGGCATGGACCTGTGCGCCGGCCGCGGCCAGCGCAAGGGAACTCGAAACGCCGGAACGTCCCAGCCCGAAGACCGCGATCGATGACTCTGCGTGGCGTGAAAGATCGATCATCGGCTCACCTCAACTTCAGGGTGGCAAGACCGACAAGCGCCAGCACAATGGCGATGATCCAGAACCGGATCACGATTGTCGGTTCAGCCCAGCCCATTTTTTCGAAGTGGTGATGGATCGGGGCCATACGGAAGACACGGCGGCCGGTGACCTTGAACGAGACGACCTGGACAATCACCGAGACCGTCTCAAGAACGAAAAGACCGCCGACGATCGCCAGCACCAGCTCGTGCTTGGTCACGACGGAGATGCTGCCCAGCGCGGCCCCGCTGGCAAGGCTGCCGGTGTCGCCCATGAACACCATGGCAGGCGGTGCGTTGAACCACAGGAAGCCGAGCCCAGCGCCAACCAGCGCGCCACACAGCACAGCCAATTCACCGGCGCCAACGACCAACGGAAGCTGCAGGTAGGACGCATAAACCGTGTTACCGGCGAGATAGCAGATGATACCGAACGTCATCGCCGCAATGATGATCGGGCCAATCGCCAGACCGTCCAGCCCATCGGTCAAGTTGACGGCGTTTGATGCGCCGACGATGACAAAGACAACGACGACCAAGAAAAACCAGCCGAAATTAACCAGGACGTCTTTCAGGAACGGCATAGCCAGATGCGACGACAGATGGCTTTCGGTCAACGCGGCGATGGCGAACGCTGCGACCAATGCCAGCACGATTTCCATCGCCAGCTTAACGTAACCCGACAGACCCTTGCTGGTCTGATGGGTGACCTTCAGATAGTCGTCGGCAAAACCGATGGCGCCAAAGCCAAGCGTCAGCAGCAGGACGATCCAAACGAAGCCGTTCGACAGGTCGGCCCAGAGCAGCGTCGCGACGCCCAGTGACAGCAGGATCAGGACACCGCCCATGGTCGGCGTGCCGGCCTTGGTAATGATGTGGCTCTCCGGTCCGTCGCTGCGGATCGGTTGACCCTTACCCTGAACCGACTTCAGCCACCGGATCACCAGCGGGCCAAAGATCAGGCTGATCAAAAGCGCCGTCAGGATCGCGCCGCCGGTCCGGAACGTAATGAACGAGAACAACCGGAGCGCACCAATATCTTCGGACAGAGGCGACAGGAGATTAAACAGCATCGCTCGTCCCCCTCAGCCGTTGCCGACCATGGGCTGGACGGCGCCATGCCGCACCAGCTCTTCGACAACGGCTTCAAGACCCACGCGCCTCGACCCCTTGACCATCACCACGTCGCCTGCCTGCAGCGCATCGAGAACCGGCGCGATAGCATCACTCGCCGTAGCGACGTGAGCCGCACAGCGCTTCGCAGGCAGGGCATGTTTGGTATGCGCGACCTCGTCACCAATCAGGATGACAAAATCGACGTCGTTATCGACAATGTGCTCAGCCAGCGCCTTGTGCGTTTCGGCACTCCGCTCGCCCAACTCCAGCATATCGCCGATCACGGCTATACGCCGACCACCCTCGCCAACCGGCGTCGCGTGCAAGACGCGCAGCGCGGCGTGCAGCGCAGCGGGGCTGCAGTTATACGACTCATCGATGACGAGAACGTCGCCGCCATCGGTCGCAATACGATGGCGCTGGCCCCTTCCGGTCGGCGGCGTTACCGTGCTCAGTGCCGCAGCAGCTTCTTCGACATCGGCATCCATCAGCGAGACAACGGCCAGCACGGCGAGGCTGTTGAGCGCCTGATGACGGCCCCACGTTCCCAGATGGAAGTTCACCGCTCGGCCGAAGACGTCCGCCTTGACCGCGGTGCCCACGTCGTCCAGCCGCCAATCCAGCAACCGAACATCGCAGCCGTCCGTCTCACCGAACCGCACGACACGCGCTGCACCGCCGTCGCGAGCACGCTGTGTCAAATAGTCGGCAAACGTGCTGTCGCCGTTGATGACGGCGATAGCGTTATCGGCCACACCCGTGAAGATGTCAGCCTTCTCCGCGGCAATGCCGTCGATACCGTCAAAGGTCGCGCCATGGACCAGCTCGACTGCGGTAATCACGGCGATGTTCGGCTGCACCAGACCGGCCAGCGGCGCGATCTCACCTGGTGCATTCATACCAATCTCAAAAACGCCAAAACGTGTCGACGCCGGCATACGCGCCAGGCTGAGCGGCGTTCCCACATGATTGTTGAAGCTCTTCTCGCTGACATGGGTTGCGCCTTGGGGCGCCAGCACGTGGTGGAGCATTTCTTTCGTGCCGGTCTTACCAACGCTGCCGGTCACCGCGCAAATCCGGCCCTTGCAACGCGCACGGGCGGCGCGCGCCAAATCGTTCAGACCGGCCATCGTGTCAGGCACCAGCAGCAGTGGCGCCGGCTCGTCGTGGTCGAACGAGCGCGCCACCATTGCGGCCGCCGCACCGCCATCAAATGCCTGGCCGATATAGTTATGGCCGTCCGATGTCTCACCCTTGAGCGCGACAAAGAGATCACCCGGGGCGATCTGCCGGCTGTCGAACGCGACACCGAACGCCGACCACGGCTGCAGGCTCTCGCCGCCGGTCGCCGCCGCCGCATCGCGATCGTTCCAAAGCACCGGGCCGGTCATGCCGCGCGTCCCAGCTCGTCGACCGCGCGACGCACTTCGTCGCCATCGTCAAACGGCAGAACCTGCTTGCCGACGATCTGACCCTGCTCGTGACCTTTACCGGCGACGACCAAAACATCGCCATCGCTCATCGCGCCGATCGCCGCGCGGATCGCTTCGGCCCGACCGCCGACATTGGTCGCGTCGGGGCAGCCCGCCATGATCTCCTGACGGATGTCAGCGGCTTCTTCGGTGCGCGGGTTGTCGTCGGTGACAAACACCTTGTCGGCAAGGCGCGCGGCGATTGCGCCCATGCGTGCGCGCTTGTCGCGGTCGCGGTCACCGCCGCAGCCAAAGACGACAAACAGCTTGCCGGTCACCGCCGGACGCACCTCTGCCAGCACCGTCTGCAGGGCATCCGGCGTATGCGCATAGTCGACATAGATCGGGCCGCCATCGGGATGTTCCGCGACACGCTCCAGGCGTCCGCGCACGCCGGTCAGCGACGGCAGCAGTTCCAGCACCCGTGCGACCTCAATGCCTTCGACACCTGCGACCATGGCCGCAGCACACAAGGCGTTCATGGCCTGGAAGTGTCCGGGCAGCGGCAATTCCGTGTCGATGCGCTCACCGTCCGCCTCGATCGTCAGGATCTGAACCGGACCGCGGTAGCGGCTGTCGACAAGCCGCAGGTCTTTGCCAGCACGGCCATAGCCGACAACGTGCAAGCCGTTGTCGCGGCAAAGACCGGCCAAGGCGTCGAACTGATCGCTGTCGGCGTTCAGTGCCGCCACACCACCGGTCTCGACCAGTCCGAACAGGCCGAACTTGGCGTCGCGATACGCCTCCAGGCTCGGATGATAGTCGTAGTGATCCTGGGTCAGGTTGGTGAAGCCGGCACCGGAAAGGCGCACGCCATCGACACGGTTTTGATCGAGACCGTGGCTCGACGCTTCAAGCGCGACGCGCTTGAAGTCGCGCACGCCAAGGTCGGCCAGCACCTTGTGCAAGGTAACCGGGTCCGGCGTCGTGTGCGCAAGGCTGGCGCGATAACCGTTACCGCAAACGCCCAAGGTACCAATGGCTGCCGCCTTGATACCGAGTGCGCGCCACAACTGCGCACAGAAAACGGCGACCGATGTTTTTCCGTTCGTCCCGGTCACGGCGACAGCGCGTTCCGGCTGGTCGCCGAAAAAACGGGCAGCCAGTTGCGCCAACACACGGCGCGGCCGATCGCTGGTCAGTACCGCGACGTCATGCTTCGCCGCCTTGGCCGCGGCATCCGTCGTTGTCAGCACACACGCCGCGCCACGCGCCACCGCGTCGTCGATGAAGCCGCGACCATCGGTCTCGACGCCCGGCACGGCGGCGAACAGGTAGTCACGCCCGCAGTCGCGCGAGTCCGCGCTCAGGCCGAGGATGTCGACATCCCCGCCACAGCGCTCGACCGTCAGGTCGAGTCCGTTAATGAGCGCCGTAAGCCGCAAGGATGGCCTCCAGTTCCAGATCCTGTCCGGCCACGGCCCGAGGCAAGTCAGGCATGGCGTCTTCGTCCGGCGCGATACCGGCCAAGGGGCCGATGCGCGCAATGATGTTTCCGACCGTCGGCGCCGCAGTCCAGCCGCCGGTCGCATAGCCGTAGGTCTCTTCGATGCCGTTGGGCTCATCGATCATCGCCAGAACGATGAAGCGGGGATCATCGATCGGGAACGCGGAAACGAACGACGACAACAGCTTGTCCTCGTTGTAGCCGCCCCAGCTATCCAGTTTCTCGGCCGTGCCGGTCTTGCCGCCGATCATGTAACCGTCGACCTGCGCCTTGCGGCCGCTACCGTACTCGACGACCAGATGCATCAGCATGCGCACGGCATCCGACGTCTCGGGCTGAATCACCTGCACACCCGGCGGCGACTGATCGGAGGCCCAGCGCAGAATGGTCGGCTGATAGAGCGTGCCGCCATTGACCATGGCGGCCATCGCGCTCGCGACCTGGATCGGCGTCACGGCGATGCCGTGGCCAAACCCGATGGTCATCGTGTTGATCTCGCGCCACGGCGCCGGCGCCATCGGCATGGCATTTTCCGGCAGCTCAAGCTGCGACGCCGACAAGAGACCGATGCGCTGCAAGAATGCCTGCTGACCTTCGGCACCGACATCAAGCGCCATCTTCGCCGCGCCGATGTTCGACGAATAGATCAGGATCTCAGGCAGTGACAGCCAGCGGTTCTTCGGCTTGTAGTCGCGGATCGTGAATTGCGAGATGCGGATCGGATCGGTCGCGTCGTAGCCGCTGGTCATGTTCACAAGACCAGCGTCAAGCGCCATGGCGGCGGTGAAGACCTTGAAGACCGAACCGACCTCATAGACGCCGAGGGTCGCCCGGTTGAAACGCGTGTCGCCATCGGCCTCGCCGGCACGATTGCCGTCGAAGTCGGGCAAGGAAACCATGGCGAGGACTTCACCGGTGTGCACGTCCAGGACGATGCCGGTACCGCCGATGGCGTCGAAGCGCTCGATCGTGGCGGTCAGCTCCTCACGCACGATCTGCTGGAAACGAAGATCCAGCGACAACGCCAACGGTGTTTCATCGGCTTCCGCGCGCGCCTGAAGTTCATGGTCGAAGGCCTGTTCGGCGCCAGCCAAACCGTGGCGGTCGATATCGGTAAATCCGACGACATGAGCGGCAAGGTGACCTTGCGGATAGATCCGCCGCTCCTCGCGCACAAAACCCAGGCCCGGGATACCGAGGCTGTGGATGTCGGCTTGCTGACGCGGCGTCAGGTTACGCTTCAACCAGACAAAGCCACGGTCGGTCGATAGCTTGCGAACGACATCATCGAAGTCCAGTTCCGGCAACGCCGATTCCAGCATCACCGCCGCTTCTTCCGCATCGATCACGTCACGCGGGTTGGCATAGAGCGACGCGGTCGGCAGGTCGGTCGCCAGCAAAATGCCGTTGCGATCGACGATGTCGGCGCGGCCAATCGGCGCCAGCGCCGTACTGTAGGCAAGCGCGTCGCTGTCGCCCGCCTCGATCAACATGACCTCGACCAGACGGCCGGCGATCAGCAGGAACGCGGCGCAAAAGACCACAGTCAGAACGACCAGGCGCGAGCGGCAGACGTCGGCCGCCTGTTTGATGGCACCCTCAAGGCGCAGCGTCGGCTGCGGTTCCATGGCACCGCCATACCACTGACGATCGGTGTGCACGTGATCGCTCATGGCACCGCCTCAAACGTCACCAGCGAGATGTCTGTCGACAGGACATAGTCAGGCAGCCCATCGGTGCGATAGGGCACATCGACCAGAATGCTCATCTGGGCCGGCGCCATCGGCACGAGATCAAGATGACGCTTGGCAAGCTCGGTCAGACGATCGGGCCGGTTGAGATAGCTCCACTCGGCCCTCAACACGTGAATGGCCTCACGACGGTCGACCAGTTCGTTTTCCAGTCGCGACAGCTCGTCTTCCAGGCTGCGCACCTCATACTTGATGACGAAGGCCGCCACGGCCGCGCCGACAGCCGCCACCATCCAGATTGGACTACTGCGCCGCATCAGGCCGCCTCC
This sequence comes from Alphaproteobacteria bacterium, assembly GCA_965228895.1. Lineage (GTDB taxonomy): Bacteria > Pseudomonadota > Alphaproteobacteria > SP197 > SP197 > JANQGO01. The sequence goes on along the minus strand of OZ245842.1, from coordinate 1,158,045 downwards.
GCCCATGCCGGCGCGTCGGTACGCACGGCAGCGCGCAGGCGCGCCGAACGGGCGCGCGGATTGTCGCGCACTTCTGCCTCACTCGCCGTCACGGGCTTGCGGCCGATGAGACGGAAGCTGGGCGCGCGCTCTGCGTCCGGCAGTTCGGGAAGATGCCGGCTGGGCCGCGCCGCCGCACCGCTGCGTTCCTGCAGGAACTTTTTGACGATACGATCCTCAAGCGAATGGAAGGCGACGACGACCAGGCGGCCACCGGCTCTGAGGACCCGCTCGGCCGCGGCCAAACCACGCTCCAACTCGCCGAGTTCGTCATTCACATAAAGCCTGAGCGCTTGAAACGTCCGCGTCGCCGGGTCGATGCCATCGGCCGACGGCCGCACGACGGAGCGCACGATATCGGCGAGTTCGCCGGTGCGTGTGATCGGTGAATTCTGGCGCGCCGCGACGATGGCGCGGGCAACCGCACGGGCACGCCGCTCTTCGCCCAGCTTGGCGATCATCGTGGCGAGGTCGCGCTCGCTGAGCCGGTTGACCACATCGGCCGCGTCCTCGCCGACCGGCTCCATACGCATGTCGAGTTCAGCGTCGACGCGGAATGAGAACCCGCGCGCAGCGTCTTCGAGCTGATTGGACGAAACACCGATGTCCAGCACGACACCGTCGACGGCCTCGATCGCGCAATCGCTCAACAGTCGGTCCATCGACGAAAAAGTGCCCTGCACCAGGGTCAGACGCGGGCCGTACTGCGCCGCCATGGCCTGACCCCGCGCGATCGCGTCGGGATCGCGATCGATGCCGAAGACCATGCAGTCGGCCGCGTCCAGCATGGCGCGGCTATAGCCGCCACCGCCGAACGTCCCGTCGACATGGGTTTCACCATCACCCGGCGCCAAGACCGCGAGAACCTCATCCAGCAGGACCGGGATATGGACGTTGTCTGTGCGCTGGTCAGCCATCGCCGCCTCCCAGCTTGCTGGCGAAGGCGAGTTCGACGTCTTCGGGGTTGTCGGAGACCCGCTGGAACGCCTCTTCCTGGAATCGCATGCCCGCTTCGGGCTCCCAGATCTGGAAGAACGGACCACGACCAATAAAACACGCCTGATCAACAATACCGGCGAAGTCACGCAGATGGTCGGGGATGCCCATCCGGCCTTCGCTATCGCAGGGTAAGTGAATCGCGGCGCCAAAAATGGCGCTGGTGACGTCTTCATGCTTGGCGGCAAAGGGGTTGGAAATACTGTTGGCGAGGTCGGTGAAGGCATCGGGGGCGAACGCCTCAAGCGCCTGAACCCGGCGGATTGAGCGCATGATGTAGATGCCAGGCTGGTTCTGGGTCGCCAGGACCGCACGAAAGGGCGCGGGCACAGAGACCCGTCCCTTGCGATCGATCTTGTTGATGTGTGTCCCGACGAATATTGGCACGTCGCCATCCCCTTGCCCGCCGTGTCCCGGCGGTGAGGTATTGGCTGCGCATGCCGACACCACTTAACCGTTGGGACAGCATGGGATATCATGGGACTACATGGGCGTCAATGCCATTACCAAGTAAATCCCTGGGCTAGCGGTGCTTTCTCTTTCGTTTGATTGCCGTGCTGCATCCGATGCTCGTTCCTACGATCAAGGTCTCGTAGTCTGACATTATGCAGACACTACATGTAGATGTCTAGTATGTTCCTTTTTTGTTCCGTTACTTAACTGTGTATTGATTATTCTGGCTGCCAGTTATCGCAAACAGAAACGGTTCAGACGGCCTGTAAGCCGGGTTCTGTATCCGACCATTGGGGCCGGACGATGGCCATTCATCTGGGACGCCCGTTACCGGACGCCTCGCGCGACCAACCCGGGCGGCGGGCCGAAAACAGGCCCTTGGCGGCGAAAAACCGCCGATTGCCACCCCTATTCGGTCTTGCTCCCGGTGGGGTTTACCATGCCGGCACCGTCGCCGGCGCCGCGGTGCGCTCTTACCGCACCCTTTCACCCTTACCCGCGTTGTCCTGAGACGCGCGGGCGGTTTGCTTTCTGTGGCACTTTCCCTGGGGTCGCCCCCGCCGGGTGTTACCCGGCACCGTGTTTCCGTGGAGCCCGGACTTTCCTCCCCCGGCACGAAACCGTGCCGAAGGCGGCCATCCGACCGTCTGGACCGGCTTTCTACGTAGTCATCCGGGCCGGGCGGGTCAATCCAGCATCGCGAGCAGGCCGGTCAGGCGGTCCAATGTCTCCAAATCGGCGACGCCATCGACGGTTCGGGGCCGAAAGTGGCGTTGGAACGCCGCCACCGTGTCCCGGGTGACCGGGCCGAAACGCCCATCGGCGACCAGTCCATAGCCATAGGTCGCCAAGGCGGCCTGGAACCGCTCGACATCCTCGCCCTGATCGCCCGCTGCCAGCACGCGCCCGCGCGACGGCCGCGGCGTGGGCCAGAGCCCGATCCCAGCCGCTGCCAGACCGGCCCAATCGAACCATTCGCCCGGATCCTCTTTGCGCGATGGCGCGACATCGCTGTGGCCGACCACGTTCCGCGCTGCGATAGCGTGGCGCGCCGCAATGTCGCCGGCCAGCGTCAGGAGCGCCGCCATTTGGGTGTCTGAATAGGGCTCCGGGCCGAACTCATGGCCTTTGTTTTCCAGCTCGACGCCGATCGAGGCGCTGTTCACGTCTGAAATCCCACGCCAAGAGGCGACGCCGGCATGCCAGGCGCGCTCCGTCTCGGGCACCAGCCGGTAAACGTCCCCTTCCCGGTCAATCAGATAATGGGCGCTGACCCCGGCCTCCGGTGCCGTCAGCCGCTCAAGCGCCGCCTCCGCGGACGTCATGCCGGTATAGTGCAGGACGAGCATGGAAATGGCCGTTCCGGCCGGCCGCGGGCCGTGATTGGGCGAGGGTCTTTCAATCATCGTCGGGGGCAAGAAGCAGAGGGCATGAAACGGCTCGTACAGGACTCGCCATGGCTAAGAGTTTGCCGCAGACTATCGTCCGCCAGTTGGAAAGTCCCGCCATAGAGGACGGGGCAGGTACAAACGAGATGCAGGGAGGTTCCATGTCTGACGTTAGAAATGTCGCTATTGTCGGCCCCTCATTGAGTGGCAAGACCACGCTTTTGGAAAGCATGCTCTTTGTCAGCGGAGCGATCGGACGCAAGGGCACGGTCAAGGACGGCAATTCGGTCGGCGATAGCGCGCCGGAAGCCCGCGCGCGCCAGATGAGCACAGAAGTCAGCGCCGCGCGCGCCACGTTCGACGACGTCACGTTCAACTTTCTCGACTGCCCCGGATCGATCGAGTTCCAGGCCGAAGCGCGCAACGCGCTGATCGGCTGCGACGCCGCCGTCGTCGTCTACGAACCGGTCATCGAGCGGGCCACGACACTCGCTCCGATCTTCCGCTTTCTCAGCGACAACGACATCCCGCATATCGTCTTCATCAACAAGATGGATCGCACCAGCACGTTGATGCGCGATCTGATCCCGGCAATGCAGGAAGTCTCCGACAAACCCCTGCTGATCAACCAGGTCCCCGTGCGCGAAGGTGAGGATGTCACGGGTTATGTCGACCTGGTGACAGAGCAGACCTATCACTACAAAGAAGGAGCCGCCTCGGAAGAAACCGAGATGCCGGACTCCGTCAAGGAGCGCGAGCAGGAAGCGCGCACCATGATGCTGGAGACCCTGGCCGACTTCGACGACACGCTTCTGGAGAAGCTGCTGGAGGACGAAGTCCCCTCGGTCGAAGAGATCATCAACGACCTGCACGACACCTTGGGCGACGGCAACCTTGTTCCGGTCCTGATCGGTGCCGCCGAACAGGAGAACGGCGTGCGCCGTCTGTTGCAACATCTCGCGGAGTGGACACCGGACGCGTCCACGACCGTGGAGCATCGCGGCATCGAAAAAACAAAACCGTCAGCGCAGGTGCTCAAGACCTTCCACACACCGCACGGCGGCAAGCTCTCTCTCGCGCGTGTTTGGGCCGGCACGATCAAGGATGGCGAAACCGTCAATGGTGAGCGTATCGGCGGCATGTATCACATGATGGGCGCCAACCAGGACAAGATCGACAAGGCCGAGGCCGGCGACATCGTCGCCTTTGGCCGCCTTGATGAAGCGCGCACCGGCGACACGCTGCTGATAGGCGGGTCCGCCCCCTCGTCCGCCGACGAAATCGCGCGCGCCGAGGAACTGCCGCGCCTTTATGGTCTGGCAATCCATGCCGAACGGCGCGACGACGAGGTCAAGCTGTCGGCCGCGCTGCAAAAGATCCAGGACGAGGATCCCTCCCTGATCGCCGAGCAGGACAGCGACATCAACCAGCTCGTCATGTGGGGCCAGGGCGACATGCATCTGAATGTCGCTTTTGAAAAGCTGCGCGAACGTTATGGCGTCGCGGTCAGTGCGGAACGACCGCGCGTGCCTTATCGCGAGGCGATCCGCAAACCGATAACCCAGCATGGCCGCTTCAAACGCCAGACCGGCGGCAGCGGCATGTTCGGTGACGTCCACGTCAACATCAAGCCGATGGCACGCGGCACCGGGTTCGAGTTCATCAACTCGATCTCCGGTGGCTCGGTGCCTCGCCAGTACATCCCGGCTGTCGAAGCCGGTGTGAAAGAGTATCTGGAACGCGGCCCGCTCGGTTTCCCGGTGGTCGATGTCTCCGTCGAATTGTTTGACGGCAAGTATCACGACGTCGATTCCAACGAGATGGCGTTCAAGCTCGCCGCCCGCTCGGCGATGAGCGAGGGCATGCCGAACTGCAACCCGATCCTGCTGGAGCCGATCATGGAGGTGCATATCCACGCACCCAACACGGCGACCTCGAAGGTGCAGCAATTGGTGACCGGTCGGCGTGGTCAGCTTTTGGGCTATGAGGTGCGCGACGGTTGGAAGGGCTGGGACACCGTGACCGCCCATATGCCGCAGTCGGAAATCCAGGACCTGGTCGCCGAGCTTCGCTCGCTGAGCCAGGGTGTCGCGTCCTACACCGCATCTTACGACCATCTGCAGGAGCTTTCGGGGCGCGTCGCCGACCAGGTTGTCGAAGACCGCAAGGGTCAGTTGGAAGCGGCATAACCAGTCGCCCTCCCGTTCGAGAAGGGTGGGCCTGAGTGAGGGGTCGCGCGCAACGGGAAGCTATCCAGTTGGTGCGACCCATCCCCTCACCCTGAGTCGGCTAGAGTTCTAGCAGACCCGAGCCCGCGCGAGCCTCCGTCTGGTGCCGGATCGTTCAGTGTGGTTGCAAAGGAAAACCTGGCAAGCGACCTCAGCCTGATCATCTCACCCTTCGATGACCATCCCCACGACAATGAGGACCTGATAGTCGCGCTTGCTGCAGCCTTCTACCATGGGCATGGAAACGCCTGGACTCATGGGGAAGACACCCGTCGGTGTTTTGTCGGGCGTGCAGGGTTGGCTGTCACTTTGCGCCGTGTAAAGAGCGGCGCGGCAGCGCAGATGGGTCACGTCATAGATTGTCGCGCCATCGGCCAGGCTCCAGGCTTGCGTACCCGTCGCATCGGCAGGCTCCACGGTCAGGATCGACGTCACTTCGCGTCCGCCCGTCACGACATACTGGCCAGCCGGTAGCGGAAAGGTTGGCGCTTCCATAATCAGCCCATTCTCTTCCAGCCACCATGCGGAACTGTTGAACTGCCAGCCGCTTGGTGCGATGCCGGCATTGGCGATCAGGTCGTCATAGTCCCTGGTCCAGACCCCGCGGGGACCCGGATCCACGGGCCAAAGCCCCCACGTTCCCGCATCCAAGCCCGATGTGGCCGATGAATCGCCCAACGCCGCGATGTACTGGGTGGGTATGCGGACAAACATCGATTCGGCGTGTGCTGGAGCAAAGGCCAAGGATACGGCTGCAAAGGATCCCAGCAGACAGATCCTTACCATGCGCGACACCGCGTGTTTGATCGCCGAGATCATAAGCCTGTCCTTTGTCCGATTGATCCTGCGGCCCGGCGCGAATGTTATGCGACACAGCGTTGAGAGCACCATCAAATCAATCGTGAATGGACGTAACAAAACGGGCGGGGTCGATACCGACCCCGCCCGCCAAGGGTTACATGAGGTGTCCCAGTGAACGCCGGGCTTCTTCCCCCGGAAACTAGATGAGGACGTAGAAGGCCGCCTCGCCGCGACGCACATGCAGCAGGAGTTCCTCGCCGGCCTCGTCGGCTTGGGCCATCAGTTCCTTGATATCGGCAACCGGTTTGCGGTTGATCTCGGTCACCACATCGCCCTCGCGCAGGCCGGCGCGAAAAGCATCGCTGTTGGGTTCGACCGACAGGACCTGGACACCGACGACATCGTCGGGATAACCCAGCATCGGATCGATCGGGCCAAACGTCGCGCCTGCCAGAGACGGACCCTCGGCAACCTCAGCCGGCGCCTCGATCGAGGCCACCTCGGCTTCGGCACGCGGCTTGATGACAGCGGAGATATCGACTTCCTTGCCGTCACGCAGGATCGTCAGATCGGCTGTCTCGCCAACCCGCATCAGGCCGATCGCGTTGCGCAGGTCGCTGGCGTCGGCAACATCGTCGCCGTTGACCTGGGTGATCACGTCGCCTTCGACAACACCGGCAGCCGCAGCCGCGGACTCGGGGAAGACGCGCGCGACCAGCGCACCGCCGTTGGCGTCGACACCGAGAGCACCGGCCAGATCAGGCGTCAGGTCCTGGATGTTCACACCCAAAAGACCGCGCTGCACCGAACCGTGTTCGATGATCTGGTCCATGATGTTGGTGGCCATGTTGATCGGAATGGCAAAGCCGATACCGATATTGCCCGAGCTGCCCAAGATCGCGGTGTTGATACCGATAACCTGACCGGAAAGCGTCACCAGCGCGCCGCCGGAGTTACCGGGGTTGATCGATGCGTCGGTCTGGATGAAGTCCTCGTAGCCTTCGATGCCCAGTCCGCTACGCCCGACCGCGCTGACGATACCCATGGTCACGGTCTGACCCAGGCCAAACGGGTTGCCGATCGCAACGACGAAGTCGCCGACTTCAAGCCGGTCGGAGTCGCCGATTTCAAGGTTGGTCAATGCCATCGGCTCGACCTTGAGCACGGCAATGTCCGTCTCGGGATCGGAACCGACAAGCTCGGCTTCGAGCTGGCGGCGGTCGGTCAGCGTGACATAGATCTTGTCGGCATGCTGAATGACGTGATGGTTGGTGATGATGTAGCCCTTGTCGGCATCGACGATGACGCCGGACCCGACGCTGTTCGCCGGTCGACCCTGCTGCTCGCCTTGCGGCGCGTTGGGCAGGAACTGTTCAAAGAATGGATCATCAAGCAGTGGATTTTCGGCACCGCCTTTGACCGTGCCCTCGGTTGCAATGTTGACGACGGCCGGGCCGATCTCTTTGATGATCGGCGCCAGGGTCGGCTCGCCTTCGGCATTGGTAAACGGTAGGACTGAATCGGCTCGGACAACCGTGGCACCGGTTACGCCAAACACGATGACCAGCGCCGTCAGAAAGGCTGAACGTACGCGCATGTTTCCTCCAAGATCTTGTTTGACCCGGCATCGCGGTGGATGGCGTACCGGGTATGAATTTGGGCACGTCCATAGGTCGCGCCACCTTCCCGCTCGATTTAAGTTCGGTTCGTGGCAAAACCGGGGCGCGGGCTTCACAAACCTGTGTGCGGTCTTTTAGGTTCCCGGCCGCATGCTAACAGCCGACAAACCAGACGACCACGGCGGCAACGCCTGGCTGCGCCATTTCGCGGTCTACCTTGAGCCGCGTGTCCTTGCCGTACTTTTCCTAGGTTTTTCAAGCGGATTGCCCCTTGCGTTGACGGGTGCGACGCTCGCCGCATGGCTCACCGACGTCGATATCGACCTCACGATCATCGGCTTTTTCGCCCTGGTCGGGACGCCGTACGGCTTCAAGTTTTTGTGGGCGCCCGTGATCGATCGGCTCCCACTACCCCTTATGAGCCGGTTGTTCGGGCGTCGCCGCGGCTGGCTGTTAACGGTTCAGATGCTGCTGGGCGCGGCCATCATCACCATGGCCCTGATCGATCCGGCGCAATCGCCCTGGCTGATTGCCGCGCTTGCCGTTGCCGTCAGTTTCCTGTCGGCCAGTCAGGACATCGTCATCGACGCCTTCCGCATCGAAAGCCTGGACGATCGCCAACAGGGCGCCGGCGCCGCCATGATCATCGGCGGGTACCGGGTGGCCATGCTGGTGTCAGGCGCCGGTGCGCTGATCCTCGCCGAGTACTACGGCTGGGCCTTGAGCTACCTCGCCATGGCGGCCCTGCTCGGTGTCGGCGTCGTCACGGTGCTGGTGTCGCGCGAGCCGGACGACCAGGCCGAACGCGATACCGAAGACACGCGTCGACGGCAGGAGTTCTCCCGTCTTGTCGGCCAAGCGCCGTCACGCGCAAGGGATGTCGGCCAATGGCTCTATAGCGCGGTTGTCGCACCGTTCCTGGAGTTCCTGACCCGACCCGGCGCCATCGCCATTCTGCTCTTTGTCTTGCTCTATAAGTTCGGCGACGCGCTTGCCGGCACGATGACGACACCGTTCATTCTGAAGATCGGCTTTACCAAGGCCCAACTGGCCGAGATCGCCAAGGTCTACGGCTTCGCCGCCACCATGATCGGCGTCTTTGTCGGCGGTTATCTGATCCGCGCGCTCGGTATTCTGAAAAGCCTGTGGATCTGCGGCATCCTGCAGGCGCTCTCCAACCTGATGTTCGCCGTCCAGGCTTGGTACGGCGACGACAGCGCGGTTCTGATTGCGACGATCACGATCGAGAATCTGGCCGGCGGCATGGGCACCGCCGCCTTTGTCGCCTATCTGTCGTCGCTGTGTAACGTCGCCTATACGGCGACCCAATACGCTCTTCTGACATCGTTCATGGCGGCGGGGCGCACCTTTATGTCATCGCCCGCCGGCTGGCTGGTCGAGCATGTCAACTGGGCGGGCGCCTGGGTCTGGCTGGTCGGCACCGCGCCGCCGGAAGATGTCGCGCTTCAGGTCAACTGGATCGGGTTTTTCGTTCTGACGACGATCGCCGCCCTGCCCGGGTTGGCGATGCTCGCGTGGTTGATGCGCAAGAACCTGGGACCGGCCGGTGATGCCTCCCCGGTCGCCGAAAACCCGCGCTAACGTCGCATGGGGCTTCATTTGCCCCCGGCTTTGCCGCATTGTGTGGGCGAGCACAAAATCAGCGAGACACCATGGCAAAAAACGCTTTGATTTCCGTTATCGGCCCTGATCGGCAGGGCATGATCGCCGATGTCGCCGGCCGCCTGTTCGACCTGGAGGTCAACCTTGGCGACACGACCTTTGCGGTTCTGGGCGAAATGGCGGAGTTCACCTGCCTGGCCGACGTGCCGGAACAGCACAAGCTGAGCGACATCGAGCGTGAGCTGAAGGCCATGCCAGGCATGAAAGAAAGCAAGATTTCGGTGACCGGCTTCGAGCTTGGACCGGTGCATGCCGAAAGCGGCCATATCACCCATCGCGTCGAACTCAGTGGCGAAGACCGGCCGGGCCTGATCGCACGCATGTCCGAAGTCTTCGGTCAGTTCGGCGCCAATATCGTTCGCATGAACTCAGAACGGCTGCCGGGCGGCGATGGCGACCGCTACATCACCCGGTTCGCCGTCTTTGTACCCGAACGCCGCGCCCACGCCTGCCTGGCGACCGTGGCGAACACCGCGGGCGAACTGCGCATGACCTTTCACTACGAAGAAGTCGACGTTTAGGTCTTTTTGGACATCTCTTGATGGCCGACGAGAACGTCGAGTTCCGCCGCGGTTGCGCGCGCGTAGCGCTCGCTTCCCGCCGGATCGACATCAACCAGTTGATGGGTCCTGAAGCAGCAATAATGGGCGAACCGATAGGATAGATACGGCCCCAGCAGGTCGAGCCTGGCCAGAACGCCGGCGTCGCCATAAGCCTGCCGGAAGCGCGCGACGGCAACGGTGTCAATGGGCTGGCGGTCGTAGAGGAGCTGGAACGCCGGCGACAGAAAACTCCACAGGTCTTCCGCAGCATCGCCCATGCCCGGGCACTGCCAGTCGATGCACCGCACGCCGTCCGGGCCCGCGATCATGTTGCCGGCACTGAAGTCGCCGTGGACCAGAACACGTTTGGGCGGTGGCTCATCGACCGTGACGATAGGGCGCATTTCTCCCAACTGCCGCCAAGCTTCATCATTGTCAGGCGGTTTGGGCAGGCGGTCGGCATCGTTCAGAATCGCCGACGGCGATGCGGGCATTTGGCGAAACCCTGCTGTGTCGACGCTGTGGATGCGCCGCAGCACGTCAGCCGCCTCGGCCACATCGCCGTCCCACATCTGCCCGGCAAAGAACGCATAGACCAGGACCGGGCCGTGATCCTCGCCGGCCGGAAAGTAGCCCACGGGATCCGGCGCCACGCCGCGGCCGGCGAGCACTTCGAGTGCTCGCGCCTCGTCGTCCGGGAGCACCGGAAACAGACTGGACTCCACCGATGAACCGCCAAAATGCTTAACGACGAGGTCGCGTCCATCGCCACGGACGCGAAACACCTGGTTCCAGTAACCGCCGGCCAGGGGTTCAGCGACCGAGTCGCTGCCACAAACAAGGCCGACAGAGCTCAGAAACGCGAGGGGATTAAACATCACGGCCGAAAGCTAGCAAGGCTCGACCGCCCAAAGCGACGAAAAAGGGCGGTTTTCAGCAAATGGCGGGAAACGTGACGGCAGTCACATGCACACCCCCAAGGGATCCTTATGTTCTGTGGAAGCTCTTCATGAGCGTCCTCCCTGTTCACGCATAACTTCAAGGGGCCGGTTCGCCGGCCCCTTTTTTCTTGGCCGCGCCTGACGCGTAGCCGCTGGCTGCACGATGGGTTATGCAGGACCTCGCCGCGCTCTACACGATAGAGGTCCCCATGTATCACGACGTCATGTACGACCGCGACGCGGCCGTGGGCAGCTATTGGGAAGCCAGCGCAGGCGATCCCGTAACCGATTGCAATCCGCTCGACGGCGATGAGGTTTGCGACGTCGCGATTATCGGCGGCGGCTATACCGGGCTTTCCGCCGCCTATCATCTGCTGCGCGACAGCCAGATGTCGGTGCGTGTTCTGGAAGCCGGTGTTCCCGGGTGGGGTGCGTCAGGGCGTAATGGCGGCCATTGTTGTTTCGGCGGCGCAGGCCTCGGCGCAAGCGAGATCGCCGACAAGTTCGGCGCCGACATCGCGCGCCAGAACATCGACACTCAGCGCGCGTCGATCGAACTGGTCGGTGACCTCGCGGCAACCGAAGGGCTTGCGATCGATCGCCAGGGCAACGGTGAGTTCTGCATCGCCCATACGCCGCGCGCCAACGATGATCTCGAAGACGAAGTCGCCAAGTGGCAGCGCTTGGGCGGTTTCGACTGTGAACTGCTGTCGGCCGACGCCTTCTACGAACGCGGCTATCGCGGTCCGGCGGTCCACGGCGCCATGCTGTTCCCATTCGGCTTCGGCCTGCATCCGATGAAGTACGCCCGCGAACTCGCCCGACTCGCTCAGCGTCACGGCGCCATCATTCATGGCCGAAGCCCGGTGACCGGCTGGCGGCGCGAAGGCGGCCAACACCGATTGCTGACGCCCGGCGGCAGCGTGACGGCGCCGAAAGTCCTGGTCGCGACCAACGGCTTTACCCGCGACGAGCTTCATCCGGCATTCGATGGATGCCTGCTGCCGCTGATTTCGCAGATCGTCGCCACCCGCCCGCTCAACGATGACGAACTCGCGGCGCATCAATGGTCGTCTGAGGAACCGCTTTACGACACGAGAACCATGTTCAGCTATTTCCGCGTCCTGCCCGACCGGCGCCTGATCTTAGGCGGGGCCGGCGGCATGTCGGGTTCGCCCGGTTCGGGGCAGCGTTGGGCGGCCTTTCTAAAACGTCGCGTCGCCACCATGTTTCCGGCCTGGCGCGATGTCGATTTCGAATACACCTGGCGCGGCTTTGTTTGCCTGACCGCCGACCGCATGACGCATCTGGGCGAAGTCAAGGATGACCCCGGCGTTTTCTATAGCCTGGCCTATCACGGCAACGGCGTCGCCATGGCGACCTGGTCGGGCCGCGCCATCGCCGGTTTGATCGGCGGACGTTCCAATGCCGCCATCCCGGCGACCATGACACAGCCCCTACCGCGGTTCAGCCTGCCGGCGTTGCGCAAGGCGAGGTTTCAGAGTCGTTATGCGCTGAGGATTTTGAAGGAGTTTTTTCATTGATTGCGTCGTCCGGTCGGGCGGCCTAGCATCGGCGCCCCCGGGCACTCCAAAAAAGGCGGTTTTCAGCGGTTTCCCATGATACGTCTCATTCCGCTATTCCTGTGCGCCCTGGCGCTGACCGCCTGCGTGACCACGTCACGGCCGGCGGAGGAATATCTGGCACGCCACACCGCCAAAGACCCCAAGCCATCGAACTTCAACGTTTGCCACGGCTATGGCTGCCGGCTGAGTGAGCGAGTCAGCCTGACGCGGGAATGGGATGACCTGGTGGCGCCGCTTCAGGAGCCGCCGGAAAGCGCCGCCGAGGAACGTCGGCTTATCGCCGAGGTGATTGCGGGCATCGAGCTGGCGGTCGGCGAAAAGACCCCGACCGGTGAAGACGTCGGCGGCACGTTTGAAGGGTTCGGCGAAGCCGGTCAGCAGGACTGCATCGACGAGACGATCAACACGACGACCTATCTCGTGATGCTGAAGGAAGCCGGGCTGCTGCGTTGGCACGAACCCCGTGTCCCGGTGTCGCGCGGTTTCTTCATCAACGGCTGGCCGCACACGACTGCCGTCCTGGCCGAGGTCGACGCCGGCGAACTCTATGTCGTCGACTCATGGTTCCACGGCAATGGCGTCCCGCCGGAGATCGTGGCGCTCGACGACTGGGTGGGCGGTTGGTCACCGGATGACGTGATGCCCGCCATCTCGTTCGCGCAGTCGTCCGACTCCGCACCTTAGACTAGGCCAGCGTTAGGCAAAGCGTATGTCACGTCGCGTTTACTATAACCTCGGTGATGACGACGAAGGTCGCGAGACCTTCCTGTTCGAAGTCGACGACCTGCACTACCAGACCGTCGCCAGCAATCTCTCCGGCGGTGACACGGACCTGGACGAGGCGTTCGAAAAGGCGCTCGCGATGCTCAGCGCCAATGTCCGGATCGGCGAGGAACTGATCGACGAGAACATCCTGGAAGCGCAGATCGCCGCGACGGCAACCGTATGGTTCCTGCTGAACGAAGCCGCCGACGCGGACGATCGCATCGAAGGCGACATCCTGCTGGTCGAAAAGGACGGCGACATCTACGTCACCAACGCACCGGCAGGCATGGATGACGAAGAAGATCCTGACGAGGACGACACGTCAGTTTAGGAACTGCAGGTATTGCTGTTCAAAGTCGAAGTCGAGCAGGTCCTTGTAAGCATCCATCAGGCGTCGCGTGACCGGTCCCGGAATGGCCGGGTTGGCGAGCGGCCGGTTGTCGACGCTTCTGACCGGGCAAATGCACAGGCTGGTCGATGACAGAAAGGCCTCGTCCGCCGTATAGGCATCGAACAGGTCGAGATCAGCCTCGCGCACGGGAATGCCGCATGTCTCGGCCAGTTCGAACACCGTCTGACGGCTGACGCCCTCCAGCACCATTTCGCCGCGCGGCGTCAGCAACCCGCCGTCGCGCACCAGAAACATGTTCTGTCCGGTGCCTTCGTTCAGATTGCCGTTGACGTCGAGCAGTGCCGCCCAGGCTTGCGGGTTCTGCGACTTCACATGCATGTCGGCCAGCGTGACGTTGATGTAGTTGGTCAGCTTGGCGCGCGGGCTTTGCGCTTCCGGCGGCGTGCGGCGGATCGGCGACACCATCAATTCAATGCCGTCGCGAAACAGGGCCGCGCGCGATCGCAGCGGCAGCGGCTGGACATGCACGATCACGGTCGGACCCTTGCGCAGGTTCGGTTCGTCGCCGATCCAGTCGGCGCCACGCGAGACGTTTTGGTAGACCCAGTAGTCTTCGCCTTCCGGCAACAGCGACAGGTTCCTGGCGACCACCTCCTCGGTCGCCGCGGCGATTTCGTCACGCGTTTCGTCGATCTCGATCCTGAGGTAACGCAGCGAACGAAACAGGCGGTCGATGTGCGGCCGCAGTTTGAAGATCTTGCCGTTGACCGTGCGCTCGGTGTCGAACGCGCCATCGCCCCAACGGAAACCTCTGTCACGGAACGGCACGACCACATGGCTTTCCGGTACGATCTCGCCGTTGAAATAGGCCACGCGTTCGTTCGGCCGTTCGCTCATGGTCATCTCCTCGCACTAGCTGGCGGCAGCATGGCGCACGGATTGTGAGCGTCAAGGGTCTCGTACACACGAACGTGATGTCACGGGCCGCTTACCAAGCGTTGAAGCCTATGTGAACGGTAAACGCGCTATCGTTGTGGTCGTGGGCGCTCTGTCCTCGTGAGGTCAACCACCGTGCTTTTGCGCCAAGTCATGGTCGTCCTGGGTACCCTGGTTTTTTTACAGGTTACGGTCGACGTGACCGCGCAGGACAGCAGCACGATCCAGTACTCGGATTCAGACTTCAGCGGCGATCCCGACGAACCACGCCGGCACAGCCGCGTTACCGATCCGGCGACGCTGAGTGGACCGGAAGCTCAAGCGATCTATGATGAACTGACGCCCGGCATGGAGGCGGTGCTCTCGATGTCGCCGCTCGACATCGCAACGATGTACCGGTCGTGGCAGCGGTTCAACACCGCGCCCTACCGTTCGGCAACCCACGGACAGCGTTTCGTCAACAACTATGCAAACGCCAAGGCGGATGCATACGGCCTCTACGAGGACGCAGGCGTCTTGCCGGCGGGATCGGTCCTGGTCAAAGACAGCTTCACCGTCACCGAGGACGGTGTGGTCGAAGCCGGACCGCTGTTCATCATGGAAAAGATGGACGATGGCTTCAACTACGTCTCCGGCAACTGGCGCTACACGCTGGTTCTGGCCGACGGCACGGTCTATGGCCAGACCCTGGGCGACGGCGCCAAGCGCGTCGAGTACTGCATCACATGTCACCTTGCCGCACACGTCCAAGGCGATGACCACATCTTCTTTGTACCCGAAGCGTTTCGCCTGCCCTAGAGCAGATCCCTGCTACATGCGGTTACGCAAACTGCGCCCGGTAACGACCTTGCGTCCGACGAGAGCCTCGCGACGCAGTACGTAGATGCCACTGGCGACAATGATGATGATGCCGACCACGGTCCAAAAGTCGGGCACCTCCGTCCAGATGGCAAAGCCCCAGAACGTGCCCCACAGGATGCCGCTGTACTCGAACGGCGCGACAGCACTGGAAGCGCCTATTCGGTAGGCCTGGGCGATGCCGTAGAATCCGACCGTCGCGATCAGGCCACACAAGACCATGAGGCCAATGCCCTCCCAGTCGGGCATGACCCAGCCGCGCAGCAAAAACTGAATGCCCGCGTGGGCATCGTGCTCGACGGCAATATCCTGCATGGCGAGACCGGCGATACCCGCCACGATCAAATAGACAAGCGACTGGGACAGCACCATGGCGGCGCCGCTGTCGGTGCGTCCCAATTGCCGCGTGATCACCATGCCGACCGCATAGCAGAGCGCCGAAAAGACCGCGAAGACGGCCCCCAACTCGAACACACCGAATCCGGGCCGGGCGATAACCAAGACGCCGATGAAACCGAAAATCACGGCCGTCCAGCGTCGCGGCCCGACCGGTTCGCGCATGATCAAACCGGAAATCGCGGTGACAAAAAGCGGACCGGCAAAAAACACCGCCACGGCAGCCGCCAGCGGCATCGAGGCAACGGCGAGGTAGTAGTTCGTATAGGCCAGCACCATAACAAGGCCGCGTATCGTGTGGAGCCAGGGCCTCTGGGTCTTGAATCCCTTGCCGCGTGTCTCAAGCCAAACCAGCAGAACGACCGGCAACAGCGACGCGGCCGAGCGAACGAAGACGAACTCCAACACCGGATAGGTATCGCTCATCTCTTTCACGATCACGTCCTGGATCGAGAAAATGGCGATCGCGACCAGCAGGAATACGATGCCCTTGACCGTTTCGTCGCGCGGCTGGGCCGATAGCGCCTGTTCGCTCATGGCTCAATGCCCTTCCGGTGTCTTCCCAGCCTCTTAAGACTCGAAACGTTTCACCAAATGCGGGCCGGGAAAAGCAGATTCGTGGCGGTCGCCGATCAAACTGGCCCAGCACCTTTACGACTCGGTGCGCGGGACGCTACACAGGCGGTCATGGACATGCCGCCGGACAAAAATTTCGCCGTTTCCTGGGACCAGCTGCACCGCGATACGCGCGCCCTGTCGTGGCGTCTGAACGGCATGGGGTCATGGTCGCGCATTGTCGCCATCACGCGCGGCGGCCTGGTGCCGGCGGCGATTGTCGCGCGCGAGCTCGACATTCGTCTGGTCGACACCGTCTGCATCGCGTCCTACGACCATCAAAACCAGGGCGAGATGAGCATCTTGAAGGGCGTCGTTGGCGACGGTGAAGGCACGCTCCTGATCGACGACCTCGTCGATACGGGCAAGACCGCCCGCGTCGTCCGCGACATGCTGCCCAAGGCGTTTTTTGCCACCGTCTACGCCAAGCCGGAAGGCCGGCCGCTGGTCGACCTGTTTTTGACCGAGGTCAGCCAGGACACCTGGATTCACTTTCCCTGGGATACCGAGCTGCACTATGCGCGGCCTGTCGCGGAACGCCTCGGCGGGGAATGAGGGCCACCGAACAGATACGCGATCGATCGACAGGCCTTGTCCCTGAGATCGGCCTTGTCCTGGGTTCGGGCCTCGCCGGTTTCGCGGAACACCTGGAATCCATCGTCCGCATTCCCTATCGCGAGCTCGATGGATTTCCTCTCTGCACCAACCAGACCCACCCGGGCGAACTGGTCCTGGGCGCGATCGGCGGGCGCGCGGTCGTCTGCCTCAACGGCCGCGCCCACCTCTATGAAGGCGTCGCTCCAACCCAACTCGCCGTTCCCATCCGCACGCTCGCCGACCTCGGCTGCCAGGGCCTGATCGTCACCAACGCAGCGGGATCGCTCGACCCCGAGACGCCGCCGGGCCAAATCATGGTGATCAACGACCACATCAATCTGCAGGGCGCGAACACGCTGGCCGGCCCCCACGACCCCGCCCACGGCGAACGCTTTGTACCGATGAACGACGCCTATGACGGCGAGCTACGTCAGCTTGCGCACCGCGTCGCTCGCGCGCACGACGTGCCGCTCGCCGAAGGCGTCTATCTGGCGGTAACCGGGCCCAGCTTCGAGACGCCGGCGGAGATCCGCGCCTTTCGCACCCTGGGGGCGGATGCCGTCGGCATGTCGACGGTGCAGGAGGTTATCGCCGCGCGCCAGGCGGGCCTGCGTGTCCTCGGCCTCTCCCTGATGACCAATATGGCAGCAGGCCTGGTCGACACACCGCCCAGCGCCGAAGAAGTCATGGAAACGGCCGCAGCTGCCGCCGAGGATGTCAGCGCCCTGTTGTCCGCGATCATCGCAGCGTGGCCTGATCGCGGCTAGAAGGCCGCCGCTAACGAGACGGTCTAGGGCGTCACGACGATTTTGCCCTTCGCTCGGCGCTCCATCAAATCGGTGATCGCCTGGGCGGTGTCGTCGAGTCCGTAGGTCTTCGACACCAACGGTCTCAACTTTCCGGCCATCAGCCAGTCCGACAACGTCGCGAACGAGGCGGTCATGACCGCCGGATCCTTCTCGCGGTAGGCGCCCCAGAAAACCCCCATGATGGCCATGTTCTTGACCAGGGTCAGGTTGGCCGGCGCCTCGGGGATACGGCCGGAGGCAAACCCGACGACCAGCAAACGGCCCTCCCAAGCGATGCAGCGCAGGGATTGATCGAAGACGTCGCCGCCGACGGGATCGAAGATGACATCGGCGCCGCGCCCGTCCGTCAGCGCCTTGACCTCATCCTTGAACGGGCCGTCCGCATAGTTGATCAGGTGATCGGCGCCGTGCTCCCGGGCAATCGCAAGCTTGTCGGCGCTGCTCGCCGTGGCGATGACCGTGGCGCCCATGGCCTTGCCGACCTCGACCGCGGCCAGCCCGACGCCGCCGGAGGCACCATGCACCAGAAGCGTCTCGCCGGGCTGCAGGCGGGCACGGTGATCGAGACCAAGATGGGCCGTGCCGTAGGCCACGGGCAGCGATGCCGCGATGACCGGATCCAGGCCGTCAGGGCAGACCATCACATCGCGTGCCGGACACACGACCTCCTCGGCGAACCCGCCGGTTCCCGTCATGCCGATCACCGTCTGGCCGGGTTTGAGCGTCTCAACACCAGCGCCGATCGCGGTAATCGTGCCGCCAACCTCCATGCCAGGCGTAAAAGGCAGGTCCGGCTTATGCTGGTACTTGCCCTGGATGATCAGGGAGTCGGCAAAGTTGACACCGCAACCGGCGACCTTGAGCCGGACCTGATCCACACCGGGCTCCGGCACGGGTAAATCCTGGATCGTCAGCTTGTCGGGCCCGCCCAGTTCAACACACCTCACAGCCTTCATCGCCACCTCGCCACCATCTCACAGGGTTATGTTGCGGTGCATCATAAGGGCGCCGGTCGGGGCTGTCAGCGTCGCGTGCCCCATTGATGAACGAGAAAAGCGAGGATCGCGCCGGTCAGCATCATCGCCACCATGGGCAGCGCAGTTTCGTCCAGCCAGACGCCGACAAAGCGCATCATGGCGGCGCTGATGGTCATCTGCATGAAACCGCACAGTCCCGACGCGGCGCCGGCGCGATTGGGGTCAACACTGACCGCACCGGCGAAGCCGTTGGGCATGGCAAATCCGTTGCCGAACGAGACGCTGATGCAAACGATGAACAGGGACGCAATGGTCAGTCCGCCGGCCAGCGTCACGACCAGAAGTACGATCGTACCCAGCATCGAAATCAGCGTACCGAACGTGATCATCAGGTCGGAGCCGACGCGCGGCGTGATGCGCCCGGCAACAAAGTTGCCGGACATGTACCCCGCCGAAATGACCAGGAACCATATGCCGTAGTCGACCGCCGTGCCGCCCAGGACATCGACAACGACATAGGCGGCGCCACCCAGGAAGCTGAAGAAGGTGCCGGACGTGAAACTGACCTGCAGGCTGTAGCCCAGGAATGCGCGCGAACGCAGCAGGTAACCGAACCCGCCGATCAGGTCCGCGCTGCGCGACAACACGGCGCGCGACTTCAAGGTCTCGTGCAGGCCGAACAGGCACACGCTCATGACCAGGACGCCATAGGCGAGCACAAAGCCGAACACCGCCTGCCAGCCGAACCACAGGTCGAGCGTGCTGCCGATGATCGGACCGATCATCGGCGCGACGACCATGGCGACCGTGATATAGGCGATCATGCTGGCCGCCCTGTCACGCTCGTAGAGGTCCCGGACGATCGCCCGGCTCAGCACCATGCCGGCGCAGCCGCCGACCGCCTGCATGACACGTCCGGCCAGCAGGACCTCGATCGTCGGCGCGATCATGCAGACCAGCGTGCCGACCAGATAGATTCCGATTCCCGCCAGCATGACCGGGCGGCGGCCGAACCGGTCTGACAGCGGCCCGTAGACAAGCTGTGCCACCGCCAACCCGATCAGGAACAGCATCAAAGAGAGCTGCACGATGTGATAGGGCTGCGCGAAGACCTCGACCAGCCCCGGCATGGACGGTACCAGGATTTGCAGCGCCAGCGGCCCCATCGCCGCGACCAGGATCAGGATGATCAGCAGCGGGCGCCGTGCCGGCGTCGGCGGCGCATCCTCGCTGGCTATCGCGTGCGGCTTATCGGGCATCACATAGGAACGGGTGGATTGGATCGACCCTCCAGCTTTAGAGCAGATCGGGGCCGAGAGGAAATCTCTTTGGCGCGTTTGGGCACTTCAGGGCGGCTTTGGGCTATGCGTGGGCCCGCGACTGCGGCAGCATAACGCGATCAAACCAAAGAGAGCCCCCTCGCCCCATGAAAACCGAAACCCGAGCCGTCGTCATCGGCGGCGGCGTTCTTGGATGCAGCATCCTCTACCACCTGACCAAACTCGGCTGGTCGGACATCATGCTCCTGGAACGCGCCGAGCTGACCGCCGGCTCGACCTGGCATGCCGCCGCGAACATTCACGCCATGCACGCCAATGCCAGCATCGCGCGGCTGCATGACTACACGCTCAAGCTCTACAGCAAGCTGGAAGAAGAGACCGAGCAGTCGGTCGGGCTGCACCGCTGCGGCGGCATTTATCTGGCGACCAGTCAGGACCGCCTGGACGAGCTGAAGGTCCAACGCGCCCGTGCCCGCTATTTGGGCATCGATCTGGAGATGGTCGGCGTCGAGGACATCAAAAAGATCAACCCGCTCGTCGATACCGAGCGGGTCTTGGGCGGCATGTACGGTCCCGACGACGGCCATGTCGATCCCAGTGGCGTCACCCACGCCTTTGCCAAGGGTGCGCGTATGGGCGGCGCGGCGATCGAACGCCAGTGCCCGGTCGAAGCCCTGTCGCAGCGCCCGGACGGCACCTGGGATGTCGCGACGCCCAAGGGCACGGTGCACGCGGAGATCGTCATCAATGTCGCCGGCCTTTGGGCCCGCGAGGTCGCCGCCATGGCCGGCTACCGCCTGCCGCTCGTGCCCATGGAGCATCAATACGTGGTGACCGAGACGGTACCGGAAGTCGCCGCGCTGGATTTCGAAATTCCGCTGACCCGCGACCAGGACGGCGAGTTCTATCTGCGCCAGGAACGCGACGGCCTGTTGCTCGGCGCCTACGAACGCCACGGCCGCCACTGGTCGATCGACGGCACGCCGATGGATTTCGCCCAGGAGCTCTTGCCCGACGACATCGAACGTATGATGCCCAATATGGAAGCGGCGATCGCGCTGGTGCCGTGCTTTGCCAATGCCGGCATCAAGCGCGTCGTCAATGGGCCCATGATGTATTCACCGGATAGCACGGTGCTGATCGGGCCGATGCCGGGGCTGAGCAACCACTTCGTTGCCTGCGGCATGATCCCCGGCTTTTCGGAAAGCGCCGGTGTCGGCTGGGCACTCGCCGAATGGATCGTCGAAGGCAGCCCGCCGCTCGATCTCTTCCCGATGGATGTCGCGCGTTTCGGCGAATGGGCGACCAAGAGCTACACCCTCGTCAAGTCGGCCGAGAACTACGGCATGCGCTTCGCCATTGCGTTCCCGGCCGAGGAACGTCCGGCGGGACGGCCGCTACGCACCTCGCCGGTCTATGACCGGCTCAAGGAAGAAGGTGCGGTGTTCGGCTCGGCCTATGGCTTCGAGCGGCCGCTATGGTTCGCCAAGAACGGCGTCGAAGGCCGCGACATCCTGAGCTTCCGCCGCCCCAACTGGTTCGAACCGGTCGGCGAGGAATGCCGGGCGCTGCGCGCGGGCGTCGGCATGCTGGAGATCTCGACCTTCGCCAAATACCTGGTCGAAGGCCCGGGCGCCGAAGCGTTCCTGGACCGCGTGCTCGCCTGCCGCATACCGCAGAAGACCGGGCGCATGGTGCTGGCGCCGATGCTGAACGCCAAGGGCGGCATCATCGGCGATTTCACCCTGACACGGCTGGGGCCGGAGTGCTTCTATGTGGTCGGCGGCGGCACCGCCGAGCGCTTCCACCGCCGCTGGTGGGACGAGCACATGCCGCCCTCCGGTGTCACCATTCGCTCGGAGACAACGGAACGCGCCGGTCTGGCGATCGCCGGGCCGCTGTCGCGCGACCTGCTGTCCGCGGTGACCCGCGACGACGTATCTGCTGAGGCCATGCCCTTCATGACCGCCCGCGACATGGATGTCGGCATGGCGCCGTGCCGGGTGATGCGCGTCTCGTTCACCGGCGATCTCGGCTACGAGCTCCACATGCCCGCCGAATACCAGATGCATGTCTACGACACCCTGCGGAAGGCCGGCGCCGATATGGGCCTGTCGCTCGCCGGTGGCCGGGCGCTCGATAGCCTGAGGCTCGAGAAGAGCTACGGGCGCTGGGGCATGGAGTTCACCGCCGACACCACGCCCTTCGAGGCCGGCCTCGACCGGTTCGTCAAGCTGGACAAGGGCGACTTCATCGGCCGCGCCGGTTTGATCGCGAGCCATAACCAGGGCCTGCGCTGGAAACTCGTCACCATGACCGTCGACGCCGACGACGCCGACTGCTGGGCTAACGAACCGGTGCTGCTGAACGGCGAGGTCGCCGGCGTCGTCTCGTCGGGCGGCTATGGCCATGTGGTCGACAAAAGCATCGCGCTCGCCTACCTCAATCCGGATGTCGACGTCACCGCCGACGGTTTCGCGATCGAGATCCTGGGTGATATGCGCCCGGCCCGAGTGGAACCCGAGCCCTTGTTCGATCCGGCAAACGAGAGGTTGCGCGGCTAGGGTGTGTACTCACAAACGACCAAGAGTGGATGACTGCTTTCGGCAAACCATCCGAGGCTGATCAATTGACGTTGTAGGTCGGCAGCGCGGACTTTGCTGACATTGCACTGCTCTGGTCAGGTGATCGCTTTTCGATCAGATTTGACATGCAGTAAAATTACTGCATATAGGTCATCGTGACAGATGATCAGCTTGACCTCATCTTCAAGGCTCTCTCTGACAGCACCCGACGTCGCATCATCGACCGTCTGAGTCAGCAGCCAGGTCAGTCATTGTTTGAGGTATGCGCCGCATCAGTCGCGGAGGATGGTGTTGCCTTGTCCCGTCAGACGGTTTCTCAGCATCTCGATGTCTTGGAGAAAGCCGGATTGATCGAAACATCATGGAAGGGGCGAACGAAAGCACATTCGTTGACCATCAACGAAGATCATCTCGCAGCTGCATCGTGGCTCAGTAGATACAAACGAAGCGGAAAAAACACATGAAAATCTATGTGACTAACATCTTTGTCGATAACCAAGACAAAGCAGAGAAATTCTATACTGATGTCCTCGGATTCACGGTGAAGAACAATATTCCATTGGGTGAAAATCGCTGGCTGACGGTCGTATCCAACGAAGACCCCGAAGGAACGGAGTTGCTACTTGAGCCAAGCGATCATCCGGCAGTGAAACCCTACAAAGATGCGCTGGTTTCCGATGGCATTCCCGCGCACTCTTTTCAGGTTAAGAACCTTGATGCAGAGCGGAAAAGGTTGGGCGAGCAGGGCGTAGAGTTTGTTCAGGAACCGATGGATGCAGGTCCTGTTCGCATGGCGGTTTTCGATGACACTTGCGGAAATCTCATTCAGTTGATCGAGATGATAGACGCCGCTCCATCGTGATTGTCGCCCAAGCCGCCATAGTCCCTACCCAAACGGCAATAGCAGTCGCTCGAGCGAACCGCTGCATCCGGCTTTGGCTTCAGGTTAAGGAGCCCACATCCTAGTTATTGGCGGCCATGTATGGTCAAATGGATAATGTGGTTGGAAGAGAGGTCGCGATGAGCGAACCGATCAAGGTTCATATCGAATACTGCGTACAGTGAAACTATGAGCCCAGGGCGCTCCGTGCGAGAAGCCTGCTCGAAGAGACCTACGGCGCCGAGGTGACGATCGAGGGCGGCCGCTCCGGCTCGTTTGAGATCACCGTCGGCGACGATCTGCTGTTCTCCAAGTTCGCCGATCACCGTTTCCCCGAAGACGACGAACTCCGCCACATGCTGGACGGGCGCTGAACCACGCTACGAATCCTTAAGGGAAACCTTGCTTTGTCGATCCCGGATCGAGAAAGATAGGCGCGGCTCGTTCACGTTCAGCGCGGGGTGGTGATGGTTCAGGTGGATCCGGGTCCGGAAAGCAGCAAGCTTCCGGCCAAGGTGGATGTGGTGGTGATCGGCGGCGGTATCATCGGCACGTCGGCGACCTATTTCCTCGCCAAAAAAGGCGTCTCCGTCCTGCTGTGCGAAAAGGGTGTGATCGGTGGCGAGCAATCCAGCCGCAACTGGGGTTTCGTGCGTCAGCAGGGTCGCGCGCACCAGGAAATCCCGCTGATCATGGAATCGCTGCGCATCTGGCGCGGCCTGGACCAGGAGATCGGCGACAGCACCGGCTTTTTTCAGGGCGGCGTCGTCTACGCGACCGAGACCGAGAAGGGCCTGGCGCAGTACGAGACATGGCACGAGCTTGCCAAGCAGTACCAGTTGGATACCCACCTTCTGTCGGCTGCCGAGCTGAAGCAGAAGATGCCGGATCTGGCCGGCGAGTGGGCAGGCGCCATGACGACCCCGAGCGACGGCCGGGCCGAACCGATGAAGGCGGCCCCGGCCATTGCCCGCGCGGCAGCAAGGATCGGCGCCCATGTGGTGACCAACTGCGCCGTGCGTGGTCTCGATATCGAAGCCGGGCAGGTCGTCGGTGTGGTGACCGAACAAGGACGCGTTGCCTGCGAGCGGGTCGTCTTGGCCGGCGGCGCCTGGTCGTCGCTGCTGTGCGGCCGCGAAGGTCTGACCCTGCCGCAGTTGAAGGTGCAGAACAATGTGCTGCGCACGACGGCGGCGCCCAACGTGACCGACGGCGCGTTCTGGTCCGAACCGGTCGCCGTTCGCCGCCGGGTCGACGGCGGTTACACGGTCGCCCACGGCGCCTTGAACCAGTTCGACCTGGTGCCCGACGCCTTCCGCTACTTCCGCAAATTCCTGCCGGCGCTGAAGGAAGAGCGCGACGCCGTCAGAATGCGATTCGGTAGCCGCTTCTGGCGCGAGCTCTTCACGCAGCGCTACTGGACGCTGGATACGCCGTCGC
This sequence comes from Alphaproteobacteria bacterium, assembly GCA_965228895.1. GTDB lineage: Bacteria > Pseudomonadota > Alphaproteobacteria > SP197 > SP197 > JANQGO01. The sequence goes on along the minus strand of OZ245842.1, from coordinate 1,133,279 downwards.
CCTTTGAGTCCACCCGCATCCTGGAACCCAAGCCCGATCGCTCCATCATTGACGAAACCTTCGCCAACCTGAAACAGGCGTTTCCGGTGATGGAAGACGTCCGGATCGACCACACCTGGGCCGGTCTGATCGATGTCACGCCAGACGCCATTCCCGTGATTTCGCCGATCGACGACATTCCGGGGTTTTACGTCGCGACCGGCTTCAGCGGCCATGGCTTCGGCATTGGTCCGGGTGCTGGACGTTTGGTTTCGGAAATGGTGACGGACGCGCCGACCTGCGTTGATCTCGACCCATTCCGCTATAATCGCTTCTTCGACGGCTCTCCGCTGCAGCTTGGACCAGCCGTCTAACCGCACGAGGTTCCGGCCATGACGGGATCCCTCTCAACCGAACAAACCGAAAGCTTCGCGCGTGACGGATTTCTGGCGCCTGTCGACGTGTTGGATGAAACCGACGCGGCGCGCATGCGCGAACGCCTGGAAACGATCGAACGGGATGCCCCCGACGACCTGCCGCTCGCTGAGTTCCGCCGGACTGCCGCGCACGTTGTCTTCACGCCAGTCGATGACCTGGTCCACGACGCCCGTGTCGTCGACGTCATGGAGTCGTTGATTGGTCCCGACATTCTGCTGTGGGACAGCGACCTCATCATCAAAGAGCCGAACACACCGGGCTACATAAGCTGGCACCAGGATCTCCGCTACATGGGCATCGAGCCTTTGGAGAGCTTCACCGCCTGGCTGGCGCTGTCACCGGCGACCGGCGAAATGGGTTGCATGCGATTTCTGCCTGGGTCCCACCAACGCGGCCTGTTGGAACACGTCGACACCCATGCCGACACCAACCTGCTGACCCGTGGACAGACTGTGCGCGACGGTATTGATGAGTCACAAGCGATCGCCGGCCCGCTAAAGGCAGGCGAGATGTCGATCCATCACGGCCTGACGCTGCATGCCTCCGAACCCAACCGGTCCGACCAGCGACGCATCGGTCTTGCCATGCGTTTCCTCGCGCCCAGCGCGCGCCAGACAAAGGGCGACCGCGACTACGCTACCGTGGTCCGCGGCCACGACAAAGACGGCCACTTTCAACCGATGCCCCGGCCTCAGGGGGATCTGACGCCCGAAGCGATCGCCGCCTGGCAACGCATCAGCGACGAGCAAAGCGCCTACTACTTCGAAGGCGGCGACGCCACATGGTCCGGCGGCACGGGTACCGCCGGCCGGTAAGGTTTAGGCCACTGGCGTCACGAGAACACTGTTGACGAGGTGACGGGCGAGCTCAAGCGCTCGCTTGTTTGGTAGGTCGCCGGCCGTAAACGGCTCACCGGACAGCGCCAATTCCAACGCGTCGCGGTCTTCAGCGGGAAATCGCAGCGTGCGCCCGTTGGCCAACAGCTCCAACCCCTTCTCATCCTGAGCCAAGCGCCACACCAGGCTGGGCCGTGCGACGAGCCGTGTGGTCGCCTCGACCGGCGGACGTGGCGCCAGAACCGCGCCGTCGATATGGGGCCGGCGTCGGCGGACAAAGTCGTCGCGCAGAACCGCCAGCGCGGGGTCCATCGTGGCGTTGTCAGCTAGTCTGGCCATCAAGTCGTCGAATGTCGTGCGCATCGCGTCGAGATCGGCACTGGCATGAGCGAACCCGAGCGGCAGACTGCGCCGGAAGTCCGGATCGTCGAGCGCGACGCCGGCAACCGCTTCCAGGATCAGGTCGGTCCACGTCTTGGTGATGATGCCGACGGTGATGTGAAGCGAGGGGCCATGCTCGTTACCGGCCGCCTCGTGCATTTGGCCGCGCGGAATATAGAGCGCGTCGCCGGCGTTGAGCGTGAAACTGTCGGTCGTTTCGCCGGGATCATAGGCGCCGGGTTCGAATCGCTCGCCGCGATAGACCAGGTGGATCGGCGCTTCATAGAGACGCCATGCCTTGCTGCCTTCGACCTGCAGGACGATGACATCGTGGTTGTCGAAATGCACCGGGAAGCCCTGCCCGGTCGCCGGCGTCAGATAGACATTGGTCTGGAACTGCGCGCTGAACGCAGCCTCCAACGCCCGTGTCAGACGGTCCAGCGGGGCGTGCAGGCGCTGCAACTGGTTCAGGATGATCGTCGCGCCGTCCGCGTAGAAGTCCGCCAACCGGATGGGATCGACGATGCCGTTGGAGAGCGTGTAGTCGCGTGGCGCGATTCTTGGCTTCGCGCGCACGATCTGAAGCGTATCGCCACGCAGTTCGACCTCAGCGACCAGGCGGTCAATCGCTTCGATCGACAGCAAATCCCGATAGCGGCTCGGCTCCTCGCGCCGGATGATCAACGGCGTACGCTCATAGACCTCGTCGGTAAACCGCGCGATCGGACAGGGCGCCAGCAGGTAGTCGACGGCATCCGCAGGTCGCGAGAAATGTAACGTGTCGGTCATTGCAGACGGCCTAACACACCGGTCAAACGTGGCACCTTACCGGTGCCACCTCGCAGAGAATGTTTCGTTTTATCAAACGCCAATCAGACGATCAGCCGCCGCCATAACCTTCGGCATCCTGGTAGGTGCCTTTGTCGTTGTCGCTTATGCCCGTGTAGCCGGTGCCGTAGCCCGCTTGGTCTTGGTTGTTGCCGGAATCATTGTCGTTCAGGCCGGTATAACCGCCACTGCCACCAGTGCCGTACCCCTCGCCATCTTGATAGCTGCCCTGATCGTTGTCGGTGATGCCGGTGTAGCCGGTGCCGTAGCCCTGTGCGTCCTGGTTGTTGCCGGAATCGTTGTCGCTCAACCCGGTATAGCCATCGCCGCTACTACCGCCATAACCCTCGGCATCCTGATAGCTGCCCTGATCGTTGTCGGTGATGCCGGTGTAGCCGGTGCCGTAGCCCTGTGCGTCCTGGTTGTTGCCGGAATCGTTGTCGCTCAACCCGGTATAACCATCGCCGCTACTACCGCCATAACCCTCGGCATCCTGATAGCTGCCCTGATCGTTGTCGGTGACACCGGTGTAGCCGGTGCCGTAGCCCTGTGCGTCCTGATTGTTGCCCGCGTCGTTGTCGCTCAACCCGGTATAACCATCGCCGCTGCTGCCGCCGTAACCTTCGGCGTCTTGGTAGGCACCCTGGTCGTTGTCGGTGACACCGGTGTAGCCGGTGCCGTAGCCCGCGGCATCTTGACCGCTGCCGGAGTCGTTGTCGTTCAGGCCCGTATATTCCTGAGCATACGCGGATGATGGCGCCACCAACTTTGTCAGCGACCCACCGAGCGCTACGGCCAGGCCAGCACCAACCCGCGACAACAGGCCGCGTCGGTCGCTCGGCGCCAAGGCGTTCGTGCCTTGCTTTGATTTCTCTGTCGTCTCAACAACGCGACCGTTTTTCCGGCCATTTGATGGCTTGGACATCGATACCCCCTAAAGACCGGGCACCATGCTCCCAGTGCCCACCCATACGCTAACCTGCCAAACCGGTCTCATCAATCGGCTAGAACGGCACCGAGATGGGGTGTTCGGCACGCAAAAGGGCTAGCTGCAACGCATTCGTGTGGATCGATTGGTTAGGCGGGGCGCAATCAAGACGCCGCTCACGACAGATCAACCAGGCGATCGACCCCCTGTGACCTAGCCGCCGGTGCCGTAACCTTCGGCGTCCTGGCTAGCGCCCTTGTCGTTATCGGTGATACCCGTGTAGCCATCGCCACGGCCATAACCCTCGGCATCTTGCGTCGCGCCCTTGTCGTTGTCGGTGATGCCGGTGTAGGCGCCGCCGCCGCCCGAGCCATATCCCTCGGCATCCTGGCTGGCGCCCTGATCGCTGTCGGTGATGCCCGTATAGCCGTCGCCGCCGCTGCCGTAACCCGCCTGGTCTTGGTAGGTGCCCTGGTCGCTGTCGGTGATGCCCGTGTAGCCATCACCACTACCGCCGCCAGTACCATAGCCCGCCTGATCCTGGTACGTGCCTTGGTCGCTGTCGGTTACGCCCGTATAGCCGTCGCCGCCTGTGCCGTAGTTCGGTGCGTCCTGGGCAGCACCGGAATCATTGTCGGTGATGCCCGTGTAGCCATCACCACTACCGCCGCCAGTACCATAGCCCGCCTGATCCTGGTACGTGCCTTGGTCGCTGTCGGTCAGACCCGTATAGCCGTCACCGCCGGAACCATAACCTGCCTGATCTTGATTGGTTCCCTGATCGCTGTCGGTCACGCCCGTATAACCGTCACCACCGCCGGAGCCGTAGCCAGCCTGGTCCTGGTACGTGCCCTGATCATTGTCGGTGAAACCGGTATAGCCGTCGCCGCTTCCAGAGCCATAGCCGGCCGCATCCTGATTGGCGCCAGCGTCGTTGTCCGACAGGCCGGTATAGCCATCGCCGCCGCCCGAGCCATAGCCTGCCGCATCCTGGTTGGCGCCAGCGTCATTGTCGGACAAGCCGGTATAGCCATCGCCGCCGCCCGAGCCATAGCCTGCCGCATCCTGGTTGGCGCCAGCGTCGTTGTCCGATAGGCCGGTATAGCCATCGCCGCCGCCCGAGCCATAGCCTGCCGCATCCTGATTGGCGCCAGCATCGTTGTCCGACAGGCCGGTATAGCCATTGCCGCCGCCTGAGCCGTAACCCGGCGAATCCTGGGCTGCGCCTGAGTCGTTGTCGGTGATGCCGGTGTAGCCATCGCCATCGCCGCCACCTGAGCCATAACCCGGCGAGTCCTGGGCTGCGCCAGAGTCGTTATCGGTAATGCCGGTGTAGTTTTGCGCATGGGCCGGCGTCGATGACATCACCTTGCCGAGCGCACCTCCCAGGGCGAGGGCCAGGCCAGCGCCGACCCGCGACAGCAGTCCACGCCGGTCGCTTGGCAAAATGCCGCCGGTCGCTTCTTTGCCAGGCTTCGTGCCTTTCACGTCACCCTCACGTCGAAGTCGGTCGATCGCTTTCTTCGGCATGATCAATCTCCTGGAAAGGCTGCGTTTGATCCCCTGGCATCGACCACAAGGTAACCTGCCGCCAAGCACGCATCAAATCGCCTGTGCAAATCCGTCGCCATGGCGCCCGGCGCTTCTGCTAGCGGGTCCACGAACGCGGGAAAGGTTGTTGGGCGTTGCCGGTCCGCAATTCGGCGAAGTATGCGAGAAGGTTGTTCATCTCGTAATCGCCGAACAAAAAACGGGGCATGCTGGGATGGCGATCGAAGTAGAAGGCGCGAACCAGAATCTGGCGATCGGTCACGATTTCAGCCAGATCCTGCTGTGACGGCGTCGTACCGCCGGATAGCAGCCCTGTCTGGTCCGAACCGTGACACCTGGCGCAATTTTCTTCGACGAGTCTGTGACCTAGCGTGGCATCACCGCCAGCAATCGAGTTCCAGCCATCGGCAAGTGCGCGGCCGTCGATCGCCGACCAGCCCAGCAGAACCACGCATACGGCGATCGCCCTGGCGAACCCGATCGAAAGACCGGCAACACCACGCCGGCATCGACGAATGAGGTTGAGATCGAATGCGTTGGCCATGACGTCAGCGCTCGATTGATGGGGCTAATCTGAGACCACCAGATGACGCCATTAGCGAGCCAAACACAAGGACCTGATCACCGTTAGAGTGACGACTGTCATATTCACGGAAAAGTCGTTGTGTTGCCCTAAAGAGGTCACCGGGCGCTCCTATATCGGTAAACACGGTGAGACATCATCCGGGGATTGGGAATGCCATTGTTGACAGACAGTCAGCGCCTCATGCTTTGCGGCGAGCCGACGATCGACCAGCTTCTGGCCGATCCGATCATTCAACAGGTGATGCGGCGCGACGGGATCGACGAAACGGTCGTGATGACCTACGTCAACGACGCCCGCCAACGCTTGGCCCGCGAAACCGACACCCAGACACGTAACGCACCGCGGGCCGCCTGACCCTATCGTCCGCGACGTAAGCCTCATGCCCGCGGCGGCTCAGCGGCGACGGCTGCTGCCGCTACATCGGCATCGGTGGCGTGACCCTGCGTGTCGACCATGACGCGTTTGGGCGCGAACTTGATGCCATTCTCGGCGAACGCCTCCTGGACACGCCGAAAGACTTCGCGGCGCAACACGAACTGCTCACCCGGTTTGGCCATGAATTTGATCCGGATGACAAACGCACCGTCATCGTCCATGCGATGCACGCCCTGGGATTTAACCGGCTGTAGCAAATGGGCGCCGAGCTCCGGATCGTCCATGATTTGCTGGCCGACTTTCTTGACGACCTTGCGCAGCTTTTCGAGATCGGTGTCGGAGGGAACGCGCATTTCCAGTTTCATCATCACCCAGTCGCGGCTGAAGTTCATGACGGAGTGGATCTCGCCGAACGGAATGGTGTTGATGGCGCCGCGATGATGGCGCAGACGGAACGAGCGGATCGATATCTTCTCGACCATGCCCTTGGCGACGCCGACATCGATGTACTCGCCGACGCGGAACGCATCGTCGGCCAAGAAGAAAGCGCCGGAGAGGATATCGCGCACCAGCGTCTGCGCACCAAAGCCGATGGCCAGACCGACAACGCCGGCACCGGCGATCAACGGTCCGATGCTGACACCCAGCGACGACAGGATCACGAGCGTGACGATGACGCCCAGGGTCACCAGGGCGAACTTGCGCAACAGCGGCAGCAGGGTCTGGATGCGCGACTGACCGGCGCCACCGATCTCGCCTTCGACCATCTGCTGCACATCAATGCCGTCATCCGGCGCGTAGTGACGGATTGTCGCCTTCACCATGCCCCAGATAGCCGACGCCAGGATCAGTGTGACGACGATATCGAAGAAGGCGCCGGCAATCCGCTGACCGAGGCCCGCGACCAGGAACGATTCAAGATCAAGACCCCATAGGTCGGCCAGAAAAATGATCGCCATGATGCCAAGAACAATGCGCATGTTGCGGATCAGAACCGGTTCGATCGCCTGCCCGGCCGTCTCGGCGGCGACAGTCGGTTGCGGCTGTGGTTCGATCGTTTCGACCGTGATGCCTTCGGGGGTCTCGGCATCGATCATGTCCGGCGTCTCGACGATCTCGGCGTCGTCCGGCGTTGTGGGTTCGGGTTTTCCGGCGCCTTCGCACATGCGCCTGATGCCGGCGCGCAGCAGCCAGTCGATCATGGGAACGATCGGCAGCAAGGCCAGACTGATGACGGCGGGCACGCCCTGTGGCTGACCGGTCATCAGCCGCTCGACCATGGTGAACAGCCACAGACCGAGGATGTAGCAGGTCGCCAGCACATGCCAGTTGGACGCCAGAAACGCTCGCGCCTGGCTCGGCTCGGCATCCTCCACACCGTCATGGGACAACATGAACCCGCGCACCGTGCGCCGGTCGATCCAGACCAGCACGACGACCCAGCCAAGCACGGCGAGCGTCAGGACGGCCGCTGTCGCGTGCGACAGACCCGGATCGTTGTTGATGCCGTAGCTGACCAGGAGCGTCCCAAAATACCAGACGGCAACGATAACGCCGGCGATCCAGACCAGACGCCGGTAAGCCCATGTGGCAACCGTGTCGCTCAGCGGCAACGCACGGATCGCCGGCTGGCCGGGACAGAAAAAGTCTCGCGCGACGGCATTAATCGCACGCACAACGATGACCGCCCAGAAGACCGCCGCCATCGCTTCGCGCGTCGGCTCGTGGTTCTGGTAGAAGATGAAAAAGACGATGACGGCGACGATGCCGAAGACCGCGATCGCCACAAGGTCGATAACGGCGCGAAGTAAAAAGACACACAAGCGCTGCACCACTGTCTCGACCGCGCCGGCGTGCGCGAACTGGCCGAGCCTGGTGAACAGCCGGCGAAACAACCATTCGCCGATCGCACCGGCCGCCAGAATGATGGCGAGGAACAGCAGGACCAGCCAGACGTGGGACGGCCCCTTGCCGGCGGTCATGTGGTCGATCGCGAAACCGAAGATTGTGGGGACGCGCGGCAAGGCATCAACCATGGCGACAGAACCGTCGCGAAGGCGGCCAAGGCCCTTCTCGAAACTGTCGACGGCATTGGCATCGACCGTGGCCGCAGCCTCGTCATCCGCCACCTTATCGAGTTGCTGGATCAGCAGATCGCGAACCTGGTCATCCGACAGCCGCGACATGAGGTCGCGCACGTCGGCACGCGTCAGGTGCTCAGGCAGGTTGCTTACATCCTCGGCACTGACCCCGTCATCGGATGTCTGCGCGACCGCAATCGAAGGCGTAACAACGGCCATAACCGCAACCAAAAAGAGCAGCGCGCCGACACGCCGCCAGAATTCATTGAAACTTGTCATGGCCCCTTCGCCCCGATGCGTTTTGTGCCGCATGTCCCCCAACGGCGCCCGGGCATCACTCTAGCGCGCGACGGTCCCCATGCCCATCCGATGGCGGCATTTGAATCGCATGGGTGAAGTTCAAGACATTCAAAGGAACATCGGTCATAAGATGCAATTGACAGGTTTCACTCGGCCGGGGGCTACGATGCGGCAGTTCTTCATCGGCATAGCGGTTGGCGCGGCGATCGCCACCATCGTCTACTCGACGGCGACAGATCGAATCGTCGCGACGATCCACAACTTTTGCATTTGAGATCGCGATCGATCTGGCCGGTCCTGACGCCCTACCGATCTGCAGCGGCCGGCTCAGCCACCTACCGACGAACCATGATCCGTTACATACACGGGCCGATCAGGCCGCCAGTTTCAGCTCCGCGGCAATCCTTGGGTAGAACTGGTGCGGCTTGGTCGGCGCGTTGACAGCGGCCTGTTTGACCGCGGCTACCGCATGGACCCAGCGCAACGGTTCACGACACGCGTAAAACTGTTCGTAAGCCGCCTGCTGTAGCTTGTAGCCGTGCATCTCGCTGGCGTCTTCCCGGCACACCAGGCGCGATGTCAGTCGAAACAGCGTGTCGGCGTCGTAGCCTGCCTTGATGTAGCTCTCGGCCAACCGTCCGGCATGGCGGACCTCATCGGGCGCCACCAACTCGTTGATACCGACCTCCAGTTTCGTCACGTCATAGCCATCGATCGACAGGATACTCTCCTCGATCTCCGCCAGCAGTGCGTGTTCGGATTTCGTGCTCAGTTCGCCGGCATCGCTCTGCCAGGACCAGGACAGCGTCTCATCGAGATAGCGGATCTCATAGGTCCACGGCCAGCCGAGAAGCGCCAGCACCTTGTGGCGGAAGCTGATCTCCGGGAAACCGAGCAGATAACGCCGGATCGACGTTCCCGTGTGGATGTGGACATCGAACGGGTTGTTGGTATGGGAACGCAAAAAGACCCGCGCGCCGCCAACCGACATCGCTTCCAGCGTGCCCTCCAGCGACAGACCGGCGCCCATTGCGCGGGCAATCGTCTCCGGCAACGACTTGATCTCGTCGACCGCACCGATCGCGTCGGCCAGTGCGGCGATGGACTCGGATTCGCCGGGTCCCGTCGTCAACGCGATACGATCCTCGGTCAGATCGTAGGTGTCGATCATCGCCTCCAGTTCGGGAAAGCGGTGATAGAGCGCGATGCCTTCATCAATCGAATCTTGGGTGAACTCGCCGAACGCCGAGAACGAATGATGGCGCGCCAGGTAACGCACGGCAGGGCGCAGCAGGATCGGACCGTACTGCCAACCGATCGCATCGAGCGCACGACAGGCATAGCTGGAATAGAGGAAGTAGTGGTCGTCCAGCGTGTTCCGCTTGATCGATTGGGTCAGCATGCTTTCGATGATCTGGCCCGGCGCCGCCTTTTCACACGCCAGCGTCACCGCCCGCTCGGCCAGGCGCGGTTCGTGATCGAACAACGCCTTCTCAAGACGCGCTAGGACGCGGTCGGAGTCGACATCCCGGTTGAGATCGTCAAAAGCGACCATGGCAGCCGGACCCATGGACGGCAGATGCACATGTTTGTTGGCGAGCGCGACACACTGCAACACCGGCAACAAGCGGTCGCTGCCTTCAAGCCGGTCATGCATGCCGCATACCGCGTGAATGCCGGCGATCGGATGGACCGGACCGCCATGGTGGTCAGCCGGCAGCTCGCTCGAACGGGAGACGGCGAGCGCGGCGGCCGTCACGAAAGCAAGCGGGTCCTCGCCTGCCGCGAGGCGCGCGACGGTTCGTTCGACGATCTCGCTGCGCGGCGTGTCCTCGATGAACCGGACCCGCTCCTCGACTTTGTCATCAAATGAAACCAGACGGACCATCTCTGTCTCCTCGCCGGGCTAGCGGCCGGCAAACGGGTGTCCCAACGGCTATGCAGTCTAGTCAAACCGCGGGCAGATGTTGATTGCTATTTTGACAAGCAGTTGATATCAAAATTGATATGATAGCGCATCGCCCATGGATCCCCTCGACGAGTGCGCTGCTGGCCTTTGAGTGCGCCGCGCGTCATTGCAACTTCAGCCGTGCGGCCGAGGAACTGAACACCTCCCAATCGGCGATCAGCCGGCATATCTCTGGGCTCGAGGATCGGCTCAAAGCCCGCCTGTTTGATCGCCACAAAAAACGCCTGCGGTTGACTGCCGAGGGCGAGCAGTTCTATCGCGCCGTCGTTGCGGGCCTGGAGAGCATTCAAGCAGCCGCCGCGACCATCGCGCAGACATCAGGCGCCGACCAGTTGACCCTGGCCTGTACCCACGAGATCTCCCATCTGTTTGTGCTGCCCCGTTTTGAAGCTTTGCAGACCGCTGTTGGCGAAGCGACGTCGATCCGCGTCATGACCTTCGACTACGACACGTTGGAGGTCATGCGCGATCCCCAGGTCGACCTAATCTTCGGTTACCAGGCGTCCGGCGTTGAGCACGACGATCACGTCATCGCCGCCCGGGAGGTTGTGACGCCCGTCTGCTCGCCGGGTTTTGCCAAGGCCCATCGCGACACGCTCGACGGCGGACCTGCCGGGTGGGGGCCCCTTCCCCTGCTCGACCTCACAAAACTCAACCGTGGCTGGTCGACCTGGGATGAGTGGTTCGAACGGAACGGTACGCCACGAACGCCGCCGCGCTATATCGGATTTGAGAACTACGTCTATCTACTGGAAGCCGCCGCGGCCGGACGCGGTCTGGCATTGGGCTGGCTCGGCATGGTCGACCGCTATATCGACGCCGGCACTCTGGTACCGGTCGTCGACGAGCCCGTTGCCTTCAACCGGCCCTTCTATGCCCTTCTGACACGCCGTGGCCGCGACCGACCGGTAGCACGTCAGTGCCTGGCATTCTTCGATCAGGCGGCGGCGATCTAGTCGCGCGCGGCGTTAGACTTCAGTGAATCGACAAACGTCGTGGCGACAAGGGATAGGGCGGCCGACCGGCGCGACACGATCTCGATTGTCGTGTTCATGCGGAATTGCGATGGCATGAGACTGCGCATCAAACCATCGTCGACCCATCGCGATGCAAACGAAACAGGCAGGTAACCAACATAGAGACCGGTCAGGATCATCGAGGCAACACCCTCGGCCTGATGCGCCGTCGCGGTCGAACGAAACGATGCCGTCAAAGGTGAAATCTTGTCCTCGGCGAGATAGCCGCGGCGCACATAGTCGATGGCTTCCTGGTCCCTAGGCCGCACGCGCTTAGTCGCTTTCTCGAAAAGAGGATGATCTCGCCCGCAATAAAGCTCCAGCGGATCATCATAGAGCGCGTCATAGGCCAGACCGGGACAGTGATGGTGAAAGACACCGACGCCCAAAGCAACACGACCGTCCAGGACGGCCAGCTCAATCTCGTCGGGCGCCAACACATGGATGTTGATGTGCAGATCGGGCCCGCGTGATTTGATGTCCTGCAGCGCCGCGGTCAACGGCGAACGACTGTCGCTTACCCAGTTGTCGATGACGGCGACGGAGAGTTCGCCGACCAGCTGACCACTGATCGCGCCGACCTCGGTGCGAAACTCCTCGAGCGCACCGAACATCTTCTGGCACGCGCCGTGGACCATGTGTCCTTCGTCGGTCAGCCGAAAGCCGACCCTGCCGCGTTGACACAAACGCATGCCAAGGCGCGCCTCCAGATCAGCCATGTGCCGGCTGATCGTCGACTGGCCCACGTTCAGGGCGACCTGCGCGGCCGAAAACCCGCCGGCCTCGACCACCGTCATAAAAACCGAGAGCAAATGCAGATCGGTCTTGGCCAGCCTGGCGAGCACAAGGCCGGACGTCGCGTCATTACGTGAGGTTTTACTCATCTAAACTTACTTTCATTGATATTTTCTCTACCTTTCTTCGGCGCTATGCAAGTGGTGATTGGCAGACCAGAAACGGAGAAAGCTGTGACAGAGCATGCGGCATCGAACGGTGGCTGGGGCATCGACAACGACTACGGTCCCCTAAGGGACGTTCTGCTGGGCAAACCGGAGTTCTACCGGTGGGTCGAGGCCGGGCCGCTGATTGGGCGCACGCTTGCCAACGCGCACAAGACCGGTGTCGCGTTCGATCGGCAGTTGGCCATGGCGCAACATTCCGAGATGGTGCGCGTCTATGAGGACGCGGGCGTGCGCTGCCACTACCTGGACGCCGACGAGACGCTGCACCGCAACTTCTTTGCCCGTGACTCCAGTGCCATGACACCCTGGGGCGCAATCATCTGCCATATGCAGCTCAAGTGCCGGCGCGCCGACTACGTCAGCGTCATCAAGTTCTATCAGGAGAACAACATTCCGATCTGGAACTTCGTCACCGCCGGGCATTTCGAAGGCGGTGACTTCGTCATCCTGGAGCCCGGTACTGCGCTGATCGGCTATTGCGGCGAGCGTTCCGAGCAGGCGGGCTCCGAACAGGTCGCCGGTTGGGTGCGCAACAAGGGATGGGATGTCGAGGTCGCGCCGATCTCGCGCGAGTTCGTCCATATGGACGGGTTGGTCGTGCCGCTGGCGCCCAAACTTCTTGTCGCCTGTCTCGATGCCCTGGAAGGCTGGGTTGTCGATTGGCTGAGGGCGCGCGACTTCGACTTTGTCGATGTCGACTACGCAGAGGCGAAGAACCTTGGCGTGAATCTCGTCGCGCTGGGCAACGGCAAGGTCCTGTCGATGAAGGGCGCGACCAAACTCAACAACCGGATGCGTGAATTGGGCTTCGAGGTCTTCGAGCCCGACATGTCCATGTTCACGTTGGGTGGCGGCGGTGTGCACTGCTTGTCCCAAGCCCTGCGCCGCGACCCCGTTTAGATTGGTATCGCGACGACAGTCAAGATGACAACCGGTCAACATCTCCACATCAACGGCGATCGCCTGTGGGATAGCCTGATGCAGATGGCAACCATCGGCGCCCTGCCTGGAGGCGGCTGCTGCCGCCTGGCGCTGACCGATGAGGACAAGGCCGGGCGCGATCTATTCGTCGCGTGGTGCAAGGACGCCGGCTGCACCATCTCGCTGGACAACATGGGCAACATCTTCGCCCGACGCCCGGGACGCTGCGACGACCTGCCACCGATCGCGACAGGCAGCCACCTCGACACCCAACCCCATGGCGGCAAGTTCGATGGAGTCTATGGCGTACTCGCCGGGCTAGAGGCGGTGCGCACGCTGAATGACCATGGCATCGAAACTGATGCGCCAGTTGAGATCGTCGTGTGGACCAACGAAGAGGGCTCACGCTTTGCCCCCGCGATGATTTCGTCGGGCGTCTATGCCGGCCTCTTCGACATTGACCATGCGTGGTCGCGCGAGGACGGCAACGGCAAGACCTTGGGTGGCGAACTCAAACGCATCGGCTATGCCGGTGAGGAACCGTGCGGCAAGCACCCGCTCGGCGCCCTCTTCGAAGTCCATATTGAGCAGGGTCCGATCCTGGAGCGCGAAGGCCAGACGATCGGTGTCGTGGTCGGCGGCCAGGGCCAGCGATGGTTCGATGTTCGCGTTACCGGCCAAGATGCCCATTCAGGCTCAACCCCGATGGAAGGTCGCCGGGACGCGCTGGCCGCAACCGCGCCGATGATCGCCGCGGTCGAAGCGATGGCGCATAACAACCCGCCCGACGCCGTCGCGACCGTTGGATCGTTGGCGGTCGCGCCCAACTCACGCAACACCATTCCGGGCCAGATCGACTTCACCATCGACCTGCGCCATCCCGATGACGACGTGCTGCAGACCATGGGTGAATTACTTCGACAGGACCTTGCGGCCATCGCCGACAAGCGCGGTGTCGATATCTCGATCGAGGAGATCTGGCACAACCCGCCGGTGGTTTTTGATTTCGCCTGTGTCGATGCCGTGCGCCGGGCGGCGACGGATCTGCGGTTTGATCATCGCGACATGGTGTCCGGCGCGGGCCACGATGCCTGCATGGTCGCGCGCAAAGTGCCGACATCGATGGTCTTCGTGCCCTGCGCGGGCGGTCTCAGCCACAACGAAGCGGAAAGCGCGACGCCGGAGGATCTCGCCGCCGGGTGCGATGTTCTGCTGCACGCCATGATGACACGGGCCGCCAACCAGCATCCTTGAGCAAGCGTGAGTAAGTCGGCCGGTCGCTCAGGTGCATTGGTTGGTTTCAGGCATGCCTTTTCGTGAAGGCGTACGCCCGACGGTGATCACGTCATGATGGCCACGAAGGCTGCGCTGCTGATCCTCAACAATGCGGCCAACGGAGAACCTCTGCGGCCTGCCCCACGCGAACGCCTCGTCCGGCGTATCTTGGCTGCTTTTTCCCAACAACAGATCGATCGCTTGTAAAACTGCCCACGGGCCTAGCTGATTCATGGGATGTCGTGCCCTTGTGTAAGAGTGTGTAAGGGCAATCTGAGAAGTGGCCGTCACGTCCGCAAACGGCTTTGTTCGACAGGGCCTGTAAGGAAAAGTTATACTACTGCATGGCCCGCGACCTCCCCTCCTTGAACGCCCTTCGGGCCTTCGAAGCCGCAGCACGGCGTGAGAGTTTCACCCGGGCTGCCAACGAGCTCTTCGTCACCCATGCGGCCATCAGCCGCCATGTTCGGCTGCTGGAACAATGGCTGGGCGCTGAGCTGTTCGTGCGCCATCCCCAGGGCGTCACACTGACCGAGGTTGGCGGACGTTACCTGAAGCGGCTCACCCCTATCTTCGACGACCTCCTAGCCGCGACACGCGAGATACGCGGAGACGACGCCTCGTGCGCCCTCACCGTCAGCGTCGAAGTCGCCTTTGCCTTTCGATGGCTGGTTCCGCGTCTTGGTGAGATTCAATCGGTCTGTCCCGATGTCGAGTTGAACATCGAACCGACCAACGAGGTCGTTAACTTTCGCAGCAACGCGGCGCAAATCGGCATTCGATTTGGGACTGGCGAATGGGAGGACGTTGACGTCATCCGCCTCGCCGATGTTGAAATGTTTCCGGTGTGCAGTCCGACGCTCGCCGATAGCCATGAGCTTGGCAACGATCTCAAAGCCGTTGCCGGCTTCACCCTCATTCACGAAAGCACGAGAGATATGTGGCAACGCTGGTTCCAGCGGGCCGGTGTCAAGGATGTCGCCGCCAACAAAGGCCCACGGGTCTCCAGCATTCACCTTGCCCTGCAAGCCGCCGAGGCCGGCGAGGGGTTTGCGCTTGGTGACAACGTTCTCACATACGACGCCCTGGCCAAGGGGACCCTCGTACGGCCTTTCGAGAAAACCGTGCCCATTCGACGAGGCTACTATCTGGTCCGCCCTAGCCGCGGCGACGTGACCGATGGTGCGCAATCCTTCTTCGATTGGCTGACGACCGAGCTGCAGGCGCAAGAGGACACATGGCAGGAGAGCAAACGCCACTGAATTGGCATCGTTTGTCCAGCAGACGGCGTACCAGTGCGGTTTTACTCACCACGGAACTTCCGTAGATTGGCCGTTAAGCCAAAGGGGGACACAGCATGGCCAATGGCTTCACACATCTAGAAACCTGTCTAAGCGCGTTGGACGAGATGCCCAAGCTTTTCGCCGCGCTCGCCAACAGCCTACCAACCGAGGCTGCGGTCAACACCGAGACGCCGCCCGCCTGATCGCGTCATGACAACAAGCGATCTTGAGCGCCGCCGCTGGTGGATCCTTCTCGCCGTTGGCGGCGTGCTGGGTCTGACCGTGCTCGACGAGACGGTGGTCGGCGTCGCGCTGCCGACCATCCGTGACGACTTGGCCATGACACAGGTCGCATCACACTGGGTGGTCAACGCCTATCTGCTGGTGTTCGCAAGCCTGATTGTCGGCGCGGGCCGACTGTCCGACATCGTCGGCATCCGCACGCTCTTCCTTGTCGGCGCGACGATCTTCGGTCTGGCATCCTTCGCCTGCGGGTTCGCGACCTCGGGCACGTGGATCATTGCCGCGCGCGCGATCCAGGGGATCGGCGCCGCGATCATCTTTCCGTTGGCGCTGGCCATCATCAGTACCGTGTTTCCCGCAGAAGAGCGTGGCAAGGCGCTCGGCATCGTCTCCATGATTGCGACGTTCTTTATCGCCGCTGGACCGTTCGTCGGCGGCTTGCTGACCGAAGTGTTGTCGTGGCGCTGGATCTTCTGGGTCAACCTGCCATTCGTCGCCGCCATCGGTGTGATCATTGCCGTCGTGTGGCGAGAAACCCGCGACGCTTCCAAGCGTCCGCGCTTCGACGCTGCCGGGCTCATCATCCTCGTTCTCGGCATGGCCACGCTGGTGGGCGGTGTCATGCAGGGTCCGGAATGGGGCTGGGGCGACGACAAAGTCCTGATCATGCTCATTGCCGGTATCGTTGTTTTGATCGGCTTCGTATTCGTGGAACGCCGGGTCGCCGATCCCCTGGTCGACATGGACCTGTTCTTCAACAAGACGTTCTCAGGCTCTGCCGTGGTGATTTTCGCGGGCCAGTTCGTCAAGCTGTCCGTCTTCGTCTTCGGATCGCTCTATCTGCAAGACGTCCTGAACATGAGTCCGCTCGGCGCCGGCGCGACGTTGCTGGCAGCGGTCGCGTTGGGACCGATCGCGGCGCCGCGCGCCGGCGTGATTGCTGACAAATTCGGCACACGCCGGCCAACGCTTTGGGGCCTGGCACTCTCGGGCCTTGCCTTCGTCTGGCTGGCGGCAGTGGCGGACGGCGTGTCGTACCTCTATCTTCTGCCGCCGCTCATCGTCTTGAGCGCGACCGGCGTGTTCTTCTTCACGCCACCGCTGCGTGCCGTGATGAACGCGGTCACCGCTGAACAACGCGGCCTGGCCGGCGGCGTCGCGCGCGGCATTCAACAAGTCGGCGGCACCGCCGGCATGGCGATTTGCGGCACCCTGCTCGCCATAACCGGCAGTTTCGAACTCGTCTTTGCCGTGACCGCCGCCATGATCTTCCTGGCCTTCGTCGCCGCCTGGTTCACCATCGAACGTGGCTAGAGCCGTCACACGGCGCTCCGTCGCCTAACCGCTATTGCGCTATGGGAAGAAAAGAATGGCGCACCCCGGAGGATTCGAACCCCCAACCTCCTGATCCGTAGTCAGGTGCTCTATCCAGTTGAGCTAGGGGTGCACCGGTCGGCGGCGGGCGGTCTGCCCGTCTCGCCGGAGGCGGAACCTAGTCGAAGCCGGGCCCGCCCGCAAGCCCCAAGCACAGGTTGAAATGCCAGGGAATTCAACCTTGTAGCCGGTCTGGCCGTCGCGTAGTATCCGGCCCATTAGGGGATCGGCATTCGGGGTTTAAGCCGATCCGGGGGGATCAGCATTTTTACTATACTTGTCAAAGCGATAGGCTGCGTCTGATGACTTTCTCGCACCGTTGGATCGGGCTCTTTGGGGCCGTGTTTCTGCTCGCCGGTTGCGAGACCGCCGACTCCGTCCTGTTTCCCACCCTGACCGGCGAGGATCCTGCCGGCGAGGCGGCTGCTGAGCAGGGACAAATGGCGGACGGCGAAAGTGTCGTGCTCTACAGCGACGACACCATCGTCGTCGAGCCGGTCGGCAGCGTCACCGAAACCCAGATCGACAACACCGCGTTCGGCAACACCGGCACCTTTGTCGGCCAGAAGGTCCGCGAACTGGCGGGCGAACTGGAGCAGCTCAAGTCCTCGGTGCGCCAGAACCGCAACAGCTATGAGAACCAACGCGTCATCGCCGAACAGAACGCCCAGCGCTATTACGCCAGCGTCGCCGCGATCACCGCGCGCCTGCAGATCGGCACAACGCCGGGCAATCCGGTCCTGGTCAGTCAGTACAACGCCGCCCAGGCGCAGCTGGAGCAGGTCGCCAACGATGTCGCGATCTTCAACACGCTGAACAGCGCGGTCGCGTCGAACGCGGCGCTGACCAGCTATATCTCCGACGCCATCGACGCGACGTTCCGGCTTTCCGGTGCGGTCGAGGAAGACCATCGCCAGCTCGGCGTGCTCGAAGACGAAAACAACCGCACGATCGTCACCGTCGAGCGCACGCTGAACGACCTGAACTCGCTGGTCGAACGCCAGACCGTCTACGTCAACGCCGAACGCCGGCGTCTGACCCAACTGGCCCAGGCGATCAACAGCGGCCGTCTCTATGGCCCGGCGCTTGATCAGTTGGGCACGCTTCAGGCACCGGCGGCCATGACCAGTGAAGTCGCGCTCGCCACCCGTGAGCCGCTGGTCGTGATCCGCTTCGCCGATGATGACGTCGCCTATCAGGACGCGCTCTATCAGGCGGTCAGCGCGGCGCTCGAACGCAAGCCCGGCGCGCTGTTCGATCTGGTCGCCGTGGCGCCTGCCGCCGGTTCGGCCGGCGAGGTCGCGCTCAACAGCAGCGCTGTCAAGCGTAACGCCGAAGATGTCCTGCGGTCGCTTTCAGAAATGGGACTGCCGGCCGACCGGCTGACGCTCTCGGCGATCACCGCCGGCGATGCCGACGTCAACCAGGTCCGCATTTACGTTCGCTAGATCACGCGCCGGTGATCGGCGCGGGCCCTCGGTGCGTATCAAGGTCGTGTGCGGCACCTGAAATCCGCCACACACTGCTGCGGAGGGGCATCATGAAACGACTTTTCCTTTCTTTTGTCGCGGCCATTATGGTCGTTCTGCCGGCTCAGGCCGACGAGGACGTCAGCGGCGATGACGCGCTGGCCATTCGCGAGGTCATCGAAAGCCAGCTCGACGCCTTCAAGCGCGACGACGGCAACGAGGCGTTCGGTTACGCAGCGCCGGCCATTCAGAACAAGTTCCAGTCGGTCGATATCTTCATGGAGATGGTCCGGACCGGTTATCCCGCAGTCTACCGCTCGATTGACGCCAGCTTCGAAGCACCGCGCAAGATCGGCGAGACGACGATCCAGGAGGTCGTCGTCACCGGTCAAACGGGCGCGTCATTCCTTGCTGTCTACACCATGGAACAACAGGCTGACGGCAGCTGGCGCATCAACGGCTGTTCCCTCTTCCCGGTACCCGACGTTCAAGTCTGAGCCGTGTTCTAGCGACATCACCAGCCCACTCCCCCCGCCCGGCCACCCATGGCAGCATCTTCGGGGTGGCCGGGCGGGGGGAGTGGGCCGGCGCCGGTCGTCAGTAGAATGACGTAACCCGACCTACCAGGGGAACTCGTGGCCCTCGTGATGAAAGAACCGCCCGGAGCGTGACAGGTCGGCGCCGGCGATGACACGGCTCATGCCGGCAACACTCTCGTCAGCGGTCAGTTCAGCGCCCGCACCACCCATATCGGTGATGACCCAGCCCGGACACAAGGCGATCACCGAGATGCCATGCTCGGCCAGATCGCGCGCCAGATTGACCACCACCATGTTGAGCGCCGCCTTGGACGAGCGATAGGCGTAGCTGCCGCCCGATCGGTTGTCGGCCAAACTCGCCATGCCGCTGGAGATGTTGGCTATGCGTTTCATTGCGCTTGCCGCGACCCGGTCCGCCAGGGCCTCGGCGACCCGATAGGGCCCGATGACGTTGGTGCGCAGCACCATCTCCCAATCGTCATAGTCCATGTGGCCGAAGCTCTGGGGCGCAGCGCCGCCAACGCCGGCGTTGTTGATCAGAATGTCGATGGGTTCGTCATCAATGGCGGCCGCCAGGTCGTGGATCGAGGCTATATCCGTCACGTCGAGCCGATGCAGCAGAACGTCACCCGTCTTTGCCGTATCACGCAGCGCCACGGCCTGTTCAGGCACACGGCAGCACGCGTGTACGCGGCAACCAGCGTCGACATAATGACGCACGAAGGCCTCGCCAATGCCCCTGTTGGCGCCGGTAACAAGCACGGTGGTCTTGCTCATCGCGGCTACCAAGGGATCGTCTCGCCGTTATAGCGGCGAAACGTTCCGGTGTCGGTTGGCCTCAGCGTTTCAATCAATTGGCGCATGGCGCCGATGCTCTCGGCGGGTGTCAGATCCGCATCGGGCCCGGACATATCGGTCGCGACAAAACCGGGCGAGAACGCGACAACGATGATGCCGCGGTCGGCAAGGTCGACAGCCATGCTGCGGGTGATCATGTTCAAGGCTGCCTTGCTGGTGTTGTAGGGGTAGTCGCCGACATTGACGTCCCAGCCCAGGCTGCCGTTGCCGCTGGAGATGTTGACGATGTGTTTCCTGTCGCTCGCCGCGACATGATCGACGAAGGCCTCGCACATCGCCATCGTGCCGAAGACATGCACGCGAAACTCCTCCATCCAGACGTCATCACTGACCCGGCCATAGGCTTCGTCCTCACCGACCCACAGACCGGCGTTGTTGATCAGGAGATCGATCGGCTGACCAGACAGTCTGTCAGCGAGTGCTCTGATCTGATCGTGGTTGGCGACGTCGAGGCGATGGCCATGCACATCCCCCAGCGATGCGGCCTTTACGAGAAGCGTCGCCGAGTCCGGATCGCGGGCGCCGGCATGCACCGTCCACCCGGCTTCGGCGTACTGGCGGACGAACTCCAGCCCCAGCCCGCGGCTGGCCCCGGTCACAAGCGCTGTCGGCATGAGCCCTCCTTCGCGCCGAGTTTAGTCCGCGCCGCGATGCGTGTCGCGGTAGCTTTTCAGGTCGCCCAGGCTGTCGGCGTGCCACAAGGCACGGCCGATAGCCCGCGCCATGCAATCGGCGGCCAGGCTGCCGATAAGCAGCAGGAGGTCCGGATCCACCGCATCCGGACCCCAAGCCGCCGTCGCCAGCGAGAAGACAGTGTCGCCGTCGAACGGGGTGTGGATCGGGCGAATGGCGCGGGCATAACCGTCATGGGCCATAATGGCGACACGCTCGGCCTGCGCCTTGGACAGCCGAGCGTTGCAGGCGACAACGCCGATGGTGGTGTTCTCCGCCGGCAGACCCGGCATTGATCCGGCCATCGCCAGGTCACCGTTAAGCACCGGCGGTGTCTGCCCGCCCATCTCATCCTGTTGCTCAAACGGCCAGGCCCACAGCGTGTCGGTACCGGGCATTACACCGGAGCCCACACTGTTGACGGCGACCAGGGCGGCAACCTGAAGCCCATCGTCGGATACGGCGGACGCGCTGCCCAAGCCGCCCTTCAACGCACCAGCGGAAGCGCCCAGCCCGGCGCCCACATTGCCCAGATCAAACGTCTCACCCGTGTCATCCGCCGCTTGTAGGCCAAGGGCGCGATAGGGTGGCTCGGCGACCCAACTCTTGTCGCCGCCGTTCGCCAGATCGAACAGGATCGCCGCCGGCACGATGGGGACCGTCATGCCGGCGACAACGAAGCCGCGCCCAGCCTGGGCAAGCCAGCTCATGACGCCGGACGCCGCGTCCAAGCCAAAGGCCGATCCGCCGCTCAGGACAATCGCGTCGACCGCGTCGACCAAACAGGTTGGGTCGAGCGATTCGGTTTCACGGGTGCCGGGAGCGCCGCCGCGAACGTCGACAGCGCAAGTCGTGCGCGCATCCGGCAATACCACGGTGACGCCGCTGCGCGCGTGGTGATCTTCGGCGTGGCCGACCTTGATGCCGTCGACATCGGTGATCAGGTTGCGCGGGCCTGGACGCGTCATGGCTTTTCCCAACGAGCTTTTGTCTCTGGACCACTAACGCTGGTGCCAGTACCGGCCCATCATCAGGTAGGTGTACGAGGCGGTCCAGGCGATCATGATCAGCCCTGTTAGCGCTTCTGAACCACTGATGATGCGTACCGGCCCCAAAGGCCAGATGTCACCAACGCCCAGCGACGTATAGGACGCTGCCGAAAAATACACGTAGTCCAAGAACTCGCCGTCAAACACGCCGTCGAACAGCTCAGGCGGATAGATCGAATCGAGCAGCCAGTAGCCGAGTGCGAAGAAATAGATCTCCAGGGTGTGCGCGACAAAAGCGCCAACCATCACGACCAGGATTCTGAGACGTGGCCGAACGTTGATACGTTCGGCAATGGCCGGCATCCGGCGCAGGAACTCGAAATGGATGCCGATCGTCGTCAGCACGAGAACGATGGAAATCACAATCCCCAAAAGCAACGGCCACACCCTCCGCCGGTCACACGTCTTGCCAATCACCCGTCCGGCCCAAAGAATAGCCGCTTCTCCCGCCGTTGCGGACCCTGGAGTTTAGTCATGCGTTTTTTGGTCGCGTTATCGCTTGTCGGTTTGTTGGTTCTGCCGTTCGTACGGCAGGACAGTTGGGCGGCGAGCCCGGTCGTCTCCGACGATTTCATGGCCTCGACGGCAAACCCGTTGGCGACAAAGGCCGCGCGCGACATGATCGTTGCCGGCGGCAGCGCGGTCGACGCGGCGATCGCGGCTCAGATGGTACTGGGCCTGGTCGAACCGCAGTCGTCGGGCATCGGCGGCGGCGCGTTCCTGCTGTTCTATAACGCCGATGACCGGACCGTGACGTCGTTCGACGGTCGCGAAACCGCGCCGTTGGCGGCGACCCCCAACCTTTTCCTGAAGCCCGATGGCGAGCCGATGTCGTGGACGACGGCGTCGCAAGGCGGCCTGCCGGTCGGCACGCCCGGCGTCGTCAGAATGCTGGAAATGGTCCACGCCCGTCATGGCAAGCTGCCGTGGGCGGACCTGTTCGAGCCGGCTATCCGGCTCGCCGAAAACGGGTTCACGATCTCGCCGCGCCTCTACGAGGTGCTGGACTGGGTCGAGGAGCCCGAACGGTTTCCGACCTTCTTCCACTTCTACTTCGATCACAACGGTGACCGAAAACCGATCGGCACGCGGTTGGTGAACCCGGACTACGCGCAAACCCTGCGCCAGATCGCCCAAGGCGGCGCCAATGCCTTTTATGACGGGCCGATTGCCGAAAGCATCGTCGCCATGGTCGAAGGCACGACCGTCAATCCCGGTCTTCTCGCATTGGACGATTTTGCCGCCTATCAGGCCAAGGAACGTCCGCCGGTCTGCGCGCCCTATCGGATCTGGCGGATCTGCGGCATGGGCCCGCCCAGCTCCGGCGGGATCACCGTGCTGCAAATCCTTCTGCTGCTGGAAAACCATGACATCCAGTCGGTCGAGCCGTCGTCGCTCGAAGCGGTTCATCTGGTGTCGGAGGCAAGCCGCCTCGCCTATGCCGATCGCAATCTCTATATCGGCGACGACGACTTCGTTGCCGTGCCGATCACCGGCCTGCTCGACAAAGCCTACCTTGCTGATCGCGCGACGCTGATCGATCCAACATCAAGCATGGGCGAAGCGGTGGCCGGGTCACCACCGGAGAGCGATCACAGCCACTGGGCGCCCGACCCCGACGCGACGATCGGCTATTCCACCAGTCACGTCAGCATCGTGGACCGCGACGGTAATGCGGTTTCCATGACCACCAGCATCGAACAGGCCTTCGGCAGCCGTTTGATGGTCAACGGATTCATGCTGAACAACGAACTCACCGACTTCTCCTTCGTTCCCGAGATCGACGGTCAGCCGGTCGCCAACCGAGTCGAGCCGGGCAAACGCCCGCGTTCGTCGATGGCGCCGATGATCGTGCTTGACCAGGAAGGCAACCTGGTGATGGCCGTCGGCACAGTCGGCGGCTCGCGTATCATTGCCTATGTCGCGAAGACTTTGATCGCCAACCTCGACTGGGGTCTCGACATTCAGGCCGCGATCGAACTGCCGCATCACGTCAACCGCAACGGCACGACCGAGCTGGAAGACGGGACGTCGCTGACGGATCTGCAGGACGGTCTTGAGGACATGGGCCATGACGTTTCGCTTCGCTCGCACACGACCGGGCTGCAGGGGTTTCACATCGTCGACGGCGTGATCTATGGCGGCGCCGATCCACGCCGGGAAGGCACGGCGCTGGGCCAGTAGTCAGCCGGGAGCCACGGCCGTCACCCACCAGACGCGGTGGAGAACCGACAGAGGGTCTTCGGGGAAATCGCGTGTCAGCATCGCCGCGAGCTCGCGGTCAAACGCTTCGACATCATCTGGCGCCAGGCTCGCCGCCACGCCGGCGCTCGCCCGGATGCGGCCTCGCCATGCGGCGTGGCTATAGGGCTGCTTATGGTCGAAGGACGCGGTCTCCATGTCGACGAAGCCGGCATGGGCCAGATCGGCCAGCCACTCGCGGTTGATGCCGGTGAGACCGCCATAGGGCCAGGCGGGATTGTGTTTCTCGATCAGACTTTCGGTTGCCGCAACCAGATTGCCGGTCAGCGGAATCCAGTCGAAATGAGCGATGATGACGCGACCGCCCGGGCGCAACAGGCGACGTACCTCGTTGGCCGCTTGCGGCCGATCGAACCAATGCCAACACTGGCCGGCCGTCACCACACCGAATGCTTCGTCGTCTTGGCCGGTCCGTTCCGCCGTGCGCTCGACCCACGTGATGTCCAAGCCGGTTTCGCCGGCCAGGCGTGCCGCCTCATCGAGCAATTCACGCGATGGATCAAGACCGGTGACGCGGCAGCCGCGAAAGGCAAAGCCACGCGCCAGGGTGCCGGTGCCGGTGCCCAGGTCGAGCAGAACATGGCCGGGCTGAACCAGGCCGCTGGCGATGATGCGGTCAAAGAACCGGTCGGGGAAACCCGCGCGATGGGTTCCGTAGTCGTCCGCCGTGCGCCCGAAATCGATGTCCATCCCTGATCCCGCCTGTTATGTCAGCGCCGCCAGCATAGCAGACGAGAGATGAAGCCGTTGAACGCCGCCTATCCGCCGATCAAGCTGTTGCCCCGCATGGGGCGGCGCGCCCAGAGCGGCCACCCCTGGGTCTATTCGAACGAAATTGCCATGGACCAGGACGCCAAGGCTTTGGCGCCTGGCGGTCTGGTGCGTGTCCTGAACGACGGCGGCGACGTTCTGGGCGTCGCCATGTTCAACCCGCATTCGTTGATCGCCGCGCGTCTCTTGAGTCGCGACGCCAACGCCAAGATCGACCGGGCTTTTCTCTCTGGTCGCATCCGATCGGCGCTCGCGATGCGCGAGGCACTGTTCGCCAGCGCCTACTATCGCCTGGTTCACGCAGAAGCTGACGGCCTGCCCGGCCTGATCGTCGACCGGCTGGGCGATGTCGTCGTCATGCAGCCCAACAGCGCCGGCATGGATCGCCTGAACGACGACCTGGTCGCCGCACTGCAAGACTGTCTGTCGCCACGCGCCATCATCGTGCGTGCCGACAGTCCGGTACGCCATCTTGAGGGGCTTGACGAACATGTCGACGTCATCGGCGACCATCCCAAGGGCCCTGTCGGTGTGGTCGAGAACGGTTGCTCCTTCTTGGCCGACCCGATCGCAGGCCAGAAAACCGGCTGGTTCTTTGATCAACGGGACAACCGCCGTTTCATGGCGGGCCTGGCTAAGGGTCAGAGCGTGCTCGACGTTTATGCCCATGCCGGCGGGTTTGGCATTACGGCCGCCAAGTCGGGCGCGCGGGCGGTCACCATGGTTGATCGCGCCGAGGCCGCGCTGGACCTGGCCCGCGAGGCTGCCGACGAAAACAACGTGATCGGCCACTGCAGCTTTGCCCAGGGCGATGCCTTCGGTGAACTGGAAGCGCGGCGCGATCGCGGCGAGCGTTTCGATATCGTGATTTGCGATCCCCCGGCCTTCGTGCGCACGAAAAAGGATCTGAAATCCGGCGCGAGGGGCTATCGCAAACTGACTCGGCTGGCCGCGCGGCTCGTCGACATGGACGGCTGGCTGGCTATCGCCAGCTGTTCCCATCACGTGTTGGAGGATCTGCTGCTAGAGCAGATCAGGCTGGGTTTGCGGGATTCAGGGCGCGACGGACGGGTCGTCAGGCGCTCTGGCGCAGGTCCTGATCATCCGATCCATCCCGGGCTTCCCGAGTCGACTTATCTGAAATTCTTCTGCCTGCGTCTCGACTAGGTAGCGTCATGCGGAATGTGCTGCCGGTGGGGCCGGTAGCCAGCAAGACAAGGTCCCCGCCATGGGCGCGCATAAGTTCGCGCGCGATGGCAAGACCCAGACCCGTACCGCCCGCGCCGCCCGAAAACGCCTCGAACAGCCGGCTTCTAATGCGATCGGGGATGCCCGGGCCGCTATCGGCCACATCGATCGATGTCGCGGTATCACCGCGTGACGCGGAAATCGTCAGATCACCGCCTTGGCGCGCCATGGCGTCGACCGCGTTTCGCGTGAGGTTCATGATCACACGGAACAACTGGTCGCGGTCGGCCTGCACGACAACCGACGCATCGATCTCGTTGTGGCAGGTAATGGCCTGCTCCGGCGTTGTGCCGAGCGACGCCATGACCTCGTCGACCAGCGGTGCCAGCTCAAAGCGTTGAATGTCCAAATCCGGTTCGTCGGCGCGCGCGAATCTGAGCGTGTCCTGGCACAGCTTGACCGCGCGATCGATCGCATCCAGCACGAGAGGTGCTTGGCGGCGAACCTGCGGATCTTCGGAACTACCCAGCCGGTCCGACACAAGCGCCGCTGTCGCCAGAATGTTGCGGAGGTCATGGCTGATCTTGCTGACCGCAGAGCCAACCGCGGCAAGCCGGGCGCGCTGGCGCAACGCGGCGCGCAGGCCACGCTCCATCTCCGCCAACTCTCGCTGGGCGATCCCGATCTCGTCATGGCGGTTCGAAACCTCGATTCCTCGCGTTACATCTTCCGGTGCTTCGCGGAAGGCGATCAGGTCTTCGGTCATGCGCTGGATGGGCCGCACCATCAAACGCTGCAGCGCCAAAAATACCAGCCCCGCCGTGATGAAAGAAATCAAGATGGAAAGAATGAGGATCCGGGTGCCGAACTCCAGCACCGCCTGATGCAAGGCATCGGGATCAAGCGTGACCTGGACAGTCACACCGTCCACCCGACTGGGCGTGCCGTGGACACGGATGGGCCCATCCTCCGGCGCGGCCATCGCTTCGAGCGCATCGACAATCAACTGGAAGATGCTGGCACTATCCAGGTCGTAGCTGGTCACGACCGTTGGTGGCCGGCCGAGCATGAGGTAGGACGCGTGCTCCATCTTGAGCGCGATCGAGTTGACGCCGACATAGTCCAGGAGTTCATAGGCGAGGTCGGTGGAGACGACACCGTTGGGCGCAGCCTGCACGACCAAGCTTGCTTGATAGGCGGCATCCAGATGCTGCTGCAGATAGTTCAGCCGATAACGCGAGACCGACGGCACGAAGATCAGGATCTCAGCCAGCATGACGAAGGTCACGGTCAGCACGATCAACCGCGCCGACAGCCCGCGCCACAATCCCGGCATCTCTATGTTGGACTTGGCCATGCGCCAGTGTACGCCATCACGACCCATCGGGGCCATGTTTGGGAATCGCGTTAGCCGAAGCGGCCCAGAAACCGCACCACGGCTTTCATACGTGGACCGAAGACGCTGGGCGTATAGAAACTGCCCGCCGCCCGCTTGTTGATTTCACCCATGGTCGGATAGGGCGCGATCATCTGGGCCATGGCGCCAATCTTGAGGCCGCTGCTGATCGCCAGGACCCACGGGTGAATAATCTCGCCGGCATGGGCGCCGACAATGGTCGCGCCCAGGATCTTGCCCTTCTTCGAAACCAGGGCCTTGACCATGCCTGTCGTCTCGCGCTCGGCGATGGCGCGATCGTTCTCGTGATAGGGAAAGGTCAGGACGCGCAGGGCATCACCGTGCTCGCGACGCGCTTCCTCTTCGGTCATGCCGACATGGGCAAGTTCGGGATCGGTATAGGTGACCCACGGCAGCGCCTTGTAGTTGACCTTCGCCGGCAGACGCAGCAGCGCGTTCCTGATCACAATGCCCGCGTGATAGTTGGCAACGTGGGTAAACTGAAAACCACCCGCGCAGTCACCGATTGCGTAGATCCTGGAGTTCGACGTTCTCAGCCGCCGATCGACGGTGATACCGCGTCGTTCATAGGCAACACCCGCCTTCTCCAGATCCATGTTCTCGATGTTCGGCTGGCGCCCAGCGGCGACCAGCAGATGGCTGCCGTCGATGTGGTCGACTGTACCGTCGCGCTCGACGGTGACGCGGATCTGACCGTCGTGCATCGCGACCGACTGCACCTTGGCGCCTTCGACCAGATTGACGCCGTCGCCTATCAGGCGCTGGCGGACAACATCGACGAAGTCGGCGTCATCCTTGGGCAGGATCGAAAACATCTCCACCACGGTGACGTCGGAGCCCAGGTGACGGTGCGCCTGCGCCAGCTCACAGCCGATTGGACCGCCGCCGATGACAATCAAGTGCTGCGGCCGCTCGCCGTTGTCGAACACCGTCTCGTTGGTCATGAACGGCACGGTGTCGAGGCCGGGGATCGGCGGCACCATGGCGCGGCTGCCGGTGGCGATGACGAAGCGTCGCGCCTTCAGGCGTTCACCACCGGCTTCGATTTCGTCTGGACCGACAAACCGTGCGTGGTCGCTGATGACATGGACGCCGAACCCCTCATAACGCTCGACGGAGTCGTTGGGCGCGATGGTCGCGATGACGTCTTTGATGTGATCGCGAACCCTGGTGAAGGTGACTTCCGGCTCGTGGCCAGCCACGCCGAAGGCTTCGGGATCGCGCACGACCTCAGCGGCGTGACCGGCGGCCAACAGCGCTTTTGACGGGACACAGCCGAAATTCAGACAATCGCCGCCCATCCGGTCGCGCTCGATCAAGGCTACCTTCGCGCCCATGTGACTGGCGCCATAGGCGACCGACAGGCCGCCAGACCCGGCACCGATCACGCAGATATCAAAGCGGTCACCGCTCATGCTGGACCGCCTTGATCAATGCGACCTGGACCCTGCGGGCCTATTCGACGATCAGGACGTAGTCGGGCGTGGTGTTTAGCGGGCACGAATAGACGTACTCGCCTTCCTCCAGCTCAATCTCGTAGTCCTGGGTCACGCCCTCGTGCAGGCCGCCGCCGGAAGTCGACGGCAGGAAAGGACGTTCAATCGCGCTTTCGGCTCTCAGATAGAAGCCCAGCATATAGGGTACGTCTTCGTTGGTGACACGAAAGACGTACTTGCCCGGGCTCAAGCGCAGGGGCTCGGCTTCGGACAAACGCTGTTCGCCGGACTCATCGTTGATCGCTTCACAATCGGCCTTTTCGGTCGGCATGAAGCCGCGATCGACGTTGTTCTCCGATTCAATGAACTGACAGCCCGTTTGGGTCAGATCGATAACCGTTGGTTGTTCCGCCGCGTTGGCCGTCAGTCCAAAAACCAAACCGGCGGTTGCCAGGCAGGTGGTCACTCCGGTCGTCTTCCAATTCACAGCAGATTTCCTCCTCATCATGCCAAGATTGTGCGCTCACCGCCCCCTTGGATGGCGCATAGCGTCCTCACTCTGACGACGCTGCACGCCGCTTTCGTAACTTCTTCACCACAATCGGCACCAAGGCGAGAATACCAAGTCCCGCCAGAGCTGCCAAAATCTCCGGTGTCAAAACGCTGTCGATCGAAAATGACTCGCCGCGGTCGAACACCGATCCCAAACCAGCGCCGACAATTGTAAAGACCGCCGTGCCCGGGATGATGCCGATGAACGTCGTGATCATGAAGACCCGTGTCGACACGCCCAGAAAGGCCGGCGCCAGGTTGACGACCCAGAACGGAAACACCGGCACCAGACGCAAAAATAGCATGTAGTTTGCCTGGTCTTCCTGGAACCCCTTCTCCATGCGACGGATATAGGGGCCGACGCGCTCCTGCAGCGCTTCGCCAAACGCGGTGCGCGCCAGCAGAAAAAGTGTGGTCGCGCCGATCGTCGCCGCCAGGACCGTCAGGAAGGTGCCGAGATAGCTGCCGAACAGAAACCCGCCGGCAATGGTCACCAGCGACGCGACCGGCACCGAGGCGGCCGTCAAGAACGCGTAACCGACGACATAGATCAGGATCGCGAAGATGAAGTAGTCGCGCACGAACGCCAACAGCGTTTCACGGTTTTCCTTCAGCGTATCGAACGTGGCGTAGTCGTTCAGGCCGGTGGCAAAAAAAGCGATCAGCACCGCGACCAAAAAGGCCAGGGGCAGAAGGCGTTTCCAAAGGGGAGACCGTTTGGCAGCCCCCACCGCCGTCTTCTCGCTCATACCGTCCACCAGGCACCCAAGCGTAATACAAACCTACCGCAGCGAGGATGCCGCGTGGTACTCATGTCTTTATGGCGGCGCGGCGGGTGAAGTGAAAGGCCCTGTCAAGCGCTTGTGATCACTTGGGAACGACGAAAAAGGGCCCAATCCGAGGGCCCGGCGCGGCGTTGACACGATCAGGCCCAACACCTATACAGCGCCGGCTGTTCGCGTAGGCGAACCTCTCAACTCTAGAAGTATGTGGAGACTAA
The DNA here is from genome assembly GCA_965228895.1 of Alphaproteobacteria bacterium. Classification (GTDB taxonomy): domain Bacteria; phylum Pseudomonadota; class Alphaproteobacteria; order SP197; family SP197; genus JANQGO01. Next base: position 1,102,740 of record OZ245842.1, on the reverse strand, counting down.
ACGGTGAAGCGGACTTACCAGCCAAGCCGGCTTGTCCGGAAACGTCGTCACGGGTTCCGGTCTCGGATGCAAACGGTCGGTGGCCGCAAGGTCCTTTCCCGCCGTCGCGCCAAAGGGCGCAAGCGTCTCTCAGCCTGATTTTATGCCGCCCCGGCCTGCGCGTCTCAAGCGGCGGAGCGACTTTCTGCGTGTCGCGGCAGCCCGAAACAAGGCGGTAACGCCGGGCCTCGTCCTGCAGGCCAAGACACGCGATTCGGCCAAATCTGGCGATAGCGCCTGCCGGGTCGGTTTTACCGCAAGCCGCAAGGTCGGCAACGCGGTGGCACGAAACCGGGCGCGCCGGCGCTTAAGGGCCCTTGCCACAGAGGTCCTGGTACCCTTGGCGGCGCCCGATATGGACTATGTCATGATCGCCCGCCGGGCGATGCTGACGCGACCCTTTGACGCTTTGCGCCACGATCTTGAAACGGCGCTGGAGCGCGTCCATCGAACGTCGAGGGAAAGAGCGTGAAGCGACTGACGTCATGGTTGATTATCGGGCTGGTGCGATTCTACCAGTTTGGCATCTCGCCCTTCACGCCGGTCTCCTGCCGCTACCTGCCGACCTGTTCGGAATATGCACTCGATGCCGTCCGGCTTCACGGCCCCCTGCGCGGCAGTGTCATGGCATTTCGCCGTTTTTCGCGTTGCCACCCGTGGGGCGGCGACGGTTATGACCCGGTGCCCCATGCACCGGGCAAGCACTAGGGCCCGCCGTCATGGATCAAAAGAACGTATGGATTGCCATGGCGATCATCCTGGTGATGTTCTTCGCCTACCAGTTCCTTTACGAGCTCCCGCGCATGGAGCGCGAGCAGGCGCTGATCGAAGCGCAGCAACAGCAGCAGGCCGAAACCCAGACCGAACAATCCGACGCGGTGTTGCCCGATGTCAGCACGGCGACAACAGGCAGCGACGGTGAAACCGCCATTCCGTCGGTTGCGACGCCCGATCCAGACGCCATGGTGACCCGCGATGAGGCTTTAGCAGAAAGTGCGCGCGTCAACATCAATACGCCAAGCCTCCACGGCTCCGTCTCGCTGACCGGAGCCAGGCTCGATGATCTGACGTTGGTCAAATATCACGAAACGGTCGATCCCTCGTCGCCGGAGGTGACCCTGTTCTCCCCGGTCGGCGGCCCTGACGCTTATTGGGCCGAGTTCGGCTGGCTGGCCCAGGACCAAAACACGAAGGTTCCAACGAAAGATACGGTCTGGCAGACCTCGGACACGGAACTGACGCCGGGCTCGCCGCTTAACCTGACCTGGGACAACGGCGAGGGCCTGGTCTTCCAGCGTACCATATCGGTCGACGAGAACTATATGTTCACCCTCACCCAGTCGGTGACCAACAACTCCGGTAGTCAGGTCACGCTGTTTCCCTACGGCCTGGTCAAGCGCTATGGCACGCCGGAGACACTCGGTTTCTACATCCTGCATGAAGGCCTGATCGGCGTTTTCGACGAGACCCTGACCGAGATCGACTATGACGATGTTATTGACGAAGACGACGGCAAACTTGACTACAAGTCGACCAGCGGCTGGATCGGTATCACGGACAAGTACTGGCTGGCGGCTCTCGTGCCGGATCAGACCCAGCCCTTCGACGGCCGCTTTGTCCACGATCTCAGGTCAGGCGACATAGACACGTACCAGGCGGACTTCCTGCGCCAGGGGGTCGCGATCCCCGCCGGCGGGACGACCGAGATCACCGATCATCTGTTCGCGGGCGCGAAGGTGGTCACGCTGCTCGATTCCTATTCGGAGACGCTGAACATTCCGCTGTTCGACCGCGCCGTCGACTTCGGCTGGTTCTATTTCCTGACCAAACCGATCTTCTTTGTCCTGCTGTTCTTCAGGGATCTGCTCGGCAACTTTGGCCTCGCCATTCTGCTGCTGACCGTCTGCATCAAAGCCATTTTCTTCCCTCTGGCCAACAAGTCCTACAAGGCCATGAGCAAGATGCGCAAACTGGCGCCGGAGATGAAGAAGCTGCGCGAGCGTTACAAAGACGACAAACAGAAGATGCAGCAGGAGCTGATGGCCATGTACAAGAAGGAGAAGGTCAATCCTGCCTCCGGCTGTCTGCCGATCCTGATTCAGATTCCCGTCTTCTTCGCGCTCTACAAGGTCCTGTTTGTGACCATCGAGATGCGCCATGCGCCGTTCTATGGCTGGATCAGCGATCTCTCAGCGCCTGACCCGACATCGATCCTGAACCTCTTCGGCCTGCTGCCGTTTGCGCCGGACTACTTGCCAGCCCTGGTATCGATCGGCGCGTGGCCGCTGCTGATGGCCGGCACCATGTTCCTGCAGATGAAGATCAGCCCGCAACCACCGGATCCCATGCAGGCCAGGATCTTTATGCTGATGCCGATCTTCTTCCTGTTCATCTTCAACTCGTTCCCAGCCGGGCTGGTGATCTATTGGACATGGAACAACCTGCTGTCGATTGCCCAGCAATGGGTCATCATGAAACGCATGGGCGTTTCCTGATCGATTGCTGGGCCTTGACCGGCCATGAATAAATTGACTGACGACAACGCCAAGCTTGAGCGCGGACGCCTGCTGTTCGAGCAGCCCTGCGCGTTCGAGGCTGCCGCGTCGGTGCCTGCAGAACTGCCGCCGCCGGGCCTGCCGGAAATCGCCTTTGCCGGCCGCTCCAACGTCGGCAAGTCATCGCTGATCAACGCCTTGACCCGGCGCAAGAGCCTGGCGCGGACGTCGCAGACGCCGGGACGCACACGCCTGGTTATCTTCTTCGACCTGGGTGCCCAGCTACGCCTGGTCGACCTGCCGGGCTACGGTTATGCCCGCGCCGGCAAGACGGACATGGCGCGTTGGGCCGAAACGATCCGCTTTTATCTGGAGAACCGCCAGACGCTCAGGCGTGTCGCGCTCCTGGTCGATGCCCGGCGCGGGGTGATGGCCAACGATATCGAAGCCATGGACTTTCTGGATGCCGTCGCCGCGCCCTATCAAATCGTCCTGACGAAGTGCGACAAGATCAAAGCCGGCGAACGCGAAACCCGCCTATCCGAAATCGGTGAAGCCATCGCCCGCCGCCCAGCGTCAGTTTCATCGATTGCCACCACCAGTGCCGCAAAGGGTCTCGGCATTGCCGAGTTACGGGCCGAGTTTGCCGCGCTGGCCGATACGCCCACCCTGACTTAGAGTACCCGGTTATGAAGATACGCAAAGTCGACGACAAAAACATCGGTGAGACCAAGCACTGGCTGCGCACCGCCAGCACGCTGATGGAGGCGCTGCCTTACCTGCGCGCCTTCTCCGGCCACACCTTCGTCATCAAGTATGGCGGCAACGCGATGGGCGACGATCAGCTGGCCAGCGACTTCGCCCGCGACGTCGTCTTGATCAAACAGGTCGGCGTCAATCCGATCGTGGTGCATGGCGGCGGACCGCAGATCGGCGAAATGCTGAAACGGATGAACATTAAGTCCGAGTTCATCGACGGCCTGCGCGTCACCGACCAGGAATCCGTCGATATTGTCGAGATGGTCCTCGCCGGCTCGATCAACAAACATATCGTCACATCCATCAACGAGGCCGGTGGCAAGGCGATCGGCCTGTCGGGAAAGGACGGACGTCTGATCGAGGCGCGTAAGCTGCGCCGCACCAAGCGCGACCCCGACTCCAACATCGAGAAGATCCTCGACCTCGGTTATGTCGGCGAACCGCAGAAGGTTAATGCCGACGTCTTCCGCATTTTCGAGGGTTCGGACGCCATTCCTGTCATCGCGCCGATTGGTGTCGGCAGCAATGGCAAGACTTACAACATCAACGCCGATACGGCAGCCGGCGCGATCGCCGAGGCGGTCAATGCCTCGAAGCTGCTCATGCTGACCGACATCGCCGGCGTCATGAACGGTGATGGCGAACTGATCTCGGAGATGACGAGCGAAGAGGCCAATCGTCTTTTCAAGACAAGCGCAATCACGGGCGGCATGATCCCCAAGCTTGAGACGTGCCTGCATGCCATGGAGGGCGGCGTCGAGGCAGCGCATATCCTTGACGGCCGCGTACCGCACGTACTGCTGCTGGAGCTCTTCACCAAGGACGGCACCGGCACGAAGATCACGTTATGACGAGCGCTCCCGTCGACGACGATTTCGACCATGTCGACACCTGGGTCTTCGACCTGGACAACACGCTCTACCACGCGCGTCATGGCTTGTTCGACCAGGTCGACGTGCGCATCACCAATTACGTCGCGCGCCTGCTGGCAATTCCCCATGACGAGGCGCGGCGTCTGCAAAAGGCCTACTTCCAAAGCCATGGCACGACCCTGAACGGTCTTGTCGCACTGCACGACTGCGACGCCGAGGACTATCTGGCCTATGTGCATGACATCGACTACGCGATCATCCCGCAGGATCCGCAGCTCGACGGCGCACTTGATGAGCTGCCTGGGCGCAAGCTGATCTTCACCAACGGTGACGTGCCACATGCCGAACGGGTCACCGAACGACTTGGCATCGCCCATCATTTCGAAGGTATCTTCGACATCGTTGCCTCCGACTACATCCCCAAGCCCGAGCATGTGGTGTACGAGAGCATGGTTGGCCGCCATGGCATTGCACCACGGTCGGCGGCCATGTTCGAAGACATCGCGCGCAACCTGGTTCCCGCCAAGGCGCTTGGCATGACCACGGTTTGGGTGCGCGGCGACAGCACCTGGGCGAGCGACGGTCATGATGACGGTCACATCGACCACATCACCGACGACCTGACGCCGTGGCTGGTCGATCTCGCGGCGGCGCTGTCGCGCGGTTGACAACGCCCACCGCTCAGGTATCTCGGGACCGCCCTTGCGACATAAGGAGACGGAAGCTTGTCTGACGACCTCATCAAGGCCATCGACGACGCCTGGGAAGACCGGGCAAATGTCAGTCCCAGCACCAAGGGCGACACCCGTGATGCCATCTTGGACAGCCTCAAGCTTCTCGATAGCGGCCAACGCCGCGTCGCCGAACCGGGCGACGACGGCTGGACCGTCAACGAGTGGCTGAAAAAGGCGGTCCTGCTGTCGTTTCGCTTGACGCCCAACAAAATCATTCCCGGCGCGCCAGGCTATAACGCCAGTTGGTGGGACAAGGTCGACAACAAGTTCGAGGACTGGGACGCCAACCGCTTCAACAACGCCGGCTTCCGCGCCGTGCCCCACGCCATCGTGCGTCATTCCGCCTTTATCGCGCCGGATGTCGTCCTGATGCCATGTTTCGTCAATGTCGGCGCTTATGTGGACACCGGCACCATGGTCGATACCTGGGCGACGGTCGGAAGCTGTGCCCAGGTCGGCAAGGACTGTCACATCTCCGGCGGCGCCGGCCTCGGTGGCGTTCTGGAACCCCTGCAAGCTGCCCCGGTGATCATCGAAGACAATTGTTTCGTCGGCGCGCGCAGCGAAGTCGTCGAGGGCGTCATCGTCGAAACCGGATCGGTGCTGTCGATGGGTGTCTTCATCGGTGCCTCGACCAAGATCGTCGACCGCACGTCCGGTGAGATTTTCATGGGCCGCGTCCCCGCCTACTCCGTCGTCGTGCCCGGCACCCTGCCGGCCAAGGACCCGGGCGCGCCGTCGCTCTATTGCGCCGTCATCATCAAACGCGTCGACGAGAAGACTCGCTCGAAGACCTCGATCAACGAGCTGTTGCGCAGCTAAATGGCAGCCATCGACGCCATAGCCCTGGCGGCCGATATGATACGCCGGCCCAGCGTGACGCCGGCCGATGCCGGCGCGCTGGATGTGCTGCAGCGGGCGCTCGAAGGGCTTGGCTTCACCTGTCACCGCCTGACGTTCGAGGAGCCCGGAACCGACCCGGTCGAGAACCTCTATGCCCGGCGCGGCGACACCGGCCGGAACTTCTGTTTCGCCGGCCACACCGATGTCGTGCCCCCCGGCGATGCGGCCGACTGGTCCGTCGATCCGTTCGATGCCGCGCTCAAAGACGGCAATCTGGTCGGGCGCGGCGCTTGCGACATGAAAGGTGCCATCGCCTGTTTTGTCGCCGCGACCGAGCGTTTCCTGGCCGAAGCCGACAACGATGTCAGTATCAGTCTTTTGATTACCGGCGATGAGGAAGGCCCAGCCGTCAACGGCACCCGCAAGGTGCTCGAATGGCTTGCCGAGCGCGGCGAACGCATCGATGCCTGTCTGGTCGGCGAACCGACCAACCCGACGCGTCTGGGCGAAATGATCAAGGTCGGCCGGCGCGGCTCTCTCAACGCACGTATTACCGTCAACGGCACCCAAGGGCACGCCGCCTACCCGCACTTGGCAGACAACCCGATCAATCGTCTCGTCAGCCTGCTCGATGCGGTCATCAAGACCGAGTTGGATGGCGGCAGCGAACACTTCCAGCCCTCGACTCTGGCCGTCACCACGGTCGATGTCGGCAACGCCGCGACGAACGTCATTCCCGCCAAGGCTTCGGCCGGTCTCAACATCCGGTTTAACGACCGCCATACCGGGGCTTCGCTGACCGCGTGGCTTGAGGATCTGTGCCAGGAAGCCGGCGGCGACGTCGACCTGGACATCAGCGTGTCCGGGGAGTCATTCCTGCGCCAACCGGACGAATTCGCGGTGGTGATCGCCGATGCCGCCGAAGCCGTGTTGGGCGAGCGGCCGGAGTACAGCACCACCGGCGGCACCTCGGACGCGCGTTTCATCAAGGACTACTGCCCGGTCGCTGAGTTCGGCTTGGTTGGCCAGACCATGCACAAAGTCGACGAGAGAGTCGCTGTCGACGACCTCGTGCGGCTGACCGACGTCTACCTCGCCGTGCTCAAACGGTACTTCAACCCGTGATCCCCGATCGCGCCGAGATTTCCTCGTCGCTCTTCGGTGCCTGGCGCCTGTTCCGCATGGATGCCGACGCCATGGGCTGGTTCGACACCAGCATGGACGGTTTCTGGCGCTCGTTCTTCGCCGCCGTCATCGCCCTGCCCACCTTCATCCTGGGTTTCGGTTATCACGTCGCCACGTTGGAGGCGCCGCCCAATCTGCTCGTGGTCGTCGTCGTTGGCGGCCTTGCCTATGTGGCCAGCTGGGTTGTCTTTCCGGTTGTCGCGGCACTCATCGTGCGGCCCATGGGCTACAGCAGCACCTATGTCCCCTATATCGTCGCGCGCAACTGGGCCGGCGGACTGGTCGCGCTGGTCTACCTGGTCTTCGAAGTTCTGGTCCGCATCGGCATTGTCGGCGAACAGATCAGCGGCTTCATCGAATTCATCCTGTTTCTGGTGACACTCTGGTACGGCTGGCTGGTCGCGCGTGTCGCGCTGGAGACGACGGTGTCGCTTGCTGCCGCCCTGGTCATTATCGGCACCGTCATCGACATCTTTATCGCCTACCTGCTGTTCAGCGCGGCATAGCCGACCGCCGCAAGGTAAAGGCCACCGGCCGGCGCGATCACGCCGCAGGCGCTTCGCTCGCATGCCTCCAGCGCGTCTTGCAGATCGTCGCGGCCCCACTTGCCCTCGCCGACATGACTGAGCGATCCAACCATGCTGCGCACCTGACGGTGCAGGAACGAGCGCGCGCGTGTGCGTATCTCGATGCGTTCACCATCGCGCGTGACCGCAATCGCATCCAACGTCTTGACCGGTGATGCCGCCTGGCACTGAGCGTCGCGAAAGGTCGAGAAGTCGTGACGCCCGACCAAGACCTGCGCTGCCTCGTGCATGGCCTCAGCGTCCAAGTCCCGGCCGATTGGCCAGGCGTGGCCACGATCCAACGCCAGCGGCGCGCGGCGGCAGATGATGCGGTAGAGATAACGCCGCTCGACCGCGGAAAACCGCGCATTGAAATCGGTGCTCACTTGTTCGGCCGCCAGCACGGCGATTGGCTGGGGTCTCAGATGCTGGTTCAGCGCGCCCTGCACTGTCTCCGCCGGCCAGTCCTTGGTCAAATCGACATGGGCGACCTGGCCGAGCGCGTGAACGCCGGCATCGGTGCGGCCCGCGGCGGTCGTCCTGACGTCATCGCCGCAAAACGCCGCCACGGCGTCCTCCAGCGCGGCCTGAATGGACGGGCCGTTCGTTTGGCGCTGCCAGCCGACATAACCGGTGCCGTCATATTCAAGGGTCAGTTTGTAACGCGGCATCGGTTCAGCCGAGGACCGTTCCCGGCGCCAGCCTGGCGCCGCGCAGGAAATCCGCACCGTCCATCGCGGCCTTGCCGGCGCGCTGCACCCTCGTCAGCGACAGCGCGCCCTCGCCGCAGGCGACGGTAAAACCGTTCTCCAGAAGCGTGCCCGGTTCGCCCGACCGGTCGACGGGGTCTGCTGCGTGTACCCGCACCGTGCCGTCGTCCAGGTCGAACCAAGCGCTGGGCCAGGGCGAAAAGGCACGCACTTGGCGATCGATCTCCTCGGCCGGCCGGGCCCAGTCGATATGCCCGTCCTGTTTGGCGAACTTGTGGGCATAGGTCGCGCCGTCCTCGCCCTGCGGCACCGCGCCGATACTGCCTGCTGCGAGACCGTCCAAGGTCTCGATCAGCATTTGGGCACCCAGTGCCGCCAAGTCGGCCTCGAACCCACCCGTCGTCGCGCGGGGCGGCATGGCGACACGCTGCTGGGTCAGGATGGGGCCGGTATCGAGGCCCTCGTCCATCTGGATGATGCTGACGCCGGTCTCCTGATCGCCGGCCAAGATGGCGCGCGCGACCGGCGCAGCGCCGCGCCAGCGCGGCAGCAGCGACGGATGGATGTTCAGGCACCCCAGACGCGGCGCCTCGAGGATCGGCGCCGGCAGAATAAGGCCATAGGCCACGACGATGGCGGCATCCATACCAAGTGCGGCGAACGTGGCCTGCTCGCCCGCATCGCGCAGGCTGGTTGGCGTGGACACCGTCAGACCCAGTTCCTCGGCACACGTATGGACTGGTGTCGGCCGTTCCTTGCGCCCGCGCCCAGCGGGTCTGGGCGGCTGGGTAAGAACGGTGACGATCTCATGATCCGTCTCGGCCAGCGCCTTCAACGCCGGCACCGCAAAATCCGCGGTACCGAGAAACGCCAGCTTCAGGCCAGACATAATTGCGGTTCGGCCGTCAGGCCGACTCCCTGAGCTTAGATTTCTTCAGCTTGGTCAGCTTGCGCAAGATGATGCTTCGTTTGACCGCCGTCAGGTGGTCGACAAACAGGATGCCGTCCAGATGGTCGATCTCGTGCTGGATGCAACGTGACAAAATCTCGTCGGCGTCAATCTCCTGCTCCGCACCGGTCTCGTCGAGATAGCGCAGCTTGATCGAAGCCGGCCGGGTCACCTCGGCGTAATGGTCGGGCAAGGAGAGACAGCCCTCCTCATAGACCGCGCGCTCGTCGGAGTGCCAGATGATCTCGGGATTGACCAGGCGCAGCGGCGCCGGCGGCTCGTCCTGTTTGGCCACATCGACCACGACGATACGCTTGGGCACGCCGACTTGGATCGCCGAGAGCCCGATACCCGGTTCGTCGTACATGGTCTCCAGCATGTCCTCCATCAGTGTGCGTATGCCGTCGTCGACGGTCTCGACGGAACTGGAGATAACCTTGAGCCGGGGATCCGGCGCTACGATGATGGGCAAGAGGGCCATGAAACGCGTCAACCTGTTGATGTATCGTGTTGATTTATCGCACCTTCGCGGTCGGCGGACTATACTGCCGGCCACCGGTGTCTAGGTAGGCCAAGCACGGCCCTGGTTCAAGCCACCGGCGCGCAGGAGGTTCATGGATACACTCACCCTCGTCATTATCGCCGCCGCGATCGCGGTCGGCGCCGCTATCCCGTGGGTGGTCATTATGGCCACACGCGGCCGTTCCGATGACGGCGCGACCGCCCGGGACCTGGCCGAAACCATCGCCACGGTTTCCGCCGGGCAAGCCGGACTGACCGAGCGTCTGGCCCAGCTCTCGGAGGCCAATACGGCGGCGCAGACGGCGCTCGGTGAGCGCCTGCACCAACAGGAGTTACGGCTGACCAAGGAGCTGAACAACCGGCTCGATTCGATCCAGCAACGCATGGGCAACTCGCTCCAGGAATCGACCAAGCAGACGCTCGAGACCATGGGCAAGGTGGAGAAGCGCCTGGCGGTCATCGACGAGGCCCAGAAACGCATGGAGCATCTGGGCAACGACATGGCGACGCTGAACCAGATCCTCTCCAACAAACAAAGCCGCGGCGCCTACGGCGAAATTCAGCTCAACGATATCGTCAGCGACATTATGGCGCCCGACGACTACGCGTTTCAGGCGCCGCTGGGCAACGGCCGTCAAGTCGATTGTCTGCTCATGCTGCCCAACCCGCCGGGTTCGATCGGCGTCGATTCCAAGTTCCCGCTGGACGGCTACCAGCGCCTCAGGGCCGCGGAGAACCGCGAAGACCGCGAGCGTGCGGCACGCCAGTTCCGTCAGGATGTCCTGAAGCACGTCAAGGACATCGCCGCACGTTACATCGTGGTCGGCGAGACCGCCGATCAGGCGATCATGTTTATCCCCAGCGAAGCCGTCTATGCGGAGATCCACGCGAGCTTCGGCGATGTCGTCACCGAATCCTTCCGCCTGCGCGTCTTCTTGGCGTCGCCGACAACGCTGATGGCGCTGCTCAACACCATCCGCTCGGTGCTGAAGGATGCGCGCATGCGCGAACAGGCGGGCCTGATCCAGCAGGAGTTGATGAAGATGCTGCAGGACGTCAACCGCCTGGGCGATCGTGTGGACAAGCTGCAACGCAACTTCGAAACCGCCTACAACACCGTGCGCGAGGTCCGCACATCGACCGACAAGATCACCACCAAGGTCGGCCGTATCGCGGAATTGGAGCTGGAATCCGACGATGAGGACAACATTGTCGTCGGCCCCCGGCTCGTGGGAAACTATGACCGCGAGTAAGGGGATCGCGGGGGATTATCCGCCTAGGGGGCGTAAATGAGCGGCTTGGCCATCTTCATTGTGGTCCTGGTTGTCCTGATGTTGATCTTGGTGGCCATGTCGGTGGTCACCGTGCGTCAGGGTTTCGAATACACGCTGACCCGGTTCGGCCGTTACACGCGCACGCTGCGGCCCGGGCTTTCCATCATCGTTCCGGTGATGGATCGCATCGGTCAGAAGGTCAACATGATGGAAACCGTGCTCGACGTTCCCGAGCAGGAGATCATCACACGCGACAACGCCATGGTCGCGGTCGACGGTGTCATCTTCTTTCAGGTCCTGGAGGCGGCGAAAGCGGCCTATGAGGTGACCAATCTTGAGATGGCGATCCTGAACCTCACCATGACCAACATCCGAACGGTCATGGGTTCGATGGATCTGGATGAGCTGCTCTCCCACCGCGATCGGATCAACGCCAAGCTGCTGATTGTTGTTGACGAGGCGACGTCGACTTGGGGCGTCAAGGTGACGCGCATCGAGATCAAGAAGATCCAGCCGCCGACCGATCTGGTCGCCTCGATGGCGCGCCAGATGAAAGCCGAACGCGATAAACGCGCCACCATCCTGGACGCCGAGGGCGTGCGCCAAGCCCAGATCCTGCGTTCGGAAGGCGAGAAGCAGGCGGCGATCCTGGAAGCCGAAGGCCGGCGCGAAGCCGCATACCGCGACGCCGAAGCGCGCGAACGTCTGGGCGAGGCAGAAGCCCAGGCGACCCACGATGTGTCCCAGGCTATCGCCGAAGGCAACCTGCAGGCCGTCAACTACTTCGTCGCCCAGAAGTATGTCGACGCGGTCGCCCGCTTCGCCCATTCGCCCAGCGAGAAGGTCCTGTTCCTGCCCATGGAGGCCTCCAACGTCATCGAATCGATTGACGGCATCGCCCGGCTCGCCGAGGCGGCCGCCGATCACGACCCGAGGGAGGGCTGAGCCATGGAAGGCATTGCCATCTTTGCCCTCGTCCTCGTTATCCTGGTCATCATTCTGGTCGTCATGGCGGTCAAGACCGTGCCCCAGGGCAGCGAATACACGGTCGAGTATTTCGGCCGCTACACCAAGACGCTGCGCCCGGGCCTCCACATCATCACACCGTTCGTCGAACGGATCGGTTCGCGCATGAACATGATGGAGACGGTGCTGGAAGTGCCCGAGCAGCAGATCATCACCAAAGACAACGCCATGGTCGCGGTCGACGGCGTGGTGTTCTTTCAGGTGCTCGAAGCGGCCAAAGCCGCCTATGAGGTCAACCGGCTGGAGCATGCGATCTTGAACCTCACCATGACCAATATTCGTACGGTCATGGGGTCGATGGTCCTCGACGAACTGCTCTCCCAGCGCGATCGCATCAACAGCGCCATTTTGGGTGTGGTCGACGAGGCGACGTCGACTTGGGGCGTCAAGGTGACCCGCATCGAGATCAAGAACATCGATCCGCCGCGCGACCTCGTCGACTCGATGGCGCGCCAGATGAAGGCCGAACGCGACAAGCGCGCGACTATCCTGGACGCGGAAGGCGACCGCCAGTCGGAGATCCTGCGTGCCGAAGGCGAAAAGCAGGCCGCTATCCTGGAGGCAGAGGGCCGGCGCGAATCCGCGTTCCGCGACGCCGAAGCGCGCGAACGCCAGGCCAAGGCCGAAGCCAAGGCGACCCATGACGTTTCCGCCGCCATCGAGGCCGGTAACACCCAGTCGGTGAACTACTTCATCGCTCAGCGTTATGTCGACGCGCTCGGCCAGTTCGCCGACGCGCCGAACCAGAAGATCCTGTTCCTGCCGGTCGAATCGGCGGATGTCATCGGCGCCGTCGGCGGGCTCGCGGAAATCGCCCGCGAGGCGTTTGGCGGATCCGGAGGCGCCGGCGGCAACACAAGCCCGACGGTCACCGAACGGAAGGTACCACGGCCCGGCACGACACCGGTACGCGAGCCGACCTCAAGCGTGCCGTCGTCGTCGCGCCCGACCGCAACGCGCGACCCCTGGGGACCACGGGAATGAGGACCTAAGCGATGTTTCAGGCGCTATTCTTCTGGCACTGGTGGGTCATCGCCGCCGTCCTGATCATTCTCGAGCTGACGGTCGCCGGCACCTACTTCTTTCTGTGGATGGCGGCCGCGGCCGGCGTCACCGGCCTTATCGCGGTGCTGGCACCCGGCCTGAGCTGGGAGATCCAGGTTCTCATCTGGGTCTTGTTGTCGATCGCCTCGGTCTTTGCCTGGCGTCACTTCAAACCGAACATCAACCAACCGACCGATCAGCCCGCGCTCAACCGCCGGGGCACCCAGTATGTCGGCCGTGTCTTCACGCTTGAGACAGCCATCGTCAACGGCGTCGGCAAGCTGACCGTCGCGGATACGACGTGGAAAATCAGAGGGCCGGATACACCGGCCGGCACCCAGGTCGAGGTGACGGCGGTCGAAGGCACGTCGCTCATCGTCAAACCAGCGGAGCCTGGCGAAGCGGCCTAAGGGCTAGATTGTTCCCCGCTCACGCGGGCTGGTGATGTCGACTAAGGCGGGAACGCCCTAGATCAGGGCGCGCACCACGAGCGCCCCCGACAGCGCCATCAGGACGAACAGCGCGACCCGCTTGAAGGTCTCGACATCGGTCTTGACGAAACCCCGATGGCCGACCAGCACGCCGATGACGAGCACCGGCAGAAAGATCACCGTGCGCCACAGAACCTCGCTGCCCACCAATCCCTGGCTGGCGAACATAGCTGCGCCGACCGCGTCCGTCCCGATGAAGAATGCGACGATGGATGCGCGCCCGGCGACGACACCGATGGGTGAGGAAAAATAGAACAGGATCACCGGCGGGCCGACGATCCCCATGCTGCCGTTCAGCACGCCGGCCATAGCGCCGACGCCGAGCGTCGCGGCGCGGCCGGGCTCCTGCTTCAAGGCGAAGCCACGCAGGATCAGTATGGCGGCGGCGAACACGACGATCGCCAGGCCGATCCTGATGGGATCGGCCGGCAGGTGCGATAACCCGTAGATGCCCAGCGGCGTCGCGATCCAGACACCGATCAGAAGCGTCAGGATCGACTTCCACCGGATGTCCTTCCAGATCTGCGGCAGCAGAACCACGCTGGTCACGACTTCGAACATCAGCACCATCGGCACGACGCTGAGCGGCGGCAGCGCCAACGACAGGCTCGTGACCCACAGCATCGAGGCGCCGAAACCGGTGTAGCCTTTCAGGTAGGCACCGGCGAGAACCGCGAGGACACAGAAGGTCAACGTGCCGGCATCAAGGCCCGTTGCCGAAAGCAGATCCGCCACCATGGTTCGCCCTTCTAACGCTCCGCGATGTCTTCCGTGGCGGCATTGTCGCCAGTTGCAGGACATCAGCCAAACGAATAGCTTTGATCATGTCATCAACTGCCTTGATGGGTCGGCAGGATGCCTGGTCAGTTCGAAAGCGATCTGTTGCGAACCTTCGTCGCGATCATCGATACCGGCAGCTTCACGCTTGCAGCCCGCCAGATCGGCCGCACGCAATCGGCCGTCAGCATGCAGATGAAGCGGCTGGAGGAGATCGCGGGAACACCGCTTCTGCTGCGCGGTGACGGCGCGGTACGCCCGTCCGAAGCCGGCGAGAAACTCCTGGAAGACGCCCGGCCGATCCTCGCTCATCTGGAGCGTGTCAGGGCCAACTTCGATCGGCAGCCGATCGATGGGACGGTCCGCATCGGTATTCTGGCGGAGTACGGCGCAACCTTCCTGCCGCGCATCCTCGGCCGGTTCGCCGAAAGCAACCCGCAGGTCGAGGTCACCGTTAAATGCGCCCACTCAGGCATTCTCTATGACGCCCTGGAGGGGGACGAACTGGACCTTGCCGTCGTGCTCGACAGGCCCGGCCAAAAGGGCGGCACGATCCTGATGCGCGACCGGACATTCTGGGCGACGTCGAAACACCACAAGGCCCACAAGCTGGACGTCCTGCCCGTCGCCGTGTTCGATCCCGGCTGCTGGTGGCGCGATTGGGCGCTCGACAGCTTAAGGCGCATGAAACGCCCCTACCGGACCGCCTATACCAGCGACAACAACTTCAACCTGAAGGCCGCCGTCAGCGCGGGCCTGGCAATCGGCGCACTGACCGACAGCATGCTGCCCGCCGACTGCCGCCCCCTACTACCCGCCGACGGTTTTCCCAAACCCATCAACTCGAACGTCACCCTGCGCAAGCACGCCGATGCGGCATCAAAGGCCGTCTCGGCGATGGCGGACGCGATCAAGGACGAGGTAAGACAGACGAACGGTCGCGTGAGTGCGGCTTAAAGCTCCCGACGCGCCTTCAAAGCGGCGCCCAGCGTGCCCTCGTCCAGATAGTCGAGTTCGCCGCCGACCGGCACGCCGAGGGCGAGGCGCGAGACCTTGACGCCGGCGCCTTCCAGACGGTCGGTAACGTAGTGGGCGGTGGTTTGGCCGTCGACCGTGGCGTTGGTCGCCAGGATGACTTCCTTCACCGTCCCGTCGTTCGCCCGGGTCACCAGGTCGGCGATGCGCAGGTCCTCCGGACCGACGCCGTCGAGCGCCGACAATGTGCCGCCGAGCACGTGATAGAGGCCGCCGAAGACACCGGCACGTTCCAGCGCCCAGAGGTCGCCGACCTCCTCGACGACGCAGATCTGGCTCTTGTCGCGCTGGGGGTCGCGGCAGACGCCGCAGGGTTCCGTGGTGTCGAGATTGCCGCACACCGTGCAGGTCGAGACCGCGGCCGCGGTCTCCTCCAGGGCGCGCGCCAGCGGCGTCAGCAGGGTATCGCGCTGTTTCAGGAGATGCAGCACCGCACGGCGCGCAGAACGCGGCCCAAGCCCAGGCAGCTTGGCCAGGAGTGCTGCCAAGCGTTCGACTTCCGGTCCACCCATCTAGAACGGCAGGTTCATACCGGGCGGCAGGTTCAGGCCACCGGTGAGTTTGCCCATCTCTTCCTTCACGTGCTCCTCGACGCGCGTGCGCGCATCGTTGACCGCTGCGACGACAAGGTCCTCCAGAACCTCGACATCATTGGGATCGACCAGGGAAGGATCGATTTTGAGGCGCCTCAGCTCATGCTTGCCACTCATGACCGCGGTCACCATGCCGGCGCCGGCACTGCCCTCGACCTCCGACTCGGCCAGGCGTTCCTGCATCTCGGCCATCTTGCCTTGCAGCTCCTGGGCCTGCTTCATCATCTTGCCAAGGTTCATGGCTCAATCCTGATCGTTGGTGACGGGGTCATTTCTATCATGAACGCCGACGACGCGGGCGCCGGGGAACGTTTCCAGCGCCTCGGCGACCAGCGGGTCCTTTTCGGCCTCCAGGCGACGCGCCTCTTCGGCCTGGCGTTCCTGTTCGGCCACGGTCGCCTCGCCTTTCTCCGACGAGACGGCGACCATCCAGCGGCTGCCGGTCCAGGTTTCCAGACGGCGCGCGAGCTGTTGGGCAAGGTCGCGCGCCGCATCACCGTCGGGCCTGAATTCAAGCGTGCCCGGCTCCAGGCGCACGAGGTGCACGTTGTTGCGCAATTGGGCGCACAGAATGCCCTCGCGGTGTTCCTCGGCAAGCGCGATCAGATCGGCGAACGTCTTGATCTCCGCCTTGGCATCAGGCTGAGCGACGGGCGCAGCCTGAGCCACCGGTTGCGGCTGCTTGGCCGTCTGGGATGGGGCAGTCTGCGTCGGGGCCGGCCGGGGCGATGCCGAGGTCGGCTGTGCCGTCCGCGTCGCCGTCGTCGAGGTTGTTTGTCCGGCGCCATCGACGAGCGCCTTGATGGCATCGGCCGGGCTCGGCAGATCGGCGGCATAGGCCAGGCGCACCAGCACCATTTCGACCGCCTGCATGGGCTGGGGCGCCTGGCGCGCTTCGCCGATGCCTTTCAGCAGGATCTGCCAAGCGCGTGTCAGGACGGGCATGGAAAGGCGCTTGGCGAGGCCGCCGCCGCGATCCCGCTCCAACTGCGCGACCGCCGCACTCTCGGCCGACTCTGGCGACACCTTGATACGCGTCAGCCAGTGCGTGAGGTCCAGCAGGTCCTGCAAGACAATCTGGGGATCGACACCGGCGGCGTACTGATGCTCCAGGTTCGCGAGCGCGCCGGCGATATCGCCGCCCATCAGGGCTTCGTAGAGATCGAACGTCTGGCCACGGTCGGCCAGGCCGAGCATGTCGCGCACCTGATCTTCGGTGACTTCCTCGCCACCCTGGGCCATCGCCTGATCCAGGATCGACAAGCCGTCGCGGGCCGAGCCGTCGGCGGCGCGCGCGATCAGCGCCATCGCCTCGGGCGTCACCTTGCCGCCCTCCTGCTCGACCAGGCTTGAGAAGTACTCGGCGAGAACACCGGCATCGATGCGGCGCAGATCGAAGCGCTGGCAACGCGACAGGATCGTCGCCGGAATCTTCCTGAGTTCCGTGGTGGCAAAGACGAACTTCAGATGCTCCGGCGGTTCCTCCAGCGTCTTCAGGAGCGCGTTGAAGGCGCCGGTGGAGAGCATGTGGACCTCGTCCATCACGTAGACCTTGTAGCGCGCGGAGACGGGCCTGTAGCGCGATGACTCCAAGAGCTCGCGCATATTGTCGACGCCGGTATGGCTCGCCGCGTCCATTTCCATCACATCGACATGGCGGTCTTCGGTGATCGCGACGCAGTTGTCACAGACCCCGCACGGCTCGGCGGTCGGCCCGCCGGTACCGTCGGGACCGATGCAGTTGAGCATGCGGGCAATGATGCGCGCGGTCGTCGTTTTGCCGACGCCGCGTACGCCGGTCAGCAGGTAAGCCTGGGCAATCCGGCCGCTGGCAAAGGCGTTGCGCAGGGTCCGCACGAGAGCGTCCTGGCCGACCAGCCCTTCCAGGCCGCGCGGACGGTATTTGCGCGCCAGAACGCGGTAGGTCTCGTCAGAAGTGTCGGTTTCCGCCATCGGGCCTTTTTCGGGCAGGGAAGATGGAAGACTGGACAGCGACCCGGGCCGCGAATCTCGCTACGGCTGCTTCCTTCCGGACCTGACCGGGTTCACGAGGCCGCCCGTCCGCGCCAGCCTTCCACCCGCACCATATCGAGCGCGCCACCCCCGATGCAAGCCCTGCCCCGCGATAAACCCCGAGACCGCCAATTGCGGCAGAAAGCCTGCTATGCGAGCTTCTGGCCATGGTTGACCTCACCCACTATAGCGGCGCCGTCATCGACCGAGCCGCCGAACGGCGCACCGACGAACAATGGGTCGCCGCACGGCTGGCCGACCCCGAGAGCCGCTTCATCCCGGTGTGGCGGGGTCATAGCCTGGTCGACGAAACCGGCACGGCGGGCGCAGTGATGCTGACAGCCGACGAAGCGCGCGGCTTCATCGAGCACGCGACGGTCGCTCCCATTCTGCTCGGCATGATGAACGGGCATGCCTTGTTCGCCATCGATATCTCCTATCTCGACGACAGCGAGGCCGCGGTGCTGGGCGGCGACGGCCATTTTGTCGAACTCTATGGCGTCGCCACGCAGTTGGTGCGCGACGAAGCGTCCCTGCTGTCCCATGCCGCATGGCTCGTGCAATGGGCGCAAAAGCATCATCACTGCGGCACCTGTGGCCAGCCGACGACGGCCGCGCAAGCCGGCCACCTGCGCCGCTGCACGGACGAGACGTGCGGCGCCCTTCACTTTCCGCGCACCGATCCGGCCGTCATCGTTCTGGTTGAACATCAAGAACGCTGCCTTTTGGCACGCCAACGCGGCTGGACGGGGCGTCTGCATTCCTGCCTGGCCGGGTTCGTCGAACCGGGCGAAGCCGCAGAGGAAGCGGTCGTGCGCGAAGTCTTCGAAGAAGCCGGTGTTCGCGTTCACGATGTCCGCTTCCATGCCACGCAACCGTGGCCCTATCCCTGCTCCCTTATGATCGGTTTCTTCGCCCAGGCTGGCGATCCGACGATCAACATGGGCGACGACGAACTGGCCGAAGCCGATTGGTACAGCCGCGACGATCTTAGAAGCGCCGATCTGGACATCGAATTGCCGCGCCACGATTCGATCGCGCGCCGCCTGATCGACGACTGGGTCGCACGAGGCTGATCTCAACCGCCCAGTTTGATGACTAAGTAATCTAAAGATCGCCGTTCATGGCCGCCAGGCGCTCGGATTCCTTGCGGTAGGGATGGGCGTTGTAGACGCCCAAGACACGGACCTCGCGGGCGAAAAACCGCAGTTCCTCCAGCGCCAACTGCATCGAACGCTCGTCGGGATGACCCTCGGCGTCCAGATAAAACTGGGCGGCGACAAACGCGCCGCCGACCATGTAGCTCTCCAGGCGGGTCAGGTTGACGCCGTTGGTCGCGAAGCCGCCAAGTGCCTTATAGAGGGCGGCGGGCACGCTGCGGACGCGGAACAGGATGCTGGTGACGATCGTGCCGTCCTTGGGGTCCGGATCGACCGCATCGCGGGCCAGGATCAGGAAACGTGTGTGGTTGTGCTCGGCATCCTCGATATTGGTCTTCAGCGTATCGAGACCATAGATCTCGCCCGCCAACGACGACGCGATGGCGGCATGGGCCTTCTCACCGCGGTCGGCGACATCGCGCGCCGCGCCCGCCGTGTCCGCGTGGTTCATGGGTTTGACGCCGAGCTCCCGGATCAGGTTGCGGCACTGCCCAAGCGCCATGACATGCGAGTGCACGGCTTCCAGGTCGTCCAGACCGGCGCCCGCCACGCCGAGCAACTGGTGCTCGACCCGCTGAAAGTGCTCGCCGACGATGTGGAGCGTCGAATGGGGCATCAGGTGGTGGACGTCGCCGACCCTGCCCGCGACCGAGTTTTCAACCGGCATCATGGCAAGCGAGGCCTCTCCAAGCTCGACGGCGGCGAAGACGTCCTCGAACGACTCACACGGCAGCACATCTCTATCCGGATACGCGTGCCGGCATGCAAGGTGGGAGTAAGCGCCAGGGTTGCCCTGGAAGGCGATAATATTGTCGCTGTTTGCCATGGAAAATCAGGAGGTTGCGAGCAAGGCCCTGGCCCGCTCAAGATCATCGGCAGTATCGACACCGAGTGGAATCGTGTCAACGCGCGCCACCGCGATCGTCATTCCTGCCTCAAGCGCGCGCAGTTGCTCCAGTCTTTCGCGCTTTTCCAAGGGGCTTGCCGGCAGCGCGACAAATCGCGCCAGGGCGTCGCGACGGAACGCGTAGAGACCGATGTGATGAAAGATCGGGCCGTCGCCCGACGGTGCCTCGGCACGGGTAAAATAGAGCGCACGGCCCCGCTCGCCCGATTCATCCCAGGCAACGACCGCCTTGGTGACATTGGGATTGACCCGTTCCTCTGGCGACTCTGTCGGACACGCCAGGGTCGCGATATCGGCGCCACTCTCCTCAAGCGCCGCGACCGCTTTCGCGATCAAATGCGGATCCAGTGTCGGCAAATCGCCCTGCAGGTTGACCACCACGTCAAAGCGGTCGTCTTGATCGAAGGTTTCCAAGGCCGCCAGGATACGATCGGAGCCCGATGGAAGGTCGGCGTCGGTCAAGACGGCCTGGCCGCCGACCTGGGTCACGGCATCGGCGATTTCAGCCTCTCCCGCGGCCACAACGGCCGGCCCGACCCCCGATTCCATGGCCCGGCGCCAGACATGGACGATCATCGGTTCGCCATGAATGTCGGCCATGGGCTTGCCCGGCAATCTTTGGGACGCCATGCGAGCCGGAATCATGATAATTGGAGTCACAGGTCAAAGGCCCATAGGGGTTGAACACAGGTCCGTGAAATGGCTAATCTCCGCCGCGTTCTCACGGGTCACCGGGAAGGTCGGTACACATGGAATCCCTTGAATTCAACAAGATTGCTGCTGCGGTCCTGGTGGCAGTCCTGATCGCGGTCGGCGTCAGTAAGCTGGGCGGGATTCTCTACAACGCCGATTCGCCCGACGAGATGTCCTATATCGTCGAGATTGACGAGCCGAGCGGCACCGTGGCCGACGACACGGCGCCTGCCATGAGCATTGACCAGTTGCTGGCGGCTGCCCTGCCCGAGGGCGGCGAGCGGATTTCGCGCAAATGCTCGGCCTGCCATACGTTTGTGCAAGGCGATACCGCGGCGAAACAGGGACCGAACCTGTGGAACATCGTCGGTAGCGAGGTCGCCAGCGTCCCCGGCTACGATTATTCGAGCGCGCTCTTGGACCTGGGCGGCGTTTGGTCCTATGACCGACTGAGCGACTATCTGGCCGGCCCCCGCGCCTATGCGCCGGGCACCAAGATGACCTTCGCCGGTATCTCCGACATCGCCGAACGCGCCGACCTCATTGCTTGGATGCGCACGTTGAGCGACAACCCCGTGCCGCTGCCCGAGGTCGCGATGGACGTGGGCGGCGCCGAGGCCGAGGGTGACGTCACCGGCACCATGGAGGATGTCTCCGACGATGCGTCCGATGCCGCCGGCGATGCCATGGATGCGGCGTCCGATGCCGCCGACGACGCGATGGACGCGGCATCCGATGCCGCCGACAGTGTTTCCGACGCGGCCGAGGATGCCGCCGATGCGGTTGGCGATGCTGCCGACGACGCCTCTGACGCCATCGAAGACGCGACCGACGGCGACAGCAACTGACCTAACGGTTACGCACCGAAAGGACCTTGATGGCCGATCAGGAGACCTTGAAACACAAGGACCTTGACGGCCGGGCCATTGCCGCGTCGATCAACGACGATCTAAAGCTGAAGATTGACGAGCTGACCGAAAACGATTGGCCGCCGCGTCTGGTGTCGGTCACCATTGGCGATGTCGATGCGGTCGGCATCTATGTGCGCAATCAAAAGCGCACCGCCGAACGCGTAGGCATTTCGTTTGAGGAACGGCACTTTCCCGCTGAGATCACCGAAGCGGAAATGCAGGCCGCGATCCAGGCGATGAATGCGAGCCCCCATGTCACCGGCATCATCATTCAGCGGCCGGTGCCCGAGCATCTGAACGTCAAGCTGCTGCAATCCTCGATCCATCCGCTGAAGGACGTCGAGGGTCTGCATCCCGCGTCGATCGGCAACATCGTCTATAACGAGCTGGTCCTGGGTCCTTGCACGGCGATGGCATCGGTCGAGATGCTGAAGCGGACGGGCTTGGAGCTGTCAGGCATGGAGGTGGTCGTTGTCGGCCACTCTGAAATCGTCGGCAAGCCGATCGCGTTTCTTCTGATGGCCGAAGGCGCGACAGTCACCGTCTGTCACCACATGACCCGCAATCTCGCTGTCCATTCGCGCCAGGCCGACGCGGTCTTTGTCGCCGTCGGCAAACCGGGCCTCGTCACCGGCAATATGATCAAGCCCGGTGCCGCGGTCATTGATATCGGCATCAATCAGATCGAGGGGCCGGAAGGCCAGATGCTGACCGTCGGCGACTGCGATTACGAATCCTGCCGCGATGTCGCCGGCTGGATCACACCGGTGCCCGGCGGCGTTGGACCGGTGACCGTGGCGATGCTGATGCAGAACACGGTCACGGCCGCCCATCGCCAGATGGACTATTACCGCTCCGAGTATGCCGCCAACGCCTGGACAACGGTGCCTGAGGGCCGCAGCCTGCGGTCTTAGAGCCAAACCTGCCTACGCTTGATCGGCGCGGGCCCTCTAGATCGATGACGACGCGCGAATGTCCGGCGAGGCCTTCCGAAGCTGGTCAAGCAATGCTTGGTTGATCTCACCGGTCACCGGCAGCTTGGCATCGGCCTGGAAGTCGCGCACACCTTGGCGCGTGCCGCTGCCGGCAATACCGTCGAGTTCGCCGTAGTAATAGCCGCGCTCGGCCAGTTCGACTTGGACATCGCGAACCAGCGCGGGATCGAGAGCGGGACTGCTGGAGCTCGTACTGGCGTAAACCTTGGGCTGGGCGAACTTCAGGTGATCGAGCAGCTCTTTGGTCGCGATACCGTCGACGGCCAGCCCGGCGTCGCGCTGATAGGCGCGGATCGCCGAGCGTGTCTGCGGGCCCATCGTGCCGTCGACCGGGCCTGGACGATAGCCATGGGCGATCAACTCTTCCTGGATGCTGATCATGTACGCCCGGGCCGTTTGCGGCGCCATTTGGTCGACCGGCGTGTTGATCAGGATGACACCGGAGCTGGGCGCCGCCGGCGGCACCGGCATGCCGGCTTGGGGCGCCGACTGAACGGCCAATGCGGCAACGCCCACCAGGGCGCCCAGAGCGAGACGACGGTATGCGATCATGGATGTGCTCCTTCCATACGGTGAATGGCGTCGATGGCGCTCAATGATACCCCTCGGGCGGCTGAAAGCCTCCCCTTTCGGCCGCAAGGCACGCGGCGAAGCGAATTGGCGTGCGGTCTTCCAGGAACGGTCCGATCGCCTGCAACCCGACCGGCAGACCGTCGGCCGAAACCCCACAGGGAAAGGCCGTCGAAGGCTGCCCGCACAAAGTGGCAAGGCCGGAGAAAAAACAGATGTGGAGATAGTCGATCGCCGCGCCGTCGACATCGAGACGACGCGCAAGCCAGGGCCGCTCGTCATGCGGAAACGCCAGGACCGGCGCCACCGGGCAAATCAGCACATCGACATCCTCGAAGAACCGGCGGTAGGCATGACGGTACCGCTCGCGCTCACCAAACCAGTCGATGTACTGGCCGGCACTGGCCGCCATACCGAGCTTGTCGGCGACGGCAAAGGCGTCGTCGTTGGCATCGGCGTCCGCCAGTTCCTGGGCGCGCCGTTCGTCGCTCCAGCCGGCCGACGTTATCGCGAACATCGTGCTTCGATAGATGCGATAGATCGCCTGCATGTCGCCCCATCCCTCAGGGTTGGCTTCGCGAACTGATACGCCGTAGCGGGCCAGATCCGACGCCAGCGATGCCATGGCATCGGCAATCTCGCGCTGGACCGGCGGCCAATCGGGCATGGGCAGCATGGCGACCCGGAAATCGGCAAGCCGTTCGTGGCGCCCCGGCGGCAGGTCGACGCGCCAGGCCGGCTCGAAACCCAGGTCAGGCCCGACAAGGCAATCAAGCGCCATTTCCAGATCGCACGGGTCGCGAGCCAACGGCCCCCACACGGCAAGGCCGGTCGCCGCATTGGTAAAGGGTGAGGCAAAGCCCCCGCTGCGCGGCACGATCCCCTCGCTCGGCTTGTGGCCATAGATTCCGCAGAAGGCCGCGGGAATGCGGATCGACCCGCCGATATCCGAACCCAGTTCCAACGGCGACAGACCAGCGGCGACCGCCGCCGCACCACCACCCGTGCTGCCGCCCGGCGTCCGGGCGAGATCCCACGGGTTGTTGGTGACGCCGAACAACGCATTGGTTGTCTGCCAGTCCGCCGCAAAGGTCGGCGTGTTGGTCTTGCCCATGATAACGGCGCCGGCGGCACGCAGCTTCGCGACCGAGCGCGCATCGGCCTGAGCGATGTTGCCGAGCGGCATGGCGCCGCCACCAGTACTCGGCAGCCCCTTGACGTTCATGACGTCCTTGACCGTCATCGGCAGGCCGCCGAGAGGCGCGGAGACGTCAGCCGTCTGGGCGGCTTCCCGGGCATGATCGAGGTCGCCAATGACGATCGCGTTCAGCGCGGGATTGTGCCGTTCGATGCGCTGAGCGTGAGTTTCCAGCAACTCGACCGGCGAGAGGTCTCTGCTTGAAAGCGCCTTGCGCATGGCGACGGCACTGGAGAACGCGTCGAGCGTCATGCCGCTTCCGGCCGTTGTTCTGCGAGATAGTGACTGGATTGCATTTCAATCAGCCGAGACGCCGTGCGTTGAAACTCGAACGCACCATCGCCGTGGACGTAGAGCTCATCGGGCGGCGCATCGGCCGAGCAGATCAGGTTGACGCGGTTTTCGTAGAGCACGTCGATGAGGGTCACGAGGCGGCTGGCCTGATTACGTTGCTCCTTGCCCATGCGCGGGATGCCGTCGATGACCAGTGTGTGGAAGTGTTCGGCCAGCAAAAGGTAGTCCGCCGCACCCAGCGGACGGTCGCACAATTCTTCGAACGTAAACCGCGCGACATGGCGGGCTTGGCGCGGCACATGAAGCTGCCGGCCCTGGACTTCCAGATCGAGCGCATGGGGCGGTTCGCCGCCGACCAAATGATCGAAGGCGTCGTTAAGCGCGCGGTCCGCCGCTTCACCCAGCGGCGTGCAATAGACGTTCGCCTGCTGCAGAAATGCCAGCCTGTAGTCTTGCTCGGCCTCAAGTTCAACCACATCCAGGCGGTCTTCGATCATGTCGATGAACGGCACGAAGAGCTCGCGGTTGATGCCGCCGTTGTAGAGGTCGCGCGGCGGACGGTTCGAGGTCGCGACCATGACGATGCCGCGTTCGAAAAGTTTCTTGAACAGGCGGCCCAGGATCATCGCGTCGGCAATATCCGTCACATGCAGCTCGTCGAAACACAGCAGGCTGGAGTCTCTTGCGACGCCTTTGGCGACGGCCTTGATCAAATCTCGATCGTTATCGTGCCGACCGACATGGCGTTGCTCATGGATCAGGCCGTGAACCTCCTGCATGAAAGCGTGAAAGTGCACGCGTCGTTTCGACGGCACGTCAACGGTCTCAAAGAAAAGATCCATCAACATCGACTTGCCGCGGCCGACATCGCCGTAGAGATAGACGCCCTTGGGCGCGGGCGCGTCATTGCGGCTGCCGAACAAAGCCCGGAACAGGCGTCCGTTGCCGTTGCGGCTTCCGTTGTGCGCCATCGTATCGAGATCGTCGCAGAGCTGTTGAAACCGCTCCATGGCGGCAAGCTGGGCGCCGTCCGGTTTGATGTCGCCGTCCTCGACCAAGGCGCGATAGGCTTGCAACGGGCCGTTTGCCATGAAATCACTGCACAAAAGCGAATACCGGGTGCCGGTTTAGCCGAGCCTGCGGCCATCTGCAATTGGGGGAGATATCCATGAGCGATCTCGATCTGTGTTTCACGCCGGCCAAGGAACTTGCGCGACGCATCCGAACAAAGGAGATATCGCCGGTCGCTATCGTTCAAAACAGCCTGGAGCGAATCGGCGAGGTCAATCCGACACTTAACTGTTTCTGCTTTGTCTTTCCCGATGAGGCGATCGCCAAGGCCGAAGAGGCCGAGGCCGCCGTCATGCGCGGCGCTGACGTCGGTCCGCTGCATGGCGTTCCCATCGCGATCAAGGACTTCACGCCGACCAAGGGCAAGACGACGACCATGGGCAGCAAGGTCTATCGCGACTGGGTGCCCGATGACGACGCGCAGATCGTCAAGGACCTGACCGGCGCCGGCGCGATCATGGTCGGCAAAACGACGACGCCGGAGTTTGCCCATGCCGGTTTCACCCACAGCCCGCTATGGGGCGTAACGCGCAACCCCTGGGACCCCAGCCGGTCGCCCGGCGGCTCGTCAGGTGGTTCCGGTGCCGCCGTCGCATCCGGCTGCGTGCCCTTCGCCGAGGGTTCGGACATGGGGGGATCCGTGCGCATACCCGCGGCATTTTGTGGCACCGTCGGCCTGAAGCCGAGCCTGGGACGCATTCCGATGACGGTGCTGCCGACTGTCTTCGACAACATCTCCCATTTTGGTCCTCTCGCCCGCACCATCGACGACGCCGCGATGTTCCTGGCCGCGGCCCAAGGGCCGTTCGAACGCGACATCATGTCGATCCAGACGCCACTCGATGTGCCGACGTCGATCAGCGGCGATGTCGCCGGCATGACCATCGCGCTCGACATGGATCTTGGATTCTATGCCATCGACGATGAGGTCGCGGCCAATGTCATGGCGTGCGTCGATGTCTTGCGCGATGCGGGCGCCACGGTCGACGAGGTCGATCTGGGCTGGACACGCGACGTCGCCGACGCCTGGAACGAATACTGGACCGTCTACCTGGCAGCCTTCTTCGAACAGCACCTTGACGAGCGGCGAGACGACCTTGATCCGACCATCGTCGAGATGTTCGACCACGCGCGCACGATCGATGCCATCACCTTCAAGCGGCTGGAGTTCGTGCGCACCAAGCAGTGGCATAGCCTGTGCGACGTGTTTGAGCGCTATGACGCTCTGCTCTGCCCGACCAACCCCATTCCGGCCCCACCGGCCGACGACACAGATGCGGCGCATTCAGGCGAGACCGCCGATGGCAAGGTGTTGAGCACCGACATGACGCTTGCCTTCAACAATATCGCCCACTGCCCTGCGCTCTCCGTGCCGTCGGGCTGGACCAAGAGCGGGCTGCCGACCGGCTTGCAGATCGTCGGGCATCGGTTCGACGACCTGACCGCGCTTCGCATTGGCGCGGCGATCGAGAAACATCGTCCGTGGGGCGACAAGCGACCGCCAATCTGACTGGCGTCAGTCTTGCCTGAACCGGCCTAGACCCGCGCCGAGCAGCATCAGCCAGCCCAGGATGAACGCGACACCACCGAAGGGCGCGGCGACCGTTACGCCGGGCCAGTCGGCCGCGACCGACAGGTAAAGAGAACCGCAAAAGAGCACGATACCGGCGACGTAGAGACAGCCCGCCACGTTAGCCAGTTTGTATCGCGCAGTGGTCGAGAGCCACGCGACCGCCAACAGAGCGAGCGCGTGCCACATCTGATACCGCGATGCCGTCGCGATCGTATCACCGCCGGCGTCCTGTGCGACATGCGCGGCCATGGCACCGGCCGCGACCGCGATGGCGCCGTTTAGACCCGCCAGGACGAGCCAAGTGCGAGGCAACACGGTGGCGGAACCTTCACCGTGCGCCATCACATGTCGTGGCGGTAGTCCAAGTTGAACATGATCCACATGGTGCCGCCGACCATCAGGAAGACGAGCACGCAAGCAAAGGCCAGCGCCAAGATGTTCTCGCGTGGCGTTTCCTTTAGGCTCAGATTCAGAAAATAGCGCAGATGGACGAAGACCTGCACGACCGCGGCAACGGCGATGACAAAAAACATCGTTACGCGCGGCAACGCCCCCATCGCGACAAGCGCGAACGGAATGGCGGTTAGGATCACGGCCAGCACAAAACCGATCAGATAGTTCTTCAGGCTGTGGCCGCCGCTGACGGTTGCGTGTTCCATCTACATGATCCCCGGCAGGTAAACGACCGAGAAGATCCCGATCCAGACGATGTCAAGGAAGTGCCAAAACAGGCCCAGGCGGAACAAGCGCGACGTCACCGGCATGGTGAGACCCTTCACCATCACCTGCAGGCCCAGAATGACGATCCAAATGAGACCCATGGTGACGTGCAGGCCATGGGTGCCGACCAGGGTAAAGAACGCCGACAGCGAACCGCTGCCGCCCGGACCGGCGCCAGCCGCGATCATGCCGGCGAACTCCATGATTTCCATGGCGACGAAACCGGCGCCCAGCACGAAGGTGATCGCGAGCCACAAGAGAACCTGGCCCTTCTTGCGCTGGATCATGGATATCGTGGCGATACCAAAGGTCAGGCTGCTGATCAGGAGCAATGCCGTCTCGCCCGCCGTGTGCCACAGATCGAACAGCGATTTGGGCGCCGGCGCCGACGCGACGTTCGGCGCCATCACCACATAGGTCGCGAACAGCAGCGCAAAGATGATCGCGTCGGTCATCAGGTAGAGCCAGAACCCGAAGGCCCGTTCCTCGTAGGCCTCTTCTTCCGGCCCGCGATGCTGCGGGTCTAGGGCGACGTCAGCACTCATGACGCACTCCCCGGTGCCGGCGCGGCTTGCGGGCTTGCCGCCGGGTCGCCGGTGTCGTGACGCGGCACGCGGGCAAGATCGTTAAAGCGTTGCTCCTCGATCGCTGCGACCTCGCTGGCGGTAATGACGTAATCCGTGTTGTCCATGCTGCTGCGCACGACAACGACAATACCGATCACCAGCAGGCTGAGGATCGCCAGCCACCAGATGTACCAAATCATGGCGAAGCCCAGGACAAAGGCGAACGCGCCCGCAACGACACCAAGGCTGGAGTTCCTCGGCATCACGATATCGGTGTAGCCCGAAGGCTTCTGATAGGCGGTGCCGTCCACCTTCATCTTCCAGAACGCATCGAGACTTTCGACCTTGGGAACGACGGCGAAGTTGTAGGGCGCAGGCGGCGATGACGTCAGCCACTCCAGCGTACGCCCGTTGAACGGATCGCCGCTGAGGTCGCGCGTTTTCTCGCGTTCCCTAATACCGACCAGTAACTGAAACGCCATGCAGACGACGCCTGCCAGAATAACCGCAGCGCCGATGGCCGCGATGATCAGGTAGGGTTGCCACTCGGCGATCTCGTAACGCTCCATGCGCCGCGGCATGCCCATCATACCGAGCAGATAGAGCGGCATGAAGGCGAGATAGAAGCCGATAAGCCAGCACCAGAAGGCACGAATGCCCCATTTGGCACTGAGTTGGAATCCAATCGCCTTGGGAAACCAGTAGATCAGGCCGGCGACATAACCGAACAACACGCCGGGAATGATCATGTTGTGGAAATGGGCGACCAGGAAGGTCGTGTTGTGCATCAGGTAATCGACTGGCGGGATGGCGAGCAGAACGCCGGTCACGCCGCCGATGACAAAGGTCACGATGAAGCCGATCGTCCAGTACATCGTCGGATCGAACGTGATGCGCCCGCGATACATGGTGAACAGCCAGTCGAACACCTTCACGCCGGTCGGCACCGCGATGATCATGGTGGCGATACCGAACACCGCGTTGACATTGGCGCCCGCACCCATGGTGAAGAAGTGGTGCAGCCAGACCGAGAACGAGAGGATGCCGATCGCCGCCGTCGCATAGACCAGCGACTTGTAGCCGAACAGGCTCTTGCGCGAGAACGTCGCGACGACTTCGGAGAACACGCCGAAGGCCGGCAGGATCAGGATATAGACCTCCGGATGGCCCCAGATCCACAGCAGGTTGATGAAGTTCATCATGTTGCCGCCATCGGCATTGGTGAAGAAATGCATCTCCAGATAGCGGTCGAGGCCCAACAGGCCGGCGGCGACAGTGAGCGCGGGGAACGCAAACGCCATGAGCACGCTGCTGACCAGAACGGTCCACGTGAAGAGCGGCATGCGCAGCAGAGTCATGCCGGGCGCTCGTCGTTTGAGGATGGTGACAATGAAGTTGATACCGGTCAGCGTCGAGCCTATCCCGCTTATCAGCACCGCCCACAGCCAATAGTCGACGCCGACGCCGGGCGAAAACTCCAGGCCCGAATAGGGCGGATAGCCGGTCCAGCCGGCGGTCGAGAACTTGCCGATCACCAATGAG
This sequence comes from Alphaproteobacteria bacterium, assembly GCA_965228895.1. GTDB lineage: Bacteria > Pseudomonadota > Alphaproteobacteria > SP197 > SP197 > JANQGO01. The sequence continues at coordinate 1,072,613 of OZ245842.1, read as the reverse complement.
ATCAGGATCAGACCGGCGCCCGCCGAGGTGAACCACAGGCTGAGCGAATTCATGAACGGGAACGCAACGTCACGCGTGCCGATCTGTTGCGGCACGATAAGATTGAACAGACCGGTCATGAACGGCATGGCCATGAAAAAGATCATGATCGTGCCGTGTGAACTGAACACCTGGTCGAAATGGCCGGGCGGCAGATAGCCGCCGGAGTCATAGGCGAACGCCTGCTGACTGCGCATCATGAGGGCGTCGACAAAACCGCGCACCAGCATCAAAAGTGCCAGGGCGATATACATCACGCCAATGCGCTTGTGATCGAGGCTGGTCAGCCACTCGTTCCAGAAGTAACCCCACTTCTTGAACCAGGTCAGCAAGGCGAAAACGGTGACGCCGCCGAGCACCGTGACCGCCGCGCCACCCATAGCAATCCAGCTATAGAGCGGCAGCGCCTCGACCGTCAGTCTACCGAGCATCCCTATTCCTCCACACCGGTCACAGCGCCACCCATATGTCCGGGAGCATGCATGTATTTCATCATGATCTTGTCGAACAGACCGGCCTCGTAAGACGCGTAATGGGTTATCGGATGCGCGGTGCTCGGCTTGGCGAGTTCTTCGTAAGCCGCGTCATCAAGGGTCTGGCCCGACTGCTTGACGGTGTCGATCCAGGCATCGAAGTCCTCTTGCGTCGCCGCAATCACGTCGAAGTATTGTTGCGAGAATCCTGAACCGCTGTATTGCGAGTTCCTGCCGACAAACTGACCGGGCTCCCAGGCGAGCAGGTTGAGCTCCGTCTCCATGCCCGCCATGGCATAGATCTGACTGCCCAGCGCCGGCACATAGAACGAATTCATGACCGTGTCAGACGTGACGATGAGCTCCAGCGGCACACCGCTGGGAAACACCAACTCGTTGACACTGGCGACACCCTGATCGGGGTAGAGGAACAGCCACTTCCAATCCTGCGCGACGACCTCGACGACGAACGGCTCTGCGCCCGACTCCGCTTCGATCGTCTTATAGGGGTCGAGTTTGTGGGTGTAGATCCAGACATAGGTGCCTACCGCGACGATGATCGCGGCCGGCACAATCCACGTGATGGCATCGATGCCCGTCGACTGCCAGTCGGGCATGTAGCGCGCCTTGGCATTGGTTGCGCGGTAACGCGGGATGAACCAGAGCACCAAGATGTAGACCGGGATGACGACGATCATCATGATCGCCAAGGTCTCAAACATCAGATCGCGTTCGGTTTCTGTGATCGGCCCCTTGGGGTCGAGCACGGGACTCTCGGCCAGCCCGCACGCCGCCAGAACGAACGCCACGCCCAGCAGCACAATGCAATTCACGGATTTCAAGAGGGTCCCCCGCTTCACCCGACCACACTCCACCGGCGACCATAACACAACCGTTGGATGCGCGTTACCAGACAGCGCCGGACGTCAAAGATTTCTGACACGTGGCGACGACCCCCATCCGTCGCGCGCCGAAGACGCGGTTAGTTCAGCGCCTGGCGCAGCTTGTTGAGCATGCGTTCGACCTCGGCCTTGTCGGCACCGCGCGGCCCGGACTGCAGGTAACTCGCAAGCGCTTCGATGGCCGCGCCGACATTGCCGATATGCGCTTCGACCATACCCAAATCGCGTTGCAGATTGGTCGCGTCCGGCGCGATCGCGATCATGCGCCGCGTTATCTCGGCGCCACGTTCCAGTTCGCCGGCCTGGATTGAACGTGTCCTCGTGTTGTTGAGGAGCCTGAGCAAGGTGTCGCGGTTGCTGACTGCCCGGAACCAACTCTGTTCGACCTCCGCTTCCGGTCCGAACACGGTCTTGGCAAGCGCGCGAATATCCTGTGATTCCATAATGCGGCCGCCGTCGAAGGGATCGATGATCAGCCGCGTGCTCTGCCCTTCCAGACGAACCAGGAAGTGGGACGGAAAGTTCAGACCGGTGACATGCCATCCCATGGCGCGGGCTGTGTGCATGTAGAGAATACCCAGCGACACGGGGATGCCCTTGCGCCGGTCGATCACACTCATCAGGTCGGCGTTGCGCAAATCGTCATAGCTCTCCTGGTCGCCAGAATAGCCATGGCGTTCATAGAGCACACGGGCAAGTGCCCAGGCCCGTCCTTCAAGATCACCGCCACGATGTCCCAGGGCCGCCGCATCGGCCGCCAACGCTGCCAAATGCGAACGATATGGCTCCAGCGACACGTCGTTTCGGTCGAGTGACGCGAGAGTCAAAGCAGACGAACCGAGATCGATGTCATCGTCCGCCAATCGGCCGATGTCCTCAATCTGCTGCGATACTCTGGATTGTTCTGACACGCCCTATTCCACCGCGACTTTCGAAACCACAATGATCATGGCACATTCTAACCGGTGCGGGCACCGATGGAAGCCCAGGGAATTCGAAGCGATCATCGCGTTATTCACAGATCCCGCACGCCTAGAAACGGCGTTATGACAGAACATCTTGGACCATGCCCGCTCTGCGGCCGCCTGATGATCGACGGTCCCAGCGTCGACCGCCATCATTGGGTGCCGAAATCAGCCGGCGGCAAGAACCAATCACCGCTTCACAAGGTGTGTCACCGCAAAGTCCATGCGGTCCTCGATGAATCCGACTTGGCGCAACGCTACAACACGCCGGAAGCACTGCGCGGGCATCCCGAGATCGCGACGTTTGTCCGCTGGGTGCGCCGCAAACATCCCGAATGGGTCGATTGGCATCACTCGCCGCGGCGGCGTTAGGTCAGTGGCGTTCTAGTCCGCAACAACGATCCGCGCCTCGTGCTCGACCGGAAAGTTGACAGAACGCGCGATGAAACAGACTTCGTGCGCGTTCTTATGCAGTGCCTGTGCCTTTTCCATGTCAGTGCCGGCAGCGACCGTCACCGTTGGGCGCAACATGACGGATTGGAACTGCCCGGCACCGCGCTCTTCGACCATGATGCCTTCGGCCGCATCTTCGTAAGCCGTCACCTCAACAACGTCGAGTGCGCAGCATGCGAGATAGCTCAGCATGTGGCATGACGACAGCGCGGCGACCATCAGATCCTCGGGGTTGACCAGGGAGGCGTCACCAAGAAATGCCGCATCGGCGGAGCCCGTCAACGTCAGCTTGTCGCCGATCTGCTGGCGATAGGTTCGGGAGTAACTCTTGTAGGTGACGGTGGAACCGTCGGCGGCGCCGGTCCATTCGGTGACGACACGATAGCTGTGTTCACGCTGCATGACATGACCTCTCATGGCTTGGCGTTGGTCGGCGGGCGTGGTCTATAAGGGATCGGACAGCCCGGAGACCAGGTATTTCTCTCTTCGACGACGACGCCCCGCCGCCTACGGCGACGACGCCGCAGGCACGCCGCCGCGCCTTTCGTCTGTTGTTCGTCTCGCTTGCTTGTTTGGGCATGGGTCAATCCCTGCTGCTCTCGATCCTGCCGCCTCTGTCTCGCGAGCTTGGCATGCAGGAATGGCAAGTCGGCGCCGTCTTCGCCCTGTCGGCCGGGCTATGGATTGTAGCCAGCCCCTTTTGGGGGCGGCGCAGCGATCGCATCGGACGCAAACCGGTCATTCTGATCGGCCTGGCCGGATACGCCGTCTCCATGGTCTTGCTCGCGGTCGTCATTCAGGCCGGCATCAACGGTGCCCTGGTTCTGGCCGTCGCGTTTCCGCTGATGGTCGTAACACGCGCCATCTTCGGCATGTTCGGCTCCGGCACCTTTCCGGCGTCACAGGCCTATATCGCCGACCGCACGACGCGCCGCGAACGCACGCCGGCTCTTGCCACCATCGGGGCGGCGTTTGGTGTCGGCATTATTGTCGGTCCGGGCATTGGCGCGTTGCTGGTTGATCTGGGTGCTCTCACGCCGCTCTATGCGGTTGCGGCCTTCGCCACCTGCAGCGCGGTCGCCTGTTGGTTCATGCTGCCGGAACGTACACCGCCCCGCGGCAAGCGGTTGCCACCGCGCGTGCGGACATGGGACAGGCGCATCAGGCCGTTTGTTATCGCATCGATCGTGATGACCACCTGTCAGGCCGGCACCATGCAATCCGTCGGCTTTTACATGATCGACCTGCTGGACTATGGCGCCGATCAGGCGGTGCGCCAGGTCGGTCTGGGCCTCACCGTATCGGCAGCGGCGGCTTTGGTCGTGCAGCTCTTCATCGTCCGGCGGTATCAGCCGTCGCCGCGTCTGCTGCTCTATGGCGGCGCCGGAATCAGCCTGGCCTGTTTCGTGTTGTTTGCGCTCGCCAACAGCTATTTGCCGATCATGCTGGCCTTGATCATCTTGGGATTCGGTCATGGCATGTTGCGTCCCGGAATCGCCGCCGCCGGATCACTCGCCGTCAATCCCGATGAACAGGGCTCGGCCGCCGGCATCATCAACGGCATGGGCGCGTCCGGCCATGTTGTCGGCGCCTTCGTCACCTTGCCGCTCTACGAAGTCTGGCTGCGCGCACCCTATGTGCTGAATGGCGTGCTTATGGCGCTGCTTCTGGCCTATATTCTGATCCACCCACAGGTTCGCGCCGTGACGGTGGCTCGCCGTCGCACCGACTAAAAATCCGGAGATCACCATGCCGATCATCAACCGTATTGCCGAGTTCCACGACGACATGACGGCATGGCGCCGCGACATCCATGCACACCCCGAAACCGCGTTCGAAGAAAAACGCACATCCGATGTTGTCGCCGACCTGCTGGAAGACTTCGGCATGGAGGTTCATCGCGGCCTCGCCACGACCGGCGTGGTCGGCACGCTCAAAAACGGTACCGGTGAACGTCGCATCGGACTGCGCGCTGATCTCGACGCGCTTCATATCCATGAGAAGAACACCTTCGATCATGTCTCCAAACACGAAGGCAAGATGCATGCCTGCGGCCATGACGGCCACACCACCATGCTGCTTGGCGCGGCCCGCTATCTCGCCGAAACCAAGAACTTCGACGGCACCATCCATTTCATCTTCCAGCCGGCGGAAGAAAACGAGGGCGGCGGCCGCGTGATGATCGAGGACGGCTTGTTCGAATTGTTCCCCGTCGACTCGGTCTATGGCATGCACAACGCACCCGGCATTCCTGTCGGCCAGTTTGCCGTGCGCGAAGGCCCGTTCCTCGCCGCCTTCGACATCTTCGAGATCACCGTCCACGGCGTCGGCACGCACGCGGCCATGCCCGATCGCGGCATCGATCCCCTGGTTCCCGCCGCGCAAATCGTGAGCGGCTTGAAGGCCGTCGTTGCGCGAGAGGTCTCGCCGCTCCACTCCGCCGTCGTCAGCGTGACCCAAATCCACGCCGGCGACACCTGGAACGTGATCCCTGACGAAGTCACGCTGCGCGGCACATGCCGGTGGTTCGACGACCATGTTCGCGACATGCTGCAACCGGCGATCACGCGGATTGCCGAAAACATCGCCGCCGCCCATCGCTGCACCGCCAACGTTCGCTATGAACGGCGCTACCCCGCCACGGTCAACACGCCCGACGAAACTGACTTTGCCGCCGGAGTCGCTGCCGAACTGGTTGGTGATGGCCATGTCGACCGCGCTTTCGAACCCGATATGGGATCGGAAGACTTCGCCTTCATGCTGCAGGAAAAACCCGGCTGCTACATCCTGATCGGCAACGGTCCGGAAGAAGGCGGCTGTCTGCTGCACAACCCGCACTACGACTTCAACGACGAGGTCCTGCCGCTCGGCGCAAGCTATTGGGCGCGACTGGCGGAACGGGCACTGCCAGCGGGCTAGACTGCTCTCAGCTCACGCGGATTCAGCGCCGGCCCACTCCCCCGCCCGGCCACCCCGAGGATGCTGTCATGGGTGGCCGGGCGGGGGAGCCGGCCGGTGATGCCAACCGAATTGGAAAGTCTCTAGTCAGCTATCGAGATCAGGCAGGTCCGGCAGTTCGCCGAACTCGACACCTTCGTCCTTGAGATCCTGGGCTTCTTCGCGCGTTGCCTTGCCGTAGATGTTGCGCTTCTCGGCATCGCCATAGTGGATTTTGCGCGCTTCACCGGCGAACTCGGTGCCGACGTTGTCGAAGTTCTTTTCGACGTGGTCCTTGACCGCGCGCATCATGGCCATGACCTTGCCGGCCTCTTCCTTTTGTTTGGCGACCGGCACCATGTCGGTTGAGGACGACGTCTCCTCACCCTTGGCGGCTGAGGACCGCGTGGCGACATTGGGCGCCATCAGCGCCTTTTTGACATCAGGTGAACCGCAATAGGGGCACGTCACCTCGCCCGCCTCGACCTGCTGGTCAAAGGTCGCGCTGTCGGCAAACCAGCCTTCGAAGACGTGGTCATCCGGACATTTGAGGTCAAAAACGATCATACGCCAGGAACTTTCTTATATATCATAGCCTTAGTTAGCGCTAAGGCTCCTATATGAGCCCAGAACCGCGAAATTGCAAGATGACGACACCATGACCGATACGCCAGACCCGCATGTTCATACCGCCGATGCGTCGCCGTGGATCAGCCGGTTTGCCGCGTTTGTCCCGCCGCAGGGACAGGTGCTGGACCTTGCATGCGGCGGCGGGCGCCACAGTCGCCTGTTCCTGGATCTCGGCCATCCGGTGACGGCGGCCGATATCGACATCTCCGGCATGGCCGACCAGGCGGGAACACCGGGCCTCAAGCTGGTGGCGGTCGATCTGGAGTCCGGTCAGCCCTGGCCGTTTGCCGGTCAGACGTTCGCCGGTGTGGTCGTTGCCAACTATCTCTACAGGCCACTCTTGGCACGCTTGGTCGAAGCTGTCGCGCCGGGCGGCATGCTGATCTACGAGACGTTTGCGATAGGCAACGAGCAGTTCGGTCGGCCGCGCAATCCGGACTTTCTGCTGCAGCCCGGCGAACTGCTCGCCGTTACCGCGGGGCACCTGCGCGTGCTCGCCTATGAAGATCTTATCGTTGAACGGCCGCAGCCCGCGGCCGTGCAGCGCATCGCCGCCCGACGCGAGGCCTAGCGCGATCTCGCTTTAGTTAGCTGGACCAGCCCACTCCCCCGCCCGGCCACCCATGGCAGCATCCTCGGGGTGGCCGGGCGGGGGAGTGGGCCGGCGAATATACCGCGTGAGCGAAACCCTACTCGGCGGCGTCGCGGTGTTCGCCGACCGGCGGTTTATAGACGCGGTCGTGGGTTAGCGACGGCAGGATACTACGCACACGATCGACCTCATCCATATCGACGGTCGCGCTGACAAAGCCGACCTCGGTGCCGCCATCGGCCAGCACCACGCCCCAGGGGTCGATGATGAGGGAATGGCCGCAGGTCCGGCGGTTGCCCGGGTGGTTGCCGGTCTGGCACGGCGCAAAAACAAAACAGCCGTTCTCGACAGCACGGGCGCGCAGCAATAGTTCCCAATGGGCGTCACCAGTGACCTTGGTGAACGCAGACGGCACGGTCAGCAGCCGTGCGCCGGCCTGGGCGAGGTCGCGGTAGAGCTGCGGGAACCTGAGGTCATAGCAGACGGTCATGCCAAGATCGCCCCACGGCGTCGGCGCCAGAACCGCCTTGTCACCGGGATGGAACATCTTGGACTCGCGGTAAACGGAACCATCGGGAAGATCGACATCGAACATGTGGATCTTCTCGTAGTCCGCAACGGTCTCGCCGTCGGGCCCGAACAAAAAAGCGTGGTTGGCGAGATCCCCGTCCTGCCGCAACGCGGCCACGGAGCCAGCCTGCAGCCAGACGCCTTTTTCCTTGGCGACCGCGGCGAACGCGATCAGCGCCGGGTGGTCCTTCGGCGTATAGGAATTGTCCAACCGCTCCTCTTCACTCGCCGCCATCAAGGCAACGTTTTCGGGTAGTCCGATCAACTCGGCGCCGGCATCGGCGGCTTGTCGCACCAGGTCGACGGCATTCTCGATGTTGCGCTCGACATTGCCGTCGGCGTTGACCTGAACACAGGCGATCGTAAGGGGTGTGGTCATGCGGCTATTCCCAAGAGGTCGTCGAGACGGCCCTCACGGTCGAGGGCGTTGAGTTCATCAAACCCGCCGATCGGCTCGCCGTCGATAAAGATCTGCGGCACCGTGCGCCCACCGCCGGACCGTTCGGTCATTTCCGCGCGCTTGGCACCATCGAACATGACGTCGATCTCCTCGAAATCGACGCCTTTGTCCTTCAACAGCGCCTTCGCCCGCATGCAGAACGGACAAAACATGGTGGAATACATAACGACTTCGGCCATCGAACAGATCTCTCTCAAATTCGCGATAATGTAGCATGCTACGTAGGATGGCGCACGACACGCGCAAGGGTTAGTACATCGACGCGCGCGGCCCCGGCTTGTTTAAGACAGCGCGCCACGGTGCTCAAGGTCGCGCCGGTCGTGAAGACATCGTCGATGACCGCGACACGCTTGCCGGCGATTTCAGCAAGGCGAGACGGCCTGGGCTTAAAGGCGCCGCGCACGTTCTCGAAACGCTGCAGACGCGTCCGACCGCTTTGGCTGGGCGTCGGACGGGTGCGTACAAGCGCATCCGGCAAAGCGATTGAACCCGTCAATGCCGCCAAGGCGCCCGCCATCATGGCCGATTGGTTGAATCGGCGACGCCACAGGCGATGGCGGTGCAAGGGCACGGCCGTCAGGACATCGGCAGCATCGAGAATGTCGGCGCCGGCAGCCGCAAGCCAGCGCGCAAACACGGGCGCATGATGAGTCCTGTCGGTATGTTTGAATCCAACAATCAGACGCGCGGCAAGGTCGTTGTACACCAGTGCCGCGCGTCCGCGATCGAACGCCGGCGCCTCGGCCGAACAACTGCCGCAAATGGCGTCCTTGCCCATGTCATAGGCAAACGGCGTGCCGCAGATCGCGCAATAGGGTCGCGCGATGAAGTCGAGACCGGGCCAGCAGACCGGACAGATCTGACCTTGCTGATCGACCATCTCACCGCAGGCAAGACAGCGCGGCGGCAGCACCGTGTCGAGCGCCAGCCTGCCGGTCCAGCGAACGCGATTGAGAAGTGTGGCGTGATCCGTCATCCGCCAATTCGGCGGTGTTTCCGCGGAAAGTTCAAGACTGCCGTTGCCGGTGCGCCACAGCCCTGGCAATAGAGGTTGTCATGGACACACGGGTTCAGGTCTTCGATCGTGCGACGGTTCGCCGCAATCGCGAGCGCGCTGCCGCAAGTTTCGCCGACCATGATTTTCTGTTCCGTGAGGTCGGCGAACGTCTCGTGGACCGGCTGGACGACCTTACCCGACAGTTCCCGCTGGCTGTCGAAATCGGCGCGCGAGACGGTCTGCTAAAGGGTTTGCTGGTCGGACATGGCGGCGTTGAGACATTGGTGGAGACCAATCTCTCGATAAGAGCGTCGGGTGATGCATTGTCGCTCGGGACAATCTGCGACGAAGAGCTCTTTCCGTTCGCCGATGGCAGTCTTGATCTGGTGATCAGCAATCTCGCACTCCACTGGGCCAACGACCTGCCTGGCGTGCTGAGCCAGATACGGCGCGCCCTCAAACCCGACGGTCTGTTTCTGGCGAGCCTGTTCGGCGGTGAAACGCTGCACGAACTCGGCCAGGCGCTCGGTGAAGCGGAACTCGCCGCGACCGGCGGCATGGCGCCGCGCATCGCACCGCTGGTCGATGTGCGGGACGCCGGCGCCTTGCTTCAGCGTGCCGGTTTTGCCCTTCCCGTTGTCGACAGCGACCGCATCGATGTCACCTATCCCGATGCCCTCGCCCTGATGCGCGACCTCCGCCACATGGGCGAAACCAACGCCGCGATCGAGCGGCCACGCCATATGAGCCGGCGCGATGTTCTGTTGGGATCGGTCGCGGCCTATCACGAGCGTTTCGCCGACGCCGAAGGGCGGGTGCCCGCGACCTTCCAGGTCATCTACCTGACGGCTTGGCGGCCCCACGAGGGCCAGCAGAAACCGGCGCGGCGCGGCAGCGGCGAGGTTAGCTTGGTCGACGTGCTGGGAACGGACGGCTAGAGCAGGTCACACAGCATGGCGACCAGCGGTTCGTCGGCCGGCGGCATGGGGTACTGGTTCATGCGCAGCGGCCTGACCCAGGCGAGTTCCTGACCCTCTTGCGCCGTCACGAACCCCTCCCACTTGCGACAGACATAAAGCGGCATCAACAGGTGGAAGTCGTCGTAGACGTGCGACGCGAAGGTGAACGGCGCCAGGCAGGCTTCGGTCACATCGATGGCGAGTTCTTCGTTCAACTCGCGGATCAGCGCCACCTCCGGCGTTTCGCCAAGGTCGACCTTGCCGCCCGGGAACTCCCAAAGACCCGCCATCGCCTTGCCCGGTGGGCGGCGCGCGAGCAATACGCGGTCGTCCGGATCGACCAGGGCACAAGCGGCGACCAGGACCGTCTTCACCCCTGCCACTCCCGGCGCAACAGCCTGTAGTCCTCGAACGTGCCCGTCTTGCGCCGCTCAGGCATGTACATGGAACCGTGCCCAACGCGCCGAAAGCCGGCCTTCTGCAGGACCCGGCACGACGCGCGGTTGACGACCAGGGCTCTTGCGACGACCGCATCGAGGCGGGCGCTTTCGAAACCCCAACCCATGACGGCCTCGGCCGCCTCAACCGCGAGGCCACATCCCCAGACAACGGGCGAAAAGGCATAGCCCAACTCGGCCGAACGGGCATCGCCGGCGAGGTCGAGCTCGATCACGCCAACAATCCGGTTGTCGCCCTTGAGCGAGGTCGCAAAGACGAGGCCGCCGGCACCATTGCGCCGATCGAATTCGACCTCGCGGGCAAAGGCCACCACATCACCGTGTGGATAGGGATGGGGAATGCCCATCGTGTAACGCGCGACCTCCCAGAGAGATGAGAAGCTATCGACGTCTGCGGCATGGTCTTGCGTAAACGGCACCAGATTGAGCCGCCGGGTTTTCAGCGCGTTCATGGCGATACGGTTCATCACTGCCACTCCCGCCGTAACGTCCGGTACTCCTCGAACAGCCCGGTCTTGCGGCGCTCGGGCATGTAGAGGTTGCCGTGACCGACACGGCGAAACCCCGCCTTTTGCAGTACCCGGCATGAGGCGCGGTTGACCACCAGGGCGCGTGCGACGATGGCGTCGAGGCCGGCGCTACCGAAGCCCCAATCCATGACAACTTTGGCGGCCTCGCACGCGATGCCCTGTCCCCAGATCTCCGGCGACAGCGCGTAGCCCATTTCAGCGGAACGCGCGTCATCGGTTAGGTTGAGATCGATCAAGCCGACGACTTGTTTCTCGACCTTGAGCGAAATTGCGAAGACCAGACCGCCCCCTCCGTTACGCCGGTCGAACTCGACGTCACGGGCGAAGGCCAAGGCACCATCGGCCGGATAGGGATAGGGAATGTTCGCGGTGTAGCGCGCGACTTCCCAATGCCCGGAGTAGCGTTGGACATCGGCGGCATGGTCTTGCGTGAACGGCACGAGATTGAGCCGCCTGGTCTTCAGCGCGTTCATGACAGGTCGTTTCATCGGTGGGCGTCCCCGTTGGCGCCCGGCGCGCTAGTCGCCGGCGGTTCCGGTGCGTGTATCGGGCACCGCGAAGTCGACGACATCCTCGACCATGCGTCCGGCGGCCATGTCGCGCTGCTGGGGCATGCGCAGCTCACCAAGCGCCGCCATCTCGGCGGGGATCGGTCGACCTGCCTGGTAGGCCGGCAAGACGACAGGGTTGTCGCGGAAACTCTTCATCACCTGACCCAGACCGTGGAAACCGACACGGCGCACGCGGCGCACGCGTTCAAGGTCCAGGATGACGGGCAACGTCTCCTCGGTCTCGCCGGCCTCGTGCACGATCTCGCCTTCCGGCGCGACGACGACCGAGCGCCCGGTGCCCAGCGGCCCCTTGGCGCCGTTGATGTCGACGAAGTAGCACTGGTTGATCGCCGCGTTGGCGCGCGCGATGGCCAGCTCGACATCGCGGTCGACGGTGCCGGTCGCTGTCGGCTGCAGGATCACCTCCGCGCCCTGCCAGCACATCTGGCGCGTTGTTTCGGGAAACCACTTGTCGTAGCAGATCGAAAGCCCGAAGCGCCCGACGCCAGGCACGTCGAAAACACAGACTTCGCTGCCCGGCGTCACGCCGGCTTCGTACGGATAGAACGGAAAGATCTTGCGGTAGCGCGTCACGATCTCGCCCGCCGGATTGATCACCGACGCCGTGTTGTGAATGTGCGCGCCACGGCGCTCCATGAAGGAGCCTGGAATCAGCCAGATGCCGAGTTCATGCGCCAGGGCGGCAAAGCGATGTTCCATCGGCCCGGGCAGTTCGACAGCCAGGTCCTGACGGAAACCAACCGGCGCGGCTTCGCCGACGACAACCATCTGGACCCAGGGAAACGACGTCAGCGCACGGCGGACTTGGGCTTCCAAGGCGTCGGTGTTGTCATGATTGCTGACGGCCATTTGAACGCCAGCAACGGCAAAACTCGACATGGGTGACCTCCACAGTCATCAAAACCGGCCGGCATGCTAGAGCATGGCCGCAGCGGCGCAAGCGCCCACCTCACGGGTACGCCTGAGCGCGCAAGGCACGACGCGACGAAGCGCATGGCACGCGCACGGTGAACGCGATAAACTCATCGAGATCAGCGCATGAGCAACGTCGAGGCGGCGATGGTTTTGATGATTAGTGCGACCTTACGGGCAACCAAGCGGACCTTCGCCCTGTTCGCGATGGCCGGCCTTGTTTTCGTCTCGTCGGGGCTTTTGGCATCCGAAGCGATGGCCGAACCGATCCCGCCGGAATATCTCCAGGCCGACTACGACAGCTGCATTGCTGAAGACAACTCGAAGTGGATGAAACAGTACTGCCGGTGCTTTGTGACGGAAATCGAAAGAACCATGCCGTTCAAAGAATATCTCGAGGTGGCAGAGGAGATCTCGCAGCGCCTGGCCGCTGGCGCCAGCGACTCAGATGTTCTGACGACGAACAAGACATTTATGGACGCCGTCGAATTCTGTGTTGAAAAAACCGGCTAGCGTGCCGACGGACTCGATCGCGGACAATCAACCTCAACTGCGGTAGTCGGCGTTGATCTCGATATAGCCGTGGGTGAGGTCACAGGTCCAAACGGTGGCTTCGCCGCGTCCGATGCCGACATCGACTGACATCTTGATCGAACGACCGGCCATGTGGCGGGCGACCGGCGCCTCGTCGTAATCGGCGGGCGGCGCGCCGTTTATCGCCACCGGGTGGCCGCCGACATGAATGGTCAGACTGGTCTCTGCAATGTCCTCGCCCGACTTGCCGACCGCCATCACGATACGGCCCCAGTTGGCATCGCCGCCGGCGATCGCTGTCTTGACCAGGGGCGAGTTGGCGATGGCGAGCCCGATGCGTCGTGCCGAGAGAGCTGAGCGCGCGCCTTCGACCTTGATCTCGATGAACTTCTGCGCGCCCTCGCCGTCACGCACGACCTGATGGGCCAGATCCAGGCACAGATCGTCGAGGGCGGCACGAAAGACCTTCAGCCGGCGGTCGCGCAGATTGTCGATCGGCGTATGACCGGCTTTGCCGGTCGCAAACATCTCCAGGGTGTCACTGGTCGAGGTGTCGCTGTCGACGGTGATGCAGTTGAACGACTTGTCGGCGGCGGACTGCAGCAGGGACTGCAGGATCTCGGTCGTGACCGCGGCATCGGTAAAGACATAAGCCAGCATGGTCGCCATGTCTGGCGCGATCATGCCCGAGCCCTTGGCGATGCCCGTGATCGTCACGGTCTCACCGTCAACCTCGACCTCTCGCGTGGCGCCCTTGGGATAGGTGTCGGTGGTCATGATCGCTTCGGCCGCCGGTTTCCATGCCCCGTGATCCAACCTCTTCGCCATCTTGGGGAGCGTGGCGATCACCCTTTCGACCGGCAGCGGCTCGCCAATCACGCCGGTCGAGGCAATGTGGACGCGATTGGCCGTGGTACCCAGCAGTTTCGCCACCGCCGTCGCGGTCGCCTTGACGGCGTCATCGCCGGGCTTGCCGGTATAGACATTGGCGTTGCCGGAGTTAACCACCAGCGCGCGCGCCTGACCGTTCGTCAGGATCCGGCGGCACCAACGCACCGGCGCGCCCGCCGTGCTGGAGCGGGTGTAGACACCGGCAACACTGGTTCCCTTGTCAAACACCGCCAACATCAGATCGAGCGACGTCCCGGTACCGCGGATACCGCAATGGCCGGCCGCCAGGCTTACGCCCCTGACCGGTGAAAGATCAGGAAACCGTGCCGGCGCCAGCGGCGACCGGGCGACCTTCGGGTGTTTGGCCATGGCGACGTCTAGTTTTCTTGCTCTTCGTCCGGCTCTTGCACCACAGGCTCGATCAATTCGATGTCGGCATCGGCGCGCAACCGCTCGATCTCTTCGGTAATCAGTTCCTGTGCAACCTGATTGCTCAGGTCGCCGGCAACCTCCTCCATGGCCGGCGCCTCTGCCTGGCGGCGCTCTTCGACCTTGATGACATGCCAACCGAACGGGCTCTGCACGGCGCCAGAGACCTCTCCTTCCTCCAGCGCGAAAGCGGCATCGCCAAATTCCGGCACCATGTCTTCTTTCCTGAAGAAACCAAGATCGCCGCCATCTGGGCCAGATGGCCCAATCGACGTCTCCATGGCGACCGTCTCGAAGTCCTCGCCATCGTCAAGGCGCCCGATGACCGCGTTGGCTTCATCTTCGGTCGTCACCAGAATGTGGCGCGCGTGCACCTCTTCGCCTGCACCTGCCGCCTCAAAATCAGCCACAAACCGCTCATAGGCTTCGTCCAGTGCCTCGGTGGTCAGACCTTCGTCGACTTGTTGCTGCAGATAGAGCTGCTGCAACAGCTCCTCGCGCATCATATTGATTTGCTGGTTAAACTCCTCGCCCTCGTCAAGGCCACTTTCGTCCGCAGCCGCCGCCAACAGCTTGCGATCGATGACTTGGTCCAGGATCGGCTGCCACAGGATCTCCATGGGCACCTGCTGGTACTCCGCCGGCAGTTGCAGGATAGCCGTCGCAACCTCATCGCGGGTGACCTCCATGCCATTCACCCGCGCGACAACGTCGCCGCCCTCGTCCTGAGCGAACGCGGGCGTGGCACCCAGCAAGAAGAACAGGCAGGCAACAAAGCGTAACGGCATCAGGTTTTCTCCCTGGATGAAGGGCGGTCAGCCAACGGATTTCGGGGCCGTCCAGACGTTCTGGCGCTACAGATCACATTGGCGTGTCACAGACAAGAGGCCTCAGCGCACAACTGCGCGACGTGGTGCTATGGCGTTGACACCGTGCTTTCTGCTCCTTATGTGTCCGGCGTGATGCTCGACCCGCTGAAACCCGGGGTCAGGAACGGATTGATTCTATGATCGGCGCTCTCGCCCGCCGCCTGTTCGGCTCCGCCAACGAACGTCTGCTAAGCAAGTACGGAAAGACCGTTGAGCGCATCAATGCGCTGGAAGCGGATTTCGAGAAGCTCGGTGACGATGAACTGCGCGCAAAAACCGACGAGTTCCGCGGCCGTCTGGCCGACGGGCAGAGCCTTGACGACCTGCTGCCCGAGGCCTTCGCGACCGTGCGCGAAGCCGCCAAACGGACCCTGGGCCAGCGCCACTATGACGTTCAGCTGCTGGGCGGCATGATCCTGCACAACGGCGCCATCTCGGAAATGAAGACCGGCGAGGGCAAGACCCTGGTCGCGACCCTGCCCGTTTACCTGAACGCCATCGATGGCAAGGGCGTCCACGTGGTCACCGTTAACGATTACCTGGCCAAGCGCGACGCCGAATGGATGGGCCAGGTGTACGGCGCCCTGGGCCTTGAGACCGGCTGCATTATACCGGGCCTGGACGATGCGGAACGGCGCGAGCAGTACGCCGCCGATATCACCTACGGCACCAACAACGAGTTCGGTTTCGACTACCTGCGCGACAACATGAAGTTCTCGTTGGATTCGATGGTTCAGCGCGACTTCAACTTTGCGATCGTCGACGAGGTCGACAGTATCCTGATTGACGAGGCGCGGACACCGCTGGTGATTTCAGGCCCGGCGGAGGATTCATCGGAGTCCTATCGCGGCGTCAACGGTCTGATCCCGCAACTCGCCGACGACGATTATGAGAAAGACGAAAAACAGAAGGCGGTCTCGCTCACCGACAGCGGTGTCGAGCATGTGGAGAAGCTCCTGGCCGACGCCGGCCTGATTACCGAAGGCGGTCTCTACGACATCGAGAACGTCAGCACGGTTCACCACGTCAACCAGGCACTACGGGCGCACAAACTCTTCACCCGCGATGTCGACTACATCGTCAAAGACGACAAGGTCGTCATTATCGACGAGTTTACCGGACGCATGATGGAAGGCCGACGGTATTCCGACGGTCTGCATCAGGCGCTGGAAGCGAAGGAAGACGTCAAGATTCAGACCGAGAACCAGACGCTCGCGTCTATCACCTTCCAAAACTATTTCCGGCTTTATCCCAAGCTCGCCGGCATGACCGGTACGGCCATGACGGAAGCCGACGAGTTCGCCAACACCTACACCCTCGACGTCGTCGAGATTCCGACCCACCAGCCGATGGTGCGCAAGGATGCCCATGACGAGGTGTACCGGACGGCCGAAGAAAAATTCAACGCGATCATCGAGTTGATCGAAGACTGCCACAAACGTGGTCAACCCGTCCTGGTCGGCACCATCAGCATCGAACGGTCGGAAATGATCGCGGCGCTGCTGAAGAAGAAAAGGATCAAGCACAACGTGCTGAACGCCCGCTATCACGAGCAGGAAGCCCAGATCATTGCGCAGGCCGGCCGGTTTGGCGGCGTGACGATCGCCACCAACATGGCCGGCCGCGGCACCGACATTCAGCTTGGCGGCAACGCAGAGATGCTGATCGCGCACGAAGTCGGCGATGCCGACGACGACAAAGCGCGCGAAATGGCCGACAGAATCAACGCCCAGGTCGCCGAGGAACGCGAAAAGGTGCTCGAGGCCGGCGGCCTTCATATCATCGGCACCGAACGGCATGAAAGCCGGCGCATTGACAATCAGTTGCGCGGCCGTTCGGGCCGTCAGGGCGATCCCGGCGCCTCGACCTTCCTGCTGTCGCTGGAAGATGATCTGATGCGTATCTTCGGTTCTGAGCGTCTGGACGGCATGCTTCAGAAGCTTGGACTGGAACAGGGCGAAGCCATCACCCATCCCTGGGTCAACAAGGCGATCGAGCGGGCCCAGGCCAAAGTCGAGGCCCGAAACTTCGATATCCGCAAGACGTTGCTGCGTTTCGACAACGTCATGAACGATCAGCGCAAGGTCATTTACGAACAGCGCCGCGATCTCATGCGTGCCGAAGAAGTCTCGGAAACCATCCATGAGATGCGCGAACAGGTCATTGAGGACCTGGTTGTCCGCTGCATTCCGCCGGGCGCCTATCCCGAACAATGGGAAACCGCGTCACTGGAAGAGGAAGTCCATCGTATCCTGGGCCTGAACCTGCCCGTCGCCGATTGGGCGAAGGAAGAAGGCATCGCTGACGAGGAAGTGCGTGAGCGCATCTTGGAGGCGGCCAACGAGAAGTACGCCAAGAAGGAAGAGACCTATACGGAAAAGGTCATGCGGCTGGCGGAGAAAAGCCTGCTGCTGCAGATTATCGACCAGCGTTGGCGCGACCACTTGCACTCGCTCGACCATCTGCGTCAGGCGGTGGGCCTACGCGCCTATGCGCAGAAGGATCCGCTGCGCGAGTATCAGGCCGAGGCCTTCAGTCTGTTCGACAGCATGCTCGACAACGTTCGCGAGTCCGTCACGCAGGTCTTGATGCATATCGAGATCCGCGTTGACGCCGACGCCGATCAACTGGCGCCACGGCAGCCTGCTACACCGATGCAGGAAAGCCGCAGCGATCCGGCGTTCGCCCAGCAGCCCGGACAGCCATCTTCATCGGACCGCATGGCGTGGCAGGCTGGTCAGGCCGTCAGCCGGGTCGACCCGGACGACCGCGATCCCGCCAATCCCGCGACATGGGGCAAGATCGGGCGCAACGAAACCTGCCCCTGCGGTTCAGGCAAGAAGTACAAGCACTGCCACGGCAAGCTCGAGCAGTCGGCCGGGGCATCAACCGCGGTGCATTGACCAAACGGACCAAATCAGCACGGCCGTTCCGGTTCTTCGACAACCGCGAAAAGTACCTGCTGTTCATCACCACCTGTAACGAAAAGCAGATGACAGCGCAGCGCGTCGGTGCCGAGATCAGCCACGTGCGTGCGCGCCCGCCGGCTTTCCGGCTGTTCGATGCCGGGGTCGGCGACGCAACGGTTCTGTCGCTTGTCATGCGGCGCATGCATCACCGCATGCCGGACATCCCGTTTTTGGTCGTCGGCAAGGAATCCAACCCCGAAAATTTGCGGGTCAGCCTCGAAAAGCTGCCAGACCGTTTCGCCGAGCACCCTCGCACGGTCGTCGTCTTGACCAATATGTTCTATTCGGAAGCACCGTGGCTTTGTCCTAACCGCGAGGCCATGCGCGACAAGGTGAACTGGCACGAAGTCCAGCTCGCCGGCAACACCGCGCACGACTACGACAAACAGGTCCACGAACTCTCCGCTTTCGTCGAACGCTGCTGGCAGACCAAAGCAAGCGCCAAGACCGGTAACCCGCTTTATGTCGAACCTTCTGTGTTGGTCCTCTACCGTGCTGACCAGAGCTTCGCGCTGAACGACGTGATCCCCGATCCCGGCCGTTTCGACCTCGGCTATGACCTCGTCATCGCATCACAGCCTTATCGTTCGCGGCTGCCGGCCGAGATCAAGGTCCGCAACGTGCTGGCACCGCTGGCCCGCGCTCTGGCGCCGGGCGGACGTATGATCACGGTGCAGTCAACGCCCAAGGGGTCGGGCATGGACATCGTTCGTCGCGTTTGGCCGCGTGACGACGTCTTCACGACGCCGCGTCAGGAACTGTTGCGCGAACTCGAACGCCAGATTGGCGAAGAATGCCCGGATCTTCAGTTCCTGAAGCAGCGAGCAAGCGAGGCCGAGTTCCGATTTGAGCTGCAGCTCTCGCCGGAAGAACTCTCCGGCTCCATCGGCACATCGCCTCTGCTGGCCGCCTGGAATGCCGCTGTCTATGTCGCCCAGATCGGCGACGCCGAACTGCAGCAGGCGATGTCGTCAACGCGCTATCTGCCCGAGACACGCAAGGTGCTTGAGGAAAATCGAGGTCTGGAGTTCGTCAACGAGGCCTTCGTCGTCGCCCGCCGCCGAAGCTGAACGTACACCCCCTCACCCAGCTCCGGCTAAGGCGCTCACGCGCCTAAGCCTGCACAACACTCTCCCGCTTGCGGGAGAGGGAGGGGCCCGACGCGAAGCGTTGGGAGGGTGAGGGTGGCGACAGCAAGACCGAATGTACTCAGTCCACCTGGCTTTAACTCAGGCTCTTGCGGCCCATGTCCATGAACTTGTCGCGCCGGCGGGTCACCAGTTCGCCGGACGGCACCTCTTTCAACTCATCGAGCGCTCGGGCGATGGCATCGCCGACCCGGTCGATCTGAACCTCGGGGTCGCGCTGGGCGCCGCCGACCGGCTCGCTGATCACCTCATCAATTACGCCCAGCTTGTCGAGATCCTGGGCCGTCATACGCAGCGCCTCGGCGGCTTGAGCCGCCTCATCACCGCTGCGCCACAAAATAGACGCGCAGCCCTCCGGCGAAATCACCGAATAGATCGCGTGCTCCAGCATCAAAACGCGGTCGGCGACGGCGATCGCGATGGCACCGCCCGAACCACCTTCGCCGATGACAACCGCGACAAACGGCACGCCCAACTTCAACGACGTTTCGATTGACCGCGCGATAGCCTCGGCCTGGCCCCGCTCCTCGGCACCGATGCCGGGATAGGCGCCGGCGGTGTCGATCAGCGAAATCACCGGAAGGCGAAACTGGTCCGCCAGGTTCATCAGCCGCACCGATTTGCGATAACCCTCAGGGCGCGCATACCCGAAATTATGTTTGACCCGGTCAGCGGTGTCAGCGCCCTTCTCGTGACCCATGACCATCACCGACTGACCGCGAAACGCGCCCAATCCGGCAACGATGGCTGTGTCCTCGCCAAAGCAACGATCGCCGGCAAGCGGCACAAAATCGTCGATCAGGCGCGCGATGTAATCGGAGGTGTGCGGCCGATCGGCGTGGCGCGCGACCTGCGCCTTCTGCCACGGTGTCAGCTTGCTGTAGGTCTGGTTCAGCAGACGATCGAGCTTGCCCTGCAGCCGCGCGACCTCGTCGACGATGTTGACGCCATCGCCGTCCGACAGCTTGCGCAGCTCCTTGATCTTGCTTTCAAGCTCCGCAATCGGCTTCTCGAACTCGAGATAGTGCTGCATGGATCTGGCGCCTCGGCCGTTTCCCCGATCAGGCCGCGCCGGCGATTTGTTCGGCCTTGCGCACCATCACTTCGGCCTGCTTGATCGACGCGATGTCGATCAGCCTGCCGTCCAGCGAAACCGCGCCCTGGCCCTCTTTCTGGGCCTTTTCCATGGCTTCCAAGATGCGCTTGGCCTTGTCGACCTCGGCCTCGGACGGGCTGTTGACCTCGTTGGCGATGTCGACCTGTGACGGGTGGATTGCCCACTTGCCTTCGCAGCCCAGCACGGAGGCACGGTTGGCCTGGGCGCGGAACCCGTCGGGATCCTTGAAATCGCCGAACGGTCCGTCGATCGGGCGCAATCCGTTCGCGCGGGCGGCGACCACCATGCGTGCGACCGCGTAGTGCCACATGTCGCCCCAGTGATAGTCGCGCGGCTTGTCGCCGTCGATGTCGGTCAAAACGCCATAAAGCGGATTGGGCCCGCCGATCACCGTGGTGCGCGCCTTGGTCGACGCAGCATAATCGGCAACGCCGAAATGCAGGCTTTCATTGCGTTTGCTGGCGCCGGCGATCTCGTCGACATTGGCCATGCCCAACGCCGTCTCGATAATCATCTCGAAGCCAATGCGCTTGGTGCGGCCTTTGGCGTCCTCGCACTGGGTTACCAGCATGTCGACCGCATAGACGTCGGCTGCGGTGCCGACCTTGGGGATCATGAAGAGATCCAGCCGGTCGCCGGTCTGTTCGATAACGTCGATGACATCACGGTACATGTAATGGGTATCAAGCCCGTTGATGCGCACCGACAGTGTCTTCGAGCCCCAATCGATGTCGTTGATGGCCTCAATGACGTTCTTGCGCGCCTGCGGCTTGTCGTCCGGCGCGACAGCATCTTCCAGATCCAGGAAAATCACGTCAGCGCCGCCCGTGGCCGCCTTCTCAAACAGTTCAGGACGGCTGCCCGGCACGGCCAGTTCGCTGCGGTTGAGACGCGCCGGCGCCTGCTCGACGATGGTAAAGCTCATCAATTCCTCCCGGTGGGCTAACCCCTGATTTGGGCGCTCCAATGCCTTTTGGAACCCCTGGCTGTCAAGCCCGTGCTAGCGGGTGGTGCTCGGCGACGGCTTGTTTCAGACGTTCTTCTAGCACATGGGTGTAAATCTGGGTTGTCGATATGTCGGCATGACCCAGGAGTTTCTGGACCGATCTGAGATCGGCGCCATGGGCCAGAAGGTGGCTGGCAAAGGCGTGGCGCATGACGTGGGGCGAGACCCGGGCCGGATCGATACCGGCCTCGCGCGCCAGATCCTTCAGCATGTTGCCGACGGTCTGGCGCGTCATATGACCACCGGCGGCACGTGACGGGAAGAGCCAGGGCGAACCGCTGTCGCAAACGGTGCGCCATGCGGCCACGGCATCCTGGGCCGGCCCGCCAAGCGGGACCAGGCGCTCCTTGTTGCCTTTGCCGCGGACCACCAAGTAGGGCCGGTCGTCCGCTGCCGCCGAAGCCGGCAGAGCGATCAGTTCGGATACGCGCAAGCCGGTCGCATAGAGCAACTCGATGACGGCTTGACGGCGCAGTCCATCGGCGCCCTCACCCGACCGCGCGGCAGCCAGCAAGGCGTCAACGTCCTGCTCGCTCAACACCTTCGGGATGGAGGCGCCCCGGCGCGGTGCTTCGATGGCGGCGCTGGGATCGTCCGTGCGTTCGCCCTCGGCGTAGAGGAAACGAAAGAACTGGCGAAGGCACGACAGACGCCGTGCCGCGGTGCTGGCGCTGCTGCCGCGCCGGTTGATCGCCGCCAGATAGGCACGCAGATTCTCGGTCCCGGCATCGGCCAGCGTGACCTTGCGGCGCGCCAGGAACTCAGCGGCGTCCAAAAGGTCTCGCTCATAGGCGGCGACCGTGTTGGCGGCCGCGCCACGTTCGGCCAGCATCATTTCCAGGAAGGTCTCGATGCCCCGGGTCCGGTCGACGGGTTCGTTGGCTGTCATGGTTCAGGCGCCGTTGGCGAAAGCCGCCTCCAGGGCGATCAGCCGGGCATCCTGGCCCAGCCCGACTTCCCGCAGTGCCGACACGACCGCGCCCAGCGTCACCGGATCGGCGCCTGCGGGACCGCCATTGCCCAGCACAACCAATGCGACAAGCACGGTCTGGCCGATCTGTTGTGTGCTGGCCGAGCGGATCATGGCGTCGATCAGGACAGTCTTCTGAACGGCTTCCCGACTTTCCTGGGCCCCGACCATAAGCTCGGGCAACAGAGGATCGACAGCCGCGTCATCCAAGCCGGTCAGCAGGGACGCATAAACCTCACCGCGCATGCGCTGGTTGCCATCAACGTCGCCATCGGTCGCGATCTGGTCCCACCAAACCTTCATGCGCTCGCCGTCATCGGGCAGTTGTTCGCCAAACGCCATACGCATCAACGGCCATAGCGTACGGGTCTCGGCCAGGGCCGTCCCGTCGGACCGTGCGCGATCCTCAAGCAACGGCCACCAGCGCGCGGCCGCTTCGGGGTCGCCGGCCACCAGCAGCGCCGCGACCGCGTCGCCGGCGAACCATGACAGCTCCGGCGTCAGGCGCAGCGTCGATAGATCGGGCGCAATCACGCGCGCGATCGCCGCGTAGCTCACGATACCGCCGTCATCCACGGCGTTGGCCAGCAGGGCCCGATAAACTTCCGCCCGCGCTGTTTCGGTCGGCTGGGTCTGGCCCGCCTGGTAAAGCAGCGCGCGTCCCTTGGGGCCGCCAATCTTCTGAGCCGAGCTCAGGGCGTTGGCGCGTTCGGCATCGGTAAACGTGACCTCATCATAAAGCGTCCCCAGTTCGGCGGGATCGAGCACCGCCTGCGCCACGGCGATTTCGCCGGCAGGCAGGCGCGTATCGAGGGTCAGATCCTTGTCCTGGGCCAACGCCGCCAGGACGGCCGGTTCGCCGTCGGTCACGGCGGCCGGCAGGATCGCAACGTCGGCCTTCAGCGCCATGGCGAGCAGAAGCGGATCGATATCGGCGAGCGAGTCCAGCGTTGCGCCCGGTTCGCCGCGAACCGCACGGTCGAGGCGCAAGAACAACGGGCTGATATCGGCACCTTGGTCGCGCAATAGGCTTAAACCCAGATCGGCTTGGGCATCCTGACCGTCGATCCGCTGACAGAAAATCATCGCTTCCTGCCAGTAGACCGCGTCATCGGTCCGCAGGATCTCACGCACCAGCGGACAGGCGCTGGCGACATCGCCGTCCAACAGCATCCGGTTGATGCGTGGCCCCATAACCGCCGGCTCGCGCGTCAGGTTGCCGGCACTGCTCAACAGGGCCTCGGCATCCTCGCCACGGCCCAGCGCAACCAGACGATCGACCCTGTAACCCAGGAATTCGGCGGGATCGATGGCGCGAGGCGGCTCGGCGGCCGACAGCAGCAGCCGTCCGGCAAGCCGGTTCATGGCCGCGGAATCGGTCGCGGTCGGGATGTTCGGCATCAGCGCCTGTGCGATCGCGGGGTCCGCGTCGCGCCACATGTCGCTGGGTAGACCGCCGGTGGCGGAATCCAGCAGACCGGCGCCGCCGCCACTGGGTGCGGTCAACGCCTCGACTTCCACGTCCGGCGCCACCAAGTCACCGGTTCCGGCCTGACCGTCGCTGTCCTGGTCGAAACCGGGGATAATGAACAGCGGTTCGTTGGTCTCCGACTGCGCCAATGACGCACCGGTCGACCACAACAAACACAGGAAAACGGCCAGGGCCAGCCGGCTAATTGGTAAAGCGGTCATCCGGAATGGTTTTCTCAACCGTGGTGGTTGGCGGCGGGATATCCCAGGTCATGAGAAAGGTGCCACCCCCGACGACGATGATCACCACGAGCAAAAGGAAGAGTTTTGTGAAGAACCCCATGGCCTCATAATGTAGCTGAAATGGGCGGTTAAGAAAACTTTGTGCTATCGTCGCATCATGGCGCTTGTACGGCAATCCACGACATTGCGGCGCCCTGATCTCCTAAGCCATCCGGGCCGTTTTGACCAAATCACGTTCACAATCCTTCCCCAAGACCATCACGCTGGTCGGACTGATGGGTGCCGGCAAGTCGACGGTCGGGCGCCGCTTGGCGACGCGTTTGAACCTGCCGTTCCTGGATGCCGATCACGAAATCGAGTCCGCGGCCGGGTGTACGATCCCGGAGTTCTTCGAGCGCCACGGCGAAGCTGCGTTCCGCGACGGTGAAAGTCGGGTGATCGCGCGGCTCCTGCAGGGCGAGCCCAAGGTGCTGGCGACCGGCGGTGGCGCCTTCATGAACGAGAAGACACGCAAACGTATCGCCAAGCGATCGATATCGGTCTGGCTGCGCGCCGACCTGGACCTCCTGGTCAGCCGGGTTACGCGGCGCGACAACCGGCCGCTGCTGAAGACCGGTGATCCACGTGAGATCATGCAGCGGCTGATGGACGAACGTTATCCGATCTATGCCCTCGCCGATGTTGTCATCGACAGCGACGACGGACCGCACGAGGCCGTGGTCGAACGGATCGTTACCGCCCTGGAGGCGATGAAGGAACAGGCATGAGTACGTTCGACCACGTTGACGTCGCGCTGGGCAAGCGCAGCTATAAGATCGTGATCGGTGAAGACCTGCTGGCGCAGACGCCCGAATTGCTGGCGCCCGTGCTGCAGCGTGACGCCGTGTTCATCGTCACCGACCGCAATATCGCCGAGCACCACCTGCCGACGCTGCACAAGGCCCTTGATGACGCGGGGATAAGGCATCGCTCGTTCACCCTGCCGCCTGGTGAGAAGACCAAGGACTTCACGCATCTGGAGAGGCTGCTGAACGCCATGCTGGACGAAGGCGTTGAGCGCAGCGATATCGTGCTGGCGCTTGGCGGCGGCGTGATCGGCGACCTCACGGGCTTCGCCAGTGCCATTCTGCGTCGCGGTGTCGATTTCGTGCAGATCCCGACCACGCTTCTGGCCCAGGTCGACAGTTCGGTCGGCGGCAAGACCGGCATCGATACACGCCAGGGCAAGAACCTGGTCGGCGCGTTCCATCAGCCGCGCCTGGTGATCGCCGATCTGGGTTTGCTGAAGACGCTGCCGCCGCGCGAATTGCGCGCGGGTTATGCGGAGGTGGTCAAGTACGGCCTGCTGGGCGACGCCGACTTTTTTGCCTGGCTCGAAACCAACGGCCAGGCGGTGATCGACGGTGACATCCAGGCCCAACACCACGCGGTCAAGACAAGCTGCCGCGCCAAGGCCGAGATCGTCGCTCGCGACGAGACGGAATCCGGCGCACGCGCGCTGTTGAATCTGGGCCACACGTTTGGCCACGCGTTAGAAACCGAAGCTGCCTTTTCCGACGCGTTGCTGCACGGTGAAGCCGTCGCTCTCGGTATGGTCATGGCCTACGGGTTCTCAGCCCAGATGGGATTGTGCAGCGATCACGACGCAAACCGCGTGCGTCAACACCTGAGCAGCGTCGGCCTGCCCGTCCATCCCAGTGAGATCAAAGGCGTCACGTGGGATGCCGAACGCATCACCGCGCACATGATGCAGGACAAGAAGGTCAAGGACGGACAACTGACGTTTGTTCTTGTCCACGGCATCGGTCAGGCCTTCCTGACCCGCGATGTCGATCTGATCGACATCAACGGATACCTGGCGAACCGTCTCGCCAACCCGGACGCCAGCCCTTGAACGCTGTTGTCCTGCCCCTTGCAAACAACCGACTGAACGAGACCCGATCATGGTTCCGATAGTGGAAGCAGCCGTCGTGGTGATCTTTTTTATGATCATCCTGTCGGCGTTCTTTTCTGGCTCCGAGACTGCTCTGACGGCGACCAACCGGTCGCTCATCCATCACCTGGAGATCGAAGGCAATCGCCGTGCCCGCCTGGTGTCGCGCCTGATCGGCGATCGCGAGCACCTGATTGGCGCCATTCTTCTTGGCAACAACCTGGTCAACATCTTTGCGTCAACGCTTGCCGGCTATGCTTTCAGTCAAATGTTCGGCGAGGCGGGCATCGTTTACGCGACCGTCGTCATGACCGCCCTGGTGGTTGTTTTTGCCGAAGTCATGCCCAAGACACTGGCGATCCGCAAGCCCGAACGGTTCGCCCTGACCATTGCACCGGTCATGAGCGTTTTGGTGCGGATATTGGCGCCCGTTACCTCTGCCATTCAGTGGCTGGTCATCGTCATCTTCCGCCTCATCGGCGTGCGCGACAGTGATGGCAACGCAACATCGGAAGCGGAGATTCGTGGCGCCTTGGCGCTCTACAAACACGAGGGCGGCCTGGTCAAGGACGAGCACGACATGCTCGACAGCATCCTGGACCTGGGGCAAGTCGAGGTCGGCGAGGTCATGACGCACCGGCGGTCATTGGTCACCGTCGACGCCGACGGCCCGGTCGACGAGCTGATCGACGAGATCCTGGCCAGCCCCTATACGCGTATCCCGCTGTGGCGCGATGAACCCGACAACATCATCGGCGTTTTGCATGCCAAGAACCTGTTGCGTGAACTGCGCCGGTCGGAAGGCCGGACCGAGGGACTCGCCATCGTCGACATCGCCAGCGAGCCATGGTTCGTGCCGGACACCACGACGCTCTCCGAGCAGCTGACCAACTTCCGTCAGCGTCATGCCCACTTCGCATTGGTTGTCGATGAGTACGGCACCTTGATGGGCGTCGTCACCATGGAGGACATTCTTGAGGAAATCGTCGGCGAGATCGAAGACGAATACGACGAGGACATCCAGGACTTCGCCGTATCGGAAGACGGCTCGTTCACGGTTGACGGCACGGCGACCATCCGCGACCTGAACCGTGAGTTCGACTGGAACCTACCCGACGAGGAGGCCAACACCATCGCCGGCCTGGTGATTCACGAAGCCCGGCAGATTCCGGAAGTCGGCCAGATCTTTGTGTTTCACGGTTTCCGCTTCGAGGTCACCGGCCGCCAGCGTAATCAGCTCACCGAACTCAAGCTGACGCCCTTGGACGAGACGCTCAACGGCGAGGACGACACGCCCGCCTGACCGGCGCATGGGTGTTGTGTATGTTGACGATGCCGAAATCGTCCCTCTCCCCTTGAGGGAGAGGGTTGCGTAGGCTTGGGCGTGATAGCGCCCTAGCCAGAGCTGGGTGAGGGGGAGTTGGTCTCTTTGGCAACGTCTTCAGTTCTGCTGCGCGCTGACGCGCGACCCCTCACCCCAACCCTCTCCCTCAAGGGGAGAGGGAGAAGAAGCCGATATGTCGACAGGGACGCGGCGAGGGGCAATCTGCTCGTGTCAACAGCAAGACGGGACGCACCCCTTCGTCGCGATCTACGCGCATCATGATCGCCGCGCTGGTCCCGGTTCTCGTTCCCGTCATCGCCGCCATCCTGATCGGCGTCGTCTGGGGCAAGCGCGGCAAGCCCGTCGATACCGGCGCGGCGAGTCAGCTGGTCCTGAACATCGGCGCGCCTTGCCTGATCTTTTCGACCTTGTCGACGCTCAGCATCGCACCGGCGGAACTGGGCAGGATGGCGCTTGCCTCGATCATGATCATGGGCGGCTTCATCCTTGTCGGCCCGTTGATGCTGCGCCTGCTGAAGCTGCCGCGCGGCGTCTATCTGCTGCCCGTCGTCTTCGGCAACCTCGGCAACCTCGGCTTACCGCTCGGCCTTTTCGCGTTTGGTCAGGAGGGGCTGGAACTGGCGCTGATCATGTTCGCGACACAGTCGATCCTGTTTTTCACGATCGGCATGTGGCTGATCTCGGCCCAGCCGTCGCCGATGATGATGGTGAAAACGCCGCACCCCTATGCGATCGCCCTGGCGCTTGCCTTCACCTTGACCGACACCGCGCCGCCGGTCTGGCTGCTCAACACGACCGAGCTTCTGGCCGGCATGACGATACCGTTGATGCTGATCATGCTGGGCGTGTCCTTGTCGCGCATGCATGTCACGCGGCTTGCCACACCGCTTGTGCTCGCCCTGCTGCGTGTCGCGGCCGGTCTCGGGTTATCCGTCGTCATCGGCTGGGTGCTTGGCCTCGACGGCGTGGCCCAGGGCGTCGTGACGATCGCCTGCTGTATGCCGGGTGCGGTCTTTAACTACCTGATGGCCGTACGGTTCGATCGCTCGCCGGGCGAAGTCGCAAGCTACATCGTGATCTCGACCGTCGTCGTGCTGGTGCTGCTGCCCGGCTTGATTCCGCTCGCCTGGTGGGCCGCCGGCACGCCCTGACCGGCTTGCGCCAGCTTCCAGCTAGGCGCTAGAGCGGGTCGCGATGAGATGGACCGGCTCGCGATTCCATCTCATCGCGTGAATCCGCTCTAAATCAAATGGGAGAGCAGATTCACCGGCTTGGTGGGATTCGCAATGCGATTCCCACCAAGCCGGATCTGCTCTATGGTGCACTGCACAATTTTTTGGAGATCGGCATGCCCCTGCCCGAACCGGCACCGCGTCGCCTGCTGCACAACCGCACCATCGTTTGCGAAGGCTACGAGCGCGACGACGGCCTGTGGGATATCGAGGCCCACCTGACGGACGTGAAGACCTATGGGTTCGACAACCGTGACCGCGGCCGGATTGAAGCCGGCGAGCCGATTCACGGCATGTGGCTGCGTTTGACACTGGATGAAGAGTTTGTTGTCCACGATGTCGAGGCAGCCATGGACCACACACCATTTGCGATCTGTAATCACATCGCGCCAACCCACAAAAAACTGATCGGCGAGCGCATCGGAACCGGCTGGAACCGGCGCGTTCGTGCACTCTTGGGCGGTACACAAGGCTGCACCCATATGCGCGAGATGCTGGGCCGCATGGCGACGGTTGCCATTCAGACGATGTACGGCAAACGCAGCAAGAAACGAGAAGAGTCCGAAGAAGCCGGGCGCAAGCCGTTTGTTATCGACGGTTGTCACGCCTGGGCCAGCGATGGTCCCGTCGTCGCGCACGAATATCCCGACTGGTACACCGGCGAACCCGGTAAGGCTGCCGGCGACTAAAGCGGCTTGGTACTAGCCCGCCGCCTCTTCGGGCGTCTGCGTGACAAGGGCTAACGCATGAATGTCGCTGGCCATTTCGTCGGCCAGCGCCTGGTAAACCAGCCTCTGGCGCTGGACACGGCCGAGACCACGAAATTGTTCGGCGACCACTGTCACGCGAAAATGGCTCTCGCCCTCTGGCCGGGCACCCGCATGACCGGCGTGGAGATGGGATTCATCAACAATATCAAGTTGTTGGGGCTTCAGCGCCGCTTCCAGTTTTTGTTCGATGGCTTGCGCGACGCGCATGGCATTCTCCACGTTCTCTATCGCCCGTGTGCCTTGTCAGGCCTGATACGCGCCACCATACTTCGCCCATGAGCCAGGCCAAACCTCAGATTGACGTCAACTCGGTAGCGCCCGTCGACACGGACACGACGCGTTGCAGCTGGGCCGGATGCGTCGAGGCCGGCGAGTTCAAGGCGCCATTGTCTCGAGACAATCTGCGGCAGTACCAGTACTTCTGCCTGGAACACATCCGCCAGTTCAACAAGGCGTGGAACTATTTCGAGGGCTGGTCGCGCGACGAGATCGAGGCCTATCAGCGCGCCGACCTCTACTGGCACCGCAGAACCTGGCGTCCGGCCGACCGCGAGGCCTTTACGCGCGCATGGCGCGAGGCCATTTTGAACGAGCGCATCGACGACCCCTTCAATTTCGTCGATGGCGACGAGGCCGGCGGCGACAGCGCGCGCAGTGACGAGGAACGGGCCAATTCCCTGCCCGACGAACGCAAGGCCGAGATCATTTTGAAGGTTGAACCGGGTGCTTCCGAGGAACACATAAAACACCGGTTCAAGGAAGAAGTGAAAATTCACCATCCCGACGCCAATGGCGGCGACAAGGAGGCCGAGGAGCGCCTTCGACTGGTGATTTGGGCCTATCGCCTGTTGAGCGAAAAGAAACAGGAGATATGACGGCTTCGCGACTTGTACCCTAAGGGGTCGTTATGCCAATGTTCCCGCCCGATTCTGCCCAGAGTGTCGTCGTTTTCGGCCTGTGCCGCTGATCCGATCGATAGGGATCAAGTCGATTGAGATCGATGGCCGCCTGGCCCCATCCCGTTTGCAACGAGTGAAAGTTAGACCATGGCGATTGAGACCACCGATTCAGGGCTGCTGCCGGCCGGAGAGCCGGACATCATGGTGTCGGTCCCTCAACTGTTCGGTATCGACTCGGAAATGCAGGTTCCCGCCTATTCGGAACCGACCGATCACGTGCCGCCGGTTGACGAAAGCTACGTCTTCGATCCGGAGACAACGCTCGCGATCCTGGCCGGTTTTGCCCATAACCGCCGCGTGATGATCCAGGGTTATCACGGCACCGGCAAATCGACTCATATCGAGCAGGTGGCATCGCGCCTGAACTGGCCGTGCGTGCGCGTCAATCTTGACAGCCATATCAGCCGTATCGATCTGGTCGGCAAGGACGCCATCGTGCTGCGCGACGGCAAACAGGTGACCGAGTATCGCGAGGGCATCCTGCCTTGGGCGATCCAGCACCCCGTCGCGCTTGTCTTCGACGAGTACGATGCCGGCCGACCGGACGTCATGTTCGTCATCCAGCGCGTGTTGGAAGTCTCCGGCAAGCTGACCCTGCTTGACCAGAACAAGGTCATTCATCCGCATCCGGCGTTCCGCCTGTTCTCGACCGCCAACACGGTCGGCCTGGGCGACACGACCGGCCTCTATCACGGCACCCAGCAGATCAACCAGGGCCAGATGGACCGCTGGAGCCTGGTCGCGACGCTGAACTATCTGGCGCACGAGGAAGAAGAGAAGATCGTGCTGTCCAAGATGCCAGGTCTCGAAGGCAAGGAAGGCCAGGAGCAGATCAAGGCCATGGTCGCGGTCGCCGATTTGACCCGCGGCGCCTTCATGGCCGGCGACATCTCAACCGTCATGTCGCCGCGCACCGTGATCACCTGGGCCGAGAACGCCGAGATCTTCAACGATCTGGGCTTCGCCTTCCGCGTCACGTTCCTCAACAAGTGCGACGAAACGGAGCGCCCGCAAATCGCGGAGTTCTACCAGCGCTGCTTCGGTAAGGAATTGCCGGAATCGGTGGTCGCGCAACGCGCGTGAGGTAACGACTGGTGTCACGCGACGATAACAGCGTCGAACCGTTCAAGCGGGTGCTGGTCGGCACCATGCGCGCGATTTCGCGCGACGCCGAGCTTGAGGTCAGCTTCGGCGTCCAGGACCCCTCGGCCGCCGGTCACAGCGCGCAGTTGACCCAGCCGCCGCGTGATCTGGACGAGGCGGCGGTGTCGCGTTCACGCGGCGAGTCCGATGCGCTGGCGCTCAAGCTGCGTCATCACGACCCGGCAACCCATGCCCGCCGTCAGCCGAGCGGCGAAATCGGCCGCGCGATCTATGACGCCGTTGAACAGGCGCGCTGCGAAAGCCTGGGCGCGCGGCGCATGAAGGGCGTGCGCGAGAACCTGTCGGTCGTCATTGAGGACCGTTGCCGCGCCAAGGGCATGCACCAGATTGAAAGCCAGGAAGAAGCCGCGCTGTCGGATATCATCGGCTTGATGGTGCGCGAGCGCATGACCGGCGAAAAACCGCCGCCGTCCGCCGCCAAGGCCGTCGACATGTCGCGCAAATGGGTCGAGCACAAGGTCGGTGCCGAGCTCGATGAACTCGCGCGATCGTGCCGCAACCAGGATCACTTCGCCGACGTGCTTCGCGGTCTGATCAAACACCTGGATCTGGCCGACGAAGAAACCGATCAGGCGTCCGAACAATCGGACAGCCAGTCCCAGGACGAAAACAGCGATCCCGATCAGGCCGAGGGCGAGGCCGAAGGCGAAAGCAGCGAGTCCGGCGCCGACGATCAGGCCGAGGCCGACGGTATGGACGATCAGATGGCCGAGGATGACTCGATGGCCGCCGAGTCCGCCGACGCCGACGACGAAGACATGATGCCGGCGGGCTCTGACGACACCGATCCGTCCGGGCGCATGCGACGGCCCGACGGCACCTTCGGCAACCGCCGCGAGCCCTACTATCACGCCTATACCAACGAGTTCGACGAGGTCGTCGGCGCCGACGAGCTGTGCGATCCCGAGGAACTGTCGCGCCTGCGCGGCCAGCTCGACCAGCAGATCCAGCATTTGCGCGGCGTCACCTCGCGCCTCGCCAACCGGCTGCAGCGCAAGCTGATGGCCCAGCAGAACCGGTCCTGGGAGTTCGACCTGGAAGAAGGCCTGCTGGATACGGCGCGGCTCACCCGCATCGTGGTCGATCCGCTGATGCCGTTGAGCTTCAAGGTCGAGCACGAGACCGAGTTCCGCGACACCGTCGTCACGCTCCTGATCGACAACTCCGGCTCCATGCGCGGCCGCCCGATCGGCATCGCCGCCATGAGCGCCGATATCCTGGCCCAGACGCTCGAGCGCTGCGGCGTGAAGGTCGAGATCCTCGGCTTCACGACACGCACCTGGAAGGGCGGCAGAAGCCGCGAGAAGTGGCTGTCGGACGGCAAGCTCGCCAATCCCGGCCGCCTCAACGACCTCCGCCATATCGTCTACAAGGCCGCCGACGCGCCGTGGCGGCGCGCGCGCAAGAGCCTCGGCCTGATGTTGCGCGAGGGTCTGTTGAAAGAAAACATCGACGGCGAAGCGTTGCTGTGGGCGCACGAGCGTCTGGTCACCCGGCCCGAGCAGCGGCGCATCCTGATGGTGATTTCCGACGGCGCGCCGGTCGACGACTCCACGCTCTCGGTGAACGCGGGCAACTATCTGGAGCGCCACCTGCGCGACGTCATCAACTGGATCGAGGTGATGTCGCCGGTCGAACTGATCGCCATCGGCATCGGCCACGACGTCACCCGCTACTACCGCCGCGCCGTCACGCTCGTCGACGTCGAACAGTTGGGCGGCACCATGCTGAACGAACTCGCCGCGCTCTTCGACGAAGAACCCGCTGGCATGCGGCGCGCGAGCGGGCGCGGGCGGGCGGCTTAGGGACTGATCCTTAGTATCTGTCCTGCCTGGCCCGGTATCTGGGCGTCACCTCGTCTGGCTGTCGGTCAACCAGATAGACCGTCACGCCGTTTAGCCTAGTTTCGATAGGCGTTGGCCCATCGCCCCAGCGTGCTGCGATCCGGCTGCAGCACAAACAGATAGAATGAATAGGTGTAGCGAAGCCTGTGCGCTGCAGCCAAGTCGACTTCGGATCTGACAAGCTTCTGTAGCTCGTCGCAGTCTATTCTGCGCGATTGGTACAGATAAAGACGATCTTCGGGACGCACGACCAACTGTGGAAACCGCGCGAGTTCACCGAACTCCGCATGGTAGATCGCTGGTCTGATGAAGACCGCACCACTGTCGTCGATCATAACAGCATCCACGCTATACTCAGACGCGATGACATCATGCAGTCCTTTCGCGGCACCCGGGGTGTACAGATCATCAATCACGAGTGGTCTGCTTTGGTAGTGGACCGGGTGGCACATCGGGTCGAGCCTGATCCAACCCCATCGAAACTCGATCATGCCGTGCAGAAACCAAACAAACAGCACGAGCACACAACTAAGAGCCAGAGCCGACCAACTGAATGACGGTAGTTTCGTCAACGGCAGGGTCCAATGTCTTTGTCATAGGAAAGGGGGTCAGTCTGGAAACTTGCCAGTTAGACCAGTGTCATCAGTGACCCAAATCTTAGAGCTCACTGGTTCACCGTCCCTCAGGACGATCACACCCTCCACCTCCCTCGTCCATGGTTCACTCCGCACCCAAAAGGCTTTTGCAAGTCCAGCGTCTTGGAGCTGATCGAAATCCAGCCAATGGCCAGGGTCGAAGACATACTCATCTTCAACTCGGAACTGCATGACACCCGTGATTCGCACGGTGTTGCCCACGCGAACGAGGGTGAGGCTAGTTGCATAGCCTTGCAACGTGCCGCCGCCGATCGAAGCGTGTACTTCGTCATCTAATGCGAGTTTATCGATTGGATTGAGGGTCTCGCCTGCTCCAGGAAACGCGGATTCCCACATTACGAGATCATCCAATGACACGTTACGCCTGCCGTGTTGAATGCCAAGTGTGATCTGTGCACCTTCTCGCATGGGTAACACAGCGGCACCGAAGTTTGAGTCTGCTATATCTCCCACGAACCACCTGGAGAAGTTTTCGAGAACCCCTTCGTATCCTTCGTCGAGCGACCTGTAATCCTTGACAAACTCGGCGGGGACTGTGACGTCCTCCCCTGAACCTGAAAGAAAATGGTTAAGTAGCATCTCGGCGGTCGGCCAATTCAATTGCCGAAACTGCTTCAATGTCTCCTGCGCTTTGGCTTGACCGCTTTCTACAGGGTCATCGCGATCGGTGAAGTAGACGTCCACCAAACCAATAAACTTGTCCCACATACTATCTGTTGATCTCGTGCCGCTGCGACGAAACATGCGATCTTTCGCTTTCGGCGATTCAGACGCTGTCGGATCGGTGGATTGGCCGCTGATCTCCGGCGTTGTTTCGCTTGTTTCGACATTTTGACGAGGATGTCGACCTGTTCCAGCTGCGTTCGCCATTCCTCGTTGTTTTAAGCTATGTTTGCTTGCAACAGATGAATGCGAAGTTTGTTTGTTTTCGTGACGAACAAACGGCTCAATATCCGTTGCGAATATCTTCGGCGGGCCGATGCGGAGCGGTTGGGGTTGGCCAGAGGGGTCGTTATAGACGCGTTCGAACTGGCGTTGGACATATCGCTGGTACGCCTTGTCGCCCTCCCAGAAGCGCCGGTCGCGTTTGAGGTTGGTGAGTTCACGCGCCATGCGCTCGTGCAATTCTTCCTTGCGCCCCATCGGTGAGGGACGTTTTCTCAGATCCAGGTTCTCAATGTCTGAGCGCTGGGGGATCCGTGGGATACGCGCCATGATGTCGTCTCCTTGTGTTTATTCACCTCCTGTTCTATCACAAAGAAAGCGGCAAATGTGCGCATTTCTTATGGTAATTGCACGGCATACGTGTCCTTAAGGGTGGGCTTATCCGACCCCATAACCAACGAATTCGACAGTGAATCGGCGTCAGCCCGAGAGCGGATTTTGACTGGATGGAATCGCGAAGCGGTCCCTTCGAAACGGGATCTGCTCTAACCGCCGGCCTCTGCCTCCAGGCCGCGGATGACAACGTCGAGGCCAAAGGCGAACTCGGCGTCGGGGTCGACATCGGCGATCTGGTCGACCAGTTCGGTGGTCAGGGGAAAGTCGCCCTCGGAGAGACTCTCGATCAGCTTGGTGCGTTCTTCGGGGCTGAAGGGCGCGATCCAGTCGGTCAATTCCCAGCACGCGAAGTTCTCCGTATAGGCCAGCAGGACGCGCGCCGAGCGCACGGTCGCCTTGGGCGAAAACCCGCCGGTGCGAAGCGCTGCGTACATCGCCTCGCCCAGCCGGTGCTCGCTGGGCACCCAGTCCTCGAAGGTCGCGAAGACCAGGATGACGCCGGGGTGGCGGTGCGCCAGCGCGCGAAAGGCGCGACAGATATCGCGCACCTGCTTTTGCCACGAGCCATTGGGCTCGGGCAGCTCGCATTCGCTGATGACCGTGTCGATCACGCTGTTCATCAAGGCCGCGCGGTTCGGTACGTGATGATAGAGCGCCATCGGATCGACCCCCATCGCACCGGCCAGCTTGCGCATGCTGAACTGCGACGCGCCGTCACGATCGAGCATCTCGATAGCCGCATCGACAATGCGCTGGCGTGACAGAGTTCCGCGTTGACTCATCGACACTCGCTCTCAAAGCAATTGACACACTCTACCATGTAGAGGAACATGTAGCTCTACGCCGTAGAATTTTTTGAGGACGTAGCCATGACCCTAACCCACATTCGCAAATCTGACATTACCCGACGTCATTTTCTAGGAACCGGCATTGCGGCCGCTGCCATGCTGCCGTTCGCGGCGCGGGCAGACTTACCGACCAATCCGGATGTCGTCGTCATCGGCGCCGGCGCCGCCGGCTTGGCCGCCACCCGCACGTTGATGGAACGTGGTGTTTCGGTTGCCTTGGTCGAAGCCGGTAACCGGATCGGCGGTCGCGCCTATACGGAGACCGAAACCTTCGGCGTCCCCTACGACCACGGCGCACACTGGCTGCACACCGGATCGCGCAATTTCTATAACGGCTACGCCCAGGAAAACGGCTTCGACATCAGCCCCGATCCCGACAACTGGCGCATCTTCATCGGCGATACAGAGGCCAGCGATTCAGAAGCCGAAGGTCTTTGGCAGACCTGGAGCAGCTTCTATGACGATATCGGCGACGCCGCCCAGAAAGGCCTGGATGTGTCGGCGGCAAGCGTCACGCCGAAATCTGGTGCATGGGCCAACACGGCCGCCTTTGGCATCGGGCCGTGGAGCATGGCCAAGGACCTCGACGGCTTTTCGGTGACCGACTGGTGGACCGGCGCCGACGGCGCCGACTGGTACTGCAAGCAGGGTTTTGGCGCGCTGGTCGCCCACTATGGCGCGGACGTGCCGGTGTCGCTCGACACCACGGTCAGCCGGATCAACTGGGGCGGTGCCGGAGTCGAGGTCGAAACCAACAAGGGCACAATCACCGCCAAGGCGGTCATCGTCACGGTTTCGACCGGTGTCCTGGCGGCCGGTCACATCGCTTTCGATCCCCCGCTGCCGCCGGAGAAGGAGGAATCGTTCTCCGCCATCTCAATGGGTCTCTATAACCATATCGCCGTGCAGTTCTCCGAAGACATTTTCGGCATGGGGCCCGACGGTTATCTCCTGTTCCAGGTCGGCGACGACAAGCGCGCTTTCGGTGTGCTGACCAATGCCAGCGGCTCGGGCGTCGCCTATTGCGATGTCGGCGGCTCGTTCGCCGAACAGCTTGAACAAGACGGCGAAGCAGCAGCCGTCGACTTCACGGTCGGCAAGCTGAAGGAAATGCTGGGTTCCGATGTCGAGCGCACGCTGGTCAAGAGCGCGGTTACCGCGTGGGGCCAGGACCCGCTGTTCGAAGGCTCCTACGCTTCGGCCGAACCGGGCGCCCAGCCCATGCGTTCGGTTCTGCGCGAATCGGTCGGCGACCGCGTCTTCTTTGCCGGCGAGGCCTGCAGCCGGGATCTGTGGGCGACGGTCGCCGGCGCCCACGAGTCCGGCCAGGACGTGGCAGACGATGTCGCCAGCGAGATTACCTGACGGTTAGCCCAGATTGGCCGCGTAGAACTCCATGGTCCGCTGCCAGGCCAGCGCGGCGTCGGCCTCGTCGTAGCTGGCGCGTGTCGGGTTGGCGAAGGCGTGCTCGGCCTCGTACCAGTAAGCGGTCAGCGACTTGCCGGCCTCGGCCATCGCCCCTTCGAATCCATCGACCATGTCCTTGTTGATCCATTGGTCCTTGGTCGCGAAATGGCCGATCACGGGGCCGGAGAGTGGCGCCAGCTCGGCCGCCGACTTCGCGACATTGCCGTAATAGATGACCGTTGCCTCAATCGGCCGGTCAATCGAGGCGTTGAGCGACCAGCCGCCGCCAAAGCACCAGCCGACGGTGCCGATCTTGCCGGTCGTATCGTCGCGCGCGCGCAACCAGTCGATCCAGGCGCCCAGCGTCTCGTTGGCCTCCGCCGCGTCGACCGCGTTCATGTGGGCGCGCGCGTCGTCGGGATTATCGGCGACCTTGCCGTCATAGAGGTCGACCGACAGCGCGCTATAACCCTGGTCGACCAGGTCGGCGGCGACGGCCTTAATCTGATCGTTCAAACCCCACCATTCGTGGATCAGCAGGATCGAAGGCGCCGGCGTCTGGGCCGGCATGCCGAAGGCGGCGTTGACCTGCTTGCCACCGGGCGTCTCGATCGTCACAGTCTCCAGCGATTCGGCAGCGGCGCGGGCAAGCTTGGGATCGGCAAGCACCGCCGCCAGTCCGGCGGTGGCAAGAGGCGCACTGATCGCCTGGCTAAGAACGTCACGTCGGGCAAGCATGATGGTCCTCTTGGATGGAGTTTGAATGGTCACGACGTTAACGCGCCTTTCGCGCACCACCAAGACGTTCGCGCTCACAAACCTGTGCGTCCTGCTGCTGACGCTGGCCGGCATCGCGGCCTGCGCGCAGACGCCGACCGGCGAGGAAAACGTGACCACGGCAACCCTGGATCGCGACGATCCGGAACGCCGCACATTCGGCGCGCTGACCTTGCTGTCGGGCTTTGAGCTTGAACTCAACGACCCGAACTTCGGCGGTCTCTCGGGTCTCGATATTGCCGGCGACGGATCGCGGCTCGTCGCCGTTAGCGATCGCGGCTGGTGGGTCACCGCCGACCTGGACCAGGACGAGAACGGAAAACTGCTCTCAATTCAGAACCTTGCCATTCATCCCATGTTCGACGTCGATGGCTCGCCACTCGCCGACCGCGCGGCCGGTGATTCCGTGCGCTGGCGCGATGCCGAAGACTTGGCGCGCACCTTTGACGGCGGCTACTACGTCACCTTCGAGCGCGAGCATCGCTTGTGGCATTACGACGCCATCGACGCCCTGCCCTTCGCAATCGAACTGCCGGGCGAGGTGACGGCGCTCAGGTCCAATGGTGGCCTGGAGTCGGTCGCCCTGTTGCCTGACGGGCGGCCTCTGGTGTTCGCCGAGGAATCACAGGGCGATGATCAGATCATCGACGGATGGCTGCTGGAGAACGGCGCCTGGCGAAAGCTCGCCTACCAGGGCCACGACGACTTCAGCGTCACCAGTATGGCGGGACTGGACGACGGCAGCCTGATCGTCCTGGAACGGTGGTTCATGGAACCGGCGTTTCTCAGCATTCGCCTGCGTCGTATCGCGCCTGAGATGCTGCAAGGCGACGACATCATCGACCCGCCCGTCCTGGCGGCATTCAGCAATTCCCTGCTGATCGACAATTTCGAAGGGCTGGCCGTCAGACCGGCACCGGATGGCAGCGGGTATCTGCTCTACATCGTCTCCGACGACAACTTCAATTTCACCCAGCGCACGCTGCTTTATCAGTTTCACCTGGCCGCATCATGACCACGCAAACGCTCAACATCCGGGCCGCCGGCCACGATGATCTCGACGCATGCTTTGGATTGTACCGCCAGGTGCAGGAGATCCACGTCGCCGCGCGGCCCGACCTCTTCAAGCCGCCATCGCTGAACGACAATTTCCGACGCCTGGTTGGCGATGCGATCGATGCCGATCACAAAGGTATCCTGCTCGCCTGGCACGATACGGCCGCGGTCGGCATGGCGATCTATGAATTCACACGGCTCGACCCAACCGGCGTCTACCTGATCGATCGGCCCATTCTGTGGCTGGAATCCGTCGTTGTCTCACCGGACTACCGCGGTAAGGGCTGTGGCAAGGCGCTGATGGATCTGTTGAAGAGGCTAGCAGCCGAAAACGGCGTCGAGACGCTGGCGCTGGAAGCGTGGCGCTTCAATGAGGCGGCGCAGCGCTGGTTTGAACGCCAGGGTTTCGCCACCCACAGCAACACGATGATGGCGATTGTCGGCGACGACTAGGTTTTTGGCGCCACGAAGTACTGCGGCGCGAAGACACCCATCAGCAGACGATAGGGCGCCAAGAGCGTCACACACATCAAGCCCTTGACCACATAATCGCCGACACCGAGCTGGAACCAGTTAAGGCCCCACTCAGGGAAGAAGACGCCGAACAGCAGAAAGAAGAAGATCAGCGTATCGATCGCCGACGCCACGGCCGACGACACCAGTGGCGCTTTCCACCATGTGGCGCGACGCAGCTTTTGAAAGATTGCGATATCCAGCAACTGCCCGGTAATGAAGGCGGTACCCGACGCAACCGCCGTCAACAGCGCCACATCAGTCAAGACATGAGGCAAGCCGATCAGCGGCTCCGGCCAATCGGAAAAGGCCGCCGACATCAAGACGCCGACGACAAAACCGACAAGCGCGATCTTGACCGCTTTGACCGGGCCCAGCGCGCGGTTCGACAGGTCGGTCACCAGAAAGGCAAATGGGAACGTGAAGGCGCCCCAGGTCAGCCAGTCGTTGATCTGGAAATGAACCAGGACGTTCGACGCGACGACAACGACGA
Organism: Alphaproteobacteria bacterium; assembly: GCA_965228895.1. Taxonomy (GTDB): domain Bacteria; phylum Pseudomonadota; class Alphaproteobacteria; order SP197; family SP197; genus JANQGO01. The sequence continues at coordinate 1,032,240 of OZ245842.1, read as the reverse complement.
CCATTGCCGCGGTCGGCAAGATCAACTCACGCGGATAGATGCTCATGGCTGACGGCCCCTCCCGGGGCGGGCGATCAAGCGGCGGCTTCGGCCTTGCGGGCCGCGGCCTTCTCGATCCGCCGCTTCAGGCGCAGCGCTTCGTCGGGCAGCTTGCTGTCGTTGCGGCTCATCAAAAAGGCATCGAGGCCGCCGTTCTTTTCGACCGTTCGGATGGCGTTCGCCGAGAGCCGGAGCGAGATCATCTGGCCGAGCGCATCGGAATAAAGCTTGGTTGTCTGCAGGTTGGGCAGGAACCGGCGCCGGGTCTTGTTCTGCGCGTGGCTCACATTGTTGCCCGACTGGACGCCCTTGCCTGTCAGTTGGCAGCGTCGCGACATGATCCAACTCCTTGAAATAAGCTAAGGCGCGGCCGCCGGGGCCACGCCACATGAAACCGGGAGCGGCTATTTACGCGCGGCTGGCCCGAAGGTCAAGATTCGCCGAAAAGCGGCGCCAACGCTTGGCGCGCGGCGGTTCTGACCGGCAGATCACCGGCCGCGACGTCGTTTTCCAGACCCGCCACCAATCTGGCAGTTCGCGGGTCGGTCCGGACCCGTTCCATGACGTAATCGCCGATTTCCAGCCACAAACGCCGTTTTGCCTGGTCTTGGCGGCGTGCCTCCAGGGCGCCCGCATCGGTCATGGTCTGCCAGAATGCCTCGACGACCGCCCAGGCGGCGTCGATATCGGTTCCCTCAAGCGCTGAGCACGATTCGACCTGTGGCGACCAGTGGGCCGACTGCGGTTTCAGGAGACCGAGCGCGGCACGGTAGTCGGCGACCACATGGCGCGCGGCGTCCCTCAGGGCGCCATCGGCCTTGTTGACCAGGATCAGATCGGCCAGTTCCATGACGCCGCGTTTGACGCCCTGCAACGTGTCGCCGGCCCCCGGCGCCAACAGCAGCAAGAACATGTCGGTGACATCGGCGACCGCCGTTTCGGACTGGCCGACGCCGACCGTCTCGACAATGACGACGTCGTAGCCGGCCGCCTCGACCACGGCGATCGCTTCACGGGTGCGCCGGGCGATGCCACCCAGCAAGCCGGCGGACGGCGACGGCCGGATGAAGGCTTGCGGATCACGCGACAACCGTTCCATGCGGGTCTTGTCGCCCAGGATCGAACCGCCGGTGCGGGTCGAGGACGGATCGACCGCCAGAACAGCCACGCGGTGGCCTTGTTCGATGGCGTAAAGACCGAACGCTTCGACGAAGGTCGACTTGCCGACACCGGGCGCACCGGAAATGCCGAGACGCTTGGCCTTGCCGCCCAACGGCAACAGACCGGCAAGCAGGTCCTCGGCGGCATCCTGATCGGCATCTCGGGTCGATTCGACCAGTGTGATCGCGCGCGCCATGGCGCGCCGGTCGCCCGACTGGATCGCTTTGATGAAGTCGCTGGTGGCGGTCAAGGTGGGCGCGGTCAGGCCGCCTGGCGCCGGCTCTGGACGAGATCCAGGATCTCCGCGGCGGCAGCCGGAATGCTCGTGCCGGGTCCGTAAATCGCACTGACGCCCGCGGCCTTCAGCATGTCGTAGTCCTGGGGCGGAATGACGCCGCCGCAGACCACAAGGATGTCGCCTGCGCCCTGCTGCTTCAGCTCCTCGATAAGCTGGGGCACCAATGTCTTGTGACCGGCCGCCTGGCTCGACACGCCGATGACATGCACGTCGTTCTCAACCGCCTGGCGCGCCGCTTCGTCGGGCGTCTGGAAGAGCGGCCCCATGTCGACGTCAAAGCCGATATCGGCAAACGCGGTGGCGATGACCTTGGCGCCGCGATCATGGCCATCCTGACCCAGCTTCACGACGAGCATGCGAGGCCGGCGGCCTTCCTTGGCGGCGAAGTCGTCAATTTCGGTACGGATGCGCTCAAACGCCTCGTCACCCTCCCAGGCATCGCCATAGACGCCGGATATCGAGCGAATGACCGCGCGGTGGCGTGTGAAGACCTGCTCCATGGCATCGGAGATCTCACCCACCGTGGCACGGGCCCGTGCCGCGTCGATCGACAGCGCCAGGAGGTTGGCGTCACCGGCGGCGCCTGCCGTGATTGCCTCCAGCGCCGCGCGGCTAGCGGCTTCGTCGCGGGTCTCGCGGATCTTGTTCAGGCGCGCGACCTGCTGCTCGCGCACCCCGGCGTTGTCGATGTCGCGCACCTCGACCTCGCTCTCGTGGCCTCCGGTGTACTTGTTGACGCCGACGATGACCTCTTCGCCGCGATCGATACGAGCCTGACGGCGCGCCGCGCTTTCCTCGATCCTGAGCTTCGGCATGCCGGCCTCGATCGCCTTGGTCATGCCGCCGAGTTCGTCGACCTCGCCGATCAGCTTGCGCGCCTCGGCAGCCAAGGACTGGGTCAGGCTCTCGACGTAGTAGCTGCCGGCAAGTGGATCCACGACACGGGTGACCTCGGTCTCCTCGGCCAGGATCAACTGCGTGTTCCGCGCGATATGGGCAGCGAAGTCGGACGGCAACGCTAGCGCCTCGTCGAACGAGTTGGTATGCAGGCTCTGCGTGCCGCCGAGCACGGCCGCCAGCGCCTCATAGGCCGTCCGGACGATGTTGTTGTAGGGATCTTGCTCGGTCAGCGAGACGCCGGAGGTCTGACAATGGGTCCGCAACATGCTGGAGCGCGGGTTCTTCGGTTCGAACTCCGCCATCAGCTCCGACCACAGCATACGCGCGGCGCGCAGCTTGGCGACCTCCATGAAGAAGTTCATGCCGATGGCGAAGAAGAAACTGAGGCGCGGCGCGAAGCTGTCGACATCCAGGCCGCGCGACAGCGCCGCACGCACGTACTCGACACCATCGGCCAACGTAAACGCGAGCTCCTGGACCGCCGTCGCGCCGGCCTCCTGCATGTGATAGCCGCTGATCGAGATCGAATTGAAGCGCGGCATGTGTTCGGCCGTGTGGGCGATGATGTCGGCCACGATCCGCATCGACGGCTCGGGCGGATAGATATAGGTGTTGCGCACCATGAACTCTTTCAGGATGTCGTTCTGAATGGTCCCGGCGAGCTTCTCCTGGGAAACGCCCTGCTCTTCCGCCGCGACGATGTACATCGCCATCACCGGCAACACGGCGCCGTTCATGGTCATCGACACGGTCATCTCGTCGAGCGGGATGCCGTCGAACAGGATCTTGGTGTCTTCCACGCTGTCGATCGCGACCCCGGCCTTGCCGACATCGCCGACGACGCGCGGATGGTCGCTGTCGTAACCCCGGTGGGTCGCCAGATCGAACGCGACGGAGAGCCCCTTCTGACCCCCGGCAAGCGCCTGGCGATAGAAGGCGTTTGATTCTTCGGCCGTCGAGAAACCGGCATACTGCCGGATCGTCCATGGCCGGTTGGCGTACATGGTGGCGCGCACGCCCCGCATATAGGGCGCGATGCCGGGCAAGGTATCGAGGCCTTGAAGCGCCTCCAGATCGGCGGCCGTATAGAGCGGTTTGACGTCAAGGCCCTCAGGTGAACGCCAAACCAGGCTGTCGACGCTGTCGCCTTTCAGGTCTTTTTCCGCCAGATCGCGCCACGATTCCGGCGCTTGATCACGAAACCGGCTCATCGGCCCAATCCCATTCATCTCGCAAGTGCGAAATGAGTATGCGGCCGGCCCGTGGAACCGTCAATCAAGCGCGGCAAACTGCTGAAAACGGGCGGTTTTTGCCCAATGCAACTCTGGACGTAGTACCGCCCGTCAGCCAGTCTGCCACCCCTGTTCCGCCCCCAGGAGACCCCGATTTGGAAATTTACGTCGACGCCGACGCATGCCCGGTCAAGGACGAGATCGTGCGGGTGGCCGAGCGCCACAGCATCATCGTCCACATGGTCAGCAACAGCGGCATCCGGCCCTCCAATCCCGTCTTGGTTCGCAATGTGATCGTCGCCGACGGCCTGGATGTCGCCGATGACTGGATTGCCGAACACTGTGGCGCCGCCGATATCGTGATCACCGCCGATATTCCGCTCGCCGCGCGCTGTGTCGAGGCCGGCGCCCATGTCGTCGATCCATCCGGCCGGCCGCTAACGCCCGATAACATCGGCGCGGTCCTGGCGACCCGTGACCTGATGACCCATCTGCGCGAGACCGGCGAGGTCACGGGCGGCGGGCGACCCTTCGCCAAAGCCGACCGTTCGAGGTTTCTGCAGGCGCTCGAAACCGCCGTCCAGGCGATCAAACGACAGAGCCCGCCACCGCCGGCCTGAATCGGCTGGCCTTTTCACCACGTCCAGCCATAAGTTGCCTGCTCGCACAACAACATCATCAGGGCAGGTCAATCATGGGTTCGGATCCGCGCTTTCAACAGGTCGATGCCGCCGTCGTGCCGCGGTTTGCTGATGCCGCGACGTTCATGCGCACAACGCGTCACGATATCGACGAGGCGATCGATGTCGGCCTTGTCGGCGTCCCGTTCGATCTGGGCGTCAACTTCCGGTCCGGCGCGCGTCAGGGTCCGGCAGGTATTCGCGAGGCATCGCGTCTGATTCGGCGTGTGCATCCCTCCAGCGGCATCAACCCGTTTGACGCCTGCAACGTCGCCGACCTGGGCGATGCGCCGGTTAACCCGCTGAGCCTTGAGGACTCGATCGACAAGATCGAGGCCTATTTCGCCCGGATGCACGGTGCCGGTATCAGGCCGATCGCGATCGGCGGCGACCACACGATCCCGATCCCGATCCTGCGTGGCATCGCGAGGGACCAGCCGGTCGGCATGGTCCATTTCGACGCCCACGCCGACACGCTGGATGAGCTGTGCGGCACCAAGATCAACCACGCGACCTTCCTGCGCCGCGCCAACGAAGAAGGCCTGATCGATCCCAAGCGTATCGTTCAGATCGGCCTGCGCGGCAGCCGGTTCAGCGACGATGATCTGAAGTACGGCTATGACGTCGGCTTCACCATCATCACCATGGACGAATACGAGGAAATGGGCCGTGCCGAAGTGATCCGTCGCATGCTGGAAACGCTGGGCGACGGGCCGGTCTATATCTCGCTCGATATCGACGGTCTGGATCCGACCTATGCGCCGGGTACCGGCGTGCCGGAGATCGGCGGTCTCTTGCCACGCGACGTACAGGTGATCATCCGCTCGTTGTTGGGTCTGGACGTTGTCGGTGCCGACATCAGCGAAGTCGCGCCATGCTTCGACCCGACCGGCATCACCTGCGTCACCGCCGCCAACCTGATGTATGAAATGTTGTGTGTCATGGCCCACGCGCTAACCGCGCGCAGCTGAGGACAGAGGGAGAGGCAGGAACACCCGATGGCCATTGATGACGTGACGACACCCCTGCCGACGGTCGCGGAGCTGGGCCAAGGGTTTCGCACGGGCGCGTTCTCGCCTCTCGATGTGCTCGAAGGATGCCTTGCGCGCATCGCGACCTGGGAGGATAGGCTCAACGCCGTCATCACGTTGAGCGAAGCGCTGGCGCGCGAACAGGCGGCGCGCGCCGGGCGAGAGATTGCGCAAGGCATCGATCGCGGTCCGCTCCACGGCATTCCGGTCGGCATCAAGGACATCATCGATGTCGCCGGCCTGCCGACGACCTACGCTTCGAACGCGGTCCCACCGCATACGCCAGCCCAGTCGGCGGCCCTGGTCGATCATCTGGAAACGACGGGCGCCGTCTTTGTCGCCAAGACCAACGTCCTTGAATTTGCATCGGGCGCCCTGCATCCCGCTTTCGGTCAGACCAACAATCCGTGGGATGTCTCACGGATATCGGGCGGCTCCAGCAGCGGGTCGGGCGCCGGTGTCGCCGCCGGCTTTTTTGCCGCTGCAGTCGGCACCGACACCGGCGGCTCGATCCGCGGACCAGCCAGCTATTGCGGCATCGCGGGACTGAAACCGACGTTCGACCTCGTCGACACGGCGGGTGTGTATCCCCTGTCACCGTCATTGGACCATGCCGGACCCATGGCGCGCACACCGCTCTGCACGCTCGCCATGTTGGACGGGATGCGCGGTGTTAACAGCGACCTGACACCGCACCCGCTGACCGGCATCCGCTTTGCCGTCGTCGATGCGTTTCGTCATGACCCCGCTCTTTCACCGGGCATGGCGGCGGCGTTTGACGCAGGCGTTGCAGCCCTGGAAGCGGCAGGCGGCGAACGTCTCGGTCTGGATCTACCCGATCTGGAACCCTGTGATCAGGCGTTGATCGACATCATCTTGCCTGAGGCAACGGCGGTGCACGAAACGGTCCTGGCCAGCAATCCCGAAGGTTATGGACCCCAGACCCGGCTCCAGTTGGAGATGGGTTTCGAGACGTCGGCCATCGACTACGTCAAAGCCAACCGCTTTCGCACTGCGCTTCGCCGGAAGCTCGACGACGTGTTCGACCGGGTCGATCTCCTGGTGTGTCCGACCGTCGCCTGGGTGGCGCCATCGGCCGACATCGACATCGTCGACGACGAGGGCACGGTCGAAATGCGTTTCATGGCGCCCTTCAACCTGACCGGCCATCCGGCGGTTTCGATCCCCTGCGGGTTGGCGGAAGACGGCTTACCGGCGGGCCTGCAGGTTATCGGCCCACACGGCAGCGATAGCAGGCTTTTACGGGTTGCCGAGAGCTGGACCCGCCGGATGCCGCTGCCGGACATCAAACTGAAACAATAAGGCGCCGGTCCCGATATTATTCAGAAACAGCCGGTCGCCACATTGGCTTGGCGCGTGGGATTTGCCCCCGCCCGAAGCAGGAGTGTTGGAGGCCCGTGCCATGTTGACCAATCCGCTAGAGCATTTTGCCGATGTTTTCGGCCGCATGCGTCGCCGCAACCGCGTAGGCCGCTCGCTGACCGCCATGGAAATGCTGAACGACCATACGCTGCGCGATATCGGGCTTCACCGCTGCCAGATTGCCGGCCTGTCCGGCACCGCGAACGACAACGCCAAGCCGGCCGATATTCGGCACTACGCCTAGGTGCGTAGCTTGTCAGCCGACCATGCCCGGCGATAACCGCCCAGTCGCCGGGCATGCGGTTGCACGCGCGCTGAAACAATTGAAACACAATGGCACCCGTCCAGGCACCGAACAGAAACGTACCGCTGATAGGCTTAAAGCGGATGGCGCCGTGCCGGCGTCAGGAGCCGTGGAACGAGAACATAACGACGACGGACACATCGCAAGACCCGCCGCCCTTGGCGATTGCCGATCGCGAACAGCTGCTGCTCGATTTCGCGGTCTCCCAGTCGCGCGCCATTTACTACGTCGCCGAGGTTGGTAACGACTCCCCCGTCAGCTTTATCAGCAGCAACATCGAGACCATTACCGGCCACAAGCCGGCGCGTTTCATCGATGAGCACGCCTATGGCCGACGCTTCATTCACCCTGACGACCTGGACGACTACTTCGACAACATCAGGCGCCTGCCCGACGCCGGTGCGCTGACTCACACCTACCGGTTTCAAACCGCTGACGGTGCCTGGATGTGGTTCCGTGACGAACTGCGAATCATGCCGGCAACCGCGGACACGCCCGCCCAATTCGTCGGCTGCATGATCGATATCTCCGCCGAGGTCGAGACGCAGCAGGCGTTGAGCCGGTCCGAGGCGATGAACCAGGCCATCGTCGCAACGTCGCGTAACGGCATCGTCACCATCGACGGCGACGGCAAGTTGGTGGCCATGAACCCGGCGGCCGAACGGCTGTTCGGATTGTCGGAAGCCGACGTGGTTGGTCGCCAGATCGGCGATGTCATGATCCCGCCACACCTGCGCCAGCGCCATGAAGACGGTTTTGCCCGCTATCGCGAGATCGGCGTATCGCAGATGCAAGGCCAGGTCATGGAAACAGAAGGCATGCGCGCCGACGGTTCATGCTTTCCCGTGGAGCTGGCGTTTTCACAGATCAGCGTTGACGGCGAGGTCCAGTTCGTTGCCGACATCCGCGACCTGAGCGAGCGTCTGGAGGCACGCCAACAGCGAGAGAACCTGCTGCAGCTCCTGCAGGACGCCATGAACAGTCTGCCGCACGGATTTTCCGTGTCGGACTCCGACGGCGAACTCTTGCTGTGCAACGATGCCTTTGCCGAAGCCTACGGCCACGCACCCGCCGACTTGATCGGACGGAAGTCCCGTGAGTTCGTCGAGGAAATGATCCCCAGCATTGCCTCGATCAACGGCCAACAACTCATCGCCGACCGCATCGACATCGATGACGTCCTGGCGCGCATGGACCGCGCCAGCACCGCACCCATCGAACTGCATCTTAAGACCGGCGAGTGGTGGCTGATCACGCGCCACCCGACATCGGATGGCGGTATCGCGTCGCTCAGAACCGATATCACAGCGCTCAAGGCGGCCGAGGCGGCGGTGCGCGAGAGCAATGCCCTCGTCCATCGTCTGCTGGAAGCCTGCCCCGTTCCCTTCGGCATGACTCGCGCCGCAGACAGCCTCATCCTTTACGAGAGCCCCGCTTCCAAGGCGCTTTTCAAGCGCGGCAGCAATGTGGAAGCGGCCTTCGGAATCGACAACTTCGCCGATCCCAACGATCGCGACCGCTATATGGAGGCGCTTAGGCGCGACGGTGGCGTCGACAACTTTGACCTGACGTTCAAGCGTACCGATGGCAGCAAGTTTCCGGGGCAACTATCGGCCCGCCTGATTGAGTTCGACGGTGAGGAAGTCATCGTTTTCAGTTCCGCTGACATGACCCACCAGCATGAAATCGAAGCGGAGATGGCCCTGCAACGCGAGGCGCTTCACCAAACCGAAAAGCTCAGCGCACTCGGCGAGCTTCTTGCCGGCATCGCCCATGAACTCAACAATCCGCTTTCGGTCCTGGTCGGCCAGGCGCTTCTGTTGCGCGAGACGGCGGAAGACCCGACGGTCAAACTCAGGGCCGAACGGATCGGCAATGCCGCCGACCGCTGCGCCAGGATCGTCAAGACGTTCCTCGCCATGGCGCGCCAGGAACCGACCAAGGCCCGCGATATCAATCTGCGCGACACCGTCGATGCGGCTCTTGAGTTTACCGGCTATGCCTTGCGCGGCTCCAACATCAAGGTTCAGGTCCGCATGGCGCGCGAGCTGCCGCCGATCCATGCCGATGCCGCCCAACTGCAGCAGGTCCTGGTCAATCTGATCGTCAACGCACAGCATGCCCTTGATGAGCGCGACAGGGACGACAAGCGCGAACTAAAGATCAGCACCAGCTTCCGCGAACGCGATCAAGAAGTGGTGCTGAAGATCAAGGATAACGGGCCGGGCATGCCTGAACACGTCCGCCGCCGCATCTTCGAGCCGCTGTTCACGACCAAGGATGTCAGCACCGGCACGGGCATCGGGCTGGCGCTGTGCCATCGCATCATCAAGTCGCATGGCGGCAAGATGAAAGTCGAGAGCAAAGAAGGCGAAGGCACGTCCTTTGTGATCCGGTTTCCGGTTAGCACCACGGCATCAACCGCCGAGGAAACAACGGACCAACTCACAGAGACGAAAACCAGCGGCCGCGCCCTGGTCATCGACGACGAGCCGGATGTCGGTGAACTGATCGGTGAGATTCTCAAGCGGGAAGGTTATTCGGTCGATCTCGCCCATTCCGGCACCGATGCGCTTGAACGTCTGCAAGGCGGTGGTTACGACATCATTCTAAGCGACCTTAGAATGCCCGGTTTCAACGGCCACGACCTGTTCCAGGAGCTAACAGACAACTCCCGCGACTTGGTCGGCAAGCTGGCGTTTATCACCGGCGACACCATGAGCGGCAGGGCACGCGAGTTCCTGGCCTCGACCGGGCGCCCCTACCTAGAAAAACCTATCTCACCGAAGGATGTTCGCCGTCTGCTTGCCAAGATGGCGGATTCTGGCCCAACGTAGACGGCACATTGATCAGATTTGGCGGGTGAGCATAGAAGCGGCCCGACGAAAAGGAGAGTAGCGTGCGAGGCGATCGCGTCCATATCGTCGTAGTCGATGACGAGCCCGACATTCGAGAGACGGTTCGTGAGTATCTCAGTCTCCACGGTTTTCGGGTGACCGCGGCGTCAGGCGGTGTCGAACTGCGAAAGATCCTTGAGGAGAGCAGCGTCCAACTTGCAATCCTGGATATCGCCATGCCGGGCGAAGACGGCCTATCGCTCGCCCGCTATCTGCGCGAACACCACAAGACCGCCATCATGATGCTGACCGCCGCCGGTGAAGTGGTCGACCGCATCATTGGTCTTGAGATGGGCGCGGATGACTACCTCGCCAAACCGGTCGACCTGCGCGAGCTGCTGGCACGCGTCAAGGCTGTGCTGCGGCGAACCAACATGGCGGCTGACGGTGTCAGCACCGGCGACGACCAGCCCCATGAGCGCGTCCGGTTCGGCACCTGCTGGCTGGATCTGGAGAGCCACAAGCTGATGGACGACGATGGCAACGACATCGCCATTACCGCCATGGAGTTCGATCTCCTCCGTGCGCTTGCCGAACACCCCAATCGTGTTCTGTCGCGCAACCAGTTGCTGGATCTCGCCCATAACCGCGATTGGGAGCCGTTCGACCGCAGCATCGACATCCGTGTCGCGCGCCTGCGCCGCAAGGTCGAAGCCGATCCCGCCAAGCCGCAGGCGATCAAGACGGTGCGCGGCGTCGGCTACATGTTTGTGCCGACGGGCCAGGCCGATCAGACAGCTGAAGCTGACTAGCGACCTCGATTAGGTCAGCACGGCAAGAGTTGGCGCGAGACCACAGGCTGTTGCGGCAAACGGTGCGGCACAATGGCGGCGCAACGCCGCCTGGCCATGGCACCCACCCAGTTATCGAAGAAGACACGGGCATCGCGCCACCACGGCGGTCGGCCCAACGCATCGCGTTTATGCGTCGTCATGTTCGCCGGCTGAGGTATGTCGGGACTTGACGAGGCATCGCGGCGGAATTCCTGCCACAGCGTATCGGCCTCGTATTCCAGGTGGTTGAACATGTAAGCCGACGACCGCTGGTCGTCACTCAGCAGGCAGGGGCCAGTCTCCGGTGAACCCGCCAGGGTCACCAGGTCACCGACGCGATCGATGGCCTGCTGGTCGACGGTGGTATGACGCGATACCGGTGTCGTCATGCGGTCACCCATGCCACGTACCAGCCAGTGTCCACCATTGCCAAGGGATTGCGGGTAGAGACCGAAGGCCTTTTGCCGCAACGGCCGCTTAAGAATGCCATGCCGGTGAAAAAGTGCTGCCTGTGCCGCCCAGCAGACATAGAGGCTCTGGCCGACATGATCATCGGCCCAATCAAAGAGCCGCGTGAGTGACCGCCAATAGGTCACGGCGCCGAACGGCAGCAATTCGACCGGCGCGCCGGTGACAATCAATCCGTCGAACCGGTGATGAGCGACATCCTCCCAGCGCTGATAGAAACGCCGCAGGTGATCGTGTCCGGTTGTCTTCGGCTTATAACCAGATGGCAACAGCAAGGTCAGATCAACAGCAAATGGAGAAAAAGCCAGCATACGTGCGAACTGGCGTTCGGCGGTTGACTTTTGCGGCATCAGGTTGACCAGGGCCACCTTCAACGGCGCTTCATGGGCCGTTACCGCAACACCCTCACCAATCAAGGTGTTCCGGGCGGGCAACTCATCTGGCAGAACAATGGGCATGGCGCACGCTCAGTTCTAAGAACAGGCGGCCGGGTCCTTATAGGATGCCCAGCCGCCCGCTTCAATCATCACGCCGCTTTCTTAACAGTGGTCACCGCATCGAGCGCTTGGCTTATGTCGCCGATGATATCAACGACATCCTCGATACCGACGGCCAGTCGAACGTAACCTGGCGTCACGCCGGTTGCGGCCTGCTCGTCGGCCGTAAGCTGGGAGTGCGTCGTCGATGCCGGATGGATGGCCAGTGTACGGGCGTCGCCGATATTGGCGCAGTGATAGGCAAGCGTCAGGTTGTCGATGAATTGACGGCCGGCCTCCGCGCCTTCAGCCATCTCGAACCCAACCAATCCGCCGAAACCGCCCGTGAGATAAGAGCGGGCGCGCCGGCGCACCTCGCCGGCTGAATGGGCGGGATGAATGACACGCGTGACGTCCTTGCGGCCCGCCAGGAAGTCGGCAACGACTTGCGCGTTACGACAGTGTTCGCGCATCCGGATCGGCAAGGTCTCCAGGCCTTGCAGAAACTGGAAGGCGTTGAACGGACTCATTGGTGCGCCGAGATCGTGCTGCAGGGTGCAGCGGGCCTTTACGATGTATGCAACCGGACCCATCTCCTTGGTCGCTTCGGTCCAGACCGCGCCGTGGTAACTGGGGTCGGGCTGGTTCAGCATCGGGAACCGCGCTGCATGGCGTTCCCAGTCAAACCTGCCGCCGTCGACAATCAGGCCACCGATCGACGTGCCGTGACCACCGATATACTTGGTCGCCGAATAGACGATGATATGGGCGCCGTGATCAAACGGCCGGCAAATCACCGGCGCGGCCGTGTTGTCGACGATCAGCGGCACGCCTAGCTCCTCGCCAATGGTCGCGACCTCGGCAATAGGAAAGACGTCAAGCTTGGGATTGGGCAGCGTCTCGGCGAAGTACGCCCTGGTCCGTTCGTCGGTTGCCTTGCGGAAGGCGTCCGGGTCTGCCGGATCGACAAAACGCACCTCAACACCCATGGTCGGCAACGTGTTGGAGAACAGGTTCCAGCTGCCGCCATAAAGGTCGGTCGAGCTAACGATGTTGTCGCCCACCTGGGCGATGTTAAGGAGCGAAAATGTGATCGCCGACTGACCGGAAGCGGTCGTCATCGCTGCCGCGCCACCCTCCATCGCCGCGATGCGCTGCTCAAGCACGTCGCAGGTCGGATTTTGGACACGTGTGTAGATGTTGCCCAACTGCTTCAACGCGAACAGATCAGCCGCGTGCTCGGTGTTTTCGAACGTAAAAGCCGCGGACTGATAGATCGGCACGGTCACGGCGCCGGTCGTCGGGTCCGAATCGAAACCATGATGAACGGCGAGGGTCTGAGGATTGTTGGTTTCGTAGTTCATGACGAACGTCCTCTCGGTCGATGTTATGGAGCCGGGCTACGCCGCCTGGGGCAACGCGGGTACGTTGACGATAGTGTGGGCGTGCCGTTCGATGTGCTGGCTGATCGCCTGCTTGATCGACGCCTTATGGGTAAGCGGCAGCATGTGTCCGGCGCCTTCGATGGTCTGCAACGCCGCTGAGGGTATGGCGCGCGCCAGGCTGGCGGCCACGCTCATCGCCGGTACCCGCGACTGGTCGCCGCGGATGATCTGCGTCGGCACCTGGAGGTCCTCATACGCGTCCGTCGACCTTGGGTCGTCGAAGACGGCACTGAACTCCTGGGCGATGTTCTCGATCTGAGCGGCGAGCACTTCCTGGCGTTCGTGCGGCAGCTGATCCCACGTGCCGCGGCCATTCCAGTAGTCGATGAAGTGCGCCATGCCGGAAAAATGATCGCCCCGGCTAAGCGCGTTCACGACCGTAGTCGCAACTTCGTTGATCTCATCGAAAAGGAAACGTCGGCCTCTGCCGCCGAACCGCAACACATTGAAGGCAACAGGCTCGATCAGCGTCAGACTTTTGACGGTCGCAGGATGGCGCATGGCATACCAAAGAGCGACCGCGCCACCATAGGAATGGCCGACCAGATGGATCGGCTCACGACAGTCATCGGCGATCGCGGCAACGATCCCGGAGTCTGTCGCCAATGTACGTGGCGCCGTACCCGACCAACATGCGCTCTTGCCGTAACCGGGAAAATCCGGCGCGAGAACACGAAACACCGGCGCCATATCGGCCATCGTATCGCGCCACTGCGCGCTTGAGCTGGCCGAGCTGTGCAGCAAAACGACAGGCTGACCGGAACCGGCCGATCGAACCGCCACGCTTCTATCGTTGGCGTTGATGTAGCTGACCACCGACATGACTTTCTCCAATCTCCGTCGCGGGTGTTCTCCCGCGCCCCGAGCTGGAATATGGCGGCATCCCATTTCGGCTGAGTTTCGCGCTTGGCGGCGAAACGTTTCAGTCCGGTAACAGCTTGATCCAAAAAAAAGGGGCCGGAACGGCGCCCGCAGGCGACCGTTCCGGCCCGTTGTCGATTCGGCAGCGGGTGAGGTTACGCGGCCGTCTCGACGTTTGCGGTGCTTCCTGTAACGCGGGTCTTGAACCATCGCGCCATCGCACTTTCGGGTTTGCGTGCCGTACGTTCGTTGACAAGGGCTTCGGCGAAGCCGTGGCGGCCGCCGCGGAATGCCGCCTCGACCAGCGTCCAGTCGAGGACGTCGCGCTGCGCGTTGCTGCCGCCGAACCGGTTCGCAATCAGGCGGACCGGACGCAGCAGCTCAATCACCCCATCGTAGTTGCCTTGGTCGAAAGCCTCGATGGCGCGGCACACCGGCAAGCCGACTTCGCGTGTCATCATGGCGTTGGTGTCGCTTTCGCCTGCCCGCTTGGTCAGGGTCGAGATGACCTGCTCGGCGGCGTCGCGCCGGCCGGTGGACACAAAGGCCATCATCGCGTGCATGTCGTTGAAGGCGTAATAGCCATCCTTTGTCACGCCTTCATAGGTCGCGACGATGTCTGACCAGCGGTCACCAACATCGTGACCGGCCAATTGCAAACGCCACAACAACGAGGCGGCATCGACCAGCTCCATCAGCACATCGGTCGATTCGGGATGGATTGACCGATCGTAGAGTTCCAACACACGGCCGAAATCGCGCCGATCGAGGTGATAGAGCGCCAAGTGCCACCAGTTGTGGAAGGCAAAACCGTTATCGGGCGACCAATTGCCCGATGTCGACTCGAGAAAATCGATACCTTCTTCCGTTCGTCCCTGCATTTCGAGGACATGCGCCAGAGCGTGGACACCCCAGGCGTCGCGCGGGTTCATGTCGATCGATGCCTTGGCGGCCTTTTCGGCTTCACCATAGTGACCCATTTCTTCCAGGCCGAACGCGTACATGCCCTGCAGGTAACCCCAGGTCGGCTCGTTCGGCGCCCAGTGGGGCAGCACCCAGGCCACGCGATCGCGCAGCATCCGGGACTGACCGAGCAGGAAATCACACTGATGGGCAAACTGCATCGCGATAGCATCGCGCGGATAGGCGCTCAAAACGTCGCCGTAACGCTGGGCGGCACCAAGAAAGTCGCCTGCCAGCCAAGCCTTCGCGGCAGCCAGATGGCCGCGCTCACGCTCGTTGGCGTGGTCGACGCGCTTTTCGATCTCCGCGACGGACGCCTCCAGCTCGGGCACGGCGGCCTTTTCACTCGAAATCAGGAACAGGCCGGCGCGGAAGCAGTGGCCCATGACAAAATCGGGATCGGCAGCCAGCACGTCGTCGATCTCGGCCAGCGGATCGTTGAAATAGCCCTGGAACAGGCCGAAGGCACGTTCAAGGCCGTCGACGGCGGCGCGGTTTGTACTGGATACGGGTGCACCACCGGAATCAATTTGCGGCATGGATAGCTCCATAAGATCGTGTGGTTTCGGAAACTCGTTGCGCCGCTCGGTTTCCCCCCAAGCTGACAGCGAGGTGAACATGTGGTTGACCTGTTTCATCTCTGTGTCGCGAGTCCGTGGCATTTGTTTCAACCGTGTTTCAAACCCGACGTGACGCAGCCGACGTACCCATATCAAGGATCGGACCGGCTCTTCGTGCCGGTGTGAGCAGCTCAGTCTCTGGGTGGAACCATGCCGGACGCCAAGACCCTTAAGGCATACATCAATCTGGTTGCGGCCTACCTGGCGGCGGCGGACGACGCACAGTTTGCGATTGCTGACGCCTTGGGCCGCGAGCTGCTGGAGCGCGGCATCAACCTGGAAGAACTGGCGGGGCTCAATCAGGCGGCCCTCGAGCAGTTGCTGAGCAGTCACGACGAGATCGAACCCGCAACAATCGTTGCATCGTGCTCTGATATTCTCCGGCGCTTGCTGGCGGTCTACGACACCGACGGCCGGGAACGACGTCACGAGCTGGAAGTGGTCGGCAACGAATTGCGCGAGCGCGAGAAGTTCTTGCGCAGCGTCATCGACGCGGCGCCGGCTGCGATCAACATCAAAGACCGCAACGGTCGTTATGCCCTGGTCAACCGCAATCTGGCCGCGTTGTTTGGCCTATCACCGGAAGACATGATCGGGCGGACCGACGAGCAAAAGAAGAGAATTCACTACGAGGATCTGAACGGCACCGACAACGACAACCAGGTCTTTGAGAGTGGTACGGCGGTTCTCAACCGTGAGGGTGAGTACCGCATAAATGGAGAGCGCTCCGTCTGGTTCAGCTCGAAAACGCCGATCAAGGATGAAGCCGGTGATGTCACCCATGTGGCAACCGTCAGCATTGATATCACCGAGCGGATCCTGGCCGAAGAAGAGCTGCGCAAGAGCGAGCAGCAGTTCCGACGGATTGTCGAGTCGCACCCTCTGCCGGTTTGGCTGGTCGAGATCGAAAGCGGCTGCATTCTTTATGAAAGCCCCGCCGCCGCTGAGCTTCTGGGCCTGGAATGGCCGGCGCGAGAACAACGCAACGTCATCGACTACTACGCTGACCCCGGTGATCGGTCTGCTTATCTCGCCCAGATCCGAAAGACCGGGGAGGTCCGCGATCGGGAGTTTCAGGTCAAACGGGCCGACGGCGAGATCATCTGGGTCGCCATGGCCAGCCGCCTGTTGTCGACGAAGGGCCCGCCCGTCGCCATCACCAGCATGATCGATCTGACCGAACGCCTGGCTTTCGAGGACGAACTGGCGCGCCAGAAAGAGATGCTCCATCAAAACGAAAAGATGAGCGCGATGGGTGAGCTCCTGGCCAGCGTTGCCCATGAGTTGAACAACCCCTTATCGGTGGTCGTCGGTCAGGCGATCCTGCTGGCCGAATCGGCGGCCGACGAAGAGATGAAAGGCCGTGCCGAGCGCATCGGCAACGCCGCCGAACGATGCGGCCGCATCGTCAAAACATTCCTCGCCATGGCGCGCCAGCAACCGTCGATCAGCGAACCGATCGACGTCAACCAGGCGATCGATGTCGCGTTAGAGGTCTGCAACAATGATCTGAGCAGTGCCGATGTCAGGGTTTCCCAGCACCTGTCGCGCAAACTGCCGACGGTCGCGGCCGACTTCGGGCAGATCAGCCAGGTCATCACCAATCTGGTGATCAATGCCAAACACGCCATGGAGAGCCACGATGGCGAACGGCACCTGAAACTGACATCATCGTTCCGTCCGACAACGGGCGATGTCGTCATCAAGGTCAAGGACAACGGACCGGGTATTCCCGAGGAGATACGCAACCGGATTTTCGAACCGTTCTTCACGACCAAAGCGACGGGAAAAGGCACAGGTATCGGATTGGCACTGTGTCATCGTATCATTGAAACCCATGGCGGGCGCATCAAGCTGGATGACGCCTGCAAGGAAGGCACGGCGTTTGTTATCAAGCTGCCATGCCGCGATGCCGATAGGGCAGAAGAGTTGACGATGGAAAGCACAGCACAAGGCGGGCGCCGGCTTTCGGTTCTGGCGATCGACGACGAAGAGGACATGACCGAACTCGTCGCCGACATTCTGCGATTTGACGGCCATGACGTGGAAACCGCGAACTCCGGCAAGCGGGCGCTTGAAATCATCGCGGATAACGACTTCGACGTCATCTTGAGCGACTTGCGGATGCCCGGTCTGGACGGTCCAAAGCTGTTCCAGCATCTGGAGGAAACGCGGCCCGAACTGGTGTCGTGCATTGCCTTTATCACCGGCGACACACTAAGCAGCGACATCCATCAGTTTCTCAAATCGTCGAAGCGCCCCTACCTGGAGAAGCCCGCTGGACCGTCGGACATCCGCGCCCTGGTTCAGGCCATTGCCGAACAAACTGACAAGTCCGGCTGATTCAACGCGCGCGTTGTCGACAAACGACAAGAATGGTCAAACCGATTTGCACATGCTGATCGCACAAGACGGCACGCTAACGGGGCTCGTACTTTCGCCAGCAATTTACGGTCGCAGATCACCGATATCTGCCACTTAAGCTGTTGGCGCATAGGGGTTTCCGGCTCGAGCGGCATTGTGCTACGAAAGTGGCGGGAAGGAAGATTTCTTACCGGGGGGTTTGGAGCATGTTTAAGGAGTTCAAAGAGTTTGCCATTAAGGGCAACGTGATGGACATGGCCATCGGCATCATTATCGGCGCAGCCTTTACCAGTGTCGTGAAGTCGATGGTGGATGACATCTTGATGCCGATCGTCGGCTTCTTCACCGGCGGCGTCGACTTTACCGATATCTTCACCATTCTGGGCGATGAGGAGTACGCTTCGCTCGCTGCCGCGCAAGAGGCCGGCGCCGCCACCATCAATTGGGGCGTCTTCATCAACAACTGCATCAGCTTCCTGATCGTTGCCTGGGTCGTCTTCATGCTGGTCAAAGCGATGAACGCGGCCAAGCGCAAAGAGGAAGAGGCACCCGCGGAACCAGCGGCGACGCCGCGCGAAGAGGTGCTGTTGGAAGAGATCCGCGACATCCTCG
This sequence comes from Alphaproteobacteria bacterium, assembly GCA_965228895.1. Taxonomy (GTDB): domain Bacteria; phylum Pseudomonadota; class Alphaproteobacteria; order SP197; family SP197; genus JANQGO01. The sequence goes on along the minus strand of OZ245842.1, from coordinate 1,013,733 downwards.
CGAAATCCTGACTACCTATTACATTGCCAAAGGACCTGTGCTGGCGCGCAGGTCCTTTTTCTTTCTTGTGGACGTGGGCAACGGCCGTATCAGGTGCCAGCCTTAGCGGCCGCCTTTTCTTCTTTCTTACGAGCGCGGTAGTCCTGCCAGCGCTGCAGCACGACGTAGTAGGACGGCACGAACAACACGGCCAGGCAGGTTGAGGCCAACATGCCGCTAAAGACCGTGATGCCCAATGACTTACGAGCGTTGGCGCCGGCGCCGCTCGCCAGCACCAGGGGCACGACACCGAGGATAAACGCGAACGACGTCATTAGAATTGGCCGGAAACGAGTCTCGGCGGCCTTGACGGCGGCTTCGCGCACGTCGACGCCCTGCGCATGAAGATGACGCGCGACTTCGACAATAAGAATCGCGTTCTTGGCCGATAACGCAATCAGCAAGACCAGGCCGATCTGAACATAGAGGTTGTTGGCAATGCCGATGCCCAACAACACAGCGACCGTCCCCAACAGCGCCAGCGGAACCGCGAACAGCACGCTGCCCGGTGTCACCCAGCTTTCGTACTGGCCGGCCAGAACAAAGAACACAAGCGTCACGGCAAGTGCGAAAATGAAGTAAGAGGAGTTACCAACCAGTTGTTCTTGATAGGACAAGCCTGTCCACTCGTAGCGCATGTTCGACGGCAGGTTCTCGTCGGCGATCTGCTCAAGCAGCGTGATCGCCTCACCGGAGCTATAGCCCTGGTTGGCGATACCGTTGACCTCGGCCGCCGGATAGAGGTTATAGAGCGTGACAACACCGGGGCCCTGGGCGGACTCAATATCCGCGACAGCGCCGACAGGCACCATGTCGCCGTTTTGATTGCGAACGTAGAATTGCTTGAGGTCCTCGGTCTGCAGCCGGTACTGCTGATCGGCCTGAACGAAGATCGAGAAGTTCTGGCCGAACTTGGTGAACTGGCCGACATAGGCCGAACCCAGATAGGCCTGCAGGGTGCTGAAGAGATCACCAACAGCGACACCGAAGACCTCGGTCTGCGATCGGTTGACAATGACGCTGACCTGGGGTGCCTGGGCGCTAAAGGTTGAAAAGGCATTGCGCACTTCGGGTTGGCTCGAAGCAGCCGCGGCAATCGCATCCGTCACCTGTTGCAGCTCTTGATAGTCAAAACTGCCGTCGGTCACCTCGATCATCATCTCAAAGCCACCGGATAGCCCTATGCCAGGTACCGGAGGCGGAATGACGACAAGGGTATGGGCTTCCTGAAGGTCTTTAAGTTTGGCGTTGAGGTTGTTGTAGATCGATAGCAGGTCTTCGCCATCGCCGCGGTCGCTCCAGTCCTTCAAGACAAGATAAGCGACGCCGGCGTTGGCGAGCGAGGCACTGCTCTCCAGCAGCGACATACCGCTGATGGCGACCGCATACTCGACGCCGGGGATCTTAAGCGAGAGATCGGAAATGTCCTTCATCGTCGCTTCCGTGCGCTCCAGCGAAGCGCCATCCGGCAGGTAGGCGGCGACGACCACGTAACCTTCATCCTCGATCGGAATGAAACCGGTCGGAATACGTGTCAGTCCAACGAACGCCAGACCGACCAATGTCAAGGCGATGAGCGACATGAGGATACTGTGGTTGACCATGCGGCCAACCAGGCGGACATACCAACGTTCGAACGGGTTGTAGAGCCAGTCGAAGATGCGGAACACGAAGAACTTTCTTTTCGTCTTCGGAACCGAACGCAGCCACTGGCCGCACTGTGTCGGCTTCAGCGTAATCGCGTTGATCGCGCTGATCAGCGCCGTCGCCGCGATGACGAGCGCGAATTGGCGGAACATCTGGCCGGTAATGCCCGGCATGAAGGCTGCCGGCAAGAATACCGACATCAAAACCAGCGTGATGCCAATGATCGGCCCGAACAGCTGGCGCATGGCATCGACCGCGGCCACCTTCGGCTTCTTGTCCTTTTCGATCTCCTGGGTGACGCCTTCGACAACGACAATCGCATCGTCGACAACGATGCCGATCGACAGCACCAAGGCCAACAAGGTCAGAATGTTGATGCTGAAACCCATCAAGGCCATGGCCGCGAAGGCGCCGACGATGGTGATCGGCACGGTCGTCGTCGGCACCAAGGTGGCACGCCAGTCCTGCAGGAAGATAACGATCACGATCAAGACCAGGACGCCGGCCTCAAGCAGCGTGATGTAGACTTCGTTGATCGACTGCTTGACGACGATCGTCGTGTCAAACGGAATGCCGTATTCCAGACCCTCGGGGAAGTCCGCGGACATCCGTGTCATGGTGTCCCTGACTTCCTGGGCGGCATCCAGGGCATTGGCGTCGGGCAACTGGAATATGGCAAGGCCCGCCGCCGGCTTGTTGTTCAAGGTGAACGCCTGGCCATAATTCTGACTGCCCAGTTCGACGCGTCCGATATCCCGGATGCGCGTTACCTGCCCGCCCGCGTCATCAGCCGCCTTGACGATGATCTCCTCGAACTCTTCGACCTCCGTCAAGGCGCCATTCAAGTTCACGGTAATCTGAAAGTCCTGGCCCTCCGGCACCGGCGGCATACCGGTTTGGCCGGCCGATACCTCCTGGTTCTGCTGCTGAATGGCGCTGATCACATCGGCGGGCGTCAGCGAACGGACCAGCATCTCTTCCGGGTTCAGCCAGATACGCATGCTGTATTCGCCGATGCCGAATACCAGCACGTCACCGACACCCGTCAACCGGGCAAGTTCATCATGCAGGTTGATGGTCGCGTAGTTGCTCAGAAAGAGCGCGTCAAACTTGTCGTCGGTCGACGTCAACGTCACGATTTGCAGGATCGAGGTCGACTTTTTCTCCGTAACGACACCCTGCTCCTGCACTGCGCTGGGCAGGCTGGCAAGCGCGGCCGATACCCGGTTCTGCACCAGAACCTGCGCCTCGTCGGGATCGGTGCCGACCTCGAACGTCACCACCAGGGCATAGCGGCCATCGTTCGTTGCGGTCGACTCCATATAGAGCAGGTCCTGGATGCCGTTGACCTTCTCCTCGATCGGCAGCGCCACCGTCTCGACCACGATCTTGGCGTTGGCACCCGGGTAGAAGGCTGTGACCTGAATGGTCGGCGGCGTAATCGGCGGGTATTGGCCGACCGGTAGGGTCAAGATGCATACGCCACCGATCAAAAGGATGACCAGCGCGATGACGTTCGAAAGAACCGGCCGCTCGATGAAGAACTTTGACAGCATGATCGGCGACGATACCTATTGTGTCTCGGCCGTAGTCGAGGAGGCTTGCTGCTCCTCAGGTGCAACCTTGGCGCCCACCTTGGCATTGACCAAACCGTTGACCACCACACGGTCCTGGGCGCTAATGCCGCTGGTGATTGCCCTCAGGCTGCCTTCCAGCGGTCCGGTTTCCACCGCCTTGCGCTCGACCACGTCATCGCTGCCGACGACCAGAACAAACCGGCCCTGCTGATCCTCGCCAACAGCCAAATTGGGCACCATGAGCGTGGGCTTCGGCTGGCTGATCGGAATACGCACCCGCACGAACAGGCCCGGGAACAGCAGGCGATCGTAGTTGGGAAAGATCGCACGCATCTGGATCGTGCCGGTCGAGGCGTCGACCGTGCTGCTGACAAAATCGAGTGTGCCCTCATGGGGATAACCGGTCTCGTTGGTCAGACCGATATAGACCGGCGCGACGCCGACACCGGGCGTTACAGCGTCGGTTTCCTGGCGCACCATGTCGCGGACCATGAGAGCGTCGCGTTCGTTCAGGTTGAAATTGACATAGATCGGCTGAAGCCGGTCCAAGGTCGCGATCACGGTGGGATTTCCCGCCGCGCCTACCAAATTACCGGGATCGACAAGGCGCGGGCCGATCCGTCCGCTGAACGGCGCACTGACGATGGTGTAGCCCAGGGTGATCTCCGACAACCGCACCTGTGCGGCGGCTTGATCGCGCTGAGACTGTGCGTTCTCGAGCGACGCAACCGATGTGGCGTTTTCGGCAATCATGGCCTGCTGGCGCTCATATTCCTGCTCGGCGCTGCGCAGGGCCGCGAGATTCAACAGAAGGTTCTGTTCATACTGATCGGGCTCGATCGTAAACAGCAGTTGGCCCTCGTCGACGAACGAGCCGTCTTCGAAATACACCTGTTCAAGATAGCCTTCGACACGGGCCACAAGATCAACCGACTGCGAAGCCGCCACCGTGCCGGTGAAGGTGATGGCGTCAGCGATCTCCATGGTCGTCGGTAGCGCGACCGTGACCTTGGGCAGACTTTGTTGATTTTGGGATTGATCTTGGGCCGCCGACGGCGCCGGCAGCATCCAACCTACAATCCCGGCGGCCAACAGGATCGATAGGGCTTTCGACCAGAGCCATGGATGGAACGCATTTCGACAGAACATCGGCCCTACCCTACTCGACTTCATCGGTGTTGAGGTCCGGATTGTTGACCTCGTCGATCATGCCGCCCCAATCCGTACGCTGCTCCATCTCGTCAACCACGTCGCCTGACACAAAGCCCGTTGCCTCGCGCACCTGCCAACCACCGCCGAGCGCCCGATAGATGGCGACAACACTCAGCAACTCGTTGCCCTTGGCCACGACCAGCGAGTCCTCGACCGCGAGTTGGGCATCCGCGGCGTTCAACACGGTCGTGTAGTCGGTCTCGCCGGACTTGTACTGCACCATCGACAACTCCGTCGACCGACCGGCAGCACCGACCGCCTCGGACAGGACGGCGGCTGCAACTTTCGACGTCGACAACGATGCCAAGCCGTCTTCGACTTCCTGCTGTGCGGTCAAAACAACGTTTTGATAGTTCAGCACCGACTGCTGAAACGCGGCATCCTGGACCCTGACCTGGTTGATCAACCGGCCATAGTTGAAGATGGGGAAAACGAACGAGGCGCCGGCGTTCAACGCGCGGCTATCCCATCGAAAGATATCGGTCAGCGACGAATTCAGCACATTGCTGGAGCCAAAACCGAACGATCCGGCCAAAGAAAACGACGGATAGAGCGCTGCCTCCGCAACGCCGATGGCGGCCGACTGAGCGGCTGCTGCCGCTTCGGCCTCGCGTATGTCCGGGCGCCGACGCAAGAGATCGCGCGGGATGCCCACACCCACCACATCCGGCACCACTGGGAGCCACTCGGCCGGCGCGAGGAAGGCATCGATCGCATCGGGGACAAGGCCCAGTTGAACCGCCAGGGCATACTTCGCCTGTGCCAGGCTGTTCTCGAATTCCGGGATTTGCGCCTGCGTCTGGGCCAATTGGGTCTCGGCCTGCAAGACGTCGAGCTGACTCGTCTCACCATACTTGAAGCGAACCCGCGCAATCCTGAGATTTTCTTCCTGGGTCACCACATTGGACCAGGCGACCACAAGCCGCTCCTGAAGGACGCGTATGTTGATGTAGGAGTTCGCGACATCCGCGGTCAGCGACACCAGCGCATCGTCATAGGCCGCGATCGACGATTCCAGAGCCGCTTGGTCGGATTCAATGGCACGCCGGAACTTGCCCCAGAAGTCGATCTCCCAGGCGGCCTGAATCGCTATCTGATCGATTGCCAGGTTCTGTTCGGGAAAGTTGAACCGCTGGAACGTATCGTCATCGAGACGAGCGTACTCGACTTTGCCCCGGAGCTCCTGCTGCTGGGGATAGATTTGACCCTGTGCGATGCCAAGTTGGGCGCGCGCCTGCAGCACGGCAACGCCGGCGGCCTGCAAGGTCGGGTTGTTGCGCTGCGCGACCTCGACCAATTGGGTGAGCACGGGGTCGTTGAAGGTGGTCCACCATCGCGGATCCGGCTGCGCACCCTGCCCCACAACCAGTGGCGCCGGCTCGGTCCAGTCGGCTTCGACCGCCGCCTGCGGCTCGACAAAGTCAGGCCCGACCGGCGCGCACGCCGCTAACACGGCACCACCAACCAAAATGGCAAAGAGACACCGCCAGGGCTGGCGCGATCCGGCAACAACCGAACTGTGAACGGTCATGGGGTCACCGCCGAACGCACCAACAATCCGCATTCGGGCGCGTCAGGCAAGGGCCTGACCGGCGAGTCGGCGACGTAAGGGGGATTGCTCGCATAGAACCTGCCGCATCAATCGTGGTGCACAGTGTGCATCAAAGTGTCGCGGTGATCCATAAAACTCAACGATTTGAATATGTTGCCGACGATCTCAGGGATCAGCAAGCAGGTCGGCGACAGTACTGCGGACCTGCCCCGGCAAAAAGGGTTTGGTCAGATAGGGCCGACCGGTTTTGGCCAGGAAAGCATCGGTAGGCTGGCTCAAGAGGTCGCCGGTAACAAAAATCAGACGATCGAGTAGATGGGGAACCCGCCGCTCCATTTCCGCGTAAACCGCTTTGCCATCCAAGTCGGGCATCCAAAGATCGCAGATGATGAGGTCGTAGTCGTCGGCATCCAGACGGTCCAACGCGTCGCGGCCATCGGCCACATCGTCTATTTTCAGGTCCAGAGACTGCAAGATATCGCCCAACAGATCGCGAATATCGGCTTCATCATCGATGATCAGCACCCGCTTGCCCCGGATCGCATCGGATGGAGCATCCGCAATGGGCTCGACAGCGCCCGAAGCCCACTGATAGGGGAGCTTGACACAGAACCTCGCTCCACCGTCAGCAGCATCCTCGACACTGATCGTGCCGCCGTGGGCCACCACCATGCCATGGCACACGGCCAGCCCGACGCCGGTGCCAACGCCCGTCGGTTTGGTGGTGAAGAAGGGATCGAAGATCCGTGTCTTGATCTCATCAGGCACACCGCTGCCTGAATCCGCGACGGCCAGCTCGACCGCTTTCGACACGGCGTCCAGGCGTGTTTCAACAACAACAACCTTGGGATCGTCGGCCGTCTCCATGGCCTGCATGGCGTTGATCAGCAGATTGACGATGACCTGGTTGAGTTGATCGGGATCACCGACGACATCTGGCAGGCCGGGCGATAGGTTGAGATCAATTCTGATGTTGTTCAGGCTCAGCTGGTGACCCATCAGTTCAAGCGCGTGGTCGATCAACTGGTTGACTTGGACCGGCCGGCGCGACGCCGGTGTATCGCGCGCCATCGCCAGGAAGGTCTTGATGATCCTGGCACAGCGTTCGGCAGCGCCCAAAATCGTGCTCGCGCGTTTGCCCATGTCGGTGTCGGCGGCGTCGCTTTCCAACAAGGCTGCGTGGCCCAGCACGACCTGCAGCGGATTATTCAGCTCGTGGGCGACGCCCGCCAGGAGCATGCCCAACGCCGACAGCTTCTCGCTTTGGTAAAGCGCTTCACGCTGGCGTTCGACTTCTTGTTCGGCGCGCACGCGATCGGAAACGTCCGTGTAGGTGACGATAAAGCTGCCGTCAGAGAGCCGGTCACGACGGGCCTCGATCGTACGGCCACCAATGTCAAGCTGATGATATTCCTGGCCGCTCACGAAGAAATAGCTCTCAATACGCTCCGCCACGAGGTCGGCAACGTCACGCCCTTCCTGATGTTCCTTGGGATAGAGATAGCCGCGGCGAATGCGGTCTTCGATCAGATCGGCAACAGGTGTCCCGGGCGTGCTGAAATCCAGCGGGCAGTCGAGTAAGTCGTGAAAACCCTGATTGGTGAGGATGACCTCAAGTTCGGGCGACAAGACGAGAACACCCTGGGCGACATTCGAGAGGACCGCCGAGAGATGCTTGCTGCGCTCGGCGAGTTCGTCGTTGAGACGCGCTTCCTGGTCCTTCAGCGCAAACTCGACCCGTTTGCGTTCGGTGATGTCGGTACGCACCGAGACGAACCCGCCGGAATCCAGGCGTTGCTCCTTGACCAGATCCCACCGGCCGTCCGGCCACGTGTCTTCGGACAATGCGAGTTTCGCCCGGCGTCTGAGATTGATGAAATCCTCAATCCAGGTATCGGTGTCTTTTTCCGCAAACGTGGGGTCGGTTACCGCACCTTGCTCGACACTGCTGCGCACCAAGTCGACCATGTTGGCGCCGACGATGTTGCCCTGGCCCGGCAGGTAGGGAAAGACCTCGTGAAAGCGTTGGTTGGTCAGGACCACCCTTTCATCGGCATCGTAGAGCACAAAACTGTCGGAGAGATTGTCAATCGCCTCTCGCAACAACACTTCTCGCTTGCCGGCGCGCACCAAATCGCTGGCATCGACAAGCGTCATGATGACCGCGTCGCAGTCACCAATAGGGACCTTGGACTCGCTAATCTCCAGCCACCGCGCCTCACCACCTGCGCTGTTGAAGCCGACAGTCTGTGGCGCAAGAGGATTGTCGTCCAACGCTGCAACATGGCGTTCCAGCAAACGGGGAAGGTCTTCGAACGTCGCGAAACGCAGCAATGTCGGTTCTTCGACCGCCGCATGGGTTCCGTCCAGGTCGAGCATGGCCCGGGCCGCACGATTCATGAACAACGGCCGGAAGCAACTGTGGATGACGATGCCGTTGGCAATTGAATCGAGGACCGGCCCAATTGCAGCCAGGGCATCTTGCGATGGACGGGGTGCCAAGCCACCAGAGCGCTCGACGATAACATTCAACGAGTCTCTGGCGGTTGCGCCACCGATCGTCACGATGGCCGGGCTGTCGGCCGCTTCATCATTCGCCTTACCGGCCGTCTCACGCTTTTCCCGGTATGCGGTGTTGGCATAGTCCAAGTCGCCGTCGACCGACCCGTGCCGAACGGCCAGGGGATCGCGACTGTCGTCAAACACCGCGGCAAACAAGGCCTGAAGCGCCTTATCCATCGCTCAATCATGGTAGCGTGTCATGGCGGCAGTCTGCCGCAGCAATCGAGCGCTCACAACAACGGTCCGTTAGTGAACCGATGTAGCGGCTAGGTCGTCAGAAACTGAACCACACGCTCGTTGAACCGCTCGGGATCCTCAAAAAACATGAAATGACTGCCGCCTTCGCTCGCCGGAATCGCCGCCAGCTGACCATCGTGAACCGACTCGGCGATCCAGCGTTGGCTGGCGACCGGATGAACACTGGCCTCGCCGGCAAACACAAGGGTCGGTTGCATGATGGTCGGGATCAGGCTCTGCCAGCTCTGGATGCAGTTATCTTCCAGAAGCGTGGCCGCATGCCGGCGCGGGAGTTTCAGATTCTCCCGGGCGATGGCGAGCAGATCATCTTCCGACACCGCCGCGGTGAACATGCCGCGCAACAGGTCGGCCTGACGCTCTGGCGTATCGCAGGCACGAACGTTCGTACAGAAGTCGCCGAGGGCTTCGAGAGACGGGATAATCGCACCGGCCTCGTCCCTCTCGGCCTCGCTCCAGTGCGGTCGCGCCAGCAAGGCGCTGGGCTCGTCGACGAAGATCAGCCGGCGCGGCGGACGATCGGTACCGAACATCAACAGATAAGACCATGTCACCGAAGCCGAGAGCGAATGAGCCATGATATCGGGCCGATCGAGGTCGAGAGCGACGATAAGATCGAACAAGTCCTTGGCCAAACGCCCTATACGGTAACCGCTTTCCGGTTTTTCCGATTCACCGTGACCGCGGGAATCGACCACGAAAACGCGGGCGGCGGCGCTCAAAGCGTCAAACTGATGCTGGAAGATGGTGGCGGCCTGGGACCAGCCGCACAGCATGATGAGCGGCTGTCCGCTGCCGCCCGTCAGATAGCTCAATGCCACGCCATCGGATGTCCGGACCGACCTTCTTTTCAGGTTCATCCCATCAGCAAGACGGATCTAATCGCCTTTCTCCCTCTTGAAGTCGTCGTAGTAGCTATCCAGAACTTGGCGGGTGAACTCGCCGATCGCTGCATAGTCGGCCTCGGTCAGGTTGGCAAGCGAGACACGAGCCGACGCGTCGACAACCTCGAAACCTTTGCCCGGCAACAGAACAACGCCGGTCTTGTCGGCCAAACGGAACAGAAAGTCCGTGCCTTTGTTGCCGTCAGTAAACCAGGCCGCGAAGTCAGCGCCGTAGAGCTGGCCGGCCAAGACCTGAAGATCGATCAGGCTGTAATAGTCGACCTCGTTGGGGCCGTGCACGGCTTCAATCCCGATATGCAGGCACAGCGTGCGATAGCGGTCACGGATCAAGTGTTTGGCGGCATCCTTGTAGCGATGATCCCGGTCCATCAATCCGTGCAACGCGAACAGCGCCATCTGAAGCTGCTGCGGTGTTGAAAGGCCGGCTGTGTGGTTGAGCGCGACGGCGCGGCTGTCGGCAACCAGCCGATCAATGAAGCGGACCTCGCGCGGCGTTGTCGTCAGGCTGGAATACCGTTTGTCGAGCCCGGCCTTCACGTTCTCCGGAAGGGCACCAAGGGCATCATCGAAGACGTTGTCGTCATGCAGGGCCATGGCGCCCAAACGCCAGCCTGTGGCGCCGAAGTACTTTGAGAACGAATAGACCAGCATCGTGTTGCGCGGGCATACGGCAAACAGCGAGACGAAGTCGTCGGCAAAGGTGCCGTAGACATCGTCGGTGATGATCATGAGATCGCGCCGGTCGTTTTCAATCACCTGGGCGAGTGCGGCGAGCGTGTCGTCCGCCATTTTTGTCGAAGGCGGGTTGCTGGGATTGACGACGCAAAGCGCCTTGATGTCCGGGTCTTTCAATTTCTCGAGTTCGGAAGCCGGAAACTGCCAATCCGACGCCTCATCCATTCGGACATCGATGATCTCCATGTCGTAGTCCGGCAGGGGCGGTATCTCGAGATAGGGCGAAAAGATCGGCGTCCCCAGGGCGATCTTGTCGCCGGGGTGGATCATGCCGTTGACTCTGAGCGTCTGAAAAACGTAGGTCATCGCCGCCGTGCCGCCTTCCGTCGCGAACAGCGAAAAGTCACCGCCCCGTGGCGTTGCCCCGTACATTTCCTCAGCCAAGTAGGCCTTCACGATTTTCTCGGTATTCTCCAGCATGCGCGGCGGCACCGGGTAGTTGCAGCCCAGGAACGCCGCGACCATTTCGAGCAGGAAGTCGTCACGGGCAATACCGAGCTGATCCTTCACGTAGGTCATCGCCGCATGGACAAAACCGACACCATGCGCTTCCGCGTGATGCTCCGCATAGATCTCGAACCGTTCGACAATGCCGTCACGCTCTGGCAGGCCGCCAAAGCCACTGTCCAAGTAAGCGTAGGAGCGTTCGGCCTCGTGCATGGCGAACTCGCCCAGACGCAGAAAGGCCCGGCGCGGCAGGGTCGCCAAGAAGTTCGGATTGCCGCGTCCGGCGTTCAGCATCATGTGATCGGCACTCGACGAGGCGATGGCGATGAGCTTGTCTTTCAGTTCGAACGGGCTGAGCTCCGCCAAGCTGCTGAGATCCTGTTTCGCCATGGGGTCTCTCCCTAAAGTCTGTGCACTCGGTTCAGCCGTGGCTCGGCGTCACGTTGGCGGATTCGTACTGATGATCCCGACGATGATCGGCCCCCACAATGTCAGGAAAACGTTGGCGACGGCGTACGTCACCGTGAAGGCGACCACCGGCGTCGCGTTGCCCGCCTTGTCGAGCAAGGCGGCAAAGCCCGGATTGGCGCTGCGGCCGCCGACCATGCAAGCCAAGGCCTCGATCGGATTGCGGATGCGCAACACGTAGTACGAGAAATAGAACGTGATAATGGTGGGGATGATGGTGACAGCCACACCAAGCAGAAACAGCGTGATGCCGCTTTGCTCAATCGTAACCAGCGCTTGCGGCCCGGCGGTCAGTCCGACGATGCCGACAAACACGGCCAAGCCAAAGTCGCGCAAGAAGTTCGACGCGCCTGTCGGCAGCGCCGCGAAGTGGGGGTGCACGCTGCGCAGCCAGCCAAACAGCAACCCGGACAACAGGCATCCGCCACCGGTACCGATGGTGACGGGAATGCCGGCGATCTTGAACTGGACCAGGCCCAACAAAATGCCGACCGTCATGCCGATGCCAAAAAAGATGAAATCGGTTATCGCCGCGGCGGTGATCTTGTAGCCGAGTTGCGCCTGTAGCCGATCGAGCGCCTTGGGCCTGCCGGTGAAGGTGAGTTCGTCGCCGCGCTTCAATTCCAGCTTTGGCAGCAGCGGCAAGTCCCGTCCCATGCGCCTGACCGCCATCAGGAATGTGCCGCGCCAGGCATCATCGTCGACGAAGTCGCGAAACTCCTGCAGGTGACGGCCGATCAGATGCCGATTGGTCAAAATGATGTCGCGGTTCTCTTCGACCAGTTGGAAATCGCCGGGCGCGACGATCTCCGGTCCAATATACGCGGCGGCTTTCTCGACCTCAGCGACCGTCCCAGTGACGGCCACGACATCACCCGCCTGGATGACCGTGTCATCGGCCGCGTCCAAGGTCGCACCGTCCCGGGTCACGGTCTCGATGACCAAATCGGGATGGTCTTTGTCGACCGCCAAGGCCGTCTTGCCGGCAGCCTGGCGGTCGGCCGCGACCTCGAACACACGGGTAACGACGGAACGCACGGCGTTGAACTGGCCGGGCTCAAGCTCCGCCTTGCCGCCCGACATTTCCTTGGCGAGCTTCAAGGCCTCGGCGCGAATGTCCCACTTCATGACCGTCGGGAAGAACCACGAGACCAGGATGATCGGTCCGAGCGAACCGAAGATGTAACAGACCGCATATCCGACCGCGACGTTGGTCTCCATCTGCTTGATCAGCTCAGGCGCCACATCGAGCCGGGCGATCGCGTCACCGGCCGTGCCAATGATGGCGGACTGTGTGAGGCCGCCTGCCGCCAGCCCGGCAGCCATGCCGCGATCCAGATCAAACAGCCAGGCGGCGACCAGTACGGTCAGCAGTCCCATGAAACACATGATGAAGGCGGACAGGAGCTGGTTGAGTGAGCGGAAGTTCAACGCATGGAAGAACTGCGGGCCGCCCTGGTAACCGACCGCGTAGATGAAGAGCGAGAAGAAGATAGTCTTGATGGAGCCGTCGATCTTGACGTCGAACTGGCCGATGGCGACGCCGACCAGCAGCGTCCCGGCGATACCGCCCAGGACGAAACGCCCGATCTTGAATTTGCCGACGAAGTAGCCCAGCGCCACGGTCACGAACAGCGCCGCCAAAGGTGCCGCATCGAAGAACGCGTCTATCAGTTCCAACGTACCCGCGCCTCCCCGATGGCCCGATCAGCCAGGTCACGCGGCCACGACCGCGACAACAGGAATCCGACGTCTAGCAGCAGACCGCCGATGCTTTCATGAGCCACCACTTACTCGGCTCAGAGCGCCATCAGACTGAGGGTGCATAAGCGGCCTGCAGATCAACAATGACCTCGTGCGATGGACCTTAGCAGCAGCGTGGACGTGTCTTAGTTGACATAGATCATGTCGGTACCGCCTCTATTTCTGCTCGCGCTGGCGCTGACCGAAAGAGGTTTCCCAGCTTTCCTTGCTGAACCCATCCACGATGTCTTCAAGTTTGTCCATGTCCTTGCCGACAGCGGGACGCTTGCTGATCTGTTCGAACCAGCGTTTGACGTTCGAAAAGGCGTTGATGTCCTGGTTCTGGCGTTTGTACAGGCGGCACCACGGGAAGATCGCCATGTCGGCGATGGTGTATTCATCGGCGGCAACGTATTCGTGATCGGCGAGCTGCTTGTCGAGGACGCCATAGAGCCTGGCGGCCTCGTTGGTATAGCGTTCCTGGGCATAAGGCAGAACGACCGCGCCGTCGGGGCGCATCGGCGCATAGGCATTGAAATGATGCGCCTGACCCAGCATCGGCCCGAAGCCGCCCATCTGCCAGAACAGCCACTGCAGGGTGTCCCAGCGTTTGCGCGGCTCCTCGGGCAGGAACTTGCCGGTCTTCTCGGCGAGGTAGAGCAAAATGGCGCCGGACTCGAACACCGCCATCGGCTTCCCATCGGGCCCGTCGGAATCCAGGATTGCCGGGATCTTGTTGTTGGGACTGACCTTCAAGAACTCCGGATCGAACTGATCGCCCTTGTCGATGTCGATCCAGGTCTCTCGGTACTCGAGACCTGTTTCTTCCAACATGATGTGGATCTTCTGGCCGTTCGGCGTCGCCGCCGTATAGAGGTCGATCATGGTTCGGGACTCCCTTGATAGCGGTCCATCATCTGACGTAGCGCGGCGATATGGGCCGGACGTGTGGCGCAGCAACCACCAATGATGGTGGCGCCCAGATCAAGCCATTTGCGTCCGATGTCGGCGTAGCGTTCGGGGGTCACGTCCCCAATGTCGATGCTGTGAAACTGATGGTCAGGTGTCGCCGTGCCGGGTTCGGCTTGCTCATAGCCAATATTGGCGTAGGCGCCGATCGGTCCCGGAAAGGCCTGCCTGAGACCCGGCAGGCAATAGGTCGTCGGATCAGGTTCCGTACACATCAACAGGATGGCGTCGACCTGACGGTCGCCAAGTGCCGCGACAAGCGCATCGAACGTCTCGCCGCCCTGCATCAACCCGTCCGGCGTCAGGTGACGAAGGCCGAGGATGACCGGCAGGCCGGTAAACGCCACGGCGTCAAGTCCCGCGATGCAGTCGTCGACATAGCCGACATATTCGAGCAGCAGCAGATCGACACCGGCATCGGCGAGCGCGCCGGCCTGCATGGCGAACTCGCGCGGCAGGTCGACGGGGTCGGCGGGTTCCAGCCCGCCATGGGGCGGCGCCATGCCGCCGGCGACCAGGGCATCGGGCTTCAGGCGGTCACGCGTCTCGACGGCGACATCGCCAGCCAGCCGCGTATAGGCCTTCGCCTTGTCGGCCAAGCCAACCAGGCCCAGCTTGAAGCTGTTTGTCCAGAAGCTGTTGGTGGTCAGGATATCGGCGCCGGCATTCAGGTAATCCTCGTGGACCTCGCGCACGATATCCGGCGCGTCGCCCATGGCCGTCGCCGACCACGCACCGAGCCGCCCCTCGTCGCTGACGCCCTTCGAGACGTTGACGCCGCGTAGCTGCAGTTCCGACCCGGTTGCTCCGTCCAGCAGAAGCCGCTCGCCAGCAACCAGTCGTTCTCGTATGCCCCGACGCGCCATATCTAGTGTTTTATCGCCCTCTCAGCCGCGGGTCGAGAGCGTCGCGCAGGCCATCGCCGATGTAGTTGACACTCAAGACCGTCAGCGAGATCGCAAGACCCGGCCAGATCACGCGTTCGGGCGTGATGGTCATGAAGTTCGCACCATCGAACAGCAACCGACCCCAGGTCGGGAAGTCCGGCGGGAAGCCGAGACCGAGGAACGACAGCGCGGATTCGGTGATGATTGCATTGGCGACGCCGAGTGTCGCCGACACCATGATCGGGCTTAGGACATTGGGCAGGATATGACGCGTGATGATCCGGCGTTTGCGCGTGCCGATGCTGCGCGCGGCGGTGACGAATTCCTGCTCCTTGATCGCCAGCACGTCGCCTCTGACGATCCGCGCGGTCTGCATCCAACTGGTGATGCCGATGACCGCGACCATCAAAATGAAGATGCCGGTCTCCGGCCCGAAACTGGTCCGCAAGGTGTCGCGGAACAAGAGGATGATCACAAGCAGCAGCGGCAGGAGCGGTAGCGCCAGGAACAGGTCCGTCAACCGCATAAACGGGCCGTCCAATCGCTTCGAGTAGCCGGCCAACACCCCGATCAGCGTGCCCAGAACCAGCGAGATCAACATGGCGACGACACCGACCGCCAGCGAGACTCGACCGCCTTCCAGAACTTGCGCCAGCAGATCGCGGCCCAGGTTGTCGGTGCCGAAGGGATGGTCCAGCGACGGGCCCTCGTTCGCGATGCGCGGGTCGAGTCTCTGCGCGTCGACATCGTGGATCGACGGCCCCAGGATCACCGCCAGCACAATAATCCCCAACACGATGACGCCGGCCAGCGCGCCCTTGTGGTGGCGGAACTGCAGCCAGACATCCGTCCACTGCGAACGGTGCGGACGCGTCGCCTCAAGCGGTGCGGCGTTGTCGACCACTGTCATGGCGCATTTCCTCTCGGTCGGTCAGTCATAACGCACCCTCGGGTCAAGCACGCCATAGGCGACGTCCGCGAGCAGGTTGAACAGCACAATGAGTACCGCGAAGATGAAGGTCAGCGTCTGGACCAGCGGTATGTCGGCGCCCTGGATGGCGATGATGAGGAGCTGGCCGATACCATTCACGCGGAAGATTTGTTCGGTGATGATCGCACCGCTGAAGACGGTCGGGATGCCAAGCGCGATCAAGGTGACGACCGGAATAAGGCTGTTGCGCAGCACGTGAATCAGCAGAACCGCGCGCTCGCCCATGCCCTTGGCACGCGCCGTGCGCACATAGTCGAGATTGAGATTGTCCAGCATCGACGAGCGCATGAAACGGCTCAGCTGGGCGGCATTGAACAGCGCCAGCACCATGACCGGCATAAAGAGCTGGCGCACCTGTTCAACGAAAGTAGGCCAGTTGGTCACCTTCAGAGTCGTGTCGTAGATTGATGGAAACCAGTCGAGCTGCACGCTGAAGATCACAATCGCCAAGAGGCCGGTGAAGAAGGTCGGCACCGAAAAGCCGATCATCGAGACGAAGGTGCCGATCTGATCGAACCAGGAATACTGGCGGTAGGCGGAAATGATTCCGATCGGGATCGCGATCAGGATACCGACGACATAGGACAGCCCGACCACCCACATGGTCTGCGGCAAGCGCTCCATGATGAGGTCGACGACCGGACTTCGGGTTGCCCACGATCGGACCCGCAGGCGATTGTCGGAGTCGCCGATCTTAAGACCCGTCGCCTCTTCGATCAGGTTGAGCGGTTCGTTGACAAAGAACTGCTCGGCCCATTTGACGTAACGAATGTGAAACGGTTGCCCCAAGCCGAGTGACTCGCGGATCTGCTCGCGCACCTCGGGTGGGATCGTCAGCGGCAGATTACCGGTCGGGTCGTTGGGCGCCAGATCGAGAATGGCAAACACGATGAAACTGATCGCGATCAGCGTCGGGATCGCGAACAGCAAACGGCGAATGATGTATCTGAACATGGTTGCTTGTCAGACCGGAAAGCTGGAGCGGTCTGCGGACCCTGGACCCGCAGACCGCTCCCATCGGTCACCTAATGCAGCACACCGATGCCCCCCAATTATTCAGCGCGACTCCAATCAGCGACATTCCACAGTTCGGAATCCCAGGAGTTCATGCGTACGCCGTCGAGTGTCGTCGAATGGGCAGAGACGTCGCCGCGCCAGATCAACGGGATCATCCAGTAGTTCTGGACGAGCATGTCGTTCATCTCACGCGCCAGCGCGGCCCTGTCCTCCAACGATCCGGTCTGGGCCATCTGCTCAACCAGGGCGTCATAGTCGCCCGAGCACGAACGCTGGATGTTGTTGCCCAGCCACGAATTGTCGGGACCGGGGATTTCGCTGCACGCCCAGTTCGCCATGTACTTCTCGGGATCGGTGCCGTCGAAGTTGTTCGTGTACATCTCGATGTCGGCATAGAACTTGTTGTAGGTGTCCGGGCTTGCCGGATCGCCACCGAAAAACACGGCGGCGTCGATGTTCCGGAGTTCGGTCTCGACACCGATGTCTTCCCACATCTGCTTGATCAGCGCCTGCGTGCCCTGACGCACCGAGTTGGTCGACGTCTGATAGAGGATCGAAAGACGCACACCGTCCTTTTCGCGGATGCCGTCACTGCCACGTGCCCAGCCGGCATCGTCCAGGATCTTGTTCGCCTGTTCGACGTCTTGAACCAGACACGCATCGTTTGCCGTGGACGAATAGATCGCCGGGGCGGGCAGGATGTTGCACCCAGGCTGACCGGCGGCGCCATAACCCACATCGACGAGAACCTGACGATCGATTGCCAGCGACAACGCACGCGCGACAGCCGGATCGGACAGGAACGGATGCGGGTTGGTCCCGTCCAGGTAAAGCGAGCGGTTCTCACCCAGCGACGGATCGGGGTTGGTCTGGTTGACCATCAGGCGTTCGACCGAGGTCCCAAACGACGTCACGATCACCCCTTTGCCGGCCTGCGCCATCTGATCAAGGATTTCCGGCTCGACCTGAAGGTTCCAGGCATAGTCGTATTCGCCGGTCTCCAGCACCGCGCGCGCGGCCGAAGCGGCGTCGCCACCGCCCTTAAAGACGACGGAACCGAAGGCCGGTTTCGCGGGATCGCGATAGTTCTCGTTGGCTTCCAGCGTCACCACGTCGTTGGCGCGGAATTCCGTTACCTTGAATGGACCGGTTCCGATCGGCGCGAAATTCTGATCGGTGCATTCCTGCGCCTTCGCGCCCAGACAGTCGGCGAACTGCGCCTTCTGAATGATTGGTGCCGTCGAACCGACGAACGGTCCATAGGGGAATGGCTTGGGAACACTGAACGTAATCTTGACCGTGTGGTCGTCGACCGCCTCGATCGTGGCGACATCGGTGAAGAACGAGGCCGCGTTGCAGCCGGCATCGGGATCCAGGCAGTAGTCGCCGGAAAAAACGACATCTGCGGCCGTCAATGGCGTGCCATCGGACCACTTGATGTCCGGATTGAGTTTCCATGTGATGCTCTTCAGGTCTTCGGAGACGCCGCCGTTCTCGACCGTCGGAATCTCGGTGACCAGTGTCGCCACCATGTTGCCGTCCTCGTCGTAATGTGCGAGCGGCTCCAGCACGAGCGATGCGGCTTCGATATCCTTCGTGCCGCCCGAAAGGTACGGGTTCATGGTCGACGCAGCCTGCCAATAGAGAATGTTGAGCTGGCCGTCGCTGCCGCGCTCTGCCAGCGCAGGACTGGCCAAGAGGACCGTTGCCGCGGCCGTCAGGACGATCGTTCGGAGTCTTCGCATAATGCTCTCCCCACTGTTGTTGTTCTGCCCCGGTCAGACAGTGAGTCTGACCTTGTGATCCGCCGGGATGAAAGAGATCTCCGTCTCATGACACATCATCCGCTGGCGGTACCGAAACATTGTGCAACCAGTAGCCGCATGTCGACAACGACTCATTGCGCGAGGTGGCAGGCAACGTGATGACGTGGCCGCAGCTCACGCCACGCGGGTTCTTCCTGCGCGCAACGCGCGACCGCGATCGGACAACGCGTGCGGAACGGACATCCCGATGGCGGGTTCGCCGCGTTCGGCACATCGCCCGTCAGAATCGTGCGTCGGCGTTCGGCTTCTTGAACCGGATTGGGAATCGGCACCGCCGACAACAGCGCCTGCGTGTAAGGGTGCAGCGGTTCGCCATAGACCTTGTCGCTGGGTCCAAGCTCCATGATCTTACCGAGATACATGATGGCCACACGGTCCGCCATGTGGCGGATCATGCTGAGGTCGTGGGAGATGAAGAGATAGGTGAGGCCCAACCGCTCCTGGAGATCTTCCAGGAGATTGACGACCTGCGCCTGGATCGACACATCGAGCGCGGCGATCGGTTCGTCGCAGACAATAAACTCCGGGTTCAATGCGAGGGCGCGCGCGATCCCGATACGCTGACGCTGGCCGCCCGAGAACTCGTGGGGATACCGGTTCGCGTAGTTGGGGTTGAGACCGACCGCATCAAGCAACTCCTCGACACGCTGTTGTTTTGTTTGGCCGCTGGTCAGCCCATGTTCCTGCAGCGGTTCGGCGATGATGCTGCCGACGGTCATGCGCGGATTAAGGCTTGCCTGTGGATCCTGAAAGATCATCTGCATGCGCGGGCGCATACGCCGCAGTCGTTCGCCGGAGAGCTTTGTCAGGTCCTGGCCGGCGAAGACGACCCTACCCTCGGTTGCACGATAGAGCTGCAGGATCAGGCGCCCGGTGGTCGACTTGCCGCAACCGCTCTCGCCCGCCAGTGCCAGGGTTTCACGCTTGTAGATATCGAAGTTCAAACCATCGACCGCTTTGATGGCGCCGATCTGGCGCCGCAAGATGCCCTGCACGATCGGAAAATGCATACGCAAGTTCTCGACCTGAACGAGGGCGTCACCGTCAGTAGTCATAACGCGGCCTGTCGTTGTCGATGCTCCACCAGCACGCGACTTCGTGGCTCTCATCGAGCGATTCGAGTTGCGGGTTTTCGACCATGCAGCGGGCATAGGCAAACCGGCAACGCGGCGCGAAGGGGCAGCCCCGGGGCGGATGCAGAAGGTCCGGCGGTTGTCCGCCAATGCTGGCAAGCCGTGTCGGTCCGGCCTCGTCGACATGGGGCAGCGTTTCGAGCAAGGCGCGCGTATAGGGATGTTGCGGGCGCGCGTAGAGCGACGCGACCTCGGCATGCTCAACGATCGACCCGGCATACATGACGGCGACACGATCGGCGATGCCGGCGACCACACCGAGGTCGTGGGTGATCCAGACAATCGCCATGCCGAGCTCTTGGCGCAGTTCCTTTACGAGCTCAACGATCTGCGCCTGGATCGTGACATCCAACGCGGTTGTCGGTTCGTCGGCGATCAGGATCTTCGGTTGGCAGGCGAGCGCGATAGCGATCATGACGCGCTGACGCATGCCGCCCGAGAACTGATGCGGGTAGTCACCCAGTCGCGATGCTGCCTGCGGAATGCCGACCAGTTCCAGCATCTCGGCGGCGCGTTCGCGTGCCTTGACCTTGTTGAGGTTCAGATGGCGGCGCAGCGGTTCGGCGATCTGATAGCCGACGGTCAAAACCGGATTGAGCGACGTCATCGGATCCTGAAAGATGAACCCGATCTGGCCGCCGCGAACGTCGCGAATGTCGTCGGCAGCCAGTTGGATGAGATCGCGTCCTTCAAACAGCGCATGTCCGGAGACGATCTCTGCCGGCGGCATGGGCAGAAGCTTCAACAGCGACATCATGGTGACGCTCTTGCCCGATCCACTCTCGCCAACCACGGCCAGCGTCTCACCCGGCGCAAGCGTGAAGCTGACGCCGTTGACCGCATGCACCATGCCGTCCTGCGTTCGAAAGCGCGTTTGGATGTCGTGCACGTCAAGAAGCACCGGCGCGTCAGCACCAGGCGCAGTTAACCCTTGTCCTCCCTCACCCATCGCGTTTCGTTGGCCCCACGGGATGGCGGTGAATCATCTTAGCCTGGGTCAAGCAGGCGGGTTTGTCACGCCCGGTGATGGACGGGCTTGGCGATGCCGGCGGTTGTTCACCCCGATTTTACCACCTGGGCGTCCGGTGCACCGGCACCTGAAGCGATACCTTCGGCGAGTAGAAAGACCGCCTCTGACGAGGCGCGACGGAAGGCTGCGGCGTCTTGATAGCCGCTGGACTCGTAAAACGTTTTGACCGCCTCGGTGGACGGAAACTCAAGAACCACCAACCGATCCTCGAAGGTCTTGCCTTCCAGGGTCTCGATATCGCCGCCGCGCACCAGGAACTTGCCGCCATGTTTCTCAATCAGCGCCGGCGTCAGCGCGGTGTACTTCTTGTAGGTCTCGGGATCATCGACCCGAACCATGGCAATGACATAGGCCGTCATGCGTCTCTCCCAACTGCAGAGTTTCCCGGCCCAGGCAACGGGTGACTGATCTTTCTGTCAAGTCGAGACGGGCAATTTCGGTCGATTCGCCGGAATTGGCCAGCAAGCCGACGATTCGTTATCATTCCACTGTCTTTGATCTGACGGCACGGGACGACCGTCATCTGTCGAGCGCCACGAGACCGGTCACCGGGGGAGGTGAACGATGTGGGATTGGATCAAGGAAGCCGCTGCCACGGTCGCGAATGCCGGTGCGCAGTACCTGATGCACACCACGTTCATCGAAAGTCTGATGACGATGACCTATGAGCAGGCCCATCAGGCCCTGCACGACAAGGTCTTCGAGCTGGATAACGATGGCTATCAAGCCTTCTTGAACGCGCTCAACATGCTCTACACGCAAACACAGCAGCAGTTGAACAACACCGCGCAGTTCGGCAGCGGCGAATCATGGGGCGCCAGTTTCGAGGATCAGATGGCCCAATCCATGGCCGAGATCCAGGCCGGTGTTTCCGGCAATCCCAACCCGGTCTATCAGCAATTGCAGACCCGCCTGCAGAACCTGGAAGCCGTCGCGCAGTACGCCCAGATGTTCCGCCAGGAAGCGCTCGCGGCCGGCGCCGGCACGGGCACCGGGACAAGCCCGGCGGCAGAACTTGCCGACAGCGCCACCGCCAACATCAGCGCGGGCGCCAGTCGTGTTGCCCAGGAAGTCGACGCCTTTCAACGCCACGCACGCGAGATCTTTTCGTCGTTCAGCGAACAGGTCTCCGCCGGCCAATCGGCGACTCAAGACACCGGCGAGCCGCTCGATGAGATGGCCGCGCTGCAGCTCTACATTCAGACCGACAGCCGCGTTACCGCAGCCATGACGCGGTTGATGCCGGGATCCGCCGACGCCGCGGTGATCGACGAACTCTTGGATATCTGCAGCGCCTACCGGCGTGTGTTGGACGCGCCGCCCTCGGCTCACGGCATGTATTCCGATGCCGACCTCAACAGAAAGATCGGCCAAGCCTTGACGTTTGCCGCCATGGCGGCGGAATCGTTGCGCGACGACAAGCAGGCGCTCGGATTTCTCCACCAAGCGCTCGATGCTTACAAGGCTGCCGGCGACACGGCGGAGATCGCCAAGTGTCAGGAGAAGATCGACGCGCTGGAGATCGTGCTGTCCGGCGATACCGACGCCGAAATCGAAAGCCTGCAACGCACGCTACTGGAACAGACGACGCCCTCGCTTGATCGCGTCGAGACGCTGATCGCCCTGGGTGAAGCCATCAATCGGAATGGCGACGACTTCGGCGCGCGCGAACACCTGCATGATGCGGAAGATCTTTTGGTGGCGATGGGTCACGAAAACCCGGGCAGCGATGATCTCGCACAGTCGCTCATGGCGTCCATGCAGGCCTTGATGGCGGGCGAGGCCCAGGCCGGCGAAACCGACATTGAAAAAAGCATGGCGGTGCGCGGCCACTATATGCGCCTCTACCACGCCCTTGCTTCGGCCTATCGCGATGACGATCCCGAGCGTGCGGCAACGTATCTGGAGCGCGCCGAGGCGATGGATAGCCAGTCCGCGAGCCAGGACTTTGGCGCGCAGATGATGGCACTGCTGAACGGCGGCAAATCCGGTCCGTCTTAAGCAATGTAGTCGCGCCATCCGTTCTCGAGAACAACGATGAGTATGTCGGCGCCAATTCGCGTTGCGCGCGCTCTTGAACGTTTGGATCTGGAAAACCGGCGGCGCGGACCCGACGACAACCGCGACGATCTGCTGGATCTCGCCCACAGCACGCGCGCCGATGCGGAACTGCTCGGCGTGCCCGACCTGATTGCCGTCGCGATGAGTCGAACAGGGGAGATCCACCTTGCCCGCGGCGAGACTGCCGACGCGCTGGCAGCGCTCGATGACGCCCTCACCGCGCTGGGCGACCTGCGAGAGCAGGATATCCGCGTGCGCATCCTGGCGCTTCGCGCCGAATGCCAGGCGCGGCTTGGGGATTGGCAGGCGGTTGATCAGACCTGCGGCGACGGCATCGCCATCGTTGAGAGATACCGCTATCGCGTGTCGTCGACTTATCTGCGGAGCAGCTACCTGCGTTCGCGCATCGCGCTCTATAGCCTGGGCGTTCGCGCGGCGGCAGAAACCGGCGACATCGCGACCATGGTCGAGCGCGCCGAGCTGTCGAAGTGCCGCGGATTGGTCGGCGATACGACGGGCCGGGCTGACGACCTGGAAGGCCTGGACCGTAACGAATTATCTGACCGGTTTCACCGCCTTAACGAGCGCATCGAAAAAGGCCGCCAGCGTGGCGACGTACCGTCAAAGATGTTGGCCGAACGCCAGCTGCTCTGGGACCTCATCGCCATCGCGACCAATCGCCAACATGGCGGCGGCAACGACCTTGGCATCGTCAGCCTGGAACGGGTTCAGGCGAGCTTGGCGGATCGCCAGGCCGTCATTTACTATTACTGGCTCGACCGGCAGTGGCTGTTATGCCTTGTTCTCGACCGCGACGATGTCGCCAGCGAGATCAAGACGATCACGGACGGCGAGCGCATCGCGCTCGATGCGTTCGCGCGAGACATTCTGACCTTCGAGTTCGGTACGGCGATGAGCCGCATCGATGCGGTTCAGGACTTCGCCGACCTGCTACGGCCCACGAACGCCGTAGCCACCGACATCCTGGCGCGCTGTGACAGACTGATCATATCGCCGCACCAGGTTCTCCATGCCCTGCCCTTCGCGGCGCTGGAGATCGCCGGCGACTACCTGATCAAACGCTACGCCATTCGGCTAGCGCCCAACCTGACATCGCTGCTTCTGGAAGGCCCGCGCGACGATGGCGACGGTCAGTTGCTGGCGCTGGGGATCGAAACCTACGACATCCCCGGCAAGTCCTGGCCCCCACTGCCCGATGCCGAACAGGAAGTTGACGACCTCGAGGCGCTCTACCGCGAGGCAGGTACGGCAGCGACGGCGTTGCGCGGCGCCGGCGCCAACGAGCCGGCCCTGAACGCGATGTCGTCCGACGGTCGGTTAAGGGCCGCGCGACGCCTGCACATCGCTTGCCACGGCATGAACATCGATGCCGACACGCCGATGGAATCGAGCCTGTGCCTTGCCACCTCCGAGCTCGACGGCATCGAGATTTCGCTGCTCAATCTGGATGCGGACCTGGTCGTCTTGAGCGCCTGTTGCTCCGGACAGCGCGCGATCGGCGGGCGCGGCATGGATGTCTTGCCCGGCGACGAGCTGTTCGGCCTACAGGCGGCCTTCTTTGCCGCCGGCGTCAAGGAGATCGTCGCCAGCCTGTGGCCGGTACACAGCGAAACCAGCCGCCGGGTCGGCGTCGCCTTGCACCGCCATCTCCTCGCCGGGGCGCCTTGCGATGTCGCCCTGCAGCGCGCCTTGTGCGACTATCTGGCGGGGGCCAAGAGACTTCGGCAAAAGCGGTTCTACTGGGCGCCATTCCAGCTGACGGCGACAGGTAGCAGCCTCGCCCGTCCGGCAATTGACGAAGGAGAGTGAGATGAGCGAGTACACCCTGCAGTTCGAGCTTGAGGAAGGCGTCGATGCCGACGCGCTGGCGGCCGAGATCCAGCAACGTCTGGCCGCCTTCGATGGTGTCGAGGATGCCGATGCCGAACCCATGGAGCTGCGTTTCGGTGTCGCCGAGACGGTCGCGATCATTGCCGCCAGCGTCGTCATCATCAAAAGCACACGCGAACTGGTCGACGAACTCAAAGGTCTCGTCGAGAGTATGTCGGGCCTTAAGGAGGCCTATGTCGAACTGCGCGGCGAGCGCGTTCCCCTCGATCAGGTGACCGACGACTAAAGTGCCGCGACAGCAGCTACTCTAAATGGCGAGCTTGGCGATCTTGCCCGCGATCTTGACCGCGCCCTCGGCAACCTTCGCCGCGATCTCCGCGTAGCGTTCGACGTTCTTCAACCGCCCGAGGTCATCGGCCAGGCTGAGATTCACCGCGTCGAGTTTGGCCTTGATGACGTCGACCTCAGCACTGTCGTCCAGGCGCTTGGCGGTCAGATAGGCCCACTGCACATAGGCGTTCCCGACCTTTTCCTGGCTGGCCCGGAGCTCCGCTCGACGCGTCTTTTCGTCATCGGTCAGCGGACGGCTTTCCATGAACGCCGTCCGGTCGATTTGCTTGATGTCCGCCTGCAGTGAGCGCTCAAGCTCCTCAAGGTTTTCGCGCTGCGCGTTGGCATCCGCCATGATGTCGGCAACGGTTTCCTGGTCGGTCATGGATCGCCTCCCGTGGGCGCACTGGCCAAGGCGCTCGACAAGTCCTTCATGATCTTTGCAAAGGCCCCGGCTTCGGCCGCGAAGACCTCGATCTTCGCCATGGCGGCAGCCAGGGACAGATCCTCGTTGTTCAGGCTATCGGCCAGGGCGTCGTGGGCCTCGCGCAGGCGGGCGAAGACTTGCGAGGGCTTGGCGACAAGAAACGCGTCATAGGCGTCGGCTGTCGCAATCAGGCGATCGAGATTGGCTTCGCTGCTGGTCTGGCGATAGACATCCAACTGTCGCTGGACGTCCGCAGCCAACAACGCCTTGGGCAGAACCGCCGAGACGTCGCCAGCCTGCTCGAACAGATCGGCGGCCTCCGCGACCACGGGCTGGGCGGTTGCGGTGGCATGACGCAGCCCATCGAGCTTGACGCTCTCGACGTACTGACCGAGCAGCCAGTTGGCGGCTGCGCCGACCGGCGCGGCGACATCGGGGACAGCGGCACCCGGTTCGCCCAGTTGCGCCGCGATGATGGTGGCCAGATTCTGCACGCTGCCGATGGTCGCGTTCACGTTGGCGCTGGCGGCGGCCGCGGTATCGGCCGTGACGATACGGGTGAGGTTGTCGGCATAGGCGCGGATTCCCGCCATCACGACCAGCATGTTCGCCAGCGCCGCATCAGGCGCCAGCTGTTTCTCCGACCCGTCGGCCCGGACGAAGACGGTCAGGCGGCAACGCTCGGAAGCAACAAGGCAATCGCCGTCGGTGATCTCGACCAGACCATCGCCATTGCTCGCCAACGAGCGAACGTAATTGGCGTAGCCCTCGGTGACACTGTCGTTGAGGGCGCCGAGTGCGTCCTCAGCCGTGCGGCTGGCATCGGCGAAGGTGTTCACGGGTTGCGCGTAGTCAGCCGTCGAGCACGCCGACAGCAGGACGGCCACACCGATGGATAACAGAGCCCCTCGTGACATTGCGCGAGCTTTAGCCCGCAAGGGTTCGCTCCGCGGGCCGCGCAGCAGCCACCAAAGCGCCTTCAGATTGTCCGGCCATCGCTGATCCCCCTTGGCCTGCCCCTTAGCCGCGCCCAATGCATTCTAAGTGCCCTGTCCGCCATGTCACGGGCCAGTTCTCGTGTGTCCAGCCGGTACACGACCGGGATCTGTGATGAGCGGCTTCCAACGCGCCGCCTCGGCTGCCACATTTCGACCATACTTTGGGATAAATCCCACTTTTCTGACAACAAGTTCGAACTCTGTTTGGCGATTGGCAAATTCCCATCCTCA
Source organism: Alphaproteobacteria bacterium (assembly GCA_965228895.1). Lineage (GTDB taxonomy): Bacteria > Pseudomonadota > Alphaproteobacteria > SP197 > SP197 > JANQGO01. Next base: position 986,840 of record OZ245842.1, on the reverse strand, counting down.
GCGGTCGGCCGATTTGAAGCCAATCGAAATGTGGCCATCAGCAGGCCATTTGGCGGCATCGAAAAGGCACCGGCGCTTTTTGCATGCCTACTATGAACATGAATCCTAAGTGATTGATTTTACTGATGATCAAAAGACAATTAGAGGCATTCGCATTTTGTCCGGCCAACGAAACTTCTCAAGCTGCGCGGCGCGGCTGACAATCTGAGGAGTAACGCACCCGCCCCCTCGCCATCTCCCAATCAGCAACGGCGCCCGAGGCCATGACTGTCGCCGTTATCTCTCAACGGGAGTATGAATGATGAAAAATCCCAATAGCGGATGGCTGGCCTGCTACAAGTGGGGCCGTGCTGGACTGCTTGGCACAGGCATGCTGGCCCTGGCGACGGCGGGCCTCCCCTATTCGTCCGATGCGGCAGAGCGTGAGCTTTGGCACACCTCGCCCCGGGCAATGGCATCGTGTTCGACCATGTCGCCCGACGAACTGCAGGCGGCTGTTCAATCCGGCGAATGCCTTACCTATCTTGAAGACCTGACGACAATCACGCCCGCGGCGGGTCCCAGTGATCAGCCATCGCCATCTGGTGATCGGCCCTCTGGCCATGACAACGATCGTGGCGGTAGCTCCGGCGGTTCGAGTGGCGGTAGCTCCGGCGGTTCGAGTGGCGGCAGCTCCGGCGGTTCGAGCGGCGGCAGCTCCGGTGGTTCGAGCGGCGGCAGCTCCGGCGGTTCGAGCGGCGGTAGCTCCGGTGGTTCGAGCGGCGGTAGCTCCGGTGGTTCGAGCGGCGGTAGCTCCGGTGGTTCGAGCGGCGGTAGCTCCGGTGGTTCGAGCGGCGGTAGCTCCGGTGGTTCGAGCGGCGGTAGCTCCGGTGGTTCGAGCGGCGGTAGCTCCGGTGGTTCGAGCGGCGGTAGCTCCGGTGGTTCGAGCGGCGGTAGCTCCGGTGGATCCAGTGGACACGGCGGATCGAGCGGTCACGGCGGGTCCAGCGGCCACGGCGGATCGAGCGGTCACGGTGGATCCAGCGGACACGGTGGGTCCAGCGGACACGGCGGATCGAGCGGTCACGGCGGGTCCAGCGGACACGGCGGATCGAGCGGACACGGCGGATCGAGCGGTCACGGCGGGTCCAGCGGACACGGTGGGTCCAGCGGCCACGGCGGATCGAGCGGACACGGCGGGTCCAGCGGACACGGTGGTAGCTCCGGCGGTCACGGCGGCAGCTCCGGCGGCCATGGCGGCAGCTCCGGTGGTCACGGCGGCAGCTCCGGCGGCCACGGAGGTTCGGGCGGTCACGGCGGCTCAGGCGGCGGCAGCGGCTCCGGTGGATCCGGCGGCCACGGCGGCTCAGGCGGTCACGGCGGCTCAGGCGGCGGCAGCGGCTCCGGTGGATCCGGCGGCCACGGTGGTTCGGGCGGTCACGGCGGCTCAGGCGGCGGCAGCGGCTCCGGTGGATCCGGCGGCCACGGTGGTTCGGGCGGTCACGGCGGCTCAGGCGGTGGCAGCGGCTCCGGTGGATCCGGCGGCCACGGTGGTTCGGGCGGTCACGGCGGCTCAGGCGGTGGCAGCGGCTCCGGTGGATCCGGCGGCCACGGTGGTTCGGGCGGTCACGGCGGCTCAGGCGGTGGCAGCGGCTCCGGTGGATCCGGCGGCCACGGCGGTTCGGGCGGCCACGGCGGCTCAGGCGGCGGCAGCGGCTCCGGTGGATCCGGCGGCCACGGCGGTTCGAGCGGTGGCAGCAGCTCCGGTGGGTCGAGCGGCCATGGCGGCAGCTCCGGCGGTCACAGTGGAACCGGCGACGGCAACGGGACCGGTGGCGCTGGCAACGGCCAGCCGAATGCTGGCCGGGGCGACCAGAACGGCAATGCCGGACACGGCAACAGCGGCAATGGCAATGGTCAAGGCAACGGCGGTCAAGGCCGGGGCGACGGTTGATGCACTAGCTGGCTGAAGGAAAAGATACGAGGGCTGTCTTAACCAACAACAACGCCCTCACCTAAACTGTGCGGCCCATGCGCTAATCCCTCCATTAGCATGGGCCGCATTTTTTATGGGAGATCCCCATGCGGGGCTTGTGTCAGCCGTCACAAGTCACGAGTTTCCATACCTCGCGCAGACAAGCAAAGAGCCACGCCAACCAACGGTCCAGCTCGGAAAACGCTCAGGCGACAGGTTCGGCCAACGGGAACATTTTTTCGGCGATATGGGCCTGAACGTCGCTCAAGTGGCTGTACATGATCTGTTGGGCCTTATCGCCATCGCGTGCCGTGATCGCCTGAACCAGCTCCACGTGAAGCCCCGCGTAGAGCGCCTGGCGGTTAAAACACCGGGCATTCTCATCCAGGTTGGACCAAGAGGCATCGCGGCGAATATCTGCCAGCGCATCATAGATCGACAGGAACAAGACGTTGCGGGCCGCCTCGGCGACCTTGCGGTGAAATGCCGCATCAGCTTGTTCATAGGTCGCCGCGTCTTGGGCGGTTCTGGTCTCGTCGGCCAGCTTGGTCAAACGCTCGATATCGCAGCGCGACGCACGGACGCTCGCCAAGCGCGCCATGACCGGCTCAATGGCGAGGCGAACCTCCATCACCTCAATGGGATTGGTGTGTTCGAAGGTCTGTTCCAACTGCCCCACCGGGCTTGCCGGTGGCTGGTTGACGAACGTTCCGCGCCCCTGGCGACGCAGGATTTGGCCTTCCTGTTCCAACGCGCTGAGCGCTTTGCGCAGGGTGCGCCGGCCGACCCCCAGATCGCCGGCCAACACCCGCTCTGGCGGCAACCGGCCACTCTGGCTCAACTCGCCGCTGGCAAGTAGATCCCGCAAGGTCGTCAGGGTGGATTCGTAACGTTCCATTCGCGCTTGGCCTCCGCCAGCCGCAACATCCAGACAGAACCAAAGGTCCCACATTGGTTCCTCACATTCAAGGCTATTGTCCGACCCGCCGATTTGCTCACGAGGGATTGTATTTCCTCGCCAAAGCGGGATGACGCCAAGCGACTTCGGCGCTGGGCAGCGTATTCTCCGGCGAAGCGTTTGACCGGTGGTTACCCAATGGTTACTGTTTGGTTCGGGACACAAAGGAACCGGCGAACCCTAGTGTCGGTTGCCAAAAACAGGTCATCCTCCGATCCCACGGAGGAGCGGAGCGGGAACCGTGTCAGCACAGTCGTCGGATACCAGTCAGCATAATCTCCAGTCGGCGCTCGATGCGCTTCATGACGATGTCGCGCGGCTCAACATGGCGCCGTTTTGGGCCGTCGACACCAGCGCCGATCACGACGAAGATCGGCAGGTCCAGGACAAGAAGAAAGCGATCCCTCATGTCTGGCGCTACAAGGACGAGATTGAGCCGCTGCTCTACCGCTCGGCCGACTTGATCACCACGCAATCGTCGGAACGCCGTTCGCTGATCCTGGTCAATCCGGGCCTGGCGCCGCGCCGGGCCTCGGTCTCGACCATGTACACGGCCTATCGGCTGAACGACCCCAACGAGATCATGCCGCCGCACCGGCACTCACCCAACGCGATCCGTTTCGGCCTGACCGGAACCATGAACTTCACCGGCGTCGAGGGCGAAAACATCACCTTCGGCCCCGGCGATATGGTGCTGACGCCCCACGACACGTGGCACAACCACGGCAACCAGGGTGACGAACCGGCGATCAACCTGAGCGTCCTGGATTTGCCTCTGGTCGAGACGCTCAACGCGACCTATTTCGAGCACGATTACACCGAAGAAGAAGCGGGCGAGCGGGTTCGAAAAGAGGTGCAGTCCGAACGTTTTCCGTCCGACTACAGCCAGCGCATCTATGGCCACGGCGGACTCCAGCCGCGCTTCGTCAGCCACCACCGCGGTACCGGCAACGCGTCGCCCATGTATGTCTATCGATGGGAGATGATGCGCGAACTCCTGGAGAGTTTCCGCGATTGGGACGGCGATCCCTATGAGGCCCTGACGATCGAGTATGTCGATCCGACCAACGGGCTGCCGGTCTTCAAGACCATCACGTTCTTTGCCCAGATGCTGCGCCCCGGCGAGAAAACCCGCCCGATGAAGCAGAACGCGAGCCTGCTGTGCGCGCCTATCGAGGGCAGCGGGCACAGCATCATCGACGGCACGCGGATCGATTGGGAACGGTTCGACACCTTCGCCGTGCCGGGTGGCGCATGGACCGAACATGTCAACGGCTCCGACAGCGCGCCGGCCGTGTTGTTCGTTGCCAGCGACGAACCGACGCTCAAGGCGCTTTCGCTTTACCAGAAGCACGGCCGGAGCGAGGCCGGCGACATCGTCAGACTGGCCTGACCATGGCGCGCGCGCTTAACACCGAACGGATCGGCCATATCGACTGCCCCGGCGGCGGCCAGGTCTGGGTCGACGGCACGACGCTCTATGTCGGCCACATGCGGTATCCCAGCGGCACCAGCATCTACGACGTCGCCGATCCCAAGAATCCAAAGCTGCTTCGATTTATCGAGATCCCCGAGGGCTGGCATTCCCACAAGGTGCGGGCGGCCAACGGCATCATGGTCGTCAATCATGAGCGTTTGGGCCAGGGCGGCGACAGCGGGTTCGGCGGCGGCCTCGGCATCTATGACGTCGAGAACCCATCAGAACCGAAGCTGATCACCAAATGGCTGACCCACGGCAAGGGCGTGCACCGTTACGATTTCGACGGGCGCTACGCCTATATCTCGCCGACCGCTGAAGGTTATGTCGGCAACATCGTGGTGATCCTGGACCTCGCCGACCCGGCCAAGCCGGAGGAAGTTGGGCGCTGGTGGATCCCCGGTCAATGGGAGGCCGGCGGCGAAGAGTACCCCTGGAACGAATGGGTGCCGCCGCGTTGCCACCATCCGCTGCGTGTCGGCGACCGGCTCTATGTCAGCTATTGGCACCACGGGTTCTTCATTCTCGATATCGCCGACATGACAAAGCCGAAGCTGATCTCCGGCGTCAACACGTCGCCCTCCTTTCCGCACCCCACGCATACTTGCCTGAAGATGCCGGGGCAGCTCAAGGGGCGCGAGATCATGGTGGTCGCCGATGAGGATGTCGCCAAGCTGTGGCCGTCGGCGCCGGCGTTCACCTGGGTCTACGACATCACCAACGAACACAATCCCTCGGCGATCGCGACCTTCCAGGTCGAGGGGCTGGACGTCGACGGCGCGCCCCAGCCCCCGATGATGGGCTGCCACCAACCATCCGAGCGTTTTACCGGCACCATCCTGCCGTTTGCCTGGTTTGCGCAGGGCCTGCGCCTGGTCGACTTCGCCGATCCCTACCGGCCACGCGAAGTCGGCTTTTATGCCGCCGACCCGCCCGACGGGCACGAGCACGCCTCGTCGAACGACGTCACGATCGACGATCGCGGCCTGATTTACCTGATCGATCGTCAGCGCGGCGTCGACATCATCGAAACCAGCGTCTTTTGATCCGGGGGTTTGGGAAATGACGCGAGCAGCGCTGATCGGCCTCGGCACCATGGGACCGGGTATCGCGGCCACCATGGCGCGCGCCGGCATGGCGGTTGCCTGCTATGACATCAGCGGCGCGGCGCGGGACAATGCGCTGGCACAGATCGCCGCCGCCGATGAGGTTCTGGATCGCCTCGGCGCGCCCGATCGCAGCGACGGCCAGCCGGTCGAGGTCTGCGAGAACGTGGCGGCGTGCGTCGACGGCGCCGACCTCGTCCTCGAAAACGTGCCGGAGAACCTCGAGATCAAGGCGGCCTTGTTCCGCGAGCTCGGCAGTCTCGTCAGCGCAGACTGTATCGTCGCGTCCGATACCTCCGGCATTCCGATCAGCACGCTGCAAAAACACATCCCGACACCCGGTCGCGTCGTCGGCATGCACTGGTCGAACCCGCCGCATATCATCCCGGTGGTCGAGGTGATCGCCGGCGCTGAAACCAGCGAAGCGACGGTCGAATGGATGGTCGAGACGGTCAAAAACCTTGGCCTGAAGCCGGTGGTCGTCAAAAAGGACGTTCCGGGCTTCGTCGAGAACCGCGTGCTCTACGCCTTGATGCGCGAATGCGTCGATCTGGTCGACCAGGGCGTGATCGACGCGGAGGGCCTTGACACCTGCGTCTCCTGGGGCATCGGCTATAAACTCTCGGTCATCGGCCCCATGGCGCTGCTCGACGTCGCGGGCCTGGATATCTACGAAGCCGTCGGCAGCTACCTCAACAAGGACCTGTCCGCACGTCAGGATGTTAGCGAGTATGTCACCGCCAAGACCAGTCAGGGACAGCTGGGCATGAAGACGGGCGGCGGTATCTTCGACTACACGCCCGAAAAAGTTGCCACATTAAGGGCCGAACGCGCCGCCAAGCTTGTGGCGGTGCGCAAGATACTCGACAGTCAGGCCCCATGAAGGTGTTTGAAGTGAAGACCATGACCATGCAGCATCAACATCAGTTTCAAGTGCCAGGCCGTTCGGATCCAGCGGCCGGACGTGATGGTGCGGGGACGTTGGATCCAAGTCGTAAGGGAGGAAGATGATGAAGTCTTTCGTTGGTAAACTGTTCGCGGCGACCGGCGCTCTTGCCGTCGGCGCGGTGATGACGTTCTCCGCCGCCTCAGCGGATGAAGTCACGAGCATCGCCATTCTGGTGCCCGAGGAAGGCACCGATTTCGGTTGGAACCAGCAGGGCGTCGACGCGGCCCGCGAGGTCGCCGAAGCCTATGGCATCGAGTTCATTCCGGCCGAAGGCCTGGGTTATGGCGACGTGCGCCCGACCTTGCGCGAACTGGCCGAGGACGGCGCCAGCCTGATGATCGCCCATGCCAGCGGTTACAATACCGCGGCACCGGAGATCGCCGAGGAGACCGGCGTTCCCGTCGCCATCGTCGACAGCCCCGACGCGATCAAGGAAGGCCTGATCGGCGATTACACGCTGTCCGGTCATGACGGCGCCTATCTGGCCGGCCGCCTGGCCGCCAAGATGACCCGGACCGGCACGGTCGGCATCGTCGTTTCCGGCGAACCACCGTCCTGGAACTCTCAGTCAGCCGGCTTTGCCCAGGGCGTCAAGGCCGAGAACAGCGACGTCAACATCATCTACGCCATCATCGGCCCGGCCGCCTATTCCGACGTTGCCGGCGGCAACCGGGTGACCGGCACGGTCATCGCGGCCGGCGCGGATATCATCTTCGGCCAGGGCAACGGCTCCAGCTTCGGCATGATCGAGGCGGTCGAAACGACACCGGCGACCGATGGCGGCAAGGTCTGGTTCATCGACGTCATCGGCGACAAGTCGAGCCTGGACAAGGGTCACCTGCTGACCTCGGTGATGTGGAACATGGTGCCGGTCTATAGCGCCATGGTCGACGACCTGAACAACGGCACCTTCGGCACGGTGGGTTATGCCATCAAGCTCGACGACGATTCCGTCAAGCTGCTGCAGACCGACCATATTCCGACTGACATGTGGACCGAGTTGATGGTCATCCGCGACGGCATCATCTCCGGCGACGTGACGGTGGATGAGGTCTATGACGCCCAGGACGTCCGCGCCCTCATGAACCAGGTCGAAGAGGCGCCGGAGGAATAGAGTAACGGAGTAAGGTACCATGGCGGCGGGGATGGCGTTGGCAATGTCCCCGCCGCCTGGACCACGCGATGGAAGGTACCGAAAACGCATCGAGCCCGCACACCCGCCACACCGGTGATCCCACACCGGCCGTTGCGCTTCGGGGTATCTCCAAGAGTTTCCCCGGCGTTATCGCCAACAACGACATTTCCCTCGATTTCAATCCCGGCGAAGTTCACGTCCTCCTGGGCGAGAACGGTGCCGGCAAGTCGACGCTGATCGGCATCCTCGCCGGCATGCAGCAACCGGACGCGGGTTCGATCGCCATTGCCGGACAGACTGTGCGCCTGAGTTCGCCGCGCGAAAGCCTGGATCTGGGTGTCGGTACCGTGTTCCAGCACGTCCTGCTGGTGCCAAGTCTGACCGTCATCGAGAACCTGATGCTGGGCGGCGCATGGCATCAGCGGCTCGACCGCGGCCCCGCACTCAAACGTTTCAACGATCTGAAACGCGTGCTGTCTGTCGACATCGATCCCGACGCGCCGGTTGGACGTTTGTCCCTTGGTCAACAGCAACAGGTCGAGATCATGCGCGCGCTATGGCGTGGCGGCAGTGTCCTGGTTCTCGACGAGCCGACATCCATGCTGACGCCCCAGGGCGTCAAGGAGCTGGGCGAAGTCATGAAGCGCTTGCGCGACGAGGGTGTCGCCATCGTCTTCATCACGCACAAGCTGGGCGAGGCGTTTGCTTTCGGCGATCGCATATCGGTCTTGAGACTGGGCCGCCTTGTCGGTCAGATCGATCCAGAGCGGCTTTCCGCCATGACCGAGCCAGAGGCGACGGCCGAGATCATCCAGTTGATGTTCGAGGGCGGCGGCGACGCCAGCGATATCGAAACCCTGGTCGAAGAGGGTCACGCGCGGCGCCGCGCCAATCCCATCGACCGGTCGGCCGCCCCATCGATAACGGTCGACGGCCTGACCACCGAAGGTGAGCCGGGCGAGTGCACACTGGATGACGTCAGCTTTGACGTTCGCCCGGGCGAAATCCTCGGAATTGCAGGCGTCGACGGCAACGGCCAGAAACACCTGGCCGAAGCGCTTGCCGGGCAGCGCGCCTGCAATCGGGGCCGTATCGACGTCTTAGGCACGGATGTCACGCGGCTCGACGTTGCCGCGCGCGAGGCGCTTGGCTTGCGTTACGTGACCGATGAACGGCTTGACGAAGGCACCGTCGCCGGCATGTCGGTCGCCACCAATCTTCTGCTAAAGGAGATCGGGCGCGCGCCCTTCTGGACGTCTGGCATCAGCCGGTGGGACCGGATCAACCGCCACGGCCGCGAACTCATCGCGCGCTACGACATCCGTACACCTTCCGAACACACACCAATTGGCCGCCTGTCGGGCGGCAACATCCAAAAGGCTCTCCTGGCGCGCGAGCTCTCCGGTGACGCGAGGGTCGTTATCTACAACAAGCCGACCTATGGCCTCGACCTGCACAACACGCGTCTGGCGCGCGAGCGCATCCTGGAGGGCGCGGCAAATGGCCTGACCACCATTCTAATCTCCAACGAACTCGACGAGCTGATCGAGCTCGCCGACCGGATCGCGGTTCTGCATCAAGGCCGCATGCCCGGCATCGTTGATAACGGCGAGGACGCCGTGTCGCGCATCGGCCGCTTGATGACCGGAGCCCAGGCGGCATGACCAGCCAGGCTGAACCCGCCCCTGCACCGGTCAACACCCAATTGCCTGTTGCGCGCGGAAGGCAAGTGTTGTCGGCTGCGGGCCGTATACTCCTGCCCATTCTGCTGGCGCTGATCGTTGGTGCGATGATCCTGCTCGTGCTCGGCAAGGATCCGCTGGCCTATTACGGTTATGTCGTCGAACGCGGCCTCTTCCGATGGACCGGCCTGCAGGCCACGCTGACCCGCGCGGCCCCGTTGCTGCTGATCGCGGCCGGCCTGATCATCGCGTTCAAGGCCGGTATTTGGAACCTGGGAGTCGACGGACAATTCCTGCTCGGCGCCGTTCTGATCGCCGCTCTGTCACCGATGTTGATCGCGTCCCTACCCTACGCGATTGCGATCCTCGTTTGTTTCGCCATCGCCTTTGCGGTCGGCATGGTGTGGTCGGTGGTGCCGGCCTTCCTGAAGGCGGTCTACGGCGTCAACGAGATCATCACGACGCTAATGATGTCGTTTCTGGGTGTCAGCGTCGCCAACGTCCTGATCAAGATCCCGTTCAACGACCCCTCAACGACGGTGCCGCAGACGGTCACCCTGCCGGTCGACGATCGGCTGCCACGTCTGTTCGATACGACCGTCCACAGCGGGATCATTGTCGCGCTGGTCGTTATCGTGCTGGTGCATCTGATGATGACGCGCACGTCGCTGGGCCTGAAGCTGCAGATCGTCGGCTCGAACCCCCGGGCCGCCGTCCACGCCGGTTTGGATGTGGTGAAGCTCACCTTCGTCACGTTCGCCTTGAGCGCGGGTCTTGCCGGGCTGGCTGGCGCGGTCGAGATCTTGGGCGTTTGGGGCAACGTACGGGCCGACTGGAATCCCGCCTATGGCATGCTGGTGATCCCGATTGTGTTCCTGGCGCGCTTCAATGGCCTGGCCGTGATCGGCCTGATCCTTTTCTTCGCGGTTTTGATGATCGGCGGCGAAAGTGCGGCGCGCCGGGTCGGCGTGCCGCAATTCTACGTGCTCGTCCTGGTCGCGCTGCTGTTGATCTTCATGGCGCTGGTCGAACTGCTCGGCCAGCGCTGGCGTCAGCGCACGAAGGCCTGAGGCCATGCAGATGCTGATGACCGAACAATTCCTCACCGCGCTGTTGCTGGGCGCCGTCACCGCCGGCGTGCCGTTGCTTCTGGCCGGCCTGGGTGAACAGATCTCCGAGAAGGCTGGCGTACTCAATATTGGCATCGAAGGCATGATGCTGTGTGGCGCCTATGGCGGTTTCGTCGCGGCCTATTACACCGAGTCCTATTGGCTCGGTTTTCTCGTCGGCGGGCTGTCCGGTATGGCGGTCGCAGCCTTGATGGCGATTCTGTGCGTCTATCTCGCCATGAACCAGATCGTCATCGGCATCGGCCTGACATTGGGCGCCGAAGGGCTGACCGCTCTGCTGCATCACTTCCAGTTCAGCCGCACCTACCCGCGCCTGAGCGAGACCCCGACCCTGCCGATCCCTGTCTTAAGCGAGATCCCGGTGGCCGGCCCGGTGCTGTTCGACCACCACCCCGTCGTCTATCTGACGGTGATCTTGATGTTCGTCTTGATCTGGGTGTTCAAACGCACGTCGATCGGCCTCAACCTGCAGGCGGCAGGCGACAAACCGGCGGCGCTTGACGCGGCGGGCGTCAGCGTCCGCCTGACGCGGGCCTGTGCCGTCTTGACCACCGGTTTCCTGGCCGGCATTGGCGGCGCTTACATGGCCAATATCGGCGCCGGTCTGTTTGTTCCGTTCATGATCCATGGCGGCGGTTTTATCGCCATCGTGCTGGCCATGCTGGCGCGCGGCAAACCGATCTGGGTCGGCTTCGGCGCGCTGCTGTTCGGCCTCAGCCTGGCGCTGACGACCGCGCTTCAGGTCGCCGGCCTCAACATTCCCACCGATGTCGTTCAGATGCTGCCGTTCGGCATGGTGATCCTCGTCCTCATCATCTTCGCCCGGCACAGCTACCTGCCGCCGTCGCTCGGCCTGCCTTACGCACGCGGGCAGCGATAAGCATGACCGGCACGGCAACACACGAGAACAAGAAGGAGGAGAGTCTTTATGTCTGAAACCAAGGTCTACCTGCTTGATGGCGGCACGCTGGTCATCGACGGTTTTCACGCGTTCTGGAACCGCGGTCCCGGCGGCGAACTACGCTTCCCCTGCTACGCCGTCCTGATCGAGCACGCCGACGGCCTCTATATCTTCGACACCGGCTACGACCACGCCCACGTGATGGACGTCCTGCCGTTCGAGAAGCCGCTGCAGACGCCGGAACAGACGATTCCCGGCGCGTTGGCGAAGATCGGCAAGAAGCCGTCCGACATCAACTATGTCATCAACTCGCACTACCACTTCGACCATTGCGGCGGGAACAAACACCTGACCGAGGCATGCACGGTGTGCCATGCCAAGGAGTTGGAGGCGTGCGATTGTTTCCAGCCGTTCGAGGCGCTCGGCTATTCGGATTTGAGCTTTGACTCAGAGATTGAGGCAAAGCGCGATGCCAGGGCGGGCAAGACGCCCGCCGAACCGCCGTTGGATATCTATACGCCGAAGTACGAAACGGTGACGGGCGATCAGGAGATCGCCAAGGGTCTGTGGCTCTTCGAAACGCCTGGCCACACGGCCGGCCACTACAGCCTGATGGTCGAACTGGCCAATCGGCGGCCCATGCTGTTCACGGCGGACGCCTGCTACAGCCAGAAGAACATGGACCTCATGTGCATCTCCAGCTTCCACCTGGATCCGGTGGCCAGCCTGCAGTCCATGGTGAAGCTGAAGGAGATCGCCGAAAAACACGACGCCGAGATGTTCTATTCCCACGACCCCGAGAGTTTCGGCAACTATCTGCAGGCGCCAGGTTTCTATTCCTGACGCCAACGACAAGAGAGGGAGGAAGACGTGAAGAGATTTGAAGGACGGGTCGCCATTGTCAGCGGCTCTGCCCAGGGCATTGGGCGCGCTATTGCCGACCGGCTGAGCATGGAAGGTGCAACCGTGTGTTATACCGACATCAACGGATCGGGTGCCGAGGCTGCGGCGAGCGAAGCCGCCAACGGCCAAGCCATGGCCGTCGCGTGCGATGTCGGTGATCCGGAATCGGTCGAGGCGCTACACATGGCCGTCATCGGCGAACACGGTAAACTCGACGTGCTCGTCAACGCCGCCGCCATCGTCCCTTTCGTGCCGTGGAACGAGCTGACGTTCGAGGAATGGCGCCGTGTCATGCGGGTCAATCTTGACGGCTGTTATCTCATGTGCCGCGCGGCCTCGGAATTGATGCGTTCCAACAACTACGGGCGCATCGTCAACATCGCTTCGAACTCAATCTTTGCGGGCACACCGAACATGGCGCACTACGTCGCGTCAAAAGGCGGCATCCTGGCCTTCGGGCGTGCACTGGCCACCGAGCTTGGCGGCGACGCCATCACGGTCAACTCGATCTGTCCGGGCCTGACGGATACAGAAGGCGTGCAGATGACGCCGCACAAAGACGCCTTCGACTTTGTTGAGATGCTGCAAGCGATCAAGGGCCGGGGCACGCCCCAGGATATTGTCCCGGCGGTCGCTTTTTTGGCTTCGGAAGAGGCGCATTGGATCACCGGGCAGGCGCTCGCCGTCGATGCCGGCATGATCCGCTGGTAGGAGACAATGTGACAACGCGCGCCGACATCGGCGCGCATAGACGGAGGACCAGTCCATGAGTGGCATCAAGGTCAAGGAGCCCGTGATTACCCTGACATCCGGTCCGGCGGCCGCCTATCCGCGCGTGCTGCAGGCGATGTCGAAGCCGGTTCAGTATGACTACGACCCCTACTTCCAGGGGTTCTATGAGGAGGTCGCGCGCAAGACCGCGAAAGCCATGCGTGTCGACGAACCGGCGCTTTTGATCCATGCCGAGCCGGCCGTTGGTATCGAGGCGACCGCCGCGTGTTTGATCGGACGCGACGATGTTGTGCTGAACTTGGCTTCCGGCGTCTACGGCAAGGGTTTCGGCTATTGGGCCATACGCTATTGCAAAGAACTGGTCGAGATCGAAGTCCCCTATAACGAGGCGATCGACCCCGAAGCGGTCGATGCCAAGATGAGCGGGCGGCCCGAGATCAAGGTCGTCTCCGTCGTCCATCACGACACGCCGTCCGGCACGGTCAACCCGCTCAACGAGATCGGCCGCATCGTCCGTGATCACGACGGCCTGCTGATCGTCGACGCCGTCTCGTCGTTCGGCGGCATGGATGTGCACCCCGGTGACTGCAACGCCGATGTTTTTATCACCGGTCCTGGCAAATGCCTGGGCGGACCACCGGGCGTCACGATCATGGCGGTCAGCGATCGTGCTTGGGATCACATGGCAGCCAACAAGGATGGCCCGACCGCCTCGATCTTGAGCCTGACCGACTGGAAGGACGCCTGGAGCAAGGATCACGCCTTCCCGTTCACGCCGTCGGTGTCGGAGGTGAACGGTCTGGACGCGGTGATCGACAACTACCTGGAAGAAGGACCGGAGACGGTCTGGGCACGCCACGACCTGACGGCGCGCGCCTGCCGCGCCGGCGTCAAGGCGATGGGCTTGGAGTTGTGGGCGGCACGCGAAGACATCGCCGCGCCGACGACAACAGCGGTCAAGGTGCCGGATGGGTTCGAGGACAAGGCCATTCGCGCGACAGCGCGGGACCTTTATGGCGTCGTCTTCTCGGCCGGGCGCGCCGAGACCGACGGCAAGCTGATTCGCATCGGCCACATGGGTCCGACGGCCGAACCGATCTATGCGGTCGTCGCGATCTCTGCCCTGGGCGGTGCTCTGCGCAAGCTCGGCCACAACGCCGACGTCAATGCCGGTCTGGAAGCGACCATGGATGTCATTGCCGCCGCCCATGCCTGAGCCGCGACGCCGGCGGGCCACGTTCATCGGCGCCTTGTTGTTCGGTTCGCTCGCGTCGCTCGCCGCGCAATCGGGCGGCGATGACGGCGATGATCTTGTCGACCTTGATCTGATCAATGGCGACAGCCAGACGCTGCGCTGCGTCACCGTGCTCGCCCATTTTGTGTCGCTGCCGGACCTCACGATCGAGCCTGGCGCGACATTGCGCGTCAGCTATTTTCGCGGCGCGGCAGACGGCACGCTCTATATCCTGCGCGACGACGGCCGCCGGATGATGGTGGAAAACCTGTTATGCGGCAGGACCGATGATTGGGACGCGACGCGTGGCGAGGTCCCGCTACTCGATGTCAGGGCGTCGACCTCACCGCATATGGTCATGACCTGCCGGGTGGCCGGCCGCCTCCAATGCGGCAAGGTGTGATGGGGCATTCTTGCCCTGGGACGCCGTGCCTTTTCGTTGCGCCTTAGCGCTTTCGTCTCCCTTAGAGCAGATTCACGTGGTGAGGTGGAACCGTTCGTCGGTTCCACCTCACCACGACCCGCCCTAGATCGCCGAGCCGCTCTGGGTTCCGACGCCGCGGCGTCGAATGACCTCGGAGAAGGTGACGATGAAGAACGATGCCAACAGGATGCAGGCGCCAAGCGACAGCACCATCGGCAGCCTGTTGGGGAAGCGCAGCTGGCTCCAGATGTAGATCGGCAGCGTCACCTCGTTACCGGCCAGGAAGAAGGCCAGGATGAACTCGTCGAACGAGATGGTGAAGCACAACAAGAAGCTGGCCAGAATGCCCGGCCATGCCAGAGGCAACGTCACCTTGAAGAACGTCGAGAACGCGTTCTCGCCCAGATCAAGAGAGGCTTCCTCCAGGCTCTTGTCGAAACCTTCAAGCCGCGACATCAACACCAGCATCGAGAACGGCACCGCCACAAGCGTATGCGCCAGGCCGATCGTGAACAGCGACAGCGGCAGACCGACCGCGTTGGAGATCACCAGCAGCGCGATACCCAGGATGATCCCCGGCACCACCAGCGGCAGCATGATGAAGCTGGTCAGCGGGCCCTTGCCCGGCATGTGATAGCGCGTCATCGCCTTGGCCGCGAAAATGCCGAAGAACGTCGCCACAATCGAGACCCCGACACCGACCTTGACGCTGTTCCACAGCGCCTGGGTCAAGGCCGGGTTGTCCAGCATGTCGCCATACCACTGGACCGTGAAGCCCTTCAGCGGGAATGCGACATAGATCGAGTCGTTGAACGAGAAGAGCGGCAGAAACAGAACGGGGATATAGAGAAACGAGAGATAGAACACCGCATAGATGAACAGCGGTGCTTCTCCCGACCAATGATAACCCTCGTGTTTGCCCTGAACGTGGCCCGGCGTCCCCGCCGCGCGTTCCTCGTTGCCTTCCGACGCAGTGGCGTCGGTGTTCGTTGTATCCGACATCAGGACTTAGCCCTCCCGCGCGTCATTGTGGCAATGAAGGTCACCACCAGTGTCGCTATCAGGATCATGGAGATGACGGACAGCGCCGCCCCCATGGGCCAGTTGTTCGCCTTACCGAACTGCGACTGCACGATGTTGCCAATCATGATGCCGGTCGTTCCGCCCACCAGCTTGGGCGTCACGTAGTCGCCCACGGTTGGAATGAAGACCAGCAGGCCGGCCGCGATAACGCCGGGTATCGATAGGGGCCAGGTCACACGCCAGAACCTCTCGCCCGGGGTGTCGCCGAGGTCGGTCGCCGCTTCGAGCAGCGATCTGTCTATCTTCTCCAGCGACACATAGATCGGCAGGATGGCGAACGCCGCCCACGCATGGGCCAGCGTCAACACCACCGCCGTTGGGTTATAGAGCAGGAACTGAAGCGGTTCCTCCAGAAGACCCAGGCTGATCAGACCGGAATTGATGACGCCGTTATAGCCCAGGATCACCTTCCACGCGAAGACCCGAAGCAGGTAGCTGGTCCAGAACGGAACCGTGATCAGGATCAGCCACACCAGCTTGTTCTTCTTCACCTTGAAGGCGATGAAATACGCCATCGGGTAGGCCAGGATCAGCGTCGCGAAGGTGCAATAAAGCGACATCCGGATCGACTTCATCATCAACGCCACATAAATCGGCTTCTGGAAAAAGGCGTGATAGTTGTCCAGCGTCGGGGTCGTGTCGATGTCCAGATAGTTCTGGGTCCAGAAACTGTAGGTCACAAGCGTGAACAGCGGCACGCACATCAGCAAGATCATCACCAACAACGTCGGTGACATCAGCGTGTAGCCGCGCAGCCATTCGTACTTCAAAAACACGGAGCGGATACGGAAACCCAGCGATCCGCCGTAATCAGCGGTGCCCGCCCCCATCGAATGCGTTTGGTCAGCCATACGTCATGCCCCTTGGTCACTGCCAAATTTCTGAACCGACGCACAAATCCCAAGAGCTGAGCCTTGGGGAATCCGCATCACTCAAATTTTACAACCCATGCCGTTCCACTAAGCCAACGTCGATGGACGCTTGCGTCTCTTGATTAATGGCTAGCTGCTGATCCCGAACAGGGCCTACCATGATCATGCAGGCGGCGGAGGGAACCAACGAGACTGAGGGCTTTCACTTCATAACTTCCTTACTTACCGAGTTCGGAGCGTGGAAAATTATGGAGTCCCAATCAATGGCACAGCATACATAGTACCTATGAGCGAAACTGATTATTCGGCCCTGGACGGCCGTCTGCTTCAAATTTTTCTGAGCGTCTACGATTCAGAATCAGTGTCCGAGGCCGCGCGCCGTCTCGCTGTCAACCAATCGACCATCAGTCATAGCTTGACGCGGCTACGCAAGATTGTGGGTGACGAGCTCTTTGTGCGTTCCGGACGCGGCATTGCGCCGACCGAACGCGCGCATGTGATCGCCGATCAAGCAAGAAGCCTTCTTGCCGAGATGAAGAGGTTCACGGATCCCATTGAGTACGATCCGCAAACCGATGATGCTTCGTTCACTATTGCCGCAAGCGACTACGAGGTCGCTGCTGCGCTCTCTCCTCTGTTCCTTGAATTGCGGCATAAGGCGCCCGGCCTGACTCTAAACATCGTTCGACCGGCGTCCCAATCAGATGTGACGCAATTGCTGCGTGACGATGCTGTCGACTTGGCGTTAGCGCCAACGCTTGATAGCAATGAATCCGATTTGTTCCAGAACATCCTTTTGGACGACCATGATCTCTGCTTTTTTGACGAAACGGCCCGCGAGGCACCCGTTACCCTGGATCAGTACTGCGCCGCACCGCACGCCATCGTTGTCAACGGAGACGTTCGCCAAACGGAGATAGACGCTGGCTTGGCAGAGTTTCGGCGGTCCCGGAATATTGTCCTTGCGGCGCCCAGCTTCGGCGCCCTCGCTGAAATGATAAGGGGCACGAACACCATCGCGACGTTGCCATCGCTGCTGCAACACGCGTCGTTTCGTGGATTCGGCAGTATTGAACCGCCGCTGCCTCTGGCCCCCTTTACGATCTCTCAGATCTGGCATCGTCGTAACGCGAGATCACCACGACACAAGTGGTTGAGGAACCTTATCAAGCAAGCCTCAACCACCGACACATGATCGCGTGTGCTGTCTGAGTTCCTCAAGTCGGGGCGGCTCTAAAGAGATCGACGACGATGCTGACGGCGTCCATCTCCCTAGAGTCGCGCTTCATCAATCGCATCGGCGGACGTCCGCTGTCTATGCATCGACGCTCTAGGTTGCAAACGACACGATCGCGCGGACCTCGATGCTTTCCCTTGGCGGCGCATCGCGATCGGCCAAATCGAAGGCCGTATGCGGCGAGAAGCGGGCGCGCCCGTCTTTGGCCGAATCGTACCCCTTGATCAGCAGAACCTCGTCGGCGGTCATGTCGGGCGCGTAGAACCAGCGTTGCCCAGGGCTATAGGTGGCGTGATAGATCTCGCCGACCCGGTCGGGATAGACGAGATCGACGGCGACGAGATCGCTGGGCAGGACGGATTGTGCGTCGGCAAGGGCGAGTGGCTTGGACCGGACGGGTCCGCGCAACGGCCGCCACACGTTAATCTGCGCAAAGCGGCCGGCGAGCCAAGCCTCGGCTTCGGCGTGCGGCAAAAGATCGCGCACGCGCTGGGGCCCGGACTTTTCGGTGTAGTCGTTGTGTACCAGCTTGACCGGCCCGCGTTGTTCGATCTCTTCATCGTCTTTGCGTTCGATGCGAACGGTATGATCGAAGATCACGACCTTGGTCGCGCCTGTCTCCGCCTTGATCAGGCTTTCGATTTCGTTGTCATAGACGTTGCGGATCTGGTCATCGTCCAGGAAATCGGTCACAGCCGTCGCCACCTCGCGAAGGGCGAAACCTTCGACATCCAGGGTCGGATCGATCGCGCGCATGTCGCGGATCGGCAGGCGCACGTTTTGATAGGTTCCCGTACGCTCCGGAACCTGGCTCCGCTCACGATAGACGCTAATCGGCTCAGGACTGTTGGCGTCGAGAAAAACGAGCTCGCCTTCGACGGTCCTGTTCGTCACCACCGTCTTCGCGGGACGAAGTTGATGATCAAAGTGGGAAATCGGGCTGACCTGGGCCAGGCTCATGTCTCTCTCCGTGGTAGCTCCCGACAATCGCCTCAACACGCGACCGGGATGAATGCGGCTTCCTTGGAGATGGGCCACAGATCAGCGACGACAAACGACGATACCTCACCGTCTCTTTAGATTTTCTAACGTCAAAGCAGTTGAAACCGCCAAAAACCGGCTGTGAGCCTTAAGCAGTCTCAGACGAGCCGCCTGATATCGGCGTCCGAGAACCGGCCATCTGGGCGGCCTGCTCGATCGCGACGCGCATGCTGCGGTGGTCGGCTTGGCCGGTTCCCGCAATGTCAAAGGCGGTCCCATGGTCAACGCTCGCCCGTACAAAAGGTAAACCGACCGTCACGTTGACGCCCTCGTCGATGCCCAGATACTTCACCGGGATCAACCCCTGATCATGATACTGGGCGACAACGATATCGAAACGGCCCTGGCGCGCCTGCATGAAGACCGTATCGCCCGGCCATGGTCCCGAGCAGTCGATGCCTTCATCGCGGGCCATTTGAACCGCCGGCGCAATGATGGCGTCATCTTCCGAACCGAACTGGCCGCTCTCGCCGGCATGCGGGTTCAGCCCGGCGACGGCGACGCGCGGCTTCGCGACACCCAGATCACGCGCCGCCCGATGGGCCAGACGGATGATCGTGAGCTCCTTTTCGACGGTCAGCATGTCGATGGCATCGCGCAGCGACACGTGGATGGTAACAAGGATGACGCGGAGTTCGTTGTTGAACAGCATCATCGCGTAGTCGTTGGTCCCCGAATGGTCTGCCAGCATTTCCGTATGACCGGGATAGGGCACGCCGGCGAGCTGAAGCGACTCCTTGTTGATGGGCGCGGTCGCGATGGCGCGTACATCACCCTTCATCGCTGCCGTGATCGCCTCGGTCACATAGCGATAGGCGGCCTCGCCTGCGCGCGCATCGACCTTGCCGACAGCAAGGTCATCGCCCAGATCCGAAACGGCGATGACATCGACGCATCCGGCCCGCGGTTCCGCGTCGCCCGGTGCTGCGATTTCGCGAACCTCCACGGGAATGGCAAGACGATCGACCACGCGCCGCATAACGCCGGCATCGCCATAGACCATTGCGGGCAAGGTGAAGTCGGGTTCGGCGAACACCTTGGCGATGATCTCCGGTCCGATTCCGGCAGGATCGCCCATGGTGACGGCAATGGGAAGGTCAGACTTGGACATGGGCCGTGTTGGTCGCGTTGAGGAATACAAAGTATAGCGAATTTTCGAAATCGAAAAAGGACGATGACGGCTCTCCCGGCCGCTTTTAGACTGATGTTACAGAACCGAACGCCCGGAACGGAGGGGCAGCCCGTGGATCTGATTTTTATGCTGACGCGCGATGACAAGACTGTGCCCGATTGTTTGGACGTCCTTGATGCCATCGCTTCGTTGGACGTTCGCCATATCGGATTCAAGGATGTCGGCGTGCCCAAGGAAACGATGCACGCGCTTGCCGAACGGATTCGCGCCGCCGGCGCAACCAGCTACTTCGAAGTCGTCAGCGAGACCCCGGAAGACTGCCTGTCATCGGCCCGGACCGCCGTTGATCTGGGTATCGACCGGTTGCTCGGCGGGACCGACATCAAGGCCATCAACGCGGTCATCGACGGAACCGCTATCGCGTATTATCCGTTTGCCGGGTTCCCTGCGGGTCATCCCACCGACCTGGGCGGCACCCCCGACGACATTGCGGCGCATTGCCGCGCCTTCATGGCGCAGGGTGCGGCCGGCGTCGACCTGCTGGCCTACCGCGCAACCGATGCCGACCCCGTCGATCTGGTGCGCGCGGCGCGCACGGCGCTTCATCCCGGCGGTCTGATCGTCGCCGGCAGCATTAAGGGGCCCGAACAGACGCGGCTGATGGCCGAACTCGGTGTCGACGGTATGACCATCGGGACGGCGCTGTTCGATGAGAGCTTCGCGCCCGGCAAAAAGGGCATCGTTGCCCAGCTTGAAGCGGCCCTGGAGGCCGTTGCCGCTTAGGCCTTGAGTTCTTCAAGCGCGGCCACAACCGTGTCGATATCGCCTGGCGTATGATCGGCGGCGATCTGGAAGCGGATTTCGTCTTCGCCGCGCGGCACGACGGGATAGTTGATTGCGGTTGCCAGGATACCGCGTTCGAAGAGACCGCGCGTCAAGGCGGCGGTGCGTTCGGTATCTCTCACCATCAACGGCACGATCGGGTGTTCGCCCGGTATGGTCTCCAGACCCAGTCGCGCCAAGCCGTCACGGAAGCGCTGGGTCATGGCGCGCAGATGGACCAGAAGGGCGCGGCCGTACTGGCCATCGAGCAGGTCGACCGACGTCAGCGCCGCCGCTGCTTCGCCCGGCGTGATCGGGTTGGAGTAGATATAGAATGGCGAGGTCTCACGCAGATAATCGATCAACACCTGGCTCGCGACCACATAGCCGCCGTTGACGCCGATTGCCTTGCCCAGAGTGGCGACAAGAAGGTCGACCGGGGGTGTGCCGGTGATCTCCTCGGTGCCGCGTCCGGTTTCACCCAGCGCGCCGACGCCATGGGAGTCATCGACGATCACCACGACATTTTCGGCAAAGTTGTCGTCGAACCGTCGGGCCAGCGCGACGATCTGATCGAGCTGCGCGTGGTCGCCGCGCATGCTGAAGACACCATCGGTCACAACGATCGCCCGGCGGCAGGTCTTCGCCGCCTTTTCAAGACAGGTTTCGAGCGTGGCGAAATTCAGATGATCGTAGATGTGCTTTTCCGCCGGGCGGGCCAGCCGCATCGCATTGATGATGCAGTTGTGGTTGAGCTCGTCGCTGATGACGGCTGTCTCGTCGGTGATCAGCGGCGGCAACACGCCCATGATGGTGGCGTAAGCCGAACTGAAGATCATCGACGCCTCGCGCCCGTGGAACGCCGCTAAGCGCTGCTCCAGCATAACGTGCGGCTTCCAGGTGCCGCTGATGAAGCGTACCGCGCCCGGGCCGCTGCCCAGCCGGTGCACCGCGTCTTCGCCCGCAGCCTGGACATCGCTGTTGAGCGACATGCCGAGATAACTGTTCGCGTTCATGCGGATGAACGGACGCTCGCCCTCGCCGTCCAGGAGGAACCGGGGTCCCCTGTCGCCTTCGGCTGGAACAACGCCGGTGACGACCCGTTCATCACCCTTGCGCGAGCCGGTTTCGTCGAGCCGCTCCAGGGCCGCTCGCAAGGCCTGTTCGAGACGGTCAAAGGGCATGGTCACCTCCTTCGGCGGCGCGGTCGTCTTGAACGGCGGAGGCCAGGCGTTCGGAGAGGCACGACAGCATATCGGCGGTCATCGCATCGAGGTCATAGCGCGGTGACCAATCCCACTCGTCCCGCGCGGCGCTGTCATCGATCGAACGGGGCCACGAATCCGCGATCGCCTGGCGAACCGGATCGACATCATAATCGATTGCGAAGGTCGGCATGTGACGGCGAATCGCCTCGGCCAACTCGGCTGGCGTCACATTAAACGCCGTCACATTGAACGCGTTGCGGTGTGTAAGCCGGGCGGGGTCGGCCTCCATCACGCCGACCATCGCATCGATGGCGTCGGGCATGTACATCATGTCGACCCGCGTGTCGTCTCTCAGATAGCAGGTGTAATGCCGGTAGCGGACGGCCTGATAGAAGATATCGACAGCGTAGTCCGTTGTGCCGCCGCCGGGCGGCGCGACGTTGGAAATCAGCCCCGGCAGCCGGACACCACGGACATCCATGCCGAACCGGTTGGCGTAGTAGTCGCACAGCATTTCGCCGGAGACCTTGGTCACGCCATACATGGTCGTCGGCCGCTGAACCGTGTCCTGCGGCGTGTCGTCACGCGGCGTCGTCGGCCCGAACGCACCGATCGAGCTGGGGAAAAAGACGGCGGTCTCGTAACGCCGCGCCACCTCCAGGATCCGGTAGAGACTGCCCATATTGACTTCCCAGGCGGTCTGCGGCCGTTCTTCAGCGACCGCCGATAACAAGGCGGCCATGTGATAGATCGTGCCGATGCTGTAGTCGCCGCAGACTTCTGCGATCTGGCGGCGCTTGGTGGCATCAAGCCGTTCGAAAGGCCCATCCAGCTGCGCGCCGCCGGTGGGCACCCGGACGTCCGATGCAATGACCTCGCGCCGGCCATAACGTTCGCGAAGCGCCGGCACCAGTTCCGATCCGATCTGACCGCCTGCGCCCGTCACCAGAATGGGTGTCTTCATCACCTACCCACTGCGTCTTATAGGGCACGTATGATGGCGTGGCCCTGAGGTCTTGTCACGACACGGAGACGTCAGGCGGCCGACCGCATTCGATCAAGACCGTCCACATCGCGCGCCGAAATGCAGATGCTCGCCAATGTGCGCGGTTCCTCATAGGGCCACGGCATGCCGCGATGAAGCGTCGCACGCTCATCCCATACGAGGACGTCGCCAGACTGCCAGCGGTGGCTGTAGACATAGGTGTCCTGGGTACACCACGCGATCAGCTCGGCGATCAACGCCTCGCCCTCGGCATTGTCCAGCCCTTGTACCGCGAAGGCGTGGGACGCGATATAGACGGCGTCCTCGCCGTTCACCGGATTGCGCCACAGAGCGCGCCATGCCTGGTCCTCCCACATCGTGAAGAGTTCCTCGTCCGCCAGGTCCGCCGACACCTTGGCGCGCGAATGGGCATAGCGATGGTGCAAGACCTTATCGCGCGCACGCGTCTTCAGCGCTTCAGGCATGTCACGCCACGCGGCGCGCGTCGAGACCAGTTCGGTCTCACCACCCGTTGACGGCACCACACGGGCCGCGATGATGTTGGCGAGCGCCGGTACCGGCAGAAAGGTGCTGTCGGTATGCCACAACTGGTTCGCCTTCAGATTCAGGACCTGTTTGTCGTGCTCTGCCGCGACCGTGTCGTCCCCGCGCACATTGGTGACGGTCGACATGCGCGGTTCGACGATCTCGCCTTTGGAGCGGTTCTCGATAGGGCCGAACAGGGCTCCGAAGGCCAGATGGGCATCGTCGCCCAGGCTCTGATCGCGAAACAGCAGGAGGGAATGGGTTTCGAAGGCGTCGCGGATTTTCGGATATCCGGCTTCGGCGGTGATGTCGTTCAGGTCGATGTCGTGGATCTCGACCCCAAACCTGTCGTGCAACGGCGTGGTTTTCATGATCGCCCTCCCGGGTTGGCCGAATGGAATCGTTAGGGCGACCGGGTCGGATGGTCAATGCACAACAGGCGGCCAGACGGTCGGTCAGGGCGTTGCCGTGATCCCGCCGTCGACGATGAGTTCGGTTCCCGTCACGAACGAGGCGCGGTCGGAGAGCAGGAAGAGGCAGGCATTCGCCATGTCCTGGGCCGTGCCGATGCGCCCCAACGGTACATAGTCGGCGACGGCGGCCTGCACGTCCGGCTTATCGTCCCAACGGGCCTGCATGGGCGTGTGAACCGGGCCGGGTAGGATCGTGTTGGAGCGGATGCCGTCTCGGGCGAACTGCACCGCGATTGATTTCGACAGCCTGACGACCGCCGCCTTGGAACAGCCATAGGCGTCCTGGGGTTGGCTATCGCCACGCAGCGCATCGGTTGAGGCGAAGTGGACCATCGAACCACCGCCATTGCTTTTCATGGCCGGGATCGCGTGCCGCACGGTCAGCGCGAACGACTTAAGGTTGATGGCCATGACACGGTCCCAGACATCCATGTCCATCTGGGTGCAGGACTTGTCACGGTCGAACCACAGGACGCCGGTGGTGTTGACCAGATGATCCAGCTTGCCGTGGGCCTCGATCGTCTTGTCGATGGCTTGTTTGACGAACGCTTCGTCCGTGACATCGCCTTGAAGGAAAAGCGCCGTGCCCGGCCCACTCGGCACGTCGTTGGGTTCGTCCTTGAGGTCGACCATGGTGACGTGAGCGCCTTCGCGGATCAGGTCGCTGGCGGTCGCCAGACCCATGCCGCCGCCTGCGCCTGCCACCAACGCGACCTTGCCTTTGAAACTCATACCCACTCTCCTCGCAAACAATAACAGCGGCATGTGCGCGCGGCGGCCAATCGATGGTTACATGTGGCGCGAGCCATCAAGCTAGTCCCGATGGCCAAAGCTCACGATGCGGTAACGCATCAAGAGATACATCACCGTGAAGACAAGCAGCACGACGCCGTTGACCAGCGCGGCCAGCGCATAGAGCTCGGCGTCCAGGCCGAAACGAAGCGAACCCCAGGCCAGCGTCGGCAATGTCGGAATGGCGCCGAGGTTGTAGAACGAAATCTCAAGATTGTTGAACGCCAGAATGAAGCTGATGATGAAGGCGCCCAGCATGGCCGGCCAGATGATCGGCAGCGTGACCTCCCAGAAACAACGGATCGGTTTGGCGCCGAACACCATGGCGGCATCGTCGAGCCTCCAGTCATAACGCGCCAGTTGGGCGAGCATAATCAAGAAGGCGAAAGACGTGCCGTGGACCGCGTTGGCGATCATCGCCGAGACCATGTTGCCGGGCAGGTCCAGGACCTGACGGTTGAACAGCAGGCTCGAGATGCCGACCAGCAGGTCGGCGATGAACAAGGGCGCCAGATAGGCGATCGCGATCAGGCCACGCCAGCGCGAACGGTACTTCAGGATGCTGATGCTGCCCATGGTCGCCAGCACCGTGCACATGACGGCGCTGCCGACGCCCAGAAGCAGGCTGTTCCACAACGCCTCGTGATAGGTGCTTTCCTTGGCGAGCCCGGTATAAGCGCTGAACGTCCACTGCGGCGGGAACGGCCAGATCAGGTCCTTGTTGAAGGACGTGTAGATGACATAGAGGATCGGCGCGTAGAGAAAGGCATAAAGACTCGCCAGCAACAGCCCCGCACTGCCTTTGAACATGATCCGCCCGGCGGCCTGGCTTCTCATCACCTCAGCCCTCCTTGCCGGTAAAGCCGCTGCGCTGCAGGTTCACCGTCAGCCACATGGCGAAGAGGACGGCCGAGGAGACAACGAACAGCAAGACGCCCATCGCGGACCCCAGCGCCCATGTTCCGGTCTCGCCGAACTGCAATCCCAGGATCTGCCCGAAGGAGGCGGCATTGGGGCCGCCCAAAAAACGCGACGTGATGGATTCCGCCATCGCCGGCACGAAGACCAGGACCAGGCCGATCACCGTGCCGATCCAATTCAGCGGCCAAGTGATTTCGATGAAGGCGCGCCACGGCTTGGCGCCGTTGATCTTCGCGACTTCCAGCAGCTCGAAATCAAAGTTCAGAAGCGACAGATAGATCGCCGTCACCATGAACGGAATAAAGAGATAGACGATGCCGATGCCAACCGCCGTCTGGGTGAACATGATGAACTCAACGGGCTGAAGCCCAATGTTCATCAAGGCCAGATTGACGATGCCGACCGGTCCCATGACGCTCTGGATACCGGTCACGCGCAGAATGATGCCGGTGAAGAAGGGCGCCGCCAGCGCTAGGATCAACAACAGCCTGTAGCGGTCGCCGTGTTTGGCGATGAAGTAGGCGATCGGCCACGCATAGACGAGGCAGAACAGCGACACCAGAACCGCCGTGATGAAGGTCCTGAAGAGGAACGTCATGTACGTGGTTTGGCCAAACAGGACACCGTAGTTGTCGAGGTTCCAGTCGGCGATCAGCGTGTAGCTTTCAGTACGCCAGAAACTGAATACAAAAATGGAGAGGATCGGCAGCAGCAGGAAGAAGATGATGAAGAGCGCGCCCGGCAGCGCCATCAAAAGGAAGCGGCCTTCAGGCCCCAGTCTCTTGCGTATGCCGCCTGCCGCCGTCGCCATCGTGCTCAGCCTTCCTTGGCGAAGCAAACGCCGTCGGCGACCGGCCACGTCACCTCGACAGGCTTGTCGCGGGCGATGTCGATATCCTGCGACGCCTCGCTCACCATCAGCTCGGCTCCGTTCTCCAATCCGACCAGATAGTCGGCCGTCGTGCCCTTGAAGATGATATCGCGCAGCGTGCCGCCCAGCCGGTTCGCCGGTTCCGGCACCGGTGTCATGCCCGGGCGGACGATACGCATCTTCTCGCATTTGACGAAACACTCGACCTCCGTCCCGTCGGCAAGACCGTCCGGGCGCGGCACGTTCAGCGCAACACCGTCCCAATCGATGGCCGCCAAACCGCCCTCACTTGAGCGCAGGGTGCCGGCCATGCGGTTGGAGTGCCCGACGAAACCGGCGACAAAACGGCTCGTCGGATGGGTATAGACCTCAAGCTTTGGCGCCACCTGCTCAAACCGGCCCTCGCTCATCACCGCGATGCGGTCGCTCATGGTCAGCGCTTCTTCCTGATTGTGCGTGACATAGATGAAGGGAATGTCGAGTTCGACCTGATAGCGTCGGACCTCGACCTCCATTTCCTTCCTAAGCTCGCGGTCGAGGTTCGCGAGCGGCTCGTCCAGCAACAACAAGGCAGGCCGCGCGATCAGGCCGCGGGCCAACGCGACGCGCTGCTGTTGACCGCCGGAGAGCTGATGGGGATAACGATCGGCCAAGCCGTCAAGGCGCAGGAGGTCCAGCGCCCAGGCCAACCGTTCGTCCTGCTCGGCCTTGCTGCGGCCCTGCATACGCAGAGGGAAGACCACGTTTTCCCCGACCTTCTTGTGCGGGAACAGCAGGAAGTTTTGAAACACCATGCCGACGCCGCGCGAATAAGGCGGCAACCCCGTGACGTCCTGGCCGTTGATGAAGACGGCGCCCTCATCCGGCATCTCCAAACCGGCGATAATGCGCAACAAGGTGGTCTTGCCCGAACCGCTGGGTCCGAGCAGCGCAAAGAACTCGCCCTGCTCGATTCCCAGAGAGATCGAGTCGGCAGCGGTGACACTGCCAAAACGTTTGGTGACGTTCCTGAGTTCAAGAACGAATTCGGACATGGGCGTACGGTCGCCTACACTCGGTGAGAAGACAAGGACCCGGCCGGAAATCCGGCCGGGCCCCGATCAACAGGCTCTAGGCCGCTTCGACTTCAGACCAGACGCGCTCCCACTTCTCGGGCGACGACGGCTGATCGAACATGTGCAGACCGCGCAGCTCGACTGTGCGGTCCATCAGCAGCAGGTCGACCTCTTCGGGCGGCAGCATGGCGCGCACGTCGAAGCATGGCGCCACACCCTTCAGCGCGACCCGGTGCATGCTCTCGTTGCTGATGTAGTGGTTGACCCAGTGATGGCACATCTCGACCTTGGCCGGGTCGGTGGTGCCGGAGCTGATCTGCCAGCTGTCGATCCAGCCCAAGCCGCCTTCGACCGGCTGCAGCATGTGGGCGACCTGGAAATCGATCTCGCCGGCCTCATAGGCGCGGGTCAGGCGACGGTAGATCTCCGAGAACTCCGGCGAGGCCCAAACCAGACCGGGCCGCATCAGCTTCTGCAGGGAGTCATAGTCCTGATAGCGGGTGACGAGCAGGCCCTTCTGCTTGATCAGAAGTTCCTTGGCGCGCTCCAGTTCCGCGTCGGTCAGCTTATAGGGATTGAACGGCTGGCCGTCCGGACGCTCATCCTCTTTCGTGCCCAACTGGGTCGCGGCAAGGATGCCCGCCATGGCGATGTTCTCCTCGAAGCGCGCGCCGGTCGCCAGATGGCCGGCATACTTCTCGTCGAACATGATGTTGAGGCTCTCACGATCCGCTGGCTCGATATGATCCAGGTTCATCGTGATGCCGTAGCTGCCCCAGCAGTTGTTGACGCCAATGCGCGTCCCGCCGGGTTTGTCGTGCAGGAGGTCATAGGCGCCCGGCGCGAAATCCGGGAACAGGTTGGCCAGGTTCGGCAGCAGCGCATCGTCCATCGGCTGGATCAGATCATCACGGTAGTAGAGGCGCGGCCAGAACCCGTCGGCCATGACCAGATCGAAATCCTCCGTGCCGCCCGCCTTCATCTTGTTGAAGGCCTCGGAGTTGCCGTCAAAGAAGGACGGCGAGACGGAAACATCGTACTTTTCTTCGAACTCGTTCACCGTGTCGGTGATGTTGTAGTCCTGCCAGATCAGCATGCGGATGGTCATATCCGCAGCCTCGGCCTTGCGCACATGCGGTGCGGCAACCGCTGCGGTCGCGGCGGCCGCCGCGCCAGTCTTCAGAACCGAACGGCGCGACAGTGCTTTGGATTTGGGCTTGTAAACGGACTTGGTCGGATGGTTGTCTTTGGGCTTCGACATGTCTCTCCCCCGGGTCAGTGTTGCCTGATGGAACAACAGTGCTCTCTTCGCTCGAGGCGCCGCACCACGATGCCCTCCGGTGCC
Organism: Alphaproteobacteria bacterium; assembly: GCA_965228895.1. GTDB lineage: Bacteria > Pseudomonadota > Alphaproteobacteria > SP197 > SP197 > JANQGO01. The sequence continues at coordinate 957,872 of OZ245842.1, read as the reverse complement.
GGCGCGCTCCCCGAATCGATTATTGACTCGATTCGGTTGCCAACACAATTATCATGTTTCGATTTCGAAAATTTTTCCGGCGAATCAATTCTGGCCGGCGGGGCAATCGTTAGGTGACGTCGAAGGCACGAAAGAAATCACGGCCGTTGGGCGAACGGGTACGCCAGTTGCGCGCCGAACACGGCATGACGCTGGCGCAGATCTCAGCACTCAGCGGTATCTCCGTTTCGACCTTGTCGAAGCTCGAGAACGGCCAGACCGGGCTGCATCTGGACAATATGATCCGGTTGTCGGCCGCCTTCGAGATGCCGGTGTCGATCCTGATCAACGATGTCGGCGCAGAGTCCGGCGCGACGTCAGTTACACGTGCCGGCGGTCCCTACTCGCACATCGTCGACACCCTCGACTTCAAGGTGCTGCACGACGACCTGCCGTCACAGCGCAACATCTTCTGGAAGGTACGGTTGCGCGCCCGCACGCTGGCCGACTTTGGTCCCTACCACTCCCATCCCGGCGAAGAGTTCTTTTATGTGCTCGAAGGCCGCGTGAAGTTCTACATCGAGGGCCGCAAGCCAACGATACTCAAGCCCGGCGACAGTGTGCAGTTCGACAGCTCGCTAGACCACGCCTACCTGTCTTATGGTGGCGATCAGGCCATGATCTTGATGTCCAACACCATCGCCGACCGCAAACGGCCCGGTTTCCTTGAACTGGCGTCCGACAGCGGGAAGCATCAGGAAAAGACGCGTTCAAAGAATAGGAAAACTGAATGACGCCCGCCGACATACGAAGCGTCGACGACGCCAGACTACTCATCGAGGAGCGCGACACCGATCACATCGTTGTCGGCATGCCCGATCTGCAGGGTTTTCTGCGCGGCAAATATATCTCGCGCGACAAGGCGCTTGGCGTGTTCGAAAACGGCATGGGGGTACCAGGCGTCACCTTCGCGCTCGATCCGACCGACGTGATCCTTGATGTCACCGGTCTGTCGGATGACGGCAGCGGCTTTGACGACAACATTGTGAGGCTCATCCCCGAAACCTGCCGCGAGATTCCCTGGGAGCCGCCGCATCGCAGCCTGTTCTTTCTGGGCGCCTACGCCGACCAAACCGCCGATTTCTGCCCGCGTTCCGTCTATGCCCGCGTCGCCGATAAGGCCGCGACCATGGGGTTCCGGCCGTTCCACGCCTGCGAGCTTGAGTTCACCCTGTTCGACGAAACCGCCAAATCCGCTTTCGACAAGGGCTACAAGAACCTGGAGATCAGCTCACCGCACAAAGCCTATGAGCTGTTGTTGCGCCAGGAGGTTCGGGCGGAGTTCCACAACGGCCTGATGGACATGTGTCGCGCCATGCGCCTGCCCGTCGAATCGGTCCACGAGGAAATGGGCCCGGGTTTCATGGAAGCCGCCCTGCGTTATCAGGAAGGCATCCAGGCCGCCGACAACGCGGTGATCTTCAAGACGTTCGCCAAGGCCTATGCGCAGCGGCAAGGCCAGCTCATAACCTTTATGGCGCGTTGGACCAACGATGCGGACGGCCAAAGCGGCCACATTCATATCTCGCTGCGCGGCAGCGACGGCGAGCCGGTGTTTCACGACCCCGATGCGGAACGGGGCATGAGCCAGACCATGCGCCACTTCGTCGCCGGCATGCAGGCCCTGATGCCCGAACTGCTGTTGATGCTGGGGCCCAACATCAATTCGTTCAAACGATACCAGCCCGGCATCTTTTCGCCGATAGCCGCGACCTGGGGTTTCGAGAACCGCACCTGCGCCATGCGCGTCATTCCCGGCGCGCCGTTATCGCAACGAATCGAATGCCGCACGCCGGGCGCCGATGCCAACCCCTATCTCTCGATGGCCTGCCTGCTGGGCGCCGGCCTGTGGGGCATCGAACACGCGCTCGAACCGAGCGAGCCCAGCGTCGGCAACATCTATGCCCAGGATGTCCCGGAACACCTAAGGTTCCCGGCCACGTTCACCGAAGCCATCGATCGCTTCGGCTCATCGGAAGCGGCCCGCGCCTTGTTCGGCGACGCCTTCGTCGACTTCTACGCACAGTCGCGCGCCTCCCACGAGGCGAGCTTTCGCGGTCTCGTTACCGATGCCGAACTGCAACGTTTCTTTGAGTTTGCCTGACCATGTCCAAGATCGTCATTCTTGATCACGACGAACCACATCCGGTCCGCGTCCACCGCGAGGACGGTTCCTCGCCGTTCTTCCTGACATGCGACCACGCGGGCAAACGCATTCCCCGCAAGCTCGGCGATCTCGGCCTGCCGGCCCACGAGCTCGAGCGCCATATCGCCTGGGATATCGGCGCGCTCGAGACGTCCGTGCATCTCTCGGCCCGGCTCGACGCACCCCTCGTCGAACAGGTGTATTCGCGCCTGGTGGTCGACTGTAACCGCAAACGAAACATGCCGAGTTTCGTCGCCGAGCTCAGCGAGTCGACCGAGATCCCCGGCAACATGGACCTGCATGACGATCACGTCAGCGCACGTGAAAGGGAAATCCACGCGCCCTACCATGACAGGATCGTCGACCTGATGGATCACCGTCAGAGAAAGGGTCGCCCCAACGTGCTGATCGCCATGCACAGTTTCACGCCGGTCTTCCATGGCAAAGAGAGGCCGTGGCACATCGGCCTACTCTATAACCGCGACGACCGGCTGGCGGCCATCCTGCATGACGTACTTGTCGAACATGACGTGGTTGTCGGTGACAACGAGCCCTATGCGATTTCCGACGATTCTGACTACGGCATTCCCGTGCACGGCGAGGAGCGGGGCATACCCCACATCGAGTTCGAGATCCGCCAGGACCTGATCACCGACAGCCGGGGCCAACAACAATGGGCCGCGCTTTTGGCGGAAGTGCTGCAGCAGGCACTAGGCCGCCTGGAAAGCTGTCATCCCGAAGCCGTCCTGGCGGAGTAAACCGAGCGTTCTCCGCGGTTCGGACCTAGCGAGCCGCCGGACAACCGGCCTTGCGGCGGCCGGCGATGTAGTCATCGGCGATCTCGATCATGCGGTCGCGACCGATGCTTGCGTAATGCCCACCGTGGCAGACAGTGACGGGCAGTTCCTTGACCCGCTCCATGCTCTCGACATAGTCGTCCGGGTTCGAATCGGAACCGTCGTCAATGAGCGAACCGTCGTAGATGCAGTCGCCGGAAAAAAAGATGCCGGTCTCCCGCTCAAAAAGCCCCAGTTCGCCGAGCGAGTGACCCGGCAGGTAAAGCACGTCGAAGACACGCTCGCCCAGATCGATGACGTCGCCCTCGTCGACCAGCCGCGTCGGCGGCGCGGCCTTTACAACGTATGAGTCGACATCGAAGCCGTCATAGGGGAAGGCGGTGAAAATATCGACGGTGACATACTTGTCGATCACCATGTTTTCGCGCGTCGGCGCCGTCATGATCTCGACCTCCGAGCCGTGCATGATGCGTTCGTCAAACTCGTGATGGGCACCGACATGATCAAAGTGACTATGGGTGCCAAGGCACCAGATCGGCCGCTCGGTCAGCAAGGCAATGCTCTGGCGCAGCGGTGCCACGCCCAATCCCGAATCGATCAAGAGATCGCGGTCGCGGCCTCTAACATGCCACATGTTGCAGCGGATGCCGGGATCGATATGGGGTTCCCAGATCAGCGTTACATCATCGCTGAGCCGCTCCATTGCGTACCAGTCTTCGGCTGTCGGTTTCGTCATCTTGGCATTCCTGTTACTTGAGATCAGGCCCACCATAGAACAGCGGCGTCTCTGATGACCACGGCACAGTTTCCCATCGATCTGGGCGCTAATCCGCGTATCGTGTGAGAGGACAACGAGGGCTTTCGCCCATGCCATCGCAGACACAGACCAGCGCCATGGATGCCTCTGACCTCATCGGCCAATTCGGGCCGCCGTTCGACGTGCCGATAGAGCGCGGCGCCGTCCGTGCTTTCGCGCGTTCCGTCTATGCACCATGGCGCGCCTATCTGGACGACGAACGCGCCGTTATCCCGCCGACCTTTCTGACAACGGCCAACGTCAACTGGGGCTACACGTTGGAACGGCCGCGCGGGACCTTGCTGGAACAGCTGGATCACGATCTCAGTGTGCCGCTGCACGCCGAAGAAGCTTATCAATTTCACGGAACGCCACCGCGCGTCGGCGATCGCTTGACAGCACACGCCTGTCTGGAATCCATGACGGAGAAGCCGAGCAAACGTGGCGGTGGGCTGGCCTTCCTGGTTTTGTTGACGGAGTTTCGCGATGGCGACGGCACCCTTGTCGCCGAAGCGCGCTCGACCACGGTTACCACCCATGGCGCATCGGACGAACCGACGGATTGGGGATCCGAACCACCGGCCTACCGGCCGAACTACACCAGCCTGGAACCACCCGATCCCTTTGCCGCGATCAAACCCAACACGTGGGCGGACCTCAAGGTCGGCAGCGGCCCGGGGCCGGTCTCCCTCGGCCCGCTCACCATGCATGAGATGGTGCGCTATCAAGCCGCCGGCGGTGAGGATAACCCCCTGCACTACGACATCGCCCACGCACGGGCCGAGGGTTTCCCCGGCATGTTCGGCGTCGGCATGCACCAGGCCGGCGGCCTGGCGAGCTATGCGGCCCGGTGGCTCGGGGCCCCGAACGTCCGAAGCTTCCGCAGCCGGTTCACCAACGTCTTCTGGGTCGGCGATCCCCTGACCTATGACGGCAAGATCCTGGCGCTGCGCAAAGAGGACAGTCGGCGGCTCGCCGATCTGGAACTCACCTGCACGCGCGACGGCGACGATGCGGTCATTGTCCAGGTCTGGATGACGTTCGAGTTGGACGCCTAGAAGAGATAGCGGATCGGCAACCGTCGCTGCTCATAGTCTCGGCCTGTCCGCTTCATAGAACAAATCTATGCCGATTGCCCTGGACCACGGGTTCATCGATACCATAAGGTCGCCTGCGTTTGCCGGGATCGGCACGCGCGTTTCTTTGTCGGGAGCAGATCATGGCGGCACGCAAGCCCGTTAATCCCACACTGAAGAAGCTGAAGGCGCTGGCCAAGCGGCCGCTTGAGCAAGCGACCGCCATGCCGCCGGAGATCTATCACGATCCCGAAATCCATGCGCTTGAGCTCGATCGGATCTTTCGCCGCGACTGGCTGTGCGCCGGGCGTGCGGAGTCGATACCGAAGAAGGGTGACTACTTCACCTATCGCATCGTCGACCAACCGATCATCGTGATGCGCGGCTCCGATGGCGCGGTGAACGCCTGGTCGAACATCTGCCGCCACCGCATGATGCGCCTGCTGGATGGCGCCGGCAGTTGCCGGCGGATCGTCTGCCCCTATCACGCCTGGACCTACGACATCGACGGCCGGCTGGTTGCGGTCAAGCACATGGAGAAGACGGAAGGCTTCGACAAGAAACACGTTCGCCTGCACCCCGTTCGATCGGAGATCTGGAACGGTTGGGTTTACGTTACCTTGAACGAAGAGGCCGAAAGTGTTGCCAATCTCCTGGCGCCGCTTGACGAGATCGCTGCGGACTACCGCATGGGCGATTATGTGGAGGTCGTGCGCCGCGACCACGTCTGGAACACCAACTGGAAGCTGCTGACCGAAAACTTCATGGAGGGCTATCATCTGCCGGTGACCCATCGGAAGACCGTCGGCGGTTTTTTTCCCGCCGAGGAGACGGAGTTCGGCGACGGGCCGCCGCATGAGGCCTTCACCTACCAGTTGTTCCAGAAGACGACTGAAGCGCCGATTGGCACCGCTCACCCCGATAACAAGGTTCTGAAGGGACGATGGCGCACAACGTCCATCATGCCGACCGTGTTTCCCAGCCACATGTATGTCCTGGCGCCGGATCATCTCTGGTATCTGTCACTGCAGCCGGACGGCATCGACAAGGTGTCAATCCGCTACGGCGTCGCGTTCGCGCCCGAAAAACTTGCCGCCAACAACGACCGCGAGGCCCTCGTCACCGAGGCCGCGGACTTCCTCTGGGAGGTCAACCTCGAGGACCGCTTCGTTGTCGAAGGACTCTTCGAAGGTACCGCCGCACCGCTCGCTGAGCCCGGCCCGCTCTCCTGGCTGGAACGCGAAAACCACGAGTTTGCCGGCTACATCTCGCGACGCCTGACGGCTTAGGTCGTCCAGATGGCCCGGGGCGCCGCCAGGCGGACTTGTGGTAGCCTTGCGACCTCAGGCTGCGCCGAACGGGAGATGTTGGGGTGAACCAAGCTGCGCCGACCTATCTGTTCGAGGCCAGCGACAAACCGTCGCTGGATCTCGTTGACGTGCCGCTGATCGAAGCGACCGACGACTCTGTGAAAGGCTACGGCTGCCTGGTCGACGAACCCGATGACGTTGAGATCGAGATCGTTCGCTGGCCCCAGCAGGGCTGGCGCCCAGTCGACGAGGGTACCGGTGATGAAGCCGGATGGGTCGAAGGCGTCTTCCACGGCAACTGGTCAGGCGACGTCTTGATGGGCACCAACGATGCGGTCAACGGCCACTATGTCCTCGGCTGGTCGACCGATCCGCAAAGGGCATCGGCCGAAAAGCAGACCGTGTCCAGAGATCGCGTCCTTTTGTGGCACCTGAACTACCACCCCGACGGCGGCCAGCTCTTCTTCCCGCTCGACAAGACTCCGTTCGTCGTGCCGGTTGCCCTGCCCGGTGACGACCTGACGCCCGACAAGGTCGTCGCCTTTTGGTGCGACGGCCATCGCGGTCTCTATATCCACCCCAACATCTGGCACGAAGGCATCTTTCCGGTCGACAACAACCAACGTTTTCTCGACAGGCAAGGCCGTGTGCATGCGCGGATCAGCTGCGATATCGGCCAGGAGTTCGGCGTATACCTGTCCGTCCCGCTGAACCTGCGTTCCACCTAGCGCGCGCCGCGCGATCAGCTTTCAAGCAGCCATTGCCTGACGGCGGCCACGGCATCGTGGGTAAGCGCGCGTTGACGATAGATCAGAAAGTAGGCGTCGCCCGGATCGATGCTGAGCGCAAAGGGTTGCACCAGACGTCCGCCCGACAGTTCATCGCTGACAAACGGGAGAACGCCGAGCGCCGCGCCGCGGCCTGACAACGCCGCCTGGGTCATGACATTGGCGTCTTCAAACACGATGCCTGGCAGGTCTTCCGGCATCGACACGCCAACGGCTTGAAACCACTCGCGCCAGCCCGTGGCGTTGCGATGATGCAGCAGAGGCAGTGTCAGAAGGTGCGCCGGGGACGGCGGGTCCGGTAGCTGACGTGCAATATCCGGCGACACGACGGGTGAGACCTCGATGCGCAGCAGCGGCTCGCAGGCAACGCCGGGCCAGCCGCCGGCACCCCACGCCACAGCCAGATCGAACTGGGCGATCTGCTGCCATACCGGCAAAGGTGAATGATGCAGCCTCAAATCGATGCCGGGATGCGCCGCCCAGAAATCGGCCAGGCGCGGCACCAGCCAGCGCGACGCGAAGATCGGACCGGCGCCGAGCGTTACGCTGTGACGGCCTGAACTGTCGCATAGCTTGGCAAATGCTGACGCCAGCACGTCGAGCGCCGGCGCGGTCTCTTCGGCAAAGCGCCGGCCGTCGGCCGTTAGCTCGACGCGTCGGGTATGCCGGATGAACAGGGCGCGCCCGGCCAGTTGCTCGAGCTGTTTGATCTGATGGCTGATGGCCGTCGGTGTCAGACCAAGTTCAACCGCAGCCTCCTTAAAGCTCAGATGCCGGGCGGCAGCTTCGAAGGCGCGGATGGCGGCGAATGGCGGAAGCTGTTGCATCACATCATTCTATAGATGAATTTTTCTTAGTTATAAGAGAACGAAGACTCGTTTGTAACACCGACTACAAATCACTAGCGTTCAAATGGATGAATAATCTTGGTCTGTAGGCTGAACGCATGGGCGATCAGGCGACCACACGAGTAAGGCGCGGACGCCGGGACCGCGGCGTCCAGGCGGCCGAGCAGGTCGATCCGCCGGCGGTTTGGCCCGGCGTTGTCGGCGGCCGCTATAGGCCGCTGTCGAACGACGAGGAATTAGCCGTCCATGAGGCAGCGCTTCATTTGCTCGAAACGCTGGGCCTCAGTCAGGCGATCCCGTCCATGGTCGACAAGGTTACCGCCCATGGCGGCCGCCTGACCGACGACGGGCGTCTGTTGTTTCCGCGCGATCTCGTCTTGAAATCGATCGAGACGGCCAGGCGTGACGTGGTGCTGCACGGACAACGGCCGGGTCTCGCCCTCGATCTCTCCGATGCGCGCGTGCATACGAGTTCGGGCGGTGCCTCGCCGAGCATCGTCGACCTTGACACCGGCCGGTACCGCGATGCCGCGACCAAGGATCTCTATGATGCCGCGCGCCTGGTTGATGCCATGGAGCACGTGCACCACTTCAGCCGGTCGCTGGTCGCGCGCGACGCGCCGGACAACCTCTCGATGGATGTGAATACCGCCTACGCCTGCCTCGCCGGCACAGCGAAACCGGTCAGCGTCAGCATCACCGAACCCGAACACGTGAAGCCGATTGCGGATATCTGCTACACGATCGCCGGTGGTGAGAAGGCGTTCCGCGAACGTCCGTTCCTGACGGTCATGGTCTGTCACGTCGTACCGCCGATGCGTTTTGCCGAAGAAGCGTGCGAGACGCTTGAAGCCGCCGTCCTGGCAGGATTTCCGGTCCAGCTCATCGCCGCCGGCCAGGCCGGTGCGACCAGCCCGGCGACCGTTGCCGGATCGCTTGCCCAGTCGGTGGCGGAGACCTTGGCCGCGCTTGTCTTCGTGCGTCTCATCGACCCAAATGTGGCGGCGATCTTCGCGCCCAAGCCGCTGGTTGCCGATCTCAGAACCGGCGCCATGTGCGGCGGCGGCGGCGAACAGGCCATTTTGATGGCGGCGGCCGCCCAGATGGGCCGTTTCTACGATCTGCCGACCAGCTCGATCGCCGGCATTACCGACGCCAAGATCGCCGATGCCCAGCACGGTTATGAGAAGAACCTCGCCGTCAGCTTGGCGGCGCACGCCGGCTGCAACCTGATCACCCAAGCTTGCGGCATGCAGGCGAGCCTGCTGGGTGCGTCGCTCGAAGCCTACGTCGTCGACAACGACATGCTTGGCGCGATCCTGCGGTCCGTGCGTGGCGTCGAGGCGACGCCGGAGACCATCGCAAGCGCCGTCATCGCCGAGGTCTGCCGCGGCGAAGGTCACTATCTCGGTCACGCGCAAACGCTTGCGCGCATGAAGGCGGATTACGTCTATCCGGTGGTCGGCGACCGGCGGTCACCGGATGACTGGGAAGCCGATGGTGCTACCGACATGCGCACGCGCGCCAGGGAGCGGGCCAAAGACATCCTGACCCGGCACTATCCCGATCACCTGGACGACACGACTGACCGGGCGCTGCGCGAACGCTATGATCTCCTTCTGTCGCGGGCCGATATCGGACGACCAGGTTGAGCACGCCCTTCCCCCACCTGTTCTCGGAGATCGAGATCGGCCGCTGCGTCGTGGCGAACCGTATCGTCTCCACGGGCCACCACACCTATCTTTCCGACGAGGTGCCGGATGAGCGGCTGATCGCCTATCACGAGGCGCGCGCCAAGGGCGGTGCCGGTCTGATCGTGACCGAGATTGTCGCGGTCCACGAGACCGCCGGATTTTCCCGCGACTTGTTGAAGGCCGCCAGCCCCGACGTCGTCCCCGCCTATGCCAAGCTGGCCAAGGTCTGTCATGCGCACGGCACACGCCTGTTCGCCCAGTTGTTTCACCCCGGCCGTGAGATCCTCTCCGCGCATGCGGGCATGATGCCGATTGCCTATGCGCCGTCGGCGGTGCCCAACGAACGCTTCCACATCATGCCCAAACCGATGTCGGACGCACTGATTGCCGATGTCATCAAGGGCTACGCGCAGGCAGCGGGCTATCTGGCCGAAGCCGGGTTTGACGGTTTCGAGATCGTCGCGAGCCAGGGCTACCTGCCGGCCCAATTCCTCAACCGGCGCATCAACCTGCGCGACGACACCTGGGGCGGCGACGTTGACCGGCGCCTGCGCTTCGTGAAAGAGATCATCGCCGCCATACGACAGGCCACCGACGGCCACGTTGTCGGCATGCGCATCTCCGGCGCCGAATTGGATGCCGATGGCCTGACCGACGCTGAAGTCTTGGACATCGTTCGGGCGATCGACCGCGACCTCGACTATGTCAGCGTCGTTGCCGGGACATCCGCCAGTCTTGGCGGGTCGGTGCACGTTGTGCCGGCGATGGGTTTCGATCATGCCTATGTCGCGCCGTTCGCCGCTGCCATCAAGGCGGCGACGTCGATACCCGTCATCGTCACCGGCCGCATCAACCAGCCGCAGATCGCAGAACAGGTCATCGCGGAAGGGCAAGCCGACCTCTGCGGCATGACGCGCGCGATGATCTGCGACGCCGACATGGCAACGAAGGCAAAAAGCGGCAGGCTCGACGACATCCGCGCCTGCATCGCCTGCAACCAGGCCTGCATCGGGCGCGCGCACAAGGGCTTGGGCATCTCCTGCATCCAGCATCCGGAATCCGGGCGCGAGCTTGAGTACGGCGCGCTGCCGCCAGCGTCCAAGCGTAAGACGATCATCGTCGCGGGTAGCGGACCTGCCGGCATGAAAGCCGCAGCCACCGCTGCCGCGCGGGGACACGACGTCACGCTCTACGAGAGCCAACCGCAACTCGGCGGCCAGGCGCGGCTTGCCCAAGCCTTGCCCGGACGCGATGAATTCGGCGGCATCATCACCAACCTTGAACGCGAGATGGTCCTGGCGGGCGTCACGATTGTAAGGGGCACGCCGGTCACGGCGGATCTTGTCCGCGACCTTCAGCCCGACAGCGTCATCATCGCGACCGGCGCGACGCCCTACCTGCCGCAGCTCGAAGGCATCGACGACAGCGCCCATGTGGTGACGGCATGGGACGTGCTGCAGGACCGGGCGAATGTCGGCGCCGCCGTCGCCATCGCCGACTGGCGCGCGGACTGGATTGGCCTGGGCCTCGCCGAACGGCTCGCCAAGGCCGGATCCGCCGTTACCTTATGCGTCAACGCGGCGATGGCGGGCGAGACCTTGCAGATCTACATGCGCAACCATTATGTCGGGCGCCTGCACCGCTTGGGCGTCACGATCAGAACCCATGCGCGCCTGTTCGGCGCCGACGATGGCGCGGCCTACTTCCAGGACACGTTGACCGAAGAGCCGATTATTCTGGACGCGATCGATACCGTCGTCCTGGCGCTTGGGCACCAAGCCGAAAGCACGTTGGAAATGGACCTTGCTGGTTTGGATGTTGACGTGCAGGCGATCGGCGACTGTGTCGTGCCGCGCACGGCGGAAGAAGCGGTCTTTGAGGGCATGCAGGCAGGGAGAGCGGTGTGAACGACAAGCCGACCGTCAAGGGCGGCGATGCCGTCTACCGGGTCTTACACGAGCAGGGCGTCAAGACCGTGTTCGGCCTGCTCGGCGGCTCCATGCTGGAACTCTATGATGCCCTTCAGGGCGGCAACGAGATCACCTATATCGGCGCGCGCGACGAACGTGCCGCCGGCCATATGGCCGACGCCTACGCGCGCATCTCCGGTGGTCCCGGCATCGTCCTGGGCGCGCAGGCGGGACCCGGTGTCGTCAATCTGACGACAGCCGTCGCCGAAGCGCATCTTGCCTATTCGCCGCTGGTCGTCATCGCCGGCGCGATTTCCAGGCGCGATCTCGGCAAGGACACGTTTCAGGAAGTCGATCAGGTCGGCCTCTTCGCGCCCATCTCCAAGCGCTCCATCATGGTCAATGAGCCGGAGCGCCTGGCGCCCATGCTGCGCGATGCCATGCGCCTGGCCATGAGCGGGCGGCGTGGACCGGTTGTGCTTCACGTCCCGCGTGATCTTTTTGCCGCGGATGTGACCGCACCCGAACCCGGCCCGGTCACGATCGCCAAGGCCGGCCCGCCCCCGCCCGATGAGGTCGCGGCCATGGTGTCGCTGCTGGCAAAAGCCAAGGCGCCGGTGATCGTCGCGGGCGGCGGTCTGAAATGGGCCGGCGGTGCACAGGCACTGCGCGATCTGGCAGAAGCTCTCGATGTTCCAGTTGTCGCCTCGACCGGCCATGCCGACGTCATGCCGCACGGCCACCCGCTCTTTGCCGGCCAGGGCGGACCACGCGGCAACGCCGTCGCCAGCCGGCTGACCCGCGAAGCCGATGTCATCCTGGTGCTGGGTGCCCGGCTCGCCTTCAACTCGACCTTCCTGAGCCACGACTATGTTTCGGCCAGTGCGACCATCGCCCAGGTCGACATCGAGGGCAGCGCCATCGGGCGCTACTTCCCGGTTTCGCTCGGCATTCAGGCGGATGCGCGCGAAACGGCCATCGCACTCGGCGACACGGTTGCCCAGGACGGCTTGACCGGCGCCGGCTGGACAGACTGGCTGGCCGGTTTCCGCGAGGGACGCGCGTCGCTCGACGCCGAGCGTGAGGTCGAGGCACGGTTGGACAGCACACCGCTTCACCCCCATCGTGCGCTGGCTGAGATCCGCGCCGCCTTGCCGGACAACGCGATTGTCACGTTGGACACCGGCAATGCCTGTCTGAACGCCGCCGACCGGCTGGCCCATTACCAGACACCGGGCCTGGTCACACCGCTCGACTTTGGTTTGGTAGGGTTCGGCTATGCCGCGGCACTGGGCGCCAAGGCCGCCGCGCCGGACCGACCGGTCGTCGCCGTGATGGGCGATGGCGGGTTCGGTTTCACCATGGCCGAGATCACCTCGGCGGTGCACCACAAGCTCGGCGTCATCGCGGTGGTCCTGGATAACGGCGCCTGGGGTGCTGAAAAAGCCTACCAGAGCGAATTTTTCGGCGGACGCCTGCTGGGCGCCGATATCGCGAGCCCACCCTATGACGAGGTCGCGCGCCTGTGCGGGGCGAACGGATGGCGCGCCGAAGCACCTGGTGAACTGGGGGCAGCCCTTGAATCCGCCCTTTCTGATGGTTCGCCGGCCGTCATTCACACAAAAATCGATCCAGCGGTTCTGCAAACGTTGCGCAAGGACCTGTTTGCCGCCCCAAAGTAGCGGTGAACCCGGAGGCGCTGCGCCTTCTTGTAGACGGTGATACACCGGTCGTGTTGCTGCGTAAGAGAGTCAGAACCCCTCTTCACCGGCTCAAATCCCGCTATGGTCGAACGTCGACTCGTCCTTATCCTTGGCGACCAGCTATCGTTCTCCCTTTCGTCGCTAAAGGCGGCGGACAAGGGCCGCGACCGGATCTTGATGGTCGAGGTTGTGGAGGAGGCAACCTACGTACGCCATCACAAGAAGAAGATCGCCTTCCTGTTTTCCGCCATGCGCCACTTCGCCGACCGTCTTCGCGAGGGCGGCTGGCAAGTCGACTATGTGCGCCTGGACGATGACGGCAACACCGGCTCGTTCACCGGCGAGGTCGAACGCGCCATAAGACGTCATCAGCCAACATCTATGCTGATCTGCGAGCCCGGCGAGTGGCGGGTGCGCGCCACGATGGAGAGGTGGGCCGAACGTTTCCGCCTGCCGACGACCATCCTGGACGACGACCGATTCGTCTGTTCACGCACCGACTTCGCGCGCTGGGCCGAAGGACGCAAACAGCTGCGCATGGAACACTTTTATCGGGAGATGCGTCAGCGAACCGGCCTCTTGATGGACGGCGGAAAACCGGCGGGCGGTCGATGGAACTTCGATCGCGACAACAGGAAGCCGGCAAAATCCGATCTCCTCATGCCGCAGCCCCCGCGCTTCGATCCCGACGAGACGACACAGGAGGTGCTCCGCTTGGTCGCCGACCGTTTCGGCGACCACTTCGGTGACCTCCACCCCTTCTGGTTCGCCGTGACGGCGGCGCAGGCTGAAGCGGCGCTCGATCACTTTGTTGAAACCGTCCTGCCGTCTTTCGGCGACTATCAGGACGCGATGCTGAGGGACCACCGCTTCCTCTATCACAGCGTCCTCAGCCACACCATCAATGCCGGTCTGTTGGACCCACTCGACGTCTGCCGCGACGTCGAAGCCGCCTACTACGCCGGTCATGTGCCGATCAACGCCGCGGAAGGGTTCATCCGCCAGATCATAGGCTGGCGCGAATATGTGCGCGGTATCTATTGGCTCACCATGCCCGGTTATCTTGACAAGAACGCCTTCGGCGCATCGCGCCCGCTGCCCGACTTCTATTGGACCGGTGAGACGGACATGGCGTGCCTCAGCGCCGCGATCACCCAGACCAAGGAAGAGGCCTATGCCCATCATATCCAGCGGCTGATGATCACCGGCAACTTCGCCATGCTGGTAGGCGTCGCACCGCGCGCGGTTCACGAATGGTATCTGATGGTCTATGCGGATGCCTATGAATGGGTCGAACTGCCGAACACGCTTGGCATGAGCCAGTTTGCCGATGGCGGACTGCTCGCGTCGAAACCCTATGCGGCAAGCGGCAACTACATCAACAAGATGTCCGACTATTGCGGCGGCTGCCGATTCGACGTGAACCAGAAGACAGGCGATGGCGCCTGCCCGTTCAACGCGCTCTATTGGGACTTCCTGGACCGCAACGCGGATGTGTTGTGCGGCAATCCTCGTCTTACCAATGTCTACGCCACGTGGGATCGCATGGATGGGGAAAAGCAGGCTGCCTATCGGCAGAGTGCCGCGTCGTTTCTGGCAACGCTGCCATGACACCGCCTAGACCAACAGGAGACCTGTCATGAAGACCATCATGTGGTTTCGCCAGGACCTCCGTCTCTCCGACAACCCGGCCCTCACCCACGCCGCCGAACGCGGCACCGTTGTCCCCGTCTACATTCTGGACGATGGCGGGCGACCGCTGGGCGGCGCGAGCCGTTGGTGGCTGCACAAGAGCCTCGCCGCGCTCAAGAACGACGTTCCCGAATTCATCTTGACGCGCGGCGACCCGCTGGACGTTCTGAACGCGCTTATCGACCAGACGGGCGCCGATGCTGTCTGCTGGAACCGCTGCTACGAACCCCACGCCACAACGCGCGACAAGACAATCAAGGCAGCCTTGCGCGAACGCGGCTTAGACGTGCAGAGCTTCAACGGCTCCCTGTTGGTTGAGCCCTGGGAGGTTAAGACCGGCCAGGGCGGGCCGTTCAAGGTCTATTCACCTTTCTGGCGGGCGGCCCAACGGCAAGAGGTCGCGCGACCGCTCAACGCTCCGAAGATCGATGCCGAAGCAGCGCCAACTTACGGCGATGATCTCGACGACTGGAATCTCCTGCCGTCATCACCCGACTGGGCTGAAGGTTGGGATAACCTTTGGCAGCCTGGCGAAGCCGGTGCCCAGACAAGACTGGACAGCTTTCTCGAAAACGGCCTTGCCGGTTACGGCGGTCTGCGGGATCGGCCGGACAAGGCGAACGTCTCGCGGCTGTCACCGCATCTGCATTGGGGAGAGATTTCGCCGCGCCAGATCTGGACACGTGCCCAGTTCGTGGCTGAACGCGAACCCGCATACCGCAAGGACGTCGACAAGTTCCTGAGCGAAATCGGATGGCGGGAATTCTCCTATCACCTGCTCTATCACTTTCCGACCTTACCCGAGCACAACTGGCGTCCGGCTTTCGACGCTTATCCCTGGCGTGACGACGACGCGGACCTTAAAGCTTGGCAAAAAGGCCAGACCGGCTATCCCCTGATCGATGCCGGCATGCGCGAACTCTGGCAGACCGGCTACATGCACAACCGTGTGCGCATGGTCGTGGCCAGCTTTCTGGTCAAGCACCTGCGCCTTCACTGGTCGCACGGCGAGGCATGGTTCTGGGACACGTTGCTCGACGCCGATCTCGCCAACAACGCGGCAAGCTGGCAGTGGGTTGCCGGCTGTGGCGCCGACGCCGCGCCCTATTTCCGCATCTTCAATCCCATGACACAGGGCGAGAAGTTCGACCCCGACGGCGCCTATGTCAGACGCTGGTGCCCGGAGCTTGCCGGACTCGACAACAAGATGATCCACGCACCGTTCAAAGCGACGGAAGAAGTACTGCGTGCTGCTGGAGTCATACTTGGAACCACCTATCCGCGGCCCATCGTCGACCACGCCGCCGCACGATCCGCGGCCTTGGCTGGCTACGAAGCGGTGAAGGCGGCAAGCAAGGCCGGCGACAGCACCATTTAACCCCGCGGCGGCAGGCTCTAGACTGCGCCTGTGGAGCACGTCCCTGACACAATGGCCGAGACAAATCCTCTGGATGTCGGCCCGGCATCGCTGCACCGCAATCTGGCGGCGGTTGCGCGCGCCGTGTGTACGCCCCGCTTCTATCAGGAACTGGCGCGTCTTCTGGCCGAACTCTTGGGCAGCGAGCGCCTGATCGTCATTCGGTACAACCGCTATGGCGCGCCGGAGTTCATCATCAACACGGCGATGACCGACGAGGCGATCGAGTTCTATCGGGCCGACCTCTATCGCGTCGATCCGCTCTATCAGTACAGCAGGACCCAGGAGGCCGGCGCTGTCGTTGCCTTGAGCGCGCTGCGCCGCGACGACGGCGACAACCCTTACTACGACACCATCCGCCGGACGGCGTTGATCTATGACGAGCTGGCCGTCCTGTTGCCGGCGCCCGGCCAGGTCTTCATCGGTGTGTGCTGCGATCAGTCGACACGCCGGTTCCAGGATCACGAAATCGACGCCATACGTCGCCTCTACCCCCTGCTCGACGCGCTTCATGCGGCGCATCTGGATCAGGTCCTTCGCCTGACCGTCGGCGGCGGCAATCAGCCGGTCTGGGAACTGCCCGGTGTCATGATGCTGTTGGACCGCAACAAGCGGCTGCTCTACCAAAGCGACGACTGGCAGGCGATGGAGGAAACCCATCCCGAACTCGTCCAGATAACCGCCATGCTACGGGGACCGTCCGGTATGATCCCGCTGGATCGCGACCAAAGCCTGCACTGGCAGCAGTTGGACGAGGCCTTTGGCGTCGCGCCGGGCGGCTGGATTTGCGCGGTCGAGGAACGCGCGCCCGACGCTCTGGACACGGACCGGAACAGTGTGGTCGCCCAGTTCCGCGATCGCCATGGGCTGACCCCCAGAGAGGCGGAGATCATCGCCTTTGTCATGCTGGGATTTCCCAACGACCTGATCGCCAAGAAGCTCGGCATCAGTCACGGCAGCGTAAAGAATCACCGCTACCGGCTCTATCAGAAGCTCGATATCACCACCGAGCGCGAGCTCTTCTCGCTCATTCTTCATGGTCTTTTGGCCCACGACGCCACACCGCGGAATGCCCTGATGGCCGGCTGATCGTCCAAGGGGTGACTGGGGACACCATTGTCGGGTCCCGAGGGGCCTCCTAGGCTGGCCGCAGAACTGTCGTCTGGGGACTGTGGCGACCGTTGACCTTTGCCGATGGGCGGGTCAGCGGCCTTTGAGCACAGGTATCTCCCGGAACGGCTGACACAGAGCAGGCCTCGCGACCTTACCGTCCCGGGGCGCCAACCATGGAAGGGCATGCCATGAACAGTTCATCCTATCCCCGATCAAGCAATCTTCAGGCGCAGTCGGATATCCGGCCGTTTCCTCTCGACGAGTACGAGGCGCGGTGGGACAAGGCGCACGCCGAGATGGCTCGGCTCGGTTACGATTGCGCGGTGGTCTTCGGCAAGACATCCGGTGTCTACGAACGCGCCGGCGACATGCTCTACCTGACCAATTTCTTTTCCACCCATTCCGGCCAGGAGCCCGACACCAACCTGTGGAACGCGCGTTCGTTCAGCGCCGTCATCCTGCAGCCCGGTGAGGTGCCCGAGCTGATCACCGATGAGACAGAGGCACGTTACGACCAGATCGCGACCGACCGGTTTAGCGGCCTCTATGACCCCGTCGGCGGCTTGGCGGAGCGGCTTCGCGAACGCAACATCGAAGGGCGTGTCGCCCTCGTCGGCACGGACTTCTTTCCGATGAAGTACTGGCTGCAATTGGAAGCCAAGACACCGCAGATCGAATGGGTTCACGAAGACGACCTGATCCGCAACGTGCGACTGATCAAGAGCCCGCTGGAAATCGCGCTTTACCGCGAAGCCGGCGAGATCGTCACCAAGGCCCACGTCGCGTTGATGGAAGCGCTGATCCAGGGCAAGTCGGAAGGCGAGGCAGCGGGCGCCGCCGGCAAGATCCTGCTGGAGAAGGCTTGCAACTGGCACCGCATCGCTATCTCGCATGGCGCCGTCAGCCAGTACCTTGAGAGCGATCCGATCCAGGGCTTCAGCACCAAGACGCCGGCAAAGGGCGACATCGTGCACGGCTTCATCTATGGGCCGATCTACAAGGGTTACTGGCTCGATCCCGGCCGTACGGCAGTCTGCGGCGGCAAGCCGAAGCCGGCGCAGAAACACCTGATCGAGACACTGGTCGACGTCATGGAACAGCTGATGGCGGCCATCAAACCGGGCGTGAAGGTCAAGGATGTCGCGCTTCTGGGTGACAAGCTTTCCGAAGCGTCAGGCTACCAGTCGGAGATCCTCAAGACCGCCTGGCCCTATTACGGTCACAGCGTCGGCTGCATGTGGGAGGCGCCCTATATCGAATCGCGGATCTGCGGCGACGACGAACTGTTCGAAGAGAACATGGTCCATTCCGTCGAGGCGTTCTTTGAATCCAAGGAAGCAGGCACCGCAACCTTCGAGACCAACTTCATCGTCACCGCCGACGGTGTCGACGAGATCACGCCGACACCGCATCTCTTCTGGTAACTCCGCGACGACCGGCCGTGCGGCGCCACCCATGCCGCACGGCCGCTTGTAGGCTGAGACGACGGGCCACCTTTGATGGCGATCTCTGATCGCGGGAAGGCGCGTATCACAACCGATGCGGCGCACTCTGACATGTGCTAAGCGGGCCGCACGGCTGGCATTGCGAGAGCATGGCCGCCGACCAGACGGTACGGTCCCAAAAACAACGAGACTCCAGATGACATCAAGAACCGGGTTTTACATCGGCGGCGAATGGGTGAAGCCGGCCGGCACGCGAACGCAGCCCCTCGTCAATCCCGCGACCGAGGAGGTTGGCGGCGAGCTGATTCTGGGCGAACAGGCCGATGTCGACCGCGCCGTGGCGGCAGCGCGGAAGGCCTTCAGTTCGTATGCCGATACGCCGCTGACCGAACGCATGGCGTTGCTGCAGCGTATTGTCGACCTCTACAAAAGCCGGTTCGATGACATAGGTGAGGCCATATCCCGCCAGATGGGCGCGCCCCGGGCGTTCGCCACACGCTTCCAGGCGGGAGCGGGCTTAAGCCACTTCAAGCAGGTTCTCGCGATACTGGAGGCCCATGCCTTCGAGCAAGACCTCGGCACGACCCGTGTGATGCATGAGCCGATCGGCGTCTGCGGCATGATCGTGCCTTGGAACTGGCCAATGAATCAGATCACCTGCAAGGTCGGTCCGGCGCTGGCCGCCGGTTGCACGATGGTCTTGAAGGCCTCGGAACTTGCGCCGGATCCGGCGATCATCCTCGCCGAAATCCTAGACGAAGCCGGCGTGCCCGCCGGCGTGTTCAATCTTATCCAGGGCGAAGGCCCGGTCGTCGGCGCGGCGCTCGCCGCGCACCCGGATGTCGACATGATCTCGTTTACCGGTTCGACAAACGCGGGTATCGCCGTCGCGCAGGCCGCGGCGCCCACGGTGAAACGCGTCGGCCAGGAACTCGGCGGCAAGTCGGCGAACATCCTTCTGGACGGCATCGATTTCGACGACGCGGTCACACGTGGCGTACAGCTTTGTTTCCGGAACGCCGGCCAATCCTGCAATTCTCCGACGCGCATGCTGGTGCCCGCATCGCGTTTGGCGGAGGTCGAGGCCATCGCAGAGCGCGCAGCCGAAAAGATCCGCGTCGGCCACCCCGACGAGCCCGAAACCGTCCTCGGCCCCGTTGTCTCGGCCAAGCAGTGGCAGAGCATTCAACGTCACATCGAGCTCGGGATCGACGAAGGCGCGACCCTCGTCCACGGTGGCCCCGGGCGACCGGACGGGCTTGCGCAAGGATTCTACGTCAAGCCGACCGTGTTTTCGAACGTGTCCCCCGGCATGACCATCGCCCGCGAAGAAATCTTCGGCCCCGTGTTGAGCATTCTGCCCTATGCGAATGAGGGCGAAGCCATCGAGATCGCCAACGATACGCCGTTCGGCTTGGCCGCCTATGTCGAGGCCCCGGATCTGGAGCGCGCCCGCGCCGTGTCGCGCAAGCTGCGTGTCGGCATGGTGCACCTGAACGGCGCACCCGCCGACCCTGCCGCGCCGTTCGGCGGCTACCGGCATTCGGGCAACGGCCGCGAGTGGGGCGAGCACGGCCTGGCGGAGTTCACCGAAACCAAGGCGGTCATGGGTTTCGGCAAATCCTGACACTCGTGGCCGACAGTCAGCTCATCTTGAGGTCTGCGCTACGGCGGTCCATCATGACCGCGCGAACGACGAAGCCGTCATGAACATGAGGAGACCGCCATGACCAACAAACCTGCACGACTGATTTCCGAAGGCCATGCTGGCGGTATGGTGCCATCCAATCTCATCCAAGCCGAAGCGTTCACGACCAGCGACCAGACCGAGATGATCTCCCACGCCTACACGTCCGATGACGAGAGCATTCTGACCGGCGTCTGGGAGTGCGCGCCGTGCAAGGAAGAGATTGACGCTTATCCAGTCAACGAAATGATGACGGTCCTGGACGGCTCGGTAACGGTCACCGACGCTGACGGCAAAGCCGAAACCTATGTGTCCGGCGACACCTTCTTCATTCCCAAGGGCACGCCGTGTACCTGGGAGATCACAAAGACGCTGCGCAAGTTCTATATGATCGCGGCTTAAGCGACGCGACCATGGCAATGGCCTTCAGCGGACAACGGTCCGTGGAACCAACGATATCCATGCGCGACCGGATCAGTAGAGCGCGATGATGCCAATCAAACCCGCCGTCGCGGGTCAACGTCTATTCACCTTCGCCGTAGTCGCCGATACACACGTTACCGAGGCCGAGGCCGACGCGATCGGTGGTTATGACGTCGATACGGTCAGGCTGGGTGCAGACCGGTCGCGCTACGTTGTCCACCAGATCAACCAGCTCGCGCCGGACTTTGTTGTCCATCTGGGCGACATAACCCATCCCGAACCCGGTACGCCGGCCTATGACGACTCAGCCGCGCGTTTCCATCGGGTCTACGCCGATCTCCAATGCCCGCTTCATCTGGTGGCCGGCAATCACGACATCGGCGAGAAGGCGTTCCCGGGCGAGCCGCTCTCCCCGCAGCAAGCGCAACGGACCGTCAACGATGAGATGATCGCCGAATACGAACGGCAGTTTCAGGATCACTTCTATGCGTTCGAGCACGAGGACTGCCTGTTCGTGGTGATCAACGGCATGATCGTCAACTCGGGCCTGGCGTGCGAGACCCGTCAACGCGAATGGCTTGAAGACTTACTGCAAAAAAACCAGGGCCGGCGCGTCTTCATGTTTTCGCACTACCCGCCCTATCTGTCCGACGCCGACGAATCCGGCCACTATGACGCCACCGACGAACCGGGACGAACATGGCTGCTTGGTTTGCTTGAGCGTCACGGTATTGAGGCATTCTACGCCGGCCACGTTCACAACTTCTTCTTTAACCGTCATGACGCGACGAACTGTTACGTGCTGCCGTCGATATGCTTCCTGCGTCACGACTACCACGAGCTGTTCCGTGTCGCGCCCGGCATGAAACAGGGACGCCATGACGGCGCCAAACTGGGTTACGGCATCGTCGAGGTCTACGACACCGGCCACCTCAATCACATCGTTCGCACCCACGGCCAGACACTCGCAGCAGAGGAAACTCTGCACCAAACGTCGACCGCAATGCCGTCCGTCCACGGCCTGAAACCAGGTGCGCGCGGCGTTGGCCTTTACCTGCGCCAACCGTGGTGCGACGGCGCCGATATCCCGACACCCTGGGGAATCGATGCCTTCAGCCGCAAGCGGATCCGCAACGACTATCCGCTCATGGCGCTATGGGAGATGGGTGTGCGCGACCTGCGCGTGCCGCTGGATGACCTGGCCGACCCTGAGACCGGCGCGCGCATGGTCGAGCTTGCCGCCCTCGGTCACCGTTTCACGGCCTATTCCTATGGCCTGCCGAAGGGCGCGACGCGTGACGCTCTGAGGGAACGCGGTGATTGTCTGGCGGCCTGGGAAGTCATCGCGCCGATCACCAGCGTGTCCGATCTGCTCTCCGACATCGCCGAGGTGAAAGGTGAGACACCGGTCCATTTCAACGCTTACCGCGTCGATGTCGAGGCCTTCAGCAGCAGTCATGGCCTGGCGACCGATGAACGCGGTGCCGTCGAAGCCCTGCTTGCTCTGCCGGGCGCGCGCGATGCCATCGACGGTGTCGTCTTCGGCATCGGCTGGCAGGATGCGCCAGCCCCGGCGATCGAGAGCGCGCGCAATGTCGCGGCGGGGCTCGGGATCTCAGCGGCCATCCATGTCCAGTTCGCCCATCGTAAACCCGTGGACCAGGACGAGGCCGACCGTCACGATGCCAACCGGATCGCCGAAGCGGTGACCGCCGCCATGGCGTATCGCGATGTGACCGTGTTTCTCGACAATTTCACCGGCATCGACCGCGGCTACTATTTCAGCGGCGGCCTGGTTGACCGCCTCTACAATCCACTGGCCGGCGCCCATATCGTTCGCCATCTTCACGGCGCCCTCGCCGGCGGCTGTGACATTGTCGCGGTGAGAGACGACGGTCAGGCGCGCATCGTGGAACTCGGCGGCCGCGCCGGGGCAACGGCTCTGTTGCTGCCCAAGACCAATCTCGACGCATCGCAGCTTGTTTCGCTTCCCGTGCGCGAGAATAGCTTCTGGACCGACCTCGCGAGCGGGGCGACGGCGACCGATCGCATCAGCGGACCCGTCTTGGTCTCAAACGCCGACATCGCTGGATAACGCCAGTTGGCCCGCACCGCGCCGGGCGTGCGGCTGGCAACGGCCACAAATGACAGATGGTTTTTCCTAAACGTGGATCCGCACGGGCCGAATGCTCGCTGAGGAAACCCTGGCGGTGCAGGCAGTCTGCTGCGAACCCGTCTCCGCGCAAAACTCCAGCAAATCACGTGTTCTTTGCCTTTTCCGGCTAAAATTTGCTTCAGAAATCCCACAAAGCTGGGATCACCTTGCAGCAAATTCAACGCGTTGGCGCCAATTCGGCGGTATCGGCATGCAAAAAAGAACACGGTCCAAACACGTGCAAAACACGAGCAAATCAGGGACCTAACAGGCGCTAAACACAGGTCCAACACGACGCTATCAGGGCCGTGTTCTTAGCGTGCCCTCAACGGACTTCGCCAACGGTCGGACTACCGAGGTCAGATGGCCAGCGCGGAGATAGGCCTAATCCTTTTTCCACGTCTCAGACCTTGCCCGCCTCGACAGGTTGTGTTATTTCAACCCTTATTAGGACTGAATTATTTGTGGCCTGTGTGATGGTTGCAAAGACCTATGGTCGCGGACAACTCGAGTGGGCGCTGTGGTGCAGCTTCATCCGCAGCCGCGTCGACATCGACGATGTCCCCAAGGTCTTTCGCACGCGCATCAAGCGCCTACTGGAAATTGACCGCAATCTCGATGTCAGCAACGTCGAAGCCCAGTCAGATGCTGACTATGCCTTTGCGCCGGATCCGGATCCAGAGACCTTGGAAACGGCCTACAGCGCCGTCGATGGCCTTTGCCTGGCCATTGCGCTCGATCTGCTGGACGCTGGCTTCAAGCAGGCCGAGATCGTCTTTTTGCTGCGTTACCTGCGGTCTGAGCTGGAGGTGCAACATTCCAAGCTTGTTGCCCCACCGTCGCTAACCAGCCGCCAACGCTATCCCGCCGATCGCTATCCTGACCTGCCGTTCTATCAGCACAAAGGTCGCCGTTTTGCCGACAAGCGGGTCTTTGCTGTCTTGCAAAAGGTCGAAGTGAAAGAGGTCATCTCGCCTGCTCAAAGTAAACGTCATACAGGCCCGGTGTTCCTTGAACCCATCTTCCGTGACGGTGTCACTGCACTGTGCGAAGAACTCAACGATCTCATGCCAAATCGTCGCCGCGCGGTGACGGTTATAGAGGTCGCCGCTTTGGCCGAGTCCGTCGAGGCCTTTCTCGAAGCCGCGCCGGACATCCATCGCGGCCGCCCCAAGGCCTAGGAGGCGATGATGATCTGGTATTGCATCCTTCGGCCTAAATTCAACCCCTATTGGGGTCATATTGATGACTATCGCCAAACGTAAGCCTGACACGGTGCCCCTGCAGCCCACCTGGCCCGAGGGCACAGTGGTGGCCGCCATCGCGGCGCTCAAGCCCTATCCGCGCAACGCCCGCACCCACTCGCGCCGGCAGATCAAGAAGATCGCCGCCTCGATCGAACGCTTCGGCTTCGTCAACCCGGTGCTGATCGACGAGAACAACCAGATCATGGCGGGCCACGGCAGGGTGGCCGCGGCAAAGCTGCTTGGTTGGACGGTCGTGCCGACCTTGCGCATTGAACACCTGAGCGAGACCGAGAAGCGGGCCTACATCCTGGCTGATAATCGCCTGGCCGAGGAGGCCGGATGGGACCGCGAGATGCTCGCGATCGAGTTCGAGGGCCTCATCGAAAGCGACTTTTCGGTCCAGCTGACCGGCTTTGCCATGGCCGAAGTGGACAAGGTTCTTGACGGTGCGGCAGAAGCCGACGCGCCTGAGAAGAACACCGAGGACGAGGTTCCGGCGATCCCCAATGCCGGGATCGCGGTAACACGGTCCGGCGACCTCTGGCAGCTCGGCCATCATCGGCTGCTGTGCGGAGATTCAACTGATGCCGGATCCTACGAGCGCCTGCTAGGCGATACCAAGGCGTCTCTCATCATCACCGACCCTCCGTACAACGTCCCGATCAAGGGGCACGTGTCGGGTCTCGGAAAAGTCCAGCATCGCGAATTTGCCATGGCCGCAGGCGAAATGTCGTCTGAGGCCTTCCGGGCCTTTCTGGAGGGCGTATTCGGCCATCTGGCGGCCTATTCAGTCGACGGCTCCATTCACTTTGTGTTTATGGATTGGCGCCACCTGGCCGAGACCTGGGCGGCCGGCAAAGCGGTCTATGACGATCTCAAGAACGTCTGTGTGTGGGTCAAAGGTAATGGCGGCATGGGCACGTTCTATCGCTCACGCCATGAGATGGTGCTGGCGTTCAAAAACGGCACAGAACCTCACATCAATAACTTCGAGCTCGGCCAAACCGGGCGCTACCGCACGAATGTGTGGGAGTATGCCGGCGTCAACAGCTTCGGACGCGATCGCGACGAGACATTGGCCATGCACCCGACGGTCAAGCCGGTTGCCTTGGTCGCTGACGCCATCAAGGACTGTTCAAACCGCAAACAGATCGTCCTCGATCCCTTTGCCGGTTCCGGCACCACCGTCATCGCCGCCGAAAAGACGGGCCGCTGTGCCCGAGTGATCGAGCTCGATCCTCTCTACTGTGACACGATCATTCGGCGTTGGCAGGCCTATACGGGCAAGTATGCCGTTCGCGTCGAAACCGGCCATGTCTTCGAGGAACTCGAAGACCAGATCATGGACCAATCGAATACCTCAGGCGAGCCCTCCGCGGCCGATGCCGGCTCGCCCGATGTTGGGTCAGGACGATAAGAGGTTAAGTGCCGATATGGCATCGCCCAACGTCCTGCCCAAGCCAACTAACAGGGCATCGGCACTACACCATGAAAAGGACAATCACATGGATGACCGTGATCCATATGACGTTGACAACAAGAACGATCAGGCTGGCCGTCAGACAGGCCGTGATGAGAGAGGTCGCTGGCTACCCGGTCACTGTCCCAATCGGGCCGGCCGGCGTGGAAAGCCTAAGGTGAACGGACGAGAAATGGGCATCACCGATGCCGACCTCCGTGTCTTCGCCAACACACTTGTCGAAATGAAGGTCAACGGTGAGACAGTCAATTTGACTCGGTACGAGGCGTTGCACCTCAAGGAGTTTGAGAAGGCCATGGCAGGCAGTGTCTATGCAACTCGGGATCTTCTCAATCGCATCAAAGAGCAAGACAAGACGATCGCCGAGCTTGTTGCTCACTATGACGGGCTCGTAGGGAAGTATTTTGGCGAGAACAGCAACATTGACAGAATCCCGGAGGCAGTTCTCGCTGAAATCAACGAGCTCAGACGAGTTCTGAACTTCTACTATCCGGGCCAGTACAGCTCCCAAGACCAAGATTGGACAAGGTATTTGGAGTCCGTGTTTGCCGATCGTGATGACGATGATTCCTCAGAAGACGATGAGACCGATAAGCCCGGCGATGACTAATTGATTGTTCCGTCAACAAAGGTGACGTAGCCGACCTGATGCGCGGGCGGCATCGATCTGGCCCGCGCATCAACTTTGTGACTCGGTTTGCTCTTCAGTCTTAATTTGTATCGTAGCTTTCGTGGAATTCTATGGCGATGAAACTCGTCCTCGCGACCAAAACTCGTGGGATGTGCCGCTTCGACATCAGACCTTGCCTTCATCGCCTTCGGAGCTTGTACCTACGCGAGACTGAGAATTCTTTATTCACCCTGAATTGCCGTCTCTTGAAGATTGGGAGGCCAATTCCCTTTGACATTGCCAGCGGACACAGCGGAGTGGCCGTATTTGTGCACGGTCGAACCACTCGCCGAGTGTGCTACCAAGAAACCAGCCTCGCTATGCACTTTGCGCAGAGTCCGCAATGATGTCGTTCTGAAGCCTTGATGGTACGAACTCGTAAGAGTCATACCTCATACGGAACGAAGCTTCTTCTGCAGTGAGCGATCTCAAGAATTGTTCATAGCCAGTCATGTTCGCGAGCGGTACTTTCGCCTTGACCATCACTAGCCTGCCACTTGTGCCGATCTCTTCAATCTTTCCGCGACGGCTTTCGATGTCGGCAACAACCTCGTTCTCGTTCGCTGCTGGAGCTAAGACGTCAAGTTGCATGATCGGCTCTAACAGCCTAGGTCTGGCGCTGCCTGCACCTTCACGAAATGCTATCCTGCCCGCTGTCTCAAATGCGAGCGCGCTTGAATCAACATCATGCGACAGTCCGTCAACAAGGGTCGCCACGAAGTCAACCGCAGGGAATCCCAAGGGCCCTTCCACAGCAGCCTTCCTAATTCCGGCCTCAACGGAGGGAATAAACTCCCTTGGTATGCTTCCCCCCGTGATCGCACTCTTGAAGACAATACCGCTGCCTGGCTGACCGGGTTCAAAGATGACCTTTACACGAGCAAACTGTCCAGCGCCTCCCATCTGCTTCTTGAAAACAGATTCAGTTGTGGTCTCATCACTAATCGTTTCGCGATAAGGGACCTCCAGCGAATGCACAGAACCTGCTTCAGCGCTTGTTGCCTCTCTTGACTTTACTTTCTCACTGACATCTTCATCGAAATGGATGCCACTAAGATCGACATCACGAAAACTGGCTCCCGCTAGATTTGCGTTCGTAAAATCCGCACCATTGAGATTGGCCGAATCAAAATTGGCCAATGTCAGATCTGCATTACGAAACACAGCGAATTCCAAATCCGCACTACACATTAAGGCGCCGACTAGTCTCGTTGCAGCGAAGTTACATTTGCTTAGGTCACACTTTGAGAAATCAGCTTTCGACAAATCTTCCAGGGAAAAGTCGATCTCACTTAGATCCGAGCCAACCAGATCTGTCTCTAAATTAAGCCCGGCAATCTCGAGAAGGTCATGAAATCGCTCAACTGGATCCGAGTAGATCCGATTGAGCGTGTTGAGGACATCTTTGGAAGTCTCGTCCGGCATGTCAGTTGCTCACAAACTGAACCTGGCTAACATACGGAGCAACCAACGGCTTGATTACCTGATGCCACAGGTACAAGTTTGCGACTTTGAATCTTCGAATATCTCTATCTCCCCTGTTCCACAAAGCGCCCGCAGTCACATCAACGTAAACGTGTCGCTGCTCGGTCGTGAAACGCACCAACAAAGAGCATACGTTTTCGTCACCCTTTAGTCGCCCAAATGACTGTTTCGATATATTGCCGTCCAGATAGTGTTCTCCTGTTTTGATAAGGAATCTCCAACCTGGATTTTCCCCATTCAATGCAGTGGCCTGCCAAACCTGGTAGCTGGCCTGATCTTCTTGTCCGGCCTCCTCTGATGCCTCTGAAGATGAGGACAGGTTGGCCGAGCCTCCTGGGCCCGACCCGGTCACTTTGGCACCAGCAGAAACCGAGCTGGCTTCCTTCTTGCCCATCTTCACCGCAGTTCTCGTCTGCTTATCAACCTTCCAGCTAAAGTCGCTGAGAACGATGTGTTCTTTTAGTTCTACTCCTTCACCTAAAATTCTGAGGTCTCCCCCCTTCAAACCAAATATCAACTCCCCACCAATAACTTGAACGCACTCGTAGTTAAAAAAAGCCGTGACCAGCAAATCCGCCTTCTTTTTCGACTTTGAAACAATGTCAATGTCCAAGAACAGGCAGTCAGAACATTTGTTGTCCGGCTTCCCATTCTTTTTCAGTTCGCCAATTGTACTCGCTTTCATGGGCAAAGAGAGCCTATTCGTTATGTCTAACTGTTCTCTTGCGAACAGCCACCTCAGCAACGACTACAGCCATTGGCATGGGCAGCAGCCAAAGTAGCAACTACCTTCGGACTTTCTCGGCGTCTCAACAACAACAAATTCGGCGACGGCGAAATGCACCTTCTCACCTACGCCCGCTTTGCTTATTTGGGATCGTCTATAGTTACAAACGATGAGTCTGCAGTTAGGCAAGACTACATCAGCGACAACCGACCGATGAGGTCAGAGCGTTTGGCGGCATAGATCGTCGGTTAAGTTCCGCCAGCAGGTCGTTTAATCTCGCCGGTAGTGAATCGGCAATAGGGGTAGTTCGTACATCCAAGAAACGAACCGAACTTGCCTTGCCGCGGGACAAGATTTCCTTTCTTGCAGGATGGGCAGTTTCTACCATTCGGGCCATCTCCTTCGAGTACACATACACCGTCAGCCATCTTTAGCTCGTGTACGAACACCGACTCATCTGCATCCGTGAGCACGTATGCAGTCCTCCGAGCACGAGTCAATGCGACGTAAAACAGTCTCCGTTCTTCTGCGTTGGGATATCGATCTTCCGCCGAAAGAACGAGACCGAGCACTGGGTCGTCCAGAATCTCACTTGGGAAACCAAACTTACCATTGACCATTTCGACAACGATCACGAAGTCGGCCTCAAGACCCTTGGCCGCATGAACTGTGCGATAGCTGATCTCCAACAGTGGGAACCGTTCCCGCCAGTAATCCAACTCAGTCGGCCGACTACGATGATACCGACCAAGAACAAGGATCGTGGCCTCTTCTCCACCGAGCTGACGATGTATGTCATTCAAAGCAGCCCATAGAGGGTCTTGAACTTTCTGGGACTGCTGAATGATCACGACTGCGGGTCTTGCATCCTTCGATGATCGAATTGTTCGTTGAGTCTGAACTGGATTCTTTCTGACAAAGTTCGCCGAGATCTCGGCTAGTGTCTTGCCAAAGCGAAAGGTGTCATTGAGCTCAACAGTTGCCTGGGTTCCAAAAATACTCTCGAACTCGCGCATGACAGCGATGTCTGCGCCGGCAAAGCGATAGATTGCTTGCCAATCGTCACCAACGACAAAAAGACGGCTTTCTCCATCCTGTTCATGCAGTGCTCTAACAAGCCGCGCGCGGCTCTGGCTAATGTCTTGAAACTCATCGATGAGGATAAGGCGCCAGGGCGGCTTGAACTTGCCCGCAAGCACTGCGTCCGCCGCGTCATTTATCATGTCGTTGAAGTCGATTTCGTGCGCAGAACCCAATGCTCCTTCGTACGCATCAAGGACAATCTGATAGACGTCCAAGAACGCGAGGTTCCGTGCTTGATCGGCTGATGCCTTGGCTCTTTCGACGAGAGTCGTGTGGTCCAAACGACCCGACTTTTGATGACTGAGGAACGTTCCCGCCAACGATGCGAGCCTGGAGACACGTCCCAACTGTTTGAGCATTGCAAGTTCGGCTTCAGGTGAAATTGGGCAAAGCTCAATGCCTTCTCTCTGAAGAGCATCTGTAAGTGCAGTAAGGAGAGTTCCGTCTGCATGTTGCCAGCTGTAAGTCTCAATGAGGCCGGTGTCGTACTCTTTGTGGATCTGCCGTTTCCACTCCATTGATGCAGTGTACTCTTCGTGATCGATAAACTCCGGCGTCCGACCAGCCTTGTTGATTGCAAAGTGCTCAATGTACAGACCCGATGATCCGATCTTGAAGTCGGGTTTGTACTGTCGCCTTTCTGCAGTGAATGTGTCTCGTTCGTAAGGAGCTTCGTACTCAAACTGAACGCCATTCAGATAAAGGAAGTCGGCGATCTCGCACTCCTCATAGCTCTTCACGAGAGCGCCAGATAACGACCTGATCTCTTGATTTCGGAGGTACTCCCAATAGTCGACCTTGTCTTTGAAGGCCGATGCCGGCTTGTACGGAGCAAAGTGTCTGTTGAGCCAACGATTAAGCTTGTTCCTCAAAGTTCTATCATCGAGATAGGCTCGTTCTATTGCGTCCTGAATAAACCGAAGTAGCTTGGCTTGGTCCGTCGCCAAGACCGATACGTCTGGCTTTCTAGCCTCGGCTTGGGAGATGATACCAAGTCCAAGGGCATGGAACGTGCTTGCCTGAATGGACTTACCTAGTCGACGCTTGAAGCGTTGCTCGAGTTCGTTCTTGGCTTCCCTGGAGAACGCCAGTGCGAGAATCTCCTCGGGTCGAAGCAGTCCGCGATGTAGCTGATAGGCAACCTTTGCAACGATGACACTCGTCTTTCCAGAGCCTGCACCCGCGACGACTAGAGTATTGTCTTCAGCCGTGAGCGCGGCACGCCGTTGATCGTTAGTCAGCGGCAATGATTCGACCCGATCGAAAAGGCTGGCGCACGACTCTGCCTCAACGTCCAGAAAGCGCTCATTGGCTGCGTTCCGTAGCCGATCCGAATGACGAAAGAAATCAGACATGACGTCGAGGTCAGCCTCGGCATGGCCCAAGACTTCGTCAGGAAGGTCCGAATTCAGGAGAAAGGCGTGCTGACGGCAAGCTTCGACCAAACGGTTCGCTTGAGAGGCTGCAACGTACTGTTGTGTGCTAAGGACGTCATCAATCGCCTTTCGGGTCGCCCGAATCTGAGTCGCACATTGTGACAGATACGAACTCGCGTAGCGTTTGAAGAACTCGCGAAGTTGGGACGACAGAAGAGTCGCATCTTTGGGTCTTATGCCACCTAGTATCACCCTCTCTTCGGTCGTGGTGATAAGCTCCACTTTTGCGAAGGGGAATGAATAGCGTCTCCGAATGCGCGTTATCTGCGAGAACAGCGTAGTGACTGTTGAGCGACGAGTCCGCACATGAATTCCTTCGCTGGTAATACGCACCTCTCTCCAGTCACTAGAGAAACGTAAGAGCTTAGCGAGCGGAGCTGGCTTGAACGTGATCTCATGCATTGCATCCACAATAATCGATCACGTCTCTGATTTCTGCCTTGCGATCTAGGAATCACGATCGACTGCTTCATCGTGTATGCCTTCGATGAAGCGTCCAGATCGTATGGGATCAACCTTGTCTGCCTGCGCAAGAGCCCACATTCGCCACGACTCTAGATTCTCAGCTCTGACCGGTATCTCACTCTTACCTCCAAGTGCCAACACCTCGGCCACAAACCTTCGAATGTTCTCTGCTTCTCTGAGATCTCTTGCATCAGCACGAAGCTTCTCCAGACGGGCCCTCTCCAGAGCAGCAATCCGTTCGCGTTCCTTGCGCTCGGCTTCTTCCTTCTGGCGTCGCAGCTCTTCGATCAGCTCTGCTTTGCGCTCAACAAGCCGCTCATACTTGTACTGCCTACTTTCACGGTAGAATTGCTCACCAGTAAGAATCAGCGCACAGACGATCTCTGTCAGCTGTTTCTCTAGTTTGAATTCATTCGTGTCTTCCCAATCGGATTGGATGCCAGAAGACGGTTCAACTCGCTTAATCACTAACCGTAGTTTGTTCGACGGTCCGCGCGTTTCGATCGGTGTGCGATAGTGTTCATTGAGTTTCTGGCTCGTCGAGTCCAACGTGTAAGAAACGTATGTGTCGTTGACTTCAACGCCTAGCTCCCGACCCTCTCGGCCTCTGACAGATGGCCTCATACCCGCCCGTTGAAGAGCCGTTACAATGGCATTGAGAACGCGCAACCGGCGCCTTTCAAACTTGTCGTCGAAGATCGGTTTGTCCCAGCCATACGCATAGGTGGACGCTGCCTGTTTCTGACGACGCTCTTCTTCCTCTTCAAGTAGACGGCGAATCTGAGGATGTGCCTTATCTGGCAGACGAGGAACACTGACACGTCGGACCATATCTTTGACGCGCATTGCCACATCAGCGATGCTGCCCTCAAAGACGGGTGGTTCAGGCTCGGAGTCTAGGATCTCCTTGTTTGTCCAGTAGGAACGGTACCGGTCGGCCCGACGACCGATGAACACCTCATCGGACATGCCGGGTCCACGCATAGGCAACTCGTGGCGAAACACCTTCTTCCCAGCGGCAAGCTTAGCCCAGTAGCCGCGTGGCGGTCTTGGAATGTTTGCCTTCTTGCAGGCCTTGGCCAACCCAACATCTGAAAGGCCGAACTCTCCTGCAAGCTTGCTTATCGGCTTGGACCAAACGAGTTCGTAGAGCTCTTCGCGGGTGAAGGTATGCGGCATCGAGTTTCCCCAGCGGATGACGAGATTGGCAGTAGGCCAGCCTACATCGCCGCGAGGAGTAATCAGGCTGGTTGCTTAATCGCGCAAGTCATCCGCCTCGTCGGCGTTCCTGCTAATGTTCAGTTCCACGTTAACGTTGACGCTCTGCTGGCAAGCGTCACTCAAAGTCTTCCGCCTCTTTGACCGAATCCGCTCGGCAAGCCAGACCCCGGCAACAGTAGCCAGTGCAGGAATGGCCGCGTCGACGTGTTCCGCGACTAGGGACAGTCCACTCGATAGAAACTCCATGCTTCCTCCGACAGTTTGACTGCTCAGATTGCATGAAGCCCCTCCATCTCCATGAAGGAACATAGATAGAACAAACTCAGGGTGCGTCCAGAGATTTTTCTAGCCGACACGCCATGCGGCTCATACGTGGTGCCATATAGGATGGAAAATCGTTCCGCGTCATCATGCTGGGTGGTCCGACACCCGAGGTGCAGAAAAAGCTTAGGGCGCGCGTGAACGACTGGCTGATGGCAGTGACTCAGGTGCAAGATGAGGAGCAGGGGCAGGAGCGCAATGCTCGTGGGTTCATTCAACGCGCCGCGAGATCAGACTCAGCAGCGCATGTCAGACCCTTAGAATCAGCAAGGCTCTGACTTGGTGGTTGCGTTGTCCTTTGCCTCAAACCCTTGCACGGGGATGCAGAGGCGTTGTGGGATCATCCGAGAGGGGAGCGGTAGAACACATCAGGTTGCTGCGCTAGGCTTGGCGCAACCCATGGGGGCGACCGTGAGGCATCTAGTTGGCTGTTTTGTTCTGCTGCTGTTCGCTGCGGCTAGTGGCGATGCTCTGGGGCAGTCCGCCGATGCCGAGTATCATCCAACGGTTAGTCGGCAGGCCGGAGACTACTCAGAGGATCACGATGCCATAGGGTTCGCAGTTATCGGTGGCCGGGGGTCCGAATACACACCTGAGCAGGTTGCGTATGTCATTGAAGACCGTTTTCAGGACAAAGGCTTCCCGTCAAAGTCGTTCGTCAGACTAGGTGACGGCATCAACACCGTCATTCGGTTCTACGTTGGTGGACACTCGGCGGGTGACTACAACTTGGGAAATGTGCTGCAGTCACTCGACAGCGCTATGGTCCAGTACTGCCTCGCGAGCTTGGAGCGGCTCCAGTCCGACGAACGATGTCTCCAGCTTCCGGACTCAGCTTATGAGGCCGAATAGGGTCGGCGTGTGCCTCCGGGGCAAGCACCGCTCCGCACTGGTTGTAGCGGCGGCTGCAATCGTGGCCTTCGTCCTGGCGCAAGGTTTGGTGGTGCCTTCGGGCTTCGCCGACGAAGCGGAGCCCGAGCAAGACCACCCACGTGTCTTCGCGGCCAAGGCATCACACGAGGGAGTCGTCGTTTACGCTGAGACGATGGACGACGGTGTCTTGGAGCACGTTACCGATATAGTGCAAGATTTGCGGGCCGAAGGGTATGAGATGCGGGCCGCAGTTAGGTACAAGGCAGATGGCAACTTCATCGAGATCATGTCTGAGGGAGGAATCGTAGCGCGCTTTGATAGTCCAAGTGCTGTGGATGTCCGCACCAAAGTCGCTCTGGGTGCAATGGGCATCTACATCGACCGCTTCGGCGCACCGTACGAGCAATGAAAGCAAACCTAGCCCTCATGCTACTAGCCGGGCTCCTGATGGCCGTTCCTGCTCCTGCATTGATTGCCGTGGCTGATGGCCTGAACTTGAAAACCTCAGTCCGAGAGACTTTGCCACTTTTGCCTCCGGAGAGGGCGTGGTCGTCTATTCTGAGACAACAGACGAGCTTGTCTTGGAGAACGTACAAGAGATTGTCGATGATCTCCGTGCTGAGGGGTATGAACTTCTTGCAGCAGTCAAGAACCGGGCAGACGGTAACTTCATTGAAGTCATGTCTGAAGGTGGGGTAGTGGCCCGCTTCGACAACCCGACTATCTCAGATGTCCATAGCGACGTAATGCTCAGTGCTGTTCTGACTTACAGCGACCGCTTTGGCGTGTCCGAGTAGCCGTAGATGATCTCCGACCGCGACATATGGATCGCCGCAAACGAAGTCATCAAGACCTACGATGACCCGGTGTTCCATGCTGCCGGTCGCATCGACGAGCTATTGGACGCAGGTGATCTCGATGGCTGTGCCGTGTGGCGACGTATCTTGGATGCGATAAAGGAACTGCAGAACACAGAGTCTGATGGGGCGGTGCATTGATGATGATCGTGCATGCACGCGCCAGGTCTCGGGTCGACTCAAGGGAGTGGCTCCGTGTCCGTGGAGTTTAGTGACATACCGGAAGCCGAATTGGCCATCTGTCGTTGCGTCATGCCAATTGTGTCGGAACGGGGCGATGATGTAGCCATACCCGGCACTGCAGTATTGATCGAAAGTGGAATGGCCATCACCGCTGCGCATGTAGTCGATGAGATATTCGGCATTCGGCTAGAAGGCGAAGAAGAAATCGAGATATCGGATGTTGCAGTCAGCCTTGTTGAAAGCGGCGACAATACCTCTGAAATGTTCATCTGGTGTGTCACGGGTTACGCTTGCCATCCAGAACTGGATTTGGCCGTTTTAGGTGTGATGCCGCATCCGGAGCTATCCGCCACCCAATCATCGGCACTCAAGCCGCGAGTAATCAACATGGAACCGCCGAAGGTTGGCGAAGTTTGTGTCGCATTTGGGTACCCAGATTCATCCGCACATATCTCAGTTGTGGATGGTCGGCGGCAAATGAACACGAGCGTCACTCCCAAGCGCTCGTCGGGCGTCGTAACAGCCGTTTACCCAGAGGGACGTGACAATGTAATGATGCCGTGCCCGTGTTTCGAATCTGACGCGCGAGTTGAGGGTGGAATGAGTGGTGGTGGAGTGTTTGTTGATGGCAAACTGTGTGGCTTGATCTCTTCAGGAATCAGAGCGTCGGAAGAATCAAACAGCGAAACCTCTTACCTAAGTCTACTCTGGCCACTCCTCGATCTGCCGAAGTTCCATCATCCGACGCTTGGATACGTGTCCTTCAAGAATGCGATCTCTGCCAAATGTACTGAGGCCTAATCAGCTAAACAGATGCACTCTGGTATGCGCCTCAACAACCCACCAACCACGGCGCTGAATGGCGCGATGCAATGAGATTCGCTGCGCTTCTCATAACTGCCCTATTCGCATTGACCTCGACTGCGTTCGCTCAGCAGTTCAACTGCACTGTCGGACCCGTCGTGGATGGCGACACGTTCTGGTGTACCGACGGCAAAAAGGTCCGCATACACGGCATCGATGCTCCTGAGATGGACACGGGGATTGGTTCGGTCTCGAAGGAAGCGCTTGCCGATATCATCAGCGGACGAACGCTTGCCTGCCAGCAGAACGGAACAAGCTTCGACCGGATCGTGGCGACGTGCTTGCTAGACGGCCAGGACATCGCAGCGATGATGGTCCAGCACGCGCATGCGAGAGACTGTCCACGGTATAGTGGCGGAGCGTACGCTCAGTACGAAGATGGGCGACATCTCAGCATGCCGATTGGTGAGTTCTGTTGGCCCTAGTAGTGAGGAATTGGAATACGGAGTGGGCAAAGCCTGGCACGGAACGTCACCAGGTCATCATTGAGAGACTCAACCTCAATTCTTGCGACCTAGTTTGCCTGACAGAGACCTTCGAAGCCTCTCTACCAGCGCCTTGGAATACCATCTCTAGCCACGAGGACTACGGCTATCGCATCCGCTCAGGGCGGAGGAAGGTACTTCTCGCGGCACGTGGCGCGTGGAACCAAGTTGCCAACTATCACGACCACGACATTCCAAGCGGACGCATAGTCTCAGGGGTAACCGAAACTTCAATCGGACCACTGAACGTTGTCGGAGTTTGCATCCCTTGGCGAGACGCGCATGTGCGAACTGGACGGTCAGACCGCAAACTTTGGGAGGACCACCTGCACTTTGTTCAGGGCTTGTCTCTCATTCTGGAAGCGCGTGATGAGCACTTGCCAACAATCGTCATGGGAGACTTCAACCAAAGGATTCCGAAAGGCAGGCAACCCCAATACACGTACGATGCATTGCTCGAAGCACTTGGCCCCGGATTAACAGTCGCGACTTCTGGTGACATTGCATCTTGTATGAAGCCGGGCGTTGATCACCTGGCACATTCGTCCGAGCTTCGCTGCACGCACGTCAGGGCAATAGACAACTATCGTCCAGATGGTTCGCGACTGTCAGATCACTTTGGTGTTGAGGTCGCAGTTTCGCTTGCCTGAGCTTCTTCGAGCGGATGTCAGGAGGACGAAAAGAAGGAGGTGGATCGCTGCAACGATCCACCTCGAACTTCGTAGGTAACCCTGGAAGGAGGTGGCTGTGAAAGCCATCGTCCCACCGGTTAAAAGTATGGGGTCTAAGGTCCTTTGTTTCAACGCTCCATCTGACTCTGGCTGTATACCGGTCAGCGACCGTCGAGATGCGACCGTTCGCGCCCTCACCAAAGAGGAGAAAGGATGATGAGTTCAAATTCGCCAGGGGCCATTCTGAAGAGGCTGCTCTGGGCCTGCTTCATCGTCTTCCTGTTGATTGCCGCCCTGGCGCTTGCATTGGCGATTGGATGAGTCGGCCTAGGCCAAAGTTAGCGCCCGAAAGTCGAAGGGCGAGCCACGAAACCCGCCCTTCCGTACCTACCTGCCTTGCGTCTTGCGCGGCGTCAGTCACTTCTTCCCCTTCGGCTTTCGCGCGACATATTTGCGAGACAGCCGCTCGGCGTCGTCTTTGAGCATGTCACCGGCTCTGTCGTCCTTCATGCGGTCCCATCGCGTTGACGACTTATGGCCGTCGGTCCGCTGAAACTGGCTGGTCCGCCTTTTCTTCTTCTTGGGCATTCCTACCGCCCGTTTCCGGTATGTTGGGCCTCGTCATCATGCTGGGATATGGACTGCGCCAGCGACTCCATAGCTCTTAGCATGTGGTCTGCCAGTACCGCGTTGCTCGTGTTCAACGGGATCTCTGTGTCGTGCTTTTCGAGCAAAGCAATAAGGTCTTCCCGTAGTGTCATTTCGTCTCTCCATCCTTGGTGGCCGCACGGTTGGCTATCAGGCGACTTGTAAGTATTGCGCTTGAAGGAACTCATTAGACCGTGGACGGAGAGGATCGAGATCGCAAACTAAGGTACGGATTGTTCGATGGAATGGCTCTGTCTTGGTTTGGTCTGATTGGCCTCGCTCTTGGCTGGAGCGCAGAGTTCTCGTGGATCGTCATCATGAGTGTTGGCGCGATAATCGCGTTCGTGTCCGCCACCCGGGGCTTGTAGGGAAGACCTTTCCAACAAAATAGGTCGCTCGATAACTCTTTACCGTGACGCTCAGTAGCGTCCTCAACTGTCAACGGAGGGAAGGTCGTGGATCGGTACACCAAGGTAGTTCTAACAGTGATTGCCGTTGCTCTGGGCGGCGCTAAACATACCGTTTGCAGCCATCGGTGCAGTGCTTGGATGGCAGAAAGCACAGTCGAACAAGGCAGCCCAAAGTGCTGAGACGAAGTCGCCTGACCCAGCTACGTCCGACCAGGACCAAACGAACGAGTAAGAGTTGACTCCGCGATGAGACTGCCAAGAGAGTTAAGGCCTTCGACATTTCTACGCTCGCGACCCGCTGCTTCGGGCCGCTAAGCAGGATCGCGCTTCTCTATCTTAAAGTCGTACAGTTCGGCCCGTAGTCTGTCGTATGCCGCCTGAAAGGCGTTCCCTGCGTCATCTGGAAAATCTACGTTTGGGAAGCCGACATCGAACTTCGAAGTGGTCGCTGATTCGACGTTTCGCAAAGTAGTATCAAACCGAATGAGCCACTCGTCATAGTGGGCAATCAGCACATGAGCCGTTTCGCGCAATTCCTCGGGAAGCAGATGCCCTTTTGACAACAGGATCATACGGACTGCTTCGTTGCTTTCCCGCATTATCTGTGCATCCGCATAAGAGACTCCGGCCTTTTTGAAAGTTTGCACGGAGTAACGATCCGAGACGGTCGAAGTTCGACCGAGATGCATAACTACTGGTGCGATAAGCTCCGCAAGAGACTCCTCTTTCCAACCCCTCTTCGATTTGAACTCTTCAAGCGTCTCAGCGAACTGATGCTTAACGGCGTTCTCAATGGTCGCCTTTCTTTGATGGAACACCAGACCGAGAATAGCTGCAATCACGGATCCGCTAGCAGCCCCGGCAACAATCGATCTTAAAAGTTCCTCCTCCATTGCGAGTGCTCCTCAAGTGAGTTCTCGGTCACTAAATCAGCTTGGTCCACTCTCTCCCATACTCATCATAGTACTTCTTCCGCTCTGTCCAGACGACGCTAGGCCGGGACACGCCAACGACCTTGACCGGGATTTTCTGCCGTGTATCGAAGTTCAAGACGCTAAACTCGGCAGGCACTTGCTCAGGTTCCGGCTCACAAATGCCCAAGTTGGCCAAACATGCCACCAGCTTATCGTCAATTCGGTCGTACTGAGTGATGTCAATCAAAGTCACAACGAGTGTGTCGTAGGAGCAGCCCTTTGCTTTGTTCCGTTCGGCTGTGGCCTTAAAGTCTTCTGGCGCACAGAGAAAGACAGAGCGGCTGCCGTCAATGAACTTCGTGATCTTCAGCTTTTCAAGCGCGAAAGCGCAAAGCTGGTACATCGACGAAAACATGTGATCGAACACCTGGACCGGCGGAAGTTTCTCTCCTGGCTTAGCGTGCTTGTGCCACTCGCCAGGCTCCTCACGATACCAGTTCTCATAGACGTAGTTGGCGAGCAGTTCGGCTAGTTCGCCATATGTAGGCACGTTCTTCATTCGGCCGGACGCCATCGGTGTTGGTTTGTGATCACGACGTTAGCCAGCGATTAGTGCGTCGTCTGCTTGCGGCGTTCGTCTCTCTCGGAACCTGTTGATCTGCTCTGGAAGTGAGAACAGACACTCGAGCAGACAATCTAGGAATGTTTCGACGTCGTGTTCGCCTCTAACTATCTGGTCGTATCCATAAGAGCAATTGCAACCAGAAAATGTTGGTCTAGACTTAACCGCAATCTTTGCTGTCAGCAACGACCACGTCATGAATCGCATCTCTTCATCAAAAGCAGATGCCATCATTCGGGTTAAGACAAAAGAAAACCCGAAACGGCCGAACACCTACGCATGGAATCAGTACGATGTCCTATCCAAGTGTGATGGGAAAACAGTAGCGGAATACAGGCAGTTCGCCCGAAGCGCCCACGATCAGGACCCTAGCAGATTTCAGAAATGGCCTTGGGACTACGGAGAACTCACTTACTGTATTGATAAGGGGTTTGTTTCTTTGGAGGGCGGCACCGATTCGATCGTAGACGGACCGGACTCGATCCAGTCGTCTTTAGAGGAGATCCTGTCGTCCTATGTCGAGATTTCCCAGAACGAGCCTTACGGCCAACTGCCGGAGCTCTGGGCACACTTCGAGACAATCCAATCCTGCCTTGAACAAGCGTCAACGGTGCGTTCTCGATCGTCACTGCAAGTCTCCTGGAGTGTCGGTCGAGGCAATTGGGCACGTGTTCCTTGGATTGTGCTGCTCGATCAACGAGAGACGCGCAGCACACAGGAAGGCGTCTACTGCCCATTCCTATTCCGATCCGATATGACTGGTGTCTATCTCACGTTCAGTCAAGGCGTGACAGAACCGAAGAAGCGGCTTGGTCCAGCTGGCGGGCTTGCGGAAGTTCGGGCGAAGGCCGAACGACTTCGAAGCATCGCCTCGCCCTTGATCGAACAAGGGTTCTCGCTAGATGACGAGATTGATCTTCGGATTGGCGCGGGCTTGGGTAGCGACTACGAGAGTTCCACAATCGCATACAAGCTCTATGAGCGTGCCAGCGTTCCAGACGACCAGAGCATACTTGAAGACATAGAAGCGATTCTTTGCGTGTATGACGCCTACCTCAAAACGTCACCGCGGATCACGACCAGCAATCCGGGTCTGGAAGCAATGCGAGAGCGTTTTCTCTCGCGAATGCAAGACTTCGACGACTTCCCATCAGCTAGACCCGAAAGCATCTACCGACGGGAGGAACGGGATTACAAGGTCGAGCTGACAACGCTGTTCCAGGAGAAGTTGGCAACTCAATTGAGCGCCCCTGCGGGCACCGACGAGACAGAGGAGTTATTGTGTGACGCGGTCCATCAGTTCCTACGTCATCGTCTCTCGTCAATCGGCGCCTCACAGAATCTCATCACCTGGCGCGACTTTATCTTCTTCCAAAAATTCGATGGCCCGGCCAAGAGGGAATTCGTCGCGATGTTGCGCGACCTTCTCTATAGCGAGAATGAAGTTGGAAAGCGCATTGAAGAGTTCAACAGGCGAGCCGCAACGCTCTTCGCCAGATTGGGGCTTGACTTCATTCCGGCATGGTCACGCCTTTTGCCAACATCGTTTCTTATGATCGCATTTCCGAAAGAAGAGGTCTTCGTCAAGACTCACCAGTTCAACAGGACGGCCAAGGAGGTGATGGGCTGGCCGAGCCTTGAGACCAAGCCCTTCGACGCCGAACAGTATGAGCGGATGAAGCAGTTAGCACATGTCGTCAGGCAGGCATTGGAAGACTGGGGTTGGGAGCCTCAGGACATGCTTGATGTGCAAAGCTTCATCTGGGTCGCCCAATCACGACAAGCGCATGATCAGGATCAGGACACAGAGCGTCAAACCGATCAGAACAGTTCCGAATTCGAGGTGACCTCCTACGTTCCTCCTTCTTTTGATCAGATCCGCGAACATGTCATTGAGACGGAAGGAATCCGCATATCCGAGCGACTCTTGCGCCAGTATCACGTTGCACTTGAGGCCAGAGGTTTCGTCATTCTCTCTGGGATCAGTGGGTCTGGGAAAACGTGGCTCACCGAAGCTTACGCTAACGCCGTCGGAGCGCGTTACCTTCTGGTCCCAGTGGCACCGAATTGGACAACCAACGAGGATTTGTTGGGCTTCTACAATCCGCTCGATGGAGTCTATCACCACACGGTGTTCAGCAAGTTCTTAGAGGATGCAGGCCAAGCCTACCAAGCGGCTGTCGACCAAGGCGTTGCACCGCAGCCCTATCATCTCGTACTCGATGAAATGAACCTAGCGCGCGTCGAGTACTACTTCGCAAAGTTTCTCTCCGCAATGGAGCTTCGTTTTCGCAAAGGGACCTCGCCCATTGAGTTGGGACCCGCGAATACACTCCAACTCACGCCCAATCTGCGTTTTGTCGGAACGGTAAATGTCGACGAGACGACCCATGGTTTTGCAGACAAAGTCT
This sequence comes from Alphaproteobacteria bacterium, assembly GCA_965228895.1. GTDB lineage: Bacteria > Pseudomonadota > Alphaproteobacteria > SP197 > SP197 > JANQGO01. The sequence continues at coordinate 915,760 of OZ245842.1, read as the reverse complement.
ACGATCGTGCTCAGCTCATCGAACTGGATGCACCACGTCATCTCATCGTCGAGCATCTTGGCGACACTGACTTCGCGTCAGCGCTAGTTGAGGTGTGGGATTGCGTCAGTGAAACCGCGCCATTCGGTTTTAGGATCATCGATGATGTTCAAAACTACGTATCGCGCTGCCGGGAGCTGAATGTTGCATGGCAGGAGGCGCTTGATGAGCAAATTCTCCAGAAGGTTCTACCGAAGATAAAGGGTGCAGAGCCTCCTGTTGGAGTCGCTCTACAGCAGCTTGTTGAGCTAACAGCTGATCAGTTCCCGCTTACTCACCGCAAAGCAACTGAAATGCTTAATAGATTTCAGCAACATGGCTTCACGTCCTACTTCTAAGATTACCTTTCTCAGCCTGGATGGAGCGCCTCTAGATGCGCCACTTGAGTGGACGCCAGCGCTGATTGCGATTGATGTGGATCCCTCAGAGTGGGGAAACGTCGAAGTCACAGTTCAAGGGAGAAAGCTAGCTGCTCGACTCGAGAGAGTTGCAGGCACTGAACGGGTTGTTGTCCCGTGGGAGCGTGCCGGAACGGGTAACTACAAGGTCGCCTTCCAAATGCGCGACGTTGCCGAGGAAAAGGTCGTTACAGTCCGTCCGCAAAAGATCAGCGATGATGAATTCTCGGAACTTATCGATGACCTGGAAGAGAGGTTGCCCGTATCAATTGCCCTTGCGTTGCAGAGTACCGGAGCACTCTCTGGGATCTCGATTACGACGTCTCATGAAACGACGCTAGCACAAGAGGTCCATAGACTTAGGCGAGCCATACTTGGGGCAGACGACGGAGTTCCGGGGCTTGCTTCGATTCTTCGTGAACTCGCGTTAGACCCACATCGAGTTCTCCGAACTGAGAACCATTGGGTGACGAGAGAGCGTGCGCGTCGTCCGTTGGCGACTGGACTGGTTCAGGCTGTTGTAAGGCCTGGAAACCTCCGCGATGACGGCCTCCCCAGACGCGTCATCGACCAACGCGTCGAACATACTTTTGATGTTTATGAGAATCGCCTCGTTAAGATGTTCGATCATCAGGTTGGCCTGAGACTAAGAGCGGTTCGCCGCAGGCTTCTAACCAAAGATCAGAACAACCTCATTGCAGAGCTTGACACTCTTGAGAAAGCGCTGCGTCAGTCACGTATTGTCGCAAGGTTTCTCGACGAGGTGACGTTGCCGGAATTCCTGCCACTCAATCTCACAATGGTTCTCCTGCGCCGCCCGCCATACCGCGCGTCGCTCGAACGTTTTCTCGAGTTTAACCGGGGTATGATTGTTCAGCTCGATCAGCAGATGATTGAGGCGCCTCTGGAGAACCTGCCATCGCTCTACCAAACATGGTGCACGCTGACGACGATCGATGCTCTACTCGAACTCGCTGACGAGCTCGAGTTTACGGTTATCTCACACCGCCTCACACACAAGAGAGCGGGTGAGACGTTCATTAGTGTACTACCAGACGGTCGACCATCACTGACACTGCGGCGCGAAGAAACCGATACGACGGTCAGTTTCACACCAGAGCTCTCGTTTGGACGGCATGGACGGTATCAGAGCATAAGCTTGCCCCAAAGACCCGACATCACCATCGAGATCCGTAGGGGCAGTTCCGACAGATCCACACTCGTTTTGTTTGATCCCAAATACAAGCTCGACAGTGAGTACACATCTGATGGAAATCCTGGCGGCCGGCCCAAGAAGGAAGACATAGATAAGATGCACGCCTATCGAGATGCAATTCGCGATGTCGATGGAAATCGACCCGTCGCGTTCGCCGGTGTTTTCTACCCTGGCGGATCCATTGACTATGGGAATGAGATAGGAGCTCTCTCAGCTAGGCCCGGACAGTGTGATTCCATGAGAAAGTCCATTCGCGAGATCGTAGAGAAGAGACTTGCACTTAACGCGACTCCTTGACAGCCGTAGCTATTCTTCCAACTAGTCTACCTTGAAACTCCTTTTGACAGGACGTACGAAGATCGTACCAACTCCACGGACTCCTGAAGATCTGCATTCTCCGCCAGAATGACCTTTTGATTCAGTAGTCCCCAACCATGTGATTCTGGAACGGTCTCAACTGCAAGAGAGCTTTCAAACGGTCTAATGTCCAACATAAGCAGACGCAGACCGTTTCTTTGAAATCTGATTTCAAGAAACACGCGTTCTGTAGCGTAGGCAATCGTTCGTGTTCGAACACGCTCCGTAATATCTTCGCCAAGAGATAGAGTGCGTTCTCGCAGTGCGAGAAAAAGGTCGCGGTACTGGTCTTCGATGCCTCGGAGAAACTCTTCGAGCCCACGATCGGTAGATGTAGCTGCACTACCGGCTTCGCCTGTTTGCGGCCACGATGATTGTGGCTCAGCTGCTGGGAATTCCCGGGCAACCTTTCGAACAATACCTACCAACCACGCTCTAGAAAGTGAATCAACTGGTGTTGATGTCCTCTGAGCTTCCGCGGAAACAAGCTCTGCCAACCTTTGCCAAGCACGATCGAGATTCGTCACGGCCTCCATATGAATGAGATGATACTCGTCGGTAGCCGCAAGCATTGTTTCCAGCCGCACAAGGTAGTCACGGGGTGTGGTTTCAGTCGACTGCAGAAACGTTCTGCAATCATCATCCACTTGGGCGTACGCCAGAAGATAGCCGTTTTGAGCGTCGCTTGACATACCGTCATTCACATCAGCAGCGAATTCTAGAAACGCACAACAAACTGTCACTCAGTCTAGTGGCGACGACACTGTCCATCATTCTCAACACTACTCTGCGACTTGCGCGGCTTGGAAACATTGTGAAACGATAGCATTGCAAAGCACAGCCTAAACGTTCTCCTGCACCAATCCATTGCCACAACATAGGGCAGCCATCCGACTTTGCTCTAACGGGACCCTGGTGCAACGTGCATTGCTTAGTAAACGCGCCAATGTACTCTCGTTCATAAACGAGACCGCGTCGGACGGTGGAGGTCGGCGTGGAAACCGACAGTACTGAAGTCTTGCATACCTATGCCGAAAAGCTAACTCGAGACAAAGAACGACTTGGTGATCTGCTCTGACGACGCATATGAGATCGAATGACAGCCATAGACTAACTTCACAGCTTCTAGCTTGGGTTTTGCTCTTCCGATCGCTCCTGCTCACCCAACAACAGGAAGCAGGCGCGCTCAATGGAGAAGGACGAGTTCTCGTTGCTTGTATCGAAGCCGCTACGAACCAGGCGCGGGCACGTTTGCATAGGTTGCTGTCGTTAGTCAGCCCTAGTGAAGTTTCGGTTAGTGATAAAACCGTACTTTTTGTCAATGGCGCTAACCAACCAGGAGAGATCAGAGTCGGACAACAAGCACGCGCAAAGAGCTTGCCATGTACATCGACGAAGGAGCGTTGAGTCGAGAAGAGCACGCCTTGTCGCTTGCCACTGAAACTCTGCTGCGCCTCCCTCATGAAATGAGGGATTGTTGGCATCATAGATCACTAGAACATGGCCCCGATCGCTTTCATACCGCCCCGACGTAACTGCGAGAACATTTCTGGCAAGTTGATAGCTGTCTCTGAGCGGACACGGACGCAGGTCCGACGATGGGTCCCAATCAAAGACTCGTGGCAAGTGCTGCCAATACCTCACACCAATCTCTGTCAGTGAGCACCGCTCATCGCGACCCCGCTGGCGCACATATGATCCATCGCAGAACTGACGTTCATAGGAAGCGTCGTTTGGCCGAAGGCTAGGTCGAGAACATCGCCCAAAGTCAGCTTCTGTGAACTTACACTCGATGGCAATCGGGCTCGGTCTATCAATCCACACGTCAATTGAAGTTGGTCGCGGTTCTCCAAGATGTTTGAGTTCAAGTTCAAACTTGATGTGTCGGGTGGCTACGTCGCTTGAGAAGGCTGCTTGACCATCGTCGCACACGAGTTTTCTTAGTAGATGCTGTTTGCCTTGAACTGACAGATTGCCAAACACTGTTTGTGCGAGAGCTTGCGAACTTCGCATGCTTGCAAAGTAGCGATGGCGCTGGTGTGCTGTGATGGCGTTAACAATACGGCGCCTTGCGTCAGGATCGATTGAAGGTGATGCAAGTAGATTTTCGTCTGAGTATTCCCTCTTGAAAACAGGAGACCTGGTGTTCGAGCGAGTAGATGCCGCAAGCTTGCGTTGCGCATCATGGCCTAAGCTGGCTTCTGCGTAGTCCCAAAGCCGCTCCGTGACCTTTTCAACGTACTCCTCTAATGCAGTGCTTGACATGAACGGCATGCCTTCGATGTAAGTTCAGAGTCCCGGTGGGTAGTCCAAAGTGCAACTACCCAAGAGGCGGGGCGGCTTCCCTGCAAGGCCCATCTCAAAGCCTGAATCCACTAGGGACGCAAACACCGTCTCAACACCAACTGAGACTCTGACACGACTAGCGAGATCGGAGACCACCTGCCGCCAATCGCCTGCTCTCCTATTGGAGACATAGCTTTGCCAGTAACTACTCGGCGCCATGACCATCAGGACTGGCGACGCCTCACTAGCCGCATAACCAAACCGTTCTTGGATCTCCGCATTAAACTCGACGCTGTTAGCATCAACTATCGCGCAGTAAGCCAAGCCCTCAAGCAAGGCTCTTAGCGGCGTGTCACCTCGAGATCCATTCTCGCCATCGACCTTCAGTTCGATGACGCACTTCCACTCGTTGTCAAGGATCCCCAGTAGATCCAACTTGCCAATCTTCTTGTCACCCTGCCTTGCCTTCAGTGGAGTTTGATAGTCCAAAATCTCAAGGGTACGTCCGTCAGGAAGTACGAACGGTACCCCCGCGGAAGACCGATTGAACATGGCGACCGCTAGATGCTCTTCACGGCGTGTCGATGTTGAGCCTGAACTCGTCACGCCTTTCCGAGTCCCAATGTATGACTTTCCGCGAGCATGCCGCTTTGGAGCAATTGCCTTGGTGAGGTCGTATGCGTCAGCTATGTCTTTCGTATGCAGACCCTGTGCCGCCTTTCCGAACTCAGTAATGCGCTTGACGTCAGACTGATTGGCGAGGTCGATGAGATTTGATCGCGACATCGTTAAGCCATCAAGGATACAAAGATTGTGCCGTTCATAATCGTACCTCCTTCAGTCTTCGAACGAGAGAGTAAATCACCTGGCCTCGTGGCAGGGACGAATCATCACTCTGCAACGCATCATAGTGATAGGGACGATCACTCGAGCAGCTGTGAGGGCTGTACATCTAGGCATGCAGCAATCTTTTCAAGAGACGTAACTGTTGGATTGCGAACGCCTCTCTCTATACCGCTAATATAGGTCCGGTGCAGGCCGCACTCGAAGGCTAACTCCTCCTGAGACCAGCCTTTTTCCTCCCGGAACATCCGGACGTTGAGCCCGACCTGCCTGCGGATATCCATGAACGGAAGCAGGCCGACATGTAGACGTTTGTTCTACAGACTATAAGTCTCATTTTGGTTGACTTCCCCAGCAGAGGAAGCCTGACTTGCCCTATGGGAACCACATCGTCACCACCCGCAGAGCGCATCGCGGCAAGATCAGCCAAGTTCATCAAACTGGGCGAGGCCGGTGCATGGGAGGAATTGTGCCTCAAGGATGGCACCTTGCGCCTTGCCTACTATGAAGTGCCGCACGAATTGGCGCTTGCCGGCGAACGTGAGCCCATTCAAGACATTTACATCAAGCTCGGCCAAACGAAGGGAACAGCCTCTGGACACGCGCGCCAAGTGCTGGATTTCTATCACACACCAGCGGAGACTTTGTGGATCACCTTCCACAAGGGATTTCTGTGGTGGTGCCATGCGAGGCTCGGTGTCGAGTTCATAGGCCACGATCGTCAGGCCCACCCGAATGGCAGCCGTCTGCGCCGAACCGAGGATGGATGGCATAACACGAGTCTCGGCGGTCACCCGCTGCGGCAGCGCGAAATGAATGGCCGGCTGACCCGCACCGCCGGCTACCGCGGAACAATCTGCGACGTCGATGCCATCGACTATCTCCTCGCCAAGATCAATGGCGAAGACCTACCTGTCATCGGTCAGGCCAAGGAAGCCAAGGTCATGACGCTTGCGTCGATCCAGGCATTGATGAACCACCTGACCTGGCAAGACTTCGAACTTCTCGTTGAGCTAGTATTCGCCCAGAGTGGCTGGCGTCGGTTAGGTGAAACTGGCGGTACGCAGCGCACCGTCGACATTGAGCTTGAACTACCAAGCACCGGCGAACATGCCTTCGTCCAGGTTAAGTCGGCAACCGATCAGAGCCAGCTCAATGAGTACATCGCACGCATGGGCGAGATCCCGGACGCTCGCATGTTCTATGCCTACCATACGACCTCCTTGCCCTTAGTGGCCGACGATCCCAGAGTGACCCTGGTTGGCCCCGAGCGACTGTCAGAGCTTGCGCTCGAAGCAGGTCTCTTCAATTGGCTAATACAGAAAGTCGGCTGAGACCTCCTTGATCGGCGAAGCCTCGACGTCTTGCTCCGACTCCATTGGTCTGGTCCCGGGAACACACGGCCTGCTACACGAACTAAAGACTAGACTTCTCGAGCCCAGGAAGCGTCAGTGTTTCCCCGGCAGTGGGGCAGCACACTGGACATGAGCCCACACGAGATCATCGCACGGCTGTTCGCAACGGCAACGTCGTTTGCCGAAGCAGCGCACGAGGCCACCTGCAGTGGCCAGGCCCATGAGGCAAGTACGATCCATTATCGATCGGCCGTGCGTCGCATTCTGTCAGCAACCCACGATTTGGAGGAGTTAGCCGGGGTCATCAATGAACTGATCGATCAGCTTGAGGAAGCCGATCGCTCGTCGTTATGACCCCCTGATCGCGAGAGACAAACAGTTCGTCGGCAATCGGTACATGTACCGACATTCACCAACACATGAACCGCCACCGCCTGGCAGACTGCGGCCCTTTAACCTTCGGATCCGATTTTTCGACCTCGACTCCCGCTCCTTGCCTGTATGGCTGAACATGCAAATCCGGTTTGAGCGACCGACAAATCTACAGAGACCGTATGCCATCGAGCACCACACGGGTCGCAACACAATCGTCTTCGTTATAGTCAAGGATTCGCTGCCTGATGGTAGTGTCGCCACTCCGGATCCACCGGTCGAACCATTCGATCGACGCTGCACCGGATGGATGTGTGTCGCGCCAGTTAAAGCCGAGGAACTTCGCCAGCGTTTTGATCGAGTGGTCGCGCGTCGGCCACTCTGTCGCCTTCTTTACAACATCGAAATAGAGGTCGACCGATTGGCTTGGATCGAACAAGGCTTCGATATCGTCCGCTGAACAGACCGAGGGGTACTTCGCGTGAAGCTGGCGCCAGATCGTGCGTTCGTATTTTGAATAGTAGTAGACGACGCAAGGTTGGCTATCAGCGATGTAGCGCCAAGCCTCAACAAAAACCCGCTCTTCCTCCTCGCTGCTAACAGCTTCTGCGAAGAAAGCGATGTATCGCTCAGTCGAACTATTTCCCCCGTGGCGCTCGACAAAGCCGTGGAGGTAGCAGAGGTCACGCATCGGATCGACCTCGATATCGAAGAACAGCTCGGTGTCGGATGTCGGCAGGTTGAGCGGCTCCGTCAGGTAGGGCACGGCGCCGGTGGTCTTACTGAGTATGGCTCGATCATGGAACTTTTGCAGCGTGTCAGGGCCAATCCCCTTGAATGCGCTTTTCTTGCCGGAGATGAAGGCGTCGATATTGACTGTAGCCAAATCCGTCACGGTCGCGATCTGATCGAGCATGACGTCACGTTTGGCGCGACCTAGCTCGGGCAACAGCGTCAAATCATCCGCCTTTTCGAGGTCAGCCATGCAGGCCGTATACCAATGGCATAGCTTGCAAGCACCGCTATAAGCAGGATTGGTCTTTTCTGTCTGTGCGACGATGCCCTGCGCGCGCTTGAGCGTCTCCTGATAGATTTCCCAGATGGTCCAGGGGTTTCGCTTACCCTGCGGCTCTTCAAGGTCGTAGGTAACTTCCTCGCCATGCACGTCCCAGATGAACGGATGCCTGGACGCGGCGAGACCGCGGCGCTCGAGGATATCCGTATAGAGGGCGAGCTGAACGCCATAGTGCTTCTTAAGCTTGGCGTTGTCGTCCTGGCCCTCTTCGCCGGAACCCGATTTGATGTCGCCGGCCACGTAGCCGTCGCCTTCACGCCTTAGAAGGTCCGGATCGCCCAGAAGGTCTCCTGCTGAAATTCGGGCGCTGTAAATGAGCGGTTCGCCACGTTGCATCGCCTCGATAGTCAGTCGCTCCTTCTCGTCGCCGGCATAGGGCGAAAGATCGAGAATGGGGATTTCGAGGCCATCGATAACTTCGTGCTCGAAGGCCGTGCCCTTCTCCCACAGCAGTTGCACAAAGGGATTGACCTCGTCGCGCTTGGCGGGATCACCGAATAGGTCCATGGCCGGCCGGTGGGGGCACTGGACTAAGTCGTACAACATTGCCGCGGTGATTTTGTTTGGCCGCTTCATTCGCTGAAATTCCAAAGCTGTTTCGAATAGCGGTTATACGCGTCGACTGGATAGGTCTTGATGTCAACTTTCCGGCCGTAGACTTCATCACATAGCCAAGCGATCTCGGCTTCACGGTCGTCGACCAGGGTCCACCAGACCTTGCCGTTGGGCGCCCCTTCCGGCCGCCACTGATAATTGCGTTGCTTAAGCTTGTCCTTAAGGTCAAAGGGGGAGCCATACGCAGGGACGAGCCACTCCTTCTTAAGCGCCGCCTCGCGGACAGCAGCCATTACCTGAACGTTGGCTTTCGGCAGCGTCTCGGCCAGCAACGCCAGGCACGCCTCGCAGTCCGCCAGCGCCTGATGGCCCTCATAGAACCAACCGAACTGCATGCCGAGGTAATCGAGCTTGCCGGCGGAATACCCCTGCCGAAGCCAGTCGACGCCGCCGAGAGTGCAGGCCCAGGGTTTGTTGGCGAAGCAATCCCATCGCTTTTCGACCATCGGCCGATCGAACTTCGCATTGTGAGCGATCACCAAGTCGGCGCCGTCGACCATCGCGGCCACTGCGTCGGCGTCGATCGTTTTGCCAACAACCATTTCGGATGTGATGCTGGTGATGAGCGACGCCTCCTCCGAAATCGGTGCCGCGGGTTCGCGCAGACCCTCGAAGGCATGGTCCTTGTAGACGGTCAGGATGCGCCCGGTTTCGATGTCGTAATCGAAGGGCAGCATCGCAAGCTGCATGACATCATCGGCCTCAAGATTCAGGCCGGTGGTCTCAACATCGACGACAAGCGCGCGTTTGATGTCGTCGGCCCGCGGCGCATTGAATTTTTCCGGCAAGTGCAGACGACGCAGCAGACGCCACTCAGATCGGTCGCCTTTCGCCTGTGGCGTGACGAGGTCGCCTTCATCAACTGTGAAGGGGCTAAACTCATTCATATCGTGTCCTCGCGTTCAGCCGCCCACGACGCTTTGTGCTTCAGCGTGCGGCGATAGCGGGTCTTCATCTCAACCCGTCGCTGGCGATGGCGGCCGGCGCGCAAAGCCGCAGCGACCAGGTTTCGTTGGCGTATTGCCATCTGTTTCGGTCGTGCACGCATGGGTTCAGCCTTCTAGACCCGACCGTCGCGCTGGGCGCGCTCGCGCTTGGTCATGTGCTTGTCGTAGACGCACAAGCGCCCCGGCAGCGAGACCCGACCCATAGTCGCGCTCCGAGCAATCAAGCAGGGCTGACGCAGCGGCAGGGTTATGCTGACCGCGACCCACTCGCCCGGGATAGCTGGGTTGTCGATCCAATCGCCGGTCTTCGGATCCCGCTTACGCAACCCGATAGAAGGCTCGAGGATGCCCTTGTTGAGCGATGGATCGGCCGAATCGCGCTGACCACGACCACGGCCTTTAAGTCCGGCTCGTCCCGCATAGCCATCTTTACGGAAGTTGTAACGGCAGGCACCGGAGGCATCGGTTAGATAACTGCCCGAAATGGAGTTTCCCTGGGCGTCCTTAAGCGAAATCGTCTCGCTGCGGCGTACGATCTCGGGGGTCCCGAACACATGCCGTAGGCTCATCTGCTGGAAGGCCGGCGTTTCCACGTGATCGAACAGCTGATGCTGCTCTGCGATGGTCAAGACCGGTCCGCGGCGACCACCTCTACCAGCGCGTCGTGGATTCATACCAGCGCCGACAGGTACGGTCGGCAGCACGACATGATGATCGAGATCCTGGAAAAAACCCTCAAGAACCGAGTCACTGGGGTCGCGGTCGATCGTCAGCTGCTGGCGCTGCACGAGACCACCACGGCCGCCCGCGACCACCGAATGCCGGCTCGGCGTCGCGACGTAGTCACCATGCGTGGCGACATAGTTATCGAGGATCTGTTGGTTCCTATCGCTCAGAATGACAAGACTGTCTTTGCCGTAGCCGCAAGCGCGTCCAACCAACCCCTGCAGGAGCGCGTTCAGGTCCGATGCCCGCTGCGCAAACTCGATGAAGTAGTGGACATCTGCCGGGAACTGATCGCCCATCCGCGCCTTCGACGTCACAAGGAAGAGATAGGGCAAATGAGGCCGCTTGCGCTGGGCGATTGCCTGCTTGACGGTCATGCCCTTGCCACCGGCGCCGAAGAACTTGACGACTTCGATCTGGTTCGCCGGCAAGTGGAGGTCCGCGAGCAGATCCTCGGTACGGTCGTTGTCGTTCATCGCGCGCAGGCAAATGCCGGCGACGCGGCCCTGTTGCTGGCCGTGCTTGGCCAAAGCGAGTACGAGATCGCGAATCGCATCGACGCAATCCTGTTTGTACTGCTGCCAGCTGCCCGCGTAACCGATCTTGCGCGCCCAGCTGAGAAAGCTGCGCTGACGGGAGTAAGCCGTCGGGTTCACGTTCGGCAGAAATGGAATGCCAAAATTCGCCGCGGCGTCAGACATCGACATCGTGTCCGGCGGCTGGATCTGCACCGAGGGGTCGATCGGCTGTCCGCCGAAATCGTTGAAGCCGCGGTAGCTAGGTCCGAGCCGCTGGAACACAGTCCAAACCCGCTGCAGCGCGTGTAGCTCAAAAGGCGTCGCCGACAGGCCGATGGCCTTCACACGATCAGCGTCAGCGCCGATTTTTTTGCGGATTTCTTTTTCGATCTGGCTCAGCAGACAATCCACCACAGTGGTATTGCCGCCCACGCGAATAAGCCGATCGCTGGCGCCGAACTGCGGCTCATCGACGACCATCAATGGCGTGAAACCGGCCTTGACAATCTTCTGGCAGGACTGGGCCAGGTTGCGGATCGCCTGCCCGCGCACGCGCTTGTGGATCAGGTCGTCCAGCGTCGCCGGCTTATAGATGTCATGGAAATGGGCGTTCCCCTGAAGCACCACCTCCCTGTACGTATCGAGGTTCGGCGACATCTGGAACACCGGATCGATTCCGCGACCGCGGATGTAGTTCCTGAGCCGACAGCGGCGGTTGTGGAACACGACGTCGATGCCGCCATAGTATTTGATGAAATGAGTCAGCTCGTTGCGGAGCTGTTCCTCATGGCTGTTCTGGCTGGTGGTCAGGTAGAACGGGAACACTCGCTGGCCGGTGACCAGATACACCGCCGGCCCGGCGAACTGCAGCGCCAATGCCGTCGTCGTCTTTCCCGACTGCAGGGCGCCAAGGATCAGGCCAAGGTTGTAAGGCGACTCAATGATCTCAACGATCGCATCAACCGCGGTGACGATCTGTTCACGGTACATAACGCCAGGGCGCTCTGAGCCGAAGAAGCTCAGGATGCTGCGATAGTTACGGCCACTCAGCGTCAAGGCCTTTAGGTCGGTAACATCCAGATGAACGCCAAGGCCACGCGCATCGGACTGCGCGTTGAAGGCATTCGCCACCTCATCAAGATGGCCTGCGAATGCCTGAATCTGGCTATGAATCTGAGCGTTCATCGTCTTAAGCCCGGTCCAAAATCTCTCTGATCAAATGCCCCTTGGCGTCGTTGCCCGATGTGGTCGACTGATTAGTGAACCGTCGCCCCGATTGGGATTTCGGTTTCCTCGCCGGCGTCGGCCTCGTCCGCCTCGAGCCTCTTGCTCGCCTGGTTCGCGATCGCGCTTAACAGCACCGGAAACACTTTGTTCGGGTCGCCCGTTAACTGGAGACCCATATCCGCGGCGACGGACGCCAGAACAAAAGCCAGCTCGGCCGCGTCAGCCCCGTCCGCGAGAAGGGTCTCGGTCAGCCCGCTCACGCGGGTCACCAACTCCTCCATCCCTATCTCGTTTTCGTTTTCGCAGTCCATCACGGCTGACCTCCCGTCAATCACGGCGAACCCGTCCTCCTGTGAGTTGAACGTAAGTTTTCTTGTGCATATCGTCAATGATTTTTTTGTTTCCGACGTAAAGAATCTTGCGCTTCGCCGTCGCCGACACATTCAGAGGTCCAATAACATTTTGTTTTGACTAAATATATCTTGATTCTCTGGCGGCTTGAACGCGCGCCAACCTAGGAGAAAAGACTTGCGGTAACGTAAAATAGTTTGTATACTAGCGTCATGAAGATACTTGCTGCATGGATTGGCACCCAAGATCTCGATGCCTCCCACAAGGATGGCGGGACCGAGCCTGGTCCTATAGGTGGCGCGCTGGAGGAGCGGCGCTTCGATCGCGCCCTTTTGATCGCGAACCAAGAGCCTGAACGGGTCAACGGCTACATTGATTGGTTGCGACAGCGGACCGATGCGGAAATCGTCACCGTTCAAGCGAGTCTCTTGGATCCAACTGACCTTGAGGCGATCCACGCACTGACAACAGATGCGTTGGAATCGAGCCTCGCAGATCTCGATGAAATCCCAGAGCTGACATTTCACCTGAGCCCAGGGACCTGGGCGATGGCGACGGTTTGGACCATTCTCAGCACAACGCGATTTCCGGCCGAACTGATCCAGTCGTCTATAGAGCACGGCGTGAAGACCGTTGAGCTGCCGTTTGAGCTTTCCGCCGAACTGCTGCCCAAGATCCTCAAGCCGGCCGACAAACGCTTGGCCCAGTTGAGCGCGGGATCTGCATCAGAGAGCTACGGCGATCTCGTATTCCGCAGCGCGGCCATGTCACGGTTGGTGCAAAAGGCTGAAAAGGCCGCCCAGCGATCAGTGCCGGTCCTCATTGAAGGCGAAACTGGCACGGAAAAGGTACTGCTCGCTCGGTCAATTCACGCGAACGGCTCGCGGAGGTCTGGACCGTTTATCTCCCTGAACTGCGGCGCGCTTTCCAGTGACTTCGTTGAGGATGAGCTTTTTGGTGCGATTGAGGATGGAACGGCCAAGCCCGATCATGTGGGCGCTATCGACGCCGCGGACAACGGCACGCTCTATCTAGAAGAGATCGAGGCGCTGCCGCTCGAAGCGCAGTCTCGCCTTGAAAGATTCCTTGAGACAGGGATCGTTCCGCGGCCGCAAGAATCGAACGGCAAAGCGCTGGATGTTCGCGTCATCGCTTCGACCGGACATAATCTAATTGATTCTGTCGCTTCAGGTTGCTTCAAGGAAGGCCTGTTTTACGGTCTCGCAGTTCTAGTGCTTAAGGTCCCGCCCCTGCGCGAGCGATCTGGAGACCTCGGTCTGCTTATCAACAAGCTGATGGCCCGCATAAACGATCAGAGTGAAAGCGAGCCCGGATTTCTAGCTAAGACCCTGTCGCCTGCGGCAAAGAATTTTTTGATGCAGCAGTCTTGGCCAGGGAATTTGCGGGAGCTTGAGAACACCCTTCGGCGTGCCGCGGTCTGGTCCGATAGCGAGCAAATTACTGAGGCGGATGTTTGGGACTCAGTCTTTGCGTTACCTGCACACAGCAAGACCGGTGACGGCGTTCTAGGGCGACCTATCGAAGAGGGAGTTGACCTTCAGGATCTGATGGCAGAAGTCGCGCGTCACTATATCAGACGCGCCATCGAGCATGCCGAGGGGAACAAGACAGTAGCTGCCAAGCTTGTTGGGCTTCCGAGCTATCAAACGTTGTCGAATTGGATGAAGCGCTATGAGGTCGTTTGAACGTCCAATTCAGCGCGTCGGTTCGCGGCTGAGGGTCGCTGCGAAGGTGAACTCCGATCATGTTGCCCGCGTGGAGTGCTCACAATGAAGTCGGAGAACTTTGAGCTTCTCCGAAGTGCTTGGCCTGGGCTTGCCGAGCTTGGCAGCTTTGCCGAAGCCTACGCACATACCGATCCAGCGAGCGCCTTGGTTAAGCTGCGTTCGTATGCCGAGAATTTGACCAAGGACATCTACCGCGACCGGAGCCTGCCGAAACCAGATCAGGCGACTTTCATTGATCTGCTCAAGAATCATGCCTTTGCGGCAATCACGCCAAAGGTCGTGCTCGACAAGCTTCATGCGCTGCGCATTCACGGCAACAAAGCCGCTCACGGTGAAGAGGCAAAGAGCCAGAAGGCCCTCTGGCTGCTCAAAGAAGCACATGACCTAGCGCGCTGGCTTGCTGTGCAGCGCGGCGATGCCAAGGCTGGCGACATCCCTCCATTCAAACAGCCGGCAGCGCCCAAGGAAGCGGCCGCCCTCGAGCGTCGTCAAGTTCTTGAAAGGCTCGCCGCGCAGGAAGCGCGGATGGATGCGCTGCTCAGCGAACTTGAAACGGCCCGCCAGGCCGCAAGCGTTACTGAAAAGAAAGCAGAAGAACTTAAGGCGCTCGCTGAAGCGGGACAAGCCGCCGCCAACGCCCTTGAGTTCGATGAAGCGGCAACGCGGACGCGGCTCATTGACAGCCAGCTCGCCAGCGCTGGGTGGGATGTGGGCGCGGACCTTTCCAGCACGGCGGAAGTCGGCAAGGAGATAGAAGTCGAGCATCAACCGACAGAGGCGGGGCTCGGCTATGCGGACTACGTGCTCTGGGATGATAACGGCAATCCGCTTGCCGTTATCGAAGCCAAGAAGACGTCTGTTGACCCCGAACTAGGACGCCATCAGGCCAAGCTATACACCGACGGCCTGGAAAAGATGCATGGCCACCGGCCCGTGATTTTTTACGCAAACGGGTTTGATGTCTGGATTTGGGATGACGCCCAGGGATATCCGCCGCGCAAGCTCTTCGGCTTCTATTCCAAAGACAGCCTCCAGCTTCTGGCAAACTATCAGCGCCAACAACGCACGCCGCTTGATACGGTCGAGATCAACGAGACGATCGTAAACCGCCTTTATCAGATCGAGTCGATCAAGCGCGTCTCCGAACGCTTCACGGCCAGGCACCGTAAGGCACTGATCGTGCAGGCAACGGGCACGGGCAAGACGCGCGTGGCGATTGCACTGACCGATCTTCTGATCCGCGCCGGATGGGTCAAGCGCGTGCTGTTCCTGTGCGACAGGCGGGAACTGCGCAAGCAGGCAAAGAACGCCTTCAATGATTTTCTGTCCGAGCCGATCCGGATTATCACGTCACGCGTTAAATCAAACGCCAGCGAACGGATATTCCTCGCGACATATCCGGCGATGCAGAAGGTCTTTCAGTCCTTTGATACGGGTTTCTTCGACCTTATCATCGCCGATGAATCGCACCGCAGTATCTACAATGTCTACGGCGACATCTTTCACTATTTCGATTGTCACCAGATCGGGCTGACCGCAACGCCAGTCGACTTCGTTACAAAAAGCACCTTCCGACTCTTCAACTGCGAAGGCCAACTACCGACGGCAAATTACGATTTGGAGCAGGCGGTTCAGGAAGGCTACCTGACGCCGTTTGAGGTCTTCGAGCACACGACGCAGTTCCTGCGCGAAGGTATCAGCCTGGATACGCTCACCGCGGAGCAAATCGAACAGCTCGAAGAGCAGGGTGAAGATCCTTTACAGTATGATTTCTCATCCGAGCAGGTCGATAAGGTCATTTACAACAAGGACACCAACCGGGCGATCCTGCGCAACCTGATGGAAAATGGTGTGCGCGATGCAACGGGGCAGCTTCCCGGCAAGAGCATCATCTTTGCGCGCAACCACCAGCATGCGGTGCTGCTGCGCCAGCTCTTCGATGAGATGTACCCGCAATATGGTGGCAAGCTCTGCCAAGTGATCGACAATTACGATCCGCGCGCCGAGCAGCTGATTGATGACTTCAAGGGCGAAGGGACGAACAACGATCTGACCATCGCGATCTCCGTCGATATGCTCGATACGGGCATCGACATCCCGGAAATCCTCAACCTCGTATTTGCAAAGCCGGTCAGATCGCCGGTGAAGTTCTGGCAGATGATCGGGCGCGGCACTCGGCTTTGCGAGGACCTGTTCGGGCCGGGCCAGCACAAAATGATCTTCCGCATCTTTGATCACTGGGGCAATTTCGAGCGCTTTGAAATGGGCTACCGCCCGGCAGAGCCGACGCAAAGCAAATCACTGATGCAGCTCGTGTTCGAAGAGCGATTGCTGCTCGCTGAAACCGCACTGCATAAAAGCGAGATCGCGGTCTTCGAAACTGCCATCAATCTGATTGCGGGCGATATCGAAGCGCTGCCCGAGGAGTCGATTGCCGTCCGTGAAAAGTGGAAGGAAAAGCGAACGCTTGCGCAGCCCGCCACGCTAAAAGCCTTCGCACCGGCTACGGTCGCCCGGCTGCGGCAGGATATTGCTGCGCTTATGCAGTGGCGGAACATCCGCGGGCGCAGTGACGCCTATGCGCTCGACCTGCTAATCGCCCGCATGCAAAATGCGCTGCTGCGGGGCTCCGGCCAGATCGCCGACCTGAAAGTTGAGCTCATGGACCGGCTTGCGGCGCTGCAAATGCACCTCAATCCCGTCCGGGAAAAGGCCGAGATCATTAAGCGCGTAAGAGCGGATGAGTTCTGGAAGAGCGTGACCATCGCGGCACTTGAAGAAGTGCGCATTCCGCTACGCGAGATTATGCATCACCGCGAGCGAGGCGCCGGTCAGCCCCTGCCTGCCAAGATCGTCGATATCACAGAGGACGATGCCGGCATCTACTATAGCCGCCGCTCGGCAAGCCTGAAGGCGGTCGATATGAAAGCCTATCAGCAAGTTGTCGAGGATGAGATCAAAAAGCATTTTGATACGAACCCGACTCTCAAGAAGATACGTGCGGGCAAGCCGGTATCGGAATCCGATCTGCAAGCGCTGGTCTCGCTGATCCTGACACAAAGCCCGGATGCCAGTCGCGCCGTGCTCGAAGAATTCTTCAGCGCGACCGCCGAGCCGCTGCAATTCGCGATCCGCGCGATCATCGGTTTGGACGCGCAGGCCGTGCAGGAAAACTTTGCGGAGTTTGCGCGCAAACATCCGAAGCTGACCGCCAAGCAGACGCGCTTTCTCGGGCTGCTGCAAAACCATATCGCCCGCTATGGCACGATCACAATCGACAAACTCTATGAAGCACCGTTCACGGTCATCGATGCCGACGGTCTCGACGGCGTTTTCGAAGACGAAGACAAAGTCGCGGATCTGCTTAAGGTCATTCGGGCCTTTGGGCCGCCAGAAGCGGACGGTGAAGAAACTCAGCCGAACGAAAGGAACGGACAATAATGGTCACGGGAGAACTCAAGCGGCGTATCGACGCGCTCTGGACAGAGTTTTGGCAGGGCGGGATCACCAATCCCCTGACCGTGATCGAGCAGATCACATTCTTGATGTATGCTCGGCTGTTGGACATCAATGAGACGCGCGACGAGAAACGCGCCAAGCGTACGGGCAAGTCGTTCGAGCGGCGCTTTAAGGAAGATGAACAGCATCTGCGCTGGTCGCAATTTCGGCATTTGGGCGCAGATAAAATGTTGCCTCTCGTGCGCGATGAGATTTTCCCTCATTTCAGAACGACTGCGGCAAGCGGATCGGCCTTCGCTGAGTTCATGAAAGATGCGCAGCTCATGATCCAGAAACCGGGCCTTCTGGTTAAAGCCGTCAATATGATCCACGAATTGCCGCTGACCGAAGGCGACACCAAAGGCGATCTCTATGAGTATCTGCTCAGCAAACTAACGACCGCGGGCATCAACGGGCAGTTCCGCACACCGCGCCATATCATCCGGTTGATGGTGGACATGCTGGAGCCGCAGCCGACAGAGTTTGTTGGTGACCCGGCCTGCGGCACCGGCGGTTTCCTGGTCAGCGTCATGCAATATCTGCTGGAGGCGCACACGTCGCCCGAAGGTATCATTGAGGAAACAGACGCGGAAACCGGTGCGACCGAAAAAATCTTCACAGGTGATCTGCTCGAAGAGCATCGGGATTTCATTCGCAGCGAAATGTTCCACGGCTTTGATTTTGATGCGACAATGTTGCGTATCGCCGCGATGAACTTGATGCTGCATGGCGTTGACGATCCCGACATTCATTATCAGGACACGCTTAGCACTAGCTTCAGCGAGCGCTTCCCCAAAGCGGCCAGCGAAGGTTTTAACGTTATCCTCGCCAACCCGCCTTTCAAGGGGAGCCTTGATTTTGAGGACGTGCATGCTTCGTTGCTGCGGCAGGTCAAGACCAAGAAAACCGAGCTCCTGTTCGTTACGCTTATCCTGCGCATGCTCAAGAATGGCGGACGTTCGGCAACCATCGTTCCCGATGGTGTGCTGTTCGGCTCATCCGGCGCACATCAAGCGCTGCGCAAATTGCTGATCGACAATAACCAGCTGGAAGCGGTTATCTCGCTGCCGAGCGGCGTCTTCAAACCCTACGCTGGGGTCTCCACTGGCATTCTTTTTTTCACTAAGGGCGGGGAGACGAAAGATGTCTTCTTTTATGATGTGCAGGCCGACGGCTTCTCGCTCGACGACAAGCGCGAGAAGATCGGGGAAACCGACCTGCCCGACTGCCTTGCGCGCTGGCGCGCCCGCGATTCCAAAAAGGACACGGACCGCACCTCTAAGGCATTTTTCGTACCGGCAGATGAGATTAGAGAAGCCAACTATGACCTCTCTCTGAGCCGCTACAAGGAGACCGTTTACGAAGAAGAAGAATATGATCCGCCGCAAGTGATCCTGGAACGGATGACGGCGTTCAACGAAGAGATCGGTTCAGACCTCGCTGAGCTGGAGGAGATGCTCAGATGAAGGATATGCCTTTTACACCGCTGGGCGAGATTGCGAGCGTTGTTCGCGGCGTAACCTTTTCAAAGGCTGATGCTACTGATCAACCTGCGGATGGTCTGTTGCCGGTGCTCCGCGCTGGTAACATTCAAGATAGTCTCGTGCTGGATGATGACTTGGTTTACGTGCCGCGAGGGAAAATCAGCGATAAACAAATGCTGCGTCAGGGTGACATCGTTATATGTACCTCGTCCGGCAGCTCGGAAGTTGTAGGTAAAACGGGCTTCGCTAGGAATGATTGGCCAGGTTCGTTTGGTGCATTTTGTGCGGGGATTCGAGCAAAGCCCACAAAGAGCGACCCATCATTCCTTTTCTATTATCTCAGATCGCCAGCATTTCGGTCATGGACACAGAAATCAGCGGGCGCGAACATTAAGAATATACGGAAGTCCGAACTCGATCGGTTCGAGGTACCCGTTCCATCGCTCCCAGAGCAACGGCGAATCGCAGCCATCCTCGACAAGGCTGACGAAATTCGACGCAAGCGGGAGCAGGTTCTAGTTTCGATGACCGAACTCTTACAATCAGCGTTCTTGGAGAAATTTGGCGACCCCATTACGAACTCAAGAAATCTTCCGAGAGTGCCAATCAAAGAACTAGGAAGGGTTGTCACTGGCAATACGCCATCTCGTAAGAATGCAAAAAATTTTGGCGACGAAATTGAATGGATCAAATCGGATAATATAAACACGCCCGACCATTTTCTGACTAAAGCCGAAGAATACTTAAGTGATTCAGGGAAGCTGCTTGGACGGCTAGCTCCAGCGGGATCAACGTTAGTGACTTGCATTGCGGGAAGCCCCAGCGTTATTGGGAACGCAGCTATTTCAGACCGTGAGGTTGCATTCAATCAGCAAATAAATGCTGTCATACCCAACGACACGGTCAATCCGTATTTTCTGTATACCCAATTTCTAGTCAGTAAAAATCTAATCCAGTTAAACTCAACCAATTCGATGAAAGGAATGGTTAGCAAAGGCAAATTCCAGGAGATTAAATTTCTGCGACCCAGTGAGGAGGAGCAAGAGAAATTTGGAGAATTATTCATACAAATCAATGCAATGACAGCGCGTTTACGTGACAGCTACGCTGAAAGCGAAAAGCTTTTCGGAAGCCTATCTGTTCGCGCCTTCCGCGGTGAACTTTGAGGTGCCGCGATGCGCTTACGCCAGATCGAAATCGAAAACTTCAAAGGCATCGGCGAAACACAGTCGATCGACCTCAAACCGATCACTCTGCTTTTCGGCCCGAACAGCGCCGGCAAGAGCACAGTCCTTCAGGCCCTGCATTACTTACGCGAAATTCTTGAACGTCAAAATCCTGACCCCGATCAAACGATCGCCGGCGGACTCATCGATTTAGGCGGCTTTGCGAGCCTCGTTCATAGTCATGAGCTGGGCAGGGTAATCCGCATCATGGTTCGGATCGACCTGACGGACGACCAAGGCAACGAACGGCTGCCGCTGAACTCGGGCGGCAACTTGCTCGATACGCAGTTCAACAATCTGCGTGTCCGCTATCTGGCCGGCGAAAATACTGAGCTCAAAGAATACGCCGTCGTGCAGGACGTTGGTGTTGGCATCGAGGTGTCCTGGAGCGATCTCATCCAGGGTCCTTACGTATCGAACGTAGCGATCGAATTGGACGGCGAGAGGCTTGCCGAGCTCCGATCACCGCCGCAGGAAGGACTCACTGAGCTGACTGGGATCAACTGGGAACATCGCCTGTTGCAAGAGCTTATCGATCCCGATGACGATACCTTTGAAGTGCTGGAAAGCCCTCCGGTCATGGTTGAGACCGAAGAGGACGACGAACACGGCGATCCGTTCAAAACCCCGCTGGGCAATGAGCTCTATGAGCTATCCCGGCAGATCGTTGCGGACAGGCAGGTCAACGAGCGTGTTCGCTTCCGCGCCAAGGTTGATACCGATTTTGGGGCTTTACCTGATCTCGACCGTCCGCTCGTTCTCGATCTGGTTGAACCCGACAAGAATCTAATACGCATGCGCTATGCGCGCGGCGCTGCGGTGTTGCGGGTGTCCGAGAATGATGAGTGGCGGGCCGCTGATGAATATGAATTAGAAAGCTCTCGCCGGGCTGGTCTGAGCACCCTGCTCGATGAAATCGTGCTTGGGCCGGTTCGCATCGTGCGGGACTACCTCAAGGCGCTCACCTATATCGGGCCGCTGCGGGAAATCCCGACACGAGGATACAGGCCACGTCTGTCTCCTGATGAATCACGGTGGGCGCAGGGCCTGGCGGCATGGGATGTTCTTCACACGCAGATATCTGATGCGCTCTTGGACCAGGTGAATGAATGGCTATCATCAGAGATGAAACTGCACACCGGCTATCAACTGCAGAATACTGTCTTTAAGCAAATCCCTAACACGAGCCGTTTTCATCAGCTATTCCAACGGGGCATTGACGATGATGATCTCGGCGAGCTTCAAGAGCTCTATGGATCATTGAATACCGTAACGGATTTCGGTCTGCTCGATCTTGAAAAAGGTCTGGTGGTAGCGCCGGGCGATGTCGGCGTCGGCATTTCCCAAATGATCCCGGTCGTGGTCGCTTGCCTGATGGACCCCGACGGCCTTATCGCTATCGAACAGCCCGAGCTTCATATTCATCCCGCTATCCAGGTCGGGCTCGGCGATCTTTTTATCGAAGCCACTACCTTAATGCAGCCCGCCGTCGGTCCTGAGCGCAGCCTGCTGGTCGAGACACACAGCGAGCACATCATGCTGCGGCTCTTGCGGCGCATCAGGGAGACGACAGAGAAAGAGCTGCCGCCGGGCGTACACGGCCTGACCGCCGACGACCTCTCGGTGATCTATGTCGAGGGCGGTCCTGACGGCGTGCAATTTCGCGGCCTTGGCATCGATGAACACGGAGAATTCCGCGACCAGTGGCCTCATGGCTTCTTCGAGGAGCGTGCCGGGGAGCTTTTCTGATGCTTTACGAGTACGCGGTAGAGCCGCAGGCGATTGGATCAAGTTGGGCTACCTTTCGGTATGTCATCGAGAAATTCGGTTTCGATAAAGGCCGGCTGATATCTGAGTTCCCGAAGAAATGGTTCCGCGAAGTTTACGATGCGACCGCCGGCTTGCCGCCGGTCCAGAAAAAGCGCATCGAAGAAGCGCTTAATCTGGCAAGGAAGAACAAGGTGGTGCGCAGGCGCCGTCCGTATGACCGTGACGCCGGCGACTGGCTGTACAACGCATTGACTGAGCAACAACGCGATCCGTTTCGGGCCATCATCGCGGCTCAGAATCCGGACGGCAGCGATACCGTTTTACTGGCCGAAGACCTCGATGAGCTTCACCCGCTCATGGCTGTGCCACATGATTGTGCGATCACACGCGACGCGCCTTCGCTCGCCGCAGCGATGAAGGAAATGCTCCGGTCTGCCTCACACATCCTGTTTGTTGATCCGTTCTTTGATCCCTTCAACCAGCGCTACAAGAACACGTTGCGGGAGTGTCTGAACATCATCGGCGGCGAAAATCCGGATGCTATCTGCGAAATCCATTATCGCTATCACGACAACAAGACGACGAACGAAGACCTGGAGCGGGAAGCCAACAATCTTTTCCCCGGTGTCGTTCCCGCCGGCCTTAGTGTCTCGATTTTCTGCTGGCGACAGAAGAATGGCGGCGCGGACTTCCATGCCCGCTATCTGCTCACCGAACGTGGCGGTATCGCCGTTGATGCAGGGTTCTCCGCCGAAGGCAATCATCAAACGACCGACATGCATTTGATGAGCTTTGAACTTTCACAGGAAAGAATCGGGACTTTTGAGCGAAACGCGACTGAGTATGAACTCGTCGAGCCGGTAATCTGCGTCGCAGGTGACGGCAGCGTCAAGCGGATGTGAGGATGCCCCATGGATCGTCACACCGCCACTTTCAAGGCCAATATCGGTAGTTGGTTTGCGCGCCTCCCACTAGAACCTGGGAGCTGGAACTTATGATTGGCTGTGGTCATCCAGAGTCGCAAAACCATTATCACTACATCATCATTTACATCGTTAGTCGTCAAAGCAGTCGGCTAAGTTATTGACCGTGGTGACTTATTCCCAGCACAATGCGGGGCCAGGCGTTCCTCGCCTAGGTCGAGCAAGTGCTGGTGCCGACACTGTCACCGGGGCACATCGTCGTCATGGACAACCTGCCGGCGCACAAGCCGGCCGCCGTCCGGCAGGCCATCGAGGCGGCCGGCGCCGAGTTGCGCTCTCTGCCGTCCTACAGCCCCAACTTCAATCCTACCGAACTTGCCTTCGCTAAGTTCAGGGCCTTCCTATAGAAGCTCGCCGCACGCACCGTCGATGATCTCTCGGACGCCATCGCCCGAACCATCGACACTTTCACGCTCTAGGAGTGCAAGGATATGACCGCGACTGATCGGAAAGCGCTCTAACCTCAAAGCGGAGATGTTTCAGGGGTGAAGGTCAACTGCGGATGAGGTCAAAAAACAAGACCTCACCCGCTTAAAGCTCCGAAATTTCGTTTGGCCGAATAGACAGGTATTAAAGCGTCCAGTATTCTCCTGAATGGTCAAATGCCTTGAGCAACGTCGCTCAGGTTTTGGCGATGCTCTTTTGCAGGCAGGCCAACTTCTGACCTTCCCAGGACTGATAGCGTTGCGGATTTTTCCAGAACTCCCGCCACGCATCATTGAGCAGGCTTACGATCATGGTCGGAGAGTCTTTTCCGGCCGTCTCAATGCCGACCTTCTCCACGCCGCTCTTGGCTTCCTTCACAATGACGGAAAGCAGATCATCGGAATAGCATTGCCGGTACTCCGGCTCTTGCCTGAAGCTCATTGTCTGAAGAAAATCGCTCCAGGCATCCCTGATCGACCCTGCTTCAGGGTCATACCCATCCATCTGGGCCAGCATCTTCAGCATAGCTTTCATGCGCGCATCGTCCGCAGGGTGTGTTGCCGCGAACGTCAGAGGCGTTTCAAACGGATTGCCGCCCCGCTTGATGCAGAGATGATAGTGCGACCAGACAAAGGCCGGCCCCGCAGTCAGCACCCCGAACAGATCGCAGTACAATTCCTCCATCCAGTATTTCACCCAGCAAGTTTTCCAGAGTTGTATCTGAAAACGCTTACCTTCGGGCTTGCGCAGACGGTCTGCCGCGACGGCTTCAATCTGGAAGTGCTCCACCATCGCAAACAGGCTGTTCTTGAAACAGGCGTGATAGGCTTCGAGCGTCGGCAAGTCCGTATGCTGCGCACGATGAAAGGGATGGCAAAGTTCGTGATAGATATCCGGCAAGTGCAAAAGAAAGCGCCCTTCGATGAGGGGAACGCACAATAAATTGAACTCCGGATAGATGTGAAAATAATCTTGCGACATCTGACTAATCACCGGGGGAACAAGCGGGTACCGAATTTCTTGGCACAGTTCGGTAATCAAGAAATTCAGAACATGATCTTCGGCGCTCGTCCTCTTGAGCGCAAACACGCCGACGCCTTCAACTGCGTTAAGGTGTTCAACCACGCGTTTGAACTCTCTTATCCGGCGCGGCGTTTGCAATCCCTTGTCCACCACCGGTTCCTGCGCCAGCCGTTTGAGATCGGCCTGCGCCGCGTCAAGCCGGGTTAAGCAGACCTGCCGCAACCCGTCATATTCGCGCGGGTATTGTCCCTGAATGATTTGACGGAGCTGGCGTATTCTCTCCAAAGACTGGTTGATCGAGCCAATGAGGTAGGTTTCAATCACTTACGTCCCCGGAGGCGGCTTGCCACCTCTGCTCGTTCCGCTTCCAACTCCGATGCGAGCATCTCAAGCTGTTTTTGATAGATCGCATCAACCTCGCGGCTTTGGAGACGCTCGCCGAGAAGCTTAAGATTGAGCACTGGTTCGCCTGTGCTTGAGCGCAGCAGGCTATCCAGCATCAATGCTTCATATGATTGCGACGTAAGCCCTTGGTCGCCCGCGTCGATGAGAAGCTGAGCGAGCTTGCTCTGATCCTGATTACGCGGATCAGAGCCTGCTGTCCTCAAGAGCTCAATAACGCGATCAACGAGGGTCGCGTACTCCTCGACATTCGCATAAACCCCGCTCAACAAGCTCAAATCGCTCATTTCATCGCCCCGGCCAAATTGTCATTGTCAAACTTAATGGCGTCCTCGTCATATTCGGCGGCCTCGTCAAACAAGCTCCGGTCACAGAGTTTTATTGAGATTGGAAGGCGTATGGCCCCTTCAGGGCGTGTCCATGTCAAACAGCTCAGGGAAAACACGTCCGACAGGCACTTTTCCATCGGCATCGTTCCGGCGACACGCCGCACGTGCAAAGGGTTTGCCGTACCAGGAATTCTGAAAGGCTTGCCCGTCGTGCATACAAATCCTTCATCTTCGGACATCTCTGCCCAGCTGCCCACCAGCGGATTCTCAACATAGAGTCCGGCGCCTCTGTTTGATGGCTTGACATTGAAAAGCCGCAACGGAGCCGGAGCGGTTTTCGCAATCTCGAGCACCGTGAGCCGCCAACCCGCATCCAGATATCCATCTCTAGCAAGGCTCCTGCAGGATTCGTGCAGCCCGGCGATCTCCGATCTCCAAGCTCGTCCGTCCCGATGTATGACAATCTCTTTAGGCGGCTTGTCGAAATACGAAGATTCCTTGCGAATGAGTTCGCCTACAAACTTTGCAACCTGATTTTTCAGCAATTGTTCTTTTTGCTTAGACGGGCTTGTAGAAAACCGGATGATCCTTCCGCCATTCGCGATGAGCGTGAAAGCAGCGGTGCTGTTCTTTACATCAATCCCTATCACCACATCCGCGTGAAGAGATGAGTTCAACACGAACGGCCATTTCCCATTCGCAAGGAGCACTTTGTTGAGAGCAACATTGCGCAGATAACCTGACAACCGCTTCTGCTGACCTGCTTTGACGACGTATTTGGTTTCACCATCGCGGGTCACGCCCGTGTAGGACTTCCTGATAACGTCGGTGTGAACCACGGATGCCTTAACTTCAAACTGCCGTGCAAACTCCTTGACAACCCAGGCGGCCAATTGGTCTGCCGATCTGGCGCGGCGGTCGTAACGGTGCACCATGATAAGCGCATATCCGGGCTTTACCCCGGAGGCTTCAATGGCCTCCTTTATCGCTCGCGACTGACCTACAAAGTCCCTACTTTGGCTGAGATCGTCATAGACAATCAACTCGGGTTGGTAATCCCCTCCGACGGGATAAAGCGCGTCCACGCGCGCCATGAGCTCAGTGAGGAACTGCTGTCCGCTGCTGTTCGCGATGCTTTTTGGCAAGATGATGTACTGCCGGTCCAGAAGGCTCCGCTCGTAGAACCCGGCGGCTTCATCATCCAGCAGATTCAGTCGGCTTCGTGCATAATCCTTTATCGCGGCCACGATCCCGCGATCAGACTTATCGAGCGAGAGCACGGTGTTGTTGCCCAACAGCAAACTTGGCACTTCGAACGGTTTGGTTCGTATGCGCGCGGGAGTCTCCGAAACCGACAAATTCGCGCCGCCAACATAAACACTTGAGAGAAAGCGCCGAACAATGCTGCCGATTTGCCGATGACGATCAAACGGCCCGATTACGGTTTCCGGTTGATGCCGCGCTCCTTCCCGGTCGTGCGTGTCTTCCACCAGATAACAGAGCTGCGCCGGTGCAGCCTTCTGATCCGGACCGGTGGTCCTGTAGTAGATTGCAGCGCCGTCAGGAGACAGGTTGGCGATCGAGGACGGAACGGGTTTTGGCGACTTGCTGTGAAGATAGTCAACCAAGCTCACCGCCTTTCCGCTTAACGGAATCGACGGCTCCCCAATATTCAGGTCCGCAAGCCCGGCAATGCTCACTTCGTACCAGACATGACCCATTTTATAGAGGCAGGACCTTCCCTTGAATTTGTTGGCCTGTTCCCGCGACATGTTTGCCGGAAGCGCCGATCTTGATACCAACTTCCTGCGCAAATCGAGCGTGATCCCAAAGCCGCCTTCCGGATGCGGCGTCACCCTTATGGTGAAGCCTTCATACAAATCGAGCTTTCCGAGTTGCTTTGCCGGCTTCTTGAAAAAGAACGGCTTGCCAGCGCTCGGTTGCCATAGCTGCGGGTTGTTCCAAAGCGGGTCTTGAAACACAAACTGCAGAAACCGCAGCCTGACGGGATCCAGCTCAGCGCAGGGCCTTTTAAAGTTTAGTTCAATCGCCTCACCGGTGTCCTTCAGGGCAGCCACTGCACCTACCAGCGTCACATGATCCGGCGGATCGCCGAAACCTTTGGGCACAACCAGAGACGTTTGCCGATCTAGGTCGTAAGTCGTCACCGGCGCTTTCATCTGGTAGCTCAATTGACGAACAATGCGCTGGACATTCGCATAGTATTCGGGCGTTTCCCGCTGCAATCCCGCGATTTGAAACAGCCGGTACTCGGCACGAAGATTGCCCAGCCCGTTAATGCGAAAACAGTTCGATTCAATGGACATGCTCATCCTTCCAGCACAATTTCCGAAACGCACAGCGCTGGCATGTTTGCGCATGCAAGGCTGGCGTAAAGTCTTCCATGTCCAGCCTGGCGTACTTCTCTCCTTCCGTAAGACACGTCATCTCGTATGCAGACGCGATCATGTACTCCTCAGCCTCAATAAACTGATCGGCATCAAGAGCGTGTTCGCGCACAACGTTTGTTAGGAGTTGTACCTCGTAGAGTTTTATGTCCTGAAGAGGGGCTTCCGGCAGCGCCGGAAAATCCGCATGGGGCTTGCACCGTTGCAGCGCTATCGCATAGATCGCTAGCTGCAGCCAAGCGTCATTCTTCCCAAAGACGTGAACCTTCCAATCAATGAGGATTGGCGACGAGCCAGATTGAAAAGCTATGGCATCAGGATAGGCAAGAACGGTTATTCCGTCCATGAGCGGGAACTGGAGTGCTCGCTGCGTTACAATGTAGTCGGAAGACTTCATGATGCGCTTGAGATCATGCAGCCTAAAGAGGTTTTCCAACGCGGTTTCAATCTCGGACCATGCCCGGTCTATCTCTGTTTGTGAAAGTCCGCGATTGTACTCCATGGCGTGGAAGGCGGCGAAATCTTCCCCCTGCTCAGACACGCGAAGGTTCAGGTCGTCAATTGGATGGCGCCGCCCAAAGGCGAGTTGCCTTTCAAACAGATTCCGGGCACGCTCCTTGGCCTGTTTTAGCGTTATGCAGGTGTTTCGGTTAATGCAGGGAACAATGACGTTTGATATGACGTCATCCACAATCCGGCCCCGCCAAGCACTCACGCTTTGCAGCTTGCTCAGAAGATAGGCGCGTTTTCGTAGCGGGTCTTTCGCCTTCGCGCTGGCCACGATGTTCTTGAAGTACCACTGACGCTGGCATTGACGAAATGAACGGCTTGCGGAGTACGACCATCGCATCTATCGCCTCCGCTTTCTTGACCGGATGAACTGCAGATATTCTACAAGCGCCTCTTCCTCCTCTTTGCTCACCGATCCAATTCTCGCCGATAATGAATCCAGCTTTTGTCTTGCGCTCCCCGCTTTCGGCCTTGGTACCGGATACCCGGCCAGCTCCATCAAGAGCTCGTAGGGCAACCGATACAATTGGGCTAGCTTGTGCAGGTTCTGCGGAGCGGGCATCTTGATTTTTCCGTGCTCCAACTGGCTCAGATACGCGTTGGAAATCCCAACCTGCTTTTCAACAGTCCTCAATGTGAGTCCGAGCTTGTTGCGCGTCGACGCCAGAAACGTACCGAGTTTTTCAGTAGATTCTGTCATAGTGCTTGTTGTACTTAGCGCTGCTAATCTTGTCAAGCATAGGATGTTACGGTCTGTACCATGCTGTTACGCTCCCATTACGATGGTACTGCTAAGCTTAGCGTCTGAGTGAGCGACGCAGTTCGCTCAAGACTGCACTGTTAGAGCGGCTGGAACATCGTATGCCTGCCGTTTCGCATGTCGCGCAGTGAGCTTGACAGCCGCACCTTGCGGCTGATCGTATCAAAGGTATCCGGCTCGCATTTCTGACATAGGGGTTCAACATCCTCGATCGAACACAGATTGTGGAACTGCTTGCCGGGCGCGTAGTAGGCGACAACCTTCTTGTCCTTCTTCAACAGCTCAAGAATATTGGCCACCGATCCCGCACTCTTGCCGTCCCACAACACGAAACCGATATCCGCGAGGCGCGCAGTTTCCTTGTCTTTCTGCGCGTAGAATCCTCAGCTCCTCAGCTTAGAATCTATGTCTGCAAGCCGCGTACTCTACTGGCCGACATATTTCCGGCGGTCTCGGTGCAGAACAGGAGATACGGCAAACACGCAGAAAGCCTGAGTCTCATCCTACGTAGCTGTCAGAATTCCCGTCGTCGAAGGATCCCAATCCGGCAAGGATCGATAGCGATCAATGGCCGGGAAACGGTCTAACTCATGACGCAGCCCTGCCTTCGAAGCTGCGCGAAGCAACATTGCGCGATACACACTTAGCGCTGCTCTATAACGACCTCGACGGACCATATTGAACGCAGGAACCAGATAACGTGCAAACAGCTCGCGGTAGATGTCGTCTTTGTCTGGCCTTAGAGCGAATTCAGCAACGATCAGCGGTGATACACGGTAATAGGCCTCGACCAGACTCCGCGCCGAGGGATCTCGGGACATGTAGCCGTCACGGAATCGACGTAACTCTACAAGCAACTCGTGCTCATCGGGCAAACCATGTGCCTCACACACAGCAGTCGTGATAAAGCATCCGCCACCGCCACCAATCGCTCCCCCGATGATACCTCCGACAACAGTTCCTATTGGACCGAACACGCTACCGGCGGCCGCACCGAGCGCAACACCCGATAAGCCCCGCACAGGGTCTCGCGCTATCCCACGCAACGTCGCCGCACCGAAGTTCCATACTCCGCGAACCGTGCCGGCGATGAAGTATCCTACTGCGGCAAGTATTTTTGCCCCTCCCTCCATTATGCTCACTAAGTAATTACCGATCGACATCTCTCCAGCGAACACTTTGTAAAGTCCACCAAAGACAACCTGCGTCCCGTAGACTGCAAGTCTCACGCCCGCGAGCGCAGTGTGAAACACCCAAGCGAGAGAAGACATTACTATGTCGGCAGCCAACAATTCAGCGGCGCCGCGATAGAAGCCTTGATCCATGGCTTGACCAATAAAACTCCAAGAGTTCTCATTGAATCGAAGGTCTGCCATCGCCAAGTCATACATGAACTCCGGACGATCAAAACGTGTGAAAGGCTCAAAGTATGCCTCAACAGGATCAGAGCTTGCTCCGTACTTCCGTTGGATTGCTCCATACTCTTGGTCATGATACCAAGCGACCAAGTCAACCGGGCTTGCCGGACTTAGCGGATCGTCCAGGGCCTCACCCCAACCAAAGTAGTTTCCGAATATGTTTCCCCTTCGACCGAATACTGGCCCTTCGCGCCTCACTTCGGGAACTTCGCGAGACGAGGGGGGCTCGACACCTCCGCCAGCCCAGGGCGGAGACGGAAACACTCCGCCCGACATTCGTGCTTTCTCGCCTCGCGGTTCCCATGCCTCGCTATAGGGCGGCGACCTGAACGTTGTTGAGCCCGTGGTCGTATTTGCCTGAGCGGCTGAGGTAGAGACCATTCGCCATCCTTCTGTCCCAGGCCGGGCACGTTCGGGACGATCATCAAATACACTCGGCTTCGAATGTCGGCGACCCCAGATTTCGACGGCTCGCCTTTCTCGTACAGTGCGCTCTCGTGAACTTTGCTCTCCGGCTCTTTCCCAAAGAGCTCGCTCTGGCAAGCCGGCGATCACAACAGCCGTCCTGCACGACCGTACTGTCGATGCCATAATTGATCGGAAGACCGAACACTGCGCGGAGGGATTACCGCGCGGCGAACAACCGGCCCACTCAATTGGATCTCAGGGCCAAAAAATGAGACGTTATCGCCAGGTAGCCGGTCACCCGGAACCGATAAAGCCGGCACGACCAACTGCAACCAGAATGCCTTATCGGACATCGAGGGGTCTGTTTCATCGAGCCAACCGCCAAGAAGTGGTAATGGCTGGCCTTCGTTGAGCCTGTTTTCGACGCCTCCCAACCTTCGCCAAACATCAATGTATGCACCGGGAAGGCTCGCGCTTTCATTCCACAAAAGGGCCACACCCCAGATACTCACACTTGCCGCATCTTGTTTGGGCAGAGTTGGAGTTGGCGGGCGTGTCACCGTTTCGAATGCCCCTGACCACAGAGAGACGTCGGTTCCGACTTTAGCTCGCACTTCAAAGCTGTGAAGGGTATTGGGACCGAACCCGCCTGGTGTTACGTCAGGCTGCACCGGCATTATAGTCCCGCCATCAATTCTCAAGTCGTAACCTGAAGCCCCTGCGACGCGGTCCCAAGTTAACCTCAAGTTTGTGACACCGCGCGATTCCTCCAATTCAGTGGGGTTACTCCCCCACAAACGTGGGGGGTTTGGACGCGGTACTGACATTACATGATGACCACAACCGAGGAATCAGGATCGAACTGATAGTTGAGGGGCACCAGCCGTCCCCCACCGTCAGCAGGGTTATCAGCTTGTATTATCAGGTCCCACTCGTCGTTGTCGGCCTCATGGCCGCGAACCGAAACGATGTGGCCAGGCAATTGCTTCATTGCGCCAGTGTCATCCAGGTCGAATGTAATTGTCACTTGGGCACCAAGTCGAACAGAGCCTACGGCCTGCACCTGGCCAACAATTAGAAGCACAGTGTCGTTCTCGAGACGAAGTATTGGTTCACCGGCCTCCACGCTCTCTCCGATATCTTTGTAAAGGGCTGTTACCACTCCGTCGAACGGAGCAGTTAGGTAGGTGTGAGCGAAGTTCAACTGAAGGGACCGAATCTCGAGATCTATCGCCTTCAGCTCATTCTCCATGATCCGCTCTAGATGCGGCAATCTATGAGTGGCGAGTTCCTGTTTGATCAGTTCACTATGGAGCGCTTGACTGGCCTGGCGATACTCAATTTCATTTTCCAATCGCGGGTGGGCGTATCGCGCATCGAATGTCTCGGTGATTTGCTTCCCATCTGAGGTGGTTTTTGCCTCGACCTTCTGGCTGGTGAAGTCCGGAGTACTTACTAACTCCCATTGCCCTGCAGCGTTCAGAATCCGAGGGAGACTGCCGGCATTTGGCGTCTCGTGCTTCTGAAGCACCTTGCCATCCGGATCCTTGATTTCAGTAATCATTGCGTCGCCGGAAGGATTGCCATTCGGCATGGTTGAGTTCCAGGTCGCCAATGTCGTTGACTTGGTCACGTTTTCTGTTTGAACCGCATAGTCAGCACTCACAGACTGCTCGCTGACTGTCGCCTTTCGTACTGCAATCCCATCAGTTGCGTACTCTGCGTCGAGTGCGTCAAACCGCGCCTGCGTGTTAGCGACGAGGTTAGTCAAATGTTTCGTGATCTCAGGGTAGCTGTGCCGCAGCCTAGCCGCAATTTGCGCTACATGTCTGTACCTCTCCAAATAGGCGTTCTCTCGTTTGGAGATTGCCTGATCGAGGGCAGCTCCAAGCGTTTCGTTCCGCAGTTCAAACAGGTACGGTGCTGGATTAGACCCTTTCGGCGATATGAAGAGTTGCGCAATCGACCCTGCACCATACTTCAGTCGCGAATTTGCGATGATCGGTCCGGACCCAGGTTCTGTTTCCCCCAAGTGATCGTACAAGTTTGTCTTAATGTCGAACCGGAGCGCCACCTTACCAAGATGAGCCGTTCCATTGTCTGTCGCGAAATCATAGTTCCGCGCTGCGATAACGCCCGCCATGTTGAAACTCAGATCCGCGGATTGGCTTGCGCGAGCACGCAGAGTGCGGACCTTTGCCTGAATCGTCATTTGTTCCTCTCAACCCTTAGCTACGAAAGCACAGTCCACGAAAGTGTCTTTCGCGCAGCGTGCCGTGATGGCAACGGCCTTGTCGATTGCCACGAGGAAAGTCTCGCCAGGCTCAAGTTTTGCTACTAGCTTCGGTGGTGAACCGCGCGTAGGCTGCTTGAAAAGCTCGATCGGCTCTCCCCGCTCATCCACGCGAACCAAAATGTAGGCATCTGTGCCAGTTAGAGGATTATCTATGCCTGCGCCACCCCAAAGGGCCTTGTCGCCCTTTGCCTTGCTAACGCGGACACGGAAGTTCAAGGGGGAACCGGGCTGCTGTGACGACGTCGCAAAACTCATTCCTCGATGATCTCCACAACGATGTTGTAAACATCCCCTCCGGGGAACCAGCCGGACTCTCCAATTGCGATGTGCGCCGTCTCGAGGGTTTGGTCCGTGCAGTTTGCTGTGACGTCTCCGGTGCGGATGTTGCTGACAGTCCGATTAATAATCGGAGATGCTGGCTCAAAGCTCCGACCCGGCTCAACTGAGAGCAGCACGCTGAGAGACAGGGGACGCTGCAGCTTAGCGCTGGCACCGAATACCTGTAGATTTGCATCGGCCACACGAGCCGTCGAGTAGATCTGCGGCCCTGGTCCGATTTCGGTGCGCCAAGTGACACGCGTCAAAACCAGACGTGCATCAGGCGTGTCGCCCAGACGGCCTGAACGGAACTGATCCTCAGGATTGGTCGGATCGAGGGCCGGTGCGCACTCCCGAAAGAACCTGACTATTTCTGGCGATAGGTTGTACGCGCCGGAAACAATTGCAGCGTAATCAAGCTCTACCGTACGAACATAGACCCAGTCTGTTGTCCCTAGCCCTCCATCGCTCGCGCCGGGATGAGTGCTTCGGAACATTGCCTCCCCAACCTGGTCCGTCCCATCAAAAACCGCTTGGGTGTCGAAGTCCCGATACACGCCCGGGTCATTTGTTGAACTCACCGAGGCCCAACTCGCACCATTTAAACCCGTGTTTGGTACCGCCTCGCACGCAGCCAGTGTGATGCACAGAAATGCAAGGACCCCTCTTAGCTTCATCGCAAAACCTCCCCCAAATCAGGTCTATGCGGCTTTCTATCTGCCTCGGACGCCTCCTAACATGGGCAGCTGTTCATATACGTCCCCAACACTTGGTGCGAAGCCCCATTTATTCTGCGGCTGCCTCGGCGAACTCCATCCGCACAGAAAGGACTAAGTATCAACCGTCATTTTCCATTCGAGCGAGCCATCCGACCCAGATGCCAGGTAGTATAGCTCGATTCGGACGCAACCGGAAGACTAGGTAGCGAAGCAATAGCGACTGTAGCAGCGTTTTCGTCGCCGAAGCCGGGCGGACACCGATCAACCTGCCGGAGCCATGACAACCTATGTCGAGCCACGCCCACCTTGGGAGAATGTCTAATTCAGAGCTTTGATAGCCGCTTTCGCGAGGGGCTACTCAACGGCGAGATCTTCTACGCCCTAGGGAGACCTGAACCATCACTGAGACGTGTGAGTCCTAGCGCAAAACGATGCGGCCTCACTCGGTGCCTGGCTACAGTCTGCAAGCACCAGGAACCAACGTCCCGGCGGACGAAATGCACATCATGAGCTAATATTCGGATCGGACCGATTAGCCAGAGCAGGCCATCGTGCGAACTGAGCTTGCCTGAGTCAACTGCGCCGTTACCGGGGCGCCGCGCCTGCACTTCTAGGGCAAACATGTTGCCTAAACGATCTGATGACATCGGCAACCACTAGCGACATTTCGTTGAGCCTCTCCATTTCTGGCTCAAGGGGCAGTAGTGAGTCTCCAAGAAAAACAGCTATCACGTTTCCTTTGCGTCGCATTTGGATTGGCACACCACGCCTAACATGGATAGTGGCACCCGGGATCATGAATGCGGTGCCACCAACCCCGAAACTTCCGAGCTTAAGCTCAGCGAAAGGAACAGCCTGAAAGACTGGCATCACCATCTTGTGCTTGTCGGTGATATCCAGAGCATTGATCGCATAGAGCACTCGATTTCCGCTACCATACGGTTTCAACGCGGTGATTTTTTCGACAAGATCCTCGCCTAGCTTTCGGACGTCGCGATCCCGAACTGCTTTCGAAAATGTCTCTTCACTGCTCGCAAATGCAAATGCTACTTTTCCGCATCGGCATTTCGAGTGCGCGCAATATCGCACACCATGAGGTCAAGTGCTGACCGCAAATTGTGAATCGCGTCACCAATTAGAAGTGGCAAGTCATTGGGAGGCGGTTCGGAGAACTCGAACCTGAGCTCGACTATTCCCGGGTTCGGCTGGCTAACCTCAATGAAGCCGTACTCGACGCGTTCATTATACCGTGACAAAGTTATGCTTAAGCTTTCAATGTGGCTTTTTGCTCGTTCAACCTTCAGGAGTGGCCCTTCGAATGGTTGGTAAAGCATAGAATTCTCGTGCAAGGCGTATGCTCTGGGTCAATTCTCACCATTGCTTGAACCGCGCAACAGGTTTTTGAAGAACGCGATCATTTGGACCTCCTGACGACACGCATCTGGACCTAGAGCGCGCCAAGCACCATTACGTCTCTGCGGCCATTTGAGACATTCGCCCCAATCGGATAAGCGGAAGAGTGTCACCGTTGGAAACCGCCTACAGAAACTAGTTTTCAGTCGCAGAATTCGCTGGCGCCTTCGTGCAACCACTCAGCCTAATGGATCGAGCAGATCAAATTTAACACCAGTCACGTAGATTCCTTCGGTATTGATAACGATCTAGCGATGCCGGACAAAGTATGAAGCTGTTCATCGGTTAGCTTGCGTAGATCGACGCCATGCTCGTTTCGCACAGTTCTATGATTAACGCGCTCCTGGCGCTCTATGAACTTGTCAGGTCGTCTGCCCTTCAACAGAAACATCGGGAAACTGTCGGGGCCTCATTGTCGTTGACTTCGCGGACGTGCCACGGCTGTCTTGGCGTATGGATACGGCACCACCATCGTCAAGCCAGGGCGTCAGCGCATCTTCGGCGAAGTTCATCAAACTCGGCGAAGGCGGCGCTTGGGAGGAGCTCTGCCTCGAAGACGGTGCGCTGCGGCTTGCGTACTACGAGGCACCACACGAAATGGCCCTTGCCGGCAATAGAAACGGCATCAGGGAGACCTATCGCAATCTCGGGCTAGCCAAAGGGGCGGCGTCGGATCAAGCCCGCCAAGTCATCGACTTCTACCATGCACCCGCTGACACGGTTTGGATCACCTTCCACAACGGGCATCTGTGGTGGTGCCAGGCCAAGCCCGAGGTCGAACTCCTGGGTCACGACCGCGAGGCATTCCCTGACGGCAGCCGGCTGCGCCGGACCGTGGACAGCTGGCACAGCGCCAGCATCGGCGGCCGCCCTCTGCGCCAGCGAGAGCTCAACGGCCGACTAACTCGCACTGCCGCCTATCGGGCGACCATCTGCGATGTCGGCACGCTCGACCATCTCCTCGCCAAGATCAACGACGAGGATTTGCCAGTGATCGGCAAAGCCAAGGCGGCCAGGGCCACAGCACTAGCGTCCATTCAGGCACTCATGAACCACCTGACCTGTCAGGACTTTGAGCTTGTGGTCGACCTCGTCTTTGTGCAAAGCGGCTGGCGCCAGGTCGGTGAGACAGGCAGTACGCAACGGACAGTCGACATCGAGCTGGAGCATCCCAGCACCGGCGAACACGCCTTCGTTCAGGTCAAGTCTGCGACCAGCCAAAGCCAAGTCGACGACTACGTCGCGCGTATGGACGAGGTTCCCGGTGCCCGTATGTTCTATGCCTACGATACGGCATCCGGTCCGGTAGCGACGGAGGATCCACGGGTGACATTAGTCGGACCCGAGCGTCTCTCAGAACTGGCGCTGGACGCAGGGCTCTTCAACTGGCTGATCCAGAAGGTCGGGTGAGAGTTCTCCGACCAATGGAGGCCTGACCGAATGTGCACTTATCGTCGGGATCTCCTCACACGATCGGAAGCATAAGTGCGTGAACGGAAGACTGGACTCTTTGCCCAAAGGAAGCGTCAGTGGTTTCCCAATCGTGGAGCGACACCTTGGTCATGAGCCAGCGCGAGATCATCACGCGGTTGTTCGCAACGGCAACATCGCTTGCCGAAGCGGCACACCTTGCCTCGTGCGATGGCCAGGCTCATGACAAAAGTCCAGCGGCTTATCTAGCGGCGGTTAGGCGCCTCCTATCGGCAACACACGACCTTGAGGTCCTGGCAGACGTCATCCGAGAGCTGGTCGAACAGGTTAAGAAAACGAGTTGCTAGACGCCCCGCCTTTCCAATCGCAAACAACTGGACTTTGGCGCTCAACAGAGCAGTACTGTGAGCGTGCGGTGAACGCTCAAAGGTCTATCCAGGACCTCCGATCACCACCCGCCCGGACCTGATCTTGCATTTGGCCGGGCCTAGTGCGGTGGAAGCGCTTCGCAATCCGTGAGGCGCCTAGAACGGAGGCAAACATGACCGCCAGAACCACGAAAACTGCAACCATTCTCAAGCTCTTGAAGCGCCGGCAAGGCGCGACCATTGCCCAGCTTCAGAAACCGACCGGCTGGCAGCCGCATAGTGTGCGAGCTTCCCTCACCGATCTCAGAAAGAATGGCTATGACATCACGCGTACGCAGAATGACGCGGGTGTGAGCGTCTATCGCATCAGTGAGGATGCCACGCAATGAACGGAGGACTGATCCCCAGTAGAGTCTCCGGTAATACCCCGGCGACATCTCATCCATCAGAAATGGAACGCCAGATCATGGCACTTGGCGACCTGTCGATGCCCGAGTTGCGCAAACACTGGGCAAGAGTATTCAACGTGCCCACGCCTCGGGGCATGAGTCGGGACCTTCTTAGTCGAGGCATTAGCTACAAACTTCAGGAACAGGCGCTTGGTGGCCTGAGCCAATCGACGAAACGCAGACTCAAAACGATGGCAGGCTACCTGAACGAAGGCAAACGCGGCGCTTTCGTCACAGGTCCTACCCTCAAGCCCGGCGCCAAAGTTGTTCGCGAATGGCGGGCCAAGGCCTACACGGTCACCGTTCTTGAGGAAGGCTTTGAGTACAACGGAAAACGCTATCAATCCCTCTCCGCGATCGCACGCGAGATTACCGGCGTCCGGTGGTCAGGGCCAAGGTTCTTCGGTCTGGCCGGGCGCCGGCGCGAGCAAATCCATGCCACGTAGCAAGGAAACACCTCCACGCGTTCTCCGCTGCGCGATCTACACGCGGAAGTCCCACGAAGAGGGCTTGGAACAAGACTTCAATAGTCTCGACGCTCAGCGCGAGGCCTGTGAGGCCTACATCGCCAGCCAGAAGCACGAGGGTTGGACGGCCTTGTCGGACTACTACGACGATGGCGGTATCTCAGGCGCGACCATGGATCGCGCGGCCTTGCAACGGCTGCTTGATGACGTCTCGACGAAACGTGTCGACGTGGTCGTTGTTTATAAGGTTGACCGCCTGACCCGGTCACTCTCGGACTTCGCCAAGATCGTCGATACCTTCGACGAGCACGGCGTCTCCTTTGTCTCGGTCACCCAGCAG
This sequence comes from Alphaproteobacteria bacterium, assembly GCA_965228895.1. Taxonomy (GTDB): domain Bacteria; phylum Pseudomonadota; class Alphaproteobacteria; order SP197; family SP197; genus JANQGO01. The sequence goes on along the minus strand of OZ245842.1, from coordinate 877,241 downwards.
TTCAATACCACTACCTCCATGGGACGACTGACGTTGAACGTTCTGCTGTCGTTCGCCCAATTCGAGCGCGAGGTCACGGCAGAACGCATCCGCGACAAGATTGCGGCATCAAAGAAAAAGGGGATGTGGATGGGCGGTGTGCCGCCTCTGGGTTACGACGTTGAAGCCCGCAAGCTTGTCGTCAACGAGCAGGAAGCTCGAACGGTACGCTACATCTTCCAGCGTTATGTCGACTTAGGCTCCGTATTGAGCCTGCTGGACGTACTTCGGGCCGAAGGTGTCGTCAGCAAGGAGCGCGTCAGCGAAAGCGGCCGGAGGACAGGCGGCAAACCATTCAATCGCGGTGCGCTTTACCATCTGCTCCAAAACAGGACTTACCGGGGCGAGATCACACATAAGGGCGAAAGTTATCCGGGCGTTCACAAGGCGATCGTCCCCGAACCCATGTGGAACGCTGTGCAGGAGATGCTCGACCGAAATCGGGTCGAACGCCGGACTTGCTCGCAATCCTCCAATCCCAGTCTGCTCACCGGGCTGATCTTCGACGGCGACGGTCAACGCATGACACCGACACATGCGGTAAAGAGCGGCAAGCGCTACCGTTACTACGTATCGCGGCACCTGACGACGGATCGAAAATGTACATCAAAGACGGGATGGCGAACCCCAGCCGCCGAGATTGAGCGGATTGTCATTGAGTGCATGCAACAGCTTATTGAGGACGAGCAGAACGCGTTGGCAGCGATTCAGGCGCTAACCCAAGATACGGCGAAACAACAGCAGCTGATGGAGCGGCTTCGAGAAGTTGCAATCGCGTGGTCGAGATTGGAACCCGCCAAGTTGAGGCGAATTCTCCTGACCCTGATTGTCCGAATCGATGTGACGTCTGAGCAGGTCGACATCCGGGTCCGGCAGAACGCGATTGCCGATTTGAGCCTTGGCGAGTGTACCCAACCTCCGGATACGGATGGTCCGACGCGATTGTTCAGCGTCCCCGCGCGGCTCAAGCGCGCCGGTATGGAAACACGGATGATTGTCGATGGCGGCGGCTCATTCAGAACGGCGCCGAAACCAGACCGAAGCCTCGTGCGACTGGTCCTGACTGGCCAGCGTTATCACCAACTCTTGCTGAACGCCCGGGGTCGATCAATCATGGACATCTGCAAGGACGAGGGCGTCACGCGTTCCTACTTCACACGCGCGCTCCGTCTCGCGTATCTGGCACCCGACATCGTCACCAAAATCGCCAACGGTGCGCAGCCGGCGGATATGAAAGCGTCGACACTCAAGAGCGCGTCGCGCCTACCTCTCACCTGGGGCGAACAGCGCGAACGGCTGGGCATCGACTGAGACATCTCTCAAGTCATTCTTAGCCTTCTCAGGTACTAGGCACCTCTCTTAAGACAGACCCCGAAACCGCATCCCTTTCAGGTACCAAAAAATCGACCCTGAGAGATAACTGAGGCTATGAGCTGACAAGCGTGGGACCCGATCGGTCTCCCGAAACCTCGTGGACAAACGGATGCCAGGCCAAGACTCGGAAATGTGGGATGAAATTGCCTGGCCCTGGCAATCAATTTATCCCTTATTAGCAACTGTTTAAAATATGGCGGAGGGGGAGGGATTCGAACCCTCGGTACGCAGAGCGCACAACGGTTTTCGAGACCGCCCCGTTCGACCACTCCGGCACCCCTCCGCATGATGGGTATCGTGGCCTCGTTCGAGGGCGCGGGACCATACCCCCTGCTCTGCCCCAGCGGCAAGACCCCCATCTCGGCACCTGGAAAGACCCATCGCTCGCGCTCCCTGGCCCACCAAACGGCGCATCTTGCCAGCGCTTGCAACGGCCACCTATAATCGCGCACCGGTCCTGGGGCGCGGTAATCAAGAAATAGAGCCGGAGAGACACGATGGAAGAAGAAGGCGGAATTGGCGGCGTATCGGTAGCGGCATTGCTGGCCCTGGGCTTCGTGCTCGCCCTGGTACTTTCGGTGTTGTGCCGTGGGCTGGCCAAACCGACCGAAATGAACCCCAACTGGATGGCGGTGCTCGCCTTCATGTTCTCGGTCGTCCCGCCCGCTATTCTCCACGCGGTCGGTCTCGAAAGCGTTGCGCTCTATGGTTTCTTGGGCGGCATTCTGGTGTTGGCCTACGTGTTGGCCAACCGTGGTGAGGTGAGCCACCCGACCATCATGTTCGGCACCGATAGCGGTGGGCGCACCAACGTTCTGGGCTGCTATCCCGCTGAAATCCTGACCATGACGCTGTTCGCCGTCTTGCTCTATGAACTCACCACGATTTTCCTGTGGGACGAACTCTATCGCTGACGTCCCGGCGCTGATCGCCCGCCATGGCGCTTGAGATGCGCGTTACCTGCGAGCGCTGCCAGACCGCGCTGGCAGCCGATGGCGAGGCCTATATCTGCAGTTATGAGTGTACGTTCTGCGATTCCTGCAACCACGCCATGGACGGCACCTGCCCCAATTGCGGCGGCGAGCTTCTGAGGCGCCCCAGGCGTACCGGCTGAACCGCACGACAGCCGCCTGGGGCCTCGATTTCAGCCGAATCTATCGGTCGTTCTCCAGTCGTGTCGCATCCGGTTGACATCGGGACGCGGATACATATAGTTCGCGGCTCCGCCCGCCCGATCAGGCCGATCTGGGCCGTGCGCGGATCAAAAAAGAAGGCCTTTTCTTATGTTCGCAGTTATCGAAACCGGCGGCAAACAGTACCGCGTCGCCCAAAACGACATCGTGACCGTGGAGCGCCTGGACGGCGATCCCGGCGAATCGGTGACGTTTGACCGTGTTCTCATGATGGGCAGCGGCGAGGACGTCGAAATCGGCGCCCCCGTGCTTGATGGCGCCCAGGTCACGGCTGAGGTCGTGGACCAGACCAGGGCCCGCAAGATCCTGATTTTCAAGAAGAAACGGCGCAAGCACTATCGCCGTCACGCCGGCCACCGCCAGGAACACACGGTTCTGAAGATCACCGAGATTCTGGCCAAGGGCGCCAAGCCCAAGGCAGCGGCCAAAAAAGCCGCGCCGGCCAAGAAGGCGGACGACGACGCAGCGGCGGACAAGGCACCGGCCAAAAAGGCCGCTGCCAAGAAGGCGCCGGCGAAAAAGGCCGCCGCCAAGAAGGCCGCGGCGCCCAAAACCGATAGCTCCGATAGCCAGGAGGATTGATCCATGGCTCATAAAAAAGCAGGCGGCAGCTCGCGTAACGGGCGCGACTCACCGGGTCAACGGCTGGGCGTGAAGAAGTTCGGCGGCGAACAGGTCATCGCCGGCAACATCATCGTGCGCCAGCGCGGCACCAAGTTCCATCCCGGCGAGAATGTCGGCATGGGCAAGGACCATACGATTTTTGCGACCACCGACGGCCACGTGCGGTTCCGGCGCTTGAACGCGCGGCGCATGTTCATCGACGTGGTCCCGGCCGCGGAGGCTGCCGAATAGGCGCTCCGCCCCAGACAAACGGATTGACCAGGGGGAATGGCGCGCCATTCCCCCTTTTTTGTATGCGAGGCATACGACACGGCGATGACCGAACGAGATCTGAACTTCAATGCTCTGGTACCCGAGCTGTTGTGCCGCGATGTCGCGGCCAGTCTCACGTTCTATTGTGATGTGCTGGGCTTCGAGCGTCTCTACGGCCGCAGTGACCCGCCTTTCGCCTACCTTGAGCGCGAGGGAAGTCAGATCATGTTGGATCAGACCGAACCGGACGGATGGTTGACCGCACCGCTTGAACTGCCGTTCGGGCGCGGCATCAACCTGCAGATCGAAACCGGTGATCTGACCGCCTTGCTTGATGCCCTCGCCGCCATCGACCATCCGCTGTTTCGAGAGCCGGAGGAAGTCTGGTACGCCGGTGCTGATCGCAGCTATGGACAGCGCCAGTTCCTGGTGCAGGACCCGGACGGCTATCTTCTGCGCTTTTGCCAGGATCTCGGCGAGCGCAGCTTCGACGATCCTTCGGCAACGGGAAGGATCGTGCCATGAAGTTCCTGGATGAAGCCAAGGTCTTCGTCAAGAGCGGCAACGGCGGCGCCGGTGCTGTCAGCTTTCGGCGTGAGAAGTATGTCGAATTCGGCGGGCCCGACGGTGGCGATGGCGGGCGCGGCGGCGATGTGGTCGTGGAATGTGTTCCCAACCTGAACACCCTGATCGATTTCCGCTATCGCCAGCACTTCAAGGCCAAGAACGGACGCCCCGGCGAGGGCGGCAACCGGACCGGCGCAAGCGCCGCCCCAATTGTCATGCAGGTGCCGCCAGGGACCCAGGTGCTCGGCGAAAACCGTGAGACCCTGTTGGCCGACCTGACCGAACCGGGCGACCGCGTTGTGCTGCTCAAGGGCGGCGACGGCGGACGCGGTAACACGCGGTTCAAGTCGTCGACCAACCGGGCGCCACGCCGTTCCGACCCCGGCTGGCCGGGCGAAGAGCTCTGGCTCTGGCTGCGCCTGAAACTGATCGCCGATGCCGGTCTGATCGGCCTGCCCAATGCGGGCAAGTCGACCTTTCTGGCGCGCGTCACCCGCGCCAAACCACGGGTCGCCGACTATCCGTTCACCACGCTGCATCCCCAACTTGGCGTCGTCGGCATCGACGAGCAGGAGTTCGTGCTGGCCGATCTTCCTGGGCTTATCGCTGGTGCCCATGAGGGCGTCGGCCTGGGCGACCGGTTCCTCGGCCATGCCGAGCGCTGCGCCGTCGTCCTGCATCTGGTTGACGGCACGGCCGACGACGTCGCCGGCGACTACACGACAATCCGCAACGAGCTCAAGGCCTATGGCCATGGTCTCGCGGATAAACCGACGATTGTCGCGCTGAACAAAATCGACGCGCTCGACGCTGAACTGCGCGCCATGCAACGCGATGAACTCAGCGCGGTCGCCGGCCCCGAGATTGCCATGATGTCAGGCGTCACCGGCGAAGGCGTCGATGGCATCCTGCGTGCGCTAATGCGCCATATCGAGATGGCGCGCCAGCCATTGGTCGAGGCCTGACCTATGGCCAGCCGTTTGAAGAAAGCACGGCGCGTCGTTGTCAAGATCGGCTCGGCGCTTCTGGTTGGCGATACGGACGGTCGCATCCGCCGATCATGGCTGGAGACACTTGCCGCCGACATCGCAGCCATGCGGGCAGAACGCCAGGAGGTCGTCATCGTCACCTCCGGTGCAATCGCGCTGGGCCGCCGCCGGCTGGGACTGTCGAAGGGAACACTGCGGTTGGACGAAAGCCAGGCCGCCGCAGCGTGTGGCCAAATCCATTTGGCCCATGCCTATGAAGAAGCGCTTGGCCATCACGATATCCGTGTCGCGCAGGTCCTGCTGACCCTCGAAGACACTGAAGCGCGGCGTCGCTACCTGAACGCGCTTGGCACCATCAACCGTCTCCTAAGGGTCGGCGCCGTGCCTGTCGTAAACGAGAACGACACGGTCGCCACGACCGAGATCCGGTTTGGCGACAACGACCGGCTGGCGGCCCGCGTCGCGGCCATGACCAGCGCCGACGTGCTTGTCCTGCTGTCGGATATTGATGGCTTCTATGATGCCGATCCACGCAAGCGCGCGGATGCCAATCTTATCCCGGAGGTCACCGCGATCACCGATGAGGTCGCCGCCATGGCCGGCAAGGCACCGCCGGGCGATTCCTCCGGCGGCATGGAGACCAAGCTGGCCGCCGCCCGAATAGCGGTTGCTGCCGGCTGTCACATGGTGATCACCAACGGCCACCACGATCATCCGCTACGCCATATCCTGGACGGTGGGCCATCGTCCTGGTTCGTCGCTGCCTCGACGCCACGCGCCGCACGCAAGAGCTGGATCGCCGGGTCGCTCAAACCCACGGGATCGCTGATCGTCGACGATGGCGCGCGCAAGGCGCTTGCCGCCGGCAAAAGCCTGTTGCCGGCCGGCGTTACGACCATTGAGGGACGTTTCGAAAAGGGGGATGCCGTTTTGGTCAAAGACACGAACGGGCGCGAGATCGCCCGCGGCCTGGTCGCCTATTCGTGCCAGGACGCACGCCGCATCGCCGGGCATAAAAGCGGTGAAATCGGCGATTTGCTGGGCTACCGTGGCCGCGAAGAGTTAATTCATAGAGATGATTTGGTGTTGTCATGACCGCGTTATCGACAGCGCAAAACCTGGTTGAGGACAATATCGCCACGGTGATGGACGAGATGGGCCGCGCCGCGCGCGAAACGTCGCGCGCGTTGGCCCAAGCGGCAACCGAGACCAAGAACACGGCGCTTCGCGCGGCGGCGGCGGCTTTGCGCGACCGCGAGTCCGCGCTGATCGATGCGAACAAGGCCGATCTCGCCGTTGGGCGTGAGCGAAGCTTGTCGAAAGCGCTGATGGATCGGTTGACGCTCAATCCCGAACGGATCGAAGCGATGGCAGCGGGTCTTGAGGCCATTGCCGACTTGGACGATCCGGTTGGACGCGAACTCGCGCGCTGGCAACGACCGAACGGCCTGGATATCGCCCGCGTCGCGGTGCCGCTGGGCGTTATCGGCATCATCTATGAGTCCCGGCCCAACGTGACCGCGGATGCCGGCGGGTTGTGCCTGAAGGCCGGCAACGCGGCCATTCTGCGTGGAGGATCGGAGAGTTTTCATTCATCCCACGTCATCACCGCGTGCCTGCACCAAGGGCTGCGCGAAGCCGGCCTGCCGGAAACGGCGGTTCAACTGGTGCCGACAACCGACCGCGCGGCGGTCGGCGAAATGCTGACGATGACGCGCTGGATCGACATCATTGTGCCGCGCGGCGGCCAGACGCTGGTCGAACGTGTGCAGGACGAAAGCCGTGTTCCGGTGATCGCCCACCTGATGGGCCTGTGCCATACCTATGTCGACGCAGCCGCCAATCCTGAGATGGCCCGCGACATCGCGCTTAACGCCAAACTTCGGCGCACCGGTATCTGCGGCGCCATGGAGACTCTGCTGTTCGACCGGCGTTTGGACGACGACACCCGCCGGCTGATCGTGGCCCCGCTGTTGGATGCTGGCTGTGAACTGCGCGGCGATACCGCTGCCATGCGTCTTGATCCCCGCGTTCAACCGGCCAGCGACGAGGACTGGGATACCGAGCACTTGGACACGATCCTTTCGGTCCGCGAGGTCGATGGCGTGGAAGGTGCCCTCGAGCACATCGCCCGGCATGGATCGGATCACACCGATGCCATCGTCACCGAAGACGCCGCGGCCGCCGAACACTTCCTGGCATCGGTCGACAGTGCGATCGCCATGTGGAACGCCTCGACCCAATTCGCCGACGGCGGCGAGTTCGGCATGGGCGCGGAGATCGGCATTTCGACCAACCGATTGCATGCGCGCGGTCCGGTCGGTGTCGATCAGCTCACGACATTCAAGTATGTCGTGCGCGGCAACGGACAGACCAGACCCTGACTTCGGACCTGGCGCTTCTGACCTCGGCGGCGGGCCGCAAGATCGGCCTGCTGGGCGGCTCGTTCAACCCGGCCCACGAAGGTCACCTGTTTGTCACGAATATGGCGCTACGCTTGCTGCGCCTGGACGAAGTCTGGTGGTTGGTCGCGCCTCAGAACCCATCGAAATCGACATCGGACATGGCGCCGCTTGACGTGCGCTTCGCGAACGCCACGGCGTTTGTTGATCTGCCGCGGGTTCGTGTGACGGATATCGAGGATCGGCTTGGCACGCGCTATACCGCCGATACCTTGGGCCGCCTGCGCAGACGCAGTCCAACCACGCGTTTCGTATGGTTGATGGGTGCCGATAACCTGGCCACCATCCATCATTGGCACGAATGGCATCGAATCTTCACAACTGTCCCCGTTGCGGTTTTTGATCGGTCTCCCTATTCTTTAAGTTGTCTGGCCAGTCCGGCGGCTATTCGATTCCGCCGCAGCAGGATCGCGCCGCTTAAAGCACGCGATCTGGCCGACCAGGAGGCGCCGGCCTGGACCTATATAATGGGCCCGCGCCACCCGGCATCGGCAACCGCGATCAGGACGGGTCAGGCCAAGTTCCGGCACGCCGGAACTTGAATATGGTTAACGAATGTAGCGACAACAGTGAAGGGAGCATCCCGATAGCAAGCAAACGTCCCCGCGGGGCCGAAGCCCCGACCATAGCGGCACTCATCATAAGCGCCCTTGAAGACGGCAAGGCCGACGATATCGTCGAGATTGATCTTGCCGGCAAAACCAGCATCGCAGACCGAATGATCATCGCCAGCGGCGGTTCCCAGCGCCAAGTTCTCGCGTTGACCGAACGCGTGATCAAGGCGTTGAAGGAAACCGGTCGCAAAGCGATCGGCGTCGAAGGTCGGTCGCAAGGCGATTGGGTCCTGGTCGACCTTGGCGATGTCATCTTGCACATCTTCCGGCCCGAAACGCGCGAGCACTACAATCTGGAGAAGATGTGGTCGGTCGCTTTGCCGCCAACCGAGCGCATGGAAGCGCACGCCTGATCGTGCCATGCGGATCACGATTGCGGCGGTCGGCCGCCTGCGCAACGGACCGATCCGTGACCTGATCAGCGACTACGCCAAGCGCCTGCCCTGGGACCTGACGACCCGGGAGATCGCAGAAGGACGCCAACCGGGCCGGCGTAAAGACGACGAGGCAACCGCGCTGCTGGCAGCGGTACCTGATGGCGCCGGCGTCATCGCGCTCGACGAGCGCGGCAAGGGTCTGACCAGCGAAGGACTGTCCGATTGGCTGGCCAAGCGCCGCGACGATGGCCAGCGCGACGTGGCCATCCTGATCGGCGGTGCCGACGGCCACGGCGACACGGTTCTCGACCAGGCCGATCTGGTGCTGTCGCTGGGCCGCATGACCTGGCCCCACATGCTGGCGCGGCTGCTTTTGGTTGAGCAACTCTACCGCGCCCACACCATCCAAACCGGCCACCCCTATCACCGCGAATGACCTGCCCCACAGATGACACGGTTGTGCGCGAAGCAAGGATTGTGCGCACTACAAGGCCAGCCAAGCCGCTGATATAAGGTGCCTATGAACCAATCGACCCGGCCAGGCCCCGTCGTCTTGTGCATTCTGGACGGCTGGGGTTGCGGCCCCGATACGCCCGATAATGCGATACGTGCCGCCCAGACCCCGGTCTGGCGGCGTTTCATGGCATCGGCGCCCCATACCCGGCTCGACACGTCCGGCGAGGCGGTCGGCCTGCCTTGCGGTCAAATGGGCAATTCCGAGGTCGGCCACCTGACCATGGGCGCCGGGCGCATCATGATGCAGGACCTGCCGCGTATCGACCGCGCCGTGGCAGATGGCTCGCTTGCCACCAATCCGGTCCTGGGGAGCCTGATCGACGGTGTGAAGCGCGGCACCGGCCGCTGTCACCTGATGGGCCTGCTGTCCCCGGGCGGCGTCCACAGCCACCAAGACCACATGGCCGCGCTGGCCAACATCCTGGCCGAACACGGCATCGAGGTCATGGTGCACGCCATCCTCGATGGGCGCGATACGCCGCCGTCAAGCGCCGAAGACTTTATCGCGGCCTTCTCATCTGCCGCACCCAAGGCGAACTTTGCGACCGTCATCGGGCGCTATTACGCCATGGATCGGGACAAGCGGTGGGAGCGGGTTGGGCCCGCCTTTGACGCGATCGTCACCGGGCGCGGCCACGCCGCCGCGAACGCGCTGGATGCCGTGCATCAAACCTATGAGAACGGCCAAACCGACGAGTTCGCCGAGCCGTTTGTGATCGGTGACTATGACGGCATGCATGACGGCGATGGCCTGGTCATGGCGAACTTCCGGGCCGATCGCGCGCGCCAGTTACTGAACGCGCTGCTTGACCCGGATTTCGACGGTTTTGAGCGTTCACGCCGGATCACATTCTCGGCCGCGGCCGGTGTGGTTTCCTATTCCAATGCCCTTGATCCGCTGTTGCCGTCGCTGTTCGCGCCGCAGAACGTGGCCAAGAGCTTGGGCAGTCTGGTGGCTGAGGCTGGCCTTCGCCAGCTTCGGATCGCGGAGACGGAGAAGTACGCCCACGTCACCTATTTCTTCAATGGCGGCGAGGAGCATGTCTTCGAAGGTGAAGACCGCATTCTCGTACCCTCGCCCAAGGTCGCAACCTATGACCTGAAGCCGGAAATGTCGGCGGAGCAAGTGACGGACAAACTGGTGGCGGCGATCCGTGAGCGCAGTTTCGACGTAGTTATCTGCAACTTCGCCAACCCCGATATGGTCGGCCATACCGGTGTCTTGGCCGCCGCCATCAAAGCCGTCGAGGTGGTTGATACGTGCCTGGGCCGGATCGCCGATGCGGTGAGCGATGCTGGCGGGCTTTTGTTGATTACCGCCGACCACGGCAACATCGAGACCATGCGCGATCCCCAATCCGGAATCATCCACACCGCCCACACGACGAACCCGGTGCCTTTGGTCTTGGTGGGCGCCGAACCGGGCATCGTCCTTGAGCCGGGCCGCTTGTGCGACATTGCGCCGACCCTTTTGGATCTGCTGCATCTTAAGCAGCCTCGCGAGATGACCGGTCATACGCTGATAGCCGCGAGGCAGGAACGTGCGGCGGGCTAGCCGTTTCGCCATGGTCGTCGCAACAGGCGCACTTACTCTCATCCTCGTCGTGCCGGCTGTTTTGGCCGAGGACGAGCCGGACGATCCCGGTTTGCGGTTGGAATCCGTAGAACGGGAGTTGGACGAGACCCGTGAGGCGCGCGAAGCGCTCGGCGAGGAAGCCGCCACAATCGCCAACGAGTTGGACGAACTGCGCCAGGCGATGCTGGCGACTGCCACCCGGATCCGAGACCACGAACAGTCGGCCGAAGAACTCAGCGCCACCCTTATCAGCTTGAACGCAGAGCTTGACGATCGCCGCACAGACTTTGATGCCCGGCGCGACGAGTTGGCCTTGGTCTTATCGGCGTTGCAGCGCATTGCGCGTCAGCCTGCCGACATGTTGATTGCCCTGCCGCGCTCGCCGACCGATACGCACCGCACCGCCATGCTGCTGGCGTCCATCACACCCTATCTGGACGAACAGGCAGAGCAGATTGCCAGCGACATCCAGACCTTGAACGCGCTGAAGGCGCGAATTGCCGAACAGGGCGAGGAACTGGAGGCGGTCCGCGCCCGTGTTCAAGAACAACATGAGGTCGTCGCCGGCCTGGTCGCGCGCAAAGAGGCAATTCTGTCGGGGCTGCATAGCGAACAGGCGACACTGACCGCGCGAAACGAAGCGCTGACGGCCGAGGCAGGCAATCTACGCGATCTGCTGCGCCAATTGGCCGAGCAGGCCGCCGCCGAGCGGGCCGAGGGCGCCAGTCCCGAAAGTGTCGCGGCGGCTGGCGCGATTGCCACCATGACGTTCACGGCCGCCCAGGGCGACCTGCCGCTTCCCGTGCGCGGCGAGATCGTCACCAACTTCAACGCCGCCATAGAAGACGGTGCCCGTAGCGAAGGCATTGTCATCGCAACAGCCGGCGGCGCGCAGGTGGTAACGCCCTATGACGGCCGAATCGTGTATTCCGGCGTTTTTGGGCACTATGGGCTAATGTTGATCATCGCGCATGGCGAGGGATACCATACGGTGTTGGCTGGCTTTTCGCGTGTCGATGCCGTACTGGGCCAATGGCTCTTGGCCGGTGAACCCGTTGGGGTCATGGCGGAGGGGGTCAATAACCCTCAACGCTTGTATGTCGAATTTCGACGCAATGGTGAACCTATTAATCCGCTGCCGTGGCTTGCGGCTGGCGACAACAAGGTGAATGGATGATGAAAAAGATTGTTTTGGTGGCGGGCTTGGTTCTTGCCTTATTTGCACCCCACGCGACCCATGTCGATGCGGCCAGTACCGATACCTATCGACAGCTCAACCTGTTTGGCGACGTGTTTGAACGCGTGCGTGCCGAATACGTCGAAGAAGTCTCCGACGAAGAGCTGATCGAAGCGGCCATCCGCGGCATGCTGAGTTCGCTCGACCCGCACTCCAGCTATCTCAATCCGGAAAGCTTCGGCGAGATGCAGGTTCAGACCCGCGGCGAGTTCGGCGGGCTGGGCATCGAGGTCACCATGGAAGACGGGTTTGTTCGGGTGGTGTCACCGATCGACGACACGCCAGCCTTCCGCGCCGGCATCGAGGCCGGTGATCTGATCACCCATCTCGACGGCGAACCGATCCTTGGCATGACGCTTGGCGACGCGGTCGACCGCATGCGCGGTCCGGTCAACACCGATATCGTCCTGACCGTGCTGCGCGAGGGTGCTGACGAGCCGCTCGAGATCACCATCACGCGCGATATCATCGTCATCCAGTCCGTGCGTTCGCGCATCGAAGACAAGGTTGGCTATATCCGTATTACCTCGTTCAACGAACAGGCCGATGAGGGTGTCCAGGAGGCCCTGGAAGAGATCAAGGCCGAACTGGGCGATGAGCTGCAAGGCATCGTGCTGGATCTGCGCAACAATCCGGGCGGTCTGCTCGACCAAGCCATCGCCGTGTCCGACGCCTTCCTGGATCAAGGCGAGATCGTCTCGACCCGTGGCCGGCGTCCGGATAGCTCGCAGCGGTTCAACGCCCGCGCCGGTGATTTGGCCGAAGGCCTACCGATCGTCGTGCTGATCAACGGCGGTTCCGCATCCGCATCGGAAATTGTTGCCGGTGCGCTGCAGGACCACCGTCGCGCAATCATCATGGGCACGGACTCGTTCGGCAAAGGCTCGGTCCAGACAATCATTCCACTGCCCGGCCACGGCGCCATGCGCCTGACGACGGCGCGCTACTACACGCCGTCCGGGGTCTCGATCCAGGCCAAGGGCATCGTGCCGGATATCTATGTCGCGACGGCCACGATCGATGCGCTCGACGAGAGCCTTGAGCGACACGAGGCCGACCTCAGAAACTCCTTGGACGCCGAAGGTACGGAAGAAGACATCGACGACGCGGTCGGCGAAGAGGTTCTCGACGAGAACATCGAAGAGGAGATCTCCGAAGAAGAAGCGGCGTTCGAAGAGTCCGGACGCTCCGAGCAGGCGCGCGAAGACTACCAGCTCAATCGTGCCCTCGATCTTCTGGAAGGTCTCTACCTGCTCCAGGACGTCGTCGCGCAGAACGGTCAGTGAGCGACGTTGCCGACGGGCGACCTACCCTATAGACGCTGTGCCGGCGTGGTCCTGATTGACCGCGCCGGCCTCGTTTTTGCCGGCAGCCGCATCGACGGTATGGGTTGGCAGATGCCCCAGGGCGGTATCGACAAGGGCGAGACGCCGCGCGATGCCGCGTTGCGCGAGCTGGCCGAGGAAATCGGCACCAACAAGGGCGACATCGTCGCCGAGACCGCCGACTGGCTAACCTATGACCTGCCCGACGAACTCATCGGCAAGGCGTTGAAGGGCCGCTACCGCGGGCAGACGCAGAAATGGTTCGCCATGCGGTTCGCCGGCACTGACGACGACATCGACGTCCAGGGCGTTGACCATCCCGAATTCGGCGGCTGGTCATGGATGCGCGCGGACGATCTGGCCGAGCAAATCATCGCGTTCAAGCGCGATGTCTATCGGCAGGTCTTCAATGAGTTCAGAGGTCTGCTGACCTAATCCGAAAACAGGCGCCTAAAAGCCCGGCGCAGCCTCCTGCATCTGGCGTCGACGGCGGTCGAAGACGCGCCACGCCAGACGGTTGGAGAACTGGCCGACCCGGCTTTGCGGTCTCAAACCGACCGCTTTGATAACCATGTTGGTCGCCAGCTTGATATGGCCGCGCTCATAGTGCGGCAAGGCACGGCTGCCGTAGGCTGCAATACAAGCTTTGCGGTCATAGGGACCCTGGATCTTGTTGGCCGTGTAATAGGCATAGGCGAGCTCGTCGTCTTCGCCTTCGATCAGGCGTCCAACCGCAACCTTCATGCGCTGCACCAGCCAAGGTTTTTCCGCCTGGCGGTAGCGTTTCATGTGATCAAAGAAGAGCTTGTAGTGCCGGAACTCGTCGGCGGCGATGTTGGCGCAGATCTTCTTGAGGACCGGTTCATCCGTCGAATCACGCAGCGCGCTGTAGTAAGACGACGTGCCGACCTCGACCACGCAGCGCGCGATCAACTCGCCACAACGCGAACCGCGCACCGACGCGTCGGCATCAAACGGCAAGCTGAATCCTTCGGTAAAGCGTTTGAAGGCGTCATGGAAATCCCATTCGGGATCGGCCAGTTCAGCCCAGCGACGCAAGGCCTCGCCGTGCTGCACTTCCTCCTCGGCCCAGTCCCAGGCGGCCTTGATAAACTCGGCATCACCGGCAAACACGCTCTCAAGGTAACGCGCGTAGTCGTTGCCATTGAATTCGACCAGACTCGCGGCCTTGACGATCCGGACCGTGTCTTCATCGGTCTTCGACCTGTCAAACGCACCCCAATTGATATCATCAAGGGTCCAGTGTCGCATTTTGAGTCCCCGCTCCTCGCGCTTCAGCCAACGAACGGCTGCCTACACCCCTTCGCCTTACTATGTAGTCTAACCGATAGCCTTGGACAAGATTGAGGCGACCGAATTCAACGTCCTATAGTTGAGCCGGACGATAGAAATCTCAATCCTGTGGAAAGAAACCGCCCTGGAGCAGATCTCGTCTTGCCACAATCGCTTCGCGATGGCGTCGAGGTAGGGGTCCTAGGCGGCAGCTTCCCGCATAGCCCGCAGAACCACCAATCGGGCTTCAGCGCGGGCTCGTTCGCTGTCGCTTTCCGCGTCTCTCAGATCAAGTTCGACGTCTTGGATACGCCGGTCGACATCGGCGGTATCGATATCCTCTATCATGGCGGCATCTTCGGCCAAGACCGTGCAGCGGTCCGGGGTCACCTCGGCAAAGCCGCCACCGACAAAGACGCGGTGGGCAATCTTGCCACCCTCATGAATGTCGATGACGCCGGGGCGAACGGTTGAGATGAAGGGCGAGTGGCCGGGCAAGACGCCGAAATCGCCCTCGCTGCCCGGCACGACGACCATGTCGAAGGCCTCGGAGACCAAGAGACGCTCCGGGCTGACCAGTTCGAAATTGACCTTGTCGTCGGCCATGGTCAACGAAACTCCCTAGGCCGCTTCGGCGGCGAGGCGCTTGGCCTTTTCGACCGCGTCTTCGATCTTGCCGACCATGTAGAACGCCTGCTCCGGCAGGTTGTCGTACTCGCCGGCGACGATCGCCTTGAAGCCCTTGATGGTGTCTTCCAGCTCGACATAGACACCCGGTGAGCCGGTGAAGACTTCGGCGACATGAAACGGCTGCGACAGGAAGCGCTGGATCTTGCGCGCGCGCGCAACGACCAAACGGTCTTCTTCCGACAATTCGTCCATGCCCAGAATGGCGATGATGTCCTGAAGCGACTTGTAGCGCTGCAGCACTTCCTGCACCGAACGGGCGACATCATAATGCTCGTTACCGATGACACGCGGGTCGAGAATACGCGACGTGGAGTCGAGCGGGTCGACCGCCGGATAAATGCCAAGTTCGGCAATCTGACGCGACAACACGGTCGTGGCGTCAAGATGCGAAAACGACGTGGCGGGCGCCGGGTCGGTCAGGTCGTCGGCCGGCACGTAAATCGCCTGGACCGAGGTGATCGAACCCTTGTTGGTCGACGTAATGCGTTCCTGCAGCGCGCCCATGTCGGTCGCCAGCGTCGGCTGGTAGCCGACCGCGCTGGGAATACGACCGAGCAGCGCCGACACTTCCGAACCCGCCTGGGTGAAGCGGAAGATGTTGTCGACGAACAGCAGCACGTCCTGGCCTTCGGCGTCGCGGAAGTACTCGGCCAGCGTCAAACCGCTCAGGCCGACACGGGCACGCGCGCCCGGAGGCTCGTTCATCTGGCCATAGACCAGGGCGCATTTGGACTGATCGCCCTCAAGGTCGATAACGCCGGAATCGATCATTTCGTGATAGAGGTCGTTGCCCTCGCGGGTACGCTCGCCCACGCCGGCGAACACCGAATAACCGCCGTGGCCTTTGGCAATATTGTTGATCAATTCCATGATGATGACGGTCTTACCGACGCCGGCGCCACCAAACAGGCCGATTTTGCCGCCCTTGGCGTAAGGCTCCAAGAGGTCGACAACCTTGATGCCAGTCACCAGCACCTCGGCTTCCGTCGACTGATCGATCAGTTCCGGCGCCTCGCGATGGATCGGCAGTTTCTCCGATGTCGTGACCGGGCCGCGTTCATCAATCGGGTCGCCAACCACGTTCAGGATCCGGCCCAGCGTCTCCGGTCCGACCGGCACCGAGATCGGCGCGCCGGTATCGCGCACCTCTTGGCCGCGCACCAAGCCCTCCGTCGCGTCCATGGCGATGGTCCGGACCGTGTTCTCGCCCAGATGCTGCGCGACTTCCAAGACCAGGCGCTTGCCCTGATTCTCGGTCTCAATCGCGTTCAAGATATGCGGCAGCTCGGCCTCGAAGCGCACGTCGACGACGGCGCCCATGACTTGCGTAACCTTGCCGACTGAATTGCTCATCCTGTTTCTCCCGGTCCTTTCGGTCGCCTAGAGCGCTTCGGCGCCCGACACGATTTCGATAATTTCCCTGGTAATCGCGGCCTGACGGGTACGGTTGTACACCAGATTCAGGCGCTCGATCATATCGCCCGCGTTGCGGGTCGCGTTGTCCATGGCGGTCATGCGCGCGGCATGCTCCGATGCCTGGCTCTCCAGCAACGAGCGGTACATCTGCACGCCCATGTTCTGGGGCATCAGAACTTCGAGCATCTCTGCCTCATCGGGCTCGAAGTCATAGACGGCGCCGCCCATGTCGTCGCTGACATCAACCTCGTCACTCTCATCTTCATCACCACCAAACGGCACCAACTGCTGCCAGGTCACGATCTGGGCAATAACCGACTTGAAGCGGTTATAGATGACAGTACAGACATCGAACTCGCCGGCCTCGTACATGGTGACGATGCGCTCGGAAAGCTCAGTCGCCTTGTCGAAACCGAGGCCACCTTTGTCGATACCCTCGATCGAGTCGACGATCATGTCGCCGTAATCGCGGCGCAGAGCATCGCGGCCCTTGCGGCCGACGCACAGCAGTTTGATCTGTTTGCCGTCCTGACGCAGTTCGTCGATCCGGCGCCGCACGGCACGCGCGATGTTGGTGTTGAAGCCGCCGCACAGGCCGCGGTCGGATGACACAACAACAATCAGGTGAACGTTGTCGCTGCCCGACCCCGCCAACAGTTTGGGCGCGTCCTCGCGTCCGACAAAGCCCGACGCCAGGGACGCCATCATGCGTTCCATACGCTCGGCGTAAGGACGCGCTGCTTCGGCGCCTTCCTGGGCGCGGCGCAGCTTGGCTGCCGCGACCATCTTCATGGCGCTGGTGATCTTGCGTGTCGAGCGGACCGAGTTGATCCGCATACGCAGTGCTTTGAGATTCGCCATCGACTAAATCCGACCTGCCGTTCCGGTCACCGCGATCAGGTGGCGAACTTGTTGGCGAAGTCATCAAGGAAGCTGGAGAGCAGGTCCTTGATTTCATCGCTGATCGTCTGTTCGGCGCGGATCTTGTCCAGGATGGCGGCACCGTTGGCGCGCATCTCAGACAACATCTCCTGTTCATAACGGGTGACATCGGAGACCGGCATGCCGTCGAGATACCCGTTCACACCGGCGAAGATCGAGGCAACCTGCTCTTCCACCGGCATCGGCGAATACTGGTCCTGCTTCAACAGCTCGGTCAGACGTTCACCGCGCGCCAGCAGGCGCTGGGTCGAGGCGTCGAGGTCCGAAGCGAACTGGGCAAAGGCCGCCATTTCACGATACTGCGCGAGTTCCAGCTTAATCGAGCCGGCGACCTGGCGCATCGCCTTCACCTGGGCGGCCGAGCCGACACGGCTGACCGAGAGGCCAACGTTAATGGCCGGGCGAATGCCCTGATAGAACAGCTCCGATTCCAGGAAGATCTGACCGTCGGTAATCGAAATCACGTTGGTCGGAATATAGGCCGAGACGTCACCGGCCTGGGTTTCGACCACCGGCAGCGCGGTCAAGGAACCACCGCCATGCTCCTCGTTAAGCTTGGCCGCGCGCTCCAGAAGGCGCGAATGCAGATAGAAGACGTCGCCGGGATAGGCTTCTCGGCCCGGCGGGCGGCGCAGCAAGAGCGACATCTGGCGATAGGAGACCGCCTGCTTGGAAAGATCGTCGTAGATCACCAGCGCATGCATGCCGTTGTCGCGGAAGTACTCGCCGATTGTGCAGCCAGCATAGGGCGCCAGGAACTGCATCGGCGCCGGGTCCGATGCGGTCGCGGCGACCACGACCGAATAGTCCATGGCGCCGTTGTCGGTCAGCGTCTTCACGATCTGGGCGACCGTCGAGCGCTTCTGGCCGACGGCGACATAGATGCAGTAGAGACGTTTCTTCTCGTCGCCGGATTCGAAGTTCTGCTTCTGGTTGAGCACCGCATCGATGGCAACGGCGGTCTTGCCGGTCTGGCGGTCGCCGATGATCAGCTCACGCTGGCCACGACCGACCGGGACCAGGGCATCCAGCGCCTTCAAGCCGGTCTGCACCGGCTCGTTCACCGACTGGCGCGGGATGATGCCGGGCGCCTTGACCTCGACCTGGCTGCGCTCGGTGCTGTCGATCGGACCCTTGCCGTCGATCGGGTTGCCCAGCGCGTCGACAACGCGGCCCAGAAGACCCTTGCCGACTGGCACGTCCACGATGTCGCCGGTACGCTTGACCGTGTCGCCTTCGACGATGTTCTGGTCGCTGCCGAAGATAACGATGCCGACATTGTCGGTTTCGAGGTTCAGGGCCATGCCCTGAATGCCACCGGGAAACTCGACCATTTCACCGGCCTGCACGTTGTCCAGACCATAGACGCGGGCGATACCGTCACCGACGGAAAGCACCCGGCCGACCTCGGCGACTTCGGCTTCGGCGCCAAAGTTTTCGATCTGCTCTTTGATGATTGAGGAAATCTCGGCGGCGCGGATATCCATCAGCCAGCCCCCTTCATTGCAATTTCAAGCCGTTGCAGTTTGGTGCGGATGGAGCTGTCCAACATCCGCGAGCCAATTCGAACCACCAGACCACCCAGAAGGTCGGGATCGACGCGGGGCTCGACCGCGACATCGCGCCCGACCACGTTCTTCAGGGTAGCGGTGAGTTTGTTCAGTTCGCCCTCAGACAGGGCACGCGCCGAAGTCACCTCGGCGGTCGTCTCGCCGCGATGGGCGGCCAGAAGCTTGGTGTAGTCACGAATAATGTCGCTGATGGCGAACAGCCGGCGTTTCTGCGCCAGAAGGCCAACGGTCCGGCGCGTGAGTTCGCCCAGGCCCATGGCCTCGACAACCGCCGCCATGGCGCGGCCCTGCTCGTCGCGGGAGACGATCGGGCTGCGAACGAGGCGCGCCAGATCGTCGGATTCATCCAGTGCGGCCTGCAGCGTACGCAAGTCGCCGGCGACCTCGTCCAGCACCTTGCTCTCGTCGGCAAGGTCGAACAAAGCGGTCGCGTAGCGGCCCGAAAGGCCGGTTACAACACTGTCGTCGGTGGCCACCAGAGACTGTCCTCGCTGTCGCCTTCTAAGTTACTGTTTGCATTGGATTTTTTGTATCCAAGGAACCCCCCCGAAAAGGGTCCTCAGATGCCCTGGCGAAGGGCAGGCTGTAGCTAGCACAGGCCCTTTCGCGTTGCAACAAGACTCCCCCTGCGTATCCATCGGAAACGCCTATAAGAAGCTGTAGGGATCGATGTCGACCTGCAGCCGCATGGTGCCGCGCAGCTTGACCGGTTTGAGCCAGGTCCGGATGGCGCCCTGCAGGTCAACGTCCCGGCGGGCGTGAACCAGGAGCCGCCACCGGTAGCGCCCCCTGAGCAGGGCGAGCGGCGCCGGCGCCGGTCCCAAAGTCTGGATACCGTCGCCGCGCGGCCCGTGGCGGGCGAGCTCGCGGGCCAGGTGTCGGACGTCTGCCTCGCGGGTTCCCGACAGGATGATGCCGGCGAGCCGGCCAAAGGGCGGCATGCCGGCGGCACGGCGCTGTTCCTTCAGATAACGCAGGAAACCCTCGCGATCGCCGGAAACCAGTGCGGCGAGCACCGGGTTCTCAGGGTCATAGGTCTGCAGCAGCACCCGGCCCGGGTGCTCGGCCCGCCCTGCTCGTCCGGAGACCTGATGAAGCAGTTGCCAGGTCCGCTCCATGGCCCTGAGATCGCCGCCTTCCAAACCCAGATCCGCGTCGACCACGCCGACCACCGTCAGCATGGGGAAGTGATGGCCCTTGGCCGCGACCTGCGTGCCGATCAGGAGATCGATCTCGCGCGCCTCGAACCGGGCGATCAGTTCCTGGGCGGCGTCGGGCCCGGCAAGCGTATCCGACGACATGACCTCGGTGCGACAATCGGGAAAGCGTTGCTCGACCTCCTCCAGAAGCCGTTCGACGCCTGGCCCACAGGCAACCAGGCTATCGGTGTTCGAACATGTCGGGCAGCTCTCGGGAACCGAACCGCTGAAACCGCAGTGATGGCATTGCAGCCGTCCGAAATGACGGTGCTCGACAAGCCAGGCCGAACAATTGGGACAAGCAAAGCGATGCCCGCAGGTGCGGCACAGGGTGAGCGGCGCATAGCCCCGACGGTTGAGGAACAACAACCCCTGCTCACCGGCTTCAAGCGCGGTCTGGAAGGCTTCGACCATAGGTGGCGACAGCCAGTGCCCGCGTTCGGTTCCCGCGCTGCGCATATCGACCGCCGCGACATCCGGCAGAGCCGCACCGCCATGGCGCTCGGCAAGCGCCAAGCCGCGGTACCGGCCCTGTTCGACATTGACCAAGGTCTCCATAGACGGCGTCGCCGAGCACAGAACGACCGGAAGGTCCTCTAACCGGCCTCTGACAACCGCCATGTCGCGCGCGTTGTAGCAGACGCCGTCTTCCTGCTTGAACGAGCCGTCGTGTTCCTCGTCAACCACGATCAGGCCGAGCTTGGCAAACGGCAGGAACAGCGCTGAACGGGCGCCGACAACAACCCGGGCGGTGCCGTCGGTGACGGCGCGCCAGGCATCGCGCCGCTTCTTTCGCGGCACATCGGAATGCCAGACCACAGGTTCGGCGCCAAACCGTTCGGCGAAGCGGCGCAGGAACTGCGCCGACAAGGCGATCTCCGGCAGCAGCACAAGAACCTGCCTATCATGACGCAGTGCTTCGGCAACCGCCTCGAAATAGACCTCGGTCTTGCCCGAACCGGTCACGCCCTCCAGAAGCGTCGTTGCAAATCCGCCCGCCTTGACTTGGCCGATCAGGGCGTCGGCCGCAACCGATTGATCGTCCGACAACACCGGGCCCTGGGCCGACGGATCAGGCCGCGGTATACGCGGCGCGGCGGGAAGCTCGACGATCTCGACCGTGCCGGCTTCAACCAATCCTTTGACGACAGACGCGCCGACACCGGCTTCGCGCACGATGTCCGCTCTTTCCAGCGGCGGCCCGTCGCTCAGCAAACCGACGACACGTTGTCGCGCCGGCGTCATGCGCGGCGGCAGGTCACCGCCGCGCCGATAGGCCAGGCGCGGGCGCGGCGGGTCCAGCGCTTCACTGACACGCAACACCATACGCAAGACGGCGCCGGGTTGATTGACCGTGTAGCGGGCAACCCAATCGACGAAGTCGCGCATGACCGGCGACAGCGGCGGCGCCGCTTTGGCCTCCAGGATCGGCTTCATCTTTTCGGGCGCCACATCGCCCAACGGCGCGCCCCAGACAACACCGAGCACGCTGCGCCCACCGAGCGGCACCATGACGTAGCTGCCCGCTACAACATCAACGTCTTCGGGCACCAAATAGTCATAGAGCGCGTGTATGGGCAGCGGCAGCAGCACGCTGACACTTTCGCTGCTAGCCTCATCCTGGGGTGTTATGGCGTCACCGGCGTGCATCCGCTACACTTTGACATCAAATGCCGTTCATTCGTCCAGCCCGGAAGGGAGTGCTATAAAAGCCCATGAAGTTCTTTGTTGATACAGCCGATGTGGCGGAGATCCGCGATCTCGCCGATACCGGACTCCTGGACGGTGTGACCACCAACCCGTCGCTTATCGCCAAATCGGGCGGCGATTTCATGGAGGTCTTAAAAGAAATCTGTTCGGTCGTCGCCGGGCCGGTCAGTGCGGAAGTCACCGCGACCGATGCCGATGGTATGATCGCGGAGGGCAAGAAACTTGCCAAGGTCGCCGAGAACGTCACCATCAAGGTGCCGTTGACCTGGGACGGCCTGAAGGCCTGCCGGGCAATTTCGCAGCATGGCACCAAGGTCAACGTGACACTTTGTTTCTCCGCCAACCAGGCACTCCTGGCAGCCAAGGCCGGGGCCAGTTTCATCTCGCCCTTTGTCGGCCGCCTGGACGACATCGGCCATGACGGCATGGAGTTGATCGCCGAGATCAAAACGATCTACGACAACTATGCCCATATCGATACGGAGATCCTGGTCGCCTCAATCCGGTCACCGATGCATGTCAAACAGGCGGCCATGATCGGTGCCGACGTCGCGACCGTTCCGCCGGACGTGTTGCGGAAGTTGGCCGGTCACACCCTGACCGACAAGGGCCTCGCAGCCTTCTTGGCTGACTGGCAGAAGACAGGTCAGGCGATTTTATAGGTCACAGGAAGGGACCATGGACACAAAACCGGATAGCGCCAGGCTCAACGAAGCGGACGACGTGACGCCGGAACGTGTCGAACGGTTTCTTCGCGATCATCCTGACTTCCTGGCACAACGGCCTGAGTTGCTGCGTCAGATCGCCGCGCCGTCGCGCGACCTCGGCGACAACGTCGCCGACTGGCAGGTCTTCCTGATCGACCGGTTGAAGGCCGACAAGGACGACATGCGTGAAGCGCAAGGTGCCCTGGTCGAGCGCACGCGCCGGCACCGCTCCCTGCAAGACCGCGTCCACGCGGCATCGCTGACATTGATGAGCGCGGTCGATCTGGATCACCTGGTCGAGATCGTCAACGCCGATGTTTCGATCCTGCTCGGCGTCGATGTTGTCAATCTGTGTGTCGAAACCGAAGCCATTCACGGCGCCGCCAGGATGACGGCCGGTGTGCGCTGTCTGACACCGGGCACGGTGATGGACATCATGCAAGACGATCGCGACGTCATCCTGCGCACGACCGACGATGCTGATGAGCGTCTTTTTGCGGGCGCCGCGCCACTCGTTCGGTCCGAGGCGCTCGCGCGCTTCGGCGGCGAAGCCGACCTGCCCAACGGCATTCTGGCGTTGGGCTCGCGGCGTGACGATCACTTCTGTGCCGGCGACCCGGTCGAGCTTTACCGTTTCCTGGCCATGATGCTCGACCGCTGCCTGCGCAAGAAACTGGGCCTGCGCATCTGACCGGGCGGCCCCACGATCTGGACGAGGCGGTGCGCCTGTGGCGCGATCGTCTGAACGACGAACGCCGCGCGTCAGACCACACGGTCCAGGCCTACCAAACCGATCTCACCCAGTTCCTCGCCTTCCTGATCGAGCACCAAGGCGCCGAGCCCGATTTTGCCACGTTGGCGATGCTCAGTCCGGCCGATTTCCGCGCCTGGCTCGCCAAGCGCAGCCGGGATGGGCGCGCCAAGACGTCGACGGCGCGGGCGCTGTCGACCGTGCGCGGCTTCTTCCGTTTTCTTGAGCGCGAAGGCCTGGTCGCGAACGCTGCGATTGGCGCGGTGCGCTCGCCCCGCCTGCCCCGCCAAGTGCCGCGCCCGCTTAACGAAGCGGAAGCCGGCGAGATGGTCGAGCTGGCCGAGACACTGACCGATGAACCCTGGGTCGCCGCCCGCGATGTCGCGATCATGCTGTTGATGTATGGCTGCGGCATGCGCATCGGTGAGGTTCTGGGCCTCACCATCGGCCAGGTGAATGACGGCCGGGATATCCTGGTCGTTCGCGGCAAGGGCGATAAGGAACGGTTGGTGCCCTTGCTGCCTGTGGTCCGCGAGGCGCTGGACGACTACCTGGAACGCCGCCCGTTTGCCGGCGACAAGGCCCAGCCGCTGTTCGTCGGCGTTCGCGGAAAGTGCCTGCAGGCCGGTGTTGTGCAACGACGGTTCCGCCACTTGCGCGCCGCGCTAGGATTACCCGCCACCGCGACACCGCATGCGATGCGGCACAGTTTCGCGACCCATCTGCTGGGGGGCGGCGCCGATCTGCGCACGATCCAGGAACTGCTGGGCCATGCCAGCCTTTCGACGACGCAGCGCTACACCGATGTCGACGCCGACAACCTAATGAAAATTTACCGCAACGCGCACCCGCGCGCCTAAGTTCTGCGCCGGCCCAGAAGCAGAAGCGCGGCCAAACCAACCAAACCCATGGCGCCCATGGTGGCAAAGGCGAACGCCCAGGTGGTGACCGTGATAGCACCACCGGCACTGTCCAGGACCACGCCGACCAAGGTCGGCGACAGGAAGGCGGCACCGAAGCCGAATGTCGAGTGCACCGCCAGCGTCGCGCCCCGATAACCCGGTGGCGCCGCGGCGACCGCACCGGCAGTAATCGACGCTGAGTCCGCCTGGATGGTCAGGGCATAGACCATGCACGCGACGACAGCGACCCAGAACGGCAGCGCCGCGGAAAACCCGACGACCAAACTGACGACAAACGAAATCCCGAGTGCCGCCAACACGAAGCGGCGGCGTCCGACACGCATGGCGATTTCGTTGCCGCCGACACTGGAAACGACCGCGATCAACGAAACCAACGTCGCCATCACGGTCGCGTCGACGTCCGAGCGGCCGATCGTCGGCCCTATCGCTGCGCTGAAGACCAGGAACGGCACCAGCCAGGAGCGCATGGCGAACAGTTCCGCCGTGTGACCGGCATAGGCAAGGACATAACCCATCACATGCCGGTCCGCGAAGACCGGGCGAAAGTCGAGCAGATGGGTTGCCGGTTTCGCCGTCATCTCGATGCTTCGCGGCGCCAGGCAGAGCCACAGCAGCGCGCCGCCGATGATCGGTCCCAAGGCTGCGATCAAAAAAGCCATGCGCCAGCCCGCCAGCTCCAACGCATAACCGGCAAGCATGTATGACACCGCCGACCCGATGCTGAACGACGACGTATAGAAAGCAACCGCACGTGCCTGCAGCCGATCGCTGATGCGATCGGTAAGGGCGCGCAGGCCGGGCATGTAGGTACCGGCCAGGCCAATGCCGGCGACAAAACGCCACAGGATCGCACCCCAGAAACCTTCGGCGAACAATCCGAAGCCGATCAGGCCCAGCGCGGCGAAAGCCATGCCGATCAGAACGATCAGCCGGGCGTCGACGCGGTCGGTGATCGCGGCCAACAGCGGCACCGCCACCATGTAGCCGGCGAACAGAGTCCCGCTAATCCACCCGGCTTGTTCGTTGGAAAGCGCCCAGGCCGGTTGCAGGATCGGCTGAAGCGACCAGTAGGTCGCAAAGCCCGTCATGCCGAGCACCTGGATGACACACATGACCGCGACCAGTGTTACCGGCCGCAGATTTCGGAACATGACGTGCCCGGCTGTCAGTCGCCGAACAGGCTATCGATCTCGTTGCCGATGTCGTCAACCGCATCGCCGACGGCGCCGGCCGCATCGTCGACCACCTCACCGGCCTCACCGGCGACGCCGCCACCGCTGTCGCCCGAGCCGTCTGTATTGGCGTTGGCGGTGACGCAGCCGTGGTCGCCGCCGCCGAGATCGCCAAGGCTGAGCAGGAGCGCAGGTGGAAACAGTGTCGCGCCCAGCAGACCACCGACCTTGAGCGCCAGGGCCGCTTCGTCAGGCGTAAAGCTTGGCGATGCCAACGTTCCGCCGACCCGAACCGGTACGGCGACGCTGAGCGACACGCCCTTTGATTTCGGCGTAATCAGGAGGTCAATCGTTTCCTTGCCCAGGTCGATTGACCCTTCACCCACCAAAGTCGAAAACTGGGTGTCGACCAGGAAAACCTTCTGCTCGGCTATGCCGTCCTTGATGTCGTAATCGATCGCAAGACAGTTGAGCGATGCCGCTTCTGAACCGCTGGCGAACATGGTGCCGACCAGCGCGTTGGTGCCACCCATCAGAAGCGACAGACTGCCGGCGTCCAGGGAACCGCCTTCCATGAGGAGCGAGGCATCACCACCGAGTGACGCCATGATCGCCGCGATCGACTCGCCCTGACCGTTGACCTCGACCTTGAGGTCTCCGGTACCCGACAACATTTCGGTGACGTCGGCCTCTTTCAGCATCTTGCCGACGTTCAAGTTTGAGGCGTCCAGTTTCAGCACCATGGCGGGTGTCGACGAACTGGCATTGAGGTCGAGCGACGATGAAACACTGCTTTCGGCAACCGTCGCCGTCATGCCGTCGATCTTGAGGTCGCCGGAAGCAAGCTTGATCGGCACCACGACATTGCTGGCGACCATGACCGGCGTCTTGAGCGTCGTGATCGTTACCTCGATATCCGCGTCAACCGCCTTCAGACCATCGACGGGCAACGGGTCGGACGGGAAGACCTTGTCCGACGATCCGGACGATGCTTCTCCGTCAGCGCCACCAAACGCCGAGACGTCGAGCGTATCGATCGCCAGTTTGCCGCTGACAGACGGGCGGTCGCCGGACTGATCGACCGAGATATCGCCCGTTGCCTTGATACCGGCGGCATCGGCCGTTAACCCCGTCAGGTCGAAGGTTTCGGGTGTTCCCTTGATATGGCCCACAACTTTGATGGCACCATCGAAAGGCAGGGTGATGCCGGCCACATCCGCCGCCTTGGACGGATCGTCGCTGGCGACGTCTAGATCAAGGTCGAGCTGGGGCGCCGACGACACGTCGGCCACCGTGCCCTTGAGCGTCATTGTCACGCCGTAGGCAGCGATAGACAGATCGACGGGCGCTGAGTCGTTACCCATCAGCGCGTCCAGGCTGCCCGCGACACCGCTGACCGTCAGCCCCTCGTCATCCGAGGTCGCCTTGACATCGACGTTGAGGGGACCCGAGGGCGAGTCCGTGCTCAGCTGGATGGTCTCAACGTCGACACTACGCTTCTCACCGGTTTCGCCATCGAGGTAGGTGAACTTCGCATCGCTGATCGTGAGGCTGTCGATGCGCGGCAGCAGCATCTTGTCGGTCGCCACCTCGTCGTCGGCCTCTTGCGCACCGAACTGCCAGTTGCCGACCCCGTCGCTGTTGGTCTCCAGCAGGATCTCGGCGCCATCAAGCATAAAACTCACGATGTGGATGTCGCCGCTGATCAACGGCAAAAGCGCGACTTTGATGTCGAGCTCCTTGGCCTTCATCATCTCGGGCTCGGTACCCCAGTCGGCATTCGACAGGGCAATCTGCTTGGCGACGATGGTCGGGGAGAGCGAGATCCCAAGTTCCAGATCACCGCCAAGGGTAAGCTGGCGCCCCGTCGCGTCATGAACGGCTTGTTGAATATCCTCGCGATAGTCGTTGGGATCGACCGTGGCTACCGCGATGACGAGGCCGACGA
The DNA here is from genome assembly GCA_965228895.1 of Alphaproteobacteria bacterium. GTDB lineage: Bacteria > Pseudomonadota > Alphaproteobacteria > SP197 > SP197 > JANQGO01. The sequence goes on along the minus strand of OZ245842.1, from coordinate 849,774 downwards.
CAACCGCGACGACCAGGCCAACAAGGGCGATAAGTATGGTTTTCAGGCGCATGACCGCCTCCTAAGACATTAAATGTGAATAGCGCGTTTGCCGACCGCCAAGGCAGCTTCCTTGACCGCTTCGGAGAACGTCGGGTGTGCATGGCAGGTGCGCGCGATGTCTTCGGCTGAACCGCCGAACTCCATCGCCACCGCCGCCTCGGCGATCAGCTCGCCGGCGTTGGCGCCGATGATGTGCACACCAAGCACCCGGTCGGTCTTGGCATCGGCAAGTATCTTAACGAAGCCCGCTGTCTGGTCATAGGTACGCGCCCGGCTGTTGGCCAGGAACGGGAACATGCCGGCGACGTAGTCGACACCATCGGCCTTCAGCTCTTCCTCGGTCTTGCCGACACCGGCGGCTTCCGGGTCGGTATAGACCACGCCGGGAATGACGTTGTAGTTCACGTGGCCCGCCTGGCCGGCAACGATCTCGGCGACGGCGACGCCTTCGTCCTCGCCTTTGTGCGCCAACATGGGCCCGCGCACACAATCGCCGATCGCGTAGATGCCATCGATATTGGTCCGGAAGTGATCATCGATTTCGACCATGCCGCGGCTGTCGAGCACAACGCCAACGTCTTCAAGACCAAGGCCGGCCGTATAGGCGCGACGGCCGACGGCAACCAGAACCACGTCGCATTCGACGGTTTCGCCGGTGCCGCCATCGGCCGGTTCGACCTGAACCTTCAACCCATTCTTCGTTGCCTCGACACCGGTAACCTTGGTGCCAAGACGGAACGTCATGCCCTGGCGCTTCAGGAGTTTCTGGAACTCCTTGGCGACATCGCCATCCATGGTCGGCGTGATGCGATCGAGAAACTCGATGACGGTGACGTCGCTACCCAGGCGCCGCCAGACCGAGCCCATTTCCAGACCAATGTAGCCGGCGCCGATGACGATCATGTGCTTGGGCACGTGATTGAGCGCCAGCGCACCGGTCGACGACACGACGCGTTCTTCGTCGATCTCGATACCCGGCAGGCTGACCGGTTCCGATCCCGTCGCGATGATGATGTTCTTGGCCTTCAAGGTATGGCTTTCGCCGTCATCGGCAACCGCGACCGTCTGCTTGCCGGTCAGGCTTGCCGCGCCGTAGAACGTCGTGATCTTGTTCTTCTTGAACAGGCCCGCGACACCTTTGGTCAGCGTATCCACGACCTTGTCCTTGCGCTTCATCATGGTCGCGAGGTCAAGGTCGACGCCTTTCACGGCAATGCCGTGGTGTCCCAGATGCGCGGCTGTCTGCTCATAGAGCTCGGACGACTGCAGAAGGGCCTTGGAAGGAATGCAGCCTACATTCAGGCATGTGCCGCCTAGCGTCTTGCGCTTTTCGACCACCGCCGTCTTCAGGCCCAACTGCGCGCAACGAATGGCGCCGACATAACCAGCCGGTCCGGCACCAACGACAACGACGTCGAACTCTTGTTCGCTCATGGCACTTCATCCCTCCGCGTCTTCTGTCGAGTCATACCCGGCCTTGGCGCCATGATCCACACCAGAGCCGACACGTGGCGATTGCCGGCAGACCAGAGCGGAAGCGGTTATTGGCCATGATCGGCATTGTGCGCGGAATCCGCGCATTGCCACGTGTTTGGGCGGCTTTGCGGTCGGTCAGATGTCCAGCAGCAGGCGCTGGGGATCTTCAATCGCGTCTTTGATGCGCACCAGGAAGGTGACGGCTTCGCGGCCATCGATGATGCGGTGATCGTAGCTCAGCGCCAGATACATCATCGGGCGCGCTTCGATGGCACCATCCACCACCATGGGGCGTTCCTGGATCTTGTGCATACCCAGAATAGCCGACTGAGGAGGATTGAGGATCGGCGTCGACATCATGGAACCGAAGATGCCGCCGTTTGATATGGTGAACGTACCGCCGATCAAATCGTTCGTCGTCAGCTCCCCCTCGCGCGCCTTGCGGCCCATCTCATTGATCGTCTGTTCGACGCCGGCAAACGACATCTGGTCGGCATCGCGCAGCACCGGCACGATCAGGCCCTGCGGCGAACTCACGGCAACGCCAATATTGTAGTAGTATTTGTAGACGATCTCATCGCCCGCGATCTCGCCGTTGACCGCGGGAATGTCCTTCAGTGCCTGGACCGCAGCTTTAACAAAAAACGACATGAAGCCCAGGCGCACGCCGTGCTTCTTTTCGAAGCGGTCGCGGTATTCCTTGCGCGCCGCCATCACGGCTGACATGTCGACCTCGTTAAAGGTCGTCAGCATGGCCGCGTTGTCCTGAGCAGCCTTCAGGCGCTCGGCGATGCTGCGGCGCAGCCGCGTCATCTTGACGCGCTTTTCCCGGCCTTCGGGGTCAGCCGGCGTCGGCGGTACGACCGTCTTCGTCTTTTGCGGTGCGGCGGCTGCCGGCGCGGCTGCCGCAGGCGCTGCTTCATCGGCCTTCGGCGCCGTTGCCGGCGCGCTTTCCTTGGTCTCCATGAACGCCAGCACATCGCCTTTCAGCAGGCGACCGTCCTTGCCGGTACCCTTTATGGCGCTGGGATCAAGGTTGTTCTCTTCGATCAGCTTGCTGACCGCCGGTGACAACGGCAGGTCGGCGCCATTGGCCTTGCTCTCCTCAACCGCCGGTTCGGCCGCGGCTGGCGCGGCGGCAGGCTCCTCCGCAGCAGGCGCGTCAGCCGGCGCTTCTTCTGCTGACGCGGCACCTGCCGCACCCTCGTTGAGTCGCGCCAACAAAGCACCCACCTCGACATCGGCGCCTTCATCGGCAACGACTTCGGCCAGCACGCCGTCGGCCGGCGCATAGACCTCCATGGTGACCTTGTCGGTCTCCAATTCCACCAAGGCTTCGTCCATCTTGACGGCGTCACCCTGCTTCTTGAACCAGTTGGCGACCGTCGCCTCCGTCACCGACTCACCAAGCTGTGGAACCGTGATGTCGACTGTCATCGTGCCTGTCCTCTGGCGATAAAGCGGACGCCCACCGTCATCCGGTCAGCGCTTCCATAACGAGCGCTTCCTGTTCGCGCTGGTGTACCTTGATGAAACCGGTAGCCGGCGATGCAGCATCGGGACGCCCGACATAGCGCGGGTACTTGGCGGTCGACTTGTGGGCATCCATTTCCTGTTCGATCTGGTCGGAAACATAAGTCCACGCGCCCATATTGCGTGGTTCCTCCTGACACCAGATGAACTGCGCGTTCGGATAGTAGTCAACGGCCTCCTTCAGTGCGCCAATCGGGAACGGCGCCAATTGTTCCAGGCGAATGAAGGTGACGTCGTCAAGGCCGAGTTCCTCACGTTTCTCCAAGAGGTCGTAGTAGACCTTGCCCGTGCACATGACGACACGCTTCATGTCCTTGCCGCGTTTCGCGTCATCCAGCTCCCACAGGGTGCGGTGGAACTGGGTATCGCCCGTGAAGTCTTCGATCGACGAAACGCAACGCTTGTGCCGTAACAACGACTTCGGCGTCATGACGATCAGCGGCTTGCGGAAGTTCCGTTTCATCTGGCGCCGCAGCACATGGAAGTAGGACGCCGGCGTCGTGCAGTTGACAATCTGAAGATTGTCCTCAGCGGCAAGCTGCAGATAGCGTTCCGGTCGCGCCGAGCTGTGCTCGGGGCCCTGGCCTTCGTAACCGTGGGGCAGCAGCATGACCAGGCCTGACATGCGGAACCACTTGCTTTCGCCTGCGGCCAGGAACTGATCAATGATGACTTGGGCGCCGTTCGAGAAATCGCCGAACTGCGCCTCCCACAACACCAGGCACTTCGGATCGGTCAGGCTGTAGCCGTACTCGAAACCCAAGATGCCCGCCTCCGACAACATGCTGTCGATCACCTCATAGCGGCCCTGATCGTCGCTGATGTGGTTGAGCGGGATGTAGCGCTCCTCGTTAATCTGATCGATCAGCACGGAATGGCGCTGACTGAACGTGCCGCGCCCGCAGTCTTGGCCGGACAGACGGACACTGGCGCCTTCATAGAGCAAGGTGCCGAAGGCAAGCGCCTCGGCCATAGCCCAATCGATGCCCTCGCCGGTCTCGATCATCTTCTGGCGCTGGCCCATGATGCGTAGCAGTTTGCGATTGGTGTTGAAGTCTTCCGGCGGCGTCGAGATCGCCATGCCGACCGTCGTCAACTCCTCCTTCTTGACCGCGGTGTTGCCGCGGCGTGCACCGTCACGCTCGGCCACTTCCATGCCCGACCACGCGCCTTCGAGCCAGTCGACCTTGTTGGGTTTGTAGCTCTTGGACCCCTCCAGATCCTCCTCCAACTGCTTGTTGAAGTCCTGGATCATCTGATCGGCCTGCTTGGCGGTCATCGCGCCTTCGGTGATCAGTCGCTCGGTATAAAGCTGACGGGTCGTCGGGTGCTGAGCAATGGTGCGGTACATGATCGGTTGGGTGAACGCCGGCTCGTCGCCCTCGTTATGGCCATGGCGGCGATAGCAGAAGATGTCGATCACGACATCACGGCCGAATTCCTGACGAAACTCGGCAGCGAGTTTCGCAACATGGATGACGGCTTCGGGATCATCGCCGTTCACATGGAAGATAGGCGCCGCCACCATCTTGGCGACATCAGAGGGATAGGGTGACGACCGCGAGAAGCTGGGGCTGGTCGTAAAACCGATCTGGTTGTTCACGATGATATGGATCGTGCCACCGGTCCGATAGCCGCGCAGCTCCGACATGCCGAGTGTCTCGGCAACCAAGCCCTGCCCGGCAAACGAGGCGTCGCCATGCAGCAGGATACCCAGGACGCATTTGCGTTCTTCGAGCGGACGGAGCGTCTGTTTCGCGCGCACCTTGCCCTCGACCACCGGGTTGACCGCCTCCAAATGCGACGGGTTGGCGGTCAGGCTCAAATGCACCATACGGCCGTTCTCAAGCTCGCGGTCAGCCGAGGTACCGAGGTGATACTTGACGTCGCCCGAACCCTGCACCGCGTCGGGATGGCCGGCCTCGCCCTGGAACTCCGAGAACACCGCCATGTAGGACTTGCGCATGACCGTGGTCAGAACGTTCAGGCGGCCGCGATGGGGCATGCCGAGCACCACATCGTCGACGCCAAGATTGGCGGCGGTGTGGATGATCGCTTCCATCGCCGGGATCGTGCTTTCCGCGCCCTCCAGCGAAAAGCGCTTGGCGCCCGGATACTTGATACTGAGAAACTTCTCGAAACCCTCGGAGTGATAGAGCTCGTTGAGAGTCCGCTGCTTGACCTCGGCGCTCAGTTCGGGCCGGCTTCTCGATCCCTCGAACTTGCGCTGAATCCAGGCCTTTTCCTGCGGGCTCTGGATATGCATGAACTCGACGCCGATGGTGCCGCAATAGGTCTCGCGCACCGCATTGAGAATTTCGCGCAAGGTCGCCGTCTGGAAACCCAGCACACCGTCGACGAAGAACTCACGATCGAGATCGTCATCGGTAAAGCCGTAGCTCTTGGGATCAAGCTCAGGGTGATGACGCTCGCCTTCCAGACCCAGCGGATCGAGGTTGGCGGCCAGGTGGCCGCGCACACGATAGGCGCGGATCATCATCAAGATACGAATACTGTCGCGCGCGACCGCATAGTGGGAGACGCCCGGATCGGTGGTTACAGGCGCCGGCGCCCATGACGGAACGGCCGCTGCGCCATTACCGCCCCGTTGCGGTTGCGGTGCTGCCTGGCATTCATCGTGGTCATCGCCATACTCGATATCGGCGATCTTGCGCGCATCGCGGCTCGGCTGAAGTTCGTCCAGCACCGATCGTTCGTCATCGTTGAGTTCGGCGAAAAACGACCGCCAGCTCTCGTCGACCGCGTTGGGGTCGTTCAGGTAGCGAGCGTACAGCTCTTCGATGTAGCTGCTGTTGGTTCCGTAGAGAAAGGATAGTTGGTCGGCGGTTTGTCCCATGGACCTTTACCTCGGCGCTCCAGGCGTCCGTAGTTGCATTCGACGTTATCCCCCCATGGCTTTCAGCATGGTCGTGCCCAGGCTGGCCGGTGAATCCGCAATGTGGAAACCGGCGCCCTGCATGGCCGCTATTTTATCTTCGGCCTTACCCTTGCCGCCGGAGACGATCGCGCCGGCATGGCCCATACGGCGGCCTGGCGGCGCGGTGACACCGGCAATGAAGCCTGTAATCGGTTTTTTGCGTTTTTCGTGCTTGATAAAGTCCGCGGCGTCTTCCTCGGCGCTGCCGCCGATCTCGCCAATCATAATGATGCCTTCGGTCTCATCGTCGGCCAGGAACATTTCCAGGCAGTCGATGAAGTCAGTGCCGTTGACCGGGTCGCCGCCTATGCCGATACAGGTCGTTTGACCGAGGCCGGCGGCGGTCGTCTGGTGCACGCCTTCATAGGTAAGCGTTCCCGAGCGCGAAACAATACCGATCTTGCCGCGCATGTGGATGTGGCCGGGCATGATGCCGATCTTGCACTCACCCGGCGTAATGACGCCCGGGCAATTGGGCCCGATCAACCGTGTCGAAGAACCGTCAAGCGCGCGTTTGACCCGCACCATGTCGAGCACCGGAATGCCCTCGGTGATGGCGACCACCAGCGGCACGCCCGCATCGATGGATTCCAGGATGGCGTCGGCCGCGAATGGAGGCGGCACATAGATGACGGAGGCATTCGCGCCGGTCTTGTCGACGCAGTCCTGCACCGTATCGAAGATCGGCAGATCCAGGTGCATGCCACCGCCCTTGCCCGGCGTTACACCGCCGACCACGTCGGTGCCGTAGGCAATCGCCTGTTCGGTGTGGAAGGTCGCCGTCTTGCCTGTGAAACCCTGGACCAGCAGCTTGGTGTTGTTATCGACGAGGACGGCCATCAGGCGGCTCCAATCGCGGCGACCGCCTTGGCGGCGGCATCCGACAGATCGTCGGCCGAGGTAATCTGCAGGCCCGATTGATCCAGGATCGCCTTGCCCTGGTCGACATTGGTGCCTTCCAGCCGAACGACAACGGGAACCTCAAGGTTCAGTTCCTTGGCCGCCGCGACAATGCCGTCGGCGATGACATCACAGCGCATGATGCCGCCGAAGATGTTCACCAGAATGGCCTTCACATTGGGGTCGGAGACGATGATCTTGAAGGCGCTGGCAACCTGTTCCTTGGTCGCGCCGCCACCGACGTCCAGAAAGTTCGCCGGTTCGCCACCAGCCAGCTTGCAGATATCCATGGTCGCCATCGCAAGCCCGGCACCGTTCACCATGCAACCGATATTGCCGTCCAGCTTGACGTAGTTGAGGCCGACTTCGGCTGCTTCCAGCTCAGTCGGATCCTCCTGCGCGTCATCGCGCATGGCAGCGAGGTCGGCGTGGCGGAAGAGCGCGTTGTCGTCCAGGTTGTACTTGCAGTCCAGCGCCAGAAGGTCACCGTCCTCGGTCACGACCAGCGGATTGATTTCCAATAGGCTCGCATCGGTTTCGTTGAGCGCTTTGTAAAGACCGGCAACAAACTTTCCTGCCTTCTTCACCTGGTCGCCTTCGAGTCCCAGTGCGAACGCGATGCGCCGGCCATGATGGGCCTGCAAGCCGGTCGCCGGATCGATCGTGATCGTCAGGATCTTTTCCGGGGTCTTGGCTGCGACCTCCTCGATATCCATGCCGCCTTCTGTCGAGGCAATCACCGCGATGCGGCCGGCGCCACGGTCAACCAACATCGCCAGATAAAGCTCGCGCGCAATCGACGAGCCTTCTTCAACATAGACGGAATGGATTGGCTTGCCTTCGGGTCCCGTCTGATGGGTCTTGAGGCTGGTGCCGATCAGCGCGTCGGCGGCCTGGCGGACCTCGTCACCGGTCCGGCAGACCTTGATACCACCTGCCTTGCCGCGCCCGCCGGCGTGGACCTGGGCTTTGACGACCCAGAGGTCGCCGCCTAATTCCTGCGCCGCCTGTTCGGCTTCGTCACCGCTGCGCGCCACCTTGCCGTGCGGGATCGCAACCCCGTACGCGGCCAAGACCTCCTTGGCCTGGAACTCATGCAAATTCATTGGGGCGCCCTGGGGGCAATAATCATCGAAACAGCCGGCTGTTGGCGTGTTAAAGGCACTTTAACATCACGGATTCCCATGACAACAGTCATCAGTGGCATCGATACGGGCTTTCTGGATTAAGTTTCGCGGATTTACTTGATGGTGATCATCATCACAGCCGTTCATCAAGTCGATGTGATGCCAACTTGCCGAACGTCAGGGGTTGTAGATACCGCAGCCGAACACGTAGCCGTCGTGGAGAACGACCCAGCTTGATTTCGGCTCGACCTGACCCGTCATCGGATTTTCGAACGCGTAGTCTACCCACACACCGTGCTTGGTCGCTTGTTCGATCATGTTGCGTCCGAAGGTCGTCCCGTTGACGTCCTTCAACGCCAGCGCGTCGACGCCGACCCGATCAGGGTGCAGCGCGTCGGCCACGACAAGGCCGTCCTGCGCATCGAGCACAAAGAGGTAGAGGTCGTGATGTCGGAACTGGGGCGTCCCCAAGTTGATGGCGGCAAAGGCGTTGGCTGCGCCCTCGTCCTCGAACAGTAGGATGCCGTGCTCAACCATGTCCTGGGCATCACGGGCCGTACCGCGCTGGTTATCGTCGGCCGCAGCGGTAGCGGTGCTCCCAATCAGGAGGCAAAGCACGAGTCCGCTAAGGGCTCCATACGTCATATCCCAACCTCCCCGGCATAGATGCCGCAGGCAAAAATGAACCTGTCGTGAAGGACGACCCAGGTCGACTTTGGCGCGGGAACGCCGGTCAACGGATCGATGAACACATAGTCGACCCAGGCGCCTTCCGGACTGGCATGCGTGACGATGTCGCGGACATAACGTGTGCCCGCTGAATCCACGGCGTTGATGCCGTTGGTCCCAACACTCTCAGGATAGAGCGCGTGGGCGGCCATGAAACCGGCCTGATCGATGACGAAGAGATAGAGGTCGCGGTCGCGAAAGCCGGGGTCCGGCGACAAGGTGATCTGGCGAAACGCATCACCCATGCCGGCCTGGTCGTAGAGCGCGATGGCGCGTTCCACCATCGCCTGCGCCTCCTCCGCCGTGCCGCGCTCGGGTTCATCGGCTTGGACCGATGGCGTCCAAACCAACATGAGTGCAAAGACAGTCGCGAGGCGGGTCATGGTTCGGTCTTTCTAGGAAGCGTTCAGGACACCTTCCAAGGCTTCGATGAGCGATCTGACGGCTGCCACCGAGTTGTCGAACATCGCCTGTTCGTCGCTGTTCAATTCCAGCTCGACCACGCGCTCGACCCCACCGGCGCCGATCACCACGGGTACGCCGACGTAACAGTCATCGACGCCGTACTGGCCCGTCAGATGGGCGGCGCAGGGCAGCACCCGCTTCTTGTCCTTCAGGTAGGCCTCGGCCATCTCGATCGCCGATGACGCCGGCGCATAGAACGCTGAGCCGGTCTTCAGGAGGCCGACAATCTCCGCACCACCGTCGCGCGTGCGCTGGACGATGGCATCCAGGCGCTCCTGGGTCAGCCAGCCGATCTTGATCAGATCCGGCAGCGGAATGCCGCCGACGGCCGAATAACGCACCAGCGGCACCATGCTGTCGCCGTGGCCACCCATGACCATGGCGGTCACGTCCTCGACCGAGACGTTCATCTCCTGCGCCAGGAAGGTGCGGAAGCGCGAACTGTCCAACACACCTGCCATGCCGACCACGCGCTCCGGCGGCAGACCGCAGACACGCTGCAGGTGATAGACCATCACGTCGAGCGGGTTGGTGATGCAGATGACAAAGGCGTCGGGCGCGTGCTCCTTGATACCGGCGCCGACCTGGCTCATTACCTTGGCGTTGATGCCGATCAGGTCATCGCGGCTCATGCCCGGTTTGCGCGGTACGCCGGCGGTAACGACGATGACGTCGGCACCGGCGATCGGCTCATAGTCGTTGGCGCCTTCCATCACCGCGTCGAACCCTTCGACCGCGCCCGACTGGACGAGGTCGAGCGCCTTGCCCTGGGGCACGCCCTCGGCGATGTCGAACAGCACGACATCGCCCAACTCCTTCAGCCCGACGAGATGGGCCAGAGTGCCGCCGATCTGCCCTGCGCCGATCAGCGCGATTTTGCTGCGTGCCATGATGGGTTGTCCTCCGTCTCGCCTATTTCAGAACAGGCATGATGAATTCGGCGCCCTGGCGGATGCCGGACGGCCAGCGCTCGGTGATCGTCTTGAGCTTGGTGTAGAAGCGTACACCCTCCGGCCCATGCATGTGGTGATCGCCGAACAGCGAGCGCTTCCAGCCGCCGAAACTATGATAGGCGACCGGCACCGGGATCGGCACGTTGACGCCGACCATGCCGACCTTGGTGCGCGTGGTGAAGTCGCGCGCGGCATCGCCGTCGCGGGTAAAGATCGCCGTGCCGTTGCCGAACTCGTGGTCGTTCACCAGACCGAGCGCTTCGTCGTAACTCTTGGCGCGCACGACGGCGAGCACGGGGCCAAAGATCTCTTCCTTGTAGATGCGCATGTCCGGCGTCACGCGGTCGAAGATCGAACCGCCGATGAAGTTGCCGTCTTCATAGCCCTGCAGCGAGAATCCGCGGCCGTCGACGACGAGGTCGGCGCCTTCCTCGACGCCGATGTCGATATAGTTCTTCACCTTCTCATAGTGCTGGCGCGTCACCAGCGGGCCCATGTCGGCGTCGGGGTCGTTATAGGGACCGATCCGCAAGCTCTCGACCCGCGGCTTGAGCTGATCGATCAGCGCGTCGGCCACCTGGTCGCCGACGGTGACGGCGACGGAGATCGCCATGCAGCGCTCACCCGCCGAACCGTAGGCCGCGCCCATCAGCGCATCTGTCGTCTGGTCCAGGTCGGCATCGGGCATGACGACCATGTGGTTCTTGGCGCCGCCCAGCGCCTGGACCCGTTTCCCGTTGGCCGTGCCGGTCTGGTAGATGTACTCGGCGATCGGCGTCGAACCGACAAAGCTGATCGCCTGGACGGTGGGGTCGGTCAGCAAGGTGTCGACCGCCTCCTTGTCACCGTTGACGACGTTCAACACACCGGGATGGGCACCGGCTTCTTCCAGAAGCTCGGCGAGGCGCAGTGACGTCGACGGCACCTTCTCCGACGGCTTCAGAACGAATGTGTTGCCCGAGGCAATCGCCATCGGGAACATCCACATCGGCACCATGGCCGGGAAGTTGAACGGCGTGATGCCCGCGCACACGCCAAGCGGCTGGCGCACCGAATAGCTGTCGACATTGGTGCCGACGTTTTCGGAGAACTCGCCTTTCAGGACCTGCGCGATGCCGCAGGCGTACTCCACCACCTCGATGCCGCGGGTGATCGAACCCTTGGCGTCAGACAGGGTCTTGCCGTGCTCTCGCGATGTCAGCTCGGCCAGTTCGTCCATGTTGGCTTCGATCAGCGCCTTAAAGCGGAACATGACGCGCGCGCGGTTCTGCGGCGTCACCGCGGCCCATTCGGGATGGGCCTTCGCGGCAGTCTGGATCGCCTGGCGCACCTCGTCGCCGCTGGCGAACGGCACCTGGGCGATCACCTCGCCGGTCGCCGGATTGGTCACGTCGCCGGTACGCCCGCCAGCGCCGGCGACCCGCTGGCCGCCGATATAGTGGTGAAGCATCTCTGCCATGGGTGGTCTCCTCCGGGTCCCCTCAAGGGGCCCGCAACGCTGAATTGGGGAAGCTGCGGCTGTCGGCGCTAAACAACCAGCACCCATGCCGATTCGCAAGGGGATTCTTGCACTGCAGCATAGCTGACCGGGCCCAAGCGCAGCGCCCGCGGGTGTTGCCGCTCGAACTCTGAATTCAGGCGAATTCAAGGCAAGACATTAAACCCTTGGTTGCGCAGTTTGTTCGTGCTACGTTTCACGGACGGGAGGTGGAACCAACCTTAGCTGGGAGTTCCCACGATCATGAATCGACGCCGGACATCACGACGCCAACACCGCAAAACCGAGACCACGCGTAACCCCATCGCCGCCGACGCCGGCGCCATCACCCGGATGGTCGCCAGCGGCGAGGCCAACCCGTTCCCGATGGGATCGCGCGAACACATCGCGTTCGCCTTCGCCGACGAACTGAAGCGCGAGGCCGCGTCGGACAGCGAAACGCCGCTCGCCAGACAGGCGCGGCGGATCTTTCCGACCTCGGATGCGACGACGCGGCGCGCGGCGAGGGCGGATGCCGATGCGGCGGCGACACCGCCGATTCCGGCAAGAAAGCCGGAGCAGGCGGCTACCGACATAGAACCACCCATTCCTCAAACGAAGCCGACACCGCAGAAACTGCAGATCAACGAGATTTGGAGCGCCGACGAACTCTTCCCGGTTTCGCGCGAGTTCGCTGATACCATCGACATCTTCGAAAAGTCGTTCGACAGATGGCACTTGGTGAATCCTTCGTCACGCGCCGCAGGACGATATCAACTTCTACCGAGATCGTTGTTCGACATCGGGCTCATGACCGCCGACGAGCAGTGGCACGGCCACCCCTTCCCTGATGGCGACGAGTTTCTCCAAGACCCCGAACTTCAGAACCTCGCCTTCGCGGCATATCTGACAAAGATGTGGGGTTACGTTGAAGGGGACGGATTGACGCGATATGTCGGACAAGAGATCGAAGCAGGAGACGTTACGTTCGAAGTGACCGAGGCCGGACTGCTCGCAGCAGCACATCGCGAAGGTCAAGGACGGGTCAAGCAGTACTTCGAGCATCTTGAGGCCGACGAATGGGTTTCTGACCCAGAGACATTCCCCATTGACGACATTCCAGGTGACCGGACAAAGAAAGAGGCTTTTGAACAAGTCGAAGAGCGGCTAATCGGATTCGAGAACATTCCCCTCTATGCCAGCGATGACGTGCCGGCCCTCAACGAGACGGAACCATCTGAATGATCAGCCGTACGCTTGTCTGCCTGGCACTTGTCTTCCTGGCGGCGACCGTCCGGATGCCAACTGCGCATAGCGACAATCTGCCGCAAGAGATCAACCTGCTGCCGTATATAGGCGATCATTACCTGCTGGTGGACGACTACCTGCGGTCATCGCGATTCTCCGGGAACTATAAGACCGGTGCGGTGACGGGGGCGGACATCTTCGGGGCGTTCGCCGATTTCGGTGAGGACGGCACAGAAGACCTGATCTGGGTCGTCGATCACGAGGCCGCGTGCGATGGCGACCATTGCGACCTCTTCGTCTTCGCTTCAGACGAGACGGACACTCCCGCCGACAACCGGACCGATTGGATGTTCGTCGAACGCCTACGCGTTCCCATTGAACGTGCGATGTTCGAGCGTTTCGCCTTTGTCGACGGCAAAGTCTACCGTCTTCTACTGCGCAAGCCCGACCTTCCGGCTTGGACGGAAGGCGACGGCGGCAAACTCGCATATGTCGAACAGGTTTACGGAAGACCCGCTGCCGGTGGCCGTATCGACCTGCGTGACGTGCGTGTCGGGGCATTCGACGTTAACGGCGACGGCAGTGAGGAGGTCTTCGTCTATGTCGACTCGCCCGACACCTGCCACCGCGGTGATTGCGGCGGTGCGATCTTGGAGGTACGCGCCAGCGATGACGGATCCTTGCCGACATGGCGACCGATTGGCCAACTGCCGCGCCTCGTGCCGAACTTGAGGTTTGTTTTCGATGATCTGTCGGAGACCTATCCCGCCAGGTTACTGGTTGCCACAGAAGAGACAATCGACGGACATGTCACAATGTGCGCCGCAACAAACATCATGCGTTGGAACGGCGAGAATTATGCCGTCGAGCACGTTCGCGAGGAAGATGCGAAACTCTTAGGGTGTCCGTTCTTGTCGTTCGCCGACGTGTACTCTCATGATTGACAATGATCCGCCGTGGGCTCGGCAACGTGTAGCCGAGCACGATTGGCGTTGAAGAAGAAGCCATGTGCCGTTGTCGAAAATCGCTGCGCTTCCCAGCCCACATATGCGCTGGAACGGCGAGACCTACGACCCGGGCTTGCGGAGCTAATACGTGGACTCCGCCACTCAATGACCCAAGCTTGCTGATATGATCCGTCACCTGCAACGCCTAGCGACCGCGAGCCTGCTGCTCGCGGGCATACCGGTACACGGTGGAGAGGCAACCACTTTGAGCTTCTTTCTCGTTCCCGACGGTTTCGAGTTTTATGGGGGCTTCGTCGACGCGAACGAAGATGGACGCGACGATCTTGTGATTCTGCTTGATCACGACGAGATTTGTGATGGAGACGTCTGCGATGTCTTCTTGTTTGAGCTGGTCGTCGAGAACCGACATATCGACTATCCCTGTGACTGGCGGCTCTACGACGAGCAACGCAGGCCGTTCAGACAGACGTTCGACGAAAACTCCGTAACCATCGGCGGGCAAACCGTTCGGCTTGAACGCTTGCCCTATGAGCACTTGGGGACGCCGCAAGAGGACATGGCGTGCACGCTGCATCGCCGCAAATGGCCCGATTACTTTCATTTTAAGTACAAGAACGTCCTGCCTGACCCGGAGTAGGCTCCATGCCGCACGTAGAGCAACACGCGCCTGGACCCCCTTGGCGCCGACACTGCCGTAACATCGAACGATTGGGGCAGGCCGCAAGGCACAGCCTGGCAGCGATGATCGGCACATGGGCTCTTCTTGGTCTTGCTCGAGATCTGAACGCGGCCGACTACATCTACCTGACCCCAGACATCGGCGAGCATCTTTGGCTTGTCGAAGAGTACATGCCGACATCGTCCTACGGTGACGAGTTCGCTACCGGTGCGTTGATCGAAGTGGACTTCTTTGGCGGCTTCGCAGACCTTGACGGCGACGGCGTCGACGAGTTGCTGATCGCCGTCGATCACCCCATCGCATGTGACGAGGACATGTGCGACGTCTTCACCTTCAAGGTCGATGGGCAGAGGCAGAGCCTGGCCGCCCCGTGCAACTGGCTGCCTGCCGAACGGACCCGGACACCGATCAAACGATCGATGTTTGAGCGGTTCGTGGAAACCGCCGAACACACGGTCGTCCTGACCAACATAACCCAGCCCTACCATCACCTGTCGATCGGCGCCTTTGACGGCCGGTTCGATGGGCAGCGCTGGAAAGAGTACTTCGCGGCGATCTACGATACGCCCGTCGAGCGTGACGAGATACGCCTGAGCGACATTCGCGTCGGCACCTACGACCTCAACGGCGACGGCCGCGACGAAGTTTTCATTTATGCGGTGTCGCCTTCCATGTGCGGGTTCGACGAGTGCGGCGGCGCGATCCTGGAGCTGTTGCCCGTCGAGGAAGGCGGGAGACCCGGCTGGCGCTGGATCGGCGACCTGCTCGGCCTTTACGTCGCCGACAACCTTATTATCGGCGACGACATCTCGTCTCATCCAGCGCGCCGCATCAAGGTGCTGAACAAAGTGATCGATGGTTACCCTAGCCTGTGCACGCGGCAATTTCACTTGAGCTGGAACGGCGAGACCTATGACCTCTCGGATCATGGCTGTGCCCTGCCCTAGCTCTTGTGCTTGCCCCTACGCAACGGATGACATGGCACCACCAAACCAGACGGAGACGGCAGAGTGAACGTGCTCAGATCGTCGCTTGCCGTCATCGCCCTCTCGATTGCGTTCGCCCAGACCACAAATGCGCGAGGCGACAGGCTTCCCAAGGAGGTGCTTCTGATGCCGGACATCGGCGAGTACCTTTGGCTTGTTGAGGAGTACATGGCGACAGCGTGGTTCGGCCAGTACTTCGAAACCGACGCCCTGACCTCACGCGACATCTACGCCGGGTTTGGCGACGTCGACGGCGATGGTCTCGACAACCTGGTGTTTCTGGTTGATCACGAGGCAGTCTGTACGGATCAGCGCTGTGACGTCTTTGTCTTCTCGGCCGACGTGCAAAACCCGACCGTCAACAGTCCGTGCAATTGGTTGTTTGTCAGCTCATCACGGAGCGATGTCAAACGATCGCTCTACGAGCGCTTCGTCGTCGCAAATGGGCAGACGGTTACGCTGAAGGGTTGGCCTTCAGCGTTGGCCGCCAAGATTGAGGGCGAGGACTGGAGCAACTACTTCGAGCGACTTTACGATACGACATTCGAATCGGACGAAATCTTGCTCAGCCACGTCCGCATCGGCACGTACGACCTTAACGGCGACGGCCAAGACGAGATATTCATCTATGTCGTGTCGCCACCGATCTGCGGACGGGATGAGTGTGGCGGCGCCATTCTGGAGCTGTCGCCGTCGGAAGACGGATCGAAACCCGCGTGGCGCTGGATCGGCGAGCTCAACTCCCTCGATCCGGCCATGCACATCGTTCTGGAGAACGAGGCGTATGTTTGGCCGGGACGTACCATGCTGGTCATTGACGAGACGGTAGATGGGTACGCCAGCCTCTGCAGCCGCGGCTCTTATCTGCGGTGGAACGGCGAGACGTATAACATCCGCTTCTATGTGCCCGATTACGAGGCGGAGCAGCTCGGTTGCCCGAACTAAGATCTTCTTTCGCTTGGGCCAGCGTTGGCGGCACTGATGTCGTAGTCGGGCGGGGTTCGGCCATTCGTCGTGTGGTCGCTTTTGTGATCTTGTCGGCCTTGATTCCGGTGGCTCATCCCGTGGCCGCCGATGACGACAATCAGGCCCATGAAATATTGATCGTGCCCTTTCTCGGCGAGCACTTCTCGCTGGTCGAGGCGTTTCTACAAACGTCACCGGAAGGGCGCCACTTTAACAACCCAGACTTGACGGCAAAGAGCTTCTTTGCCGGATTTGCCGACGTTGATGGTGACGAGATCAAGGATTTGCTGGTTCTTGTCGATCACGACACGACATGCGACGGCGATTTGTGCGACCTCTTCGTCTTCTCGCCGGTGGTCAAAGATCGAAGTATGGACGCGCCGTGTGATTGGAGTCTTGTTGAAAAGACACGGACGACATTTACGACATCCCTCTACGAGCGGTTCATCACCAGCGCCGAACAGTCCGTCACCATGACAAACATACCTTGGCCTTTTTGGGGTTGCCGTTTTAATGGCGCCGAGTGGACGGAGTATTTTCGCTGGGAATACGACACGTACATCGTCCCTTTCGATACGGTGCTGAGTGACATTCGCGTCGGAACCTATGATGTCAACGGCGATGGCCGTGACGAGGTATTCATCTACATCATCTCCTTGCCGATCTGCGACAGCTTTGCTTGTCGTGGAGCCATTCTGGAAGTGGAGCCCCCGGAGGACGGCGAGCCACCGGCTTGGCGCAAGATCGGGGAACTGAGCTTTCTCGATCCGATTTTGGATGCGGACGGAGAGGAGGAGGCCTACCTTATGCCAGGCAGTAGCCTTCATGTAATCAATGAGACCGTGGATGGCTACGTCAGTCTATGCAGCAGCAAAATGCTTCTGCGTTGGAATGGTGAGGCTTACGATCACCAAGTCTACTACAAGAGAGAGGACCTTCTTACCGAAGCGCGCGCTCTGGGCTGTCCTCAGTAGAACAATCGGCACACTATTCACCCTCCTCCCGCGCCGGGCGTAGCAGCCAGGCGGCGAGCGCAACGGCGATGGCCGCGCCGATGCACTGGGAGATGACGAAGGCGGGCACGTGGTCGGGCGCGATGCCGCTGAAGCTGTCGGTGAAGGAGCGCGCGATGGTGACCGCCGGGTTGGCGAACGAAGTCGAGGCCGTGAACCAGTAGGCCGCGGTGATGAAGAGGCCGACCGCATAGGGCACGGCATCCGGGCGCCAGCGCAGCGTCATCAGAATGGTTGAGACGAGGCCGAAGGTCGCGACGATCTCGGCGAACCATTGGGCGGGCCCGGCGCGCGCCTTGACCGATTCCTGGATCATGGCGACGTCGAACATGATGTGGGCGGCGATGACGCCAATCAGGCCGCCGATGATCTGGACGACGACGTAGAGGCCGCCGTCGCGCAGGCTGATCTGGCGTTTGAGCGCGAAGGCGAGCGTCACCGCCGGGTTGAAATGGGCGCCGGAGATCGGCCCGAACATGATGATCAGCACGATCAGGATGGCGCCGGTCGGGATCGTGTTGCCGAGCAACGCCAGCGCCACGTTACCGCCGGCCAGCGACTCGGCCATGATGCCGGAGCCGACCACGGTCGCCAGCAAAAACGCCGTGCCCAGGGCCTCCGCCGCCAGACGGCGCGCCAAATCAAATGTCATGATGTCTCACACAGAAGTCGTGAACGGAGTGAAACCCTCCGGCGAACGCGGGGGTCTAGGAAGCTCTGTCCTGGTCCCGGCCGATGCTGTCGACACGCTCCTGGAGCGCCAGTTTGTCGAGAGACGTGATGGGCAGCGCCGTGAAGAGCTTGATACGCGCTTCGAGCGTCAGGAAGGCGTTCAAGAACGCCTTGTCGATCTTCGCCTCGTCGATCTCGACAGCCGGATCGGGCACCCCCCAATGCGCTGAGATCGGCTGACCCGGCCATACCGGACACACCTCTGCGGCAGCCTGATCGCAGACCGTGAAGACGAAGTCGAGCGCCGGCGCGCCCTCTTGCGCGAACTCGTCCCACGACTTTGACCGGAGATCGGCCGTCAGCAAATTGCGTTTTTCCAACAACGCGATGGCGTGCGGGTTCACCGTGCCGGTCGGGTGGCTGCCCGCGCTGTAGGCGCTGAACTTCTTCTGGCCCCAAAGCCCCAAAATGGCCTCGGCCATGATGCTGCGCGCCGAATTGCCGGTGCACAAAAAAAGTACATTGAAGGGTTTGTTCGTCGTGTCGCCCATGCCCCGACCTCCCCACTGCCATACGCCGTGGCATACTAGCCCCCTTCGATGTCACATTTGTGTCGTCGCGGAAATCCGCCTCGGCGCGGACCGTTCAGCAACAAGAGCCCCGCACCTTCGATTCATGTGGGGCATCGTTCTCGGCCGCCATCTGCGCGATGTTGGTCTCGTCCAGGGTGTCGGTGCCGTAGGTGACCGATTTGCCGTAGGTATGGAACGTCTCCCAGGCGACGCCGCCGGGATCGACCGTCCACGACTTCGCCGACTGGTGATAACAGCACGCGCCTTCGCTCAGGTTACTGGTCGCCTGACCGGCGGCCTTAAGGCGATCGGTCACCTCGTCCAATTCTGCGCGGTCGTCGACATCGATACCCAGGTGGTCGACACCGGGTTTGCGATCGCGCGAGGTCGTCGCGAAGTTGACGCAAGGCTCGTCCAGGCGCCAGCGGGCGTAGTCGTCCTTCACCACGTCCGGCTCAGCACCGAACAGGGCGGAGTAAAACGTGATGGCCTGGTCCAGGTCCTCGACGTTGACGCTGACGTGCAGCCGTTTCATGGCTCGTTCTCCTCAAGCAAGAGATCCTTGGCTTTCGATAGGGTCAAGGGCGGCGCGCAGATGTCGCCGGATCCCCGGCAGCAGTTCTCGGTCAGGAAACCGACCAGATCCTCCATCGCCTCGAAGTTCGCGGCATAAATGATCGAGCGCCCGTCCCGGCGTGAACCAACCAGCCCGGCCTGGGCCAACTGGTTCAAATGGAACGAAAGGGTGGCCGGCGCGACACTCAAATTGCGCGCGATCTCGCCAGCCGCCAGGCCTGGCGGACCGGCTTCGACCAGCAGACGAAACGCCGCCAACCGATGTTCCTGGGCAAGCGCCTGCAACGCCTCGATGGTTTCCGTTGCCTTCATACTTTGATAATTATGGAAATATCAAAATATGTCAAGAGCTGCTGACGCGATCCTGGTTCAACCAAGTCTGACTGGTATCGCGCGCTTAATGGTCTATATCTCAGCCATGTCAAAACCCCTGGATGAACCGGGCCTCGACCTCGCCTTTATCGACGTCGTGGCCGACTGGCTGATGGATGAGGCCCTGGCCGACACGACCATGACCGAACTGGTCAAGGGCTGTTGCCAGCGCCTGCACGCGGCCGGCGTGCCGCTGTCGCGCGCCATGGTGAGCTATCGCACGCTACACCCGCTGTTTGGCGCGATATGGCTGACCTGGCATCGCGGCCATGGCATGGGCACGTACGAAATGCCACACGGCCAGGTCGGCAACGAGGTGTTCCGCAAGAGTCCCTTCTTTCACATGCTCGATAGCGGCGTGCCGTATCTGCGCCGCAAGCTCGAAGGCAATGACACCCTGCTCGACTTTCCCGTGCTCGAGGATCTGACCGAACAAGGGGCCACCGACTATCTGGCCGGCAATGTGCCGTTCGGCCCCTCCTCGACCATGGAGGCCAGCGGCGACGGCATCTTCGTCTCCTGGACCACCGACCGGCCGGGCGGCTTCAGCGAAACCGACATCCGCTCGCTTCGGCGCATCCAGAAGCGGCTCGCCGTCGCCTGCAAGGTCAGGATCAGGACCGAGGTAACCCAGAACATCGTCACCACCTATCTGGGCCCCGATCCGGGCCGCCGCGTTTTGGACGGCCGCATCAAGCGCGGCGACGGCGAGTCGATCCACGCGGTCATCTGGTATTCGGATCTCAGAAACTCGACACGCCTGGCCGAGCTGCTGTCACCGGCCGATTATCTGGCCGCACTCAACAGCTACTTCGAGTGCACGGCGGGCGCCGTGCTGGATCATGGCGGACAGGTCCTGCTGCTGATCGGCGACGCCGTCCTTGCCATCTTCCCGACCGCCGAAGCCGGCGACAAGGCTGCCGCGACCAAGGCGCTGGCCGCCGCCAAGGAGGCTGGCGAACGCATGGACGAGATCAACGTCGTCCGTCACGAAGCCGGCGAAAGCCGCCTGACCTGCGGCCTGGCGCTTCATATCGGCGATCTGACCTATGGCAATATCGGCGTGCCGCAACGCCTTCAGTTCACGGTCGTCGGACCGGCGGCCAATCAGGTCGCACGCATCGAAGCCCTGACCAAGACACTCGACCGGCCGCTCTTGGCAAGCGCCGAATTCGCCGGGGTCTTGGACGTGCCATGGGAAGATCTGGGAAGCCACGTCTTGAAGGGCATTCCCAACCCGGTCGACGTCTTCGCGCCGCCTTCAGACGGCGGCTAACGCCCAACCACAAACTGCACCCGCACCCCGGCCAAGCGAAGCGCGAGCCGGAACGCGTCATTGCTGAGTTGAGGCCGTTCTTTGGACCTCGGCGCCGTTTGACGAGCCTCGGCTATCCCTGCCGCTCGACCATCATCTTTTTGGTCTCGGCGATCGCCTTGGCCGGGTTCAGATGTTTCGGACAGGCCTTGGCGCAGTTCATGATGGTGTGGCAGCGGTAGAGCTTGAACGGATCTTCCAGCTCATCGAGCCGCTCACCGGTTGCCTCATCGCGGCTATCGGCCAGCCAGCGATAGGCCTGCAACAGAACCGCGGGGCCGAGGTAGCGGTCGGAGTTCCACCAGTAGCTCGGGCAACTGGTCTGGCAACAGAAGCAGAGAATGCATTCATAGAGGCCGTCGAGCTGCGCACGCTCTTCCGGGGACTGCAGCCGCTCCTTATCCGGCGAGGCCGGCGTGTCGTTGCGCATCCACGGCTTGATCGACGCCAACTGCTCGTACATGTGGTTGAGGTCGGGCACCAGGTCCTTGACCACCGCCATGTGCGGCAGCGGAAAGATCTTGACGTCGTCCTTGACGTCGTCGATCGGCTTCAGACAAGCCAGTGTGTTAGTGCCGTCGATGTTCATGGCGCAGGAACCGCAGATGCCTTCGCGGCATGAGCGGCGGAACGTCAGCGAAGCGTCTGTCTCGTTTTTGATCTTGATCAGCGCGTCCAGAACCATCGGCCCGCATTTGTTCAAGTCCACCTCGAACGTGTCGACCGTCGGGTTGTCGCCACTGTCGGGGTCGTAACGGTAGACGCGGAACGACTTGACGTCGGTGGCACCATCCGGCGCTTTATGGGTCTTGCCGTCGCTCCATCGCGAATTGCGCGGCAGTCGAAACTCGGCCATGGGATCTGTCTCCTGTGTCGCCGCCGCTCAGTAGACCCGCGCCTTCGGCGGGAAACTCTGCACGTCGTTTGTCAGCGTGTTCATGTGGACCGGGCGGTAGTCGATGACCGGTTTGCCGTCATCGCCGAGCCACACCACCGTGTGTTTCATCCAGTTGTCGTCGTCGCGGTCGGGGAAGTCCTCGCGCGCGTGGGCGCCGCGGCTTTCCTTGCGGTTCTCCGCGCAGTTCATGGTGATGACTGCGTGACGCAACAGGTTGTCGAGTTCCCAGGTCTCCATCAGATCGGTGTTCCAGATCATCGACTGATCGGAGACGTGGAGGTCGTCGAAGCTGTTATAGACCTCGCCGATGTTCTGCACGCCCTGCTCAAGCGTTTCCTGGGTACGGAAGACGGCAGCATCTTTCTGCATGGTCCGCTGCATGGCATCGCGGATCGCCGCTGTCGGCGTGCCGCCCTTGGCGTGGCGCATCCGGTCAAAGCGGTCGAGTGTCGCCTGGCCCGCATCAGCCGGCAGCTCGCGCTTGGTGGCATGCGGCTCGACCAGCTCGGCGGCACGCTGGGCGGTAGCACGGCCGAAGACAACGAGGTCAAGCAACGAGTTCGACCCCAGCCGGTTGGCGCCGTGGACGGAAACGCAAGCCGCCTCGCCCGCCGCCATCAGGCCGGGCACCACGGCATTGGGATCGCCGTCGCGAATGGTCAAGACCTCGCCGTGGAAGTTGGTCGGGATGCCGCCCATGTTGTAATGCACGGTCGGCAGCACCGGGATCGGTTCCTTCGTCACATCGACGCCGGAGAAGACCCGCGCGCTTTCCGAGATGCCCGGCAGGCGCTGGTGAATGATCGCCGGGTCCAGGTGATCGAGCTTCAGGAGCACGTGGTCGTTCTCCTCCCCGACCCCGCGGCCCTCACGAATCTCGATGGTCATCGCACGGCTGACCACATCGCGGCTCGCCAAGTCTTTGGCATGCGGCGCGTGGCGTTCCATAAAACGCTCGCCTTCGGAATTGACGAGGTAACCGCCCTCGCCGCGTACGCCTTCGGTGATCAGCACGCCGGCGCCATAGATGCCGGTCGGGTGAAACTGCACGAACTCCGGATCCTGGATCGGCAGGCCGGCGCGCAACACCATGCCGCCACCGTCGCCGGTACAGGTATGGGCAGAGGTGCAAGAGAAGTAGCAGCGGCCGTATCCGCCGGTCGCCAGGATAGTCAGTTCGGCATTGAAGCGGTGCAGCGTGCCGTCTTCCAGGCACCAGGCCATGACGCCTCGGCACGCGCCGTCGTCATCCATAATGAGATCGAGCGCGAAGTACTCCAGGAAGAACTGGGCCTGATAACGCAGCGATTGCTGGTAAAGCGTGTGCAGGATGGCATGACCGGTGCGATCGGCAGCGGCGCAGGTGCGTTGCGCGGTGCCCTCGCCATAATCAGTCGTCATGCCGCCAAAGGCGCGTTGGTAAATCTTGCCTTCGGGCGTGCGCGAGAACGGGACGCCATAGTGCTCCAGCTCGATGACGGCGGCAGGCGCCTCGCGGCACATGTACTCGATCGCGTCCTGGTCGCCCAGCCAGTCCGAGCCCTTGACCGTGTCGTACATGTGGAACCGCCAGTCGTCGCGGCCCATGTTGCCGAGCGCTGCCGAGATGCCGCCTTGCGCGGCAACCGTGTGACTGCGGGTCGGGAACACCTTGGTGAGGCAGGCGGTGTGCAGACCCGCCTCGGCAAGCCCCAATGTCGCGCGCAAGCCGGCACCGCCGGCGCCGACGACAATAACGTCATAGGTATGGTCGACAATCGTATAGCTGGGCGAGGCTTCCGCCATGCTGAGACCTTTCCTGTCTTAGACGGCGATCAGAACGATCGACATGATGCCAGCAACCAACAACAGGCCGGTTCCGAGCGTGAGCAAAATTTGAAGCGCCATCTTCCAGGCTTCGTGATGAATGTAGTCCTCGATCACCACCTGGACGCCCAGCTTCATGTGCCACAAGCCGACACCGACGATCAGCGCGAACAACACCGCGACAACCGGGTAGCCGACCAGGGCCCGGAATTCGTTGTAGCTGGCGTCTGCCAACTGAGGCAGCAGGCCGACGAAGAAGATGACCAACGGGATCATCGCAATCGCGGTCAGCCGCTGGTACCACCAATGGCGCATACCAGACTTCGCCGAACCCATACGTCTTAGATGACGGCTATCCATCACAAGGCCCCCATGGCGGTCAGACCGAAGAACCAGGCGATGGCGGTCAAGATAAACGTGCCGATGACAACGGCCCATCCGGTGCGCGTCACGGTCGGCAGTTCAAAGCCGTGGCCCATGTCCCAGAACAGATGCCGGATGCCGTTCAACAGATGATAAAACAGACACAAGGAGAACAGGATCAGGAAGGCGTAACCCAGCCATGATCCCGCAATAGCCTGGCCGGCCCGGAACGCGACCTCACCGGATGCCGCGAGCACGAGCCAAATGACCAGAAACAGCGCGCCCAGGGACAGAATCAGCCCCGTGATTCGATGGGTAATCGACAAGACCGACGTAATCTGCGGCCGGTAGATCTGAAAATGCGGCGATAACGGCCGTTCAGGTGTTTCTGCCATGGGTCGTCCGTTCACATTCCTTTTCGACAGCCGACGGCGATTCTCGTCATGCTGCACTGCAAAATAACGCTACGACTTTAGGTCCGGTCCCTGGAAGCGTCAACGAACCAGGCGCGGCCAAAGCCGGTCACACGGCGCGTGGCATCAGGACCCACATGTCGAAATCCAGGACAACGCCGGGATGGTCTTCGTCATCGCCATCCTTATCGGGATAATCACCACTTAAATGGTCCTTGACGCCAATCATACGGATCCTGAGCGCACCGACGTCCTGCCGGCCCTCGATCTCGGCCTTGTCCAGCACCTGGGACCAGGCATAAAGCGTGTCACCGGCGAAAAACGGCGCGACATGGCGCCCGCCATTGATGGCGGCAACGCGAAACGCGTTCGCCAGACCGTTGAAGCTGAGTGCGCGGGCCAGGCTGATCACGTGGCCGCCATAGACGATGCGCCGACCGAAGCGGGTGTCGTGGGCCTGATGCTGGTTGAAGTGGACTTTGGCGGTGTTCTGGTAGAGCCGCGTCGCCATCTGGTGCTCGGCCTCCTCCAGGGTCATGCCGTCGACGTGGTCGATGCGGTCGCCAACGTTGAAATCGTCCCATAGCCGATCGTCGCCAGCGGCGACCGTATCGTAAGCCGCCAGATCAAGCCCCTTGGGCACGGTGAGGTCCTGCCCACCGACGGCCTGCGGCAGATCGGGCACTTCGGACTCAGGCGCGGGGCTCTCCGGGTCCTTTTTGTTGACCATGACCCATCGCACATAGTCCAGAACCTTCTTCTTGAACTGGTTGGTGCCGATCGAACGCACCCACACGATGCCCGCCTTGCCGTTGGAGAGCTCGCGGCGGCCGATGACGCGGCTTTCCGTCTTCAGCGTGTCGCCGGGATAGACCGGCTTGCCGAAACGGCCTGACGCATAACCCAGATTGGCGATCGCATTGAGCGAGATATCCGGCACCGTCTTGCCGAAGACGATGTTGAACACGAGGATATCGTCCAGCGGACTGCCCAGAAGGCCCAGTTGCTGGGCGAAGGTATCGGCCGAGTTGATCGCGAAACGCGACCCGGTCAGCGCCGTGTAGAGCGCGACGTCGCCCGTCGTCACCGTGCGCGGCGTGGCGTGCTTCAGCACGGTGCCGGGCACGAAATCCTCGAAAAAGTTCCCTTCCGGCGTCCAACTCATGCGGCGGGAGCCTCCCGCTCGGCAATCGCCTTCGCCAACGCGATGGTGCGTTGCGCATCCTGAACATGCAGGTTCTCGATCAGTCTGCCATCAAGCACGACAACACCCTTGCCGGTCTCCGAGGCCTCTTCGTGGGCCTCGATAATGCGCTGCGCCCAGGCAACTTCTTCGTCGCTGGGACCGAACACGCGATTGGCGATATCGATCTGCTTGGGGTGAATCAAGGTCTTGCCGTCGAAGCCCATCTCGTGGCCCTGCTCGCACGCGGCTTCGAAACTCTCCATGTCATCGAGCGCCAGATGAACGCCGTCGATAATGCTGATGTCGAAGGCGCGCGCGGCCAGCAGACACAGGCTCAAGCCCGTCAGCATCGGCACACGGCTGCGGGTGTGCTGGGCCTGCAGGTCCTTCGTCAGATCGGACGTGCCCATGACGAAGCTTCCGATACGCGGGCTGGCCGAAGCGATACGCTCGGCGTGCAAGATGCCCAGCGGCGTCTCCATCATGCACCAGATGGCGGTCTCTGGCGGAGCACCGGCGACGTCCATGATCGACAGGACCTCGCGGATGTACCCGGCGCCCTCGACCTTTGGCAGCAACAGCGCATGGGGACGGCAGCGCGACACCGCGATGATGTCGTCGCGACCCCAGGGCGTCGCCAGACCGTTGATCCGCACCACCAGCTCGCGCTTGCCGAACCCGCCTTCGGTCAGCGCGCTACAGACGAGGACGCGCGCTTTCTCCTTGGCGTCGGGAGCGACAGCATCCTCCAGGTCCAAAATCAGCGTGTCGGCAGCGAGATCTCTTGCCTTTTCGAGCGCGCGGGGATTAGATCCCGGCATGTAGAGTACGCTTCGACGCGGTCTTACTGTACGCGGCATGTCTTGCCTCCTGAACTGAACCGCGCGCTACTATAGTGATGGGTCTTCTCCGGACAACCGCCCGGGCATTGCAAATTCATGGACGTTCTCACAATCCAGTCCCTGGTGGCCCGGGGGCATGTCGGTCTCAATGCCGCCGTCTTACCTCTCCAGCTCCTTGGTTTCGAGGTCGACGCGGTGCCAACCGTCGTGTTTTCGAACCACCTGGGATGGGATACGTTCAAAGGTAAGCCGCTGGACCACAACTGGGTTCACGATCTGGTCGACGGCGTCGCCGAGCGCGGCCTGAGCGACTGCGGGGCGCTTCTGACCGGCTTTATCGGCGGTCCGGAACTGGGCAAAGTGGTGCTGCACGCACTCGACACGCTACGGGCGCAAAATCCCAAGGCGATCTATGCCTGCGACCCCGTCATGGGCAACGAGGACGGCTTTTTTGTCGCGCCGAAGGTGCCGGAATACCTGCGCGACCACATCGTGCCGCGCGCCGATATCCTGTATCCCAATCACATGGAGCTCGAATTTCTGGTCGGACGGCCGATTGGCACCATCGCCGAGGCTCGTGAGGCCGCCCAGGAGATTCGCGCGATGGGCCCCGAAGCCGTCATCGTCACCTCGCTTGAGGCACGCGCCGACTTCCCCGATACGATCCCCGTGGTCGTGGTCGACGGCAGGGGCGCCTGGCAGGCCGAAGTCGCCCGCCTGGACGTGCCGGTTGATGGCGCCGGCGATCTGTTCGCCGCAATCTATACAGCTGCGGCGCTCAACGGCGAACCGACCGAAGATTGCCTGGCCCACGCGCTGGCATCGACCCACGGCGTGTTGCGCAAGACCGTTGAGCTCGGCCTGCCGGAGATTGCCTTGGTCGCCGCCCGCAACGAAATCGTCTCGCCATCGGCCCGCGTACCCGTCACCGCCATGGCTTGAGCGCGTTGCCGTGAAGGACCCGCGGCACTATTCTCATGACCCCAGCCGACGATAGGGAGCACGTGATGATCCGCAGCATGGACCACGTCTCGATCGTGGTGAACGATCTGGACCGCGCCAAGGCGTTCTTCAGCGTTCTCGGTTTCGAGGTCGAGCACAACTCCGTCATCAAAGGCAAGACGTTCGCCGATTACATGGGCGTCGACGGCATCGAGGCCAACCACGTCACTATGCTTATGCCGGGGTCATCGCCGCGTTTCGATGTGCAGCTCGTCCACTACCAGCACCCCGATGCGGTAGTCGATCCGGAAATCCGCAATCTCGCCAAGCTCGGCTACAACCACGTCTGCTACGCCGTCGACGATGTCGACGCGCTGGTCGAGAAGATCCGCGCCAACGGCTTCAAGACCCGTGGCGACATCCTGAACTACCACGACCGCAAACTCGTCTTCCTGGATGGCCCCGGAGGCGTCACGGTCGAGCTGGCTCAGTGGCAAGGGGACGTGAACGCATAAGGCCGTCGCCATACTTAGATTTCTGCGAACCTGACCGTGTTGAAGAAGCAGGTGATCCCCGGCCGAATTGAGGATTACCCTTGCAAGCCCGCCTTTTCCAGAGACTTGACCAACCGCAGACCGGGTTCGGGGTCTTTAAAAGGCAGGCCCAAGACCTCGTCGCGCGATGCTTTGGGGAAATGTCTCAAGTAATCGCTAAAGGCTATCTTAGCGGCCCCGATCTGGTTGGATTCAACGAGTGCCGCAATCAGTACGACATGCCCCTGGAACCAGTCCGGCTTGAATAGAACCGACTGTCGAGCCCATCCGATCGCCGCCTCATAGTCGTTCAGCAAGAAGTGCGACAACGCCAGTCCGGTATGCCGATAGAAAATGCTCGGATCGCGAGGATTGGAACGAACCGCAATCAAATTGTTGGTGATCGCCTCTTCTGGTTGCCCCGCAAAGTTAAGAACCGTGGCAAGGCTGCCATAGGCCAATGAGCAGTTGGAGTTGATCTCAATAGCGCGCTTTAGCTCCGCCACCGCCATATCGAAGTTATGATCGGTCATCTGATGCAGACCGAGCAGCCAATGGGAATACTCGTCATACTCGTTGAGGCGAATGGCCCGCTCTGCCGCTTTCCTGCCTTCATCAAGGGTCTTTCTTCGGTCGTCGGCAAAACCCATCCAATACCAGTGCCAGAAGTGGGCTGCCAAAACCTGATGGGCGCGGCCACTGCCTGGATCCATGGCAATGGCTTCTTCAGCCAAACGCCGACCTTCCAGCAAGGAGTCAGCGGTCATGTCGTACATGAGCTTCCAAGATCGATTGACCAGCGCCCAGACGGGCAAGGACGGTTTCTCCAAGTCTGCGAACAGGGACGCTTCGGCTAACGCAACTTGGGTTTGCGTGCTTGCGACGACATTGCGGGTTATCTCGTCTTGGATGTCAAAAATGTCGCTGATTTCGCGATCATACCGTTCCGCCCAGACATGCTCACCGTTCGATGAGTCGACCAGTTGGGCGGTAACACGGACGCGAAGACCGGATTTGCGAACGCTACCCTCCAAGATGTAGCGCACGCCGAGCTCGCTTCCGATTTGCTTCACGTCGACGGCACGGCCCTCGTAGGAAAAGCTTGAGAGCTTCGCGGTCACGAAGAACCACTTGATCCTCGACAGCGCGGTGATGATGTCTTCTGCGATTCCCTCGGCAAAGTATCCCTGATCGGGATCGTCTGACATGCTGGCGAACGGCAAAACGGCAATCGAAGGTCTGTCCGAGATAACCGGAAGTGCGGTATCCGACCCGACTCGTTTCGAACCGCCACCTTCAAGCGATTTGTGAAGCTCCAGCTTCGACGAGACCTCAAGCTTTCGGTAGATCGACGCCAGATGCGTGCGAACCGTGGAAGGCGCGATGCAAAGCCGTTCGGCAATCTGGTGATGGTTCTCCCCGCCAGAGAATGCGGTCGCAATCTCCTTCTCCCTGCGGCTTAGCCGCTCATACGGAGGCGTGGGATTTTCCAAGTTTCCTCCCCGATTTCTGTCGGACCTGCCAGCTCATCGATCCGCATTCAGCGCAGACGCCGTAGGCAGAATACTGCATTTGATGGAGCCAAAATACATCATCGGCCGGATATCCGACTGCCAACCGCCGAACTACGCTGACACATCGGTCGTAACGATAGGAGCCAGGAAATGTCCAACGCACAACCGTCGCATTCCGTTGATCACGGGGCAAGTGATGCAGACATCGTGAAGCGGGGATGGGAAGCAGTTCTACGAGGCGATTGGGACACGCTGATCGCCGACTACACCGACGACATGATTTTTGTCATACCCGGCCAAAACGATGTGATCGAAGGCAAAGCAGGGTTTCGCAGTGCGCTCGAGAACATCGGTGCCGCCTTGCCGCCCGGGTTCGCGTTTTCCTCAATCCGTCAGATTGGCGACAGCGACGAAGTTGTCTCCATCATCGAATGGACAAGCGAGAAGGTGCCGGAAGGCAGCCAGCTCGCGGTGTTGTTCAAGCTCAGCAACGGCAAGGTCTTTGAGGAGCGCTGGTTCGTCGACACGGAGCAATGGAAGGGCGCTTTCTAAGGCGCCCACCCGTTCAACCGTCCGCAGCCGACGTCGTCAACTGGCCTTCGGCAACGCGCCCTTCAGGAACCGGCGGTCCATCTCTTCGGCAATCTGCACGGCGTTAAGTGCGGCGCCCTTGCGCAGATTATCCGAGACGACCCACATCGAGAGCCCGTTCTCGATCGTCGGGTCGTTGCGGATACGGCTGACATAGACCGCGTCCTCGCCGGCGCATTCCTTCGGGGTGATGTAACCGCCGGGCACCCGTTCGTCCAAGACCACGATGCCGTCGGATTCCCGGAGCTGTTCACGCGCATCGTCGGCCGACAGCGGTGAAGCAAGCTCCACGTTCACAGCCTCGGCGTGGCCGACAAAGACAGGCACGCGCACGCAGGTGGCCTGCACCTTGATCGCTGGATCCAGGATCTTCTGCGTCTCGACCACCATCTTCCATTCTTCCTTGGTCGAACCGTCATCCATGAAGATGTCGATCTGGGGAATGCAGTTGAACGCAATCTCCTTCTGGAAAGCGTCGGGCTCCGACGTCTCGTTCCAGAACTTGTTCTTGGTCTGCAGGTAGAGCTCGTCCATGCCCTTCTTGCCGGCACCACCGACCGACTGGTAGGTCGCGACGACGACGCGCTTGACGGTCGCCAGATCGTGCAGCGGCTTGAGCGCCACCAGCATCTGGATCGTCGAGCAGTTGGGGTTGGAGATGATGTAACGGTTCTCGTACCCGGCCAGCGCCTCGGCGTTCACTTCCGGCACGACGAGCGGGATATCCTCGTCGTAACGAAAACGCGACGTGTTATCGATGACGATGCAATCGGCAGCAGCGGCGCGCGGCGCGTGCTCGTCGGATACCTTCGCGCCCGGCGAGAAGAGCGCCAACTCGGTGCCCTTGAAGTCGAAGGTGGCGAGGTCCTGGACCTTCAGCGTGTGGTCTTCGCCAAACGACACTTCGCGTCCAACCGAGTTGGACGAGGCGAGTGCCACCATGTCGTCGACCGGGAAGTTCCGCTCGGCGAGGATCTGCAGCATTTCGTTGCCGACCGCGCCCGTGGCGCCAGCAACTGCCATTTTGTAACCCATCACCCTCTCCTTTCGCCGCCCGAGCCAGCCTGGGCGGTTATCCTACAATCAAAGCAACAAAAAAGGGGCCTTCCGGCCCCTTGGTTCATCTTATGGCACGCTGACCGGGCCGGTGGTCAGCGCCTCACTACCGGGGTTTTGGTCGTGGTTTTGGTCATGGCGGCACCGCCAAGGGCGGCGGCCAGATCGACCGGTAAGGTGAAACGAACGTTCATCACGGAATCCAAACTCACTCGAATCGCTTGTCAGCTGCGCGGAATATGGCGTCAGTCGGTCCAATGTGCAAGGCCCAAAGGACCTACCCATCCAGCCCTAAAGCCGGCGCGCAGGCTCGACCCAGCGCGTCGCCTGGGCCATCCTGATGCATTCGACAGATATCGACACGGACGCGACGAGGATCCATGACAGGCCAACGCAAGGTCGCCATCGTCACCGGCTCGGCCACCGGCATCGGCGCGGCGAGCGCACGCCGTCTGGCCTCAGACGGATGGAACGTCGTCATCAATTTCACCAGGAGCGAAGCTGACGCTCAGCAAACGGCCCGGTTGTGCCGCGACGCCGGCGCCGACTTTTTCATTCAGCAAGGCAGCGTCACCGACGATGCCGTATGCCGGTCCATGGTCGATGCGGCGCTTGGCCGTTGGGGTCGGGTCGACGCCCTCGTCAACAATGCGGGGATCACACGCTATGTACCGCTTGATCAGATGGACGAAGTGACCGCCGAGGACTTCGAGAAGGTCATCAGCGTCAACGTCCGGGGCGCCTTTCAGATGGCGCGCGCGGCCGAACAGGCGTTGCGCGCGTCGCACGGCAGCGTCGTCAACATCTCATCCCATTCAGGTTTTTCGGGCTACGGCAGCTCGGTCGTCTACGCCGCCTCGAAGGGCGCGCTCAACACGCTCACCATGTCGTTGGCGCGCATTCTGGCGCCGGAGGTTCGGGTCAACGCGGTGTGCCCCGGCTACGTCGACACCCGCTGGTCGGCGCAGCGTATGGAGCCGGCTGCCTATGAAACGTTCCGTGGCAGGGTTCGCGAGCTATCGATGCTGAAACATCTTGTGAGCGCCGAGGATGTCGCCGATTCAGTCGCCTGGTTTGCCGGCGGCGCGCCGGGCGTCACCGGCCAGTTGCTGGTTGTCGATTCAGGCACGCACCTGACGGTGAACACGCCCTAACGAGACTAGTCGGCAGCCTTGTCGAGCTCGCGCAAGATGGCGTCGGCCATGGTGCTGGTCGACACCCGCGCCTTGCCGTCCTGCATGATGTCGGCGGTTCGCAAACCGCTGGCCAGCACACGTTCGATTGCGGTCTCCAGCAGTTGCGCCTCCTCGCCCAAGTCGAAGGAGTACCGCAGCATCATCGAAAAGCTCTGCAGGGTCGCAAGCGGGTTCGCTATGTCCTTGCCGGCGATGTCCGGTGCCGAACCGTGGACGGGTTCATAGAGTGCCGGAATGCGACCGCCAACCTCCGCACCCAACGACGCCGACGGCAACATGCCGAGCGAACCGGTCAGCATCGCGGCCGCATCCGAAAGAATGTCGCCGAACATGTTGCCGGTAACGATGACATCGAACTGCTTGGGATCGCGCACCAACTGCATGGCCGCGTTGTCGACATACATGTGCGATAGCTCGATGTCGGCATATTCTTCCTGGTGCAGCTTGATGACCTCCTCGCGCCACAGCATGGAAACATCCAGCACGTTGGCTTTGTCGATGCTGCACACGCGGCCACTCCGTTTCTTGGCCAGGTCGAAGGCGACACGGGCGATGCGCCGCACCTCTTCGGTCGTGTAGACCATGGTGTTGAAGCCCTTGCGTTCGCCACCACCCAGATCGTCGATGCCACGCGGTTCGCCAAAATAGATACCGCCGGTCAATTCGCGCACGACCATGATGTCGAGGCCCGACACCAGCTCGGTCTTGAGGGTCGAGGCTTCCGCCAAAGCTGGGAAAACGAGGGCCGGGCGCAAGTTCGCGAAAAGACCCATCTCCTTGCGGATCTTCAGGAGGCCGGTCTCCGGTTTGTGCTCACGCGCCAGACCATCCCATTGGGGTCCACCGACAGCACCCAGCAGCACGGCATCAGCTCGCTTGGCGCGCTCGAGCGCCGAGTCCGTCAACGGCGTGCCGTGCGTATCGAACGAGATTCCACCGATCAGATCGTGTTCGACATCGAATTGAAGCGACCGGCGTTTGGCATACCAGTCAACCACACGTTCCGCCACGGCCATGACCTCACGGCCGATGCCATCGCCAGGCAGCATCAGCAGCTGCTTGTTGGCTGTCATTGTGTTCCCCCCAAACCAGGACAGTCTATGTACGGGTAGATCTTTGACGCAGATGCGACGCGCCAGCTTTGCCCCAGAGCCGCCCGTGTCGCATCCCCTACCAGCGCATCACGGGGAATGGTAGGAGTTTTTCGACAACCAACAAACATGCCGACGACACCACTCAAAGTAGGGTTGGTTCGAGGGCCATCGCCCCTTGAACGCTAGCTGCAAATTTCAGCGCTACTCGCGCGCTGATCGTCATGCGCCCCACACGCATGCCAACATAGCGGGTGACGGCACTGCTCGACGTCGCGATGTCGAGAGAAGACTTACGGTCCACGGCGTAGGTTCGACACAGTCGTCCGCCGTTCGCGCGTGGCGTTCACACCCAGGGATGCTTCTTATCGCGTTCGGATTCAAAGTCGGAGATCTGATCGTCCATCTGCATGGTCAGGCCGATCTCGTCAAGGCCATTTAACAGGCGGTGCTTGCGGGCGGCGTCGATGTCGAACTCGATCGTCTCACCGTCGGGACGGGTTATCGTCTGCGCTTCCAGATCAACTGTAAAACGGGCGTTGGCGCCAAGCCCGGCATCGGCGAGCAAGCGGTGAACTTCCCAGTCGGGCAGCTCGATGCACAGGATGCCGTTGTTGACGCAGTTGTTGAAAAAGATGTCAGCGAAGCTCGGCGCGATGACGCAGCGGATGCCGAAATCGAGCAGCGCCCACGGCGCATGTTCACGGCTGGAGCCACAGCCGAAGTTCTCGTCGGCGATCAGGATCTCGGCCTTGCGGTAGGCATCCTGGTTCAAGATGAACTCAGGGACTTCCTTGCCGTCCGGCGTGAAACGCATTTCGTCAAACAAATGTTTGCCAAGGCCCGTGCGCTTGATCGTCTTCAGGTACTGTTTGGGAATGATCATATCGGTATCGACGTTGATCATCGGCAAGGGCGCGGCGATCCCGGTCAACGTGGTGAACTTGTCCATAATCGTCTCCCTCAGCCAACCAGTTTGCGAACGTCGGTCAGTGTACCGGCAATCGCGGCCGCCGCCGCCATGGCCGGGCTGACCAGATGGGTGCGCCCGCCGCGGCCTTGACGGCCTTCGAAGTTGCGGTTCGAGGTCGAGGCGCAGCGTTCGCCGGGCTCAAGCTTGTCGGCGTTCATCGCCAGGCACATGGAACAGCCGGGTTCGCGCCAATCAAAACCGGCATCGACCAGCACCTGCGCGATGCCCTCTTCTTCGGCCTGCTGCTTCACCAACCCGGAACCGGGCACCACCATGGCGTTCACGTTATCGGCGACCTTGCGGCCCTTGGCGACCTCGGCGACGGCGCGCAAGTCTTCGATGCGGCCGTTGGTGCAGCTGCCGATGAAGACGCGGTCAATCGTGATGCCGTCCAGCGGCGTGCCGGGCTTCAGGTCCATGTAGTTCAATGAGCGCACCATGGCGTCACGGTGATGGTCTTCGGCACAATCGGCGGGGTCGGGCACGCGGCCGGAGATCGGCAGGACGTTTTCGGGGCTCGTCCCCCACGTCACCTGCGGTTCGATGTCAGCCGCGTCCAGGAAAACCTGCTTGTCGAAATGCGCGCCCTCGTCGCTGGGCAGCGACCGCCAGTAGGCGACGGCCTGGTCCCAGTGATCGCCGGTCGGCGCCATCGGACGGCCCTTGACGTAGTCGATGGTCGTGTCGTCGGGCGCAATCAGGCCGGCGCGCGCACCGCCTTCGATCGTCATATTGCAAACCGTCATGCGGCCTTCCATGGAAAGCCCGCGAATGACAGATCCGGCAAACTCGATAACGTGGCCGGTACCGCCGGCGGTGCCGATGGCACCGATGATCGCCAGCACCACGTCTTTGGCGGTGACGCCGAGCGGCACATCGCCGTCGACCTTGACCAACATGTTCTTCGGTTTGTCCTCGACCATGGTCTGGGTCGCCAGGACGTGTTCGACCTCGCTGGTACCGATACCGAAGGCGAGCGCGCCGAATGCGCCGTGGGTCGAGGTGTGGCTATCACCGCACACCACGGTCATGCCCGGCTGAATGAAACCCTGCTCCGGCCCGATAATGTGCACGATACCCTGACGCGGATCGTTCATGCCGAAGAGCTCGACGCCGAACGCCTCACAATTCATCGTCAGGGTCTCGACCTGAATGCACGACTCCTCATCGTCAATGCCGAGTGCGCGGTCGTGGGTCGGGACGTTGTGGTCGGCAACGGCCAGCGTCGCGGCGGGCCGGCGTACCCGGCGGCCGTGATTGCGCAGACCTTCAAACGCCTGTGGGCTGGTCACCTCATGCACGAGGTGGCGGTCGATATAGATGACCGGTGTGCCGTCACCATTATGGGCGACGACGTGATCGTCCCAGATCTTGTCAAACAGCGTGCGCGGTTTGGTCATGGTGTCTGATCAACTCCGTCGTTTTTCTGGCGACCGACGGTGTCGCCGGCTGCACCCGGCGCGCGTGTCAGGCGCCGTTATCGGTCTTCTTCGTACGGTCCTCACGCTTCTCGGCGATACGGGCCGCCTTGCCGGTACGTCCACGAAGGTAATAAAGCTTGGCGCGGCGCACATCGCCGCGGCGCACCACCTCGATGCCGGCAATGCGCGGCGAATAAAGCGGGAAGACCTGCTCCACGCCTTCACCGTAGGAAAGCTTGCGCACCGTGAAGGACGAATTGAGGCCGCGGTTCTTACGCGCGATGCACACGCCCTCATAGTTCTGGACACGTTCGCGCGTGCCTTCGATGACGCGCACGGCGACACGCACCGTGTCGCCCGGCGCGAACTCGGGGATCGCCTTGTCGGCGGTCAGTTTGTCGATCTGCTGCTGCTCGATCGTTTCGACAACGTTCATCTCAAATTCCTCCAGCCGCGGCCTGCCGGCATGTTTCCTATCAGGTGTCGTGATCGCGCCTATAGCGTTGCCACAAATCCGGTCGACGCCGGCGCGTGATTTTTTCGGCTTCCTGCTGGCGCCACTGGCGGACCTTCTCGTGGTGACCCGACAGCAGAACCTCCGGCACGTCGCGTCCCTCCCAGGGGTTGGGGCGCGTATAGTGCGGATACTCCAGCAATCCGCCTTCGAAACTCTCCTCGTCCAATCCTTGCGGCGCACCGACGACGCCTGGCAGCAAACGCACACAGGCATCGATCAAGGCGATAGCCGCCGGTTCTCCGCCCGACAGCACGAAATCACCGATCGAGATCTCCTCCATCTCCCGCGCCTCGATCACCCGTTCGTCCACGCCCTCGAAACGGCCACAGACGAT
The DNA here is from genome assembly GCA_965228895.1 of Alphaproteobacteria bacterium. Lineage (GTDB taxonomy): Bacteria > Pseudomonadota > Alphaproteobacteria > SP197 > SP197 > JANQGO01. The sequence goes on along the minus strand of OZ245842.1, from coordinate 813,091 downwards.
GGTGAGACGGCGAAGCCGGGACAATTCCCTCACCCGCGCTTGCGTTAGCTGTTTGCCACGCGGGGTCAGGTAGATCAGCGCTTCGTCCTCCCCCTCGCCGGCCACGGCATCGATCGCTGCGGCCAAAACGTCGGGCCGCATCACCATGCCTGGCCCGCCGCCGAAGGGGCTGTCGTCAACAGAGCGGTGTTTATTACGCGCAAAATCGCGAATGTCCACCGTTTCCAGCGCCCACAGGCCGGATTCCAGCGCCTTGCCCGGTAGCGATGCACCCAACGGACCCGGGAACATCTCCGGAAACAGGCTCAGCACCGTCGCCGTCCAGGTTTTCTGCCGGTTTTCAGCCATCATCCATCAGACCGGCCGGCGGGTTGGCCACCAGTTTGCCGTGCTCCAGATCGACCACCGGCACGGCCTCGCGGGTAAAGGGGATGATCACGGTCTTGTTTGCGCCATCCGGCAAGACCTCCAGAAAGGCGCCGGCGCCGTGATCGTGAACCGTGGTCACCCGGCCGATCGCATGGCCGTCGACATGTTGGACCGCAAGGCCGATCAGATCGTGGAAATAGAACTCGTCGTCATCCTCGGGCTCCGGCAGGTCGGCGCGGCGCAGATAGAGCCGGGTACCGGTCAGCGCGGCGGCGGCATCACGATCCTCGATACCGTCGATGGCGACCACGATCTGGTTGTTTTTGAGGCGTTCCAGCAGGTGCAGTGTCAACGTCCGCTCGCCCGGTCCCACGGAGAGCGGTCCATAGGCCACGACACTGTCGGGCTCTTCGCTGAAACAGGTAATCTTGAGAGCGCCACGGACGCCTTTGGGCGCACCGATGACCGCCATGCAAACCCAGTCGCCGGCACCGTCGTCAGACGGCGCCTGGGATTCAGCCGGCCGGCTTCTCCTCGCCATCCTCGGCGGGCTCCTCGGCAGGCGCGGCTTCGGCCTCGGCAGGTGCCTCCTCGGCCGGTGCTTCCTCGGCCTCGGCAGGCGCCTCAGACGCCTCTTCGCTGGCTTCCGCGGCCTTCGCGGCTTCAGCCTCGGCGGCGGCCTTTGCCTCGGCTTCGGCCTCCGCGGCCGCCTTGGCGGCCTCTTCCTCGCGGATCTTCTGCTTACCGCTGCCCTTGGTGCGGGTCCGCATCGGGATGATATCGGCAGAGCCCAGGAAAATCGCGACCCGGTCGGTCGGCGTCGCGCCCTTGTCGAGCCAATACTTGATGCGGTCCGTGTCCATGGTCAGGCGCTCGGGATCATCCTTGGCCAGCATCGGCTGATAAAGGCCGAGGCGCTCGATAAAGCGGCCGTCGCGGGCGCGCCTGGAATCGGCGACCACGATTCGGTACATCGGGCGCTTCTTGGCGCCACCGCGGGAAAGGCGAATCTTCAAGGCCATACGTCGTCTATCCTCTTGTTTCTCAAGCGAAAACCGCCGAAATCGGCTGCGATCCCAGCATGCCGCCTGAGAAACTGCTCATAAATCTGGAAACCGGAGCGGCTACATAAAGCCGCTGCAGGGGAATCGCAAGTGTTGGTTTTGGTTGGATTGTGGTCCGGCCAAGGGCCAGACACGGCGCATCACCGGCCCACTCCCCCTCCCGGCCACCCCGAGGATGCTGCCATGGGTGGCCGGGAGGGGGAGTGGGCTGGCACCGGTCAATGCTGAAGCGAATCTACCTAGAACTTGAAGCCCGGCGGCAGTTTCAGGCCGTCGGGCATGGCGCCCGGCAGGTCCGCCGGCATCTCGCCGCCGCCCGGCATGCCTGGCAGGCCGCCGGGCAGCTGGCCCTTCTTGCTCATCTTGCGGACCTTTTTCATCATCGAGTTCATTTCCTGATACTGCTTCAGGATCTTGTTGACGTCGGGCACCGCGACGCCGGCGCCGGCCGCGATCCGTCGTTTGCGCGAAGCGTTGATCAAGCGGGGATCGCGCCGCTCCTTCGGCGTCATCGACGACAAGATCGCCTCCTGGCGGGCCAACAGGCTGTCGTCCATCTTGGCCGCCTTCATCTGTTTCTTGGCCTTGGCGACGCCCGGCATCAGGCTCATCAGCCCGTCCATGCCGCCCATCTTGCGCAGCTGCTTAAGCTGGCTCGCCATATCTTCCAGATCGAACTTCTGGCCCTTCTCGAACTTCTTGCGGAAACGCTCGGCCTCGTCGTGCTCAATCGTCTCAGCGGCCTTCTCGACCAGGCTGACGACATCGCCCATGCCCAGGATGCGCCCGGCGATGCGGTCGGGATGGAACGCCTCCAGCGCATCGAGTTTCTCGCCGACACCGATCAGCTTGATCGGACAGCCGGTGACCTGGCGCATGCTGAGCGCGGCACCCCCGCGCGCGTCGCCGTCGACCCGGGTCATGACGATGCCGGTCACACCGACCGTGTCCTTGAAACTCTGGGCGACGTTGACCGCGTCCTGACCGGTCATGGCGTCGACCACCAGCAGGCTCTCGATCGGGCCGGTCGCATCACGGACGGCGGCGGCTTCGGCCATCAACGCGTCGTCGACATGCAGGCGGCCTGCGGTATCCAGCATGACGACGTCGAAACCGCCCTTGGCGCCCTGGTCCATGGCGCGCTTGGCGATGGCGACCGGCTCCTGACCGGGCACGATTTCCAGCGTCACCACGCCCGCCTGCTCGCCCAGCACCTTCAACTGCTCCTGAGCGGCCGGACGGCGGGTATCGAGCGAGGCCATCAGGACGCGTTTCTTGTCACGCTCCTGCAGGCGGCGTGCGATCTTCGCGGTCGAGGTCGTCTTACCGGAACCCTGCAGACCGACCATCATGATCGCGACCGGCGGGTTACCCGCCAAATTGAGCTCGCTTGCTTCCGAGCCCAGAGTAGCGACCAGCTCGTCATGGACGATCTTGACCACCATCTGACCCGGATTGACGCCGCGCAGGACCTCCTGGCCGATCGCCTGTTCCTTGACCTTAGCGACGAACTCCTTGACAACCGGCAGCGCGACGTCGGCCTCGAGCAGCGCCACGCGCACCTCGCGCAACGCCGCGCCGACATCGTCTTCGCGCAGGGCGCCGCGCCGGCGCATGCGGTCGAAAATGTCGTTAAGCCTGCCGCTTAAGCTATCGAACATAGGCGGTGCTTCCCGGTGTTAAGATCCACATAGCCTAGCATATGGTGCGCCGGCCAGTCCGGCGCGACTTAGCGTGACCCCATGATTCAGGTCAAGGGCCATGGACAGCCCGTTGCATTAGGCTCCGATGCCATGTTCGAACCCGACACCGCTACGCCCGACCGCCCGCACCGCCATGCCGCCTTAGTGCGGCACACCGGCATGGCCCTGGGCCCGGCGCTTTTCCTTCTGACACTCGTTCTGGCGCCACCGCAAGGGCTGCCCGAGACGGGCTGGCACGTTGCCGGGCTGGCGCTGTGGATGGCGGTCTGGTGGATGAGCGAAGCGGTGCCGCTGCCGGCCACCGCGCTGTTGCCAGTTGTCGTATTGCCCGCGACGGGTGACAGCACGGTGGTCGAAGCCACGGCACCCTTCGGCAATCAACTGATCTTCCTGTTCTTGGGTGGATTCCTGATCGCGCTCGCCGTTGAGCGGGTGGGGATTCACCGGCGCATCGCGCTTGCCATGCTGGTGCGCCTGCCGGAACGGCCCGCCATCCTGGTTGGCGGGTTCATGGCCACCGCAGCGGGCCTGAGCATGTGGGTGTCGAACACCGCGACAACGCTCATGATGCTACCAATCGTGATCTCGGTAATTGCCCTGTTGCACGACGACAAGGAAAAAGCCGGCGGCGTCTTTCCCATCGCCTTGCTGCTGGGCCTTGCCTATGCCGCCAGCATAGGCGGCGTCGCTACCTTGATCGGCACGCCGCCGAACGCTCTGGTCGCCGCCGTCATGGCGGAGAGTTTTGGCATCCATGTCGGATTTGCCGCCTGGATGGCCGTCGCCCTGCCGCTCAGTATCGCGCTGCTGGCCGCAGGCTGGTTCATCTTGTGCCGTATCGTCTGCCGCCTGCCGCGTGGCAGGATTGAGGGTGCGGCCTCGGTTATCGCAGAACAACATCGGTCACTGGGACCCATGTCAGCGGGCGAAATTCGCGTGGCGCTAGTCGTTGCCATCACCGCTGTTCTGTGGATCACGGGTCCCCTTATCGACCTCGTCCTGGGTCCTGGCGTCGTCAGCGACACGAGCGTCGCCATCGGCGCGGCGGTTTTGCTTTTTGTGATGCCGTCAGGCGGATCGGACGGCCCGCGTCTGCTCGACTGGGAGAGCGCCAAGCGTGTTCCCTGGGGAGTGCTGATTCTGTTGGGCGGCGGTCTGTCGCTTGCCGACGCGATCGAGACGTCGGGTCTTGCCGAGTGGATCGGTCATGGGCTTGAGAACCTCATGACATGGCCGGTTCTGCTCATCACCGGCATGGCGGTCCTTATCATCGTCTTTTTGACCGAGATCACCAGCAACACCGCGACCTCCGCGACCTTCATCCCAATTGCCGGCGCACTCGCCCTGACCTTGGGCGTCAGCCCGATTGACCTCGCCGCGCCGGTCGCGGTGGCGGCAAGCTGCGCCTTCATGCTGCCGGTGGCGACCCCGCCCAACGCCATCGTCTATGGCAGCGGCGCCGTGAGCGCCGGTCAGATGGCGCGCGCGGGTTTCCTGATCAATCTGGCCGCCGTCGTCCTGATCAGCCTCTACCTGCCTTGGGCAATCAAACTGATGTTCGGTTGATCACCGCCGGTTATCCGTAACCGCGCTATCCCCGGCCGGATGGTCGAATTCGCTTGAGGAAATCCCAGGTCGGAAGGCTTGTCAGACCGCCGATGGCGCCGGCGATGTAGCTGGGAATGGCGAATCCGAAAATGAGCTGACAAATGATGCCCGCCACATAACTGCTGAGCAGCATCACCAGGAGAGTGATCAATAGACGCTGCCAAAAAGGTAGCCGATCGTTCAAGGGTCTGTTCTCCGCTGCCCGTCAGGCTCAGCGCTCCTCATCAAGCCGATAGTGGAAGTCGCAGTGATCGTCGCCCTGCATCAATGTCTGCTTACGGGTGAGCTTGAGGTTGGGGTCGTAACCCTCACAGAACGTGCCGTCGCGGTTGCATGACAAGAGGAAGCCGATATCGGCCATACCCATGTCGCGGTACATCTCCGCGTAGCGGCACCGGTTGACCTTGTAGACATAGGTCGTCTCGGTCTGTTCGATGACTTCGGTTTCCAGCGCGCCATCGGCCTCCCACAGGTGCTGCATGGCAACAAAGCCCTTCACGCCACCATCGTCGCCATCGCGCTCGGCGAACCGACGGCCCTCGTCAATAGCGGCCTTTTTGATGGCGCCGCCCAGGATCTCGCGCGCCATATCTTCACCGATACGGGTCACCATGGCCTCAAAGATCGGCTTGATGACCTCGGCTTGAATGCGCCGGCGTTCCAGAACCGGCAATCGATCGAACGTTGTCACCGCAGTTTCCCCTGGTTTCCTCGGTTGGCGGCACTATAGCGGGTTTGGCCCAAAAAGCGCCGATTGGTGGACTTTCGCCTCGTCTAGCACCTATATACCGGCCATGAGCGGTGTGGACTTCATCAAGATGCACGGGCTCGGCAACGACTTTGTCATTGTCGACGCGCGCAAGCATGACCACGAGCTGTCGCGCGACGCCATCCAGCGTATCGGCGATCGCCATACCGGTATCGGCTTTGACCAGCTTTTGCGCATCGAACCGTCCGACAAGGCCGACGCCTTCATGCGCATCTGGAACCCCGACGGCAGCGACGCGGAAGCCTGCGGTAACGGCACGCGCTGTGTCGCCCACCTGTTGATGGATGAGGACGGGCGCGACAGCACCGAGATCGAGACCGTGGCCGGCGTCCTGCAATGCCGGATCACCGACACGGGCATCGCCGTCGATATGGGTCCGGCGAACCTGTCGTGGCAGGACATACCGCTCGCCAGCGAAACCGGGACCGAGGCCATCGACCTTGGCGAACCAGCGCCTGGCCCGGCGTGCGCCGTCAACATGGGCAACCCGCACATGGTCTTTTTTGTCGATGACGCCGAGGCGATCGACGTCCCCGCCGTCGGCGCGGCGCTGGAGCGCCATCCCCTGTTCTCGGAAGGCGCCAATGTCAGCTTCGCCCAAGTGACCGGCACGGATCAAATCCGCCTCAGGGTATGGGAGCGCGCGGCCGGCCAGACCCGGGCGTGCGGTTCGGCAGCCTGCGCGACAGGGGTCGCGGCCAACCGGCGCGGTCTGGCCGGGCGACAGACCACCATCCAGTTGGACGGCGGTCCGCTGACCATCACCTGGCGTGAAGACGACGGCCATGTGCTGATGGCAGGCGCCGTATCCTTCTCGTTCAACGGCGTCATGGCGCCCCATCTGACGGCCTGAGATGACCGACGTCCTGACCTTCGGCTGCCGGTTGAACACCTATGAGTCCGGTGTCATCCGCGGCCACGCGGAAGCCGCCGGCCGCGACGACCTTATCGTCGTGAACACCTGCGCCGTCACGGCGGAGGCCGAACGCCAGGCGCGCCAACAGATCCGAAGGGCGCGGCGCGAACGCCCGGACGCCACGATCGTCGTTACCGGCTGTGCCGCCCAGATCAATCCGCAAGCTTGGGCCGACCTACCCGAAGTCGATCAGGTGGTCGGCAACGTCGAGAAATTGGAGCCGCAAACCTGGGCGAAATCCGACGGCCCGGCCATCCACGTCACCGACATCATGGCCGTGCGCGAGACCGCGGCCCATCTGGTGCCCAGTTTCAACGATCGCGTGCGCGCCTTTGTCGAAATCCAGAACGGCTGTGATCACCGCTGCACGTTCTGCATCATCCCGTTCGGCCGCGGCAACAACCGCAGCGTGCCGGCGGGCCGCGTCGTCAACGAAGTCCGGACCCTCGTCGAACGCGGCTATCGCGAGGTCGTCCTGACCGGTGTCGACATCACCGGATGGGGCGGCGACCTGCCGGGCCAGCCGAGCCTGGGTTATCTCGTCCGCACGCTGCTCGATCAGGTACCGGACCTGCCGCGCCTCAGGCTGACATCGCTGGATGTCGCCGAGATCGACGAGACCCTCTACCGGGTCATCGCCGAGGAGCCGCGCTTGATGCCGCATCTGCATCTCTCACTCCAGGCCGGCGATCCGATGATCCTGAAGCGCATGAAGCGCCGTCACCAACCCGAGCAGGCCGTCGCGTTCTGCGACCTCGTGCGGCGTTTGCGTCCCGATGCGGTGTTCGGCGCCGATCTGATTGCCGGGTTCCCGACCGAGACCGAGACGATGTTCCAGGCGACATTGGATCATATTGCCGATTGCGATCTGACCTATCTGCACGTCTTCCCCTATTCACCGCGACCCGGCACGCCGGCGGCCAAGATGCCCCAGGTCGAAAAGGCCGAACGCAAGGCCCGTGCGGCGCGGCTGCGCAACGCCGGCCAAGCCGCCCAGGACGCCTTCCTTCGATCCCGTGTCGGCCAACGCGCGACCATCCTGGTCGAACAGGCATCGTCCGGACGGACCGAACAGTTTGCGCCAGCCCAACTGACCCACGATGCCCCCGACGGTGATCTGGTATCCGCCCGACTGACGGGGATCGACAACGGAACCCTGTTGGCCGAGGCCGCCTGATGGCCGAAGGCGGTTGGTTTTCCCGGCTGAAGGCCGGCCTGTCACGCTCGTCCGGACGGCTGACCGACAGCATCGGCGCGATCTTCACCAAGCGGCGGCTTGACGACGATGCGCTCGAAGAACTGGAAGAAGCCCTGATTGCCGCCGACATCGGCGTCGCCACCTCGGCCAAACTGACCGCCGACCTCGCCAAGAAACGCTTCAACAAGGAAGTCAGCCCTGAGGAGGTCCGCCAGGATCTCGCCGACAGCATCGCGGAGATCCTGGAGCCACTGGCGCAGCCACTCGCGCCCGATTCCGCGAACCGTCCTCACGTCATCCTGGTCATGGGCGTCAACGGCACCGGCAAGACGACAACAATCGGCAAGCTCGCCAAACACTTCGCCGACGATGGCAAGAAGGTCGTGATGGCGGCAGGCGACACGTTTCGCGCCGCGGCCATCGAGCAGCTTCAGATCTGGGGCGATCGGACCGGCGCCGAGGTCGTTTCCGGCAAACAGGGCGGCGATGCCGCAGGCCTGGCCTATGAGGCTCTGCAACGTGCCCAGGCCCACAATGCCGATATCCTGCTGATCGATACCGCCGGTCGGCTGCATAACAAGGACGAGCTGATGGCCGAACTGCAGAAAATTCTGCGGGTCGTCGCCAAGCTCGTGCCCGATGCACCCCATGACCGCATCCTGGTGCTCGACGCGACCACGGGCCAAAACGCCCACTCACAGGCGGAGACGTTCGGCCAGATGGCCGATGTCAGCGGTCTGGTCGTGACCAAGCTCGACGGTTCGGCGCGCGGCGGTGTCGTTATCGGCCTGGCCGACCGCTTCGGCCTGCCGATCCATGCGATCGGCGTCGGCGAGAGCGCCGAAGACCTGCGCCCCTTTGACGCCCGCGACTTTGCCAGGTCCCTGATGGGCCTCGGCTAGTGGAGGGCTCTACCGCGCAATGCCTTGCATTCCATGCCGCCGCTGCCTATGTCAGTGACCGCTGCCGGGCCCGGCGGACCTTTACCCTACGGACAGGATATCATGATCGATTTTGACCTCCGCGCCGACGATGACGACGACGATGACGACGACAAGGAAAGCGGCAAGTCGTCGGGCAAGAAAGATAAGAACCGCGCGGTCCAGAAGATCCTGTTCGACGCCCGCACGATCCTGCTGTTCGGCGAGATCAACGAAAAGATGGCGCGCGAGACCGTCGCCCAGTTGCTGGCCCTGGACGAAGAAGGCGCCGATCCGATCAAGATGGTGATCAGTTCGCCCGGCGGGCATGTCGAGTCCGGTGACGCCATCCACGACATGATCCAGTTCGTCCGCGCACCGGTGAAGGTGATCGGCACCGGCTGGGTCGCCAGCGCCGGCGCGCATATCTTCCTGGCTGCCGCCAAGGACAACCGCTACTGCACCCCGAACACGCGCTTTCTGCTGCACCAGCCCATGGGCGGTGTCGGCGGCAAGGCGACCGAAATCGATATCGAGGCCAAGGAAATCCTCAAGATGCGCGAGCGTCTTAACCAGATCATCGCCGAGGAAACCGGCCAGCCGATCGAGCGTGTCGCCAAGGACACCGACCGCAATTACTGGATGGGGCCTGATGAAGCCAAGGAGTACGGCGTCGTCACCCACATCATCAACAGCTCCAAGGACGTCGATTAGCTCTACCGCTGGCCGGTGCCGGCCAATTGAGACTCCCTAGATCGACGAACCCTCGACGTAGCTGCCGGTCTCGCCTGGCGGGTTGGAGCGGGCGGCCGTATCGCCGGTCTCACGCACGTCACGCCAATGGTTGAGCGCCCAGCGCACGGACGGGAACGCCAAATCGTCCCACGGAATGTCGTTCCAGGCGAACAGGCCGACCTCCAGTGTCTCATCGCCTGCGTAGATGTCCGGGGTAACCAGCTTGCCGGCATAGATCACCTGAACCTGACTGATGCGCGGGATGCTGTACACCGCAAGCACGTGTTCAAGCTCAATATCGGCACCTGATTCCTCGCGCGCCTCGCGCCGTGCACCATCGGCGGTGGTTTCATCATTCTCCAGGAAACCGGCCGGCAAGGTCCAGAATCCGGCCCGCGGGTCGATCTCGCGGCGGCAGAGCAGGATGCGGTCCTGCCAATGCGCGACGGTTCCGACCATGACCTTGGGGTTCGAATAGGCGACGAAACCGCATTCATCGCACACCAGGCGCTCGCGGTTGTCACCGTCGGGTACGCGGCGATTCACGGGTCCGGCTGGTTTTTGGTCGGCCATGACCCTTATATGATAGTCCCAAGCCGCCGGATCAGCATCCCCGGCTCAAGCAGGGTCGATTAACTGCCGGTATAGCTGATGCGCCAGACGGCCTTGCCCGTGTCGTCGGCGATCAAGAGGCTGCCATCTGCCGCCACAACGAGCCCCGCCGGTCGGCCAATAATCTCGGCCTTTTCTTCACCAGCGAACCAAAAGCCGGTCGCGAAGTTTTCATAACCACCCACCGGCCGGCCGTCTTCGAAGCGCACGCGAACGATCTTGTAGCCGGTGGGTGTCGAGCGGTTCCACGATCCGCGCAGCGCGACGAAGGCATCGCCCGTGTACGCATCGGGAAACATGGTGCCGTCATAGAACACCATCCCGATGGGTGCGGAATGGGACTGGAACATGACATCCGGCAGAAGCGTCCTTTCGACCATGTCCGGCGCATCAGGACCATACTTCGGATCGGGAATGCCGTTGGCCCAGGCATAAGGCCAGCCAAAGAACTCGCCCTCGCGGATGCGCGTGAAGTAATCGGGCACCAAGTCGTCGCCATAGCCGTCGCGTTCGTTGACGACGACGTAGAGCTCGCCGGTGTCCGGATGAAAGTCGATACCGACCGGATTTCTGAGACCGGACGCGAACGTCTCAGGAGTCATCGCGCCCTCCCGAAAGACCTGAACCGTCGCGCGCGGCAGCCGTTCTATGCCGACATTGCCGCGCGACCCGATGGCAACGTAGAACGTCTCGCTGTCCGGCTCGAATACCAAAGTCCGCGTCCAATGGCCGTCGGGGTCGCCCAACGCCCCCTGACCGGTAATCGGCACCGGCCCCTGGCGCGCCGCGGTGTCGCCGTCCTCGTAGGGGACCCGCCACACCGCCTCCAGATCGGCGACATAGAAGTAACCGTCGCGGAAGGCCATGCCTGTCGGCGCTTCAAGCCCGCGCAGATAGGTGAAGGTTTCATCGGCGGTACCATCGCCGTCGGTATCGCGCAGCACCGTGATCCTGCCGGGCCGCGTCTGCGCCAGGAAGACGTCGCCATTGGGCGCAATCGTCATCCAACGCGGGTGATCGAGGTCTTCGGCGAAGATATTGACGTCAAAACCGTCCGGCACGTTCAACACCGGGGGATCGGGCCGCTTGTTCAACTCGCCACTGTTAGAGTAGCTCTCTGTCGCAAAAGCAGGCGGCAGGTCTTCCGGCGTGATCAGAAACTTGTAACCGACCGGCTCGTTCGGCCCCGACAGGTCCGTCTGCGCGGCGGCGGGCGCCGCCAGCAAGAAGACTAGAGCGGCGAGCCGAATCATCATCGGCGCACCCTAGAGCAGATCCTGATATGAAGGTATCGCATTGCGATGCCATCATATCAGGTGAATCTGCTCTACTTGCAACTGGAGAGCGGATTCACGTCGTTAAGTGGAACCGTCAAACGGTTCCACTTAACGACGACCCGCTCTCGGCAAGACCTGTTGTTCCATCCAATTGGTCAGCTCCCGCTCGCGGACCTCCTCGCGCATGACATCGTCGTCGATGCCGAGCGCCCAGGCGATGTCGAACCGCGTGGGATCCTGATGCAGCGCTTCGAGCTGGGCGACATAGGCATCGCATTGATCGCCATCGCGAAAGAAGCCGAGCTTCATGAGCTTGTCTTTGCGACACGCGATCAGCCGCGCCATTTCGTGCAGGTCGTATTCGATATGGTATTGCGGCGCCCAGAATGTGCCGCGCTTGTAGGTGACGCAAACCGACTGCACGGCCGAAAAGTTGTTGCCGGCCAGCACCTGGGAGCCGGGCGGCAGATGGGTCACCTCATCGACATGGCTGATGAAGGCGTCGAACACGGTCGGTTTACCGGCGTACATCGGGTGGCCGCGACCTTCCGGCGTCAGGCTGATCTTCCGCCCGATGCCCATTTCGCGGCCATAGGGACTGGCGCGCACGATGCCGCCGGCCGCCGCCACGGCGATCTGGGCCGCCCAGCAACTGCCGAAGCTGGGTGTGCCGATCTCAAAGATCCGTTTTGATAGGTCAATCTGCGAGACGACCCTCGGCTCTTCCTCATAGGCCGTCAGATTGCATCCGGTCCAGGCGATGCCGTCATAGTCTTCCAGACCCGTGCCCTCGGGCAGGCCGGCGCCGGGGTCGGACGGATAGAGGATGTCGACATGGGAGCCCGGCAGGTGCTTCTTCAGAAGCCGGGCATAGAGTTCGCCGGCCACCGAGCAACCACCGGCGGCCAATTCGTCGCGGCTGTCCTTGGCGTAGCCGTCGATGACCAGAAATCGAATGTCGTCGGCCATGGCCACCCCCTACTCGGCCGCCAGGCGGTCCACGATGCCAGGCAGGTCGCCGTGGCGTTCGCAGATCGCGTCGGCCGACGTCGCCTCCTTGTCGGCATCGCGGGTCGCGGTGAACAGAATAGCCTTCATACCGAGCGCCTGCGGCCCTTTGACATCGTTGTGGTCGCGGTCGCCGACATGCACCATTTCCTCGAACGTGACGCCCAACTCGTCGGCGACATGCTGGAACATGTCCTTGTGCGGCTTGGAGTGGCCGATTTCGTCTGAGAAGGCATAGGAGTCAAAGAAACGGTCGACGCCATAACTGTGCAAAATTTGGCGCAGCGCCTTTCCCGGCGAAACGATGGCATCGGACACGACACAGAGCTGGTAGCGCCCGGCGAGATCACGAACCGCGTCGACAACCCCGTGCACGGGGTCCGGTTTGATGACGAGTTCCATCTGCTCATGCGCCTTCACGACCTCGTTCATCAGGTCGTCGGTCAGCGAATGGCCAAGATTGGACAGCACGAGTTCCAGGCGCTGGCGTATGGGCCATGTGATGTGGTCGCCCTTCCACGCCTTGTTGAAGGCCTCGTCGGCCTTGTCATAGGCATCCGAAACCGCCTTGAGGTCGACCGCGTTGCCGGCACGCTCAAGCGCATCGGCAACCAGGTGACGGCGCTCGTCGACCTTGCTCTTCAGCCCCATGGCCGCGCGCTTGGGCTCGTCGGAATCGTCGTGAATCACCGTGTCCCAAAGGTCGAAACTGACCGCTTTCAACGCCATGGCGCCTTCCCCTTTCTGGCCCGGAATTCCACCAGCGGCCTCATACCGCGATGTACCCGGATATACCACACAAGGTTGCCAAGTCGGCAAGCGGGCGGCATGGTCCGCGCGCCATGGAAACCGTCCCGCCCGAACTCGTGACCTTCGCTCAGCGTCTGGCCGATGCCGACAGCGCCGTGCTGCGCCAGTACTTCAGGAGCGGCATCACTTCGGAAGCCAAACAGGACGAAAGCCCCGTAACCAAGGCCGACCGCGAAGCCGAGACGGCGGTGCGCACGCTGATCGAGGCGCACTACCCCGACCACGGCATCCACGGCGAAGAGTTTTCCACCGTCCGCGGCGATGCCGAGTGGGTCTGGCTGGTCGACCCGCTGGATGGCACCAAGAGCTTCTTGAAAGGAAAACCGACCTTCGGTTGCCTGATCGGCCTGGCCCACCACGGCCGTTATGTGCTGGGCATCATCGATCAGCCGATTACCGGCGACCGCTGGATGGGCGCGGATGGCCACGGCACGACGCACAACGGCCATCCGGTGAAGACGCGCGCCTGTCCGACGCTGGACCAGGCGGTCATGGCCGCCGTCGGCGCCGATGCCCAGACCGAGGCCGACGAGCCGAAGGTCGCACCGCTGCGCCAAAGCATCCGCTGGCTGATGTACGGCCTGGAGTGTTTTGCCTATGGCGCCATGGCCAACGGCGCGCTGGATCTGGCGATCGAGGCCGAGCTGGGCATCGACGACATCGCCGCCCTGGAACCGGTCGTGCGTAATGCCGGCGGTATCCTGTCCGATCTGAAGGGCGGCCCGGTCGACATCACCTATGCCGGGCGAACCCTGGCCTCCGGCGATCCCCGGTTACATGAACAGGCGATCCGGTTGCTCGACTTCTGACATGACCTTGATCGCGGCCCCCCAGCCGGGCACATTCGCCTCATGATCCTCGTTCCCGACGCTTTTATCGCTCTGGCGCACCAGATGGCGGACGCCAGCGGCGACATCGTCCGCGCCAAGTTTCGGCGCGACTTCGATACCGAGACCAAAGCAGACAAGACACCGGTGACCGAGATCGACAAGGCGGTCGAACAGATGGTGCGCGACCTCGTCGACAAGCACGCGCCCGATCACGGCGTGATCGGCGAGGAGTATGAGCCGACCCGCCCGGATGCGGAGTTCGTCTGGATCGTCGACCCGATCGACGGCACCAAGTCCTTTGTCTGCGGCATTCCGATGTTCGGCACGCTGATTGCGCTGCGCCACGGCGACGATTATGTACTCGGCTTGGTCGACCAGCCAGTCCTACGCGAACGCTGGATCGGCGCCGACGGCCACGGCGCCACCATGAACGGAGAGGCAATCCGGACCCGGGCCTGCCCCCGACTGGCCGATGCGGTGGTCACCACGTCCGGGCCCGACGACTACGCATACTACGCTTATGACGCCATGCGCCCGGTGCACAGGGCCGGCAAATGGGTGATGTATGGCGGCGAGTGTTATGATTACGGCCTGCTCGCCATGGGTTTTCACGATGTGATGATCGACGCCGATTTGCACCAGCACGATTTCGCCGCCCCGACGGCCCTGATCCGCAATGCCGGCGGCGTGGTCAGCGATTGGCAAGGCCGACCCATGCGTCCTTCTTCCGACGGCCGGATTCTGGCTGTCGGCGACCCCGCGCTCCACGAGCAGTGCCTGGCGCTCATCGATGGGTAAAATAGCCGTGATGAACGCGCCTTCGGGGCTAGATTGGCGCCCCTTGGTCCGGTCCCGGCCATACAACCGCCGCACCTTCGACGAACAACCGGCGTAACCGCCGCCAAGACGCAGGAGATCTTCATGCGCCGATTTGCCGTACTTGCCAGCCTGGCCCTTTTGATCGCCTTTCCGGCTTCCGCCCAGGACGACGGCGACGTCTATGTCGGCCACGGCATCTCGATGTACGACGACCTCAAGTACGGACCCGACTTCACCCATTTCGAGTACACCGATCCGAACGCCGTCAAGGGCGGTGAGGTCAGGCTGTCGGCACGCGGCACCTATGACAGCCTAAACGCATTCATCCTGCGCGGCACACCCGCCGCCGGCATCGGTAACGTCTTCGATACGCTGATGGTGAATTCCGAAGATGAAGCGTTCTCTGAGTATGGCCTGCTTGCCGAAACGGTTGAAATCCCGGCCGACCGCTCGTGGGTCGCGTTCACGCTGAGGCCTGAGGCGCGTTGGCACGACGGCACGCCGCTGACGGTGGACGACGTGATCTGGACGTTCGAAACCCTGAAGAACGAGGGCCATCCGTTTTATAGTGCCTACTACGCCAACGTTGTCAGCGCCGAAGACATGGGCGGCGGCAAGGTGAAGTTCACCTTTGATCAGGAAGGCAACCGTGAGCTGCCCTTGATCATGGGTCAGATGGTCGTGTTGCCGAAACACTACTATGCCGACCAGACCTTCGCTGAGACGACTCTGGAGCCGCCCTTGGGCAGTGGCCCCTACCGTATCGCCTCGGTCGATGCCGGGCGCTCCATCACCTACGAGCGGGTCGACGACTATTGGGGCAAGGATCTGCCCGTCAATGTCGGCCGGTACAACTTTGGCACCATGCGATACGACTATTACCGTGACGACTCCGTCGCGGTCGAGGCGTTCAAGGCGCACGAGTATGACTTCCGCCAGGAGAACGTTTCGAAGACATGGGCGACCGCCTATGCGAGCCCGGCGGTCGATCAGGGCCTGATCATTCTGGAGGAAATCGTCCACGAGAATCCGACCGGCATGCAGGCATTCATCTTCAACCTGCGCCGCGACAAGTTTGCCGACCCGAGGGTGCGCCAAGCGCTGGCCTATGCGTTCGACTTCGAATGGTCGAACCAGAACCTGTTCTATGGCCAGTACACGCGGACCAAGAGCTACTTTTCAAACTCCGAACTCGCGGCAACCGATTTGCCGAGCGAGGCGGAACTGGCGCTACTCGAGCCCTATCGAGATCAGCTGCCGCCGGAAGTCTTCACCGAAGTTTATGATCCTCCGACAAGCGACGGGTCAGGCAACATTCGCGAGGGCTTGAGGGCCGCCAGAGGTCTGCTGGAAGAGGCGGGGTGGACGATTCAGGACGGCGTTCTGACCGGCCCCAACGGCGGGCCGATGGAGATTGAAATCCTGCTGGTGAACCCGGCATTCGAGCGCATCGTCCAGCCGTTTTCGCGCAATCTCGAACGACTTGGTGTCAAGACCAGCCTGCGTACGGTCGACGCCGCGCAATACCAGAACCGCATGGACAGTTTCGACTTCGACATGACCGTCGCGGTGTTCGGCCAATCCCAGTCGCCGGGCAATGAACAACGGGACTTCTGGGGTTCGGACTCCGCCGATATCGACGGCAGCCGCAACCTGATCGGCATCAAGAACCCCGTTGTCGACGCCCTGATCGATGAGGTCATCTTTGCCGAAGACAGGCAATCGCTGGTGACCGCCACACGCGCGCTCGACCGCGTGCTGTTATGGAACCACTACGTCATCCCGAACTGGCATGTGCAAATTTACCGGGTAGCCTATTGGGACAAGTTCATGAGCCCGGAAATCCCGCCGCGCTTCGGCCTGGGTTTCAACACCTGGTGGATTGATCCCGGGCTCGCCACCGAACTTGAGGAAGCCGAAGAGGCGCTGAAGGAATAGGCGGTCAGGAGACCGGGGCACCGCCATGCTGGCCTACATCGTTCGGCGCCTGCTGCTGATCATACCGACGCTGTTCGCCATCATGGTGGTGAACTTTGTTATCGTGCAGTTCGTGCCTGGCGGTCCGGTCGAGCGATTGATCGCCGAGCTGCAGGGAACCGGCGTCGATGCGACGGCGCGCTTCTCCGGCGCCGGCGGTGAAGTCGCCAGCAACACCGGATCGTCGACAGGGGCCGGCGGCGACAACGTCTATCGCGGTGCCCAGGGTCTCGACCCCGCTTTCGTCGCCGAACTGGAAAAGCAGTACGGTCTCGACAAACCGCCGGTCGAACGGTTCTTCCTGATGATGGGGAACTACCTGACGTTCGAATTCGGCAACAGCGCCTTTCGTGACCGCAGCGTCATCGACCTCTTGATCGACAAGCTCCCGGTATCGATCTCGCTGGGGCTGTGGACCACCATCATCGTCTACCTCGTCTCGATCCCGCTTGGCATAACAAAAGCCGTGCGCGACGGCAGCAAGTTCGATGTGTGGTCCAGCGGCGCAATCATCCTGGGTTACGCGATCCCCAGCTTCCTGTTCGCCATTCTGCTGATCGTCGTCTTTGCCGGCGGCTCCTATTTCAAGTGGTTCCCGTTGCGCGGCCTGACGTCGCCCGGATGGGAGGATATGTCGCTGATCAACCAGATCCTCGACTACTTCTGGCATCTCGTGCTGCCCTTGACAGCGCTCATTATCGGCAGCTTCGCGACGCTGACCATGCTGACCAAGAACTCGTTCCTGGATCAGATCAAGAGTCAGTACGTGGTGACGGCGCGCGCGAAGGGTCTGACCGAACGCCAGGTGCTCTACCGCCATGTCTTCCGCAACGGCATGCTGATTGTCATCGCCGGTTTTCCCGGCGCCATCATCGGCATCCTCTTCACCGGTGCGCTGCTGATCGAGATCATTTTCTCGCTCGATGGCCTCGGCCTGCTCGGTTACGAGGCCGCGATCAACCGCGACTACCCCGTCATGTTCGCCACGCTCTACATGTTCACGCTTCTGGGGCTGGTCATGAACCTTGTCGGCGACTTGATGTATGTCGTCATCGATCCACGCATCGACTTCGAAAGCCGGGATGTCGGCTGACATGGCGCTGGTCAAACTCGATCCCCTCAACCAGCGGCGCATGCAGCAATTCCGCGCCAACAAGCGCGGCTACTGGTCATTCTGGATCTTCCTGGTGCTGTTTTTCATTGCGTTGCCGGCCGAGTTTGTCGCCAACGATAAGCCGCTCCTGATCTGGTATGATGGCGGCATCTATCTGCCGATCATCAACGCCTATCCCGAGACGACGTTCGACGGCGATTTTGAGACCGAAGCCGACTACCGCGATCCCTTTGTCGAAGACCTGATCAACGAGAAGGGCTGGATGGTCTGGCCACTGGTGCCCTACAGCTACAACACCATCAACTACGACCTTCCCTCGCCTGCACCCAGCCCGCCGACGGCAGAGAACTGGCTGGGCACCGACGACCAGGGGCGCGATGTCGTCGCCCGCCTGATCTACGGCTTCCGCATTTCGGTGCTGTTTGGCCTGACACTGACATTGGTGTCGTCGGTCATCGGCGTCGCCGCCGGCGCGATCCAGGGCTATCGCGGCGGCTGGGTCGATCTGCTGGGCCAGCGCGCGCTTGAGGTCTGGTCCGGCATTCCCGTGCTCTACATTCTGATCATCCTGGCCAGCGTCATCGTGCCCGGGTTCTGGACGCTGCTGTTGATCATGATGCTGTTCAGTTGGACCGCGCTGGTCGGTCTGGTGCGCGCGGAGTTCCTGCGCGTCCGCAACCTCGACTATGTCCGTGCCGCCCGAGCGCTGGGCGTGCGCGATGGCGTCATCATGTTTCGCCACGCCCTGCCCAATGCGATGGTCTCGACCCTCACCTTCCTGCCCTTCATCCTGAACGGTTCGGTCGTCACCTTGACCTCTCTCGACTTCCTCGGGCTCGGCCTGCCGCCGGGCTCGCCATCGCTGGGTGAACTCTTGAACCAGGGCCGTGCTAACCTGCAGGCGCCGTGGCTCGGCTTGAGCGCGTTCTTCGTTATCGCCATCATGCTGAGCCTGCTGATCTTCATCGGGGAAGCCGTGCGCGACGCCTTCGATCCAAGGAAAATGCCGCAATGAGCCTTTTGCAAGTGCGCGATCTCACGACCCGTTTCCGCGTCGAAAAGCGCGAGATCGACGCCGTGCGCAACGTCTCCTTCGATCTCGACAAGGGCGAGACCGTCGCGCTGGTCGGCGAATCCGGCTCCGGCAAGTCGGTGACGGCGCTCTCGATCCTGCAGCTTCTGCCCTACCCGACCGCCAGCCATCCCGAAGGCAGCATCACCTATAACGGCGAGCAGATGGTCGGCGCCAGCGACCGCGAATTGCGCGAGATCCGGGGCAACCAGATCTCGATGATTTTCCAGGAGCCGATGACCTCGCTGAACCCGCTGCATACGATCGAAAAGCAGATCGGCGAGGCGCTTCTGCTGCACAAGGGCATGAACCGGCCCGACGCCCGCAAGCGCATCCTGGAACTGCTCGACCTCGTCGGCCTCTCCAACCTCAAAGACCGTCTGGGCGACTACCCGCACACGCTCTCCGGCGGCCAGCGCCAACGCGTGATGATCGCCATGGCGCTGGCCAACGATCCCGATGTCTTGATCGCCGATGAGCCGACAACCGCGCTTGATGTCACCATCCAGGCGCAGATCCTGAAGCTCCTGAAGGACCTGCAGCATCGCCTCGGCATGGCGATGCTGTTCATCACCCACGATCTCAACATCGTGCGCCACTTCGCCGATCGGGTCTGCGTCATGAACGAAGGCCAGATCGTCGAAGCCGGGCCGGTGGCTGACGTTTTCAACAACCCCCAGCACGAGTACACGCGCCATCTGCTGGCATCCGAACCAAGGGGCAGACCCGATCCGGTGCCGGAGGGGTCGCCTGAGGTGGTCGAGGCTGACGACGTGAAGGTCTATTTCCCGATCAAGGGTGGCGTGCTGCGGCGCACGGTCGGCAACATCAAGGCCGTCGATGGCGTCACGATCAATCTGAAGGAAAGCGAAACCATCGGCGTGGTCGGCGAGTCCGGCTCGGGCAAGACGACCTTGGGCATGGCGATCCTGCGGCTGATTGCCAGCCAGGGCGATATCCGTTTCGGCGGCGACGAGATCCAGGGCCTCGACTTCAGGGCGTTGCGGCCCCTTCGCCGCGAGATGCAGATTGTCTTTCAGGACCCCTATGGCTCGTTGAGCCCGCGCATGTCGATCAAGGACATTGTCGCCGAAGGTCTGAAGGTTCACGGACTCGGCCATAACGAAAAGGAACGGCGTCAACTGGTCGCCGAAGCGCTCGAGGAAGTCGGTCTGGAACCGGCCATGATGGACCGCTACCCCCACGAGTTTTCCGGCGGCCAGCGCCAGCGCATCGCGATTGCCCGCGCCATGGTGCTGAAGCCACGCTTTGTTGTCCTGGACGAACCAACCAGCGCCCTCGACATGTCGGTCCAGGCCCAGATCGTCGAACTGCTGCGCAAGCTGCAGCGCGACCACAAGCTCGCCTATCTCTTCATCAGCCACGACCTCAAGGTCGTGCGGGCCATGAGTCACAAGGTCGTGGTCCTCAAAGACGGCAATGTGGTCGAGCAAGGCGCCGCCGACACCATTTTCGATGCGCCGGAAACCGCATACACGAAAGCGCTGATGGCCGCCGCCTTTGAGCTGCAGGCGACCGAAACCGGGGTCGTCGCGACCTAGTCGCTGAATCGTCTGTACGCCTCTTTCCGGGCGGCTATAGTCCGCATCCCAAGAAAACGCGGGAGTGGCGGTTATGGCGATGCTCTACATGAGCGGGTGGGCAAACGGTGAGCACTGGCAGACCCTGATGCGCCAGCACCTGCCCGATGTCGACTTTCGCCTCTACCCGGAGATCGGCGATCCCGCTGACATCGAAATGGCGCTGATCTGGCACGTGGCGCTTGATCAGTTGAAGACCTTTCCGAACCTCAAGCTGATCTCCTCCCTCGGCGCCGGCGTCGATCACCTGGTCGGCGAACGCCACCATCTGCCTGACGGTGTGCCGCTGACGCGCCTGGTCGACCCGTCGATGACCAGCCAGATGACGGCATGGTGTGTCATGGCCGTCCTCAATCACCATCGCCGCTGGGATGACTATCGGGCGCTGCACCGCGAACGCCGCTACGAAGAGATCGATGTCGCGCCGCCGGCCGGCGTCACAGTCGGCGTGCTCGGCCTGGGCGAACTGGGCGGCAGCGTCGCCCGCGCCCTGCTGCCCATGGGCTATCAGGTCGCCGGCTGGAGCCGGTCACCGAAGGAGATCGAGGGTGTTCGGTGTCTTCACGGAACGGCGCAGTTACCGGCGTTCCTGGCCGACTGCGACATCGTGGTTTGCCTGCTGCCGCTGACCGACGAAACCCGGGGCATTCTAAACGCCGAGACTTTCGCCCAGATGAAGCCCGGCGCTTTCATCGTCAACGGTGCGCGCGGCGCCCATATCGTCGAGCCCGACCTGATCGCGGCGATCGACAGCGGCCAAATCACCGGCGCGACCTTGGATGTCCAGATTCAAGAACCGATGGCGTCCGACCATCCATTCTGGTTCCATCCGCGGATCCTGACCTTTCCCCACGTCGCGGCGCTCACCATTGCCGAAACCTGTGCGCCGCAGATCGCCGAGAACTACCTGCGCATGCAGGACGGCCGGCCTCTGCTCAATCTGGTCGATATGGATCGCGGCTATTAGATCGCGGTGTCTCAGGCGGCGATGACGGGCACCTGGGAGAGGTCGAGGCCGATTTCCTCGTAGTATCGGCGCGCGCCCGGGTGCAGGGGGATACCGGCGCCTTTCAGGGCGTTGCGCAACAGGATTTCCGAGGTGACGGGGTGACCGGTATCCAGCACGTCGCGGCTGTGTTCGTTCCACAGCGCGCTCGTGATGCCATAGACCAGTTCTTCGTCAACGGTCGACGAGACCGCCCATTGGGCGCCAACGCTCAAGGTCGGGATAATGTCGGTGTTGGGATAGGCGACCGCGGACAGCGAAAAGAACGGATAGGCGATGACGATCTCAATCGCGCGCTGATCGATGATCGGCAACAACGACGCGACATCGTCAGCAATCAAACGCGACACCGAAACGGTCGGCGCACCCGCGACAATAAAGAAAGCATCGAGTTCGCCGTCGCGCATCAGGCTCATGGCCTGCGGCGACTGCATGTAGATCGCGTCGAAATCGTTCTCGGACAGCCCGTACGCACCGAGGATGATGCGGGCATCGGCCAACGTGCCGGAGCCCGGTGCGTCGAGTGACACACGCTTGCCGGCCAGCTCTTCAACCGAGGAGATCCCCGCGTCTTTTCTGACGACGATCTGCACGACTTCTGGATAGAGGTTGGCGATCAGGCGCAAGTTCGCGAGCGGCTCCTGATCGGCAAAGATGCCGTTGCCGTTGTAGGCCCAGAACAAGATGTCGGACTGAGAGAAGCCGGATTCGAGCGTGCCGGCGTTGATCGCCTCGACGTTCGAAATTGAGCCGTCAGTTGCCTGCGCGACCGCGACCAGACCGGGCACTCCGCAACTGCCGCCCTTGCCGCATTCCCGCGATCCCGGTGGTTTGGAAATGACGTTCGCGATGACCGAGCCGACGGGGTAGTAGGTGCCGCCTGTGCTGCCAGTCCCGATACGGAAGAAGGTGGTGTCTTGGGCAAGAACCGTCCCCGACCACGGCGCAAGGACAGCACCGGCGCCAGCGGCCAAAAGGCCTAGGGTCCGGCGGCGGGTGACGTCCTGTTTCGACGCATTGCCCACGTCACAGCGCCTTCGCTCGGAGTTACGGATCGTGACCGGCGCAAATCGGCACCAAGTCACGATACCTTGGTACGTAACAATAATGACAAAGGGAAGGCAGAATCAAAGGCGGGACAGCGCTAATTCGCCGTCCCGCCTCAGAAAATCGTGAATAAAGTCAGCCGCGTCTGCGTTTGATCTTTTTGTAGACAACTGGCGCGAGTGACAGAAGCGCCAGACCAACCAAGGCCGCGATCAGCTCAGGCGTCAGGACACTGCCCAAGGAAACCTCCTCGGCGCTGTCAAAGATGCTGCCCAGTCCGGCGCCAACCGATGCGTAGACCCAGGCACCCGGGATGATGCCGATCAACGTCGCGAGGACATAGATGCGCAGCGACACACCCATGAACGCCGGCACCAGGTTGACGACGAAGAACGGAAACAGCGGCACCAGCCTTAAGACCAGCATGTAGCTGAGAGCGTTGTCGCGGAAGCCATCCTCCATTTTCGAGAACCATGGCCCCGCCCGCTCGCGCAGAGACTGGCCGATCGCCGTACGCGCGACGAGGAAGACACCGGTAGCGCCGATGGTCGCACCGATGACGGCATAGACGGTGCCGAACCAGATACCGAACAGGAACCCGCCGGCGATGGTCAGGATCGTCGCGCCGGGCAGCGAGAGTGCCGTCGATACCGCGTAGATGGCGATAAAGAGAGCAATGGCGGCCACCTGGTTCTGGGCGACAAAGGACTGCAATTCAAAGCGATGCTCGCGCAACGCTTCGAGGGTCAGGTACTTGTCGAGACCCAGGGCAAAGGCGGTCCCGATGGCGCCGACCAAAACAATGGCCGGCAACCAGCGCTTCACCTGTCCGCCGATCTTGGCGGCCGGAGACACCGGACTGACGGTTTCATGGGACGTGGTCATGGCAGTTTCCTCCGCTGGCCAGGGCCTCAGCCCAGGCGCTGTAGCAGGCGAACGACCTTGCGGGTCCGCTCGGAAAAGAGCTGCGGTGTGTACCAGGCACCCGCCGCGCGTTTGGAGACTTCCGACAGTGTCGGATAGGGCGCGATCATCGACGCCATGGCGCCGATCTTCATGCCCTGGCCGACGGCCAGGACCCATGGCTGAATCAGCTCGCCGGCGTTCACGCCGACGATGGTGGCGCCCAGTACTTTGCCTTTGGCGTCGGTCACGACCTTGATGAACCCATCGGTGGCGCGCTCCGCCTGGGCACGGTCGTTCTCGTCAAACGCCCAGGTCACAACACGCACCTTGTCGCCAAAACGATCGCGCGCGACTGCCTCGTTCTGACCGACATGGGCGAGTTCGGGGTCGGTATAGGTGACCCAGGGTACGGCCTTGGTGTCGACCTTGGCCGGCAGGCGGAACAGGATGTTCCGGATGACGATACCGGCGTGATAGCTCGCCATGTGCGTAAACTGATAGCCGCCGGCCGCGTCGCCGATGGCATAGACACGTTTGTTGGTGGAGCGCAGACGGTCGTCGACCTTGATGTCGCGACGCTCGTAGTCGACACCGGCCTTTTCCAGACCCAGACCGTCCAGATTGGGCTGGCGGCCGGCGGCGACCAGCAGGTGACTGCCGGTAACGCGCTCCTCATGTTCGCCATCGGTCAGCGTCACGGCGATACCGTTGCCGTCCTTGTCGACCCGAGCGATGCCGACGCCTTCGCGTAGGTCAATGCCTTCGTCGATCAGGCGCTTGCGCACGACGTCGACCGCATCGGGATCGTCCTTCGGCAGGATGCCGTTGCGCTCGAGGACCGTCACACGCGCGCCAAGCCGGCGATGTGCTTGGGCCATCTCGCAGCCGATCGGACCGCCGCCGATGACGATCAGATGCTCGGGACAGCTGGTCTGATCGAAGATCGTCTCGTTCGTTAGGTAAGGGACATCATCAAGGCCGGGGATCGGTGGCGCGACCGCCCGCGAGCCCGTCGAGATAACAAACCGTTTGGCGCGGATCACCTGATCGCCGACGGTGACCTCGCGCGGACCGGTAAACCGGCCGGCGCCCTGGATGACCTTGACGCCCAGGCTCTCGAACCGGTCGACGGAATCGTTCGGTTCGATGGCCTTGATGACGCCATGGACGTGGTCGTGCACGGCGGCAAAGTCGACCTCGGGCTCATGACCGTTGACGCCGAAGCGGCCGCTCTTGCGCACTGCCTGGGCCGCCTTGCCGGCGGCCAGCAGGGATTTCGAGGGAACGCAGCCGTAGTTCAGGCAGTCGCCACCCATTTTGTGCTTTTCGATCAGCACGACATCGGCGCCCATCTGGCTGGCACCGGCGGCGACCGAAAGGCCGCCTGACCCGGCACCGATGACGCAGATGTCCGTCGTAATGGTCTGTGACATGGTTATCGTGATCCCAAGGTTGAGAGTTTGCCGAGGCCGATGCTTAACCTTCGACGACCAGCTTGTAGTCGGGCGTGATGTTGAGCGGGCAGGAATAGACGTACTCGCCCTCTTCCAGCTCGATCTCATAGTCTTGGGTGACGCCCTGGTGCAGACCACCACCGGAAACCGACGGCAAGAACGGGCGATCGATGACACTCTCGGAGCGCAGATAGAAACCGAGCATGTAGGGAACGTCCGTGTTGGTGATGCGGAAGACGTACTTGCCGGGCTTCAGGTGCAGCGTGTTGTCGTCACCGATGCGTTGGCCCTCGGTCTGAGCGTTGATCTCTTCGCAGTCGGCTTTGGCGTTCGGCATGTAGCCGTGGTCGACGCCACCTTCGGATTCAATGAACTGGCAGCCCGTCTGGGTCAGTTCGATGATGGTGACATCTTCAGCGGCTTGGGCCGTTCCGGCGCTGGCGGCAAGCAGCAGGCCAGCAGAAAAGGCGGTCGTGTGGGCGGCGCGGGAAAGCAGGGACATGGGTAGCTCCAGTGGCTTCGTGTGTGGGTCGGGATATCGGTGTGGCCCCGCGGAAGATGAAATATCGGGTCGGTCTCAATTCAATAGCCTGGGGCTATCAAAGGTCATAACGTGGGCTTGATCGCGCCGTTATCGGTGATGCGATCGGGGCGGCAAATCGCCATCTAGGGGAAACGGACAGGACGGTGGCAACGGAGTAGAACACCCATGGAAATGCACCAGGCCCGCTACTTTCTGGCGGTGTGCGAGACGCTCAACTTCACGCGCGCGGCCGAGCAGTGCCACGTCGCCCAACCGTCGCTGACCAAAGCGATCAAGAAGCTGGAAGACGAGCTGGGCGGCGAGCTGTTCCGACGCGAACGCGCGCGCACCCACCTGACCGACCTCGGCCGCATGATGAAGCCGCACCTCGAGCAGGTCGTTGAATCGGCACAGCGCGCGAACCAGGACGCCGTGGCCTTCCGCACCCGCAAGAAGGCACCCTTGAAGCTGGGCGTCATGTGCACGATCGGCCCGCGCCGGCTGATCCCGATCTTGCGCCAGTTGGAAGACGAGCTGCCGGGTCTCGATCTCAAGCTGCACGAGGCCTCCGGCGAAGACGTCGTGGCAAGCTTGATGGACGGCGAGATCGATATCGCAGTGGCGGGCCTGGCCGAGTATCCCGAACGGATCGACGCTACACCCCTGTTCTCGGAACGTTATGTCATTGCCGTGCCAAAGGATCACCGCTTCGCCCGCATGAACGCTGTGCCTGTCGCCGATCTGGTTGGCGAGCCTTACCTGGAACGCCTGAACTGCGAGTTCGACAGTTTCTTTGACGCCCTGGAGGGCGATTGGGGCGGCAGCCCGAAGATCCGCTATAGCAGTGAGCGCGAAGACTGGATTCAGTCCCTGGTCAAGGCCGGCATGGGCTGCTCTATCATGCCGGAATCCATGCCGATGATGCCCGACCTGACCACCCGCCTGTTGGTCGAGCCGGAGGTGACGCGCACCGTGCATCTACTGACCGTCGCCGGGCGGCGCTATACGCCGGCGGTAGAGACGTTCACCCGCCTCGCCAACCGCCACGACTGGGCAAGCGCAGTCTGAGGGGTTGTGCCGCCAATGCGACGGCGGCACCAGCCCGCTCCCCCGCCCGACCACCCATGGCAGCATCCTCAGGGTGGTCGGGCGGGGGAGTGGGCCGGCAAAGGCCAAGCTTAAGTCAGACCGGCGTGCGCCGACCGTTTTCCGCCTGAAGAATACCGCCGCGGATCGCACCGGCGTCGCGGCTGCCGAACAGGATGTCGTAGCCCGGCGGTAACTCGCGACTGTTTGGCATGGCAAGCCACAGGCGATAGAGCCGGCGGATCCGCCCGGTCGCCGGATCGTCACGGAACGCGCCGCGTGCATGATAGATGACGTGGTTGTTGAGAAACTGGATGTCGCCCTTGTTGAGCTCCATCTCGAAACACAACTCCTCGCCCAAGTCCGCCAGCAGATCGAGCGCCGCCCATTGGTCGTCACGCATGGCCGGGACACCGTCCAAATTTTGGGCTGCCTCGACATAGGTCCTGGAGTAGTGGCTGGAGAACCGGCCGTGATGGACGCCGAACACCGGCAGGGCATAGGTCGCGTCGACACCGCCCGCCTCCTCGCCCAACCGACTGCGCACGATATCGTCATAAAGCACGGCGGCGAGATCGGGGCGGCGGCGCACCATTTCGTCGTGGATGGCAACGGCGCTGGCGACGCGGCTTGTGCCGCCCTCGGCCGCCTGGCCTGCGCACAGCAGACCGACCACATCGGTGCGGTCGGTATGCCAACGCAGCAATTGGGTTGATTGCGCCCGGGCCCGCGACGACAGAAACGCCGCGCCGTCCTTGTCGACCATCTGACCACGCCTGGCGCCGACACCCGCGCCCTCGTCGCAAATCAACCCCATCAACTCACCATGGGCGTTCTGATAAACGGGCGTACCGAGGTTCAGGCCGACACCCCAGAATAAACGGCGCAAGTCGGTATCGTCGTAACGTTCGACCGGCACGCCCGTCAGCTTGACGACGCCACGGCCGTTCTCCAGTTCATCGGCGGCCTCGGCCAGTTCGGCGGCGAGATGATCAAAGGAGAATTCACTGCGCGTCAGGTCTTCCATGTCGTCGGAACGGCCTCGTAGCGCAGTTACCGCGGCGTCCAGTTCCCGGAGCGCTGGTGGCGACAACGGGCGTATCCAGTCGCGCTGCCGCAAGAGATCCCGGCCATGCCATGCCGCCGGGCCGCCGAGTTTGCTGGGAGCCGCCATGGCCTAACGATGCCCGCAATTGCCCGTTAGGTAAACTGAGTCGCCATCGCGGCGCCAGGCGGTCATGCTGTGCCATCTCACGTCCCAACCATCAGATGAGACACCATGACCGATACCCTGACCGAGGCGCCCGGCACACCGTGCGCGACCTTTCTCGACTTCCCGCTTGCCCTCGACCTCGACAAGCTTGACGCCGACATCGCGATCCTGGGCATTCCCTATGGCCAGCCGTATTCGCCACCGGAACAGGCCAACGATCAAAGCCGGGCACCCGACGCCCTGCGCCAAATAGCAGCCGACGTGAGCTACACGCTTAACCACTACGACTGGGATCTCGGCGGACCCTTGCTGGATAACCGCGACATCAAGGTCATCGACTGCGGCAACGTGACCGCCGACGCCTTTGATTCAGCGCTCCACTACACACGGGCCGAAGCGGCCGCGCGCCAGATCTTCGACGCCGGCGCGGTGCTGGTTACGATCGGTGGCGATCACGGTGTGCCGATCCCCGTGATGCGCGCGCTGGAAAACCATGGTCCGGTGACGCTGGTCCATGTCGACGCTCACCTGGATTGGCGCCACGACGTGAACGGGGTGACCGACGGTTATTCGAGCCCGATCAGGCGGGCGTCGGAAATGGCATGGTTCGGCGATATCGTGCAGATCGGCATGCGCGGTATCGGCAGCGCGCGCCAGGGCGAGGTCGACGATGCCCGCGCCTATGGTTGCGACATCATTGATGCCTATGAGTTGCACGACATGGGCATGCAGGCGGTTCTCGACCGGATCCCCGACGGCGGCCCCTATTACCTCACCATCGACGCCGACGGTCTGGACCCGACCATCATGCCTGCGGTCATGGCGCCGACGCCGGGCGGTGTGACCTGGCCGCAAATGCACAAGCTGATACACGGCCTGGTCAAAAAGGGCCGCGTCATGGGCATGGACATCGTCGAGATCGCACCAAGCTACGACGTGCGTGACCTGACGCTGGTCTACGCCGAACGCCTGATCTGCAACTTCATCGGCGCGACGATACGCGCGGGCTACTACGACAAGGAGAGGTCAGGCTGACGAAACAAAGTATTCAAGGTCTTGTCGCCGACGCGACGACGAACTCGCCGGGGATATCATACCGGCCGTCTTGATCACGGTAGGGCTCGATCGAAGCGAGGAATGCCTTGTCGACCTTGTCTCGCGTCGCCTTATCAAACCGCTTGGCCGCCAACGCGACAGCGCCGCCGTCAATCATGGCCTCTAGCGCTGCCTTGACCGAATCGTAACGAATGCTGAATTGAAGGCGGCGTGCGTCGACGTCTTCAAAGCCCGCTGTCTCCACTGTGGTCTTCAAGCCGTCACCGGCGCCCAATCCAAAGAACAGTGGGCAGACTTCGGACTCGACCACGCTATCGACGATGGGGAACAAGTCAGCCCATCCGCAGTTCTTTCGCGCGCCCCAGACGGACACGACAGCCTGGCCACCCGGCCGCAACACCCGCCGCATTTCCCGTAAGGCAGCCGTGGGATCGGGAACATACATCAGTCCCAAGGCGCACAACGCTACGTCGAACTGCTCGTTTTCCAGGTCGAGCGCCTCGGCATCCATCCTGTGAGCTGTGACGGTATCGATGGCCAGCCGATCGGCCTCTCGCTGTACGAGAGCGGTCATTTCCGCGGAGATGTCGGTCGCGACAACACTTCCTTGATCGCCAACGCACGTCGCCGCCCGAAAGGTAGCCAAGCCGGAACCACAGGCCACATCAACGACCGCATCGCCCGGCTTCAAGGCGCTTAACTCGAACATGAGATCATGGGCCGGCTGCAGATTGTCGCGCCACGTCGACTCATAAACCCTTGCCGCAGCATCCCATCCGTAGCGCTGCACACGGCGTTGCAGTCTGGCGTCCATGGCTGCGACGCCTACGCGCCGACAGGCTGTGTAATCGTGTGCTCCACCAGAACGGTGTTGTCGCGACGAAACACATCGATATAGGGACTGTGACGTTCGGCATCCTCCAACAGGCTTTTGATCGCCGCTTCGGATGCCGGGCTTGCGATCTCCACCACAATTCTGACCTGCGAATAACCGGGAACAACATCGGTGCCAACGCCTAACTCACCGCGCGCATCCCAATCCGCATGGACCTCGACCGACAGGTCGTCAAGAGGGATGTCACGTTGGGCCGCCAGACCGACAAGGCCGATCGCAAAACAGCTTGCGAGCGCGCCTCGGCCGAGGACGCCCGGAGTCGGCGCGCGTTCCGAACCGCCTTCGCTCTTCGGCATATCCGCTGCAATGGTCCACGATCCCTCGCTGACCTCACAGTGATAGCCATCCGTGATTTGAGCCCGGGTCACCGATGTGGCCTGGCCGACGGCCGGGCGCAGTGACACGGCTTTAGTGGCTCGCTCACGCGCGCGCTTAATCTGATCGACCGCGGCCATGCGAATTCCCCCTTTTGACGTGGTTCCGTCACTCAATCTGTTGTTGAGGGGTGACCGCCGCAAGCGCTTTCGTGTTTCTATTTGGTAACCGCTGACGTCAGCCGGGGTCGAGGTCCGGTGCCGTAACACCAAGTTCGTCGGCAAGCTTCAGGCTGTCGTCCCAGCACAAGCGGTCGATCTGGACCACGCCGGTCTCCAGGGCCTTCTTCCGCCGCGCATAGCTGCCTTCGCCCGGCATGCGGATCGCGTCGACGTCCGGCGCTTTCTTGGACTCCCGAATGGCGTTCATGCGCGCCGTCACGGCAGCCTTGAACGTCTCGGCATCACCGAAGATGCCGGGATCGATGGCAATCAGCAGATGGCCCTTGTGCGCGTCCTTCTTGGTGATGTGATCCATCCCCATATCGGCGCCGACCAGCGCGCCGGACAAAAAGTCGATCATCAGCAACAAGCCGAAACCCTTGTTGCCACCGGGGTTGATGGCGCCGATATCGAGCGTATGGCCGATTCCCGTGCATACCTTACTCGGGTCGGTCGTCGGATTGCCGTCGGCGTCAGTCACCAAGCCCTCGTCCATCGGCGTGTCATAACGCTGGGAGTACCGCACATAGGTCGGCAGCGTGACGCAGGGCGTGAAATCGGTCAGGAACGGATCACCGGACGACGGCACGGCGCACGCCAAGGGATTGCTGCCGATGATCGGCTGGGTGCCGCCGAGCGGGTGAACCACGGGGACGTTGTCGTCGGAGAAGATCATCGCGACGAGATCGTGGCGCGCGATGCGGTCGACATAGAGCCCCGCCTGAAAGGCATCGTGGCTGTGGTTGACGCCGACAATCGCCGTGCCGGTCTCTTTCGCTTTCTCGATAGCGACGTCGCACGCCTTGAGGACCGCGATAGGTCCGGGCCCCATCCTGCCGTCGATCAGCGCGTAGCTCGGTCCCTCTTTGGCGACGACCGGTTTTGCCTTCGGGTCGGCCTTGCCGGCGATGTACTTCTGCACGTGGGTGTTGATCAGGTGATTGAAGCCCTGCACATGGACGCCGCGCAGATCGGACTCCAGATGAATGTCGGCAAGGATTGCCGCAGTCTCTTTGTCGAAACCGACGGCGCCCAGAATGCCTTCCATGAAGCCGCGCAGCGTGTCGATCTTTACTGGACGGCTGGTGGTGTTGAGCATGGTGCTACCCCCTCCCCGTCGTCGCGCGCACGGGTTCTGATCAATTGATGTAGTCCGGTTCCTTCGCGTCGATCAGGCGGCGCATGGCACCAAAGTGCCGCTCGCTATGGCCGTCACGTGCCTGGGTCGCCATCGCTTTGGCGATGTCATCCGGGATCTGCGCGAGGTCGCCGCCGCCGTTCATCGCGAGAACCTGATACATGCAGGCGCGTTCGAGCTGATAGAGGTCGACATAGGTGTTGGCGACATCACGGCCAGCGACCATGGCGCCGTGATTGCGCATCATCAGGACGCGCTTGTCACCCATGGCATCGGCCATGCGCCGGCCTTCGTCCTCGGAGTTCAACAGACCGTCATAGACCTCGAAATACGCGACATCGTCGTGAAACTGAGCCGCCTGCTGCGACGAGCAGGTGTCGAGACGCACGTCCTTCTTCATCGACAAGGCGGTGACATAGGGCGAATGCACATGCATCAGGCATTTGGCCTCGGGCAAAGCCTGGTGAGCCGGGTAGTGAATGATCCAGCCCGCGACCGTCGGCCGGCTTTCGCCCGACACCGGTTCGCCGTCCGGCCCGACAGCGGCCAGGTTGCTGGCCGTGACTTGGGACCAGTGGGTGTAGCCCGGGGAGATCAGCATGATCCCGGGATCGTCCGGCGACATGACGCTGAGGTGGTTCCAGGTGCCTTCGTTCAAACCGTCGCGAACCGCCAGGCGATGGGCGGCGGCGAGATCGCGGCGTACCTCTAGCTCACGGCTGTTCTGCATGGCCTTGTTCCACCATCTTGAAGAAACGTTACGACAGACCTTGCTCCGCCTTGGCCTCGATGTCACGCGGATCGAATGGCGGCAGCGGTGCCAACCCGCGCAGCAGATCGCCCGCACGTTCCGCGATCGCCACAATGGCGGCGTTGACAGGACCGGCGGTAATCGACGGTATGACCGATGCGTCGACGACGTAGAGACCGTCGACACCGCGCACCGCCAGATCCGGTCCGACGACCGCCCGCTCATCGCTGCCCATGCGACAGGTGCCGACCGGGTGATGGTGGGTGAAGGCGGCACGCGCCAGGAACGCCAGCCGATCGTTCTGACTGCGGACGGACGGATCAGGCAGAAGCTCGCTGTCGCGCCAGTCGTTCAGCGGCACCGCCGAACCCACCGCCCGGGCCATCTCCAGCGCGTGCAGGTAGGCGTCGCGGTCCGCCTGCTCGGCCAGATAGTTGGGGTCGATCCGTGGCGCGACGCGTGGATCCGCCGACAAAACACTTAGCCGCCCCCGGCTCTTCGGATGGGTGAAGCCGGACATGATGGTGTAGGCCTCGCCGGGAGCCGGCGCCTCGAAACACTCGGTCACCACCGGCAGGACGACACAGGCAAGCGCGACCTCCGGCACACCACTGTCGTTGCTGTCGATGTACATCAGCGATTCGGAATGCTGGTAGCGGCTCGGCGGCACGCTTCGCTTGGCACGATAGAGATTGCCGCCCGACAAGAGGTGGTCGTGCAAGTTCTCGCCGACTTCCGGTAGGTCTGCCACCACATCGATTCCGAGTGACCGCAACTCCGATGCAGAACCCATTCCTGAGCGCGTCAAGATGACCGGTGAGCCGATCGCGCCGCCACACAAGACAACCGCTCTGTCCGCCTCGATCAAGCGGCGCTCGCCAGCCTCGATGATCTCGACGCCGGTGCAGCGGCTGCCGCCATCGAAGACGGCACGGTCGACTAGACACATCGTGCATACGGCGAGGTTCGGCCGATCGAGAACGGGAGTGAGATAGGCATCAGCGACACTTTGCCTCTTGCCATCAACAATGTTCAGCGTGTTGAGGGTCGGGCCGACCATGCGGGGACCGTTGTGATCATCGGTCGGCGCAAGACCAAGGCTCTCGCCCGCCGCCATGTAACAGGTCGTCAGCGGGTGCGGTTCATCTGGCGTCATCAGTCCGATCGGCCCGCTGGTGCCGTGATAGGGCGAAGCCGGACGATCCGACGTCTCCGAGCGGATGAAATAGGGCATGAGATCGGCGTAACCCCAGCCTTCACAGCCGTCCGCCGCCCACACATCGAAGTCGCTTGCGTGGCCGCGCACATGGGCCATGGCATGAAGCGCGCTGGACCCGCCGATCACCCGGCCGCGCGGCCAGGCATGGCGCCGGTCGGCGCTGTGGGCTTGAGGCTCGGTCTCAAACTGCCAGTCGATTTCGCTGCTCTGCAGGGCCGGCCACCGGGCGGGATCGGCAATCCGGGGATCGAGCGCCGGACCGCCCGCCTCCAGAAGGCAGACGGAGATGGCGTCGTCTTCACTGAGCCGCGCCGCCAGAACACATCCCGCCGTCCCAGCACCGACGATCACAATGTCATAGGCCACGCTGCTTTGACCTGTTTGTCGCCTAGCGCCCGACCCGCGCGGCCCAGCCCGGCTGATCGCAGATAGCGCCGAGGAATTCCAGCATGGTGTGTGCGCCCAGGTAGGACGTGATACCGGTGCCGACATCGAGCTGCGGATTGACCTCAACGAAGTCGAAACCGACGACCTGCATGTGCGCGGCGACGGCGCGCAGGATGTCGCGCAGCTCCGCATAGGTCATGCCGTTGGGTTCGGCGGAGACGCAGCCGGGGATCAGCGGCATGTCGAACACGTCGACATCGATCGAGACGTAGACCTTCTCGCCCTTCGGCAGGGTTTCGACGAACCCCTGGGGCCCGCGCTTGTAGATCTCGCCCATGGTGACAATCCGGCTGCCGTCAGCCTTGGCATCGGAAAACTGCTCGGCAGAGCTTCTGAGGCTGCGGATGCCGATCTGCGTCAGGCTCAACACATGTGGCATCGGCTTGATGTGGCGGAACGCATGGCCGTTGGTGAAACGAAGGTCATGGATAAAGGGCGCGTAGTCCATATGCGCGTCGAAGTGCAGGACGTGCATGGGCTCGCTGAACGCGCGTACGACCGGGTAGGTGATCGCGTGATCGCCGCCGATGATAACGGGCACGGCGCCACGATCGAGGATCGCCTGGACATCGGAGGTGATGAAGTCGAACGTCTTCTCGACATTGGTCGGCAAGACATCGACATCGCCGACATCGACAATACGCCGGTTCTGCAGTTCCCATGTCAGATAGTGTTTGTCCGTGTTGACGTCGTAGTAACCGCCCGCATCGAAACGCAGGGAATGCTCGCGGATCGATCGTGGTGCAAATCTGGAACCCGCCATGAAGGGCGAACCCTCGTCAGTCGGCACGCCGAGCACCGCGATATCGGCATCCAATGTCGCGATGTCGTCGCAGTAGTCACATCGCAGAAAGGTTGGAATGCCGACAAACGGCTGGTTCTGCCGCCTTGGCCCGCCTTGCATGTTGATCTGCATCCTGCCCTCCCTCTCAGTTTCGGCAACAGGTTAGAGCGTCCGCCCTGCAATGGAAATCGCCTGACTGGCGGCGGACCCGACAAGGCCGCCGCGTAGTCTTCATCATGCCTTAGACTAGAAGCCGGAGACGCTGAGCTGCCGCGCAATGGCGGTCATTTCATTTTCCTTTTTGTCCGCTCCAGGCGTGCCAAAGAAAGCGATCACCATGTCCCGTTCGGGCGAGACAAAAAGTCCCTGACCGCCATAGCCGCCTTTGAAAAAGTCGCCATCGGCCATCACGAAATCCCACTGATAGGTGTTGTGGCGCGGCTGTTCGCCGAGCTGCTTGGTCAGCTCCGGCCCAAGCGAGCCGCGCATGAAGATCTCAGGCCGTCCGCCGTGCAGGATCTTCTCAAGGGCGCTGTCGCTGACAACCGGATCCGACACCCCGGCCCGTCCGCTCGGCGTGAAGAGCAGACCGACGCGAAGCACGTCGCGCAAAACCGCCGACATCCCGCCATGGGTCGCAGGCGCATTGGCGCTTCTGGAGACCGAGATCAGCGCATCGGATTCAGCGCCAATCTTCGACCAGATTTCAGCGCTCAGAATGTCGTTAAACGGCCGACCTGCAATCTGTTCGACAAGCCAGCTAAGAACGAAGGTGTTGACCGAGGTGTATTCAAAGGCTTGTCCAGGCGCGATCCGGCGGCCCAGGGTCGGCATGTAGGCATAGGGCGTGTCACAGGTTTGCTCGGTCGGCGCCAGCCAGCCCAGGCTCGCTTCGTAGTGATAGTAAGGTTGTTCGGGGTTCGAATAGGCATCCTCGCCCCCCTCCTCCGGACAGTCGATGCCCGACGCCATATCCAGCACATCCAGCACGCTGGTGCCTTCCCAGGCCGAGCCTTTGAGCACCGGCAGGTAGTGGTCGATTCCCTGTCGCACATCGACCAGGCCGCGATCTTCGAGTATCGCCACCAACGCCGAGACCATGATCTTGGTCACCGACATCAAGAGATGTTTGTCGAACGAACGCATGCCGGGGTAACGCTCGAATATTATGTCACCACCCTGTGCGATCACCACGCCATTGACCGGCGCAGTGTTGACATAGTCTTCGAGCGGCATGTCACCCAGCGCGCTCTTAACTTCAAAACGCGCTATATCAGTACGCGACGCATCGTTAAGGGTTGATACAGGACCACTTCGGTGGACGATCGCGTGCGGAAAAAACTCCGGCATATGCAGGAAGGAATAAGACATCATGTCCGGATCGTCCGACCAATTCTGCAAGGTCATGCGCCGATGAAAGGCCGCGGCGTCATCGGCGCTGTAGTTCACGGGATTGGTCATTCTCAACGATCCTCCGGCAACCGGGCAGCAAGACAACGTCATCCTGGTCATTGGTGCAACCCGGGTCCGCAGTACATTGCTATAAATGTCTGAACAAAGGTCATGCGACCGGAGCCGCCGCCAGCTCAACGGAATGGATTGTGATGATCCGTGTTGTTGACGAAGGAATGGTCGGTCAGGCTTTCCAGAAAGGCGATCAAATCGGCCTTTTCTTCAGACGTAATGGAAAACCCCATCACCAGGGGCGACCCCAGCGGCGATCGTTCGCCGGTCCGCGCCGCTTCGCCGCCGGCCGCGTAATGATCGATCACCGCATCAAGTGTCGCCAATGAGCCATCGTGCATGTAAGGCGCTGTCAACGCGACATTGCGCAGTGACGGCGTGCGAAACTTGCCCATGTCCTCAGCCACGCCGGTGTGTTCGATCAGCCCGTGGTTGCCCTCCGGCAACGCGCCGGACCCATCCAGATTGTAGAGGCCGGTGTTGTGGAATTTTGCTTCCGGTATTGCGTCTGTCAGATGGACACCGGTATGGCAGGTGCCGCATGCCATTCTCTCGCTGTTGAACAGCTTTTCGCCGCGCTGGGCCGCCTCTGACAGGGCCGCCTCGTCATTCGCATAGCGATAGCGGTCATACGGTGCATCGGCGGAGACAAGCGTGCGCTCGAAAGCGGCAATGGCCATCCTGATCGAGTCGAAGCCAACGGGCTCCGGCGCTTCAGGGAACGCCGCATCGAACAGGCCCGGATAGACCGGGTCGTTCTGGAGAAAGTCCAACACGCGTTCCTCGAAACCGCTGATCGCCATCTCTTCGGGATGCCGGCCGAACATCGGCGTCACCATCTGTTCTTCCAGCGACGTGGTTGTCGGGTCCGCCCAGGTGAAAACTGTGAAATAGGCGACGTTCTGCAGCGCCAAGGTAGAGCGCGGATGAAACTGGCCGGTCACGCCGATGGCGACCGGCCGGCCATCGGTGAACGCCTTCAGCGGATCATGGCATGTCGCACACGACATGTAGCTTGGACCGGCCAGATTGAGTTCGTAAAAGAGCCGGCGCCCAAGCTCGACCTTTTCGGCGGACATCGGGTTGGCGGCCGGCACCGGCGGCGGGTCGAGCCAATCCGGCAAGTCCCAGGTGTAAGGTTCCGCGCGCGCATCCGAAAGCAGGAGGGAAGCGAGAACAACGTGAACGACCAGCATGGCCGCTTTCGGGCCAGCGCGGTGTCCGCCTGAGAGCCGGCTCTTCAGGGCACCTTCTCCTTACCGGTCAAACCACCGGTCTCGGTTTCTTGGCATGGCATCGCATGAAGCTCGCCGAACCAAGGGAGCATACTTTCGGCGCCATAGTTGAGCGTCGGCCGAACGGCGGCAGGTTCGTCCAGACTACCGATCGTCACATCGATCCAATCGCTATTGAGATAACGGAACGACAGCGGCGTGCCGCACGCCGAACAAAAGCCGCGCGCCGCCACATGGGAGCTCTTGAACTCCGCAGGTTTGCCCTTTGTCCAAGTCAACGACTCGGCCTTGACCGGAGCAAGCGCTGCGAACGGGCCGCCGACGGCCCGTTGACACTTCGTGCAGTGGCACAAATGCACTCTCTCAGGCGGCGCGGCGATCGCATAGCGGATGGCCCCACACTGGCAGCCGCCTGTCAGAGGCACATCGATCGGTGTTTGTTGGGCGCCCATGTTGCCTGAGGTCACCCTCCGTAATCGGCCTCTCCAAGACCAGTGTAGCCTGCCATGTCCTGCGGCCTCTCGGCCACATTCAATCCGTCATGGCGCACGCTGACCAAGAGCACGAGACAGAACATTGCGTGTCACCGCTTCGACCTGGGGGTCGCGTTCGATCAGACCGTTGACCCATTCGCAGGTGCCGGCGTTGAAGACCTCGCCTTTGCCCTTGGTCATGGTGGCAATCATACCCGATCCACGCCGTGTGCGCTCGACCATCTCCGGCGACGTTCCGCCATGGAGGATGTCGGCGGCGAACACACCGTCCATGTCGCCGATATAGAAGACCGATCCCTCATGGCCGTGATCGTCCTCGACGCATGTTGCGAGCGACATCGCGAGCACCTCGACGCTGTCCGGCGCGCCGTCCAGGCCGGTGGGAAACACCAAGCCTTCGCGCATGGTGTAATCGAGCCCGTCGACCTCATAGCCGAAAACGTGGGACGCCCCGCCCAACACGTCGCCGTAATAGACGTCGGCGTCATCGAAGGCCCAGTGATCGGGACGATAGACGACAAAACCGCCGGGACCGCGCGGCACACAGTTGCCGAAACGCGCGTAGATGCCACGTAGCCCGTTCAGGCCGACCGTCGTTGCGCCGGGACGGCCGACCAACGGATCTTCCCACGCGCCGGTCAATAGATGCGCGTCGGCTGTCTCGCGGATCGGATCCTCATCACGCGCGCGGTACTTATAGCAAACCTGTCTGCGGCCTTCGTCTTCGAGCCGGACCTGCCACAGGAAGTTGCCGCCGAACCGAACGAAATGACCGCCGGACTCGACATAGGCATCGATGGCATCGCGCATTCGCCAGCTCCAGTATTCGTCATGGCCGACGATGACGACGCAGGCATACCCGTCGAGGATTTCCGGGCGATAGTGCAGATCGGCCTGGGTTGCCATGTCGACCGTGAACCCCTGACGCTCGGCCCAGCCACAGAAGTGCCGGTCATAACTTGCCCAACCGGCCGACGCATACTTCTTGCTGTAGCCGTTTGCATAGGCCCACTCCAGGTGCGGATAGCGTGGCACCGTGTTGACCGCGGGCGGGGCGCGGTGGGTTGTGCGCGGCGCGCCTTGGGGCAACCAGCAGAACCCCCTGCTCCACGGCCGCTGGGTACTGACCTCGGTCGCGAACTGGTCACCGTTGGGACCGACAATGCCATCATAGTGGTTCGAGCCACCCCAGTCGTTATAGGCAAGCCAGGTGCTGGTCGCCGCGATCTGCAGAATGTCGCCTTGGGTCTGCTGCGGCCCGGCGCGCAACGCGAACCAATGGTCGCTCGACACCGTCTTGCCGCTGCCGCTGGCGGTCATCCGAATGCGGTAACCACCTGACGGCCAGTCATCGGGGACCACGAAGTCATAACCGACCGGCCAATCACAGCCCTTTACGGAACAATCGTCCGGCGTCTCGTGGAAACGGCCCTCAACGGTCGCGCCATGAACGGGAACCAGTGTTGCACCGTCACGCAAGATCTCGAGCTTCAGTTCGGACGCGGACGTGTTGAGATGCAGGCCAAGCCGGTCACCCGGCTGGTAACTCAGACGGTCAGTGTAGCCCCAGACCTGCACGACCTCCTGGTCGTTGCTGGCGCTTTCGTAGACGTTCGTGAGGATCCGACTTGCCAATGAACCGCACGATGCCGGTCTTGTCGTTAAGCCCATGTCGCACCTTCTCTCCTATGCCCTGTCGGAGCCAGGAAACGGTCTGGGCAGCAACGGCGCAAGGCAGATATTCAAAATCGCCCATAGGTTGCACAGGTGAATGTTCTTTGCCCCAAACGCTGATCAAGTCAGAACGTTGTCATTGAGCGTTTGATTCACCGGTACCCCGTCCGCTCGGCCATTTGCCCATGACGCGCCCTGTCTAGCCCTAACTACCTCAAAAGACTGGCATTCCTTTCACCACCCACAAGCGCGTGATCGCCGATTGATCCTGCCTGAGCGGGCGTGTACAAACCCTTTGTATTCTCATGGTTAAGTGCGCGTGCGGCTCTACGGGTCGCCTCCTTTGAGCACGATGGAGCCCAGCCTTGTCGTCAACGTTCGACACCGTTGCCCAAATCATTTCCGAGACCTGCGATCTGCCGCTTGAGGACATTACGCCCGACAGCCATGCGATCGACGACCTGGAAATTGATTCACTCGATTTTCTCGACGTGGCCTTCGCCATTGATAAGGCCTTCGGCATCAAGCTGCCGCTTGAACAGTGGACCGAGGAGGTCAACGAAGGGAACACCCCCGCCGAGGAGTACTTCGTCCTCGGCAATCTGTGCCGTCATATCGACGAGTTCGTTGCGGCAAAACCGGCCTGAGGCCGCCGATTTCCCTTGGCGGGCTGCACCGCCCGGGCGGTGAAGAGCGAAAGGCGCCATGCGGCTCGAATATTTCGACATGATCGATCGCGTCACGGCCTATGATGCGGGGTCGAAGACGTTGGCGGCGACATCCACGGTACCGATGGAGAGTCCGGTGTTCGAGGGGCACTTTCCCGGCTATCCGCTTGTTCCCGGCGTGCTTCTGACCGAAACCATGGCGCAGGCATCGGGGTATCTGGTACTGGCACTCAACGGGTTCACAAAGATGCCGTTCCTGATGGCGGTCGACAGCGCGCGGTTCCGGACCTTCGTCGAGCCCGGCGCGACGCTCGAGACAGAGGCCGAGTTTGACATCGAGGGGTCCGGCTATGCCTCTACCCGCGCCAACATCAGAAGCGACGGCAAGGCGATCTGTAACGGCGAGCTGCGGTTTCGCCTGATGCCGTTTCCGGCCGAGCTGGCCGATCTGATGAATGCGCGGTCCCAGGCGATCGGGCTGGATGTCCTTACCGATGGAGGCCATGCGTGACGGAGACGAGACGAAAGGTCGCGATCACGGGCATCGGCCTGGTGTCGAGCCTGGGTGAAGGGCTTGAACCACACCTGGCGGCTCTTGACGGCGATGTCGCGCCCCATGTCGATACGGAAGGTTTTGCGCCCTACCCCATCCACCCCCTCGTGGAGCTGGATCTTTCGCTACAGATCCCCAAGCGCAGCGACCAGCGTCAGATGGAAGCTTGGCAACGGCTCGGCGTCTATGCCGCCGGTCTGGCCTTGGACTCGGCGGGCCTGAAAGACGACGAGGCAGCCAAGGACGTGCTTGAGGTGTTGGTCGCCGCCGGCGGCGGCGAGCGCGATCATGAGGTCGATGCGGCGATCGCAACGGAGATTCGCACCGTCGAGGACAAGGCCGCCTATCTGAACGAACATCTGATGAACGACCTGCGCCCGACCATGTTCCTGGCGCAACTCTCCAACCTCTTGGCCGGCAACATCTCCATCGTGCATGGCGTGACCGGCGGATCGCGGACGTTCATGGGCGAAGAACAGGCCGGCGTCGATGCCATGCGTGACGCGGTCGACCGTATCGCCTTTGGCCAATGCGACGCCATCCTGGTCGGCGGCGCCTATAACGCCAGCCGCCGCGACATGCTGCTGTTGCTGGAATTCGCCGGCTATGTCCACAAGGGCGACTTCGAACCGGTGTTCTCCAACGCGCGCGAAGGCATGATCATGGGTAGCGTCGGCGCCTTTGTGGTGCTCGAAGCGGGCGATACCGCAACGGCGCGCGGGGCGAATGTCATGGCCGAAATTGCCGGCGTGGCCTCCGGCTGGGCGCGGCGCGAGCCCGGCGAGGTAAAGGCCACGATGGATGACCTGATTGCTAAACTCGGGCCCTACAGCGATGAGACTCAGGTGATCTCGGCGGCAAGCGGTGTCGCGCCCTGGACCGAAGAAGAACGGGCGGCGGCAACGACCGCCGTGCCGGACGCCAACGTCACCGCAGTCGGCGACCTGGTCGGCCACAGTCTGGAGGCGGCTTTTCCGGCGGCGGTTGCGTTCGCGGCAGCATTCGTTGGCGCAGGCAAGAGCGCCGACGTGCTGATCACTGGTGCATCCCACTGGCGTGGCGAAGGTGCAGCGCGCATCCTGTCACCCGGCAAAGGAGACACGACATGACGAGCAGCAGCACGCGCGATCATCTCGGACGCCCCGTGGTCGCCGTAACCGGTTTCGGCATCATCACGTCCCTCGGCCAAGGCAAGGACGATAACTGGCAAGCCCTCACCGCCGGCAAGTCGGGCGTGCATGCCATCACGCGTTTTCCGACCGAGGGCCTCAAGACCACGATCGGCGGCACCGTCGACTACGCGGTCGACGCGCCGTTCACGTCGCCGGAACTCTCCGAACGCCTGGCGGCCATCGCCGCAGAAGAGGCGATCGCGCAGAGCGGCATTGGCACGACGGGCGATTTTCCCGGTCCTCTGGTCATGGCGGTGCCGCCGCTGGAACTGGAATGGCCGCAGCGGATTGGGTTGGCCGAGGAATCAGGCCTGGAGACCGTTGTCTACGACGATCTGCTGGCGACCGCGGCGAAACACGAACACAAGGACTATCACGAGCTGTTTCTGTTTGCCGGCGTTGCCGCGCGCACGGCCGACAGGTTCGGCACCAAAGGTTCGCCGATTTCGCTATCGACCGCCTGCTCATCAGGCGCGACCGCCATCCAGATCGCCGTCGAGGAAATCCGGCGCGGCGAGACCCAGGCGGCGCTGGCCATCGGTACCGACGGTTCCGTCCAGGTCGAGGCGCTTGTCCGCTTTTCGCTGTTGTCGGCGCTGACGGTCCGCAACGATCCGCCGGAAGAAGCCGCCCGACCGTTCTCCAAGGACCGGGACGGTTTCGTCATGGGCGAAGGCGCCGGCGCGTTGGTACTGGAAGACTATGATCACGCCCGTGCACGCGGCGCCAAGATCCTGGCGGTTGTCAGCGGCTGCGGCGAAAAGGGCGACGGTTTCCACCGCACCCGCTCCAGCCCGGACGGGCGTCCCGCCATGCGCGCCATGCAGGAGGCGATCGACGACGCCGGTTTGTCGCCGGACGATATCGACTACATCAACGCGCACGGCACCTCGACGC
Organism: Alphaproteobacteria bacterium; assembly: GCA_965228895.1. Classification (GTDB taxonomy): domain Bacteria; phylum Pseudomonadota; class Alphaproteobacteria; order SP197; family SP197; genus JANQGO01. The sequence continues at coordinate 770,471 of OZ245842.1, read as the reverse complement.
CGGAAAACGACAAGATGGAGTGCATGAGCTGCATGGAGGTCTTCGGCGACCGCATGAAGCAGCTGCCGATCTCGTCGAACAAGTCGATGGTCGGCCATACGCTGACCGCGGCCGGCGCGGTCGAGGGCGTGTTCTCGTTGATGACCATTTTGGAGCAGCGGCTGCCGCCGACGATCAACTATGTGACACCGGATCCGGCCATTGAACTCGACGTCGTGCCGAACACCGCTCGCGATGCGAAGGTCGAACGTGTGCTGTCCAACTCATTCGGCTTTGGCGGCCAGAACACCTGTCTGGTGTTCGCGGCGGAGCCTCAATGACAGCGGAAGCCAAACGCGTCCTCGTCACCGGCGGTGGCAAAGGGCTCGGCGCGGAGATTGTCTCCGCGCTTGCCGCGCAAGGTTTCGACATCGACTTTACGTACCGTTCGTCCGCTGACGAAGCAGCCGAACACATCAAGGCCATGAAGGCGGACCATCCGGACCGCCAGATCACGTCGATCCAGGTTGATCTCTCCGATCAAGCGGCGGTCGAGACGTTTGCCGACAGCCTTGCGGAAGACCCGCCCTATGGCCTCGTCCACAATGCCGGCCAGTCCTATGACGCGCTGACAGCCATGATGGCGCAGGATAAGGCCGAGGCGGTCATGCAGGTCAACTTCTGGTCCTTCACCCGCCTCGCCAAGGGCGTCAGCCGCGGCATGATGCGCGCCAGAAACGGTCGGATCGTCGCCATCAGTTCCGTCGCCGCGCTTCGCGGTAGCGCCGGCAACGCCGCCTATGCCGCGTCGAAGGGCGCGCTCACGTCCTATTGCCGGGTGCTGGCCGTCGAGGCGGCCAAGCGTGGGGTGACGGTGAACGTGGTGGCGCCCGGTTTCATTGACACCGCCATGCTGGCCCCCTATGCGGACTACCGGGAGCGGATGGAAGAACAGATCCCGGTCGGCCGGTTTGCCCAGGCCCATGAAGTCGCGGCGCTCGCCGCGTTTCTGATGGGCGAACAAGCGGCCTACATCACCGGCGCCGTGCTGCCGATTGATGGCGGCCTGACGGCGCATCTGGGCATTCACCGCTAACGCGATCTGACGGCATCCGGTCTTGCGCCGGCACGCCGTACCGGAAAGGATTCAAACGCCACGATGCGCGCACTGGTATTGCATGGCGACCGCGATGTTCGCCTGGAAGAGATAGACCCGCCCAGCGAACCAGGGCCGGACGAGATTCAGGTTCAGGTACGCGCCATCGCGCTGAACTATCTGGATGTGTGGGGCTATCGCGGCATGGCGTTTGCCAAACGCAAGTTGCCGCTGATTATTGGTGTTGAAGCCGCCGGCGAAGTCATTGCCTGTGGCGAGGCGACAACACGCTTCAAGCCCGGTCAGATGGTCACTATGTACGGCGCCAACACCTGCGGTGTCTGCCGCGCCTGCAAGGAAGGCCGCGACAACCTGTGCGAGGACGTTGCCGGCATCATGGGCTTCCACATCGATGGTTTCGCCCGCGATGTGGTCAACCGGCTGGAGCGGCTGGTGGTTCCCGTGCCCGACGGCGTCAGCCTGGAAGATGCGGCGTGCGCACCGATCGGTGTCGGCACGGTCCAGCACATGCTGTTCGACAACGCGAAGCTCGAGCCGGGTGAGTCCATCTTGGTTCACGCCGGCGGTTCCGGCATCGGCAGCACGGCAATCAAGATGGCCAAGGATCTGGGTTGCACGGTCTATACGACCGTCGGGTCGGAGGAAAAGGCCGAAAAGGCTAGGGCGCTCGGCGCCGACCACGTCATCAACTACCGCGACGACCGGTTCGAAGGCGTCGTGCGCAAGCTGACCAAGCGCAAGGGCGTCGATGTCGTCTTCGAGCATGTCGGTGCGGATACCTGGAACGGGTCGCTGCTATGCCTGAAACGCGGCGGCCGCCTCGTCACCTGCGGCGCCACCAGCGGCATTTCGACGACCTTGAACCTTATGCAACTGTTCCAGCAGCAGTACCGCATCTTCGGCTCGTTCGGCTGTTCGATCCGCAACATCGAACAGTCGCTTGCCCGCATCGCCGGCGGTTTGACGCCGGTGATTGATACCGTCTTGCCGATCGATCGCTTCGAGGAGGGTCTCGCCCGTCTTGAGGGACGCAAGGTGTTCGGCAAGGTCGTGGTGCTTCTCTGATCCGGCGGCACCGGTAATGGCGCGGTCACGCCGAGACGGAATCGGCGCACGCCTTCGCGCAGCCGCCATGTTGGGTGTGGCGCGTACTCTCTTTGCGTTCGTTCGGCTGATCGGGCCCGATACCGCGGCCAACCTGGGCGGGTTCATCACACGCACCTTCGGGCCGCGTCTCAAACCCCATCGAACGGCGATGACCAATCTACGGGCCGCCTATCCGGAGAAGGCCGAGCCTGAGCTTCAAGGGATCGCGCGCGGCGCCTGGGACAGCCTGGGCCGCACGATGATGGAGTATCCCCACATCAGCAAGCTGATGGATTACAACCACGACGATCCCGTTCCCAACGGGAGAGTCGAGGTGTCCGGTGTCGATTACTTTGCCGACCTGCGCGATGACGGCAAGCCGGGCATCATCTTTTCCGCCCATCTCGCGAACTGGGAGTTGACGGCCATTTGCGGCGCCCGGCACGGGCTTGACGTCACGGCCGTCTACCGACCGCCCAACGATCCGGTGTCGCGGCAGATCGTCGAGGAGATCAGACGCGAAACCATGGGCGGGCTCGAGGCTTCGCGGCGCGGCGCCATCTTCGCGTTACGCAAGGTGCTCGATGAAGGCGGCCATATCGGCATGTTGATCGATCAGCACTTCTCACGCGGCCTTACCGTGCCGTTCCTGGGCCGTCCCGCGCTGACCAACCCGGTCCTCGGCATGCTGGCGCGCCAATACGATTGCCCGGTCCACGGCGCACGCGCCGTCCGCCTGCCCGGCCACCGTTTCTTCCTGGAACTGACGCCGCCGCTCGACCTACCGCGCGACCCCGATGGCCGCGTCAATGTCGAAGGCGCAACCGCCGCGATGACAGCGGTTGTCGACTCGTGGGTGCGCGAACATCCGGATCAGTGGCTGTGGATGCACAGGCGCTGGCGTCAACCGACCGCCATGGCGCGTTCCATGGGGCCGATCTCGATCGACGACGATCGGTGACGCTCGCCGTCAGGCGCGCCGGACACGCTTGCTCAAGACGCCATGGTCTTCGCCGTCGGCGTAGAGGTCGAGATTGGCCGACGACAGCTCGTCATAACCATCCAACAACAGCAGCGGTTCCTGCAGGTCGTACCAGCCGAGGAATGGCCGATGCACCTGGTAGCCGATCAACCGTTGCATCTGTTCCGTATAGAGCCGCGCGATCTCCGGCGGACTAACGAGATACTGGTTTTCTTCCTGGCGCAGCCAGCCGACGACATAAGACGTGAAGAGGGCGTGGCGCCATTGATCGGCCGTCACGTTCGCGCCGCCACCGTGATAGACGGCACAGGTGAAGAGCAGCATCGACCCCTTGGGCATGACCGCCTGGACGACCTCGTCTTCGCGCGGCTGGCGTTCGTCATCCCATAGATGACTGCCTGGCACGACACAGGTGGCGCCATTCTCGGCCGTGAAATCACTGAGCGCACAGAATGTCGTGCAGTAGACGACCCGCTCGCTGGGATGGACGAACGGGAACATCAGATCGTCGCGGTGCAGTTCTTGCGAGGTTTCGCCCGGACCGATCGACGCGGTCGAACAGGCGCTGAGCTGAAAGGTGTCGCACCAGGGGCCGAGCACGCCGTCCATGATTTCCAGCACCAGCGGATTGCAGATGTTGTCGCGGACCGCTTTCGACTTGGCGACCAGACCGTGAACGCGGCGCGTCTTGTAGCCGACCCACTCGCCGCCGCCATCCGGCACACGGTTCATCCAACGTTCGAGATCGCACAGAATGCGCTCGCAGAAATCCTCATCCAGAAGCCGGTCGATGATGACGCAGCCGTCGCGCTCCAGAATACCGACGATCTCGCCGGCATCGGTCGTGGCGGAGACATGCTCTATCGCAGGTTTGGACACCTCAACTCTCCATCGACTTAAGCGTGACGGGAACCAACGATAGCAACACCCGAAGGCCGGTCAAGCGATGGCCGACCAGCGGCCCGACGAAGGTCAGACGAGCCAGAACACCAGCACCATCCAGACGATGGCAATGGCGAGACCGCCCCACATGGGCGTGCCCATCAGGCCGAGCCACGCCAAGAGGATGAAGGCGGAGCCAAGCAGCGTGATGAAAAGCCGGTCGCCGCGCGTGGTGTCGAGTCCCAGGATACCACGGCGGCCGGCGCCGCCTGGAAAGCGCCATTCGAGCACGCCCATCAAGGCGATGGCGGCAAACACGCCGATAAAGAATCCGGCGGTCGACCAGGTCCAGGCCATCCATTCCAATCCCATGGTCCGCCTCCTCTAGACCCGACCAAGGGCAAAACCCTTGGCGATGTAGTTGCGCACGAAATAGATCACAAACGCGCCCGGGATGATGGTGAGAACGCCCGCGGCCGCCAACAACCCGAGCTCGTATCCTGCGCTCGACGCGGTCTTCGTCATGGTCGCGGCGATCGGCTTGGCATCGACCGCCGTCAGGGTCTTGGCGAGCAACATCTCGACCCAGGAGAACATGAAACAGAAGAAGGCCGCGACGCCGATGCCGGATTTGATGTTCGGGATAAAGATCTGGAAGAAGAAGCGCGGGAACGAATAGCCGTCCACATAGGCAGTCTCATCGAGCTCCTTGGGCACCGACGACATGAAACCTTCCAGGATCCACACCGCCAGCGGGATGTTGAACAAGCAGTGCGCCAATGCCACCGCGATATGGGTATCGAACAGGCCGACGGCGGAATAGAGCTGGAAGAACGGCAGCGCGAACACCGCCGGCGGCGCCATGCGGTTCGTCAGCAGCCAGAAGAAAAGGTGTTTGTCGCCGATGAACGTAAAGCGCGAGAACGCGTAGGCCGCCGGCAGGGCAGCCGCGACAGAGATCACCGTGTTCATCGTGACGTAGATCAACGAGTTGATGTAGCCCCAGTACCACGTCGGATCGGTAAAGATCGTCATGTAGTTCTCGAGCGTGAAGTCCTGGGGCAGCAGCGTGAATCCGCCGAGGATCTCGTTGGTTGTCTTGAACGACATGCTGAGCAGCCAATAGATCGGCAGCATCAGGAAGACGATGTAGACGATGACGATGAGCGAACGTGGTTTCATGACACCCGCCCCCTCACTTCGCGTCGTGACGCGTCATGACGGTATAGAACACCCATGACAGCAAAAGCGTGATGAGGAAATAGATCAGCGACATCGCGGCCGCCGGGCCCAGGTCGAACTGGCCGAGCGCCATCTTGACGAGATCAATCGACAGCAGCGTCGTTGTGTTACCGGGCCCGCCGCCGGTCATGACGAACGGTTCCGTATAGATCATGAAACTGTCCATGAAGCGCAGCAGAATGGCGATAGTCAGCACGCGCTTGAGCTTGGGCAGCTGGATATGGCGGAACACGGCCCATGGCTTGGCGCCGTCGATCGCGGCGGCCTGGTAATAGGCGTCGGGGATCGAAATCAGACCGGCGTAGGTCAGCAACACAACCAGCGACGTCCAGTGCCAGACGTCCATCAAGATGATGGTGAACCACGCCGCGAACGGCTGCTGGGTCATGTTGTAGTCGATGCCCAGGGAATTGATCGTGTAGCCCATCATGCCGATGTCCGGCAGCGTGAAGATGTTCCACATCGACCCCACAACGTTCCAGGGGATCAAGAGCGGCAGGGCCATCAGCACCAGGCACACGGGCACCCAGATGCCGCGCTTGGGCATGGCGAGCGCAATGATGACGCCAAGCGGAATCTCGATGAACAGGATGGTGAAGGTGAACAGGAGCTGTCGCCCGAGCGCCGCATGAAAGCGTTCGGAATGCAGCACATCCTCAAACCAGCCGACGCCGTGCCAGAAGAAGAGATTGTCGCCGAACGTCTCCTGAACCGAATAGTTGACCACCGTCATCAACGGCACCAGCGCGTTGAAGGCGACCAGCAGCACGACCGGGATGACGAAGATCCAGGCTCTCTGCGTCTGTACCTTGGAGAGCATGGCCTAGCCCCCCGCCGCGCCGGTCACGAGCCGGCCGTCCGCATAGACCCGTGTCCGGGCAGGATCGAAGCGCAGCTTTGCCGGCCCCAAGGGCGTCACTTGATCTTCGCGGGTCAGGACGTTGATACGCTCGGCCCCGGCATGAGCCTCGACGATGCGGAAGCGTCCGGAATCGGCAACCCGTGTGACCTCGACTGGCAAGCCGTCATCGGCGACATCAATGTATTCCGGACGCACGCCAACTTCGAGCGGACCCGAGCCCGGCGCCACCTCAACCTGCGCGGCCATGGGAATATGAACACCCTGCACGAACACCGCGCCGTCGCGCACCTCGCACGGCATGACGTTCATGCCCGGCGAGCCGATGAAGTGCCCGACGAAGGTGTGGGCCGGCGTTTCAAAGAGGTCGACCGGCGTACCGACCTGGACGACTTCGCCCTCACGCATGACAACGACCTGGTCAGCGAAGGTCAGCGCTTCCGTCTGGTCGTGAGTGACATAAATCATCGTCGCACCGACCGTTTGATGCAGTTCCTTCAGTTTGGAGCGCAGCTTCCACTTCAGATGCGGATCGATCACGGTCAGCGGTTCGTCAAACATGATGACGTTGACGTCTTCGCGCACCAGGCCGCGCCCCATGGAGAGCTTTTGCTTAACGTCTGGCGTTAGACCGGACGCGCGATGCCCCAGGATGTCACTGAGCTCGAGCAGCTCGGCGATATCGTTGACGCGGGTCGCGATACGGCCGTGGTCGACGCCACGGTTGCGCAGCGGAAAGGCCAGGTTATCGAACACGGTCATGGTGTCATAGATGACCGGGAACTGGAAAACCTGGGCGATGTTGCGCTGCGATGGCGGCAGGTCGGTGACATCGTGGCCGTCGAACAAGATCTGACCTTCGGACGGGGCAATCAGGCCTGAAATGATGTTGAGCAAGGTCGTCTTGCCGCAGCCGGACGGCCCCAGCAGGGCATAGGCGCCACCGTCATCCCAAGCCAGATCGAGACCTTTCAGCGCATAGTCGTCGGGACCTTTCGGTTCCGCGACATAGCTGTGCCTGAGATCTTTCAGCTCAATTCTCGCCATGACGTCCGATCCCTACCCGGTTACCCGCGTGCCGTCGTCGCGGAAGTAAAGGCAGCCTTTGGTATCGATGTTGAAGCCATGGATCTCGCCGATCTGATAGCTGTGCACACCATGGCTTTGCGAAACCCAAGTCAGACCCTCGAACTCGAAATGCGCCGTACTCTCGGAACCCGACAACTCGGTGATCAAGACTCGGCCGGTAACCGCGACACTTCCCGGCCCGTCTGCGATCGGCGAAACAAAATGCGGCCTGACGGCGACAGTGTAGACGCCATCCGGCATGGCCGCGACGTCACCTTCGGCCGGCCAGCGCACGGTTTCGCCAAGTCTGATCTCGCCATCAGCCTTGACCACCGGCGCGGTGTTGATCGGCGGATCGGAGAAGACCTGGGCGGTCTCCACCGTGTTGGGCCGGCGATAGACATCCGCCGTATCGCCGACCTGGGTCACCCTGCCCTGCCAGATCGTCGCGGTGCGCCCACCCAGCATCAGCGCCTCGGTCGGCTCCGACGTCGCGTAGACAACGATGGCGCTGCGGCCCGAAAACAAGCGCGGCAATTCATCTCGCAATTCCTCGCGCAGCTTGTAGTCAAGATTGACCAGCGGTTCGTCGAGCAGCACGAGGCTGCTTTCCTTGACCAGCGCACGGGCGAGCGCGGTGCGTTGCTGCTGACCACCGGACAATTCCGCGGGGCGGCGCTGCAGAAACGGCCCGAGCTTGAGAAGTTCCGCTGTCTCGCTAACGCGCCGCTTGATCTCAGCCGACGGCACGCGCTCGATTTTCAGCGGCGAGGCGATGTTCTCGTAGACCGACATGTGGGGATAGTTGACGAAGAACTGGTGCACCAGGCTGACATTGCGCTTTTGCGTCGCCGCGTGGGTCACGTTCTTGCCGTCGAACCAGATCTCACCTTCCGATGGCCGTTCCAGGTTCGCCATCAGCTTGATCAGTGTCGTCTTGCCGGCATTGGTGGCGCCCAGAAGGATGTTGAATCCCGGCGCCTCGAACGTGAACGAGCACGCGTGGATCAACGTCTCGCCGCCGCTGCGTTTTGCGACGTTCCGGAACTCCAGGGTCATGTGACGCAATCCGCCTGTGCAAAATACACCCGTATCAGGCGACGCCCGCGCGTCGTGGGGGAGCGGGAGAAAAAGCGGAAACTACGGCCGCCATGTACCCAGCATGGCGGCCGTAGTTCCCAAGGCAGCCTCACTCGTCCGAAGCAGCCCAGCGCTGGACCAACTCTTCGTAGCTGATGGTTTCACCCATCGGCTTCTCGTTCTCCAACATCGGCTTCGGCGATCCCGGTTGCGACAACCAGTACTCGGGATCACTCTCTTCGTTGAGCCGCGGTCCGCACCCCCCGTAAACGTCCGCTTGCTCGTCGGCTGCCTGCATCCGCGCCATCACCTGATCCATCTCGCTGGCCAGCCGGTCCATGGCCTCCTGCGGCGTGAACGCGCCGGAGTTCACGTCACCGATCTGCTGCCACCAGATCTGGGCAAGCTTGGGATAATCGGGGACGTTGATGCCCGTCGGTGTCCACAGGACACGATCGGGAGACCGGTAGAACTCAACGAGACCGCCAAGCTGGGGCGCCCGTTCCGTAAAGCTTTCGTGACGCACGGTGCTGTCACGAATAAACGTCAAGCCAACCTGGCTCTTCTTCACGTCGACCGTTTTGGAGACGACGAACTGGGCATAAAGCCAAGCCGCCTTCGCGCGATCGGTCGGCGTCGACTTCAGGATTGTCCACGAACCGGCATCCTGATAACCGAGCTTCTGGCCTTCTTCCCAATAGGGGCCGTGCGGGCTCGGCGCCATGCGCCACAGCGGCGTTCCCGCATCGTCGACCGTGTTGTTGCCGTCTTCCTTGGGCGCGACCATGGAGGCCGTGAACGCCGTGTACCAGAAGATCTGCTGGGCCACGTTGCCCTGCGCCAATGCCGGCAGCGATTGATAGAAGTCATAGCTGGCAGCCGCCGGCGGCGCATATTCGCGCAGCCATTCATCCCATTTGCGGATGGCGTAGACGGCAGCCGGACCGTTGGCAGCACCACCGCGGCTGACACTGGCGCCGACCGGATTACACGTGCCGGCTTCCATGCGAATGCCCCACTCGTCGACCGGCACGCCGTTCGGCAGGCCCGTGTCGCCGGCACCGGCCATGGAGAGCCATGCGTCGGTCATGCGCCAGCCCAGATCGGGCGCGCGCTTGCCGTAGTCCATGTGGCCATAGACGGTGACGCCGTCGATCTCGCCGACATGGACGGTGAAGAACTCGGCGATGTCCTCATAGGCCGACCAGTTGACGGGAACGCCGAGATCGTAGCCGTAGATTTCCTTGAACTGCTCCTGCAGATCCTCGCGGTCGAACCAGTCCTTGCGGAACCAATAGAGGTTCGCGAACTGCTGGTCGGGCAACTGATAAATATTGCCGTCAGGGCCGGTCGTGAACGAGATGCCGATGAAGTCTTCGATGTCGAGACCGGGATTGGTGACATCGGCGCCTTCGCCGGCCATCCACTCGGTCAGGTTGACGGCAAGCTGCAGGCGCGAATGGGTACCGATCAGATCGCTGTCGTTGATATAGGCATCGTAGAGGTTACGCCCTGTCTGCATCTGGGTCTGGACGGCCTGGACCACCTCGCCTTCACCCAGAAGCTGATGGTTGACCTTGATGCCGGTGATGTCCTCGAACGCCTGGGTCAGCACCTGCGACTCGTAGGTGTGCGTCGGAATGGTTTCCGACAACACGTTGATCTCCATGCCGGCGAACGGCTTGGCAGCGTCGATGAACCACTGCATCTCCGCCATCTGCTCCTCGACCGTCAGGGCCGAGGGCTGAAATTCGTCGTTAACCCATTGTTCTGCCGCCTCTATGTCGGCGTAAGCAGCCGGCGTCGCGACGATCAAACTGATCGCCACGGCCGCCGCTCTAAATCCTGTGCGCATGGCTCGTCTCCCCTGTTCCTCCTGCATCCCGGTAACGCACCCGGTCCGATGCACAGAATGTTCATTTATTTTTTCACTTACCGTCAAGTGAAACCGGTGTATTTCATCCGAAAAGAAAACATGTATCATCTGAAAGAGTGCAGAAAAGCTGGTCCCTATGGTTCTGAGCGATCGCCAAACGGAAATCATGGCGCGGGCACGTGTCGAAGGCCGCGTTTCGGTCGACGGCCTTGCGGCCGATTTTGGCGTGACGACCCAGACGATTCGCCGCGATCTCAACCTGATGAGCCGGGGTGGCTTGCTGACCCGCGTCCATGGCGGTGCCGTGCCGGCAACCAGCGTGACCAACCTGGACTATGCCGAGCGCCGCGCGCTTGCCTTGGAAGAAAAGCGCGCGATCGGGCAACACGCCGCTGCGATGATCCCCAACGGTTGCTCGATGATCATCAATATCGGCACGACGACCGAACAGGTCGCCCTGGCCCTGCGTGATCGCCACGACCTCTTCGTCGTCACCAACAACATCAACGTGGTGAACATTCTGTCCGGCACGACCACCAAGGAGATCATTCTGGCCGGCGGCGCCGTGCGCCAATCAGACGGCGCCATTGTCGGCAATGACGCGGTGGAGTTCATTCGCAAGTTCCGAGTCGACTACGCCGTGATCGGCGCATCCGCGCTGGACGAAGACGGTTCGATCATGGATTTCGACGTTCGCGAGGTCGCCGTCGCGCGCGCCATTACCGCCAACGCCCGGCGCACGATCCTGGTCTGCGACCACACGAAGTTCGAGCGAAGCGCGCCGGTGCGTATCTGTGACCTCTCCGATATCGATCACTTTGTCAGCGATCGTCGACCGCCCCAGGCGTTTTGCAGCGCCTGCGAACGCGAAGGCGTCGGCATCACCGTCGCCAGCGGCATACCCGATATGACAAACGGCCATGACTGACAACGCCGACACCTATGACATCGCAATCATTGGCGGCGGTATCAACGGCTGCGGCATCGCCCGCGACGCGGCGGGCCGCGGCCTCAGCGTCTTTCTGTGCGAACAAGGCGATCTCGCCCAGGGAACGTCGTCGGCGTCGACAAAACTGATCCACGGCGGGCTGCGTTATCTCGAACATTTCAAGTTCCGGCTGGTTCGCGAGGCGCTGGTGGAACGTGAAATTCTGTTGCGGGCCATGCCCCACATTGCCTGGCCCATGCGCTTTGTCCTGCCACATCATCCGGGCCTGCGCCCGGCATGGCTGATCCGCCTTGGCCTCTTCCTTTACGATCACCTGGGCGGCCGCCGTCTGTTGCCGCCAACACGGACGCTCGACCTGCGGCAGGACGAGGCAGGGCAACCGCTGAAGCCAACGTACAAACGCGCCTTCGAGTACTCCGATTGCTGGATCGACGACGCCCGGCTTGTCGTCCTGAACGCGCGCGCCGCCGCCGACCAAGGCGCCACCATTGCCGTCGGCACGACCTGCGTCCTGGCCCAACGCCAGGGAGGGCGATGGCAGGTCACGTTGGAGGACGGTCAAACCGGCGCGACTCGGCAGATTCAGGCGCGATGCCTGGTCAATGCCGGCGGCCCCTGGGTCGATGACATCATCCGCTACAAACTGCATCGCAACGCACCCGCGCGCACTCGCCTCGTGCGCGGCAGTCATATTGTCGTGGCGCGGCAGTTCGAACATAACCGGGCCTACATCTTCCAGATGAACGACGACCGCATCGTCTTCGCCATTCCTTACGAAGACGATTTTACGCTGATCGGCACGACCGAATTGGACCATGACGGTTCACCTGAAGCGGCTTCCTGCACGGCGAAAGAACGAGCCTATCTGCTGGATGCGGCCAGCGCCTACTTCGCAGAACCGATCGGGCAGAAAGACATCGTCTGGACCTATTCCGGTGTACGGCCGCTTTACGACGACGGTGCGCGCAGCAGCACCAAGGCAACGCGCGATTACGTTCTGAAGGTCGACGCGTCCGATGGCAGCGCGCCTCTGCTCAATGTGTTCGGCGGCAAGATCACGACCTATCGCCGGCTTGCCGAAGCCGCTCTGGCAAAATTGAAACCTTACCTGCCAGCGATGGACGAACCATGGACGGCCGGTGTCGCGTTGCCCGGCGGCGCCATGCCGGTCGATGCTCACCTGGAGGCCGAGGCCAAACTGTGCACGAATTATCCGTTCTTGGATAAGGCTTGGGCGCGGCGTTTGATACGAACCTACGGTTCCGAGACCGCGGACATACTTGGCGATGCCCGATGCGCAGCAGACCTCGGCCGCTGTTTCGGCGGCGACCTGACGGAAACAGAAGTCCGTTGGCTTATGCAAAAGGAATGGGCGCGCTCGGCCGATGATGTGCTTTGGCGCCGATCCAAACTCGGCCTGCGCCTTGACGAGGTTGAAGCGCAGCAGCTCGACTTGTGGATGCGCACGCATGCCGAACAGCCGAACCCGCAAACCGTGGAACACTCCGTCGGCTTACGCCAGCGCTGAACACCTCCATATCACCGGCGGTCTTGCCTGCCTGCACGGCGCGAGCACCGGTCAACAGATCCGAACCGCAAAACCTCAGTCGAACGGCGTTGCCGGGCGACGACATTGTCGCGCTGACGTCTTGCGGGAACCTCGGAACCGTCGTGGCGCGAACGAAACAACGCGGCCGGACACAGCGCCTGCAGCGGACATCGTGGACAGTCCCTCACCGCATGACGGCAAATCGTCTGGCCCAAGGTTTTCATGAGATGGTGGTGGTCGGTGAAATCGTCAGCCCGCCACGCCTGTGGAAGCCAAGCCACAACACGTTCGTAGGCCTCGGTTGTGACCGCGCGTGGCCCGACAAGCCCCAAACGCCGCAATACCCGCAGATGATGGGTATCGATGACCAACGATTTCTGTCGCAATGCACTGAAGTTAAGGGTGACCGCCGACGTCTTGCGGCCGACCCCCGGCAATCGCTCGAGCCACGCTAACGCGCGATCGACAGTCATCGTTGTCAGAAAGTCCAGCTCCAGCCGGCCACGCTCCGCAGAAACAATCTGCAATGCCTGTTTCAGTCGCCCGGCTTTGACGTCCGCGAAGGTCACCGCCCGAATTGGCTGGTAAATCTGATCGACCGACGCATCGCGAACCTCCTCCCAGGCATCGAAGCGGCGGAGCATAGCCTCAAAAGCCTGCTGAGAGACGGCACCGGGTGTCTTGCCGCCAATCATACCGGCCATCAACTGGCTAACCGGATCGAGCCGCAGCCATGGTCCCGGACTACCAAATCGCCGCCGTAGCCGATCATCGACCTCAGGTAGCGTCTGATGGCGTTCATCTATGAAAAGCGCGAGTTGCATGACTCCGACACCATGCCATGCGCAACAGAACATAACAAGAACATACCGGCAGTTTTGCGTAGCTACGTCCCTACGACTGTAGGGTGCAGGAACCACGGCCGGGTCCTTGCTTGGCACGTTTCAACGCCCAGGCGGTTGGCCACAACTCAAGGCAGGCCGTTGTTTTGACAGAACGGCAACCATGTTGGAGAACACGTGCAACAACGGTCTGCGGCGACCCAATGCCATCCGTTCCGCCCCGAATCCTAGAAAGGACCACCGATCCGATGACGACCAACGCCGGCATACCACGCCTGGCAGCGCTATGACCGGCGCGCTCACCGGCCTGCGTGTGCTCGATCTCAGCCAGATGATGGCCGGGCCCTTCTGCACGATGATGCTGGCCGACCAGGGGGCGGATGTCATCAAGATCGAACCGCCGCAAGGCGAGGCGACGCGCGTGTTCGGGCCGCACTTTGATGATGACGAAACGCGCGAATACGGCGGCTACTTCAAGAGCATCAACCGCAACAAGCGCTCGATCCGCATCGATCTGAAGAACGATGCCGGCAAGGCCGCATTTCGACGCCTGGTCGAGAGCGCCGACGTCGTGATCGAAAACTTTCGCGCCGGCGTCATGGACCGCCTGGAGCTCGGCTACGAAAGTCTGGCAGCCATCAATCCGAAGCTGGTCTATGCCGCCATCCGCGGGTTCGGCGATCCACGCACGGGCGAGAGCCCTTATCAGGACTGGCCGGCCTATGACATCGTCGCCCAGGCCATGGGCGGCATCATGCAGGTGACCGGCGAACCCGATGGCGCGCCGACCAAGATCGGACCGGGTGTCGGCGACACCATTCCGGCCATGATGACGGCGTTCGGCATCGTCTCAGCCGTGCTTCATGCACGCCAGACCGGCGAAGGCCAGTTCCTGGACGTCGCCATGGTCGACGGCATTTTTGCCGTCTGTGAACGTGCCGCCATGGTCTACAGCTACCGTGGCGAGGTGTCTGGGCGCGACGGCAATCACCACCCGCTGTTCGCGCCGTTCGGCACCTTCCCGTGCAAGGACGGTTGGGTCGCCATCGGCTGTCCGCGCGATCATTTCTGGGAGCTTCTGAGCAGCGCCATGGGACAGCCCGAACTGGGCACGGATCCGCGCTATCGCGACAATGCCGGGCGCACGGCGCGCCGCGATGAGGTGGTCGCCCTGGTCACCGCGTGGACCCAGACGCAGACCAAGGCGGAGATTGCCGAGGCGATCGGCGGCCGCGTGCCGTTCGGCCCCGTCAACACCGTCGAGGATCTGTTTGAAGATCCCCATCTGGCGGCCCGCTCCATGCTGGCCGACGTGCCCCATGCCGGGTCAGCGCACACCGCACGTATCGCCAACACGCCGATCCGCATGACGCGCACCCAGGGCGGCGTAACGGGCCCCGCGCCACGGGCAGGCGAACATACCAATGCGGTCTTGAAAGAGTCGGGTTTCTCCGACAAGGAAGTCGAAGCGTTGCGCAAGGCCGGCGCCGTCGCCTAGCCACCTTGAGCCGGCGAACCGGCGGGTCAGCGGCCGACAGAATCGATACGATCGGGATCAGAGTACATGCCCCGTTCGTACCACCAAGAACATTGGGCCAGACTGAGAACGGCTACCAAGCCAAGATAAGCCAATCCCTGAGCGCCCAGCATCATGGCGCTCGCAATATGCTCGCGCAGGGTCCGGGTGCCGGAAAAAGAGCCGAACAACGACGAATAGGTCTCTTGGGCATTAACACCCGTGTCGACGACTTCCGTATCCGGAATGGCCGGACGCTCGGTCTGTTTGTAAGCGTTCGGTGTCGTCGAACGGGCCGCCACGCGTAACCGTTCGGCCTCTCGCCGGCGGGCCTCAAAACGAGCTTCAGCGCTGTTGTCGTCTGCCATAACAGCGTTAGTCTAGCAGCTTCGAGGAAGACGGTCAGTCTTTGCCTCATCAGGTAAGAGCGTTCCGGCGTCTGTCACATCAGAACATGAACGCGATTCCGTGCGTTATAGAGGGGGTTTCGCATGTGGCTTGGAATGGCGATCGCTTTGGTCTTCTTCGGCGCGGGTATCGCCACCGCGCTCACAGGCCTGAATTGGATTTTGCGTCGAAAGAACTGGGCGCCTGGTCTGGCGATGCTGGTGCCGTCGGCGTTCTATCTCTACTTCCTCGGCTCGTTTGCCGGTCCGGGACTGATGATCGAGTTGTTTGGCGATCCAAGCGTCTCGGAGCTTAGTGTCGATGCGCAGAAGGTGCCCGAGGATGCGTTGTTGGCCCTGTTCGACGGTCAGGTCCACGCCGGCCAATACTACGACGACGGCTCAAACACCTGGCTTCACTACAAGGAAAACTACCTGGTCAGTGGCGGAATCCGTGGCAAATCAGGGCCGGAAAACAACCCGGAAACCTGGTCTTACTCCGGAGAATGGAAGTTCGAGAACGGTCAGATCTGCACCAGGTACGATGCCGATTTCGATTGTTCCGATGTCTACCAGAACGGCGATACCTATAGCTATCTCGATGCCGACAACCGGGTCACGTCCTGGTTCACGCTGTCGGAACCGACTGCCGAGCTCGATCCGACGGCGACACGGCTGTTGGATGAGGAGCTACGCACTGCTATCGACGGGGTGACACATGACGGTCAGCTCACCGACACCGGCGACGGGGCGAGCTTTCAGATCGTGTTCTTCGAGAACAACCATGCTGTCTATACCAAGCGCGGGGACAGCACCGATCAGCTCAATGACGTGGAGTACGGCTGGTATCGCTTCGACGACAATCGGGTTTGCCTATCCGGTACGTTGGGAATGCGGCACGCCTGTTTTTCCGTCTATGCGAAAGACGGTACGTACAGTTTTGTACGCGACGGCGTTCAAGTCGACCTGACCACATCGTCCGACCTGTGATTGTGGGCCATCGTCGGCAGGCGTTAGCGGCAAGATAGCCGAGACACAGATGGCCAATCCAAAGAAGTGCCTGTTTCAACGCGGACGCATTCGGCTAAGGTCGTCTGCCCCACGTGGATGTGCTGTCAGGCATTTCAGACGGCATGACGATAAGGTTGTATCAAAGACGGTTGCCGAGAGGACGCGATGATTGAAAACGGAGTTTCATGGCCGAACGGCGCGCGTTGCGCGGTCGCATTCACCTTCGACATGGATGCCGACAGCATCCTGCACCTGGCCCATCCGAGCGATGCGCATCGCAGGATCTCCGCGCTTTCCCAACTGCGATACGGCCCTTCCGTCGCCATGCCGCGCATCCTTGACCTTTACCGGCGTCATGAGTTGAAGCAGACGTTCTATGTACCCGCTTGGTGCATCGAACGTTACCCCGACGCCGTCGCGGCGATGGTCAAGGATGGCCACGAAGTCGCCCATCACGGTTACATCCACGAACACCCCAACGAGTTGTCGCGCGCCGAAGAGCAGCATTGGTTGCGCCGCGGTATCGAGATCATCGAACGTCATACGGGTGAGCGACCGCGCGGTTTCCGGGCGCCGCTCTATAACTTCTCCGACCACACGCTCGATCTGCTCCTGGAGGAAGGCTTCACCTACGACGCCTCTTTGATGGGCGACGATATCCCTTATCTCATCCAGTCCGATCGCGGTGATCTCGTCGAACTGCCGACCCATTGGGGGCTCGACGACTGGCCGCCCTACGTCCACATGAGCGATCTCGACTACATGATGTCGATTCGCTCACCGTCCGAGGCGATAGCCGGGTTCCGTGAGGAGTTCGACGCCGCGTGGGACTATGGGGGCCTGTGGATCGCCGTCTGGCATCCGTTCGTTTCCGGGCGCCTGGCGCGGCTGCGCGCGGTCGAAGGTCTGATCACTTATATGCAGGACAAGGGCGACGTTTGGTTCGCGCGCATGGATGATATTGCCGCCCATGTCAGGAGCGAAATCGGGTCGGGCCGCTACACACCTCGCGTCGAGCGCCTGCCCTATTACGACGGACCCGTCGTGGTCGAACGGGCGGCCGAGTAACGCAACACGCCTGTGGCCAGACGTCAGAGCCGCACCGAGCGGCCGAGCAGCACGTCGGCAAAGAACTGTTTCACCGGCTCAATCACCGCATCGGGCTCGTGGGCGGTACCAGGAACGGTATCCAGCCTGACGGCGATCCCTTCGTCCTCGTAGCTTTCGCGCAGTGCGTTGATGCGGTCGATCCGGGTCGAGCCTGCGATGTTGGCCTCCTCCATCCACCACGAGCTTCCGGGTCGAATCGTGATCTCCCAGGTGTCGGTGTCTTCATCGCCGATCACCATCTGGACCGCGACCTCGCGCATGCGGTCTATGTCCAGGGCCTTGCCGAACACCGCCTCGAGATTTCTGACGCCGACCCACCAATCACGGGTTTGATCGAGCAGGGTCACAACGCCGGGCGCACCGATCGAGGCCCCGAGCAGCCGCTCGGGGTGGAGATAGAAAAACCGATGGTTGAAATGACCGCCGCCGGAAAAGCCGTAGAGCAAGAAGCGCTCGGCATCGACACGGTACTTGCCAGCGATTTCGTCGATCATAGCGAGCAGCACGTGATCGTAGCGAATGCCGTGAGAGCCAATCAGTTTGTAACCCGAGAGATCACCTGGTTTGGCGATACCGGCAGGGAAAAGCGGCGCCAGGATGATGCAGTCGTTGGCGTCGGCAAAGTCCGACAAGCTGTCGCGGTAGCCCGCCGCATTGCGCCCGGTTCCATGAATCGTCACCGCCAGGCGATAGGTCTTGCAGCCGTTCTCCTCATAGTCGAGCGGTACGTAGAGACAATACGAAAATCGTTGGTCGAACTGCGACGCATGGAACGTCGTGCGCCCGAAGTCGTAATAGGACAACCCCGCCTTGAATCCGCCTTGCTCGGCCATGCGTACCCCCACCTTGCTGGTCTTGTTGTGACGCTACGCCCTCGGACTAAGCAACCCGAAGCTGGTCACCGAGTTGCGAGGCTTCGGTGAGGTCGGCCAAAAAGGATTTCAGGATCATCGACTTCCTGGGCGCCTTGCGGGTCACGATCGAGAAGACGGACTTGTAGACGTACTCCAAGGGCAAGACCGGTTTCATCTCGTTGCGCGACACCCATAGCTGGGCGAGATGGCGCGGCAAAAAGCCGATATGACCGCCGCCCAGAATGAGGATCGCTGCGGCTTCCAGATGCTGCACGACCGCGAACGGCGCGCCCTCGTCTTCACCCAGTGATGCGATGTCGTGTTTATCGAGATAGGAGCGCGTGACCTTGCGCGCCGTGCGCACGGCCTCGTGAATCTCGGCATCGTCGGTCATCGAAAAGATCGGGTTTTGATATCCGCACAAAAGTGCGTTCTCTTCGATATAGATGTCGCGATAGTCGAGTCCGGGTACCCGGTGGTGAAAGGTCCCGATCGCAACATCGATGTCGAGATCCAGCACCGCGCGTTCGATATCGCCGGGCGGCATGATCTCCATGCGCACGCTGACCTCATGGTCCCGGCTGTTGAAGAGGTTGAGGGCTCGCACGATCGGGCATTCCGGATCGGTCGCCACGTTGTCGATCAGCGCGATGTTGAGATAGCCGCTCAAGCGTCCTTTCAGTTCTGACGTGATGTTCTGGAAATCCTCGTGCGCCCGGAACAGCTTCAGCGTTTCCTCGTAAACACGCCGGCCTTTCGGCGTGAGCTCGAATCCGGTCCGACCGCGTTCGCAAAGGCGAACACCCAGACGCGTCTCGAGCTGCGCCATTTGATTGCTGATGGTCGATTGACCGATGTTCAGCACCGACTGCGCGCTCGTGAAACCGCGGCATTCGACAACAGCTCGAAAAACATGAAGTTGGCGAATATCGACATCGCTGATGCGAAAGGCCATGACATCTCCCCGCTATCGAATCGGGCCGCAAAGTCGTGTGGATGTTGCATCGCAATATGCCCGATTAGATCAATGTTAACCTGGTTTACATTGAAGTGAACAGGTCAATTGGTTCTGAAGCGCTCAAGCCCAACACAGCGGGTGACAGAGTTGAGCGCTGTCCAGGTACATTACGGAACGTCCAGCAATGCCATAACCGGCGGCCAAAGCCACGCAAAGGCCGTAACTTCAATTCCTGGCGGGCAGCCAATACATTTCCCAAGCTGAATGAATAGGTAGCGAATCAGCGATTCGTCGAACGTTATTGCAGGTTCAGTCTTTGCCCCAAGGCGTCGTGAAGACGATGCCAACGACGACGCGGGGCAAGGGGCGCATGGTGGACGCGGCAAAGAACGCTAGAGCGGGCACCGTTCCCACGGGCACGCAGCGCAAGGATGGGCCTGCCGGCGGCAGACGACGTCAGGCGCTTAGACTTCTGACCCCCGTCAACTCCCGCCAGACGGCCATCTACGGGCTGATCGGCGGCGCCGCGTTCTTCCTGCTGTGGGAAGCCGGTCATTACCTGACACCGGAAGAAAGCCGGCGCTTCCTGCCGTCACCGCAGCACGTCATCTCGACGCTCGTCATGCTGATCACCGAGAAAGACTACATGGCCGATGTCGGCATCTCGGTCGCGCGCGTTTTCGCAAGCTTCTTTGCCGCCTGTCTGCTCGCCATTCCGCTTGGCGTCTTCATGGGCTGCTTTTCGAACATGCGCGCGCTGATAAACCCGATCTTTTCCGGCGCACGCTACTTGCCGGCGGCCTCGTTCATCCCGCTGCTGCTGGTCTGGTTCGGACCGACCGATACGCAAAAGCTCGCGCTGCTGTTTCTGGGCGTCATCTTCTTTCTGGTCGCCCTCATTCTGGACAACACCGAGGCGGTCGAGAAAGCGCTGGTCGAGGCGGCGCTCACCATGGGCGCAACACGGCGCCAGATCGTCATGGGCGTCGTCGTACGCGCGGCCTCGCCGGCGATTGTCGATTCCATGCGCAACATGATCGCGGTGAGCTGGACCTATCTTGTGATCGCGGAGATTGTCGCGGCCCAGGACGGCATCGGCGCGGTGATGATGCGCGCGGGGCGGTTCTTGAAAGTCGACATCATCATGGCGGGCATTCTGACGATTGGCATATTGGGCGTGCTGACCGATATCAGCTTCCGCATCGCCGCCCACTACTTCTTTCCCTGGAACCGCAAGCGACGGGGTTGAGTCATGGCGCAGCCCGCAAGCACCACGTCAACAACCGACAATGTCGCCATTCGCGCTACCGGCGTCACCCGGCGCTATCTGGGCGGCAGCTTCACCGCGGTCGACGACATCACGCTCGACCTGCCGGAAGGCCAAGTGACCGCCTTTATCGGGCCTTCGGGCTGCGGCAAGACGACTATGCTGCGCATGATCGCCGGCCTCGAGCTGCCGACGGAAGGCGCTATCACGGTCTACGACCAGCCGATTATCGGGCCCGGCCCCGACCGCGGCATGGTGTTCCAGGCCTATACGTCGTTTCCATGGCTCACCGCGCTCGGCAACATCGAATACGGCATGAAGATCTTGGGCGTGCCGAAGAAAGAACGACAGGCAAAGGCCAAGCAGTTGCTCGAGGAAGTGCACCTGGGCCACGCGGCCAAGTCCTATCCCAGCGAACTCTCCGGCGGCATGAAACAGCGCGTCGCAATCGCCCGCACACTGGCGCAGAACCCGACGGTGCTGTTGATGGATGAGCCGTTCGGCGCGCTCGACGCACAGGTCCGCTGGGAAATGCAGGAAATGATGATCGAGATCATCGAGGCTGAGAAAAAGACGGTGATCGCGGTGACCCACGACATCCAGGAGGCGATCTATCTCGCCGATCGAATCGTCTTCTTCACGCGCAACCCCGGCCGGATCAAGCAGGACATACTGCTGGAGTTCAAGCAAGGCCGGCGCTTTGCCAAGAAAGAAGAGCTCTTGGCGGAGCCCGGCTACATCGAAACCGAACGCCAGCTGTTCGCCTGGATGCGCGAAGAGATTCAGGCGCAATGACAGGTACGTGTCAGTGCTGTTGTCGCGTGCCCGCCAACAACAAACGACCCTAAGGAGGAGGACCCCATGAGAAGTTTGCTTTCGCTGCCAACCGCGGCGCTCGCGTTCTGCCTCGCCGTTGCAGGCAGCACGATCCCCACGGCATCACCTCATGCCGAGGAAGACTTCACCGTCTCCATCATTTCCGTCTCGGTCTACGGCCCCTGGTTCATCGTCAAGGAAAAGGGTCTGGCCGACGGCATCAATGTCGATGTCAAGATCATCGAGGATACGACCGCGCGCAATGCCGGCCTCTCGAACAACTCGATCCAGTGCATCATGACAACCATGGACAACACGGTCGTTACCGCCTCGTCGGCCGTGCCGGTGAAGCATGTCGCCGTGCCGCTGATGTCCTATGGCCTCGACCAGATGGTTGTCTCCAATGACATCCAGACCGAAGCGGACCTGCGCGGCCGCACGTTTGCCGCTGATTACGGCTTCTTGAACCACATGTGGATGCTGTTGACCCTGAAACGGGCGGGTATTCCGTTCGACGAGGTCAATCACACGATCATGTTGCCCCAGGAGTCGACGGCGGCGTTCGCCAGCGGCGCACTGGACGTCGACGTCACGTGGATCCCGTTCTCGACCCAATCATTGGAGCGCGAGGATTCGCACATGCTGAAATCCAGCTTCACCGACAAGACGTGGGAACGCGGCCTGATCTCCGACTCGATCGCCTGCAATCAGGAATGGCTCGAGGCGAACCCGGACACCGCCCGCGAAGTCATTCGCGCCTGGTTCGAGGCCGTCAACTGGTGGAAGGAAAACCCCGATGAAGGCAACGAGATCGTCGCCGCAGGTCTGGATTGGCCCGTCGAGGACGTGCGCCTGACCCAGTACGGCGCGGTCATGCTGAACATCAACCAGAACATGGGCGCCGTCGGCCTAGAAGGCGGCGAACCCCTGTGCGCCAGCATTCCTGAAGGCGCGCCGGCGCCGCCGGCATCCGCCAGCGGCTGGGGGCAGATGGTCGGTGACAAGGCTGACTGCGAGGCCGGCTATCTCGCCGACACGTGGGAGCTGTTCGCCGATGTCTATTCGGAGGCCGGCGTTATGGATGAACGTGTGTCAGCCGCCGACGGTATCGACAACAGCATCATCGAATGGCTGGGCTCCGAGGGATACGACCAGGAGTATAGTTCCAACAAGTGGATCGGCCGCGTCGGCCCTTGAGTTGACCACCCTGTGCGGGCAAGGGGCCCAGCCCTTGCCCGCACCCTTTTTCCGTCTCCTGTTGAGACGGTGTGGGAGAAAGATAATGCGTTCTCAGTTCGACTATTCGCGCCCGTCCTCGCTACAGGAGGCCGTGGCCATGCGCGCCAGTCTGGGTGACGGCGCGCGTTACTGGGCCGGTGGCACCGACATGACCCTGCTGTGGCAACGCGAGGAGGTGTCGCTCGACCACTGCATCGACCTCACCTTCCTCGACGAACTGCGGTTTATCGAGGTCGGCGACAATTCGATTCGTGTCGGCGCGATGGCGACGCTCGCAGCGCTCGAAAACGCCGCTGACCATCACCCTCACCTCAAGACATTAAGCGACATCACCAAGCTGATGTGCACGCCGCAGACCCGATCGATCGCGACGGTCGGCGGCAATCTGTGCAACGCATCGCCGGCAGCCGATCTGTCGCCGGCCTTTGTCGCTTTGGATGCCGAGGCCGTCATTTTTGGATCCGAGGGTGAACGCCGGGTCGCCATGGAGGATTTTTTCGAGGGCGTGAACCACACGGTCGTCGCCAACGGCGATTTGCTCTCGGAGATCGTCATACCCCTGCCCGCCGACCAGCGCGTCGAGGCATCTTATCGGCGCATCGACCGGACCGTCGTCGATATTGCGCTGGTCAACGCATCGACCGCCGTTTGGGCCGACGCGCAATCAGATATCGTGAAGACGCGTATCGCCCTCGGTGCCGTGGCGCCCATCATCATTCGCTCCGCCGCCGCGGAGGCGGTGCTTGAGGGTGCGAACCTCTCCGACATCGATGGCGGCTTGCTGGTCAAGGCCGGCGAACTGGCCGCGGCCGATGCCAAGCCGATCTCCGATGTACGCGCCAGCGCTGATTATCGCCGCGCCATGATCAAGGTCATGGTCAAGCGCGCTCTCACCGATTCGATTATCAAGCTCGGAGGGAACGTCACATGACGACACTCAAGGTCAATGGCGAGACGCATGAGTTGGACGTGGCGCCCAACCGCACGCTGGCCGACGTCCTGCGCAACGACCTCGGCCTTATTGGCGTGCGCGTCTCCTGTTCGGAAGGTGAGTGCGGCTCGTGCACGGTGCTGGTCGACGGCGAACCCGTCACCTCATGCATGGTCCTCGTCAACCAGGCCGAACAGCACGACCTTCAGACCATCGAAGGTCTGGGCACAGGCGACGACCTGCACCCGATCCAAGAGGCCTTCATCGAAGAACAGGGGTTTCAGTGCGCCTTCTGCACGCCCGGTTTTGTCATGAGCGCCAAGGCGTTTCTGGCGGCAAACCCCGACCCGACACGCGAGGAAACGGCGATCGCCATGAGCGGCAACATCTGCCGCTGCGGCGCCTATCCCTACATCGTCGATGCCGTGATGAAAGCGGCGGAAAAGATGCGGGCGAGCGATAGCGCCGGCAGGCGCGCGGCCGACTGAGCGAAGGAGGACCTGACATGGGTTACGAAGACAAGAGCTTTTCCGTCGTCGGCAAGGGCGTCCACGTCAAGGACGCCAGCGAAAAGGTAACGGGTGCGCTGAAGTACGCGGTCGATCTGAAAGTCCAGAACATGGCCTATGGCAAGATCCTGCGCTGCCCGCACCCGCACGCCCGGATCACGCGCATCGATACCAGCAAGGCCGAGGCCCTGCCCGGTGTTTATGGCGTGCTGACCCACCTCGACACGCCCGGTCTGGACTGGGAAGCCGCTTGGTTTAACTACCGCGGCAAGGTGCTCGATGGTATCGGCCGCTTTGTCGGCGACGACATGGCCGCCGTCGCCGCCAAGACCGAAGACATCGCCGAACACGCGCTGAGCCTGATCGAGGTCGAGTACGAAGTCCTGCCCCACGTCCTGGACATGGAAAAAGCGCGCAACGCGGACGCGCCCCAAATCCGTGACGAAGGCAACGAACGCGAACCCTATATCGTCGAGTGGGGTGACGTGGCGGAGGGTGAGAAGAACGCCGACATCACGGTCGACTGCGACATCTTCTACGAAAGCCAGCAATACGCGCCACTTGGCCGCAATGCCGCCATCGCCGAATGGATGGGCGACAAGGTGACGCTGTGGACGTCATCGCAGACGCCGTCTGAACTGCGTGACGGCGTTCACGAAGCGCTCGGCATCCCGCTCAGCAAGATCCGCGTCATGGCGCTACCCTGCGGCAGTTCCTTCGGTCAGTGGTGGAGCAACAACTTCATGATCCTTACCGTGTTGCTGGCCAAAAAGGCCCGCCGCCCGGTGAAGATCGAACTGACCAACGAAGAGTGCATGGCGACCGTCAAGCGCCGCCACCTCGAACGCACGCGCGGCCGCATGGGCTGCACAAAGGACGGCACCATCACGCTCGCCCAGTTCGACCACCTCATCGACAACGGCGGATATGGATTCAAGGACGATGTCGGCTTCTTCTGTGTCGACATGTGGGGCCGCGCCCAGCACGGCCACTATGCCGTCCACGGCATCAACACGAACCTGCTGACCGCCGGCTGCATGCGCGGCGTCGGCGATTGCACGTTGGGCGCCAGCGTCGAACGGGTTGCCGATCAGCTGGCCGAGAAAGTCGGCATGGATCCCGTCGACTTCCGCATCAAGAACCAGATCAAGCCCGGCGAAGAGCTGCGCATGCAGCACAGCAAACACAACATGAAGGGCAACATCAAAGAGTACATCGACGGGATTCGCGACGATCTGAAGGAAGACTGGCCGGAACTGTTCCATCTCTCCAGCGGCTCGACCGAGGATATCCTGACCATGGGCGCCGAGGCGTTCGGCTGGAAGGAGCGGTGGAAAGGCTGGGGCAAACCCCACACCGTCGACGGCCCCTTGCATCGTGCTGTCGGTGTCGGCACCGGCGCCCATGTCTGCGGCGTCGAATTCGAGGGCAGCACGTCGGCCGTCGTGCGCATCAATCCGGATGGCAGCCTGAAGGTCCATTGCAGCGTCGGCCGTCAGGGCCAGGGCAGCGAGACCACGCAATCCCAGGTCGCCGCCGAAGCCATGGGCGTGTCCTTGGACATGGTCGAAATCGAGACCGGCGACACGGATTCCTGTCCCTGGAGCCACGGCTCGCTTGCCAGTAACACCATGTACCGGGTCGGCTGGGCGACGCGCGCGGCGACCATGGACGCGCGACGCCAGCTTCTGGAGATCGCCGCGCGCGAGTTGTTCGATGGCGTCGATCCCGGCGATCTCGATATCACCGAAGGCGTCGTCCATCCCAAGGGCCAGCCGGACTCCAACCGGCGTTTCCCGATCACCCAGGTGTTGCACGAGATCCGCTCCGATACGCTCGGTCAGACGTCATCGATCACAGGCCGCCCGTCCGTGCCGATGCCACCGGCGACCACCTTCGCCCGTCAGTTCGCCGCACAGTTCGTCGAGGTCGAGGTCGATATCGAGACCGGCCAGATCAAGCTGCTCGACTTCCTGGCGGCCCAGGACAGCGGCACCGTGGTCAACCCCCAGGTCTTGAAGAACCAGGTTGTCGGCGGCGCCATTTGCGGTGCCGGTTTCGCGATCTACGAGCACCTGGTGTTCGACGAGGAGACCGGCGCGATCAAGAACGCCAACCTCTTGGACTACAAACTGCTGCGCGCGGCCGACTTCCCGCATCAGGCCAAGGTCATGTTCAGCGAGTCCTACGACCCCGTCGGCCCGTTTGGCGCGCGCGGCGCGGGCGAATCGCCGATCGCCGCCTCGATCGCGGCGGTGGCTCAGGCGGTCTACAACGCGACCGGCGTCTGGGTCGATCTGCCGATGACGCCGGAGCGTGTGGTCCGGGCCTTGGGAGGCGTTTGAACACCGGCTGAACTTCGCCAGATCGCTTGATCTGGGTGGTGCTTCGGCCCTAAACGTGTGGCCTTACCTGCCCGCGTAGCCTTGGCATAGTGAATTGACAAAGGGGGTGTTCGTGACCTCGAACGCTTACGAAGAAGGACGTCTCGACCTGCCATTCGTCGGCCACTGCACCTTCGGCAAGCAGCCGCCGTGTCTGGATTGGTCGGCCATCAAGGCCGACGTCGCCGTGCTGGGCGCGCCATTCGACATGGGCACCCAGTACCGCGCCGGCGCCCGTTTCGGGCCCCGCGCCATCCGCGAGGCGTCCACGCTGTTCTCGTTCGGCCACGGCGGCGCCTACGACTTCGAGGATGACATCAGCTACATGCCGGTCGATCAGGTACGCATGGTTGATATCGGCGATGCCGACATGATCCATACCGACACGACCCAGAGTCATGACAATATCGAGAAGGGCGTGCGCGCCATCCTTGATGCCGGCGCGCTGCCGGTCGTCCTGGGCGGCGATCATTCGGTGCATATTCCCTGCATTCGCGCCTTCGCCGACCAGGAACCCGTGCACATCATCCATATCGACGCGCATCTGGACTTCGTCGACGAGCGGCACGGCGTGCGCTACGGCCACGGCAACCCCCTGCGCCGGGCATCCGAAATGAAACACGTCACCGGTTTCAGTCAGCTCGGCATCCGCAACGTCTCGTCATCGAACCGCGACGACTATGCGGCCGCCCGCAAGGCAGGCTCCGATATTCTCTCGGTGCGCGATGTCCGGCGGTTGGGCACCCAGGGCGTGCTCGAGCGTATTCCTGACGGCGTGCGCTACTACGCCACCATCGATGTCGACGGGTTCGACCCGTCGATCGCGCCGGGCACCGGGACGCCAAGTCATGGCGGTTTCCTTTACTACGAGGTGCTGGAGCTGTTTCAGGGTCTCTCCAAGAAGGGCGACATTGTGGGCATCGACTTTGTCGAGGTCGCACCGGACTACGATCACACGGGATCGACCGCGTTCCTGGCTGCTCAGTTCCTAATGAACGTGCTCGGCTTCATCTTCCACGAAAAGGGCAAGAGCGCCTGAGCGCCGTCAGCCGCTTCTGCGATCCAGCATGTTGAGATGCCGCAGCGCGGCGCACGCTGCGCCGTAGCCATTGTCGATGTTGACGACCGTGATGCCCGGCGCGCAAGACGTGAGCGCGGCAAACATGGCGGTACGCCCACCTTCCGCCGCGCCATAGCCGACCGACGTCGGCAGGGCGATCACGACGCCGGGCACCAGGCCCGCGACGACGCTGACCAGGGCACCCTCCATGCCCGCTGTCACGATGACCAACGGCATGGCGCGGATGTCATCCAGGCACGCCTCCAACCGCCACAAGCCGGCGACGCCGACATCGTGATGGATCTGGCTGGGTTCGCCGTGAAACCCCAGCGTTCTGACCGCCTCGTGCGCGACCGGCAAATCGGAGGTTCCCCCGCTCAAGACGGCCACACGCGCGGTATCGCGCAGCGGATGCCGGGGCCGTAGATAGGCGGTCCGTGACAAATCATCGAAATCGAGGCGGTTGCGCAGGGCCTGCGGCAGCGCGTCGGCCTTCTCGACACTCAACCTGGTCAGCAGGATCGGCGTATCCTCGCCGACTTCATGCAGGATCGCCGCAATCTGCTCGGCGGTTTTGCTCTCGCAGAACACCGCTTCGCCAAAACCGATCCGCGATTCGCGCGCACGGTCAAACCGGAACGCCGGCGTCTCAGTCATCGCCGGGTTTGCCGATGAACGCGCTACCCTGTTTGTAGGCGGCAAACAGAACGCCAGGTACCGTATCGGTCCGGCTGAAAAGTTGAGCGATCTTGTCCGCAAGCATGTCTCGACTTGGGCCACTCAAGCCCGCGAGCGCATCCTCATCAAGTTCGATGCGGATGCCGTTGTGCGCGACCCGGCAGCGCACGGTCGCAACGTCGACGTGCTTGGCAACCAGCGTCTCGGCGGCGTGCACGCTACGCACGAGGTCCGGGGAAACGGCAAGGCCCGTCTCGATCCTGCTTGCCAGGCACGGCATGGCGGGCAGTACCTTAATGTCGCTCAGACCAAGCGCATCGGCCGCCGCGCGAATGTCGGCCTTGGTGAAATTCGCTTCAACGAACGGATGTATGACATCGTGGTTCGCCGCAGCCTTCAGGCCCGGCCGGAAATCGCCGAGATCGTCGAGATTGGTGCCCGACATCAAGGTCGTCCCCGCGCGTCCTGCGGCGATGGCGCCGTAAAGATCGGTCTTGCAGAAGAAACAGCGGTCGAGCGGGTTGGCGAGATAACGCGGATCGTCAAACTCACCGGCGTCAATCAGGTCGAGGCGCCAACCCTCCTTCTCGGCGTATTGCCTGACCCGTTCCGTCGCTTCCGGCGGCACCGCCGGCGACACAGCATGGCAAATGGTCGAGCTCTCGGGATCGGCACGGTGGGCGATAACGGCGAGTGTCATGCTGTCGACACCGCCACTGACCGCGAGCGCCTTGTCGCCAACCCCCGACAAGACGTCCAGAAGGGCCGTGCCCTTGGGTTGAGCGAGAAGCGCCAAGAGGCCGGCCTTGACGTCAGCCATTGCGCCCGCCTTCCCCATTGCGCGCCAACCCTTCCGCCTTGGCACGTGCAACACGCCGGCCTTCGTGACCACCAGGTGTATCGACAAGATCGCCCATCTCCGCTTTCGCGGTTGTTACGCCGTCCGGCCGTTTTGCCAGCTTGACGGCGACGGACGTTCCGGCGCCGTCGGTTCCGACGGTGTTACGCGCGAGAACACGTCGCGCCATGCGCTGCCACCTGAGCCCCAGCGTCGTCGTCTCCTGGAAGATGGCCTCGGCCACCGGTTCGAGGCGTCCCGGCGTGGCGAGGATCTGAATATGCGTACACTGGCGCCCGTGCTTGCCGATGGCAGACATCTGCAAGACGTCGACGACACCGTCGACAGCACGCAGCCGATCGAGACCGACTGCCAGATCCTCCGGTGTCTGATCGTCGATCTCGAAGGTGCAGCACAGAATCTCGTCTTGCCCTTGCGAAACGCTGCTTTCAAACACGAGCACGCGCAGCAGATTGGCAACGCCGTCCAACTGGCGTGTGCCAAGGCCGTGACCCGTGGCGTTCAAGGCCATCACCGCCGCTGGACCGTCGAATGACGGATTGAGGTTCCTCAACAGCGCCGCGCCGGTCGGCGTCACCCGTTCGCCGGCGATCCCGTCGACAAAGGTCGGCATATCCTTCAGCAGCAGAGCCGTGGCTGGCGCGGGCACCGGGAGCGGTCCGTGGTCGGTCCGGACACGCCCCGATCCCAGCGGAACCGGCGACGACGACCAGGTGCAGGGCGCGACCGCCTCGATCAGCCAGGCGCCGGCGACGATATCGATGATCGAGTCGACGGCGCCGACCTCGTGAAACACCACATCCGCGCGGTCGACACCGTGAACCGCCGCCTCGGCGTCGGCGAGCAGGGTGAAGATGGCCTGAGCGCGGTCACGGACGGTATCGCCCAACGGCAGGCCGGCCAGGATGTTCAGGACATCGCGATAGGACCGGTGATCGTGATCGCGGCCGCCTGCGTGAAGCGGCTTAACGGAAAAATGGACACCGGCCATGCCGCCATTGCTGGCGTCCGACCATGTCACCTTGGCGAGTGACGCCAAGCCGTCGGCCGAAAGCGCCTCGGACAGGCCGGAACGCGATGACGGGACCGCATCAAGCATCGCCGCGGCGAACATATCGCCGGCAATGCCGCCAAGCATGTCGAGGTGGATATGGCGCGGTGCTGTCATGCCGTTGTGGTGGCTCCCAGGTCAACGAAGGACCGTTCGAGTCTAGCCATCAAATGGGTGGAGTTCACCATCGCCATCGAAAGCCAGTTCGGCCGGTTCGCCGGTCGCCGTGATGTCCGGGCGGCCAGCCAGAGCCGGCAGGCATGCCGTTGACACGTCGATCGCCTCGAGGCGAAGGGTGTTTTGAATGCGAACCAGCTTGAGATCGTCCGTTGCGATCAGACCAACCGATCCGGCCGCGGCTTCGGTCGCCTCGCGCGCCGTTTCCATGACCATGGGAATACGCGCGTGCTCCGGTTCCGAACCGGCGATAGCATTCACGTAGAGTGCCTTGATATCGATTTTGTCGTAGAGGCGTCTGGTGATGAAGTCGGCACTGCCGACGCCGTCCGCATTGCCCGCTGACGCGGCGGTCAGGTCGCACACGACGATGCGTTTGATACGCGGCGTTTCGGGGTCGGCGGTCACAAGCGGCATGTTGATCCGGCCGACAACCTTGGTGTCGAAACCGGAACCGGAGATGTCCTTGCCCATCTCGTCGATCAGCAACACGTCGATGTCGTCGAGCGGTAGGCGTGGCTCGAACGCTTTGGACTGGCGCAGCAGCGCCTCCTCCCCGGCGATCAGGTCTTCGCTGGATAAGATCTCGACACCGGCGGTTTGCGCGCGCCCGTCCTCGACAATGCCGACGCCAAACAGGATCTTGCCGGTGTCGAGGATCGTATCGGCGATGGCGCGAATGACCGGCGCGTAGCCGTGAACCATGAACGCCTTGTGATAGAGCGTGGCGCCCTCCTCCTTGCCCATGCCGATCGCCATCATCTTCATCAGACCGCTTTCGAAGCTGTGGGTGAACTCCGTGTGCGACTTCACGCGGTTGATCAGGACGATGTGGTCGGCGCCGTTGGCATGGCGGTCGATCAGGACGGGAATCCCCATGTCGTCCAGCGCGGCGATCTGATCGACGTCGAGCGATGACTCGATGGTGACATCGAGTTCGGCGGGCTCGATACCCTGTCCGATCAGGACCTGGCGCTGGCCCTCGGCGGTCGCCGCGCCATGGCTGCCCATGGCCGGAAACAGGAAGGGTTTGAGGCCCGCCTGCTTCAGCGCCGCGACCGTGTGCGCGACGATATGTCCGTAGTTCGCGATGCCACGGCTGCTGCAGCCGACCGCGACTGTGTCGCCGGGTTGTGTCCGCGACGCCAAGTCGAGTTTGGCGACACCACCATGGACTGCCGCTTTGATATCGCTGAGCGGGTCGGTCTTGATGGGTTGGCGAACACGAACGACGTTGGGCAGCATCCTGGATTCCTTTATTCGGCGTCAGCCGGCGTTGGGCACGCGGGATGGAGCGTACCCACCGTTATCGTGCCAGCGCAGCGGCCCCTGCTGGAATAGGTGGCTGACGATCGATACATCGGTCATCGCTGACCTAACTCGCCTTCGCCAGGCTTTTGTCAGAACCGCCGCCTGGAAGCAGCTCCCTGAGGTCCGACAAAAACGTCTCGATCAGCATGGATTGGGGACCACCGACACGCACCGCTATCTCGAACTGCGTGTAGTAGCGCGACTTCTTGGGCAGAATCGGCGCCAGTTCGCCTTGCGCGACGTACTCGCTGGCCCAGGCGGTCGGCAGATGCCCGATAAAATGCCCGGACATCAGGAGCACCAGCAGTGCTTCCATGTTGTCGGCCGACGCCGCAATGTTGGCCGGCTTGAACGGTCCGGTCGACAAGGCACCGCCATAGTACGACCGCTGCACATAATCGAATTGCTGGACCTCGTCGAGGCTGAGCCGGCCCTTGCCGATCCGCTCGAACAGCGGGTGTTTGCGCCCGCAATAGAGGGTCTGCTCTTCCTTGAACGCTGGATAGTAACGCAGGCCGGGGACATGGCTGGGATAGGTATGAATGCCCAAGTGGTAACGTTCGCCGAGAACGCCATGTTCGATGTCCAGAGGGTTGGCCGTGCTGAGATCGAAACGAACATCGGCGCCGCGCTCCAGAAAGACGGCAATCGCCTGGGCCAGGCGAAAGTCCGGGTTGCGATAGAGCACGTCGGCAAACGCGATACGCAGCTCGCCGCTGAGCCCGCCACGCGCGCCGTTGACCGCAGAGGTAAAATGATCGATCGAGCGAAACAGGGATTTCGCGGACTCATAGACGAACTTGCCGTCTTCGGTCAGCGCGAAACCGCTGCGCCCACGCCGGCACAGACGCATCCCAAGCCGGCTTTCCAGATCGCTCATCTGCGTGCTGATCGTCGACTGACCGACATTGAGCGCGATCTGCGCCGCCGAAAACCCGCCGCATTCGACGACGGTCATGAAGACGCGCAGCAGGCGAATATCGGGTGTGTGGAGAGAATGCAGCATGGCATGGACCCCCAGCGTTTCCCAGTTCGACGGATATCGAATTAATTATGCGTTAAATCAGATTTTATCAACACATTGTCGATGCCACGATCCGCCGCATTAGACGGGAAATTGAGGGGGGTTCAAGCCGGTGACATCGAACAGCGAACAACGCCGCGACCCGATGACCGCGCCGCGCTATACCGAAATCCCGACTTTCATGCGGGCACCCCTGGCAACCGAATTTGACGATGTTGACATCGCCATGATCGGCGTGCCGTTTGACGGCGGCACGACCAACCGGCCGGGCGCACGGCACGGCCCGCGTGAAATCCGCAACATGTCGAGCCTGATGCGCGCCATCCATCACGTGACGCGGGTCAATCCCTACGAACTCTGCAAGGTCGTCGATGCGGGCGATGTGCTGTTTCACCGCGTCTTTGAGATCGAAGCGGTGATGGACGACATCCGGGACTACTACACCCGTTTGCACGCTCAAGGTGTCGTGCCACTGTCTGCCGGCGGCGACCACTCGATCACCTATCCGATCTTTGGCGCGATCGCGACTGACCAGCCGCTTGGCATGGTGCACATCGACGCCCACACCGATACATGGGACGAGTTCCTGGGCTGCAAGTTCACCCATGGCGCGCCCTTCCGCCGTGCTGTCGAGGACGGCCTGCTCGACCCCAAGCGCACCGTGCAGATTGGCATTCGCGGCGCGCAGAACACGAATGAAGGCTGGGATTTCTCCATAGAGAGCGGCATGCGCGTCGTGTTCATGGAGGAAGTCGCCGAGATTGGGATCGACAAGGTGATTGCCGAAGCGCGCCGTGTTGTCGGCGACGGCCCGACCTATATCTCGTTCGACGTCGATGGCCTCGATCCCGTTTACGCGCCGGGCACCGGCACACCGGAAGTCGGCGGCATGACGACGATCGATGCTCAGAAACTTCTGCGCGGCCTGCGCGGCCTCGATCTGCGCGGCGGCGACATCGTTGAGGTCGCGCCGCCGTTCGATCCCAGCGGCAATACAGCCTTGGTCGGCGCCACCATGATGTATGAAGTTTTGTGCCTGCTCGCCGAATCGTTTGACCAGCGGCGCTAGATCAACGACCGTCCTGGCCACGAGCCAACGTTTCCCAGAACCTGCGCTACCGCTGGTTTGTCCATACCGGATCGGAAAGACACGCCATGAACGAAATCTCAGACATCCGAGCCCGCGAAATCATCGATTGCCGGGGCTGGCCGACGGTCCAGGTCGATGTCTGGGTCGACGGCATCATGGCCGGGCGCGCCGATGTGCCCCAGGGCCGCTCGACCGGCACCCACGAAGCCCGCGTGCTGCACGATGGCGGTAACCGCTACTTCGGCCAGGGCGTTCGCCAGGCCGTCTCCAATGTCACCGGCGAGATCGCCGAAGCGGTCCTGGGCATGGACGTCACCGAACAGCGGCGGATCGACCAGGTGATGTGCGAACTCGACGGCACACCGAACAAGAACCGCCTGGGCGCCAACGCGATCCTGGGTGTCTCTCTGGCAGTCGCGCGCGCCGGCGCACAGGTCTCCGGCCTGCCGCTCTATCGCTATATCAACCCGCTTTGCCGGGTGCTGCCGGTACCGCTGATGAATTGTCTGAACGGCGGCAAGCTGACCGCCAACGACCTGGAGATCCAAGAATTCATCATCATGCCCGTGGGCGCGGAGAGCTACGCTCACGCGCTTCAGATCACCACGGAGATCAACGAGGCGCTGCGCGATCTCGTCATTGAGAAGTACGGCATTCTCGCCACCAACACCGGCGATGAAGGCGGGTTCGCCACGCCCATGCGCGGCATCTGGGAGCCCTTCGAGTTCATGCAGCGCGCCTGCGAAGCGGCAGGCTACCGGCCAGGTTTCGGCGAAGACATCGTCTACGGCCTCGACTGCGCATCGACCCATTGGTTCGACAAGGAGCGCGATGTCTACGTTCTCGACGACACCGACTATGACCGTGACGCCCTGATCGATCTCTATAAACAAGTCGCCGACAAGTATCCGTTGGGTTCCATGGAGGACCCGCTCGATGAAGACGACCTCGACGGGTTCGTCAAGGTCACCAACGAACTGCCGCAGACGCAGATTGTCGGCGACGATTTGTTCGTCACCAATGTCGAACGGCTGCGCATGGGTGTCGCCATCGGCGCCGCGAACGCCATGCTGTTCAAGGTCAACCAGATCGGCTCATTGAGCGAAGCGCTCGATGCCGCCGCCTTCGCCTACCGCCATGGCTATGGCGTGCAGGTCTCCGAACGGTCCGGCGAGACCGAAGATCCGCTCATTTCCGACCTCGTGGTCGCACTCAACAGCGGCCAGATCAAGACCGGCATGCCTGTGCGCGGCGAACGGACCGCCAAACACAACCGCCTGCTGCTGATCGAAGAGGAACTCGGCGCGACAGCCGCCTATGCCGGACACAATTTTCACCGGCCTGGCTGACGCCACGTCGACCGCACGACGGGTCGATGCATCATGAAGCCGATCGTTACCAATCGCGAGGCACTGCTTCAGGCCGCCAATCCGGCGCGTGAGGTCGCGCTCGATCTCGTCGAAAGCGCACTCTCAGCTTGCGATCCTGGCGCAGCGGCCGCCAGCCTTCTCTCCCTTGACGGTAACGTCCTGAAGATCGGCCAACGCGCCATTGATCTGGATGGGCGACGGGTCTTTGTCATCGGTACCGGCAAGGCGACGTTTCCTATTGCCAAGGTCCTTGATGACATGCTCGGTGCACGCGTTGACGCAGGTCTTGTCGTCTGCAAGACCGGGCAACAAGGTCGTCTGACGCATATCGAACTCATGCACGCCGCCCACCCGGTGCCCGACGAGATGTCATTGGAAGGAGCCGGGCGCACCGTCGATCTGCTGAAGGCCGTGCGGCCGGGCGATGTGGTCATCGCTGCGGTGACGGGCGGTAGCTCGGCTTTGTTCGTCTCGCCTGTTTCCGGCGTTTCGCTTGACGACAAGAAGGCGCTTAATCGCAAACTGCTGACCTGCGGTGCGAACATTCGCGAAATCAATGCTGTGCGCAAACACGTCAGTACCGTGAAAGGGGGGCGGCTGGCTGCTGCGTTGCCTGCTGGGACCATCCTGATCAACGTGACGGTGTCCGACGTTATCGGCGATGCTCTCGACTACATCACCGACCCGACGGTCCCCGATACCGCAACCTTCGACGATGCACGGCATACGCTCGACAAGTACAACCTGTGGCCGATCATTCCAGCCGCCATCGCCGATTACCTGAAACATGCCGGACCTTCGCAGGAGACACCGAAAGACGCCGACCTCGCCCATCTCGATCGGATTGATCATGTCCTCGTCGCCGCCGATGCCGCATGCCACGCCGCCGCCCGGCGCGCCGAGGCGCTTGGCTTTCAGCCGCTCCTGTTATCGACGGCGTTCGAGGGTGAGAGCCGTGAGCTCGGACGAACCATGGCAGCCATGGCGCATGAGGTCCGGCTGAGCGGTCATCCCATCCCTGCGCCTTGCGTTCTGATCGGCGGTGGCGAGACCACTGTCACGATCGACGGCGCACACGGTGTAGGCGGTCCCAACCAGGAATTCGCCGTAGCCGGTGCTATCCATCTGGATGGTCTGGATGATGTCGCCCTGTTGGGGATCGATACCGACGGTTCCGACGGCCCTTCGGATGCAGCGGGCGGTCTGGTTGATGGATCGAGCATGGCACGCGCAACAGCGGCCGGCATCGACCTCCACGACGTGCTGCGGCGCCACAACGCCACGCCGGCTCTGGACGGTATGGGATCGCTGATTATGACCGGTGCTACCGGCACCAACGTGAACGACTTGAAGCTGGTCGTGATTGGACCCTGAGGGGTCCGCGCGTTTCAGACCAATATGTCACCACGGTCGACGGTAATGGCTTGGCCGGTAATGTTGCGCGCCGCATCGGAAGCCAGGAACAGATAGGTGTCGGCCATCTCACGCGGCTCCATCAATCCGGGGAACGCCTGGGCCGCGACAATCTCATCCAACAAGTCGCTCTCGGCGCGGTCGACGCGGCGCGCCATGGCAGCGAGCGAACGCATGCTGGCGATGGTGCGGACCCAGCCTGGGCAAACCGCGTTGACGCTGATGCCGCGCGGCCCCAGTTCCTTGGCCAGGCTGCGCATGAAACCCAGGTTGGCGTGTTTTGACGCGCAATAGGCGCTGAACTCGCCGACCGCCGACTTCGCCCACTGCGATGCGGTCAGGATGATGCGCCCACCATCCGGCATCTTGGGCAGGCAACGCCGTGTGACGTAGTAGGTCCCCATGACGTTGATGTCGACGATGCGTCGGAACGTCTCTTCGATATCCGGGTCTTCGTCTTCAATTGGCGTGATGAGTTCTAGGCCAGCGTTGTTGACGAGCACATCGACCCGGTCGATCTGCTGCGCCACCGCGTCCAAGCTGCCGCGATCGGTGATGTCGCATAGAAAGCCGCGCACGGGGCAACCGTACTTGTCCGCCAGTTGGGCGGCGACGTCCTCGACCTCGTCATCCAGGGCGATCAGCGTGAGGTCACAGCCAACGCCGGCGAACCCTTCAGCAATCCCCAATCCCACCCCGCGGCTACCGCCGGTGATCACCACCTTTTTGCCTTCAAGTCCCATGGTCGCCATGCCGGTCACCTACACGTCCACCGCATCGTCATCGGTCTCCAGGTGTCGCATGACGTCACGCACATGGTTGCGCAGGTGGAAGAAGTCCTCTGTCTCCTTGGTCGTCATGTCGCGGTGAACCGGCAGCTTTTGGGTCACGTCGATTTCTTCGACAATCGTCGCCGGGCGCGCGGAAAAGATCACGATGCGATCAGCAAGAAAGATCGCCTCCTCGACATCGTGGGTCACAAAAATCACCGTCTTGTTCTCGATCCGCGAGATCTCGCGCATCTGGACCTGCAGATGTTCACGGGTCTGTGCATCAAGGGCGCCAAACGGTTCGTCCATCAGCAAAATGTCGGGCTCAGCGGCAAGGGTTCGCGCAATAGCGACACGTTGGCGCATACCGCCCGAGATGCGGTTGACGTGAAAGTCGGCGAACTTGTTGAGGCCGACGAGGTCGAGATAGTGGTCGGAAATCTCTTGCTTCTGCTTCGGCGAAATGTCGGTGCGGTACTTGGTGCCGAAGTGAATGTTTTCCGAGACCGTCAGCCAGGGAAACGAGGTGTAGGTCTGAAACACCATGCCCTTGCGCCGATCAGGCCCGGTGACCTTCTCGTCAGCCAGCCAGATCTCGCCGGATGACGCAGTCTCCAGGCCGCCGACGATGCGCATCAGGGTCGTCTTGCCGCAGCCGGAAGGGCCGAGATAGACGACGAATTCACCCTCTGCCAAGGTCATCGAGACGTCGTTGATGACGGCAATCGGTTCGACGACACGCCCGCCCGTCTCAAACACTTTCGAGACACCACGGACATCGACAAATCTTGATGGATCGACCATCGCCTGCTCCTAGAGGTACCGGAAGTAACGGCGATGGGCGACACGGATCAACTGATCGGTCACCAGGCCGATAATGCCGATGGTCAGAATACCGGCCATCACTTCCGGCGTCTTGAGGAACCGGCGCATCGACCAGATAGCGTGCCCAATGCCGCTGTTGGCGGCGACGATCTCGGCAACGATGATCCAGGTCCAACACCAACCCAGTGTGATCCTGAGGTTGTCGACCAGGTTCGGCATCATCGACCGGAACACGATGTCCTTGGTGATGTTGCGTGGCTTGCCGCCAAGGGTATAGCCGATCTCGATGAATTCCTTAGGCACGCGCTTGGCATCGTCGGCGATCAGCAAAACAAGCTGAAAGAACGTCCCCATAAACAACACCGCGATCTTCGAGGCTTCGCCAATGCCGAACCAGATAATCAAGAGCGGTACGAGGGCCGGCACGGGTAGATAGCGGATAAAGTCGACAACCGGCTCGATCAGCGTGCCGACGATGCGGTAGCTGCTCATCCAGATGCCGATCGGCACGGCAAACACGACCGAGAGCGCGAACGCGCCCCAAACCCGCGCCACCGAGATCCAGATATCCTCGATGAAGTTGTTGACCGTCAGCATGGTCCATAGCGCCACCACAACGTCGATGGGTGTCGGCAGGAACCGCTGCGACACGATCTCGAAAACTGAGATCAAGTACCAGACGATAAAGAAACCAGCCAAGGCGACCACGGCCAGGACGAGGTCGGTACGGGGCGACGATTCGCCGCGATAGGCGAACAGCGCCGATCTGAGGGCCATCAGGTCAGTCCTCCTTGATGGAGCGCGCGGTGCGCCGGAGCCGGACACACATGACAGGCGCCCGCCACCGGCTTTGCAGGCTAAGCCCGCAAAGCCGGTGTGGGATACACAAAAAGGTCAGACGGTAGACGGTTAGCGCGTCTTGCCGTCGAACAGACCGTCGGTCAGGCTCGGGTCCGACATGGCCTCCATCGAGATCGGCGCGTCCATCAGGTCGAGCTCGACCTGAATATCGTTCAGCGCGTTGACCACGTCGGCAAGCTTGGCCGGCTGACCATCGGTGCCGAAGTATTCGACCGCATCCTCGTAGGAGGTGTAGTAGACGCCTTCAATATCGACCTTCATCTGCTCGGGCGTGACCTCATAGGCCGGCGCCGCGACCTCGAGGAACTTCTCGGGGTCGTTGTTGTAGAGATCGACGGCGCGATAGATGCCGCGCATGAACGCCGCGTACTTCTCGCGGTCGGCCTCATAGTCTTCCTTGTTGACGATGACGACGTCGGTGATCAGGCCGTTGAAGTCTGCCGACGACAGCAGGATCTTCGAACCCTCGCGCGACGTGTTGGCGACAATGTCGCTCATCATCGGTTCCCACGTCGCGACGGCGGCGACATCGTCGTCTTCGAAGACGGCCGGGCTGTCATCGGTGTTGATCAGTCGGACGTTGACGTCGGAAAAGCTGTGACCGGCTTCCCTCAACGCGTGCGCTGTCATCAATGTGCCCGGGTGGTTGATCTCGCCGGCGAAGGTGCGGCCGATCAGGTCGGTAACATCGTTGACATCGGGTGCGGCGACAACACCGTCGGCGCCAACGGAGATATCGATCAGGCCGATGACGACGAAGTTCGAGTCTTCGGCCAGCGGGCGCGACATATGCTCGCCGATCGTGCGCATGGTGCAGTCGAGATCGCCGATTTCGAGACCGGGATAGACGTTCGCGCGGTCGTTATCGAAGACGGTCGTGACCTCAAGGCCTTCCTCTTCGAAATAGCCCATGGCGCTCGCCACCGGCACCGGCGCGAAGCCGAACCAATAGGGATAGGCGCAACGGATCACACCTTCTTCAGCCTGAGCCGGCGCCGTCATCAAGGTGCCAATACCGATGGCAGCGCCGACCGCGATGCCGGCCACCATGGTGCTCAGCCGGCCGGCACCATGCCGCTCGGCAAAACTCTTACCCTCAAAACGCTTGAACATACTCCCGCCTCCCTGGGTTCTTTTGGAGTTCACGGCGATAACCGCGACAAACCGAAGGGCAGCCATTGGCTACGCCTATGGTTTGGCACGGTCGATTGCCGCCCATTCACGGGTTTATCGTCATCAATGCGCTTAGATTGATAAATCTTAAGGTCTGATATCTTACATTGATAAGGATCGATGCAAAGGTGGTCCACGCTCCCAATCAGGCGGGAATGGCATCTTGTTTAGTCGGTGATGGCATAAGCGCGAACCGGACTGCCGTCGCCCTGGACAATCTTGAGCGGCGCGCCGTGAAAAAAGAAACGTTTGGGCAGTCGGTCGGTGTTGATCAGCCGCTCGAATGAGATGACATCGCGTTCCAACAACCACCGCTCGATAGCGATGTCGAACTCGAACCGTGCCGGCAACCCGATGAAACGCGGGCCGATATCGACAATTGCCTTGGCGCTTGACCAGGAGATGTCCGTGGCGTGGAAGATCAACCCCAGGTCGGGCGCGATATCGGCATCGGATTCATAGAGGACGGCTTCGCCGACAAAATTGGAGAGATCGTAATCGTCGAGGTTCCTGCCGTCGGCCGTGGCGTGCAGGGGTACGTTGACATGGGTACCGTCATGGCCGTTCATCTCCAGCCTGCGCATGTTCCAGCCGGTCTCCGCAAAAACCTCGATCAAGTCGTAGCGCGGCGCCGGATCGCCGGGATAAACGTCCATCTCCGCGTGCATCGGCAAGGTCAGATCGATCACGTTCACGGCCATTGCTCCTCTCGCCGGCGATGGAGCACCAAGCGCCTAAGGGTAGATCAGCTCGAAGCTCTCGCACACGATAGGCTGGCGGTCATGCCACAGTCGACCCCACCGCGCGCACTGCTTCTTGAAGTAGTTGATGTGCGCGCCGCGCCAGTGTTTCACGCTCAGATCCCCCTCGCCCTCCGATGCCGCAAAGGCTTCACCGACATCCTCGAACGGCGTGATCGCGACCGCGGTGATCTGGACGACACAAAGCGGCTTGCCCTGGGTTGTCGTCACGATCCAGCAGTCACCGGGCTCGCGGATGCGAATCTCTTCGGTGACGAACTGCAGCAACATGTGGGCCGTACCGCATTTGGTCCCATCACGCGCCATTTCCGCGAGTACGTCGATAAACGACGCGCGATCGCTGCTGACCGGCTCGGCGAACGTACCGGCATGATGAGGGGTTGCCGCATCCACGCCGGTTGCCAAACAAGCCTTCTGCCAGAAGGCGCGTGTTCCGTCCGTATCGAATGTCAGCATCGAAGCTATCTACTTGCCATCACTATCACTGAGCCGCTGGACGGTCGTGCTACCTCTCACTCAACAAGGCGTCAAAGTAGTCGATTGTCGACCCTAAACCTTCCTTAAGCGGTATCGACGGCTGCCAGCCGAGCTTTTTGCCCGCCAGCGTGACATCGGGACAACGTCGCTGTGGATCGTCGTCGGGGCGCGGCTCGAAAGTCAGCGTCGAGTTTGATCCCGTCATCTCGATAATCGTCTCGGCGAGCTCGCGGATCGTGACCTCGTGTGGGTTACCAAGATTGACCGGGCCGATGAAGTCAGGCGGCCCCTCCATCATTGCCAAGCAGCCTTCGATCAAATCGTCGACATAACAGAACGAACGCGTCTGTTCGCCGTCGCCATAAAGCGTGATTGGCTCGCCGCGCAACGCCTGCACCACAAAGTTTGACACCACACGGCCGTCGGACACGTGCATGCGCGGCCCATAGGTGTTGAAAATCCGGATCACCTTGATCGGCAGTTGATGCTGGCGGTAGTAGTCAAAGAACAAGGTCTCGGCGCAGCGCTTTCCCTCGTCATAACAAGACCTTGGGCCGATCGGATTGACATGCCCCCAGTAGTCTTCGGCCTGCGGATGGACGGCGGGATCGCCATACACCTCCGACGTCGACGCCTGCAAGATCGGCACCCTCAGCCGTTTGGCAAGACCCAGCATGTTGATCGCACCGTGGACACTGGTTTTGGTCGTCTGGACGGGGTCGTGTTGATAGTGAACCGGTGATGCCGGGCAGGCAAAGTTGAAGATGGCATCGACCTCAATGAACAGTGGCAGCGTGACATCGTGCCGGATCAGCTCAAAATCCGGATTGTCCATAAGGCCGCGAACCTTGCGCCGATCACCGGTGAAGAAGTTATCGACGGCCACCACGGCGTAGCCGTCATTGAGCAGGCGCTCGCACAGGTGCGAACCCAGAAAGCCAGCACCGCCCGTCACCAGCATGGTCTTTTGACTGATCATGGGTCTTCATAACCCAAAATCCAACCGGACGGCGCGTGGTATTTGGTTGTAGCGCGACCGCCATCACGTTGGTCCGACAGCCATATCCATCATTGAGCGGGTTAACCGAACCGTTGGCGGTGCCAGGCCCAGGCATGGCCGATCTGCGCTTCGATATCATAGGTCGTCGACCAACCGAGTTCGTGTTGCGCACGTTCCGGCAGGCAGATCAGCGATGGCGGATCGCCGGGCCGGCGATCTCCGATGACGGTGGCGATGTCAGCGCCCGTGATGCGCTGGGCCGCCGCGATGATCTCCAGGACCGAGGCACCGGTGCCGGATCCCAGGTTGATGGCAAGGCTCGAGCCGCCCGACTCCAGGCGCTTGAGGGCCGAAACATGGGCGGTCGCCAGATCGGCGACGTGAACATAGTCGCGCAGGCACGAACCGTCTGGCGTCGGGTAGTCGTCGCCATAGACGGTAATGGCCTCACGGCGGCCTAACGCCGTATCCAGCACCAATGGTATCAAGTGGCTTTCAGGTTCGTGGTGTTCGCCGGCCTCGCCATCCGGATCGGCGCCCGCCGCATTGAAGTACCGAAGTGCTGTCCAGCCGATGCTGTGGTTTCGACCGAACTCCGCGAGCGCATCCTCGACCGCGGCCTTGGTCTCACCATAGGGATTGATCGGGTGCCGTGGCGTCTCCTCGGGGATCGGAACCACGTCGGGCATGCCGTAGACCGCACAGGTGCTGGAAAAAACGATCCGGACAATCCCGTGTCGCACCATGGCGTCGAGAACACTGCGTGACCCTTCGACGTTGTTGCGGAAGTAGCGCTCGGGCTCACGTACGGATTCCGCTACTTCAGCAAATGCTGCGAAATGCATGACGGCGCCGGGACGATACTGGTCGATGACTTCATCCAGGCGTGCGCCATCCAGAATGTCGCCCTCTTCCAACGGTCCCCAACGCACGAGATCACGGTGGCCGTTCACCAGATTGTCGTAGGACACGGGCGTGTAACCTGCGCCAGCCAGCGCCTTGCACGCATGACTGCCGACATAGCCGGCGCCGCCGGTTACAAGAACCACGTTTTCGGGCATGAACAACCTTTCTGCCGCAAAACTGGGAACGATCCGACATCTATGGTCGAGTTCGGCCTTGAGGAAAAGTGCAGAATGACGCAAGCCATGCGTTCTCAGTCAATGCCCCACGCCCGGAGACCCATCGATGACCTTTGCCATTCCGCCACTCGATCCCGTCTGCTTGGCGATCAACGGCAGCGACGCCCTGTTCCCGGTCGCTCGGGTCTTCTGCATCGGGCGCAACTACGCCGACCACGCGATTGAAATGGGCGGCAACCCAGACCGCGAGGAGCCCTTCTTCTTTTCAAAACCGGCGACCGCCATCGTTCCCGGCGG
Source organism: Alphaproteobacteria bacterium (assembly GCA_965228895.1). Lineage (GTDB taxonomy): Bacteria > Pseudomonadota > Alphaproteobacteria > SP197 > SP197 > JANQGO01. The sequence goes on along the minus strand of OZ245842.1, from coordinate 726,700 downwards.
CGGCGCGATTGCCTATCCGCCGGCGACCGACGATATGCATCACGAGGTCGAGATGGTCACCGCCCTTGGCCGCGGCGGCCGTGACATTGCTGAAACCGATGCCCTGGCCTGTGTCTTCGGCTATGCGGTCGGTATCGACCTGACCCGCCGCGACCTCCAGGCGGCTGCCAAAAAGGCTGGCCGCCCCTGGGACATGGCGAAAGGTTTTGACGCGTCCGGCCCCGTCGGCGCTTTGACGCCGGCGGCAGATTGTCCAGGGATCGAGCAAGCCGCCATCACATTGACGGTGAACGGCGCAGAGCGGCAATCGGGCAATCTCAACCAGATGATCTGGAAGACGCCCGAAGCGATCGCCTATCTGTCCCGGCTGATCGAACTCAAGCCCGGCGACCTTATCTTCACCGGCACGCCGGCGGGTGTCGGCGCTGTCCAGCGCGGCGATAGCCTGGTCGCCGAGATCGCTGGCCTGCCCGCCATGACCTGCGAGATCGTCTGATCGACCTAGCTGCCTGAGCGCGGCACGATCAGGGCATCGACGACCAGGCAGCCCTGGCCGTCCGGATAGACGAGCAGCGGGTTGATATCGATACCTTCGATCACGTCCGCATGGTCCGTCGCGAATTCGGCGAGCGCAGTGAGCGCCTTGTTCAGGGCCGCTACATCGGCCGGACCCGACCCGCGAAAACCGGCCAGCAACTGGGCCAGACGGCTGCCCGACAGCATGGTTTCGATATCACCGGGGCGCGGCGGCAAACAGCACATTGCGACGTCATCGAACAGCTCGGCGAAAACGCCTCCCGGACCGACCGCCATAACCAGACCAAACGCCGGATCGCGCGCAATGCCGGCGATGACTTCGACGCCGGACGCCGCCATGGCCTGCACAACAAACTGCGCTGGCTGCGGCGCTTCAGGCATCGCACCGAGGCGTTCCTGGAGCCTGGACCACGCGGCGGCCATCGCGTCGGCATCCGAAAGACGCAATTCGATCAGACCATACTCGCTTCGGTGGGGAATCACATCGCCGACAGCCTTAAGAACAACGGGATAACCAAGATCGCTCGCGGCCTGAAGAGCTGCTGGCAGATCATCGACCAGCCGTTCGTTGACCGTGGGGAGCCCCGCCGCCGCCAAAAGACGCTTGGCGTCAAACTCGTGAACCGAGACACGCGACGCCCAGTCAGGCCGTTCCGCGCCAACACGATCGCCGCCCACTGCTGGTTGGTTTGCGGCTGAACTCCCGACCCAATGCGCGACCCGCGTGATCGCGCCCAGCGCCTGCTTCATGCCGCCCAGAGATGGGATGCCTTCGTCGCGCATGGCATTGATCTGCACGGTCTTGTGCACGCCGTGGCGCGTCGACATGAGGTAGAGCGGCAGGTCGTGCTCGGCGCGCGCACCGCGCATCACGCCGTTGATCGCTTCGTCTTGATCGGCATAATCAACCGCCTGCCCGTCATTGGCGTCGAGCGACAGGACGATGGCGTCATAATCGCCGGATGCCGCGATCTCGCGCAGCGCGACGGTGAAATTGGCGGCGAAGTCGCCCTGCCCCCAAGCGTCCGCCGGGTTACCATCACCGGTCAGCGACCCGATCTCGGTTTCGATCGCCGTGCGCGTGGCCTGCCCCAACGGCGGCAGGTTCAAGCCTGCCTCTGTTGTCGCATCCAACAACAGTTCCGCATGGCCGCCCGATCCCGTGACGATGGCGATCCGGTCACCTTTCGGCCAGGAACGGCTTTGGAGCGCCGCCAGCACTTCCGTCATTTCTTCGAGATCATTGACCTCGATGGCGCGGTGCGCCCGCAAGACAGCCGACAGTACCCGCGATTCGCCGGCCATGCCGCCGGTGTGGGTCTGGATCGCGGCAGCGGCGCGCGCCGATTTACCCGCCTTCAAGACGACCACCGGTTTGCCCGCATCGCTTGCCCGGTCGAGCGCCGCGACGAACCGCTCGGCTTCGTTGATCGACTCCGCGAAGATCGCGATGATCTCCGTCGCGGGATCGTCAATCAGATACTCCATGTAGGCGGCGGTCGTGACGACCGCCTCGTTGCCCGACGAGATGACGTGGCTGAAACCGAATCGCCGCGTGTCGGTCAACAGACCGATCGAAATCGAACCGCTCTGCGAGATCAGACCGACATTGCCGGCAAGTGCTGCCGGGTCGAACACGTCCATCATGTAGGCGTGGCTCTTGTTGTGGACGCTCATCACACCCATGCAGTTGGGACCGCACAGCGCGATATCGTTGTCGCGGCAGATCTCGATCAGGCGCGTCTGCGCCGCACGCCCCTCCTCGCCGGCCTCGGCAAAACCGCCGCTGAAGATCACCAGTGCCCGTACGCCCTTCGCCACGGCCTTTTCGACCTCCGGCATGATTCGCTCATAGCCGAGGCACAGAGCCGCCAGACCAACGCTGCCGGGAATGTCGGTCAGGCTGGCATAACAGGGGTGCCCCAGGACGGTCTCGTGGCGCGGATGCACGGGATAGATAGCGCCGGAGAAACCCAGCGTGGCCAGCGAGCCGATGATGGTTCGACCGATCGACGGACGCTCGGATGCGCCGACGACGGCGATCGAGCGAGGGGCGAGCAGGCGGTCGAGGGCCATGGTGTGGTCTCCGGTCACGGGAATAGAGATGGCGACAGATGCGGTGCCTGGGTCCAGTGGGCGTGAAACCTAGAGCAGATCCCGCATTGATGGAATCGCGTCGCGATTCCTTCGATACGGGTGAATCTGCTCTACTCATGGATAGAGAGCGGATCGTGGCCGTTCGGGCAACGCCCGAACGCGAGGTGATAGACATGGCGCCCTATTCTGGTTGAGAACCAGCGGCACGCGCCATAGGTTGGCGTCCGCGTCGGCACGGGCGCGGTGTGGTTCACGGAGGGGTCAAATTGAATCTCGACTTCGATGATAGCATCGAGCGGTTCCGCGACGAGGTTCGCACGTTCATCCGCGCCAACCTGCCGGACGATCTGCGCGACAAAGTGCGCCGCGAGCGTAGCGGCCTGACTCCCTTCGACACCAAACGATGGACCCGCATCCTGCACGATCACGGCGGATGGAGCTGCCCGAGCTGGCCGACCGAATTTGGCGGACCGGGCTGGAGTTACGAGCAGCAGTACGTCTTTGAACGCGAACTCAGGGAGAACGATGCGCCGCCGCTGGATCTCTTTTCCGCCGGCATGGTCGGGCCGGCGCTAATCGAGTTCGGCACGGACGATCTGAGGCAGCGTTTTCTGCCGGGCCTGGCCAATGGCGACATCCTTCTCTGCCAGGGCTATTCCGAACCCAACGCCGGGTCGGATCTGGCCGCATTGCAATGTCGCGCGGTCCGCGAGGGTGACGAATACGTCATCAACGGCACCAAGACCTGGACCAGCAGCGCGCCCTATGCCGATTACCTGTTCGGCCTGTTCCGCACGGACTCGTCCGGCAAGAAACAGCACGGCATCACCGTCCTGTTCGTCGACATGACGTCGCCGGGCCTGTCGATCAGCCCAATCCTCTCCTTCGAGGGCGGCGACGAGCTCAACCAGACCTATTTCGACAACGTGCGCGTCCCCGTTGCCAACCGTTTGGGCGAGGAGCACAAGGGCTGGTCCATCGGCAAATACATCCTGGGCATGGAACGGTTCGGCTCGGCGGAGGTCGGGCTGAGCACGGGAACACTCAGGCGGCTTAAGGAGATTGCGGCCGAGGAACCGTCCAACGGCGAACGGTTGATCGACGATCCCGAGTTCGCCCGGGAAATCGCCGCTGTCGAAGCGGCCTTGCGCCAACTTGAACTGACCGAGCAGCGCTTTCTGTTCGGCCCGGGCGGCCCGGACGCCATGGGTTTCGAGGCCTCGCTGCTGAAGGTTCGGGGCACGGAACTGCACCAACAGATCCTGACCCTGATGGTCGAAGCGATCGGCGCCTACGGTCACATCGAACCCGATACCGACTCCGATGAGAGAGGCAATGCCATGCCTCTGGGCCCGGAGGCAACGGAGTTTGCCGCGCACACCTACTTCAACATGCGCAAGGCGACCATCTGGGGCGGCTCCTCGGAAATCCAGAAAAATATCATCGCCAAGGCCGTGCTGGGCCTTTGAGGACCTGACCCATGGATTTTTCTCTCACCGAAGACCAGCGCATCTTTCGCGAGACCATCGGACGGGTCGTCACGGACCTCTATCCCTTCGACAAACGCCAAGCGGCGGTGGCGACACCACAAGGATATCTCGACGAACACTGGCAGCAGTTCGCCGAGCTCGGCTGCATGGCCGCGCCATTTCCCGAGACCTATGGCGGTCTGGACGGCGGTCCGATCGAGCTTATGCTGATCGCCGAACAGTTCGGCCGGCGTCTCGTCACCTCGCCCTATCTGGCGACAGTGGTCCTGGGTGGTCACGCCATTCTGTTCGGCGGCAACGAGGAACAGCGCCTTGACCTCCTGCCCAAGGTCGCAGAGGGCACACTGAAGCTGGCGCTGGCCTATGGCGAACGGCAGGCTCGCTTTAATCTGAACGATGTCACGACATCCGCAAAACCGGATGGCGACGGGTATGTACTGACAGGCCAGAAGGACGTCGTCTTCTATGCCAGGGACGCCGACATCATCGTGGTTGTCGCGCGCACCGGCGGCGGACAATACGACCGCGACGGCCTCAGCCTGTTCCTGGTGCCCACGGATGCTTCCGGCCTAACCGTGACCGGCTACGGCACGCAGGACGGCAGCCGCGCGGCGAACATTCTGCTTGATGACGTAACGGTTGGTGCCGGCGCATTGCTGGGTGAAGCCGGCAAAGCCTTTCCGGTTCTGGAACGGGTTATCGACCACGCCATCGCATTTGCCTGTGCCGATGCCGTGGGCTCGATGTGGGAGATCTACCACACGACCCTCGACTATCTGAAGACACGCGAGCAGTTCGGACAGACGCTCGGCTCGTTCCAGGCGCTGCAGCACCGCATGGTCGACGTCTATGCCGAGTGCGAACTCGCGCAATCGACAGTCTATGACGTGACCTTGAACCTGGACAAGGACACGGCGACCCGCAGACGCGCTGCCAGCTCCGCCAAATTCCTGATCGGACGGGCGGCGAGGAACGTCGGCGAAGAAGGTGTCCAACTCCATGGCGGTATCGGCATGACCATGGACTTTCCCATCGGCCACCACCTGAAGCGGCTGATGATGATGAACGCCTCTTTCGGCGACATGCGCCATCACCTGAACGCGCTCGCTCAAACGCTGCGCACGGCTGCCTGATCCTCGACCTCTCGAGCCCGGAGTTGTTATGGGGTTGTCAACGGGCATGAGGACTCAATAGCCTGACGCCGCTTTCAGCCGGTGCTTGCCTAACGGGTGACGGGATGCACCGCGTTGGTTACTCAACCAACAGCAGCGTCGCCCGGTGGGAGGTGAACGATGTCTCAATCCGAAAGCGTCACGACGACGCGCCGGGGAAAGGTCCTGGAGGTCACGCTTAATCGACCTCCCGTCAACGCGATCGACGCCGCGACGTCGATGGAGCTCTACCGGGCCTTCCGCACCTTGCAGGACGATGACGGCCTTCTGATCGGCATCATCACCGGCACCGGCGACCGCGCGTTCTCCGCCGGCTGGGACCTGAAGGCGGTCGCAGCGGCGGAATCGCGGGAAGATGTGGAAGGCGACGAGTCGCCCGGTGGCTTTGCCGGTCTGACCGAGTTCTGGGACCTGCACAAACCGGTCATCGCCGCCGTCAACGGCTTTGCGATCGGTGGTGGCTTCGAGCTCGCCTTATGCGGCGATATCATCATGGCTGCCTCACACGCGGAGTTCTGGCTGCCGGAAATGGAGCGCGGTTTTCTGGCCAGCGCCGGCGCCATCCAGCGCCTGCCGCGGCGTATTCCCTACAACGTCGCCATGGACCTGTTCTTTACTGGCCGTCACATGTCGGCCGAGGAGGCCAAACACTGGGGGCTGGTCAAGGAAGTCTTGCCCGCCGATGAACTGATGGACCGCACCCGCGAGATTGCCGATCAGTTGAGCCAAGGCGCGCCCCTGGCGCTGCAGGCGATGAAGGCCATCATGCCGGCCATCATGAACCTGCCCATCGACAAGGCGATGCGCGCGACCAAGCGCGGCAACAGCGGCGTGCCGGTGTTCGAGGCCATGACCGACTCCGAAGACGCCATCGAAGGCCCGCTCGCCTTCGCCGAGAAGCGCAAACCCAATTGGAAGGGTCGCTAGGACATGAGCAAACAGAACAGGCGCGATGCGGAACAGCTGGATGTCCTTGTGGTCGGCGCCGGGTTTTCCGGTCTCTACTTGCTGCATCGCCTGCGCAACCAGGGCTTCTCGGTCCGTGTGGTCGAGGCGGCATCGGATGTCGGCGGCACCTGGTACTGGAACCGTTATCCCGGCGCGCGTTGCGACATCGAGAGTCTCGATTACTCCTACTCGTTCGACGAAGACTTGCAGCAGGAGTGGTCCTGGCCACAGCGCTATTCGGAGCAGCCGGAGATCCTGCGCTACGCCGACCATGTCGCCGAGCGTTTCGACCTGCGCCGCGACATCGTCTTCAACACGAAGGCGACGGCAGCATCCTGGAACGAGGAAAGCGGTCGCTGGAGTATCGAAACAGATACGGGCGCGACCTATGACGCCACGTGGTTCATCATGGCGACAGGCTGCCTCTCCGCCTCGCGCCTTCCTGACATTCCAGGCCGCGACAGCTTTGGCGGGGCCACCTATCACACGGGCCTGTGGCCGCATGAAGGCGTCGATTTCACAGGACTCGACGTCGGCGTCATCGGAACGGGGTCATCGGCGATCCAGTCGATCCCCATCATCGCCCAACAGGCACGCCACCTGACGGTCTTTCAGCGCACGCCGAATTTTTCGATCCCCGCCTGGAACGGCCCCCTCGACCCCGATGTCGAACGTGAGCACAAGGCGCGCTACGCGGAGATCCGTGAGATCACCCGCTGGTCCGATGGCGGTTTCTACGTCGACGAGAACGAGGAACCGCTCGTCGATCAGCCAGAAGAGGACGTGCAGAAGGAGATCGAACGGCGCTGGTATCAGGGCGGATTCAATGTCATGGAAACCTACGGGGATCTCATGACCAATCCCCGCGCCAACGAGGTGGTCGCCGAGTACGTGCGCAACAACATCCGTTCCCGTGTTAACGATCCCGAGGTCGCCGAACTTCTGTGCCCGAAATCCCATCCGTTCGGCACCAAACGTCTGTGCGTCGATACCGACTATTATGAAACCTATAACCGCGACAACGTGACCCTGGTCGATCTGCATGCCACGCCGATCGAGGCAATCACGGAGACCGGCGTACGCACGACGGGCGCTGACTACGCTTTCGACGCCATCGTCTACGCCACCGGTTTCGACGCGATGACCGGCGCGCTCACCAATGTCGACATCAAAGGTCGCGACGGGCTTTCTCTGCGCGAGAAATGGAAGGCGGGTCCGCGCACCTATCTTGGTTTGATGGTCGCCGGCTTCCCCAATTTCTTCACCATCACCGGTCCGGGTAGTCCGTCAGTGCTATCCAACATGATGACGTCGATCGAACAGCACGTTGAATGGGTCAGCGACTGCATGGCGAGCGTTCGCGACCGTCAGATGGCGCGTATCGAACCCTCGGTCGCCGCCGAAGACCGCTGGGTCGACCACGTCAACGAGACCGCGGCCGACACGCTCTATCCGGAAGCGAACTCCTGGTATATGGGCGCCAATATTCCGGGCAAACCACGAGTCTTCCTGCCCTATGTCGGCGGTGTCGGCGCTTATCGCAAGATTTGCGAGGACGTTCGTGCCAACGACTACGAGGGGCTTGAGATCGGCCGCTAGAGCAGATCCCACTTTGATTGGATCGCTTCGCGATGAAATCGAAATGGGTGAATCTGCTCTATGTCATTTAATTGGATCGGATTCACGCAGATTGATGGAACCATGGCGTGGTTCCATCAATCTGCGATCCGATCTGAGGCTAGGCCGCGGCGGCGCCCAGCACGACGCCGCGTTCGCTGCCGACGACACGGGTCTGGTGCATGCGTCGGCGCCAGCGGTCGGCATCGTAGCCGGTACCCCGGTGCAGCAGGCAGCGGTTGTCCCAGATGACGAGGTCGCCGGCGCGCCACTGATGGGTCACGACATGATGCGGCATCGTGGCGCGGTCGAGCAGGTCATCGAGCAAGCGGCGGCTTTCGATGCCTGACCAGCCGGGAATCGACCGGGCATGCGATCCGACATAGTAGTTTTTGAGCCCGTTCGCCGGGTTCTCGCGGACGAGGCGATGCATGACCGGCGGCAGCGACGCCGCGTGGTTCGGATCGACCGGTGCAATTGGACTTCTCGAAAAGACGTAATCGTGGACGACATAGAGCGGGTCGATCGTCTCGCGTAGCGCGTCCGGCAACTGCGCGTAAGCCGAACGCATGCTGGCGAAGGCGGTCGCACCACCCTCACCCGGCACCTCATAGGCATGAACGACCGAGACGAAAGACGGACTTTCGCGAAACGACGAAACCGAATGCCATAGCTGATTGCCGGTCTGATAGTGCGTGCCGACATCGGCGTTGCCGCGTTTGGTGCCGTCATCCTCGACATTGCCGACGGTGCCGAAAAAGGTGACTTCGCCGGTTTTGCCGAACGTCACATGCTCGGGTTCCGGTTCGCCCAATAGCCGGGTGAACGCCAGTTGTTTGTCGTCGGTCATGTCCTGGTCTGGAAAGCACAGTAACGAATAGCGATCGATGGCGTCGTGGATGGCCGTGACCGTGTCCTCACCGAGGTCGCCCGAGATCGCAACACCTCCGACACGCGCACCGAAGGCCTCGTCTAGGGGGTCGATCGTCAATCCGGTCATCGCGAAACATTCCGGTCATTCGCCAAGTGATCGGCCAGTGTACGGCCACGGATAGGATGGCGACAATGGACGTCCGCCGCTCGGACGATCGTTATCGGATCGAGGGATTGTTTCTTAGGTGCTCAACCAGATGATCGACCACGGCGCGTACCCGCGCCGAAGTTTGGCCGGCCTCTTTGTGCACGACATGGATCGGCACCGCCGGCGGCGCGAACGCATCAAGCACCAGCTCCAACCGCCCGGAAGCCAGATAAGGCGCGATCATGTAGGAAAGCACGCGGGTGATGCCCCGACCGGCGATGGCGGCGGCAATGGCGGGGTCGGCATTGTTGACCTTGAGTCTCGCCTGCGGCCTGACGGCGTGGCGCTTCCCATCCTTATGAAACACCCATTCGCCGCCAGGCGTCATGTGGGCGAAGTCGACGAGATCGTGATCCCTTAAGTCGGATGGCTCGGACGGATGACCGCGGCGCGCGAGATAGTCGGGCGATGCGCACAAAACGCGCCTGACCTGGCCGACGCGCACGGCGCTGAGCGATGAATCCGGTAACTCGGCGATACGCACCGCAACGTCGATGCCTTCCTCGATCAAATGGACGACACGATCGACATAGACCGAGCGGACGGCGATCTCAGGATAACGGTCGAGCAGATTCAGGAGCGCAGGCGCCATGATCATGCGACCAAACAAGGCCGAGGCCGTCACCGAGACAGCGCCGCGCGGCGCGGCATAGGTACCGGCGGCGTGCCGGTCGGCCTCGTCGACCTCCGCCAGAATGCGCCGGCAATCGTCGAGATAGCGCTCGCCCGCGTCGCTCAGCCTGACCGTGCGGGTCGTACGGTGGAACAGGCGCGCACCCAACCGATCTTCCAGCGCCGAAATCGCACGCGTCACCGAGGCAGCCGACAAATTCAGCCGCCGCGCCGCGGGCGAAAAGCCAGTTTCTTCGGCGACCGCAACAAACACGGCCATGGTCTGCAAGCGATCCACTTATTATTCCATTATTCGCAATAATCTTTTTAACTTTATATCCATTCTCTCTGATCACCAAAAATATAAATCTGCCTTCCATGGCGCCCCAACGGTCTCAGCACCGCACGGACGCCGGACACCACTCAGCAAGGGGAAAAGATCATGTCAGATACCGCACGTACCCGGGGCGCCCATCATGTCGGTTTGACCGTCCCCGACCTCGCCAAGACGCGGGCCTTTTTTGTCGACACGCTGGGTTATCAGCAGGTCGGTGATGTTCCCGCGTACCCGGCCGTCTTTCTCACCGACGGCGCGACCATGATCACGCTCTGGCAAGCCGCCGATCCGCAGACCGCTGTGCCGTTTGACCGCAAGAACGTCATTGGCCTGCACCACTTGGCGCTCGGCGTCGAAAGCCCCGATGCGCTCGACGATCTCCACGGCGCTCTCAAGGCCAATGACGACGTCGCTGTGGAGTTCGCACCGGAACCCCTGGGCGACGGTCCAGCCAAGCACATGATGTGCGCCATTCCCGGCGGCATTCGCGTCGAGTTCATCGCGGCCTGACCGGGGTCGGAAGGAAAGCATATGTCCGACGGATGGCCCCATGCCGACCCCCTGTTCCACGAAGGCGAACTCGCGGTCCAGGAACGGGTCGGGGTGCGCGACAAGATCGGGCCGTTTGCCCGTCGCGTCGTGCAGGACCATATGCCCGATCAGCACCGGGCGTTTTACGCCAAGCTGCCTTTCGTGCTGATCGGCACCGTCGACGACGAGGGGCGCCCGTGGGCCTCCCTTGTCGCCGGGCGCCCAGGTTTCATGGATACCTCCGATCCCCGCACCCTGCGTGTTGGCGCTGCGCCGCTCGCCGGTGATCCGCTGAACGAAACGCTCAAACCGGACGCCCCTATTGGCCTCCTGGGCATCGAACCGATGACCCGGCGGCGTAACCGCATGACCGGCAAGATAGCGGCCGTCCGGCAAGACGACTTCGACATCGCCGTCACCCAGGCGTTCGGCAACTGCCCCCAATACATCCAGACACGCGCCATCAACATCCTGCCTGAGATCGATAATCCCCAGGCGAAACACACGCTTCACCGCGGTGACCGTTTCGACGAACCGACACGCCGTCTGATCGAACAGGCCGACACGCTGTTCATTGCGACCGCCTATGCCGACGACCCGGATGCGCTATCGCAAGGCGCCGATGTTTCCCACCGTGGCGGCAAGCCGGGTTTTGTGCGCGTCGACAATGACCGAACATTTGTCTTTCCCGACTTCTCCGGCAACTATCACTTCAACACGATCGGCAACATCACGCTGAACCCGAAGGCAGGGTTTCTGTTCGTCGACTTCGAGACGCGCGACATCGTCTACATGACCGGCACCGCCGAGATCGTTTGGGACGGCGAAGAGGTAAACGCCTTCGCCGGCGCCGAACGGCTCATCCGCTTCGATCTGGACGAGGTGATCCGTGTCGAAGAAAGCCTTCCGCTTCAGTTCGACTTCGACACCTATTCGCCGATGCTGGACCACACCGGCAATTGGGACCATACCGCCGAGACGATCGCGGCCGAGAAAGAACGCAACACATACATTCCTTACGAAATCTGCGATGTCCGGCCGGAAAGCGACGTCATCACGTCATTCCATCTGCGCCGCGCAGACGGCAAGGCGCCGGCGAGCCATGAACCCGGCCAGTTCCTGCCGATCCGCCTGACCATTCCCAGCGAGGACGAACCGGCCCTTCGCACTTACACACTCTCCGACTCCCCGAACGGCGAGACCTATCGTTTGTCGATCAAAAAGGAAGGCGGCCAGGCACTGGTTTCGAACTACCTGCACGACAACGCTACAAGGGGCTTCCGGCTGGAAGCCATGGCGCCGCGCGGCAAGTTTGTGCTGGACCAGTCGAGCGAGCGCCCGGTGGTGCTGATCTCCGGCGGCGTCGGCATCACGCCGATGATGGCGATGGCCAACTTCATTATCGCAGAAGGAAAACGCACACGAGAGTTCCGGCCGACATACTTCATCCACGGCGCCCAGAACGGGCGGTTGCATGCGTTTGGCGACCACCTTCGTCAGTTGGCTGCCGAACACGAGACACTGACGATCCACATCCGCTTCAGCGATCCCGCCGACAGCGACCGGCTTGGCCGGACTCACGACAGCGAAGGCTATGTCGACATTGATCTGCTGAAGACACTGCTGCCGTTTGACGACTACGACTTTTATCTGTGCGGTCCGGGTCCGTTCATGCAATCGCTCTATGACGGCCTGACCGGCATCGGCGTGCGCGACGAGCGTATTCACTATGAGTCCTTTGGACCGGCCACCGTCCTGAAGCATAACGCCAAGCCGACGCGGGTGCCGGCGGCGGGCGAGACCGTCGACGGCCCAGTCGCCGTTACCTTTGCCGATTCCGACATCGCCGCGACCTGGTCGCCCGACAGCGGCACACTACTGGAGTTGGCAGAAGCTGCCGGGCTCAACCCCAATTATGCCTGCCGTTCCGGTGTTTGCGGCACCTGCGCAACCCGCATCAGGTGCGGCAGCGTGGACTATGTCGAGGAACCAAGCGCGCCCCACGGCGACGACGAGGTTCTGATTTGCTGCGCCACGCCACGGTCGGAGTCTGGCGAGACAAGCTGCGGAGAGGACCAGGGTGTCGTGTTGGACCTCTAGGCAAAACAAGTGGCTTCCCTGGTCTCGTCCGATTTGATTGTGAACCAAAAATGGAGGTTGGTGACATGTTGACAGAACAGATCAAATCACCAGGCGTATCTGCGAAGAAAGGCGATTACATCGAGCCGTCCGAGGGGCCCGATCGTAGACTGCATGATGCCGAGAAGCTGAACGAATTGTACCAAAGGGCCATTCATCGTCGCGATCGCCTCTACCTGCTAATCGACTTGGACGCGCCCGAAATCATCGTACGAAATGAGAGGCGCATGCTGAAAAACGCGGTCGACGAACTGCTCGAAAAGCTCGCTCTCGCCGAGGTCACGACGACGATCGATACGCAGACTGTCGTGGCCAATCGTCATGAGATTGGCGCCACGCAATTTGAAGATCGTGTGTGATCCGCCGACGTCGGGGCCATCACGTAGTTTGATGTTTGCTCTCATCGCACACGTCATCAGTAGGCGGCATAGCGGACTTTCGCTGTCTGCAGCCTATGTCGCACCAACCCGAACCAAAGGAGAAAATGACATGTTGAGGAATACAATACTCGCTTCGGCATACGTGGCCTTTGTGGCCGTGGCGTCCGCCCTTTCGACGCTGGTTAGCCCAGCCTTGGCCGAGTCACCCGCCGATCTTAATGACTTGGAGATCGCGCATGTTGCCTACACGGCCGATTCCATCGACATCCGCTATGCACACCTTGCCCTGGCTCTTTCCGACAATCCAGCGATTCGCGAGTTTGCACAAACGATGATCCGAGACCACGAGGCGGTTAACGAAAAGGCGCTTGCCTTATTGGCAAAGCTCGACGTTTCGCCCGAAGACAACTTTCTGAGCCAGCAGCTCAACCAGCAGGCCGACCAGTTGGTCAACGAATTGAGACAGTTAAGTGGCGAAACCTTCGACCGTCGTTATGCTGAAAACGAACTTAGCTATCACACAGCAGTCAACGGCCTTGTTGAGACAACGTTTATCCCGAACATCGAGAATGCAGAAGTTAGGTCGTTGTTCGAAGAGGCTCTCGTCATCTTCAAGGCCCATGAAATGCACGCCGCGAACATGGTCGAGACCTTGCAGAACTGAAACCGATGGTAATGCGACAGATTCCGACGATGATGATTATGGCGGCGCTTGCCGCCATAATCTCACTTCTTGCTGCGACTGTGGCACGGCCTGCCGAGGGTAAGCACGTTGTTATTCACATTCAGGGGTTTGAGTTTACCCCCGAAAACCCGACCCTATCTGTCGGCGACGTTGTGGTCTGGATCAATGATGACATCGTCTCGCACACCGTCACATCGAATGACGAAAGTTGGGATTCTGGAGAAATCGAAACCGGCGGTACGTGGCAGACAGTCATCATAGCTGACATGGTCCAAGACTATTTTTGTCGGTTCCACCCCTCGATGATCGCCCGTCTCGAAATCGAATCAAATCAAGCCGATGCCCGCCACGTGACGGGCTTAACGACGGCATCAGCGGGTTTTCGGTTTGCGGATCAACAACCATCGTCCGGGAACTAGCTCATGACCCACCCACCACTTCCGCCGTTTGACACGGAATCCGCAGCCCAGAAAGCGCGGCTTGCCGAGGACGCCTGGAACAGCCGCGACCCCGAACGGGTTGCCCAGGCCTACACGGTCGACAGCCGATGGCGCAACCGCGCGGAGTTCCTGCAAGGCCGCGACGCGATCATCGCCTTCTTAAAACGAAAATGGGCACGCGAGCTCGATTATCGCCTGATCAAGGAACTGTGGACGACCGGCGGCAACCGTATCGCCGTGCGATTTGCCTATGAGTGGCATGACGACGGCGGACAGTGGTTCCGTTCCTACGGCAACGAGAACTGGGAGTTCGATGAGTCCGGCCTGATGCGTCGGCGAATTGCCAGCATCAACGACCTGCCGATCACCGATGAGGACAGAAAGTACTTCTGGCCCGACGGACGACGTCCCGACGATCACCCGGGGCTTTCCGACCTCGGCCTGTAACCCGCGGATCCTTCCGCGCATCCGACCAGTCGACCCTTGGAGCAAGAAGCCATGACCGAAAAGTTTGATGTTGTCATCCTGGGCGCCGGCAATGCCGGGTTCGGTGTATCGAGCATGGTGCACAGCGCCGGCAAGAGCCTTGCCTTGATCGAAGACCGCGACTTCGGCGGCACCTGTCCCAATCGTGGTTGTACGCCCAAAAAGGTGCTGGTTGCCGCCGCCCATAGCCTCGACGAAATCGAGCGGGCAAAGGCCCACGGCATCACCGTCGGTGAGCCACGTCTGGATTGGGCGGCGATGATCGACCGCGAAAAGGACCTGATCGCGCCGATCCCGGGCAGCATGCGCAAGCTGGCGGAGCAGCGCGGCACCGCCATCACCGGCAACGCCCGCTTCACCGGTCCCAACACAATCGATGTCGACGGCCGCACGATCGAGGGCGAGAGCATCGTCATCGCGACAGGCTCGAAACCCCGATCCCTGCCGATCCCCGGCGCCGAACTGATGATCACCTCCGATGAGGTGTTGTCGGAAACAACCATGCCTGAGTCCGTCATCTTTATCGGCGGCGGCGTCATCGCCATGGAGTTCAGTCACGTCTATGCGCGTGCCGGCGCAAAAGTCACAATCCTGGAAGCGCTGCCAAGACTCTTGCCGCGCCTCGACCACGATGCGGTCGACGCGATCCGGGCGGAGACGGAACGGTTAGGCGTCACGGTCAAGACCGGCGTCTCGGTGCAGAAGATCAGCGAGGCCGGCGGCCAGCTCCGCGTCGACTACGAACACGGCGGCAAAGCCCATCAGCAGACAGCGACGCGCGTCGTCAACGGCGCGGGCCGGGTCGCCAATGTCGATGCGCTTGATCTGGAAGTGGCTGGGATCGCCCATGACGGCATCCGCGTCGAGGTCGACGACTACTTGCGCTCGATCTCCAATCCCGCGGTGTGGGTGGCGGGCGACGCGCTCGTTCACTCCGCCCAACTTTCGCCCGTCGCAACCTACGAAGGGCGGATCGTCGGCAACAACATCGTCAACGGCCCGACCACGAAACCCGACTACGATGCCATCCCGAGCAGTGTCTATACGGTGCCGGCGCTGAGCAGCGTCGGCCTGACCGAAGAGCAAGCCCGTGAACGCGACATCAATGTCAAGGTGGTGACGTCGGACATGACCGAATGGTTCTCCGGGCGCACCTATGCCGAAACGGTCGCCTTCGCCAAGACCCTGGTCGATGCGGAGAGCGACTGCATCGTCGGCGCTCATCTGGTCGGTCATCAGGCCGAGGAGCTGATCCACCTCTTCGCGCTCGCCATGCGCCACGGCATTCCGGCCGCCGATCTGCGCGATCAGATCTACGCCTTCCCGACCTTCTCGGCGGACGTCAAAAGCATGGTCTGACCGCAGGCGAATTCACGGCCTACGCCGAGAGCCGATCGACAAGCGCTGGCAACCAGGGCCAGTCGGCGGCGGCCGCATCGTTGGTGATGAGGTAGGCGGTGCGCGAAAAGACCGGCGCGCCGTCGATAAGGTGCAGCCTGCCGACGGCGAGGTCTGATGCAGCGAGGCTTTCAGGCAGATAGGCTGATCCACCGTGCTCCAACAGATGGTCGAGCGCCCAAACCGCGCAGCCGAAACTGATCGTGGCGGTGTCGGCATCGGCGTAGGCTGCCGCATGACGGCGGCCAAAATCCTCGCCCGCGTCGACATAGACATAGCCGGGGTCGAAGCGGATCGGGCTGTCGGGCCTTGTCGACACCAGGACCAGACGCTCGTTGCGCAGCGCGACAACCGTCTGGTTCTCGCGCGCGGTCGGTTGATAGCTGAGTACTGCGTCAACCAAACCGGTGCCAAGCCATCGGTCGAGATCCGCCGGACCGCCGGGTAGGACGGATAGAGCCGTTTCCGGATGACCGTCGACGATGTCGCCAAAGAACCGGCGGCCCAGCACCGGCCACAGATCCATGTCGCAGCCGATGTTGCAGACGGTCTCAATGCCGGCCGGCAGCGACGTTTCCTGGCGCGCCTGGCGCCAAAGCTCCGTCATCACCTCCGCGTAGCGCTTGAATTTGACGCCGGATGCGGTCAGCGCCGCGCCGGACTTTTGACGATGCAATAGGCTTTGACCCAGATCGGCTTCCAGCGCATTCAACCTTGCGGTCACGGTCGATTGGGCGACGTTCAGCTGCTCGGACGCGCGGACCAGGCTCCCGGTTTCGACAATCGCGAGAAACGTTTGAAGCCCCGTCATATTCATCGATCCACCTCCGAGAATTCGACTTTATCGAACTAAATATACAATATATTTCGTTTCACAAAACTATGAGTTCCCGCCAGATTGCCGCCACAGGCGAATCGTGGCGGAGGACGCTTCCATGGCCGATGTTCAGGCCTTTCAGATGCTGATCGATGGTGTGTGGGTGGACGCGTCCGACGGCGCGGCGTTCGACAGCATCAACCCGGCGACTGGCGAAATCTGGTCAAGGGTTCCCGAGGCGACCGCCGACGATGTCGACCGCGCGGTGCGCGCCGCCGATCGCGCCTTCAACGACGGACCATGGGCAACCATGACCCCGACCCAGCGCGGCCACTGCCTGCGCCGCCTGGCCGATCTGTTGGCGGAGACGTCCGAAGAGCTCGGACGGATCGAGGCCATCGATACCGGCAAGCTGTTCAAGGAAACCCGCTGGCAGGCTCAGTACATCGCCGAGTTCTTTCATTTCTACGCCGGCTGCGCCGACAAGGTGAGCGGCGAAACGCTGCCCATCGACAAGCCCGACATGTTCGTCTTCACCGACCGCGAGCCGCTCGGAGTCGTCGCGGCGGTGGTGCCATGGAACTCGCAGCTCTTTCTGAGCGCGGTCAAGATTGGTCCGGCACTCGCCGCCGGCAACACGATCGTGCTGAAGGCATCGGAGCATGCGTCGGCGGCAATGCTGACGTTCGGCCGTTTGATCGACCAGGCGGGCATCCCGCCCGGCGTCGTCAACATCGTGACCGGCCATGGCGATCCCTGCGGCCGGGTGCTCACCTCACATCCGCTGGTCGCACGCATCTCGTTCACCGGCGGCCCGATCGCCGCCCAGCATGTCCTCCACAACTCGACCAACAACTTTGCCGAGGTGTCGTTGGAACTGGGCGGCAAGTCGCCCTTCATCGTGTTCGATGACGTCAACCTGGAAAGCGCGGTCAACGGCGCCATATCCGGCATCTTCGGCGCAGCGGGCCAGAGCTGCGTGGCCGGCTCCAGGCTCTACTTGCAGGAAGGCATTGCCGACACCTTCCTTGAACGCATGGTCGCGCAGGCTGGTCGAATTGTGATCGGCGACCCGCTGGCCGACGAAACGCAGATGGGTCCGATTTGCACCCAAGCGCAGCTCGACATGATCGAGCGAGAGGTCGCCCAGGCACAGATCGAAGGCGGAGAGCTCCTGTGCGGCGGCAAGCGTCCCCAAGGTCTGGAAGGCCTGTATTACGAACCGACGATCATCGCCTGCCCGCGCCAGGACTTGCGGATCGTCGATACTGAGCTCTTTGGGCCGGTCTTGAGTGTCCTTCGGTTCAAGGACGAAGCCGATGTCATCCGCCTGGCCAACGACACCAAACACGGCCTGGCCGCCGGCATTTTTACCCGCGACAGCGCGCGATCGCTCAGGATGGCGCGCGCCGTCAAAGCCGGCATTGTCTGGGTCAACACCTACCGTGCGGTCTCGCCCATCGCCGAGTTCGGCGGCGTCAAAGGTTCAGGCTATGGCCGCGAAAGCGGGCTGCAGGCCATGCACGACTACACCCGGCCCAAGACCGTGTGGATGAACACGTCCGATGAGCCGCTCGGCAGCCAGTTTGTTGCACGGTGATGGGGTTCGTCGGCACCGTGATCGCGCGGAAGGGCTGGTCAAAGGTCGCGCCGGAGGCTAGAGCGGTTCGACGCCAAGTCGAGCCTTGTTAGGGAGAAAGGGAACGCCATGAAATTTCAGATCGCCATCAACATGGAACGCATGGACGACAGCCAGGACATGGCCGAGGTTGCGCGCCATACGCTCGAAATGGTCCAGATGGCCGATCAGGGCGGCTTCAACATTGCCTGGGCGGCCGAGCACCACGCGCTGGAAATGACCATCGCGCCCAATCCGTTCACGATCCTGACCTGGTGGGCCGATCACACGGACCGTATCCGGCTGGGCACAGCGGTTGTCGTCGCGCCCTATTGGCATCCCATCGAGCTGGCGGGAGAGGCCGCCTTTGTCGATCTGATCAGCGGCGGCCGGCTGGAGTTCGGCATCGGTTCGGGCGCCTATCAGCGCGAATTCGACCGCATGCAGCCAGGCCTCAAACAGACCGACGGCTGGCGCTACATGCACGAAATGCTACCGGCATTGAAGGCGCTGTGGGCCGGCGACTACGAACACGACGGCGAATTCTGGACGTTCCCGACATCGACCTCGGTGCCAAAGCCGTTGCAAAAGCCGCATCCGCCGATCTGGGTCGCGGCGCGCGCGCCGATCACCTATGACTACGCGGTCAAGCACGGTTGCCACATCGTGTCGTGGCCACTCACCCGTCCGTTCTCGGAGGCCGAGCTTTACAAATCCCGCCTCGACGAAGCGATGGATGCCCATCCGGGCGCTACCCGGCCGATCTTCGCGATGATGCGCCATACCGCCGTCTACGACAGCAAGGACGAGTGGGAAGTACCCGTAAAAGCAGCACAGCGGCAACTCAGTCAGTTCGAGAACCTGTTCAAGAATCTCGGTGACGTCGACGATGGTTTCCCCAAGTCGATCCCGTTCGACGAGCTGGGCAACCGTGACGAATACGATCCCAAGATGCTCAGCGAGAACCTGATGTTCGGCACGCCGGACGAGGTGATCGCCAAGCTGAAGCGCTATGAGGACCTGGGCGTCGACGAGTTTGTCTACTACGCCAGCATGGGTCTTGGCCTGAAGGAACAAAAACGCTCGCTCGAGCTCTTCTGTTCCGAGGTCATCCCCGCCTTCGCCTGATCGCCGAAGCGGATAGGGCAGAAAGAACACGATGACCGGACGCACCAACGACGGGACCGCTTTCAGCATTGATGGTCCTCAGACCAAACCGGTCGTTGTGCTGATCCACGGTCTCGGCATGAACCGACACATGTGGCAATGGCACCTTCCGGCGCTGGCAGAACGCTACCGCGTGATCAGCTATGACCTCTGTGGCCATGGCGAAAGTGCGCGGGCCGGCGCCGTGCTTTCCTTACCGGTGTTTGCAAGTCAGCTGCGCGCTCTGCTCGACCACCTGGGTATCGGCAAGGCGGCTGTCGTCGGCTATTCGCTCGGCGGCATGATCAACCGGCGCTTCGTCATGGATTATCCCGATCGGGCCTCTGCGCTTGCCATCCTCAACTCGCCCCACGAGCGCAGCCCTGAAGCGCAAAAGCTGGTCGAGGACCGCGCCGCCGACACGGCCGCCGGCGGTCCGGCGGCCAATCTCGACACGTCGATCGCGCGTTGGTTCACGCCCGGCTTTCGCGAAAAACAGCCGGAGATTATCGCGCTTGCCCGGCAATGGATCCTGGCCAATGACGCGGACGTCTACGCCCAGGCCCGCCAGGTGCTGGCCCAGGGTGTGATCGAGCTGATCCGACCGGACCCACCGATTACCGCGCCCACGCTCGTCATCACCACCGAGAACGACACCGGCAGCACACCGGCCATGTCGTACGCGATCGCGGGCGAAATTGCAGGCGCACAGACCGTCATCGTGCCGCACCTCCAGCACATGGGGCTTGCCGAGGAGCCCGAGCTTTTTACCGATCCCATTTTGCGGTTCCTGGGCGAGACACTGTCCTGATGCACCGCCCCCGTTCGTGATAAGGAAGACCGGCATGAAGAAACTGTCTGGCGGCCAAGCCGCCGTCGAAGCGCTGAAGGCCGAAAAGGTCGAGCACGTGTTCGGCCTGATCGGCTCGGCGACCATGGAGATTTTCGATGCGCTCTACGATGCACCGGAGATCAGTTTCATTGGGGTGCATGACGAACGCACCGGCACCCACATGGCCGACGGTTATGCGCGCGCGACGGGGCGGGCGGGCGTCATCCTGGCCGGGCAGAACGGCCCGGGCGCAACCAATCTGGTCACGGGCCTGGGCCAAGCCGCCGCGGCTTTTTCGCCGGTCGTCTCGATCGCCGGATCGCTCTCTTCCGGCCACGTCTACCGCGATGCCTTTCAGGAGGTCGACCAGCAGGCGCTGTTCACCCCGGTCACCAAGAAGACCTGGACGGCGACCCAGGTGGACCGCGTGCCCGAGATGTTTCGCGAGGCCTTTCGTGTCGCCATGACGCCCCGGCGTGGCCCCGTGCAGCTCAACCTGCCGCGCGACGTGTTGTCGGCGACTGCTGACTTTCCGCCCTTCCAGGATCCCGCATCATACCGCTCGCATCATGTGCCCGCCGGCGCGGCAGAAGCGATCCAGCAGGCGGCCGACCTGATGCGCGGCGCGGAACGGCCGGTCATCGTCGCCGGCGGCGGCATCAAGAATACCGGCGGTCACGCCGAAGCCCTCGAGCTCGCCGAGGCTTTGAATGCGCCGGTTGTCACCGCACCCGGCCATGGCGACGCCATTCCCTTCGGCCATCCGTTGAATGCCGGCCAGATGGGGCCGCGCGGCAATCCTGTCGCGTCACGGCTGGCCAAGGAAGCGGATGTCATCCTGGCGCTTGGCACACGGCTGGGTTTCAACTCGACGTTCTATTCGTACGACAACATCAACGAGAAGGCGGCGATCATCCAGACTGAGCTGGAGCCGACCGCCATAGGCCGCTACTTCCCGGTTGCCGTCGGTATCTGGGCGGACGCACCGACGGCGGCGCTGCAGTTGCGCGACGCCGTCGCCAACCAGGCAAAGCGCGCGGAAGTCGAAGCGTGGACAAAACAGTTCGCGAGTGAGCGCGCGGCCTACCTGAAAAAACGGGACGCCGACGCGGCGACCGATGCCCATCCGATCCAACCGTCCGGCCTCTTCAAGGTCCTGCGCGACGTCCTGCCGCGCGATGCCGCGATCACGCTGGATGCCGGCACGCTCTGCCTGCAGGCAACGGACGCCTTGAACTACTGGGAGCCGCCGAGCCTCTTCACGCCGCTCGACTTCGGCCTGGTCGGCTTTTCATTCGCCTGTGGTCTCGGCATCAAAATCGGCCGCCCCGAGCGGCCGGTCGTCAGCCTGATGGGCGATGGCGGTTTCGGCATGACCATCTCCGAACTCAGCACCGCCGTCGACCATGGCATCAACACGGTCACCGTCGTTATGAACAACAAGTGCTGGGGCGCGGAGAAAGCGTATCAGCGCGACTTCTTCGGCGAACGCTATATCGGCGCCGACGTCAGCAGCCCGCCCTTCGACAAGGCAGCCGAACTTTATGGCGCAGCGGGTTTTCGTGTCGAACGCATCGGCGAGTTGGGCGAGGCCGTCGAGGCGGCGCTTCAATGCGGCAAACCGGCGGTTGTCGATGTCGCGGTCGACCCGGCGGCGCTCTATAGCTTCCGGCGCGACAGTTTCAAGCACAGAGGGGGATGACCGCGCAACGGGCCATGAGACAACATGGTCCGTCACGATGGCGGGCCCTATCCCCGCTACGCGGGCTCGCGCGCCATCGTGATGAGCCCTTCGAAGCCAATGACGAGCG
Organism: Alphaproteobacteria bacterium; assembly: GCA_965228895.1. Lineage (GTDB taxonomy): Bacteria > Pseudomonadota > Alphaproteobacteria > SP197 > SP197 > JANQGO01. The sequence goes on along the minus strand of OZ245842.1, from coordinate 704,526 downwards.
CCGAGAGGTCGTCACCGGCGGACATGAAGTCCGCGCCGACCTCGTCACCGAAGGCGCGAGCCACCTGGGATTCCGCACCGGTCGTCGCGAACCGCTTGCCGGCCTTCTTCGCCGCGTCAGCGGCCTTGCGGATGTCGTCGATGCCTTCCTGGCTCCACTGATCCTGGCCGCGGCCGCGTGTCATGCCAAGATCGCTTGGTCCAACGAACAAACCATCGACCGTATCGAGCCCGGCAATCGCCTCGCAGTCGGCGAGCGCGCCGGGGGTCTCGATCATCGGAAAGCACAAGGTTCGTTTGTTCTCTGAAGGCGCAAAGTCGTCGCCGACACCGGCATAGCCCTGAATGCGGCTGAACCCCATGCCGCGCGTACCGGCCGGCGGGTACTTGGCATAGGCCGTGACTTCCCGCGCATGGGCGACATTTTGAATTTGCGGCAGGATCACGCCGTCGGCGCCGACATCCAGGGCATGCTGAACCGGCACCCGCTCCGCAGCCGCAACGCGCGCATAAACGGCAAGGCCGATCGCCCGACAGAACGGCACCAGCCGGTCGAGCGCCTGGACGTCCAACACGCCGTGCTCCAAGTCGAGCAAAACGATGTCATAACCGCATTTGGCTGCGACCTCGCAAGCAACCTGGCTATCGGCTATCAGCCAGAAGGCAAGTCTCATCGTTCCCTCTCTTCGGGTCTAATCTAGGGCGTCACGCGCCAGGCGGCGAGTTTACCCTCGTCGACATCAATGCCCAGCCCCGGCGTTTCGACGCCGGTCACCAAGCCATCATCGATGGCGAAGAACGGCGCCTTCAGAAAACCCTCGCCGCGCCATGGCAGCGGATCGTACTCCCATTCGAAATAGTCACCGTTGGGCACCGCCAGCAGCACGGCAAGTGTCGCCGCCTGGCCGAGTGACGTGCTGTAGTTCTTGCCGGTCACGGGGAGGTGCCGCATCTGGGCGTAGGCAGCGATCTTACGCATCTCGGTCAGACCACCGACTTGCACGACGTCGGGCTGGGCAACCTGAACTGCGCCGGCATCCATCAGACGCGCGAAGGTCTTGGCCGTTGTCTCGGTCTCGAAACCGGCGATCGGCACGCGGGTGCGTGACGCGAGCTCGACACATCCCGCAACATTCTCCGGCTCAACCGGTTCCTCAAACCAGCGGACATTCAGCCGCTCCAGTTCTTCCGCATAACGCATCGCGACACGCGGGTTCAGTGCGCAGTTGCCGTCGACCATCAGATTGCGGTCGGCGCCGATAGCCTCGCGCGCAGCGCGGATTCGCGCGACGTCCTCGTCGAACGAATGGCGCAACGGCACATCATCGTGGTGGTTGACCTGGGGAATGTTGCCAATCTTCATCTTGAAGCCGCGAAAACCCTCGTCGCGTGCTTGCGCGACAACGGCGGCAAAAGCGTCAAGCGACTGGTCGCGCCGGTAGTAGCCTGAGGAGGCATAGGAGGTGATCGGCTTGCCATAACCGCCCAGCAAGCGCCAAAGCGGCAGGCCGGCGGCCTTGCCCATGATATCCCAGCACGCGATGTCGATGCCGGAAAGGCAGGCGATCACCATGCCCTTGCGCCCGTGCATGTAGGTCGCGTGATAAACCTTATCCCAGATCAGCTCGGGCCGGCGTGGATCTTCGCCGATGACGAGCGGCGCGATCTCCCGTTCGATAACGGCGACGGTCGCCGGGTGCGGCCCACCCCACATGGCGGACTCGCCCCAGCCGACGATGTCGGGATCGTCGGTCGTTACCTTGACCAGTACCGCCTCGCGATCCTGGTACTCGCCCTTGGCATAGGTGATCGGATAGGGCATGCGCCAGGCGAGACAGAAGGTTTCGATGCCAGTGATGTTCATCGTCTTCGATCGCATAGCTGACGGAATACCTCCAACAGCACGTGGCAATCGCCTTCGTTGTTCGCGGCGTAAATCATATCACCAAAGCGAACCGCCGGAGATGCGCAAGGACTCACCAGTTATGCCGCGCGCGTCCTCGCCGCACAGGAATGACACTAAGGCGCCAACCTCCTCGGTCTCCAGAAAGCGGCGCTGCGGCACCCACTTCTCGACCATCATCTGGCGGAACTCTTCAACGGTCTTCTCCTTGACCCCGGCAAGTTCCATCTCCTGACAACTGGCGACGTAGTTCTGATCCGTCGCCACCCAACCCGGACAGATCGCGTTGCACGTGACGCCGTGGGGCGCACCCTCCTGCGCCACACAGCGTGTCAGGCCGAGCAAGCCGGATTTGGCCGCGCAATAAGCCGCGTGGTTGAGCGAGCCGACCAATCCAGCAGTCGAGGAGAAGTTGACGACCCGCCCCCAACCGCGCTCGATCATGCCGGGGAGGCAGAGCTTCGTGGTGCGGTAAGGGCCCGTCAGGTTTACATCCAGCATGGCGTGCCAGAGTGTATCGGGATGATCGACGATCGGGTGCCGGCCGGAATTTCCGGCGGCGTTGATCAGGATGTCGACCGGGCCGAATTCCCGAACAACTGCGTCGAAACTGTCGCGCACCGAGGCATCGTCGGTCACGTCAAGCGGCATGGCCAAGGCGCGAACCCCGTGACGTTCCAGATCGGCGGCCGTATCGGTGAGCTGATCAACGGATGGCGTCAGGGCTGTTTGACGGTCCGAGGCCAGGTTGCCGCGAAGATCTTCCGTCAATGAACCGATGGCGACGTTGGCGCCCGCCTCGGCGAGCCTCAACGCGGTGGCCCGGCCCATCCCCGTCCCACCGCCGGTCACCCACGCGACCTTGCCTGAAAGAGACGTCATCGTTTCCTTACCGGCCACGTCTTGCCCGCCGTTTCGCGGGACGCATGGTGAATCGGTGGATGACGGGATCGTAGTCGACGCGCTCGATATCCTTGAAGAAGTGATCGGTCATCAGATCGCGGACGCGCTCAACATCGTTGGCCTTCATCAGCCGCGCCAGTTTTCGATGATCGCCCTGTGACTTCCTGATGTCCTGCCAGTCCTCTGTCATCAGGCCGAGCAGGATCGTCAAATGTCGCGACAACGCCTCCCACAGGGTGGCGACGACATGATTGCGCGCGCATTGGCAAATCCAGCGGTGGAACTCGATGTCAAGCTGGTTGTAATGATCGCGGTCATTGGCGGCCACCGTGGCATCGAGTTCAGCCAGATGCCTATCGAGTTCCTTGCTGTACGCCGGATCCTCGGCAAGGCGAGCGCAAAAGTCAGCGATGGCGCGAAGCTCCAGGTCCAGGCGCACCTCCTGAACCTGCCGGTAAAGATCGAGATCGATGTCCATGACACGCGCGCCGCGATGCGGCGTCACAACCACGATACCCTGTTTCTCCAGCGCGCGGAGCGCATCGCGCACGGGCACCCGACTGACGTGGAGCTGCTTGGCGATCTCGGTCTCGATCAGCCGTTCACCAGGCGGCAAGACGCCATTGGCGATCGCCTCGACAATCTGCTCGACAACTTCATCGGCCAGGCTTGCCGGCTTGATGCGCGTGAAAGTCGGCTTGTCTGCCGACGTTTTGTGACCGTCAGGCCGCGTCTTGGTCACCGACGCCATATCAGATCTGCTCACGAAACCCCCAACGGTTGGCCCTGGCCACCGTTGAGGCGCCGACTGCAACAGGGGCAGGCGGCGCCTCAAACGTCGGGCCGATGTATACAGAGTGCAAAACCGAGTACAAGTTCCTTGACCTAGATTGCAATTGCACGGCGCGCTGACTGTGTGGTTCACCCATGGAAACGTCAGGCGCTATCAGAACCCGGCCTTGATCTCTTCATACATATTGACCAGTTGGTCGCGCAGTTGAGGTTCGAACTCGGATCCGGCACGGGCGCCGGCGATCATCGCGTCGGGATCGGCAAGACCCTTTTCGTCCAAAACCTCTGGCGAGACCATTTCGAAGGACTTCCGATTGGTGTGGCCGTAACCATAATTCTCAATCAGCCACTTGCCGGTTCCCGGCGCTAACCACGCGTCCACATAGTCATAGGCGTTCTGCTCCTTGCCCGGCGCCTCGGCAAGACGAACAAAGCCGGTGGCCCAGCTGTTGACACCCTCCTTCGGCGTCAGATAGGCGACGGGAACGCCTTCCTTCAGCAAATCGCCGTAGACTTGGGGCCAGGCCCAGGCGGCAACGACCTCGCCGGCGGCAATGGCCTGTGAAAGCTCGGTGGGATCCGACCAATAGAACCGGATGAGTTCGCGCTGTTCAGCCAGTTTGTCACGGATCGCGGCGACCTCATCCTCGGTCGCGTTGTATGGGTCATCGATGCCCAGGATGAGCGCTGTTGTCTTGACCGCCGCTTCCATCTCCGCGTTCATCGAAAGGCGCCCGGCGTATTGGCTGTCCCACAGCATGGTCCAGCTCGGCTCGGCGGATTCGAGATCGACAAGGTCGGAACGAACGATCAAGGCGTTGATGCCCCAATCAGTCGGGATCAGATACTGTTCGCCATCGTACTGTGCGCCAGCCATGGTCGGGAACTGCGGGAAGACATCGCCCCAGTGATCCAGCCGCGACGTATCCCATGGCTGCAACAGGCCGGCATCGTAGAAGCGCCTGACGTCCCAGATGTTCGGATGCACGATGTCGCAACGGAATCCCGCCTGGATCTTGTTGAAGGCCTCGTGCACATCGGCATAGACGGCGACGTCCGGCGACGTACCGTACTTCTCAATATACTCCTGGTGCAGCTCCGGAATCTCGTAGCCCGTCCAGTCAAAGACAACAAGGTCGCTTGCCGCCTTCGCCGTCTGCGCCAACCCGCCTGCCACGACCGGCACGACCCCGGCGGCCGCCATTGCGCCAAGCATGGATCGCCGATCCGTACGGGCAAACATCTGCTTCCCACTCTGTTTCATGACTGATCTCCCCTCGTGAGCGGCCGTTTGTCCGACCGACCGTTTGTCGCCAAGCCACGCAGGTCGGCGCGGCCAAGCTCTCCCCAACCTTGAACCACTTTCTCGGTCTTGTACAGTATGATGTATAATGTATACAGTTTGAGCAGCGCATGATGTTGACGGTCAGGCGGTGACCGTCATGAGGGCGTTCAAATCTGGAGCAGGTTGATGGCCGCAGTCGCGCCGGTCTGTTTGACTCTACAAGCGCGGACCGTGCGGACATCCGTCACTGTTTGTGGAAATAGTTCGTCTTCGCCACATGCGGAACGCCTCGAAGGCTGGCGCGACCAAGGAAGAAATCCCGGAGACAATCCAGCTCACCACCGCCATGGGCGTCCACGCCTGTAACCTAGCGATCCCGATCCCGATCGAAGAGCTAGAGAAGACCGAAACGCCCTAGGTGTTGAGCAGCGCGAGGTGTTCGGCGAGATAGTCGTAGCGGGCCTCTCCTTTGATCTTGTCCGCCGACTCGTAGACATCGCCGACCTTGCGTTGCAGCGCCGCAATCGCGTCCTCGTCGTCGTCTGACTCCGGCAAGCGAATGACCGTGTCGCTGCCATAGGTCGGGATCGGGTTATCGACGTAGGCCGCCGGTTGAAGAGGTGCCTCTCCGGCCTGGAGTTTCTTGATCTCGTTGCGCAGCCGCAGGCGGTACATCGCGACACCCTTGTCGGATGTCACGAGGTTCTCACGTTTGTGCGGTGAGATCGGTCCCTGACCGACGAACGCCTCGTAGTCGCCGGGGTTGCGCTGGCGTTCCTCGTAGGGGCGGCTCCTCAACTCGCCGATGTCGATCTTCTCGAGTGCCTCGGGCGTCCGCCATTCGTCGCGCGCGGTCTCTGCGCGTTTGTTGAAATGGCGGTAGGCCAGAATTGTCGTATGCGTGTCGTCGATCGGCACGACCCAGCGGGTGAACGAGCAGCGGCCGAAGTATTTGGGTTCGGTACCGTCGGTGTTCTCATAGACCGCGCCGGCCTGGGTGAAGTTCGGCAGGATGACGTCGTTGGTCGAGATCCAGATGTAATCGTTGACCCGCCGCGCCTTCGTATAGAACAGGCCGATCGGGCGTTCGCGCCAGTCCATGACCGGCCAATAGCCCAGTTTTTCGGTGAACTGCACGATGTTGACGCGCGTGTGCAGGAAGACGACATGCATGGGATCGCACGAGTTCTCGGCGATCTGCAGCCAGTTGCAGGGCTGCGTGACCTCGTAAGGGACGAGCTCGCCGTCTTCAATCTCGAAGGTATCGTAGATCGGAAACGCCGGCTCCTCCTCCGGCGGACCCATATAGGCGAAGACGAGGCCACGGTACTCGCGCACCGGATAGGCGCCCAGCCGCACTTGCTGCCTGATTTTCGTATCATCGGCCTCGGCGGGCGCTTCCAACAACGTGCCGTCGACGTCGAAGTGCCAGCCGTGATAGCAGCAACGGATGCCACATTCGGTCGGGATGCCGTACTCCAGCGACGCGTTGCGATGGGGGCAGTGGCGATGCACCAGCCCATAACGTCCCTGCTTATCGCGGAACAGGATGAGGTCCTCGCCGAAGCGACGGATCAGAAGCGGCACGTCCTTGACCTGGGACGTCATGGCGACGGGGTGCCAGAAGCGGCGCATGTATTCGCCGCATGGCGTCCCACGGCCGACCCGCGCGAGTTCCTCGTCAATGCCGGCGTCTTGTGTTTCGTAATAGCCGGTGTAACGCAGATTGGATGCCATCGCGGGTCTCTCCCTCGTTGTGCGCCGCAGCCAGGGGTGTCTTGTCAAAGTGGCAGCGCCAGCTCCAATGACCGCCCCTGCTCGCGCAGTTTGGCGGCGTGAATGTCAAGCGTTCGGCGCACCGCCGTGCGTGCCAGCATGGTCTGTTGGTGGCGCAGCAGGTTGGGATAAGCCTCAATGGGGCGCGGATAGATTTCCGGCCACGTCGCCTGCATGCCGAACAGAAAATCGAGCACCGTCAGTCTCTCGCCAAAAAAATATGGGCCGGGATCAAGCGCGTCATTGAGCACATCGAAGACACCTTCCAGGCGCGCCATTGACGCCTTCATGATCCGATCCTGCGTCGGCTTGTCCTCGGCATAGAACTCCGGATGGAACTGGATCAAGACATCGGGCTGGAGCGTACTCGCCAGGTAGTGCAGCCACTGCAGAAATCGCGCCCGGTCGGGTTCGCCTGGCGGGATCACTAACGCGCCGTCACCGTGACGTTCGGCGACATAGAGCGCGATTGCACCCGTTTCGACAACGACGAGACCATCGCCTTCCAGCGCGGGAACCCTGAGATGGGGGCTGCGCTCTTGGAGCACCGGGTCCGGTGTGTCCTGGAAGATCCCGACCCAGACGAGCTCATGGGGCACGGCCAGTTCCTCGAGCAACGCTTGGACCGTCAAGGCGTAGGTATTGGGTGCGAGGTAGAGGCGGTAGGTCATGCCAGCAGGTCGTCCTCAAAGGGGAACATGGAGAGGCGCTGGACACCATCGGCGGTCACCAGAACCTGCTCTTCCAGCTTGACGCCTTCGGAGCCACCGATTTCGCCGATATAGCTTTCGACACTCAGGACCATATCTTCCTCGATCACACCATCGGCGGTGAATTCGTGCCAATCGAGCGGATGGACGACGTCCGGATATTCGTCGACCAGGCCGACACCGTGCATCAAACAGGAATAGCGATTGGCTAAGAACGCGTCGGGCACCTTGAAGCCTTGGTCGCTGAGTTCGCGGAATGTTACGCCGGGTTTCAGAAGCGCGATGTTGTGTTCGACCTGCGCATGGGCCAAGCCGTAGAGCCGTTTCTGCTCATCGGTCGGTTTCGACGGCCCGCACAGGAAGGTCCTGGAGATGTCGCAGCAATAGCCGAACGGCCCGATCATGTCGGTGTCGAAGGCGACAAGCTCGCCGCTCCTGATCAGTTTCTCGCCGCATTCCTGATACCACGGATTGGTGCGGCCGCCGGACGTCAGCAGCCGCGTCTCCATCCACTCGCCGCCCATCTCGTTGTTGACGTTGGCCATGACAGACCAGAGCTGCTGCTCCGACATGCCGGGCCGCATGGCCTCGCGCATGCGGGCGACGCCAATCTCGCAAACCGCGACCGAAACGCACATGCAGGCGATTTCATCGGGCGACTTGATGACCCGCGCCAGTTCGAGCACTGCCTGGCCGTCACAAATTTCGATGCCATGGGCGGCCAGCGGCACGAAACCCATGGCGCCCAGCCGATCGACGGCGAGCCGGCGGCTGGCGCCGCCAAACTGACTCAAGAGATCGTTGATCTCGTCGGCCCAGGCTTTTGCCGCGTCGGCGACATGTTCGCCATGAGCCTCGTAATACCACTGTTTGGCGGGTCGCAGCTCGTCGACGGTACCGGAGAAGTCAGCCGGGCTCGGGCCTGATTCGTTGTCGAACAGAATGACCGGTCCATCGGCGGCGACGAAGACATAACGTGTCGGATAGTGCCCGGTGAAGACCGCCATGTTTCGGGTGCCGGTCGCATAACGGATGTTCGCCATGTCATAGAGTACGCAGGCTGGGATATCGCGCCGTGCCAGCTCCTGGCGCACGCGGTCAAGGCGGTAGCGCCGCATGCGGTGCATGTCGATCTGCGGCTCGAAATCCTTGAGTCCGGCACCCGGCGTTTTCTTGGCAACATGGAAGGGGTCAGCATAGGCCACGGTTCACACCCTCCTTGCTTCATAGGAGCCGCCACCCGGTTCGATGCGTACGGTGAGATCGTTGGCATCCAGTTCTCGTGCATAGCGGTGACCTGACGCGACAGCGTGGACAATCGCGCCGGGGGCATAAACATCACCGATGCGCGTGATGTCACGGATGCCCGCGGCCGCGACATCGCCGCTGCGTTCCTCCAACGCGCGCGCCAATCCGTCGACCGGTGCGCGGGTGCCGACGAGGACCAGCGTGTCGCAAGGCAACGCCTGTACCTTGCCGTCGTACACGGACGCGATGCGAGCGCCGCCACCGTCGAGGCCCAGCAGATGATGGGTCGTGACGACATCGACACCGAGTTCCAGCAGGCGAACCATGATCCGATGCTGTTCTTCGGTCAGCGCCGTCCATGGCGAGATCGCCGTGTTGGGCGTGACAAGGCGGACAGCATGGCCGTCACGCGCCAATTTTTCGGCGATCACGCCGCCCATGTAGTAGGGATCCAAATCCAGGACGAGGACGTCGCCGGATGGCGCCCTACCGTCCATGACATCATCGGGTGTCATGACGGTGATGCCGGACGCGATCTCCGGCACGCCTTCCAGACCTTCAGGCAGTTCCGTCTTCCAACGCGCGCCGGTCGCCAGCACAACGCGCTGGGGCGCCAGTTCCACGACATTCGCGGCGGTCAGGCGGCTGTCGCGATAGATCTCGACGCCGGGCATGGTGTCGAGCCGGCCCAGCCGCCAGTCGCGCACGCGTGCCCAGGCGGCCAGGCCCGGCAGACGGCTTTCCCTGGTCACGCGTCCGCCGAGCTCACCACCTGCTTCGGCCAATGTCACGTCATAGCCGCGTTGGCCCAGCGCGCGCGCACATTCCAGGCCTGCCGGCCCCGACCCGACCACCAGCACGCTGTCGTCGCTGCCGCGCGTCGCGATCCGTTCGGGATGCCAGCCGCGTCGCCATTCCTCGCCCATGGTCGGGTTCTGGGTACAGCGGATCGGCACGCCTTCCGCATAAGTCGCGACACAGACGTTGCAGCCAATGCACTCGCGGATCTCGTCGATCCGGCCCTGTTCGATCTTCTGGGGCAGAAACGGGTCGGCGATCGACGGCCGCGCCGCGCCGATCAGGTCGAGCACGCCACTCTTGATCTGGCGCACCATGGTATCGGGCGATGTAAAACGGCCGACACCGACAACCGGCTTCCCGGTCTTGGCCTTGACGTAGCGCACGAAGGGCTCGTGATAGGCCTCATCGGCAAAACGTGAGGTCACGCCATCGCCGGTGAACCCCAGTTTGACATCCCACAGGTCCGGCATGTCGCCGATCAGGTCGAGCAGCGCCTCGCCCTCGACCTCGCCTCGAAAACCTTGGGCGCCCATATTCTCCTCGGCGGTCAAACGAACGGCGACGGCGCAGTCCGGACCGACCGCATCACGCGTCACCTCGATCATCTCGCGTAACAGCCGGGCACGGTTCTCGAACGTACCGCCATAGGTGTCCGTGCGTTTGTTGTAGCGCGACACCAGGAATTGGAACGGCAGGTAACCCATGCCGGCGTAGACATAGACGATATCGAACCCGGCCGAGCGCGCCCGCAGGGCGGCTTCTTTCTGCCATGTCAGCAGGTCGTCGATATCGGCCTTGTCCATGGCGCGCGGCTGAATGGGGTGGGTCACCCAGACCGGCTCGCCAAGGCCGGACGGCGAAATCGGCGACTCACGCGTCACCTTGTTGGCGACCACGCCGCCGCCGTGCCACAGCTCGACGCCGGCCAGCGCGCCATGGCGGTGAACCGCATCGACCATGACCGCCTGCGCGTTGATATCGGCATCGTTCCATAGGCTGGAAAACGGATAGTGGCGGTCGTCCGACGTCGGATGGATGGAACAATAGCCCGTGCATACGACAGCCCAACCGCCCTCGGCCTTTACCTCGCGGATACCGGCACGGGTGTTCGGCATCGCCGAACCGGTGCCCGTCGCATGAGGAACCTGATAGAAACGGTTCTTCGCGGTCACCGGACCGATCTGAACCGGTTCGAACAGAATGTCATAGCGCGGATCGCGCGACGTCGATGAAGGTGAACTCGATGTCATGGCAGCCCCATTGCCACACCAGACCGCTTGACGGCAACTGTGATCACAGTTCATCATCGGCCAAAGCTGGTGAGGTGTCGAGTCCTCGAAAAGGGTCGGGTGACCGGGGCCATCTGGGAGCTGCGGAGCATGGGTGCATCGACAGGTAAAGTCCGCCAGCGCGGCCGTGATCGACGCAACCGGCGCCGCCAGGACCAGGACACCATCGCGCAGATACCGTTCAAGACCGTCCGCAATCCCTATCCGCCGGTCGCGATCTTGAGCGATGACCAGATCGAGGACATTCATCGCGCCTCGCTCGACCTGCTGCGCGATGTCGGCATGGTCGTGCTGGATCCGCCGTCACGCGATCACCTGCGCTGCCTGGGAGCGGACGTCGACGACGAGGACGGCCGGGTCAGGTTCGATCCCGCACTGATCGACGAAACCATGACCGGCCTGCCTGGCGGTTACACGGCGATCGCCCGCGACCCCGCCAAGTCGATCGAGGTCGGCGGCGATGCCATCACCTTCGCATCGGTCTGCGGCCCCTCGTTCGTCAGCGATCTCGACAACGGCCGGCGTGCCGGCACCTATCGCGAGATGTGCGATGTCGTGCGCCTGGTCCAGTCGCTCAATATTCTGCATTTCGACGGCGGCGCCGGTTTCGAACCGCTCGATCTGCCGCCGGAATCGCGTCACATGGACATGATGTACGCGCAGATCACGTTGACCGATAAGTCATGGCATCCTTGCTGGCTCAACAGCGGCCCGCGCGCCCGCGATGTCTTCGAGATGACGCGCATCGGTTTGGGCATGGATCACGACACCTTGGCCGCGACACCGACCATCATGTCGGGCGTCAACACCAACTCGCCGCTGGTCCTGGACGGCGCCATGGCCGAGGGCATGATAGAGCTGGCGCGGCTTGGACAGCCGGTTTGCCTGACCCCGTTCACGCTGGCCGGTGCCATGAGCCCGGCGACCCTGGCCGCTACGCTGGTCCAGCAGAACGCCGAATTTCTGCTGGGCGCCGTGCTGGTTCAGGCGGTACGACGGGGCGTGCCGGTGATCTACGGTCACTTCGCCACCAATGTCGACATGAAGACCGGCGCGCCCGCATTCGGGACACCCGAATACGTCAAACTGACTCTGGCGACGGCGCAGATGGCACGCCGCTACGGCTGCGCCTTTCGCTCCAGCAACACGACCGCGTCAAAGGCTGTCGACGGCCAAGCTGCTTATGAGAGTGGCATGTCGTTATGGGGCTGCATTCTCGCCCACACGAATCTGGTTCTGCACGCCGCCGGCTGGCTCGAGGGCGGCCTCGTCTGCTCGTTCGAGAAACTGATCCTGGACGCCGAGATGCTGCAGATGATGGCCGAGACCCTGGTGCCGATCGTTACAAGCCCCGACGAACTAGGCGCCGCCGCGTTTGCCGAGGTTGACCCCGGCGGCCACTTCCTGGGCGCGGCTCATACGCTGGCGCGTTACGAAAATGCGTTCTACGCACCGCTTTTGTCGGACTGGGACAACTTCGAGAGCTGGAAAGAGCGCGGTTCCGAAGACACCGCCAAGCGCGCCAACAGCATCTGGAAATCGCTGTTGGCAAATTATGAGCCGCCGGCCCTCGACCCGGCGATCGACGAAGAACTGCGCGACTACATGGCGCAGCGCAAGGAGGAGATCGCGCGAACCGGGGCGTGATTTGCTCCGACGGGCAGGCCGGGTGATCAAGCGGCCTTGAATCGTTCCAGCAAGCGCCTAGAATGTGTGATCACAGTTTGACGTAAATGGGAAACCATGGCCCCCACGGGGCCAACCGTGACGAAGGGGAGGCATCCATGTCGCAAATCAAGTATCTGACGGATCTGTTCATCAAGCGGCGCATCTCGCGGCGCGAGTTCTCCGGCCGCCTGGCAGCGGCCGGTGTCGGCGCCGCGGTCCTGCCTGGCTTGATCACCAGCGCCGCCAAGGCGCAATCGCCGGAAATGGGCGGACGCATCACGGTCGGTGTCGAGTCGGCGCTGAACATCGACACGCTCGACCCGACGGGGTTCTATTCGACCGCCGATCTGCTGCGTGGCTTCACGGTGTACGACCTGATGGTCAATCGCGGCGAAGACCTGCGTCCGATACCGTGGCTCGCGACCAGCTGGGAACCCAGCGCGGACGCGACGGAATGGACGTTCCAGTTGCGCGACGGCGTCACCTTCCACAGCGGCAAGATCTTCAGCGCCGATGACGTCATCTATTCGTTCAATCGCCATCTGGCGGAAGAGTCCGAATCGCCGGCCAAGGCGTACCTGAACCAGATCACGGAGATGACCAAGGACGGCGACAACGTCGTCAAGTTCATGCTGTCATCGCCCAACGCGGATTTTCCGATTGTATTGAGCGATACACGCGTACAGATCGTCCAGGACGGCTGGACCGACTTCTCGACCAACACGTCGGGCACCGGGCCCTACAAGGTCAAGGAGTTCAAAGCCGGTTCGACCTATATCTTCGAACGCAACGACGACTATTGGGGCGATGACGGGCCCTATGTCGACGAGATCGAGACCGTGGGTATCGGCGACCCGACGGCGCGCACCAACGCGCTGTTGTCCGACGACATCAACCTGCTGCTTTATCTCGATCCGAAGGCCGTCGACCTGATCGATCAGCGCGACGACGTCAATGTGCTGAACGCCAGGAGCGCCTCGTTCCTGAACGTCGCCATGATGCTGGACCGCGAGCCGACAAACGATCCCGACTTCCGCATGGCGATGAAGTACGCCATCGATCGCGACGCGATCGTCAACAACGTGATGAAGGGTTTCGGTCATGTCGGCAACGATCACCCGATTTCGCCGATTGATCCCTATTACTGCAGCGATATCGAACAGCGTGCCTATGATCCCGATAAGGCCAAGTTCCACTTCGAGAAGACGGGCTTGTCCGGCACACCGATCGATTTCTATGCCTCTGACGTGCCCGGCCAGGGCGGCCTGGCCAGCGCCCAGGTGTTCCAGGAATCCGCACGGGCGGCCGGCATCGACCTCAACATCGTTCAGCCGCCGGCCGACACCTATTGGCAGACAGCGTGGATGGCGAAACCGGCATGTGTGTCCGGCTGGGACGGCCGTCCGGTTCCCGATCTCATCCTGTCGATCGCCTTTGCCGGCGGCGCGGCCTACAACGAAACCGCGTGGAACAACGAGGACTTCGACAAGATCATGGTCGAAGCCCGCGGCGTCACCGATTTCGACAAGCGCAAGGAGATGTATTGCCAGCTCCAGCGCATGATCCAGGACGATGGCGGTCACATCACCATGGCCTTCATCGACTACCTGGACGCCGGTCGTTCCGAGGTCCAGGGCATCACGCCTCATCCGTCCGGTCCGCTTGGTTTCTACCAGTTTGCGCGTACCGCGTGGATCGAGGGCGCCCAGAGCTAAAGGCATCGGGTCTCAGCCTGAACGCTATGCCTCCGCGGGAGAGTGCTCTCGCGGCGGCCCGTTCATGGTACTCGTTGATGCCATGCTTCCGATGACCGGAAACCGTCTCCCATGACCATCCTCGGTGTCGTGTTGCAGCGCCTGGGTCTGGGTGTGCTGACCGTGCTTATCGTCTCGATCCTGGTCTTTGCCGGCACCGAAATCCTGCCCGGCGACGTTGCCTATGCGATCCTGGGTCAGGGCGCGACGCCGGAACTGGTCGCCAACATCCGCGAGCGGCTTGGCCTCGATGAACCCGCTTATCTGCGTTACCTCGCCTGGCTGGCTGACCTGCTACGCGGTGATCTCGGCACCTCGTTGGCCAACGGCGCCGACCTGAACGAGGTCATCGGCGAGCGTATCGGCAACACCGTCCTGTTGGCATCGGTAACGGCTGCCATCGCTGTGCCGCTTTCGATCATGCTGGGGCTTATTGCCTCGACCCGGCCCAACGGCACGACCGACCGGCTGATCTCGACGTCGACGCTGGCGCTCATCTCGGTGCCGGATTTTCTCATCGCCGTCCTGCTGGTGTCTCTGTTTGCCGTCCAACTCGGCTGGTTGCCGGCCATTGCCAATCTGAACCGGGTCGACGGGTTCATGGAGTATGCGCGTGTCTTGGCCCTGCCGGTCACCGCGCTTTCCTTCACCGTGATGGCGCATATGGCGCGCATGACGCGCAGCGCCGTGTTGAATGTCCTGACGTCGTCGCCGATCGAGATGGCGATTCTGAAGGGCGTGCCGAAATGGCGGATCATCCTGGTCCACGCCCTGCCCAACGCAATCGCGCCAATCGTCAACGTGGTCGCCCTCAATCTCGCTTACCTGATCAGCGGCATCGTGGTGATCGAGACCATGTTCAACTTCCCCGGCGTCGGCAAGCTGATGGTCGAGGGCGTGACAACACGCGATATTCCGCTGGTCCAGGCCGCAGCAATGATCTTCTGCTCGACCTATGTGGTGCTCAACATGGCGGCGGACATTGTGTCGCTAATCGCCAGCCCGCGCATTAGGCATCCGAAGTAGATGGCGACGCGGGCCGCCATAGCCTTTCGCGAGTTCAGGCGTGATCTGACGCCGACAGCGGCCGTATGCCTGCTCGTCATTCTGTTGATCCTGCTGGCAGCCATCCTCGCACCCTGGCTGGCGCCTTATCGCGAAGGCGAGATCCTGACCAACAGCAGTTTCGCAGCGCCCGGCGATGGCCTGCTGCTGGGCAGCGACTATCTGGGCCGCGATCTATTCTCGCGGCTGTTCTATGGTCTCAGGTTGACTGTTGCGGTCTCGCTGGCGATCGCGTTCCTGGCATTTTTTGTCGGCTGCAGCCTGGGGTTCCTGGCCGCCGTCTTCGGTGGCCGCTTCGACATGCTGATCAGCCGTCTGGTCGATGCCCTCATCGCCTTCCCGTCGATCATGCTGGCGTTGATCGTGCTCACCGCGCTCGGGCCGTCGATCCCGGTGCTCATCATCACCATCGCCTTTATCGACTCGACGCGGGTGTTCCGTGTTGCGCGCGCGCTTGGCGTCGACATCGTGGTCCAGGACTACATCGAGGCGGCGACCGTGCGCGGTGAGAAATTCGGTTGGCTGATGTGGCATGAGATCCTGCCCAATGCCCTGGTGCCGTTGGCGGCGGAGTTCGGTATCCGCTTTACTTACGCGATTCTCTTCATCTCCGCCCTCAGTTTCCTGGGTCTGGGCGTCCAGCCGCCGCAAGCCGATCTGGGCGTCCTGATCCGCGAGAACATGCAGGGCCTGCTCTACGGTACCTTCGCGCCGATCTACCCGGCGCTCTGCATCGCCGCCATCACGATCAGCATCAACCTGCTGGTCGACTGGTATCTCCGGCGCAACGATGCCAGTCTGCCGGACGACCTTTGATCATGACCGGCAATGTCATCGATATCCGCAACCTGTCGGTCGACGCCGTCGGCCGGCGCGGTGAACACACGCCGATCGTCGAAGACATCTCGTTCTCTGTCGCGCCCGGCAAGGTCGTCGCGCTGATCGGCGAATCCGGCTCGGGCAAGACGACGATTTCGCTCGGCTGCCTCGGCTATACCCGTCCGGGCTGCGCCTTCAAAGGCGGCGAAATCCTGCTCGACGGCAAGGACGTGTTGCAACTCGACCTCGTCGGGCGTCAGCAGATGCGCGGTGTCAACATCTCCTATGTCGCCCAAAGCGCGGCGGCTTCGTTCAACGGCGCGCTGTCGATCAACCGGCAGGTCACCGAGATTCCGCTGATCCGCGGCCTGATGAGCCGTGAGGACGCGACCAAGAAAGCCGCCGTGCTCTATGGCGAACTGGACCTGCCGTCACCGGAGACCATTGGCCAGCGCTATCCCCATCAGGTCAGCGGCGGCCAGTTGCAGCGCCTGATGGCGGCGATGGCGATGATGTGCAGTCCCCGGCTCTTGATCCTCGACGAGCCGACCACGGCGCTCGACGTCACGACCCAGATCGAGGTGCTGCAGGCGTTCAAGAACCTGGTCCACGAGAACCAGACCTCGGCCATCTATGTCAGCCACGACCTCGCCGTCGTCGCCCAGATCGCCGACGAGATCCTGGTCCTAAAGGACGGACGTATGGTCGAGTACGGCCCAACTGAAACAATCATCGGCAACCCACAAGAAAGCTACACCAAGGAACTGATCGATGCCGCCCACGTGATGCCTGTGGAGGTGATGCAGCGTCCATCGCAAGGCGGCAAGCCCCTTCTTGAGGTCAGGAACGTCTTCTCGGGTTACGGCGCCCAGCGCGAGGTTCCCGCGCTCAAAGACGTGTCGATCGACGTCTCAGCATCGGAAACGGTCGGCGTCATCGGTGAGTCCGGCTCTGGCAAGTCGACCTTGGGACGGGTGATCAGCGGCCTGATGACGCCCTGGGAGGGCGAGGTCATGCTGGATGGACGCCCGCTGGCCGGCTCGCTGAAGCAACGCACGCGTGATGAGTTGCGCGAGGTCCAGATTGTCTTCCAGATGGCCGACGTGGCGCTCAACCCGCGCCATACGATCGCAAAGATCCTGGGCCGTCCGCTGGCGTTCTACTTCGGCGCCAACCGCAAGACCGCCGATCAGCGAGTCGAGGAACTCCTGGAACTGGTCGGGCTCGACCCATCTTTCGCCAGACGTTTCCCGCGCGAGCTTTCCGGCGGCCAGAAGCAGCGCGTCAACCTAGCCCGTGCGCTGGCTGCTGATCCGAAGTTGATCATCTGCGACGAAATCACCTCGGCCCTCGACACGGTGGTGGCCGAATCGATTCTGGAACTGCTCGACGAACTGCAGGAACGCCTGAATGTCGCCTATGTCTTTATCTCGCACGACATCTCGACCATCGCGCGTATCGCCGACAAGGTTGCGGTCATGCGCTATGGCGAGGTCGTTGAAGCCGGGCCGACCGCAGAGGTGCTGCGGCCACCTCATCACGCCTATACTGATCTGCTCTTGAGCTCGGTGCCTGATCTCAGGGTCGGCTGGCTCGAGGAGGTCATGGAGTATCGGCGTCAAACCGGACAGCGGGCGGCAGGCAACTGATGGCGCGAAGCGAGGCAACGCTCAGCGAGCAGATCTACCAGCAACTCAAGTGGTCGCTGATCGTCGGCGAGCATGGGCCCGACAGTGCGCTCTCGATCCGCACGGTGGCGGAGAAGATGGGCACCAGCATGATGCCCGTGCGCGAAGCGCTGAAACGCCTGGCATCGGAACGGGCGCTTGTCTCGTCGGCCAACCGCTCGTTTCGTGTGCCCAGGCTCGATCCCAAGCGCGTATCGGACTTGTTCTTCCTGCGCGCCAACCTGGAGGGCGCGGCGACGGAACTTGCCACACCACGCATGACCGCCGCCCAGATCGACGAGCTCGAACGGCTGGCCCATCAGACCAACGAGCACATCAAGGACGGCGTCCGGCGCGACTATCTGGCTGACAACTACAGTTTCCACTTCACCATCTATACCGGCGCCGGCAACCCGGAGCTGACCTCGATCATCGAGGGGCTGTGGGCGCAGTCCGGCCCCTATCTGGCCGACGTCGTCCGCGTCATGGAGACGACGGAAGACTGGCGCCTGTTGCATGCCCGCATTGCCGAGGCGATCCGCGTGCGCAACGCCAAGCTGGCCCGCGAACTTGTCGAGCAGGACATCGGCTGGGGCACCAAAGTCTACGACCAGCTCGCCGATGGCAGCGATCCGGCCAGCGACGACCGACCGACAAAAGTCAAGGAGACCGGACGATCGCGTCGTTGATCAACGCCACTAGCGACGCCGCATAGCTGCGGCGAACCAGGATTTCGATCAGCGCGCCAGAGCGGGGAAAGACCACAACGGGATGGCCGCTGAGCTGTGTTGCAAAGCCGCATACCTCATCCATCCCTGTCGTCTGGAAATCGATCGGGCAGAATTGCGCGACGACATCGCGGGCCGCGCTGCCTTCCAGACTGAGTAATCGCCAGGCGCCACTTTCATCGAAGGCGGCCACCTCGCCGGGAAAGCCTGACGACGCCGGTTCCGACTCGTGGTTGCGCTGTACGACAAGCCACTCACCCGGTTCGACCTTAACAACACTGCGGGCGCCTTGATGGCCGGCCTGACCAACATCTGGCGGCAACGGCAGATCGATCCCTGCTGGCGGACCGTCACCTGTCTCCCGCCCGCGCAGGCGCAGTACAGCGAGCAGCGTGTGTTCCGCGAGTTTCGTCATGCGCGCATCCGTTCACCCGCAGCATCATAGAACGGCATCGCGGCTAAGGTGACCGCCACATCGAGGCCAGCCGAAGGCGACACCGCGCGCAGCCGGGCGGAGTCATGGGCCTCGGCACTGCTCAGCATGGCGAGCGCGATGGGTTTGTCGAGCGTCGGACTGAAGACGGACGCGGTGACATGGCCGAGCGCTTGCGACCTGGCTGTTTCGGCAACCAGCAGCGCGCCGCGCGGAATGGCCGTGCGTCCGTCTGCCGACACCAAACCAACCAGCACGTGGCGGGTGGCCTCACTCACGCCCGACCGATTGAGCAGAGCACTGCCCAGGAACGGCGTGTCGCGCTTCACCATGCGGCCAAGGCCCAAGTCGCCCGGCGTCGTGTGACCGTCAATCTCGCTGCCGGCAACATGGCCCTTCTCAATGCGCATGACATCCAGCGCCTCGACCCCATAAGGCGTGATGCCATGGGGCCGACCCGCTGCAACAACCGCATCCCACAACACGTCCGCATGGTGTGCGCCGACATAGATTTCGTAGGCGAGTTCGCCCGAATAAGTGATACGGAAGATACGTAGGACCTGCCCGCCAAGGCTGGTCTCCCGATAACCCAGGAAGGGCAAGGCCGCCTGAGACGTGTCGAGTTCGGGCAACAGTTGGCTCAGCACATCTCGCGCGCTGGGACCGGCAAGCGCAAGGCCGGCCCATTGTTCGGTCACGTCGAGCAGTGCGACATCAAGGTTCGGCCATTCAACTTGGTGCAAGCGGTGAAGATGGCGCAGGACGCCGTCGGCATGGGCGGTCGACGCGGTGATGTGCCAGCGGTCCTTCGCCATGCGCGTCACCGTGCCGTCGTCATAGACCATGCCGTCCTCGCGCAACATCAACGCGTAACGACAACGCCCCTCGGCCAAGGTCGAAAGACGGTTGGCATAGACGCGGTCCAGGAACTGGCCGGCGTCGGGCCCATAAAGCTCGACCTTGCCGAGCGTCGACATATCGACAAACCCGACACGGCTCCGGACGGCGCTGACCTCGCGGGCAATGGCCGCCTCCATCGTCTCACCGTCACGCGGATAGTACTTTGGGTAATGCCAGGCACCCGACAGCTCCATCAGCGCGCCAGCGGCCAGATGACGATCATGAAACGGCGTCTGCCGGGTGGCGAACAGATGCTCGCCCTTGGCGTGGCTGACAAGCGCACCCAAGGTGACAGGCGTATAGGGCGGGCGAAAGGTGGTGTGGCCCACCTGGTCGATCGGGTGTCCGGTCAGCTCGGCCACCACGCCGATGGCCACGACATTGCCGAGCTTGCCCTGATCGGTGCCCATGCCGGCGGTCGTGTAGCGCTTTAGGTGCTCGATCGCGCCATAGCCCTCGTCGACCGCGCTCGCAAGATCACCGGCAGTCACATCGTTCTGGAAGTCGACAAAGGCTTTTCGCCGGCGTTTACCGGTGCGCGCGCTGCACCAGGGCCCGCCGATCCCGCCAGGCGGCAATCCTGTCTCCGCCGCGACTTCGGGAGTTTCGGGGGGCCTAGCGCCACGACCCAAGACACCCAGCGTCGCGACCGCCGCCTTGGCACCGTCGGCAAGACAATCGGCAAGACCGGCCACCCCTGCCGCGGCACCGGCGACTGTCACGTCGTCGCCCGGCGCATCGGCAACATAGGCCGCGCGCTGGCGGTCATAGCGCATGGCCACGCCGCGATGGGCCAGCAGGTGCAGGGTCGGCGACCAACCACCGGCGAGACACAGCAGATCGGCTTCGAACCGCTCGGCTGTACGGTCATCGTCGAGCCGCGCGACGTTGACATGGTGAAGGCGGTGCCGGCCGGCCGTCGCGGCAACCCTGTGGCCGTCCAGGATGTCCAATCCTCGCGCCTTCTCCAGTGCGGCCTTACCAATCATCTCGCGCGGGCGCAGATCGACCACGCCCGCGACCGTGATCCCGGCATGACGCAGAGCCTCGAGGGAGGCGTAACCGGAGTCGTTGTTGGCATGGAGGACGGCACGTCGACCGGGCGCGACCCCATAGCGATGAACATAGGCACCCAGCGCCGATGCCAGCATGACGCCCGGCCGGTCGTTGCCGGGGAAACAGAGAGGTCTTTCGATGGCGCCAGTGGCCAGGACAATATGGCGCGGACGAACCAGCCAGAGCCGTTCGGCACCGTGACTTCGCCGCTCGACCAACGTCACCAGCCGGTGGTCGCCCAGCCATACGGCGGTCGTGTCCGCCAAGACCGACGCCGACGGCATGGCCGCGAGGTCATCGGCAACACGGGCAGCCCATGTGGCGCCGGGCTCACCGTCGATGGCATCCAAGGTCCCGGTCAGCGCGCCGCCGGGCCGTGGCCGTTCGTCGCACAGGATGAGCCGCAGGCCGGCTTGCACCAGGTTTCGTGCCGCCATCAGGCCTGCCGGACCGGCGCCGATCACCAACACGTCGCACGTGACATGCTTGTGTTCATAGGCACCGGTGTCGGGACCTTCAGGCGCCTTCCCCATGCCTGCTGCGTGACGGATTAACCGCTCATACAACAACGGCCAGGCGGCGCGCGGCGCCATGAAGGTCTTGTAGTAAAAGCCGGCACCGAGCAGTGGTGCGGCAAGGCCGGCAATGGCGCCGAGATCGCGATCAACCGACGGCCAGCAGTTCTGCGACTGGGCAGCAAGACCGTCTGATAGAAGGACCTCCGTCGCCTTGAGGTTAGGCGTACGCAATGGCCCCTCACCCACGGTGACGACGGCGTTCGGCTCCTCCGGCCCGTCGGTCATGACGCCGCGCGGACGGTGGTATTTGAAACTGCGCGCCACCACATCGATGCCGTTCGCCATTAGGGCCGAAGCCAGCGTGTCGCCGGCATAACCGGTCAGATGGCGGCCATTGAAGGTGAACGAGAGCGGCCGGGTCCGGTCGATCAGACCGCCCTCCGCCAGACGGAACCTCTGATACCCCGCGCTCATGGCCGGTTCCCCGGCGGTGCGCTACCGGCGATCTCCTGGGTCACCGTGTGGCGGCGCACGACAAACCAGCGTTCGCAACCGAACGCGTGAAACCACAGATCCTCGTGCCAGTCCTTGGGATTGTCGTGGACATAAAGTGCGCGCTGCCAAGCAGCGGCGTCCGCATCGAGCGGTGGCAGGGGTTGCGCTGTACCGCCATAGCTGAACTCGCTTTCGTCGCGCGCGCCGCACCAGGGGCAAGGGATGATCAGCATCGCGCGGCCTCAGTGCAGCCAGGTGTAGGGGCCGGTGCCGCCTTCGTCGAGCAGGGCACCGGTCGCGAACCGGTCAAGGCAGAAAGGTTCGATTAGGGGATGGGGCTTGCCGCTCGCCACCGTGTGGGCCATGCACCAGCCCGCCGCCGGCGTTGCCTTGAAGCCCGAGTACCCCCATCCGGCGTTCAGATAGAGGCCGCCGACCGGCGTCGGTCCGACGATGGCGCTGCCGTCCGCCGCGATATCGGCGATGCCGCTCCATGCGCGCATCAGGCGCACGCGGCTGAGGAACGGCAGGATGTGCACCAGCTTCGCCGCGACCTCACCGACGCGCACGATGCTGCCGCGCTGGGCATAGCTCGCCAAGGGCTCGAGGTTGCCGCCCATGACGATCTCGCCCTTGTCGGTCTGACTGGCATAGGCAAAGCCGATATTCATGTTGGTGACGCGCCGCAGAACGGGCTTCAGCGGTTCGCTGACAAAGGCCTGCACCGCGTAGGTTTCGATCGGCAGGGCAAGGCCGGCCAAGGCAGCTACCCGGCTGGAATGACCGGCGACGGAGACCACGACCGTATCGGTCGCGATGGTGCCGCGATCGGTCTCGACACCGGCGATGCGCCCGCTCGCGAACTTGAAGCCGGTGACCTCGCAGTTCTGAACGATGTCGACCCCGAGCCCGTGGGCACCGCGCGCATAACCCCAGGCCACGGCATCGTGGCGCGCGGTTCCCGCACCGTCCTGCACCAAGCCACCGAGGACCGGGACCGGCGGCTCCGGCCCGATCGCCAGGGCCGGTTCCAAGTCGCGCAAGGTCTTGAGGTCGACAATACGCGCCTCGATGCCGTTGAGCCGCAAGCCGTTGGCGCGGCGGATGAAGTGGTCGAGCTGGCCGTCGGTGTGGGCGAGATCGAGATAACCGCGCGGGCTGAACATGATGTTGAAGTTGAGCTCGCGCGACAGACCGGGCCACATGGCAAGCGCGTGGCCGAAGAATTCCCGGTTGCCCGGCAACAGATAGTCGGCGCGCACGATCGTGGTGTTGCGTCCGGTGTTGCCGCCGCCGAGCCAGCCCTTCTCGATCACCGCGACATCGGTGATGCCGTGTTGCTTGGCCAAATAGTACGCGGTCGCCAGCCCATGACCGCCGCCACCGACGATGACCACGTCATAGCGCGGCTTGGGCACCGCTCGACCGAAGACGGGACCGTCGGATTGGGCGACGCCCAAGGCGCTTGCCGCGAGGCGAAAGAAGGAGTAGCCGGTCATAGTATTCAACGGCAATTTGCTCAGGCGGAGGCATGTATGTCAATCTGTGATCACAGATTCTCCGATGATAAGGAGGCAAGGTGCCATGGATAATCAGGCAAGGGCCGAGGCCGGCGCTCTCAACCTGCTTCAGGCCTGTATTGGGGCCGCTGCCGGCGACCGCGTGCTGGTGGTGAAGAGCGACGGTGGCGATGACTACGATCCGTCGGTCGCTGACTTTGTGAGCGGCGTTGCAGCAGACATCGGATGCCAGGCCGAAACCCTGATGGCGCCCGCCCTGGATGGCCCGCAACACTTCCCCGATTCGGTGGCCGAGGCCATGCAGGCGGTCGATCACACGGTCTTTTTCGCCCGGATCGGCGATCAGTTCCGGTTCTGCGAGACGCCCGGCCATTGCAGCAAAACCATGACCTACGCGCTCAATCTCGACCTGTTGGGATCCGACTTCTGCCGGGTGCCCCACGGCCTGATGGCCGATGTCCTGGACCGTCTCAACAAGCGCATCGCGAAGGGCGGCACTTGGCACATCACATGCCCCATGGGCACCGATCTTGAGGCCACGTCAGCGCCGTTCGAACCCGACAGCCAGGACGGCGATTTCACCGTGGGACTGTTCCCCATCGGGGTTTTCCGCCCGCTCGGCGCCGGCGACATGGCTGGACGCCTGGCGACACGCTGGATCAGCCCGACGCTCAACCGGGTCTATGAGCCCGCCGGATTCGTCGTCGATGAACCGGTCGTTCTGGAGATCGACGGCGGCCGTATCTCAGGCTTCACCGGGCCCGAGGCCAAACGAGTCGAGAACCATTACGACTACGTCGCCGGGCTGTTCGGAATCGACGGCCGGAACGTCCATTCCTGGCACGCAGGCATCCACCCGAAGACGTGGTACGACCAGCGCGTCGCCGACTCGCTGACCCGCTGGGGCACGGTCGCTTTCAACAGCCCGCGCTATACACATTTTCATACCTGCGGCGACTACCCGCCGGGCGAAATCTCACCGGTGCTGATCGACGCCACGATCACGTTCGAAGGCGAGCCCCTGTGGCAGGACGGCCGGTTTGCGTTTCTCGACCGTGACGACATGGTTGCCCTGCGCGACAGCCATGCCGGCGCCGCCCGCGCCTTCGAGCCGTGCTGGGAAATCGGCCTTTGATCCGCAAAACTGTGATCACAGTCTTGACGGGTGACCGGATCGGTTCTTAGGCTGACGGATCAGAGCCCGCCGGCCAGGGAGTCCAGGCGGGCCGCCGGGAGGAACTGTGCCATGGCCGAAGCGATCTGTTGGCTCGATGTCGTAGAACCGGAGGACGCCGAGGGCGCTCTTGCCGAGACGTATGAAAAGATCCGCCGTGCGGACGGTTCCGTGCATAATCTTTATAAGGCGATGTCGTTGCGGCCGGAGCCCATTCTGTGGGCCGACGGCCACTACCGCGCCATTCTCCACAATCCCGACAGCGACATGCCCGACTGGTTCCTGGAACTGGTCGGCACCATGGTCGCGCGGCTTTGCGACTGCCACTACGCGACGACCCATCACGCGGCCAACCTGCGCGACCTGGTCGGTGACGCTGCCAAGGCGGACGCCATGCTGGATGCCACCGTCGCCGGCAAGCACGCGGATGTTCTGGACGCCAAGCTCGCCGCCCTCGTCACCTATGCCCACAAGCTGAACCAAACTCCCGGCGACATGACGGAACAGGACGTCGCTGCGGCCCGCAATGCCGGCGCCAGCGATGTCGAGATCCTGGAGACCGCCCAGGCCGCCGCCTGCTTTGCCTACTGGGCGCGCATCATCAACGCCCTTGGCATTCAGATCGGCGGGGAGACCATCGGCCGCTATGGCGGTGGGACAACGGCAGCATGACCGTACAACAAACCGGTATCGAACAAGCACCGGAGGCGCAGCCTCGGAGGCGACGTCGCAAAAAGGAAACACCGCCACCGGCCAGCCGCTTTGCCACGACCCTGCGCCTGCGGCTGTTCAACGAGAGTGACCTCAACCTGTTGCGTGCGGCGACGCTTGCGATCCTGGAGAAGGTCGGAGTCATCGTCGAAGATGATGAGACCCGGGATATCCTGCTGGCGCGGCCAGGCTGCCGCGAAGGCGATGCCGGGCGGTTGCTGATGATGACCGATCTTGTCGAGGCAGCGCTGGAGAGCGCGCCCTCCAACGTCATGCTCTACGACCGAAACGGGCGCCTGGCGATGGATACGTCGGACGCGGTGCCGCGCTTCGGCCCAGGGGTTAACTGCATCAAGACCCTCGACCATCGCACCGGCGAGCACCGGCCATGCGTTCTCGACGACATCGCCGCCACGGGCAAGGTCTGTGAAGCCCTGGCCAATATCGATGTCGCGGCATCCCTCGGTTTTCCAAGCGACGTGCCGCCGGAGGATGAAGCCGTCATTACCGTCAGCACCCTGGTCGAGAACACCGTCAAGCCGGTCGCGTTTACCGGCCATGACGAGACGGTCACCCGGCGTATCTGGCGTCATCTAAGTGACATCGCCGGCGGCGACGATGCGCTCGCGGACAAGCCCACCGGCATTGATCTGGTCGGACCGGTGTCGCCCCTGAAGCTGGGAAGCGAGACCTGCCGCCGATTACGCGACGCCGCACGCCTGTCCCTGCCGATCGTCTGCTATCCCGCGCTTTTTCCCGGCATGTCCGGGCCGATCACATTGGCCGGATCGATTGCCCAATCGACGGCAGAGACCTTGGCCGGTCTGGTTATTCATCAGGACGAGCGGCCGGGCGCGCCGCTGATGTCCGGCACGGCGATCCTGCCTATGGACATGCGCCGCGCCGATCTCGCCTATGGGTCGCCGGAGTATAGCCAGGCCGGGCTCGGTGCCGCCGAGTTCTTCGCCCATCTCGGCCTGCCCAGTTGGGTCGCGGCCGGCTGCAGCGATGCCCATGTGGTCGATCAACAGGCTGCGGCCGAGGCTGCGTCGAACATGACGACAGCGGTCCTCTCCGGCACCTCCTTTGTGCACAATCTCGGTTATCTCTCGGCCGGACGGACCGGTTCGCTCGAAATGCTCGTGCTGGCCGACGAATTGGCCGGCATGGCAAGCCGGTTTGCCGCCGGAATCACCGTCGATGAAGCCAGCCTGGCCGTCGATGTCATCGCCCGTGCCGCCCAGGACAACAGTTTTCTGACTGACGAACACACCCATGGTCGCTACCTGAACGAAATGTGGCTGCCGTCGCTTTTTGCCCGCTCCGATGTCGACATGTGGCACGAGGCCGGCGCGACCACCCTGGTCGACGGCTTGAAAGCACGGCTCGATGACATCCTGGGTACCGCTTCATGAACGACCGCGCGGCTCCCCCACCATCAGGTGCCGACAAGCGGCTCGAACCTGACCTTGAACGCATGCGGACCGATGGGCATGCCGCTATCGATGCCGTGGTAGACCATCTCGCCACGCTCAAGGACGAGCCCGTCGGCCATGTCGGCGATCAAGACGAGCTCGCGAAGCTCTTTGCCGGCGAACCACCCGCGAGAGGCCGCCCGTTCGATCAGGTGCTCGAACAGGTTCAGCGCGATGTCTTCGGCAACAGCCTGCTGTGTAACCATCCGCGCTACTTCGCGTTCGTACCCGGCCCGAGCAATTTCTATGGCGTGCTTGCCGACACACTGGCATCCGGCTTCAACGTCTTCACGGGCTCCTGGCTTGAGAGTTCCGGTCCGGCATCGCTGGAGCTCGCCATGATCGAATGGATGTGCCGGATGACCGGTCTTCCCAATGGCGCCGGCGGTCTGTTTGTCAGTGGCGGTTCCGTCGCCAACCTGACGGGGTTGGCGGTCGCCCGACACGCCGTGCTCAACGACAAGACAGACGATGCGGTTGTTTATTGCTCCGATCAGGTTCACGCATCCGTCGACAAGGCGCTCTTTTTGCTCGGGTTTGCCAAACACCAGCTGCGCCGACTCGATTGCGATGATGCGTTCCGGCTCGATCCGGCGAGCCTCCGCCGCGCCGTCAACGAGGATCGCGAAAGCGGACGCCGCCCGTTCTGCGTCGTTGCCAATGCGGGCACCACCAACACCGGTGCGGTCGACCCGATGAACGCGCTCGCCGATTTTTGCGGTGAGACCGGCATGTGGCTCCACATCGACGGCGCCTATGGCGCGTCCGCGGCACTCGGTAACCGTTCGGACCAACTGCTGGATGGCCTTTCCCACGCCGACTCGCTCGTGCTCGATCCCCACAAGTGGTTGTTTCAGCCGTTCGAAATCGGCGCGGTCCTGGTGCGCGACAAAATGCTCTTGGCCGACACCTTCAAGGTCGAGGCCGACTACATGCAAGACACGGTGACCGAGGGCGGCGAGGTCAACTTCTGCGATTACGGCATCCAGCTAAGCCGTGGTTTCCGCGCGTTAAAACTATGGATGACCCTGCAATGTTTCGGTCTGGACGCCGTCAAACAAGCCGTCGACCGCGGCATTGAGCTCGCCGAGCTGGCAGAGGCCGAGATCCACAGCGATGCCCGGTTAACTCTGACGTCGCCGGCCTGCCTCGGCGTGGTGACGTTCTGCTACACCGGCAACGAACAGATGAGCCACGACATGGTCAACGGTATCAACCGTGACATCGCGCGTGCCATCCTGGCCAGCGGTGAGGCGGTCGTGACATCGACGGAACTGCGTGGTCAAACGGTCTTGCGCCTTTGCACAATCAACCCGCGCACCACGGAAGACGACATACGGCGGACCGTGGCTATGCTTGCCGACATCGGTGATGATCTCGCGCAAACGGCGACACCAGCCCTGTTTGTCGCACCCTGACGCAGCGCAAGAGCACGCAAGCCGAGATTACGGCTTAACGATATCGGGATAGGCTGCCGCGAAGGCCGGGTTGGCGCGGCAGATTTCGGTCACCGCGCGAATGCGCGCGAATGACGTCAGATCGACATCCCACCGCTCGGCGTTGTAGACCTGGGGCACCAGACAGATATCGGCCAGGGATGGCGTGTCGCCCGTGCAGTAAGGCGTTTGCTCGAAGCCGGCGAGAAGCTGCTCGAAAGCGCCGAGACCCGGGCCGATGAAATGTTGCATCCAGGCCTTTCGCGCACCTTCGGCACCACCCATGAGTTCCGAAACATGGGCCGCGACCGACACGTTGCAGATGGGATGAACGTCGACGGCAACACTGTAGGCCAGCGCGCGCACCCTCGCGCGTTCGACCGGATTCTCGGGCAACCATCCGAGACCGCGGGTCTCGTTCAGGTACTCGATCATCGCGAGGGACTGCGTGAGACGTTGCCCGTCGATCTCCAAAACCGGTACCAGACCCTGGGGATTGCGGGCCAGATGGTCAGGTTCCCGGTTGGCCTTCGCCGCGAGATCGACGGAGACGGCGTCATAGGCGATGCCGGCCAGGTTCAGCGCGATACGAACGCGATAACTCGCTGAACTCCGCCAGAAATCGTAGAGCGTGACGTCAGCCATCGCTGTAACGCCGTGCCGCTTCAAACAACGCCGTCACCCGCTCGCCGTCGCCAATCTCATTGGCCATGAGCAAGACCAGCCGCGCATTCAGGGCATGGCTTTCGCCTTCGCTGAGGCCCTCGTGGATCGCGGTTAGAGCGCCATAGACGGTGTCGCCGGCGGCACCGAGTTTGTCGTCGCCGAATGTCTTGGCGGTCATTCCGCGACCTCCTGCATCAATGTCTGGCCGGATGCGCGCGCAAGCGCGCCGTGCACGCGGGCCGCATCGGGCTTATCAAAGACGGCGGCGACATGGCCATCGGGACGGAAGAGATAGGCCATCGCAGTGCCGTAGTGTTTTCGGGCGAACCCGCCTTTGTCGGCAAACACCGGATAGTCGCCCGGTTGTTGATCGATGCCGATCCGGCGCACGCCGTCGATGCGCGGCAACGCCACGTCGCCGAGCCCGACGAGCGTAAAGGCGCCCTGAATCTCCGAGATCATCCACGTGTCGCCATCGGGGCCCGACAACGGCGCATCGGGCATGGCCGTGCCCGGCGGAACCGCCCCTTGCCCCTCGCCTTGCAACTCCTGGCCTGCCAGAGAACACGGCACGGACAATCTGCCGGAGTTGATCAATTTACGCGCGAACGGCATGTCGCGGGCAAGCCTCAGCACCTCACCGCGAAACAGCGTTTCGATCGGAGACTTCGGCGTCATGAAGTGGGTCGCGCGCGAGGAGTTCATGAGATTCTCGGCCGCGCCGTGACGGCGTTCGGCGTCATAGGTCTCAAGCAATGCCTCCGTGGCATCACCGCGCAGAACGGCGGCGAGTTTCCAGCTCAGGTTATCGACATCCTGGATCCCGCCATTGCCGCCGCGTGCGCCGAACGGCGACACGACATGGGCGCTGTCACCGATGAAGAGAACGCGGCCGTGGACGAACCGGTTCAGCATCGCGCAACGGAACTGATAGATGCTCATCCAGTCGAGGGTGAAGGGTGTGTCGCCGACCACGGCCTTGATGCGCGGGATCACCCGTTCCTCGTTCGCTTCAGCTTCCAGGTCGGTCTCCGGCCTGAGCTGCAGATCGATACGGTAGATGTTATCCGGCTGTTTGTGCAGCAGCGCCGACTGCCCGTTATGAAAGGTTGGATCGAACCAGAACCAGCGCTCCGGCTCCTGGGTTTCGAACGGGCTTTGCTCCATCTCCACATCGACGATGAGAAAGTGCTCGTCGAAGGTCTGGCCTTCGAACGCCAAACCCATGCGCTCGCGGGTCGGCGACTTCGCGCCGTCGCAAGCCAAGTAATAGCCGGCTTCCAGTTGATAGGAACCATCCGGCGTCTCGGCAGTCAACACGACATGATCGCCGCGATCCTCATGCGCCGTGACATTGTTCTTGAACCTGAGGTCGATGAGGTCCGGAAACTCGCGCGCCCGCTCGACCAGATACTGCTCAACATAGTACTGCTGCAGATTGATGAAGGCGGGGTATTTGTGGCCTTCCTCCGGCAAGAGATCGAAGTTGTAGACCTCGGCGTCGCCGTGGAACAGGCGGCCGACCTTCCAGGTGACGCCTTTCTCGAGCATGCGTTCGCCGACACCCAGCCGGTCGAAGATCTCCAGCGTGCGCTTGGCCCAGCAGATCGCCCGCGAGCCGACCGAAACGACGTTGTTGTCGTCCAAGACGACACTGGCGATGCCGCGCTGGGCAAGATCGATCGCCATCGCCAGACCGATGGGTCCGGCTCCGACTATGACCACCGGATGGCGCGGTTCCGCCTCCGTCAGGCCGGGCGGTACGACATAGTCAAACTGCTTGTAAACATAACGTGTCATAAATCACCTGCCGCGTGCGCGGTCAGCCCTGCAGTTGCGCCCACATTTCCAGATCGCGCTCGGCGGTCCAAATCCTGGGCGTGTCGATGCCGTTGGCCTCGTCATAGGCGCGCGCGACATTGAAAGGCAGACAGTGTTCGTAGATCGCGTAGTCGGCAAATTTGGGATCGCATGCAGCGCGCACCGCATCCCACGCCTCCTTAAGCGACCCGCCGCGCGCCGCGACCTGGGCCGCCGGCCGGTAGGTGCTCTCGACGAAATCACGGGTGTTGTCCAAGGCGGCGTTCACCATGTCGGTGCCGACCAACGCGTCACCGCGGCCCGGCGAAATAGCCGTCAGATCGAACGCCTTGATCTTGTCGAGCGTCGTGCCCCAGTCACCGAAGTGACCGTCGCCGCAATAACAGGCGGAGTGGTATTCGACGATGTCGCCTGTGAACATGACGTTCTCGTCGGGTACGTGGACGACGACATCACCGGCCGTGTGGGCGCGGCCCAGATGCATCAGATCAACCCGGCGCTTGCCTAGGAAGACCGTCATGCGGTTGTCGAAAGTGGTGTTCGGCCAGGTCAGGCCGGGAATGCTTTCATAGCCCTCGAACAGGCGGGGAAAGCGCTGAAACTCGCTATCCCAATCTTCCTGGCCACGCTCGGCGACCATGGCGCGCGCCCTTTCGCCCATGATGACCTGGTCAGCGGCATACGCCGACGCGCCAAGCACCCTGACAGCGTGATAATGCGTCATCACAAGGTGGGTGATCGGCTTGTCGGTCACGCTGCGCACCTTCTCGATCACCATGTTGGCCAGACGCGGCGTCGCCTGGGCCTCGACCACCATGACGCTGTCGTCACCGATGATGACGCCGGAGTTCGGATCGCCCTCGGCGGTGAACGCCCACAGGCCCTCGCCGACTTCGGTGAAGCTGATGGTTTTTTCTTCCAGGTCGCCTTGAGAGGCGAATGCAACGGCCATGGTTGTGTCTCCCTATGTCTTGTTGTCGAGGGCAGGCCGGATGGTACCGGTGCAGGTCCCGAACCCCACGCGATAGCCGTCGCCCTGGGCATAGCCGCTGAGCGTCAGTGTATCGCCGTCTTCGATAAAACTCCGCGTTTCTCCGGTATCCAGCGTCAGCGGTTCTTTGCCGCCCCACGACAGTTCCAGCAGCGAGCCGAAACTGGCCTTGTCGGCGCCTGATATCGTACCGGATCCCAACAAGTCGCCAGTGTTCATGGCGCAGCCGGAGCTGGCATGGTGGGCAAGCTGTTGGGCAGCCGAATAGTACATCTCGCGATAGTTCGTGCGGCAGATGGTCGTCGGTCTTGCCACGCCCGCAGGCTGCATGGTGACCGCTAAATCGATGTCATAGAGCATTGGTCCGGATTCCCGCAGATATGGCAGCAACGGTTTTTCGCGCGCCGGTGTCGAAGCACGAAACGGCGCCAGCGCCGCCTTGGTAACGACCCAGGGGCTGATCGACGTGGCAAACGCCTTGGCCTGGAACGGGCCGAGCGGCTGATATTCCCAGGCCTGAATGTCGCGCGCCGACCAATCGTTCAGGAGCACGTAGCCGAAGATCATCTCGTCGGCTTGGTCGACGCTGACCGGTTCGCCCATTGGCGATGGCAACCCTACGACCGCACCCATCTCCAACTCAATATCCAGACGTTTGCACGGACCAAAAGACGGCGCGTCCGCATCCGGCGCCTTGGTCTGGCCTAAAGGCCGGCGAACATCGGTGCCACTGACGATGACCGTCGAGGATCGGCCGTTATAGCCGATCGGAATGTGCAGCCAATTTGGCGGCAGCGCATTTTCTGGCCCGCGGAACATCGTGCCGACATTCGATGCGTGGTGTTTCCCGGCGTAAAAGTCCGTGTACTCGGCAACGCGGAACGGCAGGTGCAGGCTAACGTCGGCCATCGGATGCAGGGCCGGGGCGACCTTGTCCTGATCGCCAGAACCTTCGGCGAGCAGTGCGGTCAGGGTCTCGCGGACCTGATCCCACGCGTCGCTGCCTTTGGCCATGAACGTGTTAAGACCATCCTCATCGAACCCCATGACCGGCATGAGGCCGGCGGTTTCGAGCGCCGCCAGATCGAGCGCCTGATCTCCGATCGCCGTGCAGCAGCGCGCCGGCCTGCCGTCGGAGAAGACGCCGAAGGGCAGATTGTTGAGCGGAAAGTCGCTATCAGTTTCGTTGGCGGACGCGACCCACGATGTCACCAGGCCCATACGTTCTCCCTTATGACCAGTCGCCTTCCCGCGACCCGTCGAAACGTTTCTTCAGCCCCGTCCAGCAGTCGGGATAGTTGCTCTGCAGCGGCGCTTCCTTGGCCGCGAAGGCCGTCACGTGCTGGGGAAACCGGGTCTCGAGCATGAAAGACATGGTGTCCTCGTACTTCTCGGGTTTCAGCTCAGCGCGCGACGCGCCTTCGAAGGCCGCCTCGTCGGGCCCGTGGGGCAGCATCATGTTGTGCAGCGACATGCCGCCGGGGACGAACCCGTGAGGTTTAGCGTCATAGATACCGTAGATGTTGCCCATCAGCTCGGACATGATGTTCTTGTGATACCACGGCGGACGGAACGTATCCTCGGCGACCATCCAGCGTTCGCGGAACAGCACAAAGTCGATATTCGCCGTGCCCTCGACGCCTGACGGCGCTGTCAGCACCGTGAAGATCGACGGGTCGGGATGATCGAACAGAATCGAGCCGACGGGGCTGAAGGTGCTGAGGTCATACTTGCAGACGGCGTAGTTGCCGTGCCAGGCGACAACATCCAGCGGCGAGTGATCGATCGATGTTTCGTGGAACTGACCACACCACTTGACGATCAGGCGCGATTTGGCCTCGCGGTCCTCGAAGGCGGCGACCGGTGTCTTGAAATCCCGAGGGTTGGCCAGACCGTTGGCGCCGATCGGTCCGCGTGACGGCAGGTCGAACTTCTGACCGTAGTTCTCGCAGACGAAACCGCGCGCCGGCCCGTCGATCAGTTCGACACGGAACACCATGCCGCGCGGCAGGATGGCGACTTCCTTGGGTTCCAGGTCGACGATGCCAAGTTCGGTGCAGAACCTCAGACGTCCTTCCTGCGGCACGACGAGCAATTCGCTGTCGGCCGAATAGAAGTATTCGTCCTCCATCGACGCGGTCGCCAGGTAGATGTGCGCGGCCATGCCGACCTGCGCGTTGACATCGCCCGCTGTCGTCATCGTGCGCATGCCGCTGATGAAGGTCAGCGTCTCGCGCGTGTGCGGCACAGGATCCCAACGGTATTGGCCGAGACTGATGACGTCGGGGTCAACGCAGGGCGCGCTCTTCCAACGGGGCAGGTCGATCCTGGTGAAACGACCGGTGTGTTTGACCGACGGCCGAATGCGGTAGCACCACACCCGCTCGTTCTGGCCGCGTGGCGCGGTAAAGGGCGTGCCCGATAACTGTTCGGCATAAAGGCCGTAGGGACATTTCTGTGGGCTGTTCATGCCTTTCGGCAAGGCGCCGGGCAACGCCTCGGTCTCGAAGTCATTGCCGAACCCCGGCATGTAGCCTTCGGACCCGCGATCCGTCGCGGAGTCCGTATGGGTCGTTTGGACAGAGCTTTGGTCGTTCATCGCACGTCCTCATTCAACTGGTATCTTCTGTAACAGTTGCATCTGTAACTAACAAGCGTTATTGTGACCTCATGGCGAAGAAAAGCGATTTCGATTTGATCAACTTTCTCCCCTATCTGCTGAACCAGGCGGCCGAGGAATGCAGTCTGGCGTTTAGGGAAACCTACAAATCACGCTACGGCATGACGCGCACCGAGTGGCGGGTTCTGTTTCATCTAGGGCGCTACGGCGTGATGACCGCGAACGAGATTTCGTTGCGCGCCAAGACCCACAAAACCAAGGTCAGCCGCGCCGTTCAGAAACTGGCCGAACGCCGCTTCCTGGTCCGTAAGACCGATACCGAGGATCGCCGGCGCGAGAATCTGGAACTGACGGAGATCGGCCGGGAAGCGTTCGAAGACCTGAAGTCACAAGCCAGCGCCTACAACGACAGACTGACGGCCGACCTGACGGCCGAGGAGTCGAAGGTTCTCGCGAACGTCTTGCGAAGGTTGTCCAACCTTCAATCCGCGTGAACCCCTCGTTCTCTGACGACTACCTGTGCGTCTCGAGAAACTGACGGCTGAAACCCACGGCCTCACGCACGAACAGTTCGCACCGTTCATGCCCTTCCGGCTCGTCGATACGGGGCACGATCCATCCCAGATAGGTGAAGGCGCGCAGCACCATGAAGAGCGGCAGGTAGGTCGTGTCGAGCGGCCGTACGCTTCGATAACCCGCCAACAGTGCGCGCTCGAGGTCGGCGATATCGGGCTCGTCGTTGTTGCGCAGCAGTGTCGTCGCGATCTCGAACAGACGGAACCCATATCCGCTGTCATCAAAGTCGATGAGGATGACGTCGTTCCCATCAACCAGGACGTTCTCGCGCAGGGCATCCGCGTGGATCAAACCATAGTCGAGCGACGGACCGACCGCCTCGAGGATCGCACGGGTCGCGGCACGCGCCTGCGTGATCACCGTAAGGTCGTCGTCGTTCAAATAGGGATTCTCCCAGAACCTGCCCCACACCGGTGCCTCGCCCAACAGCCCATCAAGATCCCATGACCGTCTTTCGAACGATGCCGGGGGTGACCAGCTATCGGAGCTCGTATGCATCTGCGCCAGCGCGACGCCGATGTTTCGAAACACGTCCTGGCGATTATCGAGCTCCAGCGGCGCACCACCCTCGCCCATGGGCCTGCCCGGCATCCACGAGAGCGCGCTAAACAGCCGCCCTTCGATGCTCTCAACGAACCGGCCGCTTGCCGATGCGAGAGGCGACGGAACCGCAACGCCATCGGCACTCAGCACATCGACCCAGGCGAGTTCGGAGAGGATCTCCTGCTCCGTAACGTAGCCGTCGCGATGCAGGCGAAGCGCGAACCTCTGCCCGTTCGTGTCGAGCGCGCTGTAGATCTTGTTCTCACGCTCCGCGACCAGGTCGAGGGTGTCTGAGGAGAGCCGCCAGCGCGACGCCGCCGCACGAACAAGGTCGCTCGTCATGAGCTCACGGGGACGTTCGTCAAGGCGTCGTCGAGTGCTTCCAACAGAACATCGGCGTTCTCCTGGGAGAACGGCAGCGGCGGGCGAATCTTTAGCGTATTGTAATGGATACCCAAGACATTGAGCAGAACACCGCGATCCCTCATCGCGTTGGCGATCTTCGCCGCGTAAGCCGTCGCCGGTTCCTTGGTCGCACGATCGAGCACCAGTTCCGCGCCGAAAAAGAGGCCGGACCCTCTGATGTCGCCGATAACACCGTGACGGTCGGCGAGAGTGCCCAGACCGTCGCGCGCGTAGTCGCCGACGACACGCGCGTTTTCCATCAACCCTTCGTCCTGGACCACCTCCAGCGTGGCAAGCGCCGCGGCGGCGCACACCGGGTTGCCGCCAAAGGTGTTGAAGTAGCGAAACGACGTGCGGAACGCGGCCATGATCTCCGGCGTTGTCACGACGCCCGCGACCGGATGGCCGTTCGCCATGGGTTTGCCGAGCGTCACGATATCGGGTGTCAGGCCGATCTTGTGATGGCCCCACATGTGGGTCCCGATGCGACCGAAACCCGGCTGGACCTCGTCGGCGATGATGACCCCGCCGGCCTTGCGCACGATCGCTTCGGTCTCGGCCAGGAATCCGTCGATCAAGGTCGGGAACCCCTCGTTGGCGAAGAACGGGCAGATGATCAGGGACGAGAAACCGTGCCCTGACGCTTCGAGCTCCTGAATGGCGGCCTCGACGGCGGCCGCAAAAGCGTGAGCATGGGCCGCGCCTGCTTCACCGCCCAAAGGCCGGTAGCTGTCCGGCGCCGGCACATGGCGGATATGCGAACCATCCCCGGTCTTGGGCGGGTTGGTGCGGCTTAACTGCGCCACCGTCGCGGTGTTGCCGTGATAGGTGTGATCGGTCGCGATGACACCCCGTTTGCCGGTTACCGCCTCGCCCATGCGAAGCGCGATGTCGTTCGCTTCCGATCCCGTGCAGGTCATGATCATGGTCGAGAACGGATCGTCGAAGGTCGCCGTCAGCCGCTCGACATAGTCCAGGATCGTTTCGTGCAGGTAGCGCGTATGCGTGTTCAGCGTCCCCGCCTGACGGCAGATGGCCTCGACAACGCGGGGATGACAGTGTCCGACATGGGGCACGTTGTTGTAGCAATCCAGATACTTGCGGCCGTCGGCATCCCACACCCAGACGCCTTCACCTTTCACCAGATGGACCGGCTCCTCATAAAACGTCGAGACGTTCGGGCCGAGCAGACGCCGCCGCCGGTCGATCAAGTCCTGGGATCGAGCGCTTACCGTCATCTCAGCACACAATTCGGGATCACAGCGGCGCCGTCGCGCCGTGTGTCCCATCGGTTCGTTCTAGTCACCATGGCCCAATCTCTTTCGTGTCTGGTTCCCGAGTCAAGCCGGCGGAAGCGCCAGCCGGCAGTTGATGCGACTCTCGTTGCGGCCGACACCATGGACGTTCACGAGAATTGATGCCAATCCTTCCACCCCAAGGGCCACAGGATGGGGTGAGGATTGGAAGCGTGACGCCATCAGGCTTCGTGCACGTGCCCGGCGGTAAGGTCGCGGTTTACGACACCGGCGGATCCGGACCGGTGCTGATGCTGGTCTCCGGCGGTCCCGGGTGGTCGTGCGAGGCCCTGTTCGAAGGCCACCGCCCGATCGCGGACCGGGGCCGAAGGGTCGTGTCCTGGGACCAGTTGGGATGCGGTCAATCCGACAACCCAGCAGATCCGTCGCTTTGGACGCTCGAACGTTATGCCGATGAGATCGACGCGGTGCGCACCGCGCTCGAACTCGGCGACATACATCTTTTGGGCCAGGACTGGGGCGCCATGCTGGCCATCGAAGCAGCGTTTGTTCGGCGAGTGAACCTCAAGAGCTTGATCGTCCTGACGGCCATCGGTGACATCAATGTGCATCTGGATGAGGCGGAACGCCTCCGTGGTGCGCTCGCGCCGGAGACGGTCGCGATGATGAAGCGCCGCGAAGCCGACGGCACGACGGACCACCCGGACTACGACGCCGCGATGATGGAAATCTTCGCGCGCCATGTTTGCCGGCTTGACCCGTGGCCGGAGCCGTTCCGCCACTCCGTAGAGTCGCTCAACAAACCGCTCTATGACCACCTGCAGGGACCCAACGAGTTCCGCTTCACCGGCGTCATCGCCGGCTGGTCATGTCTAGACCGGCTCGCGGCCCTCGACGTACCGGCTTGCGTTATGGTCGGACGGCACGGCTGGTGCACGCCGCACGAAGCGGGTCTAATCGCCGATGCATTGCCGCACGCACAACTAACCGTCTTCGAGGAGAGCGGTCACATCCCCTTTTTCGAGGAACCCGATGCCTACTACGACACGTTGTCGCGCTTCTTGAGCGCGTCAGATTAGGTCCTCGATCGGCCGGTAGTCCCAGTCGAAACCCCAATGGCGCGGGCCGAGCGCTGCGATGCCCGCCTCACCACCAAATTGGGCACAGCGCCGAACACCCATGACGCCGACCTTCTGGCCTTCCTCGGCAAAGCTGTTGACGACGGGCTCGCCGCTGCCGAGATCGACCAGTTCGAGAACGTCCGGTCCGCTGACCCAAGGCTCACCGTCGAGCCAGGAGACATGGTTTTCGTTCTTGAACCACAGCTTCAGTTCGTGGCCTTCGCTGGCGTCGAGACCAGCCAACACATGCTCGCCCCACATGTAGCCGTCTCGGCTTTCCCACCATCGTTTGACGATCTGGCCGCGAAACAACACGTGGACACCGTCGACCCGCGATGCGACTTCGTCCAGCGGATCGCGCCCGGCCGTTTGCGCCTCGCGGATGGCCTGGCCGATCAGCAGTGACCGTGTCAACGTGCCGGGCACCGCCAGTTTCTTCGCGTCCTTGCCTGACATGGGAAACGCGGCGCAACCGACACAGCCGAATGACGCGACCGCCAGCTGCTTGGTCACGCGTTCCGCCATTTCGTTGTTCTGGGACGAACGAAGAAAGACGCGGTTGCCGTAGTAGTTCGCGCACGCCAGC
The DNA here is from genome assembly GCA_965228895.1 of Alphaproteobacteria bacterium. GTDB lineage: Bacteria > Pseudomonadota > Alphaproteobacteria > SP197 > SP197 > JANQGO01. The sequence goes on along the minus strand of OZ245842.1, from coordinate 665,816 downwards.
GGCGTCATGGCGAGGCCGGCTATGTGCGGGGTGATGCAGGTCGCTTCTGGAATCGCACGTCCGGCGAAGTCGCCATCAGGCACCGTTTTGCCGAGTGCCGCAGCGGTCGCCAGGGCGTGGCCTGTGTTGTTGCCGCCAATTTCGATCGGCACGATGACATCAAACTCATGACCAAGTTGGCGTTCCAGTTCCAAGACCGCCAAGACCGTCGGATGGGGATCCGTCGTGGTGATGCCGAACTCGCGTTCCGGTCCGCTTCGGTCATAGCGGCTTGGTGCCACCGACCCAGAAAAGAACGTGCAACACACCCGCGCGTCATCGTCGATGGCGTCGATGTCGCACCAGGCAATCGATGTTCCCTGCTCCAGCAGCTCACCCAGAAACCCGCGCGCTTCCGTTGTCGGCCCACCGCCCGAAGCGGACAGAAAGTCGGTGCCCCGGGTGAAGTCCTCGATATCCTCACGCGATGACAGTCGGCCTGCCGGCATGACCTAAGCGGCCGCCTCGGCCGTGAGATGACGATACTCTTGTCGGTCATGGGGTGGCGTCGGCCAGGCAGTCTTGCTATGGCGCATGTCCGTCGCGACACAGGTTTCGGCGAGTTTGATCGCGGCCTTGACCGGATCGATTACCGGAACGCGGGCACCAACCGCTTCTTCGAGTCCACATTCGACGGCGCCGGCCATGTCCAGGCCCGTACCCGTGCAACCCATGACGACGACATCGGCGCCATCGGTGCGCACGGCATCGGCCGTCATGGCGACAATCCTGGGCACCGACGTTTCGTCGAGTTCCATGACACCGAGATTGACCGCCCTTATCGCGGCGACCTTCTCGGCAAAGCCGTGCTGGCCGACCAGCCGCTTGATGCGCGGCACACACTGATTCCAGGTCGTCACCACGCAGATGCGCGTGCCGAGCAGACTTGCGAGGGTCAGTGACGCCTGACCTTCTCCGATAACCGGGATACTCACCAGCTCACGCGCACCGGCAACGCCGGGGTCGCTGAAACAGGCGACGGTGCACGCGTCGATGCCGTCTCTTTCGGCGACCTCGGTCAAACGCATGGTGTCCGGCTCGGCAAGACTAATGTCGAAATCGGCCTCGATGGTACGCGTCCCATTCGCCAGCGCGGCCACCGATATCTCCGTTCCCGGCGCCGCGGCAGCGCGGTATTCATCGGCCGCTTTCTTCACCAATGCGTCGGAATAGAGGACGGGAACCAGTACGCGAATTCGCATCACACCCTCCCTCGTGTCACCGTTCTACCGGTGCGTGCGACCACCTCAACACGGGTCCGACCGGCGAGTCCAGCCGCTTGCGTGAGTGTCGAGTCGGGGTCGGATACCTCGGTTAGACATTTGAGCATCACCGGGGCAAGGTGCCCGGACTATGGCCAGCATCTATGACGTCGCGGCAGCGGCCGGCGTTTCGATCACCACGGTGTCCCATGTCTATTCGGGCAACCGGCACGTGGCGGCGGATACGGTCGCGCGGGTCATGGAGGCCGCCAGGGATCTCGATTACAGCCCCCGGCTGAGCGCCAAGGCGCTGGCGACCGGGCGCTCGATGATCCTGGGTGTGTGTTTTCCAGCCGAAGGCAGCTTGCTGCACCGCAACCCTTACTTCCCAGCGCTGCTCGAAGGTCTGTCCGCTGCCGCCGGCAAGGTCGGGTATGGCTTTCTTCTCATCCCCAACGCGCTTGGCGAGAATGGCGTCGCCCAGGGTGAATTGCTCGGGCAACTCGACGGTGTCATCGTTGCCGATCCGGCCGCAAACGACGCGCGGCTCGCAGCCTTTCTCGACCGCGACCTGCCCGTCATCACGGTCGGACGTTGGATGGATCGCAAAGACATCCCCTGGGTCGACAACGACCACACCAAGGCGATCACGGACCTTTTCGTGCATCTCGACGAACAGGGTTACCGGCGACCACTCCTGCTCACCAAGGAACCGACTATCTCTTACGAGTCGGATGTTGAGCAGGCATTTCGCAAAGAAACCGAAGCGCGGGGGATGCCGGGCCGGGTCGTTTGGTGCGACAACTTTTTCAGCCAGAAAACCTATGACGTCGCCCGTGAGATATTGACTGCCGCGGAACGACCCGATGTCATCATCGCCAGCACAGACAGTCTGGCGCTTTCTGTTCTGCAGGCGGCCAGCGACCTCGGCATCGCCATACCCGATGACCTCGGCGTGGTCGGCGAAGGCGAGACCGTGCTTGCCGCCAGTTCAATTCCGCCGCTGACCAGCATTCGCGTCTTTCCCGATAGGCTGGGAGACCTGGCGGTCGAGATGCTGCTCGACCTCGTGAATGACGGCGGCGGCGAACGTGCAAAACTGGTCTCCGTCGAGCTTGTGGTGCGCGCGAGCACCGACCGACGGGGCGCGAGCCGCATGTAGAACGAAACCTTCGTCCTTGGCCGTTGGCGCCGGTGCCGAACGACCACGTGGCGCGAGAGAATTGCAAGAATCCTTGACAGCCTTGCAAGTTGGATCAAACAATTCACCAATACAAAGCGCTTTGTAGCGCAGTTCCGACCGGTTGACCGGCGAACCGGTCTTCGAAATCAGGCCGGGAATCGCTCCGTAGAGCAACCGCAGATGGTTGTTCGGACCGGGCGAGAATGTCAGCGGTCTGCCCGATTCCCGGGCGGCGTTATCTGACCAGGGGGAGAGACACACATGGCATCCAGCACAAAAGAGCTTCGTGACCTGTTGAAGAAGCGGCTGTCGCGCCGGCACCTGATGCGCGACGGCGCCAATGCCGCGATGTTTGCCGCCATCGCATCCCAAGTCGGCCGGCCGGCGCCGGCACGCGCCGAAGGTGTCGTCAACGTCCTGGCGTGGGAGGGCTATGACGATCCCGACATCGTGCGCCCGTTCGAGGAGGCGACCGGCATCACCGTCAACGTGAAGACGGCGAGCAGCAACGCCAACCAGCTCGATCAGCTTCGCGCCGGCGCGATTCAGTTCGATGTCGTCAACCCGGACACCGTGTGGACCGACAAGTTTGCCCAAAGCGGACTGACCATGCCGCTTGACCGGGCCGACTTTCCGCACCTCGAGGAAATGTTCGAGCCGTTCAAGGACTGTTACGATTGTTTGGTCGGCGACCAGCTCTATGGCGTCACGACACGCTGGGGCATCAACGGCATCGTCCATTGGCGCGACAAACTGTCGGAAGCCGACGCTCTAGATGCCAATGTCATCTGGGATTCCAAGTTTGCCGATCGCATCAGCATCATCGACTGGGGCGAGCTCTACCTGTGGCAGGCCGGCCAATGGTTGGGCATGGAGAAACCGGAAGAAGCAAGCGGTGAAGCCCTTGATGAGATCGTCGCACGATTGGTTGAGATCAAACCCAACCTGCGCGCCATCCACAACGAGGTCGGCGCCGGCAAGACCGACCTTGCCAACCAGGATGCGTGGATCGTGTGGGGCAGCAGCAGCAATCAGACGTCGATTGCGGTCCAGGAAGCCGGTTACGACATCGCGCTGACGATCCCCGAGCAGGGCGGCGCGATGTGGACGGAGTCGCTGCAGATTGTTCAGGGTTCGCAAAACGTCGACGCGGCCAAGCAGTACCTGAACTACATGACCAGCGCCGAGGCGCTCTCCAAGTTCGCCTGGGGCCGCCAGAAGATTGCGGTCTGCAACGCCAAGGTGGCCGACTACATTACCGCCGAGCAGTTCCGCATCCTCAACCTCGACAAGATCGACGAGTGGGGCCTGCGGTCCAAACTCAACCGCGCGCCGGTCGACGAAGAGGCCTGGCGTTTGGCCTGGCAGACGTTCAAGGCTGCCTGATCGGTCGGAGGAAACCATGGACATCCGTATCGTTGTCCCGGTCCTCCACTCCGATGCTCTCGCGGAGAAGGCCAGGCTTGAATATCAAGCCTGCGCCTCTCCGGGCGTCGACTTGACGGTCGCTTGTGTTGCGAACGGGACCAACAGCATCGAGTCCGAATACGACATGGCGCTCGCCCAGCCTGAGGTCATGCGTCTGATCCGCGACGCCGAGGCCGATGGCGCCGACGGCTGCATGATCACCTGTTTCGGCGATCCCGGTGCCGCCGGCGCCAAGGAGCTGGTGTCGATCCCCGTGGTCGGCGAAGGCGAAGCCGCGTTGCATATGGCGAGCCTCCTGGGTGGCCGCTTCACCATCATGATCACCCAGCGCGAGCTGTTCCCCATGATGCGCAAGCTTGCCGCCCAGGTCGGCATGGGTGAACGGCTGGCCTCGGTTCGCGAGGTCGGCGCCGGCGTCCTCGATTTCGGGCTCGACCGCGTGCCCAAGGCGGTCGACCAGGCGGTCGCGGCGGTCGAAGACGACGGCGCGGAGGTCATCGTCATGGGCTGCACGGGCACCGGCGTCGACATGGCCGCGAAGATCGAGGAATCGCTGAAGCAGCGGCTCGGCGCTTATGTCCCCGTGATTGATCCGGTGAAGGCGACCATGAAGCTGACCGAGGCGCTGGTCTCGACCGGCATGCGGCACAGCAAGATCGCCTATCCAACACCGCCCAACGCGCGGGCGGAGTATCGCTTCGACGCCGCCTAGGGCAGCATAGGTCCATGAGCACGGTAGACGCAGCAGCGCCGGACACGGCGGCGCGACCGCAGGCCCGCCGATCACTTCTGGCGCGCGGCTGGTTCAAGTCCGTGATGGGCCTTGGACCCGTCGTTCTGTGGCAGATCATCTTCTTCGTGGTGCCCATGGGCATGCTGTCGATCTACAGCTTCTGGCGTCTGATCGACTACCGCATGGATTACACGTTCACGCTCTACAACTACGCCCAGATCTTCGAAAACCCGCTGCTGTTCAACGCGCTGATTCTGTCGCTCGAAGTCGCCGTCGCCGTCACCATTGTCTGCGCCATCCTCGCCTACCCCATCGCCTACTTCATCGCCAAGAAGTCGGGCGCGTGGCGCGTGTTGCTGTTGATCATGGTGATCATCCCGTTCTGGACCAGCCTCATCCTGCGCGCCTACGCCTGGAAACTGCTGCTCGGCGAGCGCGGGTTCATCAATTCCGGCATGGTGCTGGGCGGCGTGCTCGATGAACCCCTGTCGTTCCTGCTCTATTCGCCCGTCGCGACGGCCATCGGGTTGATCTATTCGTTCCTGCCCTTCTTTATCCTGCCGCTCTATACCAGCATCGACAAGGTGCAGGATTCGTGGCTCGACGCGGCGACCGACCTGGGCGCCACCCGGCTGCGCGCCTTTTTCGAAGTCACCTTCCCGCTCTGCATTCCCGGGCTCGTGGTCGGCGCCGTCTTCACTTTCATTTTTTCGGTCGGCGACTTTGTCGTGCCGCAGCTGCTTGGCGGTGGCAAGGACCTGCTGATCTCGCAAGCCATCATCATGGAGTTCGAGACGTCGCAGAACTGGCCCGGCGGCGCGGCGCTTTCCGTCGTTCTGCTGGTCATCATTCTCGCGATCCTGGCCGCGCTCTTCCGGTGGGTGAAGATGGAGGATGTGGTCTGATGGCGGTCATCGATCACAACCCCTCGCCGCGCCGCGGCGATCGTTCGGGCGGCGGCAAGACCGGCCGCGTTCTCGGCATTTCCTATGTGTCGCTGATCTATATTTTCTTCTATTTGCCGATCTTCGTGATCATCCTCTTTGCGTTCAATGACAAGCAGATCCCGGCGCTGCCGATCGAGGGCCTGACACTCGGCTGGTTCGACGAAGCGCTCAACGACGAGCCGCTGATGGAGTCGCTGTGGCTGAGCACATGGATCGCCTTGGTGACGGCAGTCGTCGCGACAGCCATCGGCATGCCCGCCGCCATGGTGCTCGCGTGGCGGCCGTTCCGCGGCAAGGCGATCGTGTTCGGTCTGATCCTCTCACCCATCATCATTCCCCAGATGGTCATCGGCATCAGCCTGCTGCTTTTGTTCCGCTTTTCTCCGGAGCTCATGGGCGGCATCGGCGTCGTCATCGCCCACACGACGCTGACGCTGTGTTTTGCCGTGATGATCTTTTATTCGCGTCTGCTGGGCTTTCGCCGGTCATTGATCGAGGCGGCGATGGATCTCGGTGCGTCCGAACTGCGTGTCTTCTTCGAGATCATCCTGCCCATGACGACGCCGGCGATCATCGCCGTCGTTCTGCTGGTCTTCACCGAGTCATTCGGCGAGTTCATCGTCGCGTGGTTTGTCGCCGGGTTCGATGAAACGTTGCCGATCGCAATCTGGACCAGTCTGCGTTTCATGTTGTCGCCGGAAATCAACGCCATCGCGACCATTATCATGGTCGTCTCGATCACGCTCAGCGTAACCGCCCAACTCTGGATGCTGCGTCAGATGCGCAACACCGTGCCGCAGAAGGGCAAGGCCGATGGTTGAAGCAACGGCCGCCGTCGCGGTCGAGAACGTGGTCAAGTATTACGATGACGTGCTCGCGGTCGACGATGTCAGCATCGATATCGCGGAGGGCGAGTTCGTCACGCTGCTGGGGCCGTCAGGCTGCGGCAAGTCGACCTTGCTGCGGATGATCAGCGGTTTCCTGGAGCCGACCTCCGGGGACATCCGCCTGCATGGTCAATCGGTTCTGGGCGTGCCGCCCTATCAGCGCAACACGTCCATGGTGTTTCAGGACTACGCCCTCTTCCCTCACCGCACCGTGGCGCAGAACCTTGCGTTCGGGTTGCGCATGCGCAAGACGGGGAAAGCTGAAATCGCCGAACGGGTCGAAAAAATGCTCGACCTCTTGGGCCTACCGGGCATGGGCGTGCGGCGCATCAGCGAGATTTCCGGCGGCCAACAGCAGCGCGTCGCGCTAGGCCGCGCGCTGATCGTCGAACCGGCCGTACTTCTGCTCGACGAACCTCTGGGCGCGCTCGACTTCAAGCTGCGCAAACAAATGCAGTCGGAGCTCAAGCAGATCCAGCGTCGGGTCGGCATCACGTTCATCTACGTCACCCATGATCAGGAAGAAGCGCTAACCATGTCCGACCGGATCGCGGTCATGAACCTCGGCAAGGTCGAGCAGCTTGCCGGACCGGAAGAAGTCTACAAGCGCCCGGCAAGCGCCTTTGTCGCCGACTTCGTGGGCGAAGCCAACATGCTGATCTGCACGGTTGACGGGATCGATGGCGACCAAGTGACCGTGCGCAATCAGGCGGGCGACGTGTTCGCGGCGCGCAACTTCGAACACCGGAAACTGGCATCGGGCGACGAAGTCCGCCTCGTGGTGCGTCCCGAAAACATCACGGTTGTCAGCAACCCCGATGACAGCTTCAAAGGCGTTCACGGCACCATCGACGAGGTCGTCTTTTCCGGCGCCGTCGCCAAGGTCACCGTTGCGGTCACCGACGGCTCACGCCTGCAGGTCAACGTCAATGCCGGTGACGCCGTTCCTGCCCAGGGACAGTCGGTCGGTCTTACCTGGGCGCCAGACTCAGCCGTCGTGCTCTAGCGCCTGCCATGGCCGAAGCAAAAACCACAATCGCCATCTGCTTTCACAGCGGCAAGGGTCACACCGCCGCCATCGCCAAGGAAATCGCAGAAGGCGCCGAGAACGGCGGCGATGTCAGGACGCTTTTGGTTGATGTCGCCGTCGATCCGGTCCCCTGGGACAGCCTGTTCGAGGCCGACGCCATCGTCTTTGGCTGTCCGACCCACTTCGGCGGCATCTCGGCCGAACTGAAAGCTTTTCTGGACGCGACCGACGCCTTCTGGGGTGACATGCGTTGGCGCGACAAGATCGCGGCCGGCTTCACCTGTGCCGGCGAACCCAGCGGCGACAAACAAAGCGTCTTGATGGCGCTCTCCGTCTATGCCGCCCAGCACGCCATGGTCTGGGTCGGTATGGATCCCATGAATGACATCCGAACCGGCCAGGGCAAGCCCGAAGGTTACAACATCCAGGGCGGCTACCTGGGCGCCATGGCGGATTCCGATGGCAAGGCGGTGACGCCCGCCTCGCCGCCCGAAACCGATCGATTGACGGCGCGTTTGTTCGGCCACCGCGTCGCTGCCGCGACCCGACGCTGGTCCCGCGGCGAAAAACTGGATTAGGAGGCCGCCTTGTCATTGCGCGAGATAACAGCCGACGAACTCGAAGACCTCGCGACAGGTGCGGGCGTGCTCGGCACCGGCGGCGGCACTCACCCCTATCTTGAGCTGCTCAACATCCAGAAACTCTACGGCGAAGGCAAGCGCGTCACGATGGTCGACCCACAGGACCTGGAAGACGACGACACAATCGCGGTGGTTGGTTTCATGGGCGCACCGCTGGTGACCAAGGAACGTCTGCCCGATCCCGATCACGCCGTGCGTCCTCTGCACTTGATGGAGGCGTTCACGGGCAAGCCCTTCAAGGCCGTCATGTCGATCGAGATCGGCAGCGAAAACTCGATGCTGCCGCTCCTCATCGGTGCGCTCACCGGCATGCCGATGGTCGATGCGGATGCCATGGGCCGCGCGTTTCCCGAAGCGCAGATGGCGAGCTTTGCCATTCGCGGCCTCTCCATGGCGCCATTTGCCATGTGTGATATCCGCGATAACGACCTCATCCTCACCAAAACCGCCAGCCCGACCTGGACGGAACGGCTGGGACGCCAGGCCTGCATCGAGGTCGGCTCGATTGCCGCGACCTGTTCGGCGCCACGCACCGGACGTGAGATCAAGGACCACGCCATACTGGGCTCGGTATCACGGGCGCTCAGGCTCGGTGCGGCAGTGCGCGCGGCGCGGCGGCGGCATGAAAACCCGATCCAGGCTGTGCTTCAGGCGGAAAACGGTGTGGCGCTGTTTCGCGGCAAAGTGGCCGACGTCGCACGGCGCATGACCGACGGCTTTGTCCGCGGCTATGCCAAGATCGACGGTCTGGATGATTTTGCCGGATCGGTTTTCAACGTCGACTTCCAGAACGAATTTTCGATCGGCTGGCGTGACGGCGACGTTGTCGTCACCGTGCCCGATCTGATCTGCATTCTCGACAGCGTGACCGGCGAGGCCCTGGGCACCGAGACCATTCGCTATGGCCAGCGTGTCGACGTCCTGTCATTGGCCGCCGATCCCCTGCAGCGGTCGCCGGAAGGACTTGAGTGGGTCGGACCGCGCGCCTTCGGCTACGACCTCGACTACGTCTCGCTTCACGGCGGCTGATGATGGCGACAACCACGCCTGTGGCCTTCGATGACTTGCGAAGTCTCGCTATCGGGACGGGCATTCTGGGAACCGGCGGCGGTACCCATCCTTATTTCGAGCTGCTGAACATCGAGAAGCTTTATCGCGCCGGTCGCAGTGTTTCGCTGATTGCGCCCGATGACCTCAACGACAATGACCACGTTGCCGAACTCGGCTTCATGGGTGCGCCGCTGGTCACCAAGGAACGCCTTCCCGATCCCCATCACACGCTCAGGCCGGTCGAGATGATGCGCCAGGCGACCGGCGCCACCTTCAGTGCGGTCATGGCGGGCGAAGTCGGCGCGGAGAACGGCGTCTTGCCATTCCTGGTCGCCGCTCTCCTGAACCTCCCGGTGGTCGATGCCGATTGCATGGGCAGGGCCTTCCCCGAAATGCAGATGTCGAGCTTCGTGATTCGCGGCCTGCCGCTCTATCCCTTCGCCATGGCCGATATCCGCGACAATGAGGTCCTGATGATGAAGGCCGGCGGGCCGCTCTGGGTCGAGCGCATCAACCGGCGCCTCTGCACCGAGATGGGTGCGATCGCCGCAACGTGCCGGCCGCCGCGAACCGGGCGCGAGATCAAGGACCATGCGGTTCACGGCACCGTCAGCCGCGCCATTCGGCTGGGCGGTGCCGTGCGCCGCGCACGCAAGGCCCACACGGATCCCATCGCCGCGGTCATGGAGTCCGAAGACGGCCTGTTGCTGTTCCGCGGCAAGGTCGTCGATGTCGCGCGGCAAACCACGGCAGGTTTCGTGCGCGGGCGCGCCCGGATTGAAGGTCAGGATGATTTTGAAGGTCAGATCTTCGACGTTGATTTTCAGAACGAGTTCACCATCGCCTGGATCGATAGCGCGCTGAAGGTGATGGTGCCCGACCTCATCTGCATCCTCGATGCCGATACCGGCGAAGCGATCGGGACCGAGACCATTCGGTATGGTTTGCGCGTTGGCATCGTTGCGATTGCCGCCGCCGATATCCTGACCTCCGACGCCGGTCTCAGCTTCGTTGGCCCGCGCGCCTTCGGATACGACATCGACTACGTGTCGCTGTTCGGAACAGACCCATGACGGGCCGTCGTCCCATCGAAGCCGATGACCTGCCCGCTCTGGCGATCGGCACGGGCATTTTGGGGACCGGTGGTGGGACCCATCCTTATCTCGAGCTGCTGAACATTCAGAAACTCTACGGCGAGGGCAAGCGGGTCGGAATGATCGAGCCATGTGACCTCGATAACGACGATCTGGTCGCCGAGGTCGGTTTCATGGGTGCGCCGCTGGTCACCAAGGAACGACTGCCCGATCCCGCGCAGATCTGCCGGCCTATCGAGATGATGCAGGATCTGACGGGCCGGCCGTTCCGCGCCGTCATGTCGTCGGAGATCGGTGGTGAAAACGGCATTCTGCCTCTGGTCGTTGCGGCCCTGTTGGATATTCCTCTGCTTGACGCCGACCCGCGCGGGCGCGCCTTCCCGGAAATGCAGATGTCCAGCTTCGTCATTGCCGACCTGCCGCTTTATCCGATCGCCATGGCCGACATCCGTGACAACGAGGTCCTGCTGCTGAAGACCGCGAGCGCGCGATGGACCGAGCGGATCGGCCGAAAGCTTTGTACGGAAACCGGCGCGATGATCGCGACCTGCAAACCGCCGCGCACCGGCCGTCAGATTCGCGACCACGCCGTCATCGGCTCCATCAGCCGCGCCATACGCCTGGGCCGCGCGGTCACCGAGGCCCGGCGTCGTCACCTGGACCCCAGTGATGCGGTACTTGATGCCGAAGCCGGTCTACGTTTGTTCAGCGGCAAGGTGGTCGATGTCGCCCGGCGCACGACGGACGGCTTCGTGCGGGGCAAGGCACGCATCGCGGGAAGTGACGGCTATGCCGGTCAGACCTTCGACGTCGACTTTCAAAACGAGTTCACGATCGGCAGCATCGACAATGAGATCCGCGTCATGGTGCCCGATCTGATTTGCATTCTGGATGCGGTCAACGGCGAAGCGATCGGCACGGAATCGATCCGCTACGGCCAGCGTGTCGTCATCGTCTCACTGCCCGCCGCACCGGTCCTGACCACGCCCCACGCCCTCAAAGTGGTCGGGCCACGGGCGTTCGGCTATGACATGGACTATCACTCCCCTCACCCCCTGACGAATGGGAAGGACGCAGCATGAAACGCATCGGCATCGACGTCGGCGGCACCAACACGGACGCGGTCCTGGTCGAGGACGATGTCATCGTCGGCTCGGTCAAGACGCCGACGACCGAAGACGTGATGTCGGGCATTACCAAGGCCCTGAAGCAGGTCTTGGCCCAGACATCGGCCGACCCGACCGGCCTGGATGCCGTCATGATCGGCACCACGCATTTCACCAACGCCGTTGCCCAGCGGCGCGACGTCGCGAAGGTCGCGGCCATTCGCATCTGCCTGCCGGCCAGCGCATCATTGGAGCCGTTCATCGATTGGCCGGACGATCTCGCTGAGGAGGTCCGGGGCGAGATCGTCATGCTGCAGGGCGGCCACGAGTATGACGGCCGTCCCATTGCCCCGTTTGACGAAGCCGGCATGCGCGAGGCGGCAAAGCGCATTGGCGATGCCGGCTATACGGCTGTCGGCGTCACCTCTGTTTTTTCACCGCTGACGAGCGAGTTGGAGGACCAGGCCGCCGCGATCCTTGCCGAGGAATGTCCGGACGTCGCGGTTACCCGCTCCAGCGCGCTCGGTCGCATCGGGCTCTTGGAACGCGAGAACGCCACGTTGCTGAACGCCAGCCTGCAGGACCTCGCCAAGAAGACGACAGCCGCCTTCACCAAAGCGATCGAAACCAGCGGTATCACAGCGCAGCTTTACCTGACCCAGAACGACGGCACGGTGATGCTGGCCGACGTCGCCGAAAAGTATCCGGTGTTCAGTTTCGCTTCAGGCCCGACCAACAGTATGCGCGGCGCGGCATTCCTGTCCCGGCTTTCCGACGCCATGGTCGTCGATGTCGGCGGCACAACGACCGATATCGGCATGCTGAAATCGGGTTTTCCGCGCGAAGCCAACAACGTCGTCGAGATTGGCGGTGTCAGAACCTTGTTCCGGATGCCGGATCTACTTTCCATCGCGCTCGGCGGCGGCACGCTCATTGGTAGAGATCCCCTCACCATCGGCCCCGAGAGTACGGGCTACCGGCTGACCGAGCGCGGGCTCGTCTTTGGCGGGCCCGACCTGACGGCAACCGACATCGCCGTTGCCCAGGGCCTGATTGACCTGGGTGATCGCGACAAGGTCGATGACCTGCCCAAGGCGATGGTCGAGGAAACAATAGCGGCCATGCGCGAGATGACCGCGGTCGCAATTGACCGCATGAAGACCGAAGCCGGCGACGTGCCGGTCATTGCCGTCGGCGGCGGCGCCTTTCTGGTGCCTGATCAGATTGCCGGCGTCAGCGACGTCATCCATGTCGAACACGGCGAGGTCGCCAATGCGGTCGGCGCTGCGATTGCCCAGATCTCCGGTGAGTGCGACCAGATCTTTCAAGGTCTGTCGCGCGAAGACGCTATCGCCGAGGCGCGTGGTATCGCCGAAAGACGTGCGGTCGAGGCGGGCGCGGATGCCGAAAGCCTGGAGTTGGTCGAGGTTGAGGACCTGCCGCTTGCCTATATGCCGGGCAACAGCCTGCGCGCCCGCGTACGCGTCGTCGGCGCGATCGCTTGAGTGCATTGTAACGCGGCATCACCAGCCGAAAGTCCCTATTCCGGTGCGTTGTCTTCGGGTAGCGGTGGATTTGCATGCCACCACTCGTCGAAGCGATGGCATAGGTTGTCGTCGTTCAAGAAGACCTGATAGATGCCGTCAAAGTGGAGGCGCTCGCCGGTCTCCTTCCACGTCAAGGCCGCTTTCCATCGGTTAATACCGTACGCGTCCGTGACGGCCAGGACCTCGTAGTCGAATTCGATATCCTCCTGTAGACCAACGGCGCCCTTCTCGACGTAGCGGCGAATCTCGTCCTTGCCTTTCATGATCTTGTGGAACGGCGTGTACATATAGGTGGCGTCATCGGTGAAGAGAGCCAGGGTGCCGTCCGGGTTCTGGTTAACCCAGGCACTGCCATAGGCGTCGAGCCACTTGGTGAAACTCTCATGCGTAACCAACGGTTTCCTCCCCAGACGTTGATGTTGGGCAATTGATAGGCGTCGTCGGCGCCCTCGCTAACTAGTAGCGGGTACGAAACAGCCCACGTCTCTCGTACGTTTCCGCGGCGTCTTCGATCAGACCGGCGATCTCGGGCGCGTTGTGTTCGTCACGATAGCGCCGCGCGAGGTCGAGAAGCTCCTGTTTGCTTTCGGCGCGTCCCGGACGCAACAGATTGTAGGTCGCGAAGATCTCGTCCTGAGAGACACCGGTCAGTTCCGCACCGCGCTCGAAGTTCTCTGCCAAACAAGACCGGCCGGTCGCCTCGGCGACATCGCGTTGCAGGCGCAAGGCATCCGGTGAGATACCGAGATCACCGGTCCCAAGCCCTCCCGCCAACACGTTCGGCAGTGTCAGATCGCTGAGTGTGTGGCCGCCGGGTGTGGTCAATCGATCCTGCTGTTTTTCGCTGGCCGGATAGAGCGCTTCGACCTGATCGCGTTTGTCAGCCATGAAACGTCACCTCCAACGTTTGCGGTTCGGCGTCGGGGTCCAACATCGCCGTTTCGATGGCATAGATCAGCGACGTCTGAACATGATAGCGCGCGCCCAATGCCTCGCCGCGATAGGGAATACTGATCGGCTCGGGATCGAGACCCTGCGCATAGGCGGCAGCATTGCGGCCCATGCCATGATAATGGTCGAGAGTCGTAATCGGCGCCTGGGAAAAAAGCTCAAGGTTCATATGCGGTTCATCCTGCGCGGTGTGAATGACGGCCGTTCCCTTCGCCTGAATGCCGATACCGATTCCGGAGTTGGAAAGTCTAGCCGCCGTCAGGCCCAGGAACGATGTGTCGGCGGTGTGGCGTATGCGGACCACATGGGCTGTCCCGCCACCTTCCTTGATACCGTCGACCAAGGCCGCCAGCACTTGCGACAGATAGAGTCCCGATGTCGTGCGGTGCAGGCGTTCTCCGAAGGCAGGGCTGAGCCCGATGACAACCTCGTTAACGCCATTGCCCTTTGCGGCCGGACCGACCGGCTCCATGTGGTAGCGCCGCCGTTCCGCTGTCGCATGGCGCTCCTCCAGCTCGACGATCTGATCCTTGGTCATGATGCCGCGTACCCGGGCGATCTCTTGGTGGCGGTCCGGTGAAAGGCGATAGCCCGTCTGCGGTCCGGCATAGTCGTTGGGATCGTTGACGGCGCTGACGACCACGCCATCCCGTACGATCGCCGCTGTCTGCAGATAATCGCCGCTGACGCGCTGGCGCCACAGTGCCAGCAGGTTTTCCGCGACATCTTCAAACCCGCTTCGCGCCAACGCGCCGATGACGTCGATCAAGGTGATACCGCGGTCGCGGATCTGTTCGGAGATCCGGCCGACTTCCGTGAAACGAAACGCCACGGTGTCTTGGGAGCCGCTGGCATAACACGCGCTTGTCTTTTGTTGCTCGCTCAGCTCGGCAAGGCCCAGCTCGCCATAGACGGCTTTCAACGCATCAATAGCGCGGCGGCGCAATGTCATGACATCATCTTCCGGCATGTGCCGCAGACCGCCGTCCAACTCGAAATCGCGTTGCAGTGTCAGAAAATCCTCGATCTCCTCGGCGTTGAACAGCGACGCAGCGAACGAGTTGTCGTAAGCCGGCACCGACCCGAAACCGGAGCAAAGGAAGTCGGTGCCGGACATGAGATGGGGCATGATCTTGGCGCCGACGCGGATCTCCGACTCGCTGATACGCGTGTCGTTGCCAGACGCGCATTCCAGGTCCAACAAAGCGGCCAGAACGTTTTCAGCCAGGATTTCGCGCATGCCGCCGGCGATCGACGACGTTACCGGCGCGCCGTCTATGCCGCCGTTTTGCGTACCCTGAACACCCATGCCGCGCTGTACGCAAAGACATCGCGCTTCGAGGTACAGCAGTGACTTGGCATCGTGGAACCCCATCAGGAGTTCGGAGCCGCCACCGGACGTGCACCGCGACTTGATGCCGCGCGACGCATAGGCCGCAATCAAAAACGCCTTCGACCACGGCGTATCATCGCCGTCGATGAACGACCCCTCGGTGCCATAGACCGAGATGGTCTCGGCATAGGAGGTGAGGCCTGCCATGCCAAGCTTAAGCTCTTCGGCTTCTTCGCAGGCGCACTGCACAAGGGTTCCCGGTTTGCCGACCGTCGCGCCGATCAAACAGGCAAGCGCATTGGACCATGAATTGCGCGCGACCCGCATGGTGGTCTCGACTTCATCAAATCCCATGGCCGCCGCCGTCGCCGCATCGGCAACCATCTGCACGGGATCATCCTTCGCGTTGGTCACGTGCGCCTGATTGCCCGGCGCCTTGCGCGCGCGAAGTTTGGTCTGCGCAAACGAAAGCTCCAGCGTGTTCAGGCACGCCATGACCTCGCACAGTTTCGCCGGCGTCATGCCGCGCGCCAACCGGATAACGTCATCACGCGGTACATTGACGTCGATCAGGCGGCGGGCGAAATCCGCGCTCTCGACGGCCATCGCTTCCTCCGCCACCTCGAGATCAAGGTGATAGCGCGCAATGAAGGCGTCGATCATATCGAAGCGGTCGGCCTCCACGCCATCCATCTCGACGACCGCGCCATCATCGATACGCAGTGAGGGTGACGGGTCGGTCGGGCTGTCGGTTGCACGGAACCCGTCCTCGGGGCTATCGGGTGCAAATCCGTCGAGGCGCAAGGGACGGTCATCCCACACGTCGTAGCGTTTCCATCGGTTGGCCGACGGTGATTTATTCATCGTATTTGGATCCTCAGAAGTGACGTATCGCCTTGTGCTGCCCTGCCATTGCGCTAGGATGACAAGAGATCTTACCTGTTGACATTTAGCAAATCACCCAGCGCCTGAATGCACGTGTCATGAACCGGGCGACGGGGTGGATCGGGGTGATAGGTGAACGTGGGGAATGCCCTTTTTGGTGACCATCACCGGTCATCGGTAACGCTGTTTTTGTCTTGGGGATAGGCAATGCGCGGTCGGGGGGTGTTGTCATGGCTTTTGCCGCATGGTGTTCTGATCGCCTTCAGCGCAACCATCCTGTTGCCGCTCCTATGGCTACTTCGCGTCGCGCTTACCGACAAGCTGACGGCCTATAAGATACCGCCGGAATGGGGCCAGGCCAGCCTTGCTAATTTTGTCGAGATCTTCACCGGTTACCCGTTCTTCAACTACTTTCTGAACAGCGTCACGGTCGCGCTTGGCGCGACGATCATCGCGCTGCCGATGGCGGCGTCGATTGCCTATGCGTTCGCGCGCTACAACACCGGCGGCCTGCCTCTGCGCCTGTTCGTTTTGTCGAGTCAGATGCTGCCGCCGGTGATCCTGGTGCTGCCGTTGTTCACGTTGTTCTTGAAGGCTTCGCTCCTGAACACATTGCCCGGCCTGATCATCGCCCACATGACGATCAGCTTGCCGTTCCTGGCCTGGCTTCTGGTGGCCTTCTTCGAAGGCGATGTCGCGCTTTTGGAACAAGCCGCAAGGATCGACGGCGCGTCGCGCTTCCAGGCTTTCCTGCGCATCACCTTGCCGGTTGCGGCGCCCGGAATCCTGGCTGCCGGCCTGTTGTCCTTCATCTTGAGCTGGAACGAGTTCCTGTTCGCGTTGATCATCAGTGGGCCGTCAACCAACACGCTGCCAGTCGGTCTGTCATCATTCCAGACCCATCGCGGCGTCGATATCGCTTTGCTTTCGGCCGCGACCATCTGTGCCATCCTGCCAGTCTTCATCCTGCTGCCCTTCATGCGGCGCTATCTCATCAAGGGACTCTCACTGGGGGCGCTGAAATGACTTAACGAGTTCGCCTGGCCGGGGACGGGACGATCCATGGCCGGGCACACGTGGAGCAAAACTTCAAACAGGGAGGACGTGAGTTATGAAGTTTGTCCTAGCGGTAATCGCGGCATTGGCGCTGAGCGTCAGTGTCGCCAAGGCGGAGACCATCCGTATCCTTATGGAAACGGTGCCGGACACCCGTTACATCCAGGAACTGTTGCCGCAGTTCGTGGAAGAAACCGGCATCGACGTCGAGATCGAGGCGATCAGCTATATCGACATGCATTCGAAGCTGGTGCCCCAGCTCATCGCGCCGGAAGGCAGCTACGACCTGATCGTCGTTGACTTCTATTGGGTCGGCGAGTTCACCAAGGCCGGCTGGCTGATGCCGCTGGACGACCTGGTCGCACGCGACGGCGTCGATGTCGACGTCTATGTGCCCAAGCTGATGGATCTGGTCGGCCGCGTCGACGGCACGCTCTATATGCTGCCGTTCTATAACTACTCCATGGCCGTCATCTATCGTCAGGATCTGATCGACGATCCCGCCGAACAGGCGGCGTTCAAGGAAGCCTACGGTATCGACTTGAGGGTTCCCGAGACGTGGGACGAATACTGGAAGCAGGTCGAGTTCTTCACCCGTGACGAAAACGGCGACGGCGAACGCGACTTCTTCGGCACTGTCATCCAGGGTCAGCGCGGCGACTGCATCTCCATGCAGTGGGCGAACTACCTCTATTCCCAGGGTGGCCGTTATCACGACGAGAACTGGAACCCGCTGCTCGACAGTGACGAGGCGATCCGGGCGATGGAGTACTATCGCGAAGCCGTGGAGAACTACAGTCCTCCGGGTTCGGAAGCCTATTGTTTCGACGAGGCGTTCAACGTGATGGCCCAGGGCAAGGCCTATAGTTTTGTCACGTTCAACATTCTCTATGCCGGATTCGAGGATCCGGAAGCCTCGACGGTCGCCGGCAAGGTCGGCATCGCGCCCAATCCGGGCGGTGGCCTGAATGGCGGTTGGGGCTGGGCGATCCCCAATTCCAGCCCGAACAAGGACGCGGCTTGGGAGTTCATCAAGTGGGCGGAGTCACAGGAGATCGCCAAGGAGCGGGCGCTTCTGGGCGGCGCGCCGACCCAGGCACAGATCTTCACCGATCCGGATGTGGTGGCCGCGCGCCCCTATTATCCGATCTTGGGTGAGATCCTTGCCGGCACCCAGGACTTCCCGGTCTTCACCTATACGACCGAGTTCGTCGAGGAAGTCGGCCGTGAGTTGAACCTGGCGGCGACCGGCGAAAAACCGGTGCCCGAAGCCATGGCGGACGCCCAAGAAGAACTCCGAGCCTTGCTGGTTAAAGACGGCAAGATCTCGGAATAACGGTAAGACAGCGGATTCAGAACGTTGGCAACGGCTGACACGCTGACGCTCGCGCGGCGGGACCGGCGCTTTGGGTATTGGCTCACGGCGCCCGGTCTTGCCGCGTTGATGCTTGTCATCATGTTCCCGCTGATCTTTGCCCTCTTTACCAGTTTCTACGACTACACCCTGCTGACGCCGGTCCATGAGGACTTTGTCGGCTTGGAGAACTACGAAGAGGCGGCGGACGAGGAGTACTTGCCGGGATCCATGTGGGTCACGGTCAAATTCGTGCTGGCCTCCGTCGTCATCGAGTTCATCATCGGTTTCTCGGTCGCGCTGGCGCTTAACAAGGTCGAACGTTTCAAGACGATCTACTACCTGATCTTGTTGGCGCCGCTTCTGGTCAACCCGGTTGTCGTTGGCCTGTTGTGGCGCATGCTGCTGCATTCCGAGCTCGGCATCGTCAACTATGCGATCGGACTTGCCGGCATCAGTCCTGTCAACTGGCTGGGCAACGCGACGAATGCGTTCTGGACCGTCGTGATGGTCGACATCTGGCATCAGGTATCGTTCATGGCGATCCTGCTTCTGGCTGGGCTGGCTGCCCTGCCGCGCGAACCCTATGAAGCCGCGCGGATGGACGGTGCGTCCGCGCTACGGTGTTTCATCCACATCACGCTGCCGTTGATGCGGCCGGTGATCATGGTCGCCCTGCTCTTGCGCCTGATCTTCGCGATCAAGACGTTCGACATCATCTTCATCATGACGAAAGGCGGACCGGGTACGGCAACCGACCTGATCAGCTACTTCATCTACCGCGCCGCGTTCTTCGGCCTGGATATCGGACGCGCGTCGGCCATGTCGGTCGGGCTGCTGGTCATTGTCCTGGTGTTGACCACCTACCTCTACCGCTACATGCGTTCGTTGAAATAGGAGTTCGCCACCGTGGCGCAGATTACTCTAGAGGGCATAACCAAGATCTACGGCCAGGATGTCGTGGCGGTCGACAACATCGACCTGGAGATCATGGACGGCGAGTTCATGGTGCTTCTGGGTCCGTCGGGCTGCGGCAAGTCGACGACGCTTCGTATGATCGCGGGCCTTGAGGAGATCACATCCGGCCAGATGTCGATCGACGGCAAGGTCGTCAACAACGTCGATCCGGCCGACCGGGACCTTGCCGTCGTGTTCCAGAACTACGCGCTCTATCCGCATATGACCGTCTCCGGTAACCTGGCGTTCGGCCTTAAGCTGCGCAAGGTCGAGCGCGATGAAATCGACCGGCGGATCAAGCAGACCGCGACCATGTTGGGCATCGAGGAGCTGCTGGCGCGCCGCCCAAAGGAGCTGAGCGGCGGCCAGCAGCAGCGCGTCGCGCTCGGCCGCGCCCTGGTGCGCGACCCCGTGGCCTTCCTGTTCGACGAACCGCTGTCCAACCTGGACGCCAAGCTGCGTGCGGCCATGCGCACGGAACTGATCAAGATCCATCGAGAACTCGGCCGCACCGTCGTCCATGTCACCCACGACCAGGTGGAAGCCATGACGATGGGTGAGCGTATCTGCGTCATGCGCGACGGCAGAATCGTCCAGGTCGGCCCGCCGCTCGACGTCTACCGCAACCCCGTCGACACCTTTGTCGCCGGTTTCCTGGCAAGCCCGCCGATGAACCTTCTCGACGCCCAGCTTGGCGGTCCCAACGGCATCGACGAGGTGGACCTTGGCCCCGTCAAGCTACCGATCCCGTCGCAACGGCAAGCGGCCTTGGCAAACCACAAGGGTTCAAAGATCACCTTCGGCGTTCGTCCCGAGGATCTCTATGTCGATCCGCCGAGCGCCGCCCACGCCCCCATTGCGATCAATGTGATCGCGGTCGAAGCCTTGGGGCCAGAGGTGGTTCTCGTCGCAAGCATGGCAAACGGCCAGGAACTTTCGGCGCGACTAAGCCGTGATTTCGCGGCATCCGCCGGTTCCGACCTTCAGCTCTATGCCGACCTCGACCGCGCCCATTTCTTTGATGCCGAAACCGGTCAGGCGATTGCCGGCAACTGACCGGTTCAGCCTGCGGGCAAACCACCGATCTGCGGATAGAGCGTCTTGAGCCGTTCGTAGGTCTCGCGATAGAGACCGTAGGCATCGCGATAGATCTCAACGTTGCGGGCGTCGGGCTCGAAAGTCCGGTCCGGCTCGACATAGGCGGTGATTGCCGCCCAATCGTCGAGTGCGCCTACACCCATGCCCGCGACAAAGGCCGCGCCCAGACTGGAACCGGGGTGTGACAGCAGGCGCTCGATCGGTTTATCCAAAACATCGGCCGTGATCTGCACCCACAGATCGCTCGCCGCGCCGCCATCGCAGGCGAGAACCCGCCCGACATCCTGCCCCATCTCGGCAAACACCTCGGTATGGTGACGAAAACCGAAGGCGACGGATTCGAGCGCGGATCGCCAGATATTGGGCAACCCGTGGTGCAGGCCGAGGCCGACCAGGGTGCCGCGCGCGTGGGGGTCGTGCAGCGGCGTCTTTTCGCCCAGGAAATAGGGCAGCAAAACAATACCACCGGCGCCGGGCGGCAGCGCTTGCGCCTGGTCGTCCAGATAAGCGTGCACGGACTGGCCGGCCGCCCGCGCCTCGTCCGCCTCGGCCTTGGCGAGATGGGCAGCGATCCAGTTCAGCACGCTGCCGCTGGCAGCCATACAGCCGTTGGTGAAAAAAAGGCCGGGCACGATGTGGTAGTCGATAAACATGCGGGGATCGGTGACCGCGCGGCTTGTCGACAGCATGATATCGCCGGCGCCCCCATACTTAACCACGAGATCGCCGTCCCGCGATGCGCCGGCAACAAACGCCGACGCGATATGATCGGCGCACCCGGCCACAACTGGCGTCCCGGCGGCCAAGCCGGTTTGCGCCGCGGCGTCCCCCGTCACCTCACCGACGACATCGTGGGAGGCGCGCAGTGGCGGCAGGTGGTCTGGCGTGATGCCGCCAAGGTTAATCAACCTGTCATCAAGACGGCCGCCACCAAGATCCAGGAACCCCGCTTCCAGCGCCCAATTCTGCTCGACCGAAAGGGAGCCGGTCAGGCGCGCGGTGATGTAGTCATAGGAACCCAACACCGTTTTTGCCCGAGCCATGTGGTCGGGTTCGTGATGTTCCAACCAGCGCAGCTTCGGCGCGACAAGCTGTTGGTTGATGCTGCCGCCGGTCCGCGCAAAGTAGTCGTCGGGATCGATCGCGGTTTTCATTGCGTCGATTTCGTCAATCGCGCGCGCATCGTTCTGCTGGATCGAGTAGCGCAGCGGCTCATTCTCCTCATCCAGCAAGATCACGGTCGGCACCATGCCGGTGACGCCGACGGCGGCAATCTGATCAGCTTTAGCGCCCGTTGCCGCCAGGAGCTCGGGCACGATGGCGCAGACGTTCGACCACCAGAGCGCAGGATCTTCCTCAGCCCAATTGGCGTGCTTGGAAATCAGCTCGCTCGGACGCGATGCCGTCGCGACGACGACGCCATCGGTGTCGATGAAAATACCGATGGTCGATGTCGTCCCGATATCCAGCCCGAGCAACAGGCTCACGGGTTGCGGACCTTCGCCACGACCTCCATGAAACGCCGCACCCGGTCGGAATCGACAGGATTCCAGGTGTCGCCATCGACCTTGAAATGGGTCCCGATCACGCATCCGTCGGCTGTCGACAGGATGTCGGCGATGTTGTCGATGTTGCAGCCGGTGTTGGCGAAGACCGGTGTGTCGCCGACGGCTTCCTTGACCCGCTGCAGGTTAGACTGATCAACCGGCTGGCCGGTCATGGGGCCGGACACCAAAACCGCATCGGCGAGTGACGAGAAAACGGCACTCTTGGCGCGCGCTTCGATCGGCCGGTCGCCGACCGGCGCAGCAAACTCGGCATTGATGTTGAACAGCAGCTTAAGGTCGTCGCGCCCGAGGTCGTGACGTAAACGCAGGGCGCTTGCCGCATCGGGCGCCCACAGGCCCATGTCGGAATCATAGACACCGGTGAAGATCTCGCGTGCGAACACGGCACCGGTCGCGACCGCCAGGGCCACCGTGGCGACGGGATCCCACAGATAGTTGACGCCGAACGGCACCATTATCTGGTTCTTCACCGCCGCGACCGCCGAGGTCATTGCTGCCAGGCTCTCCGGTGTGGCCTTCAGAAGATAAGGACGATCGCCCTCGTTGCCGAACATGATGCAATCGACGCCGCCGGCCTGCAGCGCCTCGATATCACGCGAGACATAATCGACGATCGCGTTCATGCCGCCCTTGGCATCATACAGCGGTGAGCCCGGCAGCGGCGGCAGATGCGCCATCGCAATGACCGGCTTATCGCTGCCCAACAGATCCTTCAACCAACCCATCGATATCCCCCAAAGAAGAGAACTAATCCATCAACACGCCACCGCTGGCGTTGATCGCTTCACCGGTCAGGAAGCCCGAGAGGTCGCTGGCCAGGAAGACCACGATCTCGGCGACATCCTCCGGTTCCTCGATGCGGCCCAGCGGTGTCGTCGCGATGTATTCGTCATAGACCGCCTCCGGCGTCATCCCGCGCAGCTTGCCTTCCCAGGCGAGTTCCCGCTCTTGCATGGATGTCCGCACGTAGCCCGGACACACAGCGTTCACGCGGATGCCATGTTCGCCGACCTCCTTGGCCAGCGACTGGGTAAAGCCGACAACGGCAAACTTGCTGGCTGCGTAGTGGGCCAGGAACGGTGCCCCGATCTTGGCGGCAAGCGACGCGGTGTTGACGATGACACCCTTGGTGCCCGTCGCCAGGAATTGGCGCACGGCTTCGCGGTTGGTCAGGAAGACGCCCTTGGCGTTGACCGCCATGTTGGCATCCCATTCCTCCTCGGTCAGGTCGACCACAGCGTTCATGGTCGAAATCCCGGCATTCGCGGCCACCAGATCCAGGCCGCCAAGTTGCTCGACAGCCGCCTCGACGACCGACCTGGTCTCCGCGGCATCGGTGACATCAAGGCGAAACGGCGATCCCGCCGAACCGATCTCGCCGGCGACGGCCTTTGCACGATCCAAGTCGACGTCGCTGACGGCAATCTGCGCGCCTTCACGCGCGAACGCGTGCACGATCGCCCGCCCGATGCCACTTCCCGCTCCCGTAACGAGCGCGCGCTTGCCATGCAGTAGGTTGTGTCCTGCCATCTGCCGTATCATCTCTGTGAAGCCGGTTCGGGGCTTCACTCTACAACGGCAAAGTCGTCAACGGCACTGTCAACTTGGCAATTTGCCACGGCCTAGAGCAGATCCCGTTTTGATGGAATCGCTTTGCGATGCCATCAAGACGGGTGAATCTGCTCTACTCATCGATAAAGGGCGGATTCACGTGCTTAGGTGGAACCGTCAACCGGTTCCACCTAAGCACGATCCGCTCTAGACGCAAAAAAAGGGCCGGTGAGAAACCGGCCCTTTTCGCGGCTGCCCGACACTAGTTCTGTGTCGTCGCTTCGACAAACGAGAGCGTGCGGTGGCCGCCGGGGCCGTCCTTGGTCTCGATGCCGTTGCGGATGCTGCCGACCAGCCGCTCCTTGCCCGAATCCATCTGGACGGTCACCAGCCCACCGTCGGTGGTGATGGCACCGGCATGGACCGCGGCGCGGCAGATCATGCTGTCAAAGGCATAGGAGTCCGTGCCGACAACCCGACGGGAGTTGAGATTGCTCGGCGCTTCCGGGCAGCTGAAGACGAAGTGCTGACCGATCAACTGCTCATAGGCAAGGCCTGTGCGGGTAAACTTGGTGTCCCAGTCGATCCTCTGCACGTTGTCGAGCAGCACCTGATCGATGGCGCCAGCCTCGGGTCCGGTCACAAAGACCATGCTGCGCTGTGTTCCAGGCAGGCTCTGTGTATCAATGCCGTTACGGCTGCTGCCAACGTACTCTTCGGCGCCGGGATTGAGCTGAACGGTGACAACGCCGCCGTCCCGGTCAACCAGACCAGCGTGCACGGCGGCGACGCAGATCGAATTGTTGCTGGGATAGACATCGGTGCCATAGACGGTCTCGTCCATGTCGTCGACATTGGCCGGCTTGCACTTGGCGGTGAAACGCTGACCGAGGAACTTGTCGTTGTCGAACTGGAACGTGACCAGTGTCGTGTCCCATTCGATGAGGGGAATCTCCTCCGACGTACTCTGTACCGCCTGAGCGCTCGACACACTGCCGAGCGAAAGTCCAGCGGCGGCAACAAGAGCGATAAGGACTGATTTACAATGGGTCATGGCAATCTCCATCCGTAAGAAAGTGCGGCGAGCGCACGAAAAGTTGTCCTACGGTAGGAAAGATTGTGATCCGAAATTTCAGTTCGGTGTCAGCAGCCGCGCATAATTGTTTCAGTTGTATGCGCGTCCACTTTTTATGGCTGGCGAAGGACGCGGCCACACGGACGTGCGCAGCATGCGGCCCTTCACCTTCATGTACAGCAGCCTAACAACGCTCCTTGGCGGGCTAAGCTCCCTCCCGCGTGCTCTGACGACAGACGCTGCTAGCCGAACGTGATGTCGTCATCGGCCAGCGACTGAACGCCCACGACGGTAAGGGTGTCACCCTCGCCGAAGTCAATGGTCAGGCGGCCACGACTGACACTGATAGCATCGTCGTTCTCATCGAGAACGTTGTCCTGTGTGGTGTCCAGATCCGAGAAGTCGGATGCCAAGGCCGCATCCACCTTGATGACGTTGGACGAACCGCGACTGAAATCCATGATGATGTCGGCGCCATCGCCTTCGTTGAAGACGAAGGTATCGGCACCAGAACCGCCATACATCATATCGTCGCCTGTACCCCCGTGAACGATGTCGTCACCGCCATCGCCGTAAACCTTGTCGTCACCGGATCCACCTTGCACGTCGTCATCGCCGCTGCCACCACGCACGTCATCGTCACCGGAACCGCCGGTGACCAAGTCGTCGCCCGACCCTCCGGAGACAACGTCGTCGCCACTCTCGCCCATGACAACATCGTTTCCTCGGCCGCCATAGAGCCTGTCGTCGTCGGATCCGCCCATGATCGTATCATCGCCGTCACCGCCATACGCCTGGTCATCGCCGCTTTGGCCGATTAACGTATCGTTGCCGTCGCCACCATACATGCGGTCATCGCCAGCACCGCCAAAGGCCGTGTCGTCGCCGTCATTGCCATGGATCGTGTCGTTGCCGGCATCACCCTTCAGCAGGTCGTCTCCATCGCCGCCGAACAGCTGATCCCTGCCATCGCCACCTTCCAGTATGTCGTTGCCGTCCTGACCATAGAGCCTGTCGTTGCCGGCATCGCCGAACAGCTGGTCGTCTCCCTCCCGGCCAAACAGCATGTCGTTGCCGTCATAGCCGATAACGAGGTCGCGACCGTCATCGCCATACAGCCGGTCATTGGTGTCGCTGCCGCCGATGCGGTTGTAAGCCAGGAAGATGTGATCCTGGATATGATCGATATCGGTGTTGCGCTCGATGATGTCGGCGAGGGTGGTGGCCTGAAGCGCCGCCAGCATGTCGCCCGAGAAACGGTTCTCGTACCAGAACCTGTCGCCGTCACGCAGACGCATGAACTGGTCGGTCAGGACAACAAGGAAGAACTCGCCAACCATGGCGCCGGGGACCCTGTCTTCGACCAGACCGCCGACGAACGGGTCAATGTTGTCAACCGAACCGTAGAGGTCTCGAAGGATGTTCTGTAGCTCAACATCCGATGTGATGTCGTCGAAGTCGTCGACGCGTTCCAGCCCATAGGCCTCGCGCGCATCGTTGTAGCTCGCCAGACCATGATCGCGGCCACGCTGGATGTTGAGGGACACCAGATCGAAACCACCGGCGCCCGGCGGACCGAACAGGAAGTTGCGGACATCATCGATAACCTGGGCATCGATCTTGTTCGCCTGGCCGTCGGCCAGGCCGCGCAGAATGGGATCGAGGCCGCCCTCGTTAACGATCAGGTCAGGTCGGAAAAAAGCATCGCGCAGTTGCAGGTTGCCGTATTCCGACTCGCTGCCGTCGCTGTTCAGCCGTTGGATCTCCGACGACAACATGGTGTGGCCGACCCGATAGGCAGCCGTCGCAAACATGTTGGCAATCCCGGGATCGATACTGGCGTTATAGCCGCTGTAGTCACCCAGAGCATCCGGACCCAGCAGCAAGGGCAGGAACTCGTTATAGGTGATCACCTGAATCTGCGCTTCGACGATCGCCTTGGCTTCCTGGTAGAGCTGCTCATCCGTGTATTCCGGATGCTGTTCGGCAAGCTCGTCGACCAGACGATTGTGCTCACGCACAAATAACGTGTGCAGCGTCGTCAACGATGTCGTTTCGTTGGCCCGCACATCGCCGGCCACAAACAGAGACGTGTCAGGGCCGCCCGCATTCGGCTGGCTGCCGTCGTTGTAGGGCATGTAGTCGCCGTCGCTGACCTTGAGCTTGCCGCCCTCATCGCGCAGGAACGCTTCTCGGCTCGCATTGGAGCCGTAGATCATCGAGGCATCCACGAACGCCGTGATGTCGTTGACCTGCTGACGCGGCGAATCGGTTCCCGTGTCTTCATTGTAGCCGGAGCGGTTCAGGCTGATTTCCTGTGTCCCCGTGCCGTATGGATCGAAGTACGGGTCCCCGGTGGGCACCTGGATATTGAAGGCCTCGTGTGTCTCACCTTCTCGCGCCAGATCGATGTCGTGGTCCAGAAACTGCCCCCAGGCCCAGAACATATCGCTCACGAGATAAGGGTCGGTGGTCCCTTCGGGTTCGTTGAACACGGCGTTGCTGATTTCGCGTGCGCTCGGACGGTCGTCACCGGCAGGCGCCGAAAACCCATCGGCGTAGTCCGCCGCGGCCACACGAAGGAAATCCTGGCCGGCAGATCCCCATGAAACGTTGGTCTGGTTGTTGCCACTACCGTCGATCGAGCGGTACTCGCCAACCATCCCCCCGGCGTTCGGAGCGGTCGCTGTTGTTGCCGCGATGATGCTCGGCGCGGTCTCTACGTTGCCACCAGTCTCGCCAGAAGACGACTTGTTGGGTTCCCCGGGAGCTTCCAATTGGAACGACCGTTGCGGCGGACTTCCCCGGTCGCCGGGCGCGCCCGAGTCGTCGGCCTCATCGTCAGTGTTCTTCGCGAACACCTCGCTCGTTTGGTCGGCGTCATCCTCCTTGAGGCCGTCATTCTCAACGGACCGTTGGGGTGATGAATCCGGACGGCCTACATTGGATGGGGCCGCGGCGTTCTCGGTCAGAGGTCGAAACGCCCTGTCGGCGCCAGTTCCCTCAGGTCCGCCTGCCAGGCTATCGAAGAGCTTCTGAAACGGGTCGGTATCGTCGCCGTCGTTTTCCCAGAAATCGGTGAACCTAACAGACATGACGGGCCTCTAACGTTAATCGCAAGCAGTTTAGTTGGCTGCAGGAACGCGGAGGCAGCGCCATGATATCCCCCGGACCATCGCCGAGGTAAGGCGCCGCTTTTTTCGTACGGGCCAGCCAACTGATCACGGAAACAGTCTAGGTGATCACGGACCCGTGATCAGAACTATAAAGGGTAGCAGTCGTGCATAGGGCTACCACCACTCGCGCAGTGGATGTCCAACACCTGGGCAGTCTGGCGCTCTCCCCCATTCGTCCCACCTTCAGCGTAGGGACAAAAAACGCGGGGATTTCCGCAAGTTTCTTTGACACTTCCATGCCGCTTTGTCGCCATCGACGCGGGGATGATTCGCCATCTCGACAAGCGCGCAGGTGTCAGGTCACAGCAGCCGACAACAAGATCTTCAGTCGGATCCTCAATCGATACACACCAGTACTGTCGTCATTGTGACGCATTGAAATTTCGATCGGATAGGTCAATCAACCGACGGCGGATGGGCGATAGGCAAAAGTAGTAATTATTCTTCGCACGAAATCACGACCATTGCGGCCAGATCGTTTCATCGTAGCGATGTAAAGTGGCGATCACCGGAACGTGAAGATGACCAGCAGCGCCAAGACTGCCCGTGGCTTCTTCATGGCGTTTCCGGTGGGCGGTGGCTTCATCGTCGGGTCGTCGGCATAGCCGCGTCATCTGGACACATAGCCGCCTTCGTTAAGAACCGCGCAACAGACGCGGGGGCAGCACGCCAAGAGGATTGTCAGCCTGTGTCGAACACCGAACGAGTGAGATCCCCATCCGCACCCCGGAGTCACAGCAGCCGGGCCGAACGACCGCGCGCCAGAGTCGATCGTCCGGTGAAGGCGGTTAAGCCATGACGAAGGAACCGACCAAACTTCAGTTGGCCGTGCGCAGCATGCGCCGGACCTTCTACGCCGTTGGCTTTTTCAGTCTTTTCATCAACCTGCTGATGCTGGCGACGCCGCTCTACATGCTGCAGGTCTTCGATCGTGTCCTGACCAGTGGCAGCGAATCGACGCTGGCCGCCCTCACGATCCTCGCGGTCGGTCTGATCTTCATCATGGGGCTTTTGGAGATGTTCCGCAGCCGGATCCTGGTGCGTGTCGGCGCACGGCTTGACGAACATCTGAGCGATGCGGTCTTCACCGCGACCTTTGAACGAAGCCTGACGGCAGCCCGCATCGACCGTGGCCAAGCGCTGCGCGATCTCATCTTCGTTCGTCAGTTCATGGCGACCACAGCACCGTTCTCGCTTTTCGATGCGCCGTGGGTGCCGATCTACGTCGTCGTCATCTTCCTGTTTCATCCGTTGTTGGGCTTCGTCGCGCTAGCAAGTGCGTTCTTGCTTTTCGCGCTGGCGCTGATCAGCGAGCTGCGCACCCGCCCGCCGCTTGAGGAAGCCAACCGACACGCGGCCGAAGCCGAGCTGTTTGCCCAGTCCAGCCTGCGTAACGCCGATGTCATTCAGGCCATGGGCATGATGCCGGCGCTCCGGCGTCTGTGGCGGACCCGCCATCAAGCGTCGCTCTATTTCCAGGGTATTGCCAGCGACCGCAACGGCACACTCGGCGCGATCTCCAAATTCGTTCGGCTGATCGCTCAACTGGCCATTCTGGGCACGGGCGCCTACCTCGCCATTCACCAGATCGTCTCACCTGGCGTCATGATCGCGGCATCGATCATCATGGCCCGCGCTTTGCAGCCGGTTGAACAAGCGATCGGCAACTGGCGGTCGTTCGTTTCGGCGCGCCATGCCTATGGCCGCTTGAAAAAACTGATGGCCAGGCAAGCGCCGCAGACCGACCGCATGCGGCTGCCCGAGCCGCGCGGCGCGGTGTCGGTCGAAGGGCTCGTCGCGGTGCCACCCGGTGCATCCGAGCCATCCTTGAAACGCATCAGTTTTGCGCTGGAGCCCGGTGCGGCGGTTGGCGTCATTGGACCGACCGGCGCCGGCAAATCCAGTCTGGCGCGGGCTCTGGTCGGCGTTTGGCCGCCGTTTGACGGCAACATACGCCTCGACGGCGCGGAGCTTTCCCACTACGACCCGGAAGATCTCGGTCGCTACATCGGCTACCTGCCCCAGGAGGTCGAGCTGTTTGACGGCTCCATCGCGGAGAACATCTCCAGGTTCGACGAGGACGCCTCACCCGACGACATCGTCGAGGCAGCACGGCTGGCCAACGTACACGAGATGATC
This sequence comes from Alphaproteobacteria bacterium, assembly GCA_965228895.1. GTDB lineage: Bacteria > Pseudomonadota > Alphaproteobacteria > SP197 > SP197 > JANQGO01. The sequence continues at coordinate 635,786 of OZ245842.1, read as the reverse complement.
CTGCGTTTGCCTGATGGCTACGACACGGTCATCGGCGAAGGCGGCCGGCGTCTGTCCGGCGGGCAACGTCAGCGCATCGCTTTGGCCCGCGCGCTCTATCGCAAACCATCGCTGATCGTGCTGGACGAGCCCAATTCCAGCCTGGACGCCGAAGGCGACAACGCTTTGAGCGACGCCATCGCGGCCATGAAGCAGCAGGGCAAGACGGTCATTGTGATGGCCCATCGCCCGAGCGCCATCGCATCGGTCGATCAGTTGATCATGCTGCGCGACGGCCATATCGAGAATTTTGGTTACAAGGACGAGGTTCTGACGAAGGTCATCGTGCGGCGCAACGACGATGTCCGGTTGGAGAATGCATCATGAGCATGACATTGCTGTCGTCCAACGGACGTGAAGTCGTTCCCCAACCCAAGCGCAAGACGGGCGGTTTTGTGCTTGGCGGCATGATCATCGTGGCTCTGCTGTTCGGCGGCGTCGGCACCTGGGCCGCCACGGCGCAGTTGAGCAGCGCCGCCATCGCGCCCGGCGTCGTGACCGTGGACAGCAGTTGGCGCACCGTCCAGCACCTGGAAGGCGGCATTGTCCAGGAAATCTTCGTGCGTGACGGCGATGTGGTTCGACAAGGCGACCCCCTGCTGCGCCTCGACGCAACACGGGCCCAAGCGACGATGTCGATCGTCAGCGGCCAGCTCGATCTAGCCCTGGCGAACGAGGCCCGCCTTATCGCTGAACGCGACGGTGTGGAGACGATCACCTTTCCGCCGGAACTTGACGCCCGCCGCGGTGAGTCCGAGCTCGCCATGATCTTGGCGGGTCAGGAGCTGCTGTTTGTCGCGCGGCGCGACAGCCTCGACGGCGAAGTCGGCATCTTGCATCAGCGAATCGAGCAACTGCACGACCAGATTTCCGGCCTGCAGGTCCAGCAATCGGCAAGCTACCAGCAGATTCAACTCATCGAGCAGGAATTGGAGGGCCTTCGCGAGCTTTATGAAGAGGGCTATGTGACGCGCAGCCGCATCCTGGCGCTTGAGCGGGAATCCGAGCACCTGCGCGGTGAGCGCGGCGAAGATCTGGCTGCGATCGCGCGGGCCGAGACCGCGATTGGCGAAGCGGAACTGCAGATCATCCAGCTTGAAAAGAGTCGACGCGAACAAGTTGTCACCGAACTGCGCGATATCCAGTCGCAGATCTTCGATCTCGAACAGCGCCAGATCGGTGCGGCCGATGTGATGGACCGGATCACCCTTCATGCGCCTGCGGATGGCACGGTCCTGGGCCTGAACACCCACACAGTGGGCGGTGTCATCGCGCCCGGCGACGACATCATGCACATCGTGCCCCACGACGATCCCTTGATCATCGAAGCGCGCGTGCGGCCTGACGACATCGAGAATGTCGTGATCGGTCAGTCGGCGGAAGTAAGAATGAGCGGCCTGAGCCAGCGCAACACGCCGACTCTTGAAGGCCAGCTCCTGACAGTCTCGGCCGATCTTCTGGACGATCCGCGAAGCGGCGAAAGCTACTACGAGGCCCGTATCGTGATTCCGCCCGAGCAAATCGCACGCCTCGATGATGTCGATCTGGTTCCGGGCATGCCGGCGGAAGTGATGATCTTGACCGGCGAGCGCACCGCCCTTGCCTATCTGTTCGACCCCATCTCGGCCGGGCTCAATCGCGCGTTTCGCGAGTAAGCCACGCCGTCAAGCTGCGGCGTCGCTAAGAAACCGCCTCCGAAACAAATGGCTTCGTCAGGTCGAGGCGTCGCGGTACCACGCCAGGACATCGTCGACGCGCGCCGGCAACACTTGACCGGCGCCACCCACGAAACTCTCGAAGGCCCGCCGTTCAGCGTCGCTGATGCCGACCAGAACGGGAATGTCCATATCGATCGCCCGCGCGATCGTTTGCCGGAACCCTGCGCCCTCGCCTTCGCGTTTGCCAAACTTGTTGATGATCAGAACATCAGTCGAGCTGTCGATCGCGCGATCGACCAAGCCGACGACATCTTCGAGCGCTTCATGGTTCAGTCGGCAGCCCTTGGCATGCTGGCCGAGCTCCTGCCAGATCGGCAGCTCCGGACCGTCCGGCAAAACACTGAGTGTCATGACACAAGCACCCTGACGTGCCTCCTCGGGGTCAGCGGTCTGCACCGCGCCGGCGAGGCGACATCCCTCACGCCGGAGGTGCCGTGCAACGTCCGTCAAGACGAGACCGGCGGAATTGGAGGCGTCGGAAAGAACAGCGGCAATCGGAAGACCATCATCCACCGACGCGGCTTCCTGTGCGTTCGTCGTCATCGCGGCGATACCTCATGGCCCATCGGCTTGAAGGCGCAGCGCCAGTGGCTGGCGGCAAGCTCCTTGACCCCGGACTCATAGCCCCGGCGCGCGAGCAGACGGCGCAGCGGCGCCGGGCAGAACGGCGCATCGACGATAAGAATGTCATCGCGATCGGCCGCGGCCACCATCTGAAGAATGACAGCCAGAGGCTCCTTGCCGCTTTCGAAAATCGGCCTGGTGTCGACAAGGCAGGCTTCGCTGACATCGACATCGTCGAACCACGACACGGGATCCGTGTCTGAGATCATCGGCTTCGATGGGGTAGACTCTACCTGTTCTCCGTTGGCCAGGGCGACCAAGTCGTCCTCCGGACTCGCGACCATGCTGGCAATATCGGCCAGCGACAGTTCGCGCGCGACGTCCTCGTCACCCAGGACGCGCAGGAACTCCTTGAAGGCCGGGTTGTAGGCGCGGAACCGGTCGAGCAGGTCCTCGCACTCCAGCCACGCATCGATCAGCTTGGTCTGACCATCAATCACCATTGGTGCCGTCACCCTGACCTCCCGCGCGATGGCAACAGATTTGGCCGGTGCATAGCACCTGACTGTGATGCGACAGTCGCATCACATGCGAAGCATACGGCACCCGGGAAACGAACCGTTGATCCATGTCAACGCCGCCCGTTCCCCTCTTCTCACGCCGTCAGCCGATCGGACCGTGAAGCGCCAGGTTCGCCACCACCCGTTCCGGCGTAATCGGCAAGCTCTTGATCCGAATGCCGATGGCATCGGCGACGGCGTTGGCGATCGAGGCGGCGACTGGGGCATAGGCCGGCTCGCCGATTCCCTTGGCGCCGTAAGGGCCGAGGCCAGAACGCGACTCCAGGATGATCGACGTGATCTCCGGGACGTCTTCGGAGGTCGGCATCAGATACTCGCTGAATGACGATGTCATCAGGCGACCTTCATGGACCAACATGTCTTCTGAGAGCGCAAAACCCTGCCCCATCAAGGCACTGCCTTCGATCTGGCCTTCGACGGCGCGCGGGTTGACGGCTTGACCGACATCATGGGCGCCGACGCTCTTTAACACCGTTACCTCGCCTGTCTCCGTATCGACCGCGACCTCCACCGCATGGGCGCCGAAGGTGAAGTCCGGGAACACCTCGCCCTGACCGGTCTCAGGATCCAGGCCCTCGCTGGACGGCGCCCGAAAGATCGCGAGATCGTGGCGGTGCACGCCGGCGCTGGCACAGGCCTTGACCAAGTCGGGAATCGACATCGAGCGCTCGGGATCATCGGTGACGAATACCTTATCATCGCGCAGGTCGAGCGCGTCCGCATTGACGCAAAAATGCTCGCTCGCCCAGACCAGAAGGTTGTCGCGCACATGGGTCGCGGCGAGCTTCACCGCGTTGCCCGACATATAGAGCGCCCGGCTCGCCGAAATCGTGCCGGCCAGGGGGTTAAGCGCGGTGTCACCGAAATAGGTCAAGACACGCTCCATCGGCACACCGAGCACCTCGGCGGCAATCTGCGCCAACGCCGACGACTGGCCGGCGCCAATATCGGTCACCGCTGACCGCACGGTGACCGCGCCGTCAACCTCGATACCAACCCAGGCTTCGCTGGAATCCTTGAACCAACGGATACGGCCATAGCTCTGCTGGTAGTTGGCGAAACCACGACCGATTTTGACGGGTCCATGGGATGGCGTCGGCTCGCCCAACGCCTCGAGCGCGGCTGTCGCGCATTGTTCGCTCCACACCGCGCTTTCGACGACCTGACCGGTCGCGTTGGCCTCGCCCGTCTTCAGATAGTTCCGCTTGCGCAACTCCAGGCGATCGATGCCGAGCAGCTTGGCGATCTCGTCCATCTGCTGCTCATAGGCGCAGCATGCCTGCATGGCGCCGAAGCCACGAAAGGCGTCGGTCTGCAGGTTGTTGGTCGCGGCCACCACCGAGTCGATCTTGATGTTGTCGATCCGGTAGGGACCGCACGCCGAGACGGTGGCGTAGAGCAACACATAAGGGCTCAACGTCGCATAGGGTCCGGCATCGCCGGTCACCTCGACCTGGGCCGCGACGATCCGGCCGTCCTTGGTGACGCCGGTCTTGTGTTTGAAGGTAAAGGGGTGGCGCTTACCGTGGGCCAGGAACGATTCCTCGCGCGGTAGGACAAGCTTGACCGGGCGGCGCGCGCGAAGCGCGAGGAGCGCCAGATAGGTCTCGATGGTGATGCTCTCTTTGCCGCCAAAACCGCCACCGACATACTCCGCCTTCAGGTGGACCTTGTTGTGCGGCAGACCGAGCGCATCGGCGATCGCGCGGAAATGCTCGACCACCTGCGTGCTGACCCGGATGTTGATGACGTCGTGCTCGTCGACCCAGGCGACGCCGGCCTCCGGCTCCAGAAACGCCTGTTCCTGATAGGGCGTCTTGAAGGTGTTCTCGATGATGTGGTCGGCATCGGCGAACCCCTTCTCCACATCGCCGCGCCGTATCCGGTAGCTGGCAACCACGTTGTCGTCGCCAAAGACCTTGGGCGCATCCGGCTTCAAGGCGTCGACCGGATCGAACACGCCGGGATAATCCTCATAGGTGATCTCGACCAGATCGCGCGCATGATGGGCGATATCAAGTGTCTCGGCGGCGATCAGGGCGATAGCCTCGCCTTCGAACTTGACCCGGTCGGGCGCCAACATGGGCTGGGACGTGATCTTGGTCTTGCCGCCGGTCTGTCCGGGAATATCGGTCATCACCATGCGGGCGGGCAGGTCCTCAGCCGTGACAACGCAGTGTACGCCCGGCAAAGCCCTGGCCTTATCAACGTCAAGCGCGGCAATAGTCGCGCTGGGACGATCGGCACGCACCACGACCCCATGCAGCATGTTGGGCATGACGATATCGCCGGCATAGGTCGTGGTGCCGAACGCCTTGCCCGGCGCGTCTGTTCTGACGATCGGCTGGCCGACTTGAGACAACTGCACATTGGCCGGTGCCGGCGGTGATGTCGGTTGATCGGTCATGGGGCACCTCCTTGGGCGCGTATCACAGCGGCCGCGTCCTTGATCGCGGAGAAGATCCGTGTGTAACCGGTGCAGCGGCAGAGATTGCCGCTTAGTCCCCGGCGGATGTCGTCGTCGCTGGGGTCGGGAAAATCATCGAGCAACGCCTTGGCGGCGATGATCATGCCGGGAATACAGTACCCGCACTGAACGGCACCATGCTCGATGAAGGCGGTCTGCAGGGGATGAGGGTTTTCGGTATTGCCCAAGCCGGCGACGGTCGTGATGGCGCAGCCATCGGCCAGTCTGCTCAGCGTCAGGCAGCTATCGACGGCGACACCGTCCAACAGCACAGCACAGGCACCGCAATCGCCCTTCTCGCAGCCGCACTTGACGTCGACATGGCCGAGCTCGCGCAGCAGTTCTAAGAGCGTGCGATGGGCGGGCACGGCGACCTCGTGGAACCGTCCATTAACAGTCAGGGTAATCGTTCGCATATCGGTCATTGCAGCCTCCCTGCGGCGGGTCCGCCGACACGCTCCCAGGCCTGGGTCAATAGGCGCTGGGTCAAGGCGAAGGCGGTATGGCGGCGATAAGCGCCGCTGGCGCGCACATCGTTGATCGGCTTGCACATGGCTGCCGCCTGACGTCCGGCGACATCGATCAGCGATGGCAACACCAGCTGGCCTTCCAGAAACCGTTCGGCTTCGCGGGCGCGGAACACGGTCGGCGCAACCGAACCCAGCGCAATGCGGGCACGCGTGCAACGACCCTGCTCAGCGGCAAGCGCGACGGCGACACCGGTCACGGTGATCGCATCACCCTTGCGCCGTCCAAGCTTATAGAAGAGATGGGTCTCGTTTTCGGGCGGCACCTGCCAGCGTATCGCTGTGAGGAGTTCGCCCGGTTGCAACGCCGTCTTCTTGTAGTCGAGCAGGAAACGCTCCAGCGCCATGGCGCGTTCGCCGCCGGGTCCGGCGACCAGCACCTCGGCGTCAAGCGCCAGAAGCGGCGGCACGACATCGGCCGACGGCGAGCCATAGCAGATGTTGCCGCCCACGGTCGCCGTGTTGCGCACCATGTGGCCGGCAAAGACGTCGGCTTGGGCGACCAAAGACGGTGCCCAGCGGCGCATGTCGGCGGTGTTCAGGATGTCGCTCATGGTCGTGCGCGCGCCCATGACAACGACGTCGCCGTCAAGCGTGATGCCACGCAGATCGTCCAGGGCAGCCAACGAGACGAACGGTCCCGCCGGGCCCTTACCCGAGCGCAGGTCGGGGATCAGATTGGTGCCGCCGGCATAGGGCAGACCGCCCGACGCCAGTGCATCGAGCGCCTCCGATAACGTGCGTGGTTCGATAAGGTCGAAACTCAGTAACATGTCGTTTCCTCCATGTTGTTTCGAGCGGTCAGACGTCCCAGCCGCCGTCGACGACGATTTCCTGGCCGGTGATCTGACGCGCTTCGTCGGTCGCCAGGAACACCACCGCATGGGCAATATCCTCGGGCGTCGTGACGCGCTTGAGCGCCATGTCCTGCACGTATTCGTCATAGACCTGGTCGAAGGTCCAGCCGCGCACCCTCGCTTTTTCCTCGCACAGCTTGTGCATGCGCGGCGTCTCGACGATGCCCGGCATGACCGCGTTGACGTTGATGTTGTATTCGCCGACGTCGAGCGCGGTGGTGCGGGTCAGGCCACGAACTGACCACTTCGACGAACTATAGGCGGCACGGTAGCGGTACCCGCGCATGCCCGAACTGCCGCCGATGTTGACGATCTTGCCGTAGCGCCGCTCGACCATGGACGGCAGCACGTGTTTGATCGGCAGGAAGGTCCCCTGCAGGTTTGTCCGTACGAGCTCATCGAAAGCCTTTTGGTCGATCTGCCAGACCGGTGTTTCGATCGGGCCCGTCGCGCCGGCCACGTTGACAAGAATGTCGAGCTTGCCGTCAAAGGCCTTCAGGGCCGCCTCGACCATGTCGGCAACCTGATCTTCCTGAACGACATCGCAGGTAACGACCTCTGCACGGCGACCCATGGCGCGCAGCTCTTCGGCCAGCTCATCGAGCGGGCCCTGGGTGCGCGCGGCGAGCATGAGATCGCAACCTTCCGCCGCCATCGCCTTGCAGATAGCGCTGCCCATCCCTTGGGCCGCGCCGGTCACCAGTGCCGTCTTGCCGTCCAGTCTCATGACATCCTCCACCCGTTATCCGGTCAGGCGTCGGCGGCGCCAAACCCGCCGCCACCGCTGGTTTCGATCATCACCTTGTCGCCTTTCGTCAGGCGCGCCTCGTCCTTGCCGCCCAGTTGTTCGACCGTGCCGTCGGCGCGCCGCAACGTGATGCGATAGGGCGCGCCTGGCTTGCCGCCCTGCAGGCCATAGGGCGGGATCACCGCGCGGTCGACCATGGACGTCAGCCACATCTCATCGGCGACAATTTCATAGACGCGTTCCTGTCCTTCACCGCCCCGGTGACGGCCCTGGCCGCCCGAGCCCTGACGCAGCCGTTGGCGCACCAGACGGATCGGGTAGTTGGTCTCGATCACCTCGGCCGGCGTGTTCATGACGTTGGACATGTGCGGGCGGATGACCGGCATGCCGTCGCGGTCGTGACGCGCGCCCTCGCCACCGCCATGGACCTCATAAAGAGTCGTCCATGCACCCGTGCGCGGATCGCGACCGCCGAACAACAGCAGACCTGATGTCGCCGCGCACCCCGCCGTCAACCGTTCCGGCACGACAGGCTCCAGCGCGCGGAAGATGGCGTCGGCGACACGCTGGGTCGTCTCGTGGTTGCCGCCAACAACCGGCTTGTCGACGGTTGGTTCCAGTAACGAGCCCGCCCGCGTGATGATGTCGAGGGGCCGATAACAGCCGGCGTTCGGCTGAATGTCCGGCCCAGCCACCGCTTTCAATGCGTAGAAAACGCTGGCCGCGGTCGAGAACGGCGTCGCGTTCAGCGGGCCGGGCGTGGCGTCATCGCAAGCGGAGAAGTCGACGACCGCGCGATCGCCGTCGATCGTCAGCGTGACGCGAATGGCAACCGGCGGGCCGCCCGCGCCGTCGTCGTCGAGCTGGTCCTCGCCCACATAAACGCCGTCGGGCAGATCGGACAACGCCTGGCGCATGGCGCTTTCGGATTGGTCGTGCAGGGCGATGATGGCCTGCTGCACCGTATCGGCGCCGTGATCGGCAAACAGCCCCTGCAAGGCCTCGTCGGCGGCGCGGGTCGCCGCCATCTGCGCCAGGATGTCGCCTTCACGCTCGACCGCGCCGCGCACATTGGCGGTGACAAAACCCAGCTTCTCGCGATCCGGCCCATCGGCGGTAAAGAGGCGCGTCGGCGGAATACGCAGGCCTTCCTGCCAGGCATCGCGGGCGTTGGGCACATAGCTGCCGGGACGGCCGCCGCCGATATCGGCCCAATGGGCCAGGCTGACCGCAAACGCCTGCAACGCGTCGTCAAAAAACACCGGCCGAATCGCTTTGACGTCCGGCAGATGATTACCGCCGACCTCCGGCAAATTGACGAACCAGACATCGCCTGGCGCCAGGCGCTTCGCCGGCACCCGCTTCAGAAACTCGCGCACGGTCGCGCACATGACACCCATATGGACGGGAATGTCGCGGCCCTGGGCGATCAGGTTACCGTCGGCGTCGGTCAGGGCCGAGGAAAGGTCGCCGGCCTCGCGCAGCAGCGGCGAGCGTGCCGAGCGCATGACCACATAGGACATCTCCTCGGCGATCGCCGTGATGGCGTGGCGGATCACCTCGACGGTGAAGGGGTCGACGCTGGTCGTCATGGCCTGCCCCCGACATCGATGTGCAGGTGACCACGTGCGTCGGCCCAAACCGTCGAACCTGGCGGCACAACCACGGTCGACCAATCGTCTTCGATGACGAGCGGGCCGGCATGGCGGTTGTCCGGCTCTAAGCTCTCGCGCGCCACACGCTCGGTCTCAGACGCGCCTGCCGCGTCGAACCAACAGCTAGTCGCGCCAGTCGATACCTTGCCCGCCGCGTCACCGGTCGCCGATAGCGACGACAGCGCCAGAGGCGGCGGCGCCGTCACCGTGATGCGCAGGGTATCCAGGATCCATGGTTCTTCGGTGGCGAACCCGTAGAGTCGCTGGTGCCGGTCAATAAAGTCCGCACCCAAGATCGCGGGATCGGCCGGCCGCTCGAACGGAACCTCGATAGCATCGCTCTGGCCGGCATAGTGCATCAAGGCGACGCAGGAGACGTCGATTCCATCGCTAGTAATACCGCTCGCGGTCAACGGCGCTGACAATCTGGACACCATGTCATCGCACAGAGACGCCAGATCCGCGGCATTCCAGGCATCGCGCGCCACGCGCACGGTCCGCTGCTCCGCGTAGGTCAGGCGCGCGGTCACGCAGCCGAGCGCGGAGAATCCGCTGGACAGACGCGGCACGACCACGTGATCGATGCCGCATGCGCGCGCCAGGTCGACCGCGTGCATGGGACCCGCTCCGCCAAAGGCGAGCAGCGTACACTGCCGTGCGTCAATACCCCGCTCAACGGTCACGCGGCGCAGGGCACGCACCATGCTGGCATTGGCGACCCGGTGGATACCCAGTGCGGCCTCTTCGATGCCGACGCCAAATGCATCCGCTACCGTGCCGACCGCCGTGCGCGCCAGATCGCCGTTCAGCGTCACGGCACCACCCAATTGGCGGTCGGTGTTGATGTAGCCGAGCACAAGGTTAGCGTCGGTAACCGTTGGTTCTTTGCCGCCCGCGCCATAGCAGGCAGGGCCCGGGTTGGCCCCGGCACTGTCGGGGCCAACCCGAATCGCCGCACCATCGACCCGCGCAATCGAACCGCCGCCGGCACCGATCGACTCGACGGCGACCATCAATTGCCGGATCGGACGACCGGCAATCCGTTGATCGCTGTTGATCTGAACCTCACCATCGATGACAACGGCAGCATCCGTCGTCGTGCCACCCATGTCGAACGCGATGGCGCGGTCCAGGCCCAGCTCCCGTGCGACGATACCGGCGGCCGTGACCCCCGCTGCAGGCCCCGAAAGCGCCAGGGACAACGGTCTGCCACGCATGGCATCGACGGCCGCCATGCCGCCGGCGGAGTGAAACAGATGCAATCGGGTCGTTGCACCGGCGTTTGCCTCCAGACGGTCGAGATAGTTACCGATCAATGGCATCAGCGCCGCGTTCAAAACCGTCGCGTTGGTCCGCTCGTATTCGCGCGGCTCGGGATTGAGTTCGTGGGACAACGTGACGTGCGGAACCTTGTCGGCCAGTTTAGCACCCAGCGCCTTTTCGTGGGCAGGGTTGGCATAGCTGTGCAACAACGCCACGGCTGCCGCATCAGCGCCACATGCCACCGCCGCGTCACTCGCGCGCGAGGCTTCCGCCTCGCTCAAGCCGGTCAGGACCGCCCCGTCCCAGTCCAATCTCTCCCTTACTTCCAGCCGCCTCTCGGAAGGCACCAATGGCGGCAGCTTGGGCAGGACATCAAGACGGTAGAGTTCGCGCCGGTTCTGCCGGCCGATAGCCAGCGTGTCACCGAACCCCTCTGTCGTCAGCAAAACAACGGGCGCTAATCGGTCCTGCACGATGGCATTGGTCGCCATGGTCGTGCCGTGCATCAGATCGGCGACATCGGTCCAAGCCAGGCCGACCGCCGCAAGGCCCGCTTCAACGCTTGATACCGGATCGTCCGGCCGGCTCGGCGTCTTCGCGCTCAGCACCGTGCCGTCACGCGGGTGGACGGCAACAACGTCGGTGAACGTACCACCGATATCGACACCGACCTGCCAGGCACCACTCATGGTCAACCGTCCCCTGTCGGAACGGGTGCGTCAGCGGCCTTCGGTCGATTGCGAGAGAACGACACAAGAAACATCATCACGGGGGTCCTCCACCCGCGTGCCGCAGCCACCCGCACGGAGCCACTGCCTTCACACGCATGAGATCGCAAAAAGGTGCTTAGGAAAAGTATGTTTTAACTTACTCCAACAAAGTTAGAGACTATGTGCAGCGAGCAAGGCGGGAGATGACGAGACGTGGACGACATGACACTGATGCCGATCGGCAGGATCTTTACCGGATACGCCAAAACCGATGACTGCCCAAGCAATATCGGAGACGAAAACCCACCGAGTCGGCTTGAGATCCATGAACGTTACCGGCCCGCACTGCTCGGCATGGAGGTCGGCCGCCTCTATGACATCCTTTATTGGCTCGACCGCGGCGACCGTTCCGAAGCCAAGCTCGTCCAGACGTCGCGGCGCACCGGAAACCCCATCGGCGTCTTCTGCAAACGCTCGCCCCACCGGCCCAACCCGATCGGGCTGAGCCGGGTCAGACTGTTTGCTATCGATGACGGGTCGCTGACGGTCGGCGGTCTCGATTGCACCGATGGCACCGCTCTGCTCGACATCAAACCGGCGGTCACCTGACACGCCGTTGCCGGCTTGACCTTTTCGGTTGCGGACGTCGAAGCGAGCCCGGACAGCGTTGATTTCGGTGGCAGCATCACCGCCGATGACTCGCACACCCAGCACGACGGCCTGCGTTTCCACTGGTAATTCTCGTCTACCGGGTGCCATCGTAGCGTTCACCGAAGCCGAACAGTGGAGTTGGGATATGGCAGTCACGGTTATACGCGACGCCGACTGGATCATCGCGTGGGATGGGGACAAGAAACGGCATCGTTATCTCAGGGGCGGTGACATCGCGTTCGATGATGGGGGCGCCATCCTCCACGTCGGCGGTCACTTCGACGGCGCGTCCGACAACGATATCGACGGCAGCTCCCGTGTCGTTCTGCCCGGCTTCATCGACCTGCATAGTCATCCGTCGACCGAACCATCCTATAAGGGCATCCGTGAGGAGCATGGCGTGCCGGCGATGTACATGAGCGGTCTCTACGAACGCTCGCTCGCCTTTAATCTCGACCCCGAGGGCCAGAAAGCCGGCGCCACCGTGGCCTTTGCGGAACTCCTGCAAAGCGGCGTCACCAGCCTGGTCGATATCTCCGGCGCGTGGCCGGGATGGCTCGACACGTTGGCGGCAAGTGGCCTCAGGGCCTGGGTCGCCCCGTGGTATGGCTCGGCGCGATGGAAGATGACGACGGGCCACCGGCTTGAATACGACTGGGCCGACGATGGCGGGCGTGCGTCGTTCGACGCGGCGCGCGCTGTCATGGACGAGGCCGACCGGCATAGCTGTGGTCGGCTTACCGGCCTTTATAGTCCAGGCGTAATCGACGCCTGCACGGAAGACCTGCTTAAGGAAACCGTGCGCGCGGCCGAGGCTGAAGACCGCCGGCTGACGACCCACATCTCGCAGAGCGTCGTCGAGTTCAACGAGATGGTGCAGCGTCACGGCATAACGCCGGTGCAATGGGCCGACGAGATCGGTCTGTTGGGACCGCGCACCATCCTGGCCCACGCCATCTTTATCGACGAGCACTCCTGGCTGCACTGGTCGACCCGGCGCGATCTCGACCTGATCGCCTCATCCGGCGCGGCGGTTGCCCATTGTCCGACGCCATTTGCCCGCTATGGCCAGACGCTGGAGGATTTCGGCCGCTACGTCCGGGCCGGCGTGACCATGGGGATCGGCACCGATACCCTGCCGCACAACTTCCTTGAAGAGATGCGCTGGGCGATCGTGTTGGCGCGGATTGCGGCCGAGAATATCGAGACCCTGCAGGTCGCCGACATCTTTCATGCCGCCACGGTCGGCGGCGCAACGGCGCTTGGACGCGATGACCTGGGCCGCCTGGCACCTGGCTGCCGCGCCGACATCGTCCTCGTCGACTCCAACCACCCGGCGATGCGCCCGCTGCGCGATCCGCTAAGGAGCCTGATCTTCTCGTCCTGTGAACGGGCGGTCACCGAGGTTTTTGTCGATGGCCGCCAGGTTGTTGCCGCCGGGCGCGCTACGGGCTTCGATATTGATGCCGCGCATGACGCGCTCGCCGAGGCGCAAGTACGCATGGAAGCCGATGTCCCGAACAACGATCACGCCAAGCGCCGTGCGCTCGATATCGCGCCGCTCAGCCTGGAGCTCTAGTCCAAATCCTGTTTGGGTAGGATTTCGTCGCGATGCCGTCAAGCGGGTGTTAGCGACAGGATGGATCGCGCCTCTTCCGGCGATGCCGGATGGCGGTCATAGGTCGCGCAGAGGCCGGCCACACGACTGACCAACTCGGCATTGCTTGTCGCCAGACGTGACTTGTCGAAACGGATGTTGTCTTCCAACCCCGTGCGGCAGTGCCCGCCAAGCTCGAGCGCCCAGTGATTGACATCAAGCTGGTGGCGGCCGAGGCCCGCCGCTGTCCACGTCGCGTTCGGCAATATCTCCTTTAGTTGCGCGACTTCAAACTCGAGGATCTCCCGGCGCGCTGGCAAGGCGTTCTTCACACCAAACACGAACTGAACGTGAGGCGGGTCGCCCAGCAGGCCCTGGGCCACCAGATCGGCGGCGTTATAGAGCATGGCGAGGTCGAACACCTCGCATTCCGGCTTGATACCGAAATCCTTCATCTGTTGGGCCAGGCCTTCGATAAAGTCCGGCGGGTTCTCGTTCACGAAGGTCGGGAAGTTGACCGAACCGGTCGCCAGCGACGCCATGTCGGGCCGGTGATGCAGCATCCCGCCACGCTGATCGAGTGCCCGGCCCCTGGCGCCGGTCGAGAACTGGACGATCATGCCCGGGCAGTGTTTTTGGATGCCGTCCTGGACGGCGCCAAAACGATCGGGGTCCGATGACGGACGTTCGTCATCGTCGCGAACGTGGATGTGCACCAGGCTGGCGCCGGCTGCATAGGCCGCGTGCGTCGACTCGATCTGCTCGGCGACAGTGACCGGCACCGCCGGCGTGTCCTTCTTGCGCGGCACCGAACCGGTGATCGCAACAGTAATGATACAGGGTGTTGTCATGACGAGTTTCCGCGATCCGTTCAGGTGCCCGGCAGTGCGTCGACCGGGACCGTATAGTTGAGCGGCATGCGGCCGCCATCGGGATAGATCACTTGGCCGGTGACATAGGAGGCATCGTCACTGGCCAGAAACGAGACGACACCGGCCACCTCGTCGGCTTCGCCGCAACGGCCCATGGGTGTTCGTGACAGGATACGCTGGCGGGAGTCTTCGTTGGAGAGAACCCCCTTGCGCGTCATATCGGTCAGAATGGTCCCCGGCCCGACCGCGTTGACGCGCACGTTCTGATCGGCGAGCGCGACCGCAAAGATGCGCGTGAGCTGGTTGATGCCCGCCTTGGAGATGCCGTAGGGCACGCGGTCGGGAATCGCCAGGATCGCCTGCATCGACGACATGTTGACGATGGCGCCGCCGCCCTCCTGGCCGACCATGACACGCGCGGCCGCCTGGGTGCCGAAGAAGGTGCCCTTCAGATTGACGCCGAGCACACGGTCGAACTCCTCCTCGCTGACTTCCAGCACCGATTTGCCGACACTGATCCCGGCATTGTTCACCATGATGTCGAGGCGACCGTAAGTTTCCGTAGCGAAACCGACAAGTGACGCTATGTCGTCTTGTTTCGCCGCATCGGTCACCATCGCGCGCGCTGTGTCTCCACTCTTATCCAGGCCGGATGCAGCTTCCCTGACCTTCTCCTCCTGAATATCGCTCAAGACAACACGCGCACCTTCGGCATGCAGCCGCGCCGAGCATGCCAATCCGATCCCCTGCGCGGCGCCCGTGACAACCGCCACCTTTCCTTCGTGTCTCATTGTGTCTTCACCTTGCTTTTGTGTCCGTCGGGCACGCCATAGCCGCCGCCACCACCTGTTTCAATGACAACACGATCGCCTTTGTTGATGACGTGCTGTCCGGCCGAGGCAACCGGCCGCCCGTTGACCTCAAACCGTGCCGGCCTGCCTGGTTCCCCGCCCGCCAACCCGGGTGCCGGACTGCTGATCCGGTTGACCATGAACGAACCGATGGCCGGCGTCTCGCCCAGCATCTCGAACGCGAAGCGCAATCCATCGCCACCTTGGCGTTGACCCCGACCGCCGGAGCCGCGGCAGATCGAGCGCTCGATGACATGGAGCGGCGCCTGGTTCTCGATCACCTCAATCGGCGTGTTCGAAAGATTGCTCGGGAAGCTGATCGCCGACGCACCGTCCTGCGCGGCGGAAGCGCCCTGGCCCGCGCCCAGGAAACAGTTGACCGCGTAGCGAACACCGCCGCGCGACGACGCCAGCTGCACATTGTTGGATGGCGACCCCGGCACAGCCTGCGTGCGTTCGGGCAAAGCGTCCGCGAGTGCGCCAAAGATCGCCGGCGGCAGCAGATGACCGATCATGCCGCGCGCGCCGCACGGCGCCGGGCGCTGTGGGTTGAGGATCGACCCTTCCGGCGCGGTGACGCGGATCGGCACAAAACTGCCGTGACTGTTCGGGATCCACGGCGCCAGCAAGGCCTTCAGACCATAGGCGCTGTAAGCAAACGTGTAATTCAACACCGTGTTGATGGCGAGGGAGACCTGTTCGCTCGAACCCGCATAGTCGACCGTGATTTCGTCACCATCGACCGTCACCGCACAGGCAATACGGATGACGCCCCCCGGCATCTCGGCGGGTCCGTCGTTCTCGATCACGGAACGATAGGTACCCGGCGTCAGTTGACGGATCGCCTCGCGCATGGCGGTTTCCGTGCGGCTGATGATCTCGCCGGAGAAACGGTCGAGATCGATGCCGGTCTCGTTCAGCAGTCCGTTGAGACGTTCGCCCAGCGTGCGGCAGCACGCGACCATCGCCCAGATGTCGCCCATGGTTTCGTCGGGCACGCGAACGTTCTGACGGATCAGCGCCGTCAACGTCTCATCCGGCTTGCCTGCCTTCAGCAGCGGCCACGGCGGGATTTGCAGTCCTTCCTCGTAGAGTTCGCGGTTGGCCGCATTACGCAGCCGTCCACCAACATCCGGCAAATGGCTGACGACACCGGCAAAGGCGATAACCTCGCCGTCGCGCATGATCGGTATGGCAACGGTGGCATCGTTCAGGTGGCCGCTGCCAAGCCAGGGATCGTTGGTGATGTAGGCATCGCCGTCCTCCATCGTGTCGACGCCATGGCGCGCGATGAACGCACGGATGGTCATCGGAACCGTCGCGATGAAGCTCGGGATGCTTTGCGACGACTGGGCGATGTTATGGCCGTGGCGATCGGTCAGCACGACCGCAAAGTCGTTCGCCTCGCGCACCAAGGTTGAGAACGAGGCGCGCACAAAGGTCGCCGCCGCTTCGTCGACGACGCTGATCAGCCGAGTCCAGACGATCTCAAGCGTGACCGGGTCGATGGCCGTCATGCGCTGATCTCCGCCAGCACGACCTCGACACTACCGTCGTCCAGCACCGTGACATCAGCCGGATAGGCGACGATCAAGGTCGATTCCGGCTCGACCATCACCAACGGCCCCGCCAACCGCGTACCGGTTGGCAACCTATAGCGGTCGTAGACCGGCACGTCGGCGTAATCCTGGTGATCCGGCAAGTAGATCGGGCGCGTCGCCTTCGCGATATCGCCGGCATTCGCGGCGTCGAGTGAGAAAGGCCGGGGCGGCATGGGCGACGTGCCGACCAACCGCCAGGTCACGACCTCGGGCACGCCGCCGGGCACCAATCGCCCGAAAGCGCTGGCATAGGCCGTTTCGAAACCGTCGAGGATCGCCTTGCGATCCGGCTTGCTATCAACGTTCACCTCGACCGTGTTGCCTTGACCGACGTAGCGAAGCTCTGCCGTCGCCCGCCATTGCACAGCGCAAGGTTCGACACCGGCAGCGACGAGCTCTGCCGTTGCCGAAGCGCGGGCCTCGCCAAGGCGAACCGCGGCGGCATCGAGATCGGCGTGCGAAAGCTGTTCGACCCTTGACCACGAGCGGTCGCTCCGCGCCGGGGCGGCGAGAAAGCCAAGGCACGAACCGACGCCGGAAGCCACCGGACAGACAACGCGCCGGATGCGCAGCCGTCGCGCCACGTCGACTGCATGCACGGGGCCGGCGCCGCCAGTGGCAATCATCGCGAAACGACGGGCATCGTGTCCCTTTTCGGCAATATGGGTGCGCGCGGCCGCCGCCATGTTCTCGTTGACGATGTCGTGGATGCCCCAGGCCGTCGCGATGACATCGAGACCGATCGCCTCGCCTGTCTTCTTCAACGCTCGGCGTGCTCGATCTACGTCCAGGGTCATGCGACCGCCGAGGAAACGTGCGGCGTCGAGATAACCCAACACCAGATCGGCATCGGTCACCGTCGCTGCGTCACCGCCCAAGCCATAACAGGCGGGCCCCGGCTCGGACCCCGCGCTATCGGGACCCACCTGAAGCAGGCCCAGGCTATCGATCCTGGCGATCGAGCCACCGCCGGCGCCGATCTCGATCAGATCGATCGACGGGGACTTCGCGGGCAGGCCGCTGCCGCGTTTGAACCGGCGTTCGCGCGCGAACTCGAAGAGATGCGTGATCTCCGGCTTGCCGTCGACGGCAAGGCAGGACTTTGCCGTCGTGCCGCCCATATCGAAGGCAAGCACGCGGTCGACGCCGTTGACGGCGCCACAATTGATGGCACTCAGCACGCCGCCGGCGGGGCCGGACTCAAGCAGGCGGATCGGGAACCGCGCGGCCTGCTCGGCGTCGGTGAAACCGCCATTGGACACCATAATGTCGAGCCGCCCGTCGATACCCAAATCATGTAGGCGGTGGTCCAGCATGCCCAGATAACGCGCGACGATCGGCTGCACATAGGCATTGGCCGCGACCGTCGACATGCGTTCGTATTCGCCGATCTCAGCGGCAAGCTCCGAAGACAAGGTCGTTGGAATCCCGGGTGCCACTGCTTTCAAGGCGTTGGCGATCGTTTGTTCGTTGTCGCCGGAAACAGCGGCATGCAAAAGACAGACCCCAACGGCCTCGGCGCCAGACGCCGCGACATCCGCCACAACATCGGTCAGTTCCGCCTCGTCGACCGGCTGCCAGCACGAACCGTCGTGCCCGATGCGGCACGAGACTTCGTAACGGTCGTCCGGCGCGACGAGCGGTGGCGGAAACGTAATGGCGAGATCGTAGATGTCGTAGCGGAGCTCGCGGCGGATATCGAGCGTGTCGCGGGTGCCGTGGTTGACGATCAGCGCGACCCGCGAACCCTTGCGTTCCAAGAGCGTGTTGGTGATCAGCGTGGTGCCGTGAACAACTCGTGAGACCGCGCGGTCATCATCGGGTTTTTGAGCCATGAGCTGTTCGATGACGTCGGCGATACCGTCGCCGGGGTCGTAATAGGTGGTCAGTGTTTTGCCGACCCAGATCCGGTGGTTGGTATCGTCCAGTAGTACGCCATCGGTAAACGTACCGCCGATATCGACAGCGATCTGGTAGCTCACGACGATGTCCCACCAACCAAGGACTCGGCCTCATCGAGCGAGGCCGCGAGAGCCGGAGTCATGACAAGACCATCGCGATCGCAGGCCGCACGATGAGCAGCAGCGCGCGAGCCTGGCGTGCGCACCGGCCGATCGGTGTCGGTTGCCGCACTGGCTTCGATATGATCGGCAAGTGTCGAGACACGCTGTGCAACCGTGTCGCTGCCGGCAAACTTGCCTGGATCGAAAACGATAGCGAGATGGCTCACCCCACACGGCGCGCTATCGCTCGCCTGCGGCGGGCGCACCTCAAATCCCGGTGCGCCACCGGCAAGAGCAGAACACAGCAGCTCGATCATCAGGGAGAGCACGTAGCCTTTGGCGCCGCCAGCCGGCTGCACCGTGCCGTCCAAAGCTGCACTTGCATCCGTCGTTGGTTGCCCCGCCGTATCGAGCGCCCAGCCTTCGGGAATCGGCTCACCCGCACGCGCGGCCTGGCGCATGACCGCGCGTGATCCGGCACTGGTCGCCATGTCGATAACGACGGGATCAGCTCCGGCGCGCGGGAACGCGGCGGCCAGCGGGTTGGTGCCGAGTATGGCGTCGCGACTGCCCCAGGGCGCCATGGTCGCCGACGCGTTCGACAGCAACAGCGCGACGAACCCCTGCTCCGCCGCCCACAGCACATGGGGCGAGGCGGCGCCGATGTGGGAACTGCGCCGGACCGCGACCGCGCCGACCCCCTGCCCTTTTGCCAGCGCCGTCGCCTCGCGCATCGCCCGCCAAGCCGCCAGGCAACCGAGCGCATCATCGGCATCAAGGACCGCCGCCGCTGCACCGCCTGTGCTCTCAAGCACAAAGCTGGGTCTTGCCTTGATGCTGCCGTCGCGCAACCGGCGAACATAGGCCGGCAGATGCATGACACCGTGAGAGTCGATGCCGCTTCGCTGGGCAAACACCAACAGATCGGCCGCCCGCGCGGCATCCTCCGGATCAAGGCCCGCCCGCGCCAGAATGGCCGTAACCCGTGCCGTCAGATTATCGACGGTTATCACACCGCCCACGCGCTCCGTGTCGGAGATGTCGGAAACAGCCGGTGCCATGCCGATGCGCCTCAGGCGCTGCCGTAGACCGGAGTCAGCCAGCCCTTGTCGCGATGGCTGTCTCCAGTCACGGCGGCAAAGTAGGCGGCCTGGAGCGTTTTGGTCGCCGATCCAACGCCACCATCGCCGAGTTCAATGCCGTCAACACTGACCACCGGCAGGATCTCGGCAGCCGATCCGGCGACGAACATCTCATCGGCGGCATAGAGCTCCGTGCGGTCGACCATGCGTTCGACAACATCAAAGCCAAGCTCTCGCGCCAGCCTGATCATGGTGTCGCGTGTTATACTTTCCAGGATACCGCTGGTGATGTCCGGCGTAACGAGTTGACCGCGACGCATCAGGAAAACGCAGGCGCCCGGCCCCTCGCCGACCTTGCCGTTTTCGTTCAGCAGCAGCGCATCGTCATAGCCGTCATGCAGCGCCTGAAAGCGGGCCAGGCGTGCGTTGACGTAGTTGGCGCCGCACTTGATACGCGGCGGCATGGCGGAATCGGCCATGCGGACCCAAGACGAGACGGCGCAGCGAATACCGGTCGCCGTCTTCTCCGAACGCGGCCGGACCTTACTGGCAATGAAATAGCTGACGGGACCGGTCACATGGTGCTCGCCATCGCCGTCCAGATAGGCGCTCATCCGAATATGGCAGGCATCTTTGATCCCGTTGGCGCGCAGCAAATCAAGCAGTTGCGGACCCAGTTCCGCGACCTCAAAGGTCGGCGCAAAACGCAGCAGTTTCATCGACTGGTCGAGACGATCCAAATGTTCCTGGAGCCGGAAAACGTAGAGCTCGCTATCGTCAGCGTTCCAGTAGGCACGCAGACCCTCGAAGACATTGAGGCCATAGCGCATGGCCGGCGACATGACATGCGCGGTCGCTTGGCCGTAGGGCACGAGGTCGCCGTTGACGACGATCAGGGGTTCGCTACTCATGCCGCGCCCCCGTCCCGCGCCAGGCGGAACCGCGCCAGCGCCAGATCGCATTCCCGCTCGATTGCAAGTTCGACCGGAGCGCCGACGAAAAGCGCGCGGCCGGCGTCGCTGTCGACGACGTTGGTGAGAAGGCGCGGCCCTTCGTCGAGTTCGACCAGCGTGACGTCATAGGGAATGCGGTCGGCGAACGCGTCGTGATAGGCCTTGTGATAGACGACCCAGCTCACGACATGGCCGCGGCCGCTCGCCGGTTTCCAGGCGGGATCTGGCGCAAGACAGGTGGGGCAGGCATCACGCGCCGGCAGCCAGTTGTTACCGCAGCTCGAGCAATGCTGGTGGCGTAACTCACCTGCCGCCAGCCCGTCCCAATAGGGACGGTTGAGGTCATTGATCTCGGGTGCCGGGAAACTCATGACGGGTTGCCCAGGATCATCGTGGCGTGGGTGTGCATGCTGCCGCCCTGGTTGGAGACAATGCAGGTCTGCGCGCCCTTGACCTGGAGCCGCGCGTCGCCACGCATCTGGCGCACACCCTCGATGACAAGTTGCAGGCCCGGCGTACCGGATTCTGACAACAGGCCGCCGGACGTGTTCAGCGGCAACGAGCCGTCAAGCGCGAGCGCGCCCTGGGCCGCCATAGGTCCGGCCTGACCGCGTTTCGCCAAACCATAATCTTCAAGCGTCAACAGCACGGTGACCGTGAAGCAGTCATAGAGTTGCGCGACATCGATGTCGGTCGGCGCGAGCCCGGCCATCTTGAACGCCGTGTCAGCCGAGGCGGCGGCCGACGTCTCGGTCAGGTTGGGGCGCAGGTGGACGTCCCAGGATTCCTGGCCCTGCCCAAAACCTAACACCGGCACAGCGTTATCGATGCCCAACTGCTTCGCGCGCTGGGCGCTCATCACGACCACCGCCGCGCCGCCATCGGACACCAGACAACAGTCGTCGCGGCGCAGGGGTTCGATCAGCAGCGGCGATTCCATGTAGTCATCGAGCTTGATCGGTTTCTTGAGGTGCCCGTGTGGGTTCTCCGCCCCGTTGGCGCGGCACTGCACGGCGACGGCGCCGAAGTGTTCGGGCCGACTGTCGTGTTTCTGGGCATAGGCCTGATGGATCATGGCGTAGCCGGCGGCCGTCGCGTACCAGCCATAAACCGCGTCATCGCCGCGCGGGCGGTGATAGACCTGCCGGCTGCCGGTGCGCGGCGTGTCGCCATAGCACACGAGCGCGATCTCCATCAGACCGGCATCGATCGCCATCGCCGCATAGGAGATAAGCGCGATGTTCGCGGCGCCACCCTGGTCGAGCGACGCACCGACGCGCGGCTGCAGACCAAGCGCCTCGGCGACCTTCTGGCCGTAGAGGATCGACGGTTCCGCGTTCGCCATTTTGACCAGGACGCCGTCGACGATGTCCTTCTCGATGCCGGCATCGTGAAGCGCGTTGCGGCACGCCTCGACGATCAGGCTGATCCGATCGCGGCCGGGATGTTTGCCATAGGTCGTGTGCCCGACACCGGCGATGACCGCCCTGCCGCGCATCAGATGACACCGCTGTCGGCAAGCGCGACGCGTTCGTCGTCATCCAAACCCAACAAGTCGCCATAGATTGCGGCGTTGTCGGCACCATAGGCCGGGCTTGGCTTGTAGGCGGCCTGGGTATGGCCCTCGAACTGCAACGGGCTGCGGCAGACCGTGATCGGGCCGAAGTCCGGATGGTCGATCTCCAGCAGCATGCCGCGTTCGTGCATGTGCTCATCAGCCATGACTTCGGCGAGTTCGCGGACGGGCGCGCAGGGCACGCGATGGGCGATCAGATGATCGAATAACGCGGCACGGGTCATCGTCGCGGTCCACCGGCCGACAAGGGAATCGACCTCCTCCATGTGGGCGACGCGTCCCCGTGTCGTCGACAAGTGTTCGCAAGTCTTGAGATCGCCACGACCCATCGCGCCAAGCAGCGACTGCCAGTGTTTGTCGTTGTTGCAGATGACGGCGATGAAACCGTCCACCGCCGGGTAGACGTTATAGGGACAGAGCGACAGGCCACCGTGGCGGTTGCCGGTGCGCGACGGGATATCGTTGCGCTCGCCATAGGTCATGCCGATGCTTGACGCCAGCGAGGCATAAACCGCATCCAGCATGGCGACGTCGATGGCCGCCCCCTTACCGGTCTGTTCGCGGCGATATAGCGCGGTCATGATGGCGCCGTAGAGATGGACGCCGCCGAAGAAGTCGCACAGCGCCGCGCCGGACTTGACCGGCGGATTGTCGGCAAAGCCGGTGACGCTCATGACGCCGGACATCGCCTGCACGGTCAGGTCCATGGCCGGAAAGTCGCGGTAGCGGCCCGATTGGCCGTAGCCCGAGCCCGACGCCACGATCAGACGCGGGTTGGCCGCTCGCAGCACGCCGGGGCCGACGCCAAGACGATCCATGACACCGGGCGCATAGTTTTCGGCGACCACATCGGCCTCGGCCACAAGCTGCATGAAGAGGTCGCGACCCTTCTCCGACTTCAAGTTGAGTGAGATCGAACGTTTGTTGGCGTTCAGCATGGCAAACGGCACGGCCGCACCGGAACGCGCGTCACGTCGGCGCAGGAACTCGCCGCCGGGCGGCTCGACCTTGATCACGTCGGCGCCGGCCATCGCCATCAGGAACGTCGCGTAGGAGCCGTTATAGATCTGCGTCAGATCCAGGACGGTCACGCCTTCCAGGGGCATGGGAAGTGTCTCGGCCACGACGTGTCAACGCCCCTTGAAGGTCGGTTTGCGTTTCTCGGCGAAGGCTTCCTTCGCCGTCTTCGTGTCTTCAGACGCATGGAGGATGCGGTTGACGAGCTGCTCCATGCGCAGCCCGGTCGTGAGATCCATATCGCCCGACCGGATGGCGAGTTCCTTGGCCGCCTGCAGCGCAAGCGGCGCGTTCTCACCGACGCGCCGCGCGTAGTCCCGTGCCGTTGCCATCAGGTCATCGGGTGCGACGACCCGGTTGACCAGACCCCAACGTTCGGCCTGCTCCGCATCGATGCTGTCGCCGGTCAGGAGCATCTCCATCGCGATGGCATAGGGCATCTGCTGCATGATCCGCTGGGTGCCGCCGTTGGCGGCGATAATGCCGCGCTTGACCTCGGCAAGCGAAAAGACGGCGTTATCGGAGGCCACGCGAATGTCTGTCGCCAGCATCAACGTCATGCCGCCGCCGACGCAGAATCCGTTGACCGCGGCGATAACCGGTTTCCAAACCTCAAGACCGCGATTAAGGAGCTGGTTTTTCTGGGTCAGCCACAGCTCGACCAGCTCGACGTCGCGCCCGACAAACGACTTGATGTCGGCGCCGGCGCAGAACGCCTTGTCGCCGGCCCCGGTGATGACGGCGACACGGATAGCATCGTCGTCGCGCACGCGCTGCCATGCCGCCGACAACATTTCGTAGTGTTCGGCGTCCAGCGCGTTGCGCCGCTCCGGCCGATTGATGGTGATGACGGCGACACCGTCGTCGAGGTCGAAGTCGATCGCCATCGCCTCAGCCCTTCAGCAGATGGCGCGCCAGCACCATGCGCTGGACTTCGGACGGACCTTCGCCGATGCGTTTGATGCGCAGCTCGCGATACCAGCGCTCGATCGGCAGTTCCTTGGCGACACCCATGGCGCCGAACATCTGGACACAGCGGTCGATGACGCGGCCCGCCGCTTCCGTCGCGTAGACCTTGGCGATCGACGCATCGATCTTGATGTCGTTCCCCAGCATGGCCTGCCAGGCCGCCTGATAGGTCAGGAGGCGCGCGGCGCGCAGCTCCATTTCGGAATCGGCGACCATCCACTGGATCGCCTGTTTGTCGGCCAACAGCGACTTGAAGGAGTCGCGCTGGCGCACCCAGTCGATCGCCATCTCCAGCGCTTCCTGGGCGATGCCGATGACGGCGGCGGCATAGGGCACGCGGGCATGGACCAGCCACTTCTGGCAGATCTCAAACCCCTTGCCCTCCTCGCCCAATCGGTTTTCGACCGGCACCTCGACGTCCTCCAGGTGCACCTCGAACGGCGAATAGGACCGGATGACAGGGATCTCCTTGGTGGACAGACCCTTCATCGACCGGTCGACGATGAAGGCGGTGATGCCGCCGCGATCGCCGGCATCCCCAGTGCGCGCGAAGACGATACCCCATTCGGCCTCGGCAGCGGCGGTGATCCACATCTTCGTACCGTTGATGACGTAGCGGTCGCCCTTAAGTGTCGCACGGGTGCGGATCGAGCGTGCGGGGTCGGACCCGCCGGATGCTTCGGAGATCGCGACAAAACACTTCTGCCCGCGTTCAATCGCCGGTGCGCCATAACGCGCAACTTGGTCCGGTGTGCCAAGCCAGATAACGCTGGGCGGATCGATGCCGAACGCACCGCAGGCCGGCACATAAGCGCCCATGCGGCACTTGGCGGCTTCCTCGGCGACAACAACCTGAGCCAGGAGATCCAAACCGCCGCCGCCATGTTCGGCGGGCGAGGCAAAACACCACATGCCCATCTCGCGCGCGCGGGCCTGCAGGCGGGCGAGATCGACATCCGGCAGCTTGAAGGCGTCGTGGGGCTGGCGCTCCTCGACCGGGCGCACCTCCTCGCGCATGAAGCGCCGGATGGTGTCGCGCAGCAGCACCAGTTCATCCGGCAACTGCCACGCACCCGCCATACCGGTGTCTTCGCCTGAGGCGGCGGTCATGGGCAGCATCGGTTCATCCAGTCGACACCCTGCGAACGTATCATTTTACGATATAACGACGTACTATGTGATTTAGAATTGCAATTCGCGCTGTCTCTTGTCAAGAAGAATGGCCGCGGCGCGGCGGCTTCTAACGCCGACAGCCAGCGCGTTTTGCCACGTCGGGGTTTCAGGGGAACGCAACACCATGTCGAACGTCATGACCTGCGGCCAAGCGACCGTCGCCCTGCTCGAGGACTATGGGATCGATACCGCCTTCGGCATTCCCGGTGTCCACACCATCGAGTTCTATCGTGGCCTCGGCGAGCGTCGGTTACGGCACGTTCTGACGCGTCACGAACAGGGCGCGGGTTTCATGGCGGACGGCTACGCGCGGGCGACCGGGAAGCCCGCCGCCTGCCTCCTGATCACCGGACCCGGCGTCACCAACGCGGCAACACCGATCGCCCAGGCCTATTCGGACTCCCAGCCGATGATGGTCGTGAGTTCACACAACTTAAGGCGCGAGATCGGCAAGGGATGGGGTCCCTTTCACGAAGTCCCCAACCAAAACCGGATAACCGAACAGATGACCGCTTTCACCGGCACCGCGATGACGCCCGACGATGTGCCCGAACTGATGGCGCAGGCGTGGACCGTCATGATGTCCGGCCGGCCACGACCGGTGCATATCGAGATCCCGCGCGACGTCCTGGCCGAACCGGTCTCCGAGCGATGGCAGGCCGCCACAACCGTCGCCCGACCGGGTGCCAACCGCGACCTCATCCAGCAAGCCGCCGCCATGCTGGCCTCAGCAACGCGCCCGGTTATCCTGGCCGGCGGCGGCGTTAGCGATGCTGCCGGAGCCGTCCGCAAGCTGGCCGACCTGTTGGGCGCGCCGGTCGCGACATCCTTCGCCGGCAAAGGTATCGTCCCCGAAGACGAGCCGCTGGCGCTTGGCGCCACCTTGTGTCTGGCCCCCGTGCGCGACTTCGTCGCCAAGGCCGATGTGGTGTTGGCCGTCGGCACGGAACTCTCGAATGTCGATTCGTCGAACCAGCGCCTGACATTCGGCGGCAAACTCATCCGCATCGATATCGATCCGCGCAAGATGAACGACTTCTATCCCGCCGATATCGCCATCACAGCCGATGCCGAACAGGCACTCGACGATCTGTTGCACGCGCTCGGGAACGACTCTGCCGCCCGCACAGATAGGACAACCATGCTCGGCGAGGTCCGTGCGTTACGCGCCGAGACCGAGCGCTTTGGCGGCAAGCGCGCGCCCGAACACCGCGCGGTCATGGAAACCCTGGGTGCCACACTGCCCGACGACACCATCTTTGTCGGCGACATGACCCAGCTTGCCTATACCGCCAACGTGACCTTCAACCGACGCCATCCGCGCTCCTGGCTGCATCCGGCTGCTTACGCGACGCTTGGATTCGCGCTCCCGGCCGCCATCGGTGCGAGCCTCGGACGGTCTGGCGCGCCGGTCGTCTCGATCGCCGGCGATTGCGGTTTCCAGTTCACCTGTCAGGAAATGGGCGTCGCGGCAGAGCTCAAACTGCCCATCATCCAGATTCTGTGGAACAACCAGGCGCTCGGCGAGATCCGCGACGCCATGGCGGGCGACGACATCGAGCCGGTGGAGATCACCGGCCTCAATCCCGACTTCCTGGGGTTGGCCCGCGCCTATCACTGGCACGCCGAACGCGTCGAGAGTTTGGGCGGGTTGGCGGAAAGCGTCACCGCAGCCGCCGCGCGCCAGGGACCGACGTTGATCGAGGTCGGCGAAGGTGCGGGCGACTGGGCGCGGTAAAGCGGATCGTGGTTAGGTGGAACCGGTTTACGATTCCACCTAACCACGTGAATCCGCTCTCCATCTATGAGTAGAGCAGACTCACCTAGCTTGATGCTATCGCGAAGCGATCCCATCAAAACAGAATCCGCTCTAACGTCTCAGGCTTTGACGCCCCGCTCCGGATAAGGTTTGCCGTCGACGACGCGCTGAAAGCTGAGTGGCTCAAGATCGATGGTCTGGTAGCCGCCATCCAGGATCAATTCGGCAAGCGCCCGGCCGACCGCCGGCGTGTGCTGCAGGCCGTGACCGGAATAGCCGGTCGCCAGCAGGAAGTTATCCGCATGCCCGGACCAGGGGCCGATGATCATGTTGCCGTCGAACGTGTTCTGGGCGTAGTGGCCGGCCCAGGCATTATGTACCCGTATCGCCTCGAACAACGGCACGCGATGCGCAAGCTTTGGCCACACGACCTCATCGAAATAGCTGTGCTGAACGTCGAAACAGAATGACCCCGCCGTGTCATAGTTGGTGATACCGCTGATGAAGCCGTTGCCTTCCGGCCGGAATCCGACGCCCAGACCGTCGCGCGTGAAGGGCAGTTGTTCGGGCTGAACCTGCGATTGGAAGAAAAACACCATGCGCGACAGCGGCTCGACCGGAATGGTCATGCCGATCATGGCGCAGATGTCGCGCGCCCAAGCACCTGTCGCGTTGACGACCCAGTCGCCGGCGATCGTTTCACCATCACCGAGACGCACACGTGTCACCTTTCGGTTCTCAAGATCGAGACCGGCGACGTTGCCGGTCACATAGGTCGCACCGAGCGAGCGGGCCTTGCGGCGCAGTCCCGAGAGCGCGCCATGCGGATCGATCCATCCGTCGCCCGGCGAAAAGGCGGCACAGACGATGTCGTCGGCGGTCAGGGACGGCCAGCGATTCCTGACGCCGTCGGCATCGAGCAACTGGACGTCGCAATCCATTGACGTCTGGAACGTGTGGTTAAGCTCCATGTCGTCGGCCTGTTCCGCATCGTTCGCGATGAACAGATAACCGTGGCGATAGATGTCGAGGTCCGGCCGTTCGCCGTCGACCGCCATCAGCTCGCCGAAGCCGGCATAGAACGCGTGCCCGTAACGCGACATCAGAAGGTTCTCGGGCTGTGAAAACAGGATCCTGACGCCCGCGTTGGATCGCGCGGATGCCGCCAGCTCGTAACTGGGATCGCGTTCGATGACACAGACCCGGAGACCGGGCTCGCGCGCCAGCAGGTGGTAGGCGGTGCTGCTGCCGGTCAGGGCGCCACCGATAATCGCGACATCATAGTCGGTCTGCATCGAGCCTATCCGAACGCATCGTATATCGATCTGTTATATCGATAAATGACCAACGTCGAGAGTTTTACACAACGGCCGGGCCCTCAGAGTCGGCGCTTCGTTGCCGTTTTGGCAAATGTATCGAATAATGATGCGATTAAGCAGTTTTCACCGCCTGATTGGGCCGCCATGAGCAGTACCCTGCGCAAAAGCCTGCGGGTTATCGAGTGTTTGTCGCGATCCGACCATCCGCGCGGTATCTCCGACACGGCCCGCGAGCTGGAGATGGATAAGAGCGCGGTGCAGCGCATCTTCCAGACCCTGCAGAGCGAAGGCTATTTGGAGAAGGCGCCGAACACATCGCGCTACCGTCTGACACTCAAGCTCTGGGAACTCGGCTCGCCGATCATTGCCCACCATGAGCTGCGCCGAAACGTGCATCCGATCCTGCGTTACGGCGCCAAGGTCTCCGGCTTCACCGCGTTCTTCACCTGGGCCGACTTTCCCGAGATTGTCTATCTCGACAAGGTCGAGGGCATCCACGGCCGCACCTATACCGCCGAGCCCGGCCAGCGTAATCCCGTGTGGCTGACCGCCGGCGGCAAGGCCGTGCTGGCGCAGCGCCCGGGCGATGCGCTCAAGGAACTGGTCGACGTCACGAAAACCCGACCCGACCTCGTGCCGATCGATGCGGCGCGCCTGAAGGCCCTGAGGGGTGAACTGGCCATAATCCGGCAGCGCAAGTTCGCGGTGTCGGAAGGCGGCACGATGCCGGGCATCAACAGCGTCGCGGCCGCGGTCTGGCACGATCAGCCGGAGCCCGTCGGCTCCGTTGTTCTGACCGCCGACAACGCTGCCATGCCGGCGGACAATTTCAACGAGTTTGGTGCGACCGTCGTCTCCATGGCCGAGGAAGCGACACGCGCGCTGGGCGGTGAACGGCACGCGCACTCGGCCCTGCTTGCCGGCTAGATCCCGGCCGCCAGTCGATCAGATCGGCGTTGCACGTGGACGAACGTCTGTGATAGCAATAACACAATACGATACGTCGTATCGTTATTCGATTTATCTGACGGAACGGCGCCATGAACGATGTCAAAGCGGCCACCTCTTCCCCGCGTACCGGCCGTCGCTCGGGTCGTAAACGCGGTAAGCAGATCGAACAGTTGCCATGGGGCCAACCGGTCAACCCCCATGCCCGGCTTGAGCTGCTCTCCGCCGATGCCATCGAGGCGATCCACGACAACTCGCTGCGCATCCTCGAGGAGATCGGCGTTGCCTTTCATCTGCCGGCCGCCGTCGACATGTTCACCGAGGCCGGCGCCATCATCGGCGACGACGGCCATAACGTGCGCATTGGCCGCGACATCGTGGAGCAGGCGCTGTCGACTGTCGCACGCGCCTCCAGGCTAACGCCGCGCAACGCCGACCACGCCGTCGACATTGACACCGAGAAGCTTGCCTTCGCCACCGTGCTCGGCCCGCCAAACTGTCATGACATCGAGCGCGGCCGCCGGCCGGGCACGATCGCCGACTTCGCCGACTTCGTCAGGCTTGGCCAGTTCTTCAACATCATCCACATGATCGCCGGCTCGCCGGTCGAACCCATGGACGTGCCGGTCGAGACCCGCCACCTCGTCTCGACTCAGGTCATGCTCGAGCTCTCCGACAAGGTACCTTACGTCTTTTGTCACAGCCCGCAGCGCATTCACGACGTGCTCGACATGATCGCGATTTCGCGCGGCATCACCCGTGACGACCTTATCGAAAGCCCATCGACCTACGCGATCATCAACACCAACTCGCCCCTGCAATACGACGCGCCGATGGCGGCCGGTCTGATCGAGCTGGCGCGCTACAACCAGACGCCCTTGATCACGCCCTTCTCGCTTGCCGGCGCCACCATGCCGGTGTCGCTCGCCGGTGCGGTCTCGCTATCGAACGCGGAAATGCTGGCCGGCCTCGTCCTGACCCAGCTTGCCCGGCCAGGAGCACCGGTGGTCACCGCCGCCAAGACACTGAATGTCGACATGAAGACCGGCGCGCCGGCATTCGGTTCGGCGGAAGCCAACCAGTCGTTGCAGATCGGCGCCCAACTGGCGCGCCGCTACGGCCTGCCCTACCGCGCCTCCAACTTCACCAGCTCCAACGCGGTCGACGCCCAGGCGGCCTATGAGTCACAAGCGCAACTCTGGGCGGGCGTCTTGGCCGGCGCCAACGTCATCATGCACGCGGCCGGATGGCTTGAAGGCGGTCTGTGTTCGTCCTTCGACAAGTTCGTGCTGGACGTTGAGATCCTGCAGATGATGGCAAGTTATCTACAACCCGTCGAAGTCAGCGAGGCAACCCTCGCCTTCGATGAAATCGTTAGCGTCGGCCACGGTGGTCACTATTTCGGCACGGACCACACGATTGCGTCTTACGAGAGCGCGTTCTATCTGCCATTGATTTCAAACACCAAGAACTATGGTCAGTGGGCCGAGGAGGGATCGCTCGATGCGACCCAACGCGCCCACGCGCTCTACAAACGCGCCCTCAACGAATACCAGCAACCCGCCCTCGCACCGGACCGACAGGAAGCGCTCGACGCTTTTGTCGCGCGCCGGACCGAGGAAGGCGGCGCGCCGATCGACTGACACATGCGCTTTGACGGGACAGACACCCCGTGACCCAGACCTTTTCTCATCTCTTTTCGCCGCTCGACCTGCGCCACAAGACGCTGAAGAGCAGGCTCGTCTTCGGTGCGCACACCGCCAACATGTCGGTCGACGGGCTGCCGCTTGACCGCCATCACGGTTACTACCTGGAGCGCGCCATGGGCGGTGCCGCGATGATCGTTGTCGAACCGATGCCGGTTCACGCCTCCGCCGTCCTGACGCGCGGCAACTTCCGCCACACGACCGATGACGTCATCCCCCACTTCCGGCGGATCACCAATGCCTGCCACGACCATGACGTCGTCATGATCCAGCAGCTCTATCACGTCGGCCAGCACGGCGATTGGGACAACTCGTTCAGCGCCTATCCCTCGCCGTCCGGCTTGCCGTCCTTCCACGACGCCATGGGAAGCCATGCCCTGTCGGAGTTGGAGATTGAGAACCTGATCGACGGCTTCGTGCAGGCCGCCCAACGATGCAAGCGCTGCGGTTTCGACGGCATCGAGCTGTTTGCCGCCTATAACGCGCTGATCGACCAGTTCTGGACGCCGTTCAACAATCGGCGCGACGACCGCTGGGGCGGCTCCCTGGAAAACCGCGTGCGGTTCTCGTCGGAAATCATGCGGCGCATCCGCGATGCCTGTGGCGACGACTTCATCATCGGCGTGGCCGTCAGCATTGAAGACGAGGCCGATGTCGCGCTGTCGGTCGAAGCGCTCGCAGAGGTCATCGCCTGGCATGACGAGCGCCAGTTGATGGACTACGTCACCTGCGGTTTCGGCAGCTATTTCAGCTCCGGCACCATCATCCCGACCTTCGTCTGGCCCGACAAACTCGGCGCCCCCTATGCGGAGGAACTCAAGAAGGTTCTACATCATGCGCGCATGCAGGCCGAAGCCCATATCCGCACGCCGGAGAACGCCGACTACGTCATCGCATCGGGCCAGGCCGACATGGTGTCGATCGTGCGCGGCCAGATCGCCGACCCGCATCTCGGCAACAAGGCGCGCGACGGCAGACCGGAAGACATCCGGCCCTGCATTTCGTGCAACCAGATGTGCAACGGCCGGCGGTCGCGCGATTACTGGGTCTCGTGCCTGATCAACCCGTCGGCCGGGCGCGAGTTCGAGCTCGGCGGCGACCGGTTTACGCCATCGCCCCAACCCAAACGGATCCTGGTGGTCGGCGGTGGACCGGCCGGCATGGAGACGGCGCGGGTCGCTGCGGAGCGCGGTCATCGCGTCACGCTAGCGGAGGCGGCACCCGATCTCGGCGGTCAGTACCGGCTGGCCGGCCAGCAGCCGCGTCGCGAACAGATCCTCGACCACATCGCGTGGTACGAAACCCAGCTTGCCAAACTCCAGGTCGAGGTGCGTTTGAACACCTACGTGGACGCGACGGATGTCTCACCAGACGACCATGACGACATCGTCGTCGCGACCGGCTCGCTGCCGTCAGGCACGGGCTTCCAGCGCGCGCTTCCCGGCCAAGATATTTTGCCCGGTGCCGACCAGGCCAATGTCTTCTCCGTCGAGGACGTGATGGCGCGCGCCGCCCGCCTTGGCGATCGCGTCGTTCTGTTGGATGAAGACGGCAACTGGCGCGGCGGCGGGACCGCCTGGCATTTGGCTAAGCGCGGTCACAAGGTGATCCTGGTAACGCAGCATTCGAAAGTCGGCGCCGATATCGCCCGCACCAATGTCGACTACCGCCTGCGCGTCACCCTGCGCCGTCTGGGTGTCGAATTCTTCACCGAATGCGGTTTGCTGGACTGGCGCGGCGATGGCGCGACGGTGCTGGACTTTCTGTCGGGAGAACAGTCGTTCGTGGCGGCGGACTCGCTGGTGCTCGCCACAACCAACGAGCCGTTCGACGACCTGTCGGGCGCCTTGCGAACAGAACAGATCTCCATCCACCGCCTGGGCGATTGTGTCGCCGCGCGTACCGCCTATGTCGCCTTCTACGAAGGACGCAAACTGGGTTTGGCGTTGTAACGTCTACACGAGGTCGCGCGGCACGCTGTCACGCCATTCGCGCGAAAAGACGCACTTATCACCGTCAAAGGCTTCAAGGCGTCCTTCGACATGAAAGTGCTCGCGGTCGCATCGCTGCGATGTCACGATTTCCGTGCGGACCCGCCAATCGTCGCGCGCCATGGTGACGGTGCGGCGCGCCTCGACCGCGGCGGACTCAGGGTCGTCGGGATGGATGCGGTAGGTGCGCACGGTGCGCCCGCCCTTCACCATACCGTGGTTGGCGTCGCGGCGACGGCCATGGTCCTCGACAGTAACAGCCATAACCACGCCGCTCTCCAGATCGCGTTCGACGATGCGGCGGTGGTTTTCGGGTTCCACAATCTCTTGTTCAAACGACGTCGCCACTTCGGGTTCAGCGAAGGCGACCTTGGCGGCCGGACGCTGCGCCATCACCGGCAGCTCAAGCGAGCTTGAACCGGCATAGAGCGTCAACGTCGGTTTGTCCGGCGCCGGCCAAACCAGCGGCCAATAGGAGGTCGAGATGGCGACACGCAGACGGTTTCCAGGCGGCACCGCGTAAGCGATGTCGTCGAGGACAACCCGGACCCGGTAACGCTGACCAGGCTCTACCGGTTCAGGCGCGGCATGGCTGTCGCGATGAGTCAGGTTCAACAAGCCATACGTCACGCGCACCGACGCGCCGTCCGGCGCGACATCACACAGACGCACCGCGACCTGTCCCACCGCGCGATCGCAGGCAAACTCCAACTCGACCGCCGGGGCACCGGCGAGCTCAAGCCGTTCGTCGAGGGGTTCGGTATCGAACAACAGCGAGCCGCCGTCATCGAGCCGCTGATCGCCCGGCGACTCAGGCCCCCATCCCATCGGGCAGATCTCGCTGGCTGCCGTTCCCGTCGTCAAGGGCGAGGAGATTGTCAGAGCTCGCTCGGTTTTGGCGTTATCGTCCAGACCGCCGCGGTTCAACACGAGTTGTCGCGGCTCCACCGTCTCGGGCGGCCAGCTTGCCGCGCCGATCCACGACCCCTCGCGCTTTTCGTACCAGGCACGCGGCGGTTCGGACTCATAGACCCAGACCCGAAAACGCGGCTCGTCCAGGATATTGGTCTTATGGCCCTTGAGCCAGTGGTCCCACCAACGCACGCATTCCTGCAGATATCCGATCTGGGGACCCGGCATGGCGTCATAGGGATAACCGTGAAGCCATGGGCCGATGATGGCGCGCGACGTCTGCGGCACCTGGTTCATGATGCGCGGCACGGGCGTCGAATAAACATCGCCCCAGCCGCCGGCGATCAAGGCCGGCACGGCGATCGGCCGTTCGGCATCACAGATCGAACCATGGGACCACATGGCATCGCGGCGCTGATGTTGCAGCCACGCGGGCAAGGTAAACGCGTGGGTCTCCAGGCGCTCGATCCAACTATCGCGCCACGTTGCGGCGGCATTGTCGCCCAGCAGTGCGGGATCGGGCGGTACCGAGAAAAACGACAGCATGGTCGCCGACCAGCCGTGGTGTTCGGTCAGCTGGCAGCCGCCCCGATAGTGCATGCAGTCGGCATAGCGGTCATCGGAACAGCCGCTGGCAACGATCGCCTTCAACGCCGGCGGATGGCTGGCGGCAACCTGGAGTGAATTGTAACCGCCCCATGAGTTGCCCATCATGCCGACCGATCCGTCGCACCAGTCCTGGCGCGACATCCAGTCAATCACCTCGACGCCGTCGTCGATCTCCTGCTGGGTGTATTCGTCGGTGATCACCCCATCAGACTCACCGGTGCCACGCACGTCGACTCTGAGACAGGCATAGCCATGCCCGGCCATGTATCGATGCGCGTGCTCGTCACGCGTCTGCGTTTTGTGGCGCTTGGCATAGGGCAGATACTCAAGGACGGCAGGCACCGGATTCTGTTCGGCATCGACGGGCAACCAGGCCCGGGCCGCCAGCCGGCAGCCGTCGCCAAGCGTGATCCAGAGGTTCTCGACCTCGCGGATCTCAAAGGGAAAGGTATCGACGGTTTTCATGGTCGGTATCCGCTTGAACTTGAAACGGGTGGCGGCTCGTTAGAACCACCACCCGCTTGCAGGCCATCTGGCAGGGAGATGCTAAATGCCGGCCTGGACCTCTTCCCACATGACGGCGATCTTGTCGGAGTTTGCCATCGGCTGCGAGAAATGCGTGTTGGCCAGGAACGTATCGACATCGTTCGACAAGCCGACCGACAGCAACCATGCCTGATCGATGCCTTCATACGACTTGGCATTGGAATGCCCGGTCAGCCATTCGGTGATCTCGAAGCGACCGGATTCCGGCGACAGGAAGGAATCGATGACTTGATGCGCTTTCTCATAAAGACCGCGCTCCATTGACGCCGGATGGATCGTCAGGCCGCAACACCATGTGATCGCGCCTTCTTTCGGCACCATCCAGGTCCATTCAGCATCGGTACCTTCCGCCGCGCTGGCAAGCTGCGACAAGACTGAGTTCCAGGCGACACCCATGATCACCTCGCCCGACGCCATGGACTGTGCCACCTCGGTCATCGAATGGGAGACAATGCGGTTGTTCGGCATCTGCGTCGCCAGCCATTGCCGAACTTCAGCGATTTGGGCGTCGTCCATGTTG
Organism: Alphaproteobacteria bacterium; assembly: GCA_965228895.1. Classification (GTDB taxonomy): domain Bacteria; phylum Pseudomonadota; class Alphaproteobacteria; order SP197; family SP197; genus JANQGO01. Next base: position 600,002 of record OZ245842.1, on the reverse strand, counting down.
AACGCGTCGATACCCAACGCAACACCGGCGATCGACGCCATGTCGGACGAGCTATCAACAACCGACATGCGGCCCTTGTAGTTCTCGTCCATCAGCGCTTCCCAGCTCTGCATTTCCGGGTCCAGGTATTCAGGCGCTAAATCGGTGCGCACGACGATCGAGGTCTGGCCCCAGTCGTCGGCGGCAAACACCTGGTCGCCACCCATCTTGCCGCCGGGGATGTTCTTGAAGACATCCAAGACATCGGGCCAGTGTGACAACATCGAGGTGTCGATCGGCGCCAGCAAGCCGGCGTCGTACCAAAGCTGCATCGACTCGATGCAGGGGAACATCACATCAGGCGAATAGCCGCCGCGCATTTTGTTGAAGGCTTCTTCCTGATTGCTGAAGAAGGAGTAGTTCGGCGGCGCACCGTTCTGGGCGACGTATTGCGCCGAAAACTCCGGGCTGTCGTAGCCCGACCACGTGAACAGCACCGGCTGATCCGTATCGGCAAGCGCATGCCGCCCCATCATAGGCACCGCCGCCGACATGACGCCGAACGATGCCATCAGCCGCTTGGCCTCGCGCCGCGTGATCTTTCCGCTGAACAGAAGATCCCTGAACTCATTGATTTCCATTGAAGTCTCCCTGGCTTTGCCTCGCCCGTTGCTTCGGCATGTGCCCCATCGCCCGGCTTTCTAAGCGCAACGACGATCGCGGCAAGGCGATTAGGACTGACAAAATCGCCTTAATAATGCACCATCGTATCGATATACAATTCGCTGTGTCAAATCCTAGTTTACCGTTTTGCCCGGCCTATGGGCCGTCAGGCGTTGCGATGTCGCAGGCACTTGAAGACTTCGTCCCCGATTGGGCCGCCATAATGGCGGTTGTCCTGGGCGTGACCGCGTTTGCCCTGTCCCAGGGTCTGACCTATCCGCTCATTTCGCTGGTTCTCAATGGCCGGGGGATCTCCGAAGGCCTTATCGGTTTGAATGCGAGCGTGTTTGCGATCGGTCTGGCGGTAGCCACGCTGTCGGTTGGTCGGCTAACGGCCCACATCGCCGGAAAAGGTCTGATTATCACCGGCCTGATTGGCTGTGCGATGTGCCTCGCGGCGTTTGCCCTGTTCGACATCCTGTGGGTCTGGTTTGTCGCGCGCTTTCTGCTCGGTTTCTTTGCCAGCCTGATTTTCATGCTGGGTGGCGCATGGCTCAACACCGCCTGCCCAGATCGTCTGAGAGGACGTGTGTCCGGACTTTATGGCGGTGGGCTTTGTGCGGGGTTCGCGGCCGGACCACTCGCAATTCCTGCATTCGGCACCGAGAACGGTTTTGCCTTCGCCCTGCTCGCCGTTTACCTCGCTCTTGTCGCCTTTGCCGTTGTTGTCCTCAGCCGCAAGGCACGAACCCGGCCTGAGCCGTCACCGGCAGGTGCCCTTCTTCGGTTCGTCCGCGCCTCGCCCATTCTTGTCCTGATGGTTCTGGTGTTCGGCTTTGCCGACATTGCGGCGATTTCGATCATGCCGATCTATTTTGTCAGGACCGGCCACTCCGAAGCCTTCGCCGCCATCAGCGTCACAGCCATGGCGCTGCCGACGGCATTTGCCCAGCCCTTGGTCGGCGTGCTGCTCGACAAAATGGCGCGTCCCCATGTCGCCATAGCCTCGAGCTTCATCGCCGCCGTCAGCTTCATGTCCATTCCGCTCCTGACATCCGAGGTCATGATACTAGCCGTCTTTGCCGTGATGGGGGCTGCGTGTTTTGCGCTCCATACCTGCGCCATGACCATGCTCGGCGAACGGTACACGGGCGGTTTGCTTCTGGCCGGCACGGCAGTCTTCACATTGGCCTATGCCGTCGGTAGCGCGGCGGGATCAACGGCGGCTGGGGCAGCGATGAACTTCTTTGGTCTCACCGCCGGCCCGCTTACCGCGGGCTTGGTACTGCTGGCGTTTGGCATCGTGATGTCGCTGCACCGTCGTTAAGACGGCTGATGCGCGACGAAGAGATGTTCTCACGGACAGGCGAGAAGACGCTCGCACCCGAACCACACCGAAACTGATGCGCGGCCACGGAAAATACACGCCATGATAGTAAGTTTAAAGAGTTTCAATGTTAATGTGCAGAAACCGTCATTTCATCAATGTTCATGCCTGGAAAGGATGATGGGTGTTTGGTGCGGGGAGCCCGACCAACGGGTATCCGGGCTTTCTGCGTTGATCGAACATACCGGACTTGCTTGGGCTGCGTGACGGGCAGGTCATAACGCTGGGGATACCCACCTAACGGTCTCCGGCAACAACAGGAGGCAACGATGAATCTAAGAGAGGCGTCGAAGATTGTTCTCGCCGCTGGCATTTTTGGTTTGCTTGCAGGGCAGTCCGCCGGAGCGGAAGAGCTCAAGCTCGGCAACGAAGGAACCTATCCGCCGTTCAGCATTATGGGGACGGACGGCAGTCTTTCGGGCATCGAGCCCGACTTGGCGCGCGAAGTATGCAAACGAATGGACGCCAACTGCGAGCTGGTCGCGATGGACTTTGACGGCTTGCTGCCGTCGCTCACCACCGGCAAGATCGACATGATCGTGTCGCAGTTGACGCCGCTACCCGAACGGCTCGAAGCAACCGAGTTTACGATCCCCATGATGTTCAGCCCTGAGGGTTTTGTTGTGCCGGCCGATTGGAGCGCAGGCTACGACAATGCGGCCATGGATGGCATGAAGATCGGCGTCTACAAAGGCTCCGCGCATGCCAAGTATGTCGAGGAAAACCTGCCTGATGCCACGCCGGTCTACTTCGAAAACAACGACCAGATGGTGCTGGACCTGAAGGCGGGCCGCATCGACGCGGCGTTCGGCCACAAGATCAATTGGAACACGCTGCTGATCGACACGCCCGACGGCGCGGATTGGATGCTGAGCGAACAAGACTTTTGGGCGTCCGGCGAGAAAGAGGGTATGAGCTGGGCCGTGCAGAAAGGCGACATGGAGCTCGTCGAGAAGGTGAATGCGGCGCTGCAATCGATCATTGACGACTGCACCTATACCGAAATCCGCATGAAGTATCTTCCCGGCGTGCAATTGCTGGAAGAAGAGGCCAAGTGCCTCTAAGCGGCACGCCACAAAACGGATTGCCGTGATGGTTAGGTGATGGAGGCGCTGAGTTTTGACGATCTTGGCTATGGTGATGAACTTCTAGCTGGCGCCTCCATCACCGTTCAGCTTGCCATCTACAGCTTTGCCTTAAGCTTGTTCGTTGGTTTGTTTCTCGGGTTTGCCGCGCTTTCCAAGAACGTTGTCGTCAAAGGGGCATGGCGCGTTAGTGCCTCGGCAATGATGGGTGTGCCATCCATTCTTGTCGTGTTCTTCATTTACTATAATGCGCCCCTGTTCATCAGCGACGTGCTCGGTATCGACTTCGAGATATCGCCCTTCGTTGCCGGCATTGCCGGGCTGGCGATCGTTTACGCGGTCTATGTCGGGGAGGTCTTCAGAGGAGCGATCCGGAACATAGACGCAGGCCAGTTTGATGCCGCGCGATCGATCGGCTTGCACCGCATGCAAATGTGGGCGCTCGTCATCCTGCCGCAGGCGCTCAGGCTCGCCTTGCCCGGCCTGATCAACATCTGGATGGTGGTTCTGAAAGACACGGCGCTTGTGTCGATGGTCGGGCTTGCCGATCTCGTCCGTGTCGCGGACGTGGCGGCCGCCGTCACCAAACAACCGTTTGTCTTCTATCTCTTCGTCGGTTTCGCTTACATCATCTTCAGTTCAGCGACGATGTTCGCCGCCGAGCGGTTCGAACGTTGGATCAATCGCGGCCAGGAAGGCGCCGGGCGGTCGTGATGGAATTCAACGTCGAACTCCTGTGGCGTATCCTGCCGTCCTTGTTGAACGGTGCCCTCGTCACGTTAAGTGTGCTGGTTCCGTGTCTCGTCCTCGGGCTGATCATCGCCACGCCCATCGCCCTGGCGCGGTCGTCGTCCAATCGCGTCGTCGCGGGTCTGGCTTGGTTCTTCTCCATGTTCTTTCGCGGCGTACCCGCGCTCGTCGTCCTCTACATGGTCTATAACGGATTCGCCACGATCGGCATCATCCGCGACACGTTCCTTTGGGAGTTTTTCTCCGAGGCCTATTACTGCGCGGTCGTCGGTTTCACACTCAATCACGCGGGCTTTCTCGTTGAGCTGCTGCGCGGGGCGTTTCAGGCGGTGCCGCGCGGCTTGTTGGACGCTGCCCGGGCGTTGGCGCTACCCCGTCACCTCGTGTTCTTCAAGATCACGTTTCCCCTGGCCATGCGCTACGGTCTATCGGCGTACATGAACGAGGTCATCCTCTTCGTTAAGGGAACCGCGGCGCTTGGTGCGATTACGATGATTGATCTGTTGGCCGCCGCCAATACCGCGGTTTCGACCACCTATGATCCCTTCACCCCGCTCGTCGGCGCAGCCGCCATCTATTGGGCCATGGTGCAGGTCGTGCGGTTTTTGTTCGGCCGCCTTGAAGCGCACCTGAACAGACACATCAGTTACGCAGGCTAAGCGCAGATGGGTCCTGATTCCGACCAGACGGGATCAGCTCTAGGGTCCGACATAGGCAACAAAGTCCATCTCGACCAACGCGTCGATCGTCAGGTTGGCCACGACACTGACCCGCGCCGGCTTGACCTTGCCCAGGTGCCTTTCATAGGCCTGATTAAACACATCGAAATCAGCCGACGGCGTCAGGTAGACGCAGACCTTGACGACATTGTCGAAGGTCGCGTCAGCCTGGCGCAAGAGTTCGGTCGCGTCGGCGATTATACGGTCCGTCTGTTCGGCGACATCGCCGGACACAATCGTGCCATCGGCGTTGATCGCAACCATGCCCGAAATAAAAATGAAATCCCCGGCGCGAACGGCATCGGAAAACGGAAGCCCTTCCACGTTCGAACCACCAATCGCCGTTATACCCATTATCTTCTTGTCCCCTGTTCGCTGATTGCTGCGGACTAACCGCCAAGACCGGCATGCCGGCAGACAATCTCGGTGGCTTTCACCAAACACCGCGCCGCGACACCGGCGCGCTCGTCGATCAACTGGCCGTCACGGTCCAGCAGGCCCAAGCCTGGATTGAGGAGCATGCTGCCAGCGTAGATTGTCGCCGGCTCGACACCCATCGCCTCGGTCGCCAGCAGGATCGGATTGGTGTTGGTATAGAGGTCTTCCAACGTGAAGAGCGGTATTCCGAACCCCTCGCCTTGCCACGTCCTCTGATAGTTCAGCTCCGTTCCACCCATGTGATAGGACTTGGTGAACAACAGACCGTCGCGCAGGTGGGCGGGCTCCAGGTCGTTGAAGGCCTCGACAAGAATGTCGTGGTAGCGATCGACGGTATCGGTAACCCGCTCCGGGTGATCGCGGATCATCTCGAGATAGGCAAGCAGGCCGACAACACTGTCGCGGCCGGGGTCGTGGGCCGAGAAAACCGCCTTACCGTGAGACGAGACGTGGCCGAACCGCTGTCCGGCAAGCCCCAGCGACTTGCGGATCGAGAGCATCTCTTCGGCCTTGCCGATGATCAGGCCGGCACAGGGCGACCGGCCCGCCTTGTCCATGCTCCAGATCATGATATCGGCGCCGGCATCTTCGGGAGAGATGCCAATACCGGGAACGCAGCTTGCCGCGTCGACCAGGAACGGAACGTCGTAGTCACGGGCGATCTCGCCCATTCGCCGCATCAGTGCGGGGCGGCCTTCTGCATCCTGCGCGCCGTGGCCCCACCCCGGCGTGTCATAGCCCACGGTATGCAAGCCGCAGAGCGACGCGCCATGGCGTTCGCACACACCCCGCATCGCCTCCGTGGTTCCATCGACGTCAACCTCGGTCAGAAGCGGTACGACGCCTTGCCGCACACCGTGAACTTCGTAACGCGCGTTCGAAAAGCGCACGAACACCGTATCCAGATTGGGCAGCGACTTCGCATCCATGCCGAACTCGCCGCCGCTGACCGTGCGATCGACCGACGCGTTCTTGTACTTGGCCGGAAACCCCCGGCCATACGCCATGCCCCATTCGATATCTTCACCATAGGTCGAGACCATGCGGGCTCGATAGGCATCGCCGCGGCGCATGAAGGGCGGCGCCATCAAGGTCTCGATCGCGACACGGAGCCCGGCTTCACACGTGTTGACGACGGCGCAATCATAGGCGTCGCCATAGATATCCTTGACGACGTTTCGGACATTGTCCTCGACCGTGCGGACCGGCAGAACCTCCTGCTGGTTCGCCTTGACGATAGCGTCCAAGACGTAGTCGGGCAGCCGGGCCGGACACGACGAAGCGCCGGAATAAAGGCCGACTTCGCCCTTCAGCTTGCCCACCCCCATCGTTTTGCCGACCTCTTCGGCCTCCGAGATGATCTTGGGAAAACTTTCGTAGATCTTCTGATACCACTCATGAAGGTACACGTGCTGATCTCCTCCTATGCGGCGATGGAGCGGCGCATGGCGCCACCGTCGAAACCGCGAATGATCATGGCCGCGATGGGAGCGCACCACCGGTACCGAATCAATGGCCCAGCGAGAAACTTCAGGTGGCTATCGCGCCATGTATGGCGGCTCGGTTGCATGGCTATGCACGTCTTGTTTCCGATTAGGCCATACCTCCCGAGGCCAAGTTCGGTTTCAATGCAGGCAGACGGTGGGACATTGCCGTTTCACCGTGCACGCGTGGGGAGGAAACCATGACGTCTCGACTTGGTTCGCTGGATACCTATCCGCCTGCCGGAAAATTCGCCTATTTCGATGCCGCATCGGTCGGGTTGATGCACAAGGGAGCCGCCGAGTCGATCAATCGCTGGCAAGAGGCGCTGGCGAACGAGGGGACGGTCGCCTTCGACGAGCAGGCAGAGGTCGATATCCTCGACGGACTGTCGAACGCAGCCGCGAGGCTGTTTGGCGCCGAAAAGCAGGACATCGCCATCGCGTCCGGCGAAACACCGCTGATGGCGTCGCTTGCCTGGGCGATCTCACCACCTAAAGGCAGCAACATCGTTGCAACCGACGTGTGCCACCCCAGCACCATCTATCCCTGGATGCGCGTCGCTGAGGCGACCGGTGCGGAGATGCGGTGGGCGCGCGGGGATAACCAGTATGTCGCGCGCGAGGCGATCGAAAAGCAGATCGACGGCCAAACCGCGATCGTGTGCCTATCACACGCCGAGTACGGGACCGGTCAGCTCCACGACCTCAAACACTATGCCGACCTCGCCCACGCCAACGGCGCTCTTTTGGTCGTGGATGCCACGCAATCGGCGGGTCAGATGCCGATCGATGTCAGCGCTCAGGGTGTCGATGCCGTGGTGTCATCGACATACAAATGGATGTGCGGCCCGTTCGGGACCGGCGTGATGTATGTCGCAAAACCGCTGCAAGAGCTGCACCCCGGCATTATCGGTTGGCGCAGTCACAAGGACATGTGGGACTTTCAGGCCGATCGCGTCGACTTCCCCAACTCGGCCAAACGTTACGAGTACGGCACGATGGCCTACGGAACCGCGCTGGGTGCCGCCGAGGCGATCGGCCACCTTCTGGACCTCGGCATAACCGACATTGCCGCGCATAACCGGGCCATTTCGGACGAGTTGCGGCAAGGCCTCGCGGAAACCAACGCCGAAATGCTATCGCCGTCTGACCCATCCGAACGATCGGCCACGCTGGCCGCACGATTTCCCGGACGGGACAGCCGCGCGCTGGCCGCTGCACTCAAGGAACAGGGTGTCGTCGCGTCCCTGCGGCGCGACTTCATTCGATTTTCACCGCACCTCTACAACAACTCAGACGATGTCGAGGCCGTCTTGTCGGCGATCCGCGCGACGGCAAGCTGACGGAGGCCAGCACCATGCCGCTGCGACGACCGCGCCAACCCGGGCATTGCTTCGTGCATTGGAAAGGCGGAATGCTATGATCAAGACGCTTGGCGACGGTCCGCAGGTTCCTGCCGGCCGTCACGACAAGATCGTGAGTTTACCGAATGACAGACGCCCAATGAGCTGGCCGCACAAACTGTTTCTGGGACAAGTCTCGGATTTCGAGCTGCGGCTGCTGCGCGTCTTTCAGGTCGTCGCGGAGTGCCAGGGGTTTACCGCTGCCGAGACGGAGCTGGGCATCACGCGCTCGACGATCAGCAAACATATCAGCGATCTTGAGATGCGGTTGGGTTCACGCCTGTGTTCGCGTGGCCGGGCAGGCTTTGCCTTAACCAGCGAGGGCCAATCCGTCTACAACGCCGCGACGCAGTTGTTTGCGGCGGTCGAGGAGTTTCGATCGAAGATCAACGAGTTTCACCGCGAGCTGGTTGGTGAGATCCACATCGGTCTGATCGATACCCTGGTCACCATGGACGATGTCGGATTGCAGGACGCCGTCTCCCTTTTTGCCAAGAAGCATCCGAACGTACAGCTGACCATCGTCGTGGGAACCGCCGACGAGATCGTTCGGGCCGTACAGGAGCGGCGTCTCCATGTCGGCGTGACCGTGATGTCAGGCCCGGCATCACGGATTGTCGTCACGCCACTGGCGACGGAGTCGAGTTATCTTTATTGCGGCCGAGGTCACGAAGCCTTCGGCCGGCCGGACTCTGAGATCGACCTTACGGATGTCAGCCGATACCGCATGGTTCGGCACGGTTATTCGGAGGCGGAGAGCCAGGCAATCGCCCGATGGAACCTGACCGTGGCGTCCACGTCCAATCAAACAGAAGGCGTCCTGCTACAGGTATTGAGCGGGTCGTGTATCGGTTTTCTGCCCGACCACTTCGCCAAGAAATGGGAGGACGAAGGCAGGGTGCAGCGCATCCTACCGGACACATTGGTGAACCTGACGGAGATTGCCGCAATCGTGCACGAAAACGCGCAGCAAGACCCCATGGTTCACGAATTTCTGTCGCTGCTTCCAGTCAGTCCGGACATGTCACTTAGAGAACTCGCTGCTGCCGAGAGATGACTGGTAAGCGCAGGAAACGTCCTGAAGACCTGCGTAGCAGCGCCTGTTTCAACAATCCCGACGATGTCGAAGCGGCGGTGACGCTACTTGAGCATTATCTGAACTACGGGTTGACGCAGGAGGAGATGCGTTGCGGACGTCCGGTCATTGGCATCGCCCAATCCGGCTCCGACCTCGCCCCGTGCAACCGCCACCATCAAACTCTTGCACAGCGTGTGAAGGACGGCATTCGCGATGCCGGCGGCATACCCATCGAGTTTCCGATCCATCCGATCCAGGAAACCGGTCGTCGGCCGACCGCGGCACTCGACCGTAACCTGCAATGCCTGGGCCTGATCGAAACCCTGCACGGCTACCCCCTTGACGGGGTCGTGCTGACCACAGGCTGCGACAAGACCACACCGGCTCAGCTTATGGCGGCGGCCAGCGTTGATCTGCCCGCCATCGCGTTATCATGCGGGCCGATGTTGAACGGTCATTACATGGGGCGCTGCGTCGGCTCCGGCACCCTGGCGTTCGAGGCCCGAAAGCTCTTGGCAAAAGGCGACATCGACGAGACCGCGTATATTGACATGGTTGGTTGCACCGCTCTGTCGACCGGCCACTGCAACACCATGGGCACCGCGCTCACCATGAATTGCCTGGCCGAAACGCTCGGTATGTCGCTGCCCGGCAACGCGTCGATACCGGCGCCTTATCGCGAAAGACAGCAAATCGCCCATGCCACGGGGAAACGCATTGTGGCGATGGTGTGGGAGGATCTGACACCCAGCGACCTGATCACGCGCCGGTCCATCGAGAACGCGATCGTCACCTGCGCCGCTCTCGGCGGATCCACCAACGCGGCGATCCACATCAACGCTATCGCGGCCCATGCCGGTGTCGAGATTGCCATCGAAGACTGGCAGACACTCGGCTTCACAATCCCGCAAATCGTCAATTGTATGCCGGTTGGCGACTATCTCTCCGAGGACTTCCACCGCGCCGGCGGATGCCAAGCCGTTCTGCATGAACTGAACGCGGCCGGCCTGCTGCACGGTGGTGTGAGAACGGCGAATGGCAGGTCTCTGGCTGACAACTGCGCGGGTTCCATGACAGGCGACCGGCGGGTGATCACGACCGTCGGCGATCCGTTGACCGAGAACGCCGGTTTTACCATTCTCGCCGGTAACCTGTTTCGATCGGGCCTGCTCAAGACATCTGCGATCAGCGCGGGCTTTCGTTCACGCTACCTGTCCCATCCCGAGCACCCCAACGTGTGTGAGCTCAACGTCGTGGTGTTCGATGGGCCCGAAGACTACCGCGCCAACATTGATGATCCCGGACTACCGGTCGATGAAAACACGATCCTGGTGATCCGCGGCGTCGGACCCAAAGGCTATCCGGGCTCAGCGGAGGTCGTGAACATGCGCCCGCCCACCTGGCTCCTGAAACAGGGCGTCAGCGAATTGCCGACCATGGGTGACGGCCGGCAAAGCGGGACGTCGGGCGCGCCATCCATCCTGCACGTGTCGCCCGAGGCAGCGGCGGGCGGCGGCCTCGCCATCCTGGTCAACGGCGACCGGATCCGCCTTGATCTCGACGCCCGTCGTGTCGATCTTCTGATCAGCGATGAAGACATGGCCGAGAGACGCCGCAGTTGCCAGTTCGATGTTCCCGAAAACCAGACCTGGTGGCAGCAGATTTATCGGGACAACGTCACCGACCTCGATGAAGGCGGCATCTTCGAGGACATGATCACGTACAACGACATCGCCGCCAAACCGACGCGCCGCACCGAATAGGCGACCGATTCAAGGTCTTGTCACAGGGGAGCGCGACTGTTGCGCCGACTTGCCTGCCATGCCGCGGAACCGCTCGAGATCGATCGGATAAGGCAATGTGGGCGGCGACGTTGGCATGCCTGGCGACATGGCTCATCGCTGGCTCGTGGATATCCCCATCTCACCCGCGTCCGATTGCTGTGATGGACTCTCTTCGCCGAGAATTAGTTGTGCAGCCTGGTCGGCCGCGTCGCGAAACGGTTGGAGGATGAGATCAGCGCCTCTGTCGGTGAGCAACGCCGCGCCGGCTTCACGGTGCGCGGTTACCGCAGTACGGCCGGCAAAGCCGGCGTTGCGGAGTGCGTCGATCAAGCCCAGCCGCGCATCCTCGTGGGTGATACCTGTGTCATGCTCCGGAACGGCGGACACCACCCACTTGACCTCGGCAAGCGGCAGGCTGGCGACGAACTCGGGATCGGTAGCATCGCCATAGGCGACATGGAACCCTTCCTGGCGCATCTGCTTGGCGACCGTCGGGTTGAAGTCGACACCGAGCACCGAAACACCATGCTGCGCCAAGCGGCGCGCGATCGCGCTGCCGTAGCGGCCGAGACCGAACAGCAAGACGTCATAGTGCCCGCGCGTATGTTCGGGATCACCCACCACCTCGCGCGGCGTGTTGCGGCGTTCGGACCATCCCAGGAACGGCTCCAGCCACCCATAGAGGTGATGAGAATAGGTGATCATGTAGGTCGAAAGGGAAATCGTGATCAGACCGACCAGGGTGATCAGGCCGAGCGTATCACCGCCGATATGGCCGAGCGAGACGCCGACCGCCGCGAAGATCAGCGAAAACTCGCTGATCTGGGCCACCGTCAGACCGGCGAGAAATCCCGTGCGTTTGCGATAGCCCATCGTTCCCATGATCACGAGGACGATCAGCGGGTTGCCGATCAAGACAAAGAGCGAGAACACGATCGCCAGGGGGATCTGCTGGTCGAGAAGCGAGAGATCGAGGCCTGCGCCCAGCGCGATGAAAAAGAACAGCAACAGGAAGTCGCGCAGCGGCGCCAGCCTGGCCGCCAGCGCTTCGCGGAACGGCGTCGAGGCCAAGGAGACGCCGGCCAGCAATCCGCCCAACTCTTTGCTGAAGCCCAGATAATCGCCAGCCGCGGCCAGGAGCGCGGCCCAACCGATCGCGAAACACACAAGCAGTTCGGGCGCGCGCGCCAGACGTTCGACCAGGGGTTCGGCGACATACCGTATGAACAGACCGACGGCGACCAGCATGAGCGCGCCGTAGGCAAACACGAGCAAGACATCCAGAATTGCCGAGTCGCCCTGGGCGCCGGCGCCGATTGCCGACATGACGAGCATGGCCAACACCACGACCAGATCCTGAACGATCAGAAAACCGAGCGCGACGCGTCCGTGAAGGGAATCGATCTCGCGTTTGTCGGACAGCAGCTTGACGATGATGATCGTGCTGGAAAACGTCAGCGCGACCGCGACGTAAAGGCTGGTCACGACACCCAGCCCAAGCGCCAGACCGATCAAGAATCCGATGATCGAGGTAAAAGCGACCTGGCCAAGTCCCGTCGTCAGCGCCACGGCGCCCAGCGTGCGGACCAGCTTGACGTCCAGCTTCAAGCCGACCAGGAACAGCAAGACCGCGATCCCCAGTTCCGCCAGCAGGTTGATCTGCTCATCCGATCGCGCGATGTCGAGCATCGACGGGCCGGCCAGGATGCCGACGGCGATGAAGCTGACGATCAAGGGCTGGCGCAACAGCACGCCGATCAGCCCGACAACTGTCGCCAACACAAGCAGTGCCGCGACCTCATAGAAGACCGAGATGGAAACGATTTCCAGCATCAGCGCCTACTCATTCTGGTTGGCGATGTATGGGGCAGGTCTTCCAACCTGGACCCGGGACGTACCAGCTCGGCTTTGTCTACTGTTCCGGATGCGGTCGTGTCGCGTGCGCGTTCACGAATGCCTCAAGGTCCTTGGCGGCCACACGAAACTCACGGCCAAACCTGACGGCCCGAAGCTCACCCTCATGAATCCAACTTCGAACGGTCGCTTCGCTGACCTTCAGAAGCTTTGCGATCTCATGGATCGTGAAGAACGGCCTGCTTAGCATCACTAAGCACCCTTTTGTTCAAGCTAGCGTCGTCAAGCATTGGTGAACGTCATTAAACGTTCATTGATATAAATCAATGCCATCAAGTTCTCCTGAGTACAAGTAAGCATTGTTCAATTTCCCGCCGAAGGAAACGCCAGCCATGCCCGAGATGATGAAAGCCGCCCTCTTCGTTGAACCCGGCCGCATTGCCCTGGACGACAAGCCGATCCCGGATGTCGGACCGAATGATGCGTTGATGCGGATTACCACGACGACGATTTGCGGGACGGATGTTCATATTCTCAAGGGCGAGTACCCGGTCGCCAGAGGCCTGACGGTCGGACACGAGCCGGTCGGCATAATCGAAAAACTGGGGGCAAATGTCGGGGGTTATGAGGAAGGCCAGCGCGTCATCGCCGGCGCCATCTGCCCCAGTGGCTACTCCAATGCCTGCCTTGACGGCCTGCACGCCCAGGATGGCCAAAGCGCGGCCCATGGCCTGAAACCGATGGGCGGCTGGCGCTTTGGCAACACGATCGACGGCACCCAGGCCGAATACGTTCTGGTGCCCGACGCGATGGCCAATCTGGCGCCCGTGCCCGACGGCCTGACCGACGAACAGGTCCTGATGTGCCCGGATATCATGTCGACGGGTTTCGCCGGCGCTGAGTCCGGCAACATCAAGATCGGCGACACGGTAGCGGTCTTCGCCCAGGGGCCGATCGGTCTATGCGCGACCGCCGGCGCCAAACTACGCGGCGCGACGACGATCATCGCCGTGGAATCGGTGAGCGAACGTATCGCCATGGCCGAGCGCGTCGGCGCCGACATCGTGGTCGATTTCAGCAAAAACGATCCGGTTGACGAAATCATGCGTCTTACCGACGGGCGCGGCGTCGATGTTGCGATCGAGGCTCTTGGACTGCAATCGACCTTCGAGAGCTGTTTGAAGATCCTGAAGCCGGGCGGCATCTTATCCAGCCTAGGCGTTTATGCGGACGATCTGACCATCCCGCTCGCCGCGTTCAACGCCGGCCTGGGCGATCAGACCATCGTCACGTCGCTGTGCCCCGGCGGCAAGGAGCGGATGCGCCGGCTGATGAATGTTATCGTCTCCGAGCGGCTCGATCTGACATCGCTGGTGACGCACCGCTATAAGCTGGACCAAATCGAAGACGCCTATGAGCTGTTCGCCAACCAGCGTGACGGCGTGCTGAAGGTGGCCATCACACCATAGCACCGGATGCGCGCCGGCGGCTTCTGGCTGGGACCGGCACGCAGAGCAAATCGACAACAACGGGAGCGACGTGCATGAAAAACATCTTGATGGCGACGGACCTATCGGCACGTTCTGACCGGGCGTTGGAGCGCGCCGTACGCCAGGCTTCGAATTGCGGCGCTGACCTGACCATCGTCCACGTGATCGATGAAGACTTGCCGGCGTCAATTGCCAATGCGCAGCACCGCGCCGCCGAACAGGCTATTCAAGAACACATCGCCACACTCACGGCAGGCGACGCACCGAACGTCGCGATCAAGGTCGTTTTCGGCAGGGCCTACGTTGATATTCTCGAGTTGTCGGAAGATACGGACGCCGACCTGATCGTCCTGGGTGTCCATCGTGAAGATGCTTTCAAGGACATGTTTCGGGGCACCACGGCCGAACGCGTCATCCGCGCCGGCGATGTTCCCATCCTTCTCGTGAAAGAACGTGACAGTGGCCCCTATCGCCGGATCATGGTTGGTGTCGATTTCTCGGTCTATTCCAGACGCGCAATCGAGTTCGCGGTCAAGTTCGTAGCAAATGGCGAGTTTCATCTCGTTCATGCGTATGACGTGCCCTTCAAGGGTTTCCTCTATGGCCACAACACGCGACGGGAAGTCGACAAACAGCATCAGGCCGCGTTCGAACACATGATCGAAGAAGAGATGGCCTCGTTCCTCGCCAGTCTTGAAGCCGAGTCGCCCAGGTTCGAGCGCATCATGCAGGAAGGCACGGTGCGGGAGGTCATTCACCAGCAGCTCGATCGATTGAAGCCCGACCTGCTCGTTATCGGCACGCACGGCCGCACGGGTGCGGCCCATGCTCTTCTTGGCAGCGTCGCCGAAGACCTGCTCAGGAGCCCGCCCTGCGATGTCTTGGCCGTCAAGGCCTGGTGAACGCAGCCAACGAGCGACACCAACTGCCGTTGCATGCACGGCAGGGGCGAAACACCGATGCAGGTCTGCCCACGGAACTAAGTTGGACTGACCGTAGCCACCACTTCTCGTGAACCGAAGGTCCCCGGCATCAATCTTCGAAGATGGTTGTTTGGGTCATTGAACCACGACGGTTTCAATCGGCTCAGAGCGCCCCAGCCGACTGCAGAAGTATCCCCAGTATGGTCACCGGAACGAGAACCCGCACCAGCCACAACCAGACGACACCGATCCGCCGCCTACCGAAATCCGCCTCGTCCAAGACGAACGCGCGCTCCAGACGCCAGCCGACATAGAGCGCCGTCAGAATACCCGCCGTGGGCAAAAGGATGTTGGACGCGCCATAGTCGATCGCTTCGAGAATGCCGTATGATCCCACGTGGACGTGGCTGAGCACGCCATAGCTCAGCGCCGAGGGCAAGCCGAGGAGGAACACGCCAACACCCATACCCACCGTCGCGCGCCAGCGCCGCAGCCGCAGACGCTGAGTCAGCGCCGAAACCGGGATTTCGAGCAAGGCGACCATCGACGTGATGGCGGCGGTTGCGAGCAGCAGGAAGAACACGACACCGACGACATCGCCGCCGGGCATTTCGAGAAAGATCTGGGGCAACGTCACGAAAGCCAGTTCAGGTCCTGCGGCAGGATCGGCCCCCAACGCGAAGACCGCCGGGAAAATCGCCAAGCCCGCGATGAGCGCGAACAGCGTATCGCCAATAGCTATGACCACCGCAGAGGCAGGTATTGAGAAGGTCCGCGGCATGTAACTGCCGTAGGTCACGAAAAACGCCATGCCCATGCCCAGGGTGAAAAAGGCTTGGCCCAGGGCCGCCGCATAGACGCCTGGCTGCCGCAGAACAGTCCAGTCGGGGGCGAGCAGAAAACTGACGCCCGCGCTTGATCCCGGCAGGGAAAGCGCGTAGCCGGCAAGGACAATTATGATGGCGGCAAGAATGGGGATCAGCATTCGATTGATACGCTCGATCCCCTGCCGAACGCCGCAGGCAACAACAAGGACCGTTATTGTCAGCGCGCACGCCTGCCAGGCCGTTGGTTCACCACGATGGGCGATAAACTGTTCGAAGTAACCGCCGTAGTCCGCCCCCGTCGCACGCCATAGGGCGCCGGTTGATGCCCCGACAACGTACTTCAACGCCCAGCCGGCAATAACAGCGTAGTAGCTCAAGAGAATGACAGCGGCCAGAATGCCTATCCAGCCGACGACACGCCATCGACGCGTCTTGTTCGCCGTCTCATACGCACTGATGGCATCGCCTTGGGCGTGACGGCCGATCGACAGCTCCGCGATCATCAAGGGAACGCCGATCAGGAACACGAAGGCAAGATAGATAAAAAGGAAGACCGCACCGCCGTTCTCGCCGGCAACGTAGGAAAATCGCCATATGTTACCCATGCCGACCGCGCCGCCGATGGTGGCCAACACAAAGCCGTAGCGGCTTCCCCATTGTTCGCGCGAGGCGCTCATGCGATCACCACCTCGAAACACCTAGGTTGATGGATGAGCATCGTCGCATCGAGCCAGATAATCGCTCAAGCTTTGCGTCATGGGTTGATCGATCCACCAGCGATGGCTTCGTCCACATGCTCTTGCCGCAACGGCAAACGCAGCGAATGCGTTACTGTCCTGGATGTTCGGCGTCATGCAATGATCTGAGTCATGTCGCGTCACCAGTGAAGGCTCTGTCATATGCGACACGGTTGTCGGGATGTCGAGATCACGTGCTGATGCGTGGGAGCGCGATTGTAGACGGCGGCATCACGCGACAAGAAGCGTTACACCTATTCAGACAAACTGAGCGGCGAACCGGTCATTGCCAAGTTTCCCGGTCAGCAGTGCATACAGGCATTCAATGGCGAACGTTCGACGACACGGGGGTCAGACATTGCTTTGTGATTGGATGCTGTAAATCTGCATGGCAAGCTCTTCACCAAGACAGACTAGGTCGCACGACATTTCGGGCTATTAGCGCCAATGACGGATTGGGGCAAAGGGAGGCACAATGGGCGAGACGCGACAGATCAAGGGCTGCTGTCCGCTTGATTGCCAGGATACCTGTGCCTGGACCGCGCATGTCGAGGATGGCCGGGTCACACGGGTCGAGGGCGCCAAGGACCATCCGATCACCCGTGGCGTGTTGTGCGCCAAGGTCAACGACTATCAGTCGCGGACCTATGCCCCGGACCGGCTGCTCCATCCACTGCGTCGTACGGGTGCCAAAGGCAGCGGCGCGTTCGAGCAGATCAGCTGGGATGAGGCACTGGACACCATCGCCGAGCGTTTCTTGGCGATCATCGAACGCGATGGTCCCGAGGCATTGATGCCGCTTTTCTATCTGGGTTCCATGGGGGTGGTTCAGCGGCACGCGCTGATGCGCCTGTTCCACGGCCTGGGCGCTTCGCAGCTGCATGGCGAACTCTGCGGCGCCTCCATGAGTGCGCTCTGGGAGGAAGGCCACCCCGTAGGGTTCGACCCCGAGGAAATCGTCGACAGCCGCCTTATCATTCTGTGGGGCGTCAACATGCTGTCGACCTGCCACCACCACTGGCGGTTCATCAAGGAAGCCCGGCGGCGCCACGGCACGCGGGTGATCTGCATCGACCCGCGACGCAGCCGCACGGCGGAACAGTGCGACGAACATCTTGCGATTACGCCGGGCAGCGACGCAATCCTGGCTGCGGGCATGGCCCATGTGATGCTTCGCGAAGGCCTCGCCGATCTCGACTATGCCCAGGCGACGGCCGCCGACTTCGACGCCTTTTGCGCCCAGGTCGAACCCTGGACGCCGGAACGCGTGGCGGCCGCGTGCGGTTGCGACGCCGGGACCGTCATCCGCCTGGCGCGCGAATTTGCCGCCGCAAAACCCGCCGTGCTGCGCGCCGGCGTCGCGCCCCAGCAGACCGTGCGCGGTGAAGCTTTCGTGCGTTCGCTGTCGGCGCTTGCCATGTTGGGCGGCCATTGGCGTCTTCCCGGCGGCGGTCTTTTCTTGTTCGACGCGCCGGCGTTCGACGAGTACGCCGCCGGCCGCGACGACCTGTTGCCTGGACCTTCCCGCAGCGTGGATCTCGCGGCCGTAGGCCCGGCGTTGACCGATCTCGATCCGCCGATCAAGGGACTGATGGTCTGGTGCATGAACCCCGCCGTGATTCAAACAGACTCCGCAAGGGTACGGCGCGGTCTCTGCCGCGACGATTTGTTCACGGTCGTTCTCGAGCATTTCATGACGGATACGGCGCGCTATGCCGATATCGTCTTGCCGGCGACCACCCAGCTTGAGCATTTCGACGTCTTGGGTGCGTGGGGGCATCATTACGTGACGGTGAACAACCCGGCCATCGCGCCGCTGGGCGAGGCGAAATCCCACGGTGACGTCATGCGCCTGCTGGCGCCGCGATTGGGCCTTGAGGGTCCCGCGTATCGTGAAGGCGACGAAGAGATCGCCGCCTGCACCTTGCCGCCGGGCTTGACCTTGGAGGCGCTGAAAGCCGACGGCTGGCACAAGGTTTCACCACCGCGCCCGGACCCGTCAGCAGGCGAACCGACCCTGCGCTTCGCCGGCGACGACCCGGAGCCGCTCGCCTCGGACAGTCTTCGATTGCTGACGCCCAAGTCCCACTACTTCCTCAACTCGAGCTTCGCCAACATGCCGCGCCATCGCAAGGCACAGGGCCGTCCGGCCCTGGAAATGAACCCGGCTGACGCCGATAGGCTCGGTTTAATCGACGGCCTGGACGTCCTCATCCGCAACGAGCGCGGCGAGATACGCGCCGTGCTCAACGTCAGCGACATCATCTGTCCTGGAGCGGTCACGTTGATCGGCAAATGGTGGAGCGAGCCGGCCGAGACCGCGGCCTTGGCCAACATGCTGACGCCGTCATCCTGGTCGGCCGGCGGCCAGCCCGCCTATAACGACACCTTTGTCGAGGTCGAAGCGGCTACGGCTGCGCTTTCCGAGACGTCGAGGCCGAACGCGGCGTAAGCAAACCAAGGCCGCCCCGCGCCGGGAAAGCTTGTCAGTCAGGAGACGCAGCACGGAGTCAACAACGGCAGCAGCCCGACATCGCCGCGCGGAACCGAAGGCACCGCTGTGCGAACCGGCCGTCAGTTCAGCTAGAGCTTAGCGAACAGACGACATCAAAAGAGGGGCCGCACCTGCCTCCGCCTATCGGATCGGCGCACGCCCCGCTCTCCCATCACGCGACGACGATCAGGTTGTAGGGGATCTCCGGCGTGGCAAAGTTCGCCTTGTCCTCCTCGAAGAGCAGACTTTCGATCATGAAGAACTGGCCGACATGGCGCGGCATGAAGATCTGGATTTCGTGGTTGACCGCGGTGCCCGGTTCGAACACCCGGTCGGCGTTCTTCTCGGCCAGGGGGTCGTAGACAAAGTTGCCGACCCAATCCGACGGAAAACCGATGCCCATCTCGTAGCCGCCGATCCAGCCCCGGGAGGTCCACAGCTCCTCTTTGTCGTAGTGCGCCTTCACCTTTTCGTTGAGTTCGCGCACCGGCAGGTTTGGACGCAGGCAGTCGCGAACGATGTCCATCACGGCCGCGGCCCGGTCGGTGACGTCTTTCACGTCTTTCGCGGGCTCACCCAGTGAGAACGTCCGCGCGCCATTGATGTGATAGCGATTGTGCACGCCGCAGACATCGATGCAGACGGTTTCGCCCGCCTGCATCTTGCGCCGGGTGGTGTAGCCGTGGGTCGCGAACGATTTCTTGCCCGAGAGCACGGGCATGATCTGGGCCTGCATTTCGCCGCCGGCCTTCGCCATCGCCAGATTCACCTCACCCTGGACCTCAAGCTCCATGACTCCGGGCCGGAGAACCTCCATGGCGCGCTTCAGGCCGATCGTGGCAAGCCTTGCGCTTTCCTTCAGCATCTCCATCTCGGCAGGCGACTTGACCCAGCGGACGTCGCGCAGGATCGCGCTGCCGTCGATCACCTTAGCGCCCGCGGCCTCGAACGCCGCCTGGAAGCGGTCCGACACCGCGCGGTTGGGCCGCATCGCGTACATTTCGAGCCCCACATTGCCCTTGAGCCAGCCTTCGGCCTTGAGCTCTTCGGCGATGAAGGTCGTGCCGTCACGGTAACTGTCCTTGGGGAAATAGCGGGTGTCGGTATCGACCGTGAACGTGCGGGTCAGCACCGCCTCGCGCTCGGTCTCGAAATGGATATAGCGATCGTGGTCGACGTGGACCGCGATGCCGTTCGTCGCCGACCACTCGATCGGGCTTTCGGTGTGGTACCACATACAGCGGTAGCCGGAGACGTAGTACAAACTTTCCGGCGAGCTCAGGAACAGGCAGTCGATACCTGCCTCGGCCATGGCCTGGCGAATGCGCGTCAGGCGCTGGGCATACTCGTCCTCGGAGAACGGCACCTCCCGTTCGGGCTGGGCCTCGAAGTAGATCTCGTCGCGGTACTCCATATCTCTCTCCCCGGTTCTGGCGGTACGATGCGCGTTGACGGTGTCTAATACTAAGCGTCCACGGCCAGCGTTGGCGATGATACTGATCGGACTTGCGGTCCAGGTGAAAGACCCTTGAAGGCGTGTGGGCGGGATCGTCCTCCCGAACGTCAGGGCTGGTCTTGCCGGACGACCAGCAAGCCGTCGTCAGGTCAATGGGTCAAACCTGCGGGATACTTCGCGGATCGTTCGGTCTGCCCGCCTGCCCCAAGCTCGTCGTCGAGCACAGTGCGTCATGGAGCCAGCGACCGCAGCGCATCCTCGTTCATCTCGATGCCCAGTCCTGGCTTTTGCGGCAGGCTGGCATAACCGCTGTCGATGGCATAGTCACAGTTGGCGTAATCCGCGCCCAGTTCCAGATAGTCGTAATAGACCTCCGCGTAGATCGCGTTCCGCATCACCGCGCAGGTATGGAGCATGGCGAGAAAGGCGACGGTTGTGCTGTTCCAGCTATGGGGTGAGATCATCACCGCGTGGGAGTCTGCCATGGCGCCGATTTCAAGCATCGTCAGGATACCGCCAGCCCCGGCAATATCAGGATTGAGCACGTCAGCCGCTCTCTTATCGAGAACACTGCGGTAATGACGTAGACCCGACTGACGTTCGCCGGTGGTGATGCGCGTTTTCGTGTTGGCGCGAAATTCGGCCAGGCCATCAAAGTCATCGCCGGCCAGCGGCTCTTCTATCCAGTAGGGCCTGTAAGGTTCGAACAGGCGCGCGGCATGAAGCGCGTGGCGCGGGTCTTGCTGGATGGCAAAATCGAGCATGATGTCCGCGTCCCAACCGACCGCTTCGCGGGTCAACCGGACACAAGCTTCAGCATCCGCGAGGCTGGGCTGGCGCAAGGGATAGATCTTGACGGCATGGTAGCCCTGCGAGCGCATCATGGCGCATCGTTCTGCAATGGCCTCAGGCCTTTGGACCGGCGAGTCCCAGGCGTTGGCGTAAAGCGGCACCTTGTCGACGATGGCACCGCCAAGCAGTGCATGCACGGGCATCCGCGCGGCCTTGCCGGCCAGGTCCCAGAGCGCGATTTCGATGGCACTTACCGCCGACGCGTAGTCGATGCCTGGGTGTTTGGTGTCCATGGGTTTTGCGACTTGGTGCAAAAAGGCGCGCGGCGTGGCGGCCGACATCTGCTTCAAGGCTTCACCCAACGCGATGATGATCTCGCAGATTGCCCGCTCCCTGTAGGATAGCGCGTAGGCCTCACCCCAACCGACGAGCCCTGTGTCCGTTTCAAGCTTCACAAACACAACGATCTGACCCGTAGACCAGCCATCCGAGCTAGGTTTCGGCCCGACCAGATAAGGCGTCACATCAACGATCCGCATCCGACAACTCCCCCGATGGCACTCGAAAAAATGGCTGCGAAAACAACCGAACGCGCTGCCGATTTCGAACAGGTCTCCAATACCCATGTCAACGAACGGCGTTGCGATGCATGGTTTAGGATGAATGGGGCCTGTTTGGCTATCGTGAACGCCGCTATGGGGGATTATCTGAGGAACGCCGGTGCACATGGAGTGGTGCTGATCGCTTCGTCCAACACCAAGAGGCGTTACGGCGGTACGCTGATCGTGGATGGTGTGCGTCGCGATGGCCTGCACGATCTCGACCGTTGTTGCGCCGGCAATGGCGTACGATGCGGCCGGCTTCGCCCGCCGTCTGCCGCTCCACAAAATCTGGGAGGGTTTAATGTTAGATGTCGATCCGAGAGACTTGGCGCCGTGCGAGGAATATTTCGAGAACCCACTCGGGCCACATAGCCCCAGCCTGCAGCGCTTGCTGACCATCATGCGGGCCGACACGGTAGACGACGCGCACGTCATCGTCGAAGTGGACGACGGGGGATATGGGCTTGGCTGCGTGAGCGACCGCCGAGGTGACCCGGTCCGCGTCTACGAGGGCGTGCACTTCGAAACCTATGCCGACGCACAGCGAGCGATGTTCAAGCTACGCTGGGAGATGCTGACCGGCCAGACACTGCCATTGGGCGACGAGATTGCGCTGGCCGGCCTACCCCAGAAGCCGTGTGTCGACGAACGGATGCTCGCCTATGCGGACCGCTGGGACGTGCGCCCCGGAGAGGTCGTGAACTTTAAGGTGTCAACGGGCAAGCTTGGCTCGAAGTACCACTTCGACGTCGTCAAAGTCCGCTCCGCCGTCGCTGACCCGGACGGTCCGGGTGAGCATCTGACACCGGCGGCCACGGCGGCGGACGGAGAGTACGAGGGGCGGGATCAGTCGACCTCGATCGGCTCTTATGTCGCGTTCACACAGCCTTGTCCGGCGACGCCCGACGGGTTTTGCCTTCGCATCAACGTCAAACCGACGCTTCAGACCGGCCGACCCCAATCGCTTGTGGGCACCTGGGACTCAGGGCGTGAAACCGGGTTTGCCTTGTATCTGGACGAGGCAGGGCGGCTCAGCGTAGTCGCCGGCGCCGGACCCGGTCAGGTCTGCACGGTCTCGACGACCAAGCCGCTGCCGCTCGACTACTGGCACGAAGCGACGGCCAGCTACGAGCCTGCTAGCGGCAAGCTTCTGGTATCGCATCGTTGCCTGGAACCCGGCCATCTGCTTCTACGCGAGGCGTGCGCCGAGCAGCAGATCGATGTCCGACCAGCGCTCGAGCCCGATGATTTTTTCATCGGCGCGTGGAAGGCCGCCGACGGATCCATGACCGCGCACTTCAACGGCAAGTTGGAGGCGCCCGCGCTGTTTTCATCCCCGCGCGGCGAAGAAGGCTCGCTTGTCGCGGCCTGGGATTTTTCGCGCGACCCGTCGGGGACCGCGATCGTCGACACCTCACCCCACGCCTGGCACGGACACACCGTCAATCTACCGACCCGGGCGATGAAAGGCAGTCGATGGAACGGAACGGCGCACCGATGGGCGGACAATCCCGCGCACTATGGCGCTATTCACTTCCACGAGGACGACGTGGTCGATTGTGGCTGGGCCGACGACATCGCGCTGACGATCCCAACAGACTGGAAGAGCGGGGTCTACTGCGGACGATTCCGTCAAGGCGAGAAGTCCGCCTACGCCACCTTCTTCGTGCTGCCTGCCAAAGGCAAGCCGGGCTCGAAGCTGGCCGTTTTGATGCCGACCGCCACCTATGTGTGCTACGGCAACGATGGCACGCACGTACAGCGCCGGCGCTTCCTTGAGCGGACCATGAACCGGTTTGCGGCCTTGTCCAAAAATCAGATGTATCTGCAGATGCATCCGGAGCTCGGCGCCTCGACCTACGATTTGCACAGCGATGGCAGCGGTGTGTGCCACGCATCCCGGCACCGACCTATCGTGGACATGGCGCCAGGGAAGTCCGTATGGAATTTTGGCGCGGACACGCTGATTCTTGATTGGCTCGAGGAAAGTGGCCAGTCCTACGACATCCTGACCGACGAAGCGCTCGACCGGGAAGGAGCGGACCTGCTGAACCAATACCGCTGTGTCATCTCGGGCAGCCACCCGGAGTACACCTCACAGTCCATGTCGGATGCGATACTCGCCTACCTCGAGCAAGGTGGCCGGTTCATGTATCTCGGTGCGAACGGATTCTATTGGAAGATCGCCTACCATCCCGAAGATTCCGGCCTCATCGAGATGCGCCGGGCCGAGGACGGCGGCAGAAACTGGATCGCGGAGCCCGGTGAATATCACCTGGCGTCGACGGGAGAGCTCTCCGGTCTGTGGCGGCGCAATGGCCGCACGCCGCAGGAACTGCTGGGTGTGGGCTACACGGCATGTGGGTTCGACTCCGCCTCTTACTACGAGCGCACCGAGGCGAGTTTCGACCCAAGAGCCGCGTGGATCTTCGAAGGCGTCGGCGAGAACGAGAGGATCGGCGATTTTGGTTTTGCCCTGGGCGGCGCCGCGGGCGCGGAGCTCGACCGCGCCGATGCGGCGTTGGGCACGCCACCGCATGCGCTGGTTGTCGCCAACGCCACCCATCTTTCTGCCAGCTATCTCACGGTGCCCGAAGAGTTTTACCATCTGACCGCCGACATCAACGGCGAGAACTCACCCCTAGTCCGAGCAGACATGGTGTTCTTTGAAACGCCGGCCGGCGGCGCCGTGTTTTCCACCGGCTCCATCTCCTGGTGCGACGGCCTGTGTCACAGCAATTATGAGAACAACGTATCCACAATCACCGCGAACGTGCTGCAGCGTTTTCTCGATTCAACGCCGTTCCAAGCTTGACCACAATCCGTTCTATCGTGCGCTGTTGAAGTCGAGGCAGGGATTGCGCATGCTCACCGGCGACGCGTGACCCCTGGCCAACCCAAGCCAACCTGGTTTGACAAGACCGATGCCGCCACCCAACACATGCGGGGAACTCGACCTATGACAACGACCTATGGTTCGCATCGCCCGCCGGTCATGGGCACGCACCATGTTATCAGTTCGGGCCATCCGTTGTCGGCAGCGGCGGGTTACCGGTTGCTGGAGCAAGGCGGCAACGCGGTGGATGCGGGTGTCGCCTCCGGCATCGTGATCAACGTGGTGCTGGGCGACAACACGAACTTCGGCGGCGTCGCGCCCATCATGATCTACCTCGCTGACCGTCGCGCCGTGACCACGATCAGCGGGCTCGGCCGCTGGCCGAAGGCAGCGAGCATCGCGTTTTTCAAGGACAACTGCGCAGGCGACTTGCCCGCGGACATCCGCCGTGCGGTGGTGCCGGCAGCACCCGATGCATGGCTCACCGCGCTGCAAAACTACGGCACCATGACGTTGGAAGAAGTCCTGACACCGGCGCTGGAAATAGCGTGGGACGGCTACGCCCTCTCAACGGTCGTGCGCAACCAGCTCGTGGGCGAAGTTGACGCCATCAGCCGTTGGCCCGCCAACCGGGAGACATACTTGCGCGACGGAGAGGTGCCTCCGGCAGGCACACTCATCGTCCAGCCGGCGCTGGCGCGCACCTTCGAACGGTTGATCGATGTCGAGCGCAAGCATGCGGCGCAAGGCCGCGAGGCGGCTATTCGGGCCGCCCGGGACGAATTCTATCGCGGCGACATCGCCCAGGAGATGGCGCGTTACAGCGAAGAACAAGGCGGCCTGCTCAGGCTGGAGGACTTTCGTGACTTTTCGGTCAAGGAAGAGCCCCATGTGCGCGGCACCTTTCATGACTACGAGATCTTTGCCTGCGGGCCCTGGTGTCAGGGGCCGGTCGTGCCGCAGACCCTGCAGATGCTGGAGCATGACGACCTCGCCGCGCTCGGACACAACAGCGCGGACTACATTCATCTGCTGTCCGAAGCCATGAACCTGAGCTTCTCCGATCGGGACTATTACTTCGGCGATCCCGACATGGTCGACGTGCCGATGGACGCTTTGATGACGCCGGAATACACACGCAGCCGACGTGGGCAGATAGACATGCACCAGGCGTTCGGAGAGATGCCGGCCCCAGGCCTCATTAACGACATGACGCCGTGGGGTCGACCGGAACCGCGCTCAGGGCAGAGCTTTCGCGAACGCGAAACCGATACCAGCTACACCTGTGTCGTCGATCGCTGGGGAAACGCCTTCTCGGCCACGCCGAGCGATGCGAACACACGCGCACCCATCGTGCCGGAACTCGGTTTCAGTCTCTCCGGTCGGGGCACGCAGACGTGGCTCGACGAAAACCACGCGTCGAAGCTCGAGCCTTGGAAGCGGCCTCGACTGACACCCAACCCCGCCATGGCGTTCAAAGACGGCAAGCTGTTCATGCCGTTTGGTTGTCCCGGTGGCGATGCCCAGTGCCAGGCCATGGTCCAGACGTTCCTGAACATCGCCGTGTTCGGCATGAACGCCCAGACCGCCATCGAGGCGCCACGGTTCACGACCTGGAGTTTCCCCGACTCCTTCTGGCCGCACGATTATCTGCCGGGCCGTCTGCACGTCGAGAGCCGCATTGAGACGGATGTGACCGATGAACTCTCGAACAGGGGACACGACGTTCGCCGGGTCGAAGATTGGGAACCCATGGATATGGGCGTGATGTCGGCCATCACGGTCGATCCTGAGACCAGTCTGCTCACCGGCGGTGCCGACCCGCGACGGGACGCCTACGCTATCGGTCGATGATCGACAGGCAAACGGCGTTGAACGACGTCATTGCGATTTGGAACGGCACACACCGCCGGACCCGCTCTGCGCACGCCCGGCAGTGTGTACAACATCGGCGCTACATGCCGAGTTTCACCTCTTCCCAGAGATTGACGTACTTCTCGTCGTATTCGGGCGGTATGGGCTGCAGGATGCCCTTCGCCAAGAAGGCTTCGGGATCGGACAGACCGACCTCCGCAACGCGCTCGGGCGGAACCAGGTCAAAGGACTTGCTGTTGGCTGCGCCGTAGCTGTACTCGTCGATCAAGAAGGCGCCGGCTTCCGGCGACATCATGGCGTCGAGGAAGTCGTAGACACGCTCGTCGCTGGCAACCCGGTTCTCCGGGGCGGTCAGCACGAAGCCGCAAACCCAGTTGCGCGCGCCTTCTTTAGGCGACATATAGGTCACAGGGATCCCCGCATCGGTCACCGTCTTGTAGAGATCGTTCCAGGCGTAGGTCGCAACCAACTCGCCGGCGACCATGGCCTGACCGGCCTCGGACTGGCTCTCCCAATAGAACCGCAAAAGCGAACGCTGCTTTTCCAAGAGCGTCCTGACTTCAGCGAGTTGCTCGTCGCTCAGGGATTCGAGGTTCGTAAAGCCGAGGACCTGAGCGGCGACTTGCACACCGGCCTGCGGTGAATCGTAGGTCGCAAGCTTGCCCTTGTACCGCTCGTCAAACAGCAGGCCCCAGGATTCTTCCTCGATCTCCACGAGATCGGTGCGGTAGAGGATCGATGAATTGCCCCAGTCCCACGGAACAAACAGATGATCGCCTTCCGGCGTCAGGGTTGAGTTGATGTTCCTGAGAGGCTCAAAGTAGTCATTCCAGAACTTCATCCGGCCGGTATCGAACGGGACGATAATGCCGGACGCATACCACTCCGTAACACCGCCCGAACAGGGGTGACCAATGTCGGTCTTGTACCCGGCAAGAATCTTGTTCTTGGCTTCGGTGGTGCCACCGAAGAACGTGACGTTGGGCGAGACACCATATTTGTCAATATAGGTCTGATGGAACATTGGGTTCTCATAACCAGCCCAGGTGAAGAAGTTGGCCTCCTCCTCTTCGGCCCGTACTTCCTGTGTTACGAGTGGCATGGCTGCAACGCCGATGCCAAGCGAGCCGAGCGTCTTGCTGAGCGTGCGCCGGTCCATTCGACCAGACAGAAGTTGGTCTACGGGATCGCGTGTTGTCATGGTTACCTCCTCCTATTCATCGTTATGAACGGGATCAACGGGCCGGCCATGCACTCGCGCTAACATTGAACCAGTCAAGGGAGGCCGACCAATTGCCGTACTGTCTCCCAGGACAGAGGCAGCATGGTAATCACCGGCCACAAATTTGTCATTCTTTCTGCCAAATTAGCAGGGAACCGTTGCCCAAGTCCGTGTCAGGTCAGAACCGGATGTGTGGGAAGGTCAGCCCCATAAGCATTATGGAAAGCGAGATCGGCGTTTCAGCCGATTCGACGGCATGGGCGGTTCACAAGTCGGTCTTGTCGCGAAACGATCTTCACGTCATGCCTACAGAAATGTCACCCCACGAACAGGATGATGAACGAGACAATCAGTGCAAAGAGCGCAATCGCTTCGGTCAGTGCGAAACCGAGCAATCCCACCGGCTGGACTTTCTCGCCAGCACCGGGATTGCGTGCGACGGAGGAAATCCAATCAGAGAAGATCTTGCCCAACGCGAGCGCGACGCCAAAGAGCGGCAGCAATGCAAGGGCAGCCGCAAGCAGTCTGATGCCGTCGTCCGTCATGTCGTAACGTCCTTTCCGTGGTGTTGGCGTCGCTATGCGCTAGTGCGCATGCAACGCATCGCGAATGTAGAGTGAGGTAATGAGGATGAAGATGTAGGCCTGGACCAGGAAGATCATGACCTCGAAGCCGTAAAGCACGGCCATCATCGCAACCGGCAGCAGCGCAAGGGCCATACCGGCAAGTCCCAAACCTTCCGTCAGCATGACGCTGAAGTCGGCGAAGAGTTTGATCATGATATGGCCGGCCAGGATGTTGGCAAAGATGCGGACACCCAACGTGATCGGCCGGAACAGATAGGAGATCACCTCGATCACAACGATCAGCGGCGCCATGTAGAGCGGCGTACCGGCCGGCAAGAACATACGAAAGACACCGGCACCCTGCGTGCGCACCGCAAGCGTGTTGACATAGGCAAAGACGACAAGCGCCAGTGCAAGGGTGACAACCAGGTGGCTCGTGAAGGTGAACTTGACCGGCGTCAGGCCGAACAGACTGCCGAACAGGATGAACACGAACAGGGAAAAGACGAAGGGTATTGCTGATTCAGCCTGCGGCCCGGCGGTTTTCGTGACCGTGTTCGCGACAAACGTATAAACCGCCTCGACGCTTGACTGCAGACGGCCAGGCACAAGCGAGCGCTGGCGGATGCCATAGATCAGGTAAACGCTGACCAGGAGGGTCGTCGTCACCATCGCCTGCGCCGACGTCGTGAACGACATGTCGATGCCGAACAGATTGATCGGCACGAGGTAGTCGATCTCGAACTGCGTTATGGCGTATGGCGCTTCCTGCTCGCCGGAAGCCATACCTCTTCTCCTGTCCGATGCGCAAAGGTGGGCTATGTTTCGCGTCAGGAGATGTTGGTGGGCATTGATGGGTGCAATGCCGACGATGATAGGATCTTCCTATCAGGTTGTGCCGCGCCGATCATGCGCCGCGACACTTGGCCGACGCAACGCTACGAAACGATCGTCAGGTCGGGAACACGGCTCTTCATGACGCCGCGAACGAAACCGGCAAGCGTAACGAACTCATCCTGGCGCGCCGAGTGCCGGCGCCACACCATGCCGACCATGCGCGACGGCGAGCGGCTGCGCAGTTGGCGCACGACGACCTGATCGTCCTGCAAAACCTCCGACCGGACGTAGAGTGCCGGTAAAAACGACAACCCCATGCCCATGCCGACCATTTGGCGCAGCGTGTCCAGACTGGTGCCCTCATAATCCATCGACACGTTGGCACGGTACTGCTCGCAAAGTTCCTGTACCTGGTCGTGCAGACGATGGCCACGCTCCAGCGTCAGGACGGTTTGGTCTTTCAGATCCGATCGATCGATGGTCTTTTTGCTCGCCAAGTGATGATCCCGCGGCATCACGATCCACAAGGGCTCACGAAACAGCCGCGTCGTGTGGAGGTCAGCGCCCTTGACCGGCAACGGGAAGAACAGCAGATCGAAGCTGCCGTCATCGATGCCGCTCAGCAGCGCTTGCGGCATACCTTCGCGAACGTAGAGCTTCAGGTCGGGATAACTTTGATGAAGATCCGGCACGATATGCGGCAGAAAGTAAGGGCCTAGCGACTGCAGAACGCCGACGCGAATGGTCCCGTCGAGCAGGCTATGGCCGTGTGTGGCCAATTCGACGATATCCTGCACGTCACGCAGGACGGTTCGACCACGCGCCGCAATCTCCGCGCCGACCGGAGTCAGGATGACCTTCGCGCGGCTGCGCTCCACCAACTGAACGCCAAGCTTGTTCTCGAGCTCGCGAAGCTGACCGCTCAATGTCGGTTGCGTGACGTGTGTCATTTCCGCGGCGCGGCGAAAATGGAGCGTGTCGGCAACGGCGACCAGATAGCGAAGCTGCTGCAAGGTTGGCAAGGCGGTTACTCCTGATGTGTCTGACATCGTTGAATGGCGGAAACTATCGAAATCCCCATTAACTTCGATTGGAGCAATGAGCTTTTCAAGCCCATCTCACATCAGAACGCCGGCGGCGGCGCAATCTGGCCACCGCCAGGCCTACCCAAAAACGATCACGCACGTGTGGGGCTGAGGCATGAAGAGGTTCCGGAACATTCTGTTGGTGTGCGATATCCGCAGCATCAACAAGACGGCCGTTGCACGCGCCATAACGTTGGCCAAGTCCAACGATGCCCACCTCACCTTGATCGACGTGATCGAAACCGCTCCCGGCGAACTCGGCAAACTGTTCCGCGCCGTGCGCGGTATGCGCGAGCACGACGTCGAGCACGAAGTGCAGGAGTTTCATCATGCCCACGTTGGGCGCATCGCAGAAACGATCAACGAAGCCGGCGTGGCGACGTCCGAGTTTGTCGTGCAGGGGATCCCGTTCGTCGAAGTCATCAGCAAGGTTCTGCGCGACGGCCATGACCTCGTGATCAAGGGTGCCGCGGGAGAATGGGAAGCAGGTTCGCTCTTCTTCGCAAGCACCGACCTGCATCTGCTGCGAAAATGTCCCTGCCCGGTGTGGCTCATGCGCCGCAATGATCGTCACCATTACGCCCGCATTCTTGCCGCCGTCGATCCCGATCCAGAGGACGAGCAGCGGAGCGCACTCAACACAACGATCATGGAACTGGCGACATCACTGTCGCGGGCCGATGAGAGTGAGCTGCATGTCATCCATGTCTGGAACCTGGACGGCGAGGACATGCTGCGTAACAGCGGATTCGCGCGCGTCGCGTCGGAAGAGGTGGATATGCTGGTTGAGGAAAAACGTCGGCGAAGCGCCGTCGAGCTCGACCAGTTGCTGCAGCGGTTCCCCGACAGCGACGGGCGGCGCCAGGTGCATTTGAGCAAGGGCATCGCGCGCAAGGCCGTCCCGGAGTTTGCCGAGCGCAAGCGTGTTGAGTTGATTGTCATGGGAACGGTGGCGCGAACCGGCATCCAGGGTCTGATCATCGGCAACACCGCCGAAACCATCCTGAACCAGGTCGCGTGCTCGGTTCTCGCCGTGAAACCGCCGGGTTTCGTTTCACCTGTCCAGCTTGACGCGGCGACATCCGCCTACAGTGACCAGGCCTCCACCGCATCGTGACAGGCCGAAGACTGTCGGCCGGCCGCCATTTCGCCTATGGCGCACGGGCCTTTCAGGAAAACTGTCGACCTGGATAGTACAGCGCCCGCCGGCGTTCCCGGCAGTTGGTCTCGGAGCCCCCAATGATTTGATGATAGGGCTTTCCTATCAAACGTCATCAAAATCATGATTGGAACAATCATGTGTGGCACCGCATCTCCATGTCAGCGATGTTGATCGGGTGCCGGTTGCGGCGGAGTGAGACACTGGCGTCGTTTGGCGAAGCCTCGAACACGACGGCATTAGCGAGGCGACAGAGGTCTTGGACGAGCCCACGACGGCGGCGGTCAACAGCGCAACGGGCAACGACAGCGGACCGCTCTTCGACCGCCTCACCGAACTGACGACCAGCAACGACAAGCACCGGCTTGTGACCGCCACCTAGCGGTGCGCGGCTGATCCGCATCACAGGAGATAGGAAAACGGCAATGTCCACCAACACCCGCTACAGTGTCTTGAAAGAACGCCATGGCGCCATCGAGAGTCGAATCACTGCCGAGCAGAACCGGCCCCTGCCCGATGCCTTGGTCCTACAGCAACTCAAACGCGAAAAGCTGGCGATCAAGGACGAGATGGACGCTTGGGAAAGACTGATGGGCGCCATACTGGTCAACCCGCCCGCACAAGCCCGGCATCTCAACGCGTGACCGTCCATTCGACACCGATCCAGCCCTGACGGGAGACCGTGTATTCCCTCCGGTACATGGCCGAGTGTCGCGGGGTGCGGCGTCCTCCGCGTTTCAGCGGGGGCGCCGCGCTTCGGCAAGGTGTCCGGTGTTCGCAACCGAGCACGCTCTCGCCCGCCCACGCCGTGACTGATATCATGTCATTGCTTCACCGCCGTCGCCCTCTCATCAACGCCAACAGGATTGCCAACAGGCATGACCAGCAGCGGTCCGCATATCGACCGGCACGAAGAGGCCTGCCCGCCGCGAACGGCGCCAAAGGGCGCCGCGCTCGGCTGGCTCTGTGCGGTTCCGCCTGCCTTGCTGACGGCCGTGTTTGCGGCATGCCTACCCGCGATCGCAGATGGCAGCACGATCCGGGTTGCTCACGACTGGGTACCCAGCCTAGGCGTTAGCGCGTCCTTTCTGATTGATGGCCTTAGCCTGACATTTGCGCTTCTGATCAGCGGCATCGGAACACTTGTCGCGCTCTATGCCGGCGCCTCCATGGCCGGCCACGCCCAATTCGGCCGGTTCGTTCTTTTTCTTCTGATGTTCATGGTCGCGATGCTCGGTCTGGTGCTTGCCGACAACCTGATCACGCTGTTTGTGTTCTGGGAACTCACAACGGTCACCTCGTACCTTCTGATCGGTTTCGACCATGCCTCGGCCAAGGCGCGGCGCGCGGCCCTGCAGGCCTTGCTTCTGACCGGTGCCGGCGGCCTGGCGCTGCTGGCCGGTTTCATCTTGTTGGGCAATGTCGCGGGGAGTTATGAGCTCTCCGAGATCCTGACCATGGGCGACGTGATTCGCGCCCATGATCTCTATCTGCCGATCCTCGTTCTGATCCTCGCGGCCGCCTTCACCAAGTCGGCACAGTTTCCCTTCCACTTCTGGCTGCCCAACGCCATGGCCGCGCCGACACCGGTCAGCGCCTATCTGCACTCCGCAACCATGGTCAAGGCGGGCATCTACCTCTTGGCACGTATGCATCCGGCGATGAGCGGCACGGACGCCTGGATGTGGACATTGACCATTGTCGGCGCCCTGACCGCCGTGATTGCATCGGTCATTGCCTTGCGTCAGACCGATCTGAAGCTGGCACTCGCCTACACCACGGTCATGGCGCTTGGCACCCTCACCATGTTTCTGGGCGCCGATGCGACCGTCGCCGTCGCCGCCGCCATGACGTTTCTGATCGTCCATTCACTCTATAAAGCCTCGCTGTTCCTCGTAGTCGGCGTCATCGATCATCAGACCGGCACGCGCGAGACCGATCGGCTGCGCGGCCTGGCCTCACTGATGCCGATCACGGCCCTGGCCGCCGTGGCCGCCGCGCTATCCATGGCCGGATTCCCGCCGTTTCTGGGTTTCATCGGCAAGGAGCTGAAGTACGAAGGTGCGCTTGCCATCGCCGCCGAGCCGGCCTTCGTCACCTCCGCCGCCATCGCCGCGAACATGCTCATGGTCGCCATGGCCGGTGTCATCGCACTCAGGCCATTCTTTGGCGCCACGATGCCGACAGCCGGAACACCACATGACCCGCCCTTCAGGATGTGGATCGGACCGCTGCTTCTGGCCGTTCTTGGCCTCACCTTCGGCCTGGCGCCGGCGCTGATTGCCGAAAGCCTGGTGCAGCCGGCCGTTACCGCCGTTCTCGGCCGGCCGGAAACCATCAATCTGAAGCTGTGGCACGGCATCAACCTGCCGCTTCTCTTAAGCGTGCTGACATTTGCCGTCGGCGTCCTGATCTATGTCTTCCACCAAACGTTACGCGCCTTCTTGATCCGTCTCGAAACAGCCTTGCCGGTCACCGCAGATAGAGCGTGGGACGCCTGTCTCGACGGTCTCAAGCTGGTCGCCAAGACACAGACACGGTTCCTGCAGCACGGTGTCCTCAGGCACTATCTGTTCGTAATCTTCGCCAGCTTCGCGCTGGCTGTTGGCCTTACGCTTGTCGCGACTGGCGCCGTGCGCTGGCCAGCCGCGTGGCCGGATATCTTGTTCAAGCACGGCGCTGTCGTCGTTCTGATCGCGACCGGCGCCATCATGGCAGCGTTCGCCCGGTCGCGCCTCACGGCCATCTGCGCACTCGGTATTGTCGGGATCGGCGTTGCTCTCTTCTTCGTCATGTTCGGTGCGCCGGACGTGGCGATGACACAGCTCTTGGTCGAGACGCTGGTCGTCGTCTTGGTCGCCGTTGCCATGCTGCGACTGCCTCTGCTCGAGCGCGACGTCTTGAAGCGCTGCCGCTGGAAAGATGGTGCTCTGGCGCTCACGGTCGGCGCCGTTGTCGCGCTGACCTTGCTTGCCGTCTCCGAAGGTCCCCTCGACCTGTCGGTAACCGCCTATTACGAGGCTGCCAGCGTGCCTGACGCCTATGGCCGCAACATCGTCAACGTGATCCTCGTCGATTTCCGCGCACTCGATACGTTCGGTGAAATTGTGGTTGTCGCGGTCGCGGCCCTTGGCGCCTTTGCCGTGCTGCGCGGCGTCAGAGCAAGAGGTACGCGATGAATTCGCTGATCTTGAACACGGCAACGCGGCTTCTCGTTGCGCTGATGCTGCTTTTCTCGGTCTACATGCTGTTGCGCGGCCACAACGATCCGGGCGGCGGCTTCATTGGCGGTCTGATCGCGTCGATCGGCTTCATTCTCTATGGCATTGCGCACGGCGCCGGTTCGGCACGCCGTGCGCTGCGCGCCGACCCGCGCGTCATCGCCATGGTCGGCCTTGGCCTCTCTATCGTCGCTGGGATGGTGCCCGCACTGACCGGCGAACCGCTGTTCACCGGACAGTGGTGGATTTTCGGTAACAGCAGCGACGGCGCCAAAGGTCTGGCGCTCAGCACGGTCTTGCTGTTCGACATCGGCGTCTACCTGGCCGTCATCGGCGCCGTGCTGACCCTGGTCCTGGCGCTTGAGGAGGAAGCCTGACCATGGAAGCGATTCTGGCGCTCCTGGTCGGGATTCTGGTGGCGGCAAGCGTCTATCTGATGCTCGCCCGCAACGTGTTGCGGTTTTTGTTTGGGCTGGTCTTGCTGAGCAACGCCGCCAACCTGACGATCTTTGCCGCCGGACGCCTGACGCCCGCGGTGCCGCCCCTGATCGCGGAAGGTCTCTCGGCGCCGCCTGAGATGGTCGCCAACGCGCTACCCCAAGCCTTGGTCTTGACCGCGATCGTCATCGGCTTTGGCCTGTTCGCCTTCGCGCTTGTGCTGGTCTATCGCAGCTATAGTGCGCTCGGTACGCTCGACGGCGATCGTATGCGGGTGGCCGAACCAGAAACGGATCGGCAGGACAAGAACCCATGAGTTGGCTTCTCGCGCTGCCCGTCATGCTGCCGCTGGTGACCGCCGTGCTCGTCTTCTTGTTCCGCAATCGCGGCGCGGCCGGACGCTGGCTCAGCATTGGCGGCTGCCTGGCTCTGCTGGCCGTGGCGATCGCGCTGTTCATCGCAGTCTGGCAAGACGGCGTCATTGCCGCGCAAATGGGCAATTGGCCCGCGCCGTTCGGCATCACCCTAGTCGCCGATCTCTTGAGCGCGGTCATGGTGCTGATCACCGCGATCACCGGGTTGGCCGTCGCGGTCTATGCGCTGGCGGACATTGACACCCGGCGTGAGGCCTTGGGTTACCACGCGCTGTTCCAGGTCCTGCTGGCCGGCGTCTGCGGCGCCTTTGTCACCGGCGACCTGTTCAACCTCTATGTCTGGTTCGAGGTCATGCTGATCGCCTCGTTTGGTCTGCTGGTTTTGGGCGGCAGCAAGGCGCAGCTTGATGGCGGTATCAAGTACGTCGTCCTCAATCTGGTGTCGACCGCCATGTTCCTCACCGGCATCGGGTTGCTCTACGGCATCACCGGCACGCTCAACATGGCGGATCTGCACCGCGCCATCGGGGACGTCGAGAACCAGGCACTGGTCACTGTCATTGCCGTCTTGTTCCTTGTCGCGTTCGGCATCAAGGCCGCGGTGTTCCCGCTCTTTTTCTGGCTGCCGGCGTCCTATCACACGCCGCCGGTGGCGGTTTCGGCGATCTTTGCCGGTCTCTTGACCAAGGTTGGCGTCTACGCCCTGATCCGCATGTTTACCCTGGTGTTCACAACAGACACCGACTACACGCACGATCTGTTGTTGGTCGTCGCCGTCTTGACCATGATCACCGGCGTGCTCGGTGCGGCCGCCCAGAACGAGTTCCGCAAGATCCTGTCGTTCCACATCGTCAGTCAGATCGGCTACATGGTGCTCGGTTTGGCGCTCTTTACGCCGCTCGCCCTGATCGGTGCGGTCTTCTACCTGGTCCACCACATCATCGTGAAAGCCAACCTGTTTCTGGTCAGCGGCGTCGCGAAGCGGCTGACGCACGGCTTCGACCTCGACAACATGGGCGGTCTCTATAAATCAAGCCCCCTGCTTGCCGTTCTGTTCCTGATACCCGCCCTGTCGCTTGCCGGCTTTCCGCCGCTCTCAGGCTTCTGGGCCAAGTTCCTGTTGGTCAAGGCGAGCCTCGACATCGGCGCCTATGTTGTCGCAGCCGCTGCCCTGGTTGTCGGGCTGCTGACCGTCTATTCGATGACCAAGATCTGGGCCGAGGCGTTCTGGAAACCCCAGCCAGAAGGCCCGTCGCCGAAGCTGACCATGCTCAACGCCGGCGATCGTATCAAGCTGCTGGCGCCGATCGCCACGCTCGCCGCCTTGACCCTGGTCATCGGCTTTTTCCCTGAGCCGTTCGTCACGTTTGCCGAACGCTCGGCGGCACAACTGCTTAACCCCGATGCTTACGTCAACGCCGTCCTGGGTGGCTCACCATGAACCTCTTTGCCTTGAACGCCGCGCTTGCACTCGGCTGGGCCGCACTGACCGGGAGCTTTACGCTGTCCAATCTGCTCATCGGTTACGTCGTCGGTTACCTCGCGCTTTGGACCGCCAAGCCCATGTTTGGTGACACCAGCTATTTCGAGCGTGTGTGGCGGGTCATCCGTCTCGCGCTCCTGTTCATCTATGAGCTCTTTGTCTCCAGTTTGCGCGTGGTTTGGGACGTCTTGACGCCGACCCACAGGAGCCGGCCCGGCATCATCGCGTTGCCGCTCGACGCCACACGGGACGGCGAAATCCTGATGATTGCCAACCTGATATCTCTGACGCCCGGTAGTCTGAGCCTGGACATCTCGGAAGACCGCAAGACCCTCTACGTCCATGCCATGTTCGTCGACGACCCGCAGGTCCTGCGTGACGAACTCAAGCGAGGCATCGAGCAACGTGTGCTCGCGGCTTTGGAGTAAGGATCATGACCTCTCCCATTCTCACCACGGCGACCGACATCGCCTTTGCCCTTCTGATCGCGGCAATCGTGCTTGCGGTGCTGCGTATGGCGCGGGGGCCAAGCCTGCCCGATCGTGTTGTCGCACTTGACCTCGTGACTGTCCTGGCGGTCGCTTTCAGCGCGCTTTTTGCAATTGCGTCAGGCGAGCCCGCCTATCTCGACGTCGCCATTGCGCTGGCCCTGATCGCTTTTCTCGCCACGGTCGCCTTCGCCCGGTTCGCCGAACGCCGACGCGCGCGCGACGACATGCCTTTCGACAAGGCTGGCGATCAGCCATGATCGATATCATCACGTCGGTGCTGGTCATCGCCGGAGGCCTCTTCGCTTTCGCAGCCGCGCTCGGCGTGCTTCGCCTGCCGGATGTCCTGATCCGCATGCATGCCTCGACCAAGGCGGGAACGCTGGGCTGTGGCCTTATCCTCGTCGCCGTCGCCGTCCACTTTGGCGAGACCGGTATCGTCGCCCGCGCCATCGCCGCCATCGTCTTCCTTCTGCTGACGGCTCCGGTCGCCGCACACATGATCGCGCGCGCCGCGTATCGCACCGGCGTACCGTTGTGGAAAGGCATGGCGATTGATGAGCTGGCAGACACAAACAGAGCACGCAACAACACACAGCCCAAGAAAACCCCCACATAATCTGCATTGTGGAAAGTGGTGGTGCGGGCAGTCTCGAGCGAGCTTGTCTGTGCCGCGATTTCCCTGTTGACAGGCTGTACCCTATCGCATCGGCATTCTGATCGCGCTACGTCTCACGACAAATCGATCACTGCCTCGCGGCTGATTGATCCAAGCGCCACAAGAGCTGATCGAAACGGTCCTGGCCATAGAACGGTTCACCATCGACGACGAAGACCGGGACGCCCCAATGACCGGCCACAAGCAGGTCCTCGTGGTTTCTGGCGAAGTCGCGCTTGAACTGCGCCGCTCCTTCATCGGCCCGCCGGCAAAGTTCGGCGTAATCGAAGCCCGCGCGCTCGACCGCTGGGACCAGGTTCTCATCCTTGTTCCAGTCCTCGGTCAGGCCGTTCCAGATCAACGGACTCACATGTTCGATGAAACCCCAGCCCCTGCCCTGTTCCCGGGCGGCGGCATTGAGATTGTAGAGACGCCAGGCACGCGGCTGGTCGGGCGCCGCGCGGTACAGATTTCCATCCAGAAATGCCACAGGCCATGGCTGCGGCCAGCCGAACGGAACACCCAGAAACGCCGCCGTGCGCGCGGCGTCGCGCAGAAAGTAGGCTTCTTCGACCGGCTCGGCATCGACGAAGCGGTCGGCGTTGCGCATTAGACCCGGCAGGACCAGACGCAAGACCACGTCAACGTCCGGCTGCCGGCTTAGCGCCAGAATCCGATCGAGTGCCAGATAACAATAGGGGGAGTTGTGCGACCAATAGACATCGACCCTTTGCGCCATGCCCCTACTCCAGGCCCGCCGTTACTTTGGTTCGTGGATGAACCACGACGGCATCAGGCCGCCGAGGAGCGCACGGCCTGAAGCGATGACAGCAGCCGTCCCTGTCTGGTCACCGGACCGACGCCGAGCGTCTTGAAGATGCGCCAATAGAGCGCGATGTCGTGGGTGATGACGGGTTTGCCCAGCATGACCTCAAGGTCGGGTGCAAGAGCGCAGAAGCGTTGGGTGACACCATCGGACGGGCGACGAAAGTGAGCCGTACCGTTGGCGAGATAGGCGTCGGCCTGGGGCGCCTGTTCGGCGACATACGCCATCGACTTCGCCGCAAGTTCCTCATCGAAGCACCAGATCTCAGCATCGAGTTCGTGCTGGCTCGCAAACCAACCCTGGTCGACGAAGTTGCCGGCCCACACGACGTCAAAGCCGGCCTCGCGCAGAAATCCCACCGTACCCTGCCACCAGTCCGGCCAGTGATAGACCGCGTTCAACGCGACCTTCTCGACGTTCGCTGCGCGCAAGGCCTCCACCATGGCGTAGCCCGACATGTGAAACGGCGTCTCGTATGTTTCGCTCATCCGCTCGCAGAATTGCCGGATACCCTCAACCCCCAGACCCGAGGCGTGGACCCAGTTGGAGCCGACCTGGCCGCAGACATCAGCACCCGCGTCGGCGGAACACGCGACGAACTCTTCCAGCAACGCGAAGTTCTTCTTTCGCTGGTCGAGCGTGTGTTCGTAATCGTTCACGTGCATCATGCGTCCGTGTACGCCGACGGTCTCGGGCGCCATACGCAGGAAGTCCGTGGGCGCACCACAAAAATCCTTGGGCGGACAGGTGAACATGACCTGATGTGGATAGAGCTTCTTGGTCGGATCTTTCCAGTGCTCGGGCTTCCTGTAGGTGGTCACGGCAGTCTCCATCGGCAGCTACATCACACGGCATGCGTCGCGTTACCGCGCTGCCGGAAAGAGGTTTTGGTGGTCATTTTTGCGACGCCTCAATCCGGTCGCGCGCACGTGGTTTCCGTTCGGTGTTGCGGCCGTTCCTCAAACGTTGACGCGTTCCTGCCATCTGGGCCGCATTGACTTCGGCTGGATTTGCTCGCGCGTGGTCGTCCAAGCGCAAACCCTGGGACCTCGGGGACAACCTGCCCTCGGCCAGCATGCCGTCCCAGCGCGACCGCATGACCTGTTTCTTGACAACGTGATGGTGCTGGCAGGTGTCGTAGAAACGCGGCGTTACTTCGTGGTCGACCGTGAGGTAACCACTTTTCACCGCTGCATCGATGAGGTCGATGCCTGCTGCGGTCCGCACGATCACAGCGTTCGATCCCTTGTCCGTCTTGGCGGCCTCCCAGTCGGGTATGTCGTCAACCCATTGGTCACCGGCTGCAATGTCGGCTGCCTCTCCAGGTCCGTCAGGGCAGACCTTGCAACGGAACGGGAGTTGCCAGTCTGCCTCGTCGAAACCGCCATAGGGTTCGTACATGTTGGCCGTGAAGCGCCGGCCATCCTGCGACAGAAACTCCACGTCACCGGGACAACCGTCACCCCGGTACTTGAACCAGGCGAGATCGGCGCGGTCGAGGTCGCGCTTAGCGAGGAACGTATCCATCTGGGGTGGTGGCACGATGCCACCACAGACCGGCGTCAACCAGTAGCGCACCAGCGCATCGACCCTGTTGTCAAAATGCGCATAGTTGCGCAACGCGGAGATATCACAGGGCTTTCCCACGAAGGCGAAGGTCTCGCCCCTGTCGAGCACACCGCGAATGTTGGCAAGCACTGGCGACGGGCCATAAATCGATCCTGTACCGGCGGCAATCCCCGCAACGTCTGAACTGATATGCGCGACGCCGAACGTCGCATCCTCCTCAGCCGGTCGTGCGTGATGGATGAAGGCAACACGGCCATCCTCGACCAGGAAGTTGCAAAGCGCCGTCAGCACACCGCCGCTGGCGGCCGGCACGCGTACCGCATCGTCGCTTGCATATCCGCTGAACATGCGTTTGAACGGGCCCCAGACAGGGTCGATCACCGTATCGTCGTCGAGCAGCCTGCCAGGCAGCGTATCAAGGCGGAGCCCGGGGCAGGTGTCATAAATGCGATCGACAGTTTCCTGATCGAGCGGGCCTTCGACAACCGGGCGCTGGTAGCCGTTTTCGACGGTCGTCACCCGCACACTGTCCCGACCGGCAATGCTCTCGCACAGACCACAGCCGATACAAAGGCCGTCCTCGACGATCCTGTAGAGCCGCTCTTCGGGTGTGACCGCGGGGATGACCCGATCCGTTTCTTGATCAACCGGAGGCGGTTCGTTCATGGGTCAGCGCCCGCCCCGCGCTTTCTTGCGGTCGGCGATGCTGTCGGGGCCGACATACCACTCGTCGGCGGAAACATCCTCGTACTTGATCCAGATTGCCTCGGGCGGAACGCCCATTTCTTCGTTCATGGCCTCGCAAATCCGGCGCGACAGCGCATCCTTCTCGGCCTTGGACCGCCCTTCGACGAGGGCAATTGTCAGCAGTGGCATGTTCTTCTCCTCAGGCAGACATTTCAGGCGTGGAACGGAACGGTTTGGCCCAAGCCGTTCTTGCGCGCAGCGTCGATCATGGCCTCGGCCAACAAGATATCGCAGGCTGCGACTCCGCGGTGCCAGAACAGGATGCGCTCGCCCGCATCGCGGCGCCCTGCTATCTGACCGGCAAGCACGTCCCCGATATAGCCATCGACAGAACCCTCGCTAATCTGGCCGCGCGCGACATGGGGGCCCAGTGCGCCGCTGTCACCATCGACCCATCGGTCCATAATCAGTCGGTCGATACGGGCGGGAAGGCCGTCGGGAAAGGAACTGAACGCACCGAAGGCCGCCAAGGTGGTCCCCTCGACGATCGTCTCAAGGGGAAAGAGCGTGCGGTGACGATCGAGGCTTGCGCCTTCGATCATGATATCGGCGCCGTCCAGGCATTCATGCCATGACGCTGTCGCGCGCACGGCAACACCAAGATCGGACGAAAGACTTGCAGCCGAAGCCCGGCAGGTTTGCGGATCTCGCCCATGGATACGAACCTCTTGGAGCGCCAACATGCCGGCCACGAGACGCACCGCCTCGACAGCAATGCCGCGGGTTCCGATGCAAGCCAGCACGCGCGCGTCCGGTCGCGCCAATGCACGGATGCCCGACGCTGTAACTGCCGCAGTTCGCAGGGTCGTCAGCCACGATGCATCGAGCAAGGCAATTGGCAGACCGGTGTCACTGGCGAACAGGATCAGTATCCCGGGATTGGTGGTTAGTCCGCGCGCCGCGTTGTCGGGATATGTCCCCACCGCCTTGAGCACGGCAAGATTGTCCCCTGGCAACGCGCCGCGGATCGCAGAGTGCAGGCCGCTTCGGGCGGGATCGGGAAGATAGCTGACAGTCGGCGCCGCAACGGCATCGCCGCTCGCCTGTGCAATCAGTCCCGCCTCCACAGCCCCTATGACGGCATCGGGCGCAAGCTCAAGTTGCGCAATGTCGGCGGCGCTGAGAACGAACAGACTTTCCATCCTCAGCGCATATCGAAGGTATTGGGCACGGTTTCGCCCGTGTTGAACCAGACGCATTTGGTCTGGAGGAATTCGTTGATCGCCTCGACACCATTCTCGCGTCCGATGCCGCTTCGCTTGTAGCCGCCAAACGGCGAGGCGTGGGAGACCTGGCGATAGGTATTGACCCAGATGGTGCCGGCCTTCAGTTGGCGGCTGACGCGCACGGCGCGGCGCATGCTGGTGGTCCAGACGCCTGCAGCAAGGCCGTAGTCGGTGTCATTCGCGATGGCGATCGCCTCCTCGTCATCGTCGAACCCGATGACGGCCAGAACCGGTCCAAACACCTCTTCGCGGGCAAGCGCCATGGTGTTGGTGACATCGGTGAAAATTGTCGGCGGGATGAAAAGCCCGTTGCCGCATGCGCCTCCGGTCGCAGGTTCACCACCCAGAACACAGGTCGCACCCTCTGACCTGGCCGCTGTGATGTGGCCGAGGATCTTGTCGAACTGTGCTCCGGTCGCCACGGGGCCCATTTGGGTGGCGGCATCCAGTGGGTCGCCACAGCGCACCGATGCCGAAGCGTCGACAACGCCCGCGACAACCTCGTCATGGATCGAGCGATGCACCAGCAGCCTGGAACCGGCAATGCAGGTCTGACCCGTCGCGGCAAAGATCCCGCCGGTAATCCCGTTCACCGCGTTGCCGATCTCGGCGTCCTGGAAGACGATGTTGGGCGATTTGCCGCCCAGTTCCAGCGATACAGCGTGGAAGTGTTCGGCGGCGAGCTTGTAGACCGCCCGGCCCCCCGCCTCGCCCCCGGTGAACGAAACCTTGGCGATCCGGGGATCACCAACGAGCGCCTCGCCGATCTCATGACCGAAACCGGTCACCACATTCACGACGCCAGGCGGAAAGCCGGCTTCCTCGAAAAGCGCCGCCAGTTCCAGGGACGAGGCGGACGTGTATTCGGAAGGTTTCAGGATCACGGTACAGCCTGCGGCAAGGGCGGGTGCCAGCTTCCACGCTGCGAGCAAGAGGGGCGAGTTCCAGGGCGTGATCGCGACGACCACACCCAACGGCTCGCGCAGGGTAAGGTTCAGGACGTCGGGACTGCCATTGGGCACCACACCGCCCTCGATCTTATCGGCCAGACCACCAAAATAGCGGTACCAGTCGGGCAGACGCCGGGCCTGTCCGCGTGTCTCGACGATCCGTTTGCCGTTGTCGCGGCTCTCGACTTCCGCAAGTTCATCGGCCCGTGCTTCCAGCAGATCGGCAAGACGAAACAGCAGTTTGGCGCGCCCCGCCGGCTGCAGATCACGCCACGCCGGATTGTCGAACGCGGCATCAGCAGCGTCGACGGCAGCCTTGGCGTCCTCGGCAATGCCTCGTGGTATCCGGCACCACGGTTCCCTTGTGTAGGGAAACTCACTGTCGATCCATGACTCCGATGCCGAATCACACCAGTGCCCGCCGATGAACATCCTGTAGTCTTTCATGGCCGCTGCGTCCTCAGTCGCCGGGACTTGCGGCATTGAACAGGCCGGTCATGTCGGCGGCTGAGCCCATGCCAAGAACAAAATCCGCTAGCGCATGACTGCGTTGTTCTCCGAGCTTCGGCGCCGATAGAGCGAGGAACTTGGCGAGCAGCCGCGCCTCCTGACGATCGAGATCGTCGGCAGGAATGCCCACGTCCTCATCGCTTGCGAGCCGGCGTCCATCGCGACATTGGATCTCGACCCGCGCCGCCCACCGGGTCGGAACCGACGCAGCCGCGAAGGCGATCCGTTCACGCAAGGCAATGAGGTCGGGACGTTCGGCCATCTCTTCGGTGAACACGCGGATATCGCCGACCTCGACCCGCGCAAGGGCCATCGCCACCAGATGGCGCACGGAAAACTTGATGCCCAGCCCGTCCTTCGGCTCGGCAATATTACAGACCTTGTCGTGCTGGGGCTGCAGATGAACCACAACGTTGTCGATATCGTCTGGAGACAACGCGTGTTCGTCACGTAAGGCGCAGGTCGCCGCGATGGCCGAGTGGGTGAAGTAACAGGCTGGATAGAACTTGTAGCAGTTGAGCTCGATACCGTACTGATCCGACGGTGGCGAGAAATCGGCGTTGAAGCCGGTCGACATGACCGCGCCAAATCCCTGTACGGCTTCAAGAATTGTCGTCGAAGCAGTGAGCCCCGCGCCAGCCCAGCGCGCCGCAAGCAAACCATTCATCGCGGCCTTACCGGCGTGAAGCGGCTTGGCCATGGTGCCGAAGTTCGCCTTCAAACCGGCTGCCTGCGTCGCGGCAAGCCCCAACGCGGTTGCCGTCTGGACTTCGTCCAGACGCATCAGTCTTGCGACAGCCGTCGCTGCGCTCAAACTTCCGACCGTGGCCGTGGCATGAAAACCGAGGTCGTAATGCGGCGTCCCCAGCATCTCGCCCACGGCGCAGGCGACTTCAGTCCCAAC
The DNA here is from genome assembly GCA_965228895.1 of Alphaproteobacteria bacterium. Lineage (GTDB taxonomy): Bacteria > Pseudomonadota > Alphaproteobacteria > SP197 > SP197 > JANQGO01. The sequence goes on along the minus strand of OZ245842.1, from coordinate 555,083 downwards.
CACCATACCCTCAAGAAGGTCAGCGCCCGTCGCCCCGCAAGCTGGCGCGGCCGCCAAGAGCGCCGGGACAATCGCCACGGTGGGATGGCCCTGAACACGCTGATTGACATCATCGAAGTCGAGCGCATGGGAAGCCGCACCGTTGATCAGTGCGGCAAAGGCCGGCGAAACATCGGCACGGCGTCCGATAAGACGGGCGACACCCTGCTCGCCGTTACGCTCGGCGTCGCGCACCAGGATGTCCACGAGTGGTTCCGCCTGTCCTGCGAGCGTGACCCCGACCCAGTCGAGGAGCGCATGGCTGGCGCAACGCAACGCGCGTTCGCTGATCGCGTCACGCTCGACGTCGACGACCCAGCGGGCAAGCGCACGGGTGACCCCAGCGCCTTCGGCCAACGGTGCGATCTCAGTAGGATTTGGGGAGGCCGAGGACATGTTGGGCAATGAAGCTGAGGATGAGATTGGGCGAGATCGGCGCGACACGCGCCAGGCGGGTCTCGCGCCACTTGCGTTCGATGTCGTACTCCCGGGCAAAGGCGAAGCCGCCATGGGTCGTGAAGCAGGCTTCGGCACAGGCCCACGAGGCTTCACCGGAAAGCAGGCGCGCCATGTTGGCTTCCGCACCGCAAGGCTCGCCCGCCTCGAACAGCGCGGTCGCCTTGCGCACCATCAGATCGGCCGCCTCAAGCTGGGCATAGGCCTGGGCGATGGGAAACTGGATGCCCTGGTTCTGACCGATGGGCCGGTTAAAGACGACCCGCTCGTTGCCGTAGGCCACGGCCTTCTCGACGAAGTAGTGGCCGTTTCCAATGGCTTCGGCGGCTGTCAGACAGCGCTCGGCATTCATGCCGTCCAGGATGTAACGAAAACCTTTGCCTTCCTCGCCGATCAGCGCGTCATGGGGCACCACGACGTTGTCAAAGAAGACCTCGGTGGTGTTGTGGTTGATCATCGCGTCGATCGGCCGGATCGTGCAGCCGTTCTTCCTGGCCTCCTGCAGGTCGATCAGGAAGGTCGAGATGCCCTGATGGCGTTTCTCGACATCGGCCAGCGGCGTCGTGCGCGCGATCAACAACATGAGATCGGAATGGAGCGCCCGGCTGGTCCAGACCTTCTGGCCGTTGATCACGTAGCCTTCGTTGGTCCGTTCGGCCCGGGTGCGGATCTGGGTCGTGTCCGAACCCGATGTCGGCTCTGTCACGCCAAAGGCCTGTAGGCGCAGTTCGCCCTTGGCGATGGCGGGGAGGTAACGCTGCTTCTGTTCGTCGCTGCCGTGCCGCAGCACGGTGCCCATGGTGTACATCTGGGCGTGTCCGGCAGCCGCACTGCCGCCGCAGCGGTTGACGGTCTCCAGAATGACCGAGCCGGCGCGCAACGGCAGGCCGGATCCGCCATACTCTTCGGGGATCAGGGCCGCGAGATATCCTGCTTGGGTCATCGCTTCGATAAAGGCCGTGGGATAGCTGCTCTCGACCGGTTCGTCTTCCAGACCGCGCCAGTATTCGCCTGGGAAACCCGCGCAAAGGCGCGTGACTTGTTCGCGCAGGTCGGCGTAATCCTCACCGGCTTCGACCATGACGGTCATCTCAGGCCACCCTGCTGGCGGGAATAAAACCCTTCGGCACCCCGACCTTCACGAACGTGCCGAAGGTTGGTTCGCCCGGCAGGTTGCGCTCCATGACGCCACGGGCCGCGACCAGTCTGTCCAGGTCGATCCCGGTCTTCAGCCCCATGGATTCGAGCATGAAGACAAGATCCTCCGTCACGATGTTTCCCGTGGCGCCCGGCGCATGGGGGCAGCCACCCAATCCGCCCATGCCGCCATCGAACTGGCGCACACCGGCTTCCAACGCGGCGTAGACGTTCGCCAATCCCAGGCCGCGTGTGTCGTGAAAATGTGCGCCAAGCCTGACGTCGGGTCCGACCACGTCGCGGACCGCCGTGAAGATTCGTCGAACCTGTTCGGGGTTGCCGTAGCCCACCGTGTCAGCGATGCCGATCCTGTCCGCCCCAGCTTCTGCCAGGGCCTGAGCCAAGCGAAGGACTTCGGCTTCCGGCACCTCACCTTGAATTGTGCAGCCGAAGGCGGTGGCGATACCGCCGGAAACGATGGTCCGTCGTTCGGGATCGACGGCATCGCGATGGGCGACGATGCGACGAAAGTCTGCCAGCGATTCCTCGACTGAGCGGCGGACATTGCGTTCGTTGTGGGCGGCCGAAGCGGACATGACAAAAGCGATCTGGTCAGGCCGGTGCGGCAACGCCAGCTCCGCCCCCTTCAGGTTCGGCACCAGCACGGACATGGCGACATCCGGCCAGTTTTCCCGTGTCCAGCGGACCACGTCGGCCGTATCGGCCAGTTGCGGCATCAGTTTGGGCGGCACGAAACTGCCGACTTGGATCTGCGGCACACCGGCCTCGGCGACCGCCCCGATCCACGCCAGCTTGGCCTCGGTCGGCATCACCTGCGCGACGTTCTGCAGGCCGTCACGGGGGCCGACTTCCTGCACGATGACATCGATGGTGCTCATATCACTGACCCTTGAAGCGGGGTTTGCGTTTTTCGTTGAAGGCCAGAACACCTTCGCGGCGGTCTTCCGTCCCAACCAGGCGGTTGTAGGCTTCCAACTCAAACTGGAAACCGCTGGAAATGTCGATTTCGCCCGCCACGCCCGCCGCGCGTTTGATGCGCTGCACGGCAAGCGGCGCGTTGCCGGCAATCACGCGTGCGGTTTCCAGCGTGTCATCGATCAGCGATTCCGGTTCGCACAGCTTGTTGACCAGCCCCCAGTCATGCGCTTCCTCAGCACTGAACGGTCTGCCTGTCATCAGGATTTCTTTGGCCCGGCGTTCACCCACCGCGCGCGGCATCTGCTGGGTTCCCATCGTTCCCGGCAGAATGCCGATGGTGACTTCCGTCAGGGCAAATCGTGCGCCGCGCACGGCATAAACGAAGTCGCAAGACAGGACGGTCTCACATCCGCCGCCATAGGCGGCACCGTTGACCGCCGCGATCACCGGGACCGGACACTGTTTTAGGGCGATCGCGCCCTGCTCAAAGATCGCATGCTGGCGGCGCCAGTCGGCATCCGACATGCCCTTGCGTTCCTTAAGATCGCCCCCAGCGCTGAACGCCTTGTCGCCTGCCCCCGTCAGGACCACGCAGCGTACGTCCTTCTGATCGACGTAGAGTCCCTGGAACAGCTCCAGCCTCTCCAGCCCCATCTGCGTGTTCGTCGCGTTGCGGACTTCCGGCCGGTTGAGCGTGACCACAAGGATGTGGTCGTCGATCCGTTCAACCTTCAGGGTTTCGAAATCGTCTCTCACGATGTCTCCTTCAGGTCGTTGTGTTCACCCAGATCGGGCGGCGCGGACCGCTGTGGCGGACGTTGACCATCGAAACTCAGCGGCAATCCCATCAGCGGCATCGAACTGCCTGCCATCTGTTGCACGATACCAAGCGCTTCGGTCTGCGGGTCGGCCAGCATCTCGGTGATTTCGCGCACCGGCGCGCAGGGAACACCCGCAGCCTCCAGGACGTTCATCCAGTGCGCGCGCGTTTCACCGGCCAGGATCGGCATCAGCAGATCGTTGAGCGCTGCGAGGTTGGCGTAGCGTTTTTGGTTGGACGAGAAGCGTTCGTCCGACGGCCAATCGGTATGCCCCAAAGCGTTCGACAGGCGCTCGAACAGGCGATCATTGGGCGCACTCACGACCAGCCAGCCGTCGCTGCATTCGTAAGCCTGATAGGGCGCCATGCCGCGGGCGCCGGAACCCGCCTTTTCAGGATTCCGCCCGTCGACCCGGACCATGGCCGACTGGTTTGTCGTCCACGCCACGGCGGTCTCATAGAGCGAGGCATCGACGAGGCAGCCTCTGCCCGTATCCTTGCGCTGGTAGAGGGCCGACAGGATCCCGATGGCGCACCACATGCCCGTGCCCTGATCGACAATCGACACGCCGACCCGCACCGGCGGCCGGTCGGGCTCACCGGTCAGGCTCATGATCCCGCCCGCGGCCTGCATCAGCGGGTCGTAACCGGGCTTGTCCTTGTTGGGACCGACAGCGCCAAAGGCGCCGAGGTTGCAATAGACCAGTCCCGGATTGCGTCCGACCAGCGTGACACCGTCCAGCCCATACTGTGCCACCTTGCCCGGGCGCATGTTCTGGATCACGACATCGGCACCCGCGCAGGTATCAGCCAGCCATGTCCGTTCGGCCTCGTTCTTGAGGTCCACCGTGACCGACTTCTTGTTGGCGTTCAGCGCCAGGAAAAACGACGAGCGGCCGTCGGGGAACATACGTCCCCAACGCCGGGCATCGTCGCCCCCTTCCGGGTTCTCGACCTTGACGACGTCAGCACCCAGCATGCCCAGGATCCAGGCGGCATAGGGTGCGGCCACCGAGGAACCGATCTCGATGACCTTGTGGCCGGCCAGAGGGAGCGCGCGTTCAGCCATGGTCAATCCGCCGCCATTGTCTGGCGGACCGGGACGCCATCAGCAATCGCTACGTCCTCGCGCAAGAAGTCGGCCGTTTCGTCGAGGCTCATCGTGAGATTGCGTGCGAAACGGTGACCACCGTAAACCGCCGTGGCGATGATAGAGGGCGCCAGACAATCGCCGAAGGCAACCACGCGCGGACCGCCGTTTCTGTTCGCCAATTCACGAACAAGGCCATCGCTGGGCGTCATGCCCGCCACCATCAGAACACTGTCGCAGGCAAGCGGCCGCTCCGGTCCGCCGTGCACGTTCTTCACCACCACCTCGCCTTCACTGATCTGCGCGAGGGCGTGATACCCCATGATCTCGACGCCCAGCCGCGCCAATCTGCGATGGATATGATCAAGTTCCAGGGTGAACTGGGTGAAGCTCGCGGTCGACGCCTGGGGCGTCACGATCGTGACCTCGTGCCCCACATTGACGAGAGCCTCCGCCATGACGCCGGCCATATAGAAGTGATCGTCATCCCAGATCACGACATGACCGTTCGGTTTAGCCCCATCCATCATATCGTCGGGCGTAAAGACATGCTCCGCCTCGGAACCGGGAATGGGGGCCGTGTGATAACGTCCGATACCATCACGCCGCCAGACCGCACCTGTCGCTACACCCACCAGACTGCAGTCCGCCGCCTGAACATCCGCCGGCGTCATCGTGCTGCCCGGATAGACCTCCACATGGGGCATCTTGGCAATCTGACCCAGCCGCCAGTCGCGCACCCGCGCCCAGGCGGAAAGACCCGGTAGTCTTGCCTCCCGGCTGATCCTGCCGCCCAGTTCATCACGGCCCTCTGCCAGCATGACGGGGTATCCGCGCTGCCCCAGCGCGCGAGCAGCTTCCAGGCCGGCTGGTCCGCTGCCGACAATCAGGATGCGATCGTCGGTGTCGGCTGCCGGCATGCGTTCGGGATGCCAACCGCGCCGCCACTCCTCCCCCATGGTCGGGTTCTGGGTGCAGCGGATCGGGGCCATCAGATAGTTGTTCGTGGTGCAGATGTTACAGCCGATGCACTCGCGAACATCTTCAGGCCTTCCTTCCTCGATCTTCTTTGGCAGAAAGGGATCGGCAATGGTCGGCCGCGCCGCGCCGATGATGTCGAGAACACCGCGTCTGATCTGCGATGCCATCGTGTCGGGGCTGGTGAACCGGCCGACCCCGACCACGGGACGGCTCGTCACCTGTTTGACGAACGATACCTTGTCTTCCTGCGACCCTTCCTCGCCGAACCGCGAGGTGATCGAGTCCCACGCCCAGGACGACACGTTGACGTCCCAGAGATCGGGAAGGTCCGCCAGCATGGCGACGACATCACGGCCCTCGCCCTCGCAGGTAAGACCGCCAGGACCCATCATCTCATCGACGGATAGGCGCACGCCCACGGCACAGGTGTCGCCCACCGCATCCTTGGTGTCCTCGATCAGTTCGCGCAGGAACCGCACGCGGTTTTCGAGACTGCCGCCATATTCGTCCGTGCGCTGGTTGTAGCGACGGGCGAGGAAATGCATGGGAAGCGCCAGGTTGTGACCGGCGTAGACATTGATGATGTCAAACCCGGCCTTTTGGGCGTTGCGCGCGGCGGTGCGATGAACCTTGCGAAGCGTCTTGATATCGGCCTTGTCGAGCGCACGGGCATGGCTGGGAACGACACCAAAAGAGGGGATGCACGATGGCGCCAGCGGGATCTCACGGCCGATCAGGTTGGGCGTGACGAACCCGTTATGCGCCAGCATCAGCCCGGCGAGACTGCCATGGGCGTGTACCGCCTTGACCATGCTGGCCAGCAGGGGGATGTCCTGTTCATCCCATAGCCGCACGTTGCGCGTGTTATCGGTGCTGTGGTGGATGTCGCACTGTTCGGCGAACACCACACCCCAGCCGCCCTCGGCCTTGATCTCGCGCATCCTGATCCAGGGCGACGGGTGGTTGCGGCCCATGCCGCTGCACTGAGGTGTCTGGTAAAAACGGTTGGGCGCAGTCACCGGTCCGATCTGAATCGGCTCAAAAAGGACGTCATGGCTGGGATCACGGCTCATGCGGCAAGACCCGGACGCCGGTCTACGCCGGCGCGACAAGTGATTGATTTCGTAATAGTAAATATTCTTGCTTTTTAGTCAAGCATGCTGTCATCGTTTGATAGACGACTATGCCGAGGCAAATCCAAATGAACCAGGCCCCCGAACAGTTCCCCCACCTTCTCTCGCCGATCACCATCAACAACGCGGTCCTGCGCAACCGCATCGTCTCCTCGGGCCACGGCACGCGCCTGGTGGAGAACCATGAGGTCGGCGACCGACTGCTCGCCTATCACGAGGCGCGGGCGGCGGGGGGCGCGGGTCTCATCATCACCGAAGCAGCCATGGTTGTCGAAAGCACCGTCGCTGAGAGCGCCCATCTGGTCATCAGCGACGATCGGGCCGTACCGTCGTTCCAGCGTCTGGCCGACCGTCTCCACCATCACGGCTGCGCACTCTTTGGCCAGCTCTTCCACCTGGGGTTGGAACAGACCTTCGGCCGAGACGGCCGCCGCGCCGTCGCCTATGGCCCTTCCGTCGCGCCATCGGAACGCTACCACACCGCCGCCCGGGAAATGCCGCTGTCGATGATCCGCGAAATCATCACGGCTTATGCCGATGCGGCCGAACGCTGCAAAAGAGCCGGCATGGATGGCGTCGAGATCGCCGCCAGCCACGGCTATCTCGTCGCGCAGTTCCTCAGCCCCCGGATCAACCGGCGCACCGACGCCTACGGTGGATCGTTCGAGAACCGCATGCGTCTCCTGCTCGAGATTGTCGATGCCGTGCGAACCAGGATCGGCCCTGATATGGCGATGGGCATGCGCATCTCGGGCGACGAATTCACGACCGATGGTTTGGAAGCCGGCGATGTCATCGACATCTGCCGTGCGGCGGGTCCGGCCGGCGGGCTCGACTACTTCAACGTGACCTCCGGCTCGTCGCGCCAGATAGGTGCCGCGACCTTCATCGTGCCGCCGATGGGAACCGACATGGCGCTCACCGCGCCCTTCGCCGCAGCCCTCAAACAGCATGTCAGACAGCCGGTGATCACTGTCGGACGCATCAACCATGCACCGACCGCCGAGCAGGTGCTTGCCACGGGGCAGGCCGACCTCGTCGGCATGACCCGCGCCATGATCTGCGACCCCGACATGCCGGACAAGGTGACGCAAGGCAGGCTGGACGACGTCCGTATCTGCATCGCCTGTAACCAAGCCTGCATCGATCGGATGCACCGGGGCCTCGGCGTCTCGTGCATCCAGCACCCCGAAACCGGGCGCGAGCTGACCTATGGAGAGCGCCGGCCGGCAGCGCAGCGCAGGAAAGTGCTGATCGCGGGCGGCGGTCCCGGTGGCATGAAAGCCGCCGCCGTCGCCGCCGAACGGGGGCACGATGTCACACTCTTTGAGGCCTCCGATCGCCTGGGCGGACAGGCCCTGCTGGCGCAGTTGTTGCCGGCTCGCGCGGAGTTCGGCGGCATTGTCACCAACCTCACACGCGAAATGGAGCTGACCGGTGTCCGCGTCGTCAAAGGCCGGAAGGTGGATCGCGCCTTGGTCGAAGACGAGCAGCCCGACGCCGTCATCATCGCCACCGGCGCGACGGTTCATCGACCGGATTTTGACGGCATCGACGAAGCCCACGTCCTCGACCCCTGGCAGGTTTTGCAGGGCGCCAACACAGGACGTCGTGTCGTCATTGCCGACTGGCGCTGCGACTGGATCGGGCTAGGTCTCGCCGAAAAGCTCGCGCGCGATGGCTGTCATGTCCGTCTCGCCTCGACCGGCCACATCGCCGGCGAGATGATCCCGCGCTACACCCGCGATGTCTGGCTGGGCACGCTCCACAAACTGGGCGTCGACCTGGTGCCGCTGGCGCGCCTCTTCGGCGCCGATGCCACCAGCGCCTACTTCCAGCACATGGCAAGCGGCGAGGCGATCATCCTGGACGAAATGGACACGCTGATTGTTTCGCAGGGCCATGTGCCCGTGCAGGACTTGGAACACGAACTGGAAGGTTACGAAGGCGACGTCCACATGATCGGCGACTGCCTCGCCGCGCGCACCGCAGAGGAAGCCGTCCTGGAAGGCCTCGAAGTCGCCTCCGAGATTTAGAGCGGATCGTTGTTGGCTGGAGCCGCGCAACGGTTCCAGCTAACGACGTGAATCCGCTCTTTTCTATGAATAGAGCAGATTCACCCGTCTTGATCGCATCGCAAAGCGATTCCATCAAAAAGGGATCTGCTCTAGCGCCCGTTGTGCTCGAAGCGCGGAAAGATGGCGATGGAAAGCCAGTGCGCGGGAACCTTGATCAGTTTGTCGACGCCGTGCGGCGCCATGGCGTCAAAGGTCAGGCTGTCGCCGGGTTTCAGGGGAAACTTCCGCTGACCCACGCGATAGACGACCTCGCCCTCCATCATGTGGAGGAACTTGTAACCTTCCTCCTGCAACATGGGGAACGGTTCAGACCGGTCATCGACCGTCACAAGGAAGGGTTCGATCCCGATCGTGTGGCCGATGTTGTGGCCAACCAACTCGTAGATCTGATTGCCGCGGGTGCCCCGCCTGTCGGTCTTCAGGCCCTTGCCGGCCGGCACAAAAGAGACATAGGGGCGCTTTTGCAGGCGGTGAAAGAACATCGATGCCGGCACATCCAGGGCTTCGGAAATCTTCACCAGGGTCTGGATCGATGGCGCCACATCGCCTTTCTCGATCTTGGTCAGCATGCCCGCGGAAACACCCGATAGCTTGGCCAGCTTGGCGCCGGTCAGTCCACGCTGGTCGCGCCAAAAGCGCACTTCCTGGCCAACGGCCGATTTCAGATCCGGTGACTCATCAAGGCTGTCGAGACGTTCCGCCGCGACGCTTACCAGGTCGTCTTCCTTTGCCGAAACTGCAGTTTTGGCCTTGGTCTTGGCCTTACGTGCCCGCTTCGGGGCTGATGATGCAGGCATGCCTGGGTTATCTCCTGCAGCGGACTGCCGGTTGTGCGCGACGCATTGAACCATGGCCCTCGACAGAGAAACACATGATTTACTACTGATAAATCTTATTGCCTAATGATCACACCCCTGCCATGCTTGAAATGCGCTCTCTTCGGTACCGGGAGGATGGATCCATGAAGGTTGTTGAACGCCGCGACACCGAACGGAACAGGCAACGGCCAGCGCCGACGGATCGCGGTCTCCCCAACGACTACTATGTAGACCCCGCTCACTATGCGCTCGAGAAACAGCGTATTTTTCAACGCACCTGGGCTCTTGCCGGCGTCGAGGGCATGGTGCCCGAAAAAGGCTCGGTGGCGCAGGCTGAAGTCGCAGGCGTTCCCATCTTCTTCACGCGCAATGCATCAGGCGACATCAAGGCGTTCCAGAATGTCTGCCCCCATCGCGGCACCCGCATTGTGACCGAGGATAAGGCCCGCACCGCCATGATCACCTGCCCCTATCACGCCTGGACGTTTGATCTGGACGGCAAGCTGAAATCGCGCGCTCATTTCTTCGGACCCGGTGCACACGCCAGCAAGGACGACGAAGCACTCCACGACTGTGAGGGTCTGTTTCCGGTTCCCTTGGTGACGTGGAACGGGGCGATCCTGGTCAACATCGACGGCCAAGCCGGTCCCTTCGCGGACCATGTCGCTCCGTTGGAAAAGGAAGCTGAAGGCTATGACCTGTCAGCGATGCGGTATGCCGGTTCGGTTTCCAGTACCTTCGATGCGAACTGGAAACTGACCATCGAGAACTTTCTCGATACCTACCACGTGTTTGCCGTTCATCCGACGCTCGACAGCATGATGACCCCCGACCAGCGCAAGTCCTCGGTCGGCAGCGGCGCCTTCATCTTCTCGGAGTTCCAGTCGACCGATACAGGCAAGCAGGTGCGCGGAGACCTGCCGCTGATTCCGGGCCTTACCGAAGAACTCATCAACCTCTCCTTCTTCGGCGTGTTCTTTCCCAACTGGATGATCAGCATCCACCCCAGCTACCTGCTTCATTGGCACGTCGTGCCCCTGGCGATCGACCGTACCAGGGTCGATGTGCACGCCCATTTTGTCGGCGAGGCTGCGACCGATGACGCCCACGCCGCGGCCCGTAAGAATCTGATGGACTACTACGTCGCTCTGAATGGCGAGGACGAAGGCATCTGCCGGCGCCTGCAGGAAGGCCGCCAGGCGCCGGCCTATGACGGTGGCCGCTTCTCGCCTTATTGGGACGGCGGAACGGTGCATCTGGCCCGGCTTGTCGAAGCCGCGATGAAGGCCTGAACGCGACCTAGAGTCCCGGCGGCCGACCGCAGGATCTGCACAGATGAGACTGTCGCAAGACGAACAGGCCATGGCCGACGGACGGCGCGGGCCGGCACTCGAATTTGCCATCGGCCTGATCATCAAAGCCGGCGACATGCACGGGGCCGAAAGGTTGCAGGAGATCGAGGCTGCCTACGTCAACACAACCTTCGGCACTATTGAGCCGCACTATGATCTGCTCCGCTGGCTCGTCGACAACAAGGCCGCAGTGAGTGTCCCGACCTACACCAATGTCAGCGTGTACGATGCGGACAACCCGAAGCTGCGGTCCGATACGTACGGGCAATGGGCCGCCGAGCGCTCGATTGCGCTGACGGACCTGCACAAACAAATTGGTTGCCGCCTGGCTCTTACCTGCGCACCCTATCAGTTGCCCGGCCGCCCGACCTCTGGCGCGCACATTGCGGTATCGGAATCAAACGCAGTTTCCTATTTCAACAGTGTGGTCGGCGCACGCACGCTGAAATACGGCGACTATCTCGACATGGCCGCCGCGCTGACCGGACGGGTCCCCTACATGGGATTGCACACGGACGAGGGTCGCCGGGCAACGCTGGTCCTGGACATCGAAGCGCTCCCGGAGGCATTCGCCTCCGACGACCTCTCCTACCAGCTGATTGGTCATGCCATGGGACGCAAGGCCGGTATGGACATTCCCGTTCTGCTTGGTATTCCCCAAAAAGCGACACCTGAAAATCTACGCGCGATCAGTGCAACCGGTGCCGCAGCCGGCGGCGTAGCGATGTATCACGCGGTCGGCCTAACACCGGAAGCACCGACACTGGACACCGCCACCGGCGGCAGAGAACCGGTGAAACGGGATACGATTTCCATCTCACTCTTGAAATCAGCGAAAGCGGAACTCACCCAGTTCGACAAAGGAACGATCGACGCGGTCGTCGTCGGTACGCCCCATGCCTCGCTTGCCGAGGTCGGCCTGCTCGCCAAACTCATAGAGGGACGGTCGATCAAGGCGGGGCTTTTTTTCTACATTCAAATGAACCGATACGTGCTGGAACGCGCCAGGGAAAAGGGCTGGATCGAGACATTGAAATCCGCCGGTGTGACCCCCGTCGCCGACACCTGCCTTTATTGGCGCCCGAACGTCCACGGACTCGACGGCCGCGTCATGACCAACTCCGGCAAATTCGCTTACTATGCGCCGGGCGAACTCAAACTTCAGGCAACCATCGGAAGCCTACGCGAGTGTGTTGAGTCAGCCGTTCGCGGTGAAGTCTGGACGGACCCGGACATGGCGATCGGGGCATGACTGTCATCGACCTTAAGCCGGTCATAGCGGGAACGATCAACGCGCCGGCTCTCGTCCTCGAAACCTCGATCAGCTTTTGGGGCGGCATCGACTACGAGAGCGGCCTGATTATCGATCAGAGCCATCCGCAAGTGGGCAAGGCCATTGGCGGTACATGCCTCATTGTACCGATGGTTCGAGGATCAGGCGGCACGCCCGGGAACATCGCTGACATGCTCCGCCGTGGCTGCGGACCGGCCGGGATCGTCATCGGTCATGCGGACATCAACGTCATGGCAGGCATCAAGGTGGCGCAGCGCCTTTACGGATCTGATTGCCCCATGTTCGTTGCAGATGGCAAACAGCTTGCCTTGTTCAAAACCGCCAAACCGGTCAGCATTGAGGAAGACGGCCGGTGCTTTCAAGGCTAGAGCGGATCATGGTTGGACGGAACCGCTTGACGGTCCCATCCAACCATGTGAATCCGCTCTTTGTCGATGAGTAGAGCAGATCCACCTGCCTTGATGTCATCGCCAAGCGATTCCATCAAAACAGGATCTGCTCTAGGTCACGCGCCTAAGCGGTCGGGTCTTCCAACCACCAACGCTGGATACAGCGGCTGCCGTCCAGCGCCCAGTTACCGGCAGTCTGAGGTCCGTGCGCCACATTGGTGCTGCGCGCATCCACGTGGTTGGCGAACATGGCGACAACAACGCCACCTTCGTCTTGCAGAATCTGTTGCATCTCCCAATAGATCTCGCGTCGCATGTCGCCATCGGTCTCGGCGCGGCCCATCACCAGCAATTCGTCAAAGCGCTCATGCGACCAGAACGTATCGTTCCACGGCGCGTCCGAGGCATAGGTTGTCGAGAACATCCAATCTTCCGTCGGCCGGCCGCCCCAGTAGCATGTGCACCACGGCTTCTGCATCCAGACATCCGACCAATAGCCGTCCGGTGACTCGCGCACGACATTGATATCGATCCCGGCGGGTGCCGCGTGTTCCTTGTAGAGGACCGCCATGTCAACGGCGCCAACGAAGGCCGCGTCGGATGTCGAAAGGTCAACGGACAGGGAATCGAGACCAGCCTGCTTCAAGTAGTATTTCGATCTCTCCGGGTCGTATTCCAGCGGCGCGAGATCGCTGTTGTAGAACCGGTTGGCCGGCGTGATCGGCGAATCGTTGCCGGCCATGCCGTAACCCCGTTGGATCTTGTCAACGACATCATCGCGGTTAAGCGCGTGTTTCAGGGCCAAGCGAACATTGTTGTCGTCAAACGGCGCCGTGTCCGTGCGCATCGGCAGCGTGTAATGCAGTGTAGACGGCACTGATTCGATCGCAACATTCGGGTTTTCGCCAAGCAAGGCGGCGATCTTCGGGTCAACACGATCGATCAAGTTAACCTGGCCGGAGGCGAGCGCGTTCTGCCGTGCTGTGGGATCGGCAATGGTGAAGATCTCGGCCTCGTCGACCCAGGCGACGTCGCTGCGCCAATAGTTTGGATTACGCGTCATGAGCACATTCTGGCCGGGATTGTATTCCTGCAGAATGTAACTGCCCGCACCGTTTCCTGACGGGTCGGGTGTGCCGTCGTCGCGCATGGGTGTGATCGGAACGTGATAGTCGGACATCATGATCGGAAAGTCGGCATTGGGGCCGTCCAAGGTAACGATCAGCATGTCGCCATCGGCTTTTGTCTCGGTGATCAGCTTTAGAATGCCCGCCGCACCGGACGTTGAATCCGGACCGCGATGGTGGTCCAGCACAGCCTTGGCATCGGCTGCGGTAACCGTGCCGCCGTTGTGATATTCGACACCTTGACGGATCTTGAAGGTCCACTGTGATGCATCGGCGTTCGGTGTCCACTCCTCCGCCAGTTCGGCCTCCATCTGGCCATCCGGTCCGATCGCGGTGAGGTAGTTGTGTATGCCGCCCAACGCCATCAGCGTGGTGAAGCCGTTCTCGTAGGTCGTCGGATCGGTCGAGTCGGTCGACGACCCATGTCCACTGCCTATCCGAAAACTGCCGCCGCGCTTCGGCTCATCGGCCTGTGCTTCGCCGGGTTTTAGGATAGCCGATCCGGCCAACGTGGCCGCCGTTGCCGCCGCGCCACCTGCCAAAACGTTACGACGTGTTGCCTCGATACTTGTACTCCTGTTCACCATTTTGCGTCTCCTTCTATGGTGTTTTATGGGTTGGCCGATGACCGGTCGCATCGGCAACGTCACTGTTCAGGGCCGCACGCGTTATGCGCAGACCGTGCTGTCGACCGGTTCGAAACGATCCCGCTTTGGTCTTCGGACTCCAGACAAGACGATCCAATACTTGCCGGGCATGCGATGAACCGCATCACGACGTCGGATCCTTAGCTGCAAGCCTCTAGACCGGTCCGATCATCAAATTGCGCATGATTTCGACTTCCGTTTTTCCAACGATTCTGTCGGCAGAGCGCCAAACGCGATCCAGCTTGAAGACGTTCGGGTCAAAAACACCTGCATTGATCAATCATAAATAATATTTCTTAGGAGTCAATTCACATATCAAGGGACCTGAGCCCGAGCACCGCGCCAGAAGGAGCGACACATTCGCCGGATGGCGCGACACGACCCACGTCATTGCGTAGCGCCGCACGACAGGCCCAGTAGCCCATGTCGTGCGTTCGAGCTTGTGACAAGGTGCGTCGCCTGTGTCGTGATCAAGCCATCAACAACGCTTCATAGGGGAACGTCGAGAGCCGTTGAATTCCGCCATCTGTCACCAGAACCTGCTCTTCAAGCTTTACGCCCTCTGTCCCATCGGTCGCACCGATGTAGCTCTCGACCGAGAGGATCATGCCGGCTTCGATCACCCCTTCATGACCGCGCTCATGCAAGTCGATCGGATAACACAACATCGGCCATTCACCCCGCATGCCCACGGCGTGCAGCGGCGTTGGATACCGGTCTCCAGTAAACTCTTCCGGCAGCTCCCAACACGCATGGGAGAATTCGGTGAACGTCATTCCCGGTTTGATGACGGCCATGTTGTATTCAATGTTCTCGAGGGCGATGGCGTAGAGGCGTTTCTGCTCTGTCGTGGGACTACATGGTTCGCAGATGAAGGTTCGGGTCAGATCGGCGAAGTACCCCAGAGGACCGACCATGCCCGTATCCACGATGAGGAGTTCGCCCGACCGAATTTTTCTATCCGTTGCTTCCTGGCCCCATGGGTTGGTGCGCCCGCCCGAAGAGATCAGTTTGTACTCGCTCCACTCACCGCCGTTCTTGACATTAACGTATTGAAGAAGAGCCGCCATTTCATTTTCGGTAACGCCAGGTTTCAACGCACGACGGATTTCACCGAGTGCTTCTTCGGCGATGGAAATGGCGTGCAGAATACAGTGGATTTCGTCATCCGATTTTACCGAACGCGCTCTTTCGACGGGCTCCTGTGCATCGCAGATCTCAAGGTTCGTATGTGAGAACCCGCGCGCCAACGAAGGCTCGAAACGATCGATCGCAATCCTGTTGTTTCCCGCCCCTCTGTCGCTGACCAGAACCTCTACGTCTTGGGCGAACTTGTCGGCTGCTTCTTGAAGCAAGTTTCCGTAGTAGAAGAACGAAAGCGTCGGCATGTTTCTAACGTCATCAAAAATGCCAAGCTGCTCTCCGAAGTACTCCAGATTGTCATGATCAAACAGTGTGCAGCGCCCGTCGGGTGGCACGAAGACACATCGAAGCGGATTGTGCAGCCCGTAGACAGCATAGCTGCTGATGCCCGTCGCATAGCGAACATTGACCGGGTCAAAAAGCAGAGCCCCCGCATACTCCATATCTCGGATTTGTTCTTGTAGGCGCCCAAGTCTGTACTGGCGCATGCGGTTCATGTCTGCTTGTGGCTCGTTGTCCTTTAGGGACATGCCCGACGCTCGATGGGACAGGGCGTCGCGGTGAGGGTAGGTCTTGCTTGCCAGCGTTGTGTTGCCAAGTGGCATGACTGTTCCCTTCCGCTTGGATGGCCTGCTTGCCGTAATCCCCGACGTAGCCGGACGAAAAACGCCCGTGCCTGGTCTCCGCCAGGTCCAGCGCGATGCATCGGTGATTCCGATATCGCCAAGACTGCGTCGTGGTGCTTAGGCGCATTAGCGCCGAGCCGTCATACGGTTGCAGATATGATGGGACGCGAAAATCTACTGATTGGTTCTTATGACGCAACTTGACGTTCGGATTGATCCGGACCGCTGTTGAGGGGCGGGATAAAATTTCGAAGCTCCAGAGGTGTGGTCACAGCACGCCGGAACAACTCGGGTTTATGTTTCAGAACCCTTGCGAGCTTCGCCGATGATCCAGTCGCGAAACACAGCCACCGTTTCGGGTGAATTACGTTTTCTTTTCTTACTGACCAAAAGTCTGTAGTCGCCGGGCGCAGGGACGCTCGTGTTTACGACTTCAACAAGCCGATGATCCTCGATCGCCAGCGCGATACCCCGACGAAATCCCATCGCAACGCCGATGCCTTCGATGGCAGCCATGATCATCGGCCCATAATCGTTGAAGACTTCGCGGTGTTGACCGGGTTGACCAACGTAACCGGTGGCTTCGAACCAGAAATCCCAATCGACAAACAGACTGTTGCTTTTGGCGAGGCATAAAAGGGTGTCTTGGGAGAAATCGCCACAATGCTTGCGCCTCTTGCGAGATTTCAAATATTGGGGGCTAGCGACCGGGACGATGTCATCATGAAAAAGCAGAATATTCTCGAATCCATCTATCTCTTGGTCCGTATAGACGATGGCCATGTCGCATTCTTCGGGGTCGAAACGGTCTGAGCGAACGTTTGATACGATGTTGAGTTCAAGGTTCGGATGTTGGTCATGCAAGCGGTGAATTCGAGGAGACAACCAAAAAAGCGAGAATGCCGTCGACACATAGACGGTCACGCGATTGGTGGATCTCTTGAGACGTCGAATGCGGCTGAGTTCATCGCGAATCTTTTGCGTTTCGTTTCGAAACACCGATGCAATCGCCTTGGCATCGTCCGTTACCACAATTCGCGGCCGTCGACGGACAACCAGATCTGTGCCGAGCCATGCTTCCAGTTCGGCGACCTTCCGATTTATCGCGACCTCGCTGACATGAAGCTCGCGCCCCGCCGCCGCGAAGCTTCCGGTCCGCACGACACTGTCCAAAGCAACCAGTGAGCTGAACGAAGGAAAGTCTGGGAGCAGAATTGGCATGGTCTTATGCTAAGATTGGTTCGAGGCAATGTCACACTAACGAGCTGCCGCAACGATCGGCTGCTGCTGCCGTCAGATGCAAGACATCTCGCACAGCCGACATCAACCCTCACCTCAGGTCATCCCCGACACGCTCTGGCTCTATGCCAGTTTCGCGTTGTCCCTGCGTAACGTCGAGATGATGCGGGCCGAACACGGCATCGACGGCTCATACAAAATCGTCCGCCGTTGGTTCCCAAAATTCAACTCAACCATCGCCGCAAACCATAGCCTTCGCGCATCATGCCATAATCTGCACTATGGGAAATTGGTGGCACGGGCAGTCCACTGCGAGCCCATCTTTGTCGAAACTTCCCTGTTAACAGGGAAGCAACTCAGCTCGTCAGGGAAGTATCTCGCCGTGTCCTAGCCCCCTAGACTTGGGCCATTGTGTATTGATCCGCGTGACCGCCTGCCGCTCGACTGGGCGATGGCGCAGAACAATTTGGGCAACGCGCTGACGGCGCTGGGCGGGCGAAGCGGCGACTCGGCTCACGCTGAAGATGCCGTGTCGGCATTTCAGGCGACCTTGGAAGAGTAGACCCTGGAGCGCGTGCCGTTCTACTGGGCGGCAGCGCAAAACAGCCTTGGGTCAGCACTTCTACGCCGACGCGGACAACACCGACGACCATGCGGAAGAGTTACGAAGCAATCTGGCCCAGGTAGACGCCATGATCCTGGAGCGCCAAACGAGTGCACAGCCGTAATGACGACCTGACACATGCTGTCTTCAGCACGGGATAGACGGTTCTGGGCCGCAAGCACCACGTTGTGAAGAACGTTTCCTAAGGTTCGAGCAGACATTGATGGAGACCAAGATGCTTGATCATCCCGCTATCGACATCGCCCTCGGCACCATTCTTTTCTATATCGTGCTGAGTTTGGTCGCATCCTCCGTTCAGGAATGGATTGCCAGCATGTATGGACCGAGGTCCAAAAACCTCAACGCCGGTATCAGGCGGTTGGACGGTGATCAGTAAGCTCAAAGGGTCTACCGCCATCCGTTGATTGGGAACCCGGCCAAAGACGGCAAGCTGCCGTCATACATTGCACCGGAGACTCTGAGCACCGTTCTCCTCGAGTTGACTGCCAGGGATAACGCCGAGAAATCATACGTGGCGTGTACGGCAGACGAAGTTCGCGACGTCATCGGAAAGATCGAAACCGATAACCCGATTAAGAACATCCTCGACGTTTGGCTGACACAAGGCGAAGACGTGGCCAACGTTTCAAAGACCGCCTGGCCTCATGGTTTGATGGGGGTATGACGAGGATGTCTGGATGGTATGCCCGGCACGTCAAGGTGATCATCTTTGTCATCGCCACGGCCGTCACGATCGCGACGAACGCCAGCTCCATACACCTTGTCGAACAGCTCTGGAGTAATGATGCCTTGCGCACGCAGCTCGCAGCCCAAGCAGAAGTGGTTGCGGACTCAACGACATCAAACGAGGAGATGACGGATACCCTGCAAAGGCTAGAGATGTTTCCAATTGGGTGGAACGAACCGCCGGTCGGACTTGTGGAATGGCTCAAGACAGTTCTGGGTTGGGCCATCACGGTCGCCGCTATCAGCCTGGGGGCGCCTTTCTGGTTCGACCTTCTCAGCAAGGTCGCCCGTTTACGGGGGACGGGAGGAAGGTCGAGTTAGAAAAACCGGGAAAAATCCAACACGACCTAAGCAGCGTCGTCCCGTTCGATCGATAGCGGATGTCCAGAGTCAGAAGCGATCGTTGCGAAAGCCAGTACGAGCACGCCACATCCAGATCCCTCTTCCCCGAGAGCCATGATATGCACGGTGGAAAGACGTGGATTGGGCTAACTGCCAACCCGTATCCAACTGGATCACCCGCAAATCGGCAACGATCTGAGAGATATCACGTTTCCTGTCAGACCTTTGGTTTGTTGGGTAAGTTCCTGGCGCTGTTTCAATGGCGGAGCTGGAACCTCCCTACCCAATCGAATTAGGTCTGTCGTCGTCCGATCAGCGATGTTCCTTGATGCGTCAGGAGAACAATCCAGCCAAACGAAATGGGCTACGCCGCAAAGGCGGAAACCCTCAAGCGTCTTGGCCTGCCGTTTTGAGTTTCGCTTGTCGGGCTCGTGACTGAATGCCAACTAGTGCTCCTTTGGCGGTTCGAACTTGAGAAGTTGCCAGAGGACGGTCTTCAACTCCGACATCGCCGCTTCGATGTTCAAACCAGGACGGACAAGAGCACCATGAAAAATGCCGTCAATGTGCGTTGAGATAAAAGCCGCCGTGGACTCGGGCGACGCGCACTCAAACATACCCTGCTCGACACCACGCCGCAGGCAATCGGCCAGAAGACTACGTTCGAACTCATAGAAGTACTCGACATAGCTCGCGACTGAAGGCGACCCGTCTCGCTTCTCGGAGAACTCGAACATGATCTTAACGGCGCGCTTTAGCGATTCCGCGTAGGTGATGTTGCTGTCAAACCAGTCGTCAATCAGTTCGACGGGCGAGCTGTGACGCCCTTCCAGTTGCTTGTAATTCTCGATCGCCTGATCGATGGAATAAGCGACGGCCGCGTGGAACAGCTCTTCTTTGTTCTTGAAATAGTAGTATGTCAGCGAATAGGTCGTGTTCGTCCTCTGCGCGATCTCCTGGATCGTGACATCCGCATATCCCCGCGTGGAAAAGAGTTCGAGCGCCACCTCCAGTAGCGCTTCGGCCGTCGCATTCCGTTTGTTGTCCTGCGTCATTACCATCACTTACGACCTTTGAAGCTACTCACCGTCATCCTTCCGAGGCAGCCGAACGCGGCCCACAGGCCATCAATCCCGCAAGAGCACGATGTCGGCGGCGCGCACCTGAATGGAGACCGATTGGCCCGGCGTCAAGTCCTGCTCAGGCGGTACGTATAACAGCAAGTCGACGTCTTGATTTGGCCCGAGCCGGGCGTGGCAGCGCCGATGGGCGCCCTGAAAGACCATGGTCGATATCTGAGCGTCACCCAGACTGAGCATGTCGTCAGACTGCGCCGCACCGACCTTGATCTGCTCCGGCCGGACGGATAGGTGCGCGGTCGTACCGACGTCAATATGACCGTCGACCACGATGGCGCCCAAAGGCGTGTCGATCGTCGCCTGAACGCCATTCGATGCGATCGATTTGCCGCTTAGAATGTTGCTGTCGCCCATGAACGTCGCTGTGAACAGGCTGGCCGGGCGCAGATAGACGCGCTCCGGCGGTCCGACGTCCTCGATGGCGCCTTTGTTGATCACGACGACGACGTCGGCCACGTTCATGGCCTCCTCCTGATCGTGGGTGACGTGCACAAACGTCGTCTCGATCCGGCGCTGCAGCTCGACCAGTTCCTCCTGCATCTGCTGCCGGATCTTAAGGTCCAACGCGCCCAGGGGTTCGTCGAGGAGCAGAACCGCCGGCTCAACAACGATGGCGCGCGCCAGCGCGACACGCTGGCGCTGGCCGCCGGAAAGCTGGTCAATCCGGCGGCCACCGAGATCGTGAAGCCCGACGGTTTCCAGAACACTCTCGACCCGTTGTTTGCGCTGCCCCCGTGGAACCCTGCGCATGGCCAGACCGAAACCGACATTCTCGCTGACCGTCATATGCGGAAAAAGCGCATAGTCCTGAAATACCGTGACGGTCGGGCGTTGCGCGGGCGGCGTGGTCGTCACGTCCTGCCCATCGATCCACACCTCGCCCGACGTCGGCGTGGTAAAACCGCCGAGGATCGACAGCAGCGTCGTTTTGCCGCTGCCCGAGGGACCAAGCAGGACGACAAACTGTCCCTGATCGATCGAGAGGTCGACGTCGTTCAGCGCGACGAGCTCGCCGTAGCTCTTTCGGACATTTTTTAAGGCGACAAGGCTGTCGTTCATCGTTCATCCCCCCGCCTGAACAACAAAGCGGCCGCTGCGATCATGATGATCGTGAGTGAGATAGCGAAAACAAGCGTTCCCGCCGCATTGACCTCCGGCGTCAGACCGGCCCGCAGCATTTCGAAGATAATGACCGGCAACGTGACCTCGAAGCTGCTCAGCAAGAACGCGATGATGAATTCGTCCCATGATAGCGTCGCGGCCAAGCAGAAAGACGCGATCAGCGGCACTTTCATCATCGGTGCGGAGACAAGCAGGATCGTCTGCAGGTCGCTGGCGCCGAGATCATGGGCCGCCGCGTCGATGTTTTTGTGACGCTCGCTCATCTGCGAATAGATAATCGCAAAGGCAAGCGGCAGGTTGATCACGACATGGCCGATACCGACCGCGAAGAGCGACTTTGAGATGCCGACCACGCTGAACGTCGTGAGCAGGCCCATGCCGATGATCAGATAGGACACGGTGATCGGCGCGATCAACAGGAAGCGCGCGGCGCCTTCAAAGCGCACCGGCGACCTGGACAGACTGTAGGCTGCCAGGAAACCGAGCAAGGTGGTGGCCGCACCCGACAGCACCGCGACAATGACCGAGTTGATGAGGGCATCGAGCAGGCGTTCGTTGGCGAACAGCTTGTCGTACCACTGCAGACTTACCCCTTCGAACGGCGGCACCGGCAGGTCGCCATCCTGGAAGGAAAACAGAACCAGGATAACCACCGGCAGATAGATGAAGGCGAGGCCCAGCAGCAGATAGGCGCCGGCCGCGCTTTGTCCGAGCCACGTCCTGATCATAGCCGGTCCATCTTGAGGTAGCGCGCGCAGGCAAAATAGATGCCCGTGACGACGACCATGAGTGTCACGCTCATCACCGACGCCATGGGGAAATCAGCGGCGCGCGAGATCTGCAGAATGATGGCCTGGGGCACCAGGACCTCGGTGTTGCCGCCCAGGATCTGCGGCGTGATGTAGTCACCGATTGTAATGACGAAGGTCAGAAACGCACCGACGGCGACACCGGGTATGCTGAGCGGCAGTGTGAC
Organism: Alphaproteobacteria bacterium; assembly: GCA_965228895.1. Classification (GTDB taxonomy): domain Bacteria; phylum Pseudomonadota; class Alphaproteobacteria; order SP197; family SP197; genus JANQGO01. The sequence continues at coordinate 532,845 of OZ245842.1, read as the reverse complement.
GCGCAGGAAGATCTGCAGGGAGGAAGCGCCCAGGTCGGCCGCGGCATGACGGTAGGAACGCGGAATCTGAATCAGGTTCGCATAGATCGTCAGGGTCAGAAGCATCGTGAAGAAATGAACAAACCCAAGGATGGTGGCGCCGCGCGTATAGGCCAGGGTCAGGGGCTCGGCGATCACGCCCAGCGACATCAGGAACGAGTTGATGATGCCGTTGTCGGACAGCACCAGAAGCCAGCTGTACGAACGCACGACATAAGCGGTCCAGAACGGCAGGATCGCGAGTATCAGCAACACCTTCTGCCATCTGACGGGAACGCGATAAGCCAGGATGTAGGCCAGCGGATAGGCGATCACGATGCTGACGACCGTGGTTATCACGGTCACCTCGATCGAATTGATCAATGCCTCGACGAGGTAGTCGCGCGAGAAGAACTTTTCGTAGTTGGCGAACGTCCATGTGGCTTCAAGCTTCCCGCGAAGCCGCTGCCACAGGCTGACGGCCGCCATGACCAGGAACGGCGTGACGAAGAACAACAGAGAGAAGATCAGCGCCGGATAGACCATCCATCGCGTCAGCGCGAGGCCCCCGAGCTTATCGACATCACCCAAGGCGCGCCGGTCATCGCTGTCGACGCGGCTGGTCATCGAAACCTGATCACAACCAGTTTGATCCGCGCGACGCCGGCCCGACGCTGATAAGCGCCGGGCCCGTCGAACGTCCTAAGATTGGGCTCGTCCAACAGTCAGCCCCCCAAAAGCTAGGACTGCAGGAACTCCGTCCAGATATCGAGCATGGCCGCGTCCATCTCGACATCGGGCAACAGGGAGACCTCGGACCGCGCGAGGAAGTCAGCCTGATCGTCCCAGCGCAGATTGGCTTTGTCGGCATCGGAGATTTCAGCGGTCTCGTTGGCCGGCATCGCCCAGAAACACTCCGACGTCGCCAGCAGACCCTGGCCTTTCGGGCTCATGATCCACTTGATGAACTCGGCCGCCAGATCCTGACGGTTGCTGTCGCTCAAGATGCCGATGCCCTGGTTCCAGATCAGGCCACCATCATCGGAGATCACCCAGTCAAGCTGCGGGTTGCTCGGCATCAGATTGGAAACGGCGAACTCCGCGCCGCCGACGATGACATCGACCGATCCGGTGACGAGCGCATTCTGCACGCTCACGATATCGCCGATCATTTTGACGTTGGGTTTCATGGCGAGCAGCCGCTCGCGAATAGCGTCGAGGTCATCGGCGGTGATATCGGCCGGCTTCTTGCCCATTGAGAGCCCGACCATCTGTATGACCGGGAAGTAGTAGTCGTAGACGCCGATACGGCCCTTGTACTTCTCGTTCCAGGCGATATCGCCTTTCTTGGCGTCGGCCGCGTCCACGGCATCCTTGTTGTAGCAGAAGCCGTAATAGCCGAACTTTTCGGGGATCGCGTAAACCTTGCCGTCGACGCGCGTGTATGGGGCGTCGCGCAATTGCGGGAAGATGTCGTTCCACGGCGCGATGTCATCCGACAGTTCGGTCAGGATACCGAGATCCGCGACCTGCGGAACATCGGGCGCGTCGATAACGATGACGTCCCAGTCGCCCGGCGCCGACTGTTCGAGAATGGAAAGCGCGGTGCCGGTCCCCTCATAGGTCTTGGCATTGACCTTGACGTCGTGCGCCTGCTCGAAAGGCTCGAGCAGTTTCGAATCCGCGTGATCGCACCAAACGAGAATGTTGAGCTCGCCGGCGGCATGGGCCCGGCTCGGCAGAAGCGAACCCGTCGCCGCAACCGACGCGGCGCCGGCCGCGCCCGACAAGAATGAACGTCGGCTTACTGAATGCCTGAACTTGTTGGTCCGCATAGTCATACCACATCTCCCCTTATTGATCGTTGTGAAGCCTCGTACGTTTCTTGTTCGTGACCGCGCCACAGGTCGAGCCGTGGCGGGTGAGCACTCTCAGTTAGCCGTGTTGCCACCCGGGCCGACGAATGGTGTCGTCGATCACGGCGCCGTCCCTGGCGGCGATGCCGGCCATGATTCGCAGGACGACGCAGACGGCCATGCGCGATGTCGATCCGCTGATGTCGAACATAGGGCAAAGCTCGGTTACGTCGATGACCGCCGGTCCGCCACGATCAGCGATTTTGGCGGCGACACGCATGATTTCCCGGGATTCAAGGCCACCGCTCTCAGTCGCCGTAACGCCAGGTGCGGCCGATGAATCCATGACGTTGAAGTTGAAGCTGACGTACTGGCCATCGGTGCCGGTCCAGACGTTTTCGACCGCCTCATCCATAACGTCGTCAATACCCCGCTCAAGGACCTCGAACATCGGATGGAACCGGATGCCACGGTGTTTGACCAAGTCGAGATGGTCCTTCGGGTTGAACGAATTCCGGGCGCCGATATGAGCGACGTTCGCCGGGTTCAAATTCTCTAGTTCGGTGATGCGCGCCAGGGCACAGGTGCTGACGTTCTCTTCGCCTGCCCAGGTGTCGGCCATGTCCAGATGGGCGCCCAGATGCATGTAGCCCATCTTGCGGTCCTTTCCGAGATGATCGGACAGCGCCTTTGCCGCTGGGATCGAGATGGAGCGGTCGCCGCCACAGATAATCGGCGTCAGGCCGGCATCAAGAACAGTACGCACGGTGTCATAGATACGCTCGTGCGCGACCTTCGGGTTGACGCGCGGCATCTGGACATCGCCGCAATCGATGGACGATCCATGCAGGTCGACGTTGAACTCGAACCAGTAAGGAAAATAGTCCAGCGACGCGACACGAAACTCGCGTGCGCCGTCTTCGCAACCGGGCTTGCCGACATTGCCCTCGTCATAGGGCGCGCCGACATAGGCGTAGGTTGCGTTCGCGTTCTGCAGCGCGTCCTTGTCAACCGATACGAAGGGTGCGCGCAGGAACGAAATCTGCCCCGGAGAACGGTAGTTATCCGCGTCGTCGCCGCCCAGGGGTGAGAACAGATGCAAGAATGCCTTGGCCGGATTCATGGACAGGTCTCCTGACGGAACGATTGTTGAGCGAGTGGAATTGATGCAGGGGTCATGGCGCCTCGCCACGGTCGCGAAGCGTCGCGGCACGACTGCCGAGGTAGTGGTAGATCAAGTTGCAGGCGAGCTTCGTGCTCATCTGGCTGGCGTCGAACACCGGCGCGAGTTCCGCCAGTTCCAGCACATCGGCGCCGTACTCGCCTAGAATGCGGGCCACCTGAATGGCCTCGCGCGCCTTGATGCCGTAGCACTCAGGACAACTGGTCCCCGGCATACAGCTGGCGTCAAGGGAATCGGTATCCCAGGAGAAGTAGAGCGCCTCGGTCCCGTTCCACGCCCGGTCCAGGATGAACCGTGTGCACGGCTCGATACCCTTCTCCACGACCTCGGACATCGGCACGATCGGGATATCGTTGTCGATCCAGAAATCCAGCCAGTCCTTGGGATTGAGACCGTTGCGCGAACCCATATGTGCCATGTTCCGGGCGTTGCAGTTGGGCAGCTTGAGGGCTTCCGGCGGTCCCGACGCGTTGGTGATTTCGATGCCGCCCCAATCGACTGCGGCGTCAAGGTGACAGTCGACGTGCAGGTACCCCATCGTGGCATCGGGTTTGTGGCGACCGAGATACTGCGACAACGCCCGCGCGCCGGGGATCGGCACCGAATGGTCACCGCCGACAAGAATGACCTTGGCGCCGCCTTCCAGGCATTCCGTGACGTAGTCGCACATATAGGCCTGTGACAGCGGGTTGTTGCCGGGAACGATGGGAATGTCGCCGCAATCGACAACGTTGAAGAACGTCAGCAGGTCGACGTCGTACTCAAACATGTAAGGGAAGTAGTGGGTCGAGGCTTCGCGCACCCCTTCCGGCCCGCTCGACGTGCCGGTCCGCACGATCGTGCCCTGATCCCAGGGCGCCCCCAGGAAGCAGACCTTGGCGCCTGCAGCGCGAACCTTCTCGCGGTCGGGCTCGCAATAGGGCGCGCCCATAAAGGTCCGCAACCCCGGCGACTTGAACGGACCGTTGTGTTTGCTTGGCGAACGGATGTGGGCGTCCGGCTCGACCTCTCGATGGGGCCCGCGATGTTGGTGGGGAACGAAGTCCCAGGCGTCAGGAGATTGGGACGGCATGCGGCTCTCCGTGAGGGGTGTGAGACATATCGGAGTCGGTGGCGGGCACCGCCGTGATCGGTGGGCCTAGTTCGATCGCGGTCAACTGCATCTCCCGGCCGGTGATCATTTCAGGCGTCGGCATACCGCAGTCGGGACAACGGAAGTTGTAGCGCCCGCTCGGCGTCTTGATTTCGTCGCAGTGGCGGCACCTGACGGTCAGCGGTATCTCTTCGATATCGAGCACGGCGCCTTCGCTACGCGTGCCGCGCGACACGGAGTCAAAACAGAAATAGAGGGCGCGCGTCATGGCCGACATTTGACCCAGCCGGACATGGATACGCCGCACCACCTGGTCGCCATTCTGCGCGGCGTAGTCATCGACCATCTCAACCAGGCTGCGCGCCAACGCCAATTCATGCATGGCGATGGGCCTCCCCCTTCGTCACGGGGCATGCGTCGCGGCCGGTGGTCCGCGGCGAACCGCCGACAGCAGCAGCGCGTTGCTCGATCCAATCGAACCATGCCGTCATGCCATCTCCGCTGCGTACCGAAAGCCGCAGACAATCGAGATTCGGGTTGATTCGCCGCGCCCGTTCCAGCGCGCGATCGGGATCGAAATCGACATGGGGCAGAAGGTCGATCTTGCTCAGGATCATCATCTGCGCGGCGGCGAACATGTCGGGATACTTGAGCGGTTTGTCGTCGCCTTCGGTCACGGAGAGGATCACGACCTTCGCGGCCTCGCCCAGATCGAAGGCGGCCGGGCATACGAGGTTGCCGACATTTTCAATAAACACGACGCCGCCGGCCAGCGACGGCAGATCATCCAGGGCATGGCCGACCATGTGGGCGTCCAGGTGGCAGCCACGTCCGGTGTTGATCTGAACAGCATCGACACCGGTGGCGAGAATGCGCTCGGCGTCGTTGCTGGTTTCCTGGTCACCTTCGATGACGCCGACCGGCATCTTGCCGCGGAGCGACCCGACCGTTTCGACCAGCAGCGAAGTCTTTCCCGCGCCCGGGCTCGACACGAGATTGAGGGCTAGCACCCGATCATGGGCAAGGCGATCCCGGTTCGCCGCGGCGAAGCGATCGTTCTTGGAAAGAAGGTCTCTCTCGATTTCGACAAGGTTCGTCTCGTCGAGCGCCGCGCCGGCGGCATGGATGTGATCGTGGTTGTGGTGGTGGTTGTGGTGGTGGTCGTGGTGATGGGCGGCACGGCGGCTATCATGCGCGCCGGTTCGGCCCCCCGGGTTGTCGCCGCCGCATCCGCAAATCGCACACATCGGTTCGCCCTCCCTACTTCGTGCGCATCAGGGACGTTTTTGAGCCCGTTGTTCCGGCTTCTTTACTCGCTAATGGCCCCTTTAGCGTGCCCGCCGATACGCTGTTATCCGTACCTGATTGACACATCAGTCAAAACCATAGGCAGCAGTTGACTGATGTGTCAATCAACATCGTGTGCGAATAGATCGCAGGCTTAAGTCTGGGATTTCGAAGTTGCCGGAGACCGCCATCGAGGCGCCATTCTTCCAGCCGGCCCCGCTGCTTACCGCACCGAACTTTGTCAGGGCTCTGTCGCCCCTTCCAAACTCACGAGACTCCTGTCAGAAGCAAGGGCCGTATGAAGCGTCGGCACCCGGGCCAACGCAGTTGGAGTAGTGTTCACATAATCTGCATGATGAAGAATGGTGGTGCTGGAGAATGGCGGTGCGGGCAGTCTCGATAGAACCCGTCTCTGCGGGGACTTCCCCGTTTACAGGGAAAACACAGGGAACTTTTGCAGCTTTCGGCGAAATCTGTGTTTTACGGCCAAGGTCCGGCAGTCATTTCAATAGACTAAAGTAGAGTTCCCTAAACAACCGAACAGGGAAACCTCGTCACCGATCAGGGAGTTTTTGTGCCGTATCAGGGAAGTGCGCCTTAGGCGGCAAAGCTGTTTGCAGTGTTCTCAACACGTCTCAAGCGTGTTGAACAACCAACCCCGGCCTCAGGTCACGTGCCAGCGTTTGACCGGCTTCTTCATCCATGGCCTGGAGTGGTGGGCGCACGTTGGCCCAGCGCTTTTCGCCTGTTGCCATCGCCAGAAGTCGCTTTTGTGCTGGGATGGGCGCGTAGTGTTGAAACATCATGCGGACGTCGCGGACGTGCCCAAACTTGGACTTGGCGGTGTCCATATCTCCGTGCTCAATGAGTGCGATCACCTCGGCGATGGCCGCCCCATTCAGGTTTGCCGTGGCCGAGATGCAGCCCGGCGCGCCCAGCGCCATTGCCTCGAAGAGCGGCAGTTCCGAGCCGGGATAGACAATCAACCCGTCGATATTGAGTAGCGCCCTTGTGTTGTCCCAGTCACCGGAGCTGTCTTTGATGCCAACGATCTCGCCCGGGAAGTCGCGGCGTAACCGGGCGGCGACCGCAGTCGGGATACCGACGCCGGCAACCTGAGGGATGTGGTAGAGGAAGATGCGGCACGCCGCGCGATCGATACGTGCAATCAGCTCCGCGAAGTAGGCATAGAGGCCGTCGTCGGAGACACCCTTGAAGTAGAACGGCGGCAGCGTCATGACGGCGGCGCAGCCCATGTCCAGACATGCCTGCGACAGCTGTACGGTCTCCGGCAGGTTGGTTAGTCCGGTTCCCGGCACCAGACGCTGCGGGTCGACGCCGGCATCGATCAGCGCCTTGATCGCGGCAATGCGTTCGTCGGACGCGACCGAGAGCGCCTCGCCGGTCGTGCCGAACGGCGCCAGCGCGACGCAGGGCCCGTCCAACAGCGCCTTGCCGTGGGCGACGTAGAGATCCGACGCGATGCTGAGATCGTCGTTGAAGGGTGTCAGGTTGGGCGCGATGACGCCACGATAGGGTTCGAACGTCGTCATGTCGCCTCACCAAGCCGATCGGCGGCCGCGGTAATCGCCTGCACCGTGTGCGCGACATCATCGGCATCATGGGCGAGCGAGATGTAAAATTTTCCCTCGGATTTAAGAATCCTGCGCTCGCGCAGAACCGCGTTGAAGGTCTTCAGCGATCCGGCGTCAGCGCTAAGCACATCGCGATAGTCCCTGACCGGCCGGTCCGTGAAGACGACGTCAAAGAGAACGGCGTCGCCGACAATTTGGTGTGCTATGCCGACACGGGTCAGGCGATCATGGAGCGCCGCCATGATCGTCCGGCCGGTCTCGCGCATCCGCTCGTAACTTCCGGAACGGCGCAGGATCTCAAGCGTCTTGAGGCCCGCCACGGCGGCGACAGGATTGCCGCTGAGCGTGCCGACCTGAAACGTAAAGCCCTCGGACCCGACCTTCGCCTTATCGAAATGCGCCATGAATTCGGCCCGGCCCGCGATCGTGGCAAGCGGAAAACCGCCGCCGATCACCTTGCCGAGCGTGCAGATGTCCGGCGTGATGCCATAGCGTTCTTGGCCGCCGCCATAGGCGAGGCGAAAGCCGGTCACCACCTCGTCAAAGATGAGAACGATGCCGTGTTTCGTCGTCTCCTCGCGCAACGTCTCAAGGAAACCCGGCGCCGGAGGGATCAGACGCTGCAGCGGCTCGACGATGACGCCGGCGATCTCGTCGGCATATTCTTCGATCAGCTGCCGGGCAAAGTCCGCGTCGTTGAACGGCGCGACGATCACGCTATCGCGCACGGCTTCAGGAATGCCGGCGGAGTCGGGCACAGCCTGCGGGAAGTTCTCCAGCCGTTGCGGTGCGAGACTCATCAATGCCTCGCCGGACATGCCGTGATAACCGCCTTCGAACTTCAGGATCTTGCTGCGGCCGGTATGGGCGCGGGCGAGCCGGATGGCGTACATGTCGGCTTCCGACCCGGTGCTGACATAGCGCAGCTGTTCGGCACACGGCACGGCCTCGCAGATCGCCTCGGCCAGTTCGATCCCGGCGGCGTTGGAAGCAAAGAAGGTGACGCCGCGGCGCAGCTGTTCCTCGACCGCCTCGATGACCTCGGGATTGCCGTGGCCGACCAACATGGGACCGGAGCCGAGCAGGAAATCGACATACTCGTTGCCACTCTCATCCCAGACGCGCCCGCCACGGCCCTCTCGAATGACAACAGAGGGATCGAAGTTACCGAACCCGCCAGCGGGCAGAACCCGCGCGGCGCGCTCGATCAGATCGCGTTCGGCGTCGGTCTTCTGCGTCGGCGCCATGGCGGTGTCCTGGCTTGCGGGATTGACGGCAACAGATGGTGACGTGGCCATGGATCTTAACTCCCAATAACACTCAGGACCGTAGTCTTTTTGATGTTTGACTGACCCGCAATAACAACATTAGGGTGTTTAGGTGAATGAAATTCAGCCAGACTGATGCCCGAACCTCTCCTCGACTTGCGCCATTTGCAGATGATCCGGGCGATCGGACGCACCGGGCGCGTGACCGACGCGGCCGACGAATTGGGCCTGACACCATCGGCCTTGTCGCACCGCATCAAGGAGGCGGAGCGCCGGCTTGGCGTGCGCCTTTTCGAGCGCCTGCACAAGCGGCTCCGCATGACCGCGGCGGCCGAGTACTTGGCCGATGCCAGCGACCGCTGGCTGGTCGAGATGGAACGTGTCGAAGCCGACGTCCGGCGCATGAACAACGGCATGGACCACATTGTCCGCGTCGCCGTCGAGGCTTACAGCTCCTATCACTGGCTGCCGGGATTTCTGACCTACTTTCACGGCAAGACGAGTGGTATCGACATTCAGGTCATGGCCGCAGCCGGACGCGATCCGCTGCAGGCACTCTCCAACCGCCAGGTTGATCTTGTCGTGATGTCCGGTGAGGCATCGTTACGCGAGGCACGGCACTGGCCCTTGTTCGACGATCCCCTGCTCTTCATCACGCCGCCGGACCACCGGCTGGCCGGCAAGGCCTATATCGGGGGCGAGGATATCGAAGGCGAGACCTTTATCACCTACACCAAAGTACCGGAACCCGACCGCGAGTTCGCGCGCCTGTTCCGCGCCGAGGGTTACTACCCGCGATGGGGCGCTACCGTCGAACTGCCCGAGGCGATTGTCGAACTGGTCGCCGCCGGCCAAGGCACCAGCGTTCTCGCAGGCTGGGCGATGCGTCCCCATATCGACAGCGGGCGCATTGCCGCCATGCAGGTGGGCGCCGACGGCATCATGATCCCATGGCAGGCGGTCTCGCGCGGCGACGAGCCCGACGTCGGGCCAGTCGTAACGACGGCGCAGCATCTCGTGGAGTGGTGCACATCACCTAAAGGCGGGTTCTGACGGTTTGACCGGCTAGAGCAGATCGATAAAGAGCGGATTCACATGGTTAGATGGAACCGTTAAGCGGTTCCATCTAACCATGATCCGCTCTAGGCGCGGAGCCGTTGGTTGTCGGGATCGTAGACGTGAGGAGAATGGCACACGGCCGTGCGCTCTTCTCCGAAGATCGAGACCACACAACGATCGCCTATGGCCACACTTCCCGATCGCACATAGCCGAGCGCCAGATGTTTTTCCGTGCGGAAACCCATGCTGCAGGAGGTGATGTAGCCGATCCATGTGCCATCTCTGACGATGGGATCGCTGGCGAGCGCGTCGGGGCCGGGATCAAGGATCTCCAGCCCAATAAAGGACCAGTCCGGCACTGATTGGACCTGCGCGACGACAGCATCGCGTCCGACGAAGCTGATCTTCTCGAGATTGGCAAAACGCCCAAGCCCCGCATCGAATAACGTGTACTCGACGCCAAAATCTGTGCCCCAGCCGTGATAGCCCTTTTCGATCCGCATGGCGTTGAGCGCGTAAGAGCCGAAGTCGCAGAGGCCATGATGATCGCCGGCTTCGCACACGGCCCCGTAAAGTTCCGTTAGATCGGACGCGGCCAGGTGCAATTCCCAACCGAGCTCACCGACATAGGAGACACGCATCGCCGTTACCGGAACACCGGCGAGATCGATTTCGGCAACGCTCATCCATGGCGCCGCATCGGCACCGAGATCCGCATTGGTCAGAGGTGCCAGCAGGTCACGCGATTTCGGGCCCATGACCATCAACGCCGCGTCGTGCCGTGCACCGCGTTCCAATTTCACGCTAGCATCGTCCGGCAGGTGTTGCGTCAGCCAGTCAAAGTCCCGCTGGTCGGCAAGCGTCGGTCCGCAGAGCAGAAATCGGTCGTCTGCAAGCCGCGCAATCGTCGCCTCCGACAAGATGCGGCCCTTGGGTGTCAGCATGTAGCTCAACCGGACACGGCCGGGCTTCGGGATGCCACCGCAGAAGACACGCGACAGGTAGGCTTCGGCGCCAGGACCCCCGACCGTGTACTTGGTGAAACCGCCGTGATCCATGACACCGACCGCATCGCGCACGGTCTGGCATTCCGCGCGAACGGCGGCGTGCCAGGGTTCGTCGCCGAAGCTCAGTGCGCCGGAATCGGTCGCGCCATCGCGCTTAAACCAGAAAGCGCGCTCCCATCCGGCGATCTGGCCCATCACCGCGCCGCGCTCCACCAACGTGTCATAGAGCGGCGTCACCTGGACCGGGCGCGCGGATTTCAGGATCCGGTGGGGGTAGGGAATCGCGTACTGCAGCTCATAGAGTTCACAGGCGCGGCGGGACGCATAGTGATGACTTGCCCAGGAATCAAATCGTCGGGGATCCCAGGCGGCGAGATCCCATTCCGTCTCGCCTTCTGTGATCCACTCGGCCATCGCCTTGCCGATCGCCGCCGATTGGGTGATGCCGATCTGAACGCCCGTCGCGTGGTAGAAGTTCTCGAGACCGCCCGCCGGCCCGACCAGCGGCAGGGCATCAGGCGCGTAGGCAATGGGGCCATTGACGAACCGCTGCGCGCCCGCCTCGCCCAGGATAGGCACGTGGACGAGTGTTTCTTCGAGAACGTCCAAGATGTCGTCGACGCTGTCGGGGAAGAGTTGATGGGCGAAGTCATCGGGCGGTCCGTCCGGCCAGGCCGGGCGGCCGGCGTGACCGTATGAGCCGAACAGGAAACCGTTGCCCTCGCGGCGCAGATAGAAACGAATGTCGGGATCACGGACGAGCGGAAAAAGCGATGGGTCCTGCTTCAGAGACTCCACGGGATCGGTCACGAGGTATTGGTGCTCCAGCGTCGTGACGGGCAGATGCTGGCCTGTCATCGCGGCTATCTTCGCGCCATAGAAACCCGCCGCGTTGATCACGATGCCGGCGGTCACGTCCCCCTTCTCCGTCTTGACATCCCACTCGCCGGATGACCGCTGGGCGAGACCGGTCACCGGCGTGAAACGTGCGATCTCGGCGCCCAGATCGCGGGCGCCCTTGGCCAGCGCCTGGGTCAGTTGGCTGGGATCGATATCGCCCTCATAAGGATCGAAGATACCGCCCAAGACCGTGTCATCGGCCTGCCAATAGGGGTGCAAGGCCTCCATCTCAGTCGGCGACAAGATCTGAAGATCAAATCCGGCACTGCGCGAAACGCCGGTCAGGTGATGAAACAGCGCCATGCGTTCCGACGTGTGAGCCGGCCAGAAGGCGCCCGTGTGGCGGTAGGTGATCGGACTGTCGACCGCCTCGCTCAGATCCTTGTAGAGCCGCCAGGCGTAATTGCCGGCACGCATGCCAAGCCAGGAGTTCGCGTAGGTCGGGATGTTGCCGGCCGCATGCCACGTTGAACCCGCCGTCAGTTCGTCCTTCTCAAGCAAAAGCGTGTCGGTGATGCCGCCTACAGCCAGGTGGTAGAGGATCGCGGTACCGACCGCGCCGCCGCCAATGACGACCACTTGGGCGTGGGATTTCATGGTCTACATCGTCGGCAGGTGAATGGGGAAAGCCGCCCTGATCTGCGCCTCGCGGTCGGCGGGCAGATGGCTTGGCGGTTCAGCCCCGTCGATCTCCGCGACGCACTCCCTTGCGCGTTGCCAGATCGATTTCGCGCCGCCTTCGGTCCAATCGGCGATGCTCTGACGGTCGCCGAGTTCGGGATAGGTGTATTCCGACTTCATCATCGCGAGCGTCTGGGCCTCGCCGAGGTAATGCCCGGGACCGCAGACCACGCGTTCCATCAATTCAAGATCAATCGCACCATCCGACACCTCGATGCCGCGCACCGAACGCAGGATCGCTCCGCACATGTCGTTGTCGATGACCAGCGCTTCCGGCGATGCCGCCATGATCGAACCGAGCATGCCGACCGACAGGTTGATCATGTCGGCACCGGCCTGGGCGGCGAGCGCCACCGTGTATCCCTTCTCGTAACCAGCTTGGGCATCGGCGAGCTTGGCGTCGGTCATGCCGGCCGACACGGTCGACGGCAGGCCCAATTCAAGCATCAGTTGCGCCGCCGCTGCGTTGGCCACCGCCGCTTCACCGCTGCCGCCGGTCATGGCACCGGTCCTGAGATCGGAAATGAACGGCATGAAAGCGAAGATACAGGGGAAGCCGGGCTCGATCAGATCGACCATCATCAGCCCGCCCAGACATTCGGCGAGCCCCTGGGCCAGGGCGCCCGCCAGGGTTACCGGGCTGGTCGCACCGGCCTGGGCAGCCGAGCAAATCTGCAGCGGCATGCCCGCGCGGATCGCGGCTTCCATAACGGCCAGACCCTCTGCCGCGAAGCGCAGAGGCGGGACAACGTGGACGATCACGGCAAAACAGAAGGGCTGGGCCCGAAACCTGTCGTCTGCGCCAAGCGCCATATCGAAAAGCTGTGTCACCGGCGCCATATGCGCCGCTGAATCGAAACTGACGCCGATCGGTTTCGCGGTCGCCTTGAGACAGGCGAAGGCCGTGTTGATGTCCAGTTCCAACGGGGTCGGCATATCCCGCGCGACAACGGGCCGGACGCCGTAGTGGATGTTGTCGCTGACCCCGACGATCCGCATCAGGCGATAGAGGTCGTCGAGCCCGGCATCGCGAAACGCCATGGCGTGGGCATCCAGGATCTCGACCGCCGCACCGCCGGTCCCGATGTGAACACGGCCGCCGCCGATCTCGAGACCTTTGTCGACAACGAAGCCCGGCAGTTCCACCTTGCGGGCGGCACGACCAAGGGCATCTTCGACCATGCCACGAGGAAACGTCAGTCGGCCGTCAGGCCGCTGTTGCGCACCTTGCGCGCAGGCAAGTTCGACAAGATGCGGCGCGCAGTCGGCAAATCCAATGCGTTCGACGATGTCGAACGCCGCTTGAACAATCGTTCCGGACTTGCCCGATGTCAGCGGCTGAAAGCGACCGCCCACAGGCAGCGCCGCCCGTGTTGCTTCCACGGTCTCCGGACTGTTGCGTCGCCGTCGTTGTGCCACTGGTCATATCCTATGATTGGTCACCTACCGTTCGAAGACGATAGGTGACGCTTCTGGCCGGACTCAATTCCAAAAGTCGCGAGTTATCGCAGGAGGAATTCATCCAAGCGAATGCAACCGATCAAAGTACCGGCGCAACAATCGAACGGCATAGCTCGGCCACGGCGACGTGGCTCGCACGCGCGATGCCGTCAACGTTGTCATCAACGATTCCGTGTGTCGAATTGATGAGGCCGTTCGCGACCATGCAGTCCAGGAGCCGGCCTTCGGCCTCGGGCGTATGGAGCAACCGCGCGTCGCCGGTGCGCGCCGCCATGGCGGCCGTGATGGCCGTACAACCCCAATTCGAGCAGGCTGCCGTGACAAGCACGTCGGCGCCCGTTACCGCAACGATGCCGCCGCCGCATCCGCACTTACAGCGGTCACCGAACGGCACATGGGCGACCACCGCGTCACGTACGCTGGCCATGCCGATCTCGTTGCCCCCATCGCCAACGGCGACGACCGGCAGTCCGCGTGCGAGCGCCTCATCGAACAATAGGTCGACGCGCGCGCGGCCCATGCCGTAATCCAACCCGCCCATATTGTGGTAGATGCCTCTTTCGTTGCGCCCGACCCGCTCTGTCGAGAACAGCAGGTCAGGCGTCATGTCATCGAGCAGGTCATGAGCGGCCTTCGCCCCCGCTGCATCGTCGGTCGGATAGCTCTGCATAACCACGGTCGCCAGGCTGCCATCGGCACGGGCCGCACGGGCCGTTTCAAAGTCGACGCAAGTCAGTCCTGCCGACGTCATGACGGCACCAATCGGTTGGAGCAGCGCGTCTTCGGCGAGCACAATGCAGGTGACGTCGCGAGCCAGTACAAGGGCGCGTGCGACGGCGGCGGCACCGGACGGACCGTCGTTCTCACCGATCTCCGGCGTAATCCATGCACGCGAAACCGAGCCGGTGGTCATGATGACCGTGCCACCCTGGGGCACTGCGAGCAGACGATCGGCAGCGCGCCCCGCAAGCGAGCCGCCTTGAAGCGCGCGCGACGCGTCATAGAGATACTCGACGCCACGGTTACCGATATCGAGATTGGCGAGGCGATCAAGCCGGTCATCCAGATGCGCAAGTTTTTCTCGCGAAACAGTCATGCATCGCTCCCAAAAATCAGGTTGGCGAGCCAGCTGGGACTACCGAAGTTCCCGGCGACCTCATCAATCGCGTCGCCTACCGCAGCACCCAACGCGGCGGCTCCGCCGGCTCGCGCCACGGCACCGGGTGTCGGCTTCAGCCTAAGCGAAACGCGGCCACCCGGCTGGCCATGGGTGTTGGTGGTCAGCACACCATGGTCACGCAGCAGCAACATGCCGATGGCCGACGTCGTCTCCGCCGGCACGATATCCGTGCGCTCAACCCCGGCGCGCCGCACGACGATCGCGTGCACATCCTCTTCATCGATCATGGGCCCGAGGTCGGACCGTTGAACGACCTTGTCATCGAACAAGTTGGCCAAAACATCGGCGATGGCGCGCCCGTCGCGCGCTTCGTCCAGCAACATGGCGGGGTCGAAGGCCTCTAGCGAGCGCATGGCGCCAGCCGCAATCGGCGCCCGCGCCTCCATACCGAGCTCCGCTGCCCGCGCGATCACAGGGATCAGCACGCCCGGCGATCCGGCCATGACACCAGCGCGCGGTCCGGCAAGCCCGGCCTTATCGGCGTTGGTGATCGAGAGATCGGCGCCCAGGGCGAGGCTCGGCCTGCCATCATGGAGCACGGTGCGCAGCCGGGCGCCATACGCCTCGTCCAGCAAGGTGATAGCGGCAGCTCTCTTGGCGGCGGCCACCGCAGCCTCGGTTCGCGCGTCGTCAAGGCGGCTCAGCGTGCTGGTCACAGTCGTGACGATGACAAGACAAGGCCGATGCTCGGCGATCGGTTCGGCACAGTCGGACGAACCCGCAACCTCGACCAGCGGCACGCCGGCGAGACGGCAACCGCGCACCACCGAGGCATGGGAGCGGTCGCCGTCCGGCACGACGGAGATGACGGGTCGCCTGTTCGACAACGCAAGGATCGATGCAACAATACCGGCGCTGGTTCGGTTGAACACCGCGGCGTCATCGCCGTCGCCACCGCCCAGATGAGACACCGCGACATCGCGCAAGCGGTCCTTGAACAAACCCGGCCCAACCCACTCTTCGCAAAGCGTCGACACATCGTCGCCACCCAGCGGAAAGTACCGGGAGTTGCCGGTGAAGATCGCAATGCTGTCAGGGCCTTGTTCGGTAACACGCGCGCCCGCCACGGACTGAGCGTGACGCAACCGCCTGACCTCGTCGGCGCTGGAACCAAGCAGCGTGCCTCTGGCGTAGCCGACACTCGGATCGATCGGGTTGCCGAAACGATCCCGGTTCATCAGGGATCGACCGCGATCGTCACGCATTTGCGGAACGTGTAAGCCTCCAGCGCGCCTTCGATCGAGTATTCGCTACCAATACCCGACTGTTTGGTGCCGCCATAGGACATGCCGGGGATCTGGCCGCCGCCCTGATTGACCTGCACCCAGCCGGCATCGATCGCGCGGGTCATGCGGACGATTGTGCTGGCATCGCGCGCAAAGATGAACGCTGCGAGCCCATAATGGGTGTCGTTCGCCATGGCAACGACCTCGTCTTCGTCGTCCCAGGGGATGGCGACCAGCACCGGACCGAACACCTCTTCGCGCGCAATGCGCCAGCTGTTGTCGAGCCCGGTTAGGACCGTCGGGATCGGCTGAAAACCCGGCGGATCGTCGGGCGGAGTCGCGCCGGTCAGGAACGTCGCGCCTTCCGCTTCGGCCTCCGCCACATAGGCGCGGATGGCGCCATAGCGCTCGCCGTTGATGACCGCGCCGATGTCGACGTCCGGGTCGAGGGCATCGCCGACAATCATGGCGGCGGCCTTCTCGGCGACCCGGGGCATGATCGTGTCCCAGACGGACCTGTGAACAAACAGGCGCGAACCCGCCGTACACGATTGGCCTTGCCGGGCAAAGCGCATGGCGTTGCAGATACCCGTGACGGTCTTCTCAAGATGCGCATCTTCGGCCGCGTCAGGCAAGACGATGCAGGGGCTTTTGCCGCCCAGTTCCAGCGTGACGTTGGCGATGCGGTCGGCGGCGGCGTACGCGACCAGCTTGCCGACCTCCGACGAACCGGTGAACGAGACCTTGGCGACATCGGGATGGCGGGCGAGCGCTGCGCCCGCCTCTTCGCCCAGCCCGGTCACCACATTGAAGACGCCCGGCGGGAAGATGTCGGCGGCCATTTCGACCAGGCGCAAGACGGCAAGCGGCGCATCTTCGGCCGGCTTCAGGACAAGCGTGTTACCGGTGGCGAGCGCCATCGAAATCTTGACCGCGCCCAACTGCAACGGCGAGTTCCAGGGAATGATCGAGCCGACAACGCCATGGGGCTCGCGCGTCGAATAGCTGAAGATGCCGGGTCCCAATGGCAGGGTCTCGCCCTTCTGCTCGACACTGACGCCGCCATAGTACTTGAGCACGCCGGCCGCCCCCATCACCTCGCCACGCGACTGGGTCTTGATGGCGTTGCCCGTCTCGGCGGCCAGAAGCCGCGCGACCTCCTCGGCATCGGCGATCAGCCGGTCGCCGAGCTCGGTCAGCATGCGGCCGCGCTCGCTCGCCGCAAGCGACCGCCAGGCGGGGAACGCCGCCATCGCCGCCTTGACAGCCAGGTCGACCTCGCGCGCCGTGCCGCGCCCGACCTCCGCCAGAGGCGTGCGCCGCGACGGGTTCTCGACGGTCAGTTTTTCGCCACTCTCCGGCCGATGCCAGGTGCCGTTGACGAAACTGCCGGCGACACCGTCGACGGGCAGCCGTGGTTCAAGCGTCTTCGACGCGGATGTCATGTCAGCTATGTTCTCTGCCATCTAGGTCTCCGGGCGCAAGGTTCGATAGTATGCCGAGAAGTCGAGGTCGCCATCATCACCGGCGGCGAAGTCGGTGAACTTGCGCGCCGCCTCCGCGCCGAACGGCGTCTCCAGGCCGGCGGCTTTGGCCGCCGTCTGGGCCAAGCGCAGATCCTTCGCCATCAGTCGGGCAGCGAAACCCGGCTGATAACCGTTGCTCGATGGCACGTCCGGCGCGACGCCTGGGATCGGGCAGCGGTTCTCCAGCGTCCAACTCTGCGCCGCCGCGCCTTTGCACAGAGCGTGGAACTGAGCGGCGTCCAGGCCCAGAGCCTGACTCAGCGCATATCCCTCGCAGACGGCCATGGCGGTGATGCCGCAGATCATGTTGTGGCAGGCCTTCGCGGCCTGACCCATGCCGCTTGCACCGAAATGCTGGAGCTTGGCACCCATCTGTTCCAGGAGCGGCCATGCGCGGGCCACCGCCTCGTCACTGCCGCCGATCATGAAGCTCAGTTGCCCGGAACCTGCCGCCGCGTGACCGCCGGAGACCGGCGCATCGACCATGGCGAGCCCCTTAGCCTCGGCTGCGATGGACAGCGAGCGCGTCGTCTCGACGTCGATCGTCGAGCAATCGATCAGAACCATGTCCGAGTTTGCTTGGGGGAATACGAGGTCTTTATAGACCTCACGAACATGGGTTCCCTCAGGCAGCATCGTGATGACCGCGTCGTGTCCGTCGAGCAACAACGCGTCCGGGTCGACAGCACGACCACCGGCTTCCACGAGGGCATCGCGGGATGGGCTCGCGATATCGCAGCCCAACACATCGAAACCCTTGGCAACGAGGTTCTTCGCCATGGGGAGGCCCATGACGCCGAGCCCGATAAACGTGATCGTCTTCAAGACGTTCCTCCTCTCAACCAACTGATCTTAGGGTTTGACCCTATCGCAAACTAGCAAGAGAACGTCTGAAGCCGGTTGTATCCGAGGCAAACATGCCGAGTGACGCGTCGGGGGAACGCTCTCAACGTGCAGGAGAGAGCGTTCCCCACGACTTGGTCTATGACGCAATCAGCCGGCAGCCCACCAGCGCTCCATCGCCTTGTAGCCGTCAAGCTGCCAATTCGAGGCCAGCTGTCCGCTGTGTTCGATTGATGTCCGCCGCGCATAAACATGATTACGGAAGAACGGGATGACGGCGCCGGAGTTGTCGTGCACCAGCCGTTGCATCTCGCTGTACATCTCAGCGCGTTTGCTGTCGTCGAGCTCTGCCCGGGCGGCGACAAGCAACTCGTTGAAACGGGCGTTCTCGAAGGCGGTCTCGTTCCAGGCACCACCGGCCGCATAAGCCTGCGTGAAAATCATGTCGGCGGTCGGGCGGGCGCCCCAAGCGCTGGAAACGAAAGGTTTGACCAGCCAGACATCGGACCAATAGCCGTCATTCGGCTCGCGGATGACCTCGATATCGATGCCGCTCGGCATGGCTTGCTCACGATACATGGTCGCGGCATCCACGCAGCCCGGCCAAATACCATCCGCGGCGCTGAGCTGAACCTGAAGGCTGTCCAGACCGGCTTGCTTCAAGTGATGTTTGGCCCGGTCGGGATCGTAGGGACGCTGCTCCAGGTTTGGATCATAGAAAGGCATGGACGGTGCAATGGGCTGGTCGTTCGCCACGCTGCCATAGCCCCCTTGTATGATGTCGACCAGCGCCTGGCGGTCGATGCCGTACTTCAGCGCCAAGCGCACATCGTTGTTGTCAAAGGGCGCCATATCGGTGCGCATGGCGAAGGTCGGGTGAAACCCGCTGGGAACCGACTCGACAATGACGTCGCTGTTGTCGGCCATCAAGGCGGCCGTTCTCGTGTCAGCCTCGTTGATCGCGTCGATATCGCCGGACATCAGCGCGCTGCCTCGCGCCGTCGGGTCATTAATGAGAACCACCTCGCCGGCGTCAAAGAAGGCTGCGCCCTCCTTCCAATAGCTATCGTTGCGGGTGAGCAGCGTCCGGACACTGGGGTCGTAATTTTCAAGCACATAGCCGCCTGTCCCGACGCCGCTGGTATCAAGCGAACCATCGGAACCAACCGGCAGGATGTTGAAGTGATAGTCCGACAAGATGAACGGGAAATCCGCGTTGGCCTGCGACAGTTCGACCGTGACCCGCTGATTGCCATCGGCCGCAACGGAGGTGACCGCCTCGAGCAAGGATGCCGCTCCCGATGCGGAGTCCGGACCAAGGTGCAGCTTCAGCGACTCGACGACGTCATTGGCATCGAGTGACTTGCCGTTGTGAAACACAACACCATTACGAAGCTTGAACGACCAGGTCTTGGCGTCGTCGGATTCCCAGCTCTCCGCCAGTTCCGGCTTGAGCGAGCCGTCCGAACCGATCTCGGTGAGATTGTTGCGCAACGAGTAACCCAAGAAGATCTGCAAGGCCGATGAGAAGGTCGCGGGGTCGAGCGTATCGGTGCTGGCGCCGTTCGAGATGCCGACGACGAACTTGCCCCCCTTCTGTGGCGTTTGCGCCAAGGCCGTCACGGAAAGACCAAGCGAAACTGCGCCAACAGCGGCCGTACCGCCGACAAGAACGGTGCGCCGATCGCTATGGAGTGACAATGATCCTTTATTGTGTTTCTTCGACATGACTTGCCTCCCGTTCCTCGCTGAAAACTCCGACCGCCATCGTTCGCAGTCGATGGATCTGACCACCTATCGTCTCAACGCACGCCGTGTGTACTGGCTGCGGCCTCCCTCTGGTCTGGATGCACGTCTCCCCAAAGGCGCAGGGCATAATCCGGCGTCGCGATGTGATGGGGATCCGTCACGTAGCTCAATAGCAAGCTATGCCGCTCGCCGCTCTCAGCTGCCGTTACCCGATGCAGGCTATAGCCGCCTCTAAACAGCTGAAGATCGCCGGGCCGTAGCGCCAGAACGCGCACCTGGCTGCGATCACCATCAAGCACGCGTTGGACGTCGTCGTAGTTTTCTTCCGTGCGCGTGCGAATGTCAGGGACGTATTCGAAGACGCCGCCTTGGGCGGGCTGCTTCAGACCCATCGAAACGGTGAAGTCGTTGTGGTCGAAGTGCCACGCGAATTCCCGGCCGCGTGGCTGCACGTTCACGTTCACACAGCCATAAGGATCCCGGTAGGTGTAGAGCTGCTCAAGTCTTAGACAATCGCCGACAAACCGGCAGAGATCAGCATTCTGAAACACGGCCCAGATTGCACCGCTCCTGTCGAGCATGTCGCCACGGACCATGCCATGGCGCCGTGGCGAAAAACGACGCAGCGGATGATCGGGCGGACAATCCGGCGGGGGATCACTGAAGTAAGGATTGAGGTCCTTCTCCGTGTAGGTAGCGCGCGGCGCAAGCGATTCCGCCTCCTCCTGCATCAACACAAGGATGTCTTGCCGCACAAAACCCTCGAGCCTCGCGCAACGCTCTGCTTCAAGACCGGAGCGTGCCTGTTCAACGACCGCCTGATAGTTCGGCGAGCCGCGCTCGTCCAATGGATAGCGCGCTGTATCAAACAGGTCTTCGGTCGCGTAGCGACCGACTGACGGACGACCTGTATCGCGGGACCTTTGCATTCACTTCGCCCGTGCGACTGTTGAACACATGGAGACAATATTTACAAAATTTAAATAACTGACACACTTGATTTGAAAAACATACAACATTCCTTCTCTAAGGGTTGTATGTATATTTAGACGTTAAAATATGAGGACATCTATACTAACGTAATTAGGACAGCGAATACATCATCAGGTCAAATGAGAAGTACGCTGCATGCATTGAAACGGATTCAGCGTTACCCGGCCAAGTCAAGGCATCGACGTCATGATCGCCGACGCCAACGCATCGCGCGGCGGGCTCGCGACATCTGAGCCCAGCACATCGAATCCCTTGGCGAGGAGATGACTGGCCATGGGAAGCCCCATGACGCCGAGGCCGATAAAGACAACAGATTTCACGATGGTCCTTCCGCTTCAAGACCGTCGAAAAGACTGATCTCGCCGTCATGGCTTGCGACGGCTGCCGCGACCAGTCCGGCATGCAGTTTTCGCAGTATCGGCTCACACGACCGCGTGTCGGCGAGATTGTTCAGTTCGTAGGGATCGCTGTCGAGATCGTACAGTTCCTGAAATCCGTCCTGCTGAACCACGAGTTTCCAGTGATCGTCGTAGTAGGCTCTCTGCACGATGCGCTCGTGCAGTCCATAATGCTCTGCCATAAGACCGCGACGAGCGAACGTCCGCTCACCACGCGCCACGCCGACCAGGCTTTCGCCATCCAAGTCTCGTTCACAGATCAACCCACAGAGTTCCAGGATCGTCGGCGCAACATCCATATTGGTGACAAGAGTGTCACACACGGCACCCGGTTCGAATCCCGGTCCGCGGATCAACAAGGGCACCCGCATGCTTTCTTCAACCATGAGGCTTCCCTTGTTGGCGACGCCGCCGTTCGACGCCACCGCATCGCCGTGATCGGCCGTGAATATGACAAGCGTGCGATCGGCAATGCCTTTGTCGTCGATAGCGTCCAAGACATGCGTCAGGGCAGTTTCGACCAGGGCGGCATGGGCGAGCGCGGCAGCACCCATACGCTGCCACCCCGTCCCGTCCAGCTGCAGCGTGTTGTACCAGTAGTCGCGATAATCCCGATGATGGTCAGGGCGATGATCAATTGCGGCCAGCGCGTTGGGTGAGAGAGCCGCGTGGCCATCGCTCGCGTCAAATTGGCCGAAAAAGGCAGACGACAGCATGTAAGGCGGATGAGGGCCCCAAGGATCGACGCGCAAAAAGAAAGGCTCGTCGCCGGTTTCGTGAATCCAGTCCGATGCCAGTCGCGCAATAAAGTAAGCTTCGTGTGCTTCGACGGGCCCATCCAGGCGGGCGACGCCGGCTTCGTAGTCGAACCAGTCGTCCATCTCGGCCAGTCGGATACGGGTCCCGGCCGGACGGCCGGATTCACCGGGCATGTCGATCGTGGCAACAGGCGCAGCAAGTCCCAAACGACTCAGATAGTCCCGGTAAGCGGACGACCCGTAAGGATAGCCATAGCCCGGCAGTGAGTACCCCTCAAAACCATAGGCTTGTGCCGGGCGTCGCTGATCAAGGTGCCATTTGCCGAACCAGGCACAGCGATAACCGGCATCGCTCAAGGACCGGTTGACGAGCCAGTCGCCGGGGTCGAGCCCGGCGCGACCGCCAAAGCGCCCATCGTTTTCGGTCAGGCCGTGGCGATGCGGATAGACGCCCGTCAGCATGGAGGCGCGGGCCGGGCTGCAGACCGGCAACACCGTGTAGGCCCGAGCGAAACGCGTTCCCTCCTGTGCCAACCTGGATTGCACGGCGAATGACAGCGCCTCGGGACCACGATTGCCGAACGGCTGATGGTCGCTCACCATCCACACGATGTTCGGTAGAGTCTGCATGGTCATCCCGCGGTTTCGCCAACAACGCCGGGCAGATCAACTAACGCGACAGGCCCGTCAATGAAGCAGCCTGCGTCCATCACCAGTCACCGGTACGACGTTGTGTCCCCATGAACGCCGCCAAGTCCCCGCTGCGGCTGCATGGAAGCCCTCACACTCAGGATTTGGAACCTGCGGCATCCGTGGCGTCAAATGAGAAGAGCGCCCAAGGCCGTGAGACGAATTCAACGGTACCGAACCATCGGTCGCCACACACTTCCTCCATCGATTAACTGTACTTCAAATCCGCATCACGCGGGATCACCTAACGGTATGATCACGGATTCCTTGATACGTTCCATGACGACGTAGGTGTGGGTTTGGGCGACGCCCGGAATCGTCGTCAACTCTTCGCCCAAGATGCGGCGGTACTCGTCCATGTCGGCGACCCTGATCTTCACCAAGTAGTCGAAACCACCAGCGACCATGAAGCATTCAGCCACGGCCGAGACTGTCTCGATCCCTTTGGCAAAATCGGCAAAGCAGGTCTCTGACGCCCGGTCGAGCGTTACTTCGACGAACACCGTCTGCCCGGCATTGACCTTCTTCGGGTCAAGCAGCGTTGTGTAGCGCTCGATGAAACCTTCGTTCTCAAGGCGTTTGACGCGCTCCAGACAAGGTGTCGGACTCAAGTGGACGCGCCGCGCGAGCTCGGCATTCGAAATTCGTGCGTTGGCCTGCAGCTCGCGCAGGATCACGATATCCCTGTTGTCGAGATCGCGGCTTCGGCGTGCGCGACTGGATCCAGGGCTTGTATCGGTCAATGCCATGCTGGCTTACCTCCACTACAAATCAATCACGATGTTGCCCCGAGGCCGGGCGCTGCAGATGAGAACCTCGCCCGGTTCGGGTTCGGCCGCCGGTTCGTTGAAGTACTCGACGGCGCCTTCTTGAAGGCGGCACGAACAGGTCTGGCAGACACCAGAGCGGCAGCTGTACATGGCGGAGATGTTCGCGGACTCCGCCAGCTCGAGAATCGAATCAACCGAGCCATCCCACTGAGCCACCAGACCGGACCTGGCGAACGTGACGGTCGCCTCTTCGCCGGTTCGCCGTGGCCGCACCTTGGGCGGCTCCTTGGTCTTGTCCGACGCCGACGCCTCGAGTGCCAAGTCGATCGCTGCCCCGAAGTGTTCATAGTGGATCCGCGAAGGGTCGACACCGCGACGCCGCAAACCATGGAACAGGTCCCGCAAGAAGCCGAGTGGACCGCATAGAAAGTAGTGGGTCTCAGCGGGCAGATCGAGTGACAGCACGAGCGAGAGATCAACACGGCCGACGCTGTCGAAGTAGTGCTGCCGTGCGTCAGCCTGGAGCGGTCGGCTGTAGCAGATGTGGGACTGAATCCAGGGGCGGTCGGAGACCAGTCCTCGCACCTCCTCGCGGAACGCATGAAGGCGGCCGTTGCGCGTGCCGTGCACGAACCAAATCGGCCGGCGGCTGTCCGTCAAGACCAGGTGCGCGAGCATGCTGAAGACCGGCGTGATACCGACACCCGCGCTCAAGAGGCACACGGGCGCGTCACCCGCCGCTTGGAGCCTGAAGTTGCCGCGCGGCGCGCCCACGAGCAGCGAGTCACCGATGGTCATGCTGCTGTGCATGTAATTCGAGAACACGCCCGGCGGCAGAATGCCGTTGAGGGCACCTTCCTCGCGCTTGATGGAAATCCGAAACGTGCGGTTGTTACCCGGCGCTTCAGACAAGGAATAGGTCCGCATGAGCGGCCGGCCGCCGCCGACCTCCTTCGAACGGATCGGAATGTACTGACCGGCCCAAAACATGGGCAGCGCGTCACTGTCCTCATGCGCGAGCCAAAAGCTTCTGACCACATCGCTTTCATCACGAAGGCCGACAATCCGAAACGGCTTCAGACCGCTCCAGGCCAGCTTGGAAGCCCCTCGTTCCGGCGCCGCAATCTCGATTTCATCTGAGAGAGCCATCTAGGTCATATCACTTTACTTCATCACTAAAATAGCATGATCATCTAGACTATCGGAAATTTTGATCGATTTTCTCAATTGTTCATCTGACAGGCAGCATGATAGCCAAATAATCTAACCACGTATCGGGAATTTTTTCGAAGAAACCACCGTAGCGTTGCCAGACTCGCAATGGACCACGTCCATCATCAGTTTTTAGGAGATATCCAGGTGATCGTATAGCTGAGGACTTGATCTTTAGATGAACACGCTAACTGCGACGATGTTACGGTTTTGACATTGGAGAAGAACGGCCTCCAGGGCTCGTGCGCATCCCGCACCATGTCGCTGGACCAGAAACCAAACCATGAGGGCGTATCGATGAGTGTTACCCCGCTGAAGAAAACCGCACCGAAGGACGCGCCGGTCAGAGCACGGCCGATCATGAAGATTCCGGCACAAGGCGACGGCGGCATGTATAGCCAAAGCTGGTATCCGATTTGCCGGTCGAGCGATGTCGCCGCGGGCAAGGTCATCGCGCGCCGGTTCCTCGGCGGACAGGTCGCGGTGTTCCGCGGCGAAGACGGTGAGGCGCGCGTCTTCAGTTCGTACTGCGCTCACATGGGGGCTGATCTGTCAGGCGGATGCGTCGAGGGCAACACCCTGCGCTGCGCCTTTCACGGCTGGCAGTACGGTGAGAACGGCAAGTGTGTGGGCACCAGGATCGGCGCGGCACCACCGAAAAACGCGGCGGTCTTCGCCTTTCCGACACGCGAGCGATGGGGGCTCATCTTTGCATTCAATGGCGAAGAAGCGACGTGGGAACTGCCGGACCTCGACTACGCCGACGACGAACTGATGGTGATTGAAGCGCCCGTCACCAAAATCAACTGCGACCCCGAAATGATTACGGCGAACGCTTTTGACTGGCAGCACTTCGCCACCCTGCACGACTTTCATTCGTCCGACGATGCGCCCGAAACCGATATCGACTGGGAAGACCATTGGTGCGGATTCACGTTTGTTGGCAAGCATTGGCTTGGTGAAGCCACGACGTACCGCATCGAGATCCACGGCACGAACTTCTATACCCAACAGGGCACGCTCGACGGGTACTGGTACACCATGCTCAATCCGATGGGTCAGCCCGGCCCCCAGGAGATGGAGTTCTACATGCAGATTCTGGTGCCCAAGGGCGACGGCACCGCAGAAGCTGAAAAGTTGGCGCGCTACAAGGCCGAAGCGATTATGGACATGGAGGTCCGCTTCATTGCGCAGGATCTACCCATCCTCAACAAACTGCACTTCGCGCCGGGCTTCCTGATCAAGGAAGACAAACAATTCGTCGAATACCTGCACTGGCTGAAAAAGTTTCCGCGGGGCAATCCAGCCATGAACTACCTGCAGTAACAGGCCCAGACCGGCCTGGCTGATAACCGAAACCATAACAAGGGAGGGTTCAATGAAACTCACGAAACGGGACATTCTAAAAGGCACATCGGCCATTACAGTTGCAACGGGCCTGAGCTTCGCTGTAGGCAGCGCCAATGCCGCCGAAGAACTGAACTTCATGACGTGGTGCGATCACGACGATCCGAACATCATTCGGCCGTTCGAGGAAGCCCATGACGTCAAGGTCAATGTCAAGGTCTACGAGCTGACGGGCGCGGCCATCTCGATCCTGGAGCAGTCGCAGCCCGGCGACTGGGATGTCATTGTCGTCGACAGTGCCGATGTCTTGCGCATGGGCGAAGCCGGATGGTTGCAGCCTCTCAACAAAGCAGACTTCCCTTACGACGATATCTTCGACGGCGCCGAAACCCCGCACCTTCACGAGTCCGGTGGCACGCTCTGGGCGGTACCGGAAAAGTTCGGCTTTAACACGCTCGCCTTCGACAGCCGTACCGTTGGATCCGACGGCTCGCTGTCTCTCGATATCCTGCTCGATCCGGAGATGGAGGGCCGCGTCGGCGTCTATGACTATTATCTGCCGGTGATCAAGACACTCGGCCTTCGCCACGGCATCAACCCCAACGACTTCGATATGGCCTCCCTCGATGTGGTCCGCGAGGATCTGTTCGCATTGAAGGACAACACGAAACTCGTCGGCGACATCGTCGCGACGCAAACGGCGCTTGCGGCGGGCGACGTCGATGTGCTGGTCGGCGTCGCCGAGTTCGTCGCGCCGCTGCAAGGCGAGAAACCCTATCTCGACTGGGGAACGCCGGTTGAGGGTGGCCTGCGCTGGAGCCAGTCAGTAGGCATCTTCAAGGACTCCGAAAAGCAGGACCTCGCGCTGAAGTTCGCCCAGTATCTGATGAGCCCCGAAGGCCAGGCCCGGGTCGCCATGGCAAGTTGCTACAACGCCATGCCGGTTAACGCCAAGGCGGCGTTGACGGATGAACAGAAAAGCAGTTTGCGTTGGGCTGAAATCGACGCCTACCTGAGCAACACCTATGACTATGGCGCCGTCGATCCGGAGCTCGATGAGGCGATGCTCGAACTGTGGACGGAGTTCCTGGCCCACTAGTATCGGGTCACGGAATGACAGCCTCTCAGACGTGAGCGCGTGGCGATGACCACGACCGAGACGACTTCCGCGGCCGACACGGCCAGTCGGCGCGCGCTCTTGTCATCCGATGCGCGGCGCGGGTGGGCCTATGCGCTCCCCGCGCTTATCTTTGCCGCCATTTTCTTCATCGTGCCGATTGCGCTGATGACGTGGCACAGCCTGTTGAAGCGGTCGTCGGGCAAGATCCTGCCGGATCCGACGATCGCGAACTACGAGAAGTTCTTCGAAAAAGACTACCTGATCGGATCCCTGGTCAATTCTCTCGAGCTGACCGTCGCGACGATCGTCATCAGTCTTCCCTTAGCGTACGCCTTGGCCGCGACGATTGCCTTCATCGTCCCCAGACGTTGGCAGATTGCCGCCCTTGTTCTCGCCGTCCTGCCGTTTTGGACATCCTATGTCGTGCGCACCTATAGCTGGCTGTTGCTGCTGTCGGAACGCGGCCTGTTCAACCGCGCCCTGCTCGACATCGGCCTGATCAGCGAACCATTGACCCTGGTGAACAGTCGCGCCGGGGTCTTGATCGTTTTCGTTCATTACTTCGTCATGATCATGACGCTGACGATCTATGTCAGCATGCGCCTGATCCCCAAAAACATCATTCGCGCGGCCCGTGATCTGGGTGCGGGCACCTTCCGGGTGTTCCTCGAAGTCGTTCTACCGATGAGCATCCCGGGCGTAATGGTCGGTGTGTTCCTCACCTTCGTGCTCGCCATCGGCGACTACGTCACGCCGCAGATCATTGGTGGCAGCAACGAATTGTTAATGCCGCAAACAATCGTACTGCAGGTCGGGCGTATGGCGAACACGCCACAGGCTGCGGCCTTGAGCTTCATCATGATGGGCGTGGTGATTATTGGTGTTTTGTTGTTCAGCCGTTGGCTCAAGGTGTCGAGGAGCTGACGACATGCTCTCACTGGACAAGTCACTGCTGGTGGGCGGCGCGATCTATGGCAGCCTCTTCTACCTGTTCATATTCAGCCCTGTGCTGGTCCTCGTGCTGTTCTCTTTTCAGGACGGCGCGCTGCCGATGCCGCCGCTGCACGGCCTGACACTCAAATGGTATGCCGCCGCGCTCGCCGATGAGAACAAGATGAGCGCGCTGATCAATTCCGTCTTCGTCGGCGCGGTATCGGCAACGGCTTCCTGCACCCTCGGATTTTTCGCGGCTTACGGCCTGGTTCGCTACAAGCTGCGTTTCGCGGAAACAATCTCCTGGCTCCTGCTGGCACCAGCCATGCTCTCCTATCTGACGATCGCCATGGGACTGCTTGTTTTCTTCGGCCAGATCAACATGCCGCGCTCGCTTCTGACCGTGATCATCGGTCATATCGTCATCAACCTGCCGATCGCGTTTGCCATTCTCTACAGTCAGATTGGCGCCAGTCAGGTCAACCTCGAGAACGCAGCGCGCGACCTGGGGGCCAAAGAGTGGCAGGTCCTAGGGCTCGTGGTGCTGCCTTCACTGTTGCCCGCGTTCATCGCTGCATTCGCGCTCTGTTTCTCGCTCTCGTGGGACGAGTTCATTATTGCGTTCTTGTTGTCACAGTTCGACGCGACGCTTCCGGTCGAGATTTGGACTTCCGTGCGTTCCGGCCTTAACCCGATCATCAACGCGACGGGCACCATCGTGTTCGGCCTTTCACTCGGGTTGTTCCTGCTGACCATTTCGGTCCTGGCGGCAAGAAGAGGATCAAACCGTGTCTAGTGCCGTCATCCTCCAGGACCTCTCCAAGTCTTACGGCGACGTCCAGGCTTTGAAGTCGGTCGGCCTTACGATCGAGCATGGCGAGTATGTCGTCCTGCTCGGACCGTCTGGCAGCGGGAAAACGACGTTGCTTTCGATCCTCGGCGGTTTCGTCCAGCCCAGTGCGGGTCGCGTCATCGTGCATGGCCAGGACATTACAGACATGGCGCCGGCCGACCGGCCAACCGCGACCGTATTTCAGGACTACGCACTGTTCCCGCACATGACGGTGCGCAAGAACGTTGCGTTCGGTCTTCGTATGCATGGCAAGTCAAAGGCGCAGATAAACAATGCCGTCGATCGGATGCTCGACCTGATCGGCTTGACCGATTTTGGCGATCGAAAGATCGACGAGATGTCAGGCGGCCAGCGTCAGCGAATCGCCCTGGCCCGCGCCCTGGTGATCGAGCCCGTCATACTGTTGCTTGATGAGCCGCTCGGCGCGCTCGACCTCCATCTGCGCCGGCGCATGCAGGACGAACTGCACCGGTTACAGCGCAAAATCGGCTCGATCTTCATCCATGTCACCCATGACCAGGAAGAAGCCATGAGTCTGGCCGACAATGTCGTCGTTATGCGGGACGGCGCCGTCGAGGATCAGGGCTCGCCCAAGCGGGTATACCTACAGCCCGCTACGGAGTTCACCGCGACGTTTATGGGATCCAGCAATCTGCTGCCCGGCACGGTCAAGACGGTGACGGCGGGAGAGACGACGGTCGATACGCCGCTCGGGACGTTGACATGCCCGACCGGCGACAGCGCCCGCGAAGGCGGCGACGTGCAGGTCTCGCTTCGCCCAGAGCATCTGAAGCTGATGAACGGCGCCGCCGAACCAGCATTCGCCAATGGCCTGGTCAGCGATCTGGTGTTCCACGGCACGCATATGCGCCTCAGTGTCGTGCCCGAGGGTCACGACGATATCGAGTTGATCGTTTCCGCGCCTGCCGACAGCGAGATCGAGATCGGTGCGCAAGTGCGCATCGTCGCTGACCTCAAGAAAGCCGTCCTGCTCAAGAACTAGCTCTCAATCCACATAAGCGCTTCAAGGAGACTTCGACCATGACGAACCCAAGAGTCCTCTTCATCGTGACCTCGACCGACAAACTGGGCGATACCGGCCTGCCGTCCGGCTTCTGGTTGTCGGAGCTTGCGATTCCCTATTGCTCGTTGAACGATCTGGGCGCCGAAACGACCGTTGCGTCGACCGCCGGCGGTGATGCGCCGATCGACCCTGAAAGCAAGAAAGACCAATGGCAGACTGACGAGACCCGTCGGTTTCTTGAAGACAAGGAAGCCATGGCCAAAGTCGTTGCGACATCCAAGATCGGTGAGGCAAGCGTCGACGATTATGACGCGGTCTACATATCCGGTGGGACCGGTACGATGTGGGATTTCCCGCGCTCCTTCGAACTAAAGGCCTTCCTCGAGGCCTTCCTTGCCGCCGGCAAACCGGTTGCGACGGTCTGTCACGGTGCCAGTGCCTTGGTGAACGTCACCGACCCATCAGGCAAACCCTTCATCGCCGGCCGCACGGTAACGTGCTTTTCAAATGCCGAAGAGGCACAACTCGGCCTCACCGGCATCGTCCCGTTCCTTCTGCAGACCCGGCTCGAGGAACTTGGCGCCAAGGTCAACCCCGGCAGCAACTGGTCGGATACCGTGCATCGCGACGGCTTGCTCGTCACCGGCCAAAACCCGATGTCGGCCAAGCGGACGGCGGATGTCTTGATGGAAGTCCTTGCTGAGATCAACCGGCCGGCCGTTGCGTAGCTGACCTCGTCACAAATGCGTATCGACGGCGCGGGCCACTCAGCCTTGGTGTAGAGAGTGGCCCGTGCCGATCAGCCAGCCGTCTCAGCTCTCGACCCTCACTTCGCAAGAAAGACACGGCCTGCAACACTCGACGTACAAGTCAGCGCCACAATCTGCTTTATGGTAAATGGCCGGACAAGGAGACTGGCGGTGCGGGCAGCCCGCTGCGAACCGTCTCTGTGGCGATTTCTCTGTTAGCAGGGAGAATACGGGGAAAATCTGTGATTTTGGCCAGTTTCTGAGTTTTTCGGCCGATCTCTTGCAGCCTTATCAGCAAGCCAGAGGCAAGTTCCCTACGCAATGGAACAGGGAGATCCGTCCGTACATCAGGGAAACTTCTCGAACGGGCTGCAATCGCCGCTCCGGGTTATCTTGCGAAAGGGGCCCTGAACCAAGCCTGTAACATTCGTCCGCTGGCGACTGGTACAACCACCTCGATATACACAGACCTCTTCAGGAGATCTGCCTCTTCGCTGTACACCGAGATTGCCGCGTTGTCAGGTGAATCACAAGTGCGCCGGCAACCGCAGCCGCGTCCATGACGACGCCGGAACCACAGAAGGCGAATAGCGGGATGATGAAGAGCGCACACCAGGGATGAGGTCGACTTTCCACCTTACGCAGCGATGATGAACAGGGTCTGCCTGACATGTGCAGAGGCTCCGCCAGCGCCACGATGAATCCCGCGAGCGCGGCCTCAAGCCCGGACTTCAGCATCGCGACCCACGGTACCAGATCAACGGTCACATAGGCTGTCGGCCGGACGATGCCGAACCGGTTCAAAAGGGCAAGGCCGACAAGCAGGAGTGGCGTAGGAGCGAGGGCTTCGCCGTAGAACAGGCCGATAATGGCGACAGCGCCCATGTCATCGAAACTGGCAAGCAGGACAAAGACCGCCATCAGCCCTTCATTGATCCATTGCACGAGTGGTTCGTCGATGACCCGGGGCCCAGAACGAACATGAACCGGTAGGTGGTGGACGGCCGCTTAGATTGGCGCAAAAGCAGAGGTGGCGGCGGCCAACGCAAGCAGGATGGCCGCGATCATCAGCAGGCCTGACGCCGGCTCGCAACGGATCAACTTGGTGATCGCCGCCGCTGGTTATCCGATCCGAAGACGCATGTCGTCGAGGAAGATGTATGGCGGAAGATCGAGATTGCGCGGCGCCGGGCCGCGCCGTACCCGTCCTGACAAGTCGTAGACCGAGCCGTGGCAGGGGCAGAACCATCCTCCATACCGACCGAGAGGATCTCCGTTTTTTTGGCCGAGCGGTATGCAGCCTAGATGCGTGCAGATACCGATGACAACCAACCACTCGGGCCGCTGAACACGCTCGGCGTCGGTTGACGGGTCAATGAGATCGGGATCGTCGTCATCCGCCCTGGCGCGCGTGATCTCCTCGGTTGTGCGCCGGACGATGAAGACCGGACTCCCCCGCCATTTCACGGTGACGCGCTGACCCAGCTGGATGGAGGTTAGGTCAAGCTCGGTCGAGGACAGGGCAAGAACATCCTCGGACGGATTCATGCTGTCAATTACGGGCCACATGGCGACCGCAGCACCCGTCACAAAAACAGCGCCACTTGCTAAAAATAGAAAATCTCGGCGCTTCACGCCCTGAGTTTTGAAAGCATGCGATGCGCTATGAGCGGTATAGGACATAAGCAATCGTTCTCCTCACCATGCCGCCGACCTCGCCGATCCGATGTGAGGCATTACAAGACTACGACGAGGTCCGGGATCTCGTTCTTAAGTGCCGAAACAACCGGATTGAGGGCTATCGCCTGGTCGCTGTGATAGACGCCGGGCTCCAGTCTCCCCGACAAGAGCTGTCGGACGGACTCGGCCGCGACAATTGCTGTCATGACGGCCTCTCTTCGACCGATAACGCCGAGGATCAGAGTTTGCGAACCGCCGCTCGACCGACCCATCGCCCGGACACCAATGCCACAGATGTCTGAACCCCAATGGATCTTCATGAACAGCCAAACGGCCAGCTTTCGCAACAGCCCAAGTCGAAGCAGACAACCGAGACCGGCCCGAGAGGCCTTCGCAAACAGCCATGTCACCATGCGGTTGTCAAAGCGGACCCACGTTGAGACTGTGGGCACATCCAGTGACCGCGCAATCACAAGCTGATCTGGAAAACCAAAGCGATATGCGCTGCGTTTCGCGGCTTGTCCCGGCAGGCGAATCGACATGCTTTCGTCAAAACTTCGAACAGACCTTAGCTGACCGGCCTCCAGTACTTGAAACTCAGAATCGAAACTGTCGAACATCCACTCGACTGCAGCCTTGCCATGGTCGTCACCCAGTCCGATTTCGAGCAGAATGTCGATACGGTCGACGCTCTCCATTCGCGACCGGAGACGCGCTGCCAACATGTTGGTCAGCCCGGGCGCAACACCAACACTCAGCAGAACACGGGCGTTCTCTTGCTTCGCCAAGCTGTCAAACTTGGCGACATTCAAAAGAAATTCGTAGTTAGCGCTGATGTCCACATAGTCGATGCCTCGAGCGAGGCACTGCTCGACGAGTTTCGTGTCGGCCTGATCCAGACAGGACAACACCAGACGGACTTCGTCAAGTGCGTGGTTGCCTTTCGTGTCTAGGACGTCAATGTGACGCCCTTCGACGCCATGTCCAATCGCCGCTGCGGCCGATTGAGCCTTGGCTCGGTTTCGTCCGGCAAGGACAACCCGGCCGGGAAATCCTGGTGCCAGTCGATCGGCGATGAGGCGTCCCACCTTGCCATACCCGCCTATGATCAAGATCTTGTCGTCTCGACTTGCGCATTCAGCTGCCGTTGTTCTCAACGATTGCGATCCCCGTCGAACGCTCATGTTCTGATCAAAGAGAGTGAGAACCGACAACGTCACAGATCCCTGGCAAGAAGCTTGGCGCCCGGTGTTCCAAACAACCTGTCAAACGCCGGACTTGTCTGCTGCAAGAACACCTCAAAGCCGTTACGTTCCCAGGCTCGCTGAGCGCGCAGATTGCCAATGAGGCACAAGATCTGTGCGCGGTCGAAACCCTTCTCACGGCCCTCCTCGAACACCCTGTCAAACAGTCGTTCGACCAGGCCCTTGCCACGATGCGCAGGAACAACTGCGACATTTTCGACTCCCCAAACTTCCGGTAGATCATTGGGAAGCCCCAATGTTGCGGTCTGGAGACGTTCGCTCACCTGGCGAAGCCGCGACCTCGGAAAGTCGAACTCCGACTCAGCGACATCGAGTATCGACTGAGCGAGAGCTTCAGCACCCTCTGTTGCAGGTGCATAGCTGCTCATCGCCGCAGCGGGTTTTCCGTCCACTTCCGCGATCCAGAACGTGGAAACGTGGCACCAGTGTACGGCGCGCGACTGCGAAACGTACTCGAGGAAACGCCGGGTTTGCGTTTTTCGTTCTCCGAGGATCGTGTTCCAAGGACACTCATGGAGTTGCGAGCGTGCTGCCGCGTACATCGCCCACCCGATGAACGATAGATCGTCTTCGGTCGCACGTCTCGTCTTGACAAGCACCGTGACCTCTCTACTCCACTAGTGCCGAGTAAGACGTGTCAGGCCTCCGATCGTTACAGTTTTTCTTTTCGCCCGACGGCTATCCTTTGATTGGCGGTCAATGATGTGAGGTGTAGTTTTGTGCGACACGCCAATTGAGATTCGATGTGGGCGATAAGCACGACACTGCAAATCATTCAAAGCATGGTCGGTCCGCGCACTATGCGGCCAATAGCCTCACCCTGATCGGTGCCATATCCATGGGGACCGGCGTCATGATCGGCGCTGGAATCTTTGCATTAACGGGCCAGGTCGCGGAGCTTGCCGGCGAACTCTTCCCGCTTGCCTTTCTTGCAGCGGCGGTGGTGACGGCGTTCAGCGCCTATGCCTATGTGAAAATGTCGAATGCGTTCCCGTCCGCCGGCGGAATTGCGATGTTCCTGGAGAAGGCATACGGCAAGTCCATGATGACCGGCGCTTGCGCACTACTCATGTACTTTTCCATGGTTATCAACGAGAGCCTTGTTGCTCGGACGTTCGGCACCTACACCTTACAGCTGTTTGACGTCGGCAAGGACACGTGGCTTGTCCCGGCGCTGGGTGTCGGACTTCTTTCATTCGCCTTCCTCGTGAACATCCTTAGCAATCGTTTCATCCAGACGTTGTCGTTCTTTATGGCCTTCATCAAAATCGGCGGGATTGCATTGTTCGCCATCGCCGGACTTTGGGTAACGGGGTTGAGTTTTGACAGCGTCTCGGCTGGTCCGACGGAAACATCTCCGTGGGGCTTTGTCGGCGCCATAGCCCTCGCCATTCTCGCCTATAAGGGTTTCACGACCATCACAAACAGTGGCGGTGAGATTGTTCAGCCTCATAAGAATGTCGGTCGCGCCATCATCATCGCGATCGCGATCTGCGTCGTTGTCTACGTGCTTGTCGCCTTTGCCGTCGGAAGCAATCTTACGCTTGGCCAGATAGTCAGTGCGAAGGACTACGCGCTTGCAGAGGCTGCCCGACCGGCGTTTGGCGATTATGGCCTGTGGTTCACCGTGCTGTTCGCGATAATTGCAACGACGTCTGGTGTAATTGCCAGTGTCTTCGCTGTCTCACGTATGCTGGCTATGATCACTGAAATGGGGCTCGCCCCGCACAGCCATTTTGGCATGCCGGGCAGCATCCAGAGACACACGCTCGTCTATACTGTTATCGCAGCGATGATTCTCACCGTCTTCTTCGACCTCGGCCGGATCGCGTCGCTGGGCGCCATATTCTACATCGTCATGGACATCGTTGTTCAATGGGGCGTCCTGCGTCATCTCAGAAAAGAAATCAACGCATCCGCATTCATCCTGATTGTCGCAATTGTCCTCGACGTCGTCGTGCTTGGGGCCCTCCTGGCCATCAAGGCCTCGACGGACATGACCGTAATCTACGCATCGGTGGTGGGGCTCGTGCTGGTGTTTCTTGGCGAAAGGCTGTTCTTGCAGGTCAAGTCCGAGAGTTCAAAGAGCGCGCGCCGACCATAATCATCAACGTGCGCTTTTTGTGCTGACGCCGCTCGGCAATACGGTTCCAGTTCCCGGAAGGTTAAGCTCTACTGTCGTCCTTCACATGACCATGGCGTAACGCCGGCACAGCGCATTCGGATCTTGGGACATGGGCCAGCTGCGCGGTTCTGATCACGTGAAATTGTGCGCAGCGGTGCGGCTTTTTGACGCAGATCAAGACGTTCACGACGGCTTGGGTTTATCCATCCGAGTTGTCAGAAGTCCTTTGGAGAATGGAACGCGTCATGAAGAAATTATTGATCTCGGCAACAGCGGTGTTGGTCGTCTGGATGGCCGCACCTTCACCTTCTCTCGCCCACATGTCGGGCGATGTCCCAAGCACCATGGGAATGATGGGTGGCAACTGTCCGATGATGGGCATGATGGGCGGTCAGGGAATGATGAACAAGGGAATGATGGGTCAGGACCAGGGCATGGGTGGCCAAGGCATGATGAACGATCATGTGCACATGGATGCCGTTGCTGCTGGTCGCTTGGCCTTTCTCAAGACTGAATTGAGCATCACCGATGCCCAGATGGGTGCATGGGACAGTTATGCGACAGCCGTCGAGGATCGCGTCGCGACCATGCAAGGCATGCGCCAGGACATGATGAAGGCCATGCAGTCAGGCGACGTTATCGCCAGGATGGATGCACGGATCAGCGGCATGGAGGCAATGGTTGATTCGATGAAGGCCATACGTCCAGCGACGGAACAACTCTATGCGGCATTGACCGACGAACAGAAACAGCGAGCCAATCAGCTCATCGGCATGGGCTGCGGCGGCATGTGAAGGCTAAGTCAACGATAACCGTGGGCGGGTCTATCCCGCCTACGGCTCAATTCCTAGAATACCAGTAAGTTCGATCACCACCATCTAAGAAACCACCTATCTGTTCATGCTGAACAGAGTCTCGATGATAGGGCAGTCGGGTGCGATGCCGCCCTGACAAGCGCTCGACACCGTTGTCAGCGTTCGTTCGAGCTTCTTGAGGTCTCTGATCTTCTCTTTCACGTTCTGCAGGTGATGGAGCGTGATCTCCTTGACCATGTCACAGTTGTATTCGTCACCGTCGGCCAACCGAAGCAACAGGCGGATCTCGTCCAGCTTGAAACCGAGTTCACGGCCCCGGCGTATGAAACCGAGACGCCTAGCGTGGTTCTCGGAATAGAGGCGGTGGCCGCCGCCCGTCCGAGGTGGCGGAGGTAGCAGCGCAATCTTCTCGTAGTATCGTATTGTTTCGACCTTGCAGCCTGTGTGTTTTGCGAGTTCTCCGATGGAAAACGAAGGATTTTCTTGGCTCATGAGATTCCTCTTGAACCTGTAGCTACTACAGGAACTAGCTTGTGACCACGACCTTAGAAACGCAAGACCGAAGGAGTCGTTGTCATGGCAAAGACGAGAAAGATCGAGATTTTCAGTGCCGGGTGTCCGGTCTGTGCCGATGCGATTTACCAGATCAAAGAAAAGGCCTGCGCATCGTGTGATGTCGAGATCCTCGACATGGCCGATCCACGCGTCGCGAAGCGAGCAAAGGAGCTCGGTGTTCATTCGGTTCCGGCGGTCGTAATCGACGGCAAGATCGCAGATTGCTGCGCGCAACGCGGCCCTGACCTGGAGGTCTTGATGGCTGCCGGCCTGGGACAGCCGTTGACGTGAAGAACGAAACCCTGCTTCGGACCGGTGTCGTCGGAAGCATCATTGTTGCCATCTGCTGCATTACGCCGATCCTTGTCGTTTTGGTCACTGCTGTCGGCCTTTCAGCCATCGTCGGCTGGCTCGACTACATCCTCTTCCCCGCGCTTGCGCTGTTCATCGGCATCACGATCTACGCTTTCTGGAGAAGACGACTGGCATGACCGACCGACAGTCGACGATCACGTGTCCGCATTGCGGTCACCGCGCGCGCGAGACGATGCCCATCGACGCTTGCCAATTCTTCTATGACTGCAGGGGCTGCGGCGAACTCCTGAGACCCAAAAAGGGCGATTGCTGCGTCTTCTGCTCGTACGGTACCGTGCCCTGTCCACCTATCCAGGTGGCGAGATCGGCAGCCGCGAGAGGCTCGTAAAGAAGCACGACAGAAAGCGCCAGCAGCGACATCAATCAAGCTTGTCAATGGTTCCGCTTTTTTCGACCATTGGTCCATAGAAGACATTGATCCGTCCCGTATGCCCCGGCAGCTCCACCTCGTCTTCCCGCACCAGCGCCAAGCCCGCGGCATCGAGGCCCGAAGCTTCCATGAGGTCCGACGACAGGACAACGTCCGCATCACGCAACCGGGTCAAGCGTTCCAGTCTTTGCGCGACATTGACAACGTCGCCGATCACCGTGTGTTCGAGGATTTGTCCGGACGTGATGACGCCGGCGAAAACCGGACCGTAGTGCGTGCCAACACCTATGCCCGCAGTTGCTGCACCAGCACCCGCACGCGAACGATTCCAAACGTACATGGCGCGCGCAACCGACAGGGTCGCCTCGACGGCACGTCTTGCGTCGTCGCTCTTGGGTTCCGGCGTACCGAAAACCGCCAACACCGCATCGCCGATGAACTTGTCGATCGTCCCGCCGTGCCGGAAGACGGTGTCGCACACCTCACTGCGAAAGTCCGACAAGAACCGCGTCAGCTCTTCCGGACTCATTGTTTCAGCCATTCGAGAGAATCCGCGAATATCGACGAACATAACGGCGACATTTTCTCGGCGGCCAACTTCCTCGGTCTGATGATCCTGGACAGCGAGCCGGGTTGCCACCTCGGGCGAGAAAAACCGCGAAAGCTGGGCAACACGCTGGCTGTCCTTTAGGGTGCGTCCAAGCAGCCTCCGCGTCCGTTGCACCGTGTAAAACAGGAGTATCGCGCCGACTGCGAAGAAGAGCAGCGGGATCAGATAGTCTCCTGACGCCATACTCCATTCTTCGGAATTCATCATCGACATAGTCGACATCGTTGACCCTCGATCCATCGCCATATCGGTCGACGGCCAACTCACTCGCCACAACGACGATGCGAGACCAACAAACAAGACCGCGCCGAATATGACCAGCCATGGGCGATACCGCAGCGACGCATGGATCAAGAGGACGAACGCAAGGGAAAACATCGGCAGAGTCAACGCCGATGACATGCTCATTCCTTGCATGCTGGCAACCATGCCAATCGACAGCGCGAGCACGGTCAGGTCGACGAAGACGAAGAGGAACGGGATAACGGGATGGAACACTTTGCGATAGGCCAAACCCAAGCCGACCAGACTGGCGACCCCGTAAACGACAATCACCGCAAGCAGGGGTGAGCCAAAGTGAGCCGTTCCGAGCTCACCCCATAGCGCCGCCAGCATGGTGACGAAGATTAGCAGGCGAAAAAGCGCCGCAACGACTTCGCCTTGGCGCTCCGACTCGCGCAGTGCAACACGCAGTGTCGCCGGCATGTCGGCTTGCGGGATTATGGGGTCCGGTCTCATCGAATCATCAGTTAGCAGCCGATCGGAGTGACTTACGGTCCAATGACCAAGTGACCACACGACAAGAGTAGTATCCCACGGAAACCCTTAGCTGCAGGGGAGATGGACGACAGCAGAAACTTGTCAGAATTCTGGTCAACCTAGTCCATATGTCCTATGTTGCATGGGATGAATTGCCTGGGGATTCACAGATCCGCGAGGTTCACGATGTTAGCGCGCTGCATCAGGTTTCTGGCCACCATCTTCATTACTTTTGCCGCTTACCCTCATGCGGCCACCCAGGCAAGCGGCGGTTCGGAGATCGGCCAGGAACTCTTTGAGTCCTGCGCGAGATGCCATACATTGAGGCCTGGAGAACACAAGGTGGGCCCGACGCTGGTTGACTTGTTTGGCCGCGAGGCCGGCACACAGGAAGGCTATCGTTACTCTGGCGTTTTGCGCGACTCCGGCATTGTCTGGGACGATACATCCCTCGATGCATTTCTCGCCAACCCCCGGTCGTTTCTGCCCGGAAGCCGCATGTCGTTCCGCGGTATCGATGACGATCATGACCGCCAGGATCTGATCGACTGGCTGCGCGAGGCGACTGCTGGCGCAGACGCCGCTATGGGCGCCCACGACACGATGTCGGAGATGATGACGGACATGATGGACGACCCCGACCACGTAATGGATATGGCCGACGGCATGGCGATGATGCCGGGCAGCACCCGCCTCGTGATGCCGCCCATGGACTCCGAACTTGGCAAGGGGTTGTTCGTCACTAAAGGTTGCGTCGCCTGCCATGCCGTCAACGGCGTCGGCGGCCACGATGCGGCGGCGCTTGACGCGCACGCCATGATGCCGGTCATGAACCCTTTCGATTTCGCCGCCAAGATGTGGCGCGTGGCGCCCCTGATGATCGGCGCCCAGGAAGACGCGCTGGGCGGACAGATTCTGTTCTCGGGCGAAGAGCTCGGCCACATCGTCGCGTTTGTGCATGATGACGAGGCTCAGCATGACTTCTCGGAATCCGACCTGACCGACGACGCGATCAAGCTGATGGAACATTCCCACGACGGTGCCACTGGTTCCGAAAGTCATAGCGATGAAATTGGCCATGTAGGCGACGACGAGCATGATCAAGATGATCCCTAAGGTGTGAGCGGCCTGTATCCTCAGGGTGTGAGAGTTGACCCGGCCAACAGTTCGTCGCGGCAGAACAATGACCTTATGCTGAATTCTTACGGGCCGAACAAACAGCACGATGCCACGAAGCGGTGCACTTCCAGCCGTCCCTCCATCGGCGATGTATTCAATCTGGCCCATTCAGAGTCCGTCTTTTGAGAGCGACCACAAACGAGGAACGAACGCTGGAGTTCTCTCGACGTACTGACGGTACTCGAAACCGAAAACCCTGAGGCAGTCCTTTTCTTCATCGATTGCAAGCCTGACATAGAGCCAGGCGACCACGGGAGCTACGACTATCGAAGGAAATGTAGGAAGCATTAAGATGACGCCGAACAGCATCAGGATGAGTCCTGCATATTGCGGATGACGGACCCAGGTATACGGTCTGTCGGTCGCGGGCTTTTGATGCCGTCGCGCACGTTGAAGCGCCTGCCATGCCCAAACCATCGCTACGATGCCGACGCCAGCAAGGATCAGGCCGATCACGCGTACGATACCGGCGTAATCGCCGTAGAGCAGATTTAACAGCGACCCGCTTGGCGACGAGATCGGATCCCCAACAAGAAACGCTGAAGCGACCAAGTCCGAGATCACGTACGCTGTCAGCGGGAATCCCAATTTCTCAAAGAAGAACGCAATAAGGCAGAGCGAGAATAGCGCGAACGGCCACCTTTCTCTTTTTGTGGACGGCCGCAGCAAGCTGAAAGCGAAGAGAATTGTCACCGCGGAGTCGATGACGACGAGGCTCCACAGTCCATGCGATGACGAGACGTCGTTCACGACGCCCGCTCAGAAACGTCTCGACTGGCGTGGTTGTTGTCCTGTCACGACAAGCTGGCCCATCTGTCAATT
Source organism: Alphaproteobacteria bacterium (assembly GCA_965228895.1). GTDB lineage: Bacteria > Pseudomonadota > Alphaproteobacteria > SP197 > SP197 > JANQGO01. The sequence goes on along the minus strand of OZ245842.1, from coordinate 491,511 downwards.
CATACGGGGTACAGTTTCCTCGTTGCACCGAAGCTTCGAACCGGGACGACCAGCGTTTCGATCATCCTCCTGTCGGCTCGTCGATAAATCCCTTGAGGGTGTCGACAATCTCCGGGCTATCCCACGCGTAGGGGCCAATCGCGCGCGCCACCTCGCGCCCCTCTGCATCGACCAGAACGGTGGTAGGCAGACCAACGACCCGCAGCGACTCCGAGATCCTTGCGGACGTGTCAACGTAGATGGCGAGGCTCTCTATTCCGATGCTCTCGAAAAAACGACGCACGGCCTCGACACCGTCTCGATCGATCGACAACGCCAGGACCTCGAAGCGGTCACCTCCGAGCTCGGCCTGCAGTCTGTCGAGAGTCGGCATTTCTTCGCGACAGGGCGGACACCACGTAGCCCAGACGTTGATCAAGAGAACGCGCCCTCGAAAGTCCTCTAGCGTGAGAGATCCACCGTCAGCATCCTCGAACTCTACGGCCTCTAACGCGACCGGATCGTTGTGCACGATCAACCCGACCGGATGCCCGCCTGCGAAGGCGGTCGTCGACACAACGCCAGCCAAGAGGAGCAAAAGAACGACTTTTACCCAGGTGTTGTTGCTCACCAGTCTTTCCCTTGGCACCCGCCACAGCCATTCATGGTCAATAACCCTGGACCAGTTCCTCAAGAATAGGACAGTCCGGCCGATGATTGCCGTGACACTTTTCGACCAGATCCATCAACGTCGTTCGAATCCTCTGCAGCTGGGCAATTCGTTCATCGACATCAGCAATGCGGTCTTGCGCCAAGCGCTTAACATCTGCGCTGGCGCGTTGTTTGTCATTGTAGAGCGCAAGAAGGTCTCGGCACTCTTTAACGCTAAACCCAAGGCCACGCGCTCTACTGAGAAACCGGAGCACGTGAACGTCAGTCTTGCTGTAGTTACGATACCCGCTTCTGCCTCGTTGGGCCGGCTGTATCAGCCCAATCTGTTCGTAGTAGCGGATGGTCTTCGCCGACAGACCAGAAAGCTCTGCTGCCTCACTGATATTCATGGACCATCCTCACCTGTCATCGGTTGATTCCGGTTGTTCTTCGACAAAATGACGCTTCCACCAACTGGAAGGTCAAGATCGCAGCAACTACTTTCTTGCCTGTTGGTTTTTGATTCGGCGCACCCTTTTCCAGACCATATGAATTGCAACCGGCAGAAGCGTAACTGCTCCCAGTGCCAGCGCGGCCAAGACAATCCTTCGCTCATCGACACTGACAAACTCCCCACCGAAGTGCGCAAGCAGGAAACTCATAGGCACAATTCCGGCAAGCGTCGCGATCAAGAAACGCCATGTCTTCAGCGGCGTTAGGCCTGCCGCGTAGCTCACAAGGTCGAAGGAAAGAAACGGCAACAGGCGGCTGACGAATACAATTCCGGTAAGCACGTTCTGAGAACCGAACAACCCTACGTCAAGCCGATCACCAAACCACCGCTTAAGAGCCTCATATCCCAAAGTACGCGCCAGCAGGAACGCCACCAGCGCGCCGAGTTCGGCGCCAACGACGACAAGCACAGTGCCCCAAAGATGTCCGTAGACGGCGCCTGCGACCAATGCGATGGGCGCGCTGGGCAACGGCGAGATCACAATTGCCAACGCCATGAGTACAACGATTACCACAGGCGCCAAGGGACCAAGTGACGTAATCCAGTATCTCAATCTATCCGCATCACCGAGGATTGATGCGACATCGGCACGATCCAACACGACGGCCGAAAGGGCAAACACGGCGAGCAGCGCAACGATAAACACAACACGTATGTAGGGAATCCTACGGGATACATGTCCCTCGTCTGATCCTATGACATCTCGCACTGCGCGGTTCCTCACTGACAATCGCTTACCGTCCTTGTCCGGACGACTGCCGATGCCTGTCGACTAGAGACTGCGTCTTGGCCGAAACACCTCACATTTCGTGGGCCTGATAAGCGATCCCGTTTGCCTGTTGCAATTCGCGGATGTAGACGACAATCAGCGAGACTTCGTCAGCCGAGACCTGGGGCTGGGGCGGCATGTCTCCGAAGTCCCAGTGATGTTGCGGTACGCCCCGCAAAGCGGCCAATACAAAACTGACATCTGCATGATGACCTGGATTATAGATGTTGTGTACCAGCGGCGGCCCCTTGTCAGAGCCTGCTGCATTGACGCCGTGGCACTGAGCACAGTTAGCTTCGAACAAACTGCGGCCCTCGATGGCCTGAGTGGAGAGCATAGGGATAACGACGGGCACAACGGCGGACTCATCAGACGATCGCAGAACCGTCAGCCCAACGATTGCCGCCACAATCACAACAACAACGGCCAACAGCAGAAACAGGCGCTGGACTTTCACCGACATGACCGCGGCCCTCCCTCAGACACGGTTACGCAATACGAACTCGAGCATCCTTGCTCTCACCATCAGCCTGCCTCAACAACTCGTTCCCGCCTTGCAAGCTAGAAAGGGCTGCGCGCCGACGATCTCGCGGCACCTACTTGGTTGAGACCTGCACCATCTGGTGGCCCTTGCCCTCGATGGCGATCCTTCCAGCAAGTGAAAGCGTGAATTGGTCGATCACCCAGACCCACGGCGATTCGGCACTGGATACATAGAGCTTGTCCATTCGCCTGATCACAGCCAGATGATACGGTTGGGGCTCGAGGCTCGCGCGCCACTGGGTGCCGGTCGTAAGGTCGACGGCAACAAGACTGTCTTCGCCAAGCGCCGCCACAAACAAAGTGGCCCCGTCGTCAGAAATGTCGATACCGTGAGGCGTTGCCCCGACGGCGATCGTATCGACGACGATACCGGCCTTGGTGTCGATAATCGAGACGGTGCCGTCGTTGACGTTGTTCACATAAAGCCGCATCCCATCCGGTGACAGAACCACGTGCTCCGGGGCTTGGCCAACCCGGATCTCCCGCATGATGGACCACTGGGATGTTTCAATTTGGCTGATCGAGGCGTCCCCCGCATTGCTCACGAAGATGGAGCTGCCGTCGCGAGCAAAGACGACGTAGTTGGGCAGCAAACCGGTCTCGACTGTCGCCGTGACTTCCGCGCTCTTGAGATCGATGGCGGTGATTCGATCACCATACGGATGGGTGACAACAGCCGTGCGCCCATCCGGACTTATAGCAACGTGATGCACGGCACCCGGCACGTCCACCTTGCTGACCGTCTCGCCATCGAACGTACTTATGATCGATACGGTGCTGAACATGGGATCGCCATCGGCCCCGCCGTCCGCCGGTGCGTAGTGGTGCTCCAGATGTTCATTGATCGATATGTCGCTACCTTCGATTGCGATAGCGTCGTCGAGAGGGTTTTCCTCATAACTACCAGCGACCAGAAGACGGCCATCTGGTGTAACGGCCAATCCATGCACCGCCGGGATCTCTGAAATCTCTCCGACAACTTCGTCCGATTCGGCATCGACTATCAGTATTTTATCGTCGCTGCCCAGCGGTATGAAGACCCTTTCGGCCGCTGCGGCTTCAATAGAGGTAACAACGAGAAAGACAGCAGCGACTGATAGGAACAGGCCTAAACCATGTAATTGTCTCATTGAGTTTCAACTCCATGCATCGGAACTTTCTGTGACCCCGTCGGCAGGCACATCGCGCCTCGTCGAGCCCAGGGCTGCAACGATGCACCAGCATGCCGCCACCTCCGCCGCACAAGGTTCAGTCTGGCAAGGACTTCACCTCGACCGTTCACTGCCACTCTTGTTCCATTGACGGGTCAGCACCTCTGGTACGCAAGCGAGGGATGAATCGGGGCACCTGATAGGCGTAACGTCGGTATGTCTCTCCCAGCTTGGCCTCCACCTCCCTCTCTTCGCGCAAGGCGAGGCGCCAGTACATGACGAGCAAAATGGGAAACATGACAAGCGTCAGGATGGTCGGCCATTGAAACAGGAAACCGATCATGACGAGCACAAAACCAACATATTGCGGGTGACGAATGCGTGCGTAGGGTCCCGTTCTGGCAAGCCCGCCGGTTCGTTGTGCCTTGAACAGTACGCGCCACGCCGACGACAGAAGAATGAAGCCGCCACCGATAAACACAAAGCTGAGGATGTGGAATGGACCGAAGTGCGGATTCGTTGTCCAGCCAAAGAGCATCTCGGGAAGATGGCCGGAATCATGCGCTAGCCAATCAATGTTTGGATAGCTACTTTCGAGCCAACCCGAGAGGAAATAGAGCGTCAACGGAAAGCCGTACATCTCGGTGAAGAGCGCGACGATGAATCCGCTGAACGCCCCTAAGGATCGCCAGTCACGAGTCGATTGCGGCTTGAAGAAACTAAACGCAAACAGAATGAAAATTGCCGAGTTTATGGCGACCAGGATCCACAAGCCGTATGAGTTAGACTGCAATGCTAGCCTCCACGACCGGGCGGCGTTTGATCTTCGTCATGGTCATGACGATGCTTGCCATGACCGCCGTGCATGAAGAAGTGCATGCCAACACACAGGCCCAAGATCAGAATTAGAGGCAGGTAACCCAGGATGTGCGCCTCGTGCTCATCCCAAAGCAGATACATGGCAACGACGAAAAAAACGAGCAGCCCCAAGCCGAACCTGAATCGGGAAGAGCCGACTATCTCTGAGTTCCGCAAATCTGGCATTCCTGATTCCTACTCGACAATTAGCTTTCCGCGAAACATGCCCATGGCACATGTAAACTCGTACTCTCCTGGGTCTTCTGGGAGGAATTCGAGAGGCACCGTCTCTCCCGTCGGTAGTTCAGCACTTTTGTTGAAGTCGGTGAGAATGACCCGCTCTGAGCACGATGCGGTCTCCTCCCGACGAAAGTTCAGGCGCACGGGCTTGCCATGGCGCACGACGATCGTGTCTGGTGTGTAGCCTCCCTTAACCAGAACCATCACTTCCTGCCGACCGCCGCTAGTCTCAGCAGCTCGCACACCCTTGGCGCTTTTCAGCCAGAAGAACCACACGATGAAGACAACAAGTGCAAGTCCGCCGGCAAGAACGATCCAGCGATCCGGGGTCATTGTACGACTCTCCTGGGCTGGAAGAGACGAAGGCGATTGGCATTTGTCACGACGGTTACGGAGCTCAAGGCCATGGCGGCTGCAGCAATCAGCGGCGAGAGAAGCAGACCAAAGAAGGGATAAAACACACCCATCGCCACGGGGATTCCGAGCGTGTTGTATCCGAAGGCTCCTATCAGGTTCTGGCGAACGTTCTTCATCGTTGCGCGGCTGATTTCGATCGCAGTCACAACACCTATAAGGCTGCCCTTTATGAGGGTTACATCGCTTGCCTCGATGGCAACGTCGGTGCCGGTGCCGATCGCAAAACCGACGTCCGCCTGCGCCAATGCCGGCGCATCATTTATACCGTCGCCAACCATGCCGACGCGCTTGCCTTCGAGCTGAAGTTTGTGAACTTCATGCGCTTTGTCATCCGGCAGAACTTCTGCAAAGACACGGTCGACGCCGACCTCACGAGCAATAGCATCGGCGGTACGCTGATTATCTCCTGTGAGCATCACGACTTCGATGCCCATTGCCTTGAGGATATCAATGGACTGTTTCGAATCCGATTTGACCGTATCGGCGACGGCAACGAGACCGCTCGCCTGGCCATCGACTGCCACATACATTGGCGTTTTACCTTCTGTGGCCAATCTTTCCCAGCTGTCCGTCAAGGCCTCAATGTCGATCCCGCGGTCGCGCATCAGCTTGGCGTTGCCGAGCAGAACTTGTCGTTCGTCGATGCGACCGCTCACGCCATGCCCAGGAATTGCATCAAAACCCTCTGCCTTTGAGAGGATGAGAACCTGAGCTTCTGCGCCTTTGACAATCGCCTCGCCGAGCGGATGTTCTGATCCGCGCTCCAGCGATGCGGCAAGGCGCAAGACTTCTTCCTCGTTCGCGCCTTCAGCAGCGATCACGTCGGTCAGTGCCGGCTCTCCGCGTGTGATGGTTCCTGTTTTATCGAGAACAAGAGAACCAAGTCTCTCCGAGGTCTGTAACGCATCGCCGGAGCGAATAAGAATGCCGTTCTCGGCACCTTTACCGATGCCAACCGTCAGCGACGTAGGGGTTGCCAACCCCAGCGCACAGGGACACGCTATGATCAACGTCGTGACCAGCACGATGGTCGCGTAGACAATTCGCGGCTCGGGCCCAACGATGTACCAGGCTATGAAAGCGAGGACACCGAGGATCATGACAGTCGGGACAAAGTAGCCCGATACCTTGTCGACAACGCGCTGGATCGGCGCTTTGGACCCCTGCGCATCCTTGACCATCCGGATGATGTTAGCCAGCGCCGTGTCCTTGCCGACCTTGGTAGCACGAAAGCGAAAACTGCCGGTCTTGTTGAGCGTGCTCCCAATGACCTCATCGCCGACGCTCTTTTCGACCGGCATGGACTCACCGGTAATCATCGATTCGTCGACCGCACTCGATCCGTCGATCAACTCGCCGTCAACCGGCACCTTCTCACCTGGCCGTACAACAACGACATCGTCAACGACCACTTCTTCGACCGGAAGATCAATCTCATGGCCGGTGCGGACAACGCGAGCCGTTTTGGCCCGAAGGCCCATCAGTTTCTTGATCGCCTCAGAAGTCCGTCCCTTCGCTTTCAGTTCAAGAGCGAGCCCCAAGACGACAAGGGCGACGACGACGGCCGACACATCCCAGAACACTTCGACCAGAGCCTGATCCGGAAACCAACCCGGGACGACAACGGCTACTGCCGAGTAGAGATACGCAGCAGTGATCCCGATTGCGATTAACGTATGCATGTTGGCGGCGCGATGTTTCAACGCTTGCCACATACCGGTATAAAACTGCGATCCCGACCAAACCAGAACGGGAAAAGTCAAGATGCCGAGGAGTCCCCAGACAACTTGGCGTGTTCCGCTGCCTGCCGGCATCCAATCGCGCAGACCCGGGATCAAGTCAGGATAACTCAACGCCATAACAGGGAGTGACACGACGGCAGCAAACCAGAACTTGCGCATGAGAGCGCCGTACTCTCGAGCTCGCGCCAGCTCTGCGGGGTCGACATCCGTCTCGACCGCCGTATAGATGTCGTCCGGTGTCGGTTCATCAATTTGATGCCCGGCGGACTCTATCGCGCGGCGAAGCTCAGCAAAGTCGACGATCTCGGGTTGATACACAATGTCAACGGCATTAGGACCGATGTTTGCCCTTGCCGACACAACGCCGGGTGTGGCCTGAAGTGCAAGTTCGATGCGTATCACGCAGGACGAGCAGTGCATGTTCTTGATAAGAAAGTGAGCGTTCGCCGTGCCTGGGACAAAACCCGCAGATCTGATGGCCCGAATAAGCTCGCCGACCGAGACACGGTCTGGACGATAGTCGATGCTGGCGGTATGGCTTGACTGGTTCACCTGCACACCGTCGACACCATCCATCTCTTTTAGCTTTGCTTCGACATGTGACGGGCAGTGACGGCAAGTCATTCCGCTAATGGTTATGTCTAGGTGCTCGAGCAAATTTGGCGATTTTGGCCTCGCTGCCCGGATCGGAGTCACAGTGGCGTACTCTGCGTTCATTATCAGTCCAAAGTGGCAGATCCCTCGCCGGTCGCCATCTAGGTAAACGCCAGCAGTTACTAAGACGCACCACCAGCGGGTCCGTTACAGTTTTCTGTCGGTTACCGCTGCGTCCTAGTGCCTATGTCCGGATGTTTCGTGATCAAAACACTCGTTCAAACGACACTCTTCGCAAGAAGTTCGAAGGGATTTCTTCAAAGCTTGTCGCGCTCTATGCAAACGCACCCGCAGGTTGGCGGCAGTGATGCCAAGCGAGCGTGCGGCCTCCTCGTGAGATTCGCCCGCTAGATCCACCCGGGCCAGAACCGTTGCGTACTCGGCCTTCAATCCAGGCAGTAGGCTGTAAAAGCATCGGCAATCCGCCCTATTTGCGGATTGAATCTGCACGTGATTCTCGGCCGATTGCTCGTCAGAGAGTTCCTGCTGCACTCTCTTGGCAGCCATCTTCCGACGGAAATGATCACTGAGAACAGACTTCAACACGCTGTACGACCAGGGGAGAATTGACCGTGCGCTCCTTATCTGCTCGACCTTCGAGATCGCGCGCAAATAGAAGTCTTGAAGGACATCTTCGGCTTCGTCGCGGTCATTCATTCGCTTCTGAAGGTAGCCTAGGAAGTTACTTCGGTTTTCAATGAGAGCCTCCATCAGCTCTCTTCGCAGCAAATCCTTGGCGCAAATCGCGGGATCATTCTCCAGATGCACATATCCCGTGGGGATGGCATGTTGACCTTCGGGCTGTTCAGCACCCATCTCGCTCTCCCTGTTCGAGCGTGGTGTAGACAAACCACGCCCACTCCAATTTCGATGAAACGAATGCCCGCCGACTGTGTCGACCTCGGGCTTCAACAGCTCGACCGAGCCATCCAAGGCTGATGCGTTAACCCTACTGAGCAGCGGGTGCGCGATTTGGTGATCTTTGGTCGAGAACCCGGCGTTGAGTCGCCGAATACTCGAGGTCAGCCGAGATGAGCCGATCTAGGAGATCAGCTTAGGCGGATGGCCATTCTGCGGAGGGAAAATCTCGGAGTACAGCACACTGGGCCCCACCTCAAACGAACAACCTGTCTCGCCTGAGGCCACGAATATCATGTCTGACAGCATCGGCATGCAGTTGTGCAGTCCCGGCATGGCGCACGAGTGACTGGCCATCTCAGAACTATGCTCACCACCATACTGTCCACGCAATTCGACCTTGGTCTCCAAGGTCGGGTTCGCCAGAGTGTTAGCCTCTTGGGCGCTAGAAAGGGAGGGCAAGGCAGCTTGGATCGAGGTAACAGATGACTGAGACTTGGACCCGTCGACAGATTCCAGCGTCCCAGGAACCAAGGCAAATGCCGCGACGAACAGGATCTGCAGCATAACGACGAAGGTTTGGCTAAGTCTCATGGCGGCGCCGGGCCTCGATTGCTCTCACGGCATCCTACTCCACCGCTCACACGAACGCAGCAGAGAAGACTGCACCAGGCAGCGTCGCCGTCATGGCGAATGTTCGCATTGATCAGGATCAACCGGCGACTGGCGGACTGTACCTCCGCCAATACGGCTCTAAGGCGGCAACGTTGGCCGAATAGGATCGGACGTCAGAGGCGCCGACAGTGCGCCGCCGGCGGACCCATGACTGAGATACGTCGCAAACTGAACCTGAAAATGGGCATTACCGTAACCCGGGCTTGGACGTCAGGCTCAGAGACGCCCTTTACGAACCTGTCGGGCCACGAAGAAATTGTAGAGCGGGCCGAACACCAGCGCGACGTACCAGCCATATGCGAAACTTTCGGCCAAACCGAGCAGAAAACTCGGCCAGGTTAGCCAGGTAAAGCCCGGAAGCAATCGCAGCCACGTTTGATACATGGCCTGGCCCGGGAACAAGAGATCGAACGCAACGCAAAGCGAAAAGGTGACCGCGAGAAACAGGCCGAGACTCATGCCGAGCGCGACTATCGGGATGGTCGCGGCAAGCTGCTGAGGCACCGGCGCTTCCGAAGGCGTACCTGTAGCCGGATGGGCATTCACGTCAGACATCAGCATTCTCCAACAGATTGTCACGAACTGCATCACGCGGACCGACGTACTGCTCTGGGGCCGCTTCGAAGATCTCTCTGCACTCGGATGAGCAGAAGTAGTAGACGACGCCACCGTGAACGCTCGGTCTCGCCTCGTCCGTGCTGACAGTCTTCCGACACACAGGATCGACGTCCTTCGCCGGCGGAACCCATTTCAACGAAGCCTGTGACGATCCGTCCATAGCTTTGCCGTCACTTGTTTGAGTTTTCCGATCGCCGCGACCTGAGACGTGTGAACCACAGACAACCCGCATGACAAGATAGATAGCCAGAGCCCAAACGAGAAAATAGATCAGAGCATTCACGGTCTTGTCTGGACCAGATTCATGCCATCGTTGGGTTCGTCTAGTTGCGACATAGGCTGACCGTCCGCTCGTCATCAAGATCACATGGGATCAAAGAACGGCGCGCACATAAACTCGCACAGCATATGGCACGCCGGACAGAACTGTCTCTTAGACGGTCAAAGCGTTTGTTTGTTACAGCCCAGCCGCTTCTGATCCAACGGCATTGCGGATTTCGCGGCTATAGCTGCAGTCGCAGTCCAGATAGCCGTGAATTGGGCACGTACGGCACGTCTGTTCCAACCGGCTGCGAAGCGCTTGGCGGGCCCGATGAAGACGGACACGAAGGTTGGGCTCGCTGATACCTAGCGCTGCGGCAATGTCGCCGCGCGTCTCGCCGAGCAGATCAGCCCGCCATAATATTTGGGCGTGATCAGGCTTTAAGGTCGGAAGCAATTTGTAGAGACAAAGACATACGGCCAAGTCCTCGTCGTCAGCCCCCTCGTGCGAAAGCACATCGTCTTCGAAACGCTTGTAGTTGGCTTCTGATTGGCGCCTCTTTCCCTGGGCCCGATAATAGTCAACGAGCGTCGTCGCAAGAACCTTATGCATCCAGGATCGGATCTTCTCCGTATCCCGAACGGCGCCGATCCGCGAGAGGGCCTTGATATAGAAGTCGTGCAGAACGTCGGCCGCCTCGTCAGAGTTTCCGAGCCGACGGGTCAGATAGCTCATCATGTCATGATGAACCTCCATCAAGAGCGAGTGAATTGTGTCGTCGCTCAAACTGGCGTGCATGCCGTCTACCACCGTTCGTACTTCTTCCGCAGTCTCATTTGGCACCTGACGGCCATAGGCGATCAAAGCGCGCGTTGTAAATCACAGGCAATTCGTCATTTTTGTCGCCCTACCGAAGACGGATGTGTTCAGAGTTGTGACAAGCCGATCAGCCGCAGGGGCCGTTCAGGTCTCCCCTATTGGCTCGTCTCGGTCGGTATCCAGCTTGTTGGTCATCGTACCGTGTGGACGTTCGCGACGTTTCCACAGCTCGCGTGCCACCGCGCCGCCCGCCATCGCCACGCCTGCAAGTGAGAACCACAAGCGACTTGGTTCGAGGTAGAGCATCAATGCCTCGGCTCCAAACACGACAAGCAGGATCTTGTTGCAGATTGGGCAGGCGATCCCAATGAAACCAACAACCCCCGCCAGTCCGCTGAACTTGTAGCCGCAAGTCGGTCTGCGAACGATCACATAGACTCCGAACAGAGCAGACATGGCGCCCAGAAGAGCGATCTCAAACCCCTGGACCGGCGTCATGCGAACGAAAAACGGGTTCTCCCAGATCGCGGCGACCGACCCGAGCACCACAAAACTCGCCATGCCAACAAGCAGACCACCGGCAACCCGCAACAACAGGTCCCGGCTACCGGCTCGCTTCATCAGACCGATTGTGCGGTTAGGCCGGTTCAGCGGGCCAAATTCGTCCTCACGAGCATCGTTCACGTCCGCTGACAAAGTAACCTCACCAATGGTCAGAGCCCGAGATTAATATCCGGTTGTCGAAGAGAACCGCCGGCTAACTGGCCAGTCTCAACCACCCTCAAGCCTCCAAGATCGTGCTCCTTCCACCAGCCGCAAGGTCAACGTTGAAGGGCATCAAAAATCTGTGAGGCTGCTCGACGTTGGCAGCGCGTTCCTCTTCGTTAAGCAGCTGCTCTCCGAACGCGAGCCAGCGGCTCACATAGCCGACGACTTTCGAGTCGGCAAAGCGTAACCAAATTGTCCCGTTGGGGAGATTCCGGCAATGTGCTACCAAAAGGTAGAAGAGCGGTTCCAACGGTCACGTCGGCGTGACAGCAGAACTTTCGACTTGACCTTCCAGCGGGGGAAACCCCCATTTGTTCGCTCAGTGAGATTCATTCATGTTGTGGTGTCGATCGCCAATGAGTTTGACCGACGGAATACGGAAATGGGCAGTTAGGGTCGGCCTGCTGTTGGCTTTTTCTGCTGTGCTTTTGCTGGCCATTAATCCGCATCCGCTGCTTGCCGACTCAGATGGCACATCTGGGCACTCTCATGCAGGATCCATCTGCATCATGGTCGCCGATGACTGGTCTTCGCTGCACGGCGAGGATGCCGAAGTCAACCATCACGGTGACTGCCTTCACCACCTCGACCCCCTCGTCCGCGATAACTTGGTCTCCGGTCTCGGTTACGTTGCGGTAGCCGTCGCAGCTTCCTATGCGACATCGCATCCGCAACATGACCTGGGCTCGGACCCTCCCCCACCTCGAGTCCCATCCTGAAGCGGTAGCGTGTTTCTCGGTACATCGGTTTGCGCCCTGTTAGGACGTCGACTGCTGAGTGACACACTCCGGCATCAGCGGAACAAAGCCACGCGAAATTAGCCGGCTCCGCGATCCGCAACGGTTCTCTCGTTACCTCGCTGCAATCGTGATCAAACACACATTGTGCCGCGGGCGAGCGTAAGACCGACCGAGCTAAGCGCATGCGAAATGCCCACTCGCTAGAAGCAGACCTATAGCTTCACCACAGCACTTTCACCGGCGTGATCACAACAGCAAGCCCGTGTGACGCCAAACTTAATGGGGCAATACGCCTCAAATCGATCAACGGAGTAGAGCAACAATGTCTGTTACGTTATCCAAATCTGTCCTTGCACTCGCCGCCATCGTTTCGCTCGCCGCTGCACCCGCGGCATTTGCCGATAGCCTACACAAAGGCTCTGAAACTGAGAGCCATACCGAAGACCATGCGCATGGTCACGCCGATACGTTGGCATTCGGCGAGCCGGGAAACCCGGACGATGTTACCCGCACGATCGAAATCGCAATGTACGACAACTACTTTGAGCCTGAATCCCTAGAAATTCAGGCAGGCGAGACAGTCCGGTTCATCGTCAAAAACAAGGGCGAGTTCCTTCACGAATTCAACATCGGTACGGCAGCCATGCACGCGGAACATCAGGAAGAGATGATGACGATGCTGGAACATGGCATGCTGACGGCGACCGGCATCGACCACGATATGATGGAGATGGACCACTCCGGTACGGGTATGTCTGGCCACGTCCACGACGATCCGAACAGCGCTCTGGTCGCGCCCGGCGCGACGCAGGAACTGGTTTGGAAATTTACCGAGGCGACAGGTCTGGAGTTCGCCTGCAACGTTCCTGGCCACTACGAGTCGGGGATGATGGGTGATATCGATTTTGGCGGCTAGAGCCTTTCAGCTGGTGACGGCTGAGCAATGTGATGAACGGAGACTAACTCATGAGTAACTCAGATCTAAATGTGTCCAGGCGCGGCGCGCTTGGCCTGGCAGTGGCAGCAGGGGTTGCTGGCGTCGTTACCGTCTATCGCGGCCGCCGCAGCTTCGCCTCCGCCGACCAGGAGTTTGAGCTTGCCATCGAGCGTACGCAGATAAGTATCGACGGCGATACCTTCGACGCGATCTCGATCGGCGGTTCGGTTCCAGCACCGACGCTGCGCTGGCAGGAGGGCGAGGAGGTCGTCATTTACGCGACCAACCGTCTCGACGAACCGACCTCCATTCACTGGCACGGCCTGCTGATCGAAGGTGTGATGGATGGTGCACCCGGCTTCAATGGCTACGAAGCAATCGAACCAGGTGAGACTTACACCTACCGCTTCAAACTGCGCCAGTCCGGGACCTACTGGTATCACAGTCACTCTGCGCTGCAGGAGCAGGCAGGCATGTATGGCGCGATCATCATCGATCCAGTGGAGCGCGAACCGATCCGATACGACCGCGACTATGTCGCTGTCTTGTCCGATCACACCCGGGAGGACCCGCTTCGGGTCCTCCGCAACCTCAAAGCCGACCCTGAATACTACAACAAGGGCAAGCGGACGTTGTTCGACTTCTTTGACGATGTCGACAACATGGGTTTCGACGCCGCCCTGCAGGATCGGCTCGACTGGGGTGAAATGCGAATGGACCCGACCGATCTTGCCGACGTAACGGGCTACACGTTCCTGGTCAACGGGCGGGGCCCGGCAGACAACTTCACATGGCTGTTCGAACCGGGTGAGCGCGTGCGCATTCGTATCATCAATGCGTCAGCTATGAGCTTCTTTGATGTGCACATTCCCGATCTATCCATGACGGTGGTCGCCGCCGATGGCCAGTTCGTGGCGCCTGTCAAGGTGGACGAGTTTAGATTTGGTGTCGGTGAAACCTATGACGTCATCGTGCGTCCGACCGAAGACAGGCCCTTCACTTTCATGGCTGAACCCTTGGATCGTTCGGGATACGCGAGGGCTACGCTCGCCACAAGCCATGGTGACGAAGCCGCCATCCCCGACCAGCGGTCAAGAACCATTCTGTCGATGGCAGATATGGGCATGGCTCATGGGGACATGGATCACGGCGATATGGCGGGCATGCAAGGTGACGGTATGGCCAGCATGGACCATAGCGATATGGCACAGATGGACCATAGCAACATGGACGGCATGGATCATGGTGATATGTCCATGCCCGGCATGTCGGCCGATAACGACGCGAAGCTAGTCGGCTGGCATGACGCAGACACCACGACAGGGGCCAAAGCCCTCAGCTACGAAGATCTGCGCGCGCACACCGCGAACCCTGATCCGCGCGAGCCAAATCACGAGATCGAGGTCCGGTTGACTGGCGTCATGGAACGATACATTTGGACCCTGAACGGCGAGAAGTTTGATCAGGGCGATCCAATCCGCGTGAACTACGGTGACCGGGTCCGCATCCGGTTCGTCAATGAGACGATGATGGCCCATCCAATGCACTTGCATGGCATGTTCATGGAGCTTGAAAACGGTGAGACCGACCGGAAGCCTCTGAAGCACGTCGTTGTTGTGCCGCCGGGACGCGAAGTGTCTGCGGTTCTGACCGCCAACGAACCCGGCGAATGGCCATTTCACTGCCACCTGCTCTATCACATGGCGGCTGGCATGATGACACGGTTCGTCGTTGAGCAACGTGTCGCTTCGGCAGACGACGTGAGCGCACCATGACCGGCTTGCTCATATCTGGGCCGCGGCGGCGGTTTGCAATCCTGGTTGTTGCGGGCGTCGCCGCTACCGCCCCTCTGGCTCACGTGGCACAGGCCGGCGAACCGGATCCGCTCCACTACTTCATCCAGGCGGAGCAGTTCGAGTATCGCTTCAACGATGGCGAAGACAGCTTCAACTGGGAAGCTCAAGGCTGGGTCGGCCGCGATGTCGAAAAGCTTTGGCTGAAAACCGAAGGCGAGCAGCCCATCGACGGACGGCTCGAGGACGCAGAAGTCCAGGCGCTGTACAGCCGACAGATCTCGACTTTCTTTGATGCGCAGATTGGCGTGCGCTACGACTTCGCACCGGAGCCAGAGCGTACCTTCGGCGTTTTGGGCGTTCAGGGCCTGGCGCCGTACTTCTTCGAGATCGATGCTGCAGCCTTCGTCAGCAACAAGGGCGACGTCTCCGGCAGGTTCGAGGCCGAATACGACATCTTGCTGACCCAACAGGTGGTGCTTCAGCCGACCTTCGAGATGAACGCCGCCGTTCAGGATGATGAGGAACGCGGTATCGGCTCGGGCATTAACGACGTCGAGCTCGGCCTCAGACTGCGCTACGAGATCATACGCGAGTTTGCACCCTATATCGGCGTCAACTGGGAACGCGATCTCGGCAGAACCGCAGACCTGACGCGCGCCGAGGGTGAGGATGTCGATACGTTCGCTGTCGTGGCAGGTGTGCGCTTCTGGTTCTGACGCAAGCCGCAATTCAGTTCGGGAACGGAGCCACGGCATAAGGGCGATTGGTCTCGCACAGCCCTGTTGGAGTTCCGAAAACGCAGGACGGTATTGAGAACCAGGCCAATGTGATTCTGTTGAAGAAGGGGGGACACGGATGCGTTGGCGGTAGCTTGAATGGAGTACTGTTAGGGTGGACAAGTTTCTCGGCCTACACGGTGTCGGCCATGAGATCGGCTTCTGGCTCTTCGAGGGATCCAATCCTTGGTTCGAGTTCGTACTTCATGCGGTCTTGATTGCCGCTCCGTTCGCCCTTCTGTTGTTGATCGGCGTATGGCTCGTTAAGGTCATTCGGAGCCTAATCGTCCGCCGGCGCAAAAACGCTAACGCGGCATCTACGGCTTCAGCGCCCAATGCCAGCACCCTTGACGTCTTCCGCTATGTTCTAAGACATACCCGCCGCAGCCAGTTTCTGCTTCTCGTTACAGCGGCAATTGCACTACCCCTTCTCTATTTCGGGCTCGAGCTACCGAAACTCATCATCAACAACGCCATCTCCTCCGGGCACTTCCCAGTCGAGGTTGTCGATTCATCACTCTCACAAGCTGGCTACCTGTTCTTGCTCTGTGGCCTGTACCTGCTGGTCATACTGGTAAACGCAACAATCAAGTACGCGATCAACGTTCACAAGGGACGTGTCGCTGAGTCTCTGCTGAAACGGCTGCGTCTGACAATCTACCGTAGCTGGCGACGCAACAATACGCCGGGCGATCGCTCAGAGGTCATTCCAATGCTCGTGCAGGAGATCGAGCCAATTGGTGGGTTCGCCGGAGACGCGTTCGTGTTGCCACTGTTTCAAGGCGGAACATTCCTCACCATTCTAGCGTTCATGCTTGTGCAAGACCCAGTACTTGGCGCAGCGGCAATTACACTCCTCCCGGTTCAGTTAGCTCTCATTCCGCGGCTTCAACGCAAGGTCAACGAGCTTTCTCGGCAACGTGCACGCGAAATGCGCGGCCTTGGAGGCGTGTTAGGTCGAGAGATCAGCACGGGCTGGACGGAAGCTGGCCATAACCGCAAGCAGTTTACCGGAGTGCTACGTCGAATTGCGGATATTCGCTTCGAACTCTATCGAAAAAAGTTCTTCATGAAGTCACTGAACAACTTCATCAACCAACTAACACCCTTCTTCTTCTACACGGTTGGTGGCTATCTGGTTATAGATGGCAACCTGACGTTTGGCGCACTCGTTGCCGTTCTCACTGCACACAAAGACTTCTCCGCGCCACTGAACGAACTCCTGAAGTACTATCAGACAATGGCCGATGTCCGGGTGCGCTATGACGAAACTAGGCGCTTCCTCGAGGCGCCATCATCGGGGAATCAGGCGCTCAAATCTTCACGCGTCGAGCAACAGCGCATCGCGCCAGCAGTTGATTCTCGATCTCAGGCGGCAAGCAATTCGGGGCGCCCTGCAGGCACATACGGCTTGGTCGGCACTCTCGGGTGGAAAACTTTCAGCCCATGTGCCCCGCAGAAGCCGATCTTATAGCTCATGGCACGGTTGGAGAGAATCTATCGAAAACAACGAAAGACAAGCATTCGTATGAACTCGCTGTTGATCAAGGCTTCAGAGGAGTCGATCGCATGTTAAAGCCAATGGGACTCGCCGTTATCCCGTGCACGCTCGCCGCACTTTCCATCGTGTTTGCTAAGGCTGATTTTGCTGTGGCAGATGAACCACCGGATCATCACGGCGACATCGTCATTGAGGAGGTTTGGGCTACTCCTTCGCTGCGAGGTGGTCATAGCGTCCTGCGGCTTAGGCTCATCAACGACAGCCAAGAACACGTCCACCTGCTGGGCATTGAAACGCCATTCGCGACTGACGCACATATTGTCGGTCGTATCGACGATCACCAGTCAACGACTTTCGATTCAATCAGTGTTCGAGCAAACGATGATCTCGACTTGACGACTTCGCATCTGTGGATCGAACTTGGTCCCCTGACGCGCGACATTTCACCAGGTGAATCCATACCCGTCGAACTCGTCTTTCTCAGGAGTCGTCTGCATGTTGAAGCGCACGTTCACAGTGCTGATGGGTAGTCTGTGTGCTGGGCGAGACGAAGATCATGGGTCTCGTGTTGGAAGAGAATCGGCCGGCCGTGGTGCCGTCAAACGAACAGTCTTAGACAGAGTGGAGCACAAAAGATGTCATGTTCTCGAAGATTTGCGATGAAAGCGTGTAGCTTGGTTCTGCTGGTCATCGCAGTAACTATCTATGGAACACAATTGCACGCCGAGCCCTTAATTGTCGACGTCGTCGTGCCTGAACTCTCGGAGACGGCCGTCACAGGCCAGGCCGCATTTGGTCGTCACTGCGCGGCCTGTCATGGCGCTTTGGCGGAAGGCACGGCCGATGGTCCACCGCTGATCCATCCCCTCTACAACCCGAATCATCACAGCGATGCTGCCTTCGTTCGGGCCGCACGGGAGGGATCGCGGGCCCACCACTGGAGTTTTGGTGATATGAAGCCGGTGCCCGATGTTGGTGATGAGGAGCTCTTAGCCTTGATCCTCTACGTGCGCGAGCTGCAGGCAGCGAACGGTATCAAGTAAACGTATTGCGTTTGTGTCGATCGAAGTTCGAAACAACGTAGGCGTCGGGACACGTTCTTTAGGGCAAGCCCGGTTCGTGTTGCGCACCGGCCCGTCATTTCTTTTGGGAGTACAAGCCTGTCACCCAGTATGGCGTATCGACGATTCAGATCTCTTCCATGTGAAGTGTTCGTACACACTCGACCAGTAAGCTCCGAACGTGAGCGCAAACAGGAGTTCTTCGATCGGGAATCCAATGACGTAGAGTCCTGATAAGGCCTTGAGGTTCCAAACCCGAGCGATGTAGCCCGGCGCCGTCCATTCGAGCCCGACGAGGAAAACCGCATAGTAGATCAAAAACAAAAGTCCACCGACCCAGGTCTTTCTTATGAGGTCTGGCCGGCACAGCAGCGTGGCGATGGCACCAAGCGCCATGACGAGAATTGCCGGATAGATGGGATTCCAAGGGAAGGCATACAGGATGGGGAACGTCAGAAAAGGCGCAGCGAGCACCCAAAGATGGAAGCGATGCCGCGGTTGATGTCGTTCCGTTGCGGCTTGCGGTTCAGCCCTGTGGCTGGTGACAACATTGTAGAGAACGGCAGCAATTCCACCGATGCCGAAGCAGAAGATCAGACTTTCGATATCGAACCCAGTTCGGCGTGCCAGGTCAAACAAGCTAGGCGGATTCCAGTACGACGGTACGAACAACGGCTCGGTAAGGCCGAACGGCGCGGTGAACAGACTGGCCCAAATCATGGGCTTTCTGTGGACCGGAAATGCAATGTAGAGCAAGAGCCAAGGCACTAGGAAGACACTTGACCAGACCAGCCAAACATAGGCTTCGGGTATCATGGTGATGGCGCCTCGATAACCAAACAACTTACATATGACGGTCTGAACAGCGACGCGTTACTATTGTTTTTACCCTACGTGTCGAAGACTTGCCGAAATCGATGCCGGTCTCGCGCCAAACTCGAGTTTTGCTCCAGATGAACGAGGTACAGCGCCAGTGACTGTGGCCAAAATTGCGAAGATTGTTCTGGTGATGCTGCTATGGGCGGTCTGCTTTCCGCTTATCAGTATCGGTATCGAGGAGGCGCCTCACCTCTCGTTCGCCGCCTTGCGCGCAATTCTGGCGGGCCTGACGCTAACAATTCTGGCTTTTGCGTATCGCCGTCCTCTACCCAGGGGAGCGCGAACTTGGGCCATCGTGTCAGCCATTGGTGTTGGTGCGACAAGCTTGGGCTTTCTTGGCATGTTCCATGCTGCGGAGTTCATTTCTCCGGGCATGGCCACAGTGATCGCCAATACTCAACCACTTCTGGCTGCTGCGCTCGCTGTGGCGGTCCTTGACGAACGTCTTGCTGCACGTGGCAAGATTGGAATGGCTTTCGGATTCGGTGGAATATTGGTCATTACGTCACCCGAACTCTTCTCAGCCAATCAGTCCGACTATCTGCTCGGCGTCGCTTACATCACGCTGGCCGCACTGGGGATCACGGCAAGCAACGTCTTGATTAAGCGACTGGCAGGTAACGTCGATGGTCTCATGACCATGGGATTTCAGATGTTGATCGGCGGCATCCCACTCATGCTTGCCGCTGCGATCATGGAGGAACCTGGGTCCATCCGGTGGTCGTTCACGTTCGTCTGGGCCCTTATCGCCCTTGCACTTCCCGGAACAGCACTCGTCTATTGGCTTTGGTTCTCCGTCCTGGAGACGACGCCGCTCAACTGGGCAAATGCGTTTAGCTTTCTCATTCCAGTTTTCGGCCTAACGATGGGCATCATGTTCTACGGAGAGACACTGGGTTGGGTGCAGATTCTCGGCATCATGCTAACGGTGTTTGGTGTCTGGTTGGTCACGTATCGCGCACGAGATTCGGGTCGATCAAGCACCTAGATCGACGCAACGCTTCGGCGCAATCGAAAACGCTGCTAGAATCTGCGCACGGTCGCAACTGGGGTTGGTTCAAGGATCCGTTGCTGTACCGACAGTCGACGTACAACTTGGCCAAGACTCAAAGACGAGACTATGGGTATCTCTTTTTCCTGACACTTGGGCTATCCGTAGGTAGGCAACTGCTGTCGCCCCTATGCCGCTCGTGCAAGTTCTCCGTCGGCACCAAGCACAGCGTCGTTCCTTACCGCCCCGCTGTGCGAAATCGGAGCTCGGAAACGTTTCAGTCTCAGCGCATTGGTCAGGACACAAACGCTGGATGCGGCCATCGCTGCAGCTGCGAGAATCGGCGACAGCAACAGACCAAAGGCCGGATAGAGCGCACCCGCCGCCACCGGAATGAGGCAGGCGTTGTAGGCAAAAGCCCAGAACAGATTCTGCTTGATGTTGCGCATCGTCGCGCGGCTGAGTGCGATAGCGTTCGGAACGTTTCTCAGATCTCCCGACATTAACACCACGTCAGCAGATTCGATCGCAATGTCCGTCCCCGTACCGATGGCGATACCCACATCAGCCTGAGCCAGAGCCGGCGCATCATTGATACCATCGCCGACGAAGGCTACCTTGCGCCCACCGCGTTGCAGGTTTTTGAGCGAATCGACCTTGCCGCCGGGCAGCACCTCGGCAGACACCTCGTCGATACCGAGCATCTTCGCTATTGCATCCGCCGTACGTCGATTATCGCCGGTGATCATCGCGACCTGCAGCCCCTCGGCGTGCAGCGCCGCAATGGCAACCGATGTTGCCTCCTTGATCGGGTCTGCGACAGCGATAATTGCGGCGAGCTTTCCATCCACGGCCGCGTAGAGCGGCGTCTTCGCATCGTCGCCCAGGCGATTCGCCGCGTCTTCGAACGGCGCGACGCTATGACCCAGTTTTTGCATGTAGCGGTCCGCGCCAACCTCGACGCGGGTCCCATCGACGATCGCAACGACGCCGAACCCCGGCTCGGCTTCGAAGTCTCGCGCGTCGGATAGCGATAGACCACGCTCTCTTGCTGCCGCGACGATTGCCTCGGCCACCGGATGCTCAGACCTGTGCTCGACCGACGCTACGAGACGCAGGACGTCGCTTTCATCGAAACCTGTCGATACAACGAAATCTGTTAACTCAGGTCTGCCTTGGGTCAAGGTGCCGGTCTTGTCGAATGCTATGACTTCGACGTTGCGCAGGGTTTGGAGAGCTTCTCCCTTACGAAACAGCACCCCCATCTCTGCCGCGCGACCCATGCCAACCATGATCGACGTTGGTGTAGCGAGCCCCATGGCACACGGACAGGCAATAATCAGCACGGCAACGGCGTTGACCAGCGCGAAGGTCAGGGCTGGCTCAGGGCCGAGGAAGAACCAGATGGCGAAGGTGGCCAACGCAACGGCGATAACGATCGGCACGAATACCCCGGTGACACGATCGACCAATGCCTGGATCGGCAACTTCGATCCCTGCGCCTGTTCGACCATGCGTATGATTTGCGCCAGAACCGTTTCGGAGCCGATCTTGGTGGCGTGAAAAGTGAATGCGCCTGTCTTGTTGACGGTGCCGCCCACGACCTCCGCACCGTCTTCCTTGAGAACCGGGATCGGTTCTCCGGTAATCATTGACTCGTCCACGTAAGAACGTCCACCCGCCACCATGCCATCCACGGGCACGCGCTCGCCCGGGCGCACTTGGACAAGATCGCCCACTATCACCTGGTCTGCGTCGATCTCGATCTCCCGGCCATCACGAAGCACACGTGCTGTCTTGGCTTGCATGCTCATCAAGTGGCGGATCGCTTCGCTCGTCCGACCCTTGGCCAGTGCCTCCAGGTACCGTCCCACCAGGATCAGCGTGACAATGACTGTCGCCGCCTCGTAGTAGACATGATGGGCCCCTTCCGGCAACAGATTGGGGACAAATGTCGCGACGACCGAATAGGACCAGGCAGCGCCGGTACCGAGCGCAACGAGAGCGTTCATGTCGGGCGCCCAGCGCAAAAGCGCCGGAATCCCCTTTCGGAAAAACACCAGACCGGGCCCAAACAGCACAAGCGTCGACAGGACAAACTGCACATGCCAGCTTTCGCGATGACCAATCGTCGCCTTGACCCAGTCATCCATGGCCGGAATGACGTGAGATCCCATCTCCAGTACGAAGACCGGCAAGGTGAGGACCGCAGCCAGGAACACCCACCGCCTCAAGGTCTTGATTTCGCGTTCGCGCGTCTCTCGCTCCCGGTCAACGTGGTCCAACAGGCCGCCAACAGGTTCGGCATCGTACCCCGCGCCTTGGACCGCCTGGACAAGTTGTCCGGCCTCGACTGCGCGCGAGATCACATCGATCTCCGCTCTCTCCGTCGCAAGGTTCACGCGTGCCGCGTGCACACCGGGCACCGCGTTCAATGCCTTTTCGATGCGCCCGACACAGGAGGCGCAAGTCATGCCGCGCACGGCCAGCATGATCGTCTCCTTACGGGTCTTGTATCCAGCATCGCGAATCGCAGTCGATACCGCGGCCGGATCAAGCGTCTCAGGATCGAACGTTATGACGGCGCGTTCCGTTGCGAGATTGACCGACGCATCTGTCACGCCAGACACGGCTTTGATCGCTCGTTCGACGCGGGCTACACACGAGGCACACGTCATGCCCTCGATACTGAGCGAGAGAGATAGTGTCTCACCCTTGACCGAACCCGTTGTGGCAGTCGGCGTTCCCGTCGGACCGAACGACGCTTCTCTCAACATCGCGAGGCTCCATCTTTGTCGCGTTGTGAATTCCAAGATGGAGCTTCCACTCACGGGAAGGTCAAGCGTCGGACTTGGCGCGGTCTCACAAAAGTGATCCCGACCGACGTCGGGGTCGGCAGGCGTCGCCCGCCGACCCCAACACTCTTCTTGCTAGTTGAGTGTCTTGATCGCCGCCTCACACGCTAGATAGCATGCCTGACACGCCTCAGCGCAATGTGCACAATGACTGTGATGGTCGGCGTGTTTGCGGCACTCCGCCTCACAAGCCAGACACGCCGCCGAGCAAGCCGCCAACTGCGCTTTTGCGACGTTTGCGAGTGCGGCCGACCCGCTGCCGACCAGCATAGGTATGGCTGCCGTGCAGGCGGCGGCACAGGCAACATCCAACCTGATACAGTCGGAAAGCCTCGAGGCATCGGATTCCGACAGACAGGCGTCCGTACAAGCGGCGCAGGCCAGCAGGCAGTCGAGGCAAGCTTTCAGACAGTCTTCGATGCTTTGACTTGGTCTGTGCACGTGGTTTTGGAGCACTTGCAGGCCATGATCCATGACAGATCTCCTTGTTGAGTTGACAAAATACCGACCGCTCCTATCCGGGCAGCCGTTTTGTCGTCTGACAGACCTTCCACAGGGCAGCGCAAGAGCAAAGTTTGTATGAGCAGATCCAGACCCGCCGTGCCTAGCTTGTCCTGTCCCTCGGCATCCGGCTCTCACTGGCTAGGTCGTCCAGAATCGGGCATTCAGGACGCCCGTCACCCGCGCAGGCATCAATCAGCTCCTGCAATGCTTTCTCCATACTGGAAAGAGCTACGCCCTTAGCGAGGAGTTCCTGCATGTGCTGATTGGCAAGCCTAAGAGTGTCCGTGTTGCTGCGGTTCGGATCCTGCCACAGCGACAGCAGTTTGCGCACGGTTGCCAGGGGAAAACCGAGCGACCGCGCACGGCCAATGAAACGCAGCGTGTGAACTGCGGCCGGACTGAATAGGCGCAGACCACCAGCCGTTCTCTCAGCCCGCGGTACCAGACCTATCGTTTCGTAGTGACGTGCCATCTTGGCCGACACACCTGCAGCCCGCGCTGCTTCGCCAATAGAAAATCGTCCGCTCTGCATCAATCACCACCCAGGATCAAAACTCACTTGCTCAAAAAGTGGTGCTTTCCCTTACGGGAAGGTCAAGGCCTTACCAGCACGAACGTGTGATTGTTGCGCTACCGTTCGAAAAGGGATTGACCTTCCAGCGAAGGCAGGTCGCAGACTGGATTCATCTTGGTCCACCAAATGAGGAAACAAGCGATGCAGACGTTCAAAGTTGAGGAGATGAGCTGCGGCCACTGCGTGAGCACTGTGACCAAGGCTGTCCAAAGCATCGACCCGCAGGCACGGGTCGATGCCGACCTGACAACCGGCACCGTCACCGTCGAAAGTAGCGCAAGCCATACTCAGCTCGCCGCCATCATCGAAAAGGCGGGCTATCCGGTGGTGGAATGAGATGTGGTGACGAAAACGAGACTCATTCGGCCTGAATGATGTAACTGCAAGACACGTGTCGCGCGATCAGGTCGAGAGGCAAGCGATGGCTGGCGTGTATGTTTGACGTTTGACAGTTGGCGTTCCGTTCCGGCGTCGGGTGCGGTCGAGATGGCTTCACGTTGGATCGGCGCTTTGAGCGGCGGAGTTCTCGGCAATTGATAAGTCGATCAGCCGATGCATTCGCACTAGCCGAGTAGGGCATTTTCCGTTCGCACGGAATCGGCGCCAGCCCGCTCCCCCACCCGGCCACCCCGAGGATGCTGCCATGGGTGGCCGGGTGGGGGAGCGGGACGGTGATGCAACTTAATCGGAAAATGCTCTAGGTATGTAAGTGAATCATGCGTAATCAAGATTCAACCACATTCGATCAGCAACGGAAGATTGGACGGCTCGCCATCTGGACGTGGGTTTCGCTACGGATCAAACGTGCGATCTGGTCGCGTGATCTGCATTATGGGAAACACAGGATTGCTACGGTGTTCTTTCACAATGCGTCGTCGTAAATCCGACCGCTGAGATTTCCGCTTTGAGCGTTGACGCCGACGTCGTTCCTAGCTCCGTAGATGTTCGCTTTTGGCCGTGAGCCGACTCAGTGTGCCTGAGACGTTCCTTGATTTTCTGCAGGATCGCGTAGCGGTGAGTTATCCGCCAGGGCCTCGACGATCTGGCAATGCTCCACTCGCCCTCCACGGCAGGCCTTGATCATGCGCTCAAGTTCGCCTTTCAGTGCCGCGAGTCGGGCAATACGTTGGTTCACGGAGTTGAGATGCGTCTGAGCGATCTCGGTGACGGCCTCGCAGGACCTGTCTGGATGTTCCGTTAGCTCCAAGAGCTCTCGAATAACGGCCTGCGAAAACCCGAGATCCCGACAGTGTTGAACGAAGTTGAGCCGGGCCAGGTGAGCGGAGCCGTAGAGCCGTGTATTGCCAGGCGAACGTCCGGGCGCTGGCATGAGACCGATCTGTTCGTAGTAACGGATTGTGGCGACCTTACAGCCAGTTTCTCTGGCGAGGTGGCCGATTGTGAACTCTGTCGCTGCCATCGAATTATGCCTTGAATCTCTAGTTACTATAGATCGTAGATTGCTGACGACGGATACACAAGGTTCCGAAACGGCAAGAAGGATTCTGGCAGTATGGCCGGTTGCGGCTGCGGTGAAGAATTGGGTTTTGACGGCCTCTCAGCGTCGTACAAACGTGTGCTCTGGGTGGTCATCGCCATTAACGGGACGATGTTTGCGGCCGAGATTGCTGCGGGCGTCTTCGCGGGTTCGCAGGCCCTCAAGGCCGATGCACTCGACTTCCTGGGCGACACCGCGACCTATGCAATTACGCTGTTTGTCATTGGCATGCCGCTTGTGTGGCGTGCCCGCGCTGCGCTCTTCAAGGGACTAACCCTTGGCGCAATGGGCCTGTGGGTGTTGGGTTCAACGATCTATCACGTTGCTGTTCTCGACCTTCCGAAGGCAGAGGTGATGGGTGTTGTTGGATTCCTGGCATTAGCGGCCAATCTCACCAGTGTCCTGCTCTTACTCAAGTTTCGGAACGGCGACTCTAATGTTCGCTCCGTCTGGCTTTGCAGTCGCAATGACGCCATCGGCAACGTGGCCGTCGTTCTTGCGGCAAGTGGCGTGTGGGTAACCAATACCGCGTGGCCGGATCTGACAGTTGCCGGCATCATGGCGAGCTTGTTCCTGTGGTCTTCCGTCCAGATCGTCCGCCATGCGCGCTTTGAGTTGCGCCATGCCAATGAAGTTCCGGCGGAGTAGACGACTACGGGAGTGAGGCCATGAAAGCAGGAAGAACAAGATCTAGTTTTGTCTTAATCGGCGTTCTTGCGTTTGCTGTTGCAGTCGCTGCCCCATTTGATCTCAGCGAGGCCACCGCTCAGTCATCCGACACTCAAACACCCCCGTGCTGTTCGGACATGTGGGACCCCTTTTGGATGCAGCGCGATATGTGGGGGCCCGATCAGATGGGTCCCGGCATGAACCAGAGGATGGAGCGCCATTGGACCTTCATGCATCAAGGCATCCCAGCTGAGTATCGTGAAGCCCGCAACCCCCTTTCACCGGATGCCATGACGATCAATGCAGGTCGCACCCTCTATGCGGAGAACTGCGCTTCCTGTCATGGAGCATCGGGCATGGGTGATGGTGAAGCGGGTCGTTCACTTAACCCGTCTCCGGCCCTGCTCGCCTACATGATCCAAATGCCAATGGCTGTTGACGAGTATCTCTTGTGGTCAATTTCTAGTGGTGGTGAGGCGCTCGGAACAGACATGCCCGCGTTCAAATACGGTCTTACCACAGACGAGATTTGGACGATCGTTACCTACATGCGTGCCGGGTCTCCCAGTGAATCGACGAAACAATGAGGATTGCACCAATGAAAACGCCAATCCGTTTGGTTATCACAGTGCTTGGCTTTGTCTTTGTTACCTCTCCCGCACTGTCACAACAGGTCCAGAACAGCCCTTATGGACCGGACATGTGGCATGGCGGATGGTCGGGATGGTTCATGGGTCCATTCATGATGATCATCATCTTGGTCGTGGCGGTTGCCGTGATCGTCTTGATCGTACGCTTTCTCGGTGGCGCTGGTCACAGCGGCACACCGCATGTCCCGCAGGGCAGGACGGCCCTTGATGTTCTGAAGGAGCGGTATGCACGCGGTGAGATTGACAAGGCCGAGTTCGAGGAGCGGCGGCGGGTGATCGGTGATTAACGGTCTTCGTTGAAGACGGTTGTGCACACGTCATGGTTCGGAAGACGCCGCACGCTTCGGCGTCTCACGATGGCTGGCTCGTTAAGTGCTGGAATCGTTGCGGTCGATCTGGGCACCAAGTGGTTCGCTGAAGGCACCGTACAAGATTCTGCACAGCCTATAGCGGTCACGACATTCTTCAATCTCGTACTGCACTACAATCGGGGCGTCAGTTTTGGCTTCCTGAGCACTGAGCACTCGCTTATGCCCTATGCCCTCGGCGTGGTTGCTCTAATGCTGATCGTACTCGTTGGCACGTGGCTTTGGCGTACATCGAGTTCCCTGCTCGCACTTGGTCTCACCTGCATCTTCGGCGGCGCGATCAGTAACCTGTTGGATCGGATTTGGGATGGCGCCGTAACTGACTTTTTGGATTTCTACATTGGAACGTATCACTGGCCAGCCTTTAATCTGGCCGATGCTGCGATTACCTGCGGCGTCGTCATTAGTTTCTGCTGGTCATTTTCGTCATCGAAAGTTGCACCCGACAACCGGGTTGAGGAGTGAAGGATCATGCCAAGCGAACCTGCTTCCCTCTACGTATCGAAGATGGGTGCGCCTCTCGCCTTGACGATCGTTCCGGCCCCTGACTTATGGCCGCTTCGGGTTAATAGTGGATCTGAACGCTAGTAACCCAGGATGTCCGCTTCCAGCTATGAAGCAGACGCCTTGTCGGCGTCATAATCTGCATTCTAGCAAGTGGTGGTGCGGGCAGTCTGCTGCGAACCCGTCTCTGCCGAACTTCGCTGTTAACAGGGAGAATGCAGGGAACTTCTGCCAGATCAGTCACTCTTCACACGCTGAGCTACCACATAACTGACCCGAACCGGTGACTTAGAAACAACTTCCCTACGCGTATGAACAGGGAACGGGCCGGACGCATTGGCTCGAGAAAGCGTAACGGCCCAGCCTAGTCATCGATCGGCGTTGCCCGTTGGTGCGACGCTATGCGGCGACCTCAGTGGACCGTGTCGCGGCGATCGAGGGATCTTTGTGGAACTTCCCGTCCTTCATGATGCCCAAGAACTTGTCGGCGTCCTGTAGAAGCCGGATGTCCTTCAGCGGATCGCCGTCAATCAGGACGAGATCGGCGAGCCAGCTCTCGCGAATCTGGCCCAGCTCTCCAGGCAATCCCATCAACGCGCCGCCATGGGCACAGCATGACTGGATCGCCTGCATCGGTGTAAAGTCGAGCAGGTTGACGAAGTGTTCGAGATCGCGGGCATTGGTGCCGATGGGGTTCCAGGCAAAGCCGTAATCGCCGCCCGGCAGGATGCGCACGCCGCGCTTGGCGAGTTCTTTCATGTTCTCGACGCAGCGCTCGAGTTCGCGGGCGAAATGCATGGCGACGTCGCTGTCCTTGGTCAGCCCCCAGGCCGCGCCCTCACCCTGCGACGTCGCGAACATAATGCCCATTGCTGGGGCGACGAAGATCTCGTCCTTATGTGCTTCCAGCATATCGAGCGCTTCGTCGTCACTGAGGCTGGCGTGGTAAATCACATCGGCGCCGTGCTTCAGGCAAAGCTTGACGCTGAGCGCCGACCGGGCGTGGACCGCGACCATTTTGCCGCGCGACTTGCCGACCTCGCACACGGCGGCGATCTCGTCTTCGTTCATGACGGTCAAGTGCGCCCGGGCGAACGGGATGAACTCGTCGCCCGACGGATTGATCTTCAAGGTATCGACGCCCTCGCGGCACATCTCGCGCGCGGTGCGGCGAAACTCGTCGACGCCGTCGCAGCAGATCGCGAAGGTCTCGCGATGAATGTGACGGCGCCTGACATCACCCAGCCCGCCGGTGACCGTCAGCTCAGGGCTGGCCGCACGCATGCGCGGCCCCGGAATGTCACCGGCTTCGATCGCATTGCGGATGACGACATCCAGGCGGGGTTTGGCCGCCGCCGCGCTGAACAACGAAGTGAAACCCTGATCCAGCATCTTGCGCGCGAACTTCATGGTCTCGAGCGTGTGCTCTTCCGGCGGGATGTCGCCGAGGTCTTCCAGGGTCGGTGTATCGCAGAACGAGATATGCGCGTGCGCCTCGATCAGGCCGGGCATCAGTGTGGCGCCACCGGCGTCGATTGACTTGTCGCCGGCGCCGGCTTTGCCTTCGATGCCGTGGTGGATCGCGGCGATACGGTTGCCGCGGATCTGGACCGATCCCAAGAACGGCTCGTCGCCGCTGGCATCAATGATCCTGGCGTTATGAATGAATGTTCCCGACATCACGACGTCCTCCACGTTGCTTTGATTCGCTCGGTTTGTTGCGCTGCAACATCGATTTGGTGCGCTGCAGCAGATAGATCGCGCTTGACAGAAGTTTAGTTTAGTCAAAACAATAAACTAAACCAAGAGCAAGAATACGTGGGGTGGTCTTATCCGACCGGCTGTCGGTCGGCACCAACATCGACGCAACGCGAACTCAGAATTTGGGAGGTGAAGCAATGCGAAAACTGGCACAAATCTGTGCTGCCGCCGCGGTCGCGGCCGGTCTCATGGGCGGCACGACGGCCCAGGCACAGGATCAAGAACTGACGTTATGTTGGGCGGCCTGGGATCCGGCCAACGCGCTGGCTGAACTGTCGAAAGACTTTACGGCCGAGTCGGGCATCGCCATGAAGTTCGAGTTTGTTCCGTGGACGAACTTCGCGGATCGCTTTCTGAACGAATTGAACTCGGGCGGTAAGCTCTGCGATCTGTTGATTGGTGACAGCCAGTGGCTCGGCGGTTCGGCCACCTATGGTCACTACATCGAGCTCACCGATTTCTTTGTCGAGAACGATATCTCGATGGACGACTTCCTGCCGGCCACGGTGTACGCCTATTCGACATGGCCAAAGGGCGAGCCGAGCTATTGGGCGCTGCCGGCCATGGGCGACGCGCTGGGCTGGGTCTACCGCAAGGACTGGTTCGAGCGGCCCGAGCTTCAGGAAGCCTTCAAGAGCGAGTATGGCTATGACCTCGCGCCGCCGGCGAACTGGAACCAGCTGATGGATATCGGCAAGTTCTTCCAGGGCCGCGAGATCGACGGCAAGACCGTCTACGGCATGGGTCTTTACACCGAACGCGGTTCCGAAGGCATTACCATGGGCGTGACGTCGGCGATGTATGCCTGGGGCATGGAGTACGACAATCCCGAGCGGCCCTATGATATGGGCGGTTATGTCAATGGCCCGGCCGCTGTCGAAGCCCTGTCGTTCTACAAGGAACTCTATGAGTGCTGCACACCTCCGGGGCATTCCGACGCCTACATGGTTGCCAATCTGGACGCCTACAAGTCCGGCCAGGTGGCGATGCAGATGAATTGGTTCGCTTTCTTCCCCGGTATCGCCAAGGACGAAGATGTCGGCGGTGACAAGTCGGGTTTCTTCGTCAATCCCGCCCAGAACGTCGAGGCGTCAACGCTCGGCGGACAGGGGATCTCCGTCGTCGCCTATTCCGACAAACAGGACATGGCGCTTGAGTACATCAAGTGGTTTGCCAAGCCGGAAGTGCAGCAGAAGTGGTGGTCCCTTGGCGGTTACTCATGCCGTCTGTCGGTGCTCGAAGACCCCAGCTTTGCCGGCAGCGCGCCGTTCGCTTCCGACTTCCTGGTGGCCATGAGTAGCGTACAGGATTTCTGGCAAGAACCAACATACGCCGAATTGCTGCAATCCATGCAGAAGCGGGTTCACGACTATGTCGTGGCCGATCAAGGTACGGCCCAGGAAGCGCTCGACAAGCTCGTTGATGACTGGACCGAAGTGTTCGAAGACGACGGTAAGATTTAGTCTCCCGCCGTCGCAACCAACCTGGTCGGCCGGACCACGTCTCCGGTCCGGTCGACCATATTTTTTTGATCCCTTTAGTATCCAAGCCAGCAGATGGCTCAATCCCACATGTCCCAGAGCACGACCACAACAGCAGCGACAGCAACGCTTCCCGGGCGTGGCATCCGTGTGCGTGGGATGGGCGACAGGGCCCTGGCCTGGGTTTTTATTCTGCCGACCATCGGCCTGCTTCTGGCGATCAACATCTTTCCGCTGCTGTGGGCGATCTACCTCAGTTTCACCAACTACCGGGCGAACCAGCCGGGCCGCGAGATCGAGTGGGTCGGCTTTCGCAACTACGAAAGGCTGCTCGGCAGCGAGGACGTCTGGGGCTACATGCAGGCGACCGCGCACTTCGTTACCTGGACCATGGTCTGTCAGGTGGTCCTCGGATTCGGCCTCGCTCTGTTGATCAACCGCCGCTTCAAGGGTCATGCAACCTGGACGACGCTGATCCTGCTTCCGATGATGCTGTCGCCTGCGGTCGTTGGCGTTTTCTGGACCTATATCTTCCAGCCCCAGTCCGGCATCTTTAACTACATCGTCAATTTCTTCATCGACGCCGGCAGCTTCACCATGATCGGCGATGTCAACCTGGCGCCCTGGGCCATCGTTCTGGTCGACACCTGGATGTGGACGCCTTACGTGATGCTGATCTGCCTGGCCGGGTTGCGGTCGATCCCCGACTATATCTATGAAGCGGCTGAGGTCGACCGGGCCTCGCGTTGGCGTCAGTTCTGGACCATCACCGTACCGATGGTCCTGCCCTTCTTGATGCTTGCCGTCTTGTTCCGGGGCATTGAGAACTTCAAGATGTTCGACCTCGTCGTGGAGCTGACGTCGGGCGGGCCCGGGTCGGTGACGGAACTGGCGTCGATCAACCTGAAGCGAGAAGCCTTCGAGAAATGGCGAACCGGCTATAGCTCGGCCTTTGCCATCATCCTGTTTGTCACGGTGTTCGGGGCCGGCAATCTCTACGTCAAGTTCCTTAACCGGGTGAAACAGCGATGAGCCGCTTTGCCTCGACGTCACATTCGGTCGTCGAACCCAGCCCCCTGTCGCGCACCGTTGCAGGTGTCTTGGTCGCGGCCTATGCCCTTATCGCCTTGGTGCCGCTCGTCTGGATCTTGATGACGGGGTTCAAGACGCCGCCCGACGCCATCGCCTACCCGCCGGAAGTAACGTTCAACCCGTCGCTGGAAGGCTACGTAAACCTCTTCACGACACGGTCGCGCCAAACGCCGGAGTACATGGAAAGCCTGCCGCCGCCGTCGAGCTGGTATGAGGAACTGGTGCGCAGCCGCAACATGGTGATCACCGGGCCGTCGCGTTTCGCCGAGCGTTACACCAACTCCGTCATCATCGGCTTTGGCTCGACTTTCCTTGCCGTCTTCCTCGGCACGCTCGCGGCTTATGGCTTCTCGCGCTTTCGGGTGCCGCTAAAGGACGACCTGATGTTCTTCATCCTGTCGACACGCATGATGCCGCCGATTGCCGTCGCCGTGCCGATCTTCTTGATGTACCGAGAGCTTGGCCTGAACGACACTCATCTCGGCATGATCTTGCTCTATACGGCCGTCAACGTCAGCCTCGCGGTCTGGCTCCTGAAAGGCTTCATTGACGAGATCCCGCCCGAATACGAGGAAGCCGCCATGATCGACGGCTACAGCCGATTCCAGGCCTTTATCAAGATCGTTCTGCCCCAGGCGACGACGGGCATCGCGGCGACGGCGATCTTCTGTCTTATCTTCGCCTGGAACGAGTATGCATTTGCGCTGCTGCTGACCAGCGGCGAGGCGCAAACGGCGCCGCCCTTCATTCCCACGATCATTGGCGAGGGCGGCCTTGATTGGCCCGCCGTCGGCGCGGGCACGACGCTCTTCCTGCTGCCGATCGTCTTCTTCACCGTCCTCATGCGCCGGCACCTGCTGCGCGGCATTACCTTTGGCGCGGTGCGCAAATGAGCGGGCGCGACGCCAACAAGACGCGGCCGCGGCGCCTGTTCCGACGCGGACCATGGGAAGCCGCGGCAACGACATTGATCGCCGCCGGCGTCATCATGCTGATGCAACCGTTCTCAATGTGGGCCTACAGCTATTCCTTCGGTGTCATCCTCACCGGCACGCTGGGTTTCGTCATCGTCAGCCACTTCAAGGATTGACGATGGCCCAGATCCGCATCGAGAACCTGCACAAACGCTTCGACGCGTTCGTTGCGGTCAAGGATTCGACCATGACGATTCCCGACGGCAGCTTTTTTGTGCTGCTCGGGCCGTCCGGCTGCGGCAAGACAACAACGCTGCGCATGATCGCCGGACTTGAGATACCGACGTCCGGGCGCATCGTCCTGGGTGATGAAGACGTAACGTTCCGTCGTGCCGCACAGCGCGATATCGCGTTTGTCTTTCAGCTCTTTGCGCTCTATCCGCATCTCAACGTCTATAACAACCTTGCCTATCCGCTGAAGTCGCAGGGCGTCAGCCGCCGGGAGATTGCCGAGCGCATCAAGGAAGTCGCGCGGTTGCTGCGTATCGAAGACCTCTTGAAGGCACGCCCCAGCCAGCTGGCCGGCGGCGACCGTCAACGGGTCGCGCTCGGCCGCGCGATCGTCCGCCGGCCCAAGGCATTTTTGATGGATGAGCCACTGGGCACGCTGGATACCGAGTTCCGTGATCTCATGTGTCAGGAGCTGCGGCAGCTTCATGACCGCATCGGCGCAACCACCGTTTATGTCACCCACGACCAGGTCGAGGCGATGTCGATGGGTGACTATGTCGCGGTCATGAACGGCGGTGAGATCCTGCAGGTCGGCACACCGAACGACGTCTATGACCGGCCGTCGTCCGTCTTCGTCGCGGACTTTATCGGCAATCCGCCGATGAACATGCTGCCCTTTGGCGGACCCGTCGCGCCCGGTAGCGACAAGGTGTCGGTCGCCGGCGCCGATGTCAGCGTTCCGGTCCTTGAACACGGCCTGGATCACGACAGCGGCATTCTGGGCGCCCGCCCCGAACACATCGTACTCAGCGATTCGGCAGCGCTGCGCGGACGGGTGTTCGGCGTCGAGTACACGGGCGCGCGCAAGATCGTCGCCGTCGACACCGATGTTGGTCGGGTGCGCGTACGCGCCTCCAACACGGTCGATGCCCGGATTGGCGACACCGTGGGTCTCGACTTCCTGACGTCAAGGCTCTCGTTGTTCGACGCCAAGTCGCAAGCAGCCCTGGCCTTGACCAACACGGGAGGGCGCCATGGCTGACGTAGCGCTCTCCCAAATCACCAAGACGTTTGACGAAACTGTCGCCATCGCAGACATGTCGATGACCATTGCGGACGGCGAATGTGTCGTCCTGCTCGGCCCGACAGGGGCCGGCAAGACAACGACCTTGCGCTTGGTCGCAGGCCTGGAACGCCCGGACTGTGGCCGC
Organism: Alphaproteobacteria bacterium; assembly: GCA_965228895.1. GTDB lineage: Bacteria > Pseudomonadota > Alphaproteobacteria > SP197 > SP197 > JANQGO01. The sequence goes on along the minus strand of OZ245842.1, from coordinate 457,000 downwards.
GTTGCCATCCAAGGCGTTGACATCACGACGACGGATCCCGCCGCGCGCGACGTCGCGATGGTGTTCCAGCAGTATTCGCTCTACCCCCACTACACCGCCTACCAGAACATGGCGTTTCCGCTCAAATCGCCCCTGCGCCGTCTGGGCGATAAGGAGATCGACCGACGCGTTCGCGAGATCGCAGGACTGCTGCGCATCGAGAACAAGCTGGAGAACAAGGCAACCAAACTGTCGGGCGGTGAGATGCAACGGGTCGCCATCGGCCGTGCCCTGGTCCGCGAACCCGCGATATTTCTGATGGACGAGCCGTTGTCCTCGCTCGACGCGAAGCTGCGCCACGATCTCAGGATCGAACTGAAACGTATTCAGCTCTCGCTTGGCGCGACCATCCTTTACGTCACCCACGATCAGGTGGAAGCCATGACCTTGGCGGATCGGATTGGCGTCCTGTCGGAAGGTCGCCTCGTGCAGATCGGAACGCCGACGGAGGTCTATCAGAAGCCCGACAACATCGACGTGGCGCGCCGTCTGGGATCCCCCCGCATCAATCTGCTGCCGGCCGGTTGCTTGGGTGCCGCGGCGCCGTCGGGAACGGCGACGCAGGGCGTCCGGCCGGAAGACGTCGTCCTCGACGACGGCGGCGACACGGCGACCGTGACCCATGTCGAGCATCTGGGCGCCGAAACCGTCATCCAGCTCAGTCTCGCCGACCAGGCGATCAGCTCCCTGGCACCGGCTGACCGGCAGTTCCGGCCGGGCCAGCCCGTCACAGTGCGGGCTCGGCCGGGCGGGGCGCTCTTTTTCTCAAAGGACGGAGCCCGGCTTGCGGGCCAGGCGGCGGGAGGCCCTCATGGCTGACCTTACCGCACCGCTGATTGACGCATGCGTCGCCACCATCCTCGATCATACGGACGAGTTGACGGCGCTCGACCAGGCGATCGGCGATGGCGACCACGGGCTCAACATGAAGCGTGGGTTCGAGGCGATCGCCGCCGAACGCGATGCCCTGGCCGACCTGGATCCCAGCGCCGGGCTGCAGAAAGCCGGCATGACCCTGGTCATGAAGGTCGGCGGTGCATCCGGCCCGCTCTACGGCAGTTTTCTTATGGCCATGGGCAAGGCCATGCCCGCTTCGTCCCTGTCACTCGAAGCGTTCACGCAAGCCTTTACCGCCGGGGTCGATGCCGTGAAGTCGCGCGGCAAGTCCGACCGTGGCGAGAAAACCATGCTGGACGTGCTTGGTCCGGTCGAGGATGCACTGAAGCAGTCGAAAACCGTAGCCGATGCCGTGGCCCATGCGCTAACGGCAGCCGACGATGGTTTGGAATCGACTCGCGCCATGCAGGCGACGAAGGGCCGAGCATCGTTTCTGGCCGAGCGCTCGGTTGGACATCTCGATCCGGGCGCACGATCAAGTCAGTTGTTGGTTCACGCCGTATGTCAGGCAGTGCAGGGGAAGACTGGTGAGTAACAGAGTTGGCATCGTTATTGTTTCGCATTCGCCTGGCGTCGCCAGCGGTGCCCACGACATGGTGCATCAGATGGTCGGCGACGAAGTCCCGGTCGCGTGGTGCGGCGGTAACTCGGACGGCGGCCTGGGTACGGATGTCGCCGCGATCAAGCAGGCGATCGAGACGGTCTATTCCGACGCCGGCGTCGCCATTCTGGTCGACCTCGGCGGCGCCGAGACGAACTCGGAAATGGCCATCGAGATGTTGCCGGAACCATGGCGTGAGCGCGTCGTCATCTGCAACGCACCGATCGTTGAAGGCGCTGTCATGGCGGCAACCGAAGCCTGGGGTAACGCCACGCTTGAGGATGTCAAGGCAACGGCGGAGGAACTGTCACCGTGACGCCGAGCCATGCCGAAGGATCCGTCCGTGTGACTCACGATGTCGGCCTGCACGCCAGACCGTCGGTGAAACTGACCAAGCTCGCCAAGACGTTCGAGTCCGACATCAGGCTGCGTACCGAGGCGGACGAGACCGGATGGATCGACGCCAAGAGCATCGTCAAGGTCATGGCGTTGAAGATCGCGGCCGGCGAAACTCTGATCATTCGAGCGGAAGGGTGTGACGCTGACGATGCGATTGCGGCATTGACCGGCCTCGTCCTGAGAGACTTCGATGAAACGCGGGTCGACGGCTAACGTGCTGAGCGGACAAGCCGCCTCACCGGGCCTGGCCAAAGGCCCGCTATGGCTCGATGCCAGGGGCAAGGGTCAAGCCCGGCAAGCCCTGGCGCCCGGCGCCGAGGCGGACGCCTTGCGAGACGCCGTCGGCGCGGCCGTCCGTGACTTGGATTTCCTTCGACAGCATGCCGATGACCTGGCATCGGAAATCCTCGAATTCCAGATCGCCATGCTTGAGGATGACGAGCTGACCGCCGCCGCCTATCCGGAGATCGCCGATGGCACCGCCGCCGACACCGCGTGGACAAACGCCCTCGGTAGCCAGATAGCCATCTATCAAGACGGTGACAGCGCGTACTTCCGGGCCCGCGCGGCTGACCTTGCGGATCTTCGCGACCGTGTTCTCGACCACTTGCAAGGCCATGCGGCGGCGATCGATGACAAGGTTTCCGGCCACGTTGTCATCGCCAGCGACATGCCACCGTCGCGTTTCCTTGCCCTGGCGTCCCACGGCATGGCGGCCCTTGTCTTGCGGGCCGGAAGCGCGACCAGCCATGTCGCCATCCTGGCGCGCGCGCGCGGTCTGCCCATGCTGGTCGGCCTTGGTGATGCCGCCGAGGCCGCCATCGCAGACGCCGGATGCGCCTTGGTCGATGCCGAACAGGGCGTTCTGGTGATCGATCCCACTGCGGAAGCAAAGCGCGACTTTGACCAGCGTCTTACCCGCCTGGCCAAGAGCCGGCGCGAGCAGGCCCGGCTCCTGCCGCTGCCCGCCACGACACGGCGCGGCACGTCGGTCGCCGTTCTGGTCAACATCGACGACCCCGCCCTTCTGCCCGCCATTGACATCGATCATTGCGACGGCAGCGGCCTTGTCAGAACCGAACTTCAGCTGGACGACGGCGGCACCTTGCCAGATGAGGCCACGCAGACCGCCACGTATCATCGGGTGATGGCATGGTCGCGCGGCAAACCGATCATCTTCCGTACACTGGATGCCGGCGGCGACAAACCGATCCCCGGTCTGACCCATAGTGGCGAGATGAACCCGTTTCTGGGCGTGCGGGGCTTGCGCTTGTCGCTGGAGCGTCCCGAGACCTTTCAAACCCAAATCCGCGCCATGCTGCGTGCCGCAGCTGATGGCGACATGCGGATCATGCTGCCCATGGTGACGGCGCCAGAAGAGTTTGAAGAGGCACGCCGTTTGATAACCGAGACCCATGCCGCCATGGCGTCAGGCGAACGGTCCGACCGACTGCCGCCGATCGGGATCATGGTCGAGGTGCCCGCAGCCGCCCTGCGCATCGCGGAGTTTGACGCCGATTTCTATTCGATCGGATCCAATGACCTCATCCAGTACACGACGGCAGCCAGCCGCGACGAGGCCAGCCTCAGCTCACTTCAGGACCCGCGCAATCCCGCCGTGCTTGAGTTAATCGCCCGGGTCGTCGAGCATGGTCGCCGTGACGGCAAGGGGGTAAGTCTGTGCGGCGACATGGGATCGGATCCGAGATGCCTGGCAGATCTCGTTGGGCTTGGGCTGCGATCGCTCTCGATCGCACCGGCCGCGCTTGGAACGATCAAGGCCGCTATCCATGAACTCGACATCTGACGTGCGGTCCCGCGAAGACCTGGTCAGGGAGTACAAGACCGTGCTCCGCGAACTCGTCGACCTGCGACCGTCCGGTACACGCCAGAAAATCGCCGAGGCGCTCGGCAAACATAAGAGCTTTGTCTCGCAAATCACCAACCCGACCTATCCGGTGCCGATCCCGGCAGGCGACGTCTCGGTTATCGCCAAGGTCTGCCATCTGTCGCCGAGCGAGAAACAGCGATTTCTGTCTGCCTATCAGGCAGCGCATCCCAACCGCAAAGCGGGCGCAAGCGGTAGCGCGGCTTCAAAGAGGAGCGTCAGCGACAACGGCCGTCAAATGTCGATTATGTTGCCCAACTTGGGTGACCCGGAACTCGAGCAGCAACTCGAAGATTCCATACGCCAGACGGCCAAACGCATGATCGGCCTTGCCAGGCGGCGGATAGAAAAAGAGTAAGCCCGCAACCTGGCGTCTGCGGGCCTAACAGCCCCAGCGTAGCGCTGCAGTCTGCACAGGCGCATTCCAAAGAGTTGTCATCTCGTCGTCAAGCGCCGTTACCGTGAACGAACAACCGTGCATTTCGAGCGATGTCGTGACGTTGCCGACGTGGCTGCGCGCGACCTGAATGCCACGATCCTCCAAACGAAGGCGGGCCTCCTGATACATCAGGTAGAGCTCCATAAGCGGCGTGCCGCCGAAGCCGTTCGCCAGGAGCAGAACCGGGTCACCCTTTTCTGCCGGAGTCTCTGCAAGAATGGCCGACATCATTTCTTCAGCGAGATCCGCCGCCGACGCCAGTTTGATGCGCCGCCGCCCGGGCTCGCCGTGAATGCCGACGCCCATCTCCGCTTCATCGTCGCCAAGTTCGAAAGTCGGCGTCCCTGCTGCTGGAACAGTGCAGCTGGTGAGTGCCACACCGATCGAGCGTGTCGCCGCGTTGACCCGCTCGCCAAGCATCATGCACGTTTCCAATGTTGCCCCTGCGGCGGCGGCGGCCCCAACCATCTTCTCCACCACAACCGTGCCCGCCACGCCGCGACGGCCGGTTGTGAACGAGGAGTCTTCGACCGCGACGTCGTCATTGACCAAGACCGTCGCCGACGCGCCGCCATACATTTCGGCGGCCATCTCGAAGTTCATGACATCGCCTGAGTAGTTCTTGACGATGAACAGGACGCCGGCGCCGCCGTCGGCGGCCTCGGCGGCGGCAAGCATCTGGTCGGGCGTCGGCGACGTGAAGACCTCGCCGGGACAGGCCGCCGCCAACATGCCGGCGCCGACAAAACCGGCGTGCAGCGGTTCGTGCCCCGAACCGCCGCCGGAAATCAGCGCGACCTCACCAGCGACGGGCCCGCCTGCGCGGACAACGTAGGTCGGCTCGTGATGAATTTGGACGAGGCCGCTGTGGGCCGCGCCAAAACCGTCCAGGCTTTGACGAAGCAGGTCATCGACATCATTCAAGAATTTCTTCATGGCCGCCCCCGCATACTCCCGTGCAACGCCACATCAGCAGTCGGCAACGCCAATCAACCCCAGCCGGACTGGGTTTTCTAGTGTCGTTGCACAACAAACTCAACTCTACTAAACTAAACTCTACGGTCAAGTGTGCTGCACCGGTCCTGCGAGAGGTCCCCATGAAAGGCTACCAAGTCATAGCGTCTGCGCGCGGTGTCGATATCGTGGATGCCGTCAGCCTGGAAACCGAGACATCATTTGCATGCCTCCACGAGGCACTCATTCATCTTGAGGTCTTGGTGAAAAGGCATGGCGCCATAGGCGTCCAGATCGACGGCCGCCCATGGCATTCAGACCATCAAACGCCGGAACACTAACCTCCGCAAGGGTCAGCAAGGCGAGGGGCAGAACTCCCGGTGCCACCCAAGCTCGGTTTGAGCCCCATAACCTGCATTATGGAAAATGGTGGTGCGGGCAGTCTGCTGCGAACCCGTCTCCGCCGCGATTTCCCTGTTAACAGGGAAAATATGGCCTGCTCCCGGACTGGAAGAGGGAATTTTCGGGATGGTATCAGGGAATGACCACGTCAACGAGACGCATGGGCTCGAGTGTCCACACGACGCTTGTCAAGCTTTCGAGTCCTGACAAGTTAAAGCGGCTGGCTGAATCAACTCGATGATGATGCCGTTGGGATCACGTAAATAGACCGCCCAGCCGGCATCCGACGGATCGTCGCCCAAGAAGTCGATCTCGCCCTGTAGGCTCGCGCCGGCATCCAGAAGTGCCGCGGTGGTCGTTTTGATGTCGCCGACCTCGAGCGCCAGATGGGACGCGAGGGGCCGATGCGGCTGAACATCGAGGGGGACGGCATCGGGCGCGTGACAAGCGATCAGCTCGACGCCGTGGCCGTAGCCTTCCAGGATGGCAATATCCATCTTGACGCCTGGCACGCCGACGACACGGCCCAGGGCATCGCTTTGCCACGGCCCCCGTGCGACCAGGTGGAACCCGAGCGGACCGGTCCAAAAATCGAGCGACTTCTGCATGTCCGCGACAGTGAAGCTGGTGTGAAGAACTCCCTTGATGGCCATGGTCCCGCCTCGTCAGTTAAACACAGTGCCGCCGTCGACGTTGAGCGCCTGGCCGGTCATCGCGCGCGAGGTGTGCAAGAATGCCAACGCGTAGGCCATGTCGTCGGGCGTTTGCGGGCGTTTGATGAGTTGGTCCCCCACGTATTCGGCGACGGAGGTCCGGGCGCCGGTCGTCAGATTGACCATCATGGTCGTTTCGACGGTCCCCGGACAGATCGCGTTGACCAGGATGTCGTGCGGCGCCAGTTCCGCCGCCAGGGCCTGGGTGAATCCGACGACGGCAAACTTCGAGGCGCTGTAGTGGGCCAGACCGGCATCGCCATGCTTGCCAGCAATCGACGAGGTCGAGATGATCGACGCCGGCTCGCCGGCCGCGATCATGCGTTGCGCTACGGCGCGGGACACCAGGAATACGCCGGTCGCATTGACGCCCAGGACAAACCGCCAGTCTTCGAGCGCCATGTCGACGACGTTAGAGACCGTCAGGACCCCTGCGTTGTTGACCAAGAGGTCGAGTCCGCCCCATGCCCGCCAACCGGCGTCGACACCGGCATCGACGCTGGTTTCGTCGGCAACGTTCATGGCGATCGCAACACCGTCGCCACCGGCCTCCTTGATCGCAGCTAAGGTCGCCTCCGCGGTTTCATGCGTCAGATCGCTGACCGCGACGCGCGCACCCCACGATGCGAAGGCCAGGGCAATGCCGCGTCCCATGCCGCCGCCGGCGCCGGTCACCATGATGCGATGCCCGTCCAGTTCGATACGATGTCGGTGGTCCGCCACGTCAGTCCCCCGCAAGTTCGAGGACCAGGTTGCGATAGATGTCACATGCCGCGCGCACCTCGTCGACCGCCACCGATTCGTCGATGATGTGGGCGTCGGCCTCGTTGCCCGGCCCGATGCCGATGGTCGGAATGTCGCGATTTCCGGCCGACTCCGAACCGTTCGTGCAGAACGCAAACACGCCAAGCTTCGGCTCGACGCCCGCCTTTTCGATCGCCGTCAGACCCGCATGCACCAGGGCATGTTCACGGTCCAGGCGCCATGCCGGCAACCAGCGCGGCGGCGTCATCGACTGTTCCGTATAGGTTGCCACCTCACTTTCCGTCACCGAGACATCGAAGTCGGATATGTTATCGGCGACAAGGGTATCGCGCATGGCATTCAGTATCCCATCGCGATCTTCGCCCACCAAGGTGCGCCGGTCGAAACGAATGGTCACCGACGACGGTAGCATGGAGATCGACGGATAGGGGTCAGAGACGATGTCGGTCGCCACCAGGATGCCCTTGCCGAGCTCCTTGTCGGTCACGGGCGCCATGGCATCGAAAGCTCGGAGCGCCCGCATGGCAAACTCGATGGCGTTGATGCCGCGCTCGGGATGAGCGGCATGGGCGGGTTCGCCATGGATCTTGAGCAGGATCTCCAGGCGTCCGCGTTGCGCCGTCTTCAGTTGCAGGCCCGAAGGTTCGCAGATCACGACGGACTCCGGCGACAAGCGATCCATGACCTCGCCCAGCGCGATGCCCTCGATAACCTCTTCGAGCACGGTCGCCGAGACCGCGACCTGGTGCTTGAGCTCTCCCGTCTCGGCAGCCGCCGCGACACCGCAGATCGCCGCCGACAGGCCACCTTTCATATCGGTCGAGCCGCGGCCATAGAGTCTGCCGTCGACAATCTCGGCGCCGAAAGGATCCACGGCCCAATCGCCGACCACCGGCACGACATCCATATGGCCATCGAACAAGAGCTTTGTGACGGCGTCTTCCGGTCCAGCCAGTCCGATCACTGCACCGAACCTGTCGCGCACCACCTCGCGAAAACCGAGATCCAGCATAGTCTGCTCGACCACGTCCGCAACGTTGCCTTCTTGACCCGACACGCCCGGTATCCGGACCAGCTTTTGGGTCAGCTCAACCGGGTCCATGGTCATCACTCCTTTCCGGCGCCGCGGCGCACGTTGGGTCCAGTCAAGTCAGTCGTGCGGTGTGGCATGACTTCACGCTTCCTTCGAATTCAAGCCCACCGCCCGCGCTGCACTCGCCTGGCGGCGCCACAGCAGCAATCCGGCCAACGCGATCAGGCCCAGGGTCGTCAGAAGAATCACCGTCGACATAGCATTCACCGAGGGCGTGATGCCCGTGCGCATCTGACTCCAGATCAATACCGGCAGTGTCGCGTTCGCACCGATGACAAAGTTCGTGATGATGAACTCGTCGATCGACAACGCGAACACCAGAATACCCGCGCCGATCAAGGTCGGCGAGATCAGCGGCAGGGTGACCGTCCGCAGGACCTTCCACGGGCGCGCGCCGAGATCGCGCGCCGCCTCCTCGATCTGACGGTCGAAATCGCTGAGACGGGCGCGTACGACAAGCACGACAAACGGCAGCGTGAAGAGGATGTGCGCCAGAGAGGTGATGACCAAGCCGGGCTCGAACCCGATCACGGCGACTGCGGAAATCAGCGCCACGCCGATGACCACGCCCGGTACCGCGATGGGGCCGATGATAAGACCGAGTAGAGCTGGCTTCGTCACGAAGCGCCGGCGTACAAGCGCAAAGGCTGCCGGACTTGCGATCAACAGGCTGCCCACCACGGTGATGCAGGCGATGGTGATGCTTGTCCTCAGCGCACGACCGAATGTCGGCGAGGCCAGAAGCTCTTCGTACCAGCGCAGGGTCAGCCCCTTGATCGGAAAGATGCCCGACGGCGTCGCGTTGAACGAGAAGACCAACACGATGATCAACGGTGCGTAGAGGAAGACCAGAAGGGCGATGGTGCCAATCTCCGGTCCCCAGGACCTGCGATACGCGTGGCGGCGCGTGCCCGGCCGATGTTGGCCCGTCGACAGCAGGATGCGGTGAAACACCGGGACCAGGAAACGCCGCAGCATGGCAAGCAGCACCAAGACGACACCGAACCCAAGCATCAGGCCGATCGACAGAGCCGCGCCGAAGGGCGGATTGCCGGCGAGCCCGTACTGATCGGCGATCACGCGTCCGACCAGCATGCCCGACTTGCCGCCGACCAATTGCGGCGTGACGTAATCGGCGGCGGCCAGGATGAAGCAGAAGATGAAGGCGGTGACAACGCCTGTCATCGATTGCGGCAACAGCACACGCCAGAACGTGCCGGTCGACGTTGCGCCCAGATCGCGCGAGGCCTCCAGCGTCTGACGGTCGATGTTCTGCATCGCCGAATAGATCGGCAACACCGCATAGGGCACCAAGATGTGAGTCAAAGTGACGACCAGCGCGAAGTCGCCATAGAGCAAGAAGGCGAGCGGTTCGTCGATCAAACCGGTCGCCATCAGGAGCTGGTTGATCGCGCCTTGGGGGCCCAGGATCGTCTTCCAGGCGTAGATGCGTACCAGATAGCTCGACAGCATGGACAGCATGATGAGCACCAGGATCGCCCTGCCCCATTTGGGAAAGCGGAAGGTGACGGCAAAGGCCAGCAGATAACTCAGCGGCACGCAGATCGCGGCGACCACCAGACCGATGGTGAGGGATCTTAGGATGAGCTCGATATAGAGTGCCTGGTCGACGATGCGCACGTAGTTGTCGAGGGTGAAATCGCGGGTGACGGCAAAGAAGCTTGCCTTCCAGAAGCTGTAGACCGCCATGACCGAAACCGGGGCGACCAGAATCACGACAAGATAGATCGCAACCGGCGTCGCCGGCAGCGGCAGCAGGCGTGCCAGGCGCCCGGTCACGGCGCACCCTCCCTGACCCAAACGGCGGCGGCGTCATCCCAGTCGAGGCCCACCTCGTCGCCTGCTTGCGGCGCCACCCCGAAGGCTGCGTCCGCCTTGGCTTCCGACCCATCTGGCAAAATCACCAAATAGCGGTACTGCGCGCCCAGAAAGATACGGTCGCGCACGCGCCCAGTGAGACGCCCTTCGGCCGCGTCCACCAGCCGCAGGTGCTCCGGGCGGATCAACACCGCACCATTTTCTCCGTCGGGTATACTGTCGGCGTGGCTCGTCGTGATGTCGATCGGCCGGGCAGCGCCGTCGAGACGCGCGACGAGACGCCCACCGTTGCGCCCGGCGGCACCGGCGATCAGCGTACCCTCGCCGATGAACGAAGCGACAAACCGGGTGGCGGGCCTGCGGTAAACGTCTTCGGGGGCGCCGACCTGGATCAGGTCGCCCGACTGGAAGACGGCGATGCGCCCGCTCATGGCGAGCGCCTCTTCCTGGTCGTGGGTTACGAAGATGAAGGTCGTCCCCAGGCGGTGCTGAATATCACGCAGCTCGACCTGCATGCGCTTTCTGAGTTGGAGGTCTAGGGCGCCCAGCGGCTCATCGAGAAGCAGGACGGGAGGCTCGTTAACCAGGGCGCGCGCCAGCGCCACACGCTGTGACTGCCCGCCCGACAGCCGCGTCACGTCGGCGTCCGCAAACGCCACCATGTCGACCATCTCCAACGCACGCCCGACGCTCGTCCGCACATCCTCGGATTTGCCGCCCTTGACACGCAGGCCATAGGCGACGTTGTCGAAGACATTCAGGTGGGGAAACAAAGCATAGCGTTGAAAGACCATGTTGAGCGGGCGGTCCTCGGGCGCCAGGAAGGTGATGTCGGTATCGCCGATGGCGATCGATCCCGTGCTCGGTTTCTCGAAACCGGCAATCATGCGCAAGAGGGTCGTCTTGCCGCAGCCCGACGGACCAAGCAGCGTCAGGAACTCGCCGTCCTGGATGTCGAGGTCGACATGTCGGACCGCGACCAGATCACCGAAGTGTTTCGATACGTCTCTGAGCGAGACACTGCCTGCCTGAACCATGCCCTGCCTCGTTACCGGTCCTCCCCCCTTGCGGGGGGAAGATGCAGGCAACTCGACATCATGTGACCTCAGGCCGCTTTGAAGTCGGTCCAGCGTGCCAGCCACTCGTCGAGCGTCGTGTATTCGTCCGACTCGACGGGCACACCGGCGAACAGCGGCGCCTTGGCGAAGACCTGATCGATCCCATCATAGCTGTAAGCGTTTGCCATGGTGTCGCTCATCAAGGAGACGCCCTCTGGATTGACGATGCCAAGCCACGTGTATTCGCCGATCACGGCCTGGGCCTGGGCACCAATGGCCTGGTCCATGACGGCGTAAGCACCGGCCTCGTTCTCGGCGCCGACAACCGTCATCCAACTATCGACAAAACTCAGTCCGCCTTCCTCCGGCAGCGTTGCCTGGACATTGACGTCGCTGTCTCGCGCGGCCAGCGCCGTCGGCACCCAGTCCGGCACCGAGACCAGGATCTCGCGGCGCGAGAACATGGCCGGCAACTCGCCGTAGCTGGGCGCGATGGTCAGAAGCTGCGGCTTGAACGTCAACAAAAGATCCATGGTCTTATCGAGCTCGTCGCTGGTCAGGCGATTGGCGTTCTGGAAACCGGCATAACGGGCAAACGTCGTGATGCTGGCATAGGCGTCGTCGACCATGGCGATCTTGCCGGTCAGGTCCGGGCTCATCAGATCGTCAAAGCTCTTTGGCGCCGACGTGTTGTCGGCATCGTAGAGAACTTCCATCGAGCCCCAGGCATAAGGCACGGCATAGACTTTGCCGTCACGCTGGAACGCTTCGGAATCTCGGAAGAAGGGATAGAGCTGGCCATAGTTGTTCAGCAAGGACGTGTCGATTGGCATCACCCGGTCGGTCGCCATCAGCGGGTCGACCATGCCCTGGTAAATCGTCAGCATGTCGAACGCGCCGGCCGGTTGGGTCTTGGTGATGGTGTCCTCGTTGGCGGCCAAGTAACCCGCCTCGATCTGGATGTCGCTTAACGCGGCGAAGGCGTCGGGATTGTCATAGCCCTCCCAGACGAGCATCTTCACCGTGCCTGAAGCAGCGTCGACCTCGCTACGGTCGAGTGCCCAAGCCCGCGGGCCGAACGCCAACGCGGACGTGATGCCTGCCGCGCCAGCCAGTACCTGGCGGCGTCCAAGCCGGTAACCCGGCTCCCGAACCAAACGACGTGATGTCATGATCAACCCTCCCGCTGTCGTCGTGAACATGTCGATAGGGTAACGAGTCTAGCGATCGGCGGGACGTCACGCTTAGAACGAGGCGGCCATTGTTTGGAACGGAGACGACGGCAAACGTTGTCCGGCTCTGCCGCTACGACCACCTGCCGTCAGACCCTTCGGTCAAAACCTCCGTCGCGTGCTCGCCGACCAGAAGGTCCTGCTCCGCCGCCACGGTGCCAACACCGTCGAGTGACAATGCCCGTTCGATAGCCACGTACATGCCGGGCTCGATCGCCGCCTCGCTACCGGCGACCATCCATGGCTCCTCCCATCCCAGTCCCAGGCAGTGCCCCCAGTGGGCCGGATAGGACGCGTGCATAACACCGGGCTCCGCGACATCTCCCGTCAAAACGCCGGCGTCCTCAAGCGATTGCTCGCCAGCCGCGACGATGTCGCGCACCAGCGCACCGGAACGCACCGCATCGATCGCGCAATCAATCGACTGGTGCAGGGCATCGAGCAACATACGTTGATCGTCGCTGGGCGTGGCGCCGACCACGATCGTGCGGCCAAAATCGCTCAAGTAACCCTCAAAGACGCTCGCCAGATCGAGGCGCAGCAAGTCGCCCGCCTCGAGCTGGCGTCTTGACCAGCCGGGCAAGGGCGACGTCATCCAGCGCCAAGCGTGAGGACCGGACGAGACCGCGGCATAATAAAAACCGGATCCATGTCGGGCGATGACATCGAGAGCATCGGCCGCGCAATCGGCTTCCATCGCGCCGGGCCGTGCAGCGGCGAAGAACGCGGTCACCGCCTGCCGGTTGATCCGGCAGGCCTCGCGGATCAACGCCTGCTCGGCCGGGCTTTTGATGCGTCGCAGCTCGTTCAGCATCGGTTCCACATCCGACCAACGGACCGCGGGCAATTCCTGCTTCAGCAAGTCCCATTGGTTGGCGGGCAGCACATCGCCGCCGACCAGGCCGAGCTTGCTGTGTGTCAGTCCCAGGTCGTTGATTGCGACGGCGACCGTCTCGACCCAGCGGTCGGAATGGGCGATGCGATCGGCGACGACGTTTGCCTCGTCGACCTCCGGCACGGCCACGCACAGCACGTTGCCGCCTTCGGCATCGATCACCAGACAATTGTGCGCCCGGCCTGAGAAAATCGGCGGCGATTCGGGCAGGTAGCTATAGTGCTGGTAGTGGCCGGTCAGATAGAGCACGTTGGCATAACGGTCCAGGGTCGAGCCGCCGCGCGACACGACGATGGCGCCGTCGAGCCCGGCGGCGATCAACGTCGCGGCGAAGTTTTTCTGGCGCGCCCGGAACTCGCCTGCCTCAATCCTCACGGAACCGCTCCAGCTTGGCCTCGTCGATTTCGATACCGAGGCCCGGACCGTCCAGCGGCAACAGGCGGCCCTCCTGGTAGCCGAACGGCGCGGCGATAACGTCGTCGCTATAATAGTTACCGCCGACATCGCACGGATGGCGACCGGCTGGCGCGCTCACCGGAATGACACACGGCAGGGTGACCGACGGCATAGCGAGCGCCACGTGCAGATTGGCGGCATTGCCGACCGCCGATTCGATCGAGCCGTTGACATCGCAATCGATGCCGGCAGCCTGCGCGATGGCCGCCACCTGGCGCGCCGGCGCAATGCCGCCGGCCTTGGCGAGATAGATCGAGATACAGTCGGCCGCCCGGGTCTCGATCAGTTCCAGCGCGTCGGCACCGTTCCAGCACGTCTCATCGGCAATCACACGCGGGGTCACGTTTGCCGTCACCACGCTCATGTCATGAAAGCCGATGGCCGGCTGCTCGACATAGTCGAGGCCTGCGTCGGCCAGGGCATCCAGCACCTGGATCGCCATCTTAACGTCGCGATATCCCTGGTTGATGTCTAGCCTGAGCATGATGTCGGGCCCCAGTCGTTCGCGCAACGTATGGATCAGCGTAATGTCGCGGGGCGCGTCTTCGCCGCCTTTGATCTGGAATGCGGTGATGCCGTCGACAACCGCTGCTTCGGCCTCGGCGAGCGCATCGTCGTTGGGCATGATGCCGACCATGTGGGCTACCGCCACCCGGTCACGAAAGGCGCCGCCCAGGAGCTTGTAGATCGGTTGACCGAGCGCCTTGCCCCAAAGGTCGTGCAGTGCGATATCGACGGCATTCTTGGCATAGCTGTTGCCGCGCACAGCCCGGTCCATGGCGGCGTTGCAGGTTTCGATCGCGGTCGGATCGAGGCCGACCAGGACTGGCTCGATGACCGACTTGACGATCTCGACGACCGTCCTCTGCGTCTCGCCGCCGCGCCTATTGAAGTCGCCGCCCCAATCGGGTAGCGGCGTCGCTTCGCCGATGCCCGAGAGTCCATCGTCGCTATGAACACGCACGAAAACAAAACCGCCAAGATCGACCTTCAAGCCCGCCCAGCGGAACTCACGGCGCGGCGGCAATCGGAATGGAAAGGCTTCGATCGAGGTAATTTTCATGACATATCCCACAACAACAAGAGCCTGGCGGCCAAACAGCAAGCGTGGATCGTGCCCCGGCCAAATCTTGGGAGCACCGCGGCCGCCAGCTTAGAACGCAATAGTCGACCGACGGTATGGACTCGACATAGACTGACGGTCGGCGCCCGGTGTTTGGCCGGCTGCCCAAGGTGTAAGGGAGCCGCGGTGTGGGCAAAACAAGCCGATATCGCTCCAACCGGCGGTCGACCGAGCAAAACCAGGCCGGCGACTATCGACCGGGTTTCATGGAGGTGCTTGCCGCCGACGACGAGCGGGCCGGCAACGTGACACCCGATCTCACGGTCGGATTTATCCTGACGCCCGCATTTACGCTGCTTGCTTTTGCCGGATTTGTCGATGCGTTGAGGATCGCCAGCGATGTCGGCGATAGAAGCCGCCAGGTGCGGTGTCGCTGGTCGGTGGTCGGACCCGATCTGCGCCCGGTGCGGTCGAGCTGCGGTATTACGATCACCCACACCGAAACCTTCGCCGACCCGGCGCGTTTCGACTATCTGGTCGTTGTCGGCGGGTTGCTGAGCGACGAGCTTGAGTACGACGCCGCGACGCTGGCCTATCTCAGGCGCGCCGCCGGCCAAGGCGTGCCGCTAGTCGGCGTTTGCACCGGCGTCTTCGTGCTGGCACGCGCCGGCCTGTTGGACGGCTATCGATGCTGCGTCCACGGCTATCATGACCACGAATTCGAGTTGGAATTTCCGAACGCACAGACCATCACCGACGAGATCATCGTCGTCGACCGGGACCGCGTGACCTGTGCCGGCGGCGCCGCAGCAATCGATCTGGCCGCCATGCTGATCGAACGCCACTGCGGCAGGGACCGGGCGCTCAAGATACTGCCTCACCTGGTGATCGACGAAATCCGGTCGCCCGATCACGCGCAGTTGCCAATGGTCGATGACTATTTCCACGTCTTCGACGATCGGGTCAGAAAGGCGGTGTTCATCATGGAGCAACATATGAACAATCCCCCGGCCATCGGGCATATCGCGGGCCGTGTGGGATCGAGCGTGAGACAACTCGAACGCGGTTTCCGGCGCAGCTTTGGTGTTAGTCCGCAGACCTACTACCGGACCATGCGGCTAAAACACGGCCGCTGGTTGCTAACCCACACGACGCGTACGGTAACGCAGATTGCCTATGACTGCGGTTTTGCCGACGCCTCTCACTTCAGCCGCTGTTTCAAGCGCGCGTTTTGCCAAGTGCCGACGGGATTGCGCAACAAACAGGCTAACGGCTGATAGGAAGGCCTTGTCACAAGGCATAGTCACAAAACGGCACTGTCAGAGCAATTCTATCTGACCAACAAATCCGCTCGATTAGAATCAATCAGGCAGCGAGTTGACGCCACTCCGCCATCGCAGATCGGCGGCAGAGTTTGAAGTCTTGGCGTCTGTGGATGTGGCGTTCCTGATTGAAATGATTGCGGATTGAAGAGTGGATCGAGGCAAACTCCTGAAGCGACTTTGCGCTCCTGAGCCTCGCTATTGCTTGCTCTATCCCTGCTATCTATGCCGTCCGCAGATAAGCGTGGTGCAGTCCGTCCAGGACTGGCTGTGACAAGACTTGCCGATCGAGTGAATGGGTCGAAAGTGGAGTACGGACCAACTCAAGCAACTCAGCCACGCGACGAGGTTCTTCGTGAGGTTCGACAATATCGAAGAGCCGTAGTGGTCTGCTGATGATGTTCTCAATGGTCATGCGCGGATTGAGCGAAGAGTCTGGGTTCTGAAAGATAACCTGGGCATTGCGTCGGAAAGGTCGCAGGCCATCGCGCTTCGCCCCTAGCACATCCATGCCATCGAACTCGACACGACCGTTCGATGACTCGATCAGGCGAACGAGGCATCGACCGAACGTAGTCTTTCCGCACCCGCTCTCACCAACGAGGCCAAGCACCTCGCCTTTACGGATTTCAAGTGAGACCCGATCCACCGCTACGATCTGACGCGGTTCTGCGAATGAAAGCCTACCACTTTCTGTACGCTTGAGCTTCAGGCGATCCCAGAAGCTGCCGATGCGGTAGACCTTTCTGAGATCTTCAACTTCCGCAAGCGTGTCGCCGGTCCAGCGCGCACCACCGACACCCTTGTCGGCCTCCGCGCGTGGCCAAGGTTGGTGCCACAGTTGCTCCGCCTTCCAGCATCGTGATAGGCGTTCAGGACTCACATCGCGCAACGACTGCTCCTGCGCCTGGCAGGCCGGTTCAGCATAGGGACAGCGTGACGCGAAGATGCAGCCTTGCGGAACGTGGATAAGACTTGGGACACCTCCAGGGATTGACGTCAGGCGTTCCTTCTCAGCTTCGGGCGAAAGGCGCGGCAGTGATGCAAGAAGCCCCTTCGTGTAGGGGTGGGACGGTTCGTCAAACACCTCATCGACATTGCCCCACTCCACGAGTTCGCCCGCGTAAAGAACACACACCTTGTCGCAGACTTGCCGTATTACCGCCAGGTTGTGTCTAATGAACATCAGACTTAGGTGATGCCGTTTCCGCAAGTCCGCTAGCATATCGAGGATTTGCGCCTCGATTGTCACGTCCAACGCCGTCGTCGGCTCGTCAAGGATGATAAACGAAGGTTCGCAGCTAAGCGCAACCGCAATCAGCGCCCTCTGCTTCATACCGCCGCTGAGCTAGTGTGGGCAGGCGGAAGCGACGTCCTTAGTCCGGGCGATACCAAGTTCGCTAAGCAATTCACGCGCGCGATCCAAAGCGCGACGGCGATCGAAGCCAAGATGCTCAATCAAAGGCTCAGCGATTTGTGCCCGATACCAAGCTTCCTGCTCCAGCTTTTGCAGTGTTTTCGAAAGCTTGGCGACGAATTCCTACGCATGCGAACAGGGATTTTCATCTAGCGGATCAGGGAAACATACCATCGCCAATGAGGATGCTAAGGCATCATATTGACGGTCCGCATGCATTGGCAGTGGCCGATCCAATCACGCCAAATGCGCATTGGTTCTGTCGGAATTCTGGTTCCGAATAGGCGCATGTCGTTCGTCATACGACGATAGCGCCACCATCAACTGTCAGGACCTGACCTGTGATGTGACTTCCCGCGTCGGAGGCAAATAGGAGCGCAGCACCCTTCAGATCCGCATTACCTCCTAGCTTGCCGAGAGGGGTCCGTGAAATGAGATCCGCCTCATAGCGTTCGAGTGTGGCCTTGGTCATCTTCGACGGGAAGAAGCCGGGGGCAAGGGCATTGACGCGGATTCCGTATTGTCCCCACTCAGCGGCCAAGGCACGCGTGAAGTTCACCATGGCACCTTTGGTCGCGTTGTAGCCGATCGTGCCCACCATCGCGTGATGATGACCTTGGAGCCCGGCAACGGAGGCAATGTTGACGACACAGCCCGAACTCGATGGGATCATCGCCCGTCGTCCGATTTCTTGCGTCAGCAGGAAGGGCCCGGTGAGATTTGTCGACAACAGCTTTTGCCAGGCATCAAGTGGGTACTCTTCGGCAGGCGCGCCCCAGGTGGCTCCGGCATTGTTGACGAGAATGTCAATGCGCCCGAAGTGATCGAGTGTCGCCGTCGTAACCGTTTTGGCGGCCGCTGGATCAGTCAGATCAGCAGCAATACACTCTACGCGATGATCGTAGCCTCGAAGCATCTCTGCCGCTTCGTGGAGATCTTTCTCCTTGCGCGCTACCAGCATCAGGTTCGCACCGAATTCGGCAAGGGCCTCAGCCACTTGGAAACCCAGGCCACGCGAGCCACCCGTCACGACCGCCACTTGATCGCCGAGGTCAAAGAGAGACTTGAGAGACGTTGACGTCGCCATTGTGCAAAACCTTCGTGTGTCTAGTCAGCGACGGCTTCAGCTTCGATCTCGATCAAGAGTTTCGGATGGGCGAGCGCCTGGATACCAACGAAGGTGGCGGTCATCAGATGCCCCTGCATCATCTCGTCGCGCACCTTTCGATATGACTTGAGTGTCTCTTTGTCGCTCTGCGTTGCGTAGACGACATGTCGCACCAGGTCGTGTTTCGACATGCCGGCCGCATCGAGGATGTCAAAGATGTTCTGAAAGCAGGCTTTCGTCTGCCCCTCGATGTCTTCCGGCAGATTGCCTTCGGAATCGACTCCGACCTGGCCCGCGATGAGCAGTCGCCGGCCGGAACCGCCAACTTCGATCGCCTGGCTGTAGCCGCTGGATTTGTGCTTTTCACCCAACTCGATATGTCGCACGGTTTGCCTCACCTGTTCTGTGAATGGAGCCTTCCGGCCAGTTTGGGCATGCATCAACGGCGCATCCCGCTAAAGAGAGGACGAACTTACGGTCATCAACTCGGCATGCGAATGACCGGCTTGATGACCTCTCCGGTTTCGCTGTCCTCTGCCGCCTGATTGATGGCGTCGAGGTCGTAAAAGCTGATCAGTCTGTCGAACGGGAAACGACCTTGCGCGTACAGTTCGATCAACTGTGGAATGAAAACATCGGGAATGCTGTCGCCCTCGATGATCCCGCGAACGGTGCGCCCGAAGAGCAGACTGTTGACGTCGAGACTGACTTCCGTACCGACGGCGGGGGCACCGACAACGCCGCATACGCCGCGAACATTGAGGCAATCCACCGCCTGCCGTACGACAGCCGGCAGGCCGGTTGCCTCCAACGAGAAGTCCGCACCACCCTCAGTTGCGTCCAACAACCAGGCGACGGGATCGTCGGCTTGGGTGGGATCAAGCGTGTCGGTAGCACCCAGCTTTTTGGCCATATCGAGACGGCTTTGCTTGACGTCGACGGCGATGATCTTGCCGCAACCGACGACTTTGGCGGCCATGATCGCCGACAGGCCCACCGAACCTGCACCGAAGACGACAAGCGATGACCCGGCGCGGGGTTTGAAGTTGTTCATCACCGCACCAGCCCCGGTCTGGATGCCACACCCCAATGGTCCAAGTATGTCGATCGGTACATCTTTGGGTACCCTAACGATGTTTTGCTCGCGGCAGATGGCGTGCGTTGCAAAGGAAGACTGCTGAAAAAAGTTCCCGTGAACGGGATTGCCCCTGTCCGAATACAACACACTGCCGTCCGCCCGGACGGCACCAAGGTTGGCTGTGACAAAGTCCTGGCAATATGCGGGTTCGCCCTGCAGACATTGATGGCAGCATCCGCAGGCGCCGTAACTCATGACCACGTGATCGCCGGGTTGCACCTTGGCGACGCCAGTTCCTAC
The DNA here is from genome assembly GCA_965228895.1 of Alphaproteobacteria bacterium. Taxonomy (GTDB): domain Bacteria; phylum Pseudomonadota; class Alphaproteobacteria; order SP197; family SP197; genus JANQGO01. The sequence continues at coordinate 437,042 of OZ245842.1, read as the reverse complement.
CGCATCGACCACGCCCGCGCCCTCATGACCCAGCACGCCCGGCAGAGGAAACGGGTAGTGTTGGTCGCGAACGACCAAATCGGTATGGCACATGCCGCTGGCGATCACGCGTACGAGGATCTCACCGGGCCGGGGACCTTCCAGATCAAGGGAGCCGACCGCGAAAGGCGCCGACGGAGACGGCGTAACGGCTGCGGTGACCTTCACGAGAAGGCGCTCCAAGCTGGTGTCCTGTGCATCGGGTCAAAGATGATCAAAATCACATCTGTGAAGCCGCACCACGCTGGGCGTGCACAAGTCCTTACCTTGATGAGACGGGACGTCGTCATGTCTGTTCCATGGCGTCCGTCAGCGCGATTTCGCGTGCGATTTCGACAAGCCGCGGACCGATGCGGCTTTCCATACGCTTGGGTGTCACGATACTTGCCGGACCGCCGCAGTTGATGCCGTAGATATCGCCGGAGGGTTCGTAGCGAAGTGGCGCGGCGACGACGTTGATCTCCGGACGGAACTCGCCGATCGACAAGCAGAACCCGTAGTCGGCGATGTCCGCAAACCCCTGATCGATGCGCGCCTTGATAGACGGCCAGTCATCGCCCGATGACGTTTCAATCTCGGCAAGCAGCGGCGCGCGTTCCTTTTCGGGCAGGGCATAGAGATAGGCGCGACCGATAGCGGTCGTCGCCATGCGCACGCTCATGCCAATTTCGCAACTGATCAGCACGACATCGCGGCTGTGGCGGCACTCCAGGTACACCATACGCAACCCTTGCCGCCCACCGAGAGCAACAGTCGCCTGGCTTTCGTTGGCCAAGTCCTGCATGAGCTCACGCGCACGCTGACGAAAGCCAAGCCCCGAGAGGATCGGCGATGCCAGCGAGACGACGCCGGGACCGAGCCGATAGGTTGCGTCCTCGTCGGAGTAGGTCAGGTAACCCAATTCAAGCAAGGTGTACGCCAGCCGGGAAGCGGTCGACTGGGGCATACCGGTTCGCTCGGCGATGAGCTTGTTGCTGAGCCCAACCTCGCCATCACGAAAGCAGCGCAGAATGGCGAAGGCCCGTCCTATCCCCTGACCGAACTGACTGTCACGTCCGCTGGTCTTATCGGCGGATTTCGGGCTGACCTCTGCCGCCGCGGCGCCGTCCGCGCGTCGCTTACGCATGAAACACCTCGGCGCGACTATTCTTAGTCAACAACATCTCCATGAAACTCTGCATCAATCTCATCCGGTTACAGTTCAAACAGCCGGCTGGCGTTGCCCGACAGCGCTTTCTCCAGGACCTGTTCCTTTAGACCAAGTTCCTTCCATTCACCAACTGCCCGCTCCATGCCAATGACCGGCCAGTCAGTGCCGTAGAGAATCTGATCGCCCAGCAGGCTGTTCATAAAACGGAACATGACCTCCCAGCCTGTCCCTCCCGTACCAAGGTACTTTGGGGCCAAACCGCCAAACTCCAAGAAAACCGTCGGATGCTTGCGCGCCACAGCCACCATTTCCGATACCCAGGGCCAGCCGGCATGGCAGGCCACAATCCGAAGTTCCGGAAAATCGCACGCGATGTCGTCGATCAGAAGCGGCTGGTCATGACGCATGGGATGCATGCGGCTGTAATTGACGCCGGTGTGCAGGAAGACGATGAGGCCGAGTTGCTGGGCTCGGGCATAAAGCGGATAGAGCCGGCGATCGTCGAGCGACATGCCAAAGAAGGCGGGCTGCAATCCGACGCCGACAAAACCCGCATCGTGGCATTCCTCAACCTGGCTCAGCATGCGGCTGATGTTGACATGCTCGAGCGAGACGCCGCCGACGCCCAGGAAGCGCCCCTCCTGCTCGCGCACAATCTTGGCAACCGCCTGGTTCATGGCGTCCGCCGGATCGCCGACTTCGAATTCGGCATGCATCACCGCGCGACCGACGCCGCTGGTCTCCATCTCGCCCAGGAGATCGTCGAAGGTCTTGGCCTTGGTCGCGCCCGTGCCCAGAATTGCGTCGTACTGATTGGCAATTGCCGCAGGAACCTCGATTTTGGGCCAGAACTGGCGCGGCAGGCGAACGCGAGCATCGATGATCTCTGTCGTCATGGCGAGGTCTCCGGTTTCGGGGGCTGCTTCACGCGCGCTTCACGTCGCGGCTGATGACACTACGCGTCTCGCCCTCAGCGAAGAGATCACGGTTGGGCGCGGAGAGTTCTTCGTAGCCGCGCAAAACCTCGATCGGATCCTGGAGGTCGTACCAACCGAGAAACGGGTTGTGCATTTGATAGCCGACAAGCCGCTGCAGCCGTTCGGGATAGTGACGCGCGATGTCCGGCGGATTGACCAGATACTGGGCCTCCTCCTGCTTCAGCCAGCCGACCGAATAGCTGGTGAAGAGCGCGCTGCGCCACCCGTCTCGGGTCACGTTGGCGCCGCCGCCGTGCCACACCGCACCGGTGTAGATTATCACCGAACCCTTCGGCATCACCGCGCGTGCCGTCTCCTCGTGACGCGGGATCCGCTCGTCGTCCCAGCGATGGCTACCGGGGATCATGTGGGTCGCGCCATTCTCCTCGGTGAAGTCGGACAGCGCCCAGAACGTGGTGCAATAAGGGATGCGCGCCGACGGATGCTCAAACGGAAACATCAGGTCGTCGCGATGCAGTTCCTGCGCTTTTTCGCCAGGCCCGATTGCTGTGGTCGAGCAGGAGCTGAGCTGGAAGGTGTCGCACCACGGCCCCAGCAGCCGCTCCATCACGCCCAGGACCAACGGGTTGCAGATGTTCTCACGGATTGCCGCCGATTTCGGCGTCAACCCATGCAGACGGCGGGTCCGGAAGCCAACCCAGTCGCCGCTGCCCTCCGGCACGCGATCAAGCCAGGGCGACAGCTCCTCGAGTATGCGGTCGACGAAACTCTCCTCGAGCAGCCGCTCGATGATGACGCAACCGTCACGCAGCACGACATCGGCAATGCCGTCGGCCGAGGCTTGGGCGGTCAGACGTTCGATCACGGGTTCGGTCATGGCTTCACCTCCGGTCACGACTTCGAGGGCAGGTCTTCGCGATGGAAGATGCGGTAGCCCTCGTCGCTCGGATTGTCGATGTCGTGAAGTGGCGTACGTCCGAAGACGCCGTCGAAACGGCCCGCCGCCAGGGCATCGTCATCGGCGATGACGAGCGCCTTCGGCTGGTGATGAGCCTGGCCCTCGAACACCGGCGCGTTGGCGTGCGCGTTAAAGGAGAACTCCATCAGCGTCCGCGGCGCGTTCGTCACGTTGGGCGCTGACGTATGGAGAACATTGGGGTGGAAAAAGAGTCCGTCACCCGGCTCCATCTCCAGCTCAACCAGCTCGAAGCGCTCAAGGATTGCCTCGAGCCGCGGTCGGTAGAGCGTGTAATAGGACGTCTCGTCGCTGATCCAGTCGATGCGCCCCATGGTGTGAGAACCCCGTAACATGCGCAGGCAACCGGCCTCTGCCGGCGCGCGCGTGACCGCCACGGCGCAGGTCAGCATTTTCGCAAACAGACAGCCTTCCTGGTACCAGCCACCATAATCCTGGTGCCAGTCGACCTTGCCGGGGCTTCTCGGTGGTTTGCGCACCATCTTGGAATGGTAGTGATAGACCGGCTCGCCGATCAGGTCTTCTGCGGCGTGGACGACCCGGGCTAGCCGGGTCGCCGTGCCGACATAGTCATCCTCGTGGCGGCTCCAACTCATGTAGTCGTGGGTGCCGACGCCATCACCGTCATGCACGGTGAAGAAACGACCACCGACGGTCGGATCCTCCTTAAGAGAGTCTTGCAGCGGCGCAAGCTCGCCAAGACCGAAGAAGCCCTCGATCTTGAGAAATCCGTCGGTTTCGAACGCGGCGATCTCCGCATCGGTCAGGCGGCGTTCGCTGGTCATCGTTCCCTCCTCTTGTCGAGCTGCCGCAGCGGGACTTTGGCGTGTTCACGGTCCCAGGTCGCGGCGGTGGGGCCACGGCGCCGAAGGTCGACCTTGCGGATCTTGCCGGTTGGCGTCTTCGGCAGCTCCGTGACGATCTCCAGGTAGCGCGGCACCATGAAGTAGGCCATGCGCGGCTCGAGGAAATGGATTAGCGCCTCCGGGCAAAGTGCGACGCCCGGCTTCACCACGACGGCCGCCATGACCTCGTCCTCGGTGTGCTCGGACGAGGCGGCAAAAACGGCGCTCTCGAGCACGTCGGGATGGGCGTTGATCTCGTTTTCGACCTCGACCGACGAGATGTTCTCGCCGCGCCGTCGTATGGCGTCCTTTTTGCGGTCGACGAAGTAGAAGTTGCCCGCTTCGTCGCGATACATGGCATCACCGCTGTGGAGCCAAAGGTTGCGCCAAGCATCCGCGGTCCAGTCCGGATGACCCCAGTAGCCCGCCATCACGATCCAGGGAAGGCGCGGGCGCACAACAAGCTCACCCACCGTACCGTGCGGCACCTCCTCGTCCTCATCGTCGACAATGCGGGCCTCGAAGAGGTCATCCTTCATCCGCCCACAGCTGCGCCAGTCCGGCGCGTCGAAGGACGCGATCATGGGCGAGTTGACCTCGGTCGAGCCGTAGGTCGTCACCACGCGGACACCAAGGCGCCTCCCGAAGTCGGTGACCTCCGGGAAGAGCGGGACCACGAGCATACGGTCGATCCTGCTCTCGCGCTCATGGTCGCCGGGCGACTGGCGATGCAGAAAGTTTGCCATCGCACCAAGAAGAAACGCAGCCGTGGCGCGGAATCGCACGGCATCGCGCCAGAATGTGGTGACACTGAAACGCCGGGTGATGACCGCCGCAGAACCGCAGATCATCGCCGCGTAAACCACCGCCCATTGTCCCGCGATGTGGAACAACGGTAGCGGCGCGAAGTAGACGTCCTCAGGCACAAGCTTCATGCGGTCGTGGCCGTTGTGGGCGTAAACATAAGCGTGGGCGTGGGTGATCATCGCACCCTTCGATGGGCCCGTGGTGCCTGACGTGTACATGACACCGATCAGATCGCGCGGGCGCGGTGGGTCCGGCAGCTCGGCCTCACGCGTTTCAAGTGCCTCGAATTGGCTGGTGGCGAGATTCGCCGGAAGGCCGGCGCCGTCACCGTCGTGTACGATGACATGGCGGAGGGCGCGGCATTTGGCCGCCGCTTCGCCGACCTGCTCCAGGTACTCGGTGTCGGCCACCATAAAGGCCGCCTGTGAGTCGCTCATGATGTGCTCAAGGATGCCGCCACGGTAGGCCGTGTTGACCGGCACCTGGATCGCACCAATGCGCGCCAGCGCGGCCCACAGCACGACGAACCCCATGACGTTCGGAAGCATGACGAGGACCGTGTCGCCCGGCTTAACGCCCAGCGCCGTGAGTCCCTGCGCCATGGCAACCGCCCGTTCCTCGAACGCGAGATAGCTGACCGTCCCCTCCTCACCGAGGAGAAAGGGGCGGTCGCCCTGCCGCCGGGCACGATCGGCCATGACCTGGCAAACCGTGTGGCGCTCTCGTGGATCGAGAAACATGGGCGTCAGGCGCTCAGTCGCCGTTGAAGACGGGATCGCGCCGCTCGTGGAACGCGTGCACGCCCTCGACGTGGTCCTTCATGATCGAGGCAACGACGAGGCATTCAGTCTCGAAGTTCAGCATGGTCTCGAGCGAGGCATCCTGGCCACGATCGAGCATGGTCTTATGCAACTGGACCGACATCGGTGACATCGTGCAGATCTTCCGGGCCATACTTTCGGCCTCTGTCCGCACATCGTCGTCGGGTACGACTCGGTTGACGAGGCCGATTTTCAGCGCCTCCTCGGCGTCGACGATCTCACCCATGAAGGCGAGCTCGCGAGCCTTGGCGAGCCCCACCTTGCGCGGCAGCAACCAAGTGCCGCCATTGGTAATGGTCGCCCCGACCTTGGCCTCAGGGAATCCCATCTGCGTGGATTTGCCGGCGACGACGAGATCACACGCCAGCGTGACCTCGCATCCGCCGCCGACGGCGAAGCCGTGTACCGCGGCAATAACGGGAAATCGGGCCTTGCGGATCAGGCGTGTTGTCTCTTGTAGCGCCTTCTGGCCCTCGTGCAGGTCGGCAACCGTGTACGCGCCGGTCTTCATGTCCTCGATGTGCTCGAGCATCTGTCCGATGTCATGGCCGGCCTGGAACGCCTTGCCCTCGCCCGCAATAATCAGGCATCGCAGCGTTCGGTCGTCGCAGAGCTCCGACAGGAGACGGCCAAACTCGCGCCACCCCTCGCTGCGCATGGCGTTCAGCTTCTGCGGTCTGTCGAAGATGATCCATGCGATCTGTTCGTCCTTCTTTACGATGAACTTGTTCTCCAAAACACTCTCCTCAGTACCGGTGATCTTTGGGTGATGACGCGTACACGCAAGCTAGGCTGAAGCGTCGGCGAGCCAGACTTCGCTCCACTTCATCCAGCCAAGGAATCCATAAGGGTGGCCGTTGAAGTTGCGCACGCGCGCGGAGTAACCATCCATCCAATTCGTGAAGACGGGCGTAACGGTGGAGCCTTCGTCGCGCATCAGGATCTGGCACTCTCGGTAGAGTTCTGTCCGCAGGGCCGTGTCGGTCGCCTTGCGGGCCTCGAGCACGAGACTGTCGAACTTCTCGTTCGACCAGAAGCTCTCGTTCCACGCGCCACCCGTGATGTAGGCGATGGAGAGCATGAGGTCAGCGGTGGGTCGTCCATACCACGACGATCCGCACCACGGGGCCTGCATCCAGATCGCGCTCCAGTAGCCGTCCGACGGCACCTTCTTGACGGTGACGTTCGCGCCCGACTCGTTCATCAACTCCGCCATGACGACGCTGGCATTGGCGCCACCGAAGTTGGCGTCGGAGGCAACGAGCTCGAAGCTGGCGCCTTCCATGCCCGCCTGCTTGAGGTAGTAGGCGACCTTGTCGGGATCATGCGCGAGCGGCTCGACGTCCGCCGCGAAGAAGGGGTCGTGCTGCGGTATCGGATGATCGCGTCCGACGACGCCGAAGCCACCGAACGCAAGCTCCAGCATACGTTCCCTGTCGACCGCATGCTTCAGCGCAAGGCGCACGTTGTTGTCACTGTAGGGCGCCGTGTTTGCCAACATGGGATAGGTCGGATGCGCGCCGCCGGGCTGGCTTAGGACGCGACCGTTCGCGTCAGCTTCGACGGAGCCGATGAGCTGGGGGTCGAGCTGCACGATCATATCGGCTTCACCGGCAAGCAGCGCGTTAACCCGCGAAGCGTTGTCCGGGATGCCGAAGGTTTCGATCTCGTCGATGTAGGGCAACCCGCTCTTCCAGTAGTTCGGATTGCGCACAAATGTTGCGACGATACCGGGCTCGAAGTCCTGAAGCTGCCAGGCGCCGGTTCCTACCGCCCCCGTTGTGTAATCGTTGTCGCCTTCGGGCTGCGCCGTGAAGTGATACTCTGAAAACAGGTAAGGGATGTCCGCGTTGGGCTGCTTCATGCGCACAACGAGTGTGCCGTCGCCGTCGGCGGCGAAGGACTCGACGTCTCCCAGATAGGCGTTCGCCGGGGATGCAATGTCGGGATCGAGGTGACGGTTGAACGAGGCAACGACGTCGCTGGCCGTCATTGTCTTACCGTTGTGGAACTCGACGCCGTCCCGCAACACGAAGCGCCATTCGGTGGCGTCGTTGTTCGACTCCCACGAGGTCGCGAGCGAGGGCACAAGGCCGGTCCCGGGCACGTAGTCGACGAGCGTCTCATAGATGATGCCCGAGCGGATGATGTCGATATTCTGAATGATCTTCGCCGGGTCGATGGTGTCGCCCGCGTGGGAATCCGTCGATGCGACGCGCAACGTCCCGCCTGTTTTCGGCTCCTGAGCCACCGCCTCGCCTATAGCCCGTTCGATCAGCGACCCGGCAGCCACGGCGCTTAGGCCCGCACCCATGAGCGCAGCTCCCGCATCGCGGCGCGACAATTTGGCGGATTTGAACGCGTTCAAAATGACGTCACGGTCTTTCATGGCAGCCTCCCAAAGCTAAGTGTGAATATAATATTCACATCTTTTGACATATGGCAAGGCACCTGGTCACAAACGTTGGCCGGCGTCAGATGGTGGCGTCGGTACCGAGGACGGCGGTCACGTGGGTCGACATCATGCCGCCGACACCGTGAACGAGCGCGGTTTCAAGGTCGTTCACTTGGCGCTCACCAGCCACACCGCGCAGCTGACGAACTGCCTCAACGATAAGAAAGATGCCGTACATGCCGGGATGGGTGCACGAGAGCCCGCCGCCATTGGTGTTGAGCGCGACCTCGCCGCCTGGCGCAATCCGCCCGCCACTGACAAAACCGCCACCCTCACCCTTTGGGCAGAAACCCAAGTCTTCAAGAAACATGATCGTGTTGATGGTGAAGCCGTCGTAGAGCTGCAGCAGATCGATCTCACTTCGGTCCAAGCGCGCCATGGCGAAGGCGCGCGCGCCTGAATCGCGGGCAAGCGTCGACGTCAGGTCGGGCATTTGCGACATCTGCCGGTGCTCGTGAGCCAGCCCGGCCCCCAGCAGGTGGATTGGAGAGCCCGTCAAATCCGCGGCGCGTTCGCGTCGGACCAGGACCAGGGCTCCCCCGCCATCGGTGACCAGACAACAATCCAACAGCGTCAGCGGATCGGAGATCATGCGTGACTCAAGCACCTGGTCGACGCTCAGCGGATCGCGACAAAAGGCCTCCGGGTTGAGAGCAGCCCAGCCGCGAGCGGCAACCGCGACTTCGGCAAGTTGCTCGCGGGTCGTGCCGTACTCGTGCATGTGACGCGCCGCCATCATCGCGTAGCCGCTGATGGGATAGCGCGGTCCATATATGGTTTCGAGGGGCAACGGCTCGTTGTTCATCTGCAATCGGCCCAGTGATGTGCGCTGGTTGCTGCCATAAGCGATCAGTGCCACATCACAGGCCCCGGTCGATAGCGCCATCGCCGCGGTCAGCAAATGAGCCACGAACGAGGATCCGCCTGTCATGTTGGTATCGGAGTAGCGCGGCCGAATGCCGAGATACTCGGCGGCACTCGCCGTCGGCATGAAATGCGCCGTGGTGCTGACAAAAAGCCCGTCGACGTCGGACGGCCGGAGCCCGGCGTCATCGAGGGCAGCCAGAGCAGCGCCAGCAAGAATCTCCATCGCACTTTGGCCGGGCGCTTCGCCAAGGCCGGCAACCCCCACGCCGACAATCGCCGCCTCACCGCGCATGATCATCTCCCTCAGCGCCATCCAGCGGATCGAAAACGATCGCGGGCTCGCCATCAATCTCAGCGATCCGCGCCCGCACGCGCTGGCCGATTTGGACCTCCGAAGGCGGGACCGCCTCGACGCGGCTCAACATGCGGAAACCGTCATCGAGGTCGATCAGCGCGACGTTGTAATCACCGCCCTTTTCGGCGCGGCGGCGCACCACAGTCGTCGAGTAAACGGTGCCGAACCCGGTGCATGGGGTCCATTCGAGATCACGTTCGCCGGTCTCCGGCGCCGCCACACGTGGATAGAAGACGATGCGCCCGGACCGTCGGGACCTCTGGACCAGGAACTGTCCTTCTCGGAGATAGGCCTTGAATTTTTCCTCAGGGCCGTTCCGCGCCAACCCGACCATCTGCCCTCCTGAGCCCGACATCAACTCAACGTGTGAATATTTAATTCACAAATTGCATGATTGTCGAGGAAAGTCGCATGACAAGATCGCTTGCGGGATTAGTCGCCGCTTCTGCGATTGGCGATCGGCATTGCCCCAAGCTTTTGTACGATTCAGCGGCGAGTGCTCAAGGGCACCAAAGTCGCGGTCGGCACTATTCCCCATCAGTCCCTGCCAACGGGAGGGAGCACCATCATCTTAGCTTTGCTCAGGACTGACGTCTTAATTCTGCGCTTACACACCACGGCGCCATAATCTGCATTATGGAAACAGTACGCATAGCGCGTGTCATGACATCATCCGTGACCTATCCAACGGGTAGCTGATGCATGCGTTCCATTGAGCCCGACGGCCCGACAGACAAACGAGTCGGGTTGCACTGCAACAAAGTGAAGCTACCTGGCGGCACCCAGCCTTGAGGCCCGCATGGTGACGGTCCATCATGATGACACGATCGCATATGAAACTTGGGACACGGGAGACCGTCATGATCAACAAACCCGCACGACTGATTTCCGAAGGTCACGCCGGCGGCATGGTGCCGTCCCACCTGACAAGCCCGGACGCGTTCACGACCGGCGATCAGACCGAGCTCATCTCCCACGCCTATACGTCCGATGACGAGAGCATCCTCACAGGCGTTTGGGAATGCGCGCCGTGTAAGGAAGAGATCGACGCCTATCCGGTCCACGAGATGATGACGGTTTTGGGCGGTTCGGTTACGGTGACGGACGCTGACGGCAAAGCCGAAACTTATGAGTCCGGCGATACCTTCTTCATCCCCAGGGGAACACCGTGCACGTGGGAAATCACGAAGACGCTGCGCAAATTCTACATGATCGCGGCCTGAGTGATCGCAAAGGTCGCAACAGGCGACGCCAGGATATGGGGGACCAGATGGAGCTAAAGACATACCTGCGCGACCAGATCGATTGGGAGCAACCGTTCCCGCCGGAGGAATACGCCGCGCGGCGCAAGCAGGTTCGCGATGCTATGAAGAAAGCCGGTGTCGATGTGCTGTTGTTGTGCCGGTTGCCGGACATCAACTGGCTGACCGGCTATGACATGATCTGGAATCATCTTCGTAATTCGACCAATTTGCTGATCCGGGCCGACAGCGACGACACGCTGTTCTTTGACGCTGCGGCGCACACGACGATTGTCTCGCTCGTGCCCGAGATACGCGATGCCGTGATCTTCGACCATGACCCGATGGCCGGCGCCGACGACTTCGACATCATCGCCGACGAGGTCGCCGCGCGCGGTCTGGCCGGCGGTACGATCGGGCTTCAGTTCTGGGGTTGGGGACCCGCCACTGAGGTGGTCGAGACACTGGCCGGGAAGTTGCGCGACAAGGGTGCCAAGGTGGTCGACGCCTCACTCCTGGTCGAGATGTTGCGCATCTATAAGTCACCGCGCGAGATGGCCGTTGTGCGCCGAGCCGCGGCGATGGCGGATACGGCGCTTGAGGCCGCGCGGGCCGAGATGCGTCCGGGCATGACGGAGACCCAGATCGAAGGCGTGCTGATGGCGAGCCTGATGAGCCAAGGCTGCAACTATCCGACCATTCACACCATGGTCGCCTCTGGCGTCCGCTCAGGAACGCACCATTCCGCGCCGACCCATCGCAAGGTGAAACAGGGCGACCTCGTTCACTTCGACTTTTGTGCATCGCTCCACCGCTATCACGTCAACATGTGCCGAACGCTGTCCGTCGGCAAGGCGGATGACCGCTGGCTTGATGTCATGGAGAAGTCGGCGGGCTCGATTGATGCCATCCTGGGGGAGGTCAAGCTCGGCGACCCGCTGCCGCGTGTTGACGAGGTCGCGCACGCTTACATCGACAAGGTCGGTCTGACCGATAAGGCTTGGTGGATTGGCGGCTACCCGCTCGGCATCTCGTTCCCACCCGATTGGACGGGCGCCAGCTGGATCCACTGGAACGAGGAAACGTTCGGTCCGACGCCCGACAAACTGACGGTCCAACCCGGGCTCGTCTTCAACTATGAAAACCAGTACGACATCTGGGAGGATTGGCCGGGCGGCACCGGCTGCAACTTTATCGAGACGTTCCTGGTCACCGAAGAAGGGCTGGAGGTCTTATCGAAGCTGCCTCGCACCATACGTTCGACCGACGATTGAGCTGACGCCTGTGTCGATGTGACGTTGGCTTCATGTCATCGTCCTCGTCAAAGTAGAGGCGTCCGACGACAGCAACATCGCGGGGGTCGATCGTGGGCCCCAAGGGACCATGTCTACTCGGATATCGCGAAGGGCTCCGGCTCGAGGAACCGGCGGAGCACATTCTCCGATACCCGCGCGACGTTATTGTCGTAACCGTTGTGCGGCAGGCTGGCGCCCCAGGCGATCGAGCCGACCGAGAAGACAGCGCCACCGCCGGGCGTCTCAAAGAAGGTCATGTCGGCCTTGATGCGTGGGTTCTGCAGGCCGTCCATGGCGCTGTGATGAAATCCGGTCTCGTCGGGCACCAGCCACGTGTTGGCCGAATGTCCCTCCGAGCTTGCCACGACCAACGTATGAACAGGCGTGCCGAGCAGCGGATCAACGGCATCGATTTCCGACCCGCTGGCGCCGCCACCCAAGATGCCGAAATCGCCGATTATCTCGTCGTCGCCGATGCCATCGAAGATGAAGGCCGCCCGGGAATCGAAGCTTTCGGGCGTGCGCCGATAGTACCCGGAGACATCGAAGCCCACCGCCACCGTACCGACGCCGACAAGCGCCTGCGGCGCCATGCCCAGGCGGCGCCATAGACCGCCGTATTCGCCGGTGAACTCCAGGTAGTATTCGCCGGGCTCCTCGTCGCGGTAGCGGATGCCGTCTTCCGCCCGTCGCAATTCCAGGACGCCCGGCAGTTCGGAGGAAAACGCGCAGCGCCAGATGAAACCGTTGCCACCCAGATAAGCGAGCCGACCGCCACGCGAAAGATACCCGCGCAACCCCTCCCACATGGGGGTCGTGTAGTATTCCGGGTGTGTCCCGGTCACGACGGCGCGATAGGGTTCCAACAAGCCGACGCCTTCGTGGTGCAGGTCCTCGTCGGTAATGACGTCGTAGTCGATCCCCTTCTCTTCGAGCCAGCCCAGGATGTGTGTGTCGGGATTGAAGCTCCACAGTGGTGTCTTGGGCGCCATGTTGAGAACGGGGCGCAGCCGCGAGGCATAACGCACGCCGCTGCCATCGAAATGATGGTCATAGGTCGACAGGCCGAACTCTGGGTGTTCCTGAAGGAAAGCGTCGCCCTTGTCCAGGGTCGTCCAGTAGCTCTCGGTGACCTCCGCGTAGTGTTCGTGCATCTGCCAGCGATAATTCGAATACGCCATGTAGGTCGCGGTCGAGGCCAGGAAGGCCAACCTGGACGTCGCCGTGCCACGGGGCGGCCGGACAAAGAACGTGATGTACCATTCGTCATCCTCGGCAGCGAGGCGCGCGGCATAAACACCGCTCTTCAAATCGTCCGGGACGACATAGGTGAAGTCGGTTTCCCAGCCGGCGTCATAGTGATCGTCGTCGTGGAAGTGTATGGCACCGTATTCATCGGGCGCGTGGCGCCAGTTCTGTTCCCTGCCCGACCAGTTGAACCCCTTTACGCCACGCGATGGCAGGTTGACCGTATGGCCGTGAAGGCCGTTGAAGCCAACATCGCTAATGCTTTGGCAACCAATATCAAGCGAGAAGTCCCAACCCGCGACAAGCGCGGACTCACGCTCGTGCGGCGCGGCGTCCCACGCCAGGGTCGTAATCTCGTCTGACGACAGAGCGCGCCCTGTAATCCGGGGCCGGTCGATTTTTCCGTTGAAGTGCGACGACACGCCTGAAGGGGCGTCAGAAGGAAGTGCGGCCATCAAAAGCGGCTGATCGTCATCGCCGACCGGCGAAAACGCCGCCTTGCCGCTTGAACAGATCGAACTGCCAGCCTCGACGACAGATCCGGAAGAGACCTGATGTAACAGAACCTCCCCGCGTTCCCCATCGAAGGCCGCCGCCACCAGATGCCAGCGCCGCGCCGCGAGCGCCACACCCATCGTGGTTTCCCAGACACCGCCGGCACCGTCGCCAGTTCGTAAGGCGAGTGCGCCGTTCTTATCGATAACCAAGGCAAAGCCAACACTGGTGCCAGTCGTACCGTGGGCGATCAGCCCCTGCTCGCCATTGGACGGCGTGGTCGGGAAGATCCAGGCCTGCACAGTAAAGCTTGTCAGACCCTGCAATGACGGTGCTGCGGGCACCACGACGTACGACCCCGCCGCCATGATCTGGGTGCGGCCCGTGTATTCGCCGGCGAACGCCGCCGTGATCTCCTCTTCGCGATAGATGCCGTGATCGGGTTCGTCGTCGCCGCAGATGACGCGTACGAGATCGGCCCTGTAGTGTTGCGGGCCATAGGTGCTGACCTTGACCTCGAGCGTATCGCCGGGCGCGACGCTCCATTCGTTCGAGTAGCCGACAATCTTCTTCATGTCTCCGCCTCTCTCCGGCGAATCAAATCAGGCATACGAGAGTTCCTTGCCGGTAACGGCCTGCCAGCGCAATCGGAACACCTCGCGCGCCGCGTCGTAGTAGTCGTTGAAGGTCAGACCGTTCAGAAGTTCGACGGCTTGACCTCGCTGTGTCGGCATCATGCCGACGGCCCACTCCGTTCCGCGCCTGGTGCAGACCAGGATGTAGCGTTCGCCCAAAGGACTGAGACGGAGACGATTGACCAACAACGCTAGTTCCGGACTGTAGGGACCACCCGGACTTCGCCGAAACTCCTCGATCAAGTCCGTGCGATCCGGATCGATCTCATACATCAATCTTCCCTCCCGTCACCGCGAACGATCGCCAACGACCATCACCCAAATGACATGGACCGTTGGTCGACAAAAAGGTGACCCTGCGCCACGCACAGGGCCACTCTCTTGTCAGCACCGAGCAGGCTACTCGGCGGCCTCGCGCATGCGTGACGCGATATTGGCGATCGTCGTCTCGGCGTCCTGCTGATCGGCACCGGCCGCGCTTAGCTCCTCGATGATGATGTCCTGCCAGACAAACCAGTTCGGCGTGTTCGGCAGTTCGTAGAGCTTGCCGTTCTCGTCGAGCCAGATGTGAATGGCTTCGCGCTGACTGTTCTCCCACGACTCATCCTCCCAGCGCGGATCGCCTAGAACGTCGCTTCTGACGGCGAGGCAACCCAAAGGCAGACACTCGTTCTGCACGTCCTGGGTCAGCAACCACTGAACAAACAGCCAGGCGGCTTCCTTGTGCTGGGCGCTGCTGGGGATGATCCACGACTGACCGTACGCACCCGTGACATTCGTGCCGGGGTGGACGAAATAGGTCATGTCGCCGGCCGACGCCGGACAGTCACCGGGGATCTCCAGATAAGGCGTCGTGTCGCCCCAGGTAAAGATCATGAAAACGTTGCCGTTGCACATCTCGGCGTACTCGGTGTCCCACGTCGCTTCGGTGTGTCCGGGCGGTGCGAACTGCCTGAGATCGAGCATGTATTCGAGCGCTTTGACGCCGACATCGCCGTCGTCGATCTTCACGTTGAAGTCCGCATCCACGTATTCGCCGCCCATGCCGAGCAGGATGCGTTCGTAGTCATAGAACACCGTGAGGTGTCGTTTGAACGCGGCGACCGTACCGTAGAAGTTGGTCTCTAGCGTTTCGCCGGCCAGCGTCTCGCCTGCTTCACGGGTGAAGAACTCGGAGAGATCACGGAATTGCTCCCAGGTCGTGGGCGGCAACGGCATGTCATAGCCGTACTCAGCCTTGAAGTTCGCCTGTTCCGTCGGATCGTTGGCGATGCTCGTCCGATAGGCCGCATAGGGCGGCAGGTAGTGATAGGGGACAGCAACCAGCTCGTCCTCATAGTGGCCGGAAATTTCAAAGTGAGCCTGCACGAAGTCCTCGACCTTGACGCTGGGATCGCGCAGGGCCGGATCGTTCATGAACTGGTTGAGATCGGTGGTGAACCCCGGTGCCGCAAAGGCCGCGGTCTGGTTGTTGGCGGCAGGAAAGATGTCGTAGTACTGGCCGCCTGTCAGCTGATCGGCCAACACCTGGCGCCACACGGCCTCGAGGTCGGCGACTTCAAGAATTACCTTGATGCCCGTCAGTTCCTCGAACTTCTTGGCCATCTCGGTATAGGCGAGACATGGGGAATAGCCGTCGCAAATCCCGATCACCTCGGTGCCCGCGTAAGGTTTCGCTGCTTCTTCAAGCGTCCATGCGGCCGCCCTGTCCGGCACAAATGCGCCAGCAAGACCAGCACCAAGGACACTGGCCAACAAGCCGTTCCTAAGTCGCTTCACACTCAAACCAATCATATCACTTCCTCCCTTGTTGTTCGTTTGCACAATTACACGTGGTCACTTGCCGGCGTTCTCGATGTCAGACGACAACGAGTTCGCGCTTGAACGGGACATCACCCGGCGGCGGACCGTCGAGCTCACGGGCGTAACGGTGTCCGCTCCATACGGCCGCAGCGATAATGCCCGGACCCAGGGCATCACCGATACGCTTGACCGACTGGATGCCAGCATCCCCAAGCCGGTCAGGCGATGACCTGAGCGCGTAATAGAGAGCGTCGTTCGGCAACCGCGATGTCACCATGACAACCGACGCACAATCGATCCGACGCGTGCCTTCGCCATAGACTCCGTCGACCTCGACGTGGTCGGCGCCTATTCCGGCGAGGTTGTGACCGGTGACAATCTCGACCCCAATTTCTACGAGCCGCGACTGTATATGCTCTTGTTCGAGCGCTTCTTCCGCCCAGGACGATACGACCGGCGCAGGCGTCACCAGGATCACCTTGAGCCCGTCGTTGTGGAGTTTCTCGGCGAGCGCGCCGCCCATGTAGTAGTGGTCGTCATCAAACACCACGACCGGTGAGACCGGGATCGCACCGGCGTAGATGTCATTGGGCGTCACGACGTGCGCCGCGTCGCTGCCCGGTATCGGCCCGGCTGTGTTGGCGCGCCCGATGCCGTCCTGGCGCCAGCGCGAACCGGTCGCCACCGCGACATGCTGATAGCCAGCCTCGAGAACGGACTCCGCGGACATCTCGCTTTCGCGGAACACCTCGACACGCTCGTGCAACTTCTCGATCTGATACGCCCGATAGTCGCGCACCCGCGCCCATTCGGAGAAACCGGGCATCGCGGATTCATCGCTGACACGTCCGCCAAGCTCGCGTCGTGCCTCGGCAAGGCCGACCCGGTAGCCGCGCTGCCCCAACGCCAACGCGCACTCCAGGCCCGCCGGCCCGGCGCCGACCACCAGGACCGATGCATCCGACCCCTTGGCTTCGATCCTCTCCGGGTGCCAGCCCCGGCGCCATTCCTCGCCCACGGTCGGGTTCTGAGTGCAACGCATGGGCGTCTTCATGTGCTGGCCGGTCACGCAGATATTGCAGCCGATACACTCGCGGATGTCGTCAAGACGACCCTCGTCGATCTTCTGCGGAATGAACGGGTCGGCGATGGAGGGACGCGCGCAGCCGACAAAGTCGGACACACCCCGCTTGATGAGCGACAGCATGGTATCCGGCGACGTAAAGCGTCCGACGCACACGACCGGCTTTTTCACCATGCCTTTGACGAACGCGATGTAAGGCTCCTGGAAACTTTCGGAACTAAAACGCGATGTCGCGGAATCATGCGCCCAATCGCTGACGTTGACGTCCCAGAGGTCGGGCAGGTCGGCGAGCATCTCAATGACCTTGCAGCCCTCGTCCTCCCAGGTGACGCCGTCGTCACCAAGCAGCTCGTCCGTAGCGAAACGCAACGCCACGGCCATGTCCCCGCCAACCGCATCAAGCGTGTCTTCCATGAGCTCGCGCAAAAGCCGAACCCGGTTCTCCAGGCTGCCACCGTACGCGTCGGTGCGGCGGTTGCGGCGCCGGGTCAGGAAGTCCATGGGCATGGCAATGTCGTGACCGCAATAGACATAGATCAGATCGAAACCCGCATCCCTTGACCGTAGCGCGGCGTCGCGGTGCCAGCGGCGGAACTCGCGGATGTCATCGAGATCCATGGCGCGCGCCTGGACGGGGTCGTGGCTATAGGTTGCCGGCGTGTGTGAGGGACCCAGCGGAATTTCGCGGCTGTACCAGTTGGGCAGCGCTGATGCGTTGCTGACCAGTTCGATCCCGGCCAGCGCGCCATGGTGATGAACCGCGTCCGTCCAATGCCGCATGCGGATGACGTCGTCCTGATCCCACATCTTGGTTTCCGGATAGGGTGCTGCTTCCGCATGGGGGTGAAACGAGCACTGCTCGGTGCAGACCACCGACCACCCACCTTCTGCCTTCATGCTACGCATGGCAGCGTCAGATCGTGGCAGCAGGTGACCCATCCCGCTGCAGTGCGGCACCTGGAAGAAACGGTTGCGTGCGGTTACCGGGCCGATCTGAACGGGCTCGAAAAGAACATCGAAACGTGGGTCTCGGGTCATGGTGTTCTCCGGTACACGCAACGGCCGGAAAGGGCCGGTGCCTCAAAAGAATGTCGACATCGTCCTCGGCACCAGTGTTTGATCCAGAATCACTTTGCGAAGCGCGATGCGCCACGAATCGCCGTCACGGCGAAGCCGGTCCTCGCGGCGGCCGACGTAACTCACCTCGGTGCGCTCAAGGCGCGACTGGTAGACCATCAGGTTGCACCGCACGTCGAGGTCACCGTCATCAGCCTCGTCAATTTCCACATTCGATATGAAGTAGCGCATGCGCGAAGGTGGGCGTTCCGCATGGGCAAGCGATGACTGCAGTCGCTCGATACGCATGGCCAGAAACTCTTTGTCGTCGTCGAAGAACGCCATCTCGCCTTCCCCGGCAACCGCATCGGGCTGATCGGCCACCGTCTCGCGTGCCGGCATCCAGTAACGCGCATCGTCGGTGAACAGATCGAGCCATTCCTCGTAGCGAAGCTCACTCAACAGGCGAACTTCGCGATAGAGGAACTGCTCAATGCTGTGCTGCAACTCGAGACCGGCCACGGGATTGTCCCGACCAGGGGGAGTCGAAAAGCTCCGCCCAGTGAGCATAGAAGTTCAGTTGGTTGGTTTCAGAGATGAACGGTGCGAAGCGACCGGGACAGTCTTCCGGACCCTCCAGCAGCTCCTGTCCCACGTTCATCTGGTAGTTGAAGTCCAAACGCTGGCCGACGACGCCACGAGTTGCCTCGGTGACCTGTTCGAAGTTCTCCGTGTCGTCCTGTGCCGCGATCCCGCTGACCGATTGAATGCGTGAGAAGTCGAGGCGCGCTTGATCCTTGATGACCTGTGGCGCATCACGGTCGATGCCGCACCAATTCCAGGCCTCCATACGACCGGGGCCCTTGGGCAGCCAAAGATAGAACCCGATGGGCCTGAGCGCGCTGAAGTCGTTAAACGACAGGTTGGGGAACATGTTGCTGAACGACAGCGCGTAGACGCCAGCCTGTCTCTTGGGGAAGGCTTTGATCAACCGCTGCTGGCACTCTTCGACATACTCGACGACCTCCGGCCCGTAGGTCTTGGCCAATTCGCGATCGATGTCGTAGCGGGTGCCGCCAAAGACGACGCCAGTCATGCCGTGGCCGTTGTCGAGGCCGATGTTGTAGTAACGGTTTTGCTCGCCACGAAAGTCATTGTTGGCGGGGCTCGCCGGATTGAGTGGGGGAATGTCGAGTTTGTACATCGAGCCGTGCGAGTACGGCAGGTGGTAGGTATCGCCGGCAAAGTTCTCGCTCGCGATCTTCCAGTTGGCGTTCAACGAGTAACGCTGTACGCCCGGTACAAACTCGATGCCGCCTATCTGGCGCTCGATCATGACGTCGAGGTACCAGCGGAACTCGCCAAGAAAGCCGTCCAGACTCTCAGCACCGGCGTCCCAGTTGCCGAAGATCAAGCCGCCATAGGATGTGAGTTTCGGTACTTCGAGAAGTCCCCAAGCCGACCTGTCGAGACGTTCGCCGTAAGCATCCTTGCCCAAGGGAACGCCTTTCAGCTCGCCCATGT
The DNA here is from genome assembly GCA_965228895.1 of Alphaproteobacteria bacterium. Taxonomy (GTDB): domain Bacteria; phylum Pseudomonadota; class Alphaproteobacteria; order SP197; family SP197; genus JANQGO01. The sequence goes on along the minus strand of OZ245842.1, from coordinate 417,408 downwards.
TGCCATAGGTCCAACCGTGGAAGCTGCAGGTGAACTGACGCGCGTTGCCGCGGTCGGCCCGACACACCTTCATGCCGCGATGCCGGCATGAATTGAGGAACGCCCTCACCTTGCCATCATCGCCACGACATACCAGCACGGGGTCTTCGCCCATATAGGCGGTCATATAGTCGCCGGGTTCGGGGATCTGTGACTCATGACCCAGGAACAACCAAGAGCGTGCAAAGATACGCTCCAGCTCTACCTGATAGATATCGGGGTCGAAGAAAATCCTGCGGCTGACGAGGCCCTCGTCAAGTTTCACATACCGCTCGGACCGCTCCATGCGGGCGCCCCTCCCCCTGTCCTTCTGGCGGCAAGCGTTCACCTTGCCGGTTGGACTTGAGTTCACTCTAGCACGATGGAAATTTGTATGTGAACCTTGCAGGTCGATGAATCACGATGTTGCCGGCATCGTTGTTCCCATCGGCAATCGAATACGTAAACGTCTAACAAGACTGCTGAGGCCCACACTGATCGATCGACCCAATCTTCGTGCGTCTCTGTGGTCCATCTTGTATTGCTTTCTTTTGGTGGCCGGCTGCGGATTGCTTTTGGACCTCGGCGTGTCGTTTTTCGTCGTCGTGCCCGTCGGCCTGTTCGTCTTCCCGTTGCTGGCCAGCATTCCGTTTTTCTTCTGGCTCAAACCTCAGCACCGCGACACGGAACCATAGCCATGCTGGAGCATGTCATTGTCGCCGCGGTCTGCGCACCCTTTCAGCTCCTGATCGGTGTTTGGAACACCAGAAGCCATTGGCTGACGCCCGGTGAGGTCCGGTTCTGGGGCGTGGCACTGTTCGTCGCGGTAGAGCTCGCTTATTTGGGTATATCGTCATGACCGAAGTCCGCCTCAAAGACCTGACCAAGCGTTTCGGAGACGTGACCGCCGTCGATTCGATCAATCTTGAAATTGGCAGTGGCGAGTTTGTGGTGCTGGTCGGTCCGTCCGGTTCCGGCAAAACGACCAGTCTTAGAATGGTCGCCGGACTGGAGTCGGTCACATCGGGCAGCATCTTCATCGGCGATACAGACGTTGCAGACGTCCACGCCAAGGATCGCGATGTCGCGATGGTGTTCCAGTCCTATGCGCTCTATCCGCATATGACGGTTGCCGAAAACATGAGCTTTGCACTCAAGCTTCGGAAGATGCCCCAAGACGAGATCAAGCGCCGGGTCGATGAGGTGGCCGCGACGTTGGGGCTGACCGAGCAGCTGTCGCGCAAACCCAAGACGCTGTCGGGCGGACAACAACAGCGCGTCGCCCTTGGCCGTGCGATTGTCAGAGACCCCGCCGTCTTTCTATTCGATGAGCCGTTGTCGAACCTTGATGCCAAGCTGCGCGTCGCCATGCGCGGCGAACTCATAAAGCTCCACCATCGCCTCGACACCACCATGATTTACGTGACCCACGATCAGATCGAGGCGATGACCATGGGCGACAGGATCGTGGTGATGCACGAGGGTGGCATCCGGCAGGTCGGCACGCCGCTTGATGTCTATGACGATCCCGATGACACGTTTGTCGCCGGCTTCATCGGTAGCCCGACAATGAACATGATCGACGGCACGGTCGAACAGAACGGCAGCGAAACGAAGTTCAAGTCCAGCAACCTCGAGATCGGCCTTCCCATTGAGCATTCGGCCGCGGCCGGCGGTCCCGTGGTGATTGGCATACGTCCGGAACACCTAAGCCTCGACGGCGAAGACGGCGGCATTGCCATCGAGGGCAACGTCGAAGCTGTCGAGCACCTCGGGGCCGATACGATTCTGGAACTGGCGACTGCAGGCCCACCGATTACGGCTAAGGTCACGCGCAACGATGCCGTACGCTACGGCGATAGGATCCGCATGCGGGCCAAACCCGACAAGATTCTGGCGTTTGACGCCGCGTCGGGAAAACGCCTGCGTTCGATATGAGGCCGCCGGCCGTCGCTGCTATCCTTTGACAGCGCCAAAGGTCAGTCCCTGAACAAGTTGCTTTTGAATGAAGAAGATGAACACGAGCACCGGGATGCTCTGAACAACAGACGCCGCCGCGACCTGACCCCACTGCGTGCCGGTATGGAGAACCAGTGACGGAATGACCACCGTTAGCGGCCGGGTTTCGCCGCCGGTCAGGATGAGAGCGAACAAGAGCTCGTTCCATGAGAAGATCAAGACGAAGATTGAGACCGCGACAAGACCCGGAAAAGTCATCGGCAGCGTGATCCGCCAGAGCACACGGAAGTGCCCGCAGCCGTCTAGATACGCGGCTTCCTCGATCTCACGCGGCACGTCATCGAAGAACGACCGCATCATCCAGACCACCAGCACCAGGTTGAACGTGGCATGGGCCATGATGACACCGGCATAGGTGTTGATCAGGCCGAGCTGGTTGAAGATCAGATACATCGGCAAGGCATAAGCGACCGGCGGCCCGAGCCTTGTCGCCAGGATGTAGAAGAACAAGTGATTCCCGGCCGGGATCTTGAATCGCGAAAACCCGTAGGCCGCCAGGGTCCCGATGACGACGGTCAGCGCGGTACTCGAAAACCCGATTATGATCGAGTTAAGCAGGTACCCGTCAAAACCCTTGGAGTAGATCTCAGCGTAATTGATCCCGGTCGGATCGAAAATCCACTTCGGTGTCGGAGAGATCAGGTCACTGCGCGTCTTGAAGCTGGCAAGCAACATCCAGATGTAAGGCAGCAAGGCCACCGCCAGCAAGACGACGAGTGGCAAGGCAAAGCCAACGACGCTGCGCCGGGTCATGTTGTCTTCTCCGCCGGCGCCGATTTGCCGCTCACGGTCTTGAAGAAGATCGCCGCGACAATTAGGGATGCGAAGGCGAGGACCAGGCAAACCGCTGCCCCATAGCCGAGGTCCCAACGGACGAAGTTCGTGCGGTAGGCGAATGTCGAGATCACCTCGGTCGCGTTGCCGGGGCCGCCGCCGGTCAGGACATAGATTGTGTCGAATATCTTACTGGCGTCGATCGCGCGCAACATAACGGCGACGATGATCAGCGGCATCAACAGCGGGAACTGGATGTGGCGGAAGATCTGCCAGCGCGACGCGCCATCAATCGTTGCCGCCTCGATAGGCGGCTTGGGCAGCGCTGTGAGGCCGGCCAGCATGATCAGCATGATGAACGGCGTCCATTCCCAGATGTCGATCAACATCAAGGCGGCAAACGCCGTCACGGGCCCGGAGAACACGCTCGTCTCTTCGAAAAAACCCAGGCGATTCAAGTAAACCGTCAGGATCCCGAAGCTCGGCAACAGGAAGAACCGCCAGATCATGCCCACGACAACAGGCGCGATCATGGTCGGTATCATCAGGATCGTCAGTACCAGGCGCCGCCCGGCGAACTCGCGGTTGATCCAAAGCGCTATCAGTAAACCAAGCGCGAACTCAATCGGCACGACAACGATCATGAAGATCGCGGTATGGGCGACCGACTCATAAAAGCTGCCGTCCGATCCAATGAGGTCACGGTAGTTGTCGAGGCCGACAAACTGACCGCGCTTGGTGATCGACGTCAGCGATAATTCACGGAAGCTGTCGATGATGGCGAGCGTGACGGGCGCTACCGCGACAATGATCAGGAAGACGATAACGGGGCCCATGCAGACCCAGATGAATGTCCTGGTCGACGCGGAATGAACTGTCGAGACTTGACTCAAGATCGCCCCCCAACCACGCACCCATCTCGCCTGTCGAGATCAGAACCTATGCCCCGATCGCCACAATGGGATCTCGTGGATCCGCTACGTTTCCGTAGCTCTCACGAGAGCCTAGGCGATAGCCAACCGGCAAGGCAAGGCACCGAAGTCATACACGCGCTGCATGATCCAACATTGGGACCAATACATGCGGCCATCGACTTAGCCGACCTACCCGCCGAGTATTCAGTGTTACAGTGTACCTGGCGCCAAGATTGGCCGCCTCTTGCATGCCTTCACGTCAGGGACCGGAAGCGTTTGTCATGAGTCCTGAGGAATATGCACGCTTAGATGGTTTGGCCTTGGCTGAGCTTACTCGCAGCAAGGAGGTCACATCGCTGGAGCTGTGCGAACTCGCACTGTCAGCCATCGAACGCGTCAATCCGCAACTGAATGCCGTCATCGAGACATTTGCCGATCGTCTCGAAACCGCAGCGGTGAACGCTCCACCGAAGGGGCCATTTCGTGGTGTACCCATGCTCGTGAAGGATTTTCCGGCGGAAGCGGGTGTTCTCGCGGAAATGGGATGCGAACTGGCCGAGGGCCTGCGGGCCGACCAGGACACAACCCTCATGCAACGCTTCAGGGCGGTGGGTCTGGTGAACCTGGGACGGACGACGACGTCAGAACTGGCCATCGCCGCCGCGACTGAGAACCGCCTGACCGGGCGTACGTGCAATCCATGGGACCTCACCTGTTCGGCGGCCGGCTCCAGTGGCGGCAGCGCCGCGATTGTCGCCGCCGGCGCAGTACCCATCGCTAGCGGCAGCGATGGTGGCGGCTCCATCAGGATGCCCGCCTCGTTCTGCGGTCTGGTAGGCCTCAAGCCGACGCGCGGCCGCGTCACAGCGCCGGGCGACGCCGACTCCTTCAGCGGCCTGGTGTCGAGCTTTGCACTGACGCGATCCGTGCGCGATTGCGCCGTGCTGCTTGACGCGGTCGCCGGACCCGATTTGGGCGACCCCTACGAGATTGCGGCGCCGGCGAACGCCTATGCCAAGGCAATCGAACGTCCTCCATCGCGCTTGCGCATCGGCTTCACGACGACGGCATGGTCCGGTCTTCCCGTCGACGGCGACGTTGCTGACGCCGTGCGCATGGTGGCCGAGCTATGCGCCGATCTCGGCCATTTGGTCGACGAAGTGGCGCCGAGAATCGACTACGAACCTTATCTGGCGGCGCAGAAGCTCATCTGGTCTGCCTACACGGCGCACGGTGTCACGCACATCGCCCGCGCCACCGGACGCAAACCAAGCGAACACAACCTCCAGACCACGACCTGGGCCACCTATGTCGCAGGGCGCGAAGTCTCGGCAGTGCAATTCATCGACGCAATCGCGCACTATGATCTCGCCGCACGCCGAGCCAGTTCTTTCCTTAAGGACCACGATGTCCTGTTGACGCCGACATGTACGATCGCACCAAAGACACTCGGCACGTACGATCCGGACGTACCTGACGCGACTGTGGATACGATGTTCGACCAGTTGGGGCCCCACGAAACCTTCACGGCACTGTTCAACGCGACGGGCCAGCCGGCGATCTCCCTGCCGCTATGTACATCTCAGCATGGCCTTCCCATAGGTGTCCAGTTTGTCAGCCGCCTCGGTGAGGACGATGTTCTCCTCGCCTTGGCCAAGAACCTGGAGGAAGCCAAGCCTTGGCGTGATCGTGTGCCGGCGATTCACGTTTCTACTGCCTGACGCACTGTCACGGCGCGCTGATCACCCTGATCCCAGGGACACTGATTGTTGCGAAAGAACGGGCTTGCGGGCTCGCATATGCCCTGGCCGCAGCTCGCCGTTGTCGATGACGACAAAGAGTTGGCGCCAGTTTTCGACAATTCTCTCGGCGCCTTTGTCACCTAACAACTCGCGCAGTCGGCCGTCCAACGGCCCAGTAATACGATCATACTGACCCTGCGACAGAGATTTGAACCGATCTGTAATGTCTCTCAATTCAACGTCGACGAAGCCACAATCGCGTAGTGCACTGCCGTAGTAGTCAAGAGTCACCATGTGATAGGTCAAGCCTTCAAGCTCGAAGAAGTACTCCATGTCGGCGCTAAAGGGATCAGGGCCACAGCACCAATCGGCAGCCAGAACCCAGCCGCCGGGCCGCAGTACGCGATAGACATCAGAAAGAAGCGCTTGTTTGTCAGAGACATGTATCCACGCATCTTTGCTGAAGACAACATCAACACATTGGTCATCAAGCGGCAGGGGGCCAGGCTCGACCAGGCGGAACTCAATGCGATCGCTCAAGCCGCTTGATGCCGCGCGCTCGCGTGCGCTGCCAAGTAAGGGGGCCTCAACATCAAGGCCAATAACATCACAGCCGTAGTCGCGCGCTAGCAGGACGTCGATACCACCGATGCCACAGCCGATATCGAGCACGAGTTTACCTTTCAGGTCGATACCTTTGACGATGTTAGGAACTTCCTCCGGTCCACCCGGCGCGATAAAGCCATCGCCATAGATTAGTTGGAGCGATGCGACCACGTTGTCGTCGTACTCGTTATCGTGGGGTTGATCGGACATGGGCATTCCTGCTTCCTTGATGTTTCGACTGCCGGTCGGACGGAGATCTAGGGTCGACGCGACCGACGAGGATCGCGGACAAAGCGGCCGTCTCGACGTCATTTCTCGATTTGATCTCAGTTTACATGGTCGTCTCGCGTGTAAAGATTGGCAGGCTCATTCGGCCAGCGGTTCAGGCCGTCATCAGTTCGGTTACAGGTCAGCTTTTCATTGGTAAACATATGAAATGAAGGGTGGAGGTCTTGCGGCCGATCGTGACTACCAACACTGATCCGCAGGTCATCCGCAGCGGCGTCTGATTCACTCATTGCCTGAACCGTAAAGTGGCAGCCGCATGTTCCGCAAAATGTTCGCTCTGCTAGTCGCGATGACCGAGTACGCGTTGGTTTACCTTTGACAAAATCAAAGCTCTTTGACGGGACATAGGTCCAGCTGACCAGTGTCGCGCCCGTCGACTTTCGGCACATGTGGCAGTGGCAATGACCGGTGCGCTCGGTACCGCCGCAAGCGTAGCGGTAACGTATTGAACCACAAAGGCACCCGCCCCCACGCGTTTCGCTCTGCATTCGAGATGCAGCATGGGGGTGAGTTGTTTCTGCGTTTGATGTTGTCTGATGAGGTAACTCTTCGTCCGTTCTAATCCAGGGCATCTGCGTTGACCACTGCGGCAAAGCATCACTGAGGTGCAGCCAAGGGAGTTGGTTATCTGTGAATATTTGCTGAGTGGGTTCAATCGCGTCTGGCCTGTCAAGGCTGCCAAGCGTGATCCAAATCGATCCGGGTGGACCCTTGGGATCACCCACCGCGTGAAACGTCAGCTGGCACCCGCAGCGCCCACAGAACATTCGCTCTGCAAGATCGGAGGACCGAAATCGGACAGGATCGCCGTTGGTGATCCTAAACGTCTCGGCCTGAAACTCGACCCACGTTGTGAATGTGCCACCAGACACCTTGCGGCACATGTCGCAATGGCAATGGGCGGCCGTCTTGGAAGCGCCGAAAGTTGCGGAATAGCGCATGGCACCACAAAGGCAACCTCCACAATGGACGGTGTCATTCGCTACTGTCATTTGTCGGCTAGCTGCAATGCTGTGCTGCCTGTGGTCAGTCCCACCGATCTTTGCAGGCGATGTAATGGCTGTGCAACACTGAAAGGTATCGACGTAAGCGGAATCGCAACCTCGGTCATATCAGCAATCCGCTAAGGCCACAGCCAAAAGCCAATGAGTTGAAGGACGTGCAGATCGCAACGTTCGACATGCATAGCAGAACGCGGATCGTCGATGTTGCTGTAACTGCGTTCGCACAATGCCAAATCGAGCGACAAGGAGACCAGATGGAAAAATCGACATGTAAGGTGACCGGAGGCTGTTACTGCGGTGCTGTGCGTTACCGCGCCGCCGGCGTTCGGCCTCAGGTAATCGAATGCCATTGTTCACAGTGCCGGAAGCAATCCGGCCACCGCTACGCTTTTGTCGATGGCAGGACCAGCCGAACAGAGATCGAAGGTGCGGAATCCGTGTCATGGTTCAGTGCGACTGATGCCGGTGAGCGCGGATTTTGCTCGGTTTGCGGTTCGACCCTGTTCTGGCGAAGCAACGACGACGATTTTTTGGCGCTCTTGGCAGCATCGGTTGACGAGCCCAACTCCCTCTACATGACCAATCACGCCTATGCGAGCAGCAAAGGCTGCTACTACGAGATTACGGACGGTCTGCCTCAACGCGACAATGAGGTTGCACCGTACACGGCCGGTTGAGCGGGTTCGGGCCGGCGGCCCGCGCCGGGTCGGCGCGGCGCGCGCGATGAGAGGTTCTCAGCGCTGATCCGTCGGATTGGCGTTCTAACATTACCGTCCATATTTGGTCAGCCGCTCCGAGAACGGGACCGCCGACGCTCACAAAGACGTCAACGCTCCCGGAGGCTCACCGATCGCCTGTGGACGTTGCCGCAGAAAATGCGCCCTCATGACGGATCGCGAGTGCAATCTGCTTGTGGAAATGGATCGTTCCGCTGTCCCAGTAGGGTGCCATCCGGCCGCCATCATAGGCCTCGCATGCGCGGCCTTCCTGAAGCTGCCGGCAGATACCCTCGTCCTCAGCGTTCAGCGCTGCCCATTCGTTGTAGACGCGGTCGCGGGCTGCAGCGAAGTCGGGATGTTCTGCCGCATCTGCCACGTAATAGAACCACATGCGCATGATCGTGCGGTCGACTCCGGCCGGCTCGAACAGCGAGAACTGCAGGCTCTCAGGGTAGACGTTAATCGCGACATTGGGGAAGACCAGGCCGAAGACCATGCTGCTGGTTCGGTCCGGCGGAAGACCGGGCTGCTTGGGCAGATTCAGGGCTTCGTCTTCGATGGTGATGCCGCTGCCCTCGAAGCTGTAGCCGTTGAACATGTGGCAGCCGCCCGGCCACATCGCCCGCCGCATCTGCGGCGACATGGCAGCGTCAAGCGCGGGATGAACGGAAAACACGTGGTAGAAGTCGCAGTAGTTCTCGGCAACGAGTTTCCAGTTGCTCGCGAACTCGAACCGCATTTCGCGCTCTTCGCGGCGAAAGGTGGAGAGGTCGTATCCCTCGAACTGCTGTTCGACTGGAGCGATAAAGGACTCGAACGGCTCGGCCTCGCCGTCGAGATTCACGAAAACCCAGTCGTGCCATGTCGCGCTGCGGATCTCGAACAGGCAGGGCTGACCCGCTTCGTTGGCGGGTCCGGTCTCGTGCTGGTTGGGACCGTGATAGTGTGGACGGCCATTAAGCGTGCCGTCTAGGCCGAAGGACCACGCGTGGTAGGGACAGGTAAGCACCGCCTTACCGCGCTTCCCCTCGGTCACGAGACGGGTGCCACGGTGCGGACAGACGTTGTGGAATGCGCGGACCGTACCGTCGCCGTCACGCACGAGGATCACGGGCCGACCGGCGATCCTGAGCGGCAGGACGTCGCCGTGACCCGGTATCAGGCTCGCCGGGGCGGCAAAGACCCAACTGCGCGCGAACAGACGCTTCTTCTCCAGTTCAAGAAAGTCGGCGTCCGTGAAGGCGGCGTTGGGCAGGCCGCGGGCTTCGGCGGTGTCGCGGCCCAGCCGCTCCAGAACCTCGTCGGACACGGTGCGCCAGATGTCATCGGTGCGCGGGCCGCAGGAGATGACGTTCATGGTGCCTACTCTCTCTCGTTGGTGGGTGAGAACCGGTGGCGCTTGAACGACAGCGCTGTCATCGGCTTACGCTCGCCGACCCTGCCAACGACCGCGATTTAGCCTTGCAGCCCGGATCGAAATGGCGGGCCAGATAATCATCGCAGACCTCCTTGGCGACCTGCGTGCCAAATGCCGTGTGGTCGATCATGAGTTCCTGCCACAGACCATCTGTCAGTGCGACCAAGCCCCGCGCGACGAGTTGGACATCGACATCGATGCCTCGCTCTGTCGCGGCCATCCGTACGAGATTCTCTATGTAGTCGAGGTACTGGGCCTGGAACTCCCTGTTGATGGCATGAACTTCGGGATTGCTGCGCGCCTCGTACCACAGGCCAAACCAGGAGAGCGCATGGTCTTCGCTGACGACAAATGGATCATGGACAACCTCGACATAGGCATCCAGGCAAGCCATGGCGTCGCCGTCGCACGCGCGAACGGCCTCATCGAGCGTCGCCAGGAACGTATCAGCAAGCTCCTGATAGGCGGCCACAAGCAGCGCGCCCTTACCGCCGAAATAGTGCCGGATCAGACCATGTGATACGCCCGCGGCTGCAGCGACCCGCTCAAGGCTGCAATCGCTGATACCGTATGCGGCGATAACCCTGATCGTCGCGTCGATAAGACTCTGCCGTCGGTCGGCCCGTGACTTGCGTTGCCATCGCACTGCCTTGTCGCACGAATGCGACTTGCCTCGCGACAAGGCGACTTGGACTTGTTCTACGCGCCGTCCAACACGTTTGCTCGTTCCCATTGGCTTTCCCAGCACCAAAATTCCGATCTTTTCCGGCACATCAAAGCCGTCGCGACGGATCGTCAAACCTTGCAGCCGTCGAGCTTGATCACGTCATAGCGACCAAGCCAGGGATCATGGATGCCGATCACGATGCCGTCAACACATTGCAATATATGGCTTATCAGTAACTATTTATTTTGATAAATAATTATTGACGTAAGTCGCCACATTGGCAACGCTGCGCGAAACGATCGCACCCACGTCGATCGCTCTACGGTTTAGGGAGGACCCGATTGGTGGACAGCAGCAGACTTCACGATCTCATCCGCGCGTCGCGAACCGACCGTCGCGCCTTTAACCGTTATCTCGCATCGCTCGGGCTCGCTTCCGTCGCCGTGCCACTGGTTCCCGGCCTGGCGCGCAGTGCTGAGGAGATCACCTATTTTACCTGGGCCGGCTACGAGATTCCCGAACTGCATCCGGCATACGTGGAGAAATACGGCGGCTCGCCCGATGTCACATTTTTTGCCCACGAGGAGGAGGCTCTCACCAAGCTGCGCCAGGGTTATGCTGCCGATGTCGCTCATCCCTGCAACACCGTCGTTCAGCGCTGGTACGACGCCGACGTCATCAACAAGATCGACACATCACGGTTGCAGTACTGGGACGATTTGATCCCGGCGCTTCGGGATGTGCCGGGAACGATGGCGGACGGACAACCGATTTTTGTGGCCAACGACTGGGGTACCCACTCGATTGCCTATCGCACGGACGTGATCGACCCGGCCTATGCCGAAGAAAAATCGTGGGAGCTTCTGCTTGACGAATCCCATGCTGGGCGCCTGTCGATGTGGGACTCCGTCGATGCGGCGGTCGCTTTCGCCGCGATGATTCTCGGTATTCGCGATACGACCGACGTCACCAACGAGCAGGTTGAGCAGATGAAAGAGGTCCTGCTGCGCCAGAAGGCGCTGCTGCGTTCCTACTGGACGGTCGAGACGGACGGCGAGGCCATGATGTCGTCCGGCGAGGTTGTCGCCTCTTACTTCTGGAGCGGGCCGGTCTATCGTCTCCAGGAGGCCGGCGTTCCCGTCGAGTACATGCTGAACCCCAAGGGTGGGATCATTTCCTGGGCCTGTGGGCTTGTCATGACCACGAACGGGAAAGGTGATGAACAGGCCGCCTATGACTTCATCAACGCCTGGAATTCACCCGAAGCCGGCAAGTTTCTGATCGAGGTCTACGGCTACGGCCACGCGAACCTCCTGACCTACGACATCGTCGATCCGGCGATACTCAAGGCGATGGGCCTTGACGGTGATATCGCGGAATTCCTGGCCAAGGCACTGCCGTGGCAGTCGTGGCCGCCCGATGTCCTGAACCGCTACATCAAGATGTATGAAGAGGTCCAGCTCGCCGGTTGAACGTTTGACGTCAAACGAAAGGAGTTATCATGAGCGATGCTCTCGCTGTTCAAACACCAATGGGTTCGTACACCGCAACCGTGCTCGACCGGGATCTCGCGAACATTCCCCTTGAGCCCTGGCCCGACTTCCCGCCGGAGGATATCCTCGCCGGCAATCCCAACGACCACCGCGGGACCGTGTTCTTTCGCGATCCGACACAGCTTTATAGCGCGGGGGTGTGGGAGTGCCCGGTTGGAAAGTTCAAGGTTGTCTATCCCGGAAGCGAGTTCGCCCACGTCGTTAAAGGCAGCGCGACGCTTACGGACGCGAACACCGGTGTGGCGATGAACCTGACGGTCGGCGACCATTTTTTCGTTCCCGCCGAGTCCGACATGATCTGGGAAATCCATGAGGTGTTCCGAAAGGTCTATACGATCTACGAGACCAGCTGGGTCGAAGGTCGATTCTATTGAAACTGATCTGATGGCGCGATCCTCGCCCGATGACGTGGTCCATCCTGAGGTTTGGGAAAGGCGACAGGGCGAGGAAACGCCGCAGCCCTGGCGATGCCGATCGTTGAACCTCTTGGGTGAAGCAACACAAACCCGCACGTTCGGCATCATTGATTGTCGGAACCGTCCTGTGCGCTTGAGAACGCTTAGCACCCGAAAACACTCACGTTAGATTCTACAGCCGTCATCGCGAGAGCAAACGGCATTGGTCGTCCGCGGAGGACATTCATGAGAACCACGAAACCTATGATGTGTCGTTTCTGCGACAATGGCTGCGGCGTTCTGGTGGAGCTCGAGAACGGACGCCCGGTGAAGGTTCGTGGCGATCGCGATAACCCGGCCTATGCGGGTTTCTGCTGCATCAAGGGGCAGCACGTGCCCGAACAGTGGGATCACCCCGAGCGGCTACTTCAAAGCCAGAAGCGGAAGCCAGACGGCACATTCCGCCCGATACCGTTTTCCGACGCGGTCGATGAAATCGCCGGGCGACTGAGCGAGATCGTGGCTGAGCACGGGCCGCGCTCGGTGGCGCTTTATCGGGGCACCTACAGCATCGTGAACCCCGCGACCGTGCCGGTCGCACTCGCCTTCATGGAGGCAATAGGAGCTTCACTGGTGTTCGATGCGAACTCCATCGACCAGCCGGGCAAGGCCGTCGCCCAGGCGCTGCATGGACGTTGGCAGGCGCCGCCGCCGGCCTTCGAGACACGGGACGTGACCCTCCTGATCGGCGCCAACCCGCTCGTCTCCTTCCAGATGGGTCTGCCGATCGCGAATCCGGGCCGCGAACTGACCGCCGCCATCGCCCGGGGAATGCGTCTCATCGTGATCGATCCGCGCCGGACCGAGACGGCTCGACGCGCGCATATCCATCTGCAGTGCCGGCCTGGCCACGACCTCTCCCTGGTCGCGGCGATGCTGAACGTGATCCTGCGCGAAGAATTGCACGACGCGGACTTTGTCGAAGAAAACGTGACGGGCCTCGAGGCGCTGCGGGCGGCTGTGGCGCACTACGAGCCCGAGTTGGTCGCGAAGCGGGCGGGTGTTCCGGTCGCCGATCTGGTGGAGGCAGCGCGGACTTTTGCTGCGGGCTGCGGCGTCGCCACCGCCGGTACGGCTCCCAGCTTCAACGGTCAGGGCACGCTCTTTGAGTATTTGGTCCTCGCCCTCAACACGGTCTGCGGGCAGTGGAGCCGTGCGGGCGATCCCGTGACGCATACCGGAACCCTGACGGCTCCTTTTTCCGCGGTCGCACAGGCGGAAGCGCCGCACCGCCGCGGCTACGGTTATGGCCCGCAACTCCGGGTGCGCGATATCGCTAATTGCGACGGCGGGCTGCAGGCCTCTGCCCTTGCAGAGGAAATCCTGCTTGAGGGAGACGGGCAGGTTCGCGCCCTCCTCAGTGTCGCCGGCAACCCTGCCCTGACCATTCCCGATCAAGACCTCAACGTACGTGCACTCAAGGCACTCGATCTGCTGGTGCAGATCGACATCAAGTTCTCCGCAACGGCGCGTCTTGCAGACTATGTCATTGCACCGAAGCTTCCGCTTGAGATGGCGGGCATGACCTTGTCCCAGGAGCTGTTCAGCTTCTACGCCGCCGGAATGGGGTACAAGGACGCCTACGCGCAGTACACGCCGCCACTCGTCAAGCCTCCCGAAGGCGCGGACGTCATTGAGGACTGGGAGTTCTTCTATGCCCTGGCGCAGCGCATGGGCCTCGGCCTCGCAATCGAACCGGCAGCCGCGCCGGGGACAACCTCCACAGGCGGCAAGGTCGATCTCGACATGGTGTCGCGACCGAGCACCGACACGCTCTTCGAGATTCTGACGCGTGATGCGCGAATACCGCTCGCCGAAGTCAAGAAACATCCCCACGGTGCCATCTTCCGCAACGAGTCGATGGTGGTGACGGGCCGCGAGGCCGGCTGGACCGAGCGTCTTGACGCGGCCAACTCCGAAATGTTGGCGGATCTTGCGCAAGCAGCGGCCTGTTTCGTAGAAACCGATCACGGCGAGGTAGACGAGCGCTATCCCTATCGCCTCATCAACGGACGTTTAATCCGTACCTACAACTCGAATGGTCAGGACCTCCATGGGCTGCGGCGCAAATGGCCCTACAACCCGGCCTTCATGCACCCCAACGATCTCGATCGCGCAGGTCTCTCCGCAGGTGATTTGGTCGAGATCCACTCCGAGTACGGGTCGATCCGGAGCATCGTGCAACCTGATGAAAGTCTTCGGGCCGGCGTCGTATCCATGGCGCCAACTTATGGCGGCCTGCCAGACGAACAGGACGAGCAGGTCCGCGAACGCGGCACGAATTCTGGTCGCTTGCTCCGTGTCGACGACGGCGTCGACCGCTACACCGGTCAGCCTCGCATGGGCAACATACCGGTTAGCGTGCGGCCGGTGCCTCCCCTCTAGTCGACCGACCAAACTGCAGGTCAGGTCTCAATCGGCGGACGGAGTTGTTCGTGGGAAGAGCTGGCATGTCTTTGTTGTTGCCCAATGCAGACATTACTTAATGTCTGTTCCTAGCTATCAGCGGACACAGGGCACCGCGAAGCGCCATGTCCGCTCTTCGTCGCCATTCGGACATCTTGCCGGCCCCATAATCTGCATTACGGAAAATACACACGGTGCAAATTTAGATCGCTGGCTCGCCACCATCACTACGAGCAGGCGGCGTTTCGAACAACGGCAAGTTCGGGAGAGAACCGTTTCGTAGGCATCGGTATGGGACCAAACAATACGCCGAAGTAAGGTGATGGCCGTCTTGCCTCGAGGGTTTCCAATCCGAACGGTTGCATTGCCCGGCTATCCTTCCTGCCCGGCAATTTGGTTTTTGTCAGCTCTCAACAAAGTCCAGCAGATCGGCGTTGACCTCATCAGGATGCGTCGCGAAGAAACCGTGTGACAAGCCATCATAGGTCTTCAACGTCCCGTTCTTCAGCAGCTTGACCGCCTTGAGCGCAGAGTTCGCAATGGGCACGACCTGGTCATCTTCGCCATGCATCACGAGAACCGGAACGTTGATCGCTTTGAGGTCCGCGGTCTGGTCGGTTTCCGAGAACACAGCGATGCACTGATATTGTGCGGAGGCACTACCCATCATGCCCTGGCGCCACCAGTTCTGGATCAAACCCTGGCTAATCTCAGAGCCTTCGCGGTTGAAGCCGAAGAAGGGCCCCGACGGAACATCGAGGAAGAACTGCGATCGGTTTGCCGCAAGTGCGGTGCGGAAGCCGTCAAAAATCTCCATCGGAATGCCGTTGGGGTTTGCGTCGGTCTTCAGCATCAAGGGCGGGATCGCCCCAAGCAGTGCTGCTTTGGCAACACGACCGGGTTGCGCCCGGGCCACGTACCGCGCGACTTCACCGCCACCCGTCGAGTGGCCGATGTGAACCGCGTTTGTCAGATCCAGTTCCATGACAAGTTCGGTCACGTCCGCGGCATAGGTCTCCATGCCATGGCCGACGTCGGTCTGGCTCGACCGCCCATGCCCGCGACGGTCATGGGCAATGACGCGGTGGCCTTTTGAAACGAAGAACAGCATCTGGTTGTCCCAGTCATCGCTGCTTAGCGGCCAGCCGTGGTGGAACACGATGGGTTGAGCGTCCTTCGGACCCCAGTCCTTATAGAAGATTTCAGTTCCGTCGGTGGTGGTGATGCTAGACATTTCAGCAGGCCCTTTCAGGTCAGGTTCAGTTTGAGTGAAGCCGTGTCCGGGAGTGTGGCGGCAGCTTAAGTGGCAGCGATGGTCACCAGCCCGTCACGTCGGCTTCGAACAAGGTCGAGTTTGGAGGGTGCAGTCGTCATTGTGCCCTCCTCGATCGGTGTCAGGCTGCGACCTGCACCACCATTTCAACTTCGATCTGAAGGTCAGGTGCTGCCAGAGCGGCGACGCCAATGCCTGTGAGACTGGGCTGTGCGCCCTCGAGAAAGCGCAAGATCTCTGTCATTGCGATCTCTCGTGTCTCGGACCGCAAGTCGGTCACATAGACGCGCATCTGGACAATGTCGTCAGGGGTAGCCTCAAGGGCATCCAAAGCACCATTCAGGTTTTTGATCACAATAGCGGTCTGCTCGGCCAACGATCCGGGAACATCGCCGCCCTCGTCGGGCCAGGCCACCTGGCCGGACACGAAGGCTAAGCGCCCGGGTTGTGCGATGGAGATCTGCGAGTATCCGACTTTGCCGGTATCAGGCAGGGTCTTCGGATTCATGCGAACAACTGAAGCGGACATGTCTCTCTCCTTTCATCAACTGTCATGTCAGCACATATAGCGATAACAATTGACGAATTGGTTTCGTGATAGAAGCGATTAACAGTCCACAAAGAGGGTGCCATGATCGGATCGAAGGTGAACGATATCCTCGTGTTCCTTTCAGTTGTCGAAAGCGGAAGTTTCGTCGCCGGCGGCAAGGCGTTCGGCTTGTCGCGCTCGACTGCAGGAAAGGCGATTGCGCGGCTGGAGGACGGTTACGGCGCGCGGCTCCTAAACCGCACCACCCGCGCGCTTGACCTGACGGAGGAAGGCCAGCGCCTTTACGAACATGGTCTGGCCATCCGCGCGGCGATTGAGGACGTTGACAATAGTATCGCGGGTAACCGCGGTGTCCCTCGCGGGACGCTGCGAGTCACTGCGCCTGACGCCCTTGGACGCAGACTGCTGCTGCCGACTGTTCGCCGATTTCTAGAGCGCTGGCCCGAAACTCAGATCGAGATGAGTTTCTCGGACCGGGTCGACAACATCATAGAGAAAGGCTTCGACCTGGCGATCCGTATCGGTGTGCGCTCACCTGACCAAAGCTTCATAACGCGAACGCTTTTGGTCGACGTAGCGCTTCTTTGCGCGGCCCCAGCCTATTTTTCGGGATCCGATAGGCCTTTGACAGCAGAACAACTAGGTGTTCACGAGCTGCTTCAGTTTGCAAGTCGAGGGGATAGGCAAGGCTGGTACCTTAAGGAGGTGGATGGCAGTTGGGCCCGCGTCCAAGGGCGTGTTCGCCTCCGCCTTGATAGTGCCGAAGCCCTGCGCGAAGCTGCTCTGGCCGGGCTTGGAATTGCATTGTTGCCGCGGCTTTTGGTGAGCACGGACATGGCAGATGGTCGACTTGAACATGTTCTGCCGCAGGTCGATTTCGGCACGGTACCCATCATCGCGCTTTACCCCCACAAACGCCTGTTGGAGCCGCGGGTCCGCCGCTTCATTGACATGCTGAACGACGATCTCAGGAGACCGCGTAGAGGTTAGCCACTTCGACGACATCTGCGTCCAGACATCCGGCACGATGCAGCAAGTCGGCAACTTGGGCCCGAAGCCGACGTTGCCATTCGACCGCTTGTACACCGGTCTGGCATCGTGTTCGGATGCGGGCTGATTTGAACCTGCACCGGAGAAATCGTCTCTGGACGAAAAGACTAGAATGCCTTGGACCGTCAGCTGCACGCTCAGGCCAAGGAGTTCATAATCTGCATTATGGAATATGGTCGTGGTGCGGGCAGTCTCGAGCGAACCTGTCTCTGCCGCGATTTCCCTGTTAACAGGGAAAATACAGGGAAATTCATCGTATTCCGTCCAAAATCCAGCTTTCTGGTGAAGTTCCCCCAGCAATTTCAGCACGTTAGCGGCGAATTCCCTACGCGACGGAACAGGGAATTTTCTCGATACAACTGGGAAATCTTCCGCCGCATCAGGGAATTCAAACGATGAATCAGGCGATTGCCATGATGGCCTACGCAAGTGTCGGCGTGTCGACACAGCACGTGTCAATCAGTAGTGAAACGAGATCGGCGTATTGGCCCACAGGAAGACCGTGTTCTGCGACGTCGGATTGTGAAACCGGTGACTGTGGTGGCTGGGAAACGAATAGCTGTCGCCCGCTTCCAGCGTGAAGGTCTCGCCATCAATCGTCAGCTCGAGGCGGCCCTCCATGACATAGCCCGCTTCTTCACCGTCGTGGCTGTAACCGTCATCGCCGGACGAACAGCCGGGGTGGAGCGTGCTGATGCCAATGACAAGCTGCCCTTCCAGATTTGACGACAGCAAATAGTCGCTCATGCCGAGATAATCGGCCTGACCGAGGCGCGAATACGAAAGCTGGCGCCGGTTGCGGGCGCGCACAATGAACCTTTTCTCACGTGGGTCCGCGCTCTCCCCGGGCGGATAGAACCAGCCGTTGTCGACGCCCAACGCATCGGCGATTTCCTGCAAAACCTTGACGTTCGGTTTGGTGATGTCGCGTTCGACCTGACTTAGATACCCAATTGATTTGCCAGTCTTCTCTGCCAGATCGGTCAGCGTCAGACCCTTCACCTTACGCAAGGCGCGGATCTCCGCGCCTAAGGTCAGCGCGCCTTGTGTTTCCTCAGGCAGAACGGCTGCTTTGGCTGCCAAGTTGTTACTCCTCAAGGCCTGCGATCAGTACTGTCGCCATCGTAGGGCTGAGCTATACCGAAATCAAAAAGCGGTTAGAGCACCATGGCTGCCTGAAGCCCCTCCATAACCGCCTCTTCTGCCGTGCGCGGGGACAGCGCATCGCCGATAACATGCAACTCGCCGGCCCAGAACTGCGCCAGTGTCTCGGCCAACACCGCCTCCCGTCTGTGGCCTTGCGCCAGGACCAGGGTCTCGACGTCGTCGGCGACAATTGCCTCGCCGTTGGTCATGTGTTGAAAGTAGACGCTGTCGACGGCGGCGCCGAACAAACGCACGTAGGCCCTGGTCTCAACACCCAGGCTGTCCAGGACCCCTATCCAGTGATCGCGCAGATAGGCCTGCAGGTTTTGTCCGGGCATGACGCCCTGGCAATAGAGGCGCACATGGCAGCCGTTGCGGGCCAGCATCTCCGCCACACCCATACCAACCCAATCGCAACGCCAGTCGGCGATGACGACGCGTCCGCCCACATTGGCTTCGCCCTTGATCACGGACCAGGCGTCGACCGCGTGGGTCTCGTCCAGCCCCTCCAGCTTGGGAAGGTAGGGCGTCGCGCCGGTTGCCACGATGACGGCATCAGGCGCCTCGCGTTCAACCATCGCGGCATCGACCGTCACGCCCTTGTTGACGGCGACGCCGCAGCGATCCATTTCGCGCGTAAGGTTGGTGACGATACCGCCGAACTCCACGCGCTCCGGCAACATCTGTGCCAACAGAGCCTGCCCGCCGAGCTGGTCTGCCTTCTCATAAAGCGCGACGTCATGCCCACGTTCCGCCGCGATGGCGGCAGCCTTCATGCCGCCGGGACCGCCGCCAACGACCATAATCCGACGTGACGCCGCCGCTTTCGACTTGTCGTGCGGAAACGTGCGCTCACGGCCTGTCTCCGGGTGCTGGATACACGAGACGATCGCGCCCATGTGCCGGTGTCCGATGCAGGCCTGGTTGCAGCCGATGCAGGCGCGGATGTCATCGGCCTCGCCACGCCCCGCCTTCGCCGCAAAGAACGGATCGCAGATAAGGGCCCGCACGAGGCAGACCATGTCGGCCTGGCCCGACGCCACGACCTGCTCCGCTGACTGCGGCTGGTTGATGCGCCCGCCCAGCAAGGTCGGCAGACCGACAGTCTGTTTCAGCCGTGCCGCGTCATCGGCCAGGTAGGCCTGATCGACAAACATCGGCGGTACGATATGAACGGCGCCGCCAACCGAGGCGCCCGACCCGCCGATGACGTTGACATAGTCGATCAACCCGGCGTCACCGAGCGCCTTGGAAACGGCGATGCTCTCGTCGGGTGAGAGGCCACCGTGATCGAGCTCGTCGACGGAGATTCGTATGCCGACCACGATTTCGTCGCCGACCGAATCGCGAACGGCGGCGAGTGATTCGGTGAGAAACCGCAACCGGTTCTCAAAGCTGCCGCCATACGCATCGGTTCTCTGGTTGGCGCGCGGGTTGACGAACTGCGCCGGCAGATACCCCATCGACACCATGTATTCGATACCGTCGAGGCCCGCTTCCGCCATACGGCGTGCGCCGGCGCCATAGGCACGGATGACATCGCGGATCATGATCTCAGACATCGGTGCAGGCATGACGTGATGGCGTTCGTCGGGGATCTCCGAGGGCGCGTAGGCGGCCAGCAGAGCGCCATTCTTTCTGTTGGCGACGGCGCGGCCGGGGTGAAAAAGCTGGCCGAACATGCGCGCGCCATGCTTGTGCGCGACATCGGCAATCGCACGCAGTTCGGGGATGGCGTCATCGTCGCTGACAGCCAGCAGGCTGTGGCGGACCTCATAACTTTCATGAACCGTATGGGCTTCGGTAATGATCAGACCGACACCACCCTTCGCCCGCGCTTCGTGGTAGGCGACAAGGTCCGGCAACGTCTCTGGTGTACGTCCCTGGCTGGTGCCATGGGGACCAAAGGCGATGCGGTTCTTGAGATCGAGGCCGCGGATCTCGAGCGGATCGAAGAGATGGGGGAACGCGGTCATCAGCCGCGGCCCTTGAGGCTAGACCGCGAATCCGGCACGCAAGCCTTCCAACACCGCCTCTTCGGCAGTACGTGGCGCCAATGCGTCGCCGATCAGATGAAGTTCCAAGTCGCTGTCATGAAGTGATTCCCACAGTCCGGCCTCGCGTTTATGCGGCGTGGCGAGCACCAGGGTCTCGACATCATCGCAGATGATCGGCTCGCCGCTCGTGACGTGCTGCATGAAGACGCTTGTGTCGTCGGCGCCGTAGAGCCGGGCATAGGGAATGACCTCGACGCCGAACTTGTGGAGCTGGCCCATCCAGCCGTCACGCACCATCATCGGCAGGTGTTCGCCGGGCATCGGCCCGTTGACGCAAAGCCGAACCGAACAGCCGTCGCGTGCCAGTTTTTCGGCAACGCCAAGCCCGATCCAGTTCGCGTGCCAGTCATAGACCACGACCTTGCCACCCACATTGGCGGTGCCCTGCGCGACGCCCCAGGCGCCAACCACATGCGCGCCATCCAGGCCTTCCAATTCGGGGCGCCGCTCTGTCGCGCCGGTCGCGGCGATCACCACATCGGGCGCTTCGGCCTTGACCATCTCCTTCGTCACGTTGACGCCACGGCGGATCTCGACGCCGTGGCTCTCGCACTCCCGCTGGAGGTTGGTGACGATACCGCCGAACTCGGCGCGTCCCGGCAGAAGCTGCGCAACAAGCGCCTGGCCACCCAGTTGGGTCGCCTTCTCCATCAATGTCACGCTATGGCCACGCTCGGCGGCGACGGCGGCGGCCTTCATGCCCGCCGGCCCGCCGCCGACCACCAGCACCTTGCGCTGTCTGTCGACTCTGGGTTTGGCGGCAAAGCAGAGTTCGCGGCCGGTCTCCGGGAACTGGATGCAGGAGATCGGGAAACCCTTGAGCCTGTGACCGATGCATGCCTGGTCGCATGCGATGCATGCGCGGATGTCGTCGACGCGTCCTTCACTGGCTTTTCTCACCAGGTCGGGATCGGCGATATGGCCGCGCACGATGCCGATCATATCGGCCTGGCCTTCGGCCAGAATCTGTTCGGCGATTTGCGGCTGGTTGATGCGGCCGGCGATCATGACGGGGACGCGTTTGACGGCTTCCTTGAGCGCGCCGGACTTCTTGCCGGTGTAGCCGGCATCGTACTGCATGTGCGGGATGATGTGCTGCCAGCCCGTGTAAGTCGCGGTCGAGCCCAAAACAATATTGAGGTAGTCGAGCACGCCATCGGCATCGAGCGCGGCACAGGCCTCGCGGGACTCCTCGATGGTGAGCCCTTCCTCGTCCATCTCGTCGGCGGAGATACGCAGGCCCAGGATCATGTCGCCGCCGATCTTGGCGCGGATGTCGGCGGCGACCTCACGCACGAAACGCATGCGGTTTTCGAACGACCCGCCATACTTGTCGTCACGTCGGTTGAGACGGGGATTGATGAATTGGGAGGCCAGATAGCCCATGCTGGAGATGATTTCGACACCATCCAATCCTGCCTCGGCCATGCGCGCGGCGCCGTCGCCATGGGCCGCCACGATCTCGCGGATAAGATCGCAGGTAAGCGGTGTCGGCACGGTCTTGTACATCTCATCAGGCACTTCCGACGGCGCGTAGGCCACCATCTTGGTGCCGTCGACGGAAGCGGCCGCGACGCGGCCGGGGTGGAACACCTGACCGATGATCCTGACTCCATGGTCACGCCCCTTCAAGGCGAGACGGCGCAGTCCAGGCAGGCACTCATCGTTTGTCGCCCAAGCACGACCCGGCGGCATGTAGGTTGGATGCACACAGTGGACCTCGGTCATGATCATGCCGACGCCGCCTTTCATGCGCGCCTCGTGATAGGCGATCATGGCGTCGCCTATCTTGCCACCTTCCGACAATGCGGTGTTGTGGCCGGGCACGAAGACCCGGTTCTTGATCTCGCGACCGCGTATCTCGATGGGCGAGAAGAGATGCGGGAACTGCGGGTGGCTCACGACATCAAATCCACGGTCAGCCGGGCAAAGTGCTGCAGGGCGGGGTCCCAATAGCCGGACAGACGACCGCCATCGAAGGCGGGCGACATGCGGCCCTTCTGCATCCATTCAATGGCGTTGATATCCTCGCGGTTCAGTTCGTCCCACATGTCGTAAACGCTTTGGCGGGCCGCCCCATAGGCGGGGTCAGCGGCGCCTTCTCCGATAAAGAAGATGTGCAGATGCTCAATCGTGTGGTCGTGCGCCATGGGGAATACCTGAAAGACCGTCAGCTGATCGGGCCAAATCTGAAAGCAGACGCTGGGGAAGAGATGATAGCCGGCTTCAAAGTGCGCGAGTTCCGGCGGCACGCCCGGATAGTATGGCAACCCAACCCCCCGGCCTGCCTCCGGATCGTCGAACAAGGCTTCGAACTGCAGCAGCGGCCCATCCGGTTCGAACGGCCGGCGCTGTGTCATGGGCAAAAAGGCGTCGAGGCGCGGGTGGATCGTGCCGACATGATAGTTGTCGAAGTAGTTCTCGAAGACGATCTTCCAGTTGGCACGGAACTCCCAGACCAGCGTCTTGCCGAGGCGCAGCGCGTCGAAGTCGTGATGGGGCAGCCGACGCGCCAGCGGTGCCATGAAGTCATCGAAATCTCGCGCCTGGCCGTCGAGATTGACGAAGAAAAAGCGAAACCAGCGCGCCATGCGGATCGGCACCAGATCGGGTCCACCGCCGTTCGATGGACGATCGTGGTTGTCGGCGCCGCCGAAGTGAGGCCGGCTTCGCAGCTTGCCGTCCAGACCGTAGGACCAGGCGTGATAGGGACAGGTCAGAACCGTCTTGCCCCGGCACGGCTCGTCCACGATGAGCGCACCGCGATGCCGGCAAACGTTGTGAAACGCGCGTATCTCGCCGCTACGATCGTGAACCAGCACGATTGGCTTGCCGGCGATGGTCAGCGGCAGAACATCGCCGGGTTTCGAAATCTGATCGAGGCAACCGGCGTAGATCCAGGTGCGCGCAAACAGTCGTTCGTTCTCGAGTTCCAGCCAGTCACGGTTTGTGTAGCAAACATTGGGAAGGCACGTACCGCCCTCACCGGCCGGCTTCGCCAGCCGTTCGCGAAAACGCGCGTCGAAGATATCGTCAACATTCATGCCTTCGTCCCAACCATCAACGATGCGATCTGGCACGCGAGATACTGGGTGCCGGAATCCCAAAACGGCGACAGGCTGCCGCCGTCGAAGCCCGGCGAGGCGCGTCCGCGTTGCATGGACTCAAGCGGCGCAATGTCCTGGCGATTGAGTGCGTCCCATGTGTCCATCACCTTCTGTCGCGCGTCGTCGAATTGCCCCGACATGGCCTCTTCGCTGAACAGAATGTGAATGGTTTCGCGCGCCGTGCCGGGTCCCGTGGGCTCGGCAACCAGGAAGGCGATGTGGTCGGGCCACAGATTGATGTCACACGTAGGTATCATGGTGAACATGCGGCCTTCGCGATGCAGGACATCCGGCAAGCCCGGCAAGAAAGGCAGACCCTTGCCGCGGCCCTCATGGGGTTCGGCGATCAGATGCCATGTTTTCAGGATGTGATCGGCGATCGGCACCATGGGATTGCTGTTTTCCAAGGGCGCGAAGGCGCAGAGCTCCGGATGGATGGCAAACTTGTGGTAGACGTCGACAAAGTTCTCGTGAACGTGTTTCCAGTTCGCTGCGATGTCGTAGGTCAGCGAGCCGCCATAAGCGAGCGGCTGCGGCGCCCAGCCGTCCAGATGGTTGTCGATCGGCGCCATGTGATCGGCAAGAGATGGCGCGTTGCCGTCAATGTTAACGAAGAGGACACCGCGCCATGTGTCGCAGCGAACCTCGACGAGGTTGGCGCGGCCGTTGTTCTTTTTTGTCACGTCGTGCTGGCCACCGCCATGGAAGTGCGGCCGTGTGCGGATCGTGCCGTCCAGGCCATAGGCCCAGGCATGATAGGGGCAGGTCAATGCGGCGAGCCCCCGGCAGGGTTCTGTCACGATGACCGCACCGCGATGGCGGCAGACGTTGTGGAAGGCACGAATGCCGCCGTCGTGCTGACGCAGCAGCACGATGGGGCAACCGGCAACGGTCACCGGCAGCGCATCGCCGATGTCGGGGATCTGGCTTTCAAAGCCCGCCAGCATCCACAACGGAAACATCAAGTGCCGCCGCTCCAGGTCGAGCCATTCGGCGCTGATGTAGGCCAGGTTGGGCAAACCGCTGCCGCCAGCGACATCCGCATGGAGCCGCTCAAGCGCGGGCTCGCCCAAGAGCTCGCGAATACGCGCACTTCCGCTGGTCAAGTCGACCTTCATGGGTTCGTCTTGCATGTCATCGTGAAAAGCATTCCATGAAATTTCATTTCACACAATGCGAAATCCGCCACTCCGGCCATGGCCGCTCACGCTGCGGATGCCCTGAACATCCGGAAAACGAGCCGAATATCACATGGAATCTGATGGTCGGAAACTCTTCGTGAAAATATGGTTCACAATTTTCATAGTGAGGATTAGGCTGTTCCGACAAACCTGAAGGGAGGTCCGGCTATGGTCGCGAACGCAGCCCAGAACTTGGACATTGATGTCGCCGAGGTCGACGCGCGCCTGGCTGCCAACTGGAGCCTGCCGACCCGGTTCTACTGGGACCCCGCCATCTACGACTTCGAGATGGAGGCCATTTTTTCTAAGAACTGGCTCTACTTTGGCCCAGTCCACAAACTCGCCGAACCCGGCGATGTGGTCGTGCGCCAGATGGGCAAGTACCCAATCGTCGTCACGCGTGACCGCGAAGGCGAACTACGCGCCTTCCTCAACGTCTGCCGCCATCGCGGCTATACGGTGGCCGAGCATGACCGGTCGAAATGCCTGAGGCTCGTCTGCCGCTATCACGGCTGGTCCTACAATCTGGACGGCACACTGGCCAACGCACCAGACGCCGAAGCTGAGGCCGGATTCTGTCGCAGCAAACTCTCGCTCATGCCCGTTGCCGTCGAACAGTTCGGACCGGCGATCGTGGTCAATCCGGACGCCGACGCTCGCCCGTTCCGAGAGAGTCATTCGGCCTTTGCCGATGTCTATGACGGTCAGGACTTCTGCCCCGACCCCGACCGCTATGTCATGCGTAAGGAGATCACCTACGAGATCGGGACAAACTGGAAGCTCTGGTACGACAACGGCACGGAGTGCTACCACTGCCCCAACATTCACGGCGAGTCCTTCGGTGCTGCCTTTCGCTCCGCGCCGGAGGATACCGACGCCATCTACGGCGACGGCTTCATGACCAATACTTGGAAACCCCAACCGAAGGTCGTTAGCAACCAGCTCACCAGCCAGACATTCCGGTCCTACCAGGTGTTTCCCGGCATCGTGCTGATCGAACACGACGACCTCCTTCACATGACCGGCATGGTGCCCGTCGCGCCCGGGCTCACGCAGCACGTCACCCATTATCTGGGCGACCGCGACAGCGATCCGGACAGAGTCGATGCCTGGATAGAGCTTTGGGACCAGACCTACCGAGAAGACAACGAGATCACCGCCGATCAGTACGCGAACATCAGGACCGCGCGTCAGCCCTACAACCGCTACGTCCACGCCCGCGAGGAGGCCACGCAGCACTTCAACGCGATCACGTGGCGGCACTACAAGGAAGCATTGGCCAGTTGAGTGGCAACGGGACGTCAGGCTAACGTGCCAGGCGGCGCTCGGCGCGCCCATTGCACGACACGAACGACACGACAGAGAGGGAGGCGCTCATGGCAAATCGCCGCACGGAACTTGAGGACTTGACGAAGCAGTTCGTCGACGCGTTCAACCGCCAGGACATCGACAGCGTGGCATCGTTCTTTGCCGAGGACGCCGTTTACGAAGACTCCAACGGCGGCAGCCACAGCGGACCCTCCGCGATTCGCGACGCCTTTGTGCCCCTGGTCTGTGGCGACCGTGGCGCGATCCGGTTCGACGATGAGGACTTCTTCGCCGAGCCGGAGACCGACAAGGTGATGGCGAGCTGGACGCTCAACATGGAGGTCGACGGCAAGCCTGTGAAGCTGCGCGGCCTCGACCTCCTCCATTTCCGCGGTGACAAGCTCATCCGCAAGATGGCCTATTGCAAGGCGGCAGCGCCGAAGCTCGACCCAGGCTGATCGCCCCAACTGCGGATCTAACGCCAAATAAAGGGAGCGGCCCCAACGGGCCGCTCCAGAAATGAACGACGGTGACCTTCGTGCCGGTGGTCACGAACCGGCGGCCGCGTCCATCCAGCCGTTGACCTTGTCCCGGTTCTCTTCGATCCACTTGGCGGCAGCCTCATCCTGACTCAGGCCGCCCTGATCGACCTCGACCAGCATCCATGTGGCGTCCTCGTTGGTGAAGGAAAGTTGCCGCAGCAGCTCCGCGGCGGCCGGCCATGTCTCGTCGATGCCGGGATTGGCCGCTTTGAAGATACCCTTTTGCGGTGCCTGGCCGCAGTCATGGGTCATGTCGGGATTCGGCCCCCAGGCCGGGTCGTTGAAGCAGTTTTCGTAGGTGATCGAGTCGTCGAGCGGCATCTCGAGAACTCTGTAGTCGTACTCGCTGAAGACCCAGTGCGGGGTCCAGAAGTGAATCAGGAGCGGCGCCTGGCGCTCCCATGCGCTTTTCATCTCCGCAATCAGCGCGCCTTCGCCGCCGGCAGCAATCGGAACCAGATCCAGACCCAGCGCCTCGAACCGCTCTTCATAGAACACCTGGCCCCAGTCGGCAGGATAACCAACAAAGCGGCCCGACGGCGCGGTATCCGGCGACACGAAGAGGTCGATGCAGTTCTTCAGCGCGTTGTAATCGGGCAGGCCCGGACATTGCTCCTCCATGTAGGCGGGATAGTAGTACTGGCCGCCGCCTTCGATGTCGTGGTTGCCCAAGTGAACGAGTTCGCCGTTGTCGAGCGCCTCATAAATGCCCTCGCCAATGTTGTTGGGCCATAGCTCCAGCGTTGCCGTAATGTCGTTCTGAACCATCGCCTCGACCTGCGGGTAATAGCCGATGGTGACCGATTCGACGTTGTAGCCCATCTCCTCCAGGAGCTGGTGGGCGACACGCGTGATGACCTGTTGCGTCGTCCACTCGTTGACGCCGAGCTTGATGGTTTCGTCGGATTCCGGCGCCTCGGCCAGAGCCGCCGGCGCCGAAACGCCCAACGCGAGCGCCATAGCCGCGCTCGTCAACCAGTTCCTTGCCCCTTGCATGACCATCTTGTCCTCCCTCGATGATTGACCGGCACACCGGTTTGAAAATTATGATTCTAGATTTCACTTCAGAAATAAAGCAAAATTTAGTTTCACAAGATTTCTTCGGCCGAGTCTGGTTCAATTGGCAGGATTCTTGGGGACGTTTATGACGTGAGCAGACGACGGGACTATTCGAGCGAACCGGCCGAGAGCGCGGCGAAGGGCCGCGATCCGCAATACGTTGTCGCGCTGGAGCGCGGCTTCGATATCCTGCGCGCGTTCGGTGAGGCCGATGCAGACCTCAGCAACACGGAGATCGTCGAGCGGACCGGGCTTTCAAAACCGACGGTCTCACGCCTGACCAACACGCTGACGCGCCTTGGATACCTGACTTACGCCGAGCGCACCGGGACCTATAGCCTCGCCGCCGGCCTGATCGCCTTGGCCGCACCCCTGCTGTCGACGCTCAGCATCCGCGAACGGGCCCGGCCGCTGATGCGTGAGCTGGCCGAACAGTCCGGCGCATCGGTGGCGATTGCCGCGCCGGCCGGCGCCAAGATGACGTATGTCGAGCACGTGCCCGGTTCGGGCGCGCTGGTGCTCAAGTTTTCCTTCGGTTCCCAGATGCCGATGGAGCGCACCGCCATGGGCCGGGCCTATCTGGCCGCGCTCGATACGGATGCGTTGGCCCGCACCATGACGACGCTGCAGTCAGAAGGCGTTCTGACACGCAAGATCGAGCGCGGCATCACGGCAGCGAACGAGAGTGTGCAACGCGACGGCTTCTGCATCTCTTTGGGCGACTGGCGTCCGGAAATCCACGCCGTCGCCGTACCGTTGCGGTTTCCCGGCGGAACACCACTGGCGCTCAACTGCGGTGCGCCGTCCTTCGTTCTCAGCGAGTCGACCATGCGCGAGCAGATCGGCCCCCGACTCGTTGAGATGACACGTGAACTGGGCGCTGACCAGATTGACCGAACCGGTGCCGATGCGGCGAGCTAGTCGCGATAGGACGGATCGTCTCGATCCAGGAGTCGCACCAGGGCCGGCCATTCGTGGACGCCGGGACGAAAGTCCTCGGTGATGTCGCGCGGTTCGGTTTCCTGTTGCGCGTAGTGTTCGCACATCGCCTTCGGAACCGGCCGCCAGGCCGCGTTGCTCGCCATCACCTTCATCTGCACTTCGCAAGCGCGTTCCAGCCAGTACATCAAGGTGAAGGCTTCGCCGACGGACGACCCAACGGTCAGCAGCCCATGGTTTCTGAGGATCAGCGCCTCGTTGGCGCCCAGACTCTTCGCGAGCCGCGTTCGTTCATCGAGATCCATGCTGGTGCCTTCGAAGTCATGGTAGCCGGCGTTGTCGTAGAAATAGAGCGCCTCCATACAGATCGGCTGCAACCCGTCTTCCAGGGCCGTGACGGCGATGCCGTCATTGGTGTGGGTGTGGACGACGGCGTTGATGTCGGGGCGGGCCTCGAAGATGCCGCTGTGGATGACAAAGCCGGCCTTCGGCACCAGGCCGTCGCCTTCGATGACATTGCCGTCGATGTCGACCTTGACCAGCATGGAGGCGGTGATCTCGTCCCAGCGCACGCCCATGGGATTAATCAGAAAATGGCCGGGATTGTCGGGCGAACGTGCGGTCATATGGTTCCACACCAGCTCGGACCAGCCAAACCGGTCGGCCAGGCGGAAGGCGGCCGCGAGATCGATGCGCAGGTTGCGCTCTGCATCCATCGCCTTGTCCTTGTGGATCGCAACGGCTGGCTGGGCCATGGTCGTCTCCTGTAGTTACAACGTTCACTCGACATCATGAAACAATTGAACCAAAATTTCACGCGCATTTGGGCGCCAGACCGTCCGATGGCGTGCCCAAGGAAGGATACGACCGCATCATGAGCCGTGATCCCCGTTACGACGTCCTGTTCGAGCCCGTCCAGATCGGGCCGGTGACGGCGAGGAACCGCTTCTATCAGGTGCCCCACTGCAATGGCATGGGTCGCAACCACCCGACAGCGATGGCGGTGATGCGCGGGGTCAAGGCGGAAGGCGGCTGGGCGGTCCTGTGCACCGAGCAATGCGACATCCACCCGACGACGGAGACCAGCCGCGAGATCCGCCTGTGGGACGAGCGTGACATTCCGACGCTGGCGCGCATGACCGATCTGGTGCACGAGCACGGTAGCCTGGCCGGTGTCGAACTGACTCACATGGGCTATCACGCCCAAAACCTGACCAGCCGCGAGGTGCCGATGGCGCCCTCGGCCAAGCCCGCGCTCGGCATCAATCCCGTGCATGCCCGCGCCATGGACAAGCAGGACATCGCGGACTACCGGCGCTGGCACCGCAATGCCGCGCTCAACGCCAAGAAAGCAGGCTTCGACATCGTCTGCGTCTATGCCGGCCACGACCTGTCGCTGGCCATGCACTTCCTGTCGCCGCGCCACAATCAACGCACGGACGAATACGGCGGTTCGATGGAGAACCGTGCGCGCCTGCTCCGTGAAGTCATCGAAGACACCAAGGAGGCGGTCGGCGACACCATGGGCGTGGTCGTGCGCCTTGCCGTCGACGAACTGCTCGGCGACAAGGGGATGCTGGCCGAACGCGAGGGCCAGGAGGTCATCGAGATGTTGGGCGAGTTGCCCGATCTCTGGGACGTCAACTGTAGTGATTGGGATAACGACTCCATCACCTCGCGCTTCGCCGAAGAGGGTTTCCAGGAGCCCTACATCAAGTTCGTCAAACAGCTGACGTCGAAACCTGTGGTCGGCGTCGGTCGTTACACGTCGCCCGACCGCATGGTCAGCCTGATTAAGAAGGGCGTGCTCGACATGATCGGCGCCGCACGCCCGTCGATCGCCGATCCTTTCCTGCCCAAGAAGATCGAGGAGGGCCGCATCGACGACATTCGCGAGTGCATCGGCTGCAACATCTGCGTCGCCAGCGACAATCTGGGCGTGCCCATGCGCTGCACCCAGAACCCGACCAAGGGCGAGGAATGGCGCAAGGGCTGGCACCCCGAACGCATCGCATCGAAAGACACCGACGACCGTGTTCTGGTGGTCGGCGCAGGACCGGCGGGCCTGGAAGCCGCCCGCGCCCTCGGCCAGCGCGGCTATGACGTCATGCTGGCGGAGGCCGGCACCGAACTCGGCGGCCGGTCGGCGCGCGAGAGCCGCCTGCCCGGCCTGTCCGCCTGGGGCCGCGTGCGCGACTGGCGCGTCGGCCAGATCCAGAAGATGCCGAATGTCGAGGTCTTCATGGACAGCCGCCTCGATGCCGACCAAGTCCGCGAAACCGGCTGCTCCCTGGTCGCCACGGCGACCGGCGCGACATGGCGGCGCGACGGCGGCGGCCGCCATCACGAGTTCCCGATGCCGGGCGCGGTCGAAAACGCCCAACGCGTGCTGACCCCCGATGACATCATGGACGGCGCCACGGTCGAGGGACCCGTCATCGTGTTTGACGACGACCACTACTATCTGGGCGGCGTCATCGCGGAGAAACTCGCTGCCGATGGCCGTGACGTCACCCTGGTGACGACCGGCGCCTATGTCTCCACATGGACCCAGTACACCCTGGAGCTTGGCCGCATCCAGACGCGCATGCACGATGCGGGCATCGAGGTCCTGGCCAAGCACGCGGTGACGGAGGTCGGCGATGGATCGGTCTCGATCAAGCCGATCTTCGGCGGCCAGTCGTTTGAGCGGGCCTGCGGCCATGCGGTGCTGGTCACCGCACCACTGGCCAACGATGGTCTCTACCACAATCTCATGGCCGACGACGTCGCGCTTAAGGATGCGGGCATACGCCGCGTCACCCGAATTGGCGATGGCTTGGCCCCGGGCACGATCGCGGCGGCTGTCTACAGCGGTCACCGCTTCGCCCGGGATCTCGGCGAACCCTTGGGCGATGCCATCCCGTTCAACCGCGAACTCGTCGAACTGACGGAAACGTTCGCCATGCCGTGACCAGCGGCCGTGGCCTTCGAGCAGGAGAGCTGAATATGACATTCAACGGAGCTAATGGCGCAAACGGCGACGCCCACGCCGTTCTGACGGACGAGCTGATGGCCGGCTTCGGCAAGCCGACGGAAGAAACGCGCGGCCTGCCCAACGAAGCCTTCACCTCCGAAGCGTTCTTTGAACTGGAGCGCAAAACGCTCTTTCCACGCAGCTGGCTCCTCGCCGGCCTTGTCAGCGATATCGCCAACAAGGGCGACGCGCGCCCGGTCGATGTCGCCGGCCGATCACTCATTGTGAGCCACGCCCAGGACGGCGAGATCCACGCCTTCCACAACGTCTGCCCCCATCGTGGTGCGCGGCTCCTGACCGAGTCGGTGACCCGGCAACCGGTCATGACCTGCCCCTATCATGCCTGGACCTTCGGCATGGACGGCGAGCTCAGGAACCGCCCGAACTATGACGGCCCGGACAAACACAATGACGGCCGTAACGCCGGCGGCGAGCGGCCTTGCCTGTTTCCCGTGCGCACGGCGGTGTGGCACGACTGGATCTTCGTCAACCTGGACGGCAAGGCACCCGCATTCGAAGACTACATCACAGGCGGCGCCGACCGGTTCGACGGTTACGACCTCGACGCCTTTCGCTGCGCCCACCGCATGACATTTTCGTTCAGCTGCAACTGGAAACTCGCTGTCGAGAACTACTGCGACAACTACCACGTCTTTAAGGTGCATCCGGCACTGCACGACGCGATGTCGTGGGACGAAGCGTCGCGCCGGCCGATGGACATCGCCGGGCGCCATCTCTCGACGGAGTACTGGTTCAAGGATGTCGACGATGGACAGCTCGGCAACAAGTCCGGCGTCGGCTTGCCGAAACCCCACGGCCTGCCCAACCAGCTACACAGCAAGATGGTCTACAGCGTGCTGTTCCCCAATACCGCCATCAACATCTACCCCGCCAACGTGCAGCTCGTCTTGTTCGAACCGGTCTCGGCGGGCGAAACCAACATGCACATGTGGTTCTATTTCGCCGGCGATGGTGCTGAAGCGCCGGCCTTCGCGGATGCCCGCCAGACGCTTTACGACGACTGGGCGAACCTCAACTTCGAGGACGAAGACATTTGCCGCCGCCTACAGGAGGGCCGCCATTGCGATGCGTATGACGGCGGACGCCTGGCGCCGTATTGGGACATCGGCACCGTCCACTTTCACAAACAGGTCGCCGATGCCGTGCGCGGCGAAGGCGCCTTTACCAACGGCCGCTGACGGAGGGCCGAGCCATGACCGCCTTCGACTATCTGCCGCCGCTTTCCCATGACGATCAGGCCGTCACACCGAAGCACGGCCTCTTTTCCGTTCGGCCTATGACCGGCGGACTGGGCGCGGAGATCGACGACGTCGACCTCGCCAAGCCGCTCGCCGACGACATGAAAAGCGCGCTGCGCCAAGCGCTGCTTCATCACCTGGTTCTGGTTTTTCGCGATCAACAGCTCGGACCGGAGGAGCTGGTTGCCCTAGGCCGGACCTTTGGCGATCTCCACGTCAACCCGTTCGTGGCCGGCCTCGAAAGCCATCCGGAGATCATGCAGATCAGGTCGGAAGAAAACGAGGAGGCGCGCTTCGCCGGACGTTGGCACAGCGACATCACCTGGGAGGAGCGCCCGTCCTTGGGCTCTCTTCTCTACGCCAAAACCATTCCGACCTATGGCGGCGATACGCTATTCGCCAACATGTACCTCGCTTACGAGAGCCTCTCGCCGACGATGCGCCGCACACTCGACGGCTTGCGCGGCGAGCACACGGCGTTTCAGGGGCACGGCCGCGATGCCGCCTTTGCCGAGGCGCCGGACAAGGTCGTCCATCCCCTGGTGCGCACCCATCCGGAGACCGGGCGCAAGGCGCTCTTCGTCAACGAGTATTTCACCTGTGGCATCGACGGCATGACATCCGACGAAGCCGCGCCGATCCTCGACTTCCTCTACCGGCACATGGTGCGGCCGGAGTTCACCTGCAGGGTGCGCTGGAGCGAAGGCGCACTCGTCTTCTGGGACAACCGCTGCACCCAGCACTACGCCGCCAACGACTACCCGAACGAGAGCCGGCTGATGTGGCGCGTCACCATCAACGGCGACAAGCCGTATTGAGCGAGAGGAAGACAACCATGTCCGGTATCCGCTACGTCAAATCAAAGGACCGCGTTTTCGAGCAGATAGGCGGTGACCCCGGTGCCATCTATGTTGCACGCGACGTATCAAAGAACGAGAGCGAGAGCTTCGGCGCCGCCGTCGGTACGTTCGAGAACTGCGATATGGAGTGGACCGTTCTCTATGACGAGTACATCTATGTGCTCGAAGGTGAACTCAATCTGGAGACGAAGGAAGGGACGTTCGACCTTTTGCCGGGCGACGGCATATGGCTACCGGAAGGCACGTGGATGGTCTACCGCGCAACCTGGGCAAAAGCGGTCATTGTTGTCTATCCCGTCAACTGGCGTGATCTCCACGGCATGGCCTGAACGGTCAGACCGAACGTTGAGGCCGGAACGCGTGCGCAGAGCGACAAAAAAGCACGACGCCACGGAGTCCATAAGGTGGCGCAGCGTGTGATCCCATAATCTACATTATGGAAAAACGAAGCCGATCAGGTTCGAAATGAAGATCCGTACGTCGACAATGTGATCTTGGATAGACTGAAGCGGCGACAATTATCGAACTCATAGCCCGCTCCGTATTTGACGCATTCCAGCTGACCGGACCATGACAATGCTACGAGTTGCGAACGAGTAAAGTTTGAATGCCATACGCCAATCCTTTCCTGTTACTTCCGGCGAGGAAATTCGATGCCAGTATCCCTATCGGCCAACGTCAATGCCATCGCACAGCTACGGAACAGACGGAACCTGCCGTGGCCCTCGGTCGTCGACCTGTCACGGACAGCACTTTCGGCGGGGGCAGCGGGGATTACCGTTCACCCTCGGCCGGACGAGCGTCACATCCGCCGATCTGATGTCACACAACTCGCCGACATGATCGAAGCCGACTTTCCCGATCGGGAATTTAACATCGAGGGAAACCCGGACGCCCGCTTCATCGAACTCGTCGAACGCGTTCGCCCCAATCAGGTGACCTTGGTACCGGACGACATCCGCCAGGCAACCTCCGACCACGGGTGGGATATCAGCTATCATCGGAGCTTTCTAACCGACATCATCGCGCGCCTCATAGACGGCGGCATGCGTGTCTCTATATTCGTCGACCCTGACCCAAGCGCTGCGACCCTGGCCCGCGAGGTCGGCGCCGACCGCATCGAAATCTACACCGGCCCCTATGGCGGCGCCTTGGAGGCGGATATTCGGCGCAGGGAGTTCGATCGTGTCATTGCCACCGGCCAGGCTGCGGCGGCCCAGGAACTTGGCCTGAACGCCGGTCACGATCTGACACTCGACAACCTCCCGCCTCTGGTCGCCGCCCTGCCAAACCTCCTGGAAGTGTCAATCG
Source organism: Alphaproteobacteria bacterium (assembly GCA_965228895.1). Lineage (GTDB taxonomy): Bacteria > Pseudomonadota > Alphaproteobacteria > SP197 > SP197 > JANQGO01. Next base: position 382,168 of record OZ245842.1, on the reverse strand, counting down.
GTCACTGCCTGACGGCGGATGCCTTGATCTACGGCATGGAAGGCGCCGTCACCCGCTATGTGGACGTCTGTGCCGGCCGCCCCCTCCCCGTCGGTGATAAGCCGACCAAGTAGATCGACCCAAAGGGTTGATCAACGGCGGCAACGGCGCGGAACCATCAAGATTGGAACCACGGCCTCTGCACCGAAAAGTCCAAAGATGCTCGAACTCTACAAGCGAGATAACAAGCAACGTCCATGGATGCCAATGCCGCCTGGACCATCAAGCTGCCCAAAAGACAGGGCCAAGGGGCACACGGGATCGTACCCGATTGGCTGCTCTTCGCTATCGTATCGATCACAGTCAGCGTCATAGTCTGCATTATGGAAAATGGTGGTGCAGGCAGTCTGCTGCGAACCCGTCTCTGCGGTGATTTCCCTGTTAACAGGGAAAATACAGGGAATATCATCGAATTTCGCCAAGTTCTGAGTCCTTCGTCCCAATTCTTGCAGTGTTTTCAACATCTTAGAGACAATTTCCCTACGCGACGGAACAGGGAAATTGTTGGGCCGAACAGGGAAATTCCGCAGTGGATCAGGGAAACTTCTCGCCGGAACAGCGAAAGCCGCCTAGCAAAATGCGCGGGCCCTCAATCATCTTGGCCTGCCATTCTAATTTCTACTATTCGAGCGCCCCGGATCAGGTGTTGAAGAATCAAAATGGAACGTGAGTTGCCGGATGTTATGGATCACTTCAACCCGTCGTAATCCGGTTTGCTCTGACAATGACACCGGGGATGATCGTGCAATCGAGATTGACGGCCCGCAGTCAAACCCCCAACAGATTTCGATGGAATCTAGTTTTTGAGAAGGCAGAGGGACTTCTTGAAGACTTACCAGCTACGAGATGTTGGCACTGATAAAATCGTAGAGCGCCGTGTTTACCTCTACCGCCTTTTCCATGTGAGGGATGTGACCCGCTCCTTTGATCTCGATCAGGGTCCCGAGGTCGCGTAGGAAAGTCGGATCATGCTGAATGATCCGGTCTTCTGAGCCGATGATGATTGTAATCGGAATCTCCAGTGCTTTCAGAATGTCTGCAACATCGACAGTTTGTGTATCACTCGGAAAGTTGGCATTCCGGACAGCTTCGATCGCCGATTGCGCCCCGTCCAGGCGCTTGAACTTCACGATCTCCTCAACCATTTCCGCCGAGATGAGGCCAGGGTCCGCAACCAGCATGTCAAGTGTAGCGCGCAGTTTCTTCGCGCGAGTTTGGGTGAGGAAACCGTCGAGAAACTCGCCCGAAATCGTGCCGCCGAGACCCGCCGGCGCGATCAGCGATAGAGAGCGCACTGAATCCGGCATCTTGTGTGCGACAATCGATACGACGGCTGCGCCGAGAGAATGTCCAACCAAGTGAACGGGGCCAAGTTCCATGGTGCTGACGAATGATGCGACCGTGTCCGCAAGACTATCGGCCGACGCGTCCTCAATCGCTTTCTCCGATGCCCCGTGGCCAGGAAGGTCGACCGCGAATGTCGCTATCAAGTCGGCCAGCTCCGCCTGATTCATGAGCCAGGACTTGTGGTCCGAACCGAAGCCATGGACGAAGATGATCGCCTCGTCTTGGTTGGGGCCGGCCATCTGGTAGACGATGCGTCGGCCATCGACCTCGATGGCGTCCGCAGACGAGGTCGTGTCCGATGAGCTTTCGGGCGGAACGAAACTCTCGTTGAACGCCTCGATGAACGCATCGATGTCGCCATCCGGAACATCCGCGCCAGCGACAACGCCGATTAGCCCGCCGACAGGTAAGACATCGCCCTCAGCAGCCACCTTTCGCCGTAACGTTCCGCTGACTGGGCTTTCGTAAGCATTCGCGACCTTCGATGTCTCGATATCCAGAATCTCCTGGCCGGTGGCAATCTCGTCGCCCTCTTCGGCAGACCACATCGCGACAATGCCCTCATCCATCGCGAGCCCCCATTTCGGCATTGTTATCGGCAAGATCTCACCCATGGTCGGATTCCTCGGAGTCTAGACGTTGATCTAACGAGTGGTTCGGTGACGGCGAGGATCCGCTTACGCGGCGTCTCCTTCCTTCCCCATGGTTCGCCGCACCGCCGCAACGATCTTCTCGGGCGAGGGAATGTAGGCTTGCTCCAGTGTCGGTGAGAACGGAACCGGACAGTGAGGTGCGGTCACCACCTGCGGCGGGCCTTTTAGTGCGGAGAACGCATTTGTCGTCACAAGCGAGACGATGTCCGTTGCCAGCGAACAGCGCGGATTGCTCTCGTCAACGACAACGAGCCGCCCGGTTTCCTCGACGGTTTCGATGATGCATTCCTCATCGAGCGGGGAACTCGTCCTTGGATCGACGATGGTGCATTCAATCCCGTCCTTTGCCAGGATGTCGGCTGCTTCATGCGCCATCGAGACCATACGACCAAAGGCAACAATTGTAGCGTCGTCGCCCTCTCGCGCGACATTGGCCTCGCCGAAGGAGATGACATAGGGCTCGTCGGGTACGTCCTCCTCCATTTCGTACATCGCCTTATGCTCGAAGAAGATGACGGGATCATTGTCCCGGATGGCTTGCAGAAGCAGACCCTTGGCATCGTAGGGCCCGGACGGGATCACCGTCTTCAAACCGGGAATGTGCGTGACCAACGGATAGAGCGATTGCGAATGCTGCGCGGCCGCGTTGAGACCCGCGCCGTACATCGTGCGGACGACAAGCGGGGTGGTTGCCTTTCCTCCGAACATGTAACGGAACTTCGCAGCCTGATTAAGGAGCTGGTCCAGACAGACGCCAATGAAATCGACAAACATCAACTCCACGACCGGCCGCATACCCGTTGCCGCGGCACCGACTGCCGCGCCAACGAACGACATTTCTGCAAGGTGCGTGTCCATAACCCGGTCGGGACCAAACTTCGTGTACAACCCCTTGGTGACACCCATTGGTCCACCCCAGGCATCCTGTTCACCGGCGGCGCCCGTGCCGCCTGAGATGTCCTCTCCCATGACGATCACGGTGGGGTCCCGCTCCATCTCACCGCTGAGCGCATCGTTGATTGCTTGCCTGAAACTGATGACTGGCATCCGATTCGTCCCTCCCGCTCAGTACGCCGAGTAGACGTCTGTCAACAGATCGGCTTCCGTCGGCATGGGGCTCTCTTTCGCCGCCGCGATCGCTTCTTCGAGAAGTGAACTGACTTTTGCGTCAATGGATGCGAGTGTTTCTGCATCCAACAAGGATGTCTCCATCACGCGGTCGCGAAATGCCTGCAACGGATCTTGCGCCCGAGCGTCCTCGACCTCTTCCTCGCCGCGATAGGTTTGCGCATCGCCCTCGTAGTGGCCATAGTACCTGTCGAGCTTGACGTGAAGCAGCGAAGGTCCATTGCCCGCACGGGCTCGCTCGATCATCTCGGATGCAGCTTCGAAAACGGCGAAGAAGTCTCTGCCATCGACTTCCTTGGCCGGCATATCAAAGGCGTCGGCTCGTCTGACCTGTGAACCTGATACCGACCAAGTGGACGCTGTCGCTTCCGCATAACCATTGTCCTCACAGATGAAGATCACCGGCAGATTCCATATCTTGGCCAGGTTGTAGCTCTCAAGTATGGCGCCTTGGTTCGACGCGCCGTCTCCGTAGAAACAAACCGACACGCCGCCCGTGCCCTGGGCCTTTGCAGTTAGTGCAGCCCCGCAGGCCAATGGCCCACCGGCACCGACAATCCCGTTCGCGCCGAGCATTCCCTTCGCCAGGTCGGCAATGTGCATCGAACCACCTTTGCCACCGCACAAACCATCGCGTCGCCCCATGATTTCTTTGACCATGCCGCCGACGTCGCAGCCCTTGGCGATGCAATGTCCGTGGCCGCGGTGCGTCGACGAGATGACGTCCTTGTCACCCAATGCCAGGCACACCCCGACGCCAGAAGCCTCCTCGCCGCAATAAAGGTGGACAAACCCTGGAATGCTCCCGGCGGCGAATTCCTCGCGCATGCGCTCGTCAAACTCCCGCATGGTGATCATGCGCTCGTAAGCGTCTTCCAGTTGGTCACGCGACATTTGCAGACCGCTTGTCATTGAGCACCTCCCATCGTTGTGGCGGGCCAGCCATTCCTGCCGTTTTGTCAGAGGGTATCGAAGATCGGCCTTACAGAGAAGAATAAAGTCCCGTTCAGAAAGCAAAAATCCCAATCAGCGAGATTTTTAGCACGCTCTTTGCCCGGACTTATCTCGCAGCGCGAGGTTGGCCCTTCGTTCAACTATACTACTGCTCAGCTCAATCCTGCGGTGCTGCCACAGGTTCGACGCTGGTTCCCAGCAAGCTGCCGATTTGGCTGGCAGCTAACGACAGCCGATCCCGGACTACTGTCAGAGTCGCATCGGAGATCCGGCTTTTGGGTGCGGCAATGCCGATAGAATACATGACGCCCGCCTCCTGAAGCATGATGGGGAACGCAATGGAGTACACGGCCTCCTCCAATTCCTCATCACACACGGCAAATCCAACTCGCCGAATCTCCAGTAACTCACTCTGTAGATCCTTCTTGGTCCGCTTAGCGGTTGTCGCGATTTTGGCAAGATTGGTCTCAAGCAAACGCGTGATCTCTTCCTCGTCTTGATAGGCGAGAATGCACTTCGCGGACGAGCATGCGTGAATCGGGCGAATGCCGAGACCGGGATGCAGATAGGAGCTGTTCTTCGCGGATGGGCCACACACCTCGAAGAGTTCGACTTCGTTTCCACTCAATCGAGCAGCGAACGCCGCTTCACCCAGGGCATCGGCCACCGACTGAAGTTCGGTGTTGAACATCGGTTCAAGCAGCGCGCCAGAGGCATTGAAATGCAGCAAGCGGTTGAGACGTCTACCCAACTGGTAAGTCTTACCGGTACCACTCTTCTCCAGGAAGCCGGCATCGACGAGCTGGCCCATCAATCGATGAATGCTGGCCTTTGAAATATCGGTCTGCTCGTAGACATCCGTGAACGTGAACTTATGCGGCGGCTGACCGAAAGCGTCAAGAATGCTCGCGACCTTGTTCAGCACACTCTTGTTGTCAGATAGCTCATCCATTATTCATACAATCGATCAGCCTGAAATGCATAGTTGTAGTTCTCTAACGGAACGCTCTTTGTATTGTGTTGCGGCTTCACTGTTTACTTTTGTGATTAATCCAGATGATCGTCATGACTCCCGAAATCAACAGGACGCCTTTGAATATCTGGAGCCAAGAATCCTGCAAACCCAGCAACGCACCGCCGCGGACTAGCGTCGCGAGTATCAAGACACTCACCAATGTTCCAATCACGTTGGGCTTACCGAGTTTCAGCATGGCTCCGCCCAACAATACTGCCGTGAGTCCTTCGAGAAAGAACGATGCCGCGATCGAGGGTTGACCGGACGTCAACTCCAACGTCAACAGAACACCTCCCAAGCTGGCGCACATGGCTGAAAACACGAACAAAAGGCAGACGATCTTCTTGACCGGCACACCGGCCTCGACCACGGCTTCGCGGTTCTCGGCAATTGCATAGATGTAGTGACCAATCGTCAGCCGCTCTTGCACATACCAGGCCACCAGGAACGCGGCGCCGCAAACCGGCGCCAATAGGGGAATAGGTCCGAGAGTCGTTTCGGTGATGAACTTCAGGTGCTCCGCGGCCGGGATCGCAATGGAGTATCCCTCTCCGATCGAATTGGCGAACGCACCGGCGATGCCGCCAACGGCGATCGTCGTGACGAGTGACGGGAGCCCGAGATAGGCGATCAAGACTCCATTGACGATGCCGAAGACGATGCCAGCCGCAAAGCCGACCAGCAACGCGACATCCCAAGACGCATGCCCTCCCGCGACCAAGCCCGCGGCGATCATGTTTGTCAGCGCCGCGATCGCGACAAAACTGACATCGATCTCGCCGACGGCGAAGACCCATGTCAAACCAAGGAACATGAGCCCGGCTACGCTGGCGGAGCGCACGGTGTTTGCAATGTTGTCGATCGACAAGAATGCCGGCGCCACCACGGACACCCCGACGACAACCAGAAAGAGAACACCGATCAAGCCGAACGAAACGACCAGGTTCCCTACATTGCGTCTGCCGTTCGCAACGACGTTGCCGGCGCTCGACATCAGTCCGGCCCCCGCGCGAGGTCCGTTCGCGACCTGACTAAACGGAACGATTTGGCAAACCACGACAGCGATTGCGGGCTGAAGATGGCAATCGCCGCTATCAAGATGAAGCTGACGACGGCGTCGCTGTAATAGAACGGAATGCCGACGACTGTGAATCCGTTAAGCAGCATGGCCATCAGTAGCGCGCCGGCAAGAGACGCAAGCACGGTCGGAGCACCGAACATCGCGGCGCCCAGATAGACGGCTGTGTAGGACGGAAGCAGAATCCGGTTTCCCGTATTCACATAGGCGGCCCCCAGAGCCGCCACATTGAGGATCATCGATACACCAACAAGCGCCCCGCAAATGACGAAACCGGTTATGACATAGGCGCGAATGGGAATACCGGAAAGGCGCGCTGATACCGGGTTTTCGCCGACCGCATAGAACGACTGGCCAAACCGCGACATATGCAACGCGACAAATGCGACGATAACGGTGACCAACATAATGACGACCGGCATCGGCAGGAACGCAAGGTGGCCATCGTTGATATCCAGAATGCCTGACGAGAAGAAGTTTCTCGAGAATTGCCGGCCACCGCTATAGACGAAACCCATACCGAAAGCGATCGAGCCAATCGCAATCGTCGTCACCACATCCGGCATCCGTAGCCGGCCGATTAGTACGCCGCTGATGACGCCGCAGGTCGCACCCACAGCAACGCAGTATGCGATCGACGCAACCAGACTGTTGGTCTGTTCGATTGCGAAACCCAGCGACATGGCGCTAAACGAGGCCACACCGGCGAGCGACAGGTCGAAGCGCCTCAGCACGATCACGAAAGTCAGGCCAACCGCCGTGATAGCATTGACCGACATGTGCTTGAAGATCGCGGAGATGTTTCGAGTCGAGAGATAGTTGGGTGTGAAGTACTGGAAAACTAGCGCGATAACGACGGCGATGGCGATGAACGCCAAGGTCCGATACAGCAAGGGACGGATCGCCTCGATACTCATTGCATGCTACCCATCAGACCACCTGAGAGCAGGGCTTCCCGAGACGAGCCTCGGGACTGCGGAATTGACGTCCGCCCCCGGTAGAGCGCGAAAATGCTGTCCGCGACGCCGAAGACTTCATCAACATCCGAAGACAAAATCAAAACGGCGGCTTCCTTGCTCAGCTCGCGCATCAAGGCATAAAGCTTCGAGCGTGCGCCGATGTCGACCCCGACCGTCGGTTCGACAAAGACATAGATCTCGGCCTTCCGGAACAGGCCCTTCGCAAGAACAACCTTCTGCTGATTGCCACCGCTGAACTCCGACGCCCGGCGCCAGAGTTGCGGCGGACGCAGATCAAGCGCCTCCAAGATGCCGGCAACGTCCTCTACATTGCGACGACGACGCAACAGCCCGCCGAGGTAGGTTGCGCGCTGAAGATTGGCGAGAGTGACGTTGAAGGTGATGGTCTTTGTCAGGGTCAATCCCTCGGCCTTGCGATCGCCGGGGACAAGAAAGATACCCTTCCTTAGTGCGTCTCGCGGACCTTTGAGGTTCGCCGTCTCGCCCTTGATTTTGATCTCGCCGGATGTGGGCCGCACGGCGCCGAACAACGTCATTGCGACGGCCTCGACGCCAGAGCCGACAAGACCGAAGCCGCCAACGATCTCGCCGCGCCTAAGCGTCAGGTTCACGTTGTTAAAGGCGCCGTCGACTCCCAGATCGATCGCCTCCAACAAAGGCGGTTCGTCTTCGCCGACAGCGGCACCTTTGGCAGGAAACAGCTCTTCCAGTTCCTCTTGCAGCATGTGCCGTGAGATAGCCGCTTCGTCGAGTGATTCGACGCCGGCATCCAGCACGGCAACGCTCCTGCCGTCACGGAATATCGTGACCCTGTCCGCGATCTCTCGAATCTCTTCCAGTCGGTGCGTAATGTAGATTATGCCGATTCCCGACTGCTTGAGCGCCCGCATCACGTCGAACAGCTTGTTCGCCTCTGTCTGCGTCAATGTCGATGTCGGCTCGTCGAGAATCAGCAGTTTTGTGTGCTCTTGTTTGAGCGCATGGAGAATGGCAACGGTTTCACGTTCGACACTCTCCATGTCCTCGAGTTTGGTCGACAGATCAATCGGAATCGGGAATCGCTCGAGCAGCTTCTCTGCCCGCGCTTTCATCGATTGCCGGTTCACCTTTCTGAACAAACCGCCATCGTCGGCTTCCTGCCCCAGAAAGATGTTCTCGTAGCCAGAGAGACTACCGACGAGTTCCGGGTGTTGTTGGACCGACGCGATCCCGCAGTCAATTGCATCGCGAGGTGAATGAATACTCTTAAGCTCACCGTCGATCCGGATGTCTCCTTCATCGGCGGCGTAGAGTCCGGAGATGATTTTGACGAGTGTCGACTTGCCGGCGCCGTTGACGCCCAAAAGCGCGTGGATCTCCCCAGGGGCGACCGAGAAGTCAACATTGCTAAGCGCGGCGACTGACCCGAAGTGCTTGGTCATGCCCGTCATGTTGAGAACGTCTGTCATGGGGCAACAGTAGAGGAGTGAAGTGATAGTTACAGCGCCGAGGTTGGTGCGACGCATTGGCCGCACCGCGCCATCGGCGGACAAAAGACCATCTCGAGCCGTTGGTGCCCGGCCAGCCGAGCGCAACCTGGGAATTGCGGCACAGGCTGGCCGAACATCAGTGAGCCAAGGCTAAGCGACCCGTTCCCAACCGATCTCCTCGGCGCGACCGAAGCGATCGTAGTCGGCAATCGAATCCAGATCGACGCCTTCCAAGTCCTCTCGTCCGCAACCGTAAGTCTTGTTGATGACGATACGCGGCGCAGGTCGCCCCTGCAGAACTTCGTGGGCGAAGTAGATACTGTGATACGACTCCTGGAAGAAACTCTGGACCACCGTGTACTCGAACTGCGTATTCCCCTGGATGTATTCGAATGCCTGGCGGCCGCCGTCGTTTCCGGTCACGAACATATCGTCGCGTCCCGCCGAACGCATGGCCAGTGTGGCTTCGATCGCTGCGCCGTCCCATGACGCCCATATGGCGTTCAACTCGGGATGTGCTGTCAGCATATTGTCGACCGCTTCGCGGGCGGTGACCTTTAGTGTCGCGTCGAACGGCCACTCTGTGACGATCTCGATATCCGGATACTGCTGAACGACGAACTCCATTCCCATCGTACGCGTCGCCCAACCTTCGTTGAGTGGCAACGTGATGATACCGATCTTACCTTGGCCGCCGAGACGATTGACGAGGTACCGCGCAGTTGCCGCGCCCATGCCGTAGCCGTCGTGGATCGACGTCGAGGCCGTCGTCGCGTACGGCACATACGAGTTGGTCGAGAAGACCGGCGTGCCGGACTCGACGGCCGCCTGCACAGCGGTTGAGATGCCCGCCGGATCGATCGGCAGGACACAGACCGCATCGACACCGGACGCAACCATCGTTGCAATCTGGTCAGCCTGTTTCTTGATGTCATAGTTGGCTTCAACGATCGTCACGTCGCCACCCAGATCGTTGACGGCAGCCTCGTAGCCTTGGATCAGATGTTGATAAGCGTCAAGTCCGCTGAACGGAATCGAAACGCCGAAACGAAAATCCTTTGGATCCTTATCGGATGCCCACGCAAAGTTTGGCACGCCGACCGCGGCTGCGGCGCCAAGCGCGGCACCGCTCCCAAGCAGCATGCGCCGGGTTAGGTCGATTTCACCAGCTTCAACTTCCTGAGCTTCTCGCCGTTCTTCAGACATTGATTTTCTCCCATCAGGTTGGAAATGACTCTTCCTTCGATCCATGGGTTTTTGTCCCACGTTTTGTTCGTCCAAAGAAGTCGTCGTCGAACACAGTCATTTCGGTGAGCGATATTTTTATTTACTAGACGATACTACCGCGACTGTGGAGTGGGTCAAGTTGCACGTCGAAACGTCTTCAGATCGAAGATCAAGGGCTCCCTTACCAATCTTGACAAACGGAATGTTTTCTCACTTATGAAAACTCACCGAAACCATCTCCCGCGGCTCGCCAGATGTCGCGCGACGTCATTTGTCGTCCGCTGCATCGGTGAAAGCGGGGATGGTCTTGATAGCCGTCGATAGCGCACGCTTCTCACCTGGACGGCAACGCCACATGACGGACAAACGGGAGGGTAGAAGATGAAACTGAAAGGCAGGGTCGCGTTGGTTACCGGTGCTGGTCGGGGAATCGGCAAGGGTATTGCCGAGTGCCTGGCGCGCGAAGGGGCGAAGGTTGTCATTGCCGACATCGATGGCGCCGCCGCGGAGAGTACGGCGAAGGATCTTTCAGCGTCGGGCGCGCAGGCCGTTGCCGTCAACGCCGACGTCACCAGCGCCAGCCAGGTCGACACCATGTTGCAGAAGGCGTTGGACGAGTTCGGCGAGCTCGACATTGCCGTGAACAATGCCGGCGTTGTCGGTGCGGTCGAGCTCGGCGATCTGGAAGAGACGGAGTGGGACCGCGTCATGACGGTGAACGTCAAGAGCGTCTATCTGTGTTGCAAGGCCGAGGCCGCATTGATGTCGGCGCGGAGCGGCGGCGCCATCGTCAATATCGCTTCCGTCGCCGGCAAGATCGGGTTTCCGGGGCTTTCACACTACTGCGCCTCGAAGTTCGCGGTTGTTGGCTTTACCAACTCGATCGCCAAGGAGTTTGCCCGAAAAGGTGTTCGCATCAATGCGATCTGCCCGGGCTTGGTGGGCACGGCCATGTGGATGAGCGATGACGGCCTGGCATCGCGGTGGCGGAACGACGGCGAGACCGTCGATGACGCCTGGGAGCGGTTTATTGAAACACTGCTTCCCCAAGGCGAGCCGCAAACGCCCGAGGATATGGGCGAACTCGTGGTCTTTCTTGCGACGTCTCCGCACATCGTTGGTCAGTCAATCAATGTCGATGGTGGATACGCGACATACTGATTGTCGCGAGCGCGCCCGGTTACTCCTCTGTAAGCGCACCGTACCGCTGATCGCGAAAGTCGAGGGCCTTGCGGAGACCTTCGGAGCGAACCAGATCCACAAACTGTGTCTTCTCGGGCGACTCGGCAGCGTTCAACGTCGCCGCCAAGTCCAAGTTGACGTTAACGGCATTGCGGAGTCCCATGGCCTCATAGGCCCGGGTCAGCGCTATTTTGGTCAGGCGAAGCGTGATCAAAGGCGTAAGCGCGATTTTCTCTGCCAGCGCCTGGGCCGTGTCAAACAACGCTTCGGGCGACACCACGTTGTTGATCAGTCCGAAGCGTTCCGCGTCATCCGCACCTATCGTGTCGCCGGTTAGCAGCAATTCCATCGTCTTTTTCTGGCCCAGCACGAAGGGCATCAGCAACGTAACCGGACCCGAACCAAATCGTATCTCCGGTTCTCCGAATTTTGCCCGGTCGCTTGCAACGATCAGATCACAAGCCATCGCCAACTCGCAGGCACCCGCTAGACACCATCCGTCAACGGCGGCGATGGTAGGTTTGGTCGACGACCAAACTGCCATGGAAAGCCCGACATTGTTAGAAAGCGCGCCGTGCCAATCCTCGGGCTTGGACAAACCGGCCTCGACCTCCTCGGTGATGTCGTAGCCAACGGAAAAATTGTCGCCGGCGCCGCGCAGCACAATGACGCGGACGTCTTCGTCAGCCTCGAACGACTCGACGGCCTCCCTCAAGGCACCGACTGTTTCGGACGAGAGCGCATTGACTTTCTTCGGACGGTTGATCGTGATCCAACCAACACTGTTTTTCACTTCAGTTTCGGCGACACCCATTTTTTTCGTCCTTCTCCAGTTCGATAGCCTTGCTTCGATTCGTCAATGTCACTTGCCCAGTCGGACTGCTCGGACCAGTGCCACCAGTTCTTGGTCAGTGGTTGTCAGACTGCTCATCGGATGAACTCGCCAAGTAAGACGCTGTCATCCAAGCGCCACTGATCTGAATCTCACCGACGGAAACGCCATCGTGCGGTAGTCCATCACCTTTGGTTGAAGCCACCCGAAGCCCATACCGCAGGCTGACTCGACATGTTCAAGCGCCGCTGAGCAGAAAGACCCGACCGCATCACCGGAACTGATGCCGGCCGCGCGCATCGCAGACGGCGACTTGGCGGCACGGGACACCACCGCGGCATAGCCAACGGTGTCCGGCTCTCCGTTTCGCCATCTTGTGATGCTGTATGACGCCCGTCCGTTCGGCGCCAATCGAAGCAGACGCGCAACGTCCAGCCGGGCGGACTGCATGGTGCTTTCGATTATCAACTTCAGCACCCCCAATCGATCGATTCAAGGTTGGCTGAAGTCGAAACCCCGCAACACGAACGTCGCGGCGCCAGCATGTGTTTCTGCCTCGCAGACCATTTTATCTGCTCCGCTGGGGGCGTTCCGCACGAACACCTCCGGTCGGGCAAAGACCTGTAGCCCCTTGTCTCAAATGCCACAGATTATGGGACATCAAAGTTCTGTTAGGCAATAATTTTATCTGATGAACAGAAATTTCCTTTGTAACGTTGTTTGGAGGCCCTATCGTAACTGCGCATAAGTCGGAAGCCTGCCACCGGCGGATCCGGCCAAGCTTTCACTGCGGCATAGACAGTTGTTCGTCGTGAGAACGCGCAGAGAAGGTAGAGAATACTGCGATGTCGTATCTGGAGGGTTTCCGTCTCACCGATCGCCGCGCCGTCGTGACCGGCGGCGGTCGGGGTATTGGACGCGAGATTTGCCAAGCTCTCGCCGAGGCCGGCGCCAAGATCGTGATCCTCGAGAAGGAGTCCGATAGCGGCATGGCGGCCGTCGCTGAGTTACGCGATGCCGGATATGAGGCGACGAGCCGCCGGGTCAATGTGACGGATTCCTCGATTGTGACAGAAGTCGCAGACGAGGTAATCACATACGAAGGTCCTGTCGATATCTTGGTCAACAATGCCGGCGTAGCGTTCGTTCCCGACCCACTGGCGACCTCGGACGACGAATGGAACCTCACCATGAGCGTAAATGTCGACGCAGCCTTCTGGTGTGCGCGGGCCTTCGGACGGCACATGTCGGCGCGCAAAAGCGGTTGCATTGTCAACATCGGGTCAATTCTCGGGACCGTCGCCTCTCGACCACAGAACTCTGTACCCTACATTGCCAGCAAGGGCGCCATACACCTGCTGACGAAGTCGCTCGCATGCGCGCTGGCGCCCGACAACGTTCGGGTCAATGCCGTCGCGCCAGGATATGTCGGGACCGACATGGTCTTGCCGTTGAAGGAAGAGAACCCCGATTGGTTTGACCGCTGGGTCGATATGACGCCCTTGGGGCGTTTAGCGGAACCCCGTGAGATCGCCTCCGCCGTTCTGTTCTTGTCGAGTGACGCATCAAGCTATTGCACCGGTACGATCCTTCACGTCGACGGCGGCTATACGGCCTGGTGATCAAGGCCGAACGTAGGAGAGGCAAAACGATGAACAACGACACCAACCTGATGCCGACGAACATTCTGGGCGAGACGATCCAGGTCTGCATCGTAACGCGCGATCATCTTCGAACACTCGAAGGCATGACACGGCTCGGCGTAGGACCGTGGCGAATCTACACATACGACAAACAGAACAACACCGATCTCATGTACCGGGGCGCGCCGGAAGACTTTGCGATGAAACTCTGCATCGCCTTCTCGGGAAAAATGATGTGGGAGGTGGTTGAGCCGCTTCATGGGCGGACGATCTACCACGAGTTCCTCAACGACCATGGCGAAGGGATCCATCACGTCGCCGTCGATTGTGCGGGCCTGAGTTGGCAAGAGAGACTTGCGGGGTACAAGGACCGGGGCTTTGACGTGATCCAGTCGGGGTCGTTGAAGGGCGAGATACCGTGGGCCTACTTCGGGACCGAAGACGCGATCAGCACGACGATCGAGACATTTACTATTCCGGACGGATTCGAGTTTCCCGAACCTGAATCGTGGTATCCGGCACCACCTTCCGAATCCTGAATGGTCCAAGGGTCATTGAACTGAGTCATAGGAGTGAATCATGCTCAACCACGTAGACACCAAATCGCTTTTCGAAGCCATGGACAGCATCAGGCAGAATCCCGCCAACGGTATTGCCGAGTATGGCGTGTCGTTGGATTGGGACCAGGGTGTGCGCGCCAACGTCAAGACGCTCGACATGAAGGTCGGGAGCGACATCATCCCTCGACCGTTTACGTGGGTTGTCGATGAGCCGCCCCAACTGCTGGGCGACTCCGAAGGACCGACGCCGCAGGAGTACCTGATGTCGGGTGTCGGCGCCTGCATCATGGTCGGTTTCGTCGTCAACGCGTCTGTCAAAAATGTCGAGATCAGGTCGCTCGAGGTGACCGTGCGAGGAAGTCTCGATCTAGCAGGCTTCATGAACCTGCGCGATGACGCAGAGATAAAGATGTTGGGCATGGAGTATCACATTGTCGTCGACGCAGATGCCGACGACGAGTTACTCGCGGAGATTCAGGAAGCGGCGGTTAACTTCAGTCCGAACGCGATGACTGTTGCGCACGGTGTTCCGTTAAGCGGAAATCTGACCGCAAAGACTCAACGCTGACGTGCGAGTATGCTGGAGGTGGTGCGCGACGTTCTCGAGGTTTGCGGTTTTGCAAGGCGGAAGATAGGGCGCTCTTTCAACTGACATAGGACAAGGTCAGGCGTTGCTAGTACCTGTCCCTACTGTTTACTCCATCCGCAACTAGGCGTGGTGCAGGCCACCAGGAACTGCTGTGACGAGGTCTTTCAAATCGATTGAATGGGTCGATAGTCTGGGGTGTCTTTCGCCAATCCAAGACTGGTACGAAAGCCGCTGTTAGTAGTCGGCATTACGGCGAAACAGTTTTCTGAGGTGTCCTTCGTTTACGTCGACAAAGTGGTTCAGTAGATCGCGTCGAATCGACCCGATGACACGTTCAACGTATCCGTTTTGCCAAGGCGATTGTGGCGCAATCGGCCGACCTCGAATGCACATCCCCTCAGGCCCGTTTCGGTCGCTGGTCCACGCACCAGGCAACGAAACAGACACGACAACATCGTTCGCAGGACATTCTACATGACAACCGATCACCGGCTGACCGGTCTGCCTGTCAAGGCTCGATCGGCAGATAGAGTGTTCGATTGGGACAGGTTGCCTAACAATGGTGAGCGCTAGGACTCCTACAAGAGTCAGAGGTTATCGGTATCTCCGCCCGAACAAAGTGGAATCAATATCACGAGGCGCACGTCCTATTCTCATCTCTGATGACTTCGTCAGCTAGGATGGACACTGACCTATTGGCTCTCCGCCTACAGTCGTAAGTTCCATATTCTGCATTATGGAAAATGGTGCGGGATGTCTGGCGGTGCGAAACGGTCGCATTGAAGACGACACAAACTCCTCGCCATACCGCGAAACTGGCTGAACGAGGTGGCAGCACTAGGCGGGGAAGATCAGCAGATTTCCCGGCTTCGAGTAGACGCAGCGACGATTACTGCTCTAGGCCCGCAGCAAGATCATCTCTTGGCTCGTGAGGGAGCTCGTGACACCAACGCAGCCTTGCGGCTCCGGAACGTCGAAGATCTCTTCCTCCAGTGTAGGTGCTTCACGAAGCAAAGCCCTCGGTTTGATGGAACAGCGTGAAATCGCTGCCGACATACTACAGCTTGATGAGTCTACTGTTGCACTATGTCGCAGAACATGCATTATAACGCCACAACACGGCCTGTTAGCTTGATGTATGAGCGCAGCGGGAACTAACGGCTTTGGAGGCTGAAATGCACACCAACTTGATCGATATAGACGACATTCAAGTTAAGCTCGAACAGTCTTGGGGCCTGCCAGCGCACTTCTACTTTGATCCGGCAATCTACGATTTGGATCTGAAATCGGTCTATCGGCGCAACTGGCAGTACATCGGGCCGCTGTCAGAGTTGTCGGATCCCGGTGATGTAATGGTTGGCTACGCTGGCGACGTACCCGTGGTCGCCACTCGCGGCGACGACGGCAAGCTGCATGCGTTCGTCAACGTCTGCCGCCATCGCGGCTATCAGGTGGCAGAGAAGAACACAAAGAAATGCAAGCGACTCGTATGTCGCTATCACGCCTGGTCCTACAGGCTCAATGGCCAGCTTGCCAATGCACCTGGAAGTGATGCCGAAGATGATTTTCCAGTGAATCAGCTCGGCCTTTTGCCGGTTGCGATTGACCAATTGGGACCGTGGGTGTTCGTCAATGCTGATCCAAATGCTAAGCCAATTTTGGAATTCTTCCCAGACATGGCCGCAGAAGCAGAAAGAATAGGTATGGACCTGGATCTAGCGCGCTACAAATTCGTGCGGGAATGCAGGCACGACGTTTGCTCGAACTGGAAACTCTGGTACGACAATTTTGTCGAGTGTTATCACTGCAACAACATTCATCCCAGCTCGTTTGCGGCAGCGTTTGAAGCCGATATCAATAAGATCAACACGCGATACTGTTCGCGCTTCATGGCTTCGCGTTATCCCCCTCGCGAAGGGCCGAGCAAAACAGCGCTGCGCGCTGACAATTTTCGTTCACTAAGCATTTTTCCAGGCCTTGTCTTGTTGCAGCACGACGACCTGATGATCGCCACCCAAATGCGCCCGACAGGTTCCGAAAGCGTTTGTCAAACCATCCATTACTTCATGGAAGAGGGGTCCGATGAAGCGACGGTTGAGGCGTGGATCGCTCTTTACGAACAGACCTTCATTGAAGACGGTGATGCGACGGCAATTCAGCAAAAAGGGTTGCGCACAGGCGTTCTAGATCGCAGCCGCTTGCTACCAGCCCGTGAACAGCCGGTCCTATTTGTCAATGGTCTTATCTGCCAGTCCTATCGATCATACCTGGAACAAACACAGACATCACCACAGTTGGCCGCTGGGTAGATTGTCATGCCACCCAGTCGCTGAGCGTCGATGGTCATTGCCTTACAACAATGCCAAAGCCCATTTCCTAGTGCCGCATGCGCAGTTGACTCCACAGGAAATCGGGCGGAACGCATGGCAATTGCCGCTGCGACAGAAGACGGGACTGAATATGGGGAGGGAGCATAGTTGAACGAGAATGCCGCTCTCTATTTCGTCGACCGGCACGTGACCGAAGGTCGTGAGAACAAGACGGCGTTTCGCGAGGTGGTCGGTAAAAGGCGATCTATCAGCTATTCAGATCTGAGTTCAGCAACTGGACGCGTTGCAGACGGACTGCTGAAGGGCGGAACTCGGCGAGAGGAACGCGCACTCATGCTCGTCCTCGATCAAATCGAGTTCCCAATAATCTTCTGGGGTGCGCTCAAGGCGGGCGTCGTACCAATCCCGCTCAACACACTTCTGTCGACCGCCCTCTACAACGAAATCCTAAACGATAGCCGCGCATCATGCCTGTTTGTATCAAAGGAACTCTTCGAGAAGATTGCGCCTTTACTGCGACAAAATCCCTTCCTTCGCCAAGTTGTCGTAATCGGTGAAACTGCGCCCGAGGGCATCACGTTCGATGCCTTCATGAAAGGATCCGAACCGCGCGATGCTGTTGAGGTTGCTCGCGATGAGACCGCATTTTGGCTCTATTCCTCCGGCTCAACCGGACGTCCAAAGGGTGTACGCCACGTGCACGGGAGCCTAAAGTTCACGGCCGACACCTATGGTGCAAAAATTCTGAGTATTCGAGAAGACGACGTGGTTTTCTCCGTCGCCAAATTGTTCTTCGCGTACGGTCTAGGCAACGCAATGACGTTCCCTCTGTCGGTCGGAGCGACCGCCATCTTGTTTGGCGGCCGTCCCACGCCGGAAGTCGTTTCACAGATACTCCAGAATGACAATCCGACCATATTCTGCGGCGTACCAACTCTTTATGCGGCGGCCTTGCACTACTGGGAGGAAGTTGGCCCGCCGAGGGTCGCGATGCTTCGACTCTGCATTTCAGCTGGCGAGGCGCTGCCGTCAGAACTGGGCAGGAAGTGGCATGCACTCTTAGGAGTCGACATTCTCGATGGTGTCGGTTCGACCGAGATGCTTCACATCTTTCTCTCGAATGCGCCAGGCGACGTTGTCTACGGAACATCGGGCGTGGCAGTTCCTGGTTACACACTGCGGCTTGTCGACGACAACGACAACGAGGTCACGACCGGTAAGATTGGCGAGCTGCTCGTCCACGGCGACTCAGCGGCCGATGGGTATTGGAACCAGCGCGAGAAGAGCCGCTTAACGTTCGAGGGATCATGGACGCGTACCGGCGATAAGTACGAGCTTATCGAAGGAGGTCGTTTGGTGTTTTGCGGTCGCACTGACGACATGTTCAAAGTGTCAGGGATCTGGGTGTCGCCGTTCGAGATCGAACAGACTTTAGTTGGTCATCCGGACGTACTGGAAGCTGCAGTTGTTGCTAAACGTGACGAGGATGGTCTCGAGAAACCGAAAGCGTTCGTGGTGCTCAAAGGCGAACCAACGGAGGTGTCTCTGGGCGATCTTAAAGAGTTTGTCAAAGACAGCATTGGCAAATGGAAGTACCCGCGCTGGATTGAAGTCGTTGATGAACTGCCGAAAACGGCGACAGGCAAGATTCAGCGTTTCAAGCTTCGCACGCCCGCGTAATGGGCACTGACTGATCAAGGGAAACGGACTGACCGCGGGTGAACAGGTCGCGTAAACAAGCTGCGTGAGGAGTGACGGACGTGCGGGTTTCTCCAACCTCTACGCCCGCATGCTGGGTAACGCGATACTAGGGATCCTGACGCGCTGGTCTGAGGACGTCGTGGAACCGTCATTGCAAGTATGTCCGACACAACAACTGGGCAACTACTCATTGCCTCTGCATCTTAGGGCGCACGCCACGCCCCCATGTCGATCTGTTTGAATAACCTAAAGTCCGGTGTCGCTGCCGAGTTTTGACCAGAACGGCTTGCGACGAACCTCGGCTTCCAGAACGTACTCAAGGTTCTGTCACGTCGGCATTGTTGGGGCTGCACGGAGTCCTCGACCTGACAGATTGGATGAACCAGATCGAAGCTGAGCGGCTAGCTTCGGATTTTTGCAATAAAATTCACAAGTCTTAGAAAATCTCTCATTCGATGTAATAGTCTGAAATAACTTAAGAAGTTTATCACAGAAAGGTGTACATCATGATGATAGTGTATTATACTGCACATCCATAGAATGTGAGAGTCGAGCAGCGAGCAAGACCGGCCGGAGTTCATGATGATCGATTTTCAGACTAACCCGTCCCGCTATCGTCATTGGCGCGTCGACTACAGCGGCGACATCGCCAACTTGTACATGGATGTCGACGAGAAGGGCGGTTTGTCTGATGGGTATCAGTTAAAGCTCAATTCGTATGACCTTGGTGTCGATATCGAACTCGCGGATGTTGTTCAGCGGCTACAGTTCGAGCATCCCGAGGTAAAGGTCGTCGTCTTGCGTTCGGGGAAGGACAATGTTTTTTGCGCTGGCGCCAACATTCGGATGCTGGGTCGTGCGTCCCATGCGGACAAGGTCAACTTCTGCAAGTTCACCAATGAAACCCGAAATACGCTCGAGGCAGCCGAAGTCGAGTCCGGTCAGAAATACATTGCAGCCGTAAAGGGTACATGTGCTGGCGGCGGGTACGAGCTCGCGTTGGCCTGCAACCACATTATGCTGACCGATGATGGATCTTCTGCCGTGGCGCTGCCCGAGGTGCCGCTTTTGGCAGTCCTTCCCGGCACGGGCGGGCTTACCAGAGTCACGGACAAGCGAATGGTACGCCGCGACCTCGCTGACATCTTCTGTTCAACCGAAGAGGGTGTGAGAGGCAAGCGCGCGGTTGAATGGCGCCTCGTCGACGAGCTGATCCCAAGCTTCAAGTTTGACCAGTTCGTCAACGCCCGCGCGAGAGAATTTGCGGCCAGCATTCCGAAGAAGGCGGAGAAGGGAATATCGCTCGGGCCAATCTCTCGAATATTTGGTGAAGATGGCTCTGTGGCGTACTCACTTGCCGATGTGGTCGTCGATCGCAAAGGACAAAAGGCGACAATCAACATCAGTGGCCCTGATAACGATCCACCGGGCTCATCGGACGACCTCGTTGCGCTGGGCGACGCATTCTACTTGCTTCGATTAGCTCGTGAGCTCGACGACGCAATTCTCCATCTCCGCCTAAACGAGACGGAACTCGGCCTCATCGTCTTCCGCAGCCAGGGCGATCCGGATGCCGTACTAGCCCACGAAGCTTCTCTCGTCGCCAACAAGGGACACTGGTTGGCCAACGAAATCATGGCCTACTGGAAGCGCGTACTTAAGCGGATCGATGTGACGTCGCGTTCTCTGGTTGCCCTGGTCGAGAATGGATCGTGCTTCGCGGGCGGGCTGGCTGAAATCCTGTGGGGCGTAGACCGCACCTACATGATGGAGGGTGACTTCGAAGGCGACAACCGCACGCCGGCGCAGATCGGCCTCAGCGATGCAAACTTCGGCGAGTTTGCAGCGAGCAACGGCCTTACCCGACTGCAAACTCGGTTTCTCGGCGAGCCCGAGAGGGTCGAAGCACTCAAGGGCACGATTGGCGAGAAGCTAGATGCGGCCAGAGCATTGGAACTCGGCCTGGTCACGTTCGCCCTGGATGATGTCGACTGGGAAAACGAAGTCCGGATTTTTATGGAAGAGCGCGCCTCGTTCAGTCCCGATGCAATGTCCGGATTGGAAGCAAATCTGCGGTTCGCCGGGCCCGAAACCATGGAAACCAAGATCTTCGGACGCCTTACCGCTTGGCAGAACTGGATTTTTCAGCGCCCCAATGCCGTCGGCGAAAATGGTGCTTTGCAGCGTTACGGCACCGGCGTCCGTGGCGAGTACAACATCCAACGCGTTTGAGCCTCAGGAGTCTTCAAACAATGCCCGACAGCACGAACGTCCGATATGACACGCAAATTCCAAACAACGTCGGTCTGTCTTCGGATCGCCGTGTCCTTAAGGCACTTGAGAAGTGGCACCCCCGCTACATAAAATGGTGGAGCGACCTGATCCCCGAGCGATTCCAAAGGTCCGAGGTCTATCTACGAACTGCGGTCTCCGTCGATCCAAAGGGATGGGCGAAGTTCGACTACGTTAAGATGCCTGAATACCGATGGGGTATTCTCCTTGCGCCTCAGGTCGAGGATCGAACCATCCCTTGTGGCGAACATGCGGGCCAACTCGCCTGGCAAGAAGTCCCGGGCGAATACCGAAGTGTGCTAAAACGGCTTATCGTGATTCAAGGCGACACGGAGCCCGCGTCTGTTGAGCAGCAGCGCTTTCTGGGCATGACTGCCCCGTCGCTCTACGACATGCGCAACCTGTTTCAAATCAATGTCGAAGAGGGCCGTCACCTGTGGGCCATGGTTTATCTGCTGCATAAGTACTTCGGTGTTGATGGCCGCGAAGAGGCCGACGACCTGTTGCGTCGTCGATCGGGTTCTGAAGAGGTGCCTCGCCTACTGGGCGCCTTCAACGAAGAAACACCAGACTGGTTGTCGTTCTTCATGTTCACCTATTTCACCGATCGTGATGGGAAGATGCAGCTCGAGAGCCTTGCCCAGTCCGGCTTTGACCCGCTATCGCGAAGCTGCCGCTTCATGCTGACCGAGGAAGCGCACCATATGTTCGTTGGGGAAACCGGAGTCGGTCGTACGGTCGAACGCACATGTCAGGTCATGAATGACAACCGTATAGAGGATCCTTACGACGTCGACCGAATTCGTGGACTCGGTGTTATCGATCTACCGACCATACAAAAGAAGCTGAATCTTCATTTCACGCTCAGTCTCGATTTGTTTGGCCAAGAAGTCTCAACCAACGCGGCGAACGCATTCAACGCTGGCATCAAGGGGCGTTTCATGGAGCACCGTATTGATGATGATCACAAGCTCACGAATGACACGTATCGCGTCTGGGATCTGGAGGACGGTAAGCTGATTCAGAAAGACGTGCCGGCTCTGACAGCAATTAACATGCGTCTTCGTGACGACTACATTCGCGACGCCACAGGCGGTGTTGGTCGATGGAACAACTTGATTAAGAAGTCGGGAATCCAGTTTCAGTTGGAGCTACCCCACGAGTCATTTAACCGGAAGATCGGTGTGTTCTCACAAGACCTGTTTGATCCCAGCGGGAACATTGTCACCGGCGCAGAGTATGATGCTGGCGTCAAGGACTGGCTGCCATCGAAAGCTGATGGCGATTTCATCCAGTCCCTGATGGTTCCGGTCACTGAGATTGGTGAGTACGCGGGCTGGATTGCGCCGCCGAAGGTCAGTATCGACAACAAGCCTGGCGACTTTGAGTACGTAAAGCTACACGCTGCATGAGCGCCCTTGAGCTGGCACGAAAGTAATGGCGGACCGACGCAGCATACGTAGCCCCGAAAAAGTCGATGGCCACCGTCCTTCAACACGATGCGTCGGGACGTTAGATTCTTGTCGAACACTGCGACATGCACGGGAGGAACTCCATGAGCAAGCTTCTGAAACAGCACCTGATTGACCCAGAAGTTTGCATAAGGTGCTACACGTGCGAGATGACCTGCCCAATCCAGGCCATCCAACACAACGAAGACAACGTCGTAATCGATCAATCAGTGTGTAACTTCTGCATGAGCTGCATTCCCGTTTGCCCAACAGGATCAATCGACGAATGGCGCACGGTCATGGTGCCTTACTCTCTCGAGGAACAGTATTCCTGGGGTGAACTTCCAGCTCAGGCGGAACTCAAGGACAGCGGCAACGGTGGCATTCGGGCGCTCGACGAAGCGATGGCCGAGATGCTGGAAAACGCGCATAAGGGCGCCGGTGGAACGAGCAAGGCACCAACCACAGCCAGCGAACCTTCGGTCAACCTGTACAATCTGGCGAAGCCGGCGACCGCGAAGGTTCAGGGAATCTATCGACTGACGTCGGAAGAATCGGAGAGGGATGTTCGCCATATCATTCTCGAGTTTGGCGACCAGTCCTTCCCTGTCCTGGAAGGCCAGTCGGTCGGCGTCATTGCGCCGGGCTCCGATACCACGGGAAAACCGCACCTACCCCGGCTTTACTCGGTAGCTAGCCCTCGCGACGGCGAACGCACGAACCACAACAATGTTTCTCTCACGGTAGGGCGGGAACCCGACGGAGTCTGCTCAAACTATCTTTGCGATCTTGTAGAGGGCGACGAGGTACAGGTCATCGGCCCGTTCGGTTCCACTTTCCTGATGCCCGACGACCCGTCGGCAAGGCTTCTAATGATCTGTACGGGCACTGGCTCCGCGCCATTTCGTGCCTTCACTATGCGTCGCCAGCGCACAGCCGCCAATTCGTCCGGCGACATGGTGTTGTTCTTCGGGGCGCGGACTCCGGACGAGCTACCCTACTTCCGCCCGCTGAAAAAAGTCCCGGATGACATTCTTAAGAAGAACATTGTGTTCAGCCGAATACCCGGCGCACAGAAGGAATACGTCCAGGATCGTATGATGTTGGAGCAAGACGCCATCGCTGAGATGCTCGCCGATCCGAAGACGCATATCTACGTTTGTGGCCTTCGGGAAATGGAGGAAGGTGTCGAGAGTGCTTTTGCGAACATCACGGAAGGCATGGGCATTTCTTGGGCAGCCAACCGAGATGTCATGCGTGAGGATGGTCGCTACCACGTTGAGACGTACTAGTGGTGTTAGAATGTCAGGTGAGAGTCGCTGAAGGAAATTGCAACGTCGCAATGAATGCTTGCAGTCTCTGACTCGGATGGCCCGCCCATTCCGTTATCACTGAACCAATGCAACTCTGCCTTTGTTGTCGTTGAGTTCACCTGCCTCACCGGGCCTTCCATTCTCAGACATCTACGCGAGCTCGTAACAGCTCGGCTGGTTTCTGCAGGATAAGAGCCTGATGATCACTTCGGCACATTGGCCGAAAAACATTGCAAAATTCGACCCATATTCTAAGTATCTGCAATATATTTCATCAAGGTTCACAAATGACCGAGGTTGCGAGTTTTCGAGGCGAGGCAACCGTCTCCAGACCAGAAGATGATGTAGAGACGGAAGTCCGAGCGTTGATTTCACGCGTCGGTGAGAGGGTTCGAAAAGCGCGCGAACTAAAGGGCATGCCGCGTCGCGTAGTGTCAGAAATCTCCGGTGTGTCGCCGCGGTATCTTGCGCAACTCGAAGCTGGCAAGGGGAACATTTCGATCGGTCTTCTGCAGCGCGTCGCCATTGCACTCGACCTTAGAATCGAATGGTTCGTCGGCGAAGACGATCCCTGGACGTCAGAAGTCGTTCGCGCAGCAGACCTCTTTCGCTCTTCGACCACTGAAACACGGCAAAGGGCGATGGAGATCCTTAGTCCCCTACCGCCAGAACGCCTCCGCGCCCATCGCGTTTGCCTCATTGGACTTCGCGGGGCCGGCAAATCGACTTTGGGTGCGATGGCCGGACAGATACTGGACGTTCCCTTCGTCGAACTGAACCGTGAGATCGAGGAACACTCCGGAATGCCCATTTCCGAGGTAATCGCGTTTTACGGACAGGAGGGATTTCGAACGCTTGAAGCACAGGAAGTTGGCCGGGTCATTGCTACGCACGATTGCCTCATCCTCGCTGTTGCCGGTGGTATCGTATCAGAGCCGGACACCTACCGGACACTTTTGGCGAACTTCCATACCATTTGGATCAAGGCTAGCCCAGACGAACACATGGCACGAGTGCTTGCCCAGGGCGATACGCGGCCGATGTCGGGCAACCCTGAGGCAATGAGTCAACTCAAGTCGATCCTGAAGAGCCGGGAGGCGCTTTACGAACGCGCGGCCGCACAACTGAGTACCGTCAACAAGTCTCTGCAGACCTCCGTTGACGAACTCGTCACGTTGATTCATGAACGCGGCTTCCTCGGAGAGCGGTGATTCGATATCGAATAGAGAACTTCCTCAGCCGTTGTTGCACAACGTAAACTCGCCTCCTGTGCAGTTTTGCGCGAGTCATTCCACCCTCTGCGAGTGCGCCCGCCGGTTTGGTCAAGCAAGCGCGCCTTGAACTAGAGGAGCACATCTATGACTCACTGCGGCCCTCATTCGGCACACCTTATTCGCACCGTCGCTAATGCCGGCCGGCCCCGCGAGGCGGCCTTCAATATGAACTAGCTCTTCACCTGACTTGTGTGACTTTCGCTGCACGATCAGGTTACGGCCAAAGAGGATGATTCTGGTGTGCGAGCGAACTCAAACGAAACCGGACACCAACACTTGCCTCGAAACCGTTGTTGAACCCATCAGTTTCCAAGCCACCCGAGCACACGATCATCGTTCTCTGAGGTCCACTTCTCGGCAAATTCTTCAGGATCTTCGTTTTCAATAACGAGCGCGTAGGCCATATCGCTCAAATCCTGAGCTGTCAGATCGACATTGTCGAGAAGCGCCTTGACGTCGGGGTACTCTTCACCGATGGCCTTGGCATAGTACAGACTTGCGTAGGCCTCTGGCCAAGCCACCCCGGCCTCTGAGTTTTCTAGCCAGTTCGAATCGTCAGTTGGTTGAACGATGGTCCACTTAGACGGGTCGTGCTCCGGCTCTTCGAGCATACGGATATCGTAGAGTGTCAGCACATAGTGCGGGGAATAACAGAATCCGATCCACCCCTCCCCGGCACTAACGGCCTGACCAAGATCCGCATAGGCAAGCGTCTCGTCAATCTCAGACAGATCAAAGACCTGATCATAACCATAGGACTTCGCCCGGACACGTTCGATATTCGTCGACGCCCAGCCGGGTGCACCGATCCAGAACTCGCCACGGCCATCGCCATTGGAATCAAACAGCGGCGAGATGTCGGGGTTCGTGATGTCCTCGACCGCATTCAAATCGTGCGCCGCGGCGAACGCTTCCGGCACACATATGCCCTGAACGGCGGGCACGACGTTGTCAGTTCCAACGACGGTCCCGCGCTCGGTCACATACTCTTCGTAGAGGTTCTGCTGGTTCGGAAGCCAGACTTCGGGGTGTACATGAATGGCCCCTTTGTCCATACCCTCAAAGATGATCGGGTTCGCACCATTCTGTAGCTCGACCTCCAATCCGAGATTGTCCTCAATGACGTGTTTGAGGATGTGGGCCGTCGCATTGACCGTCGGCCAGTTGGGCACACCAATGACAACATCAGCAGCTATAGCCGGACCAGTGGACATGACAGCCAACATCGCCACACCGGCAACGAAACTTGTCCGTTTCATGGATCTTCCCCCTTTTGCTCTTCCACTTTTTGTACAAGTGCCCCACCGCTAACCGTGTCGGCCGCCGCGCGTTACCGAAATTTTCAAGAGATCAACTGCGACGTGCCAAGGTTCGACCGGAGTCGGCTAGCACGAAAATGCATACATAGTTGGCAATAAAATACATATCTACAAAACTTGATGCAAAGATTTATGCAGCAACTGATGGGACCAGACGTCAGCCATGTGTAAGACCAGACATCGTTACTTAAGGGCAAACATCGATACAGCGCTGGCTACAATTCTGGGTAGGCGCGGCTGCCGACGACACAACATCGAGATGGCTTTCCCGACCAGAAGTAGGGCGTTTTTTCGTCAGCCGAGAGGCTGATCCAGCGGGCTACTGCACCTGGTTGCGTCGTCGACTTAGCAGGAGCGGCTATACGGGTCTCAGATTTGCCAAGGGATGATCCTCGCCTGGCCAATAGGCCTTCAAGCCGAGTTTGCTTGACCGATCCGCCCGGCGAGATCTGCGATGCTTGTCTTGGCAAGGCGCGCAACCAGAGCGTCTCGCGCCGCTTCGGTTTCATCGCTCAACACGGCTGAGATATTGCGGCCGACCGGGCAGGCCGGATTGGGTCCGGAATGCAGCGGGATGAGAGCGTTCAGGGACTGCGTCGTGTCAAAGATATCTTTCAACGTGATGGTTTCTGGCGGGCGCGCAAGATAAGCGCCCCCGCCTGCCCCCATCTGTGATTTCGTCAGGCCGGCCTTGGTCAAGGCTGCCAAGAGCCGCCGGATCAGGGCGGGATTGGTCCCGACACTGGATGCGATTAGATCCGACGAGGCGGGCTGACCCTCGAGCGTCGCAAGAAATGTGAGAATGTGCACGCTGACGGAAAAGCGGGTGTTGATTGGCCTTCTCCAATATGTAACTATGATGGTAACATATAGACAGTGTGGAAAGAAGATAGGAGATGCGCATGATCCTCGTCACAGGAGCAACCGGACATATCGGCCGGAGGGTGGCAGACCTGATGGCCGAGCGCGAGGCGGATCTCAGACTCGCTGCACGTTCGCCCGATCGGGTGCCGCCCCTTGCAAGCGCGGAAGTGGTTCAGGCCGACTATGGCCGGCCGGACACGCTGCGCACCGCGATGGAGGGCTGCCATACCGCATTCATCGCCTCCGTCTATGGTGCTGTCGGCGAACGGGCGCGATTGCACATGAACGCGATCGATGCAGCACGGGAAGTCGGAGTCCAGGCAATTGTGTATCTCTCGTTCCAGGGCGCGTCCCCGGACTCGGCCTTTCCCTATTCCGTGGACCATTGGCAGACCGAAGAACATCTGAGGGCCTCCGGTCTGCGCTACACTCTGCTGCGCGACAGCTTCTATCAGGACCTGCTGATCGGCATGGCCGGGAATGACGGCGAGATTCGTGGACATGCTGGCGACGGAAAGGTCGCATGGGTCTCACGCGAGGACGTGGCGCAGACGGTAGCCACGATCTTGGCGGAAGGACGCCACGAGAACCAGACCCTCGATGTGACCGGACCCGAGGCTGTCGGACTGGCCGCAGCATGCGCCCGTCTTTCAGCGATATCTGATCGCACTTTCCGATATGTGGAAGAGAGCTCGGGCAAGGCCCGAGAACGGTTTGTCGCCATGGGTGCGAAACCCTACCAAATCGACGCCTGGATCGGTTCCTACCTGGCGATCGCAAAAGGCGAGGTCGCGGAGGTCAGCGACACCGTGGAGCGCACGACCGGACGCCGTCCCTACACGCTGGAGGAGTATTTTGGACGCTATCCGGAGCGCCTTCGCAATGATTGAGACAAGGCGCGGCGGGAGTCATTTCCGGCATTGTTTGCTTGGGTATAAAATTGCAGCATCCATCTGGACTGCCACTGAGTCCGCTTCGTGGTGTCTTCGCAACATCGACTTGTGGCTTGCGGCAATTGACGCTCGCGTGATTCAAGCTTCATAAAAAGGGAGCCCGATCCACGCGCTATGCCCCCGACAAATCGAGATTGGGCGTTCCTCCAATACACCTTGCCTAACAAGCCGCGTGGCTCGCCTCGCGTCGATGACCGGCGTGTTCTCAACGGCATCTTCCGGGCTCTACGATCCGGTGCACCATGGCGCGATTTGCCCATCAGTTCGATCCTGACGCTACCTGCTGCACTCTCTTCGTTCGCTGGCGGTACGCTGGCGTCTGCGACGTGCACTGGATCAGGGCCTTTGTCGCCCAAAGGCGCGCATGGGCCAATATCCCGCCAGGACGCAACCGAAAGATCCCAGTACGCTTCAGTTTCTAGCTGTTGCAGGGATTGCAGCCTGATTGAACGGTTCTTCAACAAGATCAAGTCGTGTCACCGCGTTGCCAACCGGCACGACAAGCTTGTCGCCCGATATCTCGCATTCGCCAGACTCACTCCATCGGCCTAAGGCTCGGTGTCTATGAGTCCCCGACCTAGTCCGCGTGCCATTGCATTCGGTCTCACGGTATCGATTTGACAATTCAAAAACAAAGATCGAATATCGAGCTGTTACTCGGTTTCTATCAATTCCAGCTCTTTGAAAGGAACTCCGATGGTCTGTCTCAACGATTTTCTGAGCAGCGAGGATCTCAACGTCCTTTTCCAACCGATCGAATCGGCAGTTGGATTGCCCGGCCGTGCCTATGGTGCGGAGTTCTATTCGCTCGAGCAGCGGGATTTGTTTCCCCGGAGCTGGTGCGCGATCGGTGTTGGCGCTCAAGTTCCCGATCCCGGAGATATGTTGCCGGTCGACCTCGCCGGTCGGCCTCTACTCGTTTCGCGTACGAAGAATGGATCCATCAAGGTGTTCCACAACGTCTGCCGCCATCGCTGCACCAAACTCGTTAGCGAGCCGTGTAAGAGCAGTGGAAAGATCCACTGCCCTTGGCACGGATGGACCTATGATCTCGATGGCAGACTCGTGACCACCCCAAACATTGGCGGGCCGAAAGTTGGTACCTCCAAGGGAATTCGCAGAGAAGATCTATCACTGGTAGAGGTACGCTCGGCACACTGGCTCGACTACATTTTTGTGAATCTTGATGGTAGGGCGCCGGCGTTCGAGGATCATATCTCGCCTGTCGAGAGCTATCTTCACGACTATGACATGACCAATCTTCGCCATGGCGGCATGTGGCAAGGCAGCTACCCAGGGAATTGGAAGGTGTCCATCGAGGGTGCTATGGAAGACTATCATCTCCCATTCGGCCATCCCGAACTGATGGTTGGCGTCAATGGGCAAAGCGTAGAAATCTCGACCCATGCGAACTGTTTTGCGGCGACACGCAATACGCTCGACATTGACGTTGACGACGTCGAAGCGCCGTCCATCAAAGGGCAAATGCCGGGTTTACCGCGCAGGGCAGGTAATGGCGAGTCGGGAGGTAGCTTTATCGATATCATCAATATCTTCCCAACCGCGATCATGGTCGTGAAGCCCGACCATGTGGTTATGACGGTCTTTTCTCCAGATGGGCCCGACAAGACCTTTCTTGGATTTCACCACTATTTCTGCGGTGAAGAGGCCATGACGTCGGACCTGGAGACTGCGCGGCGCGAACTTGTCGACGGTCTCGTCTTTGTCGCGAGCCAGGACCTAAAATTCATTCATGGTGTTCAGGCAAACAATGTCCTACGCGACGAGCTGGGTATTGGACCGCGATTCTCACCCTACTGGGAAGGTGCGGTACATCACTTTCAGAAAATGGTTGTCGAGGCGACGGGAGCCGAGCTACGGGCACGATGACGGCGCAAAAGATGCGCCCCTCGATCAACGAGTCCGGCTCGGATCGTCCTTACGTGATACGTCAGCCAAAGAACAGGTGAGATAGCCGACGATCATTGCTTTAAGCTCGCGAAGAATTGCTTTGCGTGCAGCAGGTGGCTCAAAAAACAATGTGTCGAGCGCCGATGCAATCGCCAAATGTATGATACGCCCCATCGTCAAAACTGTGCCACGAGGTACGGATGGGTGGTGAAACGAGATCCAGCGGCCCATACGCTCAGCAATCTGCCGGGCGTGAGCACGCGACGCATCGCGCATCTCCGAAGGTTGGTCAATCAACCGCCACAACACCATGAAGTCCTTTTTGTGCACCCACCAGATTGCCAACTCGTCAATTAGGCGTCCGTAGTACGACGGCAGCGGTCGCTTGAGATCGACTGGGCGGGATGCATCCTCGAGCAGCTGCACATACTCCTCAAAGGCACGCTCAGCGAGGGCGTAGAACACTTCATGTTTGTTCGAAAAGTAGTGATAGATCGTGCCGATCGGAAGACCAACGTGCTCGGCAATCAAGTTTGTCGAGATCGCGTCAAGCCGAGTTGTCGCCATGAGCGATTCGGTTGCATCGAGAATCTGATCAACCGTGCGACGCCCGCGCTGCTGGATTGGAGTCCGTCTCGACTTCTGCATGAGACCTCATGAACGCCGCACCGAAGGTAACTGCGCCTTGATGACACATCATCACGGCCACCACACTTCCGATTGTCAAGCTGCAAGGCTACTTCTTGACTTGAAAATAAAATCAATTTCATTATTGTAACTAGTTCATTTTGTCGACATGGAAAGCCTGTGATGGTGCATGTCGGAGGTTGTGCCACAACAAAACGGATCACATCGGTCGTTTGGGCGAAGCAAGAGAACGTCGCCAAATGGACCGCGGGGCAATTGGGAGGAAACTCACATGAAGGCTATGTCATTCGAGCGCCAGTGGAGAGCATTCTTGAGCAGGGAGCTGCGTGCTGGTCGTATCGACCGGCGCCACTTTTTCAGGCTGGCCGGCGCAGCCGGTATCGCGCCGCTGCTCGTTGGGCCAACGATCGTGCCGACCCGCGCCGACGATGACTTTGTCGTTGCGTTATGGGGAGGCACGACAGCCGAAGCACAGCAAAAGTTCCAGGTCGAGCCATTCGGGATCGATAACGGCGTTAGCACGGCGGTCGATAACTCCGGCCCATTGCCAGGCCGATTGCGCGCCATGGTCGAGGAAGATCAAGTGATCTGGGATGTCGTTGACTCGAACAGCTACACTTCAATCTCGTTGTCATCCGCCGACTTGCTGGAGCCGATCGACTACAGTGTCGTCGACAAGAGCAATATCTATCCTGATGGCGCACTGGACTACGGCGCATGTTGGGGCTGGTACAGTGTTGTAATGGCGTATGACGCTTCGCGCTACGTTGAGACCACACCGAATTCTTGGGCCGACTTCTTCAATGTGGAGAAGTTTCCCGGTATGCGAGCGATCTGGAAGTATGGGTACGCCTGGGAAGCGGCGTTGCTCGCCGATGGGGTCCCACCGGAGGAGCTTTATCCGCTGGATACGGAGCGTGCAATTGCGAAGTTCCTGACGATCAAGGATCAATCAATCTATTTCAACAGTATCGCCGAAGGTCACGCCATGTTGCGTGATGGCGAAGTCGCGATGGCAGCGACATTTGCATCACGCGCGGCCAATGCTGCAGAAGAGACCGACGGCCGGACAAGCTGGAGCTGGAATCAAGGTTTGATGGGTGCCGCATCCTGGATAGTGCCAAAGGGCGCTCCGTGGGGCACAGAGATGGCGATGCGATTTATTGACTGGACCATGGAAGCCGACGTTCAAATCGCCGTTTGTGAGGACGCCAAGATCGGCCCAGGCAACCCTCAGGTATTCGATCGTCTGAGCCCAGCAGGTCAAAGTTACGATCCGCATAATCCCGAGTGGTTCTCTAGGCAAGTTCTTTGGGACGACACGTACTACGCCGAGCACGAAGAAATGCTCGTCGGGCTGTTTCTTGAAAGAGTTGTGGCATAGTCAAACCGCTGCAGAAAGACATAGTCCGAAACGATGTGGTTTAGACCGAGCGATCAGGGCCGGGCTTATCTGCTGCTCACCGCGCCCATGGTCGTGTTTCTTGCGGTGTTTGTCGGCTGGCCGTTGGTTAGCGTCGCCGTCACCAGTGTGACCGAGCCCGATCTCAGTCTGGGCAACTATGCGAGACTGTTGACCGACAGCGGAGTCCATCAGTTGCTCCTAACTACGGCCCGAATCAGCGTAGTGACGACGGCATTGACCATCATCGCATCATACGTCGTGGCCTACGTCATGGTTCACGAGCGCGGACGTGTACTACAGTGGCTCCTGCTGAGCGTTCTGCTGTCTTTCTGGCTATCAGCCGTGATTCGAGCATTCGCGTGGATCATGTTGCTGAGAAGTAATGGTGTTGTGAACCTCTGGCTATTGGAATTCGGCCTGATCGACAGCCCCATTCGCATGATGCGCAACGAGTTTGGCGTCTTTATCGGCATGGTTCACCTGCTTATGCCGGCTGCAATCCTGTTGATGATCGGAAACTTCAGCGCTATCGATCGACATCTTGTGCAGGCCGCAAAGAGCCTTGGTGCACGTCCGTGGCAAGCCTTTCTGTTCGTCTATTTGCCACAGTCAATTCCCGGCGTCGTGGGCGCCTCGGTCATAGTCTTTATTGTTTCGCTCGGCTTCTTCATCACACCGGCGCTCTTGGGCGGCGGGAAGACCGTCATGGTTGCCGAGTACATCAGTTTGCAAGTCCTGCAAGCTGCAAGGTGGGGCATGCCCGCGGCACTGGCGACTGTGATGTTGGCCGCTGTCGCGCTGGCGCTCTATGTCATGTCAAGGCTCATCCGCTTACATCGCTTGCTGATCGGACATTCGTAGGAATGCGCGTTTCGACCGGATATCGTATTGTGCGCGGTCTCGCGTGGTGTTTGGCGCTCTACCTGGTGTTGCCCCTGTTCGTCGCCTTCCCAGTGTCTCTAACCAACACCGACTACCTCTCGCTGCCATCGGTCGGCGATTTGTCGCTTCATCACTACGAAACCCTAATGACACCGAGCGAACGCTGGTTGCGAGGAATTTTTCAAAGCATCCTAGTGGCCTTGGGAACAGCTTGTCTGGCTACTGTTCTCGGAACTCTGGGAGCGATCGGTATATGGCGCCTCGATCCGAGGCTCTCGGAAGCTGTGCTCACGTTTGCGCTGATTCCGATTGTCATTCCCTCCGTCGTACTCGCGTTGGGTGAGTATCGCATCTGGAGCCGACTTGGCCTTTATGATACGTTCGCCGGCACAATCATTGCGCACACCACATTCACACTGCCTTTTGTCGTTATTGCAGTGCTTGTGTCGTTGTCCCGGGTTGATGCCAACCTATCACGTGCGGCACACAGCCTGGGTGCGTCTGTTTCACAATTCCTGCGTTACGTACTGATACCGACTATACGGCCCGGCGTGTTGTCAGGTGTTGCGCTCGCATTTCTGATCTCTTGGGATGAATTGATCCTGACCATTTTCCTGACGGGACGAAACGTTCAGACGTTACCCAAAAGAATGTGGGAGGCGATCCGCGATGACACCGACCCGGTGGTCGCCGCCGTTTCGACGCTGCTTGTCCTGCTAACAGCAGCGCTCCTGACTCCCTGGCTCCTAAGACGGCGAGACGGCACCCTAAGGCGTTGAGCGAACTAACTTGACAACGGAATAGTAGCACCTGTGCAATCATAGACGAGGTTGCTGTGATGAATGGTTTGAGAACGCGGCAAAAGGCATCCCGGCGGCAGCAGATTCTGGAAGCGGCCGCAAAACTATTTCACGAGCGTGGTTACGAGCAAACCAGGATTACAACCATTGCCGAGCATGCCGAAATCGCGACGGGCACGATTTACAACTACTTCGGCTCCAAGGACGGCGTGCTGTTGGAGCTGATCCTTGACCAGACCGAGCGAGTCAAAGTCGAGCGCCAGCCATTGCTGGACGATCCGGACGATGATCCGGTCGTAGCCGTGGTCAACCTGCTTCACGCTATGATCGATTCTTCCAGCGCTATCGGGGACAGGACGTTCTGGTGTCACGCCTATTCGGCATGGCTTACGTCCGGCTCAGAAGTCAGCACCGTCTTCCGGCAATGGGACGAAGCGGACTGCGACCAGATTGCGAAATTGCTACGGACTTTGATCGAACGTGATCGGTTGAGCCGTAAACTACCGGCGGACGACATGGCGATTGCGTTGTTCGGCATGGCCAACTACGAATGGATGTCGCACATCGCGACCCGCCAAAACACGACGAATCGGGTCAAGCAGCTAGTTGCAAGACGTGTCGATTTGATGCTCAAGGGCTGGCAAGACACGGATCGGCGCATGCGTCGGACTAAGAAATCTAGAGGCACGGTCTCGTGATCAAGGCGATCCACTGGGCGTCCGGCCCGTCGATCGCAGTAAAGCCACATCTGCCACGACTGTTAACTGGAGCATCAGCATAATGTTCGCTGAGGCAAACGCATCAGAAAACCTGGTCTGTTATCGCAACATCTCCAAAAGTTATGGAGGTGGAGTCATGGCCGTTCGGGACCTCGATCTTGAGGTCCGGAAAGGGGAGTTCCTGACGTTGTTGGGCCCATCCGGTTCAGGGAAAACGACAACGCTGATGATGCTTGCCGGATTTGAGGAACCGACCGTCGGCGAGATCCTGTTGCGCGGACGGCCTATTACACATCTACTGCCGCAGGACCGAAACATTGGTGTAGTGTTCCAGAACTACGCGTTGTTTCCGAACATGACAGTCGCTGGTAATGTTGGATTCCCGTTGCGCGTGCGTGGCGTGGGGCGAGCCGAGATCGACGACAGGGTCGCCCGAGCGACCGCTATGGTTAGATTGAGCGGGTATGAACATCGAAAGCCTAGTGCCCTGTCAGGTGGCCAGCAGCAACGGGTTGCGCTGGCGCGGGCTTTGGTGTTTGAACCGGACTTGGTGTTAATGGACGAACCGCTCGGCGCACTCGACAAGCAGTTGCGTGAACAGATGCAGTTGGAAATTCGCCAACTGCATCATGACCTCAACCTAACCTTGGTCTACGTAACCCACGATCAGGCCGAAGCACTGACCATGTCCGACCGGATCGCCGTGTTCAATGGAGGAGCTGTGCAGCAAGTTGCCGCGCCCAAGACCATTTATGATCGACCGGACACCACGTTCGTCGCTCGATTTGTGGGTGACAACAACTCCATTGATGGCCACGTGGCCTCCATGGGTGGAGGTGTTTGCGGCGTCGAAGTAAGCGACGGCTCCATTATTCGAGCCACGCCGGTGGCGGTTGATGCAGTAGGAGACCGGACTACGCTATCGGTTCGACCTGAGCAAGTTGTGTGGAATCCCGCCGCAGATTCCTTGGCAAATGTGTTCCACGCGCGTGTTCTGGAGCTGGTCTATGTTGGCCTGCACACTCGCGTTGTATTGTCACTCTGCGGCAGGGATGACTTCGTGACCATGGTGCCTGCGACAAGCGGCCTGACGCTTAATCCAGGCATGACATGTTCCGTTGGCTGGAGCGCCGAGTCATGCCTCGCGCTCGACTTTTTGGAGGATTCTGAGCAGCCCTCTAAATGCTAGACCATAGCCTCTTTCCAACACGCCAATTCCCTCGGAAGGTGCTGACTACCACGCCGCCATCCTCTTTTATTGATGATGCTGTGCCCCAACACCAGGAAGGGCAGCGATGCAGCCCTGCGAGCTCGTCGACGTCCCTAAGGAGGCTGGAGAGTTTCTGTACAGCGACAGAAGTGGTCGGGACCTGTAGAGGTGGGTTGGGGTGACCTTGAAAACGTGCTGTAGGTGCGGTTCATTTTAGACGATGACGTGACGTGAACCAGACGCTCTTGACGGAGCGAAACCATCACGCGTTCCACGGTCTCGTTTTTCACGGTGATTGAGATTCTATCGGCACAATCTGGATGCCGTTGGATTTCTGATCTCGGTCACAGACGAGGAGACCGGGTACAGCATCGCATGGAGACACTTTGGTCACTTGATGTACCGCCCACTCGGCCATTGGGTTGGCTGTCACGTCAAGGTGCACCAGATTTTGCTGTTCGAAACACAGGGTCGGCGGACTCTGACAATGCGAAACGTCGACGCCAGCATGACCGGCAAGTCGATGGCGATCGTCCAAACCGTCTAGATTCGGTAGAGAGTCCTCGACATCTGATCGGTATCGGAGGGTCGCTTCTGCACGTTGCACAAGACTATTGCTTGGCTGACGCCAAAAGCGAGCCTCGGCTTCTCTCCGTGAATACGCGACATATCCCACAGGCGACCCCG
Source organism: Alphaproteobacteria bacterium (assembly GCA_965228895.1). Lineage (GTDB taxonomy): Bacteria > Pseudomonadota > Alphaproteobacteria > SP197 > SP197 > JANQGO01. The sequence continues at coordinate 345,713 of OZ245842.1, read as the reverse complement.
CTCTCTCATCCATCGAATGAGAGATCCAATCTCACCAGATGTCTTGGCAGCGCACCGCGCCGACGAAACCTCCAACATCAGTAGGGACTGAAACCTTCCAGCGCCATCGAACGACAGCCTTGCGATGAAGGCCTATTTCTCGTCCACTCATCAGCATCAATTCCGTCGCTAGCATCATCCCTGAGACCCCATCAAAAGGGTTGAAAACTGACATCTGTATTTTACTCGGGACTGACCTGTTAACTCTGCACCTACATTCTCGAGCGCCATAATCTGCATTATGGAAAATGCGGCCCATTTGAGTGCGTAAACACGGTTGGCTAATGTCCCGTATCTTGACTAAGCGACGGATCTTTCCTATTTTTTCCATGGCCTTAAGCACAGGCCGGTTTGCCCACCTGCGCGAAGCTATGCAGTGCTTTCTCTAAAGCTCTTTCATGACCGTTCCCTTTGGGCGGACTTGATTGGCAGTGGGCACCTAGTCAGGTCCGAGATCGTAGGAATGGACCATGACCAACTACAACAACCTGAACTCTCTAAAGATCATCGCCAAGCGGCTCGCACGCCGGCAACGCATTGCCCACCACAAGGCTCTTGATGCGGTTGCGAACGCCTTCGAATTTCAGCATTGGAAGGCATTGACCATCGCATGGGAAACCGGCTGGCGGCCTGACCCTGCGAAGGTGGATGCTCTCGCTAATGCCTCAAATGCAGGGAATGTCGACACGCACTCTCGCCCCCCTATTGGACTGGGCTTCACGACCAAGGAACACGGCAGTATCGATGCTCACGATTACACAATAGAGATCGATTTCGAGGTGCTTATGTACGGGCAAGGATGGGCCATTTGCGTGGAACAGGCACCGTCCGAAGAGCCGGTGATCGAGATGTACGACGATTCCATGGACAACCCTATCCTGGACCCGGCGTTCGTATCGAAAGCTCTGACGATCGCAAACATCGGCGCAGAAGAACTGCGGGCCCGCATCGCGACTGACTGGCCGCGGCGCTCGACAAAACCAGATGGAAAAGGGCGGACACTTCATCCGCTATTTGGTGAGCGAGGGCTGTCGAGTGAGTGGCACTGTTTACACTGTGATGCTGTCTCCACAGGTGCGCAGATGGCCACGAACATGTGGCACTGCCCAAAATGCAGCGCGACGCCGATCGACATTTTCGCTGAGCCGTTCTGGAAAGCTGCCTAACATCGTAGCTCGCAGGCGCGACAGGCTTAGCGCCGCTCTGGCCTGTCGCGTCACTTTGAGCGATGGCATGGCCGAGACCGCACCTTGCGGGCTCGGTTCACGAGAGCCCGGTTCGTCTCGCCGGAGCCCGAAGCGCAGGCGGGCGGACGCACTCAGCAGAAAGGTCAAAAACGGATTGTGGTCAAATGCTTAGAACGTTCGACCTTGACCAAAAAGGCTGTGGCGACTATTTTTGGGCTCGGTTTGGACACCATCGACTTGTCGCCGAGTCAAACGTCCTGCAGTCAAATTGTATCTCGTGTAACAGACCGCATCACACCAGCGGGCTGCTGCGTAATCGGCGAACGGCACTGCCCCCAAGACTGGAGGATGCATCTGTGTTTACTCTTACATTTCCTGTAACGTCATCGAACATTGCTGAACTCAAGACCGATCTGGGCAAAGCACTGTGCGGCGTGAAGTCTTCGCATCGCTGTGAAGCCCTTGGCCGCGGCCTCGGTTTTCAGACTTACGCCTCACTCCTAGCAGCCGCCCGCGCGCCCTCGCCCGTTATGGCGACGGCAGACGGTGCTGCTTTCGGCGCATATCTCGCGGCACACGATTTTCAGGTCGAACCGAAGCCCTTCTATCTGGCGGTCGCCCGATTTCTAGTACGAGCCCTACTTGCTACTGATAGGAGGTTGACCCTACACGGTATCGGTGTCGGCCGGCGCAAACGCAAAGATGACGGCAACTGGGAGACCGCACAGGAGCACTATGGCCGCGTGCTTCAAAGCCGCAAGGAATTTCTCGGCAATGACGGAATTGAGCAGTTCCTGCTCTCACTCGCTTTTGTCGGGCGCGTTGAGCCGACGAAGACAATAAGACCTGGCACCGGCAGCGACCGGCTAAAGCATATCGCGGAAAACTACAGCTGCAACTACCCGGAGGGCGGCAGGCTGGGCCCACGCTATGTATCCAACGGCGCGTTGATCGCCGCCGCTGTCTATGCCGGCTTTAGATACAAGACTTACATAGATGATCTGGGTTACGACTCGCTCAATGTAAATTTCAACATGTCCAAGCCATCCCTAGACGATCTGGACTGTGAAATCCGGCCCGATGGCGCATGTGCCAAAAGGCGCCGCTTTCGTGCAGAGCGCAGGCACGATTGGTCGCTGCGCATACCGGCCTCAGATATGATCACAGGAAGTCCGACCTAAGGCCGCCAAGAGAGTGTACCAGAGTTCGGCCACCGGATACTTCCTGAGTGGACGGGCGTGCATAGGCTGCGCCGTGATTGGTGTCCCCTTTGGTTGCATTCCACGTGATGTGTTTCGCATCCTGAACGACGATCACTTCCAGGTCATACCATTCCCATAAAGCCCGCATGTCGTCACGGCGTTCCGGTACAGGACCCGTCATATGGGCGACAACAGTTTCTTCTGGAGACGGTGAACACGTCATTGGTCACGATGCTCCTGACGGCAGAGTGTCAGTGTGTTCGACTGTGCTCATGCACTCAGCCTGCAGCAAAAGGATGCGCGCGGCGGCAAGATCCGCTAGCTGGTCGTTCGTCTCGCCTGCAAGTGCCAAATGGGCATTCATACAAAGCGGCTGGGCAACGTTATGGCCGGCTTTTACAGACTCAAACTCACGAACAACCTGATCCCAGGTTTCGCTCAGATAGTTGTATGCCCATGCCAGGTACTCGGATCCGGTCCGTTCAGCCGCTTCAGCAACCAAGTCATGATTGCGCTCGAAGGACTCAGCGGACTTCGAAAGTACCTCATTTTCATCCGGATGAAGATTGTCCGGATTGCGGCAAGCCAGGATTCCTGATAGCTGGTTGCAGGCGGCTAACGCTTCATCAAATCTGTCTACGATTTCCGGGGACAAGAACGGACGGTCAATATGGTCCCGCCAGTCCTTCGCGAAGTCCTGATCAGGCAACGGTACATGTGATGAAGGAAGCAAGGCCAAAGCCGGCACAACATAGCCATTGAGGACCGGCAAAACTCTGAAGCGCCAGTCGGTTCCAAGATAGTCCTGCCCCATCATAAGAGAATCTTCGATGTATCCCGCGTCCGTCTCAAAATCCGTGATTTCAACAAGAACCGCGACCTCCCGCGCGGGCCAGTACACGCTGTCGGCCTCGTCAATCGGCCGGGACCAGCACCGGGCATTCCAGCCGTTATCCCTAAGCGCTGTTTCCATAGCCTTCAGCCGTTGGCCGAACCGCTGATCGGCCAACGAACCGCAACGCCGAGCAGCCGCACGGACTGCCTTACCTAAGTGGCCTTTTCGCGCGGCCTTGACGATTCCCTGAATTGACGATGTCCCATCGTCATGCGCCATTTCGTGCAATATGCAGGCGACATCGCCGAGACGTTCTCTCAAAGCGCCGAGTTCACGAAGGGGCGGTTCTGAACTTGTCCGCCATATGGCCGATTTCTCATGTTCGCACGCCTGTGCTGCCAGGCTCCCCGCAAAGGTGGCTGTGCCCTTGGCTCCTTCTCCGGGAAGCTTGCTCATTCTTCTCATGAGATTGCCGAGTATGCCCGTAAGCAGCGCGCCGAGTGTATCGTCCTCCCCTGCACCAGCCGCAGGCGCTGTCATTTCAGATGTTGGTTCTTCGGGCGTGGCGTAGGCGAGTGCATTGACGGCCTGAATAATCTCATTGACTTCCTCGGCCAGCGCGTCGGCATTCCCGATGCTTTTGCCCTTGATCCATTTCTCGGTGAACGACCGAAAGACCTTTTCGGTGCGCCTTAGCAGTTCAGCCATTTGCCGGGTATAGTCGGTGAGACTGTCGGAAGCTGATCGGGCAAGCATGACTTGCCGGAAGGCCACGTTCCACGCAACGCGGGTTTTGCTGGGAATGTTTTTCCTCGGCATATTCTTGGACCAGGGCGTGAGGTCCCCGATTGTAATAGGCTCGCCCTGCGGATTCACCGCATCCGATGCCGCAGCATCCGAGTCCGGTGATATTGCGATCAAGGTCTCGCCAATGCTGCAAACCGACTCATGGGGATCGGACTGTTCCTGTTCAGCCACGTAGTACCAGTCGGAACGGACAGTACGTCCATGCGCCCCGTTGGGGTCAATAACGGGGGTGGATACCCACGGCGTTTGAGACCGGAACAACTCAAACAGGACCTGTTCGCCGCCGAACGCCTGCACGAGATCTCGGGCCAGGTCCGGTCCGATTAGGTAAGCCGTGGAAAGCAAGGCTGCGACTTGCCGTATATCCTGCTGTGCATCGCCAACGAAATCTGGCGCGATTGTAAGCGGCACGGGCTCACCCCCGCCGATCGGTGCGAGGCATGAGAGAAACTTGTTGGCCTGCTGCAAATTCTGGCAGGACGGGGCGGTACTTTCCTTGGGAAGGTGCTCCAGGCAGGCGGGCCGAAGGTCGTCTTTCGGTAAAGCACGGAAAGCGAGCACAGCGTCTCGAAGGTCTTGCCATTGTTCAAACTCTGACAGCTCAGGAATGTCGATGCCCGGATCGCTGAACATGGATGCAAGCGACCATTGGGCGCGCTGCACCCCGTGCTGTTCAAGCACTTCCATAAACGAGGCAACCCGGCGTTCCAGGGTTGCGAGCCCAAGTCCAGTCAGGAGGGCCACCCATGTATCAACATCGGCGCTGGCTCCAAGCATTTCCGCGAATTTGCCTAAGGCTGTTGCCTCGCCTTCGTCCCGCGCGTCTGCGAGGATCGATTGAACTGTCCTTGGCAGGGTTTCGTTTGTCGTCGCAGGCAGGCCCTGCCAGAGGGAGTCCGCACTTAAGAGGGCAACCTCATCGTGTGATGCCTCGCTGAGTGCCTGCGAGCGCAACATGTGCAGGCCGCCCAGTACACCGGGTCGGCTTTCTCTCACCAGATGCTCGTCAAGGAGACGGGACATTGCACGGCTGGCGTCCTCGGGGTTAATGTTGAGTAGTTTGAACAGCTTGCCCGCATGAACTTCTGCACCACGGGCGCATAGCACGGCGGTGCTTCTTATGATCGCAAGTTCGTCGAGCCGCTCCTCCTGTCGCCGCTGCCGAACCTGTTCGTCAATAACGGCTGCAAGCCGTCGTCCCTTGTTCAGCAGGTGTACATATTCGAGCATGAGACCTTCGGACTGCTCGAAGGGTTCGCGCCAGTGTTCCCAGTTTGTCTGATTCTCGGCGTGGAGATTCTGCCAGACAGTTTCGGCCAGCTCTTCATCAAGGCTGACGGCTATGAACTCGGTATCTGACTGGTTGGCGATGAGAGTGACATCTTCCTGGCGCACCGAGCCAAGAAAATAGACGGACGGCATCCCTCTCAGTTCACGGACGAGCACGTCCCAAAGGTCGCTGTTTGTAGAACCAACATCATCGAACGCCAAACCGATCGGGGAATCTTCGGTGGGACGGCGGGCGCGTACAAAGCGAATGACGGCATCGGCATCCGCAGGAACAGCCCGTGCGGTGATCTGGTACCACCTGATCTCACCAGCCAACAGACGGGCGCACAGCCACATGAGCGCGGATTTTCCGGCGCCCGACGGACCCGATATGAGCACATGCCGTAGCCGTCTGAGTGTACGGACAACCGTATCCGTATCGTCCGGGCGGTCCAGCACAAGCCCGGCAGCGACGTGGCCTGGCCTGACCTTTACACCTTGGTAGAAGGCTGGCTCGCTGATAGAGCTCTTGAAATCGACGGGTTCCAGAGCGCCGGACGCCATGGCGCGGTCTATTGCGGAAGGGTCTTCGGCCTCCAAACGTTCAAGGATACGTCGTTCTACCTCTGTTGTGGAAATCCGCTGTCTTTGTTCGAAGGGTAAAGATGCGTTCGCCTGCGACGCATCGGCAACCAGTCTGTACAGATCGCTGACAATACCTTCAGCGATGACTTCCGCTATGTCGAGCTGCCCCAAAAGCAGTTTGACAGCTTCCTCTCCCGGCTCCGTACATGCAAATACCGATAGGTTCTCATCCGCGAACATCTGGTCGATGCCCGCCTCAGTGCGGCCGGTCCGCGGATGCTCAAGAACAACGGTAGCATGGTTCTCCTTCGCGCCTTCAACCGCTGCGGCCTTGGCACGGGTAGCGGTCAGGAACGCCTGCACTTCGCTGTTGTTGAATGCACTGTCCTTTCGCGATTTGATCTGAAGCCAGATATCACGGTCTGCAAGCTCGACAACGCAGTCGTCTAGTCCCTCGGGCACGAGAAAACCGGATGGCGCAAGGCCGGCCCACTGTCGTGATAGAATCAAAGTTGAAATCAGGTGCTGGTAATGAAATCCGCGCCCGGCCCAAGCCCCGGATCGTGAAGACTTCCAGGCTCTAATCGTACTGTGTTCGGGTTCGTCCTCAGTGCGCATCATATCTCTTTGCTATCGTGCACCTTCCTGCCCTCCTCGTCGCGAAGGAAATTCCCCGAAGCCATGGGTTACGTATCCAGCATGTCCCAATCGTCCCCCAGTACCCAGCGCAGAGCGGACAGCTTGCCGTTAATCATTCCCCACTCGAATTCATCCCATGGCCCGAGATTCTCAAGGCCGACCTCTTCTTCGGTGCGTTTAGCTGCTGCAAGAGCTTGCTCCCATACGCTGTCCAGGGTCTGGTCCCGACGGTAGGGATTGCGGGAATAATCCTTCTCTGGAACGACATGGTGCTTGCCGTCCTCGATCTTGGCCCGAAGATTCCAGTGGCGGTTGTACCAGACCTGCCGGAATAGAAGGTGCTCCGCCTCCAGAATTTCGGAGAGTGTGCGGGACTGTTGAGAGAAGTTGAACTCGGAGTCGTGATCCGCCAGTAGGTCAGGATCACGCGCCTTGATAAGGTCAACGATCGAAACCCAATAGGTCGATCCGGGTGCATCGAAGAGGCTTTCCAGATCGTCATGAGGCCTGCGTCGATCACCGTTCACCGTACTGAAGTCTTTTGTGTTGTGCGTCACAAATGCGAACTCTGCGTGCGCGCCGGAAGCGGCTGATATCTGCTCGGCATAGATTTCAACGAGGATGGCATCGCCAACGCTGTTGCGGTCGCGATGATATGGGGCTCTTTTTGCGATAGCCCGTTCGGTTACGCGCTGTTTGACAGTATCGCTCGTCGGCAGTGCCGGCACTGATTTCAGGAGTGCTTCAATCCGGTCGACCGAGTCGTTGACCGCTTCCGCCTTGGTTGCAATTTTGTGATCGACTTCGTTCAGGCCGTTGAGCGTATCCATCCTGGAAGCATTGTCGCCAAATCTGTTTACGGCCTCGCGTACCAGTCGGAAATGAGATTGAAGACTGCGGCGCGTTTCTTCGATCACGCGGGCCTTGTTACGCCCGAATTCATCGAGAACAGTTTCAGGCACAAGCAATTCGATCTCTCGCGCTTTGACCAGATCTTCAAGAACGCCGATGACCGGTTGCTGCCGATAGTCTTTGGCCAGGTCGAGCCAGACGCACGTATCGACTATTATTCTTAATACCATCGCATCCTCGGATTTCAGCTGGGCATCTTGTTTCCTATTCTTTGTATTCGAAAAAGAGGGTATCCGCCTTTCCCTCTTCATCCTTGCCGACCGTCCGCTCGACGTGCTTGTTCTCAAAACTGATCTTAAGAATCTCGTCCTCGGTAAGGCCGACATAGCGGATCAGATGCGTAGTGGTCTGCTGCCCTTTCTTGCCGGGACCAGCCTGCGCTTTCTTTGTCTTTAAGTACCCAACAAGGGCGTCCGTCTTCTTTTTCCAGCTTCGCCGGTAGCTGCAGTACCCAAAAATTCCGACACAGGCGCCAACAAACGTCACGATAAAACCGGCTATCGCCGCAAGATTGGCCCAATACGTCAAGTCTCCACCAGAAGCCATTTTCTTGTCTCTAAATATTATTTAACATTCAAATATTTCGAATTTCTCTATCAGGTCTATCAACAAATTAGAAATATTACTCAATATTACGCAATAAAATCAGACATCTCTATTTTGATCTGTTTCTGGTACTGATAGTCCACGGGTCATCGCCTATTTCTCAACTTTCAAATGAGTCACCGACGAAAGCACCGACCATTCCCAGATCGTCGAACATTCAATGTCGCCGTCTTGCTCGAACCAGTGCGTCGCGCCGGGCAGAAGATCGAAGTTCATGGGATACGTCGCCAGTGGATTGTGAAACACATCAAGCTCCTGGCACCACGCTTCGCCGCCGGGCCATAGTGATGCATATTCATCGCTGAGAACATCGAACCTGAAGGGCTTCGGCTCCAAAGCACCGGGATCGCGGTCGAACAGGATTCCGTCGCGCACCATCGTCAGTCCCTGGGGCCGCCATCCTGCCAGGAAGCCCATGCGGTTGAACTTGGAGAACGTCCCCGCGTTGCTGAAGATGACGGCAGACACGTGCGCCATTACCGGATCGCGAAACAAACCGGCGGGAATTTGCTGTTTCCCTCGAAGCGTTTGCACGGACACCATGGCGGCGTACCGCCCATCCTGGCCCTCGTTCACGCGTGGATGCACGCCATACAAATAGCAGGGCAGCGCCTCGCGGCTCCACACCATTGAACTCGGCGCATGAAAATCCGCGAACGCCAACGCAAACGGCTGTCCCCGAACATGGGGTTGCTTTTCATAATCCCGCTGAAGTTTGCTCCGCAGGGTTTTAGCAAAACGCGCGGCGGGCGCACCCAGTAAGCGCTCGCCAAGGTCCTCGGGTGCGTGAACCGGCGCGGCAATGTCGTGTGCGCTCCGCTCCTGCGGATTAGCAGTCACGGCTTCAATCCAGCAGGAATGCCCCTCTCGTTCGATGTGAAAATCGGGCGACGGATAATCCTGCGATACCATCGCGCCCTGTTCACGGAAGCAGGCCAGCAGGTAAAGTTCCCAGAGGCGGGAATCGAAATTCTCCGTCTGGAAATCGGGGACGAAATTATCGTCCGGACGCGGCATGGCCAGGTATACCTCGCCGATGGTCATGAGCGCCGGAACATGCGAGACCGTGCCGGTCAGTATCCTGAGCTGTTCAGAAACCCGCTTTTTGCCGGCGGCGAACAGTTTTGGCCTCCGCTTTTCGCCGGGTTGAAGAGCTTCGGGCGGGTCTTCCGGCCGCATAGCCTCTGCCACAACAGCAGCCGCGGCTTCTGGCGAACTGGGACTGTCTGTCTGATGGGTGACAGCGAAACGGTGATCCCCACGGCGCCGCATGACCAGCGCGCGAAACGTCTGCCGTTGGGGATCGATTAGGACCGCGCCGACCGCCTCGCTGTGCGGCGTTTTCCAGGCGGAATGAAACATGTGGTGCCCAAAATTCGGCCCTTGCGGCAGTGACAGAGCGTATAGTTCGAATTCGCGTTCTCCAATGGGCTGAATCGTCAGAACCATATGGCGGTATCCGAAACAACGCGCTCAAAGAAGCGTGGCAAACGAACGCTGATTTGCTGTCTCTTCAAGGCGGGCCTCTCAAATCTCATTTATCGTAACGGCCGCACCTTGGCTGGAAAGATGAGCCTTCAGCCGTTCGGCCTGGCTCTTGGGTGCCGCGATGACCAGCAGCCTTTCGGCCCTTGAAGCGGCCACATAAAGCTTGCGCGCATCCTCGGCTTTGTCGACCGGCTCGCCCGTTTCCAAAAAATCCAGAATGCGCTTGAGCGTGGATGCTGTCGTGACCACACAGACAGCCGGGTACTCCATGCCCTTAACCGAATGGATTGTCCGGGGCATTGCTGTTTTGGCCGGTACAGCTGCAAGCGCCGCGTCCAGGCCGGCATTCCAAGTCAGCTTTTGCGAGATAGACCTACCGTCTTCAATCGTTAGTTCGCTTGATAAGAAATCCTTGGCGGCCTCATGCCACGCTCTTGCATCTGTATATTTGGCCGCATCAAACCTAAGAGCTCTGAGAAAGGAGATAACTTTTGGACGCCAGCTAGCCAGTTCGATTTCATTGTCCGTGAGATATTGATGGTAAGAACGGTCGCCAAGGCGTCCTTCCAATTCCAGGAGAATCCGGTGAACGCTTTCGATGGCCGTCTTCATGTCGCTGAAGCCGGCGGCGAAATGAAAGTCGGTCACTGCTTCTGCGAGACGGATAGTCCGGTGGTTACCGCCTGTCGGTCGGGGCTGCCCGGCGGCGACAGCGCCGCTGGCCTTGGTTGCCGCAACGATGGGCGCGGATGAAATGTCAATACCCGCCTCCTGCAGCAGGGCGCAAAATGTCGTGCCGATCGAAGCGGGAACACCATTGCCCGCGTATGACAGAATCTGAACCGGCGCAGTTTCATCTTTTAGCGGTCCCAGAGCATCATCAGGGGCGCCGCGAGCAGTCGGCGGCCGCAGCTGGGCGAGGGCTTTGCAGACATTGGGTGTAGACCGGAAATTGCCTGTCAAATCCTTACGCTGGTCGGAGGGAAATGTTTCCGCAAACTCAATAAGGTGATCGGTGACGCCTCCGCGGAATTCATAGATGGATTGATGGGGATCGCAGACCACCTTCACGGGCAGGCCGAAATTGCGCAGCCACGAAATAATTGTCAGATCATCCGGATTACAGTCCTGCGCCTCATCCACGATTACCTCGCGAAAGCGCCCCGCGAGCGCGGCAACGATCCGGTCAGCAAGCGCCTTGTCATTGAGGCGTTCGAGCGCAACCGCGCGCGCTTCGTCAAAACCCAAATGACCTCGTTGTCGTAGTCCCGCCCGGAGCCGGTTGGCAGCGGTTACGTATCTCTGAATTTGAGCCTCCGTTTTTTGAGATACGTCAAAACGCTTGCGCTTGGCTGCGCGCTCGAAAATCGCGCCTGTCTGCGGACAAAAACAAGAAAGGGGCAAAGCATGAGCGCCATCAAACGGCTCGACCAGAAGATGCGCCGTGTCGGCGATCAGGCGGGGGCGCGCCTCGCAATCCTTGACTCCAAACGGCGCAATAAGAAACTGCCAGACGAAGCTGTCAAAGGTGCCTATGAAGTATGGAAAGACCGGCGTGGACAGCAGCCCTTCTTGCCTAAGGCGGGTGTCGAGTTCAAAAACGGCGGCCTGCGTGAAAGACAGGAAAGCCACGCCGCGTCCCGCCGGTATTCCCTGGAACAGTCGGCGGGCGCGTTCGGTCATAACGCGTGTTTTCCCGGCTCCCGGACAGGCCGCTACGAAGGCCGAGCCGTCATGACCTATGACCACGCGTTGCTGATCAGTGGGCTTGAAGGGTTGCTGGGTCATTTGACCAGCGCTTCGATGGCATCCCGGATGTAGACGGGAACGTTGAACGAGTCGCTGGCGGCGACCTTTTCCGCCAGAAGCTGTGCAAAGTCTCCCTTTGGCGTGTTCTTGAAAAGCTCTTGTATGGCTTTGGCGCGGTCATCGCCTTCCTTGGCGATAGCCTCGTCCCACTTCGCCCCGGACCGCGGATGTAGGTGCAAATACACCTCTTTCATATCCGCTGCATTCCCCGCGGCAACCAGCTCGGTTTCCAGCGAGTAGGTATTCACGAATACGTCGAGAACATCGGCCGCGCCCTTCTCAGCCGCCAGCTCATCAAGATCGGTCTTCCGGTTGTCGCCGGTGGCGGTTTCTCCGTCATCTTTGGTGTGTTTGTCGCCGTCCGTGACGATGACAAGACGGTCCGCGATCCGCACACCGTCAAACGGGGACAGCAGGGCTTTGGCGTACGGCGCAAAATCAACACCGTCGATGGGCACAAAAACAGCCGAACGGAATATGCGTAATTCCGCGGGGCGGTCCTTGAGGACATAATGCTTGGCGATGACCGGCAACAATAGCGCTTCGGCAATGCCCTCGACCAGCAGCACCCGGCCGCTAAACAGCAGGGCTGATTTGGTGACGTCGAGATAGCGATCGATCTTTCTGCGGTCGGGGTCGGTCAGGTCAAGTTTAGCAAGAGGAATACACCGTGACTCGGGACGCGGGGGTAGCTTCCCTTCCGCTTGCGGATCAGCGGCTTCTAACGCCTCGCCCGGTTCAGGCTCGTTCGCCGCTTCGCCGTCCTTTGCCGCTGGCGCGACGGATCGGACAAATACAAGGCTCTTGCTGGGCACCCATGCCGACAGATTGGGCGAATGCGTAGCCACGATTACCTGTAGATGGCCGGCCGGCGCGTCTTTGTCGGCCTTGGCTATGAGCGACTGTTCCGCCCGCTCTTCCAGGAAGTTCAGGACGGCGGCCTGAAGCTGGGGATGAAGATGGGCCTCCGGTTCTTCAACGAGGAACAATGTCAGTTCGGCGTTGTCGGTTCTTTCAAGCTCGACGGCGATGGTCGCGATATACAGGAGGTTCGCAAATCCGTGTCCGGAATACTGAAGGTCTTCCGGGGTAATCCCATGATCGGCGAGCTTGAACCGCAGGTCGCGAGCGATGTCTATAAGCTTTTCATCCGCGCTGAACCCGAGCGCCGCGCCCTGCCGCCGGACACCGGCAGTCAATATATCCAGACCTGTCGCAACGGCAGTATCAACGTCGGTCAAAATCGGATGCTCGCTTGTGCGAGCAAGACTCTTCGCAACGTCCTCGGGGTCGCGCTCACCGAGAAAATGATTGAGCAATGCATGGATGCGCGTGGGATTGCCGGAGGCGAGCGCGCGCTTGGCGTCGCGCAACGGTGGCAGATAAACATGCCGGATCATCTCATGGGCGCCGGACTCGGGCATCGCCTTGAAGCGGCCTGCCCATAGCGTGGGCCGGACATGCGATTGCCGGCCCGTCGCATCGTAGGTCAGGCCAAAGCAAGCTTCTTGCAAGGTGTCGTTTGTGGTTGCCGAAAGCAGCCGTCCCTGCTGCGGCGGTGAGAGCCCTTCGAATGTGGCGCAGAGTTCAAAAGTGCGCGGCGTTGCGCCGAAACGAATGTCGGTCTGTTCGCAGTAGAGTTCCCGCCGGCCGCCGAGTGGCGTTGAGACAAGTCGGATCGCATCGATAATGTTGCTCTTGCCGCCGTTGTTTTCGCCGACAAGAACCGTCAGTCCCCGCTCGAAAGAGACATTTTCTTTCGAGAACGAGCGGAAATTTCTGAGGTCAAGTTGACGTAGATGCATGGTTCACCTGGAACTGCCTATCGCATAGTTGTTGCCCCTATCAGCCTTCAGTTCCCACCTCGCGTTGTTTCCCGCTCTGAACGCTGCTCATTCATTTTCTGCCGGTCGGTCCCGACGACGTGAGCTGCTTGCGTCCGCTTGCTTGTAGCGGTCTACATAGGCACACATGAACTCGCGGATGACCTGAGCTGCCGGTTTTTATTCAGCACGGCACGCTTCAAGAAATTCTTCGCGCAATCTGCGCAGAACCCAGATTCGAAGACCGGCGTCTTCTATGGTTGAAAGTATAGTAATTGAATACACGTATGTGTAGCCTAAACTCCGATCTAGTGGTGAGGTCGCCGGATTTTCGGGGAGCGTTGGAGGCGTGGGCGGATTTCGATCGTGGCAGAGCTACCGGAACTTTGAGCGCGCGGTTAGGCGCGACCGCCGGTATGTCCGGTCAGTCGATTCCGAAGCTTTCCTGGATAGTGTAAAAAAAGGGTGCCGCTTCGCGTAAGGTCCAGTTGAAAGAAGGTTCGATTTTTTGGCGCGCACAGCTCGGCCATAACTGGCGTACGGAAGAACAGGGCAACGATGAATCCGAGGTGCCCTGTGCGCATCTCCCGGATCGCATGAAACCGCTGCGCGACAGGGCTTCCGAAGGGCGGGCCAATCCGAAAGGTATCCCGTGCCTCTACCTTGCAACCACGAAAGAAGCGGCCATGTCTGAGGTCCGGCCCTGGATCGGATCAGAAATCTCCGTAGGTCAATTCAAGCTTCTCCAGACACTCGACGTTATCGACTGCTCGCGTGACTATGATCGAATGCACTTCTATTTCGACGAACCGGATCCGGAAGAAATCGAAAGGTCAGTGTGGGGGCAAATTGCCAAGGCGTTTGCTGAGCCAATGACGCGGAGCGACAATTTGGCTGACTATGTAGCAACACAAACCATTGCCGAGTTGTTCAAAGACGCTGGCTATGACGGCATCGCCTACAAGAGCAACTTCGGCGAAGTTGGCTATAACGTCGCCCTCTTCGATATCGATGCCGCCGACCTGATCAATTGCGGCCTGTACCGCGTCGACAGCATTGATATGAAGTTCTCCGGGCAGGATAATCCTTACTTCGTCAGCAAGCACTATCCGGAGACAAAAAGTAAGAATACGAAAAGAAAGATCAACTGACGATCCTGGCCTTGAACTCTACCCTTATTCCGGTCATGCCTATACATCGACCCACTGTCCATTTCTTAGGATCATCGAGCCGTTGAACATTGGAGCGTATCGCTCAGGCACGATCGTGTGGATCGGAATGACGGTATCAGGGTTCAATGCATCGATAAGCCGTCGGAGGTCTGTGGGGTGCGCATGACCAGAAGTGTGAATGACCTCAAACGAGATGTCGTGCTGATCGCACCATTCACGCAGGTCGGGCGTTTGGCGTTCTAGATAGCCGGGCCACAACGAATAGATCAGTCGAGCTCCCTTTAGACAGCCGGCGTCCTCCAGGTCTTTGATCATCGATGCTCGGAACGTCATGACAAGGTTGTTGCGGCGGCGGCGGAGTTCATTCGGATAGATACGACGCCGTCTATACGGGGCGACGAGATCGAACGACTTGTCTCGCACAATCTTCAGCTTCATGCGTCGAGGCAAGTAGACCCTTGCCGCATTGCTTGTCGGGTCCGGCAGAGTTTTGCGGCCAATTGCTCGAAGTAAGTGGGCAATGTAGAGGTCCGCTACAAAACTGCGGCGAGCCATTAGTGAGGCCTTGTAGAATGTGACCAGGCGATCGATGTTCTGGCCGGAGAATGCCGCGAGAACCATGCCCTTCGTATCGGCCATGCTGGCCGCCAGTGACGAGACAAGATCGGCTTCTGACACGACAGGTCCCTCTCCATCTCGACCCAGCGTCGTCCCTTCGAGCAACATGACGTCGACGGACCTAGGGCCGTCCATAAGCAGTCGCTCAAAGGCCCATTTCTTCCACCCGTGGCCACGAATGTCGCCGGAATAGAAGAGACGTTTGCCACCAGCCTCAATCAGAAATGAGTACGCATCGAATGCTGAGTGGTCGTTCAGATATGGCGTAATGCGAAACGGTCCCACGTCGAAAGCCTTACGGTCTTCATAGTGGATGACACTGGGGAACGCCGCACCGAATGGCCCGAAGGCGCTCGCCGCTCTCAGTAACTTGTCGGCTTCGGCGCCAATGTAAATCGGAATGGATAGATGCGCATGGCAAGCGAGACCGTAGTGATCGGCATGCGGATGCGAGATGACAATGCCCAGCAGGTTCGGGTTGTCCCCATCAGTAAGGCCGTCTACCTGCGGCAGCGCCTCTGCGATTTCCCAATCACCTGTCAGTGGCGCACCAAGGTCGAGCAACAGTGACTTGCCGTCGGCCTCGAGTTGAATGCAGTTACCGCCGATCTCTTCCGCACCTCGGTGAATGCATAGTCTCAACGGCGTTCTCCCGGCGAGCACGCCCAGACTGGGCCGATGCCGTCGAGTGCTTGCTTCAGTGATTGGCCACAACCCGCGTGCGACATGGAACTTCCCAGCATTGCCACATCCGCACCGCTCCGAACGGGAATTGAGAACCCCGCAGCGAGGTGGTCGAAGCGAAATGTCATCGACAACCGGCCGCGTGTTCTATCAGCGACAAATCTATGGGCGGCGGCGCTGAGTTGGCGTCCGAAGCTCGCAAGATCATAGGTTTCGAAGTAAGGTTGAGGCGCCAGAACGCTAAGTTTGACCGCGCTGCAACCTAAGAGCCCATTCTCGCTGTATCCAAATCTCTTTCGGTTCTCATAACAGAAGAGAAAGGCCAGCCCGTACCGCAAGATCTCAAAGGCTGCGTAGACAGGTGTGTCGCTTTCCCACTTCAACTCGACAAGATTGGCTTCACGCCCCTGTACGTGAACAAGATCGACGGCAGCCCGCTTGTCCGCGTGCTCGTCAATAAGACCGGATGCAACAGGGATCTGGTTGAACCAACCGTTCAAGATCCCGCGGCCTGCCAGTACAGCTATGGCTCGCTCCAGCAGCACCTCAGGGCTGGTGTTGCGTTCTCCAACGTAGGTCTGCAGCTCCAGGCGCCAATTCTCTGGGGATGGTGTTCGCCCCGACCAATTCTCCTCAATCCTGGCGTAGAGCCTAGGGATCAAGCGCTCGAAGGCTGGATGGTTCGCGGGAAGATCGTTGAAGCGGCGCGAGACCGACTTGTGCTTGAGGGAATCTCCAGGTTGGAACTCGAAGGCATTTGAGACGATTTCGTCCGTTCCCTCGAAAATGCTGGTCGGCGGCATGGTGGCCCCGTACCTCCAATCGAAGGAAACCAGAGCTTGCGATACGCCTATCGCAAGATGGCTTCAGACCGACTGGTGATCGGGGCGTTAGAAAAACCGCATAGAGACGGCCCCTGTGGCCTTTAGCCGGAGGGCCTGTTGTATAACCACAGGCACCCCGACCATAAGTCAGGAGCGTCGCTGTTACGGTCAGCGACAACCGCTCTATGCGGGGTTTTCTAAGCCCCAGAGCCGTGCGTGGCGGCTCCACTGGCAAAGCTAGCTTCGTTGGCACCAAAGGTGAAGCGGGAAAGAGGGGTGTTTGGACGAGAGCAATCTCGCCGACCGTCGGATTATCGTGGTGCTTTGTCTCGATACGATCGCGTCCATCAAAACACACCTAATGAGGCTCACGACCTCCTGCCCTGTGACAGATTCGCCCAGAAACGGCTTGACGCTCTAATCCCCGCCCCATGGGGATTGGACGGCCAGAACCCCTTCACATCCGACCGGGTTTCTCAGATTCGTTAAATATTTTGGTTAGTTATAGGGGCATTGCTTCGCGCAGCCGCCCCTTAACGAGGGGACCAAACGTGGCCCAACGGCACAGCGGATCGGTCGTGCAACACGGTATTCTGCGATGCCTGCGCCACGCGAAAGCCCCGCATCAAGACTCAAAGGAGATACTACAATGAGTAAGCGTTTGAACGATGCCGTGGCGATACGAGATTCGGCGTTGCTAGTCCTCAAGTTCGAAGGGCTGCCTGTTGCAGATGTGCCTGGTCATCAGCTCACACTAAAGTTTGACGGCATCACGATTTCCTATCGCACGCCACCGATCGAGCTACCGAAATCTGTTCGCGAGATGATGGCGATGGTCGCGCGAGATGGTCAGCAGTTCGTCTATCTCGGATATGGTCTCGACATCTGGGACGAACAGTACGGGGGAAAGGTTCTTAACCTCGAGTGGAACAATGAGGGATACGTCGACCTCGTTTCGTTCCGTCGTGGCCCCTGGGAGGACAAGATTCTCAGATTCTACGATTTCTTCCAGAGTTGTTCGAGCAACACGGTTGCCGCGGAGGTAGGTGAGCCATGAAAAGCACCTTCGCTAAATGCACGGTAGACCGCCTTCGAGATTTACATGTGGAGTTTGTATCAACTGCATCGCTGACGCCCTATTTGAACAATGCCAGGGCACACTCTCAGAAGCAGCTTGAGCAGATCGAAAAGAGCATCCGAGAGTTTGGTTTCACAAATCCCGTCCTAACGGACGAGAAGCTTGCGATTATCGCCGGTCATGGTCGGATCGAAGCCGCCAAGTCGCTCGGCATGCCGACTGTACCGATTATTAGAATCAGCGGTTTAACAGACGCTCAGAAACGAGCGCTTCGTCTTGCCGACAACAAAATCGCTGACAATGCCGGCTGGAATGTTGAAATCCTTGCCCTGGAACTGCGGGACTTGGTCCAGTTTGAAACCGAACTCGATCTGACCGTTACGGGGTTTGAGACGCCGGAGCTCGATCTCTACATCGGCAGTGTGGACGACAACACTGACCCAGCCCTCGACAACATCCCTGACGTCGATCGTTCGGCCGCGCCGATAAGTCAACCGGGCGATGTCTGGCTTCTTGGACGTCATCGGCTCATGTGTGGTGATGCCACGAAGCCAAACTCATTTGCCGAACTGATGAATGGCGAGGAGGCACAGATGGTCTTCATCGACCCGCCCTACAACGTTCCGATTGCCGGCAACGTCAGCGGTCTCGGAGACATTAAACACGGGGAATTCGTCATGGCCTCGGGCGAGATGTCGGAAGGTGAGTTCGTCTCCTTTCTGTCATCGGCGTTCAACAACGTCGTTAAGTTTGCCAAGGACGGTGCGATTCACTTCGTCTGCATGGACTGGCGCCATACCTATGAGATCACGGCCGCAGCGCGGGGCATCTATGACAGCTTCCAGAACCTTTGCATCTGGAACAAAACGAACGGCGGCATGGGATCCCTCTATCGTTCCAAGCATGAGCTTGTATTTGTCTTCAAGAGTGGCACGGCACCTCACGTAAACAACGTTCAGCTTGGGCGTTTTGGCCGAAACCGAACGAATGTGTGGGACTACCCTGGTGCCAACACGTTTGGCGATGACCGTTCCAAGACATTGCCGATCCACCCGACCGTTAAACCGGTCCAAATGGTGGTCGACGCCATGCTCGACTGCTCCGATAGGAATGGGATCATTCTCGACTGTTTCGCCGGAAGCGGCACAACGCTCATCGCAGCCGAAGCGACTGGCCGTCGTGCCTATACGATGGAGCTAGATCCGTACTACGTGGACAGCAGCATCCTCCGCTATCAAGACGCATTTGGTGCCGTCGCCGTGCATAAGCACAGCGGCCAGTCCTTCGAGAATGTCCTGACTAGCCGAGCCGGATCTAACAAGTCGGACCCGTCAGTAATCCCTGAGCCAAAAGGGAGGGCGACCCATGGTCGATGACTACGAAGTTGGATTCAAGCGCCCACCTAAGCATGCGCAATTCAAGAAGGGCCAATCTGGCAACTCGAAAGGGCGGCCCAAGGGCACCAAGAACCTCAAGACCGATCTAGTTGAAGAGCTCGAAGAACGCGTGCTCATAAAGGAGGGCTCATCGCAAAGAAAGATCACCAAACAACGCGCCATGGTGAAGAGCCTGATGGCCCGCAGCATCAAGGGTGACACTCGGGCAATGCTGTTGATCTACAACATGATGCAGCGCTTGCTCGATCTCGACGATAGCGGGAATGCGGACCAGCCATTGACGGACGACGAGCAAGCGGTTCTCGAGACACTGGAAGCCGACATCATGCGGAGGGTAAAACAGCACCAAAAAGCTAGTTCGAACACCGGCGATGCCGATTGCGAGGGGGGCAAGAGCGATGGGGATGACTGATCGCGAAATCCTAAGAGCTGGCTTGCGCCATAGCCTTCCGGCATTCATCCAGCGCGTGTGTCAAACACTGTCACCTGGCACCCCTTTCCTTCACAATTGGCACATCGATGCAATTTCCCACTTTGTTGAACGATGTGCGAACGGTGACATCAAACGTTTGATGATCACCATGCCTCCGCGGAATCTGAAATCGACATGTTCGTCGATAGCCCTTCCCGCGTGGATCTTGGGCCACCAGCCCACTCGCCAGATCATCTGTGCCAGCTACTCGCAGGAGTTGGCTGATAAGTTCAGTCGAGACTTCAGTCGAGTTGTCGATTCCGATTGGTACAGAGATCTGTTTCCGAACACCAGGGCGTTAAAGCATACGACGACGGAGTACGTAACGACCAAGGGCGGTTTTCGGCTCGCGACCTCGGTAGGCGGAACGTTGACCGGTCGAGGCGGCAACCTGATCATTGTTGACGATCCACTCAAGGCAGACGAGGCCATGTCAAAGGTCGCGCGTGACCACGCAAACGACTGGTACCGCGGGGCGCTTCTTTCTCGCCTTAACAACAAGAACGAAGATCGCATCATCATTGTGATGCAACGGCTGCATGTCGACGATTTGGTCGGCAACATCTTACTGAGAGAACGAGACGATTGGACTCATCTCGATCTTCCGGCGATCGCTCAGGAGACACAAGACGTCCCCCTTGGTCACGGAGATAGCTTTCATCGCGAGCCCGGCGATGTTCTCCATCCAGGCCGTGAGTCGCGCGAGACACTCGAAATGATGATGAGAGCCCTGGGGACGGAGCAATTCTCTGCTCAGTATCTTCAGCGTCCGGTGCCTGAAGGCGGCAACATGGTCAAGCGGGAGTGGTTTCAGTACTATCACGTGTTGCCTGAGCCTGGTTGGACCGTTCGGACAATCCAGAGCTGGGATACGGCAAACAAACCCGAAGAGCGCAATGACCCATCCGTTTGTACCACGTGGCTCGAATCAAACGGCAAGTACTATCTGAAGGACGTCACGCGCAAACGCGTCGACTATCCATCGCTCAAAGCCTTGGTCTCGGATCTCGCCCAAACTCATCGAGCAGAAGTTGTCATCATCGAAGACAGAGCTTCCGGCACGTCGCTCATTCAGGACCTCCGGAGGGAAGGCACTGTCCACCCTATCGCCTTCAAGCCGGAAGGCGACAAGGTCATGCGAATGCACGCTCAATGCGCCAGAATCGAGGCGGGCCAAGTCTATCTGCCCCGCGAAGCGGCGTGGCTTGCGACGTTCCTCGAAGAGATCCTGGCGTTCCCCGGAAGTCGTCACGACGATCAGGTCGACAGTCTCTCGCAGTTCCTGAAATGGGTCAGTGACAACCAATTGAGTGGGTTTGAAGCCGATTGGGGTGATGATGAGGGAGGGCCATATTGGACCCCAGGCCTCGCCATGCCACGCTAGAACATACTTCTCACAGTCGGCTGGACTTCTTTGCAATTGCAAGCATGGATGCTGCTTGCGCGGCGGCAACCAGTCATCCGAAAACGCCTGCATAAGCCGCCAGCCCGGCCATCTTCGCTCAAAATGCCGGGCTTAGAGCAGTGGAAGCGCTTGTCTTCCGCAGGCGCAAGCGGATGGAGATCAAAATGCCGGCAACACGCAAGAGAACCGCACTGCAACATGGCAAACGGGCCAAAAGGAAGGAAAAGACAAGACCAGAAACTAAGGAATCCACAGTCCTGCGCCAATTGGCCCGACCGAAAGGAACCAGCATCTCCGAGCTGCAAGAGAGTATCGGCTGGCAACCGCACAGCCTGCGAGCTGCGCTAACGGGTTTGCGCAAGAAGGGACACGCAATCGAGAGGTTCAAAGATGACCATGGCGCCACGAGATACAGGCTTGCGAAGCGGGGTGGCGCCAAATGACATCGACACTCTCCAGTCCTGACCATGAGGGTGTCGACGCTGCACCGTCACCAGATGAAACCAGGAAATCGCTTGTTGAGAGGTGGACAGCGATCCACAAACGCCGCCCGCCCAAGGGCATTAGCACCTTGCTTCTCGAGCGGGCGGCCGCCTATCAGGCCCAGGTCGACACCTTCGGCGGCCTAAGCATCAAGACAAGGAAAGACCTCCGGTCATTCCGACCGTCTCGCAAGAGTTCACGTCGCTCGAATCAAGTGAGTGCCCAACCACCTGTGACCAAGCCGGGGATGCGCCTGGTCAGAGAATGGAACGGCCAAGTCTTTAGCGTCGATGTCGTCGACGATGGGTTTGTTTGGGACGGTCGACGCTATCGCTCGTTATCAGCGATTGCGAGAGAGATCACCGGAACCCGTTGGTCCGGCCCGAGGTTCTTCGGACTATGACAAAGTCGAGGAGCAGGTGTGCCATCTACACCAGAAAGTCGACGGAGGAAGGTCTCGATCAGGACTTCAATTCGCTCGACGCCCAGCGCGAAGCATGCGAGGCCTTCGTTACATCTCAGGCCGGCCTGGGATGGAGGTCAACGTCCAAACGCTATGACGACGGTGGCGTCTCGGGCGGGCATATGGAACGCCCGGGACTGCAACGACTTCTCGGCGACATTGAGGCCGGCAAGGTCGACGTGGTTGTCGTCTACAAGATCGATCGCTTGACACGTTCCCTCATGGACTTCGCAAAGATGGTCTCGGTGTTCGATCGGCACGACGTGTCGTTCGTGGCGGTGACCCAGCAGTTCAACACGACGACATCCATGGGTCGCCTGACGTTGAACGTGCTCCTGTCCTTTGCCCAGTTCGAGCGTGAGGTCACCGCCGAACGGATCCGGGATAAGATTGCGGCATCGAAGAGGAAGGGCATGTGGATGGGCGGAGTTCCGCCGCTCGGCTATGACGTGGAGGACAAGCAGCTTGTCGTCAACGTCGCCGAAGCACGCGTGGTGAAGCAACTCTTCGATCTCTATCTGGAAGTCGGCAGCGTGCGCGGTTTGAAAATCACGGCGGACAACCTCAGCCTCCGCACCAAACTGTACACGTACAAAGATGGGCGAACTGTCGGCGGGAAGCCATTCTCTCGCGGCCATCTCTACGCTCTCTTGTCCAATCCGGTCTATGTTGGAGAGATCCGTCACCGGGGTGAGAGGTTCCCCGGTCAGCACGATGCCATCATCCATCAAGCTCATTGGAACGCGGTAAGCAAGCGTCTGACCTCGAACACGGTGGGCCGCCATCAGGCGAAGAACGCGACCGAGAGAAGTCTCCTGAGTGGCCTCGTTTTTGACGATACCGGCGACCGATTGTCACTTTCCCATGCGACGAAGAAGGGAAGACGGTATCGCTACTACATCTCGCACAGGCTCATGCAGACACATTCGGATGGCCAAGACGGCTGGCGGTTGCCGGCGCATGAGCTCGAACGCAGTGTCCTTCAGGCCGTTACTGAGCATCTGACCAACACTGAGCTCAATGTCGGCCAACGGGCGAACAACGACTGCGAGCTCCACACACTGCATCGCGCCCGACAAAATTCCGAAGACCTGCGTCAACAGCTCTCCAGCAATCACCCTACCGAACAGAGAGCCGCCCTTCGTCGGATTGTAGAGCGGATCGACATTTGTCGAGGACACATGCGCATCAGGCTTCTTGAGCAGCCTGGCTTAACTGGGCTTAGTAGTGCCACAGACGAAGGCGACACAGACAGGAACAACTCAGAAGCCAAGACCCTGGACGTTCCGTTCACCCTGCGACGCCGCGGTGTCGAAACCAAGATCGTCCTCAACAAGAGTATGACTGATCAGGTCAATCCCGACAGCAAACTCATCGGTGCAGTCGCCAACGCCCATAACTGGTTTAGGAAGCTCACGTCCGGCGACGCCGCGAGCATTCAGGAACTGGCGGCATCTGAGGGACTACCGAGATGCAACGTAAGCCGCACGCTGCCGTTGGCTTTCCTTGCGCCCGATATCGTCGAGGCGATCGTTGCAGGAAGGCAGCCGACTGACCTGACCTGGGAAAAGCTGAAGCGCGCAACACCCCTTCCCTCCTGCTGGCGCCAACAGCGCCGCCTCCTCGGGTTCGAAGAACCGAAGTAGTAACGATAGCTTCGGCTCCGATAGTATCCCCCACAGCCCAACTACGATTCAGGTTACACCTGCAAGCATGCCCTCGGCAGAATCGAGGCAACTGCCGATCGATGGATCGCGTTGGACCAGACACCGATTTGGAAGTGTGATCGTCTAAAATGGCGAACAGAGACTATTGCCCACTTCGCGGCTGTTTCGCGACCGATAGGCGTCTCCGGACAACATCCTGAGCCTCATCTGCCCCGGAAACCCCCAGAACTGTGCGGTTCTGCGGTGTGATCGGGGACGATACCCGAAACCGGCAGACTAGTTGGTGGGCCCGGCAGGACTCGAACCTGCAACAACACCGTTATGAGCGGTGGGTTCTAACCAATTGAACTACAGGCCCCCGCGCCTTGTTTACCTTGGCTGATGGGGCCGCGGCAAGATACCCCTGGCGCCGGCGATCATGATGGCGTCACCGCCCTCAGGATCCGCCCACGTGTTCGTCGAAACCGGATCGGCTCGGTTGACCGGTCCTTCCGACATCGTATCCTGGATCCGATCGAGCGGGCATGCGGTGCGGCTGAAGTGGGTCGACACGATGTTTTTTGAGGAGATCCTGTCGTAATTCTCAAGGGCGAACCTCTGGCGGATCCCTTTCCGCTCGGCGATGTTCTTCAGCACGGCTTGACGCACAAGCCCGATAGCGATGCGCTCATCGGGACGGCGCGTTCGTGGACATGGCGGCAGCTCGATGACGATACGTCAGCGCTCGCCAACGGCTATCTGGCGCTTGGCATGGAGCCGGGTGACAGGATCGCCTCCTTGATGCCCGACGACCCGGTGACGGTTCTGCATTACCTCGCCTGCGTGAAAGCCGGGCTCACGATCACCACCATCCATTACCGTTCGTCCGGCCAGTTCATCGACTACGTCATCGGCGAAACCGGAGCCTCGGCGCTGCTCTACCTTGCGGAACGCGAAGGTGAGCTGGACCATCTCAACGAACTCGGCCGTATCGAACAACACCTGATCCGCTACGGCGACCCCGAGCGTACGGGATCCAACCTCGAAGACATGCTCGCTGCCGGGAGCGGGGACCGTGTGCCGCAAGACCTCCCCCAACAGGCGAACGCGCTGGTTATCTTCACGTCCGGCAGCACGGGAACGCCGAAAGGTGTGACGCACACGCGCGATTCCCTGGGCTGGGTTATTGCCAGTCTTCAAAAGAGCCACGACCTCCGTGACGACGACATCTATCTGGGCACAAGCACGTTATCCTTCGCGGTTGGCGTCATGTACAATCTCGCGGTCTTGGCGGCCGGAGCCTCGGCGATCGTTGGCCGCGCGTCCGATTTGGACGGTGTCCTCGCTCTCCTGCGTCAACGCCGTCCGACCATCGTCTTTATGGTGTCGCCGGTCTGCGTCTCCTTCTTTCATCACGTCAAAGCGACGCACAGCGACTTTGAGTCCGTTCGCCTCTTCAGTGTTGCCGGCGACAAAGCATCGAAGATGGTGAAGGACGAGTTTCACGGCCTGACCGGCTCGGCCATTCGCGAAGCCTACGGCATGACCGAAATCGGCTCCGCCATCATGATGCCGAAGGGCGCGACCGCCGAGGATGCCCTCGGCAGAGTCGCACCGGGCTACGAACTGGCCCTGAGAGACAAAGCCGGCGAGATCCTGCCGGCCGGCCAGACAGGCGAGCTGACGGTCCGTTCCAAGGCCCTGACGACCGGCTACTGGGGACGGCCGGATGCGACCGCCGAGGTCATGCAGGACGGCTGGCTCTATAGCGGTGATCTGATGGCGTTCGACGACGAGGGTTTCGTCTATTTCCGGGGCCGCAGCAAGCAGATCATCCTGCACGATGCCGTCAACATCAGTCCGCAAGAGGTCGAGGAGTCGTTGCTGGCACACCCGGCCGTCACGGGTGCTGCCGCCGTCGGCGTTCTCGATCATCTACACGGCGAGAACGTCTGGGCCTATGTCAGCCTCGACCCCGACGCACCACCACCGACGGAGAGCGAGCTCATCGCGTTTTCGCAGGAGCAGATCACCTGGCGGGCACCGGAACACGTCATTGTCGTCGCGACACTGCCGACGACCCCCGTCGGCAAGCTCGACCGCACGAAGGTCAAGGAGATGGCAAGACGGTATCACGCGCCGTAACGCGGCGCGCCTGGTCGGCGATCGACATGACCGAGCACTCGTTCACGCGGAACCGTCAGGTCACAAATCCGACCGGGGGCTGCTACATCATGCCGGTCTGATCGCCCTCGACATGCTCGGCGGCAGCCGAGGCCTTGTTATTGAAGATCGCCATTAGGTTGCCGTCCTCATAGTAATAAGACTCGCACGGCGTTGGCCCCCAGCCGGCGATATGCCAGCAGACCGCGCCCTCGTCGTTGACGCTCCAGGTGCCGGTCTGGCGCACACCGTTCCAGATCGTGTGCAGCGTCTGGTCGGGCGCGTAGTAGGCAGCGCCATCAGGTTCCCATAGCACGGTCTTGCCCGACACCAAGGCCGTCGTCTCATCGGGGGTCAGAAGCGTCTTGCCCTCGTAGGGGTCGACGTTTGCCGCCGCCTCCGCCGCTGCTTCGCCGGCCTGCAGCGCGTCCAAGGTGTTGCCGTCCTGGATTTCCGGCGCCAGAAAGGTCTCGCCCTCGTAGGTAGCGCTGATGACGTCGCCGTTGTGGAAGTACGCCTCGCACTCAAGCGTGCCCCAGCTCGCGATGTGCCAGCACAGCGCGCCGTCGTCGGTGACCGACCAGGTACCGCTGTCGCGATCGCCGGCCCACAGCGTCTCCAGCGAGCCGTCTTCGGCATAGTAGGCGCCGCCTTGATCCCAGACCTGGGTTTTGCCGGCGATATATGCACTCAGCTCATCCGCCGTGAAGCGCGTCGCCGTGTCGAGCAGCGTGGAACCGTCCTGGGCAATTGCCTGGCCCGGCGCATACGCGGCCGGCACGAGCAGTAGGAACGCCACGATAAGAGTCTTGGGTGAAACGAACGGTCTCATCATCTTTCCCCATCATGATTGCCGGAGACCACAACGAACTGCTGGCTCACGCCGACACAGCAGCACACCATCGGCGTCCCTCGACCAAGCGTGCTCCGGCACCGGTCAGTCGGTAGTGATTTGACTTTAGACTTGATCTGACTGACTGGACAGTCAAATATTGCTTACTGGAAACGTCTCGCAGCACCCCACTTCGATGCCATCCAGCTTGTCCCGACGCGTGGTTTCGATGGGTGCCGACACAGCTCAGCACGCAGGAGACAACAATGATCGCGACGACTTTCAGAACGCTCGGCTTGGCCACCCTCACTGCCGTCGCGATGTCGCTGCCGGCAACCGCCAAAGCCGAATTGTTGACCTACACCTTCCAGGTCTGCGGCGCGCCCAACAGCTACGAACCCGGCTGGGTGCCGAACGGCGATCCGAACGTCAACGGTGAGATCACGCTGATCATCGATTCGGAAAACGGGCTTCTGACACTTGAGCCGTCGCAGCAGCTTCTCGACAGCATTCGTTATCCCGTCATCCACGCCCATCTCTATGATCTGCAGAAACGGTACGACAACACCGACCTCGGCCAGTCGACGATCTGCTGGGCCTACTACAACACCGAAGGCGAGCGCGGCGGCACGTGCGCCGAAGATGACTATGACTGCCAGGCCTTGACCGGCGTCGTCGACTGGCCCTGGGAATCTTACGGCTACTACGTCGAATGGTATCGCGACTACATCAGGACGGTCGCTGAGGAAGAGGCCGAAGGCTGGTGGCTGATGCTGCACACCGCCGGCGGCCACTTCGCGACCGACGAGGACGGCCATCTTATCGAATGGGACGGCTCGCCCTTCATGGAGTCGTCGTTCTACGGCATGAACGACATCACGCCAGAGTGCAACGCCCGTATCGGCCGCACACTCGACAACCGTGACTTCGGCCACGGTGATACCTGCAACGACTTTCTCGTCGGCGTGGATGCCGACGACTACTTCGTCGACGCGAACGGTGTCGCGTGGGTCGACGAAAACGGCAATCTGACGGAGGACGCAATCGCCCACGGCTATGATCTGGAGACCGAGTATCTGTTCTATAACTACCGCGACAACGGCCAGTCCGATCGCTGGGGCGGGCCGGATGGCGGCGCCGGCGGTTTCCTGACCGGCGATGCGGAAGACCGCTGCCTAGCTTGGCCACCTGAAGGCTATGGCGAGGCCCATCGTCACGACGACAGCACGACCCAGGCGCAACTCAACGAGGGCTAACCGGGTCGTCGAACCGTCATCCCAAGGGACAATCATTTGCTTGGACAATCGCCTGCGGTCCCAATAAACGACGGTCTTACACCGTCCAGTCGGCCCTCAGTCTGCAGAAACGCGGCCATGGGCGGGCGCAGCCAGATGGGCAAACCGTCTCGCGTTATCAGGTGGGTGTGATGCCGGAAGTTCGTGCAGCCAAGAAATCAGGGCCCGGTCGGACCGCGACACGGGAAGCGCGGCGCCAACAACTGATCAACGCCACCCTTGATTCGATCTCCAAGCGGGGCTTCTCGGGAACGACGCTGGAGACGGTGACAAAGACCGCCAAGCTGTCGCACGGCATCGTCAACTTTCACTTCAAGAGCAAAGAAGACCTCTATATCGAGACCCTCGGTTTTCTGGCGACCGAACACTACACGTGCTGGCGCAAAGCCGTGGACGATGCCGGCCCCGAACCGGCGCGCCAGTTGGCGGCCCTTGTCGGGGCCGATTTCGATCCCAAGATCTGCACGGCAAAGAAACTCGCCGTGTGGTTCGCCTTCTGGGGCCAAGCCAAGTATCGGCCCAACTATCTGAAGATGCGCTACCGCTACGACGACGAACGTGCCGAGGAGCTATGGCGGATCTGCAGCGACCTCATCGCCGACGGCGAGTATGAACACCTTGATGCGGAGTCACTGACGCGCAGCCTTGAATCGATCGTCGACGGCCTTTGGCTGAACATGCTGCTCTATCCCAAGGAAGTGACACGCGAGATGGCGCGCGACGATTGCCTGCGCTACCTGGCGCAAGTCTTTCCCCAACACTTCGACCGGCCCGGCGAACCACAAGGCGACGCGGATTGCAGTCTCGTTAGCCTCTAGGCAATCACCGCAGGGGCGTCGCTATCAGACCCAGCGACATCTATCGATGTGATGTGACGCGGCGTCGCGCTGCCGCGAACGTAGCGACCGTCTCGACAGCGAACCGTGGTCGGTTGCTAGGTATCCAGGAAGCTTCTGAGCTTGCGGCTGCGGCTGGGGTGCTTGAGCTTGCGGAGCGCCTTGGCCTCGATCTGGCGGATACGTTCGCGGGTGACCGAGAACTGCTGGCCGACCTCTTCCAACGTGTGGTCTGTGTTCATGCCGATGCCGAAGCGCATGCGCAACACGCGCTCCTCGCGCGGCGTCAGGCTGGCCAAGACGTTGGTGGTGGATTCCCTGAGGTTGCCGTGGATCGCCGCATCGACCGGCAGGACCGCGTTCTTGTCCTCGATGAAATCGCCCAGGTGGCTGTCCTCGTCGTCGCCGATCGGCGTCTCCAGCGAGATCGGCTCCTTGGCGATCTTCAGGACCTTGCGGACCTTCTCCAGCGGCATGCCGAGCTTTTCGGCCAGTTCCTCGGGCGTCGGTTCGCGGCCGATCTCGTGCAGCATCTGGCGGCTGGTCCTGACCAGCTTGTTGATCGTCTCGATCATATGGACGGGGATACGGATCGTGCGGGCCTGGTCGGCGATCGAGCGGGTGATCGCCTGGCGGATCCACCAGGTCGCGTAGGTCGAGAACTTGTAGCCGCGCCGGTACTCGAACTTATCGACGGCCTTCATCAGGCCGATATTGCCTTCCTGGATCAGATCCAGGAACTGCAGGCCGCGGTTGGTGTACTTCTTGGCGATCGAGATGACGAGACGCAGGTTCGCCTCGACCATTTCCTTCTTCGCCTGGCTGGCTTCCTTCTCGCCCTTCTGGACGGTGTGCACGATGCGCTTGAATTCGGCGATATCGAGTTCGGTCTCGCGTGACACACCGACCATCTCGTTGCGCATCTCCATGATGCGTTCGCCGTCACGTTCGACATAGGTCGACCAGCCGCGGCTCTTTAGGCCCGCGACATGCTCGATCCAATCAGGCTTAAGCTCGTGGCCGACATGGTGCTCGAGAAACTCCGGGCGTTTGATGCCACGGCGCACGGCCAGTTTCAGCAGCGTGCCCTCGGCATTCAACAGGCGGCGGTTGTAGCCGTAGAGCGCATCGACCATCGCTTCGATACGGTTGTTGTGCAGCTTGACCTTGCTGACGAGTTCGTAGATTTCGCGGTTCAGCTTGTCGTAGCGCCGGCGTGTCGCGGCCGGCAGTTCCTCACCGGTCATCTTGGCCGTCAGCCGTTCCAGCTGCACTTTCTTCAGACGGTTATAGGCGCGGGCGACCTGGTTGAAGGTCTGCATGACCTCGGGCAGCAGAGCCTGCTCCATCGCCGCCAGCGAGACATTGGCCTCGGCGTCATCGTCGTCATCGTCGTCGGTTTCGCCTTCGGTCTTGGCTTCTTCGTCCTCGCCGTTCTCAGCCTTGGCCTCTTCCGGCTTCGGCTTGTCGTCGGCGCCATTGGCCGCCGCGCCGTTGCCGGCCGGGGCAGCGGTGGCTTGCTGGCCAGTGGCGGCACCGTTGCCGGCGCCGTTGGTGTTGGCGGCGCCGTTGGCGCCATTGGCCCCGTTCGCATTGTTGGCGTTGTTGGCCGCGTCCGGGCCGCCGCCATAGGTGCCTTCAAGATCGATAATGTCGCGCAGCAGAACTTGTTCTTCCTGCAGCATGTCACGCCAGGCGACAATGGCGCGCAGCGTCAGCGGGCTTTCGCAGATGCCGCGGATCATGCGGTCACGGCCGGCCTCGATACGTTTTGCGATGGCGATCTCGCCTTCGCGCGACAACAGTTCGACGCGGCCCATCTCGCGCAGATACATGCGCACGGGATCGTCGGTGTAGCCCATCTCGGGCGCTTCGGTCGTGGTTGTCGTCGCGGCCGGCGTGGCGGCCTTGTCCTTGGTGGCGGCGCCATCGTCCGTGCTGGCGTCGTCGCTTTCTTCGCTTTCGACGACATTGATGCCCATTTCCGAGAGCATCGCCATGGTGTCCTCGATCTGCTCGGAGGTCACCTCGTCCTGGGGCATGGCGGCGGAAATCTCGTCGACGGTGACGTAGCCGCGCTCCTTGCCCTTGGCGACCATCTTCTTGATCGCGGCATTGACGGAATCAAGAAGCGGGTCGTCGCCAGCGTCGCCGCGGCGTTCATCGGTTTCAGCTTCAGCCGGTTTTGTCGCCATGCTTGTTTTTCTCCTTAGAGTCCGCGGCCGGTTCATCGCACCCGCGGACCGCCCCTTTGTCTCGTCGGCCGCCTGCCCTGCCGCCGCTCAGGATCGTTCTCCGGCCGACGCGAGTGCGGGATCTATCTCTGTCACCCGCGCCTCGGTTGCCTGTTTATGCTCCTGCCGCGCCTTGAGGCGCTGCCACGTTTCGTCGCTTGGGTTGTCAGCAAAAGCGGCCACGTCGGCCGCAAGTTCCGCATCCCAATGCTGTTGTTGGTGAAGGTCGAAGGTGTGTTGCCACAATCTCTCGGCCTCGTCCACCGTCTCAAAGCACGCCAAAGGACTGGTCACCCGCGCCCCACGCTCGCCTGCGATACGGTCCACGATGTCCACCAATCCGTGGTCAGACAGGTGGCGACGCAGGACCTCGCTGTCAAGCGTCTCGTGAGTCGCCGCGACATCAAGCAGGGCGCGGCGGACGTCGTCAAAACCCGGCGTCTCCAGATGAATCTCCATCAGCCGATCGGCGACCCGTTCGATCAGCGGCGGATGCACCAGCGGCAACCCGACCAAAAGCCGTTCTGCCCTTAGATTCACACCCTTAGCGCCCGCCCCCAGGGGATCGGACGGCTGCAGTTCGGGCATGCCGGGGCGCTGCGGCAGGCCCGGTCGCGTGTCATAGCGACGGGACGATCGGCCGGTTTCCTGGCGCCGCGCACCACCGCGAGGCGGCCGAAACGCCATGCGCAGACGCTCTCTGATGGCATTCTTGTAGTGGAACTGCACGCTTTGGTTGCCGATCTGGGCCACCGCTCGATTCAAATCGCGCTCCAGCCCCGCCCGTTTCTCAGGCGTTTCGAAGCGCCGGCCCTCGCATTGGGCGCGCCATAACATCTCAATCAGGGGCACCGCCGCCTGCTCGACCTGCGCCATGGCGGCGCGACCGCGTGCCTGAATCAGGCTGTCGGGATCCTCGCCCGGCGGCAACAGGGCAAAGCGCAACGAGCGCCCCGGCTCCAACATCGGTAGAGCGCGATCGACCGCGCGCATGGCGGCGCGCAGGCCCGCCGTGTCGCCGTCGAAACACAGGACCGGCTCGTCGGCGAGCTTCCAAAGCAGCATCAGCTGGGATTCCGTGAGCGCGGTGCCCAGCGGCGCCACCGCGTTTTCGAAACCGGCCTGGGCCAGCGCGATGACGTCCATGTAGCCCTCGGCCACGAACACGGTTCCCGCTTCGTGGGCCGCTTTGCGCGCCTGGGCGAAACCATAGAGCATGCGGCCTTTATGAAACAACGCGGTCTCCGGCGAGTTCATGTATTTCGCCGGATGGTCGCCCAGCGCCCGGCCGCCAAAGGCGACAACCCGGCCACCACGATCGGTTATCGGGAACATCAGGCGATGGCGGAACTTGTCGATGGCGGCGCGCCCATCGTCGCCGCCGGTCAGAAGCCCGGCCTGATCGATCAGCTCGGGTTTGATGTCCTTATCCTTTAAATGACGGATAAGCCGGTCGCGGCCATCGGGCGCCAAGCCCAGGCGGAAGCGTTCGACCGTCGCGCGCTTGAGACCACGGTCTCTTAAGTAAGCGCGCGCATCCGCGCCGCCCGTACCGGCAAGTTCGGCCTCGAACCAGCGGCACGCGGTTTCCAGGACATCGTGCAGTGTCGCCGCGCGCTTGGCGCGTTCCTGATCTTCCGGGCTTTGGCGCGGCATTTCGAGCCCGGCCAATCCGGAAAGCCGCTCGACGGCCTCCGGAAACGCCAGGTTCTCGGTGCGCATCAGCCAGCCGATCACATCACCATGGGCACCACAGCCGAAGCAGTGGAAGAAACCCTTGTCCTCGACGACCGTGAACGATGGCGTCTTCTCTTTATGGAAGGGACACAGGCCGACGTGCTCGCGGCCACGCCGGGTCAGCTTGACCGACCGGGCGACAACATCGGCCAGCGGCACGCGGGCGCGGATCTCATCAAGGAATTGCGGCGGGATCGTCACGGGAGCCGCGCCGCCTCAGCTCAAGCGCTGTTTGACCAGCGCGCTCGCTTTGCCGGCGTCGATCTGACCGGGATAGTTCTCTTTCAACATCGCCATGACTCGACCCATGTCCTTCAGGCCCTTGGCCTCGGTCGCGGCGATGACCTTGTCGATGACCGCGGTGGTCTCGGCCTCGTCCAGCTGCTTCGGCATGAACCGGCGGATGACTTCGATCTCGGCCTCCTCCTGTTCGGCAAGCTCGGGCCGCTGTCCCTTGCGGAACTGCTCGGCGGCTTCCTGGCGCTGGCGCACCATCTTGGCGAGCAGGTCGAGGACCTGATCATCGGGCACACCGTTCGACGAACCGGCGCCACGCGCGGCGATGTCACGGTCCTTAAGAGCCGCCTGCACCAGCCGGAGTGTCGATGTCGTGCATTTGTCCTTCGCTTTGACCGCGTGTTTCAAAGCGTCGGTAATCTCTTGTCGTAGTGTCATGCCCTTGACGGGGCTCCCAGAAGAAGGCGGCTATCATAAACAGCACGCGCCTGTGTGTCGAATCACGTCATTTCTCTAAATACATGAAATAGAACAAAAAAACAAAATCTGGAAGGCTTGACCTCGGCACGGGATTTGCTTATACCCTGCGCGATCCGCCGTTGGGCACGGCGGTCCTCCCGCGTGGTTACAGGAACGAATGGTCTCATCCGATTCAACGCCGGCGCCTTGGGCAACGGCGGCTCTGGTTCTGAGCGATGGATCGGTATTTTGGGGCTATGGCCTCGGCGTCAAGGGCTGCACGGTCGGCGAGATCTGCTTCAACACGGCGATGACCGGCTATCAGGAAATCCTGACTGACCCGTCCTATGCCGGCCAGATCATCACCTTTACCTTTCCCCATATCGGCAATGTCGGCGCCAACGCCGAAGACATCGAATCGACGGTGCCCGCCGCGCGCGGTCTGGTGCTGCGCGCCGACGTCACGCAGCCGTCGAACTTCCGCGCCAGCCAGCATCTCGACCGCTGGCTTGCCGCCGGCAATCTTATGGGCATCACCGGGATCGACACGCGCCGTCTGACACGCCTGATCCGCGACGGCGGTTTTCAGTCCGCCGCGATCACCTATGGTGGCATCGACCTGGACGAAGCGCGCGGCGCGATCGCCGCCTTCCCCGGTCTCGAAGGCTTGGACCTCGCCAAGGACGTCACCTGTCGGCAGACCTATAAATGGGATCAAAGCCTGTGGCGCCTGGGCGAAGGCTATGGCGAACGCGGCCAGTCCACCCACAGGGTCGTCGCCATCGACTACGGCATCAAGCACAACATCCTGCGCCATCTCGCCGAACGCGGCTGCGATGTGACGGTGGTGCCGGCCTCGGCGTCGACCGACGACATCATGCGCCACGAGCCCGACGGCATTTTCCTCTCCAACGGACCGGGCGATCCCGCCGCGACCGGCGCCTACGCGGTGCCGGTCATCCAGGACCTGATCGAGACGGGAAAACCGGTCTTCGGCATCTGCCTGGGCCACCAAATGCTGGCGCTGGCGCTCGGCGCCAAGACCATCAAGATGTTCAACGGCCACCGCGGCGCCAACCACCCGATCAAGAACCTGGAGACCGGCGCGGTCGAGATCACCAGCCAGAACCACGGCTTCGTCGTCGACAAGGAAAGCCTGCCCGAAGGCGTCGCCTGCACCCATGTGAGCCTCTTCGACGGTACGCTCGCCGGCCTCAAGATGACCGACAAACCGGTCTTCTCGGTGCAGTACCACCCCGAGGCCAGCCCCGGCCCGCAAGACAGCCGCTACCTGTTCGACCGCTTCATCGACGCCATGGAGGCGGCATCGTGAACCGACCCAAGCGAACGCAAGCGGCCCAACCTCTGCGCAAGCGTCAGACGGACGCGGAGACGCGCTTGTGGCGCCATCTGCACAATCGTGACCTGAGTGGGCACAAGTTTCGCCGACAGGTTCCGCTTGGTCCCTATGTCGTGGATTTCGTCTGCTTTGACGCCAAACTGATCGTCGAGGCGGATGGCGGTCAGCACGCCGGTAGCGCGCGCGACCAGGAGAGAGATGCTTACTTTCGTGAGCGGGGTTACCGGGTCTTGCGCCTTTGGAACATGGACATCTTGAAGAACATCGAAGGCGCGCTGACCGTCATCGAACAAACCGTCGAAGAGCGGGCTCGTGATCAGTAGTCGCGCCAAGCCCCCTCACCCTCCCGCCGCTGAAGCGACGGGTCCCTCCCTCTCCCTCGAGGGGAGAGGGCGGCAAAGCGGCCACCGCGTCCCCTCTCCCCTTGAGGGAGAGGGGCAGGGTGAGGGGTCTATAGAAACAAGGTTCTCACCTGATGCCTAAGCGCACGGACATCGAGTCGATCCTGATCATCGGCGCCGGGCCCATCATCATCGGCCAGGCGTGCGAGTTCGACTATTCGGGCGCCCAGGCGTGCAAGGCGCTGAAGGAGGAGGGCTACCGGGTCATCCTGGTAAACTCCAACCCCGCCACCATCATGACCGACCCCGGCCTGGCGGATGCGACGTATATAGAGCCGATCACGCCGGAGTTGGTGGCGCGCGTTATCGCCAAGGAAAAGCCGGACGCGCTGCTGCCGACCATGGGCGGCCAGACCGGGCTGAACACGGCGCTGACGCTCGCGCGCGACGGCGTCTTGAAGGAGCACGGCGTCGAGATGATCGGCGCGACGCGCGAGGCCATCGACATGGCCGAGGACCGCGAGCTCTTCCGCGACGCCATGGGCCGCATCGGCCTGGAATGCGCCGAGAGCCGGCTGGCCCATAACATTGAAGAAGCGACCGAGGCGCTCGAAGCGATCGGCTTGCCCGCCATCATCCGGCCCAGCTTTACCCTGGGCGGCACCGGTGGCGGCATCGCCTACAACCGCGATCAGTTTTACGACATCGTGCGCCGCGGCATCGAGGCGAGCCCGACCAACGAGGTGCTGGTCGAGGAATCGATCGTCGGCTGGAAAGAATACGAGATGGAGGTCGTGCGCGACCGCGCCGACAACTGCATCATCGTCTGCTCGATCGAGAACGTCGATCCCATGGGCGTCCACACCGGCGACTCCATCACCGTCGCGCCGGCGCTGACCCTGACCGACAAGGAATACCAGATCATGCGCAACGCCTCGCTCGCGGTGCTGCGCGAGATCGGCGTCGACACCGGCGGGTCGAACGTGCAGTTCGCCGTCAACCCGGCGGACGGGCGTCTGATCGTGATCGAGATGAACCCCCGGGTGTCGCGTTCGTCGGCCCTGGCGTCGAAGGCGACCGGCTTCCCGATCGCCAAGGTCGCCGCCAAGCTCGCCATCGGGTACACGCTGGATGAGATCCAGAACGACATCACCGGCGTGACGCCGGCGTCCTTCGAACCCAGCATCGACTACATCGTCACCAAGATGCCGCGCTTCACGTTCGAGAAGTTCGCCGGCACCGAACCATTGTTGACGACATCCATGAAGTCGGTCGGCGAAGCCATGTCGATCGGCCGCTGTTTTGCCGAGTCCTTGCAGAAGGCGCTGCGGTCCATGGAGACCGGCTTGACCGGCCTCAACGAAATCACCTTCGACGACACGTCGAAGGACGGCATCATCGGCACGCTCGCCAAGCCGACACCGGACCGTTTGCTGGCGATTGCCCAGGCCATGCGCCACGGGCTGAGCGACGACGAGATCAACGCCATCACCCATTTCGATCCCTGGTATCTCGAGCAGATGCGCGACATCGTCGATGCCGAAGCGGACATCCGCGAAAACGGTTTGCCGACGGACCGCATTGGCCTGCTGCGTCTGAAGAAGCTCGGGTTCTCCGACGCCCGGCTGGCAGAACTTGCCGGCCTCGACGAGACCGAGGTGCGCCGGCGTCGGCACGAGGCCAAGGTGTGGCCGGTCTATAAGCGCATCGACACGTGTGCCGCCGAGTTCTCCAGCCAGACTTCCTATATGTACGGCTGTTACGAGGGCGACGGGATCAACGAGCCGGAATGCGAGGCCGCACCCAGCGACCGCGACAAGGTGATGATCCTGGGCGGTGGCCCCAACCGGATCGGTCAGGGCATCGAGTTCGACTACTGCTGCGTCCACGCCTGCTACGGCCTTGAGGAAGCGGGCATCGAGACCATCATGGTCAACTGCAATCCCGAGACCGTATCGACCGACTACGACACATCGGACCGGCTCTATTTCGAGCCGCTGACCGCCGAGGACGTGATCGAGATCGCGCGGGTCGAGATGAGTCGCGGCACCCTGAAGGGCGTCATCGTCCAGTTCGGCGGCCAGACGCCGCTGAAGCTGGCCAAGGCGCTTGAAGAGAGCGGCATCCCGATCATCGGCACGTCGCCCGACGCGATCGATCGGGCCGAGGACCGCAAACGTTTCCAGGTTCTGCTCAACGATCTCGACCTGAAACAGCCGGAGAACGGCACCTGCATGACGCTGGACGAAGCGCGGGCGGTGACCGATCGCATCGGCTATCCGGTTGTCGTGCGCCCGTCCTACGTGCTCGGCGGCCGCGCCATGGAAATCGTCTATGGCGACGACGGCCTGGAGCGCTACCTGGATCAGGCGGTGGCATCGTCTGGCGGCAATCCAATCCTGATCGACCGGTTCCTGGATGACGCCATCGAGGTCGATGTTGATGCGCTGGCCGACGGCGAGGATGTGTTCGTCGCCGGCATCCTACAGCACATCGAGGAAGCCGGTGTTCATTCCGGCGATTCCGCATGCTCGCTGCCGCCCCATTCGCTGAACGGCGACCTGGTCGAGGAGATGCGCCGTCAGACCGTGGCATTGGCCAAGGCACTCGGCGTCGTCGGCCTGATGAACGTGCAGTTCGCGACCAAGGACGGCGAGATCTATCTGCTGGAGGTCAACCCGCGCGCGAGCCGCACCGTGCCCTTTGTCGCCAAGACCATCGGCGTGCCGATCGCCAAGATCGCCGCGCGCATCATGGCGGGCGAGAAGCTGAAGGACTTCAAGCTCAGAGAACACACGCCCGACCACGTGGCGGTGAAGGAAGCGGTCTTCCCGTTCGCTCGCTTCCCCGATGTCGATATCATCCTGGGTCCGGAGATGAAGTCGACCGGCGAGGTCATGGGCCTCGACCGCGACTTCGCCCACGCCTTTGCCAAGGCCCAGTTGGCGGCGGGCAGCACGCTACCCCAGTCCGGCCAGGTCTTCATTTCGGTCAGAGACCACGACAAGGCGGCCGCCATCGCGCTGTCGCGGCAATTGGTTGACCTCGGGTTCACCCTGGTGGCGACACGCGGCACGGCCCGGACCCTTACTGAAGCCGGCCTTGAGGTCCAGACGATCAACAAGGTGCTGGAAGGACCGCCCCATATCGTCGACTGGCTGACCGACGACCGGATCGATCTCTTGATCAACACGACCGAAGGCGCCAAGTCGATCGCCGACAGCTTCAGCTTGCGGCGGACCGCGTTGATCAAACGCCTGCCCTACGCCACCACCATCGCCGGCGCGCGGGCCATGGTTCAGGCCATCGCCGCGCTGCGCGACGACGCCTTGGACGTGGCGCCGCTGCAGTCCTATTCGGCGATGCCGTACTGAGTTTGTCCGAGCCGCACACAGCCCACGCCTGGGTCGTTACCGACGGCATCATCGGCACGGAAAAACAATGCATCGGCCTGGCCGAACGTGTCGGCCTGCCCTTCGAGACAAAACGCATCAAGGTCCGCGCACCCTGGCGCTGGCTGCCGCCCCAGTTTTGGTTCGCACCGCTCTCCGCACCTGGGCCGGACGGCGACCCGTTGGCGCCGCCCTGGCCGGACCTGTTGATCGCGTCGGGCCGCAAGTCGGCGGCACCGGCAAAAGCGATCCGACGCGCATCCGGCGGCAAGACGTTCACGGTTCAGGTGCAGAACCCCGTGATGGCGCCGCACCATTTCGACCTGGTGGTCGCGCCGCGCCATGACCGGCTGGAGGGGTCGAACGTGATCAGCACAACCGGCTCGCTTCACGGTCTGACGGCCGAGGTGCTGGCGCGCGAATCCGCCCGCTTCGCCGACCTCGCTGCATCCCTTTCCCGCCCGGTGACCGTCGTCCTGGTTGGCGGCGCGAACCGCGTCTATGCGTTTGGCACCGCCGAGGCCGAGGCGCTCGCCGGCAACCTCGCCAAGCTTCCGGGCAGCCTGCTGGTCACCACGTCCAGGCGCACCGGCGACACCCAGGCGCGCGCGCTCGCCGCCGGCTTACCGATGGACCGCACCACCGTGTGGGACGGCACCGGCGACAATCCCTATCCCGGCTGGCTGGGGCTGGCGGATGCCATCGTCGTCACCGGCGATTCCGTCAACATGGTCACCGAGGCTACCGCCAGCGGCAAACCGGTCTATGTCGTCGATCTGCCAGGCGGTTCGGCGAAATTTCGCGCCTTCCACGAGATGATGGTGGCCGGCGGATACGTGCGTCCATTCAACGGTGTGCTCGAGGACTGGGCGCCCGCCCCGCTCGACGATACGGCGGCGGTCGCCGAGACGATCCGCGCCAAGCTGGTCGAACGGGGCGTTCGTTTTTAGAGGGGGTCAGTTCGCCGCGTTATGGCGCGGCACGTAACGGCCGTTCACGATGCCCGCGAAGATGTCGTTGACCTGGGGGTGGGAAACCGGCGCCTGGCTGTCGTCGAGCACCAGGTTCTGCTCCGACACGTAGGCGACGTAGCTGGTCTGCTCGTTTTCGGCCAACAGATGATAGTAGGGCTGGTCCTTGGACGGCCTGACGTCTTCGGGAATCGACAACCACCATTCCTCGGTGTTGGCGAACACCGGGTCGACATCGAAGATCACGCCGCGAAACGGGAACACGCGGTGGTGAACGATGTCGCCAATGTGGAACTTTGCGGTTCTCTCGGACATCGGGCGCTCAAAGGTTTCTACTTTCATGAGTCTAGCATCATCATTCGGGTCGCCAAGGGCAAGGTCGCAAAGGTGGGAGCACCTTGTGGTGCCAGAAAAGACCGCAAACTGGTCGAATCGCAATGTGGTGACATCAATACGGGTGAATTGGTTCTACCTGGTTGATTCAGATCGGTTTTACGTACGCCGATT
This sequence comes from Alphaproteobacteria bacterium, assembly GCA_965228895.1. Classification (GTDB taxonomy): domain Bacteria; phylum Pseudomonadota; class Alphaproteobacteria; order SP197; family SP197; genus JANQGO01. Next base: position 305,906 of record OZ245842.1, on the reverse strand, counting down.
GAACCACGCTGTGGATCGTTTGCGGCTCGATCCCATCTATGGAGGCACTGCCACCCTTTTTGAGGCTGTCCCCTTTTACCGAAGGGGACAAACGTCTACATAAGGTCCGACATTGAAGGCGCCGATCGGAGGATATCGCAGATGGCTGAAACCCATCACGCCAAGGTCTTGATCCTGGGCTCGGGCCCGGCCGGCTTGACCGCTGCGATCTATGCCGCGCGCGCGGGACTTGAGCCCTTGTTGGTCCACGGCATCCAGCCCGGCGGCCAGATGACGATCACGACAGATGTGGAAAACTATCCCGGTTTCGCCGACGTCATCCAGGGTCCCTGGCTGATGGAGCAGATGACCGAACAGGCCGCTCATGTCGGCACGAAACTGATCCATGACATCGTGACCGCCGTCGACTTCACGACCCGGCCGTTCAAGGCGACCGGTGACTCCGGAGATACCTATACCGGCGACGCCGTCATCGTCTCGACCGGCGCCCAGGCGAAATGGCTCGGTCTGGACAGCGAAACCCGGTTCCAGGGTTTCGGCGTCTCGGCTTGCGCGACATGTGACGGCTTCTTCTTCCGTGACAAGGAAGTCGCGGTGGTCGGCGGCGGTAACACGGCTGTGGAAGAAGCTCTCTATCTTACCAATCACGCGTCCAAGGTGACGTTGCTCCACCGCCGCGACGAACTGCGCGCCGAAAAGATCCTTCAGGACCGTTTGTTCCGCCATCCCAAGGTCGAAATCCTGTGGGATACGGTGCTCGACGAGGTGCTGGGCGAAGAAGATCCGTTCGGGGTGACCGGCATTCGCGTACGCAATGTGAAGTCGGGCGACACGCGTGACATCGCGCTCGACGGTGTCTTCATCGCGATCGGTCACAGCCCGAATACGGAGATGTTCAAGGGCGTGCTGGATATGGACGCGGAGGGCTATCTGATTACCGCGGCCGACAGCACGGCGACCAACATTCCCGGTGTTTATGCCGCTGGCGACGTTCAGGATAAGATCTATCGCCAGGCAGTGACGGCGGCGGGAACCGGTTGCATGGCGGCCCTGGAGGCCGAAAAGTTCATAGCGGCGCTGGAAAGCGCCGAGCAGGTGGCGGCCGAATAGACGTCCACCAACGGACGTCTGACGGCCCCGCCAGGGGCATGAGGCGGTAGCGGATATGGATTGGGACAAGCTGCGTGTGTTCTATCACGTGGCCGAAGCCGGCAGCTTTACGAAAGCCGGCGAGCAGTTGAACCTCAGCCAGTCGGCGGTCAGCCGGCAGATCAGCGCATTGGAGGAGAACCTCCAGGTGACGCTGTTCCATCGTCATGCGCGGGGTCTGATCGTCACCGAGCAAGGCGAACTGCTCTATCGCACCGCGCGTGAGGTGTTCGCGCGCATCGCCATGGCCGAGGCGCGCCTGTCAGACAGCAAGGACCGGCCGGACGGGCATTTGACGGTGACCGCGACGACCGGCTTTTCGACCATCTGGCTGTTGCCGCGCATTGTCGAGTTCATGGACCGCTATCCGGAGATCTCGATCAGCATCCGGGTCGAGGACGGCGAGCTGGATCTTTCGATGCGCGAGGCCGACGTGGCCATCCGCATGTCCCGGCCTCAGCAACCCGACCTGATCCTGCGCCACCTGAAAACCATCCACTTCCACTTCTATGCGGCGCCCAGCTACCTGAAGGAATGGGGCCGGCCGCGCACGCTCCAGGATCTCGAGAAACACCGGCTGATCGTCTATGACCACGGGCCGCTGGCCGGTGTCGTCAACCCGGACTGGCTGCCGCATTCGTACGGCAACGGTCGCCCGCAGCGCCGGCCGGCTTTGACCGTCAACAGCATGCTGGGCATGCGACGTGCGGTCGAAAGCGGTCTGGGCATCGCCATCCTGCCCGACTATGTTCTGGAAGGATCGGACCGCAAGGTGCGGATCGAGGTGGACGCCCCGCTGCCGACCGCCGAGGCTTACTTCGTCTATCCCGAAGAACAGCGCAATTCGAAGCGCATCACGGCATTTCGCGACTTTCTGCTCGAAAAGGTTGCGACAAGTCAGTTTTAGTGCTTACAAATCAATATGTTAACTTGTCATGCAATTTTTGCATATCTGGGTTGCTTAACCGTAATTGGCACATTGCATAACCGATTACTAAATTAATTGGTGACACGGTCAGACTGGCGCCCAAGGCGGCAGTTGGATCGACGGATGCCCCCCGATCGATAAAGCGTGTCATTCCAGGTTTTACCTGGACGGGATCCATAGAGATCCCGGCGTCTCCCAGACGTGAAGCCTCCCTAACGACCCTCGGGCCGGATTGCAAAATCCGGCCCGTTTTTCTTATGACCGCATGATGACGTCAGCCGCACTCTTTGCGCATGGCTGGGTTGCCCATCTGTTCATTGTGCGGTGCATCATCGCTTCCTACATTTACCCCTGACACAGGCGGAGTGTTCTCTGCCCTTCGAGACGGATGCCCCCCGATCGAAAGCGTGTCATTCCAGGTTTTGCCTGGACGGGATCTCTTGAGGTCCCGACGTCTCCCAGACGTGAAGCCTCCCTTAATAAACTGGCCCGGATCCTCGGATCCGGGCCTTTTTTTGTTTAGCTGCCACCGCCAGCCCGCACCCCCTCCCGGCCACCCCGAGGATGCTGCCATGGGTGGCCGGGAGGGGGCGCGGGCTGGCAACGGTTCGCACTAACGAACAGGACACCACCTACATATAGAGCGGTTCGTCTTCCAAGCCTTCGTACAGGTGGGCGACATGCATCGCGTAACCGTTGTGCAGTTGCGTATCGATGCGCTCATCCGTGCCCAGCACACGCTCGCTTGCCTGGCTCCAGCGCGGATGGTCGACCTCCGGGTTCACATTGGCCCAGAAGCCATACTCGTCCTCGATGAGCTCCTGCCAGAACGTCACCGGACGTTCCTCGGTGAAACTCACCCGCACGATCGACTTGACCGACTTGAAGCCGTACTTCCAGGGCAGATGCAGGCGGATCGGCGCGCCGAACTGGTTGGCCATCGGCTTGCCGTAAGCGCCGGTCACCATGAAGGACAACTCGTTCTCCGCCTCCTCGATGGTCACGCCCTCGGTATAGGGCCAGGGATACCAGGACTGCTTCTGGCCCGGCGCGACGTCGGGGTCGTGGAAGGTCTGCATGACCACGTACTTGGCCGAGCCCAGCGGACGCGCATAGGCCACCAGATCCTTCATGGGAAAGCCGGTCCACGGCACCACCATGGACCAGGCCTCGACGCAGCGATGGCGGTAAACGCGCTCTTCCAGAGACATGGCGCGGATCAGGGTATCGATATCGACGGTCCTTTCTTCCTCGACCAGCCCGTCAAAGGTGATCGCCCAGGGCCGGCGCTGAAAGTCGTCGACGCGCTGCCAGATCTGCTTGTGGCTGCCGAACTCGTAGAAGTTGTTGTAGGTCGAGTTGATCTCCTCGTCGGTGATCGGCCGACCGGCGTCGTACATCTCGTTGCGCGGCGCGGGGTAGAGATCGGCCGTCGGATCGTCGGCGATCTGCGCCTGAACATCGTCCAGAACCGCCGCCTCTGCGCCTGACAAAGGCAACGACGCGGCGCCGGCAATGATTGGTCCGGCGGCAATCGCCTTGGCCAGCGTGCGCCGGTCCATATAGACGGATTCAGGCGTTGCAGCGGATTCTGGCAGTTCCCAGCCGCGTTTCAGCTTAATCAGCATCCCAATACCTTACGTTATCTAGGGTGTCCCGCCTAGATGGCGTACTTTTGCTAGGGCTCAAATCACACCCTATGACGATCAGGTGACCGCCGCGCAGGCCCGCTGAATCCGCTGACCGGCCTCTTCGAGAAGATCGGTGGCGGTCGCATAGGAAATGCGGAAATGCGGCGACTGGCCGAAGGCCGCGCCCTGGACGACCGCGACCCCCTCTTCTTCCAGAAGATAGGTGACCACGTCCTCGTCAGTCTTGAGCTCAGCACCGCCCGGCGTCTTCTTGCCAATCAGGCCGGCGCAGGACGGATAGACATAGAATGCGCCTTCCGGCGTCGGGCAGCTCATCCCGGCGGCTTGGTTGAGCATGGCGACGACGAGGTCGCGGCGCTCCTGGAACACCTTGTTGTGCTCTGCGATAAAGCCTTGCGGCCCGTTCAGTGCCTCGACCGCCGCATATTGGCTGACCGAGCTGGTGTGGGTCGTCGATTGCGACTGCACCTTGTTCATGGCCTTGATCAGCTCGACCGGACCCGCCGCATAGCCGACACGCCAACCGGTCATGCAATAGGCCTTGCTGACACCGTTGGTCGTCAGCGTGCGGTCTTTCAGGCCGGGCTCGACCTCGGCCGGCGTGCAGAACTGGAAGCCGTCATAGACGATGTGCTCGTACATATCGTCGGGCAGGATCAGGATATTCGGATGGCGCATCAGGATGTCGGTCAGCGCCTTCATCTCGTCCCACGCATAGGCCGCGCCGGTCGGGTTCGACGGCGAGTTCAGCATGACCCACTTGGTCTTGGGCGTGATCGCGGCTTCAAGATCCTCCGCGCGCATCTTGAAGCCGTTCTCCGCCGGGCACGGCACCGTCACCGGCGTGCCGTCGCACAACAGCACGATATCGGTGTAGCTGACCCAATAGGGCGCGGGGATGATGACCTCGTCGCCGGGCTCAAGCGTCGCCACCATGGCGTTATAGATCACCTGCTTGCCGCCGCAGCCGACGGTGACCTGATCGGGTTCGTAGCTCAGGTTGTTGTCGCGCTCGAACTTGGCGCAGATGGCCTCGCGCAGTTCGGGGATGCCGGCGACCGCCGTATAGCGGGTCTTGCCGTCCTTCATCGCCTTGTGGGCGGCCTCGATGATGTTCTCGGGCGTGTCAAAATCCGGTTCGCCCGCGCCCAGGCCGATGACATCGCGGCCCTGCGCTTTCAGGTCCCGCGCCTTCTGGGTGACGGCGATCGTCGGCGACGGCTTGATGCGGGAGAGACGGCTAGCGAGAAACGACATCTTTCAGGTCCTCAAAGCAGGAAAAGAGCCGTCGCCGGTTCTCGCACCGGCAACGGTACAGCGCAAGCGCAAAGCCCCCTCACCCCGGCCCTCTCCCTCGACGGGGAGAGGGAGCCCAGCGCTGTTTCCCTCGCCCCTTGAGGGAGAGGGATGCGTAGGCTTGGGCGCGTCAGCGCCTTAGCCGAAGCTGGGTGAGGGGAGTTCGTGTTGCTAACGCCCCTTCCAGACGGGGTCGCGGCCCTCGGAGAAGGCCAGCGGTCCCTCCTTCGAGTCCTCGGAGGTGAAGATCGCGTTGTAGGCTTCGACCTTGCCGGCGCGGATGTGGGCATAGGCGTCCTCGACGGTCATGGCTTCGATCGCGTTGATCGAGGCCTTGGTACCGCGCAGTGACAACGGCGCGCACTGGCAAACCTGCTGCGCCAGTTCGCGGGCCGCGGCCATCAGCTCAGCCTGCGGCACGACACGGTTGACCAGACCCCAGCGCAGAGCCTCCTCGGCATCCATGCGCCGGCCGGTCATCAGCATCTCGTTGGCGATGGCGCGCGGGATGCGGCGCGGCAGGCGGATGAAACCGCCACCATCGGCGATGATTCCGAGCGTCGCCTCCGGCAGCATGAAGAGCGCGTGGTCGGCGGCGACGATCATGTCGGCGGCCAGCGCCAGCTCGAATCCGCCGCCGGCTGCATAACCGTTGACCGCTGCGATCACCGGTTTGTCGAGCGACCACAGTTCCGTCAGGCCGGCAAAACCGCCCTCGCCCTGATCGTCGTCAAGACCTTCGCCTGATGCCGCGGCCTTCAGATCCCAGCCGGCCGAGAAGAACTTCTGGCCGCCGCCGGTCAGGATCGCGACCCGCGCCTCGTTATCGTCGCGGAAGGCAACAAAGGCCGCCGAGAGCTCCCGGCTTGCTTCGGCGCTGATCGCGTTGGCCTTGGGACGGTCGAACGTCAACTCCCAAATCGGTCCGGTTTTGTGGATCTTGACGAAGTCGCTCATGGTCTTCTCCTCAATGTTCAGTTTTCGTAGGGCCTGAGCAGTGCGCGCGAGATGATATGGCGCTGGATCTCGCTGGTCCCGTCCCAAATGCGTTCGACCCGGGCATCGCGCCAGAAACGCTCGATCGGCAGTTCCTCCATCAGGCCCATGCCGCCGAAGATCTGGACGGCGTGGTCGGTGACGCGGCCGAGCATCTCGGTCGCCGCGACTTTCGCCATGGCGAAATCCTGGTCGCGCACCTCGCCGTTGGCTTCCTTCCAGGCGGCCTTCATGACCAGAAGCTCGGCGGCTTCCAGTTCGGTCGCCATGTCCGCCAGCTTGAACGACGTGCCCTGGAACTTGCCGATCGCCTGGCCGAACTGTTTGCGGCTGGCCGCCCACTCTGCCGCCATATCCAGCACCCGCTCGGCCCGGCCCAGGCATTGGGCGGCGACGGTCAGGCGTGTCGCGCCGAGCCATTTGTTGGCGACATCGAAACCCTTGTGCTCCTCGCCCAGCATCTGGCTTTCGTGGAGCCGGCAGTCGTCGAACGAGAGCACGCAGTGGTGGAAGCCCCGGTGTGATACGCTGTTGGAGCCGGTCGTGACCTCATAGCCGGGCGTGCCCTTGTCGACCATGAAGCTGGTGATCTTCTTCCTCGTGCCCTTGGCCGTCTCCTCGGTGCCGGTGACCGCGAACAGGATCGCGTAATCCGCAACGTCCGCGTAGCTGATGAAGTGTTTGCTGCCGTTGACGACGAAGTGCTCGCCGTCGCGCTCGGCCCGCGTCTGCATGGAGCGCAGGTCCGACCCGGCGTTCGGTTCGGTCAGCGCCAGGCATTCCGTGCGCTCGCCGCGGATGGTCGCCTTGAGATAACGCTCGACCTGATCGCCGGTGCAGGCGCGCAGGATGTTGCTGGGCCTGGCGACGATGTACTGCAGGGCGAAACTTGTGCGCCCCAGTTCCTTTTCCATCAGCGCCACGGTCAGCGCGTCAAGCCCGCCGCCGCCGAACTCCTCCGGCATGTTGGCGGCATAAAGCCCGGTCTCGATCGCCTTGGCCTTGATCTGGTCGATCAGTTCGGGCCGAACCGCGTTGTCGCGCTCGACCTCGTCCTCATGGGGCACGAGTTCCTCGTCGACGAACCGTCGGACGGTGTCGACGATCATCCGCTGCTCGTCAGTCAGGGCAAAATCCATGGCGTTCCCAGCCTCCAGCCGGACCCGAATCAGGATGCGGAACCTGCCCCGGCATTGGCCCCGTTGTCTATGAAAGAGAAGGCTGTTCCGGGCACAAAATGTCAGGACCAATCACTGCTTCGTAACACCCCTGGTCCCGACCCCTCGGCGCGCCTATCTTAAGCCCCATGACCATTGCCCATCTCGACCGCCGCAACGACCCCACGGCACCCGTTGAGCCGTCACCATTTTCGCTGACGACCGACTTCGTGCCGGCCGGCGATCAGCCGAATGCCATCGAGGAACTGGTCGAGGGCCTGGCGCGCGGCGAGCGCGACCAGGTGCTGCTGGGCGTGACGGGCTCGGGCAAGACCTTCACCATGGCCCAGGTGATCCAGAAGACCGGGCGCCCGGCGCTGATCCTGGCGCCCAACAAGACGCTGGCTGCCCAGCTCTACGGCGAGATGAAGAGCCTGTTTGCCGACAACGCGGCAGAGTACTTCGTCTCCTACTACGACTACTACCAGCCGGAAGCCTACGTCCCGCGCTCCGACACCTATATCGAGAAGGAATCGTCGATCAACGAACAGATCGACCGGATGCGCCACGCCGCGACCCGGGCGATCCTGGAGCGTGACGACACCGTGATCGTCGCCAGCGTCTCCTGCATCTACGGCATCGGCGATGTCGAGACCTATGCCCAGATGTCGATCAGCCTGGAGCCGGGCCTCGCCATCGAGCGCAATGCGCTGCTGAAGCAGTTCGTCGAACTGCAGTACCGGCGCAACGACGGCAACTTCGCGCGCGGCGCCTTCCGGGTGCGCGGCGACAGCGTCGAAATCTTCGCCTCCCATCTGGAAGACCGGGCCTGGCGTATCGGTTTCTTCGGCGACGAGATCGAGGAAATCGTCGAGTTCGATCCCCTGACCGGCGAGAAGATGGCGAGCCTGCCGCGCATCGCGATCTATCCCAACAGCCATTACGTGACGCCCAAACCGACGCTCCACCAGGCGATCAAGTCGATCAAGGCGGAGATGAAGGAGCGGGTCGCCCTGTTCCGCGACGAGGGCAAGTTCCTGGAAGCCGAGCGCCTGGAGCAGCGCACGACCTTCGACATGGAGATGCTGGAAGCGACGGGATCGTGTGCGGGCATCGAGAACTACTCGCGCTATCTGACCGGACGCGCACCGGGCGAACCGCCGCCAACCCTGATGGAATACCTGCCCGACAACGCGCTGCTGTTCGTCGACGAAAGCCACGTCGCCGTGCCCCAGGTCGGCGGCATGTTCCGCGGCGACTTCAACCGCAAATCGACTCTGTCCGAATTTGGTTTCCGTCTGCCGAGCTGCGTCGACAACCGGCCGCTGAAGTTCGAGGAATGGAACGCCATGCGGCCGCAGACCGTCTATGTCTCGGCGACGCCCGGCAAGTGGGAGATGCAGCGCACCGGTGGCGTTTTCGTCGAACAGGTTATTCGCCCGACCGGCCTGATCGACCCGCCGTGCATCATCCGCCCCGCGTCGACCCAGGTCGACGATCTGATCGGCGAGGCCAAGGCGGTCGCCGCCAAGGGCCAGCGGGTGCTGGTGACGACGCTCACCAAACGCATGGCCGAAGCCCTGACCGAATACCTGCACGAAGCCGGCATTCGCGTGCGTTATCTGCATTCGGATATCGACACGCTGGAGCGCATCGAGATTATCCGCGACCTGCGCCTGGGCGTCTTCGATGTCCTGATCGGCATCAACCTGTTACGCGAGGGCCTCGACATTCCCGAATGCGCGCTGGTCGCCATCCTGGACGCGGACAAGGAGGGTTTCCTGCGGTCGGAGACCTCGCTGGTCCAGACCATCGGCCGCGCCGCGCGCAACGTCGAAGGCCGCGTCATCCTCTATGCCGACCACATGACGGAGTCCTTGGAAAAGGCAATCGGCGAGACCAACCGCAGGCGCGAGAAACAGGAAGCGTGGAACACCGAACACGGCATCACGCCGGAATCGATCCGCAAGGAAATCGGCGACATCATGCAGGGCGTCTACGAGGCCGACTACGTCACGGTCGATACCGGTGTCGCCGGTGCCGCGGAGCTGGAAGGCAAGGACCTGAAGACCGTGCTGGCCGAACTGGAGACCCAGATGCGCACCGCCGCCGCCGATCTGGAGTTCGAGGAAGCCGCAAGGCTACGCGACGAGATCCGCCGCCTGGAAGCCAGCGACCTCGGGTTGAAGGACAACCCGCAGGCGGCCTATGACCGCAAGCCCCGTCGCAAGCGCAAGAGCCGGAAGGGGCCCTAAGGGTCGAACCACGCGTGGGCACAACACGGGTTGAGTCACGATGAACGACACGTCCATGACAGTCGGCCGCTACCTCGTCGAGCGCCTGAAGCAGGCGGGCATCGACCACGTTTTCGGTGTGCCCGGCGATTATGTGCTGACCTTTATGGACCGCATCCTGGAAGGTGGCGTTGAGCTGATCGGCACGTGCAACGAGCTGAACGCCGGCTACGCGGCTGACGCCTATGCCCGTATGAATGGCATCGGCGCCCTTTGCGTGACCTATGGCGTTGGCAGCTTCAGCGCGGTCAACGCGGTTGCCGGCGCTTATGCGGAACAGGTACCGCTGGTCGTCGTTACCGGCGGACCGCGGCTCGATCTACGCAATCCCGCCATGTTGCTGCATCACAGCGTCGGCGACATCGCCACCATGGACGCCGTGTTCGGCCACATCACCGTGGCGACGGCCAACCTGAGCGACGCGGAAACCGCGCCGGACGAGATCGACGCGGTGTTGCATGCGTGCTTGTCACAGAAACGGCCGGTTTCGATCGAGATCCCGGTCGATGTGGTCGATCTGCCGTGCCGGGCGCCCGGCCCGTTCACGCCGCCGCCGGCGCCGGAAAGCGATCCGGCCAGCCTTGCCGAGGCGACCGACGAAGCCATGGAACTGCTGAGCGCCGCCGAACGTCCTGTGATCCTGGCCGGCGTCGAATTGCATCGCTATGAGTTGCTCGACGCGTTCGACGAACTGGTCGCCAAGTCGGGCATGCCGGTCGCCACCACCTTGCTCGGCAAGACCGTCATCTCCGAGCTCGATCCCCAGGCGGTCGGAGTCTACGAGGGCGTCGCGAGCCGGCCCGAGGTGCGCAGCGTCGTCGAGGACGCGGATCTCCTGCTGTGCCTGGGCGCCTGGATGAGCGAGATGGATTTGGGCGTCTACACCGCGCGTCTCGACGATGACCGCCTGGTGAACGCCAACTCCGGGCGCGTGCGCATCCGCCACCACTTCTATGAGCCCGTCGCGCTTGGTGATCTCGTCAGCGGTCTTGCTGCACGCATGCCCGACAATGGGCTGAGATCCGGACCCTTCATCCCCGCGTCCGATGCGCTCGACCATGCGATCACAGTCAAACCGGACGCCGACATCACGGTGAGGCGTTTCTATTCGCGCATGAACGACCTGATCAGCGACGATGTCATCGTCATTGCTGACGCGGGCGATGCCCTGTTCAGCGCGGCCGATCTGGTCATGCACCGCGATGTCGGTTTCCTGGGCCAGGCCTTCTATCTCTCGATCGGCTTCACGTTGCCCGCGACGCTCGGTGCCCAGCTTGCCGCGCCCAACCGGCGGATCATGAGTTTCATCGGCGACGGCGCGTTTCAGATGACGGTGCAGGAGCTCAGCACGATCATCCGCCACAACCTGAACCCCATCATCTTCGTGATGAACAACAACGGCTATACCGCCGAAAGACTGATCCACGAAGGCCCCTATAACGACATCCAGGGCTGGGAGAACCATCGCCTGCCGGAGGTGTTCGGCGGCGGCTGGGGGGTCAGGGTGCGCACCGAAGGTGAGCTGGAAGCCGCCCTGCAAACCGCCTTCGGCCTGGACGACCGGCCGGCCCTGATCGAGGTCATGCTCGACCAGAACGACGCCTCCGAGCAGCTTAAACGCCTGTGCGCCGAACTGGCACCTAAGGAAGGGTAGCCGCGAAACCCTTGGACGCGGCGCGGCTTGGCCGTTATCCGTACCCGCCATGACAGAAACACCAACAAGCACGCCGGGCGCTGCCCTGGTAACCGGCGCCGGCAAACGCATCGGTCATGCCGTCGCCCGCGATCTCGCGGCCCACGGCTGGGCCGTCGCGCTGCACTACAGCACATCGGTCGGTGGTGCGGAGGAACTGGCCGCCGAGATTACCGCCAGCGGCGGCACCGCCGTCGCGCTTCAGGCCGATTTCACCGACCCCGACGCGGTCGACAGCCTGGTGCCGCGCGCCGCCGAGGCCATCGGGCCGCTCACCCTTCTGGTCAACAACGCTGCAATCTTCGACCGCGACGAGATCGGCACCATCACGCGCGAGACCTGGCAGCGCAACATGGACATCAACCTGCGTGCCCCGGTGTTTCTGGCCCAGGCCTTTGCCAACCAGAGACCACCGGAGGCCAAGGCCAACATCATCAACATCCTGGACCAGCGGGTCTTGAGCCCGACGCCGTTCTTCACGTCTTACACGACCAGCAAGATGGCCCTGCATGGCATGACGAAGGCTTGGGCGCTGTCGCTGGCGCCCGACATCCGGGTCAACGCCATCGGTCCCGGTTTCACGCTGCCCAGCCCAAACCAGACCGACGAACAGTTCGCGGAGTCCGAACGCCTCCAGCCCCTGCAGCGCGGCACCACGCCCCAGGAGATCGCTGACGCCGTGCGCTTCATCGTCGATGCGCCCGCGATGACCGGCCAGATCATCGCGCTCGACGGCGGCCAGCACCTGGCTTGGGCGCACCTTAAGGGCGGCTGGCCCCTGGAGGGCTGAACCATGGGCACCCGCCGCATCTTCGTGCGCGACCTCAGACTGACCGCATCGATCGGCGTGCTGGATCACGAGCGTGAAACGGCACAAGACCTGATTGTCACGATTACCCTGGACGTCGAGGACCAGCCCCCGGAGCAGGACGATATCGGTGAGGTCGTCGATTACCGGCGCCCGGTCGACCATGCGCGGGCGATCCTGGACGCCGGCCATATCGATCTGGTCGAGACCTTCGCCGATCGCTTGGCGGAAGCCTGCCTGGCCGAGCCGGGCGTCACCGCCGTCCAGATCCGTGTCGAAAAGCCCGCTGCCATCGCCGACGCGGCGGCGGCAGGGGTCGAGCTGACACGCCACCGCGAATCGGGCGCCTAGCCGTTTGGGACGGGCCCGGCCACGAACCGCCCAAAAGTGGTTCGAAATCGCCAAGAGCGAAGGGTTTCAGGCCACAATCGAGCCATTGAACGGCCTCTTGTGCACAGGCGCTCCAACCCGCCGACTGGTGCGGCCTGTCAAGCGGTCCGTCGCTGGTCGGTCAAGCCACCGTCACAATGATTTACGGATTAATTCTTTTAAATCAACGAGTTGACAATTATGCCTAAATTTTAGGCAAGCTCGTCACGCAAGCGGGATTCCTGCGCTCGCGCCATGATGTCAGGTCATCTGTCTACAGAGTTACCCACAGATTGTGTTGATAGCCCGTGTCCGTCGTCCTAAGCGCCTGAAATCGTTCAGATCGTACATTGGCCGGCCCTATGGCCAAGCCCCATTCGCGGTGGACTGAACGGTGGTCAGGTGACGCTGAGCTGCTGGCGCGCCGAAACAAGATGTTCGTTGACGACCGCGACCGCTGCGTCTGCATCGCGCGCCTTCAGGGCCTCGAAGAGGGCCCGATGCTGGCGGTTGTAGGCGTCGATACTTTCGGCGGTCAGCACCTTGTCCTTCATCGCGTTCCACTGGCGGTGGCCGCGCACATGGTTGATCTGGCGGTAGATCGAGATCATCAACGGGTTGTGGGTGGCCTCGGCGACCAGCTGGTGGAACGTGCGGTCCCATTTGGTGAACGCTTCGGAGCTTTCGCCGGCATCATCGAGCGCCTCGAGCGTCTCGCGGATGCGGTCGAGGTCGCGCAACGTCGCATGCAGGGTGGCGAGCCTGACCATGTGGGGCTCGACCGCGAGGCGCACATCGACCAGTTCAAGCGGGCTGGTGACCTCGGCCACGTCTTCTTCCGCAGCCTCCGGCCGGAAGGTCACGAACGTGCCGCTGCCGACCCGGCGGGTGACGAACTTGCTGTGCTCGAGGATGCGCAGCGCCTCGCGCACCGTGGTGCGCGAGCTGGCCAGGGCCGTCGCCAACTGACGCTCGGCCGGCAAGCGCTCGCCGTTGACGTAGACACCGTCCAAAATCGCCTGGCGCAATTGAGAGGCGATTGCCGCCGCGCTTTTCGAGCTCGGCAGGGGCAATTCGCGGGCGCCTTCAACGCGGTTGGCGGTCAGCTCATGGCGGAACGGCGCGCTTTCACTTGACATCGTTTTCCCACCGGACTTAGCTAGCGCAAATTGGTTCAATTGGACTAGAATTGGATTACCACATGGTCGGGGCAAATGGCGGCCACGTCAAGCTCCACCGCGGCGAACCGCCAATCTAGCCAATTTGGACCAATGGTCGTCAAACGCACCAGAGTCCTCTAACGAAGGGTCGACGAGCATGGCGTTTCCCACCAGTTCCAAATACGTAATCATTGGCGCCGGTATCCACGGTCTGAGCACAGCCTACCACCTTGCGCTGGAGCTGAAGGCGCGCGGCAAAGGCAGCGGCAAGGACATCGTCGTCCTGGACAAAACCGGTATCGCGGCGGGCGCCAGCGGCATCGCGTGCGGAGTCGTGCGCAACAACTACTTCCAGCCGGCCATGCGCGAGTTGATGGCGCAGTGCGTCGAGGTCTGGGAGAGCGACCCGGAGGCCTACCACTACCACCCGGTCGGCTACATGCAGATCTCCTGCGAGTCGATGCACGAGGATGTCGCGCAGATCTATTCACAGCAGCAGGCCATCGGCTACGAGTCGAGTTTCATTGAAGGTCAGGATGAATGCCTGGCCTATATGAAAAACATCCTGAGTGACTGGCGCGCGCCGGGCATCACCTCGGTGCTGCACGAAAAGAAGGGCGGCTACGCCAACAACACGTCGTCGATTTATGGCCTGGCGACCAAAGCGGAGTCGGAAGATGTCCGCATCATCACCGGCTGCGAGGTCACCGGGTTCGAGCGCAGCGGCGCCGCCGTCTCGAAGGTTAAGACCGACAAGGGCGACATCGAGACCGACGCGGTCATCGTCGGTGTCGGTCCCTGGGTCAAACACATCTGGGACATGCTGGAGCTGCCCAAGGAAGTCTCGATCAAGGGCGCCGACGGCACGATGCATGACGGCATCGGCATGTGGAAATACTGGTGCCTGGAAGAAGGCGTGCTGGGCGTCGATCCGGACTTTCAGAAGACCAACGATGGCGGCATGCCGCCGGTGATCCACGTCGATACCGATGTGCCGCTGCACTCCGATGTCGACGGCTCGGTCATCACCGAGGAGATGTGGGGCATTTACTACAAGCCCGATTTCCACTTCGACGGCATTCAGGGCGGCGCCATGCCCTACAAGGTCGAGACGCCGGTCGACGAGGTCGCTGTCGACCCGTATGGCCCGGACTCCCCGGACTTCATTGTCGGCGACGACTTCGCCCACATGTGGTGTTCGGCGCTGGCTGCCTGTCAGGAGCGTTTTTCCGGCCAGATCGGTAAATGGAAGACAGAACCGTCCGGCGGTCTGGGCTGCTTCACGCCGGACAGCTTTCCGGTCATCGACACGTTCTGCGACAACGTTCACATCATCGCCGATTCGAACCACGGCTATAAGATGATCGGCATCGGAAAATTGGTCGCCGGTGAGGTCGTCGGCGACAAGAGCGCGCTGCTCGAGCCGTTCCGTTTTTCACGTTATGCAGAGGGCAAACTGCATCCGGTTTCACACAGCCCGTTTCCTTGGAGCTGATCGCGCGGCGCCGCGTTGACTCGTTGTCGCGCGGCACGCCAAGCTCCCAACGATCCGTCGCCATGTCGGCGGCCGGCAACACTGACTGAGGCAACATAGGGGGAGACGTACCCATGGCCATGGCCATCGAGGAATATGTAAGGAAAAGAGGTCGCGCGACTCAGGTCAAACAGGTGCGCGAGAAGATCAACCAGCTCGGCATCGACTATATCTATTACCAGTTCATCTCGGTCACCGGCCGCATCGTCGGCAAGGGCGTGCCGGCGGACCACTGGGAGACCATCGCCGAGAAGGGTTTCCAGTTGGTCTACGGCTCGGTCGCCAACCTCTATGTCGATCGCTACGGCCACTACATCGGTTACGGGCCGGAGTCTTCGGAGCTGGTCGGCATTCCCGACCCCGAGACTTTCGTGCAGCTGCCCTGGGACAAGCGCGTTGCCCGCGTCTACGTCACCTGTTTCCGTAACCGGGAAGAGAAGAAGGATCCCGGCGGCTTCTTTACCGGCGATTGCCGCGGCAACCTGCGCCGCATCCACGACGACTTCCAGAAGAAGCACAAGGGCATGCATCTGCGCCACGGCACCGAGCCGGAAATGATGTGGCTGAAGAAGGGTGAGGACGGCCTGCCGAACGGCGGTTTCTCCAAGCCGAACTGCTACCACATCGATCAGTTCGAGAGCCTGCGCCCGGTCTTCATGAAGGTGATCGAGTACAGCCGCGCCATGGGCCTGGACATGATCCAGGGCGACCATGAGGACGCGCCCGGCCAGCTTGAGCTGAACTTCCAGTTTGACGACGCGCTCAGGACCGCCGACCGGTTGAGCACCTATCGCCAGATCTGCGCCCAGGTCGCGCGCGAAAACAACCTGATCGCCTGCTTCATGTCGAAGCCGTTCATGGGTGTCTCGGCCAATGGCTGCCATCACAACGTCTCGCTGTGGACCGGCGGTAAGGACGAGGTCAATTCACTGGGCAACGGCAACAGCCTGCCGGGCCTGAAGGAGAACTTCAGCTATCGCAAGGGCGGCACCAACCTGTTCCTGCCGTCGGGCAAGGACAAGCAGAAGCCAGGTCCGGTCGGCCTCAAAGCGATCGGCGGCGTCATGGCTCATCTCGACGCCCTGACCGCCATCGGCTGCCCGACCGTCAACAGCTATCGCCGTCTGTGGGATACCGGTTTCTGGGCACCGGTCTTCGCCGACTGGGGTTATCAGAACCGCACGACCGGCATGCGCGTCTCGGCACCCGGCCGGTTCGAGTACCGTGCCGTCGACTCGATGGTGAACCCCTACCTGATGGCCTCGGCCATCATCCAGGCGTTCGACCACGGCATCACCAAGAAGCTCGATCCGGGTGAACCGGAAGAGCGGAACATTTACGAGGCCATGGACGAAGGCAAGATCGTTAAGAAGCTGCCGATGTCTTTGGGCGACGCACTCAAAGCCCTCGACAACGACGACGTCATCAAGTCGGCCATGCCCGGCGACATGTACAAGGTCTACAAGCACTACAAGACCAACGAATGGGAAAACTTCATGGCCACCGTCACCGAGTGGGACCTGGAGACCTATTGGGATTGCCTGCCCTAACAAGGCTGATGAACCAACGGCGGCGGCCATGGGCGCCGCCGCCGTTGCCGTCTTTAACGTAGAAGGAGGACGACACCCATGTGTGGTATCGCCGGAATTATTCACCGCAACGGCGCGGGTGATATCGGCACCGAGATGACCGCCATGCTGCAGTCGCTGAAGCACCGCGGCCCGGATTCGACGGGTTTCGCGGTCTATGGCTCGGCCGGCAGCAACGAGTATGTCATGCGGTTCATGGTCGCCGAACAGGAAGACCTCGCAAAAGGCTTCCAGATCCACGACGAGGTCAAGCAGCGGCGCGCCGAAGTCGACAAGCGCCTGAAGGACCTGGGTGTCAACGTGACCGAGATGGTCGATGCCACCGAGTACGCCTTCCGCTATCGCTTCACCTTCGATGGCGACATGCGCAAGATGGCTGACTTCGTCGAGGACGTCGAAGGCACCGAAATCCTGTCGCTCGGCAACGCGCTGGAGCTGATCAAGGATCTGGGTGACGCGACGACGGTCGCCGATCAGTACAAGCTGCAGGGCTTCAAGGGCACGCATGCGATCGGCCACACCCGCATGGCGACGGAATCGGACGTCGATATCCGTTCCGCCCATCCCTATTGGGCCTATCCCTATAACGACATCTCCGTCGTTCATAACGGCCAGCTGACCAACTACTGGATCATGCGCCGCGAGATGGAGCGTAAATCGTTCCGCTTCCAGTCGAACTGCGACAGCGAGCTGATCGCGGTCTATCTGGCCGACAAGCTGGAATCCGGCATCGACCTGGAAACCGCGATGAACCAGTCGGTCGACGAGTTGGACGGCGTGTTCACCTATCTGGTCGCGACCAACGACAGCCTGGGCATGGCCAAGGACGTCATGGCCGCCAAGCCGATGGTGCTCTACGAAAGCGACGACCTCGTCGCCATGGCGTCGGAAGAGGTCGCCATCCGCCAGGTGCTGCCCCAGGAAATCGACACCATTGACCCCTATGACCGGGAGGTTCGGGTATGGCGAAGCTAGAAACAGACGATCATGTCAGCCATGAAATGGGGCTGCATACCGAGCAGCTGACCGGACGCACGCAGCAGCGGTTCTTCGATCTCGAAGAGTCCGACAACCTGCTCTATCCCGAGGCGCCGGATGTCGACTTCAACAAACGCGCCGAAGTCGACGCAGCCGAGATGGAAATCTCCGAGATCAACCTGAAGATCCGGACGCTGATGGCGGAAGGCTATGGTTCGATCGTGATCAAGAACCCGCTGGCTCGCCACTCGCTGGGCGTCGGCATCCTGAGCCGATTGAACCTGACCTTCGAAGGCAGCCTGGGTTACTTCGGCGTCGGCCTGATCGACGGGCCGAACGTGCGTGTCACCGGCCGCGTCGGCTGGTCGTGCGCGGAGAACATGATGGCCGGCACGGTCGTCATCGAAAAGAACGCCGGCTCCACCTTCGGCGCCGCGATCCGCGGCGGCGATCTCGTCTGCAAGGGCGATGTCGGCTCGCGCACGGGTATCGACCAGAAGGGCGGCACCATCATCGTTGGCGGACGCACCGGTGCGTTCTCCGGCTTCATGATGCAGCGCGGTCGGATGGTCGTTTTGGGTGATGCCGGCAAGAACCTCGGCGACTCCATGTATGACGGCACGATCTTTGTCGGCGGCAAGATCGAAGGCCTCGGCGTTGACGCGGTCGAAGGCGAGATGACCGAACTCGACAAGGCATGGCTGGAGCGCAAGCTGAAGATGTACGGCATGGAGGCGCCGAACGGCGTCGAGAACCTGACCAAGATCGTGGCCGGCAAGCAGCTTTGGAACTACGACAACCTCGAGCCGTCGGAGAAGAAGATCGTCCTTTAGGGGCGGTCTTCTCAGGAGTTAGAACATGGCGAAAGCAAAAGAAGACGTCACCGAGCACGCACCGGGCGCGACCCGCAACAAGGATATCCTGGGCGAGAACTTCCTGTTCACGCCGCGTGTCGTCGACGACATCCACATCAAGGCCGAACTGGGCCGTTACCGCATGCGCGGCATGGCGCTGTTCAAGCAGATTCCGACATGGGACGACTTGACGTTCCTGCCGGGCACACTGACCCGCTTCGTGATCGAAGGGTATCGCGAGAAGTGCGATACCAAGACGGTCATCGGCCCACGCGCCAAGCGCCCGATCGAGCTCGATATACCGGTCTATATCACCGGCATGAGCTTCGGCGCGCTGAGCTACGAAGCCAAGACCGCGCTGGCGCGTGGCGCCACCATGGCGGGCTCGGCGACGTGTTCGGGTGAAGGCGGCATGATCCCCGACGAGCGCCGCTTCTCCGAGAAGTGGTTCTATCAGTGCATCCAGTCCCGCTATGGCTTCAACCCGCACCATCTGCTGCTGGCCGACGGCTGCGAGTTTTTCATCGGCCAGGGCTGCAAGGTCGGCCTGGGCGGCCATTTGATGGGCCAGAAGGTGACCGACCAGGTCGCCGAAATGCGCTCGTTGCCGGCCGGCATCGACCAGCGTTCGCCGGCCCGTCACCCCGACTGGCTGGGTCCGGACGATCTGGCGCTGAAAATCCAGGAGATCCGCGAAGCCACCGATCACCAGATCCCGATCCAGCTCAAGCTGGGCGCGGCGCGCGTGTATGACGACGTGCGTATGGCCGTGAAGTGCGATCCCGACTCCATTTATATCGATGGCATGGAAGGCTCGACCGGCGCCGGCCCGCACCTGGCGACCGAGGAGACCGGCGTGCCGGGTATCGCGGCGATCCGTCAGGCGCGTCGTGCGATCGACGATCTGGGCAAGCGCGGCGAGATCACGCTGATCTACGCCGGCGGTGTCCGTAACGGCGGCGATCTGGCCAAGGCGATTGCGCTGGGCGCCGATGCCGTTGCAATCGGCACCACGGCGATGATGGCGCTGAACTGCAACAAGGATATCCCGGAGGCCGACTACGAAGGCACCATCGGGGTTCCCGCCGGCTACTGCTATCACTGCCATACCGGCCGTTGTCCGGTGGGCGTTGCGACCCAGGACGAGGAGCTCAGGAAGCGCCTCAACCCCGACGATGCGGCCGAGCGCGTCTATAACATCCTGCACACCCTCACCATCGAGTGTCAGATGATGGCGCGCGCCTGCGGCAAGACCAATGTGCACAGCCTGGAGCCGGAAGATCTGGCGGCTCTCACCATGGAAGCGTCCGCCATGGCGGGCGTGCCCCTGGCCGGCACCAACCACACGGTCGGCGTCGCCGACTATCACCACCTCTAAGGGAGATGCCTCGATGAGCGACGTCAAGGATATCGACCATTTTCTGAAGACCGACGGTCTCGACACGGAACGCGAGAAGGTCATCGGCCAGCACATCGGCTATCGCTACGATGTCAATCTGCTGCCCGACTATGAAAGGCTCACGCCGTTCCTGAAGGACTACATCGAGATCATGGGCTGGGACGACCTCAATTGGTTGGAGGACGTCCACATGGGCTACGAAGAGGGCAGCCCGGCGGTGTTTGATCGCAACGCCAACGGCTGGATTCGCCTGCCCGATGACATGGAGCTGCCTGACAACCAGCAGGACCGCGACATGATCGCGCGGGAACTGTTGATCAAGTTCCAGATGTCGGATCGCCATCCCATGCGCGATCTCAACAAGGCCTATCGAAAGTTCTAGATAACGGTCACCAGACCATTACGAAAAAGGCTCCGGACGGTGCGACGTCCGGAGCCTTTTTGCTTCTCTGGCTCAAGAAAGCGGCGGATCAAACGCCGCTGTCGTTAACTACTGCCAGCGTCGCTGCTTCCGGAGTCACCGCTGGAAGTCTCGCTATCACTCGACCCGCTGTCACCGGAACCGCCGTCGTCGCACGCGGCAACACCAAGTCCCAGCGCCATCGCTGCGATCAAAGCAAAAAATAACTTACGATAATGATCAATCATTTTTCTTCCCCCGTCCCAGAGTCCGATGATCACCACGTCCAACAAGACGTGGGGCACCGATCGGTCTCTATCCAGCAAATGCGGCACAAGATTGACGTTTCGGATTGCCAATGGCCCAAACGGTCCTGCACCAGCACACGGAAAGACTCGGTGTGCCCAGAGAGAGTATGACGGATGATTCTGCTGGCATGAAGGGCTTCGATCGACCCGTTTTGGTTTTGCGCACCGATGGTCTCCAGAGCGTGGCATTTGTCGACTATTGAACATTAGCCTTTGACGTCGAACCGATATTGCCGATAGCTGGTGCTTATCTATGCGGGGCCAGGGGGGCGGATTCGCGATGATCGGGGGCAAACTCCGCAAGGCCATGGCAATCGCCGCGTGCCTTGCGACTCTTGGCGTGTGGCTGCCGGACCGGGCTGTCGGCGACGACGCCGGCTTCTACATCGGCGTTAGCGCTTTTGGTGGCTACACCAACGTGCGCAAGATCACCGCGTCAGGTTTGGCTGGCACCCTGCTGATCAACCATGACGACGACACGACCGCCGGTGCGGCAGGCTCCTTCGGCTACCGATTTGGCGACGTGCCGCTGCGCGCCGAACTGGAGGTCGGCTACCGGTTCCGTCAGGACATCGACCTGCGCGCCGTCAACGGGCCAGCGACGGTCGGTTACGAGAACAATCTGTCGTCGACAACGGTGCTGCTCGGTCTGGCCTACGAGTTTCGCGGCGAAAGCGATTGGCGGCCTTTTGTCGGCGCCATGATGGGATGGGCGCGAAACACATCGGATGTCGATCGCACGGTGATCGCGACCAACGCGACGACCAATGTGACGACCGACGACGACAACCTGGCCCTTGGTGCCACCTTGGGAATCGACTACCTGCTCAGCGACCAGTGGGATCTTGGCACCGCCTACCGGTTTCTCTACCTAGGCGGCTTCGACAGCGGCACCTTGGCCGGCGGCGAGAGCTTTAGTTCCGACCGCATCACGTCTCATGATTTGATAGTGACCGTCAGATACCAGTTCTGATCGCGCGATCGTCAATCGGCCGGCG
Source organism: Alphaproteobacteria bacterium (assembly GCA_965228895.1). GTDB lineage: Bacteria > Pseudomonadota > Alphaproteobacteria > SP197 > SP197 > JANQGO01. Next base: position 284,344 of record OZ245842.1, on the reverse strand, counting down.
GAAACGCCGTTCCCTCATCCCATATCGGCCAAAAGGCGACGGGTAACACATCAGGCGGGATGTTCGGATTGAACATCCTGTTGTGCCACAACAATGCCTGCGCCAAACGATCCTCCTGCTCAAGCCGCTCGACTCGGCAAGGCAGACGATAGCTCTGGCTGAACTGTTGAAAGGCCAGCACGCACCGCTCGTCATCCAGGATTGCCGCCACCGCCGTATCGGCGCCGAACAGGGCGAGCAGGGCGTCGCAAAACGTATCGCCCTTCTGGAAATAGGCCGATGACAGGAACTGAACGCCTTTCTTGAAGCGCTCCTGCGGATCCATGGTGCGCTGCACGATGTGGCGGAACTGATCCGTCGTCGCATCCGGGTCGGCTTCACAGATCACCACGGTGATACGGCCCAGCCCGTCGCCGTCGATACGCTGCAGTTCCGGGCGCATGCCATCGGACGGACGGCCGGCGTCGCGGCGCATGGCATGCTGGCGGATGCGGCACTGCCACCCCAAAAAATGGCGTCTGAGCGCCGCGCCAGCGTCAGTCAGGCTGTTGTCTTCGACCATCAAAATTGCACCAAACCCTTGAAACAAGGTCGTTTTCTAACACCGGCTGCCATCACGTCAAACATCTTCAAAAAGTTTCCCAAGGTGAAACAGTTGATAACCGATGGCAACACAGTTGCAGCCGGTTAAAAACTCCCTAGACTTTGCGCGACATCGAAGCGGGCCATGACAACACCGCGAGATGGGAGACTATGCGCTACTAAACGAGGGGGATCTGGGGAATGACTGACGGTTTAGACTCACTTACCGTCATCTTCACGGAATTCTACTATTGGGTCACGGTCGTGATGATGTTCCTGATCCATGTCGGATTCTGTGTCTATGAGGTCGGCGCCTCGCGCCGCAAGAACGTCCAGCACACGTTGATGAAGAACACGATGCTCATCCCGCTGGTGACCATCACGTTCTTCTTCTTCGGCTGGTGGATCTATTTCGCGTTTCCGTACTTCCCGTTCATGGGCGGATTCAGTGAAGCGCCTTGGGCCCTGCCCTGGTCGGAAATGATGGGTACCCACCTGGGTGGGGAGATCACAGTTCAGACCGGTAGCTTGACCGTGGATGATCACGGCTGGTGGTCGCGAATCAACGGTGTGTTCTGGGCGGCCTTCCTGCTGTTCTCGTGGACCACGGCCTCGATCGTGTCCGGCGCGGTGATCGAGCGCATCAAGACCCAGGGATTCCTGATCCTGGCTGTCTTGGTCGGCTCGGTAACGTGGATCATCGACGCGGCCTGGGGCTGGTCCTACAACGGTTGGATGGTGCAGCTCTTGGGCTACCACGACGCCTACGCGTCATCGGTGGTGCACGGCATTGCCGGCGGCTCGGCGCTCGCCATCTTGGTGGTGCTCGGCCCACGTCTCGGCAAGTTCGCCGCGGACGGCACGCCGCGCGATTTCCCGAAGAACAATCCGTGGCTCGTCACGGTCGGCCTGTTCCTGATCTATACGGGCTTCTGGGGTTTCTACGCGGCCTGCAACATCCCGATCATCGACTTCAATGGCGCTGTTCTAGGCCTTGAGGGCGCTGAACCGTACTTCACCGCTACGAACATCTATCTGACACCGACAACCTTGTCGGCGATCACGTTCAACTTCCTGATGTCGCTGTCCGGCGGTCTGCTCGCGGGTTACATGGTGAGCCGCGGCGATCCGTTCTGGAGTTATTCGGGTGGTCTGGCGGGCATCATTTGTGCGTCGGCGGGCAACGACCTCTATCATCCGATCGAAGCCATGTTGATCGCGATGGTCGGTGTCTGGTTCGCCTACAAGATGCACTATTGGGTCGAGCGTCGGTTCAAGATCGACGATGCGGTCGGCGCGGTCGCGGTGCATGGCTATGCCGGTTTCCTCGGCACGGTCATCGCCGGCTTCATGCTTTGGGGCTACCCGTCCAACGTCATGGGCGAAGTCCAGGGCCTGTTCGGCAGCACCCCCGAAGGCATCGCGATCATCAACCCGCTGGGTAACTTCATCGGCGCCATCATCATGTTCTGGGTGCTCGGCTTCATCCCATGTTGGGTTGTGTCGAAGATCCTGGACTCGCTGGGCTGGTTGCGTGTGCCGCGCGAGGTCGAACTCGCCGGTCTCGACACCCACGACTATGGCGATGCCTTCCCGTATTTCACTTACCGCGATACGGCCCAGGAGGATATCGACCGTGAACTGGCCCGTGGTCAGGGCGACTGAGCCTTAGAGGAGGAAGAGCATGTCGACCAATGTCGAAAGCTGGGGTGATATCGCCAACCTGGGCGCCATCTACCCGTTCCCGGGCATCGAAGGGATCCTGGTGATCGTCGGTGTTCTGGTCTGGATCATCTGGCACATCTGGCAGATCCGATCCGAAAACGATGAGTACGACCGGGCCTTGACCTACTACCGCGAAGTCGGGCTGGACAAGGCGCTGGATCATCGCGGTACGTACGACGCCATGGTCGAGAAGTAGCCCGGCGTCGATCAAAACGATCAAGGGCGGTGGGCTTCGGTCCACCGCCCTTTTCTTTGCTCAAAGCACTGTGAAAATAGGCCGGATTTGGGCCAGCATGGCTTGACCTGCAGGGCGAATCTGAGGACCATGCGCTAAGCCAATTTGGAACCAATTCCACCAATTAGGACCGGGCGCGACACGATACGTCGATTCCTTGCGCGACCGCCGCACGGCCGCCGCTAAAGTCCCTTCCACCTACTTCCCGATAATGCCGCGCCAACAGGGGAACCGCCGATGGCCACGCCGAAATCCGATATTGAAATTGCCCAAGCCGCCACGATCAAACCAATCATGGAGTTGGCCAAGGACCGCCTAGGCATCGACCCAGAATTCCTGGAACCCTATGGCCACACCAAGGCGAAAATCTCGCTGGACTACATCAGCGAGATCAAGGACCGGCCGGACGGCAAACTGATCCTGGTCACCGCGATCACGCCGACCCCGGCGGGCGAAGGCAAGACGACAACCACCGTCGGCCTGGGCGATGCGCTGAATCGCATCGGCAAAAAGACTCTGATCTGCCTGCGCGAACCATCGCTTGGCCCCTCCTTCGGCATGAAGGGCGGCGCCGCGGGCGGCGGTTATGCCCAGGTCGTCCCGATGGAAGACATCAACCTTCACTTCACCGGGGATTTCCACGCCATCGGCGTCGCCAACAACCTGCTGGCGGCGATGATCGACAACCACATCTATTGGGGCAACGCCTTGGGCATCGACACCCGCCGTGTTGCCTGGCGCCGCGTCGTTGACATGAACGACCGGGCGCTGCGTCAGATCGTCAACAGCCTGGGCGGCGTCGCCAACGGTTTCGCGCGCGAGGACGGGTTCGACATCACCGTGGCCTCGGAGGTCATGGCGATCTTTTGCCTGGCGACCGACCTGCACGACCTGAAGCGCCGCCTGGGCCAGATCGTCGTCGGCTATACCCGCGAGCGCAAGCCGGTGACCGCCGCAGAGCTCAATGCCGAGGGCGCCATGGCTGCGCTCTTGAAAGACGCCATCAAACCCAACCTGGTGCAGACGTTGGAGAACAACCCGGCCTTTGTCCATGGCGGCCCGTTCGCCAACATCGCCCATGGTTGCAACAGCGTACTGGCCACGACCACGGCCTTGAAGCTGGCCGACTATGTCGTCACCGAAGCCGGCTTTGGCGCCGACCTCGGTGCCGAAAAGTTCTTCGACATCAAGTGCCGCAAGGCCGGCCTGAAGCCCGACTGCGCTGTCATCGTCGCCACCATTCGCGCGCTCAAGATGCACGGTGGCGTCGCCAAGGACGACCTGAAGGACGAGAATGTTGCGGCTGTCGAAGCCGGTTTCGCCAACCTTCGCCGTCATATCGAGAACGTCCGCAAGTTCGGCGTTCCCGCCATCGTGTCGGTCAACCGGTTCATCACCGACACCGATGCGGAGATGGCCAAACTGCTGGAACTCTCCGCAGCCGAGGGCATCAGTTGCGTCGAGGCCAATCATTGGGCCGATGGCGGCGCCGGCGCCGAAGACGTGGCGCGGGCCGTCGTCGACATGATCGACACCACGCCCAGCGACTTCAAGCCGCTCTATGCCGACGATTTGCCGCTTCTGGATAAGGTCCGCACGATCGCGCAGGAGATCTATGGCGCCGACGACATCCAGGCCGACGACACCATCCGCAAGCAGTTTCGTGAACTCGACGAGACGCCGGCGCGCAACTTCCCGATCTGCATGGCCAAGACCCAGTACAGCTTCTCGACCGATCCGACACTGAAGGCGGCGCCCTCCGGCTTCAACGTGCCGATCCGTGAGGTCCGGCTGTCGGCCGGGGCCGAATTCCTGGTCGTCATCACCGGCGCCATCATGACCATGCCGGGCCTGCCCCGCGTACCCGCCGCCGACAAAATCGACGTCGACGACAGCGGGCGTATTTCCGGTCTGTTCTGAGCCACCGCATCAAACCTGCTTGATCGGGGCCGGTTCGCGTCGCGGACCGGCCCCTTTCATTTGTTTCCGCATCTTCAACACGGCAAGGTTCCAACCCATATGCGGAGTCCACATTGATTCGCCGAGCCACAACGGCGACGCTGGAACCCGCATCGTTCAGCAACCTATAGGGGGAGACTCATCCATGCTTAGCATCAACAGCACGGCACCCGATTTCACGGCCGATACGACGGAGGGCAGCATCAGCTTCCACGACTGGATCGGCGACGGCTGGTGCATTCTGTTCTCGCATCCCAAGGACTTCACGCCGGTCTGCACCACCGAGCTCGGTTATGTCGCCGGCATGAAGAAAGAGTTCGACAGGCGCAACTGCAAGATTATCGGCCTTAGCGTCGATCCGGTGTCGAACCACGAGGAGTGGTCGAAGGATATCGAGGAAACCCAGGGGCATGCGGTCAACTACCCCTTGATCGGCGACCCCACGCTTGCCGTCGCCAAGGCCTACAACATGCTGCCGGCCGATACCGGCGGCACGTCGGAAGGCCGCACGCCGGTCGACAACGCGACCGTACGCTCGGTCTTCGTGATCGGCCCCGACAAGCAGATCAAGGCGATGCTGACCTATCCCATGAGCACGGGCCGCAACTTCGACGAGATCCTGCGCCTGCTCGATTCCTGCCAGTTGACGGCCAAGCACAAGGTCGCGACACCCGCGAACTGGCAGCAGGGCGGCGACGTCATCATCGTACCGGCGGTCAAGGACGACGAGGCCAAGGAACGGTTCCCGGGCGGCTGGAAAGCGCCGAAGCCCTACCTGCGCATCGTACCGCAGCCCAAAGACTGACCCCGCTGTCAGGAGTTTGACAGGGAGCCCGGTGGATCGTCCGCCGGGCTCTTTGATTTTGTGCCGCCGCCGCATCATCTAAGATCCCACCATGGCAAAGGCGGACAGAGACGAACGGCCAGCCCCGGAGACCGCGGGCCCGGCGACGGAAGACGCGCGCGATACCGGCGCGCGTGGCGCCGAGGCGATTCAGGCGGCGCTGAAGACCATGCCGTCCGCCGCCGGCGTCTACCGCATGCTGAGCGCCAAGGGCGAAGTGCTCTATGTCGGCAAGGCGCGCAACCTGAAGAAACGGGTCACCGCCTACACCCAGCCCGGGCGGCTCGATCCCCGGCTGCACCGCATGGTCGCCCTGACCGCGCGTATGGAGGTCGTCACCACCCATACCGAAGCCGACGCGCTGCTGCTGGAAGCCAACCTGATCAAGAAGCTGAAGCCCCGCTTCAACGTCACCCTGCGCGACGACAAGTCGTTCCCCTATATCCTGTTGCGCGCCGACCATGACTGGCCGCAGATCGTCAAACATCGGGGCGCAAGGCGCAAAAAGGGCGAGTACTTTGGTCCGTTTGCTTCGGCCGGATCGGTCAACCAGACCCTGGTCGCCTTGCAGCGTGCGTTTCCCTTGAGGAGCTGCAGCGATCACGTGTTCGCCAACCGCACCCGGCCCTGCCTGCAGTATCAGATCAAACGCTGCACGGCGCCCTGCGTCGACAAGATCGCACTGTCGGACTACCAGCATATCGTCGACGAGGTCCGCGCCTTCCTGCGCGGGCGCACACGCGAGGTCCAGGACAGCTTCGTCGAACGCATGGAGGAGGCCAGCGCCGAATTGGCCTTCGAGCGTGCGGCCGGTTATCGCGACCGCATCCGCGCCTTGAATCACATCCAGGCGCACCAGGGCATCAACGTCTCGACCATCAGCGAGGCCGATGTCGTCGCGCTCTACCAGCAGGGCGGCCAAGCCTGCGTTCAGGTGTTCTTCGTGCGCAACGGCCGCAACTACGGCAACCGGGCGTTTTATCCGGTGCGTACCAAGGACCAGAGCGGACCGGAAGTGCTGGCCGCGTTCTTGAGCCAGTTCTACGAGGACAAGGAGGTCCCCAAGTTGGTTCTGGTCAGCGAAGAGCCGGACGAAAAAGCGTTGATCGAGGAAGCGCTCTCAGCGCGCGCCGAGCGCAAGGTCCAGCTCGTCAAGCCGCAGCGCGGCACGCGCCGGGAACTGATGGACCACGCGCGCGCCAACGCCCGTGACGCACTCGGTCGCCGGCTTGCCGAAAGCGCCACCCAACGGACTCTGCTGGAAGGCGTCGCCGAACGCTTTGGCCTGGACACCGCGCCCAGCCGCATCGAGGTCTACGACAACAGTCACATCCAGGGCGCCCAGCCGGTTGGCGCGATGATCGTCGCCGGGCCGGAGGGGTTCATCAAAAACCAGTACCGCAAGTTCACCATCAAGGGCGAAGCCGCCCAGCGCGACGGTATCGGCGGCGACGACTACGCCATGATGCGCGAGGTTCTGACCCGCCGTTTCCAGCGCCTCCTGAAAGAGGACCCCGACCGCCAGGAAGACACATGGCCCGACCTGATTGTCGTCGACGGCGGCCAGGGTCAGCTTGGCTGTGCCGAGGAAGTCTTCGAGGAACTGGGCGTGTCCGGTGTCGCCGTCATGGGTGTCGCCAAGGGCCCGGACCGCGATGCCGGGCGCGAACGGTTCTTCATGACCGATCGTCAGCCGTTCATGCTGCCGGAGCGCGATCCCGTGCTCTATTTCATGCAGCGGATCCGCGACGAGGCCCACCGCTTCGCCATCGGCGCGCACCGCCAGAAGCGCGGCAAGGCGATCGGGCGCTCGCTCTTGGACGAGATCGCCGGCATCGGCGCCAAGCGGAAAAAGGCACTGCTGCACCATTTCGGCTCAGCCAAGGCGGTCTCGGAGGCCGGGCTGACCGATCTGGAACGGGTCGATGGCATCGATCGCCGGGTCGCGCAGCGGATCTACGACCACTTTCACCCGTAGAGCGGGTCGTGATTAGGTGGAACCGATGAACGGTTCCACCTAATCACGTGAATCCGCTCTCTATTTCTGAGTAGAGCAGATTCACCCGTTCTGATGGCATCGCAGCGCGATTCCATCAAAACGGGATCTGCTCTAGCGCCCGCCGTGCTATAACCGGCCCGCCTTCGGCAAGCCCGGATTACGATGAAACGTCTGCCCAACATCCTGACTTTTGGCCGGATCGTGATTATCCCGGTCATCGTGGCGCTGTTCTTCTGGGACAGCCAGATGGCACGCTGGCTCGCGTTCTTCTTGTTTGTTCTGGCGGCCGTGACCGACTTTGCCGACGGCTGGATCGCCAGGCGATTTCGCGTGGCCTCACCCCTGGGCCGATTGTTCGATCCGATCGCCGACAAACTTCTGGTCGGCGCGTTGATCGTTACCCTGGTGTGGACCGGTGATGCGCCCCTGGTGCCCGCGATCCTGATCATATGCCGCGAGCTTCTGGTGTCGGGCCTGCGCGAGTACCTCGCCGAACACGGCGTCGCGTTGCCGGTGACGCGGCTGGCGAAGTGGAAAACGACGGTTCAGATGGTGGCGCTGGGTTTGTTGATTCTGGGACCGGGCGGCCCCACGTTTGGCGAAGTCGTCGACACCTATGTGGTCGGCCAGGTCTTGTTCTGGGTCGCCGCCGTTTTGACGCTGATCACCGGCTGGGTCTATCTGCGCTCGGGCCTCAAACGTCCGGCGGTCGCCGACCCCGAGGTTCAGGACACGACCTCGACGAACACGGCCTCGTAGCCAGAACAGCCAACGGATGAGACGCTTTTCATGGCGCAACTGACTGACGATTGTTTTGCCCACGGCCGCGAGCTCATGACCATGGCCGAGGCGCTGGCTTTGATCGAGGACCTCGCGACACCCTTGACCGAGCCCGAAGACGTACCGCTGGCCGAGGCAACGGGCCGCATCCTGGCCGGCGACATCACGTCCGACATGGACGTTCCGCCGCATGACAATTCTGCCGTCGATGGCTACGCCGTCTTCCACGATGATCTCAATCCCGACGGCGAGACGATCTTGCCAATCGGTGGGCGCGCGGCAGCCGGCCACCCGCTGGACCGGCCAGCCCAACGCGGCGAGGCGATCCGGATCTTTACCGGCGCGCCCATGCCCGACGGACCCGACACCGTGATGATGCAGGAGGATACACGCGAGGACGGCGACCGGGTCGTCTTGATGCCCGGCATCAAACCCGGCGCCAATCGCCGCCGCGCCGGCGAGGACGTGACGGCGGGCTCGCGGATTCTGGCGCACGGCGCACGGCTAAGGCCGCAAGACGTCGGCCTCGCCGCCTCGGTCGGCGTTGCTCATTTGCGCTGCTACAGGCCGCTCGACGTCGCCGTCTTCTCCACCGGCGACGAGGTGACGGAGCCCGGCACGCCCTTGCCTAAGGGCGCGATCTACGATGCCAATCGCTATGCCGTCGCCGGGCTGTTGCGCGGGCTAGGCTGCCGCGTGACCGATCTTGGCATCCTCGCCGACGAAGGGCCTGAGACCGAGCGTGCCCTGACCGAAGCCGCCGCCGGTCACGATGTGTTGCTGACGTCCGGCGGTGTATCGGTCGGTGAGGAAGACCACATTCGCGCGACCATCGAGAACCTGGGCACTCTGCATGCCTGGCACATGGCGATCAAACCGGGCCGGCCCTTGATGCTGGGCCAGTTGAAACAGACGCCGTTCATCGGCCTGCCAGGCAACCCGGCTGCTGCGATTGTGACCTTCCTTCGCTTCGGACGGCCGCTCGTTCTTCGGCTGGCCGGCGGCACCGCCGTCGACCCGCTGCTGTTCGCGGTCCGCGCCGGTTTTGGCCGCAAGAAAAAGGCCAATCGGCGTGAATTCGTCCGTGTTCGCCTGACACGCGCCGGTGACGGCCAGCTTGAGGCCCATGCCTTTCCGCGCGAAGGCGCGGGTATCATGAGTTCCCTGGTCGAGACCGACGGCCTGGCCGAACTGCCCGAGGACATGACCCAGTTGGAGCCGGGAAGCATGATTGACGTTTTGCCCTTTAGTGAGGTTATCGGATGAAGATTTTGTACTTTGCCTGGCTGCGGCAGCGCATCGGCATTCCGGGCGAGGACGTCACGTTGCCCGACGACGTCGGGACCGCCGGCGAACTGCTTGAATGGCTGCGCGGACGCGGCGACAGCTATGCCGAGGCCCTGGCCGATCCGGCCATCGTGCGTATCGCCGTCAACCAGAACTACGCGCAACACGGCGACCCCGTCTGCGACAAGGACGAGGTCGCGCTGTTCCCGCCGGTGACCGGCGGCTGACACGGCCATGATCCGCGTCCAGGCCGAAGACTTCGATCCCGGTGCGGAGATCGCCGCGCTGACCGACGGCAAGACGTCGATCGGCGGCGTCGCGAGCTTTATTGGGCTGGTCCGTGATATCGCCGATGGCGACAACGTCAGCGCCATGACGCTCGAACACTATCCCGGCATGACCGAGCGCCAGCTCGAGGAGGTCGAGCGCGAGGCCCATGCCCGATGGCCGCTCGACGCCAGCTTGATTGTGCATCGTTACGGCCGGTTGGAACCGGGTGATCGGATTGTGCTGGTCGTCACCGCCTCGGCGCACCGACAGGCGGCACTGGAATCATGCGCGTTTCTGATCGACTGGCTGAAGACCAAGGCGCCGTTCTGGAAGGTCGAGGATACCGACGGCGGCGAACGCTGGGTTGAGGCCCGCACCAGCGACGACCAGGCCGCCGCGCGCTGGCGACAGGATGACGGCAATGGCGATGCCGGCGGCTGACAACCTGCCCAGGGCCATCGCCTTCGATGTCGACGGTGTCCTGGTTCACGGCATGACCGATGGCAGTTACGACTGGCAGGAAGCGGTCGCGCGCGATTTCGGCATCGGCCAGGACGAGGTCGCGACGTTCTTCCGCGATGATTGGGATGCCTGCATCATCGGCGATGCCGACCTCTACGACGTGCTGCCGCCCTATCTGGAGCGCTGGAACTATGGCGGTACCGTGGAGGATTTCCTGGCCTTCTGGTTTGCCAACGACAGCAATCTCGATCACAACCTGATCGAGGAAATCGCCAGCCTCGGCTCTCAGTGCCGTTTGGTGCTGGCAACCAACCAGGATCGCCATCGCGCCGACTTTCTCTGGAACGAGTTGGGTCTTAGCCGACGCTTCGACAGGATGTTCGCCTCATCGGCCATGGGCGTGCGCAAACCGGATACGCAGTTCTGGAAAATGATCACGGACGAACTGGGGGAGACCGCCGGACCTGACGTCCTGTTGATCGACGACAGCGAGAAGAACGTCGCGGCGGCGCGGCGGTTCGGCTGGCGTGCCGTCCACTACACCGAACGTTCCGACCTCGACAACTTGATCGGCGAGAGGCCGACGGCCTAGATCAGTTTACTGCGGTTGTCAGGCGGCTTAGAGCGGATCGTGGTTAGGTGGAACCGTTGCGCGGCTCCACCTAACCACGTGAATCCGCTCTTAATCTAAGAGTAGAGCAGATTCACCCTTCTTGATGGCATCGCGCAGCGATTCCATCAAAACGGGATCTGCTCTAGGCGGGCGCCTTGCGCACTTCTGCGGCATAGTCATCCATCAGCTGGTTGGTGATCGAACCGACTTGGAAGTGGTTGTCGCCGACCTGGCCGACCGGAGTCACTTCGGCCGCGGTGCCGGTCAGGAAAATCTCGTCTGACTTCGCGATCTCTTCCGGTTCCATATGGCGCTCGATCACCTCGATGCCGCGCCGCTGGGCCAGGTCCATCACGGTGCGCCGGGTGATGCCGTCCAAGAAACAGTCGGGGATCGGCGTGTGCAGTTTGCCTTCCTGAGCCATGAAGATATTGGCGCCAGTCGCCTCGGCGATCAGGCCGCGATAGTCGAACATCAAGGCATCGTCGAAACCTTCTGCCTCGGCCTGATGCTTCGACATCGTGCAGATCATGTAGAGGCCAGACGCTTTGGCTTGGGTCGGCGCGGTGTCGGGCGCCGGACGGCGCCAGTCGGAGATGGCAAGCTTGATGCCGCGCTGGCGTGCCTCATCGGAAAAGTAGCTCGGCCACGGCCACGCCGCGATCGCCACGTGGATCGTGTTGTGGTGCGCTGCGACGCCCATCATTTCGCTGCCGCGCCAGGCCACGGGCCGAACATAGCCATCGCTGATGTCGTTCGCCTTTAAGACGTCATAGCGCGCCTGCTCCAGGGCCTCGACCGAATAGGGGATATCGTAGCCGACCATCTGGGCCGAGGCGTGCAGGCGTTCGCCATGCTCACGCACCTTGAAAATGCTGCCGCCATAGCAGCGTTCGCCTTCGAACACGGCACTGGCATAATGCAGCCCGTGGGTCAGCACATGAATTTTGGCGTCGCGCCAGTCGATCAGCTTGCCATCGAGCCAAATCTTGCCGTCGCGGTCATCAAAGGGGACAAAATCGGCCATGATCTTTCCTTCACATTGGACTGGGGCTTTCCCCGAGTCGCCCTCGTTCGGCTATCTTGATTAGCATCAACGGGAATATACGTCAATATGGCTGACTTAAATTCCGGTCCCAACCCGCTGTTTCTGCGCGACGAGGATCTGCGCGAAGGCATGGAAATGCTGTTCTTTGCCTATCGCGACTTCACCGCACGACCCGATTCGATCCTGGCCGAGTTGGGCTTTGGCCGCGCCCATCACCGCGTGATCTATTTTGTCGGGCGCAATCCCGGTATCACGGTCAAAGAACTCTTGGCGATCCTTAAGATCACCAAGCAGAGCTTGGCGCGCGTCCTGCGCCAGTTGATCGAGAAAGGCTATGTCGAGCAGCGCCAGGGCACCCGCGACCGACGCCAGCGCCTGCTCTATCTGACCCAGGCCGGCGCCGAGCTGGAGTGGCGGTTAAGCGAAGATCAGCGGGAGCGTATTGCCCGGGCGTATCGCGAAGCAGGCGCCGACGCGGTGGCCGGATACCGGCGCGTCTTGACCGGCATGGTCGACGAAGAAGATCGTGCCCGGCTGAAGCGCAACCGTTGAGTCCATGCCCGAACAGCCCCATATCCTGGTCATCGACGACGACCGCCGGCTTCGGGAGCTGTTGCGCAAGTATTTGGCCGATCAAAACTTCCTGGTCAGTACGGCCGAAGACGCGGCGGACGCGGAGGCCAAGCTGACAAGCCTTGCCTTCGATCTCTTGATTGTTGACGTCATGATGCCAGGCGAGGATGGCATGGCCTTCACCCGCCGTATCCGAAAGGCCGTGGGCACGCCGATCTTGATGCTGACCGCCATGGATGCCACCGACGACCGCATCGCGGGACTGGAAAGCGGCGCCGACGACTACTTGCCCAAGCCGTTCGAACCGCGCGAGCTGGTCTTGCGTATTCAGAGCATCTTGCGTCGGTCCGTGGTAGCGGAAGAATCAACCGATGCGGTCGATTTCGGTCCTTTCAGCTTCGATCCCGAACGCCTGGAACTCTGGCGCGGCGATGACCTGGTGCCGCTGACCGGTCGCGAGGCCAACCTGCTGCGCGTTTTCACCATGCAGCCGGGCGTCACCTTGTCGCGCTTCAAACTGTCGCAGCAAAGCGGTGCCGGTGAGAGAACCATTGACGTCCAGGTGACGCGGCTGAGGCGTAAGATCGAGGACGATCCGCGCGCGCCACGGTTTCTTCAAACGGTCTGGGGCGAGGGTTATGTTCTCAGAACATCCTAGAGTAGATCCTGTTTTGATGGGATCGCGTCGCGATTCCCTCAAGGCAGATGAATCTGCTCTGTTTATAGATGGAGAGCGGATTCACATGGTTTGGTGGAACCGTCAGGCGGCTCCACCAAACCATGATCCGCGCTAGACGCCCATGACCATGTCGCTGGGTACCAGACGCCGGGCCGTCCCGGTCAAGCGCCTTCTGCCGCGCAGCATCTTCGGACGCTCGTTGCTGATCGTGCTGATCCCGATCATCATCCTGCAGATCGTTGTTGCCCTGGTTTTCTATGAACGCCATTGGGACACGGTGACGCGGCGTCTGACGACCGCCGTCGCCGGCGACATCTCGACGCTGATCTGGATGATGAACACGTATGAATCCGAAGACGAGCAAAGCCTGGTCTACCGCATCAGCCGGATCCACCTGGACATGGAGGCTTCTTTCCGGCCCGGCGAACACCTGCCGGCCGAACTGCCGCCGATCGGTTCAAGCGGTCTTGAGGAACAACTGGCCGAGAGCCTGAACGAACGGGTCGGGCGCCCCTTCATCATCGATACAGACGCCGGCAACCGCATGATGCTGATCAAGGTTGGCCTGCAGAGCGGTGTGCTGGACGTTTACATCCACGAGAAGCGCCTGGAGAGCTCGACAACCGATCTTCTGGTTTTCTGGATGGTCGGTACGTCGGTCGTCCTGGCTATTATCGCCGCCTATTTTCTGCGCCAACAGATAAGACCGATCCGGCGGCTGGCCGCCGCCGCCGACAGCCTGGGCAAGGGACGCACGGACGTCGAACTGAAGCCGTCGGGCGCCAGCGAGGTGCGTCAGGCCGCCCATGCCTTCTTGATGATGCGCGCGCGTATCCTGCGTCAGATCGCACAACGCACCCAGATGCTGGCCGGTGTCAGCCATGACCTCCGAACGCCTCTGACGCGCATGAAACTGCAGCTCGCGATGCTGAACGACAAGGCGGGCGCGGCCGATCTGCAGGCCGATATCGCCGACATGGAGCGCATGGTCGACGCCTATCTGGCCTTCGCCCGCGGCGAGGGCGAGGAACCGGTCGCCAGCACGGATCTGAGCGCCATGATCAACGAGGTCGTGACCGGCGCCCACAACGGTGTGGTTGACGCCGAGACCGAAGGCGACCTTGAGGTCGAAATCAGGCCGCAGGCTTTCAAACGCTGCCTGACGAACCTGGTCAACAACGCCCAACGCTATGCCGAGCACGTCGCGATCGCCGCACGGCGGACGGGCGATGCCATCACGATCACCGTCGACGACGACGGCCCTGGCATCCCCCGGGAGTCCCGCGAGGCAGCGTTCCGGGCCTTCTTCCGCCTGGACGCCTCACGCAACCCGGAAACCGGCGGCACCGGCCTTGGCCTGACCATCGCCCGTGATATCGCCAGGGGTCATGGCGGTGAGTTGACGCTGGATGATTCGCCCTTGGGCGGCCTAAGGGCGCGGATCGTCATTCCGGTTTAGCCCAGGGTGTCAGCTAATAGAGTCGGCCGCCGTTAGGCACTGGTCGATCGACGGCGGCCAGCACGACCTCGCCGTTGTCGTCGGGGAAACCCAAGGTCAGGACCTCCGACATCATCGGGCCGATCTGGCGTGGCGGAAAGTTGACCACCGCCGCCACCTGACGCCCGACCAAATCGTCCAGCGTGTAGTTGGCGACGACCTGGGCCGACGTCTTGCGAACACCGATCTGCGGCCCAAAATCGATCTGCAACCGGAACGCCGGTTTGCGTGCTTCGGGAAACGGCTCCGCCGCGATCACCGTGCCAACACGGATATCGACCTTCAGAAAGTCATCAAAGCCGATCTGGTCGGCGGACTCCGTCATGCCGGCTGTTCGGCGGCATCGTCCTGACGGTCGCCAGCTCGGCGCGGGCCAAAGCGGCAAGCCGCCGCGCAAAGACGGTCGACCTGACCCAGCCGCTTGTCGAGCAAGGCCATGGTCTTGCCCATGTCCTCGCTGTCGTCGCTGAGCCATGTACGCATGACATCGGCATAGAGCGCCATCAGCCCCTTGACCCGCACGCGCCCAGCCAAGCCCGACGTGTCGACCCGCGCTGCCTCCAACATCCAACGCATGGAGCGCATCAGGCGACAGGCGCTGCCCATCATGGCGCAGGGATCGGCGCCGTTGTCGCGCACGATGGCCCTGACCGCGTCCTTGTGCGGCGCAAGCGCATCGAAACGGCGCATCAGGACATCGAACAGACGGTCGCGAACGGTTTCGGCGGCGAGATCAGCACGGTCGCCGGACAGAACGGCATCGTCGATCTGATCGGAAAAAGCCTCCAGGATCGCGGCCTTCGAGCCATAGGCATCGTGCACCTGGGCGAGCGTCATGCCGCCCTCCGCGGCAATATCGGCAAGGGTCAGATCGCGCCACCCGCGCTGTCCGGCAAGCTTGAGCGCCGTTGCCAGAGCTGTCTTTGGTACGTCCGCCTTCTTAACCATATCCTCGCCTCCCGTAGATCAAGTCTCGGCTCGTCTTCTTGAATCTAGGGTCGCAGGCGCTGGATGCCAACGCACAACTGTTAGAGCAGATCCCATCTCGCTGGATGAATCTGCTCTACTTTTTGATTGCGGGCGGATTCACGTTGTTTGTCGGAACCGCGAGGCGATTCCGCCGATCAACGGTCCGCTCTAGCTGGCGAGCTCCCTCGAACGCCGTGTCGCCGCCGCGATGGCGCGATCGAACAGCGGTTGCAGACCGTCTTCGGCCATGAGCACTTCAAGGGCTTCGTGTGTCGTGCCACCGGGGCTGGTCACCGCGCGGCGTAGGTCCTCGGCCGACTGGTCCGACAATCGCGCCAGTTCGCCGGCACCCTCGACGGTGGCGCTGGCCAGACGCGCCGCGATGTCGGGCGGCAGGCCGCTCGCCACCCCGGCTTTGGCAAGGATCTCGATGAGCAGGAAGACATAAGCCGGCCCGCTCCCGGAGAGCGCCGTAACCGGATCCATCAAAGCTTCGTCGTCCAGCCACACGGTATCACCGACGGTTGCGGCGAGCGCTTCGGCTGCGGCGCGCTGAGCGTCGGAGACGTGGGGATTGGCGACCAGCGCCGTGATGCCATGGCCGACGGCCGCCGGCGTGTTCGGCATCGACCTGACGATCGACGCACCATCGCCCAAGGCCCGCTCAAAAAATTCAATGGTCGTTCCCGCCGCGATCGACAGAACCAAGGCACCGGCATCAGCGAAACGCTGAAGTCCGCCGGTCGCTTCCGCCATGACCTGCGGTTTGACCGCGACCACGACGACCGCAGGCGCAAACGCGGTGGGGACATCGCCGGCATCACCGACGACAATCACGCCATGGTCGGTCGCGATCCCTTCCGCCGTGGCCTCGGCCGGTTCGACAACGACGATCTTATCGGCGTCGATACCCTGCGCGCGCCATCCCGCCAACATGGCGCCACCCATCTTGCCGCAGCCCACCAGCAGCACCGGAAACGCGTCGGAGAGCATGGATTCAGGCTTCGCCGACCGGGTCGATGATGGCGGCGCTGACGGCTTCTTCGGCGGACTTGCCGTCACCGATCACATACTGGAAGGCCGGATAGAAGCGCTCGGATTCCGAGATCGTGATGTCGATCAGATCGGCCAGTTGCTCGTCCGTCGGCATGTCATGGCCGCCGAGCAACAGCGCGTGCCGATAGGTGATCACACGTTCGCCGCTGAACAGGTCGAAATGGCCGACCCACAGGCGCTCGTTCACATAAGCCAGCAGACGGCAGATCTCCGAAAGCCTCTCTTCCGGCACCTTCAGGTCGAAGGCGCAGGACAGCATCAGCGCATCAAGCTCGCCTTCCCAGCCGAACCACATGCGGTAGGCGCACCAGCGGCCCTCGATCTCGACGGCGATCTCATTCTCGGCCAGGCGCTCGCACGCCCAGGCGTTGGCCGTGACAAACCGCTCGACCATGTCCAGCGGATGCTGGTCCGGGCCGGTCGCCTCTTCTTCCAACAAATCCGTCACTGCGCCTCTCCTTGTCGAGGCACGGTAAAGCCTTACCGCGGTGGAGGTGAAGGGGATGCACTGTCAGGCAGCATCAACACATGGTCAGCCTGCCAGACGGTTTCTATCCCATCAACTGGCTTTCTGCGCCTTTTTTGTACCCGTTGTGGACGTTTTCTTTCGTTTGGAGGAGGTCGATCCGCCTATCTTTTTCGACGATTCCAAGGCCTCCAGCCGCGCTTCGAGCTCGGTGACCCGCGCGCTCAGACGTTCGTTCTCCTGGCGTGCCAGGGCCGCCATGTCGCGGACGACCTCGAAATCCTCACGATTGACCAGATCCATACGCTCGAAGACGCCCTCGAGCTGCTGGCGCAGGCGCGCCTCGACCTCTTCGCGTACACCCGACGCCGCCGTCACCGCGCCGCTCAGCACGCGGGCGAGATCGTCCAGAATCCGGTTATCGGTTTGCATGGCGCCTTCTCCCGATTTGATGGGCGTCATATGGCGTGTTCCGGTCAAGACCGCAACCGTTCGGTCACGATCGGGTGACTTCAGGCATCACATGGCCGAATACTGGGCGAATTGGGCCATCAGCGAATCATCGCGAAGCGATTCAAACACAGGGTGATCTGCTCTAAGGTCCTGGACACCAAACGCTCCGGAACCCTCATGCACGCACTTGCCCTCGCCTTTCCCGAGATCGATCCGACACTCGTCCAGATCGGCCCCTTCGCGCTTCGCTGGTATGCCCTCGCCTATGTCGCGGGCATCCTGCTAGGCTGGGCCTATGCCATTGTTCTAGCACGCAAATCGCCGGTCGCCATCGACCGCAAGACAATTGATGACCTGTTGCTGTGGATCACCCTGGGCATCGTCCTGGGCGGCCGCCTGGGCTACGTCCTGTTCTACAAACCCGGCTATTACCTCAACAACCCCGGCGAGATCCTGGCTGTGTGGCAAGGCGGCATGGCGTTTCACGGCGGTCTTATCGGCGTCATTCTGGCCTTCACCATCTTCGCCCGAATCAAAAAGATCCCGATCCTGGCGCTGGGCGACATCGTCGCTTCGGTGGTGCCGATCGGCCTTTTCCTTGGGCGCTGCGCCAACTTCATCAACGGTGAGCTGTTCGGCCGTGTCACCGACGTACCGTGGGCCGTCATCTTCCCCAACGGCGGACCGGAACCGCGTCACCCCAGTCAGCTCTATGAAGCCGTGCTGGAAGGCCTCGTGCTTGGCCTCGTCGTCTACTGGGCATGGCGTGCGACGTCGCTCAGGCTGCGTCCCGGCGCCATCGGCGGACTTTTTCTGGCGGGCTATGGCGTATCGCGGTTCGTCGTCGAGTTCTTTCGCGAGCCGGATGCCCATCTGGGTTTCCTGTTTGCCGGCGCCACCATGGGTCAACTTCTGTCAGTCCCGATGATCGTGATCGGCCTCGCTCTGCTGATCTGGGCGAAGCCATACGTCGCGCCCGCCCAGAAAGCACCGGCGAAACCCCAGACGCAAAAGAGCAAACGCAAGAAGAAGTGAGCGATCTGGCGGCCATACTGCATCAGCGCATCGCCCGTGACGGTCCGATCGGTGTCGATGCCTTCATGGCCGAAGCGCTCGGCCATGCCGATTTCGGTTACTACATGCATCGCGACCCCTTCGGCCGCCAAGGCGACTTTGTCACCGCGCCGGAGACCAGCCAAATGTTCGGCGAACTGCTCGGGCTCTGGTGTATCGACGCATGGCAGCAGGCAGGCGCGCCGGAGCGTGCTCTGCTGATCGAATTGGGCCCGGGCCGCGGCACCTTAATGGCCGATGCGCTGCGCGCCATGTCGGTTGTCCCCGCCGCGCACGACGCCTTTACCGTGCATCTGGTCGAGACCAGTCCGCATCTGCGCCAAGTGCAGCGTGCGGCTCTCGCCGGCCAGGACGTGGTCTGGCACGACAAGTTGGAGGACATCGACAGCGGCCTCCCGGCCTTTGTCATCGCCAACGAGTTCTTCGACGCGCTGCCGGTGCGCCAGTTCGTCGCGACCGCGTCGGGGTGGCGCGAACGGCTCATCGCGAGCGATGGTGGATTGTTTTCCCCCGTACTCGCTGCCGACGACACCAGGAGGGATCTGCCGCCGCTCGAACCTGCCGGACGCGTCACGGAGATTTCACCGGTCCGCCAGGCAACGATGACATCGCTTGGCGCCAGGCTGACCACGGACGGCGGCGCGGCGGTGATTGTCGATTTTGCCGGCAGCGGCGACACGCTGCAGGCCGTGCGCGACCATCGCCGTGCCGAGCGGTTCGCCGCGCCCGGTCAAGCCGACCTTGCCGCCGCCGTCGATTTCAGCGCCTTGATCGGGGCTGCCGTAAATGCGGGCGCACACTGCTTTGGTCCGGTCGATCAAGGCGCATTCCTCAAACGCCTGGGCATCGAGACCAGGGCGGCAACCTTGGCCGAGACAGCCAACGACGACCAGAGGTCACAAATCACCGCCGGCCTTGAACGCCTTACCGGCGACAACACCATGGGACGCCTTTACAAGGTTCTTGCTATCACCGGCGACCGCGCCATTGCGCCAGCCGGCTTCGGGGGTACGGTGTGATTACGGCAAGCGCACTGGATGGAGCCGGGCTGCGTCACGGCTTCTTTGACCGCACCGGCGGCGTCAGTACCGGCATTTATGCGACGCGTAATTGCGGTTTCGGCTCCGACGACGACCACGACGCCGTCGCCGAGAACCGGCGCCGGGTAACCGACGCCTTGGGCATTGCCGCCGACCGGTTGTGCACGCTCTATCAGATCCATAGCGATCTGGTTATCACGGTGCACGATCCCGATGATGTCGCCGGTCAGAAGGCCGACGCCATGGTAACGGCCGAACCGGGCATTGCCCTTGGTGTTCTGACGGCCGACTGTGCGCCCATTCTGTTTGCCGACCGCCAGGCCAAGGTCGTCGGCGCGGCCCATGCCGGCTGGAAAGGCGCGCTTGCCGGCGTCGCAGAAGCCACCGTTTACGCCATGGAAGCGCTCGGCGCCAAGCGCGCGGATATCGCAGCGGTGATTGGCCCATGCATCGCGCCGGCCTCTTATGAAGTGGGGCCGGAGTTCCGCGATCGCTTCGTCAACGCCGGTTCCGCCAACGCGCGTTTCTTCACCGACGCGCGGCGCGACGGTCATGCCATGTTCGATCTTCCCGGCTACTTGCTGGCGCGGCTGTCTCTGCTTGGCCTGCGCTCTGAGAGCTGGACGGGCGATGATACGTGCGCCGACAGCGACCGCTTCTTCAGCTACCGCCGCAGCGTGCATCGGACCGAACCGGACTACGGCCGACAGGTCGCCGCGATCACCGTGGCGCCCGACCCAACGGGATCGGCGTGACACGACTAGGTCATCGTTTGCTCGGTGCCGGCGTGCGAGACGCCTGGCCGCCGGCGTCTAACCGCAACGTACAAAACCGCGAACCCAACTGTACCGGACAGGAGCGATCCCAGCAGCACCCCGAGCTTCACCATGTTGACATGGGCGACGTCGCTGAACGCCAAACCGCCGATAAAGAGACTCATGGTGAAGCCTACGCCGGTCAGCAGGCAGACGCCGTACATCATGGGCCAGGTGCATCCGTCGGGCAGCCGCGCGATGCCCAGCTTGATCGTGAGCCAGGCACCGCCGAAAACGCCGATCTGTTTGCCGACAAACAAGCCGAGTGCCACGCCGAGCGGGATCGGCGCCAACATCGCCTCGACACTGACGTCGCCGAGATAAAGCCCGGCATTGGCAAAACCGAATATTGGCAGGATGCCGAAGGCGACCCAGGGATGCAGGCCGTGTTCCAGCCGGCGCAGTGGCGAGCGGCCCTGCTCGTCCTGAGCCTTGAGCGGGATTGCCATGGCCAGCGCGACACCGGCCAGCGTCGCGTGCACACCCGATTTAAGCACACAAACCCAAACGAAGAGGCCGATCAGCATGTAGGGCGCCAGGCGGGTCACGCCCAACAGGTTCAAGACGACCAGGCCCATCAAGCCGAGCGCCGAAATGGCCAGCGACAGCACGGAGAGATCGGCTGTATAGAACATCGCGATGATGATGATGGCACCAAGATCGTCCAGAATCGCCAAGGCGGTAAGGAAGATTTTGAGCGTCACCGGCGCGCGACTGCCCAGAAGCGCCAGGATACCAAGGGCGAACGCAATGTCGGTTGCCGCAGGGATGGCCCAACCGCGCATCGCTTCAGGATCGTCGATGTTAAAGATGGTATAGACCAGGGCCGGCGCTGCCATGCCGCCGATCGCCGCGACCCCCGGCAGAATGATCTGGTCGCGCGAGGACAAATCGCCCTCCATGACCTCGCGTTTCAACTCCAGGCCGACCAGGAAAAAGAAGACGGCCATAAGGCCGTCGTTGACCCACAGCAGCAGCGGTTTGGCGATATCCAGCGTACCGACCGACACAACGACCGGCGTCGTCAAGAGCAAGTCATAAATGTGCGAAAGACCAACGTTTTCGACCACAATAGCGAGTACCGCCGCAGCCATCAGAACCATGCCTGCGGCACTTTCTAGCTTCAGAAATTCACGCAACGTAGGTATCGCCATCTCTTCAAATCGCCCCTTGCCGTTCTAGCTATAGGTAACCCGGCTTCCGATTGGAACTCTATGTCATACTTGTTCGTCTTCGTCGGCCTGATTTTGTTGTTTTTGGGCGGCGAACTCCTGGTGCGCGGCAGCGTCGCCCTGGCTTTGAAACTTGGTGTTTCAAAGCTGATCGTGGCCGTTGTCCTGGTCGGGTTCGGAACATCGGCGCCGGAAGTCCTGGTCAGCGTTGAGTCGGCCATTCTGGGGCACCCCCAGCTTGCCCTTGGCAACGCGGTCGGCAGCAACATCGCCAACATTCTTTTGATCGTCGGCGTTAGCGCCGCCATCTATCCGGTTGTCGTCCAGCGCACGCAGGTCAACCATGACATGTGGCTTGTGTTGTTGGTCACGGCCGCCTTTGTCGCCGCTGGCCTGATTGGTGAGTTCACCTTTTGGCACGGGCTGGTGATGGTCACGTGCCTTGGCATTTATGTCTGCCACGGCTATCGGCGTGCCCGGCGCACCGATACCGCCGACCTGACCGCCGAGACGGAAATTGACCCGGGAACGATGGCGTTAAGCCATGCCATCATCTTCGCCATC
This sequence comes from Alphaproteobacteria bacterium, assembly GCA_965228895.1. Taxonomy (GTDB): domain Bacteria; phylum Pseudomonadota; class Alphaproteobacteria; order SP197; family SP197; genus JANQGO01. Next base: position 262,181 of record OZ245842.1, on the reverse strand, counting down.
GTCGGCCTGATCCTGCTGATCATCGGCGCCGACCGCCTGGTTGTCGGCGCGGTCGGCATCGCCCATGAGCTGGGTGTGCCCGAGGCAGTCATCGGCTTGACCGTTGTCGCGATCGGATCCTCACTGCCGGAGCTCGCGATCTGTGCCGCGGCGGCGCGCCGGCGCGAGCCTCTGGTCGCCATCGGCAATGTCCTGGGCAGCAACATCTTCAATCTGCTGGGCGCCATGGGCGTGGTCGCGCTGATCACCAATGTCGGCATTGCCGAGACCATGATCGGTCTTGATCTCATTATCATGCTGGCGATGACCGTCGCGCTGGCTGTCCTGCTGCTTTATGTCAATCGCATTGGCCGCACCACCGGCCTATGCTTCGTCGGAGCGTACTGTCTTTACCTGGCCGGACAGTTCGACGTTTTCTAGTACGCTCGAGGGACCGGCCTTCAAAAATTGGGGGATGGCCTGATGGTCCTGCATTTCGACCATGGTGAGTACGAGGCGCGCCAAAAGCGCACGCTGGAACGGATGGCGAGCGAAGGCCTCGACGGCCTGCTGATGTTCCGGCAAGAAAGCATGTACTACCTGACCGGCTACGACACGCAGGGCTTCGTCTATTTCCAGTGTCTGGTGCTGACCGCCGACGGCCAGTTTGTTCTGTTGACCCGCGCACCGGATCTGCGCCAGGCGCGCCATACTTCGACCATCGACGACGTGCGTATCTGGGTCGACCGCGAAGGGGCCGATCCGGCCGCCGAACTGAAGGATCTGCTGGACAACATGGGCCTTCAGGGCAAACGCCTGGGCATCGAGTTGGAGTCCTATGGTCTGACGGGCCGCAGTTGGGAGCGTCTTCGCACCACCCTGGACGGCTTTTGCCGACTGGAAGACGCATCCGATCTGGTCAATCGCCTGCGTGTGGTGAAAAGCCCCGCAGAGATTGCGTTCATGCAGAAGTCGGCCGAGCTTGGCGATCTCGCGCACGCGGCGGCACGCGAGATTGCAGCAGCCGGTGTCTCAGAAGGCGACATTCTTGCCGCCATGCAGGGTGCTATCTTTTCGGGCGGCGGCGATTATCCAGCGGGCCACTCCATCGTCGGCTCCGGCGAGAACGCGCTGCTGTGCCGTTACTACACCGGACGGCGCACCCTCTCCGACAACGACCAGCTTATGCTGGAGTTTGCGGCCGCCTACCGCCACTACCATACGGCCCAAATGTGCACGATCCTGATCGGCACACCTGATCCAGCGCATGTCGCCATGCACGAGGCCTGCCGCGAGGCATTGGCGGCCTGCGAGGCAACCTTGAAACCGGGCGCACCGATGGGCGATGTCTTCGACGCCCATGCGCGGGTCATGGACGACCATGGATACAAGGCACACCGGCTGAATGCCTGTGGCTACTCCATGGGCTCGACGTTTCCGCCCAACTGGATGGATTGGCCGATGTTCTTTCACGGCAACAGCGTCGTCATCGAACCCCACATGACCTTTTTCCTGCACATGATCCTGATGGACAGCGACAGCGGCCGGGCGATGGCGCTTGGCGAATCCGTTGTCGTCACGGAGACCGGATGCGATCCGCTCAACAAAGCGCCCCTGGACCTCTGCATCAACTGACATGCCCCACATGATCATCTTTGTCATGCTGTTGGTCCTGGGCCTGATGGCAAGCTGTATCCTGATGTGAAGGATGTTCAGATCAGCCGGGGTCATGCGGTCACCCTGCGGTCAGACGTATCGTTCGCGCCGCACGCCTGCTAGAAGAGCCCTTCCAGCCTCTCCCTGACGGGTCGTCGATGTCGGATATCGTGCTGTCAGCCCCGGCGCGTTTTCGCAGCCTGTTTGCCGCCATCGTCGCGATGGGCGTGACCTCGGCCATCTACAGCCTGTCGCTGCCGCTGTTCGCCACCCGGCTCGACCAGATGGGCCATTCCGAGACGGTCATCGGCATCAACACCGCCGCTCAGGCGATTTCACTGATCGCCGTCGCGCCGTTCGGCCCGGCCCTGCTGCGCCGCTTTGGACCGGCGGTCCTGATGCTATGGATGCTGGCGCTGACCTTCATCTTCGCGCTGCTCTGCCCACTCTACGAAAACGCGTGGTTCTGGCTCGTCATGCGGCTTTTGATCGGCGCGGCGACCGGTTTGTTGTGGATTGCCGGCGAGGCGTGGATCAACGAAGTGGCGAACGACGAAAGCCGGGGCAGAATCCTCGCGCTCTATGGTATTTCAGGCGCCGCCGGCACGATGCTGGGTTTCGCCGTGCTCTATCTGGCCGGTCACGAGGGCTGGATACCCTTCATCATCATGGAGGTGATGATCGTTGCCGGCGCCTTGGCCGTTGGCGCCGCGGTCAAGGTAGCGCCGCCGTTCCACGGGCGGGCGTCGCAGACCATGCTGCGCCTGGCTCTAAGGGCGCCGACGCCGATGGTGGTCAACCTTCTGGTTGCCCTGACCTTCGGTTCTCTGGCGAGCTTCATGCCGATCTATGGCCCTGATGTCGGCCTGCCCTTGCAGGACATCTTCCTGCTGCTGGTTTGTCTCAGTGCGGGCGGATTGCTGCAGTACCCCATCGGCTGGCTGGCCGACAAAATGAACCGGCGCCTGTTGGCCATCCTGGTCATGGTCGTCATGGCTGTCATGTTCATGTTGATGCCCACGGCCTTGCACGATCCGATTTTGCGCTGGCCCTACGTGTTCGTATTGGGCGGCGCCATGATGGGGCTCTACACGATGGGCCTGATTCTGCTGGGCGAACGCTTTCGCGGCATCGATCTGGGTTCGGCGACCACGCTATTCCAGGTCATGTGGAATGTCGGCATGGTGACCGGCCCGTTTGCCGTGGGCGCGGCCATGGACGTCGCGGGATCGTCGGCGCTGCCCTGGACCCTGGTCGCGACCTATGTCGTCGTCATTGCCTTCACGGCCCTTCGCGGGCGACGGCACCCCGAACCTTGAGCGACGCGGTCCTGACATCGCCTCAGCGGCGGCGCGGCATGGTTGCGGTCATCGCCTGCATGACCGTGACGGCCCTGATCTACGGCCTGGCATGGCCATTGTTCGCCCTGCGCCTTGAACAGATGGGCGCCAGCGAATCGGCGATCGGCTGGAACGCCGCCGCCCAGGCCATCGCGATTGTCGCCGTCGCACCGCTGATGCCCTGGCTGCTCGCCCGTTTCAGCGCCGCCTGGGTGATGATCGTTTCGATCCTGGCCAGCATCGTCGCCCTGTTGCTGTGCCCGCTGCTGCCCGATGAGGACATCTGGTTCGTGCTGCGGCTTTTCATAGGCGCGTTCGGCCACATCATGTGGATCGCCGGCGAGACCTGGATCAACCAGATCGCCGAGGAAAAAAGCCGCGGGCGGACCATGGCGCTTTACGGCATGGCGTTGGGCCTGGGTTCGGCGATCGGCCCGACCGTGCTGACCGTCGTCGGCATTGACGGCTGGATGCCTTTCGTACTGGCCGCCGGGCTGACCCTGGTGTCGACAATTCCGATCGCCATGGCGCTCGACAGCGTGCCGCCGAGCGAACAGGAGCACGGGGGCGCGCATGCCCATGCCTGGCACTCGGTCGTCCGGTCGTTGTTTCACGCCCCGCTGCCGATGCTGCTGAATCTATGCTTCGCGTTGATCTTCGGTGCCGTCTGGACGTTCTTGCCTATCTACGGGCCGGTCGTCGGACTGGACGCCGATACCGCCATCATGTTCCTGACCCTGCAGAGCTTGGGCGGCATCATCATGCAGTATCCTATCGGCTGGGTTGCCGACCGGATCGACCGGCGCTTCCTCAGCATCATCCTGGTCGGGGTTTCGTGTGTTTCCTATCTCTTCATGCCAAGCGCCCTGGCTGACCCATTCTGGGCCGGCCCCTATATCTTCTTCCTGGGCGGTTTGTCCGGCGCGATCTACAGCCTGGCCCTGACCTTGATCGGCGAGCAGTTCCGCGGCGCCTCCCTGGCTGGCGCCTCGACCATGTTCACGGTGATGTGGAACGTCGGCGCCTTTGTTGGGCCGCCGGCAACCGGCACCGCCATGGCGCTCGGCGGCCTGGAAGCTTTCCCCTACGTCCTGGTCGTTATGACGCTGATCTTCCTGCCGGTCACCGTGGCGAGCTATCTGCGGCGCAAACAAGCGCAGCAGACGGGATAAGCCATCCCCATGAACCCGCGTTACGGCGTTTACAGGCTGGGGCCCCTTTGCTAAGAGTCGCGCGCCCCGGGCTGACCAACGAATTCCGCACAAATGAAACTTGTCGCTTGCAACAGCAATCGGCCACTGGCCGAAGCGATGGCCGCTTCGTTGGGTGTCGAACTGACCAACGCCAGCGTCCGCCGCTTCAGCGACATGGAGATCTTTGTCGAGATCCAGGAGAATGTTCGCGGCCAGGATGTATTTGTCGTTCAGTCTACATCCTATCCGGCTAACGACCACCTGATGGAGCTGTTGATCTGCATCGATGCGCTACGCCGCGCCTCGGCACGCCGGATCACCGCCGTCATTCCCTATTTCGGCTATGCCCGCCAGGACCGCAAGGTCGGGTCGAGAACGCCGATTTCCGCCAAATTGGTGGCCAACCTGATCACCATGTCCGGTGCCAACCGGGTCCTGACCATGGACCTGCATGCGGGCCAGATTCAGGGTTTTTTCGATATTCCGCTGGATAATCTCTATGCCGCGCCGGATTTCGAGAAGGACATCATGGAACACTTCAACGGCGGTGATCTGATGATCGTGTCGCCGGATGTGGGCGGTGTTTTCCGGGCCCGCGAGATCGCCAAGCGGCTTGACGGGGACCTGGCAATCGTCGATAAGCGCCGCGAACGCGCCGGCGTCTCGGAAGTCATGCACATTATTGGCGATGTCGAGGGTCGGCGCTGTATTTTGGTCGACGATATCGTCGATTCCGGCGGCACCTTGTGTAACGCCGCCCAGGCCCTGAAGGATGCGGGCGCGACCAGCGTCAGTGCCCATATCGTTCACGGTGTGCTGTCGGGCGGTGCCGTCGGTCGGATCGAAGCCTCGGTACTGGACAGCCTGACCATTACCGACTCGATCCTGCCGACCGAGGCGGTCCGGGTCGCCGATAAGATACGTGTGGTCTCCGTTGCCACGTTGATGGCCGAGGCCATTCGCCGCATCAGTGACGAAAGCTCGGTATCGAGCCTTTTCGACTGACGGCGACCAAGGTTTTTGGAGGAGATGATCCATGGCTGAACAAGCCACACTAGAAGCCGAGCTGCGCACCACCCCGGGCAAAGGGGCATCGCGCGCCGCGCGCCGTGCCGGCAAGATCCCCGGCGTCGTCTATGGCAGCGGTCAGGACAACGTCATGATCCAGCTTGACCGCGACCTGATGAACCGTGAAGTCGGTAGGCCCGGTTTCTACAACTCTCTCTATGAGCTGGCCGTCGATGGCAAGACGATCAACGTGTTGCCCCGCGAACTGCAGGTGCATCCGGTGACGGACGCCATCCTGCATGTCGATTTCCTGGCGGTGAAAGCCGACGCCACGGTAACAGTGAACTTGCCCGTGGTGTTCTTGAATGAAGAAGAGAGCCCCGGCCTGGTTCGCGGCGGCGTGCTGAACGTCGTGCGCCACGAGGTTGAGGTCAACTGTCCGGCCAACGCCATTCCCGAATCGATCGAGATCGATCTGACCGGCCTCGATATCGGCGACAGCGTCCACATCAGCATGGTCAAGCTTGCCGATAACGTCATACCGACCATCGATGACCGCGACTTCACCATCGCCACGATCGCCGCGCCGACGGTGATCACCGAGGAAGAGGAAGCCGGCGAGGAAGGCGAAGAAGGCGAGATTCCGGAAGGTGAGGAAGGTGCAGTCGAGGGCGAGGGCGAAGGCGAAGGCGACAGCGGGGATGCTGGCGGCGACGCCGAGGAGTCCTGACGCCACCGTCAGAGCAGATCCCATGTCGATTGAATCGCTGTGCGATGCCATCGACATGGGTGAATCTGCTCTTTCTATCTAATGTCGATCGGATTCACGCACCGTGATTCAACCACTGTGTGGTTGAATCACGGTGCGATCCGATCTTGTCCAGGTGAGCCATGTTGCTGCTTGTAGGCCTCGGCAACCCGGGGCCGGACCACGCGCGTGATCGCCACAACATCGGCTTCATGGCCGCTGACCGGATTGCCGACGACTGGGGTTTCGGTCCCTGGCGCCGCCGGTTCCAGGCCGACGTAACCGAAGGGCGTTTGGACGGCAAGAAGACACTGCTGCTGAAGCCCATCACCTTCATGAACGAATCCGGGCGCGCCGTCGGCGAAGCCGTGCGCTTCTTCAAGATCGATCCCGACGACGTCGTCGTACTCTATGACGAAATCGACCTGGCGCCGGGCAAGGTGCGTTGCAAACAGGGCGGCGGTCACGCCGGCCATAACGGTATCCGCAGCGTGCATTCCCATATCGGGCCCGACTATCGCCGGGTGCGCATCGGTGTCGGCCACCCCGGCAGCAAAGAGCGCGTCATCGGCCACGTGCTGAGTGGGTTTTCCGCGTCCGATAAGGACTGGTTGGATCGTCTGCTCGACGCCATATCCGATGCGGCGCCGCTGTTGGCGGAGCACCAGGACGAGAAGTTTCAATCCCAGGTCGCCCACTTGTCGCAGCCGCCGAAGCCTGTGAAACCGGCGCGCAAGGCCGACCCGACGAACGAGGACAATGATGGGAATTAGATGCGGCATCGTGGGCCTGCCCAATGTCGGCAAATCGACCCTGTTCAACGCCCTGACGGCGACCGGCGCGGCCCAGACCGGCAACTTTCCGTTCTGCACGGTCGACCCCAACATCGGCCGGGTCGCCGTGCCCGATAGCCGTCTCGAAGCGATTGCCGGCATCGCCCAGCCGACCAAGGTCATCGCCAACCAGATCGAGTTTGTCGATATCGCCGGCCTGGTGCGTGGCGCCAGCCAGGGCGAAGGTCTGGGCAACCAGTTCCTGGCCAACATCCGCGAGGTCGATGCGGTCCTGCACCTCGTCCGCTGTTTCGAGGAAGGCGAGGTCTCCCATGTCGATGGCTCGGTCGACCCGATCCGCGACATCGAGACCATCGAGACGGAACTGATGCTGGCCGATCTGGAGAGCCTGGAGAAGCGCCAGCAAAGCACCGAGAAACGCGCGAAGACCGGCGAGAAGGAAGCCAAGCTCGACCTGGTGCTGATCGAACGCACGCTCGACGCGCTGCGCGACGGCAAACCGGCCCGCTCCGTTGAGATCGCCGACGATGAGGCAAAACGTTTCCGCATGCTGCAATTGCTGACGTCGAAACCCCTGCTTTATGTCTGCAATGTCGACGAGGCCGACGCCGCCGACGGCAACCGCCACACCCAGGCCGTGGCCGAGCGCGCGGCATCCGAAGGCGCGCAAAGCGTCGTCGTATCGGCCAAGATCGAATCCGAACTGGCCGAGATCGAGGATGCCGACGAACGCGCCATGTTCCTGGCCGAGCTGGGATTGGAGGAGGCCGGCCTCGACCGTGTGATCCGCGCGGCCTATCGGCTTCTGGGTCTGATCACCTTCTTTACGGCGGGCCCGAAGGAAGCGCGCGCCTGGACCGTTCGCGACGGCGCCAAGGCGCCGGAAGCCGCCGGCGAGATCCACACCGACTTCGAGCGCGGCTTCATCTGCGCCGAGACCATCTCCTATGACGACTACGTCACGCTCAACGGCGAACAAGCGGCCAAACAGGCCGGCAAGATGCGCCAGGAGGGCCGCGAATACCTGGTGCGCGACGGTGACGTCCTCCTGTTCCGCTTCAACGTCTGACGGAGCAAAGGCATGCCGAATTGGACGAACCTGACCGCCGAAGACGGCCACACGCTGGCCGCCTATCGCGCGACACCCGACGGCACTCCGCGTGGCGCGGTCGTGCTGTTGCAGGAGATCTTTGGCGTCAACGGCCATATCCGCAGCCTGGTCGATGGCTTTGCCGCCGACGGCTACGACACCATCGCACCCGCCCTCTACGACCGGATCGAACCGGGTATCGAGCTCGATTACAGCGACGAAGACGTGACCAGGGGCCGCGAGCTGCGCGCTTCGATCGCCATCGATGACGTCATGCGCGATGTCGCCGCGGCGCGCGACGCCGTCAAGACATCGGGCAAAGTCGGCGTCGTCGGCTATTGCTGGGGCGGCACGCTGGCTTGGCTCTCGGCGACACGTCTGGGCGTCGATTGCGCCGTCGGCTACTACGGATCGATGACCATCGACTTTGTCGACGAGACGCCGACCTGTCCGATGACCATGATGCTGGGCGAGACCGACGCGACGTTCCCGCCGGAGAACATCGAGGCGATCCGCGCCAAACACCCAGACGCCGTCGTCTTCACCTATCCGGCCGGTCACGGCTTTGCCTGCGATCAGCGGGGATCCTGGCATGAACACTCGGCGCGGTTGGCGCGCGAACGCACGCTTGAGACCTTTCGGCGCTATCTCGGCTAAAGCGCCCGCCAGCTAGTCCGGAAGCGGGCCGTCCCAGTAGCGTGGCGCCGTCACCCGCGTGACCACGACGTAGAGCACGAAGGCGCCGATGGCCATGACGAGCCGGAACGTCACCCAATCGTCGACCGACAGGGTTTGGCGCGCCACCTCGTTGGCGGCTGCCCACCCGAGCGCCAGGCCGATCCAGCGCCATGTCAGTACGCGCCAACCCCGCTTGGTCAGTTGAACATGCGATGAGAGGCCACGTTCCAAAAGGCTTGGGCGAAGCAGAAGGCCCAAGGCAAGCGCCACGGCGAACATGACCTCGCCGACGGTCGGCTTGATCTGAATGTAGATGGCGTCGTCCAGCGCCAGGCCCAATCCGCCCAGCACCAGGACGATAAACACCGTGACCAGGCCGAAGACCGGTACGTGGCGGTCCAAAGCCCAGCCGGTCGCGACCGCAACGGCCGTCGCCGCCATCACGGCGGCGGTCGCCGGCATCAGTCCCCAGCCGATGTTCACGGCGAAAAAGACCAGGACCGGCCCCACCTCCAAAAGCATGCGCCGGTTGAGGTAACGTTCTCTGAAACTCATGGATCCCCTGATTGACCTTCGTGAAATCCGACTCCACGTGAACCGCGGATCGCCGTTGTGAGATCGGGTGGCGTGACCAAGCCTTCCCTTACGGCAACACATGCGTACTGTCTTTTCGAATGCAAGGGTCAAATCGGCGCGTGCCACAGTTTGGACACGCGACACACGCAATCAGAATAGACTCTCGCCGATCGACAGCGAGATCGAGGAGTTAACCGATGGATTCCAAACGCATTGCCGATGTCGCCGCGCGCGAGCTGGAGCGTTTCGAAAAGGCACGGCCGCGTTCGGCCACGCTGCACGAGCGGGCCGAGACATCGATGCCGTCCGGTGTGCCCATGGCGTGGATGCGCGGTCTCTACCATCACCCGCCGATGTTTGTGGCATCCGGCGGCGGGGCCCGCTTTCGCGATGTCGACGGCCACGAATACATCGACTTCAACCAGGCGGACATGAGCAGCAACACCGGCTATGCGGAGCCGGCTGTGACCCGCGCCATCGACGAGCGTGTCGCGTCGGGCGTCCAGTTTCTGCTGCCGGTCGAGGATGCGATCACCGTCTCGGAGGAATTGGCGCGGCGGTTCGGCCTGAGCCATTGGCAATACACACTCTCAGCCTCATCGGCCAACAGCGAAGCCATTCGCCTGGCGCGTCTGGCGACCGGGCGCGACGGCGTCTTGATGTTCGACGGCAGCTATCATGGCCATCTCAGCGAAACCATGGTCGACCACGACGGCGAACGGCCGAAATCCTTTGCGCTGGGCCTGCCCGACGATCACAGCCGCAACACCTCGGTGGTGCCGTTCAACGATCTGGACAACGTCGAGCGCGAATTGGCAAAACGGACGACCGCTTGCGTACTGGTCGAGCCGGCGCTGACCAATGTCGGTCTGGTCCTGCCCCAGGATGGCTTCCTGGCCGGCCTGCGCGAGGTCTGCGAGCGCCATGGTGCGTTGTTGATCGCCGACGAGACCCACACCCACATGCTGGCCTTTGGCGGTCTGGTAAATCTGTGGGCCCTGAAGCCGCACATCGTCGTCTTAGGCAAGAACCTGGCCGGCGGCATTCCGATCGGCGCCTATGGCTTCGGAAAGGACCTGGCCGACCTCATGGACCGCCACCTGTTCGACCATGCCGGTGACGAGGCTGGTTTGGCGACCGGCGGCACGCTCTACGCCAACGCGCTGTCACTGGCTGCGGCCCAGGCCACCCTGAGCCACGTGCTGACCAGGGACGGCTACGCCAGGAACGCGCAACGCGGCACCAAGCTGGCAAGCGGCATTCAGGCGATCATCGACGAAGCCAGCCTACCCTGGCGCGCCCAACACCTGACCAGCCGAGCAGGCTGGCTTGCCGGAACGCGCGAGCCGGTCAACGGCAGCGAGGCCGTTGCCATGATAGACGTCGCGCTGGCCGACTGCCGTCGCGTGTTCATGGCCAACCGCGGCGTTTGGGAGGCGATCGTGACGGCGGGCCCCGCCGTTTCATTTGCCATGTCGGAGGCCGATATCGACCGTTATCTGGAGGTTGCCCGCGACTGGGTCCGGGCCCTGACCGCCTGACCAGTTAGGCCGAAAACACCAGCGCGACACCACAGGCGTCTTCCGCCGCGACCATGACCGAGCGCTCCTCGCGCAACAGCGGAATGCTGGCCGATGCCAAGACCCTCGCTGTCGCCTCGAGATCGGCGACTTCCACGGTAATCACAGCCGGGCACGGCACGTCATCGGATTCGGGCAACAGATCCGGGTAGAGCTCGTCCAGGTCATCGTGGGAAGCAAAGAGAATGCTCTCATCGCCCAGCCAAAGAGTCACGATGGCATCGGTCGCCGTAACGGCGTTTTCGCCCAACAGCCTTGAATAGGCCTCGATCAGCGGCTCGGTGTCTTCGCACGGAACCGCGACGCTCTTAAGGCGCTTGGCGCCATTCGGGTGAAAGGTCCAGCCTTCCCGCCGCACCAGTTCGGGTGTCTGATGATGACACAGGAACATGGGTAGACCGGGCGTCGCCGCGTCCGGCAGGTGCACGATCTGAAAACGCGGTTCGCTCGTCTCGCCCGACTCTTCGATCAATCGCGAGAGATCTTTGGGTCCATCGACAGCAATGCCGGCGTCGTTCAGGTTCGCGGCCGCCGCCGCGCCGTCGTCGGTTGCCAGCGCGATCGCAGACAGCCCGGGTTCATGGTTGCGTTCACCACGGCGCGCGGCGTTGGCGGCAAACTCGTCGGGGTCGACGACGCCGATCAGCTCCAGATAGCCGCGCTCCAGCATGAAACAATAGTTGCCGGTGCCCCATTGCGGATGGCGACCACGCGGCGTCGGGTTGAACCCCAGACGGATATAGGTGTCACGGTCGGCTTCCAGATCATTAGCGTTGATCAGGGTGTGGTCGATACCGGTGATGTCGCCGGCCACAACGCCTGCCCTAGTACTCGACCAGGGCGTGAAACGGCACACCCAAGGCCTCAAGCTGTTTGGCGCCACCCAGTTCCGACAACTCGATGACGAAGGCACAGCCGACAATGTCTGCGCTGGCTTGACGCAACAACTGAATACCGGCCGAAATCGTGCCGCCGGTGGCGAGCAGATCATCAACCAACAGGACGCGCTGGCCGGCCGACACGGCATCCTCATGGATCTCGACACGATCGGAGCCGTATTCCAGATCATAGTCCATACCGATCGTCGCCCAGGGCAGCTTGCCCATCTTGCGCACCGGGATGAAACCGACCGAGAGCTGGTGCGCGACCGCGCCGCCCAGGATAAAACCGCGGGCCTCGATCCCGGCAACCGCGTCGATCTTTTGACCGGCATAGGGCTGCACCAGTTCGTCAACCGTGCGGCGGAAACCACCGGCATCACCGAACAAGGTGGTGATGTCGCGAAACATGATGCCTTTCTGGGGATAGTCCGGAATGTTCCGCACCAACGACTTGATATCCATCTCAATCGGCTCCGCTGCCCAATACACGTCCAGCCACCGCATCCAACCGTGCGATCAGTTCGCGATCGCGCTTGTCCGGCGCCGTGATCAAGGCGGTATCGAGCGCCCTGTCGCAGCCGGCATCGCACAGCTTGCCCTGGCGCGCGACCAACGGCGCCAGCGCCCGCACCAACTGGCGTGCGTGGTCGGCGTTGGCGTGCAAGACCTTAAGGATCGAATCCACCGTCACGTTCTCATGGCCATCGTGCCAACAGTCATAGTCGGTCACCATGGCGACGGTGACGTAGCAAATCTCGGCCTCGCGGGCGAGGCGCGCCTCGGGCATCGCGGTCATGCCGATGACGTCGCAGCCCCAACTGCGATAGAGCTGGCTTTCGGCATAAGTCGAGAACTGCGGACCCTCCATCACCAGATAGGTGCCGCCGCGATGATGCGCGATGTCCTCACGTTGGAGCGCCGTTTCGATCAGTCCGGCCAGCCGGGAACAGGCGGGATGGGCAAGCGAGATATGCGCGACCAGGCCGTCGCCAAAGAAACTCTTCGTCCTCAGATGGGAGCGGTCGATGTATTGATCGACCAGCACGAACATGCCCGGCGCCAGCTCTTCTCTCAGCGACCCGACCGCACCGACCGACAGGATATCGGTGACACCCAGACGTTTCATGGCATCGATATTGGCGCGGGCATTCAGGCCGGTTGGCGAGATGTGGTGGCCGCGACCGTGCCGCGGCAAAAAGACGAGCTTCTGGCCGTCAAGCGTGCCCTGCAGCATCTCGTCGGAAGGCGAACCCCAGGGCGTATCGACCTTGATCCAGCGTGCATCGTCCAAGCCGTCGATGTCATAGACACCGCTGCCACCGATCACACCTAGAACGGTTTCGCCCATCACGCCCCCGCAGACTGCCGACCCCTCACCGACCGGCACACTCTAGAGCGGATCATGGTTAGGTGGAACCGTTTGACGGTTCCACCTAACCATGTGAATCCGCTCTCCATTTTTGAGTAGAGCAGATTCACCTGCATTGACGGAATCGCAAAGTGATTCCACCAAAACAGGATCTGCTCTAGAGCATGACCCGGTCGGATCAACCGGACGCGCGGTCAACTCAGTGATGGAGCTTTGCCCAGATCTTGCGCTTCGAGACGTAGAACAAGCCGGTCAGGATCAGCAGGAACAACAGGACCTTGATACCCATGGACTTGCGATCCTCAAGCTTGGGCTCAGCCGCCCACATCAGGAACGCCGCGACGTCCTGTGATTGCTGTTCCAGCGTTGCCTCGGTGCCGTCGGCATAGGTGACGTAATCGTCGCCCAGCGGCGGCGCCATGGCGATTAGACCACCAGCAAAATATTCGTTGTGATAAAGACCGTCATCGGTCGGATCACTGCCGTCATACCCGCTCAGCAGCGCCGCGATGTAATCGGCGCCGTACTTATTGCGCTTGGCTTGCAGCGACAGGTCGGGCGGCAAGGCCCCGCCATTGGCAGCGCGTGCGGCCTCCGCGTTCGGGAACGGCGACGGGAACGCATCGCTGGGCAGCGCCGGACGGAAGAACATGTCGCCGTCGACGTTCGGTCCGTCCTCGACCTCGAAGCCGGACGCGATCGCCTTGACCTGATCTTCGTTGAAGCCAAGCGCCTCCAAATTGCGGAAACGGACGTACTTTAGCCCGTGGCAGCTTGAGCAGACCTCCAGATAGATCTGCATGCCGCGCTGCAGCTCGCTCTTGTCATAGGTTCCGAAGATACCCTGGAACGACCACGTGCGTTCAGGCGGGGAAACCAGCTCGGCCGCCATGGCAGCCGATGATGTGACAAGGGCGAAAGAGAGCGCGGCCGTGACGAGTAGCTTTTTCATGGTCGCCTCCCTCAAGCCTTGTCACGCGGCGCGGCCGCCGCGAGCGGCGCACCGCCACCCAGCACCGGCGTGGCGATGCTGTCGGGCATCTGCCTGGGCCGTTCGAACCAACCGATCAGCGGCATCACAATGATGAAGTGCAGGAAGTAGTAGGTGGTCGCGATACGACCCGCTACCAGCCACCAACCTTCCGCCGGTTTGGCGCCGACATAGCCCAGCACCAGCACATCGATCAGCAGCAACAGGAAGAACCACTTGTAGACCGGCCGGAACGTCGACGAGCGCACCCGCGATGTATCGAGCCAGGGGATTATGAGCAGGATCAGGATCGACGCGAACATGGCGATGACACCGCCAAGCTTGGCGTCGATGAACCAGATATCCGGCACCGCGCGCAGGATCGCGTAGAACGGCAGGAAGTACCACTCCGGCACGATATGGGCGGGCGTCACCAGCGGATCGGCCGGGATGTAGTTATCCGGATGGCCCATGTAGTTCGGCGCATAGAAAACGAAGGCCGCGAAGACGATCAGGAAGACGCCCAAGCCCACAGCGTCCTTGATCGTGTAGTACGGGTGGAACGGGATGAAGTCCTGCGGGCCCTTGTAGTCGATTCCCAGCGGATTGTTCGACTTCTTGTGGTGCAGGGCCCACAGATGCAGGAACACCACACCGACGATCACGAACGGCAGGAGATAGTGGAGACTGTAGAAGCGGGTCAGCGTCGGGTTGCCGACCGCGAAACCGCCCCACAGCCATTCGACGATGCCTGGTCCGATCCAGGGGATGGCCGAGAACAGGTTGGTGATCACGGTCGCGCCCCAGAAGCTCATCTGGCCCCACGGCAGCACATAACCCATGAACGCGGTTGCCATCATCAAGAGCAGAATGATGATGCCCAACCACCACAGCACCTCGCGTGGCGCCTTATAGGAGCCGTAATAGAGACCGCGGAAGATGTGGATATAGACGACAACGAAGAACAGCGACGCGCCGTTGGCATGAACGTAGCGCAGCAGCCAGCCATAGTTCACGTCGCGCATGATGCGCTCGACGCTGTCAAACGCCATCTCGGTGTTCGGGATGTAATGCATGGCGAGCACGATGCCCGTGATGATCTGAATGACCAGCGCGATGCCGGCCAGCGATCCGAAGCTCCACGCATAGTTCAGGTTGCGCGGCGCCGGGTACTCGACCAGATGCTCGTTGACGTAAGAGAAGATCGGTAGCCGGCTGTCGAACCAGCGCACGAAGGCAATATTCATCAATCCGTTCATCTCGCGCCCCGCTTACCCGATACGCACGGTGGTATCGTCGAGAAACTCATAAGTTGGAACCGTCAGGTTCAACGGCGCCGGTCCTTTGCGGATCCGCCCGGACGTGTCGTAGTGCGAACCGTGGCAAGGGCAAAACCAGCCGTCATATTCACCCTGGTCGGCCAAGGGAATGCAGCCAAGATGGGTGCAGATGCCCACCATGATCAGCCATTCGGGCTTGAGCACGCGGTCGTCGTCAGTCTGTGGGTCTTTCAGCTCCTCCAACGGAACCGCTTCGGCTTCGGCAATGTCTTCTTCTGTACGATGGCGGATGAAAACTGGTTTGCTGCGCCAGCTCACGACGATCTGCTGACCGACGGGAACTTGCGACAAATCGACCTCGGTCGAGCTTAAGGCGAGCACGTCTTCCGCCGGGTTCATCTGATCGATCAGTGGCCAGAGCGTAGCCAGCGCACCGACGCCGGCCACGGCGCCGGTCGCCACATAGAGGAAATCGCGCCGGGTCTCGCCTTGCGCGCCTGCTGTCTGATCCACCATGCGTGGCCCCTACACAGTTATCCAACCCAATGATCGATCCGCGCCAGCATCCCGGCCGCGACACCCGATCTCCCGCGCCTGCGGTGCCACACCTTTCCGTGAGGCGGGCCATGATTATACTGTCAAAACCGGATAAGCAAGGGGCGCAAACCAAGGATTCTCAACGCTATGCGCCTTGCCCTCTATGAACCGGATATTCCCCAGAATACAGGCACGCTTTTGCGCATGGCGGCCTGCTTCGCCGTACCCGTCGATCTGATCGAACCGGCCGGTTTCCAGCTTGGCGACGCCCGGTTTCGACGCGCCCTCATGGACTACGGCGATCGGCTCGACCTGACGCGCCATACCTCATGGGACGCGTTCCAGCGGGACCGCGGGCCGGGGCGCCTGGTGCTGTTGACGACCAAAGCCAGTCAGCCGCTCTGGCAGATCGACTTTAGGCGGAACGACATTCTGCTGTTGGGCCGGGAGTCGGCGGGCGTGCCCGATTTCGTCCAGGAAACCGCAGACATCCGGACCCGGATCCCCATGGCTGACAGCGCGCGATCCCTCAATGTTGCCGTCGCCGGCGCCATCGCCCTGGGCGAAGCCTTGCGCCAGACCGGCTTTCCCGCCATGTCTGGCAGCGAACAAGCCCAGGGACATTCATGAGCCAATCCAAACGGGGACCCGGCGACAGCCACACCAAACAACGCGCCGTCACGTGGTTCGAAGATCTGCGCAA
The DNA here is from genome assembly GCA_965228895.1 of Alphaproteobacteria bacterium. Lineage (GTDB taxonomy): Bacteria > Pseudomonadota > Alphaproteobacteria > SP197 > SP197 > JANQGO01. The sequence continues at coordinate 245,799 of OZ245842.1, read as the reverse complement.
TCGCATATGCGACGCATTCGAAACTCTGGAAGACGAACTCACCGGCACCTATGCGGATTGCCCGGCAGGCCGCTTCGAAAAAAAGTCATGGGATCGCCCCGGCGGTGGCGGCGGCACCATGGCGGTCATGAAAGGCCGGGTGTTCGAAAAGGTCGGTGTCAACGTCTCGGAAGTGTGGGGCGAGTTCGACGAGAAGTTCCGCGGCGAGATTCCCGGCGCCGGCGACGACAGCCGGTTCTGGGCCGCCGGCATTTCGCTGGTTGCCCATATGCAGTCACCCCTGGTACCCGCCATCCACATGAACACGCGCCACATCGCGACATCCGGCAAGGCGTGGTACGGCGGCGGGGCTGATCTGAACCCACCCTTGCCCGATGACCGCGACACCGCCGACTTTCACGCCGCGCTCGAAGCAGCGTGCGGCCGCCATGACTGCGCCGACCATCAGAAGTTCAAGGAATGGGCCGACGACTACTTCTTCATCAAACACCGCGACACCGCGCGCGGCGTCGGCGGCATTTTCTATGACTACATTAACGCCGACGACGATGCCTTTGCCTTCACGCAAGACGTCGGCGAGACATTTCTGCGGATCTATCCCGACCTGGTCGCGCGGCATAGGGACGAACCGTGGAGCGACGCTCAGCGGGAACACCAACTGGCCTATCGCGGGCGCTATGCCGAGTTCAACCTGGTCTATGACCGCGGCACCCGCTTCGGTCTGATGACGGGCGGCAATCCCGAAGCCGTACTGATGTCGCTGCCGCCGGTCGCGACCTGGCCGTGAACATGGGACAACGGAGTTTATCACCATGCAAAAGCTAGAGGTCTTCCAGTCCGTCTGGGCGATGGAGCGGCGCCGGCCTGACGGTGACGAATGGTCCTTGGAAGAACAGGTCGAGATGATCGCAGAGTCCGGTTATGCCGGCATGGATCTCTATAGCTTCGTGCCGGAGATATCGCGCCCGGCCAAAAAACTGCTGGATCAAGCTGGGCTCGCCTGCACCTGCTGCGCCTTCCCCAAGTCGGTCGAGGGCCTGCAATCCGATATCGACATGGCGCTGGAACTCGGCGCGCGGCATCTGAACATCATCGGCCAGCTCTACCCGATGACCGTCGCAGAAGGCGCCGACATCATCAAACGCTGGCTGGAGATGGGCGAGGCATCGGGCATGCCGATCACCATCGAGACCCACCGCGACTGCATCACCACCGACATGCTCTATACGCTGCAGCTTATGGCGGCGGTGCCCCAAATGCGGCTTTGCGCCGACCTCTCCCACTTTGTCGTCGGGCGCGAGTTCACCTGGCCGATCCCGACCCGCGACGAGAACTGGATCCAGCAGATCCTGGACCGCAGCGTGGCGTTCCAGGGCCGCGTCGCCAGCCGCGAACAGGTGCAAGTCCAGCTCGATTTTCCCCAACAGCAGGGCTGGGTCGGAAAGTTCCGCCAGTGGTGGGAAGACGGCCTGCGCAAGTGGCGCTTTCGCGAACCCGCCGACGCCACCTTGAACTTCCTGGTCGAACTCGGACCGCCGCCCTATGCGATGACGGACAAGGACGGCTGGGAACTCTCGGACCGCTGGGCCGAAGCGCTTGTCATCAAGGATTGGGTCGAGGAGATCTGGATGCGCCTGGAGGTCGAGGGCAAGGCGAACCAGGATTGAATCGTCACAATCTCGACCATTGCCGACTGCCATCGCATCCACAACATAGACGGCGAAACATCCAGCACGGAGGTGTGCCATGACGGTTCAAGAGGGCGGCTGCCTGTGCGGCGCGGTCAGGTACAAGGTCGAAGGCGAACCGCTGATGTCCGGCGCCTGTTTCTGCCGCGATTGCCAGTATGTCGCCGGCGGTACCGAAGCGGTCGGCGCCGGCTATCTGGCCGAAGCCTTGACCGTAACCAAAGGCGAGACCCGTCAGTTCGTCATCAAGGGCGACAGCGGCGCAGACGTCACCCGGCACTTTTGCCCCGATTGCGGCGTGCATCTCTTCGCCCACAACAGCACGCACCCGCAGTTCCGTTCGATCAAGATCGGCACGCTGGACGATCCCAGCGGGTTCAAGTCCCAGGGCAACATCTGGACGTCCTCCGCCCAGCCCTGGCACCACATCGACCCCGACCTGCCGAGCTGGGAAAAAGAACCCGACTTCGGCGCTGCTTGAGCGCTTTGGCGCTCAGCCGCGTTCGCTCAGATCACGTGTCATGAAGACACTGTTGGGGTCGTGGCGATAGCCGGCGAAGGGCGGACATTCGACGAAGCCGAAACGGCCATAGAGCGTCCGCGCTGCCTGATAGCCCGCCATGGAGCCGGTCTCCAGGCTAAGCCGTCGGTAGCCGCGTTCGCGCGCGATCACCAGGATATGCTCCACCAGGTGGGCGGCGATACCGCGGCCGCGAAAGGCCTCGGCCGTGTGCATGGATTTGATCTCGCCATGGGTCGCGTCGAGCTTCTTAAGCGCGCCACAACCTAAGAGATCGCCGTTATGCCACGCGGTCCAGAACGTGACGCCGGGCTCGCGAAGCGAGTCCAGGTCAAGCGCGTGGGTGCTCTCGGGCGGCGCCTGTTGCGATGCGTGGTCGAGATGGGTGCTCAAAAGGTCCCGGATTGCCGCGCCGCTCAAATCATCCTCGCGAACTTCAATTTGCATGGTTGCCCGCCCGTTGGTTTGGTGGCGCCGCCCTATCATCCGGCGGGCATCGGCATCAAGTCAGGATGACAGCGATTGCTTGGCTTTGGCGAGGCAGGCGTCGCGGTCCGGCTTAAAGTCTTCCGCGCGCCACCAGGCCTCGACCGCGTCGACCACGCGACCGACCTCCGGCCCCTTGGGCACACCGAGCTCGACCACGTCCTGGCCACGGATCGGCAGCTTGGGATCGTCCCAGCGGTTCGCCGTCTCCAGCATGGCGCGCCAGGCATCGGCGTGGCGTTCACCATCACCAGCCCAGGCGAGCAGGACGAGGTCGCGAAAGAGATCGGCGCCGACATCGTAGAGCACCTGACGCTGCGCCTTCTCATCCATCGCTGCGTCAAGCGAGGCCGTCGGCGGTACCAGGGCGGCAAGCCGCGCCTTCTCCACGTTCGACATCCGCAAACGATCCGCGACACCGCCACCATCCCGCTCAATCAGGGAAGCCAGACGGCGCACGGGGTCGCGGTCGTCGATGCCGGTGAGCGCGAGCAGCCGGGCAAACGGGCCGGCCTCGGGCAGCACCACCGCGAGCACGCCGGTCTCGCGCATGGCGGTGAGCGCGGGCACCGGGTTGGCGGCCGCCAAAAGTTTGAGCAGTTCGGTCCGCACCCGCTCGGCCGACAAACGTGGCAGTTCGTTGCGCGCTGCCGCACAAGCCGCCATGGCAACCGGGTCGGGGATCGCCTCGCCGAAATGGGCGAGAAACCGGAAAAATCGGAGGACGCGCAGGTAGTCTTCGGCAATCCGTTCGGCTGCTTCGCCGACAAACCGCACATGGCCGGCGCCGAGATCCTCGCGGCCGCCGAAGGCGTCGAACAAGGTGCCGTCGGGCCGGGCGCTCATGGCGTTGAAGGTAAAGTCGCGGCGCGACGCATCGGCCAGCCAGTTGTCGGTGAAGGCGACCTCCGCATGACGCCCGTCGGTTTCGACGTCTTCGCGCAACGTCGTCACCTCGAACGGCTGGCCTTTGGCAACCGCCGTGACCGTGCCGTGCTTAAGGCCGGTCGGCACCGCCTTCAACTTGGCCGTCTCAAGCAGGGCCATGACAGTCTCAGGCGGATCGGGCGTCGCGATATCCATATCGCTGATCGGCCGACCGAGCAGGCAGTCGCGCACGCAGCCGCCGACGAAGCGCACCTCGCTGCCACCGGCGGTCAGCGCCGCGATCACCGCCTTGGCGGCCGACGACGTCATTTCCGGCGCTAACGTGATGCGCCCGACCGGCTCCATCACTCGCCGACCTGACTCGGTTGAATCTCACCGTCGACATAGGATGGCGGCGTATAGACGCCGGTCGGATCGGCGCCGTCAAAAAACGCGAACAAGGCCATCGCGACCGCCATCGACGCCAAGGTTCCGATAACGATCATCGTCCACGGCGCGTCGCGCCACTGCGGCAACTGGCCCTTGGCGCGCAGTTCCTTGTTCTCGCGCGACATCTTGTACCAGATGGCATAGCTCACGAGCGGCACAACAATCAGCAGGATGGGCAACAGGAAGCGGATCATGGGTGACCTTTCAAAACGCCAATCAGGTTGACAAGGATGGCCGCTGTCGCCCCCCAGATGTAGCGGTCTTCGTATTCGAAGACGCTGTACCAGCGGTCGGCGCCGCGCCAGAACATGCTTTCGCGGCGGTGGTTCTTGGGATCGGTCAGAAAGTCGAGCGGTACCTCGAAGGCATCGATGAACTCGATGCCATCGGGCTTCAGCACGACGGGCGGTTGCACGATGCCGACCAATGGCGCGATGGCAAAGCCGGAACCCGCACGGTGCGTGTTCAACCGGGCGATGATCTCGACCTGGTCGGGATGCAGCGCGACTTCTTCTTCTGCCTCGCGCAGGGCAGCAGCGGCTTCATCAGCGTCCTCGTCTTCGATGCGTCCGCCCGGGAAACTAATTTGCCCGGCATGACTGTTCAGCCGCTCGGAACGCTGTCCGAAGATCACGCTCATGCCGTCGTCGCGGTCGACCAGCGGCACCAGGACCGCGGCCTTCTTGCTGACCGGTTCGGTTTCCCAATCCGATGGCGGCACGTCCAGGATGGGTTGCGGTGCGGTGCGCAGCGCGCCGATGACGGCATCACGCGTCATCGTCAAGCACACCTAAGGTAAAGAAGTCGCCACCACTCCAAACGCCGAGGACTTTAGTACCGTCGCGCCGCTCTGTCTCGCCCAGGCCGACGAGTTCATAATAGACGGCGCGTGAAATCAGCGCCTCCAGACCCGGTCTGATTTCGATGTAGGGTGCGGGTTCCGCGGTTGCCTCGTCAAACACCACGCGGATCGGGTGATCGGGGCCGGCGGTCACCTCGTCGTCGACATTAGTGCGGAACACCAGCTGCTGGGCGGCGCCCTCGCCTGTCGCCGCGACATGCACCGCGACAAACGGCGCGTCATCGACCCGGATTCGCCTCTTTTCCGCCGGAGTCACCAGATAGTACGCGCCGTCCGGGTCGCGGGTGAGAATGCCGGCGAAAAGCTTGACCAGCGGCTTGCGGTTGATCGGTGATCCCTCGTGATACCAGGTGCCGTCGCGCGCGATGCGGATATCGATATCGCCGTGGAATACCTGGCGAAATCGGGCTTCATCCTGGCGATTCGGAGCCTCGCGCGATGACTGCGCCTCACGGTGTTGTGTATCCGTCATCTGTCTGGGTGATATCCTGTCGTGCAGACGCCAATTATATAGTTCGGGACACAGAAACGTAGGATCAATGGCTGACTCCACACAAAGCAACCTGCAAGACACCCAGGACCTCACCGCCGATATCGAACGAATCGGCGAAAAACTGGCCAAAGCGCGCACCGCCATCGGCAATGTCATCTTCGGTCAGTCGGAGGTGGTCGAACAGACCTTGACCACACTTCTGGCCGGCGGCCACGCGCTTCTGATCGGCGTACCCGGCCTGGGCAAGACCAAGCTGGTCGAAACCATCGGCACGGTGATGGGCCTGGAAGAGAAACGCGTTCAGTTCACGCCGGATCTGATGCCGGCCGACATTCTGGGCTCCGAAGTGCTGGAAGAAGCCGACACCGGTCGGCGTTCTTTCCGCTTCATTCCCGGTCCCGTCTTTTGTCAGCTTCTGATGGCCGACGAGATCAACCGGGCGAGCCCGCGTACCCAATCGGCGCTTCTGCAGGCCATGCAGGAGGGATCGGTATCGGTTGCCGGCTCACGGCACGAACTGCCCGACCCCTTCCACGTGCTGGCAACGCAGAATCCGTTGGAGCTTGAAGGCACCTACCCCTTGCCCGAGGCGCAGCTCGACCGTTTCCTGATGGAAATCGACGTCGACTACCCCGGCCGCGATGCCGAGCGCGAAATGCTGGTGGTGACCACCGGCAGCGACGAGGCGCCGGTCGCCGAGGTCATGAGCGGCGCCGAACTGAAGGAAGCCCAGCGCCTGGTGCGCCGCATCCCGGTCGGCGAGAGCGTGGTCGAGGCGATCCTGTCGCTGGTGCGCTCCGGCCGGCCCGATGGCAGCGAGACCACGGACATGATCTCATGGGGCCCCGGCCCGCGTGCCAGTCAGGCCCTGATGCTGGCTGCCCGTGCCCGCGCATTGCTGGATGGCCGTTACGCGCCATCGGTCGACGATGTCGTGACGCTGGCGGCACCGGTGTTGCGTCACCGCATGGCGCTGACCTTCGCGGCGCGCGCTGACGGCCTGACGGTGGACCGGGTGATCGAACGGCTGAAGGCGCCGCTCGCCTGATCGTGCGCCCGATGATCACCGTGTATCCCCTTCGCGCCACAGGCCGAGCATGAGCGAGACGGCTGTCAGTTTCCGGCAGCGCGCCGAACAGCTTGTCGGCCATCTGCCGCCGCTGCTCGTCGAGGCCGAGCGGGTCGCGGCAATCGTGGCGCAAGGCGTGCACGGCAGGCGCCGGGTCGGACCGGGCGAGGCGTTCTGGCAATACCGGCGCTATGAGCCGGGCGAAGCCGCGAGCCTGATCGACTGGCGCGCGTCGGCCAAGTCGATGCAGCTCTACGTGCGCGAGAACGAATGGGAAGCCGCCGAGAGTGTCTGGCTGTGGTCCGACAGCTCGCCGTCGATGACCTATGGCTCCCGGCTTGCCGAATCGACCAAGCTGGAGCGGGCGCGGCTGCTGATCATGGCGCTTGCCGTGCTGCTCGTGCGCGGCGACGAGAACATCGCGCTTCTGGGCGTCGACAAACGCCCGCGTACCGGCAGCGCGGCGCTGACGCGTTTCGCGACGCGCCTGATGCACCAGGAGACCGACGAGGACACGCCCAGCCTGCCGCGCAACGAGATCCTGCCGCGCCACGCCCAGATCGTTTTGATCGGCGATTTCCTGGAGCCGCTCGAATCCCTCGACGCCATGATCAAACACTTCGCCGGGCTCGGCGTCTCCGGCCACCTGCTACAGATCCTGGACCCGGCGGAAGAAAGTCTGCCCTATGCGGGCCGTGTCCTGTTCGACGGTTTCGAGCGGGAAGGCACCATGCTGGCCAGCCGCGCCGAGGCACTGCGCCACGACTATGTCAGCCGGCTCAAAGCGCACCAGGAGACCCTGTCGGATATGGTGCGCCGCGCGCAGTGGACCTTCAGCATCCACCATACGGACGCACAGCCCCAATCCGCGCTGCTGCCGCTCTACGTTCACCTCTCCGGCCAGGTGGCGTGAGAGGCTAGATGGTCAGTCTCGGCCCCCTCGCCTTCGTCGCCCCCTGGGTCCTGGTCGCGCTTGTCGTGGTGCCACTCTTGTGGTGGCTGCTCAAGATCGTGCCGCCTTCGCCGCGTCTGGTCCGCTTTCCGGCCATCCGCCTGTTGTTCGGGCTGGAGACCGACAAGCGGGCGGCGGAATCGACGCCGCCCTGGCTCATCGCGCTCAGGATCGCGCTGGCCACGCTGTTAATTCTCGCAATCTCCCATCCCCTGTTGAACCCGTCGCACCGCACCATCGACGACGGCAACATCCTGATCGTGATCGATGACGGCTGGGCCTCGGCCGGCGATTGGCTGGCCCGGCTCGATACCGTCGAAGACATTCTCGCCGTCAGCGAGCGTGACCGCCGTTCCGTCATGCTGTTGCGGACCGCGCCGGAAGACGACGGCGTGCCGATCGACAACAGCGGCTTGATGGCGCCTGACGATGCACGACAGATCCTGCGCGCCATACAACCGCGTCCCTGGCCGACTGATCGCGCCAGCGCCGCGGCCGCGCTGGACGGCATCGACGATATCTCCAGCGTCTATTGGATTACCGACGGCATCGAGGACGGCGGCACCGAGGATTTTGTCGCGCGTCTGGCCGAGTTCGGCGACGTCCAGGTGATCGAAAGCACCATGCCCGGCGGCGCGCTGGTGCTGATGCCGCCGCACGACGAGGCCGGCCAGTTGATCCTGGAGGCCCATCGTTCGGACACGACCTTCGACCAGACGATCTGGGTCAGCGCGACCGACGAAGACGACCGTCTGGTGGTGCGCCAGGAATTGACGTTTGCCGCCGGCGATACGGTGACCGACGCGCCACTTGAAGTACCGGCGGAGATGCGCAACCGGATCGAGCGCCTGGAGATCGAGGACGCCAACACCGCCGCGGCCGTTGTGTTGCTCGACCAGCGCTGGAAGCGCCTGCCGGTTGGCCTCGCGGCGGGCGGCGAGATCGAGAGCGACCAGCCGCTGTTGTCGCCGATCTTCTATCTGGAACGTGCGCTGTCGCCGGTCGCCGAGGTCAGGACCGGTACCGTCGCCAGCCTGTTAAGCCGTCCACCGGCGGTCATGATGCTGGCCAATTTCGGCCAGATCCCGGTTACCGAGCGATCGCAGTTGGAATCCTGGATCGACGATGGCGGCATCCTTATCCGTTTCGCCGGGCCTGAGTTCGCCCAGGATCACGACGATCTTGTGCCGGTCGAGCTCAGAGAGGGCGAACGCGCCATGGGCGGTGCGATGAGCTGGACCCAACCGCAGCGGATCGCGCCGTTCGACCCCGGCTCGCCATTCGCCGGCTTGGACATCCAGCAGGACGTGCTGATCGACTTGCAGGTCTTGGCGCAGCCGACCCTCGATCTGGGCGCCAAGACGTGGGCGCGGCTTGAGGACGGTACGCCGCTGGTCACCGCCGAACGGCGCGGCAGCGGCTGGCTGGTTCTGGTGCACACATCGGCCAACACCCAGTGGACCAACCTGCCGATCTCGATCCTGTTCGTCGACATGATGCGCCGCATCGTCGATCTCTCCCAGGGCGCCGGCGCCGAATTGGGCGACGAGCCGCTGCCGGTGATCAGCGCGCTCAATGGCTTCGGCGTTCTGGGACCCGCGCCGCCGACGGCGGGCGCCGTGGCCGCCAACGAAATCGACGACACGCTGGCCGGGCCGAGCCATCCGCCGGGCATCTACGGCACCCAGGACCTCAGGCGCTCGCTCAACCTGGGCGCCGCGCTCGATGCGCCGACGCCGCTCGCCGAGTTGCCCGAAGGGTTCACGGTGACCGGCTTCGAGCGTCATGACGAAGTCGATCTGAGGCCCTGGCTGTTCGGTCTTGCCGGCCTGCTGGCACTGCTTGAAATCTACGCCAGCTTGGCGTTGCGCGGGCTGGTCCCCGGTTTTGGCACCGGCATGCGCCTGGCTGCGGTGCCGCTGCTCTTCCTGTTCCTGCTGCCCGCCGATCAGGCCTTTGCCCAACCGGCTGATGACGCCATCCCGGCCGGCGTCAACGATGTCAGGTTCGGTTATGTGGTCACCGGCAACAATCAGGTCGATCAGGTGTCACACACCGGCCTTGCGGGGCTTAGTTCAATCTTGCGCGCGCGCACGTCGGTCGAGCCGGGCGAGCCGGTGGCGGTCGATCTGGAAGAAGACGAGTTGATCTTCTTCCCGCTTGTCTATTGGCCGATCACCGCCGAGCAGCCGCTGCTGAGCGATGCGGCTCGTGCCAAGCTGGATGCTTACCTTAGGACCGGCGGCATTCTGGTGGTCGATACCCGCGATGCCGACGAGGAACTGCAGGGCGTGACCGGCACCGGCTCCAACGCCGCCCGGCTGCAGGAACTCCTGGCCGGCATCAACGTGCCGGCGCTGATCCGCGTGCCGACCAACCACGTGCTGACTCAGGCCTACTACCTGCTGGCGGACTTCCCCGGACGCTGGGCCAATGGCTCGGTCTGGGTCGAGCGTCATCCAGGCGGCGTCAATGACGGTGTCTCCGCCATCATCATCGGCAGCAACGATTGGGCGTCGGCCTGGGCGTTGAACGATCAGATGCAGCCGCTGTTTCCCGTCGTCCCCGGCGGCGAGCGCCAGCGCGAGATGTCGTTTCGCTTCGGCGTCAACCTCGTGATGTACGCGATGACCGGCAACTACAAGGCCGATAGCGTGCATTTGCCGGCGATCCTGGAGCGGCTTGGCCAATGAGCGCGACCGTCACCGATATCGCCTTTTCGCCGCTGCTGCCGCTCTGGCTGCTGATCCCGTTCGCCGCGATCATCGTGCTTCTGCTCATCTACGGTGTTGTGCGTGGCGCACCGGGCATGGCGTGGCGCACCCTCGTGTTGGCCACCCTGGCGTTGGCCATGGCGAACCCCTCGCTGATCGAGGAGCGCCGCGAAGCACTGCCGGACATTGCGCTGATCGTGGTCGATCAGTCGGCAAGTCAGACGATCGGCGAGCGCGACGATCAGACCCAGACCGCGCTTGACACCATGCTGGAGAGGTTCGAGCGGCTCGACAATCTTGAGACGCGCGTGGTGACGGTCGATGCCTTGAGCGCGCTGGATGACGACGGGCTGCCGGAATCGGGCACCGCGCTTTTTGCGCCAATCCGTCAGGCTCTGGCCGATGTGCCGCGCGAGGCGGTGTCCGGCGCCGTCTTGATCACCGACGGCGAGGTGCACGACGCACCGGAGACGCTCGAAGCATTCGGCGTTGACGCCCCGGTCCACGTCCTGCTGACCGGCGAGCGTCAAGAGGTCGACCGCCGGCTGGTTCTGCTGGAGGCGCCGCGTTACGGCATCGTCGATCAGCCGACCAAGCTGGCGTTCCGCGTTGAGGACACCAATGACCCCTCGGGCACCGCCGAGGTCACCTTGACGGCACCCGGCGTCTCACCCGTGACCCATACGGTCCCGATCGGTGAACGCTACGAGATCTACTTCTCGCTGGACCGCGCCGGGATGTCGATGGTCGAACTCGATCTGGCCGACCGGTCCAACGAACTGACCGATATCAACAACCGTGTCGTCCTGGCCATTAACGGCGTTCGCGAAGATCTGAAGGTGCTGCTGATTTCGGGCGAAGTGCATACGGGCGAGCGCGTTTGGCGGAATACCTTGAAGGCCGATCCCGCTGTCGAGCTCGTCCATTTCACCATCCTGCGCCCGCCCGAGAAGCAAGACGGCACGCCAATCCGCGAACTGTCGCTGATCTCGTTCCCGGTGCGCGAGCTGTTCGAGATGAAGTTGCTCGACTTCGATCTCATTATCTTCGACCGCTACCGCAAGCGCGGCGTGATTCCCGAGCAGTATCTGGAGAACATCGCCGAATACGTGCTGGAGGGCGGCGCCATGCTGGTTGCGGCCGGACCGGACTTCGGCACCCAGCTTGGCTTGCACACGACAGTTCTGGGTGAGCTGATGCCGGCCACACCGACCGGCGACGTCGTCGAATCCGGTTTCAACATTCTGCCGACCGATACGGGCCGGCGTCATCCCGTCACCGCCGACCTGCCGGGCGCCCAGGACGATCTGCCGCCATGGGGTCGCTGGTTCCGCCAGGTGAACGCCACCGCGCCGACCGGCGAGGTGCTGCTGGACGGCTACGAAGGCCAGCCGCTCTTGATCCTGCAGCGGGTCGGCGAAGGCCGGGTCGCCCAATTGCTCTCCGACCACGCCTGGCTCTGGGCGCGTGGCTTTGAAGGCGGCGGCCCGCAACAGGAGATGTTGCGCCGCTTGGCCCACTGGCTGATGAAGGAACCCGAGCTCGAGGAAAACGCGATCCGTGTCAGTGCCATCGGCAACCGGCTCAACATCATCCGTCAAAGTCTGGAAGATCAGGCCGGCGAGGTCACCATCATCGCGCCGTCCGGCGCCGAGACGACGGCTACCTTGACCAACGAAGAACCCGGCCGTTCAAGCGCCGAGATTCGCGTCAGCGAGGCCGGCCTTTACCGTGTCACCGATGGCGATCTCGAAACCATCGTCACGGTCGGCGAGCTCAATCCGCGCGAATGGCGCGACCCGCGCGCCAAGACCGATTTGTTGCAACCGATTGTCGAAGCGACCGGCGGCGGCATTACCTGGATCGCCGATAAGCGCCTGCCGACCGTGCGCCAGGTCGCGGCCGAGCGCGACCGCAGCGGCCAGGGTTGGATCGGCGTGCTGGATCATGGCCGTTTCATCGTCCGTGGCATCGACAACACCCCGCTGTTGCCGGCGTGGCTTGCCTTGCTGCTGATTGTCGGCGGCCTCGCCATGGCGTGGCGCGCGGAAGGCCGCTAGGCGCGTGCTAGCCGACCGCCTTTGCGTTTTGGACAAACGCCGCGACCTTCTGAAGGTCTTTCGTCTCACCGTCCGCGCTGTCGGTCTTGGTCTTGGAATCGACGCCGGCCGGGGCCACCGCCTCGATCGCGTCAGCGACGTTGTCGGGGCCCAGACCGCCGGCAAGGATGACCGGCATGCTTGCCGCCTCGACGATGCGCCGGCTGACCGACCAGTCGTGGGTGATGCCCTGGGCGCCGATCTGGCGGTCGCCGGGCGCGTGGCTGTCCAACAACAGCCAGTCGGCGACACCCTCATAGTCGCGCGCCCATGCTAGCGACTCCTCGCCGACCACCGGTATGGCACGCATAATTTGGGTTTCCGGGAATTGCTGTTTGATGGCGCCCGTCTGATCGACCGAGAAAAGCTCGATGGCGGCGCCGATGTGAATGATATCGGGCGTTGTCTCACGAACGACACGCGCGACCTCCTCGACGCGGGCCGAAAGGGAAAGGGCGACCGCCAAGGTCGTCTTGGGCAACGCGCCAAGGATCGCGCATGCCTCCGCGCTCGCCCGTTCGCGCGGGAAGTCACCCGGGCCGACCAGGACGCCGACATGATCGACACCCAACGCGGCGAGCTCACGCGCCTCTTTGGGACTGGATACCTCGTAGATCTGAACCAACATGTTCCGCTGTCACCTCCGCGTGGGTGCCTGGCGAGTCCATGGTCCCCGACTAACGCCAGACCGATTACACTCGGCGACGATCGTCCTTAGCAACAGCAACAGTTGAACCTCATGAACCAGACTTTGTTTGTCATGGCACGCATCGTGCCGAAATCTGAACACCTCCAGCAAGCGCGCGATGCCATTGTCGGCATTGTCGACGCAACGCGCCAGGAACCCGGTTGCCTTCAGTTTGTCCTGCACGAAGGCCGCGACGACGGCAGCCTTTACCTCTATGAGGAATGGAGCGACGCCGCCGCGCTCGATCGCCACTACGAACAGCCCTATACCAAGGCGGTGTTTGAGAGCTACGACGCCTGGCTGGCGGAACCGGTCGATGTCAGGCCAATGGCGAAGGTGGTCTAACCGTCCGGATTGATCGACGTGGTGTTCTCATGAACGTGGAGTTTGTTGCACAGCCCGCGCACGGGCCGGTGGAAGTCCAGGTTTTCGCTGTGACGCCGGAAGGCGAGATATCGAATGCCGCAAGCGGCGGCGCGCTGAACCGCCTGATCGAGACCAGCCGATTTGCCGGCAAACGCGACGAGATTCTGGATGGGGCCGCGCCATTCGATATCGCCGCCGACAGGGTTGTCCTGATCGGGCTGGGTGATGCCGAGGCCCTGGATCGTCAGGCCTGGGAGCGGCTTGGCGGAACGCTCGCGGCGCATATCTCGGATACCGGATGCACCACCGTCCAGATTCAGATCACGCCGCCCGACACCGCTCCCGTAAACGGCGGACAAGCGCTCGCCCGCTTGGCCTTCGGCATGCGGCTGCGCGGTTATGCCTATGACCGTTACCGCACGGTCAAGGACGAAGACGATCCCTCCCGGCTTGACCAGCTGACAGTCGTGACCGACGACATGGCCGGCGCGGCGGCGGCTTGGCGCGATCTCGATGCGGTCGCCGGCGGCGTTGAGCTTGCCCGCGATCTCTTCAATCAGCCGGCCAACGACCTCTACCCGCAATCCTTTGTCGAGCAGATCGGCTTCCTGGCCGAGCTCGGCATCGACATCGAAGCGCACGGTCCCGACTATCTCGAAGACCAAGGCATGGGCGCCATGCTGGCCGTCGCGCGCGGCAGCGGCCATGAACCCAGCCTCTTGGTCCTGCGCTGGTCGGGCGCGGACAATGGCGACGAACCGCCGCTTTGTTTCATCGGCAAGGGGCTGACGTTCGATTGCGGCGGCATCTCGATCAAGCCGGCCAAGGGCATGGAGGAGATGAAAGGCGACATGGCGGGCGGCGGGGCCGTTGTCGGCGCCATGCGTGCGCTGGCCGCACGCAACGCCAAGGTCAACGCGGTCGGCGTCGTCGGCCTGGTCGAGAACATGGCCGGCAGCCGTGCTTATCGCCCCGGCGACGTACTGACGTCGAAAGCCGGCTGGACCATCGAGGTCTTCAACACGGACGCCGAAGGCCGCCTGGTTCTCCTCGACCTGCTGGCCTATGCGGTCGAGCGATTCGAGCCGGCCGCCATGATCGACCTGGCGACACTGACCTACGACATCATGGCCGGCCTGGGCCTGGTCTATACCGGCATGTACACGACCTCGGACCGGCTTGCCGCCGATTTGGAGGCGGCCTCGGAAGCCAGCGGCGAGAAGCTGTGGCGCATGCCGCTGGACCAGGAATACGAGGACAATCTGGGCTCCGACATCGCCGATCTCAGGCAGATCGCGGAACCCGGTGAATACGCAGACGCGGCCCATGCCGCGCAACTGCTGCAACGCTTCGCGCGCGGCCGTCCATGGGCACATCTGGACATCGCCGGCAAGGAACTGGCCTATGACGACAAGCCACTCTGCCCCAAGGGCGGCACCGGCGTCGGCGTGCGCCTGCTCGACGCGTTCGCGCGAATCCGCGAGGACAGCGGCGATCCAGATCGCTAGGATGCCGCGACAAACGACAGGACGGGGAAGACCATGCGGGCAAGTTATGATCTCCAGGGCCGCAAGGCGCTGGTCACCGGTGGCGCGTCAGGTATCGGCCTGGGCACGGTCGAGGCGTTCCTGCGCTGTGGCGCCAGCGTCGCCATCAACGACCTGCCATCCTCGCCACGCCTGGCCGAGGAGGTCGAGCGCCTGACGTCAGAAGGCCATGACGTGGTCGCCGCGCCCGGCGATGTCGGCGACGCCGAGGACGCGCCGCGCATGGTGCGCGACGCCGCGAAAGCGCTGGACGGCCTGGACTACCTGATCAACAACGCGGGCACGCCAGGCACCAAACTGCCGATCCCGCCCGCCGATTTCGAGAGCCAGGACGAGGCCTTCTGGGACAAGCTCCTGAACGTCAACCTGATCGGGCCCTATCGCTGCACCAAAGCGGCGGCGCCATTCCTGAGGGCGTCGGGCGGCGCGATCGTCAACACGGCATCGATCTCAGCCCATGGCGGCGGCGGGTCCAGCTCGGTCTACTGCGCGACCAAGGCCGGCCTGGTCAACCTGACCAAGGAGTGGGCGCGGGCGCTGGCGCCGGATGTGCGGGTCAATGCCATCGCGCCCGGTCCGGTCGACTCGCCCTGGGAATGCCGCTTTCCGGAGATGTTCGACGATATCGAAAACATCGTGCCGCTGAAGCGTGTGGGTTCGACTGAGGATTACGGCGACACCATTCTCTTCCTGTCGGCCGGCGCCGACTACGTGACCGGCCAGACATTGAACGTCGATGGCGGCATGACGGCCTAACGGGGGACACCGCGATGAAACTTGTGCGCTATGGCAGGCCGGGCAAGGAAAAGCCCGGCATGATCGACGACACCGGCGCGATGCGCTCGTTGGCAGACGAGGTCGATGACATCGATACATCCGGGCTGTCAACCGCGGCGCTGAAGCGCCTGCGCCGGATCGACCCGGAGAGCCTGCCCAGGGTACGCGGCAAGCCCCGTCTGGGTCCGCCCTTGACAGGCATCAACAAGATCATCTGCATCGGCCTCAACTACACCGACCATGCGAAAGAAGTCGGCGCACAGGCGCCCGACAAGCCGATCGTCTTCTTCAAGCCGACGACGACGCTGTGTGGCGCCAACGACGCGATCGAGCTCTTGCACGACAGCCGCCATATGGACTGGGAGGTCGAGCTGGGTGTCGTGATTGGGCGCGGCGGCAAGAACATCGCCGAGGCCGATGCCCTGAAGCACGTCGCCGGCTACTGCACCCTCCATGATGTTTCCGAGCGTAAGTTCCAGAGCTTCGGCTCCGGCCAATGGATACTCGGCAAGTCCGGCGACACGTTCTGCCCCCTGGGCCCGTGGCTCGTGACCGCCGACGAGGTGCCGGACCCCCAGAACCTCAGGCTGTGGTGCGAGGTCAACGGCAAGATGATGCAGGACGGCACGACCGCCAACATGATCTTCCCGGTCGCCCACCTGGTCAGCTTCGTCAGCCGGTTCATGTCGCTGGAACCCGGCGACGTCATGGCGACCGGCACGCCCGCCGGCGTCGGCCAGGGCCGGAACCCCCGCGTGTTCCTGAAGGCCGGCGACAGGGTGCGCATGGCCGTCGAGGGACTCGGCGAACAGGCAAGCGATATCATCGCCCCCGGATGACATGACGACCGCTCAGACCAAACTCGACCGCAGCCTGGAGCTGGGCGCGGTCGTGCTGTTCGGTCTGGCCTATATGGCGCCGATGATCGTCTTCGGCACCTTCGGCGTCCTGGCGGACAAGTCCGAGGGCACGGCGGCAGGCGCCTATCTGGTCGCGTTGGCCGCCATTCTGTTGACCGCCTACAGCTATGGCCGCATGACCTCGATCTATCCGGTTTCGGGGTCGGCCTATAGCTACACGCGGCGTACGATCAACGCCCATGCCGGTTTCCTGGTCGGCTGGGCGGTGCTGCTCGACTACTTCTTCCTGCCCATGGTGATCTGGCTGATCGGGGCTGCCTATCTGGGCGCGGCCCTGCCCGACATTCCGTCGTGGATCTGGATCATCGCCTATGTCGTCTTGACCAGCGTCATCAACATCATCGGCATCCACTTCGCCAGCCGGGTGAACTTCATCTTGATGGTCGCCCAGTTCCTGATTGTCGCCGCTTTCATGGCGCTCGCCGCACACTATGTCGTCGAGGTATCGGACACCGGCTCGCTGCTTTCCGTCGATCCCTTCTTCAAACCGGGCGTGCCGTTCTCCGCGACCCTCGCCGGCGCGGCGCTCGCGGTCTATTCGTTCCTGGGCTTCGATGCTGTCTCGACCCTGGCCGAAGAAACCATCGAACCGCGCAAGACCATGCCGCGCGCGATCTTCCTGATCGCGCTGATCGGCGGCGGCGTCTTTATCGGCGCGTCATACGTCACCGAGCTCGCGCACCCGTCGACCCAGTTCCAGAACGAGGACGCCGCGGCGTTCGAGATCGCGCGCAAGGTCGGTGGTGATATCTTCGTCACGGTCTTCCTGATCGGCATGGTCGTCACCCAGTTCACAGCCGGACTGTCGGCCCAGGCAAGCGTCGGGCGCCTCCTCTACGCCATGGGCCGCGACCGCGTGTTGCCCCAACGCGTTTTCGGCTACCTCAACGCGCGCTTTAAGACACCGGTCTTCAACATCGTCATGGCCGGCCTGTTCGGCCTGCTCGCGATCGGCCTGGACGAGGCGACCTCGACCTCGTTCATCAACTTCGGCGCCTTCACCGCCTTCACCTTCGTCAACCTGTCGGTGATCGCCCACTACCTGCGCCATCGCCATGACGGCGAACGGCGCGGTCTGTTGCTGTGGGTCCTGGTGCCGGGCCTGGGCGCCATCCTCGACCTTGGTTTGCTGGCAAGCCTCGATAAGGACGCCCTGATCCTGGGCGTCATCTGGCTCGCCATCGGCAGCGGCTACCTGACCTACCTGACCAAAGGCTACCGGGTCCCGCCGCCCGACCTCGATATCGAAGAGGCCGAGGGGACGGGGTAGCAACTCTCACGCCCTGACGTATCGGCTTGCTTAT
The DNA here is from genome assembly GCA_965228895.1 of Alphaproteobacteria bacterium. Classification (GTDB taxonomy): domain Bacteria; phylum Pseudomonadota; class Alphaproteobacteria; order SP197; family SP197; genus JANQGO01. Next base: position 227,997 of record OZ245842.1, on the reverse strand, counting down.
GCGGGCGATGCATCGCGTTCGATATCCGCCAGTTCTTCACCTTTCATGGTTGCCTCGAAGGCCTTGAGACGTTTGTAGATCGACAGCATCTCGACGATCGTCGTCCACGAGTTGATGAGATACTGGAACGAGCTTTCGACGCGGCCGAAAGCGCGCACGATCTGCTGCAGCACGCCAAGCGTAATCGTCGCCGAGACGATTGTCGGCCCAAGCGCGAAGTACGGCACGAGCACGCCGACCTGGAGGTAACTGATGCGCACGAGGTTGAAGTAGAGGTAGTTGAGATAGAGGCGGAAATAGTTGCGCCTGACATCGGCAAACAAGTCTGCCAACCGCGGCGGCTGGGCGCGGTCGGCGTGATCTTCGCCGAACACGAGCTCCTTGCGATACGCCGCCTCGACACGCTGATTGCGAAACTCCAGGCCCGGCAGGCGAATGCCGGCCAGCGCCACCAGACCGGTGCCAAAGATAGACCAGACGACCGCGATGATAACAAGCGCCTGAGGTACTTCGCCGATAATCGGCAGTTCCTTCACGTGCTCTGACAAGGCCCACAAGATCGGCAGGAAGGCGATCAGTGTCATCAACGCATCAATCAAACTGACGCCCAGGCTCTCCATGATGCTGGCGAACCGCATGGTGTCCTCCTGGACACGCTGGGAAGCGCCTTCGATGTGACGCAGCTTCTGCCAATTGGCGACGTAGTAGTCGTTCATCGCCGTGCGCCAGCGGAAGATGAAGTGGCTGACGATGAATCGGTTGATCGAGGCGACGATGACAAAGACCATCGCGATCTCCAGGAACTCCAAAAGCAGCAAATAGTATTCTGTGATGGAGATCGATCCGGGCTCACCCAAAGCCATCTGAATGGCATCGTAAAATCGGCCGAACCAATTGTTGATCATGACGTCGAGCTGAACCAGGAACCACGTGATGAAAATGATGATCGACGACACGACGACGGACCACCAGAACCAGCGATGGGGCAACAGCCGCTTCACCAAATAAGCGAAGATGGCGCCGACCACGATCATGTACTGGTAGAGCCAGATATCGACGGCAAACAGGCGCGCATTGGCGTAGGCGTCCATGGCCATCTCGTCGCCCTCGGGCGGCGGACCCTCCGGATAGCCGTAGCCGATCAATCCCCCCAGGCTGAGCGACTCGCCGAGATCGGCGCCGAAGATGAACCAGACGGCCATCGACAGTCCGGTCCACACAAGAACGGCGGGGAAGAAAATGCGGGGGTTGGGAAAGAAGGAATGAAACACCGGTCGGACCTCGTCGCTGGTTCGGCCGGGCGCACCAAGAGCGGCGCCCGACGCTCACGGTCGATGGCGCACACTGGGTGATGCTGCTTCGACTTGCAACGAGGGCGTTGGCGCGCTCTCAGGATTGTTTGAGGGCGTTGCGACCCGACGATCGCAGCCAAATTGAGCTAAGCTGGCGCTGACGCATACTCCTGCATGATGGATGTGAGCTGGCCATGAAGTTTCGCGCCGCGACGAAAGACGACATCCATGCGGTTGTAGAGTTGCTCGCCGATGACATCCTTGGCGCGCAAAGGGAGCGGCTGGCGGATCCTCTACCCTCCCCATACACGGAGGCCTTCGAGGCGATCGAACGGCAGCCGGGCAACCAGGTCCTTGTTGCCGTCGATGACAACGACAATGTCGTTGGCTGCCTTCAGCTAACGCTGACACCCGGCCTGGCTCGTCTTGGCATGACCAGAGCGACGATCGAAGGTGTTCGCATCGCCCGCAGCTATCGCAACACGGGATTGGGCGAACAGATGTTCAGGATTGCCATCGACGAGGCGAAGAAGGCGGGTTGTGAACTCGTTCAGCTGACAACTGACCGGGCGAGACCCGACGCCCACCGTTTCTACGAGAAGCTCGGGTTCGAGCCGAGCCATATCGGCATGAAACTCAAGCTCTAGGCACGACCCGCCCCAGCAAAAATCGGCTCACGAAGCACTACGCCTCCAACCTGTCCACGACCAGGTTCTGGAAATGATGGACGGCGCCTTCCCAGTAGGCCGAGAACCGTGTCTCCATGCCCAGTTCGTCACGCTGGGCATGCTTGGTCTGGACCTCGCGAACCATGGGAAAGTCCTGCTCGCCGACCTCAATCCAAGCGTCGCGTACCGCCTCCCGAATGGCGCGATGTTCCTCATCGGTCGCAGCTTCGCCGATGAAGTGAAAGGCGCGGCGCGTCGGCGTCCGATCATGGGCCATAGGGTAATAGATATTGGTGACAACATGGTCATCCAAGATGGAGACGATGGCGTTGGGCACGATGAAGAAGAGCACGATCTCGCGCGATAGCCCGTCTTCGCCAACCTTCTTGCCGTTGTAGTGAGGAAACATCGGCATGCCGTCGCTGGAGAGCACTTCCGTCTCGCGCCGGCTTGCGATCGAGACATAGGTGTCGCCGCCGCGCTCGCCTCGGAAAACGCCGCTGCGGGGCCCGATCTGGGGGTGAACCCAGGGCAGATGGTAATCCTCGCATCCGGTCTCGATGGCGAGCTTCCAGTTGCCGTCGAACTGCGCCTCGGTCGTGATCCCGGAGAACCGCACGACCGAGAGGTCGTGGTCGGGGATGCGATCGTGGACAGGGCGAATGAAATCCTCGAAGGGCTCGGCCTGGCCATCGATGTTGACGAAAACAAAGTGCATCCAGGTCGTGCTGCGCACTTCGCGCAGGCTGAGCTTGGCCTTATCGATGCCCGGTTGCTCAGCGCTGACCTTGCCGGTCGTCTCGTCCATGCCGCCGATATCCGGCGTCGCGATGAGCCGGCCGTTAAGGTCATAGGTCCATCCGTGCCAGGGGCACTGCAGCGTCTGGGCCTTGCTGCAGGGCTCGGTCAGCACGGTCATCGACCGGTGGCGGCAGATGTTGTGGAACACCTTCACCTCGCCCTGGCGGTTGCGCGCCACGATGAAGTCCCAGCCGGCAATCGATATCGGCTCGGCGTCGCCCGGCTCGGCGACATCTGACTCAAAGGCAATCGCCATCCAGCCACGCGGAAAGATCTTCTTGCGCTCCAGCTCAAAGAACGCGGGATCGGCATAGACGCGTCCGGGCAGCCCCTCGGCTTCGGCGACCGGGCGGCGCAGGCACGCGACCTGCTCGGCCGAGATAAAGTCGTCGAGACTGAGCTGTTTCATCATGGTCATGGTGTCGTCTCCTCTTCCGGTGCCGCGTCGGCGGCAAACATGGCCAGCGTGCTGCTGATCAACTGCGCGCGCCGCTCCGGCGAGAAGCGCTTGGGGTCAAGGGCGGTCCGCACGAAGAGGCCCTCACCCAACGCGACCAGTTGATCGGCGGTGTCGTCGGCATTCAGATGTTCCGGCAGATCACCGACCGCGATGGCGCCCTCAACCTGCTCGCGGACGAGGCCGCGGTAGCGGTCATAGAACGCCAGGTTGAACGCGCGATGGCGATCGTCGATGGCGGCGCTCGACCAGAATCCCAAAAGCGCGGCGACACGACCCGACTTGAGCTCGCGCGGCACCAGCGCTTCGATGGTCGCGCGAACCCGGGGCATGCCTGCCGGCAGGTCCGCCAGGGTTTCGCTCAGGCGCTCGGCCGTCTGCTCGGCGATCAGCTGATAGGCAAACGCCATCAACTCGCCGCGGTCGCGGAAATAGTGGTGGATGACACCGGTCGTGAAACCGGCTTCCCGTGCGATCTCGCGCAGAGTCGCGCCATCGACACCGTGCTTGGCGATTACGCGCCACGTCGCCTCGGCGACCTCTTCGCGGCGGGCGTCATGGTTTACGACCTTAGGCATGGACGAGAGACCTCTTCATCCTGTATGACTTTCGCCAGTTTTTTAACATGTCATATGTTATAAATAAATCAGTCGAAGTCAAACACCAATGTGCCTATGACAAGACCCAAGTGAGGTAAATCGTGATGGCCGCACCACAAATCCTGACCGATACCCTGCCCGCTGCCTGGTATCACGACGCCGATCAGTTTGAGCGCGAGCGCCAGATGATCTTCGCGCGCAATTGGTGGCTGGTTGGCCGCGAGCAACAATTGGCGCAGGCAGGCGACTATGTCACCGCCAACGTGACGGGCTGGCCGGTCTTTGTGGTGCGTGATCGCGAGGGTGGCTTGCGCGCCTTCCACAATGTCTGCCGCCATCGCGCCGGACCGCTTTTCACGGACGACGGCGGACGCTCCCAGGCGTTGCGCTGCCAGTACCATGGTTGGATCTACGGTTTCGACGGCAGTCTGAGAACGGCGCCGGGGTTTCCCGAGTCCGGCGCCCTCGACAAATCGAAGTTCGGGCTTTTCCCCGTGCGCGTCGAAACTTGGCGAGGCCTTGTCTTTGTCTGCCTGGAAGAGGCTGCGCCGGACCTCGCCGCCTGGATGGGCGATGTCGGGCGCCTGGCCGACGACTACCCGGCGGCAAAGAGCTTCGTCTTCCTGGATAAGACAAGCGTGGACGGCGCCTGCGACTGGAAGGCGTACGGCGACAACTCGTGCGAGGGTTACCACCTGCCCTTCGTCCACGGCGCGCTCAACAAGGCGGTGTCGGGCGCCGAGATCCGGCCGTACGAGAACGGCGGTTTTGTCGGTTTTCACGTCGACTATGGCGGCGAATCCGACACGCGCGCCAACAAGGGTTTGTGGATCTACAAGTTCCCCGGGCTGCTGCTGCACTATTCCGACCGCGCGCTGAATATCGAGCAGGTCGAACCGGATCGTGCCGGCGCTTTGACCATCCGTTCCTGGTACTGGTTCCCGGAAGGCGAGGAAGCCTATGGCCGAACGTACATCGAGGATTCGATTGCCATCATGCACGAAGACATGGGCGTTTGTCTGAAGGTGCAGATGAACCTGGAGGCCGGGATCTACCAATCCGGCAAGCTGTCGCCAGAAAAGGAGCCCGGCACCATCTTTTTCCAGCGCTTGATCCGCGAAGCGCTTCAAGCCGATCCGCCGCACGTAATGCGGATCGCGATGTGACCGACCCACAAAGCGGATCGATCACATCGCGTGAATCCGCTCTACATCAAATGATCGGAGCAATTCCCAACCCTTTGGGAATTGCTCGGGACCTGGCTGCATGACCACACCAATCCTCTACATCGGCAACAAGAACTATTCCTCGTGGTCGCTCAGGCCGTGGCTGGTCTTCGAGCATTTCGGCCTGCCGTTCGAGGAGAGGCTGATCCCCTTGTTCGATAACAAGTGGGACGCCGCGATCGCGGCGGTCTCGCCGTCGCGCAAGGTGCCGTGCCTGGTCGACGGCAACCTGACGGTCTGGGAAACCTTGGCGATCATCGAGTACGCCACGGACCGTCATCCCCAGGCCGCCATCTGGCCGGACGACTTCGAAGCACGCGCCGTCGCGCGCAGCGTTGCCTGTGAAATGCATGCGGGCTTCGACGAGTTGCGTTCGGCGATGCCGATGAACATCAGGAAGTCACTGCCCGGACGCGGCCATACGCCTGGCGCGCTTAAGGACATCCTGCAGATCCAGGAACGGTGGAACCGGTGCCGCGGCGACTACGGCAACGATGGCGATTTTCTGTTCGGCGCCTTCTCGGCCGCCGATGCCATGTACGCACCGGTCGCCAGCCGCCTCGTCACCTATGGCGTCGACCTCGACCCCGTCTCGTCCGCTTATGTCGACGCCATCATGGCGTTGCCGGCGATGCAGACCTGGAGCGATGCCGCGCGCCAGGAACCCTGGACCGTTGCCGAGGACGAGCTGGATTAGCCGCCCTTCTTCGCCGCGACGTTCTCGCCCATCAGGCACAGAATTTCCCACATCATCTGGGCACCGGTCAGCGCGGTCTGGCCGGACGGATCAAACGGCGGCGAGACTTCGACCACATCGCCGCCGATGATGTCGAGACCACGCAGGCCACGCAGCATCTGCTGCGCCTCGAATGTCGTGAACCCGCCGACTTCCGGCGTGCCTGTGCCTGGGGCATAGACCGGATCCAGCCCGTCGACATCGAAGCTGATATAGGTCGGGCCGTCGCCGACGACCTCACGCGCCCGAGCGATGACCGCGTCGATCCCCATGGCATAGAGGTCCTCGATGTGGATGACGGTCATGCCGGATTCGTAGCTGAAGGCCCACAAAGGCTCGGCCGGACCGCGAATGCCGATCTGGATCGTGCGTTTGGGATCCAGCACGCCGTCATCGACCGCGACACGGAACGGGCCGCCGTGATGGTGCTTGTGGCCGAACAACTCAGGCCCGGTATCGCAATGAGCGTCGAAATGGATCAGGCCGACCGGACGGTCGGCGGCAATCGCCTTCATGATCGGCAGCGTGATCGAATGATCGCCGCCGGCGGTCAGCGGCAGGATGCCCGCTTCGTGCACCTTCTTGTAAAACGCTTCGATGTCGTCCATCGCGCGCTCAAGGTTATAGACGCCCTCGATCAAAACGTCGCCCAGATCCGCCGATTCCGCGATGTGATAGGGCTGAATGCCCGTCTGATGGTTGGTATGGCCCATCAGGGTCGATTGCTCGCGCAAGCCGCGCGGCCCATGGCGCGCGCCCGGTCGGTTGGTGACGCCGCCGTCGAACGGCACGCCGATCAACCCGATGTCGATGCCGTCCCAGTTGCCGTCGTCACGCAGGGGGCGGCGCATGAAGGTCGCGACACCGGAATAGCGCGGGCGATAGATCTCGCCTGACGGCATCAACTCTTCGCGAACATCGTGATCTCGATCGTTGGCCATGCGCCTGCCCCTTTTGTCTCGTGCCGGTCACGCCAATATAGACCCTAACGCCTAGAGCGGGTCATGGTTAGGTGGAACCGTTAAGCGGTTCCACCTAACCATGTGAATCCGCTCTCTATCTATGAATAGAGCAGATTCATCTGCCTTAATGGAATCGCAAAGCGATTCCATCAAACCAGGATCTGCTCCGGGAGAACGCTATGACCGAATTGTCACGCATCGCCAATCCGGCGCCCGGATTCCAGTTGCACCCGACTTATGAAATCGAGCTCCTGCCTTGCGACAAACGTCTGCGCGCGACATTCGCCGGGCGTACCGTGTTCGACACACTCGATGCCGTCATCCTGCGTGAAACCAAACATCTACCCGTCTACTACGTACCGCGCGGCGATGCAGACATGGCACTGATGACACGCAGCGACCACACGACCCACTGTCCGTTCAAGGGCGACGCCTCTTACTACAATCTCGTGCACGGCGACCGCGTGGCGGAGAACGCGGTTTGGACCTACGAGACGCCATTCGACGAGTGCGGCCCGATCAAGGACTATCTGGCGTTCTATTGGGACCAACTCGACCACTGGTACGAAGAGGACGATGAGGTCTTCGTCCACGCCCGTGATCCCAAGGCGCGTATCGACATCGTCGCGAGTTCCCGCCCGGTTCGCGTCGAAGCCGCCGGCGAAACCATCGCCGAAACGACACGCGCGCTCTTCCTGTTCGAAACCGGCCTGCCGCCTCGCTACTACATTCCCTTAGACGATGTGCGTCAGGACCTTCTGATCCCATCGGCGACGGAGACGCGCTGCCCTTACAAGGGCACCGCGCGCTATCACCACGTCAAAATCGGCGATACCCGGATCGACGATGCCGTCTGGTTTTATCCGGATCCACTCGACGAAGTCGGCCGCATTACCGGTCATCTGTGTTTCTATCCCGAGAAGGTCGGACGACTGACGGTCGACGGCAAGGACGTGAGCTAGGCTGGTCAGTCGAAAGCGTCGGTGTCCGGTTTTTCCCTAACGACCAGTGGCGGTGCGCTGGAAATGCGCCGCAGCAGCACGCCCAGGAAGACGACACAGAAGACAACGCCAACGATCGGCATCCCGACAGGTCCCAGCGCATTCATCGCGCCACCGCTGATACCCGGTCCGATGACGCTGCCGATGGCCCACAAAAACATGAAACTCGTGGTCGCCCCAACCAGTTGGGCACTGCGAAAACGCCGTCCCATGGCGGTGAGCGCGATGGTGTAGAAGCTGCCCAGCGACGCGCCCATCAACAGTAAGGTCGGATAGATCAAGACGGGATCGGTCACCAGGAACGGCAGCACCGCGATGGTGCCCAACGTCACAAACGTGCACGCCGCCATCAGCCGACGCGTTTCGACACGGTCGGCCAGAAAACCGACCGGGATCTGCGCCAAAATCGAACCGACGACAAAGATCGACAGCATCAGTTCGGCCATACCGTCGGCAACGCCCATGCGAAGACCGTAGACCGGCAGCAGCGACAAGGTGGCGCTATCGATCAGGCCGAACATCAGTCCCGCCATCATCAGCGACGGCGCGATGGTGAAGAAATGAATGATGCGGGCGCGATGGTCGCCTTCCAGCACGACCTGTGCACCGCCGGCGATAGCCAAGGGCACCAAACCTGTCAGCACGATCGCGACGCCGATATAGAGCGCCGTCCATGTCTCCGTGCCCAGCACCACCAGCAGCACCGGGCCGAGGCCAAACCCGCCGTGTTGGAACATGCCGGCGATGCCGATGAGACGGCCGCGCCGCCGTTCGTCCGCCAATTGGTTGATCCAGACGTCACCGGCGGTGAACGCGAGCTCGGCCGAAAGGCCCAACAGAAAACGGATGGGAAACCACAGCCATACCGACGGGAAGACCGGCAGCAGCGCCAAGGAGACAGCCATGCCAACCATACCGGCGGCGATAACGTGTTTGACGCCGAAACGCCGGATAAGTCTGGGGGCCAGGAAAGCCAGGAACATGACGGCCAGCATCTGCACCGATGCGTTCAGCCCGTTGAGCAACGGCGAGACGCCCTGATGCTCCAGGCTTAACGCCAGGAACGGGTAGCTGATTCCCATCGTCACCGTCACGGTGGTCGTCGCCGCGATACAGGCGACAATGCCGCGGGCGCGCTGGCCTGATGTCAGAGCAACCGTACTCATCATGCTGGTTTAGAGATTTCCCAAATTGGGGCAAGCTATGGATTCCTCATGGCAGACGTGAGGGGTTCTTATGAATGCCTGGCATCGGCTAGGTTGTCGCCATGACGGGCGTCCCGCAATTCGGCACGGCACCAAAGGGCAGCAAGGTTCGGACACGGCCCAGCGCCTATGGCCTGTTGCGCGATGCGCAAGGCCGTCTGCTGATCTGCGAAACGCCGGAATGTGTCATGCTGCCAGGCGGCGGCATCGACCCAGGAGAAGAACCAGAACAAGCCATGCGCCGCGAAGTCGCTGAAGAAACCGGCCTTGTCGTTGTAACCGCAAGTCTGCTGTGCCACGCCAATCAGTTGATCGTCAGCCGTGACGGCCAAGCGTGGCTCAACAAGACGGGATCCTACTTTGTGGCCACGGTCGAGGATCACGGCGGTCAACCGGTAGAACACGACCATGCGTGTCTATGGCTCAACCTTGATGATGCGACAGCGGCATTGAGCGATGAGGCTCATCGTTGGGCTGTTGCACGCTTGGCAGACGATACGCTCGGCAAACGGCGCACGGTGGCGCTTGGGGGAGAATGACAATGCTGAAGAAGAAACTGGCGGCCTATGCGGATGAGATCTCCGTTGCGCCGGGCGACACCATCCGTTTCATGGCGAGCGCCGACGATGGAACATCAAGCTACAACGCGACGATCGTCCGGCTGCTGTCAGGCGACGACCAGCCGGGCGGCCCCGGTTACCGCGACGAGGTACTGGATGTGCCGGCCAACGGCACCCACGCGGCGCGCCACCAGCCGATATGGCCCGGCGCCTATGGCGCGATTGGCCATGACAAGGCGTTCGACAAGCTCGACAGTTTTTCGCTGCAGTGTTTGTTCTGGCCGACGACGCCGAAGCGGCCATGGAGATCCATCGTCTCCAAGTTTGACGAAAGCAACGAGTTCGGTTGGGGCCTGTTCACGGACGGCGACGGACACGCCTGCTTTTTTGTCGGCGACGGCAACGATCACCGCACCGCCCGCGCTGTCGCACCAGAGCCGCTTATCGCGCGCCAATGGTATCTGCTGAACGGCAGCTACGATGCGGCGACCAAGGAGCTCAAGATCGTCCAGCGCATGATCGATCCCGTGCCGACCATTCCACCCCGCTCCGAAGCAACCGCCACCGCATCCGACATGGGCGACATCCATAACAAGGAAGCGGCCTTCATGGTCGGTGCCTACAATAACCAGACCGAGCACGGCACGTGGTTTCCCGGCGGTCACGTCAACGGAAAGATCGAGCGCCCCGTTCTCATCAATCGCCTGCTCGACGACGATGAGAGTGCCGAACTCTTAACTGGCGCCCTGCCGAAGAAACTGGCCAGGCATATTGTGCTCGCCTGGGACTTCAGCCAGGACATCGGGAGCGACCGGCTGGTCGATATGTCCAGCAACAAGCTGGATGGCGAAGCCGTCAACATGCCGATCCGAGCGGTTCGTGGGCACAACTGGGACGCCAGCGAGTTCAACTGGACGAAGGCGCCGGAGCAGTGGGGCGCGATGCACTTTACCGAGGACGCGATCTACGATTGCGGGTGGCGGCCGGACTTCGAGGTGACGATTCCGGAAAACACCAAGAGCGGTCTCTATGCCGCCAAACTGGAACCGGAGGATAGCGCGCCGGAGTTTGTGCCGTTTGTCGTGCGCCCGCCGGCAGGCAAGACGACGGCACCGCTCTGCGTGCTCGTACCGACCGCGAGTTATCTGGCCTACGCCAATCTGGACGAGCAGATCGCCTCGGCGGAGTACGACTTTCAGTTCAACAAGTCGCCGCGTCTGGGTCCCGACGATCTCTATCAGCAGGAACATCCGGAGATCGGCGTCAGCATGTATGGCCTGCACGCCGACGACACGGGCCCGCACTACAGCTCGCGCCTCAGACCCATCGCCAATCTTAGTCCGCAGCACAATTCGCTGTGGCAGATGAGCGCCGACATGCATCTGATTGCCTGGCTCGAGCACGAAGGCATCGCCTATGACATGGTGAGCGACGAAGACCTGGACCGCGAAGGCGCCGACCTGCTCGCCCAATGGCCCTGCGTCATGACCATGAGCCACCCCGAATACTATTCGACCCGCATGCTGGACGGTATTCAGGGCTATACCCGCCAAGGCGGCCGGCTGATGTACATGGGCGGCAATGGGTTCTATTGGCGCGTCGCCTTCCGCGACGACAAGCCGGGGGTCATGGAAATGCGCCGCGCCGAGGACGGCTCGCGCTCCTGGATCGCCGAACCCGGCGAATACCACATGAGCTTCACCGGCGAACTCGGCGGCCTGTGGTGGCGCGGCGGCCGCACGCCCCAGTCGGTCGTCGGCGTCGGTTTTATCGCTCAGGGTTTCGACTGGTCGAGCCCCTACAAGCGCCAGCCGGACAGCCACGATCCGCGCGCCGCTTGGATCTTCGATGGCCTGGGCGACGACGAACTGGTCGGCGATTTCGGCTTGCTGGGCGGCGGCGCGGCGGGCTGGGAACTCGACTGCGCCGACCCCCTGCGCGGCACCCCGCCACACGCTCTGGTGCTGGCCAGCTCTTTCGATCACTCCGACACCGTCTTGATGGTGAACGAGGAGCTCGGCCACATGCATCCGATGATCTACGGCTCGGTCCAGCCGCGCGTCCACGCCGACATGGTGTTCTTCGAGACCGACAACGGCGGCGCCGTCTTCTCGACCGGCTCCATCGCCTGGGTCTCGGCCCTGCCGTGCCGGAACTTCGACAACAACGTCGCGACCATCACGCGCAACGTGGTCAAACGCTTTTGCGATCCCGCGCCGTTCTGAGGAGCCAAACCATAACCGCCCATCGCATGCAGTGGTTCCAATCGGAACTGATCGACCAGATCATCGACGGCAGCAAGACGGCGACCGTACGGTTTGTCGCATGGAGTGAGGGGCTTGATGCGGACAACACCGCGCTCCACGTCGGCGCCACCTATGACGTTGTCGACCGCGACGGCACGACGCGGTGTCGTGTGCGCCTGACAGGCATTGAACTGGTCCGCTGGGACGCCATACCCGAGCGGCTGTGGCGGCGCGACCCCGCCGTCTCGGGCACGGTCGGCCTGGAGGCGTTTCGCGCCGATCACCTGGATTACTTTCACCAGCCGTCCGACGACTTTGAGTTTCTCGGTGTCTACTTCGAGCGGGTTGATGGCTGAACGGCAGCCGTGACCCCTTTCCGTTTCTATTTGGATTGGCGATTGGACTGCCAGTTCGCCGGTCCGGTCTGGGCACGCGGTCACGGTCTTTATCGCGCTGCCGGTCTGGATGTCGATCTGGTCGCCCCGGACCGCCACCCCGAGCGTTCCGTTCTCGACTTGATTGCCGACGACCCGTGCTCGGCCGGCTGCTGCGAAGACAATCTCGTGGTCAAGCACGGCGCCGATGGCAAGCCCGCGCGCGCGATCGGTGCCATGCTGCAGGAAACGCCCTTGGTCTTGATGACCAAAGGCAAAAGCGGGATCGAGGCCATCGGCGATCTCGCGGGCTACCGCATCGCCATGCACCGTGACGGCGAGCACCTGCTGCGCATCCTGTTGCGCCTCCATGGCGTTGACATCGATGCTGTCGACGTCACCGTCACCGGCTGGTCGCTGGACGACCTGATAGCCGGGCGTTTCGACGCGGTGCAGGGTTACGCGATCACCGAGGCCGTCGCCCTGGAGCGGCAGGGCTATCGACCACGCCTGATACCGCTGCGCCATCCCTCGCTCGTCCCGCAGTCGCAGGTAATCGTCACGACAGCCGCGTGTTTGGAAACGCATGGCGGTGTTCTGCGGCGATTCCTGGCGGCGACCGCCGAGGGGTGGCGGCAGGCTCTGGCCCAACGAAACGAGGCAGCCGCCTTGATTGCGGAGACTTGCGTCGGGCGACCCGATGTCGCCGAGAACCGCCGGGTGCTCGACATGATGGCGCCGCTCGTGTTCGGCCGAAAAGGACCGGAGCAGGCTTGCCTCATCAATCGGGAACGTTGGCGGGAGAACATCGCGACCTATGCCCGATTCGGATTGATCGCTCAGCAAGTGGCAGTGGAGACGATTGTCGACGACCGGTTTTCCTAGCGGCGCTCTTCAGGTTCCGATCAAGCCGCCGTGGAAGATCATCCGGTAGACGTCGATACCGTCGTGGCTGATCGTCTCGACGCCGCTGAACTGGAAGATGTCACCGTCGACCGTGTTGCGATAGACGAAGGGCCCTTCGACGTATGACGCCGGTCCGCGCATCAGGTGATCGGGGTCGGGGTCGCCAAGGACCGTGCGCTGGAACGCATAGATCTCGCCCATCGGCGGATGGTCGGTCAGGACGGTCGCCATGTAGTTCTTCATCCAGACGACGCGGCCGTCACACCAGACGAGCTCATGTCCGCCATAAGGGTTTTGGCCGGCGTACCGGTCGCGGTAGGACCAGATGCCGCGATCCCAAACCATCTGCTCGGTGCCGTCGGCCAGCTTCTCGCCGTGGGGGATGGCATAGGTCTGGCGGCGCGCCTCGACCAGAAAGTCGACGAGGCCATCGATGGGTGAGTCGCTCACAACCGCCCCCCCACCGCGAAGGTCGACGCATGGTCGGCAGCCACTTCGCAGGTGCCCCACCACACGTCATCGTAGGCCCGCATCTCGGTGAAGAGCTGCTCCAGCATGACCAGGCGTCCGGGCCGTCCCATCAGGTTGGGATGAAAGGTGGTGTGGAACAGACCGCCATAGCGGCGCAGACCCACGAACTCCTCCAGCCAGATGCGCCGCGCGTCCTCGGCGGGCGCCGTGACAGCGCTGCCGGTCGGATAAAGCGACCCGCCGAAGAGCGCCCAATCGTCCAGCACCAGGCTGGTCGGCAGCTCGATCAGCGGACCCTTGGCCGTTTCGACCAGATGCGGGACGTCATACTCCATAAGGCTGGCGTCATAGGCGAAACCCAGTTCGGCCATCATCTCCAGCGTACGCGCATCGACACCCCAGCCCGGCGCGCTCCAGCCGCGCGGCGCGCGACCCGTTAGACGCTCCAGAACCTCTGTGGCACGGGCGAACACCGCGCGCTGGTCCTCGGCCGCCATGCCGAACAGGTTCTCGTGCATGTAGCCGTGATGGGCGATCTCATGACCGCCGGCCAGGATCGCATCGATCATCGCGGGATGGCGCTCGGCGACGTGGGCCGGCACAAAGAACGTCGCCGGGATCTCAAGATCCCGGTGCAGCGCGAGGATGCGCGGCATGGCGGTGGTGATGCCATACGCTGCCTCGGACATGGCCGTCACGTGCTCGACCGCGCCACGGTCCCAACCAATCGGCCCCGCCTCGCCATCCACATGCCAGCCGATCGTCACGCCGCATGACTTGCCCTCGGGCCAGACGAAGCCTGATAAGGTGGACAAGCGAATATCCGGGTAGCTGGGTGGGGAGAGATCGGGCACATGGCGCTTGTAGCCGAACACAGAAGGCGCACTCAAGTCTGCGTGCGGCCTGACCTGTCATGAGGCGTCCCGGCTTGGTCCTGTTCGTCGCGTTCTTCGTCTGGTTGGCCACCGCGCCGGCATCAACGCAGGCTCAGGAAACCGGTGCCGATAGCCTCACCGGCGGCCAGTTCGTTTTATGCCAGGGCGTCGAGGTGAGCGGGTTGGCATGCAGGGTCTGGATCGACTTCAACGAGAGCCTGCTCGCCTATCAGGACGAACTGGCGGCCGGTGGCAATCTGACGTCGGAAGCCTTCGCGCCGTTCTTCCTGATGCCCCGCTTTCAGTCGGCGGTCGGTCAGCCGGACGCCGCGTTCCAGTCGATTGCCGGCTGGCTTCAGGAAACCGAAGGCGACGCCTATGCGCTGTGGGGCAACCCGACCGATGGCCTCTACCGGTCCTCGTCATGGCTCTCCACCGATCCTCTCTCTGCCGATGACACGGCCGCTCTGCCCGATGCCCTGGCGATCAGCGATCTGGAGATCCGGACGGACGCCTTGATCGTTTCAGCACGCATGCTGGCCCAGACCGGTGACGATGAACGCGCGCGCGCCATGTTCGCGCTCGCCTGGGACATCGTGCACAACGATATGGAAGGCGACATGTGGGAACGCACACGTCAGCTTGGCTCACTCTTCGCCATGTGGGCCGCCGCCGGCTACAGCGACGATGCGGAAGTGGCGGCCGCCAGCCTGACCGAGACGGATGCGGCCTTCGCCCGGCTTGCCATGGTCGAAGGCATCGCCGCGGCCGGCGACCACGACATGACGGCGACCCTTGCCGACGATTTGCCCGGCTGGCTGCCTCTGCTGGGTCGGATATCGCTGGCCGATGCCTATCGACGGCAAGGCGACGAGGCCCGCGCCCGCGCGATCTTACGCGCGGCGGCTGAAGCCCTGGAAAACGGCGATGGCGCGGCGGGCAACCCGGCAGCGCATCTGAGGCTCGCCCAAGGATATGCGATGCTGGGCGATACCGCTGCCGCGCGCGCGGCGCTGGAGAGTTATGATGCCGGACCGCACCTGGACGGCGGCCTCGCCCGGCCGGATATCGCGCCGCTAATCGCCTGCCACGACGTGGGTTTGGCGCTTCGTCTGATCAGCGACGATGCGAACGGCCGGCCCGATCCCATGGACGTCGTCAACATCCTGGTCGCCGCATCGGCGTCCGGCGACGGCGCGGATGCCTACACCATTGCTACTGCCCAACAACACGCCTTCACGCGAAGCCTCTACCTGCTGGCCGTCTCGATAGGCCTCAAACACGAAGCGCTGAGTCGCTTCCCCGGCGTCCCCTGCTCGACGGTCAGCATCAACGCGTTCTAGCAGCGTTTGTTTGGTCGCATCGCCCGGCCAGTGCCGTGGCACAGCCTTGGAGGCATTAATGGGAGTTGCGCGGCAGGTGACGCCGCACCTTGTCGTAGGCGACGGCGAAGTCGAAACACATGCCGGTGCTGAGCGGCCCGACCTTTTCTCGGAAAAGCTCCTGCCACGGCGTCTGGCTTTCCGGCACCTCGAACGCCATCTCGGTTTTGCGTTTCTCCCACTCCTCGGTCGGCACGTCCGCATTGGCGGTGCGTTCATCCAGGTCGATGACCAGAGGGTCGCCGGTCTGGAGCATCGCCAAGCCACCGCCCACCGCTGACTCTGGCGACGCGTTCAGAATTGACGGCGCGTTGCTGGTGCCCGACTGGCGGCCGTCGCCGATGGTCGGCAACTCGCGGATGCCGTCCCGGATTAAGCGATCAGGCGGCTGCATGTTGACGACCTCTGCCGCACCGGGATGCCCGACCGGCCCGGCGCCACGCACCACCAGGATCGAATGCTTGTCGATCTCTAGCGCCGGATCGTTGATGCGCGCGCGATAATCTTCGGCGCCATCGAACACCACAGCCTTGCCTTCGATGCGGTTCTCGTGGCCGGGCACTTCCAGATAGGCGCGGCGGAAGTCGTCTGAGATGACCGACGTCTTCATGATCGCCGCGTCAAACAGGTTGCCGGAGAGCACCAAAAATCCCGCCTTCTCCTTCAAAGGGTTGGCAAACGCGCGGATGACGTCGCCGTCGGGCGCCGCTGCGCCCGCCACGTTGTCCGCGAGCGTCGTGCCCGTGACGGTCAGGGCATCACGGTCGATCAGGCCCTCTTCATCCAAAGCCTTTGCCACCACGGGCACGCCGCCGGCGCGGTTATAGGCTTCACCCAGATAGCGGCCGGCCGGCTGGCAGTCGACCAGCAGCGGAATGTCGTAGCCGTAGGTTTCCCAATCCTTGAGTTCCAGCTCGATACCGGCATGACGGGCGATCGCCTGCAGATGGATAGGCGCGTTGGTCGACCCGCCAATCGCGGCATTGACGCGGATCGCGTTCAGAAACGAGCCACGCGACAGGATGTCACTGGGTTTCAAATCTTCCCACACCATGTCGACAATGCGCCGGCCGGTCAGATAGGCGATGGCGCCGCGGGCGGCATAGGGCGCCGGGATTGCCGCGCATCCGGGCAGCGACAGGCCCAGCACCTCGGTCAGGCTGTTCATGGTGAGCGCCGTACCCATGGTGTTGCAGTGGCCGGCCGAGGACGCCGCCTGACAGGCGCGGTCGATGAAGCCGTCATAGTCGATCGCGCCGGTCGCGAGCAGTTTCCGGGCCTCCCACTTCACCATACCGGAGCCGGCAAGCTGCCCCTCCCACCAGGCATCCAGCATCGGCCCGCCTGAGAGCGCGATGGCCGGAAGGTCGACCGTGGCGGCGGCCATCAGCGCCGCCGGCGTGGTTTTGTCGCAACCAATGGTCAGCACCACGCCGTCGAACGGATAGCCGTGCAGGATCTCGACCAGACCGAGGTAGGCGAGGTTGCGGTCGAGCATCGCGGTCGGACGTCTGCCCGTCTCCTGGATCGGGTGCACGGGAAACTCGAATGGCACGCCGCCGGCATCGCGGATGCCGTCGCGTACGCGCGCGGCGAGCTGCACATGGTGACGGTTGCACGGCGACAGATCGCTGCCGGTCTGGGCGATCCCAATGATCGGCCGGCCCGACTGCAGTTCCTCGCGGGTCAGGCCGTAGTTCAGGTAACGCTCGACATGGATGGCGACGGAGTCCGGATGATCGGGGTCGTCGAACCAGTGACGGCTACGCAGGTCTTCCGGCTTTATGCGGCGTTCGGCCATGACGCTCTCCCTTCCGTGCGTTCACAGGGCCAGAACGATACGCCGTCTCTCCGGACGGGTCATGGGGTCATCGTCATTGAACGGCCGCGCGGGCCGTCGCAGGATAGCGCCCCCGATCGCATTGACCCGAGGAGACATGGAAGGATTTATCGCCAGGCGTGACATCTGCTCGTTCACCGACGTGCGCCGGCTGTCGGAGCGTTCGGATGCGAAAGGTCTGGCGCAGTTGTTCAGCCATCTGCTCGCCATCCTGGTGACGGGCACGCTGATCTGGTGGGTGATGCCCTACTGGTGGCTTCTAGTCCCCGCCATGATCATTCATGGCATCCTGCTCGCCTTTCTGTTTTGTCCGCTGCACGAGGTTATCCACCGCACGGCGTTCAAGTCCCGCTGGCTGAACGAGACGGTCGCCTATGTCTTCGGTTTCGCCATCATGCTGCCGCCTGCCTACTTCAGGTTCTTCCATTTCGAGCACCATCGGGAAACCCAGATCGAGGGCAAGGATCCGGAACTCGGCGAGCCGAAGCCACGCACGCGCGGCGCACTGCTCTGGTATCTGACGGGAATAAAAAGCTATTGGTGGGTGATGGCGAAGGTCGTCGTGAGCCACGCGTTGGGCAGGGTCACCGAGCCCTACATTCCCGACGACGGCAAGCAGTCGGTTATCCACGAATCACGGCTGTTCCTCGCCGGCTACGCCGTCATCGCGCTGGTCGCCATCAGCGCCGGTTCATGGGCGCCGATCCTCTATTGGGTGCTGCCGCTGGTACTCGGCATGCCGTTTCTCAGGTTCTACCTGCTCGCCGAGCACACGCTGCTGCCATTCACCGCCGACATGCTGGCGAACACCCGCACCATGAAAACCAACGGCGTGATACGTTGGCTCTCCTGGCAGATGCCCCATCATACCGAGCATCACACGTTTCCGTCGGTGCCGTTCCATGCGCTGGCGGCCGCCTATCACAAGATCGCACCACGGCATGAAGCGCTGATCCCCGGTTATGCCGCGTTCGCCCGCGAATACTGGCGCAGTCTCAAGAGCAGTTAGGAGAAGTTGATGAAGTTTCGCGTGCTGGCCGGCCAGCTCATGCACGAGACCAACACCTTTTCGGTCCAACCCGCCGACATTCCGGCCTTCGAAAAGATGTTCTGCTTTCGCGGCGCCGAGGAAATCGTTCGGGAGATGACCGGCACCAACAGCGAGACTGCCGGTTTCATAGCCGCGGCCGAGGCCCATGACTGGGAGCTCATCCATACCGTCGCCGCCTTCGCCAACCCGTGCGGCAAGGTGACGGACGACGCTTTCGAAGAACTTGGCGGTTTGATCCTCGATAGGCTTGAGGCCAATCGCGATGTCGACGGCGTGCTGCTCGCCCTGCATGGCGCCATGGTGACCGAGAGCTACGAGGACGCGGAAACCGAACTCCTGAAACGCGTGCGCGCCATCATCGGCAACGACATCCCGGTCGCCGTCACCTTCGACCTGCATGCCAATGTCGGGCCGGATGTGGCCGACCTCGCCAACATCGTGTGCAGCTATAAGACCTATCCGCATATCGACATGGCCGAACGTGGTCGCCAGGCGGGTGACCTGCTGCAACGCGCCATGGCCGGCGAGATCCGGCCCAGGACGTTCCTGGCGCGCCGCCCGTTGTTCGAAGGCGCCGACGGCGGGCGCACCGATGCCGGACCGATGATCGACCTGCAAGCCAAGGCGCGCGGCTTCGAGGCGGAGGCGGGCGTGCTCAACACATCGATCAACGCGGGCTTCCATCACTCCGACATTTTCGACGTCGGCCCCACGGTCTTGGTGACCGGCGACGGCGACGATCCGCGCTATCAGGCGATGGCCGAAGCGTTGATGGACGACATCTGGCAACGTCGCGACGAGGTCACCAACACCTATCTGACGTCTGGCCAAGCCGCCGACATCGCGCGCCAGCACAACTACAACGGCAAGCCGCTGGTCATCGCTGATTACGCCGACAATCCCGGCGCCGGCGCCTATGGCGATGCGACGAATTTGCTCAAGGCGATGCTGGATGCCCGATTACAGGATGCCTGCTTCGGCGCCGTGCGTGACGGCGAGGCGGCCGCCGCCCTGGTTCAGGCTGGCCCTGGCGCCACGGTGACGTTGGACGTCGGCGGCAAGGTCGACCCCCGTTTTGGTGGTCCGCCCTTGGAACTTACAGGCAGCGTCGTGCACACCGGCGACGGCACATACATTTGCGACGGACCGATGTGGGCGGGCATGACCAAGCACTTCGGTCCCAGCGCTGTGTTGCGGGTCGGCGGCATCGATGTTCTGGTCGTCACCAATCTCATCCAAATCACCGATATGCAGCAGTTCCTGACGAATGGGATCGACCCACGCGAGAAGCGTACGGTGGCGCTGAAGTCGATGCAGCATTTCCGCGCCGCCTACGAACCGATCGCCGACAAGGTCATTGTCTGCGATTCCGGCGCGTTGGCCTCGCCCGATTCGAGCCGGCTGACGTTCAAGAACATCCGCCGCCCGCTCTATCCCTTCGACGCGATCGAGGTTTAGACGCAGCATGTCCCGGCAACGTATCAACCCGGACCACTACTGGACGCCCGAGATTGCGGAGATCATTCAGCGGGCCTCTGACGACGGCCTCATCGACTTGATGGGCGATGAGGAGCGTGATGCAACCCGTCATGACCTCTTGAGATCGGCCAAGCCGGGAGAACCGGTCTGGGTGTTCGGTTACGGCTCCTTGATGTGGAACCCCGATTTTACCGTCGCCGAAACACGCGCCGCCCTGGTGCGTGGCTGGCACCGGCGTTTCTGTCTGTGGACCGTCCTGGGCCGCGGCACACCGGAACGACCGGGCCTGATGCTGGGCCTGGAACCCGGCGGCTCGTGCCGTGGCATGGCCCTGGCGATCGCGCCGGAGAACATCGAACAGGCAACCGACCGGGTATGGCGCCGCGAAATGTTGTCCAATGCGTACATTCCGCGCTGGGTTGACGCGGAGACCCATGAGGGCGCGGTCCAGGCCATCGTCTTTACCATCAACCCGCAGATGGAACGTTATGCCGGCCGCCTCGACGACGAGGACGTGGCGCGTCATATCGCCCTGGCCGAGGGCCCGGCCGGACCGTGCATCGATTATCTGATCAAGACCGTGGCGTCGCTCGACAAGATTGGCCACCGGCGCGGCCCCATGCACGACCTCTTGAACCGCGCCTGGGAACTGCGCGGCTGAACAAGCCTAGAGCGGATCATGGTTAGATGGGACCGCTTGAGGGTCCCATCTAACCATGTGAATCCGCTCTTTATCGATGAGTAGAGCGGATTCACCTGTCTTGATGTCATCGCGAAGCGAATCCATCAAAACAGGATCTGCTCTAGAGCCAACCCTTGCGCTTGAACCAGAGGTAGGGGAGCACGGCGGAAATCACCATCAGCAGGAGCGCGAAGGGATAGCCGAAATCCCAGTCGAGCTCCGGCATGACCTCGAAGTTCATGCCGTAGATCGACGCGATCACGGTTGGCGGCAGCAGCACGACGGCGGCGACCGAAAAGATCTTGATGATGCCCGTCTGCTCGATGTTGATCATGCCGAGCGTCGCGTCGAGCAGGAAGTTCGTCTTGTTGGCCAGGAACGTCGCGTGGTCGGCCAGTGACGTCACGTCGCGGTGCAAGGTCTTGAACCGCTCGCGCCCGACATGCTTGCCGCGCACCTGCGGGCTGTTGATAACGAAGAGCAGCAGGCGCGCGATACTGACCAGACTTTCGCGGACCCGCGCCGTCATATCGCCGGCCCTGCCGATACGCCGGATCAGGTCATCGAACTCATGACCCTCCGGCTTGCCGTCGCTGTCATAGTGAAAGATATCGCGCGAGATCGCCTCGATGTCGGCGCCCTGGCGTTCGAGAACATCGGCCAGTCGGTCGATGACCGCATCCAGCAAGGTAATCAGGATCAGTTCGCCTGAAAGACTTGCCGCATGCAGGCGCGATAGCCTGTCGGACACCACGGAGAACGGCTTGGGGTCCTGATAACGGATGGTGACCAATCGGTGGTTCGCCACCATGAAGGTGATGGCGCTGCTGCTGACATCCTGGGTGTCGGCGCCGCTGATGACGGTGGCGGTCAGATAGAGCACACCGTCATCGTCGCGAAGCCGGCTTGAGACCTCGATCTCCTCCATCTCCTCGCGTGTCGGAACCGGCGCATTGACGGCGGCAGCAACCGTATCGCGCTCATCGTGAGTCGGATTGAGCAGATCGAACCAGATCGGGCCTTCCGGCGCGACGGAGCCACCCGGAAAATCACTCACCCGGAGGGTTTCGCCGTCAACGGCATAGAACTTCAGCATCTGCGATCCTTTCTTGCGCGATACGGCGCATTATCCAACAGCACCGGTCTAGGGCAAAGTCGCGCAAAACCGTGTGTGATCACCACGTGGCTAGTCATCACCTCGACGTTTGATTGCCTGACGCCATCACGCCATCATCGCCTGTCACCTCGAAGGAGCCCGACCCCATGGTATCAAGGCGCAGGCGCACGAAGATCAACGTCGACGATGTCGCGGCGGCCGAGAAGCTTGCCGGCGTCCGTTACCGGCCCAGCGAACGCGACCAGCTTGTCCGCTCGTTCGACGTGCAACTCAACCGAACCCTGGCACAGCGTCAGGTCGACTTGGGCAACTCGCTCAGTCCGGCCTGTACGTTCGACCCACTGCTGCCGGACACGCCGGTTCCCGAGCGCGCGCGTTTTCGCCGCTCGTCCGTGCGCGCCGGAAAACTGCCGGCGGACGAAACCGACATTGCCTTTGCACCGGTCACCATGCTCAGCCGATGGTTGGCACGCAAGCAGATCAGCAGCGTCGACCTCACCCGGCTCTATCTCGACCGGCTGAAACGTTTTGACGGGCAATTGCACGCTGTCGTCACGCTGATGGAAGACAGCGCCTTGGCCCAGGCGCGCCACGCCGACCGCGAACTTGCCAAGGGTGTCAGACGCGGTCCCCTGCACGGCATTCCATGGGGCGCCAAGGACCTGCTGGATACGCGCGGTGTTGCGACGACCTGGGGCGCGCCGCCCTATGTCGACCGCCGGCCCGAAGAGGACGCCGCCGTGGTGCGTCTGCTGCACGAGGCTGGTGCTGTTCTTGCCGGCAAACTCTCGCTCGGCGCGTTGGCCTATGGCGACGTATGGCATGGCGGGCGAACCCGCAACCCCTGGAACCTGGACGAAGGCTCATCGGGATCCAGCGCCGGTTCGGGCGCGGCGGTCGCTGCGGGCTGTGTCGGTTTCGCCATCGGTTCGGAGACGCTGGGATCGATCATCAGCCCGGCCGACCGCTGCGGTACGGTGGGCCTCAGACCGACCTTTGGCCGCGTGCCGCGGACGGGCGCCATGGCGCTGTGCTGGTCACTCGACAAACTCGGGCCGCTCACCCGCGGTGTCGAGGATACCGCGCTGATCCTCAAAGCGCTCAACAGTCATGACGCCGATGATCCCGGCTCGACCGACATCCCGTTTTGCTTCGACGGGCAGGCATCGGTCGAGGGTGCCGTGATCGGCTATGACCCCCAATGGCTCGAACCGCCTGTCGGCACGGACGGCGACCGGGCAGCACTTCAGGCGCTGAAGCGCGCGGGGTGCCGGACCAAAAAAGTCAAACTTCCGCCGCTGCCTTATGACTCCCTCGAAACCATCCTGTTCGCCGAGGCGGCTGCCGCCTTCGAAGATCTGACGTTGTCGGGACGCGATCGGCAGTTGCCGGAACAAACGGACATTTCTTGGCCCAACGAGTTCCGCAAGGCGCGGTTCATCTCAGCCGTCGACCTGATCCAGGCCGAGCGCCTGCGCCGTCTCACGATGGAAGCGATGGCCGATATCTACGATCAGGTCGATGCGCTGTTGGCGCCGCCCGAAGGCACGCCGCTTCTGACCATCACCAACTGCACGGGCCATCCGGCGATTGCCGTGCCGTCCGGTGTCGCGCCGCGTAAGAATGACAGCTACGCGCCAGCTGCCGCCCGATCGAAGGCGACCCACGACTTGCCCCACTGTTCGGTGCTGTGGGGCAAGCTCTATGATGACGGCCGCTTGATCGAGCTGGCCATGGCGATGGAGCGCAACCTCGATCTAGGCGTCCTGCGCCCACCACTGTTTTCGTGAATGAGGAGCACCCGATTGTGACAACCCAACTGCGAACCGGCGGCTGCCAATGCGGTGGCGTGCGCTATGAGGTGAGCCAAGCGATGGAGCAGGTCATGCACTGCAATTGCTCATTGTGTCGCAAGACCCACGGTTCACTCTTTGCCAGTGCGGGCATTGTACCGGTGGACGCCTTCACCCTGGTCAGCGGCAAGGCCGACCTGGTCGACTTTGAGAGCACGCCGGGCACGCACCGGCAGTTCTGCCGTGTATGTGGCGGTCAGCTCTTCACCTTGGTCGACGACTGGCCCAACGAGTTCTTCATCAACCTCGGCTCGCTTGATGCCGGCCAGTCGCCCGGCCACGCTGCCGACAAGGAGCGGCATATCTTCTGGGAATCACGCGTAAGCTGGTATGACCCGGGCGACGACCTGCCCAAGCACACCGGCTACGGTGAGGGTTAAGTCATGGCGGACTTCAAGCCACTGACCGGCGGCTGTCTGTGCGGCGCCGTGCGCTTCCAGGTGAACGCCCCGGCCGACGACGTCTATCACTGTCACTGCTCGATTTGCCGCAAGCTGCAGGGCGCCTTGATGCCGACCTATGTGGTCGTGCCACGCGATGCGTTCGTCGTCACCCAAGGCGCCGACAACGTGACACGTTATGACAGCTCAGAGCGCATTCATCGTTTCTTCTGCGCGACATGCGGCAGTCGGGTTTACGAGGACAACGCCGAACAGTCCGACGACATCTGGTATGCGGCGGGCAGCCTGGATGACGGCGCCGATCCAGGGGCCGAAAGCGCCAACTTCCGGCACATCTTCTGGGAGTCGCGTAACGGCTGGTATGAACCCAATGACACGTTGCCGAAGATTATCGAGTTCGGCGACGGTTAGACCAACATCGATCAAACCCGGAGAGACCAGAATGGAATCATCGTTACCGCTTCAGGGCGGCTGCCAATGTGGCGCCGTGCGTTATGAGGTTCGCGCACCGACGACGGACCTCTATCATTGTCACTGTTCCATGTGCCGGAAGGTTCACGGCGCGGCGTTTGCCACGCTTGCCATCGCGCCCATCGAATCCGTCGTCTACGTCAAAGGCGAAGACAACCTGACGCGCTTCGATAGTTCCGACGGCGTCAGCCGTTTCTTCTGCAAGACCTGCGGCTGCCAGATGACAATCGACGTTGCCGACGAACCGCAGTCGCGCTGGTTCACGCCAGGCACCCTGGATGATGGCGTCCACCCCGGCGCCGGCGAGAGCGAGCGGCACATCTTCGTCGGCTCCAAGCTCAACTGGCTGCATCTGGATAACGTTCTGCCCCAGTCCGACGAAGCCTGACGGCGTGGTGAAGCGCGTCCTCCATCAGTCCATCGCGACGGCGCGCTTCGAAGCCTATGGCGGACCGCCCGGCAAACTCGACGTCGCCGATATCGTGACCCAGGCCAACAGCGAAACCATGGCCGCCGGCTTATGCACCGTCGAGGGCGGACCGTTCGCCTATCGCTGCGACTACGAGGCCTTGTGCGTCGCGCTCGACGATAACTTGACCTGGGAGACGGCCAACGGATCCGATGCGCTGCGTACCGGCGACATCGTCGCCATCCCCAAGGGCGGCAGGGCCGCCTATGCCGCAACGGCGCCGTCCCGGTTCTTCTACGCGACCTTTCCGGTCAACTGGCCGGAGATCGTCGGCTGGAAAGCCGGCGAAGACATCAAGGATCTGAGCGCGGTCGATGATTTGGGATCACTCGACGGCGTGATGCTGTTTCACCGGTCTGACGCCGACTACAGCGACTCGACGTCGATTGCTGGACGCACCGCCATGGCCAAAACAACAGGCCCGCAGGACGGTTTCCGCCTGACTATCGGCTATGCCGCCTTCAACAAGTCGGCCATCGACGACACGGCGGCTATCGATGCGGTCGTCGTGCCCTTGGACGACGGGTTCTGGCTGGAGACAGAGGGGACGCGCCTTGAAGGCGCCGCCGGCGACCTGTTCTTTCTGCCAGGCGGACCGCCGCTGCGCTACGGCTCCGACCAGACGGCAACCGTCGTCAGCGTGTCCCTGCCAGCCTACTGAGACCGCCTATTCCGGCGGAATCGCCTCCAAACTTGACTCATGGTCCGCCACACCTTACATTCATTTCAGTTTTTTCTGAAATAACGGTGATTACATGAAACTCAACGGCGCCATGGAACAGTTCATCCTGCATTGGGGTGAGATGGGCTCGCGCTGGGGGGTCAGCCGCTCGGTCGCCCAGGTGCACGCCTTGCTTTATCTCGCAAACGATCCCCTGCATGCCGACGAGATCACCGAAACCCTCTCGATCGCCCGATCGAATGTCAGCATGTGCCTGAAAGAGCTGCAGGGCTGGCGCCTGATCGAACTGACCCACGTTCTGGGCGACCGCCGCGACCACTTCACCGCCGAAAAGGACGTCTGGGAGATGATGACCCGGATCGTCGAGGGGCGTAAGGAGCGCGAGATCGATCCGCTCTTGCAGACCCTGGCGCGCTGCCGCGACGAGGCCGCGGCCGACAAGACAATCGACCCCGGGGTCGCCGACCGCATTGCCGCCATGCACGACTTCGTCACCAACATGACCAGTTGGTATCAGCAGGTCAGCCGCATTCCCCGCCCGGTCCTGCGCAAGCTGATGGCCATGGGTGCTCGGGTTGCGAAGTTCGCCTCATAGGGGAGATTTTTTGAGATGTTCTTTCAAAATTTCCTGAAACTTCCGACGGTCGGAGTGGCGCTTGCGCCAACGGCGCGCCCGATCCAGCGCAGCCATGAACCGGCGCCGACCTACCGTTCGCTCCTGGGTGAGCGCGCCTGGTTGCGCCTGGACCACGCCATCCGCGCCCGCTTCGGCGATGACAGCACGAAACGCGGTTTCTATGGCCTAATGGGAACGGTCCGTCTGTCACGCGCCGGCCGTGCACTGGCCCTTCTGGCGCGCCTGTTCGGCACGTCGCTGTGCCCGAAGACCGGCAACGACATCGTCACCATGATCGACGTCGAGGGCGATACCGGAAGCGCCGCCGGCATCTGGAACCGCGCCTACCTGTTCCCCGCCGGCCGGCGCTTTGTCGTGACCAGCGTCAAACGCTTCGACCCGCGCGACGGCCTGCTCGAGTGCCTGGGCCGCGGTTTTGTCATGCGGCTCGATCTCAAGGCGGAAAAGCACGCGCTGCATTTCATCAGCAGCGGCTACGCCTGGCATTGCGGCCCGCTGCGTCTGCCCCTGCCCGATCTTCTGTCGCCTGGCAACACCCACGTCACTCACCGTGAGCTCGGCGGCGGCCGGTTTCGTTTCACGCTTCAGATCCGCCATCGCTGGTTTGGTGAGTTGGTGTTCCAGGAAGGTGATTTTTTCGAACGGGAGGATGCCCCATGGAAGCCCTGATGATCGTGGCCACCGCCCAGGCGCTGATCGGCGCCTTTGATCTGGCTTATCACCACGAATTGACCGAGCGCCTGACGTGGAAGAAGACGGCATCGACGGAGCTCAGGCTGCACGCGGCGCGCAACGGCATCTATGCGGTCATCTTCCTGGTGCTGGCCTGGGCCGAACCCCATGGCCTGTTGGCAATCGCGTTTGCCGGTCTGCTGCTGATCGAAATCGCCATCACGCTTAGCGACTTCGTGATTGAAGACCGCACGCGTCTGCTGCCAGAGAGCGAGCGGATCCTCCACACCGTGCTTGCGGTCAGCTACGGCGCCTTTCTGGCGCTGTTCGCGCCCTATCTCGTCGCCTGGGCCCATGAACCCACCGCGCTTGTCCTGGTCCAGCGCGGCGCCTGGTCGGCTGTGATGACTGTCTTTGCTGCCGGCGTTGCCTTCTGGACCCTCCGCGATGCCGCGCGCAGTCACGCCGTCGACCAGGCCCCTCCGGCCACCGATCCGGCCGCCGATCTGATTACCGACTACCTCAGCGGCACCAAACGGATTCTGATCACCGGCGGCACCGGCTTCATCGGACGACGCCTGGCCGCTGCGCTGGTCGAATCCGGCCATCACGTGACGGTTCTGACCCGCGACGCCCGCAAGGCGCGCGACCTGCCGCTGCCGGTGCGCATCACGACCGATCTCGACAGTTTCGGCGATGACGAGGTCTTTGACGCGATCGTCCATCTGGCGGGGGCGCCGGTCGCAACACGCCGCTGGACCGCCAAACGCAAGGCGCTGCTGCGCGCCAGCCGGATCGATACGACGCGGGCGCTGGTTGCTTTCATCGGCCGCCTTGAAGCCAAACCGGAGGTTCTGATTAGCGCCTCGGCGATCGGCTACTACGGCTGCGATAGCGAACGGCCGGTGACCGAAAACACCAAACCCGAACCCGGCTTCTCCAACGCCATGTGCGCGGCCTGCGAAGCCGAATCGCGCAAGGCATGCCGCTTCGGCGTGCGCGTTGTGCAACTGCGGCTGGGATTGGTGCTCGCCGCCCATGGCGGTCCGCTCGGCATGATGATGCCGCCCTTCGAGTTCGGTCTGGGCGCGCGCCTGGGCTCTGGCCGGCAATGGATGTCCTGGGTTCACCTGGACGACGTCATCGCCATGATCGCCTTCCTGATTGCGCGCGACGACCTCAGAGGCCCGTTCAACGCCGTCGCCCCGGTGCCCGTCCGCAATGCCCAGTTCTCCGCGGCACTGGCCCGCCAGTTGGGGCGCCCATGCCTGTTCGCCATACCAGCCCGGCTGATTCGCCTGGTGTTCGGCGAGATGGGCCAGGAACTGCTGCTCGCCAGCAAGCGCATTCAGCCCATTCGGCTGTGCGACGCAGGTTTCGGGTTCCGTTGCCCGAGCCTTGAGGAGGCTTTGCGAGTATCCCTGACGTCGGGCGTGCGACCGGTCAATCGAGCTGCTTGACCAGATCCGCGGCGCAATCCTTGGCGAACTGAGCGAAGGTCGTCGCCGGTCGGCCCATGACCGCTTCGAACTCGTCGGTCAGATAGGCATAACGTCCGGCCCGTATGTTCGCGTAGAGCTGCAGCACGAGATCGACGTACCAATCCTCGTCGCCGGCGGCGAGTTGCTGCTCGCGATAGGCTTCCGGCGTCATGTCCTCGTAGACGAAGTCGCGGCCGGTCGCGTCAGACATCAAACGGGCGAGATCGCCGTAGGAGAGCGCCTCCGGCCCGCTGATCGTGTAGCACTTGCCCTCGTGCACGCTCTCGGTCAACGCCTTCACTGCCATGGCGGCGACATCGCGGGTATCGATCCAGCCGATCCGACCCTCGCCACCCGGCAACGCCATGCGACCGCCGGGCGCATACTCAACCATCATCTGCATGAACCAACTGGGCCGGATATGGGTCCAGGCGAGACCGGCGTTTTCCAATGCCTGTTCGGCGAGGCCATGGCGGCGCGCCAGATCGTCCGATGAGGTAATGTCGGCGGAACGCGCCGAGAGCCGGACCACATGCTGCAGACCGGCCGGTTTGCCGGCAGCCAGAAAGTTCTCCAGCATGACCACGTTGTCTTCCGGATCGGGTGTCGCGTAGTAAGCCTTTTCGATCCCGGCAACAGCGTCACCCAGCGAACCGGGCTCGCGCAGATCGCCTTGGACCACCATGTCGGCGGCAAGACCCAGATCCGCCGCCCGGCTGGCGTCCCGGGTCATGATGCGCATGGGCATGCCGGCCGCTTTCAATTGATTGACGACTTCGCGGCCGACATGGCCGGTCGCCCCGATGACCAGAATGGGTGTTGTCATTGTTCTCCTGAGGCGCGGCGCGGTTGTGTTGGTCCCGGCCCTATGATCCGATGGCACGCACGGCTCGTCCAGGCGTAAGGGGGTTCGATGGCAGAGCGTACCGCATTAACAGCGCAGATGATGCGCGACGGCGAGACCATGAGCGGTCCCGTCGCCAATGCCGCTTTTACCCCCGGTCCGGATGCAACAAAGGCGCGCAGCGGCTTTGCCGGCACGCTGCACATCGACGAAGCATCACTGACGAGCGACTGCCCCGCGCTCAACGACCAAACGCTTTTGGGCGGCGATCCCCGCCTCTTCCCCTCTCTCTCGATCGGCTTCACGACAAAGGACGGCGCGCTGATCCCCAATAGACGGGGATTGCGGCGTTCAGCCGGTGACAGCTATTGGGACCTGGCGGCGGGGGCCGGTCATGTGTGGTCGGAACCGGGCGACGGCGGGCTGCTGCGCGCATCGTTTCCGTTTCAGCTCTCCAACGAGCGCGAGAACGAAACCCATCACGGCCTGGCGTGTTTCCTTTTTGACGACACGACGATCACGCCGCTTGCCGTTCAGAAGATCACCAATACCCAGCCTGACCACCTGCCCAATACGTTCGAACTTTGGGGGCGTGTCCCCGTCCGCATCGGAACCGGCGGACCGGCCGAGAGCGACATGGCTGCCCGCGATCACGCGGCCGATCGCAGCGAGGAATACGCCATTCGCCCGATCGACGAACTCGCGGTGCACTGCGGCCGCGACCTGATCGATGCGCTCGGCGAGGGACCGGGCGCCGACAGCGAGATCGTTGCCGGCCTGGTGATCGGCGATGTCATTTACGCCACATCCATGCGGGTCGAGCATGGCACCGCCCCCTTCCCGCGCGCCATGCGGTTCGGCCTGTGGTCGGCGACCAAGGCGGCGTTCGGTACGACGGCCTTGATGCGGCTGGCGCATCATCTGGGACCTGACGTCGGCAACACGCTTGTCGGCGATGTGGTCGAGGTGCCGGCCGTTCACGACGGCTGGCTGCATGTGACGATCAGGGATTGCCTGAACATGGCAAGCGGCATCGGCACGGCCTCGCCAAGCCGTGACGTCCTGGATATCCACGCCGACAACCTGACCGGGCCCGAACACATCGGCGGCACGGGCGAGCCCTGCTATCGCGCCTATCAGGCCTGGTACGCCGCCAAGAGCCGCAACGACAAGCTGGCCGCCGCCTTCGCCTGCCCGAGCTATCCATGGGGACCCGGCGAGGTCGCCCGTTACCGCGATCAGGACCTCTTTATGGCCGGCGTCGCCATGGACGCCGTCTGGAAGCGGCATCGGAGTCCCGACGCCGATCTCTTCGCCATGGTTGCCGACGAGGTCTACCGGCCCATCGGCATTCGCGGCGCCGACACGAACCGCACCTTGGAACCCGACGGCTCGTTGGGTGTACCAGTGACAGCGTTCGGTTTTTTCCTCGGCCTCGACGACATTGCCAAGCTTGGCCGGCTGTTGGATGACGGCGGCGTGCACGATGGCGAGCAGTTGCTCGACCCGTCGCTCGTCCGCGAGGCGCTCGATCCCTCGCCCGACAAGGGGTTGCCCACCGGCCACACGACCACCGACGGCGATATTACCTATCACCTGGCCTATTGGATGCAGGGTTACGCGAGCCGGGAACGCGGTTTCATGCGCCTGGCGACCATGCGCGGCTACGGCGGCAACATCATCCAGCCCCTGCCCAACGGCATGACCGCTTTCCGTCTGGCCCACGATTTGCCGGATACCGACGAACGCTACGACGCCCTCAAACTCGCCCGCATCGCCGATGCGGTGAAGCCGTTTTAGGCACCCCGTGACCGGTACCGCTCTTAACAACCTACTCCGCGACGAAGCCGAAATGTTGCGACGTGAAGACGATGAGGTCGCACGCGAGTACGGCTTCGAGAACTGGTCTGCGCTGGTGGCCTTTTCGCCCTTACTGGGAGAACTCACCGACCCCGGCACGCTGACGTTCCGCCGCGAGCTGCCTGTTGATCGCGCGCGCGTCTGGTCCGCTATCAGCGATCCCGCTGAGCTGTCGGCGTGGTTCATGGAAACGACCATGGACGCCCGTGTCGACGGCCGATTTTCGTTCAAAGATGGTTGGGATGGCACAATCGCGGCGCTTGCTCCCGGCTCCGCAATTGAGTTCGCGGCCGATCACGGCGGCCGAACTCGTTTCGAGATCGAGGCCATCGATAACGGCACACATTTTCGACTGGTCGACCGTATGGCGCCGGGCGCGACGGCGCCCGATGGTAAGGACGGCGACACAGGCGCGTGGCAGCCCGGCGGACCCGGCACCCATTGGGTCGGCGTTGCCGTCGGCTGGCATGATTTCGTTGATTCGTTGCTCAACCATCTCGGAGTCCCGGTAACGACTGTCGGCGAGCGCGAGATGACGCGGCTTTATGACCGCCTGCTGACAGCCAATTTCTGCGGATCATGACCCGACTTGGGCATGCGAACGTCTTGTCAGTGACATAGATTCCGAGGCCCTAGATCGTTAGTCTCTGTCTTTAGGGAGGCAGGGCATGCAGCGACGCCTGGCGGCCATACTTGCAGCGGACGTGGTCGGCTATTCGCGCCTGATGGGCGCGGATGAGGTCGGCACGCACGCGCATTTGAAGACGCTGCGCCATGACTTCCTGGAGCCGATCATCGCCCAGCACAAGGGCCGCATCGTCAAGCTGATGGGCGACGGGCTGCTGCTGGAGTTCCAAAGCGTTGTCGAGGCGGTCGAATGCGCGGTCGCCTGGCAAAAAGGCGTCAGCGAACGCGAACAGGACAAGGCACGCGACCAGTCGCTGCAGTTCCGTATCGGTATCAACCTGGGCGATGTGATCATCGAAGACGAGGACATTCACGGCGACGGCGTCAACGTCGCCTCGCGCCTGGAAGGTCTCGCCGAACCCGGCGGCATCTGCGCCTCGCGCGCGGTGTTCGAGCAGATCAAGAACCGTCTGGATCTCGACCATGTCGATCTGGGCGAGCAGACGGTCAAGAACATCGCCGAACCCATTCACGCCTACCGGATCTCCAGCAAGGCCGCGCCGTCTAGCCGTGCGCCGTCCGATCAACCGGCGCCGCCTCGTCTCGAAGAGGCGCGCGGGTCTATCGCCGTCTTTCCCTTTGAAAGCCTGTCGCCGGACCCCGACGATGCGTATCTGGCCGACGGGATCGCGATGGAAATCATCGGCATGCTGTCGAAGATCAACGACCTGCGCGTCGCCTCAAGACCCGCGACCTTCGCGCATCGCGGCCGCAGCGAGGATATGTGGCAGGTGGTCCGCGACCTGCAGCTTCGTTATGTGCTGACCGGCAGCGTGCGGCGCGCCGGCGACCGCATACGCGTCACCGCCGAACTGTCCGACGCCGCCGACCGCAGCCAGTTGTGGTCGGAGACCTATCAGCGCCAACTCGACGACCTCTTTGCCGTGCAGGAGGAGATCGCCGAATCCATCGTCATCGCCTTCGGCGGCGAATTTCTGCGCGCCGAATGGCAGCGCGCCCGGCGCCGGCCGACCGAGAGCCTGGACGCCTGGGGCCTCGTGCAGAAGGCAAGGGCCCAGAACCTGCCGATCAATCGCAATGCCGGCGACGACGCGCTTGCCTTTGCGCAAGAAGCCATCGCCATCGATCCGAACTATGCCGGCGCCCATGCAAGCCTGGCGTCGGTCCTGATGCAGCGCGTCATGAACGGCTTGAGCGACAGGCCCGACGAGGACCGTGCGGCAGCGCTGGCCGCCGTCGAGCGGGCGAGCGAGTTGTCGGCCGACGACCCCGTTGTCCTGCGCGCGCTGGGCAACGTGTTGAGCAATTGCGGCGAACACGACAAGGCCGTCAGAGCGCTACGCCGCGCGGTCGCGATCGCGCCGTTCGATTTCCATAGTTGGGGAAGGCTTGGCCGCACGCTCGCCTATGGCGGCACGGGCGACGAGTTGCAGGAGGGCCACGCTGTCCTCGACCGCATCCTGGCCGCCGCGCCAAACCATCCGATGGTGCCCTATTGGCACTACTTCAAGGCCAATGCCTGCGCACGCGACAACCGGGCCGAGGAAGCGGTCACGTTCGCGCGCAAAAGCGTCGAGGCCCAGCCTGGCTATGCCGGCGCCTGGGTGACGCTTGCCAACGCGCTCGGCCAGCTCGGCCGCTACGACGAGGCCAAGCAGGCGATGGACCGCGCGCTGCGCGCCAATCCCGCCATGACGCCGCAGCACCTGGCGGCGCAAATCGAAAACCTCGCCGGCAACCGCCCGGAGCTCGCCGAGCATTCACTTTCCGGCCTAAAGGCCGCCGGCTTGCTCGACTAAAACAACTGCCGACAGACCACATCACGAGGACTTCGATCATGAACCGCTATGACAACCTGATGCGCCGCATCCAGAACGGCGAGCGCATCCTGATCGACGGGGCGACCGGCACCGAGGTCGATCGGCGCGGCGTGCCGCATCTGGAAAACGCCTGGAACGGCGGCGGTACGCTGAGCCACCCGGACATCGTGCGCGGCATCCACGAAGACTACATCCGCCACGGCGCCCAGATCGTCATTTCCAACACGTTCGCGACGCATCGTCACGCGTTGGAAGACGCCGGCGTCGCCGACCAGTTCGAGGACTACAACAGGCGTGCCGTGGAGCTTGCCATCGAGGCGCGCGAGCGTTTGGCAACGCCGGACGT
Organism: Alphaproteobacteria bacterium; assembly: GCA_965228895.1. Taxonomy (GTDB): domain Bacteria; phylum Pseudomonadota; class Alphaproteobacteria; order SP197; family SP197; genus JANQGO01. The sequence continues at coordinate 193,883 of OZ245842.1, read as the reverse complement.
CCTGGTCGCCGGCGGCATCTCGTACTGGACGTGGACGGATAATCCGCCAACGCTCGATGTTCTGAGCGAGAACGCCGCCCAACAGGCGGCGATCATGGCGGATGCCGGCGCCGACCTCCTGATGCTGGAGATGATGATCGACAGCGAGCAGATGCTGGTCACGCTCGATGCGGCCCGGTCAAGCGGCCTGCCGGTCTGGGTCGGCCTGACCTGCGAGCCCGACGACACCGGCACCGTGTGTTTGTGGAAAGGCGGTCCGCTAGCCGATGTGCTCGCCGTGCTCAAGGACAAGGGCGTCCCGCTGATCAACATCATGCACACCGAGGTCAAACACATCGACGCCTGCCTCGACGTTGTCGATGAGCATTGGAACGGACCCGTCGGCGTCTATGCCCACACGGGTGACGAAATTGACGGTAAATGGGTCTTCGACGGCACCATCACACCGGACGACTACGCCGCGAATGCCCAGCGCTGGCTCGGTCGTGGCGTTCAGGTCATCGGCGGCTGCTGCGGTATCCGCGTCGACCACATCGAGGCCCTGCAAAAGGTGGTCTGAGTCAAGACAGCTTGTTTGCCGCGCAATGCCACTTGACGCAGGTCAATGTGGCTTGCCTCCAGGTCGCCTACCAAGTCGAGGGCACAGAACCGGGGAGGTCCCATGGCAGACGTAGATGCTCTCTTGAAGCAGTCGGTGGGCGAGCTCGACAAGCTCCTGAAGGTGCAGAACGTTATCGGCGAACCCACGACCCATAACGGTGTGACCATCATCCCGCTTGTCAGCTTCGGCTTTGGTTTCGGCGCTGGCGGGTCCAAGCGCAAGGACGATTCCACGGGAACCGGTACCGGCGGTGGCGGCGGTATCCGCCCAGTGGCCGTGATAATCATCGATGAGAACGGCAGCCGTATCCAGTCGATCCGGGATAGCAGAGCGACAATTGTTGAGACGCTGGGCGAAGCCGTCGGCAAGGTCGTCGAGAGCACGCGCAAGTCCAAGGACGAGCCCGGAACAACGGAGGGAACCTAGCACGCCGGGTGAATCCGCATGCTTGAGGTCCTGCTGTGGACTGTGCTGGGACTTGTCGGCGTCACGATCGTTGCGCTTGCCGTGCCCGTCGACGTCACCGCACATCTGGAGGCGCAAAAACGTCTGCGTCTGACGCTTGAGATCGGTTGGCTCTTTGGCCTTGTTCGCGTTCGGACGTCTAGGGGCGATAAGGAGCCGTCCGCCCCACAAAAGCGAACGCCCGGAAAGAAGAAGCGACGGGGCAGAAAGCCGAGTTCGGACGTTTTATGGCGCGGTTTGGATCTTTTCGGCGACCTCCTTGGTCGTATCCAAATCCGCCGCGTCGAGCTCGACCTCACCGTCGGAACCGACGATCCCGCTTCGACCGGGGAACTGGCCGGCTATACGGCGCCCGTCGTGGCCATGGCGAACGCGCTGCCGCGAACGCGCGTTGCCCTGACACCCGACTTCGCAGGTCCCTACTTTGAAGGTGTGGGAACGGGCGAAATCCGCATTGTTCCGATAACGCTTCTGTCACCGATGGCCGCGTTCGCCTTCTCGCCGGAGGTGCGGCGATGGCTTCTGAATCGAAACTAGGCAACGCGCACAGACGATTGCGCCGCGGACCATCGCTGTCAGTTGGCGATCTCGTCTTCACGCCGGTCGTTCTGGAGGAATGCGCGGCCGGCACCACACTCTGCGGACCCTGGCTGATGGCCGCCAAGCGACCTGTCGCGGTCATCGTCACCGGCCCGTCCGGCCGCCGCCTGGTGCGCCTGGACGACGAAACACACGCCTGGTTGAGCGCGGCACCCTAGTCCAGGGAGATTGCCTGCGGCTGCCAGCCGAAGTCAGAAGAAAGCTGCCTGCGTCATCCCCCCGCCACGCGGGGCATCAAATAGACCTCTGCGCCTTCGGGCACCTGTTGCAGTTGGGCGTTGCGGTAGAGCTGGCCGTCGATGGCAACGGCGACGCCCTTGTCCAGGATCGGCTGGAGCTCGGGGTAGCGTTCGCCGAGCTCGCGCAATACCTGCATGATGGTGCCGGCTTCGACCTCGAATGAGGCGCGGCCGCCGGCCTTCGACCGCAGCGTCGCGCCGAGCCGGACCTCGACCAAGGTCTTAGCCCTTGGCCGCCTCGATCGCGGCCAGGATCTTGGGCGGCGACATCGGGATATCGCTCAGGCGCTCGCCGATCGCCCGCGACACCGCGTTGGTGACGGCGGCAAGCGGTGGCACGATCGGCGTCTCGCCGACACCGCGCACGCCGTAGGGATGACCGGGGTTCGGCACCTCGACGATCACCGTGTCGATCATCGGCACGTCCGAGCAGACGGGAATGCGGTAGTCCAGGAAGCTCGGGTTCTGTAGCCGCCCGTCCTCACCATAGACGTACTCTTCGTTGAGCGCCCAACCGATGCCCTGGACCGCGCCGCCCTGATACTGGCCTTCCACATAGTCCGGATGGATCGCCTTGCCGGCGTCCTGCACCACCAGATAGCGCAGGATCGTTACGTGGCCGGTTTCCGGGTCGACCTCGACATCGACCAAATGGGTGCTGAAGCTGTTGCCCGCGCCCTCGGCGTTGATCTCCGCGTGACCGGCGATCGGGCCGCCGGTCTGGGGCGCCATGGCGGCGAGTTCGGCCAGGCTCATCGGCTCGAAATCGCCGGCGTTGTGGCCGGAGGGATGGGCCGCGCCGTCGCGCCAGACGACCGCGTCGGCATCGATGCCCCAGATCTGGGCGGCGCGCTCGCGCATCTTGGCGATGGCGTCCTGGGCGGCGTCGATCGTCGCCATACCGGCCGAATGGGTCACGCGGCTGCCGCCCGTGGTGTCGTTGTGCCCGAGCGCGCTGGTGTCGGCGATGATCGCCTTGATGTTCTCATAAGCGACGCCGAGTTCTTCGGCGGCCATCAGGCACATGGAGGCGCGGCTGCCGCCGATGTCTGGCGTGCCCAGGGACAACAGCGCGGTACCGTCGGTATTGATGTTGAGGGTGACGCAGGTCTGGCCGCCATAGTTGGGCCAGAAACCGGACGCGATGCCGCGCCCCTGATTGGCCTTCAGCGGCGTCTTCAGCGCCTCATGGTTCTGGACCGCGTCGAGGCTCTCAATCATGCCGATCGGCCCGAAGGTCGGTCCATAGGCCGATGACGAACCTTCCTTCACCGCGTTCTTGCGCCTCAGCTCGATCGGATTCATGCCGATCGCCTCGGCCAGTTCATCCAGCAGCGCCTCGACCGGCAGGGCCGCCATGGGCGCGCCCGGTGCGCGGTAGGCCGCCTGCTTGGGCCGGTTGGTAACAACGTCGTAGCAGCGCAGCATAACGTTGGGTGTGTCATAAGGCGCGAAGGCGCAGGCCGCGCCATAAGGCACCGGCGAACCGGCGAAGGCGCCGCCCTGGAACTTGTAGACACCCTCACCCGCCGTGATACGGCCGTCGCGGGTGACGCCGATTTTCATGGTCATGCTGGTGCTGGACGTCGGGCCCGACGCGCGCAGCACCTCGTCACGGCTCATCACCATCTTGACCGGACGATGCGCCTTCTTGGCCAGCGCCAGCGCGACCGGCTCCAGGAACACCGTTGTCTTGCCACCGAAACCGCCGCCAATCTCCGACGAGGTCACGCGCAGGCTGGCGAGATCCCAGCCCAGGATCGCCGCGCACATGGCGCGCACGGTGTAGTGGCCCTGGGTGCAGCACCAAAGCTCGGCCAAACCGTCCTCGGAGACCGAGGCGAAACAGGCATGGGGCTCGATATAGCCTTGATGGGCGGCTTCGGTGCGGAACGAGCGTTCGATGACCACATCGGCCTCGGCGAAACCCTTTTCGACATCGCCCATGGCGATCTCGGAGTACTCGGCGATGTTGGAGGGTTTCTTGGGCGCAGGCTCCATGCCGGCGGTGAACATATCGTCATGCAGCAGCGGGGCGTCAGCCTGCATCGCAGCGTCGACATCGGTGACGTGCGGCAGGATCTCGTACTTGACCTTGATCAGCCGCAGCGCCTCGCGGGCGGCCGCCTTGCTGGTCGCGGCCACGGCGGCAACCGCGTGGCCTTCGTAGAGCACCTTGTCGCGCGCCATGACGTTCTGCGCGACGTCCCACATGTTCTCCTCTTCCTCGCCCTTGATCGTCTGATCGCCTTTCAGGTGCGGGAAATCGTCTCGGGTAACCACCGCTTTCACACCCGCCAACTTCTTTGCCTTCTTGGTGTTGATCGAGACGATACGGGCGTGCGCATGCGGGCTGCGCAGGACCATACCGACCAGCATGTTGGCATCGGCGACATCGGCGCCATAACGGGCACGGCCGGTGACCTTATCGACGCCGTCAGGGCGCAGAGGACGGGTGCCAACCTTGTCGAATGATCGGCGCGGGGTGAGTTCGTTATCAAGCGGCATCAAGCTGTCTCCTTCGACGCGAGCCTTTATCCGGGGATTCCTAACCTGTCCGGGTGACGTCCGTCTATCTCGTGACACCTCAACACTAGAGACTGTGATAGGACAAGGCCACGGGTCAGGAAGCGACGGTTTGCATCCAAAAATACCGCAAGGCGTTCATCACCGTGACCGCGCACTCCCGGATTAACGCAGTCGGCACCATCATCGATTGTATCGAACCGGTCTCACGCAGCGCTTGAATATCGTCCGTGAACGCCCGAGAGCGCCGTCTCGATGAACCGCGCACCCACCGCAATCCACCATTCCAATCGGCCAAAGCAATAAAAAATGACGGATTCTTCTACTGGCCTGACTTGCTCTTGATCACGCAAAGTTCTGTGTTGCTGTTTGTGGGTTCAAGTTGTCCTGGTTTACGATCGAGACTATTCCATTTGGGACGTCACCCGCCATCGACAACAGCAACACAATCAAGCAACGGAGATAACTGTATGAGGGCGTGGCGACGGGCAAAATCCTCAGTGCGTTCGGCCATGTGGTGCCTGCGGCCATTTTACATCTCCGCGCCAGAGAGTTGGAGTTTTCATCTTCGACATATTGATTCCAGAGTCGCGATCAATCACGAGCACCAATTCATCTATGTCCGCATCCCGAAGGCTGCGAACACAACGGTCGCCTACACGCTCTATTGGATGATTCACGGACGCCTGCCTGATAGCGGTGGTCACGCCAAGCAGAGTTTTCATGACCCTCGCGAGCTGACATTCAAGGAGGCGAGAAGGGCCAAGGCCGACTACTTCAAGTTCATCGTCGTACGTGAGCCGTTCGGCCGGGTTCTATCGGCATACTTGGACAAGATCGTATTCGACGGCAAACCTCGACCTCCAGAGTTCAAGAACCTTGTCCGGGAGTGTCTCGGCTTGCGTGACGGAGCCGAGATAAGCTTCGATACATTCTGTCGATACCTGAAGAATGGTGGACTACATGATGATCCCCACTGGATCCCCCAGGAGAGATACGCGCGTCTGATTGGTTTCAATAACCTGGACTTTGTTGGAAAGACGGAAACCTTAGAGAACGATTTGGCCCAGGTATCGGCTGCGGTGTTTCCCGGACAGAGATATGAATTTCAACAAGAGGTTCGACAACATAAATCAAATGCACAAAATTATTTACTGAATTACTATAACAACGAGTGTGAGGACATCGTCCGCAGCCTCTATCAGAAAGACTTTACGCTCTTTGGCTACGATGACACGCTGAAGAGATGATCGGTCGCGTTGGACCGGACCTCCTCGACACCGTCTTGCTGCCTCTGGGTCCATCGCGACGCGCTTCCAGCATCATTATGTGATATAGCAGCCTCGTGGGTTGGGGCGCGCCCGCATCGTCTTAGCGTGTTGCGAGATTGCCGTTTATGTCGGTCAGTACCCTTGTCGCGATACTGATCTTCACGATCATTGCCGTTCGTCAGTGGCTGCCTTCCTGGCTCAGGATCTGGCACGTCATGCTGGCCGGCGCCGTCGTCATCGTGGCGACGGGCCAGGTCAGCCCGGTCGGCGCCTTCGGCTATATCGACTGGAACATCATCGCCTATCTGTTCGGCGTGTTTTCGATCGGCATCGCGCTCTATCACGGCGGTGCGCCGCACCGACTGAGCGCTTGGCTCGCCGCGCACCGCCACGGCAAACCGGCGGCCTTGGCCGGCTTTATGGTGCTGACCGGGCTGGGTGCGGCGATCTATACCAACGACGCTGCCGCCGTCATCGGGACGGCGGTGGCGCTGACCCTGGCCCAGGCGTTTCGCGTCCGTCCGACGGTCTTCCTGATCGCACTGTGCGCGGCCGTCACTATCGGCAGCATGCTGACGCCGATCGGCAATCCCCAGAACATCCTGATCGCGGCCGAGCCCGGCTTCACAAACCCGTTCGTCGCCTTCGTCACCTGGCTGATCGTGCCGACCGTCGTCGCCATGGTCTTTGCGTTTGCCTGGCTGGCGCTGTGTCTTTCCCGCGAGCCGGAAATCGACACCTCGGGCTGGCAAGCGCCGGAACCTGCAACAACCCATCAGACGTGGCCGGCCTATGCTTCGGCGGCTCTCCTGGTCGTCCTGATCGGTGCCGACGCGGTGATGCGCGAGGTTGTGCCCGACATGGCGATCGAGCTCGGCTGGCTCGGCCTGATCGCGTGCCTGCCGATCTATCTGTTCAGCAACCACCGCCTGAAGCTCTTCACCGAGGTCGATTGGGCGACGCTGATCTTCTTTGTTGCCATGTTCGTGGTCACCGGTTCGGTGCTGGCCTCCGGCGATGTCGAGAACACGCTGGGCCCGCTGATGGAACACCTGGACGATCCCAACGTCATCACGGCCGTCGGTTTCGGCGCCAGCCAGCTCTTCTCCAACGTACCGACGGTCGAGATCTATCTGGGTCTGCTGCATGAACCGGAGACGCCGGAGCTGATCCTGCTAGCGGCCATGAGTACGCTAGCCGGCAACCTTTTCATCATCAGCGCAGCGAGCAATGTCATCGTTGTTCAGCAGACCGAGAAGTTCGGCCAGAAACCCTTCACCTTCTGGCAGTTCACATTAATCAATCTGCCGGTCACCGTCGTTTCGATGATCATCGCCTATGGCTGGATCGTCTGGCTCATGGACTAGCGCATTCCCGGTTTAGTGGCATCACCGGGCCGGTGCCGATTCCGCATAAGCGGATCATGGACTAGCGACCGCATCCTTTTGTTTGTGCGGCGCCGTCTCCGGCATGAAGAAGACGAAGATGACGAGGCCGATGATCGCGACACAGGCGAGGAACAGGAAACTGACGTTGTAGCTGAACAACTCGACAAGTTCCTCGGCGATCAGGTTGCTGAGTGATGCACCGATACCAACCAGCGTGGTCAAGGCGCCCTGCGCGACGTTGAAGCGGCCGGTGCCGCGTGTCAGATCGGCGACGATTAGCAAGAACATGACGCCGAAGACGCCGTTTGCGACACCATCCAGCGCCTGCACGGCGACCAGAAAGACAGGATCATCGCCCATGCTGAACAACAGTCCGCGGATCGGCATGACCGCAAAGGCGATGATGAAAAGCGGCTTTCGGCCCCAGGTGTCCGCCGTTCTGCCACACAGCCACGCCATGATGCCCATGACGAATTGGGCCGCGATGATACAGGCGGAGGCAAACGCTATGCCGTGCTCGGCATCGCTGCCTTCAGCCAGCTTCTGACTGACCAGCGGCAGCATGGCCGCGTTGGCGAAATGGAAGAGCACGATGCAGAGCGCGAAGATCAAGAGACTGCGGTCCTCGAGCAGTGTCTTGAAACCCGACGGTTTCTTTTCGCCGGCCCCTTCGTCGGCTATGCCGCCGCGTGCGACGTCATGATCAATCTCCCGGCCCGGGATGGAGGCGATCGAGATGATCATGCCGACCGCCATGATGCCGACGAGATAGAACACGCCGGCCTTGTCGAGACCTTCGCCAAGATAGTCGGCGATATAAAGCGCGATGGCGGCGGCCAGGGTCGCCGAGACGACGTTGCCGGTGTGGTTGGCCATGGCGTTGGCGCTGGCCTGGCGGGTGAAGTTGTCGGGGCCCACCAGGCCCAGCGTCATGGCCGCGATGCAGGGTCCGATAAACGCCGCTGCAATGCCGACCACGATCTGCGAGGCATAGACCACGGCTTCCGTGCCGATGATCGGAACAGCGACCGTCGCGACGCCAATGGCACCGCCGCACAACCCCAACAGCAGGCGTTTCCAATGAACCCGATCGATCAGCGCGCCGGCAGGTGTCTGCACGATGACTTGGACGATCGTGCCCAGCGCCAGAGCGATGCCGATCGAACCGGCATGCCAGCCGAGCACCGAAAGCAGATAGATGCCGAGATACGGGCCCAAGCCGCCGCTGGCATCGGCAGCGAAGAAGTTCGTGCACAAAAGCGATTTGCGAAGCGCCATGGCGTGCGGCCTCAGTATTTCCCTAACGTGACATCAAGGGAACGCAAACGCCGGCGCACGTCTCGATTTGAGATGGGGTGCCCCTAGGCGACGCCTGCCTGCCCATCGCTCGACAACGATCTAAAGATCAGAATATCACCCGAAGTTCAATAACCTTCGGAAATTGCTAGGCTTATCGACAGTGACAAGGTTGGCTGGGGCGCCTGGATTCGAACCAGGGATCACGGGATCAAAACCCGTTGCCTTACCGCTTGGCTACGCCCCAGCAGAGACGGCGCTTTCAAACCAGAAAGCGCGCCCGTGCGCAAGTCAGACCGTGCAAGTCGGTCTAGGTTAGGTCGGGTGACACACATCAGGCGCGCACGATGCGATCGCGGTGTTCCGCGACCTCGCGCGTCGCGTTGCGCGTGTCGACGACCAGGGGGCTCGCGGAGACGAGCGCCTGATAATCGACGTCGCTGTGGTCGGTCACGATGAACGCGGCATCGTGGCCGCCGGCCAGGACATCCTGCCAGGTGACGCTCTTGCGGCCGGACAACGCGGCGTGCTCGCGTCCCGTCGAGATAACCGGGATGAAGGGATCGTAGAAGCTCACATCCGCGCCACGCTCTTCCAGCAGCGCCATCAGCTTGAGCGACGGGCTTTCGCGGATGTCGTCGACGTCTTTCTTGTACGCCATGCCCATCATCAGGACGCGGCTACCGTTGAGCCCCTTGCCGAAGCGGTCGTTCAGCGCTTCGGCCAGGCGGGAGACCACGTGGGCCGGCATGGCGCTGTTGATCTCGCCCGCCAGCTCGACAAAGCGGGTCGGTGTCTCGAACTCCCTGGCCTTCCAGGTCAGGTAGAAGGGATCGATCGGGATGCAGTGACCGCCCAGGCCCGGACCCGGATAGAACGGCATGAAGCCGAAGGGTTTGGTCTTGGCGGCGTCGATGACTTCCCAGATGTCGATGCCCATCTTGTCGTAAACGACCTTCAACTCGTTCACGAGCGCGATATTGACCGCGCGAAAGATGTTTTCGGTGAGCTTGACCGCCTCCGCCGTCGCCGCCGAACCCACCGCCACCGTGCCACCGCTGGTGATGGTGTCGTAGAGACTGCAGGCAATCGCTGTCGCCGCCGCATCGTCGCCGCCGACAACCTTCGGGATCTCGGTCGTGCCATAGGTCGGGTTGCCGGGATCTTCGCGCTCCGGCGAATAAGCGATCAGGAAATCGCGCCCGGCGGTCAGGCCGCCAGCTTCCAGGATCGGCTTCAGGACCTCGTCGGTCGTGCCCGGATAGGTCGTCGACTCCAAGATGACGATCTGGCCGGCGCGCACATGCGGCGCGATGGCGCGCGCCGTGCCCTCGACATAGGAGAGGTCGGGGTCGCGGTAGCGGGTCAGCGGCGTGGGGACACAGATCAGGATCGCGTCGGTATCGGCAAGCTCTGCGACGTCGGTGGTGCCGTGAAAACGGTCCGAACCCGCCAATCCGGCGATAGCGTCACCGGCGATATGGCGAATGTAGCTCTGGCCCTCGTCGAGCTGGCGGACCTTCGCCTCATCGGTATCGAAGCCGAGAACCGGGAAACCGGCGTCGTGGAAGGCCAGAACGAGCGGCAGCCCGACATAGCCCAGGCCGATAACGCCAATCCTCGCCTCGCGACGCGCCAGGCGGTCCTGCCAGGCCGCGACATCAAACTCTTTAGACATGGCGCTACCTAACGATTCCCGCGCCTGATGGGAAGCGGATTAGCATCACCGTCTTGCAACACGGCGGCGGCGCAAACCCACCAGTCCGGATGCGCCTTGGCCAGGGCGGCCGCGCTCCTCTCAGCGTCGGCAGCAGAGGCCGCGAGGCCGAAACAGGTCGCGCCGCTGCCGGACATCCGGGCCAGCAGGATGCCGGCGAGTTGGCGCAGTTCGCCCAACACGTCGGCAATCACCGGCGCCAATGCGATCGCTGGGGTTTCCAGGTCGTTGCGCCGAAGGCCGAGTTCATGGGCGAGGTCCGCGACATTGCGTGGCTCTCGCGTCAACGGTTGGGCGCCGCTGAAACCGCCGGATCGCGCAGCAAAGACGCGCGCCGTCAGCACGTCAACGCCCGGATTGACCAGCACCAACCAGGCGGCGGGCAGGCGCGGCGAAGGTTCAACGATATCGCCGGTGCCGGAAACCGCCAGCGGCACGTGGTGCAGGCATGGCGGCACATCCGCACCCAGGCGCGCGGCGATCGCCGCCAAACGGGCCGGCCCAAAATCAAGCGACCATAAGTCAACGAGGAGGCGCAGCGTCGCAGCGGCGTCGGCCGAACCGCCGCCGATTCCGGCCGCGACGGGGAGATGCTTTTCCAGAACCAGCGCGGCGCCGGCGGTGACGTCGGCCTCTTGGGCCAGCAGGCGCGCGGCCTTCAGGACCAGATTGTCGTCAGCATTTTGGGCCGTCAGGGCCTCGGCAAACGGCCCGCGAACTTCGAGCGTCAGCGTTTCGGCCGCCTCGCCCGTGATCTGGTCGCAGGCGTCGACACGCACGAACAGACTGTCGAGCTCGTGCAAGCCGTCGGCGCGACGGTCCGTAACGTGGAGGTAGAGGTTAACCTTGGCCGGGGCGGTGATCGCAATCGGAGATCGTTCGCCGTCAGCCTCCGGCATCCAGACCGTCGTCCAGTTTGTCCTCGATCACCGCGATCAGGTCGGCATCGCCCTCATCGGCCAGGGACATTGCGCGTTTCCACTGGAACGTCGCCTCGTTGTACCGGCCGACCTTCCAATAGGCATCGCCCAGGTGGTCGTTGATCACGGGATCGCCGGGCTCCAGCTCAACGGCGCGTTCCAGATAGCGCACCGCACCCTCGAAGTCGTCGAGCCGGTAAAGCGCCCAGCCCAGGCTGTCGACGATGTAACCGTCCTGAGGCCGCTGTTCGACGGCGGTTTCGATCATCTGAAGCGCTTCGTCCAAATGGACGCCCTGGTCGACCCAGGTGTAGCCCAGATAGTTCAGCACATAGGGGCTCTCGGGGTTGACCTCCAACGCGGCCAGGAAGTTTTCCTCAGCACGCGGCCAATCGCCGGAGCGCTCCAGCGCAATACCGCGCACGTAGAGCAGTCGCCAGTTCGCCATGGCCACGCCGCCGAGCCTCTCAACCGCCTGATCATAGGCGGCAACCGCCTCCTCCCAACGTTCTTGAACGCGCAGGAGATCACCCATGGTAACAAGCGTGTCGGACCGGTCGGGCTGCTCATCGACCATGACCGCGAGCATATCGATCGCCCTGCCCGTCTCACCGGCACGGTCAAGATTGACGGCGGTGCGTAGACGGGCCGACCAATACAACGGCGAGCTGGTCGGGATCTTTTCATAGGCCTCCACCGCCTCGAGCGGGCGATCATCGATCTCCAGAAGGTCGCCGATCAGAAGGTGGATGATCGCGCTGTCGGGATCGACGTAGGAAGCTAACCGTGCATAAATTAGCGAGGTCCCGCCACCGCTGCCGGCATCCGCGACGCTGGCGACGCCGAAGAGAATCTCAGAGAGGCCTTTGATCGGTGAGTTGACCTCGCGCTCGGGCACGGTTCCAGCCTCGACCTCCGCCAGCACGTCATCCAGCCAGACGGTGCCGGGGTTGACCGCCAAGAAGTTGTCATAGACGGCCTTGGCCTCCTCGACCCTGCCTTCGCGGCGCAGGAAGTTGCCGTAGGCACGAACCACGCGATAGGAACCGCCCTCCTGGGACTGCAGCGCCAGGGCATAGGCGCGGTCGGCGGCCTCCGCATTGCCGGCAAGGTCTTCGATCAACGCGATGTGGTACGCGCGAAAGCTTTCGAAACCGTCATCGCTCAGTCCGGCGGCGATGGCCGCCAGAGCGGCTTCCGTGTTGCCGCGGCCAACCTCGATCCAGGCCTCGACCAGCGGCACGACGAGTGTGTTGTAACTTTGTAACGGCAGATCACCGAGATGATCCGACGCCAGATCCAGATTGCCGTCGTTCATGGCTGCGACGAACAGAGTCATGTTGGAAATCGGGTCGCCGGGCGCGATGGCCTCCAGTCGACGGGCGATCGGCACCGCTTCGCCAACCCGGCCGTCCATCACCAAGGCAAGATGGGCCTGGCGCAGAAGCTCCGGATTGTCCGGATCGGTATCCAGCGTCATCAGGAAAAAATCGGCGGCCGAGCCCATGTCGCGGTTGTTGGCGGCAACAAGGGCGGAGAGATAGCTGCCGGACGCGCTGGGCTGAATCTCCTCGTTGTCGCTTTCGGCGGAGATCAGCTCCAGCGGCTCGTTGGCCTGAGCCACGGTCGTCGGGCTCGCAGACTGTACGAGGGCGTCACCGCCACTGGGCGCATCGTCGGTGCAAGCAGCCAGCAGAACGGCCACACCGAAGCCGCCGAGCAGGCGGGAACACATCGAAAATTCTAGAATCACCGGCAGTCTCCAGCCGCGAAAAACGGCTGATATGCTAGTCCAATCAGCCGTTTGTTACAAAGCCCCCTTGGTCACATGGCCGTCAGAGCCAGTGACCCCGGTTACACTCAGCCCGGTTACATATTGGGATAGTTGGGGCCGCCACCACCCTCCGGCGTTACCCAGACGATATTTTGCGTCGGGTCTTTGATATCGCAGGTTTTGCAGTGGACACAGTTCTGCGCGTTGATCTGCAGCTGCGGCTTGCCGTCATCACCCTCGACAATCTCATAGACCCCGGCCGGGCAATAGCGCTGTTCCGGCGCATCATAGGTCGCCAGATTGACGGCAATCGGCACCGAGGCGTCTTTCAGCGTCAAATGGGCTGGCTGGTCTTCTTCGTGGTTGGTGTTCGACAGGAAGACCGAGCTGTTGCGGTCAAAGCTGACCTCGCCATCGGGTTTGGGGTAGTCGATCGGCGAAAACTGGGCCTTTGGCTTCAGCGCGCTGTGATCGGCCTTGTTGTGGAAGGTCCAGGGCGCCTTGCCGCGGAAGAGATACGTGTCGACGCCGGAATAGGCCAGACCGCCCCACAGACCGCGGTGGAAGCTGGGCCGGATGTTGCGGACGCGGTGGAGCTCATCCCACACCCAGGTTTTCTTCAGCCGCTCGGGATAGGACGTCACTTCGCGCCCGGACGCACCGGCGGCCAGCCACTCGAAGACGGCCTCGGCTGCCGTCATGCCGGTCTTCATGGCCGTGTGGCTGCCCTTGATCTTCGGCACGTTGACGAAACCCGCCGAGCAGCCGATCAGCAGGCCGCCGGGGAAGGTCAGCTTGGGGATCGACTGCAAACCGCCTTCGTTGATCGCACGGGCGCCATAGGCCAGACGCTTGCCGCCTTCGAAGATCGGCCGGATGTCGGGGTGGGTCTTGAAGCGCTGGAACTCCTCGAACGGCGAGAGGTAGGGGTTTTCATAGTCCAGCCCGATGACGAAGCCGACCGACACCAGATTGTCGTCGAGGTGATAAAGAAAGGAACCGCCATAGGTCTTGCTATCCATCGGCCAGCCGATGGTGTGCGTGATCTTGCCCTTCTCGTGCTTGGCCGGATCGATCTCCCACAGCTCTTTGATGCCGATGCCGTACGTCTGCGGATCCACGCCGTCACGCAGATTGAACTTCTCCATCAGCGCGCCTGAGAGCGAGCCCCGGCAGCCCTCGGCGAAGAAGGTCTGTTTGGCGTGAAGCTCGATGCCCGGCTCGTAGTGCGCTTTCTTCTCGCCGTCCTTGCCGATGCCCATATCACCGGTGGCCACGCCCTTGACGCTGCCGTCCTCGTGATAGAGGACCTCGGCGGCGGCGAAACCGGGGAAGATCTCCACGCCCAGCCCTTCGGCCTGTTCACCCAGCCAACGGCAGACGTTACCCAGGCTGACGATGTAGTTGCCGTGGTTGTTCATCTGCGGCGGGGTCGGCAACCGGTGCGAACCCTTTTCGGTCAGGAACAGGAAACGGTCTTCGGCCGCCGGTGTGTTGAGCGGCGCGCCCTTTTCCTGCCAGTCGGGGATCAGCTCGTTCAGGCTGCGTGGTTCGAGCACCGCGCCGGACAGAATGTGGGCGCCGACTTCCGAACCCTTTTCAATCACACAGACCGAAATCTCCTGGTCGTTTTCCGCGGCGAGTTGACGCAGCCTGATCGATGCCGCCAGTCCGGCCGGACCGGCGCCCACGATCACCACATCGAATTCCATGCTTTCCCGCTCTTGGGCTTCCATCGCACCGCTCCTGAATAATCTCTTGTGAACCGGCTTCCCCGTCCGCACCGTCTCTTATCCGACGCGGGGTCCCAACTCAATGATGGGTCGTGTTAACGTTCAGTCCATGAGCGCTGACCCGCAAACCATGGCATCGATCTTGAGGTGGTACGCTGATCACGGCATTGACGAAGCCATCGCCGAGAGCCCCGTTAACCGTCTCGATCAGGCTCCCCCGATGCCCATCGCGGCATCCGAAACGGCCGCTCTTTCCATGGCCAAACGAATCGATTCGGCGCCGCCTCCACCCCCTCCGGCCTCCCAGGCCGTGGCAAGCGCCAAGGAGGTCGCGGAATCTGCTACTACTATGGAGGCACTACATACGGCTATCGAAAGTTTCGATGGCTGTGCGCTCAAGCGGACGGCAACAACGACCTGCGTCTATGACGGGAACACGCGGGCACGCATTCTGTTGATCGGCGAGGCGCCCGGCGCCCAGGAGGATCGGCAGGGCAAACCCTTCGTCGGACCGGCCGGGCAACTGCTGGACAAGATGCTCGCCGCCATCGATCTCGACCGTTCGAAAGTCCTGATCAGCAACATGCTGTTCTGGCGTCCGCCGGGCAACAGGACGCCTACAGCCGAGGAAATCTCTACCTGTTTGCCGTTCGTCGAACGCATGGTCGAGATCATAAAGCCGGAGATCCTGATCTATGTCGGCGGCAGCGCGGCAAAGGCGATGCTGGGACGAAGCGAGGGCATCACCCGGTTGCGCGGGCGCTGGTTCACTTACACAGCGAGCGACGGCCGCGAGATTCCGGCGACCGCAATTTTCCATCCCGCCTTCCTGCTCCGACAGCCCGCCCGCAAGCGCGAATGTTGGCGTGACCTGCAGGCGATTCGCCGACGTCTGGAATCTTATACTTAATTCCCCTGGCACAAAGGCGCGGCAAACGTAGAGTCCTGCGCCCCGACTTGTTTGCAGCGAGCAGGTCTGTCTATAACGACTGTGCTTGGGGGGACAAACATGAGTCGAGCATCGTGGCCGTCGGCGGTAAGCCGGCATGGCCGAGGCAGGATTTGTGTGCTTGCAGCATCGCTGCTGCTGGGTGTCGTCGCGAGTTCGACGGCGGTCTCAGCAGAGCAACCGCTGCCGCCTATTCCTCAGGAACGCCCGGACCGCGGCATCTCGTTTGCCGCCAGCTTCCCCGGCGACCCCGCGAACGTTGTGTACGATCACGATCTGGTGCCTCTCGTGGCGGCTCCCGTTCCCGTCACAAAGCCGGATCTGCCGTATCTCACGGAGCTGTCGGTCTTGAGCCAGCGTGATGCGGGCCTTTACCGCCGCATCTTCAAGCTTCAGCGCGAAGCCGATTGGCAAGCCGCCGACCGGCTGATCGAACAGCTCGACGACCCGATTCTGATGGGCCACGTGCTTGCCGAACGGTATCTGCATCCCACCGACTGGCATTCCAGTTTCGACGAGCTTTCCGGTTGGCTCGTGCGCTATGCCGACCATCCGCAGGCCCAGCGGATCTATCAACTGGCCTTGGCACGCCAACCGGCCGGCGCCGACACCCCGGCAGAGCCGCGCGACGGCTATCTCGACGACTTCGACACCGAGACATCGCTTGAGCCAAGTTACGAGCGCGCCGACGAGACCGACTGGTCGCATCTGGAATCATGGGAGCGTCAGCGGCTGCGTGACCTGATCGCCCAGGTCCGCGATCGCCTGGGCGATGGCAGGCCCGGTTCCGCCGAGGCGATCCTTTTCGGGTCCGAGTTTACCGACCTGGCCGATCCCCTCACCTTCGACAGGATTCGCGCCAAGATCGCCCACAGCTATTTCCTGGACGGCAACGATGCCAAGGCATGGGAGCTGGGCCAGGCCAGCCTGGAGCGATCCGGCCCCGATGCGCCATTGGCCGGTTGGTCGGCGGGCATGGCCGCCTATCGCTCAGACGAGCTTAACAACGCCCGGCGCGCCTTCGAGATCCTGGCCGCTGGCAATCCGCGCACCAGCAAACTGGTTGCCTCGGGCGCCTATTGGGCTGCACGGCTGAACCTGATGACCGGCCGACCGGACAAGGTGCGGCTCTATCTGGGAATCGCCTCGGAAAGGCCCAACGATTTTTATGGGATCCTGGCGCGTGCGACATTGGGCGAGCCGCTCGTCTTCGATCATGGACTGCCACACCTGTCTGACAGCGAGCTTTCGGCCCTGACAGCGATGCCGGAGGTTCAGCGGGCCGTCGCGTTGGCCCAGGCCGGCCAACAGCAGATTGCCGATTTGGAGTTCCAGCAGGTCTCCGCAACCCAGAACCCCGGTCTTGCGGTCGCGCTGCTGACGGTCGCCGACACCCTCAACCTGCCGGCGACGCAGTTCCGTTTTGGCGTCGACCTGAAGCGGCACTTCGCCACCCGCTACGAGGCCGCGCTCTATCCCGAGCCGCCCTGGACGCCGGACGATGGCTTCGAGGTCGATCCCGCGTTGGTCTTTGCCATCATGCGCCAGGAATCGCGGTATGAGGCGACCGCGGAAAGCTATGTCGGCGCCCGTGGCCTGATGCAGATCATGCCGACCACCGCCGACTACATTGCCGACGGTTATGACTTCGCCGGCGCCGATAGGCATCTGCTCGACGACCCCGTCATGTCGGTGACGCTGGCCCAGGACTACATCCAGCACCTGATGGGGTTGGGTTCGGTTGACGGCAATCTGTTCTATATGCTGGCGGCGTACAACGCGGGCCCGGGCAACCTGGAGCGCTGGCAGAAGCGTAGCAGTCCGATCGACGACCCGCTGTTGTTCCTGGAGACCATCCCGGTGCGCGAGACGCGCTCGTTCGTCGAGAAGGTCATGGCAAACTACTGGATGTACCGCTTGCGTCTGGGTGGTATGACCCCATCTCTGGCCAAGGTGGCCTCGGGCCACTGGCCCGTTTATGACGATGGGGAGTTGATCCGCGTTGCCGGGTATTGACGACAGCAAGCCTTTCATACCTGTAAACATTGCGGTCCTGACCGTATCCGATACGCGCACCGAGGCTGACGACAAGTCGGGCAACGTGCTGGTCGACCGCATCAAGGCGGCCGGGCACACCGTCATCGAACGCAGGATCGTCACCGACGAGATCGACCAGATCGAAAGCGCGGTCGGTCACTGGATCGCGGATCCCGAGGTCGATGTCGTGGTTGCGACCGGCGGCACCGGCGTGACCGGACGCGATGTGACGCCGGAAGCCTTCGAAACCCTCTACGAAAAACCGATCCCCGGGTTCGGCGAACTGTTCCGGTGGCTGAGCTTCCAGAAGATCGGCACATCGACCATCCAGTCGCGCGCCACGGCCGGCGTCGCCGGCGGTACCTACCTGTTTGCCCTGCCCGGCTCGCCCGGCGCCTGCAAGGACGCCTGGGACGACATCCTGGTGCATCAGTTGGACTATCGTTTCGGCCCGTGCAACTTCGTAGAGCTGATGCCGCGCCTGACCGAAGGCGGACCGGCCAAGGCGCGCCAAAAGGGCTGAGTTGCCGACGTCGTTGACCATGGATGAGGCCAACGAAGTTGGCATGAACATCGCGGTCACCGCCCGCGAGGCGCCCAACCGGCGCGCCATCGTTAGCCCCCGAGGCACCCTGACGTTCGAAGAGTTAAACAGGCTCTCGAACCAGTTTGCGCGCGTTTTGCATCGGCGTGGGCTTCAGGCCGGCGACACGGCGGCGCTTCTGGTCGGCAACCGCGCGGCGTTCGCCATTGCCATCTTCGGCGCCATGCGCTGCGGCGTCACGCTGACGCCGATCAACTGGCATCTGAACGCCGACGAGGCCGGCTACATCCTGGATGATTGCGAAGCCCGGCTGCTGGTCAGTGAACGCGCTTTTGCCGACACGACGAAGGCCATATGCGCCATGGCGCCGCGCGTCGAGAGCGGCCTCGCCATCGATGGCGGTATCGAGGGCTTTGACGACTTCGCGGCGGCGCTGGCAGGCGAGGACGACTCAGACCTCGACGATCCCGTCGTCGGCTCGCGCATGCTCTACACCTCCGGCACCACCGGACGGCCCAAGGGTGTCAGAAAGACCGGGCTGCGGCGCGCGCCTTTGGCATCGGTCCTCGTGGAATCCACCGCGTTTGACCACGACAACGATCTGATGTTGAGCCCCGGCCCGCTCTATCACGCCGCACCTCTGCTTTTGAACCTGCTGTTCCCCCTCAACCAGGGTGCCGGCATCTACATCATGGAGCGGTTCGATGCAGAGGAAGTCCTGCGCGTCATCGAACGCGAGCGCATCACACACAGCCAGATGGTGCCGATCATGTTCCACCGCATGCTGGCGCTGCCCGAAGACGTCCGAGAGACCTACGATCTATCGTCCCTGCGCTGGCTGCTGCACGGCTCGGCACCCTGCTCGGTCGACCTCAAGCGCCGGATGATCGACTGGCTGGGACCGATCCTCTACGAGTTCTTCGGCGGCACCGAGGGTGCGGTCATCTTTTCCACGCCCGAAGACTGGCTTGCGCGACCCGGCACAGTCGGACGCAAGGTGCCCGAGACCGATGTGGCGATCCTGGACGAAAACGATCGACCGTTGCCGCCGGGTGAGATCGGTCGTGTCTTCACGCTCCTGCCCGAAGACGACCGGTTTGAGTACTTCAAGGCGCCGGAGAAAACCGCGCAGAATCGGGCCGGCAATCATTTCACCATGGGCGACCTCGGCTACCTGGACGAGGACGGCTATCTCTTCCTGACCGGGCGCAACGCGGACACCATCATCTCAGGCGGCGTCAACATTTACCCGGCGGAAGCCGAGGCCGTGCTGCACGATCACCCGGCGGTCGCCGAAGCGGCCTGTATCGGCGTGCCCCATGACGAGTGGGGCGAAGAAGTCATGGCCGTCGTCATGTTGCGTCCCGGACACAAGCCCGATGACAAGCTTCAAGACGCTCTGGTCGCGCACTGCCGCGAGCACTTGAGCCATTTCAAATGCCCACGATCCGTCACGTTTGTCGAGGATCTGCCACGGTCCGGACCAGGCAAGGTGTTGCGGCGGGACCTTCGGGACCGGTTCGTTACCTGATCGCCTGGGGCGACGTCAGGATCGGTCTGGGCCGGCGCGTCATCATCATAACGCAGACAAGAAGCGCCAGATTGAAGATGTTGAAGACAACGCCCAGCGCAAAGGCGAGTTTGTAGCTGTCGGTCATGTCGTGGATGACGCCCGCCACTTGACCGCCGAGCGCCATACCCAAGGCGCCGAAGATGAAAATCGTCCCGAAGCGCCAGCCTGCCTGATTGGCGGGGTAGATATCCCGGATGGCGACCGCATACATCGGCACCAAACCACCGAAACCAAGGCCAAAGAAGATCGCGCCCGCATAAATTCCGGAGATCCCGTCGGTCACCACGAAAACGGCGGTGCCGGCGGCCTGCAGAGATGATCCCAACAGCATCGACTTAAGCGCGCCGATGCGGTCTGTCAGCCAGCCCATGCCGATCCTGCCGACAAAGCTGGCTATCAGAATGAACGACAGCACTTCGGCACCCTGACGCAGGGTGTAGCCGACATCGCTGACATGGGCAGCCATGTGCAGAAGCGGCATCGCCATGGTGATGCAACAGCACAAGATCGCCGCGCTCAGAACAATCTGCGGCAGATTGTCGCGCAAGGTGATGCCGCCATTGCCGCGCAACAAGGCGCTCGCTGTGGCCGGCTCGACCGGTGGCTTTCGGTTGATGACGAAGACCAGCGGCAGCATGACGACGAACGCACCAAAGCCGAAAACGGTGAAGGTCGCGCGCCAACCAATCTCCGCGTTGCCGTATTCGATCAGCCGCGGCCAGACCGCGCCGCCGACGCTCTGGCCAGACGCGACGATCGCGACCGCCAAGCCACGGTTTCGCTTAAACCAGCGGGTCGCGTGGGTCAGCAGGCAAATGAACAACACACCGGTGCCGAGGAAACCGAACATCACGCCATAGACGATGTAGAGCTGCCAGGCAGTCGTGACATGGGCGATTGTCAGCGCGGCCGACGGGATAATCAGCGCAGCAACCGTAAGCGGCGGCCCGATCCCCGCGCGGTCCATCCAGCGGCCCATGATCACGCCTGCGCTGCCGATGCCAAGCATGAAGAACGCATAGGCGAGCGACGGCACCGAACGCGGCCAGTCGAACTCCGCCGACAGGTCTTTCAGACTGACCGAAAGGCTCATCATGCCGCCCATGCCGAACGAGACGAGCAGCAGCGAGGCGATGGCAATGACCCATGCCTGGCCGCCGTCGAGCTTGGGCTCGCGATGCTGGTTGGCGCTCACATGGACTCCTGGGACACCGGATAGACAAGCGGCATCAGGTCGTCGGCCCGGCGCCCGGCCCAGTCGCGCTTCGGAATATCGGCAATGGCGCGCGCCTGCACCTCAGCCAGCTCTTCGCACGCCGCCCGGTGGTCGATGGTCAGCACCTCGCCGCCGCGCACCACGTGATGGCCGTCGACAAAGACGTCGGCGACCGCGCGATCGTTGGCGACGAAAATCAGATTCCGAATGGGTTCGCGCACCGGCATCATGGCGGGGTGCTTCAGGTCGACGAGAACGAGATCGGCGCGCGCGCCGACATCAAGGCGCCCGATGTCGTCACGCATCAGCGCCTTGGCGCCGCCGATGGTGACGGCATTAAACACATCCGACGTGTTGAGGTCGTCGACCGTGCCGGCCACCGCGCGTGCGATCGTGCCGGCATGGCGCAGCTCGTCCAGCATGTTGTGCGGATAGGTATCGGTGCCGATCCCCATGTTGACGCCTGCCTTGAGGTAACCGCCCAGCGTGTTGAGCGCGATGCCGCGGCGCATGAAGACGGTCGGACAGTGGGCGACGGACACGCCACGCTCGGCCAGCAGCGCGAGATCACGCTGGCTGGTCCAATGCAGCCAGGGGTGATGATCCAGAAAGATCGCGTGGCCCAGGATGGTGCGCTCGGAAAGAATGCCGAGCTTGTCAAGCCAGCCGACCGAGGTCAGGCCGTGACGGCGCTGCATTTCGTGGAACTCGACCACACTCTCGGCGGTATGGAGCTGGTAGGGCAGGTTGCGTTCTTCGGCGACATCGAAGGCGTCGCGCAGCCTCTCCGGCGTGCAGCAGTCGGCCTGGCCCGGCGCGACCATGCCGGAGAGACGGCCGGACGGATGCTGGTTGGCCAGATCGATGGCACGCATGCCGGCGTCAAACTGGCGCCGGCCCTCGTCTTCGTCCCAGTCATAGGTCAGGCTGTGGCCGTCCTTGGTGTGGTAACTGGCGTCGAAGAACCAGGGTGCGGCAACGACACGCAGGCCGCTTTCGCCCATCAGGTCAAGCCAGCCTTCGAACGGAAAGCCGAAATCGACGATGGTGGTGCAGCCGCTCTTCAACATTTCCGCGTAGGCGACACGCATGCACACGGCGGTCTCATGGGACTCCAGCGGGAACAGCGGCAGGTACTCATAGAGCGAGCTGTGCCAGAAACCGGGGCTTCGGATCTCGTCGGTCATGCCCTTTCTGACCGGCTCCCATCCCGCGTGAGTGTGGATGTTGATCAGGCCCGGCATGACCATGCGGTCGCGCCCGTCGATCTCTTGGTCGGCAGGACCGTCATAGCCCGAGCCCACGAAGCTCACCTTGCCGTGGGCAAAGGCGATATCCGCATTGCGGAGATAGACATGCGACCCCGTCGCCTGGTCCCAGGCAACCAGCCAGTCGGCCTTGCGGATCACCGTCGTTCCCGTCATGCCCCCGCCTTTCGCGTTCGGGTTGTTAATTGCTGCGACAGACTAACCGCCGATCGACCGACGGCGCCACCGTGCGAAGTCGTCGCCGGTGTCGATATCCATCAGCTCCGACAACTGGGCGATGCGGCAGCCGCGCGGCAGGCTTTTGCGTGTGTCGGCGAGTGCATGGCGCGTCGACCACCTGACCCGTTCGAACAGCGGTCCGTCGCGCCGCTCCGGGCGCAGGCCGATCAGGTAGTAACCGCCGTCCGGCGTCGGCCCGAAGACGACGTCGTTGTCGTCAAGCAGGCGGAACGCGGCGGCGACATGGGCCGGACGCAGATCCGGAATGTCACTGCCGACGATGATGGCCGGTCCCGGCGGCAACTCGCGGAAGACCGTCGCCATGCGGTCCCCCAGATTGCCTTCAGCCTGGGCCATGAGAGGCAAACCGGCCTGCCATGGTCGGCGTCGTCTGGCCGCCGTCGCCGGCGTGACAGCAAGCCAGGTGGTCCAGCGGCCGTCCTGACCCAGGCCCTTGAGCATCTGCGCGAGCGTGCGGCGATAGAAGGCCAGCGCCGCGCCAGGCCCGATATCGGCGGCGAGCCGCGTCTTGACCGTTCCGAAACGCGGCTGGCGGGCAAACACGACGACATGGCGCGGGATCATCCGTAGAACCTGACCAGCCAGCGCGGCGGCACACCGAGAAAGTAGAGACAGAGGCAGGTCACGTTGCGCGCACTGCGCAGAAAATAACCGCCGCCCTGGTAACGTCTGGCGCTGGTAATCGCTGCGGACGGCAGGCTGACGAGACGGGCACGCCCCAGACGACGGACGATATCGACGTCTTCCATCAGCGGCAGGGCGCGGAAGCCACCGATGTCGTTGTAGAGCTCGCGCGAGATCAAAAACCCCTGGTCGCCGTAAGGCAGGCCCAGGACACGCGTGCGCCAGGCCACCAGGCGCTCCAGGCGGCGAGCGCCACGGGCTTGATCGTCGAGTGCGAAGCGGAAGACCGCGGCCTTGCCCCGGTTGGCAGCCTCGTTGGCAAATGCCAGGACATCACGAGACCAACCTGCCTGCAGCCGTGTGTCGGCGTGCAGAAAGAGCAGCCACGGCGCCGATGTCGCCGCTGCGCCGGCCGC
Organism: Alphaproteobacteria bacterium; assembly: GCA_965228895.1. GTDB lineage: Bacteria > Pseudomonadota > Alphaproteobacteria > SP197 > SP197 > JANQGO01. The sequence goes on along the minus strand of OZ245842.1, from coordinate 170,486 downwards.
GAGTTGACTGCCGCGTCCTTTTGACGCGGTGACAACGCGCGCGCCCAACGACTCGGCCAGCGCCGGCGTACCGTCGTCAGAGCCGCCGTCGACCACCACCATCTCGCGTTCGATGGCGTCGCCTGAGACCAGCGCCGCCAACACCGAGGGCAGCGTGGCGGCGGCGTTAAGCGTGGGGATGACGACGGCGAGCCGGAGCATGGGCGGGATCATAAGGCTTCCGGGCGCGCCGTCATGTTTCCTTGCCGAACCATCGAATGTTCCTATAATGTTCTCCTCCGGAGGAACGCCATGACCCAGATAAACTATCGCCTTCAGCGCAAGGGGCGGGGCACGGTCAGCAACGAAGCCGGCCGCTTCGAACGGCACGCCTATGAGGCGTTTGACGACGGCTGGGGCAGCCTGGACGAGGACCTGCCGCCCTTGAAGACGGAGATCACCGTCGACACGACCAAGACAATCATCGCCCGCAACCAGTCACCGGACGTGCCATTCGACCGCTCGATCAACCCCTATCGGGGCTGCGAGCACGGTTGCGTCTATTGTTTCGCACGCCCAACCCATGCCTTTTTGGGCCTGTCGCCAGGCCAGGACTTCGAATCGAAGCTGCTTATCAAGCCGGACGCCGCGCGGCTCTTGAGGAGCGAACTGGCGCGGCCGGGCTACAGGCCCCGGGTCATCGCCATGGGCACCAACACCGACCCCTACCAGCCGATCGAGCGCCAGCACCGTATCACGCGATCGGTGCTGGAGGTCTTGTCGGAGTGCCGCCATCCGGTCGGCATCGTCACCAAGTCAGCGCTGATCGCGAGGGACGCCGACATTCTGGGGCCGATGGGCCAGGACAAGCTGGCGCGCGCCTATCTTTCGATCACCACGCTTGACCGCGACCTCGCCCGTCGTATGGAGCCGCGCGCCTCGACACCGCAACGTCGGCTCGACGCCGTTAAGCGGCTGACCGAGGCCGGCGTCGACACGGGCGTCCTGTTCGCGCCGATCATTCCCGGCCTGAACGATGCGGAGATGGAGGCGGTGCTGGAAGCCGCCCGCGATGCCGGCGCCACCAGCGCGAGCTATGTGCTGCTGCGCCTGCCGCTGGAGATCAAGGACCTGTTCCGCGAATGGCTGGAGACCCATGAGCCCGACCGCGCCAAGCGCGTGATCAGCCTGATCCAGGACTGCCGCAACGGGCGCGACTACGATCCCAAATGGCGTCAGCGTCAGGTCGGCACCGGCCCGTTCGCCGACATGATCTCACGGCGCTTTGGCATCGCCGCGCGCCGCCTGGGCCTGAACCGCCGCAACTGGGTACTCGACACTCGCCAGTTCATCCGTCCTATCGCCGACAGCGACCAGTTGGCGTTGCTTTAGAGGTGCGCCTTCTATCTAGGGCGCGGGCTCATTAATGGCTAGCCAGAGCCTCATTGCGGCTAGCCTGATGAATGCCGGGAAGTTCGCCGCCAGCTTGTCGTACCGTGTGGCGATCCGACTACACTGTTTGATGCGGATGAAATCGCATTGTCACAGCTCCTTTCGGAGCTTGAATCACAGGACCGCCTTACAACTAAGTACCGGACATTCTATGTCGGAAGGTCCCCCCTAAAGCAGGCGTTGGCGAGTGTTGGCACAATGTCGCAGTTTGACCCGGAAGCGACTTCGAGCAACAACTGCTCGCGGGCTTCAAAGCGGTTCAATGCGCTCAGCGAGGAAGTCAACAAAGGCACGGACTTTTGGCGGCAAGTGCCGCCTGTGCGCATAGACGGCGTTGATGGGAGCGCTCGCTGACGCTCGGGGAAAGTCTGAAAGCAGGGGCACCAGACGTCCGTCCCTTAGTTCACCGCGTACCACCCAGGATGGAATGAGGATAATGCCCAGCCCGGCCATGGCGCTATCTCGCAGCAGGACCAGACTGTTTGCTCTGAGGCTGCCTGATATTGGAACTTCCAGCGAACCCTCGGACAACTCGAACTTCCATACGTTTTTCGCAGAACTGGAGCGGAATGAAAGACAACTGTGCTTTACCAGTTTGCTGGGATGGTCGGGCGTGCCGCGTACTGCCAGATACGCTGGGCTCGCGCAGATCACGGAACGGCTCTCGGCTATTTTCCGCGCTATAAGGGTGGAATCGTCGAGATGACCGATCCGTATGGCGAGATCGATCCCGCTGTCGACAAGATCAACGATGCCGGAGCTCAACGACAATCGAAGCTGGACCCCCGGGTATCGCTCCAGGAACTCCGGAAGCAGAGGTCCGAGAACTGCCACTGCAAAGTCTGCCTCCGCGGTCAGATGCAAATTGCCTGAAGGCACGTCTGACAGCCGGCTGACAGCCAGTCGGGCCTCTTCGAGGTCTGCGACGATGCCGCGCGCGTGTCGATAATAGATCTCGCCCGCCTCGGTCAGACTCTGTTTGCGCGTCGTGCGGTGAAACAGGCGCGCGCCCAGTTCGCCCTCCAATTGCGAAATCTGGCGAGAGACCGAGGACGGTGTTACCCCGAGATAGCGGGCGGCTGCCGAGAAGCTTCCCTCCTCCACCACCCGAGCGAAAAGCTGCAGGTTCGATAGCTCGCTCATCTATGAATAATCCGCACAAATCTTGTGCTTTACGACATGTTTTTCATAACACAGAAACAGATCATATCGCTTCTCGCAAGAGTGAACGGTTGATGTCTCAGCCGCTCAACCATCGAGGAGAAGACTATGAACTTGATTTCCAAGGTCTATCGCATTGCGGCAGTTACCAGCGTCATCGGCGTGATGCTGGCAAGCGCCGCTTTCGCCGAACAGCGGTCGAGCCGCGCTTTTGAAGATTTAGCCTGGCAGCAGGGCGGTCCCGGACTGCACTTCGCTTTGTTGTGGGGTGACTGGACGAAAGGCGATTACGGGATGATCGTCAGGATCGAGGCCGGACACGCGGCTCCCAGACACAGCCATACTGCCGACTATCACGGCGTTACGATACAAGGTAACTGGGTTCATACCTATGGTGCGGACGACGATAGACCACTCGGACCTGGAGGTTATGCGTTCCAGTCCGGTGGCGAGAACCATGACGATCGCTGCGAGGGGCCGCAGGACTGTCTGATCCTCATCCATCAACACGGTCCCAGGGACTTCATATTGTCCGAGGAACCGGCCAAAGCTGACTGAAGCCAACGTGCTCTCACATGACTTGGTTCGGCAGTCTCTGAAGCATTGAACTTCTGCTCAGATTCTGCCGACCGTCACCAATTGGCACCCTAAGCCGAGTACAGAAAATGTTGGACTGTTTCCCACTCACGCCCGCAATTGGTGCAGAAGTCTCCGGAGTCGATCTAAAAGGAACCTTGTCTCGCGAATTCGGCGCGGAATTGCGCAATGTCCTGGCGCGATATCACGTGCTGTTCTTCAGAGATCAGTTCTTGTCGATCGAGGAGCAGAAACGCCTCACAAGGCTCTTTGGGCCCTTGCTGCGGCTTCCGTATGTCTCACCGGTAAAGGATGAGCCCGAGGTGATCCGTGTACAGAAGGAAGCCAGTGAAGGCGGCGGTGTTTTCGGCGGCGACTGGCATCAGGATTTCTCCTTTCTTGAATGCCCGCCCGCCGGTTCCGTTCTGTCAGCGGTCGACGTGCCGCCCTACGGCGGAGACACCCTTTGGGCCAGTCAGACAATGGCTTGGGAGACACTGCCGGTGCCGCTAAGGGCCTTGCTGCGCGGACGCGATGCAATTCATGTCGGCAAGCCCTATGGGGTAAGATGGGCGCCACCGATAGAGGAACGCAATAGCACCTCCATCTCAATGCGTCGAGGCGACCCGCAAGCGGATGAGGAACGCAAGCACCCGGCAGTTATTCGCAACCCGATAACCGGCCGGAAGGCCCTGTTTCTCAATCCGCTCTATGTGGTGCGGCTGGACGGAATGAGCGAAACGGAAAGCCGACCTCTGCTTGATCAAATCCAGCACCACTCGACCCGTCCGGAATTCTCGTGCCGGTTCGATTGGAGCGCCGGCGCGGTGGTAATTTGGGACAACTTGTTCACTCAACATTTTGCCGTCAACGACTATCGCGGATTTCGGAGGGAGATGTATCGGACGACGTTTTCTGGGCCGGAACCGAGAACCTTTGCCGGTTAGCGAAGCACGCCGTAGTTCTAACAGCTCAGATGTCGTCATTTGGCTGTAGATGTTCGCTTTTGACTAACCTGAGACATGCGGAGCCGCAATCAAGATGTCTGGAGATTCCCCAGAAGCGGAAGTCACAGCGCATCGGACGCCAACCGCAATTCATAAGTTCGCACCCTAGGCGAGCGGGCCGCGGTAGAGATTGATCCGGATGTGCTGGGTGAAGACATAGCCGTCGTCGGTCCGCCCGACCTCGAACGCCGCCCTAACCTCGGGCGTATCGACACGCTCGCGCGGAAAGTCTTCGTAGGTGGTGCCGGCCACGCCGTCGACGAAGGTCGCGAAACTGTCGTAGGGGACGGGCTCGCTGTAGCGATATTCTTGCGCCTCGGCGAAGCGCGGCGCCGCCGTTCGCTTCAGCGCCTCATAGGCCAGCGCGCGCGCGTTGGATTCGTCGTGAAACGACCGATAAACCGCCTCCATATCGCCCGCCAACATGGGCTCCATGGCATAGAGAAAGCCGGTCTGGGGTTTGAGCACCCGCGCGGCTTCGGCAAGTGCCGCGTCCATGTGTTCGCGGGGCACATGGTGCAGGGAGTAACTGAAGAAGACGCCGTCGACGGAATTGTCGTCGATGGGCAAGGCCTGACCCGGCGCCTCAACAAAGGACAGGCCGGGCACCGCTTCGGCCGCCCGGTTTTTCTCCGCCTGGATCGGGTCGGGCTCGACGCCCACGGCGTTGGCGCCGCGTTCGGCCAGTTGGCGCGTGATGCGTCCGCCTCCGCAACCAACATCGATGACGGTGAGGCCTGATACCGGCGCCAGCCGGTCGATAACGTCCATCTCGTCGGCCTCGCCCAGATCCTCGGCGTCGCCGATCAGGTCATCCTTAAGGTCTATCATGACGTCTCCATCAATGGCTGGCTGGCGGGTGCCTCGCTGTTAGAGCTTCAGGATCGCCATCGCGTTGGCGCCGATGATGCCCTCTTTCTCCTCGGCCGACAGCAATGGCAGCTCCATGACCCGCTCGACCGTGTGGTCGAGGTCGTACCACGGATAGTCCGACCCCATCGTCACCCGGTGCGGGCCGACATCCTTGATCAGTTGCGCAAGCTCGACCTCGGTCGGCGCGTTGGTGCCTTCTGTCCACTCGATAATCTCGCAACAGTCGAAGAAGGCATTGGGGTAGGTCTCCGCGATCTCGCGCGCCTGATCCCAGGTCGCCCCGCCCATATGGGCCAGCACGACGGTCAGGTCGGGAAACGACTTCAGCATGCCGGCGAAGCCTCGCGGTTCGGCAAACCCGGCGCCGTCCGTGTCGGGACCGGAATGGCCGATGACGGGGACGCCCAGTTCCTGACACACCGCATAGGTCGGCCAGAGCCGTTCGTCGGACATCGAAAAGCCCTGGGACGCGCCATGTAATTTGACGCCCCGTGCGCCGTTTTCGGTGACCATGCTGCGAACATGGGCTGCACACGCGTCAGCGGGCAGAACGGTGATGTCCGCGGCGACAAACGGGACGATCTCGCCGTGGGCGCGCGAGACGTCGCAGATCCACTGGTTGAAGGCGGTGAGCTCGCCGACAAGCTCGGCTTCAATACGATCATAGGCCTGGTCGCGCTCGCGTCCGCTCAGCGAGTCCGGCAGTGCCGCCCGCTTGGCATCGCGCGCCGCCGCGCCGACGAACAAATTGACCACGACGGCTTTGGAGATGCCCGTTGCGGCCAGGTCGGCCATCACTTCGTCGACGGTGCCGAAGGCTTCGGAGAAGCAGACATGCGGCTTCTCGCCGTACTCCCAGATCTCGTAACCGTCCTTGTCGGCCTGTCCCTCTTCTTTCGAACGGAACAGGTGGACATGGGAATCCACCTTGATTGGATCAGGCATCGTTGAGACCTCCTATCGCTCACCTCGACAAACATGCACCATCGGCACGGGTGGCCCAATCGCTAGAATGGAATATGTCGATCGAGGGAGGGGAACGTATGCGTGATGTCGTTGTGCTGGGATCGGGCCTCGCGGGCCTGACCGCCGCCTATCACCTGCGTGATCTCGACATCGAGGTGATCGAGGCCGATAGCCATATCGGAGGGCGCACCCTGTCGGAGACCTTCGACGACGGCACCTGGGCCAACTACGCCGCCCAGTATGTCAGTGACGACAAGATCAAGATCATCGAACTGGCCGACGAACTGGGTCTGGAGCTCATCCCCAGCGGCTTTCACAGCAACGATCTGCGCGCCTTCGATCCGTCGTCCAGCGATGACCCGGCGGCCGTCGAGACCTGGATTGGCCGGTTGGAGGACGAACAGGAACGTCGGCGGCCGCCCAACAGCGCCGAACTCGATCAGGTCTCGGTCGCCCAATGGCTGGAAGACGCGCCGCAGGCCGTGAAGAGCTTCTTCGAGACCTGGTGCGGTTCGCTGATCTTCGGCTCGACCATTGAAATCTCGCTCTATGGTTTGATGTTGATCTGGGGCGACAACCGAACCAGCGCCTTCACCGATCAACCGGTCGCACGCTCCAACCGCGGCGACACCGTTTTCAAAGGCGGCACGAACCGCTTTACCCAAGCACTCGCTGAAGCCAGCGGCGCAAAGCTCACCGCCGATACCGAGGTGCTGGCGGTGAGCGCCATCCAGGGCGGCTACCACATCGCCGGTATCAGGAGAGACGGTGTCTATGAAACGACGGCGCGCCACGTCGTCTGCGCCTTGCCAGCGGCGGTCGCCTTGAACGTGATCGCTAACCTGCCGGAAACGAAGCGCGAGGCGCTGAGTGCCATTCGCTATGGCCGCATCATTGCGACACCGATCTCGATTGCGGCCGCCGGGCAGACTGTCCCGCCCTACCCGCTGGTGCCCTCGCGCCCCGACCAGACCTACAATTCAAACGGTTTCGTGCTGCGCACGCCGGGCGACATGGATACCGAAGGCGGCTGTTTCCATTCCTACGTCCACGACGTCTTCGCCCGGCCGCTATGGGACGATCCGCCGGCCACCGTCCAATCCGGCGCCGTTCGCGCGCTCGTCGAACGTTTTCCCCAGCTATCCGACCGCATCGCACGCGTCGGCTACAGACGTTGGCGCCATGCCCTGCCACACTATAGCCCCGGTCGCATGCGACATCAGGCGGCACTGGAAGCGTCTGTCGGCGGGCTGCATTTTTGCGGCGACTACGTACTGACGTCGAACATGGACGGGGCCGCGCGCAGCGGGGAGTTGGCCGCGCGGAAGGTGCTTTCGGGGTAAGGGGGCGAAGCCAGCTATCGTGTCCGATGTGTTCGCCCGTCTGGGCGTCAAGACCATCATCAACGCCAACGGGCCGGCGACCCGTTTGAGCGGCGGGTTGATGCGCCCGGAAGTCGTCGCGGCCATGGCCGAAGCCTCCACGCGCTGCGTCGAGATCGTCGACCTTCAGGCCGCCGCCGGCAAAATCATCGCCGAGGCGACCGGCGCCGAGGCCGGTTACGTCACATCCGGGGCCGCGGCCGGCCTGCTGCTGGCCACGGCGGCGACCATCGCCGGGCTCGACGCCGGCGCCATGGGCCGCCTGCCCGACACCCGCGGTCTCAAGAACCAGGTCGTCGTCGCACGCAGCCAACGCAACATGTACGACCACGCGGTTCGCGCAGCCGGTGCCCGCCTGGTCGAAGTCGGCCTGCCCGACAGGTTCGCCGGGGCCGGCGTGCGCGATGCCGAACCCTGGGACTACGCGGCGGCGATGACCGACAAGACGGCAGCGGTCTATTACGTCGTAACGCCGGACAGCCAACCCCGCCTGGCCGACGTCGTAAAGGTCGCCCACGATCACGGCGTGCCGGTCATCGTCGATGCGGCCGCTCAACTGCCGCCACTCTCCAACCTCAAACACTTCATCGCGGAAGGGGCGGACCTCGTCGTCTTCAGCGGCGGCAAGGCGATTGGCGGCCCTCAGGCCTCGGGCATGTTGGCCGGCCGGCGCGACCTCATCATGAGCGCCGCGCTGCAGCATCTCGACATGGATGTCGACCGCCACACCTGGTCGCCGCCACCTTCCCTGATCGATCTCGACCGGATCACCGGCCTGCCCCGCCACGGTATCGGTCGCGCGTGCAAGGTCGGCAAGGAACAGATCGCCGGCCTGGTGACGGCCCTAGAACTCGCACTGGCCGAAGAGGCGGACGGCGGCCGTGCCGCCCACTGGCAGGAGCTGGCGGATCGTCTGGCCGCCGGGCTCGACGGTCTCGACTGGGCTAGTGCGCGCGTCGTCCTCGACCCCGCGCGCGGCAACCTGCCATCGGTTCACTTGATTGTGGATGAGGAAAAGGCGAACGCAGACCACGTCGCGCTTTTGTTGGAGCGCGGCGAGCCGGCCATTCACAGCAATCCCGACTGCCGGGGCACCGGCATGATCATCTTCGGCGTGACGTGCCTGGCCGATGACGATCCCGAACGGATCGCCGCGGCGGTCAAAAAGCTGGGCAATCAAGTCATGAACGCGGCGCGCTGACGGAAGCATGGAACACGGCCACGAACTGACCGAGATCGCGCTTGTTATCGCCGTCGCGCTTGGTTTCGGCCTGGTGCTGGGCTGGCTGCGCCAACCGGCCATCGTCGGTTACATCGTCGCCGGCGTGGTGCTGGGTCCAAGTGGCGTCGGCCTGGTCCAGGACCGCGAGCAGATCGGCTTCCTGGCCGAGCTCGGTGTGTTGCTGCTGCTGTTCGCCATCGGCATGGAGCTCAGCATCCAGGCGTTCCGCGCGGTGCTCAAGTTCGCCATCATGGGCACGGCCGCCCAGATTGTCATCAGCCTTGCCGTCGTCGCCGTCGTCGCCTTGCTGTTCGGCTGGCCGTGGCAGCTCGCCGTCCTGATCGGATTCGGCGTGTCGCTGTCGTCGACCGCCGTCGCCATCAAGATGCTGGACGATGTCGGCGAACTGCGTCGCGAGACCGGCCGGCGCGCGGTCGGTATCCTGATCGCCCAGGACCTCGCGATCGTGCCGATGATGCTGATCATCGCCACGCTGGCGCCGGGCAAGGAGTTCGAGCCTACGGACCTGCTTCCACTGGTCGGCGCGGTCGCTTTCCTGGCGTTTTTTGTCTGGTTCCTGGGCAAACGCGGCCGGGTCCGCCTGCCGTTTCGCAACCTGACCCACGGCCAGGCCGATCTGGTGACCCTGGCAGCGCTCGGCTACTGCTTCGCGGCGGCGGCGATCAGCGGTCTGTTCGGCCTGTCGACGGCCTATGGCGCCTTCCTGGCCGGGCTGCTGCTGGGCAACAGCACCGACCGCAAGACCATGCAGCGGGTTACCCTGCCGATTCAGGGCGTGCTCTTGATGGCCTTCTTCCTGTCGATCGGCATGCTGCTGGACCTCCAGTTCATCTGGCAGAACCTGGGCCAGGTGCTGTTGCTGCTGCTGGTCGTCACGATCGGCAAATCGGCGATGAATGTCGGCATCATGCGCGCGCTCGGAGAACCGTGGCCGCGCGCCTGGCTGGGCGGCGTGGTGCTCGGCCAAATCGGCGAGTTTACGTTCGTGCTGGCCGCGCTCGGCCTTGCCGTCGCCGCCATCGACACGGACGGCTACCGCATGTTCATCGCGGTCATCGCGCTCAGTCTGGTCGTCAGCCCGATCTGGTTCGACAGCGCGCGACGCCTGCAACGCATCGCCGCGACCGGCGCAGACAACCTGAATGACCTGGTCATGCTGCTCTACCCGGCCCAGCTCGCCGCGCTCAGGATCGCCGAGCAGACGGCGAAAGGCCGCGCTCAGCGCTTCGCGGCCTGGGCCAAGACCAGGCGCAACCGGCTGGAGCGCAAACGTGCCGACCACAACGCGGCCAAGGAAGACAAGACCAACGGTTCAGACACTCTTACCGATGACCGGCCCGACACTTGAATTTGAAACCACGTGCGGCGCGCCCGTGGTCGCCGGTGTCGACGAGGTCGGGCGCGGTCCATGGGCCGGACCCGTCGTCGCGGCGGCGGTAGTCCTGGACACTGCCCGTCTTCCCGAAGGCCTTAACGATTCGAAAAAACTGTCGCGGCAAAGGCGCGAGAGCCTGGACATCGCGATCCGCGAGACATCGGCGGTCGGCCTGGGCGTCGTCGACGTCGCCGATATCGACCGGCTGAACATCCTGGGCGCCGCCATGGAAGCCATGCGGCGCGCGGTCGCCGATCTGCCGGTGGCCCCCGGCCATGCGCTGGTCGACGGCAACCGCCTGCCCGACCTCGCCATACCCGCCACGGCGGTGATCAAGGGCGACGGGTTGAGCGCCTCGATCGCCGCGGCCTCCATCGTCGCCAAGGTCCATCGCGACCGGCTGATGGCGACACTGGCCGAGACGTTCCCCGCCTATGGATGGGAGCGCAATGCCGGGTACGGCACCGCCGAACACCAGGCGGCGTTACGCGACCATGGCGTTACCTGCCATCACCGGCGCTCGTTCGCCCCGATCGCGCGGCTCCTGGCCGGCGCCGGCTAGATTCTTTCCAAACAGTTGGCATCACCAGCCCACTCCCCCGCCCGGCCACCCCGAGGATGCTGCCATGGGTGGCCGGGCGGGGGAGTGGGCCGGCGCCGACTAGATCTGCGATCGCGCGTGGCGGATGATCTTGCGCGTCATCGTCGGCAGCGCCAGGTCCTTATCGGTCTCCGGCCGATACCAAGCGCCGTCGCCATCGCTGACTTCAGCCGCGGCAACCTGGAAATCGAGCGCAAAGTGGGTGAACCCGTGGCGCACCACGCCGGGCAGAAGCCGCCAATCGGCCGCCACGGGCGCATGGCTAAGCGCTTCATCAAGCGACCAGGCGTCATCGCGCCATGGCGTCGACGGCACCTCCAGCATGCCGCCCAGAAGGCCTTCTTCGGGCCGCCGGCGCAGCAGCACCGCACCGTCGGCGCGCGCCAACCAGAACGCCAGGCCATGGCGCTGGGGCCGTGGTTTTTTGGGCACGAAACGCGGCAGGTCGGCAGCAATACCCTCGCGCCGCCCGCGGCAAGCATCGCGCCAGGGGCAGATGCCGCAGGCCGGATTGCGTGGTGTGCACACGGTGGCGCCCAGATCCATCATCGCCTGGGCGAAATCCCCGGCGCGTTCTTGCGGCGTTAACCCATCGGCGTGCCGGCGGATCGTCTTCTTGGCCGGCGGCAACGGGTCGGTGACCGCAAAAAACCGCGCGATCACGCGTTCCACGTTACCGTCGATCACCACGGCCCGCTCGCCGAACGCAATGGCCGCGATGGCCGCCGCCGTGTAGGCGCCGATACCCGGCAAGTCGCGCAGTTCGGCCTCGGTCTCGGGGAAGCGCCCGGCGTACTCCTCGACCACCTGCCGGGCGCATTGGTGCAGCCGGCGGGCGCGGGCGTAATAGCCCAGCCCCGACCACATCGCGAGCACGTCATCGAGCGGCGCCATCGCCAGTGCCGCGACATCGGGCCAGCGCTCCAGAAACGCCCGGTAATAGGGCCCGACGGTCGCCACGGTGGTCTGTTGCAACATGATCTCCGATAGCCAGACCGCATAGGGATCGTTTGTTTCGCCCGGTTCCGCGCGCCACGGTAGGACCCGCCGGTGGCGGTCGTACCAGGTCAAAAGATCGCGCGTTTGTGGTGAAATCGTTGACGGAGATGCCATGGCCTCGCCACATTGCGACGTCATCACGCTGGCCTCAAGACCATGAAGAAGAGCCGACCAAAAGATAGACGCCGGAACCGGCCCATGCGGGCCGGTGCGCTGCTGCCATCGGCGGCCGGCAAGCTTTACCGGCGCCATGGCTTTGCCAACGCCGAAGTGCTGACCGAGTGGCCGCGCGTGGTGGGCGAACGCCTGGCCGATGCCACTTTGCCGGAGAAATTGACCCGCGACGGCACCTTGACGGTCAAGGTGACACCGGCCTTCGCCTTGGAACTGCAGCACCTGGAACCCCAGGTACTCGACCGTATCGCGACCTATTTCGGTCACCAGGCGGTCAAGCGTCTGCGCCTGGTGCAGGGCCATGTGCCGCCGCCCGCGCCTTTGCCACGGCCACGCCGGCCGCGCAACCTCGACGCGTCCGAGGTTGAGGCTCTCGAAGGACGCCTGGCGTCGGTTGAAGACGATGAGATGAAACAGGCGCTGGACCGCTTGGGTCGCGCCATACTGGGTTCACAAACCCATCCACAGGGCAAGACTTGAGGTGGTGGAGTCGCGTCCCTTATACTTGGAAAACCCTCCCGCCACCTCGACGGAAAACGAGGATCGGAAGTTGATCACAAGACGACAAGTTATCCACGCTGCGGCCGCTGTCGCGGTGACCCCGCTGGCTGCCAAATTTGCTTGGGCCCAGGATGTGGCGCCGCTGCCCGACATGATCTTGGGCGACCCCGAGGCCCCGGTTGAGATCATCGAATATTCGTCGATGACCTGCCCCTATTGCGCCACCTTCCACACCCAGACCCTGCCGACGATCAAGGAACGTTATCTGGATACCGGCAAGGCGAAGCTGGTGTTTCGCGAGTTTCCGTTGGACCGCGTCGCGCTGACTGCCTCGGCCATCGCGCGTTGCATCGGCGATGATGGTTTCTTCCCCTTCGTCGACGTCCTGTACAAGACCCAGGCGACCTGGGCGACCGCCCAGGACTCGATTGCCGAGATCAAGAAACTCGTCCGCATGGGCGGGCTGGATCCGGCCATGGTCGATTCATGCCTGCAAGACCAATCGGTGATTGACGGCATCCTGGCCGTTCGGTTAGAGGGCGATCAGACCTACAACATCAACTCCACGCCGACCTTCATCATCAACGGCGACAAGTATCCAGGCCACATGTCGGTCGAGGAGTTTGAAACTGTCCTTGAGCCTTATCTGACAGAGAGCTGATTGATCATTTCGTCATGTCATAACCGGGAGGCCTAGGGTGCATTTTTCGCGCCTTCGCCTCAGCGGTTTCAAATCATTCGTTGATCCGACCGAACTGGTGATTACCGGCGGGCTGACCGGTGTTGTCGGCCCCAACGGTTGCGGCAAGTCGAATCTTCTGGAGGCGCTCCGCTGGGTCATGGGCGAAAACTCGCCCAAGAAGATGCGCGGCGGCGAGATGGACGACGTCATTTTCGCCGGCACCGAGATGCGGCCGGGACGCAATGTCGCTGAGGTTGTTCTGACTCTGGACAACGCAGACCGCGGTGCTCCGGCGGCCTACAACGACAATCCCGACATCCAGGTATCCCGCCGTATCGAGCGCAGTTCCGGATCGACCTACCGGGTCAACGGCAACGAGGTCCGCGCCCGCGACGTGCAACTGCTGTTCGCGGACATTGCCTCGGGCAACCGCAGCTCCGCCCTGGTCAGCCAAGGCCAGATCAGTGACCTCATCCGCGCCAAACCGGCCGGCCGGCGGCATCTGTTGGAAGAGGCCGCGGGCATTTCCGGTCTGCAGTCGCGCCGCCACGAGGCCGAGCTTCGGCTGCGTGCGGCGGAAACCAACATGGAGCGGCTGGCCGACGTCATTCAGGGGCTGGAAACCCAGCTCGCCAACCTGCAGCGCCAGGCGCGACAGGCCGCGCGCTACCGGCGCCTGAGCGATCGCATCAAGGAAGCCGAAGGTCGCTGGCTCTACAAGCGTTGGCGCGATACCCAGGATTTTGTCGCCGCCGCCCAGGTCGAGCTGGAGCAGGCCGAAGCCGCCGTCGCCGAGATGACCGGCCGGACCGCCGCCGCGACCACGGCACGCGAGGCGGCCGCCGAACGTATGCCGGCCTTGCGCGAGGCCGAAAACGAGGCCGGCGCAGCGCTGCACGAACTGGAAGTCGCCCGCGTCGCGCTTGACGCCGAAGAACGCCGCTTGAACGAGCAACAGCGCGAAATCGAGGAACGTCTGGCCCAGTTGGTCCATGACCTCGAGCGCGAACGGGCCCTGGCCGAGGATGCGCGCCAAGCATTGGCCCGCCTGGAAGCAGAGAAGACCGAGCTGGAAACCGCCCGCGAGGGCGAAGCCGAGCGATTGGCCGAGGCCGCCGCCGAGGTCGAGGACGCGCGCGGCAAGGTCCGTGCGCTCGAGCAACAGGTAACGACGCTGACCGGCGAGCGGGCGTCGCGCCAGGCGCGCCGACAGGCCGCGGAACGGCAGGTCGCCGACCTGACCCAGCGACTGGAACGTTTGACGCGCCAGGCCAGTGGTGTGGATACCGAACGCGATCAGTTGAACCTGGGTCTCGACGGTACCGATTCGCTCGACCGGCTGCGCCGCGAGGAATCGGATGCGGAACGGCAGTTGACCGAAGCGCGTACGTCGCTGGAAACGGCCGAACAGGCCCGCGCCGAGGCGCGCCGCAACGAAGACGAGGCCCGCAACGCCTTGCAGCAGGCACAGTCTGCGTTGACCCGTCTTGAGGCGGAGCGCGACGCACTGAGCGCGCTCTTGGCCGGCCGCCCGGACACCCCCGATCCGATCGTCGATCGGGTGCGTGTCGCCCACGGCTATGAGACGGCGCTTGCGGCGGCCCTGGGTGACGACCTGGACGTACCGGCGGGCGCCGACGGTGCCATCGGCTGGCTCAGGCTTGATCCCTACCCGTCACCGGCGGCGCTGCCCGGCGGCGCAGAGCCCCTGTCGCGCCATGTCGAGGGGCCGCCAGAACTGCGGCGGCGATTGGACCAGATCGGCGTTATCGACGCGGGCCGTGGCGCGGCCCTGGCAGGTGACCTCAAACCCGGTCAGCGTCTGGTTACCCGCGACGGTGCCCTGTGGCGGTGGGATGGCTATCACGCCGCCGGTGCCGCATCGTCGGCTTCGGCGCGCTTGGAGCAGCGCAACCGGTTGGACGCCCTGGCCGGGGAGATCACCCAGGCGGCAGCCAATGCCGAAGCCTGCGCGACACGCCACGAGGATACATCGAACAAGGCATCCGAAGCCGCCGCGAGCGAGGAGGCAGCGCGTCAGACCGTGTCGGCCCGCGGCGACGACTTTGCAGGCGCCCGCGATGCGCGGCGCGACGTCGAAGGACAGCGCCAGGCCGCCGAGGCCAGGCGCGCCGACTTGGCCAAGACCGCGGAGCGGATTGCCCACGACAGCGCCGAGGTCGCCGAAGGCCTGGAGACGGCCAAGAGCACCCTGGCCGGGATCCCCGTCGAAGACGACGGCGAGGAGCTGGAGCAGCTCAGCGACGATCTGGAGCGCGAGCGCGGCGTTCTCGCCGAGTACCAGGAAGAACACGACCGCCTGCGCCGCGACGCGACATTCCGCGAGACACGACTTTCCACCATTGCCGCCGATCACACGTCATGGTCGGACCGCGCCGATGGCGCCGAACGGCGCATCGCCGATCTCGCGACCCGCCGTGATCGCGCGGCCACCGAGAAAAAGGACCTGGAGGCGCGCCCCGAGCAGTTCGCCGTGCAGCGCAAGGGCCTCGTCGAACGCCTGGAAACGGCTGAAAACGTGCGCCGCCAGGCAGCCGACGCGCGTGCGGCGGGCGAGAACCAGTTAGGCGAAGCCGACAAGGCGCTTCGCGAGACCGAAGCCGGTCTGGCCGATACGCGTGAAGAACGTGCCCGGCGCGAAGGCGCCGTGCAGCAAGGCCAGCAGGCCGAATCCGACATTCGCCGGCAAATCCAGGAACGTTTGGAAACAGCGCCCGAACCGCTCGGCGAAACCATCAAGGACCGCGACACCCTGCCGGACGCCGACGATCTGGAGCAGCGCTTCGCCAAGGTCGTGCGCGAACGCGACAACATGGGTCCGGTCAACCTGCGCGCCGAGATCGAGGCTGCTGAAGTCGAAGAGCAGCTCGGCGTCATGCTGTCCGAAAAAGACGACCTGGAAGAAGCCATCGCGCGGCTGAGGCGCGGCATCCAGGAGCTGAATCGCGAGGGCCGAGAGCGACTGGTTACCGCCTTCAACGAAATCGACGGCCACTTCCAGACCCTGCACAAACGTCTGTTCGGCGGTCACGCCCGGCTCTCCCTGGTCGACTCCGACGATCCGCTGGAAGCCGGTCTGGAGATCGAAGCAAGCCCGTCGGGCAAAAAGCTTCAGATCCTTTCGCTTCTATCCGGCGGTGAGCAGGCGCTGACCGCGCTGGCCCTGATCTTCGCCCTGTTTCAGACCAATCCGTCGCCGGTCTGTGTGCTGGACGAGGTCGACGCACCGCTTGACGATGCCAATGTCGACCGCTTCTGCGACCTCTTGAAGGAGTTCGCGTCGGAGGGCACGACGCGCTTCTTGATCATCACCCATCACCGCCTGACCATGGCGCGCATGGACCGTCTGTTCGGCGTCACCATGAGCGAACCCGGCGTGTCGCAGTTGGTGTCGGTCGACCTGAGCGCCGCCGAAGCCTTGCGGGCGACAGGCTGACTACACAACTGATTGATATTTAATAGTTTTTTCTATTTTTCTTGAGGTCCGAGCCGTCCTTGACAGGGTTCGGACCGCTCCGTATGGTGCCGCCGCTTTATCGCCCGATTCGGCGTTGCCAGAAGCGGTGGTGAGAGGCGGACGTGGCCTTCGGTGATCCCCATGCGTGATCCAAAACGGCCGGCCGATCTTTCCCGGCTGCAAAAGCGCATCGACGAAGCTCGGGAGCGTGGCGAAGCGGCAGAACGGCCCAATCCTCAGAAGCGGGCAGCCAGCAAGAGCTACGGGATGGCCATTCGGCTGGCGATGGAGATGGTCGCGGCAATTGCGGTGTCGGTCGGCCTGGGTCTGTGGCTCGACAGTCTCTTGGGCGTCGCGCCGTTGTTTATGATTATCCTGCTTGTCATGGGTATGGCGGCAGGCGTTATGAATGTGTACCGCGCGGTCAGCGGCTTTACCCACGGCGATCTTCTGAATAAGAAGAAGCAGGACGAGGGAAACGACAACACCGCGTAAACGGGGGTCGATTTGGCGACGGACGCACATGGCGAAGGCGGAACGGATCCGCTTCACCAGTTCCAGGTTGAGCACTGGGTACCCATCCACATCGGCGATGTGACGGTATCCTTCACGAATTCGGCGGCCTATATGGTGGCCGCGGTCGTGCTGATCATCCTGTTCACGACGCTCACCATACGCCGGCGCGAACTGGTGCCTGGGCGATGGCAATCGCTGGCCGAGGTCGCCTACGAGTTTGTCGGGAACATGGTCCGCGACAATGTGGGCAACGAAGGCAAACCCTATTTTCCGTTTGTTTTCACACTCTTCATGTTCATCCTGTTCTGCAACATGCTGGGCATGCTGCCGTACAGCTTCACCGTCACCAGCCAGATCATCGTCACCTTCGGCTTGGCGCTGGTCGTCTTTATCGGCGTGACCATCATCGGTTTCGTCAAACATGGTTTTGGTTTCTTCGGGTTCTTCCTGCCGACAGGCGTGCCGGGTTTTCTGGCGCCGTTGGTCATCCCGATCGAGGTTCTGTCCTATCTGATCCGGCCGGTCAGCCTGGGTTTGCGCCTGTTCGCCAACCTGACGGCGGGCCACACCATGCTGAAGGTGTTTGCCGGCTTCATCCTGTCGCTGGGCGCCTTTTATGTCGTGCCCGGCGTCATCCCGTTCTCGGTCGTCGTCGGACTGACCGTTCTCGAGTTCGCCATCGCGTTCCTGCAGGCCTATGTCTTTGCGGTCTTGAGCTGCATTTACCTGCACGACGCGATTCATATGCATTAACCGGGTGGCCGCGAGCCCCCGTCACAACCGCTTCTAGGAATAGGAAAGGACCTCACCATGGAAGTCGAAGCCGCAAAGCTGATTGGCGCAGGCCTGGCCGTTATCGGTCTGGGCGGAGTTGGTGTCGGTATCGGCAACATCTTCTCGTCGATGATTTCGTCGGTCGGCCGCAATCCGGCCGCTGCGCCTAACGTTCAGGGCTTCATGTGGATCGGCTTCGCGCTGGTTGAAGCCGTGGCGCTCTACGCGCTGCTGATCGCGCTTCTCATTCTGTTCGTATTCTAGGTTGCCTGCCGGTCTGTTCTCGAAAAGCGAGCAGACCGGCACTCACGAATAGGACGAGGGCTCATGCCGCAATTAGACTTCGAACATTTCCTGCCCCAACTGGTGTGGCTCGCGATCACGTTCATCGTGCTCTACATCGTGATGTCGCGAGTCGCGTTGCCGCGCATCGGTGCCGTGCTGGCGGCGCGCAAGGAAAAGGTCGAAAGCGATCTGGAGGCGGCCGACAAGGCCAGGGTCGATGCCGAAGAGGCCCTGACGGCCTATGACGCGTCCATGCAGAGCGCCCGGGATAACGCCCATGCGATCGTCGGCAAGGCGAGCGAGGCGGCCAGTGCCGAAGCAGCCAAACGTCACGCGGAGCTGGACGAGCATCTCTCCAAGGAAGCCTCGGCAGCGGCGGCGACCGTTGCCCAGGCCCAGGAGGATGCCATGGCGAACCTGCGCGACATTGCTGCCGACGCGGCCCGCGACGCGACACGCAAGCTGATCGGCATCGATGCATCCGACGAGGAAGTCGCCCGCGCCATCAACGCGGCGCGAGGAGGCTAGTCCATGGTGTTCGACGAAACCTTCTGGGTCGCGCTGGCGTTCTTTGTTGCGATCGGCATTCTGTGGCGGCCGCTCACCAAGCTGATCTTCGGTGGCCTAGACGGCCGCAGCGACCGCATTCGCAGCGAGCTTGACGAGGCACGGCGCTTGCGCGAGGAGGCCCAGGATCTCTTGGCCTCCTACGAACGCAAACAGCGCGAAGCCGAGAAAGAAGCCACCGCGCTGATCGAGCATGCCGAGGCAGAGGCCGAACGCCATGCCAAGCATGCTGCGGAGGCCCTGGAAGCGGCGCTCGAGCGCCGGCGTCAGCTCGCCATGGAGCGTATCGCCCAGGCCGAGCACGACGCGGTCCGTCACGTCCGCGCCGCGGCCACCGATCTGGCGCTGAAGGCGACCCGCAAGCTGCTGACCGACAAGATCGACGAAGGCAAACAGGCCGAACTGATCGACAGCGCCATCGGCGACGTCGAGGACCGCCTGCACTAGACACCGTTATCGAGCGGGGGCAACCGTTCACCTTCGAGGCGCCCGCCACCCGGCGGGCGCCTTGTTTTTTGCCTGACGCCCTGTAACGGTCGCCACCCCAACGCAGCACGCCCTGGGAGGCGGTGCCATGCGAAATCCCGTTCTCATCGCCCTCGGCGGCCTGCTTGCGCTGGCGGCGGCCATGGGCATCGGGCGGTTTGTCTATACGCCGATCCTGCCGTTCATGGTCGAGGAGATGTCACTCAGTTCCGGCAATGCCGGCCTGATCGCCTCGGCCAACTTCCTGGGCTATCTGGTCGGCGCGCTGGCGGCGTCAATGGGCTTTCTGCCCGGCAGCCGGCGTTTGTGGTTCCTCGGTGCCCTGCTGCTGAGCGCCCTGACGACGGCAGCCATGGGCATGACGATCCTGATCGATGGCTTCTTGGCGCTGCGTTTTGTCGGCGGCGTCGCCAGCGCCTTCGTTCTGGTATTTTCCTCGGCCCTGATCCTGGAACGGCTCAACGAGGCGGGTCGTCCCGGCCTCTCAAGTATCCACTTCGCCGGTGTGGGATGCGGCATCGCGATCTCGTCGATTGCCGTGGCGGTGCTTGCCGCGAACGGCATGGGCTGGCGCGCGCTGTGGATCGTCAGCGGCCTCTTGACCCTGTTGTGCCTGGTGATCGCGGCGTTCCTGATTCCAGACGAGGGCAAGGGGCGGCCGGCGGTCACATCACAGATCGCACCGCCCGGGCGCATCAGCGCGCGGCTGGTTCGCCTGATCGTCGGCTACGGCCTGTTCGGTTTTGGCTACGTCATCACCGCCACCTTCGTTTCGGTTATCACCCGCGACAACCCGGCGCTCAATCCGGCCGAACCCTATGTCTGGCTGATCGCCGGTCTGGCAGCCGCGCCATCCGTCTACCTCTGGGTACGCACGGCCAACCGGATCGGCGGTGCGAACGCGCTCTGCACCGCCTGCATCATCGAGGCATGCGCGGTTGTCTTGACTGTCGTCGCCGATACGCCCGCGATGATCCTGGTCGCCTCGGCGCTGTTCGGCCTTACCTTCATGGGGATCACGGCGCTGGGCCTGATCGAGGCCCACAAGCTGGCGCCCCATGCGTCACGGCAGACGCTGGCGATCATGACCGCCAGTTTCGGTCTGGGGCAGGTGATCGGGCCGTGGTTCGCCGGCCTGCTGCACAGCAGCACTGGCAGCTATGAGATCGCCTCGTTCATCGCCGCCGGCACCCTCGTCATTACGGCCACCCTGGTGCGGCGATGATGGCCCAAGAGGTCACGACGTCACCGCGATCATCGCATCGGCAAACGCGTCGACGTTGTCTTCCGTCAGGCCTGCGACGTTCATGCGCCCGTCGCCGATCAGATAGATGCCATAAGCCTCACGCATGGCGTTGACCTGCTCGGGCGACAGCCCGGTCAGGGAAAACAGGCCACGGTGATCGGCAAAAAAATCGAACCGGTCGCTGTTCGACTTGCGGCGTAGCGTATCGGCCAAGGTGCGGCGCAGGTTCTGCACCCGCTCTCTCATGGTCTCGAGCTCCTCGAGCCACACACGGCGTAGGCCGGGGTCACCCAGAATGATACTGACGACCGCCGCGCCATGATCCGGCGGCATGGAATAGTTGCCGCGCACCGCACGCACGAGATGCTGACGCGCTCTATCGGCCTGATCCCGATCACCCGCCTGTACAAAGGCCGTGCCAACGCGATCACGATAAAGACCAAAGTTTTTCGAGCACGACGCGGCCACAACCATCTCAGGCAGTTCGTCCGCGAGTAACCTGAGACCCGCCGTATCCGCTTCCAAACCATCGCCGAGACCTTGATAGGCAATGTCGACAAACGCGAGAACGCCGCGTTCCGCCAAGAGCGCGGCAACGTCCCGCCATTGTGCGATGTCGAGATCGGCGCCGCTGGGGTTATGGCAACAACCATGCAGCAGCACGGCGTCACCGGGTTTCGCGCGGCCCAGATCATCCAGCATCGCGCCAAAACGCACGGTCTTGCTGTCGGCATCGAAATAGGGATAGCGCGCCACCGTCAGCCCGGCCGCGCCGGCCAGGATATGATGATTGGGCCAGGTCGGCTCGCTGAGCCAGAGCGTCGCGTCCGGCCGCGTGTTCTTGATCAGGCTCATGAGCACGCGCAAGGCGCCGCTGCCGCCCGGCGTCTGAATTGCGCGAACCCGGTCGGCCTTCCTGTCGGCGCCAAACACGACATCGCACATCGCCGCGTTGAAGCTCTCATCGCCGCCCGGCGAGACGTAAGCCTTGGTCGTCTGCGATGCCAACAGGCGCTGCTCAGCCTCTCGCACGGCAGCCATGATTGGCGTCGCGCCATCGGAATCCTTGTAGATGCCGACGCCAAGATCGATCTTCTCGGGCCTTGGATCAGCACGATAGGCGAGCATAACGCCAAGGATCGGATCGGCCTCTAGGGCCTCCATGTCTTCGAACATAATGACGACTCCGGCAAAACGGCGGCGGAACAGGAACGTAACGCCGAGGCAGACAGCCCGCGAAATCTACGCCCCGCTCGGCGCTACCGGCAATCCCGGTGTTTTTTCACGAGACTAAACGAACTCCGGTACCTTGTAGGGTGTCTGTGCGGTCGCAAGCGCCTCTTTCAGCGCCACCGTGCCGTTGAACAGCGCGCGGCCGACGATACATCCGCCGATATTGGGCAGGTAGCGCAGCGTCGCGACATCGTCGAGCGAGGTTACCGTGCCGCTCGAGATGACCGGAATTCCCAGTTCCTCGCCCATCTTCGTGGTGGCCGCCAGACTGTACTCCTGAGGATCCGTATCACGGTCGAGGTCGACAAAAACGATCTCGGCAACGCCCGTCTCCTCAAAACTCTTGGCAAGCTGAAGGGCGGTATAGGTCGTGTCCTCGCGCCAACCTTCGACGACCACGTGGTCACGGCGCGCGGCGATCGTGACCAGAACCTGTTCGGGGTAGGCGCTGCACACCTGCTGCACCAAATGGCGATCCTTGACCGCCGCTGTGCCCAGACCGATGCGCGATGCGCCATGATCGATCCACCAGGCCGCGGTCTCCATGGTGCGGATGCCGCCGGCGACCTGGACCGGAATGCCGACGCTATCGATGATCTCGCAGATCAGATCGCCGTTGTGATGGCCGCCTTGCATGGTGCCGTCGACATCCACCACATGCAGGCATTCCGCGCCCTCGCCGGCGAACTGTTTCGCCGCCTCAAGCGGTGCCATGTCAAACGGCCTGGGCCGCTCGCCGCTGCCGTCAAGACGGTCGACGGCCTTGCCTTCCATGATCTCGATGGTCGGATAGATCTTCATGGCGCGTTTCTCCCCATGTGCCGGGCCCGGAACGCGGATAAGATCTTTTTGTACGTTATGCCTCAGCCCGTCCCTGGGCCCGATCGGCGGCAACCCCTAGCTTAAAGCAAGTTCATTTTGAGTTGAATCAAATCGAGATGACAACGGCACAAGACCAGCGGCGCCGTCCACCCTATGACGTTCAACTTGTTGAATTAAAACAGTTTTTCCTGCCACGATGCCGCGGCTTCCTCATCCTTGGCTGGCGTCCACGTCAGCACCGGATGGCGCGCGGCGGCGGTTTCGTCGAGGCGGCGCCACGGCGCCAGATGAGGCGCGGTGTGGAACCATTCGGCATCACCATCCTGGGCGCGGCGCATCAGGCCCAGCATGGTGTCGCAGAACTGATCCAGGCTTTGCTTGCTCTCCGTCTCCGTCGGCTCGATCAGCATCGCGCCGTGGACGACCAGCGGGAAATACATGGTCATCGGGTGGAAACCCTCGTCGATCATCGCTTTGGCGAGATCGAGCGTGGTGACGTCGGTATCCTTCAGCGACTGATCGTCAAACAGGCACTCATGCATGCAAGGTCCCGGAAAAGCCGCGTGATAGGTACCCTCCAGCCGCTTCATGACGTAGTTGGCGTTCAGCACGGCGTCTTCGGCGACCTGACGCAGGCCGTCGGCACCGTGGCTCATCATGTAGCTCAAGGCGCGCACAAACATGCCCATCTGGCCGTGGAACGCGCGCAGCCGCCCGAAGCTCTTGCCGTCCTCGTGGTGCTCGACCAGGCGATAACCATCGCCGTCCGCGACCACAAAGGGCAGTGGCGCATAGGGCAGCAGCGCTTCGGAGAGGACCACCGGACCGCTGCCCGGACCGCCGCCGCCATGGGGCGTCGAGAAGGTCTTGTGCAGGTTGATGTGCATGGCGTCAACGCCCAGATCGCCGGGCCTGACGCGCCCGACAATGGCGTTGAAGTTGGCGCCGTCACAATAGAAGAAACTGCCGGCGTCATGAAGCAGGCGGGCGACCTCGATGATGTCGTTTTCGAACAGGCCGCATGTGTTGGGGTTGGTCAACATCAACGCCGCGACATCGTCGTCGAGAGCCTGCTTGAACGCATCGACATCGAGGCGACCGCGGTCGTTGGCTGGAATGGCGTCGACCGTGTAGCCGCAATGGGCGGCAGTGGCCGGATTGGTGCCATGGGCGGACTCCGGCACCAACACGCGCTTGCGCGCATCGCCACGATCCTCCAGGGCGGCGCGGATCGTCATCAGGCCGGCCAGCTCGCCATGGGCGCCGGCGGCCGGCGACATCGCCACGCCCGGCATGCCGGTCAGTGTGGTCAGCCAGTGGGCCAGCGTCGCGATTAGCTCCAAACAGCCCTGCACCGTGGATGCCGGTTGAAGCGGATGGGCGTGGGCGAACCCTTCCAGGCGCACCACCTTTTCGTTGAGCCGGGGATTGTGCTTCATGGTGCACGAGCCCAGCGGATAAAGACCGGAGTCGATGGCGTAGTTCTTTTGGGAGAGCCGCGTGTAGTGGCGCACGATCTGCGGCTCGCTGAGACCCGGCAAGCCAATTGAGCCTTGGCGTTCGAGACCGCCGACGCGGCATGGGATGCCTTCGGGTTCGGCCAAATCAACGCCGGTGCGCCCGGCCTCGTCCTGCTCGAACAGCAGGGGTTCATCCATCACGAGGCCACGATGGCCGGAGATTGTCTCGGTCATGCCAGCACCTCCTGAAGCGCTGTCGCGTATGTCTCCAGATCCTCCGGTG
This sequence comes from Alphaproteobacteria bacterium, assembly GCA_965228895.1. Lineage (GTDB taxonomy): Bacteria > Pseudomonadota > Alphaproteobacteria > SP197 > SP197 > JANQGO01. The sequence continues at coordinate 146,365 of OZ245842.1, read as the reverse complement.
TGTTGGTCTCCGTCGTCGCGACGATCAGGAGATCGGCGAACGCCGGATCATCGGGGTGGAACCTAGAAAACGGGACGCCCGCGAGCACGCCGCGTTCCGCCAACGCTTCGACGACCTGGGCGGCCGGTTTGGCGAGTCTAATGGTGAACTCGTTGAAAAAGGCATCGTTGACCAGCGTCACGCCATCGATCGCCGACAACCGATCGGCCGTGCGTATGGCCGCCTCGTGGTTGAGCCGCGCGAGGCGTGTCATACCGGCTTCGCCCAACAGCGACAGATGGATCGTGAACGCGAGCGCGCACAGTCCTGAGTTGGTGCAGATGTTGCTCGTCGCCTTTTCGCGCCGGATATGCTGTTCGCGGGTCGACAGCGTCAGCACCCAGCCGCGCCGGCCTTCGCTGTCGGTCGTCTCGCCGGTCAGTCGGCCCGGCATCTGGCGTACATGTTTCGCGCGCGCGGCGAAGAGGCCGACATAAGGTCCGCCATAGCCCAGCGGGTTACCGAGTGACTGGCCTTCACAGACAACGATATCGGCGCCCATCGCGCCGGGCGGTGTGAGAAGGCCGAGCGAAACGACTTCGGTCACCGCGACGATCAGCAGCGCACCGGCCTCGTGACAGGCTTCGGCGAGCTTGGTGAAGTCGCGGACATGGCCAAACGTGTCGGGGTTCTGGACGACGACGCAACTGGTCGTCTTGTCGATCAAGCCCGTGAGATCTTGATCGCCATCGGGCGCCGGTTGTTGGCTGGCAATCTCGAACCCGGAATAGCGCGCATAGGTTTCGACGGTCTCGCGGTAGTGCGGATGCAAGCCGCCGCCGAGCACGGCGCGATCACGACGTGTCACCCGGTTCGCCATCAAAACCGCCTCGGCCGTGCCGCTGGCGCCGTCATACATCGACGCGTTGGCCACCTCCATGCCGGTCAGCATGGCGACCATGGTCTGGAACTCGAACAGCATCTGCAGCGTGCCCTGGGTGATCTCCGGCTGATAGGGCGTATAGGACGTCAAGAACTCGCCGCGCTGGATAAGGTGGTCGACGGTCGCCGGCACGTGGTGGCGATAGGCGCCGCAGCCGATATAGAAGGGCTCGCGCGCGCCATGAAGGTTCTTGGCCGCCATGGCGGCAAGCGCGCGTTCCACTTCCATTTCGCCCTGGTGTCGCGGCAGCGCCACCGGCGTATCAAGATTGGCCTCGGCGGGCACATCGACATAAAGATCAGCGATGCTTTCGGCGCCGATGGTCGCCAGCATCGCCTGGCGATCAGCATCCGTCAGCGGCAAATAACGCATTACTCAAGCTCCGCCACAAACTCGGCATAGGCCTCTTCATCCATCATGCCGTCGACATCGCCTTCGTCGGCCATCTTGATGCGCATGAACCAGCCGGCGCCGAAGGCATCCGAGTTAACCGGCGACGGATCGTCGGCAAGGCCGCTGTTGACGTCGACGACCTCGCCGGACACCGGCGCATAGACCTCGCTGGCTGCCTTGACCGATTCAACGACCGCCGCCTCTTCCTGATGCACCACATTGCGTCCGACTTCCGGCAATTCGACGAACACGACATCGCCGAGCTGCTCTTGCGCATAGTCGGTAATGCCGACGGTCGCGACACCGTCCTCGATGTCGACCCATTCGTGATCCTTGGTGTAAAGCCTGTCAGCCATTGTGTTGTCTCCCTACGCTCATCACTTCAGGTTCTACGATATCGGTGCGGCACGAACGGCAGTGCCGTAACGTCAATCGGCAACGTCTTGCCGCGCACCAGGGCGTTCAATCGTTCGCCGGTCTCGGTACGGTCGCTGGGCACATAACCCATGGCAACGGGACCACCGACCGTTGCGCCGAAACCGCCGCTGGTGATGATGCCGATCACGTTGCCGTTGTCATCGACGATGTCCGCACCGTCGCGCACCGGCGCGCGGCCTTCCGGTTTCAGGCCAACCAGGCGACGCTGGGTCCCGTCTTTGATCTGCTGCTGGATTATCTCGGCGCCCGGGAAGCCGCCGGCTTCGCGCCGCGACTTCTGGATCGACCAAATCAAGCCCGCTTCGATCGGCGTTGTCGTCGTGTCGATATCGTGACCGTAAAGGCACAGCCCCGCCTCGAGCCGCAGGCTGTCGCGCGCGCCGAGACCAATCAGTTCGACCTCCGGCATGTCCAACAGGCGGCGCGCCAGGGCGTCGGCGGCATGGCCGGGCACCGAGACCTCGACGCCGTCCTCGCCGGTGTATCCGGACCGGCTGACCAGCAAACGCTCGCCGTCCAGATCCCATGTCGCGGCCTGCATGAAGGTCAGTTGTTCGCAATCGGGCACCAGCCGGGCGAAGGCGGCCACCGCCTTCGGTCCCTGCAACGCCAGCAAGGCGCGGTCGCCGAGCACCTCGATCTCGCAGGTGTCGGAAAGGTTCGCCGTCAGATGGTCAATATCCGCATCCTTGCAGGCGGCGTTGACGACCAGGTAAAGATGATCGCCCATGGCGGTCACCATCAGGTCGTCCAGGATTCCACCCTGATCGTTGGTGAACTGCGTATAGCGCATGCGCCCGGACTGCAGCGTCGTCATCGCCGCGGGGACCAGCGCTTCAAGCGCACGCGCCGCCGCTTCGCGTCCACCGACCGCCGAGAGCCGGACCTGACCCATGTGCGAGACGTCGAACAGGCCCGCCGCCTCACGGGTGTGACGGTGTTCGGCCAGAATGCCTGAGGGATATTGAACCGGCATGTCGTAACCGGCAAACGGCACCATGCGCGCGCCCCGCTCAACGTGAAGATCGTAAAGCGGCGTCTTCTTTAGCCCGTCCCTGGCTTGCACCCTCAAGCTCTCCTTCATCACGACAAGATGGCCGTCAGGACGCCTCCGTCCTCACGGTCGTCCCCTCTGTCGTCGAACCTGAGAGCATCGCCGGCAATCCGGCTTACCCCTTCGGTGAGACCGCGGCGCCAAGCGCCACAGCCTTCTCTCCAGAGGCGCCATCCCCCGGCGGTCCCGCTTGCCTGAGAGTTTCCGGGACGGGTTGCTCCTTCGGCGGCGACCCAACAACGCTATGGGGGTCGTACTCTCCCGCCGGGTTCATAGGCGCACGGGATGATGATCACGCCAGCCGCGAAGGTCAACCTTGATAGGGACGTTACACACAGGCGTTACAACTGCCGCGCCCGCGCCTCCGCCAGCTGTTCAGGGGTGAGCTGGAAGCCGACAAAGATCGTGTAGTCGGCCGCGCCGGCAAGAGTCGGGAAGCGAATACGCTGGCGCACCGTCTCGATGTGGCCGATTTCCAGGGCATTACCGGGAAAATTGACATCGATGCCAAACACCCGCTTGGCCAGGATTTCGCCTTGCGGATCGGCAACAACAACGAAGTACGGGAACGTCGTTTGCCGTTCCTCCGACGCCGGCCCGCGCAATGCCCTGACAAAAAACTGGACCTCGACATCGACAAAGCGTTTCTCGGTCTCGTAGAGGCAACTCCAAGCGATATCGACGATCTGGGCGTTGTATTTGATATCGATGAGGTCGCGGCCGCCACCGGGCGCATAATCGGTCGAACGCGTCGCGTCCTTTACGATATAGGCCTGCGGACAGATAACCGTGCCCAGCACCTCCTCTTCGGACGCGCAAGAGGAGAGGATCAAACCCACGACGAGCGCCACCGTCGGCACGCCCCATGGACGTAGCGATGTCAGACGCATCAGCGATGCGGCTCCAGGTCGGTGAGGCAAGCGGGGATCAAAGCGAACTGTGGGTGCCGTCGCAGTAAGGCGCGTTAGCGGTATGCTTGCAACCGCATAGCCACACGGTCTTATCTTCTTCGGCAACGATCATCTTTGGTGACAAGCCTGAGCCCTTGTGGGTGCCGTCGCAAAGCGGTTGCTTGCTGCTGCGGCCACAGGCGCACCAAAAGTACTTCTCGCCCTTCTTCAGATCGAGCTGATAGGGCTCTTTCTGCGCGATTTCGACGGCATCAGCCATCATGTCACCCCTTGTTTTTCATCCTGCAGGCCCACCTTGAAGGCACGTGGCCGGGCGCCAATCTAGAGGTCAGAATGGGTCGGAACAAGGGCAAGGGCGCATGTTTCGTGGCCTAGAGCAGATCCCGTTCAGATGGAATTGCATCGCGATGCCGTCAAAGCGGGTAAATCTGCCCTGCGCATCTTTAGAGAGCGAAATCACGTGGTCGATTCTCGCGATGTGGTTTCCCACCCAGGCCCCGATGATCTAGGATCGCCGCCATGTTGGAATCCTCCAAAAAGCCAAATCTGACCGTCCTTCTCGCCTCACCCCGGGGGTTTTGCGCGGGCGTCGATCGCGCCATCCAGATCGTTGAGCAGGCGATCGTCCAGCATGGCGCCCCCGTCTACGTACGCCACGAAATCGTCCACAACCGCTATGTGGTCGAGGGGCTGGAACAAAAGGGCGCGATCTTTGTCGAGGAGCTGGAAGAGATCCCCGATGACGACCGGCCGGTCGTCTTTTCCGCCCACGGCGTGCCAAAATCGGTGCCGCTGGAAGCCAAGGGCCGTGACCTCTATTACCTCGACGCGACCTGCCCGCTGGTCAGCAAGGTCCATATCGAGGCCGAGCGTCATTACGCCAAGGGACACCAGATTCTGCTGATCGGACACCGGGGCCATCCCGAAGTGGTCGGCACGATGGGCCAGCTGCCGGACGGCGCGATCTTGCTGGTCGAAAGTATCGAGGATGCCGAGCGGGTCGAGCCCGCCGAAGGCAAGGCGCTTGCCTACATCACCCAGACCACCCTCTCGATCGACGACACCGCCGCGATCGTTGCAGCCCTGCAACGACGATTTCCCGATATTCAAGGACCGCGCAAGCAGGATATCTGCTATGCCACGACCAATCGCCAGCAAGCGGTCAAGGCGATCGCCGGGCGGTGCGACACCGTGCTGGTAATCGGCGCCACCAATTCGTCGAACTCGCTGCGCCTGGTCGAGGTCGCGACACACGCGGGCGCGTCGGACGCATGTCTGGTTCAACGCGCCGATGATCTGGAACGCATGGCGTTTGACGGCGTCACGACGCTGGGCATTACGGCCGGCGCCTCGGCGCCGGAGATTCTGGTCGACGAGGTGCTCGACCATCTTCGCCGCCGTTTCGAGCTGACGATCGAGGAAGTCGAAGTGACGCGCGAAGACGTCCACTTCAAACTGCCCAGCGCGCTTACCGCCTGATCGCCGACCATGGCCGTTTACACCGACGTCGCGGCAGAAGACGTGGCCGCCTTTCTGACCGAGTACGATATCGGCCGGGTTACGTCGCTCAAAGGCATCGCCGAAGGCGTCGAGAACAGCAACTACCTGCTGTTGACCGATCGCTCGCCGTTCATTCTGACGCTGTACGAAAAACGGGTACGCGCGGAGGATCTGCCGTTCTACCTGGGCTTGATGGAACACCTGGCCAAGCGTGGCGTGCCCTGCCCGACTCCGATCCACGGCACGGACGGTGCGGCGCTGCGCACGCTCAACGGGCGGCCCGCGGCAATCATCTCGTTCTTGAACGGCGTGTCGCCACGACGGGTCAGGCCGGAACACTGTTCGGCGCTGGGTAGCGCCCTGGCCGGCCTGCACCTGGCGGGTCAAGATTTTCCGATGACCCGGCCCAACGATCTGTGCCTGACCGGTTGGCAGAGCCTGGCCAAACAGTGCCTGGGTCAGGCCGACGAGGTCATGCCGGGCTTGGGTCGCGAAATCGCGTCGGAAGTCGAGGCCCTGGAGACATCCTGGCCTGATGACCTTCCGTCAGGCGTCATTCACGCCGACCTCTTCTGTGACAACGTTTTTTTTGAAGGCGACGAGCTGACCGGCCTGATCGACTTCTATTTCGCGTGCAACGATTTCTTTGCCTATGACGTGGCGATCTGCATGAACGCGTGGTGTTTCGAAAACGAACGTGAGTTCAACGTCACCAAGGCGCGGCAACTGCTGGCCTCGTACCGCCAGGTTCGCCCGTTCGAGATCGGTGAGTTGGAGGCGCTGCCGTTGTTGGCGCGCGGTGCCGCGCTGCGGTTTCTTCTGACCCGTTTGTTCGATTGGCTGCATCCGGTCGATGGTGCGCTCGTCACACCGAAAGACCCGCTGGAGTACTTGCGCAAGCTGCGTTTCCACCGGGACGTGACGAGCCCGACCGCCTATGGCCTGACTTGACATGGCGGATACGCCGGTCATCATCTACACCGACGGTGCGTGTTCGGGTAATCCCGGACCAGGCGGATGGGGTGCGCTGTTGCGTTGGCGTGGCTCGACGAAAGAGATCAGCGGCGGTGCCGCCAAGACCACCAACAACCGCATGGAACTGATGGCAGCGATTGAGGCCTTAGACTCTCTCAAGCGGCCGTCAACCATCGAGCTTTATACCGACAGCACCTATGTGCGCGACGGCATCACGTCGTGGATTACGCGTTGGAAACAAAACGGCTGGCGCACGTCGGCCAAGAAGCCGGTCAAGAACGCTGATCTATGGCAGCGTCTGGAAAAGGCACTGGCACGCCATCAGGTGACCTGGCATTGGGTCAAGGGTCACGACGGTGATCCCGGCAACGAGCGCGCCGACGCCCTGGCGCGCGAAGGCATGGCGCCGTTCCAATAAGACGTCACCGTCAAGCAAACGGCCCCCGATCAAGACCGGAGGCCGCCTTCAAGAAGACTCGCGCCGTGGCGGATTAACCGAGCTGCTCCAGCATGGTCTCTGCGCTGGTGCTGCCGTAACCGTCTTCATCGATGTTGAGCTGGGTGACGACACCGTCGTCGACGACCATGGAAAAACGCTTGCCGCGCAGGCCCATGCCGTAACCGGCAAGATCAACCTCAAGCCCCAGCGCTTTGGTGTAGTCTGCACTGCCGTCGGCCAGCATCATCACCTTGCCTTCGGCATGCTGATCATCGCCCCATGCGCCCATGACAAAGGCATCGTTCACGGCCATGCAGGCGATGGTGTCGACGCCCTTTGCTTTGAGATCGCCAGCATGGTTGACGAAGCTCGGCAAATGCTGTGCCGAGCAGGTCGGCGTGAAGGCGCCGGGAACGGAGAACAGGGCGACCTTCTTGCCGCCGAACAAGTCATCGGTGGTCACTGCTTGCGGGCCATCGGCTGTCATTGTGTGCATCGTGCCCGACGGCACCTTGTCGCCTACTTTGATCGTCATGGTTTCCCCCTGGGAATCGTGAAATCTGCCTCGAACCGAGGATAGGGGTTCATATAACGCGCCAACGGCCGCCCACAAGTGCGCTAGAGCAGATCCTGTTTTGATGGGGTCGCTTCGCGATAACGTCAAACTAGGTCAATCTGCTCTATTCATAGATGGAGAGCGGATTCACATGGTTAGACGGACCCGTCAGGCAGTTCCACCTAACCATGATCCGCCCTTCGGCGATCAAACCGCACTCACCGATTTCTGTGTGGCGGACATTCCATCTGGATGTACAATTGTTCCAGGCGCGCAATGTTGAAAGGCCATGACCGGCAACACCGACTACCTGGAAGGCCACTGTTTGATCGCCATGCCGACAATGGGCGACGAGCGATTTGCACGCACACTCGTTTACATGTGCGCCCATAACGAAGACGGCGCGATGGGTTTGGTGGTTAACAAACCCCTGGACGACTTGAGTTTTTGCGATCTGCTGACCCAGCTCGGCATCGATCAAGGCCCGGCGGCCGATGCTATCCGGTTGCACTTCGGCGGCCCGGTCGAAACCGGCCGTGGATTTGTTCTTCATTCTGACGACTATTCCAACGACGGCACCTTGCCGATTGCCGAAGGCGTGTCGTTGACCGCGACCGTCGATGTGTTGCGCGCGATGTCGCAGGGCGCGGGTCCGCGCCGCAGCCTGCTGGCCTTGGGTTATGCGGGTTGGGCGCCGGGCCAGCTTGATGCCGAAATCCAAGGCAACGGCTGGTTGACCTGCGAAGCCGACGAGGACTTGATCTTTGGCCAGAACCTGAGTGCGAAGTGGAACAAGGCGCTGGGCAAGATCGGCATCGACCCCGGCATGCTGACGTCCGACCCGGGTGTTTCCGGCAAACCCAACTGACTGTTCCGTGAATCCCCGTCGCTTTGACGACTTTGTCGCCGGCGATGTTTTCGATCTCGGCACGATCGACATCAGCCAGGACGACATCATCGCGTTTGCAAGAGACTACGATCCCCAGCCATTCCATACCGACCCGGTGACGGCCGATATCTCCATCTATGGCGGTTTGATCGCGAGCGGTTGGCAGACCGCCTGTCTCTTCATGCGATTGCTCGCCAGCAACCTGCTTAACGAGTCATTGAGTCTGGGCTCAGGCGGGCTTGATGACCTCAGATGGCTCGCGCCTGTTCGTCCGGGCGACCGGCTGACCGCGTCCATCGAGATCATGAAGACACGCGTCTCCAGCAGCAAACCCGATCGCGGCATCGTCACATGGCGCGGTTCGATGACCAATCAAGACGCTGTCGTCGTGATGACAATCGATGCCACGTTCATGATCGGAACCGGCCGATCTTAGTCGGCACTTGTCGTCTACCATTCAGTCGCCGGCAAGTGCGGCGGCTTGATGCTGCTGATGCCGAAGACGCTGTTGACGCCAGTCCGATTCCAACAGTGCGAACAGGCGGTGGTCCTGCCAACGCCCATCGATCTTCAGGTAACCGCGCGCAAGGCCCTCCTCATGGAATCCCAGGCGACGCAGCAGACGTTGGCTTGCTTCGTTGTCGGGCAGGCACGCCGCCTCGACCCTATGCAGACGCAAGGTCTCGAAGATATGCGTCATGACAACGGCAACACCTTCGCTCATGTATCCCTGCCGTGCATAGGGTTCACCGACCCAATAGCCGATCGAACACGTCATGGCGACGCCGCGCCGGATATCGGCGATGGTCAGGCCGCCAATGACCTGGCCGCCTTCACGGTCGAACATGAGAAGGCCGGACGACGTGCCGGCCAGACGTTCGCGCTGCAGGATACGCACGCGCCGACGGAACGCCTGCTGGGTCAGACTGTCGGACGCCCAGGTCGGCTCCCACGGTTCGAGAAAGGCACGCGACACACGCCGCACCTCGGCCCATGACGACCAGTCCTCCATGCGCGCCGGGCGCAACAGAACCCGGTCCCCGGTCAACACCGGTCCCGGTTGGTCGCTGGGCGTGCGTTTCAGGAGGTTCAGCACCCTCACCGCGTCAGGCGAAATGCCCGGCGATCCTTTCGTAGTGTTGTTGGTAGCCGGCCGGGCCAATACTGGCGACGGTCGGCTGACAGGTATGGAAAAGACGTTCGGCGCTCGATGTGATCTGGTCGCCATCGACCGCGTCCAGTTTGGCGACGATCTCGTCTTGCGGCACGGGCCGTCCGAAGACCAGCATCTGGCGCGCGACGGTTTCGCAGCGCGACGACGTGCTTTCGCGCGACATCAGGAGACCCGCCTTCAATTGGGTCCGCGCACGTTCCAGCTCGGAATCGCTGATGCCGTCGGTCGCGCGCTTCAGCTCGTGGGCGATCACCTCGCCGACCTCGTTGGAATCCTCATCGGCACAACCGGCGTAGACGCCGAACAAGCCGCCGTCAATGAACGACGAACCGAAGGAATAGATCGAATAGGCAAGACCACGCTTCTCGCGGATTTCCTGGAACAGCCGCGACGACATGCCACCGCCCAGCGCGTTCGACAAAAGCTGGACCGCATAATAGTCGGGATCCTCGTAACCGACGCCATCGAAGCCAACGACCATGTGAACCTGTTCGACGTCGTCTGCCTGCTCTTTGGCGCCGCCGCCATAGGCGACCGGTTCGGCTGAATGCATGTTGGCGTGGCGCAGGCCGGCAAAATGCTCCTCGGCGAGGCCGACGAGTTGACTGTGATCAACGGCACCGGACGCCGCCAGCACCATGCTGTCGCCGCTATAGAACTGGCCCATGAAGTCGCTCAGCGCGTCGCGGCTGAAACCGTCGACCTTTTCCGGCGTGCCCAAGATGGAGCGGCCCATCGGCTGGTCGGGAAACGCGCATTCCTGGAACAAGTCGAACACCAAATCGTCGGGCGTATCGTAAACCTGGGCGATCTCCTGCATGACGACCCAGCGCTCGCGTTCGAGTTCGTCGTCGCAGAACGTCGAGTTTTGCAGAATGTCGGCCAGGATATCGACCGCCAGCGGCACGTCGTCTTTCAGGATACGCGCGTAATAGGCCGTATGTTCGCGCGACGTATAGGCATTCACATGACCGCCGACATCCTCGATTTCCTGGGCGATCGACTGGGCGTCGCGGCGTTCCGTCCCCTTGAACGCCATGTGCTCCAGCAGATGGGAGATGCCGTTCAGCTCAGACGGTTCGTCGCGCGCCCCGACGTCAACCCACACCCCGACCGCCGCGCTTTCGACGCCCTCAATACGGTCGGTGACGACACGCATGCCATTGGCAAGCGTGGATACATCAACACTCATGGCCCACCAGACGTTTTTGCTTTCTTGATGAAAGCTTGCACGGCGGCCAAGTCGTTTGGCAAGTGTTCGACTCGTTCCGGCCCATCCATGACCTCGGCCAAACGGGCCGGCGCCGGGGGTGCGTGACCGATCGCGGCTGCAACCGCGTCAGGAAATTTGGCCGGATGGGCCTGGCCATGAACGATGACCGGCACGTCGGCGGGAACGCCGGTAGCCCTAGCCGCCGCCGTGCCGCAGGCCGTGTGGGGATCGACGATGGTGCCGGATTCGCCGTGAATCCGGCGGATTTCCTGCAAAATCCCCTCGTCATCCAGGCGGCAGGCATCAAAGACCTGCCGTGTCGCACCGGTGACGTCGGCGCTGACGGCGAAGCCGCCATCGCGGGCCAGATCCGCCATCAGGCGCTCGATCGTGTCGCCGTCGCGGTCGTGCAGCTCGAACAAGGCGCGTTCAAAGTTGCTTGAGACCTGGATATCCATGCTGGGGCTGTAGGTCTCGACGACGGTCGATTTGCGATATTCGCCCGACTCGACGAATCGGACCAGGATATCGTTGGCGTTGGTCGCGACAATCAACCGGGCGATCGGCAAACCCATCTTGCGCGCGGCAAAACCGGCGAAAATGGCCCCGAAGTTACCCGACGGCACGCTGAACGCGACCTCGCGCGCCGGCGCGCCCAGCCGGACGGCCGACGCGAAGTAATAGACGATCTGGGCCATGACGCGCGCCCAGTTGATCGAGTTGACCGCGGCCATGCCGATCGAGCGGCGGAACTGATCGTCACCAAACATCGCTTTGACCAGGGCCTGACAGTCGTCGAACGTGCCGTCGATCGCCAGACAATGGACGTTGTCCGCCTGGACCGTCGTCATTTGGCGGCGCTGCACGTCGCTGACACGCCCGTTCGGGAACAGGATAAAGGTCTCGATCCGATCGCGCCCGGCGCAGCCGGCAATCGCAGCCGAGCCTGTGTCGCCGGACGTCGCGCCGACGATCGTCACGCGGGTGTCACGGCGCGCGAGCGCTCGGTCGAACAACCGGCCGAGCAGTTGAAGGGCGATATCCTTGAAGGCAAACGTCGGCCCATGGAAAAGCTCCAGGAGCCAGTCGTTGTCGCCGAGTTGGGTCATCGGCACGACGGCGGCGTGATCGAACACCGCATAGGTTTCGCGCGTCAGGTCGTGCAGGGCGTCCGGTTCGATCCAGCCGTCGACAAACGGCGCCATGACCCGCGCGGCAATCTCGGCATAGCTGAAACCGGCCATCGCCTGGATATCATCAGCCGAGAACTGCGGCCAGGCTTCAGGCAGATAGAGCCCGCCGTCGGGGGCCAGACCCGTCAGCATGGCGTCCTCGAAGTTCAGAGCCGGCGCGCGGCCGCGCGTACTCACATACTGCATGTCTTATCCGCCATAGCGTTCGCCAAGGTGGGCCTCAAACGCCGCCGTGCTGAGGGGCGCACCGGACGCTTTCTCAATGATCGCGTCACTGGTCAACATCGCGCCCCATTGGTGCACATTCTGGCGCAACCACGACAGCAAGACGCTGAAATCGCCGGCGCGCAGACAGTCGGGAATATCCGGGTGGGCATCAAGCGCCGCGCGGTAGAGCTGGGCCGCCGCCAACGCACCAAGCGTATAGGTCGGGAAGTAGCCGACAAGCCCAACAGCCCAGTGAATGTCCTGCAGACAGCCCAGCCGGTCATCGGGCGGACGGATACCGATCAGCGCCTTCATGCCGTCACCCCATGCCCCCGGCAGGTCGGCCGGATCCAGATCTCCGGCCAGCAGCGCACGCTCCAACCGGTAACGCAGGATGATATGGAAGGGATAGGTGATCTCGTCAGCGTCGACCCTGATAAATCCGGGTTCCACGCGGTTGGACAGGCGGACCAGATTGTCGACCTGCCAGGCGGGTCCATTGCCGCCGAAAACCTCGCTGATCAGCGGTGCCGCGAACTCCAGGAACGGCCGGCTTCGACTGACCTGCATTTCGATCAGAAGCGACTGGCTCTCATGGATCGACATGCTGGCGTCACGCCCGGCCGGCTGCCCGGTCCAGGCCTCGGGCAGGCCCTGCTCATAGAGCGCATGGCCGGTCTCATGCATCACCGCCATCATGCCGGAGGCAAAGTCGTCCTCGTCGTAGCGCGTGGTGATGCGCACATCGCCGGTCGCACCGCCTGTGAACGGGTGAGCGCTGACGTCGAGGCGGCCGCGATTGAAGTCGAACCCCGCCGCGGCCATCAGCTTCAAACCAAGCGCTTCCTGATCGGCCACCGGGAACGGACCGGTCAACGGTTCCGGCTCCTGCTGGCGCGATCGGGCGCCCTCGAGATAGCCGGGCAACACATCGGCCAGCCGGTCGAACAGGGGATCGATACGCGCTTCGGTCAGGCCGGGATCGTACTCGTCGAGCAAGGCATCATAGGGCGACGTTCCAAGCGCCTCGGCCTTGGCGACCGCACCTTGGCGCGTCAAATTCAAGACCTCCGTGAGCGCCGGCAGGAAGGCGGCGAAATCAGCCGCCGGACGGGCCCTTAGCCACACCTCCTGGCAGGCCGAGCAGGCCCGTGAATGGGCTTCGACCAGATCGGCCGGCACCGCATTAGCCTGGCGCCAGGATCGCCGCATGGCGTTGAGGTTGGCCTGCTGGGCCTGGTCGAGCGCGCCATCGTCGGACTCAGCCCGGTCAAGAAGGTCAGCGAGCGACGGGTCGCTAAGCATGCCGTGGCACAAGCCATCGAGCGCGGCGAGCTGGTCGGCCCGACCTGGCGCGCCACCCGGCGGCATCATCGTCTCGCGGTCCCAGTTCAAGATGCCGGCGGTTTCCCGGAACGTCGCCAGGTGCGCAAAACGTTTTTCCAGTTCGACATAGGCCGCCGTCATGGCGTGTCCTTTCTGCGTCGCGTGCGCATCAGCAGAATGCCATAAATGACCAGCAGAACCGCCGCCAGCGCAAACCAGGTCAGCGCGTACTGCAGATGATGATTGGGTATTTCGAGCCGCACCTGGCCACCGATCGGCAGTTGCTGGGGGTCGCTACCCTGATCGGCGACCACGACAATCGGCAGCAGCGGTACGCCGGCCTCAGCCGCCATGGCGTCGGGATCGAACCAATACCATTCACCGGTCGACGGGTTGTTGTCGTTGGTAAAGGTCGTGCGTTCGCCAACGTCGCGCACGATGCCGGTGACCCAGACCTGGCCTTCCGGCGACCCGGTCCTCGACTCCGCCAGTCGTTTTTCCAGCGGCACCCACCCGCGATTGACCAGAACCGCGCGGCCGTCGGCCAGCAGCAGGGGCGTGATGATGTGGTAGCCGACGGCACCGCCGTCGACGGCGGGACGATACAGCGGCATCTCGCGGTCGTTCAGAAACGTGCCGACCACCCTGACCGGCCGCCAGGGCCGCTCGTCGGCGGGCAGCGCCAGAATTTCGGAAAGTTCCAGCGGTGCCTCGCCCATGCGCTGCTCCATGGCTGCAATGAGATCGCGCTTCCAGGAAAGACGATCTAGCTGCCACACGCCAAGCCCAATCAAGACCGCCAGCATGGGTAGGACGAACAGGGTGATGACGAGCGGCGAATGGCGCATAGAGACGCCCTCTCAACCCGGCGGCTCGTTCTCGAATCCGGCGACGCGGTGCCTGTACTGCAACGCGATCATCACGCCTTTGAATGGGCGCAACAGCAGGATCGAACCGACGATGATGAGCGGCCCGAAGATGACGCCATGGACCCAGAAAGGCGGCTCATAACTGAGCTCGACCCAGGTCGCCAGCGCCGCCATGACGAACCCGTAGATCAGGATGATGAAGACAGCCGGGCCGTCGCCGGCATCTTCATGGGCAAGCGTCAGGCCGCAGACGTCACACGTATCGGCGACGCGCAGGTAGCCGTTGAAGAGCTTGCCGCGACCACAACGCGGACAACGTCCCCTGATGCCGGTGCCGAATGGCGAGAGCGTGGGGTGTGTGTCGGCCAACGAATCCGAGGATCCGGCGCTAGTGACGCACGATCTCGCCCGCGCCCCACCAGTAGATGGCGGTGAACAGGAACAGCCAGACGACATCGACAAAGTGCCAGTACCAGGCCGCCGCCTCGAAACCGAAATGCTGGTTGGGCAGGAACTGGTTCTTGTAGGCGCGCACCAGGCACACGGCCAGGAAGATGGTGCCGACGATGACGTGGAAGCCGTGGAAGCCGGTCGCCATGTAGAAGGTCGAGCCATAGATGCCATCGCGGAAACCGAACGGCGCCACCAGATACTCCACCGCCTGCAAGCTGGTGAAGAGGAGGCCCAGAATGACCGTCAACCACAGGCCGGCGATCAGGCCCTCGCGGTTGCCTTCCTTCAAGGCGTGATGCGCCCAGGTCACCGTGGTGCCCGATGTCAGCAGGATCAGCGTGTTGATGAACGGCAGATCCCATGGATCGAACGTCTTGGTGCCTTCAGGCGGCCAGATGCCGCCCATCCATTCGGTCGGGAACAGAGCGGCATTGAAATAGGCCCAGAACCACGCGACGAAGAACATGACCTCCGACGCAATGAACAAGGCCATGCCATAGCGCAGTCCCAGTTGCACAGTCGGTGTGTGGGCCTTGTCGACGATCGCTTCACGGATCACGTCGCGCCACCACATGTACATGGTGAGCACCGACAGGATCAGACCCGGGAAGATCATCCACAGATTGTCGTTATCCTTGAAATACATGAGCGCGCCGCCAGCCAGCACGAGCGCGGAAAACGCGCCGAACGCCGGCCACGGGCTGGGGTTGACCAGGTGGTAAGGATGGTTATGGGAATGCTGCTCGGCCATCTGGCAACCTTTCGTCTAATTGCTCGCCGCGTCGGCGGTCTCGTCCAGGACGAGCGCGGCACTGTTCTGTTCCTCATCGCTGTCCTGTTCGAAGAACGTATAGGACAGCGTAATCGTGTGCACGTCATCGGTGATGGGGTCGTCGAACATTTCGGGATCGACGAAGAACGACACCGGCATCTCGACACTTTCGCCCGGCGCCAAGGTCTGTTCGGTAAAGCAGAAGCAGTCGATCTTGGCGAAGTAGAGACCGGCCTTGTCCGGCGTCACGTTGAATGTGGCGGTACCCGTGATCGCCCGATCCGTCGGATTGCTGGCTTCATAAAACATCAGCATCTGTTCGCCGACCCGAACCTCGATCTCGCGATCGAGCGGGCGGAACGACCAGGGCATGCCGCGTGCCGTGTTGGCATCGAAACGCACGGTGACCCAGCGGTCTTCGCCCTGTTCCGGCGCCGCATCGACAATCTGCGGCGTGCCGCCGAAGCCGGTGACCTGGCAGAACAGGCGATAGAGCGGAACCGCTGCTACCGTCAGCGCAACCATGCAGCTGATGACGGCAAGGGTCGCCAGAACCGTCCTGCGCTTTCCGCGTTGGCGCGCTGCATCAGGCATCGTCAGCTCGCTCCGCCGCCCAGCTTGACCAAGGTAACGATGTAGACGAGCACGATGAACCCGCCGAGGACCAAACCCAAGGCAACATTACGGCGACGGCGCTGGCGTTTCTGTTCATCGCTTAACTGCATGGCATCGGCCTGCATGGCATCAAACGATCCCGTGGAGCGCGTTGTCGACGACCAGGAGGCCGAAGATCAATGCGAGGTAAAGGATCGAGAAACGGAACATCCAGCGTGCCGCCTGATCGGTCTTGTCGATCACGATACGCAGCGCGCCCCAGATGAAAACAAGGCCCAGAAGGGCCGCACCGACACCATAGATGACACCGGCAAATCCCATGGCCCACGGCAACAGGGTCAAGGGAAGCATCAACACCGCGTAAAGCAGGATCTGGCGACGCGTTACCGCCGCGCCAGCAACCACCGGCAGCATCGGGATACCCGCCTTTTCATAATCGCCGGTCCGGTAGAGCGCGAGCGACCAGAAATGCGGCGGCGTCCAGAAAAAGATGATCGCGAACAGCACGATCGAGGCCATCGACACGTCACCCGTCACCGCCGCCCAGCCGATCATCGGCGGGAAGGCTCCGGCGGCGCCGCCGATGACGATGTTGTGCGGCGTGCGGCGTTTCAGCCAGACGGTGTAAACAAAAACATAGAAGGCGATCGCCAGCGCCAGCAGACCGGCTGCTGTCCAGTTGACCGCCAATCCCATGAACGCGACCGAACCGACCGCCAGCGTTACGCCGAACTCAAGCGCCGTGCGCGGCGCCATGCGCCCGGCCGGGATCGGCCGGTTGCGCGTCCGCCGCATGATCGCGTCGACGTCGCGCTCGTACCACATGTTGATGCAGCCTGACGCGCCGGCGCCGACCGCGATACAGAGGATCGCGACCAAGGCGAGAACGGGATGCAGGTTGCCGGGTGCGACCACGATACCGACTGCACCGGTAAAGACGACGAGCGACATCACGCGCGGCTTCAGAAGCGCCAGAAAGTCGGCCGGCGTCGTCGCCGGTGACGCGGCGGCGCTTTCCATGTTGATCGTACGATCGCTCGGCAACGTCTTCGTCCCCTGCCCCTACTTGGCCCGGGTCAGTTTGTCATAGTCGGGCAGTTCTTCGAAGGTGTGGAACGGCGGCGGCGAAGGCAGCGTCCATTCCAGCGTCGTCGCACCGGCGCCCCAAGGATTGGCCGGGCAGCGTACCCGTCCGATCACGAAGACGCGCAGCAGAACATAGAAGAAGACGATCATGCCCAAGCCCGTGATGTACGAGCCATAGGACGATATCTCATTCCATCCTGCATAGGCGTCGGGGTAGTCGGGAATACGTCGCGGCATGCCCGCCATGCCCAGGAAATGCTGCGGGAAGAAGGTGACGTTAACGCCGATCAGCGTCAGCCAGAAGTGCAGCTTGCCGGCCCATTCGGGATACTGATAGCCGCTCATCTTGCCGATCCAGTAGTAGAACCCGCCAAACAGCGCGAACACCGCGCCAAGCGACAAGACATAGTGGAAGTGGGCGACAACATAATAAGTGTCGTGCATCGCGGTATCGATGCCCGCATTGGCCAGCAGCACGCCCGTCACACCGCCGACAGTGAACAGGAAGATAAAGCCCAGCGCCCATAGCATCGGCGTCGTGAACTCGATCGAACCGCCCCACATGGTCGCCAGCCACGAAAAGATCTTAATGCCCGTCGGCACCGCGATGACCATGGTCGCGACAATGAAGTAGGCCTTCGTGTCGACACCCAGCCCGACCGTGTACATGTGGTGGGCCCACACGATAAAGCCGATGAAGCCGATCGCCACCATGGCATAGGCCATGCCCAGATAGCCGAAAATCGGCTTTTTGGAGAAGGTCGAGATGATGTGACTGATGATGCCAAAGGCCGGCAGAATCAGGATGTAGACCTCAGGGTGACCGAAGAACCAGAAGAGGTGTTGATAAAGGATCGGGTCGCCGCCCAGCGCCGGATCGAAGAAGCCGGTGCCGAAGTTGCGGTCGGTCAGCAGCATGGTGATGGCGCCGGCCAGAACCGGCAGCGACAAGACCAGCAGGAACGCCGTTATCAACACGGACCAGGCGAACAGCGGCATCTTGTGCAGCGTCATGCCCGGCGCACGCATGTTGAAGATCGTCGTGATGAAGTTGATCGCGCCAAGAATGGACGACGCACCGGCCAAATGGATGGCCAATATCAAGCTGTCGACCGCTAAACCTGGACTGCCGTATGTCGATAGCGGCGCATAAATCGTCCAGCCGCTGCCGGTACCGCCGTCGATAAACACCGACATAATCACCAGGATGCCTGACGGGATCAGCAGCCAGAAGCTGATGTTGTTCATGCGCGGGAACGCCATATCCGGCGCGCCGATCATCAAGGGTACGAACCAGTTGCCGAAGCCGCCGATGAACACCGGCATGATCATGAAGAAGATCATGATCAGGCCGTGGCTGGTGATCAGCACGTTATAGAGCTGGTGATCGCCGCCCAGGATGCCCTCGCCCGGGGCCTGAAGCTCCATCCGGATCAGGATCGACATCGCGAAACCGATCAGACCAAAGACAAAACCGTAGACGATGTACATCGTCCCGATGTCCTTGTGGTTGGTCGAATAGAGATAGCGAATGATGCCGCGCGGATGATCGTGATGATCGTGGGCGTGGTCGTCAGCGTGGGCTTGGGCTTCGGTCATCTCAGCAATCCTCCTGCCAGGCAGGGTACGTTGTTGTTCACTGGCCGGTCAGGCCGTTGTTGGCGACGGAAATCGCCGGCGCATTGTTGGCGGCGAATTCGGCTTGGGCCTCGGTGACCCATGCCTGGAACTCTTCTTCCGAAACCGCCTTGATCATAATCGGCATAAAGCCGTGAAGTTCACCGCACAGCTCGGAACACTGGCCGTAATAGGTGCCGGGCGTATCGATCTCCAGCCACAGCTCATTGATGCGGCCAGGCACGGCATCGGTCTTGACGCCCATGGATGGCATCGCCCAGGAGTGAATGACGTCTTGCGACGTCACGAGCACACGCACAACCTTGTCGACCGGCAAGACAACGGCATTGTCTGTCGCCAACAGCCTGAGTTCGCCATCTTTCAGCTCATCATCGGGCACCATGATGGCTTCGAAGCCAATGTTGCCGTGATCGGGGTACTCATAGGACCAGTACCACTGGTGTCCGACCGCCTTCAGCGTCATGTCCGCTTCCGGGATCGTTTCCTCGTAATAGAGCAACCGCAGCGACGGGATGGCGATCGCGATCAGGATCAGCACCGGCACGGTCGTCCAGACGATCTCCAGCAGCGCGTTATGGCTGGTTCTCGACGGCTCCTTGTTGGCGCGCCGATTGAAGCGAACAACGATGATCACCATCAGAATAAGGACCAGCGCCGAAATGCCGACCATCATGACCAGCAGCCCGTCATAGAACGAACTGACCCGGTGCATGACTGGCGATACGGCGTCCTGGAAGCCCCACGCCCAATCTTCGACCTGTGCAAAGGCCGAACCGATGCCCGCTACTAGACCTGCGACGAATGTCGCCAATCCGAGGAACGTCCTCACCAAGACCGCTCTCCTTTTCTCGGTACCGGCGGGACCTCGAAGATCCCCCGGAAACAACCCAATTTCATGGCTGCGGCGCGTCGCCAATACCTGCCGAACGCCGCACTTTTCGTACGGGTAGCCTGCCGCGGCGGACCATACACAGCGACCCCGGGAATCACAAGACCGTGACGTTCAACATTGACCCCTTTGAAATTTCTGCGAACGCGCCGCAATCGCGTACCCTCCCTCGATCGGCTCGACTTGGTTGTCGCCACGCAAACCCCATATGTTGGGCTCGTCTTAGGAGTTGATGATGTCGCAATACCGTACACCGCACGAGTTGTTTTTCACCCGAAACGACCTGGACGAGGGACGTATCGAGCAGTTGGTGGGGGACGCGCTGGGCGCTGCCGACGATGGCGAGCTGTTCATGGAGTATGTCCAGTCCGAATCGCTTGCTTTCGACGACGGCAAGCTGAAGACGGCCAGCTTCGACACCAGTCAGGGCATCGGTCTGCGCCGCGTCGTCGGCGAGGCGACCGCCTATTCTCACGCTTCCGAGGTGTCGGAGGCGGCCATCAAGCGCGCCGTGGCGACCGTCAAGGCGGTCGATGGGCGCAGCGGCGTCAAAGGCGAGGCGCCGGTGCCGACCAACCGCAAACTCTATGACGAGGTCAACCCGCTGGCCGAAATGGCGTTCGAAGACAAGGTTAAGCTGCTGCAGGATATCGACGCCTATGCCCGAGGGTTGGACCCTCGGGTCCATCAGGTCATGGCGTCGCTTTCCGGCAACTGGCAGGTGGTTGCCATCATGCGCGCGGATGGGCGCCTGATGACCGATGTCCGGCCCTTGGTCCGCCTCAACGTCCAGGTCATCGCCGCCGACGGCGGGCGCATGGAGTCCGGCGGGCACGGCACCGGCGGCCGAACCCTCTATAAGGACTTCGTTGTCACCGAACACTGGCAGGCCCAGGTCGACGAAGCGCTGCGCCAGGCATTGGTCAATCTGGACGCCGTGGCGGCGCCGGCGGGTGAGATGCCGGTGGTGCTGGGTCCCGGCTGGCCCGGCATTCTGCTCCACGAGGCGATCGGCCATGGGCTGGAAGGCGATTTCAACCGCAAGCAGACGTCGGCGTTCTCCGGCCTTCTGGGTGAGCGGATTGCCGCGCCGGGCGTCACCGTGGTCGACGACGGCACCATCGAATCGCGCCGGGGCTCGCTGACCATCGACGACGAGGGCACACCCAGCGAGCGCACCGTGCTGATCGAAGACGGCATCCTGACCGGCTATATGCACGACCGCATGAACGCGCGCCTGATGGGCCACGCGCCGACCGGCAACGGCAGGCGTCAGAGCTTTGCGCACCAGCCGATGCCGCGCATGACCAACACCTACATGCTGGACGGTGACCGCGACCCCGAGGAAATCATCGGGTCGGTCAAGAAAGGGCTCTATGCCGTCAATTTCGGCGGCGGTCAGGTCGACATCACCAACGGCAAGTTCGTGTTTTCCGCGGCCGAGGCCTATCTGATCGAGGACGGCAAGCCGACCAGCCCGGTCAAGGGCGCGACGCTGATCGGCAACGGTCCGGATGTCCTGACCAAGGTTGCCGCCATCGGCAACGACATGGCGCTTGATCCCGGCATCGGCACCTGCGGCAAGAACGGCCAAGGTGTGCCGGTCGGCGTCGGCCAACCGACCATGCTGATCGAAGGCCTGACGGTCGGCGGCACCGATGCGGCGGAAGCGGCGTAAAGGTTAGGCCGCCAGGACCGCCTTTGAACCCACCCGCCGTCCTTGCCAGCACCGGCTAGGAACGACGCATAGAGCGCGCCATCAAGGGGCCTGGAGCGGTCATCGCCGCCGCAGACTGGCCCGACAGCAACTTCCCGAGTAGCTTGGGGGTTCTCAAACGGTCCGTGGACGCTGTGTCTTCCCACGTCATCGCTGACCAGATTGGAAATCCGGCAAGTTGCCTGCAGGGATCATGCCGACTTTGACTGCTGCCGCGCCCACGAACACCACAGTGCCGAGCCGAACGTAAATGAGCGCACCGATTGAGCGCAGCCAATGGCTGCCTTCCGTGATGTTGGTCGTGTCGGCGGCGTGTTGGGGCGTGTTCTGGATCCCGATGCGCGAGTTCCGCGACGCCGGCCTCGATGCCGCCTGGGCCGGTGTCGGCCAGTTCCTGACGCCGTTCATCGTGCTGCTGCCGATCGCGATCTGGCGCGCAACGCAAAGCAAGCCGACCGGTCTGGCATCCTGGAAGACCGCCATCTTCACCGGCGGCGCCTTCGTGCTCTATGCCGACAGCCTGGTGCTGACTGAGGTCGCCAGGGCGCTCATCCTGTTCTACGTCTCGCCGGCCTGGGCGACGATCTTCGAGATCACCTTGATGAAGCGGCGGCTTACCTTTCCGCGCGTCCTGGCGATCTTTCTTGGGCTGGCCGGGCTCTATGTCATCCTTGGCGGTGACGGCAGTATTCCCATTCCACGCAATACCGGCGACTGGATGGCGCTGCTGTCGGGCCTGTTCTGGGCCTATGGCTCGACCCGCATCCGCATGACGCCCGGCGTCGGCATGTTCGAGAATGTCTTTTCGTTCTTCATGGCCGCGGCGCTGATCGGCCTGGCCGTCACCTTGCTGCCGATCGATGCGCTCGGCCAGCCGCCTTCGATGTCTCAGACCATCAACCTGCTGCCCTGGCTGCTGTTGATCGCGGTCGCCTTCCTGATCCCGGTCATGTGTATGCAGCTCTATGCGGTCCGGCTGGTCGACCCGGGCCGGGTCGGGATCCTGTTTCAGGCCGAGGTGATCTTCGGCATCGCCAGCGCCGCCATCTTGACCACCGAACCCTTCGGCTGGATGGAGGCGACCGGCACGGCCCTGGTGATCTCCGCCGGGCTGGTTGAAGTCGTCGTCAACCGGCCGCGGCGGGCGCGTGAGGCCGCGGCGGAGCGTTAGCGGTTGCCGCTCAGGCTTTGGTGGCGGCCATGACGTCGACCTCGATCACCATGTCGGGATCCGCAAGGCCGGCGACATAGACCAGCGTCGCCGATGGTTTGCCGTCGCCAAGCGCCTCGGCGCGGCATTCACGGCTATAGGCCAGTTTGTCGGCGACGTTCGGCGTCATGAAGATCGTCAGCTTGACGATGTCGTCGGGCGTCATGCCGGCCGCCTCGATCACCGCGCGCACATTCCGCCATGTCTGTTTGATCTGGCCTTCGGGGTCCTTGATGAAGGTGCCGTCAGGCTCGATGCCGACCTGACCGGCGGCGACCAGCCAGCGCGCGCCGGCTTCAACTTCGGTGTTCTGATGATAAGCCGCGACCGGCTTATAGACCGTGTCGGGATTGTAGCGCTTGATCGTCATGGCTTCTCCTTCCCCTTTTGCTGGGTCAATCGGCTTTCGCCGCGACGCCCTTGATCTCGATCATCATGGATGGTGCCGCAAGCGCGGCAACGAAGATCATGGTCGAGGCTGGCGCGACATCGCCCAACGCCTTCTCACGCGCCGCGCGTACCGCCGCCATGTGTTCGGCGCCGACGACATAGGCCGTGACCTCGACAAGATCGCCGGGCCCCATGCCTTCGGCCGCCATGATTGCCAGCATGTTGGAAAACGCGAGGTCGCTCTGCTCAGCCGGATCGTCGGGCACCGTGCCGTCGGGTGTGATACCGACCTGACCAGCGAGATAGAGCAAGCGCATGCCCGACGGCACGACGACGCCGTGACTGTAGTTCGAGAACGGCGCTGCGATGCCGTCAGGTGTGAATCGTTTCAGCATGCTGGCGTCCTCCAAGACACGGTTTGTCGAAACTTCAAAAAGCGTATTCGGTGAACACGGGATCGACGCTGCCGCGCCACGGCCCGTGATACTGTTCGAGCAGGATGTCGGCGGGTGTCTTTCCGGACTCGACAATCTCCATCAGCGAGTCGAGAAAATGGACCTCGTCCAGGCTGCCGTCGAAGATGGCGCGCCGCTTGAGGCCCTCTGCCGCGATGTCGAGCACGCGCTTGGCGACGTCTTGCACCGTGCCATCACGGAACGAGGCTCTGAGACCCCAAGCCGGCACGTCGGCTTTCATGGCAAGCTGTTCTTCCCAGGTCCAGTCCTTGACCATGTCCCAGGCGGCGTCGAGTTCGGTCGCCGAATAGAAGATGCCGACCCACAGCGCCGGCAGCGCGCAGATCCGCCGCCAGCTGGCACCGTCGGCGCCGCGCACCTCCATGTAGCGCTTGATGCGGACATCCGGGAACAAGGTGGTCAAATGATCTTCCCAATCGCTGACCGTCGGAATCTCGCCGGGCAGCGCGGGCAGCTTGCCGTTCAGGAAATCACGGAACGACTGGCCGGACGCGTCGATGTATTGGCCGTCGCGCATGACGAAATACATCGGCACGTCGAGCGCATAATCGACATAACGTTCGAAGCCGAACCCTTCGTCCAAGACAAACGGCAGAATGCCGCTTCGCTCGTTGTCCGTGTCGGTCCAGACCTGCGCGCGATAGCTCAAGAAGCCGTTGGGTTTGCCTTCGGTAAACGGCGAGTTGGCAAACAACGCGGTCGCGACCGGCTGCAACGCTTGGGCGACACGGAACTTTTTCACCATGTCGGCTTCGGAGCCAAAGTCCAGGTTCGCCTGGATCGTGCAGGTGCGCAGCATCATGTCGAGGCCGAGCGCGCCGACCGTCGGCATATAGGCGCGCATGATCTTGTAGCGGCCCTTGGGCATCCATGGCACGTCTTCGCGCCGGTCGACCGGGCGGAAACCCAGGCCCAGGAAGGAGACGCCCAGTTCCTCGGCGACTTCCTTGCACTGGTCGAGGTGGGCGTTCACCTCGCGGCAGGTCTCGTGCAAATCGAACAGCGGTGCGCCCGACAACTCCACTTGGCCGCCCGGTTCCAGCGAGACGTTCTGGCCATCCTTGGTCAGGCCGATCAGAGTTTCGCCTTCCATGATCGGCTGCCAATCGAACCGTTGCAGCTCGGTCAGAATTGCATGGATGCCGTTCTCGCCGTCATAGGGCAGCGCACGGTTGGTGCCGACCTCATAGGCGAACTTTTCGTGTTCGGTGCCGATGCGCCAAGTCTCGGGCGGTTTACAGCCGCTCTCCAGCCGCTCGATGAGCTGGCTCTTTTCGGTGAGCGGTGTGGTGTTCAGCGCGGAGGGAATAGACAAAGGATAGGGCCTCAGGGGAGTTTCATGTCCTGGGCGACAGCGGGATTTAACCTAGCGTCACCTTGGGCCGCTTGCCAACAAGCAAGAGCAACGGTCGCCGCGGTCTCCGCACGCAGGATTCTGGGCCCCAGACCGACCGATACGGAGACCGGCACCTGGGCGATCAGGTCGCGTTCCCGGTCGGAAAAGCCGCCTTCCGGGCCGATCAGAAGGGCCGCGGGCGCCTGGGCGCCACGGGCAAATACCTCCATGGCGGGCTTTCCACCGCCGGTCTCGTCGCACAGGACGAGGCAACGCGCCTCGTCCCATGCCTCGAGAATTGCAGCCATGGCTTGCGGCGGCGCACAGTCCGGCACGCTTAGCCTGCCGCATTGTTCGGCTGCCTCAATCGCCCAGTCGCGCAGTTTGTCCTGCCTAAGCGCCGGTGCGCTGGTGTGTTCGGTCACGGCGGGAACCAGAGCGGAAACGCCGAGCTCCGTCGCTTTTTCGACCAGGAAGCGCTGGCGTTCCTTCTTCATCGGCGCGAAGACCAGCCAGATATCCGGTTCGCGGCCCTGATCGCGCAGGCAGCGCTGGACCGCGACCCCATCCTTATCCAGCAGCCCCAGCCATTCGCCGTCGCGGCCATTGAACAGCGTGATCGCATCACCTTGCTTCAGGCGCATGACCCGTGCGAGGTAGTGGTGCTGCGCCTCGGCCAACGGCACCGCGTGGCCTCCTGCCAGGCCGGCTTCGACAAAAAGGCGTGGGACGGGCCGGCCGTCGATCCGCAGCATGGTGACTTCCCTGGCACCGGATTGTTGGGACCGGCGTAAACCATGTCATCGAACGACAGTCCAGGATCAATTGCGAGCCCGCCGGGCGCGACATGGGTCGACCGCCGGGCGCCGGACGGCTTGAAACCCTGGTTGAAGCTGTCGCGGGTCGACCGG
The DNA here is from genome assembly GCA_965228895.1 of Alphaproteobacteria bacterium. Classification (GTDB taxonomy): domain Bacteria; phylum Pseudomonadota; class Alphaproteobacteria; order SP197; family SP197; genus JANQGO01. The sequence goes on along the minus strand of OZ245842.1, from coordinate 120,813 downwards.
CCGATCGGCGTCTGGCTCTTGATGTGGCCGTGCTGGTGGTCGACCGCGTTGGCCGCTGACGGTGGCTGGCCGGACCTGCGGCTGCTGATTTTGTTTCTGATCGGCGCCTTCGTCATGCGCGTCGCCGGCTGTGTCATCAACGACATCATGGACCGCGACGTCGACGCCTTGGTCGAGCGGACCCGGACCCGCCCACTGGCGAGCGGTGTCATCTCGGTGCCGGCGGCCCTGGTGTTTCTCGTCCTGTTGCTGCTGGCCGGTCTGGCGGTTCTGCTGCAGCTCAACCGCACCGCCATCATCGTCGGCGCCGCCTCGCTCGGCCTGGTGGCGCTTTACCCCCTCATGAAGCGCATCACCTACTGGCCCCAGCTGTTCCTTGGTCTCACATTCAATTGGGGGGCGCTGGTCGGCTGGGTGGCCGTCAAGGGTGATCTCGGCCTGCCGGCGCTGCTGCTCTATGCCGGCTGCGTCGCCTGGACGATCGGCTACGACACCATCTATGCGCACCAGGACAAGACCGATGATCTGGCCGTCGGCGTCAAGTCGACGGCACTGCGGTTCGGCGACCAGACGAAACCTTGGGTCACCGGGTTCTATGGGATCTTCCTGGTCGGCCTGATCGCGGCCGGTCTAACCGCCGGCATAGCTTGGCCGTTCTACCTGGTCTTGATCGCGGTGGCCGCACATCTGATCTGGCAGGTGCGTTCGGTCGACCTGGACGAGCCGGCTTCGTGCCAGAAACGCTTCTTTTCGAACGGCCAGCTCGGCATCATCGTGTTTGTCGCCATTGTCGTCGGTCAGCTCGCCGCCGGTTGATCCTCGTGAGAAATGGCATGGCGCCTGAGCGCCCGGCATTGGGCGAGACGGTGGGCTCTGTCGGCGACCATGGCCGAGACGAAGGCATCGATATCGCCGCCGCCCAGCGCGCGACATGCCGCCTCCAACACCGTCTGCTGATCGCGCGCCGCAAAGCGCCGGTTGCGGGCGCTGATGGCGCTCAACGCGACGGGCGCCCCTTCCAGGCCGAAGACGCCATGGACGGTGATGTAGGTCGATGGGTTCTTGAGGGTGCCCAGACCTTCGACATCGATCACCGTGTCCAGGATGCCGAAGCGATAGTTCTCGCCCTCTGAGGCATGCATGACGTCGAGCTGATGGTCGGTCAGGAAGCTGACCGATACCTCGGCCACCGTATCCAGGCTGGCATAGACGGCGGCCGGCAGCGAGCCGTAGCTGGCGAAGTGCGTCGCATAGACGACATCGTGGTCGTATAGGCGGCAGCGCAATACCGGGATGACGTGGTCGGGACCATGGCCGAACTTCTCGGCCAGCCGCGCAGCCGAAGCGTTGGAGCCATACCCCACCACCGGCGTGCGCCGCTCCATGCCATCGGTTTCGCCGGCGCCAAGCTCGGCAAGGGTGTGGCCAAGATGCACATGGGTGCCATCACGCTCGACACGGGCATCCGAGAAGAGATCGGGCCCGCTCTCAACCAGGCGATAGCCCTGACCGGCGACAAAAACAAAGGAATGATCCGGCGGATCGAACGGATAGGCGAGCGCCCTTCGCAATGCGGGCGACGGGTTCATGTCGGGCGCTGGCCGCCTGCCGTCGCGACAGCGGCGATGATCAGGTCCTGTACCCAGGTGAGCGCGCGGCGCGGCATGCCCTCGCCGGTCACGTGCGAACCCTTGTCCGTATCGATATGCAGCGCCCAGCTTGAATATCGGGTCTTGGCGACACGGATCGTCTCGATGTCGTCCAGCGCCATAGTCGCCGTGATCTGCGGCCCCGATTTCGTGGTGTTGGCTAGGCTCAGGTTGGCGCGGCGCAGCAGGATCTGGCGGGTCGTGCGCATCTGCCGGATCGCCGCGTAGAGCACGCCGACCAGAACCAGAAAAGCGACGGCGCCGCCGGCGATGCGGGCTTCGAGATCGGTGACGAAACCGATGATGAGAAAGGCCGACGCGGCAAAGACGCCGGCGACCAGCGACCAGACCCACATGGCGACCGATCCTTTGAGCAGGCTGACGACAATCAGGTCGTCGCCCTGCTCGACCTTCACTTCGGCCGGTGGCGTACTGCCGGATCGATAGCTGGAGACGATCTTGCCTTCGGCGACCAATTGGGCGAGCGGTTTGTCGAGATCATCGGGGTCGCGCGCCAGGTAACCTTCGGCGGTTTCCTCCAGCGCCGGCTTGTCGAGCCAGCGGGCGTAGGCCTCCGCCTGCTCCCGGCCCTTGGCTTCGTCCGGCGAAGCGGCCAGCACCACGGTCATGGACCGATCGCCATGGGCGAGCAGCGAGAGGAACGCTTCGCGCGTCTGCTTGTTGCGGCTGTAATGCAGCTTCTTGCGCAACACGCCGGGATAGCTGTCGAGCGCCGCGCGCCGGCGTTTTGTGCGGAACCAATTGCGCTGATCGATGGTGACGACATCGCGGTCGATCGTCACGACACGCCTGTAGAGGATCATGCGCAGCGCGAAGGCGAAAAAGACGAGGCCGACGAGCAGGATTGGTATCATGACCAGCGGCATCGGCATAGGTTCTTCAAGCAGGCTCTGACCGATCAAGAGGTTGAAGCCGGTCCACACGATGGCGATCAGCAGCAGCAGGATGCCGGCCGCGATGTTGCCGCGAAGCCGGGCGTTGACCGGGCGCGGGTCCATCGGCACCGCCTTGTTGAAGTCGAACTGGTAACCGCCTGCGCTGATCGTCACGTCGCGCGCCTCCCCGGAACATGTAATCTAGCCTGAAACCCCTTGACCGCGTCAGGGTCCTGGGCGCGCAATGGCGCCATGAGCGATGATCTCCTCTATCTCTCGGCGGTCGAGGCGGCGGCGCTGATCCGGCGCCGCAACCTCTCGCCCGTCGACTATGTTCGCACCGTCCTGGCGGCAATTGAAGCGAGCCAGGACACCATCAACGCCTTTGTCAGCCTCGCCCCCGACGAGGCGCTCGAAGCCGCCCAGGTCGCCGAGGATGCGGTTGCCAAGGGCAAAGATCTCGGACCGCTTCACGGCGTTCCGGTCAGCGTCAAGGACTTGGTGGCCGTCGGCGGACATTACAACAAACAGGGCTCCCGGCTGTTCGCCGAGGCGGTCGCCGATCACGACGCACCGGCCGTGGCCAGGCTCAAGGCCGCCGGCGCCATCGTCGTCGGCAAGACGACGACGCCGGAGTTCGGCCACAAGGGCCTGACCGACTGCCCGCTGACCGGGATCACCCGCAATCCCTGGGACCTCGACCGCACGCCGGGCGGCTCGTCGGGCGGGGCGTCGGCGGCCGTCGCGGCGGGTTTGGCGCCACTCGCGGTCGGCACGGACGGCGCCGGCTCGATCCGTGGTCCGGCGGCCAGTGCCGGTATCGTCGGCCTGAAACCGACACGCGGGCGCATCCCGCACGAGGCGCGTGGCGATCCCTTCGGCAATCAGTCGTACACCGGCCCGATGACCCGCACGGTCGGCGATGCCGCCTTGATGCTGGACGTCATGGCCGGCCCCGACGCGTGCGATCCCTGGAGCCTGGCGCAAGGCCAAGCCGCACCCTGTCCGGCACTTGTCGGCAACGACCTCACGGGCCTGACCATCGGCTTTGCGGAAAAGATGGCGAACCCGGAGATCGACCCGGAGGTCGCGGCCAACACACAAGCCGCGCTCAGCGTGTTTGAGAATTTGGGCGCTCGCGTTGAGCCGATATCCGACGGTTTCGATTGGGCGGAACCGCCGGGCCGCGTGCTTTATCAAACCGCCTTCCACGTCATGATCGAGGCGATGACACAAGAGCAGCGCGATCAGCTCACGCCGTCGCTTCTGACGTTCGGCGAATGGGGCGGCGCCTTCACGCTCGCCGACCGGGCCGATGCCGAAGTCGCGCGCGGCGACCTCTATCATCGCGTCCAGGCCCTGTTTTCGACCTACGACATCCTGATGTCGCCGACCACCGCCTGCCCGCCGCTCGAAGCGACCTTCGACGCAACCAGCGATGTCATCATCAACGGGGAACCCTGCGGCATTACACGCCAAAGCTGGACTGCCTATCAGTACCCCTTCAACCTGACTGGCAACCCCGCCTTGAGCGTGCCTTCCGGCTTCACCGAAGCCGGCCTGCCGACCGGCTTTCAGATCATTGGCCCCTGGTGGTCGGACCATGAGGTCCTCAGGCTCGGCGCCATCCTGGAACGCGCCCGAGCGTGGGCCGACAAACGCCCACCAGCGGCAAACCGTGGCATGGATTAGGATGGTTTGCGCCGCGACCGCGGTCAGTCCTCGCGCGATTTGCGATTGGCGAGCTTGACGCTTTGGGCGAGACCGCGTGCTGTTGCCCTGCTGGTACGCCGCCAGGCATTGTCCGGCGGCCACAGCTTCATAAGGGCGTCACGATCGACGACGAGCGCCTGATAGACCGGGATGTGCCGACCCTGCTGCTTGTCGCGTGCGGTCGTCTGACCACCACTGCCGGAGCCGTCGAGCGTCGCGGGCAGGTCGATGCCGGCAGATAGCCAGTAATCGGCGGTGATGGTCTCGCGTGACGCACCGCCCGGCGGCGCGCCGCGTAGTCTGATCCGGCCCTTGCGCGCGGCTTCCTCGACAATCCCGGCGGCTTCCTGAAGCCCTTCTTCTTCGGTGGCGTCACGACCGGCGCCCCAGGCCGATTGATGGACGAGGTAACCGAGTGCCTCGGCCAGACTGAAATCCCGTTCGTCGCGCTCGATCTCAACCGGTGTTTTCGGTGGCGTCGCGACGAACAAGCGCTGGAGAAGCGGCCAGACCACGGGAACCAGCGCCACGACCACGAAGACGACCAGCAGGCCGGTCTGCAGCCGATAATGAAACACGTCGGGCTCATCGAGTTCGGCGCCGGTGATCAGCGACGACAGATGCGTTCTGAGCCCGAACAAGAAGTCCGCGATCAGGATCAACGCCCAGCAGACCAGCCAGATTGCCCGCCACTTCACCTGCTTCATGCACCCTGACCAAAATCTGACAACGAAGCCGTCCGACGATCAGAGCATAACAGACCCCGTGACCCCGCAGAAACGAGCGGATCAGCCCCGCGCGACGCCCCAGATCTCGACGGTCATCTCGGGGTTATGCATATGCGGCTGGGGCACGCAGGTGATCGGTGGCAGCGGGCCAGCGACGCAATCGGCAACGGTATCGAGGAAACGCTCGGTCTCCTCCTGGCTGCCCGATGACGTGAAATAGCAGACCAGCAGCGCCAGATCCGACGACACCGCGTCGAAGCCGCGCAGGATGTCGTCGATATAGCTCATGGTGAAGCGGGTCTGCGGCAAAAGCTCGCCCGGATAGATGTTGATGCCACGGTTCCGGCCCGGCTCGAACGGCACCTGGCCGCCGGTCCAGATGGTGCCGCGCAGGCTGCTGCCCTGGCGGTAGGGGACGGGGATCGGCCAGTCCCAGACCCGCTTGGGCCAGCTATCGCCGCGCGGGATGTATTTGTCGAAGCCGTTCCATTCCTCGCGGAACGCCAGAACCTCGACCTTGGTCAGCGCGTCTTGGGGCCACAGCCGGTGACACGGCACGACCGTCGCCGGCGGTGCGGGTTCCTTGAAGTAGGTCGCGCGCACCGCCGCCATGGCGGCCCACTCATCCTGGGTCGTGCCGAAGTAATAACCTTCCTTCTTGATCGCATCCTGCGCGGAGGCGCCAAGCTCGCCCAACGTGTCGGTCAGGCCCTGCATGACCTGGTGGGTCTGAGCGATGCCGTCGCCACCCGCACTCTCGCCGGTCCGGCCGGGCACCGCGATAAACTCGCCCGCCCGCAGACCGCTGGTGAGGTCGCGGCCACGGAAAAGATCACGATGGGCGTCCGGTACCGGTTGGCTGACAGAACGGTGGTCGCTGTCGCGCCAGCCGGGTTCCGCGATCGCCTGGATCTGCACGGCCTGACCGGTGAAGGGCTGCAGCGGCACCGGATTGGCCGTTACCGCCGGCAGCAGGTTCGCTTCGATCGGATCGACAAGACGGCCGATGACGCCCACGCCGTCTTCGCTCTCATCAGCCGTGTAGAAGGCCTTGAGCCGCACGATGTCTTCCAGCCCGGCGCCTTCCAGCGCCAGCGCTTCCGCGACATTGGCCATGGCGCCTTCGATCTGCGCGTCGAGGTCTCCGGGATGGCGCACCCTCCCGTCACCGTCGAAATCGCCGGCGCCGCCGACGAAGACCAGCGGGCCGGCCTTGGCGGCAATCGTGTGCGAGCGCGCATAAGGCAACCGCCAGACCTGTTCGCCCATGACCTCTTCCTCCTATGATGTTGTTCGCAGGAAAGCCTGGGTCTACCCGGGCGCGCGGTCAAGCAGGAGGACGAACATGAGCACAACAGAACTTCATCCCGATATGCAGGTTCTCCTGGATGCGCGCGATGGCGCAGGGCCAAAGGGTGATGGGCCCGAGGAGCAACGCCGGTTCTGGACGGCCTACACACAGGCAACCAACCGGCCGGCCCCCGCCGACATGGCGATCCGAGACGACATCGTCGAGACAGCCGACCATAAGGTGCCCGTGCGTATCTATCGTCCGGCCAACGCACCGAATCCGGCACCGGCGATCATCTACATGCATGGCGGCGGTTTCATGCTGGGTGACCTCGACAGCTCGGATTCCGTTGCCTGGGGTTTCGCCGATGGCGCCAATGCCGTGGTCGTCAGCGTCGATTACCGCCTGACGCCGGAAAACCCCTATCCCGCCGCTTTCAACGACTGCTGGGGCGTGCTGACCTGGTTGGCTGACAACGCAACAAAACTCGGTATCGACGCCAGCCGCATCGGCCTTGCGGGCGACAGCGCGGGCGGCAATCTTGGCGCCGCGCTTGCCTTGAAGGCACGCGACGAGGGTGGCCCGACGGTCGCCTGCGTCGCGATCATCTATCCGGGAACCGGGCTCGACCAGGACCAGCCCTCCTATTTCGAACACGCCGACGGACCGGGCCTGACCCGTGATGGCACCATCAAGTACCGCGACCTCTACCTGCCCGACGACCGCAACACGGACGATCCCTACGCGCGGCCGATCATGGCCGAGAGCCTTGCCGGCCTGCCGCCGTTCTGGGTGCATTCGGCCGAGATCGATCCGATCCGCGACGACGGCCGCAACTTCGCGGCCGAGATAGCAAAAGCCGGCGGCGACGTGACCTATCGCGAGGCCAAACGCATGATCCACGGATTCATGCGCGCCCGCTTCACCGGTCCTGCCGCCGCGCGCGAATACGCGTTGATCTGCGACTTTCTGAAGACCCGCCTGCACGACGCCTGAGGCAACATGGACGAGTTTGATTTTATTGTTGTCGGCGCCGGTTCGGCCGGCTGCGCCGTCGCCGCACGGCTTTCGGAGAACCCGACCTACCGCGTGCTGCTCCTGGAAGCCGGCGGACGCGACGTGAGCCCCAAGATCCATGTTCCCGCCGGTTACTACTGGATGATGTACGACCCCAAGTTCTCGTGGTGTTACGAGACCGAGGCGGTGCCCGGTTCGGCGAACCGCGAGATGGTCTGGCCGCGCGGTCGGGTGCTTGGTGGTTCCAGCTCGATCAACGGCCTGCTTTACCTGCGCGGCCAGAAAGAGGACTACGACCACTGGCGCCAGTTGGGCAACACCGGCTGGGCCCATGACGACGTGTTGCCGTTCTTCATGAAGGCCGAAGACCAGGAGCGTGGCGCCGACGACCACCACGGCAGCGGCGGCCCGCTGCAGGTCTCCGACATCAAGACGCATCGGGTGATCTGCGATGCGTTTCTGGACGCCGCGGTCGCCGCTGGTTTCCCGCACAATCCCGACTTCAACGGCGCCGAGCAGGAGGGCGTCGGCTACTTTCAGACGACGTCGCGCGGACGCCGTCGTTGCAGCACGGCCGCCGGTTACCTGAAACCGGCAAGGGGGCGTGCGAACCTCAAGATCGAAACCGACGCGCTGGGGTCGCGTGTGCTCGTCGAGGATGGCCGCGCCGTCGGTGTGCGTTACTTGCAGGGCGGCATCGAGAAGGAAGCGCGCGCCAGGGCCGAGGTCGTGGTCTCCGGCGGTGCGATCAATTCACCGCAGCTCTTGCAACTCTCCGGCATCGGGCCGGGCGGGCTGCTGCGCGACATCGGTGTCGACGTGGTGCATGAGCTGCCGGGTGTCGGCGAGAACCTGCAGGACCATTACCAGTCACGGCTGGTGCATGAGGTCGGCGACGGCATGTCGTTCAACGACGATGTGCGCGGGCTCTTCCGGCGCGGCCTTGTCGGTCTCGACTATGTCTTGAACGGCAAGGGGCCGCTGACGGTGAGCGCCGGCCAGGTCGGTCTCTTCGCCAAGACAAGGCCGGAGGTCGCGACGCCGGACGTGCAGTTCCACTTCATCGCCTACAGCGCCGACAACCCGCAGGAACGCACCATGCACGACTATTCGGGCGTCACACTTTCGGTCTGTCAGCTACGCCCGGAGAGCCGGGGTTACGTGCGCGCAAAGGCGGCCGATCCGACGACACGCCCGGCCATCCAACCGAACTACCTGGACGCCGAGATCGATCAGCAGACCATGGTGGCGGGCCTCAAGCTGGGCCGCGACATCGCCGGCCAACATGCCTATGCCCGCCACGTCAAACGCGAAACCCTGCCGGGCCCGGACATGACCGACGACGCGTCGCTTCTGCAGTACATCCGCGAGACCGGCGGCACGATCTACCATCCGACCAGCACCTGCGCGATGGGTCAGGACAAGCGCGCCGTCGTCGACGAACGGTTGCGGGTGCGCGGCCTTCAGGGCCTGCGCGTCGCCGATGCCTCGATCATGCCGACGGTCGTCTCCGGCAACACCAACGCGCCCGCCATCATGATCGGCGAGAAGGCCGCCGCGATGATCCTGGAGGACGTGCGCTAAAGCAGGGCGCGGACCTCTTTGGCGACAGCCTTCGCGAAGGGTTCCAGCATGTCGGGGTCGAGGTGTACGCCGTCGATTGCGCCGGGTTTGACCGCCTCGTTGGTGTCGAAGCAGGCGACGCCGAACTCGGCGGCCAGGACCGGATAGGTCTCGCGCAATTCCTCGAGCACCGCACGGTTTCTCTCGCTGGCGAACATCGGCGCCAGCCAAGTCTCCTCGACGGGGCCGAGGACCGGCGGCACCAGCACAAGAACCTGCGGCGGCCCCGCGTCGGGACCGCAGCCTGATTTCAGCGCCACGTCGATCAGCCGCGCCAGGCAGCGCGCGATCTCAAAGCCGTTCAGGCCGAAGCGGGACTTGATGTCGTTCGTGCCCAGCAACAGCACCAGAAGTTCGACCGGCATGTGGCTCTGCAGCACGTTCGGCAGATCCGCCAGGCCGCTCATGCCGCCCAGGACCGGATCGTCAAACACCGTGGTGCGCCCGTTCAACCCCTCCTCGATGACGTGGAAGCCGTCGCCGAGTTCGGCCTGCAGGCGCCGGGTCCAGCGTTCGGCGAAACCGTAGCGCAGGAAGGCCTCGGCGCCTCGGGGGTCAAAACCCCAGGTCATCGAATCGCCGAAACAGACGATCGACTTGGGCTCTCCGCTCCCCGTCATCGCGGACGCCGCATGCCGCCGGTTAGGCTGTGCGCCAGGGCGCGCGCGCGAAGAGTGCCAGGAAGTGCAGGATCAGCGTCGAACCGGCCAGCGCGGTGATCTCGCCGACATCATAGACCGGCGCGACCTCGACCAGGTCGGCGCCGACGATGTTGACGCCTTTCATCCCCATGACGATCTGGTTGGCCTGGTTGGTGGTCAGCCCGCCGACCACCGGCGTGCCGGTCCCCGGCGCGTAGCTCGGATCCAAACAATCGATGTCGAAGGTCAGATAACACTTCTTGTCGCCGACGATGCGGCGCGCTTCGCTGATCGTCTTTTCGATGCCGTTCTCGTGCACCCAGGGCGCGTCCAGGATGTTGAAATCCATCGTGTCCAAATTGCAGGTACGGATGCCGATCTGCACCGAGGTCGCAGGGTCAATCAGGCCCTCGCGCGTGGCATGCCAGAACATGGTGCCGTGGTTGATGCCGTCGTCGTGCTCGTCGGCCCAGGTATCCGTGTGGGCGTCAAAGTGGATGATCGAGAGCGGCGCGCCGTGCTTTTCCGCATGCGCCTTGATCAAGGGATAGGTGATGAAGTGATCGCCGCCCATCGCCACCATCATGGTGTCTTCGTCGAGCACCGCCTTGGCGCACTTCGTGATGGCGTCCGGCACCTCGGCCGGCTTGGCGAAGTCGAGCGGCATGTCGCCGTGATCGGCAATCGCCATTTCGTCGATCGGATGATAGTCGAGCCCATAGGGGATCTTCTCGAAGGCAAGCCCGGTCGAGGCCGCGCGCAGGCCGCGCGGGCCGAAGCGTGTGCCCGGCCGGTTTGTCGTCGCCGTATCAAAGGGCACGCCATAGACCACCGCGTCAACGCCATCGAGATCCTTGCGATAAGGCCGGCGCAGAAAGCTCGTCACCCCGGCATAGGTGATGTCTTGCGGGTGGGCCTTAAGGTCCGTCGCGCGGATCGCATGATCGCCCCAAACGTCTTCGCCGCTCATCATAAAACCCCTTTGTGATGTCTGGTCGCTCATGGTGAGAACCTTATGTTTCCGGTGGCGGCCGGCGAGCCTTTCTTGGCCGGAAACCGCGCGAGGTCAAGTCCCGGCGGCCCGGCACCCCGACCGATCGTCCGATCATCGCCCGCTCGCGCTGGCTATGTTAGGGTTCGGGCAGGCGCAATTTCGCAGCATTGCGGCAAGGAGGGGTCCCTGCCATGGCCGACACGACAGTCTATTTCGCGACCAACCGACGCCCGAACAACAAGACCAATCCGACGGACTTCACGGACGACTTCATCGACGACGTGGAGTCGTTCCGTGTCGGCACCGCGATCGTTCCGGGCACCAAGCTCTACGCGACGGATGTCGGAAAACTCGCGGAAGGAGTCACGGTGGCGACCGCGTCGGAGAACCTGAAGGTCGACGACGCGCGCAAGGCCAAGGTCGGCAGCGATGAGGTCTTCGCGCAGATCCGCGACGAGATGCTGAAGGGCGCCGACGCGCTGCTGATGATCCACGGCTACAACTACACCTTCCGCGACGCCATGGCACGCGGGGCACAGATGAAGCAGTGGCTGGAGACCGGTCCGCCGGGCGGTATCAGACACCGCCCGCTGGTCATAATCGCCTTCACCTGGCCGTCGCTGGGCGAGGGTGTGACGCGCAAGCTCTATGAGCTCGAAAGCGGGCGCGCGCAGATGTCAGGCGCCGCGCTTGGCCGCGCCATGATGAAGGCGACCGACTTCCTGCGCGCCATCAAACGGGACGCGCGCTGCACCGGTTCGGTGCATCTGATGGCCCACAGCATGGGCAACTGGGCGCTGCGCGGCGCGGTCCAGGCCATGAAGACCTTCGTCGGCAACAACATTCCGCCGATCTTCAACGAGGTCATCCTGACCGCCGCCGACGAAGACCACGATACCCTCTCGAAGTCACACAAGATCGCGCCGCTCCTGGGCGGCTGCCGGCGCATCACCGTCTACCATAACGCCCAAGACGCGGCGCTGAAGGCAAGCGACACGGCGATGGGCAATCCCGACCGCCTGGGCCGATCAGGACCCGACCGCTCGTTTGACATGCCGGCCAAGGTCACTGCCGTCAACGCGGCGCCCGCCATCATGTGGGAAAGGAATGGTGCGCCGGCCTGGCAGGAGGATGACACCGGCCATCAGTACTACCGCAACAACCCGGTCGTGCGCCGCGATATGCAGGCGGTCCTGGCGAGCACGGCCGATGAAGACATCAAGAACCGCTCCGCGATCGAGACCGGTTACCGTCTGGAACCGGCACCCGGCAGACCACGCCGCCGGCCGGGCACCAAGAAAGCCGCGCGTCCGGCCAAGCGGGCCAAGCGGGCGAAGAAGGCCAAGAAAGCCTGAACTTGACCCAGGCGCGCGCCTGGCCCACGAAGGGCCATGCCTTACGCTTCCCTGCGCGACTTTATCCAACGCCTTGAAGACAGGGGCGAGCTGGTGCGCGTCACCGCACCGGTCTCGCCCAACCTGGAGATGACGGAGATCCAGACCCGGCTGCTGGCCGAGGGCGGTCCCGCCGTGCTGTTCGAAAACGTGGTCGGCGACGACGGCGCGCGTTCATCCATGCCGGTGCTGGTCAACCTGTTCGGCACGGTCGAGCGGGTTGCCGCGGGTATGGAGCGCGAGCCCAAACAGTTGCGCGAGATCGGCGAGACGCTGGCCTTCCTGCGCCAACCCGAACCGCCCGGCGGCTGGCGCGAAGCGTTCGAGCTGATGCCGCTTCTGAAGACCGTCATGGCGATGAAACCGAAGACCGTCTCCTCGGCGCCATGCCAGGAGGTCGTGCTGACCGGCGACGAGATCGACGTCGGTCAGCTTCCCGTCCAGACCTGCTGGCCGGGCGAACCCGCGCCGCTGATCACCTGGCCCCTGGTCGTGACCAAAGGGCCCGGCAAGGGGCGCACGGACGGCTACAACCTCGGCATCTACCGCATGCAGGTGACGGGCCGCGACACCACCTTGATGCGCTGGCTCAAACACCGGGGCGGCGCCCAGCACCATGCGCGCTGGAAGGAGGAAAAGCCCGAGCCCCTGCCCGCCGCCGCCGTCATCGGCGCCGATCCCGGCACCATCCTGGCCGCCGTCACGCCGGTGCCGGATACGCTCAGCGAATACCAGTTCGCCGGCCTCTTGCGCGGCAAGAAGGTTGAGCTGGTCGACTGCAAGACCGTGCCCTTGAAGGTCCCTGCTGAAGCAGAAATCGTGCTCGAGGGCGAGGTCTCGCTGAGCGATTACCAGGACGAAGGCCCTTACGGCGACCACACGGGCTACTACAACGCCGTCGAGCCCTTCCCGGTCTTCCGCATTACCGCGATCACGCGGCGCCGGGAGCCGATCTATCTCTCGACCTTCACCGGGCGCCCGCCGGACGAACCGAGCGTGCTGGGCGAGGCGCTCAACGAGGTCTTCATTCCGCTGATCCAGCAGCAGTTCCCGGAGATCGTCGATTTCTGGCTGCCGCCGGAAGGCTGCAGCTACAGGATCGCCGTGGTCTCGATGAAGAAGGCCTATCCCGGTCACGCCAAGCGCGTGATGATGGCGGTCTGGTCCTATCTTCGCCAGTTCATCTATACGAAGTTCGTCATCGTCGTCGACGACGACATCGACGCGCGCGACTGGAAGGACGTCATGTGGGCGATCTCGACGCGCATGGATCCGGCCCGCGACATCACCGTCGTCCAGTCGACGCCGATCGACTATCTGGATTTCGCCAGCCCGGAGTCCGGCCTCGGCGGCAAGCTGGGCCTCGACGCCACCAACAAGATGCCGGGCGAAACCCACCGCGAATGGGGCCGCAAGATCCGCATGGACGATGCGGTGATCGAAAAGGTCGATGCGATGTGGTCCGACCTCGGCCTGCCCGGTTCGGGCAAGTCGATCTGGGGCTAAAGTCCCCTCTCCCCCGCGAGGGAGAGGGATGCGCAGACTTGGCCCGAACAGCGTCCGGGACTAGGCGGAGCTGGGTGAGGGGGTCCGGCGCATTGAGTTACACTGTGCGATATCTTGCGCGCTGACACGCGCGACCCCTCACCCCAGCCCTCTCCCTCGCGGGGGAGAGGGAGACTGAAGGGATCAAAAGCCAATGACCACGGCAGACGAGAACAAGCGGCTTGTCCGCGAGGCCTTCCGGCCTTGGGAAGCGGGCGACAGCGGCCCCTTCTTCGCGCTGATCGCCGACGATGTCGTCTGGACCGTGATCGGCACGACGCCCGCCTCCGGCGTCTTCCGCTCAAAACAGGCGTTGATCGACGAGGCCTTCGGCCCGCTGCTCGATCGCCTCGACGGGCCGCTCAAGACCCGCTTCATCGATGTCGCCGCCGACGGCGACAAGGTGTTCCTGCGCCATGAGAGCACCGGCATCGCCAAGACCGGCCTGCGCTACGAGCAGGTCTATTGTTTCGCCATGGTGATGCGCGACGGCCGGATCACCGAGATCACCGCCTATCTCGACACCGACCTGCTCGCCCGGATCTTCGCCTAGGCCTTCGTTCGCCGCTCGCACGGTCGGCGCAAGAAACGGGTTGCCTCGCGCTATCCCCGAACCTCATCTCGACGCCGCCGCTGAACCGGAGTGTCCCCATGAAGAAAGTCCTAGCCCCCGACGCCATCGCCCACTGGGTCGACGACTGGCACCTGGCGCCGGCGTTCGACACCGGCGATTTCGTCTTTTTCTCCGGCGTCACCGGCGCCCGTCCCGACCTCACGGTCTCAGACGACCCGGAGACCCAGTTCCGCGATACCTTCGGTTTCCTGGGCGACTGCCTGGCCGCCGCCGGCCTCGGCTTCGACGACATCGTCGAGATCACCACCTACCACGTCGACCTGCGCCGCCACCTCGACGTGTTCGTGACGGTCAAGGACGAGGTGATCAAGCCGCCCTACCCCGCCTGGACCGCCATCGGCGTCGCCGAACTGATCACCGAGGGGACGCTGGTGGAGATCCGCGCGATCGCGCGGCGATAGTAAGGTTCGGCTAGTTTCTTGGAATCGATCCGATTTGACTAACTGGAGTTCTCCGGCCCAGTGTCAGGTCTGGGCGGGAAGCTATCTCTAGATGCTAGCAACAAAGTGCTTGGCGAGATCCAACGCGAGTGTGCGGCAAGATCCCCAGGGACAAAGCGGTAATCGAGAAGGTCGACTCTATACAAGATAATCCGGGTTTCTCCGGCAATTGCAGCGTGATCTAGCAGCTGGCAAGGCAGGCATGCGACGCACGACTAGGCCGGATAATCGCTAACTTTCTTCCTCTCTTTGAGAGATCCATGCAATGAGACTAGATTCTGCTTCTCGCAAAAGATTTTGACCATTTCTAAGTTGATCAGACAAACCATCAATTGCAGAAACTACTTCTCGTTTTGCAATATTGAGATCAGATGTCAATGGTGGGAAACTTTTGATCATATCTCGAAAACTAATAACAGAAGAATCTGCGTCCCGAAGCATCAAAAATAGTTTCTGCATGGAATCTAGTGTTTCATGTAACTGACCAATTTCTACATCATCAGCGGGAAGATTGGCGTACATTGTTGTTGCTTTGACAAATGAATCCATGCCCGTGTTCATCGCATCGCCAAACAGTGAAACTTCGGCGTTAACCCTAGTTGAATATTGAACCATATCATTCGATATTTTAGAAACTAGGCGGCGCGTTGCCTTTCGATCGACATTACCTGATGACTGTTGCCTATAAGTTCCAATCTCCTCAGTTACCTCGGTAAATCTAGCACTCAATTCAAATGATGCATCAGTAATTCTTGCAATAATTTTATTAATAAGATCGAAATTATCTTCAAAATTCTCAAATAGATCGAGAATTCCAACATCATCATCACCATCCAACTCAAATTTCTCTTCACTTGAATCAGATGTTGTGGAATCAGATAACTCTTGTTTAGGTATACGATTCTTGATCTTCTGAACCTGGCGCGCAAGATGCATTCGAACTAACTTCTCAAACTCAGATAAATCTTTAAAATTCCAGTAAAGGCCTCCTTCTTCGCCTCCGAGTTCATTCCTGAATGAATTTACCTTGTCGAGTTGAGAAATATCAATCTGACTAGGCGGAAGAGCCTCATCTTTGAAATACATCATAATATCTACACTATCATTGTCTTTATTGTAGCGTTCTTTTGCTCGCCTGAACTCCTCCTCTGTTCCAGATCCCGCACGACTTGTTGGCGTTCCAAATCGGGACCAAACAATTCCTATAAACAAATCAAAATCGTCCGGTATTTGCTTATTGATTACATCTTGGGCATCCTTGCCCATGCTGGGATATGTGTGGGTTTCCCAGGCGATCAGTTCGAGAAGCACGTCAAGCTCTCGGCTCCACGTAACATTTAGTTCGGACACGACCTCCTCAAGTTTTACTCTTTCGTCACCAACATCACTCGGCGACGCCACAAATACCGTTAGAATTTGAGGATTACGCGACATAAATGGAACCTCTAGCGCCCAAATCTCCTAGCGATCCTGAACCAATCAGTAGTCTCATACCGTCTCTTCCACTTCTTGGTATGCCTCCGTCAAGTAAGCACAAGAAGTCTCGGCGGCAGGTGAGTGCACAGGATTCACATCCGCGTTTTCTGGATGTATCGCAGTCAGCGTTTCTTGATTTGCATCTCTAATAGAATCACCAGTTGCTCAATATTGTTATCTATCGCAGACAACGATACCGCAATGTGATCCAGAGCTTGTGCGATCTGCTCGAGCGGTTCGTCGGTTGACGGCATTGTCGAATACGGTCGGACAACACCTTGTGGGCCGCCTCGCCTTACGCGCTTGGCCATTATGTTCCCTCTCAAATGAGAGAGTAGATTGACCCTTACACAACTTTTCGTCAACTCTCACTACAGATTTACGATTGAGTTTAGTCGGCAAATTGGGGTTTCGACGACACCAACAAGTTGCCCACCGGAACCCACAGTGAATACCGTCGGGAGATCACACGGAAGACGCGGTGGTTGTTGAAAGTCGGCCACGTTTGGGGAGGCACGGCGTTAGCGTAACTCGGACAAGTCACTCTAAACGTCACGGCCCTCCGGTCCTTCAGAGGAGTTATGGTTATGGCTAATGAGTTTGGCGACGCTCAAGAGTACAAGGAAGTAGGGGGCAATCGCTGAAACGATCGCGATACGGAGCAACAGTCGGTAGCCCTCTGGTCCCGGTGGCACACTAGGTCAGAATCATTGGCCCAGAGATGAGGCTCATCGAGCCGAGCAGATTTTCTGGAGTGCCTCCATTGAGGGCTTCACAACTAGTGTTCAAACGAGCAAACATTCACATATCTGTCGACATCCAAGCCTATCAGAGTATGCCTACGCAGACGCAGCAACACATAGCACCGGATTGCTCACTCGACCGGCAGACACCGACGCAAATCAAAGCACGGATCGAATACAGCATGAAAGATTTACCTTCGCCCCCCACCCCACTGGGCTAGTCAAGTTGGGTAAGCCGAAGTTGTCATGAGTTGACCATGAGCCCCGACTAGTCCTGGAGGCACTATATGGTGCACCAAAAAAGCTGCGCAGCAAGGCGGCGATGTTGCCAACTGATTCCTTCTTCAGAAAGCGAGTTCTTGACGCATCACATGGCTGATCACAACCCAGACTGGTCCACAATCTTCCCTGATGCCAAAGACCACCCCGAGACGGACTACTTCGAGACCTCAGATGCAATGCCTGCAATCTATGCGTTGGGACGTATCTCGATTTCGTGGAATTTTTGCGAGCACATCTTGAGCACACTAATTTGGCAGCAGTTTGAGAATACCGAAAAGGGGGTAGCGGTAACCCAACTAGTTGGTAATCAGACCCGAGCGGACATGCTGCTCAACCTGACCCGGCGACATGAAAACAACCCTGATGTTGTTAGTCGAATTGAGTTCGCCACAAAGGCATTTAATCGACTTCGAGAGAATCGAAACATACTGATGCATTCTCACAGCTTGGCGCCACATGACGACGGTGGGTTGGTTTGGACGAGGACATCAAAAAGCGCCACGCTCGGCCACACTAACTCGATTGCTAGTATTTCCGAGTTAGTTGCAATCAATGAGTCAATAGTGGAACTGACCAAGTATATGCTTGATCTACTAATGTATTATGTCTCCGTCGAGAACGATACTAACATACCGCCACTGCCGCAGGACTTTCCAATTCCAGAAAGATTGACTGATCTCTCGCTCGAGGAAGTTCCAACTGGATAGGACGTTTGTAGCCTGACTTGCACATTCGGCATCATTAGGTTCGGTTCCGCTCGCTCGACGTTGTTGTCGACCCATAATCCCCCAAATCCTTGACTCCCCACCGATTCCCACCTATTTCCGCAACCATGGAAAGGTTGCACGCCCTGCTACTCGGTCTACGACTTATCTGACCGGCGCCTGAAGCGCCGGGCCAGCCGTCCCGTCGTACCCTTTTTCCAAGCAGTTTCCGGTGTAACCGATGTCCCGTTTCGAGCCTTGTTATCGTCATTTGTCCGCCGCTCCGGCGCGCGGGCGTTATCATGTCTTTATCTTCGACCTGCGACTTACGGGCTTGCCGGCACGCGCCGCCGCGCCAGCCGGCTCATTGTGAACCGCTGACCCCGATCCCGGCGCCACGACGCGCCCCGTAAGAGCTGAAGAGAGACCCTGACCATGGCACGACCCGAACCCCACACGCCCAAGGCGATGCCCCATCACCGGTACCGACCGTTCGCGCCGGTGGACCTGCCCGACCGCACCTGGCCCAACGTGGTCATAACGAAGGCGCCGACGTGGTGCAGCGTCGATTTGCGCGACGGCAACCAGGCGCTGATCGAGCCCATGGGCCCGGAACGCAAGCGGCGCATGTTCAAGACGCTGGTCGAGATGGGCTTCAAGGAAATCGAGATCGGTTTCCCGAGTGCGTCCCAGACCGATTTCGACTTTTGCCGCGAGCTGATCGAACAGGAGATGATCCCCGAAGACGTCCGCATTCAGGTCCTGACGCAGGCCCGCGAGCACCTGATCCGGCGCACCTTCGAGGCGGTCGAGGGCGCCGACAAGGTGGTCATCCATCTCTATAACTCGACCTCGACCTTGCAGCGTCGGGTCGTGTTTGAGGCCGACCAGGCGGGCGTCAAGGAGATCGCGGTCGAGGGCGCCAAGCTGGTGCGCGAGTTGGCCGAGGCCCAGCCCGGGCCCGATTACGTTTTCCAGTATTCGCCCGAGAGCTTCACCGGCACCGAGCTGGATTACGCCGTCGAGGTGTGCGAGGCGCTGATGGATATCTGGGAACCCACCGTCGACAACAAGGTGATCTTCAACCTGCCGGCGACCGTCGAGATGGCGACGCCCAACGTCTATGCCGACCAGATCGAATGGTTCCTGAGGAACATCAAGAACCGCGAGACGATCGTGCTCTCGCTGCATCCCCATAACGACCGGGGCACCGCGGTGGCGGCGACCGAATTGGCGGTCATGGCCGGCGCCGACCGGATCGAGGGCACGCTGTTCGGTAACGGCGAGCGCACCGGTAACGTGGATATCGTGACCTTGGGCCTCAACATGATGACCCAGGGCATCGATCCGAAACTCGACATGTCGGACATCAACAACCTGATCAACGTCGCCGAGCACTGCAACCGCCTGCCCGTTCACCCGCGCCACCCTTATGCCGGCGATCTGGTTTTCACCGCCTTTTCCGGCTCCCACCAGGACGCCATCAACAAGGGCATGAAGGCGTTGGAGCGCCAGAACGAAGATGTCTGGGAAGTCCCCTATCTGCCCATGGATCCGAAGGACGTGGGCCGCAGCTACGAGGCGATCATCCGGGTCAACAGCCAGTCCGGCAAAGGCGGCGTGGCTTACATTATGGAGCACGACCACGGGTTCCATCTGCCCCGCCGGCTTCAGATCGATTTCAGTCAGGTCATCCAGCAGATGACCGACGAGACCGAATCAGAGCTGATGTCGGACGAGATCAAGGCGGCGTTCGACCGAACCTATGTCGAGCCGGAGGGCCCGATCGGTTTCGTCAATTACCGCACGGTGCCCGACACCCATGCCAGCGAACTCCGCCGCATGACCGCCGATGTCACGGTGGATGGCGAGGCGCGCGAGATCCACGGTTTGGGCAACGGCCCGATCGATTCCTATATCCATGCGCTCAAGGAAGAGCTGGGCATCGACCTGACCGTGGTGGATTACAACGAACATGCCGTGAGCCAAGGTTCTGACGCTGTCGCGGCCGCCTATGTCGAGGCGCGCAACGGCGCCGGGCTCACCGTCTTCGGCGTCGGTGTGAACAAGAACATCGTGCAGGCGAGCCTGTTGGCGGTCACGGCGGCGGCCAACCGGCTCGCGGCGGCGGCCTAGAGCAGATCCCATTTTGATGGAATCGCCGCGCGACAGCGTCAAAATGGGTGAATCCGCTCTACTTTCAGATGGAGAGCGGATTCACATGATGCGAAGAACCGGTCATCGGTTCTTCGCATCATGACCCGCTCTGCCCGGCCGTTTTGCCTGAAAGTGAAGCGGGTTTCCTGTGATGACGGGCACGTGATGAAAGCGCAGTTCTGCTGGCCTTTTCGGCGCTTCGAGGCTATGTGCACGCCATGACGGAGTTGTCTGAGGCGCAAACCCTGGCGGGCGATCTGATTGCCCGCGCCAAAAAGGCCGGCGCCGACGCCGCCGACGCGGTGATCTTCAACAGCACCGCGCTCGACGTGCGCGCGCGGCTGGGTGAGCTGGAAGACCTGGAACGCGCGGAATCCTTCGACTTGGGGCTGCGCGTCTTTGTCGGCCAGCGCCAGGCCAACATCTCGTCAACCGATGCCAGCGAAAGCGCGCTTGATGACCTGGTCGAGCGCGCCATCGCCATGGCGCGGGTCGCGCCGCCGGACGAGTTCGCCGGTCTCGCCGAGCCCGACGAACTCGCGCATGACATCCCCGATCTCGATCTGGAAGAGCCCGGCGAGCCTGACCCCGCCACCCTGATCGATCAGGCCTTGGCCTGCGAGAACGCGGCGCGTTCGGCCGACGGCATCACCAATTCCGAAGGTGCGGAGGTCGGCTGGCACCGTTCGACCGCCGTCATGGCGGCGACCAACGGTTTTACCGGGGGCTACGCGGGCACCCAGACCGCGATTTCCGCCTCGGTCATCGCCGGCGAAGGTCTGGGTATGGAACGCGGCTACCACTTCTCGGCCGCCCGTTTCAGCGAGGATCTTGACCCGGCCGAAGACATCGGACGCGAAGCCGCCAAGCGTGCTTTGAGCCAGTTGGGCGGCACCAAGATGCCGACCCGTCCCGTACCCATCGTGTTCGAGCCGCGCATGGCCAACAGCATCCTGGGCCATTTGACCAGTGCCATCACCGGCCCCTCGATTGCGCGCGGCACAAGTTTTCTGGTCGACCGCATGGGCGAGGCGCTGTTCGACAGCAGCATCAACGTCGTCGAGGACCCGCATGTGCGCCGCGGCCTGAGATCACGCCCGTTCGACGGCGAAGGCGTCGCCTGCCAGAAACGCTACCTGATCGAAAATGGCTGCCTGACGACCTGGCTCCTGGACTGCCGGTCGGCGCGCCAGCTGCACCTGACGACCACGGGCCACGCCAGCCGCGGCACGTCGGGCCCGCCGTCGCCCGGCGCCTCGAACGTCACCCTGTTACCCGGCAACCAAACGCCCGCCGAGCTTATGGCCGATATCAAGGACGGCCTTTATGTCACCGGCCTGATCGGTTTTGGCGTCAATCAGGTCACCGGCGACTACAGCCGCGGCGCGTCCGGATTTCGTATCGTCAATGGTGAGCTGGCCGGTCCGATCACCGAGGTCACCATCGCCGGCAACCTGATCGAGATGTTCGCGAACGTGAGGCCGGCCAATGATCTCGAAATCCGCCATGGTTTCGATGCGCCGACACTGCGCATCGATGGCATGACCGTCGGCGGCGAATGAGCGCAATGGCTTCAGCCGCGGCACGCGACGACCACAACCTTCTGATCGATGCGGTGCGCGAGGCCGGCGCCTTGGCGATGCGGCACTTTCGCACCGATCTGAAGACCTGGACCAAGGGCAAGGACGACCCGGTCAGCGAGGCCGACATCGCGGTCAACAAGCTGCTGTTCAAACGATTGCGCGAGGCCCGGCCCGCTTATGGCTGGCTGAGCGAGGAAACCGAGGACAATGCCGAGCGGCTGGACAGCGCGAACCTGTGGATCGTCGACCCGATCGACGGCACGCGCGCCTTTATCGAAGGCAGGCCGGAGTTCACCATTGCCGCCGCCATGGTCGCCGACGGGCGTCCGCTGGCTGCTGCGGTGTTGAACCCGGCGACCGATGAGCTGTTCGACGCCATCGACGGCGGCGGCGCCCGGCTGAACGGTGAGCCGATCGCGGTCTCGGCGCGCGACAGCTTTGACGGCGCCCACATCCTGGCCAGTTCCCGCACGGTCCTGCGCGCGATCCAGCGCATGGCCGACAAGCCGGTGACCTATGACATCGTCAATTCGATCGCGTTCCGCATCTCGCTGGTCGCGGCCGGGCGCTTCGATGCGACCTTCTCGCTGGGCGCGAAAAGCGACTGGGATCTGGCCGCCGCCGACCTGATTGTGCAAGAGGCCGGCGGCAGACTGAGCGACGTTGAAGGCGGCGCCTTCACCTATAACACCCGGCGCGCACGCCTGCCCTCGGTCCTGGCGGCGGGACCGGCCATGCACAAGGCACTGCGGGACGTCATTGCCGCCATCGACTGGTAGGCGGCGAAACGGCGGCCGAGAAGACCGTCCATTGGTGATAAATCCGCTTCCGTGATAGTTAGTTACCCTGAAAACCGGTTCCCTGGTGGGCCCCAAACGTGACGCTTCAAACACCGGCAGCAGCGCCGACCCATACCCCGACCCCGATCATCGTGCGCCGGCTGCTGCGCGAGCATATCCTGCGTTACCTGCCGCAGATGCTCGTGGCAGTGCTGTTCATGGCCGTGGTCGCCGCGACGACGGCGGCCTATGCCTATCTGGTGCAGCCGATCCTGGACGACATCTTCATCAACCGCGATGAATCGCGCCTGATGACGATCACCATCGCGATGCTGGTGGTGTTCGGCCTGAAAGGCATGGCCGATTACGGCCAGAACGTCATCATGTCGCGGGTTTCCATGCGCATCGTCGCGGACATCCGCCAGCGGGTTTATCAAAGCCTGATTCACGCGGACCTCGCGTTCTTCCAGGACAAGTCGACCGGCGAACTGATCGCCGGCTGCATGAACAACGTCGATCTGATGCGCGATGCCGTCGCCAAGACATTGACCGGGCTGGTCAAGGATGTGCTGACGCTCATCTTTCTGATCGCGTTGATGTTCTACCAGGACTGGTTGATGGCGATTGTCACGTTCTTCGTCTTCCCGCTTGCCGTACTGCCGACCGTGCTGATTGGCCGCAAGGTGCGCAAACGCGCCAGTCGCGCCTGGGCCGAACTGGAGCAGGTCACCGCGTTCATGTCGGAGACGTTTCGCGGGATTCGTTTCATCAAGGCCTATGGCCAGGAAGACCACGAGACCGAACGCGCCCGCGAGCGCATCGACGAATTGTTCATGCGCATCTTCAAGACCTTGCGCGCCAAGGCGGTCATCAGCCCGATCATGGAGATCCTGGGCGGCTGCGCGGTCGCGGTGATCATTCTCTATGGCGGCAGCCAGGTGATCGAGGGCACGACGACGACCGGCGCGTTCTTCTCGTTCATGACCGCGCTGTTGCTGGCCTACCAGCCGATGAAGAACCTGGCCAAGCTGAACAACAATCTGCAAGAGGGCCTGGCGGCGGCACAGCGCGTCTTTGCCCTGATCGATGTCGAACCCACGATCCGCGACCGTGACGATGCGGTTGACCTGGCGGTGGCCGACGGTGCCATTCGCATGGAGAACGTGCACTTTGCCTATGGCGAGGCGCCGGCGCTCCATGGTGTGACGATCGACGTGCCCGCCGGCACGACCGCCGCCCTGGTCGGCGCTTCCGGTGCCGGCAAGTCGACGGTGCTGAACCTCATCCCGCGCTTTTACGAGGTCGGCGAAGGCGCGGTTACCGTCGATGGTGTCGACGTGCGCGATGTGACGATCACCAGTCTGCGCCGCAACATCGCGCTGGTCAGCCAGGAGGTCGCGCTGTTCAACGACACGGTGCGGGCCAACATCGCTTATGGCCGGCCCGACGCGAGCGGAGAAGAAATCGAGACCGCCGCACGCGACGCCGCCGCCCACGACTTCATCATGGCATTGCCGGACGGCTATGACACCGTGGTCGGCGAGTCCGGCCTGAAGCTTTCCGGTGGCCAGCGCCAGCGTTTGTCGATCGCACGCGCGATCCTGCGCGACGCGCCCATCCTGCTGCTTGACGAGGCGACCAGCGCGCTCGACAGCCAGTCGGAGCGCGACGTGCAGCAGGCCCTGGCGCGCCTTGCCAAGGGGCGCACGACCGTGGTTGTCGCCCATCGTCTCTCTACCGTCGCTGATGCGGACACCATCTATGTGCTGGATCAGGGCCACGTCGTCGAGGCCGGCAGCCATGCGGAATTGCTGGCGCGACGAGGCGCTTACGCGCAGATGTACGCGCTGCAGGTGGTCGACGAACCGGATCCAGCGGCCGTCGCCGCCGGCGAATAACCGACAATGGCCTTCTTGAAGTCCGTCCTGAAAAAGCAGGCCGTTCAGCGCACGTTATCGGCACTGGCCGCGCATTACATGCGCCTTGTCCGGTGGACCGGGCGATGGCGCATGATCGGCGGCGACGAGATCCTGCCGGGCAGCACCCGTCCCCTGATCATCGCCTTCTGGCATGGGCGCATGCTGATGATGCCGCCGCAATGGCCTAAGGCAATGCCGGTGAAAATGCTGATCTCCCGGCACGGTGATGGTGTCTTGATCGCCGATGCAATCAAGCATTTCGACATCGGCTGCATCCAGGGTTCAACCAAACGCGGCGGTACCGCGGCCCTGCGGAACGTGTTGGCGGCGTTGAAGGATGGTACCTGTGTCGGCATCACGCCGGATGGGCCGCGCGGGCCGCGGATGCGCTGTACCGGCGCCATCGCCGACATCGCCAAGCTCTCCGGCGTGCCGATCCTGCCGGCGACCTATGCGGCGCGCTGGCGCGTCGTCTTCGGGTCGTGGGACCGTTTCATTCTGCCGCTGCCTTTCACACGCGGTGTTTTCCTGGTCGGCGCACCGATCGAAATCGCACGCGATACCGACAGTGAATCAGCACGGCTGATGATCGAAACACAGATGAACGAGCTGACGGCCCGCGCCGACGCCATGATGGGCGTCAATACGATCATGCCGGCAAACATGGAACCGGCCGGAGCGACGGGATCATGAGCCTGATGCTCTACCGTTCGACCGCATGGGTTATTGAGCCGTTTGTACCGATGCTGCTCAAGCGGCGCTTGTCGAGGGGCAAGGAGTCGACCGTGCGGTTTGGCGAACGGTTCGGTCATCCCGGCCTGCCGCGCCCCGACGGACCGTTGCTGTGGGTCCATGCGGCAAGCGTCGGTGAGTCCTTGTCGGTGCTGCCCCTGATCGAACGCCTGACCAGCCGCCATGACGATCTCAATGTTCTCGTGACGACGGGCACGGTGACGTCAGCGGAAATCCTCGCCGAGCGATTGCCGCCTCGCGCTATCCATCAGTTTGTCCCGGTCGACACACCCGGCGCCGTCAGACGTTTCCTCGATCATTGGCGCCCCAACGCCGCGCTGTGGGTTGAGTCGGAGCTGTGGCCCAACCTGTTGGCGGCGCTCGATCGCCGCGACATCCCGCGCGCCTTGGTCAACGGCCGCATGTCGGCGGGATCGTTCGCGCGCTGGCGCTACCTGCTGGAAACGGTCAAAGGACTGGTTGGCGGGTTCAGGGTCTGCCTGGCCCAGACCGAGACCGATGCCCAGCGCTTTGCCGAACTGGGTGCGCAGCAGGCGCATTTCGCCGGCGATCTGAAGGCGGTCGCGGCGTTACCGGAAGCCGACCCGGACGCCCTCAAAGGCCTGCACGCCGCGATCGGCGAGCGCCCGGTCTGGATCGCCGCAAGCACCCATGAAGGCGAAGAAGCACTGGCGTGGCGGGTCCATCAAGAGCTGGCCGCCACGCTGCCAGACTTGTTATCGGTCATTGTACCGCGGCATCCCATACGCGGTGACGACGTCGCACGCGAGCTGGAAGCCGACGGCGCGACCGTCGTTAGGCGCAGTTCCGGCGTCATGCCGGACAAGAGCTGCGACGTCTTCCTGGGCGATACCATGGGCGAGATGGGACTTTACCTGCAGCTCGGGCCAATCGTCTTTATCGGCAAGTCGCTGCTGCACGATGGCGGGCACAATCCGCGCGAACCGGCACGCCTGGGCCGCGCCGTCGTCTTCGGGCCCGGCATGACCAACTTCGTCGATGCGGCCGCGGCGCTGACCGTGGGCGGTGGCGCCATCGAGGTTGCCGACGAAGCCGGCCTGATCGATGCCGTCGCCGACTTGTTTGCCGATCCCGATCGACGCCAAGCGATGGGCGAAGCCGCTCTCGCCATTGCCGAACGCGATGCAAACGGCGTCTTGGACCGGATCGAGGAATCGCTCAAACCGATCACCGACGCCTTGGGTCATGCAGACCCCTGAGTTCTGGTCGAAGCGCGGTTTGCTCGCCGCACTCCTGGCGCCGGCGGCCTGGTGCTACGGTGCCGTGGCATGGTGGCGCCAAGCATCGGCCGGCCAGGGCGCCAAGGCAGCGGTTCCCGTCATCTGTATCGGCAACCTGGTCGCAGGCGGCGCCGGCAAAACGCCGACCGCGATTACCATCGCCCGCCAGTTGCGCCGCCTGGGCGCGCAACCTCACTTTCTGACACGCGGTTACGGCGGGCGCCGCACCGGGCCCCATCGGGTTGACGCCAAGAGCGATACGGCAATTGATGTCGGCGACGAAGCGCTAGTGCTGGCCGGGCACGCGCCGGTCTGGGTAGCGCGCGACCGTGTCGCCGGCGCCAGGCAGGCGGTGGAAGCGGGCGCCGACGTCATCGTCATGGACGACGGTTTCCAGAACCCGTCCCTCGCCAAGGATCTCTCCATCATCGTGATCGATGGCGCCTATGGTTTTGGCAACGGACAGCTCCTGCCCGCAGGACCCCTGCGCGAACCGGTGGCCCGTGGCCTGGACCGCGCGCAGGCCGTCGTCATCGTCGGTGAAGATCAATTCCAGTTCGGCCCGGCGCTCAAGAACCATGGATTGGCCGTTCTGGAAGCCGCGATCGAGCCGCAGCTGGAGGCGCTCGTCCTGGAAGGCCAGGCCGTCTTTGCTTTCGCTGGCATCGGCAGGCCGGTCAAGTTCTTCGAGACGCTCACGGGCCTTGGTGCCCACGTCGTCGGCACCAAGAGTTTCGCCGACCACCACCGTTACCAGCCGCTCGAAATCATGGACCTGGCCGAACGCGCGAGCCGGGCCGGCGGCGAATTGGTCACGACCGAAAAAGACTGGGTCCGCCTGCCCGCCGACGCGCGCCTGATGGCGCGGCCGGTCCGCGTCAATCTGGTGTTCCGCGACCCCGACGCGCTCGACGCGCTGCTGATGCCGGTCCTGAACAAGAAGGCGGAACCCGCCGTCTAAAACAGCGCGCCCTGGTCGCCGCCGCTTTTCTTTTTTGGTTTCGCGCGGGGTTTAGCGGGCGGGGTTTCGCCATCGGCCACTGCGTGGCGTTCGCCATCCTGGAGCTTCAAGGTCAGGGCCATGCCCGGCTTGATCGCCGCGGCACGGGAAAGAACGTCGCCGCCTTCATCAAGAATTACGGCAAAGCCCCGGCTCAACGTTTGCTCGTAGCTGTAGCTCTCAAGCAGTTTGCCCAGGTTGGCGACGTGACGGTTCCGGTCTTTGAGCTGGCGCACCACGATCTGATCGAGGTCGCGCGTCCGCCTTATGACTTGATCGTGCTGCTGGTCGAGCCTGTCGACAAGGCTCTTCAGGCGTAACCCGGCCGAGGCCTTGGCCAGCGCGCCACGTTTGTCGGCCAGGAGCTCGCGGGGATGACGCAGACGCTCGGCCAGGTCGCGCAGGCCGTGGCGACGCTCGCCGAGAAAGACGGTCGCGACCCGGCGTAGCGATTCCGTCGCGTTGTCGAGATCCTGTGCCGCTGTCTCGACCAGGCGCACGGGATCGGGCAGGCCGCGCGCCAGCCCCCTTAGATCAACGCGCCGACGGTCGAGTTGGCGTTGCGCGGCGCCGATCATGCGCTGCTCGGCGTCGAGTACCTGAACTTCCAGTTCCGCGCGCACCGGCACCGCCATCTCGGCGGCAGCGGTCGGCGTCGGCGCGCGCCGGTCGGCGGCGAAGTCGATCAGTGTGGTGTCGGTCTCGTGGCCGATCGCCGAGATCAGCGGGATCGTCGATCCGGCGGCGGCCCGCACGACAATCTCTTCGTTGAAGGCCCACAGGTCTTCGACGCTGCCGCCACCGCGCGCGACGATCAGCACATCGGGCCGCGGCACCGGGCCGGCTTCGGCAAGCCGGTTGAACCCTTCGATCGCGGCGGCGACCTGCTCGGCAGCGCCATCACCCTGCACCATGACCGGCCACAGCAGCACATGGCGGGGGAAACGGTCGCGCAGACGGTGCATGATGTCGCGAATGACCGCGCCGGTCGGTGACGTCACGACGCCGATAACGTCGGGCAGCCAGGGGATTGGCTGTTTCCTCGCGTCGTCGAACAGGCCTTCGGCGCCGAGCTTCTTGCGGCGTTCTTCCAACAGCGCCATCAGCGCGCCGACGCCGGCGGGCTCGATGCTCTCGATGATCAGCTGATAGCTGGAGCGCCCGGCATAGGTGGTGAGCCGCCCGGTCGCGACCATCTCCAACCCCTGTTCCGGGCGATGACGCAATTGGTTGGCGGTGTTGCGCCAGATGACGGAATCCAGCACCGCCTTATCGTCTTTCAGCGACAGATACATGTGGCCGGACGCCGCCGTGGTCACGCGCGAGATCTCGCCGCGCACCCGCACACGGTCGAACGCGCCTTCGATGGTGCGCTTGACCGCCTGACTGATCTCGGAAACCGAAAACTCGGGGATATTGTTGGCCGGCTGGCCGTCGGCATCTGGGTCCATGGCGGCGGCCATGATACAAGACCGCCGCAACCCAGCAAGCGGGGCTGGGGGTGGTTTGTTTGCCTGGTGCGGCACCAGCCCGCTCCCCCTCCCGGCCACCCCTAGGATGCTGCCAAGGGTGGCCGGGAGGGGGAGCGGGCCGGCAACGGCAGGCGACAGCGACAGAGGAGCAAACATGAAGGTTCTGGTGTTGGGCGGCGGCGGGCGAGAACACGCGCTGTGCTGGGCGATTGCCAATTCGAGTTTGGTCGACCAGGTCTTTTGCGCACCCGGCAGCGACGCGATCGCCCGGCTCGCCACGCCGGTCGCCGTCGGCGTCGAGGACATAGCGGGCATCGTAGGATGGGCGGTCGAGAACGGTATCGATCTGGTCGTGCCGGGTCCTGAAGCACCCCTTGTCGCCGGTGTTGCCGACGCGCTGCAGAACGCGGGCATCGCCTGTTTCGGTCCCAGCGCCGCGGCGGCCCAGCTTGAAGGCAGCAAGGCCTTCACCAAGGACGTGCTGGATCGCGCGGGCGTGCCAACCGCGCGCTGGCAGCGCTTCGATCAGTCCGCACCGGCCACTTCCTACATTGAAAAACTCGGTGCGCCGATTGTCGTCAAAGCCGACGGGCTTGCCGCCGGCAAGGGCGTGACCGTCGCGATGACGACGGCCGAGGCGATCGAGGCGGTCGAGGCGGCGATCGACGAGAAGATCTTCGGCGATGCCGGCGCCAGCGTCGTCATCGAAGAGTTCCTGGACGGTGAGGAAGCAAGCTTCCACGTGCTGACCGACGGCGAGAACGTCGTGCCGCTGGCGACCAGCCAGGACCACAAGCGCGCAGGCGACGGCGACACCGGCTCCAATACCGGCGGCATGGGTGCTTATTCACCGGCGCCCGTCGTGACCGATGCCGTGCACGAGGAGGTCATGGAGCGTTTCGTGCAGCCGACGCTGACGACCATGGCCGCCGACGGCACGCCGTTTCAGGGCGTGCTCTATGGCGGCCTGATGCTGACATCCGACGGCCCGAAACTCCTGGAATACAACGTGCGATTCGGCGATCCCGAATGTCAGGTCCTGATGATGCGCCTGAAGTCCGACATCGTGCCGGCGCTGCTTGCCGCGACCGAAGCCGAGCTACACCACGTCGATCTCCGATGGTGGGACAAGGCCGCGCTGAGCGTGGTCATGGCCACCAACGGCTACCCCGGAGACTACGAAAAGGGCAGCGCTATCAACGGCTTGGAGGCTGCCGGCGCGCTCGACGACGTGATGGTGTTCCACGCCGGCAGCAAGCGCGACGGCGATCAATGGCGTGCCAGTGGCGGCCGCGTTCTGGGCGTGACGGCGCTGGGCGACACCATCGCCGACGCCCAAAAACGCGCCTACCAGGCGGTCGACCTGATCGACTGGCCGGGCGGGTTTTGCCGCCGCGATATCGGCTGGCGCGCGGTCTGACGCAATGGCACGCCCCGATGTCACGCTGCGGGCGATCGTCGAGGACGATTTCGATGCCGTGCGCGCCATGCAGGCGCGCTCGTTTGCCGCGCTCGGCGGTGGCGCGAACACGCCAGAGCAGATCAAGGCCCATGTTGACGAGATCATGTCGCCGGCCTACCGCGACGAACTCCACGACAACCATTTGATCGTCGCCGAGGACGCGGGTGGCAGTCTGGTCGGCAGCGCCGGCTGGTGCACCGTGCCCGACCAGCCCCAAACGGCGCGCATCCGCAAGGTCTTCGTCGATCCCGAGTTTACCGGCCAGGGTATGGGCCGCCTGCTGGTCGAAGCCGCCGAGGCCGATGCTATCGCGCACGGATTCCGCGACTTCGCTTGCCGCGCCAACCGCAATGCCGTGCCGTTCTATGAACGGCTGGGCTATCGCAGCGTCTTCGAGGACGTCATGGCGACCAGCACAGGCGTCGACCTGCCGGTCGTCTTCATGACGAAAACGCCGGTGCGTGAATGACCTGACGGTAGGTTTTTGCCACGATGGCGTCGCACCAATATCCTGTCGGGATAACGAACGGACGAAGGCGCCCGTGAGCGATCACGACCCCACCGACATACCCGGCGTTATCATGCGCCCGCCTTATCTGTTCCTGGGGTTGGCGCTGATCGGTATTGCGCTCGACGCGGTCTGGCCGGTGCCGTTGATCCCGGCATCCATGCAGATCATGGGTGGCGGCGTCCTGATCGTCATGGCGGTGTCGCTGTTGGCGTCCTCGCTGGTGCGTTTCCGCCGCGCCGAGACCCATGTCGAGACATGGAAACCGTCGACGGCGCTGGTGACCGACGGTCCCTACGGCGTAACGCGCAATCCCATCTACATCGCCTTCGGTCTGGCGTTCCTGGGTCTGGCCTGCGCCCTCGACAACATATGGCTGGTCGGCCTGACGGTGGTGCTCGTCATCATCCTCGACGTCGGCGTCATAAGGCGCGAGGAACGGTATCTGGAGGGCAAGTTCGGCGAGACCTACCACGCCTATTGTCGGAACGTCCGACGTTGGCTTTGACCCACTAGATCGGATCGTGGTTAGGAGGAACCGGTTGACGGTTCGACCAAACCACGTGAATCCGCTCTCCATCTATGAGTAGAGCAGATTCACCTGCCTTGACCGAATCGCGAAGCGATTCCATCAAAACAGGATCTGCTCTAGGAGAGAGACTGCTATGCCCTTTGACGCCATCGCCATTCGCCTGTCGAAGATCATTTTGATAGCAGGCCTCGGCCTATGGGCGTTCCTCGCCGTACTCGGCAACATCACGGACTACGGCAGCAACTGGGCCTTCGTGCAGCATGTGCTGTCGATGGATTCGATCTTTCCCAACTCGCCGCTGCTTTGGCGCGCGATCACCGATCCGACGCTCCAGACCATCGCTTACCTGATCATCATGGTCTTCGAAGCGCTCACCAGCATCGCCTTCCTTATCGCCGCCTGGATGATGGCGAAGTCACTCAGGGCTCCCAAAGCCAGGTTTCAACGCGCCAAGGCGTTTGTCGCGATCGGCGTCTTGTTCGGCGTCGGGCTATGGATGATCGGCTTCATGGCGATCGGCGGCGAATGGTTCGTCATGTGGCAGGCGGGCCAGTGGAACGGTCAGCAGGCCGCTTTCATGTTCTATACAACCATCCTGGCCGTCGCGATCTACGTTTTCCTCGACACCGACGGCGAACCGGATGGGGAGCGCTAGGGCGTCCCTTTTTTCTGGCATCACCGGCCCACTCCCCCTCCCGACCACCCATGGCAGCATCCTCGGGGTGGTCGGGAGGGGGAGTGGGCCGGCGCCGCTTCCGCGTGAGCAGGTAATGACCTAAAACCACGAGCTCGTCTGATCGAGCCCGCGACGTTCCAGCTTCGGCACACGGCAGGCAGCAGCCGGGTGGCCGGTGACGATCAGGAGATAGGGTTTTTCGTGCGCCGGGCGCTCCAGGATCTCGTTCAGGAAACCCATCGGGCTCGGCGTGTGGGTCAAGGTCGCAAGACCGGCATGGTGCAGCGCGCAGAGCAGGAAGCCACCGGCGAGGCACACGCTCTCGGGCACGTAGTAGTGTTTGACCTTGCGCCCGTCCGGCAACAGACCGTGCCGCTCGCCGAACAGCGCAATGAGCCACGGCGCGGTCTCAAGAAACGGTTTCCGCCAATCGGTGCCGATCGGCGCCAGCGCGTCGAGCCATTCCCGGGGCGCGCGGCCGCTGTAGAACGCCTTTTCTTCATCCTCGGCGGCCACGCGGATGCGTTTCTTGATGGCGCCGTCCCCGACAACGGCAAAATGCCATGGCCGCATGTTGGCGCCCGACGGCGCCCGGTTGGCCGCCTCCAGGCACGTTTCGATTACCGCGCACGGCACCGGTCGGCTGTCGAAGTCGCGGACCGTGCGCCGGCTCGCCATGGCATCGCGGAACGCGGCGGCGGCGACGAGGCTGCCGCCATCGTCATAATCCGGATAGCCGCTCAGCGGCGCCGTCGATGCCGTGCCATTAGAGACCGTCATGTTTCCTCTCGCCGATCGGATTTGGTTAACAAACGTTAGCGGCGGATGCTGGCACGAAACTTGCGCCGTTCCACCCCATGGATATCGCACGGGTTTCCATCTGTCCCAGGGCTGAACATTGGCTCAGCAAATGGGACACCACGACCAAGAATGGGTGCTGCACTGCAGCATGCCGCGCCGCGTTCTCGCGCTGCACAGCGCACCATCGCCCGCCGGCCCTGCGAGCAAACGGCGGCTGACGGGCCAGACGAAAGGAGGTAGCCATGCGATATGTCCTCATCGCGCTGACGGCGCTCTTCCTCTCCGCGGCCTTTTCATCGGCCAGCGCCCAGGAAACACCGACCTTCGAGCCGCTCTATGTCGGCATGCCAAACCACGACACGTTGATCGCGGCCTGCTTGGACGAAGCGAGCGCCCACCAGGTCCTGGCCGAGCAGAAGAAGCATGGCCCGGCCGCCGCCCGCAAGGTCTTTGCGGCGACCGGTATGTGTTTCCAGATGCGGGCGGATTTCATTGCCATTCGCGTCGTCGGCGAGGTCGACATGGGCACCCACAAGGTGCGCATCATCGAAGTCGGTTCGATCCGCGACACCAGCGCCCAACACCTCTTCATCATCACCGAAGCGCCGCTGTTGGAGGGGATTA
Source organism: Alphaproteobacteria bacterium (assembly GCA_965228895.1). Classification (GTDB taxonomy): domain Bacteria; phylum Pseudomonadota; class Alphaproteobacteria; order SP197; family SP197; genus JANQGO01. The sequence goes on along the minus strand of OZ245842.1, from coordinate 87,536 downwards.
CGGCCTGAGTGCCAGATCCGTTATCAGTCGTAGCGGGTCAACCAATTCTGCACCAGTCGTTCGCCCTCGTCGATTTGCTCAGGCGTCATCATGTCGATCGCGAGGCCGAGCCAGTCGGGCGCTGCCTCTTCGCCCTGCTGGGCGGCAAGGCTTAGCCACATGTAGGCGTCGGTCAGGCTGGGCAGCACGCACCAACCGTGCAGATAGACAAGACCGATGTTGAGCTGCGCGGTCGCGTTGTCACGGTTCGCGAGTTTCCTACTCAGGTCCCTCGCTTCACAGAAGTTCAGCGACACGCCTTTGCCGTCGAGGCGCATGCGGGCATAACGCGCCTTTGCGTCCTCGTGGCCCGACCGCATCGCAGCGTAATACCACGTTGCGGCTGCCGCGAGGTCCTTCGCGACACCGCGCCCGTCGTAGTAGAGAAGGCCGAGTTGATACATGGCGTCACGGTGACGCTGCTCGGCGGCGGCAAGGAACCAGTTGGCCGCGGCCGACAGGTCCGCCGACGCGCCCTCACCCTCCATGAGTATGAGTCCCAGACGATACTGAGCAACTTCGTCGCCAGCCTCGGCTGCTCGATGCAAAAAGTCGAACGCGGAGTATGCGTCCATCGCGACACCGTCACCGTCGAGATAGAGCAAACCCAACGCAGTCAGTGACGGCGTATGGTTCTGGTCCGCTGCCAGGCGATACCAGGAAACGGCTTCGTCGATATCGCGCGGAACGCCCAATCCGCCTGCGTAGATGTCACCTAGTTCGTGCTGGGCCCAGCGGACATCCTGTTCAGCGGACAAACGAAACAGCCGCGCGGCCTCCCCATAGTCCTGCGCAACACCATTGCCCCAGAGGTAGAGCGTTCCCAGGAAGAACTGCGCGGCTCTCTGACCTTGATCGGCCGCGCGGCGATACCACATCGCTGCAGCGTCATAGTCCGTCGGGACGACAGTCATCAGAAGACCCTCGTAGCTCGGCAGGATGTGACGCATGTGGAACATATAGCCGATCATGGCCTGTGCTTTGGCATCGCCCTCCTCGGCATGGGGCAGCAGTTCCTCGTACGCCGTCGCATAGTCGCCGTCAAAGAAGGCATCGAAACCATCCTGCTTGTCGGCTTGTGCGGGCGTTGCCAGAAACAGAACAAAAATCGTCAGTAGCGGTTGCCACAGGATGCGCAAGCCCAATGGCTGGCCGAGCAACGAGCGGCAACCCAACATCACATCACGGGGCGACGAGGCCCGGGTGCGCTGCTAGCCACTCATCGACAAGACGCTCCGCTTCTTCGACCTCTGCTGCCATCATCTGCTGTGCCAGCTGTTCACTCGCACTGCGTCCATCGGCATCGCCCTGCATGGCGGCGAGAGAAATCCACATCAGTGCAACGACATAGTCTTTCGGAACACCGTGCCCTCTGACATACATGACGCCCAAATTGTACTGGGCTTCGGCAAGGCCCTGCTCTGCAGCTAGCCGATACAGACGCAGAGCCTCAGCATAGTCTGGCGGAGTCTCTTCCCCTAAGTCGTACAGAACAGCCAGATTGTACTGGGCGACGGCAATCTCCTGCGCGGCGGATTGGCGCCATAACTCAATTGCGCGATCCACGTTCTTCGGAACGCCGACACCATCCAGAAAGAGCAAACCCAGGTTGAACTGGGCCTTACCATGGCCCTGATCAGCGGCAAGAGCGAACCACTCTGCCGCTTCTGACGCGTTCTGCTGCACGCCCTGACCGCGATAGTACAGGACACCTAGATTGTGTTGGGCCATTGCATCGTCCTGATCAGCGGCAAGACTGAACCAGTGAATTGCTTGCTCATAGTCCTGTGGCACGCCGAGACCATCAGAATACAGGGCACCAAGCGCCACTTGAGCCTCAGCAAACCCTTCTTCTGCTGCAAGACGGAACAGTCGTTCAGCCGCTCGAGAGTCATTCCCAACGCCGTCGTCATCACGATAGAGGACACCCAGAGTGTACCAGGCGCGGACGTGCCCTTGATCAGCTGCGAGCCCAATCCACTTCGCAGCGTTTTCGTAGTCCTCAGGGATACCAAGGCCATCCCGATACATGACGCCGAGATCGTGTTGAGCCTTTGCGTAGCCACTCTCGGCGGCACGGCGAAACCACATCAAGGCCTTGTCGTAGTCTTGTGGCATACCCAGACCTTCGGCGTACAATATGCCAATGTTGTATTGGGCGACGACGTTGCCTTCCTCCGCCAGAGGTGCCCACTCATTAAAGGCTGTTTCGTAGTCGCCGCGGTCAAGCGCATCGACTCCATCGTCGAAGTCGGCACGAACTGGCAGCGCCAGGAAGGCGCACGCGATGGCAATGGCAAGTAAACGTTGCATACACCAATTCTATATGAGGCGCTGCCTTACTCAAACCAAGACGACTGTACCCTGAAGGTGTATCTATAATGGGTTGCAGGCACGTAGGCGCAGCCGCGCCTAATTCCGCTCCCTGAGCCCCTCAAAGAACCGTTTCAACAACGACGCCGCGCGCTCGCCGTCGATGCCGTCGTAGATCTCCGGTTTGTGGTGGCAGGTCGGGTGGCTGAAGACGCGGGCGCCGTGGGCGACGCCGCCGCCCTTCGGGTCCGCCGCGCCGTAATAGAGCCGGCGCAGGCGGGCGAAGGCGATGGCCTGGGCGCACATGGCGCACGGTTCCAGCGTCACGTAGAGGTCGGCGTCGGGCAGGCGTGGCGCGCCCATGGCGGCGCAGGCCTCGCGGATGGCGATCAGCTCGGCGTGCGCGGTCGGATCGTTTGTTTCCTCCGTGCGGTTGCCGGCGGCGGCGAGCACCCGCCCGTCCTGCACGATCACCGCGCCGACCGGCACCTCGCCACGCGCGGCCGCCGCTTCGGCCTCGGCAAACGCGCGTTCCATGAAACCACTGGTATCCGCCATAATCCGGCAAATGTTGCATGGCCGGCCTGCGGTCGCTACATCCTTGGCCATGACAACAGCCAAGCAGCATCGCCGGCCGATCATCGGGCTGACGCTCGATTCGGAGGATCCCGGCGGCTATTCCAACATGCCGTGGTATGCGATCCGCGAGAACTACATGGGTTCGGTGGTCGACGCCGGCGGCCTGCCGGTCGCGCTGAGCCACGAGGTCGGCGAGGCCGAGGCTTATCTGGATGGGCTTGACGGGTTGATCGTCACCGGCGGCGCGTTCGACGTCGACCCCAGTCTGTTCGGCGCCGGCGAACGTCATGACACCGTGGTCACCAAAGACCGGCGCACCGAGTTCGAGTGGGCGGCGACCGAAGGCGCGCTGAAACGCGACATGCCGGTGTTCGGCATCTGCGGCGGCCAGCAATTGTTGCATGTGGTTCTGGGCGGCACGCTGATCCAGCATATCCCCGACGCGATCCCGGATGCCCTGGCGCATGAACAGCCCAACCCGCGCACGGAAGCCGGCCATACGGTCAAGGTGACGGCCGGCAGCCTCTTACACAAAATCGTCGAGGCCGACGAACTGCCGGTCAACAGCGCCCACCATCAGGCGGCCGACACTGTGCCCGACGGCGTCGTCGTCGACGCGGTCGCCGAAGACGGCGTCATCGAAGGCATCGAGGACCCGCGTTACCGCTTCTGTTTGGGCGTGCAGTGGCACCCCGAGTACATGATCAGCGACGGCGACCGGAAACTCTTCGCCGCCTTCGTCGACGCCTGCAAGGTTTGATGCGCTTGATTGTTCTGCGCCAGCCCGCTCCCCCTCCCGACCACCCCGAGGATGCTGCCATGGGTGGCCGGGCGGGGGAGCGGGCCGGTGATGCCGGCACGACATCATGACCGAGCGGATCGCCAAGCGGCTGGCCCGGGTCGGCGTGGCGTCGAGGCGCGGTGCCGAACGGCTCATCGCCGATGGGCGCGTGACCGTGAACGGCGACGTGCTGACGTCGCCGGCGCTGAACGTCGGGCCCGACGATGTCATCCTGTTGGACGGCGAGGCGATCCCGGCCATTCCGGCGATCCGGGTCTGGCGCCTGCACAAGCCCGAGGGCGTCGTCGTCACCCACAGTGACGAGAAAAACCGCAGGACCGTGTTCGATCTGATCCCGCCCAAAATCGGGCACGTGATGACCGTCGGCCGGCTCGATCTGGCGTCCGAAGGTCTGTTGCTCTTGACCAATGACGGCGATCTCGCGCGCTGGCTGGAACTGCCTGCGACCGGCTGGGCCAGGCGCTACCGCGTGCGGGTGTTCGGCACGCCGACGGCGGCCATGGTGAAGAAACTGGCCAAGGGCATGACGGTCGAGGGCGTCACCTATGGTCCGATCGAGGCCAAGATCGACAGCCAGCAAGGCGCCAACGCGTGGCTGACCGTCACCTTGCGCGAGGGCAAGAACCGCGAAGTCCGGCGCGTCATGGAGGCGCTGGGTCTGAAGGTCAATCGGCTGCTCAGAACCGCCTACGGTCCGTTCCAACTGGGCAGCCTGCCCAAGGGCGGTTTCGACGAGGTGCCGGCCAAGGCCCTGCGCGAGCAACTGGGCACCCAGTGGCACGAGCGTATCGATGCGTATCGTCGCCGGAAGCCATAAGGGTCGCCGGCTCGCCGCACCGGAGGGCCGCGACACCCGGCCGACCAGCGACAGGGTGCGCGAAGCCGTCTTCAATATTCTCGAACACGGTCTGACATGGCGGGGTCTGGATGGCGCACGCGTCGCCGACATCTTCTGCGGCACCGGCGCGCTGGCGCTCGAAGCGTTGTCGCGCGGTGCGGCCCATGCGGTGCTGGTCGACAACAACCGCACAGCTTTGGACGTGGCGCGGCGCAACGTGGAGACATGTGACGAGATTGGCAACGTGACGCTGCTGATGAACGACGCCACCCGGCCGATGCCACGGCCGCGCCACCCCGTCGACCTGGCGTTCCTCGATCCGCCCTACCGATCCGACGATGCCCGGCCAACGCTGGAGGCCCTGCGCGACGGCGGCTGGCTTGCCGACGATGCCCTTGTCGTCGTCGAGGCAGCCGAGAAAGCGTTTTTCAGCCCGCCGGCCGGGTTTCAGATCATCGACGAACGCCGTTATGGCGACACGCGGGTCTATTTCCTGCGTTATGGCTCCATCTAGCCGGGATCCGCTCTAGACGACGGCAGCGACCTCGTTGCCGACCTTGGCTCCGCTCTTGGACGCGCCACCGGCGGTCGCGACATAGGCGCCGGCGACCGCTTCGCCGGCAAAAAACACGCGATCGTCGAGGGAGCGGCCGAGGTCGAACCGGGCGTCGGCCCGGCCCGGACGCGGTGCCGCATAACCGCCCAGGATAAGGGGGTTGGTCGCCCAGCCGGTCATGCGGCCTTTGACGAAACGGTCCGCGGCCTCGTTGCCGACCATGGTCGTCACCTCGCCCAGTGCGAAGTCGACGGCCGCATCGTTGCCGGCTTCCGCCAGCTCCCAGGCGAAATCGCCGCCGACAAAGCCGATCATGACGTTGTAGTCGAACGGCCAGGTCACGAAGAAACAGGCCTCCGTCGGCACGTCTTCATCGACCAGATAGGTGAGCCATTCGTTGGGCCGGAAGTCGAGGCGGGTATCGTCGAACTGCAAGGCCACCTTGGTCAGGAGACCCATCGGCACGTCTTGAATCGCCTGTTGTTTCCAATCCGGAAGCGGTGGGTCAAAGGTGATCGATTCGGCCGCCAGCACACCTGTCGAGACCGTGACGACGCAGGCCTTGGCCTTGATCGTGCCCGATGGCGTCTCGACGGTGACGCCTGGACCACCCCATTGAACCCGGGTGGCCGCCGTGTTGAGTTGGATCGGCAGACCATCGGCGTGTCGCTTGATCAGCGCGCCATAACCGTCTTTCACCATATAGTTGGGCGCGGTGTCGGCGCCCGACCAATAGTCCCTGGTCGAGAGATCCTTGAAGTCGACGGCCATGTCCATGACCATCCAGCTCTGCGACGTGCCTGAAAACGGCATGGGGTCCGGCAGAACCGTCGACGCCGGAACGTCGATGCCCTCCTGGCCAGCCTCGGCCAAGGCGCCGGTGATCGCGCCCCAGGCACGGTCGTACTGCGCCCACTCCTGGTCGTTGGCCTCGCGGTCACCGACATAGAGCGCCTCGCCGGCGCCTTCATGATTCAGTGTTTCGAAACCATAGCTCTCGGCCAATGGCGTGTGCGGATTGACGTTGCCCGAGGTGATCCACGAGCAGCCATGATCGAACGGAATGCCGAAGGTCTCGCTCTCGGTCCAGGCGCGCCCGCCAACCCGGTCGGCGGCCTCGATCACGACCACGGATTTCCCCTGCTCGATCAAGGCGTGCGCCGCGGCAATACCGGCGGCGCCGGCGCCGATCACGACGACATCGGGATCGCTCGGCAGTTGCGCGCGCACCGCGAACGGCACCATGGCGCCGACCGAAGCCGCCGCAAGAAAACCGCGTCGAGTCATCGTTGAGGGAGATTGGGACAACAAAGACATGACGGGCCTCCTGCGGCGGTCGGGGTTGAGAGTCGATGCTCCTCTACGGCGTAGAGTCTGTCAAGTCATCTTCTACCCGACGACCCCGCACGTCATCGCGTATGGTCTCTGTGGCGTGTTTCTGGGGGGCCTGTTTCTGGGAGATTTGTTTTTGACAAACACGTGGGTTGAGACGATTCCGGTGCTGGGTGAGTTCGGTCAGGTCGCCGATCCCGCCAAGTTTGTCCCGCTGCCCGCCGACTGGCACATCGGCGTCTCCGATGTCGTCGATTCGACCGGTGCCATACAGTCCGGCCGCTACAAAGCCGTCAATCTGGCCGGCGCGGCGACCATCAGTGCGCTTTCCAACGCCTTGGACGGCGACCTCTCCCTGTTCGTCTTCGGCGGCGACGGCGCGCGCTTTGCCCTGCGCGCAAACCAAGCGGCAGCCGCAGCAGACGCCCTTGCGCGCGTCGCAGCTTGGGTCGAGCGCGATGTCGGGCTTCGGTTGAGGGTTGGTCTGGAACCCGTCACCAAGGCACGCCAGAACGGCACAGATGTGCGGGTCGCATTCTGGCAAGCCTCCGATCACGTGCGCTACGCGATGTTCACCGGCGGCGGTTTGGAGTGGCTGGAGGCGCGTCTGAAGAGCGGCAACGTGACCGTCCCTCGACCTCACGGCGCCGGCGAGCCCGACCTGACCGGGCTGTCCTGTCAGTGGGGCCCTATCCGCTCGCGCCAAGGCCAAATCGTCTCGCTTATCGTCAAACCAGCGGCAGAATCTGGTGATGACCGGTTCCGCGCGGTGACAGCGGACGTTATCGCGGTTCTGGAACAGGCCGGTTCGCTCAATCCGGTTCCCGAGGCGGGTCCCGATGTGCGCTGGCCGTCGACCGCGATCACGCTGCAGTCGCAGGTGGCCCATAACGGGTTATCGACCTGGCGGCGGCGGATACGCGTCATCATCACTGCTGGCTTGATGTGGACCCTGTTCAAGCTTGGCCGGCGTGTCGGCCGGTTCGACCCGAACACCTATCGCCGCGAAATCGCTGAGAACACGGATTTCCGCAAGTTCGACGACGCCCTCATGATGACCGTCGATTGCTCCGATGAGACGATCACCGCCCTGCGTCATCTGTTGGATCGCGCTTCGGCCGACGGTACGGTTCGCTACGGCCTGCATACGCAAGACGAGGCGCTCATGACCTGCGTGGTCCCATCGGCGTTAAGCGCCGATCACATGCACTTCGTCGATGGCGCCGGCGGCGGCTATGCCGCCGCCGCCAGACAGTTGCGCTGAACGCTCTGAGGGACGCCAAGCCGTCCGCTTCACAGCTCGGCGATTGTCGCGATCAGCCAATCCATGACGACACGGATCCGCGTAAGGTGTCTGATTTCCGGGTGCACGACAAGCCACAGCTCCCGTGACAAGACGGCAGATCCGCCGTCGCGGCGAACCAGACCTGGTTCGCGATCAGCGATGGCGCTCGGCAACACGGATTTGCCGAGCCCCGCGACGACGGCTTGGATGAGCGCCTCGGCATCGTTGGCGGTGACCACTGGCGCTGCGGCTTGCTCGTTCTTGACCTGCTCGGCAATCCACTGGGATTGGGGCAGATCCATCATGCCGTCTTCGTAGGTGATCCACGGCAACGTGTCGCTACGAGGCGCCGCCGGACCATAGACCCCATAAGCGAGGTCGCCGACACGCCGTGCGACCGCGCGCACGTCGTTTTGCGGGCGCGCCAGACGCAAGGCGATATCGGCTTCGCGCTTGGTCAGGCTCATGGTGCGCGGCTCGGCGATCAGGTCGACCCGCAGGCCGGGATGCCGGTCAAGCAGATGCGGCAACGCGGGCACCAGGATGCGGTTCACCACGATCGGCACCGACGTCAGGCGAACAATGCCGGCCGCCAGCCTGTCGGCGCCTGAGATCGCCGCCGCCATGCCCTGCACGTCGCGTTCCATCCGTTCGGCGCTTGCGACAACGGCCGCACCTGCTTCGGTAACATGCAACGCACCGGCGCTGCGTTCGAGCAACCGCGAACCCAGCCGCTGTTCAAGTCGGCCGACACGGCGCCCGACCGTGCTTTCGTTGACACCAAGTTGGCGTGCCGCGCTGGCCAAGGACTGGCAGCGCGCGGCGGCCAGGACAAAGCGTAGATCGTTCCAATCGATGTCCTGCATTTTTGCATCCTTGCTTGGCAAAACTACCAATTTACTGCGCATTTTTGCGGTCCTAGGGTCTGCATAGTCAACCCTGAAGGCCAGAGGACCTGCGGTCATGATCTTTGCCGTCTTGTTCGAAGACAATGCCGAGCGCGTCGCCATGCGCGCCCAACACATGCCAGATCACCTCGCTTTTCTGGAAGCGAACGCCAGCGCCATCGCCGCGGCGGGGCCCCTTAAGGACACGACGAACGGTGAGCCCGCCGGCGGTCTATGGCTCGTCGACGCCGACAGTCCGCAGGCGGTTCAGGCGCTGGTCGAGGCCGATCCGTTCTGGCCGACCGGCCTACGCCAATCGGTTCGCATCCTCGCATGGACCCAGGTCTTCGCGGACAGCGAACGCCGCGTCTAACGCCGGCCGAACAGCTTTTCGATATCGGCGAGCTTCAGTTCGACATAGGTCGGGCGGCCGTGGTTGCACTGACCGGAATGCGGTGTCGCTTCCATCTCGCGCAACAGCGCGTTCATCTCGTCGGTGTTGAGACGGCGGCCGGCGCGCACGCTGCCGTGGCACGCCATGGTGCCGCAGACATCTTCCAGGCGCTCGCGCAAGGAGAGCGCCTCGCCACTTTCCAGGAGATCATCGGCGAAGTCGCGTACCAGCGCCTTGACGTCGATCTCGCCCAACAGCGCCGGGGTCTCGCGTACGACGACGGCGCCCGGGCCGAAGCGTTCGAGCACCAGGCCGAGCTCGGCCAGTTCGTCGGCACGCGCCACCAACCGATCGACATCGGTCCCGTCCATGTCGACCACCTCGGGCAAGAGCAGCATTTGTCGCGCCACACCTGATTGCGCGAGCTGCTGCTTCATGCGTTCGTAGACCAGCCGCTCATGCGCCGCATGCTGGTCGACGATGACCAAGCCGTCGGCGGTCTGCGCGACCACATAGGTCTCGTGCAGCTGGCCGCGCGCGGCACCCAGCGGGTAGTCCGGCGCCGGCGTCGCAACGTCGTCGACGGCAGCATCACCACGGGCCGCCGGGGCATAGTCGGTCGCCAAGGGTGCGTGATAACCGGCGGCCGCTTCGGCCATGCCGCGGCTCATCGACGGCCGGCGTTCGGCGAAGAGATGGTCGACCGGCGACGACGTCTCCGGGCGAAAGGCCTGCAAGGTCTGCGCGGCAACCGTGGTCGATGCGCGGTGGCCGGCAGCGTCCAGGGCGCCGCGCAACGCCGAGACGATGAGGCCGCGGATCATCTGGTTGTCGCGGAACCGGACCTCGGCCTTGGCCGGATGCACGTTGACGTCGACCAACCGGCCCGGCAGCTCCAGGAACAGCGCCACCATCGGGTGGCGGTTGGCCGCGAGGAAATCCTGATAGGCGCCGCGTATGGCGCCCAACAGCAATCGGTCGCGCACCGGCCGGCCGTTGACAAAGAGATACTGGCCCTGGCTGGTCGGCCGGTTCAGCGTCGGCACGCCGGCATAGCCGGAAAGCCGCACGGTCTCGCGTACGCTGTCGACGGGAACCGCGTTTTCCTGAAACTCCCGGCCCATGACCGCGCCCAGACGTTTCAACCGCGCGTCGAACAGGTCACCGGCTTCAGCCTGAAAACTCAGGCTGTTGCGGCCGTCCAGGCTGAGCTTGAACGTTACGTCCGGATGCGCCATCGCCAAACGTTTGACGACATCGCTGACCTGGGCATTTTCCGCGCGCTCGCTCTTCAGAAACTTGAGGCGCGCAGGCGTGGCATAGAACAGGTCGCGCACCTCGACCACCGTGCCCGCTCCACGTGCCGCCGGCGCCACGGGTTGTTGCGCGCCACCATCGACCCGCACCATCCACGCGCTATCGGAATCCGCCACGCGGCTTGTCACCGAAAGCCGGCTGACCGCGCCGATTGACGGCAGGGCCTCGCCGCGAAAACCGAGCGTCGCGATCGCCATCAAATCATCATCGGGCAGCTTCGAGGTTGCGTGGCGCTCGACGGCGAGCGCCAGTTCGTCGGCGGTCATGCCACAGCCGTCATCGCTGACCGAAATGAACGTGCGGCCGCCGCTGTTGACCACGACCTCGATGGAACACGCGCCGGCATCCAGACTGTTTTCCGCCAGTTCCTTCACCACCGAGGCCGGCCGCTCGATCACCTCGCCGGCGGCGATGCGGTTGACCGTGGTCTCCGGCAGGCGGCGGATGGTCACCGGACCATCGCCTTCAGCTTGGCGCGGGCGCGAACTTTGCCGTCCTCGACCGCCGGCTGGCCGAACGGGTCGATATCCATCAGGCCGGCGGCCAAGATGGTCTCGAGCATGAAGTGCGCCATCAAGGCGCCAATCGCCGCTTCGTCGATGCGGTCCAGCAGAAAGCGGCGTAACGGCACGCCAGCGGCGATCAGCGATTCGACCGTCGCCTCATGTTCGGCAGCCATCAGATCGCCCAGGGTGCGGCCGTCGAGATAAGCGAGATCATCATCGCCGGCGGTATCGATCATCGGACCTTCGCCCGCGGTGTCGCGGCCCAAGACCGTCATCCACTTATCCGGTGGCCCATCGAGCCAGAGCTGAAGCTGGCTATGCTGATCGGTCACGCCGCGCGCCGGCACCGGCGTCGTGCCTTTGCCTGCCTTGCCCAGGCTTTCGGCCCAGATCTGCGCGTGCCAGGCGGCGAATCGTTCCAGCCGGTCGGCATAGCCGAGCACCACCTGGCTCGACTTGCCACGACCGCCGAGCCCGACCGCCAGTGCGGCGCCTTGGGACGGCGCGCTTGCGGCGGGATCCTCGGCAAACGTCGCGAGCACGGAGGCAGCCCCGTCACGAACGGCGGCGGCGTCCAGACCAGCAATCAGAACCGGTAACAGACCGACACCGGTGAGGGCCGAAAAGCGGCCACCGACATCCGGGTCATGGTCGATCACGGCACAGCCGAGGCGTTCGGCAAGGCGCCGCAACGGCCGCTCACCGGGTTCGGTCACGACCGTCACCTGCGCGGCCGCACCGGCCGGACCCAAAGCTGCATTCAGATACTCGGTCGCGATCAGGGTCTGGGCCAAGGTCTCGGCGGTGCCGCCCGACTTCGACACGGCGAGCACGTGAACATCCTTGGCGTCGAGGTGTGCGATCGTTTCCTGCCACGTCGCGGGATCGACATTGTCGATAAAATGAAGGTGTGGCCGATCAGCGTGACGCGTTTCGCGCAGCGCCAGGAGCGTCTGGCCGCCAAGGCTGGAACCACCGATGCCAAGCACCAGAACGTCCCGGCTGCCAGCCGCGATCGTGTCGGCTCGCGCCGCCAGCATGTCGAGATCATCCTTGCGCCGGGCAACGGAAAGCGCCGGAAGGTTGCAAGCCTCCAGCCGTTCGGCGGTCGTCTTGGCAACGGGATCAAGGCCGGCACGGATGGTTTCCCATGCGGCCTGATCGAGGCCGCATGCCGTGCTGTCAAAGACCTGTCGGTATGGCATTGGCTCCGCCGTTCGCTAGGCTGGCGAGGCTACCAGACTTGCTGGTCTCATTCGACCGGCGTTGTGGACACAACGCCGTCCGGGCGTCCGGCCACAACGACCAGCAGATCCTCGGGTTTCAAAAGCTCGGCAGCGAGACGGTTGACATCGTCCAGCGTGACCGCCTCGATGTAACCGTTACGTTCGTCCAGGTAGTCGAGACCGAGGTCGTTCATCTGCACGGCAACCAGGATCCGTGCAATCTCGCCATTGCTGTCAAGGCGCAACGGGAACGAGCCGGTCAGATAGTCGCGGGCGTCGTCCAGCTCGGCCTGGGTGATGCCGTTCGCGGCAACATCGGCGAACACCTCCTTGATGACGTCGATGGTTTCGCCGGCGCGCGCATTCTGTGTGCCAGCCGAACCCAGCAAAAGCCCGGTATGATCGAAGGGCGATAACGAGGTCGTCGCCGAATAGGCGAGGCCGCGCTCTTTCCTGACCTCCTCGAACAGGCGGGTATTGAGGCCGCCGCCACCGAGTGCCTTGTTCAAGACCGAGGCCACGTAGTAGTCGGGATCGTCGCGTTTGAGCGCCGGAAGTCCCAGCACGATGGCGCTTTGCGGCACGTCCATATCGACGACGATGGTCTGACCGGTCAACGGACGGGTATCAGCCGTGTCGAGGGCCGCGCCGCTTTCGGGCAGTCCGGCGAACACCCGGTCGACGAGTTCGGCCAACCTGTCAGGCTCGATATCGCCGACGGCCGCGACGATCAAACGGTCGCGCGCAAAGGCATCAGTGACGAAACCTTTCAGGTCATCAGTTGTGATCGCCGCGATGGTCTCGGGCATTCCCTCGACAGCACGGCCATAGGTGTGATCGGGGAACGCCGTTTCCGTCCAGGTGCGCCAGGCAACCGTGTTCGGATCCTCCGCACTATAGGACAGGCTGACGAGGATCTGACCGCGGATACGTTCGACGGGCTCAGCGTCGAAACGCGGGTCGTTCAGCGCCAGCGCAAGCAGGTCGAAGGCCTCATCCAGATTGTCGTTCAAGGTCACCATCGACCCGAAAAAGGCGTCGCGGCCGGTGCTGAAGCCCATGCGTACCGACAGTTCGTCAAGGCGATCTTGAAAAGCCTGGCTATCGAGTTCGCCAGCACCCTCGTCAAGCAGTCTGGAGACCATGCTGGCAAGTCCCTCGCGGCCATCGGGATCGAGCGTCGCACCACCGCGAAACGCGAAGTTCAACGCGACCATCGGAATCGCCGGCTCACGCTTCAACCAGACTTCGAGTCCGCCGGGTGTCTCAATGACGTCAATCTCGGCCTGGGCGGACGAGGCCCATACGACAACAAGAAGGGCACCAAATCCAACGGCCATCGCACGGCGACACTGAACGAACAACATCATGGTTAGGACTCCTGATCCGGCGTTGCCGGCAGCAAGACACCGGTGACCGACGTCTCGTCGACCAGTACGGCTTCGGCCGCCGCGTTCACTTGCTCCACCGTGACGGCCTCGATGCCGTCAGGCCAGGCGCTGATCTGTTCGACGGTAAGGCCGGTCGTCAGACGCGAGCCATACCACTGGCCGATGCCGGCAACGCTGTCTCGCGCGTAGATCAGACTGGCGCGGATCCGCTGTTTGACGCGTTCGACCTCTTCTTCGCTGACACCGTCAGCAAGCAGCCGGTCAATCTCGGCCCTCAGCGCGGTCTCAGCGTCTTCATGATCGACACCGGCCGCCGGCGTAATCCAGAACCCGAAACGACCGGAGTCCAGGTTATCGCCGCCATACCAGGCGCCGGCCGACACCGCGATGCCCTGATCAACCACGAGATCGCGATAAAGCCGGCTGGTCGTCGAGCCGGCCAGGACTTCGGCGAGCACATCCAAGGCGAACGCCTGATCCGGATCCGTGCTGTAGCTCGGCGCCAAATAAGCGATCGAGACCGATGCCTGGGGTACGCGGGGATCTTCGCGCACGACGCGACGCTCGGCCAACTGTGGCGGTTCTTGCGGCCTGATGCGCTCGGGCACCTCAGATGCCGGGATGACACCATAGTATTGCTCGGCCAGGGGCCGCAGTTCCTCGGCAGTGACATCGCCGGCGACCACCAGGACGGCGTTGTTGGGCGCGTAGTGCGTACGATAGAAATCGATGACATCCTGGTGTGTCAGCGTTTCGATCTCATGCTGCCAGCCGATCACCGGCCAGCCGTAGGGATGAATGAAATACTGCGCGGCGCGAACCTGTTCGTTCAAGATGGCGGCCGGGTTGTTGTCGACGCGCGAGCGGCGCTCTTCCAGGATGACCTGGCGTTCGGTCTCGACGTCGTCTTCGCTCAAGACCAGGTTGGTCATGCGGTCGGCTTCGAGCTCCATGACCAGTTCCAGGCGGTCACGCGCGACGCTCTGAAAATAGGCCGTGTAGTCGTGGCTGGTGAACGCGTTCTCGGTGCCGCCGTTGCGCGCGACGATGTACGAGAACTGGCCGTCGGGAACGTTGGGCGTGCCCTTGAACATCAGATGCTCAAGAAAATGCGCCAGGCCCGAGCGTCGCGGCTCCTCATCGGCCGAACCGACCTTGTACCAAACCATGTGCGTCACGACAGGTGCGCGGTGGTCGGGGATCACCACGACCTGCATGCCGTTGTCGAGCGTAAAGGTCTCGGCGTTGAAGAGGTCGGCCCGCAATGGACCACCTGGCAGCGAAAGGACAACGATCAACAAGGCTGCCGCAACGGCGCCGGTACTCAGTCGTCGGGTCATGCAAACTCCGGGGATAGGCTTTTGTGGGGAGCTAGCCATCAAATGTGACGGTCACAAGGCATCACACGCGTCTGTGATGTCGAATCGCCGACAGGGCTACACCATTCGGGTGTTAAGTGGCCGCCGTCACGTCGCACGCTGCGATACCTGACGGATCAACGCGGGTTTTAGAACCAGTCTTCGAAAAACTCGAAGTCGCTCTCGTCATCGCCGACCCCTTCACGGATGACGACCTCCTGGACCGCCTCATCGTCTTCTTCGACCGTTACATCGCCGCCTTCGGGGTAGGAGCCGAACATCAGCGCATCGACGAATTCTGGGTTGCCGACAAAGATGGCGTTGTCCTGATCCAGCAATCTTCGAATGTCCGGGTTGGCGCTTTCGACGTCAGAGCGCGACAGGATGATCTCCTCGCCACGCGTGATGGTGTCGTTCTGCACGACGAAGATCTCTTCTTCCTGCGTTGAGACGATCCCAAGACCTTCAGCGGTTTCGTCGATCGGTTCGGGACGCAAGCCGAAGTCCGGCGGCACGGTCAAGGGCAGCAGTTCCGCCGACGTGGACTCGCCGGGCACACGATAGCCGACGCCGGGCAACAATTCGTCGTTCGAACACGCGGTGGCCAACAACGCGCCCGCGACAACGGCTGCAACCACAGACGCTTTGGCATGTCTGTTCGCCATAATCAGAAGATATCCTCAAGAAGCGCCTTCTCGCGCGGTTCAACGACGACACCGTCAAATTCGCCCTCGTTGGCAGGTATGCCAAGGGCGGCATTGCTCTGCAGACGGTCGGCCTCGCGTTCAGGATCGATCAGCAAAGCGGTCGGATCCTGTTCATCCTTCCAGAACAGCACATCTTCGACCCAGTCGTTCTGCTCGGCGTACAACTCGGTGGATTCGCGGTCGACTGTCTCGCGAATATCGTCGACCTCTTCTTCGGTTCGAGCGGCGATCAAGACCGACTGCTCGCCTGGCGAATACTCAGGTTCGTTACCGGTGCCAAGCGGCTGCCCAAACAGCGCCGCCTGGGCATCCTCTTGCGGTTGCAGCTCCTGTGGCCGTGTCATACCAGGGCTCGGTGACGGCAGTTCGAAGGTTTCCGGCAGGTCCAGCGGCGCGCGCGACACGATCCTGAACTCGTCAGGCGGGTTCTTGCCCAGCCCCAGCGACTGACGCGCCTGCGCGCAGGCGGTCATCGCGGCAACGATCAAGACCAACGAAGCGAGGGTTAGGGAACGTCGGAGTGTCATGGCCGGAGCGATCCTCATGCAGACACTTTGGGGTCAGGACGACGATTCAGCAGCGTATCGTAGAGCAGCAGCACAACGCCGATTGTAATCCCAGAATCGGCAATATTGAAGGCTGGCCAATGAAAGCCGCTTACATGGACATCGAAAAAGTCGGCGACGGCGCCATAAAACAGCCTGTCCAGCGCGTTCCCGACGGCACCGCCGGCGATCAATCCGATCCCGACCGTCAGCACCATTCCGGCAGACCGGCGTGCCCAAATCAGCAAGGCCACAGCGACAGCAAGGGCGAAGCCCATCAAGATCCAGCGCATCATGTCTGAACCCACCTTCAGCATGCCGAAACTGACGCCTTCGTTCCAGACCATCACGAG
This sequence comes from Alphaproteobacteria bacterium, assembly GCA_965228895.1. Lineage (GTDB taxonomy): Bacteria > Pseudomonadota > Alphaproteobacteria > SP197 > SP197 > JANQGO01. The sequence continues at coordinate 71,108 of OZ245842.1, read as the reverse complement.
GTTGAAGAAGCCGGTCACTTCGATCGGGCGGTAAGCGTTGGCTTCCATGACCCCGAGCAACCAGACCTTGGAGACTTGATCCAAGACCAGGACCACGCCGGCAATCACAAGGGCCAAACGCATCATGGACGTTAGCCGCTCACTTCGACCACATGGGTCAACGACGCCACCACGTCGGCGCAGCGTGCACACAGTTCCGGGTAGATGGGGTCGCGGCCAACATCATCCAGCACCATCCAGCATCGCTCGCATTTCTGACCATCCGCAAAACCGGGCACCACGCCAATGTCGGCGACGTCTTCCAGGCGGAAGGCATCGTCCGGCGGCGTTCCCTCGATCAAGGTAGCCGATGATGTGATGGCAATTTCGGCGAGATCAAGGCCATCCAACGCGGCGATATCCTCGGCCGTCGCATAAACCTTGGGATGGGCCTGAAGACTAGCGCCGATCCGCTTCTCGCGTCTCTCAACTTCCAATGCACCTGTCACGACCCGGCGCAGCCGGCGTACGCGCCGCCACTTTTTTGCCAGGGCATCGTCGCGCCAGACATCCTGCACGTCAGGGAAGGTCCGCCGGTGCACACTTTCGCCCTCGCCAGGGAAACGGGTCAACCACGCCTCCTCGGCGGTAAAGCAAAGGACCGGTGCAAGCCAGGCCGTCAGGCAATCGAACAGCACGTCAAGCACCGTGCGCGCCGCGCGCCGGCGTTTCGAGTCCGCGCGGTCGCAATAAAGCGCGTCCTTGCGGATATCGAAATAGAACGCGGAGAGATCGGTCGCGCAGAAATTATGGACGGCAATGAAGAGTTCGTGGAAATCGAAATTGTCGCAGGCCTCGCGCACAACGGAGTCAAGCTCGACCACGCGATGCAGGACCCAGCGTTCGAGTTCCGGCATCTCGGCGGGATCCAACCGTTCGCTGGGATCGAAACCGGCGAGATTGCCAAGCAGAAAACGCAGGGTGTTCCTGAGCCGGCGGTAGCTGTCGGCCTGGTACTTCAGAATTTCGCCGCTGATCCGCAAGTCCTCGGAATAGTCGGCGCTGACCACCCAGATGCGCAGAATGTCCGCACCGTACTGTTCGATGACCTTTTGCGGCGCGACCACGTTGCCGAGCGACTTCGACATCTTGCGCCCGTCGCCGTCCATGACGAAACCGTGCGTCAGGACGGCGTCATAGGGCGCACGCCCACGCGTACCGCAGCTTTCCAGAAGCGAGGAATGGAACCAGCCGCGATGCTGGTCGGACCCCTCCAGATAAAGCGAAGCCGGCCACGCTAAGTCCTCGCGCTGCTCCAGCACGAAGGCGTGGGTCGATCCGGAGTCGAACCAGACGTCGAGGATGTCATCGACCTTCTCATAGTCCTCGGCCTTGTGATCGTTGCCCAGGAACCGCTGGGGATCGCCCGCGAACCAGGCATCGGCGCCCTCTTCGGCCACGGCCTCGGCGATGCGGTCGACGACCTGCTGGTCGCGCAGGACCTCACCGCTCTCCTTATGGACAAAGACGGTGATCGGCACACCCCAGGCGCGCTGTCGGCTCAAGACCCAGTCGGGCCGATCCTCGATCATGCCGCGGATGCGGTCCTGACCCGAAGCCGGGACCCAGCGCGTCGCGTCGATCGCCGCCAGCGCGGTGTCACGCAGACCGTTCGTCTCCATCGACACGAACCATTGCGGCGTGTTGCGGAAGATGAGCGGTGCCTTCGACCGCCAGGAATGGGGATAGCTGTGCACCAGCCTGCCGACACCGAGCAGGTGGCCTGACTCGGCGAGCGCCTTGACCACGGCGCCATTGGCGTCGCCTTCCTTGCCGTCGGCGGTCAGAACTCGCTTACCGGCGAACAGCGGAACGGTGTCGTAGTAAGCGCCGTCTTCACCGACCGTGAACGGCACCTCGATATTGTTCTCGATGCCCAGCACCCAGTCCTCCGCGCCATGGCCCGGCGCGATATGCACAAAGCCGGTGCCTTGTTTGGTGGTCACGTGATCACCGGCCAACAGTGGCACATCGAAATCGTAGCCTTGCCCGCGCAATGGGTGCGACGTCACCGTGCCGGCCAGGTCGGCGCCTTTCAGTTGAGCGACCTCTTGATGGGCCGTGACGCCGCAACGCTTGAGCGCGCCTTCCATCAGCTCGGCGACAAAGACCAGACGGTCGCCCGGCTTGGCGCCGGATTTCTCCGTCACCTCGGCGACCTCGACCACGCGGTAGTCCATGGCCTTGCCATAGGCGATCGCGCGGTTGCCGGGGATCGTCCAGGGCGTTGTCGTCCAGATGACGATGGCCGCGCCGTCAAGCACGGGTACCGACGCTTTGATGACAGGGAACGCCAGATCGATGGTCGTCGACTTGTGGTCGTCGTATTCGATCTCGGCTTCGGCAAGCGCGGTCTTTTCGACGCACGACCACATGACGGGCTTCGAGCCGCGATAGAGCGAGCCATCCATGATGAACTTGCCGAGCTCGCGCACGATCTGCGCCTCGGCGTCAAAGCTCATGGTCGTATAGGGCCGCTTCCAGTCGCCGATGACGCCGAGCCGCTGAAACTCGTCGGACTGCACGCCGATCCAGTGCTCGGCGAAGTCCCGGCATTCGCGGCGGAACTCGACGATCGGCACCTCGTCCTTGTCCTTGCCCGCGGCGCGGTACTGTTCCTCGATCTTCCATTCGATCGGCAGACCGTGGCAATCCCAGCCGGGCACGTAGTTGGCGTCCTTGCCCAGCATCTGCTGGGACCGGTTGATGACGTCTTTGAGGATCTTGTTGAGCGCGTGGCCGATATGCAGATGGCCGTTCGCGTAGGGCGGGCCGTCATGCAGGATGAACTTCTCACGACCTTTGGAGTCCTCGCGCAGCACGCGGTAGAGGTCCATGGTCTGCCAGCGCTCCAGGAGTTCCGGCTCGCGCTTCGGCAGGCCGGCCTTCATGGGAAACTCAGTTTTTGGCAGAAACAGCGTCGACTTGTAGTCGGCAGTCATGACACGCAACCTTTGTCGGAAAACTTATCAAACGGGATGACGGAAGGCGTCCCGGCCCTTAGATCAGGACCGGGCCGATAATTCGCGCGGGCTCTATGGCCAAAGGCGCGCGCCCCGTTATGAAACGTTTGGCCGGCATGGCGCGGGTTTTACCAGCCCCAAAGGGGCAAGTCGAGGCGCATCAAACCGCCACCTTCGGCAGGCCCGAGGTCTCCGGCGACCGGCCATCCAGCACCGCCAGGACGTCGCGGGCCCGGTTGCAGTCGTCTTCCATCTGTCGCGCCAGATCGTCCATGCCGGTAAACGTCATGTCCTTTCTGACCCGTTCGACAAAGGCAACACGCAGACGCTGGTCATAAAGATCGCCGTCAAAATCGAACAGATACGTCTCCAGGACCACGGTCTTGCCGTCAAAGGTCGGCCGCGTGCCGATATAGGCGGCGCCGTCATACCACGTGGTGCCGCTGTCCCAGCCCTCGGCGCCGGATTCCGCCAGACCAGCGCGGACGGCATAAATGCCCGGTCCGGGATGCAGACGCTCGTCCAGCGACAGGTTCGCGGTCGGAAAACCCATGGTGCGGCCGCGCTTGTCGCCGGGTCCGACGCGGCCCTCGAATTCCCACAAATGGCCGAGCAGCGCGTTCGCGCGATCGACCTGGCCGCGGCGCAGCAGGACACGGATTTCGGTCGATGAGACCTTTTTGTCTTGATCCAGGTAGGTCTCGATCTCGGTGTAGCCAAACCCCTCCATGCCCGCCATGTGACTGAGGACATAACCGTTGCCGCGCCGGCCCTTGCCGAAGACAAAGCCCGGCCCGGTCACGACGTGCGCCAGTCCGAGGCCATCGACCAAAACTTCCATGACGAAATCCTGGGCGCTGCGCCCGGCCATGTCGCCGGCGAACGGCAGATTGACCATGACGTCGATGCCGATGTTGTTGAGCAACCGCGCCTTCTGGCGAAACGGCGTCAATCGGAACGGCACGGACGAGGCTTGGAAGAATTCGCGCGGATGCGGTTCGAAGGTGATCACGCCCCAGGGCCTGTCTTCGGCACGGGCCAGGGCACCGGCCGCGTCGATCACCGCGCGATGGCCGCGATGCACGCCGTCGAAGTTGCCGAGCGCAAAAACGCCGCCGCGCAACGCGTCGGACGTCGCGTCAATCTCGTGCTGAATGATCATGGCGCCTGTCCTAACCGCAAGGCGCCGGGGACACAACCGGGTCCGTACGCTAGGCGGGAGCGCCTTTCTCCGTCGCCTTGGCGTCTTCGGGAAGCGGGAGCATGACAAGCGCCTCGCCTTCGATGACGGTCTCGTCGCCGACGGTGCAGTTGGTCGTCAACGTAAGCCGCCGCTTTTCCGGATCGATCGCCTTGATCGTCACGGTCGCCGTCACCGTGTCCCCCGCCCGGACCGGCGCCCAGAACGTCAGATTCTGGCCCAGGTAGATGGTGCCGGGTCCCGGAAGCCGGGTCCCAATCACGGTCGAGATGTAGCTGGCGGTCAGCATGCCGTGGGCGATGCGGCCCTTAAAGAAGGACTCCGCCGCGTAGATTTCGTTTAGGTGGACGGGGTTATCGTCACCGGAAACGCCCGAAAACAGAACGATGTCCGTTTCCGAGATCGTCCGCGCATAACTTTCGGTCTGGCCGACATAGTAGTCGTTGAAGTGGTCCGTCACCGCTTGATCCATCGATCAGGCTCCATAAGAATCTTGTGCAGTGCACAATAGAACGTTGCCAAGCCGGCTGCAAGGGGCCTGTCCGGTCACTTCTGGATAGGTTGCGGTGCAATAGAACGAGCCGGCCCCGCCACCTGTTCCAGAACGTTGGGCTAACTGCGGCGCCGGCTGCGGCGCGCCCGCGTAGGACGGGCGCCGTCATCGACACCGGCGGCGCGGTTCAGACCGAGTGTATCGCGAATGCCGTCGAGGTTCGGCGCGTCACCGGGCACATAGCCGTCAAGCGCTTCAACGATCGCGCGGACATGTTCGGGCGTCGACCCGCAGCAACCGCCGATGATCCGCGCGCCCGCGTCGCACGCCATCCGGGCATAGGTCATCATCAGTTCCGGGGTGCCGGAGTAGCGGATTTCTCCGTCGACAAACTCCGGAATGCCGCAGTTGCCCTTGGCAACAAGCACCGGATCGTGGCTGGTCCCTGCCTGATGCATGCCGGCGACAGCGGCGATCAGTTCGCCGAACCCGTTGCCGCAGTTGGCGCCGCACGCCGCCAGTCCTGGCTCATGATCGCGATAGAAGGCGATTGCCGCTTCCGGCGTCACGCCCATCATGGTGCGGCCGTTGGTATCGAACGTCATCGTGCAGACAATCGGCAGGGCCGTGCCTCGGGCCGCTTCGATCGCGGCCTCGGCCTCTTCGCGTGACGACATTGTCTCGATCCAGATCATGTCGGCACCGCCGGCCGCGAGTGCCTCGGCCTGTTCGCGAAACGCCGCGACCGCATCATCGGTCGAAAGCGCACCGATCGGCTCCATGATTTCGCCGGTCGGCCCCATGGAACCGGCGACAAGAACCGGGCGACCGGCGGCGTCGGCGACCTGGCGCGCCAGACGCGCCGCGGCGCTGTTCAGCTCACTGACGCGATCCTGTGCGTCGTGGAGCTTCAGACGGTGGCGCGTACCGCCAAAACTGTTGGTCAGGATAATGTCGGCACCGGCCGACACCATGCGACCGTGCAGATCGATCAGGCGCTCGGGATGGTCGATGTTCCATAGTTCTGGTGCATCGCCGGTCTGCAGGCCAAGCGCAAACAGGTTGGTGCCCATGGCGCCATCGGCGACAAGATAGGGCTTTTCGGCCAGGAGTGTATGCAGGCGATCACACGCCGGAGCGGAATCGAAAGACGCGAGAGAAGACATCCCGTCACAGTCATCAGATGTGGGCGGCGGCGGCGGTGTTGTGTCACGAACAAGCGCCGGCCGCAACAACCGTGACGATACCGATAGGCTGGTGGTGGCGCGGTCTTAGCTCGAATCGGAGACTTTGCTCACTTCACTTTCGACCGTGATGAACAAGTTGGCTATCTCGCCGCCAAGCAGGACTACGATTGCGGCAAGGGCAACAGCTACCGCAGCGGCAATCAAGGCGTACTCCATTGCCGTGACACCGTCACGGTTGCCGGCAATTGCACCGAACCCGCGTCGGCAACGCACCCATAAACTCTCGGACATGCGGTCCCTCCTGGCGCCAAAATGGCGCACGATTGCCAAGCGGGCGACGTTCTGCCATCTGCAGCACCCCCGGCACGCTAAAATATGGCCCACCCCCCTTTAGAAAGGGTTAACAGTCAGAATTTCGCGCGAGAAAAAAGAAATCGGGCAAGAATAGGCGCTATCGTGACCAGAAGAGCGATTCTGACCACATGATGGGCACTGACAAAGGCAGGATCGATGTTTTTGGAGAGCGCAATCAAGGTCATCTCGGCCAATCCGCCGGGCGCATAAGCCAGAAGCAGTGCGTCGAACGCAAGGCCGGTGGCAAACGCCAAGCCCAGGGCGAAGCAGACGGCGACGACCAGCAGAATGACAAGCGCACCCAATGCCAGAACGATGGCCCTGAGCACGGCGCCTGTCGCCGTGCCGGCAAAGCGGCAACCGATGGCCGTCCCCAAGACGATCTGCGCTGCGGCAACCGCCTCCACCGGCGGGATGGAACCCGTCAAGCCCGCCAGGTGAACGACGGCGCTTAACACCATTGGACCAAGCAAAGGCGCTGCCGGCAGCCTCAGGCGGCGTGCCGCCAACAGGCCGAGGACGGCACATGCCGATAGGATCAGGATGTCGTCCCATGACAGATCGGCGACATGGATTTGATCCGGCGGCGCGTTCATGGCGGGATCATACGAACCGGCGACCTGGAACCAGACGGGGATCACCGAGACCACGAGCAGGATGCGCGCGGCATGGGCCAGGGATATCGCACGGACATCGCCGCCCATGGCGGTTCCCAGCATGATCATCTCGCTCAAACCGCCGGGCACGCCAGAAAAGAAGGCGGTCACCGGGTGATACCCCGCGGCAGCGCGAAAATAGGCGTAACACAGGCCCGTGGCGATCAGCAGATAAGGCACCAGGCAGGCCAGGCTGATGACCCATTCGCCAGCCTTGCCCAGAATCTCGGGCGAGAACGAACTGCCCAGCATGACACCGAGCACCGCCATCATGGCCGTGCGCAGGCTAAGCGGCAGATGGACTGGCGCACGGACCAGGGCGGCAATGGTCACGATCACCATGGCGCCCAGCATCCAGGCCAGCGGCAGGTCGAGACGCCAGAACACCGCGCCCCCAAGACTGCCCAGGGCCAGTGCGAACAACGTCGCCGGCCACACCCGGCTCGATCCGAGGACGGCAGGCCCTTTTGGTGTCTTGACCGTCAACGAAGGCGCCCCCGGTCCGGCGTCGTGTTGGTAAGCGTGGAACCCGACCAACCTAAATCAGATCCGGCCTTGTTTGAATTGGTTCGCGTGGTGACCGGATGGGCGGACATCGAACCGCGCAAAGAAAAGGCGGGATTGCCATTTCTGACAATCCCGCCCTTGCAAGGCCTTGACCGGTTCGGGCGGCCGCCGCCGCAATCCGCGCCCGCCCCGGTCGGGGGCCCTATGGCTTATTGGATCAGAGGCCTCAGCGCGTTGAACACACCACCGAAGGGCGACATGGTCTGGTTGCTGATCTTGACGCGGCGCTGGTCGCGGCCGGCCTCATTGATACGCTGTTTGGTTGTGTTGTTGCGGATAACCATCATACTTCTCCTTATCAAAACGCTGCCTTCGCGGCGGCTGCGGCGGCCGGGTGAGCCGGCTCGATCTCTTGTCTGATGGGAAAAATAGGTTGACAGCGGCGCCGCGGCAAACGACATCTGCTCACAGGAGACATTAGGAAATCTTATTCGACCATGACCGCTCGAAAACTGCCGCCCCTGAACGCGTTGCGCGCCTTCGAGGCCGCCGCACGCCATCAGAGCTTTACCCGCGCCGCCGAGGAACTGAGCGTCACGCAGGCCGCCGTCAGCCATCAGGTCAAGGCGCTTGAGGACCGGCTTCAGCTTCGTTTGTTCGAGCGCCACGGCCGCGGTCTTTGGCTAACCGATGAAGGTGAGCTCTATCTGCCGTTCTTGCGCCAAGCCTTTGACCTGATCGCCGACGGCACCGATCTCGTGCAGAACCATGAGGCCCATGGCCCGCTGTCGGTCACCATGCTGCCGACCTTCGCCGTGCGCTGGTTCATTCCTCGCCTTGGCAGTTTTCAGAAAGCTCATCCCGACATCGAGGTGCGCATTGCCACGACCGAGCGCAGCGTCGACTTCGCCCGCGAGGACGTCGATCTCGGCATTCGTTACGGCAAAGGCCAGTGGAGCGATCTGGAATGTGACAAGCTGTTCGAGGATCGTTATGTCGCGGTCTGCAGCCCATCGATGATGCGCGGCGAAACGCCCCTGGAGCGCCCGGAGGATCTGCGCAACTTTTCATTGCTGCATGACGGCGACGACGAGGACTGGCGCTTCTGGCTGACCGCGCTCCACGTCAAAGGCGTCGACAGCAAGAAAGGGCTTTTCTTCGACACCCACGATCAGGCGCTCGAAGCGGCGGCGGCCGGTCTGGGTGTCGCGCTGGGCAGCCGTGTCATCGTTCAGGACGATCTTGATGACGGCCGCCTGGTCATGCCGTTTGGCGACCTGACCGACGAGAACCTGTCGCACTATCTCGTCTACCCCAAGGGCGCGCTACGCAAACCCAAAGTCGCGGCATTTCGAAGCTGGTTGATGAACGAAGCCGAGGCCGCAAGCGACGCCTTGGCCATCTAGAGCAAGTTCACGTGGTCAGGTGGAACCGGCGCGGTTCCACCTGACCACGACCCGCTCTAGTGGCTCGACCAGCCCTACGCGGCGCGATGCGCCCGGTTGTCGTTCTCCGCACGCGCGCTGCCAGCCGATGTCCACGCCAAGCCTGCGACCGCCAGATGGGCTGAGGCCGCCTGTTGCGCGACCGCGGGAATCGAGCCTCGGCTAACGCCGATATCGCTGAGGGCCCGGTTGTCGAGAACCGCTAGCGCTCGCGCCGTCGCCCTGGTTTCCTGGGCAACCCGGATGGCGCGCCACAGACGCCGCGCCAGATCCGCAATCCGCGGACCAACGCCAAATCGCTGACCGCTTGGGCGTGGACCGTCGTAACGCAAAACCGGCTCGCCGCCCAGGGGGGCCGGACCTGAAACGTGACGCAACAGATCTCGATCCAATGACGTATCCATGTTATTTTTCCTTTTCCGGTCAAGATGCCGCGGCGTCGGCGCTCGTCACCAGAAATAGGGTTCTTGAGCAGCTTGGACGAACGATTTGTTCTCAGCCTATGCTTTAGGAAATCTAACGCGGTCAGGATTGTCATGACGATTGCCCAACTGCCGCTGAACGCGCTCAGGGCGTTTGAGGCGGCAGCGCGCCATCTGAGCTTCAGCAAGGCAGCGCAAGAACTCCACGTCACCCCGGCAGCGATCAGCCATCAGATCAAAGGGCTGGAGGAACGGTGGGATTGCCAGCTGTTCATCCGCAACAACCGCAACCTCACCCTGTCCGATGCCGGGCGCCTTATCCTGCCCGATGTCAGCGAGGGCTTTGCCGCGCTTGACCGCGCGATGACGCGTTTAGGCGCCGACGACGACCCTCATGCGCTCATCTTGAGCGCTTCGCCTTCGGTGGCAGCCAAGTGGCTGTTACCGCGTCTCAGTAGATTTCAGGACGCTCATCCTGAGATCGATGTGCACATCTCCGCCAACAACCTGGTGGTCGACTTCGCCAAGGATGGAGTCGACGTGGCTTTGCGTTATGGCCGCGGTCCTTACCCGGGACTTCACGCCGAGGTTCTACTGGAGAGCGATCTCTTTCCGGTGTGCAGCCCCGCGTTCTTGACCGGCGATCACCCGCTTCACGAGCCCGGCGACCTAAAACACCACACGTTGCTGCACGACGACAGCTGGGCAGTTGGCGGGCCGGCGCTGGATTGGGAAATGTGGCTTAGAGCCGCCGGCGTCACCAATGTCGACGCCAAGCGCGGGCCTCACTTTGATAGCGCCGGCCTGGTTGTTGAGGCCGCCATCATGGGCCGCGGCGTTGCGCTGGCAACCGACTCAACGGCGGGCGACGACATGACCGCGGGCCGGCTCGTCCGCCCGTTCGACATCAGCCTGCCGCTCGACTTCAAGGTGCATTTCGTTTGCCTGCCGGCCGCGCTGGAGCGCGCGAATGTTCGCGCCTTTCGTGATTGGGTGGTGGCCGAGGCGAAGGCCAGCTAGCCGGCGACTCCTCTCGCGCGCCACTGCCGCTTCGCCGACAGGGCGGACCACTCTAGACAATTGGGCATGTTGGTCGCCCTCCATCCTCCTGTCCGCGAGGTGCTGAGCCGCAGGTCTTGGAGCCGAGAACGGGTCATGTTCACGCAGCGAGAGAGCGGCAAAGGCTCTAGCGAAGGCGTCAGGAGGCCACGGTGGGCCGTCCGGGCACGGATTTAGGTACCCCGCCTTGGATTCCGTCCCCGCGCTGTCATGACGGCGCTCGCGCATATGCTGCCATGAAAGCAAGAAAGTCGCCTTCGAGTTTCAACAAACCCGTAGAGAGGCGGTCAAGGGTTGCGTGTATCGCCGCAACGATCTTGCTTTGCCTGCAAGCCACAGTCTACATTCAATTGTAGATTGTTATCTGTCAGGCAGTTCGATAACTCCCCCTAATGGAGCGCGCGATGTTAAGAATGTCGTCATTCTTGATCCGAAACTCGGCACGAGTGGTATTTGTCCTCGTACTTTTGTCATGCGTGAATTCACTCAATGCTGACGAGTTTTCCGAGAGACCCAACATCATTGTGCTCTTGTCCGATGATCAGGGGTGGGGCGATGTTGGGTACAACGGCCATCCGGTATTGCAGACTCCAAACCTGGATGTGATGGCATCTGAAGGCGTGCGTTTTGATCGGTTTTATGCCGCCGGACATGTCTGCACCCCAACAAGAGCAAGTCTGTTAACGGGCCGGCATCCGAACCGTATGGGCGCTTTTACCTGGGGTCACTCCCTTAGACCCCAAGAACTTACGCTCCCCGAAGTATTGAGCGAGCACGGGTACACGACCGCTCACTTCGGAAAGTGGCACGTCGGATCGGTGTTGTCAGAGAGTCCCGTTAATCCGGGCGCGTCTGGATTCCAGGAGTGGATTTCAGCACCCAACTTTTTCGACTTTTCTCCGCTGCTTAGCCACAAAGGCGAAGTCGTGGAAACCAATGGAGAAGGCTCGGAAATCATTGTTGATCTGGCCATCGATTTCTTAGAAAGCCGAGAGGAAAAAGATGAGCCGTTTTTCATCGCCATTTGGTTTGGAAATCCGCATAAGCCGCATCTTGCCAAAGACGAGGATAGACTCTTGTATTCAGAGTTCCCCGATGACGTGGCGAATTTTTATGCAGAAACAACAGCGATAGACAGGACGGTCGGAACATTGCGCGCCTATCTTGAAGATAGCTCGCTAAAGGAGAACACGATTGTTTGGTATCTTGGAGATAATGGCGGACTGCCCGACATCGGATTGAACGGAGGCCGGGAGAGCAAAGGAAGCATCTATGAGGGGGGCATAAGGGTCCCATCCGTACTTGAATGGCCAAAAGGATTCCCACATCCACAAGTCATTGAAACCCCCGCTAGCACATCAGATGTTTTGCCGACACTTCTTGATGCCGCAGATATTGCATACCCCCAGTCTCGCCCCTTGGACGGCATCTCGCTGCTGGACAGCATAAATCATCAAAACGCCGGCTCGCCGCCCTCGCTAAAGTTCTGGAAGTTCTACGACGTTCCAGGAATCCGAATGAACAGCGACGAGATCATGTCGGTGGCGAGAGACAATAATGTGAGCGAGAACTTGGAAGACTTCCTGTACCTCGATGCGGGCGTCATCCAAAAAAAATATGAAGAAGACTTTTTTGAAGGCCACGCTGCGATTTTGGATTGGCCATGGAAGTTACACAGAATAGAGCAGTCGGCTTGGTATGATGTTGTGTGGCCCCGTGAACCGAACATGGAGTTGTACAATCTGGAGGAAGATCCCCTGGAAACAACCAACCTGGTTGAGGAAAGGGAGGAAATCGCCTCGAGGTTACTGGGCAACCTGGAGGAATGGCAGGCGTCGGTTATCAAGAGTCTGAACGGAGATGACTATTAGGGATCGAACATGTCCTCGTTCGGTTCTTGGACATGGATGGGACGCATCGGCGCCCGGTGCTGACTTCTACTGAATAGGCGGTCGTTGCGCGATGACGCGCCGTGTGCGGACGAGACCAAAGCTTGAAGTAAAGACCGGCTATTCGGGAACGGCCCGGCCGCGGTCGACCCCGGCGACGACCCAGCGAGCGACGAACAACGTGATCTCATCGCGTGGCTCAACCTGGTCCTGGCCCTAGGGCGCCGCCGCCTCGGCGGCACGCGCGTGGCGCGTGACATGCTCGACAATGATCGGTGACAGATCGCCTTCAAGATCGTGACCCATGCCCGCTATCTCGACCAGCTCGGCATCAGGAATATGGGCGGCGGTATCACGGCCGTGTTCGGCTTGAACCAGACTGTCGTCGAGGCCGTGGATGACAAGGCTCGGCACAGTGATGGTCTTCAGCCGTTCGACCCGGCTGCCGTTGCCGCGCGCAGCCGCCCATTGCCGCTTGACCCCTTCCGGCGTCCAACATCGGTCGTAGGCACGCCCGATCAGATCAGCGCGCTCGGCTTCGTCGAACGGATAGCCGGGACTGCCCCACACGCGGTCGGCTTTCAACGTGAAGGCGATCACGCTGTCGCGGTCGTTCGCATCGTCCGGCTGCTCCAGCAAAAGTGCACGCGCCTCCGGCGTGCCGAGCGGAATTGCCGGGTTGCCGGATGACGACATGATCGAGGTCATGGAGATCAGCCGGTCGGGATAGTGAACGGCTGTGAGCTGGGCGATCATGCCGCCCATGGAGATCCCGACCACATGCGCACGCGCGGTCTTGAAGTGGTCGAGCACGCCGATGGCATCGGCCGCCATGTCCTCCAGCGTATAGGGCAGGTCGAGTGGCTCGCCGGCGTCGAGCCGGCGCTGCACATCGGCTTCGTCGATTGTTCCCCAGTCATCGAACGACTGGCTCAGGCCGGCGTCGCGGTTATCGTGGGTCATGACGAAAAAACCGTTGTCGACGAAACCGTCTATGAAGGCGCGCGGCCAATGCACAATCTGGCTGCCCAGACCGCGCACCAGCATGAGCGGCGTGCCGTCCGGGTCACCGTGGGTTTCGACGTAAAGCGAGATGCCGTTGGCATCGATCTGGGGCATGGCGTTCCTCCGTTTGGTCGGAGACTAGCCGTCATCGCCTTGTGCGCAAGCACCTTGCCTGCGCCCCTCTGGGCACACCACTATGCCCGGCGCGAACCGGGGAAAAGACCGACCATGCATATCACCGACGTGACGACCTTTATTCTTCGCGCCAACGACGGTCGCTCGGTCGCCGCATCCGGCGGGCATCTCTTGGTGAAGGTCGAGACCGACGAGGGCATCACTGGTTGGGGTGAGGCGTTTACCGCGCCTGACATCATTCGAATGATCATCGAGGCCGGCTACACCAGTGACCGGCGCAGCGGCCTGAAAGCCCTTCTGATCGGTGAGGATGCGCTGGACACCGAGGCTCTGTGGCACCGCATGGCCGAAGGCACCATCCTGCTCGGCCGCGACGGCGTTGCCATGCATGCCATGGCGGCCATCGATCTGGCACTGTGGGATATCAAGGGCAAGGCGAGCGGCAAGCCGGTCCACGCATTGTTGGGCGGCGCGCGGCGCAACCGCGTTGCCTGCTACGCCACCCATACCGTGGGCGAAAGTCTCGACGAGACGGCAGGCTTTGCCAGTGCACTGGTCGAGCGCGGCTTCAAGGCGGTCAAGTTCGGCTGGCTGCCAAAAGGCAACGGCGCCGACGATGACGAAGCGGTCGTCCGGGCGTTGCGCCAGGCAATCGGTCCCGACATCAAACTCTTGATCGACTGCGGCATGTATTGGGATGTCGACACGGCGCTCGAGCGGACCCGACGGTTCGCGCCCTATGACATCTATTGGTTCGAGGAATCCCTGCGGGCCTATGACGTCGGGGGATACGCGCGCCTGCGCCGGGAAAGCGATCTGAAGATCACCGCCGGCGAAATGGCCGCGACGGCCGGTGAGCTCAATCGGCTGATCGACGCGCACGCCGTCGACGTCCTGCAGATCGAATTGACCCAAGTCGGCCTGACACCGGCGATGGAGATTGCCGCGGCAGCCAACAGGCAGGGCATCGCCATCGTCAACCACCACTACGTCCTCGATATCAATCTCGCGGCCTCGCTGCACTTCCTGGCCACTGTCGACACCATCGATCTCTGCGAGACCCCCGGCAACCACAACCCCATCCGCGACGCCATTTCACGCAACCCGCCACGCCCCGATGCGGACGGCATGATCGCGGTGCCTATGGCGCCAGGCCTGGGTATCGAGATTGACGAAGCAGCGGTGCGCGGTTTCACCCTTCGCGGCTAGACACCAAGAATTGCTGGTGCAGTCTCGTTTACGACGAGGCCGGGCCGAACGGGCTACCGCAAGGCGGGCGGGCAGGCTAAGACGGAAACCTTGGCATGGGATCGGACAGCCGGAGGAAAACGCACGTGTATACGCTTTATGGAAAGACCTTCACCATGTCGATGGTACCCCAGGCGATGCTCGACGAGATCGGCGCGCCCTATGACCTCATCACCCTGACCGAAGACGGCGCGGTGACCGATCCCGACTACCTGGCGCTCAGGCCCGACGGTCTGGTGCCGACCCTGGTCGACGACGACCTCGTGCTCTACGAAGGTTCGGCGATTGCCATGCATCTGGCCGATAAACACGCTGACGCCAATCTGGCGCCGCCGGTCGGTGATCCCACGCGTGCCGCCTACTATCAGTGGCTGGTCTATCTGGGCTCCATGGTGCATCCCTTGGTAGCCCAGGAGTACCACGCCGACTGGTACGCCGAGTCCGAGGCCGGTATCGCCGAGGTGCGGGCGAATGCGATGCAGCGCGCCGATAAGATCTGGTCGGAGATCGAAACCCAGATGGGCGACGGCCCCTGGTTGCTTGGCGAGCAGTTTACGGCGGCCGACATTCTGTTCTGGCTGCAAGCCAACTTTCACTATGACGCCCCGCGCATGATGAAGGAGAACCCCAAAGTCGGCGCCCTGGTCGAACGCATTTCGGCGCGCCCGAAGATCGCTGCCCTGATGCAACAGCACGGGTTGAACTGACCATGGCGGACGGTGGCATCCCGACGTCGTCCTATTTGTGGCCAAACACCATGCCGGAGCGAATGCTCGTATCCGTCAGCTCAAGGTCGCTGTCTCACCCCGAACGGTCGTTGGTATGATGGATTAGCCTGTAACTCGCAGAGGGCTGTTGAACCGACTGATTTACTCTGTCAAAACTTAAGCTACCAGCCCGATGGTTCAGCTCAGTCTCGCTGAAGTCGGAAAGTGAGAAATGGCAAAACCGGCAACCCAATACACAAGTGCTGGTGATATCTCGATTGCCTACCAGGTCGTTGGCGACGGTCCGATCGATCTGGTTTATGCGCAAGGCTGGTTGACGAACATCGAATATGCTTGGGAAAGCCCTCATTACGCTGACTTTCTGACCAAGCTGGGCCGCTTCAGCAGGTTGATCTTCTTCGACAAGCGCGGCACCGGGCTTTCTGAAAGAGATGTCGGTTTCCCGACCCTCGAGCAACGCACCGAAGATATCGTCGCGGTTCTGGATGCTGTGAAGTCCGACAAAGCGGCCATTTTCGGCGTCTCCGAAGGCGGCCATATGTCCGCGCTGTTTGCCGCCACCTATCCCGAACGTACCCTAGGACTTGTTCTCAGCGGCACGTTTGCGCGCGGCGGTTGGGCGCCGGATTATCCGTGGCAAATCAATGACGAGGAGCGGGAGCAATTCATCGCCCACTTACGCGACAATTGGGGCAAGCCTTTGGATCTGAGCGAGGCCGCGCCCAGTATGGTCGACAACGACGCGGCGAGGGCTTGGTGGGGCGCCTATCTCCGCTCAGCGGCAAGTCCAAAAACCGCCGAATTGATCACGCGCCTCAACGGACAGACCGATATCCGCGCGGTTTTGCCGACGATCAGTTGCCCGACACTGGTCATCAACCGGGAGAAGGACGCCTGGAGCGCTGCCGACGAAGCCCGGTACATCGCTGACCGAATTCCGAATGCGACGCTGAAGATAGTACCCGGCGCCGATCACTTACCGTGGTACGGCGATCAAGATCTGATGGTCGGCGAGATCGAGGAGTTCTTGACCGGACAGCGCGAGGGCGGCTCGGCAGACCGGGTACTCCTTACCGTTTTGATGACCGATATTGTTGGCTCGACCGAACGCGCGGCGACCATCGGCGACAGCAAGTGGCGAGCCTTGTTGGATCAGCACGACGAGATTGTACGGTGCCGGGTGTCCGATTTTGACGGCCAGACCATCAACACGACAGGTGATGGTTTCATCACCGCCTTTGCAGGTCCGTCACGTGCCATTCGATGCGCTGCCGCCATTCACAGAGATGTGGCGGGTTTGGACATGCAGATCAGAGCCGGCATCCACACCGGCGAATGCGAGCGGCGAGGATCGGACCTTGGCGGATTGGCCGTTCACATCGCCGCTCGAATTCTTTCGCACGCGCCACCCGGCGGAATCCTGACATCCGGCACCGTCAAGGACCTGACGATCGGTTCAGGGTTCGACATGCGTCCGGCGGGCACCCAAAGTCTGAAGGGTGTCCCAGGCGAGTGGCCGCTCTATCTGGCGACGGGTTAATTTTGATCGATCAGCAGATTCTTCCATCAAAATAGCAACGAATTCGTGACGTCCACGGCATAGCGAGCTTTCCTTGAGACAGACAAGACCGTCGCAAGCTATTCTGCAACGTACGGGAGGTAATGGCGGCATCGAGAGATACTCCAGCCGTCGACATCGTAATGTGTCGCATCAAAGCTTCGATCAATGAATAGACTCTCAGTAACTTAGACGATGGCACGCGAACGATCGGGACGACGCGGACGGCGCGGCGCGGGCGGGTCCGAACGCAAGGCCGGCACGATCCATCAACTGCCATGGCGTGAGATCGTCAATCCCTATCGCCCGTTCGATATCCTGCATGACGAACAGGTCGAACGTCTGCACCAGGCCTCGCTGACCATTCTTGAATCGATCGGCATGGAGGTGCTGCACGCGCCGACGCGCGACATGCTGACGCGCGAAGGCGCTGACGTCACGAGCGAGCTCGTCAAGTTCAGCCGCGACATGATCGAAGAAAAGATCGCACTGGCGCCGTCAGAGTTCACGCTGCACGCGCGCAACCCCGACCACAACGTGACGCTGGGCGGCAACCGCATGGTCGTCACCGGCGTCGGCGGACCGCCCTATGTCAGCGATCTGGAAGGCGGCCGGCGCATCGGCAACTTCGAGGACATGTGCAACTTCACCCGTGTCCTGCAGAGCCTGAACATCGTGCACCAGGACGGCGGCGGCGCAGTCGAGCCGCAGGATCTGCCGGCGGCGACACGCCACCTGGACATGTACCGCGCCATGATCACGCTGACCGACAAGACGTGGCAGGGTTATGCGCTTGGTGCCGAGCGCGCCGAAGACGCCATCGAGGCGACCTGCATCGCGCTGCAATGCGATCGCGAGACGCTGGCCGAAAAACCGGCGGCAATCACGATCATCAACACCAACTCGCCGCTCAGGTTCGATATCCCGATGGCCGAGGGCATGACGGCTTATGTCCGCTGCGGCCAGCCGGTGACGATCACGCCGTTCACGCTCGCCGGCGCCATGAGCCCGGCGACCATCGCCGGCGCGCTTGCCCAGCAAAACGCCGAAGCGCTCGGCGTCATGACCATCGCCCAGTGCATCCGGCCGGGCACGCCGGTGATCTATGGCGGCTTTACGTCGAACGTCGACATGAAGTCGGGCGCGCCGGCCTTCGGCACGCCGGAATACGCCAAGGCGGTCCTGGCCGGCTGCCAGCTCGCGCGCCGCTACGCCATTCCCTACCGCACGTCCAACGTCAACGCGTCTAACACGGTGGATGCGCAGGCGGCCTATGAGTCGGAGATGTCGTTATGGGCGGCGGTCACCGGCCAGGCGAACCTGCTCTATCAGGGTGCGGGCTGGCTCGAAGGCGGGCTGGTGGCGAGTTTCGAAAAACTGATCCTGGATGCGGAGATGATTCAGGGCATGGCGGAGATGCTGAACCCGATCGAGATCTCTGACGACACCATCGGCATCGAGGCGATGCGCGATGTCGGGCCCGGCGGTCATTTCTTCGGCACCCAGCACACGCTCGATCGCTACGAGACCGCGTTCTACAATCCCATCCTGTCGGACTGGCGCAACTATGAGAGCTGGCGCGAAGCCGGTTCGCCGGACGCCCAGACCCGCGCCCACCAGATCTGGAAACAGCTCCTCGCTGAATACGAAGAGCCGCCGCTCGACCCGGCCGTCCTCGAGGAACTCGACGCCTTCATCGCCGAGCGCAAGGAAGAAGGCGGGGCCGCCGACTGAATTGCTTGTGCGGCAGTCTTGACATCCTCTTGATGGATCATTACCTGTATATACAGGTAAATTCGGACATCGTGCGATGACAGCCACCCGACTTGCGTCCCTCGACGGGCTTCAGCCCATAGATTGTGTCAGCTACCGGCTGCGCCGTGCGGCCCGTGTCGCGGCGCGTGCCTATGACGACGCCCTAAAGCCCAGTGGCCTTCGCAACACGCAGTTTACCCTGTTGGGCGCGCTCGATTGGCTGGGCGAGACCAACATAGGTGACCTCTCCGAGGAGCTGGCGATCGATGGCACCACCCTGACGCGCAACCTGGAGGTCCTGGTCCGCCGGGGTCTCGTCGAAAACATCGCCAACGATGATGCGCGGGTCAGAAATGTTCGCCTGACCGGCGCCGGCAAACGGGCCTACGACAAAGCGGTCCCCCTGTGGTCCAAGGCGCAACGAAGTGTTGTCGACGCCCTTGGGAAAGACCACTGGCGGGACATGGCGCAGCAGCTGCGGACAATCGAACAAGCTTTGGACGGAACAGATTAGCTCATTTCGCTAATTACCTGCATATACAGATACATGAATGGAGATTCATCATGGTGAAACCGACGATCCTGGTGACCAGCGCGGCCGGCAAGACCGGGCTTCCAACGACATACCAGCTCTTGGAGAAAGGTTATCCGGTCCGCGCGTTAGTCCGTCGCGACGACCATCGCGCCAGTCTGCTGCGCGCTGCCGGCGCCGATGTCGTCGTCGGCGACCAGTTTTCGCTCGCCGACATGCGGTGGGCGATGCGTGGTGTGCAACGCGCCTATCACTGTGCCCCGACAGCACCGAACGGTCTTCATTTCGGAACTGTCTTTGCGATCGCCGCTCATGAAGCCCGGCTTGAGCACATTGTCATGCTCGGCCAGTGGCTCTCCGACGCCGACCACCCGTCGATGATGACGCGCGAAGTTTGGTTCAACGAGGAAATCCTCAAGCTGTTGCCGGACACCTCCCTGACAATCAACAACGTCGGTTGGTTCGCCGACAACTACTTCATGCCCCTGCAGGCGATCGCGCAATTGGGCGTTTTGCCCATGCCGCTTGGTAACGGTGACGAAAAGAAAAACGCGCCGCCGTCCAATGACGATATCGCAGCCGTGTCGGTTGCCGCACTCGTCGACCCGGCGACCCACGCCGGCAAGACCTATCGCCCGACCGGCCCGACACTTCTGTCGCCCAACGAGATAGCCGCCGTTATGGGCAAAGTTCTGGATCGGACGGTCAGGTATCGCGACATCCCCGACTCCATGCTGCTGAAGGCGTTGAAGGTGCAGGGATTCCCGGAGGCAATGCCGACACAGCTGCGCCTCTATGCCGAGGAGTACCGGCGCGGCGCTTTTGCCGTCCATGCGCCCAGCACCGTGGTGCAGGATCTGACGGGCCGCGAAGCCGAGGACTTCGAAGCCATCACGCGCCGTATCGTTGCGTCGCGTCCCGAAGCGATGCGGAGCCTGAGCAGTAAGCTGAAGGCGATCGCCAGTTTCGGCAGGTTGCTGGCGACCGCAACCATCGACCCCGATGCAGTCGAGCGGCGGCGCGATCATGTGCTGCTTCAAGCGCCGTCCTTCGTCCAGGACAGCCAGGCATGGCGCACACGGCACGACCCGGCCGCCGGCTACACACCCGACAAACCAGGTTCCGCACCATCGGCCGCGGCCATCATGCGCGAGAGCGCCGCCTAGACAACCGGGCGCCAGCGGACGTTCTGCCGCACCTGGCCAAATCAGCACGAGGTCACAGTGACCGGCAGCCACTTTGTTCAAGAAGATCAGTCCTGATGCGATAGGAACGGCTATCGCCGATTGGTACCGAGAGTTTGTCGGTCCTCGATCCTAGTCCAGCACGACACGCGGGAAATAGAACGACACAAGCCAGTTGGGCATGTCGACGATTTCGCTGATGCGTAAGTCACCGCACACGCTGGCCAGCATGTAGGCTTCTTCCGGCGCCATGCCGTGACGTGCGGTCAACAGGTCGATCATGCCGGCAACCGCGTCCTTGGCGCCTTGCATCAAGTCGGGCCCGACACCGGTTGTCACCTCGTAACCCTTTTCGTCGAAATGGCGGCTGACCGGTCCGGCGGTGGTGTAGCGCGGGAACGCGAGGTTGGCGCCTTTCTCCAGCTCGAACTTGCAGGCGACGGCCATCTGGCTTTCGATCGCGGTACCACACACCTCGCCGTCACCTTGCGCGGCATGCGTATCGCCGATCGAGAACATGGCGCCGACAACCTCGACCGGCAGATAGAGTTCGGTGCCCACGCACATGTCGCGGATATCCATGTTGCCGCCCATGCGGCGCGGCGGCACGATGCTGTGCAGACCGGCTTCGGCAGGCGCCAAACCGATCGTGCCGGCGAACGGTTTCAGCGGCACCCGTCCGCCCGGGCCATAGGCGGCGGGCTTCAGGCTATCGGCTTCGTACGTCCAAATATGCAGCGCCGGTTCTTCGAACTGATCGGCCAACAATCCGAAGCCTGGAATCAGCGCCGTCCAACCCCATCCCGACGGTGTGAAATCCAGTAACGTAATCTTGAGAGCATCGCCCGGTTCGGCGCCATCGATGATCACCGGACCGGTCACCGGATTGATCTTGCCGAAATCGAGCGCCGCGATGTCGTCGACAGTGGAGTCGGGCGACAACTGACCGCCGGAAGAATCGACCGTGTCAAACGCGACCTCATCACCCGGCGCAATGGTCAAAACCGGCGCATTGCTGTTGTCCCAGCCGAAATGACTATGGTGACTATGGATCGTGTGTTTCATCGATTCCCCTTTCGACTCACGCGCCTCAAGGCGCGGTTTTAATATGCGGTGCAGCAGTTTAGACGCTCCGGGCGCAAACGCCACAGCCGCACTGACCCAATTTTAGCGCCGGTTTTCCTGTGGCGAATCCGTTTGCCGCCGGGCGCAGAATTCGTGCAGGATACTTATGTCAGGGTGGCAAAAAGAGTTCGAATGGCCAGATGCCGCTCTTGATCTTCGTCACGAACCGATCGCCGCCGCGCGAGTTCGTGCGGGGATATCGTTGTAAGAGAGCCGTCTCCTCGGCGACCATTTCGTTGCAGCGATTTCCCGAGGGGATGGAAGGAGCTGTGAGCTGATGTCAGATGAGTTAGAGGGCCGGTACGGTGGCGGCCAGGCCGGCGTATCGGCGACCGTCAAGTGGTTTAATCCAACCAAGGGTTTTGGATTTGTGCAGTTGTCGGACGGCACATCCGATGCGTTTCTGCATATCTCTGTTGTCGAGCGACTGGGTGAGCGTTCCCTGCCGAACGGTGCGACCGTGGTTTGCGAAGTGACCGAGGGCCAGCGCGGCCTGCAAGTGGCCGAGATCTACAGCATCGATTTATCGACCGCGACGGAGGATCAGGCGCCGCCGCCTCGGCGTCACGAACCACAGGACTTTGGGCCGGCAACGACGGTCGAAGGCATGGTGAAGTTCTTCGACATGCAGAAGGGTTTCGGATTCATTACGCCAGACGACGGTAGCCGTGATGTGTTCGTTTCCGCGCGCGTCTTGGAGCATGCGGGCATTCCAATGCTGCAGCCGCGTCAGCGTGTAAGGGTCGAGTCGAGAATGGGCGATCGTGGCCCGCTGGCGACCAGCATCGAAGTGATCTGACGCTGTCGGCATCCGTGCCGCCGCCCGAGTACCCGGCTTTTGCCGACCCGCGTCTTCAACCGGTCAGCGACTGGCTGATCGATTGTGGCCTGAAGCAGATGCCCATTGGCACTATGCTGGCGGGCGTTTGCGAGCAGTTGAACGATCGCATCGGCTTTCGGCTGCTACGCGCCAATGTCTCGACACGCACGATGCACCCGGTCATCGACTCGGTCACCCATATCTGGCGTCGCGACAGCGGCATCGACGTCAACGCCAACGCGTTTGCCGATCAAAATCTTGATGGCTGGCAGAAAAGCCCGATACGCAGCCTGGTCGAAAACAACGACCAGCGCACCCAGCGCACGCGCCTTGATCAAGGCAATGATGGGCTCGCCTTTCCCTTGTTCGAGGAGTTTCGTGACCTCGGTGCGACCGAGTATTTGGCGCGGTTGATCGGTTTCGGACGCGGCAGTGAATTCGATTATCGAAGCGGCATGGTGTCGACGTGGTTGACCGATCGCGATGGCGGCTTTCTCGATAGCGAAGTCGAGATATTGGAACGCCTGATGCCGCGCCTGGCGCTCGCGGTCAAATCCACGCTCGGCCATCAGATATCAATGAACCTCTTGGAGACCTATGTCGGCCACGACGCCGGACAGCGCATACTTGACGGCGCGTTCCGTCGCGGCACGTTTCGCACCATTCCCGCGGCAATCCTGTTTGCCGATCTGCGCGGCTTCACGACCTTGTCCGATCGTTTGCCGACGGAGGCGGTCGCAAGCCTTCTGAATGCCTGCTTCGATGCCATGGTCGAGCCGGTTACACGGCGCGGCGGCGAGGTCTTGAAGTTCATGGGCGACGGCGTGCTCGCCGTCTTCGATCGCCAGGGTCGCAATGACGACGACCTTTGCCAGGGCGCACTGGATGCGGCCGATGAGGCAATCACCGCGGTGGCATCGATAGAGGAACCGGACACGGGCAAGCCGATGATGCTGGATGTCGCGCTGCATCTGGGCGATGTGCTCTACGGCAATGTCGGCACGGTCGACCGGCTGGACTTCACGGTGATCGGGCCTGCGGTGAACGAGGCAAGCCGCATCGAAGGTCTGTGCGACAAACTGGGTTACGCGCTGCTCACCTCGCCCAGTTTTGCGTTGGCCAGCGAGCGCTGCGGCCGGTCGCTCAAAAGCGTCGGCCGTCATCACTTGCGCGGCGTCGACACGGACCAAGAGCTCTTCACCGTCAACAACGGCTGAGCGCGTTTTCTTTCGGTCGTCTAAAAGACGTCGAGATAGCGGGCGGTATCGAGGTCGCTGACATGGCGGCGGAAGACATCGTCTTCCCATCGCCGCGTGCGCGCGAAATTGGTGACAAAGGCGTCGCCAAAGACCTCGCGCGCGGTTGCCGATTGGTCCAACCGTTCGGCTGCTTCCAACAGGTTGCGCGGCAACCGCTGGTCAGCGGGCGCATCGTCGACCGTTGCCTCATCATCGGTCGGCGGCGGCGGTTCGATGCGGTTTTCGATACCCCATAGACCGGCGCCCAGACACTGGGTGAGCGTCAGATGCGGGTTGGCGTCAGCGGCGGGCACACGGAACTCGACACGCGTCGCGTCCGGTTCCGGATTGATAATGCGAAAGGCGCAGGTGCGGTTCTGTACGCCCCATGTCGCCGTCAGCGGTGCCCAGATGCCGGGTATCATGCGCCGATAGGCGTTGACCGTGTGGCTGCACATGGCCAGCGTCTCGGGCAGCAAACGCACCAGCCCGCCGACAAAATGACGCATGGTCTGGCTCAGCCCCTCCGGCTCGTCGGCATCGTGGAAGACGGGCGCGCCGGCCTCATCCTGCATCGAAATGTGCATGTGGCCGGACTGGCCGTTCGTCGCGTTCGACCACTTGGCCATGAACGTCG
This sequence comes from Alphaproteobacteria bacterium, assembly GCA_965228895.1. Lineage (GTDB taxonomy): Bacteria > Pseudomonadota > Alphaproteobacteria > SP197 > SP197 > JANQGO01. The sequence continues at coordinate 46,928 of OZ245842.1, read as the reverse complement.
CCATCAGGCCTTGGCGCTGACAGTAAGCCTTGGTGTAGGCCTTGAAGAACGCCGCCGCATCGGCCGCACGCATGCCTTCGCCGGCCTTCAGCGCCGTTTCCAGACAACCCGGGCCCTGTTCGGTATGGAAGGCATCGAAATGCACGTCGAGATCGGCCATAACCGCTTCCAGGCCGGCGACAAAGTCGGTCTCGATCGAGGGCACCAGCGAATAGGTGCTGTTGCCCGGCTGCCAGGACGTGAGGTCGCGGTAACCTTTCTCGCGCACGCTGGCCGGCGTTTCGTCGAGGATGAAGTACTCGTATTCGAAGCCGGCCTTGACCGAGAAACCCATGTCCGCGGCGCGATCAAGCTGGCGCCGGAGAAGATTACGCGGCGCCAGCTCGCCAATCTCTTCGGTGAACTCGGCAACGAACACCGCCTCGCCGTCGGCGAACGGAAACAGCCGGCCACTCGCCGGATCGATCGGCGCCGGCACGTCGGCCCACGAACCCTGGCCATAGGGCAGTTCCGCGGTGTCCCACTGATAGAGCACCTTGCAGAACTCGTAACCCGATCTAAGCAGCTTCAGGAACTTCGCGGTGTCCACACGCTTGACGCGGAAGCGCGCGTCGACGTCAAAGATTCCGATATGGACGGCGCGAATGCCGTTTGCCTCCAGGGCTGCCGCCACATCGTCAGCATGGCGGCAGCCGGCAAAAGGGTTGTTGGTCATGAAATGTGAATGTGCCCTATGTCGATTTGGCCGTTCCGAACATCCAGGATTCTGGATCGGGCACCGCTTCACCGTTCTGGAGCCACATGATGCCCTTGACGCATCGGATGATGTACCAGATGGCAACCAGGATAAGCACGATGATACCGATAAAGACGAATGTCAGTGCTATGCCGATGATCCAACCGACAAGTGACATCCAAAACGTGCGGATCTGAAACTGATAGTGGCTTTCGATGAAAGCCGACGAATTTCCTTTCTGCACATAGGCCATGATGACGCCGATCAGCGCCGTAATGCCGACAACAAAGGCGGCAAGATAGAGAATGTAGATGATGAGCGGCATGCCCGTGTCATCGGGCTTCTTGGTCGGCAGATTGTCGCCGGACTGGGTCGATGGATCAGACATTCAATTCCCCTTCCTGTGGTGTGCGAGCCGCGCCGCAATCTCTTTGCCCCCGGACCCGCATCCGGCGCATCATACCGCGTCATGAATGACATGAAAATCGATGGCCTGCGCCAGAAACTGGAGGCCCGCCACGCCGAATTGCTGGCCGATGAGGCGGCGACGGCCGGCGACCGGGCGCCGGTCGAGCTGGATCAGCAGAGCGTCGGCCGACTGTCGCGCATGGACGCGCTGCAGGTCCAGGCAATGGCCGAAGCCCAGGCGGGCCGGCGCAAGGCCGAGCTTCGCCGCATCGACGAGGCGATGGCGCGGCTGGAAGCGGGCGAATACGGCTATTGTGTTTCCTGTGGTGAAGAAATCGCGCCAAAACGGCTTGAGTTGGATCCGGCAGCCGCCGCCTGCGTCCGGTGCGCCGGCGGTTCAACCTAAAGATTAGGTCGATCAACCAAACACCGCACAAACTGGCCGGGAACACGCGTCTTTGATGCTGTCCGGCTAATTCTTGCCACGATTCGTCAGAATTGTCGGGTTTGACCTGACGACATGCCGAAAATCTGTCCTAAGATGTCGCTACGCCGAGTCGTCCACTCACCGCCGCCACTTATGAGACGGCAAAAAAACAAGGGCAATCGGCCCAAACGAGGCAAACACGATCTTGGAGAGCCATTCATGCATTTCCTTCGCAAACCCAATGTGGAGAAGCTTCAGAACGACCTGATCCACGGCCGTATCAACCGCCGGACCTTCATGGGCGCCGCAGCGGCGGCCGGCATCGTTCCGGTGACGAACTCCATGACGACCGGCGCCCAAGCTGCCCCCGGCGACATGATCAACTACTTCACCTGGTCCGGCTATGAAGTACCGGAACTGCATCAAGAGTTCATTGATGAGTACGGCGAATCACCGAACTGGTCAGTTTTCGCCTCCGCCGAAGACGGCTTGCAGAAGATCCGCGCCGGTTTCTCACCGGACCTGTCGCATCCCTGCATTGACAACGTGCAGAAGTGGCACAATGCCGGCATTCTGTCGCCGATCGACACGTCACGGCTGCAGTACTGGCCGGATGTATTCCCGTCCCTGCAGACCATGAACGGCGCGGCGATCGACGGTGACCTCTATATGGTCATCACCGATTTCGGCCTGTCGTCGATCATCTACCGCACCGACATCTACGAGGGCGAAGAGACCTGGAACATGCTGTTCGACGAACGGTATGCCGGCCGCATCTGTGCACGCGGCACCTATGTCAACCTCTCCATCGCGCTCAAGATCCTGGGCTATGACGTTTTCAATCCGACCGACGAACAGTTGGCCGAGGCCGGCGACATGGCACGTGCACAGCGTCCGCTGGTGCGCTTCTACTGGGAGAGCCAGACCGACATGGAACAGGCCATTGCCAGCGGCGAATGCGTCGCCGGTTACGCCTGGAACGAGGCCTTGGTCAACCTGACCGAGGAAGGTATCCCTGTTGCTTTTGCAGCGCCCAAGGAAGGCGCGTTCGGCTGGGCCTGTGGCCTGGTGCGTATGAGTAGCGGCGAAGGCGACGATCAGATGGCCTACGACTTCATCGACGCCTGGCTTGCGCCGGAGGCCGGCAAGTTCCTGATCGAGGCCTATGGCTACGGCCACGGCAACCAGAACTCGTTTAAACTGGCCGATCCTGAGGTTGTCATCGCACTCGGTTACGACGACCCCGAGGCGTTGATGGCGGGCACGACCTTCTTTATCACGCCCGATCCTGAGCAGGACGCCAAGCAGCTTCAGCTTTGGGAGGATATCCAGGTCGGCCTCTAGTTTTATCAAGAGGGCATCCGTCAGGGGCGCGGCGAGCGATCGCCGCGCCTCTTTTTTTGGCCGGGCAATAGCGCATTCACCTGCTAAACCACCGCTAGCCCACAACCACTAACCCAATTGGCGAGTCGGAAATCATGGCGATGGACATCTCCTCCCATCTCATCCCAAATCCTCATCTGGTCGTCGGCGATAACAATCTGAACGCGTGGAACCAGCCGGAAGTCCGGCGCTGGGGCTTTCGCAACATCCACTGGCTGAACCGCTACGGGTTCAGTGTGCGGTCCAGCCACGTGCTGCCGTTGCAAAAGCGTATCGACCGGCACATCGGCGACATGCCGGAGGTCAGGCGGTTGACCACGACATCCATGTTCGACGCCATGATCGTGGTGCAAGGGCGAGACATCCTGTTCGAACGCTATGCCCGGGACTTTGGCCCGGACACGCCGCACAGCATTCAGTCGATATCCAAGACGACCTTGAACCTGATCTTCGGACGCCTGGTCGCCGGGGGTCTGGTCGATCTGGAGGCCAAGGTCGAAACCTACCTGCCAGAGATCGGCAGCGGCTATCGCGGCGCGACGGTCCAGCAGGTTTTGGACATGAACGTTATGAACAATTTCGACGAAGACTACACCGCGCCCTATGACCCACCGCCGGGACCGGGCGAACGGATCGGTTATGGCCGCGAGGAGATCACGCTTGGCTGGCGCCTGCCGCCGCCGGGCGAACCCGAACAGAGCCTGCGCGACTTCGTTTGCAAGCTGGTCGACGACGGCACAACCAATCCCGATAACATCACCCATTACAAGTCGACCAACTCCGACGTCGCCGCCTGGATTGCCGAAGTTGTGAGTGGCCGCGACCTCAAGTCCTACCTCGTCGACATCGCCAACGGCGCGGGTCTGGAGCGCGCCTTTCACATGTCACTGGATTGTGACTTCGTACCGGTTCTGAGCGGCGGCGGCTCCCTGACATTGCGCGATCTCGCGCGCTACGGGCTCGTTTTCGCACGCGGTGGTCTGGGCGTTCACGGCGAGCCGGTCGGCGACAGCGCCTTCATTGAGTCCACGCGACAAGCAGGCGGCACCTGGCTCGCCGGTCCGCGCGAAGGCCAGCGCTACCGCAATCAGGTCTATACGAACGGTACGTTCATCGGCCACGGCGGCTATGGCGGGCAATACCTTATGGCCGACCCGGACAAGGAGGCCGTGTTCGCTTTCTTCAGCGTTCTGGAGACCAGCCACGCCAGCGATGAGACCTATTTGCCGGAGGTCATTGCCATGGCCGAGGGGGTCCTGGACCGGCTCTAGATACAATCAACGCGGGCACTTCGTCTTGTCGATAGACCCCCGTCAAGCGTAACCTCTGGTTGATGGCTGTCAGTCGACTGCTGACGGCCGCCAATCCAATAGGCGCATGACGCCAGGGAGGACCCGGAGGATGCACGTTAAACGCAAGTTCGATGTCGACAGGTTTCATAAACGCCTCTTGCGCGGCGAGGTCTCGCGGCGCGAGATAAACACGGCCTTTGCCGCAGCCGGCCTGGCGACAGTCTCACTGCCGATGGGGCAAAGCGCGCGCGCCAATGACGGACGCGGCAGCGAAATCACCTATTTCACCTGGTCGGGCTACGATATCCCGGAGCTGTTCCAGACCTATGTCACGGCCCATGGCGAACCCGCTTACTCGATCTTTGCCGGCTCCGAGGAAGGCCTGCAGAAGATGCGGGCCGGCTTTACCCCGGATGTCGCCCATCCGTGCGTCGAAGACATGGATCGCTGGACCGATGCGGGCATTGTGCAGCCGATCGATACCTCGAAGATCAACAACTGGGACAACGTCTTCCAACGCATGCGCGACACCCGCGGCATCAGCTATGACGGCGACGTCTATTTTGTGCCGATGGATTGGGGCAACAGCTCGATCATCTACCGGACAGACCTCTACGAAGGCGAGGAGTCCTGGGAGATGCTGTTCGACGAGCGCTACAAGGGCCGCATCGGTGCGCGCAACGGATCGGCCAACGCCTGGGCGGCAGCCCAGATCCTGGGGTTCGACATGTTCGCACCGTCGCAAGAAGAGCTCGAAGGACCGATTGCCGACCTCTTACGCAAGCAGCGCGAGCTCGTGCGCTTCTATTGGGACGATCAGTCGGAAGCCGAACAGGCCATCGCGTCCGGTGAGGTCGTGGTCGCCTATGCCTGGAACGCCGCGCTGAAAAACCTCAAAGACCAGGGCGTTCCCGTCGCCTATGCCAACCCGAAGGAAGGCATCTGGACATGGATGTGCGGCATGGTGCGTATTGCCGGCGGCGAAGGCGACGTCGACCTGCAGCACGAGCTGATCGATGCCTGGCTCGATGCCGAGTCCGGCAAGTGGCTGATCGAGAACTACTACTACGGTCACTCCAACGCCAAGGCGTTCGAGATCGCCGATCAACAGTTGCTGGAAGAACTGGGCTGGACCAGCCCGGAATCGCTGTTTGAAATCGGCATCTTTTTCGAACCGTCCGATCCGCAAGTCGAAGAGCGTTACACCGAGCTGTTTGAGGAAATCAAAGCCGGTTTCTAGAGAACGGTCAGTCCGAACCACTGGGGGCGCGGGCCATAGGTTCCGCGCCCCATCTTGTTACCGACCCCATTTCGCGTAACAGTGCGGCCCTGCCACGCGTAAACCACAAGGCATCATGAAACACCGCATCTGGCTGCCCGACGACTTTGACCCGCCCGAGACTGTCGAAGCCGACAGGTTTCGCCTGCGCATTCTGGGCCCCGCCGATCTGGCCAAGGATTTCGATGCCTATATGTCGAGCGTCGATCATCTGAAGGGCACGTTCGGCCCCGGCGAAACCTGGCCGGAAGGCACCACGATTGAGGACGCGCTGATCGATGTCTGCTGGTGCACCATGGAGTTCAATCTGAGAAGCTCATGCTCCTATGGCGTTCACGCGCTCGACGAGTCCGAAGAACTCGGCAGCCTCTATGTCTTTCCCTGTCTGAAGCAAGGCTACGAAGCCCAGCTCAGCACCTGGGTACGCGCCAGCGCGGCAGCACGGGGATTCGATAGCGAGCTCTTCCAATGGGGCAAAGACTGGGTCGCCACGTCCTGGCCGTTCAAGAGCGTCGCCTATCCCGGCCGCGACATCGGCTGGGACGAATGGCACGCGCTGCCCGACAAACCGGTTTAGGAGTAGGTACCCGTGAAGGCAGCCGTCATCGAAGAGCAGGGATCGGTCGAGAACCTCAACTACCGCGACTGGCCGGACCCTGAGGTCGGCGCCGACGAGGTGCTGATGCGGGTCAAGGCCTGTGCCCTCAACTACCTTGACCTGGAAGTGCGCCGCGGCATGCCGGGTTTTCCCATCGAGACCCCGTTTATCTCCGGTGGCGACCTGGCCGGCGTCGTCGAAGCGGTCGGCGACGACGTCACCCGCTGCAAGCCCGGCGACCGCATCGTCTTCAATCCGTTCGGGCGCGACGGCATGATGGGCGAGGATTGCCAGGGCGGTCTGGCCGAACTCGCCAAAGCACCGGACTCCCAGGTTATTGCGTTACCCGATGACGTCACGTTCGAACAGGCGGCCGCGCTGCCGGTCGGCTATGGGACAGCGCACCGCATCATGTTCGACCGCGCCCACGTCAAAGAAGGCGAATTGGTCTTGATCCTGGGCGCGGCCGGCGGCGTCGGCACCGGCTGCCTGCAGATCGCCAAGGCGATCGGCGCCCGCACCATCTGCACATCGTCGTCGAAAGACAATCTCGAAAAACTCACCGCGCTCGGCGCCGACCATGTGATCAACACGGCCGAGGTGGACTTCAGCAGAGAGGCCTGGACGATCTCCGGCAAAAAGGGGGTCAATGTCTGCGTCAACTATATCGGTGGGCGGACCTGGGTCCCGGCGCTGCGCGCCATGGCCCAGGACGGGCGCGTGGTGACATGCGGCGCTTCGGCCGGCTTCGATCCGGCAACCGACATCCGCTATATCTGGACCCGCGAGCTGCGCATCCTCGGCGCCAACGGCTGGACCGATGAGGGCATTATCTGGCTCTTGAACAAGGTCGCATCGGGTGAGATCGAACCGGTGATCGACTCCATCTTCCCGTTGAGCGAGATCCAGGCTGCCGAAACCAAACTGGAATCGCGCGAGGTCTTCGGCAAGGTGGTGCTGAACCCATGACCGGCAAGATCGATGTGGAGAGGTTATGGCGCGGCTGGCAGCGCGGGCCGTTCAATGAGTTTCTCGCCATGGAGCTCGACACCTGGGACGTCGCCAAGGGCGAGGTCACGTTTCGTCTGCCGTTCAAGCAGGGCTACAAGCGCACCGCGCACGAAGAAGGCTATCACGGCGGTGTCCTCGCCAGCGTGATCGACATCGCCGGCGACTTCGCGCTCGCCATTAAGACCGACAAGCTGGGTTTTCCGACAATCGACCTGCGCGTCGACTTCCTGCGCATGGCCGGCGACGGCGACCTGACGATCGTCGCGCGCACGGTCAAGGCCGGCCGCACCATTGGTGTCGCCGACATTGAGGTAACCGATGCCAGGGGCCGCCTCTGCGCGGTCGGGCGCGGCACCTATGCGACAGCCGCAGGCTAATCGCAACCGTTAGGCCTGGAAAACCAGGATAGCGCCATCGGCATCGTCAAGGCCGATCCACTGACGGCCATCGTCCGTCTCGACAACGTCTATCCCCGCCTTTACGAACAAATCGCGACTTCGTTGCAGGTCCGCCACGGTGAACGTCACCGCCGCCACCCACGGCAAGACCGGTGGCGTGATCCCCGCGAACGCCGACCTGACTCCTTCAGCGGACACGACATCGATCACGCCGCGCGACAGCACAAAACGATAGCCGTCATGACTTGTCGTGCCTGTTACCCCGGAGACGGCTGCGATGCGCTGCGCCGTCTCCTCGGGGTCGGCGCAGGCAAGGGTGACACCTGCCAGCCCCGTGGCGCCGTTAGGGTGATCAAGCAGGTCGGGCTGCCACAGGACATCCGGCGTGTCGTGCTGGCAATAGAAGAAATCGGCTTCGGTAAACCAGGTGGGATCGACTTGCGTGATGCGAAACCGGCCCTCCCGCGTGCTGGCGCCAAACGGTACTTGGCGCGCGATCGCATAAGGCTCGTCGATCATTGCGCCGCGCGACACCGTCTCGCGATACGCACGCTCGCTGTCATCGGTGCCCAGCGCCACCAGATGAAGGCCGGTATAGCGTGCGAGCGCAGCCTTCAGATGATCGTGATAGAGCGTGGGATCGGTGATACCGATCAGCTCGAAATAGCCGTCGCGAAACATCGCACAGTGGTTGCCGGTGCCCCACGGTCCGTCATCGCCGCTGTGGCTTGAGCGCGATGTCAGCTTGAATCCAAGACGGCGGTAGGCCGCGGCGGCACGATCCAGATCGTCGGTCGCGACAGCGACGTGATCAAGCCAGGGTAGAGGCATCAGCCGCCGATGACCTCACCGAATGTCTCGCGCGCCTGTTTCTGCACGACCAGCCGGTCGATCTTTCCAGGTCCGTTCAACGGCATTTCGTCGACCACGGCGACGTGGCGGGGATGGGCATAGGCGGGGCCGTTCTTCAGGCAATAGGTCTTGATCGCCTGTTCATCGAGTTGGCTGTCGGGCGTTACCGTCACGAAAGCGACCGGCGCCTCGCCCTTGACCTTGTGGGTCAGCGGCACGACGGATGCCTCGGTGATCTCCGGATGGGCCAGCAGCAGGTTCTCGACTTCCTTGGGATAGATGTTCTCGCCGCCGCAATTGAACATATCGTCGGTGCGCCCCATGAAGAAATAGAACCCGTCGTCATCCTTGCGGAACAGATCGCCGGTCTTGAGCCAGCCGTCGACGATCTTGTCGGCGTTCACGTCCGGGCGCTTGTAGTAGCCGGGCGTGACGCCGGGGTTCTTGACCCAGAGTTCGCCGTAGTTCTCGTCGTCCTTGCCGTCGGCGCCGACCAGCTTGACCTCGCCTTCCGGCAATACCTTGCCGCAACTGCCCGGCGGCATGGGTGATCCGTCGGCGGGCGCGGCAATCGGCACCGGACCGCCTTCGGTCAGGCCATAGGTCTCAATGCAACGCACGCCGAACGCTGATTCGATCTGGTGCAACAGCTCCGGCGGCACCGGCGCCGAGCCGACCGAGAGACCTTTGAGCGCCGACCAGTCCAGGCTGGCGATAAGGTCCTTTTCCTGAAGCAGGGATGTATAGACGGCGGGCACGCCGCCTGTGTTCGTGCAGCGGTAGTCGCTGAGCGCCTTCAGGAACCGTTTGGGTTCGAAGTTCTCCAGGATGACGACGGATCCGCCGACATGCAGCAGCGGCTTGAAGGCGCCGGCCATGGCGTTCTTGTGATACATCGGCACCGCGGCGAGCGCCCGGTTGTCGATCTTCTCCGGCCAGAACTTCTGGAACACGTGGATGCCCCAGAGCTGGCCCGCATGGGTCAACACCACGCCCTTGGGCCGGCCTGTCGAGCCGGATGTGTAGGGCTGGAACGACGGGTGATCGCCGGACAAGTCCGGCGGTTCGAAGGACGCCGGTTCGGCCATCAACAAATCTTCGTATGGCTGCCAACCGGCGGGTACGGGATCGAAGGCGATCAGCGGCTTCAGGCCCGCTTGCTCAACAACGTCGACGACAAAGCGGTTTGACCGGGGCTCGACGATTGCCGCGACGGCATCGCTGTCCTTGACCGTAAACTCGAGAACGTCGGCACCGAGCTTGGTGTTGAGCGTCACCGGCACGACGCCGGCGCGCATGGCGCCATACATGATCTCGATGAACTCGAACCGGTTGCCGACGCACATGGCAAGCCGGTCGCCTGGCTTTAGACCCATGGTCTGCGTCAGCGATGCGAACCGGTCGAGCCGTTCCTCCAGCTCGCGATAGGTGACCTCGCGCGGTTCGTCGCGGGTCAGATCGATCATCGCAATCTTATCGGGAAACTTCAGGGCAGCCTCGTGACTGAAGTAGCCGAGGTTGCCGGCACGTCGTTGATCCATGCTGTGTCCTATGACGTCAGGTGTTCGGGGTAAAGGGCACGCAACCCGTCGACAAGTTCGTCGGCCATGGCCTGAAGCGCCGCCTCGCCTTTTTCGACGGTCGCCAATGTCGCATCACCCCTCGCACCGGTTTCGCTGTGGTCGATACCGCCGTCGGGGTCGTCACGGAAGATCTGCGGGCGAAAGAAAACCGTGTCGGGCGCCTCGCGCATGTTGCCGTCGTCACGCCGCGCCTGATCCATCCGCACGAGCGCCGGCGCGATGGTCAGGATCATCGACGTTTCTTCCTCGTCCGCATGACCGTCGACGTCGTGTTCCATCAAGTGCGCGGCGGCCGAACCCATGCGGGCGATATCGGCAACCGCAACGCGAACGCCGGCGGTCTCGTAGAGTTCGCGCACCACCGTGTGCAAAATGGCCTGGGTCGGGATGCCGGTGTTGATCAGTGCGATGTGGCGCGCACCCTGCGCGATCAGGCCGGACAGGAGATCGGTCACCAACGCGGCGAACGTCTCGGGCCTTAAGTGCTGGCTGCCGGGATAGTGGCGGAAAGCCGGGTAGTAGCCGAAGGGGATCACCGGCGCGATAAGGACGGGCAGTATCGCCGCTACCCGGCGGGCAAGGTCACTGGCCAGCAGCCAATCGGTTTTCATCGGCAGATGGGGACCGTGCTCCTTGGCAATCGCACCGACCGGCACGACGACCACCTGGCCCACGTCGAACCGCGACTTGACCTCAGGCCAGGTGAGATCTTCGAGCCAGACGCCCTTGGGTTGCTCCGTCATGGCGCGATGCTAGAGCAGATCCCAGTTCGATTGTATCGCTATGCGATGCCGTCACGATGGGAGAATCGACTCCATCTTATGGATGTCGATGGGATCGCAGGCGGATACGCCGAGAAACCCGAACAAGACGGGGTTGGCTCTAGGGGCCGAGTTGAAACTGGACCGTCAGCCATAGCTTGTCGGTGTCGACGGAAAAATTGTCGGCACTATAGGCGGCATACTGGGCGCCCAGCTTGATCGCGTTGCCATCCAGGTCGAACGTCTTGAAGATCCCGGCGTCCCATTCCGAGCCATAATGCGTGCCCTTGTCTTCAGCCCAAAACTGGTGGTAGGCGCCGGCGACACTGAGTCCGGAAAACAGGCCGTCGCCCGGCAAGGGACTTGAGGCAGCCACGTAGAGGTCGCGCAGACCGTTCGCCGGCGTCGTCAAGAAGCGGTCGGTCAAACCGTTGAACTTGTGCAGTGTCGCCAGGGGCGTCTGAAAGGCGCTGGTGCCGTTGCCCGACAACACCTCGTAACCGATTGTGAACCGGGCGCCGTCATAGGTGAGGCCCGGCGCCACGTGGTAGTACCACAGGCCGAAACCGGCAGGGTTGTCGGCATAGTCGGCCTGATAGGCGAGCGAGGCCAAGTAAGTGAGGCCCCAATCCTGGTCCAGGTCATGGCTGCCTTGCGCCAGCACGCCATAGGTCTGGCTGTCGAGACCGGCCTGGGCGGACGCATCGTAATCGAGCAACAGGACAAAGGGCGTGATCGCTACTGCCTCAAGCCCGGTATACTGACCCCGGAACCCATGACTGCTGAGTTCCAGACTGCCAACCGGTGAGTCCCGCCCGAAGATGCGGTGGACCTCGTCGAAATAAACGTACTCAACCACCAGGTCGTCGAGCACAAACACGCTGCCGCGGAAGGCATCGAACGTCTGCTCGTTCTGCCGGAAGCCGACATTGCCGACGAACCGTGCGTTGTCCCAGATGATCCGCTGGCGCCCGAGCTTCAGGACCGTGTCCGCGATCGTGTTGTCGGCGATGAGGTAGAGCTGATTGATCTGCAGGTCTTCAGGGTCGGCGACAACCGGAAACTGGGTCTTGCCGTTGATCGTGTCGTTGAACCGCTCACCGCCGATAACCTGGTTCCACTCACCGTCGGCGACCAAGCCGAGTCCATAGACATAGCCGGTCTCAAAACCCGCCCGCGTCCGGATCGTGTTGGCTTCGGCGTTGTTGGGAAATCCGGCCTGGTCGACAAACTCGAAGCGGTAGCGGACATCCAGCACCGGCACCGCGTCACGGTAGAGGTTGCGCCAGTCCTCACCGTCATCCGCATACGAGGCGGCCGGCATGCTCAGCAGAGCCAACGCAATTGCAGCTATGATCCCCGCACCCTTGCCCATGACATCAGGCTAGGACCGTCGGCGTAGCAGCGAATTGATCTGGATCATGTGCAATCGGCGGCCATGCGCTGGGGGTGAACGACACCGACAGACTCGTTATCGCTTGAGCCGTGCGCCACGACAGCGATAGCCTTTTGTTCGTGAGACCCAATTTTGTGATCTTCTGCACCGACCAGCAGCGTGCCGATAGTCTGGGCTGCTATGGCAACGCCCATGCCCATACCCCCCACATCGACGGGTTGGCGGCGCGCGGTCTGCGTTTCGATAATCACCTGACGCCCAACCAGATCTGCTGTCCCAGCCGTGGCACCATGATCACCGGGCTCTATCCGCGTCATCACGGCATGACGACCAACGGGCGCACGATCCATGACGGCGTGCCCACGCTGCCCGGCCAATTGGCCGAAGCCGGTTATGACACTCATGCGGTCGGCAAGCTGCACCTGCAGCCGATCATGGCCGATGTTTCGTATGGCTTTCCGGAGTCCGTGCCGTTCTGGCAGGCCGGTCATGGCGCCGATTGGAACGGACCCTACTTCGGTTACCAGACCGTCGACTTCATGATCGGCGAATCCCTGCTGGCGACCGAAGGCGGACACCACGCAGCCTGGCTGCACGAGCACCACCCCGATGTCATCCCGCTCTATCAGCCCGAGACGGCACTCGACGGTCCGCTGGCCGATCTCGACGAGGCCTGGACGGCGGCGGTACCGGACGACCTGCACTACAACACCTGGATTGCCGACCGCGCGATCGACTTCCTGGAGCGGACAAGCGGGCCCTTTATGCTGTTTGTCTCTTCACCCGACCCACACCATCCGTTTAGCCCGCCACGACCATGGGCCGGCCTTGTCGATCCCGACGCCATGCCTGCGCCGGCGGTGACGCCCGGCGAACTCGACATGATGCCAAGCTATGTCAGCCAGCGCCTTGCCGCCAATTGGATCGACAACGACGCGCCGGCGGTCGAGCAAGGCGGCATGACGACCACCGACGACATCTCGCCGGAAAGCCTGGCCCGCGCCATCGCGCTGACGCGCGGTATGGAAGCGCAGATCGATGCGTGTTTTGGCCGCGTGCTCGCCAAGCTCGACGACCTCGGTCTGACCGACGACACCATTGTCGTCTTCACCTCGGACCACGGCGAGTTTCTCGGCCATCACGGCCTGCTGCATAAAGGACCGCCACCTTATGGCGACCTCAACCGGGTCAGCTTCATCATGGCCGGTCCGGGCATTCCCGAGGGCGAGACGACGCGGGCACCGAGCAGTCATCTCGATATCATGGCGACAACGCTCGACCTCGCCGGTCTCAACGACACCGGCGTTTTTCAGGACGGCCTCTCGCTACGTCCGGTACTCGAAGGGCAAAGACTGGAGCGCGGCGCCCGCTATCTGGAGTTCCACCCGCGCATCGACAAGCGCGTCTACAATCACTCCATCGTCACCGACGATTGGCGCCTCACGCTCTATCCCGCAAGCGACGAAGACTGGGGCGAACTCTTCGACCTCAGCGCCGATCCCGGCGAACACCGGAACCTCTTCCACGACACCAAGTATCGCGCGATCCGCAACCAACTGGCCGATGACCTCAACGAGGGCTTCGCCGCCGCGCCGCAAAGCGGAACCGAACTGATCGCCAAGTGGTAGGCGTCAACGCCAGCGCGCGGTCTCGTCAAGCAGCCACGACCTGAACTGTTTCGCCGCTGGCGACAGCGAGGCAGCGGTCCGCGATACCAGGAAATGGGCCTGCCCGCTTTCAACCTCGAGCCCCGGCAGGCAGCGCTCGAGGCCACAAAGACGCTCCAGAAAGTCGGTCGCCGGGGACCGCGCCAGGCCGATGCCGTGGCCGGCCGCAGCCATCGAGAGTGCGACGACGGTGGTATCGGTGAAGCAGAACTCAGCCTTCGACAGATCGATATCGGGTGTTGATTCCAGAAGCCGCAACCAGCTGGTTCGGTGCGTCGAGATTTCTAGCAGACGATGTTCGATCAAGTCGCCCGGCGCGGTGATGGCCGAGGCGACCGGTGCCGGCGCGACGGGATAGATGCGCTCGCCGAACAGCAGGTCGCTATCGGCCTCGTCCTGAGATGTTCCGCCATAGGCAATAGCAAGATCGACACCGTCGTGTTCGACGCCGGCATCGTGATAAGCGCCCATCACATGCACGTGGATCGCCGGATGAGCGGCCTGGAACCGAGGCAGGTGCTCAGCCAGCCACGAGGCCGCAAAGACCAGCGTGGCTTCGACGGTCACCGTCGCATAGCGGTCGCGGCTGAACAGCGACGCGGCCGTCGTCTCGACCGACAGGAGCGCCTGACGCACCACCGGCAGGAAGGCCTGACCGGCGCCAGTCAGCGACACGCTGCGCGGACCGCGATCGAACAATTGGGTACCGAGATGGGCCTCCAGTGCCTTGATCTGCTGGCTGACCGCCGCCGCGCTCATGTTCAGCGCCTCGCCGGCGCGGGTGAAATTCTCCGTCCTGGCCGCCGCCTCGAAAACGCGGAGCCAGTTCAGCGAGGGGATGCGGCGGTGGGGCACGGCAGGCTCCAATCACGGCAAAAAATGAGGGATCGGCGTCTTTAGGTTAAGTTCAGCTTAACACAAAGGGCAACAAAGAGCGTTTGTCCCGGCACGATCGCTGCCGTTCAATGGCCGCCTGACGCGGGAGACCCAGACATGACCTTGGCCACTGCACCCGATGCGGACTTCGCCGACATTGCCGCATGCTTTAAGCAGGACGGTTACTACTTTCCGCTCAGTGTCATGAGTCCGGACAAGGCGCTTGGCTACCGTGCCGAGCTCGACGGGCTGCAGGAACGCATCGAGCAAGAGAAGCTCGGCAACAAGGGTCAGCTCAACTTCGGCCATATCATCTTTCCGTTCGCCGACGAGATCGTCCGCCACCCGCGCATCCTGGATGCGGTCGAGACGATCCTGGGTCCCGACATCCTGGCCTGGGGCTCGACCTTCTTTATCAAGGACGCCCATAGCCCGTCCTATGTCAGCTGGCACCAGGACCTCCGCTATTGGGGTCTCGACAGCGAGGATCAGGTTTCCGTCTGGGTCGCGTTGGGACCGGTGACCGAGGCCCATGGCTGCATGCGCTTCGTGCCGGGATCGCACGAGGGCGCGATGTTGGCGCACCGCGACACCTTCGACGCCGACAACTTCCTGACCCGCGGCCAGGAGGCCGAGGTGGATATCGACGAGAACGATACGGTGCTGGTCGAGATGGAGCCCGGACAGGCCTCAATGCATCACGGCAAGCTGCTGCACGCATCCGGCCCCAACCGGACGGACGAGCGGCGCGTCGGTTTGGTCGTCAACTACATTGCGCCCCACGTGCGCCAGATCGTCGCCAAGGAGGACTTCGCGACGCTGGTTCGCGGCGAAGACCGTTACGGCCACTTCCACCACATACCCTCGCCCACGCGTAACTTTTCCGAAGACGGCATGGCGTGGCACCGCCGCGTGCGTGGCGCCCAAAACGAAGCGCTCTATGACGGCGCCGGTGTCGACGAGACCTGATGTCTTTCAGGATTTTCGATGTACGGCAGTGAGCTTGGAGCGCATGCCGCAGGCCCCCTCACCCAGCTCCGGCTAGAACGCTCGCGCGTCCAAGCCTCCACAACCCTCTCCCCCATTCTGATGGGGGCGAGGGGCGGTCCTGCTTCCCCTCTCCCAATTTTCGGGAGAGGGAGGGGCCCGACGCGAAGCGTTGGGAGGGTGAGGGTGGGTGAGGTCGCGGAACCCGAGCAGGTGCCGGACCAAAAGAGAACCCCCGGCGCCGAAACGCCGGGGGCTTGTTCGGACATCCGCTTAGCTAGGCGGACTCATCGTTCCATTTGAACTCCTGGATCTGCCAGATATAGCCGTTCGGCGTGATCACCGGATCCAGTGTGTCGCGGTACATGACGCCGTTCGGCGGGAACATCAGGAAGACGTAGGCGCCGGTGTCCTCCATGATTTCCTGCATCCTGACATAGATGTCGTGGCGTTTGCCTTCGTCGGTCTCGCCAAGGCCCGCCGCGAACAGTTCGTCGAACTCGGGATCGGACCAGCGTTCCCAGTTCCACACGCCGACCTGGTCGGAGATGTACCACTGGGTCATCTGACTGGGATCGGGCGAATCCAAATAGGACATGATCCACAACTCGAGATCCTGCCAATCGTCGCCTTCCGATTCCAGGCCCAGGTTCCAGAACGGACCGGCATCCAGCGGCACGACCTCAACCTCCAAACCGACATCGGCCAGATTTGCCTGGATGATCTGGGCGGCCGCCATGCGGTCGGCCAGGTTGATCGTCTTCAGCGTGATCTTGGTGCCTTCGGCGCCGGCCTCGGCAATCAGCTCACGCGCCTTGTCGGGATCGGGTGTCGAGAACTTGCCTTCGGTGCGGTGACCGATCAGGCCCGGCGGCACGATACCATGGGCGCGCGTGCCGACACCGGCCCAGGCACCCTGGATGATGGTCTCAACATCGATGGCGTGCTGGATGGCCTGGCGGACACGGATATCCTGCAGGTTCGGATGGTCGGTGTTCATGCCCATCCAGTACCACTGGGTGCCGGAGAACGCCTTGACCACGCCACCTTCCGGCGGTGCTTCCAGAAGTCGCGGAATGGCATCGACGGCAATGTTGGTAATGTCGATCTCGTCGGCCTCGAACGCGATCTCCGCCGTCTTCTCGTCATCGATGATGATGAACTTGACGTCGGCAATACCCGGCGGCGTGCCCGGCCAGTTCGGGTTCGGCTCCAGCGTGTAGTTCTGCTTTTGCACCCACTCTTTGACGCGGTAGTAGCCGCAGTAGAAATCGAAGATTCCGTCATACTTGCCGCCGGCCGCTTCGACCGCGACCTTGGAGACGATGGTGCCTGTGCCGTCGCAGATCCAGGTCAGCCAGATCGGCGCGAACGGCTGATTGAGATGGATGGTACCGGCATGGGTGCCCGTTACCTCGACATGGTCGAGCGCAACAGCCTTGTCCTTCCACTCGGACTCCTGCATGCGCTCCAGCGAATACTTGACGTCTTCGGCGTTCAGCTCGCCGATCTCTTCGTGGGTCGTGCCGTTGTACCACATGATACCCGGCTTCAGTTCGAAGGTGATCGTCTGGGCATCGACCTGCTCCAGCGACGTGACGAACTCGCTGGGTTCCCAGCCCCATTCGTCCGGGCTGTTGGTGTACTTGGCCAGGCGCGCCAGGCAGGCGTACTGCAGGACCATTTCGAAGCCGCCGATCATGTAGCCGGGATCGGTCGACAGAATGGCGCGGTTGCTACGGACCCTCAGCTGCTTCGACGACTGCGCCCAGGCGCTTTTGGGGTCGAGCAGGCCGTCGACAAAACCGGCGGCCGCGACAGACCCGGCCGTCGTCTGCATCAGACGACGGCGTGACAGATTCAATTTGCTCATGAATGCCTCCCAGACATTGTGTTTTAAGCAACAAGAAAACTGGACTGTTGTCCGAAATCCTCCCAGTCTTTGGGGCAGCGCGTCAAGTTGCGAAACTGCTTCACAAATCACGTCACAAACGAGAAACCCCCGGCGCCGAAACGCCGGGGGCTCCAGAAAACGTTAGCTTGTCGAGACGGCCTAAGCCGACTCGTCCTTCCACTTGAATTCCGCGACATACCACAGAGAGCCGTTGGGTTGCATGACCGGTTCCAGATCGTCGCGGTACATGACGCCGAGCGGCGGGAACATCAGCCAGACATAGGCGCCGGTGTCCTCCATGATCTCCTGCATCCTGACATACATGTCGTGGCGTTTGCCCTCGTCGGTCTCGCCAAGGCCCGCCGCGAACAGCTCGTCGAACTCAGGATCCGACCAGCGTTCCCAGTTCCACACGCCGACTTGGTCGGAGATGTACCACTGGGCCATCTGGCTGGGATCGGGCGAATCGCCGTACTGCATGATCCACATCTCCAGATCTTTCCAGTCCTCGCCTTCGGTCTCCAGACCGAGATTCCAGAACGGGCCGGCATCCATCGGCACGATTTCGACTTCCAATCCAACATCGGCAAGATTGGCCTGGATGATCTGGGCGGCCGCCATGCGATCGGCCAGGTTGATCGTCTTCAACGTGATCTTGGTGCCCTCGGCGCCGGCCTCGGCAATCAACTCGCGCGCCTTGTCGGGATCCGGTGTTGCATACTTGCCGGTCTCGCGAAAACCGATCAGGCCCGGCGGCACAATGCCATAGGCCCTTGTCGGCACGCCTGCCCAGGCGCCCTGGATGATGGTGTCGACGTCGACCGCGTGCTGAATAGCTTGGCGGACACGGATATCCTGCAGGTTCGGATGGTCTGTGTTCATGCCCATCCAGTACCACTGGGTGCTTGAGAAGACCTCGACGACGGCGTCTTCCGGCGGATCTTCCTGAAGCCGTGGAATGGCGTCGATCGCGATCTGGGTGATGTCGATCTCGCCCGCCTCGAAGGCGATCTCCGCCGTTTTCTCATCATCGATGATGATGAACTTGACATCGGCGATGCCTGGCGGTGTGCCCGTCCAGTGCGGATTCGGCTCCAGCGTATAGCTCTGTTTCTGCACCCATTCGGAGACGCGATAGTAGCCGCAATAGAAGTTGAAGATACCGTCATAGGTGCCGCCGGCCGCCTCGACCGCCTTTTTCGAGACGATCGTGCCGGTGCCGTCGCAAATCCAGGTGTACCAGATCGGCGCGAACGGCTGGCTGAGATGGATGATGCCCGAATGCGTGCCCGTCACCTCGACATTGTCGAGCGCAACGGCCTTGTCCTTCCACTCCGACTCCTTCATGCGCTCAAGCGAATACTTGACGTCCTCGGCATCCAGCTCGCCGATCTCGTCGCCGGTCGTGCCGTCGTACCACATGATGCCGGGCTTCAGCTCGAAGCTGATGGTCTGGGCGTCAACCTGCTCCAGCGAGTTGACGAACTCGCTGGGTTTCCAGCCCCATTCGTCACCGCCCGTATAACTCGCCAGGCGCGCCAGGCAGGCGAATTGCAGCACCATCTCGAAACCGCCGACCATGTAGCCGGGATCGGTCGAGACGATCGCGCGGTTGGTGCGGATCCGAAGCGGCTTGTCCGACTGAGCCCAGGCGCTGGTCGGATCGAGCAAACCATCGACAAAGCTGGCCGCCGCGACCGAACCGGCTGTTGCCTGCATCAAATGACGGCGTGATAGATGACTTCTAGTCATAGGTGCCTCCCCGACACAATGTTCTAGTTGTCGGAAATCCTCACAGGCCTGCCCTGCCCCGTCAAGCAGGCGTTCCCGTCAGATCAAGTGAAATCCCGGGGCACCCGCTTGTCCCAACTGCGCGTCCACGTCCTGACGCCCCGATCAAAGGCTTCGGCCCTGCTGGTCAGAACAAACTCGGTCGCGGTCGCTGAAAGCGCGAACACGGTCTCGACCCGGACGTCGTAGTCGTCGTCGCGTTTGATCGAGATCGTGTAACTGACCTCAGCGCGCGCGGAGAGCGGGTCGTCATCGACGATCGTGTAGCGTTCGCGCCCGCCGCCCGAATAGGTCACGCCGATGTCGTGCAGCATATGCTCACCGCGATCCTTGATCATCTCGACGGCCGTCTCTCCCGACACGAAGTCGCGGGCCATCCGCCGCGCACGGTGATAGGGCCGATGGGTGGTCACCGCCATGGGCGCTGCCGTCTCCGGCTTGGCGAACGGCTTCAGACGTTTGTCGCCCGGCTGCTTGGGACGGACCGGCAGATCCAGTGAGCTGGCGCCGCTGAAAACGGTCAGCGTGACCGGTTCCGGTGACGGCAGCACGTGGGGCCAACAGTTCGTCTGAACCGTCAGCCGCACGCGATGACCGCGTGGGAAGACATGGGCGATATCGTTGAGCTGCACGGACACACGGTAGCGTTTGCCGGGCTCCAGCAGCGCCGGTGTTTCGTGGCTGTCGCGGTGGGTCAGGTTCAACAGACCATAGGTGACCCGCGTCGACGCGCCATCCGGCGCGACGTCATTGAGACGCACATAAACAAACGCCTGGGGACGGTCGGATGCGAGCTCCAGCTCCACGACCGGCGCGCCGAGGATTTCCGTCCGGCTGCCGAGTGGCGGGGTATCGAACGACAACGACCGGCCGTCTTCCTCGCGCTGGTCGGACGGCATTTCGGCCTCGTAGCCATAGGGACACCAATCCGCATGAATTGCACCGGCAATCTGCTCGGAACGGTGGCTCATCGCCTGTTCGCGTTTCGCCTTGGTATCCAGTGCGCCGGGATTGAGGTGATAACGGCGCGGCGTAATGGTGGCGCTTGGCCAAGCGTCTTCGGCGATCCAGCGGCCCGGCCTTTCGTCATAGAAGGTCCGGGGCGGCACGCTCTCCTGCATCCAGATACGCAGTTTGGGTTCGTCCATCATGCCGGTGTCCCGGCCCTTCAGCCAATGGTCCCACCAGCGGACGAGATCCTGCAGCCCGCCGATCGAAGGTTCGGGTTTGGCCTTCCACGGATAAGCGTGGGACCACGGCCCGACCAGCGCCTTGGCCGGTGCCGTCAGCCCCGCCATCAGGCGGAAGATGGCGTTGGTGTAACCGTCAGCCCAGCCACCGACCGCATAGACCGCGGCTTTGATGGCGCCATAGTCCTCGCACACCGAGCCGTGTTTCCAGAAGGCGTCGCGGCGCTGGTGGCTCATCCAGTTCAAGACGAGATTGGGCGCCGCCTCCAGACGTTCCCGCCACATATCACGCCAGCGCTCGCCGACGATCAGGGGATCGGGCGGACGCATGGCGAAGCTGGACATGGTCGCACCCCAGTTGACGTTTTCGCTGATCAGGCAGCCGCCCTGGTAATGGACGTCGTCGGCATAACGGTCATCGGTCGAACACACCGAATAGATCGCCTTCAACGCGGGCGGCTGGAGCGCCGCGACCTGCAGGCAGTTAAAGCCGCCCCAACTGATCCCCATCATGCCGACCGCGCCCGTGCACCACGGCTGCTCGGCCAGCCACTGGACGACGTGATAGCCGTCGTCGAGTTCCTGGGCCGAATACTCGTCGTCGAACAGACCTTCGCTGTCGCCATTACCGCGCAAATCGCAGCGCACGGCCGCATAGCCATGACCGGCCATGTAGGGATGGTGCAGCGCATCGCCCATCGCCGTGAAATCGCGTTTGCGATAGGGGATGAACTCCAGCACGGCGGGCACCGGGCTTTTCTCGGCATCGTCGGGCAGCCAGATTCGCGCCGCGAGCCTGGTGCCGTCAGGCATCGGGATCCAAACGTTCTCGATCTCGCGCACCCGCCGCGCAAACCGTGTGACAACCTTGGCCATGGCAAATCTCCCTATCTGAACCCGCCCCATCATGACCGCACGTTTCGGCATGGTGCGACAACCGATTTGTCCATAGAATTGGCAACTCAGCGGTCAAAAACAAAAAACCCGACCGCCTAACCGGGGAGGAAAGCACCATGACAATCGAATGGTTCAACCTGGAGCGGCGCCAGGTTCTGAAGACCGGTGCCGCAGCCGGCGCGGTTGCCGCCGCAGGCCTGCCGCAAGCTGCCAGCGCCCAGAGTACGTCGACACGCATCAGAACTTATGCAGACATTCAGGTTCTGGATCCTGCCTTCCGGTTATCCGGTGCGGATGACGACATCATGCACTGCACATTGAACCGGCTGGTCCATTTCAAACCCAATGATCCCAATTGGGAACTGGAGCTGGAGTTCGCCGAGGAAATCGATGAAATCGACCCCCTGACCATCAAGTTCACGATCAAGAAGGGCGTGCCGTGGTCCGACGGCTGGGGCGAGACGACGACCGAGGACGTGAAGTATTCCTTTGAGCGCATCGCCGGCATCACCGGACTAGAGGCCGACTATGTGGTCGACTGGCAGTCGCTGAAGGAAGTCGAGATCATCGACGACTATACCGGTGTGATTCATCTGAAGGAGCCGTTCGCCGCGCTTTGGAACAGTTCGCTGCCCTATGGTTCCGGCGACATCGTGTGCAAGGCGGCAACCGAGGCGTTGCCGGAGAAACGATGGACCACCGAAATGCCGGCCTATAACGGCCCCTACCGCATTCGCGAATGGGTGCCCAAACAGCGCATGATCCTGGAACCGAACCCGAACTGGCCATTCGAAAGAGCGCCGTTCGACGAGCTGATGGTCCTCCCGATCGAGGACGACAAGGCGGGCGAGATCGCCTATGCAGCCGGCGAGGTCGACATCACCCGTGTCGAGGCGAGCTCGATTCCCGATATCGAAGCCGACATGCCGGCCGACACGACCTTGCTGACGTTCCCGCCGAACGCCTATATCTGGCTCGGCATGAACATGGATCAGCAGTTGGACGACGGTTCGCCGGGTCCGCTCCAGGACATCAATCTGCGCCGCGCGATCCAACTTGCCGTTAATGTCGACGAGGTCATTGAAGCGGCCTTCTTTGGCCAGGCCGAGGCATCGACTGGCATCATCGCGCCCGGCCTGATCGGCCATCGCGATGCGCGTCTCTATGGCATGGATCTCGATGAAGCCCGACGCCTCGTCGAAGAAGGCGGCCACGAAGGCACCCAGCTCGACATCGCCGCCCAGAACGTGACGTGGTCCCAATCGGCGGCGCAGGTCATTGCCGCGAACCTCTCGGAAATCGGCCTGGAAGTATCGGTAACGCCACACGATTCCGGTACGTTCTGGACGCTGGGTTTCGCCGACAGCCCATCGGTGATGACCAACCAGTTGACCTTGATGCGCTATACCATGGCGCCGGATCCCAGTTGGGCGACGGAATGGTTCACGCCTGGCCAGATCGGCATCTGGAACTGGGAGCGCTTTGACAGCACGGAGTTCGAGGAACTCAACACCGAAGGCCTGCGGGAGACCGATCCTGAGAAACGTCAGGCGATCTACGAACGCATGCAGGATCTGATGGAGGAGTCAGGCGCTTATCTGTTCCTGACCCACGGCGTCAACGCCTACATTTACAACAACAAGAACATCGTGCCGGCGCTTGGCCCCGACGGCCAGAATCAGATGCTCAGATACTTCAGGCCTGCCTAGAGCAGATCCTGTTTTGATGGAATCGCTTCGCGATGACATCAAAACAGGTGAATCTGCTCTACTCATTGATAATGAGCGGATTCACATGGTTAGATGGGACCGTCAAGCGGTTCCATCTAACCATGATCCGCTCTAGATCCGGGGCTGATTGAGGTAGGGAGACTCCGTTCGGGGCCTTCCTTTCCTTCGCTCTTGGCGCTGTCCACCCGTCTTCGGAACCGACATACTGTCGCGGTCGTAGTGCGGGGCATCCGGCATGAGCGCGGTGAAACGGAAGCAGCCGAAGGGGCTCTATGTCCTCTTCTTGACCGAGATGTGGGAACGTTTCGGCTTCTATACGCTTGCCGGCCTCTTCGTGCTCTATCTGACACAGGACCTCAAGGTCACGGATGACACGGCGACGCTGCTGTTCGGTGCGTTTGCGTCGTTCCTCTATGTCACGCCCTTGATTGGCGGTTACCTGGCAGACCGGCTAATCGGTTTCAGAAGCGCTATCCTGCTCGGCGCCTTGATCATGAGCGCTGGATACCTGTCGCTGACAATTGGCGACGCAAGTCTAATCCCTGTCTCACTCGGCATTCTCATTGTCGGCAACGGCTTCTTCAAACCCAACACCAGCGCGCTTCTGGGCCATCTCTATGACGACAACGATCCGCGCCTGGAAAGCGGTTTCACCATCTTCTATCTGGGTATCAACGTCGGCTCGTTTACCGCCTTCCTGATCGCGGGCTGGATCGCCACAGAGGTCGGCTATAACTGGGCCTTCGGTCTTGCCGGCATCGGCAAGCTGATCGCATTCCTGACCTTCGCTTTCGGACAGCGATGGCTCAACGATGCCGGACACGCGCCGAATCCAGAGGTTCTCAAAGAGCGTCATTTCGGCATTCCCGTTTTCGGGTTGGTCTTGATCGGGTGTGTCGCGACAGCGGTAATCGCCACCTTCTTCATGATGCACGACGTGGCCGCCGGCGAGGTGCTCGCGGTGGTCGGCATCCTTGCCTTCGCCTATTTCATCTACGAAGGCTGGCGCGAGGGCCGCAACATCAGGCGCCGAATCATCGCACTCGCCATCCTTTCCGCCTTTTCGATTGTGTTCTGGGCCGTTTACATGGAGGTCGACTCATCGTTCATGCTGTTTGTCGAACGCAGCGTCGACCGAACCATCTTTGATCTCACCATTCCGCCGACGGCCTTTCAGGCGTTCAACCCACTCTTCATCCTGATGTTGGGCATGCCGCTGGCTGCCCTTTGGATATGGCTTGCCAAGCGTGGACTCAATCCATCGATCCCGCTGAAGTTTGTCATGGGTCTGTTCCTCATCGGCGCATGCTTTTTCGTCCTTGTGCTCGGCATAGCAACATCAACGGACCGGGTGCCGTGGGAATGGCTGATCCTATTTTTCTTCCTGTTCACGTTAGGCGAGATGGTGTTGTCGCCGGTCGGGCTCGCCATGGTGTCCGATCTCGCGCCACGAAACCTGACCGGACTCGCCATGGGTATCTGGTACCTCGCCACCGCAGGTGGGTTGTACTTGAGCGGCGTGTTGGCTGACGTCGCGGCCGTACCGAAGGATACGAAGGCTGTCGCGACGAACGACATCTACGAGAGCGGTTTCAGCATCTATGGCTGGATCGGTGTCGCCAGCGGCTTGTTGCTGCTGGTGATGGTGCCATGGCTCAAGCGATTGATCGGCAAGAACGTCAAGGCGTTCTAAGCATCGTCGTCAAAGGTCTTTCGTCATCTCGACAATATCGACGACCAGCCCACCGCGTGTCGTGTAAGGCTTGCGGCGAACGGATTGAAAACCGCGTGTTTCGTAGAATGGCAGGCCGCTCAAGCTGGCCTCGATGCGAATGGAGGTATGCCCGCCAGCAACAATGGCAGCTTCGGCGTGTCGCAACAGCAGACTGCCAAGACCGCAGCGCGCCCAGTTCGGGTGGACGTAGAAGCCGACAATCTCGTCAGACTTGAAGGACGCAAATCCCGCGAGCCCACCATCTGTCACTGCCTCGGCAACCAGAAAGTCTTCTTCCGTCATCGCCTCGCCATAGCCTTCCGGTGTCAGACCGGATGCCCAATCGTCGAGCTCCGCTCTCGTGTAAGAGCCCTGACCTAAGGAGAGGATCGAGGCGTGGTGCAGTTCAAGCAGCGCCTCACCATCCTCTGGGACACCGGCGCGCACGCGAACCACACGTCCGTCTTTGAGTGTGATCGCCTGCTCGGACACGAGACTAGGTTTGGCGTTGGCCGACGATACGGCCGGGCCCGGCGCCGGTGTGGCAACCGGCCTGCCAGACCGGGACGCCGTTGACGATGACATGGTCGATTCCCGCCGCCGGCTGTTCCGGTTCCATGAAGGTCGCGGTGTCGGCAATCGCCGCGGGATCGAAGACGACAAGATCGGCAAAACTGCCCTTGGCGACATGTCCGCGATCGGTGAGGCCGAACCGCTCGGCTGATGCTCCCGTCATGCGATGGATGGCGTCTTCCATGGTCATCAAACCGAGCTCGCGCGCGTAGTGGCCGAGCACGCGCGGAAACGTCCCCCACAGACGCGGATGGGGATGCGGGTTCATCGGGATGCCGTCGGAACCGATGATGACGCCTTGATGGGTCATCAGACGTTTGACGTTCTCTTCGTCACGGCCGAAATAGATCGCGCCGCCCGGCGCCAGTCGCCTGGCCGCGTCTATCACATCGGTGCCCCATTCTTCGGCGATCTCATGCAGGTACTTGCCGTCCATCTCCGGGTGCGGCTTCGACCAGGTCACCAGCGCCTTCGTCCGCTTCATGACAAACTCCGGCAGGATCGACGTGCTGCTGGCCTCATAGGGATAGGCATCGACGACGACGTCCTGGTTCTCGCGCGCGGTCTCGTACCATCGAAGCGCCTCGGAACAGATGCCGGGGTTGTCATCGGTGTGGCAGTGAAAGTGCGAGACGATCACCGGCAGCTTGGCTTCGCGGCCGATCTGCATGGCCTCGTCCATGGAGCTTCGCGCGTCCTCGGCATAGTTGCGCATGTGGGTCGCATAAATGCCGCCCTTCTGGCCCGCGACCTCGGCCAGGCGAATGATCTCCGGCGTTTCGCTCATGCGCGCCGGCGGGTACTCAAGGCCGGTGGAAAGGCCGACCGCGCCCGAATCCATGGCCTCACCGACCTTGCCGCGCATCGTTTCAATCTCGTCGTCGGTCGCCGGACGTTGCGTGTCGTCCATGGTCGAGACCCGCAGCGTGCCGTGACCGACCAGCAGAGCCGCGTTGGTTGACGGTTGCTGGTGCGTGAGGTCATCGACGAAGGACGCGAAGGTCGGGTAGCGGAAGGCCGACTCGTCGCCAACCAGATCGAGCGGTTCGATCGGCCGCTCGGTCGCGACAAAGGGCGCCAGACTGACACCGCAATTGCCCGCCACGACGGTGGTCACGCCCTGGCTGACCTTGGGCGTCATGTCGCCGGCATCGCGCAGCATGCGGTCGTCATGGGTGTGGACATCGATGAAGCCGGGCGCAACAACGCGATCCGCCGCGTCGATCACGGTCTCGGCGTTCGCATCGCCCAGATCACCGACTGCCGCGATTCGATCATCGTCAATCGCCACATCGGCGCGGTAGCGATCCCGGCCGGTGCCGTCGATGACCCAACCGCCCTTGATGACAACACCGTGCTCCGCCATGAAACCTCTCCCCTCGCTGCGGCAACTCTATGAGTCACGCAACGGGCGGTCCAGTGCTGGCGTTGGAACACGCGGGCACGCTAGTCTGCGTCCCATGGAATGGGGAACGTGACCAATCAGGGCATTGGCGCGGCGGTCCGACGCAAGGAGGATCGCCGTTTCATCACCGGGCGTGGGCGTTATACCGGGGACCGTCCTGTCGTCGGCCAGTTGCACGCGGTCTTTCTGCGCTCGCCCTATGCCCATGCCGGCGTCACGGTCAACGCGATCGACGACGCGCTTGCCGCACCGGGTGTTGTCGCGGTTCTGACCGGCGCCGACATGGCAGCCGACGGGTTGGGATTGATCCCGATAAACTGGACTCTGCACGACGCGAACGGCTCGCCGATGTTCGTGCCGCCCCATATGGCGCTTGCCGATGACGTCGTACGGTTTGTCGGCGAACCCTATGCCGTCGTCATCGCCGAGACCGTCGATCAGGCCAAAGACGCCGCGGAGTTGGTCGACGTCGACTTCGACGAGCGCCCAGCGGTCGCGAACCTGGCCGCCGCCGCGGCACCCGATGCACCTGCCGTCTGGCCGGACGCACCCGACAATATCGGTTTGCGCTGGTCGAACGGTGACCGCGCCGCGACCGATGCCCTGTTCGCGACCGCCGCCCATGTCACCAAGCTCGATCTGATCAACACACGGCTTGCGCCAACACCGGTCGAGCCGCGCATCGCGATCGGATCGGTCGAGTCCGACGGGCGTCTGCTGCTTGTCTGCGCGACGCAACTGCCCCACGAGCTGCGCCGCATGCTGGCAACGGATGTCTTCGGCATCCCGGAAACGGACCTGCGTGTTGTCGCGCCCGATGTCGGCGGCGGCTTCGGCATGAAATGTTACGTCTATCCCGACGAGGTCACGGTCCTGTGGGCGGCACGCCGCCTGGGCCGCCCAGTGCGCTGGACCAGCGATCGCAGCGAAGCTTTTCTGGCCGATCACCACGGCCGCGATCATCTGACTCATGCCGAACTGGCGCTCGACGAAACCGGTCGGTTCCTCGCCATGCGTGTTGAGACGGCCGCGAACATGGGCGCCTACCTGTCGCAGCACGCCTCGGCCGTCCCGACGGTCTATTCGACCTATGTGCTGCCCGGCCCTTACCGGTTCGAGGCGATCCACGCGGAGATCCACACGACCTTTACCCACACGGTGCCGATTGACGCCTATCGCGGTGCCGGCCGATCCGAAGCGGTCTATGTCACCGAACGTCTGGTTGACCAGGCCGCGCGCGATATCGGCCGCGACCCCGCCGATCTCAGACGCCAGAACATGGTGGGCCCCAGCGACCTGCCCTATGTGACAGCGGTCGGCTCGCACTTCGACAGCGGCGATCCGCCGGCCCTGCTCGATCGCGCCCTGGAGCTGGCTGATCACAGTGGGCTGGAGGCAAGGCGTACGGCATCGCGCGCCGCCGGCAGTTATCGCGGTTTCGGCCTGGCAACCTATGCCGCGTCATGCGGCAACTGTTCGTCCGCACGCGACGATCGGGCCGGCATCGATACCGGCAGTTGGGAGAGCGCGCGGCTACGCATGCACCCGACCGGATCGGCCACACTCTTTCTCGGTACCCACAGCCATGGCCAAAGCCACGAAACGGTGTTTGCCCAGATTGTCGCCGAGCGCTTGGGCCTGGGCCTCGACCAGATCGAGGTCGTGTTCGGCGATACCGATCGGGTGCAGCAAGGGCTCGGCAGTTTCTTCTCGCGCTCTGCGGTGATTGCCGGGCCGGCGGTGCTGAATGCGACCGATCGGGTCTTGGACAAGGCCAAGCAGATCGCGGCGCACATGCTGGAGGCGTCAGCCGCCGACATCGAGCTCCGCGACGGCGCCTTCCACATCGCCGGCACCGACCGCGAGGTTGCCTTCAACGACGTTGTCCTGCAGGCCTATGTGCCCGACGACTTTCCCCATGACACGCTGGAGCCGGGTCTCGAAGAAGCCTGTTTCTACGATCCCAAGGATTTCACATGGCCGATGGGTGTCCACGTCGCCGAGGTCGAGATCGACGCGGCGACCGGTCTCGTCCGGCTGGATCGCTATGTCGCCGTGGACGATGTCGGCCAGGCGATCAATCCGATGGTGGTCGAGGGTCAGATCCAGGGCGGCGCCGTCCAGGGCATCGGCCAGGCCTTGTGGGAGGAGGTCGTCTACGACCCCGACACCGGCCAACTGCTGACCGGATCGCCCATGGATTACGGACTGCCGCGCGCCGACCGATTGCCGGACCTGATCAGCGACCTGCAGCCAACGTTCACGGCAACCAACCCGCTGGGCGCGAAAGGCGCTGGCGAAGTCGGCACCATCGCCGCACCGGCCGCCGTCGTGAATGCCGTGATCGATGCGCTGGCGCCGCTCGGCATTCACCAACTCGACATGCCGGCGACGCCGGACAAGGTGTGGCGGGCGATCAGGGAAGCCGAAGGCTGATCACCTAGAGATTCAGGTACTGGCCGTCGATCCAGCGTGTCTTCGGCGTCGACAACCGCACGCGGTGCATAAGCCGTGGACCGTCGATCTCCGATGGATCGGACGCGCTGTGCAACACCAGGGTATTCAGCCAAGCGACGAAGTCGCCTTCCTGCCAAACGTGCTCATAACGGATGTCAGGGCCGGCACTGGGTCTGAGCGCTTGCGCGAGCAGGTCGACCGTTTCGCCGACATCGTGGCGCATGGCGCCCGTCTCGATATCCAGCAAACAGACCGACCGCCCGGGCGTGATGTATAGCGACCGCTCTCCGGTGATGGGATGAACCCGAATACAGCGATGCCGGCCGCCATCGTCGGCGTGTTCGGGCCGAAGCTGAAACTCGCGCAACCCGTTGTCCGGATCGGCGGCGAAACCGGCACGGCGCGTCCCGTCTTCCGCCATGTATGACGTGCCGGGTACAACGCGACGTGCCTCGTCCGGCTTGTCGTCATTGGGGCAGCGGGCATAGGCCACGGTACAGCGCTCGAGTTCACAGACGAGATCGGGGTCCATGCGCTCGACCGCGCGTACGCCAGACGTGAAGTAGGTCGCGCCGCCGCCCCGGGTCTGCCAACCCACGGGATTGTACATGGTGGTCATTTCGGGCAGCCCGTCGAACATGTCGTGCAGGCCGTCCGCATGCCAGGCGGCATTGGTGAACCCCAGAACCGGCTTCAGCTGCGTGTTGTGGATACCGTGGTAGTCGTCGAGTTTGACGTTGCCCAACACAGACACCTCGGGCCACGCGGGAATCTGGGCACCGCCGCTGACACGGTGTTCGGTCGTCGGCGCGCCGAAGCCGAAGAGATTGGCCCCTTTCGGATCGTGCCAGCCGAATGCCTTGTTAAAAGCAACTTCGTCGCGCGGCGTCATGGCGCTTTGATCGCGAAACACCAACACGCCGTGCGTCAACAGACCCTCCCTGATGGTCTCGATGTCCTGCGCGCTGAGGTCTTGCGACAGGTCGGCACCGTTGCACAACGCGAAGGGTTGGGTCTCAGCGCATTCAGGGATCGGCGTGAACGTGATCGGCATCTTGTTGCCTCCAGCCGCTACAACGGCTGACGGTAGAATGCGCCGTCCTTGCCTGCACCTTCAAGAGCTTCCATCCGCGCACCTACCCGCCTGTCAGGCGGCACCGGTCCCGGCATGGCCAACAGTCGAGCGGTCAGGGCGCATCGATGTCAACGGTCCAGGCCGACACACCGCCCTCAGACTTGATGGAGCTCGCTACCGTCGTAAAACCGGCCGGCTGCATAGAGCAATGGCGATCGATCGGCGTGTCCGACGGCAACGACGTGCGCGATGAACATGGTATGGGTCGACGCTTGGATGCGCTCGGTTATCTCCGCTTCAAGCCACGCTGCCGCCCCCTCGAGCAGCGGAGAGCCATAGGGTCCGGGCGTCCAAGGTAGCGTCGCAAACTTGTCGGGCACCTTGCTCGCCAATCGTGTGGCAACGTCAACCTGATCGGCTGCCAGGATGTTAACGGCCAGATAATCATGGGCGAACAGGAAGTCGTAGCTCGCCGACGTCTTCTGCACGCAGACGATGATCATGGGCGGGTCAAGAGAAAGGCTAGAAAACGCATTGACCACCAGCCCACGGGGCTCTGCCTCGTCGGCGGTGGTGACGGCCGTGACACCGGTAACGAACTTGTGGTGGAACTGCTTGACCTGATCGGTCGTGAGCTGGGACGTGGTCATGCGTCTTCCTACGCGTCGCGTGTGCTGCGCAGCGAGTGGATGCCAAGCGTCGTAAGAATGTCTCGAGAATCCCACGTCTCGATTTCTTCGACGATCAACCCATCACGCGCACGAAAAAACGACGAGCCAGAGGTCACAACCGACTTACCGGTAGGCGGGACGTCACCGAACTTGCCGAGATGGGTGCCGACGCTGCTCCACAAGACAGCCATGGAGTCTTCTGCCTCCACACACCGCTCGATCGTCGTTTTCATGTCGGGGAATGACTCACGCACCGTCACGATCACGGACTTCATCCCGGCCCGGTCGAGCGTTCGCTCGTCCAAAAGACTGGTCCGTTGGTAGGTGGGCGCGAGCACGTCATCGAGCGCGTCCACATCCCCATGGTTCCATGCCCTATCCCAGGCCCACGAGACACGTTCGCTCATAGTCTGCTGGCGCATCAGAATTTTCTTTCATTGCCTGTGTGATGATCAAACTCACGCGACCAATCAAGGCTCTTCCATCTCGACGGTCAGGATGGTGACACCACCGCTGGCAAAATTTGCCAAGTCCGCGACCGCCGCTTCGCCTTCCGGCGATGCCATCGCGGCGTCCATATCCGCCTGGTTTGCGTAGGAGAGGATTGCCACGAGATAGTAGTCGACGCTCGGTTCGCTCGAAACCACGGGGCCGCGGCTCATCTCGAAAGACGCCAAGTGCGGTATCTTGCCGACCAACGGCGCATGGACATCACGATAGTGGCGGTCAAACGCCGCGGGATCGTCGGGCTGACCATAACAGACGAGAACACGTTTCATGACGAAAACTCCATGCGGTCGGGCAAAGCACATCGCTGCCGGCGACGATAAAACGGGGGCTGGTGCCGCCGGTCAATGGTCGTGCCGGGCACCGGTGGATCGCGTGTCACAAGCTCGGCCCAGAACAGCCTATCCAGCATGCCCGTTTACCTTTGGAATGACGTCCGTGCCCATTAACTCGAACGACTTTTTGATGTCTTCATGCGGCACGCCATCGACCCGGAGCAACACCTCGTCGATGCCACGATCTTCCAGGTCCTTAAGCCGGGCAACGAAGTCATCGGGCGTGCCGATCATGACCGACGGCGTTTCGGTCAGCAGGAAGTCGATGTTGCCGAGGTTCTCCACCGCGCTCTGCATGTACTCGTTGAGATACTCATAGGACCCCGCTTTGCCGAGCGGCGCATAGATGCTGACGATGAACTCGTAGTAACCCAGCGCCACGTCGCGCGCGATTCTGACCGCCTCGTCGCGGGTCTCCGCGCAAAACGCCGTCGCGACATAAAGCCCCATGTGTTCGGTGCGCCGAGGTCCCATATTGGTGCCCTTGGCGAGACCCTCGCGGTAACCGTCGATGCAGTCCTGCAGATAGTCGAAACCGAAATAGCTCTCGAAACACAACGCGCCGATGCCGCGCTCGCCGGCGTTGACATGACTGTCGTAACTGGACGCCGCGACCGAAATCGGCGGATAGGGTTTCTGGATGCAGTGCGGGACAATCTCGCGCGGCGGGATTTTCCAGACCGGTCCGTCATGCTCCAGGATGTCGTCGGAGAGCGCCTTGACGATGACCTCGATCGAATCGGCCCATTGCGTGCGCGTCTCCTTCGGGTCGACGCCGAACGCCTCCAGCGTCGTCAGATTGTTCGAACGCGCCGTCGCCAGTTCGGCGCGGCCCTTGGAGACGATGTCGAGAGTCGCCAGACGCTCGGCGACCAGGATCGGGTGGTTCCACTTCAAGAGCACCGCGCACATGATCCTGAGCTTGATGTTTTCGGTATGGCGCGCGACAGCCGCATAGAGCACCTCGGGCGCGGAAACGGCAAAGCGCGGTGGGCTGAAATGCTGCTCCGACGTGCCCCAGCAGGAAAAGCCGTTGCGGTCGGCGATGGCGACCTCCTCGATCATTTCCTCATAGCGCTGGGCGCAGTCGACGCCGGGCATCAACTCGCCTTCCTGCAGCAGTCCGACTTTCATGTGCTATTCCCTCGCGCCATACGAATTTCGTTTCTTGCGAAACGATGATGATCGTATTTCGCATTTTTTGCTGGAGTCAATGCCTGATTTCGCCGAAACTACGGTAATGGTAGCCGCGAATGACAACGTGACGTTGCACAGCAGACGACTTGGGGGATCCATGGCGCTCTACAGAGGCATGACGGGCGACGAGCTGGAAGCCCAATACAATCTGCGGGCCCGCCGGCCCGATTTCGACGATGTGGTCGCCGGCTGGCTGGCGCGCTGCGCCGCCTTCCGCAAGGCTTCCCGCGCCCGATGCGACCTCACCTACGGTCCCGGCGAGCGCGAGACGTTCGATCTGTTCCCGGCCCGCGAACCGACCGGCGCCCTCCTGATCTATATCCACGGCGGCTATTGGCAGCGCGGCGACAAGTCGATGTACAGCTTCATCGCCGAACCGTTTCTCGAGAACGGCGTCGCCGTCGCCGTGCTCAACTACAACCTCTGCCCGTCGGTCCGGCTCGGTGAGATTGCCCCGCAGATCAGACGCGCGGTCGTCTCGCTGTATGGTTCAGCCGACACCCATGGGTTCGATGGCAACCAGCTATACGTCATGGGCCACTCCGCCGGCGGCCATCTGACAGCGATGATGATGGCGACCGACTGGCCGGCGCTCGATAGCGCCTTACCCGCCAATTTGGTGAAAGCGGGTGTGCCGATTTCGGCCCTGTTCGAGCTGGAGCCTCTGGTCCACACCTCGATCAACGAGGGACCGCAGATGGACGTCGAGGAAGCGATCAGGGAAAGTCCGATGTTCATGGCGCCGGCCACCGATGCGCCGCAGCTTGTCGTGGTCGGCGGCGCCGAGACGCCGGAGTTTCATCGCCAGTCCGATGACTACTGCGAAAAGTATCGCACCGACGCGCGCCGCATGGACCGCTACAGCGTGCCTGACGCCGATCATTTCGACGAACTGAACCGCCTGGCGGAGGCCGACAGCGAGTTCTTCCGCCGCTCAATCGCGCTGATTCGCGATGGCTGACGCCGCACTCAACCTGCCCAGCGACGGCGCCGGTCAGTTTCTGGCCCACGTTTCCGACCTCAGCGAGACCGACCGCGCGATCGTCCTGCTGTTGCAGGAGGACGGCCGGCGCTCCTACGCCAACATTGCGCGCGAAGTCGGCATCGCGGAACGGACCGTCAGACATCGGGTCCGCGATCTTCTAGACCGGGGTGTCATCCAGATAACAGCCGTCACCAATCCGATTGCTCTGGGTTACAACGCCGCGGCTTTGATCGGCATCACGACCGACCCGGCCGTGCCGGCCTCCGACATCGCGCTCTCCCTGGTCGCCATCGAGGCGGTCGACTACGTCGTCGTCGCCGCCGGCCGCTATACTCTGTTCGCCGAGGTCATATGCCGCGACATGGCGGCACTCCAGGACATCATCGAACAACAGATAGGGCCGATCGACGGCATCCGCACCATCGAGTGTTTTCCCTATCTTTCCCTGCACTATCAGCTCGCACGCTTCGACGCAGCGCGCCGCAAAAGTCCACAGGAAGCGGGTGTTCGCCCGCGCCAACTGAACGAGACCGACCGCCAGATCGTCCGCGCCTTGAGCGACGACGGCCGCGCGCCGTTGCAATCCATTGCCGACACGCTCGGCGTTTCGGAGACCCAGGTACGCAACCGGGTCAACGAGATGACGGCCGCCGGCGTCATGAACGTCATCGCGATCGTCAACCCGATCAGCTTTGCCTATACGACCATGGCATGGGTGGCCGTTCGCGTAGCGTCCGGCCACAAGGTCATCGACGTCGCGGGCGCGCTTTCCGATCTGCCGCACATCACCTATGTCACGATTTGCACCGGCCGGGTCGACATCTTCGCAGAAGTCGCCTGTGTCTCACCCGACGAGCTGCGCCGCGTGCTCGACGACGATATCCGCCAACTCGCCGGTGTCGGCGAGATCGAAGTGTCGCTCTATCTGGCGCTCCACTACAAGCGCCTGACGCCGTTCAGGGATTGATCCTCAATCGCGGTACGACGGGTCTTCCTTGTCTAAGAGACGCACCAGGGCTGGCCATTCATGGACGCCGGGCTCGAAGTGGCTGTATTGCTGCGCCGCCTGCTGCCAGACCTTGGGGTCGGGCATGTGTAGCTTGCGGCCCGTCGCGAGCGCCTGGAGCTGCACCTTGCAGGCGCGGTTCAGGTAATGCATCAGAATGAACGCTTCGCCCGCTGTCGCACCGCAGGTGATGAGGCCGTGGTTGCGCATGATCATGACCTTCTTGTCGCCCAGGCTCTTGGCCAGACGCTGCCGCTCGTCCATGTCGACCGACAGGCCTTCCCATTCGTGATAGGCGACGTTCTTCCATAACATCGCCGCGTCCTGGGTCAGCGGCATCAGGCCTTCGTGCAGCGCGGTCACGGCAAGCGCTTCTTCCGCGTGGGTATGGAAGATGACGTTGAGATCGGGGCGCGCGTGGTGGATCGCGCTATGGATGATGAAGCCGGTCACGTTGACATCGTCCGGGCCTTCCAGGACATTGCCCTCGCCATCGACCTTGATCAGGTTGGACGCCGTGATCTCGTCATAGCGAAGGCCCATGCGGTTGAGCAGGAAGTGACCCTCGCTGCCGGGGATTTTCGCGGTGATGTGATTCCAGATGATGTCGGAGAAACCGAAGCGGTCGGCTAGACGATAACAGGCGGCAAGATCCAGGCGCGCCTGCCACTCGGCTTCCGACCAACGGGTTGACGTTCCGGCAACAGCCTTGATCGCCATGAGAGCCTCCATGAATATTCGCTCTCCATTACATGGCATCGCGTGAGGTGCCGTCAATCGGGAGGACACGTATGAGCCGGGCCAGTAGCGCCATCGACCAGCAACGCCTGTGGGACCGCCATATGGCGATCGCCAAATACGGCGCGACCGGGCGCGGCGGCGTCAACCGCCAGGCGTTGACCGAAGAGGATGGCCAGGCCCGCGCCGAGCTTGCCGGATGGGCGGCGGCGCGCGGTTTCGACCTCTATGTCGACGACGCCGCCAATCTTTTTGTCCGTCGCAACGGCACCGAGGCTGGTGCGCCGGCGATCCTGTCGGGCAGCCACCTGGACACCCAGCCGGCCGGCGGCAATTTCGACGGCATCTATGGCGTGCTCTCCGCCTTCGAGGTGCTGGAGGCGCTCGACGACGCGGGCATCGACCATAAACGTCCGATCGAAGCGGTCGTCTGGACCAACGAGGAAGGCTGCCGTTATGCGCCCGGCTGCACGGGCAGCATGGTGTTTTCCGGCAAACACGGCATCGACGAGTTCCTCGACAACACCGCGCCTGACGGCTCGGTGATGCGCGACGACCTCGCCCGCACCATCGCCATGACACCCGATGCCGTACACCGTGCACCCGGCATTCCCGTCGCCGGCTATATCGAGACCCATATCGAGCAGGGCCCGCGCCTGGAGGCCGAAGGCCTGACCGTCGGCGCCGTCACCGGGATCCAGGGCGGCAGCTCGTTCGAGGTTATCGTGACCGGCGAGGACGGCCATGCCGGCACCGTGCCGCTCAGCCAGCGGCGCGACGCCTTCCGCTCGGCGATGGCCATGGTCGACGCGCTCTACAAGGAAACGGCGGACCCCGACGATACCGTGCGCTTCACCATCGGCCGCTTCCAGGCCTATCCGGGCTCACCCAACACGATTCCCGGCGAGGTCCGTTTCACCATCGATTTCCGCCATCCCGATGCCGCCTATTTCGCCGCGACGGTCGCGCGCATCGGCGAGATTTGTGAAGCCAACGCAGGCCCGTGCGGTGTCGAGGTCAACGAACGTCATGTCGGCGCGCCCGCCGACTTCGACGAGACGGTTATCGCCCGCATCGAACGCATCGCCGGCGAGCTCGACATCCCGGCCATGCGCATGTCGTCCGGCGCCGACCATGACGCCAAGCTGATGGTGCCGCTGTGCCCGACCGGCATGATCTTCGTGCCCTGCGCAAAAGGCATCAGCCACAACGAAGCCGAGATGGCGGACGCCGCCGACCTCGCCGCCGGCGCCCGCGTGCTGGCCGATGCGCTTCTTGAAATGGCTAATCGTTGAGGGACTTGTCTGCTGCTGCACCAGCCCACTCTCCCTCTCGACCACCCGGAGGATGCTGCCATGGGTGGTCGGGAGGGGGAGGGGGCTGGCTATGGCGCAACCATCGAAAGACACCCCTCACCGCATCGCGGAGCCGCCGTTGACGCCCCAGGCCTGACCGGTGGTGAAGCTGCCTGCCTTGCCGGCAAGCGCCAACGCCGCGGCGGCGATTTCGTCCGGCTGGCCGAGACGGCGCAGCGGAATGTCGGTCTCGCGCGCCATGATCTCCGGCGTCATCTCGTCCATCAGCAAGGGCGTTTCGACCGGTCCCGGGCAGATGGCGTTGACCAGAATGTCGGGTGCGAACTCTTCGGCCCAGACACGCACCAGGCCCAGCACGCCGGCTTTCGACGCACAATAGGCTGAACGCTCCTTCCAACTAAAGAACGCGTGGTCGGACGAGATCACGATGATGCGCCCGCCTTGGCCGTGATCGCTCATGGCGCGGATCGACTCGCGGCCGGTGAAGAAAACACCGGTCAGGTTGATGCCGATGACGCGGTCCCACTCGGCACGGGTCGTTTCCAGCAGCGGCACGTCGAGCGCGATCCCGGCGCTGGCGACAGAGATGTCCAAACTGCCCAAAGTTTTGACCGCGCCGGCCACGCCATCGATGACTGATTGTTCGTCGCTGACATCCATCGGGACCGCCAGGGTCTTGCCACCGGCTTCGGCGATCCGTCGTTCGGTCTCGGCGGTGTCGCCGATATCCGCCAGCGCTACCGTCGCGCCCTCACCCGCGAACGCCACCGCGATCGCCTGGCCGATGCCAGAGGCGGCGCCCGTCACCAGGGCGAACTTGCCGTCCAGAAAACCTATCATTCACCAAAACTCCCCAGTTCATTCACGCTGGACGCCGGCTCGGCGTTGGGCGCATCCTAGAGCGGATCACGACGTGATCGAACCACCGACGGTTCGATCACGTCGTGTGAATCCGCTCTACATCATTGCGTTAGAGCAGATTCACCCATTTCGGTTTCATCGCGAAGCGATGCCAACAAACTGGGATCTGCTCTATGCCGGAACCGCGTGCTTGAAAGAGGCTCGCCATGACACCCGACGCTATTTTGGCCTGCGCACCCCGCGTGCTGACCCAAGACCAACGGGAGAGTTACTTCGAGAACGGCTATCTGCTGGTCGAAAGCGTTATCCCCGACGATGTAATCGACACGATCAACGCGGTGACCGCCCGCATGGTCGAAAGAAGCCGCATCATGACGGCGTCCGACGATCACATCGATATCGGACCCGGCCACAGCAGCGACCACCCTGTCGTGCGCCGCTTGACCGCGCCCGACGCGATGGACGAAACCTATTGGGATTTTGCCAACGGCATCATCGCCGACATCGCTGCCGACCTGCTGGGCTCTGACGTGACGTTCAATCACTCCAAGCTCAACTTCAAATGGTCCGACGGCCGCGACGACGTGAAGTGGCACCAGGACATCCCGTTCTATCCGCACACCAACTACAACGTGCTCGCCATCGGCACCTATCTGGTCGATGTCGCCATGGAGGACGGGCCGCTGGGTGTCATTCCGGGCAGCCACAAGGGTCCGATCTTCGAGCACTTCGACGACCGCGGCATCTGGACCGGCGCGCTGCGCGACAGCGATATCGCAACGCTGGCGACCGACACCGCCACGTATCTGCCCGGACCCAAGGGATCGATCACGATCCACCACAGTCGCGCGGTGCACGGTTCCAAACCGACGACGCGAGCGAACGGACGTCCGCTTCTGATCAACGCCTATGCGGCGGCGGACGCGTTTCCCTATACCTCGCCGAAGTCATCGCACTCCCATCACTACCGCGAGTTCGTGCGCGGCGAGCCGGCGACCTGGGCGCATCACGATCCCGAACCGTGCCCGATACCGCCGGACTGGTCGGGTGGCTATACGTCGATCTATGCCTATCAGGCAGGCGAGGACTCGAAGCCGACACCCCGCGATCCGGGCGTGCGCCTGAGCGCTTAGAGCGTATCCAGTTTAGTTGGCATCACCAGCCCACGCCCCCGATTCCGCGTGAGCGGAGAATGATGCAGATTTACTCAGCGGCTGACGGTACGGTCCGGCTGCGCCAGACCGTCGTCTCGTTGCCCCAATCGGGGTCGCGCGGGATGAGCAGCGCCAGCACCAGCGACCCCGCCGCCAGGCCGGCCCCGATCAGGAAAACCAGGGAGTGGCTGTAGAGCCAGACGAACCCCAGCGCCGCCGGTAGGCCGACCGCGGCGATGTGGTTAATGGTGAACGAGACGCCGGCGGTCGAGGCGATCTCGGTGGGATCGGCGATCTTGCGGAAATAGCTTTTGATCGCGAAGGCGAGCGCAAAGAACATGTGGTCGATGATGTAAAGCGCGGCCGCCATCCAGCCGACCTCGACAAAAGCGTAGGCGACGAAGACGCCGATCAGGCCGACATATTCCAGCACCAGGGCCGGACGTTCGCCCCAGCGTTTGATCAGGTTACCGATCTTGGGCGCAAGCCAGATCGAGATGACGCAGTTCACCAGGAACAGAAGCGTGATCATCTCGGCGTCGTAGTGGAATTTCTCGACCATCATGAAGGCGGCGAACACCATGAAGATCTGCCGGCGCGCGCCCGACATGAACTCCAGCGCGTAATAGAGCCAGTAGCGCTTCCGCAAGATGATGGTCATGTTCTGATAGGACGTGGCCGGGAAGTGCGGGAAGCCGACCCAGGCGAACACGGCAACGCCCATCACGGCGATGCCGGCGATGAAGTAGACCCAGACGAACGCCATGTCGAAGACGCTGAGCGCCACATAGACGAGCCCGAACGTGACCAGCGAGGCGAGCGATGCCGCAGCCGCCATGCGGCCCAGGACGACCGGCAGCTCCTTGGGCTCGGTCCACTGCATGGCGAGTGCCTGTTCCATGGTCGCCAGATAGTGAAACCCCGTCGACATGATGACGGTCGTGAAATAGAGCCCCCACACGGTCGGGAAGAAGCCGGTCAGGGCAACGCCCAGACCCATGATCGCCAGCGACAGCACCGCGAAGGTCTGCTGCTTCCAGATCAGCAGCATGAAGACGACGGTGAAGGCGAGGAAACCCGGCACCTCGCGCAGCGACTGCAGGATACCGATCTCGCGCCCGGTAAAATTCGCCTGCTCGATCGAAAAGTTGTTGAGCAGGACGGCCCAGGCCTCGAAGGCGAGCGGCAGCGAAGCGGCGAACAGCAGCAGCAGGATCTGCGGGCTGCGCCAGCCCTGGTCCAGAACGCCGTGCCAGTCGCGGAGAAGGGGTTTGAGCAATCGCATGAGGGACTATGTAGCGATTTTCAGGATGCCCGTCCTGCTATAGACTGACATTCGATGACGCAAAACGGTCACCAAGATCAGCCGATACGGGACGGCAGCCGCTTCCTGAACGAGCCTGACCCCGGCGCGATGATCGACCCTGTGCGCCCGGTGCTGGGGTTCGCGCGCGACAGCGGCCCCTATGAAACCGGCTGGCATCGCCATCGCCGCGCCCAGTTGCTGTTCGCCATTGAAGGCGTCATGACGGTGAGCACCCGTGACGGCACCTGGGTGGTGCCGCCGCAGCAGGCGGTCTGGGTGCCGGCTGAGACCGAGCACGACGTCTCGTCCAAGCAACTGGTCGCCATGCGCTCGCTTTATCTCGACCCGTCGGTGCTCGACGATCTGCCGACGACGTGTTGCGTCGTCAGCGTGTCGCCCCTGCTGCGCGAACTCATCATGCGTGCGATCGAAATCGGCCTGGACTATCCGCCCGACGGACCGGAAGCGCGCCTGATGGCGGTGATCCCCGACGAGCTCGCCCGGCTTGATGCCGAGCCGCTGCATCTGCCGCTGCCGACCGATCCCCGGCTGCGCACGGTGACCGATGCGCTGATCGCCGATCCCAGCGACGGGCGCGACCTGAGGGCCTGGGCGAAGACCGCCGGCGCCAGCGAGCGCACGTTGGCGCGGCTGTTTGTCAAGGAGACCGGCATGACCTTCGGCACCTGGCGCCAACGCCGCCGCCTGCTCGCCGCGATCGGCCGGCTCGCCGAGGGCAAGCCCGTGACCGCCGTCGCCTACGATTTGGGCTACGACAGCCCGAGCGCCTTCATCACCATGTTCCGCCGCACCCTGGGTGCAACGCCCGGCCGCTACCTGCAACACGCGGCAAACCCGGTCGACGAACCGCCGGTCTGACGGAAGGGATCAGGGGGCATGGGGGCAATCAACGAGACGAACCGCAAATGGTGGCTATTGGCCGCCATGAGCGGCGTCATGGGCCTGGTCGTCCTGGACGAGACCGTGGTCGGCGTGGCGCTCGCCACGATCCAGCCGGAACTCGGCATGACCAAGACCGGCGCCCATTGGGTCGTCAACGCCTACTTCCTGACCTTCACCTGCTTTGTCGCCGTTGGCGGGCGGTTGGGTGATGTGATCGGTCAGCGCG
The DNA here is from genome assembly GCA_965228895.1 of Alphaproteobacteria bacterium. Classification (GTDB taxonomy): domain Bacteria; phylum Pseudomonadota; class Alphaproteobacteria; order SP197; family SP197; genus JANQGO01. Next base: position 5,343 of record OZ245842.1, on the reverse strand, counting down.
ATCTCTTTCTCGCCGGAGTCACGATCTTCGGACTGGCATCACTCGCCGCCGGCTTTGCCCCGAATGGCGCCTGGCTGATTTCCGCGCGCGCCTTCCAGGGGATCGGCGGCGCGATCATCTTTCCGACCTCGCTGGCCGCCATCACCCACACGTTTGAACTGAAGGAACGCGGCCTGGCACTCGGCATCCAGACAACGGTCGGCGCGACCTTCATGTCGATGGGCCCTCTGGTCGGCGGATTCTTTTCCGAAACCATCTCATGGCGCTGGATATTCTGGATCAACCTGCCGGTCGTCTCCGTCGTCGGCACGTTTGCCATGGTCGGCTGGTCAGCCGAAAAACAGGCCGCCCAATCCCAGGACAAGAAGCCGCGCGCGGGCATCGATTTTCCCGGTCTCATTACGCTGATCGCCGGCCTGTCCGCACTGGTCGTCGCCCTGATGGAGGGAGACACCTGGGGCTGGCAATCCGCCGCGACGCTGTCGTTCTTCGCCGCCGGCACCGTGCTGCTTGTCGCCTTTGTCGCGGTCGAACTGCGGCGCGCCCATCCGCTGTTTGAACTCGGCCTCTTGCGCATCGCGACGTTCTCCGGCGGCAACCTCGTCTTCTTCGTCTTTCAGTGGAGCAAGCTCGCGGTCTTTGTGTTTGTGGCGCTCTATCTCCAGGACATCCTGCATGACTCGCCGATCGACGCCGGTCTCATTGTGCTGGTCGCGGTGGCGCCGACGATCGCGACATCGCTCTTGGCCGGCAAGACCGCCGATCGATTGGGCTCACGGGTGCCGCTCACGCTCGGCCTCTTGGTGCAGGGACTCGCGCTGATCGTTGTCGGTGTCGGCATGGAAGCGAACAGCCACGCCGTCATCATCGCAGCGCTCGCGGTGTGGGGTGCGGCGATGCCGGTCGTGGCGGTGCCGACACGACGCGCGGTGATGAGCGCGGTGCCGGCGACCCATCGCGGCCAGGCCGGCGGCGTCAACCTGACCATTCAGATGCTGGGCGGCACCATCGGCGTCGCCCTGTGCAGTACCATGCTGGTGGCGACGGGCAACTACGCCAACCTCTTCTTCATGACCGGTGCCACCATGCTGCTCGCCCTTTTCGCCGCGTGGTTCACGATCGAACGTCACGACCGGATCTGAAACGCGAACGGCGCCGGGAAGCGGAAGGCTTCCCGACGCCGGTTTCGGAACGCACGTATGATCGTTAGAGATCGGCCACGGCGACGTGCTCGATCTCCTGCCAGTTTTCGTCGGCGTCTTCGATGTAGCCGGGAACGTCTTCCAGGAACGTCTCGTAGATTTCCTGGTTCAGATTCAGATAGAGCTGGCCGTCCTCGATCCGCCACAAGCGGGGATCACCGTCGAACTTGGCGCCAACCGCCACACCATAGGCGCAGAAACCGCCATAGGCGGGAACGTAACGTTCGGGATCGGCCTCGAACCGGTCGAGGTGATCCTGACTGGCGAAACGATAGGCCGCGCCGTCGTGAACGCTGACATAGGTGTCGGTTCCGAGCGTCGGTGCGCCATCGGTAAAGTAGGCAACGGGGTCGTAGCCGTGGAGCGCAAGCGGCGCCCCGACGATCGAGAGACCGGGGCCGGCATTGATCTCGTCTGCCGCCTGCACCGGCGCCATGGTACCCAACAGCGCCGTCGACACGGCGGCGGCGGCAGCGAGTTTCGCGAGCTTGGAATTTGAGAGGGTCATCACTGTTCTCCTAGAGCTTTGCATTTGATGCCGGCGACCATCGCCGGTCACGGCATGCATGTGGGAGAACAGGACGCCTAGGCAATCAGAGATGAGATATCTGGTATCTCTTGCATCGAACTCAGGACGATCGGCAAAGAAACTGACTACGCGGCTTTCCGCCGAACGTCCCTGGGACTGGTACCGTAGCGGCTGGCGAAGGCGCGGGAGAACGCCGCAGGCGACTGATAACCGACCTGGGCGGCGACCTGCTGGACCGGTTCGGAGGTGCCGGTCAGAAGGTTCATCGCCTTTTGCAGCCTGAGATCGCTGAGATAGGTCATGGGCGCGCAACCCATCTGGGTCTGGAACTGCTCGGCAAACCGGCTGCGCGACATGCCGACCTCGCGCGCGATCCCGGCAAGCGTCCAGTCCTGGTTGAGATCCCGGTGCATCAGGCCGAGCGCCCGGCCAATGCGCGGGTCTTCCATGGCCTCCAGCATGGCGCGCAACGCCGGTGCCTGATCGGCGCCGGTCCGCACGACCTCGATGAAAAGCGCCTCGGAAAGCCGAATCACCGAGGCCGTCATGCCGGGCGTTTCCGCGAACATCTGGCGCGTCATCAAACGCATGACCTCGTCGAGCCACGGCGCGCGGGCGCGTTGTTCGGCGTTGATGTGGATGACGTCCGGCAACGCGCGCAGCAGCGGATGATCGGCGCCCTCGGCGAAGTTCAGATGACCGCAAATCAGTTTGGTCTCGGCGCCGGGTTCGGCCTCGCCGCCATAGGTGAGCACGCCGTCACCGTCGTAACCGGCGCGCGCCAGCACATCCTCCAGCGCCGCCGGCTGTTCGCCGGGGCCGTCAGACAGCACATGGGCCGTCCCGTTCGGGATCAGCACCATGTCGCCGGGATTGAGCACGATATCCATGGCATCGCCGACCCGCACGTGACACCGACCCTGGACCGCCAGGTGGAAACGCGCAGCCTTCGCATAGGCCGGCACCGCGACCGACCACGGCGGCGAGAACGCGGTGCGGAAATAGAGCGTGCCCTTCAGCTGGAGCACGTCGAGAATGTCGCTCAGGACGTCCATGTTGCCGATCGTCCGGTTGTTCAGGACGATCACATAAGGTCGGACCGGCCTGACGTCGAGGGTTTCACGGGAACGTGTTGTGTGTGACCGCCATGCAGAGGCGTCAAAGCAGGGTCGCCCTTGGGCCGCCGCTGGCACTATGCTTGGCGTTATGACCCCAACCGAACAAACGATCCTCGAAACGCTCACCCTCGATGAACCTTGGGCGCTCATAGAGCGTTTCGCGACCTTCCCGCGCGAACGCCCCGACGACGTCAACGCGGCCATGGACATGGTCGCCGCTCGGCTCACCGCCTTCGGCGTACCGCACGAAGTCCACGAGCCCGAGCTTTATCTGAGCCTGCCCGGCGCGGCCTCGGTCAAGCTTGGCAACCGCCGTTTCCGCGCCAAACCCTCATCATTCTCCCGCTCCCTCCCCGAAGGACTCAAGGCGCCCCTGCTCCACGTGCCCGCCCAGGCGGCGGGCGGCCAGCGCTCGGTCTCCGAAATGGGCGTCGATGCCGCCGGCCTGACGGCGGACGACGTCGGCGGCAAGATCGTGCTGACCGAAGGGTTCGCGCTGCCCGGTATCATCACGCCGCTGGCCGAACTCGGCGCCGCCGCCGTTGTCGCGATCAATCCCGGCGTCGATATCCATTGGGGTACCTGCACGACGATCTGGGGCGCGCCGGGCCTGGACGACCTGCCCCGTAAACCCAAGATCCCGGTGGTCGCCGTCAACCGGCCCGACGGCGACGCCCTGGTCGAGGCCGCCGCCCAAGGCAAGGCCGCCAAGGTGACCTGCGAGCTCGAGGAAGGCTGGTTTCGGCAGAAGGTTCTGGTCGCCGACATTTCCGGCGGGTCGGATCGTGAGAGTTTCGTCCTGCTGCACGGCCATCTCGACAGTTGGGATGTCGGCGTCGGCGATAACGCGACCGGCGATGCCTGCATGCTGGAGCTGGCGCGTGTCCTCTGGCAGCACCGCGACACCCTGAGCCGCTCGGTCAAGATCGCCTGGTGGCCCGGCCACTCGACCGGCCGCTATGCGGGCAGCACCTGGTTCGCCGATGCCTTCGCCACCGAACTCGACCGCCATTGCGTCGCCCAGGTCGATTGCGACAGCCCGGGCTGCCGCTGGGCCACCGAATACACCAAACTCTCCTGCATGGCCGAGGCGAGACCGCTGGTGACCGAGGTCATCCAGGAGATCGCCGGCAAGACGCCGGACTGCGTGCGCCCGCCGCGCGCCGGCGACTACGCCTTCAACAATATCGGGCTTTCGAGTTTCTATATGCTGTCGTCGAAGATGCCCGACGACCTGCGCGCCGAGAAAGGCTACTACCCGGTCGGCGGCTGTGGCGGCAATATCGGCTGGCACACGGAAAACGACACGCTGGAGATCGCTGATCGCGACATCCTGATGACCGATATGAAGATCTATCTTCTGTCCGTGCTGCGCCTTGCCACGGCTGAACGTCTGCCGTTCGACTGGCGCATCGCCGTCGACGAGATGGCGGCGACGATCAACAGTTACCAGACGGCGGCCGATAACATGCTCGACCTCAAACCGGCGCATGCGGCCCTGGAAACCTTGCGTGATCGGCTCGGCCACTTCTACCGGGCGGCCGAAAACGGCAACCTTGCGGCCGGCGAAACGAACACCGTGATCCGACGCTTGGCGCGTATCCTTGTACCGCTCGACTACACGCGCGGCCCGCGCTTCGATCACGACCCCGCGCTTGCCGTCCCACCGCTTCCGGTCTTGAGCCTGGCTGGCGAACTCGAGGGTCTCGACGACGATCACCGGCGTTTCGCACTCACCCAGTTGGTCAGGGGACGCAACCGCGTCGTCGCCTTGCTCGACGAGGCCACCCGCCTCGTCGACGACATCTTGAGGCCGTCATGACCGACCATCTGCCGAAGGCTATCCTGCTCGATCTGGATGACACCATCATCTCGGCCCATGGCGCGCAAGGCGATGCGTGGCGCCAGGTCCTCAATGGCTTCGCCGAGCACGAAGCGATCGACGATTACGACCGCCTGCACGACCGCGTCGTCGCCGAGGCTCAGAACTTCTGGTCCGATCCCGAACGCCACCGCGTCGGGCGTCACAACATCCGCAAGGCGCGCCGCACGATTGTCATGCAGGCCTTTGCCGCGATCGCGCTCGACCACCAGCAGCTCGCCCATACCATTGCCGATGCGTTCAGCGATCACCGCGAGGCCGCCATGAAACCCTTCCCCGGCGCCATCGAGACGATCGACGAACTGCGCCGGCTAGATGTCCGTCTGGCGCTGGTCACCAACGGCGGCGCCAAAGGCCAGCGCGCCAAGGTCGAGCGTTTCGACCTCACCCACCGCTTCGACCACATCCTGATCGAGGGCGAGTTCGGCATCGGCAAGCCCGAGCCCGCTGTCTTCCTGCACCTGATGGAGCAGTTGGACAGCACGCCCGACACCACCTGGGTCGTCGGCGACAACCTGGAATGGGAGGTCGTCGCACCGCAGAAACTCGGCATCCACGCCATCTGGTGCGACGCCTACGCCAAGGGCCTGCCCGAAGGCAGCGACGTGAAAC